>NZ_ML133564.1 GCF_003985145.1 Rhizobium anhuiense | reverse complement strand
CAGCCGATGTAGCAGATCTTGTCGAAGGGGGCGTCGGGATTGACCTTGGCAAGGGCGATCTCCGGCAACACGGTGAAGTTCGAAAAGGTCGAGCAGCCCATATAGTGGTGGATCTTGTCCTTGCCGATCGAGAAGCGGCTGGTGCCATCCGGCATCAGCCCCTGGCCCTGGGTCGCGCGGATCGAGGTGCAGAGGTTGGTCTTGCGGGACAGGCAGGAATAGCACTCGCGGCATTCCGGCGTGTAGAGCGGAATGACATGGTCGCCCTTCTTCACCGAGGTGACGCCCGGGCCGACATCGACGACGATGCCGGCGCCCTCATGGCCGAGGATGGCGGGGAAGAGGCCTTCCGGATCGGCGCCCGACAGGGTGAAATCATCGGTGTGGCAGATGCCCGTCGCCTTGACCTCGACCAGCACTTCGCCGGCCCGCGGCCCTTCCAGCTGCACAGTCATCACTTCGAGCGGTTTTCCGGCCTGAACGGCAACGGCGGCGCGAACGTCCATTTTGATATCCTTCCCTTAAATCGAATTCTGGCAGTTACATATTCGGATAGACCGGCCCCTCGCCGCCCTGCGGCGGCACCCAGTTGATGTTCTGGTTGGGGTCCTTGATGTCGCAGGTCTTGCAGTGCACGCAGTTCTGGGCG
>NZ_ML133563.1 GCF_003985145.1 Rhizobium anhuiense | reverse complement strand
GCTTGGTGTAGTTTCGGGCCGCGTTCGACGATCGGCTCCAGTGCTTTTTCTACCGGCACATTTGGAGCGTCGGTGATACCCGTCAACGAGCCCTCAGGGTTATAGGCCCACTTCACGCCGTTGATCAGCACCTTCTGGACATTGACGTCGTGATAGGTTGGGTAAGTCTCGTGGCCGGGGCGGAAATAGAAGATGTTGCCGGCGCCACGGCGCCAGGTCAGGCCCGAGCGGAACACTTCGCCGCCCTGGAACCAGGAGATGAACACCGTTTCGAGCGGTTCCGGCACCGAAAACTGCTCGCCGTACATTTCCTCGTTCTCGAGTTCGAAATGTTCGCCGATGCCGGCGGCGATCGGATGGCGCTGATTGATCGTCCACAGACGCTCGCGCTCACCCGCCTCACGCCATTTCAGCGCGCAGGGTGTGCCCATCAACCGCTTGAAGATCTTGGAGAAATGGCCGGAATGCAGCACGAGCAGCCCCATGCCTTCCCAGACGCGCTTGGCGACACGCTCGACGACGACATCGGAGACGGCGCCGTGATCCTTGTGGCCCCACCAGGTCAAGACATCGGTTTCGGCAAGGCGGGCTTCGCTGAGGCCGTGTTCCGGCTCCTGCAGCGTCGCCGTCGTCGCCGAGATGCTGGGGTCGGTATTCAGCGCGTTGGCGATCGTCGTGTGCATGCCTTCGGGATAGATGCCCCGGACGACGGCATTGGTATTCTCGTGGATATTCTCTCCCCA
>NZ_ML133562.1 GCF_003985145.1 Rhizobium anhuiense | reverse complement strand
GTATCCTGCAAATCGACGCGCGGCATCGTTGCGGCGATTTCGAGCTATCTGGCGGAGAAGGGCTGCAACATCATCGACAGCTCGCAGTTCGACGATCTCGATACCGGCAAGTTCTTCATGCGCGTCAGCTTCATTTCGGAAGAAGGGCTTTCGGGTGCCGATATCGACGCCGGTTTTACAGCCGTCGCCGCGCCCTTCGAGATGGATTACGAGTTTCACGACAGCGAGAAGCGCATGAAGGTGCTGCTGATGGTGTCGCGCTTCGGCCATTGTCTCAACGACCTGCTCTACCGCTGGAAGATCGGCGCGCTGCCGATCGACATCGTCGGCGTCGTCTCCAACCATTTCGACTACCAGAAGGTCGTGGTCAATCACGACATCCCCTTCCACCATATTCCGGTCACCAAGGCCAACAAGGTGCAGGCCGAGGCCCGGATCATGGAGGTGGCCGAGCAGACCGGCACCGAACTGATCGTGCTCGCCCGCTACATGCAGATCCTGTCGGACGAGATGTGCCAGAAAATGTCCGGCCGGATCATCAACATCCATCATTCCTTCCTGCCGAGCTTCAAGGGCGCCAATCCCTACAAGCAGGCCTATGGCCGCGGCGTCAAGCTGATCGGGGCGACGGCGCATTACGTCACCGCCGATCTCGACGAAGGCCCGATCATCGAGCAGGACACGGCGCGCATCACCCATGCGCAGTCGCCCGACGACTATGTCTCGATCGGCCGCGACGTCGAAAGTCAGGTGCTGGCGCGCGCCATCCACGCCCATATCCATCACCGCACCTTCATCAACGGCAACCGCACCGTGGTCTTCCCGGCAAGCCCCGG
>NZ_ML133561.1 GCF_003985145.1 Rhizobium anhuiense | reverse complement strand
GAGGGCCGTTACCGCGTTTTTGCCGATCTCGAACGTCACCGCGGCAATTTCCCGCGCGCGACGCGCCATACGGCCGATGGCCAAAAGGAAGTCACGGTCTGGTGCTCCAACGACTATCTCGGCATGGGCCAGAACCCGAAGGTGATCGAGGCGATGAAGAACGCCATCGACCACTGTGGCGCGGGTGCGGGAGGCACCCGGAATATTTCTGGCACCAACCACCATCACGTCATGCTCGAGCGTGAGCTTGCCGATCTGCACGGCAAGGAAGCGGCGCTGATCTTCACGTCGGGCTATGTGTCCAACTGGGCGGCGCTTGGCACGCTCGGTGCGAAGATCCCCGGCCTGATCATCTTCTCCGATGCGCTGAACCATGCCTCGATGATCGAGGGCATCCGCTACGCCAAATGCGACAAGGTGATCTGGAAGCACAATGACGTGGCCGATCTCGAAGCCAAGCTTGCGACCGCCGATCCGAAGGCGCCGAAGCTGATCGCCTTCGAGAGCGTCTATTCGATGGACGGCGACATCGCCCCGATCAGGGAGATCTGCGACCTCGCCGACAAATACGGGGCGATGACCTATCTCGACGAAGTGCATGGCGTCGGCATGTACGGCCCGCGCGGCGGCGGCATTGCCGAGCGCGAAGGGCTGATGGACCGGCTGACGATCATCGAAGGCACACTCGGCAAGGCTTTCGGGGTGATGGGCGGCTATATCGCCGCGTCGACGGCCCTTTGCGATTTCATCCGCTCGTTCGCCTCCGGCTTCATCTTCACCACGGCGCTGCCGCCGGCGCTCGCCGCCGGCGCCGTCGCCTCGATCCAGCATCTGAAGGTCAGCCAGTTCGAGCGCGCCCGCCATCAGGACCGGGTCCGCAAGCTGAGAGCGCTGCTCGACCAGCGCGGCATTCCGCATATGCCCAATCCGAGCCATATCGTGCCGGTGCTGGTCGGCGATGCGGCCAAGTGCAAGTGGATCTCCGA
>NZ_ML133560.1 GCF_003985145.1 Rhizobium anhuiense | reverse complement strand
AGGTGGTGGCGCCGCAGCTCTATATCGCCTGCGGCATATCAGGCGCCATCCAGCATCTGGCCGGGATGAAGGATAGTAAGGTGATCGTCGCCATCAACAAGGACGAGGAGGCGCCGATCTTCCAGGTCGCCGACTACGGACTGGTCGCCGATCTCTTCGACGTCCTGCCGGAATTGCAAAAGGCGCTTTAGCGGGGAGACCGAACGTGGCGCGCACGGTGGGACGTCCAATCAAACCTGGTGCCGACCTTCTCCTGAACGATGACGAGAAGCCGGCATATATACGGCTCCACGACATCGGAAGGGAAAGGCGTTCTCGGCCGTTGCAGGAATTCCTCAACGATGTCGGCGGGCTGATGTTGTCGGCGGAGGCTCCCGCCGTCGCCAGCTTCGTCGCGGGCAAGGTTCTCCAGAGGCTGCTCAAGACCGGCAAGGTGCGCCCCGAGGGCGGGTCCCTTCCCGGCACGCCGGAAGGGCTTGATGACGCCATCGCCCATCTTGCGAAATCGGGACGGAAATATGAGGCGATCGCCAGCCAGTTCCATAGTCTCGCCGACAAGCTGCTCTGGAGACGCGGCCGTTCCGGCCCGTTTGCAAGCCTGAATTTTGGCGACACGCATTCCCATGCGGTTGTCGTCGGCCCGGGCGGCATGGAGGAACGCGCCGATCTCAGGGTCGGCGTGATCTACATGGATCGCTACACCCGTTTCCCCGATCATGTTCAGACGCAGCCCCGTGCCTTCCTCCTGCTTTCGCCCGCTGAAATCTCCCTTGGCGATTCCCAATGGTTTTCTGCCGCTACCGGCACAGTCTTCGCGAACGATGCCGGGCAATCCTTCGCGATAAGATGCACGGCCCGGCCGCTTCTCGCGGTCTGGTGCCAGATCGAGCCGGAGACGAAATAGATGACCGAGACGACTGATCTGCCCGAACGCGAGAGCATGGAATTCGACGTTGTGATCGTCGGCGCCGGTCCGGCCGGTCTTGCGGCGGCGATCCGGCTGAAGCAGGTCAATCCGGACCTCTCGGTCG
>NZ_ML133559.1 GCF_003985145.1 Rhizobium anhuiense | reverse complement strand
GGCGCCAGCTTCTTCCAGATCTTCCGGCGCATCATGCTGCCGAACTCGCTGCCGATCATCGTCGTCACCGTCATCTACCAGTTCACCAATATCTGGAACGACTTCCTGTTTGCCTCGGCCTATGCCGGCACCGGCGATTCCATGCCGATGACGGTGGCGCTGAACAATGTCGTCAACACCTCGACCGGGGTGGTCGAATACAATGTCAACATGGCGGCGGCGATGATCGCCGCCGTGCCGACGCTCATCGTCTATATCCTCGCCGGCCGCTACTTCGTGCGCGGTCTGATGGCGGGCGCTGTCAAAGGGTAATCCATGGCCTTCCTCGAAATCTCCGGTCTTAAAAAGCGCTTCGGCGCCGTCGACATTCTCAAGGGCATCGACCTCGAACTCGACAAGGGCGGCTTTCTCGTGCTGGTCGGCCCGTCCGGCTGCGGCAAGTCCACCCTGCTCAACACCATTGCCGGGCTGGAGACGATCACCTCGGGCGATATCAGGATCGACGGGCGCGACATCAGCGGCCTGCATCCCTCCAAGCGCGACATCGCCATGGTGTTCCAGTCCTATGCGCTCTATCCGAACATGACGGTGGCGGGCAACATCGCCTTCGGCATGGAGATCCGCGGCGTGCCGAAGGACGAACGTGCCAAGGCGATCAAGCAGGTCTCCGACATGCTGCAGATCGGCCATCTGCTCGACCGCAAGCCGAGCCAGCTGTCGGGCGGCCAGCGCCAGCGCGTCGCCATGGGGAGAGCCTTGGTGCGCAACCCGCAGGTCTTCCTGTTCGATGAACCGCTCTCCAATCTCGATGCCAAGCTGCGCGTCGACATGCGCACCGAGATCAAGCGGCTGCATCAGCGCATGGGCACCACCTTCGTCTATGTCACCCATGATCAGATCGAGGCGATGACGCTGGCGACCAAGATCGCCGTGCTGAAGGACGGGGTGCTGCAGCAGTTCGGCACGCCGGCCGAGATCTATAACAGCCCCTCCAACATCTTCGTCGCCGACTTCATGGGATCGCCGGCGATGAACCTCTTGACCGCCACCGTCGAAAACGGCGCCGGTGGGCTGGAAGTCTCGCTGGAGCGGCCGAATGCCGCCCCGCTCAAGCTGCCCGTCATGGCTGGCAACAATGGCCTGACCACCTATACCGGCAGACAGGTGATCTTCGGCATCCGGCCCGAGGCGCTGACCGATCCCGACGGCGCCGACCGCAAGGCGCGCATGCTGAGCGAGGGCGACTGCCTGATCGAGGTGGTCGAACCGGCCGGCTCCGACACCTTCGCCGTCACCAAGCTCGGCGGCAAGTCCGTCGTCGCCCG
>NZ_ML133558.1 GCF_003985145.1 Rhizobium anhuiense | reverse complement strand
TAATGGTGACGGGCGTCGTGAAGTTCACCGTCTGCCAGCCGCTCGCCGTGGTGTTGCTGAAGGTGGCGGTGGCAAGCCTGGTGCCGGTCGTGGTCCACAGGTCGACGACGTTCTGGCCGTTGTCGTTGGCGCTGCGATAGAACTTGATGCCCGTGACATCCCCGGCGACGTTCGACTGGAACTTGACGCCGAGCTCGAGCTGCTGACCATCGTTGAGGTTGGTCTGGGTCGGCGTGCTGGAAGCGTTGAACAGGCTGTAGGTCGTTGGCGCCGCCGATGCGGCGATGTTGAAGGTCTCGTTGGTCGAGAGGCCGCCGAGATCGGTCGCCGTCACTCTGACGCCGTAGGTGCCTGCTGTCGTCGGCGTGCCGGAGAAGGTCCGCGTCGTGGCGTTGAAGGCCAACCAGGCGGGCAGCGCCGTGCCATCGGCAGCCGTTGCCGTATAGGCCAGCGTCTCGGTGCTGTCGACATCGGTGAAGGTGGTGGTCGGCAGCACGAAGGAGAAGGCCGAGCCGACGGTGGCGTTCTGGGTCGTCGTCTGGACGGCCAGCACCGGTGCGTCGTTGGCGCCATGGATGGTGACGGTCAGGTTGGCCGTGGCGGTGGCGCCGCCAGTGTCCCGCATCGTATAGCTGAAGACATCGCTCAGCGTGTTGGTCGACTGGCGCAATGCCTGCACGGCCGCATTGCTCTCGTTGACGGCATAGCTATAGGCGCCCGATGCGTTGAGCACGAGACTGCCATAGGTGCCGTTCAGCGCCGAACCAAGCGTGCCTGATGTCGCGCCGAAAACGACCGCCGTGACCGTCTTGGTATCACCGGCATCCGGATCGGTGTCGTTGGTCAGCACGTTGCCGCTCGCAACCACACCACCCGAACCATTGGCGACACCACCCTTCTCGGTCGCATCCCCCGCATCGGCAACCGCCGTCGGCGCCCTGTTGCCAGCCGTCGATACGGCGATGCTGAAGGTCTCGTTGGCAGCAAGGCCGCCGAGGTCGGTTGCCGTCACCCTGACGCCGTAGGTGCCGGTTGCCGTCGGCGTGCCGGAGAAGGTCCGCGTCGAGGCGTTGAAGGCCAACCAGGCGGGCAGCGCCGTGCCATCGGCAGCCGTTGCCGTATAGGCCAGCGTCTCGGTGCTGTCGACATCGGTGAAGGTGGTCGTCGGCAGCACGAAGGAGAAGGCCGAGCCGACGGTGGCGTTCTGGGCCACCGTCTGGACGGCCAGCACCGGCGCGTCGTTGGCGCCATGGATGGTGACGGTGAGGTTGGCCGTGGCCGTGGCGCCGGCAGTGTCGCGCATCGTGTAGCTGAAGACATCGCTCAGCGTGTTGGTCGACTGGCGCAGCGCCTGCACGGCCGCATTGCTCTCGTTGACGGCATAGCTATAGGCGCCCGATGCGTTGAGCACGAGACTGCCATAGGTGCCGTTCAGCGCCGAACCAAGCGTGCCTGA
>NZ_ML133557.1 GCF_003985145.1 Rhizobium anhuiense | reverse complement strand
ACATATTCGGATAGACCGGCCCCTCGCCGCCCTGCGGCGGCACCCAGTTGATGTTCTGGTTGGGGTCCTTGATGTCGCAGGTCTTGCAGTGCACGCAGTTCTGGGCGTTGATGACGAAGGTGTCCTGCCCGTCCTTCTCCACCCACTCATAGACGCCGGCCGGACAGTAGCGCGTCGACGGGCCGGCATAGATATCGTGCTCGGAACGCTTCTGCAGGCCCATGTCCTTGACCTTGAGATGCACCGGCTGGTCTTCCTCGTGATTGGTGTTCGACAGGAACACCGAGGACAGACGGTCGAAGGTCAGGACGCCATCCGGCTTCGGATAGGCGATCGGCTTGTGCTGGGCGGCAGGCTCCAGCGACTGCGCATCGGTCTTGCCGTGTTTCAGCGTGCCGAAGACGGAAAAGCCGAACAGCGTATTGGTCCACATGTCGAAGCCGCCGAGCGCCACACCGAGTGCGGTGCCGAACTTCGACCACAGCGGCTTGACGTTCCTCACCCGCTTCAGGTCGCGGCCGATGTCGCCCTTGCGCCATTCGTTCTCGATCTCGGTGACCTCGTCATGGCTGCGGCCGGCTTCGATCGCCGCCGCCAGCTTCTCGGCCGCCAGCATGCCCGACAGCACCGCATTGTGGCTGCCCTTGATGCGCGGCACGTTGACGAGACCGGCCGAACAGCCGATCAGCGCCCCGCCGGGGAAGGTGAGCTTCGGCACCGACTGGTAGCCGCCCTCGGTGATGGCGCGCGCCCCATAGGACAGCCGCTTGCCGCCCTCGAAGGTTCCGCGAATGGCCGGATGCGTCTTGAAGCGCTGGAATTCCTCGAAAGGATAGAGATAGGGGTTCTTGTAGTTCAGATGGACAACGAAGCCGACCGCCACCAGATTGTCTTCCAGGTGATAGAGGAAGGAGCCGCCGCCGGTCTTCATGCCCAGCGGCCAGCCGAAGGAGTGCTGCACCAGGCCCTGCCGGTGATGCTCGGGCTTGACCTGCCAGAGTTCCTTGATGCCGATGCCGAACTTCTGCGGTTCACGATCCTTCTGCAGATCGAACTTGGCGATCAGCTGCTTGGCGAGCGAGCCGCGCACGCCCTCGCCGATCAGGGTATATTTGCCGAGCAGCTCCATGCCGCGGGTATAGTTGGGTCCAGGCTCGCCGTTCTTCTCGATGCCCATGTCGCCGGTGGCAACACCGATCACCGCGCCCTCTTCATTGTAGAGCACTTCGGTGGCGGCAAAGCCCGGATAGATCTCGACGCCGAGTTCTTCGGCCTTGGTCGCCAGCCAGCGACAGACGAGCCCAAGCGAAACGATGTAATTGCCATGATTGTTCATCAAGGGCGGCATCAGCACATTCGGCAGGCGAACAGAGCCGGCCGGGCCGAGCAGCAGGAAGTGATCGGCGCTGACCTCGGTCTTGAACGGGTGCCCCTCCTCCTCACGCCAGCCGGGCAGCAGCCGGTCGATGCCGATCGGATCGACGACCGCACCAGACAGGATATGCGCCCCGACCTCAGAGCCCTTCTCCAGCACGACGACCGAGAGGTCCGGATTGACCTGCTTCAGCCGGATCGCCGCCGCAAGACCGGCCGGACCGGCGCCGACGATCACAACGTCGAATTCCATGCTCTCGCGTTCGGGCAGATCAGTCGTCTCGGTCAT
>NZ_ML133556.1 GCF_003985145.1 Rhizobium anhuiense | reverse complement strand
ATTGTGGCGGCAGGGTTGGAATGTCCGTTTGTGTGCAAAGTAGAAGTGTCATTTTGGGCGCGTCTTCAGCTATTTAGAAATGCGACACTCGGCATGTCCACTTGCGCTGAGGCAAGCCCCCGACCGGACCGGCTGGGCCGGGTTGCAAGGGAAGGGAGGGGGCGGATGAGACGCACCCATTGGCTTTAGCTTTGACAGTTGCAGCAGCCGGTCATTCCGCCGCATCGAGGTCAGAGAGCGCTTGGCGCCGTCGGGCAATGACGGCGGGATCGTTCATGAAATCCCTGTTCCGACCGGGCTTGCGGCTCCGCGGCGTATAGCCGTTCTTCTCGCTGTTGGTCTTCACCTTCGGCGTTGGTCGCTGATCCTGCCGCTCCTTGATATAGGCCAGCACATCGGAAAGCCGCTTGTTCTCCGTGATCGCCGCATGCGTCACCCGCTGGTCCTTGTCGAACACCCGATAGGACAGGGAATGGCCTTTCCAGCGCACGTCGAGCCGGCCATCGGCATAGGCATAGGTCTCGACATAGCGACCAACCAGGCCACGCGTCACATCACTCTCTTCCAGCATGATCCGCTGGCGCTCGAACGAAAACGTCAGCTGCGCCCCGACATAACGCTGCTCACGCTTGCACAGGATCTCCTGCAGCCGATCCGATGGCATGTTGATCGGCCGATGCAGATTGTCAGGACGGGTAGGGGCGATGGCAAACCGCTGGTTATACCGCGCCATGAACCGCGGCAGAAAAGCATTGCCATCGTCCATGCTGCCGATGCCCGCTAACCGCAGTTCCTTGATCAGCCGATCCTGCAATGTCCGGTTCATCCGTTCAACCCGGCCCTTCGCCTGGCTCGAATTTGCGCAAAGAATCTCGATGTTTAGTTCCGAGAGTGCACGCCCGAACTGGGTCATGCCCTGGCCACTCTTGGCCTCCTTCTTCGCCACCCGGAACACCGAATGCTTGTCGGAATAGAAGGCAACGGGAGCACCGTGATCCTTCAAATAAAGCTCCAGCGCCTCGAAGTAGCTGAACGCGCTTTCCGAGCGCACGAAGCGCAACTGCATCAGCTTGCCCGTCGCATCGTCGACGAACACCAGCAGCGAACACGAATCGCCGCGATCCTCGAACCAGCGATGTTCCGATCCGTCGATCTGCACCAGCTCGCCATAGGCCTCGCGCCGCAATCGTGGCTGATGAAACGTCCGCCGCTGCTTGCGCGACAGCCAGATGCCGGCGCCCGTCATCCATTGGCGCAGCGTCTCGCGCGACACCGTCAGCCCATCGAGCTCGGCAAGCTTCTCGGCTGCCAAGGTTGGACCGAAATCGGCATAGCGCTCTCGAATGAGAGCCAAAGCATAATCGCGCACGCCCGGGCTGATCCTGTTGTTCGACGGTCGGCCGATCGCCTTGTGCCGGATCGACGCCGCGCCGGTCGTCCTGATCCGCTCCAACAGCCGGCGCACCTGGCGCTCGCTCAAGCCCAGAACACGCGCCGCCGAGACCAGCGTCGCCCGGCCGTCAACGACCTTCGACAAAACCTCGATCCGCTGCAGATCACGCTCGCTCATCGCTATCAGTCCCATCGGCAATCTCCCCGGCGCCAATCAAACGCGGGGAGTGTGACATTCCAACTTTGCAGAAACAGGACACTTTAACTTTGCGGCTACA
>NZ_ML133555.1 GCF_003985145.1 Rhizobium anhuiense | reverse complement strand
GCACGAACCCGCTTCGCGGGAGGGTGCGCGCGGTGAGGTTGGTGTGATTATCTGAAGTTCTAGGCAGGCAGAGGCTGTTGCCAGACGATTGAGTTCCCTTCAACGAGAGGAACTTTCCATGGCCAGCTTTTCAAACGATGCCCCGATCACACCGCTTCGCCAGCGCATGCAACAAGACATGGTGATGCGGGGTTTGGGAACCCATACGCAGCATGACTACATTCGTCATGTCCGGCGCTTCGCCGCTTTTCTTGGGCGCACGCCCGACACCGCGACGGCCGAAGACATACGGCGCTTCCAGTTGTATCAGCATGAGAACGGTGTAGGCCCGGCGACGATCAATAGCACGGTCTCGGCGCTGCGCTTTCTGTTCACGGTGACACTGAGGCGGCGGGATATGGCGCGAGCGCTGGTGATAACCCGCAATCCGCGCAAGCTGCCCGAGGTGCTGAGCGTGGAGGAAGCCGCACTGCTGCTCGAGGCGGCACCAGGCATCAAATATAAAGCGGCGCTCGGCGTTGCCTATGGCGCGGGCTTGCGCGTCTCCGAGGTTGCGCACCTCAAGGTCGACGATATCGACTCGACACGCATGCTGATACGCGTTGAACAGGGCAAAGGGCGCAAGGACCGCAACGCCATGCTCTCGCCGCAACTCCTGGAACTGCTGCGACTGTGGTGGCGCGAAGGAAAGCGGCGCGGCGTCATGTTACCCCATGGCTGGCTGTTTCCGGGGCGCAGTTGCACCGATCCGATCTCGTCGCGGCAACTGCATCGCGCGGTGCAGGAAGCAGCCGAGGTTGCCGGCATCCGCAAGCGCGTCAGCCCGCATACATTAAGGCACAGCTTCGCCACCCACCTTCTGGAGGACGGCACCGATATCAGGGTCATCCAGGTTCTGCTCGGACACAGCAAGCTTGAGACAACCGCGCTCTATGCCAAGGTCTCGACCCGGACGATCCACGCGGTCGCGGGGCCGCTTGACCGGCTGATGGCGCTGATGGAAGGCAAGACGCCCGACGGCTGAGCCGTGCGCACCTCGATAGAGGTCGCCGATATCTTCCGTTCCGCCGGACCCGCCTACAGGGCAGCCCATGAAGGACATCTCAGCTTAGCCCAGCTCAAGGTGATGTCCGCGATCGAGCACTGCCGCACCGCTGCATTGGGCGGACATGTCGAGGCCTGCGAGGATTGCGGCCAATGGCGCATCGCCTACAATTCCTGCCGCAACCGGCATTGTCCGAAGTGCCAGGGTGCTGCCGCACGCACCTGGCTCGCTGAAAGAGAAGCCGACTTGCTGCCGGTGGGATACTTCCATGTCGTCTTCACACTGCCCGCCGGGGTCGCCGACATCGCATTCCAAAACAAGGCGCTGGCCTATGACCTGCTGTTCAAGGCCGCATCGGAAACGATGCTGACGATCGCTGCCGACCCGAAGCATCTCGGCGCACGCATCGGCATCACGGCTGTCCTGCATACATGGGGCTCGGCAATGATGCATCATCCCCATGTTCACATGATTGTGCCGGGCGGCGGCATTGCCCTCGACGGGAAACGATGGATCTCGTCGCGTGCTGCGTTCCTTCTGCCGGTGCGCGTGCTGGGCAAGCTGTTCCGCCGCCTGTTCCTCACTCGGCTGCTCCAGCTCCACGACGCCGGCCGGCTTGCCTTCTTCGAATCGGCAGCACATTTGGCTGATCGCCGGGCATTCGTGCGTCACCTGTCGCCGGTCCGCAAGACGCGCTGGGTCGTTTACGCCAAGCCACCCTTCGCCGGCCCGGAAGCGGTGCTCGCCTATCTGTCGCGCTACACTCATAGGGTCGCAATATCGAATAGCCGCCTCATCAGCTTCGACCAGAGCGGCGTAACCTTCCGCTACAAGGACTACCGCCGCGATGGAGCGGACCGGCAGCAGATCATGACGCTCACCACCGACGAGTTCATCCGCCGCTTCCTGCTCCATGTCCTGCCGCGCGGCTTCCATCGCATTCGTCACTACGGCCTGCTCGCCGGCGGCTCCCGCACGAGCAGCATCGCACGCGCGCGCGAACTCCTGAACGTCGCTGCGCCGCCCTGTCACGACGCAGCGGACGAACAGACCGACTTTCGCCCGTCATGTCCCTGCTGTGGCGGACGCATGATCATCATTGAGGTATTCGAACGGTGGCGACAGCCGCGCGGGCCGCCAGACACGGCGGCAACGAACCGGGAGAACGCTTCATGACCCGGCATAGCCTGTTCATTCATGTGGCCACCTCACATCAACGTCGGCCAACGGGATGGCTTGCGCCAAGTGGAGTGGCGATAACTCTCAGTCTTGAAAACTCTCTCGGAGTCTCTGCGAAAATCTCTGCGATCACGCCTGCAGACGCCTTCTTCAACGCGCTTGGTCCTACGGACGCTGCTGTGATTGAGTGCCCCTGGGCCGCCCTGAAACACAAAACCCCATAGACCGGAGTGTGCGGACCGCGGGTTCCTGCATGAGAGGCTTTCGTACGCCTGACGGCACCCGAAACCCTAAACCA
>NZ_ML133554.1 GCF_003985145.1 Rhizobium anhuiense | reverse complement strand
GAGGCAGCGGCGCTGAACGTTCTGAAGCAGGACCTGTCGAAGGAAGGTTTTGCCTGGAAGGATGTTCCGGTGGCCGGCGGTGGCGGTGACGCGGCGATGACGGCGCTGAAGGCGATGGTGGCGGCCGGCACCTATCCGACAGCCTCGCAGATGCTGGGGTATACCGTGCTCGATTATGCCCAGGCCGGCGTCATGGGCGACCTGACGGAGACGGCGAAGAAGGAAGGCTGGGACAAGTCGGTGCCGGCGGCGCTGCAGAAGTTCTCGGTCTATGACGGCAAGTGGGTCGCAGCCCCTGTTAACGTCCACTCGGTCAACTGGCTGTGGATCAACAAGGCGGTGATGGACAAGATCGGCGGCACCCAGCCGAAGACCTTTGACGATCTGATCGCCCTGCTCGACAAGGCCAAGGCCGCCGGCGTCATCCCGCTCGCCCTTGGCGGCCAGAACTGGCAGGAAGCGACGATGTTCGATTCCATCGTGCTGTCGACCGGCGGTCCGGAGTTCTACAAGAAGGCCTTCAACGACCTCGATGAAGAGTCGCTGAAGTCCGAGACGATGAAGAAGTCCTTCGACAATCTGGCGACGATCGTCAAATATGTCGATCCGAACTTCTCCGGCCGCGACTGGAACCTCGCCACCGCCATGGTCATCAAGGGTGACGCGCTGGTGCAGGTGATGGGCGACTGGGCCAAGGGCGAATTCGTTGCCGCCAAGAAGACGCCGGATACCGACTTCCTGTGCTACCGCTTCCCCGGCACCGACGGCAGCGTGATCTACAACTCCGACATGTTCGGCATGTTCAACGTCCCCGACGACCGCAAGGCGGCGCAGGTGGCGCTGGCAACCGCAACGCTGTCGAAGAGCTTCCAGTCGGCCTTCAACGTCGTCAAGGGTTCGGTGCCGGCTCGTACCGACGTTCCCGATACCGACTTCGACGCCTGCGGCAAGAAGGGTATCGCCGACCTGAAGGCTGCCAATGAAGGTGGCACGCTGTTCGGCTCGCTGGCGCAAGGCTATGGCGCACCGCCGGCGATTGCCAATGCCTACAAGGACGTCGTCTCGAAGTTCGTCCACGGCCAGATCAAGACCTCCGACGAGGCCGTGACCCAGCTGGTCCAGGCGATCGACGACGCCCGCTGAGATCACTTGTGATGACAATGCTTCCCCGCGTGACCCGCGGGGAAGCTTCAGGCTCCGCGCCGATCACGCAGGATGATCATGCCCGGACGATATCGAGGAGCCATCATGCGGGGAGGAGATGACATTCCATGAGCACAGTTGCGACCACCGATCCGGTTCTGACGCCGCGGCAATCGACGGGCATCTCGTTGCGCGGCCGGCTGCAGGATGCGCTGCCGAAGATCGTGCTGGCGCCGAGCTTCGTCATCACCATCATCTTCGTCTACGGCTTCATCATCTGGACGGCCTATCTGTCCTTCACCAATTCCAAGACCTTTCCCTCCTATGCGCTGACCGGCGCACGCGCCTATCAGCGGCTGTGGCGCTGGACCTTCGAGAGCGATCCGCCGTCCTCCTGGTATACCTCGATCACCAACATGGCGATCTTCGGCTTCCTCTATGTCGGCATCTGCCTGGCGCTCGGTCTCTTCCTCGCCATCCTGCTCGACCAGAAGATCCGCGGCGAGGGGCTGCTCAGGCCGATCTTCCTCTATCCGATGGCGCTCTCCTTCATCGTCACCGGCGTTGCCTGGAAATGGTTCCTCGATCCCGGCCTCGGCCTGGAACAGACGCTGCACCACTTCGGCTGGACGAGCTTCCACTTCGACTGGATCAAGAACAAGGACTTCGTCATCTACACCGTCGTCATCGCCGGTGTGTGGCAGGCGTCGGGCTTCGTCATGGCGATGTTCCTGGCGGGCCTGCGCGGCATCGACGGCGAGATCATGAAGGCCGCCCAGATCGACGGCGCCTCGCCCTTCCAGCTCTACCGCCGCATCGTCATTCCATTGCTGCGGCCGATCTTTCTGTCGGCCTTCATCGTGCTCGCCCATATGGCGATCAAGTCTTATGACTTGGTGGTGGCGCTGACCTCGGGCGGGCCGGGCGGCTCGGCCTGGCTGCCGTCCAACTTCATGTATGAATACACCTTCAAGCGCAACGAGATGGCCGTCGGCTCGGCCAGCGCCATCATCATGCTGATGACCATCTCGGCGATCATCGTGCCCTATCTCTATTCCGAACTGAAGGAGAAGGCCCGATGAGCAGCCTGACCTCTTCACCGGTAACCTCGGCAGCAACGTTCTCGCAGGCCGGCGACAACAGGAGCGACAACAGCAGCAACAGCCGCTGGATCGGCCGCACCGTCATCTACGGCCTGCTCGTGATCTTCGCCGTCCTCTACCTGATGCCGCTCTTCGTCATGCTGACCACCTCGTTCAAGACCATGGACGAGATCCAGAACGGCAACATGCTGGCGCTGCCGCAAGCCCCGACCTTCGATCCCTGGATCAAGGCCTGGGGCGAGACCTGCGTCGGGCTCACCTGCGCCGGCATCAAGGGCTACTTCTGGAACTCGATCAAGATGGTGGTGCCGGCCGTCGCGATCTCCACCATCATGGGGGCGCTGAACGGTTATATCCTGACCAAATGGCGCTTTCCCGGCCACACGCTGGTGTTCGGGCTGATGCTGTTTGCCTGCTTCATTCCGTTCCAGTCGGTGCTGTTGCCGATGGCGACGATCCTCGGTTCGCTCGGCCGCTTCGGCATGACGCTGCAGAACGCCACCGGCTTTGCCTTCGGCTTCGGCAATCCGACCGTCAATCTGGTCTTCGTCCATGTCGTCTATGGCCTGGGCTTCACGACGCTGTTCTTCCGCAATTTCTACGAGGCCTTTCCGACCGAGCTGGTGCGGGCCGCCCAGGTCGATGGCGCCAGCTTCTTCCAGATCTTCCGGCGCATCATGCTGCCGAACTCGCTGCCGATCATCGTCGTCACCGTCATCTACCAGTTCACCAATATCTGGAACGACTTCCTGTTTGCCTCGGCCTATGCCGGCACCGGCGATTCCATGCCGATGACGGTGGCGCTCAACAATGTCGTCAACACCTCGACCGGGGTGGTCGAATACAATGTCAACATGGCGGCGGCGATGATCGCCGCCGTGCCGACGCTCATCGTCTATATCCTCGCCGGCCG
>NZ_ML133553.1 GCF_003985145.1 Rhizobium anhuiense | reverse complement strand
ATTCTCTGCATCCTGCTGATCTTCATCGGCGGGGCGCTGTCGCTGTTTGCCTTCCGCGCGCCGCGGCTCGCTGCCGGCGGGCTGTTTGCGCCGATCTCGCGTGAGGGCGCGCTCGTCGTCAACAATCTGATCCTGACGGTCGCCTGCGGCACGGTGCTGACAGGCACGCTCTATCCGCTGCTGCTGGAGACGCTGACCGGCGACAAGATCTCCGTCGGACCGCCCTTCTTCAACCTGACCTTCGGCCTGCTGATGGCGCCGCTGATCGTCATCGTGCCCTTCGGGCCGATGCTTTCCTGGAAGCGCGGCGATCTGCTCGGCGCCCTGCAGCGGCTCTATGTCGTCGCAGCTCTCGCCTTCCTGGCCGCCGTGGCCTTCTTCTATGTCCAACATGGCGGACCGGTGCTGTCAGTGCTCGGGCTGGCGGCCGGCCTGTTCCTCATCCTCGGCGCCATCGCCGATCTCTGGTATCGCGCCGGTATCGGCAAGGTTTCCGCCAGTATCGCCTGGCGCCGGCTTTCCGGCCTGCCGCGTTCGGCCTTCGGCACCGCTCTTGCCCATGCCGGGCTCGGCGTCACCGTGCTCGGCATCGTCGCCGTCACGACCTTCCAGAGCGAATACGTCATCGAGATGAAGCCCGGCGGGATCACCGAGGCCGGCGGTTACAGCCTGCATTTCGACGGCATGCAGCCGGCGACCGGGCCGAACTATACCGAGGAGCGCGGCCACTTCACCATCCGGCGCGCCGGTGTCGCGGTGGCCGATACCTGGTCGGCCAAGCGTCTTTACACCGCCCGGCAGATGCCGACGACGGAGGCCGGCATTCTGACCTTCGGGTTCAGCCAGCTCTATGTCTCGCTCGGCGACGCCACCAAGGACGGCGGCATCGTCGTGCGCATCTGGTGGAAGCCGTTCATTCTCTGCATCTGGGGCGGAACGGTGATCATGGCCTTCGGCGGCCTCGTCTCGCTCACCGACCGCCGCCTGCGCGTCGGCGCCCCGCGTAGGAAGGCGAAAGCCACGAAGCCTGCTGCGCCTGCAATGGAGCCGGCGGAATGATGCGGCGTCTCTTGCTGGCTTTTGCTTTGCTGCTGATGGCGGCCCCCGCCTTTGCCGTCAATCCGGACGAGGTGCTGGCCGATCCGGCGCTCGAGGCGCGGGCCCGCGCCCTGTCGGCGGAACTGCGCTGCATGGTCTGCCAGAACCAGTCGATTGACGATTCCAATGCCGATCTCGCCAAGGATCTGCGCCTGCTGGTGCGCGAGCGCATCAGCGATGGCGACAGCGACGAGGCGGTGCTGAACTATATCGTCTCGCGCTATGGCGAGTTCGTGCTTTTGAAGCCGCGTGTCGGCATGAAGACGGTGCTGCTCTGGGGCGCACCGGTGCTGCTGGTGACCCTCGGCGGGCTGTCATTGCTGGTCTTTGCGCGCAACAGGGCCGGTAAGCCGACCGGCAGCAAGCTGACAGCCGACGAACAGGCGAAGCTGAGCGACCTTCTTGGCGAAGATCGCATTGTTTGACGAAGATCAATGGCGGCTCGACGAGCTCGCATTATCGTCATTCCAGCAACAATTCCTATAAACGAGGCAGGACAATGCAGGCGAAGGACATAATGACCACCAACGTGGTATCGATCGGTCCAGCGGTCGGTATACGCCACGCCGTCGCCGTCATGATGCAAAACAACGTCAGCGGTCTTCCTGTCATTGACGACGAAGGCCGCGTCTGCGGAATGCTGACGGAAGGCGATCTGCTGCTGCGGAAAGAGATCCGATTCTCCCCCCGCGCCGCCCGCGCGCCCGAAATGATATCGGAGATCGATCTTGAGCGATATATTTCCAGGAATGGCTGGTGTGTCGCCGATGTCATGTCTCAGGATGTGATCGTGGCGTGCCCCGACAGCGAGGTATCGGATATCGCCGAAAGCCTCCAGGCGCACCGGATCAAGCGGCTACCGATCGTTGAGGACGGACGTCTTGTCGGGATTGTCAGCCGCAGAGACATCCTCGGCCTGATCATCAATGCCCAGACGGCGCCGCTGCCAAAGGAAGATGAATCGATCAGGCTGGCGGTTCGAACGCGCCTGAGGTCGGAGTTGGGGATAACGCCTCAGAAGGTCCAAGTGACCGTGAAGAACGGCCAGGTGACACTCGATGGCAACGTGGAGTCGGAGTTGAAGCAAAAGGCTGTTCGCACCCTGGTCGAAAGCCTGGGCGTCGGCGCCTATCGGGATCGGCTCCAGATCGCTCGGCTGACCGTAACCGAAAGGGGCTGAAACAGCACGTCCAAGCTAGATCTTTGCCACGGCGTGGAAACAGTTCATCCCGCGCCCCATTTGTTTTCACGCAATTCCGGACGCAAAACCGCGACACACTTTTTGCTGGAATTAGCGGCGCGGCTTCGGCTGTCGCTCTCGGCGTCTCCGCACGGTGCTCATTGGTGAGGGTAATCTGACGCGAGGAGGCTCACTCGGTGTTGCGCCCCAAAACCGAGCGAGCCTCTGTCAAGTTTCCCCCCTTGACACGGGAAAATCCCGACCCGCCAAACCGACATACGCAATAGGCGAGGCCGTTTCTTTGATGGAGGTCAAACACGGCTGGAAGAGGCCCCGCTTATTCGGCGGCGATGATCTTTTCCAGAGCGGGTAGGATATCCGTCGCGAGGCTTTTCTCGTCGATCGGCCCGACATGTCTCAGGAAGATTCGTCCCGCGCGATCGATAACGAATGTTTCCGGGACGCCGTAGACTCCCCAGTCGATCGAACTTCTTCCCGTGGTGTCGATTCCGATTGCCGCGAACGGATTGCCGTTTTCCTGAAGGAAGGCTGCGGCCTTTTCTGGAGCATCCTTATAGTTGATGCCGACCAGCTTTATGCGAGAATCTTTGGCGAGTTTCATCAGCGCCGGGTGTTCGAGCCGACAGGGAACGCACCAGGACGCGAAGATGTTGACGATGGCGATGTGGCCATCAACTGTGTGATCGTTCAGCCCAGGCGCTTGAAGACCGGCAAGCGGCGCGAGATCGACGGCTGGATGTCGGCGTCCCGCCAACGCCGAAGGAATAGCGGCGGGGGAATATCCGTCCACGGATTCGCGATACAGCGTATTGGCGACGGCACCCGCAATCCCGAGAAACGCGACAAGCGGAATCGCAGCGAAGGCGTAGCGTCGCATCCTAGCGGTCTCCGCGAGGCTGCCGACGTCGTGCCAGCGCCTCGATCCGACGGCGGTAGCGTCGTCCTGAGAACCAGACCTTCAACGTCGCCGTGACCATGACCACGAAGGTGAGCAAATACGCCGCAAGAACATAGTGTTCGTGGTTCATTTCAAGTCTCCCGGTGAGCAGCGGCTTTTGCTGCGAGCCTGTCATGCCTGATCAGCTTCCGTCGCCAGATCTCGTTTCTTATCGATGCGACGTAGAGCGTGGCAAACAGCGCTGAGAACGCCACTCCCATGACCAGCAGAGGGCGTAGAAACTCGACGTCGAGGGCGGGGCCGCCCAGCCGCAGCACGCTGGCGGGCTGATGCAGCGTGTTCCACCAATCGACGGAAAACTTGATGATCGGAATATTGACGAAACCCACGACGATCAGGACCGCCGTGACACGGGCGGCGCGAGCCGGATCGTCGATCGCCCGGTAGATCGCCAATATGCCGAGATACATGATGAAGAGCACGAACATCGATGTCAGGCGGGCGTCCCATACCCACCATGTGCCCCACATGGGCTTGCCCCAGATCGCGCCGGTCACGAGCGACACGAAGGTGAAGGCGGCGCCAAGGGGAGCGGCGACGCGCGCCGCAACGTCGGCCAGGGGATGCCGCCAGACCAACGAGCCGATGGCATTGGCGGTCATCGTCGTATAGCAGAGCATGGCCATCCACGCTGCGGGGACGTGGACATACATGATCCTGACGGTTACCCCCTGTTGATAGTCGACGTCGGAGCTGAAGCTCAGATAGAGGCCGATCGCGAAGCAGAATGCGGTCAGGGCGGCAAGTGCAGGAAGCAGGCGTTCGGACAGTTCCAGGAACCTGGCAGGCTGCGCAAGGCCGACGATTGCGTTTTTAAGATGTGGAATTGAGCTCATACCTTCGAGCTTTAATGCCAGACGTCGTTCCGATAATTGATGTTGATCAAACAACCGACCTGTCGGCTGCAACGATTGGAATGACCGGCCGCCGCGATCAGCAGGCGGCTAAGGGACAGTTCGTCGTGGCTGGTCCCGGCGCGTCAGCCGCCCGCCTGGTGCGCGGGCTTCATCCGACTTGATCAAGATCAAATACGCCCAACCCCTCACAATGTATTGCTCGGACCACACAGGGGAGCGTGCATATGGATTTCGAAGCGTTTTTCAAAAACGAGCTGGACGGGCTTCATGCCGAGGGCCGTTACCGCGTTTTTGCCGATCTCGAACGTCACCGCGGCAATTTCCCGCGCGCGACGCGCCATACGGCCGATGGCCAAAAGGAAGTCACGGTCTGGTGCTCCAACGACTATCTCGGCATGG
>NZ_ML133552.1:2500-5000 GCF_003985145.1 Rhizobium anhuiense | reverse complement strand
GTCCCGGACCCGGATGACGGGCCGCGGTTAGACATCCATGACGATAAGGGTGGTATTTCAAGGATGGCTCCACGGAAACTGGCGTCCCCGCTTCAAAGCCTACCACCTATCCTACACATGCCGACACGAATGCCAGTGTAAAGCTATAGTAAAGGTGCACGGGGTCTTTCCGTCTGACCGCAGGAACCCCGCATCTTCACGGGGAATTCAATTTCACTGAGTCTATGTTGGAGACAGCGGGGAAGTCGTTACGCCATTCGTGCAGGTCGGAACTTACCCGACAAGGAATTTCGCTACCTTAGGACCGTTATAGTTACGGCCGCCGTTTACTGGGGCTTCGATTCAAAGCTTGCACCTCTCCTCTTAACCTTCCAGCACCGGGCAGGCGTCAGACCCTATACGTCGTCTTGCGACTTCGCAGAGCCCTGTGTTTTTGATAAACAGTCGCTACCCCCTGGTCTGTGCCACCCCATCATACTTGCGTAAAATGGGGTCACGCTTCTTCCGAAGTTACGCGTGCAATTTGCCGAGTTCCTTCAACATAGTTCTCTCAAGCGCCTTGGTATACTCTACCTGACCACCTGTGTCGGTTTCGGGTACGGTCTATACGGTGGAGCTATTTCCTGGAACCGCTCCGCTGCCCTGATAATCCAATAAACCAGAACAACTTGTGCAATCCGTCACTACCACCAGGCCCACGAATATTAACGTGGTTCCCATCGACTACGCATTTCTGCCTCGCCTTAGGGGCCGGCTAACCCTGCTCAGATTAACTTTAAGCAGGAACCCTTGGTCTTTCGGCGAGAGGGTCTCTCACCCTCTTTATCGTTACTCATGTCAACATTCGCACTTCCGATACCTCCAGGAGCCCTCACAGGTCTCCCTTCATCAGCTTACGGAACGCTCCGCTACCACTTGCGATTGCTCGCAAATCCTCAGCTTCGGTGCATGGCTTCAGCCCCGTTACATTTTCGGCGCAAAGACCCTTATTTAGACCAGTGAGCTGTTACGCTTTCTTTAAATGATGGCTGCTTCTAAGCCAACATCCTGGTTGTTTTGGGATCCTCACATCCTTTCCCACTTAGCCATGACTTGGGGACCTTAGCTGGAGGTTAGGGTTGTTGCCCTTTTCACGACGGACGTTAGCACCCGCCGTGTGTCTGCCGAGTAGTACTCCCCGGTATTCGGAGTTTGGTTAGGATCAGTAAGACGGTGAGTCCCCATAGCCCATCCAGTGCTCTACCCCCGGGGGTATTCGCTCGACGCTCTACCTAAATAGATTTCGCGGAGAACCAGCTATTTCCGAGTTTGATTGGCCTTTCACCCCTAGCCACAAGTCATCCCAATCTATTGCAACAGATGCGGGTTCGGTCCTCCAGTTGGTGTTACCCAACCTTCAACCTGCTCATGGCTAGATCACTCGGTTTCGGGTCTAATGCAACAAACTAAATCGCCCTATTCAGACTCGCTTTCGCTTCGCCTACACCTACCGGCTTAAGCTTGCTTGTTACACTAAGTCGTTGACCCATTATACAAAAGGTACGCCGTCACCCTTGCGGGCTCCGACTGTTTGTAGGCATCCGGTTTCAGGTTCTATTTCACTCCCCTTGTCGGGGTGCTTTTCACCTTTCCCTCACGGTACTTGTTCGCTATCGGTCATGCACGAGTACTTAGGCTTGGAGAGTGGTCTCCCCATGTTCAGACAGGATTTCTCGTGTCCCGCCCTACTCTAGGACAATCGTGATATCTACGCGTACGGGGCTGTCACCCACTACGGCCGCACTTTCCAGAGCGTTCCACTTTAATCACAATTGCCACTGGCCTGGTCCGCGTTCGCTCGCCACTACTTGCGGAGTCTCGGTTGATGTCCTTTCCTGCAGGTACTTAGATGTTTCAGTTCCCTGCGTTCGCTTCTTACACCCTATGTATTCAGGTGTAGATACCTTATCACAATGCTTGGAAACCACTCGGGTTGCCCGGCCAGAGGCCAAACAACCAGAATGATTTTCCAAGCATTTAAGGTGGGTTGCCCCATTCGGAGATCCATGGATCAAAGCTCATTCGCAGCTCCCCACGGCTTTTCGCAGCGTATCACGTCCTTCATCGCCTGTGCATGCCAAGGCATCCACCAAATGCCCTTACGACACTTAATCGTTCTCATTGCCAATGCTCATCATCTCGTTGCCCGCTTCAAAGAAACGGCAACAGACCGGGTTACCTTTTACAACCCAGTCAATCCAACAATGCCATTAACGTGTTCGACAGGTCTGCTTTATTGGAGCTACGCCGAGCAGCCCACTTGCAGCCTGTCTTAAGACCAGCTTCTCGAGATTGGATCCGATACCGCGCGGTCAGGCAACGGTAATCCGATCGTCCGTCAGACGATGCCCAAAGGCAACGAACAACACGCGATAAACCGCTACGCGGTTTACGCTGACGATCCAGAGCGACAAGCTTCCTTCCTACCTCCAATCCCTCCACCACATCCGGCCGGCTAGGC
>NZ_ML133551.1 GCF_003985145.1 Rhizobium anhuiense | reverse complement strand
TGATGATCTTCGCCGAGGTCAGTTCCGGACGGTCGGAGGCCGACAGCGCATCGGCGACGAAGCGCGACAGAGCGGGATCGGAAACCGCTGCAACCGTCTCGATCGGCGCGGAGCCGCCTTCGGCTGCGGAGGCGAAGGAGGCGGTGCGCACGGTGATCACCTTCTTGGCATCGGTTGCCTGCACCGTCTGGATGGCATTGCCGGCATAGATCGGCCGCTTGAAGGTATCGGCAGAGATCACCTCGATGATCTCGGAGAGCTGGGCGACATCGAGCAGGGCAGCGACGCGCGGCAGCACATTCTTGCCGACCGACGTCGCAGCCGAGAGGATCGTGTCATAGCTGCCGGCCAGCGAGACGATCAGGTCGGCCAGCGGTTCGGCCAGGTTGTTGGCCAGCGCATCGCTTTCGGCCAGCAGCACCTTGGAGACGCCGGCAAGCTTGGCCGCCGCATCGGCAGCAGCCTTTGCGCCCTTGCCGGCGACCAGCACATGCACGTCGCCGCCGATCTTGGTTGCGGCCGTCAGCGCCTTGGCGGTCTGGTCGGAAAGGCTTGCATTGTCGTGGTCAGCCAGAAGAAGAATGGTCATGATGAGGGCTCCCTGGTTCTGGCTTAAAGCACGCCGGCTTCGTTCTTGAGCTTGTCGACCAGCTCGGCGACCGACTTGACCTTGACGCCGGCCTTGCGGCCGGATGGCTCCTCGGTCTTCAACACTTTCAACCGCGGCGCTGTGGAGACGCCAAAGTCGGCAGGAGACTTCTTGTCGAGCGGCTTCTTCTTCGCCTTCATGATATTCGGCAGCGAGGCATAACGCGGTTCGTTCAGGCGCAGGTCCGAGGTGACCACCGCCGGCAGCTTGATCTCGATCGTCTGCAGGCCGCCATCGACTTCGCGGGTGACGGTCGCCTTGCCATCGCCGATCTCGATCTTCGAGGCGAAGGTCGCCTGGGCCGAACCAAGCAGTGCCGCCAGCATCTGGCCGGTCTGGTTCGAATCGTCGTCGATCGCCTGCTTGCCGACGATAACAAGGCCGGGCTGTTCGGCATCGGCGACCGCCTTGAGGATCTTGGCAACCGCCAGCGGCTCGACCGCATCGTCGGTCTCGACCAGGATTGCCCGGTCGGCGCCCATGGCGAGTGCCGTCCTCAGCGTCTCCTCGGCCTTGGCAGGACCGATCGACACCACGACAACTTCCTCGGCCTTGCCGGCTTCCTTCAGCCGCAGCGCCTCTTCCACCGAGATCTCGTCGAACGGGTTCATCGACATCTTCACATTGGCAAGCTCGACACCCGTGCCATCCGGACGAACCCGGATCTTCACGTTGTAGTCGACAACCCGTTTGACTGGCACGAGTATCTTCATGGGTGACCCCCTTTATTTCTAGACTACCGGCCGTCAGTGCGGCCGTTCGGCAAGCAATGCCCAGAAGGCGAAGAGCGGCGTGTCGAGCGACCTCATGGCATGTTTGATGCCAGGGAGATTGTAGAAGGATCCGCCGATACCAGGCGAAAACCAGTCCCCTTCCCCCTGCTGGAATTCTCCCTCGGAAAGCACGAGGTAGACTTCCTCCGGTGCATGGTCGTGATCGGGGTAGCGCATGTGAGGCGCCATCAACGTCACGCCGATCCACAGGTCGCTCCGCTCCTCCAATCCTCCCGGGCCGATGATCATCGCATTGGCATGGCCATCGACAAAATTGTCGCTGGCCGTGTGGTCATACTTGGTGCGCCGACGCCATTCAAGCATTGGCTCGATGCCTTTGAACCCCTCGATCAAACGCGTCAGCGAAGGATAGGACGGATCGATCGAGAGCGCCACATCAAGGAGCGCACACACGGGCAATCGGCTTCCTTCCCCTGCGCGTGCATCTCCCGGGCATTCCAGCGCCGTAGAAATCTGACGAATCGAGCGACGGGCTTCCGGCGCCCTGGCAAACTGGTCGAAAGCCCCGAAAGCCGCATCCACAAAAATCTCGAGGCTTTCATTCCGCAAACTCATGTCATCACCTCCCGAAACGCCCCCCCGACAGGCGGCTGATCTTGCGATCAGATATCTTTTGCGATGCGCAGTCCGTCATAGACGGCGGCATGCGTGTTGCGTGCGGCCACGGCATCGCCGATCCGGAACAGCTGGAACCTGCCGTCGGGATTGCGGACGACGGACTGAGGTTCTCCAGACAGAAGCTGGTCGTGCGACATTTCGCCGAGATTGCTCGAACTGGGTTTCAGTTCGAAATAGAGCTCATCGAGCGGGATGGTCCCATGATTGACGACGATCTGGTCGAAGCTGTGCTGCCTGGCAATCCCGCCGTAATCGCTGCCGATATGAGCGACCAGCTGGTTGCCGCTCTTCTCGACGGCTTCCAGACGGTAGGTGACGGTGAAGGTCACGTCGTGCTTCTGAAGAGAACGCATATAGGGCACCAGGTTCATGGCCATGACCTCAGGCGCGAAGGACCGGTCCGGCGTCATGATCTCGACCTTGGCACCTGCCTTGGCGATGAACTCCGCCGCCTGCAGGCCGGCATGGTCGCCGGCATCGTCGAAGATCAGCACGTTGGTTCCAGGCTTCACGTCGCCGGAAATGATGTCCCACGAAGAGACCACCAGCTCGTTGCCGCTCGTGAGAACCTCGGTATGCGGCAGGCCGCCGGTCGCAATGATGACGACATCGGGATTTTCGGCCTCGATGGTGTCGGCTTCCGCCCAGGTGTTGAAGTGGAAGGTGACGTCGTATTTCTCGCACTGGCTCATGCGCCAGTCGATGATGCTGATCATCTCCCTGCGGCGCTCACTCTGGGCGGTGAGCCGGATCTGACCGCCGGGATTGTTCGCCGCCTCGAAAACGACGACCTGATGGCCGCGTTCCCCGGCGACGCGCGCCGCTTCCAGACCGGCCGGGCCGGCGCCGACGATGACGACTTTTTTCCTGGCGTCGGCCTTCGCCACGATATGCGGCATCGTCAGTTCGCGGCCGGTGGCGGCATTGTGGATGCAGAAGGCGGCGCCGCCCTGGTAGATGCGATCGAGACAGTAATTGGCGCCGACGCAGGGGCGGATATCCTCTTCCCGTTTTTCGATGATCTTGCGGACGATGTGCGGATCGGTCATGTGGGCGCGGGTCATGCCGATCATGTCGACTTTCCCGGCCGCGATCGCGTGACGCGCGGTCGCGACGTCCGGTATCTTGGCAGCGTGGAACGTCGGAAAATTGGTCGCGGCCCGGATTTCACCGGCAAAATCCAGGTGCGGAGAGTTTGCCATGCCCTGGATCGGAATGACATCCGTCAAACCCGCATCGGTATCGATGTGGCCCCGAATGACGTTCAGATAGTCGATGAGGCCGCTATCGCGGAGCCGCTTGGAAATCTCCATGCCTTCGGCCTTGCCGGTACCGCCGGGAAGACATTCGTCGGCGGTATAACGAACGCCGAGGATGAAGTCATCACCCACCCTTTGCCGGATCGCCTTGAACACATCGAGACAGAAGCGCATGCGGTTTTCGATAGAGCCGCCATAGGGACCATCGAGTTCGTTGGTCAGCGGCGACGCGAACTGGTCGATCAGATGGCCGTAGGCCTCCAGCTCGACACCGTCCATGCCGCCCGCCTTCATGCGCTCCGCAGCATCGGCGAAATCCTTGATGATGCGCTCGATGTCCCAATCTTCCATCTTCTTCGGGAAGGCGCGGTGGGATGCCTCGCGATGATGCGACGGCGCCACGACCGGCAGCCAGTCGCCCTTGTCCCAGCGCGTGCGCCGGCCGAGATGGGTGAGCTGGATCATGATCGCCGCCCCCTCTTCATGCACGGCGTCGGTCATTTCCCTGATCCACGGGACGATCTCGTCCTTATAGGCGAGCAGGTTGTTGAAAACCGGCGGACTGTCCCTGGACACCGCGGCCGAGCCTGCGGTCATCGTCAGCGCCACGCCGCCCTTTGCCCGCTCCACCGTATAGGCGCGATACCTCTCCTTCGGCATGCCGTCTTCCGGATAGGCAGGCTCGTGGGAGGTCACGATGAGACGGTTGCGCAGCTTCAAATGCTTGAGCTGATAGGGCTGAAGAAGGGGGTCATTCGACATGGGCCGTGGTTCCGGATTAAAAACGTCAGAGGAGACGCTAAGCATAATGTACATAAGTGTCAACGAGGAAAACAAACGGGTCGTTATTTTCGACACTGATGTACATTTTTCTTGTGCGTGGTTTGATAATTTGATAGGAAACACCCCATGGATCAGGCTTTGAACGACACTGGCTGGCGCGGATCACAGGAGGGATGGCTGGAAGCAGCGTATCACTCCCTGCTGGATTCCGGGGTGGATTCGGTGAAGATTCTGCCGCTGGCGAAGAAGCTCAATCTCTCTCGCACGAGCTTCTACTGGTTCTTCAAGGATCGGGAGGAGCTGTTGGCCGCGCTTGTGGCGCGCTGGCGCGATAAAAACACCGGCAACATCGTCAAGCAGTCGGAAGCTTATGCGGAATCGCTTGCCGAGGCGATGCTCAACGTCTTCGATTGCTGGCTCAACAATGATCTGTTCGACGCCAGGTTTGAATTCGCCGTGCGCAGCTGGGCGCTGCAGTCCGACGAGATTCTCGCCGAAGTCCGGCAAGCCGATCAGCTTCGCCTGGAAGCGCTCAAGCGCATGTTCATCCGGTTCGGACTACCAGAAACGACATCAGATGTCAGAGCGCGAACAACTTACCTCGTTCAGATCGGCTATATCTCCATGCAGTCCAGGGAGGAACTCGCCGTCCGCATGAAACGGATTCCAGAGTATATTGCGATCTACACCGGCGAAGTGCCGCAGCAGAGGGAGCTCGATCGCTTCTTCTCCCGGCATGGCCATAGGCCCGGTTAGGGAAGGCCGAGATGAGCGTTTCCTTGAGGATCGGTATCATTGGCGGCGGCGGATGGCTTGGCGGAGCAATCGCCGGCTCGATCCTCGATGCCGGCCTGGTCGGTCCTCGAAATCTCTCCCTCTCCTATCGCAGCGAGCCGCCGCGCCGTTTCCCGAATTCTTTCCTGACCACCGACAATCAGGAGCTTGCCGACCGCTCGGATGTGATCCTTCTCTCCGTTCGTCCGGCCGACTGGCAGGCCCTGGAGTTCGATGCCGGCGGCAGGCTCGTCATCTCTGTCATGGCGGGCATCCGCTTGGGCGCACTTTCGGAACGCCACAACACCGCTCGCGTCGTCCGCGCTCTGCCGAATGCCGCTGCCGAAGTAACCAGATCCTATACGCCCTGGACTGGCACAAGCGACGTCACGGAAGACGATCGAGCAGTCGTCCGCGCCATTTTCCAGGCATGCGGATCTGAGGACGAGGTCGGAAGGGAAAGCGACATCGACTATCTCACCGGCCTTTCCGGATCCGGACCGGCATTCCCGGCGCTGCTCGCAGCCGCCATGATGAGCGACGCCGTCGCCCATGGCCTGCCGGCGGAGATTGCGCAGCGGGCCGTCAACACGGTGATGACAGGCGCCGGCCGCCTGCTGGAGCGCCGTGACGAATGTCCTGACGACGTCGTTCAAACCTTTCTCGCCTATCGCGGCACCACCGCAGCAGCCATCGAAGGCATGCGCGCTGCCGGGTTCAACGCTTCCGTCGCCAAGGGACTGTCGGCGGCATTCAAGAAATCGGTGAGTATGGGAGACGCTTCCTGACAACCGTTGGAGCGGGTTCCTGCGGCGCCCCGCTCGTCAAAATCGGCCGCTAAGCAGAGGGAACGAAATGAAAAAACTACTTGCATCGACATGCCTGACATTCGGCCTGATCGGCGGGGCGTCTTTCGCCAGCGCCGCCGAATGCGGCAGTGTGACCATCGCCAGCATGAACTGGCAGAGTGCAGAGGTTCTCTCTAACCTCGACAAGTTCATCCTGAACGAAGGTTATGGCTGCGAGGCCGACATCACCGTCGGCGACACCGTCCCGACGATCACCTCCATGGCCGAAAAGGGCCAGCCCGACATCGCGCCGGAAGCCTGGATCGACCTGCTTCCCGATGTCGTCAAGAAGGGAACGGATGAAGGCCGGATCGTCCAGGTCGGCTCTCCGCTGCCCGATGGCGGCGTACAGGGCTGGTGGATTCCCAAATATGTTGCCGATGCCCATCCCGATATCAAGACCATCGGCGACGTGCTGAAGCATCCGGAACTCTTCCCCGATCCGGAAGATCCGAAGAAGGGCGCCATCTACAACGGGCCGCAGGGCTGGGGCGGCACCGTCGTGACCACGCAGCTCTACAAGGCCTTCGAAGCCGAGAAGGCCGGCTTCACCCTCGTCGATACCGGCTCAGCCGCCGGCCTCGATGGTTCGATCGCCAAGGCTTACGAACGCAAGGAAGGCTGGGCCGGCTATTACTGGGCGCCGACCGCGCTGCTCGGCAAGTATCAGATGGTCAAGCTCGAAGCCGGTGTGCCGCAGGATGCAGCCGAATGGAAGCGCTGCATCACCGTCGCCGATTGCCCCGATCCGAAGCCGAACGCATGGCCGGTCGATCACGTCGTGACCTTGGTTGCCAAGCCCTTCTCGGAAAAGGTCGGGCCTGAGGTCATGGACTATCTGACGAAGCGCTCCTGGAGCAATGACACGGTCAACAAGCTGATGGCGTGGATGACCGACAACCAGGCAACCGGCGAAGATGGCGCAAAGCACTTCCTGAAGGAAAACAAGGACCTCTGGACAAAGTGGGTCTCGCCTGAGGCAGCCGCGAAGATCGAAGCTGCGCTTTAACGCCGACTATTGCGGTGCGCTCAAAGCGCACCGCCTCTCGCTGCCGATAAAATCAAAAAGACTGCCGCGGCTCTTTGAAGAAAAAGGGGAACCGAATGGAATGGTTTTATAAATTCCCGCATATGGATGATGATGCCCTTCGCAATCTGAAGAAGGCGATCGATGACGGCTTTCGCGCCTTTACTCGCAGCTATGGCGACGCGATCGAAAGCCTCTTCTCCCCGCTGCAGCATTTTCTCATCGCCGCCGACCGCTTCATGACGCAGACGCCGTGGCCGATCATCACATCCATCATCCTTGTGATCGCATGGTTTGCGAGCCGCAGCCTGAAGATCGTCTTCGGCTGTCTCGTGACACTGCTGCTGATCGGCTATTTCGACATGTGGGACGATACGATGCGGACGGTCTCGATGATCTTCGTCTGTACCGTGCTCTCGATCGCCATCGGCATCCCGATGGGGATCCTGATGGCGCGTTCCGACCGGCTGCAGCGCGTCATCAACCCGATCCTCGACGTCATGCAGACCATGCCGAGCTTCGTCTACCTGATCCCTGTCGTCATGCTGCTCGGCATCGGCAAGGTGCCGGGACTGATCGCCGTCGTCATCTACGCCATCCCGCCGATGATCAGGCTGACCGACCTCGGCATCCGCCTGGTCGACAAGGACGTGCTGGAGGCGGCCGACGCCTTCGGGACATCGAGCTCGCAGAAACTGTTCAAGGTCCAGTTGCCGCTGGCGCTTCCCACCATCATGGCCGGCATCAACCAGACCATCATGATGGCGCTCGCCATGGTCGTCGTCGCCTCGATGATCGGTGTCCAGGGTCTTGGCCAGCCGGTTCTGAAGGCGATCGCCAACCAGTACTTCACTCTGGGCATTTTCAACGGCCTTGCCATCGTCGGCATCGCCATCATCTTCGACCGGGTCAGCCAGGCATATGGCAAGAGGCTCCAGAAGCATCGGGAGATCGTCCATGGCTGATCAACGTTTCGGCGGCATCAAGATCCGCCATCTCTACAAGATCTTCGGTCCCAATCCTGCCGCTTACGTCGATGCCGTCCAAAAAGGATTGTCGAAGACCGAGCTCAACCAAAAGCATGGCCACGTGCTGGGCTTGAGCAATATCAATATCGAGATACCTTCGGGCCGCATCCAGGTCATCATGGGCCTTTCGGGTTCGGGCAAATCGACCCTCATCCGCCACATCAATCGTCTGATCGATCCAACCGCCGGCGAAGTGCTTGTCGACGGCGTCGATGTCGTGAAAATGAACGAGACCGAATTGCGGGCGTTTCGCCGGCACCAGACGGCCATGGTGTTTCAGAAGTTCGCGCTTCTGCCGCACCGGAATGTTCTCGACAATACCATCTTCGGCCTCGAAGTGCAGGGCATGGAGCGTTCGAAAGCCGTCGACGTCGCCATGCGCTGGCTGGAGCGGGTCGGTCTCAAGGGCTTCGAGCAGAAATATCCCAACCAGCTCTCCGGCGGCATGCAGCAGCGTGTCGGCCTGGCGCGCGCCCTTTCCAACGATGCGCCGGTCCTTTTGATGGACGAAGCCTATTCGGCGCTCGATCCCTTGATCCGCACGGATATGCAGACGGTCCTTCTCGACATTCAGAGGGAGATCAAGAAAACCATCGTCTTCATCACCCACGATCTCGATGAAGCCCTTCGCCTGGGCGACCAGATTGCGATCCTGCGCGACGGCGAAGTCATCCAGCAGGGCACCAGCCAGGACATCGTCCTGCGTCCGGCGGACGATTACATCGCCAACTTCGTCAAGGAGGTTAATCGCGGCCGCGTCATCCATGTCGAAGCCGTCATGACCCCCCTGCATTCCGGCGCAGTACCCGGCGGATTGACGATTGCGTCAGGCACGACAGTCGAAGAGGCCGTCCGGATCCTGGCATCGGCGCCGGACGACGATGCCAGGGTGATTTCACCATCAGGCGAAGCATTGGGTCTCGTCACCTTCCGCCAGCTCGCAGGCGCGATGGTGAACTCGCAGGAGGTGGCTCCCCGACGCGATAGCGCCCTCTCGGTCGCACTCTGAAGCTCAAATGCGGCCGTCTCTCCGTTTCGTTGGCGATACCGATATCGGGCACGCCGCCATCGCAGGAAATGGAAAGTCGGCCGCCTGACGCTTGGGGATCACCATGTCGAAACTCTTCCCGCGTCTGTTTTCGCCCGTCAGTCTGCGCGGACACATTTTGCGCAACAGGATCGTCTTCGGCGCGCATACGGCAAACATGGCGAACAACGGCGTGCCCGGCGACCGGCATGTTGCCTATTATGCCGAGCGTGCGATCGGCGGCGCCGGAATGATCGTGGTCGAACCGATGCCGGTCCATCCCGCCGCCGTGTTGACGCGCGGGAATTTTCTTCCCGGCGACGATAGTGTCGTCCCTCATTTCAGGAAGGTCACGACGGCGATCAGGGAAAACGGCGCGGTCGCGATCCAGCAGCTCTACCATGTTGGCGCGCATGGAGATTCCGATAATTCATACCACCCGCATTGGTCGCCGTCCGGTCTGCCCAGTTATCACGACAGCGACGGCTCGCATGCCATGAGCGAGGCGGAAATCTCAGAAACCATCGACGGATTCGTGCAGGCGGCGCGCCGCTGTCATGAGGCCGGTTTCGATGGCGTGGAGGTCTGGGCGGCCTATCTCGGCCTCATCGAGCAGTTCTGGACGCCCTGGTCGAACCGGCGAGAGGATCAATGGGGCGGTTCGCTCGAAAATAGGACACGTTTCTCGCGCGAGATCACGAGCCGCATCCGGGCGGTCTGCGGTCAGGATTTCATCATCGGGCTTGCGATCAGCGATGAGCCCGATCATAGCGTCGCGCTGACGCGGGACGAGCTTGCCGAGATCGTCGCCCTCCATGACGATCTCGGCCTCGTCGACTACGTCACCTGCGGCTCGGGCGGCTATCTCGACTTCCACAAGCTGATGCCGACATTCCTTTACCAGGAGAAGCTCGGCGCCGATCTCGCTGCGACGATCAGGCGGTCCGTCAAGCATGCGCTCGTCATCGCCGAAAGCCATATCAGAACGCCGGAGAATGCCGAAACCGTTCTGGGAGAAAGAGCGGCGGACCTGGTCTCGATCGTCCGCGGCCAGATCGCTGATCCCCATCTCGCCCGAAAAGCCGGCGAAGACCGCCCCGACGATGTTCGCGGCTGCATTTCGTGCAACCAGATGTGCTGGGGCCGGCGCTCGCGTGATTATTGGATAAGCTGCCTCATCAACCCGTCGGCCGGACGGGAATACCAATGGGGCGGCGACCGCTTCAGCCCGGCCGGCCAGCCGAGAACGGTGCTGGTGGTCGGCGGCGGGCCTGCCGGTCTGGAAGCCGCCCGTGCAGCCGCGGAGAGAGGCCACCGGGTCATCCTCGCGGAAGCCTCCAGCCGGCTCGGCGGCAATTTCCTGCTGGCCGGACTGCAGCCTCGCCGCGCGCAGATCCTCGACCTCATCGGCTGGTACGAGCGGCAGCTGACGAAACTCGGCGTCGAGATCCGGCTCAACTCTTATGTCGAGGCATCGGATGTCGAAGCGATCGGCGCGGATGCCGTCATCCTGGCGACAGGTTCCTATTCTCCCGAAACCGGCTTCCAGAAGGCTCTGCCCTCGGTCGAGACGCTGCCCGGCATCGAAAAGGGAAACGTCTTCACCATCGAGGCTGTCATGGCGCGGCAGGCAAGGCCGGGCAAAAGGGTCCTGCTGCTCGACGAGGGTGGCGGCTGGCGCGGCTGCGGAACCGCCTGGAAGCTCGCCGAAGATGGGCACCTGGTGACCATGCTCTCGCCCGATCCCTTCATCGGCAAGGAACTTCAGCGCACCACCGCCGACGTACCGCTGCGTCGGACCTTGAAGAGGCTGGGTGTCCAATGGCGTCTGGAGGTCAGCGTGCTGGCGTGGCACGGCAACGGCGTCACCCTGCTGGATCACAATACCGGCGAGCATTTCTTCGAGGAAGGCGACAGCCTGGTGCTCGCCACCACCAATGCAGCCGCCAACTGGCTCGGCGAAGAACTGCGCTCGAGCGGTCGCCATATCGTGGAGATCGGAGACTGCGCCGCGCCGCGCCAGGCGCCCTATGCCTTCTATGAGGGCAGGCGAGCCGCATTGGAGCTGTGATGACCGGGCAGAGGATCAGAATGCCGATCGACGAGCTCCGCCAACTGGCGCTCGAAGCCTGCCTCGCCTGCGGCAGCAGCCAGGCCATGGCGAAGGCGCTCATCGATGCAACGCTGTCGGCTGCCCGTTTCGGACGCCCCGAGCTGGGTTTTCCGCATTTCGTCGATTATCTCGCCAGCCTGCGCGAGGGGCGGATCAACGGAAACGCCAAGCCCCGCTTCAACCATGTGCTGCCGGCCCTGATCCAGGCCGATGCGGATGGCGGCATAGCGCAGCTCGGCTTTGACCTCATTTACGACGACTTCACGAAACGCGTGAAAACCTTCGGCATTTCAGTCTTCACGCAGAAAAACAGCTATACCGCCGGGGAACTGGGATATTACATCAGGCGCCTGGCTCAGGACGGATTGATCTCCATCGCCGCTGCCAACGGCCCACCATTGATGGCCGCCGCCGAGGGCGGTGAGCGCGTTTACTGCACAAATCCGCTGGCCTTCGGCGCGCCCATGCCGGCCCCTTTGCCGCCTCTCGTCATCGACCAGGCGACGAGCGCTACGGCCTTCGTCACCCTTGCCGAGGCGGCCAAGGCGCAGTCGCCGATCGCTCACGGCATCGCCATCGATGAGACCGGCGCAATCACCACTGATCCGGTCAAGGCGATGCTCGGCGCGCTCCTGCCCTTCGGCGGCTACAAGGGCGCCAATATCGCCCTTGTCGTCGAGATGCTTTCCGCGGGTCTTTCCGGGGCCGCATGGTCGCTCGATGCAGGCCACTTTCTCTCAGGCGAGCATCCGGTCAATGCCGGAATGACCGTGATCGCGCTCTTTCCCGCAGCAGTAGATCCGGATTTTCAGGCGCGAGCCACGGCCCAATTGGAGCGGCTGCGCGCCAAGGGAGTTCGCATCCCCGGCGACAGAGCGATGTCCGCATGTACCGCGGAAACCGATAGCCTCGAAGTCGACGCAGCGGTGCTCGAAACGATCCGCCGCTTGTGCCTTCAGTGAAAGCAAATCATTACCAAGCCGAAGAAGCGCGCGCACTGCGGACCAGTGCGCAACCATGGCGACAATGTCCTCGTTCGGCTAATTGAGAAACTAAAGATCTCTATCCACTTTGCGCAGCGCATTGCGCAGAACAGACGGCTTCAGGGGAGCGGCTTCATATACATTTTGCGCAAGATCAGTCCAGACTGCGCCACGAAAAGCCGCTCGGCCGACAATATCGGGACCGGACAATTGCTCCATAGCTGAGGAACAGTAAGATCAATCCCGACCAATGCCATGATGGTTTGCGGTCCTAAAACCAAACCCGTTCATCCATCACCCCCAAAAGGATGGAAGGGATCATACATACGCACTCTATCCCGTGCGTATGCCTGCATGCCTGTCAGCCTGCCGAAGGCCCTCTTTAAGCGGTCCACTATAGAACCTTCGGCAGGCGACTGCGCGACTTGCGAAATCGGGGGCCCACTCGATAAGCTTCAGATATCGCTCCTCTCGGCAAGACCCGCTGCATTTGAGCCCGCCGAGCGCGGCCGCGTTTTTTTCGGACGTGCCAAGGCCGCTCTATCACTTTGAATCAAAATCCTAAAACGCGTCGCATGAATTCGCATTGGCGCGATGCGCTGTATAGTGGCCTGGCGGATACACGCGATAAATTTACCCTTCTGCGTAATCGTTTCATCATCAGCCCGATGGCTTGCCAACTGTTCCGAGTTCTGCCAGTTCCTGCCGTCAGGCTGCGAAAAACGGATGCGATGGGAACTCTTGGCAATGCATTTAACGGGTTGGTTTTATTGACGCTTGTCACGCCCGCGTTTCGTCTGCATCGGCTTACGCAAACCACCGATCCCGATGCCGACACCACGTGCAGGTTCCCCTGCTCCGCTGAGACCTGCTGCGCTGCATGCTCCGATCGGCTAATATATAGCCACGCCTCAGTAATCAATCACGTCCACAGGCCCTGACGAAGCGGAGGAGGATGGTCGATGGTATCAGGCGAAGCGATTGGAGGTGCATGCATCAATATGTCAGCGCTATCATGGATTGCGCCGGCATCGGCGAGCGACGGAGAAGGACAAGTCAACACAGCCCCATTGAAACGATAGGAGCGGCATGACGGAAAATAGCACTGCCCCATTCTCATTTCGATTTAGCGGTTCGTCCTTCGACAACATGGTCGAAACGCTGGGCGGCGCCTTTGGCGCATTTGATGCCGAGCCTGTCGGCCGCAGCCAGGACTTCCATTGGGGATTGGATTTCTCGGCATGTGACAGTGCCGTCCTGCTCACCGGTTATCATGAGGCGGAATTTCAGTTCAATATCGAGCCGACCGTCGATACGGCCGAATATCTGTCGATCGTCGTGCCGCGCAGCGGCGGCATGGGGGTCACCTATGGGTCGCGCGTCGCCGAGGCCGGGCAAGGAAAATTGCTTCTTTACAATAATTTCGAGCCCAACAGCGTCATCATGCATGGGCGATCGAACGTCATCGACGAGTTGCTGATCAACTGGCCGCTCATCCTCCAGACGATCGGCCAGACTTTCGAGATGCCGTTCAGCGGCTCTCTCGACCTGCTGCCAGAACTGGATCTGTCCAAGCCGGAAGGCCGGCTGATCAGCAATCTCACGGAAACGATCATCGCGGGCATGCGCGACGATGGTCCCTTGCTGCAGTCGCCGATCGCCATGGCGCATATGACGCAGGCGCTGGCCGATCTGGTCGTGCGCCTGGTGCCGCACCGGCTGTCGCATTTCCTGGAGAATGGCCCGGCCCTGATCGCTCCCCGGCATGTCCGCCGGGCGATTGAATTCATGCACGCCAATATCGATCAGCCGATCACCATGCCGAAGGTCGCCGAAGCGGCCGGCGTATCCAGCCGGGCGCTCGAAACCGGTTTTCGTGCCTTCAGGGGAACCTCTCCCGCCGCCTACCTCTTGACCCTTCGTCTGCGTGCGGCGCGCCAGGATCTGCTCGATCCCGAGAGCAAGGACACCATGAAGGCCATCTGTCTCAAATGGGGCTTCTTTCATTTCGGCCGGTTTTCCGCGGTCTATAAAAACACCTACGGAGAATACCCTTCCGACACCAGGAAGCGCGTGATCCGGCGATGATGGCCTCGGCTTGCGGCGAGTAAGCGGGCAGCCCGCGGCCGACGCAAGGGGCTACGCCTCGTCCCTCGGCGGCAATGTGTAATGCACTCTCATCGTCCTTGGATCGCGCTTGACGATCTGCAGCACGCCCTCGCGTTCCGCCAGGGCGTTGAGTTCCCTCAGCACGAGAGAATGCGCTATCCCCAGCATGCGCGCAAAGGTGCGGCTGTCACGCGCAATCCCCAGCTCCGCGGCGACGAGCAGGCCGGCTTGTATCGACGTCAATTGGGCATCCCTGCCTTGCGCCGCCGCGACGAGGGCAAGAAAGCGATCGACCTCGGCTGCCTCTACGCTCACGCGGCTTTTCGCCGGCGGAAGGACACCATGATCGATTTCGAAGTGGGCGTATCGCTTTCCCTGCCGGCGCTGCCAAGCGGCACGAGCACGTTCAGTTCGGGGTAATAACCCGCTATGCTTCCCCGGGGGATGTCATAGGGCACAAAGCGGAAATTCTCAGCGATGCGCTCGATACCGTCCTCATGCTCGCCGACCACGTCGACCCGGTCGCCGGCTTCGGCATGCATCGCCTGCAGATCCGCCGGGTGAATGAAGATGACCTGCCGCTCACCGTAAACGCCGCGATATCGGTCATCGAGGCCATAGACCGTCGTATTGTATTGATCGTGCGACCGGAAGGTCTGCAGGGCGAAACGCCCCTCACCCTTTCGCGCCCGCTGATGCACCGTCTCTTCCGGAAGCGGCTCGGCAGAGAATGACGCCTTGCCTGCCGGCGTATCCCACTCCCGATGGGCGGCCGTGTTGCGCAGGTGGAAACCGCGCGGCTTGCGCAGGCGCGCATTGTAATTTTCGAAGCCCGGGATAGTCGCTGCGATATGATCGCGAATGCGGTCGTGGTCGCCGGCGAGCTCTGTCCAGTCGACCACGGCGGCGCCGACCGTCGCTTGCGCAATGCCGGCAATGATGGCGACTTCCGAGAGGAGATGCGGTGAGGCGGGGCGATTGATGCCGGCGGAACCGTGCACCATGCTCATCGAATCCTCGACGCTGACGAGCTGGGAGTTGCCCGCCGCGTTCATATCCATCTCGGTGCGCCCGAGGCACGGCAGGATGAAGGCGGCCTCACCGGGCATGAGATGCGAATGATTGGGTTTGGTGGCGATGTGCACCGTCAGCTTCAGCCGCCGCAGCGCCTTCTCGACAAGGGCGCTGTCGGGAGTGGCGCGGGCGAAATTGCCGCCAAGCCCGATGAAGGCCTCGGCCGAGCCGTCGAGCATCGCGCCGATGGCGGCAAGGACATTGTGGCCATGTTCGCGGGGAACGGCGAAGCGGAAGTGTTTCTTTAGCGCATCGAGGAAATCGTCCGACGGCTTTTCGTTGATGCCGACGGTGCGGTCGCCCTGCACGTTGGAATGCCCGCGAACCGGGCAAAGGCCGGCACCCGGCCGGCCGATATTGCCGCGCAGGAACATGAAATTGGCGATCTCGCGGATCGTCGCGACGGAATGCAGATGCTGGGTCACGCCCATCGCCCAGGTGCAGATGACCTTCTCGGCGTTGATATAGACATCGGCCGCCCGCTCGATCTCCTGCCGGCTCAGTCCCGATTGATCCTCGATCTCAGCCCAGCTCGTTGCCTCGACCGCTGCCCGATATTCCGCAAAACCCGCGCAGTGTTCGGCGAGAAATGCATGGTCGAGAACGGAGGGCAGACCGGCGGCGACCGCTGCCTCTTCCGCAGCCAGCACGGCCTTCGCCATCCCGCGCACCGCGGCCATGTCGCCGCCGAGTTGCGGCTGGAGATAAAGGCTGGCGATGTCGGTCGAACCGCCGCGCAGCATCTCGATCTTGTCCTGAGGATCGGAGAAGCGCTCCAGGCCGCGTTCGCGGATCGGATTGAAGACGACGATGCGCGCGCCGCGGATCGCCGCCCGGCGCAGGTCGCCGAGCATGCGGGGATGGTTGGTGCCCGGGTTCTGCCCGATCACGAAGATCGCATCGGCCTCTTCGAAATCCTCCAGAAGCACCGTGCCCTTGCCCACACCGACCGCCTGGCGCATGGCGATGCCGCTTGCCTCGTGGCACATGTTGGAGCAGTCGGGAAAATTGTTCGTGCCATAGACGCGCACGAAGAGCTGGTAGAGGAAGGCCGCCTCGTTGCTCGCCCGGCCCGACGTGTAGAATTCCGCCCGGTTGGGATGATCTAGCCCCTTGAGAATGGCTCCGATTTCGGCGAAGGCATCCCCCCACGCGACCGGCAGATAACGGTCGCTCGCCGCATCGTAACGCATCGGATGCGTCAGGCGGCCGTTGAGTTCCAGTTCATAATCCGTCAGCCGGCGAAGCTGCGATACCGTATTGTCAGCGAAGAAAGCGGGCGATGCCCGCTTCTCCGTCGCCTCCCAGGCGACGGCCTTCACACCGTTTTCGCAGAACTCGAACGACGATCCGTGTTCCGGATCGCCCCAGGCGCAACCCGGGCAATCGAACCCATCCGGCTGGTTCGCCTTCAGCATCGTCCGCGCCCCGGAAATCGGCATGCCGCTTTGAAGCAACTGCTTCCCGCAGCTCTTCAACGCGCCCCAGCCGCCGGCTGCCGCCGATTTCTTGCCAATGAATTTTTTGTCCATGCGCCCTGTATTGTCGAAGCGAGGAAAACATCAAGGCCGCAGGAGCGATGGATCGATAGGAAAAACCTATCAAGGATTCAATCAACCAACATCCTTCATGGCATGCCGTTCGTCGGGCGAATGGGCCAGGATGCGATTGCGGCCTTGCGTCTTGGCGTCGTAGAGCGCCGCATCGGCCTCCGTCAGGAGACGATTCGGGTTGACCCTCAAGGTGGCGCCGGTCGCGCAGGATATGCCGATACTGGCGGTCACTCGTCCGAATTCGCTGCCGGAATGAACGATATTCTCCTGGTTTAGGAGACGTGCGAATTGCTCGGCAACGATCATTGCCCCTTTCGCACTGGTCGCCGGAAGCAGAACCACGAATTCCTCTCCGCCGTAACGTGCGACGATGTCTGCCGGCCGGCTGACGGACTGGCGAAGGCACTTGCTGACGACACGCAGGCATTGGTCTCCGGCGGGATGACCGTAGGTGTCGTTATAGGCCTTGAAGCGGTCGATATCGACCATCAGCAGGCTGAACGGCGTGTTCTTCCTGGCGCTGCCGGTGGTCTCGCGTGCGAAAGCTTCGTCGAAGGCCCGACGATTGACGATGCCGGTGAGCCCGTCGGTCTCGGCAAGGGACTTCAGTTGCTCCGCCGACAGCCTGAGCGCGATTTCCGCCTGCTTCGTCGCGGTGACGTCCGAGACGACGGCCATCGCCGTGCCGTCTTCGGCAAGCCTTGTCCGGATGCTGCGCCAGTCGCCGTTATAAAGCTGGACCTCTTCGTCCTTGTTGCTGTGCAGCGCAGCACTGGCGACCTTGATCCATTCTTCGAGGTCACTGTCCGGAATACCGGTGCGCTCGTTTGTTTCGGCGACGCGGCGGAGAATGTCGCTGATATGGGCGCCAACCACGCGCGCATCCCCGGATAGCGGAAAGGCGGTGCGATACTGCTCGTTGCAGAAAACAAGGAAACCCTTGCTGTCGTACATGGCGATACCGTCGGACATGCCGGCCATCGCATGCGACAGCAGGTTCTTGCTTTCGCGCAATTCCCGCTCCAGGACGGTACGCTCCGTAATGTCACGTGTTACGCCCGCAAGGCCGATCACCCGCCCCTGCCTATCCCGCAGCGGCACCTTGGAGGCGAGCAGGGATCTGCCTTCGATATGCTCGGTAGAGTCGATCAGAGGCACCCCGGTGTCCATAAGCTGCTGTTCGAGATAATACAATTCTTCAGCAAGCGGGCGCGACAGGAGATTAAAATCTGACAATCCGGTCATCTCCGCCGTCGTCTTGAAACGATAAAGGCGGATCATATTTTCGTTGACGGTGATGAACCGGCTGTTTCGATCCTTCACGTAGAGATAGTCGGGCGACTGCGAAAATGCGGTCACCAATATGCTTCGCTCCAGCGCCCATTGTTGGGTCTTCAACAGAATGAAACCACACAGCGCAGTCGCCAGGCAGTTCAATACGGTCATGGGCAGACCGATCATGGCCAGCACACGGGCGTGCACCAGGGTGGGAAGCGTCGCCATCAACACGACAAGAGAGGCGCCGAGCGCGAGGCCCAGCAGGCCAACGTCCATGAGCCGGGGAGATCTCTTGCGGATCCAGAAATTGCCAACCAGGCCGATGCCGGTCGCGACAGCAATCGCGACCAGACCGTCGATCATTGCCGTGCCGCCGACCCAGAAGCGAAAGGCCATCGCCAGCGACGCCGCAAAAGCCGCCGCAATCGGTCCGCCGAACATGCCCGCCAAAGCGAGCGGCGAGAAGCGCAAGTCGATATAGAGGCCGGGATTGAATTCGACGGCCAGCAATATCGATCCGATCGAGGCCGCGCCGGCTACGATTCCGAAGGCGATTTTCTCCTGCCTGGCCGAACTGCGCTGAAATTGGATCGAAAAATGCGCCCAGAGCGAAATTGCCAGGCACACGAAAGAAAGGTTGCCACCGAATTGCGTCCAGATGCCACTCACTGCGTTGGATCCACCTTCCAATACATGTACCGAACTGATCATAGGGCAACACTGGTTTGAGCTTAGTTAAATCGGAGACCCATCAGGCTATTTCATTTGCAGATGCGTCTCCGGGCCGAAGCGAGTGCTGGAGACGGTTAAGTATGCGCAGGGCCTTTCTGCCAGATTTGACGACATGAGAAAGACGCTGAACCGGATTGAAAGGTCATGCCCGAAGACGGCAGGAGACATCATGTCCGCAATGCGCTGCAGTTCAACGGATAGCGCCCGATGCGATAAGGCATGCTTAACAACTGCATCCTGGGCCTCGGGACATCTATCCGGATAGCGCAATAGTTGCGCTATCCGGACAAGCATGCGCATTTGGACTATCGTGTTGTGCACCAAAGCGCTCGTGAAGCTACGAGAAAGATCGCGCCGTTGCTGTTCATAACGCACCCGCGGTCACGATCCCGGCTCTTTCACTACTTGCAGATCGCCGCAGCCAAAAAGCCACGCATCGCCTCGCCATAGGGCGGCCGCATCATGTATTCCGCTTCCACCATCTTGCTCTGGTGATAGACGGCGCGCGGATGCGAGAAGGCGAGGAAGCCGAATTTGCCGTGATAGGCTCCCATGCCCGAATGGCCGACGCCGCCGAAGGGCAGGCCTTCCGCCGTGACGTGGCTCATGCAGTCGTTGACCGTCACCCCGCCTGAAGTCGTATTGTCGAGGACACGGCGTTCCTCTTGCCGATCCTGGCTGAAGTAATAGAGGGCGAGCGGGCGCGGCCTGGCATTGATCCGATCGATGACGTCGGCGATATCGCGATAGGCAATGACCGGCAGCACAGGCCCGAAGATTTCCTCCTGCAGCACGCGCATGTCTTCCGTCGGGTCGAGGATCAGGGTCGGGGGCATGCGATGGGCCGATTGCTGGGAGAAATTCTCCGCCGCCGGGTTGATCTCGACGATCCCAGCGCCCTTGGCCCTGGCATCGTCGATCAAGCCCTGGACGCGGGCGTGATGGCGAGCGTTGACGATCGAGGTGTAATCGGGATTTTCCTTCAACGCCGGATACATCGCGCCGACCGCCGCGACCGCGTGTCCGGCAAAGGCTTCGACGCTTTCCTCAGGTACATAGACATGATCGGGCGCAAGGCAGATCTGGCCGGCATTCAGCGTCTTGACCGTCATGATGCGGCGCGCCGCGTCTGCGAGATCGGCCGAGCGGCCGACGATGACGGGCGACTTGCCGCCGAGTTCAAGCGTCAGCGGCGTCAGGTTTTCCGCCGCCGCCCGCATGACATGATGGGCGATCGCGGTCCCCCCAGTGAAGATCAGGTGGTCGAAGGCCAGTGACGTGAAGGCAGTGCCCGTCGCCGGTCCGCCCTGAACGACTGAGATTTCCGTTTCGTCGAAGGCGCCGGCGATGAGCTCCGCCATCAGGGCTGATGAAGCCGGCGTCACCTCCGACGGCTTGATCATGGCGCGGTTGCCGGCGGCGAGAATGCCGGCAAGCGGCGCAAGGGCGAGCTGATAGGGGAAATTCCAGGGGCTGAGGATTCCGACAACCCCTTTCGGCTGATAGACCACTTCAGCCACCGCGTCCGGGAACAATGCCTCGTGCTGCTCGGGCTTCAGCCACTCGGCAAGATGGGCCTTGGCATATTTGAGCGAACCGACGCAGGTGAAGACGTCGAGAAGCAGGCTCGCCTCGACGCTGCGGCTGCCGAAGTCGTCCGAGAGGGCCGCGGCGATCGCATCCTTATGATCGACCAGAAGGGCGATGACGCGGTCGATGCGATCGATGCGGGTCACGATGCTTGGCGGCCCTTCCCTCAGGAAAGACGTCTTTTGCCGGTCCAGCAGCGCCTTCATGGCATCGGCACTGGTATCGGTGGCGATCGGGGTGACGGTGTTCATTGTTTCCTCCCTTGAACGGTGTCAGACGGCCGGCTGGCGTACGATCGGTTTCAGCACAATGCCCTTTTCCGAATCCTCCACCGCCTGGTTGATGTCGGCGAAATCATAGAAGGTGACGAGCCTGTCGAAGGGGAAGCGACCCTGCCGATGCAGGTCGATCAACAGCGGGATCAGCACGTCCGGATTGGAATCGCCCTCGACGATGCCGCGGACGCGGCGTCCGCCGGAGAGGATATGGGTGAGATCCAGCGTCAGCGTCGCGCCGTGCGGCGAGGCCCCGACGATGCCGCAGGTGCCGCGCGGCGCCAGCACCCGCACGCACTGGTCGATGACCGCGGGCACACCGGAGGCATCGATCGCATAGTCGACGCCGGCGCCGGTCAGCGCCATGATCGCGGCAACCGCGTCGCTTGTCTTGCCGTTGAAGATATCGGTGGCGCCGAGTTCGGTCGCAAGCGCCAGCCGCGTCTCGTTGACGTCGACGGCGATGATCCGCGAAGCGCCGACGACCCGCGCCGCCATCACCGCGGCAAGACCGACCGAGCCCATGCCGAAAACCGCGAGCACTTTCCCCGGTTCGACCTTGAGCGCGTTCATGACCGCGCCGGCGCCGGTCTGGATGCCGCAGGCGAGTGGCCCGAGCAGCGCGAGATCGGCATCTCCAGGCACTTTCACGATATTGCGTTCATGGCACAGCGCATGGCTGGCAAAGGAGGATTGCCCGAAAATATTGCCGTGAACCCGCTCCCCTTCGCAGGAGATCCCGCTCGAACCATCGGCGCGCGCACCGAAAAAGTTGCGCGGGAAGAATTCGTGGCAATAGGTCTTCTCGTGATCGTTGCAGCTCGGGCAATGGCCGCAGGAGTTGAAGGTCATGACGACGTGATCGCTGGGCTTGACCTTGGCGACACCCGGCCCGACCCGCTCGACGATGCCGGCGCCTTCGTGGCCGAGCACCACCGGCTGCGGCACCGGCAGGTGCTGGTCACGCATGACGATATCGGTGTGGCAGACCCCTGTCGCCACGACGCGAACCAGGATCTCGCCCTCGCGCGGCTCCTCCAGATCGAGCCTTTCCAGCGAAAACGGCATATGCGGCGCACGCGCCACCGCGGCATGGATTTTCATTGCTTTTCCTCCTCCCGAAATCAACGCGCCCTCAGCCGCGCTTGTAGGCGCCGAGCCCCGGCTGATAGGTCTTGTCGTCGAGAAACTGTTTCAGCCCCTCGTCGCGCCCCTTGGTCTTGTCGAGAAACAGCATCTGCTCCAGCTTGGCGTAGATGTAATCGTCGGCGAGATCCCATGGCAGGTTGCGCACCCGCTTGTAGGTGTCCTTGGCGGCCTTCAGCGTCACCGGATTCTTTTCGAGCAGGCTGGCGCAGATCTTGCGGACCCGGGCTTCAAGCTCGGCCAACGGCACGGCCTCGTTGACGAGACCCATTTCCGCGGCCTTGCGCCCATCGAACAGCTCACCGGTCATGATGTAATAGAGCGCGTCGCGATGGCGCATCACTTCGGCAACCGCACGGGTGACGTTGCCGCCCGGCAGAATGCCCCAGTTGATCTCGGAAAGGCCGAATTTCGCCTCCTCAGCGGCGATGGCGAGATCGCAGGAAACCAGCGGCGTAAAGGCGCCGCCGAAGCACCAGCCATTGACCATGGCGATGGTCGGCTTTTCGAAATACATCAGCCGGCTCCACCAGTTGCCGGACTGGCGCCGCGCCTTCAGCGTGGCGTCACGCGGCTTGCCGTCATTGTCACGGAAATATTCCTTCAGATCCATGCCGGCCGACCAGGATTCGCCGGCACCGCGCAGGACGAGGACGCCGCAGCGCTCGTCGCCCTCGAGCTCGTCGAGCACCTCGAGCATCCGGGCATTCAGGGCCGGATTCATCGCATTGCGCTTTTCCGGACGGTTGAGGGTCACGAAAGCGATGCCACTATCGAATTCGACCAGAACCGGCGATTTCATTTCAGTCATGGTTTACTCCATTGGTTTCGGCGTGAAGGCGCAAGCCGCGTCACAAGGCCTGTCGTTGAAGGGTTTCGTCGGAATGGAACTGGCGCAGAACATGTTTCTGCACCTTGCCGGAGGCGGTGCGGGGAATGGTTTCGACGAAGAGGATGCGCGCCGGACGCTTGAAGGCGGCAAGCCCTGCCGCGCAATGGCCGGCGATCTCATCACCCGTTGCCACGGCACCCGGCCGCAGCACGATATAGGCGACGCCGCATTCGCCCCACCTGAGGTCGGGAATGCCGACGACCGCGGCATCGAGAATATCGGGATGGCTTGCGAGCGCCGCTTCGACCTCGGCGGGGTAAACATTCTCGCCGCCGCTGATATACATGTCCTTCAGCCGGTCGACGATGCGATAGAAGCCGTTCGCTTCGCGGCGGCCGAGATCGCCGGTGCGGTACCAGCCGTCGGTGAAAGCGGCCGCGGTTTCCCGCGGCTTGTTCCAGTAACCCGGCGTTACCGCCGGCCCGCGCAGCCAGAGTTCGCCGATCTCGCCTTCGTCAACGTCGCGGCCGTCCTCGCCGACGATGCGAATGTCGAGTAGCGGCGCGGGAAGACCGACGCTGCCGGGATTATCCTGCACGGCGCGCCGGTCGATCGGCACATGCAGCACCGTTCCGGCCTCGCTCATGCCGTAGCCGTTGACCAGCGCAACGCCGTCGTCGAGATAGCTTTCGATCAGCGCCTGCGTCAGCGGCGCGCCGCCGACGAAGAGCGCATGCAGGCCGGAAAGAGCCGCGGCGCTATAGGCGGGATCGTTGCGCAAGGCGAGCGCGATCTGCGGCACGGCGAAATAATGGGTGATGCCGCGCCGCCGGTCGGCAAGGGCTGCAAGCGTGCGCGCCGGCGTGAAGCGGTCGGAAATGACAAGCGTGCCGCCCAGCATCAACGTGGTGCGCGCCACCGCGATCAGCCCGATCGTGTGAAAGAACGGCAGGTCGCACAATGCGACGGAACCTGGCCCGATCTCTCCGACCATGGAAAAATTGATGGCGGCGAAAAAGGCGTTGCGGCGGGTGATGACGACGCCCTTCGGCTGCCCCGTCGTGCCCGATGTGTAGAGAAGCACGCAAGGTTCATCGGCATCGGCGGGCACCGGGCCGGCCGGACGGCTCGCCTCGATCCGCGCGGCGAGCCCGGCCGGGCCATCGGCCGTCGATATCAGCGCCATTTCGGGATCGACGCCCGCGACGCTTACCGCCGTTGCCGCGAACTCCTCGTCGTGAACGAGCAGAGCCGGCGTGCAATCGGCAAGGATCGGCCGCAACTCCGCGGCGTTGAGGCGCCAGTTGAGAGGCACGTAGATGGCGCCGGCGCGCTGGCAGGCAAAGGCAAGCACGATCGAATCCACCGAATTGCGCGCCAGCATGGCGACACGCGCCCCATCCCGCCGCGCCCCGAGCATATCGTTGAGCAAGCCGGCGCAGCGGGCGATCCGCGCATCGAGCTCGGCATAGCTAAGCTGCCGGCCGGTGGCGATCTCGAACAGAGCCGGACGGTCCGGTGCGACGCGCGCGCGGTAAAGGATCGGATCATCCGTCACCAGTCCGCAATCTGCCGACGAGACCATCCCGGAAAAGGAATGCGCCATGTTCTCCTCCCATGCCCGCCGCTCCTCCGCAGCCGGCATTAAATTTGTATGTAACACATACTAATATTTTTCCGGAGAGATGCAAGAGGCTGTTCAAGGCAAATGCGATCGTTCGAATGGACGCGGGGAAATCCGCAATGCCGATATTGACTAACCCGCTGATTTTGATGGTTATGACCCTGAATGAAGCGAGAGCGAACCATGGGCACAAAATCACCGCAGGACGATGTCGAGGGCGAAGACGCCCCCGCGACGCCGGCGCTCGACGTCGGCCGGCTTGGCGATCTGCTCGGCTTCCATCTGCGCATGGCGCATGTCGCGATCTATCGCGACTTCGCCGAAACCATGGAAGAACTGGCGCTGACGCAGAAGCAGCTCGCCGTGATGGAACTCGTCGCCGGCAATCCCGGCGCCTCGCAGATCGACCTTGCCAACACGCTCGGCACCGACCGGGCGACGATGATGGCCCTCGTCAACCGGCTGGCCGCCCGCGACCTGATCGAACGCCGCCCCTCCGCGGCCGACCGCCGCCGCCAGGAACTGCATCTGACGAAAGCGGGACGCGCGATGCTCGCGCGGGCGCGTGAGTTGATCGACAAGCATGAGCGGCGTTTCATCGGTCTGTTTTCGCAGGACGAAATGGATGGACTGCTGGCGGCGCTGAAACGGATATACAAGGGGAGCTGAAATCCGCGCGAGCTTGGGAAGTAAGCCGCATCCAAGCTGATAGATTTCGCTTGGGAAAGTCCCGTGTTATGATCCCGGCCCTGGCGTCGTCCGCCGTGGGTTCTGCACACGGAGACTTGTCTCATGAGTGAAATGGACGTGCTTTTTGCCACCCTGCGACAGGCGGCTGACCCGCCGACGGTTGAGTGCATCGAAAACGTCGTCAAACATGGCTCGGATCGCGATCTCAATCGCATCAATGCGCTCGCCTTTGCCGACACGCATCATCTCGATGAAGAGAAAACCATCGCGGCACTTCTGCATGCCGCCCGCATCGGCGTCTTCGAAATGACCTGGAACGTCCTTTGCCCGGGATGCGGCGGCGTCCTCGACAGCGGCGCCACCCTCAAGGGGGTCGTCCAGGACACTTACCATTGCGCGCTCTGCGCGGCCGGATACGAACCGACCCTCGACGAGATGGTCGAGGTAACCTTCACCGTTAGTCCAAGAGTGCGCAGGATTGCCGCCCACGACCCCGATCGGCTGCCTCCGCTTGAATACTACCGCCAGATCTTCTTCAGCTCCGGCGTCGACCTGCCGGAGGACCTAGAGGCGAAGTTCGATCGCATCCAGCTGGAGATGATCGAGTTGGCGCCGGGCGAGAAGGCGTTCGTCTCGCTGCAACTGCCGGCGCAGTTCGTCATCATCTTCGATGCGGTCACCCATTCGGCGCAGTTCATCGACGTGCAGGGCGAGCCCACCGACGAACGTCAAACCCTGTCGATGATCATCAGCCGGACGCATGCGCTGAACGAAACGCTGACCCTTCGTCCCGGCCTGCTGCGGCTCACCCTCGAGAACCACACCGATCGCCGAGTGGTGCCGAATGTCTGCATCGCCGGAGACGAACTGCACGACCTCCTGGGCCGCAGGCGGCCTTTTCTGACAGCCAAGCGGCTGCTGACGAACCAGAGCTTCCGGGACATCTATCGGACCGACACGCTCGACGTCGACCAGCGGCTCAAGATCACCAGCCTGACCTTCCTCTTCACCGACTTGAGGGGCTCGACCGCGCTCTACGAGCGCGTCGGAGATCTCGCCGCCTTCGATCTGGTGCGGGCGCATTTCAGGGTTCTTCACGAGATCGTCGCCACAGAGGCCGGAGCCGTGGTCAAGACCATCGGCGATGCCGTAATGGCGACCTTCCCCAGCCCGGACCGGGCGGTGGCCGCAGCACTCAGGATGCGCGAGGCGATGCTGCGGCTGAATGCCGAACACGGCAGCGACGATCTTCTGCTGAAGATCGGCATTCATGAGGGACCATGCCTCGCCGTCAACCTCAACGACCGACAGGACTATTTCGGTCAGACCGTCAACATCGCTTCCCGCGTCCAGGGCCTTGCCGATCCCAATGTGATCATGACGACGGAGGCGATCGTCGGGGATGCCCAGGTTTCGGAGATCCTGCGCGACGGCGGCATCTCATCGGTCTCCCGGCTGGCGGAGCTTCAGGGCATAGGGCGCGAGGTGAGGATTTTTGCGCTGTCGTGAGCTGGGTTTGCTCTTTGAGGTCGGGCCAAGTTGAGCGGTCTCCGCTAACGGTCCGAAGCGGATTTTCATTGGGCAATCAAAGTTCAGCAGCTTCGCGCCTTCTTACCAGTCGTCGCGGCAGAACTTACCATTGCCCGAGAAGGGACTTCCGTTCGTTTAGACACTACTGCTGGACACTATCTGCGGTCATCCTATCAACAAGCCAAGGCCGCTTCTTTCACGGTAGCGACCCCGACTTCACAAGCCGGCAATCACGACTAGAGCGGTTCAGCTTTTAACGGAAGCGCAGAACCGCTCCATCCTTTTGTTTTTGCGCAACTCCCGGCAAAACCGCTTCGCGCTTTGCCTGGGAAATCCGCTTCGCACTTTTCCTGGAATTGCACTAGGCGAGGGATCACCTCAGAGCGTGTCGATCAGTCCTCCGTCCACACGCATGGAAGCCCCGGTCGTCGCGGATGCCAAAGGCGAGGCGAGGTAGGTTACGAGGTTGGCGATCTCCTCGACGCTCGCAGCTCGTTGGATAATCGAACTTCCACGATGTTGCTTGACGAAGTCCGCAGCGACCTCCTCGATCGACTTGCCCGTCTTCGCACGCTCTTCGGCAAGCATCGCCTCAACGCCTTCGGACAGTGTTGGGCCGGGGAGGACCGAGTTGACGGTAATGCCCGTACCAGCCATGCGCTTGGCGAGCCCGCGGGCAACCGCGATATCGGCGGTCTTGCTAACGCCGTAGTGAATCATCTCCACTGGAATATTAAAGCCGGATTCCGATGCGATGAAGATGACGCGACCCCAGTTGACGGTCTGCATGCCCGGAAGGTAGGCACGCGAAAGCCTGACGGCCGACATGACGTTTACCTGCCAGTGGCGATCCCAGACCTCGTCGCTCGCCTCGAAGAAGTCGAGCGGCTGGAAGATGCCCGCATTGTTGATCAGAATATCGACATGATGAACCTTGGCGACGAGAGCTTCACACCCTTCAGCAGTTGCGACATCGGCTGCGATGGCGGCCACGGTGCCCCCGGCACCTTCGCCTTTCAGGCGTTCGGTCGCCTTAGCGGTCTTTTCTTCGGACCGTCCGTTGATCACCACGTCCGCGCCGGCCCTCGCGAGCTGGCGGGCGATCGCGTAGCCGATGCCTTCGGTAGATCCAGTAATCAGCGCGGTTTTGCCTGTGAGGTCGATCTGCATCTGCGGCTCCTTCTGAGGTTGGACCAGTGAAGGTATGACCTGGCGGTCGGTCTCGCAACAGCCCGCGACGTCGATGATCCTTTCGGGTGGAACCCGTGGCGGTGCACTGGAAGCGGGTTTGTAAGCTGATCCAGAAGCAGATGACATTCTCTCAGAGTTCGAGCAGTGATCCGGCAAGCGCGACACTTGGAAAGAAGGCAACAGCTCGATTGGCAGACCTAAGGTGTCCGCAGTCCCTTATGAATCGTCCGGAAACCGGTAATTCATTCTCGTATAAATCTGCTCGAATCCAGCCGCGATGAGATTGGCGTGAGAGATATTCGGCTCATCGGCAGAAGGTTGGGCGGTTTCGACGACGAATGTCTGAACGCCCTGGCTGGCGCCTTGGTTCAGACGCGCGGCAATCAGGGCCTTCTGTGCCCCGCGATTGCGAAACTCGGGAACGGTCGAGCCCCCGCCAAGCCACGCAAAGCCGTCTGCCGCATACATCGCGCCGGTCGCAATCGGCCTGCCGTCCAATTCCGCGAAAAAACAGCTCCAACCGTCCTTCCCGACGATCGCTGACCAAAGCGGGGTCAGGTTTGCCGGAAAGTGAAATCCGGCGCACATCATCGAACCGAAGATCTCGGCTTCGGTGACATTGACCTGCCGGGTCGCGACCTCTCCAGAATGGATGAGTGGCGTGGAAGGCGCTGTTCGCCGGAGTTTTGCCCATCCGTGACCTTGGGCAACAAGGCCCCGTTTCCTTGTCCAGTCGTGTGTCCGTTGAGGAGCGGTGGCAGCGTTCATTTGTAAGTAGCGTCGGCCCGCCCTTTTGCTCATCCATTCACAGGCCATGTCGAGATCTTCAGGTGCC
>NZ_ML133550.1 GCF_003985145.1 Rhizobium anhuiense | reverse complement strand
AAGGTGAGATATACCGGCATCCTTCCCGATCTCTTCCGCGAGGGCCAGGGCGTCGTCACCGAAGGCATGTTTACGCCGGGAACGAATGTCTTCGTCGCCGACACCGTGCTGGCCAAGCATGACGAGACCTATATGCCGAAGGATGTGGCCGACCGGCTCAAATCCCAGGGGCTGTGGAAGGAAGGGCAAGGCCAGGAAGTGAAGGGCCAGGAGGTTCAGGGCAAGGAAGCTCAGGGCCAGGAAGTGAAGGCGACGCCATGATCATCGAGATCGGCCATTACGCGCTGGTGCTGGCGCTGGCCACGGCGCTCATCCTCTCCATCGTGCCGGTGATCGGCGCCCGTCGTCACGACCGGGCGATGATGGATGTGGCGACGATCGGCTCGCTGGCGATGTTCGCGCTGGTGGCCTTCGCCTTCGGCGTGCTGACCTATGCCCATGTCGTCTCGGATTTCTCGGTCGAGAACGTCTGGGAGAATTCGCATTCGCTGGTGCCGCTGATCTATAAATATTCCGGCGTCTGGGGCAATCACGAGGGATCGATGATGCTCTGGCTGCTGATCCTGACGCTGTTCAGCGCGCTGGTCGCCGTCTTCGGGCGCAATCTGCCGGAGACGCTGAAGGCCAACGTATTGGCCGTGCAGGCCTGGATCTCGGTCGCCTTCACGCTGTTCATTCTTCTGACCTCCAATCCCTTCCTGCGGCTCGATCCGGCGCCGGCTGAGGGCCGCGATCTCAATCCGGTCCTGCAGGATATCGGTCTCGCCATCCACCCGCCGCTGCTTTATCTCGGTTATGTCGGCTTCTCCGTCTGTTTCTCCTTTGCCGTCGCTGCCCTTCTGGAAGGCCGCATCGACGCGGCCTGGGCGCGCTGGGTGCGGCCCTGGACGCTGGCCGCCTGGACCTTTCTGACGCTCGGCATCGCCATGGGCTCCTACTGGGCCTATTACGAACTCGGCTGGGGCGGCTGGTGGTTCTGGGACCCGGTGGAAAACGCCTCCTTCATGCCGTGGCTGGCCGGCACCGCACTGCTGCATTCGGCGCTTGTCATGGAAAAGCGCGAGGCGCTGAAGATCTGGACGGTGCTGCTCGCCATCCTCACCTTCTCGCTGTCGCTGATGGGCACCTTCCTGGTGCGCTCCGGCGTGCTGACCTCGGTGCATGCCTTTGCCAGCGACCCCACCCGCGGCGTCTTCATTCTCTGCATCCTGCTGATCTTCATCGGCGGGGCGCTGTCGCTGTTTGCCTTCCGCGCGCCGCGGCTCGCTGCCGGCGGGCTGTTTGCGCCGATCTCGCGTGAGGGTGCGCTCGTCGTCAACAATCTGATCCTGACGGTCGCCTGCGGCACGGTGCTGACAGGCACGCTCTATCCGCTGCTGCTGGAGACGCTGACCGGCGACAAGATCTCCGTCGGACCGCCCTTCTTCAACCTGACCTTCGGCCTGCTGATGGCGCCGCTGATCGTCATCGTGCCCTTCGGGCCGATGCTTTCCTGGAAGCGCGGTGATCTGCTCGGCGCCCTGCAGCGGCTCTATGTCGTCGCAGCTCTCGCCTTCCTGGCCGCGGTGGCCTTCTTCTATGTCCAACATGGCGGACCGGTTCTGTCAGTGCTCGGGCTGGCGGCCGGCCTGTTCCTCATCCTCGGCGCCATCGCCGATCTCTGGTATCGCGCCGGCATCGGCAAGGTTTCCGCCAGTATCGCCTGGCGCCGGCTTTCCGGCCTGCCGCGTTCGGCCTTCGGCACCGCTCTTGCCCATGCCGGGCTCGGCGTCACCGTGCTCGGCATCGTCGCCGTCACGACCTTCCAGAGCGAACACGTCATCGAGATGAAGCCCGGCGAGATGACCGAGGCCGGCGGTTACAGCCTGCATTTCGACGGCATGCAGCCGGCGACCGGGCCGAACTATACCGAGGAGCGCGGCCACTTCACCATCCGGCGCGCCGGTGTCGCGGTGGCCGATACCTGGTCGGCCAAGCGTCTTTACACCGCCCGGCAGATGCCGACGACGGAGGCCGGCATTCTGACCTTCGGGCTTAGCCAGCTCTACGTCTCGCTCGGCGACGCCACCAAGGACGGCGGCATCGTCGTGCGCATCTGGTGGAAGCCGTTCATTCTCTGCATCTGGTGCGGAACGGTGATCATGGCCTTCGGCGGCCTCGTCTCGCTCACCGACCGCCGCCTGCGCGTCGGCGCCCCGCGTAGGAAGGCGAAAGCCGCGAAGCCTGCTGCTGCAATGGAGCCGGCGGAATGATGCGGCGTCTCTTGCTGGCTTTTGCTTTGCTGCTGATGGCGGCCCCCGCCTTTGCCGTCAATCCGGACGAGGTGCTGGCCGATCCGGCGCTCGAGGCCCGCGCCCGCGCCCTGTCGGCGGAACTGCGCTGCATGGTCTGCCAGAACCAGTCGATCGACGATTCCAATGCCGATCTGGCCAAGGATCTGCGCCTGCTGGTGCGCGAGCGCATAAGCGATGGCGACAGCGACGAGGCGGTGCTGAACTATATCGTCTCGCGCTATGGCGAGTTCGTGCTTTTGAAGCCGCGTGTCGGCATGAAGACGGTGCTGCTCTGGGGCGCGCCGGTGCTGCTGGTGATCGCCGGCGGGCTGTCATTGCTGGTCTTTGCGCGCAACAGGGCCGGCAAGCCGACCGGCAGCAAGCTGACAGCCGACGAACAGGCGAAGCTGAGCGAGCTTCTGAAGAAATAACCGACCGGGCTGAGCCGGCAGACGAGCATATCTGGCCGCGTCCGCGCTGCCCGGGAAGCTGGCGGCACGTTTGGCCAAAAGCAAACATTACAAACATTACCAACTTTTCATTGGCTGGACAGTTCGCAGTAAGGTGCGGCGTCCTATATCTTCATCATCGACTGATCCGGCGTCGCCGGTCTGAAGATTTAAGAACAAGAGAAGGTGCTCCAATGCTCAAGAATTTCAACGGACGTCCGTCCCTCGCCACTGTGCTCAAGGCTTCTACCGTCGCCGGTATCGCAGCCGCTGTGCTCGCAACCGGCGTTCCGCTCGAAATCACCCGGTCTTATGCCGAAGCTGTCAAGGTTCAGGCGCCTGCCGTTCCGAGCTTTGCCAATGTGGTCGACGCCGTCTCGCCGGCTGTCGTTTCCGTCCGGGTCGAAAACCGCGTCAATCCCGTCTCCGACAACAATGACGGCTTCTCCTTCGATTTCAACGGCCGCGGCTTCGACGACCTTCCCGACGATCACCCGCTGAAGCGGTTCTTCAAGCAGTTCGGCCAGGATCCGAATGACCAGCAGGGCCATCCCAGGCGCTTCGGCCAGAACGGCCCGAATGGCGGCCCGAACGGTCCGGGCGGCAAGGGTCGTCTGCGCCCTGTCGCCCAGGGCTCCGGCTTCTTCATCTCCGAAGACGGCTATATCGTCACCAACAACCACGTCGTGTCCGATGGCCAGGCCTTCGTCGCCGTGATGAATGACGGCACCGAGCTCGATGCCAAGCTGATCGGCAAGGATCCGCGCACCGACCTCGCCGTGCTGAAGGTCGACGGCAAGGGCAAGAAGTTCACCTACGTCAACTGGGCCGACGACAACAATGTCCGCGTCGGCGACTGGGTCGTTGCCGTCGGCAACCCCTTTGGTCTCGGCGGCACGGTCACAGCAGGCATCGTCTCGGCCCGTGGCCGCGATATCGGCTCCGGCCCTTATGACGATTACCTGCAGGTGGATGCTGCCGTGAACCGTGGCAACTCCGGCGGTCCGACCTTCAACCTCAGCGGCGAAGTCGTCGGCATCAACACTGCGATCTTCTCGCCGTCGGGCGGCAGCGTCGGCATCGCCTTCGCCATTCCCGCCTCGACCGCCAAGGATGTCGTTGCCGATCTGATGAAGGACGGCCAGGTGTCGCGCGGCTGGCTGGGCGTGCAGATCCAGCCGGTGACCAAGGATATCGCCGAGTCCATCGGCCTGTCCGAGCCGAGCGGCGCCCTCGTTGTCGCCCCGCAGGCCGGATCGCCGGGTGACAAGGCCGGCATGAAGGCGGGCGACGTCGTCACTGCGCTGAATGGCGAAACGATCAAGGATGCACGTGATCTCAGCCGCCGCATCGGTGCGATGCAGCCGGGCAGCAAGGTCGAGCTTTCGGTCTGGCGCGCCGGCAAGGCCCAGTCTCTCACCGTCGAGCTCGGCACGCTGCCGATCGATCAGAAGGATGCGTCGGCCGATGACAACAACCAGCCGCAGCAGCCTGAGGCACCGGCTTCCGAGAAGGCGCTTGCCGATCTCGGCCTGACGGTCGGTCCTTCCGACGACGGCAAGGGCCTGGCGATCACCGGCATCGACCCGGATTCCGACGCTGCCGACAAGGGCATCAAGGAAGGCGAGAAGATCACTTCGGTCAACAACCAGGAGGTCTCCAGCCCCGAAGATATCGTCAAGGTGCTGAACCAGGCCAAGAAGGACGGCCGCACCCGTGCGCTGTTCCAGATCCAGTCCGGTGAAGGAAGCCGTTTCGTCGCGCTTCCGATCAACGGCCAGGGCTGATCCTTAAGAAAACGAGAGCCGTGCGGACGAAAGTCCGCGCGGCTCGATTCTTCTGAGCTTTGAAGGATGATCGCCATGAGCGCCGCCCCGCAGGAAAATGCTTTGAGCCTTGCCGAAACGCAGCCGGTGGGTAATGTCGGCCGCATGAAGATTCTCATCATCGAAGATGATCTCGAAGCCGCGGTCTACCTCACGAAAGCCTTTCGTGAGGCGGGCATCGTCGCCGATCACGCCAGCGACGGCGAGAGCGGCCTGTTCATGGGGTCGGAAAATACCTACGACGTCATCGTCATCGACCGCATGTTGCCGCGCCGCGACGGGCTCTCCGTCATCAGCGAGCTGCGCCGCAAGGCCATCCATACGCCGGTCCTCATCCTCTCCGCACTCGGTCAGGTCGATGACCGCGTCACCGGTCTTCGCGCCGGCGGCGACGACTACCTTCCGAAGCCCTATGCCTTCAGCGAACTTTTGGCGCGCGTCGAAGTGCTCGGCCGCCGCAAGGGCACGCCGGATCAGGACGTCGTCTATCGCGTCGGCGATCTCGAACTCGACCGCCTCTCCCACGAGGTGCGCCGCAGCGGCAAGGAGATCTTGCTGCAGCCGCGCGAATTTCGCCTGCTCGAATATCTGATGAAGAATGCCGGCCAGGTGGTGACCCGCACCATGCTGCTCGAAAATGTCTGGGACTACCATTTCGACCCGCAGACCAACGTCATCGACGTACATGTCTCACGCCTGCGCTCGAAGATCGAGAAGGACTACAACCAGCCCCTCCTGAAGACCATCCGGGGCGCGGGGTACATGATCAAGGATGAGGGATGAGCCGTTTCAGGGTTCTCTTCAAGTCCACCGCAGTCCGCCTTTCGGCACTCTATATCCTGCTTTTCGCCATCTGCGCCGCGACGCTGGTCTTCTATGTGACGGCGATGTCGGAACGGCTGCTGACCGGCCAGATCCGCGACGCCGTCCGCCAGGAGGTGGAGCAGGTGCAGCGCGCCTATGACACCGGCGGCATGAACCTTCTCCTGCGCACCATGGAGCGGCGTGCCCGCCAGCCGGGCGCCAATCTCTACATCATCGCCGGTCCCTCGGGCGATATTCTCGCCGGCAACGTCGCGTCGGTGCAGCCGGGTGTCTTCGAGGAGATCGGCTGGACCTCCGCGCCCTTCATCTATCAGCGCTATACCGACAGCGGTATCGAGCGCCGCCACAAGGCGATCGCCAATATCTTCGTGCTCGACAACGGTCTCAGAATCCTGATCGGCCGCGACCTCGGCGATCCCGAGCGTTTCCGTCTGCTGGTGCGCCAGGCGCTGATGGTGGCCCTGGCGATCATGGGGCTTGGCGCCATCATCATCTGGTTCGCCATCGGCCGCAACGCGCTGAAACGCATCGACCGCATGTCGGATGCCAGCAAGAAGATCATGGCCGGCGACCTGTCGCAGCGCCTGCCCGTCGGCGGCTCGGGCGATGAATTCGACCGTTTGTCGATGTCTTTGAACACCATGTTGGAGCGTATCGAGAAGCTGAACGAGGGTCTGCGGCAGGTCTCCGACAACATCGCCCACGATCTCAAGACGCCGCTGACGCGGCTGCGCAACAAGGCGGCCGATGCGCTCGATATCAGCGATGGTGAGACGCGGCGTACGGCACTCGAAGGCATTATTTCCGAATCGGATCAGCTGATCCGCACCTTCAACGCCCTGTTGATGATCTCCCGCGTCGAGGCCGGGTCGGTCGCCGCCGAGATGTCGCCGGTGGAGCTTTCGGCGATCGTCTCCGACAGCGCCGAGCTTTACGAACCGGCGGCGGAAGAGGCCGGGCTTGGCCTCAGCTCCAGCATCGAACCGGATGTCGAGGTGCAGGGCAATCGCGAGCTGATCGGCCAGGCGATCTTCAATCTGCTCGACAATGCGATCAAATATTCCTCCGATACCGAAGGCGCGGGCAAGGTGTCGCTGAAGCTTTCCCGCCGCCCTGATGGTATCTGCCTGTCGGTCGCCGACCACGGACCGGGTGTTCCGGCCGACCGGCGCGACGATGTGGTGAAGCGCTTCGTCCGCCTCGATGAAAGCCGGTCGAAACCCGGGACCGGCCTGGGGCTTTCGCTGGTGGAAGCGGTGATGGAGCTGCACAACGGCCGTCTGGAACTCTCCGACACCGATCCCGACAAACCCGAACAGCGCGGATTGACCGTCAGCATGATCTTCCCGGCCAAGGCTGCCTGATCTCTTCCGCCGAAATACGATCGGTTGAATCGCGTATTGGCGGTTTTCGGCCAAGACCCTAGTTTAATCTCGATTGAAGGCGCGGACTGCGATTCTGCGTCGTCGTTTCCTGAGGTGCCAAAGCAGGGAGAGCGCATGCTGACGAAATCGACGCATGGCCTGAAGGATGTCGCCGAAGGGCTGCTGCGTCCGCTGAACCAGACGGAATTGAAGTTGGCGCTGGCCGACCTTCAAGAGGCCGGCAAAAGCGAGCCGTCGGTGGCGACGATGCTGAAGACGGAAGGGCCGCTTCGCGATTTCATTGCGGCGGTGCTGACGCTGTCGCCCTACCTGCGCGAAATCGCCAATCTCGACCCCGCCATCCTCGCCGGCGCCGTCACCGAGCCGCTGGAGCCGCAGATCGAGGCGCTGGTCGCCGAGGCCAGGGGGTGCTGGCGACCGGACGGCGAGGGGGCAGCACCCGCCGAATCCGTGGTGATGAGCAGACTGCGCATCATCAAGCGCAAGGTGGCCTTCCTCGTCGCGCTCGCCGATCTCTCGCGCATCTTCGACGGCCGGGCGACGACGGCCTGGCTGAGCGAGCTTGCCGAGGCTTCGGTCGCTGCTGCCATCGACCATCTGCTGCTTGCTGCGCATGAGGGCGGGAAGCTGCGGCTGCGGGATCCGGCGGCACCGAGCAACGGCTCAGGGCTGATCGTGCTCGGCATGGGCAAACTCGGCGCATCCGAACTCAACTATTCCTCCGATATCGACCTCGTCGTCTTCTTCGACGAAGAAGCAGGCGTGGTACCCGACCCGGATGACGCGATCGAGGTCTTCCCGAGAATGATGCGCCGGCTGGTGCGCATCCTGCAGGAGCGCACGGCCGACGGCTACGTCTTCCGCACCGATCTCAGACTGCGCCCCGATCCCGGCTCGACGCCGCTGGCGATCCCGGTCGATGCGGCGATGATCTATTACGAGGGCAGGGGCCAGAACTGGGAGCGGGCAGCCTTCATCAAGGCGCGCGCGGTTGCCGGCGACTTGGCGGCGGGCGGCGATTTCCTGCGCGGACTCGCCCCTTTCGTCTTCCGCAAATATCTCGATTACGCGGCGATCGCCGATATCCATTCGATCAAGCGGCAAATCCACGCGCATAAGGGCCACGGCGCGATCGCGGTCAAGGGCCACAATGTCAAGCTCGGCCGCGGCGGCATTCGCGAAATCGAATTCTTCGTCCAGACCCAGCAGCTGATCGCCGGCGGCCGCATGCCGGCCTTGCGCGGCCGGGCGACGGAAGAAACGCTCTGTGAACTCACCAAGGCGAAATGGATCGACGCGGAAACCCGTGACGAACTGACGGAGGCCTACTGGTTCCTGCGCGATGTCGAGCACCGCATCCAGATGGTGCGCGACGAGCAGACCCATCTGCTGCCGGAGACGGATGCCGACCTGAAGCGCATCGCCTTCATGATGGGGTTCACCGACACGCCGAGCTTCTCCGAACGGCTGGTCGGCGTGCTGAAAACGGTCGAGCGGCGTTATGCCCACCTGTTCGAGCAGGAGAGCAGGCTTTCCACCGACACCGGAAACCTGGTCTTCACCGGCCAGGGCGACGACCCCGATACGCTGGAGACGCTGAAGAAACTCGGTTTCACCAGGCCGTCCGACATTTCCCGCATCATCCGCACCTGGCATTATGGCCGCTACCGCGCGACGCAATCGGTGGAAGCGCGCGAAAGGCTGACGGAATTGGCGCCGGAGCTCTTGCGGGTCTTCGGCGAAAGCAAGCGCGCCGACGAGGCGCTGCTGCGCTTCGACAGCTTCATCTCGGGCCTTCCCTCCGGCATCCAGCTTTTCTCGCTGCTCGGCAGCAATCCGGCGCTCTTGTCGCTGATCGTCAACATCATGTCCTCGGCCCCCCGGCTTGCCGAGGTGATCGCCGCCAAGCCGCATGTCTTCGACGGCATGCTCGACCCCGGCCTGATGGCCGAACTGCCGACCCGCGATTATCTCGGCGAACGGCTGAAGGGCTCGCTCGCCCAGGCGCGCCACTATGAGGAGGTACTCGACCGGCTGCGCATTTTTGCCGCCGAGCAGCGTTTCCTGATCGGCATCCGCCTGCTGACCGGCGCGATCAACGGTGCGATGGCCGCACGCGCCTTCACCCATCTGGCCGATCTCATCATCGCGGCGGCACTCGATGCCGTGGTGAGCGAAATGCGGGCCGCCCATGGCGATTATCCCGGCGGCCGCATCGCGATCGCCGGCATGGGCAAACTCGGCAGTTTCGAGCTGACGGCCGGTTCCGACATCGACCTGATCCTGCTCTATGATTACGACGATGCGGCCTCTGAATCCGATGGACCGAAGCCGCTCGACGCGACGCGTTATTTCACCCGCATCACCCAGAGGCTGATCGCCGCCTTCTCGGCGCCCACCGCAGAAGGTGTGCTCTATGAGGTGGACATGCGGCTGCGCCCGTCCGGCAACAAGGGGCCGGTCGCCACCCGCATCAATGCTTTCGGCAAGTACCAGCGCGAGGAGGCATGGACCTGGGAGCATATGGCGCTCAGCCGCGCCCGACTGATCTGCGGCAATGAAAGCCTGATCGCCGAAGCCGAGCATATCGTCCAGGAGGTGTTGTCGGCCGATCGCGACGTTGCCAAGGTGGCGCATGACGTCGCCGAGATGCGCGAAATGGTCGACAAGGAAAAGCCGCCATCCGGCCCGTGGGATCTGAAGCTCATCCCCGGCGGCGTCATCGATCTCGAATTCATCGCCCAATATCTGGCGCTGATTGCGCCGACCAGAGGCGTCGGCATTGCCGTGAACGGGATGAGTACCGGCGAGGCCCTGAAGGTGCTCGGCGACCGGCTGATGGCGACAGCCGATCTCGACACATGCCTTGAGGCCTTCGCGCTTTATACCGGCCTCTCGCAACTGATCCGCCTGTCCATTGACGGTCCGTTCGATCCGAAGGAGGCGCCGTCGGGTCTCGTCGAACTCGTCTGCCGCGCCGGCGACTGCCCTGACATCAAGACCCTGGAAGCCGAGGTAAAGCGGCTTTCGAAAGCGGTTCGGAAAATATTCCAGAATGTCGTGAAGCCCGGTAATTCAGGCGCATGATTTCACATCAGCTGGAATGACCGCGAGGATTATCTCGAATATGGGCTGTCGGAATCTCGTTTAGCCGGTCGTCTTCAAGGCAGGCACGCTCGGGAGAACACCAATGACGATTACCATTACCGCCTTTGAACACTCGCCCGATCGCGGCAAGGGGCTGGCGCGTGACATGCGCGTTCGCTGGGCACTCGAGGAAGTGGGGCTGCCTTACGACATTCGCCTTGTTTCGTTCAAGGCGATGAGAGAACCCGCGCATCTCAGACTTCAACCGTTCGGACAGATTCCGACCTATGAGGAAGGCGATCTCGCGCTGTTCGAGTCCGGAGCAATCGTCTTCCATATCGCCGAGCGTCATGCGGGCCTGCTGCCGGAGGATGCGAATGCCCGGGCGCGCGCGATCGCATGGATGTTTGCCGCGCTCAACACCATAGAGCCGTCGATCTTCGACCGCGCTCTCGCCAGAATCCTGGAGCGCGACGAGCCTTGGTATGAGCAGCGCCTGCATGCCCTCGAGGTCAGCATCCGGAAACGGCTGGACGATCTTTCCCGTCGCCTTGGCGATGCCGACTGGCTGGACGGCGCCTTCAGCGCCGGTGATCTTCTGATGGTGACGGTGCTGCTCAGGCTGAAGGGATCGGATATATTGGACGATCATCCGAACCTCTCCGCCTATGTCGCCCGCGGCGAAGCGCGGCCTGCATACAAGCGTGCTTTCGCCGCTCAGTTGGCGGTTTTCACCGCCGCATCGGCCGGCTGACAACGGTCGGATTTTGACGTGGCCTTTAAATATCGTCGGGGATGCGCAGCGAGATCACGGTGCCCACAGCTTCGCGTGAGCGGATTTTCATGCGGCCGCCATGCAGCGAGGTCAGCGAGCGGGAGATGGCGAGCCCGAGGCCGGAGCCGCCCTTGCTCTTGGCATACTGGCTCTGCACCTGTTCGAAGGGCTGGCCGATTTTTGCCAGCGCCGAGCGGGGAATGCCGATGCCGGTGTCGGCGATGGTGACGAGGACGGCGCCGTCGACGCGGCGGGTGCGCACCGCGACGCGGCCGCCATTGTCGGTGAATTTCACCGCATTGGAGAGCAGGTTGAGCAGCACCTGTTTCATTGCCCGGCGGTCGGCCATCAGCGTCAGGCCGGAGCAGATGCGTTGTTCGATGACGATGTTCTTTTCGGCCGCGGGCATGGCGGTGAAGCGCAGGCTTTCCTCGATCAGCGGCACGAGGTCGATGCGCTCGCGGTGCAGCCGGAGGTGGCCGGCCTCGATCTTCGACATGTCGAGAATGTCGTTGATGACGTTGAGCAGATGTTTGCCGCTGTCATGGATATCGCGGGCATATTCGTCGTATTTCAGCGAGCCGAGCGGCCCGAACATCTGGTTCTGCAGGATTTCCGAGAAGCCGAGGATGGCGTTGAGCGGCGTGCGCAGCTCATGCGACATATTGGCAAGGAATTCCGATTTCGCCTGGTTGGCAGCCTCGGCGCGTTCCTTCTCCGCCTGATAGTTGGCGTTGGCCGTCGAAAGCTCGGATTTCTGGATCTCCAGCGTCTGGCGCGAGGCCGAGAGATCGCCGATCGTCGCCATCAGCCGGCGTTCGGATTCGCGCAGCCGCTCCTGATGGCGCTTCATCAGCGTGATGTCGGTTCCGACCGAGACCCTGCCGCCATCGCGGGTGCGCCGCTCGTTGATCTGCAGCCAGCGCTCGTCGGCAAGCTGCACTTCCGTTGTGCGCGAATAGCCCGAACCGTCGGCATCGGCGATCCGCCGCTCGATGACGGGACGGGCGGCGGCGGCATTGACCACCGAGCGCTCGGTGCCGGGCACCAGCACACTGTCCGGCAAGCCATAGGCCTGCTGGAAATGCGTGTTGCACATGACGAGGCGATCGTTCTTGTCCCAGAGCACGAAGGCTTCCGAGGTGCATTCGATGGCGTCGGCCAGGCGCTGGTCGGCTTCTGCGTAGCGCTGGGCGAGCCGATGCTGTTCGGTCACGTCCATGGCGATGCCGATCAGGTGCATGCGGCCGGAATTGCTGCGGATCACCTGGGCGCGGGCGCGCATCCAGACATAATGGCCGCCTGCGTGGCGCATGCGGAAGATCTGATCGACCTGGCCGGAATCACCCTTGGCGATGGCGCGGGCGATCTCGTAGAGCCCGCCGTCATCGGGATGCATCAGCCGCGCGGCTTCGCCGAAGCCCATCGTCTTGTCGGAACCCGGCAGGCCGAGCATGTCGTACATCGACCGCGACCAGAAGAATTCGCGATTCTCGAAATCGAAATCCCAGAGGCCGCAGCGACCGCGCGACAGCGCCGTCTCGACGCGCAGGTTCGATTCCAGGAAGATGTCGTCGGCATCGCGGGCGCGCTTCACCTGCGTGTAATAGGCGTAGAGGATGACCAGCAGGATCGAGGAGATGCCGGCAAACAGCGTGACGTTGAGCGCCAATTGCTCGCGCCACAGCCGGCCGATCTCGTCGAGCGAGGTGGCAGCGACGATATAACCGCCGGCATTGCCCATCAGCGTGATCTCGGCATAGTGCGGCACGCCGCCGATCGTCGTTTCGATGACGCCGGCGCGATCGCCGAAACGCCGGATCGCCGAGACCTCGGGGAAGAAATCGCCCACATTGCTGCCCACATGCGAAAGCCCGGCGGTGGTCGAGGCAAAAACCTTGCCGCTTGCCTGGACGAGCAGCACGAAGGCGCCGTTGTCCAGCCGGTCCTGCGGCAGGAATTTGGCAAGCCGGGCCTGCGCTTGGCCGACGTCGCCGCTATCGAAGATGTCGGCTGCATCGGCAAACACGGCAGAGGCGGTTGCCGCCGAAAGGGCCGTGGCATGGCGGGCCGAGGACTCCAGCCGTCCATATTCGCTCATCATACCGAAGAAATGCGAGGCGGCGACGACGGAGAGGAAAGCGACGATCAGCGCCGGAATGGCCCGCTTCAGCACGAGCTCGGCTTTCGGCAGATGCCGAAGCAGCGGTTCCGATGTCGCGCGGCCTGAAAGGCTGTCTCGCCAGGCTTTCAGCCCGTCAAAATCGACACGCAGCCGTCCTTCGGCCACGGTTGCCCGTCGCACGTCCATCATCTCTTCGCCTTGTCCCTCGTGTGATTCGCGCGCCGCTCGCTCGAACCTGACTTAGAGAATCATGGGTGATTCGCCTTGTCCAGAGGCAAAGGTAAAAATCCGTTAACTCTTTATAATTTTGTGCTTTTCAGGCGATTCGAACCGATCGGCGACCGGCCGCCGAGTTTTCGTCGGCGGCCAGCCGAATCAAAATTACCCCTTAAGCGTGCGCTCGACGATATCGCGCACGTCGGTCGAAAGATCGGCCGACTGCGCGATCTCGGTCAGCGCCGAGCGGGCGTGATCGGCCCGCACCGGTTCCAGCGAGCGCCAGGAGCGCATCGAGGTGAGAATGCGGGCGGCAAGCTGCGGGTTGCGCTCGTCGATATCGAGAATCTGGCCGGCGAGGAAGCGATAGCCTTCGCCGTCGGCGCGGCCGAAACCGGTCGGATTGGTAAAGGCGAAGGTGCCGACCAGCGAACGCACCCGGTTCGGATTGGTCCGCTTGAACAGCGGGTCGTCCATCAGGGCGAGGACCCGCTCCAGGGTTTTTGCGCCGGGAATGCCGGCCTGGATCGCGAACCATTTGTCGATGACCAGCGCATTGTCCGTGAAGCGGTCGCGGAAACGTGCCAGCGCCTCGCTGGTCTCCGCGCTGTCAGGGAAACGATGGGCGAGGATCGTCAGCGCATGGCTGAGATCGGTCATGTTGTTGGCCGCATCGAAGGCGGCCTTGGCGCGGGCCGGAGTCTGTTCGGCATGCGAGAGGTAGGTGAGGGCGGTATTGCGCAGCGCCCGCAGGCCGGCGCTTTTCGCATCCGGGCTGAAATCGCCTGACGTCGTCATCGCCGCGTAAAGGCCGGCAAAGACGTCCTTTCCGGCATCGGCGATCTGGTTCAGGATCGCCTGCCGGCCGGCATGGATGGCATCGGGATCGTTGTTGCCGCCGAGTTCGCGGGCGATATCGGATTCGCTCGGCAGAGCCAGCGCCTGGGCGCGGAAGGCAGGTTCGAGGCTCTCGTCGGCCGCTGCCGCAATCAGCGCCTCGACGAAAGTCGCCTCGCAGACGACTGGCTTGCCCTCGCGGGCGTCGCGCGCCGCTTTCAGGAGGTTCGGCAGCGCCAGATCGGTCAGCGCCTGCCAGCGAGCGAAATGATCGGTCTCATGGCGGGCGAGACGGGCGAGGTCGGCCGGGCTCTGATCGAAATGGAGGTTGATCGGCGCCGAGAAGCTGCGGTTGATCGAAACGACCGGCCGCGAGCCAACACCATGGAATACCGCCGTCTGGGTGCGGCCGGTGAGATGCAGCACCTCGCCGGCATATTCCGCACCGTCGACCGCGGTCGGTTCGATCTTGCCGCCGTTTTCGCCAAACAGCGCCAGGCTGAGCGGAATATGCATCGGCTCCTTGCTCGGCTGGCCGGGCGTTGCCGGGATCATCTGTTCGAGCGACAGGGAGAAGCTGCCGGCTGCCGCATCATAGCTGCCCGATGCGGTGACGAGCGGCGTGCCGGCCTGATGGTACCAGAGCGAGAATTGCGTGAGATCGCGCCCGCTCGCATCCTCGAAGCATTTGACGAAATCCTCGATCGTCACCGCCTGGCCGTCATGGCGGTCGAAGTAGAGATCCATTCCCTTCTTGAAGCCGTCCTTGCCGAGCAAAGTCGCGATCATGCGCGTGACTTCGCTGCCCTTTTCATAGACGGTCGTCGTGTAGAAATTGTTGATCTCGCGATATTTCGTCGGCCGCACCGGATGAGCGAGCGGGCCGCTATCTTCCGGGAACTGCTCCGATTTGAGATGGCGCACTTCGGCAATGCGCTTAACCGGGCGCGAGCGCTGGTCGGACGAGAATTCGTGGTCGCGATAGACCGTCAGCCCTTCCTTGAGGCACAGCTGGAACCAGTCGCGGCAGGTGATGCGGTTGCCGGTCCAGTTGTGGAAATATTCATGCGCGATGATCGCCTCGATATTGGCATAGTCGGCATCGGTCGCGGTCTCGGGATCGGCAAGCACGTATTTGGCGTTGAAGACGTTGAGGCCCTTGTTCTCCATTGCCCCCATGTTGAAGTCGGAGACGGCGACGATCATGAAGATGTCGAGGTCGTATTCACGTCCGAACCGCTCTTCGTCCCACTTCATCGAACGTTTCAGCGCGTCCATGGCATAGGCCGCGCGCGGCTCCTTGCCGTGCTCGACATAGATCTTCAGCACCACCTCGCGGCCGGACATGGTGGTGAACGTGTCTTCGACGACGCCGAGATCGCCGGCGACGAGGGCGAAGAGATAGCTCGGCTTCGGATGCGGGTCGAACCAGGCGGCGAAATGTTTGCCGGGGCCGTAGCCGGCGCCGCCGAGGAAGTTGCCGTTCGACAGCAGCAGCGGGTTGGCGTCCTTGTCGGCGATGATGTTGACGGTGAACGGCGCCAGCACGTCGGGCCGGTCGGGGAAATAGGTGATGCGGCGGAAACCCTCCGCCTCGCATTGCGTGCAGTAGATGCCGCCGGTGCGGTAAAGGCCCATCAGCTGGGTATTGGCTTCGGGGTTGATGATCGTGGTGATCGTCAGTTCGAAGGGCGCGCTCTCCGGCAGGTCGCGCACCGTCAGGCTTTCCGGTGTTGCGTCGTAGCGCGAAGGCTCCAGCTCCACCTGGTCGAACAGCAGTCCCGACAGAGCCAGCTCATCGCCGTCGAGGACGATCGGCGCTTTGAGATCGGCGCCCGGGCGACGATGAAAGATCAGTCGCGCCTCGACCTTTGTCTCCGTCGGGTCGAGCTCGAAAGTGAGGTCCACGCGTTCCAGCACGAAGTCGGTGGGACGGTAATCTGCCAGATGAATGACCTGGCCGGTATCTGTTCGCATGGTGTTTCCTGAAGACCGTTATTAGACAACCGCGGAATACAGAGGCGGGCGCACTCTGCCATAAATTTTGCCGGGCATGATTACATTAAAGTCTGAACTAAAGTTAAAGCAAATTGCCCGCGAACGCGAAGTTCGCGGGCAAAATACCTTGTTGGGGCTGATGAACGTGGTCGCCAGGGGGAGGGACTCTACTTAAGATTGAGCGCAGCCTTGATTGTCGCGTCGTTTTCGGTCTGCTGCACGACGACGCCGTACCAGCCGAGCCCGTCATAATCCTCATAGCCGAGCGTACGCGCGAAGGCGACGATCGAACCGTTATTGTCGTAGTAGCTGCCTTTTGCCTGGCCGGACGGGTTGGCGAGCGCGAAATGGGAAAACAGCAAGGCAGGATTGGTGGTGGCGATGACCCGGCTCTTGCCGTCGAGCAGCATGACCGTCGTTCTTTCCGCCAGCTGCGGCGGCAGGTTCGCCTCTTTCTCGACGATCGCCTGGCCCTGGTTCTGCCAGTCGAAATAGACGCCGAGCGTGCCGATCAGCCGTCCGTCGAGCTTGCCTTCTTCGCGGATGCCTGTGGCATAGACGAGCGCATGCCTGTTGTCGTGCAGCGGGCTCGCTTTGACCTCGTCGACAATGTAGGCGTCGCCGGAAGCGCAGCCCGATGCGGCGCGGAACCACGGATCGCCGGCCAGGCTCGTGCCGGCGATCTTGCGCTGGAACTTGGGATTGGCCGATGCGATCACCTTGCCCGAGAGATCGGTCATGACGAGATCGAGATAGACGGTGTAGAAGCGGTTGATGGCGCCGAGACGCTCCGCCGCAAAGGCGACGATTTCCCGGTCCGGGTTGTGCAGCGCCTGCCAGAGCGCCGGGTCCGTCGCCCACCATCGCACATCGGCCGTGCGCTCGAAGAGATTGCGGACAATGAGCTGCACCAGCGTCTGCGCCAGATCGGTGAGGCGAACGCCTTCCATCTCCTCGACCAGCGAATCCGCCATGGCGCGGCTGAGGCCGATGCGGCCGAGCACGTTGTTCTCGAACCGGCCGGTAATGTCGGTTGCGATCTGCGCCAGCCGCTGCACCTCGTTGGCAACGACGGCAAAGCCCTTTCCGGTCTCGCCGGCGCGTGCCGCCTCGATCAACGCATTGATCGCCAGCAGCTTGATCTGCTTGACGATATGCGTGTTGTCGGCGCTGAAGCGCTCGAGGTCGGTGCTGATGCCGTCGGTGACGACGCGCATCGAGCGCGGAGTCGCATTCTGCGACTGGGCAATGGTTTCGGCGCTAAGCGGCTTCATCAAAATGATCCTGGCAGGAACGGGCAATTGTTTGTGGCGAAGAAAATTTCGGGATAAGCCACAAACGATGCTTGCCTATGGTTTTCAATTGGTTAACGCCGAGCGGTCAGCGGTGAACATTTTAGGGTGAAACGGCTCAAGACAGAAAGATTTAAGGGCGGTGGCGCGGTTGAGGCACGGTTGCGCCTGTGGCCGAACGCGATTTTATGATTCTCATGCGTGGCTTGCGGTTTTTTCGCCCATCGGGATTTTCTTTCGCTACGATGGCAGATGTCATCCATTGCGTTCCCGAGTCGAACGCGTCTCCCCATTCCGCTTAAGTCGATATAAGAGCCAGGATCATGCACTCGGTTCTCAGAAACCCGATGAGAGGCATTGCGCTGAAAGTCTCGTCGGTCGTGGTCTTCCTGGCCATGCAGACCTTCATCAAGCTGGCCGGCTCAGACATCCCGCCGGGTCAGGTCACCTTCTGCAGGTCCTTCTTCGCGCTCTTTCCGATCATGGCCTACCTCGCCTATATTGGACAGTTGCGCGCCGCCTTCTACACGTCCAATCCGATCGGTCACCTCAAGCGCGGCACGATCGGCATCATGTCGATGGCTTTCGGTTTCTATGGCCTGCTGCATCTGCCGCTGCCGGAGGCGATTGCGCTCGGCTACGCCCTGCCGCTCGTCGCCGTCGTCTTCGCTGCGGTTTTTCTCGGCGAGACCGTGCGTATCTATCGCTGGAGTGCCGTCCTAGTCGGCATCGTCGGCGTCGCCATCATCTCCTGGCCGAAACTCACACTGTTTCGCAACGGCGGCATGGAAGCGGAACAGGCCGTCGGCGCGCTCTGCGTGCTGCTCTCGGCCGTTCTCGGCGGCATGGCGATGATCCAGGTGCGCCGCCTCGTCGAGGAGGAGAAAACGGCAACGATCGTGCTGTATTTCTCGATCACCGCATCGGTCTTCTCGCTGGCTTCTCTTCCGTTCGGCTGGCTCCTCCTGCCGTGGCCTTCGGCGCTCTACCTGATCGCCGCCGGCTTTTGCGGCGGTGTCGCGCAGATCCTGCTGACGGAAAGTTACCGCCATGCCGACGTCTCCACCATCGCGCCGTTCGAATATACCTCGATCCTGCTCGGCGGCATCGTCGCCTATTTCGTCTTCGGCGATGTGCCGAGTGTGACCATGCTGATCGGCACCGCTATCGTCATCGGTGCCGGCATCTTCATCATCTATCGCGAGCATCAGCTCGGCATCGAACAGAGAGAGGCGCGCAAGGCCTCGACGCCGCAAGCCTGACACCCGCAAGCACATGATATCGAAGGTTTTAACGCGGGGATTGTCCACGCTTGATGCTTGCTCTCAAAGCATGAAAAGAATGGTGAATTCTTGGGATACCACCGGCCTGCGGAATGTGATTGTTGAAGATGAGAGAGTATCATTTATTCCAAGCTGTGCATGTTTGAATGGCCGCTGATGCCGGAGGAGCTCTCGGTGTCGTTGCTCCGAACGCTGGCCTGCGAGCGGAGGTGGAGAAAAGCATAATGACATTCACAGCGGCGCAATTGGCGGGGAACCCTTCCTTTCTGATGAGCATCCGCTTTTTGGCTGGGCAGATGCGCGGCATGTTCGATGCCGGTCCGCGTTTGGCGCGACTGCTCGCCTCGCATCAGCGCTGGCTTCTGACCCAGACGGCCTATGCCCTCAACCTGGAATATGATCCGCGCGACCCGACGTCGGGTTTCACCGCCGTCCGGCTGACAGGACGCATCACCGGGCACAAGGTGGCGAGCCGCAACACCGTGCTCGCCTTCATCGAAGAGCTCTTTACCTACCGCTTCATTGTCCACACGCCCGGCGACGAGCGGCGGCGGCCACGTCATTTCGAGCCGGCCGATGTCAGCCATCAGGCGATGTTTGCCTGGATTCTCGGCAATCTCGCTGCGCTCGACCTGCTCGACGGCGGTCAAAGGGCAGTCTTTTTCCAGGCAAACCCATCCTTGATGCGGCTCGTTCAGCCGCGCATCGCCCGCCATTGCCTGGAAGATGCCGCCTGGCGCGAGCCGCCGGAGCAGGTGGCACTGTTCCTTTGGACGGAAGCCGGCGGCCTCGTCGTCGACAACTTCATCGCCCGGATGGATATAGAAAGCCGCGAGCCGGACAGGTTTTCCGTCGGCCGCGTCGAAACCCGGGCGCTCGCTGCCGATTTCATGATGTCGCGCACCCATCTGCAGCGTGTGCTGGCAAAGGCGGCGCAGCGCGGCTGCGTCGGTTGGTATGACGAGCCGCGCAAGACGCACCTTTGGATATCGCGGGATTTCGTCGAGGAATATTGCGCCTGGCAGTCGGTCAAGTTCGCCTATGTCGACGAAGCTTTCGAATGGGCGAAAGCCCAGATCGAGGATATGGCCGTCTGATCAGAGAACGATCGCCGCAGCGCCTGCGCCAATACGCTCGCCGCCATCAGCCGGCTTGACGGAAAGCTCCCGCTCATATTCCCGCGCGGCGCAGACGGCGACGCGGATATGCTCGAAGGTTTCGATGTTGCGCAAAAGCGATATCAGGATCGTCGACATTGGCGTTACTCTTGATACGAAAGGGCGGCAATTCAAGGTTCGACAGCGTCCTTTGCGCCTCCGAAGACGCGCAGCGGCTGTCGGCGGCTGCCGCTCAATATTGCTGGAAGTCCGAGAAAATCGCGTCGGGGCGCGCCGTGCGGCTGTTGATGCCGGTGCCGCGGGCAATCATCTGTTCGTTCGTGGCAAAGCCGTAACGGCTGTAGCCCTGAGTGGAGCGAACATGGTCGCCGGCGAGGCGAAGGGTTTCAAACCCGCAGTGGATAGGACGAAAACGCTTGTTCATGGCCTTGGTTCCTGTGATTCCTCCCAAGACACATCTTCATATTGCGATGCAGCATTGATTTCGCAATGCGTCACGGCGGGATGCAGCCATGCGAAGGGTGCATGACTTGATTCATAAAATATTCAACATTGACTAATTTCTAAGCAAAGAGAGGGACTTAAGCTTTGCTTGAAAGGCCAGCAGGTCGTTCCAGGCCAGCCGCTTGTTGACAGGTGCGGTTAATAGATCCTGCGGATGCAGGCTGGCTATGGCAGGAATGACACAGTCCGCAACCGCAATCTCCTTCCAACGGCCGCGCAGGCCGTGAATCGTGTCGTTTTCGCCGAAGAAGAAACGCGCCGAAAAATTGCCGAGCAGCAGGATCGCCTTGGGTTCGGCAAGCGCGATCTGCCGTTCGATGAACGGGCGGCATATGTCCATTTCCGCCGCCGACGGCGCACGATTGCCAGGTGGCCGCCAGGGGATGACCTGCGTCAGCAGAACGGTCGAGCGCGTCAGCCCGATCGCCGCCAGCATCTTGTCGAACAGTTGGCCGGATTTTCCCGAGAAAGGCGCACCTTCGCGATCGTCTTCGGCGCTCGGCGCCGAGCCGATCACCATGATCCCGCTTTCGACATCGCCGCTGGCAAAAATCGTCGAGCGGGCGCTGTGCTTGAGATTGCAGCCGTTGAAGGCTTCGATCGCGGTCTTGAGCTCTGCGAGCGATCGCGCAGTTTCGGCGACGAAACGCGCCTGCTGCACCGCCTCGCCATCCGGAATGGCAGGCTGCGGGCCGGACGCTGCGCGTTCGGCAGGCGCCGGGCGCGCCGCTGCATTCGGACGCGGCGGTGTCTGGCGTTCGCCGGCGGGCGGCTGTTGCTGCTGCGCCTGTGTCGCCGCCGGGCGGCGGGCGGCCTTCATCGCCTCGAACTCGGCGAAGCGGTCGATCGCCTCTTCTTCCAGCAGCCATTCCACGCCGGCATCCGCATGGAAATGCAGAAGTGCCGCAAGCTCGGCGGGGGAAAGGTCGTTGGCGGAGATCATGCGACAGGTTTAGCGGAGAGACAGTGGCATTGAAAGGGCAGGCGACGGATTGCAGGCCCTTGTCAGTGCTATTGCACAGTCCATTGCCCGATGTCGTCGCGTTCGCCGATCAGCGCCAGGCCATGGGCGATCGACAACAGCTCGCCGCCGCTTTCGATCCGGTCGCGCTCGAAGCGTTCGGTGAAGATGCGGCGCACCGCCGGTACGAAGGAGGTACCGCCGGTCAGGAACACCTTGTCGATCTCCGAGGGCTTCGTCTCGGTCTTCTCGAGCACGTCGTCGAGTGCACCTTCGATGCGGGCGAGATCCTCGGCGATCCAGCCCTCGAAGTCGCTGCGCTTGATGCTGCGACGCCCGCCGCGACCGAGCGGTGCGAAATCGAAAGGCGCCTCTTCCGAGGCCGAGAGCGCCATCTTCGTCGCCGACACCGCCTGATAGAGCGGATAGCCCTCGTCATGGTCGATGAGGTCGATGAAGATTTCGAGCTTTTCCGGTTCCAGGCTGGTGCGCACCAGCTTCTTCAGATCCTCGAATTCGCGCGTGGTCTTGAAGATCGACAGCTGGTTCCAGCGGCCGAAGCTGGAATAGTAGTTGGACGGCACTTCGAGAATCTTGTCGAAGCTCTTGAAATGGCTGCCCTTGCCGATCAGCGGCGCGACGATGTTGTCGATCATCCTGTAGTCGAAATGGTCGCCGGCGACGCCGACGCCGGAATGGCCGATCGGCGTTGCCGTCAGCTTGCCGGCAACGGTCTCGAAGCGGATCAGCGAATAGTCGGTCGTGCCCCCGCCGAAATCGGCGACCAGCACGGTGGCGTCCTGCTTCAGGTTCTGCGCGAAGTAGAAGGCGGCGGCGACCGGCTCGTAGACATAGTGGATTTCTGGGAAGCCGAAGCGCGACAGCGCCTCGTTGTAGCGCTCGGTTGCCAGGGCCGGATCGGGGCTGGCGCCGGCAAAATGCACCGGACGGCCGGTGACGATGCGGCTGACGTCAGAAGGCCAGTTGTCGCCGGCATAGTTGCGCAGGCGCCTGATAAAGATCTCCATCAGATCTTCGAAATTATGCCGCTTGGCGAAGATCAGCGTGCCCTGGAACAGGGCGCTCGCCGCAAAGGTCTTGATCGATTGCAGGAAGCGGCATTCGCCGGGATTGTCGATGAACTGCCGGATCGCCGCATGGCCCGCCTCCACCTTCAGCGCTGATGCGCCGAGCTGTGCATCCTTCATGAAGGAAAGCGCCGTGCGCATGCTGTCGGCCGTGCCTTCCGTGCTCGTGAACGCCATCGAGCGCGTCGCCCCGCCATCCGCCAGGGCGAGAACCGTATTCGTCGTGCCGAAGTCGAAACCCAGCGCCTGAGCCATGCCCGCACCTCTTCATGTCGATTGTTATTGGAGACGGAGCTTTACTCCGCAAGGGCGAACGAACGCCCGGATCAAGGAGGGCGGGTGATGCCACAGAGGCGTGACACATTCAAGAGGAGTGGAAGTTGATGTGATCGCGGCGCACTTCCTCTCCCGGTTGGAAGAAGAAGTGCGCCGCAAGGGCTGATCGGCAACGCCGAACTCAGAGGGCCGTCATCACTCGGCAGCCATCGCCCTTACCTCCTGCACCTTCGGCTCCTCGACCTTCTTCTGGCCCATCAGCCGGCCGAGGTAGTTTCCGAAGCGGTCCATCTCGACGAAGATGACGGGGGTGATGAACAGGGTCAGCATCTGCGAGACAACAAGGCCGCCGACGACGGCGATGCCGAGAGGCTGGCGCAGCTCCGAGCTTGCGCCGGTGCCGAGCGCGATCGGCAGGGCGCCGAGCAGGGCGCAGAAGGTCGTCATCATGATCGGTCGGAAGCGTCGCACGCAGGCCTCGTGGATCGCCGCTGTCGCCTTTTCTCCGGTCGTGCGCATGGTCTCCACCGCCACGTCGATCATCATGATCGCGTTCTTCTTGACGATGCCGATCAGCATCAACAGGCCGATAAGGGCGATGATCGACAGGTCGAAGCCCATGATCTTCAGAGCCAGCAGCGCACCGAAGGCGGCGGCCGGCAGGCCGGAGAGGATGGTGAGCGGATGGATGAAGCTTTCATAGAGCACGCCGAGCACGACATAGATTGTCAGAATGGCCGCCAGGATCAGATAGGGCGTATTGCCCTGCGACTGCTCGAAGATCTCAGCCGTGCCGCCATAGGAGGTGAAGACGTCGGCCGGCGTGGCGATGTCCTTCTTGATCTGATCGATCGCCGCCGTCGCATCGCTGAGCGAGACGCCTTCCGGCAGGTTGAAGGAAACGGTGGTCGAGACCAACTGGCCCGTCTGGTTGATGGTGACCGGGCCGGTGGTGCGCTGGACATGCGCGAAGTTCGAAAGCGGTACCAAGCTGCCATTGGACGAGGCGACACGGATCTCCGAGAGCTTCTGGTCGTCCCAGGGTTTGCTGGTGTCGTATTCGACGATCACGTCGTAGCTGTCGCCGGTCGACTGGATTTCCGCCGCTGAATAGCCGCTGAAGGATTCCTGCAGCGTCGTGCGCAGCGTGTCGTTGTCGATACCGTAGGCTGCTGCCCGCTCGGTATCGATGACGATATTGGCCTGCAGCGCGTTGTTCTGGGCGTCCGACGTCACGTCGGTGAACAGCCGGTCCTTGCGCATCGCCGCCTGGATCTTGCCGGCCCAGAGGTTGGTCTGATCGGCACTCAGCGCCTGCACCACCAGCTGATACTGGCTGGCGGTCTGGCGGCCGCCAAAGCGCAGGCTCTGGTTCGGCGTCACGAAGGCCTGCAGGCCAGGGATCTTGTTGATCGCCGTGCGCAGTTCGCGCAGCGTCTGGTCAAGCGGCGGGCGCTCTTTCTTGTCCTTGAGTTCGACGAACATCGAGCCGTTGTTCTGCGGTTTGTTCGGGTTGCCGCCGATCGTCGACATCACGTGGTTGACCGCCGGGTTGGCCTTGACGGCCGCTGCCGCCTGCTGCTGCAGCGCCTCCATTGCGGAATAGGAAATATCCTGGCGGGCCTGCGTGCTGATCGTCAGGCGGCCGATATCTTCCTGCGGAAAGAAGCTCGTCGGCAGCGTCATGAAGAAATAGACCGTCAGCGCCACCGAGCCGAGGAAAATCCCGAGGATGGTCAGGCGATGTCGAAGGCACCAGCCGACCGCCCGGTCATAGCCGTTGAGCGTCCGCTCGAAGCCGGCATCGAAGATGCGGATGAGCAGCGGCGGGCGGCTATGATTGTTGGAGAGACGCGAGCCGAGCATGGGTGTCACGGTCAGCGAGACGATGGCCGACGAGATGATGGCGATGGCGACCACCATGCCGAATTCGTTGAACACGCGGCCGACGACGCCGCCCATCAGCAGGATCGGGATGAAGACGGCGATGAGCGAAACCGACATGGAAATGATGGTGTAGCTGACTTCGCCCGCCCCCTTGATCGCCGCTTCCCGCACCGGCATGCCTTCCTCGACATGGCGCAGAATGTTCTCGAGCATGACGATCGCGTCGTCCACCACCAGCCCCACCGCGAGCGTCAACCCCAGGAGCGAAATGTTGTCGATGCTGTAGCCGAGCACATACATCATGCCGAAGGTAGAGATCAGCGACAGCGGAACGGCAAGTCCCGGAATGATCGTTGCCGTGGCGTGGCCGGTGAAGAGGTAGATGACGAGAACGACGAGACCGATCGTCAGGAGCAGCGTGAACTTCACGTCGGCAATGGCGGCGCGAATGGGTTTTGCCGCGTCGTTCATGACGACGGTATTGACCGAAGGCGGAATTTCGGCGTGAAGCTGCGGCAGCTTGGCGTTGATCGCATCGACGACATCGACCGTGTTGGCATCCGGCTGACGCTGGATGGCGAGGATGATGCCGCGCTGGCCATCATACCAGCTGCCGGTATACTGGTTCTCGACGCTGTCCTGCACATCGGCGATGTCGCCAAGGTGGATCGGCGCGCCGTTCGGATTGGCAATGACCAGCGAGCGGAACTGTTCGGCGTTAATGCGCTGCGTATTCGCCGTAATGGTCATGCTCTGCGAATTGTTCTGCAGCGTTCCCACGGGCTGCTGGCTGTTGGCGGCAGCAAGCGCCTTGTTGACGGTGTCGATGCCGATGCCGCGGGTCAAAAGCTTGTTGGGGTCGACCTCGACGCGCACGGCGTAGGTCTGGGCGCCATAGACGCTGACCTGGGCAACGCCGGGAAGCGTGGAAAGCGATGGCGAGATGATGTCCTCGGCGATCTCGTCGAGCTTGCTGCGCGGCATGGTGTTGCTCTGCACCGAGAGCAACATGACCGGCGCATCGGCCGGGTTCGTCTTGCGATAGCTCGGCGGCGTCGTCAGGTTGTCGGGCAGTTGCCGGGTCGCATGCGAGATTGCCGCCTGCACGTCGGCTGCGGCCGCGTCGATATCGCGGTTGAGGTCGAACTGCAGCACGATGCTGGTGCTGCCGAGCGAACTGGAGGCGCTGATTTCGCTGATCCCGGGAATGGTCTCGAACTGCTTGATCAGCGGCGTCGCAACCGACGTCGCCATCGTCTGCGGCGAGGCGCCGCTCAACTGCGCAGAAACGTTGATGGTGGGAAAGTCGACCTGCGGCAGGGCCGCGACCGGCACGAGTTGATAACCGGCAAGGCCGGCCAGAATGACGCCGACGGCAAGCAGCGTCGTCGCGACAGGGCGCTGGATACAGAAATTGGGGATCATTGCTGAGCTCCGACCGTGATCGTCTCGGACTGCTGCTGCCGAGGCTCTTCGGCGGAGGCGACATCAAGCGTCTTTTCGTCGAACTGCTCGTTGATCGCCTGCTGGTCGCTCAACTGGCCCTGGCCCTCGACGACAACATGGTCGCCGGCCCGAAGGCCGGATTCGATGGCAGTGAAGCCGCCATTTGCGCGGGCGATGGTGACGGGGGTCAGATGCGATTTGCCGTCCTTGGCGACGAAGGCGAAGAAGCCCTCGGGACCGGGGCTGACGGCAACCGTCGGCACCACCACCTGCTGTTCGTCGTTGTTGAAATGCACCACGATGTTGACCGACTGGCCGGGCCAGAGAGCGCCGGAAGCATTCTCGAATTTCGCCTTGGCGAGGATCGTGCCCGATGCCGTGTCGACCGTGTTGTCGTAGAAGCTGATCTCGCCCTTCCTGACCTGGCCCTTGGTGGAACTGGGGGCGGTGCTGACCTCGACCGGACCGGCTGCCAGAGCTTTCTTCAGCTCACGCAGATAGCGCTCCTGCAGGTGGAATTTCACATAGATCGGATCGTATTTCGCGATGGTGACGATTGCCGAGCCGGCATTGAGGAAGGCGCCCTTGCTGATGGCGATATCGCCGAGCCGGCCGTCGAAGGGAGCGCGGATGTCGGTGTTCTCGAGGATGATCTGATCGGAGGCAAGCGAGGCCTTGTCGGCATCGACGGTGGCCGCGGCGGTGTCGCGGGCGGCGACCGCCTGGTCGAGGCTCTGCTGGGTGCCGGCCTTCTGGTTGAAGAGATCCTGCGCGCGCGTCAATGCGGTCTCGGATTCCGACAGGGTGGCCGTGTCGCGCACGATCATCGCATTGTCCTTGTCGACAGCCGCCTTGGCCGTCCGGTCGTCCAGCTTGGCGATCAGGTCGCCGGCTTTGACGGTCGCTCCATCCTGCGCATTGATGCTGACGATCAGGCCCTGTTCCTGGGCGGCGATGGTCGTATTGTCGTCGGCATCGGCCCAGCCCGAAGCGGTCACATCCGTCGGCAGCGTCGTTTTCACCGCTGCGACTGTTTTGACGACGGTCGGGCCACCACCGCCGCGTCTGCGCCCACCGCCCTGATGTTGCCCACCGTTCTGCGCTTGATCGGTTTGCGCCTGATCGGCCTGCTGCCCGCCGCCATTGCCGGCTGCCGGCTGCTTGATGAACTGCGAGAGGTAGGGGATGCGGGAGGCATAAGGGATCAGATTCCCGAATTGCCAGACGCCGACGGCGGCAACTGCGATAACGCTGACGGTGATCCAAAATTTCTTCATGGGCGAGACCGGTCTTTGGGCAAGGTTGCGGGGGCAAGGTTGCGAATTTTATGCTCTGATTGAGCCGCTTATATTGCGGCGCAAAAAAGACATAATTCCCGGAGCGCGATCACTAAGTGGTTATAACGGCTTAAATTTTTGTAATGAATATTCCGTAATATTCAAACTATACTAATATAGATCCAGTGTAACCCGATGGCCGATGCGCAGGCGGTTTGCCCGGCGATAATGTCGATCTGCATGCCGTCCGTTGCGCGGGAAGAACACGGGAAAAAACCAAAGAAGGCAGGTCGTCATGACTGAGTTGGATGCCAGCGAGTTTCGCTCTCTCATCACAAGTGTGTTTCCTGAACTCACGGCCTCCGTCTTCAAGCTGGCGGCGAAGGGCTGGGATTCGATGGCGGTCGACGTCGATGACACGCTGATCTTCAAGTTTCCCCGCAATCTCGGCGCGGAAAGAGCGCTTCAGAAGGAAGCCGCCTTGCTCGACATCGTTCGTCCGTCGCTGTCGATGGCGGTTCCAGACATGCGCATTCATGACGGGCCGCCGATCTTCTCCAGCCATGCCAAGCTCGACGGCGAACATCTCATTGCCGAAGATTACGACGCGCTTCGCGAAGGCGATCGTCAGCACCTCGCAGAAGATCTCGCCCGTTTTTACGCCGAGTTGCACGTGCTCGATGCCGATCGGCTGCGCTCGGCCGGTGCCGGCCCCATTCAGCCATGGCAATCGCCGGAGGCGGTGCGAACGAGGGCCTTGCCGCTGCTGCCGCCGGACATCAAGAGCTTTGCCCAGGCCATCATTTCCGATTTCGAAGCCTTGCCGCCCGATCCTTTTGGCAGCATCTACGGCTTCTTCGACGGTCATGGCTGGAACATGGCCTTCGACCATAGGCAAAAGCGGCTGAACGGCATTTATGATTTTGCCGATTCAGGCTTTGGCCCGTTGCACCAGGAATTCATCTATTCGAACTTCATCTCGCCCGATCTGACCGCCCGCATCGTATCGGCATATGAAATGCTGACCGGACGCAGGCTCGACCGGCGGCGCATTGCGATCCTGACGGGTTTCCATCGCCTTTCCGAACTCGCCGAACTGGCGGACGATCCGGCGAACGTCGAACAGATGATCCGAAGTGTGGCCACATGGGCGGCGGCCGCCCGCGTCGGCTGAGAGGCGATGGTCAGACGGACCGTGCCGCGCCGCCGTCGCAGCGGATGAGCGAGCCGGTGATGTAGCTTGCCGGCTGGCTGCACAGGAAGGCAGCCGTTGCGGCAAATTCCTCCACCTTGCCGTAGCGGCCGACCGGAATGCGCGCTTCCTTGTCGGCGCGGATTTCCTCGAGGCTCTTGCCCGTTCGCTTAGCCGCAGCCCCGTCGAGATCGTCGAGCCGGGCCGTCAGGATGCTGCCCGGTAGCAGCAGGTTGGTGGTGATGCCGAAGCCTGCGACTTCGGAGGCAAGCGTCTTGCTCCAGCCGGCAAGGGCCGGGCGCAGCGTATTCGACAGCGCCAGATTGGCGATCGGTTCGATCACGCCGGATGAGGCAACCGTCAGGATGCGGCCCCAGCCCTGCGCCTTCATGCCGGGCAGCAGCGCGTTGGTGAGCGTGATTACGCGGGCGACCATGGAGAAGAAATAGGTCTCGAGCTTTTCGCCCGTCATCTCCTCCGTCGTGCCCGGCGTCGGTCCGCCGGTATTGTTGACGAGGATATCGAGCCCGCCGAACTTTTCCTTCACCGCCGTCGTTGCCATCTCGACGAAGCGTTCGTCGCCGAGATCGGCCCAGATCCAGTCGGCCCGGCCTTTGCCTTCGCTGTTGATCGCCTTGCAATTGGCTTCCAGCTGTTCGCCGCTGCGCCCGCAGAGCAGCACGTTCGCGCCTTCCCGCGCCAGCGCCACGGCGACGCCGAGGCCGAGGCCGCGCGAGGAGGCGAGGACAAGCGCCCGTTTGCCTGTGATGCCGAGATCCATGATATCCTCCGATATTTTTCCAGCGATGTATAAGGCGCAAGCGGCGGAAAAGGAAAGGGGATGTCGCCGGGTTGGTGGCGTTTGATAATTGACGTTGACGTAAACGTTATATAATTGTGACTGACGAGGCATATCATTGTGCGAATTGGAAGATTGGCTGTCGTATCCCGGCTCGACAATGCTTTCTCGTTTTGACAAGAAAGTGCCATGACGGGGATGACGGCCGCGTGCGGCCAAGCGGAGACGAGTGAATGACCGAGACGACTGATCTGCCCGAACGCGAGAGCATGGAATTCGACGTTGTGATCGTCGGCGCCGGTCCGGCCGGTCTTGCGGCGGCGATCCGGCTGAAGCAGGTCAATCCGGACCTCTCGGTCG
>NZ_ML133549.1 GCF_003985145.1 Rhizobium anhuiense | reverse complement strand
GGGGCTGCGACCCACTTGCCGTCATAGACCGAGAACTTCTGCAGCGCCGCCGGCACCGACTTGTCCCAGCCTTCCTTCTTCGCCGTCTCCGTCAGGTCGCCCATGACACCGGCCTGGGCATAATCGAGCACGGTATACCCCAGCATCTGCGAGGCTGTCGGATAGGTGCCGGCCGCCACCATCGCCTTCAGCGCCGTCATCGCCGCGTCACCGCCACCGCCGGCCACCGGAACATCCTTCCAGGCAAAACCTTCCTTCGACAGGTCCTGCTTCAGAACGTTCAGCGCCGCTGCCTCCCCGCCCGACGTCCACCAGTGCAGCATCTGCACTTCCTTCACGTCGGCAGCCTGCGCTGCGCTCAGGCCGGCCATCATCACGACAGCAATCGCTGCCGAGCTCAAAAACTTGCGCATGAATTTCCTCCCATTTGCAAATCGGCGGCGGGACCCTCCCTGCCGCCCGATGTTTTCCACCCATTATGGCGGTCGACATACGACCGCGCTCCTCCGCGCGGTTGCTAATTTAAAACGTTATAACTCTTTGATCGTCAAGTCCTTTCTCGACTGTCGAGAAAAATATGGTTATTTCGCCATGGCATTGAAACTAATAGATATTTTCTGTAAGATTAACAAAACGTAGAAATTTAAAACGTTTTCATTCGTTGATTGCGTGCCGGATTCATCGTGTTATTGTGTCGGCAAATCCAGCATGGAAAGCTCAGGGTGACCGAACCGTCCCGGCCGCAACGCGGCGAAAATTTCGATATCGCACACAGGCGCGGCAAGCCGACCTTGCGAACGATCGCCACGATCGCCGGTCTTGCCGTGACGACGGTGTCACGGGCGCTTTCCGACGCGCCGCAGATTTCGCTGGAGACCCGTCAACGCGTGCACCGTATCGCCCGCGAGATCGGCTATCTCCCCGACCGGGCCGCGCAGCGTCTGAAGACCGGCCGCACCAACGTCATCGCCATTCTGCTCGATTCGCACGAGGAGGTGGTCGGCTTCAGCACCTCGATCATGTACGGCATCGCCAAGGCGCTGAAAGAGACCGCCTACCATCTAGTCGTCGCACCGAACTTCCTGTCGACGACCGACGTCGAGGCCGCCGAATACATTATCCGCAACCACCTCGCCGACGGGCTGATCTTCACACGCACCGAACCGCTCGATGCCCGTGTCCGCCTGCTGCTCGAAACCGGCTTTCCCTTCATCTGTCACGGCCGCACCGAATTTTCGACGCCGCACCCCTATGTCGACTACGACAATTTCACCTTTGCCTATGAGGCGACGCGCCGGCTGATCGCCAAGGGCCGCAGAAAGGTGGCGGTGATCCTGCCGCCGAAACGGCTGACCTTCTGCCAGCATATTCTGCATGGTTTCATGACGGCGGTGCGCGAAGCAGGCATCGCCTATGAGATCCCTGAAGCCATCGATCTCGATACACCGGCGGGTGTGCTGCGCGACTTCATTCGCAGCCGCGCTGATGCCCCGGATGCTCCTGACGGTTTCATCTGTCCCGGCGAAGTTTCGGCGCTCGCCGTCATCAGCGGCATGAGCGATGCCGGCCGTTTACTGGCCATCGATTACGATATCGTCGCCAAGGAGACATCCCGCCTTCTCAGCCAGTTGCAGCCGAAGGTCGACACGATCCACGAGGACCTGACGGCCGCCGGCGAGGATCTCGGCCGCATGCTGCTGCAGCGCATCAACAATCCGGACGCCGAAGATCTGCAGCTTCTGCTGCCGCCGCAGATCAACTTTCCGGTCGGTTAACCGCTCGGCTGTGACGGCCGACCTCTTAAAACTGTTTGCATGACGCGTGATTTGTCCTAGAAGCACCGCGTAATCCGGTCGCAGCCCACCCGGTCAAAACAAGGGATCCAAAATATGAAAACCATCGTCGTCTGCTCCGGCGGACTGGACTCCGTTTCGCTTGCCCACAGGATAGCCGCGGAAAAACAGCTTATCGGCCTAATTTCCTTCGACTACGGCCAACGGCATCGCAAGGAACTCGAATTCGCCGCGAAGTGTGCCGCACGTCTTTCCGTTCGCCATCATATTATCGACATTGCCAGCATCGGCGGCCATCTCAGCGGATCGGCCCTGACCGACAATGTCGAGGTTCCCGACGGCCACTATGCCGAGGAGACCATGAAAGCCACGGTCGTCCCGAACCGCAACGCCATCATGCTGGCCATCGCCTTCGGTCTGGCGGCAGCGCAAAAGGCAGATGCCGTTGCCGTCGCCGTGCATGGTGGCGACCACTTCATTTACCCCGACTGTCGGCCGGGCTTCATCGACGCCTTCCAGCGCATGCAGAACGAAGCGCTGGAGGGTTATGCCAGCGTGAAATTGCTTGCACCCTATGTCGATGTTCCCAAAGCGGCGATCGTGGTTGACGGCGCAAAACACGGCACGCCGTTTTCGGAAACATGGTCCTGCTACAAGGGCGGCAGGCTCCACTGCGGGCGCTGCGGAACCTGCGTCGAACGCCGCGAGGCCTTCCATCTGGCCGGCGTTCCCGATCCGACGGAGTACGAAGACCGGGACTTCTGGAAAGCGGCCGTGTCGCAATATTCGGCGACGGAGGTGCATTGATGTACCGCATCACCAAGGAGTTTCACCTCTCCGCCTCCCATCAACTGGATCACCTGCCCGCCGACCATCAATGCGCGCGGCTCCACGGCCACAACTACATCGTGGTCGTCGAGCTCTCCGCCGAAAGCCTGAATGATGACGGCTTCGTTCGTGACTACCACGACCTCTCGTCGCTCAAGCGCTATATCGACGAAACCTTCGATCATCGGCACCTGAACGACGTGTTCGGCCATTCGAAAGTCACCTCCGAGTTCCTGGCAAGGCACTTTTACGACTGGTGCAAGCAGCGCTTCCCGGAGACATCATCGGTTCGCGTCAGCGAGACGCCGAAAACCTGGGCGGAGTACAGGCCGTGAGTGGCGGAACCATTCGCGTCAGCGAGATCTTCGGCCCGACCATCCAGGGTGAAGGCGCCTTGATCGGGCTGCCGACGGTGTTCGTCAGAACAGGCGGCTGTGATTATCGATGTTCCTGGTGCGACAGCCTGCACGCGGTCGACAGCGCCTTCCGCGATCAATGGATTCCGATGTCCCCCGAGGCGATCTGGCATAAGGTCACCGAACTCTCCGGGGCAAAGCCACTGACGGTTTCCCTTTCCGGAGGCAATCCGGCGATCCAGCCCTTAAGGCCGCTGATCGAACTTGGCCATTCCCAAGGATACCGCTTTGCACTGGAAACGCAGGGAAGCATAGCCCAGGCCTGGTTTCGCGATCTCGACGTCCTGGTCATCAGCCCCAAACCGCCATCCAGCGGAATGCCGACGGATTGGGACCAGGTGGACAACTGTCTTCGACTGGCCGCCGGTGGCCCTGAGATCGCCTTGAAGATCGTCGTCTTCGACGATGCCGACTACGCATTCGCCCAACGGGCGGGTGAGCGCTATCCCCAAATTCCCCTGTTCCTCCAACCCGGCAACCACACCCCGCCGCCGCCCGACGATGACGACGCCCGCATTGATATCGACGGCGTGATGGATCGGATGCACTGGCTTGTCGACAAGGTGACGGCGGACCAATGGTTTGCAGCCCGCGTGCTGCCTCAACTGCACGTGCTGCTTTGGGGAAACAAGCGAGGGGTCTGAGCTACCTGCCCTCTGGAAAGGCGAAGACATCGACCGGTTCGCCGAGCCCGCGCAGCGGGAAGGTGCCGAGACTGTCCATCTCCTCCGCGCAGCCCGCCATTTCGACGAAGGCCCGCGATAGCAGCACCGGACGCTTGACCTCCTTGGTCAGGCTTTCCAGCCGCGAGGCGACATTGACCGCCGGCCCGATGACGGTGAAATCCAGCCGCCGGCGCGAGCCGATATTGCCGTACATGACATCGCCGACATGCACGCCGACGCCGTAGCGCAGCGGTTCGCGCCCATTGCTCGCATGCTGCTGGTTCAATTGCGCCATCAACTCCTGGCCCTCACGGATCGCCTGCAGCAGATCATGACAGGCCGTTTCCTTGCTCAGCGGAAAGATCGCCAGCAAGCCGTCGCCCATGAACTTCAGGATCTCTCCGCCATAGCGCTCGATCGGGTCGGACATCGCGTCGAAATAATCGTTGAGCAGATGGATGACGTCGTCGCGCGGCCAGAGATCCGAAATCGCCGTAAAGTCGCGCAGATCGCAGATCATGATCGCCGCGCCGACGGTCGCGCCGCTGCCACGTGTCGTAACACCCGACAGGATCTGCTCGCTCGCATGCGGTCCCACATAGGTCTGCAGCAGCGTGCGCGCCATGATGTTCTTCAGCCGGATTTCGCTGACGAGGGTCAGGGCCGGCAGCAGGTCGCGCAGGGAATCGATATGATCATTCGTAAAACCGCCCGGCCGGCTGGTGGAAAATGTCGCGACGTGCCGTTTGCCGAACGTATGCTCGACCGGCCAGGCGATATACTCCGTGAGACCGTCGTCGCGCAGTTCCTGGTAGAATGAATCCTCGTCGCCGTCGGCTGTGTCTTCCAGCTGTTTGCGCACCTCCTCCGCACCCTGATGGATCGCATTGACGGGACTTTTCAGGAACTCCGGGGTATTTTCGACACCATAGGCGAAAGTGTTGATCTTCGCCTCCGTCAGACCCTCCTTCCAGAGGATGCGGGCGCCAATCCATTGCGGATGGTTCGTCCTGAAATGCAATGTCGCGCGCGCCACCGGCACCCCTGATGCCAATAGCTTCTCGCACATCTCCACCAGGATGTTGTCGATGAACCGCTCGCCGCGCGTCTCGTTCACCAGCCAGTCGAGGATCCGTCTCCTGCGGACCGGCCAGACGCCATCATCCGCTTCGACGGTAGTCCCGGCCTTGTCCAAAAGAGACGACATCAAAAACTCCTGCTGCGCCATATCGGCGAGTACTGAATTTAGTTTCCGCTGAATGTGGGCGATAGGGAAGCAAATGATAAGGGGAGACGGCGATCAAACCTCAGAAATCCCAGTCCTCGTCCTCGGTCGCCACTGCCTTGCCGATGACATAGGAGGAGCCGGAGCCTGAGAAGAAGTCGTGGTTCTCGTCGGCATTCGGCGAAAGTGCCGACAGGATCGCCGGGTTGACCTTGCAGGCATCAGCCGGGAAAAGCGCCTCATAGCCGAGGTTCATCAGCGCCTTGTTGGCATTGTAGTGCAGGAACTTCTTGACGTCCTCGGTCAGCCCGACGCCGTCATAGAGCGCTTCGGTATATCTGGCCTCGTTATCGTAGAGTTCGAGCAGCAGCTCGAAGGCGAAATCCTTGATCTCCTGCCTTCTCTCCTCGCCGAGCCGCTCCAGCCCGCGCTGGAACTTGTAGCCGATATAATAGCCGTGCACCGCCTCGTCGCGGATGATGAGGCGGATCATGTCGGCCGTATTGGTCAGCTTGGCGCGGCTCGACCAGTACATCGGCAGGTAGAAGCCGGAATAGAACAGGAAGCTTTCGAGGAAGACGCTCGCGACCTTCTTCTTCAGCGGATCGCCGGAGCCGTACTGCTCCATGATCATCGCCGATTTCCGCTGCAGGAATTCATTCTCCTCCGACCAGCGATAGGCATCGTCGACATCGGGCGTCGAGCACAGCGTCGAGAAGATCGAGGAATAGGAGCGCGCATGCACAGCCTCCATGAAGGAGACGTTGGAAAGCACCGCCTCCTCATGCGGCGTTGCCGCATCTTCCATCAGCCTTATGGAACCGACGCCATTCTGGATCGTGTCGAGCAGCGTCAACCCGGTGAAGACGCGGATGGTCAGTTGCTGCTCGACCGGCGTCAGCGTCGCCCAGGAAGGAATGTCGTTCGAAAGCGGCACCTTTTCCGGCAGCCAGAAATTGCCGGTGAGCCGGTTCCAGACTTCGAGATCCTTATCGTCCTCGATACGGTTCCAGTTGACGGCGCGCACGCGGCTGATCGGCTTTACGGCGATGTTCATGGTGATTATGTCCTCAATAGATCTGATGGCGCTCGGAGCCCCCTCACCCTGCCCTCTCCCCGAGGGGAGAGGGGATGTCGCGCCTGCCGCAAATGTCTTCTCCCCATCGGGGAGAAGGTGCCGGCAGGCGGATGAGGGGGCCATTTGCTTAAAGGCTCGCGGCCGAAATCAACTCACAGCGTACAAGACACACAGCCCTGCACCTCAGTGCCGGACAGCGCCATTTGGCGAAGGCGGATGTAGTAGATCGTCTTGATGCCCTTCTTCCAGGCATGGATCTGCGCCCTGTTGATATCGCGCGTCGTCGCCGTGTCGCGAAAGAACAAGGTCAGCGACAGCCCCTGGTCGACATGCTGGGTCGCCGCCGCATAGGTGTCGATGATCTTCTCCGGTCCGATCTCGTAGGCATCCTGATAATAATCGAGATTGTCGTTGGTCATGAACGGTGCCGGATAATAGACGCGGCCGATCTTGCCTTCCTTGCGAATTTCGATCTTCGAGACGATCGGGTGGATCGAGGAGGTCGAGTGGTTGATGTAGGAGATCGAGCCTGTCGGCGGCACCGCCTGCAGGTTCTGGTTATAGAGGCCGGAGGCCATGACCGCCTTCTTCAGCGCGGCCCAGTCTTCCCTTGTCGGAATATGGATGCCCGCCGTCTCGAACAGCGCCCTGACCTTCTCCGTCGCCGGCTCCCAGAGCTGCTCGGTATATTTGTCGAAATAGTCGCCGGAAGCATATTTCGAATTCTCGAAGCCCTTGAAGCTCGTGCCGCGTTCGACCGCCAAGAGGTTCGAGGCGCGGATCGCGTGATAGGTCACTGTATAGAAATAGATATTGGTGAAATCGACACCTTCCTCCGAGCCGTAGAAGATGCGTTCGCGAGCGAGATAGCCGTGCAGGTTCATCTGGCCGAGGCCGATCGCATGGCTCTCGTCATTGCCCTTCTCGATCGAGGGGACCGAGGAGATGTGGCTCATGTCGGAAACGGCCGTCAGCGCCCGGATCGAGGTCTCGATCGTCTTGCCGAAGTCGGCCGAATCCATGGCCGCCGCAATGTTCAGCGAGCCGAGATTGCAGGAAATGTCCTTGCCGAGATATTTGTAGGAGAGGTCATCGTTATAGTCGCTGGCCTCGCTCACCTGCAGGATTTCCGAGCAGAGGTTGCTCATCGAGATGCGTCCGGCGATCGGGTTGGCCCGGTTCACCGTGTCCTCGAACATGATATAGGGGTAGCCGCTCTCGAACTGGATTTCGGCAAGCACCTGGAAGAATTCGCGCGCCTTGATCTTCTTCTTCGAAATGCGGGCATCCGCCACCATCTCGCGGTACTTTTCCGTCACCGAAATCTCGGTGAAAGGCACGCCATAGACGCGTTCCACGTCATAGGGCGAGAACAGGTACATGTCCTCGTTGTTCTTGGCGAGCTCGAAGGTGATGTCGGGCACGACGACGCCGAGCGACAGCGTCTTGATGCGGATTTTCTCGTCGGCATTTTCACGCTTGGTATCGAGGAAGCGCATGATATCGGGGTGATGGGCGTTGAGATAGACCGCACCCGCGCCCTGCCGCGCCCCGAGCTGGTTGGCATAGGAGAAGCTGTCTTCGAGCAGCTTCATCACCGGGATGATGCCCGACGACTGGTTCTCGATCTGCTTGATCGGCGCGCCGGCCTCGCGGATATTGGTCAGCGACAGCGCCACGCCGCCGCCGCGCTTCGACAATTGCAGCGCCGAATTGATCGACCGGCCGATCGATTCCATATTGTCCTCGACGCGCAGCAGGAAGCAGGAAACCAGCTCGCCGCGCTGCTTCTTGCCGGCATTGAGGAAGGTCGGCGTCGCCGGCTGGAAACGGCCGGAAATGATCTCGTCCACCATGTCGCGGGCAAGGCCCTCATCGCCGCGTGCCAAGGCCAGCGCCACCATGCAGATGCGGTCCTCGTAGCGCTCGAGATAGCGCTTTCCGTCGAAGGTCTTCAGCGTATAGCTGGTGTAATATTTGAAGGCGCCGAGGAAGGTCGGGAAACGGAATTTCCTGGCATAGGCCTGGTCAAACAGGTCGCGCACGAAATTGAAGGAATACTGGTCGAGAACCTCCTGCTCGTAATAGCCCTCGGTCACGAGGTAATCGAGCTTTTCCCGCAGATTGTGAAAGAACACCGTGTTCTGGTTCACATGCTGCAGGAAATACTGCTTCGCCGCCAAACGATCCTTGTCGAGCTGGATCCGCCCATCCTCGTCATAGAGGTTCAGCATGGCGTTCAGCGCGTGATAGTCGAGCGTTTCGGCCGCTTTCAAAGGGCGTTCGCCAGCGGGATGAGCAAAAGTGTTATGCGGTTTTGCGCCCGCATCCCGCGTCAGAGTTGTTCCCGTGTCCAAAATCGTTCCATCCCGTGTTTGACCTTGGCGACGTCGTCTTCCGTACCCATGAGCTCGAACCTGTAAAGGTAAGGCACCTGGCATTTCCGCGAGACCACGTCGCCGGCGAGCCCGTATGTCTCGCCGAAATTGCTGTTGCCCGCGGCAATCACGCCGCGGATGTGTCCTCGGTTTTCCGCATCGTTCAAGAAACGGATCACCTGCTTGGGAACGGCGCCCTTGCCGCCGTCGCCGCTATAGGTCGGCACAACAAGCACGAAGGGTTCGCGGATATGGAACGCGTCAACGCCACCGGTCGGAATGCGCGCCGCGCGCAGTCCGAGCTTGGCGACGAACCGATGGGTATTTTCGGATCGGCTGGAATAATAGACGATCAACCCCACCGCTTGTCCTCACTCAGGAGAGCGCGCTGATCATGTCGGGGCGGAAGCCCGCCCAGTGCTGCTCGCCGGCGATGACGACAGGCGCCTGCATGTAGCCGAGGCTGCGGACCCGATCGAGCGCTTCGGCATCCTGCGAGATATCGACGATGTCATAATCGACACCCAGACGGTCGAGGGCGCGGTAGGTGGCAGTGCACTGGACGCAGGCAGGCTTGCTGTAGACGGTAATGGTCATAGTATTCCTCGTGACGACGCGATTGGGACGCAGGACATCGATCGGAAATCTCTCGATATCCGTCGAAAAGGCTCTGTATTTTGCAGCGATGCGGCTCGTTCAGCCGCCGGGCGCGACGTGCCCTTTATATTGCGCGGGTGGCGGCCTGAATTGAGATACTGACATGACTTCACCCCGAAGTGGCTCAATGCGAAGGTTTCAGGGGCGGAGGTTCGGGCCTGCGAAACGCGATGCGGAGATCCCCGCAGCCATGCAAACGCGACCTTCCGGACACCCCGCCCGTGGACGTTTTGTTCGAGGCAGGTCTCCTGGCTCACGGGTCAAAGCACCCTGCCCCAGCCTTCCCAAGGCCTCATGCCTCAGTGACCTGAAATCGGACAGTTGCTCTCCGCTCACAGTTGCGGGGGCAGCTCCGGCGTTGTTGCGCCGTCATGGCGAAACGCACCGTATTCCCGTCTTAGCCCGCGATTCCTGACGAATCGAAGGAACCTCGAACACTAGATATAGTACGCCAATCCAAATTCGCGTCAACGGATGGTTTGTGCATTGCGTTACGACAGGTTTGAAATCGCTACATTCCTGTGAAGAACATGGATAACCAAAGCTTAAAGACAGCAGGCTGTGGAGAAGCCCCACGAGGGGAGCCGACCTATGACCGGTCCAAAGATTTCGGTTCGAGATCAGGCCCGAATCGTCGATGGGACATCCCGCCGGTGACGGGCGCCGGAGGATGAAGTCGGGGAATGCTTATATCTTTATCCGAAGCAGCCGCAGCGCGTTGATCGTCACCAGCACGGTGGCGCCGGTATCGGCGAGGATCGCCGGCCAGAGCCCGGTAATGCCCATGATCGTCGTCACCAGGAACACCGCCTTCAGCCCCAGCGCGATGCTGATGTTCTGCAGGATGTTGCCCATCGTGCGTTTGGAAAGTTCGATCATCCGCGCCACGTCGCCGACGCGTCCGTGCAGCACGGCGGCATCCGCGGTCTCCAGTGCCACATCGGTGCCGCCGCCCATGGCGATGCCGATATCGGCAGCCGCCAGCGCCGGAGCATCGTTGATGCCGTCGCCGACCTTGGCGACGATCAAGCCCTGGCGCTTCAATTCGCCGACGACACGCTGCTTGTCCTCAGGCATCATCTCCCCGAGCCAGTCGATGCCGAGCATGCCGGCCACGGCTGCCGCCGTCCGCTTGTTGTCGCCCGTCAGCATCATCGCCTTGACGCCTGCCGATTTGAGGCTAGCGAGCCCGGCCTCGGCATCCTCGCGCGGCTCGTCGCGCATGGCGATCAGGCCGGCCGCGATACCGTTGACAAGCAGCACCGATACGCTCTTGCCCTCGTCGTTGAGCGCCGTGATGCATGCATCCTGCTCCGCGCTGAGCGCCCCGAGCGCACGGGCAGCCGGCGGCGACAACAGGTCCAGCGTCTCGCCGCCGACCTTGCCGCTGACACCCTTGCCCGGCAGCGCTTCCAGCTCAAAGGCTGGCGGCACGGGAACGCCGTCCGCCTTGGCGCGGTTGAGGATAGCCAGGGCCAAGGGATGGCTGGATCCCTGCTCCAGCACCGCCGCGCGCGACAACACCTGCGCCTCCTTCAATCCGAAGGAAATGATGTCGGTCACCTGTGGCCTGCCCTCGGTCAGCGTGCCTGTCTTGTCGAAGGCGACCATCGTCACCTTGCCGAGCGTTTCCAGCACCGCGCCGCCCTTCATCAGCAGCCCGCGCCGCGCCCCCGCCGAAAGCGCAGCGGCGATTGCCGCCGGCGTCGAGATGACAAGCGCGCAGGGGCAGCCGATCAGCAGGATGGCGAGACCCTTATAGATCCATTCGCCCCACGACCCGCCGAACAGCAGCGGCGGAACGATGGCAACCAATGCTGCGACCACGACCACGCCGGGCGTGTAATAGCGCGAGAAGCGGTCGATGAAACGCTCGGTCGGCGCCTTCGATTCCTGCGCCTCCTCCACCAGCTTGACGACTCGGGCGATGGTATTGTCGGCCGCCGCCGCCGTGACGCGAACCCGGAGCAGCACATCGCCATTCACCGTGCCGGCAAAAACAACGGCATCGACACCCTTGCGCACCGGCGTGCTCTCACCCGTCACCGGCGCCTCGTCGATCGCACTCTCGCCGGAAACAATGATGCCGTCCGCCGAGATCCGGTCCCCCGGACGCACCATGATGATGGCGCCGACGGCAAGGCTTTCCGCCGGCACTTCCCGCGTCTGGCCATTGTCTTCGAGCAGCGCATTCTTCGGCACCAGGGCCGCCAGCGACTGGATGCTTTGGCGCGCCTTGCCCGCCGCCACCCCTTCCAGCAGCTCGCCGACGAGGAACAGCAACACGACGGTTGCCGCCTCCTCGCCGGCATTGATGATGACGGCGCCAACGGCGGCGATCGTCATCAGCATCTCGATCGAAAACGGTGTTCCCGAGAAAGCGGCCATGACGGCGCGCCGCGCAATCGGCACCAGGCCGACCAGCACGGCGACGATGAAGGCGTAAGAACCAATCGCCGGCACCAGATGGCCGACGGCATAGGCGGCAACGAGTGCGACACCCGAAAGGATGGTCAGCCGGCCCTTCCGGCTCTGCCACCAGGGACCGGCCATCGGCGCATGGTCGTGCCCGTGCAGGCCCTCGATTTCCTTCGCGCCATGATCGTGCGAGTGGTCATGACTTACATGATCATGGCCGTCATGGTCATGGTCATGGCCCGCGTGATCACCATGGTCATGCTGATGGTCGTGACGATGCTGCGCACCGTTTTCCTGCGCGGGTGCCGCGCTTCCGGCAAGCGGCGCGACGGAATAGCCGAGCCCTGTCACCTTCTTCTCGATCGCCTTGAGATCGCTGCTGCCGTCATGCCGGACGGTCATCGTGCCCGCCATCACCGAAACGGAAACATCGGCGACACCCGCCACGCGTCTGACCGCGGTATCGATCTTGGTTGCGCAGGCGGCGCAATCCATGCCGCCGACCCGGTATCGTGTCTCGCTCTCAGCCATGATCCGCTTCCTTGTCAAATAGAAGCATCTCTCCTACATCCTCTAGCGACTAGAGGTGCAAGAGGAAAATCATGAAAAAGATCACGATCGGCGAAGCCGCGCGCCAAAGCGGCGTCAAGGTGCCGACAGTGCGCTATTATGAAAGCATTGGCCTGCTCGCCGCCCCGAGCCGCAGCGAGGGCAACCAGCGCTCCTTCGAACCGGCCGATGTCAGCCGCCTCGCCTTCATCCGCCACGCCCGCGAACTCGGCTTCGAGATCGAGGCGATCCGCACGCTGCTCACCCTGCAAGATGATCCGCACCAGTCCTGCGCCTCGGCCGACGCCATCGCCAAGGCCCGCCTCATCGAGGTCGAGCAGCGCATCCGCAGCCTGAAGGCGCTGAAGGCCGAGCTGGAAACCATGGTGGAAGGCTGCGGCCACGGCCGCGTCGATCAATGCCGCGTCATCGAGGTTCTCGCCGACCACGGCCAGTGCACGCATCCGCACCACTGATCTCAGCCCTTGCAGGCGATCCGCGCCCGCGCCAAAACTCAATGCAGACAGAATCGGGCGAAGACCTCTATGAACCAGAAGCGGATTGCCATCATCGGCGGCGGCCCGGCGGGTCTCGCGGCTGCCGAACTGCTTTCCCGTTCCGGTCATGCGGTGACGGTCTACGACGCCATGCCGACCTTCGCCCGCAAGTTCCTGCTGGCCGGCAAATCCGGTCTCAACATCACCCATTCCGAGGATTATGCCCGTTTCGCCACGCGTTTCGGTCCCGCCTCCGTCCATCTACGCGCCGCCCTTGATGCCTTTACCCCAGATGATATCAGGGATTGGGCCGCAGGCCTCGGGACCGAGACCTTCGTCGGCTCATCCGGCCGGGTTTTCCCGAAGGTGATGAAGGCCTCGCCTTTGCTGCGCGCCTGGCTCAGGCGGCTGGAAGCACAGGGCGTCACGCTGCGCACGCGCCATCGCTGGATCGGTTTTGCTGAAGACGGCTATGTCTTCGAAACGCCCGAAGGGCGCAGCATCATCCGTTGTGACGCAGCCCTGCTGGCGCTCGGTGGCGCAAGCTGGCCGCGCCTCGGCTCCGATGCAAGCTGGCTACCCTTGTTATCGGCAAGGGGCGTTGAGATCGAGGCTTTCAAACCCGCCAATTGCGGCTTCGTCGTCGACTGGAGCAAAAACTTCGGCGAGCGTTTCGCCGGCGAGCCGGTGAAATCGGTCACCGCAACCTCCGAGGCCGGCACCTTTCCCGGCGAATTCGTCATCACCGGAAGCGGCATCGAGGGCAGCCTGATCTATGCCCATACCGCCAGCCTCCGCGACCAACTGCTGAACCATGGCAGCGCCGTCCTGACGCTCGACCTCGCACCCGGCCGCACCATCGAAAGGCTGCGCCGCGACCTTGCGCGGCAGGACGCCAAATCCAGCTTTTCAAACCGCCTGCGCAAGAGCGCCGGCCTCGACGGCGTCAAGGCCGCGCTCCTGCGCGAACTCGCGCCCGAACGCGACCGGACCGATCCCGAACGCCTGGCCGGCCTGATCAAGGCCCTGCCGGTGCCGGTGATCGAAACCCGCCCGATCGCCGAAGCGATCTCCTCGGCCGGCGGCATCTGTTGGAGCGGCATCGACGAAGGCTACATGTTGAAGGCGCTGCCGGGCACCTTCGTCGCCGGCGAAATGCTCGACTGGGAAGCGCCGACAGGCGGTTATCTTCTCACCGCCTGCCTGGCGACCGGCCGGGCGGCAGCGCGCGGCATCGAGGCCTGGCTGTTGCGGTCGATGCCGATGATCTCGAACCGGATCTAGATCAATGAAATGACGGATGATGCCGTGCAAAGATCGCTGACGCTTTCCAGCATTGTGCCCTGATTGCCGGGGCGAAGGGGAGGATGGCCGTCGACACTTGCAATTGCAAACCGGCCGCTTTTCCATCAGACTATGCTGAACTTCGGTGGGAGGAGCCGATGCACGAACACTCAGCGCACGCCGAGCACGTCTACACGTCTGCCCAGCGCGATTCCGCCGCAGCCAGTTCTCCGGTCGTCGCCTCATGGCGTCGATGCATGACCATGCACCAGCTCGCGCCCGAGGACGAACGGGCACCGCTGCGCCTTACCGATCAGGAATTCCGCAATGCACGCGAGCAATCCGAACAGCTGATCGCCAGCGCGACGGGAGAGCTCGATCGTCTCTTTACCACCGTCGGCAAAGCCGGCTGCTGCCTGCTTCTGACCGACAAGAACGGCATCGCGCTGGAGCGCCGGGGAGCTGCCGGCGACGACAAGGAATTCCGCGAACTCGGCCTCTGGACCGGCTCGATCTGGACAGAGGCGAGCATCGGCACCAACGGCATCGGCACCGCACTTGCCGACGAGCGTGCCGTCGCCATATTCCGCGATCAGCATTTTTTCTGCTCGAACACCAGCCTCAGCTGCACGACGGCGCCGATCCGCGATCATCGTGGCCGGCTAGCCGCGGCGCTTGATATCTCCACCTGCCGCGAAGACGTCAACGAGATGACGCTGGCGATCCTGACGCAAACCGTGCGCGATGCGGCGATGCGCATCGAGCTCAACCTCTTCCGTTCGGCCTTTACAGGCGCCCGTTTCCTCATGGTCCCGGCCGGCGCCAATTCCGCCGCCGCTCTGCTTGCCGTCGACAGGCACGATCTGGTGCTCGGCGCGACACGCGCCGCCCGCATCGCGTTGCAGCTGGACGACAGACGCATCGCCGCCGGCATTCCGGCCGCCGATGCCCTGCATGAGGCTGGCGTCTCGCAGCAGGATGAGATCATCGAGGCGGAGAAGGCAGCGCTGCTTCGGGCGCTGTCGCGCGCCGGCGGCAACGTCTCACGGGCGGCGACCGCGCTCGGCATCAGCCGCGCTACGCTGCACAGGAAGATGAAGAAGCTCGATCTCCACTGATCAGCCTCAAGGGTTCCGCCGCTGCGGCACTCGCGACCCGATGCTGTCGCAGCTCTGCGACACTGTGCACTGCGGTATGGAAGACCCACCCTAGTCCCTGCGCCAAAACATATTCATTTTCCTCCCACTGGTTCGCTTGGGAACCTGGATCATCAAGGGAGGATGACATGCTTCATCAGAAAATCGTCGAGTCGCCGTTCAAACTGAAATACGGCAATTATATCGGCGGCGAATGGCGCGAGCCGGTCGAAGGCAAATACTTCGAAAACGTCACGCCCGTCACCGGCGGCAAGCTCTGCGACATTCCCCGCTCAAATGAAAAAGACATCAATCTTGCGCTCGACGCTGCCCATGCGGCCAAGGAAAAATGGGCCCGCACCTCCGCCGCCGAGCGCTCCAATATCCTCATGAAGATTGCCCAACGCATGGAAGACAAGCTGGAACTGCTTGCCCAAGCCGAGACCTGGGACAATGGCAAGCCGATCCGCGAAACCATGGCGGCCGACATTCCGCTGGCGATCGACCACTTCCGCTATTTCGCTTCCTGCATCCGCGCCCAGGAAGGTTCGATCGGCGAGATCGACCATGATACGATCGCCTATCACTTCCACGAACCGCTCGGCGTCGTCGGCCAGATCATTCCCTGGAATTTCCCGATCCTGATGGCCACATGGAAACTTGCTCCGGCGCTTGCCGCCGGCAACTGCGTCGTCCTGAAGCCCGCCGAGCAGACGCCCGCCTCGATCCTGCTCTGGGCCGAACTCGTCGGCGATCTCCTGCCGCCCGGCGTGCTCAACATCGTCAATGGCTTCGGCCTCGAAGCCGGCAAGCCGCTGGCGACCAGCCCTCGCATCGCCAAGATCGCCTTCACCGGCGAGACGACGACTGGCCGGCTGATCATGCAATATGCCAGCCAGAACCTCATTCCGGTGACGCTGGAGCTCGGCGGCAAATCGCCGAACATCTTTTTCGCCGATGTGATGGCTGATGACGACGACTTCCTCGACAAGGCGCTCGAAGGCTTTGCGATGTTTGCCCTCAACCAGGGCGAAGTCTGCACTTGCCCGAGCCGCGCCCTCGTCCAGGAATCGATCTACGACCGCTTCATGGAAAAGGCCGTCAAACGCGTCGAGGCGATCAAGCAGGGCAACCCGCTCGACAGCGCCACGATGATCGGCGCCCAGGCTTCGTCGGAGCAACTGGAAAAGATCCTCGCCTATCTCGATATCGGCAAGCAGGAAGGTGCGGAGCTTTTGACCGGCGGCTCGCGCAACGATCTCGGCGGCGAACTGGCGAACGGCTATTACGTCAAGCCGACGATCTTCAAAGGCAACAACAAGATGCGCGTGTTCCAAGAGGAGATCTTCGGACCGGTGGTTTCGGTCACGACCTTCAAAAACGAGAAGGAGGCGCTCGAAATCGCCAACGACACGCTCTACGGCCTCGGCGCCGGTGTCTGGAGCCGCGACGCCAATCGCTGCTACCGTTTCGGTCGCGAGATCCAGGCCGGCCGCGTCTGGACCAATTGCTACCACGCTTACCCGGCCCATGCCGCCTTCGGCGGCTACAAGCAATCGGGGATCGGCCGCGAAACCCACAAGATGATGCTCGACCACTACCAGCAGACCAAGAACATGCTGGTGAGCTACAGCCCGAAGGCCCTTGGCTTCTTCTGAGATGCAACATGGCGGGAGGGTCTCAAACCCCTCCCGAAACTTCGGAGGAAGAACAATGGAAACGACCGTCAACGGCGAACCGCGTGTTCTTGCAACCGACGCGGCACTCGCTCTGATCGGCGAGATCAGGCGGGATCATCCCGATATCCTCTTCCACCAGTCCGGCGGCTGCTGTGACGGTTCCTCGCCGATGTGTTATCCCGCCGATGACTTCATGATCGGTGACAGCGACGTCAAGCTTGGCGAGATCGGCGGCGTGCCGGTCTATATCAGCGCCAGCCAGTTCGAGGCTTGGAAGCATACGCAGCTGATCATCGACGTCGTGCCCGGCCGCGGCGGCATGTTCTCGCTCGACAACGGCCGCGAGAAGCGCTTCCTCACCCGCTCCCGCCTCCTCGGCGGCGGCGAGGCCTGCGCCATCCCGGATGTGACGGTAAGGTCCGTCTAGAGCATGATGCCGAAAAGTGTAAGCGGCTTTCGGGCGACATCATCCTCTAACTAGCTAATTTAGAACGGGATTCAGATTGTGGGCCAACCGGACCTAAAATCATCCTGTTCCAGGGAATTTCGCCTGTAGTATTCCCATAGTACCCTCTGCCTCTCGCGCTTTGCTACTCTCCGCCTGTTGGTTTCAAAGGGAGGAAACGATGCCAGCCTCAAAGATCCTGATGATTACGGGTGATTTCACCGAAGATTACGAAACGATGGTGCCGTTCCAGACGCTGCTTGCCTGCGGCTATACGGTCGACGCCGTCTGCCCCGGCAAAAAGGCCGGTGAGACCGTCGCTACCGCCATCCACGATTTCGAGGGCGACCAGACCTATTCCGAAAAACGCGGCCACAATTTTGCGCTGAACGCCACTTTCGACAGCGTGCGGGCCGAAGATTACGATGCGCTGGTCATCCCCGGCGGCCGCGCACCTGAATATCTGCGCCTCAATGCCGACGTCATCAAATCCGTCCGCCATTTCTTCGACGCCGGAAAACCCGTCGCCGCCATCTGCCATGGCGCGCAGCTGCTTGCCGCTGCCGGCGTGCTGAAGGGCCGCACCTGCTCAGCCTATCCCGCCTGCCGGCCGGAAGTCGAACTTGCCGGCGGCATCTATGCCGACATCGCCATCAGCGATGCGGTCTCGGACGGCAATCTGGTTACGGCGCCGGCCTGGCCGGCGCATCCCTCATGGCTACGCCAGTTCATGGCTGTGCTGGATGCCGCAGCCCTGTTGGAAACCAACGCCGCCTAAAAAGGCGGCACGGGAGGACGACATGTGTGAACTCTTCATCAAGGCGGATGCACGGCTCTGGGAAAGCACCACCCGGTCGCTGCGCATCGACGGCATGGTCACCAGCGTCAGGCTGGAAAACTTCTTCTGGTCGAAGCTGGAGGAAATCGCGCGGCGCGACGGCATGAATGTCGTTCAGTTGATCACCCGGCTGCACCATGAATCGATCGATGCCGGACATGATCTCGGAAACTTCACGTCCTTCCTGCGAGTATGCTGCGCCCGCTATCTCGATCTCCAGCTCACCGGCGACATCCCGGGCGATGTCACCCGTCCCATCTCAAGCCTCGACGCGCCTGTCATCCTCGGCCGCGAACGGGCGAAATATCACTGACAGCCGGCCGGCACGACCATCGGGCGATGATAGACGAAGCTGCCCGCGGCAACTCGCCGGCAGTTCCGCAAGACTTCTCGACATAACCCTTGCGGCGGGCTTGCACTGGCGCGCAGCCTGGATCAACAATGCGCGGCATCGTCCAGCAGCTGCACCGTCAGGAGATCGACTATCATGAACGACCAGAAAGCCGTGATCGTCACCGGCGCCGGCGGCAACCTCGGCAGCGCCGTTGTCCGTGAGCTTGCCGGCGCCGGCGCAAAACTCGTTTGCATGAACCGTTCGAGCGACGAGCTGGAAGCCTTGGCCGCCACTCTCCCCGCCTCCACCGAGTTTCTATCGATCGCCGGAACGGATCTCACCGACTATGCCTCCTGCGCCGCCGCTGTTGCGCGGGCCGTCAAGCGTTTCGGCGGCGTTAGCGCATTGGTCAACACCGTCGGCGGCTTCCAGATGGGGCCGGTCGGGCCGGATGCTCCCGCCCAATGGGAGACAATGATGACTGCAAACGCCCGCACTGCGCTGACGATCAGCGCCGCGGTTCTCCCGACCATGAAGGCATCCGGCTACGGCCGCATCGTTCATGTTGCCGCCGCACCCGGCCTGAAGGCCGGCGCCAGGCAGGCCGCGTACGCCGCCTCGAAAGCCGCCGTCATCCGGCTCACCGAAGCGATCGCTGCCGAATGCCGCGACGACCGCGTCACCGCCAATTGCATCCTGCCAGGGACGATCGACACGCCTGAGAACCGCGCGGCCATGCCCGATGCGAAGACGGACGGCTGGGTCTCGCCGCAATCGATCGCCCGCCTCATCGCCTTCCTGATTTCGCCGGCCGCAGCCGTCGTCACCGGCGCGGCAATCCCGGCGACCGGCCGCGAATAACGGAAGACGCGGCGTGAGCCACCGGCAGTGGGTGATCAGACGAGAGAGATCTGCAAGTTTTAGTCAATGACACACGATCTGGCTTGAGGTTCGGTTCGCCTTGAGGCAGCCTCGTCTCCGCCTGCCCATGTGATGGGCACGAGACAGCGGACGGACACAATGGTCTTAGGGATCGCATTGCGGCGACATTTGCCAGAAGACGGGTGGCTTCAATGACGCACGGTCCGGCATTGCGCGCCGTCGGCGCAAACAGCCTGCTACGCAAGGAATGGTTCCTGGGCGTCAGCGTCGCGACCAGCCTGGCGTTTCTTGTTTTCCAGGAGCAGCTCTTCGGACAGCTTTCCGATCCGCTTTGGTTCACTGTCGTTTTTGTCTGGCTGTTTGCTGCCGTCCTCGGTTCCGCTCTGTCGGTGGTGCGGCACGCGGATCACTTGGCGGAGCGGCTGAAGGAGCCTTACGGCACGCTCATTCTGACGCTTGCCATCACCTCGATCGAGGTGATGGCAATTTCGGCCGTCATGCTTCACGGCGAAAACAATCCCACGCTTGCGCGCGATACTCTGTTTGCAGTCGTTATGATCATCCTCAACGGCATGGTCGGCCTGTCCTTGCTGCTGGGTGCATGGCGGCGACCGGAACAGCAGCATAACCTGCAGGGCGCCAATGCCTATCTCGGAGTCATCGTACCGCTGGCGACCCTGAGCCTGGTGATGCCGACATTTCTTGCGGGCCCGGACGGACAACATCCATCGGCGGCGCGGCAATTGATACTTGGCATCATATCGGTCGGCCTTTACGCCACGTTTCTGTTTCTTCAGGCCGGCCGCCATCGGGACTATTTCAGCGACGACAGCAACCGTCACGAACCTCCCCGCGAACGTGCTCCTCACCATGGGCCGGTATGGCCTCATGCCATCCTGCTTTTCGCCTACATGGGTCCTGTCGTCTTTCTGGTCGAACAGCTTGCCCGGCCGATCGATTACATTATCGAAACCTTGCACGCTCCAACCGCATTTGGCGGTGTTGTCATGGCCGTCCTCGTCGCCACGCCCGAGGCCATCAGCGCCGTGCGTGCGTCCATCGCCAATAATCTGCAGCGCTCCGTCAACATCTTCCTTGGTTCAGTGCTGTCGACGATCGGGCTGACGGTGCCGGCGATGCTTGTTGTCAGTCAGCTTTACGGACACCCCGTGACACTCGGCCTCGAGCATGGAGATCTTGTGATGCTCCTGCTCACTCTTGCCGTCAGCATCATCACCTTTGCCAGCGGCCGCACCCATCTCATGCAAGGTGCCGTCCATCTGGTGCTTTTCCTGGCCTATGTGCTGCTGATTTTCCAGCAATGACGCCCGGCCGCAAGATCAGGAAAGTAAAGAGTTCCAAGCTTTGACCGTCTTCCGCTATGATAATGAGAGCTTTGCATATTTTGGCAATCATAGTGGCTGCAGGATCGTGAACGATACGGAGGCCGGACTTGAGCTCACTGTTGCTTGGCGGGCTTGTATTTATCTTTCTGTCGACGGCGACATCGATAGGATTGATAGTGCGCGCCCGCTTGCCGGATCATCATCTCAATGCGGAATCCAAGGATGTCATCAGGCTGGCGACGGCGGTGGTCGGAACGCTGTCGGCCCTGGCACTCGGCCTTCTTATCGCATCCGCCAAGTCGAGCTATGACAACGCCGAAGTGGAGATGAGAACGGCGGCGGCGCGGGTGCTCCTGCTTGACCGCGTCATGGCGCAATACGGGCCGGAAACCGACAAGGCGCGTCAATTGCTGCGTGAACTCATCGAGAAACGGCTGAGCCGCGGCTGGACGACGGAGACGACCGACGAACCATCCGCCAAGGCGCTGGGAGAATATCAGGATATCGAAGCGGTTCAGGGCGACCTTCGATCCCTGCTGCCGAAGGATGCCGTGCAGCGCTCTCTGCAGGCGCGCGCTCTTGAGGTGAGCGGCATGCTGGCCGAGACCCATTGGCTGCTGGTCGAATCCGGTAAGGAGGGTTTACCCTGGGCCTTCCTTGCCGTTCTCGTCTGTTGGCTCGGGCTGCTTTTTGCGACCTTTGGGCTGCAGGCGCCGGCCAATCCGACGGTGCTGTCCATTCTGCTTGTCTGCGCCCTGTCCGTCGCCGGCGCGATCTTTCTGGTTTCGGATATGGCCAATCCGTATGTCGGGCTGATCCGTGTTTCGGATGCCCCTCTGCAATCCGCCATCGAACGGCTCGGGAAACCGTAGTCGTTTTGACGTCTCTCAAGAGATGACTCCAACACAGTTCAATTGTGCACCAGCAGCTATTGCAATTTTTAGCAATGCCGCGACATAATATCGCATGCCCGGAACTTTTCGGAGAGGGGTCGTCTCCGCCGAGGCACGCATCAAGACTGGGGCTCTTCAACATCGGGGCGGCGGCAATGCGTGTGAGATTGTATCAGGGTCTGTGCCTGTCTGTGGCGCTCGCCGGCATGGCAATTCTTGCTGGCTGCGAGGAAAGCGGCAACACCTATGTTGCTCCTCCACCACCTCCAGTTCGCGTCGCCCAGCCGGTCCAGCAACCGGTCACTCTCTATTTCGAGCTCACCGGCAACACGGCGCCGCTCAATTCCGTCGATATCGAGGCGCGCGTCCAAGGCTACATCCAATCCATCGACTATCAGGACGGCATGACGGTAACGAAGGGCACCAAGATCTTCGGCATCGAGCGCGACACCTATCAGGCGCAACTGGATCAGGCGAAGGCATCACTCGCCTCGCAACAGGCGTCTCAGGTCGGCGCGCAGCAGGAATACGACCGGCAGCTCAATTTGTCGAAGCAACAGGTCACCACGCAGACCGCAGTCGACAGCGCCAAGGCGACACTCGACGAGGCGAATGCGTCCATCCTCAATGCCCAGGCCAATCTCGAGCTCGCGACGATCAACTTGGGATACACGGAAGTGCTTGCCCCCTTCGACGGCACCGTCACCGACCACCTCGTCGATATCGGCGCGCTGGTCGGCGTATCCGGTCCCACCAAACTCGCCAGCATTGTGCAGCTGGATCCGCTCTATGCCTATTTCAACGTCAGCGAAACCCAGGTGTTGATGATCAAGGAAACCCTGGCAAAGCAGGGGCACACCTTCAAGCAGACGGACCTTCCAACCATACCGGCGGAAATCGGCCTGCAGACGGAAGAAGGTTATCCGCACAAGGGCCATCTCGATTACGTATCGCCGCAGCTCGATGCCTCCACAGGCACGCTTCAGGTGCGCGCCGTGTTCGACAACAAGGACCGAGCCATGTTGCCTGGTCTCTTCGTCCGGGTCCGCGTGCCGGTCGGCCATAACGACAAGGCCCTGCTGGTGCGCGACGATGCGATCGGCACGAACCAGCTGGGCAGCTATCTGCTCGTTCTCGGCAAGGACGATGTCATCGAGCAGAAGCAGGTCAAGACCGGCCAGCGTGAAGGTTCGCTCCGCGTCATCGAGTCAGGCCTCGATGCAGCCGACTGGGTGGTGACCCAAGGTATCCAGCAGGCCATTCCCGGCAGTAAGGTCACGCCCGAGAAGATGGAAATGAACCCGCCGGCAACTGCCGCCGGCGATGCCAAGGCCAAGACCACCACGCAATGAATTCGCCATCATGGTTCATCTGAACGTCTGAGGACAGCAGCATGATCTCGCGCTTCTTCATCGAGCGACCGGTACTCGCCAACGTCCTGGCGTTGGTCTTCGTGCTCATCGGCGCGGTGGCCCTCATCCAACTGCCCGTGGCGCAATATCCGAATGTCGTTCCGCCGACGGTGCAAGTGACGACGCGCTTTCCCGGCGCCAGCGCCCAGACCCTGGTCGACACCGTGGCGCTGCCGATCGAGCAGCAGGTCAACGGCGTGCAGGACATGCTCTACATGCAGTCAACCAGCGCCAGCGACGGCACTTACTCGCTGACCGTGACCTTTGCCATCGGCACGGATCCCGACCAGGCTCAGGTCCTGGTACAAAACCGCGTTGCCATAGCGATGTCGTCGCTTCCCGAAGCGGTACAGCTTCAGGGCGTGACGACGCAGAAGAAGTCGACGGCGATCCTCGGTTTCGTCAGCCTGACCTCACCAGACAGCCGTTATGACAGCCTGTTCCTGTCGAACTACGCCGTCATCAACTTGCAGAATGAACTCGCCCGCCTGCCAGGTGTCGGCAACGTCACCGTGTTCGGCGCCGGTCAATATGCCATGCGCATCTGGATGGATCCGAACCTGCTGCAGGCGCGCGGCCTGACCCCGCAGGATGTCGTCAGCGTCGTGCAGCAGCAGAGCCAGGAGGTCGCCGCCGGCCAGATCGGCATTCCGCCGGTGCCGAAGGGGCAGGTCTTCCAATATACGCTGAACGTCAATGGCCGGCTGAACGAGGCGGCCGACTACGAGAATATCGTCGTCAAAGTGGAAAGCGGACAGGGCGGCCGTGTGACCCGGATCCGCGATATCGGCCGCGTCGAACTCGGCGCCCAGACCTACAGCCAGTCCTTCATGCAGAACGGCAGGCCGGCGGCTGGCATCGGCATTTTCCAACTGCCGGAAGCCAATGCGATCTCGGTTGCACAGGCCGTGCGGGCGAAAATGGAAGAGCTCTCGAAGAGCTTTCCGCCGGGCCTCGAATATCATGTACCGTTCGACACGACGAAATTCGTCGAGGCCTCCATCGACGAGGTTTACGTCACCTTGATCGAGGCCGGCGTTCTCGTTCTCATCGTCATTCTCGTCTTCCTGCAGGACTGGCGGGCGATGCTCGTGCCGGCGACCACCGTTCCGGTCACCATCATCGGCGCCTTCGCGGCCATGGCGGCATTGGGCTTCACCGTCAACCTGTCGACGCTCTTTGCCATCGTTCTCGCCATCGGTATCGTCGTCGACGATGCCATCGTCATCGTCGAAGGTGTCGCCCGGCACATCGAGGCGGGCATGTCCGGCCGAAAGGCCGCCGAGAAAGCGATGGAGGAACTGCTCGGTCCGGTCATCGGCATCACGCTGGTGCTGATGGCCGTTTTCATTCCAGCCGCCTTCCTGCCCGGCCTGACCGGACAGCTCTACAGGCAGTTCGCCCTCGTGATTGCCGCGACGGCGCTGATCAGCGCGATCAATGCCGTCACGCTGAAACCGACGCAATGCGCCCTCTGGCTGCGTCCGCCGGCCCCGCCCGAGAAACGCAACATCCTTTATCGCGGCTTCAACAAGGTCTACGACAAAGGCGAGCCCGGCTATGCCGGGCTGATCGGATCGATGACGCGTCACGCCGGCATCATGGCGGTCGCGGCACTGGTGCTGATCGCGGTCGCCGCCTGGGGGCTTGCCCGCCTGCCGACGGCATTCCTGCCCATCGAGGATCAAGGCTATGTGCTGATCAATGCGCAATTGCCGGACGGCGCCTCGAAGGAGCGCACCGATGCTGTCATGGACGCGGTCGGCAAGATCGCCGAAGCCACACCCGGCGTCGACCAGGTGCTGACCATCAGCGGCATCTCCGTTCTCGACAACAATGCCAGCCTGCAGAATGCCGGCGTCGCCTATGTCGTGCTGAAGGATTGGGATGAACGCGGCAAGCAGAAGGGGCAGGACTTGCTGTCGATCTACCAACATCTGAACGGCGCGCTGCAAGGCGTGCTCACGGCCAAGACGCTGGTGATCGTGCCGCCTCCGATCCAGGGCGTCGGCAATGCCAGCGGCTTTACCATGCAGGTCGAGATCAGGAACGGCATTTCCGACTACCCGCTGCTGCAATCGCTTGCCGATACGATCGTCAGGAACGGCAGTGCCCAATCGTCGCTGCAAAGGCTGAGCACGCCTTTTCGCTCGAACGTGCCGCAGCTGGCTGTTTCCGTCGATCGCATCAAAGCGGAGACGCTGGGAATTACCGTGGGCCAGGTCTTTTCCGCTCTCTCCGGCTATGTCGGATCGAGCTATGTGACCCAGTTCAACAAATTTGGCCGCACCTTCCAGGTCTATGCACAAGCCGCTTCCGATTTCCGGGTCAGCGCCGAAGACATCCGCAATCTCAAGGTCAAAGCCGGCGACGGGACGATGGTGCCGCTCGGCACGGTCGTCGATGTCACGACGACGCAAGGTCCTTCCCTGATCAGCCTCTACAATCTCTACCCCACAGCAACCATCGTCGGCGGGCCTGCCGCCGGCTTCAGTTCCGGCCAGTCGCTCGACGTCATGGAACAGATTGCCGACCAGACGTTGCCGCCGGGCACGGGCTTCGAGTGGACGGCGCTCTCCTATCAGGAGAAGGCCGTGGGCGGGCAGATCTATTTCATCTTCGCGCTCGCCATGCTGCTCGTCTATTTCGTGCTCGCCGGTCAGTATGAAAGCTGGATCTTGCCACTGGCGGTCATACTCGCCGTGCCGCTCGCTCTGCTGGGCACGGTAGCAGCACTTACCGCTGCGGGTGTTGCCAACAACCTCTATACGCAGATCGGCCTTATCTTGCTGATCGCACTTGCATCGAAGAACGCCATCCTCATCGTCGAATATGCGCGGGAAAAGCGGGCGGAAGGCATGGAAATCCTGGATGCGGCCGTCGAGGCCGCGCGGCTGCGTTTCCGGCCAATTCTGATGACGTCCTTCGCCTTTATCCTCGGCGTCCTGCCGCTGGTGCTGGCGACGGGCGCCGGCGCATCGGCCCGTAAGTCGATCGGCATATCGGTCTTCAGCGGCATGATCGCCTCGACCTGTCTTGCCGTGCTCTTCGTACCGTCCTTCTACGTCCTGCTGCAGCGCCTCGAGGAATATTTGAAACGGCGCGGAGCGACCGCAAACACGGCCGCGAGCGTGACGGAGGCGGAGATATCGAACGTCCGATAGACGACCGCAGCATTATTGGACGATCACCTGCACATAAACGTTGCCGCTCTTGGCGTAATAATACGCGCCGCATCGATAATAGTAGCCGCCGTAATAGGGACCATAGCGGCAGCCTGCCGGAAGCACGGCGATGGTCGTCGTCGTGCGTGTGACGACCCGCCGCGTCGTCCGACGGGCCACGCCCGCATAAGAGAGCGGCGTCAGCGGCCTGCCGATGACGGCGCCCGCCGGCGTGGCGAAGCCGATCGACAACGGCAGAAATCCCTGCACCTCGATGCGAATGTCGGTGAATGTCACGACGCCGGCGAGGCCGAGAGCGAAGAACAGCTTGTTATAGGTCATTTCACCTCTCCCATATCGGCAGGCGCCGGAAGCTCATCAAGCGATTGCAGCTCGCTGAGATCGACCGTCTTCGCACTGGCCGGAACTTCGATGCTGTAGGAAACGGCCGCGACATCGGCGCCGCTTTTGAAATCGCTGATTTCAAGCGTGTATTGCGGCGCCTGGACGACGTGCTTGCTGGTGATGACGTAACGGCGCGGTATCGGTTGCGAGCCGGTCTGTATCCAGATCTGCCAGTCGATTTCAGGCGTTCGGAAGGCCAGGTATGCGCATTCGACGCCATCCACGAAAGCACTGGAAATGTGCTTGGCATCGGTCACCTCAGACATCAGCACATCATAGACGTCGGAGGACAAGAGATCGGCGCCTGGCGCTTCGACCCCCGCGGTCATAAGCCTGTTGATCAGTTCGTCGAGCGAACCCTTGCCATCGATCTTGGCATAGGCGTCGAGGTTCTTGCCATGCACCGTCAGCGACGAACCGTCGAAACTGACGTCGAGATCGGCAAAACCGCCGGTTCTGGTGACACGCAGCTTGTCGGGACGGGTCAGGTTGGCTGTCCCGGAGCTGACGAACTGGAGCTTCTCGAACTCGGGCGTCACGGCTTCGAGCGACGATTGATAGGTAAAGGATATCGTCTTCTGCGCCGCCAGAAAATCGGACATCGCCTTGAGTAGGGCTTTTGCATCATCCGCCCAAGCGCTCGTTGGCAGCGCCAGGCCGGCGGCGAGCGAGGTATAAACAAGCATCCGCTTCAATCGCGGGAAACAGAAAGTCGATGACATGACAATGCCTTTCATATGTGCCGTCATTGATTTCATCGGATATGCAGGTGCCGAACCGATTCCGGCCGGAGATGAAGTGTGCAGACGCAAACTGTGCATGTGCCAGACCGGCCACCTGCCGGTCTTTACCGCGTTGCGCTCACCGAATGACGCTGAAGCGCGATGCTGTTCGGATTACCGCTTTCACAGATCGGGGTCTGACCAGGCTATAATCCCGAAGTCAACACTCTGTGGCAGGCCGGCGACACGCGTTGCAGATTGTCCCGGAGGCAAGCGATACCCCGCCCTCCGCCGAGCGGCACCATCCGGCACAAGGCCCGGAAGTCCAATCCACAGGTTTCACGCAGGATCATCAGTTCCTCGCGTGGCGAGAAGGCCGGCATCATGGCCTGAGGAGCAGGCGTGGTCGCGACCGCCGCAGCGCCGCCGCCGGTGGCCGGGGTTGATCCGGCTGCCCCTCCGAGCGCCGCAACGGCCTGCTGGCACGGTGCCGACAGAGCGGCGTTGTGCTGCTGCAAGCAGCTGAGCGCCTCTGCGCCGCCCGGCATCACGCCGGAACATTGCGCCATAAAATCGCGTTGGCAGGCTGATTTGACGGCGTTGCGCTGCGCCTGCGTCGGCTGATGCGCCGGCGCGCCGGTCGCAGGCGCCGGGGTGACCGCTCCGGTGGTTGCCGGCGCGGCCGGAGACGGCTCCGCCGATGTCGACTTCGGTTTGCTAACCGCCGACACAGCTTTCTTACAGCCGGCTGAAAGTGTGGCGCTATGCTGTTGCAGGCAGGTGAGTGCCTCCATCCCGCCCGGCGTGACGCCGGAACATTGCGCCATGAAATCGGAACGGCATTCCGCCCTGATCGCATTGCGCTGCTCCTCAGTCGGCGCCTGCGCAGACGCGACGCCTGCGAAGAGCACCACTGCGCAGAGCGGTGGCAATCCCGAGATAGCAAACCGAAGACGACGCCTTCCATGCGGAGTCGTCAGTAGAGAAGATGCCCATTTTCCCATTATTCCTCCCCCCTATAAATCTCTAATCTACTTCATGAAATCGAACGCCCTGCTGAATAGGATAATAAACGCCCGCCAATTTGAGGGACGTTGCTTGCCGCTGCGAAAATATTAAAACGCCGGCTCCACGTATATTAGAATATTGCTAATTTAGCAACTATCGTGCGCCTGAAAACTGATCAAGGGAAACGTATCGCTCATCAGCTTTCTGATCGGAAACCATGCATCTCAAAGCAAGTGCTTTGCGAATACATGCTGCCGTCATGCCGCAGCCTCGTACCCTCTTGAAGCCGGGCTCTCGCGGCCTTCAAGCCGAAAGCGTGCAATCATGTCGGTAAGTGCAAGCGCCTCGGACGATAGCTGTTGGGTGGCAGCATTCGTCTCTTCCACCATCGCCGCATTTTGCTGCGTCATACGATCAATATCATTGACCGACGCGTTGATCGAATGGAGTGTCGTTGCCTGTTCGCGGCTTGACGAGGCAATGAGTTCAATATGGCCGACGATGTGGACGATCTCGCTGGAAATCTCCATCAGCGCATCGCCGGTGCGGCCGACGAATTCGGAGCCGGACGCAACCTCGCGGACGGAATTGTTGATGAGCTCGCCGATTTCCTTGGCTGCACGAGCCGATCGCTGCGCCAGTTCCCGCACCTCCTGTGCCACGACAGCAAAGCCCTTGCCGGCCTCACCCGCTCTCGCCGCTTCGACTCCCGCATTTAGCGCCAAGAGATTGGTCTGGAAAGCGATGGAGTCGATGGCGCTGACAATCTGAACGATCTTACCCGACGCGTCCTCAATCCGTCCCATGGCCGAAACCGCGTTTTGGACCACTGAAGCCGAGGCGTCGGCACCCTGTTTGGCGCGCTGGACAAGCGCAAGCGCTGCTGCTGCCCGTCCTGACGAGGTATTGACGGCGGAAGAAATCTCCTCCACTGCCGCTGCGGTTTCCTCAAGTGCAGCCGCCTGCTTCTCCGTTCGACGGGCCAGGTCATCAACGGCTTCCGCCATCTGTCGGCCATTGTCGTTGATGAGGGAAGACGTCTCGCGGATATCGCAGAGCGTCTCTCTGAGACCCGCCACCGACATGTTGAAATCGGTGCGGATCCGGTCGAGTTCGGCGGCAAAGGGCGTATCGATCGAAAAATTCAACTCCCCGCGCGACAGCCGCGTGAGCCCCTCTGCAAGCGCCTCGATTGCGGCGTCAACCTGGACCTTGGCGCTACGTCGCTGGAGTTCGTTGCGGGCGCGCTCAGATTCCGCATCACTGCGCGCGATCTCGGCCTGTTGTTCCATTTCGACATTCGACAGCGCATTTTGTTTGAAGACGGAAAGCGCACGAGCCATTTCCCCGATTTCGTCGCCCCGTGCCTCGCCGGTGATTGTGGTATCGAGCCGTCCCTCTGCGATCTTGCGCATCGCTGCGGTAATCTGGGTGATCGGTCCCTTCAGGGTGACGACCAGTGCGGCACCCGCGGTCATAGCAATCAGGATGCCGATGACAATCGCGCCTGCGGATATCCTATTGGCCTGTTGACGATCCTGCCCAGCATTTTGCCTCTGCGTCTCGGCGAATTGAGCAAGCAGGTTCCAGGTGTTGTCGATCTGCCCCGCAGCGCTGTCGAACTCAGCCAGTTTGCGCACCGCACCTTCGGAAAGCGCTGCCGCGTTCGCCGCAAGCAGATCGAGGACGGGTTGAGCCTTCTTCGGAATTTCGGCAAAGACCGGATCGTCGTTCACCACGCCGGCAAGACGGCCGAGTTCGGTCTGATACATGTAGATCGACTGCTGGACTTTCTTCACTCGCGCGTCGTCTGGATTGCCGGCGAGTTCGGCGAAGCCGACGCGGATCTCGTTATTGCTGTTAACAATGGCGCGCAGTTCGTTGCCGACATTGGTCGCCTGAGAGATATCTTTGTCCGACGCGGCAAGCGCCAACACGGAGGTCCGCATCAGATCGTCGCCAATCGTCTTGAGGCTGTCGCCAGTTGCAGCAAGATCGGCGACGGCGGTATCCGTTGCTGGGACATCCAAAGTGTCAGGCGACACCTTCGAAGCGTTGGCGACAGCATCCATAGCAGCGGCATACTGGGCGGCGATGGCTTGTTTGTCGGTCCCTACAGCAGGCGAAAGCTGTTCCTTTGCCTTTTGCAAATCGGGGGCATATTTGGCTAACAGGCCAACTTTGTCAGCCGGCGTCGTCACGCTCGCATAGTCATTGCGAAGTTTTGTCGCGATACTGGCGGCGGCGCTGATGGAGACGGAATTGCTCAGGCCGCTCTTGTTGGCATTTTCCATCTTTTTCGCACTGGCCATCAGCATGAATGAGCGCTTGCCAACCTGCCCTTGCAGGTCAAGAAGTGCCGCGGAAGCAGCGTCCACATCGCTGAGAATTTTCTGCTGTCCCGTTTCGATTTGCCAGATCGCTTCGATCTTTTGCGGTATGATTTGCGACTGATCAAGCGCCCGGTCAAGAAGCCCCACATCGGTCGTCGGCCTTAGCCTCTCGATCGTCTGCTGCAGGTTTGTCAGTTGCTCTCGGGCGTCGGCAAGCGCGGTATCACGAGCTTCCTGCGACGGCTTCATCAGAAAGCCGGTCATGCTGGAAGAAACATGTTTGAACCCGTTCAGGGACTGCAAAACATGGTTGGAGATCTCCATGCGTCCCTCGAGAAGGCTGGACGCGTAGTACCCCGTCAGTCCCACTGCGCATAGACTATGACCTTGCCCCCAAGTTTTATCCAGTTTTGAGTTCGCTCCGGCGGTTTTGGGTTGCTGTGTTCGGGGCGGTAGCGGCGGGTTGCGGTGCGGAGCCATTTCGGCTGCGCAGCACCGCATCACGTCG
>NZ_ML133548.1 GCF_003985145.1 Rhizobium anhuiense | reverse complement strand
AACGACAACGGCCAGAACGTCGTCGACCTGTGGACCACGACCGGCACCAGGCTTGCCACCGCCACCTTCAGCAACACCACGGCGAGCGGCTGGCAGACGGTGAACTTCACGACGCCCGTCACCATTACCGCAAACACCAACTATATTGCGTCCTATCACACCACCGGCGCTTACGTGGCAACTGATGGCTTCTTCGCGAATGCGGTCACCAATGGTCCATTGACGGCCCAATCAAGTGCCGTCGCCGGGGGCAACGGTGTCTATGCGTATGGCGGATCCGCCACCGCAGGTCTCTTCCCGACCGACACCTACAATTCAGCGAATTACTATGCCGACGTTGTCTTCCGACCACAGCTCGTCGCGTGAAAAAAAGGACACGGTTACGGACCGGTTTCGAATGAGGCTCATACGCAAATGCTGGTCGCGGCGAAGTGCGCTTCGACCGCCCGCATTCAAGGAATGCCGATGAACAGGATCGAGCGGCTCCCGGTAACCGTGCTGGCCGGCTTCCTCGGCGCTGGTAAGACGACGCTTCTTAGCCACGTCCTGAATAATCGTCAGGGCCTGCGGGTCGCTGTCATTGTCAACGATATGAGCGAAGTGAACATAGACGCCAGTCTCATTCGAGACGGCGGCTGCAACCTGTCGCATACGACGGAGACATTGATCGAGCTCAGCAATGGTTGCATATGCTGCACCCTGCGCAACGACCTGCTGACGGAAGTACGGCGACTGGCAGAAGAGCGGCGATACGACTATCTGTTGATCGAAGGCACCGGCATTGCCGAGCCATGCCCTATCGCGGCAACCTTTTCCTTCCGTGACGAGAACGGCGTCTCCCTCGCAGATTTTGCCAGCCTCGACACAATGGTCACCGTGGTCGACGCTGCAAACCTGTTAGCCGACTACAGCAGTGCCGATCTGCTTGCCGACCGCGGCCTGCAGCGCGACGGCGAGGACCGGCGCACACTCATCGACCTGCTGGTGGATCAGATCGAGTTTGCGGATGTTGTCGTGATCAACAAGATCTCGGACGCGACCGAAGAGATCCGCGCGGAAGTCCGCAAGATAGTTGCTGCGCTCAACCCGGATGCGCGCCAGGTGGAGACGGATTTCGGCAAGGTTTCTCTTGCAACCATCCTCAGTACGGGCCTCTTCGATGAAGCAAAAGCCGCCGCCCACCCGTTGTGGCACAAGGAACTGTACAGCCCGGGCGACCATGTCCCGGAGACGGAAGAATACGGGGTATCGAGTTTTGTCTATCGCACGCGGCGTCCCTTCGACCCCAGGCGGTTTCGAGCATTCCTGGACGAGCCCTGGCCGGGGGTAATCCGCGCCAAAGGTCATTTCTGGCTTGCCACACGCCCGCGTCATGTGGGCCTGATGTCGGCGGCCGGGGTGCAGCGGCGCTGCGAGCCGATGGGGCTCTGGTGGGCGGCCGTGCCCCGGCAGGATTGGCCGAGCCATCAGCAGTTTCGTCAGCATATCGAAAGCCGGTGGGACAGCGCTTGGGGCGACCGTCGGCAGGAGCTCGTATTCATCGGTGTTGATATGGACGAGACAGGTGTGCGGACCGCATTGGACGGATGCCTCGCCAGCGCCGATCCGCGCGACTGGGCCGCCCTCGAAGATCCGTTTCCGGCCTGGTAGCACGGGCGCTCGAGTTAAAAACCGGCTCGACCAGCCGGACCGGCCCAGAATGCCTTTTCAACCAGCGTCAGCCACTTGGAAGTAGCCCGGCTGGTATGCGTTGAGGGTCATCATATGGGCGTAGGGGATACCTCCCTCATACCCCAGATTGCTGTCGTACATTCCCTTGGCAAAGGTGCCAGAATGAAGCTCTTGCTATGGCGGCCGAAGGGCGGGCCGATGCGGAAGGGGACGCCGCTGATGCGGAGAATTCATGTCAGTAATCGTGAGTATTTGAGTACATTTGGTGGAGCGTTGAGTATCTGTCGTGCACCCTCAACCTGGAGCGCAGTGCTGGGAACCGCGACGGTTGTATCTTCCACGAGTACCGATGGTTCCCTAAGCTTTGCCAGTAACGGCAGCTTCGCCAATCTCGACGGCGCCGCCCTCCCGTCCTCCTTCACCGGTCCGTCTTCCTTTACCGGCAATATCATGCAGCCTGCCGCGCTGATCTCATCGGGCGGCGTGCAAACTGCCTCGATACCACCGACGGCGATGCCCGCGCCTGCAGGCGAAGGCGGCGCGCAGGACACCTCTGCCAAGACGGCGTCGGTTGCGACGGTGTTGCAGACGACGACGTCATCCGAACGCACCGTGCTCGGCCCGGACCCGTATGAGGAGGCTGCGACACTGCCTGCCGCTCCGGCGCTGACGGGTGTTACCGGCGATGCCGATACCGGCAGCGCCAAGACGGCGGCGCCGGCCGGTTCTTCCAGCAGTGTCGGCACGACTTCATTGCGCCTTCAGGCCTCGATAGCATCCATCTCGGTGGAGCCGAGCCAGGACGTTTCTGCCGAGACGACCGCCGCCGCGACGGCATTGGCGACGCCAGCGACGGCAACTTCGGCGGCAGCGACTCCGGCAGCGTCGGTCGCGACGGTAACGCCCAACAAGATCGCGCTCGAAAACCTGAAGCAGGGCAACCCGATCAGCGAGTGGGGTCTTGAAGGCGACGGCGGCGGCACCATCCAGGGCTTCGCCACCGAAATCAGCACAAATATCGGCCAGACGGTCGATTTCAAGATCGCCACCGATTCCACCCATTACCGCATCGATATCTACCGCATGGGCTATTATGGCGGGGCCGGCGCACGCAAGGTCGACTCGATCGAGAAATCGCTGACAACGGCGCAGATCCAGCCGCATCCGATCGTCGACATGTCGCTCGGCCTTATCGATTGCGGCAACTGGTCGGTTTCGGCGAGCTGGCAGATTCCGACGGACGCGGTCTCCGGCGTCTACTTTGCCAAGCTGGTGCGCGAAGACGGCACCGAGGATGCAAGCATCATCCCCTTCGTCGTGCGCGACGACGCCTCGACCAGCAATATCGTCTTCCAGACGTCCGACACGACATGGCAGGCCTATAATGCCTGGGGCGGCGCCAGCCTCTACTACGGCGAAGTGCCCGTCGACCCGGCAGACATGATCGGCTACCTGCCGCCGAACTGCAGCTGCGGGCTGACGGCGATCGGTCGGGCCTCGGCGGTCAGCTATAACCGGCCGATCATCACCAATACGAGCCCGATCGGCGGCTCGCACGACTACATCTTCGGCGTCGAATCCTCCGCCATCTCGTGGCTGGAGCAGAACGGCTACGACGTTTCCTATATTTCCGGCGTCGATGCGGCGCGCAACGGCACGCTGCTGCTCAACCATGATGCCTATCTCTCCGTCGGGCATGACGAATACTGGTCTGCCGAACAGCGCGCCAATGTCGAGGCGGCGCGCGATGCCGGCGTCAACCTCGCCTTCTGGAGCGGCAACGAGTGCTACTGGAAGGTCCGCTGGGAAAGCAGCATCGACGGCAGCGGTCAGGCCTACCGCACCATGGTCTGCTACAAGGAAACCTGGGGCACGAGCACGGATCCGAGCAATGTCGGCACCGGCACCTGGCGCGATCCGCGTTATGCCGATCCGGGGCAGCAGCCGGAGAATGCGCTGACGGGCACGATGTTCCAGGTGGACAGCTACCGCCAGGATACGATCTCCATTCCCTACGACTATTCGAACCTGCGCTTCTGGCGCAATACCGATGTCTCCCAGCTGAATGAAGGCGAAACCTACAATCTGGTGCAGAACCTGCTCGGCTATGAGTGGGATTCCGATGTCGAGAACGGCTTCCGTCCGGATGGCCTCATCAACCTGTCGCTCTCTTCCATCGCGGTGAGCACCTATCTGCGCGATTACGGCACCACGGTCGGCGATGCGGTGGCGACCCATAGCCTAACCATGTACCGGGCAGAAAGCGGCGCGCTGGTCTTCGGCGCCGGCACCGTCTTCTGGTCCTGGGGGCTGAGTGACAACCACCAAGGCCCGGCCACGTCAACCGATCGCAACGTGCAGCAGGCGATGGTCAACATGTTCGCGGACATGGGTATTCAGCCGACGACGCTGGATGCGAGCCTGATCCTTGCGACACAGTCGACCGACACGCTGAAGCCGACCTCGTCGATCAGCTCGCCGATCATAGGCGCAAGTTTCGTCGAAGGGCAGCGCGTGACGATCACAGGGACGGCGCAGGATTTCGGCGGCGGCATCATCGCCGGCGTCGAAGTCTCCACCGATGGCGGCCAGCACTGGTTCAAGGCGTCAGGCCGCGAGAGCTGGAGCTATAACTGGGTCGTCCAGGCGAGCGGCACCTATACGATCATGTCGCGCGCCGTCGACGACAGCGTCAATATGGAGGCGCCGTCTGCCGGCAAGCAGGTCACCGTCACGCTGCCGGGCACGCAGGGCCTATGGACGCTTGCGGAAAAGCCCGCGGTCGAAATGGCGATCGATCGCGATTCCGTCGAGCTCGGCCTGCGCTTCCAGGCGACGACGGCAGGCTACGTGGAAGGCATCCGCTTCTACAAGGGCTTCTACAACATCGGCGACCATGTCGTCAGCCTCTGGAGCGCCAACGGAACGCTACTGGCATCAGGCGTGTCGGTGGGCGAACCGCTTTCCGGCTGGCAGACGGTGATGTTCTCCAGCCCGATCCAGATTGCCGCCGGCACGACCTATGTGGCCTCCTATCACACCAACGGCTTCTACTCCGCCACCGAGAATTATTTCGCCAGCCCCTATGCCAGCGGCGCGCTGAAGGCCGTCGATGGCGGCGGCGTCTATGCCTATGGCGACAATGCCGGCACATTCCCCGGCCAGAGCCCCGGTACCGGCACCAACTATTGGGTCGACGTGGTCTTCGATGCCGGCCCCAACAGCGCGCCGGTTGCGACCGACGACGCGGGGCTGGCCATCACCCGCAACGACAGCCTCGTCGTCTCGATCGCCTCGCTCATCGGAAACGACACAGATCCCAATGGCGATGCGATGACGATTTCGGCCGTCGGCAATGCCGTCAACGGGACGGTGACGCTCAATAAGCAGAACGGCACCGTCATCTTCACGCCGAGCAACAATTATTCGGGGCCGGCAAGCTTCACCTATACGCTGTCGGACGGGCGCGGCGGCACGGATCAGGGCAACGTCAGCCTCACCGTAAACCAAGGCCCTGCCGGGGAAACGCTGTTTAAATCAAGCGAAGGGCCGACGGGCGCAAGCTTCAACGAAGGTCAGTCGCTCGAACTTGGGATGAGGTTCGTCGCTTCGTCCAGCGGCATGATTACCGGCATCCGCTACTACAAGGCTGCCGGCGATACCGGCGCCCATACCGGCTCCCTCTGGACGACCGACGGCACGCTGGTCGCGACCGTCAGCTTCGCCGACAGCGGATCGGCGAGCGGCTGGCAGACCGCGACATTCACCAACCCGGTGCATATCGCGGCTGGCACGACCTATGTCGCCTCCTACCACACGACAGGCTCCTATGTGGCGACATCAGATTATTTCACGTCAGCCCATACCAACGGCGCGCTGACGGCGCTCGCCGGCAGTAACGGCGTCTTCGGAAATGGCACGGGGTTCCCAAGCTCCAGTTACCAGTCGTCGAACTACTGGGTGGATGTCGTCTACAACCAGACAAGCAATGCGGTGCCGTTCGCCGCCAATGACAATGGCTACACGACCTATTCCAACACGGCGCTGTCGATTGCCGCAGCCAGCCTGCTTGCAAACGACAGCGATGGCGATGGCGACCCGCTCAGCATCACCGGCGTCAATGCTGCGGTCAACGGAACGGTGACCTTCAATAGCCAGACCAAGTCCGTCATTTTCACCCCGACGGCGGGTTATACGGGTGCGGCGAGCTTCTCCTATTCGATCGCGGATGGATATGGCGGCATAGCGTCGGCCACCGTCAGCCTCACTGTCGGCACGCCGCCCGGGGGAGGAACGACGTCAAGCCTGTTCACCGGCGCCGACACGTCGGGTGTTGCCGCCGCCAATGACGCCAACTCGGTCGAACTCGGCGTCAAGTTCATCGCTTCCGCCAGCGGCCAGATCACCGGGCTCACCTATTACAGGAGCGCCCAGGATACCGGCACGCATGTCGGCTCGCTCTGGACGGCCAGCGGCCAGGTTCTGGCCCAGGCCACCTTCATCAGCGAGACGGCGAGCGGCTGGCAGACGGTTTACTTCACCCAGCCGATCAATGTTACGGCCGGCGCCACCTATGTGGCGAGCTACCATTCGAACGGCTTCTATTCCGCAACGGCGAACTACTTCACGACGGACCATACGAACGGCGCGCTGACGGCCCCGTCGAGTGCGGCGAGTGGCGGCAACGGCCTTTATGCCTATGGCTCGGGCAGCCTGTTTCCGACCGCTTCCTACAATGCGAGCAATTACTGGGTCGACGTGCTCTATCAACAGGGCGGCGCGCAGAATGCGATTCCGGTCGCCGCCAATGACAGCGGCTTGTCGACCAATACCGGCACGCCGATCACCATCCAGGCCTCAGTGCTCCTGGCAAACGACACCGATGCCGATGGTGATCCGCTTGTCATCACCGGCGTCAGCGGCGCGGTCAACGGCTCGGTCGCCTATGACGCCCAGGCCAAGACGGTGACTTTCACGCCGACGGCAGGCTATTCGGGACCGGCAAGCTTCAGCTACGCAATTGCAGACGGCAAGGGCGGCACGGCGTCGGCGCAGGTTGCGCTCACCATCAACGGCGGCCAGACGGGAGGGCCGGAGCAGAACCTCTTTGCCGCCGATGCGACGCCTTCGATCGTCTCCGTCAACGACAACCAGCCGGTTAATCTCGGCATGAAATTCCAGGCGGATACGGCGGGCTGGGTTACCGGCATCCGCTTCTACAAGGGGGCAGACAATACAGGCCCGCACAACGGCTATCTCTGGACCGCCTCGGGCACATTGCTCGGCAGCGTCAGCTTCGGCAACGAAACGGCAAGCGGCTGGCAGACCGCCACGCTCACCCAGCAGGTCGAGGTCGCCGCGGATACGACCTATGTCGTTTCCTATAGCACCAACGGCAATTATTCGGCGACCGGCAATTACTTCAGCGCCGATGTGACGAACGGCGATTTGAGGGCGCTCAGCGGCAACAACGGCGTCTATGCCTATGGGGCGAGCGGCTTGTTCCCAAGTGCCAGCTATAACAGCACAAACTACTATGTGGACGTAGCGTTCAGACCGCAGCTCGCGGCGTAGAAGAAGCGAGCGGGGAGTATCGATGACGAGTGCAGACAACAGACTTCCGGTCACGGTCCTTGCCGGCTTTCTCGGCGCCGGCAAGACGACGATCCTCAACCATGTCCTGCGCAATCGCGAGGGGCGTCGGGTCGCCGTCATCGTCAACGACATGAGCGAGGTGAATATCGACGCCGATCTCGTGCGCGACGGGGGAGCGAACCTGTCGCGGACGGACGAGACGCTGGTGGAGCTCACCAATGGCTGCATCTGCTGCACATTGCGCGACGATCTCTTAAGCGAAGTGCGCCGGCTGGCCGCCGCCGGCCGCTTCGATTATCTGCTGATCGAGGGCACGGGCATTGCCGAGCCGCTGCCGGTCGCAGCCACCTTCTCCTTCCGCGACGAGAGCGGGGCAGCCCTCTGCGACGTCGCGCGGCTCGACACGATGGTTTCCGTCGTCGATGCGGTCAATCTTCTGGTCGATTATGCGAGCGCGGAGTTCCTGAGCGATCGCGGCGAGAGCCGGGACGGAGACGACGAGCGCAAGCTGGTGGAACTGCTCGTCGAGCAGATCGAATTCGCCGATGTCGTGGTCATCAACAAGGCGCAGGATGTGCCGCCTGCAGCGCTTGCCGAGGTTCGCCGCATCGTTGCCGCACTCAACCCCGATGCCCGCGTCATCGAGACCGGCTTCGGCCGGCTGAAGCTCGACGCCATCTTGAATACCGGCCTCTTCAGCGAAGCGAGAGCTGCCCGCCATCCGCTCTGGCACAAGGAACTCTTCGGTTGGGGCGAGCATGTGCCGGAGACCGAGGAATACGGCATTTCGAGCTTCGTCTATCGCAGCCGCCGGCCGTTCGATCCCTCCAGGCTGAGCGATTTCCTCGACAGAAAATGGCCGGGCCTCATCCGGGCGAAGGGCCATTTCTGGCTGGCGACAAGGCCCGACGAGATCGGCCTGCTGTCGATTGCCGGCACGCAGTGCCGCATCGACACCAAGGGTTTCTGGTGGGCCTCCGTGCCGAAGGCGCAATGGCCGCGCTTTCAGCAGTTCCGCCAACTCATCGACCGGCATTGGGACGCGATCTGGGGCGACCGCCGCCAGGAACTGGTTTTCATCGGCGCCGGCTTCGACGAAGACGCAATCCGCACCGCGCTCGACGACTGCCTGACCGGTGAGGAGACAGGGTTCGATCCGCAGACCGCCGCCCGGCTACGGGACCCGTTTCCGGCCTGGCAGCACGCCCATTCAAATAGTTAGAGCATCCCAATGGACGTAAGCCGCCCAAAGAGGAAGACGTTTTGATTATCAACCGGAGGAGAGAACAATGAGCAACGAACTTTATGCAGATGGCATCGGCGAAATCACCATCACCGGAACGATCGTGCGGATCGACCTGATGTCGCTCTCGGCCACCGAGCGTGACGCCAACAACAATCCGAAGCCGGTTTTCCGCCAGCGCATCATCATGCCGGTCGATGCCTTCGCCAATGCGGTCGATCTCATGCAGAAGGCGCTTGGCGGGTTGGTCGAAGCTGGTGCGGTCCGTCGCATCGGCGATATGTCGGCGGCGGCTGCCGATATCCAGTCGGTGCAGGCCGGCGCTTCGAACGCTTCGCCGAACTTCAACTGATAAAACAAATATTGCCTCGGTCTCGTATTGTTTCAGGTGGGCCATGACTGGTTTTCTGCATACCAACCTGCATTGTCTTGCGCTGGTCGCGCGTCATCACGGCGTCGACCTTGCTCCTGAACGGTTGCAGCACGATTATGCCGTCGGCAACGATCCTGTTGCCTTGCGGCAGCTGCTGCGCATGGCCAAGGATGCCGGCCTCAGGGCAAAGCATCTGACGCTCGACTGGCGATCCCTGTTCCAACTTGGCGAGGCGTTCCCGGTGCTCGCTGAGCTGACGAACGGCAACTGGGTGGTCATCGCCGGCGCTGTCGGGAGCGGGGAGGACGAGAGAATCCGTGTTCTCGACCCGCTGGCATCACGCGCCGAAGTGATGATGCTCAGCGAAGAGCAGTTCGCCAAGGCCTGGCTCGGATCGGTGATCCTGCTGAAGCGCAACTATCGCATGTCCGATGAGGACCGGCCCTTCGGCTTCCGCTGGTTCGTCCCCGAGATCATCAAGCAGCGCAGCTTCTTCCGCGATGTCGCGCTCGCCGCCTTCGTGCTCTACGGGCTGGGGCTGACGACGCCGATCTTCTTTCAGCTCGTCATCGACAAGGTGCTGGTGCATCAGAGCTATGCGACGCTGACGGTTCTCACGGCGGGCATAGCGATCGCGCTCGTCTTCGACGCGACCTTCACTTTTCTGCGTCGCTATTTGTTGCTCTATGCGACGAACAGGATCGACATCCGCGTCGCGACCCGCACCTTCGGCCATCTGCTCAACCTGCCGATCGCGCTCTTCGAACAGGCCTCCGCCGGCGTTCTCGTCAAGCATATGCAGCAGACGGGGCGCATTCGCGAATTCCTGACCGGCCGGCTGTTTCTCACACTCCTGGACGGCGTTTCGCTTCTGGTCTTCGTGCCGATCCTGCTTCTCTACAGCGTCAAGCTGACGCTCGTCGTGCTCGGTTTCGCAGCCCTCGTCGGGCTGGTGGTGATGATGCTCGTCGGGCCGTTCCAGCGCCGGTTGCAGGCGCTCTATCAAGCCGAAGGCGACCGCCAGGCATTGCTGGTGGAGACCGTGCACGGCATGCGCACCGTCAAATCCCTGGCGCTGGAACCGCGCCAGCGCAAGGTGTGGGACGATTATTCGGCCCAGTCGATCTCCGTGCGTTTCCGGGTCGACAAGATCTCGACCATCGCCCAGGCGATGACCGGACTGCTGGAGAAGCTGATGAGCGTCGCGATCATCGGCCTCGGCGCGCTCGATGTCTTCAGTGGCGCGATGACGATCGGCGCGCTGGTCGCCTTCAATATGCTCGCCGGCCGGGTCTCGGGACCACTGGTGCAGATCGTCACCATGGTGCACGAATATCAGGAAGTCGCGCTCTCCGTGCGCATGCTCGGCGAGATCATGAACCAGCGGCCGGAGCAGGCGGGCCGCGGGCGAGGTGTTCGGCCGAATCTACAGGGCCGCATCGAATTCGACAGGGTCACCTTCCGCTACGGCCCGGATAGCGCGCCGGCGCTCGACAATGTCTCCTTCGCCATTCCGGCGGGCTGCTTGTTCGGGGTGGTCGGCAAAAGCGGCTCGGGCAAGACGACGATCACAAGGCTGATCCAGGGGCTCTATCAGAGCCAGGAAGGCCTCGTGCGCATGGATGGCTATGACAGCCGCGAGATCGACCTCGTGCATCTGAGAACGAGCATCGGCGTCGTGCTGCAGGATAGTTTCCTGTTCCGCGGCTCGGTGCGCGAGAATATTGCCGCCGCCAAGCCCGATGCCAGCATCGAGGAGATCATGGAAGTTGCCCGTATCGCCGGCGCCGAGGAGTTCATCGAGCGCCTGCCGCGCGGCTTTGACACGATGCTGGAGGAAAACGCCTCCAATCTGTCAGGCGGCCAGAAGCAGCGGCTTGCCATTGCCCGGGCGCTGATCACCGATCCGAAGCTGTTGATCTTCGACGAGGCGACGAGCGCCCTCGACCCCGACAGCGAGGCGATCATCCGCGAGAATCTGAGCCGCATCGCCGCCGGCCGCACCGTCATCATCGTCTCGCACCGGCTTTCGACGCTCGTCGATGCCGATGCCATTCTCGTCATCGAGCGTGGCAAGGTCGCCGATATCGGCCGGCACGATCAGCTTGTATCGCGCTGCATGACCTATCGCCACCTGTGGGCCCAGCAGATGAGGCAGGTCGCATGAACGCGCACAGCAGAAAACCCAGCGAGAACCTGCCGGTCCCTTCGGGCAAGGGGCCATCAGACAAGGAGCCGGAGAAGGGCAGGGAACTCATCGCCCGCCCACCGCTGCCACCGGCAATTGCCGAGTTCCAGTCCGATGCCGTCGAACTCGAAGAACGCGCGCCGCCGCGCGTTGCCCGCATGACGCTGTATTGCGTGACAGCACTGCTTGCCGCAGCGATCACCTGGGCCTCGGTCTCCTCCATCGACGAGGTGGTGATTGCGCCCGGCAAGCTCGTCACCACACAGCCCACTATCGTCGTCCAGCCGCTCGAAACCTCGATCATCCGCACGATCGACGTCAAGGTCGGCGAGGTGGTGCATGCCGGCCAAACGCTGGCGACGCTCGACGCCACCTTCAGCCAGGCCGATGTTGGCCAACTGAGGGCGAAGTTTTCCGCTCTCGACGCCCAGGTGAAGCGCCTGGAGGCCGAGCTTACCGGCGAGGACTATTCGAAGATCGCCGGCAACACGCAGGATGAGCAGCTGCAGCTGCAGCTCTTCGCCCAGCGGCGGGCCTTCTACACGGCGCAGCTGCAGAATTTCGAACAGCAGATCGCCGGCCAATCGTCCGCACTTGCGGCAAACCGCAATCAGGAGGCCGTGCTCAACGACCGGCGCGACAACCTCTCGCAGATCGAGGCCACGCGAAAGAAGCTCTATGATAAGGAAAGCGGTTCGCTGCTCACCATGCTCGGCTCGCGCGACGCTCGCCTCGATGTGGAGGCCGATATCACCGCGGTGCGCGGCAAGGCCGAGGAGGCGGTCCACGCCTACGCGAAACTGAGCGCCGACCGCCAGGCCTTCATCGAGGATTTCCGCCGCGCCGCGATGGAGCAGCTGGTGGACCTGCGCGGCCAGCGTGACATGACCGGCGAAGAGCTGAAGAAGATGGAGCTGCGCCGTAACATGGTGGCGCTGACTGCACCCGCCGATGCCGTCGTGCTCGATCTTGCCCAGCGCTCGGTCGGTTCCGTCGTGCGCGAGGCCGAGCCGGTGGTGACGCTGGTGCCGATCAACGTGCCGCTCGAAGCAGAAGTCTCGATCAACACCCGCGACATCGGCCGCGTGGTCGTCGGCAAGGAAGCCCGCGTCAAGCTCGACGCCTATCCCTTCCAGAAATACGGCACGGCAACAGGCGAAGTGCGAACGATCAGCGAGGACACTTTCCTCACCGGCCAACCGGAACAGACCGCCACCCCGAGCCAGCCGTCCGCCCCCTTCTTCAAGGCGCGCATCCTGCTTGCCGATACCCGGTTGAATGCCACAGATGTGCCGGTGCGGCTGCTTCCCGGCATGACTGTGACCACGGAAATCAAGGTCGGCAACCGCACGGTGATCTCCTATTTCCTGTATCCGCTGCTGCGTGGCCTCGACAACGCAATACGCGAACCGTAGGGCGCCACAGCTCAGTTCGCCCCGAACGAGCTTTTAGGCAGATAGTTCTGTCGTTCCCTAAATCATTGTTATTCCACATAGGGTTCAAATCCCTTCAAAGGGTCGCTGCAGATTTTTCAAATTGAACAAAATATCAAATTGACAGTATGTGTAATTTATGAATGTATAGAGTTGAAAGCGGATCATGGCCGTTAGCTAGATTCCACTTGGCGTTGAAGAAAGAGCGATGTCGTCCTGGGAGCTTGGAGCCGCGTCGCAAAGCGATCGCCCGGCGCCAAGGGCTGGGCTGCAACAATAGTGGGGTTTTGAAGCGAAATCGTTGCTGCGTGTTTAAAGCTTGCCGAAATATTAGCAGTTTATTTTCAGTATCAGGGAGGAGCTGAACATGAATATCGCACCAAGCGTGGGACTCAAGAACCTGGAGTCCATTGTCAATGACGCCGGAGGTCCGGTAAAATTGCTTCGTGGGTCCAACATCGGGCCTTACACATTCCCGGTTATTCCACCGGAGTTCACCAATTGGCGCGATGAGGTGAGATCCTGGAAGGATAGCGTTGCGCTGCTTGAGCTTTCCTACCACATGACGGAACTGCATCTTCGCGGTCCGGACGCCGTAAAGTTTCTTTCCACGCTGGCGACCAACAAGTTCGATTCCTTCCCGGTTTTGCGCGGCAAACAACTGGTGCTGGCCGGCCACGACGGTTATATGATCGGCGATGCCATTGTCTTCCGCGAGGAAGAGGAATTTCTGCGCATCGTCGGCGCCCCTTTTGCCAGTGACTGGGTGCAGTACAACGCCGAAATCAGCGGCATGAATGTGACCGCGGTGCGGGACGACAACTTCTCGATCCGTTCGGGAACGCGCGATGTCTTCCGTATCCAGATCCAGGGCCCCAACGCGCTTCCCTTGGTGCGTGAGGTTTCGGACGGGACGTTGCCGGACATCAAGTTCTTCAATATCGGTGAATTCCAGATTGCTGGTCACGCGGTTCGTGCCCTTCGCCATGGCATGGCAGGCGAGCCTGGCTACGAAATCTACGGGCCTTGGGACATTCAGCACGAGATTCGCGCCGCCTTTGCCGAGGTCGGGCAAAAATATGGCATGCGCAAGATTGGAGCGATGGCCTATTCGACCACCGCGCAGGAATCCGGCTGGATGCCAATGCCGCTTCCGGCCATCTATCACAGCGCCGAAATGAAGCCCTACCGCGAATGGCTGAACCAGTACTTCCTGGAGTCGGTCGCCTCGCTCGGCGGCAGCTTCCTGTCCGACAAGATTGAGGACTACTACGTCGATCCGGTTGAAGTCGGTTACAAGTCGCTGATCGACTTCAATCACGATTTCATTGGTAAGGAAGCCCTGCGTGAAAGGGTCGCCAATCCGAAGCGAAAGAAAGTGACGCTCGAATGGAACAACGACGACGTCATGGCATGCATGAACTCGTCGCTGATCGATCCGGACAACGGCGGCATGTTCATGAAGCTGCCAAATCCGATGTATGCGACGTTCCAGTCGGACGCGATCATGAAAGGTGGCAAACGCGTCGGCATATCGCAATGGCTTGCCTATTCCGCCAATGCCAATCGGGTCATCTCGCTCTCGCTCGTTGATATTGAGCACGCCGAACCCGGTACGGAAGTCACAGTGCTTTGGGGTGAGCCAAATTCCCAGCGCCTTCCGGTCGGCACGCACCAGCTCCGCGAAATTCGCGCCAAGGTAGCTCCGGCTCCCTACTTCGAAAAAGTCATCAAGACCGGCCAGCAGTAACCTCAAGCCGCTTGGCGCTCAAAGCAAGCTTCATGGTGAACGGCAGCACTGCCCAGTGGCCCTCAGCGGGACCGCGGCAGTCTGCCGTACGCATCCCTTGTGCGATCCAGCTGGGGATCGTCGACAATTTCCGAAGACGTCTATAGGGGCCATCGCATGATGCATAATATCGATATGGCGGAAGACGCCCTTGCCGTGCGACCGGTGATGTCGCCACGCGCAGCATTGATTGACGGATACTCATTCGAAATCACAGGAAAAGACACTGCCGGCCTCCAAGATGTGAGCAAACTGCTTGCACCGGCCACATGCGTTTCAATTGCCTTCATTCCCAATGAAAATCATGACGCGCGCCTTGCAGCCGCGGCAACGGTGAAAGAGCTCGGCTTTCATCCGGTGCCACATATTTCCGCCAGACGTTTGGGCTCGGCTGCAGAACTGGATCGTCTCTTGGCGTTGTTTGTGAGCGTGGCGAACGTCGATCGTCTATTTATCGTGGCCGGCGATCCTGACGTGCCTGTCGGGCCATATGAGGATTCTTTGGCCATCATTCGTTCGGGACTGTTGTCCAAGCATGGAATCAGGAAGGTCGGCATAGCCGGATATCCGGAAGGGCATCCAAAGATCCGTGACGGGGTGCTTTTCGAGGTGCTGCAGGAAAAACATGCCCTCCTGACCGCCGCTGGGCTGGAATATGACATCACGACGCAGTTTTCCTTCGAGGCCGAACCGGTCATCGAATGGATCGGGCGCCTTCGCCAGGCGGGCATAACAGCACCCATACGCATTGGTGTCCCAGGGCCTGCCAGTGTGAAAACCCTGTTACGCTTCGCCACGATCTGCGGCGTCGGCGCGTCCACGAAAGTCATGGCGAAATACGGGCTCTCGATCCGGAAACTTCTGAATACCGCCGGCCCGGATGCGCTTGTGGCGGAGTTCATAAGAAGGCTCGATCCAAGCAAGCACGGATCAGTTTGTTTGCATTTCTATCCATTCGGCGGTGTTGGAAAAACGGCCGAATGGATCCGAGACTTTCTGGCAAGTCACATATCGAAGTAGGCTTTATGCAATGAAAACAATCTCCGTGCAGCAGAACTTCGTCTTGACTTTGTCATGTCAAGACAAGCCTGGAATCGTCGCCGCGGTGACCTCTGAACTTGCAGCGCTCGGCGCCAACATTTCCGATTCCAATCAATTCTGGGATCGTGTCTCCAACACCTTTTTCATGCGCATCGCGTTTTCTGTCCCGACAGCGGTCACGGAGGCCATGGTTCGTCGTGCACTGAAATCTCCGATTGAACGGTTTTCCATGAAGCTCGAGTTGATCGACGTCGGACGGAAGCCGCGGATCATCATCATGGTTTCGAAATTCGATCACGCGCTCTTACATCTGCTCTACCAAATCCGGGTTGGCTGGTTGAACGCGGAGGTTGCGGCAATCGTTTCAAATCATGAGGACTGCCGCCCGACAGCGGAGCGTGAGGGCGCACCTTTCCATTACCTGCCGGTAAACAGCGATACGAAGGCTCAACAAGAGGAAAAGCTCCTGACGCTGATGAGCGATGCGCAATCGGATCTGATCGTCCTGGCGCGCTATATGCAGGTTCTGTCGACGGAGCTTTCGAGCCGCCTGTTCGGAAGGATTATCAATATTCATCACTCTTTCCTGCCAAGCTTCAAGGGAGCCAAGCCCTATCATCAGGCCTTTGAAAGGGGTGTCAAACAGATCGGAGCCACGGCGCATTATGTCACTCCTGATCTGGACGAAGGACCGATCATCGAGCAGCAAGTCGAGCGTGTGCATCACGCGATGGGGCCGGAGGATCTTGTCGCGACCGGCCGCGATATTGAAAGCCGGGTGCTCGCCAAGGCCGTCAAATTGCATCTTGAAACCCGTGTCATGCTCAATGGCCTGAAGACTGTGGTCTTTCCGTAGAAAGGGTCATCCGCGAAATCCAGGCTTTGGCGCTTGAAACGTAAGACGTCATGATCAATCCTTCCGAAGGCGGCAACTGTTGCGGCCGTCGAAAGCAGGTTCATGGCACGATGTCGCACATCTTCGTCGCAGGCAGTTTACGTCCCGATGTCGGCAGAACTACTTGCATCAAAACAGTATTTTCTCATGCTTCGAACGGAGCTGATCGGTAAGATTTCCAAAAATCCCATGCATTGTTCTGAAAATGGTTTCGTGACATGACCGGCCTATATACGCTGCGATTGAATGAGGAATCGAGCAGGCATGGCGACGAAAATAAGCCCGGAACGGCGTGCGCAGATCGGCGTGGAGAAGCGTGCGCGTACCCGGGCGACTATCCTTTCAGCGGCGTTTCATCTGCTTGGCCGTCCAAACGGGAGGTCAACGCGTATCGAAGAAGTGTGTGGGATCGCCCTCATCTCACGGGGGACCTTTTACAACTATTTCTCTGACATTGACGAGCTGTTCGAGGTGCTCACCTATGAAATGAGCCATGAGTTCAACGTTGCAGTGCAAGAGCTCATGCGAACACTTCCTATCTGCGCGATGCGGGTTGCGCTGGCCATCCGTTATTACCTGCATCGCGCTCGCCAAGATCCTTCTTGGGGTTGGGCGATGATCAACCTTTCCAGTGTCGGGCCCATTTTCGGTTCGGATACGTTCCAATACGCAACGGCGTCCGTTCAGGAGGGCATCGAGTCGGGCGAATTCAAATTGCAAAGCGTCACGATCGGGCGAGATATGATGATTGGCACCGTTCTCGCGTCGATGACAACGCTTCTCCGGCAAGAGCAGGAGCACGATCATCCTGAAAAGGTCGTGCGCCAAATTCTGTCAGCCTTTCAGGTACCGCCTTCCATCATCGACGACTGTGTGGCGATCGAATTGCTCGATTTGCCACTCCAAGTGCCTTGAATTTTAGGGCAGCATGCAGCGAGGTTGGAGCGGGGCTTTGACGGGTGATGAGGATGTGCGGGTCATGGCCTGAGTTCGCAGCGCGTTGACGAGTTGGAGGAAGAGTTGCCGCCCCATTTGGGGATGGGCAGATATCCACGCTGCGATCAGTAAGCCGTGTTCAAATGAACAGGTGGAATGCCAAGGCGAGGTGACCGCGCGGTATGTCAATTGCGCGGTAGCGCCTGCGAACGCGAAACAACGCCGTCCCCATCGCATCCAACATGGAACCAAGAGGATCTTTTGCACCGAGAGTGTCGAGGGGTTCGGGTCACCGTCAAAGGTTCGTTCGATGATGCGGGCTTTGCCGGTTACGTCGCCCGTCGGGTTGAAGATCGCCATCTGTCCCTTCCGCAGGGAGCCGCATCACGCCTCCGCAGCGCCAGCAAGGTTCTCGACGCCCGCGTCATCAACAAGGAGGAGTGCACCTCCAGCATCATCGTCAACCTCACGGCGGTGTTCAATCTCACGCAGGGTCGTTATCCGACTGACGAGTGAATTCCAAGCCTGCTCCTTAGTACCAATCGGGACGTACGAATGCATGACGACCAAGAGCGCCGTCCTGCCGCGAAGATGTCGACAATTCCCGCGCTCGTCGTTCAACTATCGGACCCGGTAAATTTTGCCGCCCATGCTTGCCAAATCTGCCTCACCTGTGTGGGCGCCGGTTGCCGGCACCCACTGGTAGGGAGCTATTCGTATGTTTTGCCTTCAAAGTCCAAGACGCCACCGAGCGGTGCGTATTCTTGGCCATCGAACTGGTATAGCTGGAGTGCCTCCACAGGGTAGATGTCGGATCCTTCCTTGGTTGTCATTGTGATGCCCTCTTGGAGCAATGGGTTCTTCCAACCGTCCATGTTATGAACGACCTTCATCAGCTCTTCGCGGGTGGGGTCCTTGAGCTTTTCGAGGGACTGGACGAGCGTGTCGCCAATTGCATATCCGGTCTGGCCAATCGTATTGGCGAAGACGAAGTTCACCTTGGCTGCTTTTATGGCGTCGAGATAGTGATCGACGCCTTCGTCACCGGATTTCTGATTGCTGGTGATCGGCTTTAGGAAGTCGGAGGTGATGATACCCTTGGCATTTTCCAGGCCGACTGACTGGAGAACCGGATACGCCGATGACAAGTTAGTGACCAGGGTTAAAGGCTTCCAACCGCTTTCGGACTGGAAACGGATGGCCTCGCCCCCCTGGCGCGGTGCGGCGATAATAACCAATGTATCAGCGCCAGAAGCTTTCAGAGTATTTAGCTGGGTCTCGACAGTGGGGTCCTGCGATGTCACCGGCTGGCGTTCGATCACCTTGATGTTCGTTCCGTCGATTGCGCTATCGAAGGCCTTCATAAAGGTTTGGCCCGTCTCGGTGTTCAGATACAGGAAGGCCACCTTTGCGTCGGGCTTGTTGATCTGAAGATACGCAGCAAATGAGTCTGCTTCGGTTGAAAACGACGGTACGAAGCCAACCTCCCACTCGGGTGCGTTCAGGGAGACGACACCGGAATACATGAAAACGTTCGGGACTTTCTTCTGCGTGATGTAACGGCCGATCGCCAGATTGTTTGGCGTCGCCGCGGTGCCGACGAGAGCAAATACCTGATCTTTCTCGACCATCTTGCGGACATTCGCCAAGGTGCGCTGGGGATCAAGGCCATCATCTTCGATGATGAGGTCGATCTTGCGGGTCTTGCCGTCGCCCATCTTAACGCCGCCCTCGGCGTTGGCCTGCTCGACGCGCGCTCGTATGCCTTCGGCGACACCGCCGACGACCGCGACCGGTCCAGTCAGTGGTCCCGTGACACCAATTTTAATGGTGTCGTCGGTGACGCCAGGCGACGATTGCGCAGCATTGGCGTTGCTTGCCGCGAGCAGTGCCGCGACAGTCAGCGGCATTGCGCTCCCCTTCAGTATAGAAATAAATCTCATATCAGTTCCTCCCTTGTTTCAATTTGGCGTCGGCTACTCGCCATCCTCCGAAAAGTCATCGAGAGCCATTTTTCGATGAAGCCAGTGACCCCATTGCGCGCGACCATCATGATCACGATGAGCGCGAGGCCGTAGATCAGGTTGCCGAGGCTCAGGTTGATGTCAGATGCCCAGGTCGGGACGAAGACCATGAACAGACCGCCGAGAAATGCTCCGACGATACTGGTAACGCCGCCGACAATGCTGCCGATCACGATGTTGATGGACAGGATTGCCAGGAACGACTCCGGGCTGATGAAACCACTGATGATCCCGAACACTCCGCCGCCGAGTCCCGCGAGCGCCGAACTTGCGGCAAATGCCCAAAGGCGAGTACGTGTCAGGTTGATGCCGAGCGCTTGGGCAATCTGTGGATTGTCCCGCTGTGCCCTGAGCGCGCGCCCGTTGTCGCCGAAGAGCATTAGCGAGACAAGTAGGGCACCGATCCCCGCGCAAGTGAGCGATATGATGTAGAGCCACAACTCGGGATTGTCCGGCATGAACCTCGGAGGTTCGAGGGCATCGATCGGAAGCCCCGACACTCCACCCGTCAGGCTCCCCATCTTGAGCAGCAATTGCGGGAACGCGGCCGCGATACCAAATGTCACGATGGCAAGCTGCAAGCCCTGAAGCCTGAGTGCCGGAAGGCCGATGGCAAGCCCGACGACGGCCGCCACGGCTGCAGAGACAGGCAACGTTACGAGCGGCGAGATGCCGTAGGTGGCATTGAGGATCGCCGTCACGTAAGCGCCGACGCCGAACAGCGTTCCCTGCGCAAGGCAAATTTGGCCGGCGAACCCCATTAGCAGGTTCAGACCTAAAATGGCGATAGCGTAGGCGATCGCGATCGCCACCTGCTGAAGTGCGTATCCCGGCACAAAGACTGGGATAAGGATCGCGACGATCGCAAAGAGACCGAACTTGAGAGTCGCCGCGCGGAATCCGTCATTCATAGTTTTGTCACCTTGTAGGATCCGAACAGGCCGACGGGCTTGACGAGCAGGATGATGAGCGTGAGGGCGATCGGCACGGCGATGCGCATGTCGGCGCCGACGAACGAGAGGTAGCTGGCACCCAAGCTCTCGGCGACGCCGACGGCGAGGCCGCCAACGATTGCGCCAAGCGGACTGTCCCAGCCGCCGAGCGTTGCTGCAGCGAGCCCGTAAAAGAGGATTGGCGTCATCATCGTCGGGCTGAGGAAGAGCCGAGGGGCAATCAGGATTGCGGCAAGTGCCCCAATAATGGCGGCAAAGCCCCAGCCCAACATCAGCATGCGTTCGACATTAACGCCGACAAGTACGCTTCGGGCATGGTCGAAAGCCGCCGCACGCATCGATAGGCCAAGCCTGGTGAACCGGAAGATAAAGCCCATCGCCAAAGCGATAACAAAAAGGATCGTTAGCGTGCCGATGGCGGAAGCGAGCACGCGAACGCCGCCGATATCCAAACCGCCGTCAGGGAAGAGGCTTGGGAACGAGAGTTGCTCGGCGCCCCACATCCACATGCACGCCGCTTGGAAGAGGACGAGGATGCCAAGGGTGATGACGACGACCGCCTCCACGGGAGCGCTCATCATCGGCCGGATAATCAAGCGGAAAGTCACAATCCCAATAGCAAACGCCATAATGAGGCTCGCGAGGACGGCGAGCCAGAGCGGCGCACCCCATTGCATCAACTGCCAGGCCACATAGGCGGAAAAGGTCGCCATCTCGCCCTGGCCGAAGTTGACGACGTTGGTTGCCCTGAAGATGAGGACGAGCGCCAGGGCGAGCGCCGCGTAAATTGCGCCCGTGGTCAGGCCGCTGACGACGAGCTGGAAGAAGAGGCTCATCAGGCAACTCCCAGGTAAGATTTCTTGATGTCTTCGTTGGCGATCAGCTCGGTTGCCGCACCGCTTGCCACAATCTGGCCGGCCTCGATAACGAAGGCCCGGTCGGCATATTGAAGGGTGATGTCGACATTCTGCTCGACCACGAGCAGCGTCATGCCGTGATCCTTGTTGAGCGTCTTGAAAATCGCCAGGATTTCCTGAGTGATCGAAGGGGCGAGCCCGAGCGATGGCTCGTCGCACATCAGAAGCTTCGGACGAGACATGAGCGCGCGGGCGACAGCCAGCATCTGCTGTTCCCCACCGCTAAGGTTTCCCGCAAGCTGATCGCGCCGTTCGCGCAGACGCGGGAATGTCTCGTACCAGCGGTCTTTGTCCTCCCTCACTTGTGATCGGTTCGACACGATCGTTGCCCCGAGGGACAGGTTTTCATCGACCGTAAACTCGGAGAAAGTCCCGCGCCCCTGGGGTATATGAGCAATGCCGAGCGCGAGGCGCTTCTGCGCGACGATCTTGTCGAGCGCCATTCCCGAAAAGGCAATCGAGCCTTTGAAGGGGAGCAGTCCGGAAACGGCACGCAGCAGCGTCGTCTTCCCAGCCCCGTTGGAGCCGAGCAGGGCGACAAATTCGCCTTCTCCCACTGAGAACGAACAGTCGAACAGTGCCTGCGTCTTGCCGTAGAACACGGAGAGGTTCTTGAGATCCAGTGTCATGCCGCCTTCCCGAGGTAGGCGGCAATCACCGCGTCGTTGGACTTGATTTCGGAAGGGGTGCCTTCGGCCAAGTTGCGACCCAGATGCAAGACAATGATCCGGTCGCAAAGGCTCATGACCAGCCCCATGTGATGCTCGATGAGAAGAATGGAGAGGTTCCGCTTGCGTCGGATGCCATCGACGAGCGACCCAAATTCGTGGACCTCGCCGTGCGTCAGTCCGCCGGCGGGTTCGTCAAGCAGAAGAATTTTAGGCTCGGCGGCAAGCGCGCGAGCGATCTCCATACGCTTCTGCAGGGGATAGGAAAGCGATCCGGCCGCGCGCGCGGCGAGCTCGACCATGCCGACCTCTTCAAGCACCGCCATGGCCTTCTCGCGTGCAGACCGTTCCTCTGCCCTTATCCGAGACGGAGCAAAGATCGCTTGAGCGAACTTGCCGCCAAACCGGTGATGCGCCCCGAGCATGACATTCTCCAGAACGGTCATCGAGGCATAGATGCCGAGGTTCTGGAAGGTCCTCGCGATGCCCATTCCGATCATCTCGCGCGAGCCGACGCCTTCGAGTGGCTGACCGCCAAGCATGATGGATCCGCTTGTGTAATTTACGAGCCGGGTCGCCGCGTTGAGAAATGTCGATTTGCCTGCTCCGTTCGGCCCGATCAAGCCACAGATTTCTCCTGCCTTCACGGAAACCGACACATTGGTCAGGGCTTTGACGCCGCCAAACTGCACGGAGACATCCCGCGCCTCAAGCACAAGGCGCACCTCGGCGATGCTGCTGTTGCTCACTGATTTCCTCCCTTCCGAAGCGGTCTCTCCACGGCCTGTCCATTTCTCTTGTTGACAGCCAACCTCGCTTTGGATACCTATCAGTATCCGAAGACGTTTCGGTATGTCAAGCATCAATCGCGTGGCGATTGCTCCAAAGGAACGTCCTGAGAATGCATGCCGCCGGGTTGGAGAACATGGTGGCGGATTGGCGAAGACCCCGCGACGCGGGTGAGGGAGGAAATCAATGACGGGAACGCACACCGAACTGACGGGCGAAAATCTCTATAGGGATCCCTATCCCGTCTACGCGAGGCTTCGCGCGGAGGAGCCTGTGGCCTTCTTCGAAGGCACGAAAGAATATTTCATCACGCGGTTCGACGACTGCCGCACGATCGGCGGCAACGACAAGGTGTTTGGACCGTCGGGCTCAGCCGACCGTCCGGAAGCTCGCGTCATGGGCATGCCGAACGTCCTGACCATGTCTGGTGAAGATCACCAGTGCCTCCGTCAGGGTATCGACGAGAATCTCACGCAGGAACGCGTGCGCTCGTTCGTCGAAGGTCTGACGCGCCCGGTCGTGCAGCGTTATATCGACTCCATCAAGAAGAATGGCGAAGCGAACCTGACAACGGAACTCTTCGAGCCAATCTCGGTGCGGTGCATTGGCGACGTCATCGGCCTGACGGAGACGCCAAACGAAACCCTCGTCGAGTGGTTTCACGCGATGGCGCTCGGCCTGCAGAACGTCAGCAATGATCCGGCCATATGGAAGCGACTGGACGACGCGCTCGCCGACATCGACAAGCAGATGGGCGATCTTTACCAGGCGTGCCTATCAAAGCCCAACCACTCGCTGCTCAGCCATGTCATGTATGGCGGCATGGCAAAGGGCGAGGTTCGCAGCTGGGAGGAGATTTCTCCGACCATGCGCGTCATCATCCTTGGCGGTCTCCAGGAGCCGGGGCATGCGGCGGCGAATGCCTGCACGGGTCTTCTTTCGAATCCCGACCAGGCGAAGCTTATGGCCGAGCAGCCGCAGGAAAACGCGATGCGCGCCTTCGATGAGGGCTTGCGCTGGATCGCCCCGATCGGCGTAACACCGCGCATCGCCAAGGAAGATTTCGAGATCGCCGGAACGGTCATCCCAGAGGGGGCATCCGTCGCTATTGTCATGGGGTCGGCCAACCGCGATGAGACGCGTTTCGAAGATGCCGACCGTTTCGACATGTTCCGCAAGAAGAAGCAGCACCTGTCATTCGGCTTCCGTCCGCACTTCTGTTCCGGCCACTTCCTGTCGCGTGCGATGGGCGAGATTGCGCTTGCCGAGGTGTTCCGGCAGTTGCCCGATCTTCGTCTCGATACTTCGCGGGAGATCACAGGCAAGGGCTGGCGGTTCCGTGGCATCTCCGACCTTCCTGCGAAGTGGAATGGATGATGTCTTTGATCATCGACTGCCACGGCCACTTCACGACGGAACCACCAGAGCACCATGCCTTCCGAACGGCGCAAGTCGCCTATGCGGAAGGCAAGTCCTCCGAGCCGCCGATCTATCCGGGGATACCCGACAAGCAACTGCGCGACATTATCGAGGCGAACCAGCTTAAAATTCAGCGCGAGCGCGGTTCGCACGTGACGCTTCTCAGCCCGCGCGCCTCCGGCATGGGTCATCACGTGCCGGGACCGTCGGTCGCCAAGGAATGGTCGCGCCTGTCGAACGACAATGTCGGCCGGATCGTCGACATGTTCCCGGATAATTTCGCAGCCGTCTGCCAGTTTCCCCAAACAGTTGATGGCGACCTGTCTGATGTCATCGAGGAGTTGGAGCGCTGCGTCGAAAGCGGCTTTGTGGGCTGTAATCTCAACCCCGACCCGTCAGGCGGACGTTGGAGCTCGCCGCCGATCTACGATCCATGGTGGGACCCTATGTGGGAGGCCATGGTCGCCCTCAGGGTCCCCGCGATGATCCACGTTTCGAGTTCCTGCGAGCGGTGCCTTCACATGACGGGTGCGCACTACATCAACGCGGATACGGCGGTATTCATGCAGTTGATTCAGGGAGACCTGTTCGAGCGCCATCCGGAACTCAAGCTCATCATACCGCACGGAGGCGGGGCTGCGCCGTATCACTGGGGCCGTTATCGCGGCCTGTCGATCATGCTCGAAAAGCCGGGCCTCGACACGCACCTCATGAACAATGTGTTCTTCGACACCTGCGTCTATCACCAGGCGGGCATCGACACGCTCTTCCGCGTCGTCGACACCAAGAACATCCTGTTCGGCTCCGAGCTGCTCGGTGCTGTGAAAGCGATCGACCCGGAGACGGGGCATCCGTTCGACGACACCAAGAGATACATCGACCAGCTCACGCTTGATGACGAACAAAGACACGCAGTCTTCGAAGGAAACGCACGTCGGGTCTATCCGCTTCTGGATGAGCGGTTGCGCAAGCGCGGCCTTTGAAGCCTCGAAATTGTCAGGGAGAAAACATATGGCTTCCAGCCAAAGTCTAAGCCTCGCAGGCGGGGCGCAAGGGTTCAACTGGCTCCCGGTCTTCGTGGCTGAAGAGCATGGAATTTTCGCCAAGCACGGGCTGGTGATCGAATACAAGAAGATGGGCACCGTCGACAAGGCGACCACCGCGGTTGTCGAAGGCGAGGCCGATCTTGCGATAACGCCACCTGAAGGTGCCGTCTCGAACTTCGTCAAAGGCGGCGAACTCAGGGTCATCGCCTCGAATGCCAATCGCCTGCCGATGTCGCTGGTCGCTCAGCCCTCGATCAAGAGGATCGAGGACCTCAAGGGCAAAAAGGTCGGCACATCGTCGCTGACAGAGGGCACGGCGATCTACACCCAGATGCTGCTGTCCCAGGAAGGCCTGCGGTATCCCGGCGACTACGAATTCGAAGTCGCCGGCATCCACACCAAGCGCTGGGAAGCCCTGCAGACGGGGGAAATTGACTGCGCCCCGCAGCCCGCGCCATGGAATTTCCTGGCTGAACGTGATGGCTACAACCTGATCGGCGAGATCAATGATGTCATCCCCGAGATCGTCTTCGCCGCTGTCATTGGCCGCAAAAGCTGGTTGGATGGTAACCGTGATGTGGTCGGCCGTTTCCTCAAGGCATTGTTCGAGGCCTATTCGATCACGAACGACCCGAACCGCGAAGAAATCACGCTTCCGATTTTCCAGCGCATTACCACGAAAGACGACACCGAACTCGCCTCGCGCGGCCTCCACTACATGCGCGACATGGGTATGTGGCCCGGCGATTTGTCCATTCCGCAACGTGCCATGGACACCACGGTCGACTTGATGATCCGCGCCAACCTGCTTGACGGATCAGCCAGATCCAGCGCCGCAGGCGTGTTTGATCGCAGTTTCCTCCAAGGCGCGGTCGGCTGGTTGAATCACGTTTGATTCCATCTCGAGAGGTTCCCAATGAAGGTAATGACCAAGACACCGCGAACGGATCGCGAGACATGCGAAGCCTTGGGTAAGCTCGGCGTCGCTACAGTCCATGAAGCGCAAGGCCGGAAGGGATTGCTGGCCCCGCATCTGCGCCCCGTGATCGAGGGCTCGCGCATCGGTGGCACGGCGCTCACATGCGAGGTGCCACCGGGTGACAATTGGATGATCCATGTCGCGCTTGAGGTCGCGCAGCCCGGCGACATCCTGGTCGTCACACCAACTTCGCCGTGCACGGACGGATATTTCGGCGATCTTCTCGCGACATCGTGCAAGGCTCGCGGAATTCTGGGACTCGTGATCGATGCCGGCGTACGCGATGTCGCTGACCTGCGGTCCATGAACTTTCCCGTTTGGTCGAAGGCAATATCGGCCCAAGGCACGGTCAAGGAGACGCTCGCGAACGTCCAGGTCTCCGTGGTCTGCGCCGGAGCCTACATCGAACCCGGCGACGTCATCGTCGCCGACGACGATGGTGTCTGTGTCGTCAAGCGCGATGAGGCCGCGATGGTCCTCGAAAAAGCGCGCAAACGCCAGAAAATGGAAGACGAAAAGCGCGGCCTCTACGAGAGAGGCCAACTGAGCCTCGACATTAACAACATGCGTCCGCAGCTTGAGGCGAAGGGCTTGATCTATGAATAGGGCAACGCAACTGCGCATACCCCGGCGCGTCGTCACAGGGATTAGTAACGGCAGGTCAGTGTTCATCAGCGACGGCCCCGCACCCAATGCCCATGTGTACGGCTCTGTGCCGGGCCACCTTACTTCGGTCCTTTATGCAACTTCGGCGAAACCCAGCCTTCCGCAAAGTCATGCGGAGCAGGCGCCGCCGCAAATCCTGATCACCCCCGAACCGGGCCAGACGAAGCTGATGATCGTCGTCTTTCCGCCAGACTCGGTATTCGCAACCGTCGATCCAGCGGCCGCGATTGAGGAACAGGCGATGCACATCCCCGGCCTGATCCAGGCGTTCGAGCCTGATGCACCCGGGATGCACACTACAGATACCATCGACTATGACATCGTACTCGACGGTGAAGTGTGGCTTGAACTCGATGACGGCGCCGAAACGCTACTGAAGCAGGGCGACGTCGTCGTCCAATGCGGCACGCGCCATGCCTGGCGCAACAAGGGCGACAAGCCCGCGACCATGTGCTTCGTCCTCATCGGTGCTGAAAGAAAGTCGTGACAATGACGCAGGAGCATCACAATGGCTTCTTCGACTGCATCATCGTCGGCGGCGGACATGGCGGCTCGCAGTCAGCGGCGGCGCTCAGGCAGTCCGGGTTCACCGGACGCATTGCCCTGATCGGCGCTGAGGCGGAAGTTCCCTACGACCGCCCTTCGCTTTCGAAGGAATATCTCGCAGGCAAGAAATCCTTCGAAAGGATGCATCTGAGGCCGGGGGACTTCTGGACCTCCCGGCAGGTGGAACTGATGCTGGGCAGGCGTGTGACCACCGTCGATGCGGCAGCCCATGTCGTCGTCACCGACCTGGGCGAACGCTTCTCCTACGGCAGGCTCGTGTGGGCGGCTGGTGGCGAACCGAGGAAGCTTTCCTGCTCAGGCAGCGAGTTGGCCGGAATCTGCTATATACGCAACAAGGCAGATTGCGACGCGCTCGTCGAAGGCCTTCCCGGCGCCGAAAGGATCGTGATCGTCGGCGGCGGTTATGTCGGTCTCGAAGCGGCAGCCGTGTTCCGAGAGATCGGCAAGGAGGTCACTTTGGTCGAGGCGCTCGACCGCGTGCTCGCGCGCGTGGCGGGGGAAACGGTATCGAGGTTCTACGAAGCTGAGCATCGCGCACATGGCGTCGACATCCGCCTCAACTGCGGTGTCGGTTCGCTGGAAGGTTCCAACGGCCGCGTCAAGAACGTGGTGCTTGCGACCGGCGAGAAGATCCCAGCCGATATCGTCGTGGTCGGTATAGGCATTGTCCCTTCGGCCGGCCCACTGATCGAGGCGGGCGCGGAAGGCTCAAACGGTGTGGATATCGATGAGTTATGCCGGACATCCCTGCCGGACATTTACTGCATTGGAGACTGCGCCCGGCTTAGACATGGCCGCGGTATTCGCATTGAATCTGTGCAGAACGCGACGGATCAGGCGACGACTGCCGCGAAGGCGATCTGCGGCGAACTCAAGCCCTACGATGCAACGCCCTGGTTCTGGTCCAATCAATACGATTTGAGAATGCAGACCATCGGTCTCAACTACGGCTTTGACAGCGTGGTGACGCGCGGCAATCCCTCCAGTCGGAGCTTCAGCGTTATTTATCTGAAGGACGGGGCGGTTCTGGCCCTCGATTGCGTCAATGCATCCCGCGACTACGTGCAAGGACGAAAGCTTGTCGATAGCTCAGCGAGGATCGACCGCGACGCCTTGGCGGACACATCGAAACAACTCAAGGAACTTGGCCCAGAAGTGCTGTGAGGCATTCGAGGTCCGAATGAAAGTGGAGGAAAAAATGTCTATGATATCAGTGCGTACGCGAGATGGAGAGCTGCATAGTTTCGAGGGAAGGGTGGGCGCGTCGCTGATGGAGAACATCCGAGGCGCGGGCTTTGATGAGCTGCTCGCAATGTGTGGCGGGTGCCTTTCCTGTGCCACCTGCCACCTCTACGTCGAGGAGCTACCGAAGAGCGCAACTCTGGCAGAGCCCTCGATCGACGAGAGTGAGTTGCTGGAAGGCTCCGACTACCGCCAAGAGAACTCGCGGCTTTCCTGTCAGATCCCCTTTGACGAGACTCTCAGTGGAATCGTCGTTCGCATCGCCCCCGAAGATTAACAATAGATCCGCTCGCATCACGGGCGGATCTCGAGGACTATTTGCCAATGCTGCCGGGCTAACGAGTCAATGCCCGGCGGACGAACCTGACGACCCAACATCCCTTTATTCGATCGGCTCAGCCTGCAATTGGCCCTGTGCCATACTTCGCCATCCAGGGTAGATCGTTCGAGCCGCCTTAACCGCATGTGGGCGTACCCGTCTCAGCGCTGTCGCGCGCTGACGACTGGGGAGGCGGTCCGCGCCCCTCAATCGGGCCAGATTTCGAGATCGCCAGCGGCCCTGCTCCCAAATCCTTTGTCGCGCAACCCGTATCCATATGTCGATTGCCACTTTCGCTATCGCATGGTCATGGTCGGACGAATTTGGGAGGGGCCGAGCGCACAACGGCGAGCCTGCCGTGACGGGCTTACGGCTGGCGCGCACATGTTTCTTTGAGAAAATGTCTCCAGTCGGAAGCGGAGATCATCAAGCTCTCAGGCCAGCTTCGGAAGCAGGCCGTTGACCGACTCCTTGGCGTCGCCGTAGTACATGCGGGTGTTTTCCTTGAAGAACAGGGGGTTCTCGATACCGGAATAGCCGGTGCCCTGGCCACGCTTGGAGACGAAAACCTGCTTGGCTTTCCAGACCTCGAGCACGGGCATGCCTGCGATCGGCGAGTTCGGATCTTCCTGTGCCGCCGGATTGACGATGTCGTTCGAGCCGATGACGATGACGACATCGGTTTCATGGAAGTCGTCGTTGATCTCGTCCATCTCCAATACAATGTCGTAAGGGACCTTTGCTTCCGCCAGCAGGACGTTCATGTGGCCGGGCAGCCGACCTGCGACCGGATGGATCGCAAAGCGCACCTGCTTTCCGGCGGCGCGCAGCTTGCGAGTGAGTTCCGAAACCGCACTCTGGGCCTGCGCAACCGCCATGCCGTAACCCGGAACGATGATCACCGAGTCGGCATCGTTGAGCGCTGCGGCAACACCTTCGGCATCGATGGCAACTTGTTCGCCCTCGACGACCATCGTCGGGGCCGAGGCATTGCCGAAGCCGCCGAGAATGACCGACAGGAACTGGCGGTTCATCGCCTTACACATGATGTAGGAGAGGATCGCGCCCGACGAGCCGACGAGAGCTCCGGTTACGATCAACAGGTCGTTGCCGAGCAGGAAGCCCGTCGCCGCGGCCGCCCAGCCGGAATAGGAGTTGAGCATCGAAACCACGACCGGCATATCGGCGCCGCCGATGGCCATGACGAGATGAGCGCCGATGACAAAGGCGATCAGCGTCATCAGGTAGAGGGTCCATGCACCTGCGCCATTCATGTACCCGATCATCAGCACAAACGACCCGAGCACCATCAGGATATTGAATATGTGCCGGCCGGACAGGATAAGTGCCTTGCCGCCGATATGGCCAGAAAGTTTGCCATAAGCGATGATCGAGCCGGTGAAGGTTACCGCACCGATGAACACGCCAAGGAAGATTTCCACTTCATGGATGATCTTTTCCGCATTGGTGGCGAACTCATGTGCCGTCATGTCGGAGTTGACGCCGATCAGTACCGCAGCGAGGCCCACAAAGGAGTGTAGCGCCGCCACGAGTTGCGGCATGCCGGTCATTTCGACGCGCTGTGCCAACAACGTGCCGATGACAGCACCAAAGGCAAGCATGATGATCAGGACGACGGAAAGCCCGACGCCCGGCCCAAGAATGGTCGCGAGCACGGCTATTGCCATGCCTGATATGCCGTACCATACGGCGCGCTTGGCGCTTTCCTGACCGGAAAGACCGCCGAGCGAAAGGATGAAGAGAACGGATGCGGCGATGTAAGCCGCGGTCTGGATACCGATAGACATAGTTCTATACCCCGGGCTGGCGTCACGACTTTTGGAACATGTTCAACATGCGCCGCGTGACCATGAAGCCGCCAACGATGTTGATGGTGGCGATCGCCACCGAAACGGCGGCAAGGGCGGTCACCAGCCAGCCGCCTGCAGTGACCTGCAGCAACGCACCGATGATGATGATCCCGGAAATCGCATTGGTCACGGCCATCAGCGGCGTATGCAGCGAATGGCTAACACCCCAAATGACCTGGAAGCCGACGAAGCAGGAAAGCGCGAAGACGATGAAGTGGCCCATGAAGGCCGACGGTGCATAGGCGCCGATAAGCGCCATGAGAACACCGCCGACGACGAGCAGGCCGACCTGCTGCCGCGTTGCCGACTTGAAGGCGGAAGCTTCTGCTGCACGCCGTTCTTCCGGCGTCAACTCCTTGGGCTTTTCTTGTCGTTTCTGGGCTGCAATCGCCTGGATCTTCGGCGGCGGTGGCGGATAGGTGATCTCGCCCTGGAACGCCACAGTGGCTCCGCGAATAACATCGTCTTCCATGTTATGGACGAGAACGCCATCCTTCTTCGGCGTCAGGTCCGTCATCATATGGCGGATGTTCGTCGAATAGAGGGTCGAGGCTTGCGCGGCCATGCGGCTCGGGAAATCGGTATAGCCGATGACGGTGACGCCGTTCTCAGAAACGATCTTCTGATCCGGAACAGTCAGGTCGCAATTCCCGCCGCGTTCCGCCGCAAGGTCGACGACCACGGAGCCCGGCTTCATCGCGGCGACCATGTCGGCAAGCCAGAGCTTCGGCGCGTCGCGGCCCGGGATCAGCGCGGTGCTGACGACGATGTCGATGTCCGGCGCGATCTCGCGGAACTTTTTCAATTGCGCTTCGCGAAATTCGGGGCTCGACGGCGATGCATAGCCACCCGTCGCCGCGCCGTCCTGCTGCTGTTCCTTGAAGTCGAGGAAGACGAATTCGGCACCCATCGATTCGATCTGCTCGGCCACTTCCGGTCGAACGTCGAATGCATAGGTGATGGCGCCGAGCGAGATGCTGGTGCCGACGGCGGCCAGACCGGCGACGCCGGCGCCAATGACCAGAACTTTGGCTGGCGGGATCTTGCCGGCCGCGGTCACCTGGCCGGTGAAGAAGCGGCCGAAATTATTGCCGGCCTCGATCACGGCGCGATAGCCGGCGATGTTGGCCATGGAAGACAGCGCGTCCATCTTCTGGGCGCGCGAAATGCGCGGCACCATGTCCATGGCAACCACGTTTGCGCCGGTCGTCTTCGCCTGCTCGAGAAGCTCTTTGTTTTGCGCAGGATAGAAGAAGGAGATCAGCGTCTTGCTTGCCGAAAGCCTTGCTAGGTCGTTCGCTTCGGGCGGCCGCACCTGAGCGATGACGTCTACGCTTGCATAAAGTGCGTCAATGCTGTCGACGACCGTAACGCCAACTGCGCGATAGGCGTCGTCGGAGAAGCCGGCAAGTTTGCCGGCGCCCGTTTCGATGGCACAGTGATATCCGAGTTTCTGAAGCTGGGTGGCGCTGTCCGGCGTCATCGCGACGCGTGCTTCCCCCTCGAACCGCTCTCGTGGCGAACCTATAAACATGTCACTCCCCATAATGCGATTTGTCAGTACACGACGACGCCGCGGATGCTCTTGCCGGAATGCATCAGCTCAAAGCCCTTGTTGATGTCTTCGAGCGGCATGGTGTGGGTGATCATCGGATCGATCTGGATCTTGCCCTGCATGTACCAGTCGACGATCTTCGGCACGTCGGTGCGCCCGCGGGCGCCGCCGAAGGCGGTGCCCATCCAGTTGCGGCCGGTGACCAGCTGGAACGGACGGGTGGAGATCTCCTGGCCGGCGCCGGCCACGCCGATGATGATGGACTTGCCCCAGCCGCGATGGCTGGCTTCCAGCGCCTGGCGCATCACCTTGGTGTTGCCGGTGCAGTCGAAGGTATAGTCGGCGCCGCCGATCAGGTCGCCGTTGCGTTTGGTCAGGTTGACCAGATAGGGCACGATGTCGTCACCGACCTCCTTCGGATTGACGAAGTGGGTCATGCCGAACTTTTCGCCCCATTCCTTGCGATCACTGTTGATATCGACGCCGATGATCATGTCGGCGCCGGCAAGCTTCAGGCCCTGCAGCACGTTGAGACCGATGCCGCCAAGGCCGAAGACGATCGCCGTCGAACCGATCTCGACCTTGGCGGTGTTGATGACCGCGCCGATGCCGGTGGTGACGCCGCAGCCGATGTAGCAGATCTTGTCGAAGGGGGCGTCGGGATTGACCTTGGCAAGGGCGATCTCCGGCAACACGGTGAAGTTCGAAAAGGTCGAGCAGCCCATATAGTG
>NZ_ML133547.1 GCF_003985145.1 Rhizobium anhuiense | reverse complement strand
TCGACACCACGACAACCTCCTCGGCCTTGCCGGCTTCCTTCAGCCGCAGCGCCTCTTCCACCGAGATCTCGTCGAACGGGTTCATCGACATCTTCACATTGGCAAGCTCGACACCCGTGCCATCCGGCTTCACCCGGATCTTCACGTTGTAGTCGACAACCCGTTTGACTGGGACGAGTATCTTCATGGGGTCCTTCCTTCAGGAGAAACTGGCTTCAGAGGCTTTTTTAGAAAATGCGCGCTTGGGCGCCGCTCCGATTGTCGAATGGCGACATGGATACGCGTTTTTCCTCCAAATTCAACGCTTCCATGACGCCGGCAGGCAATTTGCCTCGGCAATATATGGACGTTTACGTTCACGTCAATATAGCTATCAGCGTCGGCCCCAGGGAAAGCGCTGCGCCGTTTGCCCGTCCGTACCGGCCGCGATGGCCGGACCGGCACTGCGGTCGTTTCTCACGGCGCGGGGCGTGACGATCTGCCGGTCGAAGAGCGGTACACCCGGCCGGCGCAACACCAGGATCAGAAGAGCGCCGGCAAGAATGCCGCCGACATGCGCGCCCCAGGAAACGTCGCTATCAGGGGTGATCGCCAGCATGAAGAACTGCTGCCCGATCCACAAAAGCAGCGGAATGAAGGCCGGCAGGGGCAGTGGCACACGGAAGAACACCAGCACCCAGACCCTGACGCGCGGATGCAGCATGACATAGGCGGCAACGACGCCGGAGATCGCCCCCGAGGCGCCGACCAGCGGCGCTTGCGAGGTCATGGTCAGCAGGCCGTGGCAGAGCGCGCCGGCGGCCGCGCAGAGGAGGTAGAAAATCAGGAAACGCAGATGCCCCATGGCATCCTCGACATTGTCGCCGAAGACCCAGAGGAAGATCATGTTGGAGGCCAGATGCCAGAAGCCGGCATGGACGAAGGCATAGGTGAGATAGGTCAGCGGTTCCGGCACGATTTCCAAGCCCGGCGCCAGCACAGCGTCGCCGAAGGCGATCGCGGGGATATAGCCTAGCCCGACAGTTGTCGCCTGGGCTGCCTGTTCGCTCTCCAGGCTGGTCAAAAGCCAGACCGCGATATTCAGTGCGATCAGTGAGAGTGTCACCCACTGGACCTTGATATGTTTCAGCGTATTGGCGTCGTGAAGTGGTATGAACATAAGGCCCCCCGGCGATCGTGCGGCAAGCCTATCTGTTTTTTCCCGGAACCCAAAGCACATCCGCATGGCCGCGGTCATTGGCATGGCGTGCGGCGACGAAGAGAAAATCGGAGAGCCGGTTGACATATTTCATCGCCGCCTCGCTGACGATTTCGCCATCGGTGCGGGCAAGCGCCACCATCTGACGTTCGGCGCGCCGTGCAATCGTCCGGGCAAGATGCAGATGTGCGGCGGCCGGGCTGCCGCCCGGCAGGATGAAGGATTTCAGCGGCTCGAGAGCGGCATTCAGCTGGTCGATATCGCGCTCGACGCGGTCGACCTGCGTCTCGACGATCCGCAGCGGCTCATAGGCCGGCGGCTCACCGGTGTCAGGGGTGGCGAGATCGGCGCCGAGATCGAAGAGATCATTCTGGATCGACATCAGCATGGCGTCGAGTTCGGGCAGGCCTGAAGTGTGCAGCCGCGCCAGGCCGATCGCGGAATTGGCCTCGTCGATCGTGCCATAGGCCTCGACGCGCAGATCGTCCTTTGTCCGGCGCGGGCCGGAAACCAGCCCGGTCGTGCCGTCGTCACCTGTCTTGGTGTAGATCTTGTTGAGTTTGACCACGGTTCCCCCTCAAAGCGCCGTCAGGTCGGGCGGCCGCCGCCGGTCAGCCAGAGCGTTATCATGATCAGGACGACGGCGATCGCCTGCAACAGGACGCGAAGCTGCATCAGCTTGTTGGAGCGGTTGGCATCGCCGCCCTTCATCATGTTGAAGAGACCGCGGATCAGCACCAGGGCGACGGCGCCCATAACGATGATCGCGAGGACATAGGTGAACGTGGACATGGCACTCAGCTTTCTCAGTCAGTCCGTCCAGCGCATCAGGCGGTAGAAGAGGTCTGCCGGAAGCAGCCGCTTCAGGAACATGCCCTGCTTAGCCGGAGTCGTTACGGGATAATGTGGTCTTGGATTTTTCGAGTTCAATGCGTGTTTCAATACGGAATAGACCGCCTCCGGGCCGAGTTTATGGCGGTTGACCGGCCCCGATCCGTCGAGCCTTGCCAGTTGTCTGCTGTAATCGACCGCGTGCGGCGAATTGTCGAGGTCGATATTCTCCTTGATCTTTGCAAGCGCGTTGGCGGTGAAACGGGTGGCGATCGGTCCCGGCTCGATCAGGCTCACATGGATTCCGCTGCCTTGCAACTCCATGCGCAGCGTGATGCTGAGGCCTTCGAGCGCGAATTTGGATGCGGTGTAGGCGCCGCGATAACGATAGGGCACGACACCGAGGATCGACGAGCATTGGACGATCCGCCCCTCTCCGCGTTTGCGCATCGGCGGAATGACCTGCCGCGTCAGTTCGTGCCAGCCGAAGAAATTCGCCTCGAACTGGGCGCGCAGCACTGCAGTCGAAAGATCCTCGACGGCGCCCGGCTGGCCGTAGGCGCCGTTGTTGAAGAGCGCGTCGATGCGGCCGCCGCTGCGTTCGAGAACCGCGCCGACCAGATCGGAAATCGTCTCGGGCCTGGTATAGTCCATCAGGAAGGTCTCTATGCTGTCTGCTTCCAACCCCTTGAGGTCGTCCGGCTTGCGCACCGTCGCGAAGACACGCCAGCCATCGGCTTTCAGCGCCCGCGCGCAATGAGCGCCGATCCCGGACGAACATCCGGTGACGACGATGATGCGCTCTCCCGCCATGGAATGATTCCTGTACAAAATGGGACTCGTTTCCCATATTCGGCCAGAGGATACAATCTGGAAAGCCGGAGACGGAATGCCGAAGGTGCTGCGCACGATCTACGACGTGGTCTATGACGCGATCTGTCACATGGTCGAGGACGACGGCTTTGCCATGGCAAGTCACGTGGCACTGTCGAGCCTGCTTGCGGTTTTCCCGTTCCTGATCTTCGGCACCGCGCTTGCAAGCTTCCTCGGCGCCGATCAGTTCTCCTCGACCGCCATCCACCTGATCTTCGACACCTGGCCCGAGGCGATCGCCAAGCCGCTGGCCGACCAGGTGCTGCAGGTGCTGACCATTCCGCGCGGCGGGCTGCTGACGATCTCCGTGCTGGCGGCCGCCTATTTCGCTTCGAACGGCGTCGAGGCGTTGCGCATCTCGCTCAACCGCGCCTACCGGGTGCAGGAGACGCGGCCCTGGTATTTCACCCGTCTCTTCAGCCTCGGCTACGTGTTGATCGCGGTCATCATCTTTGCGGCGATCAGCATTCTGCTCGTCGCCCTGCCGCTGGCGCTCGATTATTCCAGGAAATGGTTCCCACTGTTTGCCGATACGCTCGACATCGTCTTCAGCTGGCGCATCTACGGCACGCTGGTGGTTCTGACGGTTGGACTGCTGGTCATGCATCTCTGGCTGCCGGCCGGCAAACGACGGGTCTTCGACGTTATTCCGGGCGTTTTGCTGACACTGCTTCTGTGGCTCGCCGGCGCACTGATCTTTGCCTACTACCTGGCGACCTTCGCCAATTATACGGCAACTTATGCCGGTCTGGCCTCCGTCATGATCGTGTTGATCTTCCTCTACATGGTCGGCGTCATCTTCATCATCGGGGCGGAGATCAATGCGGCGCTGATCAAGTTCCGCGTCTTCCGGATGTTTTCCCATACGCTTTCGATCGTCGGCAGAGAGCGTGTCGAAAGGCCATCAGAGCCCGACAAGACGGCGAATATCCGCTCCTGACATGCCTTGGGCGCGCAATTCGCCAAGCCCGGTGTCGCCTTCGCTTTTCGAAAGTTTGCGGCCGTCGACGCCGAGAATGAGGCGATGATGGTGATAGACCGGCTGCGGTAGCCCGAGCAGCACCTGCAGCAGCCTGTGCACCGATGTCGCATGGAAGAGGTCGAGCCCCCGCACGACATGGGTGACGCCCTGCAGCGCATCGTCAACGACAACGGAAAGATGATAGCTCGATGGCGCATCCGAGCGCGACAAGATGACGTCGCCCCAGACGCCGGGCTCGGCGGCGATTTCGCCAGTCCTACCGTCGCCGGTTTCAGTCCAGAACAGCAGCTGACCGATCAGGTCGAGCGCCTTGCGCATATCGAGCCGCCAGGCATGTTTCCTCCCCGCGGTCAGCATTTCCTGCCATTCGTCTTTCGGCCGGTCGCGGTCACCTGCCGGATAATGCGGAGTGCCGTCTGGATCGCGTGGCCAGGATTCTCCCGCCGCCTCGTAGGCCGCGACGCGCGCCTTCACCTCGCCGCGCGTCAGGAAGGCCGGGTAGACCAGACCGCGCTCGATCAGCGCATGCAATGCTGCCTGATATTCGGGGAAATGTTCCGACTGGCGCCGCACCGGGCTTTCCCAGCGGATATCAAGCCAGTCGAGATCCCGGTGGATGCCGGCCTCGAACTCGGGCGTACAGCGTGTCTGGTCGATATCCTCGATGCGGAGCAGCAGGCGGCCTTGTTCAGCCCGCGCCATGTCGTGGTTCAGCAGCGCCGAGAGGGCATGGCCGAGATGCAACGCCCCGTTGGGACTCGGCGCAAAGCGAAAGACGGGTTTTTGACGCTCACTCGTGGTCATGCTTTCTTCTGCCATGGATTCGGCTTTTGAACCACTGCGAGGCAATGTGCAGATCATCCGCAACGAAGACGACGTCAGGCAGGGGCTCGAAGCATTGCTTCGCCTCGATCCGCGCCTTGCGCCGATCGCAGCGGACGCCGGACCCGTTCCGCTGCGATTGCGCGAACCCGGCTTTGCCGGGCTTGCCCATATCATCGTCTCGCAGATGGTGTCGCGCGCCAGCGCCGACGCGATCTGGCGGCGCATGCTGCCAGCGGATGGTCTTTTGACTGCCGAAGGCTACATGCTGCTTCACGCAGAGGCATGGCGCGAATTCGGCCTGTCGCGCGCCAAGGCCGACACTCTGTCGCGGATCGCCGAAGCGGTTGCCTCCGGCCGCCTCGATCTCTCCGGCCTCTGCCTGAAGCCGCCGGGCGAGGCGCTTGGCGAACTCACCGCGCTGAAGGGTATCGGCCCTTGGACGGCGGAGGTCTATCTGATGTTTTGCGGCGGCCATGCCGATGTTTTCCCGGCCGGCGATGTCGCACTGCAGAATGCGGTCGGGACGGCATTCGGCCTTGCGGCACGGCCGCAGGCGAAGGCGCTTGCCGAGCTTTCGGAAGTCTGGTCGCCGTGGCGCTCGGTGGCGGCACGGCTTTTCTGGGCCTATTACGCCACGAAAATGCGCCGCGACATGGTGCCGATCGGCTGATCGGCAACACTCTTCATTTTGCCTTTATCCTCTGAATTTATTGGACTTCACAATCCTGTAACAACCGGCCTAATATACAGGTGCAGATGCCGAATCGATCAGGAGAGTCCCTTGACGATTGCAGTCTCCCCGCAGGCCCTGCCGGCGCTCGTCCTGAACGCTGACTACCGGCCGCTGAGTTATTATCCCTTGTCGCTATGGTCCTGGCAGGACGCGATCAAGGCGGTATTTCTCGACCGTGTGAATATCATCGCAGAGTATGAACATTCGGTTTCCTCACCGAGCTTCTCGATGCGGCTTCCGAGTGTCGTGTGCCTCAAGACTTACGTTCAGCCGTCCCGCAATCCCGCTTTCACCCGGTTCAACGTCTTCCTGCGCGACCGGTTCGAATGCCAGTATTGCGGCGCCCATGACGACCTGACCTTCGATCACGTCATCCCGCGCGCCCATGGCGGCGAGACGACCTGGGAGAATGTCGTGGCTGCCTGTTCGCCGTGCAATCTGCGCAAGGGCAGCAAGCTTCCCAAGCAGGCAGGCATGTTCCCGGCGCAGAAGCCCTACCAGCCGACGGTGCAGGATCTGCACAATAACGGCCGGCTGTTCCCGCCGAACTATCTGCATGACAGCTGGCTCGATTATCTCTACTGGGATACCGAACTGCAGCCGTGATCGAGTTGCTTACAGCACGGCGTCCTTCGGAGGCACAGAGAACGGCCGACTTAAGGGATTATGCAGAGGCAGCCCTGCGAACGCCTGCAAAGGCGAAGGCTGCGAGCAGAATTCCGGCAATCACGTTCCAGCCTGCAAAAGACAGGCCGAGCACCCGCAGCGCCGCATCGGTGCAGGACGGGCCTTTGATGGTGTTGAGTTCGCCGAGCAGATCGCCGGCATTGGTCGTCATGCTGCTTGCCGTGGTCGAGCAGGTGGCCGGCCCCGGCCAGAAATGCCATTCGACGCCAGCGTGATAGACACCCATGCCTGCCGTGACCAGCATCAGGATGCCGGCCGCCAGGATGAGCGCGCGGGTGATCCAGTTCGGCAGGCCGACGAGCTCGGAGATTGCGGCGAGAATCGCGATCGGGACGGCGTAATAATAAGGCTGGCGCTGCAGCAGGCAGAGCGCGCAGGGAATATAGCCGCCGATATATTGGAAGCCCAGCGCCGTGCCGACGACGGCCGCCATGCCGATCGCGAGCAGCAGGGAATAGGTAAAGCCGGGGCGGGTGAGCGGCGAGGAAGTGGCAGTCATGGCGGAACTCCGCAAAGTTGGTAAAGCCTGAGATGCGGATTCAGATTTTAGGCCTGTTCGGCCGAAAATCATCCTGTTCTAGTGAGCGAGATAGCGGTAGGCGGGATATAACACGATCACGGCGGCGGCACCGACGCTGACGATCTGGCCGAGGCGCTTCTCGATGAAATGGCGGATCGGCTCGCCGTAACGGCGCAGCAGCCAGGCGAGGAAGAGGAAACGCGCGCCGCGCGCGACGATCGCCGAGACGACGAAAAGCCCCAGATTGACGTGGATGACGCCGGACAAAATCGTGACGATCTTGATTGGCGGCAGATGCGCGAGACCCGAAGTGACGAGCAGCAGCAGGATCCACTCGTAGGTGACATAGGCCTTCATCTGCTCGAAGGCGTCGAGTTTGCCGTAGAATTCGAGAACCGGCCGCGCAACCGTTTCATAGGCGTAAAAGCCGAGCGCCCAGCCAGCAATGCCGCCGAGCACGGAGGCGACGGTTGCAATCAGCGCATAGCGGTAGGAGCGTTCCGGCCTCGAAAGCGCCATCGGCAGGAAGAGCACATCGGCGGGGACGAGAAAGACGGAGCTTTCGACGAAGGCGATGACGGCGAGCCAGACTTCGGCCGATTTGCGCGAGGCCAAAGACATGGTCCAGTCGTAAAGTCTGCGGAGCATTCCGTTTCCTTCCTGTTGCGGTGCAAAAGCTTTAGGGGCCGTGCGCGGTGCTGTAAATGCTCGCCCGTGTCCTTCCTGCCACCGCCGTCCAAAAATTTTCGTGATGCGGCGCATCCGCGCCTCTCTCGAGATTTCATGGGATTGCGAATCGGCCATTCTGCGGCAAGCTGTATTAGAGCATAGGGTCGACGTGCAGGGTGGCATGAGAATGTTCGAAGTGATCGAAGGCGGCCGTGGGCAGGCCGTGCAAATGGATGACCGGTCCGAAAAGGGGCGCGGACCGAGCAGAGACGATGTCCGCCAGGAGGCTGCGCGGCGGCTGAGCGCCAGCGGCTATCATCTGTCCCGCATCCGGGAGTTTGCGACCGGCGCGCCGATGCTGGCGTCTCTCAAATACTTGTCGCTACAGATCGATTTCGCGGCCGAGACATTGTCGCGCCTCGATCCGATCCCGGAGGATTTCCGTGCCGATGGCTATTGGCCGGCGGTCTAAAGCGCGTCGCAATCCTCAGATTCGCTTGCGATTTAGATGTTTGCTTTTACGCATGTCGGAATCGCAAAACCGCTGCTCAGTTTTGCGCGACCTACTCTAGGCAATCACGCTATCGCGCTCCCGCGAGAAATGCGGCGGTGTTTGCTCAGGACAGGTCCATCGACTTTTCCCATTGCTGGCGCAGGACGTTCATCTCCGTGCGCTTCTGGGCCATTTCGCTGACGGCGGCGCGCAGATTGGGATGGTGTGACATGAACATGTTAAAGTCTCGCCGCTCGAGCACCTCGAACTGGCAGAAATCGACGGCAATGACGTCGGCGGTGCGTCGTCCGCCGGTGAGAAGCGCCATTTCGCCAAAAAAGGCGCCCGGTTCCAGGCGGATCGCACCGCTGGCGAGCCGCACCTCCACCGCTCCCGAAGAGATGAAATACATGCTGTCGCCGCGGTCGCCGCGGCGAATGACGCGTTCGCCGGGAGGGGCGGACTTTGCCTTGAAGAGCAGCAGCAGCTCCTCTTGCGCGTCCTCGCTGACCTCGGAGAACAACGGGAAAGTTTCGATCAGCTGCTGCATCTTCAACTGATGCTGACGCTCGCGCTCCTCGCTGAGCGCCCTGATCTTTTCCAGTTCCTTGCCGAGCGCTTTCTGCCTCTTTCTGCCGTAATTTTCCCAAAGGGAGGGCCATGTCGAATGGATATATTTCTTCAGTCCGTCGGTCGCCAGGATCACGATCGGGTTCAGCGTAATCGACAGGATTGCGGCGGCAAGGATCAGATCCTGGCCCTCATGCGGCAGAAGCCCGAGCGACACGCCGAGACCGGCGAGGATGAAGGAGAATTCGCCGATCTGGGCGAGGCCGCCGGCCAATGTCAGCCCCAGGCCGATCGGATATCTGAGCAGGATAACGATGAGGAAGGTGATGATGCCCTTGCCGAGGATGACCAGCGCCAGCGCGCCGATCACGGCCAGCGGCTGGCGCACCAGGATCGAGGGGTCGAAGAGCATGCCGACGGAGACGAAGAACAGCACGGAGAAGGCATTCTGCAGCGGCAGCGAATCGGCGGCCGCCCTGTGGCTGAGCTGGGATTCGCTCATGACGACACCGGCAAAAAATGCGCCGAGTGCAAATGAGACGCCGAAGATCGCCGCCGAGCCGAAGGCAATGCCGAGCGCGATCGCCAGGACTGTCAGCGTGAACAGCTCACGCGAGCCGGTGCGGGCGATCATCGTCAGCAGCCAGGGCACGATGCGAGGGCCGAGGAAGATCGCCATGGCGGCGAAGGCCGCCACCTTCAACAGCGTCAGGCCGATCGTCAGCACCAGCGGCAGGTCGCCGAGGCCGTGGTTGGTCGTATCGGCGGCGTTGCCACCCAGAAGCTCTGCGAGCGCCGGCAGCAGCACCAGCGCCAGCACCATCACCAGATCCTCGACGATCAGCCAGCCGACGGCGACGCGTCCGCTTGGCGCGTTGACGAGATTGCGCTCCTCCAGCGCCTTCAAGAGAACGACGGTGCTCGCCACCGACAGGCTGAGGCCGAGGACGATGCCGGCGCCGAGGCTCCAGCCCCAGAGTTGGCAAAGGCCGACGCCGAGCAGGGTGGCGAGAATGATCCGTCCGATCGCGCCCGGCACGGCGATGCCGCGCACGGCGAGCAAGTCGGAGGCGGAAAAATGCAGGCCGACGCCGAACATCAAAAGGATGACGCCCATTTCGGCGAGCTGACCGGCAAGGGCGGTGTCGGCGACGAAGCCCGGGGTGAACGGCCCCATCAGGATGCCGGCCATCAGGTAGCCGACGAGCGGCGGCAGCCGGAGCCGATCGGCGCCGTAGCCCAGGATCGCGGCGAAAACAAAACTGACGGCAACCGTCGCGATGAGTCCTACTTCCTGATGCACGTCCGCCCTCTCTATTTGTAGCGGCGGCCACTTTGGACGAAGCGCAAGCAAAATTAAACAAGTGATTTGAGCGGTGAGGCCCCCTCACTCATAGTTCTGGCCCGCCAGATGCAGACGTTGTCTGCGGCACGGCCGGGCCGTCACAATGTTGGAACCACTTGCGGCTTGCCTCGTTGCCCTTTCATCAAGAAAGGAGAACGACATGCGGAAGATTATCCTGAACTGTACTGTGGCGGCCCTTGCCGCCTGCTCGTTTGCAGCGCCTGTTCTTGCCGATAGCGTCTATGTCAGGGAGCGTTCCTATGATGACGGCTATCGTCACGAGCGGGTACGACCTGGAATTACCATCAGCGAGCGAGGCGTCACTTTTGGTGCCGTGCGCGAACGTGAGCACCGCCGCTACCGCGATAGTGGCTGCGAAACCAGGAGCGTCACGCGCCAGACCGATGAAGGCGAGGTCACCAAGACGGTCCGACGCTGCAATTAACGAGACATACGCTACAAGGGCGAAGCCCGGTTCCCACGAGCCGGGTTTTCGCCTTTTGTGGCGCGACTGTCTGAATGGGTGGTGGAAGTGGTCCGTCGGTGTTATGAGCACGCCTTTGGTAAAAGCGCGTTCCCAGCGCAAATACCTCCCGCACAGGATTTTTACTATGATTGAGCTTACCCCGTCCCAGATCGCCGCACTCAAACTCGCCAGGGATGGAGATCTCTATCCTCAGCCAGCCAACAAATGGACGCACCAGAACGCGCAGGTGACTTACGCAAAAACCGACCGTTGGAAAGAGCGGCCGCAGAAAATCAAATCAGTCACTGCCAAGACGCTGGGTGAATTGAAGGAGCCGGGTTTCCTCGAGCGGCGGCATCTGGACGACGACGTCTCAAAAGACGTCTACGGCATCACCATGGCCGGCAAAATGTGGCTGTTGAAGAACAAGTAGGCTTCACCCGCAGGCGAATTTTGCTCCGTAGTCCCGTATCAGGTCTCCTGAGGCAGGGCTACGCGAAGCGATTTGAGATGATGGTGCAGCTAGCCGGAGCATTGTCGAACCAGTCCGCCTTCGTTCCTGACGGAACTACGGCGCGACAACCCTTCGCTTAGCTGCTCTTCGGCCTGCCGAGCCGAAGTTCGCAGAGCGTAGGTGGTGCCCCATGCCGGGGTCGAACCAGCACTTCTTTCGAAACTCGATTTTGAGTCGAGCGCGTCTACCAATTCCGCCAATGGGGCAACGGATACGAACGGGCGGCTGTCTAACATGCGAGCGCCTGCGCGCGCAAGACGGGCAAGCGAAGTTATCAGACCGATCCGGTGGAGAGACCCGGCCTCGTTTCGAGGCCGGGTCCGGTCGATATCAATGGGCTGCAGCGGGGGCCGGGCTGCTGAGGCCGGACTTCTTCAATGTGATCGCCAGGATCGAGGCCAGCAGGCAGAAGGCGCCGGCGACGAAGAAGGCGGGCAGATAGCTCGAAAGCTCCGTGCGCGAGAGGCCGGCGCCATAGGCGGCGGTGGCGGCTCCCAGCTGATGGCCGGCAAAGACCCAGCCGAAAACGAGGCCGACCTTTTCGCGGCCGAAGCGGTCGGCGGCGATCTTGACGGTCGGCGGCACGGTGGCGATCCAGTCAAGGCCGTAGAAAATGGCGAAGATGGAAAGGCCGTAAAAGCTGAAATCACTGAAGGGCAGGTAGAGCAGCGAGAGGCCGCGCAGGCCGTAATACCAGAACAGCAGCCAGCGATTGTCGAACCGATCGGAGAGCCATCCGGAGCCGATCGTGCCGAAGAAATCGAAGATGCCCATGACGGCGAGCACGCTGGCGGCGGCCACGGGCACGATGCCGAAATCGCCGCAGAGGGTGACGAAATGGGTCTGGATCAGGCCGTTGGTGCTGAGGCCGCAGATAAAGAAGGTGGCGAAGAGGATCCAGAAGGTCGAGGTCTTCGAGATTTCCCTGAGGACGGTGATCGGCGTCATCAGCGCGACGCCGAGCGAGGTGGCTGCCGGCGGCGGCGTCACGTGCGTTTCGCCGAGAGCCGGCAGGTTGAGGTCGGCCGGGCGGTCGCGCATGAAGGCGAGCACCGCAAGGGCTGCGACCATGATCATGGCGCAGACGAAAAACACCGTCGAGCGCCAGCCGTAGCGTTCCGTCAGCTCGGCCATCAGCGGCAGAAAGACGAGCTGGCCGGTGGCCGAGCTTGCCGAAAGCATGCCGACGACGAGGCCGCGATGCCTGGTGAACCAGCGGGAGGAGATCGTCGCGGCGAGCACCATGGCTGTCAGACCGGTGCCGAAGCCGACGACGATGCCCCAGAGCAGCAGCAACTGCCACAGCGTGGTCATGAACAGCGAACCGATGAAGCCGGCGCCGATCAGGGCGAGCGCGAAGACGATGACCTTGCGCACGCCGAAATAATTCATGAAGGCGGCGGCGAACGGACCCATGAAACCGAACAGGATCAGACGGATCGCCAGCGCCGAGGAAATCTGCGAGGTCTCCCAGCCGAACTCGTCCTGCAGTGGCTTGATGAGAACGCCGGGTGCGCCCATGGCGCCGGCGGTGACCAGCATGGTGAGGAAGGTCGCGGCAACGACGACCCAGCCGTAATGGATGTTGCGCCGGGCAAGGGTGGAGGCGAGGGCTGTGGAAACCATGGGCAAGATTCCGTTCGAATTCAGGTTCGCGAAAGTACAGGACCGATTTACATGATGGTCATCATATTTCTTGCGTATTGATGATGGACGTCATATATTTTGTCAAGCGACTATTTCTGGAGACGAAAAATGCGGGTCAGCCGCGAGAAATTTGCCGAAAACCGCGAAAAGATCCTGAGCGTTGCGGGCGTGCTTTTCCGCGAGAACGGTTTCGACGGGGTCGGCGTTGCTGACATCATGAAGGCGGCGGGGCTGACGCATGGCGGCTTCTACGGTCATTTCAGTTCGAAGGACGATCTGGCGCTCGAGGTCAGCCGCAAGCTGATCGACAGAGTGGAAACGCGGTGGAAGGAGCACATCGCCGAATCGCCGGACCGGCCGCTGGCAGCACTTCTCGACCATTATATTCACTGGCGCACGGTCGACGATCCGGGTGGCAGCTGCGTCTTCGCAACGCTGATCCAGGAGGTGAGCCGCAGCCGGGGGGCTGTCCGCGCGGTCTTCAGCGACGGGCTGTCCGTGCTGGTCGACACGCTCGCCGATATCGTTCCCGGCGAGACTGAAGAAGAACGCCGGGCCAATGCCGCGACGACGCTCTCGTCGATGATGGGCGCCGTCATTCTTGCCCGCGCGGTCGAGGATAGGGCGCTTGCCGAGCAATTTCTGGTGACGATGCGCCGGCAGCTCGACCCCGGCAGCCGGATGTAAGATCGGTCGTGGAATAGTCATAATGCCGATCTCCCTCTCCGCGCGGGCGCGTAGAGGGATCTGCCTCGCTCATGCCTGCTGAGAAGTCGGCCGGCTGACTACTTGAAGCCGGCGACGGCGTGCGGGATGTAGGGTGCTTCCAGTGTCGCGATTTCCTCGGGGGTAAGCTTGACCAAGAGCGAGGCAACGGCGTCCTGCAAATGGTTCGGTTTCGAGGCACCGATGATCGGCGCGGTCACCGCGCTCTTCTGCAGGATCCAGGCGGTTGCGACCTGGGCGCGGGAGATGTTGCGGGTCCTGGCGATCTCGGCCACCGCCTCGACGATTCTGCGGTCGGCATCGATGGACTGGGTGTAGAGCGTCTTGCCGAATTCGTCGGTTTCGCTGCGTGCCGTCGTCTCGTCCCAGTCGCGGGTCAGGCGGCCGCGGGCCAGCGGGCTCCAGGGGATGACGGCGATCTTCTGATCCTCGCAGAGCGGCAGCATTTCGCGCTCTTCCTCGCGGTAGAGCAGGTTCAGGTGGTCCTGCATGCTGACGAATTCGGTCCAGCCGTTCAGCCTGGAGACGTAGAGCGCCTTGGCGAACTGCCAGGCATACATGGAGGAAGCGCCGATATAACGCGCCTTGCCCGATTTGACCACGTCGTGCAGCGCTTCCAGCGTTTCCTCGATCGGCGTCGTATAGTCGAACCGGTGGATCTGGTAGAGATCGACATAGTCGGTGCCGAGGCGACGCAGACTGTTGTCGATCTCGTCGAAGATCGCCTTGCGTGACAGGCCGGCGCCGTTCGGGCCCGGCCGCATGCGATTGAACACCTTGGTCGCCAGCACGATATCCTCGCGTTTGGCGAAATCTTTGATGGCGCGGCCGACGATCTCCTCCGAGGAACCGTTGGAATAGGTGTTGGCGGTGTCGAGGAAATTGATGCCGAGGTCGATTGCCTGCCTGATCATCGTCCGGCTTTCGTCTTCCCTGAGGCTCCAGGCATGATTGCCGCGGCCGGGATCGCCGAAGGTCATGCAGCCCAGGCAGATTTTCGCCACTTCCAGTCCGGTCTTCCCAAATTTTGCGTATTCCATGAAACGGCTCCGTGATGAATTGGTGGCCCCCAGGCGGCTTTCCATGATCTAGTGCGAAAGCCGGCAAAGTCGCAGGGCACCTGGCGAAGAATCCGTTCTGCCATGCGTGCAACTATGCGTGATGGCTTTGAAGCCGGGCAGTCATCGCCGCCCAGACCGGCCGCTTGCGCAATTGCAGCACAAGGTGTTAGCTGGTGCAACATTCACCGGATTTTGCCTATGAAACTGCCGCCCCATGATCGCTACGACGATCTCTATCGCGATTTTTCGTGGCGGATTCCCGAAGATTTCAATATCGGCCGCGCCGTCAGCGACGACTGGGCCGCGAGAGATCCGGAGCGCGTCTGTCTCGAGCATTTCAGCCCGGATGGCCATCACCGCGCGATGACCTATCGCGCCCTCGCCGACCAGTCCTCGGCCTTCGCCAATGCGCTCGTTTCGCTTGGGGTGGAGCGCGGCGATCGTGTCGCGCTGCTCTTGCCGCAATCCTTCGAGACGGTGATCGCACATGTGGCGATCTACAAGACCGGCGCGGTCGCGCTGCCGCTGGCGCTGCTCTTCGGCGTCGAGGCGCTGGAATACCGGCTGAAGGCAGCAGGTGTTGCAGCAATCGTCACCAATGGTTTCGGTCTCGAGCGCATCCGGCAGATCCGCGATCGCCTGCCGATGCTGAAACATGTCGTCAGCATCGACCGGGCGGATGTCGATGCGGTTGCCTTTGGCGATCTGGTGAACGGCCATCCCACTGTCTTCGACGTCGCCAGGACCGGTCCGGACGATCCGGCGCTGATGATCTTCACCTCGGGAACGACGGGGCCGCCCAAGGGCGCGCTGCATGGTCATCGCGTTCTGCCCGGCCATATTCCCGGTATGCAGTTTGCCCATGAGGGCTTTCCGAAAGTGGGCGACAAGGTGTGGACGCCGTCCGACTGGGCCTGGGCGGGCGGTCTGCTCAATGCGCTGCTGCCGAGCCTGTTGCTCGGGATTCCCGTCGTCTCGTCGCCGGCGCAGAAATTCGATGCCGACATGGCCTATCGCATCATGGCCGAGATGAAGGTGCGCAATGCCTTCATTCCGCCGACGGCGCTGCGGCTGATGCGATCCGTTGCCGATCCGCGCTCGAAATATGATCTGGTGCTGCGCACCATCGGCTCGGCCGGCGAGGCGCTCGGCCGTGAGACTTATGAATGGGCGCGGCGTACGCTCGGCATCACTATCAATGAATTCTACGGCCAGACGGAGTGCAATTTCGTGCTCTCGTCGAGTGCTGCCCATGGCGTCACCAAGGCAGGCGCCATCGGACGGGCGGTGCCGGGGCATCGCGTCGCCATCGTCAGCGAAGCGGGTGACGAATTGCCGGCCGGCGAACCGGGCCAGATCGCCATTGCCAGTCCCGACCCCGTCATGTTCCTCGGCTACTGGAACGATGCGGCGGCGACCGAGCGGAAGTTCGCCAAAGGCTGGCTGCTCACCGGCGATATCGGCCGTCAGGACGCCGAGGGTTATGTCACCTTCGAAGGCCGCGACGACGACGTCATCACCTCGTCGGGATATCGCATCGGCCCGGCCGAGATCGAGGATTGTCTGATCGGCCATCCCGCCGTGCAGCTTGCCGCCGCCGTCGGCAAACCTGATGCCGTGCGCACAGAGATCGTCAAGGCCTATATCGTGCTGTCACCGGGTCATCATCCAAGCGAAGCGCTGGCCGCCGATATCAGGGAATGGGTAAAGACGCGGCTTTCAATGCACGAATATCCGCGCGAGGTGGAATTCATCGACGCCTTGCCGCTGACGACCACCGGCAAGGTGATCCGCCGGCTGCTGCGCGAAAGGGCGGCGGCCGAAAATTAGCCCCGGCCGGCAAGCGACATGATCTTCTCGCGCAGCATCTTCGCCATATTGCGGGTGCTGCGGTACATATGGAGTTGGGCCGAGACCTGGCGCATGTCGCGGTCGCCGTTCTGCGTCAGGCCGATCACCAGCGTTCCCATCTCCTCGCGCTCCTGCCAGAAGCGGCTCATGATCGGATGATCGGAGACGGCACAGGAATCGGAACGCACGATATTGGCGTCGTCGAGATGCCATTCGGTGAGCTCGCTCATCAAGAGCTTGCCCGGCGAATAGCGGGCATAGTTCTCGTCATAGGCGGTCTTCCAGGTATAGGCTTCGCCGCCCATCATCAGGACGACGATGGCGGCGATCGCCTTGCCATTGAGATCGATCGTGTGAATACGCACGGCATCGACGGCGGCAAGGTTCGACACCGCCTCGCGGGCAAAGGCCGTGTGATAGCGATCGGTGACGAGAGCGCTTCGCCGCTTGCCCTTCCAGCCACCGGCTTCCATCGCCAGGAATTCCTCGAAGCGGATATGGATTTCGCGCGGCTGGCGGGCGACGGCATAGACCGCCGTTCCCTGTTCCTCCAGCAGGCGCCACTGACGGCGCATTTCGCGCATATGCGAGGAGGAAATGGTTTTGCCGAGATAGGCCGGCGCCTCTTCGTCGCTCTGCAGCATCGGGCGCTGGTAAGGATTGGTGACGGTGACGGGAAGGTTGCGGCTGAGCGCCACAGCCTTGAGCATGCGCACGAAGATGCCGTTCAGCCGCAGATCCGGCAGAACCAGAATGCCGGGCAGATTGAGATCGCGCACGGTCAGGGCCTCGAAGAGATTGTCGAGGGTCTCGGCAGCATCCTCGGCATCGACGAGCGGCGTGCCGAGCGGGCCGAAACTGTTCGACCAGCCGCGGATGATCGACGGGCCGACGGCAAAACCGGGCCGGTCGACCGAAAACGGCATCAGGAAGCGCATGCGGCTGCGGCCGGCATTGTGGTCGCGGATCAGGGCGAAGTTCACCTGCCGGTCCTCAAGCCGCGGCATAGCGGGGGCGAGAAAGCGGCCGGAGAAGAAGACGTTCGGTTCCATCGCCCGGTTGGAGAGGAAATCGAGCTCATCCTGAAGTTCATAGCCGAGTTTGCCGGGATAGAGGCAGAGCTCGCGCCCCGGCCGGCCGATCTCGGCGCGGGCCTCGGCCTGCGGCGCTTCGAAATGCAGCGCGGCGAGATCATGCACCATGCGGTTGGCGGCGCTGTTGGTGCTTTCGGTAACGGGGGGAACACGCACCATCTATCGAACTCTCATTTCTGGCGTTGCGGCGGAGGGGCTGGCGAAGGCGAACAGGACGATACCGAGCGTGCGGCGCACGGCGAGATGCAGCAGGATCGCCTCGACCGCCATGGCCGAGGCCGTGGCAATCGCCGTGCCCTCGATGCCATAATGCGGGATCAAAGCGAGGTTGAGGCCGACATTGGCCGTCAGTGCGCCGGCATAGAGTGCGACGCAGAGGTTCTGCTTGCCTGCCATCATCAACAACGTTTCGGCGGGGCCGACCAGCGACTTGGCGAGGATGCCGGCGAGCAGGATCGCCATGACCAGATAGCCTGATGTGAAGGCGCCGCCGAAGAGCGATAGCAGCAGATGGCCGGCCGCAAGCACGGCAAGGCCGACACCGAGCGCCGGCCAGAAGGTCCAGCGGGCGGCGTCGATGGCAGCGGTCGCCAGCTGTCCGTGGTCGCCTTCGGCGATGATCGAGGAGAAGCGCGGGCCGGAGGCTGCCTTGACCGAGAAATTGATGAAATGCACCAGCGCCATCGTCTTGGCGGCGGCGAAATAGATGGCGACATCGTGCGGTTCGAGGAAGATGCCGACGACGACGACATCGGAATTGGTGAGCAGGAAGCTCACGCCCTCGATCAGGAAAATCGGAAAGGCGACGCTGAACCAGGCGAGGAAATCGACCTTGCGCGGGCCTTCATCATAATGCCGGCGAAGGCGATAGAGCGTTGCGGCATACTGGCCGAGCGCGGTGACAAAGGTGGCGACGAGTGCTGCCTGCATCGCAGTGACGGCGGTGTGCTCGGCGCCGATGGCAATGGCGATGAGCATGAAGAGGATGATGAGGATCGGGCGGACGATATAGACCGGGCTCAGCGCCATCACCGGCCAGTGGTTGGCCCGCGACGTGCCTTCCAGAATGTCGCCGAGCGCGATCATCGGCATGGCGAGCAGGCCGATGAAGATCGGGACGAGATAATAGACCTGGATCATGTCGCCGAAGAAATGCAGACCGAGCGTGCCGGCGGCGAGCACCGCCGTGCCGGAAAGCAGCGCAAAGATGCGCGCCGTCCCGGTCAGGCCGCGGATTTCCTCGAAAGCGCCCGCTGCCCTGTATTGCGGCAGGAAGCGGATGATCGCCGTGTGGAACCCGAGGCATGAGAGATCGCCGAAGACGACGACCAGCACCCAGACGAAAACGAAGATGCCGTATTCATATTCGCCCATCAGCCGGGCGAGCACGATCTGGGAGACGAAGGCGAGAGCCGCGCTGAGGATACGGATCGAAAAGGCCGTCAGCGCCATGCGCTGGGCGGCCGCCTTCTCGCCGCGTTCCGTGAGCACGGCCGCAAGCATGCGCAGCGTACGGCCGCCGATCGGGCGCAGGCCCGCGGGCAGCATCTTCTCCGCTGTTTCTATGACCGCCATGATGAACACGCAAAACTCTAAGGTCAGGCAAATCGCGCATGAAGTCTTGACAGAACAGGGTTAAGAAACGGTTCCGGATCGGGCTTGCTGCCCGACGCTGAGTTACGATCGTGAGGCGTTGCCGGAGAAAAGAAAATGCCGCCCGAAGGCGGCATTTTCAGGATCGTTGCGGCTTGCCTCAGACCTGCTCGAAGGCGCCGTGGCAATGCTTGTATTTCTTGCCGGAACCACAGGGGCAGGTCTCGTTACGGCCGACCTTGCCCCAGGTGGCCGGGTCATCCGGGTTGCGGTTTTCGGGAGAAACGATGACTTCCGATGCCTGGTAGATCGCTGGGGCGAAATCGTCTTCGCCGGTCGTCGGATCCAGGTGATGGGCCTGCATCAACGGCGGTTCGGGCTCGGCGGGCGCCTGCTGCACCAGCTCGACGCGCATCAGCTGGGCGGTGACGGCCTCGCGCAGATTGTTGAGCAGCGCCGTGAAGAGCTCGAAGGCTTCCGACTTGTATTCCTGCAGCGGATCGCGTTGGGCATAGCCGCGGAAGCCGATGACGGAGCGCAGATGGTCGAGATTGACGATATGCTCGCGCCAGAGATGATCGAGCGTCTGCATGACGATCGAGCGCTCGACATAATGCATGATGTCGTCGCCGAAACGCTCGGCTTTTTCCGTGAAGGCGGCATTGGTGGCTTGCGTCAGCCGCTCGCGGATATCGTCTTCGCCGATACCTTCTTCCTTCACCCAGTCCTCGATCGGCAGATCGAGATTGAGGATGTTCAAAGCACCGGTCTTCAGGCCGGCAGCATCCCATTGTTCGGCATAGGCGCGCTCGGGGATATGCTTTTCGACCATGTCCTCGATTACCTCGCGGCGCATGTCGGAGACCATTTCGGAAATATTGGCCGCTTCCATCAGCTCGAGGCGCTGTTCGAAAATTACCTTGCGCTGGTCGTTGAGAACGTCGTCATATTTCAGAAGGTTCTTGCGGATATCGAAGTTGCGGGCTTCGACCTTCTTCTGGGCGCGCTCCAGGGCCTTGTTGATCCAGGGATGGACAATCGCCTCGCCCTCCTTGAGGCCGAGCTTGGTCAGCATGCTGTCCATGCGGTCGGAGCCGAAGATGCGCATCAGATCGTCCTGAAGCGAAAGGTAGAACTTCGAGCGGCCGGGGTCGCCCTGACGGCCGGAACGGCCGCGCAGCTGGTTGTCGATGCGACGGCTTTCATGGCGTTCGGTGGCGATGACGTAGAGACCGCCGGCGGCGAGCGCCTTCTGCTTGAGTTCCTTGATCTCCTCGACGATCGCCTGGATCCGGGCGTCACGCTCCGGACCGGCTTCGACATCGCCGAGTTCGCGCTCGATGCGCATGTCGAGGTTGCCGCCGAGCTGGATGTCGGTGCCGCGGCCGGCCATGTTGGTGGCGATGGTGACGGCACCCGGCACGCCGGCCTGGGCGACGATATAGGCTTCCTGCTCGTGGTAGCGGGCGTTCAGCACCTGGAAGTCGTTGAAGCCTTGCTTGCGCAAGCGTTCGGCAAGCAGCTCCGACTTCTCGATCGAGGTGGTGCCGACCAGCACCGGCTGGCCACGCTTATGGGCATCGAGGATTTCCTCGATGATCGCCTTGAACTTCTCGTCGAAGGTCCGGTAGACCTCGTCGTCCTCGTCGATGCGCTTGATCGGCAGGTTGGTCGGAACCTCGATGACATCGAGATTGTAGATATTCCCAAATTCTTCCGCTTCCGTCTGCGCCGTACCGGTCATGCCGGCGAGCTTGCCGTACATGCGGAAGTAGTTCTGGAAGGTGATCGAGGCCAGCGTCTGGTTTTCCGGCTGGATCTGCACCTTTTCCTTGGCTTCCAGCGCCTGGTGCTGGCCTTCCGAATAACGGCGGCCCGGCATCATGCGGCCGGTGAACTCGTCGATGATGACGACTTCGTCGTTGCGGACGATATAGTCCTTGTCGCGCTGGAAGAGCTTGTGGGCCTTCAGCGCATTGTTGATGTGGTGGACGATCGCGACATTCTCGATGTCGTAGAGCGCGTTGCCCTTCAGGAGGCCGGCCTGGCGGAGCAGGTTTTCCAGCTTCTCAGTGCCTTCTTCGGAGAAGTTGGCGGAGCGCTGCTTCTCGTCGATCTCGTAGTCGCTGGGCGCCAGCAGCGGAATGAAGGCGTCGATCGTATTATAGAGTTCGGAGCGGTCGTCGAGCGGACCGGAGATGATCAGCGGCGTGCGCGCCTCGTCGACCAGGATCGAGTCCACTTCGTCGACGATCGCGAAGTTATGGCCGCGCTGGACCATCTGGTTCTTCTCGTACTTCATGTTATCGCGCAGATAATCGAAGCCGAGTTCGTTGTTGGTGGCATAGGTGATGTCGCAGGCATAGGCCGCGCGACGCTCCTCGTCGGAGAGGCCGTGGACAATGACGCCGGTGGTCATGCCGAGGAAGCCGTAGACTCGGCCCATGGTGGCGGCGTCGCGCTGGGCGAGGTAATCGTTGACGGTGACGACGTGCACGCCCTTGCCGGAAAGCGCGTTCAGATAGACCGGCAGGGTGGCGACGAGGGTTTTGCCTTCGCCGGTCTTCATCTCGGCGATCGCATTCGAATGCAGGATCATGCCGCCGACCAGCTGTACGTCAAAAGGTCGCAGGCCGAGAACGCGGCGCGAGGCTTCGCGCACGACGGCAAAGGCCGGGATCAGAATGTCGTCGAGGGTCTTGCCCTCGGCGAGCAGGGCGCGAAACTCCACGGTCTTTGCCGCGAGCTGCTCGTCCGTCAGGGCCTTCGTCTTCTCTTCGATAGAGTTGATGGCAGTGACGTTCGGCTGGAAGGACCGCACGCGGCGGTCATTGGAAGAACCAAATAACTTGCGGGCTATACCGCCAAAGCTGACCATATGACTGGTCCTTTCTCAATATTCATCCCCGACGTTTCTTATTCGCGGCCCAGCCGAAAATCAGGCGCGCGCCTTAAAACGCCCGGAAACTGTTCTGGACGCGAGGTTGCGTGACAGATAAGAGGGGGGTCGAATGATGTCAACGGATTTGGCGGATACAGAAAGGCCACAATCCGGTGTTGATGGCTATTTTGGGCTGGATTCAGGCGATGCTGAAACCGGCGATGTAACTGTGAAGGGTATTTCATGTTGAGCACCAACAAACTTGCCGTTCTGGCGTTCGCAACTTTTGTTGCGCTCCAGGCCCCGGCCTATGCCGATGACGCCGTCATCGCCAAGGTCGGCAATCTGGAGATCCACCAGTCGGAACTCGACCTTGCCGTCGCCAATCTCGACCCGCAGCTGGCGCAGCTCCCTGATGACCAGAAGAAGGTCGCAGCCCTTTCCGCCGCCATCGACGTGAAGCTGCTCGCCGCCGACGCTGCGGCCGAGAAGCTCGATCAGACCGACGAATTCAAGAGGCGCATGCAGTATCTCACCGATCGCGAGCTGCACAACGCCTATTTCAAGAAGCATGTCGTCGACATCGTGACGCCTGAGGAAGTCAAGGCCCGCTACGACAAGGAAGTCGCTGCCCTGCCGAAGCAGGAAGAAGTCCACGCCCGTCACATCCTCGTCAAGACCGAGGACGAAGCCAAGGACATCATCAAGCAGCTCGACGCCGGCAAGGATTTTGCCGAACTCGCCAAGGAAAAGTCCACCGATCCGAACAAGTCGGAAGGCGGCGATCTCGGCTATTTCTCGCGCGGCCGCATGGTCAAGGAATTCGAGGACGCAGCCTTCGCGTTGGAGAAGGGCACCTATTCCAAGACACCCGTCAAGACCGATTTCGGCTTCCACGTCATCAAGGTCGAGGACAAGCGCGACGCTCCGCCGCCGCCCTTCGAGCAGGTGCAGGATCAGGTTCGTCAGCTCGTCATGCGCGACAAGTATCTTGAGCTTCTGAACAAGGCGAAGGCCTCCGCCAAGATCGAGATCTCGGACGAGACGCTGCGCAAGGGTTACGACCAGGCCAACAAGCAGCCGGAGCCGGGCAGCGAGCCCGTCGCGCCGGCGCCGCAGCAGTAATCATCGCATCGGGGCCCGGTTCTTCCGGGCCCTTCCAAATCAAAAAGCAGAGCATGATGTCGTCGAAAAACGCCGACACTTTCGGCATCATGCTCCGGCATCGTTTGTTGTCGCATTTCCGGACGGCGAACCGGTTTCCAATTCGCCTGGAAATGCTCATTGGCAGGTCTTATCATGTCCGGTTCCGTCTCTCCGCTCGCTCCGAAATCCTTCGTCTCGATGCCGCCGTTGCGCGGCGTGCGCATGGCGACGGCGTCCGCCGGCATCAAGTACAAGAACCGCACCGACGTGCTGATGATGGTCTTCGACAGGCCGGCGGCCGTTGCGGGCGTCTTCACCCGCTCGAAGTGCCCGTCGGCGCCGGTCGATTTCTGCCGGGCCAATCTTCCCCATGGCAGCGCCCGCGCCGTCGTCGTCAATTCCGGCAATGCCAATGCGTTTACCGGGCTGAAGGGCCGCCAGGCGACCGCGCTGACGGCGCAGTCGGCTGCCGCTGCCGTTGGCTGCGCTGAAAACGAGATCTATCTGGCCTCGACCGGCGTCATCGGCGAGCCGCTCGATGCCACCAAATTCGCAGGCGTTCTGGATCGGATGCAGGTCGAAGCGACGGGCGATTTCTGGTTCGAGGCCGCCAAGGCGATCATGACGACCGACACCTACCCGAAGGTTTCGACCCGCAGCGCCGAGATCGGCGGCGTGGCCGTGACGATCAACGGCATCGCCAAGGGCGCCGGCATGATCGCGCCTGATATGGCGACCATGCTCTCCTTCGTCGTCACCGATGCCGACATTGCACCGGCCGCGCTGCAGGCGCTTCTGTCCGACGGTGTCGGCCCGACCTTCAATTCCATGACTGTCGACAGCGACACTTCCACCTCCGATACGCTGATGCTGTTTGCGACGGGTGCGGCGGCCGAGGACGGCCAGGCCCGTATCGAACGCGCCGATGATCCGCGCCTTGCCACCTTCCGCGCTGCACTCAACGAAGTGCTGAAGGATCTGTCGCTGCAGGTGGTGCGTGACGGCGAAGGTGCCACCAAGATGCTCGAGATCACAGTGACGGGCGCCGAGAGCGATACCGCCGCCAAGCGCATCGCACTGTCGATCGCCAATTCGCCGCTGGTCAAGACGGCGGCCGCCGGCGAAGACGCCAATTGGGGCCGTATCGTCATGGCGGTCGGCAAATCCGGCGAGATGGCCGATCGCGACCGGCTCGCCATCTGGTTCGGCGACATCAGGGTCGCCGTCAACGGCGAGCGTGACCCGGATTATTCCGAGGAGGCCGCCTCTGATGTCATGAAGGCGCAGGATATCCCCGTCAAAGTCGATATCGGGCTCGGTGCCGGCACGGCTACGGTCTGGACCTGCGACCTCACCAAGGAATATGTTGCGATCAATGGCGACTATCGGAGCTGATCGGTCATTGGCGCAGGCATCCATTTCCTCACACAATCTGCCGCTGGTCCGCAGGCTGGAGGCTGTCGGCTTCCGCGCCTGGCCGGCGGCGTCCGTGCAATATGACGGCAGCTGGCAGGTGCGGCTGACGGCCGGCCACCCGTCCAACCGGTTGAATTCGATCGTGCCGCTCGATCCTTCGGATCATCGCGACGTCGAAATCCGCCTGGAAAAGGCGAGCCGGAAGTTCGAGGCCTATGGCCGCGCCGTCGTGGTCCGCCAGACGCCGCTTGCCTCGCCGGTGCTGATCGAACTTCTGCGCCAGCAGAACTGGATGCAGTTCGACGAGACTGTCGTGATGACCTGCGATCTGGCCGAGGCGGAATTGCCGGACACGCTCGATCACCTGCCGACCCATGATGTCGGCCGTTTCGTCGATGCCAATCTCGCCGTCGAGCGGGCGCCACTGAGCTTGAAGCCGGCGCTTGCCGAAATCATTACGGCGATCAAGCCGCCATCCGGCCTGTTCATGATCGAGAATGCGACGGATGGCCCGCTTGCGACCGTGCTCTGCGTTCAGGACAACGATCTTGCCGGCATCATGTCGCTTTCGGTCTCCGAGGCGCGGCGGCGCGAGGGGCTTGGCACCGAGATCCTGACCTCGGCGCTGCGCTGGGCACGCATGCGCAGCGCTCGTTCGGCCTGGCTGCAGGTGAAGCTTTCCAACCGTCCGGCGATCGCCCTCTATGAGCGCCTCGGTTTTCGCGACGCCTATCATTATTGCTATTGGCAGCGGGAGCCGAAATGATCGAGGCAGGCCGGAAGATATTGCTGGTCGCCGCCTGCGCGCTGATCGATACCGACGGGCGTATCCTATTGGCACAGCGTCCCGAGGGGAAGTCGCTTGCGGGGCTCTGGGAGTTTCCCGGCGGCAAGGTCGAACCTGGCGAGACGCCGGAAGAAACGCTGGTGCGCGAGCTCGAGGAAGAGCTCGGCATCAAGACCAAGATCGCCTGCCTGGCGCCGCTCACCTTCGCCAGCCATTCCTACGAGACCTTCCACCTTTTGATGCCGCTTTATATCTGCCGGCGCTATGAGGGCGTTCCCCAGGGCCGCGAGGGCCAGGCGCTGAAATGGGTGCGGCCGCAGGCGTTGCGCGATTATCCGATGCCGCCGGCCGACGAGCCGCTCATCCCGATGCTGCAGGATTTACTTTAGCGTTACCTGATTATTATCGCGCCGTGTCGTTTTCGGCTGTGGATATTAATGGATCGTTTAACACCTTCTGCCAAAGATCGGCCTCAATCAAGCATCTGGCGTGCGTGTATTAAAAGGCTTGACGTCATGGACGATGATTTCTGGAAAGCTGTCCGGGAAAAGGAACGGGCTTCGTCTGCCTCGCGCAGGACGGGTGCGCTCAATATCGCCCTTCTGTTCGGTACGGCGGTGGTTGCGCTGACGCTCATCCTGACGCCGATGCTTGCGGATTCCTCGAAAAAGAGTGTCTTTGCCAGCGCTCCCCTTGAATTTGATACGATGACAACAGGATCGATTCCGAAGGCCGAAAGCGGCAAGCGTTATACGATTCGCCGCAGCGTCCTCCAGGATACACCCGGCTCGGTCTGCGTCGTCCAGGGCTATGGCGTCGGCGCCGGTTGCTGAAAAATGTCGGCCATCACCTGATGGTCGTGGAATTGGTCGTTTGCTGTCCGTTCGCGCTAAGGGTTGGGTGATGCATTTTTTGAAGGCATTTCTTGCAGATAATAGAGGTGCGACGGCGGTCGAATATGGGCTGATCGCCGCCGTCATCGGTGGCGCAATTGTCTCTGCTCTCGGTATCTTCTCCGGCAGACTGCAGGATATTTTCAACGCGATCGGCAACAATCTGCCTGGGAATTGAAGAGGCAGCCGGCCATTACTGCCTGAGCTTGTGCTCGTCCACTTTCAGCGCATCGGCGAGGCGAGCCTTGGCCGAACCGGGCTTCAGCGGCTTTTGCTGGCTCTCGTGCGCAGCCCATCCCGAGACATAGATGATCGAGAAGGTGGCGCGGATGCGCCCGTCGGGATCGGAATAGCGTTCGGCGTAGATCTCCGCTGCGCGCAGGAAGAAGGCGCGTGTCAGCGGCATCCGGCCGCGGGCTGCAAGCGGATTGCTCATGCCCATCGCTCGCAGATCCCGCATCAGCGGGAAGAGCGAATCATAGCGCACCGTGTAGTTCTCCGTGTCGATCACCGGCAGCGTGAAGCCGGCGCGCTGCATCAGGCCGCCAACATCGCGCACATCGGCGAAGGGAATGACACGCGGGCTTGCGCCGCCGGTCATCTCGACCTCGGCGGCCAGCAGCACCTCGCGCAGTTCCTGGAGGGTCCCGGCGCCGGGGATCGCAGCGAGAAACAGCCCGTCCGGCTTCAGGGCTCGGCGAATCTGGATGAAAACGCCAGGCGTATCGTTGGTCAGATGCAGGCTGAGCGGCGCAAGGATGAGATTGGCCGATTGCGGTTCGAGCGGCACATCTTCGAGCGGCGCCTCGATCAAGGTTTCGCCCGGCCCGGCATAGGCCTTCTCGCTTTCGACGCGGATGATCGTGCCGATCTTGCCCGTCGCCAGCGCCGCACGGGCGGCAGCCCCGGTTGCGCCGTGCAGCTCGACGGCGGTCTCGAAGGTCCGCTCGACGACGGCAAGCCTCTCGGCCATTTCCTCAGCGGCGATGTCGAGCAGGAAGGCGGCTTTCGGGTCGTTGCTGGCAAGCGCACGATGGCGGTGTGCGGCGATCAGGGCCTTGTCGAAGATCGTTTCCATGGCGATGTCCTTAGTCCCGCGTCGTTTAGGCGGCAAGACGATTTTCGTTTCGCGCAGAACGCGCCAGAGCCTTTCTTGGCCAGATTGAAGCATTCTGCCGGAGCAGGTTTTCATCAGGGCAAAGGCGATTGGCGACGGACATACCCCTTGGTACGTCCGAGCCGATCGCCTCTGTCCTGGCGTAGAGATGCCCGGCCCACCGGCCGCACTGCTTCGCCATGCGAAGCAATAGGTGCGTCCGGCGATTCTAAAGTCCCGCAGATTTGCCTAGCAAATCTGCGGGAGGGTTGGCTGAAACGGGCCGGCTGATCGACCGGCCGGCTTGGCCGTAGAACTGGGCTACGACGCGCGCCGGCCGGTCGACCATCCGATTCCGTTTGAGCCAACAGAATGCTTCAATCTGACCAGGAAAGGCTCTAGTCTTAGCCGCATGGGCTCGATCGATTTCGAAAGACCGGCAGAGTTTTTGCGGGCGCATCTCTTGCGGCCGTTGTCGGCGCTTGCCGATTTCTTCTATCCGCCCGCCTGCTCCGTCTGCGGTATTTCCACAGGCGGCCATCGCGGGCTCTGCGCAAAATGCTGGTCCGGCATCCGCTTCATCGAACGGCCCTATTGCGAGGTGCTCGGCATTCCCTTCTCGCACGATCTCGGTGCCGGCATCCTCAGTGCCGAGGCGATTGCTGACCCGCCGCCCTTCGACCGGCTGCGGTCGGCTGCGACCCACGACCATGCGGTCCGCGATCTCGTGCATGGGCTGAAATATCGCGACCGTACCGATCTGGCGCCGATGATGGCCGCCTGGATGCTGCGCGCTTCCGACGGGGCGGTCGAAAGCTGCGATGCGCTGATCCCGGTGCCGCTGCATCGCACCCGCATGCTGGCGCGCAAGTTCAACCAGGCAGCCGAGCTTGCCCGCCATATGGCAAGGCTTTCGGGCAAGCCGCTGCTTGCAGCCACGCTTGTTCGCGTCAAGCGCACCAGCCAGCAGGTTGGCCTTGGCGCGAAGGCGCGCGAGGACAATGTCAGGGGCGCTTTCGCGATTGCCAAGGGTTGCGAAAACGACATTTTCGGCAAGCGCATCGTCCTCGTCGACGACGTCTATACAACGGGGGCGACGGTTGCTGCGGCAAGCCGGACATTGCGCAAGGCAGGTGCGGCCGAGATAACGGTTTTGACCTTTGCAAGGGCTCTCTCCGAGCCTATATGACAGAAATACCCGGCATCGGTCTGGAGAAATTATGGTACCCGTCACGATCTATACACGGCAGTTCTGCGGCTATTGCAGCCGCGCCAAGTCCCTTCTCGAAGAAAAGGGCGTCGACTACGTCGAACACGACGCAACCTTTTCGCCGGATCTTCGCCAGGAGATGATCGGCAAGTCGAACGGCCGCACCACCTTTCCGCAGATCTTCATCGGCGCCGATCATGTCGGCGGTTGCGACGATCTCTTCGCGCTCGATCGGGCCGGCAAGCTCGATCCGATGCTGGCGGCCTGAGGACAAATCGATGAGCTTCAAGGCCGCCGCCATCCAGATGTGTTCCGGGGTCGATCCGGTGAAAAACGCCGCAGCCATGGCGCGGCTGGCGCGCGAGGCTGCCGCAGAGGGCGCGATCTATGTGCAGACGCCGGAGATGACCGGCATGTTGCAGCGCGATCGCGCGGCGGCGCGCGCCGTTCTTGCTGACGAGGCGCATGACATCATCGTCAAGACCGGCTCGGAGCTCGCCGCCGAACTCGGCATCCACGTGCATGTCGGCTCGACGGCAATCGCCCTTGCCGACGGCAAAATCGCCAATCGCGGTTTCCTCTTCGGTCCCGACGGCCGAATCCTCAATCGCTACGACAAGATCCATATGTTCGACGTCGACCTCGACAATGGCGAGAGCTGGCGTGAAAGTGCCGCCTATACGGCCGGCTCGGAGGCCCGTGTCCTGTCGCTGCCCTTTGCCGAAATGGGTTTTACGATCTGCTACGACGTGCGGTTTCCCACGCTCTTCCGCGCCCAGGCGATTGCCGGCGCCGAGGTGATGACGGTTCCCGCCGCCTTCACCAAACAGACCGGCGAGGCGCATTGGGAGATTCTGCTCAGGGCACGCGCGATCGAGAACGGTGTCTTCGTCATCGCCGCCGCACAGGCCGGCCGGCATGAGGACGGCCGCGAGACTTTTGGCCATTCGATGATCATCGATCCCTGGGGCACGGTGCTGGCGTCGGCCGGCGCCACCGGCGAGGCCATTATCGTTGCCGAGATCGATCCCAGTGCGGTCAAAACCGCGCATGATAAGATCCCGAACCTGAGGAATGGCCGGGAATTCTCGGTCGAGAAGATTGCGGGGGCAGTCGCAGGAGGCGTCGCCGCTTGATCCGCTATTCTCTCACCTGTGACAATGCCCATGAATTCGAAGGCTGGTTTTCCGAAAGCGCCGATTTCGACCGTCAGGTCGCGACCGGCTTCCTGACCTGCCCCGTCTGTCATTCCGCTGCTATTTCCAAGCTGTTGATGGCGCCTTCGGTGTCGACGGCGCGGAAGAAGGACGAGATCCAGACATTGGCGATGGATGCCATGCGCCAGGAGGCCCTGCGGAAGCTGAAAGAGGCGGTCGCGGCCGTCAAGGCCAATTCCGAGGATGTCGGCACGCAGTTTCCCGAGGAAGCCCGCAAGATCCATTATGGCGAGGCGGATGCCCGCGGCATCATTGGCCAGGCGACTTTCGACGAGGCGCAGGCACTCCTCGAAGAGGGCATCGAGATCGCAGCCATTCCGGTTTTGCCGGAAGACGTGAACTGACGCAGTCCGCGCGGCCTGCTGCAATGGCTACCTGCATGTGGCGCCTGCCCTGGACTTACGCCGGCCGCTTTGCCAGCAGCATATAATTGACGTCCATATCCTTGGACAGGTTCCATTGGTTCGACAGTGGGTTGAAGAAGACGCCGGTGCGGTCGGTGATCTCGAGGCCGCTTGCGGCCAGCGGCTTTTCCAGCTCTTCCGGGCGCACCAGCTTTTCATATTGATGCGTGCCGCGCGGCAGCCAGCGTAGAATGTTTTCGGCGGCGAAGATGGCGAGCGCGGCCGCCTTCATCGTGCGGTTGATGGTGGCAACGAAAATCAGACCGCCGGGGCGGACCATTTTCGCGCAGGTCGTCATGAAAAATTCGACGTCGGCGACGTGTTCGACCACTTCCATGTTCAAGACGATATCGAAGGTCTCGCCGGCGTCGGCGAGCTCCTCGGCAGTGACAGCGCGATAGTCGACCGAAACGCCTGATGCCTTGGCATGGGTAGAGGCGATGCCGATATTCTTCTCGGACGGATCGGCGCCGGTGACGGAGGCGCCCATGCGGGCGACAGGTTCGGACAGGAGGCCGCCGCCGCAGCCGATATCGAGCACCCGCAGGCCTTCGAGCGGGCGGGCGCTTTTCGGATCACGGCCGAAATTCTCGCAGGCCTTGTCTCTTATATAGGTAAGCCGGACGGGATTGAACTTGTGTAGCGGCCTGAACTTGCCGGTCGGGCTCCACCATTCCGCCGCCATCGCCGAGAAGCGGTCCACTTCGCCCTGGTCGATCGTGCTTCTGGCGCCTTCCGTCATCGTCCACTCCTTCATTCGCTCAATGTGAAGTCGGACGATCGACGGCATAAGTCAAGGGGCGTGGATCAGCGGACTGACGAGCGCGGAGCCGCTCGCCAACAGCTTTTATCGCGTGCGCTTGCCTACCCCCGCCAAACTCGCTAAGAGACGCCGCAACTTGGGGCCTTTTGGGGCCTGGGCTTTTAGAGCGGTTCCAGAAGTTGGGAATCCGGCTCTTTGGCCAGGCGGTCCGCCCCAGAGCTTTCGTGATGCCGGGTTCGGTTTTCCGCTGTCCCGGCGCCAGTCGTGGTAGAGGCATATGGCACGCATCGTAATGAAATTCGGCGGCACATCCGTCGCTGACCTGGACCGCATCAAGAACGTTGCCCGCCACGTAAAACGCGAAGTCGATGCCGGGCACGAGGTGGCGGTGGTCGTCTCGGCCATGTCCGGCAAGACCAATGAACTGGTCGGCTGGGTGCAAGGCACGCCGAAGGTGATCGGTGCCAATTCTCCGTTTTACGATGCGCGGGAATATGATGCGGTGGTCGCATCCGGCGAGCAGGTGACCTCCGGGCTGCTGGCGATCGCATTGCAGGCGATGGATATCAATGCGCGGTCCTGGCAGGGATGGCAGATCCCGATCCACACCGACAACGCTCATGGCGCGGCGCGGATCATGGAGATTGACGGCTCCGACATCGTCAAGCGGATGGGCGAGGGGCAGGTTGCCGTCATCGCCGGTTTCCAGGGTTTGGGACCCGACAACCGTATCGCGACGCTCGGGCGCGGCGGATCGGACACGTCCGCCGTCGCGATCGCGGCAGCTGTCAAAGCGGATCGCTGCGATATCTATACCGATGTCGACGGCGTCTACACCACCGACCCGCGTATCGTGCCGAAGGCGCGCAGGCTGAAGAAGATCGCTTTCGAGGAAATGCTGGAAATGGCCTCGCTCGGCGCCAAGGTGCTGCAGGTGCGCTCGGTCGAGCTTGCCATGGTGCACAAGGTGCGCACCTTCGTGCGCTCGTCATTCGAAGATCCCGATGCTCCGGGCATGGGCGATCTGTTGAACCCGCCCGGAACGCTGATTTGTGACGAGGATGAAATCGTGGAACAGGAAGTAGTCACCGGCATCGCCTATGCCAAGGATGAGGCTCAGATCTCGCTTCGCCGTCTTGCCGACCGGCCTGGCGTTTCCGCAGCGATCTTCGGACCGCTCGCCGAATCCCATATCAATGTCGACATGATCGTCCAGAATATCTCCGAGGACGGGTCGAAGACCGACATGACCTTCACCGTCCCTTCAGGCGACGTCGAGAAGGCGATCAAGGTGCTCGGCGACCATAAGGAGAAGATCGGCTACGATGTCGTGCAGAACGAATCGGGGCTGGTGAAAGTATCGGTCATCGGCATCGGCATGCGCAGCCACGCGGGCGTTGCCGCGACCGCATTTCGTGCACTTGCCGAAAAAGGCATCAACATCAAGGCGATCACGACCTCCGAGATCAAGATTTCCATCCTGATCGACGGTCCCTATGCAGAACTCGCTGTCAGGACTTTGCATTCCTGCTACGGTCTGGATAAGAATTGATTCCCAGTGGGCGGCCTGCCCCTTCAGGTTGAGGAGACGAGGGCCGGCCCGCCGGGACTGAGTGCGTTGTTTCGGGAGCTTGAGACGCCATGAGAGACCTTTCCGGCGGTCCACGCGTGCTGCTCAGGCGGCTGCGCGAGTTGATGGCGGAGCCGCTGGAGCCGCAGGATCGTCTTGACCGGATCGTCCGCCAGATCGCCGGCAACATGGTGGCGGAAGTCTGCTCTGTCTACGTGCTGCGCGCCGACGGCGTCCTCGAACTCTATGCAACCGAAGGTCTCAACCGCGAGGCCGTGCATCTGGCGCAACTGAAGATGGGGCAGGGCCTCGTCGGCACGATCGCAGCCTCGGCCCAGCCGCTGAACCTTTCCGACGCGCAGTCACACCCTGCTTTCCGTTACCTGCCGGAAACGGGCGAAGAGATCTACCATTCCTTCCTTGGTGTGCCGATTCTCCGAACCGGGCGCTCGCTCGGCGTTCTCGTCGTCCAGAACAAGGCGAGCCGCAACTATCGCGAGGAAGAGCTGGAAGCGCTCGAGACGACGGCGATGGTGCTGGCCGAGATGATCGCCACCGGCGAGCTCAAGAAGATCACCAAGCCGGGCCTCGAACTCGACCTGACGCGTTCGGTGACCGTCGACGGCGACACCTATAATGACGGCATCGGCCTCGGTTACGTCGTGCTGCACGAGCCGCGCATCGTCGTCACCAACCTGCTCAACGAGGATGCCGAGAAGGAAATCCGACGGCTGGCCGAAGCCATGGGCTCGCTCCGGATCTCGATCGACGACATGCTGTCGCGTCGCGACGTGTCGATGGAAGGCGAACACCGCGAGGTGCTCGAAACCTATCGTATGTTCGCGCATGATCAGGGCTGGGTGCGCAAGCTCGAGGAGGCGATCCGCAACGGCCTGACGGCGGAAGCGGCGGTCGAGAAGGTGCAGAGCGATACCAAGGCGCGGATGATGCGCCTGACGGATCCGTATCTGCGCGAACGCATGCACGATTTCGAGGATCTGGCGAACCGGCTGCTCAGACAGTTGACGGGTTATACCGGGCGGACGACGGCCGAGGGTTTCCCCAGCGACGCGGTTATTCTGGCGCGCGCCATGGGGGCGGCAGAACTGCTCGATTATCCACGTGCCAATGTGCGCGGGCTGGTGCTGGAAGAAGGCGCGGTGACGAGCCATGTGGTGATCGTCGCGCGCGCCATGGGCATTCCGGTCATCGGCCAGGCAGCCGGCGTCGTGGCGCTCGCCGAGAACGGCGATGCCGTGATCATCGATGCCGACGAGGGGCATGTGCATCTGCGGCCGATGGCCGATCATCGGCGTTCCTACGAGGAAAAGGTCCGCTTCCGTGCCAGACGGCAGGAGCAGTTCCGGGCGCTGCGCGCCGTCGAGCCGGTGACGAAGGATGGGCAGCGGATCGCGCTGATGATGAATGCGGGGCTGCTGGTCGACCTGCCGCAGCTTTCGGAATCGGGCGCCGAGGGCATCGGCCTCTTCCGCACCGAACTGCAGTTCATGATCGCCTCCACCATGCCGAAGGCGGATGAGCAGGAGCAGTTCTATCGCAATGTGATAAAACAGGCGGCGGGCCGCCCCGTCACCTTCCGCACGCTGGATATCGGCGGCGACAAGGTCGTGCCCTATTTCCGCGGCCATGAGGAAGAAAATCCCGCCCTTGGCTGGCGCGCCATCCGGCTATCGCTCGATCGGCCGGGACTATTGCGCACCCAGCTGCGCGCCCTATTGAAGGCGTCGGCCGACACCGAACTGAAGCTGATGGTGCCGATGGTGACCGAGGTTTCGGAGCTGAAGATCGTGCGCGAGCTGTTGCAGAAGGAAGTGCAGCACCTCTCGCGCTTCGGTCACGGGTTGCCGCGCAAGCTGCAATTCGGAGCGATGCTGGAGGTGCCTGCACTGCTCTGGCAGCTTGACGAACTGATGGAGGCGGTGGATTTCGTTTCGGTCGGTTCGAACGACCTCTTCCAGTTCTCGATGGCGGTCGATCGCGGCAATGCGCGGGTCTCGGATCGCTTCGATCCGCTCGGCAAACCATTCTTGCGCATCCTGCGCGATATCGTGCGCGGGGCGGATCGGAACAAGACGCCGGTGACGCTCTGCGGCGAACTCGCCAGCAAACCGATCTCGGCGATGGCGCTGCTCGGCATCGGCTTCCGCTCGATCTCGATGTCGCCGGCCTCGATCGGACCGGTGAAGGCGATGCTGCTCGGGCTCGATGTCGGGGCGCTGGCCAAGGTGATGGACGAGGTGCTGGACGATCACCACGCCGTGATGCCGATGCGCGAGGTGCTTGCCCGCTTCGCCGAGAGCCACAATATTCCCCTTTAGACAGAGATTAAGAAGAATCGGAGTGAAGGGTGGCGAAGCTTCCCGTTGAAAAAATGCGCGAGCTGGAGCGCCGTTTCGGCGAGATCGAGGCGCGCATGTCGGCTGGCCCGGCTGCCGATGTCTATGTGAAGCTCGCATCCGAATATTCCGAGCTGCAGGCCGTCGTGACGCAGATCCGCGCCTATGAGAAGGCGGTCGCCGAGCTTGCCGATCTCGAAACGCTGCTGGCGGATAAATCGGTCGATCGCGAGATGCGCGACCTCGCCGAGCTGGAACTGCCGGAGGTGAAAGAGCAGATCGAGACGCTCGAACAGGACATGCAGATCCTGCTTTTGCCGAAGGATGCAGCGGACGAAAAGAGTGCGATCCTCGAAATCCGCGCCGGCACCGGCGGCTCGGAAGCGGCCCTTTTTGCCGGCGATCTCTTTCGCATGTACGAGCGTTTCGCCGCGGAAAAGGGCTGGAAGGTGGAAGTTCTCTCGGCAAGCGAGGGCGAAGCCGGCGGCTATAAGGAAATCATCGCGACGATCACCGGCAGGGGCGTTTTCGCCAAACTGAAATTCGAATCCGGCGTACATCGCGTGCAGCGCGTGCCGGAAACCGAGGCGGGCGGACGCATCCATACGTCGGCGGCAACGGTTGCGGTGTTGCCGGAGGCCGAGGAGATCGACATCGAGATCCGGCCGGAGGATATCCGCATCGATACGATGCGCTCTTCGGGTGCGGGCGGCCAGCACGTCAATACGACGGACTCGGCGGTGCGCATCACCCACCTGCCGAGCGGCATCGTCGTCACCAGCTCGGAAAAGTCGCAACACCAGAACCGCGCCAAGGCGATGCAGGTGCTGCGCTCCAGGCTCTACGATGCCGAGCGGCAGCGGGCTGACAGCGAGCGCTCTGCCGATCGCAAGAGCCAGGTCGGCTCCGGCGACCGCTCGGAACGCATCCGCACCTATAATTTCCCGCAGGGTCGGGTGACGGACCATCGCATCAACCTGACACTCTACAAGCTCGACCGGATGATGGAAGGCGAGATCGAGGAGGTCGTCGATGCGCTGATGGCCGATTACCAGGCAAGCCAGCTGGCACAGCTCGGCGAACAGCAATGAGCTCGACGATCGCCGATATGCTTGCCGAAGCGCGCCGTTGCTTCACCGAAGCAGGTATCGTCGATCCGGCGACCGATGCGCGGCTGCTGGTCGCGGGCCTTCTGAAATTGTCGCCGACCGAGCTGTTGACGCGATCGGCCGAGAGACTTTCTCCCGAGCGGTCCGAGCTGATCTTCAAGGCGGTGGAGCGGCGGCTCGGCCATGAGCCGGTGCATCGCATTCTCGGCGAGCGGGAGTTCTACGGCTTGCCGCTTCGGCTCTCGGCGGAAACGCTGGAGCCGCGGCCGGATACAGAAATCCTGGTCGATACGGTGCTCGGCTATCTCCGCAACCTTGCAAAAGCTGAAGGCGGTCTCCATATCCTTGATCTAGGAACCGGGACCGGGGCAATATGCCTTGCGCTTTTGAGCGAGTGTCCTGATGCGTCAGGTGTCGGCAGCGACATATCGGCGGATGCGCTTTTGACGGCAAGATCGAATGCAGAAAGAAACGGATTGCTGGATCGGTTTCAGGCCATACAGTCGAGATGGTTCGAGAGCATCGAAGGGTCCTTTCACGCGATTGTCTCAAATCCGCCCTATATTGCGTCCAATGTCATTCACGATCTCGCTCCCGAAGTGACGAAATTTGATCCGCTTGCGGCCCTGGATGGCGGCCCGGATGGGCTTGACGCCTACAAAGCCATAGCCAAGGATGCGGCAAGGTTCATGAGACCCGATGGGTTCGTCGGACTGGAGATCGGCTACGATCAGCGAAACGATGTGACGGCGATCTTTGAAGCGAAAGGCTTCAAGTGCCTCAAATCCGTGAAAGATTATGGTCAGAACGACAGGGTGCTCGTGTTCGCGCTCGCGTGACAGGCGATAATTGCTGCACTGGACAGGACATTATTGTTATTGCGAAGAAAAGGCTTGGATTTCCCAGGGAAGCAATATAGGTTGCGGTTACGTGTTGGGCAGATAGGAATGAACGAGATTCGTTCGGTACTTGGTTTGCCTCGGGGGTCCGCTCTTTTAAATGAGAGTTTCAACGGTTGAACACGACCCAATGCGTGAATCAGTCAAACTGACTTGAGAACCAAGCGGCAGGTCGGCGCAAAGGCGCAGTATGCTCGCGGCACAAAGGTCCTGACCCGGTTTTCCGGTCATGGCGGTTGGTGCCATGTATCCATCACAAACAGAGAATTCAGGTGAACGATCTATGAGGCCAGGACAGCAGAACAAGCGCGGTCGAGGGCGTGGTAACAACAATAATAACAACGGCGGCGGTGGAAATAACAATAACAACAATTTCAACCGCAAGGGCGGCAATCCGCTGACCCGGACCTATGACAGCTCCGGCCCCGATGTGAAGATTCGCGGTACTGCGCAGCATATCGCCGAAAAATACGCGCAACTCGCCCGCGACGCGCAAAGTTCCGGCGACCGCGTGATTGCCGAGAACTATCTCCAGCACGCCGAACATTACAATCGTATCATCGCCAGCGCCCAGGCGCAGATGCAGGAGCGCTTCCAGCGCGACGATCGCGGCGATTACAATGATCGCGACGGCGCGGACCGCGACGGCGACGATATGGATAGCAACGACAATGACGGTGACGACGTCGTTATCGTCCAGCCGCCGCAGAGCAGGCAGCATCAGCCGCGGCCGCAGCCTGAGTCCCAGCCCCAGCCGACTCCTGCTCCGGCGCCGGTAGTGTCCCAGGCCGAGGTCATCGATGGAACCGGCCCGCAGCCGGAGATCGAAGGCATACCGGCCGAAGTCGCCATGGACGAGGAAGGTTCGGGCGGCCAGCCGCGCGAACGCCAGCCTCGCCGTCGCAGCACCGGCAACCGTCCCCGTCGCCCGCGTCGCGGCGCAGAAGGGGAAGCTGCTGCTGAAGGCGAGGGTGCCTCTGCCGAGGCGCCGGTGCTGGCCGACGTCGCATCGGAATGAGGATTTCGCCTCTCCTTCAGGGGAGAGCGTGAGGTTCATGCCATCTGCTCAAATTGCCTTTAAAATCCCCGGTCTCGCGCCGGGGATTTTCGTTTTATGGGCTTTAAACTCGCAGAACAGGCTACCATATTCTCCTCGAACTGCTTCGCCCGAAATCCCAGACGGGCAAAGCGCGGCCTGCCTTTTCAGGGGGTCGATCTCAATCATCGGTCTGCGCCTCGTCAGGGCAGGGCGATCCATGGAGGTAGAATATGAATATCGAGAAATATTCCGAGCGGGTGCGCGGTTTCATCCAGTCCGCCCAGACTTATGCGCTGGCGCAAGGTCACCAGCAATTCACGCCCGAACATGTGCTGAAAGTCCTGCTCGACGACGATCAGGGCATGGCGGCCTCGCTGATCGAGCGCGCCGGCGGCGATGCCAAGGCGGCCCGCCTTGCCAACGACGCGGCTTTGGCCAAGCTGCCGAAAATTTCCGGCGGCAACGGCAACATCTATCTTGCGCAACCGCTTGCCAAGGTACTTTCAACAGCTGAAGAGGCGGCGAAGAAGGCCGGCGACAGTTTCGTCACCGTCGAGCGCCTGCTGCAGGCGCTGGCGATCGAATCCTCGGCCTCGACCTTTTCGACGCTGAAGAATTCAGGCGTGACGGCTCAGGGCCTCAACCAAGTCATCAATGACATCCGCAAGGGCCGGACGGCGGATTCCTCCAATGCGGAGCAGGGTTTCGATTCGCTGAAGAAGTTCGCACGCGATCTCACCGCCGAAGCCCGCGAGGGCAAGCTCGACCCGGTGATCGGCCGCGACGACGAAATCCGCCGCACCATCCAGGTGCTTTCGCGCCGCACCAAGAACAATCCTGTGCTGATCGGCGAACCCGGTGTCGGCAAGACGGCGATCGTCGAAGGCCTGGCGCTGCGCATCGTCAACGGCGACGTGCCGGAATCGCTCAAGGACAAGAAGCTGATGGCGCTCGACATGGGCGCGCTGATTGCCGGTGCGAAATACCGCGGCGAATTCGAGGAGCGGCTGAAGGCCGTACTCAACGAAGTGCAGGCGGAGAACGGCGAGATCATCCTGTTCATTGACGAGATGCACACGCTGGTCGGCGCCGGCAAGGCGGATGGGGCGATGGACGCCTCCAACCTCTTGAAACCCGCCCTTGCCCGCGGTGAGCTGCATTGCGTCGGCGCGACCACGCTTGATGAATATCGCAAACATGTCGAGAAGGATCCGGCCCTTGCCCGCCGCTTCCAACCCGTCGTCGTTGACGAACCGACGGTCGAAGACACGATCTCGATCCTGCGCGGCCTGAAGGAAAAATACGAGCAGCATCACAAGGTGCGCATCGCCGATGCGGCGCTGGTGGCCGCGGCGACACTTTCCAACCGCTATATCACCGACCGTTTCCTGCCCGACAAGGCGATCGACCTGATGGACGAAGCGGCAGCGCGGCTGCGCATGCAGGTGGATTCCAAGCCGGAAGAGCTCGATGAACTCGACCGCCGCATCATCCAGCTGAAGATCGAACGCGAGGCCCTGAAGAAGGAAACCGACATTGCCTCGGCCGACCGGCTGAAGCGGCTGGAGACCGAACTCACCGACCTCGAAGAAGAGGCCGATGCGCTGACGGCCCGCTGGCAGGCGGAAAAGCAGAAGCTCGGCCTTGCCGCCGATCTCAAGAAGCAGCTCGACGATGCCCGTAACGAACTGGCGATCGCCCAGCGCAAAGGCGAGTTCCAGCGTGCCGGCGAGCTGACTTACGGCGTCATTCCGGATCTCGAAAAGCAGCTCGTCGATGCCGAGAAGCAGGATGGCGATCGCGGCCCGATGGTGCAGGAGGTGGTAAGCCCCGACAATATCGCTCACGTCGTTTCCCGCTGGACCGGCATTCCGGTCGACAGGATGCTGGAGGGCGAACGCGACAAGCTGCTGCGGATGGAAGACGAATTGGCGAAATCGGTGATCGGCCAGGGTGATGCGGTTCAGGCCGTGTCGCGCGCCGTCCGCCGCGCGCGCGCCGGCCTGCAGGATCCGAACCGGCCGATCGGCTCGTTCATCTTCCTCGGTCCGACCGGCGTCGGCAAGACGGAGCTCACCAAGGCGCTCGCCCGCTTCCTCTTCGACGACGAAACGGCGATGGTGCGCATGGATATGTCGGAATATATGGAGAAACACTCCGTTGCCCGTCTGATCGGCGCGCCTCCCGGCTATGTCGGTTATGACGAAGGCGGAGCGCTGACGGAAGCCGTGCGCCGCAGGCCCTATCAGGTCGTGCTGTTCGACGAGATCGAAAAGGCGCATCCCGACGTCTTCAACATCCTGCTGCAGGTGCTGGACGACGGACGCCTGACGGACGGCCAGGGCCGGACCGTCGATTTCCGCAACACGATGATCATCATGACCTCGAACCTCGGTGCCGAATATCTGACGCAGCTGAGGGACGGCGACGACAGCGATACGGTTCGCGAGCAGGTGATGGAGGTCGTGCGCGGGCATTTCCGGCCGGAATTCCTGAACCGCATCGACGAGATCATCCTCTTCCATCGCCTGAAACGTGAGGAGATGGGCGCGATCGTCGATATCCAGCTGAAACGGCTGGTGGCTCTGCTTTCCGAGCGCAAGATCGTCATCGATCTCGACGAAGACGCCCGCCATTGGCTGGCGAACAAGGGTTATGATCCGGTCTACGGCGCAAGGCCGCTGAAGCGGGTGATCCAGAAGTTCGTGCAGGATCCGCTCGCCGAGCAGATCCTGTCCGGCCAGGTGCCGGACGGATCGACGGTGAAGGTGACGAGCGGTTCGGACCGGCTGCAGTTCAAGACGCAGCAGACGGTGAGCGAAGCGGCGTAAACCGGTTTGCGGATGAATGAGGAATGGCGGCTTCGGCCGCCATTTTTCGTCTGGGGTGCGATCGGCGACCGGGATGACCAGCGTGTAGGCAGTTCAAAGGACGCTGTCGGAGATTATTTGCTGGCCACCTGGTCTGACGTCTGGTTGTTCAGCAGCGTATCGATGCGCTTGCGCTCGTCCTCGAATTTCGCCAGCGCCTCGCCCTGCAGCGATTTGCCGCCCGGCAGACGGATGCGCAGCGGGTCGACCTTCGTGCCGTTGACGATCAATTCGTAATGCAGATGCGGGCCGGTGGATTCGCCTGTGGTGCCGACCCAGCCGATCACCTGGCCCTGGCGGATCTTGGCGCCGGGGACGACGCCCTTGGCGATGGCGCTCTGGTGGTTGTAGGAGGATTCATAGCCGTTGGCATGGCGGATAATCGTCTGGTTGCCGTAACCGCCGGAATCCCAGCCGGCTTTCTCGACCGTGCCGTTGCCGGCGGCGATGATCGCCGTGCCGCGCGGCGCTGCCCAATCGACACCTGTGTGCATGCGGGCGAAACCGAGGATCGGGTGACGGCGCATGCCGAAGCCCGATTTGAAGATGCCGTTCGGAACCGGGTTGCGTAGCAGGAACTGGCGGATGCTCTTGCCGTTCTCGTCGAAATAATCGACCGTGCCGTCATCGGGATCCTGGAAGCGATAGAAGCGCGTCTGCGTATCGCCGAAACGGGCGTTGACGTAGAGCAGTTCGGAATCCTCGGTCGCCTGGCCGGCGCTGTCGGCGACGGAGAAGAAGGCCTCGAGACTGTCGGTCGTCCTTAGCTGCGCCTGGAAATCGACGTTGCTGGCGAGCAGCTTGATGATCAGCGCCGTCATATCCTTGGTCATGCCGTAGGAAAGGGCAGCGCGATAGATGCCGTCATAGACGCGCGGCAGGTTCTGGCCGGGAGGCGGCGCGAAGGAATTATCATCGAAAGCGGTGGCGATGGCATCCAGCATCGGCGGCTCGCTGCCGGGCACGTATCTGCCCTTGTCGTCGACGGCCACGGTGACGAGATGGCGCGTGCCGCGATAGACGCTGGCGCGGATGATCTTGGCCTGTTCGCCCTTCTGAATGATGCCGATGCGCAGCACGTCGCCCTTATCGAGATCGGTGGACCCCAGTTGCTGCGAGATAAAGCCGGCAATGCCATCGGCATATTGCTGCGGATAGCCTGAATCCGTCAGCGCCTTGGCGATCGGCGTGTCGATGCGCACCGGCAGGATGTCGTCGGCGAACTCTTCGGTCTGCGGTGTGATCGATTCCGATGCGGAGACCGTCATGTTCTGTTCGAGCACACGGGCGGACAGGCCGGCGGTCAGATCGACATCGGCATCCTCGTTGGAGAAACGGCGCGGATCGACGTAATAAAGCGCTGCGAGCTGCGTGTTGCCGTCGGTCAGCACCGAGCCGTTGGAGCGTACGTTCTCTTCGACCTCTTCGAGCGACAGGCCGGACGCCATCTGCATGCTGGTCTTGCCGGTTGGGAAGGGAATGGTCTTCAGGCTGACTTCGGATTCGACGTCGGAGCCGTAAAGCGCGCCGGTGCGGCTTTGCGGGGCGGGTTGCGGCTCGTCGGCGGAAAAGATCGCCAGGGGATCGAAGTCCGGATAGTCCTCGGTCGCCACGTGGTTAGCGGCCAGCGTCATCTTCACATGCGCGAAGGGCTGGCGGCGCACGACTTCCTTTTCGCCGTCATGGACGACGGTCGAAACTTCCATGATGGCACGGTCGGACGGTTTTGCGGCGATGGCGGGCGCGATCAGCCGGCCGCCGCGGACCACTGTCGTATCCTCATGCGCGTCTGTCGCGGCACTTGCATAGGCTTCGGCGGGGATCGCCAGCTGCTGGCGCCCGTCAAGGGCGGCAAAAAGGGCGACACCCATGAGCACGGACGATGTGATGCCGGTGAGGAACGTGCCCGAGAGCCAGCGCAGGGAAACTTCGCGCCGGTCGGGCGCGCGTCTGCCGTCGGCCAGAAGCGGAGGCTCGTTGCCCAACGAGCGGATCATCATTTTCTCCGTCATCATGGCAGTCGGGTCCGCGTCCTTACATCAGGCGTCTCAGAGAGCATTTCTTAGCCATCCTGGCTGGGGCGAAAGATGTGCATATTTTAAGCATGGAAGTCAAATCACCCGGGAAAAGGCAGTCTGCCTGCATTTGCCTGTGTGAATCGTGTGTCTCTTAAGACCAGCAGATTGTGATGATGTCGGGGCGCAGGAGACAAAAGAGCGTTCTTTCCACGAAAAGTCGAAAGACGTTCATCTTTTCCTGAGGGTTTAAGGCCGATCGGAATCCGGGAAATGACCGCATCTGGGTGCCTCCCGGAATTCTATCTGGAAAAACAACGACATGAAAGAAATATCACTTTTTTCGAAATGGCCTGTTGACTGCTTGGGAGGGTTAGTTCTATAAGCCCCCTCACTGAACGAGGGCGGCGGCGCTGCTGGCGACGAAGTCTTTCGTTCTAAAGAACCTCAAGCGGATTGGCGGATTGCTGGTTTGTGTTCTGGGCGCGAGTTTGGAA
>NZ_ML133546.1 GCF_003985145.1 Rhizobium anhuiense | reverse complement strand
GAGACAAAAGGGCCGCCCATAAAGCGGCCTTTTGTGTTAAATTATATCTCGCGGGGTGGAGCAGCCCGGTAGCTCGTCAGGCTCATAACCTGAAGGCCGCAGGTTCAAATCCTGCCCCCGCAACCAAATCCCACATAGACCGCCATACACACTGATACAAAAAGCCCGCCTCGTGCGGGCTTTTGGCGTTTCCAGATGGAATTAAGCCAAGGCTTCAGCACTCGCCCCAGAGCCCATGGCAGCGTGGAAACGGAAAATGTGTCGTGCCGGAACTGTCGGACCGCCTTTCCGCACCATGGCAAAAAGTCCTCAATGCAGACGCGGTCGGCGTCGTTCGCTGAGCTGCCGTCCCCGGTTCCAGCGGGCGATGGTTTCCGGCACGATGTCCGTCTTGCGGGCCGCCGGCTCGGCACATTCGCGAATGCGTTCAAGCGCCGCACTTGCCTTGGCGGCATAATCCAGTGCGGCCGGATCGTCCGAATGCACTCCCTGGATCGCAGCGAAGACGGCTTCTGCTTCAGCCAGCCGTCTGCTGGCAGTAAGGGCGATGCCACGCTTGTAATGCGCCTGGATGAGATGCGGCCCGATCTCGCCGACCTGGCGGAAAGTCTCTGCGGCCTGGTCATATTGATGCAGGGCAAGCTGCGTGTCGCCAAGCCGCATCTGGATCGGTGTCGGATCGGGCGCTCGCTCGGTGAGCGCGTTGTAGGCAGTCAGTGCCTCCGTCAGCTTGCCGCGGTCGAACAGCAGATTGGCAAGGCCGAATTCCGCGCCGGTATGGCCGGGAGCCGATTGCAGGACCTGGTTGAAGGCAATCTCCGCCTTACCGCGGGCGCCGTTGCGGTACATATCGAGCGCCTGTTCATAGACGAAGCGAATGCTGCGCGGGTTGAGCACGCCATGCAGGTTCTGGCCGTTGCGGGTGCGGAACAGGGTGCAACTGATCCGCCGTTCCTCTACCCCGAACATATATTTGTAAGGTTCGTTTCCGCGCAGGAAGTCATAGGTCTTGAAACCGTCCTCGATCGCCCGCCGGATGCAGTAGCCATGCAGGATAAGGCCGGGAGACGGCGTCTTCCAGTTCTCGTCGCGGCCGGTGATATAGAAGAGGATGGCCTTCTTCTGTCGGTCGACGATATTCGCCAGCGCGCCGAGCGGCTGGTCGCCGTACCACAAGACCGGCACGTCGAGATTGCCGCTGTTGAAGCAGTCCATCAGCATCTCGCGCGTGGTGACGATTAGCCGCTCGGTCCGCTCCGCACCCTTGCGGGCGCTCCATTTGATCCGCCAGAGATTGAAGAGGATGTTGAGGTCGCGATCGATGGTCTCGGGGGTTGCCATGGTGATCCGGTAGATATCGTCGCCTTCGACCTTGCGCAGGAACCGCCGGAGCTTCTGGCGTGTCTGGCTGCTCATGCGCTGTTCGAGATAATCGTCGAAGCTTGCCGGCAGCGGGACGATCGGGCAGATCGTGTTGTCGATGTTCTCGCTGTTCATCGGCGAGCTGTCGCGAAACATCACCTCCGGCCCTTGCAGCGCCTCGATCATCTTCTCACGCCGGCCCGCTGGGCCGCTGAAATATTCGATCTTCAGATCGGTCCAGTTCTGATGTTTGATAAACGAAGCAAAACCGGCAATGGCATGATGCTCGTAATCCGGCCTGACGATGAAGCCGGTGTAATCGGCCGCAAAATTCCCGGCCATTATGATTTCGTCGTAGAAGAGCCCGGTCTTCTCGTTCAGATGGGTGATGAGGCGCAGCGGAAAGAAGGCGACATAAGGTGCTGCGGGATCGCGCTCGCGAAGGGCAAGGATGAACCAGCGGCGCCGGCGTGAGAGATAATTCTTCAGCCAGATCCAGGAGAGGAAATGCTGCGCGTCGGGATCTTCCATGAAGACCCGATCCCAGTTGTCGCGTAGCGACTCGAACCCGGCAATAGTGTCGATAACATCTATGCGCATGTCCGCCCCCCAATACCCCATACGTCACTCGGGAGGTTTCATTCTAATGGGAAACACCGATCTTCAAATAAACCGTCCGGATGATTTGCAGGGCTTAAATATGATTAGTCCTGAGCCGGCGCTTAACCCAAAATCGAAGTCGGTTTTCAGTAAAGATCACATATCAATTCAAAGACATAGAGCGCGATGCCCCTGTCGAATGCGACGCTTCAATCTATCTCGCCCGAAAGTGTGCAACGGTTTTGGAAAGAGATACTCGTAAGAGTTACTCAGAGCTCGCCGGCGATCCTCGGGCTCGCATGGATGAAGGCCCAGAGCGTCCGGCTGATGGCGACGATTTCGGCGATCGACTTTTCCAGAAGGTCGAGCTCGCGCGCGTCCATCTGCTCGATCTTGCCATAGCGGATCTCCTTGTCGTCCTCGACCAGCCGCATCAGCTGCGTGCTGGAGATCTCTCCCTTTTCGTCGAAGGAATAGATGCAGTGATTGTATTTGTTGCGTGTCTTGGATTCCTTCTTCAGCCGCGACATGGCTGAAAGGATCGCCTTCCGGTCGGAAGCTGAGGTCGAAGCGAGCTTGGCAAGCCGTTCGATGAGATCGATCCGGGCGCGCGTCGTATTGAGCGTCAGGAACACCACGATCGCCGCATCCTTTTCGACCCGGAGAAGATGGGCGATGATGTAGATCAGCAGGCTTTCGGTATTCGTCCAGACATAGTTCAGGCGGCCGACCCGCAACAGGACATCGGACATCGCCGCCATGCTCTACCCTTTCTCCCCCTGAGGGGACGACCCATCCCCAAGGGGATGATACGTGCCGACATTATATCAGAACAATGGACGAGGCCGTCATATTGCCGGACCGCTCCCTGCCTGATTGCGAGTGATCAGCGTTCCTTGAAAGCCCGTGACATGCTGTCGGTGATTGGTTTGCTCAGATATTCGAAAAAGGTGCGTTCCGACGTCTGGATCAGCACTTCTGCTGGCATGCCGGGAACGGGATGGAAATTGTGCACCCGGGAAATCTCGGAATCGGGTATTTCGACGCGGACGATATAGACGTCCTTGACCGAGACCCCGGAACTTTCCTCGATCGAGTCGGCCGAAACGTAGAAGACCCTGCCTTGCAGCACCGGCGTCGTGCGCCGGTTGAGCGCCGTCAGGCGGATCGAGGCCGTTTCTCCCTCGTGCAGCTGATCGATGGAGGTACGCAGCACCTGCGCCTCCAGGATCAGCGGCACATGCGCCGGCAGGATTTCCATGATCGGCTTGCCGGTCGTGATGACGCCGCCGGCGGTATGAAAATAGGAGCGCACCACTGTGCCCGTCACCGGTGAGCGGATGGTGGTGCGTTCGAGCACGCCGGCAGCCTCGCGCATCTGTTCGCGCACGCTGTCCAGATCGGATTCGGCGGTTTCGAGCGCATCGAGTGCCGCCTGTTTGTTGGAGTTGACGGCGATGATGGCTTCCTGGCGGAATTTGGCGATCTCCGCCTCGCTCTCGTTGAGCTCGCCGTTCAGGCGAGAAATATCGCCCATCGCATCGGCGATCGCCCGTTCGATTGCCAGGAGATCCGTCTTGCGCATATAGCCGACCTTGACCAGTCGCGCCTTGGAATCGCGTTCCTCGGTCAGCAGCGCCAATTGTCTCTCGAAGGATTCGCGTTGGCCTTTATAGCCGCCGAACCGGTATTCCAGCGACTTGATGTTTTTCTCGATCAGATTGAGCTGCTCTTCGAGCTTGATCTGCTTGCTGTGGAAGACGACGTTCTGGCTCTGGATGATCGCGTTGATGTCTGGATCGCTTGCTTCCTTCATGACGATATCGGGAACCTGGAATTCCCGCAGGCCCTGCGCTTCGGCACGGAGCCTTGCGACGACGGCTTCCAGGCGCAGGCGCCGAAGCTGCAGCATCCGTTCGTTCGAGCGGGATGCTGTCGGGTCGAGGGTCAGCAGGACGTCGCCTTCCTTCACCGTGTCGCCCTCGCTGACGCGCATCTCCTTGATAATGCCGCCTTCCAGATGCTGGACGATCTTGTTGTTGCCGGTCGCAACGAAGCTCGCCTGGGCAATGACGGCCGAGGCAAGCGGTGCCGTCGCAGCCCAGAAGCCGAACCCGCCGAACGAGGTGAAGAGAACCGTCAGGCCGACGATGCAGTGCACGCGGATCGAGCGCGGCACGTCGCTATACCATTCGAGTTGCGCCGGGCCTGATGTCTCCCGATTTTTGCGTCCCATGTCGTTCACCCTTCGATACGCGGTGCTTGTTGACCGTTATTGCCGTTGTTCTTGGAAAGCGCCTGCAGCACCTCGATCCTTTCCCCGAACATGGCGACAGTGCCCTCCTTGAGCACGAGGATCTTGTCGACGCATTGGAGAAGGGCGGGGCGCTGGGTGATGGTGACCGTGGTGATGCCCTGCTTCTTGGCGTGGATCAGCGCCTTGGCAAGCGCTGCCTCGCCCTGGGTATCGAGGTTCGAATTCGGCTCGTCGAGAACGACGAATTTGGGATTGCCGAAGAAGGCGCGGGCAAGCGCGATGCGCTGCTTCTGGCCGCCCGAAAGCGGAGCGCCGTCTGCCGCCACGATGGTTTCATAGCCCTGCGGGAAGCTTGCGATGAGCTCGTGCACGTCGGCGAGCACTGCTGCCTCGTAGATCTGATGATCGTCGACGTCGTCGCGCATGCGGCAGATATTGGCTTTGATCGTACCGGGAAAGAGCTGCACGTCCTGCGGCAGGTAGCCGATGCTTTCGCCGAACTGACGCTGATCCCAGTTGCGCAGATCCATCAGATCGAGGCGCACATTTCCCGATGTCGGAACGATCGAGCCGACGAGCATCTTGCCGAGCGTCGTCTTGCCCGATCCGGAATTGCCGATGATCGCAAGCGATTCCCCCTTCCTGAGCGAGAAGGAGATGCCGTTGAGAATGACCTTCTTCTGTGGCGGCGGCACGAAGAGAATGCGCTCGACATCGAGCCGGCCTTCCGGATTGGGAAGGCGCAGGCGCGGGAAGTTCAAGGGAGAGTTCAACAGCAGTCCCTTGATCCTGCCATAGGCGGCTGCCGACCGGTTGAACTGGTGCCAGCCTTCGATGGCGCCTTCGATCGGCGCCAGCGCGCGTCCCGAAATGATCGAGGCCGCAATCACCATGCCGCCCGTCAATTCTCCGGCGAGCGACAGATGCGCGCCCCAGCCGAGCAGGGTAACCTGGGTAATCATGCGGCAGGCCTTCGATATGCCCGAGAAGATAATGTTGCGGTCCTGAGCCTCGACTTGCGATTTCAGCGAGCCCGCCGTTTCCCGGCCCCACATCTTCACCGCCTCGGGGATCATCGCCATGGCGTTGATGATTTGCGAATTGCGCGACATGGAATCGAGATGGAAATTCGCCCGGCTGAGATAGCCGTTGGATTCGGCGAATTGCCGGGCGGTGAATTTCTGATTGAGATAGGCGATGAAAAAAAGCACCGCACAGCAGACCATGATGATGATGCCGAGATGCGGATGCACGAAATAGACGACGACCACGAAGAACGGCATCAGCGGCGCATCGAGAAATGCGATCAGCGTGCCTGACGTCACGAAGCCGCGCAGCAGCTGCAGGTCCTGCAGCGTCTGATAATCCTTGCCGCTGCCATGCAGCGACGCCCTCGCCGCAGCGCTGAGGATCGGCGCGCCGAGCTGTACTTCGAGCTCCACCGCGGTGCGCATCAGGATGAAGCGCCGCACCGAATCCATGAAGGCCTGCAGCAGCACGGCGCCGAGCACGGCGATCGAAAGCATGACGAGCGTGTCGATGGAGCGGCTGGTCAGCACCCGGTCGGATATCTGGAAGAGATAGAGCGGGATCGCCAACAGAAGCACGTTGATGGCGATCGTGAACATCATGACCACAGCCATGTTGCGTCGGACCGCCGCCATGCCGCGCGAGAGGCTGGCGGCGAAATTCACAGGCTCACTGCGCTTGTGAAAACCGCCGCCACTTCCCCCGCCCCCGCCCGCGCCGCCACCGGGATCGGAATCCTTGCCGGTTCCGCCGCCGCCGGTGCGCAGCCGTCTGTCATTCTCGCTGATCGGACCGCCCTCGCCTTCGATCGTCTTGCCGAAGGGCATCGTCGGGTTCGATTTGAGCTCGGTCGTCTCTTTCGGCAGTTCAGGCGCCGCCCGCGCTTCGATCTGCGGTTGGGCGGGCGCTTCCGCCGGTTTTGCTGTGGCCGGGGCCCGCACCACCCCGGCGAAAGGCGCCGTTTCCGCGGCCGAAGGTTTCGGCGAGGCTTCCGGCATCACCACCTTTTGCGCAGGGGGTGGCGGCGCTGTGTCTTCGCGCGCCATAGCGGCAGCCTCGCGTACTGCAACTTCGGCCGTCTTCTTGCCGCCTTCGGTCGATGAAGCAGCGGCGCCGCTGAGCCTGCGAAGGTTCTCGACCGCCTCGTCGATCGCAGAGATGCACAGATTGGCCGGCGCCGTTTCCGAAGGGGCAGCGGAGGGAATATTGCCCGACCTCAGATCGAGAGCGCTGCCTGCTGCAAAAACTTGTTTCGAAATCTGGTTCATCGTGGTTCCCTTGCAATACTTAAGGTCACGCGACCATGGCTTGCATTACGTCGGCGGGGTGCGCCGACGACCATGAAAGATCATGCCCGGCATTGATGACGCCATCGGCGGAACAGCCGCCCGTGGGATCGTCGTCATCGAGAAAGGCGATGACTTCGTTGGCGAGCCTGTCGTCGGCTGACTGCGGCTGCGTCGCATCATGCTCCACCAGCCCGCCTTGAATGAGGATGGCGTCTGAATAGAGCTGGCCTGCCAGATAGGTGGTCTGGCCGAAACTGTCGTAGTCGACGATCTCGGCGATGTTGATGACCGCATTGCTGCCAGTGTCGATCGTCACCGTCGCATCGGGATTGTTGCCGAGGAGCGTCGCCGCCGCCTGGGTCACATCGTCGGAATCGCCGAGGATGCTCACCTGCTTTATGATCGTCATGTCGTAGAGATTGCCGGTGATGTAGAGCACGTTGAGGCCGGCATATCCCTGAAAATTCACATCGAACGACAGCCCCTCCGGCATATTGGGATCGCGATCTTCGATCGCCTTCTGCGCTTCGATCATATAGTCCGGCATGGCCTCGAACGGGGTGCCCGTCCCGACATTGTGGATCGAGGCGAAATTCCAGATCAGGTTGTTGCCGGTCTGGATGTCGGCGCCCGGATCGACGCCGTCTTCCGCCCGCACCCAGTCATTGTCGTAGAGCAGCGAGATCTGCGTGATGCTGTTGATGTCGAGCACATTGCCGCCGATGATCACCAGGTCATACTGCATGCCCATCCCGAAAAAGGAGGATAAGTTGATGGAGGTATTGCCACCCGTCAGAACCGTGGCTTCGGATCCCGAGGTGGTGACCGTCATCGTGTCGTTGTCGCTGATGAAGTGATACTGCTCGATCCACTGTACGAAGGAGACGTCGCCGTCGATGACGTTGACGCGCCAGCTGTTCGGGAATGTCGGGTCGGCAGCATCGGTGTCGGCGTGGCTCGATGCTGCGAAAGTGCTGTTTTCGAAGACGGCGATATTCTTGGCGATCGTTCCCGCCTCCTCGGCCGAATGGCCGGATGAGCGCAGCGTCGAGGCGATCTCGTCATTATCGCTGTAGACGAAGGCCTGGGAGACCGCGTCGATCTGGTGGTAATTGCCCATGACAGCGGTGACCGAGGTGATGACGCCGGTATTGATCACCGAGGCGATGTTGACCACGAAATTTGCGCCGGCGGTCACATCAAGGCTGTTGCCGCTGGGATCTGTCTGCTCGACGGATGAATTGCTGTCGTCAGCTTCTTCCTGGAGCTTGGCGAGACCGCGGTCGGGCAGGAAGTCGTCGAGGACGGGGATGTCGGCTTGACGTTCGCCATTGACATAGATGATGGGGTCGTCGCCCACCAGATCGGTGGTGACGAAATGATGCGTCGGGTCGGTGCTGAGCGAGGTTGTTCCGCTGTCCTCGGTATTCTGGGCATTCTGGATATAGGTTTCGATATCCTCGGCAATCTTCAGCGCGCCATCATAGGTATCAATCCGGTGCAGGCTCGAAAAAGGCGTGAAGATCTCGGCCTTGGCGCTGAAATCCGCGAGCCGTTCGATGACGAAACTCGTGTCGCGAGGCGCATGGATGCCATTCGTCATGTCGAGATAGTCGTCGTCGTAGAGAACGTTGACCTGAAGGACATGGCTGATAGCCGAGCCAGGCCCGGCAAAGACGGTCAGTTCCGGCTCATCCGACAGCACGATATCCGTAGGATCGCCGAAATGCGGTAGCGGGATGTCCTTTGCGGCGATCGCCGCCAGCTTCTCAAGGCTTTCTTCGAGGACGCGGCCCACATGTCGCGTCGGACCATATTCGATCTCGTAACTGCCGCTTTGGTAAATGACGCCCGGATCGTAGTCCTTGAGCTGGAAATCGGAAGAAAAGGCGGCGGTAAAGGCATCCTGATCCGGCAGAGCCGGTCCATCCGCGCCGGGTCCTGCCCCTTCGGCATAATTGGTGCGCAACCTCATCTCGTCGATCGTCATCTCGAAGACACCGATGAAATGCGCAATGATTTCCGAAATCTTCTCGATATGCATGGTTCGGCCCTCCCATTCGAAATGACGATCGGCCTTATCAGGCGCCCCTCGTTGGGAGCCGTGGTGTGGTCGTCAAACCGTTTTCAAGCAGTCAAACTGCACCGGCCGGAGCCGGTGCAGTTCGTCTTGGTCGTTGGAGGTCAGTGTCAGGTGCCGGTATCCTCGCCGACGTCGGAGACATGAGAATTGCCGCCGATGACGCTGGAGTCGACTGTATTGCTGAGCAGGTTCGCACCCTGAACGAGCTCGAGGTGGAAGCCGGAATTGGCAAGGACTGCCGAAGCATCGGCCGTGCTCGAGCCGCTGGCATCGTCGCCCGCCTTGAGGTCCCAGCCCTTGCCGTCCATCTCAATGCCTTCGGCACTGTCGGCGTGACCGGCGTCCGCCTTCAGGTGGTTGTCGGCGCCGCCATTGTCCATCTTGATGTTCCAGGCCTGGTCCTGGTCGGCCAGATGGTTTGCCTGGACGGCACTGAAGCCGCTGTCATTGCCCTCGCCGGACAGCGAATTGTTCAGGATGCTGTCGACGTCGAGCGTGAAGGAGAAGTCGTCGCCGAGATTGAAGGTGAGGTCGTGGCCGGCAACGCCGAGGTTGTCGAAGTCCTTGACGTCCTCGATCACGGCGAAGTCGGTGTCCGTCTTGTTGAAGCTGTCGGAGGTGTTGTTGCTGTCGGAGACCGTCTTGGTATCCGTATCCGTGATGGTCTTGATATCGGTGTCGGTCACGGTTTTCGTGTCGGTATCCGTGATCGTCTTGGTGTCGGTGTCGTTGTCGCTGTACGACTTGCTGTCATAGCTCCAGTCGTAATCGGTTTTGGTGTCGGTGTCGGTGATCGTCGTGGTCTTGACGCTCGTATCGTCGTCGGACTTGTAGCTCCAGTCATAGTCGTTGTCGCGGTTGTCGCCATTGCTGGCGGAGATTTCGGCCTTAACGTCGACGCTGTTGTCCGTATTGTCGCGATTGTCGCCATTGGCGACGCCGACATAACCGGTCGAGCCGTCGTCGACTTCAGTTGAATTGACAGCACTGTTTGCAAAGCCGTCGGCCAGAGCCCCGACCTTCGTGATTTCGGTTTCGTCGCCCGAAGATTTCGGGGGCTTATAGTCGTCAGACATTGCAGTTACTCCAGAAAAAAACCGGAGCAGCTTTTCGAAATCCCTCTCATCTCAAATGGGATTTTGCTCGCGCTCGCTCCGATGCGGTGAACATCGGCAGATGTATTCGATACTAGTCATCTGCGGGTTTGTCGCGACTTGTTGATCAAATCGATAGTATTGGGAACGCACGTACTCAGTACAATGCCGCACATATCCGACTCCATATCCTGAAGAGGATAAGGAGTATTCAGGTTTTCTTTTAGTTGAGTTGCCATAAATGGAAGTCATGCATCAAAAAGGCATGCAGATACATAGCTCTTCCATGTCACCACTTGGACGACGACCACAGATTGGTGGAAAAAATGCGGATCCGATAGATATCAATTCGGGCTAAGGCGGATCTGCCACGTCCGGATAACCCCGTCGCGGGAGCATTAAGACCTTGTCGGAATCGATGTTGCTGAGCAGCTGGAATGCGGGACGCCCGGCATTCGCGGCTGGGTTGAGAGCCGACTTTCGACACGTCTCTGCCTCATCCCGGTGCATCCCCGCATGACGAAAATATGACAATTTGTACTGAAATATTACATTCAGTCGATCATCTATAGTCACGACAAATATAACCTTGAAGTATCTATCGCAGTGAAAATACAACCAAAGCATTGTAACGTATCGTTTTTCGTCCGCGAAAACTAATCACTTTGGGCCATTTCCTTCCTTCTCAATCCGTATTAACATAATTAAGAAATGTCTAAAAAATAAAGCGGTGACATCAGGGGCCGGCATTTCATACTATTTAATACCCGCCATCGCTCCACGTTTGAGTAAAGTGTAACGCTAGGGGAGGCGTATATGTTCATGACAGGCTCAGGAATGGAGAATGCGGACCAGGGAAGGAAGTTGGGTTCGTCCGGAAATACTATACTAGTGGTGGCCAGGGCGGATCTGTTTTCAGAGTGCATGGTAGAGGCACTCGCAAAAAAATTTCCGAACTGTGAAGTGACAAGTATAGCGAGTACAAATCCGATGCTGGAAAAAGACACCAGCGATATAAAGCTCGTTTTATTTTACCATATACCCGCCCCGGAGCTTCATGAAGCGCTGCAGGCTGCCCGCGAAAACCACCCCGAAACCTCAATCGGGCTCGTCGTTGAAGCGATCGACATGCTCGAACCCTATGTCAGCCGACTGGTCGAGGCGCGGATCATCGATGGTGTCCTGCCGCTCAATCTCCGGCTCGATGTCTTCATGGCCGCGGTGGATCTGCTGATGAAGGGCGGCGAACATTTTCCGTCAGCGCTTCTCAATCGTCTGACCAACAAGAATGCCCAGCTGGAACCTTCGCTCTATCAGACAAAATCGGTCGATGTGGCGCGCAGCAATGCGCTCAAGCTGAGACGCGACAGCATCTCCGCTTTGACAACCCGGGAGGTTCAGATCCTGGACCTCATTTGCAAGGGGACGCAGAACAAGATCATCGCCGACAAGCTGCATCTTTCCGAAAACACCGTGAAGGTTCACGTCCGCAACATCTACAAGAAGATGAACGTCCGAAACCGCACCGAAGCGGCATCGCGCTTCTTCAATGAGCATCCCGTCGGCGAAGACGACATGTCCGGCCGGTGGCGCAATTGATCTAATGGTTTTATTTCAGATCGAAGGACGCGCAAAGCAGCGCGACTTCTGTCCGAAGCCGCTCGGAGAGCAGATATAAGGCGCTGAGCCGTGATAGGCGACGGTGCGAACCGTTGCCGCAGCCCGGCGCTCGGTCCGGCTTGCCGGATAAGCATAGGCCTTCGAGACACGCGGTGCCTCGACCACGACGACATTCTTTTTCGCGACGACGGCGATATCGTCATCGACGGCCGTACAGGCCGTCGGCCCGGTCGCTAGAAGCGCCATTCCCCAGACAAACATTGTCGAGCGAAGACGCCAGCCTTTCAGCTGCGCTACATCTTGCTTTTTCAACATGGCCAAAACCCCTCGCATATCGCGCTCCCCGATGCAAGACCGGCCGTGCGGTCAAGCGCGGCCAAGCTGCACGCCGTCCGTTCTATATTAGTTTCATTGCGTGAAGCTTAAGCAATGGATGATGGGCGTTGCGGCGGAAAAGTGTCCGGAGTGATTAATCAATTGTTACTTTGAAGAATATTTGCGTAATTATTTTGGATATCTAGGATTTTTAAAGTTGACCTTGTCGGCAATAGACTTATCATTGAAATACTAATTCAGTTATCCGAAGAATAACTCAGAAAGTTATTCAAATTTGATAGTCATAATAATGAATATCAAGGCGGATAAGGGAGATATGAAGGGCATACCCAAATCAAAAGACTAAAAACATGGGAAGGAGTTTGTAATGCGTAGTTTCGTTCCCAACGACGGCTATTCTCAAGTGTCAGGCATGCCGGTGCCCCAAGGCGCGCGCACCGTCCTTGTGAATGGTGGGGCCGGCTTCCTCGGCTCTCATCTCTGCGAAAGGCTTCTGCAGCGCGGCCACAAGGTCATATGCCTTGATAATTTTTCGACCGGCCGCCGTGTGAATGTCGATCACCTTCTATCGAATAGCCGCTTCCACATCGTCGAGCACGATGTTCGCCAGCCCTTCGATATCGACGCGTCACTCATCTTCAATTTCGCCTCTCCCGCCTCTCCGCCGGATTATCAGCGGGATCCTGTGGGAACGCTGCTCACCAACGTGCTCGGTGCGGTCAACACCCTGGACTGTGCGCGAAAGACCGGTGCGATCGTCGTTCAGTCGTCGACGTCGGAGGTCTATGGCGACCCGACCCACAGCCCGCAGCACGAATCCTATTGCGGCAACGTCAACCCGATCGGGCCGCGCGGCTGCTACGACGAAGGCAAGCGCAGTGCCGAAACCCTGTTCTTCGACTATCACAGGACTTACGGCGTCGACATCAAGGTTGGCCGCATCTTCAACACCTACGGACCACGCATGCGCCTGGACGACGGGCGGGTTGTTTCCAATTTCATCGTGCAGGCCCTGCGCAATGCCGACCTGACGATCTATGGCGATGGCGAGCAGACCCGTTCTTTCTGCTATGTCGATGATCTTATCGAGGGTTTCCTGCGTTTTTCGGCTGCCGGCAGCGCCTGCAACGGTCCGATCAACCTCGGCAACCCGACCGAAATCACCGTTCGCCGCCTGGCGGAAATCATTCGGGACCTGACGAATTCCCGTTCGCGGATCGTCCACCTGCCTGCGGTCGCCGACGACCCTCGTCAGCGGCGGCCGGATATTTCCCGGGCCATGGCAGAGCTGGACTGGCAGCCCCGCATCGGGCTCGAAACCGGTCTGGCTCGCAGCGTCGACTATTTCGACGGACTGCTGGCGGGCACAGAGAAGGCGGAGATCGTATGAGATGCCCCGCTACATTCTGGTTACCGGCGGCGCCGGTTTCATAGGCAGTCATATCTGCAAAGCGCTGTCGCGCGCCGGCATGACGCCGGTTACCTACGACAATCTCTCTACGGGACATGCCGACAGTGTCCGCTGGGGGCCCCTCATTCGGGGCGAGCTTGCCGACGCCGCCATGCTGCGCCGGACTCTCGCAGAGTTTTCGCCCGATTGCGTTATCCATTGCGGCGCCAATGCCTATGTCGGCGAATCCGTCGACATGCCGAGGAAATATTACCGCAACAACGTCGTCGGCAGTCTGACGCTGCTCGAGGCCTGCCTCGACCAGGATATCGACCGGATCGTCTTTTCGAGCAGCTGCGCCACCTATGGCGTTCCCGACTCCTTGCCGATACGAGAGGAAAGCCCGCGGTTGCCGGTCAATCCCTATGGGCGCACCAAGCTGATATTCGAGATGGCCCTTGAGGATTTTGCCGCTGCCTATGGCATCCGCTTTGCCGCGCTGCGCTATTTCAATGCGGCCGGAGCCGATCCGGACGGTGAGCTTGCCGAGCGCCACGACCCCGAAACCCATCTCATTCCTCGCGCCCTTCTCGCCGCCGCCGGCAGGCTGGAGCGGCTCGATATTTTCGGCACCGATTATGCGACCGAGGACGGAACCTGTGTTCGCGACTATATTCATGTCAGCGATCTGGCGCAGGCGCATCTCGCCGCCGTCAACCACCTGATGGCGGATGGCGGCTCGCTCAGCGTCAATCTCGGCTCCGGCCGGGGCACCTCGGTGCGCGAGATTCTCGAAGCGATCCATCGCGCGAGCGGCCGCGAAGTTCCGGTCCGTTATCGCTCCCGCCGCGTCGGCGATCCGCCGATCCTCTTTGCCAACACGGCAAGGGCAAAGGCGGAACTCGGCTTCGTGCCGGTTTTCTCGGATATCGATACGATCATCCGCACCGCCGGTCCCACCTTCGGACTGGAGATGACCGCATGAGCGACGCTTCGCAAGTTGGCCACGGCGTCGGCATGGCGAAAGCCGCCACCGCGGCCGATGCATTCGATCCTGTTTTCACCGGCTGGAACCGCGTCGCCTATGGCTTCGGCATCCTCTGCTGGCTGGCGTCGCTCGGCTATTTCTGGATCTGGTGGTGCCAGTCCGCCCATATTATTTCCTGGGCGGCTTTCGTGCTCATCACCCTCGTGCTTGCCTGGATTACGCTGGTGCCGGCCTATTTCATCCTGATCTTCCTCGATGCGAGGACGATCAGCCCACGCGCACGGCTGCCGGAAGGGCGGGTGGCAATGGTCGTCACCAAGGCGCCGTCCGAGCCCTTTGCCGTCGTCCGCGCCACGCTGCAGGCGATGCTCGACCAGGTTGGCGTCGATTTCGATGTCTGGCTGGCCGACGAGGACCCTTCGGAGGAAACCAGGCGCTGGTGTGCGGCGCACGGCGTGCTGATCTCCACCCGAAAGGGCGTGGCGGAGTATCATCGCACCATCTGGCCGCGTCGCACACGTTGCAAGGAAGGCAACCTTGCCTATTTCTACGACCACTTCGGCTATGCGCGCTACGATTTCGTCGCCCAGTTCGATGCCGACCATGTACCGACGCCGACCTATCTCCGTGAAATCCTGCGCCCCTTCACCGATCCTGAGGTCGGTTATGTCTCGGCTCCCAGCATCTGCGATGCCAACGCCGGGGCAAGCTGGGCGGCGCGCGGCAGGCTCTATGCGGAGGCAAGCCTGCATGGTTCGCTGCAGACCGGTTACAACAATGGCTGGGCGCCTCTTTGCATCGGCTCCCACTATGCGGTTCGCACATCAGCCCTTCGTCAGATCGGCGGCCTCGGTCCCGAACTTGCCGAAGACCATTCGACGACGCTGATGATGAATGCCGGCGGTTGGCGCGGCGTGCATGCCGTCGATGCGATCGCCCATGGCGACGGCCCGGCAAACTTCGCCGATCTCGTCGTCCAGGAATTCCAGTGGTCGCGCAGCCTCGTCACCATTCTGCTGCAACATTCCCGCCACCATGTCATGCACCTGCCCTGGCGGCTGCGGTTCCAGTTCGTGTTCTCGCAGCTGTGGTATCCGCTCTTTTCCGCCTTCATGGCCGTAATGTTCCTGCTGCCGGTTTCAGCGCTTCTGACGGGCCATGTCTTCGTCAATGTGACCTATCCGGAATTCCTGCTGCATTTCGTGCCGATCTCGATCGTGCTGACGCTGTTTGCCTTCTTCTGGCGGGCCACGGCGACCTTCCGGCCCTACGATGCGAAACTGTTCGGCTGGGAAGGGCTTGCCTTCATATTCCTGCGCTGGCCATGGTCGCTGGCCGGCAGCCTGGCGGCCGTTCGCGATCATATCTGCGGCTCCTTCGTCGATTTTCGCATCACGCCGAAGGGAAGGCAGCAGCAGCAGTCGCTGCCGCTGCGCGTCATCGCACCCTATATCGCGTTCGCCGGGATGTGCGCTGTCGCGATGGTGCTCGCCAGTGAGGCCGCTGCCGCTCAGGGCTTCTATATTTTCGCGGCGATGAATCTTTCGATCTATCTGTCACTGACGGCGCTGATCGTCGTTCGCCACGCAATCGAGAACGGTCTGCCATTACGGCCGCAATCACGCCGGCTGTGGCTTGCGACGGCCATGGGGTTTGCGATCTGCATCACCGGCGGCATGCAAGCGGGTACCCATGGTCTGCACAGCCTCGAGGCCCTTTCCCACGGCCAGACGCTCGTCAGTTTTACCCAATCGCAATTTGCCGTGGCCGGGGCCGGCCTCGGCGGCGGCAAGACCAGGATAGTGAAATTCCACTTGAGATGGAATGGTTTCGGCAGAACCGACCGAGACGAACGTGGTGTGTAAGCCGGCGGAACCGGCAAGTGTCGAGTATGGAGGATGTAATGAGTATCGGATCGAGACTATGGGGAGCAGCGCTTGCTCTCAGCCTGTGTCTGCCGGTGGCGGCGCACGGCGCCGAGATCGCCAAAACGAAGGCGCCGACGCCGCTGAGCGCCTATGAGCTCTATCGGATCTACGGCGACAAGACCTGGACCTGGAATACCGGAGGCGGCCGTTTCTTCGACGATGGTCGGCGGTTCGTCGCCTGGAGCAACGACAAGGGGAAACCGTCTTTCGCCGAAGGCAAATGGGTGGTCGACGATCTCGGCCAGCTCTGCATGCGCGCTACCTGGACGAATGCCGAGGGCGCGGCCCGCGCCAGCACCTGTTTCGGGCATCGCAAGGTCGGCAACACGATCTATCAGCGGCGCCAGCCGAGCGGTGAGTGGTACGTCTTCCGCCATGCATCGGTGCGCCAGGACGATGAGTTCGGGAAGCTTGTTGCCGCCGATACCGTAAGCGCGAAGGCAAGCGAACTGAAGCAGATCCTGCTGAGCCAGGAAGTAGCCCGAAAAGGAGGGTGAGCCATGAAGAAGCTAATGAAAAACCACCTCTCGACCGCCGCGATGGCGCTGCTGTTATTGTGTGTCGCGGATCTGCCGAGCCGAAGCGAGGTGCAATATGCCGGCATTGTCCCGAACCCGGCGGCGGCCGTGCGGACGATCATCGACAAACGCCCCGTCCTTCATGCCGACGGCATCAAGTTCGGGGCCTATGATCCGCACGGCGATTTCGGCGCGCAGGCGAATGTCGCGACCGAAGCCTTGTTCCTGCCCTGGGAGGACGTCGACCTCGAAACCTTGCGCGTCGCCGACGCCTATGCGCTGGCCAGAGGCCGCAACCTGCTGATAACAGTGGAGCCCTGGTCCTGGGACGTCGATTGGCGGCTGACCTCCGCTCAGCTTCGCGCAAAGGTTTTGCGCGGCGACTACGATGTCAACATGCGTGCGATCACGCAGATGATATCCCAGCTGAAAAGCCCGGTGATTGTCCGCTGGGGGCAGGAGATGGAAGACACGTCGGGGCGGTTCTCATGGTCCGGCTGGAGCCCGCAGGACTATATCACGGCCTACAAGCGGATGATGGATATCGTCCGCGAGGAGGCGCCCGGCACACAGATCATGTGGTCGCCGAAGGGACTGCCCGGCCTCGAGGCCTATTATCCCGGCGACGATTATGTCGACCTCGTCGGACTGTCGGTCTTCGGCCTGCAGCGCTATGACGAGCTTGCCCACAATGAGCACCGCACGTTCTCGGAAGCGTTGAAGCAGGGCTATGATCTCGTCGCCGGCTACGGCAAGCCCATCTGGGTGGCGGAACTCGGTTATCAAGGTGGCGACGCCTATATGAAGCCGTGGATCGAAACTGCCACGTTGAAGCAGAGCGCCTTCCCGAATCTGCAGGAGGTGGTCTATTTCAACGATCGGGATGTGCACGCCTGGCCCTTCGATCTCGGCCGGCCGGATTGGCGCGTGGTTGAAAGCCTGGGCAACTGACACCACGCAATTCCAGCAAAAGTGTGTAGCGGTTTTGCGTCCGGAATTGCGTGAAAAAAACTATAGCATTTCTGTGAAAACGGAAATTCTCTAGCATAAAACAGAAAGGCCCGCCGGGGTTTTGCGGGCCTCTCCTCTCATATCCGGCAACAGATCAGCCTTTGATCGTTGCCTTACCCTCTTCGATGAGCCGGGTTGCCGCGTCGGCGGGCGAGACCCGTTCGAAGGCGAGTTCGTCACAGATGGGGCGAAGCACCCGCTGGTCGAATTGGGTTGCGCCCATCGGCACCGGCGGCGGATATTCGCCAACCTGATCCTTGAGCAGGTTTACGTACTTGACCGTTTCCTGCTCCGTCGGGTTGAGTTGCGGCAGGATGGCTTCGCGCACTGTCGTTGACATGGGCACACCGCGTTCCACACCGAGAATCTTGCCGGCTTCGGGATCGTTGACGAAGAAGCTGATGAACTTCGCGGCGGCTTCGCCCTGTTTGCTCGTCGCGCCCACACTCCAGATCAGTGCCGGACGGTAATAATGGCCGGATGGACCGCCCTTCTTTTCGCGCGGCAGCATGGTGATGCCGAGCTTGTTCTTGATGATCAACTGATAGCCGATCATCTGGTTGGAATAGGCCATGCCGATCACCGATTTGCCGAGACCGAGGCAATTGGTATCGATGGTATTCTGATCGAGCGTCTGCACGTCGGCAGCAACGGTGCCGCCCGCCTTGCGCAGCTTCTCCCAGTAGTCGAACCATTCCCTGGCATCGTCGGCCGTGAAGCCGAGCCCAGCGCTTTCCCTGGCAAAGAGGCTTTTGCCGCGCTGGCGCAGCCAGGCGTCGAATACATAGGCGTAGCGCGCCGCATAGGGGCCGCCGCCCTTGCCCGAGGACTTGGCGAGTTCTACGGCGAGCTTGGCATACTCATCCCAGGTGAGGTCGGCCGTCGGCAGCGGGATGCCTGCCTTCTCGAATTCGACCGTGTCGAAGAACATCGAGAAGGAGTTGAGACCGAGGCCGACACCATAGAGCTTGCCGTCGATGGTGGTCAATTTCAGCATGTCGGCGCCGAAGCTGTCGACCTTCAGCGTCGAGGGGACGAATTCATCGAGCGGCAGGCAGGCGCCGCGCTTAGAATAGTCGGAAATCGTTCCCGGCTCGAGCTGAAAAATGTCGGCGATCGAGCGGCCGGCCATCTGCGTTGCGAGCTTCGTCCAGTAACCGTCGCCCGAAAGCGATTCACCAACAATGGTGACGCCGGGCGTCTTGGATTGATAGAGCTTGGCGACATCGAGCGTGCGCTTGGCACGGTCGTTGGAACCCCACCACATAGCCCTGAGCTGCGCATCTTCGGCAAAGGCCGGAATGGCGCTTCCGGCGCCGAAGGCGAGGCCGGCGGCCGCACCGGCTGAACCCATCAGGAATGAACGGCGATTGACCTGCATGATATCCTCCTTGTCCCAATATGCCCCGCTGCCATCCTCCAATGGCCTGTCGGGGCATTTCGGCAAACAGGGTACGCAAAAAAATATTTATTGCAAGAAGTAATCATTTTCTTGCAAATTTGCATAACTTGCATAATGTTTGCCTATGAACGACCAAAAGATCAGACGGCCGCGTCAGGCCGATATAGCCACATTGGCCGGCGTCTCCGTCTCCACGGTGTCGCGCGTGCTTGCCAACGAACCTGGTATCAGCGAAACCGTTCGCCGCCAGATCCTGAAGGTGGCGGCCGAGCACGGCTACCCGGTCAAGCCGGCTTCCGAAGCCGTTGCCGGGGGGCTGGCGCTGATTGCCAGCGACGGCGTCACGGGCGGTCTCAGCGTTTTCTATGAAGCGATCGTCGACGGCTTGCGTGCCGGAGCCGTCGACGCAGGCATGCCGTTCGAGGTCCGGCTGGTCCGGGAGGATCGCACCACGCCGGATGCCGTGCGCGACCATATGCAGGCGGCAGGCGCCGAAGGTCTCTTCCTCGTCGGCATCGATCCGAACGAGATGTTGCGCGGCTGGCTGCAAGCCGGCATGACGCCGACCGTTCTTGTCAACGGCACCGATCCCAGGATGCAGTTCGATGGCGTTTCGCCGGCTAATTTCTTTGGAGCCTATGAGGCGACCAGCCGGTTGACCAAGGCCGGCCATCGCCGCATCCTGCATCTGAGCGGCTCCCACCGCCATACGATCCGGGAGCGCGTGCGCGGTTTCGAGGCGGCGATCGCCGCCGTCCCCGGTGCCGAGGGCCGTTTTGTGTCCATGACGCTGCAGGGCAGCGCCAGCCGCGAGGCCCATGAACACACGGCTGCGATCCTTGCCGAAAATGCCGGTTTCACCGCCGCCTTCTGCATGAATGATTTCATCGCCGTCGGCGTGCTCGAGGCGGTCACCGAAGCCGGTCTGCGTGTGCCGGAAGATTTCGCGATCGTCGGCTTCGATGATCTGCCCTGCGCGCTGATGACCAATCCGCAGCTTTCCACCATGCGCGTCGACCGCGCCGCTCTCGGGCGCGAGGCCGTTTCGCTGATGCTGTCCCGTTTCCGCGACAGGACGGCACCGGCGCGCCACATCTGCCAGGCAGTCGTTCCCGTTCCGGGAGGGACCGTTGTGAACGTCGAACCCCGTGAGTGACGCCGATGACCTATGATCCCGCCAGCGCCAACCCGCTCGCAGGCAATCCGCTCGAAACCCGTGCCGATATGAGCCGCGCCCTCCTTGATCTGTTCGATCCGCTGCTTCCCTGCTTTTCGAAGGACAATGCCCGCGTCAGGTTGAGCGGCACCGCCGCCCATTTCGACCGGGCGGCGGCCGACCTCGAAGGCTTCGCCCGGCCGCTCTGGGGATTGGCGCCGCTTGGTGCCGGCAACGGCGACTTTGCCCATTGGCATCGTTTCGCCGAAGGCCTCGCAAACGGCACCGATCCCGCCCATCCCGAATATTGGGGAACGGTCAATGGCCGCGATCAGCGGATGGTCGAGCTTGCCGCTCTCGGTTTTGCCCTGGCGCTGGTGCCGGAAAAGATCTGGGAACCGCTCGATGCGCGTGCCCGCGGCAATGTGATCGCCTATCTCAAGCATGTCAGGCAGTTCGACTATGCCGACAACAACTGGAAATTCTTCCGGATTTTCGTCGACATCGCGCTCGATCGTCTCGGCGCCGATTTCGACCGCAGCCTGACGCGGCAATATCTGCAGGAACTCGAAGGCTTCTATATCGGCGACGGCTGGTATCGCGACGGCAACGTGCGCCGCATCGACCATTACATTCCCTTTGCCATGCATTTCTATGGCCTGATCTATTCGAAGCTCGTCGACGACGATTATGCAAAGCGCTATCGCGACCGCGCGATCCTTTTTGCCCGGGATTTCCGGCATTGGTTTGCCGCGGACGGGGCGACGATCCCCTTCGGCCGCAGTCTGACCTATCGCTTCGCCTGCGCCGGCTTCTGGTCGGCGCTTGCCTTTGCCGATGTTGAAGCTCTGCCCTGGGGTGAGGTCAAGCATCTCTGCCTGCAGCATCTGCGCTGGTGGAAGGACAAGCCGATTGCCGATCGCGACGGCGTGCTGTCGATCGGTTTCGGCTATCCAAACCTGCTGATGTCCGAAAGCTACAATTCCACCGGTTCGCCCTATTGGGCCTTCAAGGCCTTCCTGCCGCTGGCGATCGCGGAGGATCATCCATTCTGGACCGCGACGGAAAAAGCGCCGGAGCAGGCGCCTGAGGTCGTTCCCCAGCACCATCCCGGCATGGTGATCATGCGGGCGGGCGGCGATGTCGTGGCGCTATCCTCCGGCCAGGAAAATCTGCAGATGCGGTTCGGCACGGAAAAATACGCCAAGTTCGCCTATTCCGCCCGCTACGGCTTCAGCGTCGAGGCCGATGAGCGCGCCTTTGCGCTCGCCGCCTTTGATTCGATGCTGGCCTTCAGCGATGACGGCCTGCACTACCGGGTGCGCGAAACGAACGAGGAGGCCAGGCTCGCAGGCGACGTGCTTTTTGCGAAATGGTCGCCTTTCCCGGATGTCGGCGTCGAAACCTGGCTCGTGCCCGCAGTACCTTGGCATATCCGCCTCCACCGGGTGAGGACAAGCCGGCCGCTGCGGATTGCCGAAGGCGGATTTGCCATCGGTCGCCGGGATTTCGAGCTGGATAGGCTGTCCGCCTCGAATGGGGTTGCCTATGCAATCGGCGAGGCCGATTTCACCGGCATTCTCGATCTCGGCTCTTCGGTGAAACGGTCCGGGCTCGTCCAGAAGGCAATGCCCAACACCAATGTGATCGTTGCGAAAACCCTCGTGCCGCAGCTGCGCGGCCAGATTCCGGCCGGCGAAACCATCCTGGTGACGGCGGTGCTGGGGCTTGACAATCCCGCTGCCGTTTCGTCTGCCTGGACAAGACCGCCGAAAGCGCCTGACATTACGGCGCTGGAGGCCGTGGTGAGGGAAAGGGGCGTGACGGTGAGCGCCATCGAAGCGCCGGGGCAGATGCCATGAGCCATCCGGCGATTGTCCTTGCCATGCAGCCGTCGCGCACCGAGCATGTCTTGCCGGATGAGGTTCTGCGCCGGCTGGACGGCATCGGCCGCCTGCTGGACGCTAAACCGCTGCAGCGTTTCGACGACGAGCGTGCGAGGCGTCTGCTGGCCCAGGCCGAAATCCTGATCACCGGCTGGGGCGGACCCTATGCCGGGACCGAAATGCTTACCGCGGCGCCGCACCTCAAGCTCATCGTTCATGCTGCGGGCACGGTCAAGGGCGTCATCGACGACGCCATCTTCGCGGCCGGTATCCCGGTCAGCCATGCGGCCGAGGCCAACGCCGTGCCGGTTGCCGAATTCACGCTTGCCGCGATCATCTTCGCCGGCAAGCGGGTCTTCCGTTTCCGCGATCTCTATGTCGCCGATCGCAACCGCGACCGGACCCATTCGATGCAGCGTCAGGCGATCGGAAATTACCGCCGCACCGTCGGCATCGTCGGCGCTTCGCGCATCGGTCGGCGCGTCATCGAGCTGTTGAAACCCTTCGACTACAGGCTGCTGCTCTCCGATCCGACGCTAGATGCCGTCGAGGCGGCCGGCCTCGGAGCGGTAAAGGTCGAGCTCGACGAATTGATGCGACAAGCCGATATCGTTTCCCTGCATGCGCCGTCGCTGCCCTCGACGCAGCATATGATCGATGCGCGAAGGCTGTCGCTGATGAAGGACGGGGCAACACTCATCAACACGGCGCGCGGCATTCTTATCGATGAGGCCGCACTGCTCTCAGTGCTGAAGAGCGGCCGCATCGACGCGGTCATCGACGTCACCGATCCGGAGATCCCTGAGCCCGATTCTGCTTTCTACGATCTGCCGAATGTCTTTCTGACGCCGCATATTGCCGGCGCCGTCGGCCTGGAACGGGCGCGCCTCGGCGAGATGGCGGCTGACGAGGTCGAGCGCTTCGCGGCCGGTCGGCCGCTGCTCTACCAAATCCGCCGGGAGAATCTCGAAAACATCGCCTGACGCGCGCCTCGCCGAGCGAGCTTACACAGCAGGCGTCAGCGTGACGACCTCAGCGAATTCGGCGAACCGTCATTGGCAAGCTCAGGCATCAGCTCGGCAATATCGACCACCTTGCCGGTGCGCGAGCTCGTCAGCGCGGCGATACCGCAAAGCACGGACATGGCGCCCGCCCGCGTGCCGGCGCGCTGCGCGAGCCTGTCTTCCATATCGGGCTTGAAGATCATATTGCGCATCCGGTCGTCGCCGCCGTAATGGCCGCCGGTGAAATGCGGAACGACAATGCGCTCCACCGCCTCCTTGCCGTTCGAGAAATTGCGGATGAGCAGGATCGTGTCCTGCTTCGGCTCTTCCCAGGGCTGAGCCTCGTATTGGCGAAGCTCGATCCGCCCCTTGGTGCCGTTGAAGGCGAGGTGATGGCCTTCGATCGGCTGGAAGGTGTTCAGCGAATAGGAGACATGGACGTTGTTGCGGTAGCGGAGGGACACCACCATCGTATCGGGAATGTCGATATCCTCGCGGAAGACGCAGCCGTCGCGGAAGTAGCCGTCGATCTTCGAGGGCTCCTCGTAGAGCTGGTCGAGGAAAGGATCGGCCTCGAGATCGAGATAGTAGTCGCATTCCTGCGTGTGCGGACAGAGCTTGCAGCGGGGCCCGCGGAACGAGCCCTTGCGGCCGTAGTTCTGCAGGTCGGCAAACGAGGTGACGGACTCGGGATCGCTGTCGAGATACCAATTCAGCAGATCGAAATGATGCGTTGCCTTGTGGACGAACAGGCTGCCGGAATTTTCCGTATAGGCATGCCAGCGACGGAAATAGTCGGCGCCGTGCTTGGTGTTGAGATACCAGTGGAAGTCGACGGAGGTTACCCGGCCGATCTCGCCGGCATTCAGCAGTTCCTTGATCCTGGCGGCGGTCGGCGCATAGCGATAATTGAAGGAGACGTCGACCCGGCGGCCGGTGCGCTTTTCTGCGTCGAGAATCCGGCGAATTTTCTCGACCGAGGTGGTCATCGGCTTTTCGGTGATGACGTCGATGCCGGACTCCAGCGCCCGCACGATGATATCGTCATGCGTATGGTCGGGCGTGCAGACAATGACCAGATCCGGCTTCTGCTCGACGAGCATGGAATCGATATTGTCGTAGAGCGGCGCGTTGCTGCCGATCATGTTGCGGGCGCGCTCGCCGCGAAGCGAATTCTTCTCGACGATGGCTGTGAGGTCGACATGCTCGCGCCAGCCGGCCAGCAGATCCTTGCCCCACATGGTGGTGCCGCGGTTCCCGGTGCCGATCAGGGCAAAACGGCGTTTCTCCATCGAATGATCCTCCTGCATGCGTGATGAAACAAATATTGAAAATCAGATCTCGCAGCAGCTCCGGAAGCGTTCGACGCAGGTGGCGATCACCTCGTCGGCCGGGCGTTTCCACCATGTCTCTGCCGAAAAGATCTCCACCTCCTGCGCACCGAAGAAGCCGGCGGCCTCGATCATTCGTCTTATGCCTTTGAGGTCGATCACGCCATCGCCCATCATGCCGCGGTCGAGCAGCATATCCCGGGTCGGCACCAGCCAGTCGCAGATGTGATGGGCAAAGATGCGTTTCATACGGCCCGCTCGGGCGATCTGGTGGGCAAGGTCGGGGTCCCACCAGACATGGTAGACATCGATCGCCACGCCGACATCCTCGCCAAGCGGCTCGCACATGTCGAGCGCCTGGCCGAGCGTGTTCACGCAGGCACGGTCGGCGGCATACATCGGATGCAGCGGTTCGATCGCAAGCTTGACGCCGGCCGCCTGTGCATGCGGCAGCACGGCAGCAATGCCGTCGAACACCATCTGGCGAGCCGCGACAATATCCTTCGAACTGCCCGGCAGGCCGCCGACGACGAGCACGAGGCAGTCGGCTGAAAATGCGGCCGCCTCGTCGATGGCGCGCCTGTTGTCGTCGAGGTTTTTCTGCCAGTCGGCGTCGTTTGCTGCCGGGAAGAAACCGCCGCGGCAAAGCCCGGTCAGCTTGATGCCGTTCGATTTGACGATCCGCACCGCTTCGTCGAGGCCGGCCTTGGCGACCTGATCGCGCCAGGGCGCAATCGAGGTGATGCCGTGTTTCAGGCAGATGTCGACGGCTTCGGCAAAGCCGCATTGCTCACGGATCGTCGCCAGATTGATCGAAAGTCCTTCGACCTGCATGTCATTCTCCTCCCACCCGGTGTCCTGCTTCAGTTGACGCCGTGGACGGCGAGCACCTGACGCATGCGGCTTGCGGCGAGTTCGGGGTCGGCCAGAACCCGCGCCTTGTCGGCCAGACGGAAAAGCTCCGCCAGATGCGCCAGCGAGCGCGTGCTCTGCTGTCCGCCGACCATGACGAAATGATCCTGCAGACCGTTGAGATAGGCGAGGAAGACGACGCCGGTCTTGTAGAAGCGCGTCGGCGCCTTGAAGATGTGGCGCGACAGCGGTACGGTCGGCTCCAGCAGATCGAAGAATTCATGGTTGCTCTTGCGACCGAGCGCTTCGAGGGCCGCCGAAGCTGCCGGCGCGATCGCATCGAAAATACCGAGCAGCGCGTCGGAATGACCCGCTTCGTCGCCGGCGATCAGTTCGGCATAGTTGAAATCGTCGCCGGTATACATGCGCACGCCCTTCGGCAGTTGGCGGCGCATCGCCACTTCCTTCTCCTTGGAGAGCAGCGAGATCTTGATGCCGTCGACCTTGTCGGCATGGGCCCTAATCACCTCGAGGCAGGTCTCCATGGCTTTCAGATGGTCGCCATTGCCCCAATACCCCTCGAGCGCCGGATCGAACATTTCGCCGAGCCAATGGATGATGACAGGGTCTTTCACCTGGCGGAGGATGCGGTCGTAGACGCTGACATAGTCGTCCGGCCCCTTGGCGGCGGCGGCAAGTGCCCGGCTCGCCATCAGGATGATGCGGCCGCCGGCCGCCTCCACCGTTTCGATCTGCTCCTCATAGGCCCTGAGAATAGTGTCGACGGTGACGTCGGGGCCAGGCGTCAGATGATCGGTGCCGGCCCCGCAGGCAATCATCGCGTCCTTGCGCCCGGCCGCTTCATCAAGCGCCCGGCGGATCAGCTCGCGCGCTTCCGGCCAGCCGAGGCCCATGCCGCGCTGCGCCGTATCCATCGCCTCGGCAACGCCGAGGCCGAGATCCCAGAGCCGGTGGCGGAAGGCAAGCGTCCGCTCCCAGTCGATCGCCGGCGTCAGCCACGGATCGTTGTCGGCAAGCGGATCGGCAACGACATGAGCGGCGGCAAAGGCGATGCGTGGAAAGGACTTGGCGTCGCGCTTGGCGACCGCGATCGGCGTGCCGGTCAGCGTATAGGGGACGATCTTGCCGTCGAGGGGGAGATTGATCGTCGTCACGGTTCAGAGCTCCAGTGCGGGAACGTCGAGCCAGCGGCGTTCGGCCCAGGATTTCAGGCCGAGCTCGGCGAGCTGCACGCCCTTGGCGCCGGCTTCCAGGCCATAGGGCCACGGCGCATCTTCGACGACATGGCGGATGAACATTTCCCACTGCGCCTTGAAGCCGTTGTCGAAGGCCTGGGTGTCCGGAACCTCGTCCCAGGTCTTGTAGAAGTCGATCGTCTGCGGTTGATCCGGGTTCCAGACCGGCTTCGGCGTGTTGACGCGGTGTTGGCTCCAGCATTTCGTCAGGCCGGCGACGGCCGAACCATGGGTGCCGTCGACCTGGAAGGTGACGAGATCGTCACGACGGACGCGCACCGCCCAGGAGGAATTGATCTGCGCGATCGCGCCGCCCTCGAGCTCGAAGGTCGCATAGGCCGCATCATCCGTATCGCAATCATAGGGCTTGCCCTGTTCGTCGATGCGGCGCGGAATATGCGTCGCGCCAAGACAGGAGACGGCCTTCACTTCGCCGAACAGATTGTCGAGCACGTAACGCCAGTGGCAGAGCATGTCGAGAATGATGCCGCCGCCGTCGCCCTTGCGGTAGTTCCAGGACGGACGCTGGGCGGGCACGCCCCAATCGCCTTCGAAGACCCAGTAGCCGAATTCGCCGCGCACCGAGAGGATCTTGCCGAAGAAGCCGGAATCCCTGAGCAGCGCCAGCTTGCGCAGGCCGGGCAGGAAAAGCTTGTCCTGCACGACGCCGTGCTTGAGGCCCGAGCGGCGCGCCTTGCGGGCAAGGTCGACCGCCACTTGCAGGTCGTCGGAGATCGGCTTTTCGCAATACACGTGCTTGCCGGCATCGAGCGCCTTGGACAGCAGCTCGGCGCGCATCAACGTCGTGCCGGCGTCGAAGAAGATCGTGTCGTCGGGATTGGCGAGCGCGGCGTCGAGATCGGTCGACCAGCGCTTGATGCCGTGCTTCTTCGCCAGCTCTTCCATCTTGGCGCCGTTGCGGCCGACGATGATCGGGTCGATCTCGAGTTTCTCGCCCGATTTCAATGTGATGCCGCCCTGGTCGCGGAAGGCGAGAATCGAGCGCACCAGGTGCTGATTGTAACCCATGCGGCCGGTGACGCCGTGCAAGATGATCCCCAAGCGTGCCATTTTATCCTCCCAGCAATCTTTTGCGGCGGGAGCGGGCATCGTCGCCCGGCCCTCCCGAGCCGGTAACTAAACAGTTACTTGATGGCAGAAGAGCGACGCGGCTGTCAAGCGTCAAATCCGATTTTTGAAATTCAGCGCTTGATCGAGGCGAGCGTGACGTGGACGATATGCCTTTCCCAGGCATTGAGATGAGTCGGCTCGATCAGGTCGCGGCCGAAGATCGTCGAAAGCGTGTACTGGTTCGACAGGTAGAAATAACCGAGTGAGGCGATTGTCAGGTAGACATGCAGGGGATCGGCGGTTTCGATGAAGACACCCTGTTTCTTTCCCTGCTCGAGCACTTGAGAAAGCTCGCCGATCAGATGCGAATGCAGTTCCTTGAGCCGGACGGACTGGCGCAGCCAGCGGGCGCGATGCAGATTTTCTGTGCCGAGCAGGCTGAGGAATTCCGGGTGCTGGAGAAAATAACGCCAGGTGAACAACGCCAGTTCGCCGATGCCCTCCTCCGGGCTGCGGTCGCCGATATGAAGCGCGCGCTCGGCGGTACGGATGCCGACATAAGCTTCTTCGAGCACGCGGAGATAGAGCTGCTCCTTGTCGCCGAAATAATGATAGAGCATGCGCTTGTTGGTGCCGGCGCGTTCGGCGATTGCGTCGACGCGGGCCCCGCCCATGCCGTTTTCGGCGAATTCCCGGGTTGCCGCCTCAAGGATCGCGGCGCGCGTCCGCTCCGGATCGCGCTGCGTCGTCCGTTCCTGAGGTGGGCGTCGAGACCTTTTCTTCTCCCCATTCTCCCCGCTGTCGTTCATCGCTCCACCTCCGTCTCGCATGTTGCGCTCATAAGCCTTCGGTGCGAAATTGTAAAAACCGAATTTGCAGGGCTCAAACAGCCGGAGCACGATGTCGCCCGAAACCGCTCACACTTTTCGGCACCACGCTCTGGCCGACACCGCTTGACACACTTGCCGCTTTGCTCGTAGCTTGTAACCAATTAGTTATTTATGCAAGGGTAACTAGTTTCGGAAGCGTGTGGAGGCGCTTCCCTTTGGAGGAGGAAAAAATGACCCTACGTGTAAGCAGACGTAATTTCGTTGCGGGAGGGGCCACGCTCCTTTCGCTCTCGGCGCTTGGAACCAGCGCTTTGGCACAGGAAAAGCGCTTGCGTCTCCTGTGGTGGGGCTCGCAGCCGCGCGCAGATCGTACCAACAAGGTATCGCAGCTCTATCAGTCTAAGAATTCGGGCACGTCGATCACCGGCGAATTCCTCGGCTGGGGCGATTACTGGCCGCGCCTTGCGACCCAGGTCGCCGGTCGCAACGCGCCCGACGTGATCCAGATGGATTACCGCTATATCGTTCAGTATGCCCGGCGCGGCGCGCTTGCCCCGCTCGAATCCTATATGCCGGCCAAGCTCAACCTCGACGATTTCGACAAGGCGCAGATCGAAGGCGGCAGCGTCGACGGCCATCTCTATGGCGTCAGCCTCGGCGCGAATTCGGCCGCCACGGTCCTGAACACCACCGCCTTCAAGGAAGCCGGCGTCGATCTGCCGACGCAGGCGACCACTTGGGAAGAGTTCGCCCGCATGGGTGCGGAGATCACCAAGGCCGGTAAACGCAAGGGCATGTTTGGCATGGCCGACGGCAGCGGCGGTGAACCGCTGTTCGAAAACTGGCTGCGCCAGCGCGGCAAGGCGCTTTATACCGCCGACGGCAAGATCGCCTTCGGCGTGGACGACGCCTCGGAATGGTACGACATGTGGGCCAAGTTCCGTGAGGCCGGCGCCTGCGTTCCCGCCGATGTCCAGGCTCTCGACAAGAACGATATCGACACCAACACGGTCTCGCTCGGCAAGTCGGCTGCCGGTTTTGCCCATTCCAACCAGTTCGTCGCCTATCAGGCAATGAACAAGGACAAGCTGGCGCTGACCAACTATATGCGGATCAAGGCGGATTCGAAGGGTGGCCATTATCGCAAGCCTTCGATGTTCTTCTCGGTCTCGGCCCAGTCGCAAGCGGTCGACCTGGCCGTGGACTACGTCAATTTCTTCGTCAAGAACCCCGAGGCAGCGGTCCTCCTGGATGTCGAACGCGGCATTCCGGAATCGAGCGCCATGCGCGAGGTCGTCGCGGCGAAGCTCGATGAGAACGGCAAGGTTCCGCTGGAATATGTCAGCGGCCTTGGCGATCTCGCCGGCAAATTGCCGCCGCCGCCGCCCGCCGGCGCCGGTGAAGGCGAACTGATGCTGCGTAACATCGCCGAGCAGGTGGCCTTCGGACAGCTATCTCCTGCCGATGGCGGCAAACAGCTTGTCACCGAAATCACGCAGATTCTCGCACGAGGCTGATCCCGTATGAGCAATGCGATGCGCACGCCCGCAGGGGCCATAAATGTGGAAAGATATCAGGGGGCCGTGGCCGAAGGACGTTTCAGGCGTCTCTGGAACGCCAATGCTCCCGGCTATCTCTTCCTTCTTCCATGGCTCATCGGCTTTTTCGGGCTGACGCTCGGGCCGGCCCTGATTTCGCTCTACCTCTCCTTCACCGACTTCGACATGCTGCAGTCGCCGAGGTGGGTGGGAATAGCGAATTACGTGCGCATCGCCACGGCGGATCCGAAATTTTCGGCCGCCATGCACGTCACCTTGACCTATGTCGTCTTCTCCGTCCCGTTCAAACTGACCTTCGCCTTGCTGGTCGCCATGGCGCTGAACCGCGGCCTGCGCGGGTTGCCGATCTATCGCGCCATCTTCTATCTCCCCTCGTTGCTGGGCGGCAGCGTGGCGATCGCCGTGCTCTGGCGTCAGCTTTTCGCCAGCGATGGCCTCGTCAATGCCGCGCTCTCGCATTTCGGCATCGAAGGTCCGAGCTGGATCTCGCATCCGAACTATTCGATCTACACGCTGGTGGCACTGTCGGTCTGGCAGTTCGGCTCGCCGATGATTATTTTCCTGGCTGGCCTGCGCCAGATCCCGCAGGACATGTATGAGGCGGCCAGCCTCGACGGCGCCTCGAAATTCCGGCAATTCTACAAGATCACCCTGCCGCTTCTGACGCCGGTGATCTTCTTCAATGCCGTCGTCCAGACGATCGAAGCCTTCAAGGCCTTCACGCCGGCCTTCATCATATCAGGCGGCACGGGCGGCCCGATCAACTCGACGCTGTTCTACACGCTCTACCTCTATCAGGAAGCCTTCGGCAATTTCCGCATGGGCTATGCCTCGGCGCTTGCCTGGATCCTGGTGGTGATCATCGCGATCTTCACCGCTTTCTCCTTCCTGACCTCGCGTTATTGGGTGCACTACGATGACTGAGATGACCGCTTCCGTCACTGCGGCCAGGCCGCCATCGGATATCAACAAACGCAGCCTGCCGGGGTCGCTCATCATCCACGCCCTGCTGATCGCCGCGTCACTTCTCATGCTCTATCCGCTGTTGTGGATGGTTTCGGCATCGGTCAGACCGGAAAACGAGATCTTCTCCTCGACCTCGCTTATCCCGTCGTCGATCGATCTCTCCTCCTATGCGCGCGGCTGGGTCGGCCTCGATGTCAGCTTTGGCCGGTTCTTCTGGAATTCGCTCGTCATCTCGCTGCTGGTGGTGACCGGCAATGTTATCGCCTGTTCGCTGACGGCCTTCGCCTTTGCGCGGCTGCGTTTTGCCGGCCGGAACTTCTGGTTCGCGATCATGCTCGGCACGCTGATGATCCCCTATCACGTGACGCTGATCCCGCAATATGTGCTCTTCCTCAACCTCGGCTGGGTGAACACCATCCTGCCGCTCGTCGTGCCGAAGTTCCTGGCAAGCGATGCCTTCTTCATCTTCCTGATGGTGCAGTTCTTCCGCGGCATCCCGCGCGAACTCGATGAGGCGGCGATGATGGATGGCTGCAGCGCCTGGCGCATCTACTGGAAGATCATGCTGCCGCTGTCGCTGCCGGTGCTGGCGACGGCCGCCATCTTCTCCTTCATCTGGACCTGGGACGATTTCTTCGGTCCGCTGATCTACCTGAACGACATGAACACCTATACGATCCAGCTCGGCCTGCGCACCTTCGTGGATTCCACCAGCGCATCGGATTGGGGTGGCCTGTTCGCCATGTCGACTCTGACGCTGGTGCCGGTCTTCTTCTTCTTCCTGTTCTTCCAGCGCCTTCTGATCGAGGGCATCGCCACGACGGGCATGAAGCGCTGATGGCGGCAACGGGAAAGAACGAGATGAGCATCAGGACGGTCGCGATTGTCGGCTGCGGTATCGGCCGCTCCCATATCGTCGAGGGTTATCTGCCGCATGCAGACAAGTTCAAGGTCGCGGCAATCTGCGACCTGAATGAACAGCGTCTGGCGGCCGTCGGCGACGAGTTCGGCATCGAACGGCGTACCACCTCCTTCGCCGAGCTGCTCGCCGACGACACGATCGACATCATCGATATCTGCACCCCGCCGGGCATCCATCTGGAGCAGGTGGTCGCCGCGCTCGCCGCCGGTAAACATGTCGTTTGCGAAAAGCCGTTGACCGGTTCGCTTGCCGGCGTCGATACCATCATGGAAGCGGAAAGGAACGCCAAAGGCGTGCTGATGCCGATCTTCCAATACCGCTATGGCGACGGTATCCAGAAGGCCAAGCGGATCATCGACGCCGGTATTGCCGGCAAAGCCTATACGGCCTCGGTCGAAACCTTCTGGCTGCGCAAGCCGGAATATTACGCCGTGCCCTGGCGCGGCAAATGGGCGACGGAACTCGGCGGTGTGCTCGTCACCCATGCCCTGCATCTGCACGACATGCTGATGCATCTCATGGGTCCGGCGGCAAGGGTCTTCGGCCGCGTCGCCACCCGCGTCAACGATATCGAGGTCGAGGATTGCGCCTCCGCCAGCCTGCTGATGGAAAACGGTGCCTTCGTCTCGCTGTCCTGCACGCTGGGTTCACAGGAACAGATGAGCCGGCTGAGGCTGCATTTCGAGAATGTCACTTTCGAAAGCACCCACGAGCCCTACACACCAGGCAAGGATCCATGGAAGATCATCGCCGCGAATGATGACGTGCAGGAAAAGATCGACCGGGTGGTCGGCGACTGGCAGCCGGTCGCGCCGCGCTTCACCACCCAGATGGGCCAGTTCCATGCCTTCCTCAGCGGTCAAGGACCGCTGCCGGTGACAACGACGGACGCGCGCCGCGCGCTGGAACTCGTCACCGCCATCTACCAGTCTTCCGACAGCGGCGCTGAAGTGCCGCTGCCGGTCGGTCCCGACAGTCCGAAATACGCCGATTGGCGCGCAAGAACGAAGTAACCGGCAAAAGAGAGGTTTTGAGAAGATGGCAACCAGTGTCGTTCTTCAGAAGGTCGAGAAGCGCTATGGCTCGCTGGACGTGATCCATGGCATCGACCTGACGATCGATCCCGGCGAATTCGTCGTTTTTGTCGGCCCCTCGGGCTGCGGAAAATCGACCCTTCTGCGCATGATCGCCGGTCTCGAGGAGATCTCGGGCGGCGCGTTGCTGCTCGACAGCGAGCGCATGAACGAAGTGGCGCCGGCCAAGCGCGGCATCGCCATGGTCTTCCAGTCCTACGCGCTCTATCCTCATATGTCGGTCTATAAGAACCTCGCCTTCGGCCTGGAGACGGCGGGTTACAAGAAGGCCGATATTCAGCCGAAAGTGAAGCGGGCCGCCGAGATCCTGCAGATCGAGAAGCTCCTGGAGCGCAAGCCGAAGGCGCTCTCCGGCGGCCAGCGTCAGCGTGTCGCGATCGGCCGCGCCATCGTGCGCGAGCCGCGTATTTTCCTGTTCGACGAGCCGTTGTCGAACCTCGATGCCGAACTGCGCGTGCAGATGCGCGTCGAAATCTCCCGCCTGCACCGCAGCCTCGGCAACACGATGATCTATGTCACCCATGACCAGGTCGAAGCCATGACGATGGCGGACAAGATCGTGGTGTTGAATTCCGGCCGCATCGAGCAGGTCGGCGCGCCGCTCGATCTTTACAACAACCCGGCCAACCGCTTCGTCGCCGGTTTCATCGGCAGCCCGAAGATGAATTTCCTGAAGGCCCGCATCGAGCAGGTCGGTGAGACCGAAACCAGCATCCATGTCTGCGGCAATTCCGTCCATCTGCCGCGCCGGTTGAAAGGCGCGGTCGGACAGGATGTCACCTTCGGCATCCGCCCCGAGCATCTTTCGCTGACCGAAGGCGCTATCACGCTCTCGACCGTCAATGTCGATCTCGTCGAAAACCTGGGCGGCGCCACCATGCTCTACACCACGACGCCGGACAGCCAGCTTCTGACTGTCGCGCTTGACGGCCAGCAGAAGGTGGAACGTGGCACCAATGTGAAGACCTTCTTCGATCCGGCCCGCTGCCACGTCTTCGATGCCGCCGGCAAGACGATCTAAGCGCTGCTTGACATAGGATCCTCCTCTGCCCATCATTTCGGAAGGGGCTGTAGGGGAATAAGCATGACGCCTGAAGATAGGATTCATGCGCTTGGCATCTGGCAGGGCCCGATCGATATTTCGCCGATAGCAGGCGGCATCACCAACAGGAACTACCTGGTCAGCGATGCCGTCGCGCGTTGCGTCGTCAGGCTCGGCACCGATATCCCGATCCATCACATCAGCCGGCAGAACGAGCTTGCCGCAAGCCGTGCGGCGCATGCCGCCGGCATATCGCCTGCCGTCATCCATCATTCGCCGGGCGTTCTGGTGCTCGAATATATCGAGGCGAGAGCGCTTTCGCCTGATGATATCAGGAGGCCGGAAACGCTCGCCCGGGTCGTGCCGCTGGTGCGCGCCTGCCACCGCGACATCGCCCGGCATTTCCGCGGCCAGGCGATGATCTTCTGGGTCTTTCACGTCATCCGCGATTACGCCGCCAATCTGAAGGCCGCAGGCAGTGCCTATCTGCCTCTGCTGCCGGCGCTGGTCGGCCGGGCCGAGGCGCTGGAAGAAGCGGCAGGGCCTTTCGAAATCGCCTTCGGCCACAACGACCTGCTGGCCGCCAATTTTCTCGACGACGGCAAGCGGCTCTGGTTGATCGACTGGGATTATGCCGGCTTCAACACGCCGCTTTTCGATCTCGGCGGATTGGCCTCCAACAATGAGCTCCCGCAAACGGCAGAACACACGATGCTGGAGACCTATTTCGACCGGCCGCTGACCGATGATCTCATCAGGCGCTATGGCGCGATGAAATGCGCTTCGCTGCTGCGCGAGACGCTCTGGAGCATGATTTCGGAAATCCATTCCAGCATCGATTTCGACTATGCCGCCTATACGGCCGAAAATCTCGCGCGTTTCGAACGCGCCTATCAAGCCTTTGAACAGGATCAATAAATGACAAGGGAATTACCGAAGACGGCGAAAGCCGTGGTCATCGGCGGCGGCATCATCGGCTGTTCGACAGCCTATCATCTCGGCAAGCTCGGCTGGACCGATACCGTCCTGCTGGAGCGAAAGAAGCTCACCTCGGGCACCACCTTCCATGCCGCCGGCCTCGTCGGCCAGCTGCGCACCAGCGCCAACATCACCCAGCTTCTCGGTTATTCCGTCGATCTCTACAAGCGGCTGGAGGAGGAGACCGGCCTCGGCACCGGCTGGAAGATGAATGGCGGCCTGCGCCTTGCCTGCAACGAGGAGCGCTGGACCGAGGTCCGGCGCCAGGCGACCACCGCCCAGTCCTTCGGCCTCGAAATGCAATTGCTGACGCCGCAGGAAGCATTCGATCTCTGGCCGCTGATGACAACGGACGATCTCGTCGGCGCCGCCTTCCTTCCCACGGACGGCCAGGCCAATCCCTCCGACATCACCCAGGCGCTGGCGAAAGGCGCCCGCATGTCAGGCGTTTCGATCTTCGAGGACACCGAAGTCATCGACCTGGAAATCGACAAGGGAAGGATCCGCGCCGTCGTCACCGCTGAGGGCCGCATCGAATGCGAGCGCGTCGTCGTCTGCGCCGGTCAGTGGACGCGCGCCTTTGCCGCCCGCTTCGGCGTCAACGTGCCGCTGGTCTCCGTCGAGCATCAATACATCATCACCGAATCCTTCGGCGTGCCCTCCAACCTGCCGACCCTGCGCGATCCCGATCGCCTGACCTACTACAAGGAAGAAGTCGGCGGCATCGTCATGGGCGGCTATGAGCCGAATCCCATTCCCTGGGCGCAAAACGGCATCCCCGACGGCTTCCACTACACGCTGCTGGACAGCAATTTCGATCATTTCGAGCAAATCATGGAACAGGCGCTCGGCCGCGTTCCGGCACTGGAAAATGTCGGCGTCAAGCAGCTGCTGAACGGCCCGGAAAGCTTCACGCCGGATGGCAACTTCATTCTCGGCGAGGCGCCGGAGCTGAAGAATTTCTTCGTCGGCGCCGGCTTCAACGCCTTCGGCATCGCCTCGGCCGGCGGCGCCGGCATGGCGCTTGCCGAATGGGTGACGAAGGGCGAACCGCCCTATGATTTGTGGCCGGTCGATATCCGCCGCTTCGGCCGTCCGCATTTCGATACCGACTGGGTGCGCACCCGCACGCTCGAAGCCTATGGCAAACATTACACCATGGCCTGGCCGTTCGAGGAGCATTCGAGCGGCCGCCCCTGCCGCAAATCGCCGCTTTACGACCGGCTGAAGGCGCAGGGCGCCTGTTTCGGCGAAAAGCTCGGCTGGGAGCGGCCGAACTGGTTTGCCGATCTCTTCGCCAACGAGGAGCCGAAGGATGTCTACAGTTATGCCAGACAGAACTGGTTCGACGCCGTCGGCCGCGAGCACAAGGCGGTGCGTGAAGCGGCCGTCATCTTCGACCAGACCTCCTTTGCCAAATTCGTGCTGAAGGGCAGGGATGCCGAGGCAGCGCTCTCCTGGATCGCTTCCAACGATGTCGCAAGGCCTGTGGGATCGCTCATCTACACGCAGATGCTCAACGACAAGGGCGGCATTGAATGCGACGTGACGGTCGCCCGCATCGCCGAGAACGAATATTACATCGTCACCGGCACCGGTTTTGCTACCCATGATTTCGACTGGATCGCCCGCAATATACCGGCAAAGATGCATGCCGAGCTGGTCGACGTCACGTCAGCCTATTCGGTGCTGTCGCTGATGGGACCGAATTCGCGCGCCGTGCTGGAAAAGGTGACGGGCAGCGACGTCTCGAATGCGGCCTTCCCCTTCGGCCGGGTCAGGACCATCGGCATATCAGGCTGCCCGGTGCGGGCGCTGCGCATCACCTATGTCGGCGAGCTTGGTTACGAGCTGCATATTCCCGTTGAATATGCGACGACGGTCTATGACGTGCTGATGGCATCAGGTGGCGAATTCGGCCTGGTCAATGCCGGCTACCGCGCCATCGAGAGCTGCCGCCTGGAAAAGGGCTATCGCGCCTGGGGATCGGATATCGGTCCCGACCATACGCCTGTTGAAGCCGGTCTCGGTTGGGCGGTGAAGATGCGCAAGGCCATTCCCTTCCGCGGCCGCGAAGCGATCGAACGGCAGCTTGCAGGCGGGGTGAACAAGCGCCTTGCCTGCTTTGTTCCCGAAAATGCCGATACCGTGTTGCTCGGCCGTGAAACGATATATCGCGACGGCAAGCGCGTCGGCTGGCTTTCGAGCGGCGGCTTCGGCTACACGCTGGGCAAGCCGATCGGCTATGGCTATGTCCGCAGCCCCGAGGGGGTGACCGAGGATTTCGTCCTCTCCGGCACCTATGAGCTCGATGTCGCGCGGGAGCGTATCCCCTGCAAGGTGTCACTGTCGCCGCTCTACGATCCCGATATGGCGCGTATCAAGGCGTAGCGGGGGAGTCTAGAACAGCGGCAACCTATCGTCCTGGATCAGAATCTCCAGCTTGTCGGAGACATCCTGCGTCCACGCCCGGTGTCCTGTCAAAGCCGCCGGGAAAAGTCCAGGAAGGGTGAAGAGTGCCGCCGAAATCGCCAGGCCGGTGCGCGGGACATTGGCGATGAGGGCGGCGATCTCAGCCGCACGGGGATCGCGCAACTCATAGCGCTCGCCGTTGCCGTGCTGGCCGATCGCATAGCGCATCCACGCCGCAACGGCGATCGCATAGGTCTCCGCCCGGTCGCCATGCGAAAGCGCCTCGCATGCCGGTTCCAGCAGCCGCTGCGGCAGTTTCTGGGTGCCGTCCATGGCGATCTGATAGGTGCGATGGGCGATCGCCTTGTTTGCAAAGCGTGCTATCAATTCATTGGCGTAGGCATCGAGATCGATGCCGGGAACCGCATCGAGCGTTCTCGCGGCCGCATGCATGTGGCGGTAGGCGAGAGCCGCCAGGCCGGTATCGTCCATCACGTCGCGGATGAATTCATAGCCGCCGATATAACCGAGATAGGCAAGCAACGAATGCGCGCCGTTCAGCATCCTGAGCTTCATCTTCTCGTAGGCCGAGACCTCCTCGACCATCAGCGCGCCGCGCACCTTTTCCCAGGCCGGCCGGCCATTGGCGAAATGATCTTCGATGACCCATTGCGTGAAGGGTTCGGTCTCGATCGCCGCCATATCCGTGCGGCCCGTCAGCCGCTCGGCATCGGCATAGGTCGCCTCGGTGCTGGCCGGCGTGATGCGGTCGACCATCGTGGAGGGGAAGGGCACATTCGCTTCGATCCAGCGATGCAGGTCGGGATCGAGGCGGGAGGTGAATTCCAGCACCAGGCGCTTCAGCACGGCGCCGTTGCTCGGCAGATTGTCGCAGCTGAGCGGCGTGAAGGGCGCGATGCCCTTCTGCCGGCGGCGGGCAAGGCCTTCGACGAGATAGCCGATGACGCCGCGCGGCGCATGCCGGTTGGCAAGATCGGCGACGATATCGGGATGTTTGAGGTCGAGACCGCCGGTTGCGGGATCGAAACCATAGGCCTTTTCCGTTACCGTCATGCTGACGATGCGGATATCGGGGTCTTCGAGCCGCGCCAGCAGGCCGGCCGGATCGCGCGGCGCCACATGCGCCTTCAGGATCGAGCCGACCACCTCAGCCGTCGTGCCTGAGGTATCGCGGATCAGCACCGTATAGAGCCCGTTCTGGGCGCTCAGATTATCCGCGACATCGGGCGTGCGCAGACTTGCCACCTCGATGCCCCAATCGCCGCCGGCGGCGGAGAGCGCATCATCCGTGAAGGGTGCAAAATGGGCGCGGAAGAAAGCGCCCGGCCCGAGATGCAGGATGCCGCTTTTCAGCCGGCTGCGGTCATAGGCGGGAAGCTTCGCCGTCGGGGCGAGGCCGGAAAGGGTCTGCAGTCGTTCGCTCACAGTTTGTAGGCCTTCTTCGCATTGCCATAGGAGAGTTCGCCTGCGACGATCTCGGCTTCCCTCTTGGAAATCCGGTGCTCGGCGGCGAGCTGGGCCAGAAAGCGGCAGACTTCGCGGCGCCAGACGTCATGCCGCGCCGGGATCGAAAGCAGCGCGCGCGTATCGTCGTTGAAACCCGCCATATTGGCAAAGCCCGCCGTCTCCACCACCTGGTCGAGGTAACGCCGGATGCCGTTCGGGCTATCGTGGAACCACCAGGGCGGGCCGATCATCAGGCAGGGCCAATGGCCGACCATCGGCGCCATCTCGCGCGCATATGTCGTCTCGTCGAGCGTGAACAGCAGCACCCTGAGCCCGGGCGCATGGCCGTATTTGGAAAGCAGCGCATTCAGGCCGCCGACCCAGTCCGTGCGTGTCGGGATATCGGCGCCCATATTGGGGCCGCGCGTCGCAAAGAGCCCGCTGTCGGTATTGCGTCGTGAACCGGCGTGGATCTGCATCACCATGCCGTCTTCGGCCGAAAGCCCGGCCATCTCCGTCATCATCTGGCCGCGGAAAAGCTCGGCGTCGGCAGCCGAAAGCGGACCCTTCAGGGCCTTGTCGAGCAGCGCCTGTTTTTCCACAAGCGGCAGATCCGATGTAAAGGCTGTGGGCACGCCGTGATCGGTCGCGGTGGCGCCGAACTGGCGGAAATAGGCGCGTCGGCGCCGATGCGCCTCGATCAGGCCGTCCCAGCGCGTCACCTCAGTGCCGGTGATCTCCCCGAACTTGACGAGATTGTCGCGAAAGCCGAAGGCGTCGGGATCGGTGACGCTATCCGGCCTGTAGGTGGTGCGCACCTTGCCGATCCAGCCGTCCGCTGCCATCTTCTGGTGATGCGCCAGCGGGTCGAGCGCGCCTTCGGTCGTCGCGATCGTTTCGATACCGAATCGCTGATGCAGCGCCCGCGGGCGGAATTCGGGAAGGGCAAGCTGAGCATTGATGTGGTCGTAGAGCGCATCGGCATTGTCCGATGTCAGCGGCTCGGTGCAGCCGAGCACCGCCGACATCGCGTGGTCGACCCAGATGCTCGAAGGTGTCCCGCGGAAGAGATGGTAATGCGCGGCAAAGCTCCGCCAGATCGCCCGCCCCTGCGCCACCGGCTTGCCGTCGAGCCGCGGCACGCCGAGTTCGTCCAATGTGACACCGACGCTGTGCAGCATTCGGAAGAGATAGTGATCGGGAATGACCAGCAGCGAGGCTGCGTCTTCGAAGGGCTTGTCGTCGGCGAACCAGGAGGGTTCGGTGTGCCCGTGCGGGCTGACGATCGGAAGATTGCGCACCGTCTCGTAGAGGTCTCGCGCGATGGTCCGTGTTGCCGGATCGGCCGGAAAAAGCCGGTCCGGATGAAGAAAGCCGTTTCCTGCATCCATCAGTATTCCTCCCTGGTGGATAAGGGCCTACCCCACAACATCAGGCACGGCAAGGTCTTTTAGTAACCAAACGGTTCAGTTTTGCGCATGGCTGCATTGGGCATGGAAAGCATTGACGAGGTGGCCTATTTCCGCTTTGGGAGGGTCATCTGTTCTGCCGGTTTCGGCAAAGGAGGATCGATGTCCGACGAGACGAACCGCATCACCCGGCTGGAAGAAATGCTGGCTTACCAGGCAAAGACGATCGAAGAGCTTTCCGATCAGCTTGCCGAGCAATGGAAGACGGTGGAGCAGATGCGCACCAAGCTAGACCGGCTGGCCGAACGTTTCCTGTCGCTGGAGGAGCAGTCGCTGGAAGCGCCTGGGATTACCCGTCCGCCGCATTATTGACGACACGCGGCTACTGCATAATTCCTTAAATCGGCATCGATTTAAGGATAAAATTATGCAGCAATTCAAAGTGTTACAGCGTCCTTTGCGCGTCTGAAAAGACGCGCGGCGCTGTAATGCCGCGTGTCCCGGTGCTTTCTGTATCGTGGCTGACGGATCAGACGCCGCCGATGCAGAGATATTTCATTTCCAGATAGTCGTCGGCGCCGTGGCGCGAGCCTTCGCGGCCGAGGCCGGATTGCTTGATGCCGCCGAAAGGCGCCGTCTCGGACGACATCAGGCCGGTATTGATGCCGATCATGCCGTACTCAAGTGCTTCCGCCACCCGCCAGACCTTCTTCAGGTCGCCGGCATAGAAATAGGCGGCAAGGCCGAATTCCGTATCATTGGCCTCAGCGATGACGTCCTCGACCGTCTCGAAGCGGAAGAGCGGCGCCACCGGTCCGAAGGTTTCCTCGCGCGCCACCTTCATGCCGCGCGCAACGCCGGTCAGCACCGTCGGCGCAAAGAAGGTGCCGGCGCCCTCGATACGCTTGCCGCCGATCAGCACTTTGGCGCCCTTGGCAAGCGCGTCGCTGACATGGTCTTCCACCTTGGCAAGGCCCTGTTCATCGATCAGCGGCCCGATCGCGACACCCGGCTCGAAGCCGTCGCCGACCGGCATTTCGGCGACCTTGGCGGCCAGCTTGGCGGCGAAGGCATCATAGACGTTCGACTGGACGTAGAGGCGGTTGGCGCAGACACAGGTCTGGCCGGCATTGCGGTATTTGGAGGCGATCGCACCCTCGACGGCGGCGTCGAGATCGGCATCGTCGAAGACGATGAACGGCGCGTTGCCGCCGAGCTCCAGGCTGACCTTCTTGATCTGGTCGGCGCATTGCCGCATCAGGATGCGGCCGACCTCCGTCGAGCCGGTGAAGCTGATCTTGCGCACCTTTTCGTTGCCGCAGAGCTCGCGGCCGATCGCCGGGCCGTCGACGCCGACGATAACGTTGAAGACGCCTGGGGGAATGCCGGCCTGCTCGGCGAGCACGGCAAGGGCGATCGCCGTCAGCGGCGTCTGCTCGGCCGGCTTCGACACTGCGGTGCAGCCGACGGCAAGTGCCGGCGCGATCTTGCGGGCAATCATCGCCGCCGGGAAATTCCACGGCGTGATCGTGCCGACGACGCCGACCGGCTGCCGGATGACGATCATGCGCTTGTCTTGGGAAGGTGCGGGAATCGTCTCGCCGTAGATGCGCTTGGCCTCTTCCGCATACCATTCAATATAGGCCGCCGCATAAAGGATCTCGCCGCGCGCTTCCGGGAACGGCTTGCCCATTTCTGCGGTGAGGATCGCCGCGAGCTCGTCGGCATTGGCGACCATCAGGTCGAACCATTTGCGCAAGAGCGTGCTGCGCTCCTTGGCCGGACGGGCAGCCCAGGCCGGCTGGGCGGCATGCGCCGCATCGATCGCCGTCCGCGTCTCGCTCGCACCCATGTCGGGCAGCGAAGCGAGCAACTCGCCGGTCGCCGGGTTGAGCACGTCGAAAGTCTTCGTGGCATCGCCTGAGGTCCAGACGCCGTTGATATAGCCGGCATCGCGCAGCAAGGGCGAGGAGAAGGGAACGTGCCTGGTCAGTGCGGTGGTGAAAGTCATGTCATATCCTCCTGGGGAGTGCGGCTGCCGGTGGCCGGCAGCCATTGAAATCCGGTTCCGATAGGCTTAGCCGACCGCGCTCGCTTCCAGCATCGAAGCCTCGAGAATGTCGAGCGCCTCGCCGAGGATTTCGTCCTGGATGGTGATCGGCGCCAGGAAGCGGATGACGTTTCCGTGGGTGCCGCAGGTGAGCAGGATCAGGCCCTTGTCGAGGGCGATCAGCCGCACCCGGTTGGCGAAATCCGCGCTCGGCAATCCGGTCGTCCGGTCGTTGAATTCGACGGCATTCATGAAGCCCGGTCCGCGAATATCGACGATTTCGGGCACCGTCTCGCGCAGCGATTCCAGTCGCTGCTTCAGCCGCCCGCCGAGCTGGTTGGCGCGGTTGCAGAGATCCTCGTCCTTGATGACGTCGAGCACGGCATGGGCGGCTGCGATCCCCAGCGGATTGCCGCCATAGGTACCGCCGAGCCCGCCCGGTCCCGGCGCATCCATGATGGCGGCGCGGCCGGTGACGGCGGCAAGCGGAAAGCCGCCGGCGAGACTCTTTGCCATCGTCGTCAGGTCGGGCGCCACCTCGTGATGATCCATGGCGAACATCCTGCCGGTGCGGGCAAAACCGGTCTGCACCTCATCGGCGATCAGCAGGATGCCGTGCTGGTCGCAGAGTTCGCGCAGCGCCTTCATGAAGGCGGCGGGCGCCGGGTAGAAGCCGCCTTCGCCCTGGACCGGCTCGATGATGATGGCCGCGACGCGCTGCGGATCGACATCGGCGGCGAAGAGCTTCTTCAGCGCCGCCAGCGACTGGTCTGTAGTGACGCCGTGCAGCTCGACGGGGAAGGGAATGTGGAAGACATCGCCCGGCATCGCGCCGAAGCCGACCTTGTAAGGCACGACCTTGCCGGTCAGAGCCATGCCCATGAAGGTGCGGCCGTGGAAGCCGCCGCCGAAGGCGATGACGGCAGAGCGGCCGGTTGCGGCCCGCGCGATCTTGACGGCATTCTCGACCGCTTCGGCGCCTGTCGTGACGAAGATCGTCTTCTTCTCGAAGTTGCCCGGCACCAGTGTGTTCAGCCGTTCGGCGAGATGCACGTAGCTTTCGTAGGGCACCACCTGATGGCAGGTATGGGTGAAGCGGTCGAGCTGCTCCTTGACTGCCGCGATCACCCGGGGATGGCGGTGGCCGGTGTTGAGGACGGCGATGCCGGCGGCGAAATCGATGTAGCGGCGGCCTTCCTTATCCCAGATCTCGGCGTTCTCTGCACGATCGGCATAGATCTGGGTCGTCATGCCGACGCCGCGTGAAATGGCTGCGTTCTTCCGGTCCGTAAGGCTTGTCGCGGTCATCGATGCGCTCCTGCGCTGAAAAGGGGCTTGAGAACTATCTTGCATAAATTCTGCAAGACATGTAGAAAACTCCTACATTTTTCCTGCAAGAAAACAAGTGGGATTTTTTGCTTCAAACATCACGCCTTTTAATGAATGCTCGCGGGCGATTGGAATCAGGGATATTTCGGATGGGTGACAACGGACCTGTGCGCTACAAGGTGGCGGAGGCCGCGCGGCTGGCGGGCGTTTCGGCCTCGACCTTGCGCCTCTGGGAAAGCCAGGGTCTGCTGGTTCCCGGCCGTTCGCAAACCGGCCATCGGCAATACAGCGCCGACGATGTGGCGCGGCTGAAGCGCATCTCCTGGTATCGTGTCGAACGTGGCCTCAATCCCGCGGCAATCCGGGAGGCGCTGGAGAGCGAGGAACCTTCCGCCGATGGCGCCGAGGCGAGCCAGGATTCCGGCATCGGCCGCAAGCTGCGCAGCCTGCGCCATGCGAGCGGCAAGACTCTCGATCAGGTCGCCGGCGACATCGGCGTCACCGCATCGACGCTCTCGACGCTGGAGCGCACCTCGCAGGGCGTCAGCTTCAAGACGCTGCACGATCTCGCCGAATATTACGGCACCACCGTCTCGCGCCTCTCGGGCGAGGAGCGCGCGGACGTGCCGACGCTGGTGCGCGCCGGCGAATGGCGGACATGGCCGGAAACGACGCCCGGCGTCACGGTGCAGCTCCTCGCCGAAGGCCGCAGGATGATGGACTGCCATCGTTTCGTGCTGGCGCCCGGTGCCGCCAGCGAAGGCGCCTATCGCCACGAGGGCGAAGAATTCATGCATGTCCTGTCCGGCCGGCTCGAACTGGTGCTCGACAGCGATCAGTTCTTCGATCTTGGCCAGGGCGATTCACTTTATTTCGAAAGCCGACGTTACCATTCTTGGCGTAATCGCCATGATGGTGAAACCGTGATTCTCTGGATCAACACGCCGCCGACATTCTGACCGCTGCACGAAGCGGAGATTGAAGATCAAAAGAGTAGAGCGTCGTTTGTGCGTCCGAGAGGACGGGACGGCTCTGCGGCAGGAAAGCGGTTTCGCATTCTGCACCTTTGCGCTATAGCGCTGCTGCATAATTGCTTAAATCGGCATCGATTTAAGGATAAATTATACAGCCATTCAAAGCGCTACAGCGTCCTTTGCGCGTCTGAAAAGACGCATCGCGCTGTAGAGGATGCATTCGAACGAAAGATTGTCTCATGGCGGCCACCATACGTTATCACGAAGGCGATATTTCCGTGGCCGATGCCGCCCGCTACACTGGCGCGGTCGCGATCGACACCGAAACGCTCGGCCTGGTGCCGCGCCGCGATCGGCTCTGCGTCGTCCAGCTTTCGCCGGGTGACGGCACTGCCGACGTTATCCGTATTGCTGCCGGCCAGAAGCAGGCTCCCAATCTCGTCGCTCTGCTCGAAGACCCCACCCATCAGAAGATCTTTCATTACGGCCGTTTCGATATTGCCGTGCTATTCCATACTTTCGGCGTCACGACGAACCCGGTTTTCTGCACCAAGATCGCCTCGCGCCTGAGCCGGACCTATACGGATCGCCACGGCCTCAAGGACAATCTCAAGGAGATGCTCGACGTCGATATCTCCAAGACGCAGCAATCTTCCGATTGGGCGGCCGCGACGCTGTCCCCGGCCCAGCTCGAATATGCCGCTTCCGATGTGCTTTATCTGCACGCGTTGCGCGACAAGCTGACGGAACGCCTGATCCGCGACGGCCGCTTCGACCATGCGACGGCCTGCTTCGCATTCCTGCCGACCCGCGCCAAGCTCGACCTGCTCGGCTGGGAAGAGGCCGATATCTTCGCTCATAGCTGAGCGATTCATTCTTCGACAGGTGACCAAGGACCGTGGGCATGTTTGCCTGCGGCCGTTATCGATTCGTTAACGCCTCTTTCCTAAAATTCCAGTTAATATTTATGCATTCGATGACGCGAGAATGCGTCATGCGGACAGGAGGATCTGCTGGGATGCAAGGGGACCGGATGAGCGCGGTCCTTTTATAGAGCCTGCTTTCATCGTCACTTTGCGAAAGGAGCATGCCATGTTGACTCCCGTTCGTGCAGCGTCCAATGCAAGCTTTTCGTCCCAAGGCCAGACTGCGGCGATCGTCGCCGGTGGTCTCGGTCGTTCAGTGATTGCCCCCGCGCCTGTCAACGCCGTCGAAGCGGCTGATCTCAATTCCGCCATTGCCGGCAAGCTCAATATTCTGCTTCTGGCCGCGCGCGAGCGTATGGTCGAAGCGCTTTTCGATGTCATCGATGCGGCAGGCCGCTCGATCTCGCTGGATCGGGGCGAGGACGAGACCAATCTTGCCTTTGCCTCCCGGCTTGCCGATGCCATCCGGCGGCTGCCGGCTGTCAGGATCGACGAGGTCGAGCGCCAGCTGACCGATGAGGGCCATAGCCTGCCGTTGCGGATGATCGCCGAAGCCCTGAAGAACCCGGCAGGCCCGGAAGCAGCCCGCATCGTCGCCTATCTGGAAATCATCCGCTACAAGGATCGCGACCTCGCCGCCCGCGCCGTCGTCCGCTCTTATGGCCAGAACGACGCTTCGCCGATGCGCGCCGAAACCCGTCCCGAGATCCAGCTGCATGAGGACAGCCTGCCTGCCGCCATGCGCCAGCCTGCGGAAAAGGCGCCTGTGCAAGCCGATCCGCTGATCGAGGCCGCAACTTCGGCGACTGCCGAGGAAGCGGTCATCGCCGAAGCCGTGGAAGCTGCCGATCCGGAAACGCCGCAGGCTGCAAACCGGGCTCAGTCCGCCCCGGCGACGACAAGCGAGGTAGCACCGAAAAAATCGGCGCCGCAGGAGATCGAAGACCGGCAACCGCTGTCGACGAATGCCGCAGCGGCCGACGACGCGCAGGAAACGCCGGCGCCGCCTGCCATCCAACCCCACGCGACATCGGAAAAAGTCGATCCTGTCATTCCGAAGAACTGGACAGGCATTGTCGCCTCCATGACCGGAGAAGCCTCCGAGATGATCGCCACCATCATCCGCGAGCAGGACGTCGAAGCCCTGCTGGAGGATGTCCCCGTCGAGGCGGCGGTGGAGATCGATACGATCCTCGATGACGCCGTGATCAGCGATGCGACCGAGACCTTGACCCGGCAGCCGGCCGAATTCGTCGCTCCCGATGCTCGCCAATCCGCAGCGCTCCACCCCTCGCAGATGGATATCGAGAGCGCGGTCGCGGTCGCCCGTCAGCCGAAAGAAATCGCCGCGCAACCACAAATCATCCCGATGTCCGAGACCGTCGAGGCTTCCTATATGCCGCTGGCGGCAAAGATGCCGGAGGGGTTTGCCTATGCCCAGCTGCCTTACCAGTTCGCCAAGGATACGCCACCGAACGAGACGGCAGGCGAAACGCATCACCAGCATCAGCACCATCGCGACGACGCGTCCGAGGATCAGCAGCAGGCGCAGTCCGGTGGCGAGGATGCCGAGCCTGATGCCGAAGAAACCGAGGCAGCGCCCGGGCGAAGAACGCCAAGGATGATCGATGCCGAGCCGTCCGTTTATCAGGCAGGCACGGCTGCCGACCCGGTCTATGCGCTCTATCAGCGCATGGTCGGCTGGGAATAAGATTTCTATCGCCTGAAAATGAAGAACCCGCCGGATCGCTCCGGCGGGTTCTTCAATTCAGAGGCGGATGCGAGGCTTATTCGCCGCCGCGGTTCTTCAGGGCTGCGCCCAGGATGTCGCCGAGCGAAGCGCCGCTGTCGGACGAACCGAACTGGGCGACGGCTTCCTTCTCTTCCGCAATCTCCAGAGCCTTGATGGACAGCATGATCTTGCGGTCCTTCTTGGAGAAGTTGGTGACGCGGGCATCGAAGACCTGGCCGACCGAGAAGCGCTCGGGGCGCTGCTCGTCGCGGTCGCGAGCGAGGTCGGCGCGGCGGATGAAGGAAGTGATGTCCTCGTGGTTGACGAGCTTCACTTCGACGCCGCCGTCGTTGACTGCGATGACTTCGCAGGAAACGACTGCATTCTTGCGCAGGTCGCCCGATGCAGCGGCTTCGCCGACCGCATCCTTGCCGAGCTGCTTGATGCCGAGCGAGATGCGTTCCTTCTCGACATCGACGTCGAGAACGACGGCCTTGACGACGTCACCCTTGTTGAACTCCTCGATGACCTGTTCGCCCGGACGGTTCCAGTCGAGGTCGGAGAGGTGCACCATGCCGTCGACATCGCCGTCGAGGCCGATGAACAGGCCGAATTCGGTCTTGTTCTTGACTTCGCCTTCGACTTCAGTGCCGGCCGGATGGCTGCGGGCGAATGCTGCCCACGGATTTTCCAGCGTCTGCTTGAGGCCGAGCGAGATACGGCGCTTGGACGGATCGACTTCGAGAACGACGACTTCGACTTCCTGGCTGGTGGACAGGATCTTGCCGGGGTGAACGTTCTTCTTGGTCCAGGACATTTCCGAGATATGGATCAGGCCTTCGATGCCCGGCTCCAGCTCGACGAATGCACCGTAGTCGGTGATGTTCGTGACGGTACCGGAAATCTTCTTGCCTTCCGGATACTTGGCCTGGATGCCATCCCACGGATCGCTCTCGAGCTGCTTCATGCCGAGCGAGATACGGTGGGTTTCCTGGTTGATGCGGATGATCTGAACCTTGACCTGCTGGCCGATGTTCAGGATTTCCGACGGATGGTTCACACGGCGCCATGCCATGTCGGTGACGTGCAGCAGGCCGTCGATGCCGCCGAGGTCGACGAACGCACCGTAATCGGTGATGTTCTTGACGACGCCGTCGACAACCTGGCCTTCTTCGAGGTTCTGAACGATTTCAGAACGCTGTTCGGCACGGGATTCTTCCAGAACCGTACGGCGCGAAACCACGATGTTGCCGCGGCGCTTGTCCATCTTGAGGATTTCGAAGGGCTGCGGGTTGTGCATCAGCGGAGTGACGTCGCGGATCGGGCGGATATCGACCTGCGAACGCGGCAGGAAGGCGATCGCACCGTCGAGGTCGACCGTGAAGCCGCCCTTGACCTGGTTGAAGATCACGCCTTCGACGCGCTCGCCGGCTTCGAACTTGGCTTCGAGCTTGATCCAGCTTTCTTCGCGGCGAGCCTTCTCGCGCGATAGAACGGCTTCGCCAAGCGCGTTTTCGATGCGCTCGACATAAACTTCGACTTCGTCGCCGACCTTCAGCGAACCGTCCTTGGCGCGTGCGCCGAATTCCTTGAGCGCGATGCGGCCTTCAACCTTGAGGCCGACGTCGACAACGGCGACGTCCTTCTCGATGCCCGTGACGATGCCCTTGGTGACATAGCCTTCGGCCAGGTCGTTCTTGGCAAAGGACTCTTCGAGAAGAGCCGCGAAATCCTCGCGGGAGGGGGTAGCTACTGACATAAAATCTCCTGCGTGCCCTAAACGGAAGCGGACACGTATGCGCCGGTTGGTTTGCGTTGAACGGGCCTGAACCCAGTCCGCCCTCTCTCGAAGGCAATCCGGCGCTTGGACGGAATTTCAGGCTGCTGCATTAGAAGCGATCCGTGCTCAGAGCACGCAAAATCGCTTGAATTTAGGCATTTCGGCTCAAGACCGCATCGATGATCGATTGAGCGGCATGAAACGCGGCCTCTATACTCATTTCCGACGTATCAAGCAAGTGCGCATCGACCGCTGGTTTCAAAGGGCTGTCGGCCCGTCCCATGTCGCGTTCGTCGCGCCGCTTGACGTCCTCGAAAATCGCATCGAAATCCGCCGTCGCCCCCTTGCCGAGGATCTCGTCGTAGCGGCGTCTCGCGCGAACCTCGGGCGACGCCGTCACATAGAGCTTCACTGGCGCATTGGGGCAGACGACCGTGCCGATATCGCGCCCGTCGAGCACCGTCCCCGGCGCTTTCGCCGAAAACCGCCGCTGCGCCTCGACCAGCGCCCGGCGCACCGCCGGCATGACGGCAATCTTCGAGGCGGCTTCGCCGATCTCATGTTTGGAAAGTATATCGCGATCCAGTCCGGCGAGTTCAACCTCGCGCGCGATCTTTTCCGCCACCGCCTCGTCGTCGAGCGGCAGGCCGGCATCGAGCAGCGCCTTGGCCGTGGCGCGATAGGTGAGCCCGGTATCCAGATGATGGAAGCCGTATTGCTCGGCGATGCAGCGTGAAAGCGTGCCCTTGCCGGCAGCCGCCGGGCCATCGATGGCGATGATGAAAGTCTTGGTTGTCATGCGATCAATCCTGCGGCAGCGCATGGGAACGGCAAATGAGATCGTCTTTGCGGAAATGCGGGGCGTTGGTCCATCACTGCGGCACCTCCTCGATCTTTGCTCCAAGGCCGGCCATCAGCTGCATGAATTCCGGAAAGCTGGTCGCGATCATCGCCGCGTCGTCGATCGTCACAGCATGCTCCGATGCAAGCCCCAGAACAAGGAAGCTCATGGCGATGCGATGGTCGAGATGCGTGCTGACCCTGCTACCTCCAGCGCTGCCGAGGCCCTTGCCGTCCGGCCGGCCGCGGACGATCAGAAAATCCTTGCCTTCGTCGCAGTCGACGCCATTCAGCTTCAGGCCGTCGGCGACGGCGGAAAGGCGATCGGATTCCTTGACGCGCAGTTCCTCCAGCCCCTTCATCACGGTCGTGCCCTCGGCGAAACAGGCAGCAACCGCGAGGATGGGATATTCGTCGATCATCGACGGCGCCCGTTCTTCGGGAACGGCCACACCCTTCAACTCGGAATGGCGCACGCGCAAATCCGCCACGTCCTCGCCGCCGGCAAGACGCGCATTCAGCACCTCGATGTCGGCCCCCATCTCCTGCAGCGTCAGGATCAGCCCCGTGCGGGTCGGGTTCATCAGCACGTTGACGATGGTGATATCGGAGCCGGGCACGATCAGCGCCGCAACCAGTGGGAAGGCGGTGGAAGACGGATCGCCGGGAACGTCGATCACCTGGCCCGTCAGCCGGCCGCGGCCTTCGAGCCGGATCGTGCGGATGCCGTCCGCGTCGGTCTCGACGGCAAGGGCGGCGCCAAAGCCCTGCAGCATCTTTTCGGTATGGTCGCGCGTCATCACTGGCTCGATGACCGTGGTGGTGCCCGGCGTATTGAGACCGGCAAGCAGGACGGCCGATTTCACCTGGGCGGAGGCCATCGGCACGCGATAGCGGATCGGGCTTGGGCTTCCCGGGCCTCGCAGCGTCACCGGCAGCCTGTCGCCCGCCGATGCGCTGACCTGCACGCCCATGTCGCGCAGCGGATTGAGCACCCGGCCCATCGGCCGTTTCGAAAGTGAGGCGTCGCCGATGAAGGTGGAGTGAAAGTCGTAAGTGCCGACGAGGCCCATGGTCAGCCGCACCCCGGTGCCGGCATTGCCGAAATCGAGCGGCGCGTCAGGCGCAAGCAGCGCACCATTGCCGGTGCCCTCGATCACCCACTCTTCGCCTTGCTTGCGAATCCTGGCGCCCATCGCCTGCATCGCCCGGCCGGTATTGATCACATCCTCGCCTTCGAGCAGGCCGGTGATCCGCGTTTGCCCGGAAGCAAGCCCGCCGAACATGAAGGAACGATGCGAGATCGATTTATCGCCCGGAATGCGGACGCGGCCCGTAAGGCCGGCGGATTTGCGGGCGGTGGCGGGCCTGGGCGCAGAGCCGTGAAGCATGGCGCAATCCTTTGCAAACGCAGTCTATTTTTACAGCAGGACACGCTTGGCCGGTCGCAATCCTCGCCCGGTTCTGTGGCTGCCGCGGCTCGTTAACATAAACGCGCCGGGCGGTCATCCGTCGGCGCGGGGAAAACCCCGCAGGGCGTTCATAAAGTTTGGCTTTGACATGGGAAGCCACAGCGATTAAGGGGACCGGCTTATAAATTCCGATGGAACGCCGGCTTGATCGGCATTTGCCGAATCTCGAATTCGGTCATTCTCACGAGGCTTATAGTGGCGAAAGCGGAACTTGGAACCAAGCGTACCGATCCGGAAACCGGCAAGAAGTTTTATGATCTGAACCGGGATCCGATCGTCTCTCCTTATACCGGCAAGTCCTACCCTCTGTCCTTCTTCGAGGAAACCTCGGCGATCGCCGAAGTTGCCGAGGAAGACGAGGTGGCGGAAGTCGATACTGAAAACACCGAAGTCGAACTGGTTTCGCTTGAGGATGCCGATGACGCCGCCGGCGGCGACGACATCCCGGATATCGGCGATGACGATGTTGAAATCGAAGGCGACGACGACGACGATACCTTCCTGACGCCTGACGAAGACGATGATGATGATGACATGAGCGACATCATCGGCGTGACCGGCGACGACGACGAAGTTTGACGATTGCATTTCGGCCCGGCGAGGAAAAAATTCTCCGGGCCGGATTTTTTAGGCTTGCTATCTCCGGAAACCGGAAGTAATAAGCCGCCACTCCGCAGGGCACGCCCTGAGGAGCATCCCAGGACCGGCCCTGCGCCGGACCACCTTGATGGGGCTATAGCTCAGCTGGGAGAGCGCTTGCATGGCATGCAAGAGGTCAGCGGTTCGATCCCGCTTAGCTCCACCAAACTCGTTAGCCAATCGATCTTCAATGTAAAGCTGTGGCCCGTAGGGCTTTGTTCCATTCAACCGAATGAAACGGACCATCGAACCCTGGATCTAACAGCCAGGCTGCGGCTGACTCCCCTGGCAGGATCGAGGCTCCGGCCGATCGCCGATCTTCACGCGGCCTCTGGGCAGAAGTCCGAGAAGCCGAACATCGACGTCTGCAGTCCGTCGGGAAACAATATGCCGTTGAGGAGAGAGACGGCTTTCTCGCTTCGATGGCTGGCGAGCGAATAATAGATCGTTTGCGATTCGCGGCGCGCCTTGACGACCTGCTGACGTTTCAGCACGTTCAGATGGTGCGATAACGCCGACTGGCTGAGCCCGACACTTGTGGCGAGCTCCGTGGCTGAGATCTCACCCTTGGCCAGCCTCCGCAGCACCGATAAACGGCTGGCATTGGCGAGCGCGGAAAAATAGTCCGCCAGTTCACGGTCATTGACGATCATCGCCTGCCTCCTCTGGACACGAATGTACATTAGCGGCGCGCAAGACAGGCTCATTGACCTAACGCAAATCTCATAGCGAGAAGGCCGCGCTTGGCATGATGTATTCGCGGTATCCTTGGTGCCGTCAAAATGCACTGAGGGTCAGCGCGGCCGAGAACACCAGCAGGGTTGCGGATCCGCATCGCCGGGCCAGCAACGGCATTTCCTTTTCGCTTCCAAGAACAATTCTGCCTGTCGACAGCCAGATCAAGGATGCGAAAAGGACGACGAAGGCGAGCGCCGCGGTGGCGTCTATCCCAGACACCTCCTGCGCGGAGGGCATCATCGTAAGCCCGATGATAAGCGCCTTGGGATTCAACAGCGTCGTGATCGCCAACTGCCGTACTGTCACAACCTCGGTGGGACTGGATCCGGAGCCCCAGAGCCGTAGCGCGAGGTAGAATACCCAGGTTGCTGAGGCAAGCTTGACACCTTGCGCGACCAGAGGGTGCTGGTGGAGAAAAGGACCGGCCAGGCCGGACGCCGGAACGACAATGGCAAGATAGGCGGCGACCACCGTACCAAGCAGCATGATCGCGCGCCCGGCGGTCAGACCCTGAGAGGCCATCGCCAATATCGCGTTGGTCGGCCCAGGCAAAATGAGAAGCGCAAAAACGCCGGCTGCGAAAGGGAAGAGATGCACTGCTTTGGTCCCTCGGTTCCGTCCGCTTTTTGCACGGTCAGCCACGTCAGTCGTTGACAAAGATCACTCCGCGGCCGGAACATTCTCGTGGCCTGGCCGTTGGCATGAGCTAACTCTGAGGTGCCGCCATGCCTCGCATGATCAGCTTCATGCTCACTCGATTGGCCACGGGCTTTGCAATTGGATGCGCCACAGGATTCCTGGTCTGGCAGAACGGTTTTTTGTCTTCCAGCGCCGCGGCAGGCACTCTTGAGAATTACCTTGCCCAAGGGCTGTTCATGTATCTCTTCGCGAGCACAATAAGCATGGGCTACCTGGCCACAGCTCTTCTGCTGGAAGAGGAATAGCCGCTTGATCCCCATCAAAAGACCCCCGGCTTTTGTCGCGGTGTCCGATAGTTGCTGAGGATAGGTCCCCGCTCAGGCAACCATCCGCGCCAATGCACAGCGCGACCAGAGCGAATGCAGCGCCTCGACCAGATGGGCGATATCGGCATCGGAATGCAGCGGGGTCGGCGTGATGCGCAGCCGCTCGGTCTTCTTCGGCACCGTGGGGTAGTTGATCGGCTGGACATAGACGCCGCAATTGTCGAGCAGCAGATCGGAGATCCACTTGCACTTGGCCGCATCGCCGACCAGCACCGGCACGATATGGCTCGGATTGGGCATATGCGGAATGCCGCGCTGGTCGAGCAGCGCTCTCAGCTTGCGGACCCGGTCCTGATGGCGGGCGCGCTCGAACTGGCTGACCTTCAGATGCTGGATCGAGGCGACGGCGCCGGCGGCGAGCGCCGGCGGCAGCGCCGTGGTGAAGATGAAGCCGGAGGCGAACGAGCGGATGAAATCGCAAAGGGCCGTCGACGCGGCGATATAGCCGCCCATCACCCCGAAAGCCTTGCCGAGTGTGCCTTCGATGATCGTCAGCCGGTCCATCAGCCCTTCGCGCTCGGCAATGCCGCCGCCGCGCGGGCCGTACATGCCGACGCCATGCACTTCGTCGAGATAGGTCATCGCCCCGTATTTGTCGGCGAGGTCGCAGATCTCCCTGATCGGGGCGATGTCGCCGTCCATCGAATAGACGCTCTCGAAGGCGATCAGCTTCGGCGCCTTCGGATCGGCGGTCGCAAGCTTGGCTTCGAGATCGGCCACGTCATTGTGCTTCCAGAT
>NZ_ML133545.1 GCF_003985145.1 Rhizobium anhuiense | reverse complement strand
ATCTGGAAGCACAATGACGTGGCCGATCTCGAAGCCAAGCTTGCGACCGCCGATCCGAAGGCGCCGAAGCTGATCGCCTTCGAGAGCGTCTATTCGATGGACGGCGATATCGCTCCGATCAAGGAGATCTGCGACCTCGCCGACAAATACGGCGCGATGACCTATCTCGACGAAGTGCATGGCGTCGGCATGTACGGCCCGCGCGGCGGCGGCATTGCCGAGCGCGAAGGGCTGATGGACCGGCTCACCGTCATCGAGGGCACGCTCGGCAAGGCGTTCGGGGTGATGGGCGGTTATATCGCCGCTTCGACGGCCCTATGCGATTTCATCCGCTCATTCGCCTCCGGCTTCATCTTCACCACGGCGCTGCCGCCGGCGCTCGCCGCCGGCGCCGTCGCCTCGATCCAGCATCTGAAGGTCAGCCAGTTCGAGCGCGCCCGCCATCAGGACCGGGTCCGCAAGCTGAGAGCGCTGCTCGACCAGCGCGGCATTCCGCATATGCCCAATCCGAGCCATATCGTGCCGGTGCTGGTCGGCGATGCGGCCAAGTGCAAGTGGATCTCCGACCTGCTGCTCGACAATTGCGGCGTCTACGTCCAGCCGATCAACTACCCCACGGTGCCGAAGAAGACCGAACGGCTGCGCATCACGCCGACCCCGCTGCATTCCGATGCCGATATCGCCCATCTGGTCGAGGCGCTGCATTCGCTCTGGTCGCGCTGTGCGCTGGCAAGGCACGTCGCCTGATTTTTCGATGATTGCTTGGGTTTCCCCATGAATCAGGATCTCCGCCAGAGATCCTGACCGTCATCGTTTTGCTTTTGCAAACCTTCTTCCGCTCATCGTCTCGCCCGAAAAGTTTTGTCAGTCAGCGTACTTCCAATCTTTCTTACTATTGGCACTTCAAAAACGGGCTTCGTCACCGTTGCCGCGTCCTTCGGAAGTAAAGGTTTGCGCGCGCCGGCTATGATTGCAACGGTCCCTCGAATTAGGCTCTCGGGCGGTTGCTATGAATGATCGAGGAGGAAACGTTCCACATATTCGATCATTTCTCGGACGTCATCAGCAGTGAATTTTTCTGGGTGGCCGTGCGCCGCACTGTTCCGCACGTCTGCGATTGCGGTGACCCGCTTTTGGACCAGCAGGCTGTACTCGCCAGCTTTGGCTAGATCGGCATTCATTTTGTCGAGCTTTCCGGTGGAAAGGCCTTGGGCGATACACATGTCGCGAAGTTTGGTTTCAAGCACAACGCCAGCGACGACAGCGGCCGGTGTAGCGTACGATGCTGCAAGGAGCTGTCGCGCTTGATCCAACTCATCGCTGAATAGTTCCGCCTGAACGAGCGAACGAACCTTATCAAGATAACCGCCGTTGTAGTCCTCTTGGGCGGCCATCAGAATGGACTTCAACTGCTGAAGCTCCTGCCAGCTATCCCTATAGCTCTCCGGCTTTTCAGCCTCCACAAACGCTTGATAATGTTCTGAGTCCTTAGCGCACGCGGATGCTAGGAGGTTTTTCGCCTTTACTTTCCAGCCGATGAGTTGATTTTTGTCCACGCTGTCATATTCACCGGAGTATTCCGAGCGATGATGCGTTTTGGTCGCTTCGACCGTCCTCGCTTGGACAATTAAGTCAGCAAAGCGTGCCGATAATTTCTGTGTGGGCATGTGTTCCGTTCCGCAGATCTTGTGGAAGCGCTTTCTTCAAGGAAGTCAGCGACGTTCTGAAGGTCACATACGTCTACTAAGAATTCAACCTGCAGTCGCGAGGCAAATGCAATAAGGCGTCACGTACGGAAGGCCTTGAGTTGTCGTTTGTCGATATCGCCTGTCGCAAAGTTGGCAACTCTATGACGTATTGCAATCCGCTCCGATCAGATCGCATCGGTCTTTTCCTATGCTTCCTTGCTGTAGCCTGCGCCTCCTGACCCTCTTGGAATTGCATGAGAAAACCTTTTCTCACTTGACATGCAAGTTGGTAAAAGCTTTTCTCATGTCACTTCAGAAGGAGGAAGGTCTGAACATATCGGGAGGAAAAAGGGGCAGGATCACCATCCACGAGGTGGCGGCGGCTGCCGCGGTGAGCATCTCGACGGCGTCGAAAGCGCTCAACGATACCGGCCGGATGGGGTCGGAAACGCGTGAACGGGTGAAGCGGATCGCCGCCGAAATCGGCTACCGGCCGAATGCGCTGGCAAGAGGTCTTCTCAGCAAGCGCAGTTTCACCGTCGGGCTGCTGACGAACGATACCTACGGCCGTTTCACGCTGCCTGTCATGGCGGGTATTTCGGACGCGCTCGTCGATCACGGCGTTTCGGTCTTCCTGTGCGCCATCGAAGACGATCCGGCCCTTGCGCAGATCCATGTCGATGCGATGTTGGACAAACAGGTCGACGGCATCATCGCGACGGGGAAGCGCCTGGATCGGCGCCTGCCCGTCGATCTGTCGAATTTGCATGTGCCTGTTGTCTACGCCTTCACGGAGGGGACGCAGAACAGCGTTACCTTCCGGTCGGACGACGAGCAGGGTGCGCGGCTGGCGGTGGAATGGCTCGTGAAGATCGGGCGGCGGCGGATTGCCCATATCACCGGGCCGGAGGACTTCTTCTCGGTGCGGGAACGCGCCGGCGCCTATCACGAGGTGGCCGGTCACCGCGAACCGGTGCTCTACGGCGTCTGGTCGGAAAGCTGGGGCCATGACGCGGTCGAACAGCTGTGGAAGAGGCCGGGAGAAAAACCGGATGCGCTCTTCTGCGGCAATGACCAGATCGCCCGCGGCGCTGTGGATGCGTTGCGCGAGCGCGGCGTCAAGGTGCCGCAGGACGTCTCGGTCATCGGCTTCGACAATTGGGAGATTGTCGCGGCCCAGACGCGGCCGCCGCTGACGACGGTGGACATGGAATTGAAGGAACTCGGACGGCAGGCCGGATTGACGGTGCTGGCGCTCGCGGAAGGACGGCCTGTCGAGCCGGGCGTGAGGAAATTGCCCTGCCGGCTGATCGTCCGGCAGTCATGCGGGAGCAAAGCTTCCACGGAATGAGAACAAGGGAATGAGCAAAGGCGCAGGGAGATGCGCCATATCGGGAGGAGTGTCATGATCAAGCGTTTATTGGTGGCGACCAGCATCGCTACCCTATGTCTGGTATCGGCCGCGTCGGCTGCCGAAAATGTCGAGATGTGGGTTCGCTCGGGGATCGGCGATGCCTTCAAGAAGGTCGTCGAAGCCTATAATTCCGGTCACGAGAACAAGGTCGTGATGACCGAGGTGCCGTTCTCCGAGTTGGTGCAGAAATATGCGACGGCGATCGCCGGCGGACAGGCGCCGGACGCCCTGTCGATGGATCTGATTTATAACCCTGCCTTTGCCGCGGCCGGCCAGCTGGAAGACCTGACGGACTGGGCGAAGTCGCTTCCCTATTTCAATTCGCTTTCGCCGTCGCATGTTCGCCTCGGCACCTATCAGGATCGGATCTACGGCCTGCCGCTTTCGGTCGAAACCTCGGTCTTTGCCTGGAACAAGGACCTCTACAAGAAGGCCGGTCTCGACCCGGAGAAAGCACCGGTGAATTGGGACGAAATCACCGCCAATGCCGAGAAGATCCGGGCGCTGGGTGACGATACCTACGGCTTCTATTTCTCCGGCGGCGGCTGCGGCGGCTGCATGATCTTCACCTTCACGCCGCTGGTCTGGGGCGCCGGCGTCGATATCCTGTCGGCCGACAGCAAGACGGCGACGCTGGATACGCCTCAGATGCGCAAGGCGGTCGATATCTACCGCAACATGGTCAAGAAGGACCTCGTGCCGGCGGGTGCTGCCAGCGACAACGGCGCCAACTTCCTGACCTTCACCAACGGCAAGATCGGACAGCAAAGCCTCGGCGCCTTTGCCATCGGCACGCTGGTGACCGAACATCCCGATATCAACTTCGGCGTGACCCTCATTCCCGGTGTCGACGGCAAGCCTTCGTCCTTTGCCGGCGGCGACAATTTCGTCATCACCAAGGGCACGAAGAAGATCGATGCGGTGAAGGAGTTCCTCGAATACGTCTATTCGATGGACGGCCAGAAGATCATGGCGAAATATGGCAGCCTGCCGACGCGCGGTGATATCGCCGACAAGGTGCTGGAGGGTCTCGACCCGCGCATGCAGGTTGGCCTGAAGGCGATCGCCGTCGCCAAGACGCCCTATACGCTGCAGTTCAACGATCTGATCAACAGCGCCAACGGGCCTTGGGCAAGCTTCACCAACGCCGCGATCTTCGGCGAGGACGTCGACGGCGCGTTTTCGAGCGCCCAGTCGGAAATGCAATCGATCATCGATAGCGGCCAATAACTCTCCCTCGGCCGCGGCCGGGGAGCGGTGGCAGCTTCCCGGCCAATTTCAATTGACAGATGCGGAGCGTTTGATGACCGGTTTCGGTTCGGAGATCCTGTTGCCTCGACGCAGACGACGGCGCAAATCGAACTGGCGCGGCCTCGTCTACATCGCGCCTGCTATGGCGCTGGTCATCGTCTTCTTCATCATGCCGGTTCTCTTCACTGGATGGATGAGCCTTCACAACTGGCCGCTGATGGGGGCGTCGCGCTGGATCGGCTTCAACAATTACGTTCGCATGGCCAACGACAGCCGCTTCATGACGGCGCTGAATTTCACGGCCTATTATACGGTGATCGTCACTGTCGCGATCTTCGCGATCGCCTTTCCGCTGGCGATCTTCGTCGAAAAGGAACGGCAGTTCGTCAGCGCCTACCGCACGATCATCTTCCTGCCCGTCGTGGTCGGCCTTGCCACGGCCTCGCTGCTTTGGGTCTGGCTTGCCAATGTCGATAGCGGCTTCATCGGTCCCGCCTTGAAGGCGCTCGGTCTTCTGGAAAAGAGCCCCAATCTTCTCGCGACCTTCGACACCGCCTTTCTGACGATCGTGGTGATGGTCGTCTGGAAGATCGCGGGCTTCACCATGATCATTCTTCTAACCGGGCTCCAGGCCATTCCGTCCGAGCTGACGGAGGCCGCCCGCATCGACGGCGCCGGCCGCTGGCAGCGGTTCAGGCATCTGACCTTGCCGCTGATGCGCAGGACGATCGCGCTGGCGCTGATCGTCTCCGTCACCGGTTCGATCCTCGCCTTCGACCAGTTCTACATCATGACCGCAGGCGGACCGCAGAACAAGATGATCTCGGTGGTCTACTACATCTTCAATCAGTCCTTCGTGTCGTTCAATCTCGGTTATGGCGCAGCACTCTCGATCGTGCTTCTCGCCATCCTGGTGGCGATCAGCATCGTGCAGCTCTGGCTGCTTCGCGTCGGGGAGGAGCGTCCATGACCACCTCAAAAGAGCGCCGCACGCGCAAGGCGATCCGGACGAAATCGGTCTATCACCTGACCGGCATCGCCATATCGATCTTCTTTCTCGCCCCTTTCGCGATCACGCTCTTGTCGTCCTTCCGACATGGCACGGAGGCCAGCCTGCCGCCCTTGCCGCCGTGGCCGACCTCCGGCGTCAGCATCGATTCCTATGCGCTGCTCGATACGTTCGGCGCCGGCATATGGCGGCACATGATCAATTCGCTGTTCGTTTCGGTCGCCACCGTGGTGCTCACCGTCGCCGTCAGCCTGCTCGCCGGCTACGGCTTCTCGCGCTACCGGTTCCCGATGAAGAATGCGCTCTTCGTGTTGATCATCGCGACGCTGATGATCCCGTTCCAATCGATCTTGACGCCGCTCTTCATCATCCTGGCAAAGCTCGGCCTCAACAATTCGCTGCTTGGGCTGACGCTCGTCTATGTGACGCTGCAACTGCCCTTCTCGGTCTTCATGATGCGCAACGCCTTCGACGCCGTGCCGAAGGAGATCGAAGAGGCGGCGCGCATCGACGGCGCGCGCGACCTCAGGCTCTTGGTCCGGGTTCTTCTGCCGCTGGTGCTTCCCGGTGTGGCGACGGTCGCGATCTTTGCTTTCCTCAACGCCTGGAACGAGTTTCTCGCGGCGCTCGTGCTGCTCTCCAGCAATGAGAAATACACCCTGCCGGTGCTGATGACGGCGGTTCGCGCCGGACGGCTCGGCGCCATCAACTGGGGAGCGGTCCAAGCCGGTGTCGTCGTCATGACGATCCCCTGCCTGATCGTCTTCCTGCTTTTGCAACGCTACTACATGCGCGGGCTGATGGCCGGCGCGGTGAAATGATTTGAGAGAAAGTGGAGCCATGACCAAAGCAAGCAACGATCGCCAGTTTCGTCCCGTCGCCGTTCCCGATGTCGAGCTCGGCGGCTTCTGGGGCAAATGGCAGGACGCCGTCTGCAATTCCACCGCCGAGACCCTGCTCGACCGCTGCGTCGAGGCCGGCATGCTCAAGGCGATCGATGTCAGCCAGCCGAGCCCCGGGGTCGTCATTCCCATTCAGCCTTGGGGCGGGACGACGCAGATGTTCTGGGATTCCGACCTCGGCAAGTCGATCGAGACCATCGCCTATTCGCTTTATCGCCGGCCGAACCCGAAGCTCGAGGCGCGCGCCGACGAAATCATCGACATGTATGAGAAACTGCAGGACGAGGACGGTTATCTGAACGCCTGGTTCCAGCGCGTCGAACCGAACCGCCGCTGGACCAATCTGCGCGACCATCATGAGCTCTATTGCGCCGGCCATCTCATGGAAGCCGCGGTCGCCTATTACCAGGCGACCGGCAAACGCAAGCTGCTCGACATCATGTGCCGCTATGCCGATTACATGATCAAGATTTTTGGCCACGGCGAAGGCCAGATATCAGGCTATTGCGGCCATGAGGAAGTCGAGCTGGCACTGGTCAAGCTCGCCCGCGTGACCGGCGAGAAGAAATATCTCGACCTGTCGAAATATTTCATCGACGAACGCGGCACCGAGCCGCATTTCTTCACCGCCGAGGCAAGCCGCGACGGCCGCAATGTCTCCGAATACCACCAGAAGACCTATGAATATGCGCAGGCGCACCAGCCGGTGCGTGCGCAGACGAAGGTCGTCGGCCATGCGGTGCGCGCCATGTACCTCTATTCGGGCATGGCCGACATCGCCACCGAATACAAGGACGACAGCCTGACGGCGGCGCTGGAAACGCTCTGGGACGATCTGACCACCAAGCAGATGTACATTACCGGCGGCATCGGCCCGGCAGCCTCCAACGAAGGCTTCACCGACTATTACGACCTGCCCAATGCCACCGCCTATGCCGAGACCTGCGCTTCGGTCGGCCTGGTGTTCTGGGCAAGCCGAATGCTCGGCCGCGGTCCGGATCGGCGCTATGCCGATATCATGGAGCAGGCGCTTTACAACGGCGCGCTGCCGGGGCTTTCGACCGACGGCAAGACGTTCTTCTATGACAATCCGCTCGAAAGTGCCGGCAAGCACCACCGCTGGAAGTGGCACCATTGCCCCTGCTGCCCGCCCAACATTGCCCGGCTGGTGACCTCGATCGGCTCCTATATGTACGCCGTTGCCGACAACGAGATCGCCGTGCATCTCTATGGCGAGAGCACCGCGCGGCTGAAGCTTGCCAACGGCGCCAACGTGGAGTTCGAGCAGGTGACCAACTACCCGTGGGAGGGCGCGGTCGCCTTTACCACCCGGCTGGAGAGGCCGGCGCGCTTCGCGCTGTCGCTGCGCATCCCGGACTGGGCGGAGGGCGCCACCCTCAGCATCAACGGAACGATGCTCGATCTCAACGCCAATATGCAGGACGGATATATCAGGATCGATCGTGAATGGGCCGACGGCGATCGTGTCGCCCTCTACCTGCCGCTTTCGCTTCGCCCGCAATATGCCAATCCGAAGGTGCGTCAGGATGCCGGCCGGGTCGCATTGATGCGCGGCCCGCTCGTCTATTGCGTCGAAACCACAGACAATGGCGAAGACCTCAACGCCATCGTCCTGCCCCGCGAGCTTCCGGCCGCCGAAACCGTGGTGCTGAAGGATCTCAACGATGCCGTCGCCCTCGATCTCCAGGTCGAGCGCGAGGAAACATCGAATTGGGGAACGCCGCTCTACCGCAAAGCGCCGGCCGAAAGGCAGGTCGCCACCGCGCGTTTCGTGCCCTATCATCTCTGGGACAACCGCGCGCCCGGAGAGATGCTCGTCTGGGTCCAGTCGGACAAATAGGCCGTTTGGGGATGACGAAGGATATGGGTAACAAGAGCGTCGTGCTCCAGGACGTGCGAAAAAGCTATGGCAGTCTGCAGGTGGTTCACGGCATCGACCTGACGATCGCCGAGGGCGAATTCGTCGTCTTCGTCGGGCCGTCCGGCTGCGGAAAATCGACGCTTCTTCGCATGATCGCCGGCTTGGAAGACGTGACCGACGGGGAGGTCGAAATCAAGGGACGTGTTGTCACCGATCTCGATCCATCCGAGCGCGGCATCGCCATGGTCTTCCAGTCCTACGCGCTCTATCCGCATATGAGCGTGCGGGAGAATCTGGCCTTCGGCTTGAAGATGGCGCGCACGCAAGCCGCCGAGATAGAGACGCGTGTCAAGGCCGCGTCCGCGATCCTGAAGATCGATCATCTTCTCGACCGGCGGCCGGGACAGCTTTCCGGCGGTCAGCGGCAGCGCGTGGCGATCGGCCGTGCGATCGTGCGCAAGCCCGATGTCTTCCTGTTCGACGAACCGCTGTCCAATCTCGATGCGGAACTGCGCGTTTCGATGCGCATCGAGATCGCCCGCCTTCACCGCGAACTCGGCAACACGATGATCTATGTCACGCACGACCAGACCGAGGCGATGACGCTCGCCGACAAGATCGTCGTGCTGCGCGATGGCCGTGTCGAACAGGCCGGGACGCCCCGGGAAATCTACGAAAATCCCTCGAATACCTTCGTCGCGGGCTTCATCGGCTCGCCTCGGATGAACCTTTTGAACGCCCGCTGGGGTGAGGGCGGTCTGGTCGAAGTCGCAGGCCGGCGCATCGGCAGCGGCTTGCCGCCGGCAGACAGGCCGGTTGGCGCCGCGGTGACGCTCGGCCTGCGGCCGGAGCATCTGAAGGTGGCATCCGACCTTTCGGGCAGCCTGACGGCCAGGGTCGATTTTTCGGAGTATCTCGGCGGAACGCAATATCTCTATTGCCAGCTTGCCGATGGCCAGTCGCTCACCGTCGAGCATCGGTCACCGGTCAGCATCGCAGCGGGTGAGCAGGTGAGCCTGCTGTTCGAACCGTCGGATTGCAGATTGTTCGACGAGGGCGGCAACCGGTTGCGGTAATGGCGGCCGCCAGGGATAAGCGGGCGGCCTCTCGGCGAACGGCCCGTGGGCATTTCACACGGCGATCGCCGGTGTCATGAGCTCCGCCGCTCTCTGCCGGGCCTGCCTGTCGGCGGCGAAGACATCGTCCATGCCGGCAGCCGGCGGCAGGCCGGCGAGATCGTCCATGACCCTCTCGGTGATCTCGGCCATGGCAAGGAAGGGCAGCCGCCCCTCGATGAAGGCTTCAAGCGCCACTTCCTTGGCGCCGTTCAGCACCGCACCCTGAACGCCGCCGCGCGTCATCGCCAGGCGCGCCAGCCGCAACGCGGGAAACCGCACCTCATCCGGCGCCTCGAAATCCAGCCTGGCGAGCTTGGCGAAATCCAGCCGCTCGATCGGCAGGTTCGGCCGGCGCGGAAAGGACAGGGCATAACCGATGGCGGTGCGCATATCCGGTGCGCCGAGTTGCGCCAGCACCGACCCATCCGTATAGCCGACCATGGAATGGATGATCGATTGCGGATGGAGGATGACTTCGATCTGTTCGGGCCTGAGACCGAAAAGGTGTCGAGCTTCGATCATCTCCAGCGCCTTGTTGAACATCGAGGCGCTGTCGATCGAGATCTTCAACCCCATCGACCAGTTCGGGTGGGCGCGCGCGCTTTCCACCGTCACATCGGCCATCTGCCGCAGCGAGGCGGTGCGGAAGGGACCACCCGACGCCGTCAGGATGACGCGCTCGACCGCGTGGCGCTGGGTTTCCTCCAACACCTGGAAGATGGCATTGTGCTCGCTGTCGACAGGAAGCAGCCTGCCGCCGCCCTGGCGAACGGCTGCGATAAAGAGATCGCCCGCCGATACCAGGCATTCCTTGTTGGCAAGGGCGATATCGGCGCCGCGGCGCGCAGCTGCAAGCGTCGGCGCCAGGCCTGCGGTGCCGACGATTGCCGCCATCACCCAGTCGGCTTCGCGCTCAGCCGCTTCCATCAGGCCGGATTTTCCCGAGGCGACGGCGATGCCGCTGCCGGAAAGTTCGCTTTTCAGTGATTCGTAGTGCCGGTCGTTTGCCGTTACCGCCAGCCGCGCGCCGGATGATTTCGCCTGTCGGGCCAGCAATTCTATATTGCCGTTGCCGGTCAGCACGGAGATTTCGAAATTCTCCCGTCCGCCCAGGTGCTCGACGACATTGAGTGTATTCTGGCCGATCGAACCCGTCGAACCGAAGATGCTGAGGCGCCGCGGCGCGCTTTTGCCGGTCATCATGTGAAATTTCGCGAAAATTTCTCTCGTAGGCTCAGGCTCTACTAGGGTTTGGAAGGGGCGGCAAGTGTGCGGTGCAGCAGATTTCAGCCCATAAGGGGTTTACAGAGCCGCAGGTAGATGTGATCCTTCTAACATTGCTGGCGGAATCGCGATTCCGCTGCGGCCGGTCACGGTCGCATGGCAATTCGGGGCGCTGCGGCGTCCATCGAAGAACTGGCACGCGTGCCGCCGGCCTTTTCGGCCAACATTAAATCGAGGATGAAACCGGGATGGACGGCTTGCCGTGATCCCCCATCGCGTTCGGCTGCGAGCGCTTCATGTCCGCTGTTGCGTCGGTTTCGGCACGGCGGCCCCGTGTCAGGTCAAAACGTTCTTAACTTCATGACGACATTCAAAATAGCATGCATTCTTTTCGCCATCCTGCTCTCGCTCACCGTTGCAGCGAGAGCTGATGATCTGGTGATCTGGTCGCCGGCCAAGCTTTCGGACCGGTCCTACAAGGCGACCTTGGGTTTTCGCCTGCCGGCGGAATGGGAAACGAGCGCCGGCGCCGACATAGCCCTTGCCTCGACCAAAGGCGGCGCGCCGCTGCCCGATTCCGAACAGGCAATGCTCTGGGGCAGGATCGTAAAGACGGCCGTCACGCCAGCGGGCCAATCGCAGCAGGGCGCGAAGGTCAGCGTCGATACGCTGCGCGGCAGCGGCGCGCTGACGCTGAGCCGCTCGCGCAGCTGGATCCTGTCCGATTCGCTCGATATGCAATCGAGCCGGTCCATCAGCGTTCAATTTGATGCGGTCGATATCAGGCAGGCCTCGGTGACGGCATCGCAGGCGCTGAAACTGATCCATCCCTGGACGGGAACGTCGCTTTCGGCGGGCACAGGCGTCAGCAATGCCAGCGGCGACTTCTCGAGCACGGTGGCGGTCAACCAGGCCATCCTGCCGAACCTCAATCTCGATGCCTCGGTGAACAATCCGTTTTCGGGAGGTGAGACCGGCAGCATCAATCTCCGCTATCGCGTGCAGTGGTAGCGGCGCTGAAACCAACTCCGTCGAACGGCGTTTGCTAAGCAGGTTTCACGGAGGAATGGATCATGGTTTTCAAGGAGCAGACATTTCACGGGCTCGAGCCCGAGATGGAAGCGGAAATCGCCAATCGTGCATCTGTTGAGGCGGATGTCGCCAATGCGCTGGCGATTGCCGGCGGGATTGATGCGTCTGATGTCGAGGTGACGATGGAAAACGACCACATCGTGCTCACCGGCACTGTCGGCACGGTCGGCGAGATCGAACGGGCAACCGTGGTCGCCAAGGCGGTCGAGGGCGTGCATTCGGTGCAGAACCGAATCCTGCTTGGCGGCCCGCTTGGTGGATTGTCACTTGACGGCACGCATTAAACCGAAAGCTCGCTCCGGGGCCAAACATCCCGGACGAGGACTATCACGTCGTCACCGGTAGGGCCGCGCTCAGCTGGTCAACCGGCGAAGCGTTCGACGAGGAAGGACGAGCCGGCCAGACGATCCGTCTTCTGCATGGCGCCCGACCCCTGCGGCTGGTAGGCGATGGCCAGCAGCACGGCGCTGACGGCGACATAGGCGATGGCCAAAAGAATCATCTTGATACGCATGATGAACACTCCCGTTTCGCAATAAACGCGGCTGATATTGCGAAAGTTCCTCATCTGCGAGATCGAGGCGAGATCAGATGAAAAGCCCGGCTGCGAAGATCAGCCGGGCTTTCCCGTAGGGATTTGCCTTATCGGCAGATTCGGGTTTCCTTGACGACCGTATGGCCGTGACGGCGGATTTTTTCCGTCTTGGTGAAGCAATCCTGGGAGACGTGGCGCGGCCTCATGTGATGGCGGTAATAGGGCCGTTCCGCATGACGGTAGGTGGGACGCGCGTCGTCCGTGGTGATGGTTACACTTGCCGCCTGGGACGGCATTGCGGAAAAGATGGATGCAGCAGTGAGCGTGCAGGCAAGGATAATCTGTTTCATGACAAGTCTCTCTTTCTGAGTTGGTCATTCTGGGTTGGTCAGGGCATCAACTCGCCGGAAGCGCCGTCGGTTCAATCACATAGCGTTACCGATTGTGTCGAAGGCAGAAACCTTTACGGCCGCGGATCGTTAGCGCAGGGGACAGCCGGAGGCATCAATCATGGGTCCGATTGCAAGAATCATCGCTATTGTCGCCGGGCTTGCCGGCGGCACGGTGTTTTCGCAGGCGCCGGAATTTGCGCAGCAATACCGCCAGCGGATCGGCGGGGCGATCGACGAATTGCGCGTCATCGTCGAGGATTTCAATGCCCAGGCGGCCGAACACCATCTCGATCGCCAGCAAGCGCTGAACGCCTATGCGCAATCGTCCGATGATTTCCTGCGCGACCGCGGCGTCTCGATGCGCAGCACGATCACGCGCTACGAAACGCTGCTGTCGCAGCAGCTCCACCTCGGTACCGCCGCACCCGTCGCCAAGCCCTTCGTGCTGCTGGGCAATGCCGATGACGTCGTCTTCGCCAATACCTGGCGTGATTTCGTGCCCGGCGTGCCGGTCAGTTTTGCCGGGCTTGTCTGGGGCGCGATCGGTTTTATCGGTGGCTGGATCGTGGCGGCGCTGCTGGGATTAGGCGCGCGGCAGGCGGTGAGGACGCGGCGGGTCCATCGTGAGGTGCGGTAACCAACGACGGCGAAAGCGGCTTGGCGCGAGCTTATCTCGAGGAGGAAATTAAGAATTTTGCGAGCGGGCTGGGCTTTGTGCTCGAATTCCCCCGCCAAATGTCGGTGGGGGATCGTTGATATCGATCGAAACAGGCTCGTCCCGTTGCCTGCTTGATGATCGGGCCGGAGAGCCTTGTTACGCGGAAGCGGCCGCTTCCTTGGCGACGCCGCCGGACAGCAAGCGCCAGATACCGAACGCTACCGCGCCCATCGCCAGGAAGATCAAGAAGATCAGGAAGTTGTAGTAGATCATCGCCGCCAGCGCGACCAGCGCAAGCCCAAGGGCAATGGCCGGGATAACCGGATAGCCCCAGGCCTTGAACGGCCGGGCAAGCTCGGGCTCGGTCCGACGAAGTTTGAACAGCGATGCCATGGAGACGATGTACATGATGATCGCGCCGAACACCGACATCGTGACGATATTGGCAGTCAGCGGCAAGCCGCCGATCTGGATCAGGTTGTCGGAGAAGATCGCGGCAATGCCGACAACGCCGCCTGCGAGGATAGCAAGGTAGGGCGTGCGGAATTTCGGGTGAATCTTCGCGAGAACTTCCGGCAGGTAGCCTGCGCGACCCAGCGCAAAGATCTGCCTGGAATACCCCATGATGATGCCATGGAACGATGCGATCAGGCCGAACAGGCCGATCCAGACGAGCATGTGCAGCCAGCCGGAGGATTCTCCGACGACAGCCTTCATCGCCTGCGGCAACGGATCGTTGATGTTGGACAGCGTACGCCAGTCGCCAACACCTCCCGCGAAGATCATCGTGCCGAAAGCCAGGAATACGAGAGTGAGAATCCCTGCGATATAGGCGATCGGCACGGTGCGGGTGGGATTTTTGGTTTCCTCTGCAGCCATTGCCGCACCTTCGATCGCCAGGAAGAACCAGATGGCGAACGGAATCGCGGCAAAGATGCCTCCAATGGCGCCAACCGATAATTCAGGGGCGCCAGCCCAGCCATTGGCCGCGAAGTTGGCGACGGAGAAGCCGGGCAGAACGACACCCATAAAGACCAGGAGTTCAATAATGGCTAGGATGGTAATGAAGAGCTCGAATGTCGCGGCGATGGTGACGCCGACGATATTGAGCGCCATGAAGATGAGATAGGCGCCGACGGCCGCCAGTTTCGGATCGAGCCCCGGAAACTGCACATTGAGATAGGCGCCGATCGCAAGCGCGATGGCCGGAGGCGCGAAGACGAATTCCACCAGTGTTGCAAAGCCCGCAACGAAGCCGCCGAGCGGGCCGAAGGCCCTGAGCGCATAGGCAAACGGCCCACCCGCATGCGGAATAGCCGTTGTCAACTCCGTGAAGGAGAAAATGAAGGTGGTGTACATGACGGCGATCAGAATCGTGGTGATCAAGAAGCCGAGTGTGCCGGCCGCCGCCCAGCCATAGCTCCAGCCGAAATATTCGCCGGAGATGACGAGGCCGACTGCAAGTCCCCATAAGTGCAGCCCGGTCAGGCTCTTGGCGAGCGTCGGTTGAGAATTTGACATGATTGTTCCCCTGTTTTGTAGATTGAACTTTATGCTTCTTGGTGTGGCAGCGCTTCTATGGCGCCTTCGGCATTTTCCTTGAGATCGACACCGGTCAGCTGCAGTCGCAGCGCCTCCCGGACGATCCAGACGATCTTGTCGGCCGCGACCTCGTAGCTGAGCCCGTCGGCATGAATATTGGAAATACAGTTGCGCTCGCTGTCGCGCCGTCCCGATTGCGGTCGGAAGGTGATGTAGGCGCCGAGGCTGTCAGGCACGCTTAGTCCCGGCCTCTCGCCGATCAGCACGATGGCAACTTCCGCACCAAACGCCGCCGCCGCTTCATCGCCAAATGCCACCCGCGCCTGCTCGCCCAATATCACCGGGGCGACGCTGAAGGCCCCGAGACGCTTCATGCATGCGTTAAACAGCGGCACCGCGTGGTGCTCGACCGCCGAGGCCGAAAGTCCGTCGGCAATGATGAAGGCGATATCATAACGATCGCCTGGGCTCGGGAGATCGGCTGCGTTGGTCTGACGGCCGAGATCCGGGCGCGCCAGATAGATCGTCCGGTCTTTGGCGCGAGACCGAATCCGGATCGTCGGCACGGGAGCAAGCTGCTTGGCAAGGGCGACAAAATCCACTTGCCCATGCACGGCATCCCGCGCCCGGGCATGGGCAAGCTGGAAGTCGAGAATTGCCGATGTCGGCAAGGCGTCGCCTGCTCTTCCAAGCCCAATGCGGGCGCGTGTGGCGTTGCGGAACCGCGCAAACGGATCGCGTTCGAAGGGAGTCATGCGGATGCCCTGTAGCTCAAGAGATTGCGGAAGAAGGCGCCCGAGGCGCTGGCAGGCGCAAGACGACCCGTGTGATCAAGCATGCCCATGCGATGAAGCCAGGCTTCGAACTCCGGAGCCGGCGGACGATTGAACTGGTGCCTGAGGCCGACAATATCGTGGTAGGAAAGGCTCTGATAATTGAGCATGACGTCGTCGGCGCCGGGCACCGCGATCAGAAAGCTGACACCCGCGACAGTCAGCAGCACCATCAGATTGTCCATATCGTCCTGGTCGGCTTCCGCATGGTTCGTGTAGCAAACGTCGACCCCCATCGGCACGCCAAGCAGTTTGCCGCAGAAATGGTCTTCGAGCCCGGCGCGGATAATTTGCTTGGCGTCGAAAAGATATTCGGGGCCAATGAAGCCGACCACGGTATTGACGAGCAACGGATCGAGCTCACGTGCAACGGCATAGGCCCGCGCCTCCACCGTCTGTTCGTCCACGCCATGATGGGCGTCGGCCGAGAGGGCGCTGCCCTGGCCGGTCTCCAGATACATGACATTGTTGCCGACCGTGCCGCGCTTCATGGAAAGTGCCGCCTGCTGGCCTTCCCTCAGGAGGGCGAGGTCGATGCCGAAACCCTTATTGGCGGCTTCCGAGCCGGCGATTGACTGGAACACCAGATCGAGCGGCGCTCCAGCCTCGATCGCCTTGATTGACGTGGTGACATGGGTCAACACGCAGGATTGGGTCGGGATATCGAACTGTTCGCGCAGCCGGTCGAAAAGAACCATCAATCTTGTGCATGCCTCGAGATTGTCGGTAGCCGGGTTGATGCCGATCACCGCATCGCCGATCCCATAAAGAAGTCCGTCGAGCGTCGAGCCGGCGACACCTTCAGGATCATCGGTGGGATGATTGGGCTGAAGACGGCTCGACAGCCGGCCGGGCAGACCGATCGTGGAACGAAAGGCCGTGACCACCCTGCATTTGCCGGCGACGGTGATCAGATCATGGTTGCGCATGATCTTGGAGACCGCCGCGACCATCTCGGGGGTGAGGCCCGGTGCAATGGCAAGCAGTCTTTCGGCGGTCGCGTCATAGGAGAGAAGCCAATCGCGAAACTCGCCGACCGTCATATGAGATATCGGCGCGAATGCCGTCCAATCATGGCGGTCGACGATCAGTCGGCTGACCTCGTCGATCTCGTATGGGATGACGAGATCCTCCAGGAAGGTTTTGAGAGGCATATCCGCAAGCAGATAGCGGGCGGCCACCCGCCGCTCGTTGCTTGACGCGGCGATCCCGGCCAGCACGTCACCTGATTTCAATGGCGAAGCGCAAGCCAATACCGATTTCAGATCCTGAAAGACATGGCGTTCGCGTCCTAGAACGATCGAATATGTTGTCATCTGCTCCTGGCCGTCGATCAGCCTATTCTCGATGTCCGGGAACTCGTCCACCTTCCGATTGTGGGCATTCGCGGGCTTCCGCCGAGTATGCTCGGCACTACGCCAAACAACGCAAGAAGCGTGCCATTCTTTACGGGCTGGGATGCCGAGGCAGCCGTGCCAAGGACTTCGCATGGCTGACCATCAGGGCCGACGCTGCGCGCGGTTATTGCAGAGACTGTTTTCAGTTTAGGACGGCTAATTCGCTAGCGTGGTTGTATCCACTTTGCGATAGCATGCTCCGATGTGCGCAGATTTGCGACCGGCTCAACACTGATTGCAAATATATTCGTTGATCGTCCTGATCCAGCGGTTCTAGCCGGAGTGTTTTTTCGATGGGGCAGTCTGTGCTGAGACGCGATCGTCCATTTTGAGCTGACTGACCGTAGATCGACGCCGATGTCGAAAAACTAGCCAATTGAACGAATCCAATCGATCGCCAATTTCTGCATCCGAAGAGTTCGGTCGTGCGGCCTCAACGCGACACTTGGCCTGGCTATTACCGATCAAAGGCCGGTTTCTCATGACATCATTATTGCGTTCTTGCATGTCCGCAGGATGGAGCGGTTCGGTAGGTTTGTCCCAGAGGAGATAGGCGGCCATTGATTGTATTGCTGTTGATTTGCACTGAGAAGTGATCCGGCATTGCGAGATATTTTCATCGAGAATTGACCGATGTTTTGAACCTTGCTCCGCGTGTTTTCAGCGGGAGCTATGGAGTGATCGACATGGCGTTATTGAGCGTGATCCGACGCTGGCATCTTAGAGAGCATTTATCGATCCGGGAGATTTGCCGCAGGATCGGCCTGTCCCGGAATACCATCCGCAAATATCTCGGTCTTGATGGCGTGGAGCCAAAGTTCAAGGTCCCGGCCCGCCCGAGCAAGCTTGACCCCTTTGCCGATAGACTATCGGCCTGGCTGAAGACGGAAGCGAACAAATCCCGCAAACAGAAGCGGACTCTCAAGCAGCTCCATGCCGACCTGCTGAGCTTGGGCTACGAGGGTTCCTATTGCCGTGTCGCCGCTTTTGCTCGGGATTGGAGAGCCGACCGGCAGAGAGAACTTCAGAGGTCGGGACGCGGAACATTCGTGCCTTTGGCATTCGAACCCGGTGAAGCGTTCCAGTTCGATTGGTCGGAAGATTGGGCCATCATCGGCAATGAGCGCACCAAGCTGCAGGTGGCCCATACGAAGCTGAGCTACTCCAGGGCCTTTATCGTCCGGGCCTATCTCCTGCAGACGCACGAGATGCTGTTCGACGCCCACAATCACGCATTTCGCGTCTTCGGTGGCGTCCCCCGGCGCGGCATCTACGACAACATGAAGACGGCGATTGACAAGGTCGGCCGCGCCAAGGAGCGCGACGTCAACGGCCGCTTCCTGGCGATGGCCAGCCACTATCTGTTCGAACCGGAGTTCTGCAATCCGGCGTCAGGCTGGGAAAAGGGGCAGGTCGAGAAGAACGTCCAGGACGCTCGTCATCGCCTTTGGCAACCCATGCCGCGCTTTCCATCGCTGGAGGCCCTCAACGAGTGGCTGGAGCAACGTTGCAAAGAGTTCTGGGCGAAGACGCCACACGGCCAAATGCGCGGCACCATCGCCGATATCTGGGCGGAGGAAGCACGGACTCTCATGCCGGTCTCCCGTCCATTTGATGGATTTGTCGAATACACCAAACGTGTCTCGCCGACCTGCCTCGTGCATCTGGAGCGCAACCGCTACAGCGTTCCGGCGTCCTTCGCCAATCGACCGGTGAGCCTGCGGGTCTATCCGGATCGTGTCGTCGTCGTCGCCGAAGGCCTGATCATCTGCGAACACCAGCGTATTATCGACCGCTCCCATGATCGGCCGGGACAGACGGTTTATGACTGGCGACATTATCTCGCGGTCGTGCAACGCAAACCCGGCGCTCTGCGCAACGGTGCTCCATTCACCGAGCTTCCCGAGGCCTTCAAAACCTTGCAGCAGCACCTGCTAAAGAAGCCCGGCGGAGACCGTGAGATGGTCGATATCCTGGCGCTCGTCCTGCAGCACGATGAACAAGCCGTCCTCTCGGCCGTCGACATGGCGCTGAAGTCCGGCGTTCCGACCAAGACGCATGTGCTGAACTTGTTGCATCGCCTCGTTAACGGCAAATCCTTCACGCCGCCGACCATAGATGCGCCGCAAGCACTGACACTCACCAATGAACCAAAGGCCAATGTCGAACGCTACGACACCCTGAGAAAGACGGAGATTCGCCATGCGTCATAACCCAGCAAGCGGCGCGATCGTGATCATGCTGCGGCAATTGAAGATGCACGGTATGGCCCAGGCTGTCGGGGAACTGACCGAACAGGGAGCGCCGGCTTTCGAGGCCGCGATTCCGGTCCTGTCGCAGCTCCTCAAAGCGGAGACGGCAGAAAGGGAGGTCAGATCGAGAGCCTATCAGCTCAAGACGGCACGCTTTCCCGCCTACCGTGATCTGACAGCAGCGAGATCAACGAAGAGCTCGTGCGCCAGCTTCATCGCTGCGACTTCCTCGGCGAGGCTAACAACATCGTTCTGGTTGGCGGACCCGGCAGAGGTAAAACGCATGTCGCCACGGCGATCGGCGTTCAAGCCATCGAGCATCATCATAAGCGGGTTCGGTTCTTCTCGACCGTCGAACTGGTCAACGCTCTCGAGCAGGAGAAGGCCCAAGGACGGTCCGGTCAAATCGCCAATCGCCTCATACACTCCGACCTCGTTATCCTGGACGAGCTTGGCTACCTGCCATTCAGCGCATCAGGCGGCGCACTGCTCTTCCACTTGTTGAGTAAGCTCTACGAGAGAACCAGCGTCATCATCACCACCAACCTGAGCTTCAGCGAATGGGCCAGCGTCTTCGGCGACGCCAAGATGACCACCGCGCTGCTCGATCGCCTGACGCATCACTGCCACATCCTCGAAACCGGAAACGACAGCTTCCGATTCAAGAACAGCTCAGCTCATGGGCCCAAAACTACAAAGGAGAAAAGCAAAAACTTGACGGCAACCACCGACCCGAAACATACCTAAGAGACGGGTCAATTCTCGGCGCAAATGCCGGGTCACTTCTCAGTGCAAATCAACAGGTTATAGGACTTCAGTCTGACGTCATCCCGAAGCGTTCCTACCGATCATCTTTCTGTCGCGAATATTAGGATTTTCGCGAAAACGCTATGTCGTAGTTTGACGGATAGCGGTCATTCAGCCGCAGCAGCGTAGTCTGCGATCCACATTTGCTCGCACCACGCCTTCTCACCAAACTGCGTGATTTCTAACCTCGCCGTCGCGGGCGTCAGGGTCTTAGCCCACGGAAGAAATCGGTTCTCGATATGAGCCGCTATTCGATCAAGCTCTTGACAGACTGATCGTTCATCAGCGCTCTCCCAATGAAAGCGCTCGTAATCATAATTCAGATTCTGAGGCCGATAGACCAATTCCTTATCGGCATCTTCGAGCGGCTTGAACTTATAGGGATAATCGAACACTTCTGTGGGGAACTTGCTCGGAATCCGTTCGGTCCTGTCCCGCAGAAACGAGTGCCGAAAACAGAGAATATGCGAGATTGACCCGGGACTGCTCATCCGGCCACCCAGCCGGACGAGCGCAATTGTAAAGTGCTTCTCTTGGAAGTACAGCGTCTTGCCCTTCGACACGAAGCCAAGCCGAGCTAAGCGGCCAGCCACGCGCTCATTAAAGAGCATATCGAAATCCTCTTTATCCATGACGGCTCGGTAGCATAAGCGTGATCGAGTTTCCATCGCACCCAAATCGCGCCGGTGGATTAACCGGCGCTGCCATACGCCTATCCAAAATGAGCCTCGATGCCGCGCTCAGTGCGGTTCCAATCATCGACGAGCGTCCGTCGAAATCCCTGTCCTGGGAGAGCAGATCGGGTCAAGGCGGGAGTCCAGCAAGGATCAGCCTTCAAACCAAGCTCCCTACTGCACGAGTAGGCGCATCAACATCGAAGCCGCAGCGGTGATGCAATTCAAGGAGGCGGCCGTCGGCTGAGCCATATGGCTTCCCACCACCGAGAAATTAATCAAAGACCTGGAACGAGAAAAACAGGTTTTGATCTCAGGGACAAATCTATTGAAGCGTCAGGGACAAAACAGCGCTTGTGGGGACAGACCTTTCGAGCGATTCCACAGGAACGTGCGTTCTTTCAAGGGAGATAAGCATCTGTTTGACTGGTGATCCCGGCGCGATTCGAACGCGCGACCCCCAGATTAGGAATCTGGTGCTCTATCCTGCTGAGCTACGGGACCACTTGCACGCCATGCATACAAAAGGCTTGGCGGGAAGCCAAGCCTTAATTGTTGCTAAGCGCCGAGGCGTTGTTCGGCGAGGCGGACCCAATAGGAGATGCCGTGGGCGATGGCTTCGTCGTTGAAGTCGTAGGCCGGGTTGTGGAGGCCGGCGCTGTCGCCATTGCCGATGAAGATGAAGGCGCCGGGGCGGGCGTTCAGCATGTAGGAGAAATCCTCGCCGCCCATCATCGGATCGATCTCGGCGTTGACATTGCCTTCACCAGCGATGGCACTGGCGGTGGCGACCGCATGCTCTGTCTCGTCGGGGTGGTTGACAGTAACCGGATAATTGCGGTGGAAGCTGATGTCGGCCTCGGCGCCGTGGGCTGCGACCAGGCCCTCGACGATCTGCCGGAACCGTGTCTCGGCGAGTGTGCGCACCTCGGGGTCGAGGGTGCGGACCGTCCCGGCGAAGGTGGCATCGTTCGGAATGACGTTATGGGCAAAACCGGCGTTGAACTTGGTCACCGAGACGACCACAGAGCGCAGCGGATCGGCGCTGCGTGAGGCGATCATCTGCAGGTTGGCGACGATCTGGGCACCGATGGCGATCGGGTCGATCGTCCGGTGCGGCTGGGCGGCGTGGCCGCCGCGGCCCTTGATGGTGACGGTGAATTCGTCGGTCGCCGCCATGATCGCGCCCTTGCGGATGGCGAACTGGCCGACGGGCAGGCCCGGCAGATTGTGCATGCCATAGACCTCTTCAATCGCGAAGCGCTCCATCATGCCGTCCTTGACCATCAGATTGCCGCCGCCGCCGCCTTCTTCGGCGGGCTGGAAGATGACGGCGACATTGCCGTTGAAGTTGCGGGTCTCGGCCAGGTATTTCGCAGCGCCGAGCAGCATGGCGGTGTGGCCGTCATGGCCGCAGGCATGCATCTTGCCCGGCGTCTTCGAGGCCCAGGGTTTTCCGGTGATCTCGGTCAGCGGCAAGGCGTCCATGTCGGCGCGCAGGCCGACCGTGCGGCGGCCTTCACCCTTGCCCTTGATCAGGCCGACGACGCCGGTGCGGCCGATGCCGGTGACGATCTCGTCGACGCCGAATTCCTTGAGTTTTTCGGCGACGAAGGCAGCCGTGTTTTCCACCGCGAAGAGGAGTTCGGGCCGGGCGTGGATGTGGCGGCGCCATTCGGCGACTTCGTCCTGCAACTCCGCGGCTCTGTTCAAAATCGGCATATTCGCGTTCCTGTTATGAAATCCCGACAATCTTTCACCGCATCACAACGGTGTGAAGCTGGGGTGTGAGGCTTTTGGAAATTACTTAGTCAATGACCTTTGCCATGTCATAGCCATATAGGCTAAATAGGGGAAGGTTTCGAGATTTTCCTGATATCCGAAGGACGAACTGTGTCGACGAGCCACTTCCGTTTGTTTGCAGCGCTGCGACCGTTGAGCTTCATCGTCGCTGCGACAACTAGCTTTCTTGCCTTCGTTCCGCTTGCCCAGGCCAATCCGCATATTCTCGTCGACGTGCAGACCGGCCGCGTGCTCGAGCATGAAGAAGCCTTCCGCAAGTGGTATCCAGCCTCGCTGACCAAACTGATGACCGTCTATACCGTGTTCGACGCGATCCGCGCCGGTCAGATCAGCCTCGATACGCCTATCGTCATGAGCAAGCGCGCCGCCGCGCAGCCGGCTGCCAAGATGTATTTCAAGCCGGGCCAGAAGCTGACGCTCGACAGCGCGCTGAAGATCCTGATGGTGAAATCGGCCAACGACATCGCCGTCGCGGTCGCGGAAGCCATCGGCGGTACGCAGGAAGGCTTCGTGACGCGGATGAACGGCGAGGCGCTGAAGCTCGGCATGACGGATTCGCATTTCGTCAATCCGAACGGCCTGCCCGGCAAGGGCCAATATACGACGGCGCGCGACCTCGCGGTGCTGACCGTGGCGTTGCGCCGCGATTTTCCGCAATATGCCGGTTATTTCTCGCTGGAGGGCTTCACCACCGGCCAGCAGAATGTACCGAGCCTCAACATGCTGATCGGCCGCTTCGCCGGCGCCGATGGCATGAAGACCGGCTTCATTTGCGCCTCGGGCTTCAACCAGATCGGTTCGGCGACGCGTAACGGCCGCACTCTCGTCTCCGTCGTGCTCGGCACCGACAGTCTTGCGGCGCGCGCCGATGCGACGGCGAACCTTTTGCAGAAGGGGTTCACCGCGCAGTTTCCCGGCAATGACACGCTGGGTTCGCTGCGGCCCTACGGCCCGGGACAGGATCAGGTTACCGACATCACCGCCGATATCTGCAGCGCCAAGGGCGCCAAGGTGCGCAGCGAAACGCGCGACGAGGTCGGCCGGATGAGGGTGCAGTCGCCCTATATCCTGGAAATGGACCACGATCCGCGATTCGTCTTCGCCGGCCTCATTCCGGGCCAGGACCCTCAGCCGGCCGCGCAGCCGGAAAAGATGGCGCGGGGCGATACCGCAAGCGCGATCGCCAACGTGCCGGTGCCGATGCCGCGCCCGACATCCTTTTAAGCTTCAAGGTAAAATGACATGAGCGCGCTCAACGACAGGATTCCGGTCACCATCCTGACCGGCTTTCTCGGCGCCGGCAAATCGACGCTGCTCAACCGTATCCTCAAAGACCCGGTGATGAAGGATGCGGCCGTCATCATCAACGAATTCGGCGATGTCGGTATCGACCATCTCCTGGTCGAAAGCTCCGGCGATTCGATCATCGAACTGTCCGATGGCTGCCTGTGCTGCACCGTGCGCGGCGAGCTGGTGGATACGCTGGCGAACCTGATGGATGCCGTGCAGACGGGCCGCGTCAAGCCGGTGAAACGCGTCGTCATCGAGACGACGGGCCTTGCCGATCCCGCACCCGTCATGCAGGCGATCATGGGAAATCCGGTCATCGCTACAAATTTCGAACTCGATGGCGTCGTGACCGTCGTGGATGCCGTGAATGGCCTGCAGACGCTCGACAATCATGAGGAAGCGCGCAAGCAGGCAGCGGTCGCCGACCGGCTGATCGTCTCGAAAAAGGCGATGGCCGAGGCAACCGACGGGCTGGAAAAGCGCCTGCGGGCGCTCAATCCTCGGGCGGCGATTATGGATGCCGACAGTGCCGAGGCGGGCAGTGCCGCAGTGCTGGTGAACGGGCTTTACGATCCGGCGACGAAGATCGCCGATGTCGGCCGCTGGCTGCAGGACGAGGATGCGCATGAGGCGCATCATCATCACAATCACGATGACAATCGTGATGGCGATCAGGATCATGATGGCGATCACCATGGGCACCACCACCATCATCATCACGGGCATGCGGATCAGGACCCGCACGACGTCAATCGTCACGATGCCTCGATCCGCTCTTTCTCGATCATCGAGGAGAAGCCGATCGATCCGATGGCGCTCGACATGTTCATCGATCTCCTGCGTTCGGCCCATGGCGAGAAGCTTTTGAGGATGAAGGCGATCGTGTCGGTCTCCGACCGGCCGGATCGGCCGCTGGTGCTGCATGGGGTGCAGAGCATCTTCCATCCGCCGGTGCGGCTGCCTGCCTGGCCGGGAGAAGACCGGCGCACGCGCATGGTGCTGATCACCCGGGATCTGCCGGAAGCCTTCGTGAAGGACCTCTTCGACGCCTTCCTAGGCAAGCCGCGCATCGACATGCCCGACCGCGCGGCGCTGTCCGACAATCCGCTTGCTATCCCCGGCATGCGAATTTAGAGCATGTCGCGAAAAACTCGGCAGCGGTGTTGCGATAACGACGCGTTTTAGCGCTTGCGGATCAGGAAGCGATGGCCGCTTTCGGTCTTTTCCGTCTCGACCAGCTCGTGGCCTTCCTCATTGCAGAAATGCGGCATGTCGATCACAGCCAGCGGATCTGTCGTGTCGACGCGAATGAGTGCACCGCTTGCCATGGCGGCAAGCTTCTTGCGTGTCTTGATCACGGGGAATGGGCATTTCAGGCCGCGAAGATCGTAGAGAACGGGGTTCAAGCCGTTCAGTTCCTCGCCCAGAATTTCCAGAACGGCTTCTTTGCCGCGGCGTCTGCCGTTTCTTGCGGTTCGGGCGCGGTAAAGGCCAGCGGATTCTGCATCGGCACCGGCACGACCGCCGGTGTGGCGGCAGCGATGGCCGTTTCCTGCGGCTGGGCGGAGATTGCCTGCGGCCCGGCAGGCGCTGCCGGCGTGGCGCCCGGCGCGCTCTTGGCGGCAAGGCCCTGCGCGGTGCGCTTGGCCATCAGGTCTTCGAGTTCGGCGACCTTGACCATGCGGCCGGCTTCCAGCGAGGTGCCGGTCGGGGCGTAAGCGAGTTCGCGGCCCTTACGCAGCTTGGCGACCACGGCCTTGCGCTCGGCTTCCGTGGGATCGTACCAGGCCATGCCGTCATATTTGCTCATCGCCTTGGCATAGTCGGCATCATAGGTCTTGCCGTAGGAGGCAAGGGCCGCCGTCAGCGCCGGCGGTGTCGACATAGCAGGGCACTTGCCGGCGGCATTGAAGGCGCTGCCGTCGGTTGCCTGCTGATTGAAGACGTATTTCTTCTCGCAGACGTTCACCTCAGGCGGGCGCTTGGTGACTTCGAAATTGTCGTAGCCGACCTTCAGCATCTTCCAGAAGTCGTAATTGCTGTCGAGGCGATGCTTGACCATGTTTTCCGCGGTCATGCGGAAGGGGAAGGCCTGCAGTTGCACCGTTGCCTGGCCGCCCTTGAAGGCGTCGCGGGCGAAGGCGTAGATCTCCAGCACCTGCTGGTCGGTCATCGAATAGCAGCCGGAGGACGAGCAGGCGCCGTGGATCATCAGATCGGAGCCGCTGCGGCCGTTCGCCGCGTCGTAGCGGTTCGGGAAGCCGGTGTTGATCGCCAGATAATATTTCGAATTGGGGTTCAGGTTGGCGCGCGTCAGCTCGTAGAAACCTTCCGGCGCCTGCCGGTCGCCGGTCTTTACCTTCGGGCCGAGACGGCCGGACCAGGCGCAGATCTTGTAATCGGCGACCTTGTCGAAACGGTTGTCGGTCTTCGCCTTCCAGATCTCCATGGCACCTTCTTCCTTGAAGATGCGGATCATGATCGGCGAATTGCGGTCCATGCCCTTGGCGGCCATGGCGGTGAGGATATGTGGGGGAAGCGGCTGCTCCACCTTGTTCTTGACCTTGGAAAGATCGACCTGCGCGGTTTCCAACGCGTCATTGCAGCCGGACAGAGCCAGCGCCATGAGGGAAATATAGGCAAAATGACGTATGCGCATCCAAACTAGCCCATAAAGATAGTGCGATCCGGTCCCGCCTATGGAGTCCGGGCATTGGAAGGAATCATAGGCGGCTTATACTTTATAAATCCCTACCAGCCTATGACTTGCCACGAACATCCCCGCAAGCGCGAAAGTTAGAGATAACATCAATGTGGCCAAGATTTGGCCCCAATCGGTGAAGAGCCGAAGTTGAGTTAGAGATTGCGGCCCATGGCGAGGAATTTCTGGCGACGATCGTTGCGCAACTGCTCGCCGGAGCGCGACGCCATTTCGGCCAGAGCATTGGCGATCACATCGCCGGTCGCGGCAATGACGCTGTCGGGATCACGATGCGCGCCGCCGAGCGGCTCGGAAATGATGCCGTCGATGACGCCGAGCGATTTCAGGTCTTCGGCGGTGATCTTCATGTTGGTCGCCGCTTCCCGGGCGCGGGTGGAATCGCGCCAGAGGATCGAGGCGGCGCCTTCCGGCGAGATGACGCTGTAGATCGAATGCTCGAGCATATAGACGCGGTTGCCGGTGGCGATGGCAATCGCGCCGCCCGAGCCGCCTTCGCCGATGACGACGGAAACGAGCGGAACCTTGACGCCGAGGCACATTTCCGTCGAGCGGGCGATCGCCTCGGCCTGGCCGCGTTCTTCGGCGCCGACGCCGGGATAGGCGCCTGCCGTATCCACCAGCGAAATCACCGGCAGGCCGAAACGATCGGCCATTTCAAGGATGCGGATCGCCTTGCGGTAGCCTTCCGGACGGGGGCTGCCGAAATTGTGCTTGATGCGGCTCTTGGTGTCGTTGCCCTTTTCCTGGCCGATGACGGCGACCGGCTGGCCGCGGAAACGGGCAAGGCCCGCCTGGATCGCGGCATCTTCGGAAAACTTGCGGTCGCCGGCAAGCGGTGTGAATTCCTGGAACAGCGTCTTGGCATAATCGACGAAATGCGGGCGCTGCGGATGGCGGGCAACCTGGGTCTTCTGCCAGGCGTTGAGCTTGGAGTAGATTTCGACGATCGCCTCACGGACGCGAACCTCCAGCCTGCCGATTTCATCGGTGGTGTCGATGCTCTCGTCTTCCGTTGCGAGCTTCTTCAGCTCGATGATCTTGCCTTCGAGGTCGGAGATCGGCTTTTCGAAGTCGAGATAATTGTGCATGAGGTGCGTTTCCGTTCCTTGTGCCCGGGGCGTTTTCCTGGCTCCGCCCCATGTCGCCGGTCCTATTCGTGCTTTTTCGCCTGTTTGGCAAGGGGGTGATGCGTCTGGACGAGCTGCTGCAGCCTCTCTTCCAGGACATGTGTGTAGATCTGCGTAGTCGAAATGTCCGAATGGCCGAGCAGTTCCTGCACGACGCGCAGATCGGCGCCGTTGGCCAGCAGGTGGCTGGCAAAGGCGTGGCGCATGACATGCGGCGAGATCAGCGACGGCGTCAGGCCGGCGCGGATCGCCAGGTTCTTGAGGTCGCGGGCGAAAACCTGGCGCGGCAGGTATCCCTCCTTCGAGGCGGCGGGAAACAGCCAGGCGCTTTCCTGCGGCTCGTTTGCCGCGGCGTTTTCGGTCGCCAGCAGGCGCCCATAGGATTTCAAGGCTGTGATTGCCGATTGCGACAGTGGCACCAGCCGCTCCTTGTTGCCCTTGCCGCGGATCATCAGGAACCGGCCTTCCTGATCGAGCACGCGGGCAGGAAGCGAAACGAGTTCGCTGACGCGCATGCCGGTGGCATAGAGAAGCTCCAGCAGCGCCAGCATGCGCAGGCGCTGCAGCTGGCCCGGAGCCGGATCTTCCGCCTCGGTCTCAGCTTGGGAAAGCAGCCTGCCGACCTCCTCGACGCCCATCGTCTTCGGCAGCGGACGGCCTTTCTTCGGCGCGTCGAGAATGCCGGTGGGGTCGTCGGTCCTCAGGCCCTCGGCATAGAGGAACTTGTAGAATTGCCGCATGGCGGCAAGCCGGCGCGCCTGGGAAGAGGGTTTGAAGCCCTTTTGGGCGAGCGAGGAGAGATAGGCGGCGAGATCGGCGGAGGCGGCTTCGGTCAGCCGCACGCTGCGGCCGTTCAGGAAGGAGCTGACGTCATCGAGGTCGCGCTCATAGGATTGCAGCGTATTGGCGGCGGCACCCCGCTCGGCGCTCATCATCTCCAGGAAGGATTCCACGTGGACGCGGCCGAAATCCACCATGTCGGTCACTTCCTGGTCGTGTCGATGGCGCCCGTGGCGGGCGGATTGACCCGCTCGGACGGAATGCGGATCGTCACGTCGCGCTGCTGCGGCTCCACGAAGGTCACAAGCGCCAGCATCGCTCCGTAGACCGTCCCGGCGAGGATCGCGCAGACGAACAGGAAACGGAACAGGGTCGGCATCCGGCAACTCCTTCATGCTCTGCTTCTGTTATAGGAAGCCTGTCTGCAAGTGCAAGAAGCGGTATTCAAGCCATGATTCCCTTGTCCGCGACTTGACGCTCCATCTGCATTTGTCGATACCGTTTGCAAACAAAGTGTGAATGGACCGATGAGTGAACCACTGCTGACCGTTGCTGACAGCCTGAAAGACAGAGCTCGCGCCGCGCTCGGTTCACGTAATCTGATCCTTGTCGGGCTGATGGGCGCTGGCAAATCCGCCGTCGGGCGCATCGTCGCCAGCCAGCTGGCCATTCCCTTCGTCGACAGCGACCTCGAGATCGAGCGTGTGTCGCGGATGACGATCCCCGAACTTTTCGCCGCCTATGGCGAGGAAGAGTTCCGGGCGCTGGAAACGCGGGTGATGAAGCGGCTGCTGAAAAGCGGGCCGCGTGTCGTCTCTACCGGCGGCGGCGCCTTCATCAACGAGCGGACGCGCAAACATATCAAGAAGGGCGGCCTGTCGGTCTGGCTGAAGGCGGATCTCGACGTGTTGTGGGAGCGGGTCAACAAACGCGACACGCGGCCGCTGCTGAAGACCGAAAATCCCAAGCAGACGCTCGAAAACCTGATGAACGCGCGTTATCCGATCTACGCGCAGGCAGATATCACCGTGCTTTCGCGCGACGTGCGCAAGGAAATCATGGCCGACGAGGTGCTGAAGGCCATGATCGAAGCTCAGAAGGAAAGTGCAGCGTCATGAATGCGATACCCTCCGCCTCCACGATCCGAACGGTGCATGTGCCGCTCGGCGAGCGCGCCTACGACATCCTGATCGGGCCGGGGCTGATTGCACGGGCAGGCGCCGAGATCGCCTCTCGCCTCAAGGGCCGCAAGGCGGCTGTCGTCACTGACGAAAATGTCGCTCCGCTCTATCTCGAGGCTCTCGTCGCAAGCCTGAATCAAGCGGGCATCGTGTCGGCTGAGGTCGTCCTGCCAGCGGGCGAGAAGACCAAGAGCTTCAAACATCTCATCACGGCCTGCGACAAGGTGCTGGAGGCTCGCGTCGAACGTAATGATTGCGTCATCGCGCTCGGCGGAGGCGTCATCGGCGATCTCTCGGGATTTGCCGCCGGCATCGTCCGGCGCGGCGTGCGTTTCGTCCAGGTGCCGACCTCGCTGCTGTCGCAGGTCGATTCCTCGGTCGGCGGCAAGACCGGCATCAATTCCCGCCATGGCAAGAATCTGATCGGGGTCTTCCACCAGCCGGATCTGGTGCTGGCCGATACCGATGTGCTGGATACGCTGAGCGAGCGCGAATTCCGCGCAGGTTACGCCGAAGTGGCGAAATACGGGCTGATCGACAAGCCGGATTTCTTCGCCTGGCTGGAAGCGAACTGGACGTCGGTTTTTACAGGCGGCCCCGCGCGTATCGAGGCGATTGCCAAGAGCTGCCAGGCGAAGGCCGATGTCGTCGTTGCCGACGAGCGCGAGAACGGTCAACGGGCGCTGCTCAATCTCGGCCATACTTTCGGCCATGCGCTCGAAGCGGCGACCGCCTATGACAGCTCGCGCCTCGTGCACGGCGAGGGTGTTTCGATCGGCATGGTGCTGGCGCACGAATTCTCCGCACGCATGAACCTTGCAAGCCCGGACGACGCCCGGCGCGTCGAACGGCATCTGAAGGAGGTCGGCTTGCCGACCCGCATGTCCGATATTCCGGGCGACCTGCCGCCGGCGGAATCGCTGATGGATGCGATTGCGCAGGACAAGAAAGTCAAAAGCGGCAAGCTCACCTTCATCCTGACACGGGGCATCGGCCAGTCCTTCGTCGCCGACGATGTTCCGGCGTCCGAAGTGATCAGCTTTCTCCGGGAAAAGCATCCCTGATGTCGGTCGAAGGCGCTCTGGCATTTCTCGCGACATATTGGCCGGAGATCCTTTCGATCACGGCGCTCGTGCTCATGTCCGCCTTCTTTTCCGGCTCGGAGACCGCGCTGACCGCCGTTTCGCGCAGCCGTATCCATACGCTTGAAGTCAATGGCGACGAACGCGCCGGCCTTGTCCGGCAGCTGATCGAGCGGCGCGACCGGCTGATCGGGGCGCTGCTCATCGGCAACAATCTCGCCAACATCCTGTCATCCTCGATCGCCACCAGCCTCTTTCTCGGGCTGTTCGGCAGTTCCGGCGTGGCGCTGGCGACGCTGGCGATGACCGTTATCCTGGTCATCTTCGCCGAAGTGCTGCCGAAGAGCTGGGCGATTTCGACGCCCGACCGCTTCGCACTCGCCATCGCTATCCCGGCCAGGCTCTTCGTCATCGTCGTCGGCCCGGCTTCCTCCTTCGTCAATGCGATCGTTCGCCGGATTCTTTCGCTGTTCGGTATCAATCTGTCACGAGAGACCTCGATGCTGACGGCCCATGAGGAACTGCGCGGCGCCGTCGACCTGTTGCACCGCGAGGGATCGGTGGTGAAGGCCGACCGTGACCGCCTCGGTGGCGTGCTCGATCTCAGCGAGCTCGAACTGTCCGACATCATGGTCCACCGCACGGCGATGCGGGCGATCAATGCCGACGATCCGCCGGAAGCGGTGGTGCGCGCCATTCTCGAAAGCCCCTATACGCGCATGCCGTTGTGGCGCGGCACGATCGACAACATCATCGGTGTCGTGCACGCCAAGGATCTGCTGCGGGCGCTTGCCGAGCCGAACATGGAGCCGCAGAACCTCGATATCGTGAAAATCGCGCAGAAGCCGTGGTTCGTGCCCGACAGCACCAACCTCGAGGATCAGCTCAACGCTTTCCTGCGCCGCAAGCAGCATTTCGCCGTCGTCGTCGACGAATATGGCGAGGTGCAGGGCATCGTCACGCTGGAGGATATTCTCGAGGAAATCGTCGGCGACATTTCCGATGAGCACGATATCGAAATACAGGGCGTGCGTCAGGAGGCCGACGGTTCCGTCGTCGTCGACGGCGGCGTACCGATTCGCGACTTGAACCGCGCGCTCGACTGGAACCTGCCCGACGAGGAGGCAACGACGATCGCCGGCCTCGTCATCCACGAATCGATGACCATCCCGGAAGAGCGCCAGGCCTTCACCTTTCATGGCAAGCGTTTCATCGTCATGAAGCGGGAGAAGAACCGCATCACCAAGCTGCGTATCCGCCCGGCCGGGGAAGACGGCGCAAAGCCAGCCTGATCCATTCAAATTGCTACAGTATCCCTTGCGCATCTGAAAAGATGCGCGGCGCTGTAGGATTGCCGGCCGCCAATGCCTATATAAGCTTTGCTGCCGCTACCAGCGGGTCGGTTCGTCAGGTGCTGCCGGTTCTACGGCCAGCGCGTGCAGTCCGGCATCCAGCTCCGGTTTCAACAGGTCGGTGATTGCCCGGTGGCGCGCCAGCCGCGACATGCCGGTAAATTTGGCCGAAACGATTCTCACCCGCATATGGGTTTCGCCGGTGCCCGTGATATCAGGCTGATGGCCGGCATGCAGATGGCTTTCGTCGATGACGCTCAGGCGTTCGGGCGCGAAGGCTTCGACCAGTTTTTCTTCAATGCGGGTTCGCAGGGTCATCATCCGGTCTTGCAGCTTCGCGAAAAGGGTTCCCACCAAGCCAGTAACATTCCCATTTGTCAATTCTTGTTGTCGCTTCGCGGCAGGACCATAATTAGCGCCGTCATGAGACTTGATTCCAAATATTTCGATCGCATCCGAACACGCCGCAAACGGGAGCCGGAGCCAGAGCAGGCACCGCCTACCTGTCAGTGGGACGGCTGCGACAAGAAAGGCACGCATCGCGCTCCTGTCGGACGCAATGCGGAAGGCCAGTTCTTTTTGTTCTGCTTCGAGCACGTCAAGGACTACAACAAAGGCTACAATTATTTCTCCGGTCTTTCCGACGGTGAGATCGCGCGATATCAGAAAGAGGCAATCACCGGCCACCGGCCGACATGGACCGTCGGCGTCAACAAGGCGGCGAAGGACAGTCCGCTGCATTCGGAGGTCCGCTCCGGCGCCTATACCCGCGTTCGCGATCCCTTTGGCTTCGTCAAGGAAGGCGGCGGCAAGGGCAGCGGACCGCGTTTTCCCCAGGCCCGCAAACTGAAATCGCTGGAAAGCAAAGCCTTCGAAACGATGGGCCTCGACGCCAATGCGACGTCGGCGGAGATCAAGAGCCGCTACAAGGAACTGGTCAAGAAACACCATCCGGATGCCAATGGCGGCGACCGCGGCTCGGAGGAGCGTTTCCGCGCCGTCATCCAGGCCTATCAATTGTTGAAGCAGAACGGTTTTTGTTAATTCCCATCCTTGCTCTTGGGCTTCAATCGGGTATGGTCCAAATCGGCTGAGGCCGCAGGCAAACGCGGCTCATATTTGTGCGTTTTCCCGACATCGCCTCCGCCGACCTTCCGGACGCGGCGTTTCTTGTCCGGGACTCTTTCAAGAATGCTCGCACGCGGTCATCATCCCGCCGAGGTTTCGTTTCAGTCCCGGAGAAGTATCGCCGACGTTCCGACCTGGACGGGCGTGGAATAAAATCGCGGCGTCCGGGTTGCGACATGGCCTGAGACAGTATGGCCGGGTGGCATCACCCGCCTTGGAGACATGATGAGCAAGATCGACCTGGATATATCAGAACTGCCCGATACCACCGTTTCGGTCCGCGAGGCCTACGGTATCGATTCCGACATCCGCGTTCCCGCCTACAGCAAGGGCGACGCCTATGTGCCGGACCTCGACCCCGACTACCTGTTCGACCGCGACACGACGCTCGCCATTCTCGCAGGCTTCGCGCATAACCGCCGCGTGATGATCTCCGGCTATCACGGCACGGGCAAGTCCTCGCATATCGAGCAGGTGGCGGCGCGCCTCAACTGGCCCTGCGTGCGCATCAATCTCGACAGCCATGTCAGCCGTATCGATCTCGTCGGCAAGGATGCGATCGTCGTCAAGGACGGGCTGCAGGTCACCGAATTCAAGGACGGCATCCTGCCCTGGGCCTATCAGCACAATGTCGCACTCGTCTTCGACGAATATGATGCCGGCCGTCCCGACGTGATGTTCGTCATCCAGCGCGTGCTCGAATCCTCCGGCCGCCTGACGCTGCTCGACCAGAGCCGCGTCATTCGGCCGCACCCTGCCTTCCGCCTGTTTGCGACGGCGAACACGATCGGCCTTGGCGACACGACCGGCCTCTATCACGGCACGCAGCAGATCAACCAGGCGCAGATGGACCGCTGGTCGATCGTGACGACGCTGAACTACCTGCCGCATGATCACGAAGTGAATATCGTCGCGGCCAAGGTGAAGAGCTTCGGCAAGGACAAGAACGGCCGCGAGACGGTTTCGAAGATGGTTCGGGTTGCCGATCTGACGCGCGCCGCCTTCATGAACGGCGATCTCTCCACCGTCATGAGCCCGCGCACGGTCATCACCTGGGCTGAAAACGCCGAGATCTTCGGCGATCTCGCCTTCGCCTTCCGCGTCACCTTCCTCAACAAGTGCGACGAGCTGGAGCGGCCGCTGGTCGCCGAGCACTATCAGCGCGCCTTCGGCGTCGAGCTGAAGGAAAGTGCCGCCAATATCGTTCTCGGAGCTTGAGATCGACCGATCATGGCAGCTCGCGGTGACAATTCGAAAGCAAAACCCGGCGCGCCTGTCGACGTCGAGCCATTGCGCCGGGCGATAACCGGCTGCGTGCGCTCGATCGCCGGCGACGGCGATGTCGAGGTGACCTTCGCCAACGAACGGCCGGGGATGACCGGCGAGCGCATCCGGCTGCCGGAGCTTTCCAAGCGGCCGACGGCGCATGAGCTGGCGGTCACCCGCGGGCTCGGCGATTCCATGGCGCTGCGCCTCGCCTGCCATGACGAGAAGGTGCATGCGACGATGGCGCCGCAGGGCTCGGACGCCCGGGCGATCTTCGATGCGGTCGAGCAGGCGCGCGTCGAATCGATCGGCGCGCTGCGCATGGAGGGCGTGGCGTCGAACCTGCGCTCGATGACCGAGGAGAAATATTCCAAGGCGAATTTTACCGGCATCGAGCGTCAGGAAGACGCACCGGTCGGCGAAGCCGTGGCGATGATGGTGCGCGAGAAGCTGACCGGCCAGCGCCCGCCGGCCTCTGCCGGCAAGGTGCTCGATCTCTGGCGCGGCTTCATCGAGGACAAGGCAGGGACCGAGCTCGACAACCTGTCGAACTCGATCAACGACCAGCAGGCCTTCGCCAAGGTCATCCGCAACATGCTGTCGGCCATGGAAATGGCCGAGGAGTATGGCGACGACGACAGCGAAGCCGACAATGACGACCAGTCGGAGCAGGAAGACCAGCCGAACGGCGACGAGCAGGATCAGGACGAGGTCGACGAGGATGCCGGCACCGATGCCGCCCCCGTCGAGGACAGCGAAGTCGCCGACGAGCAGATGGAGGACGGCGAGACCGAAGGCGCCGAGATTTCCGACGACGACATGATGGAAGAGGGCGAGGACGATTCGGAAACGCCGGGCGAAACCCGCCGTCCGAACACGCCTTTTGCCGATTTCAACGAGAAGGTCGATTATCACGTCTATACCGAAGAGTTCGACGAGATCATCACCGCCGAGGAGCTCTGCGATGCCGCCGAGTTGGAGCGCCTGCGCGCTTTCCTCGACAAGCAGCTGGCGCATCTGCAGGGCGCGGTCGGGCGGCTCGCCAACCGGCTGCAGCGCCGGCTGATGGCGCAGCAGAACCGTTCCTGGGATTTCGATCTGGAAGAGGGCTATCTCGATCCGGCCCGGCTGCAGCGCATCATCATCGATCCGATGCAGGCGCTGTCCTTCAAGATGGAGCGCGACACGCAGTTCCGCGACACTGTCGTCACCCTGCTCATCGACAATTCGGGCTCGATGCGCGGCCGGCCGATCACGGTTGCCGCCACCTGCGCCGATATTCTCGCCCGCACGCTGGAGCGCTGCGGCGTCAAGGTCGAGATCCTGGGCTTTACGACGAAGGCCTGGAAGGGCGGGCAGGCGCGTGAAAGCTGGCTTGCCGGCGGCAAGCCGCAGACGCCGGGCCGCCTCAACGACCTGCGCCACATCATCTACAAGTCGGCCGACGCGCCGTGGCGGCGCGCCCGCGCCAATCTCGGGCTGATGATGCGCGAGGGTCTGCTCAAGGAAAATATCGACGGCGAGGCGCTGATCTGGGCACACAATCGCCTGCTCGCACGCCGCGAGCAGCGCCGCATCCTGATGATGATCTCGGACGGGGCGCCGGTGGACGATTCGACGCTGTCGGTCAATCCGGGCAATTATCTGGAGCGGCACCTGCGCGCCGTCATCGAACGGATCGAGACGCGCTCGCCTGTGGAATTGCTGGCGATCGGCATCGGTCACGACGTGACGCGCTACTATCGCCGCGCCGTGACGATCGTCGATGCGGACGAGCTTGCCGGTGCAATGACCGAGCAGCTTGCCTCGCTATTCGAAGATCAATCCGTCCAGCCGCGTGGCGGCCGGCTGCGCCGTGCCGGCTGATGTCGCTCAAAGGAAATACCCGGCATGACGATCAAGCGTCTCTGCGGTGCGGCGTCGATTGCCCTCTGTATCGCCACAGGCGCCTTTCCATCCTGGGCTGCTGACGAGGTGCCGGTCATTAGCCGGCAAATATCGGACTTCAGGATCGGCTCTTCAGAGACGAAATTCGGATCGATGGAATTTCTCGGCGGGCTGGAGATGGTGTCCAGCCGCGCGCTGTTCGGTTCGCTCTCCTCCATCCGTTTCCGGCCGGACCAAAAACATTTCGTCGTCGTGCTCGATACCGGCCAATGGCTGACCGGCAGCATCGAGCGCGACGTCAAGGGCAGGCTTTCCGGCCTTTTGGATGTCGAGATCACGCCGATGAAGAACAGCGCCGGGCTGAGCTTCGAGGGCAAGGGATATATGGATGCCGAGGGCCTGGCGCTGGACGGTGACCGGATTCTGGTCTCCTTCGAGCAGCGCCATCGCGTCGATGTCTATCCCGACCCCGGCTTCGCCGATTCGAGCGCGATCGCCACTTTGCCGATCCTTATCCCGCGGAAGATGTTGAGCGACAATCGCGGCATCGAGACCATCACGGTGGCGCCGGCATCGAGCCCGCTGAAGGGCGGCGTGGTCATCGTCTCCGAGCGCGGTCTCGACAGCGACGGCAACCGGCTGGCGGCCATTCTCAGCGGGCCGCTGAAAGGGCGTTTCTCGGTCGAGCGGGATGGCAGCTTCGACGTCACCGACGGCGCCTTCCTGCCGAACGGCGACCTGCTGCTGCTGGAACGCCGCTTCAACATGGCCGAAGGCATCGGCATGCGCCTTCGGCGCATCAAGGGCGCCGATATCAAGCCCGGCGCCGTCGTCAGCGGCGACTTGCTGCTGGAAGGTAATTTCAACTCGCAGATCGACAATATGGAAGGGCTCGATGCCTTTCAGGCGGCCGACGGCACGACCCATATCATCCTGGTGTCGGACGACAATCATTCGATCCTGCAGCGCAACCTGATGCTGGAATTCCGGCTTTCGGAAGAAGCCGCGTGGGTAGCGCCGAGTTCCCAGAAGCGGAATTGATCCTAGCCACCGGCCCGAAATCGGAATCGATTTTCGGAAAGCGCGATGCGAGGATTGAAAATGCTAGAGCGTCAGACTGATGTCATATGCCTCGGCTATCCCGCGCAATCGGGGATCCGTCTTCGGAGGGAGATTCATGGTGCATATTCATGTCATGGGCGCGTCCGGTTCCGGTACGACATCGCTCGGCCGTGCGCTTGCCGAAAGGCTCGATATCGCCCATCTCGACACCGACGATTTCTTCTGGATGCCGACCGATCCGCCGTTCACGACGCCGAGGAATGCCGACGAGCGTATCCGGCTGCTCCTTGATGAAACCGCACGGCATGACGGCTGGGTTCTCTCCGGATCGGCGCTGAAATGGGGCGGGCCAGTGGAGCCGCTTTACGAGCTGATCGTATTTCTCAGGATCGAGCCGGAACTGCGGATGGCGCGAATCCATGCGCGGGAGATTGCCCGGTATGGAAACAGGATCGGGCCCGGTGGCGACATGGAAGTTAAAAGCGGGGAATTCCTGCAGTGGGCGGCGAGTTACGACACAGCCGGTCCGGAACGCCGCAGTCTTGCGGCGCATGAGCAATGGCTGGAAACGCAGACAGCGCCGGTGTTGCGGCTCAATTCGTCACGAGATATCGACGATCTGGTTGCAGAGGCTCTGCTGCATCCGGCGATCGCCGCCGGTGCGGTCCGGCGGCGTCGGTGATTAGCTGGCGCGGGCGGCCTGCATCGGCCGCAGTACGTTCATCAGCGCGCCATAGGGCAGCAGCATGACGAGGCCGACGATCATCTTCACGGCGAAATCGCCGATCGCCCAGGAAATCCAGCGTGGAGCCTCCGTGGCGAAGACGCCCAGGACGGGAGCTGCTTCCAGCGCGAAAGGATCGTTCGGGCCGAGGAAGACGAAGAACGCGGCGAAGGACAGCGAGAAGAACATCACCGTATCGAGCGCCGAGCCGATCAGCGAGCCGACCAGCGGCGCGCGCCACCAGGCCTGGCGGCGAAGGCGGTTGAAGACGGCGATATCGAGCAACTGGCCGGCGAGATAGGCCGAGCCGGAGGCGATGGCGATGCGCGGAACCGAGGTGAAGAAGGAGAGCGTCACGCCAACGACGAAGCCGGCAAAGACGACCTTACGGGCCGCCTGCGGGCCGAACTGGCGGTTGGTCAGATCGGTGATCAGGAAGGCGATCGGATAGGAAAAGGCGCCCCAGGTCAGGATGTCGGCAAGGTTGATGCCGGCGACTTCGGCGTTCAGCGGAAACTGGACGAGGAAGTTGGAGGCGACGACGACGAGCGTCATCAGCGCGACATAGGCGATGGTATAGCGGGTCTTCAGCATTTTTTTATCCTGGGTGATGCCACCAGTTGGAGGAGTAAACCGACAAAGCAAAAGGCTTGTCCGGTATTATCCGTTCAAGCCTTTTGAAGCCGTATGAAAGAAAGGCAGAAGCTTACGCAGCAGCGGCTTCGGCGGTCTTCTTCACGATCTGACGGCGCAGCAGGCGCGCGCGCATCGAGAGTTCGTTTTCACCAGCCTTCAGCAGGAAGGCATCGAGGCCGCCACGATGCTCGACGGAGCGAAGGGCAGCAGCCGAAACGCGAAGACGATAACGCTGGTTGAGAGCGTCGGAAATCAGCGTGACCTGGCACAGGTTCGGCAGGAACCGGCGCTTGGTCTTGTTGTTGGCATGGCTGACATTGTTACCAGTCAGGACGGCCTTGCCGGTCAATTCGCACACGCGGGACATGGAACACCTATTCTTGTTTTTGTCGGGCCATCGAATTGACATTCCCGGCAAAACCAGGCGCGCAATCCAACAGGCATGATTGGAAAGTTGCGGTTCTATAGTCAGACAGGCTGCTTGCGTCAAGCCAAACCTTGGCCTTTCCCGCAATTCTGTCAAAAAGCTGCTGTTTTCTTCCCTTCACGGCAGGAGTATAGAGCGCTTAACAAGGCTGCCAGCGCGCGCCAAGACAAGGCTTGATTCATGGCTCATTCGGGCAGACGGATTTTCATTTCGGCCATCGCCGCGCTGCTTGCCATACCGGCATCGGCGGCCGAAATCCAACATCGGACGGAATACCGGGTGACGCTCGCCGGCTTGCCGATCGCGCGCGCGGCCTTCCTGACGCAGATCGAGGACGATCACAGCTACAAGATCGCCGGCAGTATCAATTCTGCCGGCCTTGCCGATCTCGTCACGACGATTTCGGCCAAGACCAGCGTGAGCGGTGTCGTGCGCAATGACAGATTGCAGGCGCAGAAATATTCGCTCTACTACAAGAGCGGCAAGAAGGCCCGCGTCTACGAGGTCAGTTACCGCGACGGCAACATCGTTTCGGCGACGACGACACCGGCGCCGAAGCGTCCGAAGAACTGGATCGACGTCACGCCGCGCGACATGCGATCGGTGCTCGATCCGATCTCCGGCCTGGTCTTCACCGGCGATACCAAGGTCTGCTCGCAGACGCTGCCGATCTTCGACGGCGAGACGCGCATGGATCTGGTGCTTTCGCCGAAGGGCGACGAGGATTTTTCGACCAACGGCTTCAAAGGCAAGGCGGTTGTCTGCGGCGTGCGCTTCGTGCCGCGCTCCGGCTACAAGAAGGGCCGCAAGGACATCGACTATCTCAGCAAGAGCAACCGCATGGAAATCTGGTTTGCCAAGTCGGACGCGGCAAATGTATACGCTCCCGTCTATGTGCGTATTCCAACCGAATATGGAATGGTGACGATCACTGCCGTCAAATACGGCAGCGACAGCTGACGGAGCTTCTGTCTCCGTGAAGGGGGACGGGTGAGGCTTCGCGCGACGTTGATCGGTTTTACGGCCATCCTGATGTGGTCGTTCCTGGCGTTGTTCACGGCCGCCTCCGGCAAGATGCCGCCGTTCCAGCTTGCGGCCATCTGCTTTGCGATCGGCAGCATCCCCGGCCTCGTGGTGCTTGTCCTCAACCCCGCGCGGCTGGCGCTGCTGAAGCAGCCGGCCAAGGTCTGGATAACGGGTATTGCAGGGCTGTTCGGTTATCATTTCCTCTATTTCACCGCGCTCCGCAACGCACCGGCGGTGGAGGCGGGGCTGGTCGCCTATCTCTGGCCGCTGTTGATCGTCGTCGGTTCGGCGCTGCTGCCGGGCGAACGGATGCGCTGGTATCATCTGGCGGGTGCGCTTGCCGGGCTTTGCGGCACCTTCCTGATCGTCGGCCGCAATGGCATCGATTTCGACGGCGCCTATGCCGTCGGCTACGGGGCCGCCTTTCTGTGCGCCTTCACATGGTCCGGCTATTCGCTGCTGACGCGGCGTTTCGATGCCGTCTCCACGGATGTCGTCACCGGCTTTTGCCTTGCGACATCCATCCTGTCGTTCTTCTGCCATCTCGGCCTGGAGACGACCGTCTGGCCGGCCACGGGTTTCGAATGGGTTGCCGTCGCCGGGCTCGGGCTTTTTCCGGTCGGTGCTGCCTTCTATGCATGGGATCACGGCGTCAAGAACGGCGACATTCAGATCCTCGGCGCGGCAAGTTATGCCGCGCCTCTGCTTTCGACGCTGATCCTGCTGCTGTTCGGATTTGCCGAGCCGAGCTGGCGCATTGCTCTTGCCTGCCTGCTCGTTACCGGCGGGGCGGTGCTGGCCGCCCAGGACATGTTCCGCCGCAAGGTTCCGGCGCAGTCTGCGGCAGAGTAGGCCTTAAAACAGGATTCAGATTTTACGCCCGGTTGGCCTAAATTCTGAATCCTGTTCTAAATTATATAGTTAGAGCATGATGTCGTCCGAAAGCCGCTCACACTTTTCGGCATCATGCTCTAGCGCCGGGCTTCCAATCGGGTGGCGCCATCTCGAAGCTCGAAAATTCGAAGCCGGGCGAGACGGTGCAGCCGACCAGGGTGAAATCGCCGAGGGTTTCGGCCGATTGCCAGCAATTGGCGGGAACGATCGCCTGCGGCCGCTCGCCGGCGGACAGGTTCGTTCCGAGCGTCAGGGTCTCGCTTGCGGTTCCGTCTTCCGAACGATGCAGGAAGAGCGGCGCGCCGGCGTAATAATGCCAGACCTCAACCGCGTCATGGACGCGATGCCAGCGCGAGCGCTGGCCCCCGGTCAGCAGGTAATAGATCGCCGTCGAGTGGCCGCGTTCTCCGCCCGCCGTATCGCGAAACGTCTGCACATACCAGCCACCCTCGGGATGCGGCTGCATGCCGAGTTCGCGGATGATGTCCTGAGGCGACATCAGAAATTGTCCTTGCGCTTGCGGATCTCGGCAAAGACCTCCTCGTTGGTCTTGCCTTCCATGATCAGATTGCGGCGGATCGCCGGATCGGCGGCGCGCAGGAACGGGTTGGTCTCCTTTTCCAGTCCCAGCGTCGTCGGAATGGTGAATTTGCCGTCGGCACGAAGGGCCTCGACCTCGGCGGCGCGGCTCTTCAGGCGCTCGTTGTCCGGATCGACCGTCAGCGCGAAGCGGGCATTGGACAAGGTGTATTCATGGCCGAAATAGACGGCGGTCTCATCGGGCAGCACGGCGAGCTTCTGCAGGGAATGCCACATGTCGGCGGCCGGGCGTTCGAACAGCCGGCCGCAGCCGAGCGCAAACAATGTGTCGGCGGCAAAGAGCAGCTTGTCGTCGACGAAGTGATAGCAGATATGGCCGGCGGTGTGGCCTGGAGTCTCGATGACCTTGACCGTGTGATCGCCGAAAAGGAAGCTGTCGCCATCGGCCATCGTCCGGTCGAGGCCGGGAATGGCGACGGCCTCGTTGATCGGGCCGATGATCTCGCAGCCAAACTGCTCCTTCAGCGCCAGGTTGGCACTAACATGGTCGGTGTGGTGGTGGGTGGTGAAGATATGGCTGATTTTCCAGCCGCGGCGAGTCGCCGCTTCCAGGATCGGCGCCTCCTCCGGCGCATCGATCGCCGCGGTCAAGCCTGTCTCCGGATCGTGCACGAGAACGCCGAAATTGTCGGTGCGGCAGAGAAAAACGTCTAATTCCAAAGGTTTCATCGTTCAATAATCCCTTGTCTCAGGAGTCTCGCGGGAATGTAGAGGTTCCGGCCTTGAAGTCCAACCGCCCGCTGATAACATTTGTCGCAATGCACGCCGATATCGTCGACCTACGCCAGTTCTATCATTCCGAGCTCGGACGTCTTGCCGAGCAGTCGATCGCCATGGCGCTATCCTCGCTCTGGGTGCGGCTGCCGCAGGAGCGTCTGGTCGGTCTCGGCTATGCCGTGCCCTTCCTCGACCGTTTCCAGGCCGATACCGAGCGCACCTTCGCCTTCATGCCGGCCGGGCAGGGCGCGGTGAACTGGCCGATGGGCTCGCTCTCGTCGACGACGCTTGTCTTTGACGAGGAGTTGCCGCTGCCGGATTCCTCGATCGACCGGGTGCTGATGGTGCATTCGCTGGAATTCGCCGAAAGTCCGCGCGAGACGCTGAAGGAGCTCTGGCGGGTGCTGGCGCCGGGCGGACGGCTTGTTATCGTCGTGCCGAACCGGCGCGGCGTCTGGGCGCGCATGGAGCATACACCCTTCGGTTCGGGCCGGCCCTATTCGCGCGGCCAGCTGACGCATCTGCTGCGCGAGACGAATTTCACGCCGGGCGCGACGGCTGAAGCGCTGTTCTTCCCACCTTCGAAGCTCAGGACCATTCTGCGCCTTCGCCGTGCCTTCGAGCGGATCGGCCGAACGCTGTGGCCGGCCTTCTCGGGCGTCATCATCGTCGAGGCGCAGAAGCGGCTTTATCAGGGGCTGCCGGTTGCAGCGCGGGCTTCCCGCCGCGTCTTCGTGCCGGTTCTCGCACCGCATGGCGTGCCGACCACACGCAACCGCTGACGCCGCTCTCAGCCTTCTCAGGCTGCTTGCGTCACGCCCATACCTCTCGACAACAATCGCATTCCGCTTTAATGCCACTTGGTGTTTTTCAGCCCGGATTTCCGGCAATTCCAAGGTCGACCCATGAGCGTTGAGATGAGCAAGCCCGTTCCGCGTCCCGGTATTCTCGATATCGCAGCCTATGTGCCGGGTAAGGAACATGCGCCGGGCGTTGCCCGCGTCTACAAGCTTTCGTCCAACGAAACGCCGCTCGGCGCCAGCCCGAAGGCAATCGAGGCGTTCAAGGCGGCTGCCGACACTCTGGCGCGTTATCCCGACGGGCAGGCGGTCGAGCTGCGCGAGGCGATCGCCGCCGTGCATGGTCTCAATCCGGCAAACATCCTTTGCGGCAACGGTTCGGACGAATTGCTCGGCCTGCTCTGCCATGTCTATCTCGGCGCCGGCGACGAGGGCATCATCACCGAGCACGGGTTCCTCGTCTACAAGATCCAGATCCTGGGCGCGGGTGCCGTGCCTGTCGTCGTCAGGGAAAAGGACTGTACCGTCGATGTCGATGTGATCCTTGCCGCGGTGACGGAGAAGACGAAGATCGTCTTCATCGCCAATCCCGGCAATCCCACAGGCACCTATGTTCCCGTCAGCGAGATCCGCCGCCTGCAGGCCGGGCTGCCGAAACATGTCGTCCTCGTGCTCGATGCTGCCTATGCCGAATATGTGCGCCGCAACGATTATGAAGCCGGCATCGAGGTCGTGTCCTCCAATGCCAACGTGGTGATGACCCGCACCTTCTCGAAGGCCTATGGTCTTGCGGCGCTGCGTGTCGGCTGGATGTATGCGCCCGCCGAGATCGTCGACGCGCTGAACCGCGTGCGCGGGCCGTTCAATTTGAACGCGCCGGCAATCGCCGCCGGCGCCGCGGCCATCCGCGACCAAGCCTTCGTCCAGCAGGCCGTCTCCTTCAATCAGATGTGGGTGGAGACGCTCACCCGGGCGCTCGAAGCGATCGGGCTGAAGGTGACGCCGTCGGTCGCCAATTTCGTCCTCATCCATTTCCCCGAGATCGACGGCAAGCGCGCCGCCGATGCCGACGAGTTCCTGACGAGCCGCGGCTACATCCTGCGTGCCGTCCGCGGCTATGGCTTCGCCAATGCGTTGCGCATGAGCATCGGTCCCGAAGAGGCCAACCGCGGCGTCATTGCCGCGCTCAGCGAATTTATGGGACATCAGTCATGAGCGTGCAGTTCGATCGGATCGCGCTGATCGGCATCGGCCTGATCGGCTCTTCGCTTGCCTACGATATCAGACGGCTCGGCCTTGCAAGGGAGATCGTCGTCGCCACCCGCAGCGCCGATACGCTGAAGCGTGCGGAAGAACTCGGCCTTGGCGACCGCTACACGACGTCGTCGCAGGATGCCGTCAAGGATGCCGATCTGGTGATCGTCTCGGTGCCGGTCGGCGCTTCGGAAAGCGTGGCGAAGGAGATTGCGGGAAGCCTGAAGCCCGGGGCTGTCGTCACCGATGTCGGCTCCACCAAGGCCTCGGTCATCGCACAGATGCTGCCGCATATGCCTGATAATGTGCATTTCATCCCCGGCCATCCGCTGGCCGGTACCGAAAAATCCGGCCCGGATGCCGGCTTTCCCGGCCTCTTCGAAGGCCGCTGGTGCATCTTCACGCCGGTCGCCGGTACCGACGAGGTGGCGCTGAAGCGGCTGCGCAGCTTCTGGGAAGCGCTGGGCTCGAAGGTCGATGAGATGGATGCCGAGCATCACGACAAGGTGCTCGCCATCGTTTCGCACCTGCCGCATATCATCGCCTATAATATCGTCGGCACTGCCGACGATCTGGAGACGGTGACGGAGTCCGAGGTCATCAAATATTCCGCCTCGGGTTTTCGTGATTTCACCCGCCTTGCCGCCTCCGATCCGACCATGTGGCGCGACGTCTGCCTGCACAATCGCGATGCGATCCTCGAAATGCTGGCGCGTTTCTCGGAGGATCTCGCCTATTTGCAGCGCGCCATCCGCTGGGGCGAGGGCGACAAGATTTTCGAACTCTTCACCCGCACGCGCGCCATCCGCCGCTCGATCGTCCAGGCCGGCCAGGATGTCGACGCGCCTGATTTCGGCCGCCCCCACGCGCTTGATAAGAAGTAGCCCCGCGATGGTGGAAGTGGCGAACGCGAGCCACGCGGATACCGATTGGCTGGTTCGCGAAGATGCCAGTTCCGGTGAAGCATGGGTATCGCGCTGCGTGACGCTCGGCGAATACCTCGTTGCCAAGGAGGGCAGCGAGATCGTCGGCTTTCTGCGCTTCTCCCGCTTCTGGGGCAGGGTTCCCTATATGGAAATGATCCGCGTCCTGCCCGGCCATCGCCGGTCGGGCGTCGGCACCGCGCTGTTTCTCGCCTGGGAAGAGGCGATGCGTGGCGAAGGCGCCCGTCTGCTGATGACGTCGAGCGAATGCGATGAAAGCAGGCCCCCAGGACTGGCATCGCCGCAACGGATTTACTGAAACCGGTGCGATCGAGCTGCCAGGCCTGCAATCGGTGCCGGAGGTCTTCTTCATCAAGCCGATAGCCTGAAAGGCGAGATAGGTCAGATCGGCGGAATCCGGCCGAGCGGGATGAAGCCGCTGACGGTGGCGTTGCCACGATCGACGACGAGATCGACCGAGACCTTGTCGCTGCCGGCGGCAAGCGCCTTCAAGAGCTTCGTCGCCGTGTTGACGGTCGAGGCGAGGTCGGGAAAGGCCTGCTTCAGGCTGTCGCTCCAGGGACCGAGCTGTTCGATCTCCAGCTTGAATTTTCCCGAAAGGAAGCCCTGCTCGTCGAAGGAGAAGGGGCCGGTGAGCGTCATCACCTTGCCGTCGCCGATGTCGGCGACGATGCGGCGCAGTTCACCGGTGGCGCCATTGAGGCCATTCGGGTCGCTGCCGTCGATCAGTCCGGCCTTGCCGGCGACGGTCAGGTCAATGCTGGCCGACAGTTTCGGGAAGATCTGCGGCCAATCCTTGATCGCCGTGTTCGCATCCTGCACGGAGATCGCGCCGTCGAGATCGGCGCCGTTCTGACGCAGATGGATTTCGGTGCGGGCCGCATCGAAGCTGATGGTCTGGCCGGTGAAAGAGGAGACCGCCATCGCCTTCAGCCCCTCGATGACGGTCGAGCTGCGGTCGATGCCCCTGAGCCTGGTCGCAAGGCTCGATTGCAGGTTCGTCCATTGGGCCGAGATCGAAAGGCCGTTGCCGGTGCGGATCTCGGCCGGCGAATCGAGCTCCCACACGATATTGCCGGGCGCATAGACTTGGGCTGCCGAGCGCAGCGCGCCGAAGGTGGCGGAGACACCGTTGACGTTGTCGTCGACGTCGATCCTGGAGCAGAACAGGCCGATGCGGAAGGGATAGCCGCGGAATTCGATATCGGAGCATTCGCCGCTGACGCCAGCCTCTCCGCCCGGCGCGATCGCCTTCAACACCGTGGTCTTCAGCGCCGACGCTGCATAGAACCAGCCGCCGGTATAAAGCGCGATCGCCAGGAGGACGCCTCCACCCAGCAACCAGAATTTCTTGCCGCTGCCGGATTGGCTGCTGCCGGATCGGCTTGACGCTGCCATGATGTTCTCCAATGGTGAATCGCGAATGTGATTCCCGGTCTTGGCGTGCGATATGGACGAATTTTGGGTATTTGGCTACGGTTCACTGATGTGGAATCCGGGCTTCGAGTTCATGGAGCGGGCAGAGGCTCTGGTCTATGGCTACAGGCGTTCACTCTGTGTCCGTTCCTTTGTCCATCGCGGCACACGCGACAATCCTGGCCTGGTTCTCGGCCTCGACAGGGGTGGCGCCTGCCGCGGCATGGCTTTCCGCATTTCCGCGGAAAAATGGGATGAGGTGATCGATTATCTCCGCGCCCGCGAGCTGGTCACCAATGTCTACCTGGAGCGCCGGGTGCGGCTGCAGCTTGCCGGCCGGCGCCGGGTGGAAGCGGTCGCCTACATCATCGACCGCGACCATGAGCAATATGCCGGCGCCCTCGATGCGCGTGCCGCGGCACGGGTGGTGAACGAAGCAAAAGGCCAGTCCGGTCCGAATGATGCCTATGTCTTCAACACGCTGACGCATCTGAAGCAGATGGGCATTCGCGACCATTGGCTGGAGCAGGTCGTCCACGAGGTGGAACGGCTGCGCGCCGCCTGATCTTAATCTAGACGGTCGCGGCGTTCAGTTTGCGCAGCTCCGCCAGCCTTTCGATCGCCGTCGGCGGCAGCGGCAGATGCGGATTTCGTTCGACGGTTTCGAGCAGAAGCTCATCGCTTGCCCGCTCCGATACCTCGATCAGCTGGGCGAAAAAGGCGTCCGGATCCATTCCCGGCATGATCGGCGGCAGGATCCTCACCTTGAAATGGCCGGGATAACGACGAATGCTACGCCGCGGCCAGAAGAGACCGGGATGCATGGCGACCGGAACGACCGGGATGCCGAGATCGCGGTACATGCGGGCGATGCCGTATTTGTAGACCGGTTCGGCGCCTGGCGGGCGGCGAGTGCCCTCGGGATAGATGATCAGCTGCCGGCCGGTGGAAAGCTCGTCCTTGGTGCGTTTCAGCACTTCCACCATCACCTTGCCGCGGGCGCCGCGGTCGACCGGGATCATGCGCTGTTTCTTCGCATACCAGCCGAAGAGCGGAATCCACATCAGTTCGCGCTTCAGGATATAGACCGGGTCCTTCAGCCAGGGCAGCAGCGCGTAGGTATCCCAGAAGGACTGGTGCTTCGGCGCCAGGATGTAACTGTCACCCGGCAGGTTCTCCAGCCCCTCGATCTCGAAGGTCGTACCGACGATCACCCGCATCAGCCAGTGGTTGGAGCGGGCCCAGTTCTTCGGGATCGCATAGGCGATCTTGCGCGGCACCACGAAATAATATGGCGAGAGCACGATCATCCGGATGATGAGGTTGGCGTAGAAGATCGTATTGAAGAGAACGGAACGCAGGGCGATCATGAAACTTTCCCGAGGCATGCTCACGCGACCGGCCTACACGATATTGTCTGTCATAAAAAGCGTTTGATGACGCCCTCATGCAAAAGGCTCGTGCATGTCGCCCAAAACTGCGCAGCGGTTTTGGGACAACGACTTGCATAAAACAAGGCTTAAAGCGCGTCGCGCGAATTCGGCTCGACGCGCGGCGCGTCTATTGCGGGCCGGACGCATTTGCCGAGCGCAGCCCGGTGTGACGGCCGAAGCCGGTGATGTTGCGGGCGCCGGTCAGCAGCACTTTCACATATTCGGCAAGCATGACGCGCATCGCATTCGGGTCGGTGAACCAGTTGCGGCTCTTCAAATCCGAATTGACCACGGGATAAGCGATGAAGTCGATGTCGGGATCGACATAGGAGAGCTCCGCGAGGCTTCGCGGCATGTGGTAGTTGTTGGTGACGATCAAAACGCTCCGGTATCCCTTGGCATGGATCCAGTTCGAAGCTTCCTCGGCATTGCCGATCGTGTCGATCGCATCATAGCCGATATCGACGCAGCAGGAGAAGAGATCGGCCGAGCCCTGGGTCATCCTGCGGATCTGCGCCGGCGTCGTCGTCGGGTGAACGCCGGAAATGAGCAAGCGCTTGCCGGCACCCTTCTGCAGCAGTTCCACGGCCTGGTCGATACGCTGGTAGCCACCGGTCAGGACGACGATCGCATCCGCCTTCGGCTCGGCCGGCGGCTTCAGCGTCGTCACGGAATCGGCAAAACGCAGGAAACCGCCGAACACCAGGGCCATTGCCAGCACGCAGGCAAAGCCGCCCCAGCGCAGCAGGCGGCGGATCGGCCCGCGCCGCGGCGGCACACCCGCCGGGCGGTCAAGCTCCGGGTCCTGCTGAGTCGGGTTGGGTGTCGTATGTCCCATGGTCATGAATCGTGATTATACGCTGATTGCGGCGCAGAACAGACGCTTTCGTGGTAAAACGGCATGGTCACGATCAACTTGCGATGCCGTCGGTGCGTGTCGGGTCCGAGCGCAGTGTATCGATTTCGTAGATCGTCCGCATGACGGTCAGGCGAGCGGTGAAGGTGGTCAGGAGCGCGATGACGATCATCGTCGCGAAGATGCCGGCATAACCAAGCACACCGACCGAGAAGGTGCCGAAGAGCGCGGTCGCCTGGTCGGTTTCGGGGGTGGCGAGGGTGCGGCTCTGCCAGAACCCGGCGCTGGCAAAGAACAGCGCGGCAAGCGCGCTGCCGATTGCCGAGCCCTTGAGGCTGATCTTCAGGAAATGCTTCTGGAATTCAGTGGCGACGAAGGAGCTTTCGGCGCCGACGAAATGCAGCACTTCGACGACGTGACGGTTACCCGACAGCGCGCCACGCGTGGCGAAGACGACGGTGAGCACCATCGCCGTGAAGACCAGGAGCAGGATACCGGTGCCGATCATGACAGTTGTGTGGGCCATGGACACCAGCCGGTCGACCCAGGTGCGGTGGTCGTCGAGGGTGGCCTGCGGGATACTGTCCTTCAGCAGCGACCGCATCGAATCGAAATCCGGTGGATTGCTCTCGTCGATGGTGATGATGACGAGGCGAGGGACGGGCAGATCCTTGAGATCGAGGCCGGGGCCGAGCCAGGGCTCGAGCAGGCGGGCGGTCGCCGCCTCGTCGACGATCTGGCCGCTCTTGGTGCCGACGAAAGTCAGCGCCAGGTCGCGCGCCTGGGTCAGCGCCTTTTCCATGTCGAGATTGTCGTCCGGCTTGATCTGGATGGTGATCTCGCGGGAGATCTGGCTCTCCCAGCTTGCCGCCGTCGAGCGCACCATGCTGACGCCGCCGAGCGTCAGGCAGGCGAGAAAGGCCATGATCGATATCACCACCATCAACGCGCTGCCCTGGATGTTGGATGGCGGCAGGATCGGCGCGGTCGGGCGCACGCGCATTTCCGGTCGCTTCTGCTCCGCCTTACCAGGCGCCTTGTCTCGGTTTCCGGATGGGGGCTCAGTCATAGATATCGAGATGCCCCCCCGAGAGGATCATGCGGCGGGCCTCCACCTGCTCCATCAGCGCCAGGTCATGGGTGGCTATAACGACCGCGGTGCCGAGGCGGTTCAGCTCGAGGAAAAGATTGAGCAGGCGCTTGGCCATGGGCGGGTCGACATTGCCGGTGGGTTCGTCGGCAAGCAGCACCTCCGGCCGGTCCATCAGCGCCCGGGCGATGGCGGCGCGCTGCTTCTCGCCGCCGGAGAGCACGGGCGGCAGCACGTTGATGCGTTCGCCAAGACCGACCCATTTCAACAGTTCCAGGACGTCGGTCTTGTAGGAGCTCTCATCCTTGCCGCGCACCCGTAAGGGCAAAGCGACATTCTCATAGGTGGTGAGATGATCGAGGAGGCGGAAATCCTGGAAGACGATGCCGACGCGACGGCGCAACAACGGCAGCTCGGGCCGGGGGATTTCGGAAATGTCGCGCCCGAACATGCGGATCAGGCCGCGTGTCGGCTGCAGCGACATGAAGAGCAGCCGCAGCAGCGAGGTCTTGCCGGCGCCCGATGGCCCCGTCAGAAACTGGAAGGATTTCTTCGGAATGTCGAAGGTCAGGTCCCGGAGGATTTCCGGGCCCATGCCATAGCGCAAACCGACATTCTCGAAGTGGATCAACGGGCAGCTCAGTCTGTTGTGGGTTTCACCGCGTGACTTGTTAACCAACACCGTTAACAGCCGGTAAATTTTGCCGGAAAGACGCCCGTTTGATGGCAATCTTTGCGAAGCATTAACCATTAAAATTTACGACTGAGCGGGATTCGTTTCAATGCCAAGATTTCCCCTGGCATCGAAACCATGTGGACATCTGCGAGGCAGCCACCATGGAAGCATCCTCCTTCAGCCGCCGGACACCGAGCCAGGCCTATGATTTCCTGCCGCCCGAACCCGCCAGCCGCCAGTACCGCTCGGCGCGTGCTGCCGATATCTCCGACGCCGAATTCGTCACCCTCGGCAAAGTGCGGCCTCGGGAATACACTGCCAGGACCCCTAACGACAACCGCAAACGCATGGCTGCGGCACAGGCCGCACAGCCGCCGCTCCTGCCGGCGATGGCCGCTTCCATTCTGCAGACAGTGGAATCCTGGCTGCAGCGCGCGTCGATGCGCAGCTTCGCAGCACTGGTGCTGGGGCTCATCGTGCTCGTCTTCGGGCTCGCGGGCGGTTTTTCCGGCCTTTCCGGCGAGCGAGCCTATTCCGGCGTGCCGCTGCATTTCAGCCATGTCACGGTGACGCCGCGTGATGCGAACGGCATGCGGGTGCTCGTCATCAACGGCATCATCGAAAACGACAGCGGCACGACGCAGACGGTGCAGCCGATCCGTGCCGACCTCGTGACCGACGAGCGGCTGACCGCAAGCGTTGTCATCAACCCGCCGGCCGATGTCATCTATAGCGGCCAAAGCCGGGGCTTCTCGGCGCGCGTCCAGCATGCCGGCGGAAAGATGCCGGAGGTCCGGCTGTCCTTCCTGCCATAGAGCGCGCCGGGCATGGAATGGCCGGTTTTCTTGCCACGGGTCGCGCCAATCCCGTTAATTTCATGGCTGGCGAGGCTGTTTCAGGCTCGCATATGTGCTAACGGCTTACCCTTCTTTTCATGGAGCAAGCCCTTATGCCTGTCGTGCGCGGAAAAAACATCGAGCCGCTTTTCACCGCCGAGCAGATCGCCGAGCGCAATCATTCGATGGCGCGCGAGATCGCCGACGGCCCGACCAAGGACCTGCTGGTCATCGCCGTGCTCAAGGGGTCCTTCATCTTTGCCGCCGACCTGATCCGCGCCCTGCATGACACCGGGCTTGCCCCGGAGGTCGAGTTCATCACGCTGTCGAGCTACGGCATCGGTACGGTTTCGCAGGGCGTGCGCATCGTCAAGGATATCGACAGCGACGTGCATGGCCGCGATGTCCTGCTGATCGACGATATCCTCGAATCCGGCCGGACGTTGCTCTTTGCCAAGGAATTGCTCTTCGAGCGCGGGGCGCGCAACGTCACCATCGCCGTGCTGCTCGACAAGCGCGTGAAGCGCAAGGAAAAGCTGGAGGCCGATTATGTCGGCTTCGAATGCCCTGACTATTTTGTCGTCGGCTATGGCATGGATGTCGCCTATGCCTTTCGCGAACTGCCCTTCGTCGGCGTGGTCACCGGGGACGCCTGAGCGACAGCTAGAGCCTTTCCGAGTTAGATTGCAGCATTCGGTTGGCTCAAGCGGAGTCGGATGGCCGGTCGATCAGCCGGCCCGCCTCAGCCAACCCGAAGGGCCGGGCATCTTTGCGCCAGGATCAGAGGCGATCGGCTCGGACGTACCTTGGGGTATGCCCGTCGCCAATCGCCTCTGCCCTGACAAAAACCTGCACCGGCAGAATGCTGCAATCTAACCCGGAAAGGCTCTAAATGTTGCAGCGCTTTTGCGCGCCCCGTGGTGCTATCTTACTGTTCGAGACGGGTTGTTAACCATCTCGTCCATCGCTTCGTCATCTTTACCGATCGAAAAGGAAAGTCTGGTGATTTCCGTCGCGGGGCTGACACGGAGCGATGCACATATGGCAAGAATTCTGATCACGGAAGACGAGGATTCCCTGCGGTCTTTTGTAGCCCGGGCCCTGCGGCTTGATGGCCACGAGACCGATGAGGCGGCCGACGGGGCCGAGGGCCTGGAAAAGCTCAAGGATGGGGTCTACGATCTGCTGCTTTCAGATATCCGCATGCCTGTGATGGACGGTATTGAACTCGCCCATCAGGCGAAAGACGCTTTTCCCAGCCTGAAGATCCTGCTGATGACCGGTTATGCCGAACAGCGCGAACGGGCCGACGATCTTGCCGAAAAGATCATCGATGTCGTCGCCAAACCGTTCGCGCTTCCCGATATCCGCAAGGCGGTCGCCCGGGCGCTCGTCGCGTAGAGGACGATGCTGGAAGGCGTGAGCGGTTTTCGAACGGTATCCCGCTCTATTTGTTGATAGATCCGGATTCAGATTTTAGGCCGTCCGGCCTAAAATCATCCTATCCAAGATCCGGTGGCGTGAGGCCTACTGGATATCCAGCAATCGTTCGAGATACCGCCGCTCCATTTCCTGCGGCGGATTGTTGCCGAGCTTTTCGCGGATCGCGTCGAGGATTTCTCGCGCCCGCTGAACGTCGATTTCGTCGGGCACCTTCACGCTGTTATCGCCGAAATCCGGTCCCTGGGTCCGCCGCGGCCGGCCGAGCGGGTCGCGGCCATTCTGGTCGCCCTGGCCCACCTGGCCGTTCGGACCTTGACCCTGCTGGCCCTGCTGCGCCTGCATCATCTGGTTCATCATGTCGCGGGCGCCCTGGCGAAGCGCTTCCAGCGCGCGGCCCTGGCCCTCGATGGCCGGCTGGCCGCGGCCCTGGCCGAGTTCACGGCCGGCACCTTCCATTTCGCGCTGCGCCTGGCCGAAGCCGGGGCCGGGCTTCATGCCCATCTCGCCGAGTCTTTTCTGCAATTCGCCGAGCTGCCTGCCCAGTGCATCCTGGTGGGCGCGCAGCTGCTTCAGCGCCTCGCGTAGCTGTTCGGCCGTCATCTGGTCGGAGGGCTGCTGGCCTTCCTTACCTTGCTGGCCCTGCTGCTGATCCTGCGGCTCGCCGTTCTCTCCGGGGTTCATCTCGTCGAGCAGCGGATCGCTCTCGCCCATGTCAGGCTCGCCGCGCTGCATGCGGTCCCTGAGCTGCTGGTCGAGCCGGAAGGTCTGTTCCATCAGCTTCTGCTGGTCGCGCAGGATCTCGCCGAGCTTGTCGATCTGCTTGCGGGCTTCGCTGTTTTCCTGGCTCTGCTGGCCGCGCTGCGGCCGGCCCGCCTGCAGGTTGTTCATCATCCGCTGCAATTCCGACAGCATCTGCTGGGCCGCGTCACGATTGCCGGAGCGGGCGAGATTCTCGATCTGATCCATCATCCGTTCCAGATCCTGCTGGCGCAGGATGTTCTGCGCATTCTGGTTCGGCTGCATCGGCGCGTTCTGCATGCGTTGGGCGAGCTCACTCATATAGTCCTGCATCGCCTTGCGCAGCTCGTCCATCAGCTTCTTGATCTCGGCATCCGGGGCGTTGCGGTCCAACGCGTCGGCGAGGTTCTGCTGGGCTTCGCGCAGCTTGCGCTCGGCAAGCGAAAGATCGCCGTCCTCCATGCCCAGCGCAATCTCCCAGAGATATTGGGCGGTATCTTTCAGCGCATCCTCGCCCTTTGCGAGCTTCATGCGCGTCAAGGCGGATTCGAGCAGCAGGTAGTTGGTAAGCTTGGGGATGGTCTCCTCGGGACGGATGGTCAGCGCCTCGTTCAGCGCGATCGCCTGCGGCATCTTGCGGGTGTCGAGGGCGAAAACCTGCCGTTCTTCGGCGACGGCGGCGGCGAGCGGCTCGTTAAAGCGCCGCGACGGCATTATCATCTCATGCGGCGGGCTGCGGCCGGTCTGGCCGGCGGCATCCTTGGCGACGAGCGTGATGCGCACGCGTTTGCCGGCAAGCGGATGTTCGCTCAGGTTCCGGCTGGTCACGCCCTTGGCGTCGCGGGCGTTGCGGCGGGGGATATCCAGCCGGTATTCCGGCAGCGGATAGAGCGGCGTCGCCGTCGGATCGGTGTCGACGGGAACGATTTCCGCATGCGCTTCCTGGACGCCGTAATCGTCCTTGACGGTGAAACCGATTTCAAGCGCGCCATTGACGCTGGGCTTCGGCAAGCCGTCGAAGGCGATTTCCGGGGCCTTGTCGGGAAGCACGTCGAAGCTCCAGCGGCGGCCGTTGACTTCGAGTGCGCCATTCTCCTCGAGCTTCATCACATGCGTCTGCGCGACGAGTGCCTGGCTGGCTGGGGCCTGGCTGGCGGGTGCGGCATTCGGCTGCTCGCCGCCTGCTGCCGCCGCTTGCTGAGGCTTGCTATCCGCCTGCACTGATATATCCCGCGCCTCGCCATTGGCCTTGCGGAACACCACTTTTTCGGCCGTCTTTCCGCCGCTGACGCGGACGGTGAGGCCTGAAAACTGCGGAATGCCGATCGGCGCCTGCTCGCTGCCATCGGCCGTCAGATAGATCGGCGCACGGCCGGTATAAGACGGCGGCGTCACCCAGGCGTCGATGCGCACCGCCGGATCGCTGACCACCTGCTCGGGTGCCGCCTGCAATGCGTCGCTGATCGAGCCGCCGTTGATCGACAGCGAATAACCGAAGGCAGTGACCAGCAGCAGCGCCGGGATGGCGCGCAGGGCGAAACGGTCATGCGCGGCGATATCAGGTCGCGGCAGGCCGGCATCGAGCGCTGCGATCTTTTCGGCCATGCGCGTCTGGTGCTCGCGCCAGAGCGCCCGGGCGAAGGGCGTATCGAAGGCGGGCTCGTCTTCCTGGACGGTGACCGGCTGGTGCGGCAGGCCGTTGCGTTCCTCCAGCAGGCGATCGGCTTCGGCGACCTTCGGCCAGCGCAGGGTGCGGAAGGGGATGAGCGAGGCGAGAAAGGCGGCGGCAAAGGCGATCAGCAGCAGGATGCGCAGCCAGTCCGGCACGCTGCGGAAAACGCCGAACCAGGAGGCGCAGAGATAAAAGGCAACGACCGCCAGGACCGGCATCAAAGGCGGCAGCAACTGCTCGAAAAACAGCACCACGCGCGCCAGCAGACGTTTGGTCGTCACCAGCCGGGCAAGCGAAGGACGGAGCGCAAACGCACCTTTCTTCTGCCTTGAGGGGCTTGTCATCGGTCCGGTCTCCGCGATCTGGCGTTCTGAAACAGAGGGCGCTTCCGGCGATTGCGGGGCAATACGCTCATGAACGAAAGGATAACACTCTTTGTGGCGAAGGCGAGGGCGAGCGGCCGGTAATACCGGCTTTTCACGTTTATTCGCCAAAAAGTGATGGCTGCTTAAAGCGCGTCGCGATCTTTCAGATCGCTCCTGGCGCTTTAAGTCTTTGTTTCACGCATGTCGTGATCGCAAACCGCTGCGCACTTTTGCGCGACATGCTTTAGAGCGCCGTGCGTCCTTTCGGACGCACAAAGGACGCTCTAGCATTTTGAATCTACGCTTCGTGCTTTCCGAGAATCGATTCCGATTTTCGGGCCGACGCGTTAATCCAGCCAGGCCGGGACGGAGTCGAGGCCGATCAGCTCGGCGTAGGTTCTGCGCGGGCGAATCGTATGGAAATCGCTGCCCTTGACCAGAACTTCGGGCACCAGCAGGCGGCTGTTATAGGTGCCGGCCTGGACTGCGCCATAGGCGCCGGCAGTGCTGACGGCCATCAGGTCGCCGGGCTTCGGCATCGCCATTTCGCGGTCGAGCGCCAGATAGTCGCCGGTCTCGCAGACCGGACCGACGACGTCGGCGCGAATGCGCGGAGCGTTGGCCGCCGAAATCGTCACCGGGCGGATCTCGTGATAGGCTTCGTAGAGCGTCGGGCGGATGAGATCGTTCATGGCGCCGTCGACGATGACGAAGGTCTTCTCGCCGCCATCCTTCACATAGAGGACTTCGGTCACCAGGATACCGGCATTGCCGACGATCAGCCGGCCGGGTTCGGTGATGATCTTGCAGTCCAGGCCGCGTAGCTGGTTCTTGACGATTGCCGCATAGGCATCCGGCAGCGGCGGCGGATTGTTGTCGTCCTTATACGGGATGCCGAGACCGCCGCCGATATCGACGTGGTGGATCGTGTGGCCGTCGGCGCGCAGCGTCGCGACAAGGTCGTGCAGCAGCTTGAAGGCGTCGTCGAAGGGCTGGAGCTCGGTGATCTGGCTGCCGATATGCATGTCGATGCCGGTGACCTCGATGCCCGGCAGCCTGGCGGCATGGGCATAGATGGCGCGGGCGCGCTCCCAGGAGATGCCGAACTTGTTTTCCTTCTTGCCGGTCGAGATCTTGGAATGCGTCTTCGCATCGACATCCGGGTTGATGCGGAAGGAAACCGGCGCTTTCTTGCCTGCGCTGACGGCGCGCTGGTTGAGGATTTCGAGCTCAGGCTCGGATTCGACGTTGAAGCAGTAGATGCCGGCCTCAAGCGCGAAATCCATCTCGGACGGAGTCTTGCCGACCCCTGAGAACATGATGCGGTTTGCCGGAATGTCGGCGGCAAGCGCGCGGCGCAGCTCGCCCTCGGAGACGACGTCGATGCCGGCGCCGAGACGGCCCAGCGTCTTCAGCACCGCCTGGTTCGAATTCGCCTTCATCGCATAACAGACCATGGAGTCCATGTCGGCGAAGGCTTCCGAAAAGACGCGGTAATGGCGCTCGAGCGTCGCGGTGGAATAGATGTAAAACGGCGTGCCGACCGCCTTGGCGATCTCGGGAACGGAGACATTCTCGGCATGAAGGACGCCGTCACGGTATTCGAAATGGTTCACGAGCTTATGCCTTAAAGAAGGGGGTCGAGAAGGAAGGGCTTATCAACGGTTCCCGGCTTTTTCGTCGGCTTGGAAACGTCGCCTTCCTTGGTTGCCGCAGCGCTCGGCGGATCGAGGTCGCCCTTGCGCCCGCATCCGGCAACGGCAAGGCCGATGACGGCGAGAACCACCGTCAGGCGGACGAGGTGCGGCAAGCTCTTCTGCATGGATATCCTCTTCTGCGGCATGTGCTGGCGTCATTCATCTCGAATGATGGACATCTTCATAGCGAAGTTTATCCGCCTTGTGCACCCTGATTGTTGGAGGTCTTTCCGCGCCTGAAGGAAGGGCGTGGCGGCTTTTCGGCCCGCCCTTTGCTCTTCAGTTGCGGGCGCGCCAGAAGGCGATCTGCCTGCGCACTTCAGACGGCGCAGTGCCGCCGAAGCTCTTGCGGCTGGCGACCGAGGCCTCGACGGTCAGCACGTCATAGACCTTGTCGGTGATCGCGGAATGGATCGCCTGCAGATCGGCGAGCGGCAGTTCGGCAAGATCGCAGCCCTTGCTTTCGGCAAGCGCCACGGCGCGGCCGGTGACATGATGGGCGTCGCGGAAGGGCAGGCCCGCTTCTCGCACCAGCCAGTCGGCAAGATCGGTCGCCGTCGAATAGCCGGAGCCGGCCGCTGCCTTCATGCGCGCAGTGTTGACGGTCAGGTCGCGCACCATGCCGGTCATGGCCGCGATTGCCAGTTCCAGGCTCTCGGCTGCGTCGAAGACCTGTTCCTTGTCTTCCTGCATGTCCTTGGAATAGGCGAGCGGCAGGCCCTTCATGATCGTCAGCAGCGCCACCAGCGAGCCGTTGATGCGGCCGGTCTTGGCGCGCACCAGTTCGGCTGCATCGGGGTTCTTTTTCTGCGGCATGATCGACGAGCCGGTCGAAAACGCGTCGGAGAGACGGACAAAACCGAATTGCGGGGTCGACCAGATGACGATCTCCTCCGCCAGACGCGACAGGTGCATGCCTGTTATCGCTGCGATCGACAGGAATTCGATGGCGAAATCGCGGTCGGAGACCGTATCGATGGAGTTGCGGGTCGGCTCGCGGAAACCGAGCGCCCGGGCCGTCATGTGGCGGTCGATCGGATAGCCGGTGCCGGCAAGGGCGGCAGCACCGATCGGGCTTTCGTCCAGATGCTCGATGGCGTGGCGCACGCGGGAGCGATCGCGGCCGAACATTTCGACATAGGCCATGCAGTGATGGCCGAAGGTAACGGGCTGGGCGGTCTGCAAGTGGGTGAAGCCGGGCATGACGCTTTCGGCATGCTCTTCGGCGCGGTCGAGGAAGGCGGCGATCAGGCCGGTCAACATCTTCTCGGTCTTCTCAAGCTCTTCCTTCACCCAGAGACGGAAGTCGAGCGCCACCTGATCGTTGCGCGAGCGGGCGGTGTGCAGCCGGCCGGCCGCCGGTCCGATCAGCGTCGCCAGGCGTGCCTCGACATTCATATGGATGTCTTCGAGCTGGCGCGAGAATTCGAAATTGCCGCTTTCGATTTCTGACAGGATCGTGTTTAGCCCGTGAACGATCTTGTCCTTATCGTCTGATGAAATAATCCCCTGATGGGCGAGCATCGTCGCGTGGGCGATCGAACCGCGGATATCCTGCGCGAATAGCTTCTTGTCGAAACCGATCGAGGCATTTATCTCCTCCATGATCGCGTCCGGGCCGGAGGCGAAGCGACCGCCCCACATCTGGTTGGAGGATTTGGTGTCCGTGGTGTCGTCGGCCATGAGGTGTCCGCCTTGAGGATGCATGTCCAGGAGAATGAAATGACGACAAGAAAACCCCTCGGGCCGCCATCCCTGAAATGGATCGCGATGGCCGCCGTTGCGGGTGTCGTTGCCGGTGCGGCAGCGGTATACGTGAAGGAGACGGGGATTGGCAATGGCGGTGGTGAAACCGCTTCTGCGGAATGCAAGTCTGCCAGGGAACGCGCAGCCAGCCTCACACCGCTGATGAAGGGGCAGGTGGCCGCCATGGTTGCCGCCACCGAGCCGCGCAAGCTGACGGCGGTTTCCTTCAACGGGCCGGATGGCAAGCCGCTGACGCTCGATCATTTCGCCGGCAAGACCGTGCTTCTCAATCTCTGGGCCACCTGGTGCGTGCCCTGCCGCGAGGAAATGCCGGCGCTGAACGCACTCGAAAAGGAGATGGGCAGCGACAAATTCCAAGTCGTGCCGGTCAATATCGACACCGGCGACGATGAGAAGCCGAAGACCTTCCTGACTGAAACCGGCGTCGATGCGCTGCAGCTCTACCGCGACAATACGATCGGCGTCTTCAACAGCCTGAAGAAGGAAGGGCTTGCCTTCGGCCTTCCGGTGACGCTGCTGCTCAACGACAAGGGCTGCCTGATCTCCGCCATGAACGGCCCGGCCGCGTGGGATAGCGAAGACGCGAAGGCGCTAATCAAGGGTGCGATCGGGTCGTAACGACGTTGATCAGGAGTCCCCATCTCCTCTCATGAGAAAGACGCCGGCGATTCCGATAAGGACGCAGCATTGCAGCAGGAACATGGGTGTTTCGGTCGACATGGCGTTTCCTCCCGTTCCCGGCAAGGAAAGCATTTAGCGGGCGCTCGGTCTATTCGCCCTTTCTGGTGATGGCCGCTTAACGCGTCGGGACCGGCACTTCGCCGCGATAGTCATAGAAGCCGCGGCCGGATTTGCGTCCGAGCCAGCCGGCCTCGACATATTTCACCAGCAACGGGCAGGGACGATATTTCGAGTCCGCCAGACCGTCATGCAGCACCTGCATGATCGACAGGCAGGTGTCGAGACCGATGAAATCGGCAAGCTGCAGCGGCCCCATCGGATGGTTGGCGCCGAGCTTCATCGCCGTATCGATGGCGTCGACCGTACCGACGCCTTCATAGAGCGTGTAGATCGCCTCGTTGATCATCGGCAGCAGGATGCGGTTGACGATGAAGGCCGGAAAATCCTCGGCAACGGTGATGGTCTTTTCCAGCGTGCCGACGAATTCCTTGGCGGCGGAGAAGGTCTTTTCATCGGTTGCGATGCCGCGCACCAGTTCGACCAGCTTCATCACCGGCACCGGGTTCATGAAATGTATGCCCATGAAGCGTTCGGGCCGGTCGGTGGCGGCGGCAAGCCGGGTGATGGAAAGGGAAGAGGTGTTGGTGGCAAGCAGCGCTTCCGGCTTCAGGACCGGACAGACCTGCGCATAGATCTTGCGCTTGACGGTTTCATCCTCGGTGGCGGCTTCGATGACGAGATCGGACGGGGCGAGATCATTGACGTCGGACGAGCCGGATATCAACGACAAGGTCGACTTGCGTTCCTCTTCGGTCATCTTGCCGTTGGTCACCAGGCGGGCGAGGTTGCCGTTAATGGTGGCGAGGCCGGATTCGATGCGGTCCTGGGAGAGGTCGTAGATGTGAACCCTGTAACCTGCGGCGGCCGAAACATGCGCGATGCCACAACCCATCTGGCCGGCACCGATGATACCAATATTCTTCAACACCGCATTCATCTCCAAACCCCCGCACGGCATCCGCCCCCGCGCTGCCGCATTTTTCTAGCAATACTGCCGGACGAAGGATCGCCCGGCAGCAGTAGTAGACCGATAAAAGATAATTTTCCAGTCATTCGCACGTGCGAAAGAAAAGCATTTGACGCGCTCAGAGCGCCTTTTGCAATTCCGGTAGGACGTCGAAGAGATCGGCGACCAGTCCGTAGTCGGCAACCTGGAAGATCGGCGCCTCCTCGTCCTTGTTGATGGCGACGATCACCTTACTATCCTTCATCCCGGCCAGATGCTGGATGGCGCCTGATATGCCGCAGGCGATATAGAGCTGCGGCGCCACCACCTTGCCGGTCTGGCCGACCTGCCAGTCGTTCGGCGCATAACCGGCATCGACGGCCGCACGGCTTGCCCCGACGGCAGCCCCGAGCTTGTCGGCGAGCGGCAGGATGACTTCCCGGAACTTCTCGGCAGAGCCGAGCGCCCGGCCGCCGGAGATGATGATCTTCGCCGAGGTCAGTTCCGGACGGTCGGAGGCCGACAGCGCATCGGCGACGAAGCGCGACAGAGCGGGATCGGAAACCGCTGCAACCGTCTCGATCGGCGCGGAGCCGCCTTCGGCTGCAGAGGCGAAGGAGGCGGTGCGCACGGTGATGACCTTCGTGGCATCGGTTGCCTGCACCGTCTGGATGGCATTGCCGGCATAGATCGGCCGTTTGAAGGTATCGGCAGAGATCACCTCGATGATCTCGGAGACCTGGGCGACATCGAGCAGGGCAGCGACGCGCGGCAGCACATTCTTGCCGACCGACGTCGCAGCCGAGAGGATCGTGTCGTAGCTACCGGCCAGCGAGACGATCAGGTCGGCCAGCGGTTCGGCCAGATTGTTGGCCAGCGCATCGCTTTCGGCCAGCAGCACCTTGGAGACGCCGGCAAGCTTGGCAGCCGCATCGGCAGCGGGCTTGGCGCCCTTGCCGGCGACCAGCACATGCACGTCGCCGCCGATCTTGGTTGCGGCCGTCAACGCCTTGGCGGTCTGGTCGGAAAGGCTTGCATTGTCGTGGTCAGCCAGAAGAAGAATGGTCATGATAAGGGCTCCCTGGTTCTGGCTTAAAGCACGCCGGCTTCGTTCTTGAGCTTGTCGACCAGCTCGGCGACCGACTTGACCTTGACGCCGGCCTTGCGGCCTGACGGCTCCTCGGTCTTCAACACCTTGAGGCGCGGTGTGGTGGAGACGCCAAAGTCGGCAGGAGACTTCTTGTCGAGCGGCTTCTTCTTCGCCTTCATGATATTCGGCAGCGAGGCATAACGCGGTTCGTTCAGGCGCAGGTCCGAGGTGACCACTGCCGGCAGCTTGATCTCGATCGTCT
>NZ_ML133544.1 GCF_003985145.1 Rhizobium anhuiense | reverse complement strand
CCGGCATCCGGATCGGTGTCGTTGGTCAGCACGTTGCCGCTCGCAACCACACCACCCGAACCATTGGCGACACCACCCTTCTCCGTCGCGTCCCCCGCATCGGCAACTGCCGTCGGCGTCGTGTTCGAGCTCGGCGTGGTAAACATCACATCGACCCAATAGTTCGTCGACTGGAACGTGCTCGTGGGGAATAGGCTGTTGCTGCCATAGCGGTAGACGCCGTTGCCGCTGGCCGGCGCCGTGAGCGACCCGCTCGTTACGTTCGAGGTGAAGTAGCCGGTGGTCGTGGAATAATGACCGCTATTCGTGTGATAAGACGCCGTATAGGTTTGTCCGACTGTCAGTGACACCGGGCTGGTGAAATAGGCAGTCTGCCAACCGCTGACCGACTCATTCGTGAAGGTGAGGGTCGCAAGCCGCGTGCCGGTGCTCGACCATAATGAACCGGTATGCGTGCCAGTATCCAGGTCGCCCTTGTAGAAACGAATGCCGGTGACGGTGCCTGCCACGGAGGTCTGGAATTTGACGCCGAGTTCAACGGCTGAGCTATCGTTGGTGTTGACGACCGCCGGCGTCGCGGCGCCGAAGAGAGAGGTGTAACTCGGCCCGCTGACGGTGACCGTGCGTCCCGCCGAGGGTGTTTCCAGGTTGATGTTATCGTCGACGGCGCGAGATCGGATGGTGTATGTGCCCGCTGTCTGCGGCGACCAGGTATAAGTCCAGTTCTCATCGCCCGTCGCCGGATGCCAGCTTGCCCCGTTGTCCGTGGAAACCTCGACGCCGGCGATGACCCCGCCGCCCGTATCGGTGGCGGTACCTGTAATCGTGACTGCGGAGCCAACGGTCGCCGTTGACGGCGCCGTGATGATGGAAGTCGGTGCAACATTGTCCGACGAAGCGGTTGCCGCGACGAGCCCGGATTGCAGCGTCCCGGGCTGAATGCCCATATCGGCAAGCAAGTTGACCATTGCCTGCTGCACGCGCGGGTCCGTCGGCGTCGCCGTGAGATCGTGGTTGTCGCTCAGGCCCCATGTCCAGTAGACCGTGCCGGCGCCGAACACCAATGCACCGCTGGGCGCGCGATAGAGCGTCAGATTGTGGGTCGAGGTCGCATTGCCGGTCGTGTTTCCGTAGTCGAGCAAGTAAGTGCTGACCGGAAGCGTCGTCGACGACAGCTTCACGAGGCCGGCCGGATCAAAGCCGTTGTCTACAGCTTCGTCCCATTCGTAACCAAGATAGTTCTTGGTGAGCGTCGCCGTCTGGCCAGGCTGAAGATTGGCGACGCTGGTATTGCGCCAGAAACGCAGATTGGCGTCGTCATAGGGAATAGTGATCGCCTGGAGATTGCTGCCGACATCGTCGACCTTGAACAACTGTCCGGTCAGTGAGTTTTCCGGGTTTCCGCCGCCGATAGCGGGTGGGCTGAGACGCGGATCCCGGAACGTGCCCGTCCATTCGTTGGAAGGGTCGATGCTGGCGGTGGGCGACCAGGTCTCCTTATAGGAGATCAGCGTGCGATAGGGCGTGCCGTCGGCGCTGTAGGCATTGCCCCAACGGGTGCGCCAATAAACCTCGTTGCCGCTCCAGAACATCAGGTTGACGCCCGCATCGCGCGCGGCTTCGACATTGGTTCGCTGCTGTCCAGACCAGTATTCGTCGTGCCCGGCATCAACATAGGTTTTGTGATTGAGCAACAGGCTGCCATAACGGTCGACGTCGACACCCGACAGGTAGGAGACGTCATAGCCGTTCTGTTCCAGCCAGTAGATGCCTGCATATTCGGCGCCGAACAGATAGTCCTGCGGACCGGCATAGGTGCCGACCCCGCCGCGGGTCGCAATCGGCCTGTTGTAGCTGACCGCATAGGCACGACCCGCCCCCTGGCCTGTCGCCGGACCATTGCCGCCATAGAAGTTAGCGCCACCCCAGCCGTTATAAGCTTGCCATGTCTCGTCTGCAGTCTGGAAGACGATGTCGCTGTGGCTGTCGTCATCCCGCACGATGAACGGGATTTGATTTTCGCCAAAGGTGCCATCCTGTCGCACGAGCTTGGCGATGTAGACGCCCGAGACGGCATCATTGGGTACGGTCCACGACGCCGAGACTGCCCAGTTGCCGGCATCCACCGTGCCGGTCGAGGCGTTGCGCAACGGATTGGGCTGCGTCTGCAAACCGGTATGCTGCATGGTCGCGACCTTGCGCGCGCCCATGCCGCCATAATAGCCGAGCCGATAGATGTCGATCCGATAATTGGTGGAATTGGTATTGATCTTGAAGCTGACCGTCTTGCCGTTGTCGACGCTGATGTCGGTCGCAAACCCCTCGATGTTGGAGCTACCGGCACCGTCGATGCCCCACTCACTCTCCGGGTTACCCTGCTTCTGGTTTTCCAGCACGATCGCGTTGCTGGCCGCCGCCGCCGCGGCCGCCAGATTTTGCGTTGCCAACGACCGCTGTGTAGAAGGTGGCGTTGTCACCGAGCCGGAAAGGATGCCGATACCCTTGGATGTGGACGTGCCCGTTCCGATTTCTCCGCCACCGGGCAACGATCCGTTCAAGATCGTCGAATCCGTCCACGTTGCGGTCCCGCGCCAGCCCGAGAGCGGGGACAAATCACGGTCGAGAAGTGGATCGCTGACCGAGGCGCCTATGGCCCGTTTGATCGTCTGCACATAGTCCGGGCCCTCGGTCAGCTTGGTTCCCGACAATTGACCGTCCTGTTGAAGCAAGGCGCCGCCATGCGCCCAATCGAGAATCCGCGTGGGGGAGGTAAAGTAGCCGCATCCGCACACACCAAAGGGCATGCCAAATGCCAGCGAATTAGCGCCGGCATGCTGGGCTGTCGCCTGCGCTGACGGGCTCGATTCGAGAATGACGACCTTGCCCGAGTGCGCACGCTCAGCCGCCACCGCAGCAGAACCCTGCCCGGAAACCGTCGGTGCAGGGCTTTGCGGCAGATACGGAGCCAGAGGATCGTCGCCTATGGAGCTCATTCCAGCATAGGTGCGATAAAAGGGCGATGCGGCCCCGAATGCAACTCCGTTCGCGTCCCGCTCGAAACGCGCAAAACCAAGCGTGTAGGCGGGCAACCGTGACGCGGCAGTATCAGCGCTTCGCCCCCCCGTTTCGAGATTTGTCGCGACAGTGTTGGCCATGGGCGGCTGCGCGCGGGGGATATCAGCTCGACCGTCCGCGTCGCCGATCACGCCCTCTCTCCGTCCAACGTCATGCTCATTGAGCTCCACGTTGTTGTCGGGATTGTCGACAAGCGTTCCATCATGCTTGCTTCCATCCGCGGTTTGCACGGATGTCGCAAGTTGAGCACTATCCTCGCGCCTTTCGGCAGGCTTGCGCGGCTTTCCCTCTCCGCCGACGGCCAACCATCGGGGAACCAGCGAATCCAACAGGAGGGAGCGCGAGCTCCAGCGGCGAGCGTTGCGATACATGGCGGGCACCTCTCGCGTGATTTTCAGGATCGAATCTATGAGGATCGTTTGATACGAGACCCTGAATTATAGCCGAAAAATGAGAGGGTATATCCTACGCCTTTCGCTCTACATGCGGCATCCTTTGGGCAAACGGCCGCGTTGCGTCGCCCACGTGATGGATGGGACGCGTGAGGTCGCGAAGATTCGCCCTTCCTGTGCAAGGCTCGAAGCCGCGGCGGTGGTTTCACCATCGCCGCATGGTGGCGCCAATGCTGGCCCTCCAAGCAGGAGACCACGTACCGGACCGTTCGTGCGATAGCATAGGCCGTTGGGCCTGTTGATTTTTTCGAGGCGATGCCTCTGTGTCGCGCAGAAGATATGTGCTTCTGCTCGATTTAGGCTTATGCACCCTCCCCACCCTATCAATTGTGATTAGGCAAAGTAAACGACCTCCACCTTCCTCAAGGCTTCGCCACACTGCACACTAGCGATGTGGTTTCGGGCTTGGCGTCCGGCGTTCGAACAGCGCTTAAGGCATCGGACCAGCGTCCGTTGAAGGATGTTTTGAAGGCGAGACATGTACATGAATCTATCGCACCGCGTCCCTCACCTGTTCTTTCGAGCAACGTCTGTCATCAGTGCACTCGTCTTTCTTGCCGGAGCTGCGTCACCGGCTCTCGCCGATAGCGCCCCTTTGGCTCCACAAACGAAAATCCGCCTGACGGTCGTCCAATGGATGCCGTCCAAGGGCCAGTTTGAGCGATGGGATGCGATTGGCGGCGAATATACGGTTTCGGATGCAGGTGAAGTCTCCCTGCCCTTTCTAGGGTCGCTGCCGGTTGGAAATCTGGACAGTGCCAGCCTGACCAGCGAGATTGGCAAGCGCCTTCAGGCAAAGATGGGTTTGGCCCAGACACCTGCGGTGACCATCGACGTTCTCGACTATCCGGCCATTTACGTCGTCGGAGACGTGATGGCGCCGGGAGAATACAAGTTTCACTCCGGCCTCAGCGTCCTGCAATCCCTGGCCATGAGCGGCGGCCCGTTGCGGGCTGCGGCACAGCAGCAAACGGAGACGATCAAGCTTGCCGGCGAGCTACGAGAAATCGACCATTCGCTGCTACGCAGTTCGGCAAAGCTCGCGCGGCTGCAAGCGGAGATGGCCGGCGCGAAAGAGATCGTCTTCGATCCGCCGCCCGCTGCCGATCGGCAATATGCCGAGAGTATCCATCAGGAGGAGCAGGTCATTTTTCAGGCCCGTGCAAACGCGCTCGCCAAGCAGTCGGTGGCCCTCGTCGAATTGCGCAATCTCTTGAATGCGGAAATCGATACATTGGAAGAAAAGCTGAAAGGCTCGGATGACAATATCCAGTCGGTCGAGGAGCAACTGACGAGCGTGAAGACGCTTGTCCAGAAGGGCCTCACGATCACCTCACGACAGATGGATCTGGAACGATTGCTCACCAACTATCGCTCCGACCGGCTCGATCTGGTCACCGCCATCATGCGGGGCCGCCAGGCGATCAACGAGACGACGCGCAATCTCGAGGGACTTTCCGACACTCGTCGGAGCGAGGTCGCTTCCGAAGTGCAGGCGGAAAAGGCCACTCTCGATCAGCTCAAATTGAAGCGCGACACCACGCAACAACTGCTTCTCGGAGAGCTGTCGACCGGCATCAACGTGAATAACCGCGATGAGGAACTCCCGCTGACCTTCATCGTGAGCCGGCGGGACAAGGGACAAGTCAATCAATTCCAGGCATCCGAAACGACGGAATTGGCGCCGGGCGACGTGGTCAGGGTAACCAAGCCCCGTATCACGGATGCGCCGTCCGAAGACGCCGCTGCGCTGCCTGTTCAGACAGAGGCTAATATCAGTCAGGTAAGCCGGTGATCCGCGAAAGGCATGTGCCGCAATCGGCCCTGCGGCGGGCGATTGAACGCCGGCACCGGATAACGGGCATGGGCATCCGATGACTTTGCGCATGACCCCACCCAGCAGCCAGACCTACACCCAGATCCTCAAATCGACGATGCTGATGGGCGGCTCTTCGCTCGTCAATGTCGCACTCAGCATTATCAGAAACAAAGCCATGGCTGTTCTGCTCGGGCCGGAAGGCGTGGGACTGATGGGCCTCTATGGATCGATCCTCGATATCGCGCAGGCGATTGCCGGGCTTGGCGTGGGCAGCAGCGGCGTGCGCCAGATTGCCGAAGCTGCGGGCACCGATGACGCAGAAATGATCGCACGATCAGCAACAGTGCTGAGACGCATATCGATGGTGCTCGGATTGTTTGGTGCGCTCCTTCTCGCCGCATTGGCATTCCCGGTTTCAAATTTCACTTTCGGCGGCTACCAGCATGCCGGTGGCATTGCATTGCTGTCGCTGGCAATCTTCTTTCGACTGGTCTCCGCAGGGCAGACTGCATTGATCCAGGGCCTGCGCGGCATTGCCGATCTTGCCCGTATCAACGTGCTTGCCGGGCTTATCGGCACAGCTGTCAGCATCCCGCTGATCTATCTGTTCGGCCTGCAGGCGATCGCACCGTCCCTCGTGGTCATTGCGGCTGCCTCGATCCTTCCGACCTGGTGGTACAGCCGGCGGATCTGCCCTCATCCCTCGCCAATGCCCACGCGCCAGTTCGGTCGGGAAGTGTCGGCACTGCTCAGGCTCGGCTTCGTCTTCATGGCAAGCGGGCTTCTGACCTTCGGCGCGGCTTATGCCATCCGCCTCATCGTGCTGAAGGAGGGCGGTGTCATGGCGGCTGGATTGTACCAGGCGGCCTGGGGCCTTGGCGGTCTCTATGCCGGCTTCATCCTGCAGGCGATGGGAACGGATTTTTATCCGCGCCTGACCGCGGCGGCCGACAACAATGCCGAATGCAATCGGCTGGTCAATGAACAGGCGGAAATCAGCATGCTGCTCGCTGGCCCCGGCCTGCTCGCCACCCTGACGCTTGCGCCGCTCATGATGAGCCTGTTCTATTCGGCGGAATTTCAGGGGGCAGTCGATCTTCTGCGCTGGATCTGCCTTGGAATGATGCTGCGGATTATTTCCTGGCCGATGGGTTTCATCGTCGTGGCAAAGCGTACCCAGGCGATTTTCTTCTGGACGGAGGTTGCGGCGGCGGTCGTGCATGTGGGGCTTGCCTGGCTCTTCGTATCGCTGCTCGGCACGCAGGGAGCCGGTATGGCGTTTTTCGGCCTCTATGTCTGGCACAGCATGCTGATCTATGTGATCGTGCGGAAGCTGACCGGTTTTCGCTGGTCCGCCGCCAATCGCAGACACGGGCTGCTTTTCTTGCCCGCATCGGGACTGGTATTCCTGATGTTCTCGATTTTGCCGCTATGGCCGGCGACGGCGATTGGCTTCGTCGCCGTCGCTCTCTGCGGGCTCTACTCGCTGCGCATGCTGATCGACCTGCTTCCGCCGGAGTCCGTGCCCGCAACCATCCGCGGATGGATCACGAAATCTGCATAACGAAACAATGCGCGTATCCGGAGATACGCGCATTGTTTCGTTATGCAGATTGTTTTTACCTCAGGCAAATGCGGGTTCAGGCGACAGCGACATCCATGGCACGTTGCACGCTGGCGGCTCCGACGGTCGCTTCCGCAAGGGCTGCGCGCAAGGCTTCGACGACCCGGTCCATGTCAGACACGGTCATCTGGGCATAAAGCGGCAGGATTATCGTTTGCTGCTGCGCAGATACGCTTCGCGTCAGGCTCGTGGCAACGCGGTGGGAGGTCTCACCGGAATAGGCTCCCTCCAGATGAATGTTCATCACACCACGCCGAGTCGAGATACCCTGATCGAGCAGGGTCTGCATGACGGCCCGCTGGTCGACCGTATCGGGCAACCTCACACAGAAGCTCTGCCAATTGCTGCGAGCCCAGCGCGGCTCGGCCGGCAGCGAAAGCCCGACAATCGTCGACAGACGCTCGCAATATTGCTCGGCAAGCAGCCTGCGCTGGGCAACCAATTCCGGCAGGCGCCGCAATTGCTCGCGTCCGACGGCCGCCTGAAGATCGGTCATCCGGTAGTTGTAGCCCAACTCATCATAGTCTTCGAAGATGACTTGTTTGGAGCCGTGACGAACGGCATCGGTGACGCTCATGCCATGCTGGCGCCAGAGCCGGAACTTCCGGTCATATTCGGGATTGGCCGTCGTCAACATGCCGCCATCGCCTGTCGTGACGACCTTCCTGGGGTGGAAGGAGAAGCAGGCAATGTCGCCATGCGCTTTGCCGATCTTTTCCCAACGACCGTCCCACAGGATTTCGCTTCCGGACGCACAGGCTGCATCTTCGATAACCGGTATCGAGTGGCGCTTGCCGATCTCCACGATGGCGCGGAGATCGCAAGGCATGCCGAGCTGATGCACGCAGAGAATTGCCCTGGTGCGAGGCGTGATTGCTGTTTCGATCAGGCTGGGGTCGATGTTGTAACCATCCGCTTCGATGTCGACGAAGACCGGCACTGCATCACAGTATCGAATCGCGTTCGCCGTTGCGATGAACGAATGGCTGACTGTGACGACTTCATCGCCGGTGGATATGCCAACAGCCTTCAGGGCCAGATGCAACGCGGTCGTGCAATTGGACATGGCGCAAGCATGCGCGGCGCCCACAAAGGCAGCGAATTCACGCTCGAAAGCCGCGACTTCCGGCCCCTGCGTCACCCATCCCGACAGAATAACGCGGCGCGCAGCCTCAGCCTCTTCTTCCCCGAGGACGGGTTTGGCAACCGGAATTATGGATTGAGATGAGCTCATGCAGCCTGCCCTCCTGCGCTTGTCTGCTTTTGCCACCAGGCAACGAGATCGCGAAGCCCTTGCTCCATGGAGATCTCCGCCTTGAAGCCGAGGAGCCGTTCGGCCTTGCTGATATCGGCAAGGCGACGGGTCACGCCGTTGACCGTGCGGGCCTCTTTGTGCTGCGGTTCGAGCGAGGAACCCATGATGTCGCTCAGCATCTTCGCGAGTTCCAGTAGACTTATTTCCTTGCCGCTCGCGACGTTGAACACTTCGTCCGTGACATCGCTTTTCGCGGCCAGAATGTTTGCCCGGGCGATGTCGCGTGCATCGACGAAGTCCATCGTCTGGCTACCATCCCCATAGATGAGGGGCGGCATCCCGGCCACCAGGCGTTCCATCCAACGGATCAGAACTTCCGTATAGGCGCCGTAAACGTCCATGCGCGGCCCATAGACGTTGAAATAACGGAGCGCGACATAGCGCAGGCCGTACATCTCCGCAAAACTACGCAGCAGCCCCTCGTTGAATGTTTTCGCCGCGCCGTAGATCGTCCGGTTATTGTACGGATGGTGCTCTTCGGTCGTTGGAAAACTCTCGGCAAGCCCCAGAACGGAGGCGGAAGAGGCAGCAACTACTTTCGATACGCCCGCCTTGACGGCGGTTTCGAGAACGTTGAACGTCCCCTCCGCAAGGACATCGAAAGCCAGTCGAGGCTCTTCGGCGCATTGCGTGATGCGGATGGCGGCCTGATGAAAGACGATGTCGACGCCTTCGAAGACTTTTGCCAGAAGCGCTCTGTCGCGGATATCCCCGTCGATGATCTTAACAGGCGCGCTTGTTATCGCCGAGCTGAGATTGTCCCGGCGCCCGCGCACGAAATTGTCGAGGACGATGATCTCGCGAGGTTTTTCCAATGCGACAAGATCGGCAATATGCGAGCCGATCAGACCGGCCCCGCCGGTAATGAGCACCCGTTTGTCTCTCATGATCTTCCCTCACGCGACATGTTCGTCATCGGATCATTATCCGAACGCCAACGTATGAATTTCGCAGGTACACCTGCGGCGACCGAGAACGGTTCGACGTCGGAAACGACAACTGCCCCCGCTCCAATGATCGCCCCCTTCCCGATGGTCACGCCGGGAAGAATGGTCGCGTTCGTTCCGATATCGGCCTCTGCGCAGATGCGTACCGGCTTGATTTCAAGATCCGTGCGAATGATCGGCACATCCAAGGGCAGTGCCGTGTGGGTCGAGCCAAGCACCTTGGCGCCAGGTCCCCACCCGACAGAATCCTCGATCACGAGATCGCGAGCGTCGAAATAGGCCATCGGCCCGATCCAGACATTATCGCCGATCTTGCACCGGCCGTCGAAACGACCCTGGATATAGGCCTGAGCCCCGATGAACACCCCATTGCCGATGTCGAACGTCTCGGGATGTTTGAAACCGGCACCGCCTGCAACTTGCAATCCTGTGCCACAGCTCCGCGCGATGGCTTGCCAGATGGCTTTTCGCATCAGAGTATCGATGACACCGTCACCGGCCGCGAAACGACCGTAGAGCTCAATCAGGCCGGCGCGCCCGTATGACTGCCTCAGTTCTTCGGCCAGCCCGGCCTGATAGGCAGGGTCCGCCGGCCTTTCATGACGGCCGTGGACCGCCTGCACGATCCGGGCCTCGCCCGCACGATCAACTGACATAGGCGTTCTCCAGCGCGGCGGCCACCTGGTCGACGTGCCACGCCGGCATCTCCGGATAGATCGGCAGCGAGAGGACCTCCCGTGCGGCGGCTTCCGAGTTTGGGAAATCGCCGGCCTTGTAACCAAGGTCGGCATGGGCCTTCTGCAGATGCACTGGGATCGGATAGTGCAGCCCGGACTGAATGCCCTCCGCGCTCAATACGCGCTGAAGCTGGTCACGATCGCGGCTTCTGATAGCATAGACGTGATAGACGTGGCGCCGGTCGGAGATTTCGACAGGAGTCCTCAAATTCGCCGAACCGCCAAGCAGCAACGAGTAGCGGCGTCCATGGGCGCGCCGCGCTTCGGTCCAGGCTTCGAGATGCCGGAGCTTGATGCGCAGGATCGCACCTTGAATGGCATCCATGCGGTAGTTGAAGCCCTTCAGCAGATGGTGATAGCGCTGCTCCTGACCCCAGTCGCGCAGCATCCGCATCGTCTTGGCCTGATCGTCGCTGTTGGTGACGACGATACCCCCCTCGCCGCAGGCGCCGAGATTTTTGCCGGGATAGAAGCTGAAGCAGCCGGATGTGCCGATACTGCCGGCGCGCGCGCCTTTGTATTGCGCTCCGTGCGCCTGGCAGGCGTCCTCGATGACCGGGATCCGGTAGTGGTCGGCAATCGCTTTGATCGCGTCCATATCGGCCATCTGACCGTAGAGATGGACGGGAATAATGGCCTTGGTTCGGGCCGTAATCTTAGCCTCGAGTTGCGCCGGATCCATCGTCAGCGTCACGGGCTCGACATCGACGAATACCGGTCGTGCACCTGCGTAGCAGATCGCCGATACGGTCGCGACGAAGGTAAATGGCACGGTGATGACTTCATCGCCGGGGCCGACGCCTGCCGCGAGAAGCGACAGATGCAGGGCACTCGTCCCAGTGTTGACGGCTATCGCATGTTTGACGTTGCAATAGTCCGCGAATTCCTGCTCGAGGCGGGCGACCTCCTCGCCCAATATGTATTGCCCCGAGGCCAGGACACCGAGCACGGCGGTGTCGATTTCGCTCTTGATGGATTGATATTGTGCTTTGAGATCGAGGAACGGGATCATGCAATGCGCCTCGCCTCTTCGAGCTCGATGATACGACCGCGCTGGGCGAGCGACCGGCTTGCGGCTTCAAGGATGCGAACGACCCGCAGCCCGGCTTGGCCATCCGTAATGGGCCGCGAATTTTGCTCGATGCACTCGACGAACTGATCCAGTTCGCGTTTTAATGCCTCGGTCATATCGAGCTTGGGCGCCCACATGTCGCCGCTGCGGTACCCGACCATCATCTGATGCACCTTCTCGCCGTAGGCCTGAGAATTTGGGTTCAGCGTGATGCCCTTGTCGTAAACCTTGATCTTTTCGCTGGGCTCCAGATCGTCGTAGACGACCATCTTGTTGCTGCCGCCGATCAGGGTGCGGCGCACCTTGACCGGCGCCAGCCAATTGACGTGGATGTGGGCGATCAGCTTGCTTTCGAAGAAGAGCGTCAGATAGGCGATGTTCTCAGGCTCGCCGAGCACATGGCTCATGCCCGTCGCCGAAACCGCCACCGGCCTTTCCTGCACAACATGGTCCAGGATAGAGAGATCATGCACCGCGAGGTCCCAGATAACGCTGACATCGTGCTGGAAGAGCCCCAGATTGACCCGGACCGAGTCGTAATAATACATGTCGCCCAAGCCGCTTTCGACGAGTTCGCACATCTTGCGGACGGCGCCGGTGTGGACGAAGGTATGATCCACGGCCAGCACGAGGCGTCTGCGCGCCGCTTCTTCGACCATCCGTGCGCCTTCCTCCGTCGTCGATGCCATCGGCTTTTCGACGAAGACATGCTTTCCGGCCATCATCGCCTGCATTGCGAGCTTGAAATGGGTCGAGACCGGCGTTGCGATGGCGATTGCATCCACCTTTGGATCGCGCAGAACTTCCTCGAACTTGTCGGTGATCGTTACTGCTGGATACCGGCTTTTAACAGCCGCCAACCGTTCGACATTCAGATCACAAACTGAAACGAGGTGCGCGCCGGCCGCTTCCGAGATGTTACGAACCAGATTCGGACCCCAATACCCATACCCGACAACAGCGATGCCGATCATTTCATTCCTCCCAACGCATACATGTCGACTGCCCCGTCATTGACGCGACCGATCACCCTGGCTGGAACGCCCGCGACAATGGCGCCATCAGGCACGTCCTTTGTTACAACCGCACCGGCGCCGACCTGGGCAGCCTCTCCGATGGTCACGCCAGGCAGAATGGTGGCGTTGCTGCCAATCGATGCGTGGCGCTTGACCAACGTCGGGATGAGGATCCAATCGGCCTCCGTCTGCAGGCTGCCATCCGGATTGACGGCGCGCGGGTACATGTCGTTCGTAAACATCACCCCGTGGCCTATGAACACGCCGTCCTCCAGCGTCACGCCCTCACAGAGGAAGGAATGGCTGGAGATCTTGCAGTCTTTTCCGACGATGACGTTCTTCTGAATCTCGACGAAGGTGCCGATGCGCGTTCCTGCGCCGATCGTGCAGCCGTATAGATTCACCAGATCTGGATGGTGGATGATGCTGCCGTCACCCAGCTTGACGTTTGATGCAATCATCCCTGCAAAACCCCTACTCCTGAACAAGCCCAGATTCTCAGTTGAAACAACAATCGCTTGATTGCACCCAAGGTTTCATACCGACAGGACAAATACTTCTCTTCACTTCAAAGAGAATTGTTTTCTTCATCTGAGTAAAGAAACAAAACGTTTAAGGTTATTCACCTAAAGGCGTATCTACTTATGACGACTTACGCCCTTATTCACGCATCGACCGACATTGGTGGTGGGGCCACCTCCCACACCCGTTACCGGACCCATGCCGGAGACGACGATTGTTTCCATGCATTTAGTGGCCCGCCCAAAATGCGGTGTAACGGCGCAGACTATTCTACAAACCGCCTAGTAATATATAAGTCTACCTTAGATTTATCATTCTATTTCCGCCTTACGATGGTAGTTGTGCGCTACTTAGCCTATATTAGCTACTGTAACGTTCCGCGAATTGTGGTATTCGATTCCTACTTTAGAGTTTCCTAAACCCCCGTATTGAGAGGGGTTGGTACTCGAAGCCGTAGTGAGAGCGTAAACGTGTTAGGGGAGGGTGAAGCTGTGAATTCAGCACTTATACCGAATTTAGACTCCAGGCAGGAGAACCTAGCATTTCCCCTTACGATAGAAAGTAATTCGACGGCACTTGCCTTGTCGACAAGACAAACGCATTCGCTTGTCATTCTCGATAATCGTGAACTCGATCGGCAATGCTTGGCGCAATGCATGGCTGCCCAAAAGACGGATTTGCAGATTCTGGCATTTGGATCAATTGAGGAGTGGAAGCAGAAGCGGGACGACTATCCTCCGCTTTCGGCAATCCTCTTGAACGTCGGCGGCAAAAAGATCGATGAACCGGCCGTTTCGGAGCAAATCCGGAAGCTCTCGTCGGAATTTGCATCAACGCCACTCATCGTATTGGCCGATAGCGACGATTTCGGCCAAATCGTCAGGGCGCTCGAGTACGGAGCCAAGGGGTTCATACCCGCCTCGGTCAGCGTCAGTGTGTGCATGGAGCTGATCGCGCTGTCGGTGGCGGGAGGAATTTTTGTACCTGCAAGCGCCCTGTTCGCCATGCGTCACTTGCTGGACTCGAGCAATTCGACCGCGCGCCCGCTAGCCGGCATATTCACGGATCGTCAGGTGGAAGTCGTTGAAGCGCTCCGACGCGGAAAGGCGAATAAAATTATCGCCTATGAGCTCAATCTGCGAGAAAGCACTGTAAAGGTGCATGTTCGTAACATTATGAAAAAGGTCAAAGCAACGAACAGGACGGAAGTCGTGTTCAAGCTCAACGACTTGTTCCAAACCAGTATTCCGGCATGAGCGTGGATAAGGCGTTGTACTGATCGTTGTTGAGGCAAACCTCTTCGTATCTTGGAACCACGGTCTTGCTCAAAAAACCCGATGGCGCGAATGCGTCACCGGGTTTTTTGATGCCGGGGTTCGTCTCCATCCCGTCTCCCGCGATCTTGGCATAATAGCGATCGAGCGCTCGACCACCTGACTGTTGTTTGCGTACTTGCGGATGAACGGCCCCGTCCTGCCCATTCATCCTGCAACGCGTCGCCCGATAGAATTCAGGGCGTACCAGTATTTTGGCCCGATTGTTTGCTTGCAGACCAATTTGATCCAGGGCAATGAATTTCGCACTTCGGGCGAAACTTCAAGAGCAAAGCGCTGAATAGCCATGGCTGTGGCAATATCGAAATTATTGAATGCCATGCCTGCCAGCCGAAGCGCCTCTTTCCCGAGATCCCTGGCAAGAAAACGTCTGAGTTTCTCATCTTTCCTGAGGCTTTCCGCGCCTTGACGAAACAGAATATCGAAAGCCTGTTTTCTTTGCCGGAGGTCGGGAAGGATACTTTGTCCATAGTATTGTAGCGACATGTTCGAAGCATGTCTGCGGTATACGGCTTGGTCTTGGTTGATGTAGCCCACTCCGGCATGTGATGCGAGCCGCAGCCACATCTCCATATCACCGGTATGCGGCAGTTCCTTATGATAGCCGCCGACCTGTTTTTGCAGCGTCGTTCTGATGACGGCCGTCGGTGTCGGAACCAGGTTGTTTGCTCCACTCAACCGTATGAATTGCGGGCCCGACAAGACCTGCATGGGAGCCACACCATTGTCCCCGAGAGGATCGACGCGCTTACTGACGCCGCTCGGCTCAGCTATGAGCGCGTTCCCGAAGGTGAACCCCACATTCGGATGATTGCGCATCAACTCCGAAGCGCGACCCAGCGCGCCCGGCAAGAGATAATCATCCGCGGAGAGAAGCAGGAATAAGTCGCCGCCCGCCCACTCGATTCCGCCATTATAGGTGGCGATGTGGCCCTTGTTTGCCGTGTGCCGCCGATAGGTGACCCGTTTGTCCCGGGATGCCAGAGCCTTTCCGACTTCCGGCGTATTGTCTGGCGAGCAGTCATCCAGAATAAGCACGCGTACATCGACGCCTGCCTGTGACAGAACACTTCCAACACATTCCTCAAGGAAATGAGCGTAGTTGTAGCAGGGAATGACGACATCAACGCGTTGCAAACTTAATCCTCCGCAGGCAATCGTTACGTTCGGGAGTATTTCATGGAACCCGAACCCGGCTTCGTTTCGCTCTGACGCGTTCGTCGCTCCCGATTCATTGGCGCGACGTCGATGCGTGTGCCCGCATCGCTGATTTCGTGCAGGACCATGCAGCTCTCAACAAGGAGGATCGGGCAAGCAGCCGCGAGCCTACACGCTTCAAGCCACTCCGAGCGCGCTCCCACCGGGTAAGCGCAAAACGGGTCCGGGACCGAAATGCATCGTAGAAGGCGACGTTCGGGCTCAAGCTTCCTGATTTCCAGGGCTTCACGTTGGTCACGAAATGAACGATCGCGAGCTTCTGCTCGAGCGCGATGCGGGCGATCGCCTGCGTTGGCTCGAACTGAAAATTCCAGGCGCGGTTCAGGATCTTCCACTTTCCGTCGCAGGCAAAGTTAAGGGCGTCCTGATCCGAATATTCCGTCGTCGGAAAGCGGTCGAGATACTCCAGCGAACGTTCCGTTATTCGCTCGTTTCGCCATTTTTCAAGGTCGATGAGAAGAATGCCGGCGTTGAAATAACGTTCGACCCGAGGGCCGCCTGTCGCACTTGGTCCGATGCTTACAACATTGTCCAGCCAGTAATCCGGTACGGCGCCGATCACTGCCTCGCCGAGATCGATATTCCACAACTGTTCAAGCGCAGTCAGGACCAGGATGTCGCCATCCAGATACAGAGCCCGATTGCAGGTCTGCGGAAGGAACTGCGGCAGAAGGATCCTTGCGAAGGTCATCCTCGATACGCCAGGGCGAGTGGAAAATCCATTTGCGAAGGACAATGTGGCGATGGGATGCCACTGAATGACTGCAGAATTTGCGGGCAGAGAGTCAAAGATCAGTCGCTTTATTTCTTCGCCTATTCCCTCATGAATGACATGGATATTCAAGGGCCATGCGCTTTGGTTATTCTCGGCGATCGATCTAAGGGCGGTCGCCAAGGGAACGGCGTAGGCCGCATCGACTGCAAAGACGATGGGGCCTAACCGCTGTTTTGCACCCGCAAGGGCGGCTCCTGTTGGTATGCTATGCACATTCATGTTTCCGGCACCATCCCATCGAAAGAACACGAGCTTGCAATGATCGATCTTTCTGTTCACGGCCCGATTGGTACGGCTTCCTGAACGGGAAGGCCGACGGCCGGGGTAGGCAGATGGGTGTAGGCCATTCGCGAGGACTGGACGCCAAGCGTGCTCTTGGTTCCGCCAGACAGCTTCCACTCGAAATACGCGATCGTTTTCTCAAGCCCCTGTCGCAGGTTTACGGTCGGCTGCCAGCCCAGGTCCTGCTTTGCGTGGGTGATGTCGGGCTTGCGCTGCGTCGGATCGTCAATCGGCAGAGGCTTGTAAACAATGCTTGATTTCGATCCCGTCATCTCGATGACCATTTCGGCCAGTTCCCGGACCTGGAATTCTCCTGGATTACCGAGATTGATCGGACCCGTAACGCCGGCCGGCGCCCCCATCAGGCGGATAAAGCCCTCAATCAGATCGTCTACATAGCAGAAGGAGCGCGTTTGCTTACCGTTGCCGAAGATGGTGATCGGCTCGTTTTGAAGCGCCTGAACGATGAAATTGGAGACGACGCGGCCATCATTGGTTTGCATGCGAGGCCCGTATGTATTGAAGATCCGTGCCACGCGGATCTCCACGCCATATTGGCGATGGTAATCGAAGAACAATGTTTCGGCACACCGTTTGCCTTCGTCATAACATGCGCGCGGCCCTATGGGATTGACGCTGCCTCGATACTCCTCGGGCTGAGGGTGGACTGCCGGATCGCCATAGACTTCGCTCGTGGATGCCTGGAAGATCTTCGCCTTGGTGCGTTTTGCCAGGCCGAGCATATTGATGGCCCCGTGCACATTGGTCTTCACGGTCTGCACGGGGTCGTGCTGATAGTGAACCGGAGATGCCGGACAGGCGAGATTGTAGATCTCGTCGACCTCCACATAGAGCGGGAAGGTAATGTCATGACGGAGCACCTCAAAGCGAGGATCGTCAAGAAGATGCAGCACATTGTCGCGCGAACCGGTGTAGTAATTGTCCACGCAGAGGACATCATTGCCCTCTCGCAAAAGCCTTTCGCACAGGAATGACCCCAGAAACCCGGTGCCGCCGGTTACCATAATTCGCTTTTGTCCGTGCATTGGTGTGCTCCGTTGTTGTGATGATTGCCGAAGGACGAGGAACAGGTCAGCAAGCTCCCTTGCCCTTTAAGACCGCAGGAATTGTGCTCAGAAGGATGTGCAAGTCGAACCACAAGGACCGGTTGTCGATGTAGAACTCATCGAGTTGCTGCTGCAGCTCGATATCCGCATTGCTTCGCTCGGATATTTGCCAGAGACCCGTCAGCCCCGGCGTGACGGAACGGCGTTTGGCCCGAAATTCGCCGTCCATCGCCGAAAGGTGGTACTCGGGAAACGGGCGTGGTCCCACGAAGGCCATCTCGCCCGCAATGATGTTTGCCAATTGCGGGAGCTCGTCGATGCTCGAAGAGCGCAGCATATGTCCGATGACCGGAAGGATGCGCGGATCGTCCTTGAGCTTGAAGTGGCTCAACCACTCGGCGCGCATGCTGGGGTTGTCTCGGAATAATGCTTCAAGGCGCTGTTCTGCATCTTGGTACATCGTCCTTAATTTCAGGACGTGCACCGGCTTGCCGGACCGCCCTTCCCTTGTATGCCGGAAGAAGACGGGACCTGGATCGATGGCATAGACTGCAGCCGCTGCGAACGCGATGAATGGCGCAACCACGATCGTTGCAGGGATGGCGATCGCGAGATCGAGGATTCGGCGAACCAGATCCGAGTTGACCCAACTCCCACCAGTGGTGAGGCGAATGCCGATCTCTCCGCCGACATCTGCAGGTCGCAATCCGCTTACCTTGAGGCTCGGCGTGTCGGACAGCAAAATGACTTCCACGAACTTCCGACGCATCGCCGCCAAGTCGGGTCCAAGCGAGCCTGTGTCGCCGGCAATCACGGCAATGGATGGCCCGCCATCGGGCAATGCCTCCAAAGTATCGGGGGAAAAGGGCTCCGGCCTGATACCATACTGCCAGTGGTCCTCGAAATGTGCCACAAGCGCGGGAGTAAGGTTGCGCGCCCCTATGACAACCGCGCGCTCCCCCCAGATTCCAAGTCTCCGGCACAGGCCTCGTGCAAGCCAATGCGCAAGTGGCTGGACAATCAGCCCGAGAGCGAGGAACCCAATAACGGCAAGCAGCAGTCGTTCCCCCTCCGGCAGGACAATTGCTCCGAATGCCGTCAGGACAGCCACCTTGACGGTAGCTATGGTGCGCCGCCGGAGATGTTCGTGGTCATACAACCGATATCCAGGATAGAGGCCGGCCGACGCGTAAAGGATCATCGCAGCGAATGCTGCGATCGTGAACGTACGCTCCACCATTGTGCCCTCCGAACCCATGGGGAGAACGGACAGGAGAACAAAGTAGGCAATCAAATAGCTTGCAATGTCGCCGGCGACCAGGAAAGACGATGTTGCAAGCCGAGCAAGCTGGCGCCCTAGTGCGACTGATATATTCAACGCTGCCTGTGCAAAGGGATCGGCGGTCTTAGCTGCTATGGGCGGCACGGAACCTGCCGGAATCGCCCGCGACGTCATGTCATTTGATGTGGATGCCTTCGACGGACCTGGTCTCATTGCTGACGAAGCAAATAGGGACATGATGGCTACACCTTTACAGCTGCCGCTTTTGGCACGCTTGATCCAAAAACCTTGTCTTCGATTGGAAACTTCCGAAGCCCCAGTCTCTGGAATGCCGTCAGTGAGATGAAGGTCGGCACGACGAGCGCATAGCGCCGCCACAGCCGTCGCGGCTCGCACAAGAGCCGAAACGCCCATTCGAAGCCGCTTCTTTGAATGAACCTTGGAGCCTGCCGCTTGAGGCCGGCGTGGAAATCGAATGCGGCTCCGACACCGATGAGCATCGATGCTTCCAGACGATCGCGCATGCGCGCCATCCAGAGTTCCTGCTTGGGACTGCTCAGCCCGACCCAGATGATATCGGCACCCGACCGATTGAGCCGGTCAGCAATATCCGTTTCCTCCCGCGTCGACAGGTTGCGAAAAGGTGGCGCATAGGAGCCGACGATCCGTGCTTGCGGAAATTTTGCCAGAAGGCGCGCCTGCAGTTGCTCGAGTGTTTCGGCCGTTGCGCCATAAAGGAAATGGCGCAAGCCCTTGGAGCTGCTGGCATCGAAGACGGATAACATCAGATCCGGTCCATAGACCCTGTCGCTTTCCACATGACCAGCATGTCTCAGCGCCCAAACAAGCGGCATGCCGTCGGGGGTTACGAGGAACGCCCGGTTGTGGATCGACCGGAGCTCGGGATCATCTTGGCAGCGGACGATGCCGTGTGCGTCGCGAACGCACACATATTCCTTTCTGCCGTCTTCGATCGCTTCTTGAATAAATCCCGTCGCGCTTTTGAGATTGACTGCCGAAACGCGAACACCAAGGACATTCGTCCATTCTAGGGAACCCTTTGGATGAAGAACTGAAGTTTGGCTGCTGCCTGCTGATTGATTTCCCATGACCTACGCTTTCGCGATCGAAACTGTCATCAGAATATCCCGGCAGGCCGATTGCCTCCATACTTGCCGCTCCAGCTATTGGACGTAGAAGAGATTTCATATTTACGTCTTATGCCGCGACGACGTACAATATTCGAAGTAAGTCCATGTACCCCACCGCTTGCCATATTGCTCTTTTTGATGACCGTTGGCCCGAAATGGCGCTTCGACCCGCGCAGAGCCGCAGAAGCTATTCACTCTAGCGTGATCAACGCTCGTGAGGTTTGAGCGCGAACAAAGTCGGGAAGAGAGACATGCTCAACCCGATAGGCGAGATGAAGACCCCGGCCGGCGAGCGTTCGGAGACGTCCGACACAACCAACCAGCTGCGGACAGATCTAAGTTCCAGCGGCGATGTGCCGTATAGTTATAGTCATCAGGGAATTCCTGACCCCTATGCCGGGAAGGCTGCAATCGCGATCTTGACGTTCGCGGAACGCTCAGTGCAGAGATGCTGAGACAGCTCGCTGCCAATAATATTGCCCCGCCCACTATGGGAAACCTGCCTCACCCTACCAGATCTCTAGGTCCCCGATTTTGATGCGCATGCCTGCATGCGCTATACCCGCAAGCCTCGCACAGCGCGGGCACGCCGTGGTTGAAGGGCGTTATAGGTCGCCATAGCTGCGGACTTTATCGCCGCATAACACCCCTCGTCGCGGCGCCTTTTGTTACTCGGGCGGCGCGACTACGCTTCCGGTGTCCTCTCCAGCCTTCTGAAGATCTCCTAGGCCGCCGAATTCTCCCGAAAGCATGATCTCCGGATGGACCCTGAAGCTCTTGTCGTTCAAGTTACCGCTGTAGCGGTTGCGCGCGAATTGCACAAATCCAAGCCCAAGATCGGGAGCGTTGACATAGGCCACAATGCCACTGTCACTGTCGACAGATACAACATTCTCCTCAATGCGATTGGGGCGTGCCCATGGCGGACGCCAACCCTTGCCGGTACCCTCATCGACCCGAAAAGCCGCGCCCGATCCGTGTGTGATGACGTTTCCCGCCACCAGGTTGCTCCAACCGCCATTGATACCGATCGCCGCGATGTTGCCCGAGAGCGTATTTCCCTCGATACGCAGTCCGCTCGCCTTCCCATCCGTATAGATCGCCCAGCTGATAGGAGACGGCCATTCGCTGGTATTCTCGTATCCGGGAGGCCAGAACGTTCCATCGACCCTGTTCATGAGATGACCGGTCCCGGTCACCAGATTGGAGCGGATGACGCTGTTGAGAGAGTCGGCTTGCTCCCCCATCATCTTGATGGCGCCGCCATCTGCCGTCTGCTGGTTGGCGTTATGGATCACGTTGTGCTCGATGACAGCGTTATAGACGGCGTCGTTGGAACCCCATAGCGAACCGCCGGCGATTCCGAACTGCGCCGTGTTTTCGATCAGATTGTTGGCGATCCTGACATTGTCAGCCGCCTGGAACCATATTCCTGCGGTTTCAATGTAAACCTTTCCGATGTCATGGATGTGGTTCGAAAGGATTCTGGAGCCGTTCGACTTGCCGAACGTGCCATAATTTGTGCCGACGTAAATCCCGTTGCCAGCCACATCGGCAATCACATTGCCGGCAATCAACGCATCCTTGCTTTCCGTCACATGGACCCCGACGCCGACATTTTCGATGCTGTTGCCGAGAATCTTGACGCCGTCAGCGTGTTCGATCCGTATGGCGCCAAATCCTCTGGTTTCCGTATAGAACTTGCCGCTGCCTTCAGGAGCGCCGTCTCTAAACTCGAGCCCTGATACAACCATCCCATTGGCCCCATCCAATTTGAACAAGGTCGGCAAAATGCCCGCAACGACTACGGAACTGGGTAACGACTGATCGACGGGGATATAATGAAGCTGGCCCGCAACAAGATCGTACCACCACTCTCCGGGAGCATCGAGCAAGGCCTTGGCTCCGGTTAGGAAATAGCGGCTGCCTTCTGCGGTAAAGAAATAGTCTGTGCCTTTGGTATGGACAGTTCGGCCGGCGCCATCGATCGATACAACTGGGAGCGTATCATTGCCCCACTGGCTTCCGGGTTGATACCCTCCAACGATGTCCACGACCAGTCCACTTGTATCACCCACTGCCGGAAGGTCGCCGGCATGGAAACAAAAGCGCGTGTTTCCCTCCCGCACGTCGATGGCAGGCTGGCACTTTGCGGCAAACAACCATCCTTTGCGTGGATCGCCATCAGCGGGAGCGTCGGGAAATCGAGCCCGAGTTTGGCGTATCCCATTGACGAAAAGGTCACCGACCCCCTCATCCGGTGGCAATTTCAGCGGCGCCGTCCAGCGACCATCGGCCTGCTGCGTCCAGTTGAACACGCGTTGCCCCCCATGCAAAATCGGCGCTTCATTGCATCTTGCCGTGACGATCAAGCCCTTATCGCGGGAGTCAAAGACGATCGGGTGAGCAAGGTAGTAATCGCCTTTACCCAGCGCGATTGTGTTGTTGCCGCCCTTCTCACGGGCAGCATCACGGGCTCTTTCAATGCTGGCGAAAGGGCCGTCGCCGCCCTGCTGATCTGCGGTCGGAAGGAGGCCACTCCAGCTGTCTTTGCCATTGGGAGAAACGTAAAATATCGTCCGTGCCTCGGTGCTGCTGCTCAATACCTCGCTTAATGAAGTCCCATTCAACTTGGCGGACAAAGTCGGCGAAGCTTCCGCGCAAGTCGCCTCCCTGACGAGCATCTGCAAGCGCTCGGGCGCATCTATCTCTGTCCCGACCGGAGCCGGATTACCGGACTGCGGAAACAGCATGACAGGCAACATGCTCAGCGTCAGTCCAAAACGCCGCCTCATGATATCTGCAACCCGCTCGCAAGGCCGCGCGAGGGCGCTTGCCAAGGTGGCGCACGGCTGATCGAAACGACGGGCGCATATAGCGAAAACATGATGATGGCTGCGGTAAACAGGATGAAGATGGCGTCATTCTGAGTGAAAAAAATACTCTCGGTCAGATTCATCACCAGAATCATGATCGTAAAAACATTGAGCCAGAGCCACCCGTAGTGCGGATCATTGCAGTGAAGGGTCGCGCCTTGGCGGATTGCATGGAGAAGCAGCAGAACAAACGGAATCATTCCCATTATTCCAAAGCTCAACAAGATATCGCGGTATCCATTATGCGCGTGGGGTGCCGCCCATCCGATCTTCAACCACATGCGCGTCGCTTCGGGGTTCACGGTTGTCCAGAATGCCTGGTAACCGTAGCCAACCATCCAACGATCGGATATTTCGCGATCAACCAGCTCCCACAATGGCACCCGACCGGTCAGAGTCGCGTCCTTGCCGAGCGCTTCAAGGGCCGGAACCAGGAATTCGTGAAGCGAAATCAGAATGCCGAGCGACAGCTGAACGAAAAGCAGGACGACGACCACGCGGCCAATGCTGCTGCTTCTTTTCAGGAGGGTATAAAAGCCGATCAGGCAATACGCCACTGACGTTGCAATGATCGCGGTCATCGATCCGGAGCTTGCAAGGCAGATCACACCCGCGGCCAACAAGATGAACGCGGTTCGCCGCAGGCCGAGCGTCCCGTCGATCAGCACAGCCGTCGCCGCCAAGATCATCAGGGACGCGTACCAGCCCAGGACATTCTTGTGAATGAAAATGCCCCGCATTGTGCCATCCGGCATACTGGCGAGGCTTGGTGACACCACTGACATAACCACACTGAGGACGATACAGGCTCCGAGGGTTACAAATAACAGGAACAGCAGTTGCCTTGGGGTGAAACGTATCGCGAGCACATAGGAAAGAAGCACGCAAAACAAAAGACCGATTGCGCGCCTCAAGGTCGTTTGAGGCCCTATTGACCACAGGGTAGACAAAAACGGCAGGATAAGGATCGAGGGAACGATCAGATTTCGCCTGAGCGCTGTTAGAAATTGCGGAAAATTGCGTATCAGGATCACGATTGTAAAGACATATACAGGAAAGCAAGGAAGACGCAGTATAGATTTGGCGGATTCGCTGAGCGTTCCGTCCGCATCTGCCAGGATAAGCGGCAGAAGGGCGCCTGCCTGAAAAAAAAGGGATATGCCGGCACCCCAGCATTCTATAGCCCGCCAACTGATGGTTGGTCCGCTGGCAGTTCCGAGGCTATCTACTCTCATTGTCCGTCCCGACTGACTTGAAAAGACAAGCGACTGTTGATCGCGGCAGATCAAAAAACAGGTGTCGGCCTCCGCGCTGCGCTGCTCTCAAGCAATCATTCAGCCACAGCCGCAGTCAATCTGTCCTAGTGAAGGGCGGGCTACGCCTAATGCACCTTCGCTCCACCCAAAGACGGTGTTGGGCGTAAGCTTTCAGCCGGTCTTTACCCAAAAGACGGGTCTTCATGTCCGCGGATTGCCCTTAAGAGCAGGTGTTGCGCATGTCCGTTCGCCGGTACCGTGGCGATGAGTGTCTTGTGAAGCGTGGCGGGTAAGCCGCGGTTCTACTGGAATGAGGCAACAATTCTGACAGAGGCTCTCTCTGCAGTCGAAGCCTGGAAGGTTTAGGATTACTATGTTCCTGCGTCATGATCCTAGTTCTCTATGCAACACGACGGGCGCTCTATTCGTCGCGGCGACCTCACCGGTTCTGTGCGAGATGCTGTTCGGCCGACAAGCTATTATGGATATCACCATCGCCGAGGCTCCAAACCTCGATGGCTGCGTAAAGGTCGACCTCTCAAGCAACTTTGCGCTGCTGTACGGCGGTGCATCGCCGCAACCGGTCTGAGACGCGTCATGGAACGGCCGGCCCTCAGTGTCCTCATTAATAATTACAACTACGCTCGCTTCGTTGGGCGGGCGATAGACAGCGTGTTGAGCCAAGACGCCCGCAACGTCGAGATAATCGTCGTCGATGACGGCTCCACCGACCAGTCGCGGTCCGTTCTGGAAGCGTATGGCAGCCGAGTGAAGGTGATCTTCCAGGAGAACGCAGGACAGGCCGCTGCGATCAACGCCGCTGTGGGATTAAGCATGGGCGAGATCCTCTGCTTTCTGGACGCCGACGACTGGTGGGCGCCGAGCAAGCTGTCGGCGACGGCTGCAGCATTCCGCGCCAACCCTCAGGCATCGCTCGTCTATCACCGGCTGCAGCCAACGCTTGTCGATGGCACGCCGACTTCCAAGCCGATCCCTCGAAGCCTGTGTTCGGGCGCGTTGTCGGCGCTGCTCACCAGATCGGCTGGTTGGTGGCCTTTTCCGATGACGTCAGCCATCGCGGTACGACGTAGCGCATGGAATGCTGCGGGCAGCATTCCCGAACAATTCCGCATTTCAGCCGACGCCTGGCTCGTGGGCATCTACCCGTTTCTGGGGGACGTCATTGCCCTGCCGGATCCGCTTGGATTCTACCGCATCCACAATAACAACTGGTATCGCTCGACCGAGGATGCGACCACGCTGAGGAGGCGGATGACGCACTGGCAGCATACCGTTGAAGCGACGAACCTGTTTCTCTCAACCCATCAACTGCCGGCAAGACTACATCTGACGGATCACTATCCCTATCGCATCGCGTCGGCAAAGCTGCAGGGAGCCGATGCGCGCACCCGGTTCAAGCTTGCCGTCGAAGGCCTCTTCTTTGCCGGCGAACCAAACCTTGTCAGGCGGACGCGCGATAGTTTGCGCTCGGTGCGCGGCCTGTCACGGCTCGGTCTGGACGTCGGCTTGTCGGAGGCAGCAAAATGAAGGCGCTGCTGTTAGTTTCCGAACTGGAAGACTATACCATCTCATTTGCCAGCGGCGTTGCCCAACACCTAAACGTTGTGCTTGCCGTACCGCGCCGGCGCTATGCACATCTCGCCTCTTCCATTGATCCGGCTGTCGACCTGCACCTTCTGGACTGGCCGAGACACCGTTCTCTCTCCAATCCCTGGTTTCTGTACCAGCTTACGCGTCTGATCCGGCGGGAACGGCCGAACCTCATTCATCTCCTCAGCAATTCTACACTTTGGCTGAACCTCGCCGTGCCGTTCTGGCGCCCGATCCCGCTCGTGACCACCGTTCATGACGTGCAAATCCATCCCGGCGATTCCGATACGCGAACGCTGCCCGGCTGGGCCCCCGAATTGATGGTGAAACAATCCGGACATCTTGTCGTCCACGGCGAGGGACTGAAGCGGTTGGTCCTCGATCGATATTCAAAATCGCCGGACTGCGTCCATGTCCTGTCGCATCCTTCCATCCTTCGCTATGCGGAACTCGCCCGGCAACAGAAGATGGCGCCGCGCGAAGCGGATGGAACTATACGCGTCCTGCTCTTCGGACGGATTTTTGCCTACAAGGGCCTGGAACATCTGGTCCGGGCCGAGGCGATGCTCAAGGACGCACTTCCCAACCTGCGCATCACTGTCGCAGGCCGTGGCGACAATCCGATGATATTCCAGCCGCTCATGGGGGATGCCGGCCGCTACGATATTCGCAATCGTTTTATCGAGGATGCAGAGGTCGCCCAGCTTTTCCTGGACGCCGACATCGTCGTGCTTCCCTATACGGAAGCATCCCAAAGCGGTGTGCTCAACCTTGCCGCCGCATTTGGCAAACCGGTCATCGTGACGGATGTCGGCGAGTTGCGGGGCACTGTTCAGCCCAATGGGTTGGGAATGGTGGTCCCTCCCGGGGATCCCAAAGAGCTCGCGGCAGCTATCAGGACATTGGCAGACAACGGCGAGCTTAGAAACAATTTCGGTGCCAATGCACTCGAATGGGCCAAAGGGCCGAATTCGCCTGAACGCGTCGGCGCCCAGGCCGCGGCCGTTTATCGGGAGGTGGTCGGGTCATGCTGACAGAGGCCCTCACGGACAGAATTCGAGTGGCGGCACGGAGCGCGGCTAGCGTCCGCCACTATGTTCCGGGCGGCTGCGAGAACGGTGGCGGCATTGGCAGGCTGGTCGGCTATATCACAGAAACAGCCAAAGAGACCGGCACGAAACATTTCGTCACCGATACCAGAGGGGCTCGATGGTCCAAGGTGACGTCACCCGCACGGCTGCTCGGGGCCATCCTGACGATGGCAAAGGACCGGATTGTTGCGCCAGCCCGCATTCACCATATCCATATCGCCGGCCGCGGCAGCACCTCCCGAAAGCTGATCCTGACCGAGGCTGCCCGTTTGTTCGGGTGCTGCCATATATTGCACCTGCACGACTACGACTACGCCGGCGACTTCGAGAAACGCTCGCCGCGCCAACAACGGCTCATCCGTCGGATGTTTCAGAATGCCGATTGCGTTGTGGCGCTCGGCCGGCGCGATCGCATGACGCTGACGACACTTTTGGGCGTTGACGAGCGCCGCACGGTCGTTGCTCACAATTGCGTCCCCGATCCCGGGGCGCACGATATTCGCGTCGGTCAGACGCCGTTGATCGTATTCCTTGGCCGGCTGAGCGAACGCAAGGGGGTCACGGAGCTTCTGTTGGCCCTGAGCCACCCGATCATGAAAGAACTCCAGTGGCGGGCTGTACTGGCAGGCGACGGACCTGTCGAGGAATATCGCCGTCAGGCTGACGCCATGGCGCTTTCAAACCTGGTAGAGATGCCCGGCTGGCTTGACGCCGGAGAGGCGCGAGCCCTGTGTGCGCATGCAGATATCCTGGTCTTGCCTTCGCACGCCGAAGGTCTGGCAATGGCCGTGCTCGAAGGGCTGTCCCACGGCCTCGCCGTCGTCACCACGCGTGTTGGGGCCCATGACGAAGTCATTACCGACGGCGAAACCGGCATCTTCGTCCCAGTCGGAGACCAGGATGCCCTGGCTGCAGCCCTGGCGAAGCTGGTGTCCGATCCGGAAATCTGCATCCGCCTCTCGGTCCAGGGGCGCGCACATTATCTCAACCATTTCAGCATGATGGCCTATATGCGATCGCTCGAGAACCTCTACGAGACCGTTTCCGCGAAACCTCAAGCAATGGTTGGCGCACGATGACGATTTCCACTGTTCCGCCGGACCGCAACCTTCCCATCTCGCCGATGCGCTATGACCCTCGCTTTCAGGTGGAGACCAAGGCGGACAACTTCGATCTGGCATCCGCCTTCCGTCTCGTCCGGCGAAGAATGATCATGATCATCGCGATAACCGTGCTGCTGATGACGCCCACGGTGATTATTATCGCTGGGTTGAAGCCCACGTATCAGGCCTGGGCCCGATTGATCGTCCACCAGCCTCTCGCAACATCACTTGGTGCCGACGACAGCAGCCGCAGTGATCTACTTGACGCAAAATCGGAGACTGAGCGGCTTCTATCCAGAAGCATCGCAGAGCGAGTCGTCCGCGAACTGCGGTTTAACCTGCGGCCGGAATTCAATCCAGCGCTGCGCGAGGTCTCGCTCGTTGACAGTATCCGGGCAAAGTTGCGCGGCCTGTTCGACACGGAAAAACCCACCTCGCCGTCACGGGACAGCGTCGACGCCATCATCCCGGAATATTATAGGGCGCTCGGCGTGTGGCACGAAGATAAGAGTGACGTTATCCAGGTCAGCTTCACTTCCTATGATCCTCAACTCGCAGCCGCAGTCCCGAACCGGGTCATCAGCGTTTACCTCGATGAACGGAAGTTCAGTGTCAGTGGCCGCCTGGATTCAGCGCAAGAATGGATCCGACAGCGCATCACCGAACAGCAGGCCCGCGCGGATATTGCTCGCGAAGCTGCGCGCAACTATCAAGAATCGATGGACGTCGTCTCGAAAGAGGATGCTCAGGATGAACGGATCAAGTCACTCATAGAAGTCACTGGCCGCGAAGGGAAAATCGAAGAAAGCCGGCTTGAGGTAAAGGCGACGATATCCACGCTGGAAGCAACGGATAACGCTTCGGTCGCCGCGGAGAATATCGCCGTCCCCGACAACATTGCCACAAAACAACGCGATCTTCGCGCACAGGAGCAAGATCTCGCCCGTCTTCTTCAGACATATGACGGCAATGCCGAGGCCGTGGTGGATCTGCGTGGGAAGATCGAGCAATCCCGTGCCGATCTCAACCTTGCGACCAAGCAATATCTCCGAACAATGCGTGCCAAGCTCGCCGCACTCGATCACGAAGCGGAGGCAATACAATCCATCTTGGCTGAGGCTCATGAAAAACGCACACGCGATGCCATGGTGCAGACGGAATTGACGCGGCTGCAGCATATCGCCGACAAGGAACAAACGGCACTCGACAAGCTTGAGGACCAGCGCCGCGACCTCGCCGCGAAGGCCATGCTGCCGGGGGCGGAATTGGAAGTTTTGTCACCGGCTTCAGTGCCGCTCGCGTCACAGGGACGTGGACGGCTTTTCTATCTGGTGGGCGCCCTCCTGGCCGCAATCTCGGGAGCCGTAACGGCCGCTTTCGTGATCGAAATGTCGGACCGGACGGTCCGGAGTTTCGACCAGATAGCTGCGATGGCGCGTACGATACCGGCTGGACTTATCCCGCGTCTGGCGCGGTGGGAAAATTCGAAAACGATGTTCGAACATATGCCGGTCCCGATGTTTGACGAAGCAATCCGTACCGTGGTGCTTTCACTCAAGCAGTCCAATGGCGGCAAGTTGCCGAACAGTATCGTCGTTACGTCGGCTCACAGCGGAGAAGGCAAGTCGCTGGTCGCGAGATCGCTGGCTATCGAACTTGCCGCCGCCGCAATTCCGGTGCTGCTGGTTGACGGCGACCTCAAACGGGGAAAACTCAATTCGTTTTTCAGGTCGGGTCTAGTGCACGGACTGAACGAATTCCTGAATGGTCGGGCCGATGTCCGCGACATCGTCTACCGCCACCCAAGCGGTATCGATTTCATTCCATCTGGCAAATTCAGTCTTCAGCGGCGCGTCCGTTCGAACGGCCTGGCAGAAATCATCGAGATGGCGGGCGCGGCCGGCCAGATTGTCATCTTCGACAGCGCGCCTGTGCTCGCCTCGACAGATACCGTGCATTTGACCGCCCTGGCGGAAAGAACACTGGCAGTTGTTAGATGGGGAAAGACGAGCCGCCGCGCGGTCGAGTTCAGCCTGCAGCAAATGAAAAGCTCGCGAAACTCGGAAATTGTTGTCGCAATCAACAATGTAAATCCCAAAAACCACGCGCTTTATAATTTCAGTGACTCGGAATTATTTTCGAAATCTTTGATGAAATACTATAGCTTCAAGGCATGAATACTTAATATATTAGGAGATGCGCTTTCATTTTTGTGATACCGTACGACATGAACAGCATCATATACTTCTGCATTGGTATTCGAGTTGGAGGGCAACCATGGATATGGGAATGACAAAGAACCGAAAAGTCGCGCTAATTACCGGCATAACAGGCCAAGACGGTGCGTATTTGGCCGAGTTGCTCTTGGAGAAGGGCTATATTGTTCACGGCCTCAAGCGACGCTCATCGTCCTTCAACACCAGCCGCATCGAGCATCTATACGAGGATCCCCATGTCGAGAATCCTCGGTTTATTCTGCATTTCGGCGACATGACGGATTCAACGAATCTCATCCGTGTCGTTCAGGAAACGCAGCCGGACGAGATCTATAATCTCGCCGCACAGAGCCACGTTCAAGTCTCTTTCGAGACGCCGGAATATACGGCCAACGCCGATGGAACCGGCACCCTTCGGCTACTTGAAGCTATTCGACTCCTGGGGTTGACCAAGAAGACCCGCTTCTATCAGGCGTCCACCTCAGAACTCTACGGCAAAGTCCAGGAAGTCCCGCAGAGTGAAACGACACCGTTCTACCCTCGATCACCCTACGCGGCGGCCAAGCTCTACGCCTATTGGATAGTGGTCAATTATCGCGAGGCATACGGCATGCACGCCTCGAACGGCATTCTGTTCAATCATGAAAGCCCGATCCGCGGCGAAACATTCGTGACGCGTAAAATCACCCGGGCGGCGGCGGCGATCCATCTTGGACTGCAGGAAAGGCTCTATCTCGGCAATTTGGATGCCAAGCGCGACTGGGGACACGCACGAGAATATGTTCGCGGCATGTGGCTGATGCTGCAACAGGACGAACCGGAGGACTATGTGCTTGCGACCGGCGAAACGCACTCGGTTCGTTCCTTTGTCGACAAGGCCTTTGCCAAGGTGGGCATGCCGATTGATTGGCGTGGGAACGGGGTTGAAGAAAAGGGATACGACAAGACATCAGGCCAGTGTGTGGTGGAGATCGATCCAGCTTACTTCCGTCCGACTGAGGTTGATCTTCTGATTGGCGATCCGACGAAGGCGCACACGAAGCTTGGCTGGAAACATGAGACCAGTCTTGATCAGCTGGTGACGGAGATGGTTCGCGAAGATTTGAAAGTCATGGCACGAAATGTCCCGTCGGTCGGTGTCACGAAAGGTTTTGCCTATGCCTGAGGTGATCTACGGCCTTGCCGGAAAGAGGGTCTATGTCGCGGGCCACCGCGGCATGGTGGGCTCTGCGATCGTGCGGCGTCTCGCTTCCGAGGGCTGCGAGATTTTGACGGCCACCCGCGCCGAGGTCGATCTCAGACGGCAAGAGCAGGTGGAGACCTGGATGAGTAAGAATCGTCCCGACGCTGTCTTCCTGGCTGCTGCGAGGGTCGGCGGCATTCTCGCGAACGCCACCTATCCGGCCGACTTCCTTTACGACAACTTGATTCTCCAGGCGAACATCATCCACGCAGCCCATAAGGCTCAGGTCGAAAAACTGATGTTTCTGGGATCGTCCTGCATCTATCCGAAATTCGCCGATCAGCCGATCGTTGAGGACTCACTTCTGACAGGATCGCTCGAGCCCACGAATGAATGGTATGCGATCGCCAAAATTGCCGGATTAAAACTCTGCCAGGCCTATCGCAACCAGCACGGTAGAGATTTCATCTCGGCCATGCCTACCAATCTTTATGGTCCAGAGGACAATTTTGACCTGGGGTCAAGCCATGTCATGCCGGCGCTCATACGCAAGGCGCATGAGGCCAAGATCAACCAGCAGCAAGAGATATGCATCTGGGGTACTGGCACGCCGCGGCGCGAATTCCTGCATGTTGACGATTGCGCCGACGCCTGCATCCATCTCATGAAGACCTATTCCGCCGAAAGTCATGTGAACGTAGGTTCTGGCGAAGACATTACCATCCTCGAATTGGGATATCTCGTCTCCAAGGTCGTCGGTTTCGAAGGCAAGATCACGTGTGATCTCACCAAGCCAGATGGCACGCCACGTAAACTCTTGAACGTCGACAAGCTTCGCGCTCTCGGCTGGTTTCCTAAGATAGGCCTTGAGGAGGGTATCGCAGACGCCTACCGCTCCTTCCTTGCTGGCCATTATCTCGAACGCAGCAACAGCGCTGCGTCCGGCGACTTGATCGGTCAAAGCGACATCAGCTTTGAGAAAGCCAAGACTTCGGCGCTGCACGCGCCCATGCTCTCCACGGTCGCACATCATCCCTCGCGCTAGCGGATTTACGCGAGGGATAACAAGGTTTTGTCTCGGGGGAGGCATATGCTGGGGCGGAACGAATAGTGCAACCAGTAGAAATCAGGATCGCAGCGCTCATTTTCCTGATGGTCGTGTGGGCGGTGATTATCGGTGCGGTGATGGATTTTTTCGCGGTCGAGATGCCGACATCGCTGGTCGCGCTATTGCGCAGATAGTCCCACGTCGGATCGCGCCGCGAGATTGCCTTCAGCTGGACTGTCGAACGACACTCGCTGCGGTAAAGTCGGCAGGCCTGGCCACAGCCGCGCCGTTCAGCTGCCCGGTGCAGATCCCCGCGCTTTAGTTCTTTATCGTGCCGCCGGCAGCCCCGATATCGTCCGGCGTGTCGACGTCGAGGCAAGCTGCGTCGCCAATTTCGACATCGAGCACGGGCAGGCCTGACGTGGCGATGATACCGCGCGCACCGACGTCGCCTTCAAGTCGCAGGATCGCGGGATGGAGAGAACGCGGCAGAATGACAGGATTGCCGGGCTTGCCGCGCGAGACGGCGCGCACGACGGCTTGGCCGCCCGCATTGCGAAAGGCGACAATCAAGGCATCGAGGTGGGCGGTCGAAATGCCGGGCATATCGGCCAGCATGACGAGAATGCCGTCGGCACTGTGAGCGTGCCTTGATGACACCCCCGCGACGAGCGAGCTCGCCATGCCTTCCGCATAATCGGGATTATCGACGAGAGTGAGATCAATCCCAGCGAGCGCGGCCTCGATCTCGCGCCGGCGATGGCCCGTGACAACGACGACAGAGGCTGCGTCCGACCCGAACGCGGTCATTGCTGTCCGCCGCACGAGCGAAACGCCGTCGAACTCGGCCAGCAGCTTGTGTTTTCCGCCCTCGCCCATCCGGCTTGCCCGGCCGGCGGCGAGAATGACGATCGCCACCGACGCCTTAAGCAAAAGCCACCAGTCTTGCCGCAGCGATATCCGCCAGCACCGATAGCGCCAGCGACGTTGCATCCCGTGTCGGGCCGAACAGTCCGATCGGCGCTTTGATACGGCGGATGTCGTCCTCTGCGAAAGCCATGGCCGTCAACCGCTCGATGCGCCGGCGATGCGTCCGGGTGCTCCCGAGCGCGCCGATGTAGAAGCCGGGCGAGGCAAGCGCGGTCTCGAGAATGGCGGCTTCGGCGTCGAGGTCATGATGCAGGAGTACAACGGCCGTGAAAGGATCGATGGTGTCGGCTGCGACCCTGCCCTTCTCGCCCTGCTCCCGGACGATTACGTCGTAGCTGGAAGCCTCGGCCAGTCGCGCGACGGCCTGTGCTTCGATCGTCTGCCCGGAAAGAACGACGCGGGTGCGCGGACGATAGACGCCCACGAATTCTCGCCCGAGCCAGCATGCCCGTGGCGGTGGGCCGACCGGTTCGATCGTCTGCCGCGCCGGCGAATATACAAGGCCGGCGGCCCGCCTTCGTCGAAGACGATCCAGAACATGCTGCAAAGCGCCGACTTCCCTTAGAACATGGATCGCAACGGAGATTCCTCCGCCGCAAGGAAGGACGATGTCGAAGAAGGGCGAGCCTTCGCCGAACTTCACCGTGCGGTCGTGTCCTTCCGCCATTGCCAGAAGCGCTTCGGAAGCGACTGCGGCTTCGACGCATCCGCCGGAGACATAGCCGCAGAAGCGCCCGTCTGCGGCAACCGCCACATGCGCGCCGAGCGCGCGCGCGGCCCCGCCCCGGATTTCGACCAGGGTGGCGAGTGCTGCCGCACCAACACCATGGGCGTCTATTGCGAAGCGAAGCAGTTCCGCAGGATCGTCGCTGGACGAGGCTCTGACGGGAATTGGCGCCATTATCGGCGCGATTATCTGATTCATGGACAATCCTACAGGAAGCGACGGCGAGCCCACTTCGAGACCGCCGTCGAAATCATCAGGCCACGTCCGGCAGGCCGCCGATCAGCTTGTCGAGCGTGAGCGGATAATGCCGGACCCTCACGCCGGTCGCGTTGTAGACGGCGTTGGCGATCGCTGCCGCGACGCCGCAAAGGCCAAGCTCGCCGACGCCCTTGGCTTTCATCGGCGACGACATCGGATCGGTTTCGTCCATGAAGATCACCTCCTGGTGCGGAATATCGGCATGCACCGCCACTTCGTAGCTGGCGAGATCGTGGTTGACGAAGAAGCCGCGACGGGTATCGACCACGAGTTCCTCGGAGAGCGCTCCGCCGGCCCCCATCGTCATTGCGCCGATGACCTGGCTGCGGGCGGTGATCGGGTTGAGGATGCGGCCCGCCGCGCAGACTGCGAGCATCCTGCGAATGCGGCTTTCACCGGTGGCGATGTCGACGCCAACCTCCACGAAATGCGCTCCGAACGTCGATTGCTGATGCGTGTCGGTGAGATCGCCCCATGTGATCGTGTCCTCGCCGACAAGACCATCTGGACCGGTGGCCTCGGCAAGAGGCACTGAACGATCGCCCGAGCGGACCTCTCCATTCTCGAAGACGATGTCTCCTGAGTTGAAGCCGAGCTTTTTGGCGACGGCCTCACGCAGCTTGACACAGGCTGCGTAGACGCCCGAGGTGGAAGAATTGGCGCCGAACTGTCCGCCGGAGCCCGCCGAAACAGGAAAACGCGAGTCGCCCAATTGGACAGCGACCTTGTCGATCGTAACCCCCATCATTTCGGCGGCCGTCTGCGCGATGATCGTATAGCTGCCCGTCCCGATGTCGGTCATGTCGGTTTCAACCGTCACGACGCCTTCCCGGTCGAGCTTTACCCGAGCGCCGGAGGGAAGCACGAGGTTGTTGCGGACGGCAGCGGCAACACCCATGCCGACCAGCCAGTTGCCGTCCCGTTTGGAACCCGGCCTTCCCCGTTCACTCCAACCAAACCGCTCCGCACCGAGCCTGAGGCAGCCGATGAGATTGCGCTGGGAAAAAGGCCGCTGCGGTTTCTCGGGATCGATCTGCGTGTCGTTGACGATCCGGAACTGAACAGGATCCATACCAACTTTTTCGGCAATCTCGTCGATGGCGATTTCGAGCGCCATCAGTCCCGGCGCCTCGCCGGGAGCGCGCATGGCGTTGCCCTCGGGGAGGTGAAGCGTCGCCAGCCGCATCGCCGTCATCCGGTTCGCGCCGGCGTAGAGAAGACGGGTCTGGTTGACGGCGGTCTCCAGGCCTCCGCCGGGAAGGTCCCCGGACCAGCTTTCGTGGGCAATGGCGGTTATCTTGCCGTCACGCTCGGTTCCAATGCGAATTCGCTGGATCGTCGCCGGCCGGTGGGTCGTGTTGTTCATCATGAACGGGCGCGGCAAGGCAACCTTGACGGGGCGTCCAATCGCACGCGCGCCGACAACGGCAAGCACGGCATCCGCCCGCAGAAACAGCTTGCCACCGAAGCCGCCGCCGATGAAGGGCGACATCAGGTGGATCTTCTCCTTGTCGATGTCGAGTGTCGTTGCAAGATCGGACCGCCACCAATCGATCATCTGGCTTGATGTCCAGACCGTCACCTCATCGCCGTTCCAGGCGGCGATCGATGCATGCGGCTCCATCATCGCATGCGATTGGTCGGGCGTGGTGTAAGTCTCGTCCAGAGTGACGGGAACTGCGCTGAAGGCAGTCTCGAAATCGCCGGTCGCGGTATCGGGCTGCTGCGATTCATCCGGCTTGACCGCTGAGACCTTTGCCTCACCGAGGTCGAATACACCCTTTTCCTCGGCATAGTCGACCTTGACCAGCGCGGCTGCGGCGCGCGCCTGTTCGAAGGTTTCGGCGACGACGACCGCGATTGCCTGGTGATAGTGCTGAACCTCGTCGCCGCCGAAAAGCTTGGCGGTGTTGAACTTGCCCTTCTTCCGCTCGCCGATGTCGAGCGTCGTCACGACAGCAAGCACCCCGGGAGACCTCTTGGCGGCGGAGACATCCATCGACGTGATGCGGCCCTTGGCGATGGCCGAGCCGACGGGATAGCCATAGGCATAGCGCATGTTCGGGTCATGCCACTCATAGGCGTACATCGCCCGGCCGGTCGTCTTGAGCTGACCGTCGATGCGGTGGATCGGCTGGCCGACGACCTTCAGATTGTCGATCGGGTTGGTTGTCGCTGGTGTGTCGAACTGCATGGCTCACCCCCTTGCTTCGGCGATGACCGCGCCGAGCGTGCGCTCGACCAGGTCGACCTTGAAACGGTTCTGTTCTGTAGGATGGGCATCGGCAAGAAGAACGCCCGCCGCCGCCCGCGCACCTTTCGGCAATTCAGCTTCAGCTGCCTCGATGCGCCACGGCTTGTGAGCGACGCCACCGACGGCGATGCGTCCTGTGCCGTCCGACTGGATAACGGCGCCGACCGAGACCAGCGCGAAGGCATAGGAGGCGCGGTCGCGGACCTTGCGATAGATGTGGTTGCCGCCGATCGGCGGCGGCAGCAGGACCGCGGTGATGAATTCGCCACGCTCGAGAACAGTCTCGATATCAGGCGTGTCGCCGGGCAGCCGATGAAAGTCGGCAATAGGTACCGAGCGGCGGCTGCCGTCCGCCTTTACCGTCTCGATGACGGCATCGAGCGCCCGCATCGCGATGGCCATGTCGCTCGGATGCGTGGCGATACAGCTCTCGCTCACGCCGACCACCGCATGCTGACGGCTGAAACCGCCGATAGCGGAACAGCCGCTGCCCGGCTGCCGCTTGTTGCACGGCTGGTTCGGGTCATAAAAATAGGGACAGCGCGTGCGCTGCAGGAGGTTGCCGGCCGTCGTCGCCTTGTTGCGCAACTGCCCGGAGGCGCCCGCAACGAGCGCCCTGGAGAGCAAGCCATAGTCACGGCGAACGGTCTCATGGGCGGCAAGGTCGGTGTTGCGGACCAAGGCTCCGATGCGCAGCCCGCCCTCGGGGGTGGATTCGATCCTGTCGAGGCCGAGACCGTTGATGTCGATCAGATGCGTCGGTGTCTCGATCTCGAGCTTCATCAGGTCGAGGAGGTTGGTGCCGCCGGCGATGAATTTTGTTTCGGGATTGGAGGCGACCGCCTTGGCCGCGGCCTCGACCGACGAGGCGCGTTCATAGGTGAAGGCTCTCATGCTTTTATCCCCGCGACTTCCGAAATGGCATCGAGAATGTTGGAGTAGGCGCCGCATCGACAGATATTGCCGCTCATGCGTTCGCGGATCTCGACGGGAGTGACGACCGCCTGTGCCGTAAGGTCGCCGGTGACGTGGCTTGGTATGTTGGCCTTGATCTCCTCGAGCACCGCCACGGAGGAACAGATCTGTCCCGGCGTGCAGTAGCCGCACTGAAACCCGTCATGCTTCACGAACGCAGCCTGCATCGGATGAAGATTTCCGGGTTGGCCGAGACCTTCGATGGTAGTGATCCGATCGCCTTCGTGCATGACCGCCAACGTCAGACAGGAGTTGATCCGGTGGCCGTCGACCATGACGGTGCAGGCGCCGCATTGACCGTGATCGCATCCCTTTTTCGTGCCTGTGAGATGCAGGTGCTCGCGCAGCGCGTCGAGCAGCGAAGTTCTGTTGTCGACCTCAAGATCACGTCTTTCGCCGTTGACCGTGAAGGAAACTTTCGATGTATGCGCCATTTCATTTCCTGGGGACTGTGCCGCCGCGGGAGTGACGGCTCCGGTGACCGCGATCGTTGCGGCCGACGAGATAAGCAAATCTCGACGGGAAAGTTCCAGTTGTGTCTGGCTTGGCATGAACTGTTCCACCTTGCTCGTTGGACATAGGCGCGGGTCGACGCCGTCAGCAGAGGTAGTGCAACTCCGTCCTTTGATTAGGCCCTTTCCGTTGCATACGGTTATCAATCTGGTTCATGAATGCGTGAGCCATAGTCACCCAAAGCCCAGTCCATGGTCATCTTCAAATCAGCTTCGAATGTGATTTGCGGGGTTACCGACCATGCCCCTCGCCCTTATTCGTCGCATTACGTCACGCAGGCGTATGGATGACGCATTCCGCCTGCTGTTCGACGCATATGCCATCATCTTTCCCAGGCGTTCGCTTCATTATCGGCACCATGCCCCGGCTCAAGCACAGATAGGCAAACAATGATGAATATCGCGCAGATGCAGGAACAGCGACTGAAGGCGCTCGAATTGACCGGATCGGGCGCACCGAAGCGGCCTTCCAACCCGTTCTTCGGCGTCGGTCCGATCACGGATGCGACCACCGACGAAGTGGACAGCCGTCTTCGGAGCGCGGCCTTCGACGCGTGGATCGAGAAGACCTATCGCAAGTTCGATGACAGGGGTAACGACATCGGCGGCTTTACGACCGCCGAGATTTCCCGGAGCATGCATCGCGGCTATCCCGCAGACAAAATCCTGACCGACATGATGCGGGCGATCCATCGCTATTTCGGCTTTCCGAAGACGAACCGCATGGCAGTGGGACTCGGCGGCGGCCACAGCGGCTACACGGTCTGCATCCAGCATCTGATGAACGCCAACGACGCGACCCAGCATGTCTATGTCGATACGCCGCGGCCAGAGAGCGATCCCTCCAGGGCGGCCGGTTTCTTCCGCCAGTCTTGGGCCACGCAGTTGATCGAGATGCAGCGCTTCGCCGAAAAGGGCTGCGAGAGCCGCATTCATTTTGCCGCCTCCGAAGGCGTGATCCCGACGGCAGCGGAGCTGTCAGCCCTGGGCGTTTCGATCTTCGTCGGCGTCGGTCACGAAACGACCGGCGCCAATGCCTATACCAGCCGTGAGATCCGCGAGCTTTTGAACTGGCTCGATGGCGACCCGGCAAATCGCCATGCGGTGTTCGATGCCACCTCGATGCTCGGCGCCATGCCGTGGGAGCCCGAACTGGTCAGCGCCGTCATGGCGAAGTGCTGCCTGTTCATGCCGTTCCAGAAGGCGATCGGCGGGGTTTCCGGCTATTTCGTCGCCTCCTTCACGCCGCATGCTTTGGCATTGATCGAGAAGAACCAGCAGGATCCGGCCTGGGCGATCCCACGCCAGTTGAAGATCGCACCGCCGATCGATCCGAGGCGGCCGTTTTCGGCGAAGCGCTCCGTCGATGCAGGGCCGTTCTACGATGCTGCCGAAGACCGCATGCTCGGCGGCGTCATCAACACCTACAGCGCGCTCGCTTTTGCCGAGACCACCTTCGGCCTGTTGCAGTCGGAGGCCCGGGTCGGCTCCGTCGTCGAGCTCAATCGCCGCTCTGCCGCCAATCGCAACGTGATCGACGACTGGGTCAAGTCGCATCCGCTTCTGTCGCTGACCGTCACCGATGCCGAGCGGCGCGGCGCGGCGGTGACGCTTCTGAAGGTCGAGGATGTCGGCATCGCCGATGCCGACATCCATGCCCGCATCATCGCGCGTTCGAAACAACTGCTCGGCTATGAGGGCATGACCCATCCGAACGGCGAATACGAGCCCGGCCTCGACGCCGCCCGCTACGTCAATGCTTTCCCAGGCACACCCGGCGACTACCGCGCCTGGGTTGGCGGCATCCGCGAGCCGGATGATGTCGTCGCACTGCTGGAGAATCTGCAATACGCCTATCTGCGCGCCAAGATCGTCGTTCTCGAAGAGGAGTTGGCGAAGGAGGGCGTCACGTTCGAGGCGCCTGCCGGCGCTGGTGCAACGGCCCGCAAGGACGATCCGGCGCGCGCCTATACCGTGCTGATCGCCGACCTGGTCGGCCTGCGCTTCGACGCTGGCGGTCAGCCGGATCACAGCGAGATCAAGGCCTATATCGAGGAAAAGGGTGGCGTCTTCCACCTCAGGGCGCTAAGCGATCGCTCGGCGCTCGAGAAGGGCCGCGTCCATTTCTTCTATCAGCCGAACCTGAGCACGGAGGCAGAGATCCTGCCGCAAACCGACAAGGGCCAGTACGACGCGCTGATCGCGGCGGCGACCTTCGTTCCAAAAGCCTCCGTATTCCCGTTCGGCGGCGTGCGCATCGGTGCGGGCACCGGCAATATGGGCTCGGCCTCCTGGGGTGGCGGCAATGGCGAGGGCGGCAACGCGCCGCTGATGAATACGCCGGGCATCAACAGCCGGGCGACCGCTCAGATGGCGATCAAGGCGATCCTGAAGGTCGTGCCCGATCTGCCGGTCGACAGGCTGCATCGGATGGTCGCCGGGGGCGACTTCGATACAGGCCGCCAGCTCAAGGATTTTCCGACCGCCAAGCTCGAAGGCCGGAAAATCGCCATTCTCGGCTATGGCAATATCGGCCGCGAAGTCGCCAAGCTCGCCAAGGCTTTCGGCATGAAGGTGGCGATCTACGCCCGCCAGCATCACCAGCGCTGGATTGAGGCGGAAGGCTTCGACTACGCCAAGACTCCGGTTGAAGCGGCGAGCGGCGCCGACATACTCTCCGTCCATATCGGTCTCGGCCGCCTGGACGGGTCAACCGGCGTCTATTCCAACGCCGGCACTGTCGATGCGAAGGTGCTCGGCGCTATGAAGGATGGCGCGGTGCTGGTCAACTACGATCGGGGCGAGGTCGTCGATGTCGCCGCGCTCGACGAGGCCCTGTCGTCGGGCAAGATTGCTCATGCGGCGATCGACGCCGACCTCTTCAAGGACGCCGCGACCGGCAAGCTCAGCGGGCCGATACTTCCTTACCTGCCACTCGAAGAGCGCCATAAGGGCAAGCTGGAACTGCTGCCGCACGCCGCCGCCGACACCGACCATCCCTCACGGGTGAACGGCGCCAAGCAGGCGGTCGACCAGATCTTCGACGTCATCCGCTTCAAATCGGTCACCAATCTCAAGGGCGACCTGCCGGAGGGTTACGTGTCGGCCGGCAGCCGCACGCCGGCAGGCATCGGCCGGGTAACGAAGCAGGCAGTCGCGGAGGCCGGCGGCAAGACGGAGATCCTCAACGAGTTGCAGCAGACCTCGATGAAGGTCGCGGCGATCCTGGGCGGGCTCTCGGCCGTTTCGGATCCCTGCCATCGCAGCCGGCTCATCGATCGCTACACCGCCCTGCTCGTCGAAAGCGCCGACCGGCAGCGGGCGCTGCTCGACCAACTCGGGCTCTACGGTCCGGCGGAGGACTAACTTGCTGGCGGCCAACCAGCGCCGCCGGTCTTTGATGTCGCTCTGATGCCGCCGTGTTGCCATGGCGGCATGATTTCGGTCCTTTGACGCTCCACATTTGAGGATCGACAGCTATCGCGCAGCCCGAAAACAGTCAGTCGGGCCAAACGCCGTCGAATGCGTCCGTCAACAGCGCGCGAATGGCCGGTTCGGTGACGGGCGCCGGGTTCCAATAGGGATTGGAAGTTGCCTCGATGGCCGCCGTCCCTATGCCTTCGGCCGGCATTCCGATCTGCGCAAGTGACAGGGGTGCCCCGATCTCCTGTGCGAGGTTGCGAAGCCCGGTTGCGGCATTGTCCGCTCGGAGTGCCCGCGCGACCTTCTGGGCCGCATCGGGAGCGGCCTGCATATTATACCGCATCACGTAAGGCAGGATCACGCTGTGGGTTTCGGCATGCGGCAGGTCGAACATGCCGCCCAGCGTGTGGCAAAGCTTGTGATGGAGCGCCATGCCGACGCAACCCAGGCTGATGCCGCAGAGCCATGCGCCGTAGAGAGCATCCGAGCGGGCCTCCACATCCAGGCCATCGCGGCCGATACGCGGCAATGCCCGCGCCAGGGCGCGGATCCCGTCCTCTGCCATCAGATCGGTCACCGGATTGCGGTCGCGAGCATAGAGCGCTTCAACCGCATGCGCGATCGCGTTGAGGCCGCTGACCGCAGATAGACCCACTGGCAGCCCCAATGTCAGCGAGACATCATAGATCACCGTTTCCGGCAGCACGCGATTGTCCCGAAGCGTTGTCTTGCTGCCATTTTCGGTCTGTCCGAGAATGGGTGTCATTTCCGACCCTGCATAGGTCGTGGGCACGATGAGCTGCGGCAAATCCGTGCGAAGCGCGATCGCTTTGGAAAGACCGGTGGTCGAGCCGCCGCCAATCGCGATCACGCCGTCGGCGCCGGCTTCCGCAGCGACCTTCATCGCCTCCATCGTCACCTCGACGGGAGTATGCATGACGGCGCCGGAAAAGACCGCGGCCTGGGGTCCGATCAGGCCCGCCACTCTTTCCGCCTCGCTCACCTGATGCGGCGTCGAGAGGACCAGCGGCCGGGACATGCCGAGCCGCTTGGCCTCATCGGCAAGCTGTTTGAGCGTGCCGGTGCCGAAAATCACGCGCGTTGCCAATCCGGTATAGACGAAGTCCTCCATCTCAGATCTCAGCCCTTTTTGTCAGCACGAAATCCCAGTCCACCTGCCAATAAGGCGCCTTGAGGCCCTCGTCCTCGCCCACGGCGTCCTCCTGCTGCGTCCGGAAATCGGCGATGAGACTCTCCTTCACTCCGAACACCGCATCCTGATCCAGATATTGGCAATCAGGGGGGAACATATGGGTGACAACGGGATCATACCCCTCGGCGCTGACGATGAAATGGATATGCGCCGCGCGGTTCGGATGCCGGCCCAGGCGGCCCAGAAGCTTGCCCACCGGCCCGTCGTCGGGGATGGGATAATAGCGCGGCTTGACGGAGCGGAACCGATAGCTGCCCTCGCCGTCCGTCGTGAAGACACCACGCAGGTTCCAGTCCGGCTGCGTGCCCTTTTGCTGGACGTCATAGAAGCCGTCGTCATTGGTCTGCCAGACGTCGATCAATGCGTGCTCGATCGGATTGCCAGCGGTATCCCTGACGAAGCCGCCGACCACGAGCGGCTCGCCCTTGCCGTCGAGGCAGATATTCGCTCCCCGTGCATAACGCGGTGCTTCCGGCACGTAGAACGGACCGAGAATGGTGTTTTCCGTCGCGCCGGAAGGCCGGCGATGGTTGATCGCATCGACCAGCATCGAAACACCCAGCACATCTGAGAGCAGAATGTATTCCTGCCGCCATTCATTGCACATCTGGCCAGTTCTGGTGAGAAAGTCGATCGCCGTCAGCCATTCCTCATGAGTCGGCTCGATCTCTTTCACTGCAGCATGGAGATGCCGCACGAGAACCGACATGATCTCACGCAGGCGGGGATCGATATCCCCGCCCATGCGCGCATTGACGGCCTCGACCGAGTTTTCTTCGGTGAAAAGCGGGTACTTCGTCGCAGCCATCTCACCCTCCATCAAATGCCGAAGAGCAGTTTGGCATTTGTCCGGCCGATTTTCACCCTGTCCGCCTCCGCAATCGTCGTGGTGTCGAACCAATCGGCGGCATGATCGATATTCTCGAACGGCCAATCGGTCGAAAACAGGATCCGGTCGGCGCCGATTTCCAGCATGGCATCGATCAGCGTCTGGGTGCGGAAATTGCCTGAAGTCGTGATGTAGAAATTCTCGTTGAAATAGTCGGCGATGCGGCGTTTGGCCGGATATTTCGGCGGCACCTTGACCCAGGCGTTACGATTGTCGATGCGCCACATCATGTAGGGCAGACCTTCGCCCATATGGCCGAGGATGATACGGAGGTTCGGGTGTTCGTCGAAAAGTCCCGATCCCATGAGGCGCAACGCGTGGACCGCCGTCTCCTGGGCGAAGGCCCAGGTCGGCCCCATCAGCCAGGGGTGGCCCTCATAGATGCGGCTGTCCTCAGCCAGCGGATTGCGCGGGTGCAGATAGAAGGGCACATCGAGCGCGGCGACCGTCGCCCAGAAGCCGCGATATTGCGGCAGGTCGTAATAGAGCAGCGCATTGGTATCGGCGCGCTGGCTGAAGCCGTTGACCAGGGCTCCGACGAAGCCCATGTCCTTCACGCACCGTTCCAGCTCCCGTGCGGCGGCCTCGGGATCCTGGAGCGGCAGGGCCGCAAAGGCGCGAAAGCGGTCGGGACGTTTGGCGCATTCTTCGGCCAGCGCATCGTTGGCGCGGCGGGCAATATCTATGGCCCGTCCGGTTTCGGCGATTGCCTGGACGGCCGGTGCGTTGAGCGACAGGATCATGGTCTCGATCCCGTGCGCATCCATCAGCTTCAGTCGTTTGTCCTGAATGTCGAGCAATCGGGACTGAAGCTCTGTCCAGTAGTCTCCCGGGACGAAACCCGCCGAATCCATCAGCGTCTCGGGAATGGCGAAATGCTCTTCGAGCGCGATCTTGCCTTGCATGTTTCTCCTCCAACTTTCTCGTTTTAATATTGACCCTTGGGCTCGAGGCCGAGCATGTGCTGGCCGACCATCGTGCCGACGGCGTCCCAGTTCATGCTGATATGACGGCCGACGGCATTGGCGTCGCGCCAGGCGCGCTGAACCGGATTGTCCATGTTGAGGCCAAGTCCGCCGGTGGAAGCGTTCAGGGCTTCGACGGCCCGGAGCGCCAGGGTGACGGCAAAGGACTGGCCGCGCCGGCTGAGCAATCTGTCCTCGATGGTGAATTCTCGTCCTGAACCCGCCAGCTCCTCGGCGCGCGCCACATCCCGGAGCAGGATCTCGCGGGCTGCGTCGACGCTGGCAGCGGCATCCGCCACCCTGAGCTGGATTGTCGCAAATTCTGCCATGCGGCTGTTGCCGCCCGCGACCGCCCCCCGGGTCACACGGCTACCTGTTGATGCGACATAGCTTTCCAACGCGCCTTTCGCGGCGCCGACAGCGGCGGAAGCGAGGCAGGACGGAATGCCGGTGAGAAGCGGCATGTTGAAAAGGCCCTTGTCGGCATAGAGGCCGGCGCCCGGCGTCCGGCCGCTGGTGGCCTCCGGGAAAGTGAGCACGCGATGCTTCGGCACAACGACATTGGCGAGAATGAGGGTCTTGGAGCCGGTGCCCGCCAGTCCCGCGACATCCCATGTGTCTTCGATTTCATACTGCGTCGCAGGCACCAGCAGGAAGGCCGGAACCGGCTTGCTGGCACCTTCAGCGGGCAGGACGGCGGCGCAGAGCGACCAGTCGGCATTCTCGCAGCCGCTGGCAAAAGCCCAGCGGCCGTTCAGCCGATAACCGTCTTCGGTGGCCTCGGCCAAGGAGGCGGGCGCATAGGAGCCGCAGAGAAGCGCATCCGGATTTTTGCCCCAGACGTCATCCTGCGCGGCCTTCGGAAACATTGCGAGCAGCCATTGATGGGCTGCAAGAAGACCCGCGACCCAGCCGGTCGAGGCACAGGCCGAGGCCAGTTCGAGATTGGCGTCGACGAGATCGGCGAAAGGCCCGGGCGCGCCACCATAAGCGGCCGGCTTGACCGCATCGAAATAACCGGCAGCGCGAAGAGCTGCGATGTTTTCCGCCGGTACCCGGCGTGCCTTTTCGGTTGCCTGCGCACGGTCCTTGAAGGCCGGCAGGAGCGGCAGGATGCGGTCCTTCAGTACAGCGCCGCGAATGGGGCGTGCGATATTATCGGCACCGCCTTCGATGATCTCAAGCTTCATATTCTCCTCCTTGGCGGGATCAAGCCGCCGGCTGCGAGACGCAGTAGCGGGCGTCCTCGTAGATGAGCGGTATGGTGTTGGGGTCGACGGTCGCGTGAACGACCTGCCCGATGAAAAGTGTGTGAGTGCCATAGGGCACGGCAGCCATGCGGCGGCAGACGACATTGGCGTTGGCGCCGTCGAGGAGCTGCATTCCGGCTTCGTGCCGCCGCCAGTTCGCCAGTCCGAAGCGCGCATGCGGCTCGACTTTGCCGGCGAATGCCTCAGACAGCGGCCGCTGCGCGTGACTGAGGACATTCACCGCGAAATCCGGCTGACAAAGCAGCATTTCGTGCAGCAGGGTCCTGTTGTTGAGACAGACCACAAGCGAGGGCGGATCCATGGAAACGGAGGTGACCGCCGTGACCGTCATGCCATGGTCGACACCGTCCTTCACCGCCGTGATCACGGTCACTGTCGCTGGAAATTTGCGCATTGCGGCACGAAAATTCGCGCCGACCACTCCATCGGATAAAATCTGCATGATCTCTCTCCCATTCCGATTTCCATCATTTATTTGCATTTGCAATTATTGTCAACGCAAATAATTTTCCGTTCGTGATGACGAGAGCTGCGATTGGATAACCTGCAGATGCGTTCCCACCGCCTGCCGAAGATAATTTTGATCGCACCATATTTTCTATTGCAATATTTGCATTTGCAATATTCTATTGTCTTACGTATCGGGTGGGAGAGGATTATCGGGCAGCGTGCCTAGCGCGCCGTTCAGAAGCCCGATGACGACGGAGGTAATCTTTGATTTTCTAGGCTCCAGGACAGCTGAAGCCTTTTTCAAAGCGAGATCACGGAGGAGGAGCCATGTCTTCGCAGGAAATGAGCGCCATGGTGGCGCAGACCAAAACGACGGCAAGTGTCATTGCCATGTGCGGCTTCATGATATTGTTCGACGGCTATGACCTGGTCGTCTATGGGGTAATCGCACCAGCGCTACTCAAACAGGCGGAATGGGCGCTGGATCCATCCCTCGTCGGCCGTGCCGCCGCCTTGACCCTGTTCGGCATGCTGCTGGGTGCGGCAATCGCCGGGACGCTCGCCGATCGCATCGGCCGGAAAAAAGTCGTTCTCGGCAGCCTCGCCAGTTTTTCCTTCATGATGATCGCCAGCGGGCTTGCTCCGAACTTCCCGGTCTTCGCAGCCACGCGTTTCCTGAGCGGGCTCGGGCTCGGCGCACTTCTGCCGACCGTAACCGCGCTCATTCTCGAATTTTCGCCCGCCAAACGGAAGGCCCTGGCCAACTCCCTGTCCTTCATGGGCTATCTGCTGGGCGGCATCCTTTCCGGCATTCTCGGCATGCTTCTTCTTGAGCATTACGGCTGGCGCCCCCTGATGATCATTGGCGGCGCGCCTTTGCTGGCACTGCCGTTCCTGATCAAATCACTGCCCGAATCGCCCGACTGGCTCGCCGCCAAGGGCCGCCGCGCCGAGGCCGACGCGGTTTGCGACAGCTTTGGCCTGGAACGGGTTCCGCACCAGCCGACAACTTCGGAAAAACAGGGCGTACGGGCGCTGTTTGCGGAAGGGCGGCTTGCGCTGACGCTGAATGCCTGGGCGATTCACTTCTGCTCTCTGTTGCTGACTTTCGGCATGGTGAACTGGCTGCCGACCATCATGAACAAAATGGGCTACGACATCAGTTCGGCGCTGCTGTTTGCAATCATGCTCAATGTCGGCGCCGCCATCGGTATCGTCATTGCCGGCCGGATTGCCGATAGGGGCCATGTGAAGATGACTGTCGCCGTGCTGTTCGCCATCGGCGCTGGGGCGATCTACATGCTCACACTGAAGCAGGGTGTTTTCATGTACGCGCTTGTCGCTCTTGCCGGCGCTGGAACGATCGGCACCCAGATCCTCTCGAATGTTCTGGTTGGCCGCTTCTATCCAGTCCAGATCCGCGGAACCGGGCTCGGATTTTCGCTCGCGGTCGGCCGCCTTGGTGGCATGGCCGGGCCGCTGATCGGCGGCGCAGTGCTGCAGCGGGGGCTCGCACCGGAGTGGAACTTCTACATCTTCGCCATAGCGGCCGTGGTCGGCTGCGCTTTGACGGCCCTCACCTTCCTCCATGGCACGACCGAAAAGGGAGACGTCGTCGTGCACTGACTAGCTAAGGCAAGCACGCCCGCGACCATGGCCGGCCTCGATGAGGCCGGCTTTCATTTGTCCTGACGAACGCGACTTTTGATTGCACATGCTCTCGCCTAAGGCTATTCAGTGCGGATGCAATAGTTGTGAGCGAAAATGTCCTATCGATTTACCGGATCCTTTCCCTACCTTCTCAATCGCGTCGGCGTGCGCATGGGGGAGCTTTTTTCGGAGCGGCTGCACGATTTTGACGTTACCTTGCCCATGTACCGCGTCCTTGCGATCCTGAAGCAGGAGGGACCGCAAAGGCTGACAGATCTGAGCCCCATGGTTACGGTCGAGCTCTCCACCCTGTCGCGCCTGGTCACTGTGATGAAGAAGAAAGAACTGGTGTCGCGCACCCGGCCCGACGACGGCCGCACGGTTTCGATTGCGCTGACCCCCTCGGGCGATGCGCTGGTGCAGAAATTGATGCCGCTCGCAGCAGAATTCGAGGCGGTCGGCGTCGAGACGTTCAGCGAGGCGGAGGTGGCCTGGCTGAAATCGGCGCTGAAGATCATCCATACCAACCTGGACAAGCTCGAAGCACGCTGATCTGCTGATGTGGACGCAGGCCCGTCCCGATGGCGCAAAGGAGCGCGGGGAAGGCCCCGCACCACCTTCGACACGCCATCTTGATGACTATCCGAAGAGCAGCAGACCCGTCCGCGATTCTCCTGAATTCTCCGTACAATGTGGTTTTGATGCAGATAGGTAGCTGCCCACGTGTTCGCGGTCCATCGGCTTGTTAAACAAATAGCCCTGGAGGGTGGTGCAGCCCATTTCCAGCAAGCACATCGCCTGCCGATGGCTTTCGACGCCCTCCGCCGTGACCTTCATGTCGAGCTTCCGCGCCAGGTTGAGCACCAGTTCTACGATTGCGAGGCTCGATTCATCCACGAGCATGGTGTCGATGAAGCTCTTGTCGATTTTGATGATATCGACGGGCAGGCTCCGCAAATGTGTCAGCGATGCATAGCCCGTCCCGAAATCATCGAGCGCCACGGCCAAGCCTCTTTTCCGCAAACGTTGCAGCGTTGTTGCAACAGTGTCTTCCAAGCCCTGCAGGAAGACGGTTTCCGTCACTTCGAGCACGAGCTTATCGAGCGGAATGCCTCTCGACGCGAACGCACCAACGATGCGGCTTTCCAGGTCACCCCTCATGAAATCAGAGGCGCTGACATTGATGCCAACCCGTCCGAAACTCAGCCCCCGGTCCATCCATTTGCAGATATCGGTCGCGACATGATCGAGCATGCATGTCGTAATGTGATGGGAAACACTCGAGTCCGTGAAGGCTTCATGAAATTGCGCCGCCGATACGACTGATCCATCGGGACGTTGCATTCTCACCAGCGCTTCAAACGCCCATACCTGACCGTCGGCGCAGCTCACGATTGGCTGATAATGCGGCACCATTCGATGCTCGGTAAGCGCCAACTCCACCTCTCGGACGATCTGAATGCGATGGGCTATCCTCGAACGCAGGCTGGGCTCATATTGAACGTAGCTTCCACGCCGTGTTTCCTTGGCGTGATACAGGGCGAAGTCTGCGTTTTGCGAAAGCGTCGCCGCATCCATTTCACCTTCCGAAATCGCGCCTCCCACGGTTATCGTGGGATTTATCGTTGATCCCGCGACCTCCAGAGGGCGGCCGATATATTCAATCAGGTGTCGCGCGAGTGAACGCATTACCCGCGCGTTTGCGGGTGCGTCCAGAACAACCGAGAATTCGTCGCCGCCGAGGCGAAAGACCTTTCCGCGCTTTCCCAAGCGCTCGTCCAGACGAGATGCCACGCCTTTCAGCAGCAGGTCACCGGTCGCATGGCCCAGGATATCGTTCACCTGCTTCAGGCGATCGACGTCGACCAGCAGCAAACCAATGGAGGCGGCATCCGTCGCTGTGAGCCTCGCCATGTGAGCATTGTATGCCGCCCGGTTGGCAAGCCCGGTCAGGGGATCGGCATTTGCCGCCTGCAGCAAGCGTTGCTCGTAGCGCACTTTTTCGGAAACATCCTGAACGATGCCGAACAAACGTTTTGGCTCACCGTGCAGGTGTTCGATATCGCTGACCACGCGAATCCATCGTTCTTCGCCTTCTGGCGTTATGATGCGATACTCTTTGTCAACGCCGATCTCCGAGCCATTCAGGAGACCGCGAATCCTGCGACTGACGCCGTCGCGCTCTTCCGGAGCATAGCAGCCGATCACCTCCTCCGAGGTCATTCGTTTACCGACCGGCAATCCGACAGTGCGATAAATCTGGTCCGACCAGATGATCGTACCGGTGTTGAGATCCATCTCAAAGCCACCGACTTTGGCAGAGCGCTCGGTCTGTTCGAACCGAGCCTGCTTCAACTCCAGTTCACGTTGCTGCTCTTTCAGCTGGCTTTGCTGACGATGCTCCCGAATCAGGCCCACGATGACGCTTGCCAAGTTACGGAGCTGTTCGATATCCCGATCGCCGAAACGGCGGGTCTTCGTATCGAGGACACAAAAACTGCCGTAGCAGGTCTCCCCTTCCAAAAGCGGAACGCCCGCGTAGAATTGGACGGAACACTCGTTCACGAATGTGTTTTCCCAAAAGCGGGAATCTTTGCCGGCATCTTCAACGACGAGCGGCAACCCTGTTTCCACAACATGGCCGCAAAAGGAATGCTCGCGTGACGCCTCTTTCAAAGTGAAGCCTTGCTGGGCCTTGAACCACTGCCGCTGCTCGTCGACGAACGAAACCAATGCCATCGGCATGTTGAATATATTGCAGGCCAGACGGACGATAGCGTCGAACTCTGTCGTCGGCGGTGTATCGAGAATGCTTGCCTCGTAGAGAAGGTTCAATCTTTCATCTTCGGTAAGGGACATGCGACCTTACTCCTCGCAGTGCTGCGTGACGCGGAGTGAGACCCTTCATGGATCATGGAAGCGGACGAACTTGCCGCCGACAGCAATTTCTGGGTTGATCAGAATTCTTCCCAATCAGACTTCAGCGCGGCGGCGGCCGACCCGCGCTGGACGGACGCGGCGGGCGACGTACGAACAACTTTCAAAGCCGTCGGTGCGGGCACATGACGATCCGCCTGCGTGGATGAAAGTCTCGATATCGGAGCATCGTCGAAACGGAACTGTTCAAGAAGCTTGAAAAGTGCGGCGGCCTCGCGTGCGAGGCCATGGCTCGCAGCCGTCTGTTCCTCGACCATCGCGGCATTCTGCTGCGTTCCCTGGTCGACGGTGTTGATGGCCTGGTTGATCTCGCCGAGCGCCGTCGATTGCTCGCGCGCCGCCTCCACGATCGCCGTGACATTGGTGTTGATGTCGTGAACCTGACTGGCGATTTCCTGAAGCGCGGATCCGGCATTCGTGACGAGGGCGACGCCCTTTGCGACGTGAGAACCGGAGGCTGTAATCAGGCTCTTTATCTCCTTTGCAGCTTTCGCCGACCGCTGCGCCAACTCCCGGACCTCCTGAGCAACGACCGCAAAACCCTTGCCGGCCTCCCCTGCCCGTGCCGCCTCTACGCCGGCATTGAGCGCCAAGAGGTTCGTCTGGAAGGCAATCTCATCGATGACGCCGATGATATTGGAAATTTCGCGCGACGAGGTTTCGATCTGGTCCATCGCTCCGATCGCATCACGAACCACCTGGCCGGAATGTTCCGCGTGGTCTTTGGTGCGGGAGACGAGTTGACCGGCCTCCTCGGCGCGGCGGCTCGAATCCTTGACCGTCGTCGTGATTTCCTCAAGGGCGGCCGCCGTCTCTTCGACGGATGCCGCCTGCTGCTCGGTACGCTTTGCCAGGTCGTCGGCGGCGGTGCGGATTTCGTTGGAACCGGCCGAGATCGCCTTGGCATTTTCGGCCACCGTTGCCATCGCGTCCTTCAACTTTTCCGAAGCGCTGTTGAAGTCGGTGCGCAGCCGTTCCAGCGAAGGAATGAAAGGCTTCTGGATCGTCTGCGACAGGTCGCCATCTGCAAAATTCGTCAGGCAACGGGCGAGCTGTTCAACATTCTCGACACGCGCCGTGACATCGGTTGCGAACTTCACGACTTTGAACACTTTGCCGTTCAGGTCGAAGATCGGATTATAGGAAGCCTGGATGTAAACCTTCCGTCCGCCCTTGCCCACACGCATGAATTCGTCGGCAACCAGTTGGCCGCCCGCAAGTTTCCGCCAGAATTCCTTGTAGGCCTCCGACTTGGAATAGTCGCTTTCGCAGAACATCGAGTGATGCTTGCCCTGGATTTCGGCAAGCGAATAACCAAGAGCGGTCAGGAAATTGTCGTTTGCGGTCAGGATTTCGCCGGCCGGCGTGAATTCGATGATCGCCTGAGCCCGGGACAATGCGTCGATCTTGCCCGCATGCTCGGCAGATATCAGCTTCTGCGCGGTGATATCGGTTGCAATCTTGATGACCTTGACCGGCTTCCCGCGACGGAACACCGGATTGTAGGACGCTTCGATCCAGACCTCGCGCCCGCCTTTGCCGAGCCGTTTATACTGTTGTTGATCGAATTTTCCTGCTGACAGCTTCGTCCAGAAAGCCTTGTATTCTGCCGAGGATGCATAGGCAGGTTCGACAAACATGCTGTGATGTTTTCCGACGATCTCCCTCAACTCGTAACCAAGCGCCCTGCAGAAGTTTTCGTTTGCGGTGAGGATTTTGCCCGACAAATCAAACTCGATCATGGCTTGCGAATTCGATAGAGCCGCCAGAACAGCGACAGCATTTGCACCACGATCAAGAATATTCACTCGCAAATCCTCCTAGATTCATCGCTGTCGATCCAGCCATTTTGCGAATATTCGCTCATGCTCATTAACGGGGATTTAATTATGAATGTGACGTGCAGTATAATTTATTTTCAACCAGCGCTGCATTCATCAGGCGCATCCGGGGGCAAAGACAGCCGGCGGCCCGCCCTGCCGCGGGCAGCGATGCAGCCTCCCCGGGAACGGCGCACTGCGGGCCGCTCAGCTGCTTTTCAACTGCGCCACCGCAAGCAGCGTGTCAGCGCTTATTGTCGACGAGCCGGTCAGGATCGAAAGGGCTGACGACGTGGTGCCCGTACCGTTGGCCATGTCATACATGGCGGTGAAGCGTTGGATCAGATCGTCGACTTTGTCAGGATCCGACAGATCCTCCATGTCGATGAAATTGTTGACCATCTCGGCTTGCTTCTCGACGTCCATATTCGAGACGTAACTGGACAGGTTGAAGGTCGTCGTAAAGAACTCGAAGAGCGCGCTGTCGCCCAGAATATCATAGGCGTTCGAGATCTCCGGCGCCTTGCGTTCGAAATAGAGGGCAAGGCGCACGCCGGTGTTGCTGTCGCCCTGATCGTCTTCGAGCGTCAGCCTGACATAGGAGTCGATCGTTTCCAGCACGTCACCGCGCTGCTGCACGGTCCCGGTCGGATCGGCGGAAATATTGCCGTCCTGATCGAAATTGAACGAGCCGACGAGTTCGGCGAAACGATTGTCGTCCTGCTTGTTGACGTAACTATCTTCGTCGTCGAGATCGGAAGAGAACATCTTCTTCAGTTCGTCCGACGTGACATCGTCCGGATCGAGCCCCTTCGCCTCAAGCGCGAAGCTAACCAGGCGATCGTCGGCCAGGAATTCGCTGGCCGTCGTGATCGTCGCCATCTGCTCGCGAAAATAGGTGATCTCGTCATTCGCCGCGTCGGTCGCCTCGGTCAGCTCGTCGCCTTCAAGGTATCGGATCTTGTTCTGCTTGTAATAGGCGGCGTAGTCGTCGACGACGGATTCCGACATGGCCTGCAAGGGAACGGTGACGTCGCCATTGTCGTCGAAGTTGAATGCTTTGCGAAAGGCTACGAACCGGTCGTCCTTCAGGCTGTTGACATAGCTTTTCGAGTCCGTGGGATCGCTTTCGAGAATTTTCCGGACCTCGCTTCTCGAAACGCTGTCGGGGTCTATATCATAGGCGCGCAACGCCATTTCCCACAGTTCGGGGAGATCGTCGTTGTCGTCATCGTCGTCATCGGCATTCGACACGAGGAAATCATCGATCGAGGTGACGCTGGCGATGCGCGTCGTATAGTTGTCGGTGGCGTCTTCCGTGCTGGTATTGGCGACCAGCACTTCATAATTTTCATCGAAGGCTGCCGTGGTCGTGGCGGTCTGGTCCGAGGTCTGGGCGGTGTCGCCATCGGCAAGCGCGCCGTCCTCGTCGAAATTGAAGGCCTCGTGCAGGTCGGACAAGCCGATCGCTTCGGCGATGTCGGCGCTTTTCAGGGCCGCCGAAATGTAGCTGTCGGATTCGTCGTCGGAAAGACCGTAGGCAATCCTGAGATAGCCGACCAGCTTGTCGTCGCTCATCAATTGGTCGACGGAGGTGATGTTGCCAATTTCAGCAGCGAAATAGGTGTCGTAGGCCTCCCCGGTTTCCGTGGACGCGATCGTCGACGAGGCCACCGCATAGCCACTCGTCACCAGCGAGATCTGGTCTTCCGACATCACATCGCCGTCGGTCGAGCCATCCTCGTTGAAGTTGAAGGCCTTTGCCAGGCTGACATAGACGTCGTCGCCGAGCTGGTTGACGAAACTGTCGGCATCATCCAGATCGCTCGTCAAAACCTGCTTCAGGAAGCTGCTGGACGTGTATTCGGTGCTGAGGCCGAAGGCCGTAAGCGCATAGTTCTTCAGTCTGGAGCTCGACAGGAAATCATCGACCGAGGTGATCGACGAGATATTCTCTTCGAAATAATCCGTCTCATCCGTGATGTCGTCCGCCTCGGTGTCGAAGGATTCCTCATAGGCATCGAGCAGATTGTCCCGCTGCACGTCTGACTGCGCCGTCTTCGTCTCGCCCCCGAATTTGAAGGCGGCGGCGAATTCGGCATAGCGGCTATCGCTCAAAGTGTTGGCGAAACTCGATGAATCGCTGAGGTCGCTTTCCAGCACCTTCTTCATGAAGGCCTTGGCATAGGTCATGTCCTCTAGCCCGTATGCCTTCATGGCATAGGAGTAGAGTTTGTAATCGCCCATGAATTCATCGACCGTCGTGACCTTGTCGATGTTTTCCTTGTAGTAGTCACTGTCGCGGGAAACCGTTGCCTGTGAAGCCACACTCGAGAGACTGGCGCTCAGATTTCTGGCGACCGAGAGGTAGCTCACATAGGTGGAAACCAACGCCTGTCCCTTTCATGAGCATGCGCGCGCGAAAGCCTGCCGGCCGCCACGGTTGAAACTTTTCATGTTTGCTGAGATGTTGCCGCCGTTCATGGCGCTGACGGACCGCATTCATGCGGCCGAATCAATTTAATAGAACCACATGGTACTATAATTCTTCGAAAATGCAACAGGACGTCGAAAGCCGAGGGATCGCGGCTTTATCGGGTCACGCGGCGCCGACGCCCGCGGCAAAGATTGCAATGCAGCGCCGGAGATGGGCAAGCAGTGCCGCCCGGTCGGGCCAGGCCTGAGCACGCCCTTCCGGCGGCCCCATGCCACCGAAGATCATATCCATCAGCATGCGGGCTCCGCTGGTCGGATCATCAAGCGACAGCCTGCCTTCGGCCCTGCGGTCGCTCAGCCAGTCGGCAAGCTGCTGCCGGCTGGCACGCATGCCTTCGCGCTGCAGAATGTCGACGAGTTCGGGAAACTGCCCCGCTTCGCGAAAGACGAGTTGCAGGAAACCGGCACGATCGGCATCCTTGTCCTCATCCATGTCGATCATGAAGATGCGTTCAAGGCTCTCGGCGATCGAGAGATCTTCTGGAGGCCGTGGCAGGTCGAGCATCATGCGCCGATGAGCACCGACCACGGCGGCAAACAGCTCTTCCTTGCTCTGAAACAGCTTGTAGAGCGTCTGTTTCGAAACACCCGCCTCGGTGGCGACGACCGCGGTCGTGCTTCCGGCGTAGCCGTATTTTACAAAAACGCGGCGGGCAATCTCGACGATATGCACGCGCTTGTCATCATCGCTGGAGACTTTCGGCCGGCCCCGTTTGCGCGGCTCATCTGCGGGATCGTCGGCAACATCCATGATGATCTAGACCGCCTCATCGAAGCACAAGCCGACGCCCGCAGAAAGGAGACTACGATTTCTGAGGGACGATTTTTTCGGTTGTGGCATTAGTAATTTCGATTTAGAGAACTCATCAGTTCTGTAATGCGTTGCATCCCCACCCTCTAGCGATGGAGCGCTTATGACGACCATTTCCGCCGCAACGTCAATGTCTTCCTATTCCTATAGCAAGAGTTCGACGTCAGCGTCCCAGGACGTCCTATCCTGTAATACGGTTTCGGCAAAAAAATCAACCACAACCCAGCAGCTCAGCGAAGACGCGGCCAACAGCGCTGAGAAACTCATGTCGCAGTTGATGTCGCTGACGATGAACGGCCTCGCCGATCAGTCCGCTTCCAGCGAGCAGCAGGACGGCGGCGCAGACATGGACGTTGCGCAGCTGGACAGCGACGGCGACGGCTACGTCAGCAAGGCCGAGTTCGTCGCAGCCCGGCCGTCCGATGTGTCGGAGGATCAAGCCGGCACGCTGTTCGACAGCTTCGACAGCGAAGGTGCCGGCTCGCTATCGGTCGATGCGCTGACCGAAGCCATGTCCGCCCAGCAGTCGGAACGTGCCGAGGGGCCGCCACCCCCGCCACCTTCCGACGATGACGATCTTGCATCCCTGCTCTCCGATCTCGATACCGACGGCGACGGGCAGGTAAGCAAAGCCGAATTCGTTGCAGGTCGGCCGTCCGATGTGAGCGAGGAGCAGGCCGGCACGCTGTTCGACAGCTTCGACAGCGAAGGTGCCGGCTCGCTATCGATCGATACGCTGACCGAGGCCATGTCCGCTCAGCAGTCGGAACGCCCCGAAGGACCGCCGCCGTCGTCCAGTGACGATGACGACGACCAGTTTGCATCCCTGCTCTCCGATCTCGATACGGACGGCGACGGGCTCGTGACATTGGACGAATTCATGGCGGGTAAGCCGGATGACGTCACCGAAAGCCAGGCGAGCCAGCTCTTTAGTCTGCTCGACACGTCAGGCGCCGGTTCATTGTCTGCACAGTCCACGAGCTGACGGTCGTTAAGCCGTCGCCATTGCGGTCGCTGGAGGATCTGCAATGAGACGGTTTTAAGCGACCCGGCAGTTGAGCCGGCAGAGCCTTCAGTCGGGTCGCTTCCGAAATATGGAAACGTTCGAAGTGTGCGCCGTCACAGGCGCACGGATAACCAGCGCGCGGATGAGCCGAAGCGCCTATCGCCATCACGGGGTCAGTCCAGACAATCAGATCATCGACCGGTGTCGGCTTTTGCCCGGCGCCAGCGATGTCGTGCGCCCGCCATCCGGGCTCTGGAAGCCTTTCGTCACATGGCATGTTCCCAAACCTTAAAGGATCGAGCCATGAGCATTTTTGGAAGCATGAAAACCGCCGTCTCCGGCATGAGCGCCCAGGCAAACCGGCTCAGCACGGTTTCCGACAATATCGCCAATGCCAACACCACCGGCTACAAGGCCGTTTCCACGTCCTTCTCGTCGCTGGTCCTGCCGTCTTCGTCGGGTAATTACAATTCCGGCGGCGTCCAGACTTCCGTGCGCCAGGCGATTTCCGAACAGGGCGACATCTCCTACACGACCTCCGATTACGACCTGGCGATCTCGGGAGACGGGTTCTTCATCGTGCAAGGTGCCGACGGCACGCCGGTGCTCACCCGGGCCGGCGACTTCTCTGTCGACAGCGACGGCAATCTCGTCAACGGCGCCGGCTACACGCTGATGGGATATTCCTATGATTCCGGCGTGCCGGCGGTGGTCGTCAACGGTTTTGACGGCCTGGTGCCGGTCAACGTGTCCCAGTCGGGATTGAGCGCCGTTGCCTCGAGCAGCGCCTATTTCAGCGGCAACCTGAACTCCGAAGCGACCGTCGTTACCGATACGACGACTTTGCCGAGCGCCAACACGTCGAGCGTTACCGACGACACGCAGAAAATGTCGCTGGTTGCCTATGACAGCCTCGGCGCTACCGTCCAATACGACTACTATTTCACCAAAACCGGTGTGACGACGGATTCGAGCGGCGCGGTCACCGGAAGCACCTGGGAGGTCGCGGTTTATCGCAATGCCGACGCAACCACCGGCGGCACGACGTCCTTCCCCTACTCCTCCGACGCCGTCAGCGTCGCGACGCTCTCCTTCGACGCCGACGGACAGCTCACCTCGGCGACCGACACGGATATCGTCGATCCGACGACGGCACAGACGATCACCATGGACTATTCGGATTTCACCCAGCTCGCCTCCGACTTCTCGGCGACGGGCTCGGCCGACGGCCAGGCCGCGAGCGCTGTGAGTGCGGTCTCGATCGGCACGGATGGTGTGGTGTCGGTCTCCTATGCCAACGGCACGACGAAGTCTCTCTACCAGATTCCTCTCGCGACGGTCGCAAGCCCCGACAATCTGACGCTGCTCAGCGGCAACGTCTACACCGCCAACGGAATGTCCGGCGTGACGGTAACCGGCTTCCCGCAGACCAACGGCCTCGGCTCCATCCAGTCCGGCGCTCTCGAAAGCTCGAACGTCGATCTCGCCGGCGAACTGACGGAGATGATCGAAGCGCAGCGCAGCTATACCGCCAATTCGAAGGTGTTCCAGACCGGCTCCGATATCATGGATGTCCTCGTCAATCTGAAACGATAGGGAGGGCGTCGGCATGTCGCTCACCTCCGCCTTAAACAGCGCACAAAGCATCTTCAACAATACCGGCCAGCAAAGCAGCGTCGTCTCGACGAACATCGCCAATGCAGGAAACTCCGACTATGTGAGACGGGAAGCGTCGATCACGACATCCCTTTCCGGCGCACAGGTCGTCAGCATCAGCCGGGCGCAGGAAACCGCGCTTCTGTCTCAGTACCTGCAGACGAATTCCAAGGACAGCGCCCAGCAAACGCTTCTGACCGGCCTTGAAAGCTTGAAGTCGCTGGTGGGCGGCAATGACTACGAGACCTCGCCAAGCACTTATCTCGCGGCATTCCAGCAGGCGCTCCAGACGTTCGGCACCTCGCCGAGCAGCACGACCGCGGCACAATCGGCCGTCACCGCCGCGCAGGATCTTGCCAATTCGCTGAATACCGCAAGCGACGGCGTTCAGTCGATCAGAACCGACGCCGACGCGGAAATCGCCACGCAGGTCTCGACGCTGAATACGCTGCTGTCGCAGTTCGAGACGGCAAACAACGCAGTCAAACTGGCGACATCGACCGGCGCGGATACATCCTCGGCGCTCGACGAGCGCGAAAAGCTCTTGAAGCAGATCTCCTCGATCGTCGGCGTCAATTCCGTCGTCCGCAGCAATAACGACATGGCGCTCTACACCTCGGATGGCACCGTGCTGTTCGAGACCGTACCGCGCACCGTCTCATTCACCTCGACAGCAACCTATGTCGCGGGAACGGAGGGCAATTCCGTCTACATAGACGGGGTTGCGCTCGACGCCGGCGAAGGATCGACGACCACTGCCTCGGGCAGCCTGCAGTCATTGCTGCAGCTTCGCGACGAGGTCGCCCCGACCTTCCAGGCCCAGCTCGACGAGATCGCCAAATCGCTCGTCCAGATCTTCTCCGAAACCGACGGCAGCACGAGCGCACCCGGACTTTTCGTGTGGACGACAGCATCGGGCGCAACCGGGACAACGCCGTCCGACACCGACGATATCACCGGGATCGCGTCCACCATCTCGGTCAATACAGCCGTCGTCACGAGCGACGGCGGCGATGCGACGAAGCTGCGCGATGGAACGATCAGCGGCATCACCGATCTCAACACGTCGGGAGACAGCGGCTTCTCGGACAATCTCGACGCCCTGTACGAGGCATTGACGGAACAGCGCTCCTTCTCTTCCGATGCCGGCCTCTCCACGACGCAAAGCCTGACGGACTATGCCAGCGCCTCCATCGGCTGGCTCGAGCAATATCGCAGCGATGCGACGACGGCCTCCGAAACCACTTCGGCGGCCCTGTCGCGCTCCGACGAGGCTTATTCCAATGAAGCGGGCGTGAACCTCGACGAGGAGCTGACGCTGCTTCTCGACATCGAACAATCCTACAAAGCGGCGACGAAAATCCTGAACGTCATCGACGACATGTTCAAGTCGCTCCTCGACATAGCGAGCTAGTCATGAAAGCATCTTTTGTCTCATCATCGGCGATGCAAAACGTTCTCAAGCTGACCATCAGCCAGTCCCAGTCCAAGCTGCAGAGCGCTTCGACAGAGGCAACGACGGGAACCTACAGCGATATCGGTACGGCCCTTGGTGCCGGCGCTGCAAAGTCGCTCAACTTCACCAGCGCCATCAACCAGGCCGCGTCGTTTCAAACGAGCAATTCCGTCGTCGCATTGCGCATGGACGCGTCGCAGACGGCCCTTTCAAACCTCAAGGATGCCGGCGACAGCCTGGTTTCGAACCTGACCGCGCTTCAGGCGAGCCAGGATACGACGAGTATCGCCGTCGCCTTGCAGACAGCGAGCTCCACGGTCTCGCAACTGATCTCGACGGCGAATACGGCCGTCAACGGCGAGTTCCTGTTTGGCGGGACAAACCTCGACAGCCAGCCCCTGACCGACCAAACTTCCACGGTCTCGGATACGATCGTGACGGCGCTGAGCGACTATGCAACCGGCCTCGGAAAAGACGTGAACGAGCTGACGGGCGAGGAAATCGGCACATTCATCACCGACACGGTCGAGCCGATGTTTTCCGAGAGCGCCTGGACGGACTCTGCAGACGGCTGGTCGACTGCCTCGAGCACCGACATGACAAGCCGGATCAGCGGATCGGAAACCATCACCTCGTCCACCAACGCGAATTCGGAAGGCATGCGTTATCTCGCGCTTGCATCCGTCGTCGTGTCGTCCCTCTTCGGTCAGGATCTCGCATCCGATGCGCAGAGCACCGTTGCATCCAAGGCTATCGCTTATGCGGCGCAGGCAACGGCCGGCATCGTCACGCAGCAAAGCGAGCTCGGCCTCTCGCAGGAGCGGGTCGAAAAGGCAAATGACGCCCTCGACGCTCAATCAACCCTGCTTCAGGGAAAGCTCGTCGATCTCCAGGGCGTGGATGTCTATGAGGCGTCGACACTCGTCAACCAACTGCAAACGCAACTGGAAACGGCCTATACGCTCGTCTCGAAACTCCAGGGCCTGAGTTTGGTCAACTACCTCTGACGGATCTGACATGAAGGAGTTCAAGCGCTTGCAGATACCAGCCTTAAGCAAACAGCCGAGCACGGATTGCTCCGAAATCGTGACGGAAGCCGCCTTCGCGCTCGCTGCCGGCATCATCGATACAATCCCTTTCGTCGGCTGCAAACTCGACGAACAACAGCCGCGGGCATGGCCGCGATCAGGCGTTTTCACCGATGACGGCGTCGAGATGACCGGCACGCCGCCCGAAATATTCGAGCTTTGCGAGCTCTTGGCCGGCCATATCGAGAAAGGCGCGTCATTCGATGTCTTCGAGGTTTTCCACAAGATTGCACGTATCGACCGGCTGATCGACTGGCGCCATGGCGCGGTGCTTTCACCCGAGCCGCATCCGGTAACTCATTAACGGACCACGCTAAATCTCGTCTCGAAGGCGGCGTGACAACGGCCGCGCCGCCCGGGAGCATGGCATAGGCTGGTCTTGCATGTGGCTTGTCCGTTGCGGCAGTCTGGACTTTGCCATAGGGAGATGGAGGGCGACTGTCGAAGTCTGCCGGCAATGGTCTTTCAGGGACCGAGTGTATTGTTGATGTCAAAGCCGCGCGCGAAGCTTCCATTCTCCGAAGAGACCTTGCAGGCCATGCTCGTCCGCGTGCTTCGCCCGCTGGTCAAACTCGCTCTCGCCTCCGGCTTCAACTTCACTGCTTTTTCGGCCATTCTTCGCCGCCTCTATATCGAGGTTGCGGAGAACGAATTTACGCTGCCGAACAAACAGCAGACGGATAGCCGTATCTCGCTTCTGACCGGCATCCACCGCAAGGACGTCAACCGGCTGCGTGGACAGGCCCTGACGGCATCCTTTCTCACCGTGAGTGTTTCGCAGACGAGCCGCATTCTTGCGAGATGGCTTGCCGATCCGCTCTATTGCGATGCGGAGGATAGGCCGAGCGCCCTGCGCCGCACATCCAGCGACGGCGGTCCGTCATTCGAAAGCCTGGTGGGCGACATCACCAAGGACGTCCATCCTCGCTCGATCCTGGACGACTGGCTGGACAGAGACATTGTCGTTGTCGATCAGAACGGTTGGATCCAGCTCAACCTCTCATCGATCGTCCCGAATGCCGGGGACGAAGCCCGCCGGCATTATTTTACCCGCAACCTTCGTGACCACGTCCAGGCATCGGTCATGAATCTGATGAACGACCCTCCTCCCTATTTCGAACGCGCCGTTCATTATGACGGGATATCTCCAGCGCTGGCAGCCCGGCTCGACGAGATTGGGCGCAAGGAAGGGATGGCGCTGCTCCTGAAGCTCAACAAGATCGCCCATCAGGCCATCAAGGACGATCCCGGCGGCAACAGCCGCTGGATCACGGGCGTCTATGTCATGACCGAGGAGGGTGACGCAGTTCCTCCGGCAGCAGCCGCTTCCGAGACGGAGACTGACGCATGAGCCCGTCAACGATCTCGAGAAGACAGTTTCTCCTGGGCGGAATAGCGCTCCAGGTTCTGATGCCAGCGATGACAGCCGCGCAGCCGACGGGCACCGGCGATCATGGCATCGGAGGCTCCGGTCTTTCCATTGGAGGTGGAGAGAACGAAGACCACGGTATCGGTGGAACCGGCATCGTCGGGACCATCCAGGGTTTTGGCAGCATCATCGTCAACAACATCCACATACCGTTCAGTGCGACGACGCCGATCGACATCGATGGACGACGCGCGCCTGCAAGCGCGATGAAGGTCGGTCATGTCGTCCGGGTGCTGATGGCAGGAAAGCGTGCTGCCCGCATCGCGATCGTCAGCGAGGTCCAGGGCCGCATCGACGAGATGGGTAAGACCGGGATGACCATCCTGTCGCAAACCGTCGACACGACCGGTTTGGTCACGAAGGGCTTGCGAAAGGGCAAGCGGGTCGCCGTGTTCGGCATCCGCAAACCGGATGGCACCATCATTGCCAGACGCATCGAGCATCGCGCCGTTTCCGATGGCGCCCATGTTCGCGGTGTCCCCGTAAGGAGCGGCAATCGCGTCTTGCTCGGCGGCCTTTCGCTTGGGCAGGCGCAAGCACATTTGGTCGGCAAGCAAACCGTCGTGCGTCTCAGGACGGACGCCAATCGATCGGTCATTATACGCATTCAGGCCGAACCTGTGGTGCCGGGTCTGAAACGAGGTGTCGTCAACGTCGAGACCTTCAAACCCGCAGAAAAGGGCGGAGCTGGCGCAGGACCTGGGGGCTCAGCGCCTTACGGCTCGATGCGAATGTCTCCCGATGGCCATGGATTTGTCGACGTCACCGTTCGCGATTCAAGCAGAATGACGGGCTTTGCGGACAGGCAAGGCCCAGACGGCTTTGGTCCTCGCCCGCCGGATGGTCCTCCAGACGGGCCAGAGCGTGGCCATCCGTCTTTCGGCAGAGGCGGGCCTGGCGGAGATTATCCTGATCCGAACAGGCGGGGTCCGCCGCCGCAAGACCCCTTGCGCCGCGGTCCACCGCCTACGGATCCTCCAGTTCCGCGCTAACGCGCCATCAATCAGATTGACATATGGGAAAATTTCCCATTTATTGCTCTTGCGATTCCTGATTTGGGTTCCCAAGAAGGACTTGCCGATTGTCTATCGGGTTCGCCCCACACCCGACAGACAATCGTTTGATTTTCAATCGCTGCTGACTGCCGAACCAACCCGCCGTCGCCAAGAGGAATCAGGAATTGCTTTTGCTGGAACGCGAACCGGACGTGTCGATGGAAATGAACGAATCGACCGTCGTTGCAACCTGGGAAAACCGCGCGCAAATCATCGAAATCATGAGCAGCGCGCGCCAGACGAGCCAACAATTTCAACATCTTTGGCAGAGCAGCGCCGGAACGGGCCGGCTCAGCCAAGATGATACGGACAAGTTGGTCGAACTGCTCCGCCAGATCAGCGACCTGAATGAAATGCTCATGCGATTGGCCTGAAAGACGCTTGACGGCGCGCCGATCGACCCATTCAGAAGCTAATCGCTTGACAACGCTATCCGCGATAACCTCGACGCCGCGATAGGATATCCTTGGGCTTCGGTCTGCTCGACACCGCGGATGTCATCCCCTGAAGCGTTCAGCTTTCATGGAAACGCAGAACCGTTGGTATCGAGAAGATTCAAAGCTCGATGCCCATCCAATGCTGCCGGCCTTCGTTGATCGGGGCTTCAATACCGATGTCCGTCCCCGCGAAAGCCTGGCATGGAAGGACACCGCCGGTTCCCGTCCAGCTTCGCCTATCTCGTCCAATTCAAAGGTCCGCGTGACTATGGCGGCTATCGAGCCGTTTTCACGGCGAGCAAGATCACGCGCTTTTGCACTTCGTACGGAAAGCTGAGGGCAGCCAAGCTGATCTCCTTCACGATGAATGTGATGTCGCCTTGAGCCATCATGATGGCTGGTGATGGTTTGATACCACCGCTTCAACCTATCAACCCAATTTTGGACGGTTGCCCCAGACCTGAAAGAGCTGGCTAAGCTCCGACCTCATAAGAATTAACCATATTTCAGTGTTCTTGCCAAATAATGCCGTACGTAGATCAGGTCTCTCGAAGTAGAGAGGCCAAAAGTTATTTGGAGACAGTCTTGGCATTCACCATCGCTCGCAGTCTGGTGGCGTTCGGCGTCGCCGTTTCAGTAGGTCTTTTCATGTCGATCGGATTGCAGCAGTCGGCGCTCGAACGGCTGAAGGTCAACGGTCCGGTTTACGAGCAGGTCGTCTACGGCAAGGATTTGATTGCCGATATTCTACCGCCGCCGCTCTTCGTGGTCGAATCCTACATGCTCTCCTTCGAGGCGAGCAAATTTCCCGAACTCACAGACACCAATCTTGCCAAGATCGCCAATCTCAAGGCTGCTTACGACGACCGCCGCGCCTATTGGAAAACCACCCGGCTGCCGCAGGTGTTGAAGGACGAGCTTGAAAACGATGTCATCGCCAAGGGCGATGCATTCTGGGGGGTGATGAACCGCGAGATCATCCCCGCCTTGAATGCCAAGGATGAAGACAAGGCGCATGGTGCGATCGAGCAGTTGCGCGTTGCCTTCCATTCGCATCAGGATGCGGTCGAGAAACTCGTTGCCAATTCCGACGCCTTCCTGAAGGGCGAGGAGCGCAATGCCGCTTCGGAAATCGTCACCTGGACGATCTATGCCGGTGCTGCGGGTTTCGGCTCGTTCGGCCTGCTGCTGATCGGCCTCTATCTCCTGCGCCGTCGCGCCATCGTGCCGCTCGACGGTATGAAGGCCTATATGGGCAACCTCGCCGAAGGCGATTTTTCGACCGAAGTTCCCTATGCCAACCGTTCCGACGAGATCGGCGCCATGTCCAAGGCCGTCGCGGTATTCCGCCGCAATGCGCTCGAACGGCAGGACGCGCAGAAGCGCGAGACCGCACTTCGCGACGCGGAATTCGAGCGCGAGCGCAGCCAGCTGGCCGAAAAGGCCGCTGAGGAACAGATCCGCGAAACGGTGATCGCCCAGCTGACATACGGCCTGGAACAGCTATCGAACGGCAATCTCGATTGCCGCATCACGACGCCCTTCGCCACGGCCTACGAAACTTTGCGCGCAAAGTTCAACGACAGCATGGATGCGCTTTGCGCTTCGATGGCCGAGATCGCCCAGACCTCCAAGCAAGTGGGCAGTTCCTCGGCCGGCATCACCGATGCCGCCGACAGCCTTGCCTCGCGCACGGAACAGCAGGCCGCGATGCTCGAAGAGGCCACAGCCGCGCTCGACGAGATGAATGCCAAGGCGAAAGACGCCTCCGATCATGCCGGCAAGGCAACCGGCATGATGACCGAGACCCGCACCAGCGCCGAACATTCGGCGGCCGTCGTTCGCGAAGCGATCGCCGCCATGGAACGGATCGAAGGTTCGTCCTCCCAGATCGGCGACATCGTCAATGTCATCGATGAAATCGCCTTCCAGACCAATCTTCTGGCGCTCAATGCCGGGGTCGAGGCGGCCCGCGCGGGCGACGCGGGCAAGGGTTTCGCCGTCGTTGCCCAGGAAGTGCGCGAACTCGCCATGCGCTCGGCCAACGCCGCCAAGGAGATCAGAGCGCTGATTTCCACCTCCTCGTCTCAGGTCTCCACCGGGGTGCAGCTCGTCAACCGCACCGGCAAGGCGCTTCTGGAAATCGAAGGACAGGTCGAGCAGGTTGCTGGTCTGATCGCCCGCATCGTCTCGGTGTCCTCCGAGCAGGCGGTGGCGATCGGCGAGATCAACGCCTCCGTCAACGCTCTGGATCAGGTCACCCAACGCAACGCCGCCATGGCCGTCGAAACCGCCTCGGCCTGCCGAGCGCTCGGCAGCCAGACGCAGACATTGGAAGGGGTCGTCAGCCGCTTTCAGATCGACGCGGCCGCCAGCCCGTCAAGAACGCAGAAAGCGGCCTGACGCGTCCGCGGCAAAGGGAAGGGCCGGGCCCTTCCCACCTCAGTCCGTAACGATCGCCACGACGGCAACGCAGTCGCCTGCTTTGACCAGCCCCGGGAAATGCCGGGCACAGAGAATGCCGTTCATGCCGGCGCGGATCTCGCGGGGCGCCATTCCGGTCCGGCCGATCGGATGGATGCGCGCGACGACGGCGTCTTCGGCCACGGCTTCACCGAGATCAATGACAGGCTCGATCAACCCGCCCTCCTCTGCGAAAGAGAAGCAGCGGCCGTCCGGCATATCGAGCCAGCTCGTCGGGCCGGTCTCGACGGCGCCCGCGACGATCCCCGCATGGCGCAGCACGTTGATGGTGCCGCGTTTGGCAATCGCCGCACTTTTGGCCGTGGCGGTGCCGCCGCCGCCGAGTTCCGTGGTGATGAAGATCTTGCCCATCTCCTCGGCCGCGGTGTCGTACATGCCGATCGCGTCGATCTCGAGCATCTTCATCGAATAGGGAGCTGCAAAGGCCGTCACCAATTCGAAGGCCTTTTTCTCCTGTTGCTTGTTCGCCAGGATGTGAGCCGCGCAGAACGGCAGAAAATCGAGCGTCTTGCCGCCGGAATGGAAGTCGAGGACGAGATCCGCCATCGGCAGAAGCACCCGCTGGAAATAGTCGGCGATTTTCTCCGTCACCGTGCCGTCCGGCCGGCCCGGGAAGCTGCGGTTCATGTTGCCCCTGTCGATCGGCGAGGTCCTGGTTCCCGCCTGGAATGCCGGATAATTCATGGCCGGCACGATGATGACAGTGCCGCTCACCTCCTCGGCTTTCAGCGTGCGGGCAAGATCGAAGAGCGCGATCGGTCCTTCATACTCGTCGCCGTGATTGCCGCCGGTCAGAAGAGCCGTTGACCCCTTGCCGTTCCTGATGACCGTTATCGGCACCATCACCGATCCCCAGGCGGAATCGTCGCGGCTGTAGGGCAACCGCAGGAAGCCGTGCTGGACGCCCTCGGCGGCGAAATTGACCGTCGCGCTGATCGGCGACGGTCGCAAGCCAATCTCTGTCATCGCAGCCTCAATCCTTGACCATCAGCCTGCGCGGCACGTTCGCGAAGCACTCGACACCGCTCTCGGTGATGAGGATGCTCTCGGTCGTCTCGAAGCCCATGTCGTCGAGCCAGAGGCCGGTCATGAAATGGAAGGTCATGCCGGGCTTCAGTTCCGTCCGGTCGCCCGGTCGCAGGCTCATGGTGCGCTCGCCCCAGTCCGGCGGATAGGAAAGGCCGATCGGGTAACCGGTGCGGTTGTCCTTGACGATGCCGTATTTTTTCAGCACCGCGAAGAAGGCGTTGGCGATATCCTCGCAGCTATTGCCGGGTCTGGCGACCGCAAGACCGGCCTCCATGCCCTCCAGCGTCGCCTTTTCGGCATCGAGAAAGGCCTGCGTCGGCTTGCCGAGGAAGACGGTGCGCGACAGCGGCAGGTGATAACGGTTGTAGCAGCCGGCGATCTCGAAGAAGGTGCCCTCGCCCGTCTTCATCGGCCGGTCGTCCCAGGTCAGATGCGGTGCGGATGCTTCGACGCCAGACGGCAGCAGCGGCACGATCGCCGGATAATCGCCGCCGATGCCGTCGACGCCGCGGGTGCCGGCATCATAGATTTCCGCGACCAGATCGCATTTGCGCATGCCGACCTCGATCTTGTCGAAGATGCGGGCATGCATCGCCTCGACGATGCGGGCGGCATTGCGCATATACTTGATTTCGGTCTCGCTCTTGACCGCGCGCTGCCAGTTGACGAGGGCGGTCGTATCGACGAAGCGCGCATTCGGCAGGTGCTTCTGCAGCGCCGCGAAGGCCGCCGCCGAGAACCAGTAATTGTCCATCTCGACGCCGATCGTCAGCTTGCCGAAGCCGCGTTCGGTCAAGATGCCCGAGAGATAATCCATCGGATGGCGTTCGGTCGATTGCACATAGTGATCGGGATAGCCAATGATGTTGTCATGCTTCAGATAGGCGGTGAACTTGGCGCCGTTGGCATCCTGGCCGCGGCCGAACCAGATCGGCTCTCCCTGTGGCGGCACGATCACCGCCTGGTGCACATAGAAGGACCAGCCATCATAGCCGGTGAGCCAGGCCATGTTCGACGGGTCGCTGACGATCAGCAGGTCGACGCCCTTCGCCTCCATGGCACGCCGTGTCTTTTCCAGCCGCGCGGCATATTCGCCGAGCGAGAATTTGAGGTTGGGCTGGGTCATGTCTCTTCCCTTCTTTTCCGGCGCCGCGCCGGTCAGCTTTCGAACGTGGTCCCGGCCTTCGCCGCGCCGGCTCGGGCAAAGGCGAGGGTGGCGATGGCGGTGTCCTGAATGCCGGTCCCGGTCAGGTCCGCAATGGTGATCTGGTCGTTGCTCGTCCGCCCCGGCGCCCGGCCGGCGACGATCTGGCCGAGTTCGGCGAAGACCGCATCGGCCGCGACTAGGCCGGCATCGATTGCATGATGCAGCTCGCCGAGGCGCCGTGTCTGCTTCAGGCTGTCGGCGACGTAGAGGCCGGCACCGGCGATGGCGGCCGGATCGATCTCGTTCTTGTGTTCGGCATCCGAGCCCATGGCCGTCAGATGCTGTCCGGGTTCCAGCCACCCCGCCTTGATGATCGGCATTTCCGACGGCGTGGTGGTGACGATGAGGTCGACGCCGGTCACTGCTCCCCTGGCGTCCGATGTCGCGATTACGGGAAAGCCGAGTTTTCCGGCCAATTCCGCAGCCGTGGCTTGCGCCTTGGCGGCATCGCGCGCCCATATCCTTGCTTCGCGGATCGGCCGCACCAGCGTCAGCGCTTCGAGCTGCAGCCGCGCCTGCATACCGGCGCCGAAGATCGTGGCCACGGACGCATTTTGGCGCGACAGATGTTGCGCCGCGACAGCGCCGGCTGCTGCGGTGCGCACGTCGGTGAGATAGCCGTTGTCCAGCAGCAGTGCCTGCACCAGTCCGGTCCGGCTCGACAGCAGCACCATCATGCCGTTGGTGCTCGGCAGGCCGATCTGGGGGTTGTCGAAGAAACCGGGGCTGATCTTGATCGCGAAGCCCTCGATGCCGGGCACATAGGCCGTCTTCACATCGACTTCGCCCCGATATTCCGGAATGTCGAGCCGCAGGATCGGGGGCATGGCGACGGCCTTGGTCGCAAGCGCTGCGAAAGCCTCCTCGACGCAGGCGACCGCATCTCGATCAAGCCCGATGACCTTCCTCAGTTCCGCTTCCGTAAGAATGATCATCCGGCTCATGGCCCCTCCTCGCCGTAGAGCGGCTGCGTCCCGTTGATCACCCGCAGGTGCTGACCCATGTCGACATTCGCCCCGGACAAGATCGCGACGATGGGACCGCTGCCCCTGATTTTTCCGGCAAGCAGCGCGGCGATACCGACCGCGCCCGCGCCTTCGACGACCTGGCGTTCGCAGGCATAGACATGGCGCATGCCGGCGGCGATTTCCGTCTCGGTCAGCAGGATGACGTCGTCGAGAAGTTCGCGGCACATGGCAAAGGTGACGCGGTTGTCGAGACCAATGCCGCCGCCGAGCGAGTCGGCAAGGCTCGCCACTTCCTCGACCTGCACCGGCTGCCCGGCATCGAGGCTTGCCTTCATCGCGGCACCCTTCTCCATGGTCAGGCCGATCACTTTGGTCGTCGGACTGATGGCTTTGACCGCGGCCGCAACCCCCGCCGCAAGGCCGCCGCCTGAGAGCGGCACCAGCACGCTCGCCGCCTCCGGCAAGTCGTCGATGATTTCAAGCCCCAGCGTCCCCTGCCCGGCCACGACATCGGGATGGTCGAAGGGCGGCACCATCACCAACCCTTCCTCGCGGACCAACCGGTCGACTTCCTGCTGCGCCTCGTCCTGCGATACGCCGACGATGCGGACATCGGCGCCGAGACGGCGGATCTCCGAAACCTTGTTCTCCGGCACCAGCCGCGACATGCAGATGGTCGCAACGGCACCTTCGGCCTTTGCCGCATAGGCAAGCGCACGGCCGTGATTTCCGGTCGAGGCTGCGACGACGCCACGTAAGCGCTGCGCCGGCGACAAGGACAGCACCGCATTGGTCGCCCCACGGAGCTTGAAGCTGCCGGTCGTCTGATGATGTTCGAGCTTGAGATGCACTGGCACGCCGGCCAATTCGCCAAGCGACGCGGACTGCACCATCGGAGTGGTGGTCACGCGGCCGGCAATCCGTCGCGCCGCCGCACGGATGTCCTCCAGCGAAACGGGCAAGGTGCTCACCATGATCTCAGCCTTCCCAATAGGACTTGGTCATCAACTGACCGAGTTCGGGCCGCGCCCGATCATCGCCGCAAAGCCTCAGACAGGACCAGGCCGTCGCCAGATTGCTGGTCACCACCGGCTTGCCGGTCTCACTTTCGATGCGGGCAGCGACCTGGGCTGCGCGCACCGCCGTACAGGAGATGAACAGCGCGTCCGATTGCGGCGCCAGCGCCTGGCGCGCAAAGGCAAGGATCTCCTCCGGTGCGATCCGCGCCATCTCGCGATCATCGGTCAGGCCGAGACAGGTGAAGCGGTCAATCGCAAAACCGAGATCCGAAAAATAGTCCGCCATCGGCCGACTGGTCTCGACCGTATAGGGCGTCAGCACCGAGATCCGTCTGGCGCCAAGCGCTTTCAGACCTTTCACGGCGGCCGCCGTCGGCGTCACGACGGGAATCCCGGGCTTGGCCGCATGGATCGCCGCCTCGATGTTGCGATCGCCGATCACCACCGAGGCGGAGGTGCAGGAATAGACGATGGCATCGAGCGCCTCGTCCGGCAGGATCAGTGCCGCGCCTTGCGTCAGCGACGGCTGCATCCTCAGGAGGTTTTCGGCCGTGACCGGATTGGCGTAGTGGATGCGGCTGACATAGACGCCGAGGCGATCGCTGGCGACCATGCGCTGGAAGTCGACTTCCGTCGTGTGGTCGGTCGCGAGGATGATCAGGCCGATGCGCTTTTCCAGCGGCCGATTCTCCAGTCGCGGCAGCCTGCCGGCAGGGATGATCTCAATCTCTACGGTCATGGTCAGTCATCCATCCTGGCGTAGCGTTCCTCAAGCCAGCGCAATCCCACTACGGAGATCAGGCTGATGACGAGGAAGAAGACGCCGACCAGCGTCATCGGTTCGATGTAGCGGTAGTTGCTGTTGGCGATGCTCTTGGCCTGGTTCATCAGTTCGAGCACGGTGATCGCCGAAAGCAGCGGCGTCTCCTTGAACATGGCGATGAAATAATTGGCGAGTGCCGGGATCATCGGCGGGATCGCCTGCGGCAGGACCACGTGGATCCATGCCTGGCGCGTCGTCAGATTTGTGGCCTTGGCCGCCTCCCATTGTCCGCGCGGCACATTCTCGATGCCGGCGCGATAGACCTCGGCGGTATAGGTCGCATAGTGAATGCCCATACCGATCACGCCTGCGACCAGCGGCGCCAGCCGAATGCCGATATCGGGCAGCACGTAGAAGATGAAATAGAGCTGCACCAGCAGCGGCGTGCCGCGGATGAATTCCGAGACGAAGCCGACCGTGCGGGACACGCCGGCGACCGGTGATCGCCGGGCAATCGCAAGAGCCAGGCCAACGATCATCGCGACGGCAGCGCCGAGGATGGTCGCGAGAATGGTGATCTGGAACCCTTCGAGAAGGGTCGGCATGATCTGCCAGACGAAGTCCCAATCCCATTCCATCCGATCAGGTCCTTATGCCGTCGAGGCTGCGCGCCATACGCCGCTCCAGCCAGCGCATCGTCGCGGAGATCGCCGAGGCCATGAGAAAATAGAGGATGAGGATCGTCGCGAAGGGCACCAGCGTATTGCCGGTCTGCGCCCGCACGACCTGCGCCTGGAACGTCATATCCGTCAGCGAGATCAGCGACACGACGGCCGTGCCTTTGAGAAGTTCGATCGCATTGTTGCAGAAGGTCGGCAGCATCAGCGGCAGCGCCTGCGGCAGGATGACGTGGCGCATGCGCTGGTATCGCGACAGGTTAAGCGCGATGCAGGCTTCCGACTGTTCGCGCCCGACGGCCTTGACGGCGCCGCGCACCACCTCCGCCGCATAGGCACCGACATTCAGCCCGAGCGCCAGCACGCCCGCCTGCAGCGGCGTCAGGGTCAAACCCGCAAAAGGCAGCACAAAATAGACCCAGAAAAGCTGGACGAAGATCGAGGTGCCGCGGAAGAATTCGATATAGGCCGTCGCCAGAGCCCGCACGGCGAAGAAGCGCGACAGCCGGCCGAGGCCCGCCAGGAAGGCCATCACCAGTGCCAGCGCAGACCCCATGACCGTCAGTTCGAGCGTCACCAGGGCGCCCTCAAGGATCAGTGTCAGATAGCCGGACCATACCGACATCGGCAACTCACTTCCTAGAGCATGCCGCGCAAAACTGTGCAGCGGTTTTGCGATGACGACATGCGTAAAAACAAGGACCTAAAGCGCAACACGCTTTAGGAGATCGTTCGGGGACAACCCGGCCATGCCGATGGCATGGCCGGCTGCCACGATTACTTCGCCGCGGCGCAGAGCTTTTCGCGGCTCGTCGACATCGCGGCCTTGGCCGAGAAGCCGTAGGGCTCGATGATCTTGGCGAATTCGCCCGATTCCTTCAGCTTCTTCAGCTCGACGTCGAAGGCGTCGCGCAGGGCGACGTCCTGCTTGCGGAATGCAGCGCCATCGCAATAGACCGGCGCATTGACGACCGGAGCGACGGTTTCGAGGTTCGGATCGTTCGCCTTGGCCATCAGGTCATGGATCGACAGGACCGGCAGCGAGTAGACGTCGATGCGGCCGTCCTGCAGCATCTTGATGCCGCTCTGGCCATCCGGAACAACGATGACGCGGTCGCGCGGCACGCCGGCCTCAAGCGCCAGCTTCTCCTCGGTCCCGCCGCCCGGCGCGCCGATCTTGGCGTCCGGATTGTCGGCGATGTCCTTGTAGCTGGTCAGTTTCAGCGGATTGCCCTTCTTGAGAGCGAAAGCTTCGGCGTCGCAGAGGATCGGTTCGGAATAGGCGACGGCGGCGCAACGCTCGGGCTTCATGAAGAGGCCCGCGGTGATCGCATCGTGGCGGCCGGCCTGCAGGCCGGGGATCATCGCGCCATATTCCGAAATCGAGGCGACGACTTCCTTGACGCCGAGCTTTTCGAAGATGGCGCGCGCCACATCGGGTGCGGCGCCGGACACCTTGCCATCGGCGCCGACGGCGGTGAACGGCGGTTCGTTGGCAATGGCAATACGCGCAAAGCCCTGCTCCTTCAGCTGCTCGAGCTTGTCATCGGCAGCCGAGGCCGGGGCAGCTGCTGCAACCAGAAGCACCGACAGGCTGGCGGCGCTCAAAAAATATCCTGCTTTCATCGTTCCCAACTCCTCTGATTTTCCTTGAGTTTGTTCTTGCGGGCAATGTCTGAGCTCAGACGCGGTGCCCCGCCGCAATGATCTTGCGCAGGAAGGTCTGCGTCCTCTCCTGCGTCGGATTGCGAAAGATGTCGCCCGGCTTGCCTTCCTCGACGATCTTGCCGCGGTCGAAGAACAGGACACGGTCGGCGAAATCATGGGCAAAGCCCATTTCATGGGTGACGAGAAGCATGGTCATATCGGTCTCGGACGCCAGCCGCCGCATGACGTTCAGCACCTCCTCGACCAGCTCCGGGTCGAGCGCCGAGGTCACCTCGTCGAACAGCATGATCTTCGGCGACAGCGCCAGCGCTCGGGCAATAGCAACGCGCTGCTTCTGCCCGCCAGAAAGCTGCGCCGGAACACTTCTCGCCTTGTCGGCCAGGCCGACCATGTCGAGAAGCTCCATAGCCCGTTTTTCGGCCTGCGGCCGCTTGATGCCCTTGGTCAGCATCGGCGCCAGCGTCACATTGTCGAGCACGCATTTGTGCGGGAACAGATTGAAATGTTGAAAGACCATGCCGATCTTTTCGCGCATGCGGTGCAGATGCCGCTCATCGGCCGGCACCAGCCCACTGCTGCCGGGCATATGGTAGAGCTGTTCGCCGTCGACCTCGATATGGCCGCCGCTGATCGTCTCCAGCGTCATCAGAATGCGCAGGATCGTCGTCTTGCCGGAGCCCGACGGCCCGATCAGCGCCAGCTTCTCGCCCGGCATGACATTCATCGACAGGCTGTCGAGTACGGTCAGTGGGCCGTATTTCTTGACGATGTTGTCGATGCGGATGATGGGCGGAAGCATTCATGTCTCTCCCTGTTGAGACAAGCAATGTCCTAACGATGACTGCCCACCAAAATCATGTCAATTCGTAAAATAATATCATGACAATTATTCTGCGTATGCCCAAACGCAAGGCAGTTGCGTCAGATCGCAAGCAGCAGCTCTTCCGGATTGCCTTGCGCCAATGAGGCGACGATCCCAAGCCCGGTCCGCAACTCGCTTTCCGTCGTCGAACCAAGCGAGATGCGCACAGCCGGCGTCCAGCCCTGATCGGTGGTATGGAAGGATTTGCCGGGCGCGATCGCCACCCCGCGCAGTCTTGCCTGCGATACGAACCCATCCTCCGTATGATTGCCGGAGAGCGGCAGCCAGACGTGCAGGCTTTGCGGATGCGCCCGGTAGGGAAGCCCGGCCAACATCTCCGCCGCGATCGCGTGCCGGCTCAAAAGCGCACGGCGCTGCCAGTTGACGAGTTCCATTGCCGTGCCATCGCCGACCCAGCGGGTGGCGATCTCGGCCATGGCAGGCGTCGCCATCCAGTTGGACACGAGATGCCGGTTGGCGACGGCGGCGACATAGCGGTCGGGCGCGGTGAGATAGCCGATCCGCAGACCCGGAACGGTGATCTTGGTGAAACTCGTGACGTACAGTGTCCGCTCCGGCGCAAAGGCTGCCATCGGCGGCGCGCGGTTCTCGACCATCGGGCCGAGAATATCGTTTTCGATGATCGCGATATCATGCTTGGCGGCGACGGTGGCGAGCGCCTGCCTGCGCTCCGCGCTCATCAGCGCCGCCATCGGATTGATCACCGAGGGCTGCAGGAAAATTGCCCGGATCGGTCCCTTCCGACAGGCTTCATCCAGCGCCTCGGGGATCATGCCCTCCTCATCGATCGCCAGCCCTTCGAGATGCAGACCGAGATAGGTGGCGAGCGGAACCAGCGTATGGTGGCTGATCGCTTCGGTCGCAATCGTCGAGCCGGGCGGGGCAACGCTCATCAGCGCCACCGTCATGCCCGACGTCGCACCGTTCGTCAGGCTGATGTTCAGCGGCGATACCTCCAGCCCGCAGCGCGCCAGCCATTCCGTGGCGACGGTACGGTGGCGCGGAAACACCATGTTCGGCCTGAAGGAAAGGGCCGAACTGGAGGGCAGGTTTTCCGAAAGCCAGCCGAAGGCCTGCCGCAGCCTTTCCAGATGGATCTGCTCGCAGACCGGTTTCAGGATCGACAGATCGATCAGCTCGCCCAGCCGTTCCGGCAGGTAGGGCGGTTCCGGCTCGCGCGGGCGCGTCTGGACGAAGCTGCCGCGTCCAATCTCGCCTGATATCAGCCCCCGCCGGATCAGCTCGTCATAGGCGCGGCTGACCGTCTGCACCGAGAGATGCAGATCATCCGCCATCTTGCGGTGCGGCGGCAATTGCGTGCCGTCGGAGAGCTTGCCGTCTGTGATCGCGTTTGCGATCTGCTCGGCAAGCGAGAGATAGGCCGGCCGGCGGAGTTGCGAGGGATCGGGGCGCCACTTTGTCATGATTTCAACACTGCTGAAAATCAGTTCAATTGACAATGCCAAAATGCGCTTCCATTGTCTTTTCCCTGCGTTTGAAATGATTTCTTTCTAAAGAAAGCACCATGAAGCTCGACGCCATCGACCTGCGCATTCTCGACGCCGTCCAGCGCGACGGCCGCATCACCAAGCTGGCGCTGGCCGAAAAGGCCGGACTGTCGCCGACGCCCTGCTGGATGCGGCTGCGCAAACTCGAAAAGGCCGGTGTTATCACCGGTTATCACGCACGCGTCGCGCCACGACGCATCGCGCCGGTCGCCAGCGTGATGATGGAAGTGACGCTCGCCAATCATCGCCAGGCGGATTTCGAACGCTTCGAACGCGCCATCAGCGCAATCCCGGAGATCGTCGCCTGCTGGTCGGTCGGCGGCGGCGTCGATTACATCCTGAAGATCATCGCACCCGATATCGACGCCTATCAGCGGCTGGTCGACGGGCTTCTCGACCGCGAACTCGGCATCGACCGCTACTTCACCTACATCGTCACCAAGACGGTGAAGGAGGAAACAGTCCTTCCGATCTCTTCGTTCACTGCGGCCGGCGAAGAGACCGCGTCGTAGACAATCTCTCTGCCAGGCCGCCGTTCTTTAGACCATCTCTCTCTTTTTGCATCCGCCAACAGACAATCTCTCGCCAGCTCCCGTGGAAGACTGACGTCAACCGCCACGAGGAGATTGGACATGAGCGCTGTTTTTGCCCGCCCCGCCTACCATGACGCGCTGGCTCGGCTCGCCGACCGTCATCTCCTGCGCGATCTGGCCTATGTCGGCGGCCGATGGGTCGCCGGCAAATCAGGGAAAAGCTTCGAGGTCACCGATCCCGCCTCGTCGGCGACGCTGGCCTGGGTGGCAAGCCTTGGCGCAGACGAGACGGCGGTGGCAATCGATGCAGCGTCGCAAGCTTTCGCCGCCTGGCGCGCAATGCTGCCGCAGAGCCGCGCGGCGATCCTGCGCAAATGGTTTGAGCTGATGCTCGCGGCCAGGGAGGATCTGGCCCTGATCATGACGCTCGAACAGGGCAAACCGCTCGCGGAATCACGCGGCGAGATCGATTACGCCGCCTCCTTCGTCGAATGGTATGCCGAGGAAGGCAAGCGGCTGAACGCCGAGAGCGTCACCAGCCACCTGCCCGACGCGGAAATGATCGTTCGCCGCGAGGCGCTCGGCGTCGTCGGCATCGTCACGCCCTGGAATTTTCCCTCTGCCATGCTCACCCGAAAGGCTGCGGCCGCGCTCGCCGCCGGTTGCGCGGTCGTTGCTCACCCCTCCTCCGAGACGCCGCTTTCAGCACTTGCCCTTGCCGAGCTCGGCGAACGCGCCGGTATTCCGGCCGGCGTCTTCAATGTCGTCACCGGCCACGCCGCAACGATCGTCGGGCGGATGTGCGCCGACATCCGCCTGCGTGCCATGAGCTTCACTGGCTCCACCGGCATCGGACGTCTGATCGCCGCCCAGTGCGCGCCGACCCTGAAGCGGCTGGTGATGGAACTCGGCGGCCACGCCCCGCTGATCATCTTCGATGACGCCGACATATCAAAGGCGGTCGAGATCGCCGTCAACGCCAAGTTTGCCACGTCAGGCCAGGATTGCCTCGCCGCCAACCGCATTTTCGTCCAGCGGCGCATCGCCGATGCCTTCACCAAAGCCTTTGCAGACCGCATTGCCGAACTGAAGCTCGGTGCGGGGCTCGAGGATGGCGCCGAGATCGGGCCGCTGATGCATGAACGCGCCGTCGCCAAGGTCGAGGAGCAGGTCTCCGACGCGCTGGCGCGTGGCGCACAGCTGGTCACCGGCGGCAAACGCCACACGACAGGCCGGCTCTTTTACGAGCCGACGCTGCTGACCGACGTGCCGGCGGATGCGCTGGTCATGCGCGAGGAGACCTTCGGGCCGGTGGCGGCGGTTGCCACCTTCGACACGGAGGAAGAGGTCATCGCCCGCGCCAACGATACCGAATGTGGTCTGGTCGCCTATGTCGTCACGGAAAATGGCGCCCGCCAGCTGCGGCTCGGCCGCGCGCTGGAATACGGCATGGTGGCGATCAACCGCGTCAAGATCACCGGCGGGCCTATTCCCTTCGGCGGCTGGAAGCAGTCCGGCCTCGGCCGCGAGGGCTCCCGCCACGGGCTCGAGGCCTTCACCGAGCTCAAATATCTCTGCATCGACACGGCCGCCTGAGCCGCTCCATTTCAAGAAAGAGGCTACGACATGCTCGACAGAAGCAACGAACTCACCGCCTGGGACCGCGATCATTTCTTCCACCCATCGACCCATATGGGCGCGCATGCCCGCGGCGAGACGCCGACCCGTGTCATCGCCGGCGGCGAAGGCGTCTACATCACCGACACGACGGGCCGCAAAAGCCTCGACGCCTTTGCCGGCCTCTATTGCGTCAATGTCGGCTACGGCCGCCAGAAGATCGCCGACGCGATCGCGGAGCAGGCGAAGAACCTCGCCTATTACCACGCCTATGTCGGCCACGGCACGGAAGCTTCGATTACGCTGTCGAAGATGATCATCGACCGCGCGCCCGCCGGCATGAGCCGCGTCTATTTCGGTCTGTCGGGCTCGGATGCCAACGAGACCAACATCAAGCTCATCTGGTACTACAACAACATCCTCGGCCGTCCGGACAAGAAGAAGATCATCTCGCGCTGGCGCGGTTATCACGGCTCCGGCGTCATGACCGGCAGCCTCACCGGCCTGGCGCTCTTTCACAACGCCTTCGACCTGCCGCGCGCACCGGTGCTGCACACCGAAGCGCCCTATTATTTCCGCCGCCCTGACCGGTCGATGAGCGAAGAGCAGTTCTCGCAATATTGCGCCGACAAGCTCGAGGAGATGATCATCACCGAAGGCCCGGAAACGATCGCCGCCTTCATCGGCGAACCCATCCTTGGGACCGGCGGCATCGTGCCTCCGCCGAACGGCTACTGGCAGAAGATCCAGGCCGTGCTCGACAAATATGACATCCTGCTCGTCGCGGATGAAGTGGTCACCGGCTTCGGCCGTCTCGGCACGATGTTCGGCTCGGACCATTACGGCATGAAGCCGGACCTGATCACCATCGCCAAGGGGCTGACCTCGGCCTACGCTCCCCTTTCGGGCACGATCGTCTCGAACAAGATGTGGCAAGTCCTGATACAGGGGTCCGATCAACTGGGGGCGATCGGTCACGGCTGGACCTATTCCGCCCATCCGACCTGTGCTGCGGCAGGCATTGCCAATCTCGAACTGATCGACGAACTCGGCATTGTCGAGAATGCCGGCACGACCGGCGCCTATTTCCGTTCGGAACTGGAAAAGGCGGTCGGCGGCCACCGCAACGTCGGCGAAGTCCGCGGTGACGGGCTGATGGCGGCCATCGAATTCGTCGAGGACAAGGACGACAGCACGTTCTTCGATGCCGGCCGCAAGATCGGCCCTCAGGTCGCATCCGCCCTGCTCGAACGCGGCGTCATCGGCCGCGCCATGCCGCAAGGCGATATCCTCGGCTTCGCCCCGCCGCTTTGCCTGACGCGCGAGGAGGCCGACATTGTGGTCAAGGCCGCAGCGGACGCCATCGAAACTGTCTTCAAGAATATCTGAGGAGCAGATCGGTATGACGATCCCCGAAAAGATGGCAGCCGTCTTGCTCACCGACCATGGCGGTCTGGACAAGCTCGTCTATGACAGGGACGTGCCCGTCCCGACGCCCGCCGATGGCGAGGTTCTGATCCGTGTCACGGCCTGCGGCATGAACAATACCGACGTCTGGGTGCGCCAGGGCGCCTACGGCACCGAGGACGATCCATCGGCGGTCTCCACGTGGCGAAGGCAAGGCAACACGCTGACGTTTCCACGCATCCAGGGCACCGATACGGTCGGTCATATCGTCGCCGTCGGCGCCGGCGTTGATCCCAAACGTATCGGTGAACGCGTCATGGTCGACTTTTCGATCTACAACCGGGACGACGACAGCCTCGCCGACATCGATTACATGGGCCATGGCCGCGACGGCGGTTATGCCGAATATATGGCGCTGCCGGCTGAGAATGCCCATGTCGTCGCAACCGATCTGACCGACATCGAACTCGCCACTTTCTGCTGCGCCTATCTGACTGGCGAGCGCATGCTGGAACGGGCAAGGCTGTCGGCCGGCGAACGCGTGCTCGTGACCGGCGCTTCAGGCGGCGTCGGCTCGGCGATCATCCAGCTCGCGCGCGCTCGCGGCGCGATCCCGATCGCCGTCGCAGGTCCCGGCAAGGAGGGGGCGATGCTCGATATCGGCGCCGAGGCGGTGGTGACCCGCGGCAAGGGCGACCTGGTCGAAGCCGTCCATGCCGCCAGCCACGGCCAGCCGATCGATGTGGTCGCCGATCTCGTCGGCGGACCGCTGTTCAACGACCTGCTGAAGATCCTGCGTCCAGAAGGCCGCTACTCGACGGCTGGCGCCATCGCCGGCCCGGTCGTCCAGCTCGATTTGCGGACCATGTATCTGAAGCAGCTGGAACTGCATGGCTCGAGCCAGGGCAGCCGCGCCGACTTCCGTCGGATCGTCGGCTATATCGAAAGCCGGAAAATCCGGCCTCTCGTCGGCGGCGTCTATCCACTGTCGGAATTCCATCGCGCGCAGACCGATTTCATGGCGAAGAACTTCGTCGGCAAACTGGTCGTGGTTCCCGACGAGAGATGATCGTTGCTTTCGCGGGCGAACCTTATCGGGTTTGCAGCGTTTCACGGCAATGGAAAATCATGATGGCGCCGGCCCTTCGTTGCGTCGGACTATTTCGCGGCGATGCGACCAAATCGCTCCCACGCCCCTACTCGAGGGGGCGGCGCGATCGCGCGCGCCAAAAGGCTGCTGATGCCAGCTTCCGCCAGCGCGAAACACCTGACGTCTATCGAACTTGGACGAATTCGGCGCGCTGTCAGCATAGCGCGGCTGATGGATACCGCAGTCCGATTGCCTGTCATCGGCGTGCGTATCGGCGCGGACTCAATTCTCGGCCTTATCCCGGCCGTCGGCGACATTGCCGGATCCCTGATCGGCCTTTTCATCATCGATGAGGCGAGACGCCTCGGTATTCCCACCCACAAGCTCGCCCGTATGGCCGTCAATCTGGGGATCGACGCCGCCGGCGGAACGGTTCCCCTGATCGGCGATCTCTTCGACGTCTATTTCAAGTCTCATCGCCGAAACGTGGGTATCATCCTCGACCACTTTGGGATTAGCGAAGACGAGCTTAACCGGCGAGTCTGACGGCCGACGTCCCTTTGCAACTTCCCCTTCGAGGAATTTGTGCGAGCTGTCGGCGCCGGTTCCAACGAGGCCGCGCAGCCGGTGCTGTCGCCTTAAGACGACGAGCAACCAGCAAAAGTGGGCACTAGCTCGGCGCCTTCGCTTACAGTTCAGCCAGAACGCCTGCCGTCTTCACTGCGTGATCAAGAACGAATTGCAGCTTGGCGGCGTGGCCGAAACCAGGCTCATCCGGCTGCCCCTTTTGCACGGCATTTGCAAATCGCTGGAAATTGGTGATGACCGGTTCGACCTCGATCTTACGCCAGATTGCCTTGTCGGCATCGGGACCTTCACAGGCCCTGAGCGTCGAACCTTCCGGCGTGTGCACCACCTCCAGCGCGCCCTTGTCTCCATGCAGGCGCAGGCGCAATTCGTTCAGATGACCAGTCGCCCAGCGCGTTGCGTGGATGACACCGGCGGCACCGTTTTCGAGTTCAGCCATCATCAGGAAACTGTCATTTGCATCGAGCTCGTACTCCCCGATCCGATTTCCAGGGCTCTTGTCGAACACCTTGAGATGCGATGCGGCTGCCTTGACGTCACTTCCGGCGGCAAAAACCGCGAAGTCGAGAATATGAATACCGACATCGCCCAGCACGCCATTGGATCCGTGCTTTGTCGACAGCCGCCACAGCCATTGCGATTCCTTGGTCCAGTCGCCCCACGCCTTTGAGACCAGCCAGCTCTGGAGATAGGACGCTTCGAAGTGGCGGATCGCGCCGAGGCGTCCGTCCAGCACCATCTTGCGCGCTGCTTGCAGCGGCGCAACATTGCGATAGGTAAGGTTTACCATCGCAACCTTGCCGGACGCAGCAGCAGCGTCGGCCATCTCTTTAGCTTCGCGGTAGTTAACCGCCAGCGGCTTCTCGCAGAGGACATGTTTGCCGGCGCCGAGTATCTTCATTGTCGTGGAATAATGCGCGCGATCCGGCGTGACATTGGTCACGGCGTCAAACTCTCCCCAGGCAAGGGCGTCATCAAGTGCCGTGAAAGTAAGTGGGATATCATGCCTGAGCGCAAAGGCCCGCAGCCGGACCTCGTCCGTATCGACGGCAGCAACAATTTTTACGTCGGCGATTTCGGAAAAATTCATGGCATGGGTGTTTGCCCATCCTCCGGTTCCGAGAATGATCAAGCGCATTTTTGTCCTCATAGTCGTTTATCGAAATCATCAGCACCAAACCGTCGTCTTTCACGAGCGCCAGATGGTCCTGCCAAATGGTGAGCGACGGCTGTCAGCTCAGCGTTTTCCGGGCCGAACGCACGCGTGGCGTCCGCGCCCAAGGAAGGTGTTTCAGGTCCTCAGCGGTAACCGGCTTCGCCAGCTTGGTGTAGTTTCGGGCCGCGTTCGACGATCGGCTCCAGTGCTTTTTCTACCGGCACATTTGGAGCGTCGGTGATACCCGTCAACGAGCCCTCAGGGTTATAGGCCCACTTCACGCCGTTGATCA
>NZ_ML133543.1 GCF_003985145.1 Rhizobium anhuiense | reverse complement strand
ACCGGCAACACCAAGGTGATGCGCCAGGCGCTGGAAGCCAGCCATCGCGGCTGGGGCAAGTCCATCATCATCGGCGTGGCCGGCGCCGGCCAGGAGATCTCCACCCGGCCGTTCCAGCTGGTCACCGGCCGCAACTGGATGGGCACCGCCTTCGGCGGCGCGCGCGGGCGCACCGACGTGCCGAAGATCGTCGACTGGTACATGCAGGGCAAGATCCAGATCGATCCGATGATCACCCACACCATGCCGCTTGATGACATCAACAAGGGCTTCGAGCTGATGCATACGGGCAAGTCCATCCGCGGCGTGGTCGTGTACTGAGCCATGAAAACCATCTCAACCGAAAATTCTCATGGCGGCACCCAGGGCGTTTACATCAATCGCTCGGATGTCTGCGACTGCGACATGACCTTTGCGGTATTCCTACCGCCGCAGGCCAAAGTACGGAAGTTGCCGGTTCTATGGTACCTATCCGGTCTGACCTGCACCCATGCGAACGTCATGGAAAAGGGAGAGTATCGGCGTCTTGCCGCAGAACTCGGTATTATCATCGTCTGCCCCGACACCAGTCCGCGGGGCGATACCGTCCCGGACGAGCCGGATAATTGGCAGTTCGGCAAGGGTGCCGGCTTCTACGTCGACGCCACCGAGCCGCCGTTCGCACAGAATTATCGGATGTACAGCTACATCGTCGATGAATTGCCGAACCTTATCGCGGCCGAGTTTCCGGTCGACATGACGCGGCAGGGAATCTTCGGCCACTCGATGGGGGGACATGGCGCGATCACGATCGCGCTCAAGCACCCCGAACGCTTCGGCAGCTGCTCGGCCTTCGCGCCGATCAGCCATCCCTCGGTCTCCGGCTGGTCAAAGCCGGCATTCCAGAAATACCTCGGATCGGATGAAAGGAACTGGCGGGCCTATGATGCCTGCTCGCTGATCGAAGACGGGCACCGGTTCCCGGAATTCCTCGTCGACCAAGGCACGGCGGATAGCTTCCTGCAGGACGGATTGCGCCCCGAAGAGCTCAGGCAGGCCTGCGAGACGGCCGGCATCAGCCTGCGGCTTCGCATGCAGGACGGGTACGGCCACTCCTACTTCTTCATTTCGACATTCATGGAAGACCATCTGCGCTGGCACGCGCGGAGATTGGGAGACTGATTGCAGAGCTTGGCCGGGCATATCGCAAACGGCCCAGAAGGGGAGGAGAAACCCATGACCAGCATAGCCATACATCCGGCAGTGGATTCAGGCTTTCGGGCGACTGACGCTGCTTTCGCAGGCGGGACGCTCGTCTGCAAATGCGCAAGCAATCCGGTCAAGGTGAAGATCAAGGGCGATATCGCCCATAATCACGCCTGTGGCTGCACCAAGTGCTGGAAGCCCGAGGGCGCCGTCTTCTCGGTCGTGGCGGTCGCTCCGACCGAAAGCGTCGAAGTGCTGGAGAACGGCGATAAGCTCGCCGTCGTCGATTCCGCCGCCTTGATCCAGCGCCACGCCTGCAAGGAATGCGGCGTGCATATGTATGGGCCGGTTGTGCGCGAACATCCGTTCCAGGGATTGTCCTTCGTCCATCCGGAACGCTTCCAGGAAAGCGGCTGGGCGAAGCCGGGCTTTGCGGCCTTCGTGTCGTCGATCATCGAGAGCGGCTTCGACCCCGCGAAGATGGACGCCGTCAGGGCGCAGTTGAGGGCGTCCGGCCTCGAGCCTTACGATTGCCTAAACCCTGGCCTTATGGACTACATGGCCACGTGGACCGCCAAGAAGAGCGGCGCTCTGGCTTCTTAATCGACCCCGGGGAGCGCCGGGCCGGCGCTCCCCGACAAAACCGCCGCCACCGGAAACGAGATATTCCGCAATGGCCGCTCGCCGGGTCGCCGGCGTCCAGGCTTCGAGGCCTGATGACCGACGTCGTATCGACGTCAACTCCAGAGACATTCTCACCGACCTGCCACGATGATCCGCTGGCAAGAACGCCGCGACGGTCGCCGCCGCGGAATGTCGATCATTGTCAGCACGTTAAAGCGGCGCCTGACAGGCATCGCGACCATAGCGCTCGGCATCATTGTGTATTCTATAAATACTAATTGTGTACGCAAAGTACACAATTATTGACTCCCTCCGACAAGCGTGCCATTTTCACGGCGTAGAGCAACGACTGGCCGGAGAGCGACGATGGCGAAGACACCCAAGAGCAATCTCTACGAAGACCTGAAACGGCAGATCCTGACGATGGAACTGGACCCGGACGCCGATCTGGACGAAGCCAGTTTGAGTGAAAGATACGGGCTCTCGCGGACGCCGGTTCGCGACATATTTCGGCGCCTTGCCGGCGAGGGTTATATCGACATCCGCGAGAACAGGGGTGCGCGGGTCATCCCGATGAACCATTCCACCCTGCGGAATTTCTTTCTCGTCGCACCGATGATCTACGCGGCGATCGGCCGTCTCGCCGTGCAGAATTTCAAACCCGCCCAGCTTTCAGACCTGAAGCAGACCCAGGAGCGGTTCCGCGCCGCCAGCGAGAACATGGACCCTTTGGCGATGGTCCTCGAGAACAATCGTTTTCACGAAATTTTCGGCGAGATGTCGGGCAACGTCTATCTGCAGCCGAGCCTCGGCCGGCTGCTGATCGACCACGCGCGCATCGGCCACACCTTCTTCCGACCGAGGAACGAGGACATGAAGCGGCGGCTTCAAGTGGCCGTCGACCATCATGACAGCTTCATCGATGCGCTCGGCGCCCACGATGAGAATGCCGTCGTCGACCTCGTCTTCGAACACTGGGAATTGTCCCGCGAGAACATGGAGATGTTCATCGCCCCGCAAGGCCTCAAGGCGGACGCCTTCCTCGGCGGTCCCGCTACGCAAATATTGGAGAAGTCATCGTGAAGTTTGAGGGGATCTATACGCCGGCGGTGACGCCGCTCGATCAAAATGGCCAGATCGACAAAGCCGGATTTGCCGGCGTGCTCGAGTCGCTGATCGAGGCCGGCGTCCACGGCATCATCGTCGGCGGCTCGACGGGCGAGTATTACGCCCAGAGCAGCCAGGAGCGCTTCGACCTCGCAGCCTATGCGAGGGACGTCATCGGCACGCGGCTGCCCCTTATTATCGGGACCGGCGCCACGCGCACCGAAGATTCGGTCGAATACGCAAAGGCGGCGAAGGACATCGGCGCGGATGCAATCCTGGTGTCGTCACCGCCCTACGCGCTGCCGACCGAACGCGAGAATGCGGTCCACGCTCTGACCGTCGACCGCGCGGCCAACCTGCCGATCATGCTCTACAACTATCCCGCCCGCATGGGTGTCGTGATGGGCGAAGAATATTTCTCCCGCGTCGGCAAGTCGAAGAACGTGGTCGCCATCAAGGAAAGCTCCGGCGACATGGGCAACCTTCACCTGCTTGCCCGGAAATTTCCGCATATTGCACTGTCTTGCGGCTGGGACGACCAGGCGCTCGAATTCTTCGCCTGGGGGGCGAAGAGCTGGGTCTGCGCCGGCTCCAACTTCCTGCCGCGCGAACATGTGGCCCTCTATGAGGCCTGCGTCGTCGAAAAGAACTTCGACAAGGGCCGGGCGATCATGACCGCGATGCTGCCGCTGATGGACTTCCTCGAATGCGGCAAATTCGTCCAGTCGATCAAGCACGGATGCGAATTGATCGGGCTGAACGTCGGCTCGGTCCGCGCGCCGCTGCGCCCGCTCAACTCCGAGGAAAAACGAACACTTCAGACCGTCGTCGCCACGTTGAAGCGCACGGTCAGCCAGATCACGTCGGGAGCAAACCATGCATGAACCCTTGACCGCAGCCGAATACAAGGCGATCGCCGCCGGTCTTCAACTTCCGACGAATGCCTTCGTCGACGGGGCATTCCGTCCGGCGAACTCCGGCAAGACGTTCACCTCCACGAACCCTGCGACGGGTGAGGCTCTCGCCGAGATCGCTGCATGCGATGCCTCCGACGTCGACGCCGCCGTCGCCAAGGCGAAGCAAGCCTTCGACGATGGCCGCTGGCGGCTGCGTTCGCCGGCCGAACGCAAGGCGGTGCTCCTCAAGCTCGCCAAACTTTTGGAGGAGCATCGTCACGAGCTCGCCGTCATGGAGAGCCTCGACAGCGGCAAGCCGGTCGGTGAATGCCAGACGGTCGATGTTGCCGATACCATTCATACGCTGCGCTGGCACGCCGAGCTGATCGACAAGCTCTATGACAACACCGCTCCGGTCGGCGCAAACGCGCTGACGATGATCGTGCGCGAGCCGATCGGTGTTGTCGGATGCGTGCTGCCGTGGAATTTCCCGCTGCTGATGCTGGCCTGGAAGATCGGCCCGGCGCTTGCCGCCGGCTGCTCGGTGATCGTCAAGCCGGCACAGGAAACGACGCTCACCACGCTGCGCGTCGCCGAGCTTGCTCATGAAGCAGGTATCCCGGCTGGCGTCTTCAACGTCGTGACCGGCGGCGGCAAGGAGGTCGGCGAGCCGATCGGCCTGCATATGGATGTCGATATGGTGGCCTTCACCGGATCGACGCCCACCGGCCGCCGCTTCCTGCGCTACGCCGCCGACTCGAACCTCAAGAAGGTGGTGCTCGAATGCGGCGGCAAGAACCCCGCGGTGGTTCTCGACGATGCCGAAGACCTGGACCTCGTTGCCGAGCAGGTCGTTAACGGCGCCTTCTGGAACATGGGCGAGAACTGCTCGGCCACCTCGCGTCTGATCGTTCATGCCAATATCAAGGACGAACTGCTGAAACGCATCGGCGCCTACATGCGCGAATGGAAGACCGGCGATCCGCTCGACCCGGCAAACCGCATCGGCGCGCTCGTCAGCAAGGCGCATTTTGAAAAGGTGAAGTCTTTCCTCGACGACGCCAAGACGGAGAAGCTCTCGATCGCCCATGGCGGTGAAACCTATAACGGCATCTTCATCGAACCGACGGTGGTCGAGGGCGTGACGCCGGCCAGCCGCCTCTTCCAGGAAGAAATTTTCGGCCCGGTGCTTTCGGTGACGACCTTCAATTCGCTGGCCGAGGCGATCGCCCTTGCCAACGACACGAACTACGGCCTGACGGCGTCCGTCTATACCGGTAGCCTGCGGAACGCCATCAGGCTCTCGCGGGAGATCCGCGCCGGCGTCGTCACCGTCAACTGCTTCGGAGAAGGCGACGCCAGCACGCCGTTCGGCGGCTACAAGGAGTCCGGCTTCGGCGGCCGCGACAAGTCGGTCTTCGCTCACGACAATTACTGCGAACTCAAGACCATCTGGATCGACGTATCCGAACGGTCGGTCGACGAGACGATCCGATGACCCGCCATGTGATCAAGCGCCTGCCGATCGATACCGGCGTTTCGGGATGGGAGGCGATCAGCGAACGCGCCTTTCCCGCAATGGCGCTTGAACACGACATTACCACGGACTGGCTGATTGTCGGCGCCGGATTTGCCGGCCTGTCGGCGGCCCGCCGCCTCTCGCAGTTGCGCCCTCAGGACAAGATCGTCGTCCTGGAGGCGCGTGAAGTCGCCAAGGGTCCGGCCGGGAGAAATTCCGGCTTCATGATCGACGTGCCGCACAATCTCTCTTCCGGCGAGTATTCGGTGGCCGACGAAGAGGCGACCAAGGACGAGATTCGACAGAACCGTCTGGCGATTTCCTTCGCGGCCGATGTCGCGGCGGAATACGGCCTGTCCAGGGAAACCTTCGATCCGGCGGGCAAGGTGAATGCCGCGGCCTCCGACCGGGGGCTCGGGCTCAACGACAACTACAGGAAGTCGCTCGAAAAGATCGGTGAGCAGCATCGCGTTCTCGATGCCGATCAGATGCGGGAGATGACGGGCTCGCGCTATTATCGCGGTGGGCTCTATACGCCGGGCGCGGTGATGATCCAGCCCGCCGACTATATCCGCGGCCTGGCGCGCGGACTTAGCGCAAAGATCGCCATTCACGAGCACTCGCCGGTGCTGGAGCTTTCCCGCGAGGGAAAGTCCTGGAAGGCGAAGACGGCTCGCGGATCGGTCTCCGCGCCGAAGGTCATTCTGGGCGTGAACGGCCATATTCAAAGCTTCGGCCATTTCCGCGGGCGGCTGATGCACATATTCACCTACGCGTCGATGACATCGGCCTTTTCCCAGAACGAATTCGGCGGCGATATCACCGGCGCGGACCGTTGGGCGCTGCTGCCGGCCGACCCGATGGGCGCGACGGTGCGCAAGATCACCACAGATGGCCGTTCGAGGATCGTCATCAGGACGCGGTTCACTTACGACCCGAGCCTCCAAGTGTCGGAGAAGCGGGTCGCCGGCGTGGCGGCCGAGCAGCGCCGCTCGTTCGACGCTCGCTTCCCCGGAATGCAAAGCCTGCCGATGGAGTTTAGCTGGGCGGGTGCGCTCTGCCTGAGCCGAAACCATGTGCCGGCATTCGGCGAGGTCGAGGAAGGGCTTTTTTCCGCCTGCTGCGAGAATGGTCTCGGCACCGTCAAGAGCACGCTTGCGGGAATGATGGCGGCCGATCTGGCGACAGGCGCCGCAAGCCCCGAACTCGACAAATACAAGAACCAGCCGGAACCGGTGAGATTGCCGCCCGAGCCCATCGCGTGGCTCGGCGTCAACTCGGTCATCCGCCTGCAGGAATTGCGTGCTGGCCGCGAGGGATGATCCCTCGGCCCGCGCAATGTGAAGCTGCCCGCTCGCAGACTTCAATGAGAATGGGAACGTAAAACAGGAGTAAGAACAATGAAAAATTTGTGGAAGGCGCTTTGCGCCGCTGCAATGATCGGGGTCAGCATCCTTCCTGCTCGCGCGGAAGAAAAGACGATCACCATGGGCACGATGTCGTGGGAAGATCTGACGCCCATCACCGGTATCACCAAGAAGGTTCTCGAAGACGCGGGCTACACCGTCAAGGTGACCGAGTTCTCCGAGTGGGGCATCGCCTATGCCGCTCTCGCCAAGGGTGACATCCAGGTTCTCACCTCGCAGACGGACTATGTCGCGCAGGACTACTGGGACAAGAACAAGAACCGCCTCGAAAAGATCTCGCCGGTTTCGCACGGCCTCTATCAGGGTGTTGCGGTTCCCAAATATGTCCCGATCGACTCGCTGGAACAGCTCAATGAAAACGCCGACAAGTTCGGCGGCAAGATCATCGGTATCGAACCGGGCGCCGGCCTGATGCGCGATACCTCGAATGCGGTCAAGGACTACGGCCTCGAGCTCCAGCTCGTCGAGGGCAGCACCGCCGCGATGACGGCGGCGCTGAAGTCCGCCTATGATCGCAAGGAGTGGATCGCGGTGACGATCTGGGAGCCGTCCTGGATGGTCCAGAAGTACGAGGTCAAGTACCTCAAGGATCCGAAGGGCATCTTCCCGCCGCCGCAGAGCTACTACTGGATCGGCCATAAGGGCTTCTCCGCAGAGAACCCGCATGCGCGGGAAGTGATGGCCAGCGTCTATGTGCCGCTCGCCGACATCACCGCCATCAACGGCGCGGTCAATGAAGGCAAGACCATGGACCAGGCCGTGCAGGATTGGATCGGCGCCCATGCCGACCTGATCAAGCGCTGGGAAAACATCAAGAAGAACTAACCGCGTCGTGGCCGTCCGATCCGTCGGGCGGCCATCCTACAGCGCCGCGCGTTCTTTTGGACGCGCAAAGGACGCTGGGAGATTCAACGAGAGAAGCCAGCGCCGATTGGCTCAAGGGGATCGCTATGAAAACCGTAACTGCCGATATCAATGATGTCCTGATCGACTGCCAGTCCCTCTGGAAAGTCTTCGGTGACAAGTCCGCTGCGGCAATGAAGTCGATCAAGGAGCGCGGCCTCGGCAAAAAAGAGGTCTTGAAGGAATACAACTGCGTCGTCGGCGTGTCCGAGGCGAGCCTCCAGGTGCGGCGCGGCGAAATCTTCTGCATCATGGGCTTGTCGGGAAGCGGAAAATCCACGCTCATCCGCCTGCTCAACAAATTGATCACGCCGAGCGCCGGCAAGGTCCTCGTCAAGGGGCGCGACCTCGCCGCCCTGTCTCCGGTCGATCTCCGGCAGATGCGCGCCAGGAACATCGGCATGGTGTTTCAGAGCGTCGCTCTGTTGCCGCACCGCACAGTCCTGGAAAATGCGGCCTTCGGCCTCGAGGTGCAGGGAATAACCAAGCCGGAGCGGAACAAGACCGCCGTTGCCGCGCTCGAGAAGGTCGGCCTCGCCGACTGGGTGAACCGGTATCCGGGCGAGCTTTCGGGCGGCATGCAGCAACGCGTCGGTCTCGCCCGCGCGCTCGCTTCCGACCCCGAGATCATTCTGATGGACGAGCCGTTCAGCGCGCTCGATCCGCTCATCCGGCGCCAGCTTCAGGACGAATTCCGGCAGCTGACTAAAGCCTTGGGCAAGTCCGCGGTCTTCATCACCCATGATCTCGACGAGGCGATCCGGATCGGCGACCGCATTGCGATCATGAAGGACGGCGTCATCATCCAGACCGGCACGGCCGAGGAAATCATCCTCAACCCGGCGGATGCCTATGTCGCCGAATTCGTCGCCGGCATATCCCGTCTCCATCTGATCAAGGCGCATTCCGTCATGCGCAGTGTCGCCGAATTCCAGCAAAGCGCGCCGAATTCCGACATCGCGTCGCTGGCGCGCACGACGCCGGACGCCGACATCGACGAACTCATCACATTGACGATGCAGTCGGAGCGCGACGCCATCGCCGTCGTGGACAATGGTCAGATTGTCGGCGTGGTCACGCCGCGCAGCCTGCTGATGGGCGTCAAGGGACCATCCGCCCACGATCTGCCGGCGGCGTCCACCAACTGGAGCTGATTGACATGGATAGTTCAGGCTTCATCGATCTTTTTGACGAATGGACCGATTCCGCGCTCGAATGGGTGAGCGACAATGGCGAGTTCCTTTTCGATTCCATCAGGCAGGTTCTCGAAGGGCTCTATGCCGGGATCCTCTGGCTCCTGGAACTTCCGCCATTCTATCTGATCGCGCTGATCGTGGCGCTCGTCGGCTGGCGGCTGGTCAATGTCTGGTTCGCCCTGCTGAGCGGCGTCGCGCTGGCGCTTTGTTTTTCCATGGGACTCTGGCCGGAGACGATGAGTACGCTGGCGCTGGTCTTGACCGCAACCACGCTCGCCCTGGTGATCGGCATCCCGATCGGCATTATGGCCGGCTTCTTTCCCGCCCTCGATCGTTTCATGGAGCCCGGCCTGGACCTGATCCAGACGCTTCCGCCATACATCTACCTGCTGCCGGCGATCGCTCTGCTCGGCTATGGACCGGCGACGGCATTGATCGCGACCGTGATCGTCGCCGTGCCGCCGGCAATCCGCCTGACGTCTCTCGGTATCCGGATGACGCCCAAGGAGTTCATCGAACTCGGAGAGGCGCTTGGGATGACGCCGGCGAAGATGTTCTTCAAGATCCGCCTTCCCTTCGCGCTGCCGAGCATCATGGCGGGCATCAACCAGAGCCTGATGATGGCCTTCGGCATGGTCGTCATCGCAGGCATCGTCGGTTCCGGCGGGCTTGGCGAGACGATCTACGGCGCGATCAGAACGCTCGACATCGCGACCTCGATCAATGGAGCGATCGCCATCGTGGTTCTGACCATGGTGCTTGATCGCATAACCCAGAGTGCTGCTCGTCTGGGAACGGGGAGGAAGTCATGAATCCGTCCATCCTGCAGTTTTCGCCCGGCGCTTTCCTGGCGCCATCCGTCGATTGGCTCAACACCAACTTTCATCCGCTGTTTGCGGCGATCAGCTATCTGGTCGAAGCGGTGCTTTCCGGATTCGAAGCGGCACTGCTCTTCGTGCCGCCCTATGGGCTCATCGCGATCGTCGTCGTTCTGGCATTCGTCGCCGTCGGTCTGCGCGCCGCGATCCTGGCCGGTCTTTGCCTGGGCTTCTGTCTCCTCATGGGGCTGTGGACGGCATCGATGCAGACCCTGTCTCTGGTCACCGTCGCGGTCCTGATCTCCGTGCTCATCGCCTTCCCGATCGGCGTCCTGTGCTCGCGCTACAAGACATTGGAGGCCATGGTTCGCCCGGTTCTCGATGTGATGCAGACCGTGCCGCCGTGGGTCTATCTCATTCCTGCGGTGATGATCTTCAGCCTTGGACGCGTGCCGGCAATCATCGCCACCATCGTCTATGGCATTCCGCCGATGCTCCGACTGACCACGCTGGCATTCAACCAGGTGCCGAAGGAATTCATCGAACTCGGCAGCGCTATCGGCGCGCCGCCTCGCTCGGTGCTTTGGAAGATCGAGATCCCCTTGGCCAAGCAGACGCTCCTGGTCGGGCTCAACCAGTGCATCCTTCTGTCGCTGGCCATGGTCGTGCTGGCCGGGCTCGTCGGTGCCGGCGGTCTCGGTGCTGAGGTGACGCGCGGCTTGACGCGCATGGAGATGGGGCTTGGTCTCAGGGCAGGCCTGGCGATCGTCGCCGTCGCCCTTCTGCTCGACCGGCTGTCCCGCGGCCTGCTCGACCGCGACAGGCTGCCGAAGGCGAAATGAGCAAGGACATAGAGAGATGAGAAACAGCTTCTTCTGCATCGATGCGCATACTTGCGGCAATCCCGTCCGCTTGGTCGCCGGAGGCGGTCCACTGCTTGCCCATGCACCGATCAGCGAGCGCCGGGAGATTTTCGTCCGCGACCATGACTGGGTGCGCAAGGCGCTGATGTTCGAGCCGAGGGGGCACGACATCATGTCAGGGGCGATCATCTATCCTGCCTATCGGCAGGACTGCGATTTCGCCGTGCTGTTCATCGAAGTGAGCGGCTGCCTGCCGATGTGCGGCGCCGGCACCATCGGCACCGTGACCGCCGCGATCGAGGAGGGGCTGGTCAAGCCGCGCGAACCCGGCCGGGTCGCCATCGAGACGCCTGCGGGGAGGGTTGACGTGACCTATGAGGAGAAGGACGGATATGTCGATTCCGTTCGTCTCCACAATGTGGCGAGCTATCTCCATGAGGCTGATGTCGAGGTGGATGTGCCGGGAATGGGCCGTCTGCGCGTCGATATATCCTATGGCGGCAACTATTATGCGGTCGTCGAACCACAGGATAACTGGAGCGGCCTCGACGGCATGACCGCATCCGACATTGTCGGCTGCAGCCAGAGACTGAGGTCGGCGCTTGCCGGTATCTGCGATCCTGTCCATCCCGACGACCCGAGGATTCGCGGTGTGCATCACGCCATCTGGTGCGACCGCCCGGTGAATGACGTCTCGGATGGACGCTGCGCCGTCTTCTATGGCGAAAAGGCCATCGATCGATCGCCGGGCGGCACCGGCACCTCCGCCCGCATGGCCCAGCTCTATGGGAAGGGGCGGCTTACCATCGGGTCGAGATACCGGCATGAAAGCCTGATCGGAACCATCTTCGAGGGCCGGGTCGAAGCCGAGGCGAGCATTGGACCCTATAGCGGCATTCTTCCCAGCATCGGAGGCTGGGCGCGCGTCATCGGGCACAACACCATTTTCGTTGACGATCGTGATCCGCTGGCGCATGGCTTTCAGATCCGATGAGCGCGTTTTCGGCAGGGAGATGACTATGCGACCCGATCAGCAACGCCAAGCAGACGACGCCGCAAGATCGGCTGGCCGGCTCAAAGTCGGGTTCGTTCTGGCGCGCTCGTTCACGCTGTCGGCCTTCGCACTCTTCGTGGATACGCTGCGGCTGGCGAGCGACGAGCAGGATCGCTCCGGAAGGCTTCTTGCCGACTGGCAGGTGATCGGCAGCACGAGGCACCTGATCACCGCGAGCTGCGGCGTCCAGGTTGCGCCGACCTCCGATTTCGTCGATCCGGCGAAGTTCGACTACATCGTGGTCGTCGGCGGCCTTCTGACGGTGGAGAACCCCGTCGACCAGCAGACCATCGCCTTTCTCAAGCAGGCGGATGCCAAGAAGGTGCCGTTGATCGGCGTGTGCACGGGTTCATTCATCCTTGCTGAGGCCGGCCTGATGAAGCGGCACGAAACCTGCGTGAGCTGGCTGCATTACAAGGAATTTCGCGAGCGCTTTCCCGAGCTCAGCGTTCGTTCCGACCGGCTCTTCAATCTCGATCGCCAGCGCGGCTCTTGCGCAGGCGGCAGCAGTTCCGCCGACATGGCGGCATTGCTGGTCAGGAAACGCATCAGCCGCGACGCCGAGCGAAACGCGCTTGAAGTGCTTCAGATCGAAAAGGCCCGGACGTCGGCGGATATACAGCCGCGGCGACCGCTCTACGACGAGTATGAAGACGCCCGCGTCAAGGCGGCGATGATTGCGATGGAACAGTTCGTCGACGGCAGCATGTCGATTCAGAAGCTTGCCGCCATGGTTGGCCTGTCAAGGCGGCAACTGGAGAGGATCTTCATCGACAAGACCGGAATGTCTCCCGCCAAGGCCTATAATCGTGTTCGCATGGAGCGGGCGAAATCGATCCTTGCCCAGTCGAAGGCGCCGCTGATCGAGATCGCGCTCGATGTCGGCTTTGAAAACGCCTCGCAGTTCACGAGAACCTTCAAGCGCACATTCGGGCAGACGCCGTCGCAGCATCGCGCAGCCGCTTTGAGAGCGCACTGAGTTTACTCAGATCTCTTCCCACGGAAACGTGTCCAGCCGCTCGGCGCCCCTGGCCGTGATCAGAGCCTGGGTTTCCAGCTTGATGCTCTCGGATCCGGCTTCGGCGATCAGGCTTTCGACGTTGAGCACCATGCCCTCCTCGAAGGCGCCGCTGAAATCCGGGTCGAAATCCGGATGCAGAAGGATCCCCGGCCACTCGTCCGCCATTCCGGTTCCGTGCAGAGCAAGCGTGTATCGATAAGGCTGGTATTTCTCCGGAATCCGCCACGACTGCGTGTTGAATTCTGCGAACGTCATGCCGGGCTTCAGGATTGCGAGATTGTGCTCGATCTGATCCCTGGCCGCCGCGTAAAGTTCCTTCTGCTTGGTGGTCATGGCGACATGCCCTGCGGTCCACGACCGCGAGAGGTCGGCGCAATAGCCGTAGGGTCCGATCATATCGGTGTCGAAGGATATCATTTCCCCGCGCTTGATGACGTAGTCCGAACACTCCTGATACCAGGGGTTCGTTCTCGGGCCAGCGGTCAAGAGCTTGGTCTCCAGCCACTCGCCGCCGCTGCGGGCGTTTTCGAAGTGAAGCTCGGCCCAGATTTCTCTTTCGGTGCGGCCGGGCTCTGACATCTCGTACATCCGCGCCATGCCGGCTTCGCAGACACGGATCGTCCATCGCATCAGCTCGATTTCGTCGGCGCTCTTGATCGATCGCGCCCGCTCCGCCAGTTCCTGGCCGTCGACAAGCGTGAAGCCGCGTTCGCGCAGTTCGAAGGCGCCGGCGGGTTCGAGCCTGTCCACCGCAACGCGCCTGTTGCTGCCATGGCTGCTCACGAGGTCCGCGACCTCGTCCGCCCAGGCTTTCAGGCGGGGTTCCATCAGGTTGCCCGCCGTGAAGAATATCCATGACTTCGCCGGCCGGATCTCGTCGATGCCGGGAAGCCCGTCATTGACGTGCTCGGCGCCTTCGAATTCGAACAGTATCGCCGGACCATCGGCGAGGACCAGAGCGTAGCGCGAGGCGTTGTGCATCGTCCAAATGCTCATATTCGATGAATCGAAGGCATATCGGATGTTGACGGGGTCGTAGAGCAGCAGGGCGCCGCAGTCCCATTCGCGCATCGTCGTGCGCAGGCGCTCCAGACGATAGCGGCGAGCCCGATCGAGCGTCGTGGCCGGCACAGGACTGATAAGAGGCCGATCCGCTCCCTCAGGATTGAGATATGCCTGCTTCCGCTCATCCTTGAAGACCGTCGAGCCGGTCGGCTCAGCGGAATCGCTTTGGTCTCGCAGCATCGAAGTCAGTCCTTGTCGTCGGTGAATGGCGCGACGTTACCGGGCGCTCAGCGCTCGATGACGAGATCGCTGAGCGGCTTCGAGCAGCAGGGCAGGAAGAAGCCGGCGTCGATTTCCCTTTGGCGAATTCCGCCATTGTGGTTCATGTCGACCGTCCCGGAGGCGAGCTTCGATTTGCAGGTGCCGCAGACGCCGTTCGCACAGGATGACGGTATCCTGACGCCCGCCTTCTTCGCGCATGAGAGCACGCTCTGCTCGCCTGTTACCGCGATGCTGCGGGCCTGTTTCGAGAAGGTGACCTGGAAAACCTTGGCAGCCGCCTCCTGAACCGCGGGAATTTCGGGTTCGTCGATGACAGCGGCGTCGAAGCTTTCCTCCAGGTAGTTCGAGCCGGCGACGCCGAGTTCGGCGGCAATGCCGCGCGCAGCCGCCATGAACGGGGCGGGACCGCAGCACATCACGGTTCGCTCAGTGATATCGGGAACGGCAAGCCCGATATATTCTTTCGAAATGCGACCGGTCAGGCCGGGCCAGGACGGCTCGCCGGCAACGGTCTCCGGGAGAAAGTGGAGGCGAAGACCTTTCAGCCTGCGGGCGATGCAGGCGAGCTCGTCGCGAAAGATCAGATCCTGGGGCGTCCGGCCGGCATGCATGAAGACGACGTCGGCCGGTTCGCAACTGTCGGCGATCTCACGCAGAATGGACATGACGGGTGTAATGCCGGAGCCGCCGGACAAAAGCAGAAGCTTACGTCCCGCCGTCTGGGGCCTGACGAAGTGACCGAGCGGACCGTTCGCCTTGACGGCTGCCCCGGGAGCCAGCGTGTCATGAAGCCAGTTGGAGATCTTGCCGCCGGGAACGCGCTTCACCGTCACGGAGAAGGCATTCGTCCGATGCGGCGAAGACGAGATGCTGTAGCACCTGTTTTCCGCCTCTCCATTGTGCTCGAGATCGAACAGAAAATACTGTCCCGCCTTGAAGGCGAACCGCTTGCCCTCGCGCGATGCGAAGGTGAATGTCTTGACGTCGTGGGTCTCCTGCTGAACGTCGAGACAAACGAGCGTGTCGTCTTCTTCCGGGTTCCAGACGTCGTCAAGAGCGGCCCTGGCTGTGGCCGCTTGCGGGCTCCTAGTATCCATGTGCGCGCATCCGGTCGATGTACCAGGTGGCGAACTTGTCGAGGTTCGTCTCGGAGAAGCGGGAGTAGGGGCCTGGCTGATAGGCCGGGTCGAGAGCGCCTGCATGGGAGCGCGCCACCAGATCGGCGTCCTGGTCGGTCGTTGCCACCCAGACATCCGTCAGCTTGTCGAGATCGTAATCCACGCCTTCGACGGCGTCCTTGTGGACCAGCCACTTGGTTCTGACCAGCGTCTTGCCCGCCGACAGCGGGATGACGGTTGCCACCACCGCATGGTCGCCCATGAAGTGGTTCCAGCTGTTGTGGCCCCAAAGATGCATGTCGCCGAGATCCTTGCGGGTCATGTGCCCGAGCAGCTTGGAGGATGCGGCGGTGGCATCGTGGGTCTGGGATTCACCGGCGCCTGCGATGATCAGCCGCTGGGTGCGGAAATTTGTGGCGCAGTCGGCGAGTTGCTCGACGGCAGCCGAGGGAAAGCCGTCAGCCTCCCACGCCTTCGTCCGCTCTTCATACAGCCTGAAATGCTCCTCGGCCTGTTCGCGATCCTCCGGGCTCAGCGTCTCGGGGTCGAAGCCGAAGTCGAGATCGACGAAGGAGACGCAAAGCTCCGGATGGTTCGCGGAGCAATGGTAGCACTCGCGATTGTTCTCCATCGTGAGCTTCCAGTTGCCGTCCTCGATGACGTCCGTCTGGTGAGCGATCTTGGCATTGCGGATGTCGTAGGGAGCGAGGCGCTCGACCATGGCCTGTTCGAGGAGAGCGATGTCCTCGGGCGGATTGTCGGAGAGGCAGACGTAGATCAGCCCGCCGATCGACTTGAAGGTGACGGGCTTGAGGCTCCGACACTCCTTGTCGAAGTCCTTGCCCATGTGCGGGGCGTAGCTGAGCTCGCCCGTCAGTTCATATGTCCAGGTGTGATAGGGACAGACGAGTTTTGAGACGATCGTCTTGCCCGGATCGAGAAGGCGGGAGCCGCGATGGCGACAGACATTGTGCAGGACGCGAATTTCACCGTCGTCGTCGCGCAGGAGGATCAGGCTCGTCTTGCCGATATCGATGACCGTGGCGTCGCCGGGTTCGGGAACGTCACAGTCGAGGCCGACACAGATCCAGTGATTGTGGAAGAAAACGTCGATGTCTGCTTCGAACGCATCTTCTCTGACATACAGCCCGGCCGGCAGCGAGTGACCGTTGGCACGAGCGTCGAGAAGGGCTGAAATGGAAGAAGGAAGTCTGTTTAGCATGAGAACCTCTTATGCGAGAGTTTCCCTAGATTGCCCTTGCATACCCGGCATTTCAACGGCATAAAAAATCACGTTCGCATAAGTTTTTATCATGCGAAGAGAGGTTTGCGATGCATTTCCGAAGACGGCTCCCATCGCTGACGGCGCTGGTGACCCTGGAGGCGGTGCTGAGACGGAAAAGCTTCACCACGGCTGCGACCGAACTCGGTGTCACCCAGGCAGCGGTCAGCCGGCAGATTGCCTTGCTGGAGGAGGAGCTCGGCCAGCCCTTATTCGTGCGCAAGCATCGAGCGATCGAGCCGACAACGGCATGCATCAACCTTGGCGCCACGCTGGCCAAGAGCCTTGCCGATATCGCCGAGAGCGTGGAAGCGATCCAGCCGCGCAGCCAGGACGTCGTGACGATAGGCGCGACCGTCGCCTTCTCTTCTTTCTGGCTGCTGCCGCGGCTGGCCGAATTCCGTCGGGCAAACCCTGGCATTCTGGTGCGGGTGATTTCCCAGGACAGCCCGATTGCCCTTGACGATGGAGAAGTCGACGTGGCAATTCGATACGGTGTGCCTCCCTTCAGCGATGGAACCGTCATCGCCTCGCGCGGCGACGTCATTTGCCCCGTCTGCTCTCCCGATTACCTCAGGCGCCGCGAAGATGGTCCGCTGGGCTCCGGTGATGAATTCATCGAAACCGATGTTCTCGATCGTTCCTGGTATAGCTGGGCGCAGTGGTTTTCGCTGACTGGCGCCAATCTCGAGATAAAGCCGTCGCTGCGGTTCAATCATTATACCGAGACCATCGCAGCCGCGCGCGCGGGCCAAGGGATGGCATTGGGATGGCGGATGCTGGTCGGCACCTTTCTGGAGGATGGAACCTTGGTGCAGGCCGATGGCGGCGAGCTTGCCGCCGAGGATCGTTACAACGTCATCGTGCCGGTCAAAGCCAAGCGCAGCAATGCGCGCGACCTTGCCGCCGCCTGGCTGACAGCATCACTGCACGGTTGATCGAAAACTATCGTCACAAACCCAGTCCCACAGTTGCCGTTCGGTGGACGCCTTTCGGGACGAAGGCGAAGCGATCCGCCAGGCCGAGGAAATCGGCGGCCAGGTGAATGACCGAAAGCCACATTTCCGTCCCCTGCAAGCCCGGTTCGCCGCCATCGGCAAACGGGAATCCCTCACCATCCCGCCATCGATCCAGAGCCTTCGATATGAGATTGCGGGCGATCGCTTCGCCATCGGCCCGCCTGTAGTCGGTCTGCCGGGCAATCAGCAGCAGGGGATGAATCGTATCGAGCAGGTTGCAGGCATTGTATTTCGCGCCGACGAAGCCCTTGTGGTTGCGATAGTTGAGGTGAACCGTTTCGAGCGAGGCGTGCGGGTGCGGAAGCGCTGCGCCAAACTGGGCGTAGGTGCCGCGTGTCAGCCGATAAAAACCGTTCACCGGTTGGAGCCATCCTTCCGGCGCAGTCGGCTCGCCCCATAGGCCGGAGACGCTGTTGGCATTGCGGCTCAGCCACTCGAAAAGTTCCTGCCGTGAATGCCGGATGCCGAAATACTTCGCATTGAAGTACATGGCGGTTCCGATCGCATCGACCACGCTGCCGGCATGCCACGCCCGGGTCGACCAGGGCAGGGCGCGCAGCCATTCATCGAGTTCGTCAGCGCCAAGCTCGACCGCGTGGACCGGTTGTCGCGGGCTGGAGCCAAGCAGTTCAAGCGCATAGCCAACCGCAAGGACGTTATAGAGCGCCTTTGGATCATCCCTGAGCGCCTTGCCATGCATGCGCGAATGCTTTTCAGGGAATAGCCCGGTCTCTTGTTCCTGCAGGCCTTGCAGAAGTTCGACGATCGCCGCCGCATCGAGGTCAGGCGGCAAGTGGCCGAACCCGGCAGCGATCTCGATGGCATCGCATAAATGCCGGATCGCCGGTCTGCGGACGCCGTCCGCTTCCAGCGATTCATAGGTTCCCTGCGTTTTCCAGCGTGCAAGGATATCGGGCCATTGGTCTTTCGCTTTTTGGCCGAGCCTGACCAACTGATCTTCGATGTCTCCCGTGCCGGATTTCCTGGGCGCCGAGCCTCGGCTCCGCAGCACCCGGGCCGGCACGCCGCCGGCAACCGACATGGCGGGAATGTCGCCCGTGACGACCGCTCCGGCGGCGATCACCGCACCATTTCCAATCGTGACGCCATCGAGGATCACGCAATTGGCGCCGATCCAGACGTCGTCACCGATCACTATGCCGATGCTGACGACACCCTGGCGGTGGATGGGAATGGCCGGATCGTCGAAGCCATGATTGAAGCCGACGATCGAGGCGTGCGAGGCAATCCGCACGCCATTGCCGCAGGTCACCGTGCCGGACACACAGGCATAGGGATTGATGGTGCAATCGTCGCCAAGGATCACATGGCCGCGGACGAGTGCGTGCCCGGCGATCCAGGAGCGCTCGCCCATCATCAGGCTTTCGGTGAAGATCGCGGCATGCTCGGCGATATAGGACGTCTCAGCAAGCTCCGCATCGCATGATCGCCGGAGTTCCGCCTTGCGGGCCAGGTGGGCTGGATGACGGAGGTCCGACGCAATGTGTTCCCAGGTCAGGTATTGAAGCCTGCGCGCTTCCCGCTCTTCGCTCGCCGATATGTGATGGCTGTTGGCGTGATCCATCCTGCTCCTCATTCTCAGGTTCAGCCGCTGAATATTCGTCTGCCTTCAGCGATCCATTGCCTCGCTGCATCAGACTGCCTGATCCGTTTAAAAGCAAGACATCCGACACGCGCCGATCATCGGCAACGTGCGGAGCAACCGGAAACCGTGAGATCGAGTTATGCCGCGCTCAGAAGTTCAGCGCTAACCGGCATTCCCATATGAAAGCCCTGGACACGGTCGATGCGAAGATCCTTGAGAAGGGAAAATTGTGCTGCAGTTTCGACGCCTTCCACCAGGATCGTATTCCCACGATTGCGGATGAGAGCAATCATGTCCTGAAGCATCATCAAACCGCGTGGGTTCGAGCTGTCGTGCAGGAAGGTTCTATCGACCTTGACCGTCTGAAACTCGATTGCCCTCAACCAGGAGAGACCCGCGAAGCCGCAGCCGAAGTCATCAAGCCAGATTTCGACGCCGAGTGCCCGCAGATCGGCAATGCATTTCAGCACCTCCGATTGCATATCCATGTCCAGGCCCTCAGTGACTTCCAAGGCCAGTCGCGACCCGCAGACCCCGCACCGAGCAAGGATATCAGCAACGCTGGCAGCAAAGCCGGGGGAACGCAGTTGTATTGGCGACACGTTGACGCTGACGGTAGCCATCCGATCGGTCATCAGTATATCACGGCATGCCGTCTCGATCGCCCACCTGCCCAGTTCGAGGATAGCGCCACTTCGTTCTGCAACGGGAATGAACGTCTTCGGCGAAACCGCGGTGCCGTCCGGCATCCTGAGGCGCATCAAAGCCTCGACAGCTCTTGGTTTCTCGTTCGTCACGTCGAAGATCGGTTGGTACACCAGCGAGACCAGTTTGCGATCAATGGCGGCCGCCAGCAGCGGGACGAGTTTACCAGCATAGTCGTCGGGGCGAGGCAACAACGGATCAAAACTACGAATGCAGTTTCGGCCACTTGCTTTGGCATTGTAGAGAGCGAGGTCGGCTTCACGGACTATTCGTTCAACTTTCTCTCCAAGTTTCTCGCGGGTGAAGGCGACGCCGATGCTGACGGTTACGATCGACATATCATCTGGTCGCTCGTCGTGAGCAATCGCCAGAGACTCGACTTCCATTCTGATCTTCTCGGCGAGAGTCATCGCGACCTTGGGGAGGGCAGCCGGCACGACCACGATAAATTCCTCGCCACCATACCTGCCGATCATGCCATCTGACGACTCTACAAGTGCCTTCAGCGCATTGGCGATGACAGTCAGGCATCGGTCTCCTTCCTGATGTCCGTAGCGGTCATTGAAGCGTTTGAAAAAGTCGACGTCGATGAGGAACACGGAGAAGTCGCGGCGTTCGTCTTTCCAAGCGGCCCAGCATTCGTCGAGTCGCCGATCCAGCGCGCGTCTGTTGCTTATGCCTGTCAGGTAGTCAGTATGTGAAAGCTCGAGCAGGGACCTTCCGCGCTCGGACGCTTCCCAGTGCTGGTGGCGCGCCTCCGCCGCGTTCAGCAACACGTTTCGACGCTCCACGTTCAAGCGCCAATTGACGAAAGACGTGAAGACAAAGCACGAAATGTAGAACAACCCGAAGGCAAGCTTGTAGGTTTGGCTTGAAGGAAAAAATTCCTCGATCGTAACGAAAAATGCGCATAGAACGAGGCTCGAGGTGATCACCGAAAGCCGAAACGGGAAACTGAAAAAGAGGTTGGCGCCCATCATGAAGATGGCGCCGAATATCATGTAGTATGACATGGCGGTGACATCGCGGGTGGCAATCGCCGGGTACAGCCAGCCCACATAGCCCACAAGCAGTGCAGCGGCACATGTGATGTCAAGCCAGACGGTTTTCGCATTTGCCAGTCGCAAGATTTCGAAAGTCAGCAGAGCGACCGTTGCAACGACGAATCGCGCGGCGATCGTCACAGGGGCAACATCGGGGATCAGCCATCGGTCTGGAAGTGCGAAGGCCACATAAACGGCGACCGCCATCCAAAGACCATGCCGTGAGCTCTGCCTTCGGACAGCATCATTTTCAGATTTCAGAGACTTGAGGGCCTCGGCAAATGAAAAGCTGGCGGTTGGTTCGTCGCGCTGGACGTTAGCGCAAGCCGCGATCATGCAACAACACCGGTCTGACAACGATCTAAAGTAAGTTGAAAAGTAAGCCATACTTCGGCGCCCTCCAAAATCACGTTCGGCAACCTGCAACCGGTTTGTCTTATTGCTTAGCTTTGTTAGAGGGGTGGCATCTGACCCGCAATAGTAGAAATACCCTTATCCCGTGTAGATTCTAGTCGCATCCTATTTCGAGGTTGATTATGCTTAATGCTATGTCAAAGAGGTCTCGAAATGGTACAAAGCCTGGTCTTGGACGGTGAAAGTCTTGTCGCGCCAGGTGAAATTCGTCGGGCGGCAAGGAGGCTTGCTGCCCCAGATCCCGGCCACCTTATCGTTGCGAGTGCCGAGCTTGCCCTCAGCCTTGACGTGTCGATCCGTCAGTTCAAATCCGGCGTCGAGCCTCATGCGATCATCGAGCGTCTGACCGCCGCCTTGCATCAGATACGGCGGCGCTTTCATCCGGAGGTATGGGACGTCATCGTTCCGATCGCGCAATCTCATCCAGTTGCTCACTATCTTCATCAAGATCCATTGACCCGCTGGTCGTTCGAAAAGCCGCGCGGCTATTCTGGCGACGCACGCCTTCTCGACTTCATCTACGGCAGACCTGAGATTGAGGACGCTGTCTTATCGGCCAGCAACTTGGGCCGTTCGATCTACGCCTACACTCGAAATGCTTCGTCATCCCTAGCGGTAAGGGAGCGTCGAGACATTCTGGCTCGCCGCGTTGACGAAATCGCTTCGGCGCGGCCTGGTTCCACCGAAGTCCTCGCCATCGCGGCGGGGCATCTTCGTGAGGGGCCTTTGTCGCACGCTCTCGGTGCCGGCGCGATCAAACGCTGGGTGGCTTTGGATCAAGACCCGATGAGCGTTGGAACCGTAGCCCGCGATTTCGCCGGCACATCCGTCGAGGCGATGAGCGGTTCGGTCAAATCCCTGATCGGTGGAAGACATGCGCTGGGAATGTTCGATTTCGTCTATGCCGCGGGTCTCTACGACTATTTGCCGGACCCGGTCGCCGTAAAGCTGACCAAGAAGTGCATCAGCATGCTCAAGCCTGGCGGCACATTCCTGTTCGCCAATTTCTCTCCGGAGACGGAGGTCGATGGCTATATGGAGACATTTATGAACTGGGCGCTGCTGTTGCGGTCAGAACGAGAGATGGGCTTGATCGCCGGTGAAAGCGTGACGGGGACGGATATGAAGGTGTCTGTTTGGTCCGGCTCAAACCGCAGCATTGTCTACTGTGAAATTCAAAGACCGCATTAGGCCCCACGTTGGCTCGACGGCTTGCCGAACTTCAGCGCCTGCTCGGCCGCCAAGGTCGCGCTGCGCTGGACAACGGGCGCAACATGCTGCGCCCCTTGCTCATCGACGGTTGCCGAGGACTGTTACCGAGCGCTGTCGATGATTGCGCCGCCGTCGGGGGTAAGGCTGTAGCCCGTGATGAACTGCGAATCCTTGCTGGCCAGGAACAGCACCACCGGCGCAATGTCGTCTTCCGGCGAGCCGAAACGCGCGAGCGCGCTCATCGGCGGAGGAACCTCCTTTTCCGCAGCCCCCCAGGTGTCGGCGATCGGCAGGACGTTGTTGACGGTGATCTTGTCCGCACCCCATTCGCGCGCCGCCGTGCGGGTCAGGGCGCGCACCGCCTCCTTGGCCATGTTGTACGGACCATAACCAGCCAACCCGCTGGTGCCGGCCATCGAGCCGAAATTGATGATCCGGCCTTCTCCGCTTTCCCTCAGATGAGGATAGCAAGCCTGCATGAAGCGCAGATAGGCGATCGGCCCAGTGTCGAAGTTGCGTTGCAGTTGTTCGACTGAGAGGTCGATGACCGACGACAAGACCGCGGAGCCATCGAAAGCATTGTTCACGAGAATGTCGATGCGGCCGTAGGCAGCGACAACCTTGTCCACCGCGGCCGTGATCTGATCGGCCTCTCCGACGTCGCAGACGGTGCCGAGTGCTGCGCCGCCCGCTTCGACGATTTCAGCGACAACGCGTTCGACGCTTTCGGATGTCCGCGAAAGAATTGCGACCTTCGCGCCTTCGGCCGCAAACAACTTTGCCGTGGCACGGCCAATGCCGCGGCTTGCGCCTGTGACGATGGCAATTTTTCCATTGAGTCGACCCATTTCTATCTCCTTGATTTGGGTTGGGATTATCGGACCTCAGTGCGCAGTGGCCTGGACGTAAGGGGAGGGGACGTCGCGGGCGTCGTTCTGCGTCATGAATGAGGTGACCAGCAGCGCCAGGCCGACCGCCGCTGGCAGAGCGCCGGCGGGTTTTCGAACGCCGACATGGGCGAGGCCCGACAGCAGCAGGTGAAAGAAGATGCCGGCATAGGCGAGATCGCTGAGCGGCACGCTGACGCGGGAAAGGATCGCGGCCGGGCCGAGAACCTTGATGATGATCATGAACGGAATGAGATAGGAAGCTTGGAATCCGAGTTCCGCCAGAACCTGGCGAACCCAGTCTCGCTTGGTGACATAGATGGCGGCTGAGGCGAGGTAGAGCACGGATAGAAGCGCCGTGCTGATCCAGTACACGTAAAATTCAGGCATGAGTTCATCCCTGTCGCTGCCCACGCAGCAACATTCCTCTCGTCGAGTCTGTCGGTTTGTTTTTGGGAGGCGCCTTTCTGCGCTCCCTTGTGCACGCAGAGAAATGTCGTCTAAGATTCATATTTGCAAGTAGGATGAATTACTTGCTGTTAGTATGGAAAAGCAGACCATGGTTGAAGAAGAAGGCAATATGCATGAGGAGATGCGTCGCGCATTCGCGTTGCTTTCGGGAAAATGGAAGCTGGAAATCATGTGGCTGCTCAATCAGCGGGTCTATCGGTTTGGCGAATTGAGGAAGGCTATTCCCGGCATCACCCAGCACATGCTGACGGCGCAACTTCGTGAGCTCGAAGCAGACGGCCTCGTGTCCCGCACCATCTTTGCGGAGGTTCCTCCGCGCGTCGAATATGAGATCACACAAAAGGCGCGGGGCCTCGGCCCCACCATGGAAGCTTTGACGGCATGGTGGAACGAGTACGGCAAGAGCGTGCCGGTGAAGCCGAGCGCACGCGGCCGGAAAGCCAGGGCATGATGCTGAAAAGTGCGCGCGGTCTTGAACTGCGCCGGGCCGGTCGCCGGCAATAGGTTCACGAAAGACTCGAACCGAACTTGTCCCAGCCTTCCTTGATCGTCTCCATCGCGACATTGGTCGATGTGTTGGCAACGTGGGGCAACGTCGAGATGCGCTCGCCGAGGACGCGGCGGTAGCGGCCGATATCGCGTGTGCGGATCTTGAGCAGATAGTCGAACCTGCCGGCGATCATGTGGCACTCTTCGACTTCCCTGATCTTCTTGATGGCGTCGTTGAAGCTTTTCAGCGCATCTTCGCGGGTATCGGAAAGCTTCACCTCGACGAAAGCGATATGGTCGAGCTGCATTTTCGATGGATTGAGGACGGCCTTGAAGCCCTCGATATAGCCGTCGCTGATGAGCCGCTTGAAGCGGATCTGGCACGGCGTCTTCGAGAGGCCGACACGCGCCGCGAGATCGGTGATCGACAGTCTGCCGTCCTCGGCAAGAGCCGCGAGGATTTTTCTGTCGAACTGGTCCAATTCACTAAAGATGTCAGGTTCAGTAGCCATTTTAACTCTCAAGAATGCTTTAATAAGTTCATACAGGCTGAAAGCTGCGAAAATCAAGTGAGATCGCGATCGGCGATCTGTGATACCTTATGCATCGGCAATGGGATGGAAGGCGCAGGCGCTCGACGCATCGTCGGGATCGCATCGGCGCCGCAGGAAAAATGGGGTCACGCATGCGTAGGGAAGAACCGGATGACGATCAGAAGCTGGACCTGCTCGCTCACTACCGGCCGGTGGCGATAAGAGCGGTTGCAGCGGCGCTCACCCTCAAGCGCAACAGGCCGGATGCGCGTCCGCTTCGCGAGACGGAATATTCCGGCCCTGTTGTCTCGGACGACGCTGACTGGGACGATGAACCCGGCGTCTCATTCATCCGTTAAAACCAGATATCGACCGATAGGGACCTTCATGTTGAACGCAGCGATCGACACTCCTCCATCCAAAGACCCCGCCGACGGAGCGCCGTTCTCGGCCTTTGCGCCACCGATCCGGCCGCAATCCGACCTTCGCCAGGCGATCACGGCAGCCTATCGCCGGCCGGAAACCGAATGCCTGCCGCCACTGGTCGCCGCCGCGCGCGTCTCCGAGGCGAAACGCTATGACATCCGCAGCACGGGCCGCAGCCTGATCGAGGCCTTGCGCGCCAAGCACAAGGGCACCGGTGTCGAAGGGCTGGTGCAGGAATATTCGCTCTCCAGCCAGGAAGGCGTGGCGCTCATGTGTCTTGCCGAAGCGCTGTTGCGCATTCCCGATACCGACACGCGGGACGCGCTGATCCGCGACAAGATTGCCGAAGGCAACTGGACCTCCCATATCGGCGGCGGAAAATCCCTGTTCGTCAACGCCGCCACCTGGGGTCTCGTCGTCACCGGCAAACTGACATCGACGGTCAACGACCGGAGCCTGTCGGCAGCCCTGACGCGGCTGATCGCGCGCGCCGGCGAGCCGGTTATCCGTCGCGGCGTCGATATGGCGATGCGCATGATGGGCGAGCAGTTCGTCACCGGCGAGACGATCGCAGAGGCGCTGAAACGCGCTCGGCCGCTCGAAGCGCGCGGCTTCCGCTATTCCTACGACATGCTGGGCGAAGCCGCGACGACTGCCGCGGACGCCGAGCGTTATTTCAAGGATTATGAAAAGGCGATCCACGCCATCGGCAAGGCGTCGGACGGGCGCGGCATCTATGACGGCCCAGGCATCTCGATCAAGCTTTCGGCCCTGCATCCGCGCTACGTGAGGTCGCAGGCCGACCGGGTGATGGGAGAGCTGCTGCCGAAAGTCAAGGCGCTGGCCGTTCTCGCCAAGACTTATGATATCGGCCTCAATATCGATGCGGAGGAGGCTGATCGGCTGGAGCTTTCGCTAGACCTCCTCGAAGAGCTTTGCTTTGCCCCGGAGCTTGCCGGATGGAACGGGCTGGGCTTCGTCGTGCAGGCCTATGGCAAGCGCTGCCCCTTCGTCCTCGACTACATCATCGATCTGGCACGCCGGTCCGGGCGCCGGATCATGGTCCGTCTCGTCAAGGGCGCCTATTGGGATGCGGAGATCAAGCGCGCCCAGCTGGACGGTCTCGACGACTATCCGGTCTATACCCGCAAGATTTACACCGACGTCGCCTATGTCGCCTGCGCGCGCAAGCTGCTGAACGCGCCCGATGCGGTGTTCCCGCAATTCGCCACGCATAATGCGCAGACGCTTGCCACGATCTATCACCTGGCCGGTCCCGACTTCGCGGTCGGCAAATATGAGTTCCAATGCCTGCATGGCATGGGCGAACCGCTCTATGACGAGGTCGTCGGCAAGGAAAAACTCGACCGGCCCTGCCGCATCTATGCGCCTGTCGGAACGCATGAGACGCTGCTCGCCTATCTGGTGCGGCGCCTTCTCGAAAACGGCGCCAATTCCTCCTTCGTGCACCGCATCTCCGATCCGAATGTCTCGGTCGAGGCCCTGGTCGCCGATCCTGCCGAGATCGTCGCAGCCATGCCCGTCGTTGGCCTTCCGCACATCCAGATCGCCTCGCCAAAGGCTCTTTACGGCAGTGCCCGCGCCAATTCCGACGGCCTGGATCTCTCGAATGAGGCCACCCTCCTGGACCTGTCGCAGGCGCTCGCCTCTACCGCGGCTGCCCCATGGCGTGCGCTTCCCCTCCTTGCCGACGGCTCGACGGATGGGGTGACGCGCGAGGTTCTCAATCCTGCCGATCACCGGGACGTCGTCGGCACGGTCACGGAAGTGAAGGTCGAGGAGGCAGCCCGTATCGTTGCGATGGCCGCGGAACATGCGCCGCAATGGGCGGCCGTGCCGCCGGCCGAGCGTGCGGCCTGCCTGGATCGGGCGGCCGACATCATGCAGGCCCGCATCAAGACGCTGATGGGCATCGTCATGCGCGAAGCCGGCAAATCCGCGGCCAATGCCGTCGGCGAGGTGCGCGAGGCGATCGACTTCCTGCGCTACTATGCCGATCAGGCACGCAAGACCCTCGGGCCGTCGCATGCGCCGCTCGGCCCGATCGTCTGTATCAGCCCGTGGAATTTTCCGCTGGCGATTTTCACCGGACAGGTCGCCGCGGCCTTGGTGGCCGGCAATCCCGTGCTTGCCAAACCTGCCGGCGTCACGCCGATCATCGCCTCGGAGAGTGTGAAGATCCTCCACGAGGCGGGTGTGCCGGTGGGTGTCCTGCAGTTCGTGCCCGGCAGCGGCCGCCTCGGCGCCGGCATGGTCGGGGCTCCGGAAACGGCAGGCGTCATGTTTACCGGGTCGACCGAAGTGGCTCGTATGATCCAGGCGCAGCTGGCAGAACGGCTGTCGGCGACCGGCAAGCCGATTCCGCTGATCGCCGAGACGGGCGGTCAGAACGGTATGATCGTCGACTCCTCGGCATTGGCCGAGCAAGTGGTGGCCGACGTCATTGCCTCGGCTTTCGACAGCGCCGGCCAGCGCTGCTCTGCACTTCGCGTTCTCTGCCTTCAGGACGATGTGGCCGACAGGACCCTCAATATGCTGAAGGGCGCCTTCCGGGAACTGACGATCGGCCGCACCGATCGGCTGAGCATCGATGTCGGCCCTGTCATCAATGACGGCGCAAAGGCGGAGATCGACCAGCATATCGAGAAGATGCGCGGCGCCGGCCGCAAGGTGGATCAGCTGCCGCTGCCCGAAAGTGCCGCGGCGGGGACGTTCGTTCCGCCGACGATCATCGAAATCAAGTCCTTGTCGGACCTGACGAGAGAGATCTTCGGACCGGTTCTGCATGTCGTCCGCTTCAAGCGAAACGGGCTCGACCGCTTGATCGACGACATCAACGCATCGGGTTACGGCCTCACATTCGGACTTCACACTCGGCTTGATGAAACGATCGCGCATGTGACCAGTCGCATCAAGGCCGGAAACCTCTACGTCAACCGCAACATCATCGGCGCGGTCGTCGGCGTGCAGCCTTTCGGTGGTCGCGGCTTGTCAGGCACAGGGCCGAAGGCCGGTGGTCCGCTCTATATCGGCCGGCTGGTGCAGCGTGCGCCCGTGCCGCCGCAGCAGGACTCCGTTCACACGGATCTCGCCCTTCGCGACTATATTGTCTGGCTCGACAAGAAGGGCTTGCCGGGTGAGGGGGAAGCGGCGCGTGGATATGCGAGCCGTTCGGCACTCGGGCTCGAACGCGAGCTCACCGGTCCGGTCGGGGAGCGCAATCTCTACGCGCTCCATCCCCGCGGCCGTATTCTTATCGTGCCGCAGACGGAAGGCGGGCTTCATCGACAGATCGCCGCAGCCCTTTCAACGGGCAACCACATCGTCGTGGATGCGGGTTCCCTATCCAAATCGGTCCTGGCGGACCTTCCGGCGGCTGTCGCCGGCCGGATTTCCTGGACATCGGATTGGGAAAAGGACGGGCCGTTCTCGGGTGCGCTCGTGGAAGGCGATCGCGAAAGGGTTCTGGCCGTCAATCAGAAGATCGCTCACCTGCCCGGTCCGCTTCTGCTGGTCCAGGCGGCGACAACCGAGGAACTGGCAAGCGACCCCGAGGCCTATTGCCTGAATTGGCTGCTGGAGGAGGTGTCGACGTCGATCAACACGGCGGCTGCCGGCGGCAATGCAAGTCTGATGGCCATTGGCTGAGCAGCAAAACGAGGGCGCAAAAAATGCGCCCTCGGCCGCGTCTTGCAGGTCTCGATTAACTCGAGACGGAAAAGAGGTCCTCTTCCCGGGATTCAATCTCGATGCCTCGGCTTATCAGAGCGACGGGCGGCGATCCCGTCGCGACACGGTATTGGTGGCGTGAGGACAGACGATTGGAAAGGTAGTTTCAGGCAGGATTCGCACTGGTGACCCAACGATGCGGTTTACTGCTAAGAGATTGGTGTTCATCTGCCTCGTCTGGAGCGACCGTCGCCGGGCTCGAGGTCGTACTTACAGGCCGTTATCGGTGACCGCTGCTCAAGCGCAGCGAGGAGTTGCTTGCAGGTCCGCGGGGAGCACGATCTCCTTTCCCATACCGGCGGGCCTTACTGCGATTCACGTCATGCCGGTGGAGGGAGATTCAGTCGAAGAAGCCCGCATCCTCTTCCCTGAGATATCTCCTGGCCGCTTCGGCGTCGATATCCAGCCCCAGCCCCGGCGCTTCCAGTAGGTCCACCATGCTGTCCTTCACGATCTGCGGCGGCAAGCCGACGACCAGATCCTCCCACCAGGGGTCGGAGGCGGTCGGATATTCGAACGCGATGTAGTTTGCCGGCAAGGTGGCGCAGACATTGATCAACGCGCCGAGCCCCAACAGGCCGTTGGCGGTGCCGTGCGGCGCCATCAGGATCGAGTGCATGTAGGCGTGTTCGGCGACCCATTTGAGTTCGGCAATACCGCCAATATCGGCTGGATCGGGGCCGATGACGCGCACCGCCTGCGTCTCGATCAGTTCCTTGAAATTGTGTCGCAGGTAGATCTGCTCGCCAGTGTGGATGGGCGTCGAGGTGGAGATGGTCAGTTCCCGATAGGCCTGCGGATTGACCCACGGTACATAGTCGCCAGTCAGCATGTCCTCGAGCCACATCAAATTGTACTTCTCGACCGCGCGAGCGAATTTGATCGCATCGGGCAGCATCCAGCCCGGGCCGCAGTCGAGCGCCAGGCTGACTTTGTCGCTCAGCACTTCCTTCATCGCGATCACGCAGTCGAGCATGTGATTGAAACCGCGCTCGCTGATCACGCCCTGATCCATAGCACCGTGATAGCCGGCCTTCTGCTGCGTCACGCCGTAGTGGAAGCCCTCAATGGTGTCCTTCATATTGGAGTGGAACGAGATTCCTTGCTTGATCATGAAGAAGTTCTGCGGCTGCTCCATCATCCATTTGACGTCAGCGGCGTAATCTTCCGGCCGGTCGCCCGTGCGTTTCCGGCGGATCGAGCCGTTGTAGACGCGCACCTTGTCGCGCACCTTGCCGCCGAGCAGTTTATAGGCGGGCACGCCCGCGGCCTTGCCGGCAATGTCCCACAGCGCATGCTCGATAGCGCTCACCGCCGCACCGTACGGCTTGAATGAGCCGCGTTGGCGGATCTTCAGCATCACTCTCTCGACGTCGGTCGGGTCCTCGCCGATCAGCGCCTCACGGAAATGCAGCACCCAGGGCTTGAGGTAGGACTTGGTGAACTCGACTTCGCCCAAGCCATAGAGACCCTCGTCCGTGACGATGCGAACGATCGGGTGTTTGCCGATAACGGCGCATCGCAGATCGGTGATCTTCATCTTGGTTCCTTTTCGCCTCAGCTCCAGGTGCGATCCCAGGAATATTCATCGTCCCAGTGATCCGTGGGCTGCCAGATGCCGGTGACACCCGGCTGTAGATGCTGCGAGATCACCTCGTCGACGACGTCGTCAATTCCCAGGCCCGGCTTGTCCGGAACAGTGATAAAGCCGTCCTTCACGAGCGGCTTGGGAAGGCCGGTGACGATATCGTCCCACCAGTCGACATCGACAGAGTGGTATTCGAGCGCCATGAAATTTTCGGTCGCGGTCGCCACATGTGCGGCAGCCATTGCGGCGATCGGACTTTCCGCCATGTGGATCGCCATGGCGACACCATGGTCCTGCGCCATATCGCCGATCTTCTTGGTCTCGAGGATGCCCCCGCTGGTGAGCAGGTCCGGATGGATAACGGAGAGGCCGCTGCTCTTGAGCAGAGGCTCGAAGCCCTCCTTGAGGTATATGTCCTCGCCGGTGCAGATCGGCACCGTGGTTGCGTCCTGCAGCTGTCGGTACTGCTCGGTGTACTGCCACGGGATCACATCCTCGAGCCAGGCTGGCACGTATTTTTCGATACGCCTGGCGAGGCGAATGCCGTTCTGCACTGAGATGTGGCCGATGTGGTCGATGGCGAGCGGAATATCCATGCCGATGACCTCACGAACCTCGGCAATGTATTGCTCAAGGAAGTCGAGGCCCTTGTCGGAAAAGTGGAGGCCGGTAAACGGGTGCGGGACGTTATGCACATCGTATGCCGCGTTGCGGATGCGCCGCTCTTCAATGGTCTTCAGCGGGCCGCGGCCGGGGTGGTCGCGGTATCCTTCAAGCGAGCCGGCAGGAGACACGACCGCACCCGGCACATCCGCAATCTGCATCAGCCCCAGATCCATCTTGAGGAAGGTGAACCCCAGCTCCATGCGTTGCTTGAGGCGCCTGCCGGTCTCTGTGCCGCTCGGCACGGTGGCGTCGGTGTCGCAATAGACGCGCACTTTCTCCCGAAACCGGCCGCCGAGCATCTGGTAGATGGGGACGCCATAGGCCTTGCCGGCAAGATCCCACAAGGCGATTTCAACCGCCGATACGCCGCCGCCTTGCCGCCCGTGCCCGCCGAACTGCTTGATCCGGCGAAACAGGCGGTCGATGTTGCAAGGATTCTCGCCAAGCAACCGGCTCTTCAGCATCAGCGCGTAGGTGGCGCTGGCACCGTCGCGCACCTCGCCAAGCCCGACGATACCCTGGTTGGTGTAGATCTTGAGCAGCACTGAGGTGAACGGCGCGCCGACAATTTCGGCTACCCGCATATCGGTAATGCGAAGGTCGGACGGCTTGGAATGCGTATTCACCCGATTGAGCGCTTCGTCGGCTTCATCTGCCTCTGGCATGATTTATCCTCGTTCTGTCGGCGGGTTCGCCGCGCACGGCTGCGCGGCATAGAGCGTTGTTAATCCAGCTCTATCTCGTGGCTTTGAAGGTAATCGCGGTTCATTTCGACGCCGAGACCAGGTCTCTGCGTAAGCTTGAGGCTGCCGTTCGAAACATCGAGTGGCCTGTCGATGAGGTGATCGTATTTGCCCAGGTTCCACTCCGAGGTTTCGAGTTTGTAGAAGTTGGGAACGGTCATCATCACCTGTGCTCCTGCAACCACGTTGATCGGTCCTGCGGCGTCGTGCGGCGAGACCGGGATGTAGTAGGCTTCGCACAGGGCAGAAATCTTCTTGAGTTCGGTAATGCCGCCGGTCCAGGTGACGTCAGGCATGATGTAGTCGGCGAGCTTGTTTTCGAGCACCGGCACGAAATCCCACTTCGTGTGGCCGCGCTCGCCCCACGAGATCGCGGCACTGACCTTCTCCCGGACCTGCTTGAGGGCGTTGAGGCTCTCGGGCGGGCAGGGCTCCTCGAACCAGTCGATCTTACCGGCTTCCTCGAGGCTCCGACAGAGGCGAATGGCGGTGGGAACGTCGAACCGGCCATGCGCATCGATGAGAATGTCGACATCAGAGCCCGCCGTTTCGCGGATGAGTGCCGTGAGTTCGGCGGCTTCGCGCTCGTCCTTGCGGGTCATGCTGCCATCAAGGTAGCCGTCCCGCTGTTCGCGGGACTGGCCATCGGCGGTGCGGCCCTGGTGGGGAAAAGGATCGAACTTGAGCGCCGTGTGGCCGGACTCGACGATGTCTCTAATTTCGCGGACCACAGCCTCCTTGCTGGTAAATTTAGCCTGGTTGGGATGGGTGTAGAGCGCGATTTCATCGCGTACCGGTCCGCCCAACAGCTCGTAAATCGGCTTACCAAGAACTTTGCCTCGGATGTCCCAAAGGGCGATGTCGATGGCGCTTACGCATTCGACTGCGGCGCCGCGACTGCCCATATAGGTGAAGCTGCGGAATATCTTGTGCCAAAGATATTCGATACGCGCCGGGTCCTCGCCTGTTACCGCGGCACCGATCTGCCGCAGCATCGTGCAGAGGGCGCGGTTGGCGAGCCTTGTCGTGGTGGTGATCTCTCCCCAGCCGCTCACCCCGTCGTCGGTTGTCACTTCGACGAACAGAAACTCTCCCCAATAAGAAGCATCGGATCTGATTAACCACGGCCGAACGCTGGTGATTTTCATCTCAATTGCCTTTGTCTGAATTGGCCGGGAGAACGATATTCCCGGGCCCTGTAGTCTATCCTGCCCGAGCCGCGTTCCGCGCCCGCATGTGTTCGAGGATGTGCCGGCCGGAGCCTTCGACATGGCGTGCAATGAGTTCGCCTGCCTCGTTGGCGTTTCCCGCTTTTACATGCGCAATGAGTTCGCGATGCTCGCTCAGGATCGCGGCACGCCGGGCGAGCGTGAAGTTGAAACGCCGGCTCACGGCTCGAAGCACTTCGCGATGCTTCCACCAAAGCTCGGCGGCGTGGCGGTTGTAGTGCCTTTGGTACATTATGGTGTGAAAGGCGGTGTCCAGCTCGCTGTGCCTCAACGTGTCGGCGAAGTCATTCTCTTCAATCAGGCCTTGGATGCGTTCGAGTTCGGCAATGTCCTCGACGGTGGCCATATTCACGAACCATCGCGTCAGGGCCGGCTCGATCAAGACTCCGATCTCGTAGATGTCCCGAACAAAATCCTGATCGATGGGCCGGACGCGCGCTCCGCGGTTGGGAACGAAGGTGACGAAGCCCTCTCCGCGCAACAGTTGCAGGGCCTCGCGCACGGGGTTGGTCGAAGTGCCGTGGCGCCGAGCGAGATCGGTGACCACAAGCCGTTCGTTGGCAGCGAGCCGCCCCTCGATGATGTCTTCCCTGATCAGTTGATAAAGCGAGGCACCCTCGCTGGAGGCCCCGATAGCGTCAATCCCTTCGGGCGGCTGCGCTTTAAAATCGCTTGTTTCGGCCAAGGCTGTCCCCAATAAATACACATATTGCTCGGATATCACGCGATCTTTCCATAAACAATGTACGATTTCGCTAGTTGACAGGCAATCTATGATCTGAAAACGTATGATAAGCTCGAAAGGATACATTTGGCCGTAAATGTCCCGCGGCCGCGAGCAAAGACCGCTCGCCTCGACGCAGAGCGGCATGGGAGAGAACCTGGAGGATACCTATGACGAGGATTTCACTCGGCGGTGCCGTCCTGCGCGGCACTGTCTCTACTGCTTTGATGGTATCGTTGATGTCCGCGTCTGCGCTGGGTGCGCCGGTCGACTTGAGCAAGTGGTCGCCGGAATATGTGCGCTCCATTGCCGGCACGCAGGATTTTGACACGGCGGGCGATTGCGCCAAGGTCACCCCGCTCGACTACAAGGGGCGACTGACTTTCTGGTATCAGGGCGTGTTCGAGGGCGACCCCGACCTCCTGCGCCAGTATTACAAGGAGTTCTTCGAGACCTTCCGCAAAACCTATCCAAATATCCAGCTTGAGGAACAAGCCCTCACCTATAACGACCTTCTGGACAAGTTCCGGACCGCGCTCCTTGGCAATGCAGCGCCCATGGCGGTCCGCCTGCAAATCCTGGGCGGCACCGAGTTCGCCTCAAAAGGCTATCTGCAGCCGCTCAAACCCGAGGATGTCGGGTATTCGACCGAGGACTTCTGGCCGGGCGCAATGAAGGCCGTGACCTGGGAGGACGTGACCTACGGCATTCCCACCAACAACGAGACGATGGCGTTCATCTGGAACGCCGATATCTTCAAGCGGGCAGGCCTCGATCCGGACAAGGCTCCGGCAACGTGGGACGATGTCGTCAAGTATTCCAAACAGATCCACGACGAGCTCGGCATTGCCGGTTACGGCCTCGTGGCTCGCAAGAATGCCGGCAATACGCCGTATCGCTTCATGCCGCAGCTGTGGGCCTATGGCGGCGGCGTCTTCGACGAAGCCACCGCGAGCCCGACCTATAAGCAGGTCGAGCTCAATAGCCCGCAGAGCAAGGCGGCGCTGCAAGCCTCCTACGATATGTATGTTCGCGACAAGTCGGTTCCGGTTTCGGCACTCACCAACCAGCAGGCAGATAACCAGCCCCTCTTCCTCGCTGGCCAGCTCGGCATGATGATCTCGCACCCGTCCGACTACAACGTCATGCTCGACCTGCAGAAAAAAGCGACGGCTACCGACAAGGACAAGGCGCAGACCGTCATCGACAACATGCGCTACGGCCTGATCCCGACCGGCCCCGATGGCAAGCGTGCCGTCGTGTTTGGCGGCTCGAACATTCACATCCTGAAGCCCGAATATGTCGAGGGCGGCAAGGTGGACGAGCCGGCTGCAAAGGCGATCATCTGCATGTGGACGAGCCCCGAATGGTCGCTGAAGATGGCCTATGCCGGCTCGAACCCGGGAAACCTCAACGGCTTCAAGACCAAATGGATGAAGGAACGTCTTGATAACATCAAGTTCCTCGATGTCACGACCTCGATGCTGCCATACGGCATTCCGTTCCCGGCGCTGCCACAGTCCCCCGAGATCATGAATATCATTGTCCCGGACATGCTGCAGAATGCCCTGACCGGAGCCATGACCGTCGACCAGGCAGCGGACGACGCGGCCAAGAAGGTAAAAGAGCTGATGGACGGCGGACTCTAGTCCAGGCCTGACCACGACCTGACCGGCTGCGCCGAGAGTGCAGCCGGTTGTTCCCAAGAATAAGGGCACGCCACAGTGACGATCTTGATCGGCAAGGCAGAGGCTCGCCGAAGACTTCAACCCGATAGGTCCGGCATCCTGCGAAAGATTTGGGAGCATCGCGCTGACTACGCGTACGTGCTTCCTGCAATCGCCGTGATGCTCATCGTCATAGCCTATCCGATCTACTACACGATCGAGCTGTCGTTCTTCAATACACCGCCCGGCCTGCAGCTCCGCGACAAGATTTTTATCGGCTTCGACAATTACACTGCCATCCTCACAAGTCCGGTGTTCTGGAAGGTCACCTCCAACACTCTAATCTGGACACTGGGATCCACCTTCATCGCATTTGTCCTGGGGTTTGCCTGCGCCCTGGCGCTCCATCGGGATTTTGTCGGCCGCGGCATCCTGCGCGCCATCCTGATCATTCCCTGGGTCATCAGCGCGGTCGCCGCGTCCTATATCTGGAAGTGGATCTACCATTCGGACTTCGGGATCATCGGCGCGGTGCTGGTCGGCCTCGGATGGGCCGATCGGCCGCCGAATTTCATCGACAGCGTCAGCACGGTGCTGCCCTCGCTGATCGTCGTCAATATCTGGCGGGAGTTTCCGTTTGCCATGATCATGATGATGGCTGGTCTGCAGACGGTTCCCGACCAGTTGCTGCGCGCCGCAAAGGTCGACGGAGCCAATGCATGGCAGCGATTCTGGCACGTCACCTTTCCGCACTTGAGAAACGTCTCGACGGTGACGATCCTTCTGCTGGCCGTGGCCAACTTCAATTCTTTCATCATCCCCTGGATCATGACCGGCGGCGGGCCGTCGAACGCATCGCATATCTGGATCACCCACATCTATGAGCTCGCCTTCGGACGTCAGCGCTGGGGGGTGGCATCAGCCTATTCGGTGCTGCTGTTCCTGATCCTGATGTCGCTTGGCTACTTCTATGTCCGGGCGCTGAGCGGCAATGAGCAGAAGGACGCGAGCCAATGAGCACAATTGCGCAGACTGCTCGTCAAGGCCAGGCGCGTCGCCATAGGCGCTTCGATGGGTGGCGGTGGGGCGGACGCATCTTCCTGGTGTTCATGCTGCTTTACACCGCATTGCCAATGATCTGGATGCTGATCACCTCGATCAAGTCCGGCTTCGCGGCCATGCAATTCCCGCCACAGTGGTGGCCGGACCAGCCCACGCTGGCAAGCTACCAGAAGCTGCTCGATCCGCAAAACAGCGTCGGCCAGGACTTCCTGCGTTTCTTCTGGAACAGCCTTTTCGTCTCCATGGCTACGACCATCCTTTCGGTGATCGTGGCGGTTCCTGCGGCCTATGCGTTTTCGCGCTTCACCTTCCCGGGCCGGAACTTTCTGTTCTTCGCCGTCCTGCTTCGCAACATGTTCCCCGCGGTGATCTTTCTCGTACCGCTCTTCATCCTGATGCGGGCGATCGGGCTGGTGAACACGCATGGGTCGCTCGTTCTCACCTACCTCACATTCGGCCTGCCGCTGGCAATCTGGCTCCTCAAGGGCTTCTACGACAACATCCCGGTGCAGCTCGAGCAGGCGGCGCGCATCGATGGAGCGACGCGGTTCCAGGCCTTTCTCCTGATCGTGATGCCGCTCTCGGCGCCAGGAATCATCGCCACGGCGATCTACTCCTTCATCGGCGCTTGGAACGAGTACATCTACGCCTACACCTTCCTCTCCAAGAACGAGCAGTTGACCCTGCCGGTCGGCATCCAGCGCTTCTTCTCTGAAAATACGACGGACTTTCCGGGCCTGATGGCCGCCAGCTTCATGATGAGCGTGCCCGTCGTGGTCCTGTTCCTCGTCCTGCAACGATACTTCGTACGCGCCCTCACGGAAGGCGCAGTCAAGCACTAGGGAGTTGCCGGTGGCCCACGTGGTCCTCAAAGATCTTGTCAAGACCTATGGCAGCTTCAAAGCTGTCAACGACGTTTCGCTGACGGTCAACGACGGCGAATTCGTTGCGCTCGTCGGCCCTTCAGGCTGCGGCAAAACAACCACGCTCAATCTTGTAGCGGGGCTGATCCCCATCACATCGGGCGACATCGTCATCGGCGACCGGGTGGTCAATGACCTGGACCCCAAGGACCGGGACATCGCAATGGTGTTCCAGAACTACGCGCTCTATCCGCAAAAATCGGTCTATAAAAATCTGGCGTTCCCGCTGCAGATGCGCAAACTGCCAAGGGACGAGATCGACAGGAAGGTCAAGGAAGCAGCGCGAGTGCTCGACATGACGCAGCTGCTCGAGCGAAAGCCGCGCGAACTTTCGGGCGGACAACAGCAGCGCGTGGCCCTGGGCCGCGCTCTCGTTCGCGATCCGGCGGTCTTCCTGATGGATGAACCACTTTCCAACCTCGATGCAAAGCTGCGCGTGCAGATGCGGTCGGAGATCAAGCGCTTCCACCAGGACCTCAAGGCAACGATCATTTATGTGACGCACGACCAACTCGAAGCCGTGACCATGGCGGACAGGATGGCGGTGATGAACGGCGGCTACCTGCAGCAATACGATTCACCGGCGCAGGTCTTTGCCCATCCGGTGAACATGTTCGTCGCCAGCTTCGTCGGCAGCCCGGCGATGAGCCTTGTTCCGCTGGAGGCATCCACGGTGGGCGGCAATACTGTGTTGACCAGCGCGGAGGGCTGGAGCCTCGAGCTCTCGCCACACAATGCCCAGAAGGTCGCGAGGGCGACCACCAAGAAAGTCGTGCTCGGCGCACGTCACTCGACGATCAAACTGCACAAGAGTGCAGTGCCTGGAAGCATACCCGCCAAGGCCTACACGGTGGAGCCAACGGGAGACGTCACCTTCGTACAAGCGTTCCTGTCCGGCGCAATCGTCAACGTCAGCGTGCCGCCGACCATTGCCGTCGCGCCGGACGAAATGATTTGGCTCGAGTTCGACCAGGAGCGAATGCATTTGTTCGACGGCGAAACAGAAATGGCCCTCAAGGCCCACTGAGACAGAGTCGATACGTCCGGAATGAGGGTGTGGATGACCACGAAGCTTAAAATCACCGCTATCAAGCCCTATCCAGTATGGGTGGGAACACGCAACCAGATGCTCGTCAAGGTCGAGACCGACGAGGGCGTCTTCGGATGGGGCGAGAGCGGCTTGAGCGGTCGCGAGAAGGCCGTGGTTGGCGCGATCGAGCACTATCGGGAGTTTCTCATCGGCCGCGATCCGATGCAGATTGGTCGGATCTGGCAAGAAGCCTATCGCAGCCAATATTTCGAAGGCGGGCGCGTTCTGCAGGCGGCGATTTCCGCCATCGACATCGCCCTTCACGACATCAAGGGCAAGGCGCTGGGGGTGCCGGCCTACGAACTGCTGGGCGGCAAGCAGCGCGACCGAATTCCTACCTTCGCCTCGACCGGTGACGAGGCTGAGGGCGACGTTGCGATCGAACGAGCCCGCGAACTACGCGCACAGGGGTGGCAGGCGATCCGCTTCTTTCCCATCGGGCAAAACAGCAAGGACATCTTCGAGCCGCGCGAATCGATCGGCGTTACCGCAACGATGCTGAACAAGGCGCGCGAGGCGCTGGGCGACGACGTCGTCCTCGGCATCGACTATCACCACCGGTTGTCGGTGGCAGAGGCGGCCAGCTTCTGCAACAAACTCGGCCGTGGCGTGCTTGATTTTCTCGAGGAGCCGATACGGGACGAGACACCGGAGGCCTACGAATCCCTGCGCACGATGACCGACATCCCGTTCGCCATCGGCGAGGAATTTGCCAGCAAGTGGCAGTTCCTGCCCTACATCGAGCGCGGCATCCATCAGTTCAACCGGCTCGATGTTTGCAATGTTGGCGGGCTCACCGAAGCGATGAAGGTGGCTGGCTGGAGCGAGGCGCACTATGTGGACCTGATGCCGCACAATCCTCTTGGCCCAGTCTGCACGGCCGCGACCATCCATCTCGCCGCCGCGGTGCCGAATTTCGCTTGGCTTGAGACCAGGGTGCCCGAAACAAAGCTGGGCTTCGACAATTCCGACTTCTTCCCCGTGCAGCCACGGCTCGACGGACCTGACTATCCGGTCAGCGATCTGCCGGGGCTCGGCGTCGAGGTCAACGAAGAGGCGGTCAAGGCGGAGAGCTTTCGTTTCTGGGAAGCGCCTCACCTGAAGCGCCGCGACGGTTCGGTTACGAACTGGTAGTTTCATCCAGCGGAGATTGAAATGACGCATACTCCCGACATTACCCGTCCGCCCAAAGAGCTGATCGACGCACTGAAGGAAATCGGCGCCGCGACGGTTGCCGGCACGCTTGGCCACATGGGTTTCCGCAATCCGCACATGGTGGGTCCCGTGGCGCAGAACCACGGGAAGTCGATCGTCGGGCCGGCGCTGACGCTCCAGTTCATGCCGCAGCGGCCGGACCTCTTCACCGAGGGAGAATATGCCGATCCGGAGACGCAGTTGCACCGGCACGTGCTCTATCACGCGCAGGAGGGCGATGTTGTCGTGGTCGACGCGCGCGGCGACATGAGTTCGGGGGTCTTTGGCGATATGATGTCGACGTATTTCAAAGGCAGGGGCGGCGCTGGCATCGTAATCGACGGGTGCATGCGCGATCGGCCCAATGTCGAGAAGCTAGACCTCCCCCTATGGCTGCGTGGCTGGACTCCCAACTACCATGTGCAGACCAGCATCTATCCCAATGCCGTCAACGTTCCGATTGCCTGCGGCGGTGTCACGGTAATCCCCGGCGACATCATCGTCGCCGACGATGACGGGGTGGTGGTGCTTCCCGTCGCAATGGCCTCGAAGGTCATCGAAGAGTCGCAAAAGCATCACGATTGGGAGGAGTTCTCACGCGTGAAGCTTATGGAGGGAGGGTCGTTGCAGCGCTACTATCCTCTGCATGACGATGCCCGCGGAGAATACGAAGAGTGGCGCAAAACAAATCGCTTGGAGAACCGGAGTTAGCCTAACCTCTTCAAGGGTGGCGTGAGCGACGACGGCTTCCGGCGGCAATGAAAGCCCGATGGCCATCGGCTGAGCGGCAAGACGGGAGCGCGGAAAATGCGCCCTCGTCCGCATATCGCAGGCTTCGATTGAACTCGACACCATTGACCATTTTTTTAACAGTTGTGACTACTGTGATGGCCTGGCGCGATCAACGACTGCTGCAGGCCAAGGGGAGGGGTCGCGCCGGAGAATGAGCCAATTTACTGGGGCGGGGGCTAGTTTATGGCGCTGATTGATCGACTGTTGCAGCGTATGCGGATCGTGACCAAGGTCCTCTTCTTCGTGGTGCCTCTGGTCATCCTCATCGCCGGCATCGGTCTTTTCGGTTATTTCACCGCCGGTACGCTCAATGGCCAGATGACCCTGACCCGGCAGACGATCGAAACCCTTTCCAGTTTTCAACAGCTGCGATCCTCTCTGACGGCCTTTACCGATCTCCCGATATCGGCCACGCGCGAACGATTGATCGCCAGCATCTCCGAGCAGCAGAAGGGAGCGGCGACGCTTGATGCCATGTTGATCGATCCGGCGCAGAAGCAGCAGATTGCTGCCGTGCGCGAACTCGGGGCTAAGATGCAGGGCGGCGCCGATGCGCTTTGGGCCGTGTCACAGGAGCGTGTGAATACCGAACAGGCGATCGACGACGCGGTGGCCGGGCTGTTCAAGGAAAGCCAGACGGCGCGCAAACAGCTCGACGTTCTCCAAGATCAGGCGAATGGCAAGGAGACCTTCGTCCGGGCGCTTCTTCTCGATGCTTCAGTCTACAAGAATCTCGCGCAACGCATTGCAAAGTTGCGTAAGGCCACCGCGCAGGCCAATGCCCCCGCGGATATCACCGGCGCTCTCGGCAGCCTCCTGCCGCCGCTCGTCAAGGAGGCCGGCGGCAGCGCCGCGCTCGCCTCCGACAAGGCCAGAAGCCAGCTTGCCGCGCTTAAGCCGGTATTGGACAAGCTCGCCGCGATAGCCAAGGACAGCGCCAGCCTTACGCTCGACAGCTACGCTCCTGTCGACCAGGAACTGCAGGGCTTCGAGGAGAAGTTTGGAAAGCTTGCCTCTGGGAATGCGGATACTGCGATCGAGCGTTTTGTCGGCATGGATGCGAGCATCGCCACCCTTCGCTCGATGGTGGCGATCGTCAATACCGCATTCAAATCGATTGACGATCTGCGGCTGCACTTAAGCGAACTGAACAGGCGAGTCGATGCCGAGGCGCGGGATGCCGTTCTCGCCGATCTCAAGGCGCTGCGTGAAAGCGCTGCTCAACTCGTACCCTTGAGCGGGAAAAACGCCGCCTTGCAGGATCTTGCCAAGAAGATCGAGCCGTCCCTTGCCTCGATCGAAAAGGATAGTTCGCTTCTGATATCGATCGCCGACCGGTGGCGCGCGGACAAGGAGGCGGCGACCGCACTGGTGGCCGATGCGAGCCACACGCTCGAGCAGTTCGTCAGCACGGCACAGGAGAGCGGCAAGCAAATCAGCCAGCGTTCGGCGACAATGTCACTTGCGGCAATGATTGCGGGCACGGTGCTTGCGATCATCGGCGGCCTCATGCTGATCGAAACGCTGCGCGGGCCGCTGAAGCGGATCACCCAGACGATGATGAGACTTGCCGACGGCGATCTGAACATCTCCATCGGTGACGGCAAGCGCGGCGACGAGATCGGCGACATGATCCGGTCCGTGACTGTCTTCCGCGACCAGGCGCTTGAGAAGACCAGGCTGGAAGAGCTTGCCGAAGCAAACAGGGCGCGGGACGAATTGGAGCAGGCCCGCCGCGCCGCCGAACAGGCGCGCATCGAGGCGGAACAGAGCGAGGCTTTGAACGCTCTGTCCGATATGCTCGGCAAGCTCGCCAATGGCAATCTCGCCGCAGAGATGAGCGAGGATCTGGCCGCCGATTATGTCGCCATGGCCCGCACCTACAATCACGCCATCGACGCGTTGCGCCTGACGGTCGCCGAGGTTCGCAACTCGACCTACGAGATCGCCGAGGGCAGCACCAATCTTTCCGGCGCCGCCGACGATCTGGCCCGCCGCACGGAACAGCAGGCGGCCTCCCTCGAGGAGAGTTCGCGGGTGCTCGGCGAACTCACAGCCAGCGTGCGGACGACAGCCGAAAACGCGCGTCAGACGTCGCTTTCGGTCGCCGAGGCGCACCGCCAGGCGGAGCATTCCGCGGCCGTCGTCGCCAAGGCCGTCGATGCCATGGGCGCTATCAACCGGTCCTCCGAAAAAGTCAGCAGCATCATCGGCGTGATTGACGAGATCGCCTTCCAGACCAATCTCCTCGCCCTCAATGCCGGCGTCGAGGCGGCACGCGCAGGAGAGGCCGGCAGAGGCTTTGCCGTGGTTGCTCAGGAAGTGCGCGAGCTTGCTCAGCGTTGCGCCAAGGCTGCCCGCGAGATCAAGGATCTCATCTCCACCAGCGCATCGCAGGTCGGCGCGGGCGTCACGCTCGTCGAGGAGACCGGCCAGGCGCTGTCGGCCATCATGGAACACTTCACCTCGATCAACGGGCTGGTGCAGGTCATCTCAGCTTCCACGACCACGCAATACAAGGGCATCGACGAGGTCAACAACGCCGTTCGTGATGTCGAGCACATTACCCAGCACAATGCTGCGATGGTGGAGGAAAACACCGCGGAGATTCACCGGCTTCGGCAACAGGTCGAAGTCTTGAACGAAAGAATTTCGCACTTTCAGACTGCCGATGGCGGGAGGGCGTCGCCCGCCGCCCGCCGGCCGATGTCGCTGGTCTCGTGAGGGATGACTTCGGGAATCTCGCCGGAGGTGATTGCCCAAGCGTAACGCGTGCCTGCCATCGCCGCTTTCAGGCCAATGGTTATGGTTCCTGTATATGCTGCGATCCGGACAGGGATCATTTCTGCCACCGCCGAGGTCCGAGCCGGGGTGGCCGAGCCGTTTAGAAATCGGCCACTTTGCCCCAGGCGGATCCCCCGAAGCGGTCGGGATGGTAGGGCCTGGGATCGACGATCGGCTCGTCGCCTGTGACGATATCGGCAATCAGATGGCCGGCGCCCGGCCCGATGCCGAAGCCGTGGCCGCTGAAGCCCGCAGCAAGGATGAAGCCGGGCAAGCTGGCGATCTCGCCGATCCCCGGCACGCCGTCCGGCGTGCTGTCGATATAGCCCGCCCAGGCCGCTGCGATCTTGGTCTCCTTCAAAGCAGGCAGAAGCTCAAGCGCCCGTGCATGCGTCAGCGCAACGGTCGCCTCGTCGACCAGCGGATCGAGGATGCGCATGCGCTCCATCGGCGTCGGTCTGTCGAGCCGCCAGCGTGCCAGAGATTCGTGACCCGAGCGAAAGCCCTCCAACCCGCCTGGTTTGAGACTGCGCCAGCGTCGGGCGAACATCGGCAGGAACTGCCGCGCGAAGCGGAACTGCTGTGGCGTCGGATCGACGCGGGCGCGGCCGCTGATCGCCAGCGTATGGCCGCCATCGCGGCGTCGCGTCACCGACACCGCTGATGTATGCAGGGCATCCGGCAGGCCGCTAGCGCCCGGGGATACGGAGAGGATCGAGGAGCGTATCGAGGCTTGCGGAAATCGAATGCCGAGTTGGCGGCAGAAGGAGGAGGCCCAAGCGCCGCCGGCCAGGATCGCGATTTTAGTCCGGATCGTGCCATGCTCGGTGACGACGCCGGAAAGCCTGCCGCCTTCGACGTCGAGGCCGCGGGCCGCACAGGACTGATGCACCGTGCCGCCGAGATTCAGGATCGCACGCGCGACGGCCGGCGCAGCGCTCGCCGGATCGGCCGTGCCGTCGGTCGGCGAAAACACTCCGCCTTTCCATGAGACGCCGGTGGCACGCCCGCGTTCGCTCGCCTCGGCGCTGCTCAGCATGTGCGTTGTGACGCCGACCGAGCGGGCGAAATCGCGCCAGCGTGCCCAGCCGGACAGTTCCTCGTCGTTATTGCTCAGATAAAAGAGACCGCAGCGACGGAAGCCCGTCTCCTCCCCGGTCTCAGTGGCGAAGCGCTCCCACAGGTCGAGGCTCTTGGTCGACATCGGCAATTCTCGGGCGTCGCGGTTCTGCTGGCGGCACCAGCCCCAGTTGCGGCTCGATTGCTCGGCGCCGATAAGGCCCTTCTCGACGAGGGCGACCTTCAATCCCCGCCGGGCGAGATAATAGGCCGCGAAAACGCCGACGATGCCGCCGCCGATCACCACCGCATCGGCAGCAGCGGGCAGTTCCGGCGTGGTGTCGACGCGATTGAGCGGTGCGGGCATGGGATGGTCTCCGTTTCAGGCATTAAAGCGCCGCGCTTCTTTTCAGACGCGCAAAGGACGCTCTATCACCTGGATCTGCGCATAATCCTTTCCGAAATTCGGAATCGATTTTCGGGGTTATGCGCTAGTCTAGCGGATCCGCCGCCACGCCTTTGCCGGAGATCAGCCGGCGGCAGCAGAAGATTCCGTCTTGTGGGGAGACCTGCAGCCGTTTGTGCTTCGGCCTGTCCCGCAACATGGTCGACAGCTCTTCCCTATGTGTTAAGGTCGGTATTGAAAGTCGCGGCATAATCTGCTGCGTCGTTGGCGATCTCAAGCAGCGAAGGCGTGCGATGAAACTCGACCGGATCGACGTAAAAATTCTCTACGAGCTGCAGAAAAATGGCCGCGTCACCAATGTAGAACTCGCCGAACTGGTCAATCTGTCGCCGAGCCCCTGCCTGATGCGGGTGAAGAAGCTGCAGTCGGAAGGCTATATCGAAGGCTATTCGGCCCAGATCAACGTCAGCAAACTGGGGCAGACGCTGACCGTGTTCACCGAGATCACCCTGAAGAACCACCGGCAGATCGACTTTGCCCGCTTCCTGGCGGCGATCGAGAAGGTCGATCAGGTGATCGAATGCCATCTGGTTTCAGGCGGCTACGATTATCTCTTGAAATTCGTCACCGCCGGGATCGACGAATACCAGACGATCATGGAGCGCCTCACCGACTTGGACGTCGGCATCGACAAATATTTCAGCTTCGTCGTGCTGAAGTCACCGATTATCAAGGCCCACATGCCGCTCACCACCTTGTTTCCGCTTTAGCCGGCGAGAAGGACCGCGGCGGAGCTATGCTCCTGAATGACGACTGCATGTTCTGTGGTTCGCAAACTCCCCTTGGCCGAGTGTCCCAACGCAATCTTTCAGGGTTCCGGACCGACCTCACACAACTGCATCATCTATCCGATCCATCGGTCCTGCGCAGCTGCCGAGTCTCTCTGTCGCAGGTTGTTCTCCCCATAATGAAAAGCTTCATACTGGTTGGAAGGACTTGCGACAGAATTTCGGGCTTGGTTTCCAAAGCCATATTCGCTGCCACTTGCAGATCTCGTGCCTTGGATCCCAGGCGTTTCAACACGACCTGACCGGGTGGGCGCTGGATGTGGCCGGCACGTCCTCTCGAAGCAGAATCGGCGCTCAGTGCCGGCAATAGGCACGCACCAGTTCCGGATCCTGCTGAAGCCCGTCGAGCCAGGCCGGATCGAGCGTCGGCACCGATGAGAAGAGCAGTTGCGAATAGGGATGTTGCGGCGCGTTCACTGTTGAGGACGTGATTTGCTCGACCTTCCGGCCTCCATACATCACGACGATCTCGTCGCAGATCGCCTCCACCACCGAGAGATCGTGGCTGATGAAGATGTAGGAAAGGCCGAGTTCGCGCTGCAACTCCTTGAGCAGGTCGATGACCGCGGCGGCGACCACCGTGTCGAGCGCCGAGGTGATCTCGTCGCAGAGGATCAGCTTCGGATCGGCGGCAAGCGCCCGGGCGAAGTTGACGCGCTGCTTCTGCCCGCCCGAAAGTTCTCCCGGCCGGCGATGGCGCAGATTGCGGGGCAGGCGCACCATGTCGAGCAATTGATCGATCCGGGCGTGTCGCGCTTGTCGATCCATGCGGTGGTAAAAGACCAGCGGCCGGGCAAGGATGTCCTCCACCGATTTTGCCGGGTTGAGGGCGGTATCGGCATATTGGAAGACGATCTGCATCTCGCGCAACTGATCGCGTGAGCGCTCGCGGGCGTTGCGGCGCAGCTCCGTGCCGTCGAAGACGATCTTGCCGACCGCGGCCGGCAGGATGCCGGCGATGGTGCGGGCGAGCGTCGACTTGCCGCAACCGGATTCTCCGATGATGCCGAGATTGCGGCCTTTCTCCACCTTCAAGCTCACATGCTCGACCGCACGAACGAGCGGGAGGCCATCGGCCTGGCGCTGCCCGTAGCCCGCGACGAGATCTTCGATCTTCAGAAGCGGCGCCGTCTCGCGCTCGATGGGGGCTGCTGCGGCGCGCAGTTTCGGTTCGAAGGCTGCGAGCAGCTCTCTGGTATAGGGGTGCTTCGCATGGTTGAGGATCTCTTCGGTGGTGCCGGTTTCCTGGGTCTCCCCGCCTTTCAAGACCACGATGCGGTCGGCGATCTGGGCGACGACGGCAAGGTCGTGCGAGACATAGACGCCCGATATGCCGCCCTTTTTCATCACCGATTTGAACGCGCGCAGCACTTCGATCTGGGTGGTCACGTCGAGCGCCGTCGTCGGCTCGTCGAAGATGACGAGGGTCGGGTCGCCGATCAGCGCCATGGCGGCGGCCAGACGCTGCAGCTGGCCGCCGGAAACCTGGTGCGGGTAACGGCTGCCGATCGTTTCGGGTTCCGGCAGCGACAGCGCCCGGAAGAGCTCGACGGCCCGGGCACGCGCCTCGTCCGGCGACATCAGCTGATGAATACGCGTGACTTCGATCACCTGATCCATGATCGTCGTGGCTGGGTTGAAGGCGGCGGCGGCCGATTGCGGGACATAGGCGACTTCGGTGCCGCGCACCTTGGCGCGCTGCTTTTCGCTGAGCCTGACCATATCCTTGCCGCCGACCGAAACGCTGCCGCCGGAGATGCGACAGCCCGCGCGGGTATGGCCCATCAGGGTGAGCGCGATGGTTGTCTTGCCCGAGCCGCTCTCGCCGATCAGCGCGACGATCTCACCCTCGGCAACGTCGAGGCTGACACCCTTGATGATCTCGACGCGCCGGCCGGAATCGGTGGTGGCCTCGACTTTCAGGTCACGGATTTCGATGAAATTGCTCATGACGCACTCCGGTCGCGGATCTTCTGCGGCAGGTTGTCGATCAGCAGGTTGATGCTGATCGTCAGGCTGGCGATGGCAAGCGAGGGAAACATCACCGCCGGCGCACCGAAGGGCAGGCCGCCGATGTTTTCGCGCACGAGAGCGCCCCAATCGGCATAGGGCGGCTGGACGCCGAGGCCGAGGAAGGAAAGCCCGGAGAGCAGCAGAACGATGAAGACGAAGCGGATGCCGAGATCGGCAAGCACCGGCCCGACAATGTTGGGCAGGATTTCGGAGCGAATGAGATAGAGGGTGCTTTCGCCGCGGATGCGCGCGACGGTGATGAAATCCATCGCATTGATGTTGACGGCGAGCGCCCGGGCGAAGCGGTAGGCGCCGGGGATGTAGATCACCGACAGCGTCAGGATCAGAACCGGGACCGAAGAGCCGACGGCAGCAACGACCACCAGGCCGAACAGCTTGCTCGGAATGGAATTGAGGGCGTCGAGGAAGCGGCTGAGGATCGTGTCGAGCCAGCCGCCGGCGACCGCTGCGATCATGCCGAGCACCACGCCGCTGAAACAGGCGATCGTGACCGCCGCCAGCGAGATGCCGACCGTATAACGCGCGCCCATCAGGATCCGCGAGAGCATGTCGCGGCCGAGATAATCGGAGCCGAGCCAGAGTTCCCGGCTCATCGGGCCGAAATAGTCGAGATCGACGATCTCGCCGACGGGGTAGGGGATGATCCAAGGCGCGAAGATCGCGACGAGCGCCCAGGAAAGGATCACGGTCAGGCCGATCGCGCCGACGATGTTGAAGCGATAGCCAAGCCGGGTTCCGGACAGCCGGTCGGACGTGGTCTCGGAGTTGGTCATTGTCATCGGAGCCTCGGGTTGGAAAGGATGGCGATGATATCGGCGATGGTGATCAAGAGCAGATAGCCAAGGCAGAAGATCATCGCGCAGCTTTGGATCAGCGGCAGGTCGCGGGTGGCTACGCCATCCAGCATCAGCTTGGCGATGCCGGGATAATTGAAAATGGTCTCGACGATGATGACGCCTCCAAGCAGATAGGACAGCGAAAGTGCGACGGCATTGACGATCGGGCCGAGCGCATTCGGCAATGCATGGCGAAAGACGATGCGCGGCCGCGAAGCGCCCTTGAGCAGTGCCATCTCGACATAGGGCGTGGCGAGCGTCTCGATCACAGCCGCGCGGGTCATGCGGATCATCTGGGCTGAGACGACGAAGGTCAGTGTGATCACCGGCATGGCATAGACGCGCAAGATGTCGCTCAGGCTATGGACCTCATTGGCCAGGGAGAGCGCCGGCAGCCATTTCAGATAGACGGCGAAGATCAGCGCGGCAGAGGTCGCGACCATGAACTCCGGCACGGAGATGACGCCGATGGTGATCACCGTGACGATCCGGTCGTAAACCGTACCGCGCAGCATGGCTGAGGTAATCCCGAGCGTGAGCGCGATCGGCACGGAGAAGAGCGCGGTGACGCCGGCAAGTTTCAGCGTGTTGACGAAGCGGCCGGCAATGAGCGCAGTAACCGGCATTTCGTTGGCGTAGGACGTGCCGAGATCGCCTTGCAGCAACCCGACGACCCAGCGCAGGAAGCGGAAGAGGGCCGGCTCGTCGAGATGCATGGCCTTGCGCAGGCCTTCGACGGCTTCCGGCGTGGCGGCCTGACCGAGCAGTATGGTCGCTGTATCTCCGGGCAGCAGCGTTGTCGCGAAGAAGACGGCGAAGGAGACGATCACCAGGGTGATCAGGGCGATGAGCAATCGGCTCAGCACCAGGGACAAGACCTGGTTGTTCACGGACGCCTCCTTGTTGCGTTTCGAGTTCAATTCCGGAAGAACCGGGGCTTGGGCTGCAGCCCCGGTCCCTTCATTTTATCAGGCTTCGAGCCAGACGTATTCCGCGAAGGCGTATCCCATCTGGCCGCCGAGCGGGTTGGGCTCCAGACCCTTGAGCTTGGCGGCGGTGGCATCGACGTTCGAGAGATAGGCCGGGATGATCGTGCCGGCTTCGTTGGCAATCATCACCTGCATCTCGTCGTAGATCGCCCTGCGCTTCTCCTGGTCGAGCGAGCCTCGTGCTTCGATCAGCATCTTGTCGAACTTCTCCGACTTGTACTGGCTCTCGTTCCAGGGGGCTTGAGAGGAGTAGAGCAGCGAGAACAGGATATCCGGCGTCGGACGGGGATTGATATTGCCGAAGTGGATCGGCGCCTTGAGCCAGTAATTGTCCCAGTAGCCGTCGGAGGGAACGCGCTGGACATCGAGCTTCAGTCCGATCTCGGCGCCTGAAGCCTGAATGATCATCGCCATGTCGATCGAGGAGTTGGCCGCCTCGGAAGCGATCACCGGAATGGACTGACCAAGGACGCCGGCCTTGTCGAAATGGAACTTCGCCTTGTCGGGATCGAAGGCCCGCGGCTTCAGGTCGGCATTGCGGTAGAAGTTGGCGGGGGAGACCGGCTGGTCGTTGCCGACTTCACCGAGGCCGCGCAGCACCGACTTGACGATCTGCTCGCGGTTGACGAGGTACTTCATGCCCTCGACGAAGTCGCGCTTGCTGCCGGGATCCATGTCCAGCCGCATATTGAGGTTGGTATAGTTGCCCGAGGTGGTTTTCGACAGGAAGAAGCCCTCTCCCTGGGCCTCGACGAGCCGCATAGAGCGCGGATTGATCGACGCTGCAAGGTGGATGTCGCCCGACAACAGCGCGTTGACGCGGGCATTGTCGTCGCTGATCGCGAAATATTCGAAGGAATCGACGTTCGGGCCGGATTTCCAGTAGTTCTTGTTCTTGATCCCGACCGAGCGAACGCCCGGCTCGAACACTTCCTTGACAAAAGCGCCGGTGCCGTTGGCCTTGGTGAAATCGGTCGTGCCGTCGGAAACGATCATGAAGTGATGCATCGACAGAATGGTCGGCAGGTCGGCATTCGGATCTGCAAGGGTGATCTCGACGGTCTGTTTGTCCACGACCTTGAAGCCGGTCATCTGGGCGGCGATCTTGGCGACCTTCGAGCCGACGGATGGGTCGAGATGACGCTTCAGCGAGAAGACCACGTCGTCGGCAGTCAGCGGCTTGCCGTCGTGGAAGGTGACGCCCTTCTTCAGCTTGACCGTCCAGGTCTTCGCATCCTTGGATTCGATCGCTTCAGCAAGCTCCATCTGCGGCGTGCCTGATTTGTCGAGGAAAGTCAGGCGGTTATAGAAGGAGCAGCACCGGACATAATCGGTGGAGAGCGACGCCTTGGCGGGGTCGAGTGTATCGGCCGTGGAGGACGACCAGCCGGCCGCCTTGAGCGAGCCGCCGGAAACGGGCGTGGCGGCGAGCGCCTTGCCGGCGCGGCCAAGCACGAGCCCGCCGGCTGACATGGCCACGCCGCCCGCGAGCATCATATGCAGCAGCTCGCGGCGGGTCGCGCCACGACGGATGGCGGTCTCGATCATGACGTCGTCGGATCTGGTCCAATTGGTGATCTTGTCGTTCATCTCATTCCCCTTTTCTTGTGTGGCGGGCTGCCCGTTGCGGGCAGGCCCGATCTGCTTTCAAAGTTAGGCGCGCGCGGCGGCCACGGCATCGGCAAGGCCTGCCATGGACGTGAAATGGTAATCGGGTTTGGTGAACTCGGCCGGCTCGATCGTGCCGCCATAACCCTTCTCGGCATGGCGCCGCTCGATCCAGCAATTGGTCAGCCCGAGTTTCCGGGAAATCCCGATATCGTGGTACTGGCTCTGGGCGACATGCAGGATGTCGTCCTTCGAATGTCCTTCCGAGGCGACGTAGGCGAATACCTTCTCGAAGAATTCGGGATCGGGTTTCTCGGTCCCCGTATCATCCGCGGTGAAGGCGGCATAAAAAGGATTGCCGAGTTCCTTCTCGAAGAAATCGAATGCCCAGCGCCGGGCGTTGGTCATCGCCACGAGGCGATAATCCTTCGAAAGTTTTGCCAGCGCAGCGGCGCTGTCTGCGAAACCTTTCCAGCCCTTGGCCGAGTCCCGCAGCCGTTCGCCGTATTTCTTGTCGGCGGGCAGGCCGAGCTTCGGCGCGATCGCGAGGTAGACGCGCACGAGGTCGTCGGGAAAGAGGTCGGCATTCTCGGAGTAGCGGGCCGCGCGGTAGAGGCTGAGCGCCTGCTCGCCGTCGACTGCGCCTCCCACCTCAGCCGCAATCTCGGCGAAGCAGGTCTTGAGACCGCCTTCGAAGTCGATGAGCGTGCCGACGACGTCGAAGGTCATATATTTGAATTCCGGAAGGCTCTTGCTCACGTGAATTCCCCAGTGTTCGGCTCCGGTGGGAGCGCGGCTTGTCGAAGAAGAATATTCTGTTCCCGTCGGCGGGATCGTTGTCCCGCTCTTGTGTCGAAGGCCCGTATTGCCGGGATCCGGGCCTTTCGTTGATTTCAGTGTGTCACCTGCACCGCGCCGGATTCTCCGAAAAGGCGTCATGAGGCGGCAGAAAATACCGAATCTGACCGTTTCGCGATATTCTCAGGCCTGCAGCACCCGGCGCACATCCGGGTCCTCCAGCGTCTCGTCCAGCGTGACGCGAGTGCGCTCGACGATCGCGTCTATCTCCGTTTCGGTGCAGCAGAGCGGCGGCGCATAGCCCAGCACGCCATTGCCGAAGGCGCGGATGACGAGGCCGTTCTCCCAGGCGCGGTCGAAGATGCGGCGGGCCGGTTCGGCGGATGCCGGCAACGGCGTCTTGTTCACCTTGTCGACCACCAGTTCGACGGCGGCCAGCATGCCGCGGCCGCGGACGTCGCCGACGAGCGGATGATCCCTCAGCGACTCCAGGCCCTGCATCAGCCGTGCGCCGGCCCTGACGCCGTTTTCGAGAAGGCCGTTTTCGTAAAGCTTCAGGACTTCGAGCCCGACCGCGGCGCTGACGGGATGGGCCGAATAGGTGTAGCCGTGGCCGACGGCGGCAGCGCCCGCGCCCTCGGCAATCGTTTCATAGACGTGATCGGACATGAAGACGGCGCCCATGGGGACGTAGCCGGAGGTGAGGCCCTTGGCGGTCGTCATGAAATCGGGAACAATCCCATCCTCGCTGCAGGCAAAAAGCGGGCCGGTGCGGCCAAAGCCGGTGATCACCTCGTCCGCCACGAACAGGATGTCGTGCTGGCGGCAGAATTCGCGCATGGCCTTCATCCAGCCTTTCGGCGGCACCAGCACGCCGCCCGAGCCCTGGATCGGCTCGACATAGAAGGCGGCGACGCGGTCCGGCCCGATCGCCTCGACCTTGCTTCTCAGCGCGGTAAGCGAGGCGTCGATGATTGCCTGCGGACTGTCGCCCGCCGGGTTGCGATAGGCGTAGTGAGACGGAATTTTATGCTGCCAGTCGAAGGGAAGGCCGAAGCCGGCATGGAAGGCGGGCAGCGCGGTCAAACCCGCGCCGACCGTCGAGGAGCCGTGATAGCCCTGTTCGACCGAGATGAACTGATCGCGCTGAGGCTGTCCTCGGGCATTCCAATAGTAGCGGATGAAGCGGACCGTGCTGTCCACCGCATCGGAGCCGCCGAGCGTGAAATAGACATGGTTGAGATCGCCCGGCGCGCGGTCGGCGAGTTCACCGGCAAGCCGGATCGCGGGCTCGGAGCCGAGGCCGAAATAGGCCGTCGCATAGGGAAGCTCGCGCATCTGCCGGGCCGCCGCCTCGACGATGCTTTCGTGGCCGTAACCGGCATTGACGCACCAGAGGCCGGCGAAGCCGTCGATCAGCTGCTTGCCCGATGCGTCGGTGACCGTGGCGCCCTTGGCCGAAGCCAACACGCGCACGCCAAGCTTTTCATGGCCGCGATAGGAAGCGACCGGATGAATGAGGTGGGCGCGATCGAGTTCGATGAGGGAATTGCTGTACATGAAGATCTCCGGATCAGCCGAGTGCCTGGCTGGCGAGGGCAAAGGTGGTGGCGGTTGGATCGGCGGCGTCTTTGGCCAACGGCTGTCTCATCGTGATGCCGCCGCCGACATGGACCAGCCCCTGTTCGGCGAGCCATGGGGAGAGCCCGGTCTCGTCAGTGGTGTCGACCCTGAGGAACCGTCCGGGCCGCCTGGCGATGAAATGTTCGATGAGTGTCTTGGCTTTGCTAAGGTCGGCGGCCACCACGGGTCCGATCACTTCGCCGCGGCCGAAAGGACGCAGGCAGGCGAAGCCGGAAATGCGGCTGTCGCTGCGAATGACGGCGAATTCGCCGATCCCGGCGAAATAAGAGAGCAGTCCTTCTCGATCGGCGCCGAAGGCCAGGCGATCGAGTGTCGCGATGGCAGGGAGATCGGCGGCGGTGGCTGCTTCCGTTTCCGCCGGGGCAGCGATTTCTCCGGCAAGGCCTTGGTGCTGCAGCACGGTTCCCGTCTCGCGGAAGCCAAGCTTCTGGTAAAGCGGCAGGCCTGCCGTCGTCGCCACCAGCCTCAGCGGTCGGTCACCGGCGGTCAACAGTGCGGCGTCCATCAGTCTGCGGCCAAGGCCGCGGCCGCGCATCGTCTCGTCGACGATGACCATGTTAATAGTTGCACAATCGCCCTTGTATGGCGTGACGAGCACGGTGCCGACGACCTTGCCGTTCTCGATCGCGACCATCCCCTCGCTTAGAGCGAGCGCCAGCTGCCAGTCTTCCGTCCGGTGCGGCCAGCCCGCCTGTCTTGAGAGCGCGACGGCGGCTTCCAGATGGTCGGGGCCGAATGGGACGATTTCGATCTGACTTGCTTGCATGGGGGCGTCCTTCATGTCGTGCCCGCCAGTCTGCCGGAGCGCCGGCGGGCAGATCGTCTGAAGGCCATGGTTCAAGCAGTATCTTATGGCTTTGCTGCCATGGACCACCGCATCTTATGCTAGAGCCGATCGATATTCGTCGACCCCAGATCCCGTCAGTGCATCATCGCCAGCGCTGCCGTAAAGAAATCTTCGCCTCCGAAGTTTCCTGATTTCAACGCCAGAAGCATATCGCCCTGGGCATTGCCGACCGTGCGCAACACCGGCACGCCGGGCGCAATCTCCGGGCCGATCAGAAATGCCGGAATGGCGAGCCTATCGACCGCCGCCCCTGAGGTTTCACCGCCTGCGATCACAAGGCGCCGCACGCCTCTCTGCACCAGTTCGGCTGTGATGATCGAGGTCGCGGTCTCGATCGCGTGGCCGGAGGCTTCTCGTCCATAGAGCGATTGCAGCCGGGACACGGTCTCCGGCGCGGCACTTGCGGCGATCACCACAGGACCGGCGGAGATTCTGTCTCCGGCCCAGGAAATCGCCGTGGCGACCTCATCCGGGCCGGCAAGCAGCCGCTCCGGATCGAGCCGCAGCACGGGCATCGACCGTTCGGCGACGTCGAGTTGGCGCAGCGTCGCCTTGGAACAACTGCCGGCAACGATCGCGGACAGCCCGCCGACGGGGCGAATGGCGTCCGCCGTCGTTGCACCGCCGGAGGATATCCGGCCGGAGCGGACGAGGGCGCGGGCAAGGCCGAGGCCGAGGCCGGACGCACCTGTCGATACCGGTGTTTCCAATGCGATCTCGCCGAGCGTTTCAAGATCCCGTTCGAAAATCGCATCGGCGATGGCGATGGTGACGCCTGCCGTGCGTAGGGCATCGAGCTTCGCCTTGACGGCATCAGGCCCGGCCGCGATGGCGGTGAGATCGACCAGTCCGACGGCGTTGCGCGATTGCCGGGCGAGCACCCGCACGAGATTGGCGTCATGCATCGGATTGAGGGGATGGTCCTTGAGCGGGCTTTCGTTTAGCGGCTGGCTGCCGACGAAGAGATGGCCAAGATAGACGGTGCGTCCCGTTTCCGGAAAGGCAGGCGTCACCAGCACGGAGCCGCCGCCGGCCGCCTCGCTCAACGCCTCGGTGACCGGACCGATATTGCCGGCATCGGTGGAATCGAAGGTCGAACAGATCTTGTAAAGCACATGGCCGGCGCCCCGCTGGCGTAGCCATCGCTCGGCGCGGGTCGCGGCCGTCACGGCGTCCGGGGCGGGGACGGAGCGGATTTTCAGGGAAACGACCACGGCGTCGACATCCGGCAACGCGAGTGTCGGATCGGGGATGCCGACCGTCTGCACCGTGCGCAGGCCGTTCTTCGTCAGCGTGTTGGCGAGGTCGGAGGCGCCGGTATAGTCGTCGGCGATTGATCCGAGCAAAATAGCCATCGTCTAGCTCCGTGCAAAAGGTTTGAACCAGCCAAGACCGTCCAGCGTGTGGCCGCGTGGGATGTATTCGCAACCGATGAAACCGCCATATCCCAGGCGGTCGATTTCGCCGAACAGATAGGGATAATTCAGTTCCTCCCCGTCCGGTTCGTTGCGGGACGGCACGCTGGCGATCTGGATATGACCGGTGATCGACAGCAGGCGTCGCAACGCCATGACGACGTCGCCATGGATGATCTGTCGGTGATAGATGTCGAACTGGAGTTTCAGGTTTGGCAGGCCGGATTCGGCAATCAGCCGCTCGGCCGCGCCGAAGTCGCTGAGGAAGTATCCCGGCATGTTTCGCCCGTTGATCGGCTCGAGCAGCAGATCGATGCCCTTTTCCGCAAGCCGCTCGGCAGCATAGGTGACGGAGCGCCGGTAAGAGGAAGAGGCGTCTTGGTCATCAGGGTCGGCGATGCCGGCCATCAAGTGCAATCGCTTGACACTCGTCGCCGCCGCATAGTCCAGCGCCCGTTCGACATCGGCTTTCAGCGCATCGAAGCGTCCGGGAAGAGCGGCGATGCCACGCTCGCCGGCTGCCCAGTCGCCCGGCGGCAGGTTGAACAAGGCTTGCTGCAGATTGTTGCGGGCAAGCCGCTCGGCGATTGCCTCCGGCGGGGCTTCATAGGGGAAGAGATATTCGACGGCGGTAAAGCCAGCATCGGCTGCGGCGTCGAAGCGGTCGAGGAACGCCCATTCGTTGAACATCATCGTCAGGTTGGCGGCGAAAACCGGCATGTCTCGTGTTCCCTCTACAGGCTCTGCGGCTCTTTGGCGGAGCTGGGCAATTCTGCGCCGGAAAGCTGGGCATAGAGCCGCGCCAGCGAGGAATCGTCGTCGCGGCCCATGCCCGCTCCAGCGGCGGCCAGATACATCTGCAAGGCCGCTGCCGCGAGCGGCACCGGGTAGCGCTCGGAGCGGGCCATGTCCTGGACGATACCGAGATCCTTGACGAAAATCTCGATGCTGCTCAGCGGAGTATAGTCTCCGGCCAGCACATGCGGCACGCGGTTTTCGAACATCCATGAATTGCCGGCCGAAGCCGTGATCACCTCATAGACTTTGTCGAGGTCGAGGCCCTGCTTGGCGGCGAAGGTAATGGCCTCGCAGGCGGCGGCGATGTGCACGCCGGCGAGAAGCTGGTTGATCATCTTGAAGGCAGCACCTTTCCCGGCCGCATCGCCTAGCTCGTAGACCTTGCCGGCCATGGCCTCGAGTCCGGGGCGCGCCGTGTCGAAGGCCTGTCTGGAGCCGGAAGCCATGATCGTCAGTGCGCCTTGCGCCGCCTTGGCGGCGCCGCCCGAAATCGGCGCGTCGAGATAATGCAGGCCGAGAGCCTCCACCCTTTGCGCCAGGTTGCGTGCAATGGCGGGATCCATGGTGGCCGACGAGATGAAGACCGCACCGGCCTTCATCGCATGCGCGACACCTTCTGGTCCGAACAGTACGGCCTCGGTCTGCGCGCCGTTGACGACCACGGAGACGACAATGTCGGCGCCCTTTGCCGCATCGGCGGGGGTCGCCGCGCCGCGCCCGCCCTCGGCGATGAAGCGGTCCACCGCCGCCGGCGTGATGTCATATCCAATGACGTCGAGACCTGCGCGCTTCATCGACCGGGCCATTCCGAGCCCCATGGAACCAAGACCGATGACGGCTGCGACAACGGCGGAGCCCGGATTTTCAGCAAGCGGTGACATGAGGAGGTTCTCCATCTCCTGAGGAAGGTCTGTGCCCTCCGGGTAGCGTCCCGGAGGGGCTCTAGAGCGCCGTGCGTCTACAAGACGCGCTAATGACGCTCTAACATTTTGAATTTGCGCATAATCCTTTCCGAAAATCGATTCCGATTTTCGGGGTTGTGCGCGAGTTCAGCGATTGACGGTTTTCGCCGGAACCGTCAACACGGCCAGCGAACCAATGACCAGCGCGGCCGCCAGCAGATACATGCCGGCGCTGTTGGTGCCGGTGAAGTCTTTGAGATAGCCGACCAGAAACGGCCCGAGAAACCCGGCGAGGTTGCCGACCGAATTGATCCAGGCGATGCCGGCCGCAGCGCCGGTGCCGGCAAGAAAAGCTGTCGGAAGCGACCAGAAGAGCGGTGCGCAGCTGATCGCGCCCGCTGCCGCCAGCGAGAGGCAGACAATCGACACCGTCGTGCTCGTCGCCATGGTCGCCGCGACAAAACCACCGGCGGCAATCAGAGCCGGGACGACGAGGTGCCAGCGGCGTTCACGCAGCCTGTCGGCGGAACGTCCGAGTGCCAGCATCGCGACGAATGTGCAGATATAGGGGATCGCCGAAATCAGGCCAATATTCAGGTTTCCGCTGACGCCCGAGGCCTTGACGATGGTCGGCATCCAGAAATTCAGCCCATATTGCCCGAGCACGAAGCAGAAATAGATCAGGCACATCAGCCAGACGCGACGGTCGGTCAGCGTTGCACCGATACTGTGCGGGCTTGCCGTCTTGCCCCGGTTCTCCGCCTCGATATTGGCCGTCAGCACGCGCTTTTCCTCATCGTTCAGCCATTTCGCGCCCTGGATCGTATCATCAAGATAGAAGAACGTCGCGACACCGAAAAGAATGGCCGGAATGGCTTCGATCAGGAACATCCACTGCCAGCCGGAAAGACCATGCGTGCCGTGAAAGCTGTCCATCAGGAGACCCGAAAGCGGATTGCCGAAAATGGCGGATATCGGGATCGCCGACATGAAGGTGGTGATAATCCTGGCGCGGCGGTGGGCCGGATACCACGCGGTCAGATAAAGAATGATGCCGGGGAAAAATCCGGCTTCGGCCACGCCCAGCAGGAAACGAAGGACATAGAAGACGGTTTCCGACGAGGTGAACATGAAGGCGGCGGAAATGATACCCCAGGTGACCATGATGCGGGCGATCCACACCCGCGCGCCGACCTTGTTCATGATGATATTGCTCGGCACTTCAAACAGAAAATAGCCGATGAAGAAAATGCCTGCACCGATGCCGTAGGCGGCTTCCGAAAGGCCGAGTTCACTCGACATTTGCAGCTTGGCGAAGCCGACATTGACGCGGTCGAGATAGGCGACCACGTAGCACAGCATCAAAAAGGGTACGATGCGCCAGAAGACCTTGCCATAGGCACGGTCTTCCGCGGCTTCAGCGGTATATGCGCCAGCGATTGGCGCCTGCGTCTGCAGCGTCATGATTTTCTCCTCCGATTGTTGCCGCGGTCCCTGTCGATCCTCCCGCGGCACGCCGAGCCATTTTTGGCAGCGCTGCCATTTTCATTAATCCATTTTGGCAGCGCTGCCAACAGCAAATTGGTAGCGCTGCCAAAAAAACCTTGCTTCTTGGCGGGAGCAGTGAAAAATGGGGATAACGCGGGTCATCGGCCGACAGGCTGAACGACCACCTCGAAAGCCGGGTTCAAACGTAACGATGGAATTCAAACATCAGGCGACGGTCACGCTTGCCGAGGTCGCGGAGGCGGCCGGTGTCGGCGAGAGCACGGTGTCGCGCGTGCTGCGCAACCATGGTTCGTTTTCCGGCAAGACGCGGGAGCGGGTGATGGCCGCCGTCGAGCGGCTGGGTTATGTGCCGAACCGGATCGCCGGAACGCTCGCCTCCACCGGGTCGCGTCTTGTCGCGTTCGTCATTCCGTCGCTCTCCAACATCGTCTTTCCCGATGTGCTGCGCGGCGCCAGCGCCGTTCTGGAGGAGAACCGGTACCAGGCGGTTTTCTCCGTGACCGATTACGATCCGGGCAAGGAGGAGGCGCTCGCCGCCGCGATGCTTGCCTGGCGGCCGGCGGCGGTCATGCTGGCGGGATACGAGCATACCGAGGGCACGGTGAAGATGCTGCGCGCCAGCGGCTGCCGGATCGTGGAGCTGCTCGATCTGGATGGCGATGCTCTCGATATCGCCGTCGGTTTCTCGAACCGCGCGGCCGGGCGGGAGAGCGCGGCCTTCCTGCTGAGGCGGGGTTACCGCCGGATCGGCTATGTCGGTCACGACCTCAACCGCGATACCCGTGCCGGCAAGAGGTTTTCCAGCTTTTGCGAGACGCTCGATGCGCATGACGCACCGCTCGTCGCCCGTGAAATTCTCGCCGGCGCCTCGTCCGTGGAAAACGGCAGGCTGGGATTGGAGCGGCTGCTTGCCCGGACGACCGATCTCGATGCGGTTTATTTCTCCAACGACGACATGGCGCTGGGTGGTTATTTTCACTGTCTGGCTCAAGGGATCGCGATCCCCTCGAAGCTCGCCATTTTCGGCTATAACGGCCTCGATATCGGCCGGGTAACACCGCAACCACTGTCGACCATCCGAACGCCGCGCGTGGCGACGGGACAGATAGCCGCCCAGATGGTCGTCGCCAACGCGCCGCCGCAGGCCGTCGATCTCGGCTTTGAACTGATCGAAGGGGCAACTGCGTAATATTGGAGGAACTGTCATGTCCGACGCGCGCCTGCGTGAGGAAATCTGCCGATACGGCCGCTCGCTGTTCGAGCGCGGGCTGACGCCCGGTTCGTCGGGCAACATATCGTTGCGGCTTGAGGACGGCGGCTGGCTGGTCACGCCGACCAATGCCTCGCTCGGCTTTCTCGACCCGGCACGGATCTCCAGGCTCGATGCCGAAGGCCGGCTCCTGTCCGGCGACAAGCCGACCAAGGAAATCCCGCTGCACACGGCCCTCTACGACACGCGCGGCAGCGCCCGCGCCATCGTCCATCTTCACTCCACCCATGCGGTGGCGCTGACCATGCTGCCGGAGGTCGATCCGCGCGCCGCCCTGCCGCCGATGACGCCATATTATCTGATGCGCGCCGGCGAAACCGCGCTGGTGCCCTATTATCGTCCGGGCGATCCTGATGTGGCCGATGCCATCCGCGGGCTGGCGGGCAAGTATTCGTCGGTGCTTCTGGCCAATCACGGACCTGTTGTCGCCGGCGACAGCTTGGAAGCAGCGGTCTTCGCCACTGAGGAACTGGAGGAAACCGCAAAGCTCTATCTGCTGTTGCGCAACCTCAATCCCCGTTTCCTCAGCCCGGCTCAGGTGGCCGATCTCGTCAAAACCTTCGGCCTCGATCTTCCGTCGCATCACGATCATGATCACGACGGTGATTGAAGGCGTCACTCCGCCGGCCGTTGACTGCGGGCGAATGCGCGCAACCTTCTGCCAAACCCCGCTTTCGATACGATAGATTCTGCTTCCGATGCTGCCAATTCAGGCGAGCTGCGGGGGAAGCGGTGCTTATGATTGTGACACGTCCCCAGTTCCGGTCATTCAAGGATACGCAGATGACGACGTTCCGTCCGAAATACATCACCTTCGACTGCTACGGCACGCTGACCAACTTTCAGATGGCGGAAGCGGCCCGTGATCTCTACGGCGAAGAGCTCGACGAGCGGCGCATGGCGGAGTTCATCAAGAATTTCGCCGCCTATCGGCTCGACGAGATCCTGGGCGACTGGAAACCCTATGCCGAGGTGGTGCACAATTCACTCGAGCGGACATGCAAGCGCAATGGCGTGACCTTTCGCGATGAAGCGGCAAAGATGATCTATGAGCGGGTTCCGACCTGGGGGCCGCATCCGGACGTGCCGGCCGGGCTCGCCAAGGTCGCCAAGGAAATCCCTTTGGTAATCCTCTCCAACGCGATGAATTCGCAGATCATGTCGAACGTTGAAAAACTCGGCGCGCCCTTCCATGCGGTCTATACCGCCGAGCAGGCGCAGTCCTATAAGCCACGCTTCAAGGGCTTTGAATATATGCTTGATATGCTCGGCTGCGGGCCGGAGGACGTGCTGCACTGCTCGTCCTCCTTCCGCTATGACCTGATGTCGGCCCACGATCTCGGCATCAAGAACAAGGTCTGGGTCAATCGCGGCCACGAGCCGGCCAATCCCTATTACGGCTATGTCGAAATTCCTGACATCTCGGGCCTGCCTGGCTTCGTCGGGCTCTGACGGAGGCACGCGGATGCAGTTCGAATCCTACTGGCACGACACGGCACCAGCCTTTGCCGGCGGCGCACAAGGCCCCGTCGAAGGACATTACGATGTCGCCGTCATCGGCGCCGGCTTTACCGGGCTTGCCGCGGCGCGCCAGCTTGCAAGGGCCGGCGTCAAGGTCGTGGTGCTGGAGGCCGAACGGGTCGGCTGGGGGGCATCGGGACGCAATGGTGGACACCTCAACAATGGGCTCGCCCACAGTTTCCTCTCCGCCAAGTCAGCACTCGGCGCGGAGCGAGCTGTCGCGCTTTACAGGGCACTCGACGATTCCATCGACACGATCGAGGCTGTTATCGCCGAGGAGGGGATCGACTGCAATTTCCGCCGCGCCGGCAAGCTGAAGCTTGCTTCCAAGCCGCAGCATTTCGATGCCATTGCCCGCAATTTCGAGGCTGTCCACAAAGAGGTCGATCCGGATACCGCACTTCTGACCGCCAATGAGCTGAAAGGCGAGGTCGGCTCGCCCTTCCATGGCGCCATGCTCTCGAAGAAGAGCGCGATGATGCATATGGGCCGCTATGTCGCCGGGCTCGCCACCGCCGCTGCTCGCCGCGGCGCCACCATTTTCGAAAAGGCGGCGGTGACGGCACATCGGCAGGGCAACGGCCGCCACAGCCTTACGACTGGACGCGGCACCGTCACCGCCGACCACGTGCTGGTCGCGACAGGCGCCTATACGCCGTCGCTCTTCAGTTATTTCCGTCGCCGGATCGTTTCCGTCGGCAGCTTCCTGATCGCCACCCGTCCGCTGACCGACGCCGAAATTGCCGCGACGATGCCGGGCAACCGCACCTGCGTGACGTCGATGAACATCGGCAATTATTTCCGGTTGTCGCCGGACAATCGGCTGATCTTCGGCGGTCGCGCCCGCTTTTCCGCCACGTCGGATCAGCGATCGGACGCAAGGAGCGGCGATATTCTGCGCGCCAGCCTGGCTGAGATCTTTCCGCAGCTTGCCGGCGTCGAGATCGACTATTGCTGGGGCGGGCTCGTCGACATGACCAAGGACCGCTATCCGCGCGCCGGCTATGTTGATGGTGTCTGGTATGCCATGGGCTATTCCGGCCACGGCGCCCAACTCTCCACCCATCTCGGCATGATCATGGCCGACGCCATCCTCGGCAAGGCCGACCGTAACCCAATCAAGGGTCTCGATTGGCCGGCCGTCCCCGGCCACTTCGGCAAACCGTGGTTCCTGCCGCTGGTCGGGCTTTACTACAAGACGCTCGACCGCTTCCAGTAAGGCAGAAATGGATCAGCAAAAAGGGCGCCGGGATCATGTCCCGGCGCCCTTTGCGTTCTGTCGGTCAGGCGAGGCCGCCGATGTGGAAGCTCTTCATTTCCAGATATTCATCGATGCCGCATTGAGCGCCTTCACGGCCGAGGCCGGACTGCTTGACGCCGCCGAAGGGCGCGACCTCGGTGGAGATGGCCCCGGTGTTCAGGCCGAGCATCCCGAATTCGAGCGCTTCGGCGACACGCCAGGAGCGTTTCAGGCTCTCGGTGTAGAAATAGGCGGCTAGGCCGAAGGGCGTGGCGTTGGCGATGCCGATCGCCTCTTGCTCAGTGTCGAAACGGAAAAGCGGGGCAACGGGCCCGAAGGTCTCTTCGCTGGCAAGCTGCATGTCGGTGGTCGCACCGCCGAGCACCATCGGCACGGCATATTGATCGCCTTCAGGCACGAAACCTGCGGTGGCGAGGATCCTCGCTCCCTTTTCCACCGCATCGTCGACATGACGCTTGATCTTCTCGATCGCCGCCTTGTTGATCATCGGGCCAATATCCGTGCCGGCCGCCGTGCCGGCCCCGACCTTCATGGCCGATACGCGTGCGGAAAGTTTGGCGGCAAAGGCCTCGTAGACACCGGACTGGACGAGAAGGCGGTTGGCGCAGACGCAGGTCTGCCCGCCATTGCGGAATTTCGATGCGATCGCGCCTTCCACGGCAAGATCGAGATCGGCGTCGTCGAAGACGATGAAGGGCGCATTGCCACCGAGTTCGAGGCTAAGTCGCTTGACGCTGTCGGCTGCGCCGCGCATCAGCAGCGAGCCGACGCGGGTCGAGCCGGTGAAAGAAATCTTGCGGACGGTCTGGTTCGCCATCAGTTCGTCGCCGATCCGGGTGGGCAGGCCGGTGACGATATTGATGACGCCCTTCGGGATGCCGGCGCGCTCAGCCAGGACGCCGAGCGCGAGGGCCGAATAAGGGGTGAGGTCCGATGGCTTGATGACGACGGTGCAGCCTGCGGCGAGTGCAGGCCCGACCTTACGGGTGATCATCGCATTTGGAAAATTCCACGGCGTGATGATCGCCGACACGCCGACCGGCTCCTTCAGAACGACGATCCGCCGGTCCGCCGTCGGCGAGGGAATGGTCGTTCCGCCGATGCGGCGCGCCTCCTCGGAAAACCATTTGATGAACGAGGCGCCGTAGCGGATTTCGCCGCGCGCTTCCGTCAGCGGCTTGCCCTGCTCACGAGTGAGGATCAGCGCCAGATCCTCGATATTGTCGAGCATCAGATCGTGCCAGGCTTCCAGCAATGCTGCGCGCTCGGCATTGGTCTTTGCCCGCCATGGACCGAAGGCCCTTTCCGCCGCGGCGATTGCCGCCCTCGTATCGGCTCCGTCCATGTCGGGCACCGTGCCCAGCACATGCTGCGTCGCCGGGTCGATCACTTGGATCGTATTCCCGGCGGCGGCCCCACGCCATTCTCCGTCGATAAGCCCTTGCTGGCGAAGCAGGCTGCTATCCCTCAATCCGTTCATTCTGTTCTCCATTGATCAGTCAAGTGCCGAAAGCACCGATGCGGTGATCGCGTCGGTCTTGTCCTTGCCGGGAATGGCGCCGATGCCGCGTGCGGTCGTCGCCTCGATTGATGCCATCACCTTTGCGGCAGCGGCCGTTTCTCCCAAATGCTCCAGCATCATCGCGCCCGACCAGATGGCGGCGATCGGATTGGCGATGCCGAGATGGGCGATATCGGGGGCGGATCCGTGGACCGGTTCGAACATCGATGGCGCGGAGCGATCGGGATTGATATTGGCGGAGGCTGCAAAGCCGAGCCCGCCCTGGATGGCGGCGCCGAGATCGGTCAGGATATCGCCGAACAGGTTGGAGGCGACCACGACGTCGAGACTATCGGGCGCCATGACCATGCGGGCGGCCATGGCGTCGATATGGTAGCTGGTCACGTCGACATCGGGATATTCGGCAGAAAGCCTCTGGGTGATCTCGTCCCAGAAGACCATCGAATATTTCTGGGCGTTGGACTTGGTCACCGAGGCAAGCTTGCCGCTGCGCGCACGCGCTTGCTCAAAGCCGAAACGCAGGATGCGCTCGACCCCCTTGCGGGTGAAGATCGAGGTCTCCACAGCCACCTCGCTGTCGGTGCCCTGGTGGACGCGGCCGCCGGCCCCGGAATATTCGCCCTCGGTGTTTTCACGAATGCAGAGGATGTCGAAACCGTCGGACCGCAACGGTCCCTGCACGCCGGGCAGCAGCCGGTGCGGGCGGATATTGGCATATTGCACGAAAGCCTTGCGGATCGGCAGCAGAAGCCCGTGCAGCGAGGCGGAATCCGGCACCTTGTGGGGCCAGCCGACGGCGCCGAGCAGGATAGCATCGAAGGACCGGAGCGTTTCGATGCCGTCGGCGGGCATCATGCTGCCGTTCTCCAGATAGTAGTCGCAGGACCAGGGATAGCTGGTTGCATCCAGAGAAAATCCGTTCAGGCGAGCTGCCTTTTCGAGTACGGCCCAGGCTGCTGCCGTCACGTCACGGCCGATGCCGTCTCCGGGCAGAAGGGCGATCTTGTAGGTCTTCATCGCAGGTCCTCACAGGCTGATGAGCACACTCTTGCTCTTGCGGTTGGCGAGATAGGCTTCGCGACCGAGATCCTTGCCGATACCGGACTGCTTGTAGCCGCCGGTCGGCAGGATATGGTCGCGCGAGCGGCCGTAGCGATTGACCCAGACGGTGCCGGCCTGCAGGCGGCGCGTCACGCGGATGGCACGCGACAGATCCCGGGTGAAGAGGCCGGCGGCGAGCCCGTAAGCCGGATGGTCGGCGAGGCTCAGCGCCTCCTCCTCGTCCTCGAAAGTCTGAATGGTCAGCACCGGTCCGAAGATTTCCTCGAGAACCGCCGGCGATGTTGCCGTCACGCCCGACATCAGCGTTGGGGCGTAGAAATAGCCTTCGCGGTCGAGGCGGCGGCCACCGGTGAGGCACTCGGCCCCGCCGTCGATCGCGGCGCGGATGATACCGTCCATGCGGGCGATCTGGCGTTCGGAGATGACGGGCGAATAATCGGTTGCTTCATCCCAGGTGGGGCCGGGGCGGATGACCGCCAACCTCTCGACAAGTGCGGCCGCGAGCGCGTCCGCCACCTTCGCCTCGACAATCAGGCGGGAACCGCAGACGCAGGCCTGACCGGCGTTGGAGAGAATGCTGCCGGCGATTGCGCCCGCAGCAAGCTCGAGATCGGCATCGGCAAAGACCAACTGCGGACTTTTGCCGCCAAGTTCGAGCGTCATCGGCTTGACGCCGGTGCGAGCGATATTGGTCATGATCGCCGAGCCGGCCGCAGTCGAGCCGGTAAAGCTGACCTTGGCGATGCCGGGATGTCCGGTGATCGCATTTCCGGTGGTCGGGCCGTCACCGAGCACGATGTTGACGAGACCGGCCGGCAGACCGGCCCGCACCGAAAGTTCGGCGAGATAGAGTGTCGAGAACGGCGTCATCTCCGATGGTTTCAACACCACCGCATTGCCCGCCGCCAGCGCCGGGCCGAGCTTCCAGCCCGCCATGGACAGGGGAAAATTCCAGGGCGTGATGGCGCCGACGACACCGTAGGGTTCGGTCATGATCATGCCGAAATTGGTATCGTCGGTCGGAACGAGGTCGCCGCCTTCCTTGTCGGCGAATTCGGCAAAGAAACGGATCTGCTCGGCAGTGACGGCGATGTCGCCGGCGACGAGATGACCGATGGGCCGTGTCGACGAGAGCGCTTCAAGCCTGGCGAGGGTCTCTGCCTCCGCCTCGATCAGATCCGCCCAGCGCTGCAACGCCACGGTGCGCTCGCGCGGCCGCACGCCGCCCCAGTTGCTCGTCCTCAACGCCTTCTTGGCGGTTTCGACAGCGTGGTCGACAACTGCTGCGTCAGCCAGCGGGCAGCCCGCATAGGCCTTGCCGTCGGAGGGACGATGCATGTCGATCACGGCTTCGGCCGGAATCAGCCGGCCGCCGATGAAATGCCCGACGGGCAGGGAAATCGTGTTCGGATCGAAGCTGAGTGTCATCGCATGTCCTCGGGGTGGGCTGAGGCAAGCCTAACCGGGGAAAGCGAGCAGCATTCATCGACCGGCGATGCCGCAGCGGCGAAAAATTGCGTTTTCGCCGCTGCGGCCAGTCAAATCTACGGCGTTGGCATTACGACACGGTCACGTAGATTTTGCGCACCGTCTCGATCGTCTTCCAGACGCCGACGAAGCCGGGCTTCATGACGAAGCTGTCGCCGGCTCTGTAGACCACCGGTTCGCCACCTTCCGGGGTGATCTCGATCAGGCCGGAAAGGATATGGCAGAACTCGAACGTCTCCCCCTTGATCGAGCGCGTCTCGCCGGGGGTGGCTTCCCACACGCCGCTATGAACCGTCTCGCCGCGGGCGACGTCCTGCGCCCAGGTCTTGAAGGCCGGGTTACCGGAGATCAGCCGTTCGGGCAGCGGGCCGGACTCGCGCGGCGTGGAGGTCGGGTTGGTGTCGATCGTCTTGAGAAGGGACATGATTTTGCTTTCCTGGGTTAAGAATTCAGTAGCCGCGGCTGCGATCGATCAGTCCGATCGGGTCGAGGCCCGCCTGATAGCGTTTGATGTTGCCGATCACGGCTGCTGCGGCGGTTTCAGCTTGGGTGACGCTCGCAATGTGCGGCGTCAGCAGGATCTTCGGGTGGCTCCAGAAGGCGTGGTCCGCGGGAAGCGGCTCCGGCTCGGTGACGTCGATAACGGCGCCGGAAAGATGCCCGGCGTCGAGTGCGGCGACGAGTGCCCGATGGTCGAGCTGAGCGCCGCGACCGGCATGGACGAGCGCCGCACCAGCCGGCATCCTGGCGAAGAGGCCGGCATTCAGGAAGCCGCGCGTCTCGTCCGTCAGCGGTAGCAGGCAGACAAGAATATCGGTGGTATCAAGCAGAGTATCGAGGCCGTCCCGACCGCTCAGGCATCGGATGCCGTCGATCTCGCGCGGGCTGCGGCTCCAGCCCGAAAGTGGAAAGCCGAAGGGTAGCAAGCGTTCGAGCACGGCGGTTCCGAGCATGCCGAGCCCGAGCACGCCGATGCGGCGGTTCGAGGCCTGCACCGGCGCGACCGCCTGCCAGGTCCGGCGCCGCTGCTGGTCGAGATAGGTCGGCAGGTCGCGATGGAGCGCAAGTACGGAAAGCGTCACATATTCCTGCATCATCCTGATGATGCCGTCCTCGACCATGCGCACCACCTTCACCGACGTAGGCACGGCATCGATGCGGAACTGGTCGATCCCGGCACCAATCGAAAAGAGGATTTCGAGATTGCGGTAGCGCGCGAGATCATCCGGCAGGGTCCAGGTGATGAGATAGCGCACGGCCTCGGCTTCGACCGACTTGGGATCCATGGAGAAGGCGATGTCCGGTAGTTCGCGCGCGAAGGCTTCGGCGAAGATGGCGCCGCGCTTCGCGTCCGAATTGAAGAGAAAGGTCATTGCGTCGGCTCCTTGATCTCGTGCTTCAGGCGCAGCGGCGACCGAGCGCCTCGACCATCGCCTGGCAGGCGAGCAGTTCACCAGCACGGATGAATTCATCCGGCTTGTGGGCGCGGCCGATGTCGCCCGGTCCGCAGATGATCGCATCGATGCCGGCGCGCTGGAAAAGCCCGGCCTCCGTGCCGTAGCTGACGGCGGCGAGCGGCTCGATGCCGGTCAGTTCGCCAAGCAGCGCCGCAAGCGGCGCGTCGGCGGCAAGCGACAACGCCGGATAGGCGCTGAGTTCGCGCCATTCTACTTGGAAACCACGCTGCGACAGCGTCTCGGCCGATGCTCGCAACGGCGCTAGCAGCGTTGCCGGATCGACGCCGGAAATGGCCCGCGCTTCGAACTCGGCCTCGCAAATGTCGGGAATGATATTGACCGCCTGGCCGCCCTTCAGCGTGCCGACCTGAAGGGAGGAGTAGGGCGGTTCGAAAACATCTTCGAACGGCCCGGAGGTCAGCCGGTCGGCTTCGGCGCTGGCGTAAACCAAAACGCTGGTGATGGCATGGATCGCATTCAGCCCCTGATCCGGGCGCGAGGAGTGGCCTGCCCGGCCTCTGACCGTCAGCCGGGCGGCGGCCTTGCCCTTATGGGCGCGGATTGCCCGCATGCCGCTCGGCTCGCCGATGATCGCTCCAAGCGGAGTTGCGCAGAGCTCCGGCAGGCGGGCGATCATATGCGGCGCGCCGCGGCAGCCGGCCTCCTCGTCATACGAAAAGGCAAGGTGGATGGGCCGGCGAAGCGGCATGGCCGCAAACGCCGGGACGGCGGCGAGCACGGCGGCCAGGAAGCCCTTCATGTCGGTGGCGCCGCGACCGTAGAAGCGGTCCGCTTCGGCCCGCAGGCGGAACGGATCGCTGGTCCAGCCGCCTTCGGCGGCGGGGACCACGTCCATATGGCCCGAGAGGATATAGCCCGGCGTTTCCTTCGGGCCGATCGTGGCGAAGAGGTTCGACCGGTCGCCCTCCGGACCGGGAAGCTCCGTGACAACAACGCCGTGGCTTTGCAGGTAGTGCCGGATCCATGCGACGATCTCGGTGTTCGGCGTGCCGACGACCGAGGGAAAGCCGACGAGCCTTTCGAGAATTTCAATTGCCTGCATGGGATTCTTCACAGCGCGGCGGGATTTTTGGGGTGCTTGTAACTGGGCTGACGGGAGGCGACATTCCGGGTCCTCACGGTGAACGGCGATTGGCGGCCGATCCGGGCCTGGTCAATGACTCTAAAGGCAGGCGCAGGCGTTATTTGCCGAATGCGCATCGGGATTTGGTCGATTGTTGTGTTTGCGCGCGCTTCCCCAGTGAATTGTATCGAACGATCTGTTCTAGTCTGGTCACAGAAGTTTCCGAGCGCAGGCTGGGCGAGACAATGCGGCAGGAGGGCCGGGTGAGTGAACTGACATCCGAATCCAGGATCGTCGACAGTTTCGAGATGCGCCTTGCCGGGATCGACAGCGTCGATCTCGACAAACTGCATGCGCTTTCGATGACCGTCGCCTGGCCGCATCGCGCCGAAGACTGGCAATTCATGCGTGAGTTCGGCGAGGGCGTCGTGGCGATCGATGAAATCGGCCGCATTCTCGGCTCCGCGATGTGGTTTCCCTATGATGCGCAATTTGCCACGGTCGGTATGGTCATCACCTCGCCGCGCCTGCAAACCAACGGTGCCGGGCAATGGCTGATGGGCCACGTGCTGGATCAGGTCGCCGGGCGCCACCTAGGGCTGAACGCGACGCGTGCCGCGCGACGTCTCTATCGTTCCCTGAATTTCATTCGGGAGGCATCTGTCTTCCAATGCCAGGGCGAAGCGATATCGCCGCCGGATGTGGAGCCGCCGCCCGGCGCCGTGATACGGGCAGTCGAGGCTGGAGATCTGGACGCGATTGCGCAATTGGATTGCGTGGCCTTCGGCACGGAACGCAAGCTGCTCCTGGCCCGGCTCATGGCTAATTCCAAGGGTATCGTGTTGAGCCGCGCCGGCAGGATCGAGGCTTTCTCGCTTTGCCGGCGGTTCGGGCGCGGCCATGTCATCGGTCCGGTCGTGGCGGGCAACGATGCGGACGCGATCGCCGTCATCCGTCCGCACGCAGGCGAGCATAGGGGGGCGTTCTTGCGCCTCGACACACGCGAAAAGGGCGGAACGTTTTCCGATTTCCTCTCCCGCTGCGGTCTTTCGGTCTACGACATCGTCACGACCATGTCGTTCGGTGGCCCATGGCTCCCGCATCCGGAGCATCAGGCAGCGCATGCGCCTAAAACCTATGCGCTCGTCAGCCAGGCGCTCGGGTGATTTAGAGCCTTTCCGGGTTAGATTGCAGCATTCTGTTGGCTCAAACGGAGTCGGATGGTCGACCGGCCGGCGCGCGTCGTAGCTCAACTCTACGGCCAAGCCGGCCGGTCGATCAGCCGGCCCGTTTCAGCCAACCCTCCCGCAGATTTGCCAGGCAAATCTGCAAGACTTTAGAATCGCCGGACGCACCTATTGCTTCGCATGGCGAAGCGGTGCGGCCGGTGAGCCGATCGCCTTTGCCCTGACGAAAACCTGCTCCGGCAGAATGCTGCAATCTAACCCGGAAAGGCTCTAAGCGCCGGGACAGACGGGCATGTCGGTCAGAGCCTGCCGGCGTTCGAATTCCGGCCGGAACGAACGATATTGCCAGAGACCCTCTGGGCCTTGCCTCCGGTACACGGTTTCGAGCCAGAATATCGTATCGTCGATCGGCAAGACGGGATGCCACGCATACCATTCCGACCAAATTTTTCCTGTCGGATCGCTGTCCATGATCGCCGCTCGCCTCCTCACCGACGCAATTCGAACATCCTCACGGCATGGGAGCCGCTGGTCTCGATTTCCTGGAGTCGAGATCGACACCGATCGTGAGAGGTCTGATTTCTGCATCCTGCGATCCAGCGTGCCTCGGAAAATGTTCTATGATGGAGAATAACAGTGAGGAAATATTCTTCAATAGAGATCATTTTCCCGTATTGCGCGAAGTCTTCCTTATCGCCCGTCGGGAGATGTTTCAGGTTGCAGGATGTGGCTGCGTTGACGAATGATTTTCGTCGATGGATGCAAGCTCGATTGGGCGTCGACACCGGTGATGAGTCGCCGTGTTCCGTGACCCCTGATCTGTTTGGGTGATGGTTGGATGCTCAGCCGATCGAACGCAGCCCGAGATAGGCCGCCAGACTGACGGCGGAAAGGGCGATCGTCAGCTTGGGTCTCGCGTCGTCAAACATTGCGGACAGTAAAAGGCCGAGCATCAGAATGACGGATTTTGCCCAAAGATCCTGGTCGGAGACGGTGAAAGCGATCGCTGCCAGAAAGACGGCACTTGCGACGACTGTCACAGGGGCGGACTTCTCGGCGAGATCGCCGCCGGCGAAATACGGCAGCAGAAAACGCCGCATGCTCAAGCCTGAAGCGACGCTCAGAAGAAGACAGGTCAAGACAAGGTGCAACATGAGGTCGTCGCCGATCGATCTGCAGATAGGTTTGCGGATGCAAACCGTGTGCCAAGCTCAAACCCTCAAAACGTCGTCCGACAGAGGCAATGTCGTAGGTTGCATGGCTATTTCCGCGGCGACCCGACCCTTTTTTCGGCAATCGCCTGCCTGCCGGCTTGCGTTTTTTTGTCCGGTGCCGAAACCGGCTTGAGCAATGTCGATGATTTTTATATAGAGAATTATCTCTAGCCTTAATTCCGAAAACGAGATCTTTTCATTGGACCTTTCGTCGATCGACATATTCCTCGCCGTCGCCAGCGACCGCAGCGTTACCAAGGCCGCCAAGGCTGTGGGGCGGGTGCCGTCGAACGTGACGACGCGCATCCAGCAATTGGAGGAGGACCTCGGCGTTTCCCTCTTCAGCCGCGATGGCAAGAAGATGACCCTGACGCGGGAGGGCGAGACGTTTCTTTCCTATGCCAACCGGCTCAAGGCGCTGGCGCTGGAAGCGCGCCAGGCTGTGCGGCCTCTCGCCCCATCGGGGACGTTGCGGGTCGGCACCATGGAGAGCACGGCGGCAAGCAGGCTGCCGGCGGCACTGACGCAATTCAACCAGATGTGGCCCGATGTATCGCTGCATCTGACGATGGGGGCGTCCCGCGATCTGACCCGCGATGTTCTCTCCGATGTGCTCGATTGCGCGCTGATTGCCCGCCTGCCGAAGGCGATGCGTGAGGAAGACTCGGGCTTCGATGCCGAACTCAAGGCCCTGGAGATGGAGCCGGTCTTTGTCGAGGACCTGTTGATCGTACTGCCGTCCGGCCATCCCGCCATCAAATCCGCCGCCGACCTGCGTGTCGGGGCGCTCGCCGCTTTGGAGCCCGGCTGCACCTATCGCCGGATCGCCGAAAACTGGGTGCGCAAATCGAGCGCCCTGCCGACCAGCGAGCTCGGCTCCTACCACGCGATTCTGGCAAGCGTTGCGACCGGCAATACGGCCGGCGTCATGCCGAGATCCGTTCTCGATCTGATGCACTGGCCGACGTCTGCCCAGACTTACCAGCTGGGACCTGTCGAGACGCTGCTCGTCTACCGCAGGAATGACCGCCCGAGCGCGTTCAATGCGTTCCACGAAGTGCTCAGCGCGACAAAGGGCAGAGATATCAGACTGGCAGCAAACTAACTCGCACCTGCTCTTCCTTCATCCGCCAGATAATCCTCGTTCGAAATTGGTCTTGTCATGCAGTTTCCCGTTTCCCCGAAGGTGGGACCGAGCCGCTTCCGCCGCTTCCGTCTGTTCTCACCGATCCTGGCCGGTGCGACCTTGCGGGAGCGATTGATCGCATGCCTCGGCGCTTTGCTGGCCATTGGTCTGACCGGCGTCATCAGCGGCTATCTGTTCGGGCAGGGGCCGCATCTGCCACTGATCGTCGCGCCGATGGGGGCGTCCGCGGTGCTTCTTTTCGCGGTGCCGGCAAGCCCGCTGGCGCAGCCATGGTCGATCATCGGCGGCAATACGATTTCAGCGCTGATGGGGATTGTGGCCGCCTATTTCATTCGTGATCCGATCATCGCGACCGGTGTCGGCGTTTCGCTTGCGATCGGCGCAATGTCCTTCACGCGCTGCCTTCACCCTCCGGGAGGAGCCGCGGCCCTGACCGCCGTGCTCGGTGGTCCTGTCGTTGCCGGCTGGGGCTTCCTCTTTCCCTTCGTGCCCGTCGCTTTGAACTCCTGCATTCTCGTCGGCCTTGGCCTGCTGTTCCACAAGCTTTCCAAGCGGAATTATCCGCACGTCGTTCTCAAGGCGGAGAACACCCATCAGACGATCGACCTGCCGTCGGCCGCGCGGGTAGGGTTCCGCGAGGAGGACGTCGATGCGGCTCTCGAAGCGCTCGACGAAACCTTCGATATCGACCGGGCAGACCTCGGCCGACTGCTGCAGCAGGTCGAGCTGCAGGCGGCCATCCGCTCGAACGGCAAGATCAGCTGTGCCGATATCATGTCGCGTGACGTGATCGCCATCGGGGAAACGTCGGAACCGGATGCTGCGCGTCACCTTCTCTTGAAGCATAATATCCGCACCCTGCCGGTGAAGGACCCGGGGGGCCGTCTCATCGGCACCGTCGGCCTGCGGGAATTGTCCGGAAGTACCGAGACGATCGCACACGCGATCTCGAGGCCGGCGGTGGCGAGACCTTCGGATGCCGCTCTTTCACTGTTGCCTGTGCTGACCGACGGGCGCACACATGCCGTCATCGTCGTTGATGACGATTACCGAATCCTCGGCCTGATATCGCAGACGGATCTCCTGAGCGCCGTGGCGCGATTGCTGCCGAACGACAGCGCGCCGGTTCCGGTTGTGGCCTGAGAAAGCCGTCGGCGTCATGCGCCGGCATTACGCGCCTGGCAAATCCGCTTTATGCCGCGCCACCCGATTGCGGCCCGCCTGTTTGGCGAGATAAAGCGCCGCATCGGCCTGGCGCTGGAGTTCCTCTACCGAAATTGCCTGACTGTTCGGCGCGTGAGTGGCCACTCCGATGCTGAGGGTGACGTAGGGAGCGACGCGGGATGCGGGGTTGGGAAGGGAGGCGGCTTCAACCCGCTTGCGAATATTGTCGGCGACGGCAACCGCCTCCTCGCCATCCAGTCCAGGAAGCAGGACAAGAAATTCTTCGCCGCCATAACGGGCCACGTGATCGCGACCGTGCCTCACGCTGCTCTGAATAATGCCGGCGACCTTCACCAGACAGCGATCACCCTCGGCGTGCCCAAGGCTGTCATTCAGGTTCTTGAACTGATCGATGTCGCACATCAGCAAGGAAGCGCCTTCGGGACAGGGCTCGTCGATGCCCCAGAGGCGATTGAGCATCTCCATCATCCAGCGCCGGTTGGCGATGCCGGTCAGGGGATCGGTTCTCGCAAGCAACTCGAGGCGCGCATTTGCGTCGGCCAGTTCCGCCACGCGGCTTCGGTCCCGAAGTTCGAGAAGGAAGGCCTTCTGGGCCAGGATCGTCATCGTGCGTCGCGCCACGACGGTTGCGACGACACCACTTGCAAAAAACAGCGTCGCAGCCACGGCGCTTCCCAAGTCAAGCCCCGGATTATGAAGCTGGAAAAACAGATAGAGACCGAGCGCCGATGCTGCGATCATCACCGTCCAGGCCATCGGGACGGCGAAGATGATCATCGCGGTAATCGCCACGACCAGCATGATGTTCAAATGCCGCTCATAAAACGCGCCACCGGCGCTGACGCCCACCAGGGCGACCGAGAGCAGGATGAAGAACATGCCGGCGATCAGAGAGAGCCCCTGCAGCCAGGATGCGCGCGGTTTTCGCCAGACGAAGGCGGTGGCCAGGGCTGCGGGCGGAAGGATGCAGGCGGGCAAGAGCATCGACAGCACGATCGGCAGTGGAAGCAGGATGGCGTTGAGGCCCAAGGTCACGCCATCAAGCAAAGCGACCCAGATCATCCAGGCGCGAATGATCTTGGCCGCCTGCGACCACGAACGTTTCCGAAAAAGTCCGTGAAGCTCGCCTTCTAGGCGGATGTCGCGTGTGCGGCCCGCCAGGAGGCGCTCGACCTCCGCCATGACAGCTGGACTTCGCACCTGAAGCGGCGTCCGCGTGGATGCGCTCGCCGGGTTCACCGAAACTGCGTTCTCCTGAACGTCCATCTGAGCGGATTTAGTGGAGCATCTCCCGCAGGCAAGAACAATGAAGCTTCAGACCGTGTTTCCTTGCGCCCCAAAGTTGTCGAAATGATCGGTTTGCATCGATGTGGCACACATCGCTCTTGGTCATCTCCAAGGCCGGTACCGGGTTGTAAGCGGCTTTAGAAAATCTTGCTGCTCTTCAGGACATGCTCCACGCCGCTTTGAACGTGCTGCCTGAGAACAGCCTTTGCACCTTCGCCATCCCTGCCCAGCGCGAGCTCGAACAGCAGCTTGTGATCGTCGACCACCGCCTTGCCGCGGAAGCTCTCGGCCAGCAGGTGATAGCGAAGGAAGCGGTCGAAGACCGAGGAAAGGCTCGCCATCAACGTCGCCGAATTGCAGGCAGAAACGATCGCCTGGTGAAATTCCCAGTCGTAGCGCACCCAATCGATCGTGCGCGAGGCATCACCAGAGAGCAGCCGGCGCTCCGCAGCCGCGAGCTTGTGATGCGCGGCGACGATCCGGCCTTCCCATTCCAGATCGCCGGCCGCAAATGCAAGGTCCATCGCATGGGTCTCCAGCACGATGCGCAGATCGGCGAGTTCCATCAATTCCTGGCGTGAGGCGGGACTGACCTCGAAGCCCCGTTGCCCTTCGGCGATTACCAGATTTTCTGTCGTGAGGCGGCTCAGGATCTCGCGCAGCGACGACACGCTGATCGAATAACGCTCCTTGGCCTGCTCGAGCTTTATCTTGGTGCCGGGCGGCAATATGCCGACGATGATATCCTGCCTCACCTGGCGAAAGACCACGTCACTGATGGTTTCGCCTGTTTCGCCCGATCGCTCGAGCACGGCTTCTCCTGATTTCACTTCCGTTCTCCGCGATTCATGGTTCGAGCCGTCACTACCGCAATGCGTTGCGGGCGAGTGCATGCTCCACGCCGTCCTCGATGTGGACGGTCAGGACCTGCTTCGCCATCTGCTGGTCCCGCCTCAAGGCAGCATCCAGAAGCTGCTGGTGTTCCTTAGCCGCGATTTCGCCGCGATAGGACAATGCGACCATCTGATAGCGCAGATATTTGTCGAACACGACGGAATGCATTTCCATCAGAAGCTTCGACCCGCAGGCGGAGATCAGCGCCTGATGGAATTCCCAATCATATCGCTTCCAGTCTTCCGCCTGGCCGGTATCGCCGGTGGCCATCACCCGCTCCATGCGCGACAGCTTGTAGTGAGCGGAAACCAAGCGGGCTTCCCATTCCACGTCGCCGTATTCGAAGGACTGTTCGAGCGCGTGGGTTTCCAGCAGCAGACGAAGCGCCGCAATCTCCCTGAGATCGGTGGCCGACACGGGCGAAACCTCGAAGCCGCGCTGCCCTTCGGCAACCACCAGGCCTTCGGACGAGAGCCGGTTCAGAATTTCCCGCAGGGTGCTGACGCTGGTTTCGTATGTTTCTTTGAGGCTTTCCAGTTTCAGCTTCTGCGCCGGCGCCAGGCGGCCGAATATGATATCCGCACGAATGCGCCGGTAGCTGCTTTCCGCGACGGTTTCATTGGTTGTATTCAGCAACTTCGATTCTTCTCTGACATTTTTTCGATCCTCCTATATAATTGGCTATTCTCGTCGCATTCAATCGCGCGTGAATGCCTGCGGAAACTAATTTTTCTCATAGGATCGCGGTAACGCGAGTTATTTACATTTTCGGCAATCCTTCCGGCCGCATCAGCTTCTTCAGGGCGGCAATACGGAAGATGGCGTTCGGTGCGCCGTAGCCGCGATAGTTCCGCCGCTCGACGATCTCGAAGAAGAAGCCCTCGCCATAGGTGCCGCTGTAAAGCTGGAAATATTCGCCGTGTTCGTCGCGGTCGTAGAGAATGTTTTCCGCCTTCAGCCGCTCGGTCAGCTCGGGGTCCAGGCCGAAGCGGGCTTCGACATCACCATAATAGTTCGGCGAGATGTGCAGCGGCCGGAAGCCGTTTTTGCGAAGTGCTTCGGCGGTGGCGAAGATATCATCGGTATCGAAAGCGAGATGCTGGATGCCCGATCCGAATGTTTCCGCGATGAAATGCCCGGCGAGTGTCCGGCGGTTTTCCGCGCCGTTCAGGGTGATGCGCAGCGAACCCGATGCGTTCTCGACCACCTGGCTGCGGACCACGCCGGCCGGATCGATAATATCGACCATCGGCGTTTTATGGGTCTCGAAGATCGAACTATAGAAAAGCAGCCAGGTCAGCATTTCGTCATAGGCCACGGTCTGGGCGACGTGGTCGATCCTGAGCAGATGCGCAGGCACAATTTCAACCTCGTCTTCGACGGGCATGAAGTCGATTTCGGAGAAGCGGCCGAGATCGCTTTGGTCGTCAAGCAGATAGATCAATCCACCGCCGACACCGCGTATCGCCGGGATTTCCACTTCACCGGCGGCGACCGGCTGGCTGAACGGCTCGGCGTCAAGCGCCACGGCCCGCGCGAAAGCCTGTTTCGCATCGTCCACGATCAGCGCCATCGCATAGGCCGAGGTGCCGTGCACGGCAAACGACGCGTTGGTGAAACCCTTTTCCTCGGTATTGACGATGAGGCGGATGTCGCCCTGCTGGAAAATGCTGACTTTCTTCGAACGATGCGCCGCCGTCTTGCGGAAGCCGAGCGTGCGCAGGATGCCGATGAGGTCGGCAGCATCTTCCTCGTCGGTGGAGAATTCCACGAAACCGACGCCCCTGACCGTGGCGCGGTCCGGCATGGAGGCAACACTGAGAGTTTCCGTGCCGGGAGCCCGGCGTACCTGGTCGCCGAGATAAATCAGCGAGCGATGGCCGTCTGCCGCGATCGAGCGCGCCTGCCCGCCGCGGAACTGGTCGTTGAAGATTTCCAGCGAGAAATAGCCGTCATAACCGGTCGCGGCGACGGCGGCGGTAAAGGCCGTGACCGGCAAGTCGCCTTCGCCCGGCATATTGCGGAAATGCCGGCTCCAGTAGAGCAGGTCCATGTCGATCAACGGCGCATCGGCGAGTTGCACGATGAAGATCTTGTCCTTCGGGATGGAGCGGATCGAATTGATGTCGATCTTCCGTGACAGCGTGTGAAAGCTGTCGAGGATCAGGCCGACATTCGGATGGTCGGCCCGCCGGACGATCTCCCACGCGTCGCGATGGTCGTTGACATGGCGGCCCCAGGCGAGCGCTTCGTAACCGATCCTCAGGCCGCGCTTCGCCGCCCGCTCTCCGAGGTCGTAAAAATCCGCCGCAGCGCGATCGACGCCGCCGAGGGAGACCGGCGAGACGTTGGAGCAGACCAGCACAAGATCGGTGCCGAGTTCCTGCATCACATCGAACTTGCGCTCCGCCCTGTCGAAGGTTCTCTGCCGGTGGGAGGCCGGCATGCCCTCGAAATCGCGGAAAGGTTGGAACAGGGTGATTTCCAGCCCGTGATCGCGCACCATCTTTCCCACATCGGCAGGACTGCCATCGAAGGCCAGGAAGTCGTTCTCGAAGATTTCGACACCGCCGAAACCGGCCTTGGCGATTGCCTCCAATTTTTCGGGCAGCTCGCCGCTGATTGAAACCGTCGCTATCGAAGTCTTCATCCCAGTCTTCCTCCTTTTTGGAAAGCCGTTTCCACACCTGCTGGCGCAGATTGATTTCATAATTTAAGCCTGGATTTCCATGTCGAAATCGATTTTATCATATATTATCGAAAAACTCTGTTGATTTAAAGATACTCCCATGGCAGTTTTGCGTGGTCGTCAGCAAACGGAGTGCTGACAGGGTCCCCATGGGATCATGAGAGGAGGAGCACGAAATGTTCGAATTGAAAGTGAAGCGCCGTCACGCGTTGTTTGGAGCGGCAGCGCTTGTGGCCGCGTTTTCCATGGCGCAGCCCGCTGCCGCCGTCACGCCCGCCGAGATCAAGGCAAAGGGCAAGCTGGTCGTCGGTATCCAGGGCGACAACCCGCCGTGGGGCTTCGTCACCAGCGCCGGCAAGCAGGATGGCCTCGACGCCGACATCGCGACGCTGTTCGCCAAGGAGCTCGGCGTTGAAGTTGAATTCGTCCCGCTCGAAGTCAATAACCGAATTCCGGCGCTGACCACAGGCCGCGTCGACGTGCTCTTCGCGACCATGGCCATGCTGCCCGATCGCGCCAAGGCCGTGCAGTTCAGCAAGCCTTACGCTGCCAATGCGATTGTGTTGATTGGTCCGAAGGACAAGTCGATCAAGACCAATGAAGATATGGCCAATCTGACGATCGGCGTCGCCAAGGGCGCAGCCCAGGACACCCAGGTCACCAAGAACGCGCCGGCGACGGCAACCATCCGCCGTTACGACGGTGATGCGCCGAGCATCCAGGCTCTCGCATCCGGCCAGGTCGAGGCTCTGGGGGGCAATATTTTCTATATGGACCGCGTGGAGAAAGCCGTTCCCGGCAAGTTCGAGAACAAGCTCGAATTCCAGAAGCTCTACAACGGCGCCTGCACCCGTCTCGGCGAGAAAGAGCTCAACGCCGAGCTGAACACCTTCATCGACAAGATCAAGGCCAATGGCGAACTCAAGAAGGTCTACGACAAGTGGATGAAGGTCCCGGTTCCGGAATTCCCGGCGAGCCTGGAAGGCATTCCGTTCACCGTGAACTGATCCGCGGTTCTCGGCCGTACTGACCACTTGCAAGGCGGCATCCGCACGACGCGATGCCTGCGCCGGTGCTGTGCAATGCACGGTACCGGTGCACCTGGAGCTTGAAAATGAGCAACACGATCTTTGTCCTGAACGGGCCGAATCTCAACCTTCTCGGCGAGCGCGAACCTTCGGTCTACGGCACGACCACACTTGCCGACATCCGCGACCGGTGCCATGCCAAGGCCGGCGCGCTCGGTTTTGTCGTGGATTTTCGACAGACCAATTTTGAGGGCGAACTGGTCGAGTCCGTGCATCAGGCGCGCAAGGAAGCCTGTGGCATCATTATCAACCCCGCCGGATACACCTTCACGTCCGTCGCCCTGCTGGATGCGCTGAAGACATTCGATGGGCCGAAGATCGAGCTCCATATCTCGAACGTGCATGCCCGCGAAAGCATCTATCACAATTCGCTGATCTCCCGCACCGCGACCGGCATCATGATCGGCTTCGGCGCCCGAGGCTACGAGTTGGCCATCGAGGCGATGGCTGGAATGGCGAAGGCATCCTGATCTCCAGGGAAGAACCATGAACTACACATTGGATTTCACCCCCGTTATCGATGGCCTGCCCGATCTCCTGGCCGCCTGTCTCGGCACCTTCCTGCTTGCCATCTCAGGCATGATCCTGGCGATCATCATCGGCATCGGCGGCGTGGTGCTCCGCCAGTCCCGTTTCAAGCCGATCCGCTGGCTGGTGATCGCCTTCATCGAGATCATCCGCAACACGCCGTTCCTGGTGCAGATCTTCTTCATCTATTTCGCCCTGCCACTGGCAGGCGTGCGGCTGGATCCGACACCGACGGCAATCATCGCGCTCGGCATCAATGGCGGCGCCTACGCGATCGAGATCATTCGCGGCGGCGTGCAATCGATCTCCAAGGGGCAGGTGGAGGCCGGGCTGGCGCTTGGCCTGCACAAGGCGCAGGTCTTCCGCCTGATCGTCCTGAAGCCGGCGCTTCGGGCAATCTTCCCCTCGCTGACCAGCCAGTTCGTGCTGCTGACGCTGTCCACCAGCATCGCGTCGGCGATCTCGGCCTATGAGCTGACCTCCGTCTCCCAGCGGATCGAGTCCGACAGTTTCCGCAGCTTCGAGGTCTATTTCACCGTGACGGCGTTCTACCTCGTCATTTCCTGGCTGATGATGCGTCTCTTCGCGTTCTTCTCGGCCCGCTACTTCAGCTATCCGGTCAAGTGAGGGCGCTTCATGGGTCGCGATGAATTTTTCTTCCTGCTCCTCGGCCTGAAATGGACGGTCGCCCTGTCCGCCGTCGGGTTCGTCTGTGGCGGCATCGCCGGGCTCGGCATAGCGCTGGCAAGGACGTCGGGCATCCGGTCGATCGAGCGGATCACCGCCGGCTACATCGCCGTCTTCCAGGGCACGCCCCTGCTGATGCAGCTCTTCGTCGTTTACTATGGCCTGGCTCTCATCGGCATCAGGCTCGACGCCTGGGCCGCTGTTTCCGTCGGGTTGACGCTGCATGCAAGCGCCTATCTCGGCGAGATCTGGCGCGGCTCGATCGAGGCGGTTCCGCGCGGCCAGACGGAGGCGGCCAAGGCGCTTGCCCTCAGCTATGTCTGGCGGATGAAGAATGTCATCCTGCCGCAGGCGCTGCGCATCTCGCTTCCGGCAACGATCGGCTTCCTCGTCCAGCTCATCAAGGGCACATCGCTTGCGTCGATCGTCGGTTTCACGGAGCTGACCCGTGCCGGCAACATCGTTTCCAACCAGATCTTCCAGCCGCTGACGGTCTTTGCCGTGGTCGGCGCCCTGTACTTCCTGATGTGCTGCCCCCTGACGATCTACGGCGCGCGTCTCGAGCGCAGGTTTGCGGCATCGGCGCGGTAGGCAACGCTCATGACGCGCAAGCCTCCCACAATTTCTGAAGACGGAGTTTATCGATGAGCGACCGCTCGACTACGGCAAATGCCGCTGAGATGATGATTACGATGGCGGGCGTCGAGAAGTGGTATGGCGCCTTCCAGGCGCTTCACAACATCGACATCTCGGTGCGTAAAGGCGAGAAGATCGTCCTGTGCGGACCATCCGGCAGCGGCAAGTCGACGCTGATCCGCTGCATCAATCACCTGGAGACATACGAGAAGGGTGAAATCCGCGTCGGCGGCATCCTTCTCGGGCATCAGTCGAAGACGATCGATGCGGTGCGCCGTGAGGTGGGCATGGTCTTCCAGCAGTTCAATCTCTTTCCGCACCTGACGGTGCTGCAGAACTGCATGCTGGCGCCGATGAAGGCGCTCAGGCTCGGCAAGGCGGAAGCCGAGGCGAGGGCCCGGCAGTTGCTTGAGCGTGTCAAGATTTCCGAGCAGGCGGAGAAATATCCCGCCCAGCTTTCCGGCGGCCAACAGCAGCGTGTCGCAATCGCCCGGGCGCTTTGCATGCGACCCAAGGTGATGCTCTTCGACGAGCCGACATCGGCGCTCGATCCGGAAATGGTCAAGGAAGTGCTGGACACGATGATCGACCTCGCCAGGGAAGGCATGACGATGATCTGCGTCACCCATGAAATGGGTTTTGCCCGTCAGGTCGCCGACCGCGTCATCTTCATGGCGAGCGGGGCGATCGTCGAGGAGGCGTCGCCCGTCGAGTTCTTTTCCAACCCGAAACACGAGCGCACGCGGAAGTTCCTGGGCGAAATCCTCGGCAGGCACTGACGTGTCGCGGATCTCAGCGCAATGCCTGCCGGCGCCGCGTCATGTCGCGCCGCCCTCACGAAAACAGCCTTTGCCCAGCCGGTTGGCCGGCCGGGCGTTCGAAGCCGCCCAAGGTGCTCCCATGCCGCAGCCAAAGCGAAATCCAGAAGGTTCAAGCCGATGATCAGCGGCACCACGAAGCTCATCGCGCATCTCGGCTATCCCACGCATTCGTTCAAGGCCCCGCTGATCTACAATCCCTATTTTGAAAAGAACGACATCGATGCGGTCGTGGTCCCGATGGGATGCCGGCCGGAAGACTATCCGGCGTTCCTGAAACTGGTCTTCCGGCTTTCCAACATCCATGGCGCGCTCGTGACCATGCCGCACAAGATTTCAACCATGGCCTTGCTCGGCGAAGCCTCGAAGAGCGCCCAGGTCGCCGGCGCCTGCAACGCGGTGCGGCTCGGCCCAAACGGCACGCTGATCGGCGATATGTTCGACGGCGAAGGCTTCGTGCGCGGCGTGCTGCGCCGCGGCCGCCAGGTTCGCGGCAGCCGGGCGATGATGATCGGCGCGGGCGGCGTCGGCTCGGCGATCGCCGCCTCGCTCGCGCAGGCAGAGATTGCCGAACTCGCGCTCTATGACGCCCATGTGCCGATGATGAACGGCCTGGCCGACCGGCTCCGTCTCCACTATCCCACTCTCAAGGTAACGACCGGTTCGGCCGATCCCGCCGGCTACGATATCGTCGTCAATGCGACGCCGCTCGGGATGAACGACAACGACCCCCTGCCGCTTGACGTGTCGCGCATCTCGCCCTCCGCATTCGTGGGGGAGGTGGTGCTGAAGCAGGAGATAACGCCCTTCCTGGCCGCGGTGCGGGCGCGCGGTTGTGAATTCCAGGTGGGGGTCGACATGCTGTTCGAGCAGATCCCCGCCTATCTCGAGTTTTTCGGCTTTCCGACGACCACCGCAGAAGAACTTCGGGCGATCGCCAAGGTGTGAGGCGGTCTGCCCTTGAGCAAGGAGCGAATTTCGTGTCCCAGAAAATTGTGCTGATGGGAGCAGGGCTGATCGGGCGGGAGCATGCCGCGCTGCTGCGCGCCAATCCCCGCGTCGAACTGGTCGGCGTCGCCGACGTTTCCGAGGCGGCGAAAGCCGTTTCCGACGAGTTCGGCGCGCGGTATTTCACCGACATGGGCGAAATGCTCGATCGCATGAGACCGGACGGCGCCATCATCGCCCTGCCGAACGCCCTGCACGTGGAAGCGGCGCTCGCCTGCGTCGAGCGCAATATTCCCTGCCTTGTGGAAAAACCGATCGCCGACTCGCTCGATGCTGCGATGCGGCTCGTCGCGGCCGCCGAGAAGACTGATGTGCCGGTGTTGATCGGCCACCAGCGACGCCACAGTCCCGATATCGCCAAGGCTCGTCAGATCGTGGCCGACGGCATCCTCGGCCGGTTGGTCGCGGTCAACGCCATGTGGATGACGGACAAGCCCGCTGCCTATTTCGACGCGGCATGGCGCCGTGAGCCAGGCGGCGGGCCGCTGCTCATCAACCTCATCCACGACATCGATTGCCTGCGCTTCATCTGCGGCGATATCGACGAGGTCATGGCGTTTACCTCCAACGCCGTTCGATCGTTCGAGGTTGAGGATACGGCGAGCGTCAGCGTCCGCTTCGCAGGCGGCGCCCTCGGGACGCTTCTGATGAGCGACACGGCGGTGTCGCCGTTCAATTGGGATACAGCGGCCGGACAGGCGCTCTATTTCCCGCACCAGCCGGAAAATTCCTACCATCTCGCCGGCACGAAGGCCGCATTGTCGATCCCGTGCATGGATGTCTGGCGACACGAGACCGAAGCCGGCCACTGGCAGCATCCCCTGGTGCGCCAGCACATCACGCTCGACGGCAGCCGCGCTTACGAAAACCAGCTCAACCATTTCGTCGATGTCATCGAAAGCAAGGCCGAGCCGCTCACTTCCGCCCGGGATGGCGCGATGACACTTGCCACCGTGCTGGCAATCGCCCGGGCCGGCCGGGAGAACCGCACCATCGCCGTTTCGGAAATGCTGGCCTGAACCTGCTTCGAGCGCCCGGCGATGACACGGCTCCAAACATGACAAGGACTCGAGCATGAGCACTATCTACGTTCTCAACGGACCGAATCTGAACCTCCTCGGCAAGCGCCAGCCGCATATCTACGGGCATGAGACGCTTGCCGACGTGGAGAGGGACTGCCGCCGGGTGGCGGACGAACTCGGGCACCAGATCCGCTTTCACCAGAGCAATCGCGAATACGAGATTATCGACTGGATCCATGAGGCGCGCGAGGACGGCGCCGGCATCGTCATCAACCCCGCGGCCTTCACCCACACCTCGGTCGCCATCCTCGATGCGCTCAACACGTTCGAGCAGCCGGTGATCGAGGTGCACATTTCGAACGTCCATAAACGCGAGAGCTTCCGGCACCATTCCTACGTGTCGCTACGCGCCGACGGCGTTATCGCCGGTCTCGGCACGGAGGGGTACCAGCTGGCGATCCGCCGTATCGCCACGTTGATCAAAATGTCAGGCCCAAGTGCAGTTTAGCGCCTCCAAGTCGCCTGTTTTCTGTTGCGGCATAGGTTGTCGCCGACAGTGTTCGAATGCAGCCTGCGACCAGCCGGCGCTCCCCTGTGGTCGGAGGCGGATCATGCGGAGGTGAGCGCGACGTTGTGTTTGGCTTGCCGCGCCTCCACGCTGTTCAAAGCGCCTTTTGCAATTCCGGCAGCACTTCGAAGAGATCGGCGACCAGTCCATAGTCGGCGACCTGGAAGATCGGCGCCTCCTCATCCTTGTTGATGGCGACGATCACCTTACTATCCTTCATCCCGGCCAGATGCTGGATGGCGCCTGATATGCCGCAGGCGATATAGAGCTGCGGCGCCACCACCTTGCCGGTCTGGCCGACCTGCCAGTCGTTCGGCGCATAACCGGCATCGACGGCCGCACGGCTTGCCCCGACGGCAGCCCCGAGCTTGTCGGCGAGCGGCAGGATGACCTCCCGGAATTTTTCCGCCGAACCCAGCGCCCGGCCGCCTGAGATGATGATCTTCGCCGAGGTCAGTTCCGGACGATCGGAGGCCGACAGCGCATCGGCGACGAAGCGCGACAGAGCGGGATCGGAAACCGCTGCAACCGTCTCGATCGGCGCGGAGCCGCCTTCGGCTGCGGAGGCGAAGGAGGCGGTGCGTACGGTGATCACCTTCTTGGCATCGGTTGCCTGCACCGTCTGGATGGCATTGCCGGCATAGATCGGCCGTTTGAAGGTATCGGCAGAGATCACCTCGATGATCTCGGAGACCTGGGCGACATCGAGCAGGGCAGCCACCCGCGGCAGCACATTCTTGCCGACCGACGTCGCAGCCGAGAGGATCGTGTCATAGCTGCCGGCCAGCGAGACGATCAGCTCGGCCAGCGGTTCGGCCAGATTGTTGGCCAGCGCATCGCTTTCGGCCAGCAGCACCTTGGAGACGCCGGCAAGCTTGGCAGCCGCATCGGCAGCAGCCTTTGCGCCCTTGCCAGCGACCAGCACATGCACGTCGCCGCCGATCTTGGACGCTGCCGTCAGCGCCTTGGCGGTCTGGTCGGAAAGGCTTGCATTGTCGTGGTCGGCCAGAAGAAGAATGGTCATGATGAGGGCTCCCTGGTTCTGGCTTAAAGCACGCCGGCTTCGTTCTTGAGCTTGTCGACCAGCTCGGCGACCGACTTGACCTTGACGCCGGCCTTGCGGCCCGACGGCTCCTCGGTCTTCAACACCTTGAGGCGCGGTGTGGTGGCAACACCGAAATCGGCAGGAGACTTCTTGTCGAGCGGCTTCTTCTTCGCCTTCATGATATTCGGCAGCGAGGCATAACGCGGTTCGTTCAGGCGCAGGTCCGAGGTGACCACTGCCGGCAGCTTGATCTCGATCGTCT
>NZ_ML133542.1 GCF_003985145.1 Rhizobium anhuiense | reverse complement strand
CCCGCCTCGTGCTCCTTCAGAATGCCGATAATCTGTTCGTCTGTGAAACGGTTGCGCTTCATTCTCTGGTCCTCTCAATGGGCCAGAGCTTACTTCAAAATGGATTATTTCAACGGGGCAAGGTCAGCAACGCCATGCCGAGAGTTCAAATCCTGCACAGAAACTACTATTGTCGAACGGAATACTGATGTTCAGTACGTGTTTAAGCAGTCGGTTCGGCTTGATCGAATACTTCGTCACAATTGTCTCTGCAAGAAATGCGGAAATGAGAATCGCAGTGGGATTCTATCATGAGTTGACCGAGTAGCGCATCGGAATAACAAAGAAGTTGTTGTGAGTACTTCGCCAGAAAAGACGACTGCACCGCATCTTTCACGGTGCGATAGGCAGGCTGGCGGCAAAGGTGCAAGGCACCGATCTTCGCAGCGACGCGACCGTCGTTACTATGGGCAGCTTCGCGCCTTAGTGACGGATGCCGGCCGATGCAGGAACCCGTGTCGTTTCGAGTGCTTCGTTAGGTGAACGTAGGTTGAGCGAGTTCAGCTCAGTCTAGGAAGCCGGACAGTTCTCGTGCAGTCAGTAGGCAGAGGGAATCGCAGCGTCAAAAAGTGGATACTGAACACCCAGTTTCAATCCGACATCCAGCAACGCTACAATTTCGGGATCCCGGATGATGTCGTCATCTCGCAAAAAAGCATTAGCTACGCCATCGGGGGTCAGAAGTTGCTTCAATGTATGGCCGCTGTTCAGCCGGAGTTCGTGGCAATAGGACCGCGTCACGTCATCATCGCCTTTGAAGCCCTGCCGCCCATATACGGCAATCAGCCGCTTGGCTGCGGATTCGAGGTCGTCGCGGCTCGGTGGCAAGTGTCCTGCAAGCTTCGCAAGAATGATCCACGATGCCGCGCGAAATAGCCCCTGGAGTCGACCTTCGCCGCTGCGGCGCTTTTCAATGGTTCGTCCCCAAGCCACATTTACCACTGCCGGCACCAGGAAGAGCCGAACATATCCACCTCGGACATGCGGCGGGAGCAGAGGTATCGTCCCATCATCAACAATAGTTCCGTCCCCATGCTCGACTATCATCCGCGCCTTGTTGAAAGAATGGTCGACGTGATATCTGGCACCGTCTATAAAAACGAGATCGGATAGCCCCCCTAGCGTGTTCCAGTAAGCAATGTACGCGCGTTTGTAGGCCGGAAACTCTGCCTCTACCCATAACGACCGGCGGCCTCTCGGGTCGGTGTAGATTACAGCATCCTCCCCGAACCCATCGAGCCCTTCAACGTCCGCGCCCGCGAATTTCGCGGATCTCTGAAAATACTCAAAGGCTGCGGCGCGCCGTCCGTCTCTATCTTCGTGAGTGAACATAGTAGGAAAGAAGGCAGTTCGGTCTTCGCCACTTTTGGTCTCGCCGAGGATCTGGCGGAATTCGAGCTTAAGTATTCTTTCTGGCATCTTGACCTCGGATCGGGACGTAGACGTTTTCTCGAGGTCCTAGGTTACTGGGAGTTGCAGAGAAGATAACGTCTTGGGCAGAATTCTAATGACTATGAGAAATTGTCATCCTCTAGCGACGCAAATCCTTGTTCGGACGATCGTTGTCGTCTCATCGCGAGAGCGAGAGGCGTCATGGAAATCGGTCTGGAAATGAAAGCAAAATTGCACGTATAACGTTCCGAACTAAAGGTCGGCCCGTCAGCTCATGCTCATAAAATCTTTGGACTTCTTCGACTTTAAGACCTACGCGCACTTCGGCATCTCGGCCAGAGAGCGAAACGTTCTTGTCGGACCGAACAACATAGGCAAGTCGACGGCCCTGGACGCTCTCCGGATCACGTTCGACGTCCTTCGGTTTGCCAGAAGACGGACGCCTGAACTGAAAGACCAGGAGGGCGACGGCGTCTGCCCGACATACATGGTGCCGCCAACGGTCATCCAGACCGACCTCCGGTATTGCGTGCATAACTTCGATGAGAGCCCGGCGCGGATCCACATCAAGATCGCCAACGGCTCGGTCCTGAAGATGAAAATACCGCCGGACGGCGATGTCGAATGTTGGCTCGTTTCGAACATGCGAGTTCAACGATCGGCCAGCCACCTCAAGAAGGCGTTTCCCTTGGATATCGTCGTGGTGCCGACGCTTAGTCCATTGGAGCAGAACGAGGAGCTCGTTACCGAAGTCACCGCGGAACGGAATCGTTTCGGCCGGCTCGCGAGTCGAAGCTTTCGAACGTTCTGGTATCGCCAGGAAGACAGCGAATTCGAAGCGCTCGCAGACCTCGTCGAACTAGGATGGCCAGGCGTCCGGATTCAGAAGCCGGAGCTTGAAAGGGCCGACGGGAAAACCATCGTCAGGATGTACTTTCGAGAGGGTTCGAAGGTCCGCGAGGTTCAATGGGCCGGTTTCGGCTTCCAGGTGTGGATGCAGACGATGATGCATCTTCGAAATGCGGGGAAGGATTCCGTGCTCGTCCTCGACGAACCGGACGTCTATCTGCATCCCGACCTGCAGCATCGTCTGCTCAAGATCGTTTCCCATCGCGTGGGTCAGTTCTTCATTGCCACGCATTCAACCGAGATCATCAACGACGTCGATCCTGGTGACGTACTGGTTCTGCGGCCGGGGGCCAGATCCGCAAAGCGCATTAAAAACGAAGATGATTTCTCCACGGTCTACGATGCCATCGGCAGCTCCGAGAACGCACAGTTCGCGCGCTTGGCACGGACGAGGAAGGTCCTTTACGTCGAGGGCAAGGACGCGAGATTGCTAGGAAAGATCGGCAAGCTCGCCGGCGGTTCCGAATTTCTGTCTGACTCGTCCGTGACGCTGATGAAGACCGACGGATTCGCCAACTGGACCAGGGTCTCAACGTCAGCATGGGTCTTCAAGCAGTTCTTCGAGTTCGAGGTGAAGGTCGCCTCGTTGTTCGACAGAGACTATCGTACAGAAGCTGAGGTTCAGGAATTCGTCCACGAACTGAAAGGAAGCGATGTTCTCTGCTTCGTCCTGCCGTTCAAGGAGATCGAAAATCTTCTTCTCGTCCCGGAGGCTATTAAAAAGGTTGTCAGCAAGCATGCGCGCCGCCAGCTCCCTGCTAATTGGCAGGCACGGGTGGAAGAGATCTACGAGGCATCGCTCGAAGGCTTGAAGGACCAGACGTCATCGAACATCGTGATCAATTCAGTCCAACAAGAGATGAAGAGGAAACCCAGCTCGAACATGCACAGCGTCTACACCCTCGCATTGGAGGAGTTCCGAAGGAATTGGGAGCAACCCGAGTTTCGCCGAACGAGGGTCGGCGGTAAGGCCGCCTTCTCTAGCATCGCGAAGGCTGTTCAAGATGAATTTAGCGTCAACTTAACGGAAACCCGAGTGGTCGATGAGATGACCATTGCCGACATTTCGGCGGCTGTCAGAAATATATTTCAATCCCTGGAGAGCTTCTTCCGCGACTGAACCCTGAACTAGCGAGCACGTTGCGATCCCCCGGGTGGTGAGCAGTCCAACCCGCTTAAGCTTCAGGCTCAAATCTAACGCGGAGAAACACCAAGACCAAGTACCGGCGGGACCGCATGTCCTTGAAAAAGGGGGTACCAGAGCTGGGCCTCAATACGAATCCTTGGATACTTAGACATCATATCAGCACCACGGCACGGGATCAGTTCGAGCTGTCCGGAGCGCAAATTTGACAGTTCCGATTCGGAAGAGAATAGCCACAACAATGTTGACCAACAGCTTTTGCGTTACCATCATATCTGTGCGGACAACCCGCTGACGTTCATTCCACCGGAAGCCTTCATGCCATCGAATTTCTACTCAAGCGGCTCTCGTATCTGGCGGGTTTTTTTGAGCGTGCGCGTATCACATGTCCTCGAGTTCGTTTTCCTGATGGTGGCGATAGCAGAGCTTCTCGTCGCAGGACCGATGCTCCAGACGCTGGCTGCCGCGGCCCTGAACGGAGACTCCGCGGCGATTTACACTGCGGCATGGGGCCATGAGGTGGTAGCGTTTCCGTCACTACGGCACTGGTTTTTCGGTGAGTTCACGCCCATCGCGCTGGGATCGGGAGCGGTGCTTTCCCTAGTCCTATTAGTTGTACCACGATCACCGAGAGTCGTTTTTGCGACGGTGATGTGCCTCGGTGGGACGATCCTCCTGATGTACGATGTAACCGTTCTCTATCGGGTGGATACCCTAACTTGGAACGCTGCATTCGAGTCCGTGGCGTTTAACTTCGTCGGTGCGGTTTTTCTCGCTGGATTCGTTGTCTTGCTGATGTCTGCAACCTCAACGGTTGAGATCGAGCTGAACGCCATCCCAACAGGGCGAATTTGGATTTCTGGCGTTGTTGGCATCGTGTTCTCGAGCTTGGCAACGATGGGCGCCTACTATGTGTGCGACTATTTCCTTCGCCCCTTGCCTGTCACCATGGACTTGCGCCTTGCGCCGGGATCGAGAGGTGCCACGGTGTTCGACCAGGAGGTCGCCGAAAAAGATTCTTTCAAGGTCATTCCGCCCGACATCAAGCCGAACAATTTGACATGGACAAGCCTCACCGGGAACTTAGCGGCGGAGTGGTCGGCGACCTCGGACGACGCAAGATTCGATTTGTCTGTTGACCTCTTCTCCGGTTGCCTCAATCCTCCATCCTTGAGCGATAAGCCGTCCAGCAGCTCCTTTCGGTTGAACGACGTGAGAGCCATTAGCGCCAGTTTCAAGGAGGGTGCGAGAAGCTTCGCAATCTATGGGGCTGAGAACGAAGGCGCCCTGAACGTCACTAGGGGGCGGGGCGTGCAGTTTGGCACCAATCGTGATGAAAAAACGGAAAAGAACGAGGTTTGGGAGTTCGTCGAGGATGCATCTCTGACCTATACGAGCCGGGACGACGTCGCGTTCTATCTTGGGACCTTCACCGTTGACCCGCAGGATCAAGACATCGCTGTAGCCAAGCCTGTCACACTTCACATGATGGTGGACGGAAAGCCATACGACATCGTCCTTGACGCGCCTGTTGGCCTCACCGACACCAAATTCTCGTGCAAGGCGATAGCGACTTCGAAGGCCTTCCGAAATGGGTCAGCTAGCCTGCAGAAGGCATCGATCATTGCGGGGGCGCGCATCGTCCTAAAGGCGCGCCCGACTTCGCTCCTTTTTCGAACGAGCACAAGCGGGCTACGTGTCAATGGTGGCGGTGGATGGATAAATCTGGCGAATCTTGATGACGATGAACTCGTGAAGAGTCAGGGAGGGTTAGTAGGCTACGTTGAAGCGGTAGGCGACGCCACGCTGTCCGTGAATGGGATAGCAGTCGATGACACAAAGCCTACAGACGAATACGTCGCTCTGGGAAATTTTCTCGGCAGCTATGAAAAGGATGGCAAGTTGCGCTTCAATGGAAAAGCCATGGCGCTTAGCAAAAATGGCATACGTATTAATCCAACAAAATTCGAGGGCGGTCTTGGAGGCCCAATGGCACTCGTGGGCGGCCTCCTTTTCGGTGTGCTACCGACACTGTCGGTCCTTTTCGGCCGTATACTGAAATCGAACACCCCGTTCCGTCAGTATCTGTAAAGCGAGCCGAACCTTAGTTCCGTCCGAATAACAAGCCCGGCAGACTTGGGCAGTAGACGGCGGGTGCGGTGGCCAGTTCACCGTTTTGGTGGTCAGAATCGGACCGCAATCTTCGAAGACACGCTTCGAGAAGTGAAATCTTCATTCGTTCTGATCAGACCGCGCGAACTTCGTTAATCCATCCGTCCAGGATTACCTGGGGAAGCCGCTGACCCAACAGTTCTATCGATGCTCGCCCAGTGTGTCTCGACCATCAATGGAGTGTAACGTTATGGAAAAAGATCGACGCGAAAGCCCCCGGGGAGACGCGAGCGGTGGCGGCTCGGGCCTTGCTGGAAGCAATCATCGGCGGAGAGGTCACAGGCCACCTTTTTCTGCATGATCTCGCTACGGCTATCCGCGAACTCATTTGGGCAGCCGGGGACTTGAGTTATTGCGGACGGTTGAGAAAGGAGAGCGTTACAAGCCTCTTCTGGATAAGCGAGGGAAAACTTCCACTTCTTATCAATGAACTTTGATGGCGGGATTTATAGCGAGGTGATGGATCTCGAGGATCTCGCTGATCTCGCGTTAGGCCTCAATTGCGCCAGACTGCAAATGTCAGAGCAATTCTACCAACATTACGAGGCGGCGGCCGAGGAGGCGATCGATGCCATCAGTCTGAGTTCAATCGCGGAACATGACGATCCAGAACAGGTGATCGAGGATGGGCTCGGTGAGATTGAGAAAATCGAAGCTTAATACTTAAATCGATCGGCTACTGGAAAAAAGATGAGCTCGAGGATCGGATCAGCGCGCTCCATCGCCTTCGGGATGAAAGGGGACGATATCAGGAACTGCACCGTGCGCGCTTGGGCGCAGATGCCCCTGACGCCCGTCGAGCTGCTGATAGAGCGTTTTTCAAATGCAGACATCGAGTCGATGTTTTCGTCGCTGAAGAAATGACTGGATTGGTCAGGCCGCTAACAAAGGATTCGACTCAGAAGAACCCATGGGCCAGGACTCAGGACCGCTTGATATCGACCCATTATCACGCCCCGATGGCCCTCGACGGCGTGCGAAATCGGCCTTCATTCCATGAAAAAATTGCGCCATCGACCGCGCGAGCGGAACCTTATCGAGGATAGTGGGTAGGCGGATCAAAAGACCGGCTTCTTCTGGTCTGGATTAGGAGAGCGTGGCGGTCGTGGACGCCGGGGACGGAGATCGATGCGCCGCTGTATCTCGGAGGGAGTATGGTATTCTCGCTCAATCAGGTTCCCGAGGCCTACCATCTCGGAGGGCGTCCTACCTCCAAGGTTGGACCCGTACCCGCTGAGCCCGATGTGTGGATTCGGAACGAAGTCAGACCAGGAAACGAGATCCGCGAGATTGGACGGAAGTTCTTTGCGCAGTAACGCCGGCGCATCTGCGAACGCCGTCGGACACACGATGTCGATTGAACGGAACCGAGAAAATCGCTCCTCCATCGCCATATGGATGATCATAGCGCGGAGAGGAACCACCGACCCTATGTCCGAAAGGACCGGTACGAGGCTATAAGGTCCCGCTGGCTCCTTGTCGTGGAACGCGCGAAAGATCGGACTTATTTCGATCAAAGGATCCAAATTCAAAGTCTCGTATTGTGTCCAGAGGCAAGAATACGTCACGTCGGATTTAACGGACAGCCGCTTCCGGACTGATCTTCCAATGGTGTCGAAATCTTCTACTGTACTTACCACATGAAAACGAGGCCGCGTCCTTCCCGATTGGGACTGCGTAGTGGCCTTTAGTTCTAGCTGTTCTGCAAAACGGGTTCCCGCCGCCTCTATGCGGATCACCCAGTCGTGGCTCGTTTCGTACTCGGCGGCGCTCACGCTTCGGCTCCCATGTCGATGTAGGCTCTGCATCTCACCCGTGGGATAGCTCTCTCCCAGTGGTTGAGACGTAACATCTCTTGGACATCTGCAAGATTCAAATAGTCGTCGGCGTCGCCTTCCTCGTAATCACGCAGGGAAGATGCGAACGACTCTACAAGCACATCGTTGCCCCACGGGATGGTGTACACGTCACGCGACTCCTCCTCAGAAAGTTTCAATGTTGGACCACATATTTCGGCATGTACGTCGGGTGCGACTTGCGCCATTAGGCCGAGAAGAAAGTCGTAGGAGTGCTGCTCTTCAAGGGGATGGAAGAGATGCGGCCGATCCTCGTGCAGTCTTCTCACCAAAGTGACGAAGCCCATCTGGGTTCGACTTTGTTCGACCTCATTGATAACGACTCCGTAAACGGCTGCCATCCATTCCGGATAGGCAGTCCCGGTGATTGTCTCTAACGCACTGTGGAGATCAGGGTTTATAGCGACCCTTTTAATGTATTCGGGTGGAAAATCGTATGCCTTGGCGACCACAACACCCAAGCCCCTTTTTTCCAGGCTCTCCTGTATCTTTTCGATATCCCGCGGCTTGCCAAGCACCAGCCGATACTTGATGCGAAGGCCGTGGGCCGCGTCGAGATCGATTTGACGTGAAAAGTCATGCTCGATCTCGCGCCATTTTAACCCACCGCGCTTCAATTGCGCGTAGGTTTCCTCAACGAGACCGACCAAATGTGAATCATCGACTAGGCATATGGGTCGATCATTGTAGCTAAGACGAAGTAGCGCCTGTAGCGGTGCAGGGTTCTCAATGCCGCGCCGCAGGATGGCGGCGATTTCCAGGAGAATCAAATAAGCCGAATAGGCAAGCTCGAACGCGCGCCCGTCTTTGTTGTTGTTTGCACCGCGAGGCTTGGCAATAAGATCCGGCAGAATGTCCTGATGCCGCGTAAGTCTTTTAATGAGATCAACGGCATATCTGCCAATTTTCTCTGCCATATCATCACACCCTTACCAGACTTGGCTGGAATGTAGCGCCAATTAGTGTACCGAATGGAAACGGACTCGCGCTGGTCGGATACTCGCCATCACTGGCAGCAGAAGATTTCGGCTCTCAACAATCCCCAGGCGCTCGAAGGTGCTCGGGGATTGTTTTATGCAGTTGGCCAGTTTTGGCTTCAAGAATGGCCAGTTTTAGCGGTATTTGGCCAGGACCAGCTTGGGTTTCTCATCTAGATATCGAGATTCTCCGCGAAGGCCGCGCGCTCCTGGATGAAGCGGAAGCGGGCTTCCGGTTTGGTGCCCATCAGATCGTCGACGGCGCTGCGGGTGCCCTCGAAATCCACCTCGTCGATCAGCACCTTGAGCAGGGTGCGCTTGGACGGGTCCATGGTGGTTTCCTTGAGCTGGGCGGGCATCATCTCGCCGAGACCTTTGAAGCGGCTGATCTCGACCTTGGCCTTGCCCTTGAATTCCGTCTGCATCAGCTCGGCACGATGGTTGTCGTCGCGGGCATAGGCGGATTTCGAACCTTGGGTGATCTTGTAAAGGGGCGGCACGGCGAGGAAGAGGTGGCCGCCGCGCACCAGCTCCGGCATCTCCTGATAGAAGAAGGTGATGAGCAGCGAGGCGATATGAGCGCCGTCGACGTCGGCATCGGTCATGACGATGATGCGCTCGTAGCGCAGGTCTTCGTCGCGGTATTTCGAGCGTGTGCCGCAGCCGAGCGCCTGGATGAGATCGGCGAGCTGCTGGTTGGCGCCGAGTTTTTCGCGGCCGGCGCTGGCGACGTTGAGGATCTTGCCGCGCAGCGGCAGAATGGCCTGGTTGGCGCGGTTGCGCGCCTGCTTGGCCGACCCACCTGCCGAATCGCCCTCGACGATGAAGAGTTCGGCACCCTCGGCGGTGTTTTGCGAGCAGTCGGCGAGCTTGCCGGGCAGGCGCAATTTGCGCACCGCCGTCTTGCGGTTGACTTCCTTTTCCTTGCGGCGGCGCAGGCGCTCCTCGGCGCGCTCGATCACCCAGTCGAGCAGCTTGGCCGACTCGTTCGGATTGTCGGCAAGGTAATGGTCGAAGGGATCGCGCAGCGCATTCTCGACGATGCGCTGGGCCTCGACGGTGGCAAGCTTGTCCTTGGTCTGGCCGACGAATTCCGGCTCGCGGATGAACACCGACAGCATGCCGACGGCCGAGATCATGACGTCATCGGTGGTGATCTGGGCGGCGCGCTTGTTCTGCGTCAGCTCGGCATAGGCTTTCAGGCCCTTGGTCAGCGCGATGCGCAGGCCGGCCTCATGCGTGCCGCCTTCGGGGGTCGGGATGGTGTTGCAGTAGGAATGCACCTGCGGATCGCCGCCATACCAGGTGATCGCCCATTCCATCGAGCCGTGGCCGCTCACCTTCTCGGTCTTGCCGGCGAAGATCTCGCGGGTGACGGTGAACTCCTTGCCCATCGTCGCCTGCAGGTAATCCTTCAGGCCGCCGGGGAAGTGGAAGACCGCCTTGTCAGGCACCTCGGAGCCTTCGGGCAGCACGCCCGGCTCGCAGCTCCAGCGGATTTCGACGCCGCCGAACAGATAGGCCTTCGAACGCGCCATGCGGAAGACGCGGGCGGCATCGAACTTCATGTGATCCCCAAAGATCTGGGGATCGGGATGGAAGCGCACGCGGGTGCCGCGGCGATTGTGGACGTCGCCCAGCTCTTCGAGCCCACCCTGCGGCAGGCCGCGGGAAAAGCGCTGGCGGTAGAGCTTGCGGTTGCGCGCCACTTCGACCTCGAGGTCGTCGGAAAGCGCGTTGACGACGGAGACGCCGACGCCGTGCAGGCCGCCCGAGGTCTCGTAGGCCTTGCCGTCGAATTTGCCGCCGGCATGCAGCTTGGTCATGATGACTTCGAGAGTCGACTTGCCCGGCACCTGCGGATGGTTCTCGACCGGGATGCCGCGGCCGTTGTCGGAGACGGTGAGATAACCCTCGAGATCAAGATAGACCTCGATGAAATTGGCGTGGCCGGCGACCGCCTCGTCCATCGCATTGTCGATGACTTCGGCAAACAGGTGGTGCAGCGCCTTTTCATCGGTGCCGCCGATATACATGCCCGGGCGCATGCGCACCGGCTCGAGGCCTTCGAGGACGCGGATCGACGAGGCACCGTATTCATCCGAGTTGGAGGCGGCGGGCGCCGGACGCGCTGACGCCCCGCCAGCAGAGGGCGCTGCAGCGACGGCGGGCGCAGCCGTTACCGACGGCCGCTCGGCCAGAGCGGCAGGCTTCTGCGCCTCCTCGCGTTTTTCAGAGAGGGGCATTCCGGAAAAAAGGTCGTTGCTATCGTCCATGGAGCCGTTCAGATCTTCATCCTGTCTTAGGTCTGGCATTCCCGTCGACCCAAAATCACCGCATTTCATGCCACGTTTGCGAATCAGGCAGATTTTGCCAGAAAGCACCTCTATACGCGACACCGCCTGACTTGGCGGGTTTTTCCCAAATGATTTGCGTTGCCGGGCGCGGAATGGCAAGCGGCGGCAGGCTTCAGGAACCATCCGAATGCGAATGTCCACAAGTCATTGCACCATCATCACCGCAATTGCGGCGTTTTTCTTGTCCGTAGCCGTCCTCTCCGCCGTCGGCGCGCAGGCAGCCGATGCGCTGCCGCCCTTCAAGGACGATCTGTTTTCGAAGCAGACCGTGCTGCAGACGGGTGATGACGGCGCCTTCGAGGTCCTCGACTATGACGAGATGCGCGATATCAACGGCCGCGACCAGATCCCGCAAAAGCGGGTGCAGCAGAAATATGTGGCGCTCGGCATCCGCAAGGCCCAAGCCGACGAGACGCTGTCTCTCGATGGCGTCATGCTCGATGTCACCAGGGTGGGACCGGCCGGGAATGCCGCCTTCACGGTGATCTTCATCCATGGCCGCGACGGCGACCGGCGGCTCGGGGCCAACGACTACAGCTTCGGCGGCAATTTCAATCGGCTGAAGAACCTGGTCGCCGGCAATGGCGGCGTTTATTATTCGCCGACGGTCAGGAGTTTCGACAGCAGCGGCGTTGCCGCAATTGCCGGCCTGATCCGTTATGCAGGCGCGCAATCGCCCGGCCGGCCGATCATCCTTTCCTGCGCCTCGATGGGCAGCCAGGTCTGCTGGGGCATTGCGCGCGACGCCGACAGCGTCAAGCGGCTGAAGGGCATGCTTGTCATGAGCGGGGTCACTGACCCTGATTTCACAAAGAGTGCCTTTTACAAGGCGAAGCTGCCGCTCTGGTTCGCTCATGGCAGCCGCGACCCGGTCTACGCCGCCGCCAACCAGCAGGCGCTGTTCGAAAACCTGCACAAGGCGAAATATCCGACACGCTTCACACTGTTTCAGACCGGCAATCACGGGACGCCGATCCGGATGATCGACTGGCGTATCGTGTTGAATTGGATTCTTGCCAGCTAGCGGCTGGTTTTCGGCAGAAATATACGCGGGATCGCCGAGATTCCCCTTACGTCAAGGGCATGATGCTTTTCTTTGCCGCGCGCTTTTGATATTGCCCAAGGTATAAGCAGATTTTGGAAGGCTGGCATGACCCCTGACGTGCGCCCGCTTGTGGCGGGAAACTGGAAAATGAACGGCATGCGTGCCTCCCTGGATCAGATCAAGGCAATCGCCGAGGGCGTTCGTTCGCCGCTGGCCGACAAGGTGGAAGCGCTGATCTGCCCGCCGACGACGCTGCTCTATGTGGCAACGGCGCTCTGCACCGACAGCCCGCTGGCGATCGGCGCTCAGGACTGCCATCAGAAGCCATCCGGCGCCCATACCGGCGACATTTCGGCCGAGATGATTGCCGATTGTTTCGGCACCTATGTCATCGTCGGCCATTCCGAGCGGCGCACCGACCATGCCGAAACGGATCATCTGGTCCGCGCCAAGGCGGAAGCCGCCTTCGCCGCGGATCTGACGGCGATCATCTGCATCGGCGAGACGGCGGATGAACGCCGGACCGGCCAGGCGCTCGATGTCATCAAACGCCAGCTTTCCGCCTCGGTTCCGGACGCTGCCACCGCCGAGAACACCGTCATCGCCTACGAGCCGATCTGGGCGATCGGCACCGGCGTGACGCCGACATCGGGCGATGTCGAAAAGGCGCACGCCTTCATGCGGGCAGAGCTTGTGGCCCGCTTCGGCGATGAAGGCCGCAAGATGCGTCTGCTCTACGGCGGCTCGGTCAAGCCGGCCAATGCCGGGGAGCTGATGGGCATCGCCAATGTCGACGGCGCGCTGATCGGCGGGGCGAGCTTGAAAGCGGCAGACTTCCTCGCCATCTACCGGGCCTATGAGGCGCTGCTCGCCTGAGGCATTGTTTATTCCTGGGTTTATTCGTTTATTCCAGGGCGTATTCCGGGCCGAAGGGCTTGGAATAGATCAAAGCCTCATGTAAAGAGCCGCCAGAATTCTTAACTTTGTCCGTCTCCAGGCGGGCAGGACTGGACCCATGCAGACAGTATTGATTGTCATCCATCTCATGATCGTGCTCGCCCTCGTCGGCGTCGTGCTCATCCAGCGCTCGGAAGGCGGCGGCCTCGGCATCGGCGGCGGTTCGGGCTTCATGTCGGCCCGCGGCACGGCCAATGCGCTGACGCGCACGACCGCGATCCTTGCGACCCTGTTCTTCCTGACTTCGCTGGGCCTCGGCATTCTGACGCGTTACGAAGGCCGCCCGAGCGACATTCTCGACCGCATTCCGGCAACAAGCGGCCAGGGCAACGGCATTCTCGATTCGCTCGGTGGCGGCGCACAGGCTCCGGCAAGTCAGCCGGCCGGCAACGGCGTTCCGAGCAGCGGGGCTGCGACGCCCGCAACGCAGGCTCCCGCCGCTCAAGCTCCCGTAACTGGCGCTCCGGCGACTCAGGCCCCGGCAGCTACCGCACCTGCAACGACTACCCCAGCAGTTCCGGCCGCGCCGGCTCAGCCCTCCGGTGTCCCGACGGGACAATAAACCGGTCTTCGACATAAACCGCCGGCAGGCCCTCGGGTCTGCCGGTTTTCTTTTGTTCAGATTCCCGCGTCACGCTCCGAAAGTTCTGGAAAAGAATTTTTGGGCTGGTGGAATCGTTTTTGAAAAGGTATCCGGTGAATCCCATGGCGCGATACGTATTCATCACTGGCGGCGTGGTTTCCTCTCTCGGAAAAGGAATCGCGGCCGCGGCTCTCGGAGCGTTGCTGCAGGCCCGTGGATATCGGGTCCGGCTTCGCAAGCTCGATCCCTATCTGAACGTGGACCCGGGCACCATGAGCCCGACCCAGCACGGCGAGGTCTTCGTCACCGACGACGGCGCGGAAACCGATCTCGATCTCGGTCACTACGAACGCTTCACGGGGCGTTCGGCGACCAAGACCGACAACATCACCACCGGCCGCATCTACAAGAACATCATCGACAAGGAACGGCGCGGCGACTATCTCGGCGCGACGGTGCAGGTCATCCCGCACGTCACCAACGAGATCAAGGATTTCGTTGTCGAGGGCAATGACGACTACGACTTCGTCATCTGCGAGATCGGCGGTACGGTCGGCGACATCGAGGCGATGCCGTTCATGGAGGCGATCCGCCAGCTCGGCAACGACCTGCCGCGCGGCACCGCTGTCTATGTCCACCTGACGCTCATGCCCTATATTCCGGCGGCCGGCGAGCTCAAGACCAAGCCGACCCAGCATTCGGTGAAGGAACTGCAGGCGCTCGGCATTCATCCCGATATCCTGCTGGTGCGCGCCGACCGCGAAATTCCGGAGGCAGAGCGCCGCAAGCTGTCGCTGTTCTGCAACGTGCGTCCGTCCGCCGTCATCCAGGCGCTCGACGTCGCCAACATCTATGACGTGCCGATGGCCTACCACCGGGAAGGTCTCGACGACGAAGTGCTCGCCGCATTCGGCATCGAGCCGGCGCCGAAGCCGCGCCTCGACCAGTGGGAAGAGGTCTGCAACCGGATCCGCACGCCGGAAGGCGAGGTAACGATCGCGATCGTCGGCAAATACACCGGCCTCAAGGATGCCTATAAGTCGCTGATCGAGGCGCTGCATCACGGTGGCATCGCCAATCGCGTCAAGGTCAAGCTCGAATGGATCGAATCCGAGGTCTTCGAAAAGGAAGATCCGGCGCCTTATCTCGAAAAGGTGCACGGCATCCTGGTGCCGGGCGGCTTCGGTGAGCGCGGTTCGGAAGGCAAGATCCATGCGGCCCGCTTTGCCCGCGAGCGCAAGGTGCCGTATTTCGGCATCTGCTTCGGCATGCAGATGGCGGTGATCGAGGCGGCGCGCAATCTTGCCGATGTGCCGGCCGCATCCTCGACGGAATTCGGCCCGACGAAAGAGCCAGTGGTCGGCCTGATGACCGAATGGATCAAGGGCAACGAGCTGCAGAAGCGGACAGCGGCCGGCGATCTCGGCGGCACGATGCGCCTTGGCGCCTACAAGGCGGCGCTGAAGAAGGGCACGAAGATCTCGGAGATTTACGGCTCAACCGATATTTCCGAGCGTCATCGCCATCGCTATGAGGTCAATATCGACTACAAGGACCGGCTGGAGAACTGCGGCCTCGTCTTCTCCGGCATGTCGCCGGACGGCGTGCTGCCGGAGACGATCGAATATCCCGATCATCCCTGGTTCATCGGCGTGCAGTATCACCCGGAACTGAAGAGCCGGCCGCTCGACCCGCATCCGCTGTTTGCCAGCTTCATCGAAGCGGCGACGGAACAGAGCCGTCTCGTCTGATGAAAGTCGCACCAGATCGCGCGGTTAGGCGCGATCTGGATTAGGTCCGGATGCTCTGCCGGATCAACCTTCAAGCCGCGGCCGGCAACGGCCCGATATAGACAGAACGCGGGCGAATCAACCGGCCGTCAAGCGCCTGTTCGCGCGCATGCGCCAGCCAGCCGACGGTGCGGCCGATCGCAAAGACCCCGGTGAAGGCTTGACGCGGAAAGCCGAGGGCTTCGAGCAGCAGCGCGGTATAGAACTCGACATTAACGTCGAGCGGCCGGTTCGGCTTGCGCGCCTTGAGGATCGACAATGCAGCAGCCTCCACCGCTTCCGCCAGCGCGCTGCGAGCCCTGTTGACCTGTCCGGTTGATATCAGCGGCTTCAGTGCGCCCTTCAGCGCATCGGCACGCGGATCGCGGACACGATAGATACGGTGGCCGAAGCCCATCAGCCGTTCGCCGCGGTCGAGCGCTTCGCCGAGCCACGGGTAAGCGTTTTCCGCCGTTCCGATTGCATCCAGCATGTCGAGCACGGGACCGGGCGCGCCGCCATGCAGTGGTCCTTTCAGTGCGCTCAGTGCTGCGAGCACGGACGAGGTGAGGCCGGCCTGTGTCGAGGCGATGACGCGCGATGCGAAGGTCGAGGCGTTGAGGCCATGGTCTGATATCGTCACCAGATAGGCGTCGAGTGCCGCCGTCTGCTCTCTGCTCGGCAATTTTCCGGTCAGCATGCGCAGGATATCGGTCGCCTGCGGCAGCGAAGCGTCGGGCGCGATCGGTTTTTTGCCGCGCTGCATGCGCAGAACCGCCGGAAGGAAGACTGCGGGCGCCGCCAGAAGGCTGAGCGCGGTATCGAAATCCTCGCCGTCGGGCAGCCGGGCGATCAGCGCTCGCATCGCATCGACCGGAGGCAGGGCGAGCAGTGCGGCATCGGCAGCCTTGATATGGTCGAACACCCCGGTTCGCGCTTTGGCGAGCCAGCCGCGCAATTCGGCTTCATCGAAGCTTCGTTCCATCAGCCCGTCGAGCAACAGGACGGCGACGCCTTCATAGGTACCGTCTGCGACCAGATGATCCAGCGATACGCCACGGATGATCAGCCGTCCCGCTTCGCCATCGACATCCGAGAGCTGCGTTTCGGCGGCGATGACATCTTCCAAGCCATTCGTCATGTTGTTTTCTCCTTTACGCCACGGATGATCCGACCTAGTCTCATTGACGTCAATCTTGATGTAAATGATCAATATGAGGTTCCGATGTCGTGGCTGACCGCCGAGGAGGCGCTACAGGCGCTGAAGACCAAGCCGCAGACGCTCTACGCCAATGTCAGCCGCGGGCGCATCCACGCCAAGCCCGATCCCTCCGATCCGCGCCGCAGCCTTTACCAGGCCAGCGACGTGCAGAGGCTTGCCGAACGCCATGCCGGCCGCCGCAAGGCCGAAACGGTTGCGGCCGAGACGATAAGGTGGGGCGATCCGGTTCTCCCCTCGGCAATCTCGACCATCACAGGCGGACGGCTTTTCTATCGCGGCCGGGATGCGGCCGATTTCGCTGACGTCGCGACGCTGGAGCAGACGGCAGCACTGCTCTGGAACGGCGCGGAAGCCTTCCTCTCCGGGAGCAGAACCGGAAATACCTCTCCGTCGCTTCAAGCGGCCTTCCGGGCGTTGGCAGGGCGGGTGGCATCCGATCTGCCGTCGCTCGGCCGCTCACAGGCCGCACTTCGCCGTGAAGCAGGCGGGGTTCTCTGCACCCTCGCCGATGCGCTGGCCCCGGGGCCGCCGGAGCAGCCGTTGCATCTGCGGCTTGCTGCCAGCTGGCGGCGGCCGGATGCTGCCGATTGCCTGCGCCGCGCGCTGGTGCTGATGGCCGATCATGAACTCAACGCCTCCACCTTCGCGGCGCGGGTCACGGCATCGGCGGGTGCGGCCCTTTCCGCCGCCGTGCTTTCGGGACTGGCGACGCTGACAGGACCGCTGCATGGGGCCGCCTGGCAGGGCGTCGACGCCTTGATCGAGGCAGCATCCGCCCTTGGGGCGGAGCAGGCGATCCGCCGCACGCTTGCCCAGGGCAATCGCCTGTCGGCCTTCGGCCATCCGCTCTATCCCGATGGCGACATCAGGGCTCTGGCGCTGCTGCCGCACTTTCCCCTGCCGCCGCAGTTTGCCGCGGTTCGGGAAACCGGCGAGGAGATGGTCGGCGAGAGGGTCAATGTCGATTTCGCGCTTGCTGCGATGGCAGCCGCTTTCGATCTCCCGAGGGAGGCGCCGATCATCATTTTCTCGCTTGCCCGTTCCGCCGGCTGGCTTGCGCATGCGATGGAGCAGATCGACAGCGGCGAATTGATCCGGCCGCGGGCGCGTTATGTCGGACCGGCACCTGAAACGGACCGCAGAACTTAAGAATTCCGCCGCTTCGCTTTTTTGCCTAGGGAAATATCCGAATTCGGCTATCATGCCGCACATGGAAGAAGACGGTTGGCGGGGCGCTTTCGAAAAGCTGTCCCGCGCGGTCAAGGGGACTTTCCATGAATAGGACGCTTCGTAGCCTGCTTGCCGCCGCACTCGCTGTCGGCCTCATTCCGCATGGGGCGGCCGTTGCGCAGTCTGCCGGCTGCACGGTCTCGCGTGATGCCGGCGCCCGCCAGGTGCTCAGTTGTCCAGGTGGTGTCACGGTAACGGCAGAGGCCGGGGCGGCCTACAGCCTCGTCGACCGCAACCGCGACGGCAGCCCTGATTCGGCGGCATTGCGCCGCAAGGCGATCCTCGTCGATGTCGACAGCACGCAGCATGCCGGCGGTTTCCAGGTCGTGACGCCGCAGGCGATCGCCGCCGTGCGCGGCACTCAATGGGCTGTCGATGTCGCGGGTGGCAAGACCTCGGTGCTGGTCGTCAGAGGCAGCGTCGCGGTCCGCCGGCCGGCCGGCGAGCCGGTGGTGCTGTCGCCGGGTGAGGGCGTCGATGTCAGCGGCGGAACCGAACCCCTCGTCGTGCGTCGCTGGCCGGCGCCGCGCGCCGCCGCCCTTCTTGCCCGCCTTGGCCAATAAATCCTATGAACTACCGCCTGCAGACTGTGATCGCGCTGCTGCTCGCCGGTCTTTGGGCGGCAGCACTCGGCTATACCAATCTCAATGCCGGAAGCGGCATTCTCGACCGGATGGAGGCCTCGCTTGCCGATATCCGCAGCGTCATCGTCGGGGCGAAGACACCGCCTCCTGTTGTCTCGATCGTTGCGATCGACGACCGCACCGCCGGGGCGCATGGTTATCCCCTAAATCGGGCGACGCTTGCGCGCCTCATCGAGGCGATCACCGCGCTGAAGCCGAAAGCCGTGGCCATCGATATTCTGCTGGTCGATCCGGGGCCGGAGGAGGGCGACGCGGCACTGACCTCAGCCCTTCGCCAGGGACCGAGCGTGATTGCGGCTGCGGCCACCTTTGCACAGAGTCGGCAGCGCGTGAGCGATACCGCCGACGATCCGCTTGCCGCCATCCCTGAGGCAAACCAGCTTCTCCTGCCGCTTCCCCGTTTCGCCGAGGCAGCCGCGGTCGGCATCGTCAATGTCGCAACCGACCAGACCGGCACGCCGCGCTTCATTCCGCTGATCTCGCGTACCGCAGAGCGGCTGGATCCGGCTTTTCCGCTGCGTGTCGCTTCAGTGGCGCTCGGAGTCAATCCCACCATCGAACCCGACGCCATCATGCTCGGAAAGCTGCGCATTCCCACCGATATCGGCCAGCGGTTGCCGGTGACCTTCTACGGCGGGCACGGCAGAATCGCCACCTTCAGTGCCGCCGATGCATTGGATGGCAAGCTTTCGGCGGATGCGATCGCCGGCCGCATCGTCGTCATCGGTTCGACGGTCACCGGTGGCGGCGACGTCTTTCCGACGCCGTTCGATCCCGTCATGCCAGGTGTCGAGGTAATGTCGACGGCGATTACCCATCTCGTCACCGGCGACGGCATGGTGCGCGACCACAGGATAAGGCTGATCGATGCCGCCACCGCCATCGGTCTGACGCTCGTGCTCGTTTCGCTGGTCGCCTGGCGCCGCAGTGCGGCAGGCTATGTCATCATCGTGCTGACGCTGATCGTCTGGGCGATGCTCAATCTGTCGGCCTATGCGCATGGCTACTGGCTGAGTGCGGCGCTGCCGATCGCCGCAGCGCTGCCGCCGGCGCTGATCTTCGGCGCGGCCGAACTCTGGCGCGACCGTGGCCGCGCCCGCCATTATGCCGAACAGAGCGCGCTCCTGCAGCGCATCGAGGCGCCCGGCCTCGGCGAGTGGCTGGCGCGCGATCCGAATTTCCTCGCCACGCCGGTGCGCCAGAACGCCGCCGTCATCTTCATCGATCTCTCGGGCTTTACCGGCCTCAGCGAAACCGTCGGACCGGTGGCGGTGAGCAAGGTGCTGAGCGGCTTCTTCGAACTGATCGACGAGGAGGCGCGCGCCCATGGCGGCGCCATCACCAGCTTCATGGGCGACGGGGCGATGATCCTGTTCGGCCTGCCGGAACCCTCCGATGACGATGCCGCCCGGGCTGCTGCCTGCGCGGTGAGCCTGTGTGAGCGCACGCGGGCCTGGCTTCAAGCGCATGCGGGCTTCGCCCAGAAGAAGATCGGCTTCAAGGTCGGCGCCCATTGCGGGCCGATCGTCGCCTCGCGTCTCGGTACCGGCGACCGGCAGCAGATCACCGCGGCAGGCGACACCATCAATGTCGGCAGCCGCCTGATGGAAGTGGCCGCCCGCCATGGCGTCGAGCTGGCGTTGAGCGCCGAAATCGTCCGCGCGGCAGGCCCCGACAGCGTGCTTGCGCAGTCCGGCCGGATGGAGGGACCGTTGGAAACGACGCTGCGCGGCCGGGCGAGCCACATCGACGCGTGGCTGTGGCGTAGCCGCACGCTTTGACAATCGCCGCGGGAGCGGTTAGGAACGGCGCAAATACCCCGCCGGCTGGCTCCGGCCATGGCGCAGTCACGCGCCTGACAGTTCCGAAAGATCGAACCCATGACAGAATTCAACGGCGTCGTCCCGGCGATCGCCAAGGCGTTGCAGAAGCGCGGTTACGCCGAACTCACCCCGGTGCAAAAGGCGATGCTCGATCCGGCGCTCGCCGCTTCCGATGCGCTGGTCTCGGCCCAGACCGGTTCCGGCAAGACTGTCGCCTTCGGCCTGGCGCTGGCGCCGACGCTGCTCGAAGGCCGAGAGCGCTTCGGCAATGCCGGCGCGCCGCTCGCCCTCGTCATCGCCCCGACGCGCGAGCTTGCCCTGCAGGTGAAGCGTGAGCTCGAATGGCTCTACGAAATGACCGGCGCGGTGATATCAAGCTGCGTCGGCGGCATGGACATCCGCAGCGAGCGTCGCTCGCTCGAGCGCGGCGCCCATATCGTCGTCGGCACGCCCGGCCGGCTCTGCGACCATATCCGCCGCAGGGCGCTCGATATGTCTGAGCTGAAGGCTGCCGTGCTCGACGAGGCCGACGAGATGCTCGATCTCGGCTTCCGCGAGGACCTGGAATTCATTCTCGATTCGGCGCCGGACGAACGCCGCACTTTGATGTTTTCGGCAACGGTGCCGGCGGCGATCGCCAAGCTTGCCAAGAGCTACCAGCGCGATGCCGTGCGCATCAGCACCGCGGCCGAGGAAAAGCAGCATGTCGACATCGAATATCGCGCGCTCATGGTGGCGCCCAGCGACCGCGAGAACGCGATCATCAACGTGCTGCGCTATTATGAGGCGACCAACGCCATCGTCTTCTGCTCGACGCGCGCTGCCGTCAACCATCTGACTGCGCGGTTCAACAACCGCAATTTCGCCGTGGTGGCGCTTTCCGGTGAGCTGACGCAGAACGAGCGCAGCCATGCGCTGCAGGCGATGCGCGACGGACGTGCCCGCGTCTGCATCGCGACCGACGTCGCCGCCCGCGGCATCGACCTTCCGGGTCTCGATCTCGTCATCCATGCCGACCTGCCGACCAATCCGGAAACGCTGCTGCACCGCAGTGGCCGCACCGGCCGGGCCGGGCGCAAAGGGATCAGCGCCATGATCGTGCCGCTGAACGCACGTCGCAAGGCCGAGCGCCTGCTCGAAAATGCCGGAATTTCGGCTGCCTGGGCGCGGCCGCCTTCGGCCGAGGAGGTGAGCGAGCGCGACGACGAACGTCTGCTTGCCGACCCGATCTTCAACGAAACACCGCAGGAAGAAGAACAGGGGCTGGTGCAGCAGCTTCTCGCCAGCCACGGCGCCGAAAAGCTTGCCGCCGCCTTCCTGCGTCTATACCGCACCAATCATTCGGCGCCGGAGGATCTCGTTGAGGTTACCGTGCAGGACGAGCGCAACCGCAAGCGCCGCGACAATGCCGAGCCGTACGAGCCTGCGCAGAAGGGACCGCGTGAGGATTTCGGCGCCAGCGTCTGGTTCTCTATCTCGGTCGGGCGCAAGCAGAATGCCGAGCCGCGCTGGCTGATCCCGATGCTCTGCCGCAACGGCAATGTGACGAAGCGCGAGATCGGCGCGATCAAGATGCAGCCCGAGGAAACTTTCGTGGAGATCGCCGCGGCGAGCGCCGAAAGCTTCCAGGCGGCGATCGGACCGAACAAGGCACTCGAACGCGGCATCCGCGTGACCCGGCTTTCGGGCACACCGGATTTCAGCCGGGCGCCGTCGCCGAAACCCTATGCCGGCAAGCCATCCCGTGACGAGCGCCCGGACGACTCGTTCCGCAGCGAGCGCCCGAAGAACAAGTTCGGCAAGGGTCCGGGCGGCGGATATGCTGCGGCTGACAATGCCGGCGGGGAAAGACGGGACAGCAAGCCCTGGAGCAAAAAGCCGGGCAAGCCTGCTTTCGATGGACCCAAATCCGACAAGCCGAAATTCGACAAACCGAAATTCGAAGGCGCCAGATCTGAGGCCCCCAGATATGAGGGCAAGGGCGGCGGACCGAAGGCCAAATTTTCAAAAAAGAAGCCCGGCTGATCTTGCTATTACAGCGCTGGATGCTGCAGCAGTTTGAATCGCGGGACCCCTTCGCCAGTTCGGGCGAAGGGCCTTGGGTCGTATTCCTCGGGGAGCTCCTGTGATGGTGGAAACAACGATCCTCAGCGTACCGGTCTTCAGTACGCTCTGTAACGAAGCCTTCCGGCTGCGGCGTGCAGTCTTCGTACATGAGCAGAAGGTTCCCGAAGCCGAGGAATTCGATGCCGGCGATTTCACCGCCCACCATCTCGTCGCCGTCACGGCAGGCGAGGTGTCCGGCACGCTGCGGCTCATTTACGCCGAGGAACATGTGAAGATCGGCCGCGTTGCGGTTGCCGGCTCATGGCGCGGCCGCGGCATTGCCGCCGCGATGATCGGGCGGGCGATGGAACTGCATCGCGATGCGCGCGACAACCGCTTCTATCTCACGGCACAGGCCGATAAACTGCCGCTCTACCAGCGTTTCGGCTTCGTCGCCTATGGCGAGGAATTCCTCGACGGCGGCATGCCGCATCTTGCCATGAAGAATTATTGAGCTTCAGCGCCGGCAGGAGTGGACGACGATGAAACGCGCCAGCCAGCCGCAACCCGACCCAGCCGCCTTCATCCAGGCCAATCTGCCGATATCGCCGGTTCCCTCCATCCCCGAAATTCTGCTTCACCAGGCCGGCCCTGCAAGCGGGCTCTGGCGGCTTGCCGGCCGGGGAGAGACCGATCCAGCGCCCTACTGGGCCTATCCCTGGGCCGGCGGCGCCGTGCTTGCCCGCCATCTGATCGACCGGCCGGAAATCGTTGCAGGCCGCCGCGTCCTCGATCTCGGCGCCGGCTCCGGGCTCGTCGCCATCGCGGCGGCGAAGGCCGGAGCTGCCGCGGTCACGGCGGTCGATGTCGATGCCAATGCCATTGCCGCGATCGGCCTGAACGCGGCGATCAATGGGGTCGCTATTGCGATCATCGCCGCCGATATCATGGACGAGCCGCCGCCGGAGGAGACTGATCTGCTTGTGGTCGGTGACCTGTTCTACGATCCTTCGCTTGCCTTGCGGGTGATGGCCTTCCTGCGGCGCTGCCAATCGAGTGGCATTGACGTGCTCATCGGCGATCCCGAACGCGCTCACCTGCCACAGGGACAGCTCAAGCGAATCGCGACCCATGCCGTTGCGGATTTCGGCGCAGGCACCGGGGGCAAAGCGGTGCAGGCGGGTGTCTTTTCGCTCTGCGAATAGCTGGAGATGCAGCTAAACGAGAAGATCCGGCCGCAACTGCATGACCGGGCAGGGAGCTCCGGCCGGCAATTTCCCCGCATGTGGCGGGCGTATGATGAGGCAGTCGGCCTGCGCAAACACTTTCATCATTGAGGAATCCTGTTTGCCGAAGGGCTCGGCCAGCCAGTTTCCGGCAGCGGATTTCGAAAGCCTCGCCCTGATATAGTCCTGTCGGTGATCATTGGCGCGCAGTGTGACGGCCGCCTCCACCGTCGTCTCGCGCTGCACCGGCGGCAGGGAGGCGAGCTTGCGGATCAGCGGTTCGAGAAACAGCAAAGAACAGACGAGACTCGAGACCGGATTGCCGGGCAGGCCGAGCACATGCGTTTCACCGAAGCTGCCGACCATCAGCGGTTTGCCGGGACGCATGGCGATGCGCCAGAAATCGAGCTGCATACCGGCCTCAACAAGCGTCGCCTGCACCAGATCATGGTCGCCGACCGATGCGCCGCCGAGCGTGACGATGACATCGACCTTGGCGTCCCGCGCCGTGTCGATCGCCGCGGTGATCCTGGCCTTATCGTCAGGCACGATGCCGAGGTCGAGCACATCGGCGCCGGCTTTGCGGGCAAGGGCTGCAATACCAAACGTATTGGAGGCGATGATCTGCGAAGGGCCGGGCGTGCTTCCGGGCGGCAGCAACTCGTCGCCGGTTGCCAGGATGGCGATCAGCGGACGCTTGAAAATCTCGACCTCAGGCCGGTTCATGCCGGCAGCGACCGTCAGCCGCGAGAAATCGAGCACCGTGCCGGCAGAAAGCACAGGTTCGCCTTCGACGAAATCCTGGCCGCGGGGACGCACGTGCTGGCCCTGTCGCACAGGGAAATTGGTTCGGATGCCGCCTTCGATCTTTTCCGCATCCTCCTGCAGCAGGACGCTGTCGGCGCCCGGCGGGACAGGCGCGCCAGTGAAGATACGGACGGCCTCTCCCTTGCCGACGCTTGCCTCGAAGCCGTGGCCGGCGGAAGACGTGCCGATGACCCTCAGCACGGCGCCCGGCTCCGGCGCGTCTTCACGGCGCAACGCATAGCCATCCATAGCGGAGGCATTGAAGGGCGGCTGAGTGAGGCCGGCCGTGAGATCGACGGCCAGAACGCGGCCCTCAGCCTCGGCAAGCGGCAGCGTCTCGGATGCCGCGACGGGTCTTGCGCGAGAAAGCAAGCGGTTGAGGGCCTCGGCGACCGGTAGAAGGTTCATCTTGCCTCCGGATGACGAAAATCACCGGATTTTCCGCCGGACTTTTCCAGGAGCCGGATGCCGCCGATCTCCATTGCTTTATCGGCGGCCTTGGCCATGTCGTAGATCGTCAGACAAGCGATCGAGACCGCGGTCAGCGCCTCCATCTCCACGCCGGTCTTACCGGTGAGCTTGGCGATTGCCGTGACGCGCAGGCCGGGCAAGGCGGCATCTTCCTCGATCTCGACCGTGACCTTCGTCAGCATCAGCGGATGGCAGAGCGGGATGAGATCGGCGGTGCGTTTTGCCGCCATGATGCCGGCAAGGCGCGCGGTGCCGATCACGTCGCCCTTCTTGGCATTGCCTTGGCGGATGAGAGCGAGGGTTTGCGGCGTCATCTTCACATGGCCCTCGGCGGTGGCGATGCGCACCGTTTCGGCCTTGTCGGAGACATCGACCATATGCGCCTCGCCGGAGGCATCGATATGGGTCAGACCAGGCTTTCCGCCACTCATATCATTCGGCCGCGATGGCGGCTTCGCCAAAGAGCAGCGCGCGGGTGGCGGCCGCCACGTCGTCCTTGCGCATCAGGCTTTCGCCGACCAGGAAGGTGTTGATGCCGCTGGCGGCCAGCCTTTTGCAATCGGCATGGGTGAAGACACCGCTTTCGCCGACCAGCAGCCGGTCGTCCGGCACCATTGATGCAAGCGCCTCGCTGACGGTGAGGCTGACCTCGAAGGTGCGGAGATTGCGATTGTTGATGCCGACGAGCGGCGAAGAGAGCTTCAGCGCCCGCTCCATCTCCTCGGCGTCGTGGACCTCGACCAGAACGTCCATGCCGAGGTCGAAGGCTTCGTCCTGCAGTCGCTCGGCTTCATCATCCGACAGCGAAGCCATGATCAGCAAGATGCAGTCGGCGCCCCAGGCGCGGGCCTCGTGCACCTGATAGGTCTCGAACATGAAATCCTTGCGCAGTGCCGGCAGCGCGCAGGCCGCGCGGGCGGCCGTTAGAAATTCCGGCGCGCCCTGGAAGCTCGGCCTGTCGGTCAGGACGGACAGGCAGGCGGCACCGCCGGCCTCATAGGCGCTCGCCAGCGACGGCGGATCGAAATCCGGACGGATGAGACCCTTCGAGGGGCTCGCCTTCTTGATCTCGGCGATGAGGCCGAAATTGCCGGCATCACGCTTGGCCACGAGCGCCTTGTGAAAACCGCGCGGGGCGGATTGACCGGCCTGCATCGCCTTCAAGTCGGCGAGCGACACCGTCGCCTTTGCGGCGGCAATCTCTTCACGCTTGTAGAGTTCGATCTTCTTCAGGATATCGGTCATCGGGCAATCCTAGTCGATATCGTTGGAAACGGCGATGAGTTTGTCGAGGGCGAGCGCGGTGGCGCCGCTATCCAGCGACTGCGCGGCAAGCGTCATGCCGTCGCGGATCGTCCCGGCCTTGCCCGCGATGACCAGTGAGGCGGCGGCATTGGCGAGCGAGACATCGCGATAGGCATTCTTGGCGCCGCCGAGCACCTCGCGAAGCGCTGCGGCGTTGGCAACACCGTCACCGCCCTTGATGTCGGCGAGCACGCAAGGGCTGACGCCGAAATCGGCGGGCGACAGCTCGAAGGTGCGGATCTTGCCGTCCTCGAGCGCCGCGACTTGTGTGACGCCGGTGGTGGTGATCTCGTCGAGGCCGTCGCCATGGACCACCCAGACGCATTCGGAGCCGAGATCGCGCATGACTTCGGCGAGCGGCACCAGCCATTGCGGCGAGAAGACGCCGAGCAGCTGGCGTCGGACGCCGGCCGGATTGGAGAGCGGGCCGAGCAGGTTGAAGATCGTGCGCGTGCCGAGTTCGACCCGGGAGGGGCCGACATGGCGCATGGCGGAATGATGCATCTGCGCGAACATGAAGCCGACGCCGGCCTCCGCGATGCAGCGGGAGATGATCTCGGGGCTGACATCGAGCTTGACGCCGAGTGCGGCCAGATTGTCGGCCGCGCCCGATTTCGAACTCAGCGCCCGGTTGCCGTGCTTGGCGACGGGGACACCGGCGCCGGCGACGATCAGCGCCGCCAGCGTCGAGATATTGTAGGTGCCGCTGGCATCGCCGCCGGTGCCGACGATGTCGATCGCATCGGCCGGCGCCTCGACGGCCAGCATTTTCGCGCGCATCGCGGTGACGGCGCCGACGATCTCGTCGACGGTTTCGCCGCGCACGCGCAACGCCATCAGGAAGCCACCGATCTGCGAGGGCGTCGCCTGGCCCGACATCAGGATGTCGAAGGCGGCACGAGCCTCGTCACGCGTCAGCGGCTCGCGGCTTGCGGCCTTGGCCAGGAACGGCTTCAGATCGGTCATAAGGCCTCCTAGCGGACTGTCGCCTGTTCGGCGAGCTTCTGGTTGATCTGCGCGCCGTATTGCGTCTGCAGCAGGTTGACCATCTGATCGAGGATGTCGTCGCCGGCGGCATTGGCCATGGCGGTGATCTGGGCATCGCGGTTGTTCAGGACGTCGCCGGTCGGCTCACTGTTGACCTCGGTGACCTTCATCAGGATCTGCGTCGAGGGATCGGCGCCGACGGCGCTCGCGACCGTATCGACCGGGCCGGAGAAGGCGGCGGTGACGCCGGCGCGGCCGAGCACCGGATCGTCGGTGGAGCGGGTGACACCGCTCTTGCTTTCGACGGCGATGCCGAGCGGCGTTGCGATATCGGCAAGTGCCGTGCCCTTCGCCGCCTCGGCCTTCAATGCGTCGGCCTTCTTGGCGAGCTCGGCCTTCTGCTGTTCGGCGGTCCAGTCCTCGACGGCCTTTTCGCGCACCTCGGCGATCGGGCGATCGCGGTCCGGCGTGATTTCAAGGACGTTGAACCAGACATAGCCGTCATTGCCGATCGGCAGCGGCGGCGCATCGACGCCGACCTCGGTCTTGAAGGCTTCGCCGAGCAACTGCTGCTTGGCCGGGAGATCCTTGACCTCTTTGCCTTCCTTGTCGGCGCCGGTCATGTCGACGGCATCGACGGTGACGGCCTGGAGCTTCAGCTGACCGGCGATATCCTCGAGCGTGGAACCTCCGGCGCGCAGGTCTTCGATGCGGTCATGAACGTTGATCACCTCCTGAGAGGCGTTGGAAAGCGCCAGCTGCTTGCGGATATCCTCCTTCACCTCGTCGAAATTCTTCACCGTTTCCGGCTTGATGTTGGTGATGCGCAGGATGACGGCCCCGAAGGAGCCGTCGACCACAGGCGTCGTGCCGCCATCGCGCGAAACCGCGAAGGCTGCATTGGCAACGGCCTGGTCGGGAACCTTGTCCTTGGTGAATTCGCCGAGCAGCACGTCGCTTGCCGTCTTGCCCTGGTCGGAGACCAACTGATCGAAGCTGGTGCCGCTCTTCAGCGCCGTTTCGGCGGCGGCGGCAAGATCCTTGCTGGCGAAGGTCAACTGTTCGATGGTGCGGCTTTCCGGTGTGCGGTAGATATCCTTGCTCTTGTCGAACGTTTCGTGGATCTGATCGTCGGTGACGGTTGCAGCGTCGGCAATATCGGCGGGCTGCAGCTTGAGATAAATGAGCTTGCGGTATTCTGGCGCCCGATAACGCTGCTTGACACCTTCGAACCACGTCGCCAGCACGTCGTCGGCGGGCGCCTTGATCGGCTCGATATTGGCGTTGGTGAGCAGCAGGTAATCGACGCTGCGGCTTTCATTGCCATAAAGCTTCAAGGCGTCGACCAGCGTCTTCGGCGCGGTGAATCCGTTCGAGATGGCATCGACGACCTGGCTGCGGACGGCGACCTTGCTGCGCTCCTTGATGTAGTCGTCCTGGCGGATGTTGGCATTGCGCAGGCGCGAGACAAAGAGCTCACGGTCGAACTGGCCGTTGACGGCCTTGAAAGCCGGATCGTCGGCGATCAGCTGGGCGAGGCGGTCCTCCGACAGGCCGAGGTTCATGTCTTCGGCGAGCTGATCGAGCGAGGCGCCGGCGACGAGCTGGGCAAGCACCTGCTGCTCGATGCCGAAGGCGCGGGCCTGCTCGGGGGTGAGGCGCATGCCGAACTGCTGGCTGAGGCTTGCCACCTGGCGCTGATAGGCGAGGTGGAATTCGTTGACGTCCACATGCTGATCGCCGACGGTCACGACCGTGGTGCTGTTGCCGCCCGTTAACAGCTCATGCGACACGCCCCAGACACCGAAGGAGACGACGAGCAAAAGCAGCAGGAGCTTGGCAACCCAGGTCTGAGCAGCTCTTCTCAGGATATGCAACATGGAAACGCAAACCTCGCAGTATCATTGAGCCGCGCGCCGGCGGACATTCGACGTTCCTTAAAACAAACCCGACAGGAAATGAAGGGTTTGTCGCGCGAAAAGCTGCACAAGGCGGCTGCCCGGCCGCGGCGGCTTTGCGGCGAACAAAAGATCGGTTGCGGCGGAACTTTTCGGGCCGCCATTTCGTTGAAGCGGCATCCCATGAAACAGGAGCAGACCATGGCAGAATTGAAAACCGCTTCCGCCGAATCCACCGCCGCGCGTGTCAAGGCTGATATCGCAGCAGACGATCTGTCGGCGCAGGTCGCAGCCCTTCGCAACGATCTCTCCCGGCTGACGGAAAGCGTGGTCGCGCTGGGGCAGGGCGCAAAATCGGCGGTGACGGACGAGGCTTCGGTAATGACCGAACGGCTGCGCGACAAGGTGCGCGAAGAACCGCTCATGGCACTCGCGGTGACGGCAGGCATTGCCTATGTGTTCGGCCTGCTCAGCCGCCGCTGAACGGGAATTCAGAGCTCAAGAAAAAGCCGGACGTCATCAACGCCCGGCTTTCGATATGTCTAACGCGCAGATTGAGGCCAGCGGCCGGGGTCAGCGGCGGATGAGACGGCCGATGAAAATCAGGATGCAGGCACCGATAAAACCGGTGATCAGATAGCCCAGCCAACCGGCAAGCGGCTGGATGTGCAACAGACCCAGGATCCAGTTGGCGACAATGGCGCCGACGATGCCGAGCAATATGTTCATGAGCAAGCCCATGTTGCTGCTCATGACCTTTTCCGCCAGCCATCCGGCGATACCGCCGATGATGATGGCTGCAATCCAACCCACGCCTGCGTTTTCCATGGTTATCTCCCTCCTGGCAAAACGAGTCACAGAATGCACGAAACGAGAGGAAGTTCCACTCCCAGTTACCGAGATTGCTTGCGGGTTCAGCAACTTATGTGACTCAGGGCTGCAGCACGGTGACCGGGGAGTTCAGCACGTAGGCGGCTATCTGAAACAGCAGGCCTGATATGGCGAGAATTGCGAATCCCAAAGGCATGATCAGACTTTTCGTAAACATCTTTCCTCTCCCCTATGCTTAAAGCATAAGCTGAAGCGGACGACGCGCAAGATTATTACTAATAAATAGTTAAGCGCTGCATTTGAGTAAAACTTAAGATATCAAAATGACACAACCTGTTCTTTTGCGACACGGATTAATAAATACTCGAATAGCTGGCGACGAGTCGTGCGATAGATGACTAGTGAATGTTTTTCTTGCTTTGAAAAGACTGCGGTCAAACTCGCGATGACAAACAATGCCTCCGGGGGAGTACACTTCAATATTTTACGGCGTTTTGGGATTAACCCAACCCGTCGGCCGTTCGCTCCGTTGGAAATACGAAGGATTAATTCCGTGGCGGGGCGAAATTTGTTTCCAGGCGCAAATGAAGCAATTCCGGTGATGGACGGAGTTCAGAATAACTTCGCCGTCATGCCAGCCCCGACGGATTGATTTTGCCACGAAGCGCATCATTTTATCCAGAAGCCATTCGATCCGGGGGAAACACTCGATGTCAAAAGCTGCAATCGCCATCGCCTGCATCTGCCTGCTCACCCTTTCCGGCTGCGGCAATACCGCATACGGGCTGAAGAAGGATGGACAGGAAGCGAGCCACGCAATGGACAACGCGACCCATCGGGTGCTTTCGGCCGGCGCCAAGAAGTGATGCGTATTAATCGCTAAAAAAGCCCGCCTGGGGTGAGGCGGGCTTCAAATAACAGGGAGAATGGACGGATGGAAGCCGTCTCGTCTAATAAAGCATTTCCTTAAGCGTATGGCTTTACGTCATTCGACGTAGCCGCGACCGGCAACGATCCGATGCGACCATGACTCGGAATCGAATCAGAAATATCGCGATCGAATCAGAAGTTGCCCCAGTTCTGGGCGCGGGCACGGGCGCGAATAATCCGGTATTCGCGACCGCCATAGAGCGAGCCGATTGTCAGCAGAAGTGTCAGAACGTCCCAGATGATATGCATGTTATCCTCTTAGGTTGGACGGCTCTGCCGTCGATCGGTGAAGCTACAATAGCAATCTTTCGAATGTGCTTATATGACAAGAAATCGGGATAAGCGGAAAAGCGGGCAGGGCGCTCCCGCAGAGGAGAGGCGGCGTCACCGCCTTGGAGCAGCAAGGTGAACAGATTACCGGACGGCGGCCGATGACGATTTTTTCCGTCCGCCACATAACGTCCTATCGTTACGTCAGGGCGGTCGATTTCGGCGAGCATCGCCTGATGTTCCGACCGCGCGACAGTTTCGACCAGCGGCTGATCGAAGCGTCGCTGACGACCTATCCCGAGGAAAGTCATGTCCGCTGGATCCACGATGTTTTCGGCAATTGCGTGGCGCTCATCGATATTTCGAGGCCAGCGTCCGAGCTTCGCTTCGAAACCTGGATCACCCTCGATCATACGCCCCAGGTCGCCCTGGATCTCAAGGTCGACGAGGCGGCCCTGATTTATCCATTCTCCTACGACAAGGAGGAGATTGCCGATCTGACGCCGGCCATGCAGCGCCATTATCCCGATCCGAACGACGAGGTCGGACGCTGGGCACGGCAGTTCGTGCGCCAGGGGCGTCCGACGGAAACCGGGCATCTGCTGATGACGCTCTGTTACGCCATTCGGGAAAGCTTCGTCTATCAGCGCCGGATGGAACACGGAACACAGACCCCGGTGCAGACCTTGCAGCTTCGCTCCGGCACCTGCCGGGATTTCGCGCTTTTGATGATGGAGGCCGCCCGCGTCCTTGGGCTCGCGGCGCGCTTCGTCACGGGCTATGTCTATGTTCCCGACCGGGACGGCTCCACGGTGCTCGGCGGCGGTTCCACCCATGCATGGTGCCAGATCTATCTCCCCGGCGCCGGCTGGGCGGAGTTCGATCCGACCAACGGGATCGTCGGCAACCGCGATCTCATTCGTGTCGCGGTTGCCCGCGATCCGCGCCAGGCAGTCCCGTTGAGCGGCAGCTATGATGGCGACGGGGCGGATTTCGACAGCATGACGGTGCAGGTCAACGTCACCACGAGATAATCTCGATTCTCTCCGAGGTAATCCGGATTACCTCCGAGATAATCTTCCGGGGCAATCTCGGATCACCACCAAGTCTCTGTATGGTGACAGTTGTCCCTTGCGGGAACCGGGTAGCGCTATCAACGTTCCATACTCACCTCCGCACATGCGGAGCCGCGATAGGGAAGCCACAATGAAGATACGCGCCGGGTTTCATCTGGGCTACGAATGCACGCAACCAACGCCGATGCTGCTCGTCCTCAACATCCATCCCTCTCGGCGCGCCGATCTGCTGAGTGAGCAGGTCCTGACATTCGACCGGCCGATCGAGGCCTGGGAATATACCGACGGGTTCGGCAATGCCTGCAGCCGGATCGTCGCCCCGCCGGGACTGACGACCATTTCCACCGAATTCGAGATCTACGACAGCGGGCAACCCGATATTGTTCCCGATGATGCGGTCCAGCACGCGATCAATGACCTGCCGGACGATGTGCTGGTTTTCCTGCTCGGCAGCCGCTATTGCGACACCGACAGGCTGGCAGATTTTGCCTGGGCAACCTTCTCGTCGACGTCGCTCGGCTGGACGCGCGTCCAGGCAATCTGCGATTTCGTCCACGACCATATCACCTTCGATTACCAGAAGGCCGACCTCCTGCGCACCGCCCATGGCGGCTTCACCGATAAGGCGGGCGTGTGCCGTGACTTTGCCCATCTCGCCATCGCGCTGTGCCGGTGCATGAATATCCCGGCCCGATATTGCACCGGCTATCTCGGCGATATCGGCGTGCCGATCGATCCCAACCCGATGGATTTCAGCGCCTGGTTCGAAGTCTTTCTCGGCGGCCACTGGCATACGGTCGACGCCCGCCACAATACGCCGCGCATCGGCAGAATATTGATGGGAACCGGCCGCGACGCCACGGATGTCGCGATGTCGACGGCCTTCGGGCCGGCAACGCTTTCCCGTTTCGAGGTGATCACCGAGGAAGTGCCGCAGGAGGCACCCAGGAACGATTGATGGTGGGCGACGGAGATCCTATGCCTTCTTCAAAAACTCGGTTTTCAGCACGAGACCTTTGACCTGCTTGGTGCTGCATTCGATCTCACCGGGATTGTCGGTGAGGCGAATGCCCTTGACCAGCGTTCCGCGCTTCAGCGTCTCCGAAGTTCCTTTGACCTTGAGGTCCTTGATCAGCGTTACGGAATCGCCGTCGTGAAGCTGGCTTCCGTTGCTGTCTTTTACGATAATGTCGTCAGCCATGATGTCCTCGCTTGTTGATGCGAGACGGGAAATCACGGCGACATGGCATAGTCAACCTTAGGCGGCCTTCAATCACATAGCCGCGCAGACATCCCGGACACACTCGCGCAGCCAGAGATGGGCGGGATCGGCATCCATCCTGGGGTGCCAAAGCAAGGAAATCGTGATCTCAGGCGTCGGAACGGGCAGGGGAAAACTATGCATCCCCGCGCGCAGCGATTCCGTGTGACGCTCGGGCACGCTGGCGATCAGATCGGAGGTTCGGGCGAGCGCCAGCGCCGTGGAAAAGCCGCCGACGATCGTGGCGACCTGCCTGTCCAACCCGAGCGCATTCAGGGCTTCATCGATCGGCCCCTTGTCGAGCCCGCGCCTGGAGACAATGATGTGCCGGCCGGCCGCGTAACGGGGAGGCGTGATCTCGCCTTCGCTGAGCGGATGGCCCCTGCGCACCACGCCGATGAAACGGTCCCGGAACAAGGCCTGCGCCCGCACCTCCGGACTGGTCGTATCGCCGACGACGCCGGTTTCGAGATCGACGGTACCGTCGCGTAGCGGGGTGCTGTCCTTATCCGGCTTCTGCATGAAGCGCAGCCGGACGCCTGGCGCTTCCCGGCTGAGGCGGGCGATGAGATCGGGACCGAAATTCTCGGCGAAGCCTTCGCTGCTGCGCAGTGTAAACGTCCGGACCAAGCTTTGGAGGTCGAGCGCCTCCAAGGGCCGCAGCACCGCCTGCGCCTCCTCGACGACCCAACCGACCCGCTCACGCAGTTCCAGCGCCCGTGGCGTGGGAACGAGGCCGCGGCCGGCGCGCACCAGCAGCGGATCGCCGGTCGTCTCGCGCAATCGGGCCAGCGCCCGGCTCATCGCCGACGGGCTCAGCCGCAGCCTTCGGGCGGCGCGCGCAACGCTGCCTTCTGCAAGCAGGACGTCCAGGGTGACGAGCAGGTTGAGATCGGGTGTCGACATGCATCCCATATAACATGGTTTCATCATGATGTGGCGTCAGACGCATGAATGAAATGCAAATCGTGCGCCTTCCGCCACGCCACGCAGCGGACTAGCTTTTCATCGGCTCCATTCGGGCCCACGGAAAAGGAGGCCATTGTGAAACCAGTCATTGCAGAGCGAGGCGAGGCCGTCGCCGAACGCATACCCTCCGCCCGCTGGGCGCTTGCCAGTCTTTCCCTATCCATGCTGCTGCCATCGCTCGGCACCAGCATCGCCAATGTCGGTCTGCCGACTTTGGCGCAGGCATTCGACGCCACCTTCCAGGATGTCCAGTGGATCGTGCTCGCTTATCTGCTCGCCATCACCACCCTGATCGTCAGCGTCGGACGGCTCGGCGACATCACCGGCCGCCGCCGGCTGCTGCTCATCGGCATACTGCTCTTCACGCTGGCCTCAATCCTCTGCGGCCTGGCGCCGACACTCTGGCTGATGATTGCCGCGCGTGCGGTGCAGGGCCTGGGCGCCGCCATCATGATGGCGCTGACCATCGCCTTCGTCAGCGAAACGGTGCCGAAGGCGAAGACCGGGAGCGCCATGGGGTTGCTCGGAACCATGTCGGCGATCGGCACCGCTCTTGGGCCTTCGCTTGGCGGGTTCCTGATCGCCGGGCTCGGCTGGCCGGCAATCTTCCTCGTCAACGTGCCGCTCGGCGTGCTGAGCTTCGTTCTCGTCCATCGCTATCTGCCCGCCGATCTCAGCAAGGGGAAGGCGAATCGGACCAGCTTCGATACGATGGGCACGCTGGTGCTTGCCCTGACGCTGTCAGCCTATGCGTTGGCGATGACGATCGGGCGCGGCAGTTTTGGTCCGCTGAACATTGCCCTGCTGCTCACGGCTGTCTTCGGCGCCGGTCTGTTCGTGTTCACCGAGGCGAGAACGGCATCGCCGCTGGTCCGCTTGGCGGTGTTCCGCAACCCGGTGCTCAGCGCCAGCTTGGCGATGAACCTGCTCGTTGCAACGGTGATGATGGCGACGCTGGTGGTCGCGCCGTTCTACCTCTCCCACGCGCTCGGGCTCGATCAAACTCTCGTTGGGCTCGTCATGTCGATCGGCCCTGTCATCTCCATCTTGAGCGGAATCCCGGCCGGCCGCCTGGTCGATCGTCTGGACGCATCATTCGTGGTTATCGCCGGGCTCGTCGCCATGGCGGCGGGCTCCGTCGCCGTGGCCGTGCTTCCCGGCATTACAGGCTATATCGCTGCCATCGCCATGCTGACGCCAGGCTATCAACTGTTCCAGGCGGCCAACAACACCACCGTCATGGCCGACATCAGCCCCGACCAGCGCGGCGTCATCTCCGGCGTGCTCAATCTGTCGCGCAATCTCGGACTGATCACCGGCGCTTCCGTCATGGGCGCCGTCTTCGCTTTCTCTTCGGGAGCGCACGATATTGCGGCGGCGCATCCCGACGCGGTTCACTCAGGCATGCGGATCACCTTCGCCGTCGCGGCAGCGCTGATTGTCGTTGCGCTCGCCATTGCGACCGGGACTTGCCGGTGCCGCCGAGCGCTCGGGGAGAGTTAGCCCGACCCTCATCGGCCGCCGAGCGAAACTCAGACCAAGGTCCGATCTGTCCCGGACTTCATGCCGATACCAAAGCTTCGGTCGCTGCAATAGGTTTTGCGGACTTTGGTGGAGTTTGCGGAGCTATTGCTGTGACCAAGATCATTGTTGCGGGGATGATACTTATGCCAGTAATCTTCTGGGGTTCTGTTGGCGTCCTGATATACTCTCACCTCTCGTGAGGGCACTCACCAGAGCAATTCCAGGATCTGTGGCTCCTCGTAGAGGATCAAGCTGCTCGGACGCCGAGGGCCTGATCGTGAAGGAATGTCTGATGAAAATTATGGCGGAGAATGCCGCTCAGCTGGAAGGTTGAACCAAGCCAAACTCGCTTCAAGGCTGCAGCGAGAACGTCTTTGCGACGCCGGCTCAAAGGACGGCCACGTGATCTCGTGGCAGCGACGTGACGTCAATCTGCCGCCCGACCCCATTCTTAAGTTAATGGCAGTCGCGTCCTGCTGCAGCCTGTATATCATCTCATCGTCAACGCAAAGGAGCAGGCGTAAGACTCACCAAGATCGACGAAGGTGTGATGATCAGTGCGACCACGGCAACGCGCAGCTGCCCGCCTAACGTATGGCGAAGTAAAGCTGTGCTTCACATTGTTCATCCGGCGTCGGCATACGAGTTTCAACCAATGGAAATTTCTCGCCGCGCCGTCGCATGACTATGCCGCCAAGGTTTCCTTTTTCTTCGGAAGGGAAAGGCGCCCATTCAGTCGAGCAACTCATCCAGGAAAGCCATGCAAAAAGCTTCAAGCGAATTATCTCCAAATGACTTTGAGCAGTTTCGCTGACTTGTTCGCAAGTGAATATCCCAGCAACGTCGAGATGATTGAAATCGCGCCAAAAGACAATCGTGATTTTTGGGAGATTGCCCGCGAGCGTCAGGGCGAGCAGAATCATTGGGGCAACACTAAAACGGAGGCCTGCGATACCGCGCCGATGCTTCTGAGATGGCATCCTACCGTTAAGATAAGGGCGCAGCTCCCAAGCGGAAATCGGAAATTATATAACAAAATCAATATGAAATGGCGGAAGAGGTGGGATTCGAACCCACGGTACGGTTTCCCGCACGCCGGTTTTCAAGACCGGTTCCTTAAACCACTCGGACACTCTTCCATCTGATTGAAAAGGTTAAGAAATCGACATTTTGTTGATTCCAGCAACCGGTCATTGCTGCCGATTTGCGACCCAATCATTCGATGGCTGGCTTTTTAGCAGCTTTGATCGCAGCGTCAACGTGCTCTGCAGCATTTGCCGACATCTCCGCTATGATGGGCAAATAGCTCGGGAGAGAACCGCCTTCAACCGTTCTTCAGCCTGCGCGAGCCCGTGCCATTTCCGGCGCAAGGAAGCTGCTGGTCAACCCGGCACTGCTAAACAATTCGACCCTGTTACGGCCGTTGTTTTTGGCAATGTAGAGCGCCTGATCTGCACGTTTCTGGACGTCTTGGTCGGTCAGACCCGCTTCCCAAAGTGCCACGCCTGCGCTGACGGAAGGGGTGACCTGATTTCCTTCGAAGACAAGGCTGACGGCGCTTACCGCCTCGCGTATCCGCTCAGCGAGTGCAAAAGCGGAAGATTGCGTTTGGCCGCGAAGAAAGAGGCTGAACTCCTCGCCGCCCAGCCGGCCGAACACGCAGGAAGGGGGGACATTCTGCGCAATTGTCCGAGCAACATTTATGAGAACGACATCGCCTTTGTCGTGCCCGTACATATCGTTCACACGCTTGAAAAAGTCGATATCGATGAGGACGAAGGCGTCTCCGGGGCCGAGGCTTTTCGGAAGCGAATTGAAGAAATGCTGCCGATTGGGAATGCCGGTCAGCATATCGGTATTTGCAAGTCTGGTAAGCTTCTCTTCGGCTCTCTCCTGCACGAGCACGAGCACAAACAGCGCCACCGCGAAATGACAGATGATCAGCAAAAAGAATGCGTAGCGCGGAGGAAGGGGCGCATCGTTCGGAAAGACGAAGCCGACGACCACCAAAACGGAGAGAGACGTCGCCACCCATATGGATGCAGAAAGACCGAGCCGCGCGGTAAGGCGCTCGTGGAAGAAGTCGCGGGCGATCACGAAACCTGACAAGGCAAGCAGGACGGCGGCGCTGCCGTTGAACACCGATGCTCTCAATCCGTTGTTCAAATACCATGGCGTTATCACCGCACTCAGCGTCAGGACGACGGGCAGGAGTAACGGCCACCAGTCTCGTAGAGAGTTTTGACGCCGGCTGAGGCCGAAAAGCCCAACCGCCATGAGCCCATAACCATTGGCGCCGAGTGAAAAACTCCAGAACGTCCTGGCATCGTCGGACATATGAAGGCTCTCATCCAAACCAGCGAGCGTTGAGGCGATCGCAAGCAAAGAGAAACTGCCGGCAAGTACGCCAAGCCCTGGCGTCGCTCCGGAGCGCCATCTCACGTAAAAGAAGCAGATTGCTCCGACGATGAAGGAAGACTTGTGTAGAAGAAGAACAGTCGCAAGATCCATTGCCGGAACCCGATATGAGATGAGAAGCGGGCTCCGAATAACGGCTAAAATCTACTTTTCAATGAACGCGGAGTGACCTTTAGACGTCAGTATTCGCGGTGCTTCCGGAGACTGGCGATAGGAAGCGTTGAGCGGCCTGTTCCTCCCGCTGGAAATGACTCGCCTTCGCCCCGGCTTGAGCGTTTACTGTGCTATTCTGGCGGAGGACACACACCATGGCCATGTATCTCACGCGCTTCAGCTACACGCCCGAGACATGGGCGCGCATGATCGAAAACCCCGAGGATCGCCGGGAGGCGGCACGCAGCTATATTGAATCCGTAGGCGGAAAGCTCCACGGGTTCTGGTACGCCTTCGGCGAGCATGATGGTTGGAATCTTTGGGAGGCGCCTGACAACGTCTCGATGGCGGCGGTCGCACTGGCTATCGGCGCAGGAGGCGCGCTCAGCGCGATGGAAACCACTGTCCTCCTCAGCGTCGAGGATACGATCGAAGCGTTGGAAAAGGCGAAGTCGGTTCGATATCGTCCACCGGCAGCGTAATAAGCAGGGGCCGAATGCCAGCGAGCCCTCCGCGGCTCTCCGCGTAAAGTCTGAGCCGGGCCGCCGATTGTTCGGTGGCCCGGCAGTTAAGCGTTACTTCGACTTGATGTTTTCCCAGCGCTTCAAGAGGTCGGCATGGGTGTCGGTCCAGCCCTTAACCGCCTCGTCCATTGTCTTGCCGTCGGCGACCGCGCCGGCGATCGCGGTGATATCTGCGAGCGGGAGATATACGCTGGCGATGACTTCGCGCGCATGCGGGTTCTCGGTGGAGAAGCCGCTCTTGGCTATCCAGTTGTAGGTCTGCGCCAGCGGGAATATCGCCTTCGGATCCTTCAGAAACTTGACCGGGTACTTCTGTATCATCCACGACGGCTCCCAGAGCGTCACAGCAATCCATTCCTTTCGGTCGATGGCCGACTTCAATTCAGCCGTCATCGCAGCCGTGCTGCCTTCGACAAGCTGTAGCTTGAGGTCGTAGGCTTTGACCGAGTTGGCGGCATCGCGCATCAGGCCTGAACCCGGTTCGATACCGACGATCTTGCCGCTGAACTTGTCGGCGTTACCGTTCAACTGCTCCATGGAGTCGATCGGCACATAATTCGGAACCGCAATAGCCTGGTACAGGCCAAACGAAACCGGCGATATCTTCTCCAGCTTCTTCTTGTTCTTGTCCCAATAATCCTGTGCGACGTAGTCGGTCAGCGAGGCGAGAATCTGGATATCGCCCTTGCTGAGAGCGGCATAGGCGATGCCCCATTCGGAGAACGACACGACCTTGACGGTGTAGCCGGAATCTTCCAGCGCCTTCTTGGTGACACCGCTGATCGCTCCCAGATCTTCCCACTGCATCGTGCCAATGGTGATGGTCTTTTCTTCCGCGTGCGCGGGCAGCATGGTCATTCCGAACATGGCCGCGGCACAAAGCATTTTCCACAACTTCATCATTTTTTGCTCCTAGTTTTCGTTCCCCTTTTCATGAAACACCAGCGGTCGGCCTGGCCTTCATGATTGCGCGGCGAGGGGTCATCCCTGCGCGCAATTCCTGCAATCAGATCACCGAGTCCCGCTCGTAGCCATCATGGCCACGACCTTGTAGACGGCGAGGCCCACATCTTTCGGGACTTCAGGCATGCCTTGACTTGCGTATGCCTTTAAGATCGATCCCTGGAGGACTGGCCGAAATCGAACTGATTGGCGGGCATTCAACCCTACGGCCTTGATCAAACCGCGGCCATGAATCGATGCGCGTCGTATATGGCCGCGTGGATGTTCCTGCTTGCGACCGCATCGCCAATCCGAAACAGCTGAAACTTGCCACCGGGATTATTGGCAACAACTTGCGGCTTGCCCGCTATGAACGCCCGGTAATCGATTTCACCTTGGTTCCGGGAGAGCGGCTTGAGCGAGAAATAGAGTTCGTCCATCGGCTTCGTCCCGCTTTCGACGACAACCTGGTCCACCTCTTTTTCGACGCAGACCTTGGAATACTCGTCGAAAAGTATGACTGCGATCCTGTTGCCGCGACGTTCGAGGCGCTCAATGCGCAGGTTCAGGGTGATCTTTGCGCCGGCTTTGTTGAGGGCACGGAAATAGGCGGGGTAGCTCGTTGCCCCGATGTCCGGCGCAAGGGTTCGTGCAGGCGTGACAACTTCAAGATTCGAGCCCGCGTCGGCCAGAAACTCAGCGATCGTCATGGCGGGGTGCGAACCGTTGTCGTCGTAGACCAGCACATTTTTCGCGGGCTGAACGCTTCCGCCGAGGATGTCCCAACTGGTCGTCGCAAGCTCCTGTCCTTCCTCAAGACAGTCAACATTAGGCAGTCCGCCCGTGGCAACGACGACGACGTCGGGTTCTTCCGCCACAACGTCACTCTCATCGACGAAGCGATTGTAGTGGAATTCGACGCCGAGGCGCTCGCATTCAGACAAGCGCCAGTCCACGATCCCAAGGATTTCGCGACGGCGTTTCAGTGCCGCGGTTATTAGAATTTGTCCGCCTGCTTTGGATCCAGCCTCAAAAACCGTGACCTTGTGGCCCCGCTCGGCCGCGACCCGTGCAGCCTCAAGACCGCCCGGTCCCGCTCCGACGACCACAATCTTATGCATTGGCCCGTTGGTCTTCCTGATCACATGCGCGAGGCTGCCCTCCCGACCAGTCGCCGCATTGTGCACGCAGGTGGCGTTGCCAGCGGGGTAAATGGAATCGATGCAGAACCCCATGCCGACACAGGGGCGAATTTGATTCTCCTTCCCTTCGATCACCTTGCGGATGATGTGAGGATCGGCAAGGTGCGCGCGTGTCATGGCGACCATATCAAGCTTGCCGCTCGCAATCGCGTGTCGCGCGGTAGCCACATCCTGAATTCTTGCCGCATGAAAGGTCGGTATCTTCACATTCTGACGAACCTCTCCGGCGAAATCGAGATGGGGAGCAGATGCGGTTCCCATGTTCGGAATCACATGACTCAAGGCCTCGTCTTCTGAGACGTGGCCGCGAATGACGTTGACGAAATCGATCAAACCGCCGGCCTTCAATCGACGGGCAATCTCCACCCCTTCGTCTCGCGAGAGCCCTTTATCCCAAACCTCATCGCAGACCATGCGGACGCCGACAATGAATTCGTGACCGATGCGCTTACGGATGGCGGTGAGAATATCGTTCACCAGGCGCATCCGGTTCTCGAGCGAGCCGCCGTATTCATCCTCCCGCTTATTTGTTGCCGGAGACCAAAAATGCGCGATGAGATGCGAGGCGCATTCGAGCTCGATCCCGTCAAGCCCTGCCGCTTTGACCCGCTCCGCACTGTCGGCATAGGCTGTGATCACGCGCTCGAAGTCCCAATCCTCCATCGCCTTGGGATAGGCGCGATGCGCGGGCTCCTGGATGTGGGACGCATCGATTATCGGGAGCCAATCGCCTTTGTTCCAGTTGGTTCGGCTTCCCAGGTGAGTGATCTGAATCATCACGGCAGCGCCGTGGTCGTGAACGTCGTCGGCAAGCTCTCGAAGCCACTTCACGGACTCGTCTTTGTGGAGCTGGATATTGCCGAACGCCTGGGGACTGTCGATGTCGACGACGGACGAACCGCCGATCATCGTCATTGCTATCCCGCCTTTGGCTTTTTCCGAATGGTAGAGACGATAGCGCTCCTTCGGGAGTCCGTCCTCAGTATATCCCGGCTCGTGCGCCGTCGACATCATCCTGTTTCGGAGTGTCAAATGCTTGAGTTGGAAAGGCTGGAGCAATGGATCGTTTGACATCTCAATTGTTCCCGTGACGGCCTATTGTCGTAGTCGCCTGTTCTCCCGACGTCGGGTTCTGGCGGGTGAACGACAATGTCCGGCGAGGGCGTGAGGCCGTAAAGGGCAAATAAATTCATGGAAGTATGAGGCAGGATGGATAAAGACCGGATCGGCCGGCAGGTGAGTGGGTGATCGTCCTCCAGGCTTGTTGACCACGCGAACGATAAGGTGTTTCGCTTCTTGCCGGTGCGCAGTCTTGCACCGTGTGACGGAGATTCCGTGCGCTGCAATTTTCGAACGGCGAAGAACTCGAAACCATGAGTCATGATAGTCAGTCGTTACGACGGACAATTCCCTCCCTCCACAGCCTGATCCTGTTCGAGGCTGCGGCGAGATATCTGAATTTTTCGAAAGCCGCCGCGGAATTGTCCATCACTCAGCCTGCGGTCAGCCACGGGATCCGACAACTCGAGTCGTCTCTCGGCCACGCGCTTTTCGTCCGGGAAAGGCGGGCGTTAAGCCTGACAACGCAAGGCCAACGCCTCTATTCGGCGGTATCGGGGGGATTTGCGTCGATCGCCGAAACGCTTGACGATATCGCCGGCATGCCTCGCCGAGACACCCTCGTCATCAGCGCCTCGACGGTGATGGCAACAGAATGGCTGATGCCGCTGCTGCCGGAATTTCGCCAAGTCCATCCCGACTTGATGATTGACCTGCGATGCCTGGACCGCGATCCAGCGATGACGACGAGCAACATCGATGTTCACATTCGGCTCGGCGATGGAAACTGGCCGGATTGTGATGCCATTCCGCTGTGGAACGAGGAAATATTGCCTGTTTGCAGCCCGGTTTATCAGGCGAAGAGCAAGCCTCTGTCACTTGCCAGCGATATACTGTGCCATCGGCTTATACACTACGTTGACCCGTATCGCTTCAGGATCGGTTGGGCCGACTGGTTGCGGGCTACAGGCGTCGGCGCTCCGCCGACCTTGCCGACATCGCTGCAGGTTAACGATTCCCTTGTCGCGATGAAGGCTGCTGAAAATGGCGAAGGCATCGCGCTCGGTTGGCGACCTCTCATTGATCGTCCCCTTCGAGAAAACCGCCTCGTCATTGCTCTTGACCGCACCCTGAAGACAGGGAGGCGTTTCTATGCGGTAACGCCAAGTGCCCCGAACCGCAGAAAGGTCGCCCTGATTTTCAGGGACTGGCTGGCGAACCGTTTTGAAGGTCTTTGAGGCGCGCGTGTCGTTCCCGCCCTTGGCGTGATTCCGGAGGGGATGCTGCGCATAGACGCAATTCCAACGGCTTTGGGAAGTGGCAGCTAGCGCCCGTCGGATCCAAGGCCCTTCGGACCGTTGAGCTGGTTCATATCCTCGCAAAGAGAACGAACCGCCTCCATCGTCACGGCGAGTGCCGACATCAGGATCGAGATGTCGTTGTCTTTATCTGGCTGGGAAAGCGCGCGAGATCGAGCGTGCAACTGTTGGCTGACCGTGTCGAGCTGCAGAATGGTTTCATTATTCATGGTGATCCTCCAAAGGTCTAAACCTTCAAAGCTCCCGGCGGGCATTTCGTTCCATTATGGCAATTGGTGACGTGACTTAGCCGTTTGGTTTGCGCAAGGGCGGAAGCCGCATGTAGTAGGAGTCCAGGGGGTCGTAGGATCCCTTCGGTTCACCCTTGCCGGGCTTGACCAGATTGGGCGCCAGTTTTCCCTCCGGCCCGAAAATATAGTCAATGCCGGCGCAGAGATGGGCGAGAGAGCGGTAGTTGAAGTGTTTAAACCAGTCGTTCGCGAGGAAGGCGGCTTCGTCCCAGGCCTTTCCGCGGAGACGATCATATCCGGCCTGCTGCAGAAAGGCCTCGCCTGTCCTCGTATTGATGCTGGCGCCGAGGCACAAATTGCCGGCGATCAGCGACAGCCTGAGCACTCTGATGGTTTCGGCATCCTTGTTCGGTAAGGGCTTCAGGGCCTGGGCAAGATAGAAATTCGTCGATGGATCATTGGTCATCGTCTTGCGCCAATAGCCGGGGAAATCCTCCGCGGCGGCGCCGACGGCCGATGAGGCGGTCATTATGACCAACACAATCAAGCTTTTGACAATTCCGCCCACGGCAATCCCCCAACCCTGCGCACAGAATGCATAGCGTCCTTTCGCCTGATGAGGCAAGGTGACGCCGCGTAGTTTGGGAAGCTTGCGCCGCCTGTGCCAATCCAGGCTTTTCGGGCATCGGAAGCGGGCTTGCGTTTACCATATGCCCCGCATCGACACGAGGATTTCGGACCTTGTTGCGGCGGCGGAAGGGCAGGGCGGAGAGGTCCGCGTTAGTGATTTATAAACCATAATCATTAGAATTGTCGCTATCGCTGCGAAATCGTTCGTAAATTTGCCACGAACTTCGCATGATTAAAGTCTCGTTAGGCGGGTGGGGATAAGGCGTTATTGGCCCAGGATGGGGCAAGGTTCCTTAACCATAACGATCTTTGAGCGGCGTGGGACATATGAAACTGGAATACGGGGCGGCGTCTTTCGCAACGACAGCACGGTGGCTGGCGATCTCGGCGATGTGTGCAACGGTTGCGGCATGCGGCACGACACAGGCGGTGCCGAAGAAGAAATTCCACGGCAAAGAATATTTCTCCGAATCCGAATATGGCGTGAAGGCAAGTCCGCGCGTCGCCACCGGCAACAACATCCCCAAGGGCGGCGGCCGCTACATCGTCGGCAATCCTTACGAGGTGAAGGGCAAGTGGTATTATCCGAAGGAAGACTTCGCCTATAACAAGGTCGGCGTCGCCTCCTGGTATGGCTCGGCCTTTCATGGGCGCCTGACGGCGAACGGTGAAGTCTACGATCAGATGCATCTTTCCGCCGCGCATCCGACCTTCCCGCTGCCGAGCTATGCGCGCGTCACCAATCTCGAAAGCGGTTCCTCCGTCATCGTGCGCGTCAACGATCGCGGCCCGTATCACGAAGGCCGCATCATCGACCTTTCCAACAAGACGGCCGACATGCTGGATCTGCAGCACAGCGGCACCGGCAAGGTGCGAGTGCAATATGTCGGCCGCGCCCGCATGGACGGCCACGACATGCCCTATCTGATGGCGTCCTACGTGCCGAAGGGCAGCCGCATTCCCGGCGTCAATCCGGAAGGCCAGATCGCAACCGGCGTGATGGTCGCCTCCAACAGCCGCAAGATCACCCGCGATCAGTTGCAGAGTTCGGAAGATTATGAGACGCCGGCCAACGTGCCGGTACCGATGTCGGCCACTTCCTATGCCGGGTCGACGCCGAGCGCACGCTACAATGCGGCCCCCGTCGCAGCACCCGCTTTGGCAGCGCCCGCCCATGTTCTGGTAGCGCCATCAGCACCATCCGCCACCAATGCCGCTCCGTCCTTCGACCAGATGGTCGTGTTGCCGGAGATCGGCCCCATGCCCTACGAACGGCCGCTGGGGTCTCTCGCGCTCGGCTACCAGAACGAGGATGTGAAGACCGTGACGGTCGATCTCGCCTTCGACGCTGTGATGGTGCGCAATGACGGGCTGACGCAGGAGTCGATCCTTGCTGCGACGAAGCGTCATCAGGCAAAATCCGCCGCGCGCTGAGCGCGGCAATTGCATCGAATTTCCTCTCGCTCTAACCTCCTGAAATACGCCCCCTGATCGATGGGAATTCTTGATGCTGAAGCCTTTGCTTCGTCTGCTTGTATGCATCATGCCGCTCTCCACCGGCGCATTTGCAGCCGATAGCGGTACCGCCGGTTTCGCCACCAAGGCGGCGCAGGCCTATATGATCGAGGCCGCCACCGGCACGGTGCTTCTCGCCAAGAACGAGGACCAGGGCTTTTCGCCGGCTTCGCTCGCCAAGCTGATGACGATGGATCTCGCCTTCGAGGCGGTGACGAAGGGGCAGATCACGCTCGATACCGAATATCCCGTTTCCGAATATGCCTGGCGAACCGGCGGCGCGCCATCGAGGACGGCAACGATGTTTGCCAGCCTGAAATCGCGCGTGCGCGTCGAGGACCTGATCAAGGGCGTCGCCATCCAGGGCGCCAACGACAGCTGCATCATCCTGGCCGAAGGCATGGCCGGCAGCGAGCAGCAATTTGCCGTGTCGATGACACGCCGCGCCCGTGAACTCGGCATGGAGAAGGCTGAGTTCGGCAATTCCACCGGGCTCCCCGACGGCAAGAGCAAGGTGACGGCGCGCGAGATGGTGACGCTTGCGGCCGCCCTGCAGCAGTCTTATCCCAATCTCTATCCCTATTTCGCCCAGCCGGATTTCGAGTGGAACAAGATTTTCCAGCGCAACCGCAATCCGCTGCTCGGGCTCGATCTCGGCGCCGACGGGCTTGCCACCGGCTTTACCGAGGGCGAGGGTTATTCGATCGTCGCCTCAGTCCAGCGCGATGGCAGGCGGCTGTTTCTGGCGCTTGCCGGCATCGCTTCCGACAAGGAGCGGACGGAGGAGGCCAAGCGAGTGCTCGAATGGGGACTGACGGCCTTTGAGGACCGGCAGATCTTCGGTGAGAAGGAAGTGATCGGCGCCGCCAGCGTCTATGGCGGTACGGCGCGTACCGTCGATCTCGTCGCCAAGGCGCCGGTCAGCGTCTATATTCCGATCAGCAATCCCGATCGGCTGTCGGCGCGCATCATCTATCACTGGCCGCTGACGGCGCCGGTCGAGCCGGATACCCAGGCAGGGGTGCTGAGGATTTTCGCAGGCAGCCGGCTGCTCCGAGAAGTGCCGCTTTATACGATGCAGGCGGTCGGCGAGGGCTCGCTCAGCAGCCGGGCGGTCGACGCCATGCTGGAACTCGGCGAATCGCTGTTCTTCTCTTGGCTCTGGGACAAGTCGGCACCCGGCTGAGCGGCCACTTTCTGGTGCAATTTGCCGGGAAAGGTGAATATGTCGCCGCGACGAAAGGTTTTCCTCCCTGACATCTTCGGATAGATAGATGGAGCACGGCGCGTGCGGCGCCTGGAATGCGGGAAGTTGTCATTGTCATCCGGTACGGGATTGTTCGTTACGTTTGAAGGCGGGGAAGGCGCGGGGAAATCCACGCAGATCCGCCGCCTCGCCGAAGCGTTGAAGGGCGAAGGTCACGACGTGCTGATGACGCGCGAACCAGGCGGATCGCCGGGCGCGGAGGCCGTGCGCCACGTGCTTTTGTCAGGGGCTGCCGAAGCCTTCGGCACGCGGATGGAGGCGATCCTCTTTGCCGCGGCGCGCAACGACCATGTCGAAGAGGTGATCCGGCCGGCGCTGGCCGCCGGCAAGATCGTGCTCTGCGACCGTTTCATGGATTCATCCCGCGTCTATCAGGGCATAACCGGCAATCTCGAGCCGGATTTCATCGAGACGCTGCAGCGCATCGCCATCAACGGCGTCATGCCGGATTGCACCGTGATCCTCGACATCCCCGCCAAGATCGGGCTGGAGCGGGCGCAGAAGCGCGCTCCAGCCGACGGTCCCGACCGCTTCGAGAAGGAGCGGCTCGAAACGCATGAGAAACGGCGCGAGGCCTTTCTCGACATCGCCGCCCGCGAGCCGGAGCGCTGCCACGTGGTCAACGCCATGCAGAGCGAAGAGGCGATCGCTGCCGAGATCCTGGCGATCGTCCAACAACTCAAGTCGCCCGCCGACCGTTTGCGAATGCCGGAAGCCGCCCATCATGAGTGAAGCCCATCATGAGTGAGGAAAGGCCCGGACTGCTCGACGGCGCCATCTGGCCGGGAGAAAATACCAGGCTGTTCGGCCATGAGGAGGCGGAAGCCTTCCTTGCGCAATCTTACCGCTCCGGCAAGGGCCACCACGCCATCCTGATCGAGGGCCCGGAGGGCATCGGCAAGGCGACGCTCGCTTTCCGCTTTGCCAATCACGTGCTATCGCATCCCGATCCCGAGCGAGCGCCGGAAATGATCGGCGATCCGGACCCTGCCTCTCCCGTCAGCCGGCAGATCGCCTCCGGCGCCTCGCACAATCTGCTGCATCTTGCCCGGCCGGTGGACGAAAAGACCGGCAAGGTGAAATCGGCGATCACCGTCGACGAGGTGCGCCGCGCCGGCAAGTTCTTCTCGCAGACCTCGGGCACCGGCAACTGGCGGATCGTCATCATCGATCCGGCCGACGACATGAATCGCAATGCCGCCAACGCCATCCTGAAGATCCTGGAAGAGCCGCCGAAGCGGGCGCTGTTCCTGGTGCTTTCGCATGCGCCGGGACGGCTGCTGCCGACGATCCGCTCTCGTTGCCTGCCGCTGAAACTGGCGCCGCTTGCCGACGCCGCGCTGGTCGCGGCCCTTGACCATCTCGGCATATCAGGCGAGGGCGGGGCGGTACTTTCGGCCGCCAAGGGCAGCGTCGGCGAGGCGTTGAAACTCCTGAACTACGGTGGCGGCGAGATCATTGCCGCCTATGATGAGATGCTTTCCGCCCAAGGACCGACGGCGCGCAAGGCGATGCATCGGCTGGCCGACGCGCTTTCGGGCAGGGAAAGCGACACGATCTTCGATTTCTTCGTCAGCCATGTCGGCGACGATATCATGAACCGCGCGCGGGCGGCAGCAAGCGAGGGGCAGATCACAGCTGCGGAGCGGCTGGCTCGGCTCTATTCGGACATTACCGAGCGGCTGACCGTTTCCGACGCCTATAATCTCGACCGCAAGCAGACGATCATCAGCATTCTCGCCGATATCAAACAGCCGGGCCTCTAGAGCGGTTCAGCGTTTAACGGAAGCGCAGAACCGCTCTATCCTTTTGTTTTGACGCAATTCCCGGCAAAACCGCTTCGCGCTTTGCCTGGGAAAACCGCTTCGCACTTTTCCTGGAATTGCTCTAGGTCAGCAGCTTGCCTGCGACCACTGCTAGCGTGGCGGCGAGCACGATGCGGATGGTGCGCTCGTGCAGCTTCGGCGCCAGAAGGCTGCCGATAATGATGCCGGGGATAGAGCCGATGAGCAGGGCAGACAGCATTGGCCAGTCGATCTCGCCGATCAGCCAATAGCCGGTGCCGCCGATCAAGGTCAGCGGCACCGCATGGACGATATCGGAACCGACGATCTCGCGCACATCGAGCCTGGGATAGAGGATCAGCAGGATCGTCACCCCCAGCGCACCGGCGCCGACCGAGGTCAGGGTGACGAGGACGCCGAGCAGGAATCCGAGAATGACGGTAAGGGCGAGGATGGTTGCCGGCCGCGGCGGCGTGCGGTCGCCGATGGCGCGGCGCGCAAGCTGGAGTATCGGACCTCGGAAGACCAGCATGATGGCGGTCATGACGAGAAGCCAGCCCAGCGCGGTGGTGATCGTATTGGTGACGCCGATGCTTTTGCGGTCGACGCCCGCCAACAGCCAGAGCATCAGCAGGGCGGCCGGCACGCTGCCGACGGCCAGACTGCCGACGATCTTCCAGTTGACCCGCCCATGCATGCCGTGAACGGCAGTCCCCGCCGTCTTGGTGATCGCCGCATAGAGAAGATCTGTGCCGACGGCGGTGGCCGGATGGACGCCGAAGAGCAACACCAGCAGCGGCGTCATCAGCGAACCGCCGCCAACGCCGGTGATGCCGACGAGGGCGCCCACACACAGGCCGGAAAGCGAATAGAGCGGCTCGAATGTCAAACAGGCGCCCCTGTCAGCGCGCAGCCACGACAATTCCGATAGATGAAAACTGCCACTTCGTTTTGTCCCGCCCTCTTTTCCATGACGGGTAGATGGCGGCAGAAGCGGAGTCAAGTTCACCACGCCAGCGTCCGGGAAATCATCGACAGCTGGAAAGTTGAGGTTTCGCTCGACGGTGACATGCGCTAAGAGCGGCTGACCATTTTTATAGAGTTAGCCGGACATTGGCCTCCATGACAGACAAGACACCCTTCTACATCACCACCGCGATTTCCTATCCCAACGGCAAGCCGCATATCGGCCATGCCTATGAGCTGATCGCGACGGATTCGATGGCGCGCTACCAGCGTCTAGACGGCAAGGATGTGTTCTTCCTGACCGGCACCGACGAACATGGCCAGAAGATGCAGCAGACGGCGCGCGGCGAGGGGATTACCGCGCAGGCGCTTGCCGACCGCAACTCCGGCGAATTCCAGGCGATGGCAACGCTGCTCAACGCCTCGAACGATGATTTCATCCGCACTACGCAGGAGCGTCATCACGAGACGTCGCGCAACATCTGGAACCTGATGGCCGACAATGGCGACATCTACAAGGACAGCTATGCCGGCTGGTATTCGGTGCGCGACGAGGCCTATTACCAGGAAAACGAGACGGAGCTGCGCGCCGACGGTGTGCGCTACGGGCCGCAGGGCACGCCCGTCGAATGGGTGGAAGAGGCAAGCTATTTCTTCAAGCTCTCCGAATACCAGGAGAAGCTGCTTGCTCATTACGAGGCGAATCCCGACTTCATCGGTCCGGCCGAACGCCGCAACGAGGTGATCTCGTTCGTCAAGTCGGGGCTCAAGGACCTCTCGGTCTCGCGCACGACCTTCGACTGGGGCATCAAGGTGCCGAACGATCCTGCCCACGTCATGTATGTCTGGGTCGACGCGCTGACCAACTACATTACAGCGACCGGCTATATAGAAGACAGGAACGGCCCGCGGGCGAAATACTGGCCGGCCGACGTGCACATCATCGGCAAGGACATTATCCGCTTCCACGCCGTCTACTGGCCGGCCTTCCTGATGTCGGCGAAGCTGCCGCTGCCGAAGCGCGTCTTCGCCCACGGCTTCTTGCTCAACAAGGGCGAGAAGATGTCGAAGTCGCTCGGCAACGTCGTCGATCCCGTCAATCTGGTGAACCATTTCGGCCTCGACCAGGTGCGTTACTTCTTCCTGCGTGAAGTCTCCTTCGGCCAAGACGGCAGCTACAGCGAAGAGGCGATCGGCACGCGCATCAACTCCGACCTCGCCAACGGCATCGGTAATCTCGCCAGCCGCTCGCTGTCGATGATCGTCAAGAACTGCGACGGCAAGATCCCGGAATGCGGGACGCTCAGCGACGAGGACAAGGCGATGCTGGCCCAAGTGGACGCGCTGCATGCATCGACGCGCGAGGACATGGGCAAGCAGCAGATACACCGGGCGCTCGCCTCGATCATAGCAGTCGTCTCCGAGACCGACCGTTATTTCGCCGGCCAGGCGCCCTGGGCGCTGAAGAAGACCGATCCGGAGCGTATGGGCACGGTGCTCTATGTGACGGCCGAAGTCGTTCGCCAGATCGCCATCCTGCTGCAGCCCTTCATGCCGGAATCATCGGGCAAGCTGCTCGACCTGGTTGCCGCACCCGCTGACAAGCGCGACTTCGCCGCCCTCGGCGAGGCAGGCCGTCTCGTTGCCGGAACGGCTCTCGAAGCGCCGACCCCGGTCTTCCCGCGCTACGTGGCTCCGGAGGCTTGAAGCCGTGCTGATCGACACGCATTGCCATCTTGATTTCGCCGACTTCGAGGCGGAGCGGGACGAGATCGTCGCGCGCGCCCATTCGGCCGGTGTTTCGCAGATGGTGACGATCTCGACACGGGTGCGCAAACTCGGCGCGCTGCTTGCCATCACGGAGAAGTATCCCTCGGTGTTCTGCTCGGTCGGCACCCATCCGAACAATGCCGACGAAGAGCTTGATATCCAGACGGAAGAGCTGGTGCGTCTCGCCAATGCCCATGAGAAGGTGGTGGCGATCGGCGAAGCCGGTCTCGACTATTTCTACGACACGCAGAAGCCGGAGGACCAGCAGACCGGTTTTCGCCGCCATATCGCGGCGGCGCGCGAGACCCGGCTGCCGCTCGTCATCCACAGCCGCAGCGCCGACGAGGACATGGCGGCGATCCTGACCGAGGAAACCGGGAAGGGGGCCTTCCCCTTCATCCTCCACTGCTTCTCCGCAGGCCCGGAGCTTGCCACGACCGGCGTCGCGCTCGGCGGCTATATCTCCTTCTCGGGCATCCTGACCTTTCCGAAGTCGGAGGAGCTGCGCGAGATCGCTAAGACGATCCCGCATGACAGACTGCTTGTTGAAACGGACGCGCCGTATCTGGCGCCGAAGCGCTGGCGCGGCAAGCGCAACGAGCCGTCCTATGTCGTCAACACGGCCGAGGTGCTCGCCGATACGATCGGCCTTTCCTACGAAGAGGTGGCGCGGATCACGACCGAGAACGCTTTCCGTCTGTTCTCGAAGATGCCGAGGGTCTAGCGGCGTGCTCTACCGGCGGCGTTTCACCATTCTCGGCTGTTCGTCGTCACCGGGCGTGCCGCGCATTACCGGCGATTGGGGCGCCTGCAATCCCGACAATCCGAAAAACCGGCGCACGCGCGCCGCCTTCATGGTGCAGCAATTCGCGCCGGATGGCGGTGTCACCACGGTCGTTATCGACACCGGGCCGGATTTTCGCGAGCAAATGATCAGGGCAGGGGCCGACCATGTCGATGCCGTGCTCTACAGCCATCCGCACGCAGATCATATTCATGGCATCGACGATCTGCGCGGCTATTTTCACAATACCCGCCGACGGGTGCCGATTTTTGCCGACCAATTCACGATGGACAGGCTGCGGGAAGCCTTCGGCTATTGTCTGGAAACGCCGCCGGGCAGCAATTATCCACCGATCGTACTGCCCGTTGTGATCGAAAACCTGGATGAACCCGTCGAAATTCGCGGCCCGGGCGGCACGATCGCCTTCCATCCGCATCTCCAGCAGCACGGGGATATCCACTCGCTCGGCTTCCGGATCGGCGATGTAGCTTATTGCAGCGATATCAGCGATTTCCCGCCGCAGACCGTCGAAAAGCTTCAGAACCTCGACGTGCTGATCATCGACGCGCTACAATATACCTATCACCCGAGCCATCTGTCGCTGGAACAGTCGCTTGACTGGATCGGCCGGTTGAAGCCGAAACAGGCGATCCTCACGCATATGCACACGCCGCTTGATTACGACGCTGTCATGGCAGAGACGCCGGACCATGTGGTGCCGGCGTATGACCAGATGAGCTTCGAGACCGAGGTCAGGATTTAGTCTAAAGCTTGAGCCCGCTCGCCTGCACGTAGGGCCACACTTCGACGCCGCCGCGATGGATCATGTCGAGCGAGACGTAGAGAATGATCAGCAGACCGACATAGGCGATCCAGCGATGGTTGTTGAGCAACCGGGCGATCAGGTTAGCGGCGATGCCCATCAGCGCAATCGACAGGGCAAGACCGATCACCAACACGCTCGGATGTTCGCGCGCCGCACCGGCAACAGCGAGCACGTTGTCGAGCGACATCGAGACGTCGGCGATGACGATCTGGGTCGCCGCCTGGAAGAAGGTCTTCTTCGGCGCGCGTTCGGCGCCCGTAGCTTCGTGGTTCTCGCCATGGCCGGCGCGAAGCTCGCGCCACATCTTCCAGCAGACCCACAGGAGCAGCAGGCCGCCGGCCAGTAGCAAGCCGACGATCGCCAACAGATAGACCGCGACGCTGGCAAAGAGAATACGCAGAACAGTTGCGGCGACGATGCCGACGATGATCGCCTTACGGCGTTGCGTCGCCTCGAGGCCGGCAGCAGCAAGACCGATAACTACGGCGTTGTCGCCGGCGAGAACGAGGTCGATAGCAATGACCTGCAGCAAAGCCGTCAGACCGGCTGCCGTAAAGATGTCCATATGAATTATCCCCAATGCGTCAAAACCGTGCTAGCGTCTCGAAGGTTTAACGTCAACCGCTGACGGATTTCGCAGGCGGCACAATTCGCGACTCTGTGCATCAGACATGCAAGGCGGAAACACGGCGGGGCATCGCTATTCCCATCGCCATTGCCTTGGAACATTCACGTCAGCCACCGGTTCTTCAAGTCAGGAAAGCTGCCGTCGATCGATGGCAGGATCGAGACATCGAGAGGAGAACCCCGTGAGCAGCATTTACAACGATACCAACCCGGCTTTCTCAGGCCCGACAGGCGGCAGCAGCCTTGCCGCATTTTTCGACAGCCGGTCAGAAGCCGAATCCGCCGTCTCCCGTCTTGAGGACGCAGGCGTGCCGGTTTCAAGAATAAGGTTGATGCCCGGATATGAGGCGGATGGAAAAAATCCCGGCGCCATGAGCGACGACCGCAGCGGCTTCTTCGACGCGCTGGCGGACTTCTTCTTCCCTGACGAAGATCGGGCGGTCTACGCAGAAGGGTTGCGGCGAGGCGGCTTCCTCGTCCAGGTCAATGATATCGATGACGCGCTCTACGAGACCGTCCACGATATTCTGGACGACGAGGGCAGCATCGACATGGATGAACGGGCGGACCTCTGGTCATTGGAGGACAGGCAACAAGGCGCATCAAATACCGGCTTTGCCGGCCAATCCTCTGGCGGCAAGGCGTCGGAAGACCTCGCCGTGTCCGAAAGCGCATTCGACGATGCGCGCCCGCTGGCAATGCGGGACACCACGCATGGAAGCGCCAAGGTGCGCGCCTATACCTTGCCCGGCAGCAGTTCCGAACCATCGGACGATGCCGATGGGAAATCCCAAGGCCAATCTCAGACCCAGTCGCAATCCCAGGGCGGATCTCACCAGAGCCAGGGCTTCCGACGCGATCACTGATAGCGCCTGACGTGGATCACGGCCCGGCGGCGATGCCGGGCCTTGATCTCATCCCGCTTGTTTATTCGAGGATATGTCCATGCAATCATCCATCAATCGCGACGGCCGCCTTCCAGACCCCGACGAACTGATCGCAGAAGGTGAGCCGCCCTTTGCCGATGCCGCCGTGGAGACTGCGCGTGAAAAAGCCGACCAGGATCTCAACGCCCTGCAGCAGGAGCTAAGGCTGCTGAAGGCCCATATCGGCGCGCTGCGCGAGGACGCCGAGGCGGCGCTGAAAGCCAAGGCCACATCGGTCGATGCAAGCGCCCATGTCCAGCTCGGCGACTATCCCTGGCTGAAGCTCGCCGCGGCTATCTGCGCAACCTTCATTGCAGCCAGACTGGTTCGGCGCCTTCCACTCGGGGTCATGCTTGCCGGATTTGCCGGTCATCTCACGGACGCGAGAACACCTGGCATCCGAAGCCGCATGAGCGCGCTACGATCGGTCTAGAGCGGTTCAGCTTTTCACGGAAGCGCAGCACCGCTCTATCCTTTTGTTTATACGCAATCCCGGACGGAAAACCGTTTCACACACTTTTCCTGGAATTGCTCTGGCCGCTGCGCACCGAATGTTCCGCTTCCGTCTGCGATGCCGATGCCAGTTCCATGGCGATGTCGACAAAGCGCTGACCGAGCGAATTGAGTTGCCGGCCTGCAATTTTCTGCAGAGCGAACTGGCGTGAGGCGATGTGTTCCTGCAGCGGAATCGCTGTCAGCACGCCCCGGCGGATCTCCTCGCGCAGGAACTCATCGGACAGTATGCTAACGCCATCCGAGCGTTCCACGATTGCCTTCAGCACGCTGAAGGGAGCTGCCTCGACAAGGTGTACCGGGAAGGGGACGCCATTTGTCGTGAACAGGGCTTCAATCTGTTTGCGGAAAGCGCCGCCGCGCGGGGGCATCACCCATGTCGAGCAGGCGAGTTCCGCGAGAGAGACGTCTTGCCGCCCCTCCAATGGATGCCCCGCCCGAACCACGATCACCGATCGGGCCGTGAAGAGCGGAATGACTTCCACTCTCTCCGGTGCCGGTCTCTGTCCGACATTGGAAATGACGAGATCGAGCTTGTGGGTCAGGAGCCGCTCCATCAACTGCTCGTCCGTGCCCTCAACTACCTCGATGGCAGCATTGCCATTTTCCTCGAGAATGCGGCCGACGACCAGCGGCACGAAACTGCCGGTCGCGAGCGGCGTTCCGCCGATGTGGAGCGGGCCTTCAACACCGCGGCCACGCGCTTCCAATTCCCGTCCGGCTATCTCCAGAATGGCTTCAATGCTTTCGGCATGGCGCACCAGTATCTTGCCAGCCTCCGTCATGATCGCACCATGTCGACCGCGGTCGACAAGCTGCATCTGCGTTACGTCCTCCAGACGCGCGACGCTGACAGAAAGTGCCGGCTGGGAAATATGAAGCGCTTCCGCCGCCTTGAGGAAGGAGCCGGCGCGGTCGATGGCGAGAAGGTAGCGAAGCAGTCGGGGATCCAAGTCCATTTGTCACCAGACCTTCGGCGTGGGTGTGTTCAGAATTCCGTCGAATAGCACGTCCGCAATGGAGGCCCTACAGCGCCGCCCAACGCCACGCATTTCCATCGGCAACTTTTCATGAGGCTGCCGAATTCATGTCTTCATGTGCTTTCTTAAAACGTTGATGAATGCTGCGACCTTGGGTTTGCGGAAGGCCGATGGCAACTGGACTGTCTGGATCGCGATCATTCTCGATGGAAAACCGGCCAGCAGCTGAACGAGCCGGCCTTGGGCAAGGTCGTCAGCCAGAAAAACGTCTGGGCAGATGAAGATACCTTTTCCCGCGCGCGCAGGTATCAGGCAGGCGGGGGGGCTATTGGAGAGGAAGGGGCCGGTGACCGACACTTGGATCTGCTTCCCTTCAATCAGGAAGGGCCAACGGTTCGGGTCAGGATTGTTGGCGTCGCGAATGCAAATGTGGCTGGACAATTCGTCCGGATGGGCCGGTGCGCCATGGCGTTCGATGTAGGATGGGGCGGCGACGACCAGAAGCCTTGCCTCTCCGAGCTTTCGTGCCACGAGGCTCGAGTCCTTCAAAGTGCCGATGCGCACGGCCAGATCGAAACCGTCTTCAGCGAGATCGACGTATTCATCGGACAATTCCAGCTCAACCGTAACCTCCGGATGGAGATCCATGAACTCGAGAATTGCGGTTGCGACGACCGTTTCGCCAAAGGTCAGAGGTGCTGCCACACGCAGCGTGCCTTTCAAGCCACTTGATGCCTCGAGGGACATGTCCAGCAGATCGAGTTCGTTCAGAACACGTCGGCATCCCTCGAGATAGATCCGACCGTCATGCGTCAACGACATGGATCGAGTGGTGCGATGAAGCAGATTCATTCTCAAGTCAGCTTCAAGTGTTGCGATGTATTTGCTGACGAGCTTACCGGAAATGCCCAGCCGCTCGCTTGCGGCGGCAAACGATCCCGCCTCGACCGCGGCGACAAAGGTTCGCATGCCGTCAATCTTATCCATACCGATTGTCTCCATTTTGGCGAAACTGAGACGCTATAATCGCCATTTTGGCGATTAATTGCCAGTGCTAAATCGGAACCCGGCAGATCCAGGAAACATAGATGGTTGCTTCCGAACTGCCGCTCTCGATCGCACGCGGCGTTCCGGCGGTGAGCAATCGGCGTGCCGTATCGCGTTCGACGAAGATACCGTCAACCCGGTCCCGACCGGTCGTCGGGCGCGAAATTCACAAGTTCTGCAGCGCAGTTCCGCGCTGCCTCATGCAAACCAGGTAAAAGGGATTTTAAAAATGAGCCCAAAGGAAATCGTGCTGAGCGCTGTCGTCGCGCTGTTCACCAATTTTGATCCGGAAGCGGCAAGCCAGCTCCTGAAGGAAAACTACATTCAGCACAATCCCGCCGTACCCACGGGCGCCGCTCCTATCCTCGGCTTTCTGCCTGCGCTCAAGCAAAGCGGCCTGACGGCGACAACTCATCGCGTCCTGGCAGAGGGGGATCTGGTGGTCCTGCATTCGACCTATGAAAATGCCCAGGCCTTTGGCGGCCAGACGATGGTCGCATTCGACGTGTTCCGTGTCGAAGACGGCAAGGTTGCCGAACATTGGGACAATCTACAGGCTGCCGTCCCCGCGTCGAAAACAGCCAGTGGCAATTCGATGACGGACGGCGCGACCGAAATCAAGGATCTCGCCAAAACCGCCGAAAACCGTACGCTGGTCGAGAACTTCGTGCATGACGTATTGCTCGGCACGGCACCGCAGAAGATCACCGACTATATTTCGACGGAAACCTATATCCAGCACAACCCGATGGTGGGCAACGGATTGGACGGCCTGGGCGCCGCGCTGAAGGCGATGGCCGAAGCCGGCCAGCCGATGGCCTACACCAAGACACATTTGATCGTTGCCGAGGGCAACTTCGTCTTCACGGCCTCGGAAGGGAAGTTCGGCGAAACACCAACTGCCTTCTTCGACCTCTTCCGCGTGGAGAGCGGCAAGATTGTCGAGCATTGGGATACGATTTCCACCATCCCGGCTCAAATGGCCCACGACAACGGAAAGTTCTGAGGAAGGCGCGAAATGAAATTCGTCCTGTCAGTCATTCTGGCGTTTCTCGTTTCCATGTCCGGTACAGCGATGGGCCAAGAGAAGCATGTCGTCGAAATCGTGACGATGAACTTGAAGGATGGCGTATCAGCCGAAGCCTTCGCGAAGGTCGACAAGGCCCTCGAAGATCAGCACGTCAGCAAGCAGCCCGGTTTCGTTTCGCGTGAGACTGCCATAAACGGCCGCCAATGGCTTGTTATCGTGCATTGGAAATCGGCTGCCGCCGCGCAGGCTTCGATGGACAGTTTTGCCGATGCACCGGCAGCATCAGAGTTCATGAGCATGATCGACGCCTCAACGATGACGATGACGCGTTACGACCTCGTTATCCGCTGAGCGGCTGCACCCGTGTGGGCTCATGCTGTTGGGTGAGCCCACACATCGATATTGCCGGCGGATGGATGTTTTGGTCGCCGACGCGGGTCGTATCGTTGGGCCATCGTATGCGCTATCTCGCGTGTACATCACGCTGATGGGGGCTGTATGAAGGGCGCCGCTCGGATTAAGACGTTCCGTTTCTCGAAATGTGGGGCTGAAATTGAACCGCCGGCATGCAACGATCCCAATCCGTCAATTGTCGCTCAAAGGCTCTAACGTTGATGAGCTTGCGGCCGCTCTTTCCAGCCTCTGCCTGCGAACCGAAGCCGTTCTGGAGAGCAGAGAAGCCGTCTCTTACAATATCCATTCCATCACGGCCGGACCAATCTCTCTCATCGCCGGCGTTTATGAAGGTGATCTGACGGTCCGGCATCGGAGTCCGACGGAGACCGATGTGATTATCCTTCCTCTCTCCGGACGCTCCGTCGTTACCATGAACGGTCAAGAGATGTTATCGGAGGGAACTCGTGGCGTCTTCGTGAACAGTTTGGCCGCAAGCGCGACGCGTTTCATCGGATCAAGAAGACACCTCGGCCTCAGGATCCCTCGCGACGAACTGATACGGCGCCTGGCGCTGCGCCTCAACATGTCAATACGCGGCCATCTCGATTTCGCGCCGGACATCGACTTGTCGACGGCCTCAGGATCCCTGTTGGTGCGGCTGTCGGCCCTTATGTACACCGGTTTGGCAGATGGAAGCCTGGTTCAATCGCCGATAGCGCTGAGCAACCTCACCGAGACAACGATCGAACTCTTGATGGAAGCCGCTCGGCATCGCTATTCGAGCGACCTGCTGTACCGCACTGCCGAGCCGCCCCTGCCGAGGAGCGTCAAGCGGGCGATCGACTATATGCGCGCGCATATCTCGGAGCCGATAACCGTGAACGACATCGCAGCCGCAAGCGGCGTCAGCCCGCGGACGTTGCAGCAGGGATTTCGCGACTTTCGTGATACGACTCCCTTTGCCTTTCTCCAGCGCCTGCGGCTGGAGGCGGCTCATCGCGAATTGATGACAGGTGGATCGGACCTGTCGGTGAAGCAAGTCGCGCTCAAGTGGGGTTTCGTCCACCGCGGTCGATTTTCCGCCGACTACAGAAAGCGCTACGGCGTGCTTCCGTCAGAAACATTGCGGAGCTCGGGGTCGAGTTCGGCCGACTGAATAGCCGCGTCCCTCGTCAGCGCCGGGGGTATCGAGGATGCCGGCGTGAGCCACATATCGCGGGAAAGGTCCGATATCCGAGACGGAATCGTACGGCCTCTCGCGGTTTAAGTTTCTGGTAAGCGCGCGCCATTCACTTATCGCTCGGAAGTGCATGCTTTGCCGATATTCGCAGACCAATTTCGCTGCGGTGAAATCCATCTTGTGTCGGCAAGCAGCGTATTTGAGCTGATGAGGTTGGAATGTCGAGATTGCCGCTAACGTTGCTACTTATGTTATTGACTATATTTCCACTGCTGGCCTTCGCGCTTATGGGTGCGTCGACCGCATTGGAATACTACCATGGGTATTCTTCTTTCGAGCAGGCGGACGTCACGCAACGCCTTGGAAGGGCTGGCGGCGTTCTGGCACAGGTCATCCCGGCAGAAGCGTTTTCTTCTGCTGACGACCGTCAGGCGCGCCGGGCCGCATCGGATGCTGCTCTTGCGGAAGTTCAGTCTGCCTACGACGCCTGGAAAGCGTCCGGTCTTGCCGATCCCGCGATCGAGCATGCCGTACAGATCATTGGCGAGAAGCGCGACAATCTTGCGAATTTCCGCAGCCGTGTCGATGCCGGAACCGCCGGCGAGACTGAAGGAGGTGTTGCCCTGCGTCCCGCTGCGGCGGCCGGTCTGGATCTGATCCGCCGCACCGGCGCGACGATCGACGATCTCGAACTGGCGCGTTTCATCAACGGCTTCCACGCCCTAATGCAATTCAGGGAGGCGGGGTTCATGGAAATCAGGCCGGGCAGGGCTTATATCAAGAATTCGACAATGGCGGTCGATCTCTTTTCGTCGCTTCTGTATTCCAAGAGCCTGCGACAGCTTTATTTCGCGCCGATGCATGAGTTTCTGCCAGCGGACCTGGTAAAACCCTACGACGATTTCGAGGCTGGCGCCGAGGGCAGGTTCATAGCGAGCGTGCGCGATCGGGTTTACGCGAACCTGCCAAACGTCTCCTTTCCCGCCGATACAGCTGATCGCTGGAATGCCGCAACTGGGCGGAGAGCCGAACTGCTGGGCCAGCTTGTCACACGCGCCAGCGCACGGCTCGACCAGACGGCCGCCAAACGCTACTCCGAACTTCGGAAATCCTTCCTGGGCTATTCCGGCTTGACACTCGCGATCATGACGATTGTCCTTTTGCTCTGCGTAACAGTCATTCGCAGGATTTCCCGCTACATTCGGTCGCTGACCGGACGCATGACGGGACTGGCGGAGGGCGATACCGCAACGGAAGTGCCGTTGACGAGCCGACGCGATGAAATCGGTGAGATGGCGCGAAGCCTGGAATTCTTCCGTGAGGCAGCGATTCAGAAGAAGAACCTCGAAGCGTCGGCAGAATCCGAGCGGGATCGCTCGGAAAAAGAAAAACTCGACATCCAGGAAAGCGCCGAGCGCGAGGCGGAAGACCGGCTTACGCGGGCGACCACGGCGCTCGCGACAGGTTTGAAGCGATTGGCGCATGGCGACCTGGTCTGTGAGCTAGAGGAGCCGTTCGCTCCGCAATTCGAAAGCCTGCGCGAGGATTTCAACGCCTCTATACGGCAACTGCGGGACGCGCTCCAGACGGTCGGGCGCTCTGTTGAAAGCGTGACCAGCGGCAGCGCCGACGTGTCCGCCGCCTCCGAAGATCTCTCGAAACGCACGGAGCAGCAGGCCGCCTCGCTTGAAGAGACTGCGGCAGCGTTGGAGGAAATCACCGCCAATGTGATGTCCACCACCAAAAGGACTTCGGAAGCCCGTGGCGCCGTTCAACGCATGCGAGATCATGCCGAGATATCCGGTCGTGTGGTGCGTGACGCGATCGGCGCCATGAACCGTATCCAGGGCTCTTCCCAACAGATCAGCCAGATCATCGGGGTCATCGACGAGATTGCCTTCCAAACCAACCTCTTGGCGCTCAATGCAGGTGTCGAGGCGGCGCGAGCGGGCGAAGCCGGGAAGGGTTTTGCGGTCGTCGCCCAGGAAGTCCGTGAACTCGCTCAACGCTCTGCCAACGCGGCGAAGGAAATCAAGAAGCTCATCGACACTTCGGCTTCGGCTGTCGGGGAGGGGGTAAAACTTGTCAGTGAAACCGGTTCGGGGCTGAGGACGATCGAGGAACTCGTGCTTGATGTCAACGTTCACATGGACGCGATAGCGATGGCGTCCCAAGAGCAGTCCTCCGGACTTCACGAGATCAATACAGCCGTCAATCACATGGATCAGACAACGCAGCAAAATGCCAGCATGGTCGCGGAGATGAGTGCAGCCGGTGCGAGTCTTGCACAGGAGAGCCGGAGTTTGGCGACGCTGTTGAAGCATTTCCGCTTCGAGACCGGGCGGAAGGACATTCGCATACAAAGAGCTGCCACAGAACTCAGAAGCGTTCGACGCCCCTTGCCTCAAACGAGCCGTGGCAATCTAGCACTCGAATCCTCAAATGAAGATTGGCAAGAGTTCTGACTCCGGCAAACTGGCATCGAATATATCAACCATGAAGACAACGGCAGGGTCGTTCCCGGCCGTTTCCTCGACGCTGTTTCACCGCGCGGAACTGCTTGAGTTCAGGATTTGTCTGATCCATCCTCACGCCCCTTGCTTGCCAAGATAACGTGCCTGCCACTTGCCCGTCCTGACGTTTTCCTCGGTTGATTTGTGCAGCATTTCAGTGAAGCGTATCGCTGCAAGCGTGCGCTCCGTATTTTGAAGCGAGGCGATCAGCCAAGTGACGTTGAGGTTGTCGATCGGCGACCAGGCGAACTGGGTCAGCGGTGAGTTGACCATCCCGCAATAGGGCATGATGGCAAAGCCGACCTTGCGCCGAATGAGGTCGTCCATAGGCGCATATTCGGTTTCTACGGCAACTTTTGCCCGGCGGCCGATACGGGCGAATTCTGCTTCGACCAGTGTTCTCAGGCCGTCGGGACGCGGCGTCAGGATCAGCGGTCGGTCCGCCACCGCATCGAGGCTGACCGGCCGATCGGGCGACAGACCGCTGTCGACAGGCCCGACCAGGTAAAGCTGCTCCTGAAGCAATGGCACGGTGTGCAGATCGGGCTCCGTCAACGGTGCAGCCAGAATGCCGATGTCGATGTCCCGGAAAAAGATCGCCTCGCGAAGCTGGACCGAATGTGCACCGCGGACGCGAAGGCGCACATGCGGGTAGGTCTCCACGAAGCTTGCCACAAGTTCGCCGGTCAATACGCGTCCCATGAAGGGCGGCGCGCCGAAGGCAAGCCGGCCTGATGGCGTGTTGGCGGCGTGCATGACTTCCTCCGGAATCCTGGCGATCTCTTCCAGAACCGCTTCCGCGCGCGTCCGGAACACTTCGCCGGCCGGCGTCAGTGTCAAGCCTCGACCCGTGCGATGAAACAGTGGCGCGCCGATCTCCTGTTCCAAGGCTGTGATCTGCCGGCTGAGCGCCGGCTGCGAGATGTCGAGCTTTTCGGCCACGCGCGACAGATTGCCGAACTCGGCGGCCTTCAGAAAATATTCCCATTTTCGAAGGTTCACAGCCTCGCCTCCGTTCGTGCCGCGATATGCATTTAAGGTTATAGCTGAACTGCCGTTCTGTCTATTGATGAAAGGCGCCGCACTTGGAATAGTCGCAATGGGTTGAGGAGCCCGTGTTCGAGGAGATCTTTATGTTCAAGCGCGCAATTCTGATCGCAACTGTCGTCATCGCCGGCGGGACCCAGTCCTGGGCCGAAACCCGGATCGCCATCGGCACGCCCCCCATCGCCGAAGTGGAAGCCGCCTTCGTGGCCAAGGATGAGGGCCTGTTTGAAAAGAATGGCCTCAACGTCGAGTTCCTGCCGACCGGCTCCAACCAGACGCTGGTGGCATCGCTGGTCGCCGGCTCGCACCAGATCGTCGCCGTTTCGCCCACCGTGCTGTTGCAGGCGGTCGACAGCGGGATCGACCTCGTGGTCGTTGCCAATTGCGGCGTGACCGCAGCGCGCACGGCCAGGAATGTCGGTCTTGCGGTGCGCGAGGGTGTCGAGATCGCCAAGCCGGAGGACCTGGTGGGCAAGAAGATCGGTACGCCAAGCATCGGCGGCACCCTGGATATCCTGTTCCGCCAATGGCTCAAGCAGAAGAACGTGTCGGAGAAGAACATCACCTTCATCGAGGTGCCGATCCCGAACACCGCTGACGTCCTCAAGGGCGGCACCATCGATGCAATCATCGCCGGACAGCCTTCACTCGGTCGCGCCGTCAGCCAGTCGAATGGCAAGGTGGCGTTCAATTTCATGGCGGACCTTCCCGAAAGCCTGCCTTATACGACCTTCGTGGCGACCCGCGATTGGGCCAAGGACAATGCCGAGACCATCAAGTCGTTCCGCGCCGCCTTCGCTCAGGCGACAGACCTGGTGGCCGCCAATCAGACCAGAACCCGCGAGATCGTCTCGAAATACACCAAGCTGCCCATTGAGGTTCTGAACAAGATCGAACTGCCGGAATGCAAGACCGTGCCGACCACGGCCGCGCTCGACTATTTCGACAAGGCGATGCGGGAAGGCGGCATGCTGACCGGCGAGATCGATACCGCTGGCCTGATCGCTCCCTGAGCCCCCTTCGTCAATATCCACAGGTGACATCATGGCCCAGATGACCGGCGCGGAAGCGCTAACCCTTTTGCTTGTTCGGGAAGCGGTTCCCTTTGTCTTCGGCGTCGCCGGCGGCAAGCTGAACCCGCTGTTGCATGCAATTTCGCGCGAACCGTCGATCCGTTATCTCGGTGTGCGCCATGAGGCATCTGGCCCCCTGATGGGGGCGGCGATTGCCGCAGCGAGCGGACGGATCTGCGTGGCGCTCGGTGAAATGGGACCGGGCTCGTCCAATCTGGTCGGCGGCCTCGGCACCGCCTTCAACAACAACTTGCCACTCGTGCTCGTCACCTCAAACAATCACCATGCGTGCGCCTATCCCCACCGCGGCATGTTCATGGATCTCGACACGCATGCGCTCCTGAAGCCGCTGACCAAATGGAGCGCGGTGGTGCATGACGGGCGACGGCTGCCCGATCTCGTCCGCGACGCCTTCCGCCAAGCGCTGACCGGGCGGCGCGGCCCGGTTCATCTCGATGTGCCGCAGGACGTATTTACGACCAAGTTCGATTTCGACGACGCGGCGCTTTCGCTGCCGCCATCGGCCTATCGCACCGTCGAAGGCCCGAGAGCCTCCGCTGCCCAGATCGCCCGCGCCGCCGACATGCTGGCGCAGGCGGAGCGCCCGGTGCTGGTTGCCGGCGGCGGCGTCGTGTCCGCGGAAGGGGGCGCGCTGTTCCGCAATCTTCTGGAGGTTCTGAAGGCCCCGGCGCTCGCCACGCAGATGGGCATCGGCACGGTTCCTTCGGATTCGCCGTTCTTCATCGGCCATGGCGGCATCATTGGCGGCGACGCGGTTTCTTCGGCCCTTGCCGAAGCTGATGTCATACTGGCCGTCGGATGCCGGTTTTCCTCCTGGCTCTGGAACGAAACCGGTGCCCTTGCAGGCGGCGGTGCCGACCTCATCAATATCAACATCGATCCGATGAGCCTTGGCGCGAATGCCCGCCATGCCCTCGGCATATGGGCGGATGCCGCCAGCGCGCTTGCCGATCTGCTTGATGCCCTGAGGAGCCGGCAGATACCGGATCGGTCGCGGTGGCTGGCGCGCATGCGCGATATCTACGCCAGCTATCGCGGCAAGCTCGAACGCATGAACGAGGACAATGGCCCGGTCATGCATCCCGCCCGTCTCGGCACCGCGCTCGGCAAGCTTCTACCCGCCGATGCGCTGATCGCCTACGACGGTGGCCACACCTCCTTCTGGAGCAATGATCTCACCCCGGCAACCATCGAACGCACCCGTTTCCACGAGCCCGGCATGTGCCAGCTCGGCTTCGGCACGCCCTATGCGGTGGCGCTCAAGCTACTTCATCCAGACAGGCCGGTCTTCAACATCTGCGGCGACGGCGCCTTCGGCTTCACGCTTTCCGAGCTCGACACCGCCCGGCGCTACGGTCTGCCGATCATCAACATCATCCACAACAATGCCTCCTGGGGCGTCATCAAGATGGGCCAGAGAAAGACCTACGACTTCTCGTTCGGTACGGATCTTGACGGTGTGGACTATGCCGACGTCGCACGCGGTTTCGGTTGCCATGGAGAGCGGGTGACAACGGTGGAAGAGATCGGGCCGGCTCTCGAGCGGGCTATCGCCTCCGGCCTCCCGGCGGTGATAGATTGCCACGTCCGTTTCGAGGCGCATCCCAGCATGCCTTACTTCGCGAAGATGAATGCCTATGGATTCCCGCAGGGGGCAGGCGGCCCGCATGCCGCTCTTGTGAAGGGAGTTTGATGTGGTTGTGACGCAATTTTCCACCCGCCGACCCCATGGTGAAAGCAATGCGCCGGCCTCCGGCGAGACGCGGATTCGCATCCGCGACGTGACGCTCTCCTATGGCCCGCTCCAGATCATCGGCGGCATCAGCCTCGATGTCGCGGCCGGTGAGACCGTCTGCGTCATCGGCCCATCCGGCTGCGGCAAGACCACGCTGCTGCGCATGCTGGCCGGTCTGGCAAAACCGACCTCCGGCAGCGTCGAACTCGATGGCGCGGGGCTTGGCGGACCGAACCGCTCCGTGGCGATCGTCTTTCAGGACTACGGAAAGGCTCTGCTGCCCTGGCGGACGGCAGCAGGCAACGTATCGCTGGCGCTGGAAGCACGCGGCTGCCGCCCCGCCGACCGGCCTGGGATCATCCGAGATCTCCTCGAGAAGATCGGCCTCGGCGCTCACGCCGACAAATATCCGGGTGAAATGTCCGGGGGCATGCAGCAGCGCCTGCAGATCGCCCGCTGTCTGGCGCAGGAGCCGAAGGTGCTCCTGATGGACGAGCCCTTCGGCGCCCTTGATGCCATGACGCGGCAGGCGCTTCAGGACGAGGTTCTCGGACTGGTTGCCGCAACCGGGGCCACCATGGTTTTCGTCACGCATGATCTCGAGGAAGCGATCTATCTTGGCGACCGGATCGTCTGCCTGCAGCCGAATCCCGGCCGCGTCGGGCGGATCGTCGACGTGTCGCTGTCGCGGCCACGCGACCAGCTTCTGACCCGCGAGGATCCGGAATTTCTGCGTCTGCGCCGTGAGCTCTACGATCTCATCAAGGATGATCACCAATGACCGCGCAGCGCCTGCTGAGCACTGGCTGGCGCGCGGCTCTGCTGCCGGTCGCCCTCATCGGCCTGGCGCAGCTTGCCGCGACCGCGACTGCGCTGGAAAGCGACAGCCTGGCGAGCCCGTTCGATATTGCCAAGGCCTTCTTCTCCGTCGTCGCAGACGGTTCGCTGCTGCGGGCGACGGCGGATACGCTGAAAGCGGCTGCCGCCGGGTGCCTTCTCGGTGTCGGGGCAGGATCGCTTCTCGGCATCGTGCTCGGCCTTTCCCGCATTGCAGACGATGCACTCGATCTGACGATCGAGCTGCTGCGGCCGATCCCCGTGGTGGCGCTCATCCCGGTCGTGATGATGTTGCTCGGCTTCGGGGCGGAAATGGAGATCGTCATCATCGCGCTCGGCATGCTGTGGCCCTCGGTCCTGCTGGCACGCGCCGCCGTCAAGGAGGTGGAGCCGCGCCTGATAGAGGTATCCAGCGTACTTCAACTCGGCTTTGCCGCCCGGCTCGGCAAGATCGTTCTGCCGGCCATCCTGCCACAGCTCTTCATGTCGCTGAAACTTGCCGCCGGCTATGCGCTTGTGGTCGCAGTGACGGTGGAGATCACGGCCAATCCGCTCGGCCTCGGCTATGGTATCATGATGGCGCAGCAGGCCCTGAGGCCGGCTGAAATGTTTGCCTATCTGATCTGGATCGGCGCGATCGGCTGGCTCATCAGCCTGCTTCTCAACGCGGCGCAACGGGCCTTCTTTCCGGCCTTCGTCAAGGGAGAGGGGCGATGAGGCATTTTTCCCTGCGACGGCTTTTGCTCGGCACTGGGGCGCTGGTACTCTTCGTTCTTGCGTGGAAGCTGGTGACCGATGCCAAAATTGTCTCGCCGATCTTCTTCCCCGGCCCGGAGCGAACCTATGCCGCGCTGGTGAAGGGGCTCTTCGGCGGCGCCCTTCTCACGCAGACGCTGGAGACGATCCAGCGCATGCTGCTCGGCTGGCTGCTTGCTTCGTTCGTCGGCGTCTTTCTCGGCGCGCTTATCGGCGTGTCGAAACAGGCTCGCGCATTCATCGCTCCGACGCTCGAACTGCTTCGGCCGCTTCCCGCTTCGGCCATGATTCCGATCGCAATCGCCTTTCTCGGTTTCTCCGATCACATGGTCCTCGTCGTCATCGCCTTCGGTGCTCTCTGGCCGATGCTGCTCGCCACGATGCACGGCTTCGCCGCCATGGAGCCGCGGCTCTATGAGGTCAGTCAGGTGCTTGGCCTCAGTCGTTCAGAGGTGATCTGGAAGTTGGCACTGCCGAGCGCCATGCCGATGATCCTCGCCAGCCTGCGGCTCGGCCTGACCATCTCACTCATTCTGGCCGTCGTCGGCGAAATGCTTGCAAGCCGCGAAGGGCTCGGCCAGAGCATTCTGGCGGCCAGCCGAAGTTTCCGTTCCCCCGATCTTTTCGCCGGCATCGTCATTCTGGGGGCAATTGGCCTCGCCGGAAGCCGGTTGCTATCGGTTGCGGAAAAACGCCTCCTGCGCTGGCAGGCCGCCAGCCGCTGATTTTTGTCTTTTGAATAGATGGATCTTGTCATGTTCAAACTTTCCGATGCCTCAACCATCATCGACACCGCCCTTGCGGAAGGACGGACCCGTGGTCTCGCGCCTCTGGCTGTCGCCGTCCTCGACGCCGGTGGCCATCTGGTCGCGTATAAACGCGAGGACGGGGCCGGCATCGTTCGTTTCGACATCGCCTTCGGAAAAGCCTGGGGCTCGCTCGGCATGGGATTCGGGTCGCGCGAATTGACGGAACGCGCCGGCAAGAACCCAACATTCGTCACGGTTCTATCGGCCGTCAGTGGTGGGCGCATGGTGCCTTCTCCGGGCGGTGTCTTGATCGCCAATGGACAAGGGCACATCATCGGCGCGGTCGGAATTTCCGGCGATCTCGGAGACAATGACGAGCTTTGCGCCATTGCCGGCATCGAGAAGGCCGGGTTCCGGCCTATCGCAAAACTTGCAGATTGATTTCTGGAAGAATTCGCCTGTTCATTTAAAGGGAAGCCTCCTGCAGACCGCAAGCTGCATCGACGGGGCTTTGTCCTGCGAACGGAATTTCACCGATTAGAGCCTTCACCAGCGCCTGCTGCACCGGCGGCACGGCGGCATAGCCGTTCACGAAGGTTCTGCATTCCGGCATGTGATACAGCAGGAACGGCGTGCCGAGCGAGATGTAGACTGTGGGAAGATAGTCCCACAGTCTTTGCATCGAAAGCGGGAACAAGCCGTGCAGGTCCTCCCAGCGCGGCCCCAGGTTTTCCTTGGCGGACACACCTTCCTCGGCCATCAGATACATGCCGATATCGTGGGCGGCCGGATCGATAGCATCGCCCCGGCGATAGAGCGTGACGTCAAAACCCCGTTCGCGCAGCATATCGGCCACGCGCAGTTGCGGCAGTGGGCCGGAAGGGCTCATCCGGCTTTCCAGTTGCGCCAGCAGGATACGTTTGTGCCGGCTCGGATCAAGCGGCAGCAGAGCCTGCTGGTCCTTGACCAGCGTGATCCCGGCCTCCGCGGCCGATTTCGACCATGCGGCATGCTCGGCGCCGCCGAGCAGCCGCGGGCGATCTTCCGCCTCCGGGGGATGGCCGCCGGTCTCGTGGAGCTTCATCGATGCTTTGAGCGCAAGCACACGCAAGACCGCTTCATCGACACGCTCCTGCTTGAGAAGACCGTTCTGAAGGCCTTCCCTGATATAGCCGAGATCCTTGTCGAGATCAGCCGGGAACAGCAGGATATCGCAGCCCGAGGCGATGCAGAGCGGCACGAGTTCCCGCCGCGCGCCGCGCGCATTGAAGCCGACCATGCCGGAGGCATCGGAAACGACCAGGCCATTGAAGCCCAGCTCTTCTCTGAGAAGGGTGGTGGTGAGGTCGAAGTTGAGCGACGCAGGCATATGGGCGGGGCTCAGGGCCGACGATCCCAGCTCGGCCGTGTAGGCGGGAAGGGTGATGTGGCCTGCCATGACGACCTGCACCCCCTTCGCAAAGGCGTCGGCATAGATTTTGCCAAACGTCCGGCGCCACTCTTCCATCGGCATCGTATTGTGGGTGGTGGCGAAATGCTGGTCCCTGTCGTCGATGCCGTCACCCGGCCAATGCTTGATCGAGCTTGCGAAACCCGCCGAGCGGGCGCCTTGCTGATAGGCCGTCGTCATTGCCATGACTGTCGAGACATCCGCGCCGAATGACCGGGTGTTGACCACGTTCGAACGGAAATTGACCGCAAGATCGGCAACCGGCGTCCAGGAGATATTGAAGCCGAGAAAACCGCCCTCGCGCGCCGCAACGACACCCATGCGCCGCGCATGCTCGGCGTCTCCCGTCGCAGCGATGGCCATCTGGTTGAGGTAGGGCGTTCCGGCCGCAACGCTGCTCTTCTCCGAGAACTCGATGTCGCAGCTCATCAGGAGCGGTATCGCCGTCTGCGACTGAAGGAATTGCGCGCTGTCGCGCAATTCCTGCTCGGAACGGGAGGGCATGCGATGAATGCCGCCGACATGGCGCTGCAGCGGGGCCGAGAGATTTTCCGGCGAGAGGTCGCGGCAAAGAGGCAGCATGATCTGCCCGAGCTTTTGGTCCAGCGACAGGCTGTCGAAAGTGGATCTCACCCACGCAAGAGCCGTGTCATCGAGATGGAAGGGATGTCCTGCAAGCTTTTCAAGGATGGTCTCGGTCATCAAACCCGCTTTCCGCTGTCTGCGTCAAATATGTGAAGGCGATCCTCGGACAGGCCGAGCCACGCCTTGTCGCCGGGTTTTATGCTGACGGAGGCTGATGTCTTGGCGCAGATGCCAATGCTGCCGCGTTTGCACCAGACGAGCTTTTCGGCTCCCATCGGCTCGACGACGTCGACCTCGACCGCCACGCCCGATGCGGCCTCTTCTGCATGGAGCACGACGTCTTCGGGGCGGATGCCGACGATCACCTTTCGGCCGTTGGCCAGCGGCGCTTGCAGCGCGGACGTGATGCGCACCGCCTTGCCGTCGATGATCACATCGCCGCCTTCAACGGCGGCGTCGAGGAAATTCATGGCGGGCGAGCCGACGAAACGGGCGACGAAGGTGTTCGCCGGCTTGTTGTAGATCTCGTCTGGCGTGCCCTGCTGCTGGATGATCCGGTCCTTCATGACGACGATGCGGTCGGCAAGCGTCATCGCCTCGATCTGGTCGTGGGTCACATAGATCATCGTCGACTTGAGCCGCTGATGAAGACGCTTGATCTCGACGCGTAGGTCTGAGCGCAATTGGGCGTCGAGGTTGGAGAGCGGTTCGTCGAAGAGAAACACGCCCGCGTCGCGCACGACGGCGCGGCCGATCGCCACGCGCTGCCGCTGGCCGCCGGAAAGTTCCGACGGTTTGCGGTCCAGCAAGGGTTCGATCTGCAGCATCCTTGCCGCATTGGCGACGCGCTTTTCGATTTCCGGCTTGGCGGTCCCGGCGACTTTCAGGCCGAAACTCAGATTTCCCCGCACGCTCATCCGAGGATAGAGCGCGTAAGACTGGAAAACCATCGCGATCCCGCGGTTCTTCGGCTCGACATTGGTCATGTCGTGACTGCCGATCAGGATCTGCCCTTCGGCAACGTCCTGGAGCCCGGCGATCGCATTCAGAAGCGTGGACTTGCCGCAGCCGGAAGGCCCGAGCAGGACGATGAATTCCGACGGCGGAATGTCGAGATCTATGCCTTTGAGGACCTCGACCTGCCCGTAGCGGATGCCGAGATTTCGCAGTTGAACGCCTGTCATGATTAGCCTTTCACGGCACCGGAGGCCACGCCGCGGACAAACCAACGGCCCGAGGTGAAGTAAACGAGAAGCGGGATGATCGAGGTGAGCAGCGTTGCCGCCATCTCCACATTGTATTCCCGCTCGCCATAGGTGGAGTGCACGATATTGTTGAGCTGGACGGTCATCGGCGCATAGTTGATGCCGCCGAAGACGAGGCCGACGATGTAGTCGTTCCAGATGAAGGTGACCTGCAGGATGCCGGCGACGGCGATCATCGGAACCGACATCGGCAACAGGATGGAGAAGAAGAAGCGCCAGTAGCCGGCACCGTCGACACGAGCGGCCTTAAAGAGATCGATCGGGATCGTTGCGAAATAATTGCGGAACAGCAGCGTCACGACGGGCAGAGCGAATACGACATGCACCGCGATCACGCCGGCCAGTGAATTGAACAGGCCGATGGTGGAAGTGATGCGCACGAGCGGATAGATCAGCACCTGATAGGGAAAGAAGCCGCCGATCAGCAGCACGGTGAAAAGCACGTTGGCAAAGCGCACCCGCCAGAAGCTCAGCGCATAACCGGTGACCGCGCCGGCTGCGATGGCAAGGGCGACGCTCGGAATGGTGATCAGCACGGAATTCACGAAGCCGACTTTGAGACCCTCGCAACGCAGTCCCGTACAGGCAGAATTCCAGGCCTTGGACCAATATTCGAAGGTCAGCGCATGGGGCAGGGACAGCAGCGTACCCGTCCGGATCTCCTCCATCGACTTGAAGGCCGTCACGATCATCACGTAGAGCGGGATCAGCACCACGATCGCGATTGCGATCAGCAAAACGTAGGTCAACGCGCGCGACAGCGGGGCGGCATAGGCATTGCGGTGTACGGGAGCGCGGCCGTTTTCAGTGGTCATTCGACAGCTCCCTTGCGACGGTTCTTGAGATAGAGAAGCGGCACGGAGACCAGCAGGACGAGAAGCAGCAGCGTGGTGGCCGCGGCGGATGCAAGGCCCACCTGCTGGCGTTCGAACATGTGATCGATGATGAACTTGGCCGGCACATCGGTTGCAATGCCCGGTCCGCCGCCGGTCATGGCAACCACGACGTCGAAGAGGCGCACGACCGTCAGACACATCAGGACCAGCGCAGTCGTGATGCTCGCGCCGATACTCGGGACGATGATATAGAGATGCGCCTTCCAGGCGGGGATGCCCTCGATGCGGATCGCCTTCCACAGATCGTCGTCGACGCCGCGTAGCCCGGCGAGGAGAACGACCATGACCAGGCCGGACGAGTGCCAGACGGCTGCGAAGATGATCGTAAAGATCGCCGTATCCGCATTGACGATCCAGTCGAAGGAGGCATTCTCGAAGCCGAGCTTGCGAGCAACGTCGGCAATGCCGTAATTCGGATCGAATAGCCAGCGCCATACCAAGCCGGTGACGATGAAGGACATGGCGAAGGGATAGAGGTAGATCGTCCGCAGCGCGTTCTCACCGCGGACGCCGCGGTTGATCATGGCGGCGAGCGAATAGCCGATGAACAGCGTGACCGGGATGAAAATCACAGCGAACAGGGCCATATTGGTAAGCGAGACATGCCACCGGGCGTTGGAGAACAGGTTTATGTACTGGGTGAAACCGGCAAACCTGTAATTGGGCAGCATGGAGGACCGGGTGAAGGATATGCCCGCCGCCCATAGAACGCCTCCGACATAGACCGACAAAACGACGAATGCGACGGGAACAAGTGTCAGGGTCGCTTGAAGGCGACTGTTTGAAGGCGACGTTGCGAACACGGCTGGGGACTCCGAATATCTCACTCGTTCGGGGGAGGCGACGGAATACGCTCCCCCCGAAGCGGTTGCGTCAGCTCGCGGAGAGCCCGTTCGCATAGGCCTCGATGAACTGGTCGGCAGTCAGGCCGCCCTTGCTCCAGAAGCGGGTGATCGCATCCTCAACGGCACCGACAACGGCCGGCGGGAACATCATCTGGTCGCCCGCCGTTGCGAGCTTGGCGTCGCTGAAATAATGCGACGCTTGCGCAATACAGCTGTTGAGCTTGGACGTATCGGCGCCCTTCAGGATAGGGATCGTACCGTTGGCAACCGCAAAGGCGGTCTGTGTCGGAATATCCGTGAAGGTCTTGAGGAGCAGATCCTGCGCCTTGCCCATCGCATCATCCGCGGGTTCGGGGAACAGGAACACGTCACCCGAGATGATCATGCCCTGATCGGCGCCGATGATTGCACATTCATAGTCGCTGCCGGCCGATTTCCCGGCAGCAGCAAAGGCTCCGTTCAACCATGTGCCGCCCTGGGTCATAAGCGCCTTGCCTGAGATGACGAGGTTGGTCGAATCCGGCCAGGAGCGCCCCGGCGAGCCGGCATCGGCATAGTCCTTGAGCTTTTCGAACACTTTGACGGCGGCCTTGAACTTGTCGCCCCGCACCGCTGCCGCATCCCTCTTGTAGATAACCGCATCATAGGTTTCGCGCCCTGCAACGCCGAGCACGACGGCATTGAACATCAGCCGCTCCCAGCGCGGCTCCCCGGAGGGCGCGAAAGGAATGAGGCCAGCCGCCTTGGCCTTGTCGAGCGCAGCAAATACCTCGTCCCAGGTCTTGGGCGTCGACACGCCTATTTTGTCGAGGATCGGCTTGTTGAACCAGAACCAGTTGGCGCCGTTGCCGGAGATCGGAAGCGCCCAGATCTTGCCGTCGACCGTGCCCGAATTCAGCAGGGCTTGCGGCATTTTTTCCTGCCAGTTGTCGGCCGTGGCGGTCTCCGTCAGATCACGAAGCAGTTCGTTTTCCTGGAGTTCGATAAACTGGGCACCGGTATTGAACAGCATGGCGGCGGGTGGGTTGCCGCCGACCACCCGGTTGACGGCCGTCGCGCGGGCGTTCGGTCCGCCTGATATGGCATTGTCGACCCAGCTTCCCCCAAGCTCGGTGAACTTCTGGGCCAGAATCTTGACGCCGGCCGACTCGGCGGCGGAGGTCCACTGATGAATTACCTCAGCCTTGATTTCATCTGCATTCGCAGAGGCTGCGAAGCAAAGCGCGACTGCAGTGGTCGCAGTAAAAAGCAATTTGGAAATCACTGTCTTCTCCTCCTGAATTCCGCGGCGGATTATTCAGGAGCGCATTATCATTCGTCCAATAATGGATTTAGCAAATACCATAATCAGAAATTATAGATCTTTTCGACACTCAGACAGCGTTCATAGTTTCTCAAACTCAACCGTCAGGTGGACGCCGCAGCGTCCGGGGGTTCGCTTTCGAGGTCGGCCCTGATGAAATCGGCGGTCTGTTCGTAGTGCTGCTGCAGCAAGCGTACAGCCTCGTCGCTATTGCGATCGAGCACGGCTTTCAGAATATCCGCATGCTCCTGCGCTACGTTGCGCACGCGAAACGCCTTGCGGCTGGAAAGTGAGCGATAACGGTGAAGCCGGTCGGCAAGCTGTTCGCAGAAGCCGATCAACGGTCGCGAGCCGCAGCCGCCGATGAGCTGCGCGTGGAAGGCGCGATGCAGCCGCTCCCATTCCGGATTGCTCTCGAACCGCTCCGGGTTCAATGAGCGAGGTGCGCGCTCCAGCCTGTGGTGCGCAACGAGAAGGGCTTCCTCCCATGCCGGTGTGCTGTTTGCGAGCGACTCCCGCAAAGCCAGACTTTCCACCCAGCAGCGGGTTTTGGTCAGCTCCCCCAATTCCCCCAAGCTGATCGGTTTCACGAAGAAGCCACGCTGCTCCTTACCGATGACCAGATCCTCGGTGGTCAGGCGGTTCAATGCCTCCCGCAAAGGCGTTTGCCCCGCTTCGTATTGCTCCATCAGGAAACGCAGTTGCAGCTTGCGTCCGGGTTCCAAGCGCGCGGACAGGATGTCGGCCTTCAGCCGTTCGTAAATGCTGGTTGCCAGTGTTGCGGGGCTCTCCGCCCCCCTATTCAGCGCATCTGCGTCCATATCGAGTCCATTGTTCAAATCTGTTTTCATATACACGACCACATGCAATTCGTAAAATTTATAAATTTTTACTTTACACGAGCGTTTATGGATATTATTCGAAAGCCAGCACAGGAGGACAGCGTGAGCGTAGGCAAGCAAAGCGCAGGGCGGTTCGACAGCGGTTGCGGCTGCTGTGGCATCGACATTCACTGCCATGTCGTGCCGGCACGTTTTCCGCTGCCGGCTAGTGGCGCGCCGGTGCGCGGCTTTCCTTCTATGGTCGCCTCGGACGATTGCCATGCCACCGTCGTCATCGACGAGAAGCCCTATCGCACGGTCAGCGACGCCTGCTGGGTCGCCGAGCGGCGTCTCGAAGACATGGACCATTGCGGCATAAGGCTTCAGGCATCTTCGCCAATGCCGGAACTTTTCGGCTATTGGATCGAAACCAACGCGGCGAACGACCTCGTCCGTCACGTCAACGACGCGATTGCAGCACTCGTTGCGGAAGGAGAGGAGCGTTTCGTCGGGCTGGCCGGCGTTCCTCTGCAGGATATCGACCTTGCGATCGCCGAGCTTCGCCGCACGGTCGGCACCCTCGGCTTTCGCGGCGTCGAGATCGGCAGCAATATAAATGGCGTTCCGGTCGGCGATCCCAGGTTCCATCCGTTCTTTGCGGAAGCAGAGCAGCTTGGAGCGGCCGTCTTCGTCCATGCGGTGCGACCGGCCGGCATGGACCGGCTCGTCGGGCCGGCGCCGCTTCAGCAGGTGCTCGGCTATCCCACGGATGTGGGGCTGGCAGCGGCCTCGGTGATCACCGGCGGGCTGCTGTTGAAATTCCCGAAGCTGCGGATCGCCTTCAGCCACGGCGGTGGCACGCTCGCCTCGCTTCTGCCGAGGCTGGAGCAGGGCTATGCGGCTTTCCCGGCTCTGAAGGAAACGATGGCTGAACCGCCCTCGGCACAGGCCCGCCGGCTCTACGTCGACTCTCTCGTCTTCGATACGGACACGCTGCGCCGCCTGGTTTCAGTTTTCGGAGAGGAACGCGTGTTGCTCGGCACGGACTACCCCTTCAATTTTCGCGACCAGCAGCCCGTTGCGCGCATCGAGGCCGCTTTCGCCGATACAGGACTGCGCGAACGGCTGTCCTTCAGGAACGCGCAGGCCTTCCTTGCCCTGGATGAGGTTTGATCAGATGTCCGACTTTCCCGTCACCGCCCTGCGCAGCGTCGAACTCGGCACGCCCGACCTGGCTGCATCCGTCGATTTTTATAGCCGGGTCTGGGGACTGGACGTGGTCGCCGAAGCCGGCGGCAAGGTTTTCCTCGCCGCGACCGGCGACGATTTCCATGTGCTGGAACTGAAGCCGAGCGACCGCTCGGAACTGCGCAAGATCACATTCCGCGCCCATTCCGCCGAAGATCTGAAGTCGCTTTTTGCAAAGGCCGTTGCGGCGGGATGCGTCACGATGCGTGAGCCGGGACCTGCCGACGCACCGTCCGGCGGGGAGCGCTTCGTCGTTCGGGAGCCGCAGGGTTCGGTGCTGGAATTCGTCTATGGCGACGACAGGAAGTCGGGCACAGTCGTCGCCAACCGGCCGGAACGCCTCGCGCACGTCAATATCAACAGCGTTGACATCGAGGCCCTTTCGGATTTCTACCGCGATGTCCTGGGCTTCCGCCTGACCGACCGGTCGAAGCTGATGGCCTTCCTGCGCTGCAATGACGATCACCACGCCGTCGTGCTGGCGGAAGCGCCGGGGAACGGCCTGAACCATATCGCCTTTCTGATGCCCGATCTAGAATCGGTCATGCGCGGCTCCGGCCGGGTGGTCGATCACGGTTACCCGATCGGCTGGGGCGTCGGCCGCCACGGGCCAGGCGACAATGTCTTTGCTTACTTCGTCGATCCGCAGGGCGTCGTGGTCGAATACACCGCTGAGGTTCTGGAGGTGGACGATGATTATCGCGTGCGGGGTCCGGACGAATGGGTCTGGCCGCCGGGCCGCACCGATCATTGGGGCATCGCCGCCCCCAAGAGCGACGCCTGCAAGAAGGCACAGATTTCCATCGGATTTTCCGGCGCCTGACGCGGCCATCATCATAGCAGAGGCATTCCGTTGAATAGCGAGAACAACATTTCCCATCGTTATGACGTGCTGGTGGTCGGCTTCGGCCCGGCCGGCGCCGTGGCTGCCGGCATGCTGGGCGCGCGCGGTCATTCCACTCTTATCGTCGACCGGCTGACTGACATCTATGACAAGCCCCGCGCCATTGCCATCGACCACGAGATCCTGCGCCATTTCGACAATATGGGCATCGCCGACGACGTACTGCCCCATATCGCGCCCTTCACCGCTTCCCAGCACTTCGGCGCACAGGGGCAACTCATTCGCCGCATCGACATGGTGCCCGCGCCCTATCCGCTCGGCTACACGCCAAGCATGGTGTTCACCCAGCCTCCGGTCGAGGCCGTGCTCAGGCGGCATGCCGAAAGCTTCGATTGCGTCACGGTCGAACTCGGAACCGAGATGACCGATCTCGATCCGCAGGCCGATCAGGTCGTTGCAACGCTGAGGGACGCCTCCGGCAAGTCCCGGACGGTCGCGGCAAAATACCTGGTCGGTTGCGACGGCGCTTCGAGCCGGGTTCGCGAACTGTCCGGCATGACGCTCGAGGATCTTACCTTCGACGAGCCCTGGCTGGTGGTGGACGTGCAAGTGCATGATGCCGCACTCACCAAGCTGCCGCAGACCTCGGCGCAATTCTGCGATCCCTCGCGGCCGACCAGCTATATCATGGGGCCGAAGAACCATCGCCGTTGGGAAATCATGCTGCTGCCCGGCGAAAATCCGCGCGAAATGGAAAGATCCGAAAACGTCTGGCGGTTGCTGTCGCCCTGGCTCACGTCGGAAGAGGGCGAGCTCTGGCGCGCCGCCGCCTATCGCTTCCATGCGCTGGTTGCCGATGAATGGCGCCGCGGCAGGGTGTTGATCGCCGGCGATGCCGCCCACCAGCAGCCGCCGTTCATCGGCCAGGGCATGTGCCAGGGCTTGCGCGACGTTTCCAATCTCGTCTGGCGGCTCGATCGCGTGCTGAAGGGACAATCCTCGGAGGCGCTGCTCGATACCTATACGGTCGAGCGCAAGCGCCACGTGCAGACCCTGACCGGCAAGATCAAGGCGATTGGCCAGATGATCTGCGAACGCGATCCGGCGGCAGCGGCCGCGCGCGATGCCCGCATTCTCGCCGAGGGCGGCGGCAAGCCGCCGACCATCACCCGCCAGGAAATCGTTCCGCCGATCGAAGAAGGTCTGCTTGCCGCGGCGGGAACGCCGGCGCGGGGGCTGCTCTTTCCGCAGCCTGCCATCGTCGAAGGCGCTTCGACGCGCCTGCTGGATCGTTTCACCGGCCCGGAGTGGCGGCTCATTCTCGACGGCCGCCGGATCGGGGCCGGGGAGGGAGAAGCATTTGCCGGGGAGATCGATGGGATCGTGATCAAGACCGTCGTCCCTGAAGGTGCGGAGACAGTCGATCCCTCGGCCCTTCGCGAGAAGGATGGCGTGCTTTCCGCCTGGTTCGACCGGCATGGCGCAATCGCCGCACTGGTGCGTCCTGACCACTATGTTTTCGGCGCTGCCCAGAACGTTCAGGCGCTTCGCCAGCAGATCGCGGATTTGCATGCTCGCCTCGCCTGAAGAGCAGGGCCTGTCACACATTGAAGTTCAATCGGTTTCTGGGAGGAAGATATGACCGAACCAACCACTGTTACCTCAGGCAAATGGCGCCCCTTTGCCGTTCTTGCCCTTCTCTTTCTGTTCCAGACGCTGAACTTTTTCGACAAGCTCGTCTTCGGGCTGTCGGCGGTGCCGATGATGAAGGAGCTTGGGATTTCGCCACAGCAGTTCGGGCTGATCGGCAGCAGCTTCTTTTTGCTGTTTTCGATCTCCGGCGTCCTCGTCGGCCTTTTCGTGATCGGCCGCATGCCGGTCAAGTGGATCCTCGTCATTCTGGCGGCGATCTGGTCGATCGCCCAGATCCCGATCTATTTCACCAGTTCGGTGACGGTCCTGATCGCCTGCCGCATCCTGCTCGGCCTTGGCGAGGGACCCGGCCTGCCGACGGCATTGCATGCCTGCCATAACTGGTTCAGTCCGGAAAAGCGCAGTGTGCCGAGCGCCGTCGTGCTGCAGGGCATCAGCGTCGGCCTGCTCGCCGGCGGTCCGATCCTCACTTATATCATCGTCAGCCACGGCTGGCGTTCGGGCTTTCTGTTCTGCGGCCTGATCGGCATTGTCTGGATCGTGGCCTGGCTGTTCATCGGCGGCGAGGGGCCGCATGCGGGCACGGAGAATGAAAAAGTTCGCGCCACTGTCGGAGATTCGCCGGTTCCGGCCCGCAAGCTCTGGCTCGATCCGACCGTGATCGGCGTCATCATCATGTCCACCATGTCCTACTGGATCGTCGGCATGTCGGCCACCTGGCTGCCACCTTTCCTGCAGCAAGGCCTCGGCTATTCGCAGACTGAGACCGGTTCAGTCATCTCGGCCGTCTACATCTTCCAGTCTCCGTTGCTGCTCGTCGGTTCATGGATCGCGCAGCGGATGCTGCAGAAGGGCGTCAGCAAGCGCGCCACGCTCGGCAGCGCCTCGGGTTATGCGCTGCTTGTCAGCGGCGTGGCGCTCATCGCCTCCGTTCATGTGAGCGGCCCGCTGCAACTGGTACTGATCGCGATCGCCTTTGCCGCGCCGAGCCTGACGACGATCTACGGCCCGATCACGCTCGGCAGCGTGGCGCCCGCCGCCCAACGCGGCCGGCTGATCGTCGTGATCTATTCGGCGAACGCCATCTCCGCACTCGCGTCAAACGCCGTCACCGGCATGATCGTGCAGGCCGCAGGACCCGACCATGTGGCTGCCGGTTATGCGAACGCCATGCTGTTCACCGCCGGCATCCTCATCATTGGTGCAATTTCCGCCTTCGCGCTGATCTTCCCGGACCGCACCATCGAGCGCTTCGGCAGGATGACGCGCTTCACCGAACAAATGCAGCGGGTCTGAACGGCGCGCAGGAAATTCTGATCACAGACAGGAGAAGAAGTCATGAGATTGTCCACCGTCAAGATCGCCGGCCGAACGACCTGGGGCGTCGTGGAAGGCGAACGCTTCCTCGATGTCGGCGCCACGCTCTCGGCCCGCTATGCCGACCTCAAATCGGCTGTCGCTGCTGGCTTTGACGGCGTTGCCGAGGCCGCTGCTGCCGCGGCCGCCACGCCTGTCGACGCGGTCGAATGGTTGCCGGTCATTCCCAATCCCGACAAAATCCTCTGCGTCGGCCTGAACTACGAAATGCATCGCAAGGAGACCGGCCGTTCGGAGGTGGAGAACCCCACCATCTTCGCCCGCTATGCCAATAGCCAGACAGGACACCTCGCTCCGATCATACGCCCGAAGGTCTCGACCGAACTCGATTTTGAAGGCGAACTGGCCGTCATCATCGGCAAACCCGGCCGCTACATTCCGTACGCCGAAGCCATGAACCATGTCGCCGGTTATGCATGCTACAATGACGGCAGCATCCGCGACTTCCAGCGACATACCCACCAGTTCACCCCGGGCAAGAATTTTCCAGATACCGGCGCCTTCGGGCCATGGATGATGACACCGGATGAACTCGGCCCGCTTGGCGAGCTGCGGCTGCAGACGCGCTTGAACGGCGAGGTGGTGCAGGAGGCGACCTTCAGCCAGATGATCTTCGATATTGCGCGCCAGATCGAATATTGCTCCGCCTTCACCCGGCTCGAAGCCGGCGACGTCATCGTCAGCGGTACGCCGGGTGGGGTCGGTGCCAAGCGCAATCCGCCGCTCTGGATGAAGCCGGGAGACGTGGTCGAAGTCGAGGTCGATCGGCTTGGCAGCCTGCGCAATCCAATCGTCGACGAGACGTGCTGACGAAAGTCGGCGTGCCGCGACACCTCGGCAGTGAAGAACATCTGACTCGTCCGTCGGCGTCCCGTTGGCTGCGTTACAGCCAACGGACAATTGCTGCGGCCGCATCGATGCTGTCGCCGTCGTCTGGGACGGAGGAGCCACTGCCGCAAGGGCATTGACAGGCGCCAGATTGCTTCTGGAACAGGCCTCGCGCGTTGTCCTGATATCCGTCACCGACGACAAGCAGATTGACGAGCGCAGTCGAGACCACCTTGCGTCGGCATTCGGCAAAGCTGGTTTTGCCGTCGACGTCGTGGCCATGCAAGCGAAGGGAGACTCGCCAGCCAGCGTCATTCAATCGATGGCCCCAGAACGCAAGGCCGATTTACTCGTCGCGGGCGCATTCGGTCATTCGAGACTGCGCGAATTCATCTCGGAGGGGTCACACGGTCGCTGTTGAGCCGCCTCGAAATGCCCGCCCTTCTTTGCCACTGATTACAATGCGCGCAAGGCATTGCCGATGACTGCAACATCGATCACTCCTGGAGAAGAGCGCCTTGCACGGGAGGTAAGCAAGGCTCGCACAAACCATAGCGATCACCGAGAGTCGGATGCGACAACGAACGCTTGGGGAGGATTCAATGAATCTGCGCGAAGTCCGAAGGCATCGGCTTGGCAAGCTCTTTGAGAATTGCTTCAAGCGCATTGGCCGTCGCCTGCAGGCCGGATGACTGCGCAATTTTCAGCGCCTCACGGCAGTGAACAGACAATTGGTCCTTCTGGTGGTCTTGGTGGATGTGGTCGTTCGTCGGGAATACGATGCCCGCATATTGCGACGGGTTTCCGGCTTCATCCCTGAAGCACCGGCCGAAGGCGGCCACGGTGACCATCTGCCCGCTTCGGTCAAACACCCGATAGTCATGGCGGTACGGATTTCCTGTGATCACCGATTCTGAAATCGCCTTGGCCACGGATGGCTTGTCGTCCGGGTGAATCCGGTCGAGATATCGCATGACCGGCAGCCCCGCGATGGTCTCTTCCGGATCAAGGCCAAAGAGATTTGCCAGCGCCGTATCCGCATAAACCGTGTCGGTCGCCAACACCCAGGTGAAGATGCCAGCCTCTTCAGAGAGAGGAAATTCGGAGGTTCCAAAAGCTCCGTCGACAAGGTTCATTCGCCATCCCCGGTCTGCTCGCCAATGCTGCCAGTTCACGACACGCTCGATCAATGACAGGGCGGTCGACCACTTCAACCTCGATCTTAGATCTTAGCCGCGTTTCCATCGAACGCAACAGCAGGGAGGTTCCAAGCGCCGACCATCGTTTCCTTGCTTGGCAGCGATCCATGTTTGATGGGGTTAATCTGTGGCGGATGAATGGCAGGCTTGAACGCACATCGCCCGCAGCCCACGTCCGGCGGGCAGCGGAACCGGCGGAAAGAACTCCGGGAGCGGCGATACGTGCTTGGAGCTGCCGCTGCCGCGAAGTAGTGTTTCAGAAAATCCACGTAAAGTTCGGGGGCACCATGGATTTTCTGAACGTCGCGGCGATCGTTTTCTTCCTACTTGTCTGGGTGGCGGTCGAGCCTTTGATGGCCGTGGGGTGGCCGAGGAAGAATGATAGTCTTTCCGTCGATATGGTGCGCATTCGCGCGGCCTGGATGCGGGAGGTGCTGACGCGAGACAACAACTTTATCGGCGACGCCGCGATCCTCGGGCACACGATCAATTCGGCATCCTTCTTCGGCTCGGCCAATCTCATCGTCATCGTTGGGCTGAGCGGCGCGCTTTTCATGGAACCGAACTATGGATCGGGTGGCCTGATTGCGATGTTTGCGGCTCAGGACCCCACCTGGTTTTTCCAGTGCAAGGTCCTCCTGATCATGGCGACGCTGCTGCGGGGCCTATCCGATTTCATATGGGCGGTCCGGCAGATCAACTACTGCCTGGCGGCGATCGGGGCGAGCCCCTCTCGCGATGAAGACAGGGACATTGTCGGCTGGACGAATGCTCTGACTTTGGTGTTGAACCCTGCGCTTCGATCGTTCAGCGTCGGCGTCCGATCCTACTACTTCACCGTCGCAGCCGCGTTCTGGTTCATCGGGCCAATCCCGTTCATTGTTGCCACCATCCTCAGTGTCGGCGTGTTGATCTGGCGTCAGTCCTGGTCGGATGCGGCAAAGGGGATCATGGCCATACGCAAGCTGCTCGACTAGGCCTGCGGCTCGGCGCAAGGTGGTAATCTGGCGGGCGTGCGGTTGAGGACGTTGCGAACGTCCGACACTCGTACGACAATAAACAGAAGCGGTATCTCATGGGCGGCGGCTGATGGATCGTCTTGAAGCAATGCGCATATTGCTGGCGGTCGTCGACGCCGGGAGCATCTCAGCCGGCAGCAGGAAGCTGAACGCGCCACTGCCGAGCGTCAGCCGCAAGGTGGCCGAGCTCGAACGACATCTTGGGGCGAACCTCATCGTCCGCACCAGCCGCAATCTTCAGCTCACGGACGCCGGACGCGATTATGTCGATGCGGCTCGAAAGATCATGGCGGATCTGGAGGAGGCCGAGCGAAGGGCGTCCGGGGAATACCAGACGCCCCGAGGCGTGCTGACGATCACGACGCCGGTCGAATACGGTAGCCGATACGTCCTGCCGGTCGCGCTGAGCTTCATGGAGAAGTACCCGGAGGTGTCACTGAACCTTCTGTCGCTCGACCGCACAGTGGATCTCGTCTCCGAGCAGGTGGATATCGCGATCCGTCTCGGCGACCTCGCCGACAGCTCCCTCCATGCCGCCAAGGTCGGGGAGTTCCGGCTGCTGACCTGCGCGAGCCCCACTTATATCAAGCGGCATGGCATGCCTGAGCGTCCCGGCGATCTCATCCATCGCGACGGGATCATCTTCAACAAGCGGACATTCTTCTGGACATTCGACGTCGACGGCACGCCGATGGAGGCCGTGCCCCGCAACCGGCTGGAAGTGAATACCGCGGCGAATTGTGTTGCGGCGGCTGTCGGCGGGGCAGGGATCGCGCGGCTGTTCGACTATCAGGTTTCGGACGAACTGGCGTCCGACGCGCTCATTCCCATCTTGCGCGACTTTGACGGCGCACCGCAGCCCATCCATATCGTCTACGCGCGCCAGGGGCTTCTCGCCTTGAAGGTACGGGCTTTCGTCGACTGGGCGCTGCCGCGGTTGCGGGTGCAGACAAACCATAAAGATAATCAAATATTATCTGAATGATGCGTGGATTTCCTCAACCGTTTGTTTCGGATTCTGAAGGTGCGGGAAATGACCGATGCCCGGCAGGGTATCGACTTTTGCACCGATCTTGGCGGCGAACTCGATGCCCATTTCGCTTCTGATGTAGATGTCCTTCTCGCCCCAGATCACCCTCACGGGCGTCTTCAGCCGGTCGAGGTTGGCCTCGAGAAAGTTCTGGTCACGTGTGAAATTCGCGTAGTAGTGGGCGAAGGCATCTGCCGCCGTCGCGCCGTCGAGGCTCCAGGAGCGAGCCATGTCTTGCTGGACGTCGACAGGTAGATCGAATTGCTCAGCGGGGGAGAGGCCGCGCCTGTGCACGTTCTGAAGGATCTCGTCGCTCGTCTTGTTCATGTAGGCGCGCGTCGGCGAGGCGGTCGGCTCGGCTTTGAGGTTCTGCAGGTTCTCCCACATGTATTGCGGCCGGTCGAACGGCGCGAAGTCTCCGACGATGATCCGCCTGGCGATCGTCGGCTCATCGAGAGCGAGCAACAGAACGGGGAGGGCGGCGATGTCAGTCGCATAGATCACGAGGTTCGACCGGTCGATGCCTGCCCGCTCGAGATAGGCTTTCAACACCTGGGCATACGCCTTCGGCGCGTAGGAAAAGAATTCAGGAACCGGGCGCGACGACTGCCCGTAGCCCGGCCAATCGAAGGCATGGACGTCGTAGTCGCGAGCAAGCATCGTCGCGATGTCCTTCCAGACCGTCAGCGTTTCCGGAAACCCATGCAGGAAAAGCACGGTGCCTTTCGGCGCCGGGGCTCGGACAATCATCCTTCTCAGCGTCAGGATCTCATCGATCTCGATGAAGTCGACGGCGTCGTGCGCGGCCTCCCGGGAAGCGACGGTTTCAGACGTGCGGGAAGTGGGAGTTGCTGCGACCGATGCAGCCGTATTTGCGGTTTTGTCCCTAGACATAGGAGGTCCTTTCCTGAACGGCGGTCAGCCAAAGCCCAGAGCCGGCTGTCTCCTGACACAATTGAGCACGGCGTCAGCGCGCGGCAGCCGGAGAAAGTGAGAGGCACCCTCTCGACGGCGGCAGCGCCGTAACGGCTGCCCAAGGCTGACATTCGAACGAGAGGGTGCCTCTCACTTTTCCGAGGTTCCGGCCGGCAGCCGACCGCGACAATATAAGGAAGAACTGATACTCCTCGAATACGAGCACGAGGAGCGCGAACCGATAAGGTTCAACGCCCGTCAGCAAGAAAGATCGGCGAGGGCAGGGCGTCCGAGGTGGCGACCTATGTGGTCACCTGGGGCTTGTCCTTGTCGAAAATCTCTCCGTTGGCTCTCGATGTCATGAAAGGACACGTGTCATGGCACTGACCTCTATGAAGCATAGCCACGCCTTGAAACATGGACATATGTCACGACGCTCACTGCTGTTAGCGGTTGCCGCGGCCGGCATGTCTGCCGCTCTCCTTCCACCCACATCGGATGCTGCCGATGTCGTCGCCGCCACACCCGGGGAGATCCAACCGTTCAAGGCCGAAGTCGCCGAGGCGGCGCTCGCAGACCTCAGGCGGCGTCTTGCCGCGACGCGCTGGCCCGACGTCGAAACCGTCATGGATCGTTCGCAGGGCGTCCAACCCCACAGGCTGAAGGAACTGGTGCGCTACTGGCAGTCGTCCTACGACTGGCGGAAGGCGGAGAGCAGGCTGAACAGTTTCCCGCAGTTTCTCACCAATATCGATGGACTCGATATCCATTTCGTCCATGTCCGTTCCCGTCACGAAAACGCGCTGCCGATGATCATGACCCACGGTTGGCCGGGGTCGGTCTTCGAGCTGCTTGACGTCATCGGGCCGCTCACGGATCCGACGGCGCATGGCGGCATGGCGGAAGATGCCTTCCACCTGGTGATCCCGTCGATCCCGGGATTCGGCTTCTCCGGAAAGCCTGCTGCAACCGGTTGGAACCCTCAGCGGATCGCGGCTGCCTGGGACGTACTGATGAAGCGACTGAACTATGACCGCTATGTCTCGCAGGGCGGCGACTGGGGGGCAATCATCAGCGACGCTTTGGGTCGCCTGGCACCCGATGGGCTGCTGGCGATCCACGTCAACAGGGTCGAACGTGCCACGACCCTCCCATCAGACGCAGCCCAGGCGCTTAAAAATGGAGGGCCGGCGCCCGATAGCCTGTCTGCGGATGAGAAAGTCGTCTTCGACGAGGCTCGAGATTTCCTCAACAACGGTTTTGGCTACGCAGCGATCATGAGTACACGGCCGGAGACGATCGGTTACGGCATTGCGGATTCTCCGGTCGGCCTTGCCGCCTGGCTTTACGACAAGATCGCCGACTGGGTGTTTACCCCCGGCGACCCCGAACAGGCGCTTGGCAAGGATGCCATTCTCGACAACATAACCCTGTACTGGCTGACGAACACCGGCCCCTCCAGCGGCCGCATCTATTGGGAAAACGCCATGTCGGGCGCGAAGCTCACGCCCGTCAAAGTGCCGGTGGCGGTCACGGTGTTTCCCGGAGAGGTTTACAAGCCGCCAAGGCAGTGGCTGTCCAAGGCCTATCCGACGCTCATCTACTACAACCGCTCCTCCAAGGGCGGTCACTTCGCCGCCTGGGAGGAGCCGGAACTCTTCAGCCAGGAGATCAGGGCAGGGTTCAGAAGCTTGCGATCTTAGAGCAATTCCAGCAAAAGTGCGTAGTGGCTTTGCCTCCGGAATTGCGTGAAAACAAAGAGATAGAGCATTTCCGTGATTGGGAGAAAAACGTAAATGCTCTAGCGCCTTCTGGCCGTTGGTTCGCAGTCTGCGCCCCGAGACCGGTTCGTCGATTGACGTTGGTCGTGCAACGCTTCACAAAGTCCGAAGTTTCGACCAACCCAGCAAAAGTGACGACAACGTCGCAGGGACCACGGCCACATGCGCATCAACGACGACCGTCATTCCCGCCACAGAATGTGCGCATTCCTGACGCTGGTATTTTCAACGCTTCTGCTCGCGAGCGCAAACCTCGCATCGGCGGCTGAGCCGACCAATTCCTCGGCCCCGATCCGGGTTATTATCGAATTGCCGAATGATGATTCCGGACGAGCGCTGGTCAATCGGATCGTTCCGGGCAATCAGGAAGCGGCGCAGCCGGTAGCAGTCTCGCAAGAGGCGGCACCGACGTCGATTGCGACGTCACTACAGGATTTGCGCCAGAGGTTGCTCACACTCGTCGATGCCGTTCCAACTCTTCCCGGGCAGATCCAGTCGGCGATCCGGGTCTTCCAAACGGATGATCGTATCGAACCTGTCGGCCTGATCTTGGCGGTCATACTCTTCGTCGCCGGCGGGTTCGTTGCGCAGCGCCTGGCCTGGTGGTCAGGGCGAGGGCTGCTCCATTTTGTGCTGAACGCGCCCGCCGGCACCGTCCGGCAACGGATCAAGCTCCACGCAGCCCGGCTTTCAATGGGTCTTCTCGCGTTGGCCGGTTACCTGATCGGAAGCCTCGGCGCGTTTATCCTCTTTCCATGGCCCGCCGTGTTTCGCGATATTGCGCTCATCCTGCTATCGGCCGCGCTCATGGTGCGCCTTGGCGTGCTCGTGGGCCGTATTGTCATCGCGCCAGGCGCCCGCCTGCCGCATATGCGGCTTCTGACGCTTGTCACCTCACTTGCCTGGTTCTGGTACTACTGGCTCCTCGCAATCGTCGCAGTGCTGGCGGCTGGCTGGGCCACCATTGAAGTGATCGGGACGATCCGAGCTTCACCCATCTTGGTCGACCTCTTTACCGCAGCATGGCTTGGTGTCGTTTCAATCGCTTTGATCGTTATGATCTGGCTGCGGCACTATCGTTCTGACGGGCCACCCGTGAGCCGGCTGGTCTGTGTTGGCTTCAGCGCGAGCATCCTGCTCTCGTGGCTGTTATGGGTTTCCGGTCTCCGCGGTGCATTCTGGACAGTGGTCGTCATCGCGCTTCTGCCGCTGACCGTTTCGGTGGCTCATGATATCATTCGTCGCATTATTCAATCTGGGGAGGGGCAGGCGGTCGAGGATCCGGCCATCGTCGGATGGTCCGTCGTTATCATGCAAACGCTGCGGAACGCTCTCATCGTGGTCGCTGCGCTGCTCATTGCCCGCGCATGGAATGTCAATCTCAGTGACCTTGCCGCTGCCGAAACGGTGACCACGCGTTTGATCCGCGCCGGAATTCGCATCGTTATCGTGCTGCTAGTGACCGACGTTATCTGGAAGCTCGCAAGCACGTTGATCGACAGTCAGATGGCGATGGCGTCGCGAAGCGTGCAGGCGGGACATCAGGAGGGACCCGACGCGCGCCGGCGTCAGCGGTTGAATACCCTCCTTCCCATTCTTCGCAATGTACTCTTCCTGGCGATCGGCGCTGTCGGCTTCCTGATGATCCTGGATGCCGTAGGCATTCAGATCGGACCGCTGCTGGCGGGCGCCGGTGTCGTCGGCATAGCCGTCGGCTTCGGTGCCCAAACACTCGTCAAGGACATCATCTCCGGCGTCTTCTATCTGTTCGACGATGCCTTTCGCATCGGCGAATATATCCAGGCGGCGAAATATAAAGGGACTGTCGAAGGTTTCTCGTTGCGATCGATCCGCTTGCGACACCATCGCGGTCCGGTCACCATCGTTCCCTTCGGGGAACTCGGCGCGGTGCAAAACCTAAGCCGCGACTGGGTCATCGATATCATTACGCTCACCCTGAACTATGACAGCGACCTTGAGGAGGTCCGCAAGACCATCAAGCGCATCGGCGTTGAGCTTCTCGAAGATGCCGAACTCGGGCCCAACATCATCGAACCCCTAAAAATGCAGGGGATTGAGCAGATGGCGGATTACGGTGTGCAGATTCGGCTGAAGTTCATGACGAAGCCCGGCGAACAGTTCGGCGTTCGCCGAAAGGCGCTCGCCATGCTCAAGAAGACATTCGCGGAAAAGGGCATTCAATTTGCAACGCCGACCGTTCATGTTTCCGGCGGCCCCGCCGATGCAGCAGCAACCGCTGCCGCCTCGGAGCTGCAAAGACCATCGAAAGTCATCTCGACACTTGAGGAATAGCAACGGCGAGCGGATCAGGTGAGCTTCCGCCGAATCCCGTCGAGCAACACTCTGACCCGCACGTTGCCGCCAAGTGCGCGTCCGTCCGAGACATGGGTTTCAAAAGAGTCTATTGGCTCGGATCAGCTGTTCTATGAGTCACGTTCGCGGTGAACTCGTCGATGCGCTGGATCGTCAAGACGCAAATTCGAGCAGGCCGATTTTAAAAGCGTGGGCCTATGAGATGGATGAAGAGGGTATGCCTTTGTAATCAAACGGCATCCTTATGTTCCATAATCTATCTTATGCGATTGATTGATGTAGCCGCAAAGTTAAAGTGTCCTGTTTCTGCAAAGTTGGAATGTCACACTCCCCGCGTTTGATTGGCGCCGGGGAGATTGCCGATGGGACTGATAGCGATGAGCGAGCGTGATCTGCAGCGGATC
>NZ_ML133541.1 GCF_003985145.1 Rhizobium anhuiense | reverse complement strand
GCGACGTGATGCGGTGCTGCGCAGCCGAAATGGCTCCGCACCGCAACCCGCCGCTACCGCCCCGAACACAGCAACCCAAAACCGCCGGAGCGAACTCAAAACTGGATAAAACTTGGGGGCAAGGTCAGTACCTGTCTAACTTGACCTCTTTGGATGACGGGGCGAATCGGAAGAGATCGGCCCGAAAAGGTTCGGCAGTTGGCAGTTTCTTCAAAGTCATTTCTCTATCTGAAAATAAACAACAAAACTCCTGCTTTCCGGAGACCTGCACGGAAACATAGAAGTTTTGTCCCAAGAGAATATTGGCAGATATGTTACCGAATTCGAACTTGCAGGATTGGCCAGCCTGGCAGTTTTGAGACTGCGATAACACCGCATAGCCGTTCCGCACGATCATGACATCGACTTTTTTGAGAGTTCCCGACGCAAGGACTTCGGTAGGGGCGAAACCATCAAAAACCGTCTGCCCGACGCCCATGGCCGCCAATGCGCATGCGAGTAAGCGTTTGACGGAATAAGAGGGGCTGCGAGGCATACGAGTTGGCAACTTCCATGAGGATCAACGGGGGGCGTACCACTTAGTGATTGCTCTAAGTTCGCCGAGGAGGCAATCTCCCTCGCAACATATGCGTCCTCAATTTGTTCAAGGATCTGGACCAAGCCTACTCTTCGTATTCCAGCTCGGCTATTTCATCTCTCAAGGCGACTACATGCTCGCTTAGAACCTCAGCAACATTGTCGAGAAGCTGCGCCAATACGGGGTCGCTGTCGGAAAGCTGCTCCTGCTTGGCTTTCAACTTTCCGATATAGTCGGGTTGTTCTCAAACACAGCAGTCTATGTTTTGACTCGGCCCTTCGGACTTGCCCCGATCGTCCAGTGGCTGTTCATGCTGTTCATGCTGGTCAGCGCCCCAGCGCCCCAGCGCCCCAGCGCTCGCGCTTCTCATCCATATGGGCATTGGGAAGTTATACTTCTCGGCGAAAGGCGAAGGGCCATATGGTCCGCCACCGCCGAAATCGCGAATTCCTAAGTACCATGAGCCAAAGCGCATTTTCCCTTGGGTTCCTTACACAAACCTAATTACCGTCTTCATGACGTTTTGCACGTTGCTCATGTGTGGCATCCGCATCCGCTAGGAAATGGGACAAGATAACCTTCCTCCACGACCCTCTTAACACACACACTTCCACGCTTAACTAAGGCTGTATTTCGTCTTCAGCTCCGCGCCCTTTTCGACCATCTGCAGGTGGGTGAGGTCTGCGTGCTCCTCGCGCTCCGGATGTCATCTTCCTCGCCCCACACACCAGTGGCAACGACATTGGCTTACTGCCCTGTCGTCAAAAGCGTACCCGTCGTTACTCCGAGGAAGAGGTGGAAGCCGGACCGTTGTCTTACGCACCTTTGCGTGCAATTCTGTCGCGTAGGCTGATTAGGCAAAGTGCACATGGCGGTAACAATATTCGCATCTCCACCCTGGTGGAGAATTGCGGTTGCACTAATTGTAGTGCCTTTGGTGGCATCCTTGGCATATGCGGTTTACAGCCCGGCCTATCAGGGCCTGCCGGATATGATGGAGCGCGTTGTCCAAACAACTGCAGTCATCGCGCTCTTCGGTGCGTATCCGCCGACTGTTGTATTGGGAATACCGTTGATACTCTATTTCAAGGGACGAGTACGGGCATCCCTGGCAAATTGTGCGATGGTCGGGGCCTCCATTGCGACCTTCCCGTGGTTTTGCCTAGCTATATTTTTCGGGCCTGACGAGGCCTACGTGAATAATCACATGACCTACCAACACGGGATGATGACGTGGTGGGGATTGCTGGAAGCAATCGAATTGCTCACAGAAATCGCTGTATTCGGAATTGCCGCCGGTGGACTGTTCTGGCTAATAGCCGCGGCCGGGATCAAAAAACAGCCCGCATCTAAAAAAGTGTTTGAATAGCGGCTCTCGATATCGCCCGATCGCAATCCATCCAGAGTCGCGTAACAGCAGCGCGGCACGGCGAAGCATGATCTGCAGATCCAAATGCTGGGTTTAACGTCTGCCTTCCAAGCAGGTTGTCGCAGGTTCGATTCCTGCAGGGGTCGCCATCAATTTTCAAGTATTTGTTTTTGCTTTGTTTTCAGGCGTTAACCCCTCAATGGATTTGGTTTGAGGGGTTAGGCTGTTCTCGTTCAGTTTCGCAGCGCTCGAAATAGCGAGCTTCCGCTTGTCGGCCTTCCGCGTGTAATGGTTGACCATAGAAACGCTTCTCCAGCCAAAACGGGCCTTGAGTTTGCTGTTGCTGTTGCCGCTTTCGACCAGGAGCTGGGCGAGCGTTTTCCTTAGGTCGTGCGCCCGGCCATCCACGCCCGTCTCAGCGCACATTTGACCGAACCAATTCCCGAACGCGGCCGCGCTCTTAAATGGCCGGCCATGAACCGGCGTCACCAGATAAGCCAGATGCTCTTTCTTCACCGCATCGAGAATGGCTCTAAGATCTGGGTGAATAGGAATATAAACCCACTCGTCATTCTTGCCTGCGCGGTACTCGATGATGTTATCTTTGACGTGCTGCGGGCCGATCTGGAAGATGTCCGAGCGGCGCAGGCCAGTGAAAGGCAGCATGTCCATGGCGAGTCGCTCCTGCGAGCCTTCCGGGTGCGTGGCATAGAACTTTTCGACGTCGGCCGCTTCCCAAGGCTTGAAGCCTTCAGTCTTCGCCTTTGGCATTTTCACATCTCGGACGGGATTGTTTTTCACGATACCCGCGTCCACAGCGTAGACGCGCAATGACACGATCAGATTCATAGTCCAGTGGATGGAGAAGAACACCCCTATCTCCCGGTGCACAACCTCGATGAAGACGGCGACGTGGATGGGTCGGCATGAATTTCGATAACCCAAAATCCGTATTCGGGATGTCGGCGTCAGTGTCGCTCGAGCGTCCTTGGGAACATCAAGACAGTCCGCGCGCACTCGGCTTGCCTGAACGAGCTTTTGCATCAATAGCCCACCCCGCAGAGCGAATTCCCACGGCCCCAGTTTGTAAAGAGACCACAGGAGATAACAGTGTCCAAATCAGTGCTCTTCATGTCCATGTCACTGGACGGGTATATCGCGGGGCCTAACGATGAAGTGGGCAATCCCGGCGGCGACGACTTTATGCGGTTGCACGAGTGGTACGGGGATTTTTCCCGACCGACCGGACCGGTCGGACAATTGTGGGACGAATGGAACGCGCCAGGTGCGATTCTGGCGGGTCGGCGAACCGTGGAGCAGGTCGATCACTGGGGTGGTGACAATCACGGTGTCGCGATTTTCGTACCCAGTCACAGGCCGCCCGGGCCATCCGTCGCGAATTATCCCTTGGTCAAATACGTGAGCGACGGGATCGCGAGCGCAATGGCGCAGGCGAAGGCCGCCGCCGGGGACCGGGACGTGTTGATGCTTGGCGCGTACACGGCGCAGCGGGCGCTGGAAGCTGGCGTGCTCGACGAACTGCAAATACACCAGGTTCCAGTCTTGTTCGGAGGTGGCCGCCGAATGTTCGAAGTCTTAACATCGCGCGTCGAGTTGGAGATCGTTCGGGTGATCGATACACCCGAGGCCACGCACATCCGCTACCGCGTCCGCCGCTGAGCCCGCCGGTCCAGCCATCACTCGTTTGTGGTCGTCAGCATCAAGGACACGGAGGGACCACGTGGCCGTTATTCCGACGGTTTGGAGAAGCCGCGGTAAAAGCGTGTCGGCTGCAGCAGCGAACTGACGATGTTGGCCACGATCGGCCCATCCGCCTCGCTCTTCGCCTTCGCTTCCCGCCACTCCCGATCGGCGATGAACTCGGCCCATTTCTGCTCGCGCTCCGCCAGCGACCGCCATTCGAGCAGGTAGGTCAGATCGTTGCTGGAAGAACCGATCATCGTCGTCCAGAAGCCGAGTGAGCGGATGCCGAGACGTTCCCAGATCGCCAGCGTTGCGGTCTCGAAACGCTGTTGCAGTGCCGGCAGCCTCTCCGGCACACATGTATAGATGCGCAATTCGTGGATCATCGGATGCTCCTCATGCTGGATGTCCTTTGGAGCGTCCTCAATCCGCTCTCGGAAATGAGGGGCAGCTTATAAAATTCCATAAGGTAATCAATACTTGCGCGGCGCCCCTCAGATCAAACAATTTCATTGAAATTACAGCATAATTTCAGAGTTTTGGCATTCCTGCAGGGGTCGCCATTATCTCCCAACGTTTTTGCGGTTCGCAGAATGGCCCACGGCAAGCAGGGGTTGCCGGGAGACTTGATGGTTTTACATGTGCTTCGAACCCGGCCCGGTCGGATTTCGGATCACGCTTGCCACCCGGCCAATCGGCATGGACATCGGTGCGCGTCGTTTACATCGCGGGCGTCGTCGCCTAGTGATTGCGCGAAACCTTAGAGTTTGTGGGTGAACGGCCATGTTGATCAAGCAGAGCGACTACCATCGGATTTACCGCATTATCAATAGCCTGCTCATCAACGAAAATGCCGACCCTGCCACGGCCTGTATGTACTTCAGCACCTTCGGGGCTTTCATCCTCGAACAACACTACAAAATCAAGGCCACGCCTAAGGGCGGGCTTGCTGCTTACAATCTCGGGGGCACGCTCATACTGTTCGCAGACTATCGCGAAGACGGCTATGTGACTGGCGCTGGGGAAAATTTCCACTGCTGGGTGGAGGCGGATGGTTGGGTTATCGATTTCATGGCTCCGGCATTTTCCGAGACTGCCCGAGAGCTTTCGGTGCCTCCGAAAATGTTTCAACGTCCGCTCTCATCAATGGCTTCGTCGATCAACAATCTTGGCCAATCCGGTGATTTCTTTTATCAAGCCGAACCCGAGGCGACTGCCCGGCGTTTCGCAGCCTGGCACAAACACGCGATGATCGGTGATATGGCGACGATCGCCGCGAACTGGTTTCGAAAGTCGCCGAAGCAATTGCTGACGTCGATATCGGTTGCCGATCAAAACGGAAAGCTGAAAAAGGTTCCGCTTTCGGGCAACGCGCTCGTTGGCGCGTGGTGATCGCTCCTGACGTCTTGGCCAAGAGAACGCCGCTATATGTGTTATCCGGGTTGTAACGCCCAACACCGTCACCAGAAACTTGTTTTAAACACATTGCCGGCCTATCGATTCTTCCATCGAAATTGCTTGTCGAGCTTTGGTTCGCGCCTCAGGCGGCCCAGCTGATCTTTCCTTTCAAAATCGATTTCTACGCCGTCCGGCAGTCGCCGGAGGGCGATTGTTTATGCGCTTGAGAGGAGACCGTCATGAACACAGGCACGGTTAAATTCTTTGATCCGACGCGGGGCTTCGGCTTCATTCAGCCGGACAACGGCTCGACCGATATCTTCGTCCATATTTCAGCCGTCGAGCAGGCTGGCATGGCGTCCCTTGATAAGGGGCAGAAGGTTGGCTTCGACGTCATCCAGGATAGCCGTTCCGGCAAAAGCTCCGCCGGCAACATCGTCGCTGCCTGACATGCCGCTGGTCTTTGACCGCGGATGCAGGCGACAGCATTTCGGCTGGGTTTTCCGGCCATTGAGGAGAATGTCATGAGCAAGACCAATGCAGAGGCGCTGTTGCGCAGAGCGCAGCGCCAGGTCGCCAACACCAGTGGCGGCGGTCATCTCGGCGGCACCAACTTCGGTCAGGGCAACGATGCCAAGACCGCGTCCGGGAGCGGCAATCGCCAGACGGGCAAGGGCCGGCCGCCAGGCGGCGCCAAACGCTGACATCTGCCAGCCGTGTTAATACAGCCCCGCCAAATTGGCGGGGTTTGTGTTTCATGCGTGAGACGCTGCGGCAGATTGGAACTGATTAGCTCTTCTTAGCGATCCAGGAAATGATCGAAGTAGACCTGAGGGATGGGGTAGGCGTAGACGCCTCTGTCGACAAAGCTGCGCCTGTAGAGGCAATTTCTGAGCACCGCGTTGTAATCTAGGCTTCGTGGATCCGGCGAGCCGCGTCGCCATGACCCTGCCTCCGGCACGCACCGCTGGAGAGCTTTTTCGTATCGAGCCAGAAGAACCGGGTCGGTATCGACCCGAATGCCGCTGTAGGATTGATAGTTTGAAGGAGATTCTGCGGCCGAAATACAGCCCAAGCTAAGTGCAAGACCAACGACTGCCATCAATCTCATCGGATTTATTCTCCCTGATCGATTTATCGAAGTATCGAGCGGAACGTTATTGGTTCCAGTGCCTGCGGGCAAGGGGACGCCTTGTTTCGCGGTCTGCTCCGGCTGTGATCTCTCTGGCGGCTGGATAGCCGCCGCCATATCATGGCGGCAGCCATTCGCTGCGTTCAATCCAGGAGATCGGCCGGGACCCTGCCGCCATTTTCCGAAAGCCGCTTCATCAGGGCCTTGTGCAGCCACATATTCATTTTTGCGGAATCGTTGGTGTCGCCGGTATAACCGAGTTCAGCGGCGAGTTCCTTGCGCTCAGTCAGGCTTGCATCCATCCCGACGGCTTTCATCAGGTCCACGATCGAGCGACGCCAATCGAGTTTCTGGCCGCTTTTCTTCACCGCTGCGTCAAGGAGGGGCACGATATCGACTGTGGCCGTGGCGGGCTTGCTCTGAGCGGGAGCGGCCGCAGGCGTCGGACTGGGCGCCGCCGACGGTGAGGCAGGCGCTTGCGCCGGCTCTGTCTGTTGCGGGCTGACAGCGACGGGTTCGGCTGCTTTCGCCTCTCCGAAGATTGCATGTTTGATCTTGTCGAAAATGCCCATTCTAAACCTCCAGTTCCATTAAATGAGAACATGCTGAAACATGGAATTCTCGCCCGATATATCCAGGCGGAACGGGAGTTATTTTTACCGGTCTCAATCGACGATGGAAAAGCCAAATCCGGGGCAGGGGCAGCCGATCGGCGACTGCAAATGGATCTCGCCGTCAATCGCATCGAGAACGGCGCTTTGCTTGCAGGTTCTGCAACTGCCTGAAGATTGCTGGCGCGATTGCGAGGGAAATGACTTCGTCGGCTCTCCAATCGTCGCCAGACATGGCCGTTTTCGGCACAGTCGGTCGGACAATTCGTATTTCGATAAGCATGTAACATCATTGCCGGCCGCCGGACCGACTTGCCGTGCCGTGTGGCGAAACATTCGCCAACCCTTCACGTTGCTTTGCCATGGACGCCCTGCAGGTTGCAGGCATCCAACGATCGAAGGTACGCGCGTTCCTCGATTTTCGACTGCCGGACAGATCGTTCGGCGAATGGAAACGGAGGAAAACCATGAGTGAGAACCATCATAGACTGTCCTTTGCAGTGCTCGCATCCACCTGCGCATTGCTTGCCATGCCGCCAAGTTATGCGCATGCGATCGATGTCGGCGTGTCGGTGAATGCAGGCAATGCCGTCAGCGCTGATGTCGGGACTTCGCTTGGCGGCGGGCGCGGCGTCAGCGCCGACGCCAATGCTTCCGTCGGCGGCTCGAACGGCGTCAATGCCGATGCGACTGCCAATGCCGGCGGCGGCCAGGGCATCGATGCCGATGTCAACGCCGGCGTCGGCAACGGTCTCGACGTAAGCGCCAATGCCAGGATCGGCGGCGGACGCGGCGTCAATGCCGATCTCAACGCACGTGCCGGCGGTTCAGATGGGGCCGATGCCAACGCCACGGCCTCGATCGGAGGCGGTAGTGGCGTCGATGCCAATCTCGCCGTCGGTAGGGTAGGCGGGGTGGACGGGGCTGGCGCGGCAAGTGGCGGTGACGGATCCGTGCCTGGCGGCGGTCTCAGCCCGTCGCAGGTCCGCACTCTGGAGGCCTTCCGGGCGAGGCCCGTCAACGAGCAGCGCAAGATGCTTGTCCGTTGCGCCGATATCTCCGCCTCAAGCGGCTCTGCTTCCGGCGGTTCCGATTCCGGTCTTGTCGGTCTCTGTAGTCTGTTGCAGGCGACAGCCTCTCGCTGAACGTAAAAAGACCCGCCGAACCGGAAGGCGCGGCGGGTCCTTTAAAAAGCTTCGGCTCCCAAGCTTAGTGCAGGATCTGGCTGAGGAACAACTTGGTGCGTTCGTGCTGCGGATTGTCGAAGAACTCGGCCGGCGAATTCTGCTCGACGATCTGACCCTGGTCCATGAAGATGACGCGGTTGGCGACCTGACGGGCAAAGCCCATTTCATGGGTGACGCAGAGCATGGTCATGCCTTCCTCGGCAAGGCCCACCATGGTGTCGAGCACTTCCTTGATCATTTCCGGATCGAGCGCCGAGGTCGGCTCATCGAACAGCATGATCTTCGGATTCATGCAGAGCGAGCGGGCGATCGCCACGCGCTGCTGCTGGCCGCCGGAGAGCTGGCCCGGATATTTGTTGGCCTGTTCCGGGATCTTGACCCGCTTCAGGAAGTGCATGGCGATCTCTTCCGCCTGCTTCTTCGGCATCTTGCGCACCCAGATCGGCGCCAGCGTGCAGTTTTCGAGGATCGTCAGGTGCGGGAAGAGGTTGAAATGCTGGAACACCATGCCGACTTCGCGCCTGACCTCGTCGATCTTCTTCAGATCGTTGGTCAGCTCGGTGCCGTCGACGATGATCTTGCCCTTCTGATGCTCTTCCAGACGGTTGATGCAGCGGATCATCGTCGACTTGCCCGAGCCCGACGGCCCGGCGATGACGATGCGCTCGCCGCGCATGACCTTCAGGTTGATGTCGCGCAGCACGTGGAAATCACCGTACCACTTGTTCATGTTGACGATCTCGACCGCCACTTCCGTTGCGGAAACGGTGAGTTTTTTCGCTGGAGCTTCAGCCATGACTATTTTCCCTCATTCTTATCGTTTTAGCGTTCTTATCGTTTGTGGCCGGTATCGAGATGGCGTTCCATGAAGCCTGAATAGCGCGACATGCCGAAGCAGAACAGCCAGAAGATGAAGCCGGCAAAGATCAGGCCGGTGATCGGCGTGACGGCGCTTGCCCAATTGGCATCGGAGAAGTTCAGCTTGACGATACCGAGCAGGTCGAACATGCCGATAATGGTGACCAGCGACGTGTCCTTGAACGTTCCGATGAAGGTGTTCACGATGCTCGGGATGACGAGCTTGATGGCCTGCGGCATGATGATCAGCCGTGTCTTCTGCCAATAACCGAGGCCAAGCGAATCGGCGCCCTCGAACTGTCCCTTCGGGATCGCCTGAAGGCCGCCGCGGATCACTTCAGCCATATAGGCCGAGGTGAAGATCGAAACACCGATCAGCGCCCGGAGTAATTTGTCTACGTTCCAGCCGGTGGGAAGGAAGAGCGGCAGCATGACACTTGCCATGAACAGGACGGTGATCAGCGGAACGCCTCGAATGACCTCGATGAAGGTAACGCAAAGCATCCGGATGACGGGCATCTTCGAGCGGCGCCCCAGCGCAAGCAGAATACCGCAGGGCAGGGAAACGGCAATGCCGACGAAGGACAGGACAAGGGTCACCATCAACCCGCCCCAGAGCGGAGTATCCACCACTTCGAGGCCGAAACCCCCGTGAAGAAGCCAGAAGGCGATGACGGGCAGGACGGCGAACAGAAGAATGGCGTTCAGTCCCTTGCGCGGCGCGGACGGGATCAGCATCGGAACCAGCAGCACAATGAACAGGATCCCGACGATCGCCGGCCTCCAACGCTCGTCGAGCGGATAGCGGCCGAAGATAAACTGATCGTATTTGGCGCTGACGAAGGCCCAGCATGCTCCACTCCAGCCATCAGGCTGGATGCCGCCCTGGATCGTCGTCGCGCAGAATGTGCGGTCCGGGCCGGACCATACGGCCTGGATGAACAGCCAGTTGACCAGTTGCGGCACGGCCCATGCGATCAGCGCAACAGCCAGGATCGTCAGGATTATGTCTTTCGGGGTTGCAAGAAGATTGCGGCGTATCCAGGCGACGGCTCCGCGCTCCCCGGGGGGCGGCGGTTCGGCCGCAAGGATGGACGTTCTGACGAAGGGTTTATCGGCGACCGACATCTTATCTCTCCACCAGTGCCATCTTGGCGTTGAACCAATTCATGAACAGCGACGTGAGAATGCTCAAGCCGAGATAGACGATACCCCAGATGCAAACGATCTCGATCGCTTGACCGCTCTGATTGAGGATTGTGCCGCCGACGGCAACGAGATCCGAAAAACCGATCGCGATGGCGAGGGAGGAGTTCTTGGTCAGATTCAGGTACTGGCTCGTCAGCGGCGGGATGATGATGCGCAGCGCCTGCGGCACCACGACAAGTCTCGTCACGCTCGACGGGTGCAGCCCCAGCGCGCCGGCTGCCTCGGATTGTCCCTTCGCAACGCCGCGAATGCCGCCGCGAACGATCTCGGCGATAAAGGATGCGGTATAGAAGGACAGAGCGAGAAACAGCGACATGAATTCCGGGCCGACGACCGAGCCGCCCGTCAGATTGAATTTACCGGCGATCGGAACATCGAAGGTGAGCGGAAAGCCGGAAGCAATGAAAACCAGCAATGGCAAACCGACGATCAGCGCGATCGACGCCCATACCGTATGGAACGGCTGGCCAGTTGCGGCCTGGCGTTTATGGGCCCAGCGCGCCATGATGATGGTGGCGACAATCGCAATCACCAGGGCGATGCCGACCGCGATCATGCCTGTCTCGAAGATCGGCTTCGGGAAGGCTAGTCCTCTGTTGTTGAGGAACATATTGAACGGCAGCCCCACCGATTCGCGCGGCTGTGGCAGGACGGAGAGAACGCCGAGATACCAGAAGAAGATGACGAGCAGCGGCGGAATGTTGCGGAAGATTTCGACATAGACCGTGCAGAGCTTGGAAATCAGCCAGTTCCGCGACAGCCGGCCGATCCCGATAATGAAACCGATGATGGTCGCCGTGATGATGCCCGTCACCGCCACCAGCAAAGTATTCAGAATGCCGACGAGAAGTGCGCGTGCATAAGTCGAGTCGCTTGAATAGCCGATCAGCGACTGGCCGATTTCGAAACCGGCGCGACCGCTGAGAAAGCCGAAACCAGATGCCGTATTGCTGCGGGCAAGGTTTACGGCCGTGTTATGGGCAACCCACCACACAAACGCCACGAGGGCAACAATTGTCAAAACCTGGAAAAATATGCTCCGGTATTTCGGGTCGTACATTGCCGACCGGAAACTCCAGCCGGTGTTATGCAAAGGTGTCCTATCCACAGCCTCATGCGTCATGCCGCGCCAATCCCCTTGTGCCCGTTTTCGGGCTTTCTTTTTAACTTTTTGGAAGTGGGAAGGCGGCTGGCCGCCTTCCCGGCATTTCATGCTGGTGCTCGATTAACGAACCGGCGGTGCGTACTGGATGCCGCCCTTGTTCCACAGAGCATTCAAGCCGCGTGCGATCTTGAGCGGGCTACCCTGGCCGATATTGCGCTCGAAGATTTCGCCATAGTTACCGACGCCCTTGATGATATTGGCGGCCCAATCATTGGTCAGGCCGAGATCGGTGCCAATCTTGGTGTCGGCCTCGCTGCCGAGGAAGCGCTTGATGTCCGGGTTCGGCGAGTTCTTCATCTCGTCGACATTTGCCTGGGTGATGCCGAACTCTTCGGCATTGATCAGCGCATAAGCCGTCCAGGAAACGATGTCGAACCACTGATCGTCACCCTGACGGACGGCCGGGCCAAGCGGCTCCTTGGAGATGATCTCAGGAAGGATGACGTGTTCGTCGGGATTCTTGAGCGTCAGACGCAACGAATAGAGACCGGATTGGTCGGTCGTGTAAACGTCGCAACGACCGGCGTCATAGGCCGCGTTGACCTCAGGAAGATTCTCGAAGACGACCGGATTGTACTGCAGATTGTTCGTCTTGAAGTAATCGGCGAGGTTCAGTTCCGTGGTCGTGCCCGACTGTACGCAGACCGCGGCGCCGGAAAGTTCGAGAGCCGACTTCACGTTCAGGCTTTTGCGAACCATGAAGCCCTGACCATCATAATAGGTGACAGGACGGAAGTTGAAGCCGAGTGCGGTGTCGCGGTTGATCGTCCACGTGGTGTTGCGCGAGAGAACATCGATTTCGCCGGACTGAAGGGCAGTAAAGCGCTCCTTCGCGTTTGTCGGCGTGTACTTGACCTTGGTGGGGTCGCCGAAGACAGCCGAGGCGACCGCCTTGCAGAAGTCGACGTCGAAGCCGGCCCAATTGCCGGAAGCGTCAGGTGCGGCAAAGCCGGTAAGGCCGGTATTGACGCCGCACTGAACGAAACCCTTTGCCTTTACATCTTCGAGTGTCGTGGCCGAAGCAGCCGAAGCGCCAAGAGCGAAAACTGCTGCGCCGATTGAGGCCGACAGAAGCTTGTTCTTCATTTTTTTTCCCAACCTTTTCCGTTGTCTTGTATTTTCTTGTGGGAAGTTCCGGCGAAATCTGCCGCCTCCCCATTTGCTCGACACCCTCCCGGCGCGAGTTGTTCTATCACAGTCGCAAATGTCACCATGGTCAAGTGTCGCGGTCAATAATTGCGGCAAATTTCAGCATTTTGGCAGATTGCGCCGCGTTGATGGGCACTTGGTTATGAAATAGGCGGCTAGTTGCGGAAAATTAACGCGAAATCGTGAGTTCCGCCGCTTTGGTCCGTCGCTGGCGATCCATCTCCAAGGGGTTGACCGGATATTACGGGGCGTCCAAAAGTCTGGTTTCGCGACCCTTCGCCAAAGGCTATTTCCGACATGAAAGACAAAGACAGCTTGCTGCAGAATGCCGGCATCAACACCCGCCTGACCCATATCGGCAACGACCCCTTCGACTATCACGGCTTCGTCAATCCCCCGGTCGTGCACGCCTCGACGGTGTTGTTTCCGAATGCGCAGGTGATGAAGACACACGCGCAGAAATACACTTACGGGACGCGCGGCACGCCGACGACCGATGCGCTCTGCGAGGCGATTGACGCGCTCGAAGGGTCAGCCGGCACGATCCTCGTGCCCTCGGGTCTCGCGGCCGTCACCATTCCGTTCCTGGGCTTTTCCGCCGCCGGAGATCATGCGCTTGTCGTCGATTCGGTCTACGGTCCGACCCGGCATTTCTGCGATACGATGCTGAAGCGTCTCGGCGTCGAGGTGGAATATTACGATCCGACGATCGGCGCCGGCATCGAGGCGTTGTTTCGGCCGAATACCAAGATCGTCCACACCGAGGCTCCCGGCTCCAACACTTTCGAAATGCAGGACATTCCGGCGATATCGGCCGTTGCGCACCGCCTTGGCGCCATCGTCATGATGGACAATACCTGGGCGACGCCGCTCTATTTCAGGCCGCTCGATCACGGCGTCGACATCTCCATCCATGCGGCGACGAAATATCCGTCCGGCCATTCCGATATTCTGCTCGGAACGGTTTCGGCCAATGCCGAGCACTGGGAGCGGCTGAAGGAATCGAACGGCGTGCTCGGCATCTGCGGCGCACCCGATGATGCCTACCAGATCCTGCGCGGATTGCGCACCATGGGCCTGCGCCTCGAGCGGCATTATGAAAGCGCGCTTGATATCGCCGAATGGCTGGAGGGCAGGGAGGACGTCGCCCGCGTGTTGCATCCGGCCCTGCCGAGTTTCCCCTCTCACTATCTTTGGAAGCGCGATTTCAAGGGCGCCAGCGGCATCTTTTCCTTCGTGCTTGCGGCCGACAGCCCCGAGAAATTCACGGCAAAGGCGCATGCCTTCCTTGATGCGCTGAGGATTTTTGGGCTCGGCTATTCCTGGGGCGGCTTTGAAAGCCTCGCCTTGCACGCCCATCTCAACGATCGCAAGGTCGCCAAGGCCCCGACGGATGGCCCTGTCATCCGCCTGCAGATTGGCATCGAGGATGTGGCCGACCTCAAGGCCGATATCGAGCGGGGTTTTGCTGCTGCAAGTGCCGTCTGAGCGGCATCGCCGGGCGATGCTGCCGCTTGCAGCGCTCTATGGCAACTGCACGGACCGATAGCCGTAGATCCAGTCGAGATCCGCCGCCAGGCTTTGCGGCGGCTTGAGGCCGAGCACGAGATCGCGGCCGATCCGGATCGGCCCTTTCGCATGATAGGCAAACCGGTTGAAGGCGCCACGCTGGCGAAGTTTCGCGATACGCGGCGCCCGATGTCTTTCGAACAGCGCCAGCGCTTCCGACACGGGATGGTTCGAGAGAAAGGCCGCGAGTTCATAGGCGTCTTCGATCGCCATCGCCGCTCCCTGGGCGGCAAAAGGCATCATCGCATGCGCGGCGTCCCCGATCAGAATCGTCTTTCGGCCGTCCTGCCAAGCGCCAGATGTGGTTTCGAACAGCGGCCAGAACGTCAGCTTCGGGTGTTTTTCGAGCAGCGAGACGATTGCGGCGTTCCAGCCGGCAAGCCGCGTTCGCAGCTGCGTGCGCTGTTCGGCCGTCGGCTCGCTTTGCCAGGCCTGCGGTGCGATGTTACCGGCGGTGATCGCCACCATGTTGAAGCTGCCGGTCTCCTTCAGCGGATAGCAGACGAGATGCGCCGAACCGCCGAGGAAAGCCGAAACGCTTGCCCGGTCGAGGAAAGCCGGCGCTTCATCCTCTGCAATGGTGAAGCGGTAGGCGATATTGCCGGAAAAGTGCGGCGAGGGGCTGCCCGGAACGGATTGCCGCAGCTTCGACCAGACACCATCCGCACCGATCACGACATCGGCGGTCCGCTCGAAAGGCGGCAGCGTCGATTCCATCCGCACACCCAGATGAAGCCGGCAGAGCGGGTCGGCCGCGACTGCAGCCAGAAGGGCTTTCTGCAATGTGGTGCGGTGCAGGACGCCATAGGGCGCACCCCAGCGTTGCCGCGCGAATTTGCCCGCCGGCACCGCCGCGAGTTGGCGCAGTGAACTGCCCGATATCAGCCGGATCGCGTCCGGCTCGAGCCAGAGCTTCGACAGGCCTTCAAGAATACCGAGTTCGGCAAGGATGCGCGAGGCGTTCGGCGAGATCTGCAATCCGGCGCCGATGTCGGCGAGTTCGCCCGCCTGCTCGAAAATCTCCGAGCTGATACCCCGGCGCGAAAGCGCAAGGGCGGCTGTCAGCCCTGAGATCCCCGCGCCGATGATGGCGGCATGTTCGACCGGCATGGTTCGCCCGATCCGGATCTGGACCGACTACGCCGCCTTCACGTGGAAAACGCAACCGGCCGGATTGGTCTGGCTGGGCTTGAGCGCCGAATTGAAGCGATAGAGCGTCGAGCAGTAGGAACAGACTTTTTCGTTGTCGTCGCCCATATCGATGAAGATGTGCGGATGATCGAAGGGAGCCGAAGCGCCGGTGCACATGAATTCCTTGACGCCGACTTCGATAACGCGGTGACCGCCGTCGTTCTGGAAGTGGGGAATGTTGTGGCCGGCCATGTCGCTCTCCGAATGCTTTGAAATGTGCGCGAACCTTATAAGCCTTCGCCGCAAATGTGTAGAGCCAAAGCGCCGCGCCAATCACAGTTTTCAGGCGCAGTTTTCAGCCACAGTTTTTGGCTTCACGATGAAAGGCCGCTCGATTATGGTCGCGCCAAAAGGAAGACCTGATGAATCTGAATACGCCCGCATTTTCAAGCTTCACTCATGATGGATTGCAGCTCGCCTTCTTCGATGAGGGCGATCCGGCCGGTGTCCCCGTCTTGTTGATCCACGGCTTTGCCTCGACGGCAAACGTCAACTGGGTGCATCCGGGCTGGCTGAAGACGCTGGGTGATGCCGGCTACCGGGTGATCGCCATCGACAATCGCGGCCATGGCGCAAGCGACAAGCCGCACGATGCCGAAGCCTACCGTCCCTGGGTCATGGCCGGCGATGCGATCGCGTTGCTCGATCATCTCGGCATCCCCGAAGCCAATGTCATGGGCTATTCGATGGGGGCGCGCATTTCCGTCTTTGCCGCACTTGCCAATCCGCATCGCGTCCGTTCGCTGGTGCTCGGCGGCCTCGGCATCGGCATGACCGACGGTGTCGGCGACTGGGACCCGATCGCCGATGCGCTGCTGGCGCCCTCGCTGGAGGCGGTGACGCATAGCCGCGGTCGCATGTTCCGCGCCTTCGCCGAGCAGACGAAGAGTGACCGCACTGCCCTTGCCGTCTGCATCCGCGGCTCACGCGATCTCGTCGCCCGTTCTGACATGGCCAAGCTCGACATGCCAACGCTGATCGGCGTCGGCACCAAGGACGATATCGCCGGCTCACCGCAGGAATTGGCGGCGCTGATGCCCAATGCCGAAGCACTCGATATTCCGGGCCGCGATCATATGCTCGCCGTCGGCGACAGGGTTTTCAAGCATGCGGTGCTGGCCTTCTATGCAAGGGTCGCCCATCGCTGACATCATCGTGATGGCGAAAAACCATGCTAAAAAACCATGGCGACGGCACCCATTTATGTTATTGGCGTTTTCCTCTATATATTGGCATTCCGAAAACGGCATTCCGGCTGGCAACGAGGAGAGCGGCGATGGTCGCAAAGACTGACATCCGTGCTTTTGACACAGGCCATCCCGTGAAGGTGATGGATCCCATCTGGGACAGCCTGCGCGAGGAAGCCCGGCTCGCCGCCGAACGGGACCCCGTTCTCGCCGCCTTCCTCTATTCGACGGTGATCAACTACCATTCGCTCGAGGAATGCGTCATCCACCGCATCTGCGAACGTCTCGATCACCCCGACATGCAGGCGAACCTGCTTCGCCAGACCTTTGAGGAGATGCTCCTCGACTGGCCGGAGTGGAGCTCCATTCTGCGCGTCGATATCCAGGCCATCTACGACCGCGATCCCGCCTGCCTGCGCTTCATGGAGGCGGTGCTCTATTTCAAGGGCTTCCACGCGCTGCAGACGCATCGTCTGGCCCATTGGCTGCTGAACCGCGGCCGGCGTGATTTCGCGCTCTATCTGCAGAGCCGCTCCTCCAGCGTCTTCCAGACCGACATCAATCCCGCCGCCCGTATCGGCAAGGGCATCTTCCTCGATCACGCCACCGGCCTCGTCGTCGGCGAGACGGCCGTTATCGGCGACAACGTCTCGATCCTGCATGGCGTGACACTCGGCGGCACCGGCAAAGAGGGCGCTGACCGCCATCCGAAGATCGGCAGCGGCGTCATGATCGGCGCCGGCGCGAAGATCCTCGGCAATATCGAGATCGGCTACTGCTCACGCGTCGCCGCCGGTTCCGTCGTATTGAAGGCGGTGCCGCCCAAGAAGACGGTCGCGGGCGTGCCGGCCAAGGTTGTCGGCGAAGCCGGTTGTTCAGAGCCGTCGCGCAACATGGATCAGGTAATCGGCGCTGATATCTGAGCGCCTGTTGGATAAAGGATAGGAACAGTCGGCGGAGTGTGAGCGGGGACAGAATCGCCAAGCGGCAACCCTTGCCTTTACACCGCTGCTTTTCCTGTGCAAGAAGCGGCCAATCAAGACTGCTTACGGAGATGACAGAGTGAAGCCAGAAGAAATCAAGAAGCTCGACGCCTACTTCAAACGCATGTTCAACCCGCAGATCATCGTCAAGGCGCGTCCGCGCAAGAATGATTCTGCGGAAGTCTATCTCGGCGAAGAATTTCTGGGCGTCGTCTATATCGATGACGAGGACGGCGACCGCTCCTACAACTTTTCGATGGCGATCCTCGACGTCGATCTCTGATCGTTCTCGAAAACTTCAAGGGACCGGGCGGCGCGATCCGCCCGGTCTTTTTTTGTTTTTTTGCTGCCGAGTCAAAATTTTTTTAAAGCCTCCGGTTGTGGCTTTGTGATATATATTAGCAAAATCAACTAAAGACGTACGTGCCCCGGCGCGCATGCTTTGTTATCTTTTTGTAATGCAACCTTTGGATGTTTTGCGGCGCACAAGACTACTTGACTATTTGTGCATTGCAGCTACCCTGCCGCCAGCCACAGCCCAACGGAGGATGCCTCATGTTCAACTTTGACGATGCCAACAAAAAGAGCAAGGAAGCCGTCGACACGGCGTTGAAAACCTATTCCGAGACGGCCAAGGGCTTTCAGGCGATCGCCGCCGAAGCCGCTGAATATTCGAAGAAATCCTTCCAGGATGCGGTGACGCACTTCGAAACGCTGGCCGGCGCCAAGAGCTTCGAGGCAGCTTTCGAGCTGCAGACGAGCTATGTCAAGTCGTACTATGAGAACCTTGTCTCCGAGACGACGAAGCTCGGCGAGATGTATGCCGATCTCGCCAAGTCCGCTTACAAGCCCTACGAGGCTCCGATCGCCGCTGCCGTCGCCAAGGCCACCAAGTCGGCGCCGGCGGCGACATCAGCCGCCGCGTGAATTGATTCTCCCGGCGCAACCTGCGCTACATATTGAAATATGAGGACCGGCTACGCATCTGTGGCCGGTCTTTTTGTTTCCACTTTCGCTGCAGCGCTTCCATGGGATGGGCTAAGGCGCGGCGCAATCTTTTAGATTCGCTCTTCGCGCTTCAGGTCTTTGTTTTTAGGCATGTCGTTGCCGCAAAACCGCTGCACGGTTTGCGCGACATGCTTTGGGGACTTTTTTGGTCTTTCCCGTGCATGCCGCCCATTTCTTGATTGCAGTGACTGACAGGGGGCTTAAAATCAGCCTATTATGAACTAAGTTAGTGTTTCAGATATTCGGCGGGAACAGCACCCTCCCATGCTCCGCCGGATTGCTTGAGGAATGAATGACAATGATCGCAACGCCGATCCGGATGCAGAACGACAGCGAAAGGAACGGGGACAACGCAAATCGAACCTCGGTCATCACACGCACTAAGCCGAAGACCAAGAAGCCCAATCTTTATCGTGTGCTGCTTTTGAATGACGACTACACTCCCATGGAATTCGTCATCCATATTCTTGAGCGTTTTTTTCAGAAGGATCGTGAAAGTGCCACCCGCATCATGCTCCATGTCCATAACCACGGCGTCGGCGAATGCGGAATATTCACATACGAGGTAGCGGAAACGAAGGTCAGCCAGGTGATGGACTTCGCCCGGCAGCACCAGCATCCGCTGCAATGCGTCATGGAAAAGAAGTGAGGATCTGAACGTGCCAACATTTTCGCCTAGTTTAGAGAAGGCGCTCCATCAGGCACTGACCTTTGCCAACGAGCGGCACCACGAATATGCGACGCTCGAGCATCTGCTGCTCGCCCTGATCGACGATGCCGATGCGGCCGCGGTCATGGGTGCCTGCAATGTCGATCTCGACGCGCTGCGCAAGACGCTCGTCGAATATGTCGATAATGAACTGTCCAATCTGATCACCGGTTATGACGAGGATTCGAAGCCGACCTCCGGCTTCCAGCGCGTCATCCAACGTGCCGTCATCCATGTGCAATCCTCCGGCCGCGAAGAGGTGACCGGCGCCAACGTGCTCGTCGCGATCTTCGCCGAGCGCGAGAGCCATGCTGCCTATTTCCTGCAGGAGCAGGAGATGACCCGCTACGACGCCGTCAACTACATCTCCCATGGCATCGGCAAGCGGCCTGGCGCTTCGGAGGCTCGCCCGCCGCGCGGCGCCGAGGACGAAGCCGAAAGCAGCAAGCCGACGGCGCGCGGCGGCGAAGAAGAGGGCGGCCCCAAGAAGCAGCAGGATGCGCTGAAAGCCTATTGCGTCAATCTCAACGAGAAGGCCAAGGGCGGCAAGATCGATCCGCTGATCGGCCGTCACGCCGAGGTGAGCCGCACCATCCAGATCCTGTGCCGTCGTTCGAAGAACAATCCGCTCTACGTCGGTGATCCCGGCGTCGGCAAGACGGCGATCGCCGAAGGCCTTGCCAAGCGCATCGTCGAAGGCAAGGTTCCGGAAGCGCTCGCCGATGCGACGATCTTCTCGCTCGACATGGGCACGCTGCTCGCCGGCACGCGCTACCGCGGCGATTTCGAAGAACGCCTGAAGCAGGTCGTCAAGGAACTGGAAGAATATCCGGGCGCCGTGCTCTTCATCGATGAGATCCACACGGTGATCGGCGCCGGCGCCACCTCGGGCGGCGCGATGGATGCCTCGAACCTCCTGAAGCCGGCCCTGTCATCGGGCGCGATCCGCTGCATCGGTTCGACCACCTACAAGGAATATCGCCAGTTCTTCGAGAAGGACCGGGCGCTGGTGCGTCGTTTCCAGAAGATCGACGTCAGCGAACCGTCGATCGATGATGCAATCGAAATCATGAAGGGCCTGAAGCCCTATTTCGAAGAGTATCACCATCTGCGTTATTCGAACGACGCCATCAAGTCGGCCGTCGAATTGTCGGCCCGCTACATCTCCGACCGCAAGCTGCCCGACAAGGCGATCGACGTGATCGACGAAACGGGTGCGGCCCAGATGCTGCTGCCGCCGTCGAAGCGCCGCAAGCTGATCACTGAAAAGGAGATCGAGGCGACGGTCGCGACGATGGCGCGTATTCCGCCGAAGACCGTCTCCAAGGACGACGAAGCCGTGCTCGCCAATCTCGAGCAGGAACTGCGGTCGGTCGTCTATGGCCAGGATATCGCGATCGAAGCTCTTTCGACGTCGATCAAGCTGGCGCGCGCCGGTCTTCGCGAACCGAACAAGCCGATCGGCGCCTATGTCTTCTCCGGTCCGACCGGCGTCGGCAAGACCGAGGTGGCAAAGCAGCTGGCCTCGTCGCTCGGCGTCGAACTCCTGCGCTTCGACATGTCGGAATATATGGAGCGGCACACGGTTTCGCGTCTGCTCGGCGCACCTCCCGGCTATGTCGGCTTCGACCAGGGCGGTCTTCTCACCGATGGCGTCGACCAGCACCCGCATTGCGTGGTCCTGCTCGACGAAATCGAGAAGGCGCATCCGGATATCTACAATATCCTGCTGCAGGTCATGGACCACGGCACGCTGACCGACCATAACGGCAAGAAGATCGACTTCCGCAACGTCATCCTGATCATGACGACCAATGCGGGCGCTTCCGAAATGGCCAAGGCGGCGATCGGCTTCGGCTCGTCCAAGCGCACCGGCGAGGACGAGGAGGCGCTGACGCGGCTCTTCACGCCGGAGTTCCGCAACCGTCTCGACGCGATCATTCCCTTCGCGGCGCTGCCGACGGCCGTCATCCACAAGGTCGTGCAGAAGTTCATCATGCAACTGGAGGCCCAGCTTTCCGAAAGGAACGTCACCTTCGACCTGCATGAGGACGCGATCGCCTGGCTTTCGGAAAAGGGTTACGACGAGAAGATGGGCGCCCGCCCGCTTGCCCGCGTCATCCAGGACACGATCAAGAAGCCGCTTGCCAACGAGATCCTCTTCGGCAAGCTGAAGAAGGGCGGCGTCGTCAACGTCACCGTCGGCCCGAAGGAAGACGGCAAGCCCGGCATCGTGCTGGAAGCCATTCCGGATACGGCGCCGATCAAGCCGAAGCCGGAAGCTGAGGTCGTGCATCCCGAAGCCGGCGATGAGGGGGATGGCGAGCTGAAGACGAAGCCGGCTCCCAAGGCTCGCGCCAAGACCGTGCCGCAGGCCGAGCCTGAAGTCCGCGACGCTCCGAAGAAGGGAAGCACGGTTCCGAAGGTTCCGCGCAAGAAGTGAGCTTTCGTCCACCAAATTGGAAAAGGCCGCGTCTTACACGCGGCCTTTTTCGTTTCTGGGCATCGCCAGGGATCGATGTTACGCCAGTGCCGCCTTGATCTTTTCGGCATGGGCGGCAAGCACGGCGCCATCCTCCATCTTGCCGGAATGCGGCTTGAGCACAGCACCCTCATGGCGCGGGATGACGTGGAAATGCAGATGAAACACCGTTTGCCCGGCGGCCGGTTCGTTGAACTGGGCGATGAAGACGCCGTCGGCGTCGAAGACGTCCTTGACCGCAATGGCGACCTTCTGGACGACTGATATCGCGTGGGCGAGGGTGGCTGGATCGGCATCGAGGATATTGCGCGACGCCGGTTTGGGAACGACGAGCACGTGGCCCGGCGCCTGCGGCATCACATCCATGAAGGCGATCGTGTGCGCGTCCTCGTAGATCCGGTGTGAGGGGATTTCGCCGCGCAGGATTTTGGCGAAGATATTGTTGTCGTCATAGTCGGCCGGGTCGGTCATCGCGAAATCTCCTCGGTTCCTACCGCGCCGCGCGTCTTTTCTGACGCCCAAAGGACGCTGTAGCATTTTAAATTACTGCATAACTCCTTAAATCGATTCCGATTTAAGGAGTTACGCAGGGGTTGATCGGGTAGCGCGCCCGGCAGGGCAGCGTCAATCCTCCTGCAGGCGCTCGCCCTTGCGGAAAGGACTGTGCTCACTCAGGACCTCGCTCATATGCTCGACATCGGCGCGCTCGCGCGCGAGATAGTCGCCGATTGCCCGGCGAAGGCCGGCATGGGCGACGTAGTGGGCCGAATGCGTCGTCACAGGGAGGTAACCGCGGGCAAGCTTGTGTTCGCCTTGCGCTCCGGCTTCGACGCGCTTCAGCCCTTTCGAAAGGGCGAAGTCGATCGCCTGGTGATAGCACACCTCGAAATGCAGGAAGGGATGATCCTCGATGCAGCCCCAGTGACGACCATAGAGTGTATCGCCGCCGATGAAGTTGATTGCGCCGGCGACATAACGCCCGTCGCGCTTGGCCATGACGAGCAGGATGTCATCGGCCATGCGCTCGCCGATCAGCGAGTAGAATTTGCGGGTGAGGTAGGGCCGGCCCCATTTGCGGCCGCCGGTATCCATGTAGAATTTGAAGAACTGGTCCCAGATGCGCTCCGTCAGGTCGCGGCCGGTCAGCCAGTCGATGCTGATGCCGTTTTCGAGCGCGGCGCGGCGCTCCTTGCGCAACGCCTTGCGTTTGCGCGAGGCGAGCGTTTCGAGAAACGCCTCGTGATTGGCATAGCCGTCATTGATGAAATGGAATTGCTGGTCGGTGCGGTGCAGATAGCCGTCCATCTCGAAAACGCCGATCTCCTCGTCCGGCACGAAGGTGATATGGGCCGAGGAGATGCCGAGCCGGCGCACGACCTCCTTCAGACTTTCGGCGATGGCGCTCTGGATCGGCAGCCGCTGCAGCCCCTCGGCGACAAGAAGACGCGGACCTGTCGCCGGCGTGAACGGAATGGAGCACTGAAGTTTGGGGTAATAACGCCCGCCGGCCCGTTCGAAGGCGTCGGCCCAGCCATGATCGAAGACATATTCGCCCTGGCTGTGGTTCTTGAGATAGCCGGGCAGGGCGCCGATCAGCTCGCCGCGATCGGTTTCGAGCAGGAGGTGGTGGCCGAGCCAGCCGGTCTCGGCGCTGGCTGAACCGGATTCCTCCAGCGACGACAAAAAGGCGTGCGAAACGAATGGGTTGTAGGCAACCGTGGCGCAAGTCTTCGAGGCCCCGGAAAGCCTGGACCAGCTCTCCGGGGAAATCGCGGTGAAGGAGCGTTCTACGCGAATGGACAGTTCATCAGTCATGGAGCAAATGCGAAGCCTGTGGGAGGATGGTTTCGGCTCTGCCTTACAGCGCCACGCGTCTTTCAGACGCGCAAAGGACGCTGTAACGCTTTGAGTTGCTGCACAATTTTATCCTTAAATCGATTCCGATCTAAGGAATTATGTGGCAGTTTGCGCATGATCTTGGCCAAAAAGCGAGCGTCAAACCGCCACGCGCGGATCGAAGCCTTCGAAAGTCATCTGGTCTGCGTTTGCGAATGTACGCCGGCGCGCCTCTTCGTCACGCACCGTCCAGGTAATGACGGGAATGCCCTTTTCGCGTTGACTTGTGATGAAGGCATTCGGCAGCTCGTCATAATAATAGGAGATGAAATCGAGACCGATCTCCATCGCCTTCGCATGCGTCTTGAACTCCTCCGGCGTGTTGCCGTTGGCCGTCAGCCCGAGCGGGTAGGGTGAGCCAAGCGCCTTCAGATCGCGCAGCAGCCAGTGGTCGAAGCTCATCAGCGCCACCTTGCCCTCATAGTTTTCGAGCACTTCGAGAACGGCTTCGGCAAAACCCTCGTCATCGGCCTCGCGACCCTTGAGCTCCAGCACCAGCGGCACCTTGCCCTCGACGAGGTCAAGGAGCTGGCGCAACGTCGGCACCTTGTCGCTGGTCCCGCCGACGGCGATCAGGCCAAGCTCCCGCGACGTGCGCTCACGGATGTCGCCGTTGAGATTGCACAGGCGCTGCAGGTCCTCGTCGTGAAAGATGACCGGCACGCCGTCGGAGGCGTAATGCAGGTCGCATTCGATCGCAAAGCCCGCTTCGACGGCACGCGAAAAGGCCGAAAGCGTGTTTTCCCAGACATGCTTGTTGAGGTCGTGATAGCCGCGATGGGCGACCGGCACGTCCTTGATCCAGGCAGCATTGGTGGTCATTCGGCGATTTCCATGATAGCATCTATCTCGACGGCGGCGTTCAGCGGCAGGGCAGCCATGCCGACGGCGGCGCGCGCATGTTTGCCGGCCTCGCCGAGTACGCCGGCAATCAGGTTCGAAGCGCCGTTGATGACGAGATGCTGCTCGACGAAGTCGGGCGCCGAGGCGACGAAGCCATTCAGTTTGATGACGCGCCGGATACGGCCGAGATCGCCGCCAAGTGCCGCCTTCGCCTGGGCGAGGATGTTGATGGCGCAGAGTTCGGCGCCGCGCTGGCCGCCCGCAACGTCGACGGTCTTGCCGAGATGGCCCGATACGGCGACCTTGCCGCCTTCGAGCGGCAGCTGGCCGGAGATGTAGAGAAGATTGCCGCTGATGACATAGGGAACGTAATTTGCAGCAGGTGCTGCGGCTTCGGGCAGGGTTATCCCCATCTCAGTCAGGCGTGCAGCAATTTCATCGGACATTTTCGTCTCCGCTTTTGTTGTCAATTCTTCAAAAATTATGCATCAAGACTAGAATCTTTAATATGACAGGTTCGAGCCTCGATTTGGCCGAAAGCGTTCTTATAACATCGCGACCGAGTCCAACAGGAGTTAATGAATGTTCCGATCGAGTCTTGTCGCTCTGCTTCTCGCCAGCGTTTCCGCCAATGCATGGGCGGCTGCGCCCGCGGTAAGCGCTGCGATCGCGACCGGCCTCGTCGCACATCGCGCGGTCTACGATCTGGAATTGAAGGACGCTTCGGACCGCTCCGGCATCGCCGGCATGTATGGTCGCATGGTCTATGAGTTCGACGGCAGCTATTGCCAGGGCTTCACGACCAACTTCCGCTTCGTCACGCAGATCGATACCGGCGACAGCGTGCGCGTCAGCGACCAGCAGACGAAGACCTTCGAGAACCTGAAGGATGGCAAGTTCACCTTCGACACCAAATCCTTCACCGACGACCAGCTCGATAAGGAGGTCAACGGTGCCGCGCAGGATCAGCCCGACGGTGTCAAGGTCGATCTCAAGCAGCCGTCGAGCCGCGAACTGCAGCTTGCCGAAAGCCGTTTTCCCACGGAACACATGCTCGACGTCATCCAGAACGCCAAGGACGGCAAGCGCTTCTTCGAGGCGCGCGTCTTCGACGGTTCCGATGACGGCGACAAATCGCTGGTGACGACGACGATCGTCGGCAAGCAGGAGACGCCGATTGCCGAGGAGGCCGATGCCGGCAATGCCGGCGCCTTCTCCAAGACCGCCTTCTGGCCGGTGACGATCGCCTATTTCAACGAGAATGCGAAATCGGATGCTTTGCCGGTCTACCGCATGTCGTTCAAGCTCTATGAGAACGGCATCACCCGCGACCTGACGATGGATTACGGCGATTTCGTCCTGACCGGCAAGCTTGCCAAGCTGGAGTTGCTCGAACGCAAGGCCGAGGTCTGCAAGTAGACGCAGGCTTTTGAAAAACCACGGTCGGGCGATCGGCGACGATTAAATCGTCCACGCACCGCCCTGATCTGCAAGGTGATGCGATCCTTGCAGCAGGCTGTTGGCAGGGCACCTGCATCCAAATTGATGTCTGTCGCAGGTCTCGCGCTGGCGAGTTGAACGGCGGCGTTCGCAGAAGCCGACGGTTATCCTTTTCATTTTTTCCCGCATCGATACGCGGTGCCGGGTTAATGGGTCGGTTTTTTCGGCATAAGCCTTGCTTTTGCGCCAAATCGAATGTATGGGCACCGGCATTCCACACGTAAGGCATGGGATCGTCCGGGAGAAATCCGGGCTGTTCCGCCGGTGGCATTCTCGAAGAGGGTGCTGTTCGCCTTGCGGAGGTTCAACCGGAAAAGGAGTAACAAGGCATGGCATTGCCTGATTTTTCTATGCGCCAGCTTCTCGAGGCAGGCGTCCACTTCGGCCACCAGACGCATCGCTGGAACCCGAAGATGAAGCCGTACATCTTCGGCGATCGCAACAACATTCACATCATCGATCTGGCCCAGACCGTTCCGATGCTGTCGCGCGCCCTTCAGGTCGTCAGCGACACCGTTGCCCGCGGCGGCCGCGTTCTCTTCGTCGGCACCAAGCGCCAGGCGTCTGAGATCATCGCCGACAGCGCCAAGCGTTCGGCCCAGTATTACGTCAACTCGCGCTGGCTCGGCGGCATGATGACGAACTGGAAGACGATCTCCAACTCGATCCAGCGCCTGCGCAAGCTCGACGAGATCCTGAACGGCGAAGCCCAGGGCTTCACCAAGAAGGAACGCCTGAACCTCGAGCGCGAGCGTGAAAAGCTCGACAAGGCTCTCGGCGGTATCCGCGATATGGGCGGCACCCCCGACCTGATGTTCATCATCGACACCAACAAGGAAAAGATCGCGATCGACGAAGCCAAGCGCCTCGGCATCCCGGTTGTCGCCATCATCGACTCGAACTGCGATCCGGACCTGATCGACTATCCGATCCCGGGTAACGACGACGCATCGCGCGCCATCGCTCTTTACTGCGAGCTGATCTCCCGCGCCGCCATCGACGGTATTGCGCGTCAGCAGAGCTCTTCCGGCCGCGATCTCGGCGCATCCTCCGAGGTTCCGGTCGAGCCGGCTCTCGAGGAAGCAGCCGAAGGCTGATGAAGGCGGGCGGATCGAAAGCTCCGCCAAAGCTTACAGAGACTGGGAAAGGCCGCTCGCGACTCATCGAAGTTCGGCGGCCTTGCCTGTTTCAGGGCGAGGGCGTCAGGCTCTTCGCCAGACTAAGTTTCGGTATGGCGCGTCTTCATCACGCTGTCATACATACAGGTACATTTCGTGCCTCAATCCGGTGCCGAGCCGCGCTCTGCGGCCCACCGTATGAACCGACAAGAGGAAGCTAATGAGCGAGATTACGGCTGCAATGGTGAAGGAACTGCGCGAAAAGACCGGCGCAGGCATGATGGACTGCAAGAAGGCTCTTGCTGAAACCGGTGGCGACATGGAAGCGGCGATCGACTGGCTGCGCGCCAAGGGCATCGCCAAGGCCGACAAGAAGTCCGGCCGCACCGCCGCTGAAGGCCTCATCGGCGTTTCGAGCCAGGGCACCAAGGCCGTCGTCGTCGAAGTCAATTCCGAAACCGACTTCGTCGCCCGTAACGACGCCTTCCAGGATCTCGTCCGCGGCATCGCCAAGGTCGCCGTCTCCACAGACGGTACCGTCGAAGCCGTTGCGGCTGCGACCTACCCGGCATCGGGCAAGTCCGTTTCCGACACGATCAAGGATGCGATCGCAACGATCGGCGAGAACATGAACCTGCGCCGTTCGACCGCTCTCTCCGTCGAGGACGGCGTCGTCGCCACCTATATCCACAATGCTGTTTCCGACGGCCTCGGCAAGCTCGGCGTTCTCGTGGCGCTGAAGTCGACCGGCGACAAGGAAGCCCTGAACGCAATCGGCCGCCAGGTCGCCATGCACATCGCTGCGACCGCGCCGCTGGCGATCCGCCCGGAAGAAGTCGATGCCGCCGTCGCCGAGCGCGAGCGCAACGTCTTCATCGAGCAGTCGCGCGCTTCCGGCAAGCCTGACAACATCATCGAGAAGATGGTCGAAGGCCGTATGCGCAAGTTCTTCGAGGAAGTCGCCCTTCTCTCGCAGGCTTTCGTCATCAATCCGGATCTGACCGTCGCAGCCGCCATCAAGGAAGCTGAAAAGGCCGTTGGCGCGCCGATCGAAGTCGCCGGCATGGCCCGTCTTCTGCTCGGCGAAGGCGTCGAAAAGGAAGAGACCGATTTCGCAGCCGAAGTTGCGGCTGCCGTCAAGGGTTGATCTTCCAGCCATAATTGGGAAAACACCAGGGCATCGCGTGACAACGCGATGCCCTTCGTGTATCGGGCATTCACGGCAATTTACGAGGAGCCAAGATGTCTTTAGAGCCTGTCTATAAACGCGTTCTACTCAAGGCCTCCGGCGAAGCGCTCATGGGTGGCCAGGGTTTCGGGATCGATGTCGCGGTGGCGGACCGCATTGCATCTGACATCGCCGAGGCAAGGCATATGGGCGTGGAAGTCGGCGTCGTCGTCGGTGGCGGCAACATTTTCCGCGGTGTCGCGGTAGCGTCCAAGGGCGGCGACCGGGTCACCGGCGACCATATGGGCATGCTCGGCACCATCATCAATGCTCTGGCGCTGGCGACCTCGCTGCGCAAGCTGAACATCGATACGGTGGTGCTTTCCGCCATCTCCATGCCGGAGATCTGCGAGAGCTTTTCGCAGCGTGCAACCCTTTATCATCTGTCGATGGGACGCGTGGTGATCTTTGCCGGCGGCACCGGCAATCCCTTCTTCACCACCGATTCTGCCGCAGCTCTCCGCGCCGCCGAAATGGGCGCACAAGCGATCTTCAAGGGCACGCAGGTGGACGGGATCTACACCGCCGACCCGAAGAAATATCCCGATGCGACCCGCCTCGACCGCCTGACGCACCAGGAAGTGCTGGACAGGGGACTAGCGGTGATGGACGTTGCCGCCGTGGCGCTCGCCAGGGAGAATTCCATTCCGATTATCGTCTTCTCGATCCACGAGAAGGGCGGTTTTGCTGAAATCTTGACGGGCGGTGGCCTCAAGACCATCGTCTCCGACAACTGATATAAGCTGCGCCGCTTTATCAGGCGCAGCCCTGGCTAGAACATGATGATTTTAGGCCGGTTGGCCTGAAATCTGAATCATGTTCTACATTAAATAGTTAGAGCATGATGTCGTCCGAAAGCCGCTGACGCTTTTCGGCATCATGCTCTAGAGCATGTCGCGCAAAAGTGTGCAGCGGTTTTGCGATGACGGCATGCGCAAACCAAAGACCTAAAGCGCGGCAAGCGAATCTGAAAGATCGCGACGCGCTTTATACGGGAGCATCGACATGAGTGAAGGTATCGACATCAAGGAACTGAAGCGCCGCATGGATGGCGCGGTTTCCGCATTCAAGAGCGACATCGCATCGCTGCGCACCGGCCGGGCTTCGGCCAACATCCTCGATCCGGTAACGATCGAGGCCTACGGTTCGCGCATGCCGCTGAACCAGGTCGCCAACATCACCGTGCCCGAGCCGCGCATGCTGTCGGTTTCTGTCTGGGACAAGTCGATGGTCAGCGCCGTCGAGCGCGGTATTCGCGAATCCAATCTCGGTCTCAACCCGATCGTCGACGGCCAGAACCTGCGCATTCCGCTGCCGGAGCTGAACGAGGAGCGCCGCAAGTCGCTCGTCAAGGTGGCTCACGACTATGCTGAAAAGAGCAAGGTCGCGATTCGCCACGTCCGCCGCGACGGCATGGACGGCCTCAAGAAGGCCGAAAAGGATGGTGTAATCGGCCAGGACGAGAGCAGGGCGCAGTCGGAACGTGTACAGAAGATGACGGACGAGACGATTTCTGAAATCGACCGCTTGCTTGGCGAGAAGGAAAAGGAAATCATGCAGGTCTAGTGGATCTGTGCCTTTGCCTGGAAAGACCGGACGGGAAATGTCGGAATCTGTATTTGTGACCGTGCCTGAGCATGTTGCCATCATCATGGACGGCAATGGCCGTTGGGCCAAGCAGCGTGGCCTGCCGCGCACGATGGGCCATCGCAAGGGCGTCGAGGCGGTCCGCGAGACAGTGCGCGCCGCCGGTGCCGTCGGTATAAAATATCTGACCCTCTTTGCCTTCTCCTCGGAGAACTGGCGCCGGCCCGAGGCCGAGGTTTCCGATCTGCTCGGCCTGCTCAAGGCTTTCATTCGGCGCGACCTCGCCGAGCTTCATCGCCAGAATGTGCGCATCAAGGTGATCGGCGACCGCCACAGCCTGCGCAGCGACATTCTCGGTCTGCTGCTCGAGGCGGAGGAAACGACCAAGGACAACACGGCGCTGACGCTGGTCATCGCTTTCAACTATGGCTCGCGCGACGAGATCGCCCGCGCCGTGGTGAGTTTGGCCCGGGATGTCGAGGCCGGCTGCCTGAGGGCGCAGGACATCACCCCCGCGCTCATCAACGCCCGTCTCGACACGGCAGGCATCCCCGATCCGGATCTCATCATCCGCACCAGCGGCGAGGAGCGGCTTTCCAACTTCCTGCTCTGGCAGGCCGCCTATTCTGAATTCATCTTCCTTCCGGAATACTGGCCGGATTTCAGCCCCGAGATCTTCCGCCAGGCGCTCGAGAAATTCGCCTCTCGTGACCGGCGCTTCGGCGGCCTGTCGTCGCAGGCAGCCGCGGTCGGCACCTGATGCAGAGGGAATTGAAGCTCCGCATCGTTTCAGGACTGATTCTTGCGGTCATCGTTCTTGCCGCCACCTGGTATGGCGGTCTTGCCTTCCGTATCCTGGCGGCCGCGATCGGCCTGCTGATCTATTATGAATGGTCGAAAATAACAGGCATCGCGCGTGATTGGGTCGCCAATGCCGTCGGCTGGATCGGCGAGGCGGCAGTCGCCTTTCTCGTGCTTGTCGGCAATTTCGAATTCGCCGCCGGGATGCTGGCCGGCGTCACCGCCGTCGGCATCGCCCTGATCATCCTGCACGGCACGAGCCGCTGGTTTCCGGCTGGCCTGTTTTATGCCGGCGCCACCGGCCTGGCGCTCGCCGCGATCAGAAGCGATGACCGGCCTGGCCTTTATGCCATGCTCTTCGTCTTTGCCGTCGTCTGGGCAACCGATATCCTCGCCTATTTCGTCGGCAGGGCGCTCGGCGGACCGAAGCTTGCCCCTTCGATCTCGCCTGGAAAGACGTGGTCGGGCGCAATCGGCGGCGCCGTTTCAGCCGTCGCTGCCGGCGTCGTTCTCGTCCATTTTCTCCTTCCGGGCGCTGAAATCATCGCCGCCGGCGTAGCGCTGGTTCTGTCGGTTTGCAGCCAGTCGGGCGATCTTTTCGAATCTTTCATCAAACGGAAATTCGGCGTCAAGGATTCAAGCCATCTCATTCCGGGCCATGGCGGCGTCATGGACCGTGTCGACGGACTGATTTTTGCCTGTTTTTCGGCGTTCTTGCTAGCTGGGCTTTTTTCCCTGATAAAGGGGGCTGAGATGACCTCGCTCGGCGCGGCATTGTTCGGCCTCTGATGACGCGGCAGCTTGACGGAAGGGACTCATGGAAACGGTGACCGGCATATACGGATTCTTGATGGGGAATATCGTCACCTTCATCCTCGTGCTCTCGCTGCTCGTCTTCGTGCATGAGATGGGCCACTATCTCGTCGGGCGCTGGAGCGGCATTCGCATCCTTGCCTTTTCCGTCGGCTTCGGTCCGGAGATCTTCGGCTTCACCGACCGCCACGGAACACGCTGGAAGATTTCGGTGATCCCGCTGGGCGGTTATGTCCGGTTCTTCGGCGACGAAGACGCCTCGAGCAAGCCAGACGCCGACAAACTCGCCGCCATGTCCGAGGAAGACAGGGCACGCTCCTTTGCCGGCGCCAAGCTGTGGAAGCGCGCAGCCACCGTCGCAGCCGGCCCGATCGCCAATTTTCTGCTGGCGATCGCCATCTTCACCGTTCTTTTTTCTGTCTATGGCCGCATGATCGCCGATCCTGTCGTTGCCGAGGTCAAGCCGGATGGCGCCGCTGCTGCCGCCGGCATCCTTCCCGGCGACCTGCTGGTCGCCATCGACGGCAACAAGGTCGAGACCTTCGACGATGTGCGCCGCTATGTCAGCATCCGCCCGAGCCAGAAGATCGTCGTGACGATCGAGCGTGGCGGCGAGAAGCTCGATCTGCCGATGGTGCCGCAACGCACCGACCAGACCGACCAGTTCGGCAACAAGATCGAGCTGGGCCAGATCGGCATCGTCACCAATCAGCAGGCCGGCAACTTCCGCCTGAAGACCTATACGCCTCTCGAGGCGCTGCAGGAGGGCGTGATCCAGACTCGCGACATCGTCACCGGCACTTTCAAATATATCGGCAACATCTTCGCCGGAACGATGCGGGCCGACCAACTGGGTGGGCCGATCCGCGTGGCGCAAGCTTCGGGCCAGATGGCTACGCTTGGCATAGGCGCGGTGCTGCAGCTTGCGGCAATGCTTTCGGTTTCGATAGGATTGCTTAACCTGATGCCGGTTCCGGTACTTGATGGCGGCCACCTGATGTTCTATGCGGTGGAAGCGGTGAGGGGGAAGCCGCTGGGCTCCACGGCTCAGGAAATTGCATTTCGCATCGGCTTGGCAATGATATTGACATTAATGGTTTTCACGACCTGGAACGACATCGGCTCGATCAGAGGGTAAACGGGCAAGGCGAGGGAATTACTGTTTATTTACGATGTTTCAAGGCTGTAGTGGCGAATGGGTCACGCTTGCAAATGAAGTAAACAGAAATTAACGACCTCGCTTGCTTGTATGTCAAAAGCGGGTAAAACGACACACGTGACCGGAATCGGGTTCTCCCGGAGCCGGGGACGAGGGAAACAAAGGTAATAGGTGAAATGAAGGCTGGTTCAAAGTTTTTGAACGCAGTATCGGCGGTTGCGCTGTCTGCTAGTGTTGTTGCTTCGGGCGCAGGTGCTTTGACGTTCGTTTCCGCTACGGCTGCTGAGGCCGCCGTCATCCAGCGTATCGATGTGCGCGGCGCAAGCCGCGTCGGCGCGGAAGCCGTCCGGTCGAACCTCACCATCTCTCCCGGGAAGAGTTTTTCCAACAGCGATATCGATGCTTCGGTCAAGCAGCTTTACGGTACGGGTTACTTCTCCGACGTGAAGATCTCGGTCTCGGGAAGCACGCTCGTCGTCAACGTTCAGGAAGCTCAGCTCGTCAATCAGGTCGTCTTCAACGGCAACCGCAAGATCAAGGACGACAAGCTCGCGACCATCGTCCAGACCCATGCCGCCGGTCCCTACAGCGACACCCAGATCCAGTCCGACATTCAGTCGATCAAGGATGCCTACGCTGCCACCGGCCGCAGCGAGGTCGAAGTGACGACGCAGGTGGTGCCGCTCGGCGAAGGCCGCGTCAACCTTGCCTTCGTCATCAACGAAGGTGATCGCACCAAGATCGATTCGATCAACTTCGTCGGCAACAATGCCTACAGTGCCGGCCGCCTGGCTGCCGTCATCAATACCAAGCGTTCGAACTTCCTTTCGTTCCTGACCCGCAAGGACGTCTATAACGAAGACAAGCTCCACGCCGACGAAGAAGCGCTGCGCCAGTTCTATTACAATCGCGGCTACGCCGACATGCGCATCGTCTCTTCCGATGCCACCTTCGACGACGCGACCAACAAATACACGCTCACCTTCAACATCGAGGAAGGCCAGCGCTACGATTTCGGACCGGTGACCGTCCAGTCGACCGTCGAAGGCGTCGGTTCCGATCAGTTGCTGCCGCTCGTGCGCACCCATGAAGGTCGTGTCTACAGCGCCAAGGACGTGCAGAAGTCGATCGAGGCGATCTCCGATCAGGTGGCGTCTGCCGGTTATCCCTTTGCGCGCGTCACGCCGCGCGGCAACCGCGACCTCAACAACAATACGATCGGCGTCGAATATCTGGTCGACCAAGGCGAACGCGCCTATGTCGAGCGTATCGAGATCCGCGGCAACAGCCGCACGCGCGACTACGTGATCCGCCGCGAATTCGACATGAGCGAAGGCGACGCCTTCAATCAGCAGATGATCACCAAGGCCAAGCGTCGCCTCGAAGCGCTGGGTTACTTCTCTTCCGTCAATATCTCCACCCAGCCGGGCAGCTCGCCCGACCGTGTCGTGGTGGTCGTCGACGTGCAGGATCAGTCGACTGGTTCGTTCGGTGTCGGCGCGGGTTATGCCGCCGGCGGCGACGGTCTGCTGCTCGAAGCATCGATCGAGGAAAAGAACTTCCTCGGCCGCGGCCAGTATATCCGCATTTCGGCCGGCGGCGGTCAGGAAGGCTCGCGCGCCTACGGCGTCAGCTTCACCGAACCCTATTTCCTCGGCTATCGCCTGGCGGCAGGCTTCGACGTCAACCGCAGCGAAACGTCGAGCAACGACGACTATGACTACGAGGAAACCAGCGTCGTTCTGCGTGTGACCGCACCGATCACCGAAGATCTGGCGACGACCTTCCGCTATAACTACAAGCAGATGAAGTATGACGGCGATACCTCCGATCTTTCGGCGACCTATGCCAATCTGGTCGATGAGAGCCCGTGGACGCGCTCTTCCGTCTCGCAGACGCTGACCTACAACACGCTTGATGACACCGTCCTGCCGCGTGAAGGCATCTATGCGACGGCGACGCAGGAACTTGCCGGCCTCGGCGGCGACTCGCAGTTCTACAAGATCTACGGCAAGGCCCGTTACTACCATCTGCTCGCCGACGATGCCGACATCATCGGCTCGGTCTCGGCTTCGGCGGGTTATGTCGTCCCCCTCGGCGACCACCTGAATGTCTTCGATCAGTTCACCCTGACCAACGGCGATATTCGTGGCTTCGAGAACAAGGGGATCGGCCCACGCATCAGCGGGGATAATGATGACCCGCTCGGCGGCACGACCTATTTCACGGCGTCGGCGGAAGCGACCTTCCCGATGCCTGGCTTCCCGCGTGACTTCAACCTGCGCGGCGCCGTCTTTGCCGATGCCGGCACGCTGTTTGGCAATGATGTCGAGCTTCTCGGCTCCGATCAAGCGGAGGGCACCAGTGCTTCGCTGCGCGCTTCCGTCGGTGTCGGTGTTGTCTGGCAGTCTCCCTTCGGTGCATTGCGTCTGGATTACGCAATCCCGGTCCTCAAGGAAGACTTCGACAAGACGCAGAACTTCAAGTTTGGCATCAACAACCAATTCTGATATCGGCAGTCCGGAACTGTAAGACTCAATTCCGTTCTGGAGCATTGCCGATGGAGCAAAACGTTTTTTTTCTGCCCCATGAAGGTCTGAAGCTCGCTGAGCTGGCAGAGTTTCTTGGGGCAGAACTCGCCAATCCCGATCATGCCGATGTCATCGTCAGATCCGTGGCTCCCCTCAACCGGGCCCGGGCAGGCGATGTCTGCTATATCCTGTCGCGCCGCAGCCGCGATGAGCTGGTGACATGCGAAGCCTCGGCGGTGATCTGCGACAAGGCGCTCGTCGATCTCATCCCCGAGCACATTCCGGTCATTCTGTCGTCCAATCCGCACGCAGCCTTTGCGATGGCGGGCGGTCTGTTTTATCCCGCGGCCTTGCGCCCGGTCGTCTTTTCCAGTGAAAGCGAGATCGCGCCAAGTGCTGTGATCGATCCGAGCGCCAAGCTCGAAAAAGGTGTGATCGTCGAGCCGATGGCCGTCATCGGTGCGCATGCCGAGATCGGCGAGGGGACGCGCATCGGTGCGCACAGCATCATCGGCCCGGGCGTCAAGATCGGCCGGGATTGTTCGATTGCGGCCGGCGCGAGCATTCTCTGCGCGCTGATCGGCAATGGCGTCATCATTCACAACGGCGCCCGCATCGGCCAGGATGGTTTCGGCTATGCCCCGGGCCCGCGCGGTATGATCAAGATCGTCCAGATCGGCCGGGTGATCATCCAGGACAATGTCGAGATTGGCGCCAACACCACGATCGATCGCGGCGCCATGGACGATACGGTGATCGGCGAAGGCACCAAAATCGACAACCAGGTCCAGATCGGCCACAACGTTCAGATCGGCCGCCACTGTGCCGTCGTCGCCCAGGTCGGCATCGCCGGCAGCACAAAGATCGGCAATGGCGTGCAGATCGGCGGCCAGGTCGGCATCAAGGGGCATGTGACGATCGGTGACGGCGTGCAGATCGCCGCCAAAAGCGGTATCATGACCGACCTTGCCGCCGGCGGGCAATATGGCGGCGTACCCGCGCGCCCGCTAAAAGACTATCTGAGAGAGGCTGCGCAGCTGATGTCCAAGACCAAGCAGCGCGAGAGTAAACCTGGAGGCAAGCAAAATGACTGAGGAAGCCACGACAACGCTTTCTTCGGCTGACATCATCGAGATCATGAAGCTGCTGCCGCATCGTTACCCCTTCCTCTTGGTCGACAAGATCATCGAGATCGACGGCGACAACAGCGCGATTGGCATCAAGAACGTCACGGCGAATGAACCGCATTTCACCGGCCATTTTCCGGAAGCTCCGATCATGCCGGGCGTTCTCCTGATCGAAGGCATGGCTCAGACTGCGGGCGCGATCTGTGCCAAGAAGGAAGGCCAGCCGGGCAACCTCGTCTATTTCATGACCATCGAGAATGCGCGCTTCCGCAAGCCCGTCGTGCCCGGCGATCGCGTTGAATTCCATGTCAAGAAACACAAGCAGCGCGGCAATATCTGGAAATTCCATTGCGACGCCAAGGTTGACGGCGCGCTTGTCGCCGAGGCCGATATCGGCGCGATGATCGTTCGTAAGGATCAGGCATGAGCAATATCGCCGAAAGCGCCCTTATTCATCCGATGGCCGCCGTCGAAGACGGTGCCGTTATCGGTGAGGGCGTCAAGATCGGTCCCTTCTGCCATGTCGGGTCGCACGTCGTCCTGCATGCGAATGTCGAGCTTTTGTCGCATGCGGTCGTTACCGGCCGCACCGTGATCGGCAAGGGCACGCGCATCTTCCCGATGGCCGTCATCGGCGGCGATCCGCAGAGCGTGCATCACGGCGGTGAGGAGACGACGCTGACGGTCGGCGCCAACTGCACGATCCGCGAAGGCGTGACGATGAATACCGGCACCTCCGACTTCGGTGGCCAGACGATCGTCGGCGACAACAACCTCTTCCTCGCCAATTCCCACGTTGCGCATGACTGCCGCGTCGGCAATCACGTGATCATGTCGAACAACGTCATGCTCGCCGGCCACGTCGTCATCGAGGATCGTGTCATCCTGGGCGGCGGTTCTGCCGTTCACCAGTTCACCCGTGTCGGCCGTCAGGCCTTCGTCGGCGGGCTCTCGGCGGTCAGTTACGACGTCATTCCCTACGGCATGCTGAACGGCAATCCCGGGCTGCTGAGCGGCCTCAACGTCGTCGGCATGACGCGCGCCGGCATCGACCGCGCCGTCATTCACCGGGTGCGTCGCGCCTACAAGGCGATCTTCGAAGGAACGGGCTCCGTCCGCGAAAACGCTGCCGCCATCCGCGACGAATATGCCGATTGCGAGCAGGTGGTCCACATTCTCGACTTCATCGCCGCCGATAGCGACCGCGCCTTGTCCTCGCCGACCCGGGGGCAGAAGGGCTAGCCCGTGACATTTTCCGGCGAAACCGCTGCGGGCCGGCTGGCGATTATCGCCGGCGGCGGTCTTCTGCCTTCCTATGTTGCCGAAGCCGCGCGCGCCGCCGGCGAAAATCCGGTCATCGTCGCGCTGAAGGATGAAAGCGACCGGCGCTGGGAAGGCTATGATCACGCCGTCATCGGCATTGGTGATTTCGCCGCCCTCGATGGGTTGCTCAACCGGTATGGCATTAGCCGTGTCGTGATGTCGGGCAGTGTGCGCCGCCGCCCGGAATGGCGCGAGGTGCGCCCGACGCTGCGCATCCTGATGAAAGTGCCGGCCGCCATCCGCACCTTGCTGTCCGGCGGCGACGATACGGTTCTGCAGATGGTGATCCGCCTGATCGAGGGAAACGGCCGCCGCGTCGTTGGCGCCCATGAAATCGCCCCCGACCTGCTTGCCTCCGTCGGCCCGCTTGGTGCTGTGGCGCCCGGCGAGGACGACCGGCGTGATATCAGCCGTGCTGGCGAAGCCGCCGAAATGCTCGGCCGGCTCGATGTCGGGCAGGGCGCCGTCAGCATCGGCGGGCGTGTCGTCGCGCTGGAGGGTCTTGAAGGCACGGATGAGATGCTGGACCGCGTGACGGGTCTCAGAGCCGCCGGACGCATCTCGCCACGCCGCCGCGGCGCACTCGTCAAGCTCTGCAAGCCGCAGCAGGATATCCGCGCCGATCTGCCGGCGATCGGCGTATCCACGGTGCTGAACGCGAGGAAAGCCGGCCTTGCCGGTGTCGCCGTTGAGGCCGGCCGTTCACTGGTGCTCGATCGCGCCGCCGTCATCAAGGCCGCCGACGAGGCCGGGCTTTTCGTCTGCGGCATCGATCGCGGCCTGCCGGCATGGGGGCTTGTATGAACGGGGCGCCGCTGAAGATCGCCGTCATTGCCGGTGAGGTGTCGGGGGATCTGCTCGGCGCCGATCTCATCGCCGCCCTGAAACGGATTCATAGCGGACCGGTGGAACTGGTCGGCGTCGGCGGCGAGGCGCTGCAAGCAGAAGGCCTGAGATCGCTGTTCGATTTCTCCGAGTTGTCGATCATGGGCATCACCCAGGTGCTGAGCCGGCTGCCAAAACTCTATACCCTGATCCGCCGGACGACGGCTGAAATCATCGCCGCAAGGCCGGACATTCTTCTCATCATCGACAGCCCGGATTTCACCCATCGCGTTGCAAAGCGCGTCCGCACCGCGCTGCCCGATCTGCCTGTTGTCAATTATGTCTGTCCGAGCGTTTGGGCCTGGAAGGAATATCGCGCCACGCGCATGCTCGGCTATGTCGATCATGTGCTCGCCGTCCTGCCCTTCGAGCCGGAAGTGATGCGCACGCTCGGCGGCCCGGAGACGACTTATGTCGGCCATCGCCTGATTGCCGATCCGGCATTGCTCGAGGCGCGGCGGCTGCGCGCCGGCAGGCAGCCCGGCAACGGCCCGATCCTTCTTCTTCCCGGTTCGCGTTCATCCGAGATCAAGAATCTCGTGCCCTATTTCGAGGCCGCAGCGAAGGAGCTTGTTGCCCGCAATGGGCCGATGCGCTTCATTCTGCCGACGGTGACGCACAAGGAGGCGCTTGTCCGCGAAATGACGGCGGGGTGGGCGGTAAAACCGGAGATCGTCGTCGGCGCGGAAGCGAAATGGAAAGCCTTCTCCGAAGCCGATGCAGCCATGGCGGCGTCCGGAACTGTCATTCTTGAGCTGGCGCTTGCCGATGTGCCCGTCGTCTCCGCCTACAAGGTCGACTGGATCATGCGGTTGCTGACATCAACCATCAAGACCTGGACAGGCGCGCTGCCAAACCTGATCGCCGATTACGCGGTCGTGCCGGAATATCTCAACGATATCGTTCGCGGCGCCAGTCTCGCCCGCTGGATGGAAAGGCTGTCGGCCGACACCTACCAGCTGAAGGCGATGAAGGAAGGCTATGACCTTATCTGGCAGCGCATGCAGACCGAAAAGCCGCCCGGCGAGCATGCCGCCAAGATCCTTCTCGATGTCCTGAAAAAGAAAAAACCCGGCCGTTTCTGACCGGGTTTTCTTTTAGGCTTTGAAGCGATCAGCGCTTCGAAACCGGGATATAGTCGCGCTTGGGTTCGCCGACATAGAGCTGGCGCGGACGGCCGATGCGCTGTTCCGGATCCTCGATCATCTCGTTCCACTGCGCGATCCAGCCGACGGTGCGGGCGAGCGCGAAGAGCACGGTGAACATGGTCGTGGGGAAGCCGAGCGCCTTCAGCGTGATGCCGGAATAGAAGTCGATATTCGGATAGAGCTTCTTCTCGATGAAATATTCGTCGGTGAGCGCGATGCGCTCCAGCTCCATCGCCACTTCGAGCAACGGATCGTCCTTGATGCCGAGTTCGCCCAGCACTTCATGCGTCGTCTTCTGCATGATCTTGGCGCGCGGATCATAGTTCTTGTAGACGCGGTGGCCGAAGCCCATCAGGCGGAACGGGTCGTTCTTGTCCTTGGCGCGGGCGATATATTCCGGGATGTGGTCGACTGTGCCGATTTCGTTCAGCATGTTGAGCGCTGCTTCGTTGGCGCCGCCATGTGCAGGCCCCCAGAGGCAGGCGATGCCGGCCGCGATGCAGGCGAACGGGTTGGCGCCCGACGAACCGGCGAGACGGACGGTCGAGGTCGAAGCGTTCTGCTCGTGATCGGCATGCAGGATGAAAATGCGGTCCATGGCGCGAGCAAGCACCGGATTGACCACATATTCCTCGCAAGGCACGGCAAAGCACATGCGCAGGAAGTTCGACGCATAGTCGAGGTCGTTCTTCGGATAAACGAAGGGCTGGCCGATATGGTATTTGTAGGCCATGGCGGCGAGCGTCGGCATCTTGGCGATCATACGCAGGCTGGCGACCATGCGCTGGTGCGGATCGGTGATGTCTGTGGAGTCGTGATAGAAGGCTGACAGCGCGCCGACGCAGCCGCACATGACGGCCATCGGATGCGCATCGCGGCGGAAGCCGGTGAAGAAGCGGCTCATCTGCTCATGCACCATGGTGTGGTGCGTGACGCGATAATCGAAATCCTTCTTCTGCGCGGTGGTCGGCAGTTCGCCGTAGAGAAGCAGGTAGCAGACTTCCAGGAAGTCGCCATGCTCGGCGAGCTGCTCGATCGGATAGCCGCGATGCAGCAGAACACCTTCGTCGCCGTCGATGTAGGTGATTTTCGATTCACAGGATGCGGTCGAGGTAAAACCCGGATCGTACGTGAAGGAAGCCGTGTTCTTGTAGAGGGCACCGATATCGATGACGCTCGGGCCGATCGTGCCGCTCTTGACGGCAAGGTCGACAGATTTGTCACCGATTTTTATTGTAGCGCTTTGATCCGTCATGCTGATCCTCCGAAATGGCGGTGGCGCCTTAAAAGCGCCATAGGGGTTAAGCGTCCTCACCGATAGCTATATGATCGCGAAGCTAATGCCAAGTTACCGTGACGGCATTTTGTGCATTGCGGTATCACCTTTTAGGCACTGCAGCGATGAGCCGCGTGCATATCGGAAGCTGATGATTCGACTGGCCTTTTGGCACTCGCGATTTTCCCTCATATTTCAATCGATTATTCTTGCCGGATTTGATGGGAGGTTGCATTCTTGCCGCCTTGGCGGTTGAGCTTGGGCGGCGCATGCAGGAATTGACGACAGTCGAATTGCGGCCGGAAGCAGGCGCCGGCCTTGCCGATACCTCCGGTTTTTCTCCCCCTGCCGTGGTGTCGCGGCCGGCAAGGACGCAGTCGGCGACACCGTTGCGCCATCGCCTGCCGGCTTTGGCCTCGCAATCGCCGCGTGCCGGCAGGCGCATGCTGGGCGAGGAGGCGGATCATGGCCGCCTGCTGCTATTCTCGCCGGTCTTCCTCGGCGCCGGATCAGTCTTCTGGTTTCTTGGAGCATCGGATTTTCCGGTCATTGCACCGCTGCTCTGCCTATTGGTGCTGACGACCGCGGTTCTGATCGCCAGCCGTATGCGGGCGGCATTGCGGACCGTCCTGCTGGCGCTTGCACTTATGGCCGGTGGCATGGTCTCGGCGGAGTTCGAAAGCTGGCGGGCTTCGACCGTGATCCTCGACTCCGCCGTGACGACGACGGTGACCGGCCGTGTCGAACGGCGCGAAGGCGATGGTCGCGGCCGGTGGCGCTACATTCTGGCCGTCACCGGCACCGAGGCGCCGCAGGTGAAGCGGCCGCCGGAACGGATAACCGCGATCGCCCGCGGCGCCGACGCGCCTTTCGAGATCGGTGACATCATCACCGGCAGGGCTCGGCTGACACCACCGTCAGGCCCAGCACTTCCAGAGCTCAACGACTTCTCTTTCGGGGCCTATTTCGATGGCATCGGCGCCAATGGTTTCTTCTACGGCGCGCCGACGAAAGTCGATTTGCAGGCAGGCCCGCAGGCTGCCAGATCGACGGCGGAAGCCCTGCTCGAATGGCTTTACCGGCTGCGCAGCGGCATCGGCGACCGCATCCGATCGATTCTGCCCGGCGACACCGGCGCTTTTGCCGCTGCTCTGGTGACGGACGAACGGCGCGCCATCTCGAATGCGACCACGGAGGCGCTGCGCCAGTCCGGTCTGGCGCATATCATCGCCATCTCCGGACTCAACATGGCGCTGTCGGCCGGCATCTTCTTCGTCGGCTTCCGGATGCTGCTCAGCCTCTTTCCCGGCGTCGCCCAGGCCTATCCGACGAAGAAGATCGCCGCCGCCGGCGCGCTCATCGCCGTCACGGCCTATTTCCTGATCTCCGGCTTCGCGGTCTCGGCCGAACGCGCCTTCATCATGATGGCCATCATGCTGATTGCCGTCTTCTTTGACCGGCCGTCGATCAGCCTGCGCAATGTCGCTCTCTCCGCGCTCGTCATCCTCGTCATTTCGCCCTCCGAAGTCCTGGGGCCGAGCTTCCAGATGTCCTTTGCCGCAACCTTGGCGCTCGTGTCGGGCTATCAGCTGTGGAAGGATCGGCGCGTCCGCGAGAATGCCTTCCTGAAGCTGCCGATCGTCAGGCCTTTCGTCGCGGTTGCGGGGTTCTTCGGCGGTGTCTTCCTGACCTCGCTGATCGGCGGTTTCTCCACCGCACTGTTTTCGATCGAGCATTTTCATCGCCTGACCGCCTACGGCCTGCCGGCAAACCTCGCGACGATGCCGATCATCTCCTTCATCATCATGCCGGCCGGGTTGCTGGCGATGCTGCTCATGCCTTTCGGTCTGGACGTTTTGCCTTGGAAGATTGTCGGATTCGGCCTCGATCTGGTGATCGCCGTCGCCAAGACCGTGTCCGGCTGGGGTGGCGACATCGGCATCGGCCGCTTGCCCGCCTGGTATTTCGCGGTCGCCGTGGCAGGCTTCCTGCTGCTGACGCTGCTCCGCACTCGGCTGCGCCATATGGGCACGTCGATCATGTCAGTCGCAACGCTCATCCTGCTGCTTCTGCCGGTTCCCCGGCCGCCGGATCTGGTGATTTCGGAAGATGGCAGTCTCGTCGCGGTCGTCGAGGCGGCGGCAATGGCCTCCAACCGTGAAAACCCGCCGGATTTCATCTTCGACCAATGGCAGCGCGCGCTGGTCCTGCCGGCGCATGACCCGCCGAAGATGCTGGATGGTCCTGCTGTCCCGCCAGCGGGAGAGGACCGCCGCGTCAAGCTCTCCCGCGATCAGCAGAACGAAGCGAGGGCGGCGATGCGGGCGGCTGCAGCCGGCGGTGACGCAAACCGCTTTTCCTGCGTCAAGAAGGCCTGGTGCATATCAAGGCTTGGCAACGGTCATGTGGTCGCCGTCATCGACAATGCCGCCTATCTCGCTCCGGCCTGCGATGCGGCCGATATCGTGGTAACGTCGGTCCGCCTGCGTTTCAACAGCTGCCGCTCAGGCGCGACGCTCTTCACCGGCGAGACGTTGCGCCGGACCGGTTCCGTCGAGCTGCGGTTCGCGGAGGCCGGCATGGAGGTCACAACCGCATTCGATGATCTGTGGCGGCCATGGATCCGCCATCGCGCCTATGACTGGCGCAGCAACAGCTTTGTCGAAACCGGCCTGCAGGGTGTCAGTGATAGCGGCGAATAAGGCCGACGAGTTTGCCCTGCACCTTGACGCGGTCTGGCCCGAAGATCCGGGTCTCGTAAGCCGGGTTGGCCGCTTCCAGCGCGATCGAGGCGCCCTTGCGGCGGAAGCGTTTGAGCGTCGCTTCTTCGTCGTCGACGAGAGCAACGACGATGTCGCCAGGGCTTGCGGTGCTGCCATTGCGGATGATCACGGTGTCGCCGTCGAAAATGCCGGCGTCGATCATCGAATCACCCTTGACCTCCAGCGCGTAGTGTTCACCGGAGCCGAGCATATCGGCCGGAACGACGATGTCGTGGGTGTTGTTCTGGATTGCCGAGATCGGAACGCCGGCGGCGATCCGGCCCATGACCGGCACGGAGACTGAGTTGCCATTGTCGGCGACGGGTTTTGCAGGAGCGGGAGTGGCGACCGGCTGGGGCTTGCCCAGGCTGCCCTCAATGACGCTCGGCGAAAAGCCGCGCCGGGGCTGGATGCTGGGGCTATAGGCCTCCGGAAGCTTGATGACCTCGAGTGCGCGGGCCCGGTTCGGTAGGCGGCGAATGAAGCCACGCTCCTCGAGCGCAGTAATCAGCCGGTGAATCCCGGACTTCGAAGCGAGATCCAGGGCGTCCTTCATTTCGTCGAAAGACGGCGGAACGCCGGATTCCTTCATGCGCTCATGAATGAAGAGGAGAAGCTCCTGTTGTTTGCGCGTGAGCATCGACGTTGTGACCTCGTGATTGAAACAAATCCAGAACAGACACTATATGTTCCATATGTGTTCCGCAAGTAGCTAAATTTCCGTAAAACTTGGCGCCAACTCGTTGAGATTTTTATTTTCATTCGCCGGATTGGCCGACAAGTCTTGCCTTGCGCGGCACTGTCGCACATCTCTGCCGTGTGAGGAGAGGGGATACCATGAACGAGCATTCCGCCAAACCACGCCCGCTGGATCATGTCGTGCTGCCGGTCGTCAATATCGATCTGGCGCGCGAGAGGCTCGGCAAGCTGGGCTTTACCGTTGCCGCCGATGCGCGTCATCCCTTCGGAACGGAGAATGCCTGCGTCTTTTTTGCCGATAAGACCTATCTGGAGCCGCTCGGGATTGCGAGCGTTAGGGAAAGTGAAGCATCGGCGCGGCAAGGCAATGTCTTCACCGCCCGCAACCGCGCCTTCCGATTCCGCTGCGGCGAGGAAGGGCTTTCGGCGGTGGCCTTCGGCAGCGAGGATGCCGATATCGATCATCGGAATTTCGTCGGCGACGGAGCGAGCGCCGGCGAGATGCTGGCGTTCAGCCGGCCGATGACGATGCCGGATGGTTCTGAGAGCATTGCCGGCTTCAGGCTGGCCTTTGCCGGCGACCTGCGCGCGCCCGATCTCTTTCTCTTCACCGTCGAGCGCGTCAATCCGCTGCCGGCCGACCGCGGCGCGCTGGAGGCGCATGCCAATGGCGTCACCGGCATTGCCGAGGTGGTGCTTTGCGCGCCCGATGCGGCTGCCTTCGCCGCCTTCGTCAGTCTTGCCAGCGCGCAATCGGCAGTCGAGAACACCGGTTTCGGCGTCAAGATCGCGGCGTCGAATGTGAAAATCAGCCTGATGACGCCGGAGGGTTTGGAGGCCTATTTCGAGGTCGCCGTCCCATCCGCCGACCGCGGCCTGCGCGGCCGGGCGATTCTCTTCGCTGTCGCCGATCTTGCCGTGACAGAAGCGCATTTGGCTGCTAACGGGGTGACATATACGCGCAAGAACAATCGCATTCTGGTGAAGCCCGCGCCCGGGCAGGGCACGCTTTTCGCCTTCGAGGAAACACGATGAGCACAGATACGAATTCCCAAGTCAAGATCGGCGAGGGCCAGGGCCAGGTCACCTTTTCCAACACCGGCCGCCTGTCGCTGATTGCCGGCCCTTGCCAGATGGAGAGCAGCGACCACGCCTTCATGGTGGCCGGCACGCTGAAGGAGCTTTGCGGAAAGCTCGGCATCGGCCTCGTATACAAGAGCTCCTTCGACAAGGCGAACCGCACTTCGCTTTCGGCCGAACGCGGCATCGGCATTGAAAAGGGCATGGAGATCTTTGCCGACCTCAAGAAGGAATTCGGCTTTCCCCTCCTGACCGACGTTCATACCGCCGAACAATGCGCCGAGGTGGCAAAGACCGTCGATGTCCTGCAGATCCCGGCCTTCCTTTGCCGCCAGACCGATCTTCTCATCGCCGCCGCCAAGACCGGCCGCGTCGTCAATGTCAAGAAGGGCCAGTTCCTCGCTCCCTGGGATATGAAAAACGTCCTGAAGAAGCTCAACGCCAGCGGCAATCCGAACGTGCTGCTGTGCGAGCGCGGCGCCTCCTTTGGCTACAACACGCTGGTTTCCGACATGCGTTCGCTGCCGATCATGGCGTCGATGGGTGCTCCCGTTGTTTTCGACGCCACCCATTCCGTGGCGCAGCCGGGCGGGCAGGGCGATTCCTCGGGCGGCCAGCGGGAATTCGTGGAAACGCTGGCGCGCGCAGCGGTGGCGACCGGCATTGCCGGCGTCTTCCTCGAAACCCATCAGGACCCCGACAATGCGCCTTCCGACGGACCGAACATGGTCTATCTCAAGGACATGCCGCGGCTCCTCGAAAAGCTGCTTGCCTTCGATGCGGTCGCCAAGGCCTGATTACCCAGCTTGACGTTCAACAGTCTGACACGATCGCGCTATAAGCATGTCGCGCAAAACCAAAGAGCAAGGCGCGGACCAAGCGAATGTTAGAGATCGCGACGCGCTTTCGCCCACATCGGAACGCTGGTTCGAAGGCTGGCAATTGCGGCATTGTAATTTGCTCGCCTTCGATTAAGACAGGTTTCGAACGACTTATCACCCACTGAGCAGGAAGAACCCATGACTGCAATCACCGATATCATCGCCCGCGAGATTCTCGATAGCCGTGGCAATCCCACCGTCGAAGTCGATGTCTATCTCGAAGACGGCAGCATGGGCCGTGCGGCTGTTCCCTCGGGCGCCTCGACGGGCGCGCATGAGGCGGTCGAACTGCGCGACGGCGGCAAGCGCTACCTCGGCAAGGGCGTCCAGAAGGCGGTCGACGCCGCCAACACCGAGATCTTCGATGCGATCGGCGGCATCGACGCCGAAAACCAGATCCAGATCGACAACATCATGATCGAGCTGGACGGCACGCCGAACAAGTCGCGCCTCGGCGCCAACGCCATCCTCGGCGTGTCGCTCGCCGTCGCCAAGGCTGCCGCCCAGGCCTCCGGCCTGCCGCTCTACCGTTATGTCGGCGGCGCTTCCGCCAGCCTGCTGCCGGTGCCGATGATGAACATCATCAACGGCGGCGCCCATGCCGACAACCCGATCGATTTCCAGGAATTCATGATCCTGCCGGTCGGCGCCGATACGATCGCCGAAGCCGTGCGCATGGGTTCGGAAGTCTTCCATACGCTCCGCAAGGAACTTGCCGCACAGGGCCACAACACCAATGTCGGCGACGAAGGCGGTTTCGCACCGGGCCTGAAGAGCGCTTCCGAAGCCCTCGACTTCATCGTCAAGTCGGTCGAAAAAGCCGGCTACAAGCCGGGCGAGGACATCTACCTCGGCCTCGATTGCGCCTCGACGGAATTCTTCAAGGACGGCAAATATGTTCTCGAAGGGGAAGGCCGCACGCTCGAATCGGGCGCCATGGCCGAATATCTGGCCGAACTCGCCGCCAAGTACCCGATCATCTCGATCGAGGACGGCATGGCTGAGGACGACTGGGATGGCTGGAAGACGCTGACCGACCTGACCGGCAAGAAGACCCAGCTCGTCGGCGACGATCTCTTCGTCACCAACTCTGCCCGCCTTCGCGATGGCATCCGCATGGGTGTCGCCAACTCGATCCTCGTCAAGGTCAACCAGATCGGCTCGCTGACCGAAACCCTCGACGCCGTCAACACGGCGCACAAGGCAGCCTATACCGCCGTCATGTCTCACCGCTCCGGCGAAACGGAAGATTCGACCATCGCCGATCTCGCGGTCGCCACCAACTGCGGTCAGATCAAGACCGGCTCGCTGTCGCGTTCCGACCGTCTTGCCAAGTACAACCAGCTGATCCGTATCGAAGAAGGCCTCGGTCCTCAGGCCCAGTATGCCGGCCGCTCGATCATTCGCGGCTGATCGCATCTGATTTTCAACGGTTCGACCCGCGCCTCTCCGGCGCGGGTTTTTTGTTGCTCTTTTTTAGAGTCAACGAACGGTTAATCTCTGCGCTGTAGATTGAGCGAATTGGTAATGCGTTCAAGAGCATGCGTGTATGTGGACAAAGCATCATAAGAAGAGAAAGCTCGGCCGCTTCGTCATTCCGGCCATGACGGTCGCCTTCCTTTCCTATTTCGGTTATCACTGCATTCACGGCGATTACGGCCTGCGCGCGACGGAAGCGTTCGAGCACCAGCGTGTCGCGCGTGAAAAAGAGCTTGCAGTCTTAAAGACGAAGCGCGAACATCTGGAAAATCAGGTCGCGCTGCTCAGTGACGGCTCGCTCGACAAGGACATGCTGGACGAAAAAGCGCGCTATCAGCTCAATGTGTCGCGCGCGGACGAGATCGTCATATTCAACCATTATTCCAATTAACCGGAAACAGGTTAATTGGAATTTCAGGCGTTTTATCAACGATTTAGCGCCGAATACGAGCCATGCAATTATGGCATTGCTGTGGTCATATTTCTTCCCTATGGTACGCGCCACCAAGAACCGACAAACCCATAGGGAGGGTTGAATGGCGCCGCGAAAGACCGCGACCGTTTCCAGCCGCAAAACTGCAGCAAAACCCGCAGCCAAAGCATCGAATGGAGGCCCGGTAGCCGACTTCGATCGCGATGAGGAGCTCAAGGCCTATCGCGAAATGCTGCTGATCCGCCGCTTCGAGGAGAAGGCCGGTCAGCTTTACGGCATGGGCTTCATCGGCGGCTTTTGCCACCTCTACATCGGTCAGGAAGCTGTCGTCGTCGGCATGCAGATGGCGCAGAAGGAAGGCGACCAGGTCATCACCGCCTATCGCGACCACGGCCATATGCTGGCGACCGGCATGGAAGCGCGTGGCGTCATGGCGGAACTGACCGGGCGCCGCAGCGGCTATTCCCACGGGAAGGGCGGCTCGATGCACATGTTCTCGAAAGAGAAGCATTTCTACGGCGGTCACGGCATCGTCGGGGCCCAGGTCTCGCTCGGAACCGGTCTGGCTTTCGCAAACAGCTACCGCGGCAACGGCAATGTCTCGATCGCCTATTTCGGCGACGGCGCTGCCAACCAGGGCCAGGTTTACGAGAGCTTCAACATGGCGGCTCTCTGGAAACTGCCGATCGTCTATATCGTCGAGAACAACCGTTACGCCATGGGCACCTCGACCGCCCGCGCCACGGCGCAGTCGAACTATTCGCTGCGCGGCTCCGGCTTCGGCATCCCCGGCATTCAGGTCGATGGCATGGACGTTCGCGCCGTCAAGGCGGCGGCCGACGAGGCGCTCGAACATTGCCGCTCCGGCAAGGGCCCGATCATTCTCGAAATGCTGACCTATCGTTATCGCGGTCACTCCATGTCCGATCCGGCGAAGTATCGCTCCAAGGACGAAGTGCAGAAGATGCGCTCCGAGCATGACCCGATCGAACAGGTCAAGGCGCGCCTCATCGAAAAGGGCTGGGCCTCCGAAGACGATCTGAAGGCGATCGACAAGGATGTCCGCGACATCGTCGCCGACAGCGCCGACTTCGCCCAGGCCGATCCGGAGCCGGATGCATCCGAGCTCTACACCGACATTCTGCTCTAATCGGGGGAGGGAACCCATGCCTATCGATATCCTCATGCCCGCCCTCTCTCCGACGATGGAAGAAGGCACGCTGTCCAAATGGCTGAAGCAGGAAGGTGACAAGGTCACCTCAGGCGACGTGATCGCCGAAATCGAAACCGACAAGGCGACGATGGAAGTCGAAGCCGTCGATGAAGGTGTCATCGGCAAGCTGCTCGTCGATGCCGGCACCGAAGGTGTCAAGGTCAACACCAAGATCGCCGTGCTGCTGCAGGATGGCGAATCCGCCGCCGATCTCTCCGCCGCCAAGCCGGCCGCAGCAGCCGCGCCTGCCGTTGCCCAGGAAGAGAAGCCGACCGAAACCGGTTCGGCCTCCGCGCCGCTTCCGGCCGAGCCGAAGGCCGTCGTTCCGAATGACCCCGAAATTCCTGCCGGCACCGAAATGGTGTCGACGACCGTGCGCGAAGCGCTCCGCGACGCCATGGCCGAGGAAATGCGCGCCAATGAAGACGTCTTCGTCATGGGCGAAGAAGTTGCCGAATATCAGGGCGCCTACAAGGTCACGCAGGGCCTGCTGCAGGAATTCGGCCCCCGCCGCGTCATCGATACGCCGATCACCGAGCACGGCTTTGCCGGCGTCGGCGTCGGCGCTGCCATGGCTGGCCTTCGCCCGATCGTCGAATTCATGACCTTCAACTTCGCCATGCAGGCGATCGACCACATCATCAACTCCGCCGCCAAGACGCTCTATATGTCCGGCGGCCAGATGGGCGCTCCGATCGTCTTCCGCGGCCCGAACGGTGCCGCAGCTCGCGTCGGCGCCCAGCACAGCCAGGACTATGCTGCCTGGTACTCCGCAATCCCCGGCCTGAAGGTCGTCATGCCTTACACGGCATCCGACGCCAAGGGCCTGCTGAAGGCTGCGATCCGCGATCCGAATCCGGTGATCTTCCTCGAGAACGAAATTCTCTACGGTCAGCACTTCGATGTGCCGAAGCTCGACAATTTCGTCCTGCCGATCGGCAAGGCCCGCATCCATCGCCCGGGCAAGGACGTCACGGTGGTCTCCTTCGGCATCGGCATGACTTATGCGACCAAGGCGGCGGCCGAACTCGAAAAGATCGGCATCGACGTCGAACTGATCGACCTTCGCACCATTCGCCCGATGGACCTGCCGACCGTTATCGAATCGGTGAAGAAGACCGGCCGTCTGGTCACCGTCGAGGAAGGTTATCCGCAATCGTCGGTCGGCACCGAAATCGCCACCCGCGTCATGCAGCAGGCCTTCGATTATCTCGATGCGCCGATCCTGACGATTGCGGGCAAGGACGTTCCGATGCCCTACGCCGCCAATCTCGAAAAGCTCGCACTTCCGAACGTCGGCGAAGTCGTCGATGCGGTGAAGGCTGTTTGCTACAAATAAGGGGAGGGCAGCTCGATGCCGATCAATATCACGATGCCCGCCCTCTCTCCGACCATGGAGGAAGGCAATCTTTCCAAATGGCTGGTCAAGGAAGGCGACAAGGTCAAATCAGGCGATGTGATCGCCGAGATCGAGACCGACAAGGCGACGATGGAAGTCGAAGCCGTCGATGAAGGCACGGTCGCCAAGCTCGTCGTTGCCGCCGGCACCGAAGGCGTCAAGGTCAATGCACTGATTGCGGTTCTCGCCGCCGATGGCGAGGATGTCGCCGCTGCCGCAAACGGTGCGGGTTCTGCCGCTCCGGCGCCCAAGGCTGAAGCCGCGCCTGCGCCGAAGGCCGAGGCTGCACCGGCTCCGGCCCAAACCGCTCCGGCTGCAGCACCGGCACCTGCCGCTGCACCCGCATCGGTTTCGGCTGATGGCAACCGCACCTTCTCGTCGCCGCTCGCCCGCCGTCTGGCCAAGGAAGCCGGCATCGATCTTTCGGCAGTCGCAGGCTCCGGCCCGCATGGCCGCGTCGTCAAGAGCGACATTGAGGCGGCTGTTGCCGGCGGTGGCGCCAAGGCTGCTGCTGCGCCTGCACCCGCTGCCGCCCCGCAGGCTGCTGCGCCGGCTCCGGCCGCTGCCGCACCGAAGGGCGCCTCTGAGGAAGCCGTGCTCAAGCTCTTCGAACCTGGCTCCTACGAGCTCGTGCCGCATGACGGCATGCGCAAGACGATCGCCAGGCGCCTGGTCGAATCCAAGCAGACGATCCCGCATTTCTACGTCAGCGTCGATTGCGAGCTCGATGCGCTGCTGGCGCTGCGCGCCCAGCTGAACGATGCGGCGCCGCGCAAGGACAATGCTCCGGCCTACAAGCTCTCGGTCAACGACATGGTCATCAAGGCCATGGCGCTGGCGCTGCGCGACGTTCCGGATGCCAATGTCTCCTGGACCGACAGCAACATGGTCAAGCACAAGCATGCCGATGTCGGCGTCGCCGTCTCGATCCCCGGCGGCCTGATCACGCCGATCATCCGCAAGGCCGAGGAAAAGACCCTGTCGACGATCTCCAACGAGATGCGCGATCTCGGCAAGCGGGCCAAGGACCGCAAGCTGAAGCCTGAGGAATATCAGGGCGGCACCAGCTCGGTCTCGAACATGGGCATGATGGGCGTGAAGAACTTCGCAGCCGTCGTCAACCCGCCGCATGCGACGATCCTCGCGGTCGGCGCAGGCGAACAGCGGGTCGTCGTCAGGAAGGGCGAAATGGCGATCGCCACCGTGATGTCGGTCACGCTGTCGACCGACCATCGCTGCGTCGATGGTGCACTCGGCGCCGAGCTGCTCCAGGCCTTCAAGGGCTACATCGAAAACCCGATGGGCATGCTTGTCTGATAGCAGCGCGGAGGCGGAAATGACCAAGACCGTTCTTTGCTATGGTGACTCGCTGACCTGGGGTTATGACGCCGAGACGATCGGCCGTCATGAGTACAAGAATCGCTGGCCGAGCGTGCTTCAGGCAGCGCTCGGCAGCGAGGCCCGCGTCATCGCCGAAGGCCTGAATGGGCGCACGACCGCTTTCGACGACCACCTCGCCGATTGTGACCGCAACGGTGCGCGCATCCTGCCGACGATCCTGCAGACGCATGCACCGCTCGACCTCGTCATCCTTCTGCTCGGCACCAACGACATGAAGCCGGTCGTGGCGGGGTCCGCCTTTGCCGCCTGCCAGGGCATCAGCCGTCTCGTGCGGCTCATCCGCAATCATGCCTGGCCCTTCGAATTCGATGGGCCGGAGATCTTGATCGTGGCGCCGCCGGCGATCTGCGCGACGGGCAATGTGCCCTTCGCCGCATCCTTTCCCGGCGGCATCGAGGAATCGGCCAAGCTCGCAACGCTTTATCGTGATCTTGCCGACGAACTCGGCTGCGGCTTCTTCGACGGCAACTCCGTCGCCAAGACCACGCCGATCGATGGCATTCACCTTGATGCGGACAATACGCGTGCGCTCGGACGCGGGCTGGAATCGATCGTGCGGATGATGCTGGGGATCTGACCATGACCTCCTTCATCGCCCTCCGGCAGGCCTCACGGCGGGATGCTTCGGAGCTGGCGATTCTGGCGGATATCGCCTCGCGCGGTTTTGCCTCCTGGCTCTGGTTCGCCGATGTGGCGACCGGCATGAGTGACACGCCGCTGGAGCGGGGCCGGCTGAAGATGAGCGAGGAAGAGGCTGTCGGCGGCTGGCGGGATGCCGTCATCGCCGAGGCCTATGGCGAGGTCGCAGGCGTGGCGATCGGCCACGCGCTGGAGGAAGGCATAGATAAGATCGAGGCGACAGTTCCGGCGACCGAGCCGATGCTCGCCTTGCAGAAAACGGTTGTGGGTAGCTGGTTCATCGGCAGTCTCGGCGTCTATCGCCACCTGCGCGGCATCGGCATCGGACGCAGATTGCTGGAGGATCAGATCGAAAGGGCCGATCGCCGCTCCGTCAGTCTCATTACCGCAAGTGATAACGAAGCGGCTTTGTCGCTTTATGGAAGAAACGGATTCTTGGAGGCTGCGCGTGCCGATGCCGTGCCGCTCTTCGATAACAGCAAGAGACACGCGTGGGTGCTCATGACCCGCAGCGCAGCGTAACAAAGGCAGGAAACACATGGCTGAATCCTACGACGTCATCATCATCGGTTCGGGGCCCGGCGGCTATGTCGCCGCTATTCGCGCCAGCCAGCTTGGCCTCAAGACCGCGATCGTCGAGCGCGAGCATATGGGCGGCATCTGCTTGAACTGGGGCTGCATACCCACAAAGGCGCTGCTGCGCTCGGCCGAAGTCCTCGATCATGCAAATCACTTCAAGGATTACGGTCTCGTTCTCGAGGGCACGGTCAAGCCGGATGCCAAGGCCGTCGTTGGCCGCTCGCGCGCCGTCTCCGCCCGTCTGAATGCCGGCGTCGGCTTCCTGATGAAGAAGAACAAGATCGACATCATCTGGGGCGAAGGAAAGCTTTCCAAGCCCGGCGAGATCGTCGTCGGCAAGTCGTCGAAGGCCGTCGTCGAGCCGCAGCACCCGCTGCCGAAGAACGTCAAGGGCGAGGGCACCTATACCGCCAAGCACATCATCATCGCCACCGGCGCCCGCCCGCGCGCGCTGCCTGGCATCGAGCCGGACGGCAAGCTGATCTGGACCTATTTCGAGGCGCTGAAGCCGGATGCGCTGCCGAAGTCGCTGATCGTCATGGGCTCGGGCGCGATCGGCATCGAATTCGCAAGCTTCTATCGCTCGATGGGCGTCGACGTGACGGTCGTCGAAGTCATGCCGACCATCATGCCGGTCGAAGATGCCGAAATCACCGCGATTGCCCGCAAGCAGCTTGAAAAGCGTGGCCTCAAGATCTTCACCAGCGCCAAGGTTTCGAAGGTCGAGAAGGGCGCCGGCAGCGTCACCGCGCATGTCGAGACGGCCGATGGCAAAGTGCAGCAGATCACTGCCGACCGGCTGATTTCGGCCGTCGGCGTTCAGGGCAACATCGAAAATCTTGGCCTCGAGGCGCTTGGTGTGAAGACCGACCGCGGCTGCGTCGTCGTCGACGGTTACGGCAAGACTAATGTCGCCGGCATCTATGCGATCGGCGATGTCGCCGGCCCGCCGATGCTGGCGCACAAGGCAGAGCATGAGGGCGTCGTCTGCGTCGAAAAGATCGCCGGCTTGCCGAACGTTCATCCCACAGACAAGGGCAAGGTCCCGGGCTGCACCTATTGCAATCCGCAGGTCGCCTCCGTCGGCCTCACCGAAGCCAAAGCCAAGGAGCTGGGCCGTGACATCCGCGTCGGTCGCTTCTCCTTTGCGGCAAACGGCAAGGCGATCGCGCTTGGCGAAGACCAGGGCATGGTGAAGGTGATCTTCGATAAGAAGACCGGCGAACTGCTCGGCGCCCATATGGTTGGCGCTGAAGTCACCGAGCTCATCCAGGGCTTCGTCGTCGCGATGAACCTCGAAACAACCGAGGAAGAGCTGATGCACACGATCTTCCCGCATCCCACCGTGTCGGAAACGATGAAGGAAGCGGTGCTCGATGCCTACGGCCGTGTATTGAATGCTTGATAATTTCCCAATCCGCCCTGTATCACGGGGTGGAAAAAACGAAAGGAAATCATCATGTCTATGGAGACGCAGGCGTTGCTGGTATTTCTGCTGATCGGCCTGGTTGCAGGCTTCCTCGCAAGTCTGGTCGTCGGCGGCGGCGGGTTGATAAGATGCCTGCTGAGCGGCATCATCGGCGCCTTCGTCGGCGGTTATCTGTTCAGCGCGCTCGGCATTTCGCTGGGCATTGAGAACGCGCTTGTAGTGCAGATCATCCACGCCACGGTCGGCGCCATTATCGTGGTTCTGATCGCAAGAGCGGTCGCTTAAGGGGCAAAAGAGGGCAGGAATGGAAGGCGTCGGCTGGATTTCGGCAATCATCATCGGCGGACTTGCGGGCTGGCTCGCCGGCAAGCTGATGGAAGCACGATACGGGATTTTCCTGAACATCGTGCTCGGCATCGTCGGCTCGGTCGTCGCCAGCGCCGTCCTCGCGCAGTTCCATGTCCAGGTGGTCGGCGGACGGCTCGGTTACTTCGTGACGGGTTTCCTCGGCGCCTGCCTGTTGATATTCCTTGTGCGACTGGTGCGGCGCTAGATCCGAATGATGTGCCGCATAGAGGCGGTAGAAAGCTGAAACTGCAATGGTGACCATCCTCGACACGATCAATCCCGACGCCAAGCGCGTGCGGCATCCGGAGAAGGCGCATCGCCCGGATACGGAAGTCATGCGCAAGCCGGACTGGATTCGCGTCAAGGCGCCGACCTCCAAGGGTTATGCCGAGACGCGTGCGATCGTGAAGGAGCACAAGCTCGTCACCGTCTGCGAAGAGGCTGGCTGCCCGAATATCGGCGAGTGCTGGGACAAGAAGCACGCGACTTTCATGATCATGGGCGAGATCTGTACCCGCGCCTGCGCCTTCTGCAACGTCGCCACCGGCAAGCCGAATGCCCTCGACATGGCCGAGCCTGAGAATGTCGCCAAGGCGGTCAAGGAGATGGGCCTCAGCCACGTCGTCATCACCTCGGTCGACCGTGACGACCTGGCAGACGGCGGCGCCGAGCACTTCGAAAAGGTGATCTGGGCAATCCGGGCGGCCTCGCCGATGACGACGATCGAGATCCTGACGCCGGACTTCCTGAAGAAGCCTGGAGCGCTGGAACGGGTCGTCGCCGCCAAGCCCGACGTCTTCAACCACAATATGGAGACCGTGCCCGGCAATTATCTGACGGTTCGCCCCGGCGCCCGCTACTTCCATTCCATTCGCCTGCTGCAGCGGGTGAAGGAACTCGATCCCACCATGTTCACCAAATCAGGCATCATGGTCGGCCTCGGCGAAGAACGAAACGAAGTCCTCCAGCTGATGGACGATCTGCGCACCGCCGACGTCGATTTCCTGACGATCGGCCAGTACCTGCAGCCGACCCGCAAGCACCACAAGGTCATGAGCTTCGTCACGCCCGACGAGTTCAAGTCATACGAGACCGTCGCCTACAGCAAGGGTTTCCTGATGGTCGCCTCGAGCCCCCTGACCCGCTCCTCGCACCATGCCGGCGACGACTTCGCGCGATTGCGGGCGGCACGGGAGAAGAAGCTGCTGATGGCCGCCGAGTAAGATCCGGTACTTGCTTTTTGAATGAACCGCGGCGATTTTTGCCGCGGTTTTTCTTTGAGCAATCGACGATGAACGGCACATCCGGATTGAAATCGACGCTGGTCGAAGTCGACCGTATCCTGGTGATCGGCTGTCCCGGCAGCGGCAAGAGCACGCTGGCAAAGCGGCTGTCGCAAGCGCTCGGCCTTGATTACATATCGATGGATCGCGACTTCTACTGGCTACCGGGGTGGCGAAAGAGGCAGCGCGACGAGATCGACAGCCTGATCGCCAAGGCGGTGGCGAAAGAACGCTGGATCATGGATGGAACCGGGCTGAGCTCCTTCCATTTGCGCCTTCCGCGTGCCGAAACCGTCATTTGGCTTCGGTTGCCCAGATCTGCCTGCCTGTACGGAGCAATATCGAGAGGCTTGCGCTATTTCCGGCGCAACCGTCCCGAGCTGCCTGCCGGCTGTCCCGAACACCTCTCGCTGGACTTGCTTGCCTATATCTGGAATTTCGAGCGGGATGCCGCCCCCTTGATCGAAGCAGCACTTCGGGATTATCGGCTTCTCAATTCCACTGTCATCATAAGATCGCGAAAGGCAGCTCGCCGCTTCGCCGTTCTCGCGCATGGGCTCAAGGGAGTTGCATGATGGACCTGAGGGCAGAGCTGCCACCGCGACAGCAGATCGCCGATCTCAGACTGGCTGCGCAGCATATCGGTACAGCACGCCGCATCCTCGTCATGGGCTGCTCGGGCGGCGGTAAATCCACTCTGTCGTTGAAGATCGCCACACGCTTCCGGCTTTCCTATATTTCGCTCGACCGCGACGTCTTTTGGCTTCCCGGCTGGGTGACGCGCGACAGGGGCGAGCAGAGAAATATCATCGCCAGCCGGATACTCGAAGAACGTTGGATAATGGACGGCACGAACCCGTCCTCCTTAGACATTCGGCTACCGCGCACCGATTTCGTCATCTGGGTGCGCATGCCGCGGCTTCTCTGCATCTGGGGCGTGGTCAGTCGGTGGGTGAGATGGATCGGCCGCACCCGGCCGGAAATGGCGGCGGGTTCCATTGAGAAGATCGATTGGGAGTTTCTCCGCTTCATCTGGACCTTCGAAGACAAGTTCGTGCCTCGCATTATCTCCGGCATCGCCGAGCACGGTCCTGATGTGCCCGTTCTCCAGCTAAAATCCCGTCGTGAGGTGCGCGAGCTTCTTGATCTTCTCCACGCGCCCGCTTAATTGCCGCCTATGCCGCAATTCGAAACGCACCGTCCCGTCCCGCACACGCCCGAACAGATGTTCGATCTCGTCGCCGATGTCGAGCGCTATCCGGAATTCCTGCCGCTCTGCGAAGCGCTGACCATTCGAAGCCGCAAGGAGCGCGACGGCAAGATCCTGCTCGTCGCCGATATGACGGTCGGCTACAAGGCGATCCGCGAGACCTTCACCACACAGGTGCTTCTGAACCGGGCCGAGCAGGTCATCGAGGTCAAATATATCGATGGCCCGTTCAAATATCTCGACAATCGCTGGCACTTCTCGGAGATGCCGACTGGCGGCTGCACCGTCGATTTCTTCATCGATTACGAGTTCAAGAGCCGCATTCTCGGCGCGTTGATGGGTTCGATGTTCGACCGCGCCTTCCGCATGTTCACCGAAGCCTTCGAGACCAGGGCAAACAGGATCTACGCTGCGGCCTGACGGGACGATTACCCTTTCAGCCGGCGAAGAGCGAATGCACCATCTCCAGCGCCGTCCTGACCGTTGCCAGCCGAACCTCGCTGCGGCCGATATCGCCATAGAGCATCTTTCGGTGGATGAACGCGCTGGTGCGCGATTTGGCGGCGAGGTGCACGAGGCCGACCGGTTTTTCCGCCGATCCGCCGCCGGGGCCGGCAATGCCGGTGACGGCAACGGCGATCTCGGCGCGCGAGCGGAAGAGGGCGCCATGCACCATCTGCCGCGCCGTTTCCTCGGAGACCGCCCCGAAGCGCAGCAGCGTTTCCGCCTGCACGCCGAGCATGTCCACCTTGGCGCTATTCGTATAGGTGACGAAGCCGCGATCGACGACGGCGGAGGAGCCCGATATCTCAGTCAGCGCCCCGGCGATCAACCCGCCGGTGCAGGATTCGGCTGTGGACAGCATCAGCCCGGCGGCCGTGAACTCACGGATGATCGTCTCCGCTGCCGAAATGATATCCGGAGGAAACAGGCTCATCACTTTCTCCCGCGATAGACGACGGTTGCCGTCGCAATCGCCGCAATGCCTTCGCGCCGGCCGACGAAGCCGATCGTCTCGTTGGTCGTCGCCTTGACCGAGCAGCGCTCGATATCGATGCCGAGATAATCCGACAGTTTCGCCCGCATGGCGTCGCGATGCGGGCCGACCCGCGGCGCTTCGGCGATCAGCGAGACATCGGCATTCATGATCGTGCCCCCGCGCTCGCGCACAATCCGGGCAGCGTGTTCGATGAAGATCTTTGAGGGCGCGCCCTTCCATTGCGGATCGGACGGTGGGAAATGATCGCCGATATCGCCGGCACCGCAGGTGGCAAGCAGCGCATCCGTCAGCGCATGCAGCGCGACGTCGGCATCGGAGTGGCCTTTGAGCTTCTGGTCATGCGGAATGAACACGCCGCAGAGTGTGACACCATCGCCGGCTTCGAGCTGGTGCACGTCGTAGCCGTTGCCGGTGCGCACGTCCGGAAGCAGCGAAGCCGACAGCTTACCGTCGGCCATGGCGATATCGTCCTTGACCGTCAGCTTGACGTTATCGGCCGTGCCCTCGACGATCGTCACCGGAATGCCCAGCCATTCGGCGATCGAAGCATCGTCGGTGAAATCGCTTCGTCCGCTGGCGGCCGCCTTCTCATGCGCATCGAGGATCGTTTCGAAGGCGAAGGATTGCGGCGTCTGCGCCGCATAGAGGTGCTCGCGCGAAACCGTCGCCAGCACGGTGCCGGTGCTGTCGGCGCGTTTCAGCGTATCGGTGACCGGGATCGCCGGCAACACCGCCTGCGCGCCGTTGCCAAGGCTGTCGGCAATACGATCCAGAAGCTCATGGTCGAAGAACGGCCGCACGGCATCATGGATCAGCACGTGGCTGATCTGCTTGTCCTTGAGGTATCTGAGGCCGGCCAGCACGGATTGCTGCCGGGTCGCGCCGCCATGCACCGTTTCGATCGGCGTTGCCGAGATGATGTGGCGGAAAGCTCTTGCAAACAGCGCCTCGTCATCGGGATGAATGACGACGACGATCTGCTTTGCCGCTTCCCATGTCATGAAGTTTTCAAGCGTATGGACGATAACCGGCTTGCCGCCGATCATGCGATACTGCTTGGGGCCTTCCTTGGAGGATCCTGCGCGCTCGCCGCGGCCGGCGGCGACGATGACAATTCCAGCCGATATCGGTTGCTTAGAAGGCATTTGCAGCATAAATCCCCTAATTATGCGGAATTGACCCGAGTGCTCTAACGTCTTGCTTTGGCGTTTTCCAGCATCTGCCCGAAAAATATCAATTCCCATCCCAGCCCCCTTGGCAAGCTAGGGAATAGTGGCTAAAAATAATGCAGTTCTATTGTGTGCCCGAAAGATAATCATTTGATTTCCAAGGACCTCGCAGCGTCTTTCCGAATCGGACCTGTGTCCGTGCGGAACCGCGTTGTGCTGGCGCCGATGTCCGGCGTCACGGATATGCCCTTCCGCGAGCTTGCCTGGCGCTTCGGCGCCGGCCTCGTCGTCACCGAAATGGTGGCGAGCCGCGAATTGGTCAATGACACGGCCGAATCGTGGTCGCGGCTGCGGGCTGCGGGCTTCCGGCCGCATATGGTGCAGCTTGCCGGACGCGAGGCGCACTGGATGGCGGAAGCCGCCAAGATCGCCGCCGATCATGGTGCCGATATCATCGACATCAATATGGGCTGCCCGGCGAAGAAAGTGATCGGCGGTTATTCCGGTTCGGCGCTGATGCGCGATCCCGATCACGCGCTCGGCCTGATCGAGGCGACGGTCAAGGCCGTCGACATTCCGGTGACGCTGAAGATGCGCCTCGGCTGGGATGAGAATTCGATCAATGCGCCCGACATCGCGCGCCGCGCCGAGGCGGCCGGTATCCAGCTTGTGACCATTCACGGGCGCACCCGCATGCAATTCTACGAAGGCCGTGCCGATTGGGACGCGATCCGCGCTGTCCGCGAGGTAATCTCCATACCGCTGATCGCCAATGGCGATGTCGAAACCGCGGGCGACGCGCAGGAAATATTGCGCCGCTCCGGCGCCGATGCCGTCATGATCGGTAGGGGCTGCCAGGGCAGGCCGTGGCATGCCGGCGTCATATCAGGTGTGGCCGAGCCGCTGTCGCTTGAAATCGCCGATATCGCCGTCGAGCACTACCGGATGATGCTGGATTTCTACGGCGAAGCGGTGGCCATCCGCCATGCCCGCAAACACCTGGGCTGGTATCTCCAGCGTTTCGCCCCGGATCTCGCCGGCGGCGAAAAGGCTGCGATCATGACCTCGCGCAATCCCAGCGAGGTGGCTGCACGGCTTTACGATGCATTGGCGGCAGGTGTTGTCGACAGCCGGGAGGCGGCATGACGAAGGATATGACATCTCCGTCCGATCAGGCCGGCGGAACCACCGTCGCCATGGCCGTGCTGAACGCCATCCAGAACCCCGTTATCATGGTCGACGAATCCGGCTTCGTCGTTTTCGCCAATTGGGAGGCCGAGGCCTTCTTCGGCGCCAGCGCCTCGCATCTGGCGCGGTACCGGATTTCGACCTTCATTCCCTTCGGCAGCCCGTTGCTGGCCTTGATCGATCAGGTTCGCGAGCGCAAGGCGCCGGTCAACGAATATCGCGTCGACCTGAGTTCGCCGCGCCTCGGCCAGGACAAGCTCGTCGATCTCTACGTCGCCCCGGTGCTCAGCGAACCCGGCGCCGTCGTCATCGTCTTTCAGGAACGCTCGATGGCCGATAAGATCGACCGGCAACTGACGCATCGCGCTGCTGCCCGTTCGGTGACCGGCCTCGCCTCGATGCTGGCGCACGAGATCAAGAATCCGCTTTCCGGCATACGCGGCGCTGCCCAGCTGCTCGAGCAGTCTGCGATCGACGACGACCGGGCGCTGACCCGGCTGATCTGCGACGAGACCGATCGCATCGTCTCGCTGGTCGATCGCATGGAAGTCTTTTCCGACGAACGTCCCGTCGACCGAATGCCGGTCAATATCCATTCCGTGCTCGATCATGTGAAGGCGGTCGCCAAGGCGGGTTTTGCCCGCAATATCCGCGTCACCGAGAGTTATGACCCGTCGCTGCCGGCCGTTTATGCCAATCGCGACCAGCTCGTGCAGGTCTTCCTCAATCTGGTGAAGAACGCCGCCGAAGCGGTCGGCGATCGCCCGGACGGCGAGATCATGCTGACGACGGCTTATCGCCCCGGCATCCGCCTGTCGGTCGCCGGCACCCGCGAAAAGATCTCGCTGCCGCTGGAATTCTGCGTCCACGACAATGGTCCCGGCGTCCCCTCCGATCTGTTGCCGCATCTCTTCGATCCGTTCATCACCACCAAGCCGAACGGCAGCGGCCTCGGCCTTGCGCTGGTCGCCAAGATCATCGGCGATCATGGCGGCATTATCGAATGCGACAGCCAGAACAGCCGCACGACATTCCGCGTTCTCATGCCGGCGTCGAAGGACGCCTCGCTCGAAGACGCCACTACCGCAAGCTCGACAGGACCTTCTCGATGACAGCCACGATCCTTGTTGCAGATGATGATGCGGCCATCCGGACCGTGCTCAACCAGGCTTTGAGCCGCGCCGGCTATGACGTCCGCATCACCTCCAACGCCGCTACCCTCTGGCGCTGGATTTCCGCCGGCGAGGGCGATCTTGTTGTCACCGATGTGGTGATGCCCGACGAAAACGCCTTCGACCTGCTGCCGCGCATCAAGAAGGCGCGTCCCGACCTGCCGGTTCTCGTCATGAGCGCGCAGAACACCTTCATGACCGCCATCAAGGCCTCGGAGAAGGGCGCTTACGACTATCTGCCGAAGCCCTTCGACTTGACCGAGCTGATCGGCATTATCGGCCGTGCGCTCGCCGAGCCGAAACGCAAGCCCGCCAAGCTCGAAGAGGATATGCAGGACGGCATGCCGCTGGTCGGCCGGTCGGCGGCGATGCAGGAAATCTATCGCGTGCTCGCACGCCTGATGCAGACGGACCTGACGCTGATGATCACCGGCGAATCCGGCACCGGCAAGGAGCTCGTCGCCCGCGCGCTGCATGACTATGGCAAGCGCCGCAACGGCCCCTTCGTCGCGATCAACATGGCGGCGATCCCGCGCGACCTGATCGAATCGGAACTCTTCGGTCATGAGAAGGGCGCCTTTACCGGCGCGCAGACCCGCTCGACCGGCCGCTTCGAGCAGGCCGAGGGCGGCACGCTCTTCCTCGACGAAATCGGCGACATGCCGATGGACGCCCAGACGCGGCTCTTACGCGTCCTGCAGCAGGGCGAATACACCACTGTCGGCGGCCGCACGCCGATCCGCACCGATGTGCGCATCGTCGCCGCCACCAACAAGGACCTGAAGCAGGCGATCAACCAGGGCCTGTTCCGCGAAGATCTCTATTACCGGCTCAATGTCGTGCCGCTGCGCCTGCCGCCGCTGCGCGACCGCGCCGAGGATATTCCCGATCTCGTGCGCCATTTCATCCAGCAGGCCGAAAAGGAAGGCCTCGGCTCCAAGCGCTTCGATCAGGAGGCCCTGGAACTGATGAAGGCCTACGCCTGGCCGGGCAACGTCCGCGAGCTGGAAAACCTCATCCGCCGCCTGATGGCGCTCTATCCGCAGGATGTCATCACCCGCGAGATCATCGACGCCGAGCTGCGCTCCGACGTGCCCGACAGCCCGATCGACAAGGGGCCGATCCGCAGCGGGTCGATGACGATCGCGCAAGCCGTCGAGGAGAATATGCGCACCTACTTCGCAAGCTTCGGCGAAAACCTGCCGCCGCCCGGCCTCTACGACCGCGTGCTGACCGAACTGGAATATCCGCTGATCCTCGCCGCCCTGACGGCGACGCGCGGCAACCAGATCAAGGCTGCCGATCTCCTTGGTCTCAATCGAAATACCTTGCGCAAGAAGATCAGGGAACTTGGCGTGTCGGTCTATAGGAGCTCCCGCACCGCCTGAGCGGGCTCTGGCCGGGCTCCCCGGTCGCGAGGACGTTTATGAATGGCTCATCGGCGCACGCTCCGACTGAGTTGGCCTGATGTCGGACATCGCTTCACCAGCATGGTGACCCTGCAACTCAGGCTTCAGATCGACTGCGCGCAAGACTGACAGAAAGGTGTGTGAGGAACGGCGTCAAGCCTCCTCTCGCTGATCGGCCTGCCGCACTTTACACAAGTGCCAAAGGTTCCGGCTTGTATCCGGTCCAGTGCCGCCTGTACGGCCAGGAGTTCCTTCTGTCCAGCCTCGCCGAGCTCTTCCAGGACTTCATCGTTATTGCGCTCTGTGGCGCGATCATCGTCATCAGGATTCCGAGGCTGCACGAAATCATGTTCGATCGCTTGCAGGCGGGTTTGTAGCTCGCGCCGGCGTTGGTCAAGGATCGCCTTGTGCTTTTCGAGATGCTGCCTCGTTTGCGAGGAGGAATGCTTCTGCATGGTCGCTCTCCGGCCGGCCTCATATTCGCGACCGACACCTTGTTTTACTGGGAAGTCTCGCCCTTGACGGGAGCCGCAAACCTAGGCGTGTTGGGCGTCCGTCGCATTGATCCGCATCAAGCTGGCTTTCGGTTGGCCAGTGTCGAGATTTCCTCGGGCGAAGGCCAGCTTGCAGGTGCTGTTTCAGTTTGGCTTTTCGCCGACGGCGTTGAATTGGAAACGACAGAAGCAGGTCATGGATCCATCCGGACAGTTTCCGTCAATGCGACATGAGCACTGGCAGCAAAGGCTTTTCCAGGACGCCATCGGTTGCCCCGCCCAGGACGAAATCTCGCAACCTCGAGTGTCCAAATCCTCCCATGACCAGCATATCGGCGCTCAGTTCCAATGCCGTTTGCTGAATGCTCTGACCGATCGACGACGAAGTAACGCGAGCGGCCGTTGCGCTTGCATTGACGCCGCTCGATACCAGGATCTCAGCAAGGTGCGCTCCGCTTGTCTCCGGCAGCGGCTTTTCGCCCGTCAGCGATAGGACCGTAACCCGCTTGGCCTTGCGAATGAATGGGTTTGCATCGCTGACGGCCCGAGCGGCGGTTCGGCTTCCGTCCCAGGCGATGACCAGATGGTCGATCGGACCCGCCAGGGTCTTGTTGGGGATGATGACGGCCGGCCGGCCGGAGCCGAATATGACCGCTTCGGCGACAATACGAGTGTCCGGAACATCCGCGACACATTCGAGAATGGCCAGATCGAAAAAACGTGCTTCGGTGGCTGAGGTCTCGTGCAGCAGCGGCACGGTGGTTTTGACCGTTCGGCAAGATAGTTCGACCTTGGCGTTCGCTGCGAGGTTGGTCGCTGCTGCAATAAGCGTTTCGGCGCGCTCACGGCTTAGAGTCTCGGCATGCTCGATCATCTTTGGAGTATCGAGCAGTAGCGATGACCAGGCGTTTGGAATGTGCGGAATCCCGACCCTCAGCGCGCAGGCATGAAGACTGGCACCGTAGTGCCCGGCAAACGCTACAGCGTTTGAAATGATCAGTCCCGAACTTGAATTGGGATATGTTGATAGCGGGAGAAAATATTGTGCCGTCATGTCCTGCTCCATCTCTCGCGAACCGCCACGATTGCAATCATCTATCTCCATTCGTCGCCATTCGGCATTGATGTAACGCAATTGCACCGGCCAAGTTGATCGTTGTCAAATCCTTGTTGGCCGAGGACCGATATGAAATTGGCTGTGTGATCGCGCGTGCGGCGTTGCTCATGTTCGATGTTGCTGCCCTTCGTTAATGTCGCATCCTGGAGACCGTCATGAGCAGATTGCATTCGGAAAATCACCTCGTCTCCCGCATCGGCTGGCTCCGGGCCGCCGTCCTCGGCGCAAACGATGGGATCGTCTCGACGGCGAGCTTGATCATGGGCGTCGCCACCGCATCCGCCGGAACCTCGCAGATACTTGTCGCGGGCGCGGCTGGTCTGGTTGCGGGCGCGATGTCCATGGCAGCCGGTGAATACGTGTCGGTGAGCTCGCAGGCCGATACCGAGGAAGCCGATCTCGCGCGGGAACGGACGGAGTTGGAGACGCAGCCCGATGCTGAACTCGATGAGTTGACGCAAATCTACGTCAAACGCGGCCTCAGCCACGATCTGGCCAGGCAGGTCGCGGTCCAACTGACGGCCAATAACGTTCTCGACGCGCATTCGCGTGACGAACTCGGTATCGTTGATCACATGGCAGCCCGGCCCATTGAGGCCGCCTTGACGTCGGCCGTCACCTTCGCGGTGGGAGCTGCATTACCCCTGATGATGGTTGTCCTTTCACCCGCCTCGATGCTGGTCTATGGCGTTGCAGGCGCGTCTTTGGCTTTCCTCGCGCTGCTGGGCGCGATCGGTGCGCAAGCGGGTGGCGCAAATGTCCTGAGAGCCACGACTCGCGTCACCTTCTGGGGCGCCTTCGCGATGGCGCTGACGGCCGGAATCGGAGCGCTGGTTGGCACCGCAGTCTGACCGGACGGGTCAGATGCGAGGATTGGTCGATTTCTCTGCCGCGGCCGTCACCGTGTTCTCCGATCCACATGCAAAACGGATTCTGTAGCCGGCTCTCCGTTGGGTGGGTTTCAAACGTCCGTCACAACATCCGCAAGCATCGAGCGGACCTTGCCTGCCAAAGTGGTCAGCATTTCGTTGTCGATTGCCTGCATCGACGCGACCGGATCGATGGCGCTGACCATGACATTGCCGCCGTCGACGGCGCGCAGGATGACATTGCACGGCAGCATCGCCCCCACCTTCGGTTCCAGTTTCAGCGCCTCGAACGCCATGCGAGGATTGCAGGCTCCGAGGATGAGGTAATCGTCGATGTCGGCATCGATCCTTTTCTTCATGGTCGCCTTGACATCGATCTCCGTCAGAACCCCGAAACCGTGCTTGATGAGAGCGGATCTCGTTCTGCCGACCGCATCGTCGAAACTGATCGCCCAGAGGGTTCTATCGAGCGTATAGGTCATGAGAAGTCTCCTTTCGGCGGTTGCTTCCCTGCAACGGCCGGCAAATGCCGAGTCTCCGATCACATGTCCTGCATAAAGGCCTGCATTTCCTCAGGCGTAACCTTACCGTCATTGTTCGCGTCGACCGCGTCGAAGACGCGCTTGTGGATGGCGGTCAACTCTTCGAAAGAAACCCCGCCGTCCCCGTCGCTATCTGTGATGGCGAACATGATCTTCATAATATGACCGCGCATTGGTCCCATCATGCGCATTCTTTCGTACATGCCCGGTGTCATGTTGCGGCCCATCATGCCTGGCATCATTTCCGTTTCGTCGGCCCCAGGCTTATCCTCCGACGAGGCCGGGTCTGGACTTTTCGTCTGGGCGGATGCGGTGCCGAAAGCGCCGACCACACCGAGCAAGGCCAGCAGAGTGATCGTTGGCAGTCTGACCATGGACATACTTCGTCTCCTCTTTGAGCATTATCCTCCACGAACTGGAGAGGCGATTCAGAGTAGGATGCATCCCGGCTTCACACATTGCGCTGGATCAAACCACTTGGATGGTTGGTCTAAAGCCGCGTGGCAGATGACCTTTGATCTGGCCGTTCGGAAGGTGATCACCGCGCAAACAGGCCGCATCCGATTCCTGTCGGCTGGTCATGCTTGAGGAAGAGAACGGAGAGACCAAGCTTTTCGGCGAGGGCAAGACCGCACGCTTCGCCGAGAACCATCATTGCCGTCGCCCAGGCGTCGGCGCTCATGCAATCGCAGGCGAGCACGGTCGCTGAGGCAGGCGGATCTCTAAGCGGCATGCCGAGCTGCGGGTCCATAGTGTGCGACAGACGATAGCCGGCGACGTCGATCCAGTGTCGATAGTCGCCGGACGTTGCCACGGCGCAATCCTGTAGCTCGAGCATGGAATGCGCGGCGCGCACTTCCGGGTTTGGCATCTCGACGGCGACGCTCCAGCCGCGACCGTTGGGCTGAGTGCCGAGCGCTCGCACTTCGCCGTCGATGGCGAAGAGGCCGGCTTCGATACCGTGCTGACGCGCAGCCTTCGACAGCTGATCGACGCCATAGCCCTTGGCGATGCCATTGAGATCGAAGCACATCTCGGAGTGCTTGCGGGCGCGGCCGGCGGCCCTGTCCAGCTCCAGAACATCATGAGCCGGGCTGCGCTTCGCAAGGCGGGCGGTCCTGATCCGGTCCTCGCTTGCCTCCGCCGGACCGAAACCCCATGCGGCGGTGGCATCACCCATGCCGATATCGAAGGCACCGCCTGAAATGTGGCCGATGGCAAGACCAGCTCCCAGCACGGTGAGCAGCCCGTCGGGGAGGGCAACCCATCCACCGGGCCGGGCGGCGTTCAAGCGGTTCAGGTCGCATTCAGGCCTCCAGTTGGACATTTGTTTGTCGACTTCCGTCACGGCGTCGATCATCGCCCTGCGGGCGGAAGAGACATCGAAATCCGATGGCATGTGAAAGACGGCGGACCAGCACGCACCCATGGTCGGACCGTTGATCGCGTAGCGCTTCATCTTAGTAGACGTCCTCGGCATAGCGGCCGTCGGCTCTCAGGCGTGTGAGGTTGAAGCCCTGCGCCGCCAATATGTCGGCGAGCACGGCGGCGACGGCCGCCGCCATATCCCGACTGCCGCAGATGAGAACCTGACCGCCTGCGGCGATCAGTTTGCCGATGCGCTCGGCGTCCTTGCGCAGAATATCCTGCACGTAGGCCGGGCTCGCAGTTCGCGAAAAGGCGGTCGATACCGAGGTCAGCCGGCCATCCTTTTTCCAGTGGGAAAGCTCCTCGGCGTAAAACGCGTCGCTGGTTGGATGGCGAGTTCCGAAATAGAGGTGCATGGCGCGGCCCGCCCGGTTTCGGCGGGCGAAGCCGGCAAGAGGACCGATTCCGGCGCCGGCGCCGATGAGAATGACGGGTTTGCCTCCCCGGGCCGGGCGGAACGAGGGGTTTGGCCGCACGAAGGCCGCAATGGTATCACCGGGTTTCAATGCGATGAGTTGGCTCGAGCAAAGCCCTCCCACTTGCTTGCGGACGCAGATTTCGAGAAAGCCATCCTTGAGACCGGAAGCAAGCGAGTAGAAGCGCGGCAGATCCGAGCCCTGCGGCACGATGCCGACCAGATCTCCCGCCTCGAACCGTGGGAATGCCTTGCCCGCCAGACGCTGCCAGAGCGAAGTCTTCGGCAGGGCAAAGCGGAGGATGGCGGTGGTGGCCTGTATGCTTGCGCCATAGTCGCGGCGGGATATGAGCGGCAATCTCCAGGTCTTCGGAACAGTCGGTTGGTGGTTCAGTTCGAAATCGAGACCAAGCGTCTCGGCCAGGCGCCGTCCCCAACGGGCGAAATCCTGTGGCGATTGGCGATCTACCGTGTCGAAAGGTATAAGGGAGGCCCAACCCTTGTCCTTGGCAATTCTCGCAACCTCGGCGGCGAACCCGCAGAAGGCCGGGAAGCTGCGATCGCCGAAACCGAGTACCGCGAGCGGCAGGCCGGCGCTTGCATGCGCTCCCCCGAAGCGCTCGATGAAGCCTTTGGCGGAGGCGGGTGCTGTACCATCGCCATAGGTCGCGGCTAACAGAATCACACGCCGCGCCTTCAACCAGCGGCCCGGCTCGAATTTGGACATCGGGCCGACGTAGACGCGAACGCCCTGTGCGGAAAGAGCGGTCTGCAGCGTATTGGCGAAACCCCAGGTCGTGCCGCTCTCGCTGCCGACAAGCAGGATTGTATCGGCCCCGCTAGCGGCAGCCGAGGCGAGCTTCGGGTCGCGGCGTCCCCTGAGCCAGACCCATAGGCCTGTCCAGCCGAGGACGGGTACCGCAAGTGCGGAGAACCCGAGGATGAGCCCGAGCCAAGCCAGCCCGTGCCCCGTGTGCAGCATCGTGATGAGGCGCGTGACCGTGTCGACCCAACCGGCGTCCGACCAGGCCAGCAGCGCACCGCTGCCTTGGTCGATATAAGCTTCTCCCCTTGCAGTCTTGAGTGTGAAAACATCGGTCGCGTCGCCCGTAGCGGGGAAATTCAACGAGAGCAGATCATCGACCGGCGTCTCTCGAAACAGAGGGACAGAGGTGAGCGCCACGCCGGTATTGCCGCTGACGTCGGCAGGGAAGGCCGGTGCACCGGCGCCTTCCGGCAATACCCCGAAAACAGCAGCCGTCATCCAGAGCGCAGTGAGCTCGGAGAGGAAGAGGCCAGGCAGGGCAAGGCGCGAGACCACGGCATGTAATCGTCCATCACCTGTGCCGCGAACGGATTTCAGAACGAAGCGCCAGCCGCCGGCGCGCCTTGCCATCAGGAACAGTCCGGAAATTGCAAGGGCAAGCATTGTGGCCGCACCGCCAGCCGCTATGAGCCTTCCGGTATCGTCAAGGAAAAGCGATCGATGGAGATTGATCAACCAGCGCTCCAGCGCCGAGGTTTCGCCACTACCGACCGGCATGCCGGTGGCAGAGTCGATGACGGCGGAGGCGGGTTGGTCGCCTTCGTAGTAATAGGCGGTGATCTGCCCGGACGGCGCCCGTCTGATCTGTTCCACCGTAGGCTCTGCCGCCCGGACTCGCGCGGCGAGTTCCGCGACGCTGACGCGTTGCGCGGCAGGCATGGTGAGCGCCTCTGCGGCAGGGAAGATAGAGAGTAGGGCGCCGCTCAGCGCGAGGACGGTGAGAAGCGCCGCGGCGATCAGCCCGAACCAGCGGTGGAGCGAGCGGTTCATAACCGGCGTCCTCCTGCTCAACGCGCATAGGTGAAGGCGGCGATGTAGCGCGTACCCTTCACCTTTTGGCCCGAGCCTGCCGATGTCAGCGGCACCACGATCTCGTTCGGGCTGTCGCGCATGTCTTCCACGGCGGAATCGATATGAAGCTGATAGCCGGCATCGAACAGTGTATCGGCAAGATCGACCGTGACCTTGAGTGAGCGGCCTGCACCAACGCTGGCGCCGGTGATACCGTTGATCTGGCTGGTATCGCCGCCGGTGGCGCGGTACCAGCCGCTGAGATGCTCGTAATACCTGGTCTTGCCCCCTGCCATCCAGAGGCTGCCGACATATTTGTTCTGCGCATCGGTCACGTAATAGGCGAGATAGGCGCCATCCCCGCCATAGTTGCGCATGCTGGTGGTGAGGGTCACTTCACGCGCCATGGCAAGGCCGGGAACGGTAAGGGCCGTGGTGACTGCAAGCATGGCAAGAAAGGATTTCATTCTCATCGATATTCTCCTTGGCAGGACTGGCGCTTCAGTTCGTCTGGGCTTGCGGCCTGGAACCAGGTGTGAATAGGCCGTTGTTTGGCGGAGTGGCGTTCAGTTGCTGCGCCGCGCTGCCCCGACCGCAGGCCTCGACATCCTCGTCTTCGCAGTCATCGGCGGCATAACGGCCGTCGTCGTCATGCCGGCGCTGCAGTTCCTTCTGGTGATCATCGTCGTCGCTTTCTTGGTAACCGGCCAATACCGTGCCGGCGCTCGTCGTCAGTGGGGGGAAGGGCATGGCTTGACTGCCGAAGGCGGCGAAGAAGCCGATGCTGGCGTATGCGGCCAGAAGAATATTGCGGTACATCATATGTGATCTCCGGTTGGGCATCTTGCTCGGGAGAGGGGCAGCGATCCGCGCAGCGTTCATCGAGCGGGACGACCTTCCTCTCGTTTCGAGCGTCTCAATCGCGTCCTAAACTGACCGGTACCTGACAAACGGCGCGACATTGCTTCAGCTTCCCGTAAGTTGGCCGGTGGACTAGGAGATGAGAGAAACGGAAAAAGCGATGCGGGTTCTGCTAATCGAGGACGATACGGCGCTGGGCGCGGCTATTCGCGACCAGATCGCCGCCGACGGACATTCCGTCGATTGGGTTAACCGGCTCGACCAGGCAAACGATGCGATCGTTGCCGCTGCCTACGATCTGGTGCTGCTCGATCTGATGCTGCCCGATGGGCTTGGCATTCCCTTCCTGAAGGCGTTGCGCGGGCGGGGTGACGTGACACCTGTCATGATCCTGACCGCGCTCGATCAGGTCTCCGACCGTATTGCCGGATTGAACGCCGGCGCCGACGATTACATGGTGAAGCCCTTCGATCTCGCGGAGCTTTCGGCGCGGATCGGGTCGGTGGCGCGCCGTTATGCCGGCAATCCCAATCCCAACATCACGCTCGGCCCGCTTGCCATCGACCTCGCCGCCAGAAGCATCACGGTGAATGGCAAGGCTGTGGTTCTGACGGCGCGAGAATGGGTCTTGTTTGAGGCCTTCCTGCAACGTCCCGCCCAGCTTCTTTCGAAGGCGCAACTCGAAGAGCGGCTCTATTCCTTCGATAGGGAAATCGACAGCAACGCCATCGAGGTCCACGTCAGCCGGTTGCGCAAGAAGCTCGGCACGCATGTGATCGAGACCGAGCGCGGGCTCGGCTATCGTCTGGGGCGGCCATGAGAATCGGCGCTTCGCTGCAGACGCGCCTGGCGCTCGCCCTCGGCCTTTCGGTGACGCTGCTGTGGCTTGCGGCGGCAGCCGTGACGGCGCACCGCCTAGGCGGGCAGATGGAAGAGGTGTTCGACGATGGGCTGAAGGCCACAGCGCAGCGCATTTTGCCGATTGCCCGGCACGACCTGCGCGAAGGCCATCAAAACCGCGATGCGACTGACCACGACGACAATGTTGAGGACGACGACGGTGATGCACGCCTCGGCCGAGAGGCACGCTACGGCGAAGACGTAAGCTTCATCGTGCGTGATCAAAACGGGCAGGTGCTGCTCGGTTCGAAGGGTGCTGATGCCTCAAGCTTCCCGCCGTTCACGAAGCGAGGCTTTCTTCGAACCGAAACGCACCAGCTCTATTACGATGCGAGCTTCGACGGCAACCTGACAATTGCCGTTGCCGAACCGCTCGACCATCGCACGGAATTGTCACGCAAGATGCTGCTGGGTCTCGTCCTGCCGCTGATCGTCGTGATCCCTCTCAGCCTGCTCGCAATCTATTTCGCGGTGCGCCGCTCCTTGCGCCCGGTGCGCGCACTCAGGCAGGAACTGGCCAATCGCGGCGCGCAGGACTTGTCGCCCGTCACCGACAGTGGCCTGCCAACCGAGCTTCTTCCGATTTCGGCAGGTGTCAACCAGCTTCTCGACCGCCTGACAGCAGCGTTCCACGCCGAGCGCGCATTTGCTGCGAATGCCGCGCACGAGCTTCGTACGCCGGTGGCCGGCGCAATCGCGCAGGCGCAACGCATTCGCTCTGAAACCAAGGAAAAGCTGACGAGCCAGCGGGCGACGGAGATCGAGACTACGCTGAAGCGGTTGATGCGCATATCGGAAAAACTGATGCAGCTTGCTCGTGCCGAGGGTGGACGTCTGCAAAGTGACGAGCCTTCCGATCTCAGAACCGTCCTGCAGATGGTTCTTCAGGATTTTGCCCGGGCCGGAGAGGGACGAGTCTCGTTGACAGTGCCGATGGTGCCGGTGCTTTCGATGCTGGATCCGGACGCAGTCGGTATTCTCTGCCGCAATCTGGTTGAGAACGCGCTGAAACACGGAGCGCAAGATGGAAAGGTCGAGGTTTCACTTCAGCGGGGCGGCCTGCTGATCGTTGCCAATGACGGCCCGACGCTGTCCCCCGATGCCATAAACAGACTGATGCAGCGCTTTGAGCGGGGGAATGTCAAAATCGGGGGAAGCGGTGTAGGGCTTGCCATTGTCACGGCCATCGCCGATCGCATCGGAGCCGATGTGAAGATGGTGTCTCCGCGAGTCGCGCGGAGCGAAGGTGTTCAGGTTGAAATAAACCTGCCTGTGGCTCACCCCTGACGCCGGTATGTCCCGCCCTCGCCATTGCGGACGCAGTTTCTGCCGGCTCAACCTCGGTATATCGGCACCTTGCCGCTGGCAAAGCGACGTTAACCCGCCACCGAGATCGAACGCTTCGCCTCGGCTATCGATGGACTCCGGACGATGCGGTACCGTGCCTCTACAAGATTGTAGATTCCGAAAGCCGCCAAGCCAACGGCGACGGCGATGTACAGAAATGACCCGAGCGGAAGCTGTTGGAGCCATTCCAGAGCATCGCCCATGCTGCCGGCCTGTCTGGGATCCACCCGGAAACCTGCATAGGCGAAAAGTATTCCTGTAACCGCGAAGACTACGCCGCGGGCGACCAGGCCGTAAATGCATACGAACGTCACGATACCCTTGTTGTCAGGGACCCGAAGGTAGCGCTCGAACTTCCTGGTGATGCCCTTCACAGCTGTCACGACGCCGCCGATGACAAAACCTACGCCTACGGCGATCGCAAGGTAGGAACCGAACGGCTGCGACATGATCCATCCCGCCAGGCCCTTCTCACCCGAACCCTCGCTGGCGCCCCCCGGGAAAAGAGCATTTCCAAGGGCATAGCCGGCAACTCCGAGGTAAGTGATGGCACTGCCGAAGAGGGCGGCCCGAATCGCCAATGCTTTTGCGTCCCTCCCGTGGCCGTCTGTATCCGCCAGCGATTGGGCAAGCCTCCAGGCAACAAATCCGAGAAGGCCGAGGCCGATCACTCCGACCCAGACGCGGCCGAGCGGCTGCCCAAGGAGCGTCGAAAGCGCCGATTTCGTCTCGGGCCGGCCGCCTGTCACGCCGGAGAAGAGGGCAAGCCCCGCTACAAGCAGAAAGACGATGCCGCGTGCCGCGTAGCCGCCTTTGGCAAGCATATCAAATCGAGATCCTTTGATCATCTGCGGTCCCTGTCTGTCGAAATGCGCGATGTTAACGCGCCAATCTCCCGAAAGTTTGCTGGGGCTGGCAAAGCTTTGCTGGATTGCAGACAACGGCACATCACTGGAATGGACCGGGCGCTCGCGGCCGGGCGTCAGACTGGACGTGGATACCGTCGCAGAACGAGGTGGCGCGGCTTGACAATGTGACGGGGTGCGTTGCATTTTCGCCACAATGCGTTGCTTAAAGGTCACGCAAGGGTTTAGGTATTTCGCTCCCGATCGAGTCGTTGCGCGCTGGCTTTCTGAGCCGGCGTTGCTTGGTTTCGATCGATGGCGAGGGCGGCAGGTGCCGCCTGAAGAGAGGCCGAATGACGCAGGATGGGGTATCGCCGGCGGCGGCGAGCGAGACGGTGACGACGGTGACCGATCGCCGCGCCCTTTTCGCCGTGCCCGGCCTGGTGCTTGCCGGCGGCGCGCTGCTCTGCGCGACGGCGACACTTTTCGTGCTGCTCGGCTTCACGCCGATCGCGCCGACTTCGCATGTCGTTATCACCTCGGTGATCGTCAATTCCTTCTTCGTCCTGACGCTGCTCGCCCTGATCGGCCGCGAGGTGGCACGGTTGCTCAAGGCGCGTACCCGCGGCCGGGCTGCCGCGCGCCTGCATATCCGCATCGTCGTGCTTTTTTCGATCGTCGCCATCACGCCGGCGATCCTCGTCGCCATCTTCGCCAGTATCACGCTGAATGCCGGCCTCGACCGCTGGTTCGCGCTGCGCACCCAGTCGATCGTCAGCTCGTCGCGCAATATCGGCCAGGCCTACATGATGGAGAACGCCAGCTACCTGCAGGGGCAGACGGTTTCCATGGCCAACGACCTGGAGCGCAACCGCGCGCTCTACAGCCTCGACAGGACGGGTTTCGCCGAATTGATGACGCGCCAGGCGAGGGGACGCGGCCTGCTCGGCGCCTTCCTCGTCGAGCGCGACGGTTCCGTGAACGTCCAGGCCGACATCGCCACCGAAAAGCCGCTGCCGGCCATTCCGCAGGATGCGCTGGAAAAGGCCGCGGCCGGCCAGCCGACGCTGATTCCGCCCGGCGTCACCAATCTCGTCGGCGCCATCATCAAGCTCGATGCCATCCAGGGCACCTTTCTCTATACCGTGCGCGCCGTCGATCCCAAGGTCATGGGCGCCATGCGCATGATGGAGGAGAACGCCACCGAATACCGTTCGATGGAGGCGAACCGCTTCTCGCTGCAGGTCGCCTTTGCCGTGCTTTACATCGGCTTTGCGCTGATCGTGCTTCTGGCGGCGATCTGGACTGCGATCGCCGTCGCCGACCGCATCGTCCGGCCGATCCGCCTCTTGATCACGGCGGCCGACAGCGTTGCATCGGGCAATATGGATATCGTCGTGCCGGTGCACGCGGTCGATGGCGATGTCGCCAATCTCTCGCGCACCTTCAACAAGATGATTTCGGAAATCCGCACCCAGCGCGATGAGATCCTCGAAGCCAAGGACGAGGTCGACGACCGCCGCCGCTTCATCGAAGCGGTGCTGTCGGGCGTCACCGCCGCCGTCATCGGCGTCGAGCAGGACCGCCGCATCGCCATCGTCAACAGTTCGGCCGAGACGCTGATGTCGCTGTCGGCCGACGAGATGCTCGGAAAGCAGCTGGCCGACATCGCGCCCGAGGTCGATCAGGTACTGAGCGAGGCGGCGGCGCGTCATCGCGGCGATTTCCGCAAGCAGATCGCGCTGGTGCGCGGCGGCACCGTGCGGACGCTGAGCGTGCAGGTCACCCGCGAAGAAGTGCGCGACATGAGCGAGTCCTACGTGATCACGCTCGACGACATCACCGATCTCGTCATCGCCCAGCGCTCGACTGCCTGGGGCGACGTCGCAAGACGAATCGCCCATGAGATCAAGAACCCGCTGACGCCGATCCAGCTGTCCGCCGAGCGCATCCAGCGCCGCTACGGCAAGCAGATCGACCAGGGCGACCGGACCGTCTTCGACCAGTGCACCGATACGATCATCCGCCAGGTCGGCGATATCGGCCGTATGGTCGACGAATTCTCCGCCTTCGCCCGCATGCCGAAGCCGACCAAGGAGCCGGGCGACTTGCGCGATATCTTGCGCGACGCGATCTTCCTGCGCGAGATGGGCAATCATCACGTCACCTTCGCGCAGGATTTCGGCGACCAGCCGCTGGAGGGCCTGTTCGACAGCCGCATGCTCGGCCAGGCTTTCGGAAATCTCATCAAGAATGCCGTCGAAGCGATCGAGGCCGTGCCGAGCGACGAACGGGACGAACGCAAGATTCTCGTCCGCGCCGCACTCGATACCAGCCGCGACCGCTTCACCGTCGACGTGATCGACAATGGCCGCGGCCTGCCGGTGGAGAACCGCCACAGCATTCTGGAGCCCTATATGACGATGCGGGAGAAGGGCACCGGCCTCGGCCTCGCCATCGTCAAGAAGATCATCGAGGAACATGGCGGGCAGCTCGAGCTGCATGATGCGCCCGCCGATTTTGACCGGGGAAGAGGGGCCATGATCCGCGTGCATCTGCCACGCCTGGATCCGTCGCCTGCTGCTCCCGCAGCCAATGACAAGGAAAGCGTTTATGGCCTCTGATATTCTCGTCGTCGATGACGAGCACGATATTCGCGAGATCGTTTCCGGCATTCTCTCGGACGAGGGGCACGAGACGCGCACCGCCCACGACAGCGACAGTGCGCTGGCGGCGATATCAGATCGCGTGCCGCGGCTGATCTTCCTCGATATCTGGATGCAGGGCAGCAAGCTCGATGGCCTGTCGCTGCTCGACGAGATCAAGACCCGCCATCCGGAACTGCCGGTCGTGATGATCTCGGGCCACGGCAACATCGAGACCGCCGTCTCGGCGATCAAGCGCGGCGCCTTCGATTTCATCGAGAAGCCCTTCAAGGCCGACCGGCTGATCCTGATCGCCGAACGCGCGCTGGAGAATTCCAAGCTGAAGCGCGAGGTCTCCGAGCTGAAGCGCCGCACCGGCGATGCGCTGGAGCTGATCGGCACCTCGGTCGCCGTTTCGCAGCTTCGCCAGACAATCGAGAAGGTCTCGCCGACCAACAGCCGCATCATGATCCTCGGCGCCTCTGGCTCCGGCAAGGAGCTGGTGGCGCGGATGATCCACAAGAAGTCGACCCGTGCCAACGGCCCCTTCGTTGCGCTGAACGCCGCCAACATCACGCCCGAACGCATGGAGGTGGCGCTGTTCGGCACCGAGGGCACGCCTGGCCAGGCGCGCAAGATCGGCGCGCTCGAGGAAGCCCATCGCGGCATCCTCTATCTCGACGAAGTCGGCGAAATGCCGCGCGAGACGCAGAACAAGATCCTGCGCGTGCTGGTCGATCAGCAGTTCGAGCGCGTCGGCGGCTCCAAGCGTGTCAAGGTCGATGTCCGCATCATCTCCTCGACCGCCTACAACCTCGAAAGCCGCATCGCCGAAGGCTGGTTCCGCGAGGATCTCTATCATCGCCTCGCCGTCGTGCCGGTGCGGGTGCCGGCGCTTGCCGAGCGGCGCGAGGACATTCCCTTTCTCGTCGATCAGCTGATGCGCCAGATCTCAGAGCAGGCCGGCATTCGTCCGCGCCGCATCGGCGACGACGCCATGGCGGTGCTGCAGGCGCATGATTGGCCGGGCAATATCCGTCAGCTGCGCAACAATATCGAGCGGCTGATGATCCTTGCCCGCACCGACGGGCCGGATGCGCCGATCACCGCCGACATGCTGCCGACCGATCTCGGCGACATGCTGCCGAAGGTTTCCGCCAAGAATGACTATCACATCATGACGCTGCCGTTGCGCGAAGCCCGCGAGATGTTCGAGAAGGATTATCTGATCGCCCAGATCAACCGTTTCGGCGGCAACATCTCGCGCACCGCGGAATTCGTCGGCATGGAGCGTTCGGCGCTGCATCGCAAGCTGAAGTCGCTCGGCGTCTGATCATGCGAAGGCGCGGCGGATGCCGCGCCGCATCCTTCCCATCCTGATTCTTAGAAGACCAGGTTTCCCATGCCGAGAATTGCCTATGTGAATGGCCGCTACGTCAAGCATTCCGATGCCAGCGTCCATATCGAGGACCGCGGTTATCAGTTCGCCGACGGCGTCTACGAGGTCTGCGAGGTCCGACACGGCTACATCGTCGACCTCACGCGCCATCTGAACCGTCTCGACCGGTCGCTCGGCGAATTGCGGATCGCCTGGCCGATGGGCCGGGCGGCGCTGACCCAGGTCATTCGTCAGACGCTGCGCCGCAACCATGTCCGCAACGGGCTTTTCTACATGCAGGTGACGCGCGGTGTCGCCCGCCGCGATCATGTCTTCCCGGCCGAGGGCACGCCGCCGTCGCTTGTCATCACTGCCAAGAGCACAGATCCCAAAATCATTGCTGCCAAGAACGCCAACGGCATCAAGGCGATTACCCTTGCTGACAATCGCTGGGACCGCGTCGACATCAAATCCGTCGGCCTGTTGCCGAATGCCATGGCCCGTCAGCAAGCCAAGGAGGCCGGCGCCCAGGAGGCGATCTATGTCGATGGCGACGACATGGTGAAGGAAGGGGCGGCGACCAATGTCTGGATCGTCGACCGGGACGGGACGCTGGTGACGCGGCCGGCCGAACACGGAATTCTGCGCGGCATTACCCGCACCACATTGATGGATGTCGCAGCCAAGCTCGGGTTGAAAATCACGGAGCGGAATTTCTCCGTTTCCGAGATGCTCGCAGCCCGCGAGGTCTTCCTGACTGCAGCCACAAGCATTTGTTTTCCGGTCGTTTCCGTCGATGGCCAGCCTATCGCCAACGGTCATCCGGGCAGTGTTTCGCAGAAAGTCCGCGAAGCCTTTTTCGACGTTGCGGAAAAGATTGCGATTTGATACCAAGATTTGCTGGACGGGTGGAATGAGGGTGCTGCCGGTCTTGCATGGCGAGGTTGATTGATATTCTACCGACCAGATCAGGTCGGCAATAAAGAAAGAAGCGGCGCGATGGCGGAACGTTCTCAGAATCTGCAGGACTTATTTCTCAATACTGTTCGCAAGCAAAAGATTTCCCTGACAATCTTTTTGATCAACGGCGTGAAACTCACGGGCGTTGTTACGTCTTTTGACAATTTCTGTGTTCTTCTTCGCCGTGACGGCCATTCGCAGCTCGTGTATAAACATGCGATCTCGACGATCATGCCGGGCCAGCCCATGCAGATGTTCGAGAGCGAAGAAGCAGCGTCCTAACAGGATCAGCCGTCATTTCGACACGCGATACCAAGAACGATTCGATCATCCCTGAGGCCGCCAAGCACAGGGACGACATGCGCGCGACTGTCGTCGTGCCGGTTTTGAAATCGCGCAGTCGCGGCGGCCAGTCCGAATCGGCCTCGACCCGCACGCCGGAAAGCCGGCTCGAAGAGGCGACGGGCCTTGCCCAGGCGATCGACCTCGATGTCGTCAACGGCTCGATCGTCCCGGTCAACGACCCGAGACCGGCCACATTGCTCGGCACCGGCAAGATCGAGGAGATCAAGGCGCTGCTCGACGAGCGCGATTCCGGTCTCGTCATCGTCGATCATCCGCTGACGCCGGTGCAGCAGCGCAATCTCGAAAAGGAATGGAACGCCAAGGTCATCGACCGGACGGGCCTCATCCTCGAAATCTTCGGCCGCCGCGCCTCCACCAAGGAAGGCACGCTGCAGGTCGACCTCGCCCATCTGAACTATCAAAAAGGCCGTCTGGTCCGAAGCTGGACCCACCTTGAACGCCAGCGCGGCGGCGGCGGCTTCATGGGCGGCCCGGGCGAAACCCAGATCGAAGCCGACCGGCGACTGCTGCAGGATCGCATCATCAAGCTCGAACGCGAGCTGGAGCAGGTCGTGCGCACCCGCCAGCTCCATCGCGCCAAGCGCCGCAAGGTGCCGCACCCGATCGTAGCGCTCGTCGGTTATACCAATGCCGGCAAGTCGACGCTGTTCAACCGCATCACCGGCGCCGGCGTGCTGGCCGAAGACATGCTCTTTGCCACGCTCGACCCGACGCTGCGCCGCATGAAGCTGCCGCACGGCCGCACCGTCATCCTGTCCGACACCGTCGGCTTCATCTCCGACCTGCCGACCCATCTCGTCGCCGCCTTCCGGGCGACCTTGGAAGAGGTGCTGGAAGCCGATCTCATCCTGCATGTTCGCGACATGTCCGATGCCGACAACCAGGCGCAGAGCTCCGATGTGATGCGCATCCTGAACGACCTCGGCATCGACGAGGCCGAATCGGCCAAGCGGCTGATCGAGGTCTGGAACAAGATCGACCGGCTGGAGCCCGAGGTCCACGATACCATGGTGCAGAAAGCCGCCGGCGCCAGCAACGTCGTCGCGGTGTCGGCCGTCAGCGGCGAGGGCGTCGATACGCTGATGGAAGAAATCAGCCGCAGACTGTCGGGCGTGATGACCGAGGCAACGATCCGCCTTCCGGTCGACAAGCTGGCGCTGCTGCCCTGGCTTTACGATCATGCCATCGTCGACGGTCGTGAGGACAATGAGGACGGCTCGATCACGCTGGATCTGCGCCTCTCCGAAACCGAGGCAACCGAACTCGAACGCCGCATCGGCAACGGACCGAAGCCTGATAAGGAAGATTGGGAGCGGTGAGCGAAATCAAGACTTCCTTCGGCCCCCTGCGGAGAAGGAAGATCTGGCAATGTTTCGCCTCCGCAGGCCGGCTGGTCGGCGACAAGGCCAGCCGCACCCTCCGTCATGCTCGGCCTTGAGCCGAGCATCCACCCGCGTCCATCAGCAGCCCGCCATGGATCCTCGGCTCAAGGCCGAGGATGACGGAGAAGGGGCTGGCCTCTCGCCAAACTCGATCCAACCTACCCAATCAAAACAGCCCGTTCGATCGCCTTGGCCGCCTGCCAGATTTCCTCCATCCGCTCCAGCGTCGCGTCTTCCAACGTTTCGCCTTCTGCTTCAAGAACATGCTCTATATGACTGAAGCGACGACGGAATTTTGTATTCGTACTGCGCACAGCCTGTTCCGGATCCGCCTTCACGTGCCGGCCGATATTGACGACGGCGAAGATCAGGTCGCCGAGTTCGTCGCTGACCTTGGCCTGGTCGCCTTCCCGAAGTGCCGCCCGCAATTCGCCGATCTCCTCCTCGATCTTGTCGAGGATCGGTTCGGGCGCCGACCAGTCGAAACCGACCTTGGCGGCGCGTTCCTGCAGCTTCAGCGCTTCCGTCAAAGCCGGGAAGCTGCGCTGCACCGAACCGAGGAAGCCGCTCTTGAAGTCCTCGGTGATACCGCGCCGTGACCGGCGCTCGGCGCGCTCGCGTTTCTCCGCCTGCTTGATCTCGTCCCACTGCTTCTTCACTGCATCAGGCGTATCTGCCGCCGAGCGGGCAAAGACGTGCGGGTGGCGGCGGATCATCTTGGCGGTGATGGCGTTGACGACGTCGCCGAAGGAAAATTCGCCCGCCTCTTCGGCCATCCGCGCGTGGAAGACCACCTGAAGCAGCAGGTCGCCCAACTCGTCGCAGAGATCGTCCATATCACCGCGTTCGATCGCATCGGAGACCTCATAGGCCTCTTCGATCGTATAGGGCTTGATGGTCTCGAAGTTCTGCTCGATGTCCCAGGGGCAGCCGGTTTCGGGATGGCGCAGCGCCGCCATGATCTCGATCAGCCGCGAAATATCTTTGGAAGGTTCCATGTTGCCTCAGTTGAGCGGAATGTCGTTGGCGCTCTTCGACGACTGGTAGGAGTTGGACAGCGCGTCATAGCGCGCCTTGATGCGGGCGGTCTGCGCCTTCAGCGCGTTTCTCAGCTGAGCCTCTTCGGTCTCGACGAGATCGGCGATGGCAAAGCTGTTCCAGAAGGCGTTTTGCCTGCGGTAGCCGCCGGGTTCAAGCCCGAAGACCTCCTTCAGGATCTTCAGGTCGTGCGGAATCGCGAAGGCATCGCGGGAATCCTCATGGCTGTAGAAATAGTAGAAATTGTCGAAGCCGGCCCAGGTGATCGCCGACATGCACATGGTGCAGGGTTCGTGTGTCGACAGGAAGATCAAATCCTTGGTCGGTGGCTTGTCGCCAAGCTCGTAGAAGCGCTTCAGCGTGTGCACCTCGCCATGCCAGAGCGGGTTCTCCAGCTCGTTATTGGTCTCGGCGACGACAAGCGAAAGATCGGATTTCCTTAAGATCGCCGCACCGAACACCTTATTGCCAAGCGAAACGCCACGCTCCGTCAGCGGCAGGATATCGTCTTCCATGACCGAAAGCAGGCGGGAGGCAATGGTCGTATCAGGCATGAGGGCCCTCCAGTTTTCCTCAGTCTATCGCCTTGGCGGCGCGAGTGAAATGCGTCAAGCACCGGTGGACGTCTTTTGTCACAGGCTTTATACTGCACTGCAGCAAGCGGGCTTGAGATATGCGGCTTTTTGGCAGCACGGGTGACTTTTCTCAAATCATTGACGGCACGAGCAAAAGAATACCTGCTTGCTTGGGCTTTCGAATTTCTGTTCCTTCAATCCCTTGTCGATCAAGGGCATATTCCGGCAACTTCGAAGTGGATTGATGATGCCTCCCAAGACTGAACAGCTTTCGGTATTTCCCGCCTTCTTTCGCGTGGAAGGCCAGAAGACGGCTGTCTTCGGCAATGGCGACGAAGCTTTCGCCAAGGTGCGGCTGCTGCTCAACACACGGGCGCGGATTGTCGCCTATGCCGAGCGGCCGGAAGCCGATTACCACGCCTTCCTGATCGCCAACCGTATCGAAACCGTGCGCGCTGCCTTTTCCGCCGAACAGGTCGAGGCTTCGGCACTCGTCTTCGCCGCAACCGGCAATGACGCCGACGACCGCGATATCGTCGATGCTGCGCGTGCCGCCAGAATTCCGGCCAATGCCGTCGATCAGCCCGATTACTGCGATTTCTTCACGCCGGCGCTGGTCAATCGCGCCCCCGTTGCCGTCGCGATCGGCACCGAAGGGGCAGGGCCGGTTCTGGCGCAGATGATCCGTGCGCAGATCGATCAGCTTCTGTCGCCCTCGCTCGGCCGCCTCGCAGCATTGGCGACCAGCTATCGCAAGGCCGTTGAACAGCGGGTGCCCCGCGGTGTCTCCCGCCGTGTCTTCTGGCACCGCTTCTTTTCAGGCCCCGTTGCCGATGCTGTCGCCAATGGCAACCTGCCGCAGGCGCATCACGCGGCCGACGGGCTGTTGGGCGCGGTGGACAAGGTCGCAGGCCACGTCTGGCTGGTCGGCGCCGGTCCGGGTGCCGAGGATCTGCTGACGCTGCGTGCCCAGCGCGTGATGATGGAAGCCGATGTCATCGTTTATGACGCCCTCGTGCCGCAGGCGATCGTCGATATGGGGCGCCGCGATGCCGAGCGGCTTTCCGTCGGCAAACGCAAGGGCTGCCACTCGAAATCGCAAGAAGAAATCAACGACTTGCTGGTCGATCTCGGCAGCCAGGGCAAGCGCGTCGTCCGCCTGAAATCCGGCGATCCCCTGGTCTATGGCCGGGCAGGGGAAGAGATGGCCGCGCTGCGCGCTGGCGGCATCACCTATGAGGTCGTGCCCGGCATCACCTCGGCTTTCGCCGCCGCTGCCGATTTCGAGTTGCCGCTGACGCTGCGCGGCGTTGCCTCCTCGCTGGTCTTCACGACCGGCCATGATTTAACCGGCGACGTGCTGCCCGATTGGGCAAGCCTTGCCGTGTCCGGCGCGACGATTGCCGTCTATATGGGCCGCACGGTTGCAGCCTCCGTTGCCGAGCGGCTGATGCAGGCGGGCATTCCCGCTGAGACCACCGTTGCCGTCATCGAAAATGCCAGCCGCGGCGATCGCCGTCTGCTGCATGGCACGCTCGCTGATCTGCCCGATCTGCAGCACCGCGACGAATTGACAGGACCTGTCATGGTCATTATCGGCGATGCGGTCGCCGGCGCCAATTTCGAACTGTCCGAGCCCCTGGTGCGCGCAAACGCCCGGCTCGAGGAACTTGCAAGGAGCTGAATATGGGTGACAAGGTTCTGACCGCCAACCGGCTGACGGACGGCATTGCCGTCTGGCTGGATGCGAACGGGAAGTGGTCCACCTCGCTGCAGGAGGCGCTCGTTGCCCGTCACGCCGAAGCCGTTGCGGCGCTGGAGGCGATCGGCAAGAAATCCTATGCCGACAACGAGGTCGTTGACGTCGCCGTCGTCGACGTTCAGGAAACCAACGGCATTTTATGGCCGCTTCGCCTTCGCGAGCGCATCCGTGCTCAAGGGCCGACCATGGAATATGCCCCGGGCTACGCTCCGGCCGATCCCGAATTCATTGCAGTCTGAGGAAGACGATGTACCGTTACGACGAATTTGACCATGCCTTTGTCAGCGAGCGCGTCGAGCAGTTTCGCGATCAGGTCCAGCGCCGCCTTTCCGGCGAGCTCGCCGAGGACGCGTTCAAGCCGCTGCGCCTGATGAACGGCGTCTACCTGCAGCTGCACGCCTATATGCTGCGCATCGCCATTCCCTATGGCACGCTGAGCGCGCGCCAGCTGCACATGCTCGCCCATATCGCCCGCACCTATGACCGCGGTTATGGCCACTTCACCACGCGCCAGAACCTGCAGTTCAACTGGCCGAAGCTGTCCGACATTCCCGAAGCGCTCGCCGATCTTGCGAGCGTCGAGATGCATGCGCTGCAGACCTCCGGCAATTGCATCAGAAACGTCACGGCCGATCATTTCGCCGGTGCCGCCGCCGATGAGATCGCCGATCCGCGCCCCTACGCCGAGATCCTGCGCCAGTGGTCGTCTGTCCACCCGGAATTCTCCTTCCTGCCGCGCAAGTTCAAGATCGCCGTCACCGGCGCCGAGCGCGACCGCGCCGCGATCCAGGTCCATGATATCGGCCTGCACGTGAAGAAGAACGACAAGGGCGAGATCGGTTTTGCCGTCTATGTCGGCGGCGGCCAGGGCCGTACGCCGATGATCGCCAAGCTGATCCGCGACTTCCTGCCCGAGGAAGACCTGCTCTCCTACACCACGGCTATCGTGCGCGTGTACAATCTGCACGGCCGCCGCGACAACAAGTACAAGGCCCGTATCAAGATCCTGGTGCACGAGACCGGCACCGAGGAACTGACGCGCCAGGTAGAAGCCGAATTCGCCGCGCTGAAAGATAGCGAGCTCAAGCTGCCGGAAAAGGATGTCCAGGCAATCGCTGCCTATTTCGCGCCGCCGGCTCTGCCCGAACGCGCCGAAGGCTGGGAAAACCTTGCTCGCTGGAAGAAGGCCGATGCCGGCTTCGCCCGCTGGGTGCAACAGAACGTGCAGCCGCACAAGAACCCCGATTACGGCATGGTGACGATCTCGCTGAAGCCGATCGGCGGCATTCCGGGCGACGCCTCGGATGCACAGATGGATGCGATCGCCGATCTCGCCGAGGAATATGGCTTCGACGAAATCCGCGTCAGCCATGAGCAGAACCTGATCCTGCCGCATGTGGCGCTGGCCGATCTCGAAGCCGTCTATCGCGGCCTCGTCGCCATCAACTTGGCGGAAGCCAATGCCGGTCTCATCACCGACATCATAGCCTGTCCCGGGCTCGACTACTGCGCGCTCGCCAATGCGCGCTCCATTCCGCTCGCGCAGGAAATCTCCCGCCGCTTCGGCAATGCCGAGCGCCAGGCGGAGATCGGCGAGCTGAAGATCAAGATCTCCGGCTGCATCAATGCCTGCGGCCATCACCATGTCGGCCATATCGGCCTGCTCGGTGTCGAGAAGAAGGGCGCCGAACTCTACCAGATCACGCTCGGCGGCTCCGGTGACGAACATACCTCGATCGGCGAGATCATCGGCCGCGGCTTCGAGCCGGACCGGGTGACCGACGCGATCGAGACGATCGTCGACACCTATCTCGGCCTGCGACTCGATCATTCCGAGAACTTCCTCGCCGCCTATCGCCGCGTTGGACCGCAGCCTTTCAAGACCGCGCTCTACGGCTCGGCCGCCGAAGCGGCATAAGGAGGGGATGATGACGAAGATCTGGAGAGAAACCGGTTTTGTCGAAAACGATCCCTGGGTGATCGAAACCGACGAGGTGAAGGCGACCGAGGAGCAGAAGCCGCTGCTCGGTCTCGACGAATTGATCGCCAAGGCCGATGAAAGCAACGATGTCGGCCTCGGCGTGCTGATCAAGCCGGCCGACGATGTGCGCAGGCTCGAGCCCTATCTCGATCGCCTCGAAATCGTCGCCGTCGCCTTTCCGGCGTTCAACGACGGCCGCGCCTTCAGCCACGCCTCGCTGCTACGCCAGCGCTTGGGTTATACCAACGAGCTGCGTGCCGTCGGCGACGTGCTGATCGATCAGGTGCCGCTGATGCTGCGCGTCGGCATCGACAGCTTTGCCGTCACCAACGCCACGGCGCTGAAGCGGCTTTCCGAAAACCGTCTTCCCGCCATTCCCCATCATTATCAACCGGCGGTGCGTGACGCCGACGCCGGCAAGGGCTATAGTTGGCGCCGTCAGGCGAAGCCGGCCGCATAAGCGGACGGTCCGCCTTTTTACGATGGCGGAACAGTAGCATGAAGACATTCGAAGTGGCGGTGATCGGTGGCGGGCTCGCCGGCATGATCGCAGCAATCGCGCTCGCGCGCGGCGGTCGCGATGTGGCGCTTGTCGCTCCTCTCGCTCCGAAGGAAGACCGGCGCACCACGGCGCTGATGGACCAGTCGATCCGCTTCCTCGACCGGTTGACGCTCTGGGAAAAGCTTCGGCCGGCAACCGCTCCTCTCACCAGCATGCGCATCGTCGACGGCACCGACCGGCTGCTGCGCGCGCCGACGACCACCTTCCGCGCCGCCGACGTCGGCCTGAATGCCTTCGGCTACAATTTCCCCAACAAGGCCCTGACCGACATCCTCGAGGCGGCTATATCAGGCGAGGGCAATATCACTCGCTTCTCCGACATGGCCGAATCGATCGAAATATCAAGCGATACAGTCTCGATCACACTTGCCGGCGGCGAGACCTTCTCGGCCGATTTTGCCGTCGGCGCCGATGGCCGCGGCTCGAAGCTGCGCGAAACCGCTGGCATCGGCGTGCGCAACTGGTCCTATCCGCAATCGGCCATGGTGCTGAATTTCGCCCATTCGCTGCCGCACCAGAACATCTCGACCGAATTCCACACCAAGCACGGCCCCTTCACCCAGGTGCCGCTGCCGGGAGGCCGCTCCAGCCTCGTCTGGGTGCAGGATCCCGCAGAAGCGGCAAGCCGCGCGGAATTGCCGCTTGCCGAACTCGGGGCTATTGTCGAGGCGCGCATGCAATCCATGCTCGGCAAGGTTGATGTCGAGGAGGGCGTCCAGGTCTGGCCGCTCTCCGGCATGATGGCGCATCGTTTCGGCAAGGGACGTATCGCGCTGATCGGCGAGGCCGCCCATGTCTTCCCGCCGATCGGGGCGCAGGGGCTGAATCTCAGCCTGCGTGATATCATGGCGCTCGCCGATATCCTCTGCGACAGGGCGGAACTGCCGGTGCCGGCCGATGCCGGTGACAGCTTCGACCGCAGGCGCCGCGCCGACATCATGACGCGCACGGCCAGCGTCGATCTCCTCAACCGCTCGCTGCTCTCGGATTTCCTGCCCGTCCAGATGCTGCGCGCCGCCGGCCTGCATATTCTCTCGGCCATTCCGCCGCTGCGCAACATCGTCATGCGCGAAGGCATCGAGCCCGGCCGCGGCTTCCGGGATATTCCGGATGCTCTACGGGAAAAGCTGAAGCGGAAGAAGGCCTGAGCGGATCACGATCAGCCAGAGCGAAACAGTCACCACCGATAGCACTGTCGTGATCAGGATCGTCGCCGAGGCGCGCTCCTGCCAGACGCCGTACTGCTGGCCGATGACGAAGACATTGGTCGCCGTCGGCAGGCAGGCAAGCAGCACGGCCGCCTGGATCCACACCGGCTCGAAACCGCCAACCGCCGTCAGCGCGACGAAAACCGCGATCGGATGCAGGATCAGCTTCGCCGGCACGATATAGGAGATCTCTGCTGGGATCCGCTTCAGCGGCCGGAGCGCCAGAGTCACGCCCATGGCAAAGAGCGCGCAGGGCGCGGCCGCCTGGGCGAGGTAATCGACGAGGCGCTGAAAGGCCAGCGGCTGGTCGATATCAAGGGCGGCCACGGCAAAGCCTGCCGCCGTCGACAGGATGAAGGGATGCAGCGCCACCTTGCGCAGGATATCGGCGGCGAGTTGGCTGGTTGAACGCTTGTCGTCGCCGGCCGCCGCCATCAGCGCCGGCGCCACGATGAAATGCAGCGCATTCTCGAAGCAGATGATCAGCGCCACCGGCACGGCGGCACCTTCGCCGAGCGCCAGGAGCGCCAGGCCCGGCCCCATATAGCCGATATTACCGTAAGCGCCGGCAAACGACTGGATGGTGCAATCGGCGAGCGAATTGCCACGCAGAATGCGGCCGATGGCGAACAGCAGGATGAAGACCGCATAGGTCGCCGCGATATCGGTGACGATGAAATCGACGCGCGTCAGCTCCTCGATCGGCGTGCGTGAGACCAGCTTGAAGAACAGAGCGGGCAGGGCGGCGTAGATGATGAAGGTGTTCAGCCATCCCAACGTTTCGGCTGGCTGTTTGGTCGCCTTGGCTGCGATGTAGCCGATCAGGATCAGGCCGAAGAACGGCAATAGCAGGCTGACGATATCGACCAAGAGGTCTTCCAGTGCGCGGGGATGATCGGCGGGTCAGGATCTGACATAAGCAATTCCAGCAAAAGTGTGTAGCGGTTTTGCGTCCGGAATTGCGCAGAAACAAGAGCAATTCCAGCAAAAGTGTGTAGCGGTTTTGCGTCCGGAATTGCGTAAACTAAATCGATAGAGCGTGTACTCATTGAGTACACGCTCTACGACCAACCGAACAACCGATCAGTAGTCCCAGAAGGCCGCTACCCAGCGAAAGGCGTCGCCGTCGACCGCCACCCGGCCGACGGAGGGGAACGGCAGATGAGTGGCCACCAGTTGCTCGCCGGTCTCCGCCAGTTCCCGAAGAAGGCGGACCCGAACGCGCACCGCTTCCTCGGGGTCGTGTTCGAAGCCGTTGAACCAGTCCGGATGTTCAAACCCGACCGCGAACACGGCGTCGCCGGCAAACATCAGCCGGTCGCCGCCGGACGCCAGGCGGATCACGCTGTGCCCGGGCGTGTGGCCGCCGGTGCGATGGACGACCACGCCCGGCGCCACCTCGTACTCATCATCGAACAGCCTGAGATGGCTACGATACTCCTTCGCGAACCGCTTGGCGGTCGCCCGAAGCGCGTCCGGGAACCCCGGCGGCATGGAGACCCGGGAGAAATCGGGCGCCTCCCAGAACTTGACCTCGGCGGCCGCCACGTGGATCCGCAGGTCCGGACGCAGTTGCTCCTTCACCCCGTCGACGAGCAGTCCGCCAATGTGGTCCATGTGCATGTGGGTTAGGACCACGTCGGTCACCGACGCAAGATCGATGCCGGCGGCCTCCAGTCGCTTGATCAGTTGCCCGGCCCGCGGCAGGTGCAAGTCCGGGTCGAGCCCCAGCCCGGCGTCGAGGAGTATGGTCTGGTCGCCGCTGCGCACCACGACCACGTTCAGCGCCCAATCCAAAGCGTCCGGCGGCAGGAACATGTCTTTCAGCCAGGCCGCTCGGACGGCGGGATCGATGTTGTGTCCCAGCATCGCGGTTGGGAGCGGTAGCACGCCATCGCTGATCACCAGCACCTCAATCTCGCCGACCTGCACCGCGTAGCGCGACGGAACCAATTCGTCGAGCGGAGGTCTGCCGGTGTGTGCGGTGTTTTCCAGGCTCATCTTTGTCTCAAGGTTCATGTTCGTCTCCTTCTGACCGCCGCCTCAAACACGGCATCGACGACGCTACATGGAGGCGTGTTTGCGATCGATTGGGTCGAGGGATAAGGGCGGGTGGGGCCGAGGGACAGGGCAAGCCATACCACCGAATAGGTGCGGGCCTCGCTTCTGACTGCCGGCGGCGTGCTGGACGAGCGCGGAGTCGATCAGATCAGCGAACGCGGCAAGCCTGGGAATGGGCTCGCCACAAATGCCTGCCGTATCGTCTCGCCAGGGGCGACGGTCACGATCCCTCGTCCGGGATGTTCAAAACGTCTCCGCACGCCTTGCAATGAACGGCGTCGGCGTCATGGCGCTGGAGGCCGCATCGGTGACAGGCAAAGGTCACCTTGTGAGGCCGCACGACTGCCTGAGCAAGCCTGACGAATAGGGAGATGCCGACGATCATCGTCACCACGGAAGTGAGCTTGCCCAGCGTTCCCGGGAGCGTGATGTCTCCGAATCCCGTCGTCGTCACCGTCGCGACCGTGAAATATAGCGCATCGACGAATCCTTCGCCTCCCTCCCTGTTGTAGAAGAAGGACGTATAGACGAACCCGGTTGCCATGAAGAGGAACACAAGGAAATTGATCACCGCCCGGACGACGTCGAGAAGGTGTAAATAGCCGGCCTTGCGCAGCAAATCCTTGAGCAGCGGACTCGTGCCGATCGCCCAGAACCGCATGATCCGCAGGAATGCGAAATTGAAGAGCAGGTCCGGCAGCAACAGCGTGGCCAGCACCACGAAGTCGATCCAGGTCATTGGCCGCCGAATCCACTCGCGCACGGAGGCTGCGGCGATCGCCCGGCCGACCATCTCGGCGGCGATCCACACTGCTATCGCATAGTCGATAATCAGATAGGACGGACCGGATCGCAGGTACGGGCCGAGCAGGAAGAAGGCGAGAATGGCAACGTCAATGGCAGCAAATACCAGCCGAAAGGCGACCGCCTGTCTGCCGTCGGCCCTATCGAGCCTTCGCAGCACCTGGCGGAGCGAATTCTGCTGAGAGCCGTCGCCGGATTCGAAGATTTTCATCCAGGGAATGTAGATCCCTCATCGGCGTCCGCAAGTCGCCGAAGAGATCCTTGTCGGGGGAAATCGTTGTTCTCGTCTGGACAAGGTTTGCGCTGCAGGTTCCGCCTCGCCTCAGGCGACGGACCATCCGCCGTCCACCAGCAGGTTCGCGCCGGTGATCAGGCTCGCAGCCGGTGATGCCAGGAAGACGACGGCACCCACCACATCATCGGTTTCGCCGATTCGGCCGAGCGGAATGTGATCGAGCGTCGCCTTGCGATTGTCGGCATCGGACAGAAAAGGTGCTGTGCCATCCGTGTGGATGAACGTTGGCGATACGGTGTTTACGGTGACATTATAGGCTGCCCATTCGGCGGCAAGGCAGCGGGTGAGGTGATTGATTGCCGCCTTGCTCATGCAATAGATTGCCTCGCCGCGCAGTGCCACGGTACCGGCCTGTGAACTGATGTTGATGATCCGGCCCCCATTGCGCTTGATCATCTGGCGGCCCACAGCCTGCGTCATCAGAAAGGTGCCCTTGATGTTGACATCGAGTATCTCGTCAAGGTCCTTCTCCTCGACGAGTTCTGCGAGATTGCCCGGAGCCACGCCGACATTGTTGACGAGGACGTCTATCCGACCGAATGTAGCAAGCGCCGCGTCGACGGCCTGCGCGATATGGGCCTTGTTGGGAATGTCCAGTTCAACAGGGAGAACTCTTCGTCCCGTGCCTTCGAGTTCGGCAACCAGGCCCGCCGAAGCTGCGACATCGCGGACCCCTAAAACAATATCGGAACCTGCTGCGGCACAGGCAAGTGCGCAAGCTCGACCGATGCCACGGCTCGCTCCCGTCACCAAAGTCACCTTGCCCTCAAGGCTGAAGTCCGGCGCGTTCTTCTGCATCATCATGCCTCCCTCGATGAAATCAATTTATGACAGCGTCGGCGTGCGGATGCCAGATATTCTCAGCGTGCTGAGGAGCGTCCCCTTGACCAATGGGCGATCCCGAAACGTGGGAACTTTCGCCGATAGGCCCCCGCAAAAATCCGCATTGCCCGTCGGATCCTGCACACGACGACCGACGGCGCGGGAGGAAGCGACGAGGCCGATCTCGCAGCGACTTCCGATACCGCCACCCACACGACCTGGAAAATCGGTATCCGGTGGCCTAGCCGATCTGCATCAGGATCGGAAAGGTCTGCTGGAACCAGATCGCCACATTGCTGACCCATCCAAACAGGAAGGCGAGGCCGGTAAGCACCAGGAAGAGACCCATCACCTTTTCCACCGTGCCGAGATGGCGGCGGAAGCGCGACAGGAAGCGCATGAAGGCGCCGGAAAAGCCGGCGGCGATCCAGAAGGGGATGGCAAGGCCGAGCGAATAGATGGCGAGCAGCCCGGCGCCGGAGCCGACCGTCTCGCGCGAGGCCGCAACGCCGAGGATGGCGCCGAGCACCGGCCCGATGCAGGGCGTCCAGCCGAAGGCGAAGGCAAGGCCCATGATATAGGCGCCCGTCAGCGTCGCCGGCTTGCCGCCGCCTTGGAAGCGCGCCTCGCGGGTCAGCAGTCCGATTCGGAAGAGGCCGAGAAAGTTCAGCCCCATGACGATGATGATCAGCCCGCCGATCTTCGACAGGAGGTCGAGATGCTGGCGAAGCGCCATGCCGATGCTGGAAGCGCCGGCGCCGAGCGCCACGAAGACGGTGGCAAAGCCGAGCGTGAAGAAGAGTGCCGAGAAGAAAACGCCGCGCCTGACACCGGGCACGACCACAACCGCACCGCCGCCGCGGAACTGCTCGACGGAGATGCCGGCCATATAGCAGAGATAGGGTGGGACGAGGGGAAGCACGCAGGGCGACAGAAAGGAAAGCGCCCCGGCAATCAGCGCGCTCCACAGGGAAATATCGGCAATCGACACGCATTCTCTCCGGCTGCAATCTGCGTGATGTTCCTAGCTTTGCAGGCCCGGGATTGCCAATCACCTTTTTGCGCGCGCAAGAAATCTGTCTTTGCACGCGAGACATCCGTCTTGCGCCGGCAAGAAATGTGCCGACCGTCGAAAAAAGGCAAATTTTTCGGTTGACCGCAATGGGTCACCTGCCTATGTTCCGCCCACTTCCAGCCGGGGTGGTCACACCCGCGGAGAGGGAGAGCGTAGCTCAGCCGGTAGAGCAACTGACTTTTAATCAGTAGGTCTCGGGTTCGAACCCCGACGCTCTCACCATAAACCCTTAAAATCAACGCGTTACAGGACATACTAATAGCGTGTTAGCTGCGACTCTCGCCGGGCTAACGCAAGGCTAACGGATGCGGTTCGGCGGCTTGGATCGAGCCTTCTTTCGAATCCCTTTCGCAGTATCTAGGCTGTCTGACGAAAGGGTGATTCCATGCTTCGCATTCTTGTCGACACTTGCGTTTGGTTGGACCTCGCAAAGGATTACCGGAACCAGCCAGTTATCGCGGCACTCGAATATCTTCTGAAGGATGATCGAGTTTTCGGACTTATCGTGCCAGAGGTGGTTCTAGAGGAGTTCGCGCGGAACTAGGACCGTGTAGCCGCAGATGCGAAGCGAAGTCTCCAATCGCACTTCAGCCTAGTTCGGGACGCCGTACGGCGGTTCGGAGACGAGAAGGACGTAGAAGCAACCGTTAAGGCACTAAATGAGGTGGATCACTCCGCCGTCTACAAAGGCGAGGCAGTGAACGAATCTATCGTCCGGATCGAGCAACTGCTCTCTGCTGCGAAGGCGATTCCCGCCACGGAGACGATCAAGGCTCGCGCGGCTGACCGGGCGCTAAACGGTATCGCTCCCTTCCGATTCCACCGACAGAAGAACAGCATCGCAGACGCCATCATCATCGAAACCTACGCCAACGAAGTCCACCAAGCATCCAGCGAAGACGATGAGTTCGCCTTCATCACTCACAATAAGGCCGACTTCAGCCAAGACGGAGGCGACCACAGAATGCCTCATCCCGACCTGATGCCTTTGTTCGACGACGTGAGTTCTCGTTATTGGACGTCACTACCTGACCTACTTAACGACCTCGATGAGGATCTTCTGGCGAACTACGATCTTCAGCTCTACGGCGCGACCCAGGTACGCGGATTCTCCGAAATCCTCGAGGCCGAGCATCTGCTGTACAGGCAGGTTTGGTACAATCGTCACCAGAACCTCAGGATCAATATAGAGCGGGGCCGAGAGAAAGTGGTCACTAACGAGGAGTATTGGGCGGCCAAGCCAGTCCAGCGTAGGCGCATGACGACCGAGGGCACTTGGAAATTGGCTCAGGAGGCGGCGAGGAAGACCGAAGCCGAAATCGGAGTCGAGAACTGCGGGCCGTGGAACGATTTTGAATGGGGCATGATTAATGGGAAGTTGAGCGCGCTCCGATGGGTGATGGGGGAAGAATGGGACATGCTCGATACCTGATGGTTTTCTAGATGAGCCGCCTGACTGCATCCCCGGTTTGTCCCACACGCGGCGCAGCGCGGCGGCGTGGTCGTCCTGCATGGAAAAGAACGCACGGCGGGGTAGCGCCTCGGCGATAGCCTTCCAGTTCATGCCTGCCGCCCGGCGCACGACGACCTCCCTAAGCGGTGGCAGCAGCGCGTTCACCACTGCGACAATCTCCTCGGCGGCATCTTCCATGTGGCGGCGCTCCACCCGGCGAGCGTTTGCATCGTTCTTGTCGGCTTCGTGGACGAGCTTCATCCAGTTCTCGCCCAGCTCGGCCGCAAGTTGCTGGAATACCGCATGGTTGAGGACGAACTGCCTCTGCCAGCTTGCCCGCGCCAAACCGGGGCCCAACAATCCGCTCGCTGTGCATCCGGGGGAGGAGGACGCCGCAAAACAGGGAGGTCGCAATCGAGGAGAGCGAAAGCGCCTAGAGCAAACGGCGATGGCGCGGGAAGGAGGGCGGAGGAAGTCTACCTAAGATGGCCCGTCATCCGCTCGAAGTCCCTTATGAAGCGGTCACAAACATCTTTAACTTGATCAAGATATTGCATGGCATTCACAGAGCAGCCGATCACTGCTTCGCTAGCATAGATACGATCAGGATGCCTCCAAGCGTCTCCAAGTAGCTCAATCGATTCATCAATGGAATTTATCAGTTGCTCATGTCTCATGTACGTGACTTCGATTTCTGACTGGATGCGGACAAATTCTGTTCGATCGACTAAATCCCTCAGAAACTTTAGTTTTTCCGCCGCTTTCTTATCGAAGTTAGAATCGAATGGGATATTTGATATCGACCAAAGGTCGCCCTTCTTGGCGATTTCATCTCGAATGTTCACCGAAGTCTCAGCCGCCTTCTGCGCCAACATGTAAGTCGGGCGCGCCTGAATTCCTATTGTTGTCCGATGGTGTTTCTCTGCGGCCCGTACCTGCTTCGATAGATAAATGATGGTTGGCACTGCAACAACAACGGCAACCCACCCGCCGAGCGCCGACATCCACTCACGCAAGCATTCGTCCTGTTCGCCATAACACCATGTTTTCCGCGAGAAGATCGAACCTCCCCAAAACATCACAGCAATGTACACTCCGATGATGAGGATGGCCGTCGTCGCCCAACCCCACTTCTCCCACTGTTCCCGCATACGTCGCCCCCAGAATATTCGGACGCGAGCGTATGTAAGGGACGACCGACTCGCAAGGCTCCGTAGGAGGCCGCCGGAGAGCGTTAGGTTCCGCCGACCCTAGCCCTTTAGAGGCCGACCCGCCGCGAGAGTGGGCGGTGGTGCCACGGTCGACAGCGCTCGTGTCGTCAGGAGCAGAATGGGCGGCAAGTCCCGGGGGGCGCAGTATGGAGCTTTGCGGAAATCAGCTAAAGCTCAGGAACCAACTTCCACCGCGGTCCGTTTTCTTCTCATCAGCAAAGAGGAGAAATCGACCATGGATTGGAATCGGATCGAAGGAAACTGGAAGCAGGCGAAAGGCAAGATCAAGGAGCAGTGGGGCAAACTCACTGACGATGATCTCGACCAGATCGCCGGCAAGCGCGACCAGCTGGAAGGCAAGATCCAGGAGCGTTATGGCATCGAAAAGGACCGGATCAAGCGCGACATCGATGACTGGAGCGGCAGCCAGACTTGGTAGTGCCTGAACAAAAACCCGGTGAAAGCCGGGTTTTTGCCGAAGGAGCTACGGCGATCAAGGGTTCTCGGATGTCACGAACCACCGAAAGCCAAGAGAAGTACGCCGATTGCGATAACCGCTAGCGCTGGCCAGTTTTGGGATATCCCGAGGAATCTGAGGCCTTGGCGTCGTGGTTCCAGCGTGGTGCTGCCTTGCGGCAGCATTTGATGCGGATTACTCGGTTTTCGACGAAGCGCCGATGACCTTGCCCCGTTGAAATAATCCATTTTGAAGTAAGCTCTGGCCCATTGAGAGGACCAGAGAATGAAGCGCAACCGTTTCACAGACGAACAGATTATCGGCATTCTGAAGGAGCACGAGGCGGGC
>NZ_ML133540.1 GCF_003985145.1 Rhizobium anhuiense | reverse complement strand
GCCAGCGGGCAATCTTGCGGCGTTCATCGATATCGATCTGGGAGTAGGTGCGCTTCATGTCTCGTTCCTTGCAAGGATAAACCGTTGTTATCTATTGCAAGTCGCACTTCATCCTTGAACCCACCCCTCTTACAACATGATGTGGCGTAATCTAGTTTATGGACTTAAGACATTGATATATAATGATATAATGGTGATTCTAGCCGACATGAACCGTTACGTCATACCCAAGCGATCGAAGGGCTTTGCTGGTCCGCCCATTGCGCGGCGGATATCTGTCCGGCAATGCCCACCCTACAATCTCCCCCAGAGCGCTCACGCCGATCAGTTCGATTTTCCGCTTGGGATCGACAATCGCGTTCCAAAGGCGAACAGGGACGTCTTCAATTCGACCATCATAGAGAATGTAGGATAGAGTCTCCAATGCGGATACCCCACCGCGGTTTGGCGCCCGGTAGATATGTCTCGCCAGGGCATCAACTTTCTCGGGTATGTCGTATGGCCGGTCGCCCTTTAGCCCGATAAGTCGATTGGGCGCACGTCGGGCAAACTCCCGCGTTGCGTGGATTTTGCCGAGCACCTGAATGAATTCATTTTCCGTAAGGCGTTTTAGACGGTCTTCCGCAAACGCCCGCTGCAAGGCGGGGGCAGTCTTATTGAGCATCCGGTTCTCGTCTGAACTGTCCGGCCGCTTCTGCCACCATCGAATTGCAGTCTCAACGGCGGTATCTGGATCCAATCTGTTTCTGCCAAAATGCGTCTCGAAGTCTGCTCTCCTGCCGTCGAATGTATTCTGGTAGTAGTGAGCATGGAGGAACTGGTCGGCATGGGCACCCAACGGCGCGGTGGAGCTCACCCAAGACGGCCTGTTTCCGTCAACTGAAATCTTGACGGAGATGTCTCGAATAATTTGAAGAGTGCTGTTCCACTCATTCAGAAACGCTTGCTTGCGCTGCTCACCCGCTGACTTCGCGCTTGAACGTGCCAGCCCGCGGAAATGCGGAACGAGGGTGGTTGCGGTGAACGCTTCATCCGCAGCCTTTTGAGCAATTTTGCGCCTTGTCAGTTCCTTGTTCCTGGCCGAGATAAGATCGAACAGCTCCTGAGTCAACGGGGCAGCATGGGTCTCAATCTCAGCAAAGAATTGCTCCAGCTGAAGATCGTGACCGCTAGCCACCAGCTCGTCCTCGGTGAGGAAAACACCGGCCTCGACGTTATTCCACCACGCGCTTTGGGTAAGGTTTGCAGAGCCGATGTATGCGCCGAAGCCGCGCCACCAGATTACCTTCGGATGGAATTGGCGCACGAGCTTGCACGTATAGCGCCCCGACCTTCGGGAAAGGAAACGTTCGAGAATGAGGATACTCACCGGCACCTGTTCATCAAAACGTCCCCAGAAACGCAGCGGTAGTTTGTTTTCCCAACACCAATCAAAAAGAAGATCGTTTTCCGTGGCGTAAGCGACCGCAGCATCAACCCGATCAGTGTCTTCGACAGCATTCAACAGAATGTTTCGGAGATAGTTGCCGTTGATCCCGTTCAAAAGCAATTCCAAGCGGCGCCCCCTTTTTCTTCGACTGATCTATACTCTTTGAGGTTGTTGCGTCAAAGTCTGGTTCTTCTCCTCCGACAGCGGAAGGCTGCGACGGTGCCCTCGCATCAAATCACGGGAGCCGGGCGCAGACGTGATGCAGAAATACCCTACCCTGATCTGGCGATCTCCAAGCAGCCGTCCAAACCCGCTCTCTTGGCTACGGAGCGCGAGGTTTTTTCAGCGCCTGCCGAGCGTAAGAAGACGCTGATATCGAGGATCCTTCTCGAGCTTTGGTGCGACCTTCTTAATGTGGAAAAGAGCTTTATCGAGGCCACCTGGAACGATCGCTCCGTCATCCCCCGCAACCGACCGATCCATGATCGACAAAAGGGCCGCCGCTTTTTTAGGATCGTTGATAATATTGAAATCACCTCGATCTTCATCCAGGTCGATCACTCCGAAATCATAAAGCGACCAGCAGTCGAAGGGCGTAAGATATGGGAGAACCATTTCGGTTGCTTCGACATAACAGGATGCAGCCTCAGCCGGTAGTCGAGCAAGCCTCTCGGAAACGGCCTTTGAGCTAAGAGTAAGTTCCTTCGGCCACACGTCCGAGAAGACGGAGTTGACGATCTCGAAACGTTCCTCCTCCGTCAAATCATCGTCCGGTGCAAGATACTGCGAAAAGGCACGCACCGCCTCCGTGCGGACTTCATCTGTCCCCAGCCTCAACATCTGTTGGATCAGATCGAGGGACACGGCGGGTTCTGCGTTCTGAACACGATCCGTCAGCGCCGACCAGACGACGCGTTCCGACAGATCCCCTCGAACCTCGCTCGACAAGCGGTCGGATAGAGCTGCTGCCACCAACGACGGGGCGAGTTCTGCCACGACCTCCTTTTGAGGGAGGTGCGCCATCGAAAACGCTTCCCACAAGACGGTGGTTTCCTGGCTTTCAAGTGCGTTGATAAGCGGCTGGAGAAGGAAATCTCTCGACCACTGTTCTGCAGCAGCGATGAAGTAAGCCAGTTCCCTGACGAGAACAAACTGCGCGTGAAGGCGCGCTATCCCGATTGTCTCACTTATTGCTTGGAGCATTTGTGGCCAACGGCCCTGAGACAGTGGATTATCGCCCTTCTTTACTGTCGGGCAGGTTTCGACGAAGGCCAAGGCGAGCTGGCCGGCGGGGGAGTTGAAAGCCTCCTGACTATAACCGGAGCGATCCGCTTTGCTCGAATTCGTTTTCTCGACAGCGAAGGGCCACAACCGAAGCCAGGCATTTTGGAATTCCTCGCGGCTCGTGAGCAATCGATCCCAACTCGTCATGAACGACGCGAGGCCGTCAATGGCCTTAGACAAAACAGTCGCACGTTCGTCGACAATTGAAACACATATGGACAGCGCGATCAGGATCTTATCCTTGTCTTCTTGCGAAGCCGTGTCAGGCGTGGCGTTAAGGTTCGCGGGCCGGTAAGCGTATCCAAGTGCTTGCCACACCTTGGCAGCGACAGCACCCTCAGCCTTCGTCAGAAGACCGAGCACCACAGATGCGTTTTCTGCAATAAATTCCGAAGCGTTCTGACTTTTGTCGTCCCAGCCCGTATCTGCGAGCGATTTCGCCAGTTCGTCCAGGAGTTTGGTTGTCGGGATCGCGTCGAAGGTGTTCTCGACAGTCCTTACGCGATGGATCAGGCGGACACCCTGATTGAAACCGTGTGTCAGTTCAATGGCTGGCAGGTCTCCCGACCGGGTTGCGAAGTCGTCGAGCCATTCCTGACCTTTATCCGTAAGGTTGCCGCCCGCAGCTTGGATTCGTCGAAGCTCCACGAACACGTGGTGGTCCCTGTAACCTGCCCTGTCCGATTTCTCGATCCTGCTGGGAATAAGCTTCGCGGGCTCCCCTCTCAGTATTCGCTGCTCGATGCGATTTTGGTTGTCGGTAGAAAGTGTTGCCCATCGAAGCGCGCGCAACTCAGCGAATTCTGGATGTGCGCTCGCCCACCAGAATTCTCGGTCGGAAAGCTCTATGAGGAAAGCTGCGACCTCATCACTGTCAACAAGCGCCGGGTTCCGGGCCGCTGCGGCCCAAAGCCGCCGATAAAGCGTCCAACCTTCCCGGTCCCAATTGTCGATAACCCTACGGGCGGCCTGAAGGTCGAGGCTGCTGAGACGCTCCATCACCGCAAACATCAGCTTGGTCGATGGTGCGAACCCTTCACTATGACGATCCGGCTCACCGCCACCATCCGGATATTGCTCCGGAGGTACGAAATAGGCTCGGTGAATCTGCCAGTTTGTGACGTCCATATCCTTGGAAATTGAACCAATCATATGCCCGAGATTTAGTCCTGCGAGCAGCGCTGCGTTCAAGGCCGTCGCCAATTCGAAAAGGAAGTTGCGATCTTCATTCGCCTGAAGCCCGATGTCGGCCGGCATCAACCGGCTGCCACTGGATATGGACGCATAGATGAGATGCTTGAGATGCCGCGGTCTGGCGGGCTGCGCCTCTCCGGAAAGGGCCCTTAATCGCTTGGACGTATCGATCTGGAGCCACGGCCGAACCGCATCCACAATCAGACGGATCGTCTCTCGCGGGCTACCACCACCCTTTAGCTGCCTACGGATCTCGTACTTTTCCCGGTGCGTTTCGACATCGGGCCTTTCCCAATATTCGAAGACACATCTCCAAGCCAAGCTGTACGGATCGCGAACGGGCTTCGGCTGGTACTCAACCAAATCTCGCAGCGCTTCACGTTCTGCGATCTGATCTGGTTTCAGCTCGATTGCCCACTCGAGAATCGCTGTGTCCTCAAGTCGTCCGTCGGCGAAAGCTCGTGTTGTTAGATTAATCCTACGTTCGGTATCGGTAAGGCTCAATCTAGGCATATCAGCGCCCTTTCCCGGAATCGCGGATAATACGATTCAAGAACGTTAGCCAACGAGGCGACCGGCTGGCGCCAGAGAGGATTCTTGCAAGTTCAGCTTGTTCGCTAGGGTTGGACCTCCGCGCATAATATCTGAGAAATGATTGGGCAGCCAAACCTTCGGTACTGTCGGGGTCGAGGGCAGCGAGTTTCTTTAGGTAGGACTTCGTCCCTTTCTCATTCCGTCGGTCGGGGATGATGTCGGCCCACCGCACCAATAAATCACCCAAGGCCTTATGTTCGTCGATCTTGTCGTAGACGATGGGCGTGATCCCCCGGCTCTGCCATTCGACGGCCATCCGCTCATCACCAGGCTTGCAACCAACGAAAGCGTAACGCCGCTTAAGATCGACAAAGTGCCGCTCGTCAGCAGCGATCGCATTAAGAAGGTAGCGGACAGGTGAATCACTGGCGCTATAACCAACGAGAACGATGTGAAAAATTCTGGCTGCGTCATAAAGGAAAGACGTGATGAGATTGCGCCGGAGATATGAGTCCCCGAAATCCTGATCGGTCAAAATCAGCGCCGACCCCTTCTCCTTACGCCAGCCTAGTTTCCCATGAATATGAAGGATACCGGCAAAGTCTCGGCTGCTGCTGGGATTAGGTATTTCACCTCGAGCGAAGGCTTCATGCTGGACGCGAAGCTTTGAAGCAGCCTCGCTCAGAAGCCTGTCGAAGTTGGTCGTAACGAGGAGCGTCTGACCGTAACGCTGCCCGAGGCGTACCAGCGCGTCATGGACCGGGTTCGGTTCGATCGTCTGCGAAAGAACCGTTGTCGCTGCTTGTCGCATTGTGCTTTCTTTGCTTGGATCTCCGTCTATCCGACGCTCGAGCATGCCAAGAACGACGTCGAATTCGCGCTGGCAGAAAAATTTCAACTCCGTTCTCTGCTCGTGGCTGAGCAGATCGGTCACCTCATACCATTTCGGACCATCTTTTTTGGAGACGGCCTTGATCGCAGACGACATGGACGGATCGACAATGTCGTAGATTTTCGCGACGAGCCCGCCAAAATCGGGGAGCTGGGTCGGTTTCGGGTATGAAGCGCCCGCGCCGACAACAAAAAGAACACGTCCTTGATCCCTTGCAAGAAGAAGGTCTTCGGGCAGGCTGGGAAGGCCAGGCCAAAATATGACTTCGCTAGACATCCCGGCTCCCCTGAATCCACCCTGCGTTGAGACGGAAGGTACATAGTCGCGCTACCACTTGAGCGCTCAGCTTGCAACTGTAACTGGACCGCCCTGGTCACCAGCACGCAACAAATGGCGCGCCGTGCCGACCTGCGGCTTGAGGTTCTCGCCAAACCTGCCGCCGCCAAAATCTCCCCGCCGTCTTCGCCGGCTGCTCGGGCTAGCAAAATTCAGGCGGCGGCAGATCCTCCGTGTGCGCTCCAGCCGCACGCGTCATTCCAATGGGCCCGGGCAACAGAAAGCGAGGGGCAACCGTCCTTTCTGGTCAACGCCCTAGGTGCCGATGGTGGGAACAACACAACGCTCAAACACAAGTGAGTATCTATTCTCCCATACGCGTTTAAGATGTCTTGTAATTATTTAATATTTTTAATTATTTGAGTTTACTAGATAACGCGTCGCTGGTTCGAGTCCCTTCAAGGCGCGCGCAATTTCCACCGATCGCCATCCATAGCCGTCGATAGCCGCTGAAATTATGAGGGTGCAAAAAGCGGAAGATGGTCCCCTATCGAATACTCTTGTACTCTGCCGCCGAGTACTGGCGGGCGACGCTGCCTCAATCGACGACCGTGCCGAACACGTCGAGTCCGAGTAGCTTTACGTTTTGGAAACATCCCAGCACATCGGTCTGATCAGGAAGATAAGCTGAAAAGCCGCTAGAATTTCTAGCGGCCCTTTTGATCGCAGAGGCTTGGGAGTCAAATTACTCTGCGGCGACCTGTTGAGGGCTAAGGCGCAGCGCAGCTGCGCGACGGTGGCCTTCCAGTTGCTCGGTGGCACTTTGGCGAATAGCTGCCGGAGCTACGGCAGCGACTCCACGCTCGTCGAGCCACTGGTGCGTGGCAATCTTGACGTATGAGCCAACCCAAAGGCCACCCGTATAGCGACCGGCTGCCATCGTTGGCAGGGTGTGGTTCGTACCGCAGCACTTGTCAGAGTACACAACGCTGGCCAGTTCGCCGATAAAGATCGAACCGTAGTTGCGGAGCTTCTTTGCGGTCGCCTGAGGGTCACGGGTGTGAACCTGAAGATGTTCAGTGGCGATGTAATCGGAGTAGGCGATCATCGTCTCTTCGTCTTCGACGACGGTCACTTCGCCGTAGTCCTTCCACGCAACGCTGGCAACCTGAGCGGTCGTCAAGGTTTCGAGCTGCTTTTCGACTTCATTGATCGTCTCTTCAGCAAGCTTACGGTCCGTCGTAACCAGCCCTACACGGGTGCGCACGTCATGCTCAGCCTGAGCCAGCATATCGGTCGCGAGGGTTGCGGGGTTGGCGGTCTCGTCAGCGACGATGAAGATTTCGCTTGGGCCTGCAAGCTGGTCGATACCGACCTGACCAAAGACCTGCCGCTTTGCTTCGTTTACAAACGCATTGCCCGGACCGACGATCTTGTCGACGGCAGGAATCGTTTCAGTACCATAGGCCATTGCAGCAATCGCCTGGGCTCCGCCGACGCGGAAGATTCGGTCTGCACCGGCGAGATGGCAGCCGGCAATCATAGCCGGATGGGCATTCGGTGGAAGGCACGCGATGACCTGGTCACACCCGGCGACTTTTGCAGGGACAACCGTCATGACGGGTGCCGAGAGGAGCGGATAGCGACCACCCGGGACATAGCAGCCAACGATTTCTATCGGGATGACGCGATGGCCAAGGTGCAGCCCCGGAAGCGCCTCAATTTCCAGCGGGAGTATCGTGCCCAGCTGCGCTTCGGCGAAGCGACGGACGTTTGCAATGGCAAACTCGGTGTCTTCGCGAGTTTGCGGGTCTAGATCGGCGATAGCCTTGAGCTTCTCTTCGTGAGTAACTTCGAAGTTGGTCACGTTGGCCTTATCGAACGCGACAGAGTATTCGCGAACGGCGGCGTCGCCATGCTTACGGACATTCGCAATTATATCCTTTACGGTCTTTTCGACAGGAGCCGTATCCGAGACAGCATCTCGGGTCGGTTCCTTGACCCGTGTAAACTTACCTTTCAGCGCATCGAGACGCGACGTCATCAAAACCTCCTATGTGGGATGATCCTGATGAGCATCGTGAAACTTTGGCACCCTCGCAATTGCCTACAAACAACGTGTTCATTATTATCACCAACTCAGTAGCCGCTAGCTCCACGAAGGTATCTCGATTGTGGCGAAGGTGGCATGCTCAGGCGGTGCAATAAAGGGGAACGATAATTGCCAAAGATTGGTAGTAAGCTCCGGGAACTGCGCCGCCGCCGCGATCTCGGTGTGAGGGAGTTGGCGGCGCGCTCAGGAATTTCACATTCGACGATTTCGCTTATCGAGCGAGACAAGATGAGCCCTTCAATAGATACGCTCGGCGCGGTATTGGACGCTCTAGGAACGACCCTTCCGGGATTTTTTTCCGATCTCCAATCCAGCCTGCCATATTCTCCATTCTATTCGTCTGCGAACTTGGTGGAGATTGGAAAGGTTGAAACAATTTCATATCGTGTCATCGGCCTCGATCATCCCAATCGACAATTACTAATGTTACACGAGCGCTATGCACCCGGGGCTGACACCGGCGAAGAGTTTACGCATGCGGCACAAGAGGCAGGCATGGTCCTTTCCGGAGTGGTCGAAATCACCGTCGGTAACCAAAAAAAGGTTCTGAAGCCGGGTGACGGCTACTACTTCGATAGTCGCCTTCCACATCGCTTTCGAAACCTACATGATGGACAGAGTGAAATCTTGAGTGCCATTACCCCTCCGACATACTAACTTTGCTGTCATCTATTGCTGGTGAGTATAGTCACCGGGGGCGTTATCCCTGCTTCCCTAAGTCGCAAAACCTGCTTTGCTAGGTCGATAACTAAAAGGGGGAGCGTCCTATGGTTCTTTGCAAAGCTACTTTCATCGCGTCAACTGTTCTCGCGGCTAGCGGTTTCCATAGCCGCGTGATCTGACAAGTGTATCCCGGGGCGAGAACATCCAAAAGGCACGGCGCAAGATCTTCTTCGCGCCGGCTCGTGCAGTTTCCCCTTCGCCACTTCGATGGACGAGACCGTGCTGACCTTGTTCTTTGCGGGGCCAAGGCAAAGAACATCGGCGCGCCAAATGTTCTCGACAACTCGAGAAAATATCGGTCCCGCGAACGCGGCTGCAGGGTTTCTTTTTATCGTGGGAACGATGCTCATCGCGGGACCGGCATCGCCGGCTCAAAAGAATACCAAGCGAGCCTAGCAGAACATAGCTTCCCGGCGGAGCGTCTTTTCTCTCCGGAAAGCTCAAAAAGACGGCCAAAGGCCAGCAGTACTCTCCAACGCCGTTGGAAAGTTTGGTGTCGAGCGCCCGTACTGGGCCAATCGATGAAAAGGGGAATAGCAATGTTTAAGAGACTTATTGCTTCGGCGCTGGTGGCGTCGTCTGTAGCTAGTTCTGCGATGCCGGCAAATGCAGCAGAAGATGGCGTCACGCTCGGTTTCGCTGTGGCGTTCACGGGTTGGGAAGCAGCTTACGATGGTGAAGCCACTAAGATGGCTCAGCTGTGGATCGAGCAGCAGAATGCAAAGGGCGGGCTTCTCGGCCAACCGATCAAGCAAATTCAGCAAGATACGAAGTCCGACCGCGTCGAAGGTGCCAAAGCGGGCCAGGCGATGGTTCAGGGTGGCGCAGATGTTGTCCTGGTAACGGCTGATTACGACTACGGCGCTCCAGCAGCTCTCCAGGCTCAGAAGGCTGGCCTAATCTCCGTGTTCCTAGGAGCATCTGATCCCAAGGCCGGTGTCGCTGGCGTTGGTAAGCTTTCCTTCACCGCCAACAATGCTGGCCAGGTTGAAGGCGCGACAATGGCCGAATGGGGTATCAACAGGCGTGGCTTCAAGAAGGGCTACGTGCTCGTAGACAACCTCCTCGAGTACAACAAGTCTTCCTGCGCTGGTTACGAATGGGCGTTCCCACTTCACGGCGGTACGATCATGGCGAAGGACGAGTTTAAGAACGGTGACGCCTCCATCAGTTCGCAGGTCACTCGACTTGCCAATGCTGTGCGCGACGAAGGCGTTGACAACGTGATGCTGTGCTCAGTCACCCCTGGCGGCGCAAGCGCGATCAAGCAGATCCGAGCTGCTGGAATCAACATTCCGATCTTGAGCAACACCGGCATGGATGGCCTTTATTGGAATAGCGCCGTTCCTGACCTCAAAGACTTCTACGTGCCTGTCCAAGCGGTCTTCTCCGGCGATCCGCGTGCAGAGGTTGAGGCACTGACGAAGGCGTATGAAGCAAAGTACGGCAGCCGCCCTGCGACGCAATATGCTTACCCGATCTATGCGTGGCTCGACCTTTACGCCAAGGCAGTAACGAAGGTGGGTTCGACCGATGCCGAAAAGGTTGTTGTCGAGATGAACAGCTACAAGGATACTCCGACGGTTCTTGGTACGCGCTCGTTCTCTGACCTTATTCACATCCAGACGCAAATCCCGATGTTCGTTACCGAGATCAAGGACGGCAAACAGAACGTCATTGAGGAAGTGAAGATAAGCCAAGATATTCCAAACGACGTTCTCTACCGCCTGAAGAAGTAAAGGCGTAGAACTGGGCACGCCGGTTAACTGGCGTGCCCCTACAAAAAAAGGGGAATATCATGGCTGACATTTTGTCGCTTCACTCAGGCAATGACGCTGCTACGCCCACCGCTAGCGGCTTGGTTGCAAGGAATCTGACCGTTCGTTTCCAGGGTCTTGCGGCAATTTCAGATGTTTCACTTCACGTGGGTAACCGGGAAATCTTTGGCCTGATTGGACCGAACGGTGCCGGAAAGACCACGCTGGTAAATTGTCTCACGGGGTTTCAGACCCCGACAGAAGGAGCGATTTTTCTTCATGGTTCGGACACAGCTGGTTGGCGAGCCGACCGGTTTCGCCTTGAGGGCATCGCGCGTACTTTCCAGTCGGGGCGGTTGTTCAACGACTTGAGCGTTCTCGAAAACGTAGAGGTCACTGGCCTTGGGCTTGGCCTGGCACGAAATCCAGCGCGTGCGGCAAGTTATGAGCTGCTCGAATGGATTGGCATCGCAGATAAGGCCTCCATCGCAGCCGGAGCTTTAGCCTACACCGATCAGCGCCGATTGAGCATCGTGCGCGCCCTCGCCGTCGCCCCCAAATTCATTCTCCTCGACGAACCAGCAGCTGGCATGTCGGACGCGGAAGCTGACGAACTCGTACATCACATTGCCGAAATCCCTGATCGCTTCGGATGCGGGGTCCTGTTGATCGAACATAACATGCACGTCGTGATGAGCATTTGTCACCGCGTGCACGTCCTCGACGGGGGCAAAACCCTGGCGGTCGGTACGCCGGATGAAATCAAACGACATGAGGGCGTTCTCGCCGCCTACCTCGGCATGGAGGCCTGACCCGATGTCAAACACCATCCTATCGCTATCCCACATTACAGTCCGATATGGACAGATGACCGCGTTGCGAGATGCTTCGATCCATGTCGATAAGGGCGAGGTCGTGTGCATAATCGGCCCCAATGGAGCGGGTAAGTCCACTATGCTCGCAGCCGCCGCTGGCGGCGCACCGGTTGTCTCTGGCAACATTCAGTTCAATGACAAAGCGATCACCGGAGTGGCTCCGGAAAAGATTGCTCGCCTCGGAATTTCCCTGGTGCCTGAGGGACGACATGTCTTCGGCTCGTTGACTGTGGAAGAGAACCTTCAGATCGCTGGATACATCCAGAAGGACAGCAGTCAGGCCAAGCAGGACGTCGAACGGGTGCTGACATATTTCCCCGGTCTTCGAGAGCGCCTGAAGTTTCCGGCTGGCCGCCTTTCTGGTGGTGAGCAGCAGATGTTGGCAATCGGACGGGCACTCATGACCCGTGCAAAACTGATCATGGTCGATGAGCCTTCGCTGGGTCTGGCCCCGAAAATCATCGACCAAATCTATCAAATCCTGCTGGATATCCGCCGCACGGAGGGTCTCACCCTCCTGATCAACGAGCAAAGTTCCAACCGCATTCTCAAGCATGCCGACCGCATCTACGTGTTGCGTGGCGGAGTGATCCAACTTGAGGGCAGGGCGGCTGATCTCGCGGACGGCGAAGCTATCCGTGAAGCCTACTTCGGCTTCCAGCACTCTGACGCTCGGGAGACACAACAATGATCAATTTCATTCAGAACATGGTTGATGCCCTAAGCCTGGGCAGCATCTACGCTCTTGTGGCGCTGGGTATCGGTCTTCTGTTCGGCATTCTTCGGCTCATCAACTTCGCACATGGCGATCTGATCACTATCGGTGGCTATAGCCTGATCGTGCCATCCGCAGATGTTACCTCCCAGATGCTCATCGGAAACTGGAGCTGGTGGACGCTGCTTCCGTCGGTCTGCCTGATCGTTGTGATCGTCGCCCTGCTCACAGACGCACTGGTATTCCGACCCCTTCGGCGCGCGAACGCGACAACTCTGATGATCGGATCATTCGCCTTGAGCTACATCATCCAGAATGGTCTCCTTCTGGTCTACAGCTCACGTGCCAAGGCCGTCGATCTCTGGCCGTCGTTGAACACTCAGATCGAACTGGGCGCTGTTCGCCTGCCGGTCCTTCAGCTTACCACCATCGGGACGACATTGGTATTGATGGTTGCCCTGATCGCTTTCCTGCGCGGCACTCGATACGGCGTCCAGATGCGAGCAGCCGCAGAAGATTTCCGCATGGCCCAGTATCTTGGTGTGAACGGCAACTTCGTAATCGGGATGGCATTCGCAGTAACTGGTATCCTGGCAACGGCAGTCTCACTTCTCTACGTCACTCAGACTGGCTCTCTAAGCCATACCATGGGCGTTCCACTGGCACTCTTCGGGTTCGTGGCCGTCGTCATCGGAGGAATGGGAAGCTTGGTTGGAGCGGTTGTCGGTGGTTTCTTGGTCGGCATTCTGCTGGTGATGCTGCAAGCCTACTTACCTGCCGATCTTCGTGGCTTCCGAGATGCTTTTGCCTTCGGCATCCTTGTCCTCGTCCTGCTCGGTCGTCCTTCGGGTCTCTTGCCATCCAGAAACATCATTGAGCGAGTTTGAGCCATGAAGGGACACACAAATCTTTCGCTTTTCGGCCAGCATTCTTCAGCAGTCGTGCTGTCGTTGGCCGTCGCAGCAATCGCACTTGTCACCACGCTCGTTGGCGATGAGGCCATTGTAACCTCCGTCACAGAAATGCTGATCAGAATGACGCTGGTGGTCGGCCTTTACATCTTCATTGGTAACTCAGGGATCACTTCATTCGGTCACGTCGCGTTCTCCTGCTTAGGCGCATACGCGGTCGGCTGGGCGACTGCAGAACCGATGTTCAAGCAAATGATGCTGTCGGGGCTTCCGATGTTCCTGCAGGAAAACCAGTATCCATTCTGGATGGCAATGGTCGGTTCGGCTATACTACCTGCTATCGTTGCGCTCTTGTTCGGCCTGGCCATAATGAGGTTGAACGGGATCGCGGCATCGATTGCGACATTCGCCTTCCTCATCATCGTGAACAGCGTTTTTGCCAATTGGGATAGCGTCACCGCCGGTGTCAGCTCAATCATCGGCATTCCGACGGTCGTGGGTCCTTGGGTAGCAACTGGTGGGGCAATTTTCGCAATTCTGGTCGCCAACCTGTTTCAGACCTCGCGATTTGGCATCATGCTGCGAGCCTGCCGGGACGATGAGGTTGCTGCCAAAGCTTCCGGCGTTCGCGTGGTACGGGTTCGACTAACTGCTTTCGTACTGAGCGCTGCCGTAGCCGGTGTCTCTGGCGGGCTTTACGCCCAGTTCCTCGGAATTCTGGCTATCGATGCTTTTTACCTCAACCTGACATTTATCTCCTTGGCGATGCTCGTCGTCGGTGGAGTGGGCAGCCTGTCCGGGGCGGTATCCGGAGTAGTCGTCGTGACGGTGATCGTCGAGGTTCTCCGGTTTCTGGAACGGGGTTTTACGCTCGGCAGCACTTCAATTGCCCTGCCGCCCGGCAGCCAGGAGATCGGTCTTGGCATCATCATGGCTTTGATTCTGATCTTCAGACCCGGTGGCATCGCTGGTGGACGCGAACTTTTCGCCCTGACCGGCAGGAAGCGCCACTCGGAAAAATTATTAGCGGATGCCAGTCAAACGGCGACTGCCACACACTGACAGATTGGATTTATCGCACGCGGCAATCGCTCTAGGGCGATATTTCGTGAAGGCCTTTGTTGGCGGCGCTGCCGCACGTGAATTTGACGGAGAACCCAATGACATATCGTATTTCGGTCGATACCGGCGGCACCTTCACTGACGTGGTGGTATCGGACCCCGAAGGCAATCTGACCATCGGTAAATCGCTGACCACGCCGGATCGAGCGTTCGAAGGCGTCAGCAACTCAATCGCCAACGCAGCGGAGCAGCTCGGCAAGACTCTGATCCAGCTGCTTGCGGAAACTTCGCTGTTCATCTACGGCACCACGCGCGCCACGAACGCGATTGTTACCCGCCAGGGTGCAAAGACCGCGTTCCTGACGACGGATGGTTTCCCGGATGTTTTGGTGTTCAAGGAAGGTGGAAAGCGCAACCCCCACGACTTCAGTGTCGATTTCCCGGAACCGTACATTCCTCGTCGCCGGACCTTTGAAATCGACGAGCGGATGAGTTCGGAAGGTACCGTAAGCCGTCCCCTCAACGAAGCTCACGCCGTCAAGGTGTTGCTGCAGTTGAAGGAGGAGGGCTACGAGGCCATTGCTGTGAGCCTGATCTGGTCCGTGGCGAACCCTGCGCACGAACGGCGCATTGGCGAATTGATTGAGCAACACCTTCCGGGTTTGCCATATACATTGTCGCACCAGTTGATCCCTATTGTTCGTGAGTATCGTCGCGCTTCCGCCACTTCAATCGACGCGTCGCTGAAGCCCCTGATGCAACAGCATCTCCGTCGCCTGAACAGCGATTTGCGCGAAGCGGGTTACGAAGGAGACGTCCTAGTCTCGACCTCAATTGGCGGCTGCAACCAGATTTCCGACGTCATCAGCAAGCCAATCCAGCTCGCGAAGTCCGGTCCCTCGATGGCACCGGTAGCCTCCCGTGCGTTCAGCACCATCGAGAACTGCGGCGGCGACATCATCGTCTGCGATACCGGCGGAACGACCTTCGACGTCGGTCTCGTCCGAGAGAATCAGCTCGTCTACTCGCGTGACACCTGGCTGGGTGGAGAATGGACCGGTCATCTCCTCGGAATCTCCTCCGTCGATATCCGCTCCGTAGGCGCTGGCGGTGGTTCCATTGCCTGGATCGATGACGGTGGCCTTCTGCGCGTCGGTCCTCACTCGGCTGGCTCGGTTCCGGGGCCGGCTTGCTACGGACGCGGGGGTCAGAAGCCTACGGTATCGGACGCCGCCTGTGTGCTGGGATATTTCAACCCTGATTACTTTCTGGGTGGTCGGATGACGCTCGACAACGAAGCCGCCCGCAAAGCTGTGGAAACGGTTGCGACAAGCATTGGTCGGTCCATTGAAGAAGCCGCATACGGCATCCTGAGCCTGGCTTCGGAAGTAATGATCAAGGCGATCCACGACATCACCATCGGGCAGGGTATCAATCCGCGCGAAAGTGTCATTCTTGCCGGGGGCGGGGCCGCTGGCGTCAACATCATGCTGATTGCAAAGGAGTTGGGCTGCAACAACGTGCTGCTCCCGAAGCAGGCATCTGCCTTGTCAGCGTCCGGTATGCACTTCGCGAACATTCTGACGGAGGAGTCTGTTACCCACTTCACGACAAGCGCCAACTTCGACAGCGCCGGTCTGGCTAACACATTGCAGGGTCTGACCGAGAAGCTTGACGCCTTCTACGCCGGTCTGACGAACCTACCGCAAGGCACCAAGCACCGCATTGAGTATTTCGTCGAAGCTCGTTACGCGAGCCAGGTTTGGGAAATCTCGACACCGGTGGTCGATCCCGACTTGTCGTCTGACGAGGCGAGGAACGCACTCATCGAGAGCTTCCACCGCACACACGAGCGTCTCTTTGAAATGCGCGACGAAGGGAGCTCCATCGAATTCATCAGCTGGAAGGCCCGCTTGAGCGTCGAAACGGGCATCTCGCAGACAGCCAAAGAGCCGGTCGGATACTCGGAGAGTTTCTCCGGTCCGGAAATGTACCGCAACTGCTTTTTCGGTTCCGGTAATCCAGCCAGGACCAGGATTCATCAGGGCGACAACATTAAGCCCGGCATGATCTTCTATGGACCATGCATTATCGAAGAGCCCACGACAACCGTCGTTGTGTTCCCTGACATGACCGCCCGCGTAACGGCCAATGGCCATTATCTTCTCACGTTCTGACCGAGGCCTGATATGACCGACACTAATAACTCTAAGCTCGATACCGTCCTAACGGCAGTTCTAGCCAACCGGGTCGATGGCATCGTCCGAGAAATGACCAATACGATGCTGAAGACGGCACGGTCCGCCGTCATCAACTCCGCCCGTGACTTCTCGTGCGCTATCGTGACCGCCACGAACGAGTTATTCGCCAGCGCTGAGGGTCTCCCGATCCACATTTTCGGAACAGACTTGCAGACCAAAGTAATGTGCGACAATCACCCGGACATCGCCGAGGGCGACTGCTTTCTGCATAACGACCCATATTCCGGCAATACGCACGCCGCCGACCACGCTTTCATGGTGCCTGTGTTCTTCGAGGGCGAGCACCATTTTACAGCAGTCGCAAAGGCTCACCAGGCCGATTGCGGCAACAGCCTACCGACGACCTACATGTCGATGGCTAAGGACGTTTACGAAGAAGGGGCGTTGATTTTCCCGGCCGTACGCATCCAGCGCGATTACAAGATGGTGGGCGACGTCGTGAATATGATGCAGAAGCGCATCCGGGTTCCATCGCAGTGGTACGGTGACTTCATGGCCGGGATTAGTTCTGCTCGCATCGCTGAGCGTCGTCTGAAAGAGATGTGCGCAAAGTACGGCAAGGAAACGATCAAGACTTTTATCACATCCTGGCTTAATTATTCGGAGCAGCGCATGGTCAACGCCGTCCGTTCTCTTCCAGCGGCTAAACTTGAAAATCATGGCCGACATGACAGCATGCCATTCCTTCCTGAAGGTATCCCGCTCCAGGTGAAGGTCACGGTCGATCCGGACTCGGCCTACATCGACATTGACCTTCGCGACAATATAGACAACGTCGATTGCGGTCTCAACCAGAGCGAAGCCACAGCGACCTCCGCCGTCTTGGCCGGTCTGTTCAACAGCTTGAACAGCGACGTTCCGCAAAATGCGGGTTCATTCCGTCGCGTTCGCGTCCATCTCCGCGAAGGTGCGGTGGCTGGCATCCCGAAGTTCCCGCATTCCTGCTCGGTCGCGACAACCAACGTGTCGGACCGTATGATCAATCTCACGGGGGCGGCATTCGCTCAGCTTGGGGATGGGCAGGGGTTGGCCGAAGGGGCGGTTGGCCCAGGCATCGGTATGGCGGTCGTATCCGGTCGAGACCCGCGCTTTAATGGTGCTCCGTTCATCAACCAAATCCATCTCAACATTAACGGAGGTCCGGCGTCTCCAAAGGCCGATGGTTGGATAACCTACGGCATCCCGGTCGTTGCAGGTCTAATGTATCGAGATTCTATCGAGATCGACGAACTGAAGCATCCGCTGGAAGTTCGGCGTCTGGCTCTTCTCCCTGGCACGGGCGGGGCAGGGCGCTTCCGTGGAGCGCCGAGCGCTGAAATCGAATTCGGGATTAAATCAGACGCGATGACAGTGATGTACCCTGGCGATGGTCAGGAAGAACCACCAAAGGGCGTGCGGGGTGGTCTCGATGGTGCCCGTGCAGAACGCTTCGTCATCCGTAAGAACGGTGAGAGCACCAAGCTGCCTAACGCAGCTCGCATCGAGCTGGCTCCAGGTGATGCCGTTCGCGGAATCGATTGCTCCGGCGGCGGGTACGGTTCGCCGTTGGAACGTGATCCCGAGCGCGTGCTGAACGATGTCCTCGAACGGTACGAGACCGAGGAGAGGGCTGCCGACGTCTATGGGGTCATCTTCGACAGCTATCCCGTCCGCGATGGTTCCAAAGTTGATGTGAAGGCCACCGGCGAGAAACGACGTGCTCTGGCGACCATCTGAGAACAACCTTCATCACTTCCCTGGCCCGCACACTAAGCGGCGGGCCTTCTTCGCCGCGCCTTCGGGCGCGGCTTTTTCAATGGCCGAGAGGTAACGATGCATTCTTCAAGCAAAAATACTCAGGTCGGAAAAGACGCCGCACTCAATGAAGACAGAGCGCCTGATGGACTGAGGGCTAATTATGGTCCAATTGGAATTAAGGCTGTAGCGGCCGCCTGTGTGGGTAGAAAAGCCACCAAGCCGGGCGGGGAGATCAAAAAGCTTACTGTGCAGCACCTGAGGTCGCTTGATGATCGCGCAGATCATCAGGAGTGACGCTTGAGAGCCGGTGGTTATAGGTAGGCGCTGGAACTCAACCAGGAGGGTGGCTAAGAGTGATGCTCTCGAACGGCATGAAAAATCGAGCAGCGGATAAGCTATCCCGGAATAAAACTGTGGTGTCACTATCCATTCCGCCCATGTCAACATGCGGTTCAGCGTGACGAAGAAGTCCTTCCAAATCTCACGTCGAAGACGTTTAGGCTGAACCGCCAGCATAGGCGATCGAGGACATCGGGCCCACCAATTCCTTTGGCGGGCCATCTACGAAGTCAATACCGTGCTCCACGGGACAAATGACGACAGGTTTTATTGGGAGGATTGTGAAGGGGCGAAGGTTGCCCATGCGTTCCCGCGGCTGTTCAACGGCTATGAGCGGCGGGTGGCCGATCGCAGACTCGCGACAATTCCCCTACTGCCTAAGAGCGCGTCACGGGCATCACACTGAACGGCCGTCAGTCTCATGTGCGCGACAGTCAGGAATTCGAATGTCGCCATCTCAATGACTGGGTCCGTCATCGCGGTTCTCAAGCACGATCTCGGGCAGCCCTCCAACTCGACAGACAAGCCGCGACTGCCCAGATGTCAGCGTTTGAGTAGCCGAGCCGCGGGGCTTCGACCCCGCTTTTCTCTAAACACCATGCGACGTGTTTTGGCAAAGAAAAAAGGGCCGACGGAAAACCGCGGCCCATGAGTGTGAAGGTCATGCACCTCCCCGACCGAGAGATATGACAATGTCTAGCTTTTTTCGTCATCCCAAAGACGCGGTCGTTCCCGACTCTGTATTGCCTGCCAATTGCAACGCTTTCGCTCGCCGCATGATTTAGGCGGTTGCCGTTACGCCGAGCGCCGCGCCAGCCATGAACCGGGAGCCAAAATCACCAGGCAAAGCTGGCGCGTGGCTCATTGGTGCTATCGGTGCCTAAAAGAGCAACTACGGTCTATTGCATATCAGACATCACAGAAGGGGCTGTGTATGCAGGTCAAGTCCCAAGCTGTTTCCCCTTATCCACCGGTGTGACCTCCCAATCTATTAAGTCGATAGAACGCCGAAGGATCGCTTCAGCCCCAGTGAGATCGGCCGAGCTGGCGATAATATGTCCAATTATATCCGAGCAATCGCCTCTCCGGACAAGGGAAACACCGGGCTCAACATAGAAGGCGACCTCAGCGATTCCTGGTACAGCGGCGGCAAGGTCGATACCGCGGATGTGGGCTAGCGTGCCGTCGCAATCGGGCGCTAAAAATTGGGCTACCGAAGCGCGGGATTGTCTTATGGGGTGATCAGACTCTTCTCCAATCACGCACTTGATATGCTGCTCAATGATGTCCACACCGTGGGCAAGCTGAATCAGCCGTGGAGTGGTCCACCCTGGAAGACGTGGATTGACTTCCATTATGACGGGGCCGCTTTCGGTCCAAAGCAATTCGATGTTGGCTGGGCCCCAGCCAAGACCTAGTGCTTGCAGGCATCGTAACGAGATATCCGAAATTTGATCATACTGTTCCTCGGTCAGCTGGGCCGGGAAAATACTCTGGTAGGGGACAAAATGCGGCGGGGGACCGAAGTAGCCGGAACCGACGGCAACAACCTCATTCCCCATTGTTACGACGTCGTAGAAAGGGCCTTGTGCGAATTCCTCGACAAGAATCGTTTGCGAAGAACGCCGTGGGATCGTCTCTCCTAGCAGGTAGGCCGTATGTTCGGCGAGCTCGCCCGCATCGCGGCATAACCGTACGCCGCTGCTGCCGTTGCCCATTGCTGGCTTAACAATAACCGGCAGCCCTATGTCGGTGGCTGCCATATTCACGCTTTTTGCACTAGTTGCCCGCCGGAAACCTGGAACCGGTAAACCGGATTGCATGAGGAGTTGACGTTGAGCGAGTTTGTCAGAGCACCGTTCGATACATTCAGGATCAGGGCCCGGCAGATTGAAGTGTCGGCATAGTTTTCCGACGGTCACATAGATTGATTCGCCGCGAGTGGTAAAACCCGTAATTCCGGCGATATCATAAGTTGCAGCTAGCTTGAGGCATTCATGCAACATCGCATGGAAATCCTCGGTATCAACCGCTATCGCCTCACTGCCTTCCGCAATAATGTAGTGATAGTCGGTTGGGTCAGTGGCCAGCGTAATTGGATGAAGTCCCTGGCGTTGTGCCGCGTGAACATACATTTGACCATTATTCCTCGAACCTTCAACGAGGATGAGTGCTTTTCTTTTCATCGTGGTGACCTTTGATGTGCGAGCTTTATCTGGGCGTCCGCGACGGGTTTCCAAAAAAACCGGTTTCTGCAGCCATTTCTCCGGATGCAGAGGTTCACGTGTACCGATCGAGTCCCTCCGATCATTGAGTGGAATGATTTGCAAGTCTCAGTCATGGTATGCCCCCCGCCAGAAGTCTGGTCTGGATATCGGATTGAAGCTGCGGCAGCTTGGACATAAGATACTTGTTGTTCTCCGCTATACGCTGGAGAAACTGTTGATCGTACATGGTCACATAGTTGAGCCTCGCAACTGCGGCTGCCTGCAACACCGGGATTGACGAGAGATCTATTACAATTAGCGGTGCGAGCCGTAGAAGAGCGTCTTGAAGAACAGCTTGGTATTCTGGGTTTACGTCAGCGGTTGCGATGACAACGGCGGAATGCGGTTCCGGTATGCACCCGATCTCTCCTGGACGCATCATGTCGACTCCTATTTTTAACCTGGAACCGAGACGTTTGCGAAGATTTTTGGGATTCCGCGTAACGACGACAGTTGAGCGAAACATTTTTCCCGGGCCAGTACTGACAAGCTCGCGGCCGAGCATACCGGCGCCGATCACGTAAAGGCGATCAGGTACAACTGAACCCCCAAGCTGCTCCGCGATCATGTCGCAGACAATTCGATCGTAGTTGAATGGTGCCGTGAAGCGCTGCCGCTCGCGTGAGCCGCAACTCACGTCAATTGCCAATCGCGAGATGCGGCAAATCCGAAGGTCCGGATCAAGCAGTCCCACAGCTTTCGAAAGTTGCTCTTGAATGTAGGGCTCCCCAAGGATCTGGGATTTGGCACCTGAGGAGATCTCTGCTAATCGCTGGGCGACAGCGTTTGATCCTTCAACAACCTTGTGTGGAAAACCACGGAATACTTCGATGTCCGTGCTTTCGACGTCGAACTTTTCGCCATAAACTTCAACTCGCAAACAAGTCGTCAGCAAAAGAAGTCCACGTCTTGCGAGATCGACACCCATTGGCTTTATTTGCGCAGAGTGCCGCGCCATTTGAAGGGGTGAAGTCATTTCGTAATCTACGTAATGGCCAACAATTTCGTTCATAGCCCTACTCCTGACGTTTGTATGCGGCTTTCGGGTTGTCCGGAATTTCGCGGAAGCCTCCTGTGCACCTCTCCGAGCGGCGACTTGCAGAGCCACCGTGCCGGAATCTTAGGTACCGGATCGCCATTGCGATTGACGGCGAAGCTTTGGCTGGGATCAGCGCGGCGCTGAGGTATTGCGTTATAATCACCCCTCATTTTCGATTGCTGGTCACAACGGTCCTTGTGATCGTCGTGCCAATTGATTGATTCCGAAGAGAGAGGGACCTTAAACTCCGCAACGAGTCGATGCGAAGTTGCAAGGCCGATGCATAGAAGAAGCGTCGGCCGAGCATACCCTCGACGGCAGTGGCTTATGATCGTATTTGTCACCGGGTGGACGCGTATCTGCGCAGTGTCCGGCACTTGTTTGATACAGACCACGATGTGCATAGTTAAGCTCCCAATCAGATTCGGGCATCAGGGACCCGGCTTACTCTGAGCACTACTCGTGCCAATCAGGTTGCGCCGGTAACCTCTAGAGATTGAACGTGTTTCGTTGTCGCTGTAGGGAGGGGTGTTGTAGGGTCGCCGACATGTTCTGTCGTAATTGGCCCCGGCTTTCGCCCGGAGAGTAGCGACGGAGCGTTCGTCATGTCCTGGAGATCAAACCTAGCAGCAGGTATTTTTCCATGCACTTGCGGGAACTGGGAATCATTGCACGTTCAAATATCTGGTCAGCCAGGGCGACGCTGCATATTGAGTTGAATGGTCCTGCGCGACATAACGCACCAAACATCGTCGCAGCCGAAACCCTTCCGCCCGTCGACTGCAGGTACGCGCTTCGCAAATCAATCATGAGCCCGGCATAGACCGACGGATTGAGACGAACCCGGCGGAGATTCTCGACAAGAGGATCTGCGACCTTCCAGCGACGATGGCGCACTGCAGGCGAAGCCTTCCAACGATCGAGCGCGTTGGCGAACCGTCACGGCTGCACCAGATGGCTGTTGCCCGCCTCCCCTGTGAGAGATCCAGGCGAACCGGCCGTTCATTTATCGATACCGGCGCTGGAGCGTGTATTGATCGTAATGGTTTCGATCATTAATGCGCCGCGCAAGGTGCTCGGGGACGAGTATGTTAATCGGGCTCTCGGCAATGCCGACGATTTCTCCCGCCCTTCCAGTTCTCAGTGAATATTGCTGGGGTGCCGCCTGCTCCGACAATGGCCTCGACCTCAAGCAGCGCAGCCTTGTCAACCTTGGAATGCTCGCGGCCCGCCGACCAGGCAGCGACGCGACGTAGATGGCGGCCGACCGGAGTAGGCCTCGATTGCATGCACCATATATGCCGTGGGCGGTCAGGTACGGCGGCATGCTGAGCGTCAGTTCGGAATCGAGGATCGCCTACTCCTGATGAGGCGCGACGAGATCACGACTTTCCGTTCGGCGGTGTCGCTACGATGGCGATCGGCCCGCCGTGGTCGCCGCCCGCAAAAGCGGCAGCCGCTCGCCGGTGGCAAGGTAGATACCATAGACATCATCAAGCCAACCCGGGGATTTCGAGAGATAGACGACGAGCTTTGCCGTATGCGGCGCGCTGCCGCCGCCGATCGATAGGATAGCTTCGATGCCGCGCTGGCGGCAAAGTTCAGCCGCCGCTCCGATGACATGCGATGGTAGGTGACCAGGCCGTCGAACACGGTAAGCGCGATATCCCGCGGGAATATACCATCAACCAATGCTGAAGAGCGGTATTAAGCGGAAGCAGCCATGGCCGCATAACTTGAACGAAATGGTCCCGAGTAAATCCGGCGCGGTTCAACCTCACGCAAATGCGGGATGTTCTTGCAACACCTCATTTGCTAGTTTTCCTCTGCCGATGTGATCTTCTTGCTGAAGTCCTTATCCGTCGAGCGCACGTGGATGCGCAAAATACGTGAGTTCACTTGCTTAGCCTCTGGATTCGGAACTCGCCTTTCCTGCAGTCGTCGAGCGCGAAGCCAGCGAGACATAGAACGGGGCGCGGCCCCAAACCTCGAACATGATGTCCATTATCTCTGCATTGGCGCAATTCAGCGATTTCATCGCTTGCTCGTACGACGATCGGCCTACCGCTCCGCTTGAGAGCTCATACAATGATCGGCCTTTGTCCCGCGCTTGCCGGATCGCGTCCGACTCCCAGACGGTTGCTGTCAACAGATCATCCCCCAGGGATTCCCGCAACATTGCGATTGACTTCTGCTGTGAGACGTCACGCGGATCGTGCCTTGTCACCAGATATTTGAAGAAATCATGATTTACGGTCCTCCCAGCCCTTTCGATCAGTGCGACGAAATGCGTGAAAGAGTAGAGGGACGAGGTCATTGACACGATCTCAGGCATCTCAGGGCGGACCGTCACAAGAACGCCGGTTGCTGCTTCATATGCACCCGCGGTCAGAAAGCCTCCATCTCCGCAGGCGAGAACGATCACATCATAATCCGCCTCAACTTCCTTAAGCGCAGACACCATCCTGGCGCTAGCGTCCGGGTACCTCAATTTCTCGCTACGGAAGCGCCGGTCACACTCCTCTTCAAAAAAAGAGAGTTCGGCAGAGCCCGGAACGAGATCAAGACCATCAAAAAGGGTGGGTTGGATTGCTGACCGCATACTTTCCTGATGCTCGTCAAAGCGTATCGCCGCATAGATGCTCGCATTGTGGACTGGATAACCAAAGTAGTAAAAACCGAACATCTTAGATAATGAGCCGTGCGAATCGAGATCTATAGCGAGGACGCGGAAACCTTGAAGTGCAAGGCCTTGAGCCAGATAAAACGATGTGGTGGTGCTTGCGGGACCGGCGACTACCGAGATGATCTGCAGCTTATCACCCTCGCGTCGCCGCGGGCGAAACTTCAAAGCCTCTTTTGGACGGGCTGAAGCGAGATGATTACGGAGTTCGTTGATCTGTTCCAGTGTATAGGAGCGTCGTCCTGCGGTCCCAAGCTCGGGTGTCGGGCCTTGCCCATCAATTGACAACTGGCGCAGATAGCTACCCGACACACCGAGAATCTCAGCGACCTCGCCCAACGAGAACGAGCGCAAGGTCCTGAGGTCTGGAAGTGGTGCTCTGGCAGCCACGCCCTGCGCCTTTATGGAAGCCCAAATACTATCGCTATGGCCGAACGCGCTCCACTATACGCTCTTCATCGTCTGGTTTCTCGGATTGTGGCATAAAAACCTCGTGACGGGTTTTGTAATGAATGACGGTTCTATTACGACATTAGGTAGGCAGCAGTCAATATGCTTCGCCTCATCGCTCTATCGAGACGGCCTTTCGTCAGCCTCATCTGATGTAGTTGTATTGCTCCTCTTCGTGAGAGCGCAGCGAAGCATTTCCTCGGCGACCCGCTTCGGGCTCGGGCGTGGGTCAGTCTTCGAGCGGAAGTATGTTCCTCCATCGCGGGGGCCTTTGCAGGTGAAGCAATCAATCCAGCCGCGCTGACGGTTCTGCTCAACGGCATGACCTATTATGCAAAGACACTGAGCGGTGTGACGTTGCAGATCGAAGACGCGCAGAACGACGTTTCCAAGCAGCAGAGCCAGATCCAGAATTTCATCGCCTCCAAGGTCGATGCAATCATCGTCAACCCTGTCGATACCGATGCGACCACGGCGATGTCGAAGCTCGCGGCCGATGCCGGCATTCCGCTGGTTTACGTCAACCGTCAGCCGGTCAACGTCGACACGCTGCCGGACAAGCAGGCCTTCGTCGCTTCCAACGAGCTGGAATCCGGCACGCTGGAAACCAAGGAAATCTGCCGCATTCTCGGCGGCAAGGGCAAAGCTGTCGTCATCATGGGCGAGCTTTCCAACCAGGCTGCGCGCATGCGGACCCAGGACGTCCATGACGTCATCAAGACCGATGAGTGCAAAGGCATCGAGATCGTCGAAGAGCAGACGGCCAACTGGGATCGTACCCAGGGCGCTGACCTGATGACCAACTGGCTCTCCAGCGGCATCGAGTTTGATGCCGTGATCTCCAACAACGACGAAATGGCGATCGGCGCCATTCAGGCGCTGAAGGCGGCCGGCAAGGATATGAGCAAGGTCGTCGTCGGCGGCGTCGACGCCACGCAGGACGCGCTTGCCGCCATGCAGGCGGGTGATCTCGACGTCACCGTGTTCCAGGATGCCGCCGGCCAGGGCAAGGGCTCGCTCGATGCAGCGCTCAAGCTCGCCAAGGGCGAAAAGATCGAAAAGAAGGTCTACATTCCCTTCCAGCTCGTGACGGGACGACGCTGGATATTGGGTTGAATGGTCCTGCGCCGCGCGATGGCCTCGGTCGTGGGCCAGCTCGCGCTTGGTGTAGGGGCGCATAATCGTGCGTACGAGCAGATTTCTCCGCGTCGATGCCCGCCTTTTAGGTTCATACGCGCTCGCCCCAGTGTGTGACAAAATCCGCCGTAGATTTGACGGCTCTATATTACCCTGTGCTGCTGCTTGCTCGCAAAGTTAGTGAAGCTTCGCGGGCCTTCTGCGATTTATTGTCCGTCAACATTGCGCATCGCCCGCGCGGAGTCGCCCTGCAGCGATATCAGGAGCTGCAATGCTCGATCAGCTAGGCCCGCCGGCACAAAAATATGGTCGTGGTGATATGCAGCCACCATGTTGCACGGTATGCCAGCTTCTGCGAGACAGGCAGCGACGCCCGCCGTGAGGCCGACGCCATCGAGCGCAGAATTCACATTGAGAGTGATCTGGCGCATCGCAAGTGAAGTTTCGAACCCCGCTCCGTGCGCCTCTCCTTTCTCGAGGACGACTGCCAAGCCTTCTCTTTCTTGAAATGTCGCGATCGGGTTTAGATTGTGAACTTTGCTCCCTTCATTGGGTAACGAGCAGAACACATACTCGCCGTCTTCGAGCGAGGGCTTCATATTCGACAGCATATCGAACTTGTCTCGCAACACAGTAGTCATTATAGCGGTCCCGCTGTCGATAATCATCGTGTCTTAAGGTGGTCAGTCATTGTGTAGGACGGGAACCGGTGACCTTGCCCCGTTGAAATAATCCATTTTGAAGTAAGCTCTGGCCCATTGAGAGGACCAGAGGATGAAGCGCAATCGTTTCACAGACGAACAGATCATCGGCATATTGAAGGAGCACGAGGCAGGCACGCCGGTCTCGGAGCTTTGCCGCAAGCATGGCGTCAGCGATGCTAGCATCTATAAATGGAAGGCCAAGTTCGGCGGCATGGAGGTGTCCGAGGCCAAGCGGCTGAAGACGCTTGAGGACGAGAACACGAAGCTGAAACGGCTTCTGGCGGATGCGATGCTCGACAATGCTGCCTTGAAAGACCTTTTGGGAAAGAAGTGGTGACGCCCGCGGCCAAGCGGAAAGCTGTTGCGCATCTGATGAGCCATCATGGGATGAGCGAACGGCGGGCGTGTAAAGCCATTGGTTTTTGCCGAATGACGGTCCGTTATGAGACCAGGCGCGACGATGATCATGAGCTTCGCGAGCGAATGAAGGCGTTGGCGCATGAACGTCGCCGCTTCGGATATCGACGCATTCATGTGCTGCTCCGGCGGGAGGGTCACCTCGTGAACCACAAGAGGCTCTTCCGGCTCTATCGGGAGGAGAAACTGACGGTGCGCAAGCGCGGCGGTCGCAAGCGAGCGATAGGCACGCGAGCGCCGATGCTGGTGCCGATGGTGGCCAATGATCGCTGGTCGCTAGACTTCGTGTCGGATCAGTTCACCGATGGGCGCAGGTTGCGGATTCTGACCGTCGTCGATGATTGCACGAGGGAGTGCCTGGCGCTCGTCGCCGATACATCGCTTTCCGGTCTTCGCGTCGCACGGGAGCTTGACCGGATTATCGAGGTGCGCGGCAAGCCGAGGATGATCGTCAGCGACAACGGCAGCGAGTTCACCAGCAACGCGATCCTGCAATGGGCGGACCGGACCAAGGTTGACTGGCATTACATCGCGCCTGGAAAACCGATCCAGAACGCTTTTATCGAAAGCTTCAACGGGCGGCTGCGAGACGAGTTCTTGAATGAAACTCTGTTCTCGTCGCTTGCTCATGCCCGGTCTGCGCTTTCAAACTGGCGTAGCGATTATAACGATCAACGCCCGCATTCAGGCCTTGGCTGGCTGACACCGGCCGAATTCGCTCAGACACTCAACCCGCGACGTGATGCGGTGCTGCGCAGCCGAAATGGCTCCGCACCGCAACCCGCCGCTACCGAACCAACAACAGCAACCAAAAACCGCTGGAGCGAACTCAAAACTGGATAAAACTTGGGGGCAAGGTCACCGAGAGCGAACAAATGAGATTTCCTTAACTGACATAAGGCAGATTGTCGATGTTGGATCGAATCCGTCGCTCAAAGCTTGCGTTGCGAAGGACTTCGACAAGTGCCTGAAGCTGTGATTACAGGTTTTGACCTTGCCCTCAAGTTTTATCCAGTTTTGAGTTCGCTCCAGCGGTTTTTGGTTGCTGTTGTTGGTTCGGTAGCGGCGGGTTGCGGTGCGGAGCCATTTCGGCTGCGCCGCACAGGATAGAATTCCCGGCATTGCAAGTGGCAAACGTTACGCGGCGAAAAACAATCCACGGCGAGGCGCCGAGGCTTTGCGATGCAAGCTCCGTTCGCCGTCGATTCCGGAAAGTGCTCCGCCAATACTGATGACAACGAATGGAACGGCAACAACTGTATGAGCGATGATGACCCTAAGTAGGTATTCGTCAGGCCGAGTCGAGCGAGAAGCACCTGCATCCGAACACCAAGCACCACCGCAGGCACCACCATTGGCAGACGGAAAAGTGTGCGGAATGTCCGCGCAACAAAAGGGTTCGAGCTCGAAGGCCCAAAGAAGCCGCCATTTCAAGTAAGGTGGCTAACAACGTAGTCCCGCCACCAATCATCAGGCTGTTGACGATCGATCGCCGCCACGTGTCCGCCGGAAGCAGTTCCTCAAACCAACGAAGGGAATAGGACGGAACAGGGTAGGTCAGAATTACGCAAGACCAAGGCGGCCAAACGCCTGCTGGAAGCAAGGATACCTGCCGAAGCGCATCGTCACCGACAAGCTCCGCTCCTATGGAGCGGCACGGCGGCAGGTCATGCCTACTCGACCATCGATCGCACAAGGGGCCCGAACAATCGTGCCGAGAATTCGCATTTGCCGCTGCGAAAACGTCAGCGGATGATGCAACGATTTCGCTCACCGGGTGCGTTGCAACGCTTCACCAACATCTTCTCGGCCGTGCGAAATCTCGTCGTCCCTTCACACCCAACGCGTTCCGCCATCGCGGTTCACCTGCATCGTCTCGATGCGTTCGCCCAACGGAAAATGGCTACTGCAGTGACGGCCTGAGCCCGCATCATACCGCAAACGCACCTAGAGAAGTTAATTTGACATCGCCCTTTTCGCCGATCGCACCTTGGTCGTTGGCACTCTTAGCACGACCCCCGTCAAGGTCCACTCCCTGCCCGCATCTCACGGCATAGCCGCTGGGACGGGTTAATTGGTTTCTCTGCGTTCCGCGTCCAGCCAGTTTTCGAGCTTCAGTCCGGGATACGCCAGGAAGTCCCGCGTGTTGTTGGTCACCAATACCGTGTCCAGAGCGATCGCATGCGATGCGATCAGTTTGTCGAGATGATCTTTCTTCCGGTCTCTCGTCGCCATTCGAACCGGACCGTAGGCACGCGCTGCTGCGATCCCAAACGGCTCTACCGTGATCAGCTCGGCCAGGGCGGTGAGATTATCAAGTTCTCGTGCCGGATCATCGGATGCGGAAACACCGTACTCGAGTTCCGCGAAGGTGATGGCGGACATCACCACGTCCCCTACATAGCAACTGGCAAAGCGGCGAGCGACCTGCTCCGGCTGGTTTTTCATCAGGTAGATACACATGTTCGTATCGAGCATGTAACGCGCCATCAGATCTTATCCCGCTCCTCTTGCTCATGGGACTCTCTTCCGTCGCGCATGAAATCCGGAGAGAAGCGGGCGAATACATCCAGAACGCCGGCCAGGGAGCGATGCACAGGACGGATGCGAAGCTCGTCGCCGATGCGCTCGATTTCCAACTCAACATCGGTTCGCTCAAACGCCAGTTCCGCCGGTATGCGAACCGCCTGGGAATTTCCATTCTTGAAAGCTTTAGTGGTGTGCATGTCATCAACCTTGTGTGTACGTGGATGTACTATATCCTAGGCTTTCCACTTTGTACATCCTTAGTGTGTACGTTTAGCGCTTGGACGGGCGCATCTCGCAACAGGTTGAGGTCGCTCGTGCCGAATCGTGTGCTGGTCCACCCGCCAGCGGGTATTGGCCCATTCGGGTAACAGTTCGTTCCTGCCCCGTCCAAATCTAGACAGACGATTGAGAGCGCGATGCCGCGCTCACATTTGCAAGGAGCATCCGTAGAAGGCGTATGCGCGTCTCACCCGTGACATGCCGCTCTTACGATAGGCCGGTGCTTGCGCCAATGTCGCCGGCAGCCGCGACTTCGACGGCGTAGTGCGAAAGGCGGTGAAATGTTCGCCGCTCCTCGGCGGCCATGGCTGGCGCGAGCAGAAAGCCGTGGCGGTAGAGGCCGTTGAGCGAGATCACCTTCCCCTGATGGCTTGCACGTGGAAGATTGTCCGGAAAGGCTGGGCGGATTCCGACACCCGTTTCGATTATGGTTGCATCGGCAAAGGCCGGATTTAGCGTGTATGCAGCGTTGAGCAGTTCCATCAGTGAACGGGCGACTATAGGCCCGTCGAATTCCGTCTCGATCATCGTCGCGCCGACCATGAACAGACCGTCTCCACGCGGGACGATGTAGACGGGGAAACGCGGATGGAGCAAGCGGACCGGCCGGGAGAGATCCACGTCAAAGCTTCTAAGGTAGAGCATTTCGCCGCGAACGCCGCGCAACTCCTTCGCCTCGCCGATCTGCGCTGCGCCCGTGCAATCGACGACACCGTCAAAGCTCTCCTCGTGCGGGCTCTCGCCCACGAAGGTGACCCCCTGAACCGTCAGCTTGGTGCGCAGCAGACACAACACTCGCCGAGGATCGAGATGGGCTTCGCGGCGAAAGAACAGCCCATGCCGGAATCGCCCGGAAAGAGAGGGTTCCAGCGACGCGATCGCCGGCTCTTCCAGCCATTCATAATCGGTCGTGCGGCAGGCAAAGCGTCTCAGTTCACCAAGATCGCGGGCCGACGCGACCACGAGCGTTCCGTTTCGTCGCACCTCTCCAGGCACCATTGCGTCCCATTTGTCGGCGGCGGTGAGGCCGCGCATCAGCACGGCGCCATCAGCACTCTCCTGCTCGCACCAGGGCGCCAACATTCCGCCCGCGAGCCACGATGCAGCGCCGAGGAAACTGCCATATGGATCGAGCACGGTGACCTCGGCATCTCGAGCGCGCAGTTCATGCGCCACCGTCAGGCCGGCAACGCCGGCGCCTTTGACAAGCACACGCATCTCATTCGCCCAATTGCTGTTGGGTTTCTATCGGCATATAGATGCCGCCGCCCTCACGATAACGCGCTGCCATCGCATCCAGACCCTCCTTCTGTGCTTCGGCGCGGATATCGTGCGAGATGCGCATGGAGCAGAATTTTGGGCCGCACATGGAGCAGAAATGCGCCACCTTATGGGCTTCCTTCGGCAACGTCTCGTCGTGGAAGCTGCGGGCGGTTTCGGGGTCTAGCGAGAGGTTGAACTGATCCTCCCAGCGGAATTCGAAACGGGCACGCGAGAGCGCGTCATCGCGCAGCTGTGCTGCCGGATGCCCCTTGGCGAGATCAGCCGCGTGGGCCGCGATCTTGTAGGTGATAACGCCGGTCTTGACGTCAGTGCGATCGGGAAGGCCGAGATGCTCCTTCGGCGTGACGTAGCAGAGCATCGCGGTGCCGAACCAGCCCATCATGGCTGCGCCTATTCCAGAGGTGATGTGATCGTACCCCGGTGCGATATCCGTCGTCAGCGGCCCGAGCGTGTAGAAGGGTGCCTCGCCGCAGACCTCGAGCTGCTTGTCCATGTTCTCCTTGATCTTGTGCATCGGCACATGGCCGGGGCCCTCGATCATCACCTGGCAGTCTTTCGCCCAGGCGATCTTGGTCAGCTCTCCCAGTGTTTCCAGTTCGGCGAATTGCGCTGCATCGTTGGCATCGGCGATGGAGCCGGGACGCAGGCCGTCGCCGAGCGAGAAGGAGACGTCATAGGCGCGGCAGATGTCGCAGATCTCCTCGAAATGTTCGTATAGGAAGCTTTCGCGATGATGATGGAGACACCACTTCGCCATGATCGAACCGCCGCGCGAGACGATGCCGGTGACGCGGTTGACGGTGAGCGGGATGTAGTGAAGCCGCACGCCGGCGTGGATGGTGAAATAGTCGACGCCCTGTTCGGCCTGTTCGATCAGCGTGTCACGATAGACCTCCCAGGACAGGTCTTTGGCAATGCCCTCGACCTTCTCCAGCGCCTGATAGAGCGGCACGGTACCGATCGGCACCGGCGAATTGCGGATGATCCATTCGCGGATATTGTGGATATTGCGGCCGGTGGAAAGATCCATGACCGTGTCGGCGCCCCAGCGGGCCGCCCAGACCATTTTCTCGACCTCTTCCGTCATGGACGAGGTGACAGCAGAATTGCCAATATTGGCGTTGATCTTCACCAGGAAATTCCGGCCTATGATCATCGGCTCGGATTCCGGATGATTGATGTTGGCGGGGATGATCGCCCGACCCGCCGCCACTTCCTGCCGGACGAATTCCGCCGTCACATGGTCCGGAATATGGGCGCCGAAGCTTTCGCCGTCGCGGACCATGGCATCCGCCTGCGCCTTGCGACCAAGGTTTTCGCGGATGGCTATGAATTCCATCTCGGGCGTGATGATGCCTGATCGCGCATAGGCGAGCTGGGTGACCGCCTTGCCATCCCTGGCTCGTAGCGGCTGACGTTTAGTGGGAAATTCGGGCGTCAGCCTTTCGCCGCTGGCAAAGCCGTTGTCTTCGGGGCGGATATGGCGGCCCTGATAGGCTTCGACATCGCCGCGCGCGAGCACCCAGTCGCGGCGGAGCTGCGACAGGCCCTGCTCGATGCGGATATCAGCACCCTCGATCGTATAGGGACCGGAGGAATCATAGACGACAACAGGCGGCTCGCCCGATGTCGGATGAACGCTGATCTCGCGCATCGGCACACGGATGTCGGCGTGTATGTCTCCCGGGATGTAAATCTTCCGCGACGCCGGCAGCGGGCCTTTGGTGACTGTGGGGGTGATGGTCTTCGCGGCAATTTTCATGGTTTGAGGCTCCAAGTTTTCGATTGGAGACCCAGTCCTCAGCCGGAATGATGAAAAGACGCCGGCACGGATTCCGCGCGTGAATCCACTGCTTCGAGCGCTTGCACCGTCCCTACGCCAGTATGAACTGGATCAGGTTCAACGGGTCACTGCGCCACAATCGGCAAAGCCGTATTGTCCAGCAGTATCTCAGCCCCTTGCCGGGACCCCCCTGGTGAATGCAAAAAGGGTAGAGGCTTGCCGAGGGGACTGTCAAGCGACAATCTGCGATGGCTCGGGGTTAGGTTACACACAGGATATCGTGCGTGTCGCCGCTGTTAAACGATGGACAAGGGCAATCGTCCGGCCGGCACGCTTCCGCAAGACAAGCGCCCTTGTCGCATGCACGAGATACCGAAGCACTATTGAGAAAGCAGACGCGGAACTGGAAAGTCTAGTACTTTTTCCGTGTAGCTTTCGACCAGGGCGCTAAACGGCGTGCCGTCTGGAAGTTTCAATACGGCTCGATGTTCGAGCAGGAACGCCGGCAGGCCGGGGGAACTTGTTTCATGCGCTGTTAAGCCGTCCATGTCCCAGCCTTCGGATAGAGGGGACCAGAGCAACTTGGCAGACAGGTTTGTGCGAGTGAAATTGAGAGCCTGAACGGCTCTGCCAAACGCGATATCGCTGGTATTCAACGCCTGATTCATCTCTGCAGTTAATTTTGCAGGTACATACCAGTTGTCGGCTTCGGACAAGACGCGTTCGCCGCAGACCAGTCGGACGCGGCGATAGGCGATCAACTCACCGGGTCCGACGCTCAGAAGATCACGGATGTGCTCATCGGCCGGTTTGCCTTGCCCGCCCACACGCTGAGCTACGATCTTTGAACCTTCCGGTGCGAGCTTATGCGCGGCGCACCAGCGGTCAAGGGTAAACGTGGCACTGGCGTTACTCAGGAGATTTGCATTCAAGGTCTGGAGGATCGCAAGCGCTTCCACTCGAGATGCCGGCGTGTTCAGCCACTGAGATTCTATAGAAGGCTCTTGCGCAACTGCGATCTGGGTGCCCAGCAAGATGGCGGCCGCTGCAAGTGCGGCGATGCGAATGCATTTCGCAGGACATAATGACATGGAGAATGAAATCCTTTCTGTAGTATAATTGGGCAAACCTTGCGGGTCAAATATCCTTGATTTTTGCCGACGGGCGACCGTTGTCCGCGTATATGATAGCGGCAGCAGGGTTTGAACTGCGGCTCGCGTGTACCGCACGATGGTCAGGTTTCTGAAGACTTTCTTACCATCTTTCGAATTTGAAAGCGTTGGCGACTGAGCCGGCGCTTCCATTCTGGAATTTGGAAACCCGAGAGACGTGGATTTCAAATGAGAAACCTGGCGGCCGGCCCGAATTCTCCCAATTCTATATTCGTAACTCTCACTCAAAGGTTCAACGCCTTTGTCTTCGCCCTCGCTTGTTGCGAGATGTTCATATAGCTGGATCGGATAAAATAGCTCGCAACCGAAAGCAAAATCCAGAAGCCATTGTTGGAAAAAAGTCTTCTTCGTCGACCGGGAGCCCTCCTGCCGGTCGATTGACAATTGCAGACCAGGCAGCGACGCGCCATCGATGGTTGCCAACCGCAGATGCGAGTAGCCAGGGTGCTTGTCTGATTGCTTTTTGTGGTGCATGTCATCGTGCTCCTTGTGCGAGCCTCCCGACGATGATGTCGCCGGCAAGTTTTCAGCATTCATAGGAAACGATATTCCTGTGGTGCGCTATCGCAGCTCTTATTTGGGACAGTTCATGAAAACCATCAGCAACGCAACAGATGAGCCGGATATATTTTATAGTATACCTTTCTTCGCCGCAAAAATACAAATTGCATTATAAACTTCTGTGAGCTGTAGGATATATTATTGCTTATATACATACATATATTGATTTCACGGCTTTAAGGGGCTGGATGGAATGCAGGTCTCCGAAGGCCACGGCAAACGTTCGCTGGTCGAAATGGCCATCGGACGATACAAGTCTATGGGCGCGCCAGGTCGCCCCTAGCGGAGCACCCTTTGTCGCCGTGCCGCAGGCGCATTTCGAATGCCGCGCATGATTTGATCCTTCAGTCGATACCAATTTGGGGACTTATGCAGCAAGCGACATTCGACGGGTTCCTACACGAGACGAAGTCGAGAACACGTGCTGACACATGACGTACACGGTCATCAGTCGGCGCTCCCTATATAGTGGTCAGGGTTGCTGGTGATCCAACTGCCCGCGCACCTCGTTTCCGCGCTTCAGGAGATTGAGGATTGGACAGAGCTTTTCCACGGTCGCCCGCAGTCTGGCGACGTCCGCGGTACTTGCGGGAGATACTAGTGTGACCAGGTAGTTGATGTCCTGGGGATAGACGGGAACGTCTTGATATCCTTCTGCACCTGCACGCGGATCGATCGTGGCGGAGACTTCCGCATGCAGCGATTCCAGCGGCACGCCCTGATCGGAAGCGTGGATCAGAAAAGTATGGGTCAGGCAGCTCGCAAGCGCACCGAGCAGCAGTTCTGGAGACGACGGACCCAGATTATAGCCTGCGAACTCGGGCGGGCTGTCGGAAATGACCTGGAAATCTCGAATTCGGATACGTCGCACGCCGCTGCGGCCTTCAGCGCTTGCACTGGCCTCAAGTGTGACCGCACTCAGATCCCCCTTTCTGACGCGCGCCCGCCAATCGAGTAGTGCTTCGTGCTTCTGTCGGAGATACTCATTCAAAGTTGCCATGGCTTGCTAATATTCCTGTTGTGGAGACCGATGCCGAGATGGCCAAAGCGCCACGTTGCGCGCGCCGCTCAACCACGAGCTCGCGAGAAATGGGATCAATGAAAACAATCTTTGCTAGGTAAGACAGTTGCTGGAGGTTCAGCCTCTTTGCGATTCCGCGTCCGACGGGGGCTGTGTCGCCGTCAATTGTCCGCTTCCCGATCAAGACGATATCAGGCCTCAATGTCCGGCACCTGTTTGATACAGACCACGATGTGCATAGTCGTTTAAGCTCCCAATCGGACTTGGACTGTAGGGCCCCGCTTACTCTGAGCACTTCTCATGCCAATCAGGTTGAGCCGGTAACCCTGCGACATTGCAGATGTTTATTGTCGCTATACCGAGGGTGTTTTGTAAGGGTGCGGACATGTCGTGTCGCAATCTGCCTCGATCACTACCGCGATGGAGAGGGCGGCGGCATACGGTGACCATCAAGCCTCGTATTAGAACGGGCACCTATTTCCAACGATTTGGTCCTTTGTTACCTAGGAGGTAAGCGCCCTGAACAAGATTGCTCGAATAGACGCGTGCTGGAACCTCCCGCTCTAAGCGCGAGAGATCCAAATGGAAGATGCTCTCCATCGGGGTACAGTCAGGTCCTTAAAAACCGACCCCTCTTGACTGTTGGCCATCATTCTCATATCCGGTCTTGGTAGAATTTACTAATCGAGCGGATCTCAACTTCCTGCTACCGGTAAGCTAGGTCGCCACTCTCGGCTATGATCGAGCCGCCACCAACAACCCATTCCCAGGTCCATGAACTTTGAAACGGATGACGAACATCGCCGTCGATCTATCGCGTATTCGCGCAAAGCCTGTTCAGGATCGACGTTTGGCCATCCACCGAACGCTCGGCCGTAACCATCTCCATAGCTCCTCGGTGACGTGTGAGGAGCGACCGGCGACACGAGCTCTCGCGCCCGCTCCGTTGCCTGCCGCCAATAAAAGCGCTGCCAATCTCCCGCGCGGTGTCCCTATACTGCCTTTAGATTCTCTTGGCGAGCGCATCGCGATCATTGGCCCCTCAAACGCAGGCAAGTCGACTTTGGCGGTTGCCCTGTCTAGAAAGCTCCGTATTCCAGCCGTGCATCTCGATCAACTTCACCATCTGCCCGGAACGGATTGGCAGTCGCGCCCGGAAGCAGAATTTGCCGCGCTTCATGATGCGGCAATCCACGAAGAGCGGTGGATTATCGAAGGCAGCTACTCGCGCCTGATGCCGCAGCGATTAGCCCGCGCCATCACTTCAAATCACTGGCTACGCTTTTTTCGCTATCTCAAGCGAACCCTTGCCGATCAATCGGATCGCGCCGGACATCTCGAAGGTGCCAAAGACAGCATCAAATGGGAGATGATTTATTGGATTCTCTTTAAGAGCCGTAACAGCGGCGTCAGATATGCGACGGTTCTTCAGGAGTTCGGCTTGCCAACTGTCGAGTGCCACACTGCGACTGCCCTGAATAGCCTCTATCGCGATTGGGCTCTGCCGATGCCCCGGTAGGAACTTTTGGCCCGACGTTCATGGCAATTCGCAGGCGAATTTAGGATGATGTTTTCTCCATCTGCCCTTTGCAGCCGCCGCGGTTTAGATAGTGTGACGTCTGATTCCTAGCGAAACCAAAAAGCTCGGTTCCTACACTGTGCGCTGCTCATCGAAATGTCCGAGCGTAATCGCAATTTCTCATCACCTAGATATTTGATCCCAGGCTTTGATGGGGCATCCTTGTCTTCCGAATCAAGGGATGCGCTATGGGCCAGGTTCTTCATGGGAGCGCCACGACGACAGAGGCAGTCCGTCGAGCGATACAACATAGTCAAGAGAGCCTGAGAACGCTTTCGAAGCGTTACGGGATCAATCAGAAGACCGTCGCCAAGTGGCGGAAGCGGTCCTCGGTTGCGGACCTTCCGACCGGCCCGAAAGAGCCGAGATCGACGGTGCTCTCCGTCGAGGAGGAGGCCGTTATCGTTGCCTTTCGCAGGTACACGCTGCTGCCGCTCGATGACTGCCTCTATGCACTGCAGCCGACAATCCCGCATCTTACGCGGTCTTCGCTGCATCGTTGCCTGCAGCGTCACGGCATCGGCCGCCTGCCGGATGTCGATGGCGACAAGCCGTCGAAGAAGAAGTTCAAGAGCTACCCTATCGGCTACTTCCACATTGACATTGGCGAGGTGCGCACCGAACAGGGCAAGCTGCACATGTTTGTCGCCATCGATCGCACCTCGAAGTTTGCCTTCGTCGAACTGCACGAGAAGGCTACCACTGCCGTCTCGCGCGAGTTCCTCCTACGCTTGATTGCGGCCGTCCCCTACAAGATCCACACCGTGCTCACCGACAACGGCATCCAGTTCACCACACCCGGCGCTGGCGGCTCGGCTGTCCCGCTGATCAAAGAAGCGATCGCCAATGGCGAACGCTTCCGGGCCCATGCCTTCGAATACACCTGCGCCACCAGCGATATCGAGCACCGCACGACCAAGCCGAAGCATCCGCGGACCAACGGTCAAGTCGAGCGGATGAACCGTACCATCAAGGATGCCACCGTCAGACGCTTCTACTATGAAAGCCACGATCAACTTCGTCAGCACCTCGCCGACTTCGTCGCCGCTTATAACTTTGGCCGCAGGCTCAAGACCCTCAAGGGCCTCACACCCTACGAGTTCATCTGCAAGGCATGGGCTTCACAGCCCGAACGCTTTACCCTCGATCCGCTCCATCAAATGCCGGGCTAACATCCAACTCCGGTCTCCAAAATACGGTTGAGTCGCAGCACTCTCACCCCGGCTTAAAGACAAACAAACGCCATCCACCGCTACCGTGCTACAGATTGAGGACAAAGTCGCTCAACGCAACCAAGTGGTCTAGGCCCTCGATCGTCGTGCTTCTGTCATCGGTGGATTGCGCGAAGGGTTTGGCAACTCCTGCTCCTCTGCTCTGGCGTGTTACCCATTGTATCGGAGAGATTGTCCTGGGCGGCAATTTAGAAACTGATACCCTCGGCCACGTCAACCGCCTTATCTCACAAATGAACCGCCTCAGCCGCGTCACCGCGGAACCCTGCCGCATAACCGCCATCCACTCCCGCAGAAATGACTTCGTCAATTTGAGTGGACCCCGTAGGGCCCGTGATATCGTGTTGTACCTGCGCATCAGGTCACTCGGGCTGAAGAGCGATAGCATGTGAAATTCGCAGGCCGTTGTGGACACAGCCGGCGCGATAGTGATTATTTGCAGGCTTGTTGCGATGCTGAAGACGTCGCTGAAAAATTACCGAGACACCGAGGCTTCTTAAATTGAAAAAAGTACAGCGCAGCTTTGCCGTCGAGTACAAATCAGGTCGGCGAAAACTCAACTCTAAACCGAGCTCGATTTGGGGAGACACGGATCTCAAGTCGGTTGCTCAAGATCTGCAGGACGAGGCAATGCCATTTATGTCATTAATTCCTGAGGCAAGAAGCAGCGAGTTGCTTGTAGCCCGAGAAGAACAGGCTGGACCGTTATTGACACTGCCGATCGGGCAGGAGACAAATGCATCGGCTTTACAGGAGACCACAATGGCCGATGAAAACGCTACGATGATCAATGCCGACACGCCGGCCGCCGCGGCGCCCGATGTACCGAAAAAAGTGCGCAAACCTCGCGCCAAGAAGGCAGTGCCTGAAACTGCTTCAGTAGCCGTTTCTGTGCAACCGGCAGCGGCTTCGAATGCCACCGCCGGAAAGCAGAAGAGAGGACGCAAAGCAAAGTCTGACGAAGGTGCGACAAGTGCCAGACGTGCGCCTGTCAAACGTGCTCCAAGGGCGGTGCAGACAGCGACCGCACCGTCGGTGGCTGCAGTTGATGAGTTTGCGGATCTTCTGCAGCTGGAAGAGGAAAACCAGAGACTGCGCAAGCTGCTGGCCGAGAAGCTCCGTGCAGAAAATGCCGATCTACGAAAGCGGCTCAACCTCGGTTGATCGGCAGCAGACGGCCAAGCGCTGGCCGCATTCTCATGCTTGTTGAAGTCAAGATCATGGCGGCAGTTCGTTCTGCCGCCAACGCTTTTTCTCGCAGTTGCACACGGGGTAGAATTCGAGGTTAAACAAATGGCGTCTCCATGGAAACTTCTTGCCCGGCTGGTGTCCCCGCGACGCCAGCAGAGACAAGAACACGGCTCGGCAGATGGCGTGAAGCCGGACGTATTGGCTATCGCCAAGCCGACTGAAAGAGCAGCCAATAACGAATTGGACGCCACAGACGGTCCGGCTGACAAAAAGCCAGTTCCTCACGGTCATTCCGCAGCGGTTCTAGCGGTTCCGGTTTATTCGGAAGAAACGGCAAGCGCTGTTGATGGTCGCGTAAATATCGATGGCGCGAGGCCCGTGGAAGCGCCTGATCCGGCTTTGTCCGATGAGGCTAATACAGCCGCGCATGCCGCACCTAGGGTCTTTCGTGTTGGCGAAGGTCCGACGCGAAAGCGCCGCAAGAAGGCGAAAATGAGTGCAGTCGTTCTTCGACCGTCTTCAAATGTTTCTACCGCTTCTGACGATGCAATCAATCTTGATGAAGAGATCAGCCTTCTCCGAGACCAGTTGGCGCGCAAGCTTCAAATGCAGAATGCACTGTTGAGGAGGATGCTGGAGCGGTTCGAATATTAATCGAAATGAAGAATCAACCCCGCATTGCCGCACGTTGGTTGTTACCGATAGGGTCTCTATCACGAGGGGATAAAGCCCTTGTTGTCATCCTGATTTGGCATCGATCTCACCCGACAATCATTTGTGATGCGGGGTTCAGGAGTGTGCTAGGCGCGGTCTAGTTTTTTGTCGCTATTGATGTTTCGGGCCCAAGATTGACGGAAATCAAATCGGCTCGACCTGATGTCTGTCACAACGCGATGATTTCTGGCACGAAGCGGGGGTAAACACTTTGGGTGCTGGCTCTCCAGCTCCGTCGATCGAAGCGCTGGACTGGCTACGCGGCGAACCGCTTTCCAACTTCCAGTTCGGCAAGATATACATCCTCGACTTCTTTTCGACTACCTGCGGACCCTGCGGGCGAGCGCTGGCTCGCCTGGGATCGCTGCAGAAGAAATACAGCGACATCAAAGTTGAGGTCATCGGAGGACGAGGCTCGAGCTCAGGTGGACGCATGGCTAACTACATGGCTCCCGCATTCGAAAATTCGGGTCGCATTCGACCACTCATATTCCGGTCGAGGCTTGCAAAAAATTCTTGGCTCTCCTGTTGGGCCTTCAACGGCCAGCGACCCTTCATTCAGCGTGTCGAAACCGTATGCCGGCTCTCCGAGTGGGCTTGCCCACGGGCAACAATGGACGGGACGTGGACTTGACGGTGGAATAGTCAGCGCGTGTCAGCGGATTAAAGCCTTTGTACTTATAACCGCAGCGTCGTTCCGTCTTTTTGTCCTCTCGTTGATGTGGATCAAGGAGCAATTTGCGGCTTCATGACAGTCCTGGCGAGAAAGACGGCCGCGAAGCGGTCGTCGGCGTACTGGGGACGACATCATGAATTACACAACGGAAACGATGGTGATCGCGGTCGCGGCGTTTCTAGCGCTGCTACTAGCCGCATTCGCGCATGATCATCTCTTTGCGGTTCATATGGGCATACTTTGCCTCTGCCTCGTTATGGGGGCTGTGCTGATGGTCAGCAAGGTTGAATTTTCGCCGGCAGGCCGACAGCGTAACGTCGATAAGTCCGGCTATTTCGACGAGGTGATACGGTATGGCTTGATCGCCGCGGTGTTTTGGGGCGTGGTTGGCTTCCTGGTTGGCGTGATCATCGCGCTGCAACTGGCCTTTCCTGACCTCAACATCGCCCCTTATCTCAATTTCGGAAGACTGCGGCCCGTGCACACGTCGGCGGTTATCTTCGCCTTTGGCGGCAATGCGCTCATCATGACGTCATTCTACGTCGTGCAACGCACCTGTCGCGCGCGTCTTTTCGGCGGCAACCTGGCTTGGTTCGTATTCTGGGGCTACCAGCTTTTTATCGTGATGGCTGCGACCGGATACGTTCTTGGAATCACTCAAGGCCGTGAATATGCCGAACCTGAGTGGTACGTCGACCTCTGGCTGACCATCGTTTGGGTAGCCTATCTCGCCGTGTATCTTGGAACGATCCTGAAGCGCAAAGAGCCACACATCTATGTGGCAAACTGGTTCTACCTTGCCTTCATCATCACCATCGCCATGCTGCACGTGGTCAACAACCTGGCGGTTCCGGCCTCGTTCCTTGGCTCCAAGAGCTATTCTGTCTTCTCGGGTGTCCAGGACGCGCTGACCCAATGGTGGTACGGCCATAACGCCGTCGGCTTCTTCCTCACCGCCGGCTTCCTGGGAATGATGTATTATTTCGTGCCGAAGCAGGCCAACCGACCGGTCTATTCATACCGGCTTTCGATCATCCACTTCTGGGCGCTGATCTTCATGTACATCTGGGCCGGCCCGCATCATCTGCATTACACGGCACTGCCCGACTGGGCCCAGACGCTCGGCATGGTCTTCTCGATCATGCTCTGGATGCCCTCCTGGGGCGGCATGATCAACGGCCTCATGACCCTTTCGGGCGCCTGGGACAAGATCCGCACCGATCCCATCATCCGGATGATGATCGTCGCCATTGCCTTTTATGGCATGTCGACCTTCGAAGGCCCGATGATGTCGGTGAAAACCGTCAATTCGCTCAGCCACTATACCGAATGGACGATCGGCCACGTGCATTCCGGCGCTCTCGGCTGGGTGGGTATGATCACCTTCGGGGCGATCTACTACCTGACGCCGAAGCTATGGGGACGCGAGCGTCTCTACAGCCTGCGGATGGTCAACTGGCACTTCTGGCTCGCAACCCTCGGGATCGTTGTCTACGCCGCCGTGCTTTGGGTTGCCGGCATCCAGCAGGGGCTCATGTGGCGCGAGTACAATTCCCAGGGCTTCCTCGTCTATTCCTTCGCGGAGACAGTCGCGGCGATGTTCCCCTACTACGTGCTGCGCGCCGTGGGCGGAACGCTTTACCTGGCGGGCGGTCTCGTCATGGCCTGGAACGTGTTCATGACGATCCGCGGCCACGTGCGCGACGAAGCTGCAATCCCAACCACTTTCGTGCCCCAAGCACAGCCTGCCGAATGAGGTGAGATATGGCATCGATACTTGATAAACATCAGATCCTCGAGAAGAACGCGACGCTTCTTCTCGTCGGCTCGCTGCTCGTCGTGAGCATCGGCGGCATCGTCGAAATCGCACCGCTGTTCTACCTGCAGAACACGATTGAAAAGGTGGAAGGCATGCGGCCGTATACGCCGCTCGAGCTGGCCGGACGAAACATCTACATCCGCGAAGGCTGCTACCTCTGCCACAGCCAGATGATCAGGCCCTTCCGCGACGAGGTCGAACGCTACGGCCATTACTCGCTCGCGGCCGAGTCGATGTACGACCATCCTTTCCAGTGGGGATCCAAACGAACCGGGCCGGATCTGGCCCGTGTCGGCGCGCGCTACTCCAACGAATGGCATGTCCAGCATCTCGCCTATCCTCGGGCAGTGGTGCCGGAGTCGATCATGCCGAGTTACGCCTTCCTCAAAGAGCAGAGGGTGACGGTCAAGGACGTCGGAATGGACCTGAAGGCCAACGAGGACGTGGGCGTGCCTTATAACGACGAGATGCTGGCGAACGCGGAGGCCGACATGATGGCCCAAGCCGATCCGAACGCAGATACGACGGCCCTGCTTGCCCGCTATCCGAAGGCGAAGACCGGCGATTTCGACGGCGATCCTGCCGCGCTGACCGAAATGGATGCCCTGGTGTCCTACCTGCAGATGCTCGGAACGTTGGTCGATTTCTCGACCTACGACGACGCGACCGGTTACCGATGAGGTGATCCATGGAAACCTACACTGCAATGAGACAATTTGCCGACAGCTGGGGGCTCCTGGCAATGGCGGCATTCTTCATCGGTGCGATTGTGTTCACTCTTCGCCCAGGCAGCAACCAAACGGCGAAAGAGGCCGCCGATATTCCCTTGAAGGATGATTGAGATGTCGGAAAAACATATCGATGAATTTAGCGGCGTCGAAACGACCGGACATGAATGGGACGGCATCCGCGAACTCAACAATCCGATGCCGCGCTGGTGGGTGTGGACCTTCTACGCCACTATCGTCTGGGCCTTGGGCTATACGATCGCATATCCCGCGATCCCGATGATTACCGACGCTACGAAGGGCATGCTGGGCTATTCCAGCCGCGCCGAGCTGCAGCAGAACCTCGATCAGGCCAAGGCATCGCAGACGACGCTTCATGATCTGATCGCCGCCAAGACGGTGCACGAGATCGATTCCGATTCTGCCCTTCGCGAATTCGCGGTCGCCGGCGGCGCATCTGCATTCAAGGTGAACTGCGCGCCGTGCCATGGCTCGGGAGCAAGCGGCGGCCCGGGATTTCCGAACCTCAACGACAACGATTGGCTGTGGGGTGGAGACCTGGATGCCATCCAGGCGACGATCGCGCATGGAATTCGCTTCGACGAGGATACGGACACTCATGCTTCCGAGATGCCGCCCTTTGCCGATGTTCTGGATCCCCTCCAGACAAGGCAGGTCGCGGCTTACGTCTGGGGACTGACCAATACACCGTCGGACCCCGGCCTCGCAGAGGCCGGAAAACAGGTCTTCGTCGATAACTGTGCCGCATGTCACGGCGACGACGCCAAAGGAAAAGCCGAAATGGGCGCGCCAGATCTCGCCGATGCGATTTGGCTGAAGGCACGTGGCGAGGATGCGATCATCCGTCAGGTGGCCGCTCCCAAGCATGGCGTCATGCCTGCCTGGGCAGGGCGTCTCGGCGATACGACCGTCAAGGAACTTACCATTTTCGTGCATTCGCTTGGCGGCGGGACGTGAGGAAAAAAACCATGACAGCTCACGGCGACAACCAAATCTTCGATCTCTATGGCACGACGCGGCAAGGCCACGCCGCCACCTTCCAATCAGGACGACCTAGCAAAGAGCGGCAGGTCGATCATCAGTTGGACCTGCCTCAAAGACCACGAGCAGACAAGCCGGTTGCAATAGCCTTGTCGAGGACGTTCCAGCGTGGTTGCTTGTTCCCCCGTAGCCCCCCAAAGCCACGCCCTCTCTCCATGGCGTTTTCCTTTCGCGGGAAGGCCTTGTCTCTTGATCTGCATCAAGGGCAGATGCGCAGCAGATGGGACAACGGCAGATGAAGTCCGATAGGCCCCATGAACCTCCGCACCGCACCAGATCCCGATACATCAAAAGGCTCAGTGGCGAGCCAGTCAACGCCCGTCGCAACCGGCAGCTTCTCTACGCTCCTCGGAAGAAGGTCTTTCCCAAGCGTGCAGAGGGACGATTCCGTCGGTTCAAGTGGATCGTCATGCTGGTTACGCTCGGCATCTACTATCTCGCGCCATGGATTCGCTGGGATCGCGGTCCTTACGCGCCTGACCAGGCAATCCTCATCGACCTTTCCTCACGGCGCTTCTTCTTTTTCTTCATCGAAATCTGGCCTCAGGAATTTTACTATGTAGCGGGTCTCCTCGTCATGGCAGGCCTCGGCCTGTTTCTCGTCACTTCCGCGGTTGGCCGCGCATGGTGCGGCTACGCTTGTCCGCAGACGGTCTGGGTTGATCTTTTTCTCGTCGTCGAACGTGCACTCGAAGGCGATCGAAACGCGCGAATGAAGCTCGACGCTAGGCCAATGAGCTTTGCCAAGCTGAGGAAGCGTGTCGTCAAGCATTCGATCTGGCTGCTGATAAGCGTAGTCACGGGGGTAGCGTGGATCTTTTATTTTGCCGACGCGCCGTGCCTGCTTGTTTCGCTGTTCACCGGCCACGCTCCTGCAACCGCCTACACGACCGTCGCCATCCTTGCTGCAACCACCTATGTGCTCGGCGGTCTCATGCGAGAGCAGGTGTGCACCTATATGTGCCCTTGGCCACGCATCCAGGGTGCGATGCTCGACGAAAATTCTCTCGTCGTCACCTACAATGCCTGGAGGGGCGAGCAGCGGTCGCGGTACCCCAAGAGCGCTCGAGCCAAGGGCATCCCGGTCGGGGATTGCGTCGATTGCAATGCCTGCGTGGCCGTGTGTCCGATGGGAATTGACATTCGCAACGGGCAGCAGATGGAGTGCATCACATGCGCGCTTTGCATCGACGCCTGCGACGGTCGTATGGAGAAGCGCGGGAAGCCTCGCGGCCTGATCGCCTACGCCACGCTGAGCGAATACTCGAGCAACATGTCGCTTGCCACCAGGGTAGGGCGAACAGCCGTTCAGCCGTCAAGGGTTAGAAACGATGATGGGACTTTCGTTCCGGCGATCCGGCACTTCAACTGGCGCATCATCTTTCGTCCGAGAACCGTGTTTTACGCAATCGCCTGGGCGGCGGTCGGCGTGGCCATGCTCGTCCATCTCACCTTTCGGGAGCGCCTTGAACTCAACGTCGTTCACGACCGAAACCCCCAGTATGTTCTGGAAAGCGACGGCTCGCTGCGGAATGGTTACACGCTTCGTATCCTGAACATGGTGCCGAAGCCCAGGGATGTGAACATAAGCCTGGTCGGGCTGGAGGGGGCGACGATGCGTATTCCCGAGGTAGGCAAGGAAGACGCCCGCAGCTTTACAGTACATGCCGAGCCCGACGCGGCCACGACGCTGAAGATCTTCGTTACGCGCAAGCCTACCGGAGCCGCGACCAATGAATTTCTGTTCGTTATCGAAGATACCGAACATGCCGATCGGGCAACCTACCGCGCGGCGTTCAATGCACCGGGAGACATCAAATGAAGACCTCCGCTCAAGGTTTTACAGGCCTGCACATGCTGCTTTCGACCTCGACATTCTTTGGCGTGGTGATCGCGGTAAACGTCACCATGGCCTTCTATGCCTCTTCCAGCTGGAGCGGTCTGGTCGTGGAAAACACCTATGTCGCCAGTCAGGAGTTCAACCGCAAAGCGGCGGCGATGAAGGCAATGGCCGCTTCCGGCATCGAGGGCAGCCTCTCCATAACGGGGCACGAGATCCGCTACGATATTCACGACAAGAGCGGATCGCCTGCGATCGTCGACGACGTCATTCTGAATTTCAAACGTCCGGTCGGAGACCACGAGGACTTCCTCCTTACGCTCAGGAAGACAGCCGCGGGGCGGTTCGAAGCGGAGCATGATCTCGCCGACGGTGACTGGATCGTCGAGGCCACCTCGCGAAACGGCGGCGTTGTCGTCATGCATGAGGCAAAACGCATCGATACCGCGGAGTCAGGCCAATGAACTGCTGTACCATGGACGCGGAAAGCGTGCTTGCCCTCAGCACGACATCACTCAATGCCGAAGAGGTCCGCCTTGCCAGCCAGCCGCTCGGCGAAGGATTGCGCCAGCTGGACCTGAGCGTTCCCGACGCCCACTGCGGTGGCTGCATTTCGACCATCGAAAGGGCGTTGTTGGCGCTTCCCTTCGTCAAGACAGCACGAGTCAATCTCACGGCCCGAAGGGTGAGCTGCGTCTACCAGGAGGAGATCGAGACGGGCGCAACCGATCCGTCCAAGATCCTGGCAGCGATCAACTCGGCCGGATATCGCGCGCATCTCTTCACGCCCTCAGCTCCCGAGAACGACAAGACCAGAAATCAACTTCTCCTCGCGATCGGCGTGTCCGGTTTTGCGGCCGCCAACATCATGTTGCTCTCGGTATCGGTCTGGTCGGGCGCAGATGCTGCGACGCGCGACATGTTTCATTGGATCTCGGCGATGATAGCAGCGCCCGCGCTGGTTTATGCGGGGCGCTTCTTCTTCAGATCGGCCTGGAATGCGCTGCGGCACTGGCGCACCAACATTGACGTTCCGATTTCGCTCGCCGTGACGCTCTCCTATGGCGTTTCATTGTGGGAGACCGTCCATCACGGCGAGCATGCCTGGTTCGACGCTTCGGTCTCGCTGCTCTTCTTCCTGCTGATCGGCAGAACCCTCGATCATGTCATGCGGGAAAAGGCTCGGGCGGCGATCAACGGACTCGCAAGACTGGCGCCGCGCGGAGCATTACTGATCAATCCGGACGGGTCGCGACGCTACATTGCGGTAGAAGAAATCGCGGCGGGGGATGAAATCTCGATAGCCGCAGGCGAACGGGTTCCCGTCGATGGCATCGTCGTCAGCGGAGAGAGCGACGTGGACCTCTCCATCGTCACCGGCGAGAGCAGCCCGGTCGCCGTCGCCAGCAACAGCGAAGTGAGTTCCGGGGCGATGAATCTGACCGGCTCCCTCGTGCTGCGGGCGACAAGAATTGCCAAGGATTCGCTTCTCTCGGAGATCATCGGCCTCATGGAAGCCGCCGAGGGCGGAAGAGCTCGCTATCGCAGGATCGCCGATCGCGCTGCGACGCTCTATTCTCCGGTCGTGCATCTGCTGGCGCTGGTCTCCTTCCTTGCCTGGGGCCTCCAGGGCGGAGACTGGAAACAGGCCATGCTGGTCGCCGTTGCGGTGCTGATCATTACCTGCCCATGCGCATTGGGTCTTGCCGTACCCGTGGTCCAGATCGTCGCCGCGGGCGAACTTTTCCGGAAGGGCATCATGGTGAAGGACGGCTCAGCACTCGAAAGACTGGCCGAGACCGACACCGTGGCCTTTGACAAGACAGGCACCTTGACGATCGGCAGTTCGCGCCTTGTCAGAGTGGACGCCATGGACGAGAGCGCCACCGTGATCGCTCGTGGATTGGCAGCGCATTCACGGCATCCTCTTTCTCGGGCCCTGGTACGGGATACCGAAACCGACCTCATGGTCTTCGACCTCGTCACGGAAATCCGAGGCGGGGGACTGGAAGCCAGGAATGGAGCAGATGTCTATCGATTGGGCAACGCGGTGTTTGCCTGCGGAACCAGCGTCGTGCCCCGCACCGCCGACAGTCCGTTCTCGGAAGTGGTCCTGTCGAAGAATGGCGTCGATCTTGCCCGCTTCTTCTTCGATGACACGCTTCGTCCAGGTGCCTGCGAGGCCATCGACCGGCTCGATGCAGCCGGCCTTGAAACGCTGATCGTGTCCGGAGACAGGCAGACCGTCGTCGACAATACGGCGCATGTCCTGGGTATCGACAGGGCTTTGGGCTCTCTGACGCCTAAACAGAAGGTCGAGGAATGCCAGAGGCTGAATGGCGAAGGTCGTCGCGTGCTCATGGTTGGCGACGGGATCAACGACGCCCCGGCACTTGCTGCCGCGCATGTCTCGATGGCGCCGGCCACGGCCTCCGATATCGGCAGACAGGCGGCTGATCTGGTTTTCTTCAATGATCGCCTTGACGCTGTTCCGGAAGCGATCGCCGTTGCGCGACGATCCGCCAGCCTCATCCGGCAGAACTTCGCTCTCGCCATCGGTTACAACGTTCTGGCGGTGCCGATCGCCATTGCCGGATTGGCGACGCCGCTGATAGCGGCGGTGGCAATGTCGACTTCTTCGATCATCGTCGTGACGAACGCCCTGCGCCTGAACGCCTTCGGCAAGCGTCGGGATATGCAAATTCGAGGGCGGATCGGCAGGAGTGCGGAGGTCGAAGCCGCATGAACATGTTGATCTATCTCATACCGATCGCGCTACTGATGGGAGGAATGGGACTCCTGGCATTCCTTTGGTCGCTGACGAGCGGCCAGTATGACGACCTTCAAGGCGCCGCCTGGCGGATCCTCGCCGAGGACGAAACCGATCAACGAGAACCCTAAACCTCACAACTGAGACCAAACACGAAAGGAATATGGACAATTGCGACAATCTGCACTGTCGTCGGCTCCGCGACAAATGCACTTTCCTAACCAAGTTCACTGCTCGCCGAAATAACTAAAATTAAGAATATTCTTTTTCGCAATTCAATCGATGATTTGGCAGGCTTTCTTGAAAGCTATTGGCGCCGGGGCGCCCAAGTTGCCCCAAGTGGTTCATGATGCCAAGCACGTGCCAATTTCACGTGAAGGCATCGATCTCCGTGCCTGAGGTCATGATCAGGCATGGACCCGAGAATTAAGTGGAACTTCGTCATGAAACTGTCCGCCAATCTTTTCCTGCGCCAGACCCAGTCCCTGGTGATGACACCGCAACTGATGCAATCCATCCAGTTGCTGCAGATGACTCATTTCGAACTCAACCAGTTCATCGCCCTGGAAGTGGAGAAGAACCCGCTGCTCGAATTTCCGTCGAATGACGGCGAGGCGGGCGGCGAACGCGGCGATGCCGAAGATGGAGAGTATGCTCATCAGCCTGAGGATGCCGGCTCCGACGATGGCTATGACAACCGCGCCGAGGCGCTCTCCAGCGACTGGTATGACAATGGCGGCAGCGCCAGCACCAGTCGGCTGAACGACGAACTCGACGCCAATTACACCAATGTCTTTCCTGATGACGGAGCCCCGCAGCGCCTCGATGCGCCGGAACTCGTCAGCCAGTGGAAGTCGATGCCGGGCAGCGGTGAGGGCGCCGACTACGATCTCGACGATTTCGTCGCCGGTCAGGTGTCGCTGCGCGATCATCTCGCCCAGCAGATCCCCTTCGTCCTGCCTGACATGGCCGACCGGTTGATCGCGCAGAATTTCGTCGACCAGCTCGACGACTGCGGTTATCTGCAGGCCGATATCGTCGAGGCGGGCGAGAGGCTGGGCACGAGCCTCGCACAGGCCGAGCGCGTGCTTGCCACCCTGCAGAGCCTTGATCCGCCAGGTGTTTTCGCCCGTAGCCTCGCCGAATGCCTGGCGATCCAGCTCAGGCAGAAGGACCGGTACGACCCGGCCATGCAGGCTCTGGTCGAAAACCTCGAACTGCTGGCCCGGCGCGATTTTGCCACGCTGAAGCGGCTCTGCGGCGTCGACGAGGAAGATCTTCTCGACATGCTCGGCGAGATCCGTCAGCTCAATCCCAAGCCCGGCAGCGGCTTCGAAGCGGGTGTTTCCGAAGCAATCACGCCGGATGTAGTCGTCAGGCCCGCCTCGGACGGCGGCTGGCTGGTCGAGCTCAATCCGGATACGCTGCCGCGCGTGCTGGTCAACCAGTCCTATTTTTCCCGTGTGACGAAGAACGGCGAGGACCACGCCTTCCTCTCCGATTGCCTGCAGAGCGCCAACTGGCTGACGCGCAGCCTCGACCAGCGGGCAAAAACCATCATGAAGGTGGCAAGCGAAATCGTCCGCCAGCAGGACGCCTTCCTGCTGCACGGCGTCGATTACCTGCGCCCGCTGAACCTGAAAACGGTCGCCGAGGCGATCAAGATGCATGAATCCACCGTCAGCCGCGTCACGTCGAATAAATATATGCTGACGCCGCGCGGCCTCTTCGAACTCAAATATTTCTTCACCGTCTCGATCAGCGCCGTCGCCGGCGGAGACAGCCATTCGGCCGAGGCCGTGCGTCACAAGATCCGTGCGCTGATCCTGCAGGAGAGCCCGGAGGCGGTGCTTTCCGACGACGATATCGTCGACATGCTGAAGAAGGGCGGCGTCGATCTCGCCCGCCGCACCGTAGCGAAATACCGGGAGGCAATGAACATTGCCTCTTCGGTCCAGCGCCGCCGCGAGAAACGGGCGCTCGCCAAGGTCGCCGGCTTCTAACGCTGTCATGCTTCGACCTGGATCGAAGCATCCGGCCCTAAGCGGCGCGACTCTATGAAGCTAGCCGGTGGGTGAGTTTGGATCACGCCCGCGGTGCTTGCGCTGGCCAAGTCCGCCATGTCTATTTTGGGCGTAACCGCCCGATTGGCACCGCCTGCCGCCTGAGATCTTGATGGCCTAAGACACGTGTTTAACGACGTCGTTAGCGACGTGTCTTAGGCGAGGTTGCGATGCGCGTAGAAATTCTTGGGCAAGAACGCCGACGTCGGTGGAGCAACGAGGACAAGCTCGCGATTGTTACGGCGGTTGGGGAAGCTGGAGCCACGATCACCGAGGTAGCTCGTCGTCACGATGTCACACGGCAGCAGATCTACACCTGGCGCAGCGAGTTGAAGAAGAAGGGGCTGCTCTCGACGTCAGGGAATGCGGTGTTCATTCCGGTCGGGCTGAGTGCGGCTCAGGCCGATGTCTCTGAAGGAAGAGAGATCTGCTGCGGAATAATCGTGCTACGATTGAGCTGCGGCCGCACGCTTCGTTTCGAGAGTTCTATGGCTCCCGATGTCCTGACGCAGATTATCCGGGCAGTGGAAGCAGCATGATTGGGCCTGGGACCGGCGTTCGGGTGTATCTTGCGTGCGGGATCACGGACATGCGCAAGGGAGTAGAAGGCCTTGCCGCGCTTGCGCAGGATGTTTTGCGTCAGAAGCCGACTGGCGGCGCGGTCTTCGCCTTTCGCGGCAAGCGTGGCGATCGTTTGAAGCTGCTGTATTTTGATGGCCAGGGCTTCTGCCTGTATTACAAGATCTTGCAGAAGGGGCGGTTTCCTTGGCCTTCGGCATCCGACGGGACTGCCCGGCTGACGTCGGCCCAGCTGGCGATGTTGTGGGAAGGGATCGATTGGCGTCGTCCTGATTGGGGTGCGCCACCGGCCCGTGTCGGGTGATTTTATCTCACTGAAACCACTGGTTTTTATGGAAATTTCTCCTGGCTCGTGGTAGTCAGGATCATGTCTAGCGCGACGACAAATCTTCCGGACGATCCAGCCTTTCTCAAGGCAATGATTGCCGCTTTGCAGGCGGAAAATGCGAAGATGTCGGCCACATTGCAAGCGCATGATCAGTTAATCCAAACGCTGCGGCTGCGCATTGCCAAGCTGAAGAAACAGGTCTTCGGCAAGTCGTCTGAAAAGATTGAGCGTGAAATCGAGCAGTTGGAACTGGCGCTTGAGGATCTGTTGATCGCCGCCGCTGAAGGCAGTACGGCGCCAATCGATGAACCTGATGAGGCGGCGTCTGTTGTTCCCTTGGCGGATACGGCTGAAAAGATCATGCGCCGGCGCCCACGCGTCTCGGACAAGGCGGTTCGCGAGCGCCGAGAGCTCGATCCTGGCTCCTGCTGCCCGGAATGCGGAGGTGAATTGCGTCTTGTCGGTGAGGACGTCAGCGAAATCCTCGACATGATCGCCGCGCAGATGAAAGTCATCAAGGTTGCTCGACTGAAGAAGTCCTGCCGCTGCTGCGAGAAAATGGTGCAGGTGGCAGCGCCCAGCCGCCCGATACCGGGCAGCATGGCCGGCGCTGGCCTCTTGGCGTATATTCTGGTCTCGAAGTTCGACGACCATTTGCCACTGTACCGGCTGAACGAGATCTTCGCCGGCATGGGCGCCGACATTCCCGACAGCCGATGGTTGATTGGTGTGGTCGCGCCATGCAGGTGCTTCAGCCTCTCATCGAGCGGATCGAAACGGCGATTATGGCAAGTGACCTCCTTCATGCCGACGACACCCCGATCCGAGTGCTGGATCGCTCGCTGCGGGATATGGGGTTGGGCAAGGGTGTGAAGAAGGGCAGGATCTGGACGTATGTCCGCGATCAGCGTCCATGGGCAGGCAGTTCCCCGCCCGGTGCAGTCTACTATTTTGCTCCTGACTGGAAAGAAGAGCACGTCCACCGCCACCTCAAGCAATCAAGCGGCATCCTTCAGGCTGACGGCTACAAAGGATATGGCAAGCTATACGCGCCTGGAGAAAAGGGAACATCTCGCTTTAAGGAGGCCGCCTGCTGGGCTCATTGGCGACGAGACTTCCACGACATCTGGACATCAAACAAGTCGGAGACTAGGAGGCGCGCTGAAGACCGACCGCGATGTCATCAAGGGCCGTTAGTCATATGGCACCGCGGCGCGGACTGCCGCTGGCCGCATCAATGGCCCGAGCATGCGAGGTACCTGCGCGATGAGTCTGGCAACCAGCGGCCGGCGCAAGGGCATCAAGCGCGCGTTGGAGCACGAGGACGAGGTGCTGGCGCACTGCAAGGCGAAGGGTTGATTTCAGCCGCTTTGCACTGTCCTCGTCTACCAACTGGAAAGCGGCGATTCAGAACCTGCATTCGACAATGACGTTTTCGAAGTTAACGATCGCGTCTGTCCGCGCCCTGTCCCTGCGATGAAGGCTGCATGTTGAAGTCGACGATGTGCCGAGGTTATCAGGGCGGTGGAACAGGCGATCGTCGCTAGCGATCACCCGGCTACCAAGTCGAAGCATCCCCGGGCCGATGGCCAGATCAAGCGACTTCGCCGCCGCCTCCATTCGGGCGTCGCCTGTGGCGCTGTTTAGTCGTTCTCTATCACAAGATCGCGAATGGCTGCAGGATACATCTGTTCGTGGATGTTTTGTGCATGTGCCAAGGCGCTCTCGTAGTCAACGTGAAGGTGGACGCGCGACATCGCGCCATTAAGCTCGGTCACCACGACCCTTGATCCGATGGCGACCGCGCGCGTGCCTGCCGATGCGACAAGGCGCATCGCAAAATCGATGTCGGTTATGATGCAAAGGCAAGGCCTGCCGTCCACTTCAAAGAATATTGAGCTAATGTCGTGTTGATCAAGAAGCACAAGGAGAGTGTCGCATTCTGCGTCACTCGCGACAGCTAATACTGCTGCGTCGCGTGCTACTGTCACGGAACCGGAGTATCCGTGGCCTGTGATGATCGTGCCCGTCTCCGCTCCGTCACTAGTCAGTGCTTTGCAAACTATGGCGACTGCGTGCTTTTTAGCATAATCCACTGCCCTATGGTGCAGCACCTTTGCGCCTTGCCGCGACATCTGCGCAATCGTCCAATACCCAATCTTCGGGATTAATCGTGCCCCTGGTACAAGATGAGGATCTGCGGTGTAGACGCCCTTAACATCTGAATATATTTCGCAAGCTTGCTCTCCTAACATAGCTGCGATCACGACGGCTGTCAGGTCGGAGCTGTTTCTGCCGAGAAACGTTAGTCTGCCCAATTGATCAATTGCCTGACCACCCGTGGCAATGACAATGTCATGCTCCTGAAGTGCAGCCCTGATTGGCTGAGGATCGACGCTTTCTACTGAAGCCCGACCGAAGTCTGAATTTGTGCGTATCCCTAGGACATAGCCGTTCAACGACGTCACGGGAATCCCAAGGCGACTGACCGCAGCTTCCAACATGCAGGCACTTAGCATCTCGCCCGTGGCAAGTGCCGCATCGAGATTCGATGGTGATGCTTCCCTGTTGACGCCAAGCATGGTTGCTTTCAGCTTGTCGGTTATACCATACATTGCGCTGACCACGGCGATAATCTTGGTTCCGCCTGCAGCCCGCAGCTTAGCTAAATGCTGAGCAACTCGAGCGTAGTCACAAGGATCTCGAAAACTCGAACCGCCGAATTTGACAATAGTCGTCTTCATGTTTCATCCATCAAGTTATTGGCGATCACAAGCTGTGCGATGAGGAGTGCGTTGAGTGCGGCTCCGACCTGAACGTTGTCGGCTACAACCCACATCCACAGCCCGCGCGGATTCTCTGGATTAACTCGGACCCGACCGACGTGAACATATGCAGGGTCTCCCAGAAAGCGCGGCGTTGGATATCCGTCGCGAATTTCGTCAGCATAAAGTCGAACACCTGGTTCATTTGCCAGGAGCTCATGGACCTGTTCTAGTCGAACATGATCGTCGAACTCGACGTATACCGCCTCGGAATGACACGTCTTTACCGGCACTCTAACGCAGGTGGCGGTTAACTGCAGACGAGGCATACCGAAGATCTTCCGTGACTCTTGAACCAGCTTGCGTTCCTCGAGAGCCACGCCTTCGCTGGAAATCTCTCCGATCTGCGGTATGACATTGAATGCAAGAGAGACAGGGAAGCTCTCCGCAGCGGGCCGCGTGCTCCCCTTGAGCCAGGCTTCGGCACCGTCTTCTAGCTCGTTAATCCCGCGCCGGCCAACTCCTGAGGCGGCTTGATAAGTAGTCAAAAGAACCTGGTTAACGCCGAACGTCGCTATCAACGGTCGTAGTGCCCGAACCAGCTGTATCGTGGAGCAATTTGGATTTGCTACTATTCCAGACGGTGGACGAACCGTAAGTGAACAGGCGTTAACTTGTGGTACGATGAGGGGTACGTCAGGCCTCATTCGAAAAGCATTCGAGTTATCAATCACCAAGGCTCCTTGGGATGCGAACCGAGGTCCCCATACGGCGCTTACGTCGCCGCCTGCAGAGAAGAATGCAATGTCGGTTTTGGTATCATCGATATTGCGAATGTCGCGTAGTGCCTCAACTAAGTATGTTTGGTCTCGAAACTTGAGTTGACGCGCACCCGAACTGGAGGCGAACAGCCTCAGTCGATCGACCGCAATCTCGCTTTTTTCCAATAACTTGATCAGGGCCGTTCCAACCACCCCGGTTGCTCCAACGACAGAGATATCTAATGCTCTCATGAGGATCCTCATTTAGAAGCTCGTGGTTGGATCTTGTTTTCAAATCCGAAGCCCGCTTCGGCCGCCCAAGGATGTAACGGGAAGGCTGTCGTCGCGGCTAAATGCACAGTTCAATGCCTCCTCTCTTCAGATCGTTCGACTTTCGACCTGGTGTTTCCTGTGATCATTGCCTCCGAATGGAAGACTGGATGCCCAGAAAGAGCTTCGCATCGCATGGCTGGATTTGCTTGCATGCTAAGTTGCCATGCCGCCTTCTCCACGTCTTGAACCGATGCAATTGTCCCGCACTGTGAATAGCGCCGGCGGCTTCTATCGCTCCGAATGGAATCAAGATCCGTGCACCGCACGATGATCAACGGCGACATGAGTCTGGCAGTTCTTGGGACAGACGCGCGCACACGCTCCGCAGCCGATACAGCGGCCGGGATAATCAATGACCATGATCACGCGACTGAGCTCACCATTAAAGTCGTCCTCGCCATCACAGACACCGAGCATTTCGCCTGCCTCGTCCATGCCGTAGGGATGCATGACCTCGCGAGAGCAGACCTTGAAGCAGCGACCGCAGCCGATGCACATCGCAGGGTTGATCGAATCTAAATATTCCGGCATCCATCGGGATCCGTCGCGAGCCACGAATGCGCTTGTCATAGATTCCTCCGATTTAACGAGTTCTGTCGATGATAAATGTTTCCGCCGAAGGCCCGCCGATTGCCCGCCGACACGCGTTGCGTGTCGCGTCGTAGATGACAAAGAATCCGGCCGATTCTAACTCCGCATTCAGTCCCTTCACATCTTGCGTGGGCTCTTCTCAAAGCGCCCACCTGCCGTTTCGGCCGCTGTTGATAGAATCTGCCATTGAAGAGCGAGAGGCGACGAATTGATCTCATTTTGCGATTCCCGCGCGTCGGTTGGGTCAAGTCGGCCAAGTGTTCGGAGGGCGGTTAGCCTGAATGATGTTCGCGAGGTCAAAGATCATGTCGCGGGTTCCCCGGTATAATATTGTAAGCTTGTGCTGGCTGCCGACGCGGTCGAACATGGGCAAACCAACCCGCATCAGCGGAACGCCGAGACGCTTGGCAGCTTCTCGGCCGTGCGAGTGTGTGACGATAAGATCGGCCGTTGCGCCGAGACTTTCCAGATCACCGAGATCGCCGACTTTGACGGTCTTCGCCGGTACCATCTCGAGTGCTTTCGAAGTGCCGGTCGTGGTGACCGCGGCCGCAATTTCCGCACCCATGGCGGTAAAAAAATCGGAGAACTGGAAGAGTTGATCCGGCTCGGAGGCGATTGCGATCTTCTTGCCTGCCATATGGGAATGTCCGTCGAGCATGGCATCCTGCAGCTGCATTCGGTTGCGGCGGACATTGAGCGGTGTCTGTTTTCGCGACACAGCGGCAAGCACGCGAATAAAGCGATCGACGTTCTCTAGACCCGTCAGCGATCTAAACAGCACGTACGGCACGCCGGTTAATCTCTGCAGCGCTTCAGCCGATCGCCGCATATGCTCACCGATTGCAATGCACTGCATGGTCGTACCGAGATCGCGGATCTCCTCCACTTTCGTGCCGCCATACGTTGCCGGCATCCATTGTTCGGGGACGGAGCCGTCGAGTGCTCCGGATACGTCGGGCAGAATAACCGGGTCGAGCCCGAAGCTTACGGCCGTCTCGCGCAAATGTTCAATATCAGCTACTGTTAAGTTGCAGCCAGGCAAGATCGCGACCTTCCCCGGATCACGATACTGCTTGTCAGGTCGCGTTATTGCCTCGATCATGGCGGTAACAGCTTTGGACCAACCCTCCTCTATGGCGCCGTCAAAGTCCGGCGTTTTGGCGACGACCACTTCGGTCCCCATAAGTTCTATCGCCCGCCTGCGCTTGATGTTTTCGACATCACCGGCGGCATCCTCGTCGCGGGCCTCTACCGATGCGGTCGTGCATATTCCGATTAGTCGTGGCCTCGTGCGGGCTTTGAGGCTGAGAATTGCCTCTTCGAGACGATCTGCGCCGCCGACGATTGTCGCGGCTTCGTTCATAGCCGTCGTTTGCAGCGGGATCGCTTCATTGAAATGCCTCACGAGTAGTGCGAGCGCGAAGCTCGTACATCCCTGGCTGCCATGGAGCAGAGGTATTGCGCCGTCAACGCCCAGAAAGGCGAAGGCAGCACCAAGCGGCTGCGACGACTTCAGGGGGTTGACCGCCGCCGACTTGGTTTGAGATACGACGCGTGCCATAGTACGACCTCAACATTCTTTGCGAGTCATCTCGCGGTTTTGGTTCGACGCGCTTACGCTTCTCTTTTCGCTCGCTTTTCAACGACCAAGCCCGGCTCCCATGGCGCCGGCTCGCGCACCTGCGGCCAAATCGGATTGTGAATTGCCAGGTCAATTTGTCGGGCAAGTTGCACCATTCCCTCATAGCCAGCGTAAGCGTGATGACGCTCCTGGTTGATGTCGAGCCAGGGCAGTTTTGCCTTTAGCGCTATATACTGGGTGCGTCCGCCCGACAGCATGATGTCGGCCTTTCTCTCGAGTAGAAGCGAGAAAAGCTCGCGCGGCGACATCGTCTCGAACAGGAGGTTCTCCTCCTTCAGGGTCTGTTTCACTCGCTCCCTATCTTCGAGCGTCGATTTCTTGACTGATGTGCCGACGATCTCCATGCCGATCTCCATCAGGGCATGGACGACCGACCAGGATTTCACGCCGCCTGTATTTAGAAGTACGCGCTTGCCCTCAAGGCGAGGTCGGTACGCTTCTAGCCTCTTCCACACCTTTTCCTCTTCCTTCGCTACAAGGATTTCCGTGCGCTGCAAAAGCGAGGGGTCAGCACCCTTCATTACAAGCAGATCGGCGATCCGCCGGAGCGCCTCCGAGGTGCCGGAAATGCCATAGAAGGAGCCCTCGAAAAATGGAATGTCCCACCGCTCCTGCATCTTACGTGCTAACGAAACGAACGCTGTCGAACACACCGTCATCGCTGCGCGTGAGCGGTGGGCGGAGGCGACTTGCAGATATCGCGCGTCTCCGGGAATACAGGCGCGGACGCGGATGCCGAGCTTATCCAAGAGCGGCTTCACCTGCCAGAACTCACCAGAGAGGTTAAATTCGCCGAGTATGTTGATGTCGCAAAGGCCTGGCTCATTGGGCTCCACAGTACCTATGACATGCTTGAGCAGCGCCTCGCCCGCTAGCTTGTTGCCGAGGTTTTTAGATCCGACAAAACCTGGCGCATTGACCGGCACCACCGGCAAGGCAAATTCGTCTGTCGCTCGCTTGCAAATAACGTCGATGTCGTCACCGATCATCGCTGTAACGCAGGTTGAATAGACAAAGATTGCCGCGGGCGCATACCCATCCTTGATTTCCCGGATCGCTTTAAAGAGCTTCCGTTCACTGTGGCCCATTACGATGTCGATTTCCGTAAGATCAGTCGTGAAGCTCGTGCGCCAAAGTGTTGGACCTGACGAGGCAGCGCCACGGTTGTCCCAGGAATTTCCCTCGCAGGCGAGCGGTGCGTGAATCAGATGTGCGACATCGGTGATCGGCTGCAGTGCGACCTTGGCGCCGTCGAAAGCGCAACCGCCGACGGCCGTTCCCGGGGCCATTGGCCTCGCGCAATTCCTTCGGCGCCCCTTCGGACCCTTGCTGCCGCCCCTTTCACTCGCGAGCTCGTGGAAGGCGTCTTTGATTTTGGCGTTGAGCGAGGACATTCGTCTGCCTTCAAATCTGGTGGAGAGAAAGGCCGCCTGACCCCGTTCTTAGCGAGTGAGGTCATACGAATAGTCTGTCACACCCGCGTGCATTGTTTCGCGATCGAGGGTGTCGAAGATCTTGTCCAGGATCGTCGTTAAAAGACGCAGTCCGCCCTGGTAACCCATGAGGGGGAATCGATGATGATGGTGCCGATCGAAAATTGGAAACATCAGCCGAACCAATGGGGTGCCGGTGTCCCGCTCGAGATACTTCCCGTAAGAATTGCCAATCAGAAGATCCACCGGCTCGGTGAAAAGCAGCGAGCGCAGTGCCCAGAGGTCCTTGCCTGGCCAAACCTGTGCATTCTTCCCGAAGGGCGAGGATGCGAGGAGTTCCTTCATCTCGTTCTCCCAAGCTGAGGTGCCGTTTGTGGCGAGGCAGTGGATTGGTTCGCCGCCGGTCTCCATGATGAAGCGCGCCATCCCAAAAACGAAATCTGGATCACCGTAAATCGCGTATTTTTTTCCATACAGCCAAGCTTGGCTGTCCGCCATCGCGTCAATGAGTCGCCCGCGCTCCAGGCGGATCGTCTCGGGAATTTCTCTCCTGGAAATCACAGATATCGCCATCAGGAGTTCGTCGGTAGCTTCGACGCCGAGAGGGTAGCGGAAGGAGGTCGTCGCTTGTCCAACGTCTCTGCAGTAATCTAACGTCTTGCGAGTGTTGTAATATTGCAGGGACAACGTCCCCTCCGCGTTCAACGCCGCCTTCACGTCATTGATTTTGGTCCCCCCGTCATACATCCTAAAGTTGCCATCGGAGGGGGTATCGAACTGATCTGATGCGTCCTGGATGAAGATGTAATTCACTTGCATCAAATTGAGCAGGCGTTTTAATTCGCGATTGTTCCCAACGCAGAAGCCATCAAATCCAGGAATGATGTTGATAGAAGCGGTCGCTTCACTTCGCGCGGTGCCCCTCCAGAAATTCTCCAGCACACCTTTTACCATGCTGTCGTAGCCATCGACATGGCTGCCGACAAAGGCTGGTGTGTGGGCGAAGGGGACATCGAAATCGCGCGGGACCGAACCTTCGCTTTTGGCATTTTCGATGAAACCATGCAGGTCATCTCCGATGACCTCTGCCATGCATGTGGTCGACACCGCGATCATCTTCGGGTTATAAAGCTTGTATGTGTTGGCGAGACCGTCGACCATATTTTTCAGGCCGCCAAATACAGCCGCGTCTTCTGTCATCGATGACGAGACCACCGATGACGGTTCCTTGAAATGGCGTGATAGGTGCGATCTGTAGTAGGCAACGCAACCTTGGCTGCCATGGACGAATGACATCGTTCGCTCGAATCCCGCCGCTGCGAAAACCGCGCCGAGTGGCTGACAGGCTTTGGCTGGATTGACGACAAGGGCTTGGCGGGCCAAGTTTTTCTCTCGGTATTCCCAGGTCTTCGTGAATTCGCGCTGCTCTGACACGACCTGATCCGGGTGTGGGCGTTCGAATTTCAGCTTTTTCTCGGCTAACATTTGCCTATATTCCGGCTCGCAGAACAAAGGCGCATGGTCGAGAGCTTTCTCGGCTGATTGCGGCATAGGGTCACCTCTTTCGATCTGGCTGCGACATGGAGGAGGTACAGAGACCTTCGATCCGGGTAAGGCCTCCGCGGTTTCTTCGAGAAATTCTAGGTTCTCATGCTAGGGCCACTCCCGCCAAAGCGCGGTCATTCTTCCAGGGCGCATGGTAAAGACCCCAAACGGGATTGTTGATGGCCATGTCCATGTCCCGGGCGAAAATCGAGAAACCGTCATAACCGTGATACGGACCAGAATAGTCCCACGAGTGCATCTGACGGAACGGAATGCCCATTTTCTGCACCGGGTATTTTTCCTTAATGCCCGACCCGACGAGATCCGGCCGAATTCCCTCAATGAATTTCTCTAGTTCATAGCTAGTCACGTCGTCGTAGATCAGCGTACCTTCCTTTACGTAGTGGCTGGTGCGCTGATAGTCGTCGCCGTGACCAAATTCGTAGCCGGTTCCTACGATTTCCATTCCGAGGTCCTCATAGGCGGTAATGACGTGACGAGGACGCAGTCCGCCGATGTAGAGCATCACCCGTTTGCCAAAGAGGCGCGGCCAATACTTGTCGACCACAGCCGAGACGAAGGGTCGGTATTTGGCGATGACTTTTTCGGTTCTATCTTCGATCTCCGGACCGAAATGCTTGGCTATGTTGCGCAGCGAGGCTTCGATCTGGAATGGGCCAAAGAAATTATACTCCATCCATGGAATGCCATATTTTTCCTCCATGTGCCTGGAGATGTAATTCATCGACCGATAGCAGTGAATGAGGTTGAGCGTAGCTCGAGGCGCGCGCTCCACTTCGGCGAGAGTTGCATCTCCCGACCAATTGCCGACCACGCGCAGTCCGATCTCTTCGAGCAGGATGCGCGATGCCCATGCATCGCCGCCAATGTTATAGTCGCCTATGACATTTACGTCGTAGGGACCCGCCTCGAATTTAAAGTCTTTCTTGTCGAAGACCCAATCTCGAATTGCATCGTTCGCGATGTGGTGGCCAAGCGATTGCGACACACCACGGAAGCCTTCGCAGCGCACCGGCACGACGGTCGTCGTGTGTTCTTTGGCCTTTTTTCGCGCCACCGCCTCAATGTCATCGCCAATCAGACCGATCGGACATTCGGACTGCAGGCTGATGCCATTGCTTAACGGGAAAAGTTCAGCAATCTCGTCGATGACCTTTTCCAGTTTCTTGTCACCGCCAAAAACGATGTCCTTCTCCTGGAAATCGGAGGTAAATTGCATGGTCACGAAAGTGTCGATGCCTGTCAGACCGACGTAATAGTTGCGACGTTGCGACCAGGAATATTGACCACAGCCCACAGGCCCGTGTGAAATGTGAACCATATCCTTGATCGGTCCCCAGACAACGCCCTTTGAACCGGCATAGGCGCATCCTCGGATCGTCATCACGCCAGGAACAGACTTGATGTTCGACTTTACCTCGCACTCGCTAATTGCGTTTGGGTCCTCGCCGGCGCCCTTTTCGCTCATTGCCACGCTAAGATGTTTACTACGGCGCTTCGCTGCTTTGCCCGGATATTGCGACAGCACGTCTGATATAAGCTTCGCATGGAAGTCACTGTCATTGTCGTATTTGAGGCTCATTGAACCTACCCCTTACAAATTCCGGATGAAAACCTCCCTCGCGGGATGGCGGGCGCTTTGCCTGTCGCTGCGCGCTCGTGTCAGTGTGATCACGGGGCAGCTATCAACCTGGCATCCCTGGCTTGAAGTTCGGCAAGCATCTGCTCATCGGTTTTCATGATCCCGAAATCGAGAAGCATGTCCTCAAGTTCTTCCATAGTGATGGGGGTCGGGACGGTGCCTTTGCCAGAATTGTCATGTATTCTTTGGGCAAGTGTGCGGTACTCGGCCGCTTGCTGAGAGTCCGGCGCATATTGGATCACCGTCATCTTTCTAAGTTCGGCATGTTGGACAATGTTGTCGCGTGGTACGAAGTGGATGAGCTTGGAATTGAGTTTGGCAGCCAGCGCTTCGGCGAGGTCGAGTTCGCGGTCGGTCTGACGCTCGTTACAAATGAGGCCACCCAGGCGCACGCTGCCGCCTGCAGCATATTTCAGGATGCCCCTGGCGATATTGTTGGCGGCATAAAGCGCCATCATTTCGCCGGACATGACGATGTAGATTTCCTGAGCTTTGTTTTCACGGATCGGCATCGCGAAGCCGCCGCACACAACGTCACCGAGCACGTCATAAGACACGTAGTCGACATCGTTGTAGGCGCCGTTCTCTTCGAGAAAGTTGATCGACGTGATAACGCCGCGTCCCGCGCAGCCGACGCCTGGCTCCGGGCCGCCAGACTCCACGCATTTGATACCTTTATAGCCTACCTTGAGCACGTCTTCGAGTTCAAGATCTTCAACCGAACCCCTCGTTGCTGCGAGATCAAGAACCGTATCCTGGGCCTTCGAGTTCAAGATCAGGCGCGTAGAGTCCGCCTTAGGGTCACAGCCAACGATGAGGATCTTCTGTCCATGGTCCACGAGGGCGGCTAGCGTGTTTTGGGACGTAGTGGACTTGCCAATTCCGCCCTTTCCATAGAATGCAATTTGACGCAGAGCTGCCATGTGTGGCGTTCCTTCGTGTGTTCGAGGCGATGCGGTTATCCCGCAACGCGGATGCGGAGGCGGTCCCGCTGCCTCGCAATAGCTCTCAAGATTCGTGCCAAGCGGTCCGATTGAGCTGACGAACAATAATTCGCCGCGATTCCAGCTATGTGGGCGCAAAATACGGGATTGAGAACAAGAACGCTTGTCACGTAACCGACAAAGGTGATGACAATGTCGAAATAGATTGTCACCCTCTGAGGGCCAATGAATGGTGGCCGTTTGTGCAATATCTGACCAACCGGCAGGATGTCTCATTTATCCATGCGTAGCTTCTAGGACTTTGTAGAGCAGCCATCACCAGACCGGCCGTAACAAATTCTGATCACTTGCCGCAAAGCGCTGTCTCCGGCGATGAAAAGCGCCATGCCGCGTCTGGTGCCTGCATAGGGTTAACGTCCTACTCTGCTGTCCATTATGATAGTGGCAGTGATGTCAACGAAGCTCTCGCCCCCGCACACACGGTCAGCAATCATGACCCTTAGACGACGAAGAAGGCGCCACTTGTGACAACACGTCGTACGGCATGGTCCAAGTTACCTAATAGCTGCTTCTTCAAGGGCACCCGCCCGGCGTAGATCGTTCAGAAAGCTCCGCTTTTCAGTAGCGTCCCATCCTTCGCCAACTTCAGAACAAATGATCTGCTCGTAATTTTCGAGGCCTTCGCCGAGTACCATTTCTCGCGTCAGGGATCTAAGTTGGCAAATTCCAAATGGCCTATTTAGTGGGGTACGTCATGAGTTACGGCATTGTCGCTCCTTTGTCGGTTACGTGACAGGCATTTTTGTTCTCAATCCCGTATTTTGCGCCCACATAGCTGGAATCGCGGCGAATTATTGTTCGTCAGCTCAATCGGCCCGCTTGGCACGAATCTTGAGAGCTATTGCGAGGCAGCGGAACGGCCTCCGCATCCGCGTTGCGGGATAACCGCATTGGTTTGAACACGTTAAGGAGTACCAGGCATGCCCGACTTAAAGGTAGGAGAGACCGCCACGAACCCACTCCAGATCGTTGATTGAGGGTGCTAGGGTGATGCCGCTAGCGACGAACCAAAAAGGAGCAAGATATTGACCCTTACAGAAGCTGTCCAGCCGTGTCGGGTTCAGAGAACCTGTGTTCGCAATGCAATACGAAACCAGAGGTTGACCGGTCCCAAATTACCGCATCCCAAACTCAAACAGCGACGAAGGACACAAAAATATGGCCCTTGAAGTTTCATTCCTATTTGGTGGTATCTCAACAGAGTATGACGGATCCATTACTTCCTTAATAAATGTCATCTCCTCCTATTTAGCTCTCAGCGATGAAAAGCGACCATTCGCTGTGAAACATCTGTATCACATTAGCCGAAACGATGGTCTTGTCCGCACAATCCCATTCTGCAGTGTGCTTACAATCGAGAAGCTTCAGGCCTATCTTTCCGACACTAGCACTCTCCCTGGAGATACACTGCTTACCACCTTTGATTCGATCAAATCTCGCGATGAATACGTCGTGAATTTGTTGCACGGACAGTTCGGAGAGGACGGAGGCGTCCAGACGCTCGCGGCGCTTGCAGGTCTAAGAGGCACTTTCGGCGACCCACACGTCGCGTCGTTGACGATGAATAAATACGCAATGTCGGCCTTCGTATCCTCGGTATTGCCCGCTGAACTCGTAAGAGTGCCAGAGACAACACTCGTAACACCGGCAAACGTTGCCGATTCATTAGAAATCGTGAAGTCATTGAGGCACTCGATCGTAGTGAAGCCGAATTCACTTGGTTCATCACTATTTGCCAAGTTATTCCATGAGCCTTCCAATTCGAAGACGGAGATTGAGGCCCTTCTTCACACGATATTTGCCCACGATAAGGCAGCGCTTATTCAAGAGTTCATTCCCGGTGACGAGTATACATGTGGCTGTATAATAGGATCGCGTATGATCACAACACTTCCGATCGTAAAACTCGAAGCGGATATGCAATTTTGTGGGCGCGACCAAAAATACTCTAGCAGAATCGCCAAGAAAAAAGTAATAAGCGACAATAGTGATATTTTCTTCAGGCTACAGTCAATAGCACAAAAGATCGCTTCTTCACTCGATTTTTACAATATGGTGCGATTCGATTTCAGAGTTTGCAAGGAATCGAATATTTGGTTCTTGGAATGCAATTACATTCCCGGGCTAGCTGAAGGTAGCTCATTCGAAAAAATGCTTCACCGTCATGGCATGACAGTCATAGACCTAATAGCGCGCGTCATGGCAGACTCAAATCCTTATCGAAAGCCTGGCCATTATATCGAATACGAGCGTGTTAATGAGTCTTGAACAGGGGAGGCTCGGCGTCGCCAGACGATCGAGGACCTTCTCACCCTCGAGGTGGAGAGGCCTTGGCAGGCCTCCAATACCTACGCTGACGCAGCAACAGCACTTTGAAAGCGGTCGCGATATGAACCACATGGAATTCCTCGCGCAGACCCCGTCCGTAGATGCGCCGACGCTTTGGTCATTCGTGAAGATGCACGGGTTGGAAAACTATTTCGTGATTGTCGATCGGCGTGAGGTCGCAAAGCCGTTTGACGTCGAGGACATCGTCAGGATTTGCAGTACAAACGTCGGAGCTGGCGGCGAACAACTGCTCACGATCGAACGACCCTCCGACGAGGGACGAAAGGCAGGCGCTTACGCGCAGATGAGAATCTTCAACATCGACGGCAAGGAAGTCGGTGCGTGTGGGAATGCTACGCGCTGCGTGGCTTACTTGTTGCTTGAAGAGACGGAGACTGAGGAAGTCCTGATCGAGACCAAGTCCGGGGTGCTGCAATGCTGCGGAGCAGGTCTTCGGCAGATCAGCGTTAAATTGGGGCCGATTAGCCTGGACTGGCAGCAAATCCCGTTGAGCCGCGAAATCGATACCCGTCATGTCCTTTTGACAAGCGGACCTCTTTCCAATGGGGTCGCGCTGAACATTGGCAATCCGCATGCTGTGTTCTTCGTCGATCAACTCGTCGTCGACGACATCCCGACCTATGCCCCGGTCGTGCAGAACGATCCGCTTTTCCCGGAAGGCGTCAACGTTGGCGTGGCCCAGATCGTCGACTCGCAAACCATACGCCTCGCCGTGTGGGAGCGTCCCGGCATTCTCACCAAAGCATGCGGGACCGGGGCTTGCGTTGCCGTCTATGCTGCGAAGATGCGAGGTCTCGTGAATTCTCCCAAGGTCACGGTACACCTTCCCGCGGGCGAACTTCAGATCGAGCTTGTCGAAAACAACATGGTGATCATGACCGGTCCTGTCGCTTTCTGCTGCCACGGTTTCATTGAAGGAGGAAATCCCAGCACTCCTGTGCTGGCATTGGCATGAGCTGATGGGCATTCTCCAACCATAAAAGGGGAATGCGATGACTATCATAATAATCAGCGCGATTCTTTGTATCGCGGTCCGCCCCGATGACATCCCAAAAACGTGAAGCGATGCGGAAGATCGTTGTAGCAGTGCAATAGGGACCGCCATCAGAACCAAGGAATGATAAGGCAATGAAGGTAACTGCATCGTATCCCCACGGTGACGGCCGTCTTGTGATGTGAAGCCGAACATTGGAAGTCCTGGTGGTAGCACTGGGAGTAGTCCTATGACGAAGCAGCATATTGAGGTGATCACGTCGGTCGAGCGTCGACGCGTTGTCTCGGATGTGGCGCGCTCGGCCGGGATTCATGTCAGTCAGCTATTCCGGTGGCGCAAAGAGCTCTGCCAAATGTCAGCGCCGTCCCTGCCGCCATTTGTCCCGATTGAGGTCGTGACGGCATTGCCACCACCCGATCCCGTGGAACCGGCACCACGGGCGCGCAAGAAGACAAGTATCGTGACGATCGAGCTTGGCCGCGGCCGGCGCATCCGAGTGGACAGCGATGTTGATACTGAGGCGCTCGGGCGGATCTTGGATGTTGTGGAGCGGCGATGATCCCGGTTCCGAACGGTGTGAAGGTGTGGCTGGCGACGGGCTATACGGACATGCGGCGGGGATTTCCTGGCCGGTCGCTGATGGATACGGCCGATCGGCTTCCCGACGACCTTGCCAGCGCGCATGCGATGATCCTCGCCGAGCGCGCGGCACGCCGTGAAGCCGAGGCCGTTGCTGCCCGTGCCCAGGCGGTGAACTCACATTCGGATGCGCTGATTGCCCGGCTGAGGCTGGAGATCGAGAAGCTCAGGCGCGACATCCACGGCAGCCACTCGGACCGGAAAAGTGAGCGCTATGCCCGTGAAGGCATCGACCTCAGCCTCTCGACGCTTGCCGACCAGGTTGGCGCTTGCACCGCGGTCTTGAAGTCGCTGCATGGCTTGATCGAAACGCATGTGCTGGCCGCCGAGCGTCTGCATGGCGATGACACGACCGCGCCGATCCTGGCGAAGGGCAAGACCGATACCGGGCGCATATGGACCGATGTCCGGGATGATCGGCCGTTCGGCGGAACATCACCGCCAGCAGCTCTCTATTATGTCTCGCGCGATCGGCGGCAAGAACACCCGGAACGGCATCCGAAGACCTTCACCGGCATTCTGCAGGCTGATGCCTATGGTGGCTACAATCCGCTGTTCAAGGCGGAGCGCCATTGCGGTCCGCTGACCCAGGCATTGTGCTGGTCGCATTCGCGTCGCAAGTTCTTCGTGCTTGCCGACATCGCTACCAACGCCAAACGGGGAAGAACGCGACGCCGATCTCGCCGATGGCGCTCGAGGCCCTGAAACGGATCGATGCCCTGTTCGATATCGAGCGTGACATCAATGGTCTCGCTGCAAGCGAAAGACTGGCGCGATGTCAGCGGGACAGCCGTCGTCTTGTCGAAGAGCTTGAGGCTTGGATGCGGGCCGAGCGGACAAAGCTGTCGCGCAGTTCACCGGTCGCCGAGCCAATCGACTACATGCTAAAGCGCTGGGAGGGCTTCACGTCCTTCCTGGACGACGGTCGGATCTGCCTGACCAACAATTCCGCCGAACGCGCTCTGCGCGGCTTCGCTCTTGGCAGGAAGTCGTGGCTGTTTGCGGGTTCCGATCGTGGTGCCGATCGCGCGGCCTTCATGGCGACGATGATCATGACCGCCAAGCTCAACGATATCGATCCGCACGCATGGCTTGCCGATGTCCTGGCACGAATTGCTGGCATGCCGACAACAAAGCTTGCAGAGTTGCTGCCGTGGAATTGGACAGGTCCGCGTCCTATGATGGCGTTGGCATCATGACCGTCGATCGCATCGCCAGGCTACATATCCAACTCGAGGATATCGACCCTTTGATCTGGCGCAGGGTCGAGGTTCCATTCACGATGAGCTTGAAGGGGCTCCACGATGTCATTCAGGCCGTGATGCTGTTCGAGGATTATCATCTGTTCGAGTTCGAGGCTGGTGGGCGGTGTTACGATGTGCCGGATCCAGAAGACCTCTATGAACGCAAAACCTTCGCGTTCGCAACGTCCGCATCGCGGCACTCATCGAGCGTGGGATCGTGACCTTTAGCAACACCTATGACTTTGGTGATAACTGGCGGCACACTATCACGGTCGAGGCAGTGGAGGATGGAAACCCCAGCATCGAATATCCGCGCTTCATCGATGGTGAGCGCGGAGCGTCGCCGGAAGTAGGTCTGACCGGTCTGGTTACTATTCTCACCACTCCCAGCTCAATATGTAGGCGGCGTGGTCGCGCTGAGAATTCCGCTCTGTCGGTCATCGACGTCGCGGAAGCGGTGAGGCAGACGGCTATCGAAATAATAGCCGCCGCCTTGCTGGGCAAAATGAGAAACTGACCCCCTAACGAAATCAAGAATGCAGGACGGAGATTTGCTTCAGGCTGATGATGTGGTGGCAATGTTGCGGCTGCATGAGCTTGGTTGGGGCGCCAAGCGATTATCGAAGGAATTCGGCTGCGCCCGGAATACGGTTCGGCGATATCTGCGAGAGGGCGGCGTAGCGCCTTTCAAAAAAACCGGTTCGCCGGACGGCTTTCGATGGACTTGATGATTGGCTGCGCGAGCGTTTCTTCCGGCACGATGGCAACGCAGACGTGATCCGCAAGGAGCTGGCGGCCGAGCACGGCATCATCATCGGCCTGCGCTCAGTGGAATTGAAGGTTCGACATTGGCGGCGAGAATTGAAAGCTCAAAAACGTGCGACAGTCCGCTTTGAGACGGCTCCCGGCCATCAAATGCAGATCGACTTTGGGGACACGAAGGTATGGATCGGCGGCGAGCGCGTTCGCATCCATGTCTTCGTCGCAACGCTAGCTTACTCGCGGCGTTTGCATAAGCGGATGGAAGGCGCTTTCCTAATCGACAATGCGAAGGCGCTCGTCGAGCATCATGATGCGGCGACACGAGAAGTGAGGTCCAACGAGCGTCTACATACCTTTGCTCGATATTGGGGCTTCACACCACGGGCTTGCGCGCCCTCTAGAGCACGTACGAAGGCAAGGACGAGCGCGGTGTCGGCTACGTCAAGAAGAACGCGATCGCTGGTCGCCACTTCGAGAGCTGGGCCGCATTCGAGGCGCATCTGGATCGGTGGACGCGAGAGGTTGCCGATCAACGCGAACATGGCACCTCCGGCATCAAACCGGCAGACCGTTTTGTCGATGAGGCCAAGGCGCTACGCCCACTGGCAGGTCGGGCATGCTTCCATACGTCTTCCATGAAGGCAGACGCGCTATCGCATGACTATCGTCATGCCCGAGAGGGCGATATCAGCCAAAAATTCTAGCATGAAATCGCCGCCGATACCGACAAAAGCCATCAGACTGCGCCGCCAATCACAAATTCAACGATATTTCGAGCCTTCCAGATGTTCGCCGGATTTTGCGGGACGGTTTCAACCACATTGAAGATCAAAGGGACCGCAATTTTTCAACTACTTCGTTTGCAACCTGACGCATCACACCCACAAAAAGATCGGCGTGAGTGGATCTCAGTGCCTTGGCCGGTCTCCACAGATTCAGTTGGTACGGCACAGGCACACTAAAGCGACGCAGGGCAACGCCTTTCGCGGCATAGTGGGAAGCTGTCAAAGGATTGACGATGGAGACGCCAACTCCGGAAGCGACCATCGAGCAGACGCCTGTGGCCGTCGTTGCTTCCACGCAATATCTTCGAGAGATGCCCTCGGCCTCGAAGATCAGATCGATCTTACGGCGGTACGGATCCTCTTGAGCGAAGTAGACGAAATCAGTGCCTTGGAAATCCTTCGGCTCCAACGCGCTCTTGGACGTAAGGGCATGGTTGCGAGGAAGCACGCATACGACTTCACCAACATCGATGGTTTCCGTGGTCGCATTATCGGCTTCGAAGCTCCCTTCCGTCAAACCTATGTCGAACATCTGGGTGGTCAGATCGTGCCGCAGTTGAACTTCCTCGAGAGAATGTATCGATAGATGGACTTGCGATCGACTTTTCAGGAAACGTTCTGCGACCAATGGTAGGAACGCCTCGGCATAGGCGGGAAGGCTCGCGATCCTCAAGTGAGCCGCGTTATGTTGCTTAATAGCTAATGCAACGCGGCTGATTTCCTGCATCCCCACGAAAGACCGGCTTACGGCGGAGTGAAGAAGTAGAGCTTGATTGGTCGGAGAAAGGCGCTTGCCGAAGCGATTGAAAAGTTCGAAGCCGAGATAGGCTTCAAGCTCCCGAAGCTCTCTGCTAACCGTCGGCTGCGAGGTGCCGAGCGTCTCCGCGGCAGCAGTAGTGCTCTTGTAGATCATCACAGCATTGAAAATTTCAATCTGACGCTGACTCAGTCGCATGAAGCCCACCTCCTATATATCACGAATGAATTAGAGGTGATCAAATTAGTATTTTGTCACGTTTTTGTCATCTGCAAAGATCAGATCAAGGAATTGCTAATAATGCGAGACGCAGATGACACTTCTGAACGAAAATGAACGCGCAGCACGATCGTCAGCGCTCCACCACGACAGCGTTTCTTATGAGAATGGTCAACTGTTTATCGAAGAGATGTCGGTTGGCAAAATAGCCGATGCAATTCCAACACCGTTCTACTGCTACAGCGCCTTTACGATCACCAACGCCTACCGACTATTGGCCGACAAGCTCGGCGCGTCACGAACTCTGATCTGTTTTGCCGTCAAAGCGAATAGCAACGTTTCAGTGCTGCGACTGCTCTCGGGTCTAGGTTGCGGTATGGACATTGTATCAGGGGGCGAGTTGGAGAGGGCGTTCGCCGCCGGCGCGCCGCCGTCCAAGATTGTTTTTTCCGGCGTCGGCAAAACCCGAGCGGAGATTTCTCGCGCCTTGGAGGTCGGCATCCATCAGATCAATGTCGAATCGCCCGCCGAGCTCGATGTAATCCGCGACATCGCTCGATCGCTCGGTCGTAGGGCGCCTATCGCCTTCCGGGTAAATCCCGACGTCGATGCAAAAACCCACGCGAAAATTAGCACAGGGAAAAAAGGAGACAAGTTCGGAATTCCGCTGGAGGAAATCCCGGAATTGTACGCGAGGGCCGAAGCTTCGGCCGAACTCGATGTGGTTGGTCTTGCTGTGCACATTGGATCACAACTCCTAGACCTGTCGCCTTACCGGGTAGCGTACGAACGGCTCGCGGACCTGGTCAAGGCACTACGGTCTTGCGGTCACCTAGTACGGCGCCTCGACTTGGGAGGTGGCTTGGGAATCTCCTACGATTTCGGAGCCGGGCCTGATGTCGGTGCGTACGCGAAGATTATCGAGGAAGCGTTCAATGACATTGATTGCGAACTCACCGTCGAACCCGGTCGGTGGCTTGTCGGACCGGCGGGCTTGCTGGTCACCGAAGTGCTATATGTGAAGAATACTGGCAATATGGCGACCGTCATCGTTGATGCCGCCATGAACGATCTCATGCGACCCTCGCTCTATAGCGCCATCCATCCGGTACTTCCGCTACAAGATATCAACGGTGGCGACTCTTCAACGTATCAGTTGGTCGGTCCTGTCTGCGAAACTTCCGATGTGTTCGGAAACTATGAAGGCCTACCCAAGCTTCGGGCGGGGGCTCGACTCGCATTCGGGTGCGCAGGCGCCTACGGGGCATCGATGGCTTCTACCTATAATTCCAGAGATCTGATCGCCGAAGTCCTTGTCGATGGCGCCCGGTTCCGGGTCATTCGGCGTCGCCAGACGATCGAGGACCTTCTCACCCTCGAGGTGGAGAGGCCTTGGCAGGCCTCCAATACCTACGCTGACGCAGCAACAGCACTTTGAAAGCGGTCGCGATATGAACCACATGGAATTCCTCGCGCAGACCCCGTCCGTAGATGCGCCGACGCTTTGGTCATTCGTGAAGATGCACGGGTTGGAAAACTATTTCGTGATTGTCGATCGGCGTGAGGTCGCAAAGCCGTTTGACGTCGAGGACATCGTCAGGATTTGCAGTACAAACGTCGGAGCTGGCGGCGAACAACTGCTCACGATCGAACGACCCTCCGACGAGGGACGAAAGGCAGGCGCTTACGCGCAGATGAGAATCTTCAACATCGACGGCAAGGAAGTCGGTGCGTGTGGGAATGCTACGCGCTGCGTGGCTTACTTGTTGCTTGAAGAGACGGAGACTGAGGAAGTCCTGATCGAGACCAAGTCCGGGGTGCTGCAATGCTGCGGAGCAGGTCTTCGGCAGATCAGCGTTAAATTGGGGCCGATTAGCCTGGACTGGCAGCAAATCCCGTTGAGCCGCGAAATCGATACCCGTCATGTCCTTTTGACAAGCGGACCTCTTTCCAATGGGGTCGCGCTGAACATTGGCAATCCGCATGCTGTGTTCTTCGTCGATCAACTCGTCGTCGACGACATCCCGACCTATGCCCCGGTCGTGCAGAACGATCCGCTTTTCCCGGAAGGCGTCAACGTTGGCGTGGCCCAGATCGTCGACTCGCAAACCATACGCCTCGCCGTGTGGGAGCGTCCCGGCATTCTCACCAAAGCATGCGGGACCGGGGCTTGCGTTGCCGTCTATGCTGCGAAGATGCGAGGTCTCGTGAATTCTCCCAAGGTCACGGTACACCTTCCCGCGGGCGAACTTCAGATCGAGCTTGTCGAAAACAACATGGTGATCATGACCGGTCCTGTCGCTTTCTGCTGCCACGGTTTCATTGAAGGAGGAAATCCCAGCACTCCTGTGCTGGCATTGGCATGAGCTGATGGGCCGTTTCTTTAGACAACCAAAAGGGGAATGCGATGACAACTAGAACTATCAGCCTGGCACTTAGCTTCGCGGCGATGGCCGTAACACAAGTCTCTGCAGTCCGCGCCGAAAACATTCCGGAAAACTTGAAGGGTTCCGGAGAGGTCGTTGTGGCAGTCGACGGCGGAAGCTACGAGGCGGCGCTTCGAAAGGCGTTCTTCGACCCGTTCACCAAGGATACGGGAATCAAGATCGTGGTCGTTCCCTCCAATCCCGGAAAGCTGCTTGCATCAGTAAAAGTCGGTCAGCCGGATGCGGATCTGACGTCCGTTTCCGGCGGCGAGTTTCCCGGCTGGATCTCGAAGGACGCCGTTGAGCCGATGGACTACAGCTTCTTCGCGAAAGAAACTCTCTCAGCAATGCCCGAGCAACTCGTGGACAAGAACGGCGTCGGAGCCCTGCTCTATTCCGCCGTTATCGCCTTCAATACCAACAAATTCACTGCCGATGGGAGGCATCCGGACAACTGGGTCGATTTCTACGATGTGAAGGACTTCCCGGGGAAGCGAGCGCTCCCGAAGTGTGAACGTATACTCGCGGGCGGTCTTCTGGCAGGCGCTCTGCTCGGAGACGGAGTTTCGCCGGCGAATCTGTATCCACTCGACGTCGATCGCGGCTTCGCGAAAATCAAGCAGTTTAGGCCCAACGTGGGACGTTGGTGGTCCGGTGGAGCGGAAGCTCCGCAGAGCCTCATCTCCGGAGACGCCGATATGGCAGTTTCCTTCAACGGCCGCATTGCCATGGCCAAGCAGGAAGGTGCGCCCATCGCCTTCACATGGAACCAGTCGCTTCTTCAGTATGATTACTGGGTCATAATGAAAGGCTCGCCGAACAAAGAAAATGCAAGCAAGTTTTTGGCCTATATCTCGCGGCCTGTCCCTCAGTCGCAGTTCGCACTGGCCATGCGCTACGGGCCTGTCAACAAGGAAGCTTTCGGTCTTCTTCCGAAGGAAATCGCTGCGGATCTCCCCGGAGCGCCGGAAATCGCCGACAAGCAAATCTTCGAAAACTACAAATGGTGGGCTGAGATGCGTCCCGATGGCCGGACGAACTACGACGACGCAATGAGTCGTTGTGTAGAGATGCTATCGCAATAGGACCAAGCATCGGAAACCACGAGTGCTACGACAATGAAGATAACTGCCTCATCGAACAGCGTTGCGTATGGAGAGCCTGGCATCTTCCGAGGCCACTTCTCCTTCGCCGACCCTCGTCTTTCAGGATACATGTGGCCTCTGTGCGAGATCCGTGGCGATCGTGATGGGCCGAGGCTTTGTATCTCGGCAGGCGTTCATGTGAATGAGGTCGCCGCTATCGAGGCTGCTGTTCGCCTTCAGAAACTGTTCGATCCCCGAAAAATTCAGGGATCGGTTTCGATTATCCCGCTTGTGAACCAGCCCGCACTGTACAAATACAGCGAATACGTCTGTCCCCTCGATGGAAAAAACATCAATTTCTCGTTCCCAGGCGACCCCAACGGCTCGTTTTCTGAGATCCTCTGTGACGCAATAATGAACGAGTGGTGCGTGGGTGCGGATTGCTACGTAGATATGCACGGAGGTGATCTTCGAGAAAACGTTTCCAAGTTCACCATCTTCCAGCACACGGACGACCCAGTCCTGGACGAACGTGCAAGACGGATGGCGATGTGCTTCGACGCCGAACTCGTCGTCGGCCTCCCCGTTGCTCATATACCGAAGCCAGGCCGCCCGCCGACAGGATTTGCCTCGAAGAACAGGCTCGCAATCATGTCGGAGGCCGGCGCGAATGGATTAGTTGACGAAGCCTCAGTGCAATTTCATGTCGACGGCGTCCTTAATGTCGCACGGGCTCTAGGAATACTCGACACGCCGTCAACCGAATTCCAACGAGCACGGGTTCCTTGTGACGACTATATCTGGGTGGCCTGTCCGACAGACGGGGAGTTTTACTCGGAGGTAGAGCCTGGCGACCGAATTCATAAAGATCAGCGGCTCGGAACTATCTGCGATCTGTTTGGGGAAACCGTCGCGGAGATTGCCGCGCCCGAAACAGGATTCTTGCTGTGGCGCATAACGCACCCCTCCATTCCGAATGGGTCGCCGGTGCTAGCGATCGCTGTGGAAGAACGAGCAGCGAGCCAGCGTAAGGGAGACATTCGAACACAGCAAAGCCAGACAACGATCAGGCCATGGCACGGGACCAACGTTCGATTTAAACCAGAGCTACTTCAAAAAAAGGGGAATACAGATGAAAACCACAACGATTACTCAATCACTCACCGCGGTTTTGTTGCTTGCTGCCCTGTCGGCACCCGCCAAGGCTGACGAAGTACCCGCAAATCTTAAAGGTACAGGCGAACTCGTCATCACTTCCGGCGGCGGCACCTGGGAAGCGGCGCAGAAGAAAGCCTTCTTCGATCCTTTCACACGTGACACCGGCATCAAGGTGGTGTTGGTACCGGAAGATCACGCCAAATTGCTAGCTTCGGTGAAGCTTGGCCAGCCTGAAGCCGACCTCACATCTGTTCCCGGCGGTGCTCTCGCCGGCTTCGTCGAAAAGGACGCCGTCGAGAAAATCGACTACAGCCTATTCGCAAAGGACACCCTTGCGGAAATGCCGGAGCAGATGAAGAACGAGAACGGTGTAGGTGCGCTACTCTATTCGGTTGGTGTCGCCTACAACACCACGAAGTTTCCGAAAGGCCAAGAACCGAAAAACTGGGTCGATTTCTATGACGTAAAGAAATTCCCAGGCGCGCGAAGCCTTCCCAAATGCGAAAAGCTCGTCGACGGCGGTTTGCTTGAAGGTGCGCTTATGGGCGACGGCGTCCCCGCTGACAAGGTCTATCCCATCGACATGGACCGAGCATTCGCGAAAGTGGCGGTACTGAAGCCCCATGTCGGTCGCTGGTGGGTCGCCGGTGCAGATGCCCCTCAGAGTTTGATCAGTGGCGAGGTTGATATGGCCGATGCCTACAATGGCCGTATCTTCGGCGCTAAGAAGGAAGGTGCGCCGTTGGAATTTTCCTGGGATCAATCCTTGCTTCAGTATGACTTCTGGGTCGTCATGAAGGGTTCCCCGAATAAGGAAAACGCCGAGAAATTCCTGGCATACGTTTCTCGCCCGGAACCACAGGCTGCGTTCTCAGAAGCTATCTCCTACGGCCCGGTCAACGAAAAAGCTTTCAGCCTCGTATCGAAAGAACTGCTCGATATCCTTCCAGGATCTCCCTCCATCGCAAAGAAGCAGGTCTACCAGGACTACAGATGGTGGAACACCAAGAATGCCGATGGACGCACGAACTGGGACGTAGCACTCGAGCGTTGCGTAGCTCTCCTGTCGCAGTGAGGTGGCGCGGGACGCGCCACCTCCTAACGAAGAATTCGATACACGCCGCTCGTCCTTGACGAGCAGCGAAGGAGAAAGGCATCATGGACGTGGCAGCTTTCAATCCCGTCGCTTCGGCGTCTGAGGGGCTGGCCGAAAGACAAAAACCGATGAACCGATCCAACCGCAAATTAAAGATGGGCAGCGTTGTCGCAGCCACTCCACTTCTCGTCTTGTTGATCGGGTTCCTTGTCATTCCGCTGTCCTACATCTTCTGGGGAAGTTTCGAAGGTACGAAGCTGAATTTCGCACATTACGGACGCGTGTTTGCCAGTGCCGTGAACTTCAACATTCTCCTTCATACACTTCGCGTAGGTCTTATTGTCACCGTGGTCTCGCTTCTGCTGGGCTACCCGGTAGCCTATCTCCTGACCAAGGTTCGCTCGCTCTCTCTGTCCATTCTGAGCGTCTTCATTCTGATCCCTCTCTTCACAGCCTTTTTGATCCGGACTTATGCCTGGATGATCATTCTGGGGCGTGAAGGGATCATAAATAACGCGCTGATCTGGCTTGGCCTGATCAGCGCGCCTCTGCAACTCCTAAACACCACCTTCGCGGTTGTAGTCGGTATGACACACGTCTTCGTGCCGATGGCCATCTTCACGATGTATTCAGCAATGGCACGTATCGACCACGATTACGCGCATGCGGCCCAGATCCTTGGGGCGAAACCCGTTCAAGCCTTCCTTCGTGTGTATCTGCCGATGACGCTGCCAGGCGTATTTTCGGCGGGAATCCTGATTTTCATCACCGCCATCGGCTTCTACATCACGCCAGCTCTCCTCGGTGGACCGAGCGACACGATGATTTCGCAACTCATTGTAGATCAAATGACGACGCTTCTGAACTTTGAACTCGGATACGCTTCGTCTATGGTCCTGCTTTTCGTCACGATCGCAATCCTCTTCGTCGCGAGCTTGTTCATTCCCCTCGAAATGATCTGGTCGTCGGCGACGAGCTCGCCGGATAGCGAGCCTCGTGCTGCGGCTCGCCTGCTTAAGCGCGCAAAGCGAATGCTTGCTCCACTCGTCGCCGCTATTGAGGGAGGCACCCATGCGGTCACAAGAGCCCTGCTCACCAAAAATGGCGGTTGGCTTTGGGCTTACACGGTCGCGATCCTAATGTTCCTCACAGCGCCCTTGATCGTCGTGGTGATTCTCTCATTTAGCTCTTCGCCGTTCGTGGTGTTTCCTCCCCCGGGTTTCTCGCTGCAATGGTGGCAAAAGTTGGCGAATGCTGCGGACTGGCACCAGTCCTTCTTCTTCTCGATCCAACTCGGGATCGCCGCGGCATTCGTCGCTACGATCATTGGGACCATGGGCGCCTTCTGGCTCGTGCGCACGAAGTTCTTGTTTAAGAAGATGCTCTTCCTGGTCTCACTGTCTCCTCTTATGGTCCCGGTTGTAATCATCGCAACGTCTCTCTATGTATTCGAGGCTCGTCTCAAAATCCTTGGAACCTTCACGGGCTTGGTGATCGGACATGTGTTGCTGTCCGTGCCCTACGTCATAGTAGTGATGGCCGCCGCATTAAGGAACTTCGACGCCTCACTTGAACCAGCTGCCGCAGTCCATGGCGCTCGTCCGCATCAGGTGCTTCGCCTTGTGACACTTCCGATTTTGAAGCCGGCTCTTCTCACGGCAAGCCTGCTCGCGTTCCTCACATCGTTCGACGAACTTCTTGTCGGCCTCTTCCTTCTGGGACGTCAGACACCGACGCTTCCAATCAAGTTCTGGGCCGATATCAAGTATCAGATCGATCCGCTTCTTAGCGCAGCATCCACTCTCATCGTCGTGCTCGTTACGGCATCGATAATCACAGTCCAACTGATCCGCGTGCGTTACGAAAAGCGCACTGCGGCCAGTACGGCCGAATGATCGGAGACAAATATGTCCACTAGCCTTGAAATGAAAAACATTCAGAAGTTCTATGGCCCTCTGCATGTGGTGAAAGACTTCGATCTCCACATCCAACCCGGGGAGTTCGTTACGTTCCTGGGACCATCGGGCTCTGGCAAAACGACCGCCCTCAAGATGATCGCCGGCTTCGAAACACCGACATCAGGTGACATCTTCCTGGGCACTCGGTCGATCGTCGATCTTCCCGCTTATGAGCGCGGAATTGGCATGGTCTTCCAGAACTATGCGCTCTTTCCGCATATGACGGTCGCAGAAAACGTCGCCTTCCCCCTCACAGTCCGGAAGACGCCTCGCAAAGACGTCGAGGAAAAGCTCGCAAAGGCCTTGCAACTCGTCAAGATGGATCAGTACAGCAGCCGCTATCCCAACCAACTATCAGGTGGTCAGCAGCAACGCATCGCCTTGGCCAGAGCGATCGTGTTCAATCCGAGCATCCTGCTTATGGACGAGCCGCTCGGGGCATTGGATCGGAATCTGCGAGAGCACATGAAGATCGAAATCATGCGGATTCAGAAAGAACTCAACATGACGGTTGTCTTCGTAACTCACGACCAGGACGAGGCGCTAACAATGTCCGACCGCATAGCCGTGATCAACGAAGGTCGGCTCGTGCAGGTAGATGACAGCAAAGGTCTTTATAGTAAGCCCAAAAACCGCTTCGTCGCGTCATTCGTTGGAGAATCGAACATGATTCCCTGTCGCGTCGATGAGGCGGAAAACGGAGCGGGCAAGGTGACGATGGCAGGGATTTCTACCTGCTCAGCACAACTGACGGGTCAGTCCCAGGGTGACGATGGTTGGCTCTTTGTTCGCCCAGAGCATATCGACATCACCCCTGTGTCAACGTCTTCCGAGGCACTGAACTCCGTCGCCGGCGTCATCGAGAACGTGCTCTTCCTTGGTGAGATGACCAGATACCACATTCGGTGCGGTGACGAAACCATCATCGCTAAGCGGCAAAACCGCGGTCAACCCCACTATACCGGTGGCACCTCGGTAACGGTGTCTTGGAAACCCGAGCATTGCGTCATGCTGAACTAACTGAGGCGGGCGGCGTCGCAATCGAGGATAAACGTCGGCTTTTGATCCGGACGTGTCCGGGCAATTAGCTACGACACTTCATCGGAAGGGGTTGAGGTATGGCCGAGCTAGTTGAACGGACATCCTTCTACTCAGCGCCTCTTCTTCAACGGGGACTACAGTTACAATGACCTTTAAGCTTGCAGTTGGCGGCATCGAGCATGAAACGAATACATTTCGGCTCCAAGACGCGAAGTCTTCCGACTTTGATGTGGTGCGGGGAGACGCGCTCATTCTTAAGCACGAAGGGGTGCGATCCTATCTAGGCGGAATGCTGGATGCTGCGGCTAGTTTAGGTGCAACAGTGGTGCCAACTTTACATGCGGATGACGAGCCTTCGGGTATCATTGACGCGGACGCCTATGCACAAATGGTCGATGATCTGCTTTTACACATCAAGAGAGCTCTTCCTCTCGATGCGGTAGCTCTGGCTCTACATGGCGCAGGGGTCGCCCATGGCGTGAGCAATATTGAAGTAGACATTTGCGAAAAGGTTCGGCAACTCGTCGGTCCAGAAGTGAAAATCGTGATAACGCTGGATCTGCATGGGAACTTAAACCCGAGATTATCTGAATTAGTCGACGCGGCATTTGGCACTCGCTACCATCCTCATACGGATATGTTCGAAAGGGGTCAGGACGCGGTAAATATCATCCCTAGACTGCTGGATGGCAGCGTTATTCCAGAACTGTATATTGAGAAGATCCCCTTCCTACTAGCGCCCGTCACAACAATGTATGGTGTTGCCGCCGCAGTGAACGATCTTTGTCGACAATTTGAAAAGGACGACGACATTGTCTCGTGCACGTTCTTTCATGGCTTCCCGTACGTCGACAACTCGGACTTGGGGGCATCGGTACTTGTGGTGGCCAATGGCAATGCGGAAAAGGCCGGTGGTGCCGCGAAGCAGATTGCCCGTTTGGTCTGGGATTCTAGAGAGACCATTGGAGCACAATCGTTTTCCCCAGAAGCAGCCGTCGAAATCGCTTTATCATCGGGCGACTGGCCTGTGGCTGTACTCGACGGGGCAGATAATCCGGGGGGAGGATGCCCTGGCGATGGGACTTATCTCTTGCGCGCAATGCTTGAGGCGGATCTGCGAGAGGCTTGCTACGCTGCCGTTTGCGATCCAGCGGTTGTCAGACAGTCGCACGAGGCAGGTGTCGGTAAGACGATCCAGATAACCCTCGGCGGTAAGACCGATGAAATGCATGGTGCGCCCATCGAGGCAAACGCATATGTAAAAGCCCTAACTGATGGCCGCTTCATCCGTATGTCCGCTGAAGAAAAAGGACGGTCGATGAATGTAGGGCCGACCGTGCGGCTACAAGTAGGTGGCACCGAGGTCATCGTCGTTTCCGAGCGCCACCAGGTGTACGATCCTGAGATATTTTTGATGCATGGGATCGATGTATCGCGCTTCAAGATCGTGGGAATTAAATCGACCAACAAGTGGAGGGACGGCTTCGCCAGCATAATCAAGCGTGATTATCTCGCGGATAGCCCTGGCCTGATGAGCCAAGACCTGACCCGCTACGACTATAAGCAGATCCGACGACCATTGTGGCCCTTAGATAAGGAGACACGATACTAACCGATTATCTAGCGTAGCTGCCACCTTGGAGCGCGCGCTCCAAGGTATACCATCGATTATAGTCGCTTACTGCTTTGGAAGATCGTGCAAGGCGCTGCGCTAATGACCGAGATACAATGGCGTTCAAGCAGCTTTCGGGGGCAGCCAATCTTGTTGGGAATGCTCCGCTCGAAATGGCTACGCATCGGAACCTGGCCGTACTTGGTGGGCCACAATTAGACGACGCGGACAAGAGGTTTACCGCCGAGATTCAAAAGACCCTGTCGCCTACGGACATAAGGACGTCCTACGCGGAGTATGGGCTGCCGGAGAAGAATGAGGTGCTTTCAAGCGACATCTATTCGCCGCTGAACGGAAGGTTGACCCCATCGTCGTCGACGGACGTAGGAACACTGAGTTGGATCGTACCAACCGTCCAATGCCATGTGCCGTGTTATGCCGTCGGAACGCCGCCCCACTCGTGGCAACTCGTTGCGCAAGGCAAGGCACCGGCCGCACACAAGGGCATAGCACTTGCAGCCAAGGCAATGGCCGCCGTCGCCAGAGACCTCTTCATCAACGGAGGCCTTTTGTCTACTGCTAAGACCGAGTTTCAGCGTTTCAGAGCCGCGAATGAATTCAGAAATCCCATCGGTCGGAAATGACCCAACTGCTCGCAATGGGTGCGTTGAAGTAAGCGCTCCTTTTGGGTTCCCGCCGCCCTGTGTCTCCATGAGAGCCGCAAAGCCAACTCCTTTCCCATGAGGAGCCAATCCCATCGATCGCATCGGTCATGCAAACTTCAAGGTGGGACCACATCACTCTGCGGCGAGTTGCTTCGGTCTAAGACGAAGTGCGGCGGCGCGGCGATGGCCCTCGAGTTTTTCGGTCGCGCTCTGGCGAACAGCTGCGGGAGCAACGGCGGCAACACCGCGTTCGTCCAGCCATTGGTGGGTAGCGATCTTCACGTAGGAGCCGACCCAGAGCCCGCCCGTGTAGCGCCCTGCACCCATCGTCGGCAGGGTATGGTTCGTGCCACAGCACTTGTCGGAATAGACGACACTGGCAAGTTCCCCAATGAAAATCGAGCCGTAGTTGCGTAGCTTCTGCGCGGTTGCCTGCGGATCACGGGTGTGGACCTGCAAGTGCTCCGTTGCGATGTGATCGGAGTAGGCAATCATCGCCTCTTCGTCCTCGACAACGGTGATCTCGCCGTAGTCCTTCCACGCGACCGCTGCCACCGGTGCCGTCGGCAGGGTTTCCAACTGATTGTGGACTTCGCTTAGAATGTCTTCAGCGAGTTTGCGGTCGGTTGTGACCACACCAACACGGGTGCGGACATCATGCTCGGCCTGGGCGAGCAGGTCCGTTGCGATCGTTACTGCATTGGCCGTTTCGTCAGCAACGACGAATATTTCGCTGGGACCGGCAAGCTGGTCGATACCGACCTGGCCGAACACCTGGCGCTTTGCTTCGTTAACGAAGGCATTGCCGGGCCCGACGATCTTGTCGACGGCCGGGATCGTCTCGGTGCCATATGCCATGGCGGCGATTGCTTGCGCGCCGCCGACGCGGAAGATGCGATCGGCGCCCGCGAGATGGCAGCCAGCGATCATGGCCGGGTGAGCATTTGGCGGAAGGCAAGCGATGACTTGGTCGCAGCCAGCGACCTTTGCCGGTACGATGGTCATCACCGGAGCCGAAAGAAGCGGGTAACGACCGCCCGGTACATAGCAGCCAACCGTTTCAATCGGGATTACACGATGACCGAGGTGAAGACCGGGAAGGCTCTCGATTTCGAGAGGCAAAATAGTGCCAAGTTGCGCCTCGGCGAAGCGACGGACATTGGCAATCGCGAACTCGGTGTCTTCGCGGGTCTGCGGATCAAGATCAGCAACAGCCTTCAGCTTTTCTTCCTCGGTGACCTCGAAGTTTGCGACGTCAGCCTTGTCGAAGGCGAGGGAGTATTCGCGAACCGCCGCGTCACCTCGCTTGCGGACATTTGCGATGATCTCCTTTACGGTTGTTTCGACTTGCGCTGTATCGGAGACGGCGTCCCTGGTCGGTTGCTTCAGCTGGACGAATTTGCCTTTCAACGCTTCAAGACGCGGCGTCATCAAAATCTCCTGAAATTGGGATAATCCACGCCAGCATCGTGGAAGCTCAGCGGCCCGGCAATCGCCAGTCAACCGCCTGTTCAGTATATTCACCAGCATTTAGCCTGTATGTTGCATCTGGTCTTCCCTTCGACATGGATGGTGTCGTTGTGGGTCTGGTTGAATGATACGGGGAGAGCTGTCACATGCCCAAGATCGGGAGCAAGCTGCATGAGTTGCGCCGTCGCCGCAATTTGAGTGCTCGAGAACTGGCCGCCCGTTCAGGGATATCTCATTCAACAATTTCCCTTATTGAACGAGATCGGATGAGCCCCTCGATTGATACGCTCAGCGCGGTGCTCGAAGCCTTGGGCACGACAATGCCTGGCTTCTTCTCCGATTTGCAGTCGACCCTTCCATACTCTCCGTTCTACGCGTCTGTTGACCTGGCCGAGATTGGAAAGGTCGATACAATTTCATATAGGGTTATCGGACTGGATCATCCAAACCGACAGTTGTTGATGTTGCACGAGCGCTATGCGCCCGGCGCTGATACAGGCGAGGAGTTTTCACACGCCGCGCAGGAGGCTGGCATGGTGCTATCGGGGAAGGTGGAGGTCACGGTTGGAGATCAGAAACGAGTGCTGCAACCGGGTGACGGATACTATTTCGACAGCCGGCTGCCTCACCGCTTTCGCAACGTCGATGACCGACAGAGCGAAATCCTCAGCGCGATCACGCCGCCCACCTACTAGTCTCGGACCTCCAAACAGATGGTGAGAATAATAACCAGAGTGGTCAGGGCTGCTTCCCAAATGCTTGAAACGTGATTTCCTATTGGGCAGTCCAGAACTCAGGGAAATGACCGTTCAAGGCTGAAGCTACGTACGCTTAAGGCGTCCGCTCTGCCAAACAGGCGCGTACCCTTACACTGCTTGAGTGGGAGCCTTAGTCAAGGAGGAAGAAAGCATGAATACATCAGTACTTGCCATCGCCATCAGTACCGCGCTGGGCTGGTCAGTAGTGGCAACATCCGCCTGGGCACAAACTGTGCCTGAAAACCTAAACGGAACTGGAGAGGTCGTTGTTACATCTGGAGGTGGCGCTTGGGAGGCTGCTCAACGCAAAGCCTTCTTTGAGCCGTTCACTCGTGACACGGGGATCAAAGTTGTCGTCGTGCCGCAAGACGACGGCAAGATGTTGGCTTCAATTAAACTGGGTCAACCGGCCGCAGACATAACTGAGATAAATGGAGGTTCGTTACCTACCTGGGTCAATAAATCCGCAGCTGAAGAAATTGACTACAGCCTCTTCGGGAAGGATACACTGAATGGTATGCCCGATTATCTAAAGTCCAAGTATGGGGTCGGCGCTGTTATATTCTCGTTGAACGTAGCCTATAACACTAGGATGTTCTCTGAAGAGAATGCTCCAAGGAATTGGGTAGATTTCTACAACGTTGATGCATATCCAGGTAAACGAGGCCTTCCGAAATGTGAAAGTCTGTTAAACGGGGGGCTGTTAGAAACAGCACTCTTGGGTGACGGTGTTTCGCCTCAAGCGCTTTATCCTCTCGACGTGGAGCGCGCGTTTGCGAAGATCACAAAAATGAAACCGAATGTTGGCCGTTGGTGGGTCGCTGGCGCGGACGCGCCTCAAAGCCTTGTGAGCGGTGAGGTCGATATGGCTGCTTCCTACAATGGTAGGATCATAAGTGCAAAAAAGCAGGGAGCGCCACTCGCCCTATCTTGGGAACAAGCCTTGCTGCAATATGATTACTGGGTGGTGCTGAAAGATGCACCCAACAAGGAAAATGCTTTTAAATTCCTGGCCTATATTTCCCAAGCGAAGCCCCAGGCGGCATTCTCCACAGAAATTCCGTACGGTCCAATAAATAGCGACGCATTCGCGCTACTGTCAAAGGATCTGGTTGAAGCCCTTCCGGGCGCGCCCGAGCGGAAAGGCAAAGAAATCCCGCAGAACTATGAATGGTGGGGTCAGACACAAGCTGACGGACGCACTAACTATGAGCTAGCGCTTGAGCGTTGCGTGTCAATTCTTTCCCAATGAGAGTACCTGGCACCCCTTTGGCGGATTGAGGCAAGGTTGTTTTGGAAATTCGTCGACACCTTCTCGTAGGAGGTGTCGACGCCAGGTGCCAAGTCAAACGAACCTCTACGTCATTGTATTTTTCGGCTGCAACTTCTCGTTAGTCAGGGAAAGTCCCTAACGAGATAGCGGCTTTGCTCGCGGCAGCATGTTGTTCGGGACTCATGAAATATTTGGCCCCAGAGCGGTGATAGAGATTGATCTATTGATTTCTTGAAGAAGCCATTCCTGAAACTCCACTGCGAGCCCTAGCGTTCGCTTCTGCTCGGGGCGAACGATATAGTACGCATTCTCCGTTTGCATTGATAGAGGGACAAACGGGGCCAGCGTGCCGGAGGCAAGCTCATCTTCAACCAAATATGTAGGGAGGAGAGCGACTCCAAGGCCCGCGACCGCAGCCGAAATGATCATGGAGAATTGATCAAATCGCGGACCCTGATACGCGCGCGGAATCCGTATGCCGTGATGGGCGGACCAGTCAGACCACAGCTTTGGTCTTGTCGTCAAGTGCAACAATTGCGCACTGCAGAAAGGGTCGTTCGTTGCCGCACGAGTCCTCTCTTGAAAAGCCGGGCTTGCAACAGGCAAAACGGATTCGTTGCACAAGAACGTGGCGGTTGCACCTGCCCATGTGGGCTGCCCGAAATGAATCGCCATATCAAAATTCTCCTCGGCGAAACTGAACGGGCTCGAGCGGGACTCAACGCATATAGCAACGTCGGAATGATCGGCAATGAACCTTCCGAGCTTGGGAACAAGCCACTTGGCCCCGAAAGTCGGCAGTGTGGCAATTCGCAGGGACGAACTCATGGTTCCGGCTGCTACGGCTCCAATCATCAGCCGCTCAGACTGCACTAGAAGCTGTCTGACTTCAGGCAACAGTTTCTGTCCTGCGTCAGAAAGCACGACACGACGTTTGATGCGCTCGAATAGCCGAAGTCCAGTTTGCTGTTCAAGTTCAGCTATCTGCCTGCTAATGGCACCCTGGGTGAGATTGAGTTCTTCAGCTGCTCTGGAGAAGTTCTCGTGACGCGCAGCGCATTCGAATGCCTGCAGATTTATGATGTCCGGGATCATGGCTCTTCGCATATACATTCCAATCGCTCATTAATTTAACCGAATATCTCACAACACGGCTACGAAAATCCGGGTTACGGTGATGAAAGTGAATGATAAGCGCTAACTACAGGAATTTCCACCATGCCGGAGAAGGTTTCCGCAAGCGACATCCGGGCTTCCTTTTCGAGTGCGATGTCCGCAATGTATCGAGAAGAAGTTCCGGCATATGGCACACTCATGGAGTTGGTCGCTCGCGTGAACCAACAGGCGCTGGCCAGCGATCCGGAGCTGAAATCCCGTCTCGAAGCGACTGACAACTTGCAGCGCATTTCCGAGGAGCGGCACGGGGCCATCCGGCTCGGCACCGCAGCTGAGCTTGCAATGATGGGTCGCATCTTCGCGGTGATGGGAATGTATCCGGTCGGCTATTATGATCTGTCGACCGCGGCTGTTCCTGTTCACTCGACGGCTTTCCGGCCGGTTGGGGAAGAGGCGCTGAAGCGCAATCCCTTCCGCGTATTTACCTCGCTCCTGCGCCTCGACCTGATCGCGGACGAAGACCTGCGGCGAGAGGCGCAGGCCGTTCTTGCCGAGCGCCAGATCTTCACGCATGGTGCTGTTTCCCTGACGGAAAAGGCGGAGAGGGAAAGCGGGTTCGGAAAGGAAGATGCTGCCCGTTTCGTATCGGAAGTACTGGAGACCTTCCGCTGGCACGAAAAGGCCAATGTAGAGCTTTCCATGTACCATCGCCTTCACGACGCCCACCGATTGTTAGCGGATGTCGTTTCGTTCAAGGGGCCGCACATCAACCACCTGACGCCCCGCACCCTGGACATCGACAAGGTGCAAGCGCTTATGCCGGAATATGGCATTGCGCCCAAGGCTGTGATCGAAGGTCCGCCCACACGCAAATGCCCGATCCTTCTGCGCCAGACGTCGTTCAAGGCTCTGGAAGAGCCAGTTTCTTTCCAGGATGGCAAGGGGGGCTGGCAGGCTGCCACCCATACGGCCCGCTTCGGCGAGATCGAGCAGCGCGGCGTCGCATTGACTCCGAATGGCCGCGCCCTTTACGACAAGCTGCTGAACGACACTCGCAAGATCGTACGTCCGGCCGCCGATGGCTCCAATGCCGCAGCTTATGCGGCCGCACTTGCCGATACGTTCAAGGCTTTTCCAGATGATTGGGCGTCAATCCGCTCCAAGGGTCTCGGTTACTTCACTTATGCAGTGACCGAAAAGGTTGGGCGTACGGCGTCGGTCGATCTCGATACGTTGATCGCCGAAGGCTTTATCCGCTTCGATCCCATCGTCTATGAAGACTTTCTGCCCGTCAGTGCGGCCGGAATCTTCCAGTCAAATCTGGGCGACGGTGCTCAGCAGGAATTCGAAGCGAGCCCGAACCAGGTGCGATTCGCAGCTGGCCTCGGAGCACAAGTTTTGAACGAATTCGATCACTACGAAGGCATCGAAAAGGCGTCGATCGAAGCCTGCCTTAATGCGATTCAGAAGCGTTCTGCCGCCGAGTGACCGGCCGAACCAACCGTTTTCCGGAGTTTCCATAGATGAACAATGTTCCTGTAAATCTCTCCCTCAAGGCGGAAGCTGCTTCCATTCTGAACCGCCTCGACGTGGATAAAGCCGCCTACACTGGCGGGAACCTTAGCTCCTTCTCTCCCGTCACAGGCGAGCAGACCGGCAGTCTGAAAACAGTGTCTGCAACTGAAGCAGTTCAGATTGTCGATCGCGCAGATGTTGCATTCCGCGCATGGCGTCTGGTGCCTGCGCCGAAGCGTGGGGAACTGGTACGACTGTTTGGTGAGGAACTGCGCGCTGCCAAGGCCGATCTGGGCCGTCTCGTGTCCATCGAGGCAGGCAAGATCCCCTCCGAAGGCCTGGGCGAAGTACAGGAAATGATCGATATCTGCGATTTCGCGGTAGGCCTGTCTCGTCAGTTGTATGGTCTGACCATCGCCACGGAGCGCCCCGGTCACCGGATGATGGAAACCTGGCATCCGCTCGGTGTCATAGGGATCATCTCCGCCTTCAACTTCCCAATTGCCGTCTGGGCCTGGAACGCGGCTCTGGCGCTGGTTTGCGGCAACAGCGTCGTCTGGAAACCTTCCGAAAAAACACCCCTGACCGCGCTTGCCGCGCAGGGCATCCTCGAGCGCGCCCTGAAGCGCTTCGGTGATGCACCAGCTAATCTTGCGCAAGTGCTCATCGGCGATCGCACCGCAGGCGAAGTCTTGATCGATCACCCGAAAGTGCCGCTGGTCTCGGCAACTGGTTCTACCCGGATGGGCCGCGAGGTCGGTCCGCGTCTTGCCAAGCGTTTCGCCCGGGCCATTCTCGAACTGGGCGGCAACAATGGCGGTATCGTTTGTCCCTCCGCGGATCTCGACATGGCACTGCGTGCCATTGCCTTCGGCGCAATGGGCACGGCCGGCCAGCGCTGCACCACGCTGCGCCGCCTCTTCGTTCATGAAAGCGTCTATGACCAGCTCGTACCGCGCTTGAAGACGGCCTATTCCAGCGTTTCCGTCGGCAACCCGCTTGACGGAAGCGCCTTGGTCGGTCCGTTGATCGACAAACTGGCTTTTGAAGCGATGCAAAGAGCAATCGCCAAAGCCAAGACCCATGGTGGTGCGGTACATGGTGGCGAGCGGTTCGACGCCGGTAGCGCGGACGCCTATTATGTGAAGCCGGCCCTGGTGGAAATGCCCGCGCATGAAGGTCCGGTGCTGGAAGAGACTTTTGCACCAATTCTTTATGTCCTAAAGTACAGCGACTTCCATACTGTTCTGGCCGACCACAATGCAGTAGGTGCCGGTCTCTCCTCGTCGATCTTCACGCTGGACATGCGCGAAGCCGAGCGTTTCCTGGCGGCGGATGGTTCAGATTGCGGCATCGCAAATGTGAATATCGGCACCTCCGGCGCTGAAATTGGCGGGGCATTCGGCGGAGAAAAAGAAACCGGCGGGGGCCGTGAGTCCGGTTCCGACGCGTGGAAGGCCTATATGCGCCGCGCCACCAACACGATCAACTATTCGAAAGCCTTGCCGCTAGCGCAGGGTGTCTCCTTCATTATTGAATAGAGCTCTACGCCATGATGATCTCAGTAGACATTGGTGAGGCGGGCTTCCGACCCGCCGCGCGGATCGCCTCTGTCGGCGTTTCGAAAATCCTGCAAATTGGCGCCAAAGCCGCAGCGATGAAGCGAGAGGGCTTCCCCGTCATCATTCTCGGCGCGGGCGAGCCGAATTTCGACACACCGGACCATATCAAGCAGGCTGCGAAGGCGGCCATCGACGCAGGTGAGACCAAATATACCGCGCTTGATGGTTCGCCGGCTCTCAAGCAGGCGGCCTGCGCGAAGTTTAAGCGGGAAAACGGCATCGACTACGCCATCGACGAAGTGACCGCCGGCGCCGGCGCCAAGCAGATCCTATTCAACGCCTTCATGGCGACCATAGATCCGGGAGACGAGGTTATCATACCCACGCCCTGCTGGACCTCCTATTCCGACATTGTGGAAGTCTGCGGCGGTACATCTGTTCTGGTGCCGTGCGATGCGGCGGCCGGGTTTCGTCTTCAGGCCGAACAACTTGAGAACGCGATTACGCCAAGGACCCGCTGGGTGCTGTTGAACTCGCCGTCCAATCCGTCCGGCGCGGCCTACAGTGCGGCGGATTACCAGCCCCTGATCGATGTACTACTACGTCATCCGCATATCTGGCTGATGGTGGACGATATGTATGAGCATATCGTCTATGACGGATTTGAGTTCGTTACACCGGTGGCACTCGAACCGCGGCTCAAAGAGCGAGCGCTCACGGTAAATGGTGTGTCCAAAGCTTACGCGATGACCGGCTGGCGTATCGGCTATGCCGGTGGCCCTAAGGCGCTGATCAAGGCCATGGCGGTCATCCAAAGCCAAGCGACGTCCTGCCCGTGCTCGATCAGTCAGGCAGCTGCTATTGCCGCGCTCAACGGTCCACAAGAGTTCCTGAAGGACCGCCAGGCAAGTTTCAAGCGACGTCGCGATCTGGTGGTCGGTCGACTCAATGCCATTCCGGGTCTGGAATGCCGCACACCCGAGGGAGCATTCTATACCTTTTCGAGCTGCGCCGGTATACTGAACAAGGTCACCCCGAATGGAAAGACCATCGCCACTGATGCTGACTTTACTGATTACCTCCTGGAAGACGCACAGGTAGCTGTGGTGCCCGGTTCTGCTTTCGGTCTTTCCCCCTTCTTCCGCATTTCCTATGCGACATCGGAGGAGGAACTGGTCGAAGCGCTGAACCGCATCGAACGGGCTTGTGCGGCTCTGAAAGGATCAATTCTCCCGCCATGATTCCATGCCTCGATCGCCCAGCTTCCATCGCTGACGCTCCTGTCAGCTTCTCCGAGCGTCTGATCGAGGCGGGCTTTCGCGGCGATATTGAAACGCGGGCGGCCTCCCGCACGGTCTATGCTACGGATAACTCCATCTATCAGGTGGAGCCGCAGGCGATTGTCTTTCCCCGCGATGCGGAAGACATGCAAATCATCGCCCGCACCCTTTCGGAGCCAGCTTTCCTCACCATCGTCATCGCCCCGCGTGGTGGTGGCACAGGCACCAACGGCCAAGCTCTGACCGATGGCGTAGTCGTCGATTGTTCACGGCACATGAACCGTATTCTCGAAATCGACCCGATGCGACGTACGGCTTGCGTTGAGGCGGGCGTCGTCAAGGACCAACTCAACAGGGAGCTGAAGCCGCATGGATTATTCTTCGCGCCGGAACTTTCCACCTCGAACCGGGCGACGATCGGCGGTATGATTTCCACCGATGCCTGCGGGCAGGGCTCCTGCCTCTATGGCAAGACGTCGAACCATGTTCTGGGTCTGCGGGTCGTGCTGACGGACGGCTCGGATTTCTGGTCACGCCCGCTCGAAAACGCGGAGCTTACGGAGATATGTGCGCGCGATGACCGCATCGGTGAAGTGCATCGGATCGTGGAGCGCATCACGTGGGAAACGCAGGAGCGGGTCGCCGAGGTCTTCCCAAATCTCAACCGGTACATGACCGGCTACGATCTGGCGCATGTGCGACGACAGGACGGGTTTTTTGATCTCAACGCCGTGCTGTGCGGGTCGGAGGGAACCCTCGCCCTGATTGCTGAGGCCGAACTCAATCTCATGCCGCTTCCTGCCGAGGTGGCCCTCATCAACGTCCGTTATAGCGATTTCAATGCTGCGCTGGAAGATGCCCGCAACCTGGTTTCCCTCGGCGTCGCCTCGATCGAAACGGTTGACGAGAAAGTTCTCGATCTTGCCAAGGGCGATATTGTGTGGAACGCGATCGGCCGTTTCTTTCCCTCCGACGGGGAGCGGGCGGCAAACGGCATCAACATCGTCGAAATCTTGGCTGGCGGCCCCGACGAACTTGAGCAAAAGATCGCGGAGGTCGCTACCACGCTCGAGGCGCGGCCCGGTGCAAACCGGTTGGGATTCACGGTGGCGCGCGGCCATGCCGATGCCGAGGCGATCTGGACCATGCGCAAACGCGCGGTGGGCTTGCTCGGCAATGTCGAAGGATCGATTCGGCCGGTGCCGTTCGTCGAGGACACCGCCGTGCCGCCTGAGCATTTGGCCGCCTATATCCGCGAGTTTCGCGATCTTCTCGATAGGGCAGGCGTGTCCTACGGCATGTTCGGCCATGTCGATGCTGGAGTGCTGCATGTCCGCCCGGCTCTTGATCTGGTTCGACCGGATCACACAGCCCTGGTTCGCCAAATTAGTGATGAGGTGGTGGCGCTCACCCGCAAATATGGCGGCGTGTTATGGGGCGAGCATGGCAAGGGCGTGCGTTCGGAATATGTGCCGGAATTCTTCGGAGACCTTTACCCTTGCCTGCAGGACATCAAGCGCGGCTTCGATCCGCAAAACCGGCTCAATCCAGGCAAGATCACCAGCATCAACGGAAGACCTTTGCTGAAGATCGATGAGGTGCCGCTCCGCGGCGGTTTCGACAGGATTATTGGGCACGAAATCCGCGCCGCGTTCGACAACGCCGCCTATTGCAATGGCAATGGTGCCTGTTTCGATTTTGATGAAACCAGTCCTATGTGCCCTTCCTACAAGGCGACACGGGATCGGCGTCAATCGCCCAAAGGACGAGCATCACTCATGCGCGAATGGCTGCGAATGCTGGCCGAGAAAAATATTGATCCACGGAGAGAAGCAGAGGGTTTGCGCAAGGCCGGCAGGCTGTGGCAACTGCCACGCCGTATCGTCAATTCATTTTCCCCGGTAAACGCGGGCGATTTCTCGCATGAGGTCAAGGCGGCGATGGACAGTTGCCTCGCCTGCAAAGCCTGCGCCGGGCAATGTCCTATTAAGGTGAGTGTCCCCTCTTTCCGGGCCAAGTTTTTGGAGATCTACCATGGCCGCTATCTGCGGCCCCTCAAGGACCCGCTCGTTGCATCCATCGAAACAATGCTGCCGATGATGGCGCGTGTGCGGCCGCTATATAACCTCGTCGCAGGCACTGTGCCTGGCAAGGCACTGACGCGTCTGGCTGGGCTGACGGCACTTCCACATTTGCCCGCAGTATCGCTACCCAAGGAAGCCAGGCGGCTGGGAGTGGCCATTGCGCATGCCGAGGACCTGACACGGTTCTCCAATGCAAAACTGTCCCGGACAGTCGTATTCGTGCCGGATGTCTTCACCTCCTATTTCGATCCGGATGTCGCACTGGCGGCGATCAGCCTTGCCCGCAAGCTGGGCTATGAGCCTTTGCTTGCCGCCCCGCACATCAACGGGAAAGCGCTGCATGTGCATGGCTATCTCGGCCGCTTTGAAAGGGCGGCAAGAGGAACGTCCGTCTACCTGAAAGGGCTTACTGACCTTGGCGTAACATTAGTTGGCATTGATCCTTCAATGACGCTTGCCTTCCGCAGCGAATATAGCGCGGTGCCCGGCAAGCCCCTAGGGGCCGATGTAGCCCTGCCGCAAGAGTGGCTTGCAAATGTTCTAGCAGAGCAACCTCTAGCCAAATCCATCGAAGGTATACGTTACACGCTCATGCCCCATTGCACGGAAAGAACCAACGCGCCTGCCGCCATCGGGCAGTGGAAGGCGGTATTCGCGCAATTGGGTATTGAACTCGCAGTTGCCGAGACGGGGTGTTGCGGGATGGCGGGCACGTTTGGGCACGAGACGCGCAACAGAAGATTATCGAAAGCGCTCTATGAAATGAGTTGGAAGTCTCCAATCGCAGGCCGACAAAAAGGGGACGTTGTCATGGTCACTGGATATTCCTGCCGGTCGCAGGTCAAGACCCTTGACGCTGTTGGTCTTGAGCATCCCCTTCAAGTCATAGAACGCCTTGTCAATTTCAAAGTATAGATACTGGCGTCGCAATCAGCGGCGAGGCGCATCTAGCTGGATGTATTTAGAGCGTTTCAGGTTTTGACGGAAGCGTATCCGGCATTGGCGAAGTAGTTGCTGCATTCGCTGGGCTCGATGGTTTTGACGGGGTGTCCGATGTGGCGCCAGGTGTCATCGATGGTTCGCTTCTGAGCCAGGCGCATCCAGTGCTTGATTTTGGCGAAAGCCCGTTCGATTGGATTGAGGTCGGGGGAGTACGGCGGCAAGTACCAGAGCCGAGCACCAGCGTTGCGGATCATCTGACGGATGGCGACCGACTTGTGGGAGCCGAGATTATCCATCACGACGATGTCGCCGGGTTTGAGCACCAGTACGAGTTGCTGCTCGACATAGGCGCGAAAGCACTCACCGTTGATCGGTCCATCGAAGACACAGGGTGCGGTGAGCCGATCGCAGCGCAACGCGCCGAGGAAAGTCAGGGTGCGCCAATGTCCGTGCGGGGCGAAGCTGCGCAGGCGTTTGCCCTTCGGCCCCCACCCTCGAAGCGGCGCCATGTTGGTCTTGATCCAGGTTTTATCGATGAAGACCAGCCGTCTTGGATCGAGGCCAGCCTGCCAGGATCGCCAGCGCTGTCGCCGTCGCGCGACGTCAGCGCGCGCCTGCTCAAGGGCGAACAGTGGTTTTTTTGAACCGCAATCCCTCACGCCGCAGGAACTGCCATACCGTATCGTGGGATACCTTCACCCCTCGCGCGGCCAGCTCTTCCTTCAACCTGTGCAGTGACACATGCGGCGTCTGGTTGATCCGCTCCACGATAAACGTCCGGTGCGGTTCCAGAACCCGCTTGCGGTGGCCGCCCATCTTCCCAGGCGCGACAGATCCGCTCGAACGATAACGCTGCGACCACTTTACCGCTGAAGACACGGCAATACCGAACCGCGCCGCAACCGACCGGCAGCTCTCACCGGCTTCGATTGCAGCAACAACACGCTCACGAAGATCATTGGAAAGAGGTCGCGTCATTCGATGCTGGCCTCCACTCCAGCCAGCATCTTGAATCACAAAACACACAAAAACGGAATCCCTGCCGATTCAACTAAATCCAGATACGCTCTAGCGGCTTAGCCGGGTGGACATGATGATCGAGGAAAGCGTTCGCTCAACGCCATCGATCATTCCGATCCCGTCGACGAGTTGATCAAGTTCCGAAATCGACGGAGCTTCGAGAACCGCAATTAGATCGAATGTGCCGCTCACCGAATGCAGTGATTTCACACCATGGATTGCCTGCAGCGAAACGCAAACCTGTGATAAGACTTTTGGCGCGAGCGTGATCATGACATGCGCTTTCGCAAGACCTGATTGATACTCATCGGACAGTCTCACGTTATATCCGGCAATGACCCCTTCACGCTCCAGGCGATCAAGTCTGGACTGAACGGTCGTTCTCGACAAACCGAGCTTTTTGGCAAGGCTCGCCACGGGCGCGCGCGCATCCTCGCCAAGCAAATCGAGCAGTTCGCGGTCTTTTTCCGTTACATTCATCAGAACCTCTGCATTCAGACTATCCAATACGGCGAAGTGCTTAAAACAAGCCAACAAAAATAGCAATGTGACCCTATGATATGGCGTGTGATCTAGTCAAACTGACAACATTCAAATCCTGAAGCGAAGGGGACTGAAATGAAGGATATAATGGTCATTGGCGCAGGTAAGATCGGTGGCGCCATCGCATTGATGCTGGCCGAAACAGGCAATTACAATGTCGTCGTAACCGATCGTGATCAGGCGCAGATCAACAAGCTCGACAAGCATCCTGCGATTTCCGGAAAAGTCGTTGATATCACCGACATCGGGGCACTCGTAGTGATGCTTCGCGGGAAGTTCGCCGTTCTGTCCGCGGCGCCCTTCAACCTGACCGGCAAAGTCGCCGAGGCTGCACTGGAAGCCTCGGTGCATTACCTTGACCTGACGGAAGATGTCGCAACGACCAAGAAGGTCGAGGAGCTCTCCGAAGGTGCAGATGTTGCTTTCATTCCCCAGTGTGGCCTCGCGCCCGGCTTTATCTCGATTGTTGCCAACGACCTTGCCAAGCGCTTTGACACGCTGGATAGCGTGCGCATGCGCGTTGGAGCCTTGCCGCAATATCCGTCGAACGCTCTGAACTACAATCTGACCTGGAGCACGGATGGTCTGATCAACGAATACATCGAGCCATGTGAGGCGATTGTTGAGGGCAAGTTCATTACAGTGCCGGCCATGGAAGAGCGCGAAGAATTCTCGCTGGATGGTGTTACCTACGAGGCATTTAACACATCTGGTGGTCTCGGCACCCTGGCCAAGACGCTGGAGGGCCGCGTTCGGACGATGAACTACCGCACGATCCGCTACCCAGGCCATCAGGCAATAATCAAGGCGCTGCTGAACGACTTCAATCTCAAGAACCGCCGGGACGTGCTCAAGGACCTGTTCGAAAATGCTCTGCCGGCCACGATGCAGGACGTGGTCGTGATCTTCGTCACCGTGTGTGGCTGGAAAGAGGGCCGCTACATGCAGGAAACCTACGCCAACAAGGTTTATTCGGGTGTCGTCGCGGGCAAAACGATGAGCGCGATCCAAATCACGACGGCCGCCGGCATCACGACGGTTCTCGACCTCCTCGCCGATGGAAAACTGCCTCAGAAGGGCTTCGTTCGGCAGGAGGAAGTCGCGCTCGCAGATTTCCTGAACAATCGCTTTGGCCAGGTTTACGATCCTGAGGCCATGCGTCTGAAGAAGGCGGTCTAGTCCCTTGTCATGACTTCAGGCGCCTGGCGTTGATGGTGTCGGGCGTGTCGCTCTGAACGCGGGCTGCGGCTCACCCCTCGCAGGGTGGGGTTGGCAACCCGCCAGTCGTTTACAACAACAGAAGGCCCCAACGAGCATTGCCCGATGAATTCCGCCAGTTTCCTTGAAAGTGTCGACCAGAACTTCCGTCATGCCATGTCATTCCTCAATCTGGGGGAGGGACTGGCTGAACGGATCATCCAATGCAACTCGACCTACACGGTTCGCTTCGGCGTGCGCCTTCGTGGTCAAATGTACAGTTTCATCGGCTGGCGATCGGTCCACAGTGAGCACTGCGAACCGGTCAAAGGCGGCATCCGCTATGCCTCGAATGCCCGACGCCGATGAGGTCGAGGCTCTTGCCGCATTAGTGACGCTCAAGTGCTCGCTCGTCGACGTGCCATTCGGTGGCTCCAAGGGCGCACTGAAGATCGATCCGAGCGAGTGGTCGCCGCAGGAACTTGAGCGCATCACCCGCCGCTTTACCCAGGAACTGAACAAACGCTGCCTGATCGGTCCCGGTGTCAACGTTCCAGCCCCCGATATTGGCGGCACGGGCGAACGGGAAATGGCTTAGATGATGGATGAATTCCGCCGTGCCAATCCGACCGACGTCGTCAATGCTCGCGCTTGCGTCACCGGCAAGCCGCTGTCGAAGGGCGGGATCGCCGGCCGAACGGAGGCCACTGCTCGTGGCGTGCAATTCGCCATCCAGAGCTATCTTCGCGACACTCGCACGCAAGGTCTTGATGGCCGGCGCCATCTCAAAGGCGCGTCCGTTATCGTGCAAGGCTTCGGCAATGTCGGCTATCACGCCGCCAAGTTCCTATCCGAAGAGGACGGCGCACGCGTCAACGTTGTTGCTGATCGCGACGGCTACGTCGCCAACCCCGAAGGCCTTTCCATCGAAGCGCTCAAGCAGCACCAAATCGGCACCGGCAACATTCTCGGCTTTGAAGGCGCCAGGCCCTTTGCTGGCGACATGACTGAGATAGAACAGCGCTGCGACGTTCTCATCCCGGCGGCGACGGAAAATGCTATCCACGCCGAGAACGTCGAACGCATCAAGCCCCACCTCGTCGTCGAAGCGGCCAATGGTCCTGTCACCTTCGAGGCCGACAAGCTCCTCCGCTCCCGCGGCGTCACCATTCTCCCCGATCTCTATGTCAATGCCGGCGGTGTTGTCGTCAGTTACTTCGAGTGGGTCAAGAACCTGACGCATATCCCCTTCGGCCTGATGGAACGTCGTCGGCGCGAGCGACGCAACCAGACGATTGCGGCGGCGCTCGAGCGGATGACCGGCAGGGAGTTCCCCGCCGACATCCGCGACGAGTTCCTCGAACGCGGCGACGAAATAGATCTTGTCCGCTCCGGCCTCGAAGACGTCATGCGCAGCACTTGGGCACGCATCGGCGATCTTCTCGAGACACAGCCCGAACTCGGCGATTACCGGACCGCAGCCTATGTCGCTTCCATCCGGCAGGTCGCCGACACCTATGAGGCAATCGGGATTTAGTTCGGGGGCGCGGCATGCTAACAGGAGAGACGGATCAGCCGACGGCAGCGGACTTTACGGCCGAACTTCATGCGCGGCCGTCCATATATTTCGCCGGGCCGGCACTCGTCGAGCATTTCGCTCTGATGCCGGCTCAGTCGCCTGCTAGACAAACGGGCGGCTCCATATCTTTGGGCAAGCATGACACCGACCTTATAAAGACGCGTGTCGAGTATCACACAGAGTTCGTAACCGTCACACGCGTGACAATGCTCGATCACGAACCGGAACAATGGCCGGCGCCAACGCTGGTGACGTCCGACATTCTCGCAATGCTCGGTCTGCCTTCGGCATCGATTATCGGTCAGGTCAGTATCCTGGTAATGGGGCCTGCGCCGGATGAATTGGGCGACTTCCTGCCGAAATTCGGGTTTGATGTCAGCGCCGCGTCAATGATCGGAGGAGGGGCTGGCCAAGTTTGCTCCGACTTCCGGGTTCGTTCTAACGGGTGGAGCCATACGCTGCTGTTCAACAAGGATTTGAACGCCTATCGGCTTGGGCGAATGGTCCGTAGAATCTACGAGGTAGAGACCTACCGCTCGATGGCGCTGCTTGGGTTGCCACTCGCACGAAGGCTCGCGCCGCGGCTTGCCGAGTTCGATGCGCGGCTTGGAGAATTGGCAGACCGCAATCAGTCGACGCCGGCAGATCAGCACAAGAACCTGCTCAACGAGATCTCGGAGCTTTCAGCCGCCATCATCACCGCTTCGGCGGAAACTCGCAGCCGCTTCGGCGCGACTGCGGCCTATGCTAAGATCGTCGAGGAACGCATCAGCGAGCTGCGCGAGACACATGTGCCGGGCTTCCAGCGCTTTGGTGTGTTCATCACCAGGCGTTTCAAGCCAGCGGTTCGCACCTGCGAGGCCGCAGCCCATAGGCTCGAGCAGTTGTCCGGTGCCACCTTGCATCTCCTGAACCTGCTCCAAACCCGCATCCAGGTCGAGGTCGAGTTCCACAATGCAATTCAGATCAGGTCGGTGGCTGAACGGGCAGCGACGCAGGTGAAGATCCAGCGCGCGGTCGAGGGGTTCTCAATCATCGCCATCAGCTACTACCTCGTCGGTCTCATCAAAACGGCTTTCGAGGCATGTCAACATGCCGGGTGGGAATTAAGCCCGCTGCTGATGCTTGGGTCGCTCCCGCTCGTGTTCGTGACTGTGACAGCCACAGTGCTTCGCGTGAAGCGTGCACTCGCGACCCATGAATAGAACTTATTTGCATCATTCAATTGAGGGACGCGGTGCCACCAGATACCCAAATTCCAGAAAGCAAATGAAATCTTGCAAAACTACGGCCCATCGGCATCAAAGCGATCGCAGCCGCATGCAAGAGTTTTACGGCGGCCACCTGACCAAGCCGGATCCAACTGGAGCCTGACGATGCTAGTCACACGTGGTTGGCCTCAGCGTAACCACGATACGAAACGATAAGGCATCCAAACCCGGGTGCCCAGGGGCAAGACATGGATCTCCGTCATCTCCGCTACGTGGCAGTCGCCGATAGTAAAAGCAACACACCTGAAGCCAACCATAGGTTCCATAAACTAGATTATGCGACGACCGTCTGTAGCCGCAAAGTTAAAGTGTCCTGTTTCTGCAAAGTTGGAATGTCACACTCCCCGCGTTTGATTGGCGCCGGGGAGATTGCCGATGGGACTGATAGCGATGAGCGAGCGTGATCTGCAGCGGATC
>NZ_ML133539.1 GCF_003985145.1 Rhizobium anhuiense | reverse complement strand
GAATGACGTGGTCGCCCTTCTTGACCGAGGTGACGCCCGGGCCGACATCGACGACGATGCCGGCGCCCTCATGGCCGAGGATGGCCGGAAACAGGCCTTCCGGATCGGCGCCCGACAAAGTGAAATCATCGGTGTGGCAGATGCCCGTCGCCTTGACCTCGACCAGCACTTCGCCGGCCTTCGGCCCTTCCAGCTGCACGGTCATCACTTCGAGCGGTTTTCCGGCCTGAACGGCAACGGCGGCGCGAACGTCCATCTTCATATCTCCCTGCTGATTTTGTTGCTTCCCAGCTGATTTATCGGGCTCGAGCTTGGCATGGTCGACGAACTCGGCTCAAGCAAAAACACCCGGCCGCCCGGTCTTTCCCTTTCAGGCGAATTCCATGATCACGGCATCGACGGCCAGGCTTTCGCCGGCTGCAGCATTGATCTTGGAGACGACGAGATCGCGGTCGGCGCGCAGCACGTTTTCCATCTTCATCGCCTCGACGATCGCAAGCGTCTCACCGGCCTTGACCTCCTGACCCTCGGCAACGGCGATGGCGATGACGAGGCCGGGCATCGGGCAGAGCAGGAGCTTGGAGGTATCGGGCGGCAGCTTCACCGGCATCAGCCTGTCGAGTTCGGCATGACGTGGCGAAAACACCTTGGCCCTCACCGAAAGCCCCTGCCAGTCGATGCGCAACCCGTTGAGAACGGGACGGACCTGCGCGATGATGTCGCGACCGCCGACCTTGCCGCTCCACACAGGGTCTCCCGGTCTCCAGTCGGTGACAACACTCCGGTTCTCGCCCTCGATCGCCATGTCCATATCGAAAGGGATGGTGACGAGACCGTCGAGCAATCTTGCGGCGACGTGGTTGTCGCCGATTTTGACCACCCAGTGCTCGCGCAGCGCGCCCGATGCAGCACGCAGGCGATCGGCGAAACGTTCGCGGCGGTTCGCCTCGATCAGCGATGCGGAAAGCGCGATGGCGGCAAGCACGGCCTCCTCTTGCGGCTCCGGTTTCATCGGCGCGAAACCATCGGGATATTCCTCGGCGATGAAGCCCGTGGAAAGCCGGCCCTCGCGCCAGCGGGGATGTTTCATCAGCGCCGCCAGGAAAGGAACATTATGTTCGATGCCGTCGACGACGAAGCCGTCGAGCGCCCGGGCCATGGCCTCGATCGCCTCGAGCCGCGTCGGCGCCCAGGTGCAGAGCTTGGCGATCATCGGATCGTAATACATCGAGATCTCCGCACCCTCGAAGACGCCGGTATCGTTGCGGATGACGACATTGCCGGTCCTGCCTTCCGCCGGCGGGCGGTAGCGCGTCAGGCGGCCGATCGAGGGCAGGAAATTGCGGTAGGGATCTTCGGCATAGAGCCGGCTCTCGATCGCCCAGCCGTCGAGCCTGACATCTCCTTGAGCAAAGGGAAGGGGCTCGCCCGCTGCGACACGGATCATCTGCTCGACGAGATCGATGCCGGTGACGAGTTCGGTCACCGGGTGCTCGACCTGCAGACGGGTGTTCATTTCCAGGAAATAGAAATTGCGGTCGCGGTCGACGATGAACTCGACGGTGCCGGCGCTCTGGTAGTCGACGGCTTTCGCCAAGGCGACCGATTGTTCACCCATCGCCTTGCGGGTTTTTTCGTCGAGGAAAGGCGAGGGCGCCTCTTCCGCGACCTTCTGGTTCCGCCGCTGGATCGAGCATTCGCGTTCGCCGAGGTAGACGACGTTGCCATGTGCATCGGCCAGGACCTGGATCTCGATATGGCGCGGCTCAACGACGAATTTCTCGATGAAGACACGGTCGTCGCCGAATGAGCTCTTCGCCTCCGAGCGGGCGCGCTCGAAGCCGTCGCGCACCTCCGCCTCGTTCCAGGCAATACGCATGCCCTTGCCGCCGCCGCCAGCCGAAGCCTTGATCATGACGGGATAGCCGATCCCGGCTGATATCACTTCCGCATGGACGGCATCCTCGATGATGCCGAGATGGCCGGGCACGGTGGAGACTCCGGCGGCGTTGGCGAATTTCTTCGATTCGATCTTGTCGCCCATCGCCATGATCGCCTTCGGCTTCGGGCCGATGAAGACGATTCCCTGCTTTTCCAACTCGGCGCAGAAGGAGGCGCGTTCGGAGAGGAAGCCGTAGCCCGGATGCACCGCCTCGGCGCCAGTCGCCTTGCAGGCAGCGATGATCTTTTCGGCAACCAGATAACTTTCCGACGCGGCGGCCGGGCCGATATGCACGGCCTCGTCGGCCATCTCGACATGCAGCGCGTCCCGATCCGCATCCGAATAGACCGCGACGGTTTGAATGCCCATGCGGCGCGCAGTCTTGATCACGCGGCAGGCGATTTCGCCGCGATTCGCGATCAGGATTTTCTTGAACATCGAGACTCCACCCAGAAATGCATCCCGGAGTTTTACGCACAAAACACCGGAACGCACAATCAGGCTTGCGGAGGGTCAGGCGACGGCTGCTTCCGAGACGGGTTCTTCGTCGACGATGCGCAGCCAGCGGCTGCGCCGCGGCTCGGCATATTCGCGCAGCTTGACGGCGGCCATGATCCCCGCCCAATGCGGATGATTGGCGCCGGCCAGTGTTGCCTGCTCGATCTGCTGGAGCACGCCGTATTCGACCGGCGAGACCGGGATGATGCCGCCTTCGGCGACGCTTCTGAAGATGCGCATCGCGAAATCGACGTCCTGGCGGGTAATGCCCCGGCGATCGACGGCACGCGACAGCTTGTAGCCACCGATATTGTCGGTGATCGCCAGGCGGAGCTGATCGAGGGCGAGCGCTCTCAATTCACCCGGGACATCGGCCGAGACCTCCATGACATGGAGAATGAGCTCGAGTTCCAGCGCCGAGTTGACGACACCATCGGTCGTGAACATGCGCATGATCCAGGCGACGTTGATTTCATCAAGCGAGCCTTGCGGATAGGTATAATGGACGATGAAACCGGCGAGCTGTTCGACGAAGAAAGCGTTCCACGCGGCACATTTTTCAGGGCAGGAATTATTGAGCGCCAACATCGCCACGACATCGTCGGATGTCCGAATGCCATGCGGAAAAGCATGTTTGCGCAACAGTATAATATCTTCGGCCGTCAGCCGATGCTTGCCGGCCACGACACAGGCCGGAAAAGCGAGACGAAATTCGCTCATGTTTTAACTCCAGGCTTCATCATGAAACCGGAGACTGTTTTATCGTCTGCGAATTGACGATCCCTCAAGAAGCGGAGTTAACCCGATATTCCCGGGGTCAGGAGGATTTTAACGATTGCGCCTGCAACCGCTCGCGCCAGATGATGAAGAGGCCTGATGCAACGATGATGAAGATGCCGATCCATTTGGAAAAGCTCGGGAAATCGTTGAACAGCGCATAGCCGAGAACGGTCGCCGAGATGATCTCGAAGTATTGGAACGGCGCAAGCAGCGACAGCGGCGCGAGGCGGAAAGCCCGGACCACCAGCATATGCGCATATCCGGAGATCGTGCCGAGGGCGAGCAACAGGACAAGGCCGAGACCGGAGGAGGGCAGAGAGACGGCAAAATCGGCATTGCCGGAACTGTTGCCGACGAGAAGGGCGGCGGCCATGAACACCGTTCCGCCGATTCCTGCCATCGTCTGCATGGTCAGCGGCGAATCGGCCTCGCCGATGGCGCGGTTGAGGAAGAGATAGAGCGAGAACAGAAAGGCGCAGGCGACCGGCAGCAGCGCCTTCAGGCCGAAAATCTCGTAGCTTGGCTGAATGACGATCATCGCGCCACCGAATCCGACGACGATCGCTATCCAGCGCCGCCAGCCGACCTTCTCTCCGAGAAACAGCGCCGACAGGGCGGCCAGCATGAAAGGCTCGACGAAATAGATGGCGAAGACATCGGCAAGCGGCATGTATTTGACGGCGACGAAGAACAGCAGGCTCGCGCCCCCATGCAGCGCACCGCGCAGCAGGTTCATCCACGGCCGCCGGGCCGAAAGCGCCTTGAGCCCGAAAAGGGCGAAAAGAATCGGCAGGGTGCAGGCGATCTGGAAGAAGAATCGATAGAAGGTCACCTGACCCGGCGACATCGCCTCGAAGGTCGCCATGTATTTGGCGATCGCATCCATGGTCGGCAGGATGAGCATGGCGCCGGACATGATGGCCATGCCCTGCAGGGAATTTTGATGGGGCTCTGACATGGCTGCTGATTCTTGCGAGGATGACGCCATCAATCACGGCAAAGCCGGGCGATCAAGCCAGGCAGCCGCAAATAGCTTCGAGGTGATGTCGAAATCGTCGCTTAGAAAGCGCTCCCCTGAAGGGAAATGGTGCGGTCGAGAAGACTCGAACTTCCACGGGTTGCCCCACAGCGACCTCAACGCTGCGCGTCTACCAATTCCGCCACGACCGCATCGTGGTAGGTGCCGATTTGCGTCGGCGGGGCAGCATGTAGCAAAAGCATCTGGGGTGCACAAGGGCGATATGACAGTTTTTTTGAAAACCGCTCACAGCATTTGAATTGGCCCCGAAACGGGTCCATATAGCGGTCCTGCCGCCCCTTTTTTGCAGGCATTTCGGGGAGAGCGGCAAGGAATGGCCATGCTTCGCACCGATCTCGAATTCTCCATGCTTCCCCAACCCGGCACCCGCCCGGTACGCTGGCGCATCGCCGATGGCCTCGTTGCCTATGAGGAGGCGGTGGCGACGATGGAGCGCGAGGTGGCGGTGATATCAGATGGCGGAGACGAGCTCGTCTGGCTCGTCGAACATCCGCCGCTCTATACTGCCGGCACCAGCGCCAATGCGAGCGATCTCGTCCAGCCGGACCGTTTTCCGGTCTTTGCGACGGGGCGTGGCGGTGAATATACCTATCATGGACCCGGCCAGCGCGTCGCCTATGTCATGCTCGACCTGAAAAGGCGGCGCCAGGACGTGCGCGCCTTCGTCGCCGCCCTTGAGGATGTCGTCATCCGCACGCTCGACATGATGAATGTTCGTGGCGAGAGACGTGAAGATCGCGTCGGCGTCTGGGTGCGTCGGCCGGAAAAGCCATTGCTGGCGGACGGGACGATGGCCGAGGACAAGATCGCCGCCCTCGGCATAAGGCTGCGCAAATGGGTGACCTTCCACGGACTGTCGCTTAACGTCGATCCGGATCTCGATCATTTCGGCGGGATCGTGCCCTGCGGGATATCAGCCTATGGCGTGACCAGTCTCGTCGATCTTGGCTTGCCCGTGATGATGGCCGATGTCGATATCCGGCTGCGCACCGCCTTCGAGTCGGTTTTCGGCGAAACGACGGGCGAGAACTGACTCAGCATGACGGCGACTTGTCCGGGGCAATTTGCATTTTTCCGCGGATCAATGCGTCGCGCGACATGGTAGACGCGCAGTTCTTGAGCGCCCATTTCCCTTCGGACGACGTCCCCTGGCGCATTTTAGGGTCAGGATCAGCAAATCAAATCGCTGCACTGCGAGATGTGGGTGAAGGTCTTAACCTATAATTAGCGGTGTCAAATATATAGGACATCACAACGCTGTGGATGTGGAAGTCTTGCGGACAATGAAAAAAAACTCAGCGGCAAGCTGGTCGATCTTCGATGTGTATTTCGTTCTCGATATTGTCGAGAAGGTCCTCATCGGGTATTTTTTCGTCGCGATCGTCATGCGTGTCCTGCCGCAGATGCAGGATAACCGGGCGATCATCGATTTCCTGCTGATCGTTTCGGAGGGCGCTGCGGCCTTCCTGATCCTGACACGCCGACCGACGAGAAATGCGTCGCTGCGCCTTTTTGACTGGACGGTCACCGCCATCGGCACGCTCTTCCCGCTGCTCGTCTCACCCTCCGCGACCACGCCTCTCGCGCCGCTCGCACTCTGCGGGACGGTGATGGCACTCGGTTTCATCCTGCAGATATCGGCAAAGCTGACATTGCGGCGAAGCTTTGGCTTGGTGCCGGCCAATCGTGGCGTCAAGATCGGTGGACCCTACAAGATTATCCGCCATCCGATGTATGCGGGCTATCTGATGACGCATATCGGCTTCTTCCTGGCCCATCCGAGCTTTTGGAATTTTGCCATCTATGCGACCGCCCTTGCCGCGCAGTGTTTCCGCCTTCTGGCGGAAGAGCGCCTGCTCAAACAGGATCCTGCTTACGAGGCCTTCATGGGCAGAACCCGTTACCGGCTCGTTCCATTCCTATTCTGAAACGACAGACAAATAGATCGAAAAAGAAAGGGCCGATTTCCGGCCCTTTCTTTTATCGGATCAATGCGTTGCCCGGCATGCTTCGGTGCGGGATGCGCCGCTGTCGGCACCCTTGGTGTGGGAGCCCTTGGGGCCAATCATGCTGTGGCACGGAGGCAGGGGGGCGATGCTCGCCGTTGCGGTTTTGTCGACGGCAGGGGTCGCCATGGCGCTCGGGGCGAAACCGTCGCTGTCATTGGTGTAGTCGCTGGAATAGGCCGGGGCCTTGCGGCTGCTGTAATGGACCGGGGCCGGCTTCGACACCGGGCTCGGTGCAAAACCGTCGCTGTCATTGGTGTAGTCGTCGGAATAGGTCGGCTGGGCGAAGGCAGCGCCTGCAAGGCTGACGGCGAACAGGGACGCGGCAAGGGCAAATTTGATGCGCATGGGTCTATCTCCTCAATCTGCTGTTGAATTCCACAACATAAACTAACCCTCGGCACGCACGAGTTCGCGCCCCAATTCAGGCAATTTTGTGAAAAGATGGCGACGTAGCCGCGACCTTTTGTCCAAATGAAATCACAGTGTTGTCAACGAAATTGACGTTCTCGTTACGCAAGCCGCCTAAGCAAAATAACAAAATACGGCACTCACAAAAATGGATCGGCCTGCAATCTTAAATTGTTAACTTTTGGTAATGTAGGCGGAGGGGTGGGGAGGCCTTGGCGCCTCCCGCTTATGATCGGTATGTTGGGTGTCAGTCCTCGTTCGGAATATGCGCGTCGACGCCGGTCAGCTGCAGTTTATTGCGGACATGATGGACGCCATCGACCGAAAGCGCGGCGAGTTCGACCTTGCGGGCGATGCCGATCGTCTCTACCGAGCCTTCCAGGGTGACGACGTGGCCGTCGGCGTGAACCTCGATGCTGTCGATGTCGACTTCAGGAATGTTTTCGAGATTGTCGTTGACCCGCGCTTCGAGGTCGTCGCTTTCATCGCGGTCGATGGTATCGGCGCGCAGCGAATCCTTCAGGCGATTCTCGTTACCGTCCTCGTCCGTGCCATCGACCCGGAAGCCCTTGTTGGGATCGCTGTCAAAATTGGCTGCGGTCTCGCCATAGGGGCGGTTGGCGGGGTCGGCGCCGGTGCCGTCGGCATAGGGCCAGCCGGCGTCGAGATTGCGTTCCTCGAGGTCGCGATAATCTTCTTCGCGGGAAAGCTCAGGCTTTTCCCGGGAGAACTGGGTCTTGTCACCGATCCTTGCCATTGCAGTCGCTCCTTGTTTTTTGCCGGGTTCCTTTGCTGGAAACGCCGGCATCAGCGAATGGTTCGGTGTGGAGGGGATTTGTCAGGCCGACGTTTTTTCCCATTTCTTCACGAGACGCTCGCGTTTCAGCCGCGAGAGGCGCTGCAGCCAGAAAATGCCGTCGAGCTGGTCGACCTCGTGCTGGATGCAGATGGCGAGGAAATCTTCGGCGGCGTCCTCGTGCATGGCGCCTTCTGCATCCTGATAGCGGAATCGGATCGCTCGCGGGCGCGTGACCTCGTCGGTCGCGCCGGGCATGGAGACGCTGCCTTCGGCATGGCTCATCGTCTCCTTCGAAAACCAGGTGATTTCCGGATTGACGTAGAGACGTACGCCGTCGGCCCTGTTGAGCTCCAGCACGGTCACGCGGCTGAAGACGCCGATATGGGCGGCGGTGATGCCGACGCCGGGCGCGGCCCGCATGGTCGCCAGCAGGTCGTCGGCAAGTGCCGTGAGTGAGGAATCGAATGCCGTCACCGGCGCGCAGACTGTCTTCAGACCCGGATGCGGATAACGCAGAATCGGACGGATGGGCATGGGGCTGGCTTCCTCTTAGACGGGCTCTGCTTGGACGGGTGAGGAAACTATCGCCGGCCGCAGGCATTGTCATCACGAAGCACGGTTTGCCGCTTTACGACGCGAATGCTTTGGGCTAGCAGGGGCCAAGAATTCCGGCTGCGGGAGCCTCGCGCGGGATTCGCTTATCCGCTTGTTGACAATGTGTTTTCGGCCGACATTTGCGAATGCGGCACGGCAGTCGTTGAAATTCGAACCAGGTGCGAGGGCGGCAGATGACGACCACCGACGGGGAAGACCGCATTCGCAGGCGTCCTGACGGCGAGGAAGCCGATATCTACGACGAGGACGGCAATGTCCGCAGCGATTTTCTGGCGCTCGTCGGCGCCGCAATCGCCGACCGCGACACGCTGTTCCTGCGCCAGAACGTCGCCCGCCTGCATGAATCCGAAATAGGCGACCTGCTGGAAGCGATCCAGCCGGATCAGCGCCTGGCGCTGGTGCGCCTGCTCGGCGACGATTTCGACATGACGGCGCTGACCGAGGTCGACGAGGTGATCCGCCGCGAGATCGTCGACCAGATGCCGAACGAGCAGATCGCCGCGGCGATCGGCGAGCTCGATTCGGACGATGCCGTCTACATTCTCGAAGATCTCGACAAGGAAGACCGGGAAGAAATCCTTGCCCAGCTGCCGTTCACCGAGCGGGTGCGGTTGCGCCGGGCGCTCGACTATCCCGAAAGCTCGGCCGGGCGCCGCATGCAGACGGAATTCGTCGCGGTGCCGCCGTTCTGGACGGTGGGACAGACGATCGATTACATGCGCGACGAGGAGGATCTGCCCTATTCCTTCTCGCAGATCTTCGTCATCGATCCGACCTTCAAGTTGCTCGGCGCCGTCGATCTCGATCAGATCCTGCGCACCAAGCGGCAGACGAAGATCGAGCAGATCATGCGCGAGACCAACCATCCGGTCCCTGCCGAGATGGACCAGGAGGAGGCTGCTCAGCTTTTCGAGCAGTACGACCTTCTCTCGGCTGCTGTCGTCGACGAGAACGGCCGACTGGTCGGCGTGCTGACCATCGATGACGTCGTCGACGTCATCCACGAGGAGGCCGACGAGGACATCAAGCGCCTCGGCGGCGTCGGCGACGAAGAGCTATCCGACAATGTGCTCTCGACGGCGCGTTCGCGCTTCCTGTGGCTTTTAATCAACCTCGGTACGGCGATGCTGTCGGCAAGCGTCATCGGTCTGTTCGACGCCTCGATCGAGAAGATGATCGCGCTCGCCGTGCTGATGCCGATCGTCGCCTCGATGGGAGGCAATGCCGGCACGCAGACGATGACGGTGACGGTGCGCGCGCTCGCCACTCGCGATCTCGACATCTACAATGCCGGCCGCATCATCCGCAGAGAGGCGGGCGTCGGCATCCTGAACGGAATCGTCTTCGCAACGATCATGGGCGCGATCGCAGGCACCTGGTTCCACGACTACCAGCTTGGCGGCGTGATTGCGGCGGCGATGATCATCAATCTGATAGCGGCAGCCCTTGCCGGCATCCTGCTGCCGCTGCTGCTCGACAAGGTGGGGGCCGACCCGGCGATCGCCTCTTCCGTCTTCGTCACGACGGTGACGGACTGTACCGGCTTCTTCGCCTTTCTCGGTATCGCCACCTGGTGGTTCGGTATCTGAGCCGCCAAAAATTGACTATTACGTAAAAGTCAATATTATCGTCTGTCCGACGACGGGGAACACATGCCGGTGAACAAGTTTTATAGCATAACGGAACTGACGCGCGAATTCGGGGTCTCGACGCGCACGCTCCGCTTCTACGAGGACGAGGGACTGATCCATCCGGAGCGGCGTGGGCGCACCCGCCTGTTTCGACAAGCCGACCGGCGGCTCATCGCAGAAATTCTCCGCGGCCGGCGCATCGGTTTCACCATCGCCGAAATCCGCGAGATCATCCAGGTTTACAAGGAGCCGCCGGGCGAACTCGGCCAGCTGAAGCTCCTGATGAAGCGCGTCGATGAGAAGCGTGACGACCTGCGCCAGAAACGCAAGGATATCGACGACACGCTGGCGGAACTCGACGCTATCGAAGAGACCTGCCTCGGCCGCCTGGCCGAAATCGGCGTCACCACCTGATCACGCGCGGTATTGTCGGCGAATTCATTCAGCCTCGGCGCTGCATTCTGCGGCAATTGTCTGGACCCGCTCGTCGTTCTGTATATCGATCGCGCCCGCCTGAAGTGGCGTGAACAGGGCCTGCGCCTGCAATTTCTCCAGCGTGCACTCGCAGAAGCTGCGGCAGAGAGCTTCGCCCTGCTGCATGACGCAGGAGGCGTTGCATTGCCTTAGGTAAGTCGCAACCGGATCAGGCGCCTGCGGTGGGACCACGAGGGAAAGCCCATAGGTGATACCGATCAATACCGGCTGGTGGATGAGGTAAAAGGCAAGGCTGTGGCGGCCAAGCCTTGCCGGCCACCAGGAACCGGTGCCGATGGCGGCAAGCCGGTGCAGCAGTCTGGTTCTGATGGCGATCGAGGCAATACTTAAACCAGCGAAGAAGGGCGTTGCCCAGGGAAACAGCGGCACGTAGTCGTTGGATCGTTCCGGCATCACCGCAAGGCCGATCCAGGCGAGATATCGGGGATCGAAGAAGGACGAGCGAAGCAGGCCGGGTGGACCGAAATTATCGGTGATCCAGGCGGCAAAGAGCGCGAGCGTGGCGATAAGGGTGAAGGCAAGCGGCAGTCTCAAAAAAACAACGCCGATAAGGGTGAGCACCGCGATACAATGCAGGATGCCGAAATAGATCCACTCGTCCGGCATCGCGATGCGCGTGGCGATCGAGATTGCCGCGGCTGCCGCGGCGATCATGCCGAAGCGCTTCCAAAAGGAGGGCCAGCGAATCTCGGGCTTGCTCGAGAGCACCAGGCTGATGCCGACGATGAAGAGAAAGGTCGTGGCGATCGCCCGGGCATAGATCTTCAGCCAGCCGGTCTCGGCCGTGCCCGGCGCGAGATAGCCCATGAACTCCATATCCCAGCTGAAATGGTAGCTCGCCATGGCGATCAGCGCGACGCCGCGCGCCGTATCCAATAGACCGATGCGCGGCGGTTTTGTCACCACATCGGTTTCCGTTGCCGGCAATGTCATCAAAGTCCCTCGGGCAAATCACGTCCGCCGCTTGACGGCCTGTCGCGGCGAATAGCAGAAAGGTTGAGATTTGATGGCGGGCCGGCATCCATGATCGCCAGTCGCGCCTCCGAGAAGAACTGCCGCCGCGCCAGCACGAAGATGACGATCGCCGTGGTCAGCATGAAGACATAAGGGTTGATGAACCAGCCGAGATAGCCGATCGACAGGAAGATCGCCCGGAGGCCCTCGTTGAAATTACTGCCGGCAATGACGTTCATGCGGATGACGCGTTCGGCGGCCCGCTCGGCGGCGATGACGTCGCGCTCGGTGTCGCGCATCATTGGGATCGAGCCGAATAGGATGGTGCAGTAGTTGAACAGCCGGTAGGACCAGCCGAATTTGAAGAAGGCGTAGCCGAAAAGCGCAGCCAGCCCGCCGACCTTCATCTCGAAAACGGCGTGGCCGCCATGAAAGACGAAAGGCAGGTCGGCGAAGACGGCGTCGACCTTCTCGGTCGCGCCGAGCAAGGCAAAGCAACTGCCGATCGCGAAGATCGAGGTGGATGCGAAGAAGGCGGTGCCGTTCTGCAAGCCGGCCATGATCTGCGTGTCGATCATCTTCAGGTCGCGGCGCAGCGAATTGTAGATCCATTCCCGGCGCCGTTCGGTCATCGCATGGGTCAGGCTGGTGCGTCCGAAGAAGGTGCGGCCGTGCAGCAGCCAGGAATAGCCCATCCAGACGCAGGCAAAGAAGGCCAGAGCGATATAATCCGCCGTCGTCATCAGTGATTCAGTCTCCGCATGAACGCGGCCACTATGCCGCAAGTCGGATTGTGCCGTATGGCCGAGTTCGGCGGCTATACGCGGGCTTTTGGCCATGCGGCACTTCGGCATAATAGAGCCGTCGGGAAACGACAAGGCTTAGTGGACAACCGACCGGCATCTTCCGGAGGGAGCGCGCTGAAATCCCTGTTATCAACGAGCTTGCGTGGCAACCGGCAGACGAGAGCGCACCGTGTTAACCGCTTGTAAAGTTGTGATGGCCAATTGTTCAGGACTGAACCTGAACAGCTGATTCAAAAGTGACCCATGAGCCGGCCGGATTACATCCCGAGTCTCGATGGCCTGCGCGGTGTCGCTGCGCTTCTGGTCGTTGGAGCCCATATTGGCTTTATCTTTCCAATCACAGCTCCGCATCTCGTGTCGATGGGCGACGAAGCTGTCGGTTTGTTTTTTGCTCTTAGCGGCTTCCTGATGGCTCATCTCTACGGCTCACGGCCGGTCACGAGAGAAAACGTGTTGGATTTTCTTGTGAGCCGCTTTGCCCGCATCTACCCGGTCTATCTGGCGGCCGTCGTTCTGGTAGCGATGCTGTCGAGCGTGCAAAATCTGGATTTTGTTCAGCCGATCGCGGGCGGCGCGGATTTTGTGCGCCATGTCTTTCTTCTCGGCTCCAGTGGTGTTTTCTGGTCGATACCACCTGAGATCCAATTCTATCTGCTCTTTCCCGTCCTGTGGCTTTGCTTGGCCCAGCCGCAACGCTATAGCGGCATGATTGTGGGCCTGACCGTGGTCGTCGTCGTGGACGGACTGGTTGAATTGCCAGGCCCGGGAATATTGCTCGTCTCCAAGCTCCCTTATTTTCTTTTCGGCGCACTTGCCGGGATGATGCATTCCTACTGGAGCAGCTGGATTCCATCGACCCTCACGGGAATTTCAACGCTTTTCCTTCTGGCGGTGTTTTTCACTTACAGGCATATCTTCCCGGGCTTTTCCCCTGAATTCTGGAGCCTGCAAAGCGCGGTGTCCGCAGCCGTCATCGTCGGGCTCGTCGCTCGACAACCCCCGATCGCTGCAGATGTCCTGGCAGCTGCACCAGTACGGTTTCTCGGGAAGATCAGCTTTTCACTTTACCTTTTCCATGTCCCCATAATGTTCCTGGCGCGTCTGACTTTTGATGGCTTGATGCCCGAACCGGCGCTCATCGTGGCGACGCTTTTCGTAGCGGTAGCCGGGGCATGGTTCATCCACGAGACGATCGAGGCTCCCGGTCGTCGGCTGCTGGTCAGGCTATGGCAGAATAATCGCACGCGCATGGTTCCGCACGAAACTCCGGCCGATCAAATGGATCGCGCGATCGTCAACCTGCAAGAGATCGAAAAGCGCCTGCTGCACGGCGCTATGCCCGAAACCCAGGATGGGGCCGACGGCACGGTCATTCAGGATAGTCGCGACGAGAAGCTTCGCGCATAGTGCTCAGTTGAGCTCTTGGGCGAGTCCGATGAGAAGCCCTCAAAGCCCGCGGATGTAGCAGAGCCGATACGCGTCCTTGTACTGCACGACTTCGCCCACGAGTTGCGCGCCGCGCCTGCGGAGCCTTTCAAGCGTCTCGTCGATATCATCGACCGTGAACATGACGCGAAGGTAGCCCAGAGCGTTCACCGGGGCATTGCGGTGATCCGCGACAGTGGGTGGCGTGAGGAAGCGGGAGAGTTCGAGCCGGCTGTGACCGTCCGGCGTGCGCATCATGGCAATCTCGACGCGCTGATCGCCCAGTCCAGTGACACGTCCGGCCCATTCTCCTTCGATCGTGGTCCGCCCTTCGAGCTCGAGACCGAGCTCGCCAAAGAAATCAATCGCCTCTCCGAGGTCGTCGACGACGATTCCTACGTTGTCCATCCGTTTGAGCGCCATGCGTTCAATTTACAATGTGTCGTCTCGTCTAACAACGGACAAGTTGTGCAAACCTTCCCATTTGAAATGCTATAGTGACTGACAAGGCGGACCGCTTGGTTTGGCGCATAACCCCGAAAATCGGATTCGATTTTCGGAAAGGATTATGCGCAAACTCAAAGTGCTGGAGCGTCCCATTGGACGCGGGACGCTCTCGTGTGCACCGAATGTCGCACCGGCTCCATGCGATGTCGGTGTGCCGCGCGGATTTTAAACCGGCCCCGCTTATGCTTGCATCCTTGTATTCAGAAGGCGCACCCATGTTTCTCTCGGTATTCGATGTCTTCAAGATCGGTGTCGGGCCGTCGAGTTCGCACACGATGGGTCCGATGTCGGCGGCCAACCGGTTTCTCGACCTGATCCTGTCGAGTGAATGGCCGCGCCCGTCGTCGGGCGCACAGGTCGCAGCCATCAAGGTCAGCCTGCACGGCTCGCTCGCCCATACCGGTATCGGCCACGGCACGGGCAGGGCGGTCATTCTCGGGCTGATGGGCGAGGCGCCCGACAGCGTCGATCCTGACAAAATGGACGGCATCATCGATACTGTGGAGCGCACCGGCCGCATCACGCCGGCGGGCCATCCCGCCTATCAGTTCCAGCCGAAGACCGACCTGATCTTCGACAAGAAACAGCCGTTGCCCGGCCACGCCAACGGCATGATCTTCTCGGCCTATGACAGGGATAGCCGGCTGCTCCTCAAGCGCATCTATTATTCGGTCGGCGGCGGCTTCGTCGTCACCGACACCGAGCTCGAACAGATGCGGGCGAAGAAGAACGCGGCCGGCGGAACGCGCGTCCCCTATCCCTTCGCCACCGCCAAGCAGATGCTTGAGATGGCGGAGCGCTCCGGACTGTCGATCGCGCAGATGAAGCGGGCGAACGAAGAAAGCCAGCGTAGCCGCGAGGAGCTCGATCAGGGCCTCGACCGCATCTGGGAAGCGATGCGCTCCTGCATCGAGCGCGGCCTCAAGGTCGAGGGCATCATGCCCGGCGGCCTCAACGTCAAGCGTCGCGCCCGCCGGATTCACGTCAAGCTCGAGGAGGAGTGGCGCAGCAACCGCGTCAACCCGCTGCTCGCTAACGACTGGCTCAGCGTCTATGCGATGGCCGTCAACGAGGAGAATGCAGCCGGCGGGCGCGTCGTCACGGCGCCGACCAACGGGGCTGCCGGTGTCATTCCGGCGACGATCCGCTATTACGAACATTTCCACGAGGACTGGGATCAGGACGGTATTCGCGACTACCTGCTGACGGCGGCTGCCATCGGCGGCATCATCAAGCACAATGCGTCGATTTCTGGCGCCGAGGTCGGCTGTCAGGGCGAGGTCGGGTCGGCGGCGGCGATGGCGGCCGCGGGCCTTGCCGCGGTCATGGGCGGTACGCCGGAGCAGATCGAGAATGCCGCCGAGATCGCGCTCGAACACCATCTCGGCATGACCTGCGATCCGATCGCGGGCCTGGTGCAGGTTCCCTGTATCGAGCGCAACGCGCTCGGCGCGGTCAAGGCGGTCACCGCGGCATCACTTGCCGTCAAGGGCGACGGCCAGCATTTCGTGCCGCTCGATGCCTGTATCGAGACGATGCGCCAGACCGGCCACGACATGAGCGAGAAATACAAGGAAACATCGACCGGGGGACTCGCCGTCAATGTCGTCGAATGCTGAGTTTGTGGACGCTGGAAGCTTGCTCTTGACGCTCGCTGCCAAAAGGATTTCAACGGCAGCATGGCATTGCATCTCATCAAACTCTGTGTCGGCGCCGACTCGATAGACGATCTGCGCGAATGGGTGGCGGAACGCGCGCTGCGCGCCATTGCCGCCGGCCTCGAGCCGCATTCGGTGCATACGACGCGCATGGTGCCGAAACGCATGGAGGAGCTGCTTGACGGCGGTTCGCTCTATTGGGTGATCAAGGGGCAGGTGCAGGCACGGCAGAAGCTGCTCGGCATCGAGACCTTCACGGACGGCGAGGGGATTTCGCGCTGCCGCCTGGTGCTCGGCCCGGAGGTCATCGAGACGGCGGTGCAGCCGAAGCGTCCCTTCCAGGGCTGGCGTTATTACACTGAGGACGACGTGCCGCGCGACCTGACAAGCCTTGGCGCCGGCATTGCCGAAATGCCCGCGGATCTTCGCCGCGAGCTTACGGAACTTGGCCTGCTGTAAGCCCGTAAATCAGAAACAATTTCCGAACGATTTATGCGTGTGGCAGCCGTCCGATCGGAGACGCTGCCACTCTCCGCAGTTCAGCGCAGGCGCAACTGCACCGGCGCGCTGCCGTCCGGCGAGGTCACATGCAGGTGGATCCGGGCTTCGGGCTGGGAATAGCGCCAGGCGCGCGCGCCATGGCAAAGCAGCAGATTAATGAGATCCCGGGTCTTCGGAGATTTCGCCTTCGGCCGCTGCAGGCCGATCTCGGCCAGGCGCAAAGCCGCCTCGTGCAGCGGATGCAGAGATGAGCGCCCTTTGGTCGCCGTGCGGCGGTCTGAAGGCACTCCCGGAAAATTCTCATTGATCGCCATTGTTTTCCTCGTACGCAATACTGATCGAGTTCAAGAATTGTGGCCGGAAACGCAAACACCGATTCCGGCCGTTACCGATGCCGCCGGCCATCTTGCAGGCAGCATCGAATAGCTCATTGGGCAGCCGCCCAGCACTTGATGCCGGCCTTCTTCAAGGCCTTGCAGGCGTTGACCGCATCGCGCTGGTCGTCGAAGCCACCAAAGCGGGCACGGTAAAGCTGGTCACCTCCAGCGGCGTAGGCGACTGCGAAAGGCTTTGCCGAGGCCAGTGCCTTGCCGCCCTTGCTCTTGGCGCTTTCCAGAAGGTCCATGGCCATCTGCCGGCTCGGCGAGACGCCGACCTGCACGACCCAGCCGGTCGGGCCGTTGCTGATTGAAGCAGCACGAGTCGGGGAGGGAGTGGTCGAAGCGGTCGTGACGTTATCGACAGCGGTATCGCCCTGTTCCGGCGCCATGGAGGCGGACGCCGGCGTCGGTACCGTGACCGAGGCCTGCTGCTTGAAGGTCATGGTCTTGACCTTGGTCGGCGCCGGCATCGGCTGTGCTACCAGCGGATTGTCGGATTTCGACTGAGCGGTCTCGGCATAAGCGACTTCGGTCTCGGCGACCTGATAGCGGGCATCCGGCATCGGCCCCTTATGCGGCAGGCTGAGATCGGCAGCGGTGGCAGAGACCGGCGGCTGCGCTGCGGTGATCGTCTTTGCGACCTGCTGTTGGGCCATTTGCGGCTGAGCTTTCTGCTGGGCCTTCTGCGGCTGGACCGGAGCAGGTGTTTCGATCATCGCCGGGGCAGGGGCTGCCTGGGCGATCAGCGCCGACGATCCACCGCGGCTCGATGCCTTCGGCAGGTAGGTGGCGATCAGATTGCGCATCTGGGCATCGCGGGCAGGCGTCGAGGCGCCGCCGAGCACAACACCGACGATCGATTTGCCGTCGACCTGCACCGAGCTCACCAGGTTGAAGCCGGCAGCGCGGGTGTAACCGGTCTTGATGCCGTCGACACCGCGCACCGAACCGACGAGGCGGTTGTGGCTGCGAATCGTGCGGCTGCCGAACTTGAAGGCGCGTGTGGAGAAATAGCCGTAATATTGCGGGAAATGCTGACGAAGGGCGATGCCGAGGCGGGCCTGATCGCGGGCTGTCGTCATCTGCGCCGTATTCGGCAGGCCGTTGGCGTTGCGATAGGTGGTGCGGGTCATGCCGAGCGCATGTGCCTTGGCGGTCATCAGTTGGGCGAAGCGATCCTCACTGCCGCCGCCTAGCATTTCGCCGAGTGCGGTTGCTGCATCATTGGCCGACAGGGTGACGAGGCCGAGAATGCCCTGCTCGACGGTGATCGTGCCGCCGGCGCGCACGCCGAGCTTGGTCGGCGCCTGGGCTGCCGCATGGGCGGAGAAGGGAACCGGTGTATCGAGACGGATGCGACCCTGCTCCAGCGCCTCGAAGGTCATGTAGAGGGTCATCATCTTGGTCAGGGAGGCGGGGTATTGCAGCCGGTCGGCATTCTCGCTGTAGAGAACGTTGCCGGTCTTGGCGTCGACGACGATGCCCGCATATTTCGGGTTCGCCGCTTCCGCGTCGGCATTCACCGAATCGACCAGGACGATCGTGACAGCCACCGAAAGGATCGCCAGCAGCTTTGCGAAAAAGCTGCCGGATCGGGACGATGATACGGAGGAGACTGACCTTGACACTATTCCACTCTTCGCTTGCATTTTCAGATATTTGGCATTTCGGATATTGGGGCAGGAACCGCACACCTCCCGCCGCACAGCTCGTCTTTCAAAATTACCGGTTGGGCGTTACCAATCCGTTTATGATGAATCGTTTATTTCGCTGTCCGGGGGGCATTTTAGGGACCTGTCGCAGAACGGTTCACAAGACGCGCGTCCACAAAGGTGCGGATAGCGGCATCAATATGTTCCCACTCGTCGAGATGGCTGCTCGAGAAACGGTAGAGAACGCTGAGATCCCTGCCGACCTTGATATCGCGCTGACAATCTCCGCTCGCCGCCTTGTCCGGGGCTGAAGGTAAAATGCAGCGCACGACGTAGTCCGGCCTGCCCTTGAGGGGCGCCGTCAGCAACACTTCGTCACCGTAACCGGCATCGGCGCGAAGACGATGCAGCGTCAGTCCGTCGCGGAAAGGCTCGGCCGGTCCTTCGAGCAGATGCGAATAGATCGGCTCCAGCCGCCCCGACATGTCGCGCGACATGGTGCTCTGTGTGATCTGCAGGAAGATCAGGCCGGAGGATTGAGCGACATCGTCGAATCGAAGGTGATTTTCCTTGCCGTAACCCTGCATTTCGGGCCAGGCGAGGTAGAGATCGACGCGCTCGGCAGCGCCCTCATGCCTTTGACTGGGGAAGCGGATGGCATTTTCCGGGAATTTGACGGTGTCGCGGCCGATGGCCAGCATGATTTCAGCCGTGCTGTCGGTGTTGCCGGCGAGCGAGATATGCCTGCCGAACCAACGGCCGCCGATGCTGATGGCAATAGTCAGGGCCGCCAGAATGGCGATCACCGCCATCGTGCGGAAGAGAAACCCCATGGAAAGAAGCGGTTGCTCGTCGGTTGCGCTGTGCGCGGCATGGCTCATGGTGGTTCTTCGCGTTTCGGTCCGCCCCAGGAAGAACATGAGCCGCCGGTACCGATGATGAATCTCATCGGTATGATCGGATCGGTATGGTTAACAATTTGCTAAGGGGCTGAAGGCAAGCCTTAAAAAAGGGGCGAGCCGTTCCCGGGACAGCGGGAACGGCTCTTGGGCGCCGGTCGGGGACGGGATGCGGGGACTGACCGGGCCGCAGACTGCAGCCGACATGGCCGGCAGGCTTGTTCCTACTTGACGCTACCGACCGCGACAGCGCGGCCGTCCTGAAGCTTCGACCAGCGGGCCGGATCGTCGGCGGACTGGCGCTTCAGATAGGTGTATTCGGTATCCGACCACAGCAGCACCTTGTTGCGCATGTTGTCGAGGATGAAGTCGCCGTGATCGGTGCGGACCGTCAGCACGGCATGGCCTTCGCCATTCGGCTGGAGCACGACTGTTATCAGCGTATCGGACGGCGAGAAGCCGTCGTCGATCAGCATCTTGCGCTTCAGCAGCGCATAGTCCTCGCAGTCGCCGACGGTGGTTGGATAGGCCCAACGCTCTTCGACACCGTAGATCTGCTCATCCGTCATCGGCTGGATCGTCGAATTGACGGCGTAGTTGACCTTGAGAATTTCCTTCCAGCGATCCTCGGTGAGGATGGCCGGTCCGGCATCGCCGCCGACTTCGACACATTCCTTTGGATTCGCCTTGCAGAATTCATAGTGTCCGATCGGCGGGCTGGCATTGCCCGCCAGGGCCATGCTGGCGGGCATCGCCTGTCCCGAACCCGCCATTGCCATGGTGATGGCACCGGCCAGAAGGCCGCCTTTCAGGATATTTGCAGTTGTCATTGCCGTCTCCCCGTAAGTTAGGGTGACAATGGCACAGACGTTTTTACCTCACGCAAAATTACGCAATAGAATTAAAGGCTTAGTTGATTCAAATGCCGATAAAACTTGGCTAAAAACAGATTCGAATGCGCATAAAATTCGAAGCGGATTTGTCGCGAAATCGATTAAAATTGTAATTCACGCAACAAGGCTTTCACCCGCCAAGAGGTTGCGTTGCCGTCCTCATGTTAAGGGTTTTCGTTGAGCCGGATAATTTTCGGTGGCCGGCTGGCGATCTCAGGCGGGGTGCGACCGGCCGGAAAGGTCGCCGGAATGGACCGATTCGGTCGGTTCAAAAGCGGAATATCGCTCAGACCCCTGATGCCGGCGGGAAAATTATTTTTGCTGGATATCGCGAAATCGATCGGTCGCTGCGACGATCGCCGCGCTCATGTCCGGATTTGCGATGGAATGGGCAGCACGCGGAAGGACGCTGAGCTCGCTTTGCGGCCAGGCGCGGGCGAGTTCCCAGGCAGTGACGAGCGGCGCCTCGATGTCGAACCTTCCCTGCAGCAGGATACCGGGAATGCCGGCAAGCCGCGTGGCGTTCTTCAGCAGTTCGCCATCCTCCAGCCATGCGCCATAGCTGAAGTAATGAGTGATGATGCGGGCGCGCGTCAGCAGATAGGCGGGATCAGCCCAGCGGCGCGGCAGGCCTTGGGGATCAGCAAGCAGGATCGAGGCCGCTTCCCAATCATGCCAGTCGCGCGCCGCCTTGAGGCGGGTCTCCGGGTCCGGATCGTTGAGGAGACGATGATAGGCGGCAACCATGTCTTCCTCTCGACCCGGCACCCCTGGGGGAATGGCCTGACGGAAACGGTGCCATTCTTCCGGGAAGAGCGGCGCCATGCCGCGAGAGAGCCAGTCGATTTCCGAGCGGCGGGTGGTGGTCACGCCTGACAGGACGATCGCCGCGACCCGCTCCGGATGGGTTTCGGCATAGGCGAGCGCCAGCGTCGAACCCCAGGAATTGCCGAAAAGCAGCCAGGTGTCGATGCCGAGACAGGTGCGCAGCCGCTCGATGTCGGCCACGAGATGCCAGGTGGTGTTAAGGGAGAGATCGGTTTCGGGATCGGCAGCACTCGGCAGGCTGCGGCCGCAATTGCGCTGATCGAACAGAATGATTCGGTAGGCACCGGGATCGAAATAGCGCCGCGCCGTGGTCGAGCAGCCGGAGCCCGGTCCGCCATGCAGCACCAGCGCCGGCTGGCCCGCCGGATTGCCGCAGGCCTCCCAGTAGATCAGATTGCCGTCACCCGTATCGAGCAGACCATGATCATAGGGTTCGATTTCCGAATAGAGAGCTGACATCGGTGCCCCTGCGGTCGAAGCCGACCTTATCCATCATATCGCTGACAAAGGGAAGATGGGCGAGGGCGGGGCATTCCCGGACGCAAATTACTGCACAATCCTGGGCGACCTCATCGGGCGCCGATCGGTGTCGCAGCTTGTTCCACTCATAATATTATCTACCGACTGGATGGAACGACTTGCGACAGGAATAGACGCTTGCCTTCCAAAGCCGGATTTGTTGCCACTTGCAAAGCTCTTGCCATGAAGTGCAGGCTTTTCAACACGACCTGACCGGGTGCGCGCCGGATCCGGCAATCGCGTTCGATGGAAGCCCGTCAAGAATTGCCCCCGCCACAGAACCCTCGGCAGGGCAGCCTCATTTTCAGCCATTGTTACAGGAATTCGCGCAGCGTCTCGCGGGACTGGATCGACAGGAATTCGATCGCCACGCCTTCGACGAAATGGCGCACAACGCGGCCGCGCATGTTGCCGAGGCGCACCGCCGTCCCGATCGAGGGACGCATCTCGACGTCGACGGCAGCACCAGACAGCGAAAGGTCCATGATGCGGCAGGAATAACGCGTGCCGTCTTCGAGCGTCAGCTCGGTCTTCGTGTCGCGCGGCGTCAGGCGGTCGTGGCGGCGATCTTCCGGCAGGCCGAGTTCATGTTTGTTGGCGAGCCAGGTGAGCTGGGCCGCGAGCTTCTCGCGCTTCCGGTCGGTGGCGTTGATCGACATGGTGAAGCCGCGGCCATCGAGCGTCTGGACATAACCTTCGACGCGTCCGAGATGATCGATATAGGCGACGACGCGTTCGTTGGCGCGCGGCCGCCCGGAGCACGTGACGTACATGTCGCCGGGCGACATGTCGATCACCATGCATTCGAACTCCTCGTAGTTCGCAAGCATCAGCCGGCCCTGCATGTTGATGGGCACACGCTGAAAAACGCCCTGTTCAGGGCGCGGCGCAGGTCGTTGCGTCTGAGCTGGCTGGAACGAGTGCATCAAAGGGCTTCTTCATCAAATCTGAGAGTCCGATCATTACCCGCAATCCATTAACAGAAGGTTGTTCCGTCTCGTCCCGACATAGCCGAAAACGAGTATGCCCGATGTCCCGAAACGAAACCCTCAGCGCGCCTCCGCACTCATCAGCAGCTGCGACACCATGCGGCGCATGACCTGTCCGAAACGGGCGCTTCTGCCGGCGACAATCTCGTTGATGGGGCGCAGTTCGACGGGTGCTGCCTTGCCGAACTTTCCGGGCAGCAGACGGCTGCGGTCGAGCGCCAGGAATTCGAGCGGTACGATCTCCAGCCAGCTCGCAGCCGCAGTCGGGGCAATGGCGCCGAGCAACCGATCACAGGCGCCGTTCGGTGAGCGCAGCGGCATCATGATAATCTCGAAGGAGGCCTGATGGCCGACGGTGCTGTAGCCGGTGGCATTGAACAGGGCGGGCATGGCATGGTCCATGACGCCCATCGCCGTGCGTTCGATATCGGCGTGCTGGCCATGGGCCCAGAGCGATGAAAAACGTTCGCCGCGCAGATCATGGCCAAAGAGATCGCAGATGCGGGTGCCGGCGAGCCGGAAACCAATATCTCCGCCCTCGCGCGCCTCCAGAATGAAGAGACTTTGCAGCAGATGCGGGACGGCGGAGGGTTCGACCTCTGATTTCAGCGGCGCATCGGCAGCGCCGCGGATACGGTTCCAGTAGTCAAAAATTTCGATGGTCGTTTGCACACGCATTTCACACCAACCTGTCCCATTCCGGATCATTTTCGGGCACTCATTGCCCCTACAGGCTCTACCTTGCGGATTTCATGCCAAACCGCGGCGGTTAAGGTTAAGAAAGGGTTTCGGTTGAGGTGCTGCGCCAGTCGTGCCACTGTCCCGCATCGCTTCGACTTTCGAAGTTCAGCACAACCTGCCCGGGCCGAGGTCTTTTCCTCGAACTCCCGACACGCCGTCCGGCACTTCGGACGGCTTTTTTTTTGACAGTCGCTCCTGTATGGCTGTGGCCTCAACGAGGCGATACGCAGATGAATGAGCAGACGGCCGAGCCGAACGAGGCGCCCGAACCTTCCAAGGTCCAGCCGCCGGCACGGCCAGCGCGCGAACCGGTCTTCAACCTTCCGCCGGCACTGTTCTTCAGCCTTTGCCTGCTGGCCGCCATCTACGCGGTGCAGGAGCTCTTGCTCTCCGACGATGCGCTGAACTGGCTGTTCTTCACCTTCGGCTTCGTTCCCGCCCGCTATGTGATTCCGCTGTCGCAGCAGGGGCCGGAGCTGTTCTGGACGCCAGTCACCTATTCGCTGCTGCACGGCAGCGTTCAGCATATCGTCTTTAATGCGTTCTGGCTGATGGCCTTCGGCGCGCCCGTGGTGCGCCGTATCGGGACGCTGCGTTTCGTACTCTTCTGGCTCTTTTCCTCCGTCGCATCCGCTGCCCTGCACGCGGTCCTGAACTGGGGGGACGTGTCGCTTTTGATCGGCGCGTCAGGGGTAATCTCCGGGCTGATGGGCGCTGCCTGCCGATTCGCCTTTCCAGCCGAACGACGGCCGATGCTGCCGGCGCATCTCAATGCCCGGCTTTCCATCTTCGAGGCGCTGAAGAGCCGCACCGTCATCATCTTCATGCTGCTCTGGCTGGTCGGTAACGCCCTGATCGCCGTCGGAATCCCGCTCGTCGGCGACAGCGATCAGGCGATTGCCTGGGACGCGCATATTGGCGGCTTCGTCTTCGGCTTCTTCCTGTTTTCGCTGTTCGACCGGGCGCCGCGCCCGCCTGTGATGGAACCTGCGGGCACCGAGAAGGATGTGTTGCAATCCTGAGCCGGGCAGTGCACGATTGCCTTATCCGCGCTGGGGGGAGAAACCGCCGCGGATGCCTGTGACAAGTGTTTCACGGACATAGGAGGTTCGAATGACCAGTTCAGTCAAAGCAATCCTCGACCTGAAGGGCAGGGACGTCGTCACTGCCGGGCCGAACACCACCGTCGCCGAGGCGGCGGCCATCCTCAGCAAGAAGAAGATCGGCGCGATCGTCGTCGTCGGCATGGAAAACCGGATTTCGGGCATGTTCACCGAGCGCGATCTCGTGCATGCGATCGCCAAGCACGGCAAGGAAGGCCTCGATCACTCGCTCGCTCAGGTCATGACCGCAAAGGTCTACCGCTGCCATGAGGAGACGACCGTCAACGAGCTGATGGAGCTGATGACCAGCCGCCGTTTCCGTCACGTGCCGGTGGAAAGCAACGGCAAGCTTGCCGGCATCATCTCTATCGGCGACGTGGTGAAATCGCGCATCGCCGAAGTCGAGCGTGAGGCCGAGGAAATCAAGGCCTATATCGCCGGCTGAGGTTTTTGCCGGCCGTGCCTGATTGATGTCGCCGTTCCAAACGCCACACGCTTTCGGACGGCATGCATCAGGGCTGGCTAGCGTAGACTTCCTGCATGCGCTTGATCTCGGGGAGCCGGGCTCTGGCTTCCTCGTAGCCGCGTTCGATCGCTTCGCCCGCCCGGTGGAATTCGGAAAGGCCGATATAGCTGAGGCGCGGCTGCAGCGAAATATCCGGCGGGTCGCCGGCAAGACGGGCGCGGGCGATCCTATCCTGGATGATGTTGAAGGCCTGCACCATGACGCCGGTCATGCCGAGGCGCGCATAGGGCGCCTCTTCCTGCTTCTGCACTTCCTGCGGCGAGAGGCTGGCATTGTGCCGGACGACGGCCGAGCGGCCGTACAGGTCGTAGTTGAGATTGACGGCGACGACGAGCGGCTGCTCGTAGGCACGGCAGACGGAGACGGGGACGGGATTGACCAGCGCCCCGTCGACCAGCGTGCGGTGATTGCTGCGCACCGGCTCGAAGATGCCGGGCAGGGCATAGGAGGCGCGCAGCGCTGTAATCAGCGACCCATTGGCAATCCAGACCTCATGGCCGGTATTGACCTCGGCCGCGACCGCGACGAAGGGCCGATCGAGATCCTCGACATTCAGGCCTTCGAGATGTTCCTGCATGCGCTTGGTCAGCCGCATGCCGCCGAAAAGGCCGCTGCCGCCGATGGTGAGATCGAGGAGACTTGCAATCCGGCGCATGGTCAGCGAGCGCGCGAAACTTTCGAGTTCATCGAGTTTGCCGGCGAGATAGCAGCCGCCGACCAGCGCGCCGATCGAGGTGCCGGCAATCATACCGATTTCGACCTTTGCCTCGTCGAGCGCGCGCAGCACGCCGATATGAGCCCAGCCGCGGGCCGCGCCGCCGCCGAGCGCCAAGGCGATCTTGATTTTCTTGACAGGCGCGGGAGGCGGGATCGTCTCCAGCGTCGTGGACATTCCGGAACCAGGACCTTCGCCTTCAGAGCTTTGACGATGCAGACTCCAGCTCAGCATGGCGCTCTCCCCTCCCAGCAGAACACTTGGTTTCCGATAGTGTGCCCGATCAGTTTCCAAATGGTATATAGAAGCGGTTTCTGGCGCAATAAGGAGCAAATGCCGGAGAAATTCGGGCTATTTTCCGTAGACATCGTGTGGATCGAAATGAATCTCGTCGTCGACGATATCCAGCATCGGCTTTCCGTCTCGAAGCGTGATCGTGCGGTAGAAGCAGGAGCGGCGGCCGGTGTGACAGGTGGCGTCGTGGCCGGCGACCTCGACCTTCAACCAGATGGCGTCCTGATCGCAATCGGTGCGGATTTCCTTCACCGTCTGGAGATTGCCGGAGGTCTCGCCCTTCTTCCAGATCTTGCCGCGCGAACGGCTGAAATAATGGGCCGTACCGCTCTGGATGGTCAGCGCCAGCGCCTGAGCATTCATATGCGCCACCATCAGCAGTTCGCCGTCCCTGGCGTCGGTGACGATCGCGGTGATCAGGCCGCGGTCGTCGAAACGCGGCGTGAAATCGCCGGCGTCTTCCAACGCCGACTTGTCCCCGGATGGTTGATTGAAGATCAGTTGACTCATCGCGGCCCTCCTGAGGGAGCCGGTATCAGCGGCTCCGCACCATGGTCATGAAACGGGCCTGATCGGCCGGCTCGGTCTTGAACGTTCCCGTAAACGTGGTCGTCAACGTGGTCGAGCCCTGCTTCTGAACGCCGCGCATCGCCATGCACATATGTTCGGCCTCGATCATCACGGCAACACCGCGCGGATTCAGCGTATCGTCGATGGCCCTGGCGATCTGCGCGGTCATCGTTTCCTGCGTCTGCAGGCGGCGACCATAGATCTCGACGACACGGGCAATCTTCGACAGACCGAGCACACGCCCGTCCGGCATATAGGCGACATGGGCCTTGCCGATGATCGGCACCATGTGGTGTTCGCAGTGCGAGAAGAAGGGAATGTCCTTGACGAGGACCATGTCATCGTAACCGGCGACCTCCTCGAAGGTGCGGCCGAGCACGTCTTCCGCCGCCATGTCGTAACCGGAAAAAAGCTCGCGATACGACTTGACGACGCGGGCCGGCGTATCGAGCAGGCCTTCGCGCGTCGGGTCGTCACCGGCCCAGCGCAGCAGAACGCGAACGGCTTCCTCGGCCTCCTGTTGGGAAGGGCGATCGGAGTCCCGGTTCGTCTGCGGAAAGTTCTTTACGATGGCGTCCATGAACAATGGTCTCCTGGCCCGCACCGCGGGCCCATCTGTCGGAATCGCCACTGGTCAATCCCATGCGGGAATTCATGCACCTTTGGCAGGCTCCGGGGCTTTCGGGGCGGATTCAACGCCCGTCCGGCACGGTTTCCCAATCAAACTTACAAGAGGCCATTGCATTTTCATGGCCTTCGAACGACATACATATAGGAAGACGGCCATTATATGTAAGTATCCTCGGACGACACGGTGTGTTTTTTGTTTCAATAACAATAACACCCGCAAAGAGGCCGATCCGCAGCGATTTTGGAGCGGAAATCCAGCATGGATGACATCTACAACAGCAAGATTCTCGAATTCGCAGGCAATATTCCGTTGACCGGCACGTTGGCGGATGCCGATGCGACCGCCCAGGCCCATTCCAAGCTCTGCGGCTCGAAGGTGCGGATCTGGCTGAAGATGGATGGCGATACCGTGAGCGGTTTTGCCCATGACGTAAAGGCCTGCGCACTCGGCCAGGCCTCGTCCTCGATCATGGCCCGCCACGTGGTCGGCGCGACATCGGGCGAACTGCGCCAGGCACGCCTGGACATGCTTGCCATGCTGAAGGCCGATGGAGCGGGGCCGCAGGGACGGTTCGAAGACATGCGTTATCTTCTGCCGGTGCGTGACTACAAGGCTCGCCATGCTTCGACGATGCTGACCTTCGATGCCGTTGTCGATGCGATCGGGCAGATCGAGGCGAAACGGGCGGAAGTTGTCGAGGCGTAGCTGACATGTGCGAGTTCTGCGTCCGGCAGGCTGATGATGAGGACGACGGCGGTGCCGCCGGATCAGGCAAGTCGCGTGAAAAGGCCGCAGGCTCCTCCCGCAACTATACCGGCCCGTTCCGCAAGACCCCCGACCGCTTGCTCGGCATGGGGCTTATCCGCCTCTATCAGCTGACGCTTTCCGGCTTTGTCGGCAATTCCTGTCGCCACATCCCGACCTGCTCCGAATATGGCTATGAGTCGATCGCCCGCCATGGCCTGTGGGCTGGCGGCTGGATGACGCTGTTTCGCGTCGGCCGCTGCGGCCCGGGCGGCACCAGCGGCCTAGACCAGGTGCCGGAGAGGCTCGGCGACCGCTTCCGCTGGTGGACCCCCTGGCGTTATCTCGCTCTCGGACGCAAGAGAGGGTGAGCGCCATGACGATGCCCGGTGAATACAGGCGTGCATCGGAGGATTTCGACAGCTATCTCGATGATGTGAGAGCCGATGCGCTGATCGACAGCCGCAATGTGGTCTACACGATGACCCAAGGGGTCTTTCAGACATTCCGCTGCCGCCTCGATGTCGCAGACGCACTGCGGTTCGCCGATGTGCTGCCGCCGGTGCTGCGCGCAATCTTCGTCTCCGACTGGAACCCGCATGACGCCAAACGGTCCTTTGATGATCGTGCCGCGATGACGCGCGAGGCGCAGTCACTGCGCGGTGACCATAATTTTGCCCCCGACACTGCCATCCGAGACGTGGCAATGGCTGTGCGAAAACATGTCGAAGTCGCCGCATTCGACAGAGTGCTGAAGACATTGCCCGACGGCGCAGAGGAGTTCTGGCGGCCATGAGCACCTTCATCGCCCTCCTGCACAGCATTGTCCTGACGCCAGATCGCCGCGTTATCATGCAGGATTTGCGCGCACTTGCCGAAGAGCTCGGCTATCGCGAGCCGCGCACGCTGGTTTCCACTGGCAATCTCGTCTTCGAGGCCGACGATATGCGGCCGCACGAACTCGAAGTCGCCCTCGAAGAGGGTTTTGAAGAAAAGTTCGGCAAACATGTTGATATCATCGTGCGCAGCGACTGCACCTGGATGGCGCTTTGCAGCACCAATCCTTTCAAGGACGGTAATGGTGACCAGGTCATCGTTCGGGTAATGCGCCTGCCGGTCGACCCGAAGAAGGTGGAGGCGCTGAAACCGCTGCTGACCGAGGGACAACGCATCGCCGTCGTCGGCGGCGATCTCTGGATCGATTTCGCCGGCAAGCCGAGCCAATCCAAGCTGCTTTCGGCGCTGACGACCAAGCGGCTCGGCGTCGGTACGATGCGCAACTGGAACACGGTGTGCGGTCTGACTGAAATGATCATCTAGGCCGGCTTCTTCTTTACTCACGTAGGAAATCTGAGTATCAGGCGGCAGCGTTTCCGAGGACGGAGGCGCTGCCGTTGCAACCACCCGCATTCGTTGGCGGGACTGGACAAGGAGAATTTCGATGTCCCAAGCTATTTCCCTGACATTTCCCGATGGTTCCGTGCGCAGCTTCGATGCTGGCGCAACCGGCCGGGATGTCGCTGAATCCATTTCCAAATCGCTCGCCAAGAAGGCGGTCGCCGTCGCAATCGACGGCACCGTGCGCGACCTTTCCGATTCCGTCACGACGGGCAGGATCGAGATCATCACCCGCAACGACGACCGCGCGCTGGAGCTCATCCGCCACGACGCGGCGCACGTCATGGCCGAAGCGGTGCAGGAGCTCTGGCCCGGCACCCAGGTGACGATCGGCCCGGTCATCGAAAACGGCTTCTATTACGACTTCGCCAAGAACGAGCCCTTCACGCCCGACGATCTGCCGAAGATCGAAAAGAAGATGAAGGAGATCATCGCCCGCAACGCCGCCTTCACCAAGCAGGTCTGGTCGCGCGAGAAGGCCAAACAGGTATTCGCCGACAAGGGCGAGCAGTACAAGGTCGAGCTCGTCGACGCGATCCCGGCAGGACAGGATCTCAAGATCTATTACCAGGGCGACTGGTTCGACCTCTGCCGCGGCCCGCATATGGCCTCGACCGGCCAGATCGGCAACGCCTTCAAGCTCTTGAAGGTGGCCGGCGCCTATTGGCGCGGCGACAGCAACAATCCGATGCTGAGCCGCATCTATGGCACGGCTTTCGCCGAGCAGTCGGAACTCGACAACTACCTCCACATGCTTGCCGAAGCCGAAAAGCGCGACCACCGCAAGCTCGGCCGGGAAATGGACCTGTTCCATTTCCAGGAGGAAGGCCCGGGTGTCGTATTCTGGCACGGCAAGGGCTGGCGCATTTTCCAGTCGCTGGTCTCCTATATGCGTCGCCGGCTCGCCGTTGATTATGAAGAGGTCAACGCACCACAGGTGCTCGACACAGCGCTCTGGGAAACCTCGGGGCACTGGGGCTGGTATCAGGAAAACATGTTCGCCGTGAAATCGGCGCATGCAATGACGCATCCCGAAGACAAGGAGGCGGATAACCGCGTCTTTGCGCTAAAGCCGATGAACTGCCCCGGCCATGTGCAGATCTTCAAGCATGGCTTGAAGTCCTATCGCGAATTGCCGATCCGTCTCGCCGAATTCGGCCTGGTGCACCGCTACGAGCCTTCGGGCGCGCTGCATGGGCTGATGCGCGTGCGTGGCTTTACGCAGGACGACGCGCACATCTTCTGCACCGACGAGCAGATGGCTGCCGAATGCCTTAAGATCAACGACCTGATCCTGTCGGTCTATGAAGACTTCGGTTTCAAGGAAATCGTCGTCAAGCTTTCTACCCGTCCGGAAAAGCGTGTCGGCTCCGACTCGCTCTGGGATCGTGCGGAAGCCGTCATGACCGATGTGCTGAAGACGATCGAGGCTCAGTCCGAAGGTCGCATCAAGACCGGCATCCTGCCGGGCGAGGGCGCTTTCTACGGGCCGAAGTTCGAATATACGCTGAGGGACGCGATTGGCCGTGAATGGCAGTGCGGCACGACACAGGTCGATTTCAACCTGCCGGAACGCTTCGGGGCCTTCTACATCGACAGCAATTCCGAAAAGACGCAGCCGGTGATGATCCATCGCGCCATCTGCGGCTCGATGGAACGCTTCCTCGGCATCCTGATCGAGAACTTCGCCGGCCATCTGCCGCTCTGGGTATCGCCGCTGCAGGTGGTGGTGGCAACGATCACTTCGGAAGCCGATGCCTATGGGCTTGAAGTGGCCGAGGCGTTGCGCGATGCCGGTCTCAACGTCGAAACCGATTTCCGCAACGAGAAGATCAACTACAAGATCCGCGAGCATTCGGTCACCAAGGTTCCTGTCATCATCGTCTGCGGCAGGAAGGAGGCCGAGGAGCGCACGGTCAACATCCGCCGCCTCGGCAGCCAGGACCAGGTTTCGATGGGGCTCGATGCCGCCGTCGAGAGCCTTACTCTTGAGGCAACGCCGCCCGACATTCGTCGCAAGGCCGAAGCACGGAAAGCCAAGGCGGCCTGAAAATAGCGAGTTACGACAGCGCCGGGCCCTGGCCCGGCGCTGTCGGAAATCTGATATAAAGCCGCACTCTGTCGATGACGCTGCCCGCCGAAGCGCGGCCTTGCCCAAAGGTCTCGGCTGGGCCAAGCCGATCGAGGTTAAATCAATCGAGGCTGGTGTCGTCGCCGCCTTGTGGCGCGAGTTGCTCGTAGGAGGGCAGCGGAGCGACCGGAGCCGGCTGGACGCCCGGCGGTGGCGGTGTGCCAACCGGCACCTGTTGCACTGTGCGAGCCGCGCTCGCCGGCGGCTGCGGCTGCTGGTCCTTCATCAGAACCTCGACATCGGTATTCCTGCCGGCGACGACGGTGAAATCGCGCTGGTAGATCTTGTCCTTGTTGCGGGCGACGGCGGAATAGCCACCTTCGGCGAGAACCATGGTCGGGAAGGCGCTGACGCTTTCGCCGACGCTGTCGCCGGCGGCCGTCAGGATCGACCAGGCCGTATCGGCGATTGCCTCACCGCCGGCATCGGAGACAAGCTTGAAGGTGACCTGCGCGGCGCGATGCTGGATCGTCGCCTCGGTCAGCTTGCCGGCCTCCACCTGGATGTCGGCGCGGATCACGGCGTTGACGTTGCCGTACTCGGAAACGATGTGATAAGTGCCGGCATTGAGGCGGACGATGGTATTCGGCGAGACATCGGCAACGACGAGGCCACGCTCGCCATCGTCGCGCACTTCCGAGGAATAGATCGAGAAGCTCAACTGGTCGGGGCGGATGCGGGCATCGGTGCCGGAGACGGCATTGAGCAGCAGGCCGCCGGCATCGAGCACCATCACCTGCTTGTCGACATCGCCTTCAGCCGGCACGGTCAGCTTCTTGGTGACGCCGGCGCGGCCAAAGGAAACGTTGACGAAATAATCGCCGGGGGCGAGCTGAAAGGCGGCGGGTCCGCCCTTGGCGCTGGCGATCAGCGGCAGTTTGCCGTCGGCTCCGGCGATCGGGCTGAAGACGTACCAGGAGAGGCCTTCCTCCACCGGCGTGCCGTCCGCCGTCAGCTTGGCCTCCATCGGGACGTCACGCAGTTTGACCCCTTCAGGCGCATTGCCAGGCGCGATGAAAGCATCGAGCTTCGGCATCTTCGGCGTCGATTCAAGCTGTTTGAATTCCTTGAAGGCATCCTGAGCGCCGGCGCCCAAGGGCGTCAGTATCATCAGGGCAATGGCAAGGCCGATGCGTGCAAAAGGCGAAATGCCAAACATCTGTTTCGTGAACCGATTGACTTCTGAAATCGCAAAGGCCACTTCAAGACCAACGCGATGGCAAATTCAAGACCCACCCTTCGCAGCAGCATTAAAATGAGAGTTTCTCCCGCATGAAATCCGATATCAAGCTGATTGATTACCTCGCCGTGCGCCGCTCCATCCCCGCTTTCCAGATGTGTGAACCAGGCCCTGAGAAGGCCGAAATCGAGGAGATCCTGCGGCTTGCCTCGCGGGTTCCCGATCATGGCAAGATCGCGCCCTGGCGCTTCATCGTCTATCGCGGAGAGCAGCGCGCCCGTCTCGGTGAGGAGCTTCTGACCTTGGCGCTCAAGGCAAAGCCCGACCTTTCCGAAGAGATGATCCAGGTCGAGCGCACCCGTTTCACCCGCGCGCCCGTGGTCGTCGCCGTCGTCAGCAAGGCGGGGCCGCATATCAAGATCCCGGAATGGGAGCAGTTGATGTCGGCCGGTGCGCTTTGCCTCAACGTCATCCTCGCCGCCAATGCCAGTGGTTATGTCGCCAATTGGCTGACGGAGTGGTTCGCCTATGACCAGCGCGCTTATCCGCTGCTCGGCGTCGGTCCGGATGAAAAGGTGGCGGGCTTCATCCATATCGGCTCGACCACATTTCCAGCCATCGAGCGGCCGCGGCCGGAGCTTGCCGATACCGTAACCTGGGTCGGTGGAGAAGACTGATGTTCTACGCCACCGACGGGAACCGGCACGGGCTCGCGCATGATCCGTTCAAGGCGATCGTGTCGCCGCGTCCGATCGGCTGGATCGGCAGCAAGGGCAGGGACGGTTCGATCAATCTCGCGCCCTATTCCTTCTTCAATGCCGTTGCCGACCGGCCGAAGCTGGTAATGTTTTCTTCCGCCGGGCGTAAACACAGCCAGCGCAATGCCGCCGAGACCGGCGTCTTCACCTGCAACTTCGTCAGCCGCGATCTTGCCGAGAAGATGAACCTCTCCTCGGCGGCACTGCCCTACGGCAACAGTGAATTCGACTTCGCCGGTCTGACGCCGAAGCAGGCCGAACTGATCGATGCGCCCTATGTCGGCGAGGCCTTCGCGGTGCTCGAATGCAGGGTTACCGAGATCATCGAGCCGAAGACGCTGTCGGGTGAACCGTCCGAAAACGTCCTCGTCTTCGGCGAAGTGGTCGGCATCCGCATCGACGAGGCGATCGTCAGGGACGGCCGCCTCGACATGTCGATCGCCCGCCCTGTCGCCCGCATGGGCTATATGGATTACAGCGAGGGCAGCGATGTTTTCGAGATGGTCCGGCCGCAATTGCCGCCGATTGGTGGCTAATCAAGGCATGTAAAGGCTTAAGAAACATGGTGAACCAATCTTAAACCTTTTGCCGCTACCGTCGCAGCATTGAATGGAGCGCGAAGGAATCGCGTTCAAGTGCTGGGGCGTCGCGTGATCGTAGAAGCTTTCCTTCGTTGGATCGAAACGGCCAAGACGGGTGACCGGGCCCGGGCCGCAAACGCGCTCGGGCGAGCCTATCTGCAGTCCGAGATGTCTGCGGATGAGCGGGCGGCGGCTGAGATGGCGATGACCTTTCTGCTCGACGATCCGTCGCCGCGCGTGCGGCTGGCGCTGGCCGAGGCGATCGCCTGGTCGCCCGATGCGCCGCGCAGCCTGATCCTTTCTCTTGCCGAGGACCAGCCCGAAGTCGCCTGCCACGCAGTGACCTGTTCGCCGCTTTTGAACGATGCCGATCTCGTCGATCTCGCCGCCCGCGGCAATGGCGCCACCCGCATGCTGATCGCCGCCAGAGCGCATGTGACGCGCCCGGTTTCCGCCGCGCTTGCCGAGGTTGGTGACGAGGAAGAACTGCTGTGCCTGCTCGAGAATGACGGCGCGGTGATCTCCAGCCTTTCGTTGAAACGCATCGCCGAACGGCTCGGCGACTGCTGCGATATCCGCAACCTGCTTCTCGACCGCAGCGATCTTCCGGCCGATGCCCGCCAACTGCTGACCCAACATGTCAGCAATGCGCTGGTCGGGCTACCGCTGGCGCAGGCGGCTATCGGCCTGCAGCGGCTCCAGCGCATCAGCCTCGAGGCGACCGAGGCTGCCATCGTTTCGATCGCCGGCGATATCGCGCCGCGCGAAATACCCGATCTCGTCCAGCATCTGCGACTCAACGGCCGGCTGACGCCATCCCTCCTGATGCATGCGCTCTGCGCCGGAAAGGTCGACTTCTTCGCCGGCGCGATCGTCGATCTCACAGGCTGCAGCGAGCGCCGGGTGCGCTCGATCCTGGCAACCGGGCGCATGCATGCGGTGCGCGCGCTCTACGAGTCCGCCGGCCTGCCGAGAGATATTAGTGTCATCTTCGTCGAGGCGACGATGCTGTGGCGCGACGCCGCCAGAAAAGCGCCGGGCAGCGTGCTCGGCAATGTCTGCGGCCGTCTTCTGGAAAAGTTCCGCCATCACGACGCGCATGGCGCGATCGGTGAGCTGCTGGACATGGTGGAAAAACTCCACGTCACCGAACAGCGACAATCCGCCCGTGTTTATGCGGCGCTCGCTGCGGCCTAAAGCGCGTCGCGATCTTCAAATTCGCTTGCCGGACTTCAGGTCTTTGTTTCCGCCCGTCTTTTGGCGCAAAACCGCTGCACAGTTTTGCGCGACATGCTCTAATCGGCGAGCCGTGTCACCACCCAGGAATAGCTGGTGGAGACAAAATGCACCGGCTTGGTGAGCGTGTCCTTGACGCTCTTGCCGGAAGGCAGATGGTCGCGCACCTGCTGGGCAATATTATCGGCAAAACCAAGCAGTCCCTGCGGACGCTGTTCTGTCGCTTCAACAACAGCCGGCGGAGCGGGCGCCGGTTTCGGCGGCTCGGCGGCGGCAACGGTCTTCGGGGCCTCGCACACCGCGATTACCGAGGGATAATTGACATTCACATAGGTCTTCAGCCGGCGCTCGGCTTCGGCATCGCAGGCGGCAACAGTTTCCCAGCGTTTATCGACCGTCGCGAGATAATTGCACTGGCTGATGGAATCATCGCAGCCGAGAATGGTCATCGCGATCAGCACCGCTTGCATATTCTGCTTCCTTGACTATTGAGCATGTCATCGTCTTAGACGGCGCAATTCCAACCGAATGAAGGCAGCGGGATTAACTCTTTGTCATGTCGGCAAAAATTGTGTCCCAGTGCCAGCAGGGAGTCAGCATGTCCGTCACCATCGCCCTGGAGCCGCCGCGTCAGGCAGGTGTCATCCGGCTTCTCGATCTTTCCGATGCCTATGCGCAATCGCTCTATCCCCCTGAGAGCAACCATCTGGTCGACCTCTCGTTGCTGGAGAAACCTTCGGTGAGCTTCCTCGTCGCACGCAGCGACGACGTGATCGTCGGCTGCTGCGCGCTGGTCGAGGCCGGCGACGGCACGGCTGAGATCAAGCGCATGTTCGTCGATCCAGAGGCGAGGGGGCTGAGGATCGCCAGCGGACTGATGAATGCGCTGGAAGCGATCGCCGGGGAAATGCAGCTGAAGGCGATCCGGCTCGAAACCGGCATCTACCAGCCCGAGGCGATCAGCCTCTACCGCAAATACGGATATCGGGAGATCGAGCCTTTCGGCGCTTACCTGCCGGATCCGCTCAGCCTGTTCATGGAAAAGCGGCTGGGATGATCGCCCGCTAGGGCGGGTGACGATTTAACAGTCAGGGATTCCCAGGCTGGAGCAAATCAGATTCCACACCGACTTTTGCAGGTCGGTGATGGATTGCGACGCACTTCGAGATGATCGATGGGAGCGTATCAGCGGCTTTGTGCCGGGTCGAACCAAAGGCAAGCGCGGTTCCCGCACGGACAATCGAGCATTTTTGGAGGGGGTATGAGCGATGTGTGCGGGAGCAAATTCGCGGCCGAATCTGGTCGCTCACTTGCGCAATCGGTTTGGTCGAATCTGCCACGGCAGCCCCCATTTTCATCTCGATTAGTACCAATCTTTGGGGAAAAGCTGCCCAAAATAGCTAAATTCAGAAAAAAATTTCGATTCCGCCTTCGACGGCAGGAATCCAGTCACGCCCACTAGCTTTTTCTAATGTTTTCAATGGACGCATTTCGCTATAGTTGCAGAAAGAATAATTCGCGGTACGCGAGACATATATTTTGCCACATTTTGGGCGACTCGAAATTCACCAAATATTTCAAACCGTAACTTCGGATCGATTTAGATAATGTGGCAGCAATATGGCTATACTTCTCAAGCACTTACTGTCGCGTTGCTGTTGCGCCCTCCAAAACGTCGCCCTATAACCTCCCGCCGTAACGCCTGATTAACTAAAAATAGTAACCGGCAAAGACAACGCTAAGGTTGAGGAACAAGAACATGACGACATACTACGTAGCGACGACCGGCAGCGGCGGTAACGGCAGTGCCTCGTCTCCTTTTCGCACGATCAGCGAGGCAATGGCTGCAAACCTTAAACCCGGCGACGAGGTCGTGGTGAAGCCGGGGACCTACAACGAGAGCATCAACATCGACAAGGACGGCTCGGCGGCTGGCGACATCACGCTGCGCTCGGAAGTGCCTGGCGCAGCACTGATCCGTCCGCCCTCGGGCTCGTACACCGGGATCAGCGTCAACGCCAACTACGTGACAATCGACGGCTTCGACATCAAGGGCGGCAACGGCGACGGCATCGAAGCGAACAACGTCCATCACGTCTCAATTCTCAACAACAAGGTCCACGACAGCGGGGAGTCGGGCATTCAGTTCAACTATTCTGACTTCGTCAAGATCGTAGGGAACGAGACCTACAATAACGCGTCGTCGGGCTGGTACTCGGGCATCTCGATCTACGAGAACCGGAACATCACCGGCGATACCTCGACGACCGGCTACCGGAATATCGTGCAGAACAACATCTCGCACGACAACGTCACGAAGTCGGGTGCACACACCGATGGCAACGGCATCATCATCGACGATTTCCAGAGCACGCAGGCGAGCGGTCATCCGAACTACACGTTTAAGACCCTGGTCGACAACAACCTGGTCTACGAGAACGGCGGCAAAGGCATCCAGGTTGCCTGGAGCGACTCCGTCACGGTGCAAAACAACACCGCATACCACAACAATCAGGACCCGCTGAACGACGGCACCTGGCGCGGCGAACTCAGCAACGCGCAGTCGAGCAACAACACCTGGGTCAACAACATCGCCGTAGCGGACCCATCGGTGAACAAGAACAACACTGCGGTCGATAACACGTCGTACGGCGGCTACACCAACGCCAACACCGTCTGGGCCAACAACATCACCTACAATGGGACGGCCGGCCAGTCCTCGGTCAGGACTGACGGCGGCAACGCGATGCCGAGCACGGCGAACGGCAATAAGCTCGGCGTCGACCCGAAATTCCTGGGGGCAGCGAGCGGCGACTTCCACCTCGGCTCCGGCTCGTCGGCGATCGACGGCGGAACCAACAAGTACGGCGTCGGCTCGGTCGATCTGGACGGCCACGCTCGCGTCGTTGGAACTGTCGATATGGGTGCCTACGAATCGGGCTCCAGCGCGGCACCGGGAACGCCAACCACGCCGACGAATCCGACGACGCCAACTACACCGACGAACCCGACCACGCCAACCACGCCAACTACGCCGACGACAAAGGAATTCGTCGGCACCAACGGCAACGACATCCTGCCACACACCGGTCAGTCCAACGGCGGCAACGAAACCTTCAAGGGTCTCGGCGGTAGTGACGTGTTGAAGGGCGGCGCCGGCGCGGACGTGCTCGACGGTGGTAGTGGCACCGACACGGCCAGCTATGCAGGCTCCGGCGCGGTCAACGTCAACCTGGCGACTAAGGCCGCATCGGGCGGGCAAGCCACCGGTGACAAGATCGCCAGCATCGAAAACTTGACTGGCTCCAGCTACAACGACGTGCTGACTGGCGGCAATGGCGGCAGCAACATTCTCAATGGCGGGGCTGGCGCGGACAAGCTCAGCGGCGGCGCCGGCGGGGACGTCCTCAATGGTGGTGCCGACAACGACACGGCCGGCTATGCGGGTTCTGGCGGGGTCAACGTCAACTTGGCGACTGGGGCCGCATCGGGTGGGTATGCCACCGGTGACAAGTTCGTCAGCATCGAAAACTTGACTGGCTCCAGCTACAACGACGTGCTGACCGGCAATAGCGGCAGCAACGTTCTCGATGGCGGGGCCGGCGCGGACAAGCTCAGCGGCGGCGCCGGCACGGACGTCCTCATCGGTGGTGCCGGAAAGGACATCATGACCGGCGGTATCAGCTCGGATACGTTTGTCTTCAAAACAGCGGCGGAAGCCGGGTCCGGCTCGACCCGCGACGTCATCACCGACTTCCAGCACGGCGTCGATAAGATCGATCTCCTTGCGATCGATGCGAATGGCTCTGCACAGGGCAATGGAGCCTTCCATTTCCTGGCGCAGGAGGGTGCCTCATTCGACCACAAGGCCGGCGCGCTCACTTGGCACTATGAAGACAAAGCTGATGCTACCGTTGTCCAGGGCGACCTGAACGGCGACGGTGTTCAGGACTTCCAGGTTCAGCTGCATGGCCACGTCCAGCTGGGGGCAGGCGATTTTCTCCTGTAACGATATCCGTTGTGGCGGTCGTTCGATCGCCACAACAATCGCGCTAGCGATCTGAAAATATGTCAATGGCAGAGTAATAACCAGCCACGCGACGCGCAAAAGTCGGTTACTCGGCGCGCGGATGAGTCCACCGGGAGGGCGTAGCCCGAGCGGGGTTCCCATCCGCGCGCTGCGATTTTTCGACGCGTGTCAGCCGTCCTTTCGGGCGCGGCTTTGCGCGAGGCGATAGCTGTCGCCGTTCATCTCGCGGATGTTGACTTGGTGGGTGATGCGGTCCAGCAGAGCGTCGATCAGGCGCTCAGATCCCAAGGTCTCGGTCCATTCGTCGAACGGAAGGTTGCTGGTGATCAACGTGGCAGCCGTGCGCGGTGTTGCGAGATCAGTTCGAACAATAATTCCGCACCGGGCCATATTGCGATTGCGGCGAGCTTGACGAACCTCATGAAGTTGACGAGCAGCTTGTCGTATCGGGTTGCGACGCGTCGAAGTCGTATGGGATGGAATGCTTACGCGTCGGATTGCATGGGATGACAGCTTCGGCATCCAGATTGCTGATGACTTGGCGCAATGCATTAGAATCATAGGCTTTATCGGCGAGAACGCGGCCAGCTTGGAGTCCTTCGAGCAAGGCTGAGGCCTGGGTGACATCGGCGCGCTGGCCGGGAGTGAGGATGATCCTGAGGGGCAGCCCTCTGCCATCGGTGGCCATGTGGACTTGGTGGTCAGTCCTCCTCGGGAGCGTCCCAAAGCCTGGTCCCCTTTTTGGCTGCCATCCTTTCCGGTGGCGGCGCGCACCAGCGAAGAATCGAGGGCGACATAGTCGTTGTCGGGATCCTGGACGAGATGATCGAACGCCGTCTCCCAGACGCCCGCCTTGGCCCACCGGGTGAAGCGCTTGTGGACTGTCTTGTACTTGCCGTAGCGCTCAGGCAGGTCATGCCAATGGGCTCCAGACCGCAACACTCACAAAACCGCGCTCACAAACAAAAGGTTATCGGCCCGATTCGGCTAGGATCTCTGGGCTTGCCCGGCAAAACATCGCAGATACGACGCCATTGAGATGCCGTCGCTTGGCCATCTGAAGTCTCCAAATCAATCAATCCGGAGACCTATGCATCACACATGAAGCCTGACGTGAATCCTGAATGTCGATTGGACCTACGGCAGGTTCAGCCTTCGGCAACGCGCGGGATCGGTTTCGACGAGCCCGGGATTGCCGGCGGGGCCTGTTCGTCGATGAGGAGCTGCGGTCCCGTCTCGCTCTTGTCGGCATTGCGGGCCTCGTGGATCCATTCGCGCCAGATGGCGACGATCAGCGCCATCAGCACCGGGCCGATGAAGAGGCCGAGGAAACCCATTGTCTTGACGCCGCCGACGAGGCCGAAGAAGGTCGGCAGGAAGGGCAGCTTGATCGGACCGCCGACGAGCTTCGGCCGCAGCGTCTTGTCGACGATGAAAAGTTCGACCGTACCCCAGACGAAAAGACCGATGCCGGCGACATGCGAGCCGCTGGCCAGCAGATAGACGGAGACCAGCGTGAAGGAGAGCGGCGCGCCGCCCGGTATCAGCGCCATCACGCCCGTCAGCACGCCGAGGGTGACCGGCGACGGCACGCCGGCGATCCAATAGGCGAGCCCGAGCACGATGCCTTCGCCGATCGCGATCAGCGTCATGCCCATGACGGTGGAGCTGATCGTCGCCGGCACGACCCGAGAAATGCGTTCCCAGCGGTTCGGCAGGATGCGCTCGCCGAGCATGTCGATCTGCTTGGAGAAGGAGAAACCGTCGCGATAGACGAAGAACAGCGCAATCAGCATGAAGAGCAGCGTCAGCAGCAGATGGAAGGCGCCGCCGCCGGCCGCAAGCACGGCACGATAGATATTGCCGATATTGGCGCCGCTGACCGCCTGGATGACCTCACCCAGGGCGCCGGGACTGCCGATATATTTGGTCCAGGCTTCATCGAGATAGGCGCCGGCCAAAGGCAGCGCGACGATCCAGTCCGGTGTCGGGGCGCCGGCGCGGTTGGCGTGGATCGCCCAGGTGACCCAGGTGCGCACTTCGCCCGTCGTATACGTGACCGCAAGCCCGATCGGGATGACCAGGAAGGTGATGATCATGATGATGGCGATGGTGGCGGCGATCGTCGTGTTGCCGCCGACGCGGGCAAGAAGCTTGCGGTAGAGTGGCCAGCTGGCAAAGCCGATGACGAGGGCTGCGAGCACCGGCACGAGGAAGCCGTAGAAGAAATAAACGCCGGCGGCGACGATCAGAACCAGCAGCCAGCGCGCCGCCGAGATGGAGGGAATCAGCGGCGTGCGTGTTTGCGCCGACGATCCGAGCCATCGCGGTTCATGATTGTTTTTCTGACGGTCGAATACACCCACGCGCGCCTCTTCTTATTCTTGTACTCTGGTTATGGGCCATGATCCCGACGGTTTCAAGGTCCGCAACGTGAAAGCGTATACAAAGCGTCGCTATTCGACCCGCAGAATCGAATGTCTTACTACTGCGGACGGCGCAAGACCTTGAAGGCGTAGAATTGCGTCTTTTGGCTGGACGAGAAATTATTGTCGGAGCCGAGAATGAGGACGTCGGCGCCGTCCTTGGCCTTGCCGAGCGACATGGCCTCGATATTGTCGGGAACAAGGCCGATGGCCCTCAGATCAAGGACCTGGCTCTTGCGGGCAGGGACGACGCGCTGGTCGGTTTTGGCGAGTGACGGGATGGCTGATACGTCGGTGGCATCGGCCAGATCCATCATCATGATCTTGATGGTGTTGCCGAAGCCCTGGGCATAGCTGCGCTCGACGGCGAACAGCCGATGATCGTCGAGGGCAAGCATCTCGGACATGCCGTTGTCATTGCCGCCTTCGGCCTTGGTGGCGGCCTGCGGGATCGGCGAGACGGGGTAGACGTACTGAGCCTTCGGCTCACCGGTGGCGCCGTCGTAACGGATGATGCGCGACAGGCTGCCCGACGTCAGTGAGGGGTTCGGGCCGTCCTGGTAGAGGGCAGCTTCGACGCCGACGAAAACATCGCCCGAGGGCCCGACTGCGAGATCCTCGAAGGCGAGGTTGTCGCGGATGCCGGTCGACTTGTCGGCGGTCGGCGCAAAGCCCTCCGGCAACTTGAATTCGCGGACGAAGGAACCGTCCGGCGAAGCGACGCGGACGAAGGGTGCAAGCAACGCCTTGCCGTCGCCTTCGCTGCCCCAATAGATGCCGTCCTCGCCGAGGCGGATCGATTCCGGATCGACGCTCCTTGAGGCGAAGGCCTCACCGTTTTTGTCCTTCAACGTGACTTGCTTGACGACCGAAACGCTCTTGAGACCGATGCGTCGACATCGACGTCGAGTTCATAGAAGCGGGCAGGGCCTCTTTCCGAGCGGTCGTCGCTGATGGCGATGTAGTGGCCGTTGGCGGCATCGAAATCGAGACCTGATATGCCGCCGAATTCGACGCCGTTTTCCATATGGCCGGGGATGACAAATTCGCCGAGATAGGAGAGCGAAATGCCGGCGGCGCAATCGCCGAAGGGGCAGGCAGTCTCGACGGTGGCGCCGATCTCGGTGGCGCTGACGGCGACGGTGCTGGACAGGAAAACGAAAGCGGCAGCCGCGAGAAAACGCTTGGTCATGACAAATATCCGGCAAGGGGTCTGAAAACGGTTCGAAACGGCGCAGCCGCTCCCCCAAGGGAAGGCGCGCCAACCGCTTCATCCGCCGGTTGTTTGACGGAGTTGTTACGGTTCTTCGTCAGTTCCGTGAAATCGTCGATGCTAAAATGCGGTGCGCCGAACCGTTTTCACCCGCACCCAAGCGCATTCAGCGCTTTCGATCTAGAGTGCATTTTTATCACATTGTTTCTCCTAATGCGGGAAAAACAGAAATTACCTTGCAATTGCAAATTCAATTTGTAGTCTTCTTTTTGAGGTCATCGCCGCTGAATTGCAACTTCGCAGATGGTATTTGTGATCTAACGTGAGAGACCAGCGAGGCGGCAGATCAACGCTCGGGTCTCAGCAACTCTGACGTCCAAGCCGAGATTTCCGACGGTAGATGGCAGAGGCTTGGCGAGGTCACGCCTGTACCCGGCATGCCGGTCGAAGCTTTCATCAGGCCAGGGAGCGGACTGCTGGCCTATCTGACAAAGCCGTTCATGGATCAGGTCGCACGGGCGTTCAAGGAAGATTGAGAAAGATGCGGCGCTTTGATCAAAGACCAGGGGAAGAAAGGCTCCTAACCACTGCCGACGCATTAGCCCGTTCCGTATTCCCTGCGGCTGCGCGTCCCGGTCCGAGCGATACGCAGGATCTAGGTCACGGTGCAGGTCAAGCGAAAGACCGCTTTATCTTTCTGGATGAGCTTCGAGGACTGGCTGCGCTATCAGTGGTTCTCTTGCATGCCAGCCAGCTTTTCAGCTTTCGGCTCAACTCCCACCCCTCCTTGGCCGTGGATTTCTTCTTTTGCCTGAGTGGCTTCGTTCTCGCAAATGGATACGACCGAAAGCTAAAGGCGGGTGCTCTGGGGAGCAGGGCATTCTTGCTGAAGCGCGTGGTACGGCTTTATCCCATGATGGTGGTTGGCGTCGCCTTGGGCGTCCTCGCGTCGCAATTTGCTTTGACGCCCAATATTGCTCTCGCCGAGGTCTCGATTCTTGCTGTGGGCGCATTATTCCTATTGCCCCTGGGGCTCTTGGTAGGGCAGGAGGCCTTCGCGATCAACAACCCACTCTGGTCCATCTGCTTTGAAATGGTCGCTAGCGTGGTTTACGGCTCAGTCGCTCACCGTCGGATACATTTTTGGCATGAGATAGCGGTCTTCGCGTTGTTGGCCGCAGCGCTTTTCCAAGTTGTCATGTTCGAGGGTGCTATCGGGCCGGTTGGTTTTGCGAACTGGCGAGCATTCTTCGAAGGCTTTGTCAGGGTCGGCTTTTCGTTTCTTGCCGGCGTCTTGATCTTCCGCTGGAATATCCATCGTCGCGTCGGGGCTGTTCCACCTCAGATCCCGCTTTTCGTCCTGATCGCCGTGCTATTTTTCCCCTTTGCCGTCCCGAGTGACGTCTACGATTTCACTTGCATCGCGGTCATAATTCCGATCGTGGTCACGCTAGCTTCAGCAGTACCGCAGGGCGCGGAGCGGCCGTTCGCTGTCTATCTCGGGCAGTTGTCTTATCCCCTGTATGTCGTCCATCTGCCTGTTATTCAGTTCGGCGATCATTTCCAAAACCTCACCGATGGCTTCATTCCATTGCCGGTCACGGTGAGCGGGACGCTCCTGGTCGCTGTCGGGGCGGCACATTTTTTACACGGTTGCTTCGATGCGCCCCTTCGCGCGTACTTGGGCCGCAAGTTTCTCTTGAACTAGTTTAATTGCTCTCAAGCCGGTCATTGCTTTTTGGACACGGCTCGGTCCCATGAGCGCGATTATTGAAGCAAACTAGCTGGCAGGTATCGCCCTGCTCTAGTGAGAAATCTATCGAAGTACTGGCCAACGCACCTGCAACCTATTGAAATTTGGCATGCTGGTCCCGAAAACGCATCGATTTCTGGCCAGCCAAGAACCTAAAAATGGCCAACGAATTCGGCCAAAAGAAAAGCCGGGCAAAAATGCCCGGCTCGAATTCCTAGAGGAGGTTCTCTGTGGACAGCACGTCGCGTCGATAGAAGGGCATTTCCCCGGCTGTGAACGATGGCGGCAAGCCAGCGTCGTCAAGTCTCCTCATGGTCGATGAACGAACTCGGTGCTTCCGGCGAGCAGATTCAACGAACAGTATTCGCGTATGAAAGTCTCGAGTTCTTCCGGGTCGGTTGCCTAGTGAGGCCGCCGTTCTGGTTAGTTTCGGCGATTGAAGGCCTTGATCCGCCCATCCTCAATGAGCGAATACGCTCCGTTCTTCGACAACCGCGTCATCTGCGTCAATTCGTAAACTCCCCACACAGCCGCGATGTTCGCGCACTATCAGAGCCCGCATTTCGTTCGGGTCGACTCGGAGCGCTGCCAGTCCGATATGACTTTCGTCCCAGGCAACGTTTGAGAGTTTTCCAGAACGGATCAAATCAACTGCCTCGGCGAACGTGCATCGACAACGCTTGATCGAAGTCCGTAAATCGTGGAGCCCACTCATCTCGGTGCAATTGACTGCAGATCTTAGGCTTTCGAGCAGCGCGGTAACGTTCTCGAACAGGTATCGAGGAATGAATCTGCTGCCAGCTCGCGGTCTTACTTCGCCGGATGATTTCAAAAGTCCACCATTGATTAGCAGTCGGCACTGTTTGCGGGTGACCCCAAGCTTCGCAATGACCTCTTTCTGATTGAGTGTTGTCGCCATTACCCTCACGATGCGATCGACGGCTTGAGCTTCAATGAGTTTTCTGCCCCCACTGCTCGAGTCACTGGGGAGCAATCCTGCATCTAGCAGGAGCTTGTTAAGGCGCTCGAACGGAATGCCGTGCGTTTTTGAGGCCGAGTGGATGGTGTGATATCTCCGGGTACTGATTGGCCCGAAGAACTCATCGCCGGGAGCGAGCGCCAGGTTGTCTATCGCAACATCTCGAACGATATCTCGGATGGGGTCGAAAGCGGCCTCGGTCGTCGTCTTGTGGGCAAGGGTATAATGAAGTCGGCCGAAGATGGATCGCTTACCGCGAGAACTAGCGCCGCGATGAAATTCATCCACCTGAGCCTCCAGATATTGCCGGAATGCAGGTTCTCCTCCTTCAAGAAGATCGTATCCTGCACCGCTGCTCGCGGACCATTCCCGGTCGCCGAACCCCGATGAGCGGAACAGGTTTCCATGCAACAGAGATGCGCCCACGATTTCGCAAAGGCGGATAGCCACGAACAGCGGCAGGGAGTCGAGCCAATCGGCACCGGACTTGACACCTTTCAACCTCTTCTCGACATACGTCTGAAGATTGTCCGGTTTTGCGGCTTCGGCCGAAGCCATGTACTCGGGAATCTTGGGGGATTCCGCCGCGAGGTTGGCCGCAAAGTCGTGCTGGAATGGCGATCTCGCGAGCGCGGCACTGGATACGAGGTGAACGCCGTGCCGCCTGCAGGTGCGGATCGCGGACACATGCCAGTGTAGGCGTCCGTATGCCCGAAAACCTCGTCGGCCTCCGCAGAGATGTTCGTCCTCGTTCACGCAGAAGGGACAAAAGCGAAACCGGAGCCGTTGCATTTCATGTCGGCTGAGCTGTTGCCCGGAAAGCTGATAGATGGACTTGTCTCCGACGATGACGCCCGGAGAGAGTAATGACCTCGGCATATCCAGGACTGCGGCGAAGGTCTCCAGATCCTTCTCCCGTCCCGCAACGAGCCCGTGGAACTGCAGTTGGAGGTGGAAGGCGAAAGCGCGGGCGCTCTCGTAGCCACATGCCGCCGCAAGGCGCGAAAAATAGCTGGCGACGGTTTCGTCGCCAGCGTGGAAGGGAAGCAATTCGGCAAGCCTGCTCATTGGGGGCGAACTCCATACCTGGTTGCGGTCTTTCCCTTGGATTTCAGCCGTTCGGCCTCCCAAGCGCGATCGTCGTCGCGTAGCAGGGCGGTTACGGGGTCGAGTTCCTCCCAGTTGTCAGCGGTGAAGACGTTCTTGCTTGGCCTGCAGCCGGAGAAGGAGGCGTAGGTCTTCACGAAATCGTCGATCGTGACATGGTCGCGGTCCGCGTAGATTGCCAACTCGACGGCGGCCCTGATCATCTGGACGACGGAGCCGAATTCGGCATCACAGGCGTGCATCAGTCGCCTGAGGAACATTCCCTTGTCCTTGCGTCGCTTCTTGCCCTCTTCCTCGTCAGAATCCTCACGAGCGTCGTCCCCAAGCTTGATCCGGATTTCCATGCGAGCATGCTCCTGCACGATCGTCTCCAGAACACTTTTGACAAGATCGGTTGTACCGTCCGCGTCAAGGGTGTCGAAGGGAACAACAGTGCGCCGATTGTAGAGCTGCTTGCGGGCGAGAAAGCTTGCCAGCGGCGACACGCCGGCGAGGATCAATCTCACGGGCCAATCCGGCATCTGCGTCAGCGACTTGAACGCGTCGCCGATGACGGTCGCTTCGCGGACAGAGGCAGTCTCGATGGCGTTCTGAGCCTCGTCGATGAAGACCCACATGACCTTGTGGACCTTCAACAGGCGCCGGAACAGCAGCCAGGCCTGGTTCTCCTTGATGCCCCCCGGAGGGGCGTGACCGAGCGCTTCTAGGCAGGCAATAGCTAGAAGACGAGGAGTGCAAGGCGACGGGGCATCGACGATGATGACGGGATGGATCATCACCCCGTCGTCGTCTTTGTAGGACTGCATCGCCGGAATGCTACGGATATGCTTCATCAGCGCCGTGGTCTTTCCGGCACCGGAGCGTCCGGTGACGGCGACGATCCTACGCTTGTCTGGTCTTCCGGTGATAGGGGTGAGAACGCTTGCGACCGAGGCCATGAGAGCGGCTCGCAGGGGCACGTCACGATCTAGGGTGAGGTACTCGTCGTAGAGTTCCGCGATCCGGTCTGCGATGGCGGCTCGGTTGTCGCCGATCAGGCCGCGAACATGGTCGATGGCTGCCTGACTACGCTTTCTATCGAAGTCTTTTTCGAACTGGTCCATGGTGTACTCCCTAGTTGTCGAAGATGTTGGAGGTGATGCGGCGAGCGACGGTCGTCTCGTTATCGACGCGTTCCGGCGGCTCGGCTGCGGACGCTTCGGCCTGCACTTTCGGCATGGTGCCGATTTCCGGGCGCGATCCGGTATTGGCCTCCTCTCGGACGGCCTTCGCGGACTTCTTGGCCTTGGCGTAGATCACCGGCTGGATCGCGAGGGCGGCGAAGAGCTCATTGGACGGATGCCATTCGCCATCAGGGACGAATTCGCCCTCAAACGGCTTTTCGACGACGTCAAAGGTCCGATCCATGCTCTGCTCGAAGCGTTGGTAGTCCTCCTCGGCAAGGACGGGGCTGAGCAGACCGGACTCGAGGCGAGCCATTTCCGCCTGGTTTTTGAGCCAGAGGAAGGTTGCCTGGAGTGTGCCGCGAGAGACCTTGGCGTTTTCCGTATTGAACAGGCGCAGCTTTTCGGTCGCAGCGAGCCACTGCCAGATGCTGACGCCTTCCAGTTCCTTGTGGACACAAGGGACCTCGATCCAGCCGTCCTCTGCCCAGACCGATGCCGAACCAAGGTTGTGGTTGTTGATGCGGGCGACGACCGGCGTCTTTCCTACCTTGCGGCGGATCTTCTGAAGCTGCTTGCTCTGGAAGTACAGTCCGGCAGCCCTGAGACCCTTTTTCGAGATGGTGCGCTTGATGTAGGTGCCGAAGAGGTGGGTGCGGATAGCTCCGGTCGGACCTGGCATCACACCGTAATCCCGGCTGAGTTCGAGCCAGCGGTTCAAAGGCGTCGCACCGTTGAGCTCGCTGTGGGGTGCGTTGTGATATCCGTCGACAGCCCAGCGGAGCATGCACTCGGCAACCTGATCCGCGATCATGTCAGCCTCGGCTTCGGAGTCGTAGTCGCCCTTTTCGCCGGACGAACTCCAGGTGCGTCCGTTGAAGTAGTTGAACATCTGATGGCCGAAGGTTCCGAACCAGCGCTCGATGAAACCGCGCCAGGGCGCTTCCCCCGCGGGGGGAAGGAAGAGGTCGCTACCCATGTCGTTGACTGCGATGCGAAATGGACGGTGGGCAAAGTACGCTGCGCTGTCCACCGCGATGGTTTCCATGGTGCCACCTTGAACCCACGCCGTAGAGCATCCGAGACGTCTCGCGATGTCGGTCTTTTCCCGTGTCGCCATCTCCAGGACCGCCATCGCCGACTTCATCGAGGGCGGACGTGAACTGACGTAGAGGGCGGCCAGGCTTCGGCTGGCAACGTCGATCCCGGCAGAGATCCAAAGACGGATTCGCTTCACCTTGGCGCGGTCAGCCTTGGACATGGTCTTCCAGACGCCCATCTTTGCAAGAATCGTGTGCAGGTCGGTCTCGTGGTCGTCGACCTCCATGCGCTCACCCGCGCGGATGACATCGATGCCGCCATGTTCCGGCTGCCACTTTCGTTTGGCAGCATCCTTGCCATCGTGAGCAAGGTCCCGCTTCATCTCAGGAAGTTCCGCGTAACGATTGCGCAGAGTGCTTTCGCACGGAATCCGGAGCTGGTCGTCGGCACCCCTGATTTTGTTTTCGGCTTCCATGACGGTGACCATATCGGCATGGATCCTTGCGAGATCGGGATCGGTACGCGAGCAGGCGGCGGCGATCGCAGCGTTGAGGTGAATGAGCTCGTCACCCGTGAAGTACTCCTGGCGTTCGTCACGGTACTGGTTTCGGAGGAAGACGGGATCGAAGTCGTTCTCCTCCATCTTCTGCATCCAGGTCTTCAATGTGGACGGGGTCGGTTCGACGAGGGTGACGGTCTTCTCCTTTGTCCGGTAAGTCGCCTTCGGCGAGCTCGCCAATTGTTGGGCACGCCACTTCAGAGAAATGAGCGGGATCACCCGCAGAAGGGAGTCGCGAGACTTGCTAACGCGAGGCGGAAGGGGCATCCCATCGATGCGCGCAAGCCTGCACTTCTCCCTGTAGTCAGCCCGCATCTCGTAGAAGGACCGAACGAAGTATTCTCTTTTGAGGACCGTTTCCTGATCGCTCGGGTTCAGACCGCTGAGTTTGTCTGCGCCTTTCAGCCGGGCGCGCGCCTTCGTTTCGGCGTAGAAGTCCTTCTCGACCGTCATCGGATTGCCCGGACGGTTGAGTGCCTCCGTGAGTTCGGCCTGGCTGAAGGTCACCGTCGCCTGGGTCTCGTCCATGCGCTGGAGCGCGGCGCCGTTGCGGTCGCAGTACAGGACACAATAGTCGATGCCGCGATCGCGAACGCGGGCCTTGACGGGAAGGCGGTTAAACACCGGCAGCACGGCGCCGTGCTGGAGCGAGAGGAGGGCGGGAAGGTTGGTTTCCATGCTATTTCCTTTCATGCTGCGTTGTGGTTGAAGGCGACGAAGGGGGCATCCACGAGCTTGATGTCGGGACGGGCGGGCAGAAGGATTTCGTCGTGGATCAGGCACCAGACCGCGTTCCAAGCGGCCGCGGAGTCGTCGAAGATGCTGGTCAGCGTCCTGAGCGACACGGTTCCGTGGAACTTCGACGCGTGGTTCGCCAGGCGGGCACTGTCGTTGGCGACCGATCCCTTGAGCGCACGTAGGATGCTCTTTGCGTTCCACCCGCGGTCGTTCGTGATCTCGCGTTCGGTCAGGATGATCGCCTCGTCGGCGAAGCCCGCGAGCGAGCCGGAGTTGATCCGCTCGATCGTGTGACGGAGGTCGTCCTTGTCGAGCTGCCAGGATGGTCGCACACCGACGACGATCCGGTAGCCGTTGCCCGTCATCGTCACCCGGTAGTCGACGGTGTGTTGCTTGTCACCGTCGTCGCGGGGGACGATGATGGCTTCGGGCTGATCCTCGACCTTCGCGACATGCTTGGAGGCACAGAGCATATAGGCGAGGTTCATCTCGTATGTACTGGCGTAGGTAATTGCCGATCGTGTCTTCGGGTTGGTAATGGTGCCGCGGGAATGGCCCTTCGTTCTGGCCGGGTACCATCGGCTGGGTGTCGGCTCCTCGGTCGGCATCCATAGCCATGGGAGACTGACGAGGTCGGCAAAGTTCTCGTCCTCATCGTGAACGTCGATCGGGAAGGGCCGGATCCGTCCGGAGATGAGCGGATTATCCGGCTTGAGGAAGACAGTCTCGGAAGGAAGCGGGATCTGGGTCCGGTCGTGGCCGGACTCCAGCTCTTTCATGAAGCGGATAAGTTGTCTGACGCGGGTCATTGAAGGCTCCGTAGAACGCAGGATCCCGTCCCGGCGTGCATTCGCCGGGCGGAAGTCCAGTTGATGGGGGTATTTCGATGGCTCTAGCGACGGCGCTGCGGTATCGTCCGAAGGCTCACGTATCCGGTGATGCAGCGGGTGCCAGGGTCGACGATGGCAACGAGACGCGGCGTCATGCGCTTGAAATGGCGGCGCTGCTGGCGCGTGAGGGCGGCCCACAGCCCCGTCGTCCGGAGAAGGAGGGCGAAGTCGAACTGGACTTCCGCGAGTCCCGAGGGGAGGGTCTGAAGAACAGTGGAGTCACTGAAGGTGCGCTTGTTGTTCGTCTTCACGGCAGCGGGCGACAATGTGGTCTTCACGGTCATGGTCATCTCCTGTTCCATCATCTCGTTCACCGGCTCTTGCTCGCCCAGCGCCACCCGGCAGTGAGGTCGAGTAGGTTCAGCTTGGGGCCGCGTGAGACCGCCATCGCTCCGTAGCCGTAGGGATGGGAGCAGCGGTTCGGGAAGCTGACTTTGTTGAAGCGGCGAACAACCTCGCGGAACTGGGAGAAGGTGCAAGCACGGAGGCCGCGCTTCGCGCACTCGTCCTTCATCGCCAGATACTGGCGGGAAAGCGTCTCCCACCCTCCGGTACGAAGACACGGGCGGGCGAACTGCGCGTAGAGCGATGTCTCCTGCGGCGTTGCGTGCGACAGGGAGGCGACGGTCGGGAGCGGGGGTGGGGTGGTGTGGTCTGCAGTGTTCATCTCGGTCTCTACTCGGTGACGTTTGGACGTGCGCCATCCATCCCCCCGAAACACGGGGCGGCAGGCATGGCTGAGATTTCGGGTGCGCAGCTCGCGGCGGAGGCTAGATCAAGGCGGACCGCGAGCCGGTTCTGTCTTCACAAGTTCAGGCATCGAAAGGCTCCGATCCGGTGTCGAGCAGTGCGAGAAACGTGCGATAGTCGACGATCTTCAGCTCGTGGGCGCCGACCGCGCGAAGCTCCGCGTTCATCGCTGTGATCAGCTCCGCCATGTCGCTCCAGATCTGCGCCTCGGTGCCAGGGAACTCCTGGGCCATACAGAATGCTTCCTCGAGCGCGGCGCATTCATACTGGTGATACTTGCCGGGGCGTTTCGAAAAGCCGGGGACGATCTCACGCTCGGGCATCTGCCACGAAGCGCTGGCTTCGCTCAGAAGTTGGACGAAGGGCATGTAGTCCATTGCAGATCTCCTTAGCTGTGAGGCAGGGTGGGGGTGGCAGCGGCGATGTCGTCGATGATCTGCCCGGCGTCATGGACGATGTCCCAGAGACCGATGCCGCGACCGTAGCGCATGTGGTCGACATAGTCGGCCGGCAGGGTTAGCACGAGGCGGCGGAAGTATTCGTATGAGGGGCAGTTCAAGGCGATCCCCGTTAGGTTTCCGTCATGATCGAGCATCGCGCCCAGCATCTGGTAAAGGCTCCGTATGGATGGGCGGCGGGGATCCGCATAGGCGAGGGCTGCACAGCGATGCAGCTTCAACTCGTCTTCAGAGAAACGCCCTTTCGAACTCGCCTGGAGCCAATCACGGAGACGGTTCTGGTGGTCGGGCTGGATCTTCTCGGAATGCAGACGCAGGTGTTCGTTCTGCGGCATGGTGCAGCTCCTTTGCTGATGAATGAAATCGCTTTGGTGGGGTGGACTTAGGGGGCGGTGGGGGCGGTGTGTGTCATCGATAGCTCCGTCTTCTCCCGATCGTGTAGACGGGATTCAGCCGGCCCACAGGACCCAAAGCGATTATCTGCTGGCGGAATGTTTTTGACAAAGCAAGCACCCGATCCATCGGGCGGCCAGGGATTGGCTGGTAGATTCGACACGCGCCGATTCTCTGAGGCAGCTCTGCTGTCTCCACCAGACCGGGGCGGGCTACCTGCTTACTTTATCGCGATGCCGCTGTGGGCCGCGAATATTCGCATGCACATGATGGATCTCCTGAGCATGACCCATGGCGAAAACGCCTATAGTTAACGCTTAGTTTGCGTCCCTTGTCCATCGATATATTTCAACCGATGGGTGTTGACGTCGGATGGGACGGCGCCGTTTACTCGACGCCCGCGCGTGCCCAGGAGGCAGCTTGAAAAATCCAACGCGACGCCCGGTTGTGCCGTGCGTGGTGTCCAGAGATCCTCTCTCCATGTCGGAGGAGGATTTGATGGAACCGATTTTCATGAGAAAGCGCATGGCCCAGATCAGGAAGCATCTGGGATCGGTCATGGAGACGATGGGGCTGGAAGCTCTGTGTGTAGATGAAGGGTGGCGCTATGTCGTCGACTTCCAGACCGATCGGAGCTTCTCGCCGATCTCGTTGGAGTTCACTCACAAGCGCCACACCGACGAGCCCAGACCCGCTTGGTCTGAGGTTCGAATCCTACACGGCGACTACCGCAAGAAGAAGCTGGGCAGCACCGGCTGGGTGCACATGCGCCGGTGGAAGGAAAGGGTTCTTCCGATCGAGGGTGAAGTCGGCGCCGAGGTCAACGTCGAAGAGATGTTCGCGGCGATCGCGCGTAAGATCCGCTTCAGCAAGCTCGTCACCTTCGAGCGGGAGCCGATGAAGGTGTCCAGCGAGGATCTTGCCGACGTCTTCTGGGCGATCAACGGGCGGATACCCGATCTCGCGGTCATGCGGGTGGATGGCGAGGATTTTCCCGGCGAGGAGGAAATGCAGTACGAAGCCCTCACGTTCATGGCTCACGAAGGAAGGCGGGTACATCTGTGTCTCCGTCCGGGAAGCGCGCGCGGCCCGATCTTCGCCGACGGCGAAGAGATCGCCCGCGTATACACGGACGATCTTAGACAGGTTGCTGAATATGCGGTAAGTTTAAGCACCGGGATTGATGTCGGCAAACTTACACCGAAGCCCTGCTGAATCGACCACGCCTTCCGGGATTCCGTCGGGAAACAGGACGATCAATTAGGGCGTGGTCCTCCGTTGCCCGGCGCTCCTGCTCCCACTGGATCCTGTGCAGGGTTTTGACTAGGTTCGTACGCCTCATGTGGTTCGGCTCCACCTCCTTGAGAAGGCTTCGGAACTTGGCCTGTCGCTTCTTTGCGTTCGGCTCCTTGGCAATGTCGGCTTCGCCGCGGAGCAGGATTTCAATCTGGGTCCATGTATGTGCGCTTTCTCTTCCGCCGTTCAGTCGTAGAGACCCTGTGCCAATCTGCTTCTCATTGACGATCGGCGGGACCAGCGCCGCATCGAGGTCGAATGTCACTCCCGCAAGCGCGGAGTAGATCTGCAGCCCCACGGCTTTCGCAAGGACTGGAGGCATAGCATCAGCGATCATGTCGATGTTGCCGCCGCCGATAGCCTTGAAGGCCCAGCGGTCCGGAAATCCCTGGGCTCGCGCAGCGATCTCCTGGGTCATCCTCGGAAGAAAGTAGTCATTCTCTTTCTGGAAATCTTCGACTCTGGGCGGCGTTACCGCGAATTCCGAGCGGTCGAAGCCTTCGGTTATTTCCGCTCTTGAATCCTTCTGACGGGCTCCACGAGACTCCTTCCATTCCCGCGAAATCGTCGCAATACGTGACTCTAGTGTGCGCGACCGCCAGCGGTAGGCCCAATTATTGTAGTGCCACTGCGGTGTATCGCGTTGGATTGAATGCTTCAGATCGGCTGGGGTCTCGTGCCGGATGACGAGATCTTCGAGAGTTTCCCGAACATACCTGTCGATTGGGTTCCGGAGGACCGGCGGGAGGAACGTACCCGGTTCATCCTGACGAATGCCAACTAGAACGATGCGCTCGTCGTTCCGTGGGAGGCCATATAGCTTCATATCGAGACGATAAGATTCGACGGTGTAGCCCAGGTCGATCAGGTTGGCCTTGAACTCCGCGAGGTAGGAAACATGAGACTCGAAGGAGAATCCCCGAGCACTCTCGATCATGAAGGCACGAGGCTGAACCACTCGAACCGCGCGGATGAGCTCCGGCACGAGGTCGTCTTCATTCCCCCGCTTGTCCTTGTTGGACTGCCGCGACAGCATGTTGGAGGAAATGCCTCCCGCCAGCAGGTCGACGCCATGATGTCGAGCGAGCTCGGCGTCCGGCACCGTCCTTAAGTCGGCGCAGCGGACCGGCCAAGTCGGCCAGTTGGCCTTCAGCGTATTCGCGCGCTTCCGGACCCTCTCGTACAGGGCAACATGCTCGAAACCTGCGGACATCAGCCCGAGCGCCTGGCCGCCTGCGCCCGCTCCGAGCTCGAGGACACGGAGGTTGCGGGGCGGACGAGACAGGAGACATGATGGCTCTGTTTCAGGAGGCGACTGCGTGCAGATGTAGTCGAGGGCGTCGATTATCTCCCACGAGAAAACGTCGTCCGCGGCGACGTCGAACGCAAAGCCGCCGCTGTGGCCAAAGCATCCTGAGGACAAACGTTCCAGGGCGTGGCGGGACTGTGCCAGCGCCAACGCGTTCGAATTCATGGGTTCGAAAGTTTCAGGCGTGTCAACCAAACCCAGGACGCGTTGGAAAAGGTGAAGAACCGAGGCAGCCTTCGCGGTGATTTCCGCGTGGGTCTCGAAATAGCCCGCCCGTTGGGTTTCCATTTCGAATCCTTGTTGCGGCGCGCCAGGTCCGAAATAATTTGCAAAATCTGCAACGGCCTTGCGCAAGTCGGTGGCCTGGCTTTCCAGTTCGCCAAGCAAGGCACGCACATTTCGAGCTGCCAAGGATTCGATTGCGGCCGACCGTGCGGCCAGCGCAGTCTGTGCTGCTCCCGTTTCGATCCATCTGCGGTGAGTTTCAAGATGCTTCATTTTGGCCTCTCCGACCGGAAGGCCCGCCTTGATGGCACGTATGGCCTCCGCCCGATCAGGGTCCGATGCTGAAAAAAGCACCCGAAAGGTCTCGGCGGAGACGCCGCGCTCAAGAAGATCGGGATTGTCCTCGATAAGCTCTCCGATGGCCTTAAAGAGGCGGGCATCCTCGGGTGTGATGCCGGCTTGCACCATCAGCAATGCCTCAGCGACGTCGGCGGTCGTTTCCGTCCGGATGCGTTTCACGACTTTCGCCGCCTTGACCAGCAGCTTTGATAGCCGCTCCATGGTGCGCTTCAGCGTATCGGCGGCGTCGACAAGCTTCTCTTCGTCCAGAAATGTTTCCTGAGTCATGATGATCCCCTTCTGACGGGACCGGTAGCATCGGAACGTTGCTGCCCGGAGAAGACAGACATTAAAATTGCAGGGAACCTCCATTTGAGGGACGTGCCACCTCGCGTGGAGAGATGCAATAGGATGCGCCCCTTGCTTCGGCGCAATTTCCAGGGGGATGGGCATTTCGATAACGCAGAGACGGATTGCTTTCCTCTTTTACGTGCTATTCCTGTCGTTTGGGGACGGACAACGTCGATACGGCCAAGCAGAGCCTAGCGCTGGGGGAGGGAGGAACTTTGTCGATCATGGTGGACAGCGATGCCCGTCGACATACCGACCGCGATCTCGTGCCGTTGGACTGTGCTCGCGAAATCACGAATATCGCGACTTCGCAGCTCGAGTTTGCTCTTGAAGGCCGCCGGCGCAACATCAAGGTCTATGAAAGCCTGAAGAATCTCAACGAGGTCATCGGGACCCAATATGGCGATCGCGTTCTCTTCGAGCTGGTGCAAAATGGGCATGACGCGCACCCGTCGAGTACGCTCGACGGCACCGGAGAAATTGCCGTCCGGCTTCTGATTTCGGCTGACGATCGCGGCGAGTTACTCGTGGCTAACCGCGGGCGAGCCTTTACCCGATCGAACCTCGATGCGGTTATCAATATCGGGACCAGCGACAAGCGTATCGGAGAAGGGATCGGCAACAAGGGGCTCGGGTTCCGAAGCGTCGAGGCGCTGACGGACGAGGTTCGGATATTTTCGAGTTCTCCAACGGGATCGCGCGGCCGCTTCGACGGCTATTGCTTCCGATTTGCGACCCAGGAAGAGATCGAGACGGACTTGTCCGCCATCGGCGCAAGCCCCGAGGACGCGCGCTATCTGGCGGCCACCGTGCCTCGTTATCTAGTTCCCAGACCCGTCTCAGAGCGAAACGATGCGCTCGACGCTCTCGCGGTCGCCGGCTTCGCGACCGTAATCTCGCTGCCGCTGAGGTCCAAGGATGCCGTTGCTCTCGCCGAACGACAAGTGAAGGAGCTACTTGAACCTAAGGCACCCGTGCTCCTATTTCTCGATCGACTTGCGGCGTTGGATGTTGAGATCGCACGCGAGGGCGCGTCCGTCTTGCACCGGCGATCGACCCGTTCGGTGGAACCGATCGCCGATATTTCATCCGATGCTTGTTCGCTGGCGAATGTTACGGTCGACGGTAGCACTTATCTGCTCGTGCGCTCGATGCTGCCCAAGGAACCCCTGCTCGATGCGATCCGCGCAAGCATGCACGCTGCTGCGACGTTGAAACGTTGGCTCGAATGGCAGGGTGAGGCGGTCGTGTCGATCGCCGTACCGCTCTTTGGGCGTGGGGCGGCCGGGCGTCTCTACAATTTCTTGCCGATGAGCGAAAATGCGACGTCGCCGATAGCCGGCCATATCGATGCACCCTTCTTCGCCGACATCGATCGCCGCTCTATCAAGCCCGATCTACCGCTCAACAGACACCTGCTCGAGGCGGCTGCCACCGTCTGCGCGATAGCTGCAACCGAAATCGTCGACCGCGGCATCGAATTGCCGCCGACAGCCGTCGTCGACCTCGCTGCCTGGATGCCGCCTCATACTCCGAAATTGCTTGCCGCCTTCCGAAGTATCGAAAGCGCGGTCGACAAAGCCGCGATTTGGCCCGTCGTTTCTGGGGGGGTGTCGAACTGGGCGAGCTTCGAGACACTTTACGTCTGGCCGGACGTCAAAACGCGTCAGATAACCACGCGGCGACTCGCGGAGATCGCCGGCGCGGATATTCTTGCCGATACGCTCGGCGCCGATCGCGTGTCGCGTATCAAGGCGCTTGCCGCGTCGGTGAATTTGCCCCTGGAGCTGTCCGACAAGGCGCTGTGCGGATGGACCGAAGCGGTGGCCGACTGGCTCGCGCGCGAGCGCCGGACCCCGCCGAGCCGGTGGAAGTCATTTCTTGACGATGTCCACGCGGTGTTTAATGCGGCTGCTCTCCCAATGTCGTTGCTCGAGGGCAGGAAGATACTGGTCGATGCCGATGGCAAGCTCCTTGCGGCAACGGCAAGGGGCCGCGATGGCGCCCCTCCGGTATTCGTCCGATCGAAGAGCGGGCGCGGCCGTCGCGGCGAGGGCCCACCCAGCCCGCCGACGTCGCTCAAGCGCAAATTCCGGTTCCTAAGCGACGCGATCGCTCTAACCGAGACGACCCAGCGCGCATTCGAGAATGCCGGCCTCCTCAGGGGTTACGATCCGCTCGACGTGCTGCTCTCACTGAAGGGTGCTCTTGAACCGAAAGCGAGCAATCTTCAGCGCAAGGAAGCCTTGCTCTGGTCGTTCAAGGTGTGGCGCGGCGGGGGTGGGAAGCATATCGAGGAAGCTCTGCGCGCGGCCGACCTGTCGGTGCCGACCCTCGGCGGATGGAGCAGGGCAGGGTCCGCGCTCTTCTCGAACTCCTGGACATCGCTTGGCAGAACCGTCGAACAATATTTCGTTGAGGCAGCCGCCGTCTCGCCCGATTGCGCTCGGGGGCGCGACCGTCTGCTGGTCAGCTTTGGCGATTGGCCGCGGGCCGCCGCGGACGATCGGCGCGAAGACTGGGCCCGCTTTCTTGCCTTGCTCGGAACAAGCGACGGCCTTCCGCAGCTCGCTGCCGACATCCGGCGCAGAGGGACGGCAAGCGGCTATTGGAACGGTATCCTCTCCACCGTCTCGGCGAAGCATGGCTTCGACAGAGCGTGGGTCGCTAGGGTCGGCTCAACCAGCTTTCAGAATCCTTACACCGAATACGACCTGATCGGCGAGATCTGGAGGCTGCCGGGCCAGACCGAATATGCCGAGCTGTCCGTAGACGCCCGCGCCGCGTTCTCCGATCTCATCGTCACTTTTCTCCGCGACCACGGCGACAAATATTTCCAGTTCTCAGTCGAGCATTATCGCCATCACAATCGGGTCGCGCTTCCCACGCCGCTCGCGGTGTTTCTAGCCACCGCATCTTGGGTCGCTAGCACGAAGCAGGATGAGATAGTCTTCGCGGCGCCCGATGCGAGCTGGTCGACGACCGCTGCCCGCCAGCCGCCGCCGCGATTCGTTCCGCGCTTCCAATCCGAGGTCGGCGCCCGCGCGGCGTTGCCCGCGATCCTGTTCGACCCCCGCATCGGCCTGCGCGACTGGTCGAGCCGCGACAATGCGGCCGCGCGCCTCGCCTCGCTCGCGGATAGTCTCCAAGACCTCTCGGCCGCCGAGCGCCGCGATCTGCGCGACCAGTTGCGCCGAGCCTGGAGCGACATCGCGGAAACTAAAGGCTCGTTGCCCTCAGCGCTTTCATTGGTCGTCGAGCGCATGGGGAGTCTCGAACTCTGTCGTCCGGACCCGACCGATCCGCCGCTCGTCCACATCACCAGCGAACGGCAGGGTTTCGCGGCGCGGGCCCTGGTAGATCGCGGAGAAGCGGTGCTCGATGTCGGCGAGAATGACGCCGCGGCGATCGCCGGCCTTATTCAGGCTGTGGGTGGCTTTCGGGTGCAGGTTGCAGACTCGAACGATGTACGCCTCATCGTTGATGGAGAAGACTTCGAACCCGCACCGAATGACCCTCCGCTCGTCGCCGACGCGCTCGCCTGGCTCGTCGATGCTGCCGTCCTTGCGCACGAATATCTGGGCGACCCCCTCGAATTTCGGACCATACCGCCCGACGAGCTGGAGCGCCGCCTGCGCCAAATTCGATTACGGCGCTGCGCCAGCTTTGCGCTGATGATTGGTGGCGAACTCGCGCACGCACGTGGCGACGAGCGCGCCCAGCCAGTCGCTCATCCCAAATCGCCGACCCTCGTGCTGGTCGCTGACGCCGCGATAGGACTAGACCTGCTCTGCGAGGCGGCGCCGTCCATTACCAAATTGATGGGGGTGCGGCGCAACACGCTCGAAATCATACTCGAACGTCTGAAGCGGGCGGGTTTCGGCGGCGCCGGGAAACCGACCGAGGCGCACTATGCACGCGCCATCAAACGCGACGAGAGCATCATCCGCGATCATTTCGCGGCGACCCGCAGCGGCGTGGAATGGCGAGTGCGCGCATTGCTTCCCGTCGTTGCTCATCTCCGGGGGCTCGAATGCGCCAGGGAGCTCGAAGAATTGCACGAGCGGTTCGGTCCGTCGCTGAACCTGCGTGCATGGGTTACCGTGCAGTTCGACAAGACGATCGTTGACAGATTGCTTGCCGCAGTCGAAGAGACCGATAATCAGGGGCTCATCCGTCGGGCGATGGGGTTCGATTTCGTGGCCTATGCTGGAACGCTCGCATCCCTGGGGTATCCTCCACTCAACGACGAGAACGACTTCCGGCGCATGTTCGAGGTGTATCTCGGCGAACTCAAACCGGAGCTGCTCGATCGCGTCCGTCGCCGTTTTGCAAGCATATGGGCCGCGGGTGAGGATCTCGCCCCCTATGTGGCCGCACGGCGCCTCGACTTCGTGACATTCGACCCGGCGTGGCTTCGGGTTCTCGAAGTGCTCACCCGCGAGGTCGTGGCCGTACGCGCGGCGGCCGCGGCTGCAGAGCTTCTGGGTCCGGACGATTCGGAGATCGACCTCCCGCCGCTTGACCGTGTCGCCGCCGACAACCGCAAGCTCGTACTTGCCAACCATAATGACCTCGCGGGAATGGCGCGCGCCTGGTGCCGCAAGAGCGACACAGCGGTGCCGGAGTCGATCGAAGCTGCCGACCCACAAACGATGGTCCGCACGCTCGACGAGGCTGGCTTGCTCGACTTCGAGAAGGTGGACCAGGCACGGCTTCCGGAATTTTACGCGCGCGTGGGAGCCTGGCCAGCGGGAATGCCGCTCTCCGCCGATCTCGCGCGCCTTGGGCTAGTTCCCGAGGATCTGCAACGCGATGCGATCGAGGCGCGCGAGGCGAAGAGGAAAACCGAGGTCGCGCGGCGCACCGTCAGATTCGCGGAAGAGGATCTCGACGCGGGCGCGGCAGATTTCGTCCGGCGGTTCGAGCAGCTTGCCGGCGCCGCGATCGAGAAAGGCGATGACTGGTACACCCGTAGCCGCGCCCCGCGACTACGCCTGCAGGATCAGCGCGTACCGGGAACGCCCGGCGGCGGCGGGGGAGGTGGCGGTCAGTCGTGGCGAACCCAGCCGCCGGAGGCGGTGAAGACCGCGATGGGTATAGCGAGCGAGTGGCTCGCCCGTGAATATCTGCGTAGGCGGCATCCGAAGGAAATGTCCGATGCCTGCTGGGTCTCGTGCAACCGCGCTGCTTTCTGCACGGGTTCCGCCGGCGACGATAACCTCGGTTATGATTTCCGGGTCGTTACCGAGCGCAACGAATGGCTCTACGAGGTGAAGTCCGCGATGGATGCGGGCGGCGAATTCGAGCTTACTGCCCGCGAACTCGAGGTCGCGGGCAGTGCGAGCCTCGAGCGAAAGCGGCGCTACCGTATCCTCTACGTCCCGTTCGTGTTCAATCCCGCCCAATGGCGCGTGCTGCCGCTGTCGAACCCGGCTGCCCCTAATACTCGCGATCGGTTCCGCGTGCTACGGGGCGGGTCGGTGCGCTATCGCTTCGAGCGGCAATGAGGCGTGGCCGGCGAAGAGCGACGGGGATGCCGACCGAATACGGCCCCAATCAGATATTGCATCCAAGCCGAGCTGATGCCAGCTACTTGCGCAAAGCGATTGATCAAGCCCACGCCCCATGTAGCTTGCGGCTAGAACGCAGCCGCGCCACGCTTTAAGAGAGGAGGGGGGAGCGCCTTCACGTTGCCGTAGATACGAGAGGTTCAGCGACGACGCCTTCGAACTGCAGCGGCGGCGGCACCATATGCATCCGACGGCTTTCTTCCGGCCACAGCATCGCTTCCCAGTCCCAGCTAACGTCCTCGATGGAGGAGAAGATTGCCAAGCCGACCGCCTGCGCCAGCCTGGGAGGGACTGCATTACCAATCTGGTCTGCAACGGCTTGCTTGCCCCCGACGAAACTCCAATCGTCCTCGAAATCCTGGAGCCGGGCACGCATGCGAGCGGTGAGGGCGGGCATGAACCCAGGTTTCGAAGCCTGCTCGTCGGTCGGGGCCAGGTCTGGCAGACCCGCAATATCGACGCACTTTGCGCCCCAGCGGGCCGCCTCTTTCGCTCGTGGAAGGCCTCGCCTGGTTACAATCGTGGAGGCGAGTGCGCCTCGTGCGACGACGTTGCCTTGGCGGTCGAAGACTGGTTGCTCACGTCTGTCACGCGCCCATTCACGCGCGCCCGTCCAACCGTTCGCGGCCATCAGATCCATCAGCGCGTCGCCTAAGTTAAGGCGGCGGCCTGCGAACTTTGGCGGCATGCGAAACGCGCCCGTCACATCCTTTCGAAGGCCTACGAGCAGCACTCGATTTCGCTCCTGGGCTATACCGTAGTTTTCAGTCTTGATCCTGTGAATCTCGACATTATAGCCGCACTCACGGTATCCGCGAAGAATTTCGGCCACGTGATCCGCGTGTCGAGCATGCAATAGTCCATCGACGTTTTCGAAGAGAAATGCCCGAGGACGAATTTCGGAAACGACCCTGACAGTTTCAGGGAGCAGATCCCTGGGATCATCTTTACCCAGACCATATCCGTCGGACGAGTAGGGCTGGCATGGAGGGCCCCCAGCCACGAGGTCGATGTCCATCTGTCGATACGGCCGGAAGTCGATATCCCGAATGTCGCTCTCGATCACGTTCCAGTTGGGTCTGTTCAGCCTGAGTGTTGCGGCGGCATTTTCGTCATATTCGACCAACGCGACATGATCGAACCCCGCTCTATCCAATCCAATCGCCATGCCGCCGGCACCAGCACATATTTCGATTGCCTTCAGCCGATGATGGGCGGGCGGTCCCTGCCGGAGAGGAGGGCGCTCCGGCTTGTAGGCTTCGGGCGAGCGTCCCGTGAGATTTTGAAGAGCGACAAGACCCGGATGGCGAAGCGCTCTGTTCCTCGGCATGGCGAGAGTTCCGTCTTCGAGGTTTTTCAGCGTCTCGTATGCGAGGGCCATTTCATGCGCGGATGTGCCCGGTTTCGTCTGATCCACCGTCCCGTGACGAGTTCCGAACAAGGATTCGAATGCTCGCCGGATCTGTGCCGCGCCCTGACGGACGTCATCCGAAACCATCTTCTCGGGATCACGCTCGTTTATCAATCCTTCGGAGAATGCGTAAAGGACTTCCTGGAAGCTTGTGACGGCGTCAGCCGTATTCCTGCGTGCCGCGGCTGCGAGCTTTTTTCCATTCCGCGCTGCCAGCACCTGGCCCGGCGTAAGGGCAGCTTCCTGGAGACGCTTGCGAATGCGAGATATCTCGGTGGTATCTATCCGGGCGCCGATCTCCATTCGCTCAAGGACTTCCTTGCGGGTGGCTGGGTCGGCGGAGACCAAAGCTTTCACCACGGGAAAAGACACCCTGGAACTCTCGAGCAGTTGCTCGTTGCCCTTCAGCGTGGTTTGGAAGCGCACATAGGTCGACAGCTCGGATGACGGCATATTGCAGGTGACGCGCAAGAACTCACGGGCTTCGCGTTCTGTCGTCGCACTAGCGAGCTTTTCGACTTCTGCAGCCATCTCCAGGATTCGTGTCACCATCTGCTTTTGCAGCGCGATGATCCGCTTCTTCGCTGCTGCCAGTGCTTCTGCCTTAGAATTCATTGTGTCCCATACCGCTGTATTCGACGACTGGGTGTGTCGTAGCGGCACAGGTCTTAAAAGCCCGGGAAAGGATTCATTCAAATACGAGCGACACGATAATTCAGGCGCATCGTGCGTTTCGACTCGACCGCGCTGGCATTGGAACCCTCATTTCGCGCGGATACCTCTGCACGGGCTTGGGCCTGAACGCTCCGTCGGCGGCACCGTCAGTGGCAATGCCGCCAACCACGTGCTCATCTGCTCCATGGTTCTCCTCGCGCTCGTTGCAGGACGCCCTTCAGGCAAGCGGCCAAACGGGTTAATATGGCGCATGTCCCAAGTGGGTGACATCTCCGCGATGGCGATGTCGGAATCGGAGATTGGCATGCCACATGGTGAAAAGAACGACGACGGCGAAGGCAGCGTGATCGGTCCGATCGGGGAAATGTCGGCTGACAACGAAACGGTTGGCGATGCGCTGTCAAAGGTTGGGTTCGAGCCGGCCAAGGTCGGCCGCAAGATCGTAACCCAGGGGAAACGACGGGAAAGTCTGAAGCGGTGGGCTTCCCGGAAACCGGACCAGTAGAGCTGCGGCGCTACCGCGAACCGTTTGCAGGTTCGAACGAAGCGATGATCGGTGGGTTCGAAAGCTTGGGCAAAGCCCTCTCGTGCGGGTCGGGCTCGTCCGGATCGAAATACGGCAGCGGTACCTGGAAGACGGGGTCGACGAACCATCGCGCCTTCATCGGATGATGCAAGCCGGGCAGTGGAAAGAGTTCGTGGATCCGAAGGAAGTCATCGACGTTTGCCGTGAGGATCGGCATCCGGTGGACAATAGCCACCGCTGATATCGCCAGGTCGTGGCCAAGCCTGTTGCTCTTCTGGTTCCGCTGCACGGTCCAAAGATGCCTAAGCCGCGGGACCGACGTCATTTCGGCATATTTGCTCGCAACCGCCGCGGTCATCTCTGGAAAGGGAAAATCCATCTTCACGACGTCATTGGCCCAGTTGGCGATCCGTAGCGCGCTTTCTGGGTCATCCCGGACTTTGAGGTGGGCTCCGCGCATCAACTCTGTTATCACAGGATAGCAGAGCGCCAGACGATGGATGCCGATGCGCATCAGCCAAGGGCGAAGCCCGGGGGGCGCCTTCTGTCGGCCCATCAGGCTGACGATGTCGGTATCCATCAAAAGCAGCGGTTCTGCTTGCACGGTAGATTCCTGTGGTCAGGGTTGGAGTTCTGCAAAAATTCCGAGGCACTCTCCAATTCGATGTTACAATCCCGGGCTGAAGTCCGCGAGGGGGCCTGATGACGCAAAGTTCCGACTGGCAGAGACAAGAGGCCGAGGCCCGCATCCGTGAGGTCTTGGATGCAGCAAAGGCGCGGGGCACCCAGAGAGTCATCGACGTTGACGGCAGATTCCTGGTGACCTTCGAGCCTGTGAAGAAAACCCTGGAAGAGCTCTTCGCGCAGCCCGGCCCGCTGTCTGACGACGACGATCTCAATCTCTGATCATTTTTCTGCTGGTATCGGAACGTAACCGGCGACGGGGCGACCAACAAGACAGTAAGTGCGCGAATCAATGGTGCTACGCCTATGCCACTGATCGGCTTCAAGATAATTTTCACAATGTTGTCTCGAAACCGGACAACTTCCGTCGATTGCTGCCATGCCCCGCAGAGACATTGCGCCTTCGGTGATACAAATCTCCGTTTTGCCGGCTTGACGAATAATTTTTCGTTCACTAATTGTTCTGGACATGAGCAACATCTTCGCACCGACCTTTCGAATAGGCTGACGGATTCCGGGACCGATCCCGGCGCCGCCCAGATTCCCGTTCGTTGGAGTGCAGGTCATGAAGACCGGATCCGCTCATGCAGCAGGCGATGAAGCTTGCGATTCTCCCAACTACCGCCCGTATTTCCCTTTTGTGACGCTCAAGTGCGTCGGGCGACCTGTTTTCCGATCCCGCGAGGCGCGCAATTACGCCTGCCTGCTTGACCTCGATCCCAGCGTGGTGTCGTGGCGGTGCCTTACCTACGCGCTTGCGGACAACCATGGTCCCAAGCGCTATTACGTCGACTTTTTCGTGGAGAAAGTCGATGAACATCTTCTTGTCGAAGTGTGCGATCGTGACCCGGGAAACACTGAGTGGATCAGAATTCTGGCCGAGCAATTCGAGTGCAGATATCAGGCGGTGCTGATGTCCGCCATCCGAAGTCAACCTCGGCTTCAGAATGCGAAGGATCTCCTGCGATACGCTGGTTACGAAGCAGCCCTCGGCGACCGGATCCGGATCCTTGCAGCCCTCGACGAGCTTGGGTCCTTGACACTTGCTGAATGCCTATCGGCCGTCCGCGACGGCCGACCGATGCAGACGGTGGCGGCGATGATCCTCACGGGACACATTGAAGTCGAACTGGATGAAGAACTGCTCCGGCCCGATACCACGGTCCGGCGCGCCAGCCGATAGGGAGCGTTCCATGAGAACTGTACCCCTTTCTGAGCGCGCTTCGACGCTCGAAGTGCAAACCTATGCCTTCGCCGTCCGCAGCGCCCTTCGCCGCGGCCGGGTGTTCCTGCCGGAGAACCGCCTGGTCGGGCTGCGGCTTCCACCGGGTGGCGACATGGACGCGTACAAGGATGCGGCCGAGACCATCCTGAAGTCTGCTGGTCTTGAAAAGTACACGATTTCGATGGTCATCGTCACATCCGGTCCTGGAGAGGCCGACGCTAGGGATGCCATTCATCTATCAAGATACAAAGCGGCCCTAATCGTCCTCATTCAGGATGGCGCGGACATTCCTTCCGAGCTGATGGTCGCCCTCGACCGCATCATTGATGTCGCCGCAGTGAACGCGAGACATCTGGTCGCTGCTGCGAAGTCGATCGCAATGAACATTCCGCTCGAAATCGCACGAAGACTTGCAGCTTTCCCGGCCAGCATGCTGTTCCTCGCACTGCGACCGGGACGGCCCCTTGATACCGTGCTTGAGAAGCTGGAATCGACCGCGCTCGTACATAAGCAGATCCCTAAGCCGCCATCATGGGAACCTCGCATCGACGACTTGGAGGGGTATGGGAAGGCAAAGGAATGGGCACTCGATCTCGTCACCGACCTGAGTGACTGGCGGGACGGGAGGATTACCTGGTCGGATGTGGCCTCGGGTATCCTATTGAGTGGGCCTCCGGGGACCGGAAAAACAATGTTCGCTGAAGCAGTCGCGCGGTCCTGTGGTGCGAATTTCATCCCCGCCTCGAGCGCGGTCTGGCAATCAAAGGGTCATCTCGGCGACATGCTGGCTGCCATGCGCCGCTCGTTCGAGAAGGCGGCAAAAACGCCGCCGACGGTGCTGCTGATCGACGAGATCGACTCGATCGGTGACCGGGCGAAGTTCAGGGGACACAACACCGATTACAGCATCCAGGTAGTCAACGCACTTCTGGAGTTGCTGGACGGTTCGGGAGGCCGCGAGGGGGTGATCGTGGTCGCCGCGACGAACTACCCTGAACAGGTGGATCCAGCCCTGCGCCGGCCCGGTCGCCTCGACAGGCATGTCGCCATCGAACTGCCGGACGAGGACACGCGGGCGAAAATCATTGCGATGCATCTTGGCGATGGTGCGAGCCCGGACGAACTGAAGACGCTCGCGGCTGCGACTGTCGGTCGCTCTGGAGCTCAGCTCCGGCAGTTGGTCGGCAACGCAAAACGAAGGGCGCGCCGAAAGGGTAGGGATGTCCGGCCTGCCGACCTGATCGCAATGATCCCGCCTGTCAGGCACCTAACGGAACAGGAGCGGCGGATCGCCAGTACTCACGAGGCCGGTCATGCAGTGGTCGGCATCGAACTTGGCGTCGCGATCGTTGACGGCATCGTCGTGCTACCACAGGTCTCGCGAGACGATGGGGTTCAGGGCTACGTCCAGTGGCGGAGAGAAAGACCGCTATTCAGGAGCAGGAAATCCTACCGCTCCGAATTGGCAATGCTATTGGGCGGCCTCGCGTCCGAAAGGACCATCCTCGGTGAATCCTTTGATGGCTCTGGCGGTGGAGCTGACTCCGATCTTCATCGCGCGACCAACTTGGCAACAATCATGGCGGTCTCGCTTGGGATGGGCGGCGTGATCTCTTACAGCCATGCGTCGTCGTCGGAGGAGCTTGCCAAACTGCGGCGCGAGGATGCGGAACTACGGCGGCTGGTCGAGCGGCTTCTGTCGGAGGCGCTTAACCGAGCCTGCGAGATCATCAGGCGCCGCCGGGAGGATGTGGAGCGCCTCGTTCGAATGCTTTGCGAACAAGGGGTTGTCACAGGCGACGAACTGCGTGCAATGGGACTTGACGGGCAAGCGGGTTCGTAAAGCGGCCAGCGACGGCAGCTCTCGACAGCCCCACTATAAATTGTTCCCGGTCCGAGGCGGCTGTTCGACGTCAAAAGATAAGTGGGACTCCTCCGCGACGCACGATGAGGCGGGGAAGCTGGGACAATGACGACGATGCAGTTCCCGGAGTTAAGTAGCAACTGCGATGGTGGCATTGTTGTCAAACGGCTGAATGTCCAATCGGCCGGTGTCGGGTGGATGCCTAGTAATCGCGATGAGTGCCGACGTCATGGCCTTTGGTGATGATTATAGTGATTGGCTTTGAATAGGCCCCGCCTTGTTATCCGGTATACAGCGGCCGGAGGTAGATTACGCAGCGTCCCGCCGATACGTCGGGCCTTCAGTCCCAGTCTGTCGAGTATCGGACGCGGAACTGGGCACTTCCGACCAGAACGGCGAAATCTCCAATGTCATCAGGCGCGCAAGTGCGGCGCTTGAAGGAGCAATCGCCGCAACGCGGCGAGGATCGGCAAAGAATGAGCGGACGAAGCGAAGATGGTCGGCAAGCACACGGTAACTGAAGCTCATCGCGCCCGGACCTTCCAACGCCAGCTCCAGAAGGCGAACCCTTCTGCGATGACAAGTGCGATCGCGGTCTTGAGTGCCAGAATCGATGCGTTCGCGTCCGTGTCGATGAGCGCGAAGGCATATCCCACGCCTATAAAAAGCCCGTTCCACAATGCAGCGCCCAAGGCCGTCGCGCCTGCGAACTGCCAGAATCTGATATGCAACAATCCCGATATGCCCGGCGAGATGAGCCGAACGGTGGGGATCAATTGTGCGAGAAACGCGATCGACCGCTGGTTGGAACGCAGCCGATCCTCCCACCGCCGATACTTCTCCGAAGATATCCCGATCAAACGCGCCGAACCTTCGATTAAACGGCGGGAGCGGCGTTCGCCGACCACTCTCCCAAGCGCATACAAGCACAAGCATCCTAGAGTGCTGCCGACCAGGCTTAAAGCCAGGGCGGCAAGCAGGGAGAAACTTCCATCAGCCGCCGCCACGCCTATTACGACGAGCACTGCATACGACGGGAGCACTGGTACGAAGCGCTCCAAGAATGTCGCGATCATCGGTGTCATGACGCCAAAAGCAGCAATGAGAGGTATCAGCGCGGCGAGTGGATCTGAGGTGAGCAGGTCAGGCATAGCGCCTCCCAATCGGTGGGTAGGCTCCTGTATAGAGGCAGGACGCGCAGGCGGCATCATGCCGCCTGCTGGGGGAAAACGTCCCGCGGCCTTCTTCCACGATGGGGGCTTGGAAGTCGACCGAAGAGGTTGCAATGAAAGGCGCGACAGTTCGCCGTCGCGTGATTGTCTGCCTGATAACCAGCCGAACGGAATTCATCTCTGACCTTGGCCCCGAGTCGAATGGAGAGGCTTGAAGGCGATCGCCACGCGATCGTTGGATGTCTCCGGCTTTTCGTCCGCGGTCTCCCGGGCGAACCCGAGGCGGCGCAGCGACCGCTTGAGGAGCTGTTCCAGATCGTCGACCAAGGTGAAGATGACGGGGATGACGATGAGGCTTAGGAAAGTCGACATCATCAAGCCGCCGATCACCACAATGGCCATCGGTTGACGAAAGCTTGAATCACCGCCCATTAGGCTGAGCGCTGCTGGCAGCATCCCCGAAGCCATGGCGATGGTGGTCATGACAATCGGCCGCGCGCGCTTGTGGCAGGCATCAATGAGAGCGTCAAATCTGGACATGCCTTGCTGGCGCGACATAATCCCATATTCGATCAGCAGGATTGAGTTCTTCGTCACCACACCCATGAGCATCAGCAGCCCGATGACGGCCGGCATCGAGAAGCTTGTTCCGGTGACGACAAGCGGCAGCAGCGCACCGCCGAGCGAGAGCGGGAGGGCCATCAGAAGGGTGAGCGGCTGGAGGAAGTCGTGGAAGAGGAGGACGAGGACCGCGTAGATGCAGAACACACCAATCGCCATTGCCAGCGCGAAGCTCTGGAACAGCTCCGAACTGCGCTGAAGTTCGCCCTGTGAGACAAGGGTGACGCCCGTCGGCAGGTGTTGGAGCGCCGGCAGTGCCTGTGCCTCACGGTTGACATCACCAAGGATGCGACCGTTGAGCTCGACTGAGAGGGTGACATTGCGCATCCGATCGATACGATCGATTTGCGAGGGGCTGCCGCCGATCCGGATATCAGCAATCGATCCGAGATCAACACTGCCGTTGGTTCCAGCCACCCGCATGTTCTTGATGTCGTCGAGCTTTGTCCGTGTCTCGGGGCTGAACCGAACGACGATAGGAACCTGGCGCTGCGGCAGGTTGAGCTTCGGCAAGGCAGAGGAATATTCCCCGTTCGTGGCCACGCGCACCGCTTCGGAGATCGCGCTTGACGTTACCCCGAGGGCCGCCGCACGCGCAAAGTCGGGTGCGATCTGGATTTCGGGCGCCTGCCTCGCGGCGGTAGATGTGACCGCGCCGATGCCTTGGAGCGTGCGAAGCTGTTCCTCTAGGGCCGTGCTCGCAGTCTCAAGTGCGTTTGCATCGTCGCTTGCTAGCGCGATCTCCAGCTTTGTTCCATTAGCGCCGTTGCCGACCTCCACACGCAGGCCGGGGAGAGTCGAGAGGGCCTGCCGGATGTCGTTTTCAATCTCCGACTGCTTTCGATTACGCTCATCGATGGGTTTGAGAACGACAACGATAGTCGCGGAGCCGAGATCGCTCGAGGTGGTGACGTTGGGCCCGCCGCCGTTCGAAGACGCGACCCCCACCGAAGAAAAGACACGCGTGACGTCCTTGAGCTTGCCGACGATATCGGAGGCCTGCCTGGTGGCGGCGTCCGTCTGCTCGATGGTGGCGCCCGGCTGCATGGTCAGCGTGATCTGGGTTCGCGCGTCGTCGGAAGCGGGCAGGAACCCCGATTTGAGGAAGGGAATGGTTGCCAGCGAAAGCGCAACGACGATGGCGGTGAGGGCCACCGTAGTTTTCCTGTGTGTCAGGGCTGCCCTCGCAGCGGCCATGTAGGCGCGCATGATGCGCCCATCCTTCTCGTCCGCGGGATGAGCCTTCATGAAATAGGCGGCCATCATCGGCGTCAGGAGGCGCGCTACCACGAGCGAGGCAAGGACTGCAACGGCGGCGGTGATGCCGAACTGCCGGAACACGAGGCCGGGTATTCCGCTCATGAACGCCGTCGGCAGGAATACGGCGACGAGCGTGAAGGTGGTTGCGATGACCGCAAGCCCGATCTCGTTGGCGGCTTCCATTGCCGCGTCGATCGGCCGCTTGCCCATTCGCAGGTGGCGGGCGATGTTCTCGATCTCGACGATGGCGTCATCCACGAGGATGCCGACCACCAGCGACAACGCGAGCAGCGTGACGATGTTCAGGCTGAATCCGGCAAGATACATCACCAGGAAGGTGGGTATAACAGAAAGGGGCAGCGCAACGGCCGACAGGATCGTTGCACGCCAGTCCCGGAGGAAGAACCAGACGACGATGATGGCCAGGATCGCGCCTTCGTACAGCATGCTCATTGAAGTTTCGTAATTGCCGATGATCCGGCCGATCGTGCTGTAGGCCTCGTCGATCTGAACATTGGGATGGCCCGCCGCGAATTGCTTGATCGCCGCGTCAACATCCGCGGCGACGCCGCTGTCCGAAAAGCCGTTCGAACGCTTGATCTCGACCGCGATCACCCGTTGGCCATCGAGATAGGCAATCGAGGACCGCTCGGCGAAGCTGTCCGTGACAGACGCGATGTCGTCGAGGCGAACCTGCTGGCCGTTTGCCATGGGGATCTTGAGCCCCTTCAATGCCTCGACCGATGGCAGGGCGCCGAGCGTGCGCAAGGTCTGACGGGTGCCGCCGATTTCTCCGAGACCGCCTGACGTATCCGCCTGCACGGCCTTTAGTTGCGACGATACGGTGGCCGCGGTGACGCCAAGTGATGCCATCGTCGAAGGATCGAGGTCGACGTGAACCTCACGATCAATTCCGCCGATGCGGTTGACCTGCCCGACACCGGGCACCGACAGCAGCGCCTTGGTCAGATCATTGTCGACGAACCAGGAAAGTTCAGTCTCGTTGAGAGCGGTAGAGCGGATGGCATAGGTGACGAGAGCGGTGCTCTGTACCGTGACCTTCGTGACGCTCGGCGTCTCCATCTGAGGCGGTAGATCGCCATTGGCACTGTCGACGGCGTTCCGGACCTCGTTCAAGGCCGTTTCGCTGTCTTTCTCGAGCTTGAAGGCAACCTTGATGGACACCGTACCGTCGGTGATCGTCGTCGTGACGTGGTCGAGATAGCTGAGCGCGGCAAAACTATCCTCAAGGGGACGGGCGACCTCGGTTTCGAGCTGCGCCGGTGCTGCGCCGTCGAGCGTCGCGGTGACGCTGATGGTCGGGAGGTCCATATCGGGAAAGTTCTGGATCGGCAGTTGCCTGAAGGCCAAAAGACCCCCCACGGCAAGCATGACAAACAGCAGGATCGCGGGAACGGGGTTGCGGATCGAGAAAGCGGAAAAGTTCATCAGTCGTTCTCCGCAACTTTCACAAGAGCGTTGTCCGACAGGAACGCGCCACCCGCGGTGACGACCTTGGAGGACTGGTCGATGCCGGAGACGATCTCCACTTCGGTGTCGTTACGGCGGCCCGTTTCGACGCGTATACGTCGCACACGCTGATCCGCGCCGGCCGTGAAGAGGTAGCTGATGCCGTCCCGGAACACGATCGCAGTCTCGGGAACGGTCAGGGCCGGGGTGGTCCTGAGTTCTATGGTGCCTGTGACATAAAGACCAACGCGCGGGCGTACGTCCGCGGGAAGCGTGACATAGACGATCGCCCGGCTGGTATCTGTACTCACTGAAGGCGCGACAAGCCTCACCTTGCCCCGAATCGGGAGATCGCCAGGTTCGTTGATCTCGACGTCCAGTCCTTCGGTAATTCGTGGAAGGTAGCGTGCCGAAACTTCGGCTTGCCACTCGACCCTTTGCTGGCGAACCATGCGGAACAGCTCGGTGCCGGCGGAAACAACGGCGCCGAGGTCTGCGGAACGCGAAGTAATAATGCCATCGTCGACGGCGGTGATTGCTGTCTGCGCAAGCCTGATTCTTTCGCTATCGAGCGCCGCCTCCTCGGAGGCCAGACTTGCCGTTGCCGTCTGCTCGTCGGCCAGATATTCGACGATCTTTTCGTCGGAAAGCGCACCTGAAGGGCGGAGCTGCCGTGCCCGGTCGGCATTGGCCTTTGCTTTCGAAAGACTTGCCTTGGCAGTCTCGACGGCGGCCTCCTGCTTGCGAAGATCGGCGAGAACGCTCTCCTGTGAGAGCCGCACGAGCGTCTGTCCCTTGGTGACCACAGCGCCGACATCGACCAGAACATCGGTTATGCGCAGGCCGCTGATTTCAGAGGCGATGATCGCTTCCTGCCAGGGTTTAAGCCACCCGCTTGCCGGAACGGTCTCGGGCCAGTCCCGCTGCACCGGCGTCGTCAGGGAAACGGTGAGAGCAGGTGCGGGGGCTTGTTCTGCCGCGGCATTGCGAAATGGAGACAGGAACGCCACCATAACGAGCGCGGTGGCGAGTGTCACGAATGGCTTTTCCAACGGTCCAATCCTTGCAGTTCCGGCTGAGGGGCGGGGCGGTGCCCACGCGACCGATGCCGCCATGCCTATCAATAGCCCGCTGAACGTTAAGTACGGTCAAGTTAGTGTTAAGCTAGGTAAAGTTGGATGGAGCGCTCACGTTTGTCCTGTAATACAGCCGGCATGGACGCCAGGCGACATGACGGGAAGTGATCAAAAATCCCAACTCGCCGCCGGAGCCCGACCTTTCAAGCTTAAGGAGATGCTCCATGAAGATCGCAATCATCGGCGCAACGCGCGGCATTGGTTTGGCCACTGCTAAAACGGCGCTGAAAGACGGCCACGAGGTCACTGCGCTCGCCCGTGAGCCAAGCCGCATGCCAATTAAGCACTCCCGGTTGCGGATCCTACAGGGAGATGCCCAGGAAGCCAACGCGATCACGGGACTCGTGACGGGACAAGACGTCGTCTGCGATTGCCTGGGAACCGCGAATGTAACGCGAACAATAACCATGTTCTCCCGCTGCGCCGAAAACCTTTCGAAAGCTCTTGAGCGGGAACAATTGCTCATCGCCGTCACGGGTATGGGAACCGGCGATAGCAAAGGACACGGGACATGGTTGTACGACCATTTATTCCTGCCGATTGTCCTTCGCAGGATTTACGCCGACAAGGATCGCCAGGAACGCATTATCAAGAACAATATCGCTCGCTGGATCATTGTCCGGCCCGGTTTCTTGACCAATGGTCCGTATATGGGGCGCTATAGGGCGCTGACCGATTTGCGGGGCATCCATGGTGGCAGAATTGCACGCGCCGACGTCGCCGGCTTCATGCTCAACCAAGCCAAGTCGCCTCAATTCATCGGTCAAACGCCTCTGTTGATTTACTGAGGTGTCCGGGGAGTGCAGCCCCGGCTGACGACCGCCGGGCAACCCCGGCGCTTGGGCGTGGCGAGGGAGGGCTGCTCCTGCAAGCAGACCGAAGCTACGCCTTCAGTGCTCGGACATAATGCTTTCTTCAATCGGTGGTGATTTCCCGCACCTTCTTGCCGATCTACGCCTATTTGTAGCTTTCTATTCTAACTTTCTCTTTCTCAATGCCGCACCCCTTAAGGGTTTCAACTACAGATGCGATGAGCCTTCTCGATCCGCACACGTAGAAAATCGCATCATCGCCATAACCTCCCCCTACCTTCTTGACGGTGTCCACGAATATCTCCGGACGGACCGCGAGATAGTCGGATACAAGCGGCTCCAACTCCTTGCGATAGAGGAAATCGCCCCGTTGGACTTGAACCAGCGCCGTCTGATGGTTCCCTGCCTTGTGCGCCTCCAGAATCATCGAGCGGAATGGGGTCATCCCCACGCCGCCCGCTATGAAAACCAAACTTCCGGTTCGGTGTTCGGGCAATTTGACGTGCGCGCCTGTGCCAAACAAACTGATCGTATCGTCGGGCTGGAGCGCGCTCATCTTTTTCTTGAATTTGCTATTTGATCCCAGATGCATGCTGAACATGAGCTCTGGATCTCCCGGGGCTGAGGCGAAGGACATCTCGCGAACCGAGCCAAGAAAGTCGAGCGGACCACCAACCCTCAAATGGGTGTACTGTCCCGCTTTGTAGTTGACGCCGGGTGCATCGAAGAAAAACGAGAAAACGTCGTCGTACTCGTGTACTTTTTTCGTAAAGGTAATCTTCATTGGGTCGGGGCCTGATCATCGAATCCAACCATAACTGCGCTTTCGCGCCACAACTGTTCCCGAGCCTCTCGGCTTCGCGCCAGTTGGGATGGATCGGGAAAGGTCGGCTTGCCCTTCACAAGCGAGACGTAGATCCGGCCCGGCGGCGGGATGACCGCCCCGAGAGCGATCTCGGCCAGCGCTTCGCCTGAGCGTTCGGGCGTACCGATGACGTATTCAGGACGGAAAAGGCCGACCACTCGGAAGACAGTATGCATGAGGAGCATGACGACCGCGCGCATGGCGCGGGGGCTGTCGCGGCCCAGCGACGTGCCACCGGTAAGGCCGGGGCTGAAGGCGATCACCGCGAGCTTACGGGCCCTGACCTCTTCCATGGCAGCGAAGGATTGTGCGGTCAGCAAATTGCACAGCTTGGAAGCTGCATACGCGCGTATGCCCATGCCAAAGCCGCTCTTGTCCGGATGCGCCAGGGCCTGGGGATCGAGAGCCTTGGGAGCGATCGGCGTAACGGCGGGATCGTGCGTTTCGCTAGTGGTGATCACCAGACGGCCTTGATCGGCCATTTGCGACAGCAGGAGTCGAGCCAGCAGGTAGTGGGCGAGGTGATTGACCGCGAAGGTCAGTTCGTAGCCTTCGACACTCCTGCCTTCGTTCGTCGAGGCCTGCATGCCGGCATTGAGAACCAATATGTCGATGCGGCCACTTTCGAGCCGCGATGTGACAGCCTCAGAAAATTGGCGGACGCTCGCGAGAGATGCGAGATCGAGAGGAATGACCTCCACGCCGGGAGGTACAGCTCGGCCGCTTCCACGGGCACCGACGATGACCCGTGTACCTGGCTGAGCGGCGATCTTCTGAAGCGCATGTAAGCCGAGTCCGGCAGTGACTCCGGTCATGACAACAATACGCTGGGATTTCGCTTGGTTCATGTCAAATATTCCGTTTTGTTGGTGTGGGGTTTGGCGGATTCGGGATCGAGTCCAGCCCCGGCATGACGAACGCGTCGCGACAATGGATTCGCATGACGGGTTCGCGCCGGACGCGGTCACTTATCCCGTCCCCGAACACGGTCGCGGTTTGGAAAACGCGGGGGCTGGTGTCGCCTGAAGTTCAATGTTGCCCGTCACGTACAGTCCGGTACGTGGATGGACGTCGGCCGGAAAGGCGACATAGACGATCGCTCGGCTCGTATCGGCGCTGACCGAAGGGCCGACAAGCCTGACCTTGCCTTGGATCCGCTGACCCTCGGGCCCGTTGACCACGACGTTCGACCCTTCCGAAATTCGTGGAAGGTAATCTGCTGGAACCTCTGCCTGCCATTCGACACGCTGCTGGCGCACCATGCGGAACAGCTCGGCGCCGGCGGAGACGACGGCACCGAGCTCGGCAGACCGCGAAATTATCAGACCGTCGTCGGCTGCGGTGATGGTCGTCTGCTCGAGCTTGACCCTGTCGTTATCGAAGTCGGCCTTTGCGGCTTTAAGGCTGACAACCGCCGTCTGTTCCGCGGTCACGTATTGCGCGATGTCGTCGGCGGAGCCCGCACCAGAAAGACCTAGTTGCCGCACCTGGTCGACATTTCCTCTTGCCTTCGACAGGTTCGCTTTTGCCGTCGCAATTGCCGCTTCGTGTTTCTGAAGGTCTGCAAGTACGCTCTCCTGCGAAAGCCGCACGAGCGTCTGCCCTTTCGCAACCACGGAGCCGACATCAACCAGGACCTCGGTGATGCGAAGGCCGCCCGTCTCGGAGGCGACAATCGCCTCTTGCCAGGGCTTGAGCCATCCTTCCGCCAAGAGGGTTTCGGGACAATCCTGCTGCGACGGCGCCGTCAGGGACACGGCGAGCGGCGGCGCGGCGGAGTGTTCCATAATGAAGTTGCGGAACGCGAAGAGAAGTGCGGCCGCAACGAATGCAGCGGCGAATGGCATGGACGGCTTTCTCAACGATGCTTTCCTTGGAGTATCCGGCATCGGCGCGGACCTGTCCCGCCACGCGGGCGATGCCATAATGCCTATCAGTAGCCGTCTGAATGTTAAGTGCGGTCAAGTTAGTGTTAAGCTAGGTAAAGTTGGGTGGAGAGTTCCCATTCGTGCTGTATGACGGCGGAGGCGAACAACGGAACCACACGAATGAACAAGGTTCTCCTCATCGACGACGATGTCGAGCTGACGACACTTCTGCAGGAATATCTGGCGGAGGAAGGATATGATGTCGTGACGGACACGGATGGCCGAGCCGCGATTGCGGCTGCCGCCGCCAACACGGTCGACATCATCGTGCTCGACATCATGATGCCCCGGATGAACGGGATCGAGGTCCTGCAGAGAATCCGGAAATTAAGCCAAATCCCGGTGCTGATGCTCACGGCCAGGGGCGATGACATCGACCGGATTTCGGGCCTGAACCTCGGCGCCGACGACTATGTTCCAAAGCCTTGTTCACCGGGCGAACTCGCGGCGCGCGTGCGTGCGATCCTGCGTCGAGCGGGCCAGCCAGCGGCCGGTTCGGCGACCGATACGCTGAGGACGGGACAGCTCGTGATACATCCGGGTAGTCGAACCGCCGAATGGCGCGGAGAACCTTTGGAGCTGACCGGCACCGAGTTCAGGCTGCTCGAAATTCTCGCGCGCAGCGGGGGGCAGCTTTTATCGAAGCAGGATATTTCGAAACTGGCCTTCGGAAAGCCACTCACCCCGTTCGATCGCCGCATCGACGTTCATATCAGCAGCGTGCGTCAGAAGCTGGGGCTCAGAGAGGATGGGCAATCTTGGATCCGGTCCGTTCGCGGCCAAGGCTATCAACTTTTGGTGGATTGAGCATGCCCCGGCTTTTTTGGAAGTTCTTCAGGGTCATCTGGCTGACCATGGCGCTCTCTGTCGCAGCTATTGTCCTTGTCCTGAAGCTGCTGCAGGCGGTTCCCTTTGCCTGGGAAGTCGAGGAGGCGCGGCGGACGTTCGTAGTCAATCTGACTGAGAGCATTCTGGTTCAGGATGGGGAAGACGCGGCCACGCATTTCGTGCGCACAAGCGAGAGGACGCGGCCACTCGGCCTGGCCATCTCGAAAGTCGCGGATGCGGGACCTTGCACCGCGGGAGACAGGCAGAATGGCAGGCTCGTCCTCAAGGATGGGGTTTGCTATCGAATATCTCTATCGGCTCCAACCAGCTTCACTCTTAAGAATCTTGTTCCGTTGATGCCGTGGCTTGCGATACTAATTTCGAGCACGCTGTCAGCGATCGCGCTCGCCCGATATCTCATTCGTCCAGTCGTTCACCTGCGTGACGGCCTGAGCGCGCTTGCCCATGGCCGTTTCGACGTTCGTATCGGAGACAAAATGGCCGGCCGAAAGGACGAGGTCACCGCACTCGCGCACGACTTCGATTCCACGGCAGCGAGACTGCAGGAGCTTCAGGAGGCGCAGCAAAGGCTTTTCCACGACGTCTCCCATGAACTGCGCTCGCCCTTGTCTCGTCTGCAAGCCGCTGTGGGCGTCCTGCGGCAAACACCGGCGAAACTGGGTGGCATGTTGGATCGCATGGATAGGGAGGTTGAACGCCTCGACATGTTGGTGGGCGAAGTTCTGACCCTTGCCAGGCTGACAGCCGGATCCAGCAGCTCGCTGAAAACGCAGTCGCTCGATGTCATCGACCTTCTGAACGAGATCCTCGGCGATGCCGCGTTCGAAGCCCAGGCACGGGGAGTTTCGATCACCACCAGTGTCGACGGCGTTTTCCTGGCGGAGGTGGAGGGGGAGCTGATCTACAGAGCCCTTGAAAACGTCGTTCGCAACGCCGTCAAGTATACGGCGGAGCATTCGCGCATAGCCGTGTCCTGTGCTTCGACGGCCGAGCGCCTGACGATCCTCGTCGTGGATCAGGGGCCGGGAGTGAGACGGGACGAACTTGAGCGGATCTTCCAGCCGTTCTCCCGTGGCAACGACGCCGCCCCGCGAGGTGGCTACGGTCTGGGCCTTGCGATCACCAGACAGGCAATCGAGCGTCATGGCGGGCGGGTATATGCATCACTGCCGGCCGCCGGCGGTCTGGCCATCACCCTCGAAATTCCCCGGAAGTCGACGAAACACGGTTCCTAGTGCGGCCAAGGCTGAGCCCGAGCTGATCAATCGACGCGCCCGAAAGAGGCATCGAAGTGCCCGTCATCTCAGGGCTGCGCAGACGCGTTTGAACCCCACGAAGACTGCGTTCACATTTTACCTAACTTTACAGTGCCTTTACCGCGGTTAACGCTGGCATTGCTAAAACTGAGTCAAGACAACGGCTCAGAGATCTCACAAATGGACTTTGCCTTCCAACGACCTGGAACACGATTGCGGACAATTCTCTGCTTGATGCTGACATTGTCGCTCTCGTCGTGTGCCAACTTGCCACTGCAGCAAAGAGGGACGCTTGGCTCCTACGCTGGTATGGCCCCATCGGGTGGCACGCTCACAAAGGCAAGGCTAAGGGTTGATCCGCCACCCGTTCTCGCCGCGAAGACGGTACGCATCGTCCCGACGTCGGCGAACGTCGGCGGCACCAGTGCTTTCAACCCCAAAGATCTGGCGCTCGTCACAAACGCCATCGACCGCACCCTCTGTACCGGTCTCAGTGACCGCTTCAGGATCGTCGCTTCGGACCAGCCGGCTGATCTCACGGTCCATGCGACCGTCACCGACATCGTCGCCACCAACAGGACGGCGGCGGCGACCTCGACTGTCACATCGTTGGGCGCGTCCGTTGCACTCCCGGTCCCAATCCCGCGGATACCTCTCGGCCTTGGCGGCTTATCAGTCGAAGCAGAAGCGATTGGCCAGGACGGGTCGCAGAAGGCGGCGATGCTCTGGTCGCGTGGAGCAAACGTGCTGACGACACCACGGTATTCCAACGTGGGGGATGCCTACTCGCTGTCTTCAGCATTCGGCACCGACTTCAGCCGGATGCTGGTCAAGGGCAAAGACCCGTTCAAAGGAATGCCTGCGATGCCCTCGATGCAGAGTGTCAGGGCCTCGCTTGGCGGCGCTCCGAAATACGTCGCCTGCAAGGCCTTCGGGTCCGCCCCCGGCATCACGGGTGCGGTCGCCGGCCAGCTTGGTCTGCCGCCGGCTTGGAGCGACAAGGGCGCCGCGGGCCGCCAACAACAACAACAATAAACCCATCCACCGCGACGCGGTCGTGACGCAGTGATGACCGCATTTCAATCAAGGAAGAAAGGACGTCCAAATGAAGACACATGTTAAAATCGCAACGGCGGCGGTCTCAATTCTCGCCGCGAGCACAACGTTTGCCGCGCAGGGGCAGGGTTATCTGCCGCCGCAGAAGGCGGCCGCGATTCTCGCCGATGGTGCTCCTTGGTCGGCCGACGCGCCGAACGGCAGGTCCTTCAAACTCACCCTCAACAAAGACGGCACTGGTAGCATTAAAGGACCTCTAATGTTTGCACTATCCGTCAACTGGAAGGTCAAAGGCGACACGATGTGCCTCAACAATACGATGATGTCGAAGTGCCTGCGATTTCGCGAGGTTCCCGGCGGACTTCAAGGCTGGAATGACGAGCAACCCGACTTGAAGCTCAGCCGCCCGGTAAATTAGACCCGAAGGATGGCATCAGGCCGGCACCGTTGCGAACACGTCCCGCCCGATTCTCGTGGGTGAGGGGCTGAATGCATACAACAAGGACTCCGGCTGACGCCCCGAAGAAGATGTCGCCGCCCGCGTGGGGCGACATCGAAAATCCACTTCTGAGATCCAATCATGACCAAACGGAACCGCTATGTCACCTTTCCGCCGACCGAGAACTTCGACGGGGTGCGTTTCGCCAATCCGGGGCATCCGGGAACGGATCGCTCGGTGCGGGACCTTTTTCGCTGGCAGAGGGAGCGCCGAGTGCCGTGGCCCAAACGGGTGGACATCGTAAGGGCTGTACCAGAACGCCGGGTTTCCGGTCTGCGCGCCACCATGGTCGGACACGCAACCGTATTGATTCAGGCGGCGGGGCTCAATGTTTTGACCGATCCCGTCTGGTCTGAGCGGGCAGGGCCGTATGGGTATATCGGCCGAAGTCGGACCACTGCGCCCGGCATCGCGTTCGCGGACCTGCCGCCAATCGATGTGGTCCTGCTCTCCCACAATCACTATGACCATCTTGACCTGCCGACTTTGAAACGGCTGCACGAGCGCGATGCTCCTATGATCATCACACCGTTGGGCAACGAGACCATTATCCGCCGGGCTGTCCCCCGTGCCAGGATTGCCACGGGCAATTGGGGCACCCGCTTCCACCTGCCCAACGGCGCCGTCGTGGACATCGTGCCCGCCAATCACTGGTCGGCTCGCGGGATCGGCGACCGCCGCATGGCCTTGTGGGGCGGCTTCATGCTGAGGACCAATGCAGGACTCGTCTACTTCGCCGGCGATACCGGATATGGCACTGGTGCAATCTTCAAGGCCATGCGCGCGACCCATGGCCGACCTGATCTCGCCCTGATCCCGATCGGAGCCTATGCGCCTCGCTGGTTCATGGCGGCTCAGCATGTCGACCCGAAGGAAGCCGTGTTGATCATGCGCTCGCTGGACGCGCGCAAGGCTCTCGGTATCCACTGGGGCACGTTTCGGCTGACCGACGAGCCCTGGGATGAGCCGCCCCGGCTGCTTGCCGAAGCTCTTGCGTCGCATGGCATGAACCGAACCTGCTTCGAGGCTTTCCGACCTGGACAAGTTGTGGATGTCGATCCGCGACAGGATTCGGATGCCGGATCCCCCAACTGACCGATCGTCATGGATTAATGGGCGCTCTTCGTGGGCACCCGGTGCCGATCATGCTGCTGCAAGCCAAGTGCGCCTCGTCCCTTGGCCCGCGTTCCTCTGTGGAGAAGGAAATCAAATATGTCAGACGCGCAAAACACCGTTCATTGGACATCCACGAAGTTCAGCGAGACACTGATGATGGATGCTCTGCTGAAACACATCCTTGGGCTCATGCAATACGGCATGTCTGACCTCGGCGAAGTTTTCGAAGTCATCGGGCAGTTGAAGCCAAACGACGAAGAGCGCTGGATCAATGCATGGAGCGCAGTAGCACTCCGTCTCCAAAACCTGGCCGAAATGGCCGATCGCGCGGATAAACGGCTGACCGCCTCTTCGACATATCTCCGCGCGGCGACCTACTGGCGCGCCTCGCTGATGTACTTCAGTCATCCCGAAGATTCGCGCATTGGCGAGTACGCACGCGCCAGTTCGAGGTGCTACCAGCGATATCTTGACCTTTCTGGCTATCCGGGAAGGTATGTGGGGATCCCGTATGAGGACACATTCCTCTCGGGACATTTCTTCAGATCTCCTGTTGCTGGAGAAAGCGCTCCGCTACTCATTATCACGCCGGGTCGCGACACCTGGGCTGACGATACGGTCTGGGTTTACGATGCTGCCCTGCGGCGTGGAATACACTGCCTGATCTATGACGGCCCAGGCCAGGGTCTGGCATTGAGGCTCAACAATCTTTATTTCCGACCCGACTGGGAGAACGTCATAAAACCTGTCGTCGATTTCGCACTTGAAATTCCCGGAGTCGATCCGTCGAGGATTGGTCTTATGGGCTTGAGTTTCGGCGCGTTCCTTTCCGTGCGAGCCGCTGCCTTTGAAAAGCGCCTCAAGGTATGCATCGCCGACCCCGGATCCCTGAGTTGGGCAGAGGGTATTCTCAACCACTTCCCAGCCCCCATCCGTCAGGTGCTCGTCGGAGACGGTCCTGACGTCCTTCGGGAGGCATTTACCTGGACCGCTCAGCACACGTCGCTGAAGTGGCTCGTCAGAGATTATGCCTGGAAGCACGGGGTACGGGAGCAGGACGTGTTCAAAGCTCTCCTGGCCTATGACAACACACCCGTAATTGATCAAATCGAATGCGAAACGCTAGTCATGGACGGCACGGAGGAAATGGCAAGGGGCCAGGCGAAAAGGCTCTTCGATGCTCTCAAATGTCCGAAGCACTACATCCTGTTTGACGCGGATTCGACAGCACAAGCTCATTGCCAGATCGGAGCCTATTCCACGGCTTCTGCAACCTTGTTCGACTGGCTCGAGGGGCGCCTCTGAGATCACGGCCTTGGATCGAAGCCGCCGTCGCAGGTTCCTGATCAAGGTCGCCGAACGGGCCGGGTAATCGGCGATGCCGATAATCTCTTCGACCGGATCGAGAGACTGAAGGTGTTCCTTTCGTCGATTCCCCGAGTGTCAGGCCGGGGAGTCGACGAAGGAACGGAAGTTCAGAATCCCTCATGCTGCATGATGCTTGCTTGACTCTCTTGCCTCACAAACTCAAGACGACCTTGCCCGGAATTCGGGTGCCGGATTCAATCGCTGTGATCGCGGATACTGCATCGGCAAACGGCACTACGAGGCCAACAGTTGGCCGCAACACACCTTCACTCGCGAGGTCCGCGATCGCTGACAGACGCTTGATGCCCATAGTCGCGAACGCGAGCTTGTAACGTCGGGAGAACATGCCACGCGCTACTCTTCGGAGGGTCGGATTGATGTCGACGAAAACGCCGCCCTTCTTCAGCATTGAGAGTCCGTGGCCTACATCCAACGTCCCAAGTGTGTCGAATACGGCGTCGAACTTGCCCTTCTGAGCCTGCAGTCGTCTATCGGTGTAGGAGAAGACGGAATCCACGCCGGCTGCTTTCGCGGTTTCCAAAGAAGCAGTCCCACATGCGCCGCTGACTTTCACGCCACGAGCGAGCGCTAACTGCACGGCAGACGCCCCCACGGCACCAGTGCAACCGTTGATGAAGAGATGCGATCCCTGCGAGGTTTTGGCTTTGTCGAAAATAGCAGCCCATGCGGTCATCACTGGAATGGGCAGGCACGCAGCCTCCGGGAAAGAAAGGGACGCGGGTTTTTTCGCCACCAAATGAGAATCCAGGACAACTTCTTCCGCGAACGCACCAGATTCCTTGAAGTCCATCGTTCCGAAAACTTCATCATCTACGTTGATGTCCCTCACATCACTGCCGACAGCGGCAACAACGCCAGCGAAATCTGTTCCCATACCTTTAGGAAACTTGCGGTTGATGAACAGTTTCATCGCGCCCTGGCGAAGCTTCCAGTCAAAGGGGTTTATCGCTGCGGCACTTACGACGACACGCACTTGCTTCGGGCCAAGCTGAGGCAGCTTGGATTCGCCGATATACATCCTCGTGGGTCCGCCGTAGCGGTCATATTGCACTCTTTTCATATTTGGTCTCGTTCTCGATCCGAAATTCTTGCCGTTCGTAGCGTAGCTCCCATCCGGCAGCCGTTCCCTCAAGGGATGAGAGAGCGCTGCATTGCCTAAACTCGCCGTAGCTGATTTACCCGCACTGGAGTTTCATCGAGCTTGAATGCAGTGCAAACGCATGCATACTCATAGCAGAATACTCTCATGAGAGCAATAGGAGGTGTTATGTCATCGATCAGGCTTTTCATTCTGTCGTCCTTCGCCGAGCTTGGCCCGATGCATGGTCATCGCCTGAGGCAGGAGGCCGAACGCAAGCGCGTGCCGTTTTGGACAGACATACCGGTGGGCGCGGTTTACGGTGCGATGAACCGTCTCGCCGCTGAGGGTTTGTTGCGCGAAGCAGGACGCGAGCAGGAGGGTAATCGCCCCACCAGGCAACTCTACGAAATCACCGAGGACGGAAGACACGCATTGGCGCGTCTTCGGCACGACGGCCTGACTGAAATCTGGTTTAAGTATGATCCGTTCGACCTTGCGCTTACTCGTGTGGATCCAGCGAAGCTCGATGAGCTTCCTGCGCTATTGGCGGACCGGCTTGCAAGGATGAAGGCGCAGCTCGAAGAGAGGCGGCGTATGATCGAGCAAGCGCTACCGTTTATCGGAGTGGCCGAGGAGTGGGCGGTTCGTCATACAGCGCACCGGATGGAAGCGGAGGTCCAATATCTTACCGATCTCATCACGGCGCTCCCAAACCTCATTGCCGACGAGAGGAATCCTCGGCCGCGAAAGGAAAAGCCCTAGAGGAGAGCCGCTCGCCACGATCTTCTAACAGCGATCTCGATGGTCAATTGGAAATACCCCCATACGCAGCATTTTCTGCGAAGCAAGCATTGTGGCCACCGGCCACACGACCCGCTAGTCAGAGATAACACCTCATGGGTCAGGCGAGCTCGGCTAGGTCTTCCTGTGTTAAGACGATGTCGCCGGCGGCCGTGTTTTCTTCTAGGTGGGCAATCGATCCCGTTCCGGGAATTGCGATCGCCACCGGGGAAAGCGCCAGAAGCCAGGCCAAGGCGATCTGGTTGCTGGTTGCTCCGTGTCGACTCGCAATCCTGGCTAGGCGTCCATTGTCGATGTTCGCAATTCCTCCACCGAGAGGGAAGAAGGGGCTGAATGCGATATTCTCGTCCTGGCAAATGGCCAACAGTGCGGTGTCTCCGCGCTTGGCAATGTGAAAGTTGTTCTGCACTGCCACGACCGGTGCGATTGCGCGCGCTTCGGCAAGGTGGTCGCTGTCGATATTGCTGAGGCCCAGGTGACGGATCAGGCCCTCCTCGTGCAGCGCCGCGAGCGCCTCGAAACGTTCGGCAAGGGACTCGCCATGGGGCGGAGCCATTTCACCGATTCGGAGATAGACCAGATCGAGCCGATCCAGGCCGAGGTCCTCGAGGTTTTCCTCAATCAGGCGGCGCATATCAGCGCCGGTCGCTGTCCGATGGTTGCCTTCTGAATCGAAAACATGCCCTACTTTCGTCGCGATCACGAGGTCTGAGGGGTAGGGATATAGCGCCTCATGTATCAACTGATTCGCGCGAACAGTTTTGTCGCCGCTATGATAGAAAGCTGCCGTATCGACAAGGTTAATTCCCAGCCCGACCGCCCGCCGCAGGACTGCGCGACCCGTCTCGGGATCTCTCGCCGGGCCGCGAAATCCGTTGGCCGAAAGACGCATAGCGCCGAACGCAACTCGGTTGACGGGCATGTCTCCGCCAATGAGAAATTCCCTTGTTTTTCTTGATGACATAACGTGCGCTCCAGGATTTCGGCAACCTTCAGCCCACTCGCGGATATCGATTGGCCAGGCATCCGGGGCAAGGCCGCTTCCCTCCAATCTCGGTCCGGAAGCCAGGTTGATGCCCGCAATACCCATACAGGATTACTCTCGTGTGATCAATCCGATCCTTAACTTACTAGGCTTAACCTGCGACTCCAATCGCCGTCGGGAGGTGGAGCGCCTCGTCCGAATCCTTGCGGACGATAGGCCGTCGCAATGACGATCTACATGCAAATGGGAGTGGGATTGGCCACGAACAGGATGGTCGCCGCGAGGGGCGACGAAGCTATATTGGTGTGACGCATGCCCGAACGTCTTGGTCTACTGCTTCTCCTTCTGATCGCATGGGTATCGATGTCAATTCCGGCGGAAGCCGAGCAACTGCTTGGCCGCGCGTCGGTTATCGATGGCGACACCATCGAGATCGCCGCCCGGCGGATCAGGCTGAATGGCGTAGATGCGCCGGAGAGTTGGCAGGTATGCCAGGACTCCGCCAGGAAGCCCTACCGTTGTGGCAAGGAAGCGGCTTTCGCCTTAGATGACTTCCTGGCGAAATCGCGCCCGACCCGTTGTCAGGCGCGGAACACGGACAGATACCGCCGCGTCGTTGCCGACTGCGTCAGAGCGGACGGGACCAGCGTGAATTCGTGGATGGTCCGACAGGGTTGGGCGGTCGACTGGGTGCGATATTCGAAAGGCGCTTTCAGAGCAGATCAGATTGCTGCCGAATCCGCACATGCCGGCATCTGGCGCGGGACGTTCGAACTTCCGTGCGAAGCAAGGGCGTCGCGATCAAAGCGAAAGGCAGCCTGCTGAGGCACTGACTCCGCTTCCGAAGCGTCGCAGCCTCACGAAACGCGTTCGCTAGGCTGGCTAAAGAAAGTTCGCCTGCAATGTCTCCCCTTCCGTGGAGACGACGCTGGAGCCGTACGCTTCACGAGACGTAATCATTATCGCGTCGTTCGCCGCCGGGCGCGCAAGGTGCCGTGCGTCTTCCCATGGTGCGGACAGCCAGATATCTGTCTCCTCCTTGGTCAGCAGCAGCACGGGCATCGCCTTTTCATGGATCGGCCTGACGACATCATTCGGGTCGGTAGTCAGGAATCCATAGAGGTCGTCAGTTGTCAGCCCGTCTTTGACTTTGCGGACGCTCTTCCACTGCGGTACGTGGATTCCGGCAAAAAACATGAGCGGTTTGCTTTCGTCTCGGCCGAACCATGCGTTCGGAATTTTGCCGCCGGGTTCTTGGCTGGCGGGATCGGGCTCCGCAAACGACGTCACCGGGACGATGCACCTGTGCCCCACATCGAACCACCGCTTCCAGTGCGGCAGATCGAGCTTCCGTACGTTGGTGACGCCTCGGTCTGGCTCCATCCGGATGAGTTCGTCGAGGTCGACCGCTTCGCCCTTTGCCCTCCGCTTGGCCGCGCGGTCCTCGGCTGCCTTTTTCTGAACGAACAGGGGGGAGGGCAGGCCCCATCGACCGTGGACGAGCAGCTTGCGGCCATCGGGCGTGTTTCGAACGATTGGACCCATCTGATCCGGGTTCATCTGGTAGGCAGGCATCAGGTTGATCATGCTCTCGGCATCGATCGCCCATTTCCTGACCCAGTCCTTGTCTTCCATGCGATAGAGATTGCACACGTCAGCCACTCCGCGGTCGTTCCGGATGGCAACGTAGCCGCCCCGTCGATGACTGCCAACTGCGCCTCCAGCGAAATCTTGAAACTAGATGCCCCGACCTCCATCTCGTCTTCTATTGAAGGTTACGATGCCAAAACGTCCAGAACACGTGGTGGCAATTCCGACTGCTGAGATCATAGCTCCGCCGCGGTTTTCCTGCCGGGGAGCAGTCGTGTGTGATTGCTGTCGCCAATCGAGGAGCAAGGACGAATTCGATGAAGATGCATTAGGCATCTGCGCCGAATGTCTTGGATCCGACGCTGTCCTGATTGATCTCGTAGCTCGGTTTCGAGAAAGCTAGCGAGCAGCTTCGCCGTTGGCTGCGGGCTGGGAGACATTGCGGGGATACATCAACTCCGTTTCCTCATATTTTTTAAAAAAAGCCGCTGACTTACAGGCTTTGCCTACGCCTCTGATTCATCGGGAGAATCTTAGGTGTCGCTGAAATTGCGAGACGATATTCCTATGTCAGCCCATCTTGACGTCGCCTTCGCAAAGGAACATACGGAGAACATTCGCATTAACACGGCATGAAGCCGTCCCTTTTCATCGCGATTTCGGAAGGAATTCGCAAACGATGTCGGCTGCCCGCGAGCAAGTCCTCGCTGACCTGCGCGAACGCATCGCTGCTCTCAGCGGCGGCATAGCGAAGCGAGCAGGTTGCCTGCCCTTCGGTGTGCCCGAGATCGACGCCGTGCTGCCGGGAGGTGGCCTCGCTCACGGCGCACTGCATGAATTCGCGGGAGGCGGCTCGGGCACCGTGGACGGTTCCGCCGCAGCCCTCTTCGCTGCAGGGGTAGCGGCTCGCACGAAGGGACAGATCGTCTGGTGCCTCACGAGACCCGACCTTTTTATGCCAGCGCTGGCGCAGGCGGGTCTTCATCCGAAGCGGGTCGTATTCGTCGAAGGCGACAAGGAGGAGGACGTACTCGCGAGCATGGAGGAATGTCTTTCCTACGGAGGTCTGGGTGCGGTCGTTGGTGAACTCGTTCGCCTCCCGATGACGGCTTCGCGTCGTCTGCAGCTCGCGGCGGAGAAGACTGGCACGATGGCGATCGCGGTAAGACGCTGGCGGCGACAAACGGAGGTGAATGATTTCGGCCAACCGACGGCGTCGACGACGAGATGGCGGGTCAGTGTGCTGCCGTCAGAGGATCTCCCGGTTCCCGGCGTGGGAAGGGCAAGGTGGCTGCTTGAATTGATGAGATCGCGTGCGGGCGAGTGTGCTGAGTTTGAAATTGGAGCCTGCGATGACAAGGGTCGTATCCATCTATCTCCCGGATCTGGCGACGGATCGAATACGTCGCGCCGATCCCTCTATTCCGCCTGAGCACGCAATTGCGGTCATCGCGAAGTCCGGCTCCAAGCGCTGGGTTGCCGCGGCGGATGATGCCGCGAGGAAGGTCGGAGTGCGGACAGGGATGGCTGCGGCGAAGGCTCAGGCGATCTTCCGCAACCTGATGCTGGTCGAAGCGGATCCTGCCGCCGACGCTGCTGCGCTTGAACGCATTGCGCTGTGGGCGCTGACCGTCTACTCCCCGATCGTCGCCGTTGATGGCATCGATGGCATCGTCATGGACACGGAGGGCGCCGACCACCTGCAGGGTGGGGAGGAGCCAATGCTCAGTCGCGTCGCCAATCAGTGCCGCGCGAAGGGGCTGACTGCTCGTGTCGCCGTGGCGGATACCTGGGGAGCGGCTCACGCCTGCGCCCGTGCGATCAACCGCGAGACTGTCAACGTACCCCGTGGCGAGACTGCCAGGGCGGTCGAGCGGCTTCCGATCTCATTGCTCCGACTTCCGGAGAAGATCGTCAGCGATCTGCGGACGCTTGGCTTCCAAGCGATCGGCGAGCTTGCGAACACGGCCCGCGCTCCACTCGCGCTTCGATTTGGCCCGGAGATCGGGCGGCGGCTCGACCAGATGTTTGGCCGCCTTTCCGAACCCATCGATCCCATTCGCGATCCTGAACAGGTGGAGGTCTCCCGAGCTTTTGCAGAGCCGATCGGAGCGGCTGAGACCATCAACAAGTATGTCGGACATCTTGTCGTCCAGCTCGTCGCAGAACTGCAGAAGAAGGGTCTCGGTGTCCGCTGCACCGATCTCGTTGTCGAGAAGGTCGACGGCACCCGACAGGCGATCCGTGCCGGCACCGCCAAGCCCGCGCGCGATGTCGCATGGCTGACGAAGCTGTTCAGGGACCGCACCGAGAAGATCGAGCCGGGCTTCGGTATTGAGAGGCTGACGCTCATTGCCATTCTTTCGGAGCCGCTTGAGGAGGAGCAGAAATCGTCTTCGCTGGTCGACGAGGATATGACCGACATCACCCCGCTGATCGACATACTGGGCAACCGCGGCCAGCGGGTCTACCGGGTCGCACCCTTGGCATCGGATGTCCCGGAACGCAGCGTCGCCCGGGTAGCTCCAGCGGCTGCCGACATCGAGGAGAGCTGGAGTCATCATTGGCGGAGACCCGTCCGGCTGCTTGACCGCCCGGACCACATCACCGCCATCGCCCTTCTGCCCGACCATCCGCCCCGAAGCATCACGTGGCGTGGCAAGACGCACAAGGTGAAGCGCGCAGATGGCCCGGAGCGCGTGTTCGGAGAATGGTGGAGGCGCGACAGCGAGCTCGACGCCGTCCGCGATTATTTTGTTATCGAGAACGAGCTTGGCGAGCGCTATTGGGTGTTCCGCTCCGGCGACGGCATCGATCCAGAGACTGGTTCCCACAAGTGGTTCATTCACGGGATCTTCGCATGAAGTACGCCGAGCTCCAGGTCACGACCCATTTCAGCTTCCTTCGGGGCGCAAGCAGCGCCGATGAGTTGTTCGCGACCGCCAAGGAGCTTGGAATTGATGCCCTAGGGGTCGTCGACCGCAACAGCCTCGCAGGGATCGTGCGCGCCCTGGAAGCGTCGCGCGCAACGGGCGTCCGACTTGTAGTCGGGTGTCGGTTGGATTTGCAGGACGGGATGTCGATCCTCGTCTTCCCGACGAACAGGGCGGCGTACTCGCGACTGACGCGCCTCATCACGCTCGGCAAGGGTAGGGGCGGGAAGAATAACTGCATCCTTCACCTCGATGACGTTGGCCTGTACGCGCACGGCCTCATCGGGATCCTGGTGCCGGATCTCCCGGACGAGACCTGTGCAGTCCAGCTCAGGAAGATGTCGGAGATCTTCGGCAATCGGGCCTACGTCTCGCTCGCGCTCCGCCGCCGGCCAAACGATCAATTGCGTCTGCATGAGATTTCGAACCTCGCCTCGAAGTTCAAGGTTCGCACCGTCGTCACCAATGACGTGTTGTTTCACGAACCCAGCCGCCGTCAGCTTCAGGATGTCGTCACCTGCATCCGCAACAACACGACAATCGACGAGGTAGGTTTCGAGCGCGAGCGCCATGCAGACCGATACCTCAAGCCGCCGGAGGAGATGGGGCGCCTGTTCCCGCGCTACCCGGACGCGCTTGCCCGCACCATGGAGATCGTCGAACGCTGCAAGTTCTCGCTTGAGGAGCTGACCTATCAGTATCCAGAGGAAGCGATTGTCCCCGGCATGACTGCCCAGCAGTCGCTCGAGCACTATGTCCGCGCATGCATTCCGGATCGATATCCGGAAGGCCTGCCACGGAAGGTGCTCCGGGCGGTCAAGCATGAACTCGATCTGATCAAGGAGATGAAATACGCGCCATACTTCCTGACGGTCTTCTCGATCGTGAAGTTCGCCCGCTCGGAGGGTATTCTGTGCCAGGGGCGGGGATCGGCCGCGAACTCTGCCATCTGCTACATCCTCGGCATCACCAGCATCGACCCGGAGACGAATGACCTGCTGTTCGAGCGCTTCGTATCGAGGGAGCGAGACGAGCCGCCTGACATCGACGTGGACTTCGAGCACGAACGCCGCGAGCAGGTCATACAGTGGATTTACAAGACCTACGGCAAGGACAAGGCTGCTCTCTGCTCGACGGTAACCCGCTACCGGGCAAAAGGTGCGATCAGGGACGTTGGTAAAGCCCTGGGTCTGCCCGAGGACGTGATCAAGGCTCTGTCATCCGGGATGTGGTCGTGGTCCGAAGAACTGCCTGATCGGAACATCAGGGAACTCAATCTCAATCCCAACGATCGTCGTCTGGCGCTCACGCTGAAGCTCGCCCGGCAACTCATGGGAGCCCCCCGCCATCTTGGGCAGCACCCCGGCGGCTTCGTCCTCACCCATGACCGACTAGACGACCTGGTTCCCATCGAACCCGCCACGATGAAGGATCGACAGATCATCGAGTGGGACAAGGACGACGTGGAGGCGCTCAAATTCATGAAGGTGGACGTGCTCGCGCTTGGGATGCTGACGTGCATGAACAAGGCATTCGACCTGATCCGCGAACACAAGGATGAGGATCTCGACCTTGCGAAGATCCCTCAGGAGGATCCGGCGACATATGCGATGATCCGCAAGGCCGACACGCTGGGAACCTTCCAGATCGAGAGCCGGGCGCAGATGTCAATGCTACCGCGTCTGAAGCCAGAGACCTTTTATGACCTCGTCATACAGGTTGCGATTGTCCGGCCCGGCCCGATCCAGGGCAACATGGTGCACCCCTATCTTCGTCGGCGCGAAGGCAAGGAGAAACCTGAATATCCGACACCGGAACTGGAAGCGGTTCTTGGCAGGACGTTGGGGGTCCCGCTTTTTCAGGAAAGCGCCATGAAGGTCGCCATGGTCTGCGCCGGGTTCACGGGTGGCGAGGCCGACCAGCTCAGGAAGAGCATGGCAACTTTCAAGTTCACGGGCGGCGTATCCAGATTCAAGGACAAGCTGGTTTCGGGGATGATCAAAAACGGCTACTCACCAGAATTCTCGGAGAAGACCTTTGGTCAGCTCGAAGGATTCGGCAGCTACGGTTTTCCGGAGAGCCATGCCGCTTCGTTTGCGCTCATCGCCTATGCGAGCAACTACGTGAAGTGTCACTTCCCGGACGTCTTCTGCGCGGCGCTGCTGAACTCGCAGCCGATGGGGTTTTATGCGGCGGCGCAGATCGTCGGCGATGCCAAAAATCACGGCGTGGAGGTCCGCCCGGTCTGCATCAATAAATCCCGGTGGGACTGCACGCTCGAGCCCATCGGCGATCGGGACGATCATGCCGTGCGGCTCGGTATGCGAATGGTCAAGGGACTGGCAGTAGCAGATGCGGCGCGGATCGTGGCGGCTCGCATGGACCGGGAGTTCGAAAGCGTCGATGATGTCTGGCGGCGGGCGAGCGTGCCTACCGAAGCTCTGAACCAGCTCGCGGAGGCGGACGCGTTCCTACCATCAATGAAACTTCAGCGGCGCGAGACAATCTGGGCCATCAAGGGGCTCCGTGACGAGCCCCTGCCGCTGTTTGCTGCCGCTGCCGAGCGCGAGGCCAGGGTGATCCCCGAACAACAGGAGCCGCAAGTCCATCTGCGGCAGATGACCGAAGGGCACAACGTTGTCCAAGACTACAGCCACGTCGGCCTAACCCTCCGCGAGCATCCGATCACGTTCCTTCGCCGCGACCTGCAGGAGCGAAACATCGTCACCTGCTCAGAGGCCATGAACGCGCGCGATGGTCGCTGGCTGATGACGGCGGGACTCGTCCTGGTGAGACAGATGCCAGGATCGGCAAAGGGGGTCATGTTCATCACCATCGAGGACGAGACGGGGCCGGCGAACTTGGTGGTGTGGCCTTCGCTGTTTGAAAAGCGCCGCCGCATCGTGCTGGGATCATCCATGATGGCCATCAATGGCCGGATTCAACGAGAAGGGGATGTCGTACACCTCGTTGCACAGCAGCTCTTCGACCTCTCTGGCGATCTGTCGGGTCTGGCCGATCGCGACAGCGAATTCAAGTTGCCGACGGGCAGGGGAGACGAGTTCGCGCATGGCTCGCCGGGCAGTCCAGATTCACGGGACAGGCCGAAGCCAGTGCCGCCGCATCCGCGAGATATCTTTGTCAGAGATCTGCATATCGACACGCTGAAGGTGAAGGGCAGGAATTTCCATTAGGCAGCTTGGCGCCAACGAGGGGGACGTTGGCCGTACTTGGCGCACTGCCCGAACTCGGGCCGTCTGCGGCCTGGCAGCTTTCGGCTGCCGAGGAGCGATCGTGCCGCTTACACCGGGCCGGCGCAGGCCCCAATGCGTGCTCTCCAGTGTCAAGCTGGGACCAAGCCACGCACGATACGGAACATCATAGGAAATGACCGGGGTCCATCGGGCAATCCAACCAGATACCCAGCACGAACATGCTGTTCGATCGAACCGTGAGCGTCGTCAGAAAGTGCCATCAATGTGCTTGTGGTGCTGCCTGGGCCGGCGGTGAAGGTGGCCCAATAGTCCGCGAAGGACGCATACTCGCAATCCACGACAATAGGAATCTCAGTCACGTCAACGAGGCCGATCTTCCGCCACAACGTCGCCTGACCATCCGGCCAGAAGAGCTGGCGCCCCGCCCGCATGGATCTCAGCCTTGCGAAGTCGGTCTCAAGCACGGCGCCGATGTTAATGACGAGGTCGAAGGCGGGCATGCCACCAAAGAACTGAGTAACAGCGGACGCGACCACGCCGCCTGGACGGGTCACGCGCTTCATCTCGGCAACTACCTGTTCAATTTCCGGGATAACGTCCAAGGCCAAGGTGGAAACTGCCGCATCGAAAGAATTGGCGTCGAACCGCAGTTGCCGAACATCGCCATGTTCATATGCGATATTGGGGTGGGATCGTCGACGACGAGCTCCTTCCAGGTATCCCTCCGATACGTCAACACCGATCACATGCGCTCCCGCCTCGGCCAGTGCTTTCGACAACACTCCCGTCCCACATGCTACATCGAGCACGCGATCGCCCCGAGCAACATTGGCACGGCTGAGAAATGGGCTTGCCAGATGTTCGCTCCAGCGCCCTATGAATGTCTCGTAGACGTCGGGATCAGCCCAATTATATCGTAGTTCTGCTGTTTCCATGGCTCGCCATCCTCCCTCCGCCAAGAATGGACCGTCACACGGCCATTCAGGTCGCGCGTATCGCCGTCACACCAGCTCCTAACAGCATCGTTGTGCTTTCCGATCACACCATATCGCAACGTGGGTGGCAACCAACGTTCCTTACCAAGTACGGTACCTCCAGCGGTCATTCGCCGAGGCGGCGACCATCAATCCTACCGCAGCAGGCCTTCGCTCCCGAACTCTTCCCAGCCGCTCAACCCGGTTGCAGCATCGTCAGCGATCGGATCAGCCGCTTTGACGTTCTCCTTTCTCTTCAGCGAACGCGTCAGCTTCGCCTGGTATGCAGCACGCTTCCGGTTTTCTGCCTTCGCCGCCGCGTCTTCCTCGCGCCATTCCTCCACGGCACCGCGATCGAGCAGGTCTTCGACAACCCGCGGATCGAATATGTGGAAGGTGATCCGCCGCGCTCGGCCCTGAAGCCTGACGGTTCGAGTTCCAGCGCTTGGGAGACGGCCGTCCTCCAACCACCGCTTCCTCTCAGAAGCCGTAATCCCCAGAATGTCCTCAATCTCGCGAGGGATGATGGGAAGGCCTGAGATCTCCCGGAGCGCGTCGGACACCATCGACGAGGTCGCGCGGAACGCAGTCTTGGAAATCTCTGGCATGACGAGGGTAAGCCCGCTCGACTGCATATCCAGCGACTTCCTGACTGCGGGAGGCAGGCGAGACCGGATTTCCTGCAGGATTCCCTTCACCCTTACAGCCGATCCGAGCGTCGCCTCCACGGGAAGTGACCACTCCCTGATCAGCTCGGGATCATCGCCTTCCTTGGTTTTCGTCTTCGTCCGGGGCATAGGCGAGCAGATGGGATTGGAAGGAGCGCGCTTCAATGGGCTGCCGGTTGGCGAACTCGAAGTAATCTGGAGATGAACTCCGGCACCTCTGATCGGACATTTCTTTGTTGACGTGCCCCACGATTGCGAACCACCATCAATTGCCGGTTCATTGCCAGAGCACACAAATGCAACCATGAAAGGATTCACATGTTCGAAGGTCTGGACTCCAAAGAGTTGCAACGACGCGAGAATGAAATTTTCTTCAAGGCGATGGAGCGGAAGTGGACTCTGGACGCCGCCGGTGTCTCGCCATCGGACGACAAGCTTTTTTGCCTTTGGAAATGGCAGTTGAGCGAGATCGAAGCCGCTAAGGCCAACGCATCGAGCTGAATGCTGTGTGACCACAGCGGTTCTTCGGAGCCCGCGCAATGCGATTGGAATAGGGGCGCGGGCGGAGTGATCAGTGCCGAGTATCGAGAAGGGGCAGCTCGTCGTCGAAATTCCCGTTGCTCGCGGCATCGTAGGTGTTCACGCTTCGACCACCGCCTCGGGTGCCGAACGCCGTTAACTGCACCATGATGGCGCGTGCGCGTTCGACCGCAGCCTCCTCATCGATGTAGGCGGCATCGGCTACATGAACGGTAACCGCATCGCCATCGTCTCCAAGGAAGTCGACGCGCCAGCCTCCGTTCTCGTGGGCAACTTTGGTGTTCGTCAGATGCATGAGATCATCCTGCCTTCCGACCTTTGAGATCGGCTTCGAGGCTCTTCCGGAGAGCGTCCATGATGTTGACGACGTTTGACGAGGGGGCGATCCCAGGCGCCTTGCCCTTGACCGCCTTCCTCGGCTTCAGCGCCTTCCTCTTTTCGTCGATGAGCTTGAGCAAACTGGTCTGGATCGGATCGCTGGCCATCTCCGGCGACCAGTGAGCCGACTTCCGCTTGATGAGCTTCTCGACGAGAGGAACGAGGTCGGGATCCGCATCTTCGTCTATATCCTCGAAGTACGAATCCTCTGGCCGCACCTCGTCGCCGAACCGCAGGCTCCAAAGAACAATTCCTTCGTCGCGGGGTTCCAGGATGACGGCGCGTTCGCGGCGGCCCATCACCAGCTTCGAGACGCCGAATACCTGGTCCGCCTTCATGGCATCACGGATGACGGCGAATGCCTCGTTGCCAACCGGGTCGTCAGGCATAAGATAATGGGGCTTCTCGAGATAGGTCCACTCGATGGAGTCCGCCGGCACGAACTTTTCGATGTCGATCGTCTTCACGGTGTCCAGCGCGACCCGGTCGAGATCATCTTCGGTCAGGATGACATAGTCATTCTCGCCACGCGCGTAACCCTTGGCCTCGTTTTCGTCCTTGACCGGCTTCCCAGTCACGGAGTCGACATACCGCGAAACCACGCGGTTCCCGGTCGCCTTATTCAGCGTATGGAAGCGAACCTTCTCGGATTCCGACGTCGCCGGTGTCATCGCAACGGGGCATGTGACGAGCGATAGCTTCAGATACCCTTTCCAATAATAGGGAGCCATAGCCGCGATCTCCTGTTAGCTTGCTTTGCGACGCGGAGCAGCTCCGGAAGAGGCGGCTTTCGAGGCCACTCCGCGCGCGGCGCGCTCCCGACCATTGCCTTTGTTGGCATTGGCGGCAGTGCGTTTCGGTTTGTTGCCTCCGGCCGCGCCAGCCTTGAGAAGCCCGGCACTCTCGCGAAGGGCGGCCAGCAGATCGTTCGGTTTCGAGACCTCGACCTTCCTCGGCCTCGGAAGCGCTTTGCCTTCCAGCTTCGCCTTCACGAGCTCCGCCAGGGCGGCTTCGTACCGGTCGTCGAATGTCGCCGGATTGAACTCTCCTCTCTTCGTCGAAATGATGTGCTTCGCAAGGTCGAGCATCTCGCCTTCGATATTCAGCTTCGGCATCTCCTCGAAAGCCTTTTTCGAGGAGCGGACTTCGTAGTCGTAGTTGAGCGTGGTGGCGATCAAGCCCCTGCCGTGCGGGCGTATGAGCACCGTCCGGACTCGCCGGAAGAGAACGGCACGCGCAATTGCGGCGACCTTGGACCTTTTCATGGCCTCGCGGAGGGCAACGAAGGCGTCAGCGTTCATCTTGTCCGGTGTTAGGTAGTATGGCTTGTCGAAATAGATGTCGTCGATCTCGCTGCAGGGGATGAAGGCCTGCACTTCAAGCGTCTTGTTGCTTTCCGGAATCGTCGCGGCCACTTCCTCGGGGTCGATGATGATGTATTGGCCGTCGTCGATCTCGAAGCCTTTCGTCTGGGCATCCCGCTCCACGCTTTCTTCGGTCTCGCTGTCGACGAAGATACGGTTGACGCGATTGCCTGTCTTGGAGTTGATCGTATTGAACGTGATGCGCTCGGACGTGCTGGCGGCCGTGTAGAGTGCCACGCCGCAGCTTACCTCCCCAAACCGCAAGAAGCCCTTCCACTGCGCGCGATGTCCCGATGCCATGGACGGATCCTCCGAATCGCTAGGTCGCGACTCAAAGACGTGCGAAGGTGATTCGTTCCGACTCGAAACGAATCATTTTTCAATGGCTTACGGAATCTCCTTCAGGCAGCGGCTTGTCTCTCCGGCTGGTTGTATGGAGGCCGTTTCATAAGGGCTGTGGTAGCAAAACCCCCCGGGACCTCTCAGTTGGCGAGCCAGGGCAGCTTCGCGTCTCCAGGGAACTACCGGAATCCCTGTGAGTTTCTTCTGTGATTCATAAACACAAGGAGAAACTCGATGGCGCAGTCATCCCGCGGACGCTCTCAGGATCGTGCGAAGGTTGCAGCAGGGCAGGACCACGAGGTCAAGTACGAAGCCCGAAAAGAGGGTGTCTCAAAGGACGCCGTCAAGAAAGCGGTGAAGAGGACGGGCAACTCCCGAAAGAAAGTGGAAGCCGAAATCGGCCGCCACTAGAGAGCCTATCCTCGCCGAAAACCGGGCATCGCCTCCCGTCATCGTGTGGGGCGACTTACCATCGGCCTATTTCACGAACACGGAAGTGACATGCTGCGGCAGGTTCTCCAGGCGTGGATCCACGCGTGCACACGCATCACAGCAGTACCGGAAACGCTTTGGCGCGGCTTCCTTGCTGAACGCCCAATTAAGGATCCTCATCCCGAGGCTCGGATGGGGCCTCACCTTCGGGCCCTCAAAATACCCGACAATTCCTTGACGAAAGCAATCCCCTGAAGACAGCAGATTGGACAGATCCTCGATCTGCGAGTACCTCTGCTTCAGCATGGCACGAGCACTGATTTCGTCCAAACCGGAGCCGTTTGCAGTCTTATCGGCCATGAACCGGAGGAGGCCGATATCCCGGCCCGGGCCACGTCCGCCATCGGTGAGCGTCACTGCGACAGACTGCTTACCATCGCGGCCGGCGCGACCGAACTCCTGCAGATAGTCCTCGACGGAAGCGGGCTGCTGCCAATGGATCACCAGCCGAACATCGGGCACGTCGAGTCCCATTCCAAAGGCGTTCGTGCAGATGATGTGGTTTACCACGGGGAGGCTTTCACCCTGGAAACGCTTGAGGAGCTCCTGACGGTCCCATTCGTTCCCCAGTTTGGAATGATAGAAGGGGATGTTGAGCCCGTTGTTCTTGAGGTCGGCCTGGAGTTCCAGGCCGATGCGTGCGGTCGGAACGAAGACCATGACCTTTCGTCCGGCGAACACCGGGAGCCGCAACAGCGATGCGATCTCATGATGCCGCTCCGACGGCGCCGCCCGCCAGCGAACCATGGCAATGTTCGGCCGATCGACTCCTCGAACGAAGATTTCGGCGTCCTCTATCCCAAGCGATGCTAAGATCCGCTGCTGCATCGCCTGACCTGCGGTCGCCGTGAAAGCAAGGATCGGCGGAGAACCAAGCTTCGAACGGACCTCAGCAAGGCGACCGTACTCTGGCCGGAAATCTCGGCCCCATGCATCGACGCAGTGGGCTTCGTCCACGACCAGGAATTCGGGTCGCCTCTCCGCCAGCGCCTTTCGCTCTTCCCGGCTCTTCACGAAGAAGCGCTCGGGTGCGAGATACAGAAACTTCACCGCATTCGCACGGACCATGTCGTACCGTATTTCCTTCTCCTCGGCACCCAGGCCGCTGTTGACGAAGGTCGCTGGAATTTTCTTCCGGAGAAGTCCAGAAACCTGGTCCGCCATCAGTGTCTTCAGCGGGCTAATCACCATCGTGCAACCATTCCGCAAAATGGCAGGGATTTGGAAGCACAGCGACTTTCCGGATCCAGTCGGGCTGACTACGAGGACAGACTTCCCAGCGAGCGCCGCTAGGACGATCGGAAGTTGCCCGCTCCTGAAATGGGAGACACCGAACAGGCGCAAGACAGGTCCGAAGTTCATTCCGGCTTCAAGGCCACGTGCGTCCCGATCCAGCCAGCGGGCCAGCCGCATCGCCCAGCGTTCGATCGCGCGCCTCGCCAGCCCTCCGGCTAGATTGGGATGATGAGCGGCGTGGCAGCCGTCACATAGTGTCACCAAGTTCGAAAGCTCGTCGGATCCGCCCATGGATCTCGGAAGGAGGTGATGCACGTCAGCCTCGCGCGACTTCAGTTTCGTCGAGCAGGATACGCACTTGAAACCGTCCCGTTCCAGCACCAGACGGCGGGTGTCTTCCCAATTTGCCAATGAACGCGACTCTACCGGTTGTCTGAGCTCGCCATTCTGAAGGAAAGTGCCTGCGAAAGTGTAACCACGACGTCCCGATGAGCTGCGGTTTCGCCCGGCCTACTTCATTGCGACGTGGTCTTTACTGCTGCCTGCTCCGCGAAATTACAATTCCGACTAGATTCCGGCAGGTAAAACATGGATTTTGCAATCATCGCCCAGGGAGCCGGAATGATTAAAGAAACAGCCGCCGAACCCGTACCGCCTTCAATCGAGGAGCGCGACATGATGGCAGCGCATGACCGGCTGGAGCGCGAACTTATCAGAGTGGTCGCCTCCGAACCTGGAGCAACGGTGTCGCTTCGGATCGACGGTCAAATGTCATTCCCGCTCGTGAGTGGCCGACTAGGCATCATTGGCGAACTGCAGTTCCAGGCGTTCAGCTCAAGTTTAGTCGAAAGGGGGTTGGCGCACTGTGTCGAGGGCACATTTCCGTGCGTGGAAATCGCTCTGACGGAGGCCGGACGATCTTTCCTTACATCAACTCCATTTTTTCTCAAAGTAGAAGCCAGAGTTCCAGGCAGACAGAAGGCCGGGCAGGCTATCCCAGTGGCTACCCGCGACAACATTCCGGATCCGGCCGCCATCATGCGGGCTGTCGTTCAAACACTCGCGACTGGAGGGCCCCGGCGGCAAGGGAAACTGCTTCCCCTCATGTCCGAGCTTCTTGGATATCCTCTCGACCTTGCATGCTCTTGCAAACCTGTAGAGGGACAGAAGCTGGCGCAGCGCAATTTTTCGCGAGCGATGGATGCACTCAACGGCGCTGCCGCGATCACCAAGCAGGGCAAGTCGCTCCGCCTAACCCCTGTCGCCAAAGCCAAGTTGAACTCAGGAAAATTGAGATTGCCCCGGGTGGTCCCTGACGGCGACCGCAGGAAGAAGCGGCCATCTGAGGTAGCCACGATGAGTGGTCGGAGCAATAGCGAACTCCTGGCCATGTGGAAGAATGCGATCAGGATACTTGCTAATCCTCTTTTGCGAGCGTCGCATTCTGCCGCGAACAAGATGATCAACGATGTGAACCTGGAATGGGAGCGACGTGCAGTCGAAATGGATGAGGGACGGTTCCCATGGCCTTCGACGGAGGCGAAAGGAGGGAATGGGCTGCTTTCGCTATCGAATGTTATTCCGGAAGGGATGCTCGCATTCTTGGAATACCGCGTCGGCCGCGTTCAAGGTGAACCCGAAGCAGTTCGGCGAGGGATATTGGCGAGGGTATTTGAGGGTGCACTTCCCCCGGTTTTTCCAAAGTCCTATATGACTGATTGGGGTACGAAGGGCAGCCCCGCACGGCTCCAGAAGATCGCAGTCTCGATCGCCGCATTTGTCAGAAACAATAAGCGACGTCGGACCGGTGATTTCAGCGACGCCATCAGGGAATGGGAGGGCGACCTCGACTGGTTGTATCGCACCTATTATGTCGGCCGTTTCCAATTTGCTTCCGGATGGCCTGAAACATCAGTATGACACTCTGGCCGAATGCATATGGTACGCCGAACTGAACCTACTAGAAGGTCCGTCCTCACCGATCCCTTGAGCAATGCATAACCGGCCGACGTGGGCGAGAATACCTTGCGGCGGCATTGCGGATCTATCATCGAGCAGCACATCGTACGGGCGGAGCGCAAAAAGAACGTAAGCCTTTGCCGCGATGCCGAAGGCGAGGTCTCGCTCGCGCGATCCCCGACCCACATCCAAGGGCCGCGTGCGTTCATCAACGGCATCAAGCCGGTGGTTTTCGAGTTTCGTTCGAATCCTAAGAGTCTGAGCGCGTGGGGTTGCCTAGATCTACGTACCCCAGGTCGACCGAACCTATTCCTTCAGCCAGCAACTTTGGGTGACGTAGGTGCCATCGAGCTTGCTCAAGAACGGTGCGGGTCAACTGATCGTTGTTACGCACGACACGATATCGCCCGGCCTCGACGGGAACGATCCTGCCCGAATCTTCGTCAACTAGATAAATGCAGTCCATCATTGGCGCTGTGATCCTGTCTCTGACTGATCAAGCGTGACCTGGGATCGGGATGAATGCAAGCGCTTCAACATTGCAGGGCCCCTACCTCAGCCACAAATAGCTCAGGGACCTCCAAGTGCGGCGTTCAATAGATTTGCCAATCGAGTTGCCGCAAGAGACACCTGTTGCTCAGATGTGCTCCTCGCATTTTTCTCGTAGTCCCTGGTCAGCTCCGGCCTGTCGCCCTTTAAAACTGGATCGGCATAGGCGTAGGTCTTCGCTAGTTCGAAGCTTTCCTGTGCCCATGCCGCCGGATCGGAGATAGCCGCTTTGTCGGTGGGCGGGGCAGGGATCTTCGGGGTCGAAACGACGACGCCATCAACGGTCTTGGTATCGAATCCATCGAACAGAGCACCGAACACCGTCGAGTACCCGCCGAACTCTGAATCCCAATAAGCATGCAAGTTCACTGGGACGCCGGTCGCCGGAATGACGTTGATCTCGTTGCCACCACGGTCTCCGGTGTCCGGCTCATGCTTCGCATCATGGATCTTTGTGAACCTGTCATCGAAAAGCGTAACCGCATGCAGCGGCTGATGGACGTCACCCACAAGATGGAGCAGCCAGACGAGATCGTACGATCGTACGTCGTCCGATTTGCCGGAAGATTTGGGAAGGGCATCAGTGAATAGCTTGATCTGCGTGACCGCATCGACGGGGTCGCCTTCGGGCGGCTGCTTGCCATCGATCCGAAACGCGATGTCCTTGAAGTGCCAGTACCCGTGAATGAGGAGATCCTTGTACCCGATATTTCGGCCAGCCTGCGCTGTCTTAGGTCCGTCCTTCGCTCTATCGCTTGCTGTCCTGTAGGCAGCGTAAGTCTTGATGTCGTCGGCCCATGCCGCTGCTCGCACGAAGGTATAGCGGTCGACATCGACCGGTTGGTGATCCGGAGCGTCGGGGATGGCACGAACCCATTGCTGGTAGTCAGGATTCAGCCTGACCAGACGGTTGGCCTCCGCCTTGGCGGCTGGGCTGAGCTGTTCGTAGGCCATGGCTGCAATGCGCATGTGGCCTTCGTCCCACCAGGCATAAGCCGCCGTCGACCACAGCGCCGAAGAAATGATAAATAGCGTTCGCAGCATCTATGCCTCCCAAGGGATTTGCTCATGGACATTTGTACTGTGCGGCCTGGCGGATGGGTCGCCTCAGCGACCAGGGGATAGTACTCAGTGCGTGGCGCAGAGCTGTGCGAGACCAGCCCTTGTGGGCGACTGCGAGAACTCGTCGAACTCAAAATGGAAGGACCCAGGGAGACGGAGCCTGTAGGTGCCGAATTTGAAGTATGGCCCGGCTAGAGGGAAGTTGTCCTTCTTCTTCAAGGTGGCCCCGATATTGCCTTTGACCGAGACGATCTTCTCTCCGTTCGCCCAGATATCGATCTCGCCGGAACGCCGAGGACCATATTCGTTGTCGGTGCGGCCGGGCTTTACCCGGTAGATCATGTCGACCCAGCCCTTGCGTGGATCGGGCAGCGGGCGGTTTGCTTCCGGAACAATCTCGATATCCGCCTTGCCGATGTACTTTTCCGGCTCCGCGACGAAAGCGAGCGACCGGAACTGGGAGACCAGGTCTCCATCGCCGGGGAGCCCAAGGGCCTGCGACAGGGCCTTGGCGTCTGAATCCTTCGCCTCAGGGCCCATGCTCTGCATCAAATTTTGGCTGAAGAATTGCTTCGAGACTTCCGGCGCGTTCCTGCTGATAAGGTCGAGGGACTGAAGGGACTTGATTGCATTCACGTTCTGCTCGTTGAACTCGAGATTTCCAAGCAGGTTCTGCGCGGTGAGAAGTGCGTCGGGATCTCCCTCCGCCTTCGCGACCACACGTCGGACATCGTTGTCCTGGACGGTGATGTGGAAGACGCCGTTGTCGAAGCGCTGGGCGATCATTGGACTGCTGTCGCCCGGACCTTTCCATTGTCCAATGACGGATCTTGCGCTGCCCGTGGATGGCACGTCACCCGTGATCTTGAAGCTGAACGAGTACCACACCTCGTCACCGAAGGTCGGCCACGACTTCTTGACCGTTCGCAGTTCCGCCCTCTGGCAATCGTCCTCGCATTCGAGGCCGTCGTCGCCTTCTTTCGTGACTATGTCGATGGCAGCGCTCCCGCAGCGACCGGGTTTGGTGAACTCGATCTGGTGCGAGAGAACCTGCTGCGTCGTCCATTTTGAGACATCCAGTTTCGAGCCATCAAAATGGTCGTCTAGTCCAGCAGCAGACGCCGCGCCGCTTGTCGTGATTATCACCGCAAAAAGGACTGATCTCATCTGCATCCCCCAGCTCAATGAGATGAAGAACTACTACCATGTTCACTCTAAGTTGTATATCTCGCCCGCAGACTTTTTTCGGGCGAAAGCAACCGTTAGCTGCCGCGTGCCCCCGAGCCTTGCGTCGAACGACAATCGAACGAGCGGATGTCGGCAGCGCTCCTGGAGGCAGCCGATCTCATCCGGACTCTGTGGGTTGCCCTCTACAGCGGCGTCCGGATCAGCACGCTCTTCGGGAACAGACGGGCAGGTTGCAATACCTTCACCCAGGCTGTCCGGCTCTTTAGCGTGCCGCCGACTGCGCCAGCCCCCATACAGAGCTTTGTCCCATATCCTTGTTGAGCCGCCCCGCGGCGGCCTTGATGGACGAGGGCGGCCACCGTGCTTCCTCCGGTAATCCAAGGATGCTATCGTGTGCCACCTCAGCCATCATTCATGCAGCGTAAGAGGGAACGCCATGACTGCGGCACGGCCAATCGGTTCGGGAATCCCGCGTATCGGCATACTGCTCGCAGGTGACCGATCATATCCGAGCTTCGCCGCCTTCCGCGATGGCCTGAGCGCGCTAGGGTATATCGACGGTCAAATGTTCGAAATGGAAGCCCGTTTTGCGGAAGGCCTATTTGATCGCCTCCCAGGCTTCGCCGAGGAGTTGATTGCTCTCGGGGTAGACGTCATCGCCGTGATCGGCGCGGTGACGTTCCAGGCCGTCCGTCGCGCAACTTCGGATATCCCTATTGTCTTCGCAGTCGTGCTCGATCCCGTCGCCGCCGGTCTGGTGACCGATGCGGATCGGCCGGGCGGAAACGCCACAGGCGCAACCAACTACGACCCGGAACAGGCGAAAAAACAAATCAGAATCCTCAAGCAAACCGTGCCTGGCCTCTCCCGGCTGGCGATCCTCGGGGATGCAGGCGTGCCGGATACGCTGCCGAACCTCTATATGGCGGAAGCCAGGGCTGCGGGATTGTCTCCCCAGATGGTACTGCTGAAGGGATCCGAAGACATCGAGGAAGCCTTCGCGACTTTCACCGGCCAGCAGGCAGACGCCCTGCTGTCGCTCGAAGTGCCGCGCACCAGCACTTATGGCGCGAGGATCATCGAAGGGGCGGTATCCGCACGGCTGCCGACGATGTTCGGCAGAGACCTCGCCCGCTACGAGCCGGTGCTCGCCTACGGCACGAGCCTCGCAGCCGCAGCGCGGCAGATGGCCCGGATGGTGGATCGCGTTCTCAAAGGAGCAAAGCCGGGCGACATGCCCATCGAATGGGTCAAACAACCCGAGCTGATCGTCAACCTCAGCGCTGCCCGAAAGATTGGGATTCCCATTCCGCCGGAGCTGCTCGCAATCGCGGATGAGGTCATCGAGTAATAACCGGCGGTCAGCTCCTCCTGCGAGCTGCCGGACCGGAGATTGCCACCTTTCGGCAGGCGGGGCAGGATCTTCGGCATTGAACCGACGACGCCACCAACGCTTGCGGCGACTCGGTCCCATCGCTACCTTCAAGGTGCTCCCGCCATCATACGTAGTCGCAATGTGCTGCCCTCGAGCTCAGCGACCCTTCGTGGAGCATGTTTCTCCGAATATATGAGGAACTGACGATGCTCGCTCAACGAGATAACACAGCCGACACAAATCCAGTGGACGCAGCCATGGCATGGCACGGCGGCGACCCACGAGCCACCATCGAAGCCCTTCTTCAGGATCGCGTCCGGCTTCAGGAGCAGCTCGCCATCGCGAAGGCCTGCATGGGAAAAGGCTATACCCGCGGATGGATGCCCGGCGCCGAATTCGAGCAGTGATGGTTCAAACGCCCGACAGCAGCATCCCATCATTCGTCGCCGAGCTTGTAAGGGCTGCGAACGAAATCGAACGGGTAACGCCTTCAGAAGTTCGGAAACTGCTGTTCCGCGCGATAACGACAGTGAGCGATCTCCGGGAGCAGGTCGGAATCCCGGGGAGCGGGACCGGACACGACGCGATCGTCGGCCTCAACGCGGTTGCAGATCACATAGAGCGACAATCTAACGAGCGGATGTCGGCAGCGCTCCTCGAGGCTGCCGATCTCGTTCGGACCCTATGGATTGTCCTCGACAGCGGCGTCGAGATCACCACGATCTTCAGGAATTAGGTGACTACTTCGTTCGGCAAGGCGGGCAATTCGGACCCAGCCCACACGAGACCCCGCCGACCATTAAGCAAAGTTGCAAGATCAGGTTGAAATCGACACCTCAAAGGCTCTACTTTCCGACGGGTCTGGGGAGCTCGCATGTCTGTCATCTGCCGCGTAATCAGCGCCGCTGGCCTGTCGATGGCCATCGCTTCGCAATCCTTTGCCGACGAACCCATGTCCTCGGGAACGGGTTTCGCGGTCACAGCGGACGGATGGATTCTCACCAATGCTCATGTGGTGCAGGATTGCGGACGCATCGAGGTGAAGGGAAAGGGCGATGCCGCGGATCCCCGCATCGATGCGACCAATGATTTGGCGGTCGTGAAGATCACGGCCAGCGAGCCACTAGTGCCGCTGGCATTCCGAAAGTCTGCAACAAGGCTCGGCGAGGACATCGTTGCCGTGGGATACCCTCTGGCGACGCTGCTAGCGGATTCTGTGAAGATCACCACGGGCAACGTGAACGCACTCGCGGGAATCCGCAACGACACCAGATACATCCAGATCTCGACACCAATCCAGCCAGGCAACTCAGGTGGCCCTGTCGTGGATCGCAACGGATTCCTTCTTGGGATCACGAGCGCGACATTGTCCAAGAAGATCGCAGACGACATCGGTATCACTGCTCAGAACGTGAATTTCGCGATCCGCGCGTCGGTTGCCGAGTTGTTCCTGCAGTCTCAGAGTCTCGTTGATCAAGCCGCTGATACAACTGAGAACGCGGAAGCCTTGTCGACAGCCGATCTTGCTGATCGCGTCACGCCGTCGGTCTTCCAGATCCTGTGCTATCCCAAGGCCGACGCGCGCGTGGCCTTCACCCCTGAGACGCCGAATTCTCTACAGACTCAGCCTCCGGCAAACTCTGTCAATCTGCCCGCTGCCGATGCCGCTACCGTTCAAGCGTCGCTCGAAGTTCCTAGGGCTCGAAGTGGCTTCGTGCGTCATCCCAAAGGAATAGCGCCGATCAAATCTGCGGCCGACGGGGATGCGAAGACGATCGGAGAGGCGCCAAACGGAAGTCCCGTGGAGGTCACTGAACTACTAAGCGACTGGTATCGCGTCACCATCGGAGGATTCAGTGGGTATATGCACTATTCGTGGGTTCGAGTGAATGAATTCGAGGAACCTGCTGGTGACGGACGCTTCGTGCAGATCAAATCTTTCCGGACACTCGAAGACGCCCGCTCGTTCATCAAAGCCTCGTCGGTTCCGCTCGCGGCACATCTGGCGGCGAACGGCTGGATCGCCGTGACACTGCACGATGTCTACGGCGAGCAGGAAGCGAAGGATCTGTCAAACGCTCTCAAGACGCACGGGCTCATCGCGAAGGATGCCATGGTGACCTTCGGAAACACTTACGTCCGCAAGGTCTGCTGCGACTGACATCAATGAGAGGACTCACGAGGTGCGAGAGGATGTACCACTTGGTTCGCGACATCGATGAGGTCCGCCGGACACAGAGCTGGACAAGGTCGCGAGCGTCCTCGATCACTCCTTCGCGTCCGAGAGGTGTTAAAGTGGAAGGTACGTTGAACGGAGCTTGCGGCACGAGCTTGTTTTTGGGCGCCGCAGCCATCTTTCTAGCGATAGCAATGGCGGCACAAGCTGCGAACACTCCCTGCAGTGGCAGGAAGGGCGGTATCGCAGGATGTCAGGGTGACACCTTCATTTGCAATGATGGTTCGGTCTCCGCGAGCAAGCGGTCATGCTCAGCGTACATGGGAGGCGCCGTTGGCCTTCTGGGCGGCAGCACATCACAAATGTCTCCCGCTGTCGGCGCGGATTGTTCCTGTCGATCCGGAGCATATTGCACAGGTCCGAAGGGAGGTCGGTACTGCATGACCGACGGAGGGCAGAAGAGCTACCTGCGAAAGTGATTGTGCGTTTCGGCCCACGTGAGGAGGGAGGCGAGGTTGAGAGCGGTTCTGGGAATCGACGCCGCTTGGACTGAGCACGAACCGAGCGGGGCTGCCTTGATTGTCGATCTTGGCTCCGGCTGGCGGCTCGTCGAGGCCGCGAGCTCCTACACTGCCTTCGTCTCTCACAAAGATGCCGATCCTATTGTTCGCCACCGAGGCTCGCTTCCGGACGTGCCGTCGTTGCTCGCGGCAGCGCACGGAAAACTCGGCGGGATTGTCGACTTGGTTGCGATCGACATGCCACTATCATTGACCCCAATAATCGGCCGCCGCACGTCGGACAACTTGATCTCCTCTGAATACGGAGCCAGGCATGCGAGCACGCACACGCCTAGCGTGACACGCCCGGGAAAGCTTAGTGATGAGCTGAGGATCAGGTTCGAGGCTGCCGGATATCCGCTCGCGGTGTCCGACCCGAGCGGCCGCGCGCTGCTCGAGGTCTATCCGCATCCCGCGCTCATCGAATTGGCCTCGGCAGATCGGCGGCTCCCGTACAAGCACTCAAAAAGCCGCAAGTATTGCCGAACGAAAGCCCCGCTGTCCGGCGGCAAAACCTCTTCGAAACCTGGAGGCGGATCGTCACGCTGCTGGATGCTCGAATACAAGGAGCGAGGGATGCTTTGTCGCTGCCGTCTTCAGATGCACGCGGTTTCGAAATGAAGGGATTCGAGGATGCGCTCGACGCGGTCGTCTGCGCCTGGGTTGGAGCATGCATGATGGATGGGCGGGCGAAGGCGTACGGGGATGTGGAGTCGGCGATCTGGATACCTGCCCGCGTCGCTCTCAGGTTCCAGGTGACACAGTCCAGCTCGTGAAGGTTAGCAACCATTCTGCGCCCGGATGGCCTGCATGAAGTCGCGCCCGTCGCGCTTTACCGTGGTGATTGTCGCGGATCCATCGCATGCCTGCTTGCCATTGCGGAACCGATACCTGACAGCGAAACGGCTGTCGCCGGTCCGATGGACGTCGACCAGCGTGATCGGCTCGGACAGTGATCCATAGAAGCCAGTCAGCGCCTGCGGACTGAACGGTCCCTTCCTCGTCTTCTCCGGAACAACAAATGTCGATGCGAGCCTGCCGTCGCCAGAGTGTAGGGCGGTATAGAACGCTTCGATCGTCGTCGCGGCCGTTCCATAGCTCTCGGTAATATCCCGGCCGGAGGAGATTGCTTTCACCCATGCGAGGAGCGGACGGTGATGATGACCCGTCATCGCGGCCATCGGGTTGACGACCTCGACGAAGACATCAGTGTCCCGAAGCCGCGACATCTCCTTTCCGGTCGTCTCGTTTGGAACGAGTTGCACTTCGTCGAACATGTGCTGTGGATCAGCGAAGTCGTCACCCGTGATGCATATGGGCTGATCAAGCTTGAGAATATAGCCGGGCTCGGGCGTGTCGCCTTTTTGAACATCCTCGAAGTTGGGAGGTCCCGCGAATATGTGATGGCTGAGATGGCCGCTGAGTTGGGAGGGCTCCTGCTTCGAGACGTCGTAACAGACAGCTTGCGCTGACTGTGCGCAGGTAAGGGCCGCAGCGGCCATGCAGAGCAAGGCATACGTTTTCATCGGTTCGCCTCCGGTTTCGCCGCCGAAGTTAGATCGTTTTCGAGGTACGGGGAAGAACAGCACTTATCCAAGCGGTATATCCAGGGCGTCGGCGACCCAAGTTCGCTCGAATTCAGAAAGCTGCGATGACCTGTTCGTCACGGCCGCCGACAGCCGACTCACGAGTGAGGAATAGGTGTCACCGCTCCTATGGAAGCGTTCCGTGATCTGTATCGGGACGCCTTCCTCATCGAGGTTCTTGAGCTCTTCCGCGCGAAACCAACGGGCCAGACTATGCAGGAACAGGTGATAGTCGGCTTCCGGATGCTTCCGCTTCACGTAGATCTCGATGATGGAGAAGATTTGCGGAAGGCCGTACTCGCATGCTCGCAGGAACTTGAACACCAAATCGAAGTCCTGCTCCTTTTCTTTGAGCGTGTCATCGTGCTCGCGGAGGAATTCCTTCATGGTCCTTGCCTTGCGGAGGCGGCTTATCCGTAGGACGAGTTGCGCCTCCGACTTCGCTCCGTAGTCGCTCACCTTCTTGACCTGCGTGATGACGTTCACGAGAACCCTGATGGTGTCGTAGCTAGGCTGTCCCCTGAATACCAGTTGGCTGCTGAAGCGTAGCCTGTTCTCCACGATGCGTTTGATCTCAGCCACGACTTCCAGGCCGATGGACGCCGCAAGACGCAATCCGGCAGGATCGAGATCAAGGCTCCTCTTAAGCTCGGAAATCCGGTCCTCTACAACTTCGGACTTGTCTTCGTCCTCAAGGAACACAACGTAGTCGTCCGGGGCATTGTCGTCGTCGGAGAAGACGGTGGGCGACACCTCCATCTCGACCTTCTCCGGAGGTTCGTTGAAGAGGAATACACGGCCAACATGGTGTTCGCCGAGCCTGCCAGCCCGCCCTTTGATGTTCGAAAACGTGAAGAAGTCATAGTCGGCGCGCTTGATCTGCTTGTCGTAGATGAGGACGGTCTTGGCGGCGGTGTTCACGCCTTCGATCAGCGTCGAAGTGCAGAACAGGACGGGCAGGTTTCCGGCGTTGAAGAGACGCACCATATGCGATGCGATCGCTCGCGGTATCCTGCCATGATGAACCGCAAAGCCGAACTTCACGCTGCGAACCACTGACCATCGGCTACCCACGTTCTCGGCAAGCCAGCCGGCAAATTCGCCGCGTCCTTCGGTGACGGCCATCTCGTCCGCTGCCTCCGACGCCAATGCGTTTGCCTTGTCGGGGCTGGAAACGAACACGAGAGCAGGCCAGTTTTCATCCTTGCCGATCTCTTCCAGGAGGCGCTCGTGCTTGTCCGTGCTTCCTCGAAGATCGAAGGTATCGACGGCCACGGTGGCGAAGCGTGTCTTTATGAAGTTGAACTGCCATCGTTCGGCCCCCGAGACGCGGACCGTATCGATGTTCGGGCCGAGGAAGAAGAACTGGCGGGACCGGGCGAGGAGCCTGTAGACGGCTGCATTCAGGGACGCACTCCGTTCATCCTTCCGATCCGCATCCAGCTTGTAGAACTCGTCCACAACCGTCAGGTCGAGAGAACCGAGATCGTCGCGGTTCAGGAGCCGTTCCTGGGTGCCGAGGAAAATCGTGGGACCGTCACCGACGACATCGCCAGGGTGCATGATCACATCGAAGCGATCCCGGAAGCGTCGACGCAACCTTCGGCGGAACTCATCGAGGAGTGCGATGGTCGGCAGGACGATCGCACTCCTCCTGTACCTGTTGGTAGCCAGAAGTGCGTCGATCAGCAGGCTCTTTCCGAAGCTAGTTGGAGCGCTCAGGATAACGTTGCGGCCCACGAGAAGATCGTTGAGTACGGCGATCTGCTCCCTGTGGAACGTGACACCCAGCTCATCTGCTGTAACGGCTTCCGCAACGATGGCGTCCGCGGTGTCGGCTGCGCTCTTGTCGATGTAGTTCCACAATCCAGTTGCTCGGGCGAGCGCGCTGTAGGCTTCCCGGAAGCTGTTGAGTTCGGGCCGAGTGCCTATAAGATCGGCAAGTCGAGGAACGACCTCGAGCAGTCTTGGGTCCTCGGCATCGGCGCCATTGATCGCCGCCGACGCAGATCTCAGGAGGCGGAATACGCTTCGCTTGAGGTCGTCGCCGGAGCTTCGACCTACCTCACGCCAGTCAACCGCTTCGAATGTCATGCGGACAATCCCTTCAGCTTCCTTTCGAAGGCTTCCGCAAGGCCTGTCTTGGATCCCAGCGGAACGTATATCAGCAATATCCGTATCTTGTGCTGCAGCCCGGACCGCTCGAGTTTGTCGGCGAGGGTCTTCAACTCCGGTTTCAGATTATCGACGTAAGCATTGTCCAGGATCTTGTGCTTGGCAGCGGCAGGGCTATCGCAGGCGATGCATATGGGAAACACGGCCGCGGAGATCAGATCATCGATGGACGTCTCGCTGGCGAAGAGCTCGCGGATTTCCGTGTGGTGATTGATGTCTTTCGAGATTTGCGGTCCCATGATCAGCTTCTCGTTTCTGAGAAACCCCTGTTCGATATGGGTTTCTACGGATTCGATCGCCGCAGCCACCGCCTCCGATCCTGACTCGTAGAACTTCGCTTCGCCCAGCCAGAGTTCGAACTTGCCTTCGCCGAGATACCGGACGTGTGCCATGTCAAATGACTTAACCACGTCATTCGAGGACGTCAGGTAGAACACGCGCGGTGCGATCGGGATCGTGCCGAAGAAGTCCCGGCAGATGGCATGCAGCAGGATTTCGCCTATCTCCCCGCGGCGCTTGTAGTTGTCGCTCGTGTAGACTCTGACGGCCGCCTGCTTCAGCTTCACGTAGGAGTTGGCATGATTCACATCGAGTTCGTCCTCTTTGAGGGCGTAGTCCGACATCCACGCGATCAGGTGCTCTGCCAGGGCTTCGCAATGACCTTGCCCCCAAGTTTTATCCAGTTTTGAGTTCGCTCCGGCGGTTTTGGGTTGCTGTGTTCGGGGCGGTAGCGGCGGGTTGCGGTGCGGAGCCATTTCGGCTGCGCAGCACCGCATCACGTCGC
>NZ_ML133538.1:17423-121383 GCF_003985145.1 Rhizobium anhuiense | reverse complement strand
CCGGTCGGGGGCTTGCCTCAGCGCAAGTGGACATGCCGAGTGTCGCATTTCTAAATAGCTGAAGACGCGCCCAAAATGACACTTCTACTTTGCACACAAACGGACATTCCAACCCTGCCGCCACAATTGTTGTAGCCGGGCAGATTCCATTTTCAAATGCAACGAAGACAATAATCGATTGGCCTGAGCACCCGCCCCCTCCTTCGAGGCCCTTCGGGGCACCAGGATGAGGTTCTCTTGGATGTTGCGCTCCGCAAAACGTCCATCGAATGCGGCTCCGGCAGACAGGCGCCGCGCCGTCTCCGCTTGTCATGAGGAACAAAATTCGTATGGCGAGGTTGTCATTGCGATAAGCACAAGACCATGGGAGGAACTCATGCGGAAATCTCTTCAATTCGTCCTGGTTGGCTTGGCCGCCATAACTGGGCTGACTATCTCGCCGACGATCGTTGCCGCGCAGGACTTGGAGTTGCGGCTCGGCCCTGGTGGCGTCGGCGTTTATGACCGTGATCGTGATTATGACCGTTATGACCGCCGCGACCGCGGACGGCGCGGTTGTGATCCGGACGATGCTCTCGACATCGCCCGTAGCGAAGGACTTCGCAGGGCGCAGATCGTCCGCATATCTGCCCGCAGCATCGTCGTCCAGGGCATGACGCGCCGCGGACCGGAGCGAATGGTCTTTGCAAACCAGCGAGGCTGCCCGGAAATCTGAGTAGCGGCGTGAGCTGTAAAGTCGGTCGGCCTTTGCGATTGCGGAACGAATCCGCCCGGTGCAGCCTTGTTTGCGCACCGGCGCGGAACCTTTGGGCGCTCCGGACATTGCTGCCCATGCGGCGACCTGCATTGGGCCGTCTGCACGTTGGAGCACCATAGGAGGATTCATCATGATGAGCGGTCAATTGAAGGCGCTTCTCGCCGTTCTTGCCGTTGCCGGCTACCAGAACAGAGACAAGATCGGGGAACTCCTGCGGGGCATCCAGAACCCTCAGCAGGCTGGCGCGGGGAACCAGCAGCCGGGCGGTCTCGGGGGCATCCTCGGCGGACTGGGCGGTTCCGGCGGTCTCGGCGGCCTCCTCGGCGGGCTAACATCCGGCGGCATCGTCAGCGGCGGGCTGGGCGATCTACTGAAGACATTTCAGCAGAACGGTCACGGCGACAAGATCGAGTCTTGGGTACAGCCCGGTCAGAATGCCGACATCAATGATGGGCAGCTGGCGGAAGCACTCGGGCCTGACGTTCTCAACGAGATCGCCGCCAATACCGGCCTTTCTCATGAGGAGATTCTGGGCCGGCTGAGCCGCGACCTTCCCAAGGCTGTCGACGATCTGACACCAGAGGGGAAAGTGCCCAGTGCCGAAGAGGCGTTTTTGTCATCCGCGAGTCAATCAACCACCTCCGGGCGGCCCGGCACCATCTGATATCGGGACGTCGCCCTCGCCTATCACCACTGGGCAGGTGCTCGGTCAACGAACGCCTGCCAAAGTCTTCACTTGCAGGCCTGGGGAAGCAGGTTCATGCTTGTCCCGTCCGCTGGTTGCGGCTGAATGAGCTGCAACGCATCGGGTTTTCGCGAGATGCGTCCGATGGAGTGCGCGGGCTGCGGTTTCGATATTCAGAGCGGTTTTGCTTTCTGTCCGCGATGCGGCGCAAGGCAGCCTGTCACCTGCGCCGCCTGCGGCTATCCCTGTCAACCCGATTTTGCCTTCTGCCCGCAATGCGGCGCATCGATATCAGGCAAAGTCCAACCTGCATCGAAGCCCAACATCGAAGCGACAGCGCCTAAGCCGGACAGCGATGCCGACCGGCGGCCGGTGACCGTGCTCTTTGCCGATCTCTGCGGCTTCACGACGCTGAGCGAGCAGATCGATCCCGAAGTCATGCGGGTGCTGCAGAACGAATTGTTCGAAGAGATGGCACAGGCGGTCGAGGCTTATGGCGGCTTTGTCGACAAGTTCGTCGGTGATGCGCTCCTGGCGCTGTTCGGCGCGCCGGTCGCCCATGAAGACGATCCGGTTCGGGCGCTTAACGCCGCACTCAATATGATCAAGCGCGCCACGGAGGTCGGCGAGCGCTGGCACGCACGCGCCGGCGTGCCGTTGCGTCTGCATATCGGCATCAATAGCGGCCCTGTTGTCACCGGCGGCTTCGGTGCAGTCAGTACGAAATCCTATTCGGTGACCGGCGATACGGTGAATACCGCGCAACGCCTGCAATCCATGGCCGGCGAAAACGAGATCCTCGTTGGGCCGCTGACCTACCGCCTCACCCGCCATGCCTTCGCCTTCGACAGTCTCGGGGCTCAGACCTTGCGAGGCAAAAGCGGAAACGTGCAGGTCCATCGGCTGACCGGGCTGTCGGAAGCGCCGCATACGGCGCGTGGACTTGAAAGTTTCGGCCTGCGGGCGCCAATGATCGGACGGGACAGGGAGTTGTCGGGCTTGCTGACATGCCTCGACCTCGCCTGCGGCGGCGCGGCACAGCTTGTCCGCCTGATTGGCGAAGCGGGTATCGGCAAGTCGCGGCTGGTCAACGAGTTCGTCGCAATCGCTAGCAATACTGCCCGTTTTCAGGGCCTTGCCATCCGCAAAGCGACCTGCTCTCCCCTCGGCGAACAATCCTATGGGACGCTCGCCGCCGTGGTGCGCAGCGCCTACGGCATCGGCGAGCGGGATGATCTTGCCAGGACGCGGCAATTGCTGGCAACGGGGTTCGCCGCGCTCGATCTGACGCCGGAGGACGTGGAGGCACTTTTGCCGCTCTTTTTGCATGTCCTTGGTCTCGGAGATCCCGATGGCGCGTTGCGCCACATTGAGCCGGAGCAGTTGCGGCGGCAGATTTTCTATGCCGTCCGCACCGTCTTCGAGCGGCGGTTGGGACAAGGCCCCCTGCTGCTCGTCATCGAGGATCTGCATTGGGCGGACGCCGCCTCGCTTGAGGTGCTGCGCTTCATGATGGATCGGCTGGAGCGCAGCCGGCTGATGCTGCTTGTGATCTACCGGCCGACATCGCAGACCGACCCGCTGAACTCCAATCGTGTCAGCGTCACCGTGCAACGTCTTGAGCCACTCTTTGCAGCCGACGGGCAGAAGCTGCTTGCTGCCTTTTTTGGCGAGGGCCATAGCAAGTTGCCGGTGACGGTGCGCAAGCGCATCCTCGATCGCGCCGGCGGCAATCCGCTTTTCATCGAAGAAATCCTGCGCGGACTGATCGACATGGGCACGTTGCACGATGATGGTCAGCATGGCGACGGCCAGCACTGGCATGTCGCCGCCGAAGACACCGATGTCGATATCCCGGTCAATCTGCAGGCCCTGCTGCTTGCCCGCGTCGATCGGCTGCCGCAGGAGATCAGGCGGCTGGCGCAGGAGGCGGCGGTGGTCGGCCCGAAGTTCGATACCGCCCTGCTCCGCACCGTCGCCACCGACCCGAGCGGCATCGACGCTGCCTTGGATTACCTCTGCGATGCCAATATCATCGAGGAATTGCGCGGGTCCGATGCCGTGGTATCGCCGGGCTATCGCTTCAGCCAGACGCTGATGCACGATGTCATCTACCATAATCTCCTGCTGCAGCGGCGGGTGGAGCTTCATCAACGGATCGGCCGGGCTCTGGAACGTCAGTATGGCGCAGCGCCCGACCGGCCCGAGCATCTGGCGCAACTTGGCCATCATTTCAGCCTGACCACCGAAAAGTCCAAGGGCGCCAGCTATCTGATGGCGGCAGGCGATCTGGCGCGCAAGACCTACGCCAATGATGACGCCATGCGTCTCTATCGGCAGGCGCTTGCGGCCTTTGCCAACGAGGCGGAAGTGACACCGGAGCAACTGGCACTGCTGGAGCGTCTTGCCGATCTCTGCGGTCCTGCCGGCCTGCGCGACGCCGCCTTGGCCCATTATCAGCGAGCGCTTGCGATCCACCGCGCCAAAGACAATCCGATTGCCGCGGCGAGGATATTGCGCAAGATCGGCCGTTTGCATCTCGATGCCGGCCGCCGCGATCAGGCGGAGATCCATTGCGCCGAAGCTGAAGCGACGATCGCAACCGTGGATGCGCCGGTCGAACGTGCGCATGTCCTGCAAGAGCGCGGCCATCTCGCCTTCCGCATGGGCGATCAGGCTGCCGCTGCCGAGTGGGCGACGCAGGCGCTGCAATGCCTGCAAACGCTGCCGATCGACGGCACGACCGAGGCCGGACGGGAGACGGCGCGGGCGATGGCAGAGGCGCTGAATACCAAGGGTGCAGCCCTTGCGCGACTCGGACGTAGCCGCGAGGCCGTGCAGGAAGTGGAGCGCAGTCTCTCCGTCGCCGAAAAGGCCGATCTGCAAAGTGCCGCCTGCCGCGCCTATTCCAATCTTGGCGTTCTCTACACGATCGTCGATCCGGCCAGCGCCATCAAGATCTGCCGGCGAGGACTGGAGGTCGCGACCCGTATTGGCGATCTCGGCTTCCAGGCGCGTCTTCTCGCCAATCTCGCCGTTGCCTGCTGCACCTTTACCGATCGGTGCGCCGCCGAGGGCGTACCGGCGGCGGAGAAATCAGTCGAAATCGACCGGGCGCTCGATCAGCGCGACCATCTCTCCGTGCCGCTGATCGTGCTCGGCCAGATTCATCAATGCCACGGGCAGCCGAAGCTAGCTCGTAAGTATTACGAGGAAGCCCTTGAGGTTGCGAAGGAAATTGATGAACCGCAACTGCTCTTTCCGTGCTATGATGGCTTGGCGACACTCAGCCTCGAGCATGACGACATGGACGCGGCAGAACGGTATTTCACGCTGGCACAGGATGTGTGCATCCGCCACAACCTCGATCCAGGCACGCTCGTCGTCTTGCCGTTTCTCGACTGACCCGTCCTCGTTGCAGTGATCGCCGGAGATCGATTTGGCAAGTCGATTCAAAAACATAAAGGGAGGAACGAAACATGCAGGAGAACCACGCCGCAAGGCCATTGCAGCCGGGAGATCGCGCGCCGAACGTGGTGCTGGATGCCATCACCCGCCAGGGGAAAGTTGCCATCGACGATTTTCGCGGCCAGAAGCCGGTGCTCGTCGGGTTGTTCCGCGGATTGCATTGCCCCTTCTGCCGCCGCCAGATCGCCGCCATGGCCGAACTCACCGATGCCTTGCAGGAGAAGGGCATCGACAGCCTGACCGTCGTCAACACACCGATCGACCGCGCCCGCCTCTATTTTCGCTACCATCCGCTTCCCAATCTGCTGGCGGCCTCGGACCCGGAGCGGGTATCGCACAAGGCCTTCGGCCTGCCGAACCTTCAATTTACCGAAGACGAGAATGACTGGCCGCATAAAATCAGCATGAATGCGGTGACGTCGATGCGCATCGACATGCCGGACGAGCTTCCAGCGCCCATGGACCTGATGGCAGCCGTGGAATTTCTCGACAGGGCCGATGGTTACGAATTCACCGAAGATGACAAGCAGATGATCGCCACCGGCCACGGCCAGCTTGTCGGTGAATTCCTGCTCGATCGGGATGGCGTCGTGCGCTGGTGCTTCACCGAAGTCGAGGAGGATGGTCGTCATATGTTCGGCGGCCCTGCCCCTCGCGAAGTGATGTCGGCAGCGTCGAACATGGCTGTTTGAAGCAAAAGAGGCCGTTCTTGACCGGTTGAACGCCGGAGCAAGGCGGGCCATTCCAAACCCGCGTGCTCGCCGTCATTCCGCCCTGAATTTGGCGTGGCAGGTCGTGCAGGTCTGGAGCATGAGGTGGAACGCGTGTTCCGCCGGCATTGCCAGGAGATCCTGCTCGTTGCGGACGTGAGTGCCGAGCGGTCCGCCGCCCATGGCCTCGCCGGGCTTCATGCGCATGCTGGCGGACATCGATCCCGGGTTACTCCGGGCGGCGGCGTCCAGCGCGACCGCGTAGTCGCGCAGGTCGTTCGCGATCCGGTCGAACCGCTCGCGCTCCGCGGGGATGTTCGGCCTGGCCTTCGACTGTGGACTCACGGCCTCGGACATGAAGTGTCCGGAGAGAACGACACCCGACCTTTCGCGGATTGTGTCGGCAGCCCAGCTGAACTCGGTAGCCTTGTAGCTCGCCGGATCCTTGAACATGCCGGAGATGGTCTTAACCGCCGCGGCCATGGCCTTCATGTCGGCCTGCCGAAGCGCTACGACATCCTCGGTCGCCGGCGACGAGACTGCCGTGATCGGCATCACTCCCGCGACGAAGAGCAATCCGAAGATGTTCGCAAATATGGTCCGTCTCATAAGGCTGCTTTCCGAATTCGAGATCGTGCCGCTTGCGACTACCGATATCCGTTCTCATCGGGGCAATAAAAGGGCGGGCGCCCTCCCCGATACGCCGCATCTCGCGATGCTCCAAGCCGATCAGGAAGCGTTAACCGCCGCCGATTAGTCTGCGCCCCTCGGCAGGAGAGGATCGATGAAAGGTGGCTATTCACTGGCCCAGATAGGGCTTCACTGGCTGGTCGCCCTCATGGTGCCGGTGCAGTATCTGACGGGTGGCAGCATCGAGAGAACCCACCATGCCGTCCACATGGGGATGGCGCCGGCTTATTGGGACGTCGTTCAGCACCAGCTCCATAACTATGCAGGAATGGCGATCGGACTGCTGATGGGCGCACGGCTGGTTCTTCGTATCCTTCAGCCGCCAGAGATCGGCGCGCCCGGCACATGGAGCGGACGAGCCGCCACGGCGCTTCATCACGCCTTCTACGCCGCAATCATTGGACAGGCCTGCATGGGATTGGTCGCGAGCTACGTCTGGTTCGGGATCGCGCCGTACCACGTTATCGGGTCGAGGATCATCCTGGCGATGGTCGCGCTGCATCTCGCCGCGGCGATCTGGCATACGCTCGTCGTCCGTGACGATACGGTCGACCGGATACTGCTGCCGCGCCGGAAGCGGTCAGCCAAAAATCTGTAACGTGGCGAGCGTCAGCAGGACATAGCGGCCCGCCTTGGCGACGAAAACCGGGATCGTGTAGCATTATAGCGCCAAAGGAAGCTCTAGCTTGTGCACAACGTGATGTTCGCGCCACATAAAGGACTCGAACATCCGTGATACAGAGGTCTTAATTGAAATCCGGCTGCATTGCATGTAGGCCGTTGGGAATGGGCAAGATGTACCGAATCGCAATGAGCAAGCTGCTCGTGATGATACGGCTGGTGATCGTCGTATCACTGGCGGGGTACTCGTTGTCGAACGCTAACGCAGCGATGCACGGCTCCTCCTTCCCCGATCTCAAAGCCGTTGTGTCCGACGTGACGTCGCCCCATGAAGGCCACGACATGACGGAGGCCGCCCATCATGGCCACGCGCATGGCGACGTATCTCATGATGGCGATGGCCCGTCGAAGCTCGTCAAGCAGGAATGCTGCAAGGACTTCTGTGGCGGGCTTGGCATCATTTGTGATGGCCCCGACGTCGGCGGACCCGTCGTGACCTCGATCCGGCAGTTCGTCGACGACCGGACGACCATTGGCGAACTGCCGCCCCTCCACCGTCCCCCAAATATCTGAATAGAGACACACCCGCTTGATCGGGTCCCGTCGGTCGCGTGCCTTTTAGGCGAGCGCCCACCGGTTATCTCTTGTTCGGAAACTTCATAATGAAACCCTCGCTTTTCGTGGTGGGGCTGCCGCTTCTTGTCGGCGGCTGCGCATCCACGCTTCCTCCCGACGTGGTGGCATCCTCCGCCGCCGTCGAACAGCCGTCCGCGCGCCCCATCACATACCGGTCGCCGATCTCGGGCTATGAAGCCAGGCAGCCCGTCGACCCCAAGCCTTGGCGCAGACAGAACGATCTGCAGTCTCCAGCAAATGGAGATGCCTCATGATCGGGCCTAGAAGAATAATCATGGCGCTGGCATTCCCGCTGGCGCTAAGCGGTTGCGTCACGGGCGACGACTATTCCCGCAATGAGGCGGGCTTCATTTCCGTCGCCAACAAGACCGCCAGTGTCGAGGCGAAAGAGACCGTCTGGATCCAGAACCAGAACCAGGCCCGTTCTGCGGGGGCGCAGGTCAAAAGCCTGCTTGCTCGAACGAAACCTCTCGACGTCGAGACGGCCGTCCAGATCGCCCTGCTCAACAACAAAGGCCTCCAGGCCGCCTATGCCGATCTTGGCTACCGTGCGGCTGACGCCTGGCAGTCGACGATGTTCATCAACCCGACAGTCTCCTTCGGCACCACAGGGATCGGAACTCCGGAACTTCAAGCGTTCAAGACGATCGAGGGGATGATCACAACGAACATCCTGGCGCTCGCGACGAAGAGCAGGGACGTGGCGATCGCCGACACACGCTTCCGGCAGGCGCAGTTGACCGCGGCCGTGAGAACGCTCCAGGTTGCCGCCGACACGCGGCGTGCCTGGATCGGCGCAGTCGCGGCCTGGGAGAACGTCGGGCAGCTCCAGCGCGCCCAGGCGACGGCCGATGCCGCTTCGGAGCTCGCGGCGAAGCTGGGCGAGACCGGTGCGATGACCAAGGGCGCCCAGGCACGTGAACATGTGTTCGTCGCCGAAATCGCCGGAGAAACGGCGAAGGCCCGCCTGGCGGCCCGCCTCGCCAAAGAGGAGCTGACGCGACTGATGGGCCTCTGGGGCTCCGAGCTGGACTATCAGGTTCCGAACAGCCTGCCGCCGCTGCCCAAGTCCGTCGCAAAACGCGACACCATCGAAGCCGAAGCACTCCGAAACCGGATAGACCTCCAGGTCGCGAAGCTCGAACTCGAAGCCACAGCCAGGTCCTATGGCCTGACCGAAGCGACGCGCTACGTCACCGACCTCGAGATCCTGACCGGCTTCGAAACGGAACGGGAAATCGAGGACGACGAGAAGAAGACAAGGACGACTCCCCAGGTCGAACTGGAGTTCGCAATCCCGATCTTCGACACCGGCAAGGCCCGGATGCGCAAGGCCGAGGTGGCATACATGCGGGCGGCGAACTTACTGGCGGAGAAAGCCGTCAACGTGCGCTCGGAAGCGCGCTCCGCCTACGAGGCCTACCGCTCGAACTACGACATCGCCCGGCACTACCGCAACAACGTCGTTCCGCTGCGCGCCAAGGTCGAGGAGGAATCCCTGCTGACCTACAACGGCATGATCACCAACACGTTCGAGCTGCTGACCGACACCCGCGACAAGATCAACTCCATCCTGCTCTCCGTCAACGCGAAGCGAGACTTCTGGCTGGCCGAAGCCAATCTCGCGCCTGCCATCTACGGCGGCGGCGCGACGAACGCCTCGGCAGAGACCGAGGTCGCCGCTGCTTCCGGGAGCGGCGGTGGCGGCGGCCATTGAGAAAGGAAATTACCATGTTCAACAGACGACAACTGTTCGGTGCAAGCGCGGCCATACTGGCGGCGGGAGCCTGGACGAAGACATCGGCGATGGGTCTGCCCGACGCTCCGACAATGGAATCGGCGGACATGCAGCCGCCGCTCCACCCGACCTCGGGTCCAGACTACCAGCCGGTCGTCACCCTCAACGGCTGGACCCTGCCCCACCGGATGAATAACGGCGTCAAGGAGTTCCACCTCGTCGCCGAGCCGGTCGAGCGCGAGATGGCCGACGGCATGACAGCCTATCTCTGGGGCTATAACGGCCAGTCTCCGGGGCCGACGATCGAGGCGGTGGAAGGCGACCGCGTCCGTATCTTCGTCACCAACAAGCTGCCGGAGCACACGACGATCCACTGGCACGGCATGATCCTGCCGTCGGGCATGGACGGCGTCGGCGGCCTGACGCAACCGCACATCCCGGTCGGCAAAACCTACGTCTACGAGTTCGATCTCGTGAAGTCCGGCACCTTCATGTACCACCCGCATTCCGACGAGATGGTCCAGATGGCCATGGGCATGATGGGCTTCTTCGTCATCCATCCGAAGGATCCGAAGTTCATGCGCGTCGATCGCGACTTCGTCTTCCTGCTCAACGCCTACGACATCGATCCCGGCTCCTACGTGCCGCGGATCATGGAGATGACCGACTTCAACATGTGGTGCTGGAACAGCCGCGTGTTTCCGGACATCAGCCCCCTCGTCGTTTCCAAGAACGACAGGGTGCGGGTGCGTGTCGGCAACCTGACGATGACGAACCATCCAATCCATATGCATGGCTACGATTTCGAGGTGACATGCACCGACGGCGGCTGGGTCCGGCCGGAGGCGCGGTGGCCGGAGGTCAGCATCGACATTCCGGTCGGCGCGATGCGCGCCTACGAGTTCGATGCCAAGTACCTCGGCGACTGGGCGATCCACTGCCACAAGTCCCATCACACGATGAACGCCATGGGTCATGACATCCCGACTTTCATCGGTGCAGACAAGTCGAAGGTCGCCGAGAAGATCAGGAAGCTGCAGCCGGACTACATGCCCATGGGTACCAAGGGCATGGCCGATATGGGCGAAATGGAAATGCCAATTCCCGAGAACACCGTTCCGATGATGACCGGCTGGGGGCCACACGGCCCCATCGAGATGGGCGGCATGTTCTCGGTCGTGAAGGTTCGCGAGGGCATCTCGGCGGACGACTACTCCGATCCGGGCTGGTACGAAAACCCGCCGGGAACGCAGGCCTGGGAGTGGACCGGCGAGCTGCCGGACGCGACCAAGGCCAAAGACGCAAAGACGCAAATCACGCCGAAGCCGACAAAAGGCTGAGGCCCAATCTCCCACGTCAAGAAAGGATCTATGCATGAAGAACTGCGTATTGGCACTGGCGCTCGTCGCCCTCGCAACCCCGGCGCTCGCGTCCGGCAATCACGCCGGCGGCCATGGCGACAAGATGGCCATCGGCGAGCCTGGCGACAAGGCGAAGGCGACGCAGACGATCCGCGTCACGATGAAGGAAACCGAGGACGGCAAGATGCTGTTTACTCCGGCCGTCTTCAATGTCCGCAAGGGACAGACGGTCAAGATCGCGATCAAGAATGCCGGAACCGTCGACCACGAGTTTGTGCTCGATCAGGAAGACAAGATTCTCGAGCACAAGGCCGTCATGGAGAAGTTCCCGGAGATGGAGCATGACGATCCGAACTCGATTCGTCTTCCAGCCGGCCAGTCCGGCGAGATCGTCTGGAAGTTCACCACCGACGGCGAGTTCAAGTTCGCCTGCCTGATCCCCGGCCACTACGAAGCCGGGATGCACGGCGACGTCACCGTCGCTGGCAAGTAATCTGCAAAAGGAGCCATAAACATGAAAACTGTTATGATCAAAATCGGCGTTGCCGCCCTGCTTTCGGCCAGCGCAGCCTTCGGTGCGTTCGCCCAGGAATTCACCAAGGGCGTCGTCAACAAGGTCGACACCAAGGCGAAGAAAGTCACCATCAAGCATGAGGACCTGAAGGGCCTCGACATGCCGGCGATGACGATGGTCTTCCGGGTCGAGGACCCGGCGCTGCTCGAAAAGCTGAAGGAAGGTTCGAACATCGAGTTCGTTGCCGAACGCGTGAATGGCAAGCTGACCGTCACCGAAGTAAAGTAGGGGACTCCTGCCGCCCGGCCTCGATCCGGGCGGCAGGACATCGAGGAGTGGAAACGATGCACAGGAGAAGCTTCATCGCATGGGCGGCATCAGCCCTGGCGTTCCCTGGCGGAAGGGCCTTCGCCGTCGCGCCGGCGAAGATGACCGTCTACAAGGATCCGAACTGCGGCTGCTGTCATGAATGGTCGAAGGCGATGGCGGCCGCAGGATTTTCGGTCGACGCCCGCGACACCGACGATCTTGCCGCGGTCAAGGCGCGGCTGGGCGTACCTGTCGACCTGGAGGGATGCCACACTGCCGTCGTCGAGGAATACTACCTCGAAGGACACGTTCCGCTCGAAGCCGTCCAGCGTCTGCTGCGGGAACGGCCGCCGGTCCGTGGGCTGGCCGTGCCCGGCATGCCTCCTGGTTCGTTGGGAATGGGCGACGACCAGCAGGCGTCCTTCGACGTCTATGCGATCCCCTCGGGGACCGCCACGCCATACGTGTTCATGGAGGTCCGCCCCCGGAAGGGCTGACGCACTCGATCGGCCAAGCCATGTCGTACGACCGCTCAGGAAACCGGACTGTTGCAGAGCGCCGCCCAGAGATCGTGCTTCCAGTCGGCCCCCGGCCGCGCCGACACGTCGACCGCATAGTCGGCGGAATTGATCCGGACCATGGCGGGCGAAACGCAGCGCACGCTCGCCTGGTGTCTTCCTCCGTCCCGATAGAGCACCGTCCCGCCGCCGTCGAACTCCAAAAGCGCAATGACGACGTCGAAATCGAAGGTGGGATCGCGGGCGGGCCTGCCCTCTGCCAGACTGAGGCTGATCGACCGGCTGCTGCCGAACGAAGCAGTATGGAAGATCGCAAGTTCGGACGCCGCCGATATCGATGCGGACTGCGTGCAAAGGATCAAAAGCAGAAGCATCCGGTGCATTTACCCCTCCCGTGGTCAATGCATCTCGATCCTATCATATCCGAGGAGACCACGCGAATATTCGCATGGCTGGCCGGCCGTGTTTGCGTCACGCGGCGTCACTCCGGAAGACCGGCCTTGCGGTAGCCGTCGATGAAATGTGCAAGCGTCCGGGCGTCGCGGAAGGGCTCGGTCGCCGCCCAGTGGCGGGTTGAAAAATGCGGGTTGGCGACGAGGAACAGTTCGACCTCGGCGCGCGCCTCGTCGAGCCGGCCGAGCTGGGCAAGGCTTGCCGCCAGGAAACGGCGTGAGCTCGTCCGATAGGTCTCGTCCCGGCGCAGCGTCTCGACGGCAGATTCGTACTCACCGGCGGCATATTGCGCCTGGCCGAGCGTCAGATAATACCAGCTTGCCGGAAACGGGTTCAGCCGAAAGGCCTTGGCGATGTGCTCACGCCCCTCCCCGATCCGCCCGGCGAGAACCGCGATATCGGACAGCGCCGCAAAGGTGTCGGCCTCGTTGGGATCGAGCTCGATCGCCTTGGCGAACTCCGCATCCGCCTCGTCGAAGCTGCGCTCATAGGCCAACAGATAGGCCAGGATCCAACGACAGCCGGCATCGTTGGGGTCGATTGCGACAGCCTTGCGTGCCAGTTCCAAGGCAAGGCTGCGGGTCGGTTGCGTTGGTCCGCCGCTGTGGACCTCTCCCATCCAGTGGTTGATGGCGAGCCAGCGATAGGCCTCGGCATAGTCCGGATCGAGCGAGATCGCACGCGTCAGCATCAGATGCGCTTCCCGCGCCGTCTGCGGTGAATCATCCATCAGCCTGCGCGCCCGCACACAGAGATCGTAAGCCTCGAGGTTCTTCGGTCGGTTGCGCGGCGGCGCGCGCAGACGGCCGAGCAGCGCCTCGACGATCTTGCCGGTGACCTCGTCCTGAACGGCAAAGATATCGTCCAGGCTGCGGTCGAAGCGTTCCGCCCATAGATGATCGCCACTGACCGCGTCGACCAACTGGGCGTTGATCCGCACCTGCCCTGCGGCGCGTCTTGCGCTCCCCTCCAGCAGGTAGCGCACCCCGAGTTCCTCGGCGATGGCGCGCACGTCCATCGCCCTTCCCTTATAGGAAAAGGCCGAGTTGCGGGCGATGACGAACAGGCCTGGCATCCTGGAGAGATCAGTGATCAGGTCCTCGGTCAGCCCATCCGCAAAGGATTCCTGCTCGGGATCGTTGCTGATATTGGCGAAGGGCAGCACGGCGATCGATGGCTTGTCGGGCAGCGGCAGAGGTGTTCGGTTCACGCCGCCGAGATGATTGATGGCGCCTGTAAAGCGGTAGCCGACGCGCGGCACCGTGGCGATCCATTCACCGCCATCGGCGGCCGGGCCGAGCAGCTTGCGCAACTGCGCGATCTGGACGGTGAGATTGCCTTCCTCGACCGCCCTGCCCGGCCAAGCCGCGTCCATCAACTCGGCCTTCCCCAAGATTTCGCCGGACCGCCTGACAAGTGCTGCAAGCAGCTTTACCCCGCGATGGCCAACGGCAACGGGATCGTCGCTCCGAAGGAGCGTTCCCGCCCCCGGATCAAGCACGAACGGACCAAAGGCAAAGCGCGATCCCATGGGGCGCATCCTAGAGACTTTAAAGCTTGGATGGAACTATTCGTCCGCTTAAGCCACCATGGCATCAAGGACGCGAGCGGTGTATTCCGGGGCTGACGACGATAACGACCATCAATAACTCGCTGAAAAATAGAGCGTCGAGGTGACTTCCATGGTTTTTTGGATAGCGGCTGCGGTTGGATTGGCGATCGCTTATCTCCTTGGTTCCACACCCACGGGCTATCTGGCGGGCAAAATGCTCAAGGGCATCGACATTCGAGAGCATGGCTCCAAATCCACAGGAGCAACGAACGTATTGCGAACGCTCGGCAAATGGCCTGCATTGGCGGTGCTCCTGATCGATGTGCTGAAAGGTGTCGGAGCAGTTATCTTTGCCCGCTGGTTTTATCCTTGGTTCTCGACAGTCTCTTCGGACACGCCACCGACGGCGCTTGATCTGCAAAACTCGATGCCTTGGGCTGTTTGCCTGGCGGGACTTGCCGTGTTGTTAGGGCATGGCCGTTCGGTTTGGCTGAATTTAACAGGGGGCAAGTCGGCTGCAACGGGACTCGGCGTGTTGCTGGCGATGTCATGGCCCATAGGTTTAGGTGCTGCGATGGTTTTTGGAGTTGCGTTGACGGCGTTCCGGATTGTTTCCCTGAGTTCGATGCTGGCGGCATTAACGGCCATCGCTCTCGTCTGCGGCTTGGAGCAGCCGCTGCCTTATCGGCTACTGGTGATCACAGGCGGCATTTACGTGATTGTGCGCCATCGCGCCAACATTCGGCGACTGCTGGCGGGGACGGAACCGCGTCTGGGCAAGGTTGCCTAGAATCCAAAACGCAACGAATGCACGGCCTGCTGCTAGAGGAAGCAGGATTTCAATCCTGCCGGACGATGGCGCCGATGACATTGACCAGAAGGCGCGCGGCGGTCAGGGCTGACAGACCATCAACGTCTGCGGGAGGATAGAGTTCGACAAGGTCGAATCCCGCAATCTCAGCCCGCTTGCCGAGGCCGGCAATCAGATCGATCACCTCCGTATAAGTGAGGCCGCCAGCGGTACGCGCCGCCACGCCCGGCATGATACTGGGATCGATGCTGTCACAATCGAGGGTGACGACGACCCGGGCTCCTTCCGGAATATACTGAAGAGCGGCCTCGACGCCTCGAGCTTGGATCTCGCGGGCGGTCACGAAGCGGCTGCCATAGCGCTGCGCCGCCTCGATGTCGGCGAGGCGCGCACTGCCGACGCTGCGCAGGCCGACCTGCACCATACCGGCGACATGCGGCATCTCGCTTGCCCGACGCATCGGACTTGAATAGCCGTAGCGTTCACCATGCACTTCGTCGCGCCAGTCGATATGGGCATCGATCTGCAGGACCCAGACAGGCCCTTGATCGGCAAAGCCGGCAAGGAAGGGAATGGTCACGGAACAGTCGCCACCGAGCAGGATCGGTACCGCCTGCAAAGCCAGCACCTCGCGCGTCTTCGCCTCGATACGGCCCCGGTTGCCGGGATTGTCATGCAGGATGGTCTGGATGTCGCCGGCATCGATGCATGAGACCGGCCCGCCGTCGAACAGCGGGCCGCCGAGATCGAAATCCCAGTGCTCAAGGAGTGGTGCATCGTCCTGGCTCGCCGCGCGGATGGCACCAGCGGCCAGGGCGTAGCCGCTGCTGTTCTTGCCGGGATAGGTGCTGCCATGGGCGGCTGCAAAGATCACCGCACGGGGCAAACGTCCATTGGGGAGGCGATCGGGAAGGCCGAGAAAGGAAAGCGGAGCTGTCATTTCCTGATGGTCCTGATGATGTCTGGCTGAAACTGTCGTGCCGAGGGTTTACGGTTGGGATGAAATTGGGGGCTGACCTGTTTAATCCCTTTGGACGTTTTTGAGAACTTTTTGGAAAAACTTAAGTACGACGCTCCCCTCTGTCCTGCAGAATTCATCCTCTTTGACGTCGAGGCTCCCGGAGCCTCAAAGCCTATGGTCTGACGAGGATAATCTGCATGACTGCCGAAAGCATCACATCACCGCACGCGGACCGCATTCCATGGGCGGCGATGACGGGCATTATCGCCACCGTCACGGTGTTCGCCGTGGCCCAGGGACTGACCTATCCGCTGCTCAGTTTTATCCTGGAGCGACAGGGAACGACATCCGGGCTGATTGGCCTGTCGGCGGCGATGACGCCGCTGGGTTTCATTGTGTCGGCCCCCTTCATTCCGGCGCTTTCGCGGCGCGTGGGCGGAGCGCGGCTGGCGATCCTGTGTTCGATCCTCGCCGCCCTCACGCTGATCGCGATCGCCTGGAAACAGGACGTCTGGGCCTGGATACCGCTGCGCTTCCTGCTCGGCTTCTTCGCCAATCCGCTCTACGTGATCAGCGAAACCTGGCTGATCTCCATCACGCCAGCACCACGCCGAGGCCGCATCATGGGCCTCTATTCATCGATCGTTTCGGGTGGCTTCGCCATTGGCCCGCTGTCGCTCGGCCTCGCCGGCACTGAGGGTTGGCCGCCCTTCATGATCGGCATCGCCGCCTTCCTCCTCTGCGGCCTGATCGTGCTTGCGGTCGCCCCGCGCCTGCCCGCCACGCCTGAGGAAGGCAAGGCAACATCCGTCGGCGGCTTCTTCGCACTGGCGCCGCTGCTGTTGTTTGCGGTTTTCGCGGCGGCCGCCTTTGAGCAGATCCTGCTTTCGCTGTTTGCGGTCTATGGCGCCGCCCTGGGCAGCGGCGAGGAGCGTATCGCTTCGCTGATCACCTGCTTCATCGCAGGCAATGCCGCGCTGCAGATCCTGCTCGGGCGCGTGGCCGAGCGGTTCGGGTCGACACGGACCATGTTGCTTTGCGTCCTGACTTGCCTGGCCAGTTGCCTCTTGCTGCCGCTCGTCTTCGATGCGTGGCTCATCTGGCCGCTGGTTTTCACCTGGGGCGGCGTCTCGTTCGGGATCTATACCCTGTCGCTGATCCAGCTCGGCGAGCGTTTCACCGGCCAGGCCTTGATCGCCGGTAACGCCGCCTTCGCCTTGGTATGGGGCATCGGCGGCATCGTGGGCTCGCCCGCGACAGGACTGGCGATGCAACGGATTGGCCATCAGGGGCTGCCATCGTCGCTCGCCCTGCTCAGCTGCATATTGGCGGTGCTTCTGATCGCGGAAAGGCGACGGGGCTGAGCGAGCCACTGGGTTTGACACAAATGCGGGCTTGGCGTCTCACAAGCAGCCCGGTTTTGCGATGGCTCACCTGCACTCAATTTAGCAGGTTGAGCAAATATATAACACGTTATATAACCATCGATACAAATGGGGGAATGGCATGGTCGAGGATGTGGTCCGAACGCTCGGGTTTCTGTGCATGGGCAGCCGTCTGAGGCGCATCGGCGAGAGGTTGCAGGCAGATACGCAGCAGATCATCGACGAGATCGGCCTTGGCATCCAGGCGGGCCAATACCCATTCCTGGCGGCGATCGACCGGGCCGGCCCGCTGACGGTCGGCGAGCTGGCGCAGGCAGTGGGCATTACCCAGCCGGGCGCCACGAGGACCACCGGCCAGCTTCTCGAACTCGGTTTCGTCGACATGCAGCCGGCGCCGGATGATCAGCGCCGCCGATTGGTCTCGCTGACCGACAAGGGCCAGGAACTCATCGACTATTCGAAGATATCGGTCTGGCCGCGTGTCGCGGCAGCCGTCGCCGATCTCTGCGGCGATCTCGACGGGCCGATTCTCGAACAGCTCGCCGCCATCGAGGACGGGCTTGCAGAGGCGCCGCTGGCACAGCGGAGCCCCGCCAAGGAGAAAACACGATGAAACATGTTCTCGACCGTCCAATCTGGAGCGCGCTGGAGAGCGCGCACTCCCATCTTGCGGAAGGCAATGAAAATGCGCGGCGATACCCGCCGTCGATCGTCCCCTTCGCGGCGTCTGCCGACGACAGGCCGGAGAGCCTCGACGCGCTGGAGGCGCTGCCGGCGTCGGAGGAGAGCATGATCCTCGTTGAAGCCGGACCGATCGTCATCCCAGCGGGGCTAGCCGTCGTCGCCGAGGCATCGGTGGTGCAGATGGTTGCCGAGCGGCCTCAAGGGCGAATTTCGGATTCTCGCATCGAGCCGCTGACGGAGGCGGACGCCGCCGACATGCTGGCCTTGGCGACATTGACCAAACCCGGGCCGTTCACGCTGCGGGCCCAGAGCCTCGGCAGCTTCTGGGGGATCAGAAGCGAAGGCCGCCTGGTGGCGATGGCCGGTCAGCGAATGCGGCAGACCGGCTTCATCGAGCTCAGCGGGCTTTGCACCCATCCCGATTTCCAGGGGCGCGGTTTCGGCACCCTGCTTTTCCGTTTCGTTGCCGGCGAAATCGCATCCAGCGGCGACACGGCCTATCTGCATGCCTATGCGGCGAATATCTCGGCCATTTCCCTCTACAAAACGCAGGGTTTTACTCTTCGCTCGGAGATGAACATGCGCGTGGTCAAACGCCGTTCCTGAGCGGTGTTCCCTTCCTATCGTACCGCCGCCGGCAGCACTTCGAATTTCCAGAACTTTTCCGGGCCGAAATAGGCCGTGGAAAACGCGCGGATATCGCCGGCGGTGACCTTGTCGTAGCCGCCGAGACTATCGCGTATCCGGTCTAAACGACGCGAATCCGTCTGAGCATGGTGCAGATATGAGAGCCAATATTCATTGCTCTGCTGCTGATGCTTCAATGTCTCAATGATGGGTTCCCGGGCGCGCGCAAGCTCGTCCGGGGAGACCTCCTGCGATCTGAGATCATTGGCGATCTCGTCGACAAGGGCGTAAAAGCGCGCGACCTTTTCCGGGCCTGTCTCGACGTAGAAATAGGCGTAGCCATAGCCAGGGACTTCCCTTGACAGGTCGACGTCGCCCTGCACGGCATAGCTTGCGCCTTCTGCAATGCGAAACTGGTCGATCAGCCTGTTCTGGAAAATCTGCACGGCGACATTGGCGGTGAAGGAGCGCGGCAGATCGGAGAGCAGATCGCCGATGGGAGCTCCAACGACGGCGGCGGCATTGTCTGCCCTGCCGCTATGGGCCTGCAAAACGGGCTTTACGGTCGTCGCCGGAAAACGCACCTCGTCCCGATCGGTGCTCGACGCCGTCTCCGGGCGCGGCGGCAAAGCGCCAAAGGTTTCAGCCGTCAGCCCGATTGCGTCGTCCACCGTTACGTCGCCGACGATGGTGATGTCGATCGGGCCATTGGAAACCATCGGCCGGAACAGCGCCTCGAAATCGTCCGGCTTGGCGGCGGACAATTGCGCGCGGTCGGGGAAGGTCCAGCGCGGATCGCCGGAATGCACGAGACCTGCGAAAGCGCGGCTGACAACGCCGCCGGGCGACGCGTCATACTGATCGAGGCCACTCAAATAGGCCTGCTGCACACGCTTGAACGCCTCGGGACGGTAGGCTGGATCGGAGGTGTAGGCGGTCATCAGCTGCAGCTGCGTCGCAAGATCTTCCGTCCGTGTCCGACCGTCGAACCTGAAGGAGCTGTCGCCGACCGAGAAGTCGACGCCGACGATGTTGGCGGTCAGCGCTTTCTGTATATCCTCGTAATCCATGGCCTTCACGCCGGACAGCACGACGGCCGGAGATGCCCAGGTCGCGAGGGAACGGTCGCGCGGCAAATCCAGCCGACCGCGGCCGATATCTTCGCGCACCAGCACTTCGTTGGCACGCAGCTTGGTTGGCTTGACGGTCAGCCGCACGCCATTGGAAAAGCGCACCATGGTCAAGCCAAGATCTTCGACGGCGCGGCGTTCGACCACTGCGCCCGGCTCGCCGAAATGGGTGTAGGGCCAGGCGACGTCAGCAGCACCGGATGGCGCCGAGACGTCAATGGCATTCGAAGCGTCATAGACTTGCCGAACCGTGTCGGCTCCGCCCTGCGGTGATTGGGGCGTCTGCAGCACGACCTGCGGACCGTTGCCGGAGAAAGCACGCTGAAGGGCTTGATTGACCTCGGCCATCGTGACGCCCTTCGTTATCGTCTCGAACAGCGAGAGGTCTTCGGCAGGCGAGGTGAAGACTTGATCGTCGTCGACGCTGCCAGCCAGCGCCGAGGCGATGTCGATGGTCGCGCGCGTCGCGGCTCCGTCTGCGGCAGCTTGCAGAGCCAAGCGATATTCGCGGATTTCGCGATCGATCTCCGCCTTTTCAACGCCGAATTTTTGGATACGACGCTGTTCCTGGTCGATGGCCGTGAGCGCCGCCTGCCATTTGTCCGCCTCGGAATTTGCCGAGACCAGGACGACATGCGCGGAATCGAGGAGATCCTGCGAGCCGACGCCCGCGCTGATGAAAGGGGCATCCGCCTTGCTGGCGATAGCGCTCACCCGCCGTTTGAGCACCAGCAGCCCGAGATCCTCAATAAGCTCGGCGCGGCGCCTGGCAGAGGTATCAGGCGCGGCGTCATAGGGACGCGTCCAGGCGACCTGTATGCTCGTCATGCCGCCGGGAACAGTGATCACCTCGGCACTTTCGCCTTTCGCCGCCAGTGTGCCAAGATCCGGTTTTGCCGGCGCCGGCCCCACGGCCTTCCAGTCGCCGAAGCGCTGCCGGATTTCGGTTTCCATGGCGGCCGGGTCGATATCGCCCACTACGATCAACGTTGCCCGATCGGGTCGGTAGTTGGCCCGGTAATAATCACGGACGAGGTCTACCGGCGCATTGCTGATGATGTCGGCTTTGCCGATCGGCACGCGCATGGTCGCGCGCTGGCCGGCGAGCAACGAATTCATGATTCCGAGCGCTGCGCGAGACTGCGGTGTATCGCGCAGCCGCTCTTCCGACAGGATGACGCCGCGTTCGCGATCGAAAGCTCCGGCATCGAGGGTCAGCTCGCTCGCCGTTTCCCGCATCAGCATCAGGCCCGTCGAAACTGTGTCCGCATCGACCTCGGGCAGATCGAGCGCATAGACAGTCTCGTCATAAGAGGTATGGGCGTTGGTGTCCGGTCCAAAGGCCAGGCCCTTGCGCTGCAAGATACGGATCATCTCCCCTTCGGCGACATGCGTCGAACCCTTGAAGGCCATGTGCTCGAGAAAATGCGCCAGACCCTGCTGGTTGTCGTTTTCCTCGAGCGAGCCGGCGCCGATGCGAAAGCGGATCGCGGCCTGTCCGGGCGGCGTGACGTTGCGCATGATCGCAAACCGCATGCCGTTGGCGAGCGTGCCGAAATGCACGCCAGTCTCGGCTTGCAGGTCGCTTTGCGTTTGCGGCCAAGGCTCGGATGGGGTGTCCGCATAGGCTGGCAACGCGAAGTTTGCAGCAAGGCAGACCGCCGCGAGAAACCACCGCGCCGTGGAGCATTCCATTTGTTTGTGAGACATTCTTGTCCAGGTGATGAGCAGGAAAAGCGTAGATGGCGTCGATTCGACTATTCCACAGGTTGCATTTCGCATCAACGTCCATGTGCGCGAATGGATAAGAAGGAGACAATTCCGGCCGAGCGTCAGACCAATGTCATTGAACCCACTTAAAGGATTGCGCCTTGATGAGGTTACCAGGAGGCGCTTTCATGGCGACGTTGGAGCAGGTCGCATTCCGGGCAGGCTGCTCGCTGGCGACCGCAAGCCGTGTTCTCAACCGCAACGGACCGGCGAGCGACCTGATGGTGCGCAAAGTGCGCCGTGCGGCCGCCGAACTCGGTTATCACTCCGCCGGCAGGCTTGGCCGCAGGCCCGTGGTCGGCGTGCTGATCCCGAGCATCACCAATCCGGTCTTTGCCTCGTCGTTGTCGAGCATCCAGAACCGCATGCTGGTGGCCGGCCACGGCGTCTTGATCGCCCAGTCGAATTACGATCCGGCGCGCGAGGCCGATGCCGTGGCAGCCCTCCTGAACGACCGGCCGACCGGGCTGATCCTCACCGTCTGCGATCCCTCGACCAGCCAGGCGCTGCTTGCCAGGCTGCCGCCGACCGTGCTGCTCAACAACCTGCCGACGGCGCAATTTCCGGCGGCTGTCACCGCCGACAATCGCGGCGCCGGCCGCGAGATCACGGCGTTCCTGATCGGCATGGGTCATCGCCGCATTCTGTTTCTTTCCGGCAATTTCGCTGCCTCCGACCGCGCACATCTTCGCTACCGGGGTTATCTCGACGCCATGGCCGAGAGCGGGCTGACAGCGCTCGATGTGATGCAGATCCCCTTCGTCAACGGTTTTGACCAGCTCGATCTCGGCATGTCGATGAACTCGCTTGCGCCGACGGCGATCATCGCCTCGAACGATCTTCTGGCGCTCGGCGTCATCGGCGCGCTGAAGCGCGAAGGGCTCTCGGTGCCGGGCGATGTTTCGGTCGCCGGCTTCGACGGCATCGCCATCGGCCGGCTGATCGATCCGCCGCTGACGACGATCGAAATGCCGGATGCCAGCATGGGGGCGACGGCCGCCTCGCTGCTCCTCGACATGGCGGAGAATGCCGCCCCTGCCCGTCATCTCGACGTCGCCTATACGCTACGCCGCGGCGGCACGGTGCGCGCCATCTGAGAAGCTAGGGAAAAGAAGAGGCCGCCACGCGCTCGGCATGGCGACCCCTGCCCTATGCCTGGTGAGATAGGAGATCAGCTGCGCGGCAGCATGTCCTCGACGTCAGCGGCCGCGTCGTCGAGCGCTTCCTTCGGCTCGGCCGACTGGTCGACGATGCGCGACAGGTTGTCGACGATCGTCTGCGTGACCTTGACGCCGTTCGAGCCGGGGAAGGCATACCAGGGGATCATCACCGGCATCTGGCTGAGGCCGGCCTGGAACAGCGGGTTCTGCTTGTAGAAATCGCCGAGATATTCGGGTGACTTCGCGGCAAGCTCATTGTTCGGAACATAACCGGTGCCAGGCACGACGACGGAAGCACCGTAGGGGCCGGCGGCGAATTTAGCGAACTTCCAGGCAGCATCCTGCTTGGCGGCGTCATGCGTCAGGATGACGACGGCGTTGCCGCCCGTCGGCAGGCGGCCGTTCACCGAATCGATCAGCGGGATCCTGGCAGTGCGCAGATCGAACTTGTTGCCGACATTCTTGATCGTGTTGCGCAGCGCGCCCGTCGTCTGGAATTCGAAACCGACCTTGCCGGCTGCGAAAGCCTGTTCGCCTGCGGGCTTGGTGAAGACAGGCATGCCGCCCTCGGTGACCAAGCGATGCAGGACTTCGACGGCCTTCTGACCTTCCGGACCGTTGAAGGCAACCTTGCTTTCGTCATCGCTCAGCATCTTGCCGCCGGCGCCGAAGAGGAGAGCCGAAAACATCCAGTCGTCGCCCTGCCAGCGGAAATCGATGCCGTCGACACCGTTGCCGAGCGCCTTGATCTTGCCGCCGAGCGCGATGACCTCATCCCAGGTCTTCGGCGGATTGTCGGGGTTACCGCCAGCCGCCTTCACGAGATCGGCGTTGTAATACATGATCGGGTTGGAGGTCGCGAAAGCCAGCCCCACCTGCTTGCCCTTGACTTGGGCGAGCTTGAGGATCGTGTCGGAGAAGCCTTGCTCGGCCATGTTGCCGTCCTTCTTGACGAGCGGACCGAGGTCGACGGCGACGTCGCGTTCGTCAAGCATGCGCAGGCGGTTGAGGCCGATGAAGGTGATATCGGGCATTTCGCTGGTGCCGACCTGACGAAGGATCGTCTGGATGCCTTCTTCATAGGTGGCCGAGGGGCTGGCGAACTGGATCTTGATATCGGGGTTTTCTACCATGAATTTCTTCGAGATCGTGTCCATCACGTCCTTGAAGAAGCCCGGCATCGGGTAGTGAACCGTCAGCGTCGTCTCGGCATGCGCGGGAAGCGCGATTGCCAAGGATACGGCCGCTGCGGCGAGAATCTGGGTGATATGTTTCATCGCTCGTTCTCCTGGGTTGAAACCGGTCAGCCTTTGAGTCCGGTCATGGTGATGCCCTCGACGAAACGCTTCTGCGCAAGCAGGAAGGCGGCGACGAGGGGAAGGGTAATCATGAGGGTCGCCGCCATCAGTGCGCCGTAGTCGTCGCCGGCCTCTGCGGCGCGGAAATACATCAGGCCCAGCGGCGGCGTGGCGTAGTCCTGCTTGCTGATGACGATCAGCGGCCAGTAGAGATCGTTCCAATGGGCAACGACCGAGAAGATGGCAAAGGCGGTGACCGCCGGCCAGGCATTCGGCACGATGACGCGGGCAACGATCCCGATTTCCGACATGCCGTCGAGACGGGCGGCATGGATGAGATCATCCGGCATGGCGCGGAAGAACTGCAGGAACATGAAGATCGCGAAGACCGAAATGGTGAAGGGCGCGACCAGGGCGGCATAGCTGTTGAGCAGCGAAGCGCGGTCGAAGGCGACATAGAGCGGCAGCGCGGTCGCATGGATCGGCACCAGCAGGCCGAGCATGACCAGCACCATCATGGCGCGGGCGGCACCAAAGCGCAGCTTCGCCATGGCGTAGGCGCAGGGGATCGCCACCAGCACCTGGAAGAAGAAGATCAGCCCGCAGACGACGACGCCGTTCCACAAGAGCCGCGCCATCGGCACCCGGCTCAAAGCCTTGGCAAAATTCTCGACATAGGTGAGATGCGCCGGGATGAGCGATAGCGACGAGGTGAAGATATCGCTCTGTGCCTTGCCAGCCGTCGAGATCATGAAGGCGTAGGGCGACAGAAAGACGATCGCGCCCAGTGAGAGCAGGGTCAGGCGGATGATCCTGCCGAGGGAAAAAGCGCTGGTCATCATGTGTAATGCACCCGGCGATCGAGGACGCGATACTGCAGGAACATCAGCACCACCAGGATCAGCAGGAAGACCACCGTCATCGCCGAGGCATACCCAACGCGCAGATAGACGAAGCCTTCCTGGTAGATGGTAAAGAGCAGCACTTCCGACGCCTTATTGGGGCCGCCGTCGGTCAGGGTCTTGACCGTCTCAAAGACCTTGACCGCATTGGTGATGCTGATGGTGATGACGAAGAGCGTCGTCGGCCCGAGCATCGGCCAGGTCACCAGCAGGAAGCGGTCGAAGGAGGATCTGGCGCCATCCACTTCGGCGGCGGCGTAAAGCTCACGCGGGATCGCCGTCAGTCCGGCCAGGAACAGCACCATGTTGAAGCCGGCCGATTGCCAGACGCCGATGATCGAGAGGCTGTAAAGCACGGTGCCGGAGCTGCCCAACCAGTTCGGACCGGGAAGCCCGACAAGGGCCAGCAGCGCATTGATCGGGCCGATTGTGGGGTGGAACATATATTGCCAGACGGTCGCCATGGCGACGATCAGCGAGGCGACCGGCAGGAAATAGGCGGTGCGGAAGAAGCTGCGCGCCGCGGTTTCGCTCTCGATCAGCATGGCAATGCCGAGGCCGAGAAGGATCGAGACGGGGGCGACGATCGCCGTATAGACCGTCGTATTCCACAGCGACTTGCGAAAGGTGCGGTCGGTGATCAGGTGCGCATAATTCTCGAAGCCGACGAAACGGAACTTGCCGAAGCCGAGTTCGAAATCGGTGAAGCCGAGCACGATCACAGATGCAACCGGCAAGAGCACGAAGAGGAACAGCAGGATCATCGCCGGCAGCACCAGCATCCAGGCGATCTGGGCCTCGCTGCGCCGATGCGCAGCGGCGGAATCATGCGGCGCAGCCATCGAGACGACGCTAGCCATGCGCCCTCTCCCATTGAGAGTGGCCCGCCATCAGCCCGGCATCGGCGGAGCCGAGCCCGGCATCGGCAGAGCCGAGCCCGGCATCACCTGCGGTGAGCCCGGCATCACCCGTGGCAACGCTGCCGGCCAGCCGGCTGCCATCCTCGGCAAAGATCAGCGTCCGGCCGGGCGAGAGCCGCAGCCCGACGGCATCACCGGCGGCAAGGCCTGCGGCTTCGGACGGTTGAACCTTGGCGATGATGGTCTCGCTGATCGCTTCGAGCCGGCAATGGAGGATGACTTCGGAGCCCAGGAATTCGACGCGTTCGATCCGGGCGGCAAGTCCATCATGCCGGCTCCTGGACAGAAAGACGAATTCGGGGCGAATGGCGATCGTGACCGGCATCTTCCTGTCCGGCGCATTGTCGAGCATAAGCCGCAGGCCGCCGCAGAGAATGACGCCGCCTTCGGCAAAGGCCGGCAGCAGATTGATGCGCGGCTGGCCGATGAAGCGGGCGACTTCGATATGGGCGGGATCGTCGTAGATGACTTCGGGGCTTGCTATCTGCAGCAATTTTCCGCCCATCATCACAGCGACACGGTCGGCCATCGACAGCGCTTCCGCCTGATCGTGGGTGACATAGAGCGTCGGCACGCCGGCTCGGCGATGCAGGTCGACGATCTCGCCGCGGGCGTGGACGCGCAGATTGGCGTCGAGGTTGGACAGCGGCTCGTCCATCAGGAAGATGTTCGGCTGGCGCACCATGGCGCGGGCAAGCGCCACGCGCTGACGCTGGCCGCCGGACATCTGGCCGGGCTTGCGGTCGAGAAGGTGGTCGATCTTCAGCGACGTCGCCATCTCCCTGACGTCGCGGGCGATCTTCACGCGGGTGGCGCGCTGGCCGGGCATCAGCGAGCCGATGAAGGGCAGCCGCTGCATCCTCGACAGCCGGCGCATCGCCAGAGGCACGGCGATATTCTCAGACGCCGTCAGATGTGGATAGAGCGCGTAGGACTGAAAGACCATGGCGATGTTGCGGTCGGCGGCTGCGACGCCGGACATGTCGCGCCCGCCGATCAGGATCTCGCCGCGGTCGGCATGGTCGAGGCCGGCCAGAACGCGCAGCAGCGTGCTCTTGCCGCAGCCGGAGGGGCCGACTAGCGCGATGAATTCGCCGGCCGCAATATCCAGGCTGACGCCATCGAGGATCTGGTTGCCGGCGAAAGCCTTGGTGATGCCGCGAAGCGAGAGCGCGCTCATTCGACCGGTTCCCGCTGCTTGACCGCCTGGGGATACACCTCATGCACGACGTCGTCGAGCACATGGGCGGTCATGCCGGGAACGGCGACAATCGTGCTTTCGACTGAAGTATCGAACTCATGGATGACGGCGCCGATCAGACGTTCACCCGGCATCTCCCGCTCCATCTTGTCGATGATGAAGGCGGCCGACGGACCCCATGTCAGCTGGGTGTTGTTAAAGCGCCCCTGCCAAGCCCAGTGGAGATGGCCGCTCGCAAACAGTGCCACGTCATGGGAAGCGATGAGATCATAGAGCCGCCGACGCTGGACCGGGCGAACGCTCCAATAGCCGGTATCGCCCTCGTCGGGCGCATCGACGAACAGCGGCTTGTGCGCAAACAGCGCCACGCGCCGCCCTGCCCTGTCGGAAAGCGCCTGATCGAGCCATTCGAACTGGGCCTCCTCCTCGTCATCCTCATGGCCGAGAAGCAGCGCGTTCAAGCCGATGAAACGCCAGCCGGCCGCATCCTCCAGCCAGCGGTCGGGGCCAGCAAGGCTGCGCCAGCGGGCGAGCCGCTCGGCATTGACCGGCTGGTCCGATCCTTGGAGATGGCCGACATCGTGATTACCGGGGACGATCAGCATCGGGATCGACACCTGGCGCATCAGGTCCATCGAGAAGGTGATGTCGGCGTCCTTGTCGGCGCCGTCGACGGTGAGATCGCCGGTATGGACGATCAGGTCGGCGCCGGTCTCTTCGATCCAGCTCAGAAGCGGCGCCCAGTTGCCGTTGAAATGCGGCTTGTCGGGACTGAAATGGGTGTCGGTGATCTGAATGATTTTCATGTCTGAATCATCTTCATGGGCGCATCTCCGAGACGTCGGAAGCGCGTCACCCGCGCTTCCTTCTCGGGCCCTCTCTAGAAGGCTCCCATGTCAATCAGACATCTGCTGTTTTCAGCTGTTTTTCAGTTTTGACATCAATTTGTCATGCAAGAAAAAGCTGCCCGCAGGAACCGGGGCAGCCTTGGCCAGCATTTGGGATTGAGATTGCGGTGAAATCAATGCCGTGGTGCGTTGGCTGGGATGGACGATACCGTTGCCGAGACAGGGTCGCTTGCAGGGAAGCTGTCTTCAAGGCCCTCGTTCAACTCCTCCTCCAGCGTCTCGCTGTCCCCAGCCGAACGCGCGCTCGGCTGGCCGATCAGACCCTTGCTGCCTTCGTCAAAATTGCCGTTGCTCAAGGCATCGTAACGGTTGATGCTGCCGTCCGGCTCGCTGCCGGCAAAGCTGGTCAGCTGAACCATCATGACCTTGGCGTGGTCGACCGCCGTCGCATCATCAAGCTCGCCATGGGAGTTGTCGATTTTGACGGAAATCGATTCTCCGCCTTCGCCCAAGAATTCGACGGTGAAGATGTCGCCGGCCTGTGTCACTCGCGTATCGATCAACTGCATCGGAACCTCCTGTGTTCATTGACATCAACGGCGATCAACATCCGGAGTTCCATGGGCCAATCATTTCAACGTCAGGTCAACGTCAGGCGATGACTGGTTCTCGCCTGGCGATTATGGTTAATTTATTAATAATTCGGGTTTTATAAATGGAACGAAGCGGCCTTTCCGAGTGTTGATGCCGCGCCGTGGAGGAACCCCAATGATCCTGAAAATCCTTGCCCCCAAAATCGACGCCGATTGCCATGACACCGGCACCTGGCCCGATGGGATCTTCGCCGAAAACCGGATCGATCTTTCCGTTCGCCGCGACGGCCGTCGTCGCTCGCCGCATGAGCGCGACTACGGCAATGACAGGAAACTGGAAAATCTGCCGCTCGGCTTTGCTTGACCGTTGCCGGCGTGCACTTGTCACAGCCTGCGAAAGACCAGAACGCCTGACGCCGGCAGCACGGGATCGAGCACTCCCGCCGTGGCTCGGAGCCTTCCGCCGCCGTTGCCGACGTTCCAGCCGCCATATCTGCGAGAATCGCTGTTGAAGACCTCCTCCCAGAGGTCATCTCCCAAGCGGTCGCTGTGCAACCGGTAGCCGTGTTCGAAGGGAGCATCGTTCAGCGAGCCCACGACGAGGAAATCCTCGCCGTCGTTCCAGCGATGAAAGGCGATCACCCGATTTTCGTCGTGAACCAGGGGAATGGCGATGTTGCGCGAGCGAATGGCTGCCTCTCCGACACTGAGCGCTATCAGATCGCGATAGCAGCTGATCATCCCTGCCCCGTGGCCATCGGCTGCGCCGAGAATATTCTCCCGGTTGGCGAGGAAATCATTGTAGCGATAGGGCTTCAGGGCACCGATTTCCTCGCCCATGAAAAACATCGGCGTCCCCGGCGATAGCAGCGTCATCGCCGCCGCGAACCTCGATCTCGCCTCCGCCCACGTCCTGGTCTCACCGACAACAGGCGCGAAATTGACCGCGATCACAGCGGTTCGCGCCGATCCTTCACGATTGCCGCAATCGTCGTGCGACTGGTTATAGACTACCTTGGAGTGCGCGCTTGTCTGCAAAGCGCCGGCAAGAGACGACATGGTCAGCGCCCGCTGGTCCCCGAAGCCGGCATTCTTCAACAGCTGCGCCTGCGCACCGCCGTGATATTCGACGAGATTGTGATGAAAGTCACCATACCAGGTCGCATCGAAGCCGAGCCCGTCGCCGGTCAGGCTTGGCTCGGTCATCGCCGACCAGTCCGAATAATCCTCGGCCGTCAGGAAAAGCTGCGGCTTGATGAGCCGCATCGTGCGGGTCCATTGCTTCAGGAATTTGGCGCCGAAGGCGGCGGCCCGATCGGCGCGCCGGCCATCGGCATGCAGAACCGGATATTGATGGATCGAACTCGTCTGATCGAGCCGGAAACCATCGATATGGCAGACGGAGACGAAAAAGGCGGCGCTGGAGATGAAAAGCTGGCGCACGGCTTCCTCATGGAAGCGCGGCGCCCATCCCGTCGAGATGTTGTCGATGTAGCCGCCCGTGGGATCGGCGTAATCGCCGGGCCGTCCCTCGTACCAATAGTAGATATTGCGGGTGTGATCGTTGGAATCATAGGCCCATTGCGCCCGCTCGCCATCCGGATCGAAGTGGTTGTAACAGACATCGAGGATGACGGCGATGCCGCGCTGGTGGCAGGTCTTGATGAACATCTTCAGCCGGTCGGTGCCGCCGGCCCCTTGATCGGCGGCAAAGAAATGCGAGGTGCCGTAGCCCCAGTTGGCCCGGGTCTCGAATTCCGCAATCGGCAGCAGTTCCACCGCGTTGACGCCGAGCGCTGCGAGATGTTCGACGAAGGCGACGGCATCATCGAGCGTACCGGGCGCGGGCTTGCCGAAACCGAGGGCGCCGACATGCAGTTCATAGATCACCAGATCCTCGAGCCGATCGGGAATCTTTTGGCCGCCGGCGAATTCGTCGGCCCAGAAGGCCTCGGCGGTAAGCTCCTCTCCCGATGGCAGTACCACCCGCTTCGGGTCGCAGACGACCGAACAGCTCTGCGGTCCGTCCAATGACGCCGGCGATCCGTGATAGACCGCCCCATCCGGATCGAAGTCCCCCGCGCCGATCTGCATGAGCGACCAGATATCCGTGCGGTAGACGAGCGATCCGTCATCCTTCGTGATGCGGTACATATAGGGGGTGGCGACCATGCCGTCGAAATCGGCAAGGCCGTCATCATCGCCGGTTTCGACGGTCCAGAAGCCGTCGACGGTCTTGCGCATCGCGATGGTTGCGACTGCACCGGTGCCGTCGTCGGCGATGTAGCCGATGGCCGGATCGGCCAGGACAAGCGAAACCGCCCTGGCGTTCGGCGCCCAGACCGCGAAGCGAATGCCGTCGGCACTGTTGCGCCGCTCAGTTCGATTCGCCCCCAGACGGCCGATCCACGTCAGATAATAGGTCTGCGGCGCCAGGTCCGGGTGGAGGTCGAAGGAGCGTTCGCGACGCGTCGAGACCTCGTCGTCCAATTCGGCGGCGATCGCCCATAGGCCGGAAGCATCAGGCCGATCCAGCTCGACCCCCCAGCGGAAATGCGTGCCGATCCCGGCGTCGGGAAACGATACATCGGCGACGAAGACATCATAGCCATCCTCATCACGGGAAGGCCGCATCGAAACAGATGTCCACTCATGCGAGACGCGGCCTTGCTCGTCCCAACTGCCGCAGAGACGGACATCGCCGAACGCCATCGATGGCAAGCCGCTGCGAAACCGGAATTGAACATCGACGGTCATCGGATCCTCCAAAACCATGTCGGATTTCACCGGACTCTGCCTATGGGCCGTCCCACTCGGGCATGATCAACCGGCCGGACGAAAAAATGCAAGCGCAGATTTCATAATAAATACAATCCGAAGCGAGCCACATTCGGGACAATATATCATGGATAACGAGTCATCGCCGCACGACCCTCCTCGTGTATTAAATCGAATTGGTTTCAACAAATGGGGATTCATTCCCATCGCCAATTCCCTCGTAAACCGGGAGAATAACTTATGGCTCAAGCCGTTAGAATAAACGATATTATTCGCTCCTTTGGAATTGATACGCATATCGACTACACCGACGGAAAATATTCCAATGTCGGAGAAGTTGTTAAAGCACTCGACTATCTTGGCCTTGATACAGTCCGCGATCACGCCCCCAACTCCGCTTCCGATCCCAACGGCCAAACGCATCTCGGCGACGCGGCCAAGGCCGGCGTGCAATTCGTCTTCAGCGCGCAGCGGGAAGTCGACCCCGCCACCGTGGTCCAGCGGCTGCATGATTTCGTGCAGGCCCATCCCGGATCGGTCGTCGGCATCGAAGGCCCGAACGAAGTCAATAACTGGCCGGTCAGCTATCACGGCCTGAGCGGCCAGGCCGCAGCGGTCGCCTATCAGAGGGACCTGTCTGCCGCCGTCAACGCCGATCCGTTGCTGAAGGACATCCCGGTCCTCAGCTTTACCGGATATACGGTCGCTTCCGCGTCCGACTACACGACGATCCACACCTATGCGAAGGATGGCGACCAGCCATATTCATGGCTTTCCCGAGAATCCGGCGTTCAGCGCGCTGCCGATCCGGGCAAGCCGCTTGCGATCACCGAGACCGGTTACCATACGTCGCTGACCGCCGACACCAATGGCGGCTGGGAAGGCGTCAACGAAGCGACGCAGGCAAAGCTCCTGCTCAATACGCTGATGGACGGCGCGGCACTCGGATCGAAAAACACGTTCATCTACGAATTGCTGGACGCCTATACCGATCCGCAGGGCACCAATCAGGAAAAGCATTTCGGCCTCTTTCATCTCGACTATTCGGCCAAGCCGGCTGCGACGGCGATCCACAATCTGACCGAAATCCTTGCGGATGACGGCGCTCAGAAGGCGAGCTTCAGCGCCGGAGCGCTCAACTATTCGATCGACGGCCTGCCGCCCTCGGCCCGCAGCCTGCTCACGGAAAAATCGGACGGAAGCTATCAGATCATCCTCTGGAACGAGCCCGATATCTGGAACCAGTCCACCGATACGGCCATTCAGGCTGCAAATACAGCCGTCAAAGTCAATCTCGGCGCCGCCTTCGGCTCCGTGAAGGTCTTCGACCCGCTGACCGGGACGACGGCGATCAAAAGCCTCAGCAACGTCTCGTCCCTGACGGTTAATGTCGTCGATCATCCCGTAATCATCGACATCGAAGGCGGCACCACCAGCACGCCGCCGGCACCCAACCATATCTATGGCGGCACCGGCAACGACATATTCACCGTCAGCAACTCTGCTCAAATCGTCGACGAAAGCCGGGGCGGCGGGACGGATACCGTCATGTCGTCGATCAGCTTCAGCCTCAAGGATACGGCGCATACGATCGGAAACATCGAGAATCTGACACTGACCGGCACCGCCAATCTGAACGGCACCGGGAATGGCCTGGCGAATGTTCTCACCGGCAATTCCGGCAACAATATTCTTGACGGAAGCACTGGTGCCGACCGCATGTCGGGGCACGGCGGCAACGACACCTATGTGATCGACAATAAAGGCGACTTTGCCGATGAAGCCAGTGGATCCGGCAAGGACAGCGTCCGGTCGGCAATCTCCTTCAGCCTGGTCGATCAGGCGCATACATCGGGAACGATCGAAAACCTTGCCTTGACCGGAACGGCCAATCTCAGCGCGACGGGCAACAACACGTCCAACGTGCTGACCGGCAACGACGGCAGCAACAGTCTCAACGGCGGCAAGGGGGCCGACCAGATGAGCGGCGGACTCGGCAACGACAAGCTGATCGGCAAAGCCGGCGCAGACATTCTGACCGGCGGCGGAGGGGCCGATTCCTTCGTTTTCGACGTTAAGCCCGACAATGTGAGCATCGACAAGATCCGGGATTTCTCCTCGGCGGCCGGCGACAAGCTGCTACTCGACCATTCGATTTTCGCCGCACTCAGCCTATCGAGATTTTCGGATGAGAATTTCGTCGTCGGCACCAAAGCACTCGAAGCTGACGATAGACTGATCTACGACCAGACCAGCGGCATTCTATCCTTTGATGCGGATGGAAGTGCCGCGGGTGCGGCAATCCATGTGGCCGATCTCGACAATTCCCCGGCGCTTCAATTCAAGGATTTCATGCTGATCTGACCCGGCCAGGTCCGTCGCTATTCGGCGGCGGGCTGCGGCACCACTTATGTTTCTAAAGCGCGTCGCGATCTTTCAACGTCGCGCCTCGCGCTTTAGCTCTTGGTTTTTACGCATGTCGTTGCCGCAAAAACCGCTGCACGCTTTTGTGCGACATGCTTAGCCTCCTCTTGCCGGCATAACATTCCCGGCCACATTCCTCCGTCAATGCCACTCGCAGCACCGGAGAAGCCTTTGCCCTGGATCGCCTATATCGCCCATTTCATCGCCGCGGCCTTTCTGACCAATGGCATCCCGCATTTCGTCAACGGCGTCAGCGGCCGGCCCTTCCGCACTCCATTCGCAAAGCTCGGTTCGCCGACAGCCAATGTCGTCTGGGGCTGGGTCAATTTCCTCATCGCCTTCCTGCTCTTTGCCAATATCGGGCCGCTTTATATCGGCTCGCTAGGCGACACGATCTTCGTGGCAGTCGGCATGCTCGTCACCGGCATCGTGCTCGCCCGGATTTTCGAGCGCGAGTCCCGATAGTAACTTGCATTATGATAGTCACTAATGTAGTGACATCGCCATGCAGCGAACAAGCTTCAGCGATTTCAAATGCCCGGCGGCACGCGCGCTCGACAGCGTCGGTGACTGGTGGAGCATCTTGATCCTGCGCGACGCCTTCCAAGGACTGTCGCGCTTCGACGAATTCCAGAAGAGCCTCGGCGTGGCGCCGAACATCCTGGCACGGCGGCTGAAACACCTGACGGATCAGGACCTGTTTGAACGGCGGCTCTACCAGCAGCGCCCTGCCCGCTACGAATATCGGCTGACGGAAAAGGGCCGTGATTTCTTTCCCGTCCTGATGACGCTGTTTTCCTGGGGAAGCCGGCACATTCCGGAGGAGGACCTCGCCTTTCTCTTGGGCGATGCCGCTTCCGGCAAAGAGCGCGAGACCGTGCTGGTCGATGCGCGCACCGGCGAACAGGTGACACCCGAAAATACCAGCCTGCTTGCAGGCCCCGCCGCCGATGACGAGGTGCACGCGCGGATCGCCCGCATGCGCGCCTGGTATCTCGGCATCGACGCATAGAAGGAGAACAGAATGGACCGCATCGTTGTCACCGGCATGGGGCTTGTCTCGCCACTCGGCACCGGCGTCGAGCCCGCCTGGAAACGCCTTCTCGACGGCAGTTCGGGGCTGCGGGTATTGGCGGAAGACATCGTCGGCGAGCTCGCGGCCAAGGTCGGCGGTATCGTTCCCGGCATAACCGAGGATGCGCAAGCCGGCTTCGATCCCGACCGATACATCCCGCCCAAGGACCAGAAGAAGATGGACCGCTTCATCCATTTCGCCATGGCGGCGACGGAGGAAGCGGTCAAGCAGGCCGGCTGGATGCCGACCGACGAAGGCGAGCGTGAACGCACCGCGACCATCATCGCGTCGGGCGTCGGCGGCTTTCCGGCGATCGCCGAAGCAGTACGGATCGGCGAGACGCGCGGCGTCCGACGCCTGTCGCCCTTCACCGTGCCCTCCTTCCTCGTCAACCTCGCCGCCGGCCAGGTCAGCATCCGCTACGGCTTCAAGGGGCCGCTCGGCGCTCCGGTGACGGCGTGCGCCGCCAGCGTCCAGGCAATCGGCGATGCGGCGCGGCTGATCCGCTCCGGCGAGGCGGATGTGGCGATTTGCGGTGGCGCCGAGGCCTGTATCGACAAGGTGAGCCTCGGCGGCTTTGCCGCCGCACGCGCCCTTTCCACCGGCTTCAACGAAACGCCGGAGCTGGCGTCGCGGCCCTTCGACACGGCGCGCGACGGTTTCATCATGGGCGAAGGCGCCGGCATTCTGGTCATCGAAACGTTGGAGCACGCACTTGCCCGCGGCGCCACACCGCTCGCCGAACTCGTCGGCTACGGCACGGCGGCGGACGCCTACCATATGACCTCAGGCCCTGAAGACGGCGACGGTGCGCGGCGGGCGATGGAGGCGGCGCTCTGCCAAGCGAAGATTTCCGCTTCCGACGTCAAACACCTGAACGCGCATGCGACCTCGACACCCGTCGGTGACAGGGGCGAGATCGCCGCGATCGGCACGGTCTTCGGCCGCAATGGCGGCATTGCCGTCAGCGCGACGAAATCGGCGACCGGCCACCTGCTCGGGGCTGCCGGCGGGCTGGAGGCGATCTTCACCATCCTGGCGCTGCGCGACCAGATCGCGCCGCCGACCCGCAACCTGGATGAGGCTGATCCGGCCGCCGACGGCATCGATATCGTCGGCAAGACGGCGCGGCCGCTCACCATGGACTATGCGATCACCAATGGTTTCGGCTTCGGTGGAGTGAACGCCAGCGCCCTCTTCCGGCGCTGGTCGTAAAGTCTGTTTTGCTTGCGGTAGGCCGGTTCAGTTTTCATGGAAGCACAGAACCGCTCTCATTTTTTGTTTTACGCAATTCCGGACGCAAACCGCTGCGCACTTTTGCTGGCATTGCTTTGGAAATCGCCTACACTTCTGCTCTATCGGGGATTATTCTCCGATAGAGCTGGAGATAACCCATGCGCGCCTTCTTCGCAGTTCTTATTCTGTGTGCCGCGTCCCTCCTCTCCATCGTCTCGGCCCGCGCCGAAGACCCGATCGACACGACGCGGACGATGATCGAGGAACAGATCAAGGCCTTCCTCAAGGACGATGCCGAGACCGCCTATTCCTTCGCCGCTCCCGGCATCCGGGCGATGTATCCCGACAAGAATCTGTTCTTCGCCATGGTGAAGAAGAGCTACGAGCCGGTCTATCATCCCGGCAACTACGCCTTCGGCCGCAGCCGCTCGATCGACAACGGCGCGCTGATCTATCACGAAGTGCTGATTTCAGGCCGCGATGGCAAAGACTGGACGGCGATCTACCAGATCACCCGCCAGCCGGATGGCAGCTACCGGATCAACGGCGTGCAGATCATCCCAGATGCGGACAGCAAGGGTATTTGATCCCGATCGATCCAACCTCGTTGGATTGGATCAAACAGGTTCGATCGGGATCAAACAGGTTTGATCGGGATCACACGGGCTGGAGATCGCCTCTTGCCCATTCCTCCTGCGTTTCCGCCATGAAATCGGCGAAGCGGCCTTCGGCGATCGCCTTGCGGATGCCCTGCATCAGTTCCTGGTAATAGGCGAGATTGTTCCAGGAGAGCAGCATGCCGCCGAGCGCCTCGTTGGAGCGGACGAGATGGTGCAGATAGGCACGCGAATAATCGCGTGAGGCCGGACAATTCGACTGTTCGTCGAGCGGGCGCATATCCTCGGCATGGCGGGCATTGCGGATGTTGACCTTGCCGCGGCGGGTAAAGGCCAGGCCATGGCGGCCGGAGCGAGTGGGCATGACGCAGTCGAACATGTCGATGCCGCGCGCAACCGATTTCAGAATATCATCCGGCGTGCCGACACCCATGAGGTAACGCGGCTTTTCCAGAGGAAGGACCGGCAGCGTCGTTTCCAGCATCTGCAGCATGACATCCTGCGGCTCGCCGACAGCGAGGCCGCCGATGGCATAGCCCTTGAGGTCGAGTTGGCTCAATGCCTCGGCCGAACGGATACGCAGCGCCGGGATGTCGCCGCCTTGAACGATGCCGAACATCGCCTTGCCAGGTTGCTCGCCGAAGGCCACCCTGCAGCGTTCGGCCCAGCGCAGCGACATCTCCATGGCGCGCTCGATCTCCTTCGGCTCGGCCGGCAGCGCCACACATTCGTCAAGCTGCATCTGGATGTCGGAGCCGAGCAGCCCCTGGATTTCGATGGAGCGCTCCGGCGACATATGGTGCAGGCTGCCGTCTACATGCGACTTGAAGGTGACGCCCTGTTCGTCGAGCTTGCGCAGGCCGGACAGCGACATGACCTGGAAACCGCCGGAGTCCGTCAGGATCGGATGTTCCCAGCGAATGAGCTTATGCAGGCCGCCAAGGCGGGCGACACGCTCGGCCGTCGGGCGCAGCATCAGGTGATAGGTATTGCCGAGGATGATGTCGGCGCCGGTCTCGCGCACCTGATCGAGATACATGGCTTTAACCGTGCCGACGGTGCCGACCGGCATGAAGGCCGGCGTGCGGATTTCGCCGCGCGGCATGGAGATCTTGCCGAGGCGGGCGCCGGCATCGGTTTTGTCAAGCGTGAATTGGAAGTGGTCGGTCATCTAATCTTTCCGGAAGAGAAGGCTGGCATCGCCATAGGAATAGAAGCGGTAGCCCGTCTGGATGGCGTGGTCATAGGCGGCGCGCATGGTGTCGAGGCCTGAAAAGGCCGAGACCAGCATGAAGAGTGTCGAGCGCGGCAGGTGGAAATTGGTCATCAGCATATCGACGGCCTTGAAGCGGTAACCCGGCGTGATGAAAATGCCGGTGGCGCCGCTCCAGGCGCGGATTTCGCCACTATCTTGCGTCGCGCTCTCGATCAGCCGCAGTGAGGTGGTGCCGACGCAAATGATGCGTCCCCCTCTTTGCTTGACGGCGTTCAGCCGGGCGGCGGTTTCGGCGCCGACATAGCCGCTTTCGAGATGCATTTTGTGATCGGCGGTATCATCGGCCTTGACGGGCAGAAAAGTGCCGGCGCCGACATGCAGCGTCACGAAATGGCGTTCGATACCGGCCTTGTCGAGCGCCTCGAACAAAGCGGGTGTAAAATGCAGGCCGGCCGTGGGGGCTGCGACAGCGCCCTCCTCCCGCGCATAGATGGTCTGATAGTCGGCGCGGTCGCGTTCATCCTCCGGCCGCTTGGCGGCGATATAGGGCGGCAGAGGAATGTGACCGACGCTGGCAATCGCTTCGTCCAGTGCGGGGCCGGAGAGATCGAAGGCCAGTGTCACTTCGCCTGCCTCGCCCTTTTCCTCGACGGTGGCGTCGAGCGAGCCGATCATGCAGCTTTCGCCGCTATGGCCGAAGGCGATGCGGTCGCCCTCCTTGATGCGCTTGCCGGGCTTGGCGAAGGCCTTCCATTTGTTGGCGCCGATACGCATGTGCAGCGTCGCCGATACCTGCTGGCCGCCCGCACCCTCGCGATGGCGAATGCCTTCAAGCTGGGCCGGAATGACCTTGGTGTCGTTAAAGACGAGCGCATCGCCTGCCTGCAGGAAGGACGGCAGATCGCCGACGCGATAATCCCGGATATTTTCCGCATTCGGATCGACGACGAGCAGCCGCGCGCTGTCGCGCGGCTCGGCGGGCCGCAACGCGATGCGTTCATCGGGCAGGTCGAAGTCGAAAAGGTCTACGCGCATCAGGGCACTTTCAGGCAAAGCGAAACCCGCCCCACGCTTTCGCGCAAGGGCGGGTTTCAGCAGAAATCACAATCAGACGTCGGCGGCAACCCGCATGGAGACGATCGAGTCCGGATCGGAAACCGGCTCGCCGCGCTTGATCTTGTCGACGTTGTCCATGCCCTCGATGACCTGGCCCCAGACGGAATACTGCTTGTTCAGCCACGGCGCGTCGGTAAAGCAGATGAAGAACTGAGAGTTGGCCGAGTTCGGGTTCTGCGAACGGGCCATCGAGCAGGTGCCGCGCGTATGGGTGGTTGCCGAGAATTCTGCCTTCAGATCCGGCTTGGAGGAGCCGCCCATGCCGGCGCGGCTGGGATTGAAGGTTTCCGAGCCCTTCTTGCCGAATTCGACATCGCCCGTCTGGGCCATGAAATCCTGGATGACGCGGTGAAAGACGACGCCGTCATAGGCCTTCTCGCGGGCGAGTTCCTTAATGCGGGCGACATGTTCCGGGGCGACCTGCGGCAAAAGCTGAATGACAACCTTGCCCTTGGTGGTTTCCAGAATGATGGTGTTTTCGGGATCCTTGATCTCGGCCATTGCCTTCTCCTCTTGTTTCTCTCGTAACTTACTTCTTGCCCAGGGTGACCTTGATCATCCGGTCGGGACTTTTGACTTCGCCGTTCTGGCCTTCACCGCGCTTGATCTTATCGACGTTCTCCATGCCGGAAACGACCTTGCCGACGACGGTGTACTGGCCGTTCAGGAAGGAGCCGTCGGCGAACATAATGAAGAACTGCGAATTGGCGGAATTCGGATCCTGCGAACGGGCCATGCCGACCGTGCCGCGCACGAACGGGGTCTTGGAGAATTCGGCCGGAATGTCAGGCAGATCGGAAGAGCCGGTGCCGGCGAGGCTCGCATCGAAGCCCTTTTCCATATTGCCGTATTTGACGTCGCCGGTCTGAGCCATGAAACCGTCGATGACGCGGTGGAAAGCGACGTTGTCGTATTCGCCCTTCTTTGTCAGTGCTTCGATCTGGGCGACATGCTTCGGCGCCACCTCAGGCATCAACTGAATGACGACGGGGCCGTTCGTCAGCTGGATGGTGAGATAGTGATCGGCCGACTGGGCGAAGGCATCGCCGGCGAAGGAGGCGAGATAAAGCACGCCGGCAAATGCGAGATAAAAGAGTTTCATATGAGCTCCATTGCGGCGGGTTCCGCCTGGTCTTTGCGCTTGCTAGTCTTTGTTCTTACTAGTTTGGGCGCTTGGATGTGAGGGCTTGCAAGACGGCGGCCGGCACGAAAGCGCTGACATCGCCGCCCATGGCGGCGATCTGGCGGACCAATGTGGCGGTTATGGGCCGCGAGGCCGTGCCCGCCGGCAAAAAGATGGTCTGGATATCGGGCGCCATCGTCCGGTTCATTCCGGCCATCTGCATTTCGTAATCAAGGTCGGTGCCGTCGCGAAGACCGCGGATCAACAGTGTTGCGCCATGGGTGCGGGCGGCATCGACGACCAGATTGTCGAAGGCGACGACGGTGATGTCACCGGTCTTGCCGGGCAGCGCTTCAGCCAGCGAACGGCGGATCAGCTCGGCTCTCTCTTCGAAGGAGAAGAGCGGCGCCTTGCCGGGATGGATGCCGATCGCGACGATCACCTTTTCGGCGACGTTCAGCGCCTGGACCAGAACATCCACATGCCCATTGGTGATCGGGTCGAAAGACCCCGGATAGAAAGCTGTCGTCATGTGACCAGACCGTTGATTTGACGCCTTTTGTCACGGATGCCGCTCTGCCGCAAGTGATTTGGGCAGGTCCGGCGAGAGTGCCGCGCGTCCATCCGGACACGCCAAGGACGTTCTATCATTTTGAATTGGCAGGCGGTTGAACGGCGGATGAATGGTCCGTTCAAGGCCGTTTCAGACAGGATCTGCTTTACTCGGATCATCAAATTCAGCCGATGCCATTCCGGCATCCGGCGCTTCCTGAAAGACCAAGTCCATGCTGATCGTGCTTGTTGCACTTGCCGTCGTTTCCTCCCTCGCCGCCGAGATGGCCTATGGCTATTTCGCCGATCGATATGAGGTGAGCTGGGTACGGCCGGAGCTTGCCGAACATGCGGCGATCGTGCGCGCCCAAGGCCGGCTGCGCGAAAACGGGCTTCGAATCTGAACGCCAGATGAACGAGACATTCAAGGAGGCTTCAGATCGCCATTGGTAAACACCCCTCAACATCCGCGGAACCATTTTCAAACGGATGCGTTCATTCAACCGACCCCATAGATGCGATCAGCGCGGCAGGAAGGACTAAAGATGCCCGGTAAGATTACGATGATTAACCTGCTCTGGATGGTAATGGTCACGGGCATGCTGACCGCAACTGTCGCTCTCTATGATCAGAAGGTCGATACGTCCAAGGTTTATGGTCCCTATGCTTCGGCCCGGACGGCCGTGCTGGGCCAGTACTGAGGGGCGAGAACGCAACTCCCCAGGAAAGGAATGCCTATGTTCACGATCTTGACAGTGCTCACCGCCCTCATCAGCGTGATGTTCATCGTGTCCGTGGCCTCGACGATCTCAGCGCTTCGGCGTGAAGGCGAAGAGGTGAAAGCTCTGAACGAAAAACATAGAGCATTCTGACCTTCCTCTCTGACCACCCACTTCCCACCCTCGAGCGGCACCCTTCCGTCGCCGGGGCCATTCAAAGCCGGATGCACCCAGCATCCGGCTTTTTCTTTGGGTGTGATCTGAGCCATCCCCGGGCTTGAGAAAAAATGGGCGGCTTGAAAAGAAAAGGGCGGCTCGAAGCCGCCCCCTTCATGTGATCATTCCCCGGCAGGCGCGGCCGGATCGCCATCGGCAACCGGGCCTTGATCGGTGGCGCCTTCATCGGTCGCAGGGGCGCCTTCGGCGACCTCGACAGCCTCTTCCGTCTCGTCTTCCTCCGGCTCGCTGATGCGCTCGACCGAAACAACCTTCTCGTCCTTGGCGGTGGAGAAGATGGTGACGCCCTTGGTGGCGCGGCTGGCGATGCGGATGCCGCCGACCGGCACGCGGATCAGTTGGCCACGATCGGAGACCAGCATGATCTGGTCGCCGTCATCAACAGGGAAGGCCGCGACCTGTTCGCCGATCTCGCCGGTTTTCGACGTGTCGGTGGCGCGGATGCCCTTGCCGCCGCGGCCGGAGATGCGGAAATCGTAGGAGGACGAACGCTTGCCGAAGCCTTTTTCCGAGACCGTCAACACGAACTGCTCGCGTGCCTTCAGCTCTTCATAACGCTCGTCGGAAAGCTGCCCCTCTTCGGTGACTTCTTCGCCAACCAGCGCAATATCCTCTTCATCCACGCCCGTCGCCCGACGCTCGGTGGCGGAACGCTTGAGATAGGCAGCACGCTCCCACGGCTCGGCATCGACATGACCGACGATGGTCATCGAGATGATGCGGTCGCCATCGCCGAGATTGATGCCGCGCACACCGATCGAGTTGCGGCCGGCAAAGACGCGGACGTCGTCGACGGAGAAGCGGATGCACTGACCGAGCGCCGTCGTCAGCAGCACGTCATCCTGATCCGTGCAGGTCTCGACGGAGAGGATTTCGTCGCCCTCCTCCTCGAGCTTCATGGCGATCTTGCCGTTGCGGTTGACCTGGACGAAGTCCGACAGCTTGTTGCGGCGAACCGTGCCGCGCGTCGTCGAGAACATGACGTCGAGATTGTCCCAGCTCGTCTCGTCCTCGGGCAAGGGCAGGATGGTGGTGATGCGCTCGCCGGGTGCGAGCGGCAGCATGTTGATCAGCGCCTTGCCGCGCGAGGTCGGCGTGCCGATCGGCAGGCGCCAGACCTTTTCCTTGTAGACGATGCCCCGCGAAGAGAAGAACAGGACCGGCGTATGGGTATTGACTACGAATAGCCGGCTAACGAAATCCTCGTCGCGGGTGGTCATGCCGGAGCGGCCCTTGCCGCCGCGGCGCTGGGCGCGGTAGGTGGTCAGGGGCACGCGCTTGATGTAACCGAGATGCGAGACGGTGACGACCATGTCTTCGCGGGCGATCAGATCCTCGTCGTCCATTTCGAGGCCGCCATCTACGATCTCGGTGCGGCGCGGCGTGCCGAACTCGTCGCGGACGGCGGTGAGTTCATCCTTGACGATGGTCTGAATGCGGACGCGCGAAGAAAGAATATCGAGGTAATCCTTGATTTCGTCGCCGATCTTGTTGAGTTCGTCGCCGATTTCGTCGCGGCCGAGGGCCGTCAGGCGGGCAAGGCGCAGTTCGAGGATGGCGCGGGCCTGTTCCTCGGAGAGATTGTAGGTCAGGTCGTCGTTGATGCGATGGCGTGGATCGTCGATCAGACGGATCAGGCTTTCGACATCTGCCGCCGGCCAGCGGCGGGTCATCAGCTCTTCGCGGGCCGACTGCGGATCGGGCGCCTGGCGGATGACGCGGATGACCTCGTCGATATTGGCGACGGCAATGGCGAGACCGACCAACACATGGGCGCGGTCGCGCGCCTTGCGCAGCAGAAATTTCGTTCTCCGGCTAACGACTTCTTCGCGGAAGGAGACGAAAGCGCGCAGCATATCGAGCAGCGTCAGCTGCTCGGGCTTGCCGCCGTTCAGCGCCACCATGTTGCAGCCGAAGGACGTCTGCAGCGGCGTGTAACGATAGAGCTGGTTGAGGATGACCTCGGCATTGGCGTCGCGCTTCAGCTCGACGACGACGCGATAACCCTGGCGGTCGGATTCGTCGCGCAGATCGGAGATGCCTTCGATGCGCTTGTCGCGCACCAATTCGGCCATCTTCTCGATCATCGTCGCCTTGTTCACCTGATAGGGAATCTCGGTGATGATGATCTGCTCGCGGTCGCCGCGCATCGGCTCGATGGCGGCGACGCCGCGCATGATGACGGAGCCGCGGCCGGTCTCGTAAGCCGAGCGGATGCCGGCACGGCCGAGGATCTTCGCACCCGTCGGGAAGTCGGGGCCAGGGATGATCTGCATCAGTTCCGGCAGCTCGATTGCCGGGTCGTCGATCAACGCAATGCAGCCGTCGATGACTTCAGAGAGATTGTGCGGCGGGATGTTCGTCGCCATGCCGACAGCGATGCCACCGGCGCCGTTAACGAGCAGGTTCGGAAACTTGGCGGGCACCACGACCGGCTCGGAGAGCGTGCCGTCGTAGTTGTCGCGGAAGTCGACGGTTTCCTTGTCGAGATCGTCGAGCAGCGAATGGGCAGCCTTTTCGAGGCGGCATTCGGTGTAACGTTCAGCCGCCGGCGGATCGCCATCGACCGAGCCGAAATTGCCCTGGCCGTCGATCAGCGGCAGACGCAGCGACCAGGGCTGCGCCATGCGGGCGAGCGCATCATAGATCGCAGTATTGCCGTGCGGATGGTATTTACCCATCACGTCACCGGTGACGCGGGCGCATTTGACGTATTTCTTGTTCCAGTCGATGCCGAGCTCGGACATGCCGTAGAGGATGCGCCGGTGCACGGGCTTCAGGCCGTCGCGCACGTCGGGCAGCGCGCGGCTGACGATGACGCTCATGGCGTAATCGAGATACGACCGCTGCATTTCCTCCATGATGGAGATGGGCTCGATGCCTGGCGGGAGCTTCCCGCCGCCGGGGGGTGTTTGCTCAGTCAAAACAGATCACGATCTCTTCTAGAATCACTTGAAGATTTATAGCGGAAAGCCTGTTCCCACGCCAATTTTCACAGCGCGTTTTGAACAGGCTTTTGCGGCTTAAAGAGGGTAAAACATATAAGTTGCGCGGCCGGACCGGACAAATCCGCCCCCGGCCGCCGCGGGAAATTTGCCAAATCGGAATCCCCGCTTCACAATCATAAAAACCAAGTGACTATATGGGGTTCCGGAGAGACGATGGCAAGCGCCGACCAATTGATCAACGCCTTCACGACGCTGCTCGTCACCATCGATCCGCCCGGTCTCGCACCGATCTTTCTGGGCCTGACGACAGGCATGAGCCGCAGTGAGCGCACACAGGTAGCGCTGCGTGGCTCGACCATCGCCTTCATCATTCTCGCCGTCTTCGCGCTGTTTGGCGCCGGCGTGCTCAGCGTGCTGGGGATTTCGATCGGCGCCTTCCGCATCGCCGGCGGGCTGCTCTTGTTCTGGATCGCCTTCGAGATGGTGTTCGAGAAGCGCCAGGACCGCAAGGAGAAGGCCACCGAGGTGGCAATCACCAAGGATCACATCGAAAATATCGCCGTCTTTCCCCTCGCCTTGCCGCTGATTGCCGGCCCGGGCGCGATCTCGGCGACGATCCTGCTTGCTGGAACGCTCGCCACCTCCGTCGGAAAAGCGCAACTGATCGGCGTTCTTGCTGCCAATCTGCTGCTGACCTTCCTCATGCTGCTCGTCGCCGAACGGCTGGACCGTTTCCTCGGCGTCACCGGCCGGGCGATCCTGACACGGCTTCTCGGCGTCATCCTCGCCGCCCTCGCCGCCCAATTCGTCGTCGATGGCGCGAAATCGGCGCTCAATCTGATCAGCGCGACGCCGCACTGAGAAGGGCTAGAAATCAAAGAAAAAGAGCATGACGCCGTCAAAGGCATCATGCTCTCAGGTCTTTCACTAGCCCAGGAAGGCTCGCGATCAGAACGGGATGTCGTCGTCGAGATCCCGCGAGAAATTGCCGCCGCCAGCGCCGCCGCGGCTCGGGGATGAAGAGGGAGCCGGCGCGCCGTAGTCGTCGCCATAATCGTTGCCGCCGCTGCCGCCGCGGCCGCCGCCGAAGCCGGAGCTGGCACCGCCGCCATCGCCGCGGCCGTCGAGCATCGTCAGCGTCGAACTGAAGCCCTGTAGCACCACTTCGGTGCTGTAGCGGTCCTGGCCCTGCTGGTCCTGCCACTTGCGGGTCTGCAGCTGGCCTTCGATATAGAGCTTGGCGCCCTTCTTCACATATTGTTCGACAACCTTGCAGAGGCCTTCGTTGAAGACGACGACAGTGTGCCATTCGGTCTTTTCACGGCGCTCGCCGGAATTGCGGTCGCGCCAGGTCTCCGAGGTCGCGATACGAAGATTGGCGATCGGCCGGCCATCCTGAGTGCGGCGGATTTCGGGGTCTGCACCCACGTTTCCAACCAGAATTACCTTATTCACGCTACCAGCCATACTTCTCACCCTGCCTGCCGCCCTGCCCGGCGGCGTTTAATCGATCGGCGCACCTTAAACCATCACGGACCGCCGATGCGCATGGGCGGCATTTAATCCACATGTTTATCCATCAGAAAGCCGCATGCATTCATCAGGAATTTTGTTCTTTATTTGTTCTAGTTTATCCGTATGATCCTGTCAACAGAATCGAAAACCTTGAGCCTTCCCGGATATTCAGCCTCGACTCGCCCGTCGGCATCACTAAATAAGGGCTGTTATCCAGAAAACCAAAGCAGAGACGATGAGCGAACTGAAGACGATCTCCATCCGCGGCGCGCGCGAGCATAATCTCAAGAGCATCGATCTCGATCTGCCGCGTAACAAGCTAATCGTCATGACCGGGCTTTCAGGGTCCGGCAAATCCTCGCTCGCCTTCGACACGATCTACGCCGAAGGCCAGCGGCGTTATGTCGAGAGCCTGTCGGCCTATGCCCGGCAGTTCCTCGAAATGATGCAGAAGCCCGACGTCGACCAGATCGACGGGCTGTCGCCGGCGATCTCGATCGAGCAGAAGACCACCTCGCGCAATCCGCGCTCGACGGTCGGCACCGTCACCGAGATCTACGACTATATGCGCCTGCTCTTTGCCCGCGTCGGCGTTCCCTATTCGCCGGCGACCGGTCTGCCGATCGAGAGCCAGACCGTCAGCCAGATGGTCGACCGCATCCTCGATTTCGGCGAGGGCACCCGTCTTTATATTCTTGCGCCGCTCGTGCGCGGACGCAAGGGCGAATACAAGAAGGAACTGGCCGAGCTGATGAAGAAGGGCTTCCAGCGCGTCAAGGTCGACGGCCAGTTCTACGAGATCGCCGAGGCGCCGGTGCTCGACAAGAAATACAAGCATGACATCGACGTGGTGGTCGACCGCATCGTCGTGCGCTCGGATGTCTCGGCGCGTCTGGCGGACAGCCTGGAGACCTGCCTGAAGCTTGCCGACGGGCTGGCGGTCGCCGAATTCGCCGACAAGCCGCTGCCGCCGGAAGAGACGTCGGCCGGCGGCTCGGCCAACAAGTCGCTGAACGAGACGCATGAACGCGTGCTGTTTTCGGAGAAGTTCGCCTGCCCTGTCTCGGGCTTCACCATTCCCGAGATCGAGCCGCGGCTGTTTTCCTTCAACAATCCCTTCGGCGCCTGCCCGACCTGCGACGGCCTCGGCGCCCAGCAGAAAATCGATCCGGACCTGATCGTGCCCGAACCCGAACGGACGCTGCGCGACGGGGCGATCGCGCCCTGGGCGAAGTCGACCTCGCCCTATTACAATCAGACGCTGGAAGCGCTCGGCAAACATTACGGCTTCAAGCTCGGCACCCGCTGGAACGAGCTTTCCGACGAGGCCAAGGACGTTATCCTCAACGGCACCAACGACAAGATCGAATTCCATTATGCCGATGGCGCCCGTTCCTACACGACGCAGAAGAATTTCGAGGGCATCATCACCAATCTCGAGCGCCGCTGGAAGGAGACCGATTCCGCCTGGGCGCGCGAGGATATCGAGCGCTTCATGTCGGCCGCCCCATGCCCTTCCTGCAACGGATTCCGCCTGAAGCCTGAGGCCTTGGCGGTGAAGATCGACACGCTGCATATCGGCGAAGTGACCGGGATGTCGATCCGCGTCGCCCGCGACTGGTTCGAGGCGCTGCCGGCAAGCTTCAATGCCAAGCAGAACGAGATCGCCGTGCGCATCCTCAAGGAAATCCGCGACCGGCTGCGCTTCCTCAACGATGTCGGCCTGGAATATCTGAGCCTGTCGCGCAATTCCGGCACGCTGTCGGGCGGCGAGAGCCAACGCATCCGGCTTGCCTCGCAGATCGGCTCAGGGCTGACAGGCGTGCTCTACGTGCTCGACGAGCCGTCGATCGGCCTGCATCAGCGAGACAATGCCCGGCTGCTCGACACGCTGAAGCACCTGCGCGACATCGGCAACACCGTCATCGTCGTCGAACATGACGAGGATGCGATCCTGACGGCCGACGACGTGGTCGACATCGGCCCGGCTGCCGGCATTCACGGCGGCCAGGTCATCGCCCATGGCACACCGCAGGACATCATGGACAGTCCGAACTCGCTGACCGGCAAATATCTCTCGGGCGAACTCGGCGTTCCCGTTCCCGATGAACGCCGCAAGCCGAAAAAGGGCCGCGAGATCAAGGTGGTCGGCGCGCGCGGCAACAATCTGAAGAACGTCACGGCATCGATCCCGCTCGGGGTGTTCACGGCGGTGACCGGTGTTTCCGGCGGCGGCAAGTCCACCTTCCTGATCGAAACGCTCTATAAGTCGGCAGCGCGCCGCGTCATGGGCGCACGTGAAAACCCGGCCGATCACGACCGCATCGACGGTTTCGAGCATATCGACAAGGTGATCGACATCGACCAGTCGCCGATCGGCCGCACGCCGCGCTCGAACCCGGCGACCTATACCGGCGCCTTCACGCCGATCCGCGACTGGTTCGCCGGCCTGCCGGAGGCAAAGGCCCGCGGCTACCAGCCGGGCCGCTTCTCCTTCAACGTCAAGGGCGGACGCTGCGAGGCCTGCCAGGGCGACGGCGTCATCAAGATCGAGATGCACTTCCTGCCCGATGTCTACGTCACCTGCGATGTCTGCCATGGCAAGCGTTACAACAGAGAGACGCTCGACGTCACCTTCAAGCACAAGTCGATCGCCGACGTGCTCGACATGACGGTGGAGGAAGGCGTCGATTTCTTCGCGGCGGTGCCCGCCGTGCGCGACAAGCTGCAATCGCTGAAGGATGTCGGCCTCGGTTACATCAAGGTCGGCCAGCAGGCCAATACGCTCTCGGGCGGCGAAGCGCAGCGCGTCAAGCTTGCCAAGGAACTGTCGAAACGCTCGACGGGACGCACGCTCTACATTCTCGACGAGCCGACGACCGGCCTGCATTTCCACGACGTGGCCAAGCTGCTCGAAATGCTGCACGAACTGGTCAACCAGGGCAATTCGGTGGTGGTGATCGAGCACAATCTCGAAGTCATCAAGACCGCCGACTGGGTGCTCGATTTCGGCCCCGAAGGCGGCGATGGCGGCGGCGAGATCGTCGCGACCGGCACGCCGGAAGCGATCGTCAAGGAAAAGCGCTCCTATACCGGACACTTCCTGAAGGAATTGCTGGAACGGCGGCCGGCGAAGAAGGCGGTTGCGGCGGAATGACGATGAGGCCAGCGTCGCCCGATGATCTGGAAATGATCGCGACGCTGACAGCTGCCGCCTATCGGCCCTATACCGAACTCTTCGGCGCTGCGCCGATCCCGGTGACGGAGGATTACGCGCCGCGCATCGAACGCGGCGAGGTCTGGCTGCGCGAGGTCGGCGACGAAACGGCCGGCCTGGTGGTGGTCGAGCAGCATTCCGATCACCTCATGCTGTTCAGCATCGCGGTCTCGCCGGCCTTTCAGGGCGGCGGGCACGGGTTGGCGATGCTGCGCTGGCTGGAGGGCAAGGCGCGGGAATGGGCAGTGCCGGAAATCCGGCTCTACACGAATGCGCGGATGGAGCGGAACATCGCGCTCTATCGCGCCTTCGGTTTTCAGGAAACGGGTCGTCGGCCGAGCCCTTATCGGCCAGGATGGACGCTCGTCGACATGACGAAAGAAATCGATGCGGCCTGAGCGGCTGCCAACGGGGAGGACGACATGACGAAATCCGGCACTATCCGCACCGGCATCGGCGGCTGGACCTTCGAGCCCTGGCGCGGGCATTTCTTTCCTGATGACCTGAAACAGAAAGACGAGTTGAATTATGCCAGCCGCCAGCTGAAGGTCATCGAGGTCAACGGCACCTATTACAGCACCCAGAAGCCTGCAGTCTTCGCCAAATGGGCGGCAGACGTGCCCGATGGCTTCATCTTTTCGCTGAAGGCGACGCGTTTCGTCACCAATCGGCGGGTGCTTGCCGAAGCCGGTGAATCGATGGAGCGGTTCCTGACATCGGGTATCAGCGAACTCGGCGATCATCTTGGGCCGCTGCTCTGGCAATTTGCGCCGACGAAGAAGTTCGATCCGGAAGATTTCGAGGCCTTCCTGAAGCTGCTGCCGGCAAAACAGGACGGGCTGGCGCTGCGCCACGTGGTCGAGGTGCGGCACGATTCCTTCAAGGTGCCGGAATTCGTGGGCCTGCTGGCGAAATATGGGGTGGCGCCTGTTTGTGCCGAACATTTCGAATATCCGATGATCGCCGACGTCACGGCGGATTTCGTCTATGCCAGGCTGCAGAAGGGATCGGACGATATTGCCACCTGCTATCCGGACAAGGAGCTGAAGGCCTGGGCAAAGCGACTGGAGACCTGGGCCGAAGGCAAGATCCCCGATGACCTGCCGCTGATCGATGCCGATCGCAAAGTGAAGACCGAGCCGCGCGACGTCTTCGCCTTCATGATCCATGAGGGTAAGGTCAATGCGCCACACGGAGCGATCGCCCTGCAGCAAGCGCTGGCGAAATAAGCTTGGTGAGACTTGGCCCGGGGCTCAAAGCACCGGCGGCCCGAAGCTGAAGCATCGGGCGGGCTAAAGCGGCAAGACGTGGGTGGCAAGCTCCTCCGCCGTCAACCCCTTGCCGGCGCGTTGGCCGGCCTCGCCATGCAGCCAGACGCCGGCCGCCGCGGCCTCGAAGGTCGGCAAGCCCTGGGCGAGCAATCCGCCGATGATGCCGGCGAGCACATCGCCGGAACCGGCGGTGGCAAGCCAGACCGGGGCATTGGTATTGATGAGCGCACGTCCATCCGGCGCGGCGATGACAGTATCGGCCCCCTTGTAAACGATCGCTGCATTGGCGCGGCGGGCAGCAGCGACAGCCTTGTCCACCTTGCCGAGCGCATCATCGCTGCCGATATCGGGAAAGAGCCGCGCGAATTCACCCTCGTGCGGCGTCAGCACCAGACGCGGCTCACCGCGGAAAAGATCAAACAATTGTTGCGGATCGTCCTTGAACGAGGAGATGCCGTCGGCATCGAGCACCAGATGGCGATCGGCAAGAGCGGAGACGAAGCCGCGCGCCCTGGCGCCGATGCCAAACCCGGGGCCGAGAACGAAAGTCTGCAGCCGCTTGTCGGTGAGCCAGCCGCCGAGGTCGACCTCGTCGTCGATGGCATGCAGCATGACGGCGGTGAGATGCGCCGCATTGGCGGAGATCGCCGCGCGGGGAGCGGCGATCGTGACCAGGCCGGCGCCGGCCTTCAGGCCCGCGGTCGCCGACATGCGCGCAGCACCCGTCTTGTCCGCCTCGCCCGAGAACACGACCAGATGACCGCGCTTGTATTTGTGGGTTTCCAGCTGCTCGGCCGGCAGCAGACCCTTCCAGGCATCGGGCGTGTTCTCGGCGATAAGACCGGCAGCCTCAGCGCGGATGATGCGGGCGGGAATGCCGATATCGAAAACCTCCAATTCATTACAAAGCTCCCGGCCCGGCATCAGCAGATGGCCGGGCTTACGCGTCATGAAGGTGACGGTGCTGCAGGCCTGGAAGGCAGCCCCCAGCACCTTGCCGGTGCGGCCATCGAGGCCGGAGGGCAGATCGATGGCGAGCACCGGACGACCGGCCGCGGTGACGCGTCCGATCAGCGCGCGCACTTCGACCGGGACCTCGCGGCCGAGCCCCGCCCCAAACAGACCGTCGATAACGACATCGCCGGTTTCGGGTTGGTAGATGCCGAGTTCCAGTCCCTTAAGCGCGCAGCCGGCTCGGGCACGGGCGGCATCGCCCTTCAGCTTCGCGGGATCACCCAGATGGAACAGCGCCACCGCCGCTCCGCTTTGCTGCAGATGTCGTGCCGCGACATAGGCGTCGCCGCCATTGTTGCCGGGACCGCAAAGCACGACGAAACGAAAAGCGTCGGGATGACGTCGCAGCGCGGCAGCTGCAACCGCGGCACCCGCCTTCTCCATCAGGCCGAAGGAATCGATGCCGGATGCGGCAGCAGCGGCATCGACGGCAGCCATTTCGGCAGGCGTCAGGAGGAGCTGGGACAGATCTTTACTCATCATCCTATTCAATCGAAAAACGCCTAAAAAACAACCGCCTGAAACATCAAAGTGAAGGACTCATTTTAGGCATTTGCATATATTTTAATCTTTCAGATCCGTGTATTCGCAGTTGCGAAAATACCTGACTTTTTCGGTTTCGGATGTGTTTTTGATCAGAGACAATGTTTTTCCACCTGTTCCGTCACCAAAACGACATGAAATTCCCCGCAAACGCGGCTGTTTCGACAAAATCGACGCCTTTTTTCGATAAGATGGATTTCAAACTGGCACGATATCTGCATCATATCCGGCGAGCGGGAAAATTCCTGCCATAACGGGAGAAGCGGAGAGACATTTTCTCATGAAAAAGATCGAAGCGATCATTAAGCCTTTCAAGCTGGACGAAGTGAAGGAAGCCCTTCAGGAAGTCGGCCTGCAGGGTATCACAGTCACGGAAGCCAAGGGTTTCGGCCGTCAGAAGGGCCACACGGAACTCTACCGCGGAGCCGAATACGTCGTCGATTTCCTGCCGAAGGTAAAAGTCGAGGTCGTGCTGGCCGACGAGAACGCGGAGGCCGTCATCGACGCGATCCGCAAGGCGGCGCAGACCGGCCGCATCGGCGACGGAAAGATCTTCGTCTCCAACGTCGAAGAGGTTATCCGCATCCGTACCGGCGAGACCGGCATCGATGCCATCTGACCACTTTGCCAATTGCGCAAAGTCCGTTACCGTCACCGCCGACCTACACCGTCATCGCAAATCGGAGGAAACTAATTAATGGCGACCGCAAGCGAAATTCTGAAGCAGATCAAGGAAAACGACGTCAAGTTCGTCGATCTGCGTTTCACCGACCCGAAGGGCAAGCTGCAGCATGTGACGATGGACGTCGTCTGCGTCGATGAGGACATGTTCGCCGACGGCGTGATGTTCGACGGCTCCTCGATCGGCGGCTGGAAGGCCATCAACGAGTCCGACATGGTGCTGATGCCCGATACCGAGACGGTGCATATGGACCCGTTCTTCGCTCAGTCGACCATGGTCATCATGTGCGATATCCTCGATCCGGTTTCCGGCGAGGCCTATAACCGCGATCCGCGCGGCACCGCCAAGAAGGCCGAAGCCTACCTCAAGGCATCCGGCATCGGCGACACGATCTTCGTCGGCCCGGAAGCCGAGTTCTTCGTCTTCGACGACGTCAAGTACAAGGCCGATCCCTACAATACCGGCTTCAAGCTCGATTCGACCGAACTGCCGTCGAACGACGACACCGATTACGAAACCGGCAACCTCGGCCATCGCCCGCGCGTCAAGGGCGGCTATTTCCCGGTTCCTCCGGTCGACAGCGCCCAGGACATGCGTTCGGAAATGCTGACGGTGCTCTCCGAGATGGGCGTCGTCGTCGAAAAGCATCACCATGAAGTCGCTGCCGCCCAGCACGAACTCGGCATCAAGTTCGATACGCTGGTGCGCAACGCCGACAAGATGCAGATCTACAAATATGTCGTGCATCAGGTGGCCAATGCCTACGGCAAGACGGCGACCTTCATGCCGAAGCCGATCTTCGGCGACAACGGCTCGGGCATGCACGTGCACCAGTCGATCTGGAAGGGTGGCAAGCCGACCTTTGCCGGCGACGAATATGCAGGCCTCTCCGAGAGCTGCCTGTTCTACATCGGTGGCATCATCAAGCATGCCAAGGCGATCAACGCTTTCACCAACCCGTCGACGAACTCCTACAAGCGTCTCGTCCCGGGTTACGAAGCACCGGTGCTGCTCGCCTATTCGGCCCGCAACCGCTCGGCCTCCTGCCGCATTCCGTTCGGCTCCAACCCGAAGGCCAAGCGCGTCGAAGTCCGTTTCCCCGATCCGACCGCCAACCCCTATCTCGCCTTCGCCGCTATGCTGATGGCCGGCCTCGACGGCATCAAGAACAAGATCCATCCCGGCAAGGCCATGGACAAGGATCTCTACGACCTGCCGCCGAAGGAATTGAAGAAGATTCCGACTGTCTGCGGCTCACTGCGCGAAGCGCTCGAAAGCCTCGACAAGGACCGCAAGTTCCTGACAGCCGGCGGCGTTTTCGACGACGACCAGATCGATGCCTTCATCGAGCTGAAGATGGCCGAGGTGATGCGTTTCGAAATGACGCCGCATCCGGTCGAATACGACATGTACTATTCAGCCTGATCGGCTGCGAAGACCGAAAGTCCCGGTTCGCCGGGGCTTTCACCTCCCAGGTCATGGACGCCACCACAGCGCCGCGCGGCTATGAGACGCGCAAAAGACGCTGTAGCACTTGGAGTGCTGCATAATTTTGTCCCTAAATCCTTTCCGATTTAAGGAATTATGCAGTAGGAGGATATGACGTTCATGTGACGAACTCGCGCACAAATCTTGATTTGCGCGACACCAATCACCAAATTCGGTGATGAAAGGAAGTCGTACCATGAAAGAAAGAGTAGCAAAGTTCAGCATTGGCGAAGTGGTTCGGCACAAGGTTTTTCCGTTTCGCGGCGTCATCTTCGACGTTGATCCGGAGTTCGCGAATACGGAGGAATGGTGGAATTCCATTCCGGCCGAGGTGCGCCCGAGCAGGGACCAACCCTTTTATCACCTGCTCGCCGAAAATGATGAAAGCGAATATGTCGCTTATGTCTCCGAGCAGAACCTGATGAATGACGAAAGCGGCGCGCCGCTTCGCAACCCACAGATCTACCAGATTTTCGATCAGGCCCCGTCAGGGCAGTTCAAACCCAAGATGAGCTTCGCCCACTAAATCAGGCTGACCGACCGCAGGAAACAAGGCCTCGCACACTCCCGGCGAGGCCTTTTTCGTGGCGCAACAAAAAACCCGGCGCGAAGCCGGGTTTCTGTTCAAAGATGATGGCAGGATTACTGCGCCTTGGCTGCCTTCTGGGCGTCTTCCAGCTTCTTGCGAGCTTCCTCGGCCTTCTTCTGCATGCTGTCCTGCAGGCTGCGCTGACTTTCAGCGAGCTTGGATTCCGAAACGGGTTCGCCGTCATAAGCGCCGGTGAAGCCTTCAAGCGAAATCTTGATCGGGTTCGGGGCGCGGCGGAAGTTGATCGAGGTGAAGATCACGTCGCTGCCCTTCTTGAGGCTGGCGATCATCGCGTCGGTCAGCGGGATTTCGGCGGTGCACTTATCCGGCAGGCAGACAGCGTAGTCGAGCTTCTGGCCCTTGCCGCCGTCGATCTGCATGATGATGCCCGGAGGAATCAGGCGTGCGGTGGGAACCGAAACCTGCAGGAGCTTGCGGTTGATCTTGCCGGAAACCGAGATCAGGCCGACGGCCGTGACGAGCTGGCCGCCATTGGCGAGGATCAGGTTCTGGACAACACAGATGTCGTTGTCTTCCTGCTTGCTGCAGGTCTTGTACCAGCCGAGCTTCGGCGCACCGGAGGCCTGCGCATCGGCAGGCGCCGGTGCGGCCGCATCCTGGGCAAAGGAGGAGACCGGAGCCGAAGCGGCGCCGAACATCACTGCCAGAACGGACAGTGCTGCCCGCATTTTCTTTTCAGACTTGAACATCATAACGAATTCCGTCTCCTGATATCCGTTCGGGGCAGCGTCTTTGCCGCCCCAACCATCGGGTCGTTCGGCACTCCACCTCTTAAAAAAATAAGGCAAATGCATGACCCCGAAACTTCGGGTTCACCTGTTACATCGCAGCGTTCAAGATATCCAGCATTTCTTTGGCAATTTGAGAGGCAATTTCGCAGCCACGTCAAAGAAAACGCCGCTGCGTGTTGGAATCACTCGACCCCATGATAATCTCCCGCGTGAATCATGCCCCGTTTTTCACGGATCAAGGATTGCCGAATGCTCCGGATTATCGTCCCCCTCGTCCTCTCGCTGCTGTGCGGCGCTGTCGCCGCCGAGCCGCTGCACGGCATCGCGATGCACGGTGAGCCGGCTTTGCCGGCGGACTACAAACACTTCCCTTACGTCAATCCCGACGTAAAAAAAGGCGGCAAGATCACCTATGGCGTCGTCGGCACCTTCGACAGCCTCAACCCCTTCATCCTGAAGAGCATGCGCACGACGGCGCGCGGCATGTGGGATCCGGAATATGGCAATCTCGTCTACGAATCGCTGATGCAGCGCTCCAGGGACGAGCCGTTCACGCTCTATGGGCTGCTTGCCGAGACAGTCGAATGGGACGACGACAGAAGCTTCATTCAGTTCAACCTCAATCCGAAGGCGAAATGGGCCGATGGCCAGCCGGTAACGCCCGAAGACGTGATGTTCACCTTCGAACTGATGCGCGACAAGGGCCGCGTGCCCTTCGCCAACCGCCTCAACGTCGTCGCCAAGATGGAGAAGGTCGGCGAACACAGCGTGCGCTTCACCTTCAACGACAAGGCCGATCGCGAAACGCCGCTGATCTTCGGTCTTTTCCCGGTGCTGCCGAAACATGCGATCGATCCTGAAACCTTCGACCGTTCGTCCTTGACGCCGCCGGTCGGCTCCGGTCCCTACAAGGTAAAGACGGTGAAGCCCGGCGAGAGCATCACCTATGAGCGCGATCCGAATTATTGGGGCAAGGACATTCCCGCCAAGGTCGGCACCGACAATTACGACCAGATCACCGTCCAGTATTTCCTGCAGGACACGACGCTGTTCGAGGCCTTCAAGAAGGGCGATGTCGACATCTATCCCGACGGCAATCCCGGCCATTGGGCCAATGCCTATAATTTCCCCGCCGTCACCTCGGGGGCCGTGGTCAAGGACACATTCACGCCGAAACTGCCGAGCGGCATGCTCGGCTTCGTGTTCAACACGCGCCGGCCGATCTTTGCCGATCTCAAGGTGCGCGAAGGCCTGTCGCTGGTGTTCGATTTCGAATGGGCGAACAAAAACCTCTATTCCGGCGCCTACAAGCGCACGCAGAGCTTCTGGCAGAATTCCGAACTGTCGAGTTTCGGGGTTCCCGCCAATGCAGCCGAGCTTGCCCTGCTCGGGCCGATCAAGGACAAAATCGCGCCGGAGATTCTCGACGGCGCCTACAAGCTGCCGGTGACCGACGGCTCCGGTCGCGACCGCAATGTGCTGAAGCAGGCCGTCGAACTGCTGAAACAGGGCGGATATACGATCCAGGGCGGCAAGATGCTCGATGCCTCCGGCCGCCAGCTCGCTTTCGAGATCATGACGCAGAATGCCGACCAGGAGAAGCTTGCCGTCGCCTATCAGCGTTCGCTGCAGACGATCGGCATCGCCGCTTCAATCCGCACCGTCGACGATTCGCAGTATCAGAGCCGGACGAACAGCTTCGACTACGATATGATCCTCAAGTCCTATACGTCTTCGTTGTCACCCGGAAATGAGCAGCTCGGCCGCTGGTCTTCAGCCGCCAAAACCCGCGAAGGCACCGACAGTTTCGCCGGTGTCGCCGACCCCGATATCGACACGCTGATCGACCATCTGCTTCGGGCGCGCTCGGCCGAGGATTTCACCGCGGCGGTGCGCTCCTACGACCGGCTGCTGCTTTCCGGCCACTATGTGCTGCCGCTCTACCACATCGACCAGCAATGGGTGGCGCGCAGCAAGCGCATCGGCCGTCCCGACAGCGTGCCGCTCTACGGCTATCAGCTGCCGGTATGGTGGGATACGAGCGTGCAGTAAGAATCAGCCGAACCGCCAGCCAAATGTCTCCCTTGGGAGACGCATGAGAATAAGGAAAATCATCATGGAGCGTATCACCATCGACGTCGTCTCGGATGTCGTCTGCCCTTGGTGCTATCTCGGCAAGGCGCGGCTGGAGCTCGCCATCGCCGAGGTCAGGACGAGATCGGCGTCGATATCAACTGGCGGCCGTACCGGCTCAACCCCGACTATCCCAAGGAAGGTGTCGACCAGAAGAAGGCGCTGGCTGAGAAGCTCGGCGGCGAGGAGCGCGTGGCGCAAGCGCACAAAATGCTCACCGATTACGGCCGCGACGTCGGCATCGCCTTCGATTTCGAGGCGATCAAGATCGGCCCCAACACGCTCGATGCGCATCGGCTGATCCATTGGGCGATGATCGAAGGCCGCGAGAAACAGGACAAGGTCGTTGGCGCGCTGTTCAAGGCGAATTTCGAGGAAGGCCGCAATGTCGGCGACCACGCCGTGTTGCTCGATATCGCCGAAAAGGCCGGCCTCGACCGCTCGGTCATCGCCTCGTTGCTCGCCTCCGACGCCGATCGCGACCTGATCGTCGCCGAGATCAAAGCGGCGCAGGAAATGGGCGTCAACGGCGTGCCGTTCTTCATTTTCGACCAGCAATATGCCGTCAGCGGCGCGCAGACGCCCGACGTGCTGGCCAATGCGTTGCGCGACATCGCCAAGGCGAAGGCCGAGGCGCGATCGGGGCTGAACTAACAGGCGGCAAAGCCCGACAACAGACTTGGCTTTGCTCAGCCCAGAATCGGAACGCAGCGCACCTCTGTTTTCACCGAATTGGCGATGAAACATTCGTCGTGGGCGCGATGATGCAGGGCTTCGAGTTCACTTAGGGAAGGCTGCTTTTCGCCGCTAAAGACGACATGCGGTTTCAACGTCACCACGGTCATGGCAAGACGGCCTTCGGCATTCTTCTCCATGATGCCCTCGGCGGCATCGGTGTAGCTGTCGACGCAAAAGCGCTGTTTGGCGGCGATCGACAGGAACCAGAGCATGTGGCAGCTGGAGAGCGAAGCGACGAAAGCCTCCTCCGGATCCACCGCGTCCTCGGCCGAATAGGGCAATGGGACGACATGCGAGGAAGAAGACGCCCTCACCTCAATGCCGCCGTCGAAGGTCCAGCAGTGGGCGCGGCTGTAGCGGTTGTCGGTGAAAGTCTCGCCGTTCCGCTGCCACACGATCGTCGCGCCATATGTCGCCATCTTCGTCTCCCTCTGCCTACTTCGCCATCTCGGCCAGTTGCGTCATGATCACCGCGGCGCCTTGCAGGCGTTTTTCCGGGGTCGGCAGGTCGCGGGTCAGGAACAGGCTGTGATCGGGGCGGATCTTCGCCATCGTGCCCTGCTTGCCGATATAACCGACGAGGTTTGCCGGATTGGGGAATTCCTTGTTGCGGAACTGCACGACGACGCCTTTCGGGCCGGCATCGAGCTTTTCGACATTGGCGGTACGGCAGAGCGACTTGATATAGACGATCTTCAAGAGATGCTGGACTTCGATCGGCATCGGGCCGAAGCGGTCGATCATCTCGGCGCCGAAGCCATCGATCTCCTTGAGCTCGGTGACTTCGCCGAGACGCCGGTAGAGCGCCATACGCAGATGCAGGTCCGGCACGTAATTTTCCGGGATCATCACCGTCGTGCCGACGGAGATCTGCGGCGACCAACCGGTGTCGTGGATCTCGTCGACGCCCTTGACCTCGGCGACCGCCTCTTCCAGCATCTGCTGATAGAGCTCGAAACCGACCTCCTTGATATGACCGGACTGCTCCTCGCCAAGCAGGTTGCCGGCGCCGCGGATGTCTAGGTCGTGGCTCGCCAGCTGGAAGCCGGCGCCGAGCGTATCCAGCGATTGCAGCACCTTGAGGCGGCGCTCGGCGGTTGCCGTCAGCACCTTATTGACCGGCAGGGTGAAGAGCGCAAAGGCGCGCACCTTCGAGCGGCCGACGCGGCCCCGCAGCTGATAGAGCTGGGCTAAGCCGAACATATCGGCGCGGTGAACGATCAGCGTGTTGGCTGTCGGCACGTCGAGGCCGGATTCGACGATGGTGGTCGACAACAGCACGTCGTAGCGGCCTTCATAGAAGGCGTTCATGATATCTTCGAGTTCGCCGGCCGGCATCTGGCCATGGGCGATCGCCACCTTCAGCTCCGGCACATCCGACTGCAGGAAGGCACTGATATCCTCGAGGTCGGCAAGCCTGGGGCAGACATAGAAGCTCTGGCCGCCGCGATAATGCTCGCGCATCAGCGTCTCTCGGATGACAAGACTGTCGAACGGCGAGATGAAGGTGCGCACCGCCATGCGGTCGACCGGGGGCGTGGTGATCAGCGACAATTCGCGCACGCCGGTCATGGCAAGCTGCAGCGTGCGCGGGATCGGGGTTGCAGACAGCGTCAGCACGTGCACGTCGCTCTTCAGCTCCTTCAGCCGCTCCTTGTGCTTGACGCCGAAATGCTGCTCTTCGTCGATGACGAGCAGGCCGAGATTGGCGAATTTGATGCCGGCGCCAAGCAGCGCATGGGTGCCGACGACGATATCGGTCTTGCCGTCCGCGACTTCCTTCTTGGTCAGCGCCAGCTCCTTGGCCCCGACGAGGCGCGAGGCCTGCTGGACACGCACCGGCAGGCCACGGAAACGTTCGGAAAAGGTCTTGAAGTGCTGGCGGGCGAGCAATGTCGTCGGCACGACGACGGCGACCTGGACGCCATTCATCGCTGCGACGAAGGCGGCGCGCAGCGCCACTTCGGTCTTGCCGAAGCCGACGTCGCCGCAGACGAGGCGGTCCATCGGCCGGCCGGCACCGAGATCGGAGCGCACCGCCTCGATGGCGTTATCCTGGTCCTCGGTCTCGTCATAGGGGAAGCGCGCGGCGAATTCGTCGTAGAGGCCGTCCGGCGTCGTCAGCATCGGCGCGTGGCGCGTCAGGCGCTCGGCGGCGATGCGGATCAGTGCATCGGCCATGTCGAGCAGGCGCTTCTTCAGCTTGGCCTTGCGCATCTGCCAAGCGCCGCCGCCGAGCTTGTCGAGCTGGGCGTCGGTGCCCTCGCCGCCGTAGCGCGACAGCAGGTCGATGTTTTCGACCGGCAGGAAGAGCTTGGCCTCGTCGGCATATTGCAACTCGAGGCAGGCATGCGGCGCACCGGCCGCCTCGATGGTCCGCAGCCCGACGAAGCGGCCGATGCCGTGTTCGGCATGGACGACGATCGAGCCCTCATCGAGGCCCGCAACCTCGGAGATGAAATCGGCGGCGCGTTTGCGGCGTTTGGAGCGGCGCACCATGCGGTCGCCCAATATATCCTGCTCGCCGATGACGACGAGGTCGCCGGCCTCGAAGCCGGATTCGAGGCTGAGCACGGCCGCGGCCGCCTCGCCTCTCGCCAGCGAACCGACATCCTTCAGCGCCTCGACCGGCTTGACCTTTTCCAGGCCATGTTCGTTCAGCACCTGCAGCAGGCGTTCCAGCGAACCTTCGGTCCAGGCGGTGACCAGCACTTTCGCGCCGGCGGCACGCCGATCGGCAATATGCTTGACGACGACGTCGAAGATGTTGATGCGTTCGGCATCGCCGCCGCCCTCGGCGTTCGAACGGGCCCAACGCTGGCCCTGGCGGGCATCGACATTGACGACCCGCCTCGCCTCGCCCTCATGCTCGTTGAAGGGGCTGATGCGGATTGCGCCGAGCGCGTCGAGGGTTTTGACGAAAAGCTTGCTGTCGAGATAGAGCTGGCCCGGCGTCACCGGCTTGTAGGGCGTGCCCTGGTTCACCTGGCCCTTGGCCGGCTGGCCGGAATTCAGGCGGGCATCGTAATAGTCGAAAACGAGCTTGGAGCGCTCCTCCGCCGCCTCGCGCACCGTGTGGTCGATGACGATACGGAAGCCGCTGAGATAATCGAAGACGGTATCGAGCTTCTCGTAGAAGAGCGGCAGCCAATGCTCCATGCCGGGGTAACGGCGGCCTTCGGACACGGCGAGATAGAGCGCGTCGTCGCGGGTGGTGGCGCCGAAAGCCGAAAGGTAATTCTTGCGGAAGCGACTGATCGTATCCGGCGTCAGCGTCACCTCGCTCATCGGATTGAGATCGAGGGAGCGCACCTGCCCGATCGTGCGCTGGCTGGCCGGATCGAAGCTGCGGATCGATTCCAGCGTGTCGCCGAAGAAATCCAGGCGGACCGGCTCTTCCGAACCCGGCACGAAGACATCGAGAATGCCGCCCCGCACGGCATATTCGCCGACCTCGCGAACGGTCGCGACGCGTTCAAAGCCGTTGCGCTCCAGGCGGCCGGCGAGATCGTCCATGCGCAGCTGGTTGCCGGGACGGGCCGAAAAGCTGAGGCTCTCGATGACATCCTGCGGCGCCACCTTCTGCAGCATGGCATTGGCGGTGACGAGCACGATTGCGGCATGCGGCTTCTTGCGATGGGCAATCAGGCCGCCAAGTGCGGCTAGCCGGCGGGCCGACGTGTCGGCGCTCGGCGAGACGCGGTCATAGGGCAGACAGTCCCAGGCCGGCAGGGTGAGAACCGGAATGTCGGGGGCGACGAAACCGAGCATCTGTTCGAGATCGGCCATGCGGTGGCCATCCGACATGACATAGGCGACCGGCTCTCCCGTTCGAGCGAGCTCGGCGAGCAGCAGCGTCTCCAGACCTGCCGGCACATTGCCGATCGTCAGCGGCTCGGCAATGGCCGCAAGCTTCTTCGCATCGAAACCAGGGATCATTCCAGCGTCCTGAGGGGCTTGTCGAAATCGGGCTTATAGGCGGCGATGCGGGCAAACATCGGTGTCTGGAAACGCTCGGGCACCGGCCATGTTCCCATGATCCAGCGAACGAGATCATTGTCCTCTTCGGCCATGATCGTCTCGAACTCGTCGAGTTCGGCTTCCGACAGCGTGGCGACCTCGGCTTCGGCGAACTGGCCGAAGACCAGATCCATCTCGCGGATGCCGCGATGCCAGCAGCGGAAAAGGATCCTGCGGCGGCGCGGGTCGAGACCGGCACTCGTGAGCGTGACACCTGTCATGGCATTACCTTCCTGTTGATGCGCCTCTATAGACCCTGGAAAGCGGCTTGTCAGCCTTGCCAAGGCCGCATTGTTCATCGCATTTTGGCCGCATGCGCCCCGCCATTCTCGATCCTCTGTTTTCCCCCATTTCGGGCCTTCCGGGCGTCGGTCCGAAGATCGCCGAGCTGCTGGTGAAGCTGCTCGGGCGCGAGACTCTGGAGGATTGCCGGGTCATCGACCTCCTCTTCCACGCACCCTTTTCGCTGATCGACCGGCGCAACCAGCCGGGAATCGCGCGCGCGCCGCAGGGGGCGATCGTGACGATCACGGCGCGCGTCGACCGGCACCAGGTACCGCCGCGCGGCAAAAGCAATATCCCTTACCGCGTCTTCCTGCATGACGAAACCGGCGAGCTGACGCTGGTCTTCTTCCGCGGACAGGCGGCATGGCTGGAAAAGCAGCTGCCGATCGATGCCGAGGTGACGGTCAGCGGCAAGATCGACTGGTTCAACGGCCGCGCCTCGATGGTGCATCCCGATTATATCGTCAGGGCCGACGAGGCGGAGAGCCTGCCGCTGGTCGAGCCGATCTATCCCCTGACGGCGGGGCTCTCGCCGAAGACGCTGCGCAAGATCATCGACGCCGGCCTGCCGCGCTTTCCCGAGCTGCCGGAATGGATCGATCTCTCGCTGACACAGAAGCAGGGCCTGCCGTCGATCCGCGACAGCTTCCACATGCTGCACGAGCCGCGCGACCCCACCGATATCGACCCGCAGGCCCCTGCCCGGCGGCGGCTTGCCTATGACGAGTTCCTCGCCGGCCAGCTGTCGCTGAGCCTGGTGCGGCAGAGGCTGCGCAAGGTGGCGGGCCAGCCGGTGCATGCCACAGGTGCCGTTAGCGGCAAGATCCTGAAAACCTTGCCCTTCTCGCTCACGACAAGCCAGAACGAGGCGATCGCCGAAGTTTTGAAGGACATGGCCGGCAACGAGCGCATGCTGCGACTGCTGCAGGGCGATGTCGGCTCCGGCAAGACGCTGGTGGCGCTGATGGCGATGGCGGCGGTGATCGAGAGCGGCGGCCAGGCCGTGCTGATGGCGCCGACCGAAATCCTGGCGCGGCAGCACCACGCGACGATCTCGAAATTCGCCGCCGCCGCCGGGCTTGGCATCGAGGTGCTGACCGGGCGCACCAAGGGACGCGAACGGGAGGAGATCCAGGAGCGCATCGCCTCGGGTGCTGCACAGATCGTCATCGGCACACATGCGCTGTTCCAGGACAGCGTCACCTACGCCAATCTGATGCTTGCCGTCGTCGACGAACAACACCGTTTCGGCGTGCATCAGCGGCTGCGGCTGACGGCCAAGGGCATCTCACCGCATATGCTTGTCATGACGGCGACGCCGATCCCGCGCACCCTGGTGCTTGCCGCCTTCGGCGATATGGACGTCTCCAAGCTCACCGAGAAACCGGCCGGCCGCAAGCCGATCCAGACGATCACCGTGCCGATGGAACGAACCGGCGAAATCGTCGGGCGGCTGCAAAGCGCGATCGCCGAAGGCAAGAAGGCCTATTGGATCTGCCCGCTGGTCGAGGAGTCCGAAGAGCTCGACCTGATGTCGGCCGAGGAGCGGCATGCGACGCTCACCGCCGCGCTCGGCCCCGATATCGGCCTCATCCATGGCCGGATGAGCGGACCGGAGAAGGATGCGGCGATGTTGGCGTTCAAGAACGGCGAGACCCGGCTGCTCGTCGCCACGACAGTCGTTGAGGTCGGGGTCGACGTGCCGGATGCAACGATCATGGTGATCGAACATGCCGAACGCTTCGGCTTGGCGCAATTGCACCAGCTGCGCGGCCGGGTCGGGCGCGGCGACGAGGCCTCGACCTGCATTCTGCTCTATAAGGGGCCGCTCGGCGAGACCGGTCATGCCAGGCTCTCGATCATGCGCGAGACGGAAGACGGTTTCCGCATCGCCGAGGAGGACCTGAAGCTGCGCGGCGAAGGCGAATTGCTCGGCACAAGACAATCCGGCACGCCGGGTTTCCGCATCGCCAGCCTCGAGGCGCATGCCGACCTGCTGGAGATCGCCCGCAAGGATGCCGCCTATCTGATCGAGCGCGATCCGGAGCTGACCGGTGAAAGAGGACAGGCGATCCGCACCCTGCTCTATCTTTTCCGCCGTGACGAGGCGATCCGGTTTTTGAGAGCGGGTTGAAACGCGACGCCGCAGCGTTGGGCGACAGGCATCAATCCGCCTTGGAAACCGCCACCGGCTTTGGCCGCGGCAAATGCTTCTGCTTCGGATCGGCCGGCTTGTGTTCGGGCGCCACAAGCCCGCCTGAAATCAGGAACTTGGCGGCGTCTTCCGGCGACATATCGAGCATGACGATCTTCTCGCGCGGCACGAAGATGAGGAAGCCCGCCGTCGGCACCGGCGTCGGCGGCAGGAAGACGGCGACCATATCCTGGCCCATGGCATCGAACTTCGAAGCGATTTCGCCCTTGGCGTCTGTGGCGATGAAGATCAGCGCCCAGAGGCCTGGACCCGGATATTCGATGAGGCCGACCTTCTTGAAAGAGTTCGCCTGCTCCTTCAGCACGGTTTCGAAAATCTGCTTCACGCTTCTGTAGATTGTGCGCACCAGCGGCATGCGCTGGACGATCGATTCGCCGAAGCGGACGATACTCTGGCCAATCAGGTTCTTGCCGAGAAAGCCGACGACGGTGATCAGCACGACGGCGATCAGCAGGCCGAAACCGGGAATGGCGAAATTGAGATAACTTTCCGGATTCCAGCGCGCAGGAATATAGGGCCTGACCCAGCTGTCCGACCAGTGGATGAATGTCCAGGTCAGCCAGATAGTGATCGCGATCGGGGCGCAGATGATCAGCCCTGCGAGAAAATTATTCCTCAGCCGGGTCGCGACCGGCATTCTGGGGGTGTTGTCGGTCATCGTTTCCTGATGAACTCCATCTCAGTCGTGGACAGGCCGGAACGCCGGCCCTTCCCCCTTGTCCGCACACCAAAATTGCCAGAATTCGGGACGTCGCACAATATGTTTCGGCGCGACGATCCCGGCGTTGCAGGCTTATTCCACGGTCACGGATTTCGCCAGGTTGCGCGGCTGGTCGACATCGGTGCCCATGAAGACGGCGGTGTGATAGGCGAGCAGCTGGATCGGCAACGAGAAGATCATCGGCGCGATGATTTCATCGACCACAGGCAGGGTGATCGTTGCCATGGTCGGCAGTTTCGAGGCGCTAGCACCGGCCTCGTCCGTGATGAAGATAATGCGGCCGCCGCGGGCTGCGACCTCCTGCATGTTCGAGACGGTCTTTTCGAAGAAACGGTCATAGGGGGCGATGACGATGACAGGCATGTTCTCATCGATCAACGCGATCGGTCCATGCTTCAACTCACCGGCGGCATAACCTTCGGCATGGATATAGGAGATTTCCTTGAGCTTCAGCGCGCCTTCCATGGCGAGCGGGAAGCTGGTCCCGCGGCCGAGATAAAGTACGTCCTTGCACTTCGACAGCTCGCGCGACAGGCTTTCCATCTGCGGCTGGATCAGGTTCAGCACCCGGCTCATGATGCGCGGCATTTCGGCGAGATGGCGCACCAGCGCCCTCTCCTCCTCCGCAGTCACCGTGCCGCGCGCCTTGCCGGCGCCGATCGCCAGCGACGCCAGCACGGCAAGCTGGCAAGTGAAGGCCTTGGTGGAGGCGACACCGATTTCGGGGCCGGCCATGATCGGGAAGACGGCGTCGGATTCGCGCGCGATCGTCGATTCGCGGACATTGACGACGGCGCCGATCTTCAGCCCGTTGTCCCGGCAATAGCGCAGCGATGCCAGTGTGTCGGCGGTCTCGCCTGATTGCGAGATGAAGAGTGCCGCCTGCGACGGCGACAGCGGCATTTCGCGGTAGCGGAATTCGGAGGCGACGTCGATTTCAACAGGCAGGCGGGCATAACGCTCGAACCAGTATTTGCCGACGAGACCGGCGAGATAGGCAGTGCCGCAAGCCGAGATCGCCAGGCCGGTCGTCGCCTTGAAGTCGATCGCCGCGGCATTGGCGCCGATGGTGTTTGCGGCGAAATCGACATAGTGGCTGAGCGCGTGGGAAATCACCTCCGGCTGCTCGTAGATTTCCTTTTCCATGAAATGGCGATGGTTGCCCTTGTCGACGACATAGGCGGTCGCCTGCGAGATCTGGCGGGCGCGCTTGACCGGCTTGCCGGCGAAATCGAGCACCGACACGCCGTCGCGGGTGAGGACGGCGCAATCGCCGTCGACGAGATAGCTGATCTCGTTGGTGAAGGGCGACAGCGCGATCGCATCCGAGCCGAGGAACATCTCGCCGCGGCCGTAGCCGACGGCAAGCGGCGGGCCGGAACGGGCGGCCATGATCGTGCCGGGATCGGCCTTCAGCATGACGGCCAGCGCATAGGCGCCGGTCACCCGGTTCAGCATCTTCAGCATGGCGGCGCGCGGCTCCAGGCCTTCGCGCAGATATTTCGCCATCAGATGAGCGACAACCTCCGTGTCGGTCTGGGTTTCGAAGACCGAACCCTCTTCCGTCAACTCGTCGCGAAGCTCGGAAAAATTCTCGATGATGCCGTTATGGACAACGGCCACTCCCTCGACGAAATGCGGATGGGCATTGGTCTCATTGGGAACGCCGTGGGTCGCCCAGCGTGTATGGGCGATTCCGACGGTGCCGGGCAGTGGTTCGGTGTCGAGGCGCTTTTCCAGATTGAACAGCTTACCCTCGGCGCGGCGGCGATCCATCACGCCGTCATGAATGGTGGCGACGCCGGCGGAATCATAGCCGCGATATTCGAGACGCTTCAGCGCATCGACCAGGCGCCCGGCAACAGGCTGATTTCCGACGATCCCCACAATGCCGCACATATAGTATCCTCATTCGTCTGCGCAATTCCGGACGCAAAACCGCTAGCGCACTTTTGCTGGAATTGCTTCAGGCTTCGACAATGAGGCCAGTCCTAGCGATTCCTGCTTATTTCTCAATCACCTCGGCGGTCACTTTCAATTTCCGCCGGTTACGCAAGGCCGGTCAGCCCTTCGCTTTCTTCGCCGCCTTGATGGCGAGCGCCCGTTCGCGCAACAGGGTCGCGCGGCCGGGTTTGATCTCCTGCCGGGCACGTCCTAGCGCCAGCGCATCGGCCGGCACATCGACGGTGATGACGCTGCCGGAGCCGACATAGGCGCCGTCGCCGATCGTCACCGGCGCGACCAGCGACGAGTTGGACCCGATGAAAGCGTTTTCGCCGATCACCGTCTCGCTCTTGTTGACGCCGTCATAGTTGCAGGTGATCGTGCCGGCGCCGATATTGCTGCCGGCGCCGATGACGGCATCGCCGATATAGGTGAGATGATTGACCTTGGCGCCCTCACCGAGCCGGCCGTTCTTGACCTCGCAGAAATTGCCGACCTTGGCGCCGCGGGCGAGGTCGGCACCCGGCCGCAGCCGGGCGAAGGGGCCGACCGTCGCGCCTTGGCTGACATGGGCGCCTTCGATATGCGAGAAGGCATGAATGACGGCGCCGCTGTCGATCACCGCGCCGGGACCGAAGACAACATTCGGCTCGATCAGCGCATCCTGGCCGATGACGGTATCGTAGGCGAGAAAGACGGTTTCCGGGGCGATCATGGTGACGCCTGAAAGCATCATCTCGTGGCGGCGGCGCTCCTGCCAGAAGCGCTCGATAACGGCGAGTTCGGCACGGGTGTTGCAGCCGGTCATCTCGATCTCGGGGGCATCGACCGCGGTGACGCGTCCGCCGAGTGATCTGGCGATCTCGACGAGATCGGTCAGGTAGAATTCGCCCTTGGCATTGGCATTGCCGATGCGCGAGAGAAGGTCGAGCGCCTTGCGGCCGTTGATCGCCATCAGCCCGCTGTTGCACCAGGTGACGGTGCGCTCGGCATCGGTCGCATCCTTTTCCTCGCGGATGGCGATGAGTTCGCCATCCTTGACGAGCAGGCGGCCATAGCCGGTCGGGCGGTCGGTGTGGAAGCCGATGACGACGACGTCGCTGCCGTCGGCCAGGCCCTGGCGGGCGGCCTTTAGCGGCCCGTCGGTCTGGAGCGGCACGTCGCCATAGGTGACGAGGATATCGTCATAACCCTTGGCGATCGCTTCGCGCGCCGCCAGCACCGCGTGGCCCGTGCCGAGGCGTTCCTTCTGCAGATAGGATTGGATGCCGACGCCGGCAACGCTTCCAGCCTTTGCCACCTCCTCGGCATCGCGGCCGACGACAAGCGCCACGGATGAGATGCCGGCGGAGGCGACCGCATCGACCACATGGGCGATCATCGGCCGTCCGGCGACGGGATGCAGCACCTTCGATTTCGAGGATTTCATCCGCGTGCTGTCACCGGCGGCAAGGATGACGGCAAGACAAGTGCGTTCCATGATGTGCTCCGCGAATCCGCGCCATGAGGCGGCTTTGTTGCCTCTTACTGCATAATTCCTGAAATCGGAATCGATTTGAGGATAAAATTGCACAGCAGTTCAGAGTGCCGCAGCGTGCCTTGCGCGCCTGAAGAAACGCCTGGCGCTGTCGATAGGCAGAACCTTCACAAAGGTGAAATTGCCGCCGAAATCGGCCCTGTCACAGCCTCCGAACCGCGAGCCGCGAAGGCCTCGTGCACATGATGGCGGCCGTCCAGGATGACGTCCTCCATTGCGCGGCGCGCGGCAGCGCTATCGCCGGAAACGATGGCATCGACGATGCGCATATGGGTGTCGGCGATATTGGCGAAGCCGTTTTCGGTTGGCGGTGTGCTCATCCGGAACATGCCGACGAGGGCCGCTTCGATGAGGCTGCCCAAGGTGCGCATGAAGGGATTGTGCGAGGCTTCGGCGATCGCCAGGTGGAAACGAAGGTCGGCGAGCGCCAGGCTGTCGGCCGTATGGCCGCTTGCCGCCATATCGAGCGCCAGCCCCCGCAGCGTCTCGATATCCTCGGCATTCGCCCGTTCGGCGACGAGACTGGCGGCGAAGGGTTCGACAGCGAGGCGGATATCATAAAGCTGCAGCAGGAATTCTTCCGTCACGCCGTTGTCGAAGTGCCAGGCGATGATCTCGCTGTCGAACATGTTCCAGAGGTTCTTTTCGGTCACACGTGTGCCGACCCGCGCCTTGGCGACGACCATGCCCTTGGCGGCGAGCGTCTTCATCGTCTCGCGCAACACGGTGCGGGACACTTTGAAGCGTTGCGCCAGTTCCGTATCGCCCGGCAGGATCGAGCCGACAGGATAGGTGCCGGCAACGATCGCCTTGCCGAGCTCATCGACCACCTGCGCATGGCTCGTCCGGGTTCTGCGTCCGGTCTTCCGTGTCTCGTCCAATTTGTTGCGCAAGCGATCCGTCTCCCCCTCAGGCATACCTCTTGTTCAGACTGGAAAGGAACAGGATAGCCTTCTGCATCAGAATGAATGCAAACAGCAGGAGGCCGATCAGGATCTTGGTCCACCAGCTCGACAGCGTGCCGTCGAAGGTGATGTAGGTCTGAATGAGCCCCTGGATCAGGATACCGATCAAGGTTCCCGCCACGAATCCCGCTCCCCCGGTCAGCAGCGTCCCTCCAATGACGACTGCCGCGATCGCATCGAGCTCGACGCCGACTGCTGCAAGGGAATATCCAGCAGAGGTGTATAGCGAAAAAACGATTCCGGATAGACCCGCAAGAAAACCCGACAGCGCGTAGATCTGGATCGTCGTACGGCCGACCGGCACGCCCATCAGCCGCGCCGTCTGCGGACCGCCGCCGAGGGCATAGACATTGGTGCCGAAGCGGGTGCGCTGGGCGATGAAGATGCCGACGGCAAAGACCAGAAGCATGATGCCGCCGATCAGCGTCAGCCGGCCGCCGCCGGGCAGACGGTAATAGAGGCTCGTCAGCGTCGAATAATATTCGTTATCGATCGGGATGCTGTCGATCGACAGCACGAAAGCCATGCCGCGCGCCAGGAACATGCCGGCGAGCGTAACGATGAAGGCCGGCATGTCGAGATAGTGGATGATCGCGCCCATGATACCGCCAAAGGCAGTGGTGATGACGAGCACGAGGGCGAAGGCGAGCAGCGGATGGATCGAGGTGTTCTGCAGGATCACCGCAAGGAAGACGCCGGTGAAGGCGATGACCGAACCGATCGACAGATCGATGCCGCCGGAGATGATGACAAAGGTCATGCCGACGGCGGCGATGCCGAGAAAGGCATTGTCGGTCAGGAGATTGCCGATGACGCGCGTCGACAGCATGTTCGGATATTGCAGCGTGCAGCCGGCATAGGCGAGCACGAAGATGACGATGGTCGCAAGCAGCGGCAGGTATTTGGAGTTCATTTCGACTGCTCCCTTCCGCCCTGCCGGCGGCTGGCAAAGATAGCGAGCGATTGCACCGCCGGCGACTGGATGACGAGGATGACGATAATGATGACGGCCTTGATGATCAGGTTGAATTCGGGCGGGAAGCCGGAAGACAGGATGCCTGTATTCACCGCCTGGATGATCATCGCGCCGATCAGCGATCCGAGAATGCTGAAACGGCCGCCGAGCAGAGAATTGCCGCCGACGACGACGGCGAGGATGGCGTCGAGTTCCAGCCAGAGGCCGGCATTATTGGCATCGGCGCCCTTGATGTCGGCGGCGACGATGACGCCTGCAATCGAGGCGCAGAGGCCGCTCAGCATATAGACAGCCATCAGCAGTACCGGCGTCTGAATGCCGGAGAGCGTGCTGGCGCGGCGATTGATTCCGACGGCCTCGATCAGCATGCCGAGCGCCGTGCGGCGGACAAGCAAAATGACGAGCAGGCCGACGAGAATCCAGGTGACGACAGGCATCGGCAGAAGCAGCAGCGAACCGCTGCCGAAGAAGGTCAGCCCGTCATCGTTGAAGGTCAGGATGGCGCCTTCGGTGATGAGCTGGGCGATGCCGCGGCCGGCCACCATCAGCACCAGCGTCGCAATGATCGGCTGGATGTTGAGGACAGCCACCAGAAAACCGTTCCAGACGCCGCAGGCAAGCCCAATAAAAAGCGTTAGGATAACGGTATAAGCAACTGAATTTCCAGACACAATCGACGATGCGGCGACAGCGCCGCAGATCGCGATGACCGCACCGACGGAAAGGTCGATGCCCTTGGTGGCAATCACCAGCGTCATGCCGATCGCCAGCAGCGCCACCGGCGCGCCGCGGTTGAGCACATCGATCAGGCTGCCATACAGCCGGTCATTTTGAACCACGACATTAAAAAACTGCGGCGACGTGATGAAATTCAACAAAAGAATGACAACAAGCGCAATCAATTGCGGCGCCAGGCGATAGGCCAGCGCCTTCAGCGAGGACCTCATGCCTCCTCCATCTTATGTTCGGCGGCGGCAATGGCTTCGACGATGCCGGCGGCCGTGATACGTTCGCCTGTCAATTCGGCGATATGCTGCCGGTCGCGAAGGACGATGACACGTGAACTATAGGCGACAAGCTCTTCAAGTTCCGAGGAAATCACGATCAGCGACATGCCGCCGGCACAGAGCTCTTCGATCAGCTTGATGATCTCGGCATGGGCGCCGACATCGATGCCGCGGGTCGGCTCGTCGAGGATCAGAAACTTCGGATTGGTCGCCAACCAGCGGGCGAGGATCGCCTTCTGCTGATTGCCGCCGGAAAGCAGGCGAATCGGCTTTTCGCGATCGGTGGTGCGGATATCGAGCGCCTTGATGTAGCGGTCGGCGAGCGCGTTCTGTTCGGCGCGCGAGAGCGGCCGGGTCCAGCCGCGGCGGGCCTGCAGCGCAAGCGCGATGTTTTCCCTGATCGACAGGTCGCCGATGATGCCATCGGTCTTGCGGTCCTCGGGGCAGAAGCCAAAGTCCTTTTCGATTGCGGCGCGCGGGCTCGAAAGCGTCACAGGCTGGCCGTCGATCGTGGCGCTGCCGCTGTCGGCGTGTTCGATGCCGAACAGGAGTTCGGCGGTTTCGGTCCGGCCGGAGCCGAGCAGTCCGGCAATGCCGACCACCTCTCCGGCCCGCACCTCAAGGTCGAAGGGTTTGACTTTGCCGCGTTTGCCGTAGCCTGAAAAACGGTATCGGACTTCGCCTGCCGCGTGGCTGCGTTCCTTCACCGCCTCCTCGACATGCGCCAGTTCGCGGCCGAGCATCATGGCGATCAGGCCCTGGCGCGGCAGATCGGCAGCGTCACGGGTGCCGACGAGCTTGCCGTTGCGCAGCACGGTGATCCGGTCGCTGATCGCATAGACCTGCTCGAGAAAATGGGTGATAAAGACGATGCCCAGCCCACGCTGCTTCAGGTCCTCGATGATGCGGAAGAGCAGCGCCACCTCCTGATTGTCGAGGCTTGCCGTCGGCTCATCGAGGATCAGTACCTTGCCTGAGAGATCAACGGCACGGGCGATGGCAACCACTTGCTGGACGGCGACGGAGAAACGGCTGAGTTCGGCGGTGACGTCGATATCGATGCCATAGCCGGCAAGCAGATCGCGCGCCTTGCGGTTCATCGCCCTGACGTCGGTCATGCCGAAACGCCTCGGCTGGCGTCCGAGAAAGAGATTTTCGGCGACGCTCAGATTGGAAAGGAGATTGACCTCCTGGTAGACCGTGCCGATGCCGAGCTTCTGGGCGGCGAGCGTATTGGCCGGATTGATTTCCTGGCCGTCCAGCATCAGGCTGCCTTCGTCACGATGGTAGGCGCCGGTGATGCACTTGATCAGCGTCGATTTGCCGGCGCCGTTTTCGCCGAGCAATGCATGAACCTCGCCACGGCGCAGCGTGAAATCCACCTTATCCAGGGCGACGGCGCCGGGGAAGAATTTCGATATGCCGGAGGCTGCGAGAATATTCTCGAAATTGTGAACCATGAGGGCTGCTGTTTCCTGATATTGCGCCTTACGCCTGTGCCAAAACCGGGCATGATGCCCGGCCGGCACCGGCAGTTCCGCACCGGTCCATGATGGGCCGGTGCGGTTCCAGGTTCAATCAGTAGCCCTGACCCTTCTTCTCTTCATAGACCTTCATCGGGTCGTCGGCAGGCGTGTAGAGCTTGGACTCGGTCTGGATCCATTTCGCCGGAGCCTTCTTGTCCTTCAGGTAGGCATCGAGCGCATCGAAGGCCGGACCTGCCATATTCGGCGTCAGCTCGACCGTGGCATTGGCCTCACCTTCCGACATGGCCTTGAAAATGTCAGGCACGGCGTCGATGGAGACGACGAGGATATCCTTGCCGGGCTTCAGGCCGGCTTCCTTGATCGCCTGGATGGCGCCGACCGCCATATCGTCGTTATGGGCGTAGAGAGCGCAGATATCCTTGCCGCCGTTCTCGGCCTTCAGGAAGCTTTCCATGACTTCCTTGCCCTTGGTGCGGGTGAAGTCACCGGTCTGGCTACGAACGATCTTCAGGTTGTCGTGGCCGGCAAGAGCCTCTTCGAAGCCCTTCTTGCGGGCGATGGCCGGCGAAGAACCGGTGGTGCCCTGCAGCTCGACGACGTTGCACTTCTTGTCGCCGACGGTCTTGACCAGGAAGTCGCCTGCAACCTTGCCTTCATGGACCAGGTCGGAGGTGACCGCCGTCAGGTACAGATCGTCGGGAGCCTTGATGGTACGGTCGAGAAGGATGACCGGAATCTTGGCTTCCTTGGCTTCCTTGAGAACGTCGTCCCAGCCGGTTTCGACGACCGGAGCAATGAGAATGGCATCGACGCCCTGAGCAATGAAGGAACGCAGAGCCTTGATCTGGTTTTCCTGCTTCTGCTGCGCATCGGCAAATTTCAGATCGATGCCGCGCTTCTTGGCCTGCTCCTTGGTCACGGTCGTTTCAGCCGCACGCCAGCCCGATTCCGAGCCGATCTGCGAGAAGCCGACAGTGAGGCCGGCGGCCGAAGCCGAACCGAACATGCAGGCAGCCAGAATCGTGGCACTCAAAAGTGCAGTCTTCAATTTCATGATTTCCTCCCAATGCCGCATCTCGCGGCGCAGGGTCAAAAAATCATATAGTATTACTTTTGTAAATCGGAATCTTGGGATGCGCTGCAGCAAAAAAAGAGCGCCCACAGGGGGCGCCCTTCGCAACTGCGAATTGAATGCGGCTTATTGCGCGGGCAGCTTGTCGTCGACGCCTTCGACGTAGAAGTTCATGCCGAGCAGCGTACCGTCGTCGGCCTTTTCGCCGGCCTTCAGCCAAGGTGTGCCGTCCTGCTTGTTGATCGGGCCGGTGAAGGGATGCAGTTCGCCGGACTTGATTTTGGCTTCGGTCTCCTCGGCCATCTTCTTCACGTCGTCAGGCATGTTCGTGTACGGCGCCATCTTCAGGATGCCGTCCTTCAGGCCATCCCAGCTCTGCTCGGACTTCCAGGTGCCGTCCAGAAGCGCGTGAACGCGCTTGGAGTAATAGGTACCCCAGGTATCGACGATCGCCGTCAGCTGTGCCTTCGGGCCGGCTGCGATCATGTCCGACGCCTGACCGAAGGCGTGAATGCCGCGCTCTTCGGCAACCTGCATCGGCGCAGTCGTATCAGTGTGCTGGGTCAAAACGTCGACGCCCTGGTCGATCATCGCCTTGGCGGCATCGGCTTCCTTGCCGGGGTCGAACCAGGTATTGACCCAGATGACCTTCAGCTTGAAGCTCGGATCGATCGACTTGGCGCCCTGCTCGAAGGAGTTGATGCCCATCACGACTTCAGGAATCGGGAAGGAGGCGATGTAGGCCGCCCCGTGATTCTTCGAGGTCTTCGCGGCGATCTGGCCGAGGATGTAGCGGCCCTCGTAGAAGCGCGAGTTGTAGGTCGCCAGATTCGGGCCGGCCTTATAGCCGGTGCCGTGCTCGAACTTGACGTCAGGGAACTTGGCGGCGACCTTGACCGTCGCATCCATGAAGCCGAAGGACGTCGTGAAGATCAGCTTGCAGCCGGAACGGGCAAGGCGCTCGATGGCGCGCTCGGCATCCGGGCCTTCCGGCACGTTTTCGAGGTAAGGCGTTTCGATCTTGTCGCCGAACTCGGCCTGGACCTGCTGACGGCCGAGATCGTGGGCCTGCGAATAACCGCCGTCGGTATGCGAACCGACATAGACGAAGCAGATCTTCGTCTTGTCAGCGGCCTGAGCGGCGGAAGAGATGCCAATCACGGCGGCAGCCGAGGCGGCAAGGGCGAATGCGAACTTCTTCATGGTGACCCCTGTTGGTTTGAAGTTATTCCGGAAACCCGTCTTGTGTTGTTGCTTTATCGCTCCGGTACGAAGGCTTTTCCGAGCGACGCGGGCGTGTTGATCAACGTCGTACGCCGATTATGGGAAATGATGATGAGAACCACAATAGTCGCGGCATAGGGCAGCATCGAGAGGAACTGCGAGGGAATGCCGAGACCGAAGGCCTGCGCGTGAAGCTGCAGGATGGTGACCGCGCCGAAGAGATAGCCGCCGGCAAAGACCCGCCATGGCCGCCAAGAGGCGAAGACCACCAGCGCCAGAGTGATCCAGCCGCGGCCGGCCGACATGTTCTCGGCCCATTGCGGTGTGTAAACCAGCGAAAGCTGCGCGCCGGCAAGACCGGCGCAGGCGCCCCCGAACATCACCGCCAGGTAGCGCGTGCGGATGACGTGAATGCCGAGCGCATGGGCCGAACCGTGATTGTCGCCGATCGCCCTGAGCTTCAACCCGGTCCGGCTGCGAAACAGGAACCAGCTGACGCCAACCACAAGCGCGATCGACAGGTAGAAGATCAGATCCTGGCTGAAGAGAACGTGGCCGACGACCGGAATATCCGACAGGACGGGAATGACGATCTCTCCAAGCCGGATGCCGGGCACGCTGACATAGGCTTCGCCGAGCATGCCGGATGCGCCGAGGCCGAGTAGGGTGAGCGCCAGCCCGGTCGCCACCTGATTTGCCACCAGCGTCAGCGTCAGGAAGGCGAACAGGAGAGAAAACAGCGCACCCGCCGCAATGCCGCAGACAATGCCGATATAGGGCGAGCCCGAGTTCTGCGCACCGGCAAAAGCAGCAACCGCGCCCATGATCATCATGCCCTCGACACCGAGATTGAGAACGCCGGAGCGCTCGGTCACGAGTTCGCCGAGTGCCGCGATGACGAGCGGCGTCGAGGCGGTGATGACGGTCAGCAGAATGGCTTCGAAGATGCTCATGCCGCCCCACCCCTTAACCGCGACCAGACAATGCGGATTTTGTAATAGATCAGCGTATCGCAGGAGAGCACGAAGAACAGCAGCAGCCCCTGGAAGACGCGGGTGACCTTGTCGGAAACGCCGAGCGAAAGCTGTGCTGCCTCGCCGCCGAGATAGGTCAGCGCCAGCACCAGGCCGGATGCGATGATGCCGAGCGGATTGAGGCGGCCGAGGAAGGCGACGATGATGGCGGTGAAGCCGTAGCCCGGCGAGATTGCCGGCTGCAGATGGCCGATCGAGCCGGAGACCTCGCTGATGCCGGCAAGGCCAGCCAGCGCGCCCGAAAAGAGAAAGCTGAACCAGATCATCTTCTTCGACGAGAAGCCGGCAAAGCGCCCTGCCCGCTCGGATTGGCCGAGCACGACGATCTCGAAACCTTTCAGCGTATAGCGCAGCATGAACCAGACGCCGATCGCCGCAATGATGGCGAAGATGAAGGCCCAATGGGCGCGGCCAGATTCTTCCCAGATCGCCGGCAGCACCGCTTCCGGTGCGAAATCACGCGAGACCGGAAAATTGAAGCCCTTCGGATCGCGCCAGGCGCCGCGGATCAGCCAGTCGAGGAAGAGCTGGGCGATATAGACCAGCATCAGCGATGTCAGGATCTCATTGGTGTTGAAATGCGCCTTCAGCAGCGCCGGAATGGCGGCAAAAAGCGCACCGCCAAATGCACCAAGGATCAGCATCAGCGGCAGCACCAGCGGTGAATGCCAGTCGTAGAAGACGATCGGCAGATAGGAACCGGTGATGGCGCCGATGGTGAACTGGCCTTCGGCGCCGATATTCCAATTGTTCGAGCGGTAGCAGACGGCAAGGCCGACGGCGATCAGGATCAGCGGACCGGCCTTGATCGCCAATTCGTGCAGCGACCAGACCTCGAGCAGCGGCTCGATGAAAAAGGCGTCGAGGGCCTCGACCGGGTCCTTGCCGAGCATGGCGAACATGATGGCGCCAAAGGCCAGCGTCAGGACAAGGGCCAGGAGCGGCGAGACGAAAGCGTAGAGCTTCGAGACGTCGGGGCGTTTTTCAAGTTCAATGCGCATGGGGCGCCTCGGGTACAGAGCTGCTCTCGTGCAGGCCGCCCATCAGCAGGCCGATCTTTTCCCGCGTCAGTTCGCCCGCCGGGAACGGGCGGGAAAGACGGCCCTCGGAGATGACGGCGATATCGGTCGCCACTTCGAAAATCTCGTCGAGATCCTGGCTGATGACGACGACGGCCGAACCGCTCCGTGCCAGATCGACCAGGGCCTGGCGGATGCGGCTTGCCGCCCCGGCATCGACGCCCCAGGTCGGCTGGTTGACGACGAGAACCGCCGGCTGGCGGTCGAGCTCGCGGCCGACGATGAATTTCTGCAGATTGCCGCCTGATAAGGAGCCGGCGGCAGGATCATCGCCGCTCTTGCGGACATCCATGGCCTCGGAAATGCGCCGTGCGGCAGATTTCACCGCAGCGTGGCGGATGATGCCGAGCAGGCCCAGAAACGCCTTGCGGTCAGACTGGCTGCGGGCGAGGACGAGATTATCCGAGAGTTTCATGGCGGAGACGGCGGCATGGCCGTGACGCTCCTCCGGTACGAAGCCGGCGCCGAGAAGACGGCGGGCGGTAATGCCCTGATTGCCCACGTGCTTTTTGCGGATGACGATCGCCTCTGCCGAGGCGACCGGATATTCACCGGACAATGCATCGAAGAGTTCGCTCTGGCCGTTGCCGGCGACACCGGCAATGGCGAGAATTTCACCCGAGCGCACCGCCATAGACACATCGCGCAGCGGCATGGCGAAGGGGGTGCGGGCAGAGACGGAAAGATTGGCGACGGCAAGCTGTACCTCGCCTTTGTCGCTGCGTTCCGGGTGGGTCACCGTCGCCACTTCGCTGCCGACCATCATGCGGGCGAGCGATGCCGGCGTTTCCTGCCTGGGATCGCAGGCGCCGGTCACGCGGCCATGGCGCAGCACAGTGGCGCGATCGCAGATGCGCTGCACCTCTTCCAGGCGATGGCTGATATAAAGAACAGAACGCCCTTCGGCACGCAGCTTGAACAGCGTCTCGAACAGCTTGTCGGCCTCCTGCGGCGTCAGCACCGAGGTCGGCTCGTCGAGGATGATCAGCTTCGGGTTCTGCAGCAGCGCGCGGACGATCTCGATGCGCTGGCGCTCGCCGACCGAGAGATCGGCGACATGGGCATGCGGATCGAGCGGCAGGCCGTAGGCGACCGACAGCGCCCTCGCCTCCTCGGCGATCCGGTCGATCGGGATGCCGTCATCGAGCGACAGCGCGATGTTTTCGGCAACCGTCAGCGCCTCGAACAGCGAAAAATGCTGGAAGACCATGCCGATGCCGAGCTTGCGGGCTTCGCCCGGCGAGGTGATCGCAACCGGCTGGCCCTGCCACAGGATATGCCCGCCCGTCGGCTCGAGAACGCCGAACAGCATCTTCACCAGAGTGGATTTGCCTGCACCATTTTCGCCGAGAAGCGCGTGAATTTCGCCCGGCGCGATATCGAGATCGATTTCATTGCAGGCGGCAAAGCTTCCGAAGAACTTCGTCAGCTTCTGGACCGATAATAACGCACCGGAATCCGGCACATTCAATGGCGACACGTTCCCCTCATTTCTTCTGCCAACCGGTCCGTTCGGATCTCATGGAATCAGCAGCGTCGTTCCTGTTGTTTTTCTTGTTTCCAGATCCGCGTGAGCCCGCCCAACCTCACGCAGCGGATAAGTTTGATTGATATTGATACGCACTTTGTTGCTTTGCACAATATCAAATAGCGCTTTGGCGCTGTCGATCAGTTCCCGGCGCGCGGCGATATAGGTGAAGAGCGTCGGCCGCGTCGCAAAGAGCGAACCCCTCTGCGCCAGCATCGCCAGGGTGAAACTCTCGATCGGACCGGAGGATTGGCCGAAGGAGGCAAAGAGACCGCGCGGCTTCAGGCAGTCAAGCGACTGTGGAAAAGTATCACGGCCGATCGAATCGTAGACGACATCGACGCCCTTGCCGCTGGTGATTTCGCGGACACGGTCGACGAAATTGTCGCTCTTATAGTTGATCACATGGTCGTAGCCATGGGCAAGCGCCAGCTCGATCTTGTCTTCGGAGCCCGCCGTGCCGATGACGGTGGCGCCGAGCGCCTTTGCCCATTGGCCGGCGATCAGGCCGACGCCGCCGGCAGCGGCGTGGAACAGCAGGACGGTCTCCGGCCCGACCTTGAAGGTGCGGTTCAACAGATATTCGGCGGTCATGCCCTTCAGCATCATCGCCGCCGCCGTTTCGAGCGCAATGCCGTCAGGCACATGCACCAGATGGCGCGTTTCGATATTGCGCTCAGCGCTGTAGGCGCCATCGGCGCTGGCATAGGCGACGCGGTCGCCAACCTTGAAATCCTCGACGCCGGGACCGACCGATGTCACGGTGCCGGCGCCCTCCTTGCCGGTGACGAAGGGCAGATGCGGCACCTTGTAGCTGCCGTTGCGGAAATAGACGTCGATGAAATTGAGGCCGACCGCCGCCTGCTTGATCTGCACTTCGCCCGCCGAGGGCGGCGGGAGATCGATCTCGATATAGTCGAAAACCTCGGGCCCGCCCGTCCTCGAGAATGAAACAGCCTGCGTTTTGGTCATCTGCCTATCCTAAGCTTCGCGTCCAAGGGCGGGGAAGAATTGCAGCACCGCGCCGATGACGTAAAGATAGAGCCCGGTCACGATAAAGAGAATGAGTGCCCATTCGGGCGTGTCGAAATGCATCAGCAGCGAAAAAATGCCGAGTGCCGACCACAGGAAAAAGACGCCGAGATTGAGCGGGCGCAGCCTTTTGACGCGGACCGGATGCAGGAAATTGATCGGCAGGAAGGTCAGCACCACCGAGATAATGACGACGGCAAGCGCGGTCGTCGCGCTGGCATCGATGACGAACAGCGTGAAAACGATCATGTTCCAGACGACCGGGAAGCCGGAGAAGAAATACTCATCCGTCTTCATGCCCATATCGGCATAGTAGATGGCGCTGGAGACGACGATCATGCCGGCGGCGACGAAGGACCAGGGCTCGCCGATCATGCCGCTCTGATAGAGCGCGAAGGCCGGCAGAAGCACATAGGTGACGTAATCGATGATATTGTCGAGCGTATCGCCCGACCAGTTGGGCAGCACTTCCTTGACGCGCACCTTGCGGGCTATCGGCCCGTCTATGCCGTCGACGAGAAGGGCGAGACCCAGCCACCAGAACATGTCGATGAAGCGATGCTCGGCAGCGGCAACGACGCCGAGAAAGGCAAGGAAGGAGCCGGATGCCGTCAGGATATGGACGGAAAAGGCGCGCATCTCCGCGTAAGGAACACGCTTGTAGTTGAAAATCTTCATATTCCCCCGACCGCCCTATCGCGCTCGCCCCGGCAAGCATCTTTTTTATTTCGCCACCATTGCCGGACCTGTTGCTGAGGGTTCCGACGCCGTAGGTCTTTGTTGTCGCACCGTTTTTGCCGAAAACCGGCATCCATTTCGGCGCGCCGCTCTAATATGCATCCTTTGCCGGGCTTCGCCAGCAGGAAATACGACTTTCCCCGCCCGCCCCTGCTTGCCCCCTAGTGGCCATTGAATCCTGACAATGACATGCATATTTCCTCTGATGGGCGCTGCATGGAATGGAATGCCTTTAATTCCGGCCCGATATGTAATATCAGCCTCGCATCCGACAGTTCATCCGACGAAACGGGATCCTCTACCGCAATGAACGCGCCTGCAAAGACCGAAGACTTCGCCCCGTCCATCCCCGCCGGCGTTTACGCCGAGACGGTGCTCGCTGTGACGCATTACACCGACCGGCTCTTCCGCTTCACGATGACCCGGCCGCAGGGCTTCCGTTTCCGTTCCGGCGAGTTCGCGATGATCGGCCTGATGGTCGAGGGCAAGCCGGTCTTCCGCGCCTATTCGATCGCCAGCCCCGCCTGGGCCGAAGAGCTTGAATTCTTCTCGATCAAGGTGCCGGACGGCCCGCTGACCTCGCATCTGCAGGCGATCAAGCCGGGCGACCAGGTGCTGATGCGCAAGAAGCCGACCGGCACGCTGGTGCTCGACGCGCTGACGCCCGGCCGTCGTCTCTACATGTTCTCGACGGGAACGGGTGTTGCGCCATTCGCCAGCCTGATCCGCGATCCTGAGACCTATGAGAAGTTCGAGGAAGTCATCCTCACCCATACGACCCGCGATGTCGCCGAGCTGAAATACGGCTTCGACCTCGTGCACGAAATCCAGAATGACGAATTGCTGAAGGAAGTCGTCGGCGACAAGCTGCGCCACTATGCGACCGTCACGCGCGAGGATTTCGAATATCGCGGCCGCATCACCGACCTGATCTCCTCCGGCAAGCTGTTTTCCGATCTCGGCGTACCGCCGCTCGACCCGGCGATTGACCGCGGCATGATCTGTGGCTCCTCGGCGATGCTGAAGGATACCAAGGAACTGCTCGAAAAGGCCGGCCTCAATGAAGGCGCCAACAGCAAGCCCGCCGAGTTCGTCATCGAGCGCGCTTTCGTCGGCTGAAAATTTTCCCGACAATCCGATCTGACAACGGCTCCGGAAACGGGGCCGTTTCTATTCCTGGCTGAGATAATTGATCAGCGTCGCCATGGTGGCGCGCGCCTCGTCCGGCCTGCCCCGATGGATGGCCTGGATGACGGCGACATGCAGCGCGATGGCGCGATCCATGCGCTCCGGGCTTGCGGTGGAATACCAGAGGCGGCGCGAATGCGTCTGTACCGGGCCGAGCGCCGCCATGATGAAGCCGTTTGGGCAGGCATCCTCGAGAATTTCGTCGAAGGCCTTGTCAGCGGCAAAAAAGCCGGCGAGATCACCCGTCACAGTGCATTCGTCCATGGCGCGGGCACAGTCGACGAGACGCGCGCGCTGTTCGTCGCTCGCATGTTCGGCGGCCAAGCTTGCTGCGATCGGCTCCAGCTCGCGGCGCACCTGCATGACATTGCGATGATCCCCAGCCGCGATCTCGGCGACCTGCAGCCCGACGCGCGGCTTCACCAGGATCAGCCCCTGCCAGGCGAGCTTCTGGATCGCCTCACGCACCGGCGTGCGCCCGTGGCCCGCCATATCGATCAGCTGCTTTTCGGTAACAAGCGCGCCGGGCTTCAACGCCAGCGTCACGATCAGATGCTCCAGCGCGAGATAGGCAAGATGGCTTTGTGAAGTCTGCATGCCCGAATCCGTTGCCCTACTGATATATCACATACTCGCACGCTCGAAAACCGATGGCAAGTCAGACTGATATATCAGAATAGAGACAGATAGATAACATAGCGAGCCTGCGAAGTTCGGTGAATGGTGTTGCGATACCAGCGCCCGAGCCGTGAAATAGCTCCTGCCGCCTCCCCACCCTCCGTTAGCGTGGAGACACGTCATCCCACAACGCATTTATTCGTGCCGCAACGCCTCGATGGGGTTGAGCTGCGCTGCCCTTCTCGCCGGGAAATAGCCGAAGATCATGCCGATTGCCGCGGAGAACAGGAAGGCGACGGCGATCATCATCGGGCTGAAGACGAAGGGCACTTTCAGCAACGTCACGGCGCCGAAGCCGAGGCTGAGCCCCAGCACGATGCCGGTGATGCCGCCGAACAGCGACAGCGCCACGGCTTCGACCAGGAACTGGGTGAGCACCTGGTTTTCCAGTGCGCCGATTGCGAGACGAATGCCGATCTCGCGGGTGCGTTCGGTGACGGAGACCAGCATGATGTTCATGATGCCGATGCCGCCGACGAGCAGGCTGATGGCGGCGACGGCGCCGAGCAGGCCGGTCAGCAGCGTCGTCGTGCCGGTCATCGCCTCGGCGATCTGCGTCATGTCGTTGACGTTGAAATCGTCCTGGCGGCCGGGCACGATCTTGCGGCGCTCGCGCAGGAGATTTTCGACATCGGACTGCACCTTGGCCGTGGAGACGCCGTCGCGCGCCGAGATGATGATCTGCGGCACGTTGCTGCTGCCGCTGATGCGCCGCTGGAATACCTTGACCGGCATGATCACGACATCGTCCTGATCGTTGCCCATGCCGGACTGGCCGCGTTTGGCGAGCACGCCGATCACCGGGCATGAGACCTTGCCGACGCGGATCTGCTGGCCTGTGGGGTCGGCGCTGCCGAAGAGCTGCGAGCGCACCGTCTCGCCGATGATGCAGCGAGACTGGCCGCGTTCCTCGGCGGGAGTGAAAGTGCGGCCGAGCGTCAGATTCCAGTCCTGGGCGACGAAATAATCGTTGGTGGTGCCCGACACGCTGGTCGAATGGTTCTGGCCGCCGAAAATCACCGTCGCCGTCGACTGGTTGAGCGGCGCGACAGCCCTCAGGCCGCCAATCTGGTCGCGGATCGCCGCGACGTCCTTGACGCTGAAGCGCTTGGCCTCGGAGCTCGCCCGGCCGGGACCGAACTGGCCGGGACGGACGAACAGCATGTTGGTGCCGAGCCGCGACAGTTCGGTCGAGACCTGCGCGGTGGTGCCGTTGCCGATCGTCACCAGCGCGATGACCGCGGCAACGCCGATGACGACGCCGAGCACGGTCAGGAAGGAGCGCAGCATGTTGCGGCTGATGGCCCGCAGCGCCAGCTTCAGCGTCTCAAAGAACATGATCCGCCCTCCTCCGGTGCTCGACTTCGGTCTCCAGCTTTCCATCGACGAAACGCAGCAGCCGCTGCGCATAGGCGGCAATATCAGGTTCGTGGGTGACCATGACGATGGTGATGCCCTGCTCGCGGTTCAGCCGCGTCATCAAATCCATGATCTCGACGCTGGTCTTCGTATCGAGATTGCCGGTGGGCTCGTCGGCCAGAAGCAGTGCCGGCTCGGTGACGATGGCGCGGGCGATGGCGACGCGCTGCTGCTGGCCGCCTGACAGTTCCTGTGTCTTGTGATGTTCGCGGCCGGTGAGGCCGACCAGCGCCAGGGCTTCGCGGGCCCGTTCGCGCCGCTCACGCACCGCCATGCCGCGATAGATCAGCGGCAGTTCGACATTTTCGACGGCCGAGGTGCGCGACAGGAGGTTGAAGCCCTGGAAGACGAAACCGAGCATATGGCGGCGCAGCAGCGTCAGCTGGCCGCGGTCGAAGCCGCTGGTCGGAATGCCTTGGAAGATGTAGTCGCCTGATGTCGGCACGTCGAGGCAGCCGAGAATATTCATCGCCGTCGACTTGCCGGAGCCTGACGGACCCATGATCGCGACGAATTCATGGGCATTGATCGCCAGGTCGACGCGGTCGAGCGCGCGGATCGCCGCCTCGCCCTCGCCGTAGATTTTCGAGACCTGCCTGAATTCGATGAGCGGCGGGCTTGCCATCCGTCTCTCCGCCTAGTTCGCACGCGTCGTGGCGTCGGTCACCAGTGCGTCGTCTTGCTTGATGTCGCCGGAGACGACCTGGGTGAACTGGCCGTCGGATGAGCCGACCTGGATGATGACGGGTACCGGGCGGCCGTTGCGCAGCACCCAGACACGGCGCTGCGTGCCCGTCAACGCCGAACCGGCATTGTTGTTGCGCTGGCGTGGCGGGCCGAAGATACCAAAAATGCCGCGGCCGCGCCGTTCCGCCTGCGCCGGAGCGTAGCGCAGCGCGGCGTTCGGCACCATCAGCGTGTCCTTGACGGCCTCGACGGTGACATCGGCCGTCGCCGTCATGCCGGGGCGCAGCAGCAGATCGGCATTGTCGACCGACAGCACCGCCTTGTAGGTGACGACATTGTTGACCACTTCGGAGGCGAAGCGGATCTGCTCGATTTCGGCGGGAAAAGTCCGGTCGGGATAGGCGTCGACCGTGAACTTTGCCTTCTGGCCGACGGCGATCTGGCCGACATCGGCTTCGTCGACATCGACCTGCAGCTCCATCTTCTTCAGGTCGCCGGCAATGGTGAAAAGGATCGGCGCCGAAAGCGAGGCTGCGACCGTCGCGCCCGGATTGACCGAGCGGGTGAGGATGACGCCGTCGATCGGCGAGATGATCTTCGCCTTGGCGAGATTGACTTCGGCAAGCTGCAGGTCGGCTTCCGCGGCGAGGACTTCGGCTTCGTTGATCTGTTTGGCGGCAACGGCGGAATCATATTTGTAGGTGGCGTCGTCCAGGCTCTGCTGGGTGGAGACATTGCTCCTGACCAGGCTCTTCAACCGCTCGAGCGAGGTGCCCGCCGATTGCATGTCGGCATTGGCCTTGACGACGTTCGCCTTGGCCGAATTGAGCTTGGCGCGCGAACTCTTCACATCCGCCTCGAGCTTGTTGGTGTCGAGAAGGGCGAGCACCTCACCTGATTTGACCGTGCTGTTGTAATCGACATTGACATCGCGGACAGTGCCGGAAAGCTCGCTCGATATATCCACCTGCTCGGTCGGCTGCACCGAGCCGGTGGCGGTGACGAGCACGGTCAGGTCGCCGCGTTTTGCCGGCTGGGTGGCGTAGCTCACTTCGCTCTGCCCTCTGCCCATATAGACATAAGCGGCGCCTGCGACGGCGGCGATGACGAGGAGAAGAATGAGCAGGCGCCCACGCCAGCGGCTGCGCTTGCCCTGACGTCCCGACGCGGCAAGGATCGCTGCGAGGTCGGACGCTTCACCTGCCTTTGCTCCGGTTTCGCTGCCGCTTACGATTTTGTTCATGCTGTCCTCGATCAGTGCCGCTTGCGGCCTCTGCGGTGAAATAATCACAACGCAGATGAACCGGCGATTAGCGTTGCCGCGGAAGTGGCACGGAATTGCGGATGGGTGAAATGAAATATTGGTAAGGAAAGTCAAGTTTTGGGTGCGCTGCGCATGTCGCGCAATGTGTGCCGCGGTTTTGCGATCACGACATGCGGCCAACCCGAGACCTAAAGCCCGGCAAGCGATGTCGATCGCGACGCGCTTTAGCGCCCGTCAGTTCGCATCCTCGGCAAATTGGCCGACGCCGGGCAAAGGATGCAGCCAGTGTTCACGCCGCTTGATCCAGACTTCATAGCCGGGTGCAAGGTCGGTCGGCGGAGTGTCGAGCGAGCCCAGGCGGAGTCCGCCTCATCGTCCCTAAGGCAGAAAAGGCGGCTGCCGCAAGCAGCGCAGAAGCTGCGGCCGGCGAAGGTGGCGATCTCGCCGTTGTGGGAAAAAGCCTGACGTGGCCAGACCGCGAAGAAGACGAAGGCGGAGCCGCTCGATTTGCGGCAATCGGCGCAGTGGCAGAGGCCGACGCGAAGCGGCTCGCCTTCCACCCTGTAGGCGACCGCTCCGCAAAGGCAGCCTCCGGTTCGGATCTTCATGGCGCGGCGTCAGGCGTCGAGACTGGACGGAAGGCCCGGCGGGCGACGCTTTGCCGCCATCAACAGATCGAGTTCGGTGGCGGATGGGCCGAACTTCTCGTAGAGGCGCTTTGCCTCCTTGTCGTCCAACCGGTATTTCCTGGCAAATTCGCTGATGCTGTAGGGGCGGCCACGCAACACTCTCCGCGCCGGGGTCGCCGTATTCGGTGCGTCGGTCATGGTTTTCTCCTTTTCGTCACGTCCCCTTTAAGCTAGTGCGACCCGTCGATTTGGAAAGAGCCGGCGCGCCGCATCGAGGCTTCCGGCATGGGGGAATGCGGTTGTTTTCCTGGAACCTTTTCGCCAATATGTGGGTTATCGGACCGAGGTTGCGGACCGCGCCAAGCGGACGCGGCGGTGCCGGAGAACATCGGGATTTTTCCGCTTTCTCCCGATGGCCAACGAAATGGCAGACGAGTTCCCTACCCGCCCGGTCCGTTTCCTCATCCCCACTAAATCTGTTGATCTGAAATTCGGCTCGCGCTTCGGCGCGGCCCTTCCTTTAGCTCGTTGTTCCGCGCATGTCGTTATCGCAAAACCGGGCACACTTTTGCGCGACACGCTTTACGACAGACGCCGTCCATCCTCGCCGAAGAGGTGCAGAACTTCGGGATCAAGATGCAGCGGCAGGCTGTCGCCGGATTTCATTCGCTGCTGGCCGGCAAAGACTGCAATCAGCTTCTTACCCCCCGCGTCGGCGTGGACGACGGTCTCCGAGCCGAGTTCCTCGACAAGGATGATGCGGGTGTCCAGCCTCCTCTCAGCAGTTGCGTCGGCAAAGGTGATATGCTGCGGTCGGATGCCGATGCTGACCCTTTCGCCCGTCGGGCGCGCCTCCTTGGCAATCACGGAAAGACGATGGCCGCCGACGGTTTCGACCTCGGCGAAAATGCCCTCGTGACCGACGATGGCGCCTTCGAGAAAATTCATGTGCGGCGCACCGATGAAGCCGGCGACGAAGCGGTTGGCCGGTTTGTTGTACAGTTCCAGCGGTGTTCCCACCTGCTCGATCCTGCCGCCTCTCAACACGACGATGCGGTCGGCAAGCGTCATCGCCTCGACTTGGTCATGGGTGACGTAGATCATCGTCGCCCTCAATCGCGCGTGAAGGGCCGCGAGTTCGGCACGCATGGTGACTCTGAGTTCGGCATCGAGATTGGAGAGCGGCTCGTCGAGCAGGAAGGCATCCGGCCGGCGGACGATGGCGCGGCCGATCGCGACGCGCTGGCGCTGGCCGCCGGAGAGCTGGCCCGGACGGCGCTGCAGGAAAGGGTCGATCTCCAGCATGCGCGCGGCCTCAGCGATGCGCGCTTCGATCTCGGCCTTCGCCACCTTGGTATTCTCAAGACCGAAGGCAAGGTTTTCCCTGACGCTCATATGCGGATAGAGCGCATAGGACTGGAAGACCATGGCAAGGCCGCGATCGGCGGCGCTGATGCCGGTAACATCCTTGCCGTCGATGGCGATGCTGCCGCCTGTGGGCTTATCGAGGCCGGCGATCAGGCGCAGCAGCGTCGACTTCCCGCAACCGGAAGGGCCAACGAAAGCGACGAACTCGCCGTCGTTGACGGCAAGGGAGACATCGCGAATGACCTCGACGGCGCCGAAATTCTTGACGATGTTCCTGAGCTCGAGTCCGCTCATGCACTCTCCTGTTTCATTTATTTCAGCCCCGAGCCGGCGATGCCTGTGGTGATGAACCGCTGCAGGAAGACGAAGATCAGCACAACCGGGATCATCGAAACCACGGTCATGGCGAGGATGTAGTGCCATTGCACATTGAGCTCGCCGGCATAGACGTTGAGGCCGACCTGCAGCGTATAGAGTTCCTTGCGCGAGAGCACGATCAGCGGCCAGAGGAAGTCGTTCCAGCGCCAGACGACCGAGAAGATCGCCAGCACCGCCAGTGCGGGCGCCGACAGCGGCAGGATGATGCGCCAGTAGATTTGCCATTCGCTGGCCTTGTCCATGCGCGCGGCATCGATCAATTCGTCCGGGATGGTCAGCATGTATTGCCGGAGCAGGAACACGCCGGTCGGGGTGGCGACCGTCGGCAGGATGACGCCCCAGAGGCTGTCGAAGAGGTTCAACGTGCCGATGACGGAATAGAGCGGCACGACGATGACCGAGAGCGGCACCATCAGCGTCGCCAGGATCATCAGCATGACGGCGGTGCGGCCGGGGAACTGGTATTTCGACAGGGCGAAGGCAGCCATGGAATTGACGAGCAGCGTAATCGCCGTCGCGACCACGGTGACGAAGACGGAGTTGCGCAGGAACAGGAAGAAATCGAAGCGCTGGAACGGTTCGGTATAATTGCCGCCGGCGAATTCGACCTTGCGCACCGGCGTGCGGTCCTTGATGTTCACCTTGACGATTTCGCCCGGCTGTTTCGGATCGACCATCTGGCCGATGATGCCGATGCGGCGGACCTCGGCGAGCACACGCGTGCTGCCATCCGGCATCGCCGCCTGATAGAGCGGCAACGGCTTGTCGTAGCCCGGCACCACTGCCTGTTCAGTGACATAGGGCAGGACCGATGGCGGGAATTCGGCAAGCGCCGCCGGCGTCTTGAAGGAGGAGAAGACGAGCCAGACGGCCGGGCCGAACATCAGGAAGACGCCCGATATCAGCCAGATCCAGGTCACCACATCCGTCCAGTGCCAGCCTCGGCCGCGGCGGCGGAGCAGAAAGGCGCCGACAGCGCTCATTGGCGTGCTCCCTTCTTCTCGTTGCGGCTGCTGACGCCGAGTTGGATCAGCGTCAGGATGACGAGCACGATACCCATCAGGATCGAGGCGGCGGAGGCAAGCCCCGGGTTGCGCAGCGAACTCGCAAAGCCGGTCTCGTAAATATATTGGGTGATGTACATGGTGCTGGTGCCCGGCCCGCCGCCGGTCAGCACGAAGACCTCGTCGAAGATCTGCACGGCGCGGATCAGCGCCAAGACCAGGACGACAATGAGGTTCGGCATCAGCAGCGGCAGGGTGATGCGCCGGAAGATGCGGGTCGGGCCGGCGCTATCCATCGCCGCCGCCTCGTATAGATCCCGCGGGATCGCCTGCAGGCCGGCGAGGAGGATCAGCGCATAAAAGCCCATATGCGCCCAGACCGAGACGAAGACAGCGAAGAAGAAGGCCCAGAAACGATCGCTGAGCCAGGAGAAGGGTTCGAAGCCGAAGGGGCTCAGCGCAAAATTCAACAGGCCTTCACGCTGCAGGATCCATTTCCAGATCAAGCCGACGACGACCGGCGACAGCAGCACCGGGAAGAAGAAGACGGCACGCCAGAAGCTGCGATTGGAAAGTTCGCGGTTGAGGATCAGTGCCGTTGCGAGCGCCGCGATTAACATGGCCGTCACCTGGAAGACGACGAAGACGGCGGTATTGCGCACGGCCGCCCAGAAGGTGTCGGCCGCGCATGTCGAGGGGTCGAGGTAGCTGCCGCAATCGAAGAGGATGCGGTATTGGTCAGCGCCGACATAGGTCCTGTTCTGCAGGAAGATGGCGCTGCCGCTCGTCGTCGAATAGATGAAATTGATGACCAGCGGCAGAAGCACGAAGACGGTGAAAATCAGCATATTGGGCGCCAGGAAGACGCCCGCCATGCCATTCAGCCCCGTCAGCTTCTGCCAGGCGCGCATGGGAAGATCGATGAGCCCCATCGCCAGCCGGACGGGCGCAAGGAGCGCCTGCCGCAGACTGGTTTTTTTGACAGGTGGTGCTGAAGAAACTGTCTTCGCCGTCATCTGTTCTTCCGTCAGTTGCCGGCGACCTTGGCCTTGATGTCCTCGTCGATGCGGGCATAGGCGTCGTCGAGCTTCAATTCGCCGGCGATCACCTGGCTGATGCGGGCGACGATGGCGCTGTAATAGGCGTCCGACCACTTCCAGCCCGGCAGTTTCATGGCGGGTGCGGCAGTCTGGCCGGCCGCTTCGACGAAGGCTTTCAGCGCCGCCTGCACATGCGGATTGTCGGTCTTGAAGTCGATCTGGCCGGCGGCAACACCCTTATGCGCCGGGATGAACAGGCTGCGCTCGGCGAATTCCTTCTGCACGTCGGCACTTGCCAGGTAATCCATCACCTTGGCGACGTCCTTCGGGTTCTTGGTGTATTTGACGGCGACGAGACCCGCACCGCCCTGCATGCCGGTGCAGGCGACCGTGCCGCAGGGGCTGCCGGCCATCACCCAGTCGAAACTGTCGCCGATCTTCTGGGCGAAGCCCGGCACCTGCCAGCTGCCGGAATAAAGATAGGCGAGGCCACCATTGATGAAGTCCTCGGCGGCGGAACGGTAGGTGGTGCCGGCAGCACTCACCCAGACATCCTTGTTGACGGTGCCATCCTCATTCCACTTGACGAAGCGGCTGAGGAAGTCCTTGGCGCCCTGATCGATCGGCGCCGGCTTGCCGTCGGCGGCGATATAGTTGGCGCCGTAGGAAATGTTCGGACCGGAGACGCGGTGGCCGGAGCGGTCGATCGCCATGGCGAAGACCTTCTGGCTGTCTGCGACCTTCTTGGCCGCCGCCGCCCAATCGTCCCAGGTGGCCTTCGGGCCGGGGATCTCGACGCCGGCCTGCTCGAACAGCGTCTTGTTGGCGAAGCCACCGGTCAGTGTCAGCTGCGTCATGAAGCCGGTGATGGCGTTCGAACCGTCCGGACGCATCCAGTCGGCCTGGGCGCCGAAATTGTCCTCCCAGTATTTCGCGTCGGTGAGGTAGGGTCGGAGGTCGAGCCAGTGCTGCGCCGGCGCCTTCAGATTGGTGACCCGGGCAATATCGGGCCCCTGCCCGGCTTCGAGCTGCACCGGCAGCTGTTCCTTGACAACGTCGTAGGAGACCTCGTCGAGGACGACGTTGACGTCGGGGTTGGCTTTCGAGAAGCGGGAGAGCAGGTCCTTGATCACCTCGCCTTCGCCGCCGTCGGAATACCACATGATGCGCACGTCTCCGGCGTGTGCGGCAACGGAACTCAAGAGAACCGCAGCAAAGGCCGCGCCGATCGATTTCATTCTGGTCATTTTCTCCTCCTCTGACCGATGAATTGCTGCGTCCGGCCGGTCCTCCACCTGCCGGACACGTCGTCTACGAGGCCGCGCGCCGAGGCTGCCTGCCCGGTATCTTGAGATGTACCGCTTCTCCTCGTACCGACCAGTCCGCAGGGCGAAGAATACGGCCTTCGGCACGCACGGTGCCGTCCTCTTCGAAGACGACCCGGCCATAATCCGGATCGATAACGATCAATGCGCCCTCGTCGTCGCGGCGAGCCGAGAGCGCGGCGAAACGCGCCTGCATGCCGTCAAGGCCAGCCTCGCGCTCGATATCGGAGAGACGGACGATCCAGCGACCCTTGCGGCCGGGCAGACGCAGCTCGATATCCGTCGTCGGCCCTTGTTTCACCGGCACCAGCGCCGCGTTGCCGATCAGCATCGCAATCCCGTTGCCGGAGCGAGCAACCGCCAGATTGCCGTCGACCCTCGCGTCGTCGAAGGCCTCGAGCGGGAACCAGGCGTGAGTGAAATCCGGCTGACCCTCGTGGATGTCGAAATCGAGGATCGCCAGATCGCGATACTGGTGCACGCGCGGCAGTGTTCCACAACCACCCCAGAAGCTCGGCCGGCCATAGCCGAACTGAATGGTTTCGCCGGGATGGTTGATCCAGATCTGCGCTTCCGGCCGGTGGCCCAAGCGTAGGTGCAGCACCGTCTCCTGATAACCCCAGGCGCCGGGGCGATAATGGGCGATGGTGCCGAGTGCGGTGTCGCGCGTCTTGTAGTGGTAGAGGGCGGCAAAACGATTCTCGCCCTGGGAAAAGGTCCATTCCTGCGCGGCGTCGGCCTGATGCAAAGCGATCGCCGCAAGCCGTTCCGGAAAGTCCAGGCCGTGGTCGCGGATGCAGACGGCAAGCTGCGGCAAAGCGTGGACACGGCGGCCGTACCAGCCACGCCCCCAGAGCAGGCGGGCGATGGCGGACAGCTCGACCGAGCGGCCGGGGCGCAGCGTATGTTCGTAGGAGCGGCCCTGGCTGCCGGTCAGCATGCCGTGATGGGCCGAACGGGCGACGATCTCCATCAGGCGGATGATGCTGGCGCTCGCCCGGCTGCGGATCGTCTCATCCGGCGCGCAGGCGGCGAGCGCCGTCAGGCCCTTGAGGTCGATCGGGAAATAGGGAACGGAGTTCCACTCGGCCATTTCCCAGCGCTCGAAATGATCGAGCCAGGCGCGGACACGTTCTTCGCCGATCTGCATCTGCTCGGCGCCGGTGCGGCCGGAACGGGCGAAGACGGCATCGGGGAACAGCCTGCCGCCGAGATAGGCGGCGGTATGGAAGAGAAGCGCGTGGTTTTCCGAGAAATACCACTGGACGTCGTTGCCGGGCTCATCCATCCAGTATCGGTAATTGAGGACCGCCTGCTTGATCCTGTCGCGCAGCTCGGATGAGAGCAGATCGCTCCAGCGGGTATAGGCAAAGAGCAGCGGCACCAGCACGAAATCGGCGCAGTCGTGGCAATCCTCGATGACCGGCAGCATGGCCGCGATCATCGCCTCGGTTTCCTCGCCGCCCTGCCCCAGCGCCAGACGCGCAAAAGCACAGACCGTGTCGGGCTCGGAACGGGCGGCGACCTCGGCCAGCGCCTCGGCGACGCGGTCGTTGAGGGCGGCGGGTGCCTCGCCCTGCCGCTCGGGATGACAGATTTCGACGCCGAGCGTGCGGCCGAGCGAAAGCTCGCCTGTTGTGAAGGTGATGCGGAAATGGCGGAAATCGGCCGGCATATCAGCCGAGGCGCCGAGCTCCAGCTTGGTCGCTCCTGCTTTCAGCTCGAAATCATAGTCGAAGCGCTCGGTCGACATGAAGTCGCCTTCGATCTCGACATGGCAGGTCAGCGCCACCGGCAGCGGCACGGGAAAGAGGATCGTCACATCTTCGCCGAGATAGGCGGTGCGGTCGAAACGCATGCCTTCGAGGATCTCCTCCAGCGCATCCGCATCACCGGCGGCGATGGGAACAGGGACCGATGTTTCGACCTCAGGCCCTTCGAGATAATCCAGCTGAAAATAGAACCGGGCGTCGCGCTCGGCGAGATCGTCGAAATAGATGCGGATCTCGTTGAGGCCGGCCTTGAGCTCTATCTCGAAGAGCTGCTGGGCTTCCAGATTGCGCTGGTAAGGCGCCATGAAGCCCTGCTCGCGGCCGTTGACGAAGAGGATCGCGCCGCCGCAGGTCGACAGGCGAAGCGTGGCAGTCCCCACTGAGCGGGCATCGAGGAAGGTGCGCGCCCAGCAGCCGATGTGCGTCGGGCGAAACCAGAAGCCGGAGAGATCGACTCGCGGAGAGGCGAAGGGAAGCCACCAGCGGACGGCCTCGAATTCGCCAGCCGGCTGCGGCCGCCGGCCGGAGAAGGATGTCTTGAATTCGGTGCGGCAGGGATATTCATGCGGGATGAAGTTCTTCGTCTTGGTGACGAAGAAGAACGGATCCATTCTGCCGTCCATCGGACGGTCGGCGACATCGTAGCGCTCCTGCCACAGCTGGGCGAGCTGCCAGTAGACGATCGGACTGTGCTTCTCAGTTGATCGGCGGAGATAAGATTGCTGCTCGGCGGCCATGTTTCAGTCCGCTCGAGCATTGCCACGCCGGGCAAACCGCCGACGCATGGACTGGCCGTCAAGCCGCATCTTCAAAGCCTCCCTGCTCTGCCGCTTGCCGCGGACTCCTCGCAGGTAATTGTGCATAGGCATTCCATTTGCGCAATCTGAAAGATTTTTGCATGATGGCGAAGGAGCGAGGAGATGAGATGACAGGGGAACCGAAAAAAGCCAGGCGTACGCGCCTCGACGACATCGCCGCCAAATGCGGCGTGTCGATCAGCACGGTGTCGCGGGCGCTGGCCGGTGAGAAGGGCGTCAGGCCTGACATTCGCAAGCTGGTGCTGGAAACGGCAAGTGCGGTCAGCTACGCCTTGCCGGCCAGCGTGGCCGGCAAGAAGGTCATGCTCGTCGCCTCCGGTGCGGCAATGATCGACTATGTCCGCAACCAGTTTACGCTCTACGTGCTCGAAGGGTTGAATGCGCGTGCGGCCGCCCTCGGCATCGAGCTTTCGATGCGCCCGATCGCCGACAAGGGGGATGAAGCGCGCGTCGTCGCCGAGATGCGCGATGATCCGAGTTTCGGCGGCATGCTGATCCTGACCGTCGACGAAGAGGACATGCTGGCGGCAGCCGCCGATCTCGGAAAGCCCGTCGTGCTCGTCAACAGCGACGATCCCTATATGCGGCTTTCGAGTGTGACGCCCTGCAACCGCTCGGCCGCCTTCATCGCCGCCGAACGGCTGATCGAGGCCGGGCATGAACGTATTCTCTTCATGCTGCGGCCGGGACGGCGGACGATCGAGCGGCGCCTGGAGGGATGGCGCGATGCCCTGCAGCTTCATGGGCTGAAGGCCGACGCGGATCTGGTGCTCGAAGTCGACGACTGGCTGCCGGACCTCGGCGCCGAGGCGATTACCCGTCTTGTCCGCGAGAAAGGTCTCTCCTTCACCGCCGTCCTGACGGCGGGCGACAGTCTCGCCAACGGCGCCGTGCGCGGCTTGCAGGCGATGGGTTATGCCGTGCCGAAGGACATCTCCGTCATGGGCATCGACGACCTGCCGCAGTCAGCCTTTCTCAATCCACCGCTCTCGACGGTGCATATTCCGATGCGTGAACTCGGCGCCACCGCGCTCGATCTGCTGCGCGACATGATGCTCGGCCTTGCGACGCCACGCCGCCGCGTCGAGCTCGCCTGCCATCTCGTGGAAAGGGGCAGTGTTGCGGCGGTCAACCGCGCCCATGTCGCAACGGAGGATCGCTGAACTCACACCACGTTTAAGGATATCAAGCCTCGATGAAGCTCGCCTCGAACAGTTCCCGTGCATAGGCATCATGGGTGACGCCGGCCTGCAGATCGGCTTTGGTGAGTTCGTCGACGAAACAGCCGTTCTTCATGATCAGCACCCGATCGCACATATGCGCGATGACCGCGAGGTCGTGGCTGACAAGCAGATAAGTCAGCTCCTTTTCCTCGCGCTGATCGGCAAGCAGGTTGAGGATTTCGGCCTGGATCGAGACGTCGAGCGCCGATGTCGGCTCGTCGAGCAGCAGGATGGGCGGCGACAGGATCAGCGCCCGGGCGATCGCCACGCGTTGCCTCTGGCCGCCGGAAAGTTCGTGCGGAAAACGATTGGCGAAGCTCGCCGGCAGGCCGACCTGGACCAGTGCTTTTTCGACCTTCGACCAGATATCGGAATGCCCCATGGCGCGTAGCGGCTCGGCGAGCGCGGTGCCGATGCGATGGCGCGGATGTAGGGATCCGTAAGGGTCCTGAAAGACCATCTGGGCGAATTTCAGCTCCTCGCGGGAGCGCTTTCTTCCGATCGGTTTTCCGCCAAGCTCGATGTGACCGGTCCAACCGGACTCCATCCCGGCGAGGCAGCGCAGCACCGTCGATTTGCCGCAGCCGGATTCACCGACAATGCCGAGCGTCTCCCCCTGGCCGACCTGAAAACTGATGCCCCTGACGACATGGTTGCTTGATTTGCCGGAAGTAAAGACGACATCGAGGTCACGCACATTGATCATTGCGCCGTCTCCAGATCGAGTTTCGCCCTGTCGAGAACAGCAAGCCGGCGAACCGGGTTCTTCGGGTCGGGCAGCGCTGCTATCAGCCCGCGGGTATAGGGGTGGCGGGCGTCCTCAAGGCTGGTCAGGGTTTCGACGATCCGGCCGGCATACATGACGATGATGCGCTCGCAAAAGGCGGCCACCATGCGAATGTCGTGGCTGATGAGGAGCAGTCCGGAATTGTTCTCGCGCACCAGTTCGTCGAGCAGCAGCAGCACGTCCTTGCGGACGCTGACATCGAGAGCCGAGGTCGGTTCGTCGGCGATGACGAGCTTCGGCCGCGCCAGCAGCATCATGGCGATCATCACACGCTGGCCCATGCCGCCCGATATCTGGTGGGGATAAAGCGCCATCACCCGATCGGGATCGCTGATGCGCACGCGTTCGAGCATGGCGCGGGCCGCCTCAAACGCCTGTTTCTTGTGAAGGCCGAGGTGAAGGCGTGCGGCTTCGGCGATCTGCTTGCCGATCGAGAGCACCGGGTTCAGCGAATAGCGCGGATCCTGCATGATCAAAGCGATATCCTTGCCGCGAAGCGCGCCCATCTGACGCTCGGTCTTTGACAGCAATGGACTGCCGGCAAGATCCAGGCGTTCGGCCGAGACCACCGCGGCCGGCGGCAGAAGACGCATGATGGCGCGACCGGTCGTCGATTTGCCGGAACCGGATTCTCCGACGATGCCGACGCGTTCGCGGCCGACATCGAAGCTGACATTGGAAACGGCGGGCACGGCGCCTCGCCCGAAGCGGACGTTCAATCCTTTGACCGAAAGAACAGGCTGCAACTCACGATCTTGCATGGCGGGGATCCAGAATGTCGCGCAGAGCATCTCCGGCGATGTTGAAGGCAAGGCTGGTGAGCAGGATGGCGATACCCGGCATGACGGCGACCCACCAATAATCGAGCATGAACTTGCGGCCGCTGGAGATCATCGCACCCCATTCGGGGGCCGGCGGCTGGGCACCAAGGCCCAGGAAGCCGAGTGACGCCGCCGTCAGGATGATGCCCGCCATGTTGAGCGTCAGACGAACGATGACGGAGGGCACGCACATCGGCGCGATATAGAGAAAAAGAATGCGGATCGGCGAAGCGCCATAAAGGCGGGCGGCAATCACATAGTCGGCGTTTCTGACGACAAGGGCCTCGGCGCGCGCAAGCCTGGCTATCGGCGGCCATGCGGTCAGCGAGATCGCGATGATGGCCGTGGTCAAGCCGGCGCCAAGCGCCGCGGCAAAAGCCAGAGCCAGGATCAGCGACGGGAAAGAGAGAACGATATCGGTGGCGCGCATCAGCAGTGCATCGACGCGTCCGCCGAAGAAACCGGCGACGACGCCGATCAACAGGCCGATCGGCCCGACGATCAAGGAGATGGAAAGCACGGTCTGGATGGTGATGCGCGTGCCGAAGATGAGGCGGCTCAGAATATCGCGACCGAATTCGTCGGTTCCTGCGAGATGCGCGAGGCTCGGCGGTTGCAAGGCATCGCCCAGCGCCTGTATGGCCGGATCGTAAGGGGCCAGAAGCGGCGCGAAGATCGCGATGAAGCAGAGAAGACCGAGGATGACGAACCCCGCAAGGCCAAGCGGCTCGTGGGCCAGTTTGCGGCCGGCGCGCGCCAGCGACGCCGCCATGCGGCTCGACACACTGGGAGGGCGGATCTGAATCTCGCTGCGGATAACGTCGCTCATCGGGCCGCCTCCCTCATACGGGGATCAAACACGGCGTAAGCGACGTCGGCGAAGAAGTTCAACAGCATGAAAATGAATCCAACGATAATGGTGCCGGCGACGACGGCGTTCATGTCGCCGATCATCAGCGCGTTCGTCATGTACTGCCCAATGCCCGGCCAGGAGAAGACGATCTCGGTGACAACAGCGCCTTCGAGCAGCCCACCATAGGAAATGGCCAGGATGGTGATCAGCTGCACGGCAATGTTCGGCAGGACGTGATGCCAGATCGTGCCCAAGGGGCTCACACCCTTGGCACGGGCGGCGATGACATAATCCTGGCTCAACTGTTCCAGGGTGAAGCTGCGTGTCATGCGGGTGATGTAGGCCATGGCCGCATAGGCAAGGATGATGGCGGGAAGAATGATATGGCCGAGTGCATTCCAGAAGATTTCCGTCTCGCCCTGCAGCAGGCTGTCGACCAGCAACAGCCCGGTTTGTGGCGTCACGAGGCCTTCGTAGAAGACATCGATCCTGCCCGGCCCGCCGACCCAATTGAGGCCCGCATAGAAGATGACGAGCCCGACGATGCCGAACCAGAAGACCGGGATCGAATGACCGACGAGCGCAAGCACGCGGGCCGTCTTGTCGATGAAGCTGTCGCGAAACAGTGCGGCGACCAGTCCGAGCGGGACGCCGACGAAAGTGGAGATGATTACCGCCAGCGTCGCCAGTTCGAATGTCGCCGGAAACGCCTGGGCCAGGTCCGAAGAGACGGGATTGCCGGTGAGGACGGCGGTGCCGAAATCACCATGCGCCAACCCGTTCAGATAGAGGAAAAACTGCTGGTAGATCGGAAGATCGAGACCGAGACGCGCCCGCATCGCCGCATAAGCGGCGGGATCGGCGAGCTCGCCGACGATCGCGCCGACCGGATCGGTGGGCAGGATGCGGCCGATCACGAAGGTCACACATAAGAGGATGAACAGGCTGACCAGCAAATGCGCCAGGCGTCGGCCAAATTCGGCTACGGAGAGTTCCTTCATGATCGGCTGCCTCGGGAGTATTACTGGGTTTCAGACTTCGTGACGTTCTCGAGACGCGTCAGCTGGGTCGGATGCCCGATATATCCCTGGACCTTGCTCGACAGGACGATCGGCTCGAAGCGCTCGAACATCGGCAGCACGGCCGGCTTCTGTTCGACGAACATCTTCTGCATCTGCACGTAGAGTTCGCCGCGCTTCTTCGGGTCCGGCTCCATCGATGCCTTGGCGGTCAGGGCCGTCAGTTCTGGAATGTCCCAGGCCGAACGCCAGACGAAGTTGCCGGCATTGTTGGCTTCCTTCGAGTTGTCGGGATTGGACGAGAACTGCTCCATCGAGCCGAGCACGTTCGGCATATAGGCGCTCGTCTGCGGGATCAGCAGATCGAAATCCCGGGCGCGGTGGGCGGCGATGATTTCCGAGCCGTTGCCCTGCTGGATATCGATCTTGATGCCGACCTGGGCAAGCGATGCCTGGATGGCCGTGGCAAGATCGATGCGCGGCGTCTGCGCGATCGTCTTCAGCGTCAGCGACAATCCGTCCTTGAACCCCGCTTCGGCCAACAGTTGCTTGGACTTTTCGACGTCGAGATGCCAATCGGGATTGGCGATCGCATATTCGAAATTCTCCGGAACGGGAACGTTTCTCGCCCGCCCGTAAGGACCCATGATCGTCTTCTCGATGCCCTTATAGTCGATGCCGTAGGCAATGGCCTCGCGAACCTTGGGGTTGGAAAGGTATTGGTTGCCGGCATTCATCGACAGCACGTAGAATCCGCCTGTCGGAATCCGCTGGATCGTAAAGCCCTGCTTGTCCTTGAAGGTCGCGAGATCGGATGCGGTCAGCGCGCTGGCGATATCGATATCGCCGCGTTCGAGCATCAGCCGTTCGACCTGGCTTTCCGGAACATGCCGAACGATGACGCGCTTCATCTTCGGCGCGCCGGCCACATAATCCTTGTTGGCGTCGAGAATAACAAGTTCGTTCGGAGACCAGCGATTGAGCGTGAACGGACCGGAGCCGGCCGAATGCGTGCGCATCCAGGCATTTCCCCAGTCATTGTCGGCGACATGCTTCTGCACTTCGACGCTATCGACCACGCTGGTGGTCGAGGTCGTCAGCCGGTAGAGCAGCATCTCGGCCGTCACCTGGCCGGAAAAATCGACGCGGACCGTCTTGTCGTCGACTGCCGTGACGAGCTTGTCGATATTGTCCTTGTCATAGCCGATGCGCTTGAGGTTGGCGGCGGCGGCCTGGTCGAGCTTCAAGAGCCGTCCCAGCGAATAGACGACATCTTTTGACGTTACCGCATTGCCGGTGGCGAAATTGGCTTGGCGCAGCGTGAAGGTGATGCCCTTGTCGTCGACCTTCCAGCTCTCGGCCAGCTGCGGCACGATCTTGCCATCCGGCGTGCTGTTGACCAGCCGGTCGTAGAGATTCGACATGATCTCGACCGCTTTTCCCTCGGTCGCCTGATGCGGGTCGAGGGACAGAACCTGCGCCAGCGATGTCCCGATCACCAGCTGGTCCTTCGGCGTGGCGGCGTATAGCTGCGGTGCTGATATCGTCAGGGCGCCGATCACGGCGCCGACGAACAAGCCCTTAGAAAAATGCTTCATTGTCAGTCCTCCATAGACTACTATAAGAGACATATTATGTCGCCCGTATGTCGTATTATGATTTATCGAAGTCTGATATGATTTGCAAGACCCGAGCGGGAGACTTGATGCAGAGGGATTGGGGAACGGACTATGACAACACTCGGCCGTGGTCGGCAAAGACTGGCGCAGCAGGTCATCGATCAACTGCGGACACAGATCGAGACGGGGAAGCTGCGGGTCGGCGACCAGCTGCCGACCGAGCCACAGCTCGAATCGACATTCGGAGTCAGCCGCACCGTGGTGCGCGAGGCGATTGCCGATCTGAGGGCAGCAGGCTTTGTCAAGCCGATCCAGGGCAAGGGCGTCTTTGTCGCGGATCCGAAGACGCATTCGGTCCTGTCACTGACGCCGGTGGAAATCAAAAGCATCCCGGAAACCCTGGAATTGCTGGAGTTTCGCATGGCCGCCGAAGGTGAAGCGGCCGCAATCGCCGCCTATCGCCGCACAGCCGAGCAGGAGGCGGCGATCCGCGATGCCAACCGCAAAATGGCGCAACTCATCGAAACCGGACAGCAGACCGTTGAGGCGGATTACGCCTTCCACATGGCGATTGCGGCTGCCACCAACAACCGATTCTATGTCGACGTGCTGCGCCATTTCGGCGCCCGGGCCATCCCTCGCGGACAGTTTCCGACGCTGCCCGAGGCCAATGACCGCGACTATCTCCAAAAGGTTTATGCCGAACATGTCGAAATCCTGTCGGCCATCGCCGATCAGGATCCGGAACGCGCCCGCCAGGCGATGCGCGCGCATCTGATGGCCAGCCAACGCCGCTACCGCATGCTCGCCGAACAGCAATAGGGCTCGACACTCTCCGAAATTCATATTATGTCATATGACATTGTGCAATTTCGAGAGAGACTCAAATGTATCTGGGAACACAGGTGGCCGCGCGGGATGACGACGATTATCGCATCTTCGCGCAACTGGGCGTGAAGCATATCAGTGCCGACCCGCCGGGAAAGCCGAGCAGCTGGACACTCTCCGACATCGAGCGGCATCGCGACAAGGTCGAGAGCTTCGGCCTGATCCTCGACATGATCCAGTTGCCCCTGCCCTCGCAGCCGATCGAGAAGGCGTCCTATCCCGATATCCTGCTCGCCGGACCTGACCGCGACCGGCAGATCGACGCCGTCTGCAAGATGATCGAGAATGTCGCGGCGGCCGGCATTCCCGCCGTCAAATATAATCTCAACCTGATCGGCATTCCGCGCACGCCGGACGAACCGGGACGCGGCGGCTCGCTGAACGCCAGCTTCCGCTGGGAGAAGACGGACCAGCAGGCCGCGCCCGGCCTTGCCGGCGTTCTCTCCGAAGACGAAAACTGGGAGCGGATCGACTATTTCCTCGAACGCGTCGTTCCGGTGGCCGAAAGCAATCGCGTCAGGCTCGCCTGCCATCCGCACGATCCCTATACGCCGCCGGGCTACCGCGGCGTCACGCGGGTGCTGGGTACGGTGGAAGGCCTGAAGAAATTCGTGCTGATGCGGGAAAACCCGTATCACGGCCTCAATTTCTGCCAGGGCTCAGTCGGCGAGATGCTCGAAAATCCGGGCGAAGAAATCGACGACATAATTCGCTGGTTCGGCCAACGCGGCAAGATCTTCAATGTTCACTTCCGCAACATTCGCGGCGGCAAGCTTTCGTTCATGGAGACCTTCCCGGACGAGGGCGACATGGACATGGTCCGCTCGGTCAGGATCTACAAGGAAGTCGGCTTCAAATACATGCTGATGCCGGACCATGTGCCGACCGTCAGCGGCAAGGACCCCTCCGCCACCGCCTTTGCCTTCTGCTACGGCTATATCGCGGCACTTCTGCAAGCGCTCGAAAGCGCCTGACAATTTTCAACAGGTCAAGAATAGGAATTCATGATGAACCCGATTGAATTGAAGAAGGCCGTCGGCAGTGGTCTCCTCTCGTTTCCGGTGACGCATTTCGACGATCAACTCAAATTCGACGAAGCCAAGTACCGCCGTCATGTCGAGTGGCTTGCAGGATATGACGCGGCCGCGCTGTTTGCCGCCGGCGGCACCGGTGAGTTCTTCTCCCTCAATCCCGCCGAGATTCCACAGGTCGTCCGGGCCGCCAAGGCGTCGGCGGGCAAGACGCCAATCATCTCGGGAACCGGCTACGGCACGTCGCTGGCGATCGAGATCGCAAAGGCGGCCGAGAAGGCCGGCGCGGACGGATTGCTGCTGTTGCCGCCCTATCTGATGTTTGCCGAACAGGCCGGGTTGATTGCCCACGTCAAGGCGGTCTGCCAGTCGGTCGGCATCGGCGTCATCGTCTATAACCGCGACAACGCCATTCTTTCGGCCGAAAGCATTTCGCGCCTGGCGGAGGAATGCCCGAACCTGATCGGCTTCAAGGACGGCGTCGGCGATGTCGACAAGGTCATCGAGATCACCACCCTGCTCGGCGACCGTCTCGTCTATGTCGGCGGCATGCCGACCCACGAGGTCTATGCCCAAGCCTATTTTGCCGCCGGCGTGACGACCTATTCGTCCGCCGTCTTCAACTTCGTGCCTGCACTGGCCCAACGCTTTTACGGCGCCTTGCGCACCGGCGATCAGGCGACCGTCGACGAGATCCTGAAGAGCTTCTTCTTCCCCTTCGTCGCCTTGCGCAACCGCAAGAAGGGATATGCCGTCTCGATCATCAAGGCCGGCCTCCGGGTGCTCGGTCAGAATCCGGGGCCTGTGCGCCCGCCTCTGACGGATCTCACCCCGGACGAGCTCGCGCTGCTGGAGAAGATCGTCCAGGCCAACGGCGTCGAACGGATTGCGGCGGAATAATATATCGCGGCAGCAGGCGGCCGGGACGTCCCGGCCGTGCGCCCACCCGCGCGGCGCCCACCCCCCGCGGGGGGCCCCCGCAAACCACACACAACCCCCA
>NZ_ML133538.1:0-17413 GCF_003985145.1 Rhizobium anhuiense | reverse complement strand
GCTGAGTCCGTTGGGGGCGTCTTTAATTTCGCGGGGCCGCGGGCGGCGGGGCCGGCCCGCCCGTCCGCACTCCGGCGGATCGCCATCCGCCGGAGTGCGGACCGATCATCCAACAATCAGCGCAAATTGAACATGCAAGGGGCTGCTATCGGCGATCTCCTGGGCCGAGGATTCGCTACAGCGCCACACCAGTGCCGCGATCGAAGACATGCACCTGATCGCTTGTAATACTCGCCTCGAAGACGGCGCCGTAACGGGCGCGATATTCGCCGTCGACGATGGCGGTCACCTGCTGGCCGGCGAGGTCGAAGACGACATGGGTCTGGGCGCCGGTGGGTTCCACCAGCATCGTGCGGCCGGCGAGCGGCGTGCCGGCTGATATGCCGGGAACGAGATGTTCGGGGCGCAGGCCGATGGTGATGGCCTGGCCGGGCCTGACCTTGCGGTCGGGGGCGATGCGGATTGCCGTGCCGTCCTCGAGACGGGCGGCGGGTTCACCGTTTTCGCCGTCCACCGTGCCGTCCAGCATGTTCATCGCCGGCGATCCAATGAAGGCGGCGACGAAGAGATTGGCGGGCTTGCGGTAGAGTTCGAGCGGCGTGCCCTGCTGCTCCACCCTGCCCTGATTGAGCACGACGATGCGGTCGGCCAGCGTCATCGCTTCGATCTGGTCGTGGGTGACGTAGATAGAGGTCGTCCTGACCTTCTGGTGCAGCGTCTTGATTTCCGAGCGCATCTGCACGCGCAGCTTGGCATCGAGGTTGGAGAGCGGCTCGTCGAACAGGAAGACGGCGGGATTGCGCACGACGGCGCGGCCCATGGCGACACGCTGACGCTGGCCGCCGGAAAGCTGGGCCGGCTTGCGGTCGAGGAGCTCGGCGAGATCCAGCATGCGGGCGGCCTCCGCCACCCGGGTCTCGATCTGGGGTTTGGCAACGCCGGCGAGCTTCAGATTGAAGCCCATGTTTTCAGCCACGGTCATGTGCGGATAGAGCGCATAGGACTGGAAGACCATGGCGATGTTGCGTTCGCGCGGCGTCATGGCGTTGACGACCTTGCCGCCGATGGCGATCTCGCCATCGGTGATCTCCTCGAGGCCGGCGATCATCCGAAGCAGTGTCGATTTCCCGCAACCGGACGGCCCGACAAGGGCGACAAATTCCCCATCCTCGATATGAAGCGAAATGCCGTGGATGACGTCGACGGCGCCATAGGTCTTGCTGATATCGGTGAGTTGAACGGATGCCATGATTGCAGCTCCAATGGTTTGGGCAATGGTTCGGCTCAGGACTTGACGGCGCCGGCGGTCAAACCGGCGATGATGTGTCTCTGGGCGACGAAAAAGACGATGATGGTGGGAAGGATGGTCAGCGTGATGAAGGCCAGGACCAGCTGCCATTCCGTGCCATATTCGCCGCGATAGACCATGATGCCGAGCGGCCAGGGATATTTCGATTCCGAGTTCAGCATGATCAGCGGCAGGATGTAGCTGTTCCAGCTGCCGACGAAGGAAATGATGCTGACGGTGGCGACGATCGGCCGGGAAAGCGGCAGCGAGATATGCCAGAAGAAGCGGAGATAGCCGCAACCGTCGACGAAGGCCGCCTGAAACAATTCTTCCGGAAGGTTGCGGAAATAGTTTCGAAACAGCAGGATGCTCATGCCAAGGCCGAAGGCCACCTGCGGCAGCACCACGCCCCAATAGGTATCGAGCAGGCCGAGATCGCGGATGCGGATGAAGAGCGGCAGGATCGCGGTCGCCGCCGGAAACATCAGGCCGAGCAGGAAATAATTGAGCAGGAACGACGATCCGAAAAACCGGACATGGGCAAAGGCGAAAGCCGCCATCGACGAGACGATCAGCGTCAGGAGGACGGTGAGCGACGCGATCACCAGCGAATTGCCGATCTGCAGCCAGTAGCGCTCACCGAAAAGAATATCGGTATAGTTCGCCCATTGCCACTCCGTCGGCAGGCCGAAGGGATTGGTGCGCAGGTCACCCAGCGTCTTGAAGCCGCCGAGTGCGGTCGTCAGCAGCGGCACCAGCACGATTGCGGCAATCAGGCTCAGCGACACGTAGAGATAGACGCGCGTGGACGTGCTCATGCGGATGGAAGAGCTCATATCAGTCATGGCGCATGAAAATCCTTTTGTAACCGAAGGCGAGCGTCACGCAGATGACGAAGAGCACGACACCGACGGCGCTGCCGAGGCCGACCTGCATGCGCATGACGCCATAGGTGTAGAGGAAGGTGACCATCGTCTGGGTGGAGTTGGACGGCCCGCCGCCGGTCAGCGGCATGATCATGTCGAAGAGCTGCAGCGAGCCGACGACGGCAAAGAAGATCGAAAGACGCAAGGTCGAGCCGAGCAGCGGCAGCGTGACGTAACGGAACTTCTGCCAGCCGGTGGCGCCGTCGATTTCGGCGGCCTCCAGCACGCTTTTGTCGACGGATTGCAGGCCGGCGATGAACAGCATCATGTGGAAGCCGAAATATTTCCAGACGATGACCCCAAGCACAGCATAGATCGCCACGTCCTTGTCGGCGAGCACGTAAGGGTTGGCGAAGCCGAAGAAGTTGGAAACGGCGGCAAACAGGCCGTAATCGCCATCATAGACGAAGCGCCAGATAAGACCCGCGGCAACGTCTGCCAGCACGTAGGGCAGGAAGAAGATCAGGCGGTAGCCGACGACGCCCGGAATGCGATGCGCCAGCATGGTCGCCAGCCAAATGGCGAGCGGCACCTGGATGCAGATCGAGATGACGATGATCAGGCCGTTATTGACCAGCGCCTGGGTGAAAGCCGCATTTCGAAACAGAACCTGGAAATTGCGGAGCGCGATGAACTCCGTCGGCGTGCCGTAACCATTCCACTTGTAGAGGCTGTACCAGGCCGCCTCGCCCATCGGCATGATGACGAAGAGGGTGAAAAGCAGCAGCGCCGGCGGCAGGAAGATCAAAAGCACCGTCAGCCGGTCATGGGCGACCGAGCTCCTGCTGTTTGCGGCTTTTCTTGCCGGCCTTGCGGCCGTCGTTATCGATGGGACTGAGATATTGGCCATGGTTCCTGCTTTCGCATCTCGTCGGCAGCAATGCTGGCGCTCCGAATTTTAGCGGAGCGCCAGGAAGGGTCTGCAGGCGCTGGTTATTGCTCCAGTTCGAAAGCGTCCTGGATCATCTGGGCGCCGTCCTTGGAATTCATCTGACCGGAGACGATTTCCACCGACACGTCGTTGACGACACGGCCAACGGCCGCGCCGAGATCCTGGTCGAAATAGTTCTGATGCCAGGTCGAGCCGGCAAGCTGTTTGGCCGATTCGGCAAGCAGCGGGTTGGTGACGCCGTCACCGGCGCCGACGGCAACGGGCAGCAGCATGCCGGCCTTGGCCATCGCCCGCTCGTTGTCCGCACTCGTCAGGAAAGCGAGGAAATCGATCGCTTCCTTGGAGGCCTTCTTGGTGACGGCCCAGCCGTTCAGACCGCCGAGCGTATCCGTCGGCTTACCGGCGCCGCCATCGACCGCCGGGAAGGCGAAACGGCCGATATTGTCGGGTGCGAGGCCCTTGCCGTCGCCGGCATTCTTGCGCTGATTGGCCTCGGTATTTTCAAAGCCGAGGATGATCGCAGCCTTGCCGTCACCGAAAACTCCGAGCGCCTGCGGCCAGGTCGAACCGAGATAGCCGGGCTGGAAAGGTTCGAGCTTTCCGAGTTCGGCGAGATCGTCGCCGGCCTTGATGATCGCCGGATCGAGGAAACCTTCGCCCTGCCCCGTCTTGGCCGCTTCGAAGACCTTCTGGCCGCCTTCGCGCATGACGAGATAGCTCCAGTAGAAGTGGATCGGCCACTTCTCACCGCCGCCGCCGGCGATCGGCACGATGCCGGCCGCCTTGATCTTCTTCACCGTGTCCAGAAAATCAGCCCAGTTCTTGATGTCCTCGGCCTTCACCCCTGCCTTGGCGAACAGTTCCTTGTTGTAGAAAAAGCTGACCAGGCCGACCTTGTAGGGAATGGCCCAGGTCTTGCCGTCGAATGTCAGGCCGCTGACCGAAGCCGGGCTATAAGCGCTGCGCAGCTTGCCGCCATCGGCATCGAGTGCCGCTGTCACATCCTGGAGCGCGCCGGTCTCGGATTGCTGCTTCAGGACGCCGCCGCCCCAGCTGAAGAAGAAATCCGGCACGTCGTCGGACTGCAGCAAGGTCGGCAGCTTGGCCTTGAAGGCCTCGTTTTCGAGAAACTGCATCTGGATGTCGACGTCGGGATGCTGGGCTTCGTATTTCTTGACGATGTCTTCCCAGGCCGCGACGTATTTGGGGTCGAGCTCGAGATGCAGCCACTTGACCACCGTCGTCGCCGAGGCCGCACCTGCCCCGGCCAGCAACATGCCGGCTGCCGCGGCCATGGATGCGATGCGTCTGCCGCCGAGACCGGCGCTCTTCAACATAAAATTCATGATTTTTCCTCCCAGGGGCCTGTCCTCACAATTTTTCCCCTATGCGGATTAATTCAACGGAGCTTTGACGCAATGTCAACCCAATGCCTGTATTTTTATCAAATGCGCTTGACAGAGCCGCCGAATTGCCCGCTATTTATTTCGTAACCCGTTAAAAATATTTGGGTCCCGACCCAACGAAACGATCGCCTGGCTAGACCCAATGAAGACCGCAGATCCAGAATTAATGCGCGCGATCAATCGCTTGAACGTGCTCGATACCGTCCGGCGCCATGGTCCGATCTCGCGTATCGAGATCAGCGAGCGCACCGAACTCTCCACCACGACCGTTTCCGCCATCACCGCCTCGCTGCTCGACGACGGGCTGATCCTGCCGCGTCATGAAGGCGATATCCGCAACGAGGCGGTGCGTGGGCGCCCGCGGGTGATGCTGGAACTCAATCCCGATGCAGCCCGCGTGGTGGGCGCCAAGATCGCCGCCAACCGGATGGTCTTCGTCGTCACCAATTTCCGCGGCGACGTGCTGTCGAAGCTCGCTCTGCCGATCCGCATCGACCGGCAGCCGATCGGCGTCATCGCCGATCTGGTCGAGGATGGAGTGAGGCGCTGCGTCGTCGACGCCGGGCTGTCGCTGGAGGATGTTGACAGCGTCTGCCTCGGCTTTCCCGGCGTCATCGAGCACCGCACCGGCTACATCAGAAGCAGCCCGATATTTCGCGACACCAATGTCGATTTCGCCGCCGAGATGTCGGCGCGGCTTTCGACGCCGACCATTGTCGAAAGTGACGCCCATGCCATCACGCTTGGCCATCACTGGTTCGGCAAGGCACGCGATCTCGAGGATATGGTGCTGATTTCGCTGGAACAGACGCTGGGGCTCGGCGTGTTGCACGGCAACAGCCTGTTTCGCGGCGCCGGCGGTCTCAGCCACAATCTCGGCGACCTCGTGCTCGGCATGGGGCCGAATGGCGTCGTGCGGCTTTTCAGCCAGGCCGGCGAAAGTGCCATCCTCGGCGAACAGCAGGCCGACGGGCGCTTTGCCGAAGCGATCCGTCTGGGGCGCGGCATGAACCATGCCCAGGCCCTGATCAAGGCCGATGACGACCGGCTGATCAGCGCCGCCATCCGCGCCGGCGAGGCGGTCGGATTGACGATTGCCAATATCGTCACGCTGTTTGCGCCGCCGCGGGTCATTCTTGTGGGGTCGAGCCTGGCGCTCGGCGAACCCTTCCTCAACAGCCTGCGCGATGCCTATGCGCTCGCCATTCCGCCGTCGCTGCGCGGCGTGAGCGAACTCGTCTTCGACGATTCGAGCGATGATTTCTGGGCGCAGGGTGCGGCTGCGGTGGCGCTCTACGAACTCTACGAATCGCCCTGGAACACGACAGGGCCGGCGCTCTGACGGGCGGCACAATCAAGATTGAATGGAGGAATTCATGGACAAAGTCGGTATCGGCATCATCGGATGCGGCAATATTTCTGGCGCCTATCTCACGGCGATGGCGTCCTTCCCTATCCTGGATATTCGCGGCGTCGCCGATCTCAACCGGGAGCTGGCGGAAGCAAAAGCTGCGGAATTCAACATTCCCGTCAAATCGGTCGAGGAGCTTTTCGCCGACCCCAAGGTCGAGATCATCGTCAACCTGACGATCCCGAAGGCCCATGTTGCGGTGGCGTTGCAGGCGCTCGAGGCCGGCAAGCACACCTATTCGGAAAAGCCGCTCGGGATTAATTTCGCGGAAGGGAAAAAATTGGCGGAGGCCGCCAAGGCCAGGAATCTGCGCATCGGCGCTGCTCCCGACACCTTCCTCGGCGGCGGCCACCAGACGGCCCGCGCCTTGATCGACCAGGGCGTCATCGGCCAGCCGGTCGGCGGCTCGGCCACCTTCATGTGCCCGGGCCATGAGCGCTGGCATCCGAACCCGGCCTTCTTTTACGAAGTCGGCGGCGGGCCGATGCTCGACATGGGCCCCTATTACATCACCGATCTCGTCAATCTTCTCGGACCTGTTGCGCAGGTTGCAGGCTTTGCGACGACGCCGCGATCGGAACGGCTGATATCAAGCGAACCGCGCAATGGCGAGCGCATTCCCGTGCATGTGCCGACCCATGTTGCCGGCATGATGGCTTTTGCCAACGGCGCCGTCGTCCAGATCGCCATGAGCTTCGATGTCGCCGGCCACAAGCATGTGCCGCTCGAAATCTACGGAACCGAGGGCACGCTTCTTGTGCCCGATCCGAACAAGTTCGCCGGCCCGGTGGAATATCTGAAGAAGGGTGGTTCGTTCGAGGACCAGCCGGTCACAGCGCCTTATGCCGACGGCAATTATCGCTCGCTCGGCGTCGCCGACATGGCGCATGCGATCCGCTCCAACCGGCCGCATCGGGCCAATGGCGATCTGGCGCTGCACGTGCTCGAAGTCATGGAAGCGTTCCATACCGCAGCCGCGACCGGCCGGACGGTGGCGATCACCACGGCAACGGAGCGCCCTGCCCCCTTGTCCGATTCCATCGTCGACGGACGACTGGCGAAATAAGATTCAGGAGGAAAGACTATGCGTGAAGCACTGATCGTCTGGGGCGGCTGGAGCGGGCATGAGCCGCAGGAATGTGCCGAAATCATCAAGACCATGCTCGAGGAAGACGGTTTCAAGGTCTATCTCGAACACGGCACCGAGGCGCTTGCCGATCCTTCCGTCCATGATCTCAGCCTCGTCGTGCCGATCATGACGATGTCGAAGATCGAGAAGGAGGAGGTGAAGAACCTCGCCGCGGCAATCGAAAGCGGCGTCGGCATTGCCGGCTATCACGGCGGTGCGGGCGATGCCTTCCGCGATTCCGTCGACTATCAGTTCATCATCGGCGGCCAGTGGGTGGCTCACCCCGGCAACATCATCGACTATACCGTCAACATCACCCGACCCGACGACCCTCTCGTCGAAGGGATCGCCGATTTCCCTTATACGTCAGAGCAATATTATATGCATGTCGACCCCTCGAACGAGGTTCTGGCGACGACGAAATTCACCGGCGAGCACGCCTACTGGATCGACGGCGTCGTCATGCCGGTCGTCTGGAAACGGAAATACGGCAAGGGTCGCGTCTTCTATTCCTCGCTCGGCCATCAGGCCAAGGAGTTCGACGTGCCCCAGATGAAGACCATCTTCCGCCGCGGCGCCAACTGGGCGGCGCGGTAAGGCGAGGCTGTCTGGGGAGACCTTTGGCAAGGGCTCTGCGTCGCCCCATGATCGCCGCCTGCCCTTTATCCGCCTGCCGGCACCTTCTCCCCGCTCGCGGGGCGAAGGGACATGCCGCAACCTATCCGTCCCACCTCGCTCTCGCAGGGCACGTCCCCTCTCCCCGTCTTTAGGGGGAGAGGGTTAGGGTGAGGGGCAGCCCTTAGGCCGGACCAAACCGACCCCGCGCTCACCCAATAATCAGCGCAGTCCCATAGAGCCCCAATGCAAACACCGTATGAGCCAGCAGGTTGAAGCAGCGGACCTTGTTCGGGGTCGGGTGTTTGGAGGCGGCCCAGCCGATGCCGAGGCCCGGTTGCAGCAAGAACCACCCTGCCCCGACGGTGACGATGCCGAAGATCCAGGCGGGAAGAAATGTCGGGGCCGCCAACCAGGCCGAGCCCATGATGATGGCAAAGATCACCCCATAGAGAATGCCGACGGCGTAATGGCTGATCCAGCCGAGCGCCAGTTCATTGGCATAGGGCTCGGCATCGGCGATGCTGTCGTGAAAGACTTTGCCGCGGCGAAGGTGCCAGAACCATCGGCCGACCGGTGCCCAGTTGGGCGCCGCCTGGCCGAACTGGGTGAGCAGGATCGCCCAGAGGTCCATGAGGATGGTTGCGCCGGCGCCGATCAACAGGCCGCGCCACAGAATATCGAACATTGGGAATCACCGGAAAGCGTTGCGATTGCAGGAGGCTACAAAACCATTGCAGACGCGTCGGCGCAATGGCTCCGGTGAATTCACCGCCAGATCAAGCAAGGATTCCGAGGTTAACCCGGTTGCGGTCCGCCCTCGCCCTGCGTTTCCCCCGCGCTGCTGCCGATATCGCCGCTGATATCCTTTGCAAACTTCCGCATGAGCCGCACGAGTTCATTGAAGTCCTGCTCGTCCCAGGTCTCGAAGATGGCGCGGCCGATCCTCTCGCGGGCGACATCGATGCGATCGGTCATTGCCTTGCCCTTGGGGCTGATGACCGCCTCGCGCACGCGCCGGTCGGCGGCACTGCCGCGGCGCTCCACCAGATCGAGGCTTTCGAGCTTGGCGACCTGGCGGCTAACGGTGGTGTAGTCGCGTCCGGCGCGGTCGGCGAGTTCGACCACCCCGATGGGACCGAGCCGCTCTATCGTGACCAGCAGCGGAAACAGGGCGCGATCGAGCGAAATGCCCGCCTCGCGGACCATCTGCTCGTCGCGCTGCGGGCGGTTCATGACGCTGACGATCTCGATCAATGCTCCATGCAACTCGCGCAGCTTCTCGCTTATATGTGTATTTTGCACATTCTTTATTGACGCCATGCCGATTCTCCTATTATGTGCATAATACACATATGGAGAAAACAATGACAGAGAATTCGACAGTCGACGTGCTGATATCGGGCGCCGGTGCGGCCGGCCTGACGCTGGCGATCGAGCTCGCGCGGCGCGGCGTATCCTTCCGCCTGATCGAGAAATTGAACGACCCGTTCCGCGGTTCCCGCGGCAAGGGCATCCAGCCTCGAACCCAGGAAGTCTTCGAGGATCTCGGCATTCTCGACCGGATCGTCGCACTCGGCGGCGCCTATCCCCGGCAGCGGGAATATCGAGATGACGGCAGCTTCAGCGAATCCGACGCCGTGGTGGGTGAGGAGCCGACGCCGGCCGAGCCCTATCATCTTCCGCTGATGGTGCCGCAGTTCCTCACCGAAGGCGTGATGCGCGGGCGCCTGCTCGAGCTTGGCCACCGGCCCGAATTCGCCAGCGAACTCATCGGCTTCGAACAGGATGAGGCCGGCGTGACTGCGCGGCTCAGCGGTCAATCCGGCGAAGAGACCGTCCGCGTGCGCTGGCTGGTCGGCGCCGACGGCGGCCGCAGCTTCGTGCGCCATGCGCTCGATATCGGCTTTCCCGGCAAGACGCTCGGCGTGCGCGCCATCGTCGCCGATGTCCTTCTGACCGGACTGGATCGCGACGCATGGCATCGCTTCGGCCAAGGTGACATGCAGCGGCAGATTGCGATTTGCCCGCTCGCCGGAACGGATCTGTTCCAGATCCAGGCACCCGTCCCGCTCGAAGGCGAGGTCGATCTTTCCGCGGCAGGCTTGTCCGCTCTGGTCAAGGAGCGCAGCGGCCGCGACGACATCGAGGTCCAGTCGGTCTCATGGGCTTCGGCCTTCAACATGAATGCAAGGCTTGCCGATCGCTACCGGCTCGGCCGCGTCTTCCTGGTCGGCGATGCCGCCCATACGCATCCGCCGACCGGCGGACAGGGTCTCAATACCAGCGTTCAGGACGCCTATAATCTCGGATGGAAACTGGCGGCGGTCGAAGCGGGCGCCCCCGACGCGCTGCTCGACAGCTACGAGGAAGAGCGCCGCCCCGTCGCAGCGACGATGCTCGGTCTCGCCACCAGTCTTCTCGACGCTCTCAAACGCGGCGAGATGCGGCGCGGCCGCGAGGTCCATCAACTCGACATCGGCTACCCCGAATCCTCCTTCGCGCTGGAAAAGCCGGAGCGACATGGCGGCCTGCTTGCGGGCGACCGTGCGCCGGATGCGCCGATGCGTGGCGCCGCCGGCCAGCCGGTGCGTCTGTTCGAGCTGTTCAAGGGCGCGCACTGGACGCTGCTCGGCTATGAAGTGCACGCCGCCTTGCCGCCGCGCACAGGCCTGCACATCCACCGGATCGGGCGGGGCGGCGATCTGATAGACGACGGCGGGCACTTCCGTGACGCCTATGCCCCCACAGCGGGCGACTGGGTGCTCGTGCGTCCGGACGGCTATGTCGGCGCCATCGTCGCCTCCGCGGATGTGTGGGCGCTGGAGGCCTATCTCGCGAATGTCGGCCTGACGGGATAGGCGCCAATTCAAAGAGTCACGGGGTCATCGCCGGATCCGATAACAGGCGGCGCGGAGCCCCGGCTGCGGGAAAACCGCCGCGATCGCGGACGAGCCGGATGTGTGCGCCTATGCGGGTTTTTCGGAACGGGCGCATGTCACGCGGCCGATTGGCGCTCCGGATCGCCTCCGTTTCAGAGGGCGTCGCGCTCGTATCGCGGCGTCCAACCGCGGGCCATTCCGCGGCTCATCATGCTTTCCGCCAGCGCCAGTTGCTGGCGGAGATGTTTGCAGTCGTCGAGCAGCGAGCGTATCGCCGCCTTGGCATTGTCGTCATGCCAGGCAAGCACGGCTTCGACTTCCCAAGCCTGATCGGGCCAAGCTTGATCCGACGAGGCTTGATCAGGCCCAGCTCGGTCGGACAATGCCTGTTTCGTGCTTGCGCGATTGGGTTCCAAGATCGTTGCCGGCTGCATCAGTTCAGCGCCAGCGGCAATTGAACCGGACGCGGCAAAGGCGGCAGCGGCCGGCTGAGTTCGACCTTCTTCTGCCAGGCGGCACGCCGCAGCTGATCCCGCTCGCGCGCTGCGCGGGACGCTTCGACAAGCGCAAGGGCGTTGGCGATCACCTGTTCCGTATGCGTCATGATCATCTCCAATGTTCCTGTTTTGTTCTAAAATAGAACTTTGGCCGAAGAAGTCAAGCGCTGGGGTGATTTCGGGTTCGGGACGGGCGTATCAAGCTGGCGGCTTGGGCGCGGCAGACATTCAGTCCGCAGCCTCTATAACGGCGATGCCCGCCTCCTGCGCCGCCCGGATGAATGCCGCCCGCACTTCGTCGGGCGGGAGATCGCCGATGATCGCATCCAGGCATGACTTGACGGCCTCGAGATAATCTTCGCCGTCATCGACGGGCCAGTCGTGCAAAAGCGTACGCGCGGCGTCCCACACAGAGTTGATAACGGCATAATGACCGAGCCCCATCGAGGCCAAGCCGACCGGTCGAAAATGTGCCGTCTGTCTCACTTTGCTACAGCTTTTCCCAATTTCGGTGGAGCTTATGAGTGCGATGCAATTTGCGTGCCGTTGCCAGGCTAGGTACAGCCGAAGCGTGTTGCACGGATTTGATGTTGGAACAGACGTGTCTCTCCATCCCTTCAGTCTCCCGGCCCTGCGGTGTCCCGGCCCGCCAGATCTCCCGGCGTCCTTGAAGATGAAACGCCTGAAGCCTGCTGAACGGCCGCCAGAGTCCTGCGATCAGCCACTAATCGATCAATTATGGTAAAAATCGGGTTCACATCCAGGGTTGACTGATTAAAACTCAAACATCTCCTTTCTATACTCCAAATGGTTTACAGCAACGCCATGTTTTTCTGGAAGAAAGAGCATTTATGATCATTCCTTGACTGTGCCATAGATGGACGGAGTTGCCTCGAGGTCGTACAATGCCGTCCATCTCTCACGCGGCGGATCTGGGAGGAGCGCGCGATGCCTATCTTCATGGACCGGCACTATCTCGAGGGAACGTCAGCCGCCGACGTCGCCCGGGCGCATCGCATGGATCTCGACATTCAGGATCGGTACGGCGTCAAGTTCCTCACCTACTGGTTCGATCAGCGGCGCGGAACCGCCTTTTGCCTGGTGGATGCGCCGGACGCGGAAACCGCGCAATGTGTCCATCGCGAGGCGCACGGCTTCGTCGCCAACGAGATCGTCGAGGTCGCCTTGTCAGCCGTCGAGGCTTTCCTCGGCCGCATTCACGATCCTGAGCCGGCGCCCGGCCAATCCTCTGTCGACGTGGATCCCGGCCACCGGGCAATCCTGTTTACCGATATCGTCGGCTCGACCGCGATGACATCACGCCTCGGCGACCGCATGGCGACCGAAATGGTCCGGGCTCATGACGCGATCGTGCGCCGGTGCCTCAGCCAGAATTCAGGCCGGGAAGTGAAGCACACCGGCGACGGCATCATGGCGGCCTTTGCCACGACGGCTGCAGCGGTGGAATGCGCCATGGCGATTCAGCGCGAATTCGATCGTTACAACGGCGGAAACGCCGAGCCGATTCATATCCGCATCGGACTGGATTGCGGCGAACCAGTGGAGGACAGCAATGACCTTTTCGGCTCGACCGTGCAACTTGCCGCGCGTCTCTGCGCAGCAGCCTCCAGCGACCAGATCCTCGTCTCGGAGAATATTTTTCGGGAATATGGCGCCGCCGATCTTTTCGGTCACGCAACGCGCCGACGGCTCAAAGGGTTTTCGAAGCCTGTGCTGGCCTTCCGATGCGACTGGGCCAGTGCGGGCGCGGCCTAAGTCTGCTGAGAACCGACAACCGCCTGCCTCTTACAGGTGCTTGTCGCGGTGCTTTGTGGCCAAGAAATAGGCGATGGTCAGATCCGTAAATACCGAGACCAGAACGCGCCGCAACTGATGTTACGGCGCGCCCTCGCCTGCGGGATAGGCCCGTTGACGAGCCTATATCTTGCTAAGCATTGCCGACAGTTCGCTCGTTCATCAACCGCTCGAATTTGGGGGCAGCCTCGACGTTTGCCAGCACGCCCGACATTTTCAGAAAACGCCGAAAATTCTCGCGCGTGGCGCTCAGCGGGAAACGGCCGCTGGCCGTATCCCTGCACGCCTTCAACAGCGTGTCATATGCCAAACCTCGTTTGTCCTCCGGCCATTCGTCCAGGAAATCCAGGATTTCATCGAGGCACGTGATTTCATCGATGAAATGCTTGCGATGAAGCAAAACCGGGTCAAACCGAGCTGAAGACATAGTATCCTCCCATTTATAATACTTTTTATGCTATAAATTTACTGAAAAAACGTGTTTAATTCAAGTCAAAATTGGTTACGTCACGCTCAAAACGCCATTGAAACTACTTCCATAATGGCAGAATAGCCCGATTAGATTAAAGAAGAATAGATTTTAACATCAATCGAGCCTCGACGCATCACGAAGTGAGATCGAATGATCAATGTAACGAATGCTTCAGATCAAGTGAGCGTGATCAAGCCGGCCGGAAGTTTTCGTATAGGCTCGTGTTGGCATAATAGGTTGCGACCATGACAATCTCGCAAGGAGAAGTTCAAATGAACCGATTTCTTTCATTTGTAGCCGCCGCAGCGCTGCTCGGTACATCCACGATTACTTCTGCCTGCACGTCGACGGCAAGGCCCGACAACCAGGATTTTCAATATCAACGCGATAGCTCGATAAACCCTGCCTGCGCGGGTGGATTCAGACCCGGCAATGCGCGCTCGTGCAGCTATTGAAGCACAGACGGCCGACATTCGTTCAACGCTTCGCTGCTGAGATTGTCTAACCGCCGAGGCGCAAGCAGCTACTGAACCCCGCTTTGCAAGAAAACAGCCGTTGAACGACTGCGTCGCGAGAGAAGGCGCGCTGCAGCAATCGGAATGGTTAGGGAACCGCAAGCCCCGCCCCGCATTACGTCATCGGGTCACGGTTGGCTCGATTTAACAGGAGAACGGTTCCCCATGAACAATTTGATCTGGCTTGTCGGCGCTGTCGTTATCGTACTCGCGATTTTGAGTTTCTTCGGCTTTCGCTGATCGTCGCTGATGTAAACATGGCGGCTCGACCGCGCTTTCTCCGCCCGGCGATTCCGCCGAGTGCAACTGCAATGTCTTTTGCATTTAATTAGGAAGCGTCGAGGTCATCGCACAATCCACAGAATGCCGAGTAAAGAGTGCATATCACCCCCTTCGACTTCCTTTACAATCCGTCGTTTCGGCCTCCGAGGCAGATCGCAAGGGGAACTCGATGGATCGTCTTATTGGCGCAGATGAAGCGGCTCAATCGGAGAAACGGGCTGCAAAGGCGGATCAACGGGATGGCCTTGCTCGGGATGTTACGACCATCAAACTCGGCGATTGCCTGCTGGGATACAAGGTCGTACAGCGACGCATGCGGGTCAGCCGCTGGAACCATTTCCGGGGCCGGGTGCGCGAGATCGAAAAACTGATCAGGCATCGTCACGGCGACATCGTGCCGGAGGCGGATGACGCATTGATCTACGTCGAGGTGATCGCCAGCCTCGCGTTCGTCGAATTCAGGCAAGAGTTCGTCGACGTGGTGCTTGGCTGGTCGGCGCGCTGGCTTCCATGGGCTGGAAAAGCCGATATAGAGGACATCATCTACGAGCGGACAAAGGTGCGTTTTTCCTCGTTGTCCGCCGACGCTCTCGGTCATGCCCTGCATCTGAGTTACTCCGAGCGGAGCGCGCTCGACATTCGCACTATCGGTGCATTCGATGTGCCGAAGCGGAAAAGAACAAAACTTCAAAACGAAAAGCGGCGGCAGCGGGACCGAGCCCGAAAAGAAGAGCGACGGCGTGCGGCAGGCGCGCTGCCCAGAGCTGACTATCTTGCCAACGCCCTTAGCCAAGCGCGCCCCTGGGAAGCTTTCGGCATCAGCCGTCGCACCTGGGAACGCCGCGGCAAACCGATGCCCGAGCCCGAGACGATTTTGGATTGCGGTTCGATTTCGCTCGCCGCATAGGCCAACAGCTCACGAATTCTCGGTCCTTAGCCGGCTGGTCCGAACCAGCTATTCATCGCATCTTGCAGACCATCCTGCGTCCCGTCACCCACCCACGCTACGTAGCCATCGGGCCGGATCAACACCGCGGCCGGCGCGGAAACAATGCCTAGTGCAGGCAGTTCCCATGGACCGTCATATCGGGCATCGACCAAGGTGACGCGGTCCGACCACGGCGTGATGTCGACGCTGCCGGGTGCGCCGAAATTCACGAGCGCTGGCCGTGCATTATGGAGGAGCGTAAAGAGACGCAAAGGACCATCCGGCGTGGTGAGCTCAAGGTCAGGCATGCGGCGGCCGAGCAGCGGATGGCCTTTGCCGAGATCGTAATGAATCGCCAGTCCGGACATCTCGGCCGCGATCCTTTTGCGAGGCTCCTCCATGCCGAGGAGCTCCGTTATCATCTCACGCAAGGCTTCCGTTCGATCGTCCGTCCGTTGCAACGCGACCTGCGCCATCGTAGCCCGCAACACCCGGGCGGCCACCGGATGCCGTTCGGCGTGGTAAGTATCGAGCAGGGCTTCAGGCGACATTCCTTTCACCACCTGGGCCAGCTTCCAACCGAGATTGACGGCATCCTGCACACCGGTATTGAGGCCCTGTCCGCCCACCGGAGAATGCACATGAGCGGCATCGCCGGCCAGGAACACCCTGCCCTCGCGGTATGCCGCCGCCTGGCGCGACATGTCGGTGAATCTGGAAATCCACTTGAGGCTATGGATGCCATAATCTGTCCCGCATGCGGCAATCAGGGCTTCCTTGAGATCGCTGAGCGTCGGTTCGCCCGTGCCGCCGACCGTCTTTTCCGTTACCATGACATTGATCGGGCCTTCACTGGCAAAGACGACCTTGCCGTCGCGAATTTCATATTCCTCCCGGCCGAAGGCATGCATGCCAAGGGCCGTGCGATGGATGCCCAATGGCGGCTCCTCCTCCATCTCGGCTTCGGCGAGAATGTTGCTGGTCGTCGCATCCCATCCTGGAAATTCTATGCCGGCAATCTTGCGAATCAGACTGCGGCCACCATCGCAGCCGACGAGATAACCTGCCCTGAGCGAGGCGCCGTCGGAGAGTTCGATGGTGATGCCGATATCGTCCTCAGCAAAACCCGTAACATCACGGGCGCGATAGATCGGCACCGCCAGCTCCTCGACCCAGCCGGCCAGAATGCGCTCGATATGCTTCTGCCGCAGCGCCAGCCCGTAATTGTGCCGGGTCGGAAAATCGCTGATATCCAGACGCGTGACCGCAAATCCCGTAACCTGGGCGATCTGCCCTTCGGCGAGGAACCGGTCGACGATCCCACGCTGATCGAGAACCTCGAGCGTGCGCGCACTCAAACCGCCGGCCCGCATACCGGCAAGCTCCTGGTTGGGACGGCGTTCGACGATCGCCACGTCGACGCCTGCCAAGGCCAACTCGCCTGCCAGCATCAGGCCTGTCGGACCTGCTCCCGATATCACGACGACATGTTCTTTCATCCGCAAACTCCCCTGGGCCTGGTGTCCCAATGCAATATCTCAAAGCCTCGGACAGGCGGCTTCTTCGCAATCTAAATGATCCCACCTACGTGCCGATTTTCTCTGTCGCAGGTTGTTCTCCCTATAATATTATCTTCTGACTGGTTGGAACGACTTGCGACAGGATTTCCGGCTTGCTTTCCAAAGCCATGTTGGTCGCCACTTGCGGATCTTTTGCCGAGGAGCGCGGGCCTTTCAACACGACCTGACCAGGTGCGCGCCGGATCTGGCAAGCACCTTTCCCGGTCATCATTCCCACGGCGATCAATCCATGAGCTGGTACGGCGCATCTCACTGCGGAGCCGTGGCTTTTTCCGGAATCGTCTCGGCTGCCGGTCGCTCAGACGGATCGGCGGGATGGCCATAGATCGTGTAGGCGGCGCCGGCCAGAATGCCCAAGACGAGAAGAGCGATGACGTACAGCATCATTCCGCGGATGGTCGTCATCGGTGTCTTGTCCATCAGGATCTCCAAGATTGCTCAGCGGTCAAATCCACTGCGAGCGCTTTTGGTTCCGGCGAGCTTGCGTCAATCTTTCCGTGGAGGTTGTTCACGCGAGGAGCTACTCACGGAACGATCAGGTCCGGATCTGGTTTACCCCAAGACCCTGGTTTCTATGGAGGTCACCATGTGGGCAATCCTGATCGGAGCCGCTCTCATCATCGGCGGACTTCTTTTTCTCTTTACGTCGGTGACCTTGCCCCCAAGTTTTATCCAGTTTTGAGTTCGCTCCGGCGGTTTTGGGTTGCTGTGTTCGGGGCGGTAGCGGCGGGTTGCGGTGCGGAGCCATTTCGGCTGCGCAGCACCGCATCACGTC
>NZ_ML133537.1 GCF_003985145.1 Rhizobium anhuiense | reverse complement strand
ACGCTGCTGTGATTGAGTGCCCCTGGGCCGCCCTGAAACACAAAACCCCATAGACCGGAGTGTGCGGACCGCGGGTTCCTGCATGAGAGGCTTTCGTACGCCTGACGGCACCCGAAACCCTAAACCATTTCAGCCGTTCAGACACTATGGTCAGTGTCCCAAAAGCTGCCATCGAGTTGAGTGCCTATAATGAGCACTTCGGAAGCCGGTGGTACTTCCGACATTAAATCGACGGGCATCCCCCGCTCTTAATTCCCAGATGTCGAAGCCGAGACGCCGAGCCATTTCGGCCGGTGGAGTAATCGGCCACCGCAACGAAAAATTTAAGCGCGACACGTTGCATCTTTCACTACGCGCCAAGCAAATTGCCACTGTCGGAAGCACCCTCCGGGAACGCTCCACGTACACAGGTGTCACCCGGCACTGCCGGGTGACAGATCGTCCGGCCGACGTTGGATGAAGGCCGCGGTCCGGTCGATGTCGTCAAGACCTGATGAACGAGAGCAGGTCGGGGTTGAGGACATCTGCATGTGTGGTCAGCATGCCATGGGGGTAGCCCGGGTAGGTCTTCAGCGACCCGTTCTTGAGGAGGTCGACCGCACGCGGCACAGAACTTGCGAAGGGGACGACTTGATCGGCCTCGCCATGCATCACCAGCACCGGCACGGTGATCTTCTTGAGGTCTTCGGTATAATCTTCCAGCCAAGAGTCGACAGTCGCGTAGTGAGCCAGGGCACCACCGGCCATGCCCTGGCGCCACCAGTTCGCAATGATCGCCTCCGAAGGCTCGGCCCCGTCGAGGTTGTAACCGTAGAACGGGTTCTCAGGGACGAACCGGAAGAACTGCGACCGGTTGCCCAGCACGCCCGCTCGGATCGCATCGAACCACTCCGGCGGCTGACCGGACGGGTTTTCCTCGCTCCGGTACATGTTCGGCGTCAGGGAAGCGACCAGTACCGCCTTCGAGACGCGCTCCGGGTGGCGAGCGACATAGCGAGCCACCTCACCGCCACCTGTGGAGTGGCCGATGTGGATCGCGTCGCGCAGGTTGAGGTGCTCGGTCAGGGCCGCGAGGTCGGCAACCCAGTGGTCCATGTCGTTGCCGGTGCCGGGCTGGTCGGATCGGCCGTGGCCGCGCCGGTCGTGGGCGATCACCCGGTAGCCCTGGCGAAGGAAGAAGGTCATCTGGGCGTCCCAATCGTCCGCCGACAGCGGCCAGCCGTGGCTGAAAACGATCGGCTGGCCTGAGCCCCAGTCCTTGTAGAAGATGTTTACGCCGTCCGTGGTAGTGATTGTAGGCATCGAGTCTCTCCCTCTGCGCTGTTAAACATTCCTTTGAAGGTCAAAATAATCAATTAGAGCCATTCATCCACGCGCCACTGCAATAATCAACGCAATATTGCCACGCATGCCTCATCTTTCTTTTCGAAGCGCAGGCGAAATACTCCGGTGAGGCGCGTTCGATTGTATCCCGAAATTTCGACGTTAATTAAATCCCCCTTCTATCGAAGACAAATACCTTGTACGTTCGAGCTATGCCTTAAAGGTATAGCGAGGATCCGATGGAGCTGAGGCATTTGCGCTATTTTGTTGCTGTTGCGGAGGAGGGAAGCTTACTGACCGCAGCAGAGCGGCGGCTTCACACGTCCCAGCCCTCACTCAGCAGGCAAATTCGCGATCTGGAAACCGAAGTCGGTGTAAAGCTGCTGGAACGGCAGTCGCGCGGCGTGACGCTCACCGCCGCCGGTAAAGTGTTTCTTGATCACGCGCGGCTGGCGTTATTGCAAGTCGAGGCGGCCGCGGAAGGGGCCCGGCGGGCAGAACGGCCAGAAAAGCAGTCGTTCACTATCGGTTTTCTCGCAGGGCAAGAGGTCGTGTGGCTACCCCATGCATTGCGCATTATTCGTGAGGAAGCGCCGGAGGTTGAAATCATATTGTCCAGTCAGTCTTCCCCGGACCTTGCTCTGGCACTGATGCGAGGCAAGCTGGACGTCGCGTTCCTTCGCCCCGAGACGCAGAGTGTTGGTGTGTCCTTCAAGTTTTTAGCCAAGGAGCCACTGATCGCCGTACTGCCGGCGGACCATCGCTTGACGTCGCGCAAAAAGATCCGGCCGCAGGACCTTGCCCGCGAAACTTACGTCAGTTCGGCTAGAATTTCTCCCGTATTGCAATCCGTGATCCAAGATTACGCGTCGAACGTTGGGATCACCCTCAAGGCAGAGTACGAAGGCGAAGGCCTGCCGTCAGCAATGTCGCTCGTCGTGTCTACAGGTGGAATAACGCTTATTCCGCTTTATGCGCAAAATATGCTGACGCCAAATGTCGTTGCTAGAGCACTTGAGGGTGTGCCTCCGACAATTGATCTCACCTTAGGATACAACGATTCAAATTCCTCACCTTTGCTCCGCCGATTTTTGTCTCGCTCTGATGAATTAGTCGCCAACGTCCAAAATCAGAGCATCATCCGCTATGCTGAAATTCCATAGCAGAGATCAAGCTCATGCGATTTCTGCTTGTTGGCGTGCTCCCGAATCTTGTTCAGCATTCTCGAATTTCGGGTATCGACCCATCTCGACTTTTCCGATCAAGGAGCGCGAGGCAAAAGTGGACGGCGGGCTTCACCACTATCAGAGGTCGACACTATTCAAGGGCTGTGACACCGATTCCTCGCAACCAAGCGGCAACGTCCACACCAGCTCTCCTGTGGCTGAATTCGGTTCCTCAGTCGCAATACTAACTCAGATGTCGGGGAAATGCTCTCTAGACCCAAATCCGTCGAAGCTGAAGATCTTACTCGAAGAGTTGGTGTTTGGTCGCATAGTTACCGCTTGCTCACCGCTTTTGGCCGCAAAGCGGAAGAAACGCTCCTAGTGATCACGCGTCCGCATTGGGGCAGGGATGGCGCTAATCTTTCCTCGCTGGATGTCTGTTATCGCGTGTGAGCGCCAAAAAGCTGCCGGTCGGCTTACGGCCCCAATGCGGTCACTAATCCAACCCGACGCCAATCTCTCCTACTGGCGCACAGTTGCCATAACCCTGTCAGTCTGGTGGGATTTGATACCGAATCCTGGAGCTTCCAACATCATCGCACGGAAAACGTCGAAAGCAGGCTACGCGCATATATCGTGGCATCAGCCCCGACCGCAGCAAAATCGGATAAGCGACCGCGCACTGCAAGAGCGGTGAAACGCGACGGACACCATCTGACGGTCAGTGCAGGCTGACCGTCTTCAGTTCGTCCTCGGCAGCCTTGAAAAAGGTGCTGGAGCGGTTGTCCGTCAAGAGGATCGGCGTGCCGTCGGCGCCGAAGAGTGCCCAGAGATCGACGTTCGGATCGATATCCGGCGCCTCGGGAAAGCACTTGGCGACCTCTTCGGTGCGCATTTTTCTGATGTAGGCGACCTCGCCGTTGCCGATGTGGGCAAGCTCGGATTTGGTCAAGTGAGACGTGGCTTCTTTCATCAACATTCCTGTTCCTCCGGAAGAAGGGACCAACGGTTCGACAAACCGTTGTGCTACTGTGAAACCGAAATGTTAATTTTCTTGACCATGCGCGCGGGTTCCGGACGAATTAGATCGACGGAGAGCAGACCGTTCTTCAGGCCGGCGCCGAGCACCTGCATGCCGTCGGCAAGAACGAAGGTGCGCTGGAACTGGCGGGCGGCGATGCCGCGGTAGAGATAGTCCCGCTCGCCCTGTTCCACTTGGCGGCCGCGGATCAGAAGCTGGTTCTCCTCAATGGAGACATCGAGTTCCTCCTCGCTGAAACCGGCGACGGCAAGGGTGATGCGCAGACGTTCCGGGGCGCCGTTGTCGGCGGCGATGCGCTCGATATTATAGGGTGGATATCCGTCACTTGCCTTGGAAATGCGCTCCAGCGTCTTTTCCATGGCATCGAAGCCCAGAAGCAGCGGGCTGGCGAAAGGGGTAATGCGGCTCATCTCTTTTCAAGTCCTTGATGCAAGCGACCATCCCGGACCTTAAACGCAGCGTCCGGATGCCGCTAATATGGGGAGAGCAGCCCAGTGCTGCAAGGCACGGTGCGACGTGCCGGCGCCACCTCACAATTTTAAAGCGGTGCCGCCGGCTGCTTGCTTGACAAAGCGGCGGCTGCCTCGCATCAAAACATGCCCGCACGGACTGTGCTGATTTGTGACGGGAAATGAACAAATCGGTGCATGCCGAGGCAAAGCGCACCCGCGAGGATGGAACGATCGGAATGGCAAGCGCAAGAAAGATCATCATCGACACGGATCCCGGCCAGGACGATGCGGCCGCCATCATGCTGGCCTTCGGCAGTCCCGAGGAGCTGGAGGTGCTGGGGATCACGACGGTCGCCGGCAACGTGCCGCTTTCCTTCACCAGCCGCAATGCGCGCATCGTCTGCGAGCTCTGCGGCCGGCGGGAGACAAAGGTTTTCGCCGGCGCCGACGCGCCGATCGCCCGCAAGCTGGTGACGGCCGAACATGTGCACGGCAAGACCGGCCTCGACGGGCCCGACCTCAGCGAGCCGACGATGGCGCTGCAGCCCGACCATTCGGTCGATTTCATCATCGAGACGCTGCGCGGCGAGCCGACAGGCACGGTGACGCTCTGCACGCTCGGGCCGCTCACCAATATCGGCCTGGCCTTCCAGAAGGCGCCCGACATCGTTCCCCGCATCCGCGAACTGGTGATGATGGGCGGCGGCTTCTTCGAGGGCGGCAACATCACCCCGGCCGCCGAATTCAACATCTATGTCGACCCCGAGGCCGCCGATATCGTCTTTCGCTCAGGCGTGCCGATCGTGATGATGCCGCTTGACGTCACTCACCAATTGCTGACCCGCAAGGACCGGGTGAAGCGCATGGCCGAGATCGGCACGGCGCCTGTTAAGGCCATGGTCGAGATGCTGGAATTCTTCGAGCGGTTCGATATCGAGAAATACGGCTCCGACGGCGGGCCGCTGCACGACCCGACCGTGATCGCCTATCTGCTGAAGCCGGAGCTCTTCAGGGGTCGGGACTGCAATGTCGAGATCGAGGTCCGGTCCGAACTCACCGTCGGCATGACCGTCGTCGACTGGTGGCATGTGACCGAGCGCAAGCGCAATGCCAAGGTCATGCGCCATGTCGATGCGGACGGCTTCTTCGATCTGCTGATCGAACGTTTCGCCCGCATCTGAAGCTTTGGTTTCCTTTCCTGAGCGGAAGGGAAACGTCCTTAAGCGTCCTTCTCGTCGAAGACGGAGTTGGTTTCGGCTTCGGCCGGCTTGGGGCCGCCCTTGGCGACGCCGACCATGGCCGGGCGCAGCACGCGTTCGCCGATGGTGAAGCCTGCCTGCACGACCTGGACGACCGTATTGTTCGGCACGTCGGGGTTGGGCACCTCGAACATCGCCTGATGGAAATTCGGATCGAACTTCTGGCCGACCGGCTCCAGCTTGCGAACGCCGTGGCGCTCAAGAGCCGACAGCATGGCGCGCTCGGTCATCTCGACACCTTCGATCAGGGTGCTGAGGCCGGCATCGGCCGCAGCCTTCGTCTCCGGAGAGATGGCATCAAGCGCGCGGCGCAGATTGTCCGAGACGGCGAGCATGTCGCGCGCAAAGCCCGCGACGGAATAGGACTTGGCGTCCTTCACTTCGCGCTCGGTGCGCCGGCGCAGATTGTCCATCTCGGCGGCAAGGCGCAGATAGCGGTCGCGCAGCTCACCGTTTTCGGCTTTCAGAAGCTCGAGCGGGTCCGGCTGGGCAGCCTCTTCCTGCGCAATATCGTTCTCGACGTAGGCGGCAGCGTCGGCTGCGGCATCGGCCGCAGTTGCGTCAGGTCCGTTTTTCGTCGTGTCATCGGTCATGACGGTCTCCGGTTGGTGTCTTCAGATGCGCCCGATATCGAGGTTTGACCGAAAAAAATCAAGTCTGCGTGACAAAGAAGCGAAAATTCCGCACGTTCGCCAGTTGCGGCGTCAAAGCTGATTGCGCGAAAGGCGGGAGACGAGCTGGGCGGTGTAATCCACCATCGGCACGATGCGGGAATAATTGAGCCGCGTCGGGCCGATGACGCCGACGGCACCGACGATGCGATCGTCATCGTCACGATAGGGCGCGACGATCAGCGACGAGCCGGACAGCGAGAAGAGCTTGTTTTCCGAACCGATGAAGATGCGCACGCCGGAACCGGTTTCGGCGAGATTGAGAATCTCGATCAGGCTGTCCTTCTTCTCGAGATCGTCGAACAGCAAGCGCAGCCGGTCGAGATCCTCGGCGCCGGCCAGCCCCTCGAGCAAGTTGGCGCGGCCGCGGATGATCAGTTGCGCGGGCTTGCCCTCGTCCGGGCTGCCGGCCCAGACAGCGATGCCGCGCTCGACGAGATCGCGCGACAGGGCATCGAGCTCGTGGCGGACGTCATCCTTCAGCCGGCTCAACTGCTTGCGGAGTTCCGGCAGCGTCTGGCCGGACATATGGGCATTGAGAAAATTCGCCGCCTCGGTCAGTTGCGAGGAGGTGACGCCCGCCGGCAGCTCGATGATGCGGTTTTCCACCTGATCGTGATCGCCGACGAGCACGGCCAGCGCCTTGGTCGGTTCGAGCCGGATGAACTCGACATGTTTCAGCACCGGATCGCTTTTCGAGGTGATGACGAGGCCGGCGCCGCGCGAAATGCCGGACAGCATGCGGCTTGCCTCGTTCATCATCGATTCCACCGGATTGCCGCCGCTTTCGGCCCGCACCTGCCGGTCGATGTTGGCGCGCTCCTCGGCAGAGAGGTCGCCGACCTGCATGAAGGCATCGACGAAGAAACGCAGGCCGATCTGGGTCGGCAGCCGTCCGGCGCTGACGTGCGGCGAATAGATCAGGCCGAGTTCTTCGAGATCGCTCATGACGTTGCGCACCGAGGCCGGCGACAGCGACATCGGCAGAAGACGGGACAGGTTGCGCGAACCGAGCGGCTCGCCACTTTCCAGATAGCCTTCGACGATGCGCCGAAAAATTTCCCTGGAGCGCTCGTCCAGTGCGGCAACAGCATCCGAAACCGACGTCGACCTGATGCCCATGAAGCTTAAGAACCCGCGCTGATGATACTTCCCGAAAAGTAAGTCAAACTCGCACCCGTGGCAAAAGGGAATTTGCAAATAGGCGCCGCCAATCGTAGAAGCGGTCAACAAACCCCAGGAGATAAGAATGCGGCCTTCAGGCAGAAAAATCGACCAGATGCGCAAGGTCTCGTTCGAGCGCAATTTTTCCAAGCATGCGGAAGGCTCCTGCCTGGTCAAGTTCGGCGATACGCATGTGCTCTGCACGGCCAGCCTTGAAGAAAAGACGCCGCCCTGGCTGCGCAATACCGGCAAGGGCTGGGTCACCGCCGAATATGGCATGCTGCCGCGGGCGACCGGCGAACGGATGAAGCGCGAGGCCGCCGCCGGCAAGCAGGGCGGCCGCACCCAGGAAATTCAGCGGCTGATCGGCCGGTCGTTGCGCGCCGTCGTCGACCTGCAGGCGCTCGGCGAACGGCAGATCACGCTCGACTGCGACGTCATCCAGGCCGATGGCGGCACGCGGACCGCCTCGATCACCGGCGGCTGGATTGCGCTTTACGATTGCCTGAAATGGATGGAAAGCCGCAACATGATCAAGGTTGACCGGGTCCTGAAGGATCATGTCGCCGCCATCTCCTGCGGTATCTTCGCCAGCCAGCCGGTGATCGATCTCGATTACCTCGAAGATTCCTCGGCCGAGACCGATGCGAACTTCGTCATGACCGGCACCGGCGGGATCGTCGAGATCCAGGGCACGGCCGAGGGCACGCCGTTCAGCGAGGGCGAATTCACCTCGCTGATGCAGCTTGCCAGAAACGGCATCGGCGAACTGGTGGCGCTGCAGAAGCAAGCCGTCGAAGGATGAAGCCCATGCTGGAAGGCATGTTGGAAACGGCGCTCTATGCGCGGGATCTCGATCAGGCCGAGGCGTTTTACGAAGACGTCCTCGGACTGGAGAAGATCGCCCGCGCCGCCAACCGGCATGTCTTCTTCCGCTGCGGGCCCGGCGTTCTGTTGATCTTCAACCCCGAGGAAACGGTGAAGCCGCCGGCGCCTGATGCCCTGCAGGTGCCGCCGCACGGCACGACCGGCCAGGGCCATGCCTGTTTCCGGGTATCCGGCCGCAATATCGACGCCATGGCCGAGAAGCTGACGGCGGCTGATGTGGCGATCGAATCCGAGGTGCGCTGGCCGAACGGCGGCCGCTCGATCTATTTCCGCGATCCGGCCGGCAACAGCCTGGAATGCGCAGAGGCTAAAATCTGGGGCATCGAACAGGATATCTGAATGCGCAAGCTTGAAACGAAGACCATCGTCGTCGCCAGCCACAATGCCGGCAAGATCCGCGAGATCCAGGAATTGATCGGGCCGCTCGGCTTCACCGCCAAATCGGCGGCGGAGCTGAATTTCGTCGAGCCTGACGAGACCGGCACGAGTTTCGAGGAGAATGCGACGATCAAGGCGGTCGCCTCGGCCAATGCCGCCGGCATGCCGGCGCTTTCGGACGATTCCGGACTGGTGGTCGACGCGCTCGGCGGCGATCCCGGCGTCTACACCGCCAACTGGGCGGAGAGGCCCGACGGCACGCGCGATTTCGACATGGCGATGGCCAAGGTGGAAAAGGCGCTGCAGGATGCCGGCGCGACGAAGCCGGAACAGCGCACCGCACGTTTCATCAGCGTGCTCTGCCTCGCCTGGCCGGACGGGCACACGGAGCTGTTCCGTGGCGAGGTGGAAGGCAGCGTCGTCTGGCCGCCGCGCGGCACCCAGGGCTTCGGCTACGATCCGGTCTTCCAGCCTAAGGGTTACGACATCACCTTCGGCGAAATGAGCGGCGAGGAAAAACACGGCTGGAACGTCGGCAAGCCGCAAGCGCTGTCGCATCGGGCCCGCGCCTTCAAACTCTTCGTCGAAACCTGCCTGGAGGCATAAGGTCGGTACGTGGGCACATCAGACACGCCAAGCAGCTCGCGCGATGCAGCACTTTTGCCCGATACCGGTGAGCCCGGCTTCGGCGTCTACGTGCATTGGCCCTTCTGTGCGGCGAAGTGTCCCTATTGCGATTTCAACAGCCATGTGCGCCACCAGCCGGTGGATCAGGAGCGCTTCACCGCTGCCTTCTTGAAGGAGATGGCAACGGTGCGGGCGATGAGCGGGCCGAAGACGGTCACCAGCATCTTCCTCGGCGGCGGCACGCCCTCGCTGATGAAGCCGGAAACGGTCTCGGCCATTCTCGACGGCATTGCCCGGCACTGGCACGTGCCTGCCGGCATCGAAATCACCATGGAGGCCAACCCTTCGAGCGTCGAGGCCGACCGCTTCCGCGGCTATCGGGCCGCCGGCGTCAATCGTGTCTCGCTCGGCGTGCAAGCGCTGAATGATCGGGACCTGAAATTCCTCGGCCGTCTGCATGATGTCGCCGACGCGCTGAAAGCAATCCGGCTGGCGCGCGACATTTTTCCCCGCATGTCCTTCGATCTGATCTATGCCCGGCCGCAGCAGACGGTCGAGGAATGGGAGAAAGAGCTGAAGGAGGCTATCTCCTATGCGGTCGACCATCTCTCCCTCTATCAGCTGACCATCGAGGAAGGCACGCCCTTCTACGGCCTGCACAAGGCGGGCAAGCTGGTCGTGCCGGACGGCGAGCAATCGGCATTGCTGTACGAGGCGACGCAGGAGATCACCGCGCGCGAGGGCATGCCGGCCTATGAGGTTTCCAATCACGCCCGGCCGGGTGCCGAAAGCCGGCATAACCTGACCTACTGGCGTTACGGCGATTATGCCGGCATCGGCCCCGGCGCCCATGGCCGGCTGACACGCGGCCCGGAGAAGATCGCCACGGCGACCGAGCGCAAGCCGGAAGCCTGGCTCGACATGGTCGAGCGCGACGGCCACGGCATTCTCGACGAGGAGCGGCTCGGCTTCGAGGAACAGTCCGACGAGCTCTTGCTGATGGGGCTGCGGCTCCGGGAAGGTGTCGATCTTGCCCGCTGGCAGCAGCTTTCGGGCCGCGACCTCGACCCGAAACGCGAGGAATTCCTGCTGGAACACAAATTCATCGAGCGGATCGGCAATTCACGCCTGCGCTGCACGCCGTCCGGCATGCTGATCCTCGACTCCGTCGTCGCCGATCTCGCCTGCTGACATCAATACGACGTGCGAATTTACAACGCGGCGGCATCGATATCGCCGCCGCGCTGGAGCGCATTTATCAGCCGTGGCTGGTCGCGCCTGATTTGAACAGGCTGCCGGTCGGCGTCTTCAAGAACATCTCCAGCGGAATATGCTCCTGGTGCAGGAAGCCGGTCGCCGGCAGCAGGCCGTCGCGGACCATTTCGATGACGGCCACGACCGAGGCCGAGGTCGTCCAGGCAATTGCGGTGCGGCGGGCGCCGGCAATCTCGATCGGGTAATAGGCGCGCACGAATTCCTTGCGGCGCAGGCTGCCATTCTCCGTCCCTTCGGCGGCGACATGGACATAGACGACATCGTCTTCAACCGGCGGCTTGGCGTTGGTCAGGATCTCGCCGGCGAGCTTGCGCTTGTCGCGCATCAGCAGTTCGTGGAAGAAGAAGTTCATCAGCTCCATATGGCCGGGATAACGCATCGTCTTGTAATCGAGATTGTCGATCTTGCCGAGCATGGTGTCGCACATGGTGCCAAGACCGCCCGAGGTGGTGAAGGCTTCGAGCTTGACGCCGCCGACATAGACGGTCTCGTGCCATTCCATCGGCGAGACCAGCTTGCGGACACCGCCCTCGATCACCTCGCAGTCGTTCAGATATTCGTTGACGACGCCCTCGGGCGACCAGTTGAAGGCGTAGCCGAGCAGCCCGGTCGGGTGCTGCGGCAGGGCGCCGACGCGCATGCGGATCGAACGGCAGCGATCGAAGCCGTCGGCCAGGCTCGCGCCGACGATACCGACGAAACCCGGCGCCAGGCCGCATTGCGGCGCCATCAGGCCGCGGGCGGTCTTCGACAGTTCGATGATGAAATTGGTTGTGGGAACATCTTCGGTCAGATCGAAATAATGAATGCCGGCAAGATGGGCGGCGCGCGCCAACTCGATGTTCAAATGATAAGGCAGGCAGGACAGCACCGCCTCGACACTGGAGAGCAGTTCGCCGATCACCGCGGGATCTGAAATATCGCCGGTGCGGCACTTGAAGGGGACGTCGCTCAGCGGCAGCTGCGCATCGACGCCGATTACCTCGAAGCCGCCTTCATGCAACAGCGTCGCCGCCAGCCGTCCGACCTTGCCCAGGCCGAGAACGGCGATCTTTTCGAAACTCATTCATTCCTCCCACGCGCTCATTTCAGCGCTTCAGTCTTTGACATGCACTGGATGCGCCGGAGGTATAGAATAAAAAACTTATAAAGGAAAACGGCCGGAATCGCTTCCGGCCGTCGAATTCAGAAGAGAATCGTCGATTATTCGTTGATCAACCGCTTCAGAAGCTCGACTTCGTGCGAAAGCTTGGTGTCTCCCGAAATCAGTTCCTCGATCTTGCGTACGGCATGCAGCACGGTCGTGTGATCACGACCGCCGAAACGGCGGCCGATCTCCGGGAAGGAGCGCGGCGTCAGCGTCTTCGACAGATACATGGCGATCTGGCGCGGCTTGACGATGACGCGGGTGCGGCGGTTCGAGACCAGTTCCTGGCGCGAGACGTTGTAGTGCCTGGCGACGATGCGCTGGATATCCTCGATGCGCACCCGGCGGGGCTCGCCGGAGCCGACCAGATGGGCGAGCAGTTCGTCCACGCGCTCGATCGACAGGTTCGGCTCGAAGGAGCGGCGGAAGACCAGCTGGTTGAAGGCGCCTTCGAGTTCGCGGCCGCTGGCCGTGACGTTGCGGGCGACATGCTGGAGCAGTTCGGCCGGAATTTCGAGTGATGGATCTTCGAGCCGGGCTGCAGCAAGGCGACGCCTGAGGATTTCGAGACGCATCTCGTAATCCGGCGCGTCGAATTCGATCGCGACACCGCCTTGCAGGCGCGAACGGACGCGGGGATCGAGCGACTCCAACTCCCAGGGCGCACGATCGGCAGCAACGACGACCTGCTTGGCGCTGTCGAGCAGCATGTTGAGGAGATGACAGAATTCATGCTGGATCATCTTGCCCTGCAGGAACTGCATGTCGTCGATGATCAGGAGATCGATGTTGCGCAGCGAATCCTTCAGCGTCAGCGCATCATTGTCGCGGATTGCGGTGGCGAAGCGCCACATGAAATATTCGGCCGTCAGATAGACGACGCGCAGCGCCCTCGGGTTCTGAACCGCCGCATTGGCGACCGCCTGCAGCAGATGGGTCTTGCCGAGGCCGACCGTCGAATGGATGAAGAGCGGATTGAAGCGCACGGCGCCGGAACCGGCTTCCGCGATCGTCTTGGCAGCCGCAAGCGCGACCCGGTTCGAGCTGCCTTCCACGAAGGTATCGAAGGTGAAGCGGCTATCGAGCGGCGAGCCAAAGAGCGGCGAACCGAAGCTTGCGGGCCTTGCCGCAGCAACAGCCGACACCGCCTGCTGGACGGCCTGACCGGCCGGCTGGGCGCTCGTCGGGCGGCGCATCTGGGGGGCAACGACCGGCTCGGGCTGAACCGCCTCGTCGAGCGCCTTGGTGCCGCTGCGCGTTGCCGTGCGCACCAGGACTTCGATCTTGAGAATTTCCGGGTCCTCGGCCTGGAACAGACCGGTGATGAGATCGAGATAACGATTGTTGATCCACGACTTCAGGAAGGTCGTGGGAACCGAGAGACGAACGACGCTCTTCGATACCGAATGCAGCTTCAGCCTGGCGAACCAGCTGGCATAGACGTCAGGACCGACCTGGGCCTTCAAGCGCGCGCTGACGCGCTCAAACAAGATGCTGTGCTTCATGTCCGCCTTTGCTTCCCCCACTTCCAGGCGAATGGTGCCGAACGTCTGCGGTGCCGCATCCCCATTGTCGAGCCCGCCCGTCGTCATCGTATTCATGTGCATAATGCCGCCTTTCAATTCCACCGGGCGGCTTCCGCTAAAATAGCCGCCCGATCATTCCCCGCTTTGGCGGGCTGACGGCATCCTCATGAAGCCGCTCACCTGCCGGTTCACTCAAACACTGCCCCCGAAGGGACCGGCAACAGAATTCCGTTGCAGGGACCGCATTCATGCGGAACCTTCAGCGGCTTTCCGTGCCAGGCTGGCGGTCGATCCTCGTTTTCGGCCGACCAGCCCGAACGCAATATCACTTTAACCCTCTCCTGCGGTCTCGCCTTAAACGTGTGGCCGCTGAAGGCACAAAACATCCCCGCTCCGTAACAGCCACGTTACGGCCCAAATCCGTCAAGTGCTTGAAAAAACGGAAACGCAATGCTCCGTAACAAAGGGCACAAACTTATCGCCCTGCCGACGTGGCAGTTAAGACCGAGCCTCTGCAGGTGATGTCCGCGCCCTTTGTTGAAAGCCATTTAGGCAGGATCAAAAGGCAATATCAACGATGAATTTTACGCAAAATTAAGAAGCGGCCATTGACTCCGCCTGCCCTTTTCGGGCGTCACACCAGCGTCAAAAAAGAATCGCTTTTGAATCAAGGAGATTCCCCGTTCGGGCTATTTTGACACGCATGGAAAGAAAAAAAATAAAAATCTTCTTGACTCACCCCTGACCCCGAAAGCGTGGGGTAGAGTCGCGCGGCGTGAAAGCATCCTAGCGCAAGCCATTGTTTTTAAACAATTTTTCCTGTCATGGCACTGACACGAAACAGTCGTGAGATTAACCATGCAGGGGCTGATTGGCGGAATCGAAAAAGCCCGGTAAAATTACCGGGCTAATCATAAAGAGGAAGTCGTTAAAGGAAGATTATGCGGTCGTGGTGACCGAAAGAGCCTTCACACGAGCAGCCAGGCGCGAAACCTTGCGCGATGCCGTATTGGAGTGCAGCACACCCTTGCTGGCGGCGCGGGCAAGCTCGGGCTGAGCCGCCAGGAAAGCTTCCTTCGCCTTGGCGGCGTCACCGGATGCGATGGCCTCTTCGACCTGGCGAACGAAAGTACGAACGCGCGAGCGACGAGCCTTATTGACGTCGGTACGGCGGGCGATCTTGCGGGTCGCTTTTTTCGCCGAAGTTGTATTGGCCATGGATGCCTCTCTCAAGAATTCGAACAAACTCCGCCATTACCGCGGGCCCTGCGGCCACAAAATCCAGCAATGCGGGAGCAATCGCGGAAAACCAAACCGGCTTTCCGAACCGTGGGCGGGCATATAACTCTAAAGCCGGCCCACGTCAACGCGGATTTTCAAGCTTTACCACCGGCAAGCGCCGAAAAACATTCAACGGTGCGTAAAAGCCGGTTTGCGCTTCTCGACGAAGGCCGCCATGCCTTCTTTCTGGTCGTCGGTGGCAAAGAGACTGTGAAACAGCCGGCGCTCGAAACGCAAGCCCTCCTCCAGCGTCGTCTCGAATGCGCGGTTGACTGCCTCCTTGGCCATCAGGACCGAGGGACGCGACAGCGAGGCGATCTTTTCGGCCGCGGCAAAAGCCTCGTCGAGCAGACGCTCGGGCGCCACCACACGCGAAACGAGTCCCGATCGTTCGGCTTCCGCCGCATCCATCATCCGGCCGGTCAGGATGAGGTCCATCGCCTTCGCCTTGCCGACGGCGCGGGTCAGCCGCTGCGACCCGCCCATGCCGGGAATGACGCCGAGGGTGATTTCCGGCTGGCCGAACTTCGCCGTCTCCGAGGCGATGATGAAATCGCACATCATCGCGAGCTCGCAGCCGCCGCCGAGCGCAAAACCGCTGACGGCAGCGATGACAGGCTTGCGCGCCTTGGCGACATCATCCCAGCCGCTGATGAAATCACTCTTATAGATGTCGGCAAACTGAAGCGCCTGCATTTCCTTGATATCGGCGCCGGCGGCAAAGGCGCGCTCGGAACCGGTGAGCACGATCGCGCCGACCGTCTCATCGGCGTGGAAGCCGGCATACGCCACCTTCAGCTCCTTCAGCACGGTGGAGTTCAGGGCATTCAGCGCCTGCGGACGGTTCAGCGTGACGAGGCCGACATTGCCTCGGGTTTCGACGATCAGGGTCTCGTAGGTCATGCTGTTCTCCCGGTTTCTCACTCTTACTTCTGGCAGGCGGCGCAATAGAAGGTGGAGCGACCCGCCTGGACGATGCGGGCGACCGTACCGCCGCAGCCGGGCATGCGGCAAGCCTGACCTTCGCGATCGTAGACGGAGAAGGAATGCTGGAAATAGCCGAGCGATCCGTCGGTCTGGATATGGTCACGCAGCGACGATCCGCCGGCCGCGATCGCATCGGCGATGACGTCGCGGATCGAGGCGACGAGCAGGTCGAGCTGCGCCTTCGGCCGGCCGGCCGCCGTCACCAGCGAGCCGGCGGCGCGGACCGGCGAAAGATGCGAGCGCCACAGCGCCTCGCAGACATATATATTGCCGAGACCCGCAATGTTCTTCTGGTCGAGCAGCGCGCTCTTCAGCGGCTGCGCCTTGTCTCGGAAGCGGTCGGCGAGATAGGCGGCGCCGAGTTCGTTTCCCGTCGGCTCCGGGCCGAGATCGCGGAAGAAGGGGTGGGCGGCAAGATCGGCCCGCCCCACCATATCCATGAAGCCGAAACGGCGCGGATCGTTATAGACGACGCGGCGTGGGCCGCTTGCACCCTGCAAATGGAAGACGACGTGATCGTGCTTCTCGTCCTTCGAGCGGGCATGATGGAATTCGCCTGGCGCAGCGGAGGCAACCCCCTCCTCGATGCGGCCCTCCTCGATGCGAAAGGAACCGGACATGCCGAGGTGGGAAATCAGCGTGTTGCCGTCGTCGAGGTCGACCAGCAGATATTTGGCGCGGCGGCCAAGACCGACAATAGTGCGGCCGGAAACCCTGTCGGCGAAAGCGTCGGGAAAGGGGAAGCGCAGATCGCCGCGCCGCAGTTCCAGCCTGGTGATGCGCGTGCCTTCCATCGCCGGCGTCAGGCCGCGTTTCACCGTTTCGACTTCTGGCAATTCCGGCATCTTAACCCATCTATATCTAACGTGTTTCAACCGACGACGATGTGCGCTATAGCGCCAGTGTGCCGCGGAGAACGCGGTCCATAGATAATGTCGCGCACGGTCTTTCGCTATGGCCACCGCGCCCGAATCTTCAGGAATGGAGCAGTCTGATGTCAGAAAGCCGCACTTCCGCCGATGGCGGCATGGAGACCTCCTACGGCTTCCGCGAGGTGCCTGACGGCGAGAAGCAGGGCCTGGTCAACCAGGTGTTCCACAAGGTCGCCAAGCGCTACGACATCATGAACGACGTCATGTCGATGGGCATGCACCGCGCCTGGAAGGATGCGATGATTTCGGCGCTGAACCCACGCAAGGAGCCGGGTTACAAGGTGCTCGACGTCGCCGGCGGCACGGGTGATATCGCCTTCCGCATCGTCGAGGCTTCGGGCCGGCAGGCGCATGCTACCGTGCTCGACATCAACGGTTCGATGCTCGGCGTCGGTGCCGAGCGGGCGGAAAAGAAGAAGCTTTCCGGCAATCTCACCTTCGTCGAGGCGAATGCCGAGGAACTGCCTTTCGAGGCCGGCAGCTTCGATGCCTATACGATCGCCTTCGGCATCCGCAACGTGCCGCGGATCGACGTCGCGCTGTCGGAAGCCTATCGCGTCTTGAAACGCGGCGGACGGCTGCTGGTGCTGGAATTTTCCGAAGTCGATATGCCGCTTCTCGACAAGATCTACGACGCCTGGTCGTTCAATGCCATTCCGCAATTCGGCAAGGCGATTACCGGCGATGCCGAACCCTACCAATATCTGGTGGAATCGATCCGCAAGTTCCCGAACCAGGAGAATTTTGCGGCCATGATCCGCCAGGCCGGCTTTTCGCGCGTCACCTACACCAATTTTACCGGCGGCATCGCCGCTCTCCATTCCGGCTGGAAGCTCTGACGCATGACGTCGAAAAATGTAGAGCGGTTTTCGGATAGCGTCGCGAGAGAATCACACAGGACATGAGCACTTTCGGGGCATATTTCAGGCTCGTTCGGGTCGGCTGGATTCTTGTGCGCGAAGGCGTGATCTCGGCGCTGCCGTCGGAGGGCCTGCCGCCCCCGATCAGCCTTGCCAAATCCTTCGTCGGCGTGTTTGCGCGCAACCGCGCCAAGGCGATTGCGCGCAGCGACCGGCTGGCGCAGGCCGTCGAACGGCTCGGCCCCTCCTATGTGAAGATCGGGCAGTTCCTGGCGACGCGGCCGGATGTCGTCGGCGTCGAATTTGCCAACGACCTGTCGCAGCTTCAGGACCGGATGGCCTTCTTTCCCTCGGCCGCCGCCAAGGCCAATATCGAAGGCTCGCTTGGACGGCCGATCGGCGAGCTCTATGCGAGCTTCGGCGAGCCGATCGCCGCCGCCTCGATCGCCCAGGTGCATCCGGCCGAGGTCGAGACATCGGCGGGCCGCAAGAAGGTCGCCGTCAAGATCGTGCGGCCGGGCGTGCGCCAGCGCTTCGCCCATGACATCGAGGCGATGTATCTCGTTGCCCATATGCAGGAGCGTTTCCTGCCGTTCAGCCGGCGGCTGCGACCGGTCGAGGTGACGAAGACGCTAGAGCAGACGACCAAGGTGGAGATGGATCTTCGCCTGGAGGCGGCCGCCCTTTCCGAGATCGCCGAGAATACCGAAGAAGACCCGGGCTTCCGGGTGCCGAAGGTCGACTGGGAGCGCACCGGGCGCGACGTCATCACCATGGAGTGGATCGACGGCACGAGAATGTCCGACGTCGAGGGCCTGCGGGCGGCGGGTCACGATCTCAACCTGCTTGCCGATACGCTGATCCAGTCGTTCCTGCGCCACACGCTGCGCGACGGCTTTTTCCATGCCGACATGCATCCGGGCAATCTCTTCGTCGATGCCGACGGCATGATCGTCGCCGTCGACATGGGCATTGTCGGGCGGCTGGGCAAGAAGGAGCGGCGGTTCCTCGCCGAAATCCTCTACGGCTTCATCACCCGCGACTATATTCGCGTCGCCGAGGTGCATTTCGAGGCGGGCTATGTGCCCGGCCATCACAATGTCGAGAGCTTTGCCCAGGCGATCCGGGCGATCGGCGAGCCGATCCACGGGCAGCCGGCCGAGACGATCTCGATGGGCAAGCTGCTGACGCTGCTGTTCGAAGTGACCGAACTGTTCGACATGGCGACGCGGCCGGAACTGGTGATGCTGCAGAAGACCATGGTCGTGGTCGAGGGCGTGTCGCGCATGCTCAATCCGCGCTTCAACATGTGGAAGGCCTCCGAGCCCGTCGTCGGCGACTGGATCCGCACCAATCTCGGGCCGAAGCGGATCGCCACCGATATCAAGGACGGGCTGAAGGCGGCGGTCAAGCTCGCCGAAGCCGTGCCGGAAATTGCGGCGAAGACCGAAAAATTCCACCACCAGCTTCTGCATATGAGCGAGCACGGGCTGCGTTTCGATGCGCAGACGGCGGATGCGATCGGCAAGGCCGAGGCGCGCCACAATCGCTCGGCCAGGATCGCGCTGTGGATCATCGCATTGACGCTTCTCTATATTGCCTGGATGCTGAGCTGACCGTCTGCCAAAAACATGCTGTGTTCGGCATTTGGGATATCCCATGTGACGGAGGGCTCGCTTAGTCTCATTTTCAAGGAGATAGGCACATGAAGCACGAACGCCTTGGCATCGAACTTTCCGGACGACCGCTCGGTTTTGCCGAGATGGTGACGATTGGTGCGGGCAAGGCTGCGATTTCGGCTTCGGCGACAGGCATGTCCCGCATCGCGATCGCCCGCGAGATCGTCGAGGATGCAATTGCCTCCGGCATGCCCGTCTACGGCTCGACGACAGGCGTCGGCGCCATGAAGGATGTGGAGTGGTCGGCCGACGAACTCGACACTTTCAATCTCGGCCTGGTGCGCGCCCATCATTTCGGCACCGGCACACCCTTTTCCTGCAACATCGTGCGCAATGCCATGGCGATCCGCATCAATACGGCGCTGACCGGCCAGGTCGGCTGCACGCCGGAGCTGATCGAGGCCTATATCCGGATGCTCGAGGCCGATCTCATCCCGGTCGTGCGCCGCACCGGCTCCATCGGCTGTGCGGATATCGGGCTGATGGGACAGATCGGCGCGGTGCTGACCGGCGTCGGCGAAGCGATCTATCGCGGCAACCGGATGCAGGCGGCCGAGGCATTCCGGGCGGCCGGGCTGGAACCGATGCGGATGGCGCCGCGCGACAGCCTCGCCTCGCTCAGCATCAACGCGGTGAGCTTTGCCTCGGCGGCGGAAACGACGCGCAATGCCGCGGCCTCGATCCGCATCCTGCTGGCGACGGCGATGATGGCGGCCGGCGCGCTCGGCGCTTCCCGCGATCCCTGGAAGGCGGTCCGCCATGTCGGCACGGCGCGCGAAGCGCTGATCGGCGCCTGGCTCTGCAATGCTTCCGAAGAATGGAACTGGCCGGTCGCGACCCATGTGCAGGATCCGCTCAGCCTGCGCATGATCGCCCAGGTGTTCGGCGCGGTGATCGAAAACCTTTTGTCGACCGGCCACAAGATCCTTGCCGCCACCGGCCGCTCGGACGACAATCCCGTCGTCGTCGAGGGCCGCGTGATGACGTCGGGCGGTTCGCTGCCGCTCGATGTAACGATCCTGCTCGAATCGGCCGCGCTCTGCATGGCGCATGCGGCGCGCAACGCCTTCAATCGCTGTGTCATTCTCGGCAACGGCCAGCGACGCGACCTGCCGGTCAATCTCGTGCCGCCGGGGCGGATCGCCACAGGTTTCGGGCCGATCATCAAGCTTGCCGGCGAGATCTTCTCGCGCGTGCTGTCGATGTCCAATCCTGTTTCGGCCCAGTCGCTGGTCGTCGCAGCCGGGTTGGAGGACGAGGCGGCCTTCCTGCCGCTCGTCATCGAGCGCTTCGACCGGCAGATGCGGGCGCTGAAACGCCTCGCCGCCCTCGAGGCGCTGCTGTCGGCTCAGGCGATCGACATACTCGGCGATGAACCGAAGGGTGTTGCCGCCATGCTCTACGAGGTCGTGCGCAAACATGCGGATTTCTATGTTGTCGACCGGCCGCTTTCGGCGGAAGTGGAGGCGATCGAGGAGGAGCTCGGTTCGGACGACTTCGTCTCGAAGCTGACCGAGCAGGTTCCAATCGCCTCCTTCGACGACTTCTTCGCCCTCGGCTCGCTGGAGCGAGTCGAGGAGCGGCTGACCCATCACGAGCCGGCAGCACTCTGATTTCAGTTTAGGGAGGAAGCGGCATGGACTTCGATCTCGTTCTGCAGGGCACGGTGGTGCTGCCGGACCGCATTCTTGAACAGGGCTATGTCGCCGTGCGCGACGGCAAGATCGCCGAGGTCGGCCTCGGCGTGCCGCCGGCGGGCCGTGAACGGCATTTGCTCGGAAAAGCGCTGATCCTGCCCGGCGCGATCGACGCGCAGGTGCATTCACTCTCGCAGAAGGACCAGGAGGATTTCATCTGGTCGACGCGCTCGGCGGCGGCCGGCGGCGTGACAACAATCGTCGACATGCCCTATGACGAGGGCAATCTCGTCTGCTCGGCTGCGGCGCTACAGCGGAAGATCGACCATGCCGGACCGCAGGCGCGCGTCGACTTCGCGCTTTACGGCACCATCGATCCGGAAGAAGGCCCGGCTCGGATCCGCGAGATGGTGGAGGCAGGCGTTGCCGCCTTCAAGTTTTCGACCTTCGGCACCGATCCCAAGCGCTTTCCGCGCATTCCGCCGGCCCTGCTCGACGCCTGCTTTGCCGCGATCGCGCCGACGGGGCTGACGGCGGGCGCGCACAATGAAGACGACGAGGCGGTGCGAACCTATATGGAGCAGGTGAAGGCGAGCGGCATCACCGACTGGCGGGCGCACGGCCTGTCGCGGCCTGCGATTACCGAGCTGTTGGCGATGCACACGATCTTCGAGACGGGTGCGGCCACCGGCTGCCCGGCGCATGTGGTGCACTGCTCGCTCGGGCGCGGCTACGATATCGCCCGCGCCTATCGCCGCGACGGATTTGCGGCAACGGTCGAATGCTGCATCCACTACCTGACGCTCGACGAGGAAAACGACGTGAAGCGCTTGGGCGGCAAGGCGAAGATCAATCCGCCGCTACGGGCGCGCGCCGAGGTGGAGACGCTCTGGCGGAAGGTGGCCGAGGGCAATGTCTGGCTGGTCTCGACCGATCACGTCAGCTGGTCGGAAAACCGCAAGATCAATCCCGACATGCTCGCCAACGCATCCGGCGTTCCCGGCCTGGAGGTGATGGTGCCGCTGTTCGTCAAAGGCGCCACCGAGCGCGGCATTCCCCTGACATGGGCGGCCAAGCTGATGGCGGAGAACCCGGCGAAGCATTTCCGGCTCGACCATATCAAGGGCGCGCTGGCACCGGGCAAGGACGCCGATATCACCGTGCTGGAGCCGCACGACAGCGTCTATGATGCCGCCGCGAGCGGCAACAACGTCGTCGGCTGGAGCCCCTATAACGGCATCCGCCTGCCCTGGACCGTCTCGGCCACCTATCTGCGCGGCGAAAAGATCGCCGAGGGCGGAAAGGTGCTGGCCGAGCCCGGCACCGGCCGGTTCGTGCGGCCGCTGCCGCGCCAGGTCATGGCAGGAACTGCCGCATGAGCCGCAATCTTCCCGTCAATGCCGGCCGGATCGCTGGCGATATCGAGGCGCTGGCCGCAATGACCGAGCCGGGGCGTCCCTGGACGCGGCGGGCCTTCTCGCCGCTCTTCCTCGAGGGCCGGGCCTATATCGAAGCGCGGATGAAGGCGGCGGGACTGGAAACGCGGATCGATGCCGCCGGCAATCTGGTCGGCCGGCGGACAGGCCAGAAACCATGGCTCGGCACGATCATGATCGGCTCGCATTCCGACACCGTGCCGGACGGCGGCCGCTTCGACGGCATCGCCGGGGTGATCTCGGCGCTGGAGGTGGCGCGGGCGCTTGCTGAGCAGGATATCAAGCTCGATCACGATCTCGAAATCGTCGATTTCCTGGCCGAGGAGGTCAGCATCTTCGGCGTGTCCTGCATCGGCAGCCGCGGCATGACCGGCCAACTGCCGGAGGCCTGGCTTTCGCGCGTCAGCGACGGGCGCGACCTGGCCGAGGGCATCGCTGAGGTCGGCGGCAGGCCCGATGTGCTGATGCAGCAGAACAGGCCCGATATAGCAGGCTTTCTCGAGCTCCATATCGAGCAGGGTCCGGTGCTCGAAGCCGAGAGGCAGGATATCGGCATCGTCACCGCGATCTCGGGCATCACCCGGATCGAGATCACCGTCGAAGGGCGGGCCGACCATGCCGGCACGACGCCGATGGACCGACGGGCGGATGCGCTGGTGGCGGCATCGCAGCTGGTGCTCGACATCCGCAACGCCGCCGCAGAGCTTGCCAAAACGCCGGGGCATTTTGCAGCGACGGTCGGGGAATTCCGGATCGAGCCGAATGCCGCCAATGTCGTGCCGTCGAAGGTCACGCTGCTGATCGATGGGCGCGCGGAGAGCCGCGCCGACATGGAGGCTTTCTGCCGCTGGCTCGACGGCCATGTCGAAAAGCTGGCAGGAGCCTACGGCGTGACGATCAAGACGCCGAACCGGGTTTCCGACAATCTGCCGACGCCAGGCGATGCCGGACTGCTGTCGACACTGGAGGCGGCCTGTGAGCGGGTCGGTGCAAAAAGCCGGCGCATGGCCTCAGGCGCGGGACACGATACGGCCTGGATCGCCAAGGTGGCGCCGGCGGCGATGATCTTCGTGCCCTGCCGGGAAGGCCGCAGCCATTCGGCCGACGAATGGGCCGAGAATGACGATATCGCCCTCGGCGCCGCCGTGCTGTTCGAAGCGGTGCGCGAGATGGACACGAGCTTGAGGCAGGAGAGGACCGATGGGACGCATACTCGTTGAGAAGGACGTGGAAGCTGCCGTCAAGGGCGGTTCCGTCTATGCCGCCGGCGGCGGCGGCTGGGCCGATCATGGACGGATGCTTGGGCTTGCCGCCGTCAATGTCGGCAAGCCGGAGCTGGTCTCGATCGACGAGTTGCAGGATGAGGACTGGATCGCCACCGCTGCCGCGATCGGCGCGCCGGCCTCCACCACCCCCTGGGAAATGCAGGGCATCGACTATGTGAAAGCGGTGCAGTTGCTGCAGGAGGCGCTTGGGGAAAAGCTTTCCGGGCTGATCATCGGCCAGAACGGCAAATCCTCGACGCTGAACGGCTGGCTGCCGTCGGCCATCCTCGGCACCAAGGTGGTCGATGCGGTCGGCGACATCCGCGCGCATCCGACGGGCGACATGGGCTCGATCGGCATGGCCGGTTCGCCCGAGCAGATGATCCAGACCGCCGTCGGCGGCAATCGGGCGGAGAATCGCTATATCGAACTGGTGGTGAAGGGCGCGACGGCGAAGATCTCGCCGGTGCTGCGCGCCGCCGCCGATCAATCCGGCGGCTTCATCGCCAGCTGCCGCAATCCGCTGAGGGCTTCCTATGTCAGGACCCATGCCGCACTCGGCGGCATCTCGATGGCGCTGGCGCTCGGCGAGGCGATCATCGCGGCGGAGAAGCGCGGCGGGTCAGCTGTCATCGACGCGATCTGCAAGACGACCGGCGGGCATATCCTTGCCGAGGGGATCATCACCCGCAAGGACGTCGTCTACACCAAGGAAGCCTTCGACATCGGTACGATCACCGTCGGCGCGGGCGAAAAATCGGTGACGCTGCATGTGATGAACGAATATATGGCGGTGGACGATGCGGATGGCGGGCGGCTTGCCACCTTCCCGGCCGTCGTCACCACGCTTTCACCGGAGGGCGAACCGCTCAGCGTCGGCCAGCTTCAGGACGGCATGCACGTCTTCATCCTGCATGTGCCGATGGACATCATTCCGCTCTCGGCAAGCGTGCTCGATCCGACCGTCTATCCCGTCGTCGAAAAGGCGATGGGGATCGAGATCGCACGTTATGCGCTGGCAACGAAAGCCTGAGCCATGGCGCGCGATCCCGGTCTCGAAGAACTGATGCGCGAGGAACTCGGCGATCGGCCGGGCCTTACCGAAAAATCCATGTTCGGCGGCTGGGCCTTCATCCTGAACGGCAATCTCCTCTGCTGCGCGCGCCATGACGGCATGCTGATCCGTCTCGGCAAGGGCAATGACGGCTGGGCGCTGGCATTGCCAGGCGTGATCCAGATGCTGTCGGGCGAGCGGGTGATGCATGGCTGGGTGCGCGGTGGTGCCGAGGTTTACGGCGACGATGCCCTGAGACGGCGTTTGCTCGATGCGGCACTTGCCTATGTGGAATCGCTGCCGAGTAAGTGACGATCGAAGGCAGAGCAAAACGAGGAACCCACGATGTCGAAGGCCAATCCACGCCATCCGAAATTTCCGATTCCCGGCGGGCCGGAGCTGCGCGCCAAGGGCTGGCGGCAGGAGGCGCTGCTGCGGCTGCTCGAAAACGTGCTCTCCGTCGGCGAGGATCCCGACAACCTCATCGTCTACGCCGCGCTCGGCAAGGCGGCCCGCAACTGGGCGGCCCACAAAGGCATCGTCAAGGCGCTGACCGAAATGGACGAGGACCAGACGCTGCTCATCCAGTCCGGCAAGCCGATCGGGCTCGTTCGGACGCATGCCAAGGCGCCGCTCGTCATCATGGCGAACTGCAATATCGTCGGGCAATGGGCAAAGGCCGAGGTGTTCTACGAGCTGCAGCGCAAGGGGCTGATCTGCTGGGGCGGGCTGACGGCCGGCGCCTGGCAATATATCGGCAGCCAGGGGGTCATCCAGGGCACCTACGAGATCTTCATGCGCATTGCCGAGCGGCGCTTCGGCGGCGATCTCCTCGGCCGCTTCGTGCTGACCGCCGGCCTCGGCGGCATGGGCGGGGCGCAGCCGCTGGCCGGCCGCATGGCGGGGGCGGCAATCCTCTGCGTCGACATCGATCCGGAGCGCGCCCGCAAGCGACAGCAGATCGGTTATCTCCAGGAAATCGCGCCTGATCTCGATACCGCCCTGCAGATGATCGATGCGGCGGTGAAGGAGAAACGGGCGCTGTCCGTCGGGCTCGTCGGCAATGCGGCGGAGGTCTATCCCGAGATCGCCCGGCGCGGCATCGTGCCCGATATCGTCACCGACCAGACCTCGGCGCACGACCTCGTCTATGGCTACGTGCCGAAGGGCATGAGCCTCGATCAGGTCAAGGGCCTGCGCGACGATGGCCAAGGGCAATTGATGGCGGCAAGCCGCGCCTCGATCGTCGAACATGTGACGGCGATGCTGGAATTCCAGAAGAAGGGTTCTGAAGTCTTCGACAACGGCAACCTGATCCGCACGCAGGCCAAGGAGGGCGGCGTCGCCAATGCCTTCGACATTCCGATCTTCACCGAAGCCTATCTCAGGCCGCTGTTTGCCCGGGCGATCGGCCCGTTCCGCTGGATGGCGCTATCGGGCGAGGAGAGCGATATCGCCCGGATCGATGACCTGCTGCTCGAGATGTTCCCCGACAACAAGATCATCACCAACTGGATCCGGCTGGCGCGCGAGCATGTTCCCTTCGAAGGGCTGCCGGCCCGCATCGCCTGGCTCGGCCACGGCGAACGCACGGCACTCGCGAGGCGCGTCAACACGCTGGTTGCGAGCGGCGAACTGAGAGGCCCGGTCGCCTTCTCCCGCGACCATCTCGATGCCGGCGCCATGGCGCACCCGAACATCATGACCGAGCGGATGAAGGACGGCTCCGACGCGATCGCCGACTGGCCGCTGATCGATGCGATGATGCTCTGCTCGTCGATGGCCGATCTCGTCGTCATTCATTCCGGCGGCGGCGGCTATGCCGGCTATATGACGAGCTGCGGCGTCACCGTCATCGCCGATGGCACGGATGCCGCCGACGAACGGCTCGATCATGCGCTGACCAACGATACCGCACTCGGCGTCATGCGGTATGCCGATGCCGGTTACGAGGAGGCGCTGGATGAAGTGGCGAAGAAAGACGTGCCCTATCTCCGGCTTGGCTGATGTGCGGGAGCAGACATCCAGACCTTTCCAGAATTATCAGGCATCAGGCAATCAGATTGGAGACCTCGAGGAGATTGCCGTCGGGGTCCCGGAAATAGACCGAGCGCAGACGTCCGGTCGCGCCGGTGCGTTCGACCGGACCCTCTTCGATCGCAACGCCTGAGGCCTGCAGATGCGTGATGACATCGGCGAGCGTCGTCTCGGCGATGAAGCAGAGGTCGCCGGAGCCGGCTGTGGGATGACTCGCCTTGGGATCGAATTCGCGGCCGGCCTGGTGCAGGTTGATCTTCTGCCGGCCGAATTTCAGCGCCTTGCGGCCTTCCGCGAAGGTTTCGACCGACATGCCGAGGATGCGGGCATAGAAATCGCAGGTGATGGCAATATCGGCGACGGTCAGCACCAGATGGTCGAGGCGGTCGATGCGGATCATGCTGTTCTCCTCGCGAGGTGCTTTGCAAGACAGGCGGAGACAAAGGCCAGCGCCAGCATGGCAAGCGTGAAGATAACGACGGCGGTCCAGCCTTCAACCGCGAAGAACCAGCCGCCCGCCGAACCCATCAAGCTGGAGCCGACATAATAGGCAAGCATATAGAGCGATGAGGCGTGGCCTTTGGTGCCATGCGCCAGCCTGCCGACAAGGCCGCTGGCGATGGAATGGCTCATGAAGAAGCCGGTGGTGAGCACGATGATGCCGAGGATGATGACCGGGAGCGAGGCAAAGAGCGTCAGCGCGCTGCCGGCGGCGGTGAGTGCCAGACCGAAGAGAAGCACGGAAAAATGGCCGATCCGGTCTCCGAGGAGGCCGCCGATCGAGGAGGCGCCGATGCCGAAGAGATAGACGGTGAAGATCAGGCCGAGTTCGGTCTGGTTGAGGCCGTAAGGCGGCGCCACGAGGCGGAAGCCGGCATAATTATAGATCGTCACGAAGGAGCCCATCGCCAGGAAGGCGATGGCGAAGAGGAAGGGCAGCGCCGGACTGCTGAGATGGCCGCGCCACGCGTTGAGATGAAAGCGCGGATCGAAGCCCGGCCGGCGGACGAAATTGCGTGACGGCGGCAGCAGGGCGATGAAGCCGATCGCAGCGGCAAGGCCGATGGCGCCGATCAGAAAGAGCGCCGGACGCCAGCTGAAATATTCGGCGAAGATACCTGTCAGCACGCGGCCGGACATGCCGCCGAAGGCCGTGCCGGCGACATAGAGGCCCATGGTGGCGCCGAGGCCGCGCGGATCGATTTCCTCGGCGAGATAGGCCATGGCGACGGCCGGCACGCCGCCGAGAACGAGGCCCTGCAGGGCGCGGATGACAAGCAGCAGGTGCCAGTTCGGGGCAAAAGCGGTGGCAATGGTCAGCAATGCCGCGCCGACCAGCGATATCGACATCAGGCTGCGGCGGCCAAGGCCTTCCGAGACGGCGGCGGCACAGACGATGGCGACCGCCAGGAAACCGGTGGAGAGCGAGAGGGACAGCGAGCTTTCGGCCGGGCTGACGGAGAACTCCTGCGAGAAGATCGGCAGCAGCGGCTGGACGCAATAGAGCAGCGAGAAGGTGGAGAAACCGGAAAGGAAGAGCGCCAGGCTGGCGCGGCGATAGGCGCCGGTTCCACGCGCGAGATAGTGCTTCTGCCCTGGGGTCGCTGATATCTCGGAGGTCTTTAATACATGCGCTGACGTCGGCATCTCTTCATCCTTCCGGTCTCCGATCTAGTCAACGCCGCTCCATTTGTCCAATATATGAAACTGGCGATTTCGATAGGTTTTGGAGATGACGATGGAGTTGCGGCACTTGCGATATTTCCTGGCGGTGGCGGAGGAAGGCAATTTCACCCGTGCGGCCGCCAAGCTCGGCATCGGGCAGCCGCCGCTCAGCCAGCAGATCCGCGATCTGGAGAGGGAAGTGGGTGCGGCGCTGTTTCACCGCGTGCCGCACGGCGCCGAATTGACGGCGGCGGGCGCTGCCTTCCTCGGCGAGGCAAAGGCGTCGCTGGCGGCTGCGGAAAAGGCAAAGCTTGCGGCGCAAAGCGCCAATCGCGGCGAGACCGGCCGGCTGTCGCTCGGCTTCACCGCATCCTCCGCCTTCAACCCCGTGGTCAGCGCGACGATCCGACGATTTCGTGCCCGCTGGCCCGATGTCCGGCTGGCGCTGACGGAAATGAATACGCTGGCGCTGATGCAGAAGCTGGAAGGCGGCGAGCTCGACGCCGCCTTCATGCGCCCCAGCCTCGACGACCCCGCCGGCGTCCGGCTGCGGCGATTGCCGGATGAGCCGATGGTGATCGCCCTGCCCGCCAGCCATCCTCTGGCACGGCGCAGCAAACTGCCGCTTGCGGCACTGGCGGACGAACCTTTCATCCTCTTTCCCCGGCTCGTCGGCTTGAGCCTCTACGACGATGTCGTGCTGGCCTGCCGCAAGGCGGGATTCGAGCTGACCGTGGCCCAGGAGGCGCCGCAGATTTCCTCCGTCGTCAATCTGGTGGCGGCAGAGCTCGGCGTCTCGATCGTGCCGGCCTCGATTTCGCAGATCAGGCTCGAAGGCGTCGCCTACCGGCCGATTGAGGGGCCGCCGGCTGTGGCGCGTCTGGCGCTGGCAATGTTGAAGACACATCGCTCGCCGGTCACCGAGAACCTGATGAGCCTGCTGAGCTAAAGCGCGTCGCGATCCTTCAGATTCGCTCTTCGCGCTTTAGAGCCTTTCCGGGTTAGATTGCAGCATTCTGCCGGAGCAGGTTTTCGTCAGGGCAAAGGCGATTGGCGAAGGGCATACCTCTTGGTACGGTCGAGCCGATCGCCTTTGCCCTGGCGGAAAGATGCCCGGCCCTTCGGGTTGGCTGAAACGGGCCGGCTGATCGACCGGCCGGCTTGGCCGTAGAGCTGGGCTACGACGCGCGCCGACCGGTCGACCATCCGACTCCATTTGAGCCAACAGGAATGCTGCAATCTAACCCGGAAAGGCTCTGATCTTTGTTCTTGCTCATGTCGTTTTGCAAAAGCGCTGCACACTTTTGCGCGACATGGTCTAGCCCGCCGGATCCCAATAGGGCGGATCGCCAAAACTCTTCTTCAGGTGATCGGCGATGGCGCGAAGCTTGGCGGAGGGGTTTCGGCCCTCGGGATGGGCCATGTAGATGAATTCGGCCTCCGGCCTGTGACCGACATCGATTTCGGCAAGCCGGCCTTCGCGAATGGCGGGGCCGGCGATGAAGGCGGGCAGCAGCGCGATGCCGAGACCGGCAATGGCGGCGTCGCGGAGCATGTCGCCATTGTTGATGCCGAGCGCCAGTTTCGCACGGACGACGACCGCGCCGTCCGGCGTTTGGAAGCGCCAGTCGGCAACGCCGCGATTGGTATAGAAGATTCCGCGATGGCCGTTGAGATCATCAAGCGACGACGGCACTCCCTGGCGCGCGAGATAATCCGGCGAGGCGCAGACAAGACGGCGGCTGCGCGCGAGCTTCCAGGCGACCAGCCTGTTATCGGCGATCGGACCGTTGCGGATGATGGCATCGTAGCCGTCCGACGCGGCATCGACACGTCGGTCGTCAATATCGAGGGTGAGTTCGATCTCGGGATGTTCGGCAAGGAAGGGATAGAGCGCCGGGCCGAGATGCATGCGGCCGAAGGTGACCGGAGCGGCGATGCGGATCGGGCCGGACAGGCTTCCGCGCCGCTCCGCCATATCGGCCGCAGCCGCCTCGATCTCGCGCACGATGCGCGCGGCACGCTCCAGGAAGACCGCGCCATCCTCCGTCAAACTCAGCTTGCGCGTCGTTCGGTGCAGCAGCATGCCGCCGAGCGACTTCTCCAGCTCGGCCAGCCTTTCGCTGACGACGGATTTCGACAGCCGCAGGCGCCTGGCCGCCTCGCTGACCGAGCCCGCCTCGACGACGGCGACGAAAGCCGTAATACCTTCGATCCTGATCATCGTTCGGCTTTTCCGAATTCGAGTTCCCCAATCTGGAGACTAATCCGAACGAAAGGAAAATGCCATCTTCCCTTCATCGAAAGAGACGGCAGGGGCCGCCTCACCTCGGAATCAGGAGATGGAACCATGAACCGCTTGAACAACAAGGTCGCGATCGTCACCGGCGCAAGCTCCGGCATCGGCCGCGCCACGGCAAAGCTCTTCGCCGCCGAAGGCGCCAGGATCGTCGTCGGCGCCCGCCGCGAGCGTGAACTCGACAGCCTGGTCGCGGAGATCAAGGCAGAGGGCGGCGAGGCCATCGCCATTGCCGGCGACGTGCGCTCGGAAGATTATCACAAGGCGCTGGTCGCGGCCGCCGTGACGCATTACGGCAAGCTCGACATCGCCTTCAACAATGCCGGCACGCTCGGCGAAGCCGGCCCGAGCACCGCCGTTTCCGAAGCAGGCTTCAGCGAGGCGCTGGCGATCAACCTGACGGCCTCCTTCCTCGCCGCCAAACACCAGATCGGCGCGATGGTGGAAAATGGCGGCGGCTCGGTGATCTTCACCTCGACCTTCGTCGGCTACAGCTTCGCCTTCCCGGGCGTTGCCGCCTATGCCGCCAGCAAATCCGGCCTGATCGGGCTGACGCAGGCGCTTGCCGCCGAGTTCGGCCAGCAGGGCGTGCGGGTCAATGCCATCCTGCCGGGTGCTGTCGATACCGACATGTATCGGGACATGAACGATACGCCCGACAAACAGGCCTTCGTCACCAACCTGCATGCGCTGAAGCGCGTCGCAACTCCCGAAGAACTTGCCCGCTCGGTTCTCTACCTCGCCTCCGACGATGCGAGCTTCGTCACCGGCACGGCTTCGCTGGTCGACGGCGGCGCCTCGATCACCCGCACCTGACGAAAGCCAAGCGCGATGACCCGCTCCGGATTGTCGCGCCGCCTTTTCCGGAACATTCTCCCACTGACCCCGGGCCGCGGCCCCACATCCGATTGAAGGAACGCATCATGTCACGTCTGCAGAACAAGACAGCCCTCATCACCGGCGGCACCAGCGGCATCGGCATCGAAACCGCCCGTCAATTCATTGCCGAAGGCGCCCGTGTCGTCGTTACCGGCAGCAGTGCCGCAAGCGTCGAAGCCGCCCGTCGCGAACTCGGCGACAAAGCGATCGTCATCCAGGCCGATGCCGGCGATGCGGCCGGCCAAAAGGCCGTCGCCGATACCGTGAAAGAGGCTTTCGGCACGCTCGACATCCTCTTCGTCAATGCCGGTGTCGCCGAATTCGGGCCGCTGGAACAGTGGAGCGAAGCCGCCTTCGACAGGTCGGTAGCGATCAATGTCAAGGGGCCGTTCTTCCTGATCCAGTCGCTACTGCCGATCTTTTCGAAACAGGCCGCAATCGTGCTCAATACCTCGATCAACGCCCATATCGGCATGCCGAACTCCAGCGTCTATTCACTGACGAAGGGGGCATTGCTGACGCTTGCCAAGACCCTGTCGGGCGAACTGATCGGCCGCGGCATCCGGGTCAACGCCGTCAGCCCGGGGCCGATCGCCACGCCGCTCTACAGCAAGCTCGGGGCGTCGGAAGCCGATTCCAAGGCGATGACCGCGCAGATCCAGTCCCAAATCCCTGTCGGCCGCTTCGGGAGCCCCAGCGAAGTCGCGAAGACGATCATCTTTCTCGCCTCCGATGAGGCCGCCTATATCGTCGGCAGCGAACTCGTCATCGACGGCGGGATGAGCAACCTCTGACCCCACGAAAATGGCGGCTGACGTCCATGAACGGGGCGGCATCCGCCGACTGCGGCCGATGCCTTTCGCCGCGCGATTGCATGTTCTCCGCCAAAGGCTTAGGGTCGGGGCCGGTCAGAAAAGGCGACGGGTAGAAAAAGCCATGGCTCTCAGCGGAAAACGCATCCTCCTCATCATCTCGGGCGGCATCGCCGCCTATAAGAGCCTGGATCTGATCCGCCGGCTGCGCGAGCGCGGCGCCAGCGTGCGCCCGGTGATGACCCGCGGGGCGCAGGAATTCGTCACGCCGCTGGCCGTCGGTGCTCTGGCGGCGGACCATGTGTTCCTCGATCTGTTTTCGCGGCAGGACGAACAGGATATCGGCCATATCAGGCTGGCGCGCGACTGCGATCTCGTGCTGATCGCCCCTGCCACGGCCGATCTGATGGCGAAGATGGCGAACGGGCTTGCCGACGATCTTGCCTCGACCGTGCTGCTGGCAACCAACAGGCCGGTGCTTGCCGCACCGGCAATGAATCCGTCCATGTGGGCGCATCCGGCGACCCGGCGGAATGCCGCGATGCTCAGGGCCGACGGCATCCGCTTCGTCGGGCCGATGGCCGGCGAGATGGCGGAAAGCCGGGAGACAGGGCTCGGCCGGATGGCGGAGCCGCTGGAGATCGTGGCGGCCGCCGAAACCCTGCTCGACGACGGAGAAAAGCCGCTCAAGGGGCGCAAGGCAATCGTCACCTCAGGACCGACGCATGAGCCGATCGATCCGGTGCGTTACATCGCCAACCGCTCCTCCGGCCGGCAGGGACATGCGATCGCCGCAGCCCTTGCAAAGCTCGGGGCGGAGGTGACGCTGGTATCGGGACCGGTGACGATCGCCGATCCGGTCGGCGTCAACGTCATCCACGTGGAACGGGCCGAGGAAATGCGTGATGCGGTGCTTGCAGCACTGCCGGCCGACGTCGCCGTGATGGTGGCGGCGGTAGCGGACTGGCGCGTCGCCTCGGCGGCCGACCAGAAGCTGAAGAAACATCCCGGCGAATCCATTCCGACGCTGGCGCTGACCGAAAATCCGGACATCCTGAAAACCGTCGGCCATCATACGATGCGGCCGAAGCTGGTCATCGGCTTTGCCGCCGAGACGCAGGACGTGGAAAGCAATGCCAAGGCGAAGCTCGAGAGGAAGGGCGCCGACATGATCGTCGCCAATGACGTCTCTCCCGCCACCGGGATCATGGGCGGCAGCCGCAACAGCGTCAAACTCGTCCGCCGCGACGGCGTCGAGCAATGGCCCGACCTGGCGAAGGAAGAGGTTGCCGAAAGGCTCGCAGCGCTGATCGCCCAGCGGCTCCGCTGATCGCGAGCGGCTCAGCTAGCCGAGAGCGGCTCAGGCAGGAATAGCCAGGCGCTGCGGCTTGACCGCATTGCGCTTCTCCGGCCGGAAGTCGGCGACGTCGATGCCGTCTTTGCCGATGGTGACGGCGCTACCGTCCGGAATTTCCGCCCAGGCGTCGACATCATCGTTCAACGGCTCGGAGACGAGGCAATAACCGGCGCTGACGGGTGAGGCATAGAGCGTCGGCGCCTTGCGATCGGTGGCATAACGGATCGCATAGAGCGTGCTGCCATCGGAGAAGGCAGCGGTAAAGCGCAGCAGGATCGAGCCGATGACGCTTTCGGCCAGATCCTCGACGACACCGATCATGTGAGCCATCGCGGCGACCGGCGCCTCGCGCAGGCCGAACTGCAGCGCCAGCAGGAACATCAGTTCGGAATCGGTCGTGCCGCCGCGGGCATTGAACAAATCGTCATCGAGCATTGCCTCCATCGGCCGGCGCAGCCGCTCGAAGCCGGAGATCTGGCCGTTATGCATGAAGGACCAGGTGTCATGGGTGAAAGGGTGGCAATTGTCGCGGCGCGTGCCGCCGCCGGTCGCAGCGCGGACATGGGCGAGAAAGAGCGGCGAACGGATCTGCCGCGCCAGGCTCTTCAGATTGCAATCCGACCAGGCCGGCAGGATATCGCGGTAACGGCCGGGCTCGGGCCGGTCACCATACCAGGCGATGCCGAAGCCATCGCCATTGGTCGCCGTCTTGGCGCGGGTGGCGCAATGGGACTGCTCGATCAGGGAATGGGCAGGCGAGGATACCAGTTCCTCGAGATAGAGAGGGTCTCCACGATAGGCTGCCCAGCGACACATGGCTTTCTTGCTCCGGAACCCGCCGCCGCACCGGCGGGAATACTCTAAATTGTCTGATCTCGCGGCTAATAACAGCTTAACGCGCCGCCGGTTTGCAAGCGCAAGATGACAGTTTCGTGGCGTCCGGCATCTTCAAATTCTGCGAAACACTGTGTTCTCTCGTGAACATCCGCATTGCCCAGGGTTGCGTCCTATGTGGAATTTCTTCTTGCATCTGTGAAGAATCAGCCTAACTTTAAGTCATCAGCAACAGAACGAAAGGAAGGTGATCCAATGTCTAATGAGATTTCGGACCTCGTAACGGGCATGGAAGAGGTGAAGAAGGCGAGGCAGCCCTCGCTCTAATCCCCGCCTTCCTGGGGCTGCATAGACAGTCCAGGCCAGTTCGAGGCCAAACTCATGGAAAGGGTCGCTGAGGCGACCCTTTTTTAATGCCCGGATTTCAAATTGACGGAACTTCGAAATTCCATTACTCATAAAGTCATCAGATGACTTTATGAGTAATGGAATGCGGGCACTCAGCAAGACCAATCTCGCCGATGAGGCGATCGAGGCGATTCGCGGCGACATTCTCGGCAAACGCTGGGCGGTCGGCGAGAAACTGCCGAATGAAGCCTCGCTGTCAGCCATGCTGTCCGTCAGCCGCGGCACGGTGCGCGAGGCAGTGCGCGTTCTCGTCTCGCAGGGTTATCTCGAAACCCGCCAGGGCTCGGGAACTTATGTCCGCTCGACCCGCGATGCCGGCCGGCCGCTGACGATGGCACGGCGCGCCAGCCTGCGCGACCAGTTCGAGGCGCGATGCGCACTCGACGTCGAGGCAGCCCGTCTGACGGCGATCCGCAAGACCCCGGAAACGGTGGCCGAGCTGCGCAGGCTGCTTGCCGAACGCGGCAATTACGATGGCGGCAATCAGGCCGGCTTCATCGAACGCGACCTCGCCTTCCACAAGGCCGTCATCGCCGCTTCCGGCAACCGGGCGATGATCGAGATCTATGATTTCTTCTCGGCCTCGATTGCCGACACCATCGCCGCAACGCTCGGCAAGGATATTCCGGAACCCGATATGCAGGCGCATGCCAATATCGTCGACGCCATCGAGACCGGCGATGCCGACAAGGCGGACGCGGCGGTGCGCCGTTTCATGGCGCCGGTTCTTGCCGCACTCGACCGGATGATCCTGTCATGAACACGCCTTTCAATCACGCTGCCAGCACGCTCGAGGCGGCCGACGAACTGCTGATCGACGCCGAGACCGGCAGCCTTCCGCCGCCGCAGGCAACGTCGAAGCGGGGAGCTGCGGGTCGTTTCCTGCTCGGCGCATGCCTGGTGCTGATCGCCTTCAACCTGCGCCCGGTCTTTTCGAGCGCCTCGGCGCTGCTGCCGGAAATCCGCTCGGAGCTCGGCCTCAGCGCGCTGGGCGCCAGCCTGCTGACGACGCTTCCGGTCGTCTGCCTCGGCGCCTTTTCGCCGCTTGCGCCTCGTCTTGCCCAGCGCCTCGGGACTGAGCGCACGCTGCTCGGCGTTCTGCTGCTTCTCGCGCTCGGCACTGCATTGCGCGGGCTTTCCTCCGTGCCGCTACTCTTCATCGGCACGGCCCTTGCGGGCGCCTGTATCGCTGTCGGCAACGTGCTGCTGCCGGGGCTGGTGAAGCGGGATTTCGCCGGGCGCGCCGCGCTGATGACCGGTTTCTACACGATGGCGCTTTGCGCCGGTGCGGCAAGTGCGGCCGGGCTGACGCTGCCGATCGAGCATGGATTGGGCGGGTCTCTCGCGGGCGCGCTCGCCATCTGGGCGCTGCCCGCCCTGATCGTCAGCCTGCTCTGGCTGCCTGAGGTTCTTCGCAGCGGCCGGCAGGCAAGACGAAATGGCTTCCACGTCAAAGGCCTCTGGCGCGACCGGCTCGCCTGGCAGGTCACGCTGTTCATGGGGCTGCAATCGGCACTTGCCTATTGCGTCTTCGGCTGGCTGGTTCCGATCTTGCGCGAACGCGGGCTCGACGGCGTCACCGCCGGGGCGATCGTTTCCCTGTCGGTGATGGTGCAGGCCGCCTCCTGCCTGATCGTGCCGCATATCGCCGTGCGCGGCCGCGATCAGCGGCTGATCAATGCGAGCCTCTGCGGCGTCGCCGTCACCGCCCTGCTCGGCCTGCTCTTTGCGCCGCTGTCGACAGTCTGGCTGTGGGCGGTGCTGCAGGGCATCGGTCAGGGCGGGCTGATCGCCGCGGCCATGACGACGATCGTGCTGCGCTCGCGCGATCCCGATGTCGCCGCCCATCTTTCCGGCATGGCGCAATGCGTCGGTTACCTGCTTGCCGCCATCGGCCCACTCATCGTCGGTCTCATCCGCGGCTGGACCGGAAGCTTTTCCTGGTGCGCCGCCCTCTTTGTCGCGCTTGGGCTCGGCGCGGCGATCAACGGCTGGAAGGCCGGCCGGGCAATCGAAGTGAACGTCCATGCGGTCGAGAAGACAGGCTGAGCCGCACGCTCAGCTCACTCGTTCACTGGTTCATTCACTGGCCCATCACCATCTCTTGATGCCCGTCGCCGGCCGCGGATGTTACGCTATCTCAGCCCCTCATCCCATCGCCGGAGGAGACATCTTGCGCATCCGAACCCTGTTTCTGCTTGCCGCGCTTGCGGCAATGCTGGCCCCTGCCCTTTCTCATGCGCAGGAAAGCGGTCAGCCGAGGGCCAATATCCAGAGCGGCGCGCGCGAGGGCGTGCTGAAGCTGCTGCCGGCCGATTCCGTCACCGAGCACGAGCTGACGATCGGCGGCCGGAAAATCGCCTATACCGCCACCGCCGGCACGCTTGCACTCTTCGGCCAGGACGGCGCGCAGACCGGCGCGATCTTCTACACTGCCTATGTCGCTGGGGATGGCGGGGCGAACCGGCCTCTGACCTTCGCCTTCAATGGTGGGCCGGGTGCGGCTTCCGCCTTCCTGCATCTCGGGCTGGTCGGGCCTGAAGTGCTCGATTTCGGGCCGGATGGACGCGACGGCGCCAATGCGAAACTCGTCGACAACAAGCAGAGCTGGCTCGATTTCACCGATCTCGTGCTGATCGATCCGATCGGCACGGGCTGGAGCCGGACGGTCAAGGCGGACGACGCCTCCAACTATTACAACGTCAATGCCGATGCTGAGAGCATCGCCAAGGCGATCGCGCTCTATGTCACGCACAACAACCGCTCCAACTCGCCGAAATATCTTCTCGGTGAAAGCTATGGCGGCTTCCGCGCCGCCAAGGTCGCCTCGGCGCTGCAGGAAAGCCAAGGCATCATCGTCGCCGGCGCGGTGATGCTTTCTCCCTTGCTCGAAGGCCAGCTGATGTTCAATGCCGACCAGTTCGCGCTCGGCGCAGCCCTCGAACTACCGTCTTTGGCGGCCGCCGAACTCGACCGGCATAAGGCTTTCGACGAAGAGACGCAGAAGCAGGCCGAGACCTTCGCGCTCGGCGACTATCTGACGACGCTGGCCGGACCGCCGCCGACGGGTGCCGAGGCCGCCGCCTTCTATGGCAGGGTCGCCAAGCTGACGGGCATTCCCGAGGATATCGTCGCCCGCAACCGCGGCTTCCTCGGCAATTCCTTCGTCAAACATTCCGACGTGGGCAGCGGCGAGGTGATGAGCGCCTACGACGCCTCCTTTGCAGCCCCCGATCCCTACCCGGAATCGGACTACGATCGCGGCGACGACGCCATCCTCGATGGCTTCACCCGCGCCTATGGCGGCGCCTTTGCCGATTACGCCCGCAACCAACTCGGCTTCAGGACGGAGATGACCTATACGCTGCTCGAAGGCGATATCAGCCGGCGCTGGGAATGGGGCGGAGGACGCGGCGGCGGATCGCGCCTCCAGGCCAGCGCCACCGACGACATCCGGCAGCTGCTCGCCTCGAACCCGGCATTCCATCTGCTGATCGCGCATGGCTACAGCGATCTGGTGACGCCCTATAGCGTCAGCCGCTATGTCGTCGATCATCTGCCGCCGTCGCTCGCCGGCGGGCGCGTCGGGCTGAAACTTTATCGCGGCGGCCATATGTTCTATACCAAAGCCGATCAGCGGGCCGCCTTCACGGCCGATGCCAAGGCCTTCTATGCCACACGGCCAGGCGCGCAGCCGGCGGACTGAGGCGTGGGGCGATCGTTCAGGTTCGCCTGCCACGCTTTGGTTCTTTGTTTATCGCATCTCATGATCGCAAAACCGCAGTACATTTTTGCGCGACATGCTTTGAGGAAGTAACCGATGCATATCACCGGGGGATGCCATTGCGGCGCAATCCGCTATCAGGCGGAAATCGATCCAGAGCGGATTTCGATCTGCCATTGCACCGATTGCCAGCGGCTGACCGGCTCGGCCTATCGCGTCACCGCACCGGCGCGGCCGGACAGTTTGACGCTCCTGTCGGGCGAACCGAGAGGCTACGCAAAATATGGCGACAGCGGCGGTCTCAGCCGGCAATTCTTCTGCCCGAATTGCGGATCGCCGCTTTACCGCACCGACGGCGAAGGCGGCGCGATCGGCATCCGCGTCGGCAGCATCGACCAGCGGCGGGAACTGACGCCCAAGAAACAGATATGGTGCCGCTCGGCCCTGGCAGGGGTGGAGAATATCGAGCACCTGCCGCGCTTCGAGGGCGAGGATTAAAGCGGCAGGACGCTTAGCCGGGAAACCAGAGCGCCTGTCTATTCCGGCCGCGGCATATCAGGCCAGCTGTCGGTGACGCCGGCCTGGACCGGACGCTCCAGATAGGTGGAAAGGGCGACATAGCAGCGGGTGCCGGTGACACCGGGAACGGCATGGATCTGCGCCAGAAAAGCCTCCAAGTCCTGCGGGCTCGCCGTGCGGACCTTGAAGAGAACGCTGGCATCGCCGGCGACCGAATGCATCTCCTCGACCTCGGGAAACCGCAGGACCTGCATCAGCCGCTCGCTCTTGCCCCAGCCGGCCGCCTCCACATGCACGAAAGCAAGCAACGGTTTGCCAAGCGCTGCGCCATCCAGCGCGGCATGCATGCCTTTGATCGCGCCGGATTGCCGGAGACGGCGCACGCGCTCGTGCACGGCCGGCGCCGACAGGCCGACCGCTTCTCCAAGCCTGGCATAACTCTGGCTGCTGTCGGCGGCGAGTGCGGCTAATATTTTTCGGTCGAAGACATCGATGGCCGGCTGCTGCGCACGTCTTTGCCGAAGATCCTCTGTATTTTTCGTCATTCGGTAAAATCCCCTTCTTGCCGAAAAATAATCGCCGATACTGGCATTCTTCAACAGAATATTCGCGGAGGCAAATCGAATGGAGATGATCGAGCGCAATCCGGCAAGCGGGATCTATCCGGCGAACCCCGACTATATCCATGCGCTGGAGGTCAGGCATCCCACGCGGCTGCTCTTCGTCAGCGGCACGATGGGTCTCGATCAAGAGGGAATGGCGGGCGTCGACCTGGACGGGCAATTGGAGCTCATCTGGTCCAATCTGCGCACCATCCTCGCCTCGGCTGATATGACCGTCGAGAATATCGTGCGGCTGACGAGCTATCTGCGCGACGGTGCCTTTGTGGAGGCGAACCAGAATGCCCGCCTTCGGGCACTTGGCGGCCGTGCCCTACCGACCACAGCCATCATCGTCGAAACGCTCAGCGACGACTGGCTGGTCGAAATCGAGATCGTCGCTGCCGGCTGATTGAAAATTGGCCATCGCACCCGAAGATGCGATGGCCATGGTTTTCAGGCCGCCTGTTTCAACAGGCCTAGCGCCTCGGTCAGATTGACCTCGCCGCGGAAACCGCCGCTGCTTTTCGCCTCCTGCCGATGCTCGATCGCATGGGCAAAACGCACGGCCGGTTCCTGCTGCATGCGCTCATAGAGACGGTGCAGGCCAGGAAACTGTCGGCGTTCGACGACCTTGTGGAAATCGTTCCAGCGAGCGATCCCGACGAAATAGGCATCCGCCAGGCTCGGCCCGTTGCCGAGAAGCCATTCACGCGCATCGAGCAGACGCTCCAGCGTATGATGCGCCTTTTCGACCGCTGCGATGCCATAGGCGGTGAGGGCCTGCTTTTGCTGCGGCTCCAGCGGGTGTTCGAACGCATACCAGAGCGGGCCGAAGGCCTTGAAGAAGGTGGTGTTGAGAAAGGCGAGCATCTGGTTCAGACGATCGAAATCCTCCGACCCCTGCGCAAAGCCCAGACCGTTGCCGATCGCTCGAGCGCCGATATGGTGGAGGATCGCCATGCTTTCGCTGATCGTCCTGCCATCATCGAGCAGCAGCGACGGCGTTTCGCCGACTGCGTTGATCCTGACGTAGTCATCGGTGGAGACCATTTCCGGCATCTCGACGCGGCAGAGCCGATAAGGCAGGCCCGACCATTCCAGTGCGACGATCGAGCCGAAGGAGCAGCCTTCCGGCACGCCGTAAAACAATATGGGTGACATCAATCGTTCCTTTCAGAATTGACCCGTTTTTGACATGATCAATGTGCTGATGTGGACGATCTTGCGATAGAGGCTATAAATGCATCGCAATGTCTACATTGATGGAAGATGATCATGGCGCTTTTCAACCTCAACGATCTTCATCTCTTCGTGCAGGCCGTCGACAGCGGCAGTTTTACCGCCGCGGCCAGGCATCTCGGCATTCCGAAATCGACGGTGAGCAAACGGGTTGCCGAGCTGGAGGGGCGCCTCGGCGTCCGGCTGATCCAGCGCACGTCGCGCAGCTTCGCGCTGACCGAGCTCGGCCGGGAATTCTTTCAGCATGCCCAGGCCTCGATGATCGAGGCGGAGATGGCCGAGGGCATCGTGCGGCGGCATCTGGCCGAACCGGCCGGCAGCGTTCGTCTCACCGCCTCGGTGCCGACGGCGCAGTTTACCCTGACGGAACATCTGCCGGCGCTGGCGGCACGCTATCCGAAGCTCCGGCTTTCCGTGCATGTAACCGACCGTTTCGTCGATATCGTGCAGGAAGGCTTCGATATAGCGCTGCGCAGCCACCGCGGGCCGCTGCCGGATTCGGCGCTGGTGCAGCGCAAGCTCGCCAGCCACCCTTTCCTCATTCTCGCTTCGCCGGACTATATCAGCACGCACGGGCAACCGCACCGGCCGGAGGAACTGGCGGAGCACGCAACGATCATGACCAGCCTGACCGAAAATCAGTGGCGGCTCTACACCGATCACGGCGATGAGGCGCTGGTCTCGCTGCAATCCGTCATGGCGGCGGATGAGCCCTATGTCCTGATGGAAACGGCCGCTGCCGGGCTTGGCATTACCTGCCTGCCGACATCCGTCTGCCGGAAGGCGCTGGCAGACGGGCGGCTGGTGCGGGTGCTGCCGGAATGGACGGCTGGCAGTATCGAGACGACGATCCTGATGCCGCACCGGCGCGGCCAGCTGCCGGCAGTGCGCGCCGTCGTCGATTTCCTGGCGGAACAGCTCGGCGGCTAGAGCCGCTTCGCACTTTTCCTGGGATTGCCGTGATCTTTTATCCTTCCGCAATCCCGGACGGAAAACCGTTTCACACTTTTCCTGGGATTGCTTTGGCGATCAAGCCGCCTTGGCGGCGTGATATTCCTTGATGGCGACCATCTTGAGCGCCGGATAACGCTCGGACTCATAAAGCAGCGAGAAACCGTCCTACGCGAGGAACACAGACCGCCGACGAGCCGTCTTCCGGCGAGACTGTAAGTCGCTGCTCGCTCCCGAGGTCACTTTAGCTTCTTCTTATCCCAACTTACCTTTCTTATCACAACCAGAAGACTGTCTTGTGTTTTCGACTATCCGTGACGCCGCGGGTACTCGGCAGATACGGATGCGATGTATTCCGCCGTGAACACACAGAAAAAGGCGCAACGCGGCTCAATATCGCTTTGCTTGTAGCTCAAACTGTCTAAGTGCATTTCAGATAAATTTGCAGTATATATAAAGTTGAGAAGAAATTCTCGCGTGGGCACGAGGGGTTGTCGCCAGTCTTTCTTAGATTTATTCCGAACCTTACCAACTATCTCTTGTATTTTTTGAGAAAGTAAGCTTTGGAGTTGTTTTCAACCTCTCGATTTGGACTTTGGTCTTAATACACACATGGACTTTGGTCTTAATGCCCTCAAGCTGAAATGGACTAGTGCTCTCGATCGCCGAGACAGCGGCAGTCAATTGAGCGCCGTAAGTTCAATGCGCAAGGGGTAGACCCGGGCGGGTGCATTTTTGCACCTAAGGATTGTATCCCTCCTCTTAATGCGATCCAATCTGAGGGAGAATCTCCATGGCACTCGACATCACGACCCAAGACATCATCATCGATGAAACCGCCGGTCTGACCGACGACGATATCAGCCCCTCTGCTCCGCCGCACGTCGGCAACACCACGCTGCAATATCTGTTGGGTCTCGACGCTGCGGGCGGGCTAGCCTCACCGGAGGTCGCCTACCAGAGCAACTTCGTGGTCGCATCGGCGAGCGCTGGAGAAACCATCACCTCGGTCGTTCTCACACAGAATTCTTCCGGGACCCCGTTTTCCACCACAGTCGGCGTCAACAGCGGCATCCGGACGGTGGATGGCAATTATGTCTGGCTGTTCCAGGATCCGACGCATCCAAACGTCGTGATCGGCGTCATTGGTACTGCCAACCCGCTCGCCGAACCCGCAGAGACCGGGCCGCTTGCCTTCTCGCTCGCACTGATCAGCACCAGCGCCACCAATGCGGACCTCTATACGGTTCAATACGTGCCCTTGCTCCATACCGATGCGACCAACCCCGACGACCGCATCGATCTGACCAACAAGGTATTCGCCTCGGTCACCGGAACGTCGGTGGTGAATTTCAGCCAGCTTGACGACGCCCCGTCCGGACACAACAACTGGTATATTCTCGACGCCGATGCAGCGAGTCCGCAGAAGATTCTCGTCACGGCTCACGACGCCGGCGTGCAAGCGGAAGTCAATGTCAGCACGCAAGGCTTCGGTGTCGCATCGCAAGACGTCCGCTTCGGCCGCGAGCTTCAAATCGACTTGATCACCGGCGGCACCCAGAGCGCGGGCAAAGACTTTACCGACACGCCAACCGCGCCTGACTACGGCTCTCACCTCGAGAACGTCTCCAGCGCGGGTTTTACGATCTCGCAGTCCACGCCGACCGACAGCCTGGCTGACATCGAGATCCATGCCTATAACAACAACGACAATGTTGAAGGCGCGGCGTTCCCCGGTGACGACAATGATACCGAGATCAATATCACCGGCGTGACCTTCAAACTGAACGGCGTCGCAACGACTGCCGCAGCGCTCGGCATCACCGTCAACCTCACCGGCAATGGCCTGATCCTGGAGAATGTCGGCGAGGGCGTGACGATCGATTTCACCACCGCGGGCGGGGCTGGCGGAACCTTTGACCGCTTTACCATCGCGAATATCGACACCGAGCATGACTTTTTCGATGTCAAGGAAGTGCATTATGGCGGTGAGGTCAGCAACGCTTATAACGAAGAGGTCGGCTCCTTCATCAACTTCGACGACGACGGACCGACGATGACGGCAACCGGCGTCCCCCCGGAGCTGACGGTCGACGAGACCAACCTGGCCGGCAACGACAGCGCCGACTTCTCGACCTTCTTCACCTCCAATGCCGGTGCAGATGGCGACGACATCACCTATGCGCTCGGCATCAACCAGGTCACCAATGTCAGCGGTCTCACCGACACCGAAACCGGCCAGTCCGTCCTGCTCTTCATCGAAGGCGGCAACGTCGTCGGCCGTGCCGGCTCGGCTGCTGGTGCGATCGTCTTCACCGTCAGCGTCAGCGCTGCCGGCGTCGTCACCCTCGACCAGGCCCGGGCGGTCGTTCACGCCGACGCCACCAACCCGGACGATAGCAGGACCTTGGCTGCCGCCGACCTCGTCACTCTGACGGCGACCATCACCGACGGTGATGGCGATCAGGCCACAGCCACCCACAATATCGGCCAGAACTTCAACTTCGAAGATGACGGACCGACGATCACGGCAACCGGCGTCCCCCCGGAGCTGACGGTCGACGAGACCAACCTGGCCGGCAACGACAGCGCCGACTTCTCGACCTTCTTCACCTCCAATGCCGGTGCAGATGGCGACGACATCACCTATGCGCTCGGCATCAACCAGGTCACCAATGTCAGCGGTCTCACCGACACCGAAACCGGCCAGTCCGTCCTGCTCTTCATCGAAGGCGGCAACGTCGTCGGCCGTGCCGGCTCGGCTGCTGGTGCGATCGTCTTCACCGTCAGCGTCAGCGCTGCCGGCGTCGTCACCCTCGACCAGGCCCGGGCGGTCGTTCACGCCGACGCCACCAACCCGGACGATAGCAGGACCTTGGCTGCCGCCGACCTCGTCACTCTGACGGCGACCATCACCGACGGCGATGGCGATCAGGCCACAGCCACCCACAATATCGGCCAGAACTTCAACTTCGAGGATGACGGACCGACGATCACCGTGCCGTTCGATGGCAACCCCGCTATCACGGGCATCCAGCATGAGACCCTGGCGAATGTGCTCAACGCATCGGCCAGCGGAGCCTTCGGCTACAACATCGGCGCGGATGTTCACACGGCCGCATTCTACACCGGCGGCGGTTCCGACTTCGTCGATCAGAATGGCGCGGCCGGCGTCCAGATCGGACTGACCGGCACGATCACCGGCGGCGGCGGAGGCAACCTCCTCACCTCGAATGTGACGCTTGCGTCGGAGAACCTCACCTCCGCGACGTTCAACTTCACCTTCACCTATGACAAGGACCCGGCGGCGGGCGTCCAGACGGGCACCGCAGGAGGCACCCTGGTCTTCGACAAGGTCGCCGACACCTATACCATCAACCTGACCGACCCGCTCGAAGGCTTCACCTTCGACGTTCTCCACACCAGCGAGCTCTTGTCCAAGGAGCCCACGGGCAATACCGGCCATCCGCAGATCGTGGTGGAACGGCTGCAGGCGGACGACCCGAACACGGCTGCCGATGAAGACTTCTACGTGCAGTTCACGGGCAACGCGATCGACAGATCCAACCCGTTCCGCCTGACGAACAATGGCGAAGGCACATCGGCCGACGCCACCTTCACCATCGGTGGCCACGAGATGGTCAGCAACAACAATGAGACGTGGGTGTCTGCGACGCAGAGCACCAACGGTGTCGCCGGCGACACGATCCAGAAAGACGAACTGCTCACATTGCGGTTCTTCAACAGCAATGTCGGCATTGCCAACGAGGCCACCGCCCCGACAGCGACCGCCGGCACCATGGCCATCAAGTTCGACGGGATCGGCAACAGCGAGGACCTGATGCTGATCCTCAACCTGATCGACATGAACGGCGCCGACAACATCGCCGGCACTGCGGACGACAACGCGACGATCACGCGGGCCATGTATGTGTCGAATGCCGACATCTACAGGACGGGTCAGGTGCCGGCCCCGTACAATAGCGAGTTCACGCTCGACAATAATGACGGCCTCGTGATCGTCGAGCAGAACGACTACAACGCCGCCGGCGAAGACTACGTGCTGCAGGGTGTCCAGATCATGCAGTCGGGCAACGGGATCACCGGCAACAATACGGCGATCGACCTGAACAGGACGACCGGCTCTGGCGGCGGCAGCAATGCGACCACCAGTCTGGTGAACTTCGACGCCACCGATAACGACGTGCTGAAGATCACGGATATCGGCTTCACCTCGACGGTGACCGAGACGCCGAATGCCAATCTCGACTTCGCCTTCCAGGTGGCGGACGCGGATGGGGACCAGACAGCGATGCAGCACATCCTTGTCGACGTCGCCTGACACTTGAGCAAACGGGGGCAGCCGAGGCTGCCCCCGCACTGTCTTTGCATGCTGTGTAATCTCGTACACCAGAGACATAGTGATGAAAACAAACCAACAGCCCCCTGCCCTGCAGGTGGTGATGAAAGAAGCCAGACGCGCCATCCGGCCGCTGGTCTGGTTCAGCGCCGGCATCAACGTGCTGATGCTGACCGGGGCGCTTTATATGCTGCAGGTCTACCACCGCGTCTTGTCCAGCCACAGCCTGGAGACCTTGCTGATGCTGTCGCTGATGGCAGCGGCGGCCCTGGCGACAATGGCGGGGCTGGAGGTGGTGCGCGGGCGTCTTCTGGCAACCGTCGGATCGTGGATGAACGCGCGCCTGGCGCCGGTTCTCCTGACCGCATCGGTGGAATATGCCGCCACGGCGCCCGGCCAGGCCAATGCCCGTCCGCTGCGCGACCTCGACCAGGTGCGGAATTTCTTCACCAGCCCGAGCATCTTCCCTATCCTTGACGCACCTTGGGCGCCGCTGTTTTTCGCCGCCATATTCTTCATGCACCCTTGGCTGGGCTGGCTGGCGCTGTGCGGCGGGATCGTCCTGTTTGCGTTGGCGTTGCTCAACGAATACCTCACACGCAAGCCGTTGACCGAGGCTGCAAGCGCGCAGTCGCGGGCATACGTCCAGGCCGAGGCGGCAATCCGAAACGCCGAGGTCGTGCAGGCAATGGGCATGTTGAAGCCACTGCTGGAAGGCTGGAAGGTCCAGCAGGACGAGGCAAACAAAGGACAGGTTCTTGCTGCCAACCGTGGCGGCGTCATCGCAGCCCTCGCCCGTTGCCACCGGCTGGCCCTGCAAATGGCCATACTGGGCCTTGGGGCTTATCTCGTCCTTCGGAACCAGGCTTCACCCGGGATCATGATTTCCGCCTCAATCCTGATGGGCCGCGCATTGTCCCCGGTCGAACAAGCGATCGGAACATGGAAGGCGACGGTCGGAGCGCGCGCCGCTTACAAACGTCTCACCGCCGTCGCCGGGCAGCACCCGGAGGCCACGCCGGTTCTGCCACTACCGCGACCGAAAGGCAGGTTCGAGGCCGACAATATCGTGCTTGGCCGACAGGGCGGCGAGCCTATCCTGAAAGGCATCAGCTTCCACCTCGAGCCGGGTGAAGCGATGGCGCTGATCGGCCAGAGCGCGGCCGGCAAGACGAGTCTGGCGCGAATACTGGCCGGTGCCTGGCGCCCATCCGGAGGGCGTGCCTTGCTCGACGGCATGGACGTTGCCCAATGGGCAGCGGAGGACCGTGGTCATTATGTCGGTTATCTGCCGCAGGACATCGAGCTCTTCGCCGGTACCGTCTCCGAAAACATCTGCCGCTTCGCAAAGCTCAGCCCGGTGGTCTTCGACAAGGTGGTCAAAGCCGCGCAGCTGGCGGGCGTTCACGAACTGATCAAAGGACTGCCGAAGGGTTACCTCACCGAGATCGGCGAATCCGGCGCGGTCCTCTCAGGCGGGCAGCGCCAACGCATCGGGTTGGCGCGGGCGCTTTACGACGACCCGGCCCTCATCATCCTGGACGAGCCCAATTCCAACCTCGACCGCGACGGTGAGGAGGCGTTGATCGCAGCCCTCGGCACGGTCAAGGCGGCGGGCACGACCGTTATCCTGATCGCGCACCGACCGAACATCATGGAGACGGTCGACAAAATACTCGTGCTCAACCGAGGCCAACAGGACCTCTTCGGTCCGCGCGACTATGTCTTCAATGAACTCGCCGCGCGGGTCCGCAAGGTCACCCAGATGCCGACCATCGTGGCGAAATAGGCATGAAAATGAAAACAGACATGAAGGACATGAAGGTCGTCCCCTTACCCGTTTCGCCACCCGCTGCGCCGGTACCGTTGCGTCTTACGGGCGTGACCTTCGCCGGATTCGCGATCATGTTCCTGTTCTTCGGCGGGGCCCTGGGTTGGGCAGCGCTTGCACCGCTGGACAGCGCCGCAGTGGCGCCTGGCGTCATCAAGGTTGCCGGCGACCGCAAGCTCATCCAGCACCTCGAGGGCGGCATCATCGCGGAGTTGAATGCCGCCAACGGCGATATCGTCGAGACGGGTAAGGTCCTCATCCACCTCGACAGCACACAGGCAAAGGCGAAGCTTGATCTGATCCAGAACCGAATAGCAACGCGCGAGGCGCTGGCCGCTCGCCTCAAGGCCGAGCGTGATGGCAAGGCCGAGATCGAGTTTGATCCCGCCTTGCTCGCAAACTCCGCCAAAGCGGCAAAGGATGCGGTGGCCTCACAGCGTGACGTCTTCGCGGCAAAGCACCACAATTTGCAGGACGAGCGGGAAATTCTCAGCCAGCGCCGTCGCCAGACCGCGGAAGAGATCACCGGACTGGAGGAACTTATCATCACTGAGGACAAGCAGATCGAGGCGCTCGAGGGCGAAACCAAAGACCTCGACAGTCTACTCAAGCGGGGGTTGGTCACGCGCGAACGGAACCTGCTGCTCAAACGGCAACAGCGGGAGATCGAGGGAGAGCGCGCCACCAACGTCGCGGCCATCGCTCGCGCCAAAAGCGCCATGGCCGAGATCGACATGCAAAGCTTGAACCTCGGCACGGTGCGGCTCAACGAGGCCGTCGAGGAGTTGAGCAAGGTCGAGGCGGAGTTGTTCGACCTCAGACAGGAGGAACGTACCGCCAGGGACGTGCTTGCCCGCACCAATGTGGTCGCACCCGTTGACGGCATCATCATGGACCTGAAGGTCCACACGGCGGGCGGTGTCGTGAAACCCGGCGAGACACTGATGACGGTCGTGCCGCTCGGGCAGCCGCTCGTGGTCGAGGCCATGGTCAGACCGGAGGACGTCGAGACGATCGCCCCCGGACAGGCCGCGCGCGTCAGTTTCCCGGCCTTTGCCCGCTACAACCTCCCGCCACTCGACGGCGTCGTGGAGATCATCTCGGCTGACCGGATGGTGGAGGAGCGCAGCGGCGCGCCCTATTTCGCCGCGACCGTGCTGATCGACAAGAGCGAACTCGCCAAGCTGGAGGGCCGCAAACTGCTGCCCGGCATGTCGAGCGAGGCGATGATCCGGACGGGGGCCCGCACCGTGCTTGCTTATCTGGCTGAGCCGATCACCCAGAACTTCCGTCGGGCGCTGCGGGAAAAATAGCCCCAGGCCGCCAACCGATCACGCCGCCTTTGCGGCGTGATATTCCTTGATGGCGACCATCTTGATCGCCGGATAACGCTCAGACTCATAACGCAGCGAGAAACCGTCCTGGGCGAGGAAGACCGGATCGCCGTCGAGATCGCGGGCGATATCGCCGCGCTTGACGGTGAGGAACTTGTCGAGATCGGCCGGCTGATCGGCCGAGATCCAGCGGCAGACGGAGAAACGCGACATTTCGAAGGAGACGGGCAGGCCGTATTCGGCCATTAGCCGCTCCTTCAGCACGTCGAGCTGCAGGGCGCCGACGACGCCGACGATCGCCGGCGAGCCGTCTTCCGGCGAAAACAGCTGGACGACGCCTTCCTCGGCCATCTGCTGCAGGGCTTCCTTGAGCTTCTTTGCCTTCATCGCGTCTTCCAGGCGCACGCGGCGCAGGATTTCCGGCGAGAAGTTCGGCACGCCCTGGAAGACCAGGGATTCGCCTTCGGTCAGCGTATCGCCGATCCGGAGCGTCCCGTGGTTGGGAATGCCGACGACATCGCCGGCATAGGCGGTGTCAGCGAGCTGGCGCTGCGAGGCGAAGAAGAATTGCGGCGCCGTCAGGCCAAGCTGCTTGCCGGTGCGGGCGAGCCTGGCCTTCATGCCGCGCTCGAGCTTGCCGGAGCAGATGCGGGCAAAGGCGATGCGGTCGCGATGGTTGGGGTCCATGTTGGCCTGGATCTTGAAGACGAAGGCCGTCATCTTGTCGTCCGTCGCATGCACCGTCCTGGTATCGGCGACCTGGTCACGCGGCGGCGGCGCGAAATCGCCGAGCGCGTTGATGAGGTCGCGAACGCCGTAATTGCGCAACGCCGAACCGAAGAAGACCGGCGTCATATGGCCTTCCAGGAAGGCCTGGCGGTCGAAGGGGCGGCAGGCCTCGATCGCCAGCTCCGTCTCCTCGACGAATGCCTGGCGCTCGTTTTCCGGCAACCGGCCGGCAACGCTCTGCGGGCCGTTGACCGGCGTTCCCTCGATTTCGGTATCCGACCCGCGCACCGTGTTGGCGGCAATATTGTAGGAACCGCAGAAGGTCTTCGAGCGGCCGACCGGCCAGGTGATCGGCGCCGTATCCAGCGCCAGCTTCTCTTCCACCTCGTCGAGGATCTCGAAGGGATCGCGGCTTTCGCGGTCCATTTTGTTGATGAAGGTGATGATCGGAATATCACGCATGCGGCAGACTTCGAAGAGCTTCAGCGTGCGCGGCTCGATACCCTTGGCGGCGTCGATGACCATGACGGCGGCATCGACGGCCGTCAGCGTGCGATAGGTGTCGTCGGCGAAATCCTCGTGACCCGGCGTGTCGAGGATGTTGAAGACATTATCGTTATATTCGAAGGTCATCACCGAGGTGACGACCGAGATGCCGCGTTCGCGCTCGATCTTCATCCAGTCGGAGCGCGTCTGCATTCGATCCTTCTTCGCCTTGACTTCACCGGCAAGCTGAATGGCGCCGCCGAACAGCAGCAGCTTTTCGGTGAGCGTCGTCTTACCCGCGTCCGGGTGGGCGATAATAGCGAATGTGCGGCGGCGGGAGACCGCCTCGGCGAGACTTTCGGCCATACTTGTGAATCCTGTGGAATTGCCGCGTATCTAGCGATTAAAGCCCGGCAATGCAATTGACCTTGCCCTTCCACGCGCAAAGTAATGGCCCATGACCATTCATCACGATCTCAGCCCGACGCTGAACCTCATCCGCCTGCCGAATGGCGAAGGCCTCGACCTGCCCGCCTATGAAAGCAAGGGGGCGGCCGGCATGGACCTGCGCGCCGCCATCGACGAGGCGACACCACTGACGCTTCTGCCGGGCAAACGGGCGCTGGTGCCGACCGGCTTCATCTTCGAAATCCCCGAGCATTTCGAGGGACAGGTGCGGCCGCGCTCCGGCCTCGCCTTCAAGAACGGCATCACCTGCCTGAATTCGCCGGGTACCGTCGACAGCGACTATCGCGGCGAGGTGAAAGTGCTGCTCGCCAATCTCGGCGAGGAGCCCTTCGTCATCGAGCGCGGTATGCGCATTGCCCAGATGGTGATCGCACCGGTGACGCAGGTGCGGGTGGCGGAGATCACCGAGGCCAGCGAAACGCTGCGCGGCGCAGGCGGCTTCGGCTCCACCGGCGTGTGATGACCAGGCGCTTCGACAGCGCTGGCCTGACCTTCCGGCAGGATTATTTCGGCGATCCCGCCGGCTGGGCGGCGCTGGTCAACCTGCTTCAGGATATTTTCGGCATCGATATCGGGCCGCTGCAACAGCTCGGCGGACCCGATCCCTCCAGCATGCCTTTCGGCTGGTTTGACGGCAATGGCGAGCTTGCGGCGAATATCTCAGCCTTTGCGCTGCCCTTCGTCATCAACGGCAGGATCGTCCATGCCGCCGGGCTTCAATCAGGCGCCGTGCGGCCACGATGGCGTGGCCGCGGGCTCTATCGCGACGTGACGGTAAAGGCGCTCGACTGGTGCGAGCGGCAGGGCTTTGAAGCCGTCATCCTCTATACCGACAAGCCGTCTCTCTACGAACCCTATGGTTTCCGTGCGATACCGCTGCACCGATACGAGGGAGCGGCACCCGCCCCTTCGGCATCAGCCGCACCCGCCCGGCTGCTTGCGCCGACGCATGCGGATGATCTTGCCCTGCTGCAATCGCTGCTGAAAAGACGAAGCCCGGTTTCGACATCGCTTGGTGTCACCGTCAATGCGGCGATGTTTCTGATCAATACCCAGCTCGATCCCGATATCCGCCTCAGCTTCCTGGAAGACCGGCAGGCGGCCATCGCCTGGAAGATCGACGAGACGGGCCGCTTCAGTCTTCTCGACGTGGTGGCGGCGGAGATGCCCTCGCTTGCAGCAATCCTCGGCGGGTTGGAGATCGTGCCCGCCACGGTCGAGGTGCTTTTCTGTCCCGACAGGCTCGGCTGGGCAGGCGTCCCGCAACCGTTGGAAAGCGGCACGAGGCTGATGCTGCGCGGGCTTGGCGATACTATCCCGAATTTCCCGGCGATGCTGTCGCCGATGGCGGATTTTTAGAGCAGCTCCAGCAAAGGGACCGGTTCTGTCGACGTTTACTTTTTCCGGGAAAGCGGCGGCAGGCGGCGTTTGACCGGTGAGGCCTTGATCATCGAGGTGTTGGTTTCTGCCCTTTCGGCAACCCGGTCGAGCAGGCCGTCGAGCTCCGCCATCGAGCGGATGACCAGGCGGGCGATGAAACAATCCTCACCGGTGACCTTGTCGCATTCGACGATTTCGGGAATGTCCTGGATGATGCGCTCGACGATGTGCAGCTGCCCCGGCAACGGACGCACGCGCACGATCGCCTGCAGGGGATAACCGACGGCGGCGGGATCGAGATCAATGGTGAAAGCCTTGATGACGCCGCGCTCCTCCAGCCGGCGCAGGCGCTCGGCGGCACTCGGCGAGGACAGGCCGACCTGCTGCGCCAGCTCCTTCAGCGAGATCCGGGCATTGCCGGCCAGCGCTTCGAGGATGGCCTGATCGACCTCGTCGAGCGATTGCACATCATTAGCCATGGCGATCCACTTTCCTATGATGATTAGGCGATATCGATCATCTTCCTTTTTATCCTTATATAAAATCGCCTCCGGCCGCAATATTATCATGCCATCAACGGCGGAGGTTATCATGGGTAGCGACATCAGACGGGGCACGGTGGAAATGACGGCAGCGATGCTGATCTCGGGGACGATCGGCTGGTTCGTCGTCATGTCGGGACAGCCCGTCAGCGGCGTGGTCTTCTGGCGCTGCCTGTTCGGCGCGCTCACCCTGCTTGTCATCTGCGGCGCTCTCGGGCTGCTGCGGCCCGGTATCATCACGCTGCGCGCCTTCGGCATCGCCATTTTTGGCGGCGTCGCCATCGTCTTGAACTGGCTGTTGCTGTTTGCCTCCTATTCGCATGCGACGATCTCGATTGCGACGACCGTCTATAACACCCAGCCTTTCATGCTGCTGGTGCTCGGTGCGCTCTTCCTCGGCGAGAAGATCACCGCCACCAAGCTGTTCTGGCTGACGCTCGCCTTCGCCGGCATGATTGCCATCGTCGAGGCAAAACCGGAGGCGGGCGGAGCTATATCGGAGGGCTACGGCCTCGGCATCCTGATGGCGCTCGGCGCCGCCTTCTTCTACGCCTTGGCAGCGCTGGCCGCGAAATGGCTCAAAGGCACGCCGCCGCATCTGATCGCGCTTATCCAGGTCGCCACCGGCATGCTGATGCTGGCGCCGATGACCGACTTTTCAAATCCGCCGCAAGATGTCGGGGGCTGGGCGATCCTCGTCACCGTCGGCGTCGTCCATACCGGGCTGATGTATGTGCTGCTCTACGGCGCGATCCAGAGGCTGCCGACGCATCTCACCGGCGCGCTGTCCTTCATCTATCCGATCGCCGCAATCCTCGTCGACCGGCTGGCTTTCGGCCACGCGCTGCAGCCGATGCAGATCGCCGGTGCGGCGATTATCCTGCTTGCCGCCGCCGGCATGAATCTCGGCTGGACGCCGCGCTGGCTGCGGCCGCGGGCGCTCGAGGGCTGAGAGCCGGGCGCCCCGACGGGGACGGCTGAGACGTCCCGTTGCCGCTATTACCTCTGCGGGCGGGTCGTTTCGAACAGGAACCAGGTGCGGCGCTCGCCCTCGTCGATCCAGTTCTCGATCAGGCTGGCGGTCGCGACGTCATTATGCTCGTCGCAAAGGCCATGCACCTCGCGCAGCAGCGAAACGAGCTGCGCATTGTCCTCGCGCAATTCCGACAACATGTCTTCGGGCGTAACGAAATCGGCGTCATTGTCCGAAAGGCGCTGCTGGCGGGCGATCTGGCCAATGGAGCGCAGCGTCGTGCCGCCGATCTTGCGGGCACGTTCGGCAATGTCGTCGGTCATGGCGAAGATCTGCTCGGCCTGTTCGTCGAGCAGCAGATGATAGTCGCGAAAATGCGGGCCGGACATGTGCCAGTGGAAATTCTTGGTCTTCAGATAAAGCGTGAAGACATCGGCAAGCAGGGCGGTCAGCGCCGCCGAGATATCGGTAAATGGCGTTGGTCGACAGGCTGGACGGCGTCTTGAGCGGCGAAAGCCTGCGGGTTTCGGCTGAGCTGGGGGACATTTATTTTCTCCTTGGTGATGAAAATCTCCGCGGCGTTGCGCTCCCTTTCGGGAGGCGCGGAGGACGCTGATCGCGCATTTGCAGAGGGAGAGATAGCAAGGCGGGGTCGCTTTCCAAGTAGATCATGGTTCAGCAGACCTATTCTTTATGGTTATGGACAGATCAGCGCCAAAGCATTGATGCGGCAGCAAGGCTTGCCTATAGAGGGCGGCAGAAGCCCTGTGGGTTAAGAAGATGAGCCTCACCGTCCTGATCACCTATGCCGGAGCGCTGTTCATCGCCGCGGCCATTCCCGGACCTGGGATCACCGCGATCGTCGCACGGGCGCTCGGCTCGAATTTCCGCGAGACCTTCTTCATGGGCCTCGGCCTGGTGCTCGGCGACATGACCTATCTCACCGCGGTCATTCTCGGCCTCGCCTTCGTGGCGCAGAGCTTCACCGAGGTGTTCATCGCCATCAAGATCGCCGGCGCCCTCTATCTCGGCTACATCGCCTGGAAGCTCTGGACGGCGGGATTGCTGCCGCAGGATATCGCGGCGCGCAAATCGAGCAATATCGGCCTGTCCTTCCTCTCCGGCCTGCTGGTGACGCTCGGCAATCCGAAGACGATGCTGTTCTATGTCGCCCTGGTGCCGACGCTGATCGATATCGGCCATATCGGCTTGTCAGACTATGCGCTCCTGCTCACTGTTACCTTCGTGGTGCTGATCGTCGTGCTGGTGCCCTATATGCTGCTTGCCTCGCGAGCCCGGACGATGCTGAGAGAGCCGCGGGCCTTGCAGGCGCTGAACCGGGTTGCGGCCGGTATCCTGGCGGGCACGGCGGCCTTCATCGCCACGCGGGCTGCCTGAAATAAACATTCGACAAGAAACGGTTTTCAAAGGTTTTTTTCTCCGCGGACCGCATCTCCGGGCCGAACGCGCTCTGGCCTAGACCGGCCTTTGACCCTATTCTCCCCTCGATTCCAGGGGCAGGATTTCAAAGGGAGAGCACCCATGTCGCACAAACCCGGCCGCGGCCGCATCTATTCCTCGATAACCGAAACCATCGGCGATACGCCGCTCGTGCGCTTCGACAAGCTGGCGCGGGAAAAGGGCGTCGTGGCGAACCTGATCGGCAAGCTCGAATTCTTCAACCCGATCGCCTCGGTCAAGGACCGCATCGGCGTCGCGATGATCGAGAGCCTCGAAGCGCAGGGCAAGATTACTCCCGGCAAGACGGTGCTGATCGAGCCGACCTCCGGCAACACAGGCATCGCGCTTGCCTTTGCCGCTGCCGCCAAGGGCTATCGGCTGATCCTCACCATGCCGGAAACGATGTCGGTGGAGCGCCGCAAGATGCTGGCGCTGCTCGGCGCCGAACTGGTGCTGACCGAGGGCCCGAAGGGCATGAAGGGCGCCATCGCCAAGGCCGAGGAACTGGCGTCGTCGCTGCCCGATGCCGTCATTCCACAGCAGTTCGAAAACGCGGCCAATCCGGAGATCCACCGCAAGACGACGGCCGAGGAAATCTGGAACGATACCGACGGCACGGTCGACATCGTCGTCTCCGGCATCGGCACCGGCGGCACGATCACCGGCGTCGGACAGGTGTTGAAGAGCCGCAAACCGGAGATCAAGATCATCGCCGTCGAACCCGCCGACTCGCCGATCCTGTCCGGCGGCAACCCCGGCCCGCACAAGATCCAGGGCATCGGCGCCGGCTTCGCCCCGAAGATCCTCGACACCGGCATCTATGACGAGGTCGTCACCGTCACCAACGACGAAGCCTTCGAACAGGCGCGCCTCGTCGCAAGGCTTGAAGGCGTGCCGGTCGGCATCTCCTCGGGTGCTGCGCTGACGGCGGCGATCAAGGTCGGCGTCCGTCCCGAGAACGCCGGCAAGAACATCGTCATCATCATCCCCTCCTTCGCCGAGCGTTATCTCTCGACGGCGCTGTTTGAGGGGCTGGGGAGCTGAGGCAGAGCTTGGCCGGGCATTCATCTTCTTACGTGGCGCGGCGCTTCGGTCATGCTCGGGCTTGTTCTGCAGCCGGTTGATATCCAGCGGATCCTCGCATCAGGCTACGGCAGTCCGGTTTGCGCCGAATGACTGCCCCTCACCCTAACCCTCTCCCCGTAAACGGGGCGAGGGGACGTGCCCTGAGAGGCGGGAGAGGAACGGAGAGGTTACGGCTATCCCCCTTCGCCCCGCGAGCGGGGAGAAGGTGGCGGCAACCGGATGAGGGGCTGGCCTCGGCAATCTCCTTGACCGAGGTGTCGAAGATGACCACACCGATCATTTTCGGTTGGCCCTCTGAGGCGGCTGCGTTCCAATCGTAATGGCATCAAGACCACGGCGAGAAGTCATGCAAGGGATCGAATTATCACGCGGTTTCTATACTGATATCGTTCGGCCCTGGTTGAGCGAGGCTGCGCCAGAGCTCCGCTATTCCGCCGCACTGATCGGCTATGGTTCGGAGCTCATCGGTTTTGACGACGAGGTTTCCAAGGACCACAATTGGGGGCCACGCGTCCACATCCTCCTGAGCCGAGATGATTTCGGCAATTGTGCACGGCGATTGGTCGATGAATTTTCCAAATTTGCGCCGGCTGACTATCTTGGAGAACCTATCGGCTGGCGCAGCCGACCACATCCGGCGTCAAATAGCGTCGAGGCAGCCGGAGCGCTTGGACACGGACTGGAATTTCATACGCTCGAAGCGCTACTGGAAGGCCACTTCGCCGTTCGGTCGGTGGAAAACCTCAACGCTCTTCAATGGCTGGGCTTCGCAGAGCAAAAGCTTCTCGCCTTCACATCAGGCGCCGTCTTTCATGATGACGACAGCCGCTTGAGCCAGGCCCGTGATCGCCTGGGATATTTCCCAGAAGACGTGTGGCTCTACAAGATTGCGTGTCAGTGGCGGCGCATCTCTGAAGAGCAGGCATTTGTCGGTCGCGCGGGGCAAGTCGGAGACGACCTGGGTTCGCGGGTCATCGCCGCGCGGCTGGTGCGGGACGTGATGAGAATGGGGTTCCTGCTCGAGCGCCGGTACGCCCCCTATTCGAAATGGCTCGGCAGCGGCTTTGCCAGGCTCCCGATCGCAGAGGCGCTCTCACCCCACCTGAAGCGGGCCTTACATTCGAATGCATGGACAGCGAGAGGACGCGCTCGCTTGGGCTTACCTGGAATTGGCGCACAGGCAAAATGCGATCGGCATCGCCTCCTTCGAGCCAATCGTGGGTCCATACCATGACCGGCCATTTACGACCATCAACGCTGACGATGCGGTAGAGACCACGTGTTCAGCGATAGCGGACGCGTCGATCAGACAGTTGCCGATTGTCGGCTCTTTGGATCAGGTCAGCGACCTTACGCCCTTGCTTGAAGACGCCAAGCTCTCTCAAAGGATGATGAGCCAGTTACGCAGTTGATCGCTCTGTCATTCCGAAAGCGGGCCGTTGCACAGCGTGTGTTACTATCCTGCGCATGACGAATTGAAATTCATTTTACAGAGTATTTGAGTGCTTCGGCGCCCCTTTTCCTACGCCGCCGCCGTCAGCCTCTCCCCGGCGATCCTGTAGGAGATCGCTTCGGCGAGATGGATGCGGCCGACCGTCGGTTTGCCGTCGAGATCGGCCAGGGTGCGGGCGACCTTGAGGACGCGGTGGTAGCCGCGGGCGGAGAATTTCATCTTTTCGGCGGCGTCGCGCAGCAGCTGCAGGCCGCCAGCATCGGGCTCGGCCAGTTTCTCGATCATGGCGGTGGAGCAGCGGGCATTGGTACCGATGCCTTTTGCGCCGGCGCTTTCGAAGCGCTCCTGCTGGATCTCGCGGGCGCGGGCGACGCGGCGGGCGACGTCGGCGCTGCTTTCGGCCGCCATCGGCCGGATGAGATCGGCGGCGGAGACGGCCGGCACGTCGATGCGGATATCGATGCGGTCCATCAGCGGGCCGGAGATGCGGGCCTGGTAGTCGCTCATGCAGCGCGGGCCGCGGGCGCAGCTATGACCGGGCTCGCCGGCCATGCCGCAGCGGCAGGGGTTCATTGCCGCGATCAGCTGGAATTTCGCCGGATAGGAAACGCGGTGATTGGCACGCGCGATGACGCACTCGCCGCCTTCGAGCGGCTGGCGCAGCGCATCGAGCGCCTGCGGCGTGAACTCTGGCAATTCGTCGAGAAACAGCACGCCGTGATGGGCAAGCGAGGCTTCGCCCGGACGGGCGCGCAGGCCGCCGCCGACGAGGGCGGCCATGGTGGCGGAATGATGCGGGGTGCGGAAGGGCCGGCGGTCGGAAAGCTTGCCGCCGGAGAGCTGGCCGGCGATCGAGTGGACCATCGACACCTCCAGCAGTTCGGCGGCCGAAAGCGGCGGCAGGATCGACGGCAGCCTGGCCGCCAGCATCGACTTGCCGGAGCCTGGAGGCCCGACCATCAGGAGATTATGGCCGCCGGCGGCTGCGACCTCCAGCGCCCGCTTGGCGCTTTCCTGGCCCTTGATCTCGGCAAGGTCCGGCAGGTTGGCGGCATTGGCGCGGATCGATGCCTCCGGCCTGGAGAGGACCTGCGTGCCGCGGAAATGATTGGCAAGAGCGATCAGGCTCCGGGGCGCGAGGATATCGACATCGGCGCCCGCCCAGGCAGCTTCGGCGCCGCTTTCGGCCGGGCAGATCAGCCCCTTGCCGAGCGCATTGGCGCCGATCGCGGCCGGCAGCGCACCTGCGATGGCGGCGATCGTGCCATCGAGGTTGAGCTCGCCGACAACGACAAAATCCGACAGCGCATCGGCGGGAATAGCGCCGAGGGCGGCCATCAGCGCAAGGGCGATCGGCAGATCGAAATGCGAGCCTTCCTTCGGCAAATCGGCGGGCGCCAGATTGACGGTTACCCGCTTGGCCGGCAGCGCCAGGCCGGAGGCATGGAGGGCGGCCTGCACCCGCTCGCGGCTTTCGGCAACCGCCTTGTCGGGCAGGCCGACGATCTGCATGCCGACCTTGCCGGGCGCGACCATGACCTGAACCTCGACCGGCACGCCTTCGATGCCCTGGAATGCCACCGTGCTGACACGCGCGACCATAAACCCATCCCCTTGCCGCAAACTCTTATACCGCCCCCGGCCCTTGAAAGCCAGCGGTTGCAATCTGGCATGGAATCGGGAATAAAACAAGAACAATCAAGGAACGTATCTGGATATCCGCGGCGACCGGGTTGTACCCGGCCGCGGGATCAAAACGGGCATGATTTGCCGGTCAGCCGCGTTTGCGTTCGATCGCATCCCAGAGCAGGCTTGATATATCGGCGCCGCCGAACTTCTTGACCTCGCGGATGCCCGTGGGCGAGGTGACGTTGATCTCGGTCATGTAATCGCCGATCACGTCGATGCCGACGAGCAGGAAGCCGCGTTCTCTCAGCGCCGGGCCGATGCGGGCGCAGATTTCCTGCTCGCGCGACGTCAGTTCGGTCGCCTCGGCGCGGCCGCCGACATGCATATTGGAGCGGCTGTCGTGCTCGGCCGGGACGCGGTTGATGGCGCCGGCAAATTCACCGTCGACCAGGATGATGCGTTTGTCGCCCTTGCGCACATCGGGCAGATATTGCTGGGCGATGAAGGGTTCGCGGAACAGCTGGCCGAACATCTCCAGCAGCGAGGAGAGGTTGCGGTCGTCGCGGGTTGAATGAAAGACGCCGGCGCCGCCATTGCCGTAGAGCGGCTTCAGGATGATATCGCCCATCTCGTCGCGGAAACGGCGGATCTCGGCCGGGTCCTTGGTGATCAGCGTCTTCGGCATCATGTCGGAAAATTCGGTGACGAAGATCTTCTCCGGCGAATTGCGCACCCAGGCCGGATCGTTGACGACCAGCGTCTTCGGGTGAATGCGCTCGAGCAGATGCGTCGAGGTGATATAGGCCATGTCGAAGGGCGGGTCCTGGCGCAGCAGGACGACATCCATGGTGGCGAGATCGACGCGCTCCGGCGCACCAAGCTCGACGTGATCGCCCTTGACGTCGCGCAGCAGCATCGGCTCGACGCTGGCAAAGAGCTTGCCGTCGCGGAAGCTCAGGCGGTCGGGCGTATAATGGAAGAGCCGGTAGCCGCGCGCCTGGGCTTCCAGGCTCATGGCGAAGGTGGAATCACCTGCGATATTGATGCCGGCGACATGATCCATCTGGACCGCTACATTGGTGATCTTGGCCATTTCCGTCCCTTCCTGACTGCCGGACAGATGTAGGTCGGCCAGATTTCAAACGCAACGGCCAATCAAGGCCTTCCGGGGCACCCTGATCATCGCGTCTCAAGGATCCGCATCAGCCGGCCGCGATAGCTGTCGAGAATAACGGCGAGCACGATGACGGCGCCGATGACGATCGGCTTGATATTGTCGTCGGCGCCGAGCAGCTGCAATCCCGTCGACAGCACCTGCAGAATGCAGGCGCCGACCAGCGTGCCGATGATCGAGCCTTTGCCGCCGGAGAGGCTGGTGCCGCCGATGATGACGGCGGCGATGGCATTCAACTCATAGCCGATGCCGGCAACCGGGCTGCCGACATTGAGGCGGAGCAGATAGACCATGGCGGCAATGCCGGCGGTCAGCCCGGAGATTGTGAAGACCGCGATCTTGTATCTTTTCGGCTGATGCCCCGACAGCCGCACAGCCTCTTCATTGGTGCCGATGGCAAAGACGAAGCGCCCGAAGACGGTGTAGCGCAGCACGAACCAGCCGATCAGGACGACGACGATCGCAATCAGGAAGATCGACGGAAAGATGCCCCAGAAGATCAGGTTGCCGAAATCGACGAAAGGCTGCGGCAGGCCTGTTATCGTGGAGTTGTCGCTGACCACGCGGGCCAGGCCGCTGGCGACGTTCAGCATGCCGAGGGTGACAATGAAGGACGGAAGCTTCCACTTCTCGCAGATCCAGCCATTGACCGCGCCAAGGATGGCGCCGGTGCCCATCGACGCCAGACAGGCGAGAACGATCGCCTGCCATGGCGAAAACGCCGGATTGATCATGATCGTCGCACCGATGACCGTGCAAAGGGCAAGCAGCGAGCCGACGGAGAGATCGATGCCGCCGACGAGGATGACGAAGGTCATGCCCGCGGCCAGCACGGTGTTGATGGCGATCTGCACGAAGATCTTCAGAAAATTCTCCGGCGTCGCGAAATAGGGCGCCGTCGCCGAGAAAAACGCCAGGATCAGGATGAGGGCGATGGCGACGCCCGCTTCCTTCATCGAGATCCGGATCAGCTTGTCCCAGACGCTCACCTCTTTCGCCCCAGTTTTCGCCTCGGTCTGTTCTTCAATGTTGGCGGACACGGCTATACTCCTTGTAGGCGAGCGAAAGGATCCTGCTCTCGTCGAATTGGTCCCGGGCTATTTCCCCTGCGATCTTGCCGTCGGAAAAGACGATGATGCGATGGCAGATGCCGATCAGTTCCGGCAGATCGGAAGACACGACCAGCACACCCTTCCGCTCGGCCGCAAACTTCCACAGGAGCTCATAAATCTCGGCCTTGGCGCCGACATCGATCCCGCGGGTCGGCTCATCGAAAATCAGCACCTTGGGACCGCGGAACAGCCATTTGGCAATGACGACCTTTTGCTGATTGCCGCCGGAAAAGGTCCTGACGGCCTGACGGATGGACGGGGTCTTGATCCGCAGCTCACGCACGAGGCGCTGCGCGTGATCCTCCTCGGCCCTTCGCTTGATCAAGCCGTTGCGGGAGATCTTGGCGAGATCGGTGATGGTGGTATTTTCGGCGCAGCTCATATCGAGCATCAAGCCCTGCATCTTGCGATCTTCGGTCGCCAGGCAGAGCCCGGCCGCAACAGCATCCTGCGGCGAATGGATCTCGACCGGCTCGCCATTCAGGCGAATTTCGCCGGCCGCCTTGGCGTCGGCGCCGAATATGGCGCGAACCGCCTCCGTCCGGCCGCTGCCGACGAGACCGGCAATACCGACAATCTCGCCCTTTGCCACGGAAAATGACAGTTCCGGGCTATGGCGCGTCACCTTCAGGCCGGAGACGCCGAGCGCCTCGCCTGAGACCACGCTGTCGCCGCGGAAAATGCCGTGATCCGAAAGCTTCCGCCCGACCATGAGCTCGACGATGTCGGGAATAGCTAGCCCTGCCAGTGGACGGGTGATCACGTGCTGGCCGTCGCGCAGCACCGTCACATCGTCACCGACTTCGAAGATCTCCTCTAGCCGGTGCGAGATATAGAGCGTGGTGACGCCACGCTGCTTCAGGCGTTTCAGAATTTCAAAGAGGCGATCGACCTCCTTGGAGGTCAGGGTTGCCGTCGGTTCATCGAGAACGAGAAGCTTGCTTTCGTAACAAAGCGCCTTGGCGATCTCGACCAGCTGAAGCTGGGCGACGCTGAGGCGGCTCGCCAGCGTCGTTGGGGCCACATCGAGGCCGACCTCTTCCAGGAGTTCGGCTGCCCTCTTATTCATTTCCTTGTAGTTCACCAGGCCGTAGCGGCGCGGCAGATGCTCGAAGAGCAGGTTTTCGGCAACCGTCAGGTTGGAAAGCGGATGCAGCTCCTGGTGAATGACCCGGATGCCCGCCTTGAACGCCTCCAGGGGCGAGGACGGATGATAAGGCTTGCCGTCAAACAGGATATGGCCATCATCCGGCCTGAAGACGCCGCCGAGCAGATTGATCAGGGTCGACTTTCCGGCGCCATTCTCGCCAAGGAGAACGTGCCCCTTGCCGCGGCCGATCCGCATGGAGACATCCTTGAGCGCCACGACGCCGGGGAAGCGCTTGCCGATCCCCTCCAGCCTCAGAATGTCGTCATCTGCTGTGTCTGACACGTCGACCTCATACATGGTCTCTTCGAAACTCGGCGCAACGCGCATCGGAGAGGCCCGAAACGAGCCTCACCCGGAGCGATCAACGCGTCAATCGATTGGTGGAAATGGCGTCGGCCGCAGCCGGCGCCACATTCGCTTTTGGGGCTGGCAATCCGACTATTTCAGATCGGCTGCCGTGACCAGCTTGACGTCGGTCTTGACCCAGCCGGTGAATTTTTCGCCGGCCAGTTCCCGCATGCCATAGTCGATGCCCATGACCGCCATCTGCGCACCATACTGCTCGACGGTGGCAAGCATCTTGCCGTCCTTGATCAGCGGCTGAACCGGCGGGATGTTGTCGAAGCCGACAACCTTGATCTTGCCGGCCTGGCCGGCCGCATCGAGCGCCTTGACGACGCCGAGGGCCATGGAGTCATTGGCCGCCATCACGCCCTGAATATCCTTATATTTCGTCAGGAAATTCGTCATGACGGTATTGGCTTCCTCGGTCTCCCAATGGGCCGTCTTGCTGTCGAGAAGCTCAAGCTTGCCCGACTTGACGGAATCCATGAAGCCTTCCTTGCGCTCCTTGGCATTGTCGGCCTCGGGATTGCCCTCGAGGATGACGACCTTGGCGCCCGGCCCCAGATCCTTGGCCAGTGCATCGCCAGCAAGCTTTGCCCCTTCCTGATTGTCGGGGCCGAAGAAAGCGAGATCGATCCCCGCCTTCTTCTTGGCATCGGCATCGAGCGGCACGTCGATGTTGATGACCTTGACGCCGGCCTTCACAGCCTTTGCCAGCGGGGTCGCCATCGCCTTGGAATCGGCGGGCGCCACGACGATGATATCGTATTTCTGCGTGACGAAGTTTTCGACGGCATCGACCTGCGAGGCGAAATCGCGCTCGTCCTTCATGCCGACGGCCTTGAAGTCGAACTTGTCCTTGTTCTCGGCCGCATATTTGTCGGCGCCGGCCTTCATCTGCTTGAAGAACTCATTGGACAAGGACTTCATGATCAGGCCGACCTTCGGCTTGCCGGCGGCAAAGGCGGGCGACACGCCGCAGGACAGCGCCAGCGCCAGGGCGCCGGCAAGTCCGACCTTCAACGCCGTACGGCGCGGCGCACTGATCAAGACGGATTCACGCTTCATAGAATGGGACATTTTTCTCCTCCCGAACGGTTCTGGGCTCAGCTCCATCTGAGTTGCCCGCGGCAATGAACCGTTTCCAACGCCATCTGGGTAACACGCTCCAAAAAATTGTCAAGCTGCCGAATTCGGGCCGGATGACCTCAAAGATGACCCCGTCGAAAACATCTAAAAGCGTGAATGATGAACCGTTTCCATTGCGCGTGGCGGTGCTCATGCTATGGATGATGGGCCGTCCCAATGAAATTCGGCCCTTTGACGAGAGCCGCAAAGACCATTAGCTGGAAGCCTCGATCAGACGCCCCGGGCGTGTTGTGAAGGCGAAGATGAAGGGCCACTGTTTCCGTTATGTCAAAGGTCGGAATTAGAGACGTTGCCAAGCTTGCGGGCGTTTCCACCGGGACCGTTTCCAGGGTTTTGAACGATCATCCCTCGGTGACGAAGGAATTGCGGGCGCGCGTTACCGGGATCATCAAAGAGCTCGGCTATATGCCGGACCCGTCGGCGCGAAGCATGCGCAGCAAGGTCAGCCGCCTCATCGGCATCATCATTCCGGATCTGACCAATCCGTTCTTCTCGGAACTTGTCCAATCCGTGGAACAGGCAGCGGCCAATCACGGCTATAATATCATCGTCATGACGTCGCTCGATCATGCGGCCAAAGAGGCTGATCGCATCAAGCAGCTGACAAGCCGAAAGGTCGACGGGATCATTCTGGTTCCGAGCATCGATTTCCATACGATCAAGCTGCCGAAAGGATTGCCGATCGTCGTCATCGACCGTCTCATGCCAGGATATTCCGGCATTGCCGCCGATCACCGCAATGGCGTTCGCCTTGGCGTCGAGCACCTTCTGCAGCTCGGCCATCGCCGCATCGGCTTCATTTCCGGGCCCAGCCACTCCGTCCCCGCCAATGATCGCCTCAGAGGCTACCTCGATGCGATCGAGCGGACTGGCGAGCAGGCTGGCGAGCAGGCGGACGGCCGCGCGGCAATGGCGGGATCACCGCTGATTGCCGAGGCGGCTTTCGACTATGAGAGCGGCCGTTCGGCAGGAAATTATCTTCTGGCGCGGGCGCGCAACGAGCGGCCGACGGCGATTTTTGCAAGTTCCGACCAGCAGGCGATCGGCTGCATGCGGGCAGCGCATGATCTGGGAATCCCGATACCGGCAGCCCTTTCCGTCATGGGCTTCGACGGCATCCCGCTCGCCAGCATGACCACGCCGCGCCTGACGACCGTGAAGCAGCCGATTCAAGACATGGCTGCAGCGGCGGTCGCCGTTCTGTTGAACAAGCAGACTGCGCCTGATCTCGACAATCCGATCCTGTTTGCGTGCGAGATTCTCAAGGGGGAGACGACCGCCCCGCCCCAGCCCGATAAGCACTAACCTCGAAAATCGAAATCGATCTTCAGGCGGCGATGCCCTGGTTGCCGCCATTGCGCAGCATGTTGCGGAGGCGGTAGGCGATCGCCAAGGGCTTTGGGAAAGGCTTGCGCAGGAAGGCGACTTTGCGGACGTAGTTGTCGACCCGCCAGCTCGCCCAGGTTCCACCGGCGAAAAAGGCGACGTCGCCGGTGCTGAGGGTTCGTTCGGTGCCGTCCTCGGCGGTGATATGGACCTCGCCCTCGAGGATCATTACCGTCTCGTCCCAGCCGAAATACCAACGGAATTCGCCCGCCGTGCAATCCCAGATCGCCGTCAGCGACGCCTCGTCATGACCGCGGGAATGTTCGGCGGTGCGGGCCTGCGGGTTGCCGCTGACGATCCAGTCCGGGTTGATCGGCGTGGACTTCAGCGGCAGCAGGCCGCTCGCATGGGCAACGAAGGATTTCCCGGCCGGCTTCGCCACGGCATAAGGCACCGAGCGCGCGGCCATGGCGACCGCACTCGCAAGCATCAGCTTCCAGGCCATGAAACAATCCCCAATTGTTATCCCTACCGAGATTTGGGGTAGCAGAGAGTCGTAAGAAGCTGGTTCACGCGGGAACTAAAAGTTTAACGATCCGGAAATCCGATGGGTCGAAAGAGGTCAGAAGGCGTCAATGAAGTGCCGCGGCAGCCGGCCCGGCATGATCGCCACGATATCGTAGCGCAGGGAAAGGCGGGCCTGATCCGCCTGGCGGGCGAGCCAGAGATCGCTTGCCGCCCTTATCCGCTTCTGCGCGGCGATGGAGACGGCGTCGACCGCCGCAGCTTCGCCCCGCCGGGCCTTGACCTCGACGAAGACGGCGAGATCGCCCTTGCGGGCAATGATGTCGATCTCGCCGAGCCGGGTGCGGTGGCGCAGCGCCAGGATGCGGTAACCCTTCAGCATCAGGAAGGCGGCCGCGACATATTCTGACATGCGGCCCCGGCGCAGCGCCTTCCTCCTGATGGCGGTGAGGTCGCTATCGGCCATCGGCGTTCTTGATCTCCAGCAGGCGCTGATAGAGCACCTTGCGCGGCAAGCCGGTGAGGCGGGCCGCCTCGGTCGCGGCGCCTGCCGTCGGCATTGATTTCGACAGGTCGGCGAGCACGGCGTCGACGTCGGCCTCATCCGTCTCGACCGGCTCCGGCGGACCGATGACGAGAACGATCTCGCCCTTGACGTTTTCCACCTGCTGATAATGGGCGGCAAGGTCGGCAAGCGTGCCGCGGCGGAACTCCTCATAGGTCTTGGTCAGTTCGCGGCAGACGGAGGCGGATCGCGTGGCTCCGAGCACGTCTGCAGCGGCGACAAGCGTAGCGCCGATGCGATGCGGCGATTCAAAGAAGATCAGCGTCGCGGGGGCTGCGGCAAGCTCACCCAGACGATCGCGGCGGGCCTTGTCCTTTGCCGGCAGGAAACCGGCGAAAAGAAACGCATCGTTCGGCAGGCCGGAGCCGACAAGGGCTGCGAGCGGCGCGGAGGCGCCAGGAATGGGAATGACGCGGTAACCTGCCGCTATCGCCTGCTGCGCCAGTCGGTAACCGGGATCGGACACCAGCGGCGTGCCGGCATCGGACACCAGCGCCACCGACCGGCCGGCTTCGAGCGCCTGCAGCAGCCGCGGGCCGGCCTCGTCGGCATTGTGCTCATGATAGGCGAAAGGGCGGTTCTGGATGCCGTAGCGGTCGAGCAGCACGCGGGTGACGCGCGTATCCTCGCAGGCGAGCACATCGGCGCCGGCCAGCGTTTCCAGCGCACGCAGCGTGATGTCGCCGAGGTTGCCGATCGGGGTGGCGACGAGATAGAGCGCCGGCTCCAGCGGCCGCGCCGGCACCGTCGCATTGTGCAGGCGGAAGCTTCGCCGGGTGGCGGCATCCGCTGTGGTTTCCTCATTCATGCCATTTGCTTTCGTCCCGCCGTCATCGAACCCTTATGGGCGAGCGGCACCACTTCGGCAAGGGTTCGGATTTCTGTGAGCATTGCTCTGGAAAACCGCAAATGCAGGCGCCCGACCGTGCATGCCTCTTGCAAAGCCATGCTGAAGTCTGCCATTTTGCCCGTCCACTCCCCCGACCTCAAGTCGGGACAGCATTCTTCGGGTGCTCGATGCGCCCGGACAGTCACGGTCGAAAGCGGTAGCATCCCATGCGTATTACTATTGAGCGGTCAAACCTGTTGAAATCGCTGAACCACGTCCACCGCGTGGTCGAACGTCGCAACACGATCCCGATCCTGTCCAACGTATTGCTCAAGGCCGATGGCCAGAACCTCGACATGAAGGCGACCGACCTCGACCTCGAAATCACCGAGGCGACGCCGGCAAGCGTCGAGCAGCCCGGCGCCACCACCGTTCCGGCCCACCTGCTCTACGACATCGTCCGCAAGCTTCCCGACGGTTCGGAAGTGCTGCTTGCCACCAGCACCGATGGCGGCGCAATGACCGTGCAGTCCGGCCGCTCGAAATTCTCGCTGCAGTGCCTGCCGGAATCGGACTTCCCTGATCTCACCGCCGGCACCTTCACGCATAGCTTCAAGCTGAAGGCGGCCGACCTGAAGATGCTGATCGACCGCACCCAGTTCGCGATCTCGACGGAAGAGACGCGCTACTATCTCAACGGCATCTTCTTCCACACGATCGAGAGCAAGGGCGAGCTGAAACTTCGGGCGGTCGCCACCGACGGCCACCGGCTGGCGCGCGCCGATGTCGACGCGCCCTCCGGCTCCGAAGGCATGCCCGGCATCATCATTCCGCGCAAGACGGTCGGCGAATTGCAGAAGCTGGTCGACAATCCCGAGGCTGTCGTGACGGTCGAGGTCTCCGACGCCAAGATCCGGCTGACGATCGGCTCGATCGTCATGACCTCGAAACTGATCGACGGCACTTTCCCGGATTACCAGCGCGTCATCCCCACAGGCAACGACAAGGAAATGCGCGTCGATTGCACGAGCTTCGCCCAGGCCGTCGACCGCGTCTCCACCATCTCCTCCGAACGCGGCCGCGCCGTGAAGCTGGCGCTTTCCGAGGGCCAGTTGATGCTGACCGTCAACAATCCCGATTCCGGCAGTGCGACCGAGGAAGTCGCCGTCGGTTACGACACCGATGCGATGGAAATCGGTTTCAACGCCAAATACCTGCTCGACATCACCGCGCAGCTTTCCGGCGAAGAAGCGATCTTCCTGCTGGCCGATGCCGGCTCGCCGACGCTGATCCGCGACACGGCAGGCGACGATGCGCTCTACGTGCTGATGCCGATGCGCGTCTGACCGGAACGAAGGCCGCCCGCCTCCGTTTTTCCTCCTGTCAAAGCGGAGGATCCGATGACGAAAAAGACGGGAACGGTGCGTATCGGCATATCCGGCTGGACCTATGCGCCCTGGCGCGGCCAATTCTACCCGGAAGACCTGCCGCAGAAGCAGGAGCTTTCCTACGCCGCCCGGCATTTCCGTTCGATCGAGATCAACGGCACATTCTACAGCTTGCAGCGGCCTGAAAGCTTCGGCCGCTGGCGCGACGAAACGCCGGATGATTTCGTCTTTGCGGTCAAGGGACCGCGCTTCATCACCCATATGCTGCGGCTGCAGAATATCGAGACGGCGCTCGCCAATTTCCTCGCCTCGGGTCTGCTGCGGCTTGGCCCCAAGCTCGGGCCGATCCTCTGGCAATTCCCGCCGAACATGGCTTTCGATCCCGATCTTTTCGAAAATTTCCTGGCGTTGCTGCCGCATAACGGCGAAGCGGCGGCAAACCTGGCCCGGCGGCACGACGGACACGTCAAGGGGCGAGCCTGGCTTGAAATCGACGGACGACAGCCGATCCGCCATGCCCTGGAGATTCGCCACGAGAGCTTCCGATCACCCGCCTTCATCGACATGCTGAGGCGCCAACAGATCGCCCTCGTCTGCGCCGATACGGTGAAATGGCCGCTGCTGATGGATATCACCGCCGATTTCATCTATTGCCGCCTGCATGGTTCCGAACAGCTCTATGTCAGCGGCTATGAGGACGAAGCCCTCGACATCTGGGCGCAACGCATCCGCGCCTGGGCAACCGGCGGAGAACCGGAGAATGCGACGCGGGTGCTGGCGCCGCTTGCGGCGCGCAGCAAGGGCCGCGACGTCTATCTCTATTTCGACAATACCGACAAGAAGCTGCGCGCGCCCGTCGACGCCGATCACTTAAGCCAGAGGCTCGCCGATCTCATGCCTCGCTCCCACCCAAAAGCGGCATGAGTTGTTGATGCCGATGTCCTTGTTGCGAAAATCCTTGTCCCTTCAGCGACAAGCGGCATATTAAGGGCATTCGATCAACATGCGGATGGGTGGAGAATGAGCTTACGGGTCAAGGTGAAGGAACGGCTGGGCAAGAAGTTCGATGACGAAATCCGCTTCTTCCGGGGCATGATGCAGGGGCCGAAAACGGTGGGCTCGATCGTGCCGACCTCCTCGATCACCGCCAAGCGCATGGCAAGCGTTGTCGACATCCATTCCGGGCTGCCGGTGCTCGAACTCGGACCGGGCACAGGCGCCATCACCAAGGCCATCCTCGGCCGCGGCGTCCGGCCGGAAAATCTCGTCGCAATCGAATATTCGACGGATTTCCACAAACATCTGCTGCGGACCTATCCCGGCGTGCACTTCATCAATGGCGATGCCTTCGATCTTCAGGCCACGCTCGGCGACTACGGCGACCGGACCTTCGATTGCGTCATCTCCTGCATTCCGCTGCTGAACTTCCCGATGGCGATGCGGGTGTCGCTGCTCGAAAGCCTGCTCGACCGCCTACCGGCCGGACGGCCGGTGGTGCAAATCTCCTACGGCGCGATCTCGCCGATCGCCGCCAATCCCGACCGCTATCACATTCAGCATTTCGACTTCGTCGTCCGCAACATTCCGCCGGCGCAGCTGTGGATCTACAAGCGAGGCTGAGATGTTCGGGATCTATGTCACCCATCCGCAGGTCAAGATCGACGCGAACGTGCCTGTGCCGAAATGGGGGCTTTCCGATGTCGGCGCCGAACGCACTCGTAAGGCTGCGTCGAGCGATTGGGCCAAGCGGCTGACCCGCATCATTTCCAGCGACGAGACGAAGGCGATCGAGACGGCTGAGATCCTGGCAGTCGCCTCCGGTCTAAGCATCGAGGTCGTGCCCGCCATGCACGAGAACGACCGCTCGGCCACCGGCTTCCTGCCGCCGCCGCAATTCGAAGAGGCGGCCGACTGGTTCTTCGCCCATCCGGAACAGAGCTTCAAGGGCTGGGAGCGCGCCGTCGATGCGCAGGCCCGCATCGTCGAGGCATTCGACGCCGTTCTTGCCACGCATGATGCGGCTGCACCCATCGCCTTTGTCGGCCATGGCGGCGTTGGCACGCTGCTCAAATGCCATCTGGCCGGCCGACCGATTTCGCGCGACCGCGACCAGCCGGGCGGCGGCGGCAATCTCTATGCTTTCGGCCTTGCGGATCTCGGCCTAACATGCGACTGGACGCCCATCGAAGACTGGCGGGGGTGACTTCACATGGACGCACGCGAGCGATTGATCGTCGGCCTGGATGTTCCAACGATCGGCGAGGCGGAAAGACTGGTTTCGACGCTCGGCGACGACATTCTCTTCTACAAGATCGGCTATCAGCTGGTCTTTGCCGGCGGCCTGGAATTCGCCCGCGATCTTGCCGCAAGCGGCAAGAAGATCTTCCTCGACATGAAGCTGCTCGACATCGACAACACGGTTGCCTCCGGCGTCGAGAACATCGCCAAGATGGGCATGTCGATGCTGACGCTGCATGCCTATCCGAAAGCGATGAGGGCGGCGGTCGAGGCGGCCGCCGGCTCCGGCCTCTGCCTGCTTGGCGTCACCGTGCTGACCTCGATGGACGCCGACGACCTTGCCGAGGCCGGCTACAGCCAAGATCCGCACAGCCTGGTGCTGCGCCGCGCCGAACAGGCGCGCGCAGCCGGCATGGGCGGTATCGTCTGTTCGGCGGCGGAAGCGGCCGAGGTGCGCGAGATCGTCGGCCCCGACATGGCGATCGTCACCCCCGGCATTCGCCCGGCCGGCAGCGACAAGGGCGACCAGAAGCGGGTGATGACGCCTTTCGACGCACTGAAGGCGGGGGCGACGCATCTCGTCGTCAGCCGGCCGATCGTCAAGGCGCCCGATCCGAAAGAGGCCGCCCGCGCCATCCTCAGCGAGATGGTGAGTGCGCTCTGGCCGGCAAACCGCTAATCGTTTCAACGACAAAAGGGAGAAGACCATGGCCAAGGGATACTGGATCGCCCGCGTCGACGTTCGCGATGCCGAGCGCTACAAGGATTATGTGGCGGCCGCCAAGCCGGCCTTCGAAAAATATGGGGCGAATTTCTTGGCGCGGGGCGGCGCCTTCACCGAACTCGAGGGAAAGGCGCGCGTGCGCAACGTGGTGATCGAATTTCCCTCGCTGCAGCATGCGGTCGACTGCTATAATTCGCCGGAATACCAGATCGCCGCGAAAATCCGCCAGGAAGTGGCCGATGCGGAAATGGTCGTCGTCGAAGGCGTCTAGAGCAGCTTCGCATCCCGCAAAACTGACGGTACGATGGGCCTTCCCGTCGCGTCGGGATTGGGCTAAGACGAGAGCCAATTAAGCATCCCGCCAAGCCTCTCGAGGAGCCTGCCATGACCCTTGCCAACCTGCCGCCGCTCGTCACCGTGTTCGGAGGGTCCGGCTTCGTGGGCAGGCACGTGGTCCGGGCGCTGGCCAAGCGCGGCTACAACATCCGCGTCGCCGTGCGCCGTCCCGATCTCGCCGGCTTCCTGCAGCCGCTCGGCAATGTCGGCCAGATCTCCTTCGTGCAGGCGAACCTGCGCTATCGCAACTCGATCGACCGCGCCGTCGACGGTGCGAGCCATGTCGTCAACTGCGTCGGCATTCTGCACGAGGCCGGCCGCAACACTTTCGACGCCGTGCAGGAATTCGGCGGCCGTGCGGTCGCCGAAGCTGCGCGCGGGGCAGGCGCGACGCTGACCCATATTTCGGCGATCGGCGCCGACGCGAAATCCGATTCGGACTATGGCCGCACCAAGGGTCGCGCCGAAACGGCCATCCTCTCGGTCAAGCCCGATGCAGTGATCTTCCGTCCGTCGATCGTCTTCGGACCGGAGGACAGCTTCTTCAACAAATTCGCCGAGATGGCGCGCATGTCGCCGATCCTGCCGCTGGTCGGCGGCGGCAAGACGAAATTCCAGCCTGTCTATGTCGAGGATGTCGCCGAGGCCGTCGCCCGCGCCGTCGACGGCAAGGTCGCCGGCGGCAAGATCTATGAGCTTGGCGGGCCCGAGGTGCTGAGCTTCCGCGAATGTCTCGAGACGATGCTGAAGGTGACGTGCCGCAAGAACCCACTGGTATCCCTGCCTTTCGGCATCGCTTCAATGATCGGCAGCATCGCCTCGCTGGTCCCCTTTGTGACGCCACCGATCACGCCGGATCAGGTGCGCATGCTGAAGCGCGACAATGTCGTCTCCGGGGAAGCCGAGGCGCAAGGCCGCACTCTGAAGGGCCTCGGTATTACGCCCACCATGGTGGCATCGGTGCTCGGCTCCTACCTCGTCCACTATCGCCCGCACGGCCAGTACACCGGCACCGGCAAGGCCGCCTGACCAATTTTACAGCCTTCTGACAACGCCGTTCGCAGACAATGCGGACGGCGTTTTGCCGTCGTGGCTTCACGCAAAGCTGGCGCAAGTTTGAAATGATTGTTTGCCGGTCATATTACGCGGCGTTGCATAAAAGACGCATCGGAAATTTTGTGGAATTAACGCCAAATTTAGCAGGAACGTTTATTGCTATTTGTCATTCCACTGACTACCAAACCCGCGCGTCTTCGGACGGTTTCAACGCCTGCGATAGCGTGCGGCAATCACTGTGAAAGGCATTTCTCGATGGGCAAGTCAATCGCGCTCCTTTTTGCGTGTGCGGCGCTAATTATCCTGGCAGGCTCCTTCGTTGCGCCCGGTTCGGTCGCGGCGGTAAAGGGTGACTGCTCGCCGGCCTATGGCGTCGATCCTTGCTCGACGGCTTCGATCAGCCATTGACGAAAAGGTCGGCCCTCTGCGCCGGCATCTCATAACGACAAGCCGTCGGGAACGCCGAACAAGGGCGCTCCACAATGAACGCTCGGTATTGCCTGCTTCAAAAGCAGCGGCAGACGCCTATTCTCAATATAGCTATCTGAAAAATCGACGCTTGGCGGGGCGCGGGTATTCGTTCGCCACCTTCCGACAGGCACTGCATTCGCGCCGGGACTTGCGCGAATGCAGACTCGTAAGGAAGCCTCAACCGATCAAGCCGGTCGCAGCCATGCCGAGCAGCAAGACACCGAGAATGATGCGGTAGACGGCAAACAGCGTGAACCGGTTGCTTCTGATATAGGCAAGCAGCCATTTGACCGCGACGAAGGCGACGATGGTGGAAACGACGAAGGCGATGCCGAGCGCCGTCCAGTCTTCGCCAGCCGCGCCGCCATCCTTGAACGTCTTCAGCAATTCATAGCCGCTTGCGGCATACATTGTGGGGATGCCGACGAGAAAGGCGAATTCGGTTGCCGCAGCACGATTGCCCGTGCCGGCCAGCATGGCGACGAAGATGGTGGCGCCGGAGCGCGACGTTCCCGGGAACACGCCCGCAACGATCTGGGCGATGCCGACCAGGATGGCGACAAGCCAGGTGATCTCCTTGTGCGGTGGCCTGCGTGCGGCCGCCCATTCGGCAAAGATCATCCAGATACCGCCGATGATCAGCGCCCAGGCGATCGGCGTTGCAGTCTCGGGAAGTTCGAAGCCGAGCTTCTTGACCACAAGGCCGAGAATTGCGGTGATGAGAAATGCGACGATCAGCTTGGCGGCATAATCGCGATTCTCAGGCTCGCGCCAGCCGAGCACCAGATCCAGCAGACGACGCCAATAGATGATGGTGACGGCGAGGATGGCGCCCGCCTGAATGACGATATTGAACATGTCCGACCGGTGTCCGAGCCATTGCTCGGCGATGATCAGGTGGCCGGTGCTCGAGATCGGCAGAAATTCGGTGATCCCCTCTATGATACCGAGAATTGCAGCATTTATATAATCCATACATCGTCTCCGGTTTAAAGTTCGGCCGGGCCTGAGCGCTTGGGTCGATCAGGCTGCCGCTTCCATTCGTTCGTTAGACCGTGTTTCGCCATCGTCAGATGGGGTAAAATCCGATTCGCTTGTATTGGCGGGGCCAAGCTCCTATAGCTTCAACCAATGAGTCATGACTAGGGCGCTATAATTGAGCTGCCACACAGTCCTGTAACAGCAATCACAAAGCCCGAGTATCGATGCCCACGCTTTATCATCATCCCATGTCATCCGCATCTCGCTTCGTCCGGCTGATCCTGGCGGAATACGGCTATCAGGCGGATCTGATCGAGGAGCAGACATGGGAGAAGCGCCGGGATTTCCTGGCGCTCAATCCGGCCGGCACGCTGCCGGTCTATGTCGACGACAGCATGCGCGCGCTCTGCGGCGCGAGCGTTATTTCCGAATATCTGGACGAGACCCACGGCGTGTTGAAACGCGACCGGCGGCTGCTCGCCGAAGACCCCTTTCAGCGGGCGGAAATCCGCCGGCTGACCGAATGGTTCATGCAGAAGATGGAAAACGACGTGACCAAGCCGCTCGCCCGCGAGCGTGTCTACAAGTTGCAGATGACCGCCGATCAGGGCGGCGGAGCCCCGGATTCGAAGATTTTGCGCACGGCCCGCGCGAATATCCGCCAGCATATGCGTTATCTCACCTGGCTTGCCGGCTCGCGTCAGTGGCTGGCGGGCGAGCGGATGAGTTATGCCGATCTTGCCGCTGCGGCGTCGATCTCAATCCTCGACTATCTCGGCGAAATCGAGTGGGCGGACGCGCCCGTCGTCAAGGACTGGTACCAGCGGCTGAAGTCGCGTCCCTCTTTCCGGCCGATGCTGACCGAGCGCGTGCGCGGCCTGACACCGGTTTCACACTATGCCGATCTGGATTTCTGACGAGGGCTCTTCATGCCCGAACCGAAGAATGACGACAAAGAGCGCCGCCGCCGCGACAATTTGACCGAGTTCGTTCGGGCGGAATCTGCCGCCAAGGGCTTCGATCTCTGCCGCATCACGCGCCCGGACGCGATCCCCGAAGCCAAGGAACGGCTCGGCCAGTTCATCGATGCCGGGCGCCACGGGACGATGGACTGGATGGCGGAGACGCGCGACCGGCGCGGCGATCCGCGCACACTGTGGAGCGAGGTGCGCTCCGTCGTCGTCTTCGGCCTGAATTACGCTCCGGAGGAAGATCCGCGCGGTATCCTCGACAAGTCTGATAAGGCAGCTATCTCAGTCTATGCCCGCAACCGCGATTATCACGACGTCATCAAGGGCCGGCTGAAGGAGATCGCCACGCGCTTTGCGGCGCGCGCCGGCGCCGATGTGAAAGTCTTCGTCGATACGGCGCCTGTCATGGAGAAACCGCTGGCGGCGGCCGCCGGGCTCGGCTGGCAGGGCAAACATACCAATCTCGTCAGCCGCACGCACGGTTCCTGGCTGTTCCTCGGCACGATGTTCACCACTGCCGATCTTGCCGTCGACGCGGCGGAGAACGATCATTGCGGCTCCTGCCGCGCCTGCCTCGACATCTGTCCGACGGCTGCCTTCCCGGCGCCTTACCAGATCGACGCGCGGCGCTGCATCTCCTATCTCACCATCGAGCACAAGGGACCGATCGACGCCGATCTGCGCGTGCTGATCGGCAATCGCATCTATGGCTGCGACGACTGTCTTGCCGCCTGTCCCTGGAACAAGTTCGCAAGCTCCGCCTCCGAGATGAAGCTGCAGGCGCGGGAAGAGCTGAAGGAACCGTCGATCGCCTTTCTGCTGACGCTTGACGATGCCGCCTTCCGCACCTTCTTCAGCGGCTCGCCGGTGAAGCGGATCGGCCGCGACCGCTTCGTCCGCAACGTGCTGATCGCCGCCGGCAATTCCGGCGAGACGGCGCTGATCGGGCAATGTCGCATGCTCGCGAGCGATCCCTCGCCTGTCGTGCGCGGCATGGCGGTCTGGGCGCTTTCACGGCTGATGGAGGCTGGCGAATTCTCTGCCTTTGCCGCACAAAGGGCTCACGAGAGAGATGACGACGTCTTGAACGAATGGCGATTGGCGGGAGTGGGCTGATGCATGTGATGATTTTTGGCTGCGGTTATTCCGGCACGGCGATCGCCAAGGCCTTATCAGGCGACGGCGTGCGTATTTCCGGCACGACGCGTTCGCCAGACAAGATGGACGTGCTCCGCCAGAACGGCATCGACGCATTCCTTTTCGACGGCGAGACCACGGAAGAAGGGCTGCGCCGGGCTTTGGCCGATGTCACGCACCTCGTGCAGTCGATCTCGCCCGGGCAGGCCGACCCGCTGCTGCGGCTGCTTGGCAAAGATGGCGCAAGCCTGCTGCCTCGTCTCAAATGGATCGGTTATCTCTCCACCGTCGGCGTCTATGGCGATCATAAGGGCGCCTGGGTGAACGAGGAAACGCCCTGCCTGCCCGTTTCCGGGCGCTCGAAGGAGCGGCTCGAGGCGGAAGAGGGCTGGCTGGCGATGGGCCGGGAGCGCGGTGTGCCGGCGGCCGTGCTGCGCCTTTCCGGCATTTATGGGCCGGGCCGCAACGCCTTCTGCAATCTGGAAAAGGGCACGGCGCGCCGGCTGATCAAGAAGGACCAGGTATTCAACCGCATCCGCGTCGAAGATATCGGCGCGGCGACCCGCTTCCTGTCGGAGCGCGGGCTCGGCGGTATATATAATGTCACCGACGACCGGCCCGCCCCGCCGCAAGACGTGATCGTCGAGGCAGCCCGCCTGATGGGTGTCGAACCGCCACCGGAGCAGGCTTTTGAGACCGCCGAACTATCACCGATGGCACGCTCCTTCTACGGCGAGAACAAACGCATCTCGAATGCGAAACTCAAGGCCACCGGCTTCCAATTCTCCTTCCCGAACTATCCCATGTCGCTTGCGCAATTGTGGCAGGACGGACGCTGGCGCGGCTAGAGCCTTTCCGGGTTAGATTGCAGCATTCTGTTGGCTCAAACGGAGTCGGATGGTCGACCGGCCGGCGCGCGTCGTAGCCCAGCTCTACGGCCAAGCCGGCCGGTCGATCAGCCGGCCCGTTTCAGCCAACCCGAAGGGCCGGGCATCTTTGCGCCAGGACAAAGGCGATCGGCTCGACCGTACCAAGAGGTATGCCCTTCGCCAATCGCCTCTGTCCTGACGAAAACCTGCTCCGGCAGAATGCTTCAATCTAATCCGGAAAGGCTCTAGATCAGGCTGCTGTTTGCAAACAGGGGTTACTCACCCAAAATGAGTAGGAAATTCCTACTTTCGCGCTTTGGTGGGACAATTTTCGCCGCATACTATGGTTAACGGCCTTTGAATTTGCCCAAATGTGGCAACAAATATGGCGAAATCGGAAAAATATTTTTGCGATTTTCGTGAACGCCAGGGCGTTAACTACTTCTTCGGAAAATTCGTTCGTATTTTAACTGATTTCATTATGTTTTTTCCACATTGACGATTGCCGTCGATTTCTAAAATTTCGCCGAAACACTCACGAATGTTACAGATTGTAATATTCCGTGAACGATGGCGGCACTTTTTCGCCACTTTTTAACAGATTTAAGCCCCGCCGCCTGCAAGGGCGTGAGTTCAATAGTTGAGGGATACTCTGTTTTGAAGAAAATACGTCGTTCTATTATCGCCGCGGCAACTATTGCAGCCTGTTCTTCCATGCTTCCGGCGGAAGGTTTTGCTGGCAATGGTTGCGGCGGTGCTTCATGGTACGCACTTCGCTCCAAAACTGCTTCCGGGGAACGTATGAATCCTGCCATCTTGACTGCCGCACATCGTTCGCTTGCCTTCGGCACCAAGGTGAAAGTCACCAACCGCAACAATGGCCGCACCGTCGTCGTTCGCATCAACGATCGCGGTCCGTTCATCCGCGGCCGCGTGCTCGATCTGTCGCGCGCCGCCGCCCAGAATATCGGCATGGTGAGCTCCGGCACTGCGAAAGTCTGCTACCAGGTCATCAGCTGAGCCCAACCCTTGCTCTTGCCGTCAATCGCGGCTACCACGCGGTTGAGACTTGTGAACAATCCGCCCGCGACTGTCGCGCCTGTTGCGGATCATCGCACGCCACGGCAACAGGAGACATGTGAATGCGTTTGGGCGGCCGCCTCGAAGGGGCGATTTCTGTGCTCGCGGACATCGATGCCCGCAAGCGCCCTGTCGCCGACGCGCTGAAGGACTGGGGCCTTGCGCACCGCTTCGCCGGCTCCGGCGATCGTGCTGCGATCGGCAACATCGTCTATGACGCCCTGCGCATGCGGCTTTCCCATGCCTGGCTGATGGACGACGACAGTGCTCAGGCCATTGCCCATGCCGTCATGTTCCGCCAATGGGGTTTTACCCCCGACAGTCTTGCCACCGAGCTGGCGGATGACAAATTTGCGCCGCCGCCGCTTTCGGCCGAGGCCGTCTCGGCCTTTGAAAGCCGCTCGCTTAGCGATGCGCCGCCGCATATCCGCGGCGATATTCCCGAATGGGTCCAATCCTCCTTCGAACAGGCCTTCGGCGCCGACTGGCTGGCCGAGGCACAGGCGCTTGCCGCCCGCCCGACGCTCGATCTGCGCGCCAACAGCCTCAAGGCGTCCCGCGACAAGGTCGTCAAGGCGCTCGACAGGGCCGGCGCGCATGCAGCCAGGATCGCCCGCTACGGCATCCGGATTGCCGCCGGCGAAGGCGCCTCGCGTCTTCCTAACGTCACAGCCGAGCTTTCGTTCCAGAAAGGCTGGTTCGAAGTGCAGGACGAGGGATCGCAAATCGTCGCCGATCTGGTGCTGGCCAGCGACGGCGAACAGGTTCTCGACTATTGCGCCGGCGGCGGCGGCAAGACGCTCGCCATGGCGGCGGCCATGCAGAACAAGGGACAGGTTCACGCCTATGACGCCGACCGCAAACGGCTGGCGCCGATCATCGAACGGCTGAAGCGGGCGGGCACGCGCAATGTCCAGGTGCATGACGACGCCAGGGCGCTTTCCGGCCTTGCCGGGCGCTGCGACAAGGTGCTGGTCGACGCGCCCTGCACCGGCACCGGCACGTGGCGCCGCCGTCCCGATACGAAATGGCGGCTGACGGCAAAGAACCTCGACGAGCGCACTGCCCAGCAGCAGGATGCGCTGACGCAGGCGAGCGGCTTCGTCAAATCGGGCGGCGAGCTGATCTACGTCACCTGCTCGGTCCTGCCGCAGGAGAACGAGGAACAGGTGCGCCGCTTCACGGCCGACAATCCCGATTTTCAGATCGTCAGCGCCCTGCCCGCCTGGGATCAGCTCTTTGGAAAAGACGCCCAGCGTCCGCATTCTTCCGACGGCCTGACAGTGACGCTGACGCCGGCCTCCACCGATACGGACGGCTTCTTCTTCTGCCGCATGCAGCGCAAGGGCTGAGGCGGCTCGGCCAAGGCCAATAGCGGATCGTGACGCCCGCGGCGGAATGACGCTGCCCAGCACGGCGAGACGGCGCAGATGCTGCCGACTTTTCAAACAGATGCCGTTCAAGACGGGCAGCTTTGCCAACACCTGCCCATCCTTAAAACCATTCCAAACTAGAGCGTTTGACACCAGTTTACTTTTGCGCGAAGAGACGAAGCCCGATTAGACGGAAGATCCCGTCACAGGAGAGGATCATGAAGCTCAACCGCACATTCCGCGCAGCCGTGCTGGCGATTGCCCCCGCCGCCCTGCTCGCCCTTCCCGCACATGCCGAGACCGATGCTGCCGCCGTGGTGAAACACTATGCCGACGTGGCGCATGCGAAATACGAGGATTCGCTGACGACGGCTAAGACGCTCGACGCCGCCATCGACGCCTTCCTGAAGGCGCCTGATAACGCGACGCTGAAAGCCGCCAGGGACGCCTGGATCAAGGCGCGCGTTCCCTATCAGCAGACCGAAGTCTATCGCTTCGGCAATCCGATCGTCGACGACTGGGAAGGCAAGGTCAACGCCTGGCCCCTCGATGAAGGCCTGATCGACTATGTCGACGCCTCCTACGGCAGCGAGAGCGACGAAAATTCTCTCTATGTGGCCAATGTCATCGCCAACAAGACGATCAAGATCGACGGCAAGGATGTCGACGCTTCCAAGCTGACGCCGGAATTCCTCTCCGGCACGCTGGCCGAGGCCGGCGGCATCGAAGCCAATGTCGCGACCGGCTATCACGCCATCGAATTCCTGCTCTGGGGCCAGGATCTGAACGGCACAGGCCCCGGCGCCGGCGACCGCCCGGCAACGGATTACGATCTCAAGAACTGCACGCACGGCAATTGCGACCGCCGCGCCGAATATCTGAAATCCGCCTCCACCCTGCTCGTCTCCGACCTGCAGGAAATGACCGACAATTGGAAGCCGGACGGCGCTGCGACGAAGAACGTCGAAGCCGATCCGAAGGCCGGCCTGGTGGCGATCCTGACGGGCATGGGTTCGCTGTCCTACGGCGAGCTTGCCGGCGAGCGCATGAAGCTCGGCCTGCTGCTGCACGATCCGGAAGAAGAACATGATTGCTTCTCCGACAATACCTACAACTCGCATCTCAATGACGCGATCGGCATCGCCGCCGCCTATACCGGCAACTATACCCGCGTCGACGGCACCAAGCTCAGCGGCCCGTCGCTGCACGATCTGGTGGCCGCCAAGGACAAGGCGCTCGATGCCGAAGTGGAAGGCAAGCTCAACAAGACGCTCGACGCGATGAACGCCATGGCTAAGCGCGGCGAGACGGTCGAGAAGTACGACCAGATGATCGGTGAAGGCAACAAGGAAGGCAACGCCGTCGTCCAGGCTGCCATCGACGGGCTGATCGACCAGACGAAATCGGTGCAGCGCGTTATTGCCGCACTCGATCTCGGTACGGTTCAGCTTGAAGGTTCCGACAGCTTGGATAATCCTAACGCCGTCTTCAAATAAGCAAAAAGGCGGGCCGCTTCGAAGCCGGAGCGGCCCGGACCCTGAAATGTCGCATGCCCCGGCCCGCCGATTGATCGCCAGCGCAGCCCTCTGCGCCACGCTTGCCGGTTTTTCCGCAGCCATCGCCGCCGGTTTCGATCTGCCGGCGCAACGCACCGATCTTTCCGAAACCGATCTGAAACGTGTCGCCGACGTGACCCGACCGACGACGGATTTTTCCAAGGCAGAACAATACGAAGCGATGCAGGCGGGTGCGACCACCTCGATCGACCCTGTCACCGAGGACAGCTTCTCGCATATTTCGGCCAACATCCCTTTCGAGGAAGAGCAGAATTTCAAGCTCGGCAACGCGCTCTTCCGCAAGCTCTGGGTTTCCGCTCCCTCCTCGACGCAAGCCTCCGATGGTCTCGGGCCGCTGTTCAATGCCCGCTCCTGCATGAGCTGCCATGTCAATGATGGCCGCGGCAAACCGCCGGAAGGAGGCCCGAGCGCCACTTCGATGCTGCTGCGGCTTTCCCGCGCGGCCAGGACGCCGGCGGAAGAAAAGGCGATTGTCCAATCTGATGTCGTCAATTTCCCCGATCCGGTCTACGGCCACCAGCTGCAGGACCTCGCTGTTCCCGGCCTAGCCGCCGAAGGAAAGATGGCGATCAGCTACCAGGAAGAACCGGTGACGCTGAGCGACGGCGAGATCGTGTCGCTGCGCCGGCCGAGCTATGCGGTCGTCAATCCCGCCTACGGGCCGCTTGATCCGGCGACGACGATTTCGCCGCGTGTCGCCTCGGCGATGATCGGCCTCGGGCTGATCGAGGCCATTCCGGAGGCTGACATCCTGACCCATGCCGATCCCGACGATGCCGACGGCGACGGCATTTCGGGAAAGGCGGCGATCGTGCGCGATCATCGCAGCGGCAAGATTGCGCTCGGCCGGTTCGGCTGGAAGGCGCAGAACGCCACGGTGCGCGACCAGAGTGCGGATGCCTTCGCCAACGATATCGGCATCTCGACACCCGATCAGCCGAATGCGCAGGGCGACTGCACCAAGGCGGAAGAAAAATGCCTTGCTATGCCGACCGGTGTGCAGAAACGTCTGGGCAAAGAAGAGGCGCCGGGTTCCATTCTCGACCTCGTGACCTTCTATTCCGAAAATCTCGCCGTCCCGGCGCGCCGCAAGGCGAGCTTTCCCGAGACGCTGCAGGGCAAGCGGATCTTCTACGAAAGCGGCTGCATTTCCTGCCATGTGCCGAAGTTCGTCACCCGCCGCGATACGCCCGAAAAGGCCCAATCCTTCCAGCTGATCTGGCCCTATTCCGACTTCCTTCTGCACGATATGGGCGACGGCCTTGCCGACGGACAGCAGGTCGGTCTTGCAAGCGGACGTGAATGGCGCACGCCGCCGCTATGGGGTATAGGACTGACCCGGACTGTCAGCGGACACAGATTTTTCCTGCATGACGGCCGTGCGCGGAGCCTCACCGAAGCGATCCTCTGGCATGGCGGCGAAGCTGAAAAGGCCCGCAACGCTTTCTCCTCCCTGTCTAAAGACGACAGGGTGGCCCTGATTACATTCCTGGAGTCACTTTGATGCGCCTTTGGCACCCCCTGCTTTGCCTCACTCTGATCGGCCTCGCCACATCGGCGGCCGCCCAGACCGCGGCTCCCCCGGCGGGGCTGAACGAGGATGCCGTTCCCGCCGTCATGCAGCGCGCCGTCGACGAGGTGATCCGCCCGGGCTATCGCAACATGCAGCAATCTGCCGCGCGGCTGACGACGGCGATGAAGGATCTTTGCGCCGACGGCACGCAACAGACGCTCGACAAGGCGAAATCCGCCTTCGACGATACGATCCGCTACTGGTCGATCGTCGAGATCGTCCAGACGGGACCCGTCATCCAGGACAATCTCTTCGAGCACATCCTGTTTTATCCCGACCGCAAGGGTGTCGGCCTCAAGCAGGTGCAGGCGCTGATCGCCAAGGCCGATCCGAAGGATGCGACAGTCGATGCGATCGCCGGCAAGAGCGTCGCTTTGCAGGGCCTGACGGCGCTGGAATATGTGCTCTACGGCAACGGCTCCAACGATCTCGTCGGCCAGAAAAATGGATTCCGCTGCCTTTACGGCCAGGCGGTTGCCGGCAATATCCAGCGTGAGGCCGGCGAAGTCGTCGCCGCCTGGGAAAAGCCCGACGGCGTGCAGGCGAGCTGGAAACATCCCGGCCCGCAGAGCGACGATTTCATGGACAACAAGGAAGCGGTGACGGCGCTGCTCGGCATTCTCGTCCATGGTGCGGAGAATGTCCGCGACCAGCGGCTGGAGCAGTTCTACAAGGGCAAGGACAGCGCGCCGCGGCCGCGCATGGCGATCTACTGGCGCTCCAAAAATACCTGGAAATCCATGGCCGCCAATCTGGAGGGCCTGCGCACGCTCTGGCAGAAGGCCGGCATGGCCGAGCTTCTGCCGCCGGACAAACAGCCGATCGCTGCCGCAATCGACGAGGACTTCAAATCGCTGCTCGACAGCGTGCCGAAGCTCAATCCCGACATCGACGTGGCGACAAGCGATGCGGAGAAGGCCAAGCTCGATACGCTGCTTGCCGAGAGCCGTGACCTGATCACCCGGATCAGCGACGAATATGGCGCAGCCATCGGTCTTTCGGCTGGCTTTTCCTTCTCGGACGGAGATTGAGACAATGATACGAAGTGCCGCGATCAACCGACGCAGTTTCGTCAAGGCAGCCGGCCTCGGCTTCCTTGCGGCCTTGACGCCAAGGGCGCTGATGGCCCTGGAGCGGACTGACGCGGTCTATGCCTCAGGCATTCGTACAGCCGACGGCTCCTTTGCCATTGCGACCGTGACCGAGCGTGGCGAAATCGTCGATCAGGTGGCGCTTCCCGCCCGCGCCCACGGCATGGCCTTCAGTGCGGCCACCGGCAAGACTGTCGCCTTCGCGCGCCGGCCCGGCACCTTTGCGATGGTCTTCGATCCCTGGAATAAAAGCGAGCCTGTTGTCATCAACTCCAGGGAGGACCGGCATTTCTACGGCCACGGCGCCTTCTCTCCCGATGGCCGCCTGCTCTATGCCAGCGAGAACGACTTCGACGGCAATCGCGGCATGATCGGCCTCTACGACGCCACCGACCGCTTCACCCGCATCGGCGAATTCGAGAGCTACGGCATCGGTCCGCACGACATGACCGTGTCCGACGACGGACGCCTTCTGATCGTCGCCAATGGCGGCATCGAGACACACCCGGATTTCGGCCGCACCAAGCTCAATCTCGGCGAGATGCAGCCGTCGCTGACACTGATCGATGCGGCGACCGGGGCCTTGGTCGAAAAACATGTGCTGCCGGCGGAATGGGCCGAACTCTCCACCCGCCACGTCGATCTCGACGGCGACGGCCGCATCTGGTTCGCCTGCCAGTATGAAGGCCACCGCAAGGATTTGCCGCCGCTTGTCGGCCATTTCGCCAAAGGCGAAGATCTCTCCTTCATCGATCTGCCGGAGGAGACGACGCGCCGGCTTGCCAACTACGTCGGGGCGATCGCCGTCAATCGCAGCGAGGGCCTCGTCGGCATCACCTCGCCGAAGGGCGGCGCCTCGGTGACCCTTGACGCAAAGTCGGGCAAGGTGCTGGCCGAGACCGTCGTTCCCGATGCGGCGGGCATCGCCCCGGCAAGAAGCGGCTTTGCCGTTTCTTCCTATGATGGCGATTTCCTGTCGACCCGCAGCGACGTCGCCTGGGATCAGCACATCGTGCGGATCTAAATCAGAGAAGCGCAATTCCGGACGCGAAACCGCTGCACACTTTTGCAGGAATTGCTAGCCGGCGCGGGAATAGGCTTTCTGCTCGGCGCTGACGCTCGATGCCGCGGCCCTGGCCGCCTCGTGCAGCCATTCGTTTCCCCGCACCGCCAAGTCCTTCAGGATCGCCGCAACCGCCGCCGCATCGTTGGAATGGCAATTGGCGATCTCGAAGCCCATCAGTTCCAGCATCGTCGGCGACAGCAGGATCTCGGGATGCCGGTCGATTTCGATTTTGCAGCTGTTCGGCGAGAGCCTGCGCACGAGGATGCGGCCGGAGACCCGGTAGTGAGGATCGGCTGAGCGCGCCCGTCCATTGGCGATCTCGTCCGCATGGATCGCCACGTCCTGCTTCCTGTGGCGAAGCGACCAGACGGACGGCAGCAGCGCCTTTGCCTCGCGCAGCACCGGCCCACCCTGCCACTCGGCATAAGCGACGAAACGCGGCCGGCCGAGACTGCCGGTGCCGCCGCTGCGCGGCTTCGGCACGAAGGGCCCTGTCCCGGACGGCAGCGCGCCGGTGAGCGCCATGACATAGGCTGATGGCGGCGGCTTGCTGCCGGGACGCAACATTTCATATTTCTCCCAGAATTCCCGGCGTTCGGAATTCGGCAGCATCAGCGCCTTGCGCAGCCATTTGTGGTCGCGCTCGAGGATGACGGGCAATGGATTTTCAAGGCCCCTGCGATAGCCGCTCAAGATCAATTCGCCGATCATGCGAGCCGAGGGACCGTCGTCGCCGCGGGCCAGGATGGCGCTTGCCGCAAGACGAACGAGATCAAATGCATAGGGCATCACCGCCGCGTCGTCGAAGTCATTGACGCCCCAGACGAGCCGGCCTTCGACATCTCGCCAGGTGCCGAAATTCTCCAGATGCGTATCGCCGATCGCCAGCACCTCAGGCGCGCCTGACAGTTCCGGGCAGATATCGAGGATGATCTCGCACCAGCGCCAATAGGTGGCGCGCAGGAAGACGAAATCCCCGCTTCGCATCTTCTCGTGCTTCTCGCGCAGATCGTCCTTGACGAGATCGTCGCCGAGTTCGCCGGCCAGCCAGGTCTCGAAATTCCGGACCGATTGCGATATCGTCGTCATGCCGGCGCTCCATCATTTCGCGATCCGATGCGGAGAATACGCGCACCGCGCGAAGCTGCAATCGTCTTCGCATCGGATCGCCACAATCCAGCGGTACTGGCCAGCGGTACTGGCCAGCCGTACCGACTTGCACGGCAAGGGAAAGGTGAAAGGTTGCCCCGGCGACACGGACGCAGCTTTCCATCGCCGCCCGGACCGATTTCAGCAATGTCCAGCTTGTCGAATCCGGCGCACCATGCCACTTTCGCGGCTGCAAGAGGGGCAGACATGAGCGAGACTGACAGGGGCGATTTCCGCGCGCGAATTCGCCGCAATTTTGCGCGGCAGGCGGCGATGGAGACGATCGGCGCGGAGTTGACGCGCGTCGAGCACGGCGTCGTCGAGATCGAGCTTCCCTTCGACGTCAAACTGACACAGCAGCACGGCATCCTGCATGCGGGCATCATTTCCGCGGCGCTCGATTCGGCCTGCGGCTTTGCGGCCTACAGCGTCATCGACCCCGAAGCCTCGATCCTGACGATCGAGTTCAAGGTCAATCTCATGTCGCCGGGGCGTGGCGATCGTTTCCTGTTTCGCGGGGAAATCACCAAACCCGGCTCCACCATCATCGTCGCCGACGGGCGAGGCTACGCAATCAGCGACGGGCCGGCCAAACTCATCGCCTCCATGACCGGAACGATGATGGTGATCCGCGGTAGGGAAGGAATAACGGGATGAAGTTCGAACTGAAATCGGTCGCGGGGAAATCCATCCTGTTCGTCATGGCGGCCGAGGCCGAATACGGTCCCTTCCTGCGTTCGCGCATCGAACCTTTGATGACCGGCGTCGGCCCGGTCGAGGCGGCGGTGGCGCTGACCAAGGCGCTGGGGCGGCTGGATGCCGCCGACGACCTGCCCGATCTCGTCGTTTCGCTCGGCTCAGCCGGCTCGGCGAAACTGGAGCAGACCCAAATCTATCAGGTGACCTCGGTTTCCTACCGCGATATGGACGCCTCGCCGCTCGGCTTCGAAAAGGGCAAGACCCCCTTTCTCGACCTGCCCGCGGTGCTCGAGCTGCCGTTGCGCATTCCCGGCATTCCGGAAGCAAGCCTTTCCACCGGCGGCAACGTCATCTCGGGCGCCGCCTATACCAATATCGACGCCGACATGGTCGACATGGAGACGTTTGCGGTGCTGCGCGCCTGCCAGGGCTACAAGCTGCCGCTGATCGGCCTTCGCGGCATTTCCGACGGCGCAGTCGAACTGCAGCATATTTCCGGCTGGACCGAATATCTGCATATCGTCGACCGCAAGCTCTCCTACGGCGTCGACAGCCTGTTCACGGCGCTGGAGGACGGCGTTTTCTGGTTCTAGGCTTAAATTCTGGGACAATCGGAACAATAAAAACCCGATGCCGCCGATTTCCCGCATTGCAAGGCGAAGCGCTTTTCATTAAAGCCTCGCCATGACCCAGACAGCACATCCCGACTCCGTTCTCATCGTCGATTTCGGCAGCCAGGTGACCCAGCTCATCGCACGGCGTGTGCGCGAGGCTGGCGTCTATTGCGAGATCGTTCCCTTTCAATCGGCCGAAGAGGGCTTCCAGCGCCTGCAGCCCAAGGCCGTGATCCTGTCCGGCAGCCCGGCTTCGACGGTGGACGAGGGATCGCCGCGAGCGCCTGACATCATCTTCGACAGCGGCTTGCCGGTCTTCGGCATCTGCTACGGCCAGCAGACGATGTGCATGCAGCTCGGCGGCAAGGTCGAGAGCGGCCATCACCGCGAATTCGGCCGCGCCTTCCTCGATGTCGACAAGGATTGCCAGCTGTTCGAGGGCCTCTGGTCCTCCGGGTCTCGTCATCAGGTCTGGATGAGCCATGGCGACCGCGTCACGGCGCTGCCGGATGGTTTCGAGGTGGTCGCCACCTCCTCCAACGCGCCCTACGCCTTCATCGCCGACGAGAAGCGCAAATATTACGGCGTGCAGTTCCATCCCGAGGTTGTGCATACGCCCGATGGGGCCAAGCTGATCGGCAACTTCATTCACAACATTGCCGGCATTAGGGGTGACTGGTCGATGTCGGCCTATCGCCAGAAAGCGGTCGAGCAGATCCGCGAGCAGGTGGGCGACAAGCGCGTCATCTGCGCGCTTTCGGGCGGCGTCGACAGTTCGGTCGCAGCCCTGTTGATCCATGAGGCCGTCGGCGACCAATTGACCTGCATCCTCGTCGACCACGGGCTGATGCGCAAGGACGAGGCGGCAAACGTCGTCGCCATGTTCCGCGAGCACTACAATCTGCATCTCTTGCATGTCGATGCCTCCGATCGCTTCATCGGCGAGCTCGAAGGCGTCAGCGACCCGGAAACCAAGCGCAAGATCATCGGCCGGCTGTTCATCGAGACCTTCGAGGAAGAGGCCAAGAAGCTCGGCGGCGCCGATTTCCTCGGCCAGGGCACGCTTTATCCCGACGTGATCGAGAGCGTCTCCTTCACCGGCGGCCCGTCGGTGACGATCAAATCGCACCATAATGTCGGCGGCCTGCCGGAGCGCATGAAGATGCAGCTCGTCGAGCCGCTGCGCGAACTCTTCAAGGACGAGGTGCGCGCGCTCGGCCGCGAACTCGGCCTGCCCGACAGCTTCATCGGCCGCCACCCGTTCCCAGGCCCCGGCCTTGCCATCCGCTGCCCCGGCGGCATCACCCGCGAAAAGCTGGAGATCCTGCGCGAGGCCGATGCGATCTACCTCGACGAAATCCGCAAGGCCGGCCTCTACGACGCCATCTGGCAGGCCTTCGCCGTGCTGCTTCCCGTCCAGACGGTCGGCGTCATGGGCGACGGGCGCACCTATGAATTCGTCTGTGCGCTGCGCGCCGTCACCTCGGTCGACGGCATGACGGCGGATTTCTACCACTACGACATGGAATTCCTCGGCCGCGCCGCCACCCGCATCATCAACGAGGTGCGCGGCATCAACCGCGTGGTCTACGACGTCACGTCGAAGCCGCCCGGTACCATTGAGTGGGAGTGATGCCGAGCCGATCCGACCGCCGCCAAATTGCTTCGGGAAACGGGACGACTTCTCCATGACAACCGGCAACCGCATCGTGCTTTCCAGCGATCACGCCGCCATTCAGCTCCGACAGACCATTGCCGCTCATATCGCGGCGCAGGGCTGGGTGGTGGTCGACATCGGGCCGACGACGCCGGAGAGCACACATTATCCTGAGCACGGCGAGGCGGCGGCGCGGCTCGTCGCCTCCGGCGATTGCCGGTTTGGCATCATCCTATGCGGCACCGGCCAGGGCATCATGATGGCGGCGAACAAGGTAAAGGGCATCCGTTGCGGCGTCTGCGCCGACACATTCTCAGCCCGCATGATCCGCCAGCACAACGATGCCAACATGCTGTCGATCGGCGTGCGCGTAGTGGGCGAAGGGCTGGCGCTCGATATCGTCGATGCGTTCCTGACCGCCCAATTCGAGGGCGGCCGGCATGCGACGCGGGTGGAGATGATCGGGGCACTGGAAGGGTAGCGCTTTTTTGCTTCTTCCTTGGAAGAAGATGCTTTCAGGACCCACCCCCGGTGCTATTTCAGCGGCAGAAACAGGTCCGCCACCGCCTCATGCTCCGGCACTTCGGGGAAGAAGCTCAGCCGCTGGCAATAGATCGGGAAGTCGCGTGCTTCTTCGCCGCTGGCCGGAAGCCAGTTGCGATAAAGATAGAGCGCGGCAGGCTCCAGATTGTCGGTGTTGCCGACGACACGCAGCACCGCGCAGCGTCCGCCAGGAATCACGCCGGCTTTGACCTCTCCGCCGTCCGCCTCGATCGGTTGGCCGGTCCCGACACAAAGATCCACGCTGTAATCGGCAGGCGACGCAGGGCGCCGCTCGGAACGCCAGACATTGAAGGTCGGACTTGTTCTGGGATGCAGGCCAGCGGCCGTGCGCCAGGCGATGAACCGCTGGATGGTGGCGCCGAGCGTCGCCGGGTCGCCCCGGTGCTCCATGATCGCCACCGGCGTGGGAGGCACATCGCGAATCGTCACATCGTCCGTGGTAAAAGTCTTTTGCATGAGCTTGCTCCTTGCGTTGTCGAGAGGCCCGAAGGCCGCAAGCCACGGCTCCCAGTCGGGAGACTTCCGGAACGACGAAGGCGATTGCCCGAACCGTTGCCGAAAGGCGCGGGCGAAGGCATCCGGTGCGTTGTAACCGGCATCCATCGCTATCTCGGTGACGCTTTGGGCGTCCCTGTAGGCCAGCCGGTGCGAAGCGCGCTTCAGCCGGGCAAGCTTGACATAGCGATGCACTGACAATCCGAAGGTCGCCGCAAACTGCCGGTGGAAATGAAACTTCGAAAAGGCCGCAACACGGCTCACCGTTTCCAGGTCCAGATCACAGTCGAGATGCCGGTCGATATAGTCCAGCACCCGCCGCATCCGGGCCTGATAGTTTTGAAGCGTCGCCTTCATCGTCCCTCCTCCGTGGCGGCTCCATCTAGCCGCTGACGGCCATGAGGTGCTCGACCGATCTTGCGGTTTGGCATGGACTAGCGAAAACTTCCAACGACCGCTTACACGCAAGTCTTATCTAGGGCAGACGGCAATAATGATCATGAGCTGTCGGACCTTGTCGATCTGGCGCTTCCTAGGGCGAGCGCGGCCACGAAGGCCTTTCCAGGTGGCGCGGTGGCACAGATCCATCGGCCGGCGTGAGAGGTCGCCGAATATCTTGCGGTGCTCGCATCGGACTGCTATTCGCATTTAAGTCTTAGAGGAGAATGCCTTTGTTTGCCGTCGCAACGATCCAGAACTCACCGGCTGTGGCGGCAGGGATGAAGGCGCTCGGCATCGTGACCGAGAGCTGATCCTCACTCTATCGCTCGGCCTTAGCGCGCCCAATGCTGGCGCATGTCTAATGTCGAGAAGACCATGATCATCGAACTAACCACTCATGACTTCGAAGCGCTGCTGAAGGGCATTGCGCCCCGTCATCTGCGCCTTGTCCCGGACAGTGCGATTGCGCCTCCGGAGATACTGGGGATGTTGAACCGCCTCGCGACGGAGATAAACGCTGAATTTTCGCCGTCGGCCTGGATGATCGTCGAGGATGGCGAGATCGTCGGCCTCTGCTCCATCGTTCGGGTTCCGCAAGATGGAAACATCCATATCGGCTATGGGGTTGCGCCGTCCCGCCAGGGTCTTGGATCCACCACGCGGGCCATTGCGCAATTGCTGGAGTGGGCGTGGAACGACCCTCGCGTGGCGCTGATCTCTGCAGAGACCGGGTTGGAGAATATCGCCTCACAGCGTGTCCTCCAACGCAATGGATTCATCCGCACCGGCGAGCGTATCGATGCCGAAGACGGTCCGTTGATTTGTTGGGAAGCAGTGACGGGCTAGGTTTGCAGAATAAGCCCGCATAGGAACGACCGGCCGAGGTTCAGTTACCTCGGCCGGCGATCCTGAGCCGGCCTCAGCGGCCGTAGGTGACCTCGACGGAAGCCTTGTCGAGCGTGTTTGCCCGGACATAGAAGCCAACCATGGCGGCCGGCGCCGTATCGGGAAGCGGGAGCTTGTCGACCGAGAGCGCGTAGACGGTGAACTGGTAGTGGTGCGGCTTGTCGCCGGCCGGCGGGCATGCGCCGCCATAGCCTGATGTCCCAAAGTCGGTGTGACCTTCGATAGTGCCGACGGGAAGCTTTTTGTCACCGCTGGCGCCGGTGGCGATCTCCGAGGCATTTGCGGGAATGTTGAACACCGACCAATGCCACCAGCCCGAGCCGGTCGGCGCATCCGGATCGTAAGCCATGATGGCGAAGCTCTTGGTTCCCTGAGGAGCGCCCGACCAGGTCAGTTCCGGCGAGACGTTTTTGCCCGAGCAGCCGAAGCTGTTGAAGACCTGCGCATCGGCCATCGCCTTGCCGGGGGTCAAGTCCTTCGAGGTGAGCTTCATTTCGGCCTGTGCGGCCGTTGCGCCGAAGATGGAGGCGGCGAGAAGTGCTGCTGTGATAAAACGCATGCTGTTTTCCTGCGGTTGATGATGCAGGAAATCTATCGTCACCGAACAAGCGCATCTGCCCCGCTATGCTCAACTTCTGCCCCGATCCGCTCAAAACGCTCGGAGCCGCCGCGCACATGGCGTGGATTGACGCCAAACCGCTCCTTGAACCGCGCCGCGAATTGAGACGGCGAATCGTAACCGACCTCAAAGGCAATCTGCGCCATCGGCAGGGTTGTGGTTTGAATGAGGCCCAAGGCGCGGTTCATCCTTGTATCGCTCAGGATCTCACTGAAGCCGGTGTTCTCGGCGGCCAGTTTGCGCCTCAGCGTCGCTTCGCTCATGTTGAACGAGCGCGCCGCCTGCCGGAGCGTCCAAGCAAAGGCCGTATCGCTTTCGATCATCTGCCGCAGCCGATCCTCGATCCGAGGACTTTGGTTTTGGCCGAGCACCGCTCCGCAGAGCGCAAACCAGGTGATCAGCTCCATCAAACGAGCCTTGGCAATCGCGCCGGGAAGCCTCGTCAGATTGCCGGGCTGACAGCAATAGTCAAACAATGCCGCGGCTTCCTCCGGCAGCTTCGAGGTGCCTGCCGGTACAGGCCTCGATGGAACGGCGATCGATCCCATCCTGCTGTAGGCTTCCTCGAAGAGCTGGCGCGGAACGGGAAGTGCCAGGGTCTGATACTTCTGCGGCGCCTTGGGAATGTTCTCCATCGTCAGGGGACGATAGTCGGGCAGCAAGCCATAGGCGCCCGCCTCGAGGCGCAGAGCCTTATCATCGGCCATGACGATCTTCGTTCCCGATTGCACCTGTATCAACAGGGGGCTGGTGTTGACGAGCCGAAAGAAACAGGCGCGCCCGCCCTGGCGGATCAAGGCTCTGGTCGGAACGGGAAAGACGTCGTCCAGCATATGTTCTCCGACAATGGGGTGGATCAGAGCGGCAACCGGGAGAGCCGGCATGAAGACGACCGCTGATCCGCGAGGCTCGGGAATACCAAAACCCAGTGCCGTGGGCAATCTTCAGCCACAGGCTACAGACTACAGACTACAGACTATGTAAATCGCCTCTCGGACGGCTGCTGCTGGCATCCGCGATAGTTCTTGAATAACGAAAGCGATACACCTATCTTACTTTCGTCTTACCAAGAAAGGCAAAAGATGACACGGGCTGAAAGCCTCATTACCACCGTCTCCACCAAGGGACAGGTCATTCTTCCCAAAGCCGTGCGCCAACGGCGGGAGTGGGCGGCTGGAACGCGCCTGATTGTCGAGGAAACCGCGGAAGGGGTGCTGCTGAAGCAGGCCCCTGCCTTTGCGCCGACAGACCCAAGCGATGTCTTCGGCATGCTTCCCTTCAGCGGCGAGCCCAAAACACTTGATGATATGGAAGACGGCCTATTGGCCGAGGCCCGCCGCCGTCATGATCGCGATTGATACCAATCTCGTCGTCCGATATCTCACGGGCGATCATCCGGAACAATCTGTCCGCGCCCGTGACATCATTGACGGACAGGCCGTTTTTGTCGCCGTGACAGTGGTGCTGGAGGCCGAATGGGTGCTGCGCAGCGTCTATGGCTACAGCAGTGCAGAGGTCGCGCGTGCCCTTCGCGCCTTTGGCGGGCTGTCCACGGTGACGATCGAGGATTCTGCAATCGTTGCTCTTGCCTTCGCTCTCACTGAGAACGGAATGGATTTTGCCGATGCGTTGCACCTGACCAAAGCGGCCCATTGCGAAGAGTTCGTTACCTTTGACCGCAAATTTATGAAAGCAGCCCAAGCGGCAGGCTTCGAGACGGTGCGGGAAGCCTGAGGGGGCGCAGACCGCATTACCGCCTACGGGACCTGCCGATATAATCGACCAATGCGCGCAGCTTCAGTGGCTGCCTCTGGCGCCTGGGATAGTAGAGATAGAAGCCCGGAAAGGGCGGACAGAAACCCTCCAGCAGCGGCACGAGTTCGCCGCGTTCCACATAGGGCTGGAAGGTTTCCACCATGCCGAAGGTGATGCCGGCTCCGGCGCAGGCCATGCGGATCATCATTCCCATGTCGTTGGTGGTGACGGCGGGGTCGACCGCGACGTCGAAATCGCGATCATTTTCGGTGAACTCCCAGCGATAGGGTGCGGTATCCGGGCGCGGCCGCCAACCGATGCAGGCGTGATCCTGCAGTTCGCGGGGATGGCGGGGATGGCCGCGGCGCTCGAGATAGCTGGGGGATGCGGCCGCACATTGTCGCTGCTCTTCGGAGACGGAGATTGCAATCATATCTTGTTCGATCACTTCGCCCAGCCGGACGCCGGCGTCGAAGCCGGCCTCGACGATATCGAATGCGTCATCGGTGATGGTGATATCGAGTTTGATCTCGGGGCAGGCTTCCATGAAACCGGCCAGCAACGTGCCGGACAGGAAGTTCTCGGCGATCGAGGACACGGTGATCCTCAGCAAGCCGCTCGGGCGGACCTGCATTTCCCGGATCGTTTGCATCGCATCCTTGACCTGGCGGACCGATGGCCGAACCGCGTCGAAAAACACCTCGCCGGCCTCCGTCAGGCTGACGCTGCGCGTCGTGCGCTGGACCAGGGCAACGCCGACCCGATCCTCCAGGCGCTGCAGGGCCTGGCTGACGGCGGAGCGGGTGACGCCAAGCCGCTCGCCGGCGAGCCGGAAGTTCCGCGCCTCCGCCACCGCAAGAAAGACTGAAATGCCTTCGAGATCATCCGCCATTGGTTAGCATATCTAACCAAGGCATCCTGGATTGGCAACTTAATCACCGCGGATGGCCACGCTATCTTTCAAGTCGAGGTCAACGGAGGTTTCGAGAGGAAAATCGATGCGCAACATTTCCAACAGTCCTGTTCTGCATTTTTTCGCCGCAACCACCTTAGCCGGCACGGCGATCGGTTCGTCTGCCGCCGATGCCGTGAATGACCGAGCCCCTCAGCAGCAACAAACAAGCGAGAACAGAATGCAGCAGCATCCCTATGTCGGCATGTGGGTGACGGATGACGGCCGTATCCGCCACGAACTTCTGCCCAATGGCCGTTACGACGAAGCCCGCGGAAACCGTGAAAGCGCCTACCGAGGACGTTACGAAGTCACCGGAAGGCACATCGAATACTGGGATGACACGGGCTTTACGGCCGACGGCGATTTCGTGGACGGCAATACCCTCCATCACGCCGGCATGGTGCTTCGCCGCAAATGACGCGCCGTCTGACAAGGAAACATCACAAGGAGTAAGGCCGCATTTACAGGCCGGAAAGGATGACGATCATGTCTTCCCCAACACCCATCTGGTTCATAACAGGCGCATCGTCCGGCCTCGGCCGGGCACTCGCCGAAGCCGTCCTCGCCCGAGGCTGGCGCGCCGCCATGACGGCGCGCAGACCCGAGACCCTGGCAGATCTCACGACAGAATACGGGGACCGTGCGCTTGCCCTTGCCCTCGATGTGACGGACAGCAACTCCGTCGCCGGCGCGGTTCGTAACGCCGAAACGCATTTCGGGGCGATCGACGTCCTGGTCAACAATGCCGGCTACGGCTACCTCTCGGCGATCGAAGAGGGCGAGGATGCCGAAATACGCGCCCAGTTCGAAACCAATGTCTTCGGATTGATCGATGTCACCAAGCAGGTTCTGCCGGGCATGCGTGCACGCCGGCAAGGGCATATCTTCAATGTCTCCTCGCTTGGCGGGCTCGTCGCGTTTGCGGCGACCGGCTACTACCACGCCACCAAGTTTGCGGTCGAAGCCCTGTCGGAATCGCTTTCGCATGAGGTCAAACCGCTTGGCATCGATGTGACGATCCTCGAACCCGGCGCCTTCCGAACGGATTGGGCCGGCCGGTCGATGGTCGAATCCGCCACGATCATCGACGATTACGCCGAGACCGCAGGCAAGCGGCGCCAGGCCACCCGTTCGGTCTCCGGCAAGCAGCCGGGTGATCCCACCCGAGCCGCAACGGCAATCCTATCGGCATTCGAGGCGGACGAGCCGCCGCTTCGCCTCCTGCTCGGTGCACCCGCCCTGAAAATCGCCCGCGAACGGCTCGATGCGCTGCGCGCAAATTTCGACACCTGGGCGGAGACGACGCTCAGCGCCGATTTCCCAAGCTGACCGCCACGAAAACCTCAACCTGCAATGGAGCTTGAAATGTCTGATATCAAAGGAAAAGTCATTGCCATCACCGGGGCCAGCAGCGGCATCGGAGAGGCTACGGCCAGGGTGCTGGCTGCGGCCGGCGCGCATATCGTGATCGGCGCACGTCGCACCGATCGGCTGAAGGAACTTGCCGACGACATCGCCGCAAAGGGCGGGACGGTGCGCCTGCGACAGCTTGACGTCACCGACCGCTCGCAGGTGGAAGCCTTCGCAGGCTTTGCCAGATCCGAATTCGGACGGCTGGACGTGATCGTCAACAATGCCGGCGTCATGCCGCTCTCGCCGCTCGATGCCCTCAAGGTCGACGAATGGGACCGGATGGTCGACGTCAACATCAAGGGCGTTCTCTACGGCATTGCCGCAGCGCTTCCGATCATGAAAGCGCAGGGGTCGGGGCAGATCATCAACCTGTCTTCGATCGGGGGCCACAGCGTCTCTCCGACGGCTGCCGTCTATTGCGCGACGAAATTCGCGGTGCGGGCGATCTCGGACGGATTGCGACAGGAGACCGACCGCATCCGGGTGACCGTCATCTCTCCCGGCACAACGACATCGGAACTGGCCGAGACGATCACCGATCCGACCGCGCGGGATGCGATGAAGGCTTTCAGGGCGATCACGATCAGCCCCGAGGCGATCGCCAATTCGATCCTCTACGCCGTCAGCCAGCCTGATGACGTCGATGTCAGCGAGATCATCATCCGGCCGACAGCCAGCCCGCATTGAGCGGCTGAGATTGCTGCCAAAGCAATTCCCGCAAAAGTGTAGCGCGGTTTCGCGTCCGGAATTGCGGAAACGAAAAGCCTCCGCCGCCTAAAAACCCAGGGACTGCTGGGCGGGCGGCGGCGGTGCGAGATTGACGCCTTCGAGTTCCAGCATGCGGGCCTTCGATGTCGAACCGCCGGGCGCGGAGAAGCCGCCGATCTTGCCGCCGGCCGCAAGCACCCGGTGACAGGGGATGATCAGAGCGACCGGGTTTTTCGCCATCGCCTGGCCGACGTCGCGGGCGGCCTCGGGCCCGGCGCCAAGCTCCTTCGCCAGCGCGCCGTAAGTGGTCGTGCGGCCCCAGCCGACACGCCGTGCCGCCGCATAAATATCCCGGAAGAAGGCATCCTGGCCGGCAAGATCGAGTTCGACTCCGGAAAAATCCGTCTCCTCGCCCTGGAAATAGCGCTTCACGGCGGCAACCGTCTCTAGCACAGCTGGCGTCGGCGCGCCGGGTTCGGCATCCGGCAGGCGGCGCAGCAGCAGCCGTTCGGTCGCTTCCGCTGATTTGGTCGGCAGTTGGAAACGGGTGATGCCGGCATCGCTCCAGGCGATGCCGCAGAAACCGCCCGCGGTTTCGAAGATGAGATAGTGGTGCGTTGTCTCAGCCATGACAGCCTCCGCGTTTTCGATTGCCATCAAAATCGTATGGGATGGCCGCTGTTTCAACCCGTTTCTTGCGCGCGCTGGACTTTTAGAAAGTCCGCTTCATCCGGCGCCGAGGCAATGGTTCGGATGAATTTAACGCCACGCGTATCGGGAAATTATGTTCTCTTTTTGTTCTTGATGTGTCGCCCTGTCAGGAATATCCTTCATCGCATTTTGAAACCGACGAGGCGGGTCATGACGACCCTGAGGGCCTATGAACCAGATTTCCCTCGATTTCGGGTACGACAAAAACCGTCGGGCGCGGCCGGGCGAAAGCCACGTCAGCGGACATCGGCTCTTCTTCGCCCTCTGCGCTCCCGATGCCGTCGAGCAGCAGGCGGCCAAGATCGCCGATGACTACGGCAAAGCTTTCTCTCTTTCCGCAAAACCACGCCTGACGACGCTGCACATGACGATCATCGGCATCGATGACTATGAAGAATTACCGGAGGACGCGGTCTTTGCGGCGCGCCAGGCCGGCGCGACGGTGGAGAGCGCACCGATCACGATCACCTTCGACAGGATCATGAGTTTCAAGCGGGAGGGCAAGGCGCGGCCGCTCGTGCTTTGCGGTGAAGGCGGACGAAAGCCGCTCACACGGCTGCATGTCCAACTCGGTGTCGGCATGCACAATGCCGGATTGCAGCACAATATAAGCCGGGATTTCACGCCACATATGACGCTGCTCTACGACCGCAAGGCCGTGCCGCCGACAAGCCTCGGCAGACCGGTTTCATGGACGGCCGCCGAATTCCTGCTCGTCCACAGTGTTCTCGGAAAGACCGAACATCGGATCATCGATCGCTGGCCGCTGCTCGGCTGAGGGCAATGATGGGGATCGCGGCTTGCGCTTGCCCGATTTCCGCGCATAAAGCTCTGAAGGCCTGTTCCGGCATGGATGCAAACGGGAGCGAAAGCGGCATGGACATTTCAGAGATCATCATCCCGGGCGATACGCCGGGAACGGAGTGGCGGCTGCCGGTGCTGCGCTTTACGGGCCGCGATGCGAAGGCGCCGAAGACCTATATCCAGGCGGCACTTCATGCCGGTGAGCTGCCGGGAACGGTGCTCCTGCATTTCCTCTGCGAGCGGCTGCGGCAGGCAGAAAGCCAGGACGGGATCGCCGGCGATATCACCATTGTGCCGCAGGCCAATCCGATCGGTGCGGCGCAGTCGCATTTCGGCGAATTGCAGGGCCGTTTCGACTTGGGTTCACGCACCAATTTCAACCGGGATTTCCCGCTGATCTCCCTTGTCGATCGGGCCTTGTTGATCGAGGACCTCGACGATTATCCGGCTACCGACAGATTGAAGCGGCAGCTGCTGCATATGGCGCTCGGCGCCGATCTCGTGCTCGACCTGCATTGCGACGACGAATCCCTGCAATATGCCTATATCGACGAGGCCTTCTGGCCTGAGGCGGCCGATCTCGCCGCCGCGCTCGACATGGAGGCCGTGCTGCTTTCGGATGGCGAAAGCTCGGCCTTCGAGGAGTCCGTCGGTTTCGCATGGAAGTATCAGGTTCCCGGCGAACGCCAGTCCCGATTGCCCGGCAAACTCTCCGTCACCGTCGAGCTGCGCGGCAAACGCGATGTCGATCCGGTGCTGGCGAAAAGGGATGCGGACGGGCTCTGGCGCTTCCTGGCGGCACGGGGGATCGTCGGCGACGGGAAACAAGGGTCAACGGCATTTTCCGGGCCGGCCGTGCCGCTCGACAATGTCGAGATCATTCGCGCCGGAGGAGGTGGCGCCGTGCTCTTCCATCGCAATATCGGCGAGAGGGTTGCGGAAGGCGATCTTCTTGCGACGATCGTCGCCCGGCCGGGGCAGCCGGGTGGCAGCATCGAGCTCACGGCGCCGCAGGACGGGCTGATCCTGACCCGAACCTCCGACCGGCTGGTGCGGCGGCGCGGCGACCTGATGAAGATCGCCTGCGAGAACCCAAGCCAGGCGGCGCGCAAGGCCGGGGCGCTGGAGAATTAAGCGGGGCGGTTTTGCCTGCCGCGATCATCGGCGCGCGGGGGATAAATCGTCGCACGGCGTTTGCGCCGACCGGCCTGCATGTTATCCCGCTGTCATCACAGGGAGATCGTTCGGGCATGGCCGTCACCATCTATGGCATCAAGAATTGCGACACGATGAAGAAGGCCCGCAGCTGGCTGGAAGAACACAGCGTCGCCTATGAGTTTCACAATTATAAGGCGCTCGGTATCGACCGTGCCCATCTCGAAGCCTGGATCGACCAGGCCGGCCTCGATACCGTGCTCAACCGCGCCGGCACCACCTTCCGCAAACTGCCCGATGCCGAGCGTGAGAACCTGACCCGGGAAAAGGCGATCGCCCTGATGCTCGATCAGCCGTCGATGATCAAGCGACCGGTGCTGGAGACGAAGGGCAAACTGCTGGTCGGCTTCAAGCCGGAGATTTACGCCGGTACGTTCGGCGGCTGACAGACGGCTCGCTGAGCTCAGGGGGAGAGATGTCCAAGACCACGCGCGCGACACAGCTTCTTTCGCAGGCAGGTATCGCCTTCACGGTCCATGCCTATGATTACGATCCCAATGCCGAGCGCGTCGGGCTGCAGGCGGCCGAAGCGCTCGGCGAGGCGCCGCACCGGGTGCTGAAGACGCTGATGGCGGAGGTGGACGGCAAACCGGTCTGCGTCGTCGTACCGTCGGACCGCGAGGTCAGCATGAAGAAGCTCGCCAACGCCTTTCACGGCAAATCGGCCAACATGATGAAGCCCGCCGATGCCGAGCGGTTGACAGGTTATCATGTCGGCGGCATCAGCCCGTTCGGCCAGAAGAAGACGGTGCCGACGGCGATCGAGGAAGCCGCCCTTGCCGAGCCGCTGGTCTTCATCAATGGCGGGCAGCGCGGGCTGCAGGTGCGGATCGATCCGAAGGATGCGTTGACGGTGCTCAAGGCCGTCGCCGCGCCGCTGATTGCCTGATCAGAACAGGATGCCGATGCTCTGGCGATTGAAACTATAAGAAGCGGTCGAGCAGGCCGGCGATCGTCTTCGCCTCGCTTTCGGCAAGCCTGCAGCCGATATGGGTCTCGATCGATCTGGCATAGACGGCCCACATGCGCTCGCGAAGCTTTCGGCCGGCATCCGTCATCACCACCCAGCGGCCGCGGCCATCGCTGGCGAAGGTTTCGCGCCGGACCAGGCCCTCGCTTTCCAGCCGGTCGATCAGCCGGGAAAGATTATACTGCGCCAGCAAGGTCCGCTCCTCGATCTCGTAGGGGCGCAGCCTGCCGTCTTCCGAGCGCGCCAATTCCCACAGCACGTCGTACCAGGCAAGCGGCGGGAGGCCTGCCGCTTTCAGGTCGGCTTCAATCGCGCCAAGCAAGCGCTCGCGGGCGCGCATGATGCTCGTCCAGGCAGAGGTGACAGCTTCGCTCGGATTCGGCGTTTTTTCGGACATAAATGCAATTACATCTACCTTGAATTCAGCCGCAAGTGATATTACATGCAATTACATCTATTATCATCCCGTGGAGACCGCCATGAGCAAGCTTACTCTCGTCAGCCATCACCTCTGCCCCTATGTGCAGCGTTCCGCGATCGCGCTTCTCGAAAAGGGCGTGCCCTTCGAACGCATCAACATCGATCTTGCCGACAAGCCGGACTGGTTCCTGAAGATCTCTCCGCTCGGAAAGGTACCGCTGCTCAGGATCGAAGAGGAGGACGGCAGCGAGGCCGTGCTGTTCGAAAGCAGCGTCATCTGCGAATATCTCGAGGAAACGCAGATTGGCGTCGCCTTGCATCCCAAAGACGCGCTGACGCGTGCCCGCCATCGCGGCTGGATGGAATTCGGCTCGTCCGTGCTTTCCGATCTCTGGGGCTATGAAACGGCCGAGGATGCCTCGCAGCTGGAAATCAAACGCAAGGCGCTCATCGCCAAATTCGCGACAATCGAGACGGTGCTGACGGACGGGCCTTATTTCGCCGGCAACGGCTTCAGCCTGGTCGACGCCGTGTTCGCGCCGGTCTTTCGTTATTTCGATCTCTTCGACACGCTCGGCGACAGCGGCATCTTCGAAGGGCTGGAGCGGGTGAGGCACTGGCGCAAGGCGCTGTCCGAACGGGCAAGCGTCAAGGCCGCCGTCAGTGCGGACTACCCGCAGCGGCTGGTCGAATTCCTCGAAAAGCATAACTCGATCCTGCTCAGGCTGGAGGCGGCCGCCTGAAGCCCGCGCTGCGGCCGGACGTCCATCCGACCGCTTGCAATTTGGCGGCGATACGCTTCATTTTCGCCGCAAACGGGTCTAAGTCTTCCAGCCTCTCACCGTTAATGACAGAAGGCAGGTTGAACCATGACTTTCATGCCCCAGAGCCAGAACACCGTTGATCCCGACAAGCTGGAAAAGCTTGCGGAAGTCGCCGTCAAGGTCGGGCTGCAGCTGCAGAAGGGTCAGGATCTGGTGGTCACCGCGCCTGTCGTGGCGCTGCCGCTGGTGCGCCTGATCACCAAACACGCCTATCAGGCCGGCGCCGGGTTGGTCACCGCCTTCTATTCCGACGAGGAAACGACGCTGGCGCGCTATCAATATGGCGGCGACGAGAGCTTCGACCGCGCTTCCGGCTGGCTCTACGAGGGCATGGCCAAGGCCTATGCCAACGGGGCGGCCCGTCTTGCCGTCGCCGGCGACAATCCGATGCTGCTTTCCGAGCAGGATGCCGGCAAGGTCGGCCGCGCCAATCGCGCCAACTCCACCGCCTACAAGCCGGCGCTGGAGAAGATCTCGAATTTCGACATCAACTGGAACATCGTCTCCTATCCCAACCCGTCCTGGGCCAAGGTGGTCTTCCCCGACGATCCGGAACCGATCGCGATCGCCAAGCTTGCCAGGGCGATCTTTGCCGCCTCGCGCGTCGATGTCAGCGATCCGGTCGCCGCCTGGGCCGAACACAATGCCAATCTCGCCAAGCGCTCCGCCTGGCTGAACGGCGAACGTTTCGCCTCGCTGCATTTCCAAGGACCGGGGACGGACCTGACGGTCGGCCTTGCCGACGGGCATGAATGGCATGGCGGCGCTTCCACCGCCAAGAACGGCATTACCTGCAATCCGAACATCCCCACCGAGGAAGTCTTCACCACGCCGCATGCGTTGCGCGTCGAAGGCCATGTTTCCAGCACCAAGCCGCTTTCGCATCAGGGCACGCTGATCGACAATATTCAGGTGCGTTTCGAGGGCGGACGGATCGTCGAGGCCAAGGCATCGCGCGGCGAGGAGGTGTTGAACAAGGTGCTCGATACCGACGAGGGCGCGCGCCGGCTCGGCGAAGTGGCGCTGGTGCCGCATTCCTCGCCGATCTCGGCCAGCGGCATCCTGTTCTACAACACCCTGTTCGACGAAAACGCCTCGTGCCACATCGCGCTCGGCCAGTGCTATTCCAAATGCTTCCTGAACGGTGCGACGCTCAGCCAGGAGCAGATCAAGGCGCAGGGCGGCAATTCCAGCCTGATCCATATCGACTGGATGATCGGCTCCGGCAAGGTCGATATCGACGGGATCAAGCCGGATGGTTCGCGGGTTCCGGTGATGCGGCAGGGCGAATGGGCCTGAGCGGCGTCATCCTACGCTGACAGTATGAAGCGCTGACCGCAGGACCGTGCTCATCACGCTGACTGAAAGGGCTCGCGACGGTGCCTGCCGCGCAAGTTCCTTTCGGACGCCGAGTCATCGGATCGCCGATAGCAGCTTGCGCACGCGATCGAGATGCGCCGTCCGCTTTGCATTGGTGGCACGGTCCATGTCGTGCAGGCTGAGCATCCGGAAATTCAACCGCTTCGAGCAGAAGGCGGCGATGCCGCGCTTCAACAGCCGGCGCACCGGATCGCCCATATAGAGACGCACCAGCCACCAGGGCGAACCTGTCGTCGTCAGCGCGTAGAGCAGCCTGATATTGGTGAGCTGCGGCACAATACGGCCTCCGGCGGCATCATGGGTGAAGGCGACCCCCGGCGCAAAGATGCGATCGAAGAAGCCCTTCAGGACAGCAGGGAAATTGAACCACCATTGCGGAAAAACGAGAACGAGGCCGTCGGCGGCCTTCAGTCGGTCCACGATGCCGGCCACGGCTGAACTATCGTAGGGCACGTCGAAATAGCCGCGGCGCTCGGTCTCGGACAAACGCGGATCGAAATTCTCGGCGTAGAGATCGAGCAAATCGACGGCATGCCCGGCGGCTTCCAATGCTTGGCGGGCGGTGCGCGCCACGGAGGCGGCAAAACTGTCCGGCAATGGGTGGGCAAGCACCAGCAGGATCCGCATCGTCAGAACAGGCTTCCCTGTTTCTGCGGTTCTGCGGGTTTTGCGCTGCGCTTCTTGGCACCGGCCGGCGGTGTGCCGCCTTCCGTGGTCATCGCGCCGACACGACCGTCGGCGAATTCGATGGCGATGCCCATGCCGGCGGAAATTTGAGCAGCCTGCGAGACCGGCCTGTTATCCTCATCGCGAATGACGGCGTAACCGCGCTTCAGCACATTCTTATAGGAGAGCGACTGCAGCACGCGGTCCTGCGAAGAAAGCTCGGCGCGCGCACGGGTCAGCTGGTGACGGATCGCCGTATCGGCATGGCGCGAAAGATTGCCGAGCCGTTCGCGGCCGCGGTCGGTCTGGGTCTTCAGCCGGGCAGGCAGCGAGGCGAGGATTGCTTCGGCGCGCTCAACGCGCGATTTCGAACGGTCGATCAGCCGTTCGACCATACGCTCGGCCCGCACGATCCGCTCGTTCAGCGTCTGGCGGCGTTCGGCGATGCGATTGGAGAGCACATCGGGGCGCAGATGCGCGGCGACGCGCTCGAAGCCGCGGCGCTTGTTGATGGTGTTGAGTTCCAGCCCGCGGCCAAGGCCGGCAGCCGCTTCGTCGAAACGCCGGCGTGGCAAGGCGAGAAGCTGATCGAGCGACGGCAATGCCCGCATCAGGGCACGGACGGACTGACGGCGTTGATCCATCTGCCGGTTCATGCAGCCTTGCAGGCGTGCGGCGAGAGCGGCGGCCTGCGCCTCGAGCTCCGCCTTGACCGGCACCGCCATTTCCGCGGCACCGGTCGGCGTCGGGGCGCGGACATCGGCGGCATAGTCGATCAGCGTCCAGTCGGTCTCATGGCCGACGGCCGAGATCAGCGGTATCCGGCTTTCGGCCGCAGCACGCACGACGATTTCGTCGTTGAAACTCCAAAGATCTTCCAGGCTGCCGCCGCCGCGCGCGACGATCAGCACATCGGGGCGCGCAATGGTACCTGCCGGCTCCAGCGCATTGAACCCGCGGATGGCGTTCGCCACCTCCTCGCCGGACCCCTCGCCCTGTACCTTCACCGGCCAGACGAGGACATGTACGGGAAAACGATCGGAGATGCGGTGAAGGATATCGCGGATGACCGCCCCGGTCGGCGACGTGACGACGCCGATAACCCTCGGCATGAAGGGCAGCCGCTTCTTGCGGGCGGCATCGAACAGGCCCTCGGCGCCCAGCTTGCGCTTGCGCTCCTCGATCAGCGCCATCAGCGCGCCGGCACCGGCCGGCTCCAGCGTCTCAATAACGATCTGATATTTCGAAGAACCCGGAAAGGTGGTGACCTTGCCCGTGGCGATGACCTCCATGCCCTCTTCCGGACGGAACTTCAGCCGCGAGAAGGTGCCCTTCCAGATGACGGCGTCGATGCGGGCGCGGTCGTCCTTCAACGCGAAATAGGCATGACCCGAAGAATGCGGCCCGCGATAGCCGGAGATTTCGCCGCGCACACGAACCTGGTCGAAGGCGGTTTCGACGGTGCGCTTGATCGAGCCGGAAAGCTCCGAAACCGAATACTCGGCAAGGTTGGTCGGCGAATCGCCGTCGAAGACGTTGCTCATCTCACCTTTTTATGTCGATCAGCAGCAAACGGGAAGCTCGGCATCGATGCAGAGGCCGTTTTCCCGGCTTTGAACTCGGCAACGGGCCGACGTCATCGCCGCTCCGCTGAGTTCGGCCGCGATGGCGGCCGACACCGAACGCGATAAATCCGTTTTGTTGCGGAACGGATAGGTACAATTCGCGTTTTACCCGAAAGGGATTGCTAACCACCGCAATACAAAGGCTTTTCGGGCAAGATCGCCGGTAAATCTTTGTTAGTTGGCGCTTCCTATTCTTCCCCTCGTTATCTCTGGGAAGGTGCTGAAATGATTATTCTCACAGCAGCAGCATTGGGCATCAGCGCCGGGCAAACGCGCTCGGCCAGCGCAATCGCGTTGGTCGCGGCGCTGATCGGAATGACATTCGCGCTGGCGGCGATAACCTCGCCCGGTCCGGTGTCCATTCTGGCATTCGTCTATGCCGTGCTCGGCTATAATGGCGGCCTCATGCTCTTCGTGCTTGGCCTCTATGCCAACCAGCGTCTTCGTCGCGCCATGCGCGTCTCGAACTAACAATCATCCATGCTGAGGACGGCCGGCGTCAATTCGTCGTCGGCCGATAGCGAAAGAACTGCACGCCTGCGTCGGCCGGTTTCGGCAGCGGTTCCAGATAGGGCGGGATATTGCCTTTGCCGAGCGCAGCATAGAGCCCATCCGGCTTCAGCTTGGCGATCTCGCGCGTCTGCGGGTCTTTGGGGCAGAAGGCTAGCACGGTCACCCCAGCCCCCTTCAAGAAAGCTTCCGCCTCCTGCGGCTCCGCCAGGCCGATATGCAACTCCGTCAGCATGCCGCCCTGATTGCGATGATAGGGCGCCGAGAGAACCCGGTTCTGGGTGAAGCGGAGAATGGGGACGCCCATTTCCGATGGTGCGGAGACCAGCCCGGCCGGAAGCCCGGCAAGCGGGGCCAGCGCCTCCTGCGATGTGCAGGAAATCTTCTTTGCCGGCTCGGCCGTCTTCTTCTGCGCGGCATTCTCCGTCTGCATCGAGATAAGCCCGCCGCCGACGGCCCAGGCGGCCGGAACACTTGCGAGCACGGTCACGATGTAGACGAAGGCGGCGGCGACATTCTCGCTGTCGCCGTTCGAAATGCGCCTGATATCGATGATCAGCAGCGCAAGCGGCAGGATGGAGATGAGGTTCGAGAAGGTCGCGCCGCGCACCTGGACCAACGCGATTGCCCAGCTCGTCGTCAGCAGCAGGAGCAGGACCAGATGGATTTGCACGCGGTCACGCTGAACGATGCGGAAGATGCAGACGGCGATGCCGAAGAGGCCGGCCGCATAGAAGGCGCCGAGAGAGAAAGGATCGGTACGCCCGAGGACGAAAACCGACTGCGCTTCCGAAACATTCTTCAGCCAGAGCTCGACCAGCATCGGATCGAGACTGGCCAGCGGATCGCTCAGGCATTGCGGTGCGATCACGATCGCCGAACCGAAAACACCGGCGCCGACGACGGCGAGCGCTGCAAAACGCAAGAGACGGGTGAGGCGGCTGGCAAAAACCGCCGAAAACAACAGCAAACCGCCGCCGATCGCCGCCAGGCTGTAATAGCCGAGCGAGAGATTGTCGCAGGTGACCATCGAATAAAGCCGGGGCGGTACCGTTGCGAAGAACAGGATGCTGATCGCCAGCGCTAGCGCCAGCCCGAAGGCCTTCGCAGCAGCGGCAAAATCTTCGCCCTCCCAGGCCCAGAGCAGAGCGACGGTCAGGCAGACGGCGGCGACAAAGGGGGTCGTCTCGGCGCCGATGGCAATGGCGATGGCTGCCGCGACGCCGGCGACCGCGTAGCTCCAGGCGCGACGCTCGGGATCCAGCAGCATCGCTATCATCGTCGCGACCAGCGCCAGCTGCGCATTGTGATGATCGATGGCGCCCGGCGCGAAACGGTTGCCGGCGTAGATGACAAGGCCGGTCAAGCCGAGGCTGATGTGCATGCCGGCGACACCGCCAATGCGCCGACCGGCCACGGCCATGGCGAGCATGGCGGGCAGGATGAGCGATACCGGCCAGACAGCGAGCGCCAGCGCCTCGGCCGTCTCGCGGGGTGCAAACAGGCCGAAGAACCAGATCAGCGAGGCGATCGGCAGATCGATCAGCCGCGACCAGTGCATCAGCGTGCCGCCGGCGAGACCGAGCCGGTATTGCATCAGATCGAACCAGCCCTGCCCGGCGAGAAAGTCGCGAACCTCGACGAGACGCATTCCGTCGTCATTGTCCGGGCCGACATAATCGGTGGCGCCGGAAAGCCTGGTGACGAGAATGACGGCGGCGAAAATGACGCTATAAGCGATGACAGTTGGCCAGAGACGCGTCAGCAGGTCGCGTATCCTGCCCCGAGGGGTATCGATCGCGGATGATGCATGGGTGATCGGCTGCACAGCGTTCATTGTGGTTAGCGGTTCGTTTCCGGATGAGGCAAGCTTAGCCGCCGCCGATCAAGAAAGTGTAAAGCCGTTGCGACGACCGCCGATTTTGCCTGCGTCATAGGGTCTTATTAACGCCGGATGATTTAGGCTGAGCGCGGCTTTTAAGTGTAACGAGTAGAGTCATGGCCCGATCGCGTACCGACAATCTGAATATTGCCGTCCTGCTTCCCTGCTATAATGAAGCCGCGACGATCGGCCCTGTCGTCCGGGGCTTCCGGGCAACGCTGCCGGATGCCGCGATCCACGTCTACGACAACAATTCCACCGACGGCACCGCGCTGCAGGCAATGCTTGCCGGGGCGCATGTCGTGCGCGAGCGGCGCCAGGGCAAGGGCCATGTCGTGCGCCGCATGTTCGCCGATATCGAGGCCGACATCTACATCATCGCCGACGGCGACGGGACCTATACGCCTGATGATGCCGAAGAACTGGTGCGCACGCTGCTGACCGAGCGCGCCGACATGGTGGTCGGCACCCGGCGCGGCGTGCACGACGATGCCGGCCGTCAGGGCCATGCGCTCGGCAACCGGCTTTTCAACCTGCTCTACAGGACGATCTTCGGACCCGACTTCACCGATATCTTTTCCGGCTACCGCGCCTTTTCGCGCCGCTTCGTCAAGAGCTTCCCGGCGGTATCCGGCGGCTTCGAGATCGAAACCGAAATGTCCGTGCATGCCTCCCGGCTGAAGCTGCCGGTCAGCGAACTGGAACTCGACTATGGCCGCCGGCCGGAAGGTTCGCATTCCAAACTGTCGACCTTCCGCGACGGCGCCAAGATCCTCTGGATGTTCGCGATGCTGATGAAGGAAACCCGGCCCTTCGCCTTCTTCAGCGCGATCAGCGCCACCTTCATGCTGGCGAGCCTCGGCTTCATGGCGCCGGTGCTGGCGGAATATTTCCAGACGGGTCTCGTCAGCCGCATGCCGACCTGGGTGCTGTCGACGGCGCTGATGATGATTTCCTTCATGCTGTTCACCGCCGGCGTCATCCTGGATTCCGTTGCGCGCGCCCGCGCCGAACAGCTTCGTATCCATTATATCGGCCTGGAGACGCCGAGTGCGATGAAGACGCCGCTGAGCCACGCCGCGCCGGTATCGCGCGCCGGCCGCGGCAAGGCGGATGCTGCATGAGAAAGCTCATCCGCTTCGCGATTGCCGGCGGCATGGGCTTCGTCGTCGATGCCGGCACCCTGTCGGCGCTGCTCCATCTGACGCCGCTCGGGCCTTTTCTGGCGCGGCTCATTGCGATCGCCTTCGCCATGGCGGCGACCTGGGCTTTCAACCGGACCTTCACCTTCGATCGCTCCGGCCATTCGCTTGCCGCCGAAGGCTTCCGCTACGGCTCGGTCGGGGTGACGGCAGCGCTCGTCAATTACGGGCTCTATTCAGCGCTTCTGCTGTCGCTGCCATCCCTGCAGCCGCTTGCGGCGATGGTGATCGCCACCGCCGCCTCGATGGTCTTCAGCTTCTTCGGCTATTCGCGCTTCGTCTTCCGCGCTGAGTGATTAGAGCGCCGCGCGTCCAAGAGGACGCGCAAAGGACGCTCTAACACTTTAAATTGGCGCATAATCCTTTCCGAAAATCGATCTCGATTTTCGGGGTTATGCGCTAAACTGCTTCCCAGCCATCCTTCTCGCTGGCCCGGTAGATCGCGTCGATCACCTTCTGGTTCAGCTTCGAATTTTCGAGCGTGACGATCTCTTCCTTGCCGTTCGTCACCGCCCGGGCGAAGGCCTCGACCTCCCGCCTGTACTGGCGGCTGTCCTGGAAGCGGAAGATGCGCGATTCGGTGTGGCTGCGGTTGGCAAGCTCGATCTCCTCGGGCCCCCAGCGATTGGCGTTGAACGGCGACTTGACCTCGATGTAGCCGTCGGTGCCGTGGAAGACCATGACCTGGCGGTTGGCCATCTGCGTCGAGATATAGAAGCTCAGATCGAAATCGCCGAAATCGGCCTTGACGCTCGAATAGATATCCGTGCCGAAATCCGCATCGCGCTCGGTGACCGCCTGGATCCTGAGCGGCTCCTTGCCGGTGGAAAAACGCGTGCCCATGACGGGATAGACGCCGATATCGGGCAGGCCGCCGCCGCCGAGCTCGGGAACGTTGCGCATATTGGCGGGGTCGCGGTTGAAATAGGTGAAGGCGCCCTGCACATGGCGGAGCGAACCGATCGCGCCCTCGGCGATCAGCGCGCGGACCTTCTGCCAGACCGGGGAATAGGTGATCATATAGGCTTCGGTGACCACCACCCGATTACGGTCGCGCGCGGCGATCACTTCGTCGATATCGTCGGCTTTCAGCGCTATGGGCTTTTCGCAGAGCACGTGCTTGCCGGCATCGGCGGCTTTGATCGACCATTCGATGTGCTGCGAGGTCGGCAGCGGGATGTAGACGGCGTCGATGACGTCGGAGGCCAGCATCTCCTCGTAGGAGCCGAAGGCATGCGGCACGGAGAAGCGGTCGGCCACCTCCCTTGCGCGCGTGAGATCACGGCTCGCAATCGCCGTAACGACGCAATTCTCCGCATCCTGGATCGCGGGAATGACATTGTCGCGGCCGATCCTCGCCGTTGAAATGATACCGAAACGCAGCATGATCCAAGCCTCCCAGAACTGATTTCGGCGAACCATATGCAGGCCTTCGCTGCGGCGCAATGGCGAGACCTCAAATCACGGAAGTTTGCCTTTCCTCACGCGCCGATCGCGCTAAGTTTGGGCGAGGGCGGCGTTCTGCCGTATCCGCGATTTCAATCACATCACCTTACTGGAGAGCGTCATGGAAATGCGCCGGCTTGGAAAAACAGGTCTTTCGGTCGCGCCGATCGTCATCGGCGGCAATGTGTTCGGCTGGACGGCCGACGAGAAAACATCCTTTGCCATTCTCGACGCCTTCTTCGATGCGGGCCTGAACACGATCGATACGGCCGATGTCTATTCCGCATGGGTTCCGGGCAACAAGGGCGGCGATTCCGAGGAAATCATCGGGCGCTGGCTGAGGCAGGCAAGGGTTTCCCGCGACAAGGCCGTCATCGTCACCAAGGTCGGCTCCGACATGGGACAGGGAAAGACGCTGAAGGAGACCTATATCCTGAAGGCGGTCGAGGATTCGCTGCGCCGGCTGCAGACGGACTATATCGACCTCTATCTCTCGCATTGGCCGGATGCCGATACGCCGCATGAGGAAACGCTCGGCGCCTATGCCAAGCTGAAGCAGCAGGGCAAGATCCGCGCCATCGGCTGCTCGAATTATGATGCAAAGTTGTTCCAGGCGTCCTTCGACGCGGCCGAAAAGGCCGGCCTGCCGCGTTACGACGTCCTGCAGCCGGAATATAATCTCTATGAGCGCGCAAGCTTCGAAGGGCCACTCGCCGAGCTCTGCATCGCCCAGGATATCGGCGTCATCACCTATTTCAGCCTCGCCGCCGGCTTTCTCACCGGTAAATACCGCAGCAAGGCCGATACGGAAGGCCGCGCACGCGAGGGCCGGGTTTCGAAATATCTCGACGACAAGGGCCTGCGCATCCTGGCCGCGCTCGACAAGGTTTCGACCGAGACCGCCGCCAGCCCGGCGGAAATTTCGCTCGCCTGGCTGCTGCGTAAGAAGGGCGTGACGGCACCGATCGCCAGCGCCACCAGCCTTTCGCAGCTTGAAAGCCTGGTGAAATCGGCGACACTGGCGCTTTCCGATGATGCGATGGCGCTGCTCGACGAAGCCGGCGGCTGAAGAAAGGGAGAGCCCATGACCGCGACCATACGCGATGCCCGCCCCGAGGACGAAGCCCGTTGGCGCGAGCTCTGGGCGGCCTATCTCGCCTTTTACGACGTCACGGTCGATGCCGATATCACCGATCAGACATGGCGCCGGGTCTTCGATCCGGCGTCGGCAATTTCGATGCGCGTCGCCGAGGTCGATGGCAGGATGATGGGCTTTGCACTCTATCTCACGCATGAGGGCACGTGGATCCGCGGCAGAGACTGCTATCTCGAAGACCTGTTCGTCGATGCCGATGCGCGCGGCAAGGGCCTTGGGCGGGCGCTGATCGACGATCTCATCGCCACCTCGAAAGCCAAGGGCTGGTCGCGGCTCTACTGGCATACGAGCGAGCAGAACAAGACGGCGCGGGCACTCTACGACAGCTATGTCGAAAGCGACGGCCACATCCGCTACCGCATCAGTTTCTGAGCGGGGCATCAGTTTCTGAGCGGGGGAAAACCTTCGTAGACAGCGGCGTGATCGCCTTCCCAATTGGCCATGCCCGGTTTGGTGAGGATGCCGCGTGGCCTGACATAACTCTGGATCACCCGCTTCGGGCGTTCGTGCCACTGGATATTGAAGGCCCAGAGCTTCGGGAAGAAGCAGAGCGAGGCATAAGGCAGGTGGTCGTGAATCCACCAGGCGAGCCGCTGCCAGTCGCTTTCATCGCGGTAGCGGTCGAGCATCCATGGCACGACAATGCAGACCGCAGCACCCATGCAGCCGTCAAAATCCCTCATATCCCAGATGTGATGCGCTGATGTGGCGGCATTGGTCGAGCAGTTCAGATTGTTCTCGTTGCCAAACCTGTTCACCCCCGGCGAGCGATAGCCGGAGCGGATATGCAGGCGCCCGAACGTCGCCTGCAGCGGCTCCAGCAATTCCTCGCAGAGCCTCTTGCCTGCCTCGATCGCCAGATCGGGATCCTCGGGGATGTTGGGGATGCGGTAGAAATCGGCGATTTCGGAGTGCAGGAAATCGCGAAGGAAGAAGTTTTGCGACAGCCTTACGCGGCCAAGATCTTCCAGCCCCTTCATCGAACCCGGCTTTCGCATGACGTTATCTTCCTCCCATACCGATGGCCGGAATCATCGCCTGGAGCCCTTTTCCAGTCCACCCGAAATCGATCGGGAACAATTAGCGCGATCCTCGCTTCTTAATGTGTCGCCGCATTCGCGGTTTTTCCCAAAACAAGGATCGAGAAAATGGCCAAGGAAAAGACGTTGGAAGATCTATTCCACGACACACTCAAGGACATCTACTTTGCCGAACGGCAGATTTTGCGCGCCCTGCCAAAGATGGCGCGCGCCGCACAATCCACCGAACTGAAGGCGGGCTTCGAAAAACACCGTGAGGAAACCGAAGCTCAGGTCGAGCGGCTGCAGCAGGTTTTCGAACTGATCGGCAAACGCGCACAGGGCAAAACCTGCGAGGCGATCCAGGGCATTCTGGCCGAGGGCGAAGAAATCATGGAGGAATTCAAGGGCACATCGGCCCTCGATGCCGGTCTGATCTCGGCTGCCCAGGCCGTCGAACATTATGAAATCGCCCGCTACGGCACGCTGAAGACCTGGGCCGCAACGCTCGGCCTCAAGGATGCCGTCCGCCTGCTCGACCAGACGCTGCAGGAAGAAACGGCCACCGACAAGACCCTCTCCCAGCTCGCCACGACAGCAGCAAACCAGAAGGCGAAAGCTGCCTGATGACATGATGCCAACGGGCGGCTGTCCCAATATTTATCGGCCGCCCGAATCCTTCTCGGCAAGCTTGAAGAAATCGATGAAGGCGCGCAGTGCCGGGCGCATCTGCCGCCGGGTGGGATAGTAGATAAACGGGCCGGGATAGGGCGCGCACCAATCCTCCAGCACCCGCACCAGACTGCCGGCCGCCAGCTCGGCGTGCACCCGCATGTCGAAGAGATAGGCAAGACCGGCGCCGTTCAGCGCTGCCAGCAAGGCGAGGCGATCCTCGCTGACGATCAGCGGCCCGTCGACCGAAACGACCAGTTCCTGCCCATCCTTCTCGAATTCCCAGCGATAGATCGAGCCATTGGTGAAGCGCCGCTTGATGCAGCGGTGACGGACGAGATCGCGCGGGTGCTCCGGTTTCGGATAGCGCTCGAAATAATCGGGCGAAGCGGCAATCACCGTCGTCAGATGGGGAGAGATCCTGACCGCGATCATATCGGCCTCCAGGCTCTCCTCCAGCCGGATGCCGGCATCGAAACCCTCCTTGACGATATCGGTGAAGCCGTCCTCGTTGGCGATCTCCAAAGTGATATCGGGATAGAGGTTGAGGAAGTCGCCGAGGCGAGGGGCAAGCAGGATATCGGAGGCGAAACGCGGCGCAGTGATGCGCAGATTTCCGGCGGGCTTGCCGCGCGTGTCGCGGACGGCCTCCAAGGCAATGCCGATCTCTTCGAGCGCCGGCCGCAGTCTTTCGAGCAGCAGGCGACCCTCCTCGGTCGGCGCGACGCTGCGGGTGGTGCGCGCCAGAAGCCTGACACCCAGACTTTCCTCGAGGCTGGAGATCGCATGGCTGACGGCCGAGGGCGCGACGAGGAGTTCCTTCGCCGCAGCTCGGAAGCTGCGATGTTCCGAGACGGCGGCAAGAACGGCGAGTTGCGAGAGCTGTGTTCTGTTCATTGATCGAAATGATAGAACAGCCTGTTAGAAACTGCATGTATTTTCTGATTGATGCGCCAGGAATATGGTCTGCCCGTACCGCAAGCGATCAAGCGGTTCACAATCAGCTCAAAAGGAGCGCATCATGAAAACCCGGAAACTCGGAAACGAACTGACGGTCTCTGCCGTCGGCCTTGGCTGCATGGGCATGAGCTTTGCCTATGGCGCCAGCGACGATGCGGAATCGATCAGGACGTTGCATCGCGCCATCGATCTCGGCGTCACCTTCTTCGACACCGCCGAGGTCTACGGCCCCTTTACCAACGAGGTTCTTCTCGGCAAAGCGCTGAAGCCGTTCCGCGACCGCGTGGTGATCGCCACCAAATTCGGCTTCAAGATCGATGCCAGCAAGCCGGGCACCGCTGCCATCACCGGCGTCGACAGCCGCCCCGAGCATGTGCGTGATGTCGCCGAGGCCTCGCTGAAACGCCTCGGCATCGAGACCATCGACCTCCTCTACCAGCACCGGGTCGACCCCAACGTGCCGATCGAGGAGACCGTCGGCGCCATGGCGGAACTGGTCAGGGAAGGCAAGGTCCGCGCCCTCGGGCTTTCGGAAGCCGGCAGCGCCACCATCCGCCGCGCCCATGCGGTCCATCCGATTGCCGCCCTGCAGAGCGAATATTCGCTCTGGACGCGCGATCCCGAAGAGGAGGTGCTTGCGACATGCCGCGAACTCGGCATCGGCTTCGTGCCCTACAGTCCGCTTGGCCGCGGCTTCCTGACCGGAGCGATCCGCAAGGCGGAGGATCTCGACGCGGACGATTTCCGCCGCCAGGTGCCGCGCTTCCAGGCGGAAAATTTCGACGCCAATGCCGCCCTCGTCGCAACACTCGAGCGGCTTGCCGGCGAAAAGGGCGTGACGGCGGCGCAACTGGCGCTGGCCTGGGTGTTAAGCCGGGGCGACGACATCGTGCCGATCCCCGGCGCCCGCAAGCTTCACCATCTCGAACAGAACGCCGCGGCCGCCGATATCGTGCTCAGCCCGGCGGAACTTGCGCGGCTTGAAGAGATCATCCCGGCCGGGCAGGTTGCCGGCAAACGTTATTCGGACGCCTCGCTTGCGATGACAAACCTGTGAGCGGGCAAGCCCGGCCTGATGCAACCGGCCGGGCTTGTCTTCGGGATTGGCGAAACTATCTAACGCCATCTCGGAGAACGGGATGAAAACATGTCGGACAGGCAGGCAGTCGAACAGACGGTTCATCTCTATGTCGAAGGCATGGCCTTCGCCAATGAGGCAGCCTTGAAAAAGGCCTTTCATCCGCAAAGCGCGATCATCGGTCATTATGAGAATGCCGTCGAATGGCTGACGCGGGACGAGTTCATCGCTGCGATCCTGGCGGAGGAGCCGGCGCCGCCCGGCACGCAGCCCTACATGGATATCCAGAGCGTCGATGTCGAAGGCGATGCGGCAAGCGTCAAGGTGACCGACGATTTCGCCGGAATGCGCTTTACCGACTATCTCTCGCTGCTGAAGATCGACGGCCGCTGGATGATCGTCAGCAAACTCTTCCATCTGCATCTGTGAAAAGACCGGCCGCTATCGCGACCGGTCCATTGTCTTTTGTCGAAGGCTGTAAAGCTCAGCTTCTGAGGACGCCGCCGGTGAATTTCGTGACGCTGGCGACGATCTTCTGCGTCAGCGCCTCGAAATCCTCATCCGTCAGCGTGCGCTCGACCGGCTGGATCTGAACCTCGATCGCCACCGACTTCTTGCCGTCGCCGACCGATGCGCCCTCGAAAATGTCGAAGACATTGACGCCGGTCACCAGCTTGCGGTCGGCGCCGGTCGCCGCCTTGACGATGGCGCTGGCTTCAACAGTCTTGTCGACGACGAAGGCGAAGTCGCGCCGCACCACCTGGAAGGGCGACAGTTCGAGCGCCGGCTTGGTGCGCGTCGCCTTGCGCTTGGCGTCCGGCATGGCGTCGACATAGACTTCGAAGCCGCAGAGCGCGCCGGAGACATCGAGCGCTTCCAGCGTCAGCGGATGGAATTCGCCGAAATAGCCGAGCACGACCTTCGGCCCCATCTTGATCGTGCCGGAGCGGCCCGGATGATACCATTCCGGCCCGCCCTGCTCGATCTGGATATTGCCCATCGGCAGGCCGCAGGCTTCGATGACGGCGAGCGCGTCGGCCTTGGCGTCGAAGACATCGACCGGCTTGCCGCCGCCCTTGGCGGCGTTCGACCAGGCGCGGCCTGCGCCGGCAAGCGAGGCCGTGCCGCGGCGGATGCCGCCGGCCACCCGGCGCTGGCCGTCCGGCCTGTCGTTCTCATAGGTGCCGGAGACCTCGAACAGGGCGACGTCGGCATAACCCTTGTCGGCATTGCGCTGGGCAGCGGTCAAGAGGCCCGGCAGCAGCGAGGGACGCATATCCGACATTTCGGCAGCGATCGGGTTGGCAAGCTTGAGGGCAGGCGAACCGCCGCCGAACAGCTTGGCCTGGTCTTCCGGAATGAAGGACCAGGTGACGGCTTCGAGCATGCCGCGCGCCGCCAGCGCCCGCTTGGCGAGGCGGGTGCGGATCTGCAGCGTCGTCAGGATCTTGCCGTTGACGGCCGCATGGCTTTCGAGCGGCGCCGGCTTGATATTGTCGACGCCGTGAATGCGCATGACCTCCTCGACGAGATCGGCCTTGCCGTCGACATCGGGACGCCAGGACGGAACGGCGACTCGGACAGACGAAGAGCCGATATCGCTATTCCCAAGAACCTTGAAACCAAGACGGGTGAGGATCGTGTCGCTTTCGTCATTCGAAACGTCGAGGCCCGTCAGGCGCTTGACCTCGGAATAGGGGAAATCGACGATCTTCGGCTGGTAACCCTCGTAGCCGACGACCTCGGCCTTGGCAGCCGTGCCGCCGCACAGCTCCAGGACCAATTCCGTCGTGCGTTCGAGACCGGGGACCATATATTCCGGATCGACGCCGCGTTCGAAGCGGTAGCGGGCATCGGTGATGATGCCGAGGCTGCGGCCTGATTTGGCGATGTTCATCGGGTCCCAGAGAGCGGATTCGATCAGCACGTCGACGGTGTTTTCGTCGCAGCCGGAATGTTCACCACCCATGATGCCGCCGATCGATTCGATGCCATCGTCATCGGAGATGACGACGTTGTTCGGCGAGAGCTTGTATTCGCGCTGGTCGAGCGCCAGCACCGTCTCGCCATCGACGGCGCGGCGGACGGTCAGGTTGCCGTTGATCTTGGCGGCATCGAAGACGTGGATCGGCCGGCCCTGATCGAAGGTCATGTAATTGGTGACATCAACAAGCGCGTTGATCGGCCGCAGCCCGATGGCGATCAACCGCTGCTGCATCCAGCGCGGGCTTGGGCCATTCCTGACGCCACGCACCAGGCGCAGCGCAAAGCCCGGGCAAAGCTTGAGATCGTCGAGATCGAGCGTCAGCTTCACCGGCGTCTCGCCTTCGACGGCGAAGGACGGTGCGGGCCGCGTCTTCAACGTGCCAAGGCCGGAAGCGGCGAGATCGCGGGCGATGCCGTGGATCGAGGTGCAATCCGGCCGGTTGGGCGTCAGGTTGATCTCGATGACCGGATCGTCGAGATGGGCATAAGCCGCATAGCTCTGACCGACCGGCGCATCCTCGGGCAGATCGATGATGCCATCGTGGCTGTCGGAAATCTCAAGCTCCTTTTCGGAGCACATCATGCCACGGCTTTCGACGCCGCGGATATTGCCGACGGCGAGCGTCACATCGATGCCGGGAACATAGGTTCCGGGTGCTGCGAAGGCGCCGACGAGACCGGCGCGCGCATTCGGCGCGCCGCAGACGACCTGCACCGGCGCGCCGGAACCGGTGTCGACCATCAGCACCTTCAGGCGATCGGCCTGCGGATGTTTTTCCGCCGAGACAACTCTGGCGATGACGAAGGGCTTGAATGCCGCCTTGTCGTCGACATCCTCGACCTCCAGCCCGATTTCGGTGAGGCGCGTGCAGATTTCATCGAGGCCGGCATCCGTTTCCAGATGCTCTTTCAGCCAGGAGAGCGTGAATTTCATCGTCCCAATTCTCCGTTCAAGCGCTGAGGCCGCCGAACAGCGTCGGCATGTCGAGCGGGCGGAAGCCGTAATGCGTCATCCAGCGGACGTCGGCGTTGAAGAAGTCGCGCAGGTCGGGCATGCCGTATTTCAGCATGGCGATGCGATCGAGGCCCATGCCCCAGGCAAAACCCTGATATTCGTCCGGATCGAGGCCGCCGTAACGCAGCACGTTCGGGTGAACCATGCCGCAGCCGAGGATCTCCATCCAGTCGGTGCCTTCGCCGAATTTGACGATCGGGCCGGAACGGTCGCACTGGATATCCACCTCAAAGGATGGCTCGGTGAACGGGAAGAAGGACGGGCGGAAACGCATCGTCACGCTGTCGACCTCGAAGAAGGTCTTGCAGAATTCCTCGAGCACCCAGCGGATATTGGCGACATTGGCCTTCTTGTCGATGACCAGGCCTTCGACCTGATGGAACATCGGCGAATGCGTGGCATCGCTGTCCTGGCGATAGGTCTTGCCGGGAATGATGATGCGGATCGGCGGCTTCTGCGTCTCCATGGTGCGCACCTGCACCGGCGAGGTATGGGTGCGCAGCACCTTGCGCTCGCCATTCTCATCCGGGTTGAAGAAGAAGGTGTCGTGCATCTCGCGGGCCGGATGGCCTTCGGGAAAATTCAGCGCGGTGAAATTGTAATAATCGGTCTCGATGTCGGGACCTTCGGCGATCGAGAAGCCCATGTCGGCGAAAATCGCGGTGATCTCGTCGACGATCTGGCTGATCGGATGGATGCGGCCGCGTTCGGCCGGCGAAGAGCGCACCGGCAGGCTGACGTCGACCGTCTCGGCCTTCAGCCGGGCATTGATCGCCGCTTGCTTGAGCGTTGTCTTGCGGGCGGCGAGCGCCTCGGTCACCGCATTCTTCAGAACGTTGATCGCCGCGCCCTTGGTCTGGCGCTCTTCCGGCGTCATGGCGCCGAGCGTCTTCAGGAGTTCGGAGATCGAGCCCTTCTTGCCGAGGGCGGAAACGCGCACGGCTTCGAGCGCCATCTCGTCATTGGCGGCGGCGATTTCGGCGAGCAGCGATGCGTTGAGCTGGTCGATATCTGACATTGTCACTTCTTTCCGTCCAGTATCAGGCGGGCGATCGGGAGGCAGGCGGCGCCGGCCGGCGCCAGGAATATAAAGAAAGAAAAACCCGCGCTAGCCCAAACCAGCGCGGGTTTCCCAAAATCAAAAATTCAAAGCTTGGGAAGCGCTGGTTACTTGACCGCGCCTTCAAACTCGTTCGCCGTGCCGGCTTCCTTGAGATACTCAAGAGCCTTCTTGGCAGCGTTGACCAACGCGCCGAATGCTTCCGGCTCGTGGATCGCCATGTCGGAGAGAACCTTGCGGTCGACTTCGATGCCAGCCTTGTTCAGGCCGTCGATGAAGCGGCCGTAGGTCAGGCCGAATTCGCGCACAGCGGCGTTGATGCGCTGGATCCAAAGCGCACGGAAGTTGCGCTTGTTGACCTTGCGGTCGCGGTAGGCGTACTGCTTCGAACGGTCGACAGCGGCCTTGGCGGTACGGATGGTGTTCTTGCGGCGGCCGTAAAAGCCCTTTGCGGCCTTCAGAACCTTCTTGTGCTTGGCGTGAGAGGTGACGCCTCTTTTTACACGTGCCATATCATGATCTCCTTAAATCTAGCGTTCGCGGACGAGTCTCAGAGACCGTTCGGCAGGTAATTCTTGATAACCTTGCGGCCATCCGGTTCTGCGAGAACCATGGTGCCACGTGCATCGCGAATGAACTTGTTGGTACGCTTGATCATGCCATGGCGCTTGCCGGCAGCGGCAGCCTTAACCTTGCCGGTTGCGGTGATCTTGAACCGCTTTTTGGCAGAGGACTTCGTCTTCATCTTGGGCATTTTGCTACTCCTTCTGTCCTCCCTGCGCGCTTTATCAAAAAAGCCCTTCTCGCGAAGTCCGGTTCTCCGGCCGTCGCAACAAGGTGCGGGAGCGTTTGTTGTTGATCCGCGGCATCGGCGACGAACCGTTCCGCAAGCATTCGAAACTGCCACGGCATGCCCTGCCGGTCAGTTCGGACGCGCGCTTATAACCGCAGCGTCCTGAAAGTGCAACGGGGCCGCGGAGGAATCTTCGCAACCTCCGAAAACACCCTTCTTGAAGCAATAAGGGCAGAAAGCGCAAAAGCCGCCCTTGCGGACGGCCTTGGGCGAAAAAGTGCCTGGCGCTTACTTCGGCGCCAGCACCATCATCATCTGACGGCCTTCAAGTTTGGGCTCGGCTTCGACCTTGGCGAACTCGATCGTATCGGCCTTGACCTGCTGCAGAAGCTTCATGCCGAGTTCCTGGTGGGCCATTTCACGGCCGCGGAACTTCAGCGTCACCTTGACCTTGTCGCCTTCATCGAAGAAGCGACCCATCGCCTTCATCTTCACCTCATAATCATGGGTGTCGATGTTCGGGCGCATCTTGATTTCTTTGACTTCGACGATCTTCTGCTTCTTGCGCGCCTCGGCAGCCTTCTTCTGGTTGGCATATTTCAGCTTGCCCAGATCGAGGATCTTGCACACCGGCGGTTCGGCATTGGGGGAAATTTCGACGAGATCGAGGCCGGCTTCTTCCGCCATCTTCAAGGCCTGGTCGGTAGGCACGACGCCCATATTCTGTCCGTCAGCCGCGATCAGCTGAACTTTGGGAATGCGGATTTCACGGTTCGAGCGCGGTCCGTCCTTCACGGGCGCGTCGGTTTTAAAAGGTCTGCGAATGGTCGTATTCTCCTCGCGTTGTTTCGGAACGTTGCAGCATCGCGCTCCCAATCAGGGTGCACAAACGTGTCGCGTCATCGCTGCAACGGAGTCAATATCATCCTTTAGCGGAAAAATCACCCGCTGTCAGCCTGCCAAGAATCTGTTTTATAGGCCAAAACAATAGGAGTTTCGCCGATGTCCGATCAGATGCCCGATGCCCAGCCGCAGTTCTTGACGGTCGGCGAGGGCGAAGCAGCGCGTGAGATCGCCATGATCGTCCGCCCGGCGCAGGCCGGCAATGGCGCGCCGACGCTCGTCTGGCTGTCCGGCTACCGCTCCGACATGAGCGGCACCAAGGCGGTGGAACTCGACGGGCTGGCGGCGGAACTGGGCGTCGCCTGCATCCGCCTCGACTATTCCGGCCACGGACTTTCCGGCGGCAGCTTCGGCGACGGCACGATCTCGCGCTGGCTGGAGGAGGCGCTTGCCGTCATCCACCATATCGCCCCCGATCGGGTGATCCTCGTCGGCTCCTCGATGGGCGGCTGGATCGCGCTCAGGCTGGCGCAGGAGCTTGCGCGGCAAGGCGGCCCAAAGCTTGCAGGCATGGTGCTGATCGCACCCGCACCCGATTTCACCTCCGAGCTGATCGAACCGAACCTCAAGGCCAAGGAGCGCAAGTCGCTAACCGAGCGCGGTTATTTCGAAGAGCGTTCGCCATACAGCCCGGAGCCGAATATCTATACCAGGGCGCTGATCGAGGACGGCCGCGCAAACCGGGTGCTCGACGGCATCATCGAGACAGGCTGCCCGGTGCACATCCTCCAGGGCATGAAGGACCCCGACGTGCCGCATGCACATGCGATGAAACTGGTCGAACACCTTCCCGCCGACGACGTGGTGCTGACCTTCATCCGCGACGGCGACCACCGCCTGTCGCGCCCCGGCGATATCGCGCTTCTCTTGAGCGCCGTCAAAGGCATCATCCGTTCATCAACAAATAGGCAGATGCCCGCCTGAAGGGCATCGGCGTATAAATTCGCCTGATGCAGGTTCCCAACCCGTTGCATTTTAACCATGTCGGCGGGTCGCAAGGTCCTCCCAATAAGTAACGATTGACTCTTTCCGGCCCTCTCCATTAACACTTTGTTAATAAATAAGGGGCGATGCAAGGAAAGAGCGGGCGTGCGGATCAAGGGTGTCTTTGTGGCCATGATGGCCGTATTTGCGATGGCAACGGCCGCCATACCGGCCCCAAGCAGAAATGCTTCAATGGTAACGGGCAATGCCACTTCACAGCCCATCGGGCACTATGATTTCTGTCAGATCCACCGCAATGAATGCGGCGCAAACCGCAACGCCGGCCCGGTTGAAATGACCCCGGCAAAGTGGTCGCTGGTGCGTTCGGTCAACGCCACGGTAAACCGCACGATCACGCCGATGACCGACAAGGAAATCTACGGCAAGGACGAAGTCTGGGCCTATCCGACCACCGCCGGCGACTGCGAGGATTTCGCGCTGCTGAAGCGTCGCATGCTGATCCAGCGCGGCTTTTCAGCCGCCGACCTGCTGATGACCGTCGTGCGCAAGCCGGATGGTGAGGGCCATGCCGTGCTGACGCTGCGCACCGCCGAGGGCGATTTCGTGCTCGACAACCTCGCCTCCGAAGTCAAGCCGTGGTTCGGCACGCCCTATTCCTTCGTCAAGCGCCAGTCGAGCTACAATTCCGGCCGCTGGGTCACCATCGAGAACGGCCGCGACGTTCTGGTCGGCGCGCTGCGCTAAGGGTCAACAGAGAATATGGAAAGGCCGGCGGTTTGCCGGCCTTTTTCGTTTTGTTGGTTTGGGATGCCACACCGTCTCCCGGCCCTTCGCTTTGGGCTCAGGGCGTTCGTCGCTGCGATCGATTCGCTGAATCGATTGCTCGGCTTCGCCGATCGCAACTCACCCGTTGCCAATCAATATCCCCGCGCCGAGCACTAAACCGCCGCCGAGCACCACCTGGAAGGCGGCGCGCAGGAAGGGGGTTTCCATGTAGCGGTTCTGGATGAAGGCGATGGCCCAGAGTTCGAAGAAGACGATGATGGCGGCGGTGATCGTCGCCGTCCAGAAATGCGGGATCAGATAGGGCAGCGCGTGGCCGAGGCCGCCGAGCGCGGTCATGATGCCACAGGCAAGGCCGCGTTTGACCGGCGAGCCTCTGCCGGAAATCTTGCCGTCGTCATGGGCGGCTTCGGTGAAGCCCATCGAGATACCGGCGCCGACGGAGGCCGACAGGCCGACGAGAAAGGTCTGCCAGGTATCCTGCGTGGCAAAGGCGGCGGCGAAGATCGGCGCCAGCGTCGAGACCGAACCATCCATCAACCCGGCAAGACCCGGCTGCACATAGGTCAGCACGAATTGCCGATGCACGGTCTCGTCCTCGCCGCGCTTGACGTCTTCAGGCGTATGTTTGTCGCCCAGCATGCGGGCGATATCTTCATGCCCCTGTTCGGCAAGGGCGAGATCGCCGAGAAGCTCACGCGTCGAGGCGTCCGAGGTCCGCTTTGCCGCCTCGACATAGAAACGATAGGCCTGCTCCTCCATCGCCTCGGATTCCTGCCGCATCGCGTCCAGCGAAAGATTTGCCCGGAGCCAGTCGGGCTTGCGCTCGTAGAAGCCCTGCACATGTTCGCGCCGGATCAGCGGAATGCGCTCGCCGAAACGCTGGCGATGGATTTCGATCAGCGACTTGCGATGCGTATCCTCGACCTCGGCCATATCCTCGAAGACTTTGGCCGAAGCCGGAAATTCGCGGCGCAGCCTGTCGGCATAGGCGAGATAGATGCGGGCATCGTCTTCCTCGGAGGCAATCCCGAGGGCAAGGATCTCCTGCTCGGACAGTGATTCGAAAGATCGTTTCGAGGATCTGAAAAATCGCGCCAGCATGACTTTCTCCAAAATTTAGAATTATTCTAAATCTAAAGAAGCAGGCGATGACGGTCAAGGGCGTGGGAAAGGATGCTGACAGATTGCCGCAAGCGGGCACGGACGACTTTGGCTCGTTGCGATAAACACCTATATGAGGGCTGCCGCATCACGCGGCGCCGGGGTTTTCGAATGGACAATGACATTCAGGGCCGCCCCGCCCATATCGCGGCGATCCGCGAAAGGGCGGAGGCCGAAATGCGGGAAATGGGCGTCGACGAGGCCTTCATCGACAGGCTGGTCGAGACTTTCTACGCCCGCGTGCTGGCGCATCCCGATCTCGGCCCGGTGTTCGACGCCAGGCTATCCGGCCGCTGGCCGCAGCATATGGCGAAGATGAAGAGCTTCTGGTCGGCCGTCGCCTTCCGCAGCGGCGCCTATGGCGGCAAGCCGGTGCAGGCGCATACAGGTGTTGCAAACCTGACGCCTGAGCTCTTTCCGAAATGGCTGTCGCTGTTTGCCGCAACGCTGGACGACATCGCTCCATCGCCGGAGGCCAAGGCTTGGTTCATGGCGACGGCGGAGCGGATCGCCAAGAGCCTGACGCTTTCGCTGTTCTACAATCCGGCGCTCGACGATCCCAAGCGCACACCCGCCTGATCTATATTCTAAATCTTTATGCTAAGTTTTCGCCGCCGAGGCGGTGGCGCCGGCGCTGGCCGCCACCACGAGCGCGGTACCCAGCATCTGCAGCGCGGTCATCGGCTGGGCCAGGATCAGAAAGCCGGCGAGCGCGCCGAGCGCCGGTTCGAGGCTCATCAGGATGCCGAAGGAGGCCGACGGCATGCGCCGCAGCGCCACCATCTCCAGCGCATAGGGCAAGAGCGGTACGAGGATGGCGAGGCCGAGAACCTCCGCCAGCCCCTTCAACGTGAAGGCGCCGCCTGTCTCGGCAAGGCCGAAGGGGGTTGCGACGAGGCCGGCAACGATCAGCGACATCGACAGGCCTTCCAGCCCCTTGAAGGCAGCCCCGACCTTCTTCGTCAGCAGGATATAGACCGCCCATCCCACAGCCGAGCCGAGAGCGAAGAGGACGCCGGGGAGATTGCCGACCCAGCCTTCGCCGTCATGGGCGAGGAAGAGGATGCCGGCCGCAGCAATCAACGGCCAGAGCAGGCGCCAGGTCAGGCCGTAGCCGAAGACGGCGACCGAGAGCGGCCCGAGGAAATCGATGGCGATCGCCAGGCCGAGCGGCAGCCGCTGGATCGCCGCGAAGAAACACAGCGTCATTGCGGCGGTCGTCGTGCCGAGCAGCAGGGTCGCCCGCCACTGGGCGCCGCTATAACGCAGGAGTGAAGGCCTGACGACAACGGCCAGGATGATCGCCGCGAAAGCAAGCCGCAGCCAGGTGGCGCCGGCAACGCCATAGATCGCAATGGCCGGGGACGACAGCGCCGCGCCGAACTGGATCGAAGACATCGACATCAGGCACATCGCGACACCGGCCGCCAGGCCGCCCGAAGACGACGCCATACCCGGCTGCGGCATCAAAGCTGCGCCATCCGTCCCGGTCTCGATAGTCTTGATGTCCATGTGGCCCCCGATCCTGGCGCGGTTCTAAGCCGAAGACGGGGGAGAACCAAATTCAAACTTTTCATGCCGGGATCAAGAGCGCTGATGCTGGGGAATGCCAGGAAACGACAGGTGATGCGGGAGATCGAGTTCACGCTTTAACCAGGCGATCGCCGATGGTGATGCAATATCACCGGCGGCCAGCAAGGATGACTTCTTCGGCGTCTTCGAAGCTCATGTCGAAGACCCTCCTGCCGATGTCGAAGCTGAAGCCGTTGCGGGCGAAGGCTGAAAGCTCTTTAGCCTTTCGCTTGTCGTCGAGCTCGACCCGGCGGAAAGGGCCGAAGGCGCGTTTGCGGGCAAATATCGCGGCCGCATAGAGATCGTCGGCCTGCTCAAGTGCTGCCTCGACCTTGTCGCTGGAGACGCCCTTGACGGCAAGTTTCTGGGCGATCGCGCGTTTCGATTTGCCGCCGCGCACGGCAGAGCGGGTGCTGATCTCCGCATAGGCGCTATCGTCGAGCACCTTGTTGTCATAGGCAAATTTGACGGCGAAATCGGCAACGGCCTTGAGTTGCGCCGCGCTGATATCTTCGAATTTCTCCTTCGCCTTGCGGGTGATGGCGTCAAACAGCTGCTTTTCCGTCATCATCCGCCGCTCCAGGCGATAGATGGCGGAATTGCGCGCCCAGCTCAGCATGCGGGGTGTCGGGATGTCGGAAGGAACAGTCGCGTCAGTCATCGGCAGTGATCAGGCTTCCAGACCCTTGAGGACGTTGGCGACGTTGAGGCCGATTTCCGGCACGCCGTAACCGCCCTCCATGCAGGCCAGCACCGGCAGGCCGGCGGCTGATATCATCGCGCCCATGCGGGTGAAATCATCGGAGGTCAGGCTGAAAAAGGAGATCGGATCGCGCTCGAAGGTATCGACCCCGAGCGCCACGACGATCGCCTCGGCGCCGAAGTCTTTGACCCGCGCCAGCGCATCGTTTAGCGCCGAAGACCAGACATCAAAGGGCGTGCCCGGTGGCATTGGATAGTTGCGGTTGGCACCAACGCCCTCCCCCTCGCCTTCCTCGTCGGCATGGCCGAGGAAATAGGGAAAGGCATGCATGGGATCGCCATGCAGCGAGGCGGTGAAGACATCGCCTCTGTGATAGAAGAGATCCTGGGTGCCGTTGCCATGATGGAAATCGACATCCAGCACCGCGACCTTCGACGCACCATGGTCGCGCAGCCGCTGTGCGGCGACGCCGGCATTGTTGATGAAGCAGTAGCCGCCGAAGAGATCGATGCCGGCATGGTGGCCGGGTGGGCGGCAGAGCGAAAAGGCGAAACGATTGCCCTCAGCCAGCCAGTCGGCGCCGGTGACGGCACAGCGCATGGAGGCGATCGCCGCCTCGTAGGAACCCTTGGTGATCGAGGTGTCGGCGGCATTGGCATAATGGCCGATCGCGCCAACGATATTGTCGGGCACGCGCTGGCTGGTGCGGCGAACGGGAAAGGAATTGGCGATCGCCTCGCCGGTGAAGCCGGCGGCCACCCAGCGATCCCAGACGCTGGCGAGAAAATCCAGATAGGCGGGATCATGCACCTTCAGCGCCGTTTCCAACCCGTGCGCATCGGGCGCCACCACGTCGGTAAAGCCCGCCTCCTTGACCGCCGCCAGGATCCATTCGGCACGGAACGGCGCCTCGAAGGGCGTCACCAGTTGGCCGGCATGCAGTTCCGTTTTGGCATCGCGCAGCTTGTGGTCTTCGGAATAGATGACGCGCATTTCAGATCCTGCCCCTTGATTGACAATCGAGACTTACACGGCTCGGCCGCGACAAAAAAGCGGAACGGCGCTCTTGATCGTCAAGCTATATGACGCCACCTTCGCCGGTGTTTTGAGAACGAGGAAATTTTCCGCATGAAAGTGCTGATGGTCGATGTCGACGGCGTGCTCATTCATGGTCGACCGACCGACGGGCTGCCGCACTTCACCTATCTGGAGCGCGATCTCGGCCTGCGTGTCGACCTGCTGCAGCAGGAATTCTTTCAGACCCACTGGCGTGAGATCATTGTCGGCCGCGCGGCGCTGGAACCCAGGCTCACCGGCGTGCTCGCAAAGATCGCGCCGCATCTCAGCGCCGAAACGCTGATCGACTATTGGTTCGAAAACGATTCCCGCCTCGACCGCAATCTGCTGGAAGAGCTCGCTATCCTCCGGCAAAGCGGCATCACCCTTTTCCTGGCGACCAACCAGGAGCATAGGCGGGCGCGCTATCTGATGGAGCAGGCCGGCCTGGACGCGCATTTCGACGACATCATCTATTCCGCAGCACTCGGGCACAGCAAGCCTTCGCCCGATTTCTTCCGGCTGGCGACCGAACGCGCCGGCGTGGCGCCCGGCCAAATCGCCTTCATCGACGATATGGCCGAAAATATCGAAGCGGCGCGGCAGTTCGGCTGGAATGCTGCGCAATGGACGGCGGGCGCGACGCTTGGCGGCGCGCTTCCCGTCTTCGCCAGGCCGGCCTGAGCGAGGCCGGCGCAATCAGGCAAGCCGCTTGTAGAACAGGGTGGTGGCGCAGAAGCCGCCTTCCGGCCACAGCGCATAATCGGGAATGACGCCGACACGCTGCCAGCCCAGGCGCGGATAGATCGCCTCGGCATCGCTGCCGGTTGCCGTATCGAGGACGAGCAGGGTCTTGCCACGCTTGGCCGCCTCGCGCTCGGCGGCATCCATCAGCAGCCGGGCGAGGCCCTTGCCGCGGGCCGAGCGATGCACCAGCAGCTTCTTCAGATCACCGCGATGCGGCTGGTTCGGCATCTGCGCGGCGCCCACCTGCACGGTCCCGACGATCCTGCCGTCGAGTTCGGCGACCAGCAACAGGTTGCCGCCGGAGGCGACGGCATCGGCGACATCGCGCCAATAGGGCTCGGCATCTTCAGGCCCATAGGGCTGCATGAAGCCGACGGAGGCGCCGCCTGCGACGCAATCGGCCAGCACCTGCGACAGCGCCGGCACGGCGGCCCGGGCCTCGTCGGCGGAAAGGGTACGAATATCGGGCATGCTGCTCTCCTGAATAGATGCTGTTATCGGCCGCCGCGATCGAGCACGACGCAATAACGCGCCGGCGCGTTGCCGGGATTGTGGAAGACGTGACCCTCGCCGACCGGCATGAACAGGCAATCGCCCGGCCGCAGCCGGTAGACCGTTTCACCCGCCGTCATTTCCAGCTCGCCATCGAACAGCCAGATATGCTGCGTCATGCCGTGGGAGGCGGCATGCGGGGGAAAGCTGACACGCGCGCCAGCGGGGAATTCGACCTCGACGATATCGACATCGGAGGCAGTGCCGGGTGCGGAGATGGAGCGCCTAATATAACCGGTCTCCGGGTCGCGCCAGACCTGCTGCTCCTGCCGGCGAACAAGCGGCGAGGCCTGCTGTCCCTCCTCCGCGAAGAAGGCCGACAGCGACAGGCCGAGCGCCGCACAGATCCTTGCCAGCAGCGAAGCGGTCGGGCTCGCCTCCGCCCGCTCGATGCGCGAGATCATCGCGCGGCTGACGCCGGAGGCCGCGGCAAGATCATCCAGCGTCAGACCTTTTTTGAGCCGCAGCGTGCGGATGCGGATGCCGATCGCCTGTTCGAGTTCCGGTTCCATCTCTCAATCCATGATTCTACTATAAGAGAAATACATTATCCGATGATGGAATCAAGTCTCCTCGCGCGGCGAAACCCGCCTTGCTTTCACCACGGCAGCGTCGATATATGACGGCGCAATCGAGGATAGGAGACAATGATGGACGCCAGCACGCAGAGCCCGGACCTGACGGGAAGCTTCACAGCTGCCGCCTGGGACAGGATCGCCCCTGTTATGGCTGAAATCGAGGCCTTGCCGCTGCTGCAGCGCCTTTCGGACGGCACGCTGCCCCCGGAGGTCTTCCGGCACTATATCCTGCAGGACGCGCTCTACCTGAAGCATTATGCGCGATGCCTCGCCATCGTTGCGGCCAAGGCGCCCGACAATGCGCAGGTGCTGCGCTTCCTCGGTTCGGCGCAGAAGGCCATTACCGTCGAGCAGGGCCTGCATGCCGGCTTCCTCACCCAGTTCGGCATCACGTCGGCGGATGTTTCAGCCGCAGAACCCTCCCCTGCGGGCTTTGCCTATACCAACTTCCTGCTTGCCACCGCCTACCACAGTTCCTACGCGGTTGCGCTTTCCTCCATCCTCCCCTGCTTCTGGATCTACTGGCACGTTGGCGAAGCGATCAAGAACCGGCCTGCTATCGAGGGCAATGCCTTCCAGGCCTGGATCAACACCTATGGCGATCCGCAATTTGCCGCCGGCGCCCGTGAAGTGATCGCGCTGACCGACATCGCCGCCCGCGCCGCATCGCCGGTGGAGCGTGCCCAGATGACCGATGTCTTCGTGCGGGCCTCGCAATATGAATGGATGTTCTGGGATTCGGCCTGGCGGCTGGAGACGTGGCCGGTCTGACACGCGTCCGATAAGCTGCAAAATAGCGTAAACAGCGGGCTAATTACCGCTTTGCGGCAAGGGACGGCGCTGCTATATGGCGCGCATGAGCACCAATTCGACCACTCCGCTTTCCCATATCCGCAATTTTTCGATCGTGGCCCATATCGACCACGGCAAATCGACGCTGGCCGACCGCCTGATCCAGACGACGGGCGGGCTTGCCGAGCGCGAAATGTCCGAGCAGGTGCTCGACAATATGGATATCGAGCGCGAGCGCGGCATCACCATCAAGGCCCAGACCGTGCGCCTGCACTACCAGGCAAACAATGGCGAGAAATACATTCTCAACCTGATCGACACGCCCGGCCACGTCGACTTCGCCTATGAAGTCTCGCGGTCGCTGTCGGCCTGCGAGGGTTCGCTGCTCGTCGTCGACGCCAGCCAGGGCGTCGAAGCGCAGACGCTCGCCAATGTCTATCAGGCGATCGACAACAACCACGAGATCGTCACCGTCCTCAACAAGATCGACCTGCCGGCCGCCGAACCCGACCGCATCAAGGAACAGATCGAGGAAGTGATCGGCATCGACGCCTCGGAGGCGGTGCTGATTTCGGCCAAGACCGGCCTGGGCATTCCCGATGTGCTGGAAGCGATCGTCCACAAGCTGCCGGCGCCGAAGAGCCCGGGCGGCGACAAGGCGCCGCTGAAGGCGCTGCTCGTCGATAGCTGGTACGACACCTATCTCGGCGTCATGGTTCTCGTGCGCATCATCGACGGCGTGCTGACCAAGGGCCAGACGGTGCGGATGATGGGCACCGATGCAAAATACCAGGTGGAGCGCGTCGGCGTGCTGACACCGAAGATGGTCACTGTCGACAGCCTCGGCCCCGGCGAGATCGGCTTCATCACCGCCTCGATCAAGGAAGTGGCCGATACCCGCGTCGGCGATACGATCACCGAGGACAAGCGGCCAACGGCCGCAGCGCTGCCGGGCTTCAAGCCGGCGCAGCCGGTGGTGTTCTGCGGCCTGTTCCCGGTCGATGCCGCCGATTTCGAGGATCTGCGCGCCGCCATGGGCAAGCTTCGCCTCAACGACGCCTCCTTCTCCTTCGAAATGGAATCGTCGGCCGCCCTCGGCTTCGGTTTCCGCTGCGGCTTCCTCGGCCTGCTGCATCTCGAAATCATCCAGGAACGGCTCGAGCGCGAGTTCGACCTCGACCTCATCGCCACCGCACCCTCCGTCGTCTACAAGATGTACATGACCGACGGCACGGAGCGCGAACTGCACAATCCGGCCGACATGCCCGATGTCGTCAAGATCTCCGAAATCCATGAGCCGTGGATCCGCGCGACGATCCTGACGCCGGACGATTATCTCGGCGGCATCCTGAAGCTTTGCCAGGACCGGCGCGGCATCCAGATCGAGCTCACCTATGTCGGCACGCGCGCGATGCTGACCTACGACCTGCCGCTCAACGAAGTCGTCTTCGATTTCTACGACCGGCTGAAGTCGATCTCCAAGGGCTATGCCTCCTTCGACTATGCGCTGACCGACCACCGCGAGGGCAACCTCGTGAAGATGTCGATCCTCGTCAACGGCGAGCCGGTCGACGCGCTGTCGATGATGGTGCACCGGACGGCCGCCGAAAAGCGCGGCCGCGACATGTGCGAGAAGCTCAAGGAGCTGATCCCGAAGCACATGTTCAAGATCCCGATCCAGGCGGCGATCGGCGGCAACGTCATTGCCCGCGAGACGATCTCGGCGCTGCGCAAGGACGTGACCGCGAAATGCTACGGCGGCGACGCCACCCGCAAGCGCAAGCTGCTCGACAAGCAGAAGGCCGGCAAGAAACGCATGCGCCAGTTCGGCAAGGTGGAGATTCCGCAGGAAGCCTTTATTGCTGCTCTGAAGATGGGCGACGAATAACGCTTCTCAACGACATTTTATGCGCATATGATCTGCGCATAAAATTGAGGAGATCGCTGTGGCTCAGCGACCAAGAAAAGCAGCAAACCTGTCCCTCGATGAAGGTCTCCTCTCCCAGGCGCGCGAACTCCAGATTAACATATCTCGGGCGGCGGAAGATGGCATCGCACAGGCAATAAAGGCCGAGCGCGAGCGGCTATGGCGTATCGAGAACGCCGAGGCTATCCGGCTGGAAAACGAATATGTTGAAAAGCACGGCTTGCCATTCGCCAAATACCGTCAGTTTTAATGGCACGCTTTCACGTCTATCGCCTTAAAAGCGGGAATGTCCTGGCCATCGATCTTCAAGCCAATCTGCTTGACGATCTGCCTTCGCGAGTCATGGTCCCGCTGCATCCGGTGCAAGAGCTGAGCTGGTCGATCTCGCGACTGAACCCACGCTTTGCCATCGAGGGTGAAACCTATGTCATGGCCACCCAGCGCATGGCATCGATCCCGACGGCGGAAATAGGAAAAATAGTCGCAGATCTATCGGGCAAAAGCGATGCCATCACCAGCGCCGTAGATTTTCTCTTCCAGGGCTTTTGAGCGTTCACCCCCTGCCCATATATTCCTTCACCAGCCCCTCATAGGCGTTCATCTCCGGCAGCGCCGCGTAGCTGTGCACCGCGCCGGTCTCGGCGAAGGACAGCTTCTCGCTTGTCCATGTCTCGATGAAGGGCGTGAACCAGCTTGGGTCGTCGAGCATGGTTGCGCGCAGATTGACGAACCAGTCCATGCCTTCCGGCCGGGTGAACATCCAGCTCATGCAATGCGGGCAGAAATAATGTTTCGTAACGCCGTGCAGGCCGCCGATCACCGGCTCGCCTTTTGTGACCTCGAAGCCTTCGCTGGGAATGGCGGCGCTCAGCGAATAGGCGCTCGCGGTCATCCTCTGGCAGCCCGTGCAATGGCAGGCCATGGTCAGCAGCGGCGGGGCGCTGATCTTCAGCCGCACCTGGCCGCAACGGCAGCCGCCTTGCATGGGTAGATTCAGTTCGCTCATGATTTTCCTCCCGTTTTGCCCTTTGATCTAGCGGAGCTTTCGCCGCTGTCGAGATGACAAGGCCACTGCGGACGGCAAGGCCGCCGCGAAATGGGTGGCCTTGTCGAGCGCCTTAAGCGACGGCTTCGCGGCGGGAGCCGTCACGGCCGCGCAAGCCCGTCGCCATCACCAGCGCGCCAAGCGCGGCGGCGGCGAGCGGCACCAGAAGGGCGACACGCAGGGATTCCAGCCGCGCTTCTGGAGAGACTTCGTCACCCAGCATATAGGCGCCGATCGCGCTGACGCCGGAAAGCCCGAGTGCGGCTCCGAACTGGGTTGCTGTATTGACCAACCCGCTGGCAAGCCCGTGCTCGTCCTCGGCAATGCCGTCGGTCGCGACGATGGTCAGCGGGCCATAGCCGAGCGCGAAGGCAAGGCCGAGCAGCAGCATCGACGGGAACATGGCGGCATAGGTCCAGTCGAAGCCCATGCGCAAGAACAGCCCATAGCAGGCAAGCGCCAGCAGGAAACCGGCGAGGATGACGCGGACATTGCCGAAGCGGTCGACAAGCCGCGGCGTCAGGATCGGCGCGACCACCGCATCGATGCCGATCGCCATCAGCGCCAGGCTCGTCTGCATCGGCGTCCAGCCGAGCAGTTCCTGCAGATAAAGCGAGGCGATGAACTGAAAGCCGAAAAAGGAGCCGGTAAACAGCAGGGCGCCGAGATTGGCGCGGATCAGCGCGGCCGAACGCAGGATCCCAAGGCGCACCAGCGGAGCGGACGAGCCGCGCTCGATCAGGATGAAGGCAAGCCAGAGCAGCGCGCTCACTGCAAAGGCGGCGATCGTCCATTCCGTACCCTCGCCCGGATTCTCGAGCCGGATGACGCCATAGGCGGCCAGCAGCATGGCGCCGGTCAGCGCGATCGCGCCTGATATATCGAATTTTCCCCGGGCGGTTCCCGCATCCCTGTCTGTGATCAGCCGAGGGCCGACGGCAAGCAGGATCGCCGCCAGCACCACCGGCGCGAAGAATACCCAGCGCCAGTCGATGGCAGCAAGCAGGCCACCGGCGACGAGGCCGAGCGAGAAGCCGGCCGAGGCCGTCGATGCATAGATCATCACCGCCCTGTTGCGCTGCGGCCCCTCCGGGAAATTGGCGGTAATGAGCGCAAGGCCTGCTGGCGTCATGAAGGCGGAGGCGGCGCCGGTGACGAAACGCGCGACAAGCAGCATCCAGCCCTCGCTCGCGAAACCACCGAGGCCGGAGAAGGCGAGGAAGATCGTCAGCGCCGTCAGGAAGACCCGCTTCTTGCCGAAGATATCGGCGGCCCGGCCGCCCAGCAGCATGAAGCCGGCATAACCCAGCACATAAGCGCTGACGACGGCGCTGAGCGTCGTTGTCGACAGGCCGAGATCGGCGCGGATCGCCGGCAGCGCGATATTGAGCATGGCGACATCGATGCCTTCGAGGAAGATCGCGCCGCAGAGCACGATCAGCGCACCGGCTACGCGGGCGTTCATGCGGCCTTCACTCGACTTGGTGGGGGAAGATGGGTTGGACATGAAATCCGTTCCTTCGGTTGACACGCTGAAACAACGGGGCGAGGCATGAAAGTTACTTTTCATGCCTCGGTTCCCTCTTGTAACCGATGCTTAGGTAAGACATGATCCGGCACCATGGAAGAAGGCACTTCAAACTCACCGAGTGACATTTGCAGCACCGGCCAGGACGACAACGTCCTGCCCGGCAAGGACGATAGCGTCCTGCCCGGCAAGGACTACGACGTCCTGCAATGGGATGCGCGCGAGGAGTGCGAGGTCCGGCAGATCCTCGACCGGATCGCCGACAAGTGGTCGCTGCTCGTCATTGCGTTGCTCGAAAAACGCACGCTTCGCTTCACTGAATTGAAGAGGAATATCGACGGCATCAGCCAGCGCATGCTGACGACGACGCTCAGGCACCTGGAGCGAGACGGCATCATCGAGCGCACCGTCTATCCCGTCGTGCCGCCGAAGGTCGATTATGCGTTGACGCCGCTCGGCTGCACCCTGCACGAGACGATCCGTTCGCTGGTGCTGTGGACCGAGCAGAACCAGGCCGGCATTATCGCCGCGCGGCAACGCTACGACGAACGGGCCAGCGATGGTCTGTAGCCGGAGAATGAATTCTGTCGGCCGTTAGGGATAGTTAATGTTGCATCGTCCGAACTACCGGATGCGGGCCGGGTTGCCGACCACGGTGGCGCCGGCCGGCACATCCCTGGTCACCACCGCGCCGGCGCCGACGATCGCGCCCTCGCCGATCGTGATGCCGCCGAGGATGATGGCGCTTCCCCCGATCCAGACTTCGTTGCCGATCGTGACCGGCCGGGCGATCTCGATGCCGGTGCTGCGAAGCGCGGCATCCTTGTGGTGCTCGGCGCAGTAGATCTGCACGCCGGGGCCGAACATGCTGCGATCGCCGATCGTCACCCGGCCGGAATCGAGAATGGTGCAGCCGGCATTGAAATAGACGCGCTCGCCGAGGGTGATGTTGATGCCGTAGGAGCAGTGAAACGGCGCTTCGATGAAGACATCCGATGCTGCCTGCGCAAACAGCGCCCTCAGGGCCGGCGCCATCGCGCCGCGCTCATCCGGCGGCATTGTATTGTGTGCGTGGACGGCCAAGCGCGCCTGCCGGCGCAAATGATCGAGCTCGTCATCGAGGCAGCAATACCATTCACCTGCCGCCATTTTCTCGCGTTCGCTCGCCGGCATGACATCACTCCCTCACGCCGAAGCCTGCGACAGAATTTCGACCTCTTGCCGTTCGATCAGGCTGACCCAGGCCCGCGCAATGGCAAGGCCGGCGGCATCGGCTGCACGCCCATGTCTTGCCGCCAGTTCGGCGTGGCTCTCCAGCCAGCCGGGGGCGATGCGCGCGATCGTCTCGGGGAATTCAGCCTTCCATTGTTCGACGACCGCTGAATTGGCCTCGAAATGGAACTGGGTGCCATAGACGGCGCGGCCGATGCGGAACGCCTGGTTTTCGGCGACGGGGCTCGAGGCAAGACGGACCGCCGCCTCGGGCAGGGAAAACGTGTCGGCATGCCATTCGAAGATGGTGAACTCGCCGCCCAGCGAAGACAGCAGCGGATCGGCCCGGCCCTCGGCGGTAACGCCGATCTTATGCCAGCCGAATTCGCGGGCGGTTCCCAGATGATTGTCGGCGCCATAGGCGCGGGCGAGGATCTGGCTGCCCAGGCAGATGCCGAGCACCGCCTTGCCGGCATCGCCGAAGCGCCGCGTAAGCCGAACGAGCTCCGGCAGATAGGCGTGTGTCTCATCATCCAGCGCGCTCTGCTCGCCGCCGAGAACGACCAGCGCATCATGGCCCACTACATCCCGCGGCAGGATGCCATCCTGCCACACCCGGAACCACTCGATGTCAGCGCCCGCCTCGTCGAGGGCCTGGGCAAGCGCGCCGAGGCCGGTATTCCTCATGTTTTCGATGACTGCGACGCGCATGGACTTTCCCTGATATGGCCGACGACGGGAAGAGATCATGCCGGCGGGCAGCACGCAAGACGCTTGTGTAAGGGGCGATTGCGCATGCGCACCACAGAGCTTAAATCTCGTCAAACGAAAGGAAATCGCCATGACCGAAAAAGCCCGTGTCTCGATCCTCTACTGTACCCAGTGCAACTGGCTGCTGCGCGCCAGCTGGATGGCGCAAGAGCTGCTGTATACTTTTTCCGACAGCCTCGGCGAAGTGGCGCTGATCCCCGGCACCGGCGGCAATTTCGAGATCCGCGTCAACGGCGATCTCATCTGGGAGCGCAAGCGCGACGGCGGCTTTCCCGGGCCGAAGGAGCTGAAGCAGCGGGTCCGCGACATCGTCGAGCCCGGCCGCGATCTCGGCCACGTCGACCGAGCCTCGCTCGAAAGCTGAGCAGAGCTCGGCGCCAGCGCGAGCGGCCTCAGCGAAAAGGCGAGCGGCAGACCCTGTAGACACCCTCATAGGTGAGGAAGTGATCCGTCCTCGGATTGTAGGAGCGGTATTCGTTGGTGCACCAGGCGATATGCTTGTTCGGATCCTTCGGCTGCACGCGGCGCACCGGCGGCGGATCATAGGTCAGTTGCGGCCGTCCGGCAGCGCCCGGCAGGTAGTAGGTCGGCCCCGCGCCCCTCGGCCGGTAATTCGGCTGGACATAGGCCGGACGATGCCATTGCTGCGGCCCGAAACCGAAGCAGCCGCGAAAATCGCAAAGCGTGGAGCCGGTGTTGAGCGGACCGACCCCGGGCTTGCCCAGCTTCAGCGAATCGGCCCCGGCGATGGCGGGTGCGAGAACAGCCAAAAGACCGGCGAGCAGAAGCGTGCGAGAAACGGCCATGATGCAATCCTTTCGGTATTTCCTTTATATAGGGCGTACCAACCGGAGCGCTATGCCTATCCTGCGGCTCTCTCCCGCATGTGATCGGCTGCTTTTTCGCCAACTGTCAGGAAAACTTCAAAAACCCAGTTGACAGTCAGGAGCCGCCCCCTTACATCGCTCTCCGTCGCCCAGATGGCGGAATTGGTAGACGCGCCAGCTTCAGGTGCTGGTACCCGAAAGGGTGTGGAGGTTCGAGTCCTCTTCTGGGCACCATTCCATTCAGAACGTATTGATTGCGTTCAACTTCCTGATATTGATAGGTCTTTCGCTCACCCACTGCTACACATGGGTGACACACAGTGCGTATCAGAATGGCCTGTCCAATGCGCCGCAAAGGCTCCACGTTTATTCAGTTTCGGAAGCGTATCCCCAAGGATGTCCTCCCCAAGGCCGGTGGCGTGACGCTGGCCATTCCTGTCGGAGACGGCCTCTGCCGCATGGTGGTTGGGGAAAACGCAGCAGAGATAACTTGCTCTCTTCGAACCCGTGACCCACAGGAAGCCAAAGAGCGGCATACAGTCGCCGCAGCTTATCTTGACAGCGTTTGGCAAGCCCTCCGGGAAGGACCGAAGCGCCTTACACAGAAGCAGATCGCCGCACTAGCCGGTGAAGCTTATCGAGAGCCGGTGGGCCTATTCGAGGATGATCCCGGCAAACCATTAATTTGGAAAGAGATCGATAGGCTTCATACGGAAGCTATGGAAGGTGGCGCTGAGACCAAAGAACAATGGTTCGGCCCGACAGTCGATCAAATCCTAGCGAAGCACCATCTCGTCGTAGACACCGAAAGCCGTTCCGCCCTGATAGAGGCCGCTGGCAGGGCTATCGTTGATGCATCGGCCCGACTCGGTCGCAACGCCGGAGGGGATTACAGCCCCGACATAGTTGAGCAGCGCTTCCCCGCCCTAGAGCTGACTAGAGAAGCAAAGGCAGCTAAACCCCTACCGCAGGGCTCCCAGACCATAACCGGATTGGTGGTAGGGTGGTGGCGCGAGGCCAAGGCGGCAGGGCGAGCTGTCAGTACCCACGAAGCATATGAACGTGTAGCGCAGCAGCTCTCTGAGTTCCTTGGTCACGACGATGCACGGGCGGTGACGCAGGATGACATACTCGCATTTAAGGATCATCGGCTTTCCCAGGGCGTCAGTCTTAAGACGATTGGTGGCGGAGACATATCAGGCATACGACAGTTGTTTGCTTGGGGCATCGCCAATCGGAAGGTCAGCCACAATCCTGCTATGGGCGTGAAGGTCGCCAAGGTGAAGAAGAAGCGGACCAGAGACCCCGGGTTCTCAGACAAAGAAGCCGTAGCCATCCTTTCTCATGCGTATCATCACACAAGGACCGGCAAGGGTTCCACGCACCTCTCTAACGCAAGGCGGTGGGTCCCGTGGCTTTGTGCGTATTCCGGTGCCCGTGTCGGGGAGGTGTCGCAGCTCCGAAAGCAAGATTTCCGAAAGGAGGACGGCCTGTGGATCATGAGAATAACCCCTGAGGCGGGCACAGTTAAAGATGGTGATTACCGCGACGTGCCGCTCCACCAACACCTTGTTGACCAAGGCTTCCTCGACTTCATCGCAAAAGCGCCTGAGGGCTACCTCTTCATGAAGGTTTTCGGCTCTACAGAGGAGGCGCAGAGGGGCGCATGGCGAACCACCAAGAACCGCGTTACCGATTTCGTTCGGGAGATCGTAAACGATCCTGAGGTGCAGCCGAATCATGGTTGGCGACATCGTTTCATGACGATAGGCCGCAACCTGGATATATCCAGGGATGTCCGCTTTTCCATCACAGGTCATGAGCCGGGGGCTGAAGGTGACGACTACGGTGTGGCTTCGTTGGAGGCAAAGGCAGCAGCCATTGCGAAGTTTCCGCGGTACGAGGTGAAGCCACCCTTGTAGTTCTTCCGTCGCACGACTCGATAGCACAGGCCGGCGCGAGGACAGACGGCGCAGAGACAGCCGAGCCCCCGGTAATTTATTCCAGGGTGACTGGAAGAAGCAGGGCGTTCTTTTTGCCACAACGCTCGCACCGCAGCCGACTTTTGAGACCTTCTACGGTCAAACCTCTTTCGTGGAAGTGTCGTAGCGCGGGGGATGGGAAAGTGGTTTCGTGCCTACAATTCCCACAAACTGCAAGCCCGGCGAATGTCGAGCTCAACCAGTTGCTGAGACTTGAAGATGTCTTGTCTAAGGTTCTGTAGAGGATATCGAGCGCTTCAACATCTGCTGCTGCCTGAGCCGGGTTGGAACCTGTGGAGGGCCAGCAGCCTGCAAGCTTGTACTTGACCTCATCAAACCCAGGGAGCAATTTCGACATCTTGTAGGCTGTTGATGAAGTTGCCCGTTTCTCCATCTTTATAAAGTCATAGGTATCACCCCGTGTTTGTTCCCACACAAGGGTAAATCCCCAAATCTTCGCACCTCCCTTCGTGCGTTGAAATTCTTTCCACTGTTTCCAGCCATCTTCACTATCAAAGGTATAGTAGATAGTGACACCCTCGGTGAGCGGATGGGGATATTGGAAATTCCACCTGTTGTAGCGTTCATGAGCCTCCACAAGCTCGGCCAACTGCCGCATCGTGAAGTTTCCGATAATTTTGTCTGTCTCGGGGTCAGCACTCTTCATACTCGACCTCGTCCACCCGTGGTCCTACGAGGGGCCGAAAAGCGGGGCACCGGCACCGAAAGCCAGCGCCTCGTGGTAATCTCACGCAGTTTCTCAGGTACCTGTCGCGCCCTTCGCGCCCCCCTCACCCTACACTCGCTCTCCCGAGCAACTTCCAACCAGTCCTCTGCCACATGCGTCTCCCTTTCAGCGACGCAACGATGCAGGACTAGTCGACACCTTACAACCTGAGTCCGCAAAGGGGCCGGAATATTTTTGGCGAAAAAGTTTGAGGCGGCATCATTAGAGATGAACCCACGGTCTTCCCCCGGCCTACCCTCGATTTCTTCAGTCGGGACCGGGGCGCTGCGGTGGTATTTGTCGCGAGCTGCGTAGCCCGGTAGATTCGCGCGGTATCCGGACCGGAGCGGCGTTGGCGTTTGGGGTCATCTTGATGTCGTTGCTGAAATCATTGTATTTATCTAACACAACGTTCGTTGACATTAGACAATTGCCCTGACATGCTCCCTTCAACGAGGAGAACCAATCATGAAGCAGTACGTCATCTACAAGCGTGTTAGCACCGAGGATCAGGGTAAGAGCGGTCACGGCCTAGATGCGCAGCAACGCGATATCGACATCTTCCTTGAGCAATTCTCGGAGGTGCCTTTCGAGGTGGCTGGAGAGTTTCAGGACGTCCAATCCGGTTCTGACAATGACAGGCCTGAGCTCGCCAAGGCGTTGGCCCTTGTTCGGAAGACCGGCGCGGAGCTTTTGGTTGCGAAGCTTGACCGCCTCAGCCGCAAGGTCGCATTCATTGCAACCCTTATGGATGACAAGAAGGTAAAGCTGCGGGTGGCGCAGATGCCTCAGGCCGACAAGTTTCAGCTCCATATCTACGCGGCGCTGGCCGAGCAGGAGCGGGAGTTCATCTCAGCGCGGACGAAAGCGGCGCTGGCTGCTGCCAAGATCACTCACGCAGCGAAGCGGAAGGTAGACCCCACCTACTCGAAGCAGATCGGTGGTCTCCGAGACAAAACGATGAAGCGCAACGCAGCAATCCAGCAGAAGGCTGATGCAGAGGCGGCAAAGGTCATGAAGATTGTCGGGCCACTAAGGGCGGCAGATCAAACCCTGAGCGCAATAGCGGAAACCCTCACCAGCATGGGCGTACACACTTCCCGAGGCGGGGCTTGGACCGCAACGCAGGTGTCCCGGATGATTGCACGGGGACAGAAGTAGGCGAGAGGTTGACCCCGGTTTGGCCTCTCTGATTGTTTTTATTCTCCCAATCTACGCGACAGTTTCTTTCCCATGACAACAGCAAGCCCCTGAATTTGTTCGATCCACCACCAGAACAAATGTCTTGTGTGTCTACACTATCGGCTAAGTAACTGTTTCAACATAATAATTTCCATTGACGAAACATGTACCGTGGAGCATATTCCCCTCGCCTAACGGTCTGGGGACACCACCCCGGCGCAGGGAACCGACATCGGCCCGTAGAGCGGAACCAAAGCACTAAATCGGGAACGGTCGAATGGCCGTAAGCAGTGGCAAGGCGGGACGGCAGGTGGCCGGCACGTTGAACCGAGCGGTGAGGGACTGGCAGGGACGCAACCCAAGCCCCCTGAGATGCACCGCCAAGGCAACCAAAGCCACACGACATGAAATCATAGATCATCGACACTGCTCAAATAAGTCCCGCCCCCGTGCCTCAGGGTCCAGGTACGGTTTCGGCCATGCAGTCTGCTGCATGAACAGTGCGAGCTAGCCGCTCCTCTGCCACGACCTAATCCCAATACGAGATCATCAATCCTAATGAAAACCTGCAAGGCTGGTGGCTGCTCCACGCAGACCAACGGCTTCAGCTCCTACTGCGAGCGCCATAAGAGAACCAAAGCCCGCCATGGTCATCCTCAGCAGACCGGCGTGAAGAAATCCGACCTGAAACAATACCTGAAGGAGATCGAAAGCTATTTGAAGACAGTGTCAGCCTCGAACGCTAACGACATCATAGACGACATCTGGAGCCGCACCGTGGCGAAGGCCAAGGCTCACATCGACGGGACCACACGCGGCGTTTCGTTCAACGTGCATGAGCTTCAGGCCGCCCAGGCTATCGTCTCTTTGTCTTGGGAAGCCGATAGCAAGACCATATGCTGCCTCCTGATGGCTATGGGGTTCTGGTACGAATACGACCAGCGCCGTTGGAAGTATGATGAAGGCTTCCGCTTTCAGACCGTGCGCATGCTTCTCAGGCTTAATCCCCGAGAGGCGGCATACAAGTGGTCAGTGAATGGCCTCACGCGGAGTGTCTACCGAGAGATACCACCGAGGACCATACGCGCTCTGTGGTCGATCATCGAAGAAACCAAGCTTGTCTTGTACGGCATGGAGATCGCCCGTCGCAAGGCGAGAGCCTTAGCGATAGCCAGACAGAAAGCCAGCGCGGAGCGTGACGCCATCCTTGGTCCAGAGCAGACAGGGGGCGAGGCATGACTGGGGCCGTACCTTCTACTAAGCCCACAGATAGTCCATTCTGCCCGTGGCGTTTCGCCAAGACCAAAGCGTCCAAAGCAATCCTTACGGAAGCCGTAGCGGACATTCAGCGCTACGAGGAGCTCCATGGGCTCCGCAAGCGCACACGGAAGCCGCACGACTTGGAGACCTTCTGGCTGACCGTGGAAGCTATCCTCTGCGACCTGATGCACCACAAACTCTACCGTCGTCCGTGCAGCATCTACGTCACGCGCTCGAATGCCGTCCTCAGGCATCGGAACAGATACCGGGCAAGGGCCTACGGAAAGACCTTCCCCGCCGTTCTCGACAGGCTTGCCGCCACGGGGCTCGGGTGGCTCCTCCAAGAGGTTGGCGACGGCGATGGCCGACATGGTGCCCGGCGCACGACCATTCGTCCGGGGCCGCGTCTGGTTGGGCGTATGGTCGACTTGAATGTGACCTTCGCGGACCTCGGCTATGCCTGTGGCGCCGAACAGATCATCCTGAAGAGCGAGAAGGTGGACTTCTGGGATGAAGCGCAGGTTATCGACTACAAGGACACGATGGACACGAGCCGCTTCCGGCACGAGATGCGGGAGATCAACGACTGGCTGCGGACCGCCGACCTGGATTACGGCACTTTGCGGGGCGACACCAATTCGATTCCCGACACCGCCGAGAGAACCTTGCGCCGTATCTTCACTCGGGGAGACTTCAGGTGCGGTGGTCGTCTGTTTGGCGGCTTCTGGCAAGTGATGGGTAAGGACGACCGCTTTGACCGATTGGTAATTGACGGGGAGGCGATAGTCGAACTGGACTATGCTCAGATGGGGCCGAGGCAGCTTTACGGTATGGTTGGCGCTGTGCCCGAGATGACCGACCTCTACTCCGTCCCCGGCTTCGAGCAATACCGGAAGGGCATAAAGATCGTCTTCAGTGCCATGGTGTTTCACGACAAACCGTTAAGCAGGATGCCAAGGGGGGCCGGAGCAAAATTCCCGAAAGGTACCAGCATAGGCGACATTACCGATGCCATCATGCGCTACCATCCGGCCATAGCCGACCTCTTCTTCAAGGGAGTCGGACATCGTGTGCAATTCCAAGAAAGTCAGATCATGGTCGATACGCTGCTTCGCTTAAAGTCGCAGAGTATAGTGGCACTGCCCATTCACGACGCGATACTTGTTGCTGATTCTAAAGCAGCGGCTGCTGGGCAGGTCATGGTTGACGTGTTCGCCTTCCATGTCGGCTTTCCGGGACTGGTAGATGTCTCCTCAGTGTCTTCTGGGTGACCTCGGTCTACCATGGTTGGGGGCTCCCCTTGGGGGTGGCCCTCTAACCGCAGACACCTACGACTACCTACCTAGATACCTATATCAACCTTAGGGCTACTCATAGGAGGCCCCGTAATGGTAAATTTGGTGTCAGCGCCGGCTAAGGCGACAGACTAGCCAAGCCAACTACTCCCGCATATTCAGTTCCCTGACATAATGAGAGTCGCGGATATTGTAGTTGGCTTTGCAATAGGCGTCGTAGCGGCCCTGATGGGGGTCGCGGGAGGCGAGCTACTAACCCCGACGCTGATCTTCTCTTTGGCGTAAACATCACGCTGGCGGGAAGCCTTTCCCTTGCTATCAGCCTTCCAACGATGATCGTCGGCTTCGCTCGGTATAGCCGGAGTAGCGCTTTCGCCGTCAAAGGAGAACCGAGGCTTTGCGCTGGCAATGGTTCTCGGCTCCATCGTTGGGGCTTTTGTTGGCAGCTTGCTTCTCGGCTTGTTGACGAGAAAGTGTTGCTGCCTGTCTTGTCATTGATCCTTGTTCTTTCTGCATTCAAGGTCTGGCGTCACGATTAGACAGCAACAGCGGACGTCCGCGCCTTTACCTCTGAGAATACTTGTGGATTGCAGTCCTGCCCCAAACCATGCCGAGCGCGATCTGATGTATATCTATCCGAGGTTCAACAATGGGCGACAAATGGCGACGGTAACCACGAAGAACATCCCAATAGGCTCTGCCGCGGTTACCCTTCCAGGCATTCGACGGATGTGGAGAGACCTCAACGCTCTGGTCGCTGAGCAGGGTGAAATTGAGTTGAGCCGTTTGGTGCGCCAAGAGGGGCATTCCCTCGAAGAGTTTGAGGCCTACAAACAGAACGCCCGAAACAATGTCTTCAGGATTCTCGGAACTGTTGAGTTCGAAAACGACGTTGCCATACACGATGTCGACCCGGAGATTGTAAATATCGATCCAGATGGCCCGTTGATACGGTTTATATACATGTCTCACATCACTCCTTATCAGCAAAGCATAGGAGTGAAGCCGGAACACGCGTTCGAAGTCATCTTGGATTTTCGGCAGCCACCGCTACTGGATGCCTCAAGTGTCATTTCTGCTCCAACGCCAAATGCCACTAAAGTCGCCGTGTCGGGAAGCAGAGATGCATGGCAAGCAGGGGTTACACAAGCCGTTATCAGGAATATAGCCCGACGGCGACCGGTCCGGACTTGGTTTCACGGCTCATTTATCTACGATCTCTTTTTGGTCCTGATTGGCCTCCCTCTTGCTCTCTATGCGTGCTGGTTTTTCGCCCCCTTCGTCAATGGCGCCCTTTCCCAGGCGGGCCCCGTCGTGATCGGTGCCGCCTATCTTTATATCGGCTTTTGCGCCATATGGATTTACCGCATCCTCTTCAGCTATGCGAAGTGGGCCTTTCCCCTCGTGGAGATATCCGAGCAAAGGACCAAGCCTTTGAAGCACAGAGCCCTTTGGTGGCTGATCGTGGCGACGCTTGGAGCTAAGATATTCTGGGATATCGCGGACCCCCTTATTTCGATCAAGTCGTTTCTTCCAGCGGCGCTCCGTTAATTAGCGTCGGTGTTGGTCGCCGCGGTGATGGACAACGAGAGAGCATAGGCCGGACTTCGATCTAGCGGCTTGAAATCGATAGGTTGCATCATGCCCACATGACTGCTACACAAAGCAACCAACGTGAGCAAAATTACTTTGCAATTTCAATGAGAAGAAGCGCTTGGAGCCCTGTCCTCTTCTGGGCACCATTCCATTCTTGATCGCTACCAAGATCAAGGAGTTAAGCCTTTTCAGGTAAGTTGCGCATTTGATGCCTTGTCACAAAGGCCAATCACGATGCGCTTAGGGCTTGGCCGCTAGATAGCTCCCAAGAACGCGCCGAAATCCTCAATTCCAGAATGCATATCCTGCCGCTCTGGAGGGCTGCCCTCCATTGACTCCCTCATCCCCAAATGCGAACATAAAGCGAACAGAATGGAGTCTTGCCAATGATCCGATACGCCGCATCCGCTGACAGCCGCCCTGAGCCTCCACAGGCCCGCGTGGTGTCAGCCGCCAAGCCGGCCCTTGAAATGCGATCCCTCACGCCGATCATTGATGCAGCGGTTACCGCACCTGCGGCCGGTCTGCTACCGCCCAGCCCCGAGTCAGGCGAGATCGGCTCCGACACTCGACCGAAAACCCCCAAGCCGCCGCGCCGTGCAGCAACAAAACGCAAGCCTAAGGTCGAAGCGGACGACACTTCGCTCCAGCTTAGTTTAGATGCCTAGTCCCATGTTGCCGATGCCGGAAGCGCCGGCGCTGGAAACCTCGCGGTTGCGAACTCAAGCCGCGACCCGAGGGCGAACCGCCCTCTTTTGATCTGTCGGAAATCATCAAGCCCGACAGGACATTCGCACCGCGATCATGGGAACTCCCACCATTATCTATAGAGCACTTCGGGATCCCGAAATTGGTTGCCGGATTGAAATTATTGAATATTTGCTCACGGCGAGACCGCTGAAAATGCGACGAATTTCGGAATCCCGAAGCGGGGGAATTTCGGGAATCCGAAGTGGGATTTTTTCTTGGTGCGAGGCGCCAGCCTCTGTCGGCAACCATCGGCCATCGGTATCCAGCACCGTCCTATCGGGATCAGCCGCTTCTGTTCGGATCAACTGCGCCTGCTTGGCGCCCTTCGTAAAGCGGAAGGACGCACCTTCGGCACTCGGGAGACGCTCGAACGGCGGGGAGCGCAGTCTACGAACCAGGGATGCGAGGGCCGTTTCCCTTATCGGGCGATTCGCTGTATCGGCATCCGGATAGGCATCAGCGCGGCTTCGACCAACGCATGGCGGCGTGGTTCCGGCTTTTCAGGCGGCCATGTGGGGCGTCGTCTTCCCGCTGTCGGGAATAACGGTCAAAACCCCCAGGCCGGCTTCTCTGGCGGCGCTGAGGAGCAATTCCCTCAGCTCGCCCGTCTCGATCTGCCCGGTGATGGCATCGGCGCAGGCCTTTACGGCCACGACGTATTCCTCTCCATCTTCAAACGGCCAGTCCATCATCAGAACTTCGGCTGCGTCCCGGATCGTCCTGACGATCTTGTACTTTTGCCGGCCGCCGAGAAAGAGAACAAGAGGCGCAAAATCCGCCGATGTGTTCCATTGCATGGCATTTTCTCCCTGAGAGTTAGAATATTAGTAACAATGCAAGAAGAATGCCAGTGGAGGCGGAGGCGGTTTTTAGAGGTTTTGCGCGCCAGTCGCCGGGATCGTCGGCAGAAGCCGCGCATTCGCGGCCTTCGGCTTCACAACCAGGACATCTAATAAGGGGGCTTTCGGCCCTGCCCGGCAGCACCCGCGAGTTGGCCGAGAACGTCAACGCCTGGAGTATTCCGAAGCGGGCGATCAACCCGTCGAGCTATCACGACATGAGCGAGGCCGATATCGAGCGGGTGGCGGCGATGCTGATCGATCTTGCGTCGACGCGGATCTGCCACAACCGCACGACGTTGCAGCCCCTAGGAGGTCCGGTCAGCGCACCGGCTGATAATGGCCGCGCAACGGCACCTTGTCGTCCATCGATATGAAGCCGTCGCGTTCGCAGACATACATCAGCGTCGGCATGCCGCCCGAACGGAAGATCTCGTCATAACGGCGGCGGACCTGAACGGTTTCGGTGCGGCAATTATACGATTCTTCCTCCTTCTTCTCCGGCTGCGCCTTGACGCCGGGAAGACCCTTGTAGGGATAGAGGGGCTGAACGCCGGAATCGACGGATTTCGTCCAGTCGACGGCAGAGGCGGATGCCGGGGCGAGGCTCGACACGGCAACCAGCGATATCAGAATCATCAAAAGCCGCACGGAACTCTCCTGCCGACTATGGGCGCTCTCCAGATGTAGGAAAACCGAAGACCGTCATCAAGCGGCCGAAGCCGGCGACTTCCTGAAATAACTTCTGATGACGGGATGGCCGAAGAGGCCGGCAAGGATGGCAAAACCGGCACCGACGACGAAACCGGCGAGAAAACCGCCGATGATGCCGGCAACCAGCAGGATCATCTTCCCCGGACCATCGGCCTTAACAGGCGGCTCGGCCGGCGAGATGACGCGAATGTTACTCTGGCTGAGGTTCTGCTCCTCGCTCGTCTGGCTGGAGCGTTTCAGAACCGTCTCGTAGATATCGCGCGCCGCAGTCGCCTTGCGCTGCAATTCGTTCAATTCCACCTGCTTGTCCGAGGTACTCGCCTGCAGCGCCTTCTGCACCGCAAGTTCCTTGGCGATGCTGTCTTCGGCGGCCTTTGCCTGCTCGTATTCGCCCCGTGCCGAGGTGGCGAGCCGCTGCAATTCGCCCTTGATTTCGCCTGATATGCTCTGGAGCGAGGAGCGGGCCGCCTGCAGGCGCGGATGACGCGTGCCCATCTGGCTTTCGAGGCTGCCGACGGCGGCCGCCTGGGTGGCATATTGCTGACGCAGGCTGACGAGCGGCGAGGTGACGCCGCCTTCCGTCTGGTTGCCGGCGACGATGTCCTCGACGCGGAGATTGGCGACGGCATCGGCGCGCGCTTTCGCCTGGATGGTCTTTTCCTGTGCCGTCACCAGCATCGTGTTCAACGAGACGAGCCGCTGATCGGAAATCAGATTGCCCTCGGTCGCAGCCATGTCGTTGTCGGCGCGGAAGGTTTCGACGGCCTGCTCGGCTTCCAGCACCTTCTGGCGCAGATCGTCGAGGCGTCCGTCGAGCGTCGAGGAGGTGTTTTCGTAAATGCCGTTCGAGGCGTTGTTCTCCTCCTCGGTGAAGGCGGTGACGACCTGGTTGGCAAGCCTTGCGGATTTTTCCGGATCATTCGTCGTGGCGGCAAGCGTGACGACATAGGTGCTGGCCTGGCGGGTGATCACAAGTGCTTTCTGCAGGGCGCCGATCACGGCGGCGCCATCGGTGCGGCCGCCGGTGAATTCCGGATCCTGGTCGAGCTTCATCGTCTCGACGACGCGGCGCAGCACATTGCCCGAGGTCAGGATCTGCACCTGGCTGTCGATCAGAGTCGAGATCATTTCCGGCGAGGGTCCGGAGGATTGCGCGCCGGCATCGGCAAGGCCGATCTGGCGCGGATCGAAATAGAGGCTGCTGACGGCGGTGAATTTCTGAGCGATCCGCGGTGCCACCACAGCGCCGGCAGCGGCGCCGAGCAGTGCCAGACCCAGCACGACCAGCCGCCGGCTCCAGATCGCGGCGATGCTGGAGCGGAGGTCGAGAAGCGGTGCGGCAGGTGGGGAGGCTGCGTTCGACGGCGCGTCGACGACGGGCTCTCTTGCCGGCGGAGGCGGAGGCGCCGGACGCTCATATTGACGGCTTTCCGCCATGCTTGCCGGCGGCACAAAAGGGGGCGGGGTCGGTTCAGGCGCCGGACGGGCGTAATCATCCGGGCGGACGACAGGACTGCGCATGCGTACGCCTTCCGGCGCAGTCTGAGACGGCTCATAACTGCGCCAGCCAGGGAGCCGGCTTACCCTGTTCCTGTCATACTGGTTCATACGCGCACTCGTGTCCCGCCCAGCGTGAAAGACTGAAGCCGAGGTGCCGAGACTTTAGAAATTCTTAGCTAACGGACCGTTAAAATAATCTGGAGCGACGCCGATGTTGCGATTTTCCGCGATTGCGAGGATGCCATGAGGACGACACGACATCTGACAGCGCTGCTGCTTGCGGCGGCTCTCGTCCCGTCGCCGGCCCTTGCGGTCGGGGCGCCCTGCTACCGCGGCGTCAATCTTTCCGGCGGTGAATATGGCGAGCGCGGCGGTACCTACGGCACCAACTACACCTATCCCAGTGAAGAGACGATCGGCTATTTCGCCGAAAAGGGCATGACGATCATCCGGCTGCCCTTCCGCTGGGAACGGCTGCAGCCCGCACTCGGCGGGCGGCTCGACGAGGACGAGCTCCAGCGGATCAAAGACACGATCGGCCTGATCCGCAAGCGCGGCATGGCCGTTCTGCTCGACCCGCATAATTTCGGTTATTACGACAAGACCCAGGTCGGCACGGCGCCGGCGACGGATGCCGCCTTCGGTGACTTCTGGGCGAGGCTCGCCGTCGAATTCGCCAATCAGGAGGGCATTGTCTTCGGCCTGATGAATGAACCACACGACATCAAGGCGACAGACTGGCTGGATGCGGCCAATGCCGCGATCCGCAGTATCCGCGCTGTCGGCGCGCGCAACCTCATCCTGGTGCCGGGCACAGCATGGAGCGGCGCGGCAAGCTGGGAGAAGGACGTGATCGGCGGCGCCAACGGCACTGTGATGCTCGGCGTGCGCGATCCACTGGATTTCTACGCCTATGAGGTCCACCAGTATCTCGACGCCGATTCCTCCGGAACCCATCCGACCTGCGAAGGTGCCGATGCCGCAGTCGAGGCGATCGCCGGGGTCACCGCCTGGCTGAAGCGGAACCACAAACGCGGCTTTCTCGGCGAATTCGGCGCCTCCGCCGACAAGGACTGCATGAGCGGGCTGACCGAAATCTATGCCACCATGACAGGTAATGGCGACGTCTGGCTCGGCTGGTCCTATTGGGCGGCGGGCGATTGGTGGCCCGCGAACGAGCCGTTCAACGTCCAGCCGCGAAAGGGCCCCGCGCGGCCGCAGATGCGGCTTCTCGCCCAATCGGCAAAAGCCGATGCCGGCACTTGTTCCGCCGTCAAGCCTGTGGGGAATTGACCATGGCGGTCGTCGACCAGAAGGCAGCGCCTTTTACTGCCGCCGGCAACCGGCTCGATGCTGCCGGGGCGGCGTCGCGCACCGATTACCTGGTGCTCTGGCTCGGCCTGCTCTCAGTGCTTTACAACGGCATTCTCGCCTTCATCAACCACAACATCATGCCGCTGTCGTTGACGCATGTCGCTGCCAGCGAAGGCCTGATCATGGCGAGCGCCATCATCTACATCCTGCACAAGGGGATCTACGAAACCGACCTGCCAGCCTTCCTGTTCCTGCTGTTCACGCTCGTGGTGACCATCTATGTCAGCGTCCTCAACCGCATGCTGTTCATCGATCATTTCCGCAACGTGCTGATCATCTTCTGCTTCACCGGGCTCGGCGGCTGGAGCAACGAAAGGACGATGAAGCTCGTCTTTCGCTGGGCAAGCCTCGTCGTCATGATTTTCCTGATTTTCGAGATCGTCAGCGTGCCGTTCTATGTCAGCATCGTCCATCCGTCCGACTATTTCGCCAATACGCGCGGGCTGCTGCCGCTGAGCTACAACACGACAGGCCTTTTCCAGAATGCGCTCGGCTTTCCCGAACGCTTCTCCTTCGGCATCATTGACCATCGTTCCTCCTCGATCTTCCTCGAACAGGTGTCGCTGGCCAATTTCTGCGGGGTGATCGCGGTCTACCTGATTTCGATGTGGGAGAGGCTTGGCCGCTGGGACCGGTTGCTGATGATCAGCACGGCAGTCCTGATCCTGGTGACGAACGACACGCGCACGATGCTGATCTTCTGCTTTGCCTGCATCGTCGGCTATTTCGTCTTTCCGAAGATCCCGAAGAATTTCAATCTGGCGCTGATGCCGCTGATCGTCGCCGCGGGCTTCCTCGTCTACGTGCTGAAACCCAACGCGACCGGCGACAATTTCACCGGCCGCATCAACCTGACGATGAAGAAGATCATGGAACTCGATCCGCTCGCCATCCTCGGACTTTCGGTCGACCGGGTCGCCGAGTTCGCCGATAGCGGCTATGTCTACCTGATCTATGCCGCGACGATCTTCGGCGTCATCGCCCTGTGGCTGTTCGTCTGCCTCTTTCCCGCCGGACGCACGGCGGCGCAGCGGCGCTGCGCCCATTCACTTTCTCTTTTCATTTTTCTGAATATGATGATCGGGGGAACCGCAGTCTTTTCGATGAAGATCGCCGGTCTCCTGTGGTTCGTCGTCGGATATATGCGTTTCCACGACAACCCGCGCATCCGGCAGGGTCGTCCGACAAATGTATTGAGTTGACCGCAGCGGCGCGGCTGAGACCGGCGCCCGCGCGAGCCCTAGAACAGGATGATTTTAGGCCGGATTGGCCTAAAATCTGAATCCTGTTCTAAATCAAAGAAATAGAGCATGATGTCGTCCGAAAACCGCCCACACTTTTCGGCATCATGCTAGGGAGCAAGACGCTCGATGCTTGTCCAGCTTCAATATCTGCGCGCCATCGCGGCGCTGATGGTGGTCTATTTCCATGCGATATTGCAACTCGCCAAGGTCAATCCGGCCGTCGACGCCACCGCCTTCATCTATGGCGAAACCGGCGTCGATATCTTCTTCGTTTTAAGTGGTTTCGTGATGTGGCTGACGACGAGCGGTCGCGCAATGAGCCCGATCGATTTCGCCCGCCGGCGCATCAGAAGGATCGTGCCGCTCTACTGGCTGGCGACATTGTTTTCGGCCGCGGTGGCGCTGGTGGCCCCGTCATTGCTGAAATCGACGGTGTTCGACCTGCCGCACCTCGTCGCCTCACTGTTCTTCCTGCCATGGAGCAATCCCGCCGATCCCAGCACGATCACTCCAGTCGTCGTTCCGGGCTGGACGCTGAATTACGAGATGTTCTTCTATTTCGTGTTCGCGCTGCTGCTGCCGCTTTCGGAAGTCCGCCGCATCCCGGCGATGTTTGCCGTCTTTACCGTCATTCTGGTGGCCTGCCGGCTGCTGCCGGAATCGACGGTGACCCGGTTCTACGGCGAGCCGATCATCCTGGAATTTCTCGCCGGTGTCGTGCTCGCCTGGCTCTATGGGCAGAAGATGCTTCTGCCGAACCGCTGGGCTTGGGCGGCACTCGCCATGGGCTTTGCGTTTCTCTTCATCAACGAGGCGCTGATGCAGCCGGAAAGCCGGTTCTATGCCTGGGGAATCCCGGCGATCTTCATCATTTACGGCGCCGTCTCCATCGATTTTTCCAGGCTGCCGGTCCTGGGATGGCTGAACTATCTCGGCGACTGCTCCTACAGCATCTATATCACCCACGCCTTCACGCTCGCCTTCTTGAGGGTCGCAGCCGATCGCCTGCCGATCGGCATCCTGCAGCAGCCGGTGCTCTTCGTGATCCTCTCATTGGTGCTCTCGTCGATCGGCGGCGCGATCATCTATGAAATCACCACGCCGCGCCGGAAAGCGGCCGTGGCGAGCCGCCCGCCGGCCTAACGCGCATCGATTCTGTCAGATTCGTTTGCCGCGCTTTAGCGCTGTTTCCGTACCGAAGGCGAGAATACGCATCCAAGCGGCGCTGACGGTACAGTTTTTTGCGCAACTTCTCCTAAGCTTCAGACTTGGCAATGAGAGAACTTGCAGAAGCGTGATGGTTTCTCTTGCAATTTGTCGCAGGAATGAAAGCGCGCCGGCCTATTCGCGGCCCGGGCTTTGATCTAAGCACGGCTGCGGCCTTGAAGAAGGAAGAGGGAGAGACATGAGAAACTATGTATTGACGGTATCCTGCAAATCGACGCGCGGCATCGTTGCGGCGATTTCGAGCTATCTGGCGGAGAAGGGCTGCAACATCATCGACAGCTCGCAGTTCGACGATCTCGATACCGGCAAGTTCTTCATGCGCGTCAGCTTCATTTCGGAAGAAGGGCTTTCGGGTGCCGATATCGACGCCGGTTTTACAGCCGTCGCCGCGCCCTTCGAGATGGATTACGAGTTTCACGACAGCGAGAAGCGCATGAAGGTGCTGCTGATGGTGTCGCGCTT
>NZ_ML133536.1 GCF_003985145.1 Rhizobium anhuiense | reverse complement strand
CCTGAACGCAACGCCACGCAAATGCCTCGGCTACAAAACGCCGGCAGAAGTCTTCCGCCAGAAACTCCTCGCGCAAATCAGGCGTACCGGTTAGCCTCTCAAAGCCCGCAGGTCGCGGTTCAGCATGAACTCACCCGACATTCCTGGGGGGAAATTTGGCATCCGTGAAGTCTCTATCGCAGGCTGAAGTCAGTGTCATAAAGGGTATGCTGAACCTCAGCCCCCGGCCAACTGATCAGAAAATCCTGGCCTATTTCACCCATCCGGATCGAGACCTCAATCACCGCCTAATCGGGCAGATTCGCAAAGGCCATTGGTTTAGCGCGATCAGACCCGCATCTGAGACAGCGGTGCACGCCTTTATGCTCGCGTGCCAATTTGGCGTTTATCCTGACGCAACACTGTTCGAGCCGCCTGCTGGTGGTCCCTCTCTTGGAGGGCATGGCCCACGATATCTCTTGCTCGATTGGTGGCCCGTAGGCCAGGGCCTTTTCTCCTCAGGTGCAATTTTGGCGGACAACGGCCCCCGCTTCAATTGGGTCTATGACTGCGGAACGACATCAAAGGACAGCCTCTTGGCGGATGCCATTGCGTCCTGCAATTTCAGGCGTTCTGCACTGGGTTTCAACCGGCTCGATCTGGCCGTCCTCTCCCATTTCGACCGCGATCATATCAGCGGCTTTTCGCGCCTCGTGCAGACATCTCGAATTCGGATGATCTTGCTCCCCTATCTCACGCCGCTCCAGCGCCTTGTCTTGGCGCTTCAGCAAGGCGTATCAGCCGACGACGCCGAGTTTGGCTTCTACATTGACCCGGTTGGCTATCTCAGAGCCTTGGACGGTGGCGATATAGGCGAAATCGTGTTTGTACTGGCCTCCGGACCGGATGACGAACTGCCACCTCCGCCTATCGAACCGGGTCCAGATCTTGAGGGACCGGAAGAGCCCCCTATCAAGTTCCCCGAGGACACGCCACCGGAAGGGTCACAGGATGAGCTATTCTGCGCGCAAGACAATGCGAATGTGCGCTATCTGAAGCGAGGCGGAACGATATCAGTACCGTTCGATTGGGAGTTTCTTCCCTATAACGACCCGTCAATGCTGCCAAAAGCCACGAAAAGGTTCCAGTTAGCAGCGTCGAAGTTGGTACAAGATATCCTGACCGTACCGACGACACGCAGCGCCACGCTCGACAAGCTAAAGAAGCTTTACGATGCCCACTTTGGGAAATCATCAAAGAACCGGAATATTATCTCGCTTTTCCTTTATTCCGGCCCCGTCAATCAATCTGCGGTCCTGCTTTGGCACTCCTCCAATCGTCCGCTCGGCTCCCTCGCCGGAAGCACGCGCTTCTCGCAGATGTATACGGGCGACGGAACCCTCGGCGCAGGGAAACAATTCGCCGATTTTGAGAAGCATTATCGACCCGGAAGCCGACTTGCACGTGCTGGCATCCTCCAGGTCATGCATCACGGGGCCGAGGGTAACTGGCACTCAGGTTTGGGATCGCTTCTAAAACCGGAAGCGAGCATTTTCTCATCTGACCCAGACCACAAAGGCTACGCGCATCCGCACGCAGCTGTCCTCCGTGACTTCTGGTCCTTTCATCCGGTGCAGGTCGACGGATCTCAAGGATTGCATTTATTGGGTGCGTTTTAAGACTATGGCCAAAACTCAGTCGCCTGAAGCTATCCTGGAAGCGGTGTGCGCAACACGAACAATTCCCTCGTCCTGACTAGCCACTCTCAGACTACCCGCTCGCTTCACAACAACGTGCTGCTTTCCTCCTCCGCGAGGACTTCTTTCTGACCCAAAGTTCGGCGGTTCGTCCCATCGGGTCATCGACGCCTCATTACTCCTTTTTGCCGTCCGTAGATGGTTCAGGACGGACAAGGTCGTTGACCCACTCGCCAATCAAGACCTTCGATTCCAGAAACATTCCGCTGAATAGGAAAAGGGATGAAAACGGAATTCCTTCGATGCGGAGAAGATGCGTTCGAAAGGTAGCGTCATGAACGCGGCCATTCTGGAGGCTGCCGTCAAACCTCTTTTTCCGGTCCTCGTCCTCATAAACATTAATGGCTAAATCCAGATGCTGCATCTTCACTTCGCCAAGGGGCGTAAACGCTGGATCACGAGAATGCACTAGTTTGGCCAGTTTCTCGAAGTATCCGTCAATATTCATGCTGGGCCACCGAAATTTATATCTCAAATGTCTGTACGCGCTGGATTGTTAGAGCGACACTGTATCGCGATCAACCCAGGAGTATTACTCTGTAAGACAAGCCCACCGCCGCGCAGGGGCCTATCGATGTCGGCCGACCAAAGGAAAGACCACGGCCTTGCGCTTGCCGATCCTTCGAGGTGAGCAATTAGACCTTCGTTGAAGAAAGGCACGGGCCACCACATTGCAAACTGTCAGAAAGCTGCATATATTTCTGACAGGAGAAATAATATGCAACGACTGACAAGTCAGATCATGGCCTATGCCGAACAGCTGCCCGAGGGAACAGCGCTGTCCGCAAAGGCCCTCCTGCATTTGGGAAACCGTGCCGCGGTAGACCAGGCACTGTCGCGCCTATATGAACGCGGCGAGCTCGTCCGGGCCGGTCGTGGGATCTATCTCAAGGCGATCAAGAGCCGTTTCGGGAGCCGACCGCCGACGGTCGAGCAAGCCGTCGAAGCCGTTGCACACCAGCGTGGCGAGGTCATCGTTTCGAATGGTGCTGCGGCTGCAAACTCGCTGGGGCTGTCCACTCAGGTACCGATCCGGTCCGTCTATTTCACATCCGGCCGCAGCCGAACCATTACTGTCGGTAGCCAGACGGTCGAGTTGAAGCACGTGCCGCGCTGGCAGCTCGCCTTGGCGAACAAGCCTGCCGGCCTGGCTGTGCGCGCGCTGGCATGGCTTGGTCCGGAAAAGGCAGAAGAGGCACTTCCGAGCATCAAGCGGAAGCTTTCCGCCGAGGCATTCGGCGAACTCGTTGCCGCCGCCCCTCAGTTTCCCAGCTGGCTTGCCCGCAGTGTAGGAAAGGCCGCCTATGGCTGAGCAGTTTTTGAAGCTGTCCCTGGACGATCGAAGAGACGTTCTTGCGATCGCCGCAGAGAAAGCCGGGCGCCCGATCCATCTCCTGGAAAAGGACACGTGGGTCGTCTGGGCTCTGCAGACCCTTTATGGAACGGCGCTCGGTGACCACCTCGTCTTCAAAGGCGGCACGTCCCTCTCTAAAGCCTACAACGCCATCCGTAGGTTTTCGGAAGATGTCGACCTGACCTACGATATCCGCGAACTCGCTCATGATCTCGTCGGCGAGAACGAGCAGGCGTTGCCGGAAACCAGAAGCGAGGAAAAGCGCTGGTCGAGCGAAGTCCGCAAGCGTTTGCCGACCTGGGTATCGGAGACCGTGAGCCCGCTCATTGTCGATGCGATCGACGCCCAGTCGCTTCCAGCCACCGTCCGTGTCGACGGCGACAAGCTCTTCATCGACTACGAAGCAGTTGCTGGAGGATCCGGCTATGTCGCGCCGAGCGTCATCTTGGAGCTCGGGGCTCGGTCGACCGGAGAACCGGCAAGCGTTCGTGACATTTCATGCGACGCTGCTGGCCTTGTCGATGGTATCCAGTTTCCCACCGCAAGGCCGCGGGTCATGCATGCCGAACGCACGTTCTGGGAAAAGGCGACGGCAATCCACGTTTTCTGTCTGCAGGAACGGCTCCGCGGAGAGCGATTTTCACGACACTGGCACGATATCGTTCGTCTCGACGAAATAGGCATCGCCGACAGCGCAATCGCTGATCGCGAGCTGGCCAAGTCGGTGGCGCAGCACAAATCGATGTTCTTCGCTGAGAAGGCGGCTGACAAAACGCCGATCGACTACGAAGCAGCAGTGGGCGCTGGGCTTCAGCTGACGCCCTCCGGCGCAGGGAGGGCAGAACTCGAACAGGACTACGCCCGAATGCTGGATGACGGCCTCCTTCTCGATCAGGCCGAGACCTTCGACGAACTCCTCGCTCGATGCGCAAAAATCCAAGACAAGGCCAATGCCAGCGGCTGAGAAAAGCGCCCATGATCGCGGGAACCCAACTGAAATGACAATTCGCGCGATGGCCGATCCGTGATTTTCAACCGCTACACCACTTATCGGCCCGGCCTTTTCGCCCGTCTGCTTCCCTCCGGCAGGTGGAAGCTCCGGCTACCGACGGCGACCACGGCGTCCGTCGAGCTCCACACCGGAACGCGGGCCAAGCTACGCTGTCTGGACATTACCGCCATCGGGATCAAAAAGGCCCTGCTTTGGCACACGGTCGAAATCCGCACATGCAGTCATGTCGAAACTCTGTCGTGCCTCGGCGAGGACGCCGCTACTCGGCTCGCGACGGACCTTCACAGGTTCATCAATCGCTACCTGCTCGAACTGATCCGGTCGGATCAAGAGGTTTTGAAAGAGGTCGATGCGAAACTCGAGCCATTGATCGAGGGGAAGCGGCAATACCTCGCACAGGCAGATCTGGCGCAAGCCATCGCGAGTGTTTCTGGTCCGGCCGCCGCAGCACTCTCCCATCCCTTGTTCGACGCCGACGGCTTAACCGCGGCCATGGAAGCCGATCTTCCACGGTCCCTGTTTTTCCTGACCGACCCCGACCGGCGCCATCAGTACAATAATGAATTTGTTGCGACCGAGCTCACCAGATACGCCCCCTTCTTTGACGATCTCGATGGCCGATCATTGTCCGACCAACAGAGGGAGTCCTGTATTCGCCTTGAGGACAGCAATCTCCTCATCGCGTCCGCAGGGTCAGGCAAGTCGGCGACGATGGTCGGCAAGGTCGCTTATGTGCTGGACAAGGGACTGTATCAACCGGAGGAAATCCTTGTCCTCGCCTATAATCGGGCCGCAGCTGAAGAGCTGAGGGAACGAATTGCGCAGCAGCTTGGCGTCCAGCCAGCGGATCTGCAGTGCAAGGTCACGACGTTCCACGCTCTCGGTCGGGGTATCATCGAACTGGTGGAGGCCAGGCCACCGCAATTGGCGAATTGGGTGGACCACCCTACTGGCGAAGCACGGGTCATCGCAAAGATCATCGAAGACTTGATGCAATCGGACGCGGGCTTTGCCAAGGTCTGGATTGACCTTCTCGTGCTATATCCGCAAGCCGATATTCCAGCGTCCGTTTTTGACAGCGATGCGGACTACAACCGCTACATCTCGGCGCGCCGGCGTGGTGGCGACGCGTCTATCGGCGCATTTGGCGGGATCTATGTCAGATCTTTGCAAGAGCAGACGATAGCGAACTGGCTGTGGCTCAACACGGTCGAGTTCCAATACGAGCGCCAAATCGACACGGAAGACGAAGACGGGACGATCAGATATGTGCATCCCGACTTCTATTATCCGGCAAGCAACACCATCCATGAACATCTTGCCATCGATAGCGCCGGATCCTCGCCATTTGCCAACTATGTGGAACATGCCGATAGCAAGCTGGCGGCCTACAACCGCGCAGAGCTTGACGTTTTCACGACGAAATCGGCCCAGGCAAACGACGGAACGCTTCTTCTTCAACTCGAGGCCGAGCTTGCAAAACGAGAAATTCAGTTCCATCAACGCAGCCTTGAGGAAATCCTGAAGGCGGTCGAACCGGTCGTTATCAAACACTTCCAGAAGCTGATCGCCATCTGCATCAAGCATATCCGTGCTGGCGATCTGACATTGGAAATGCTCTTGGTGCGCGCAAATTCCCTTCACGACAAGAAGCGTGCCAAGGCGTTCGCGCAGGCAATCTGGAAGATTACCGAGGCCTACTCGAAAAAACTAATTGATGACAAACGCATCGACTTTGATGCCATGATCGCCAACGCGACCCGTTTGGTGGAAGAGGCCCGCTATAAGAGCCCCTACTCCCTCATCCTCGTCGACGAATTCCAAGATATCTCAGATTCCCGCGCCAATCTGATTAAAGCACTGAAGCACCAGAAGCCATTCTCGAAGATCTTTGCGGTCGGAGACGACTGGCAATCGATTTATCGCTTTGCCGGCTCTGATATCAGCATATTCACGCAATTCGAGGAAAATTTCGGCGCAAGCTGGCAAGGCAGGCTCGAGACGACCTACCGATGCAATCAGGTGATCGCCGATGCTGCCGCAAACTTCATACAGCGAAACCCCGCTCAGCTGAGAAAGGCAGTTCGCTCGGCCAGACCGGCGATTGCGCGATCCATCAGAGCAATTCCGATAACGGGCGAGCAAGGCAAGCCCGACTTCGGTAAGGCCAGCCTGCGGCTCCTGGACCGGCTTGACCGGTTTCTCGGCGGGATCGCAAGCCAATGGCGCACGAGCAGCGCTGCCCGGCTGAAGGTCATGGTGCTTTGGCGGTATAACCTGCTTGATCCGTTTGCCGGCGGGCTCCCCCGGTTTGAAAACATCGAGGTATCGGGTTTGTCATTTCATCGCGCGAAGGGGCTGGAGGCGGATTACACAATCCTGCTAGATGTCAGCGAGGGTGAATATGGTGTTCCCAGCCGAATTGAAGATGACGAGCTTCTAAACCTCGTTATGCCGCAGCCAGAGACCTTCGAATACGCTGAGGAACGGCGTTTGTTTTACGTCGCCCTAACGCGGGCAAGCCGAGGTGTCTTCCTGCTGATGAACGATCGGCAGCCATCACGTTACATTCACGAGTTGGCAAACATCGCCGGTGGCAACTTCCGACTGGAGACAATTGACGGCGAGGCGCTGCCTCAATGTCCAACATGCCATGTCGGGCATGTCACCGAAAGAAAGAGCAAGACCGGAGACCGCTTTATGGGGTGCACGCAGTACCCAGATTGCAGTTACACAGCGCAACTTGGTGTGCGCTGAAGAACATCCGATCATCGTGGACAACCAAAAATGCTAGAACCGGCTCAAGAACTCCCACGGGTACCCTTGGAAACCGTGGACCCGATAGCGCGTAAGTGAATAGTCGTTGCGATTACGATGTCCCCGGGTAACGAGCGTTCGCCGTTTCGTCGCGGCGGTCGGCTGGGACTGGGATGACGGTCGACCGGAGTCGTTCCGGGCTCCGATGACCTCATAGTTGACTGAATTGTCCAGTGCGCGCCAGGCGGGCCGGCAAATTGCGGAAAAGATCACGGATCCCGGTGGTGTCCGCACATCACCAGAGCACCGGGAACTCCTCGAACCCGCCATTGATGATCTCCTTGCGCAACTTGGGTTCTTCCAGCGCCACGACCAGGCGCAGCGTGGGGAACCGCTGAAGATCGTACCGAACACCACCTTGACGGCGCGTCCGATGTGGAATTTCCGGGTCGTCGAAATGGCTTCGATCGAACAACTTCGCCGGTAGCCGATCAGCACCTTGCTCTCCGCGGGAATATGCACGCCCGCGATGGTCGCGGCCGCCCCTTGGATAGCGCACGATGCCATCCCAGCCCGCGCCCCGGCCAACGCCTTGTCCACCAGGGATGGATCGCCGACCAGGGTTCGGCTTAAGAGAGCGCGCGTATTCGTCCGGTCATCGCAGGCGCTCGGGCTGCTTCAGGTTCCGCAACCAGCAATCGGTTAATGATACTAGTGGATATACAACTAAAAGTGCAGAAAAGGTCCGACCCTACTCTCGACTAAGAGACGCATCAGCGGTTAAACATCCATCGGGTGGAAGCAAATTTCGCACGGCAACGCCGCTTTACTTCAGCGGAGTGAACACCTGTTGCCGTTCAGGGGGGTCTTATGAAATTAATCTATTCGCTCTTTCTTGCCTTTACGCTATCAGCAAGTTCGGCTACCGCACACGGCGGCGGAACTGACGGGAACGGGTGCCATACCAATCACAAGACCGGGGGCTACCATTGCCATTGAGAACTCTTGCACTGATTGGAATGTTTTTCGCCTCGAGCAATATTTGCCTTGGCTGGGATGGCGTCGATAACGAAACGGGGGCCTCAGTCGAGATCGGTAAAGGTAATCTTGTTAGATCCGGCCAGACTATTGAGATCTACGACCACGGGTCCGGTGAATACCGCGACGTTGACGTCCAAAGCATTCAACGTTCCGGTGGATCCGTTGAAGTGGAAGTCTACGACAGTGAGAGCGGCGAATATCGCACTCTCGAGATGGATGATTGAAGCCATGAGCAGGCGTCATGGTGGCGCCTGCTTCATATTGTTGCACAGCGTTGAATCAAGTTTTCAAAGGCGCGGTCAGAAATTGACGATCGGCTCCCAACCCCGGTGCAAAAATCGCGGAGATAGTTGCGCTACGTAGCTCCTGCACGCTTGCTTGCGGGGTATGGGTTGCTTGTCACACCGAAAACCAGAGTAATCCATGTCTATTGGTATCCTCACGCCGACTGGTGAATGCAGCATCGAGCCTGCTCCTGGAAGGCCTATCATCCTCCTCGGACCTAACGGTACTGGAAAGAGTCGCCTTGGCATCCACATCGATAATCTTGAGGAGACAGGAGCCTCTTATCGTATCGGGGCACAACGCTCACTTGAGCTCCCGGATGAAGTTTTTTCGGAGAGGTACGAACGAGCCATTGGCTTGCTTCGCCGTGACAGCCGGCGCGTCCAGGCCTCGCCGGGATCAATGGAGCATAATTACGATGAAGTACTTGTCGCCCTCTTTGCCGAACGCCTCCGGGCACTGGAACTTGCGCACGAAAAATCGAAGGGGCGGAAAAATTCCATTCGACCGGTTACCGTGATCGACAGACTTCAAGAGCTTTGGCATGAGTTGATCCCCAGCCAAAGCCTTCTGTTTTCGGAAGCCACCGTCCGGGCGGTCAGGCTCGATGGCGATGGCGAGTCATACGAAGCGTCCGCGATGAGCGATGGAGAGAGGCTTGTTCTCTATATTCTCGGTCAGGTCCTACTGATCGAGACCGATAGCCTTCTGATTGTTGACGAACCCGAACTGCACATGAACCGCTCGCTGCTTGTGCGGTTATGGGACCTTGTCGAGCGCGCCCGACCGGACTGCTCTTTTCTCTATGTGACACATGACATCGATTTCGCGGCGTCCCGTCGCAGCGCTCAACTATATGCCGTTCTAAACTATGTGCCGGCGACCTATAAGGAGGTGCTTGTTCGCACACGAACTCGGCTTGAGGAGGACACGCCGGCAATGTGGACGATCGAGCCCTTGCCCTCGGCGACTGAGCTCCCGCGCGATCTTCTTGTGCGGATGGTCGGAAGCCGCAAACCAATCCTGTTTGTTGAAGGGAAACAAGGCGGCCTGGACGAGACGATCTATAGGGCGATCTATGGCAATTTCACCGTCATCCCGTCCGGATCTTGCGGCCAGGTGATCCAGTTTGTCCGCAGCTTCCGCAAGCAGGAGGAGTTGCATTGGCTGCATTGTGCCGGTTTGGTGGATCGCGACAATCGCGATCCATCGGCGGACGGTGCTCTTGAGGAGGGGATTTTTACACTTCCCGTTCTCGAGGTCGAAAACTTGCTTCTCGCGCCCGAAGTTTTCTTTGCGTTGGCCGAGGAACTCAAGCTCGACAAACGTGAGGCGACGCGCCGCTTTGACACGCTGACGAGTGACGTCTTTGAAGCGGCAGGACGCGACGCGGACCGCGTTAGCCTGAGACACACCAGCAATGTTATCTGGCAATCCGGTAAATCAGTCGGCGCGAAAGCCAAGAACATCAATGAGTTGTCGCGCATTTACGCTGAGCTTACGGCTAAAACCGACCCCTCCTCGATCTATTCTGATTTTCACTCAAAATATCAGGGCGTCTTGGCAGCGCGGGACTTCGAGCAACTTCTCCTTCTATACGACAACAAGAACAAGCTTTTGGACATGCTCGGGAAAGCATTGGACCTGCAAGGCAGAAGCGCGCTCGAAAATCTCGTGTCTCGGCTTCTTGTATCGCCAACCGCGAGCCCACTGACTGGCGCTCTCGTGCAACGACTTCCGGTAATTGATACTGGTACGTACTGACTCGCAGGCAACTTCCGTGAACCCCTCGTACGCGGCTCCTGCTTGCTTCAGAAGCTCGGGGGCCATGACATCTCCATGCTACCCTCGACCTCCGATCGATCTTCGCCTCCGCCCATGCTAACGCCGAAACGCGCAAGAGGTGCGGCAGCGTCGCCGATCGGTTGGTTGCAAAAGCCCTATCCGGTTGACGCTTTGATCGATCTGGGGTGGCATCTGGCTTCATCGTCGTCATCGGACGACCTCCAAAAGGAACGGAAGTTAGCGCGCTCCTATGGGATCCGAACTTTGAAGCCGAAGGGGATTTCGAACGACGAGTTCGACGCCGACCACGTTCTGATCGCTTCCCTTACTTGGTGGCTTCCTGTCGGACGATCGGCGTGCGCAACGCTTCTGGGCAGATCTGCAGAATCTTGTCGATCCAGATGAGGACGTGCTTCTGAATGCGCTCGGCACTTATGACGCTGGCCGCGGTGCCGAGTGATCAGGCTTTTCAGCCCTTGGTGATGCCAACGTCGGTTGCGGCCTTGACTTTCGGTTGCATTCTGGGGAATGCTCGCTCAGAGCTTTTGCAAGAAAAAAGTACGCTAAAATGGCTGGAGCGGCAGGGTAGACTTGGTCGTTCGGCAACGATCTGCGGTCGGGCTACCGCGATTTATAGATAGCCGTCAGATTATACGCCTTCAAGCAGTCTTACCTATGTCTTGTCCGGAGGGGTCATGGCAATTCGGGTTCTGCCTTCACAGATCATCGCGATGCTTGCGCCGCGGCGCCATCGCTTGCGCAACTTCTTGTGGCACGCAGTCCGCGGCGCCTGGAACAATCCACAGCTCACCTGCCCCGCCATGGCAACCGGCAGGACGATACGGATCTTCGCGATATGGAGGCGATCATACAAAAGCTCGGCTCCTACCGGGTCATTCGCAATTCCTACGACCTTCTGCACGACCCGGATTGATGCCGCAGCGCGAATACATCTGCAACCAACACTTTGGGAGGCAAGTCATGGCAAAGGTTACTCGTGGAAGCCGGCAATCAACGGGGGGGATTTCCGAAGAGGCGTTACGCAGACACATCCGCGCCAAAGGCGCTGACTATCTGCAGGATCCCAACGTCACATCGGTAGGGATCGGCCTGAAGAATGGGGACGGCCCGATCTGCATTCAATTCACGGTCGGCACCAAGGGAGATTCTGCGATTGAATCACTCGGCAGCCGCCGCATTCCTGAGGCAATCGAGGTCGAAGGGCAGATGGTCCCGACGGATGTCTTGCAGCGCGCCTTCCGTCCGTCGTTCGAAATTGTTGCAGAGGAACAAATTGATCTGCGCCGCCAGAGGCTCGATCCGATCCGGCCAGGTGTCAGCATCGCGCATACCGCTGAAACTGCTGGGACGCTTGGCTTGATCGTTTTCGATCGCGCGACCGGAGCGCCCTGCGTGCTGTCCAATTGGCATGTTCTCAACGGCAACGTCGGAAAGATCGGAGACACGATCGTTCAGCCCGGGCCCTACGATGACAACAATATCACGCTCAACGTCGCGGGAACCCTGCTCCGCAGCCATTTGGGCGCGGCCGGCGATTGCGCGCTATCAAAAGTTCAGCAACGCGGGTATGACCGCTCGGTTTTCGAACTCAATGTGGTGCCGGCTCGAATGGCGCGCGTCGCACTCGGCGACAAGGTGGTCAAATCCGGGCGGACGACCGCAGTAACCAGAGGCGTCGTTCGTCGCGTCGACGTCATGGCCAAGATCAACTACGGCATCCCCGCGGGCGAACAGGCGATCGGCTGCTTTGAAATCGGTCCCGATCCTCAGGACGTTCCCGCAGACGGCGAGATCAGCAAGGGCGGCGATTCCGGATCGGCGTGGCTCATCTTCGACAAAGGCAAGGCCACCGACATTTTTGCCGGCCTCCATTTTGCTGGGGAGACCAATGGCACGAGCGACGAGCACGCGCTCGCCTGCTACCCAGCCTCCATCCAGAAGAAACTCGATTTCGTCCTGGAGCCACTGACCACGGCGCCCACCGCAGTCCAGATCGAGAGTATCGTGGCTCGACGAGGCTACGATGCGGGTTTTCTTGGAGCAGCCGTCCCGGAGCCAGGCCTGTCTGCCGCGCAGAAGCGTGACGCTGTCAATTTCGGACGAGGCCAAACGATACCCTACACGCATTTTTCGGTCTGCCTGAGCGCAAAGCGCCGGATGGCGCGCTATGTCGCCTGGAACATAGATGGCTCGAGGATGGTGGCACTGCCACGCCGCGGCTTTTCGATCGATCCGAGGATCGATGCCAAATACCAATTCGGAGATGCGCTTTATCTCGAGAACCGCGTCGACCGTGGACATATTGCGCGCCGCGCCGACGTCTGCTGGGGACCCGTTGCGGAAGCGGAACAGGCCAATCGGGATTCGTTCTATTTCACCAATATTGCGCCGCAGCACGAGCGTTTCAACCAGTCATCCAGAAAAGGGCTGTGGGGTGAGCTCGAGAATCTCGTGTTTGACCAGGCCGACCTCAAGGACCTCAAGCTCTCGGTCGTTGGTGGGCCGGTATTCGGAACGGAAGATATTGAGTACAGGGATGCCCTCATTCCTCGATCATTTTGGAAAATGATCGCCTATCTCGGCAAGGATGATCGGTTGCGATGTGCAGCTTTCATCCTGTCTCAGGAAAAGCTGCTCAACGATCTTGAGAGCCTCGATCTCGATCCCTTCCGTATCTATCAGGTGTCGCTTGCCGAGCTTGCCCGGAAAACCGAGCTCAATTTCGATCTGCTTTCGGATGCCGACATCATTAGTCGTCCCGAGCTAGTTACCCGACCGGTCGGCCCTGAATCCCTGGTCGACGCCACCAAGGCTGTGACAGAGATCCGTTCCGAGCGCGACATACGCCTCTGATCTGGTGGACGATGAAATCTCGACCGGGCTCGTCCTTGGACAACCAGGCCGGGCACCGCGGTTGACGCAGCGACTAACCGCGTTAGTCGAGCAAGCGGGAGCTTGGCTTCGGCTTCTCTGGTTCGATGCAATCACTCCCGGACGATTTCTCGTATGGGAGACGGATCGGCTAGATTTCGAGTTAGTCCGTTCGGCCATGATTAAGCTGGAAAGTGCTTTAGGAGAGATCATGGAAATTCTTAGCAAGTTGAAACAGATGCGGCTTCCTACCGGTCATACAATTCGAGAGTTCTTTTGGCCCTGTGTTTTTTGCATTATCGGATTGTTTGCGCCTGTTTTGCTGGGCGACGCGGTTTTTGAGGTCTTACGAAGCGCGGCAGAGGATTTAGACCTGGCGCTCGGCCGGATACTTTTTGCAGGTTTTACGTATTGTATCCTCGGCCTTGCGACCTCCCAATTGCTTTATGCCACAGTTCAGGCTGTTAGAAGGCAACCAGGACGTGGCGCTCGCACGACGCCTTCACAGACGGATTTCCACTCCGTGTGGATTGATTTAAGTATAGCTGTCGCGTCGGCTTTGCCGCTTGTGGGCATCGCTCTTGCAATTGCAAGAGCAACAGCGTCTCCAGAGTTAGGTGATTACGGAAATCCAATTGAGGCGCTGACCAGGCTTGAGCGCTACACATTGTGCCTCGCCCTGGCGTTGGCGGTGGGTATTTTTTGTCTTTCCCGAACTAAAGGTGCGAGACATAGATCGAACATCGTCGTTCCAGCGGTCGTGGCTGTTCTCTTCATATACTATGTCATACCACGCGCGCAGTTTCCCGGCTTCGTGTCGGCGATCTCCGTGTTTGCGGCATGGCTTGCTTGCATCGCGGCAATATCGATGTACCTCCGTCATCTGCGTCGGATATCCGGTATTCCAATTCTGTCTTTGCTTGTTCTATGCGGGCTCGCATTTACCCTTTTGGGCTGGAATAGAAATCATGAAATTCGAAAGGACGGAGGCGGTTCAGCCCCTGACCATCCTCTAGCTGACGGCGCCTTTCTTGAGTGGTTGAGCAATCGACCGGACCTCGAAGCCTATGAGGATCGCCCCTACCCCGTATTCGTTGTGACCGCCGAGGGCGGTGGGCTGTACGCTGCATACTTCACCGCAGCGGTATTGGGAGCTTTACAGGATACGTGCCCGCGCTTTGGACCACATGTATTCGCCATCAGTGGAGTTTCCGGCGGCTCGCTCGGAGCCGCCGTTTATGCGAGTTTGGCGTCGGAAGCTGTCCAACCTCTCAGCGCGTGCAATTTCGACGCCGTCAAGGATCAAGGGCTCAAGGAGCGAGCAACCAAAATTCTTGGACAGGAGATATTGACGCCCCTTATGGCGGGCACTCTCTTTTATGATTTCTTCTCGTCGGTGCTGCCTTTCTCCATCCCTGCACTGGATCGGGGCCGCGTGTTCGATGACGCAATTGAACGTCTTTGGTCAGGGCAACCCTCCGGCGGCCTACTTTCCCTCCCCATGCATAAGGCATGGCGGCCAGATGGAATGGCACCCGCGCTCATTTTGAATACATACGATCTGACGGGTTACGGCCCGGTGAGCGTCGCACCTTTCCGATTGAATCTCGGTGTTGTCGGCGACTTTTACGAGGCGGCCACCGATTATTCTCTGAACGACCTCCACGGAAGCTATCCGAACGAAATTCGCGTCAGCACCGCTGTGGGTCTCAGTGCTCGATTCCCCATCGTAACACCGGAAGGAACGTATGCCAGGTCCGTACTTTACACGAAGCCGGGATCACCTCCAGGTCCCCCTTCTAGCGAAAACCACATTGAGCGAACTGAGGTGCTGCGATTTGTGGATGGCGGTTATTTCGACAACAACGGGGCGGGCGCAATTTACAGCCTCCTGACGTCTTTGCACCAAGCCCGTAGTCGCGATCCTTGCCCTCAGGGTGTCCGCAGCACGGCTGACGTCCCTTGCCTCGCCAAGCCTTTTCAAATTTATGCCATCCAGATTAACGGGCCTGAAGGTAGGACGCGGTCCGAGGTTTATGGCTCACTAGCCACCGTGATCGCAGGCATAACCTCGATCCGAGGATCGTGGAAGCAGAATATGAACGACATTTTGGTCCATGAGATCGGTGAGTCATGGGGCAATTTGCCATGCGGGCTTCCTAGAGCTCCGATTTATCTGGATACAACGGCCTTCCGGGCGTTTGACCCTGATCACGGGATGTTTGATCTACCGCTTTCATGGCAACTGTCGCGAACAACAGAACGGATGCTCGACTCCCTCGTGCCCCATGCTTCCCTTTGTCAAAAGCAGCTCGGGCCAGGAAGCAACAGCAACGACTGCGGTCCGTGGGACGTTAGGTGGGCGTTGGAGAGTCAGGATCCGACGACACAATGCCCTTTTCGATAATTATATAGGGCGAGGCAGGCTGGACAGGGGCTGGACTACCTCGCTGGCCGATACGTACCTCGCACCTTCGCCGGGCGGGGCCGAATTCGCATGTGGAGCTTCTGCGCCGGCCAACGCGGGACACTTCGAGCTCGCCGGACATCGATGAGACCGAATGAAGGGAGTCGATACCCCCTATGCCGTCCATCATCGATTGGAGTGCCTGCGCTTCGGGGCCTGTGGAAAGCGCAACGCGAAACCCGCTTCTGCAGCCAACCGCAAACGAGTTACCCCGAAATGCGGGTGCTGATCCGTCCCAGGCCCAACCCGGCAAGCCGCCGCGCGGTCGAACGCAGATGCGCTTCGTCTGTCGGCCTTTCCGGGAATCGAACTGGTGATCCGGTTACTACATTCTCGATCCGTGGGAGACGTATGACCGGTCCTATGGGGCGGTCGAGGCAACGGCCAACACGGGGCGGAGCGATCGCAGCCAGGCTGCACGCCTGGCTATGCCTGTGGTGAGGCGAGTGTTGTGTCGTCGGCGGAGTCATCCAATCTGCGATCGTGTCATGCTAGCATCTAGGGTGAAGGCGCGTTTAGCGCGACCTTAGTGGCATCAAGCGCGGTAAAATGACACCACTCTTCATCATCGGAACCCCAGTCGCCGATGATTTCTCCGGCAACATAGGCTGTTAGGCCCCGAGCCGACACACGCGGCAGGGCCATGCGCGCCACCTCCAGTGCGTCGGTCGCTTCAGGGCGTTCCCCCGCTCTTGCTCCCGTTCTTGGCTGCGTCTCCCTTGGCGGCCTCCCCCTTCGCCTCCTCCTGAGCCTTGAAGCCGAGGTAAAGCCCGCTCACCAGCCCCATCAACAGGAGCAGCGTGGGGTCGAAGACAGGCAGGCGAAAGTTGCGTGCGACGGTCCACACAAACAGCGCCCCCAGGATCAGAGTCCAGGCGATCGCCTGGATACGCTGCAGTTGCGGCGCGCCATCGACACTCAGGACATCGCTAACGAAGCCGCGAGATGTGCGGCCTTCGGTGGTACCGGCATTGATAAGGACAGACCCGAGACCGGTCGCCCCGCTGATGCCGAGAAGCCACAGGATCTCGTTGCTGAGGAGGCCGTAGTAGAGGTCGAAGCTCATGGCGATGAAGATATAGCCGGCTATCACCAGAAAGAGCCAGAAGGCCATCTGGGTGCGGCCGAGGCTGTAGGGGCCGGTGGCTCGGTCTGCAAATTGCGATGTGGGATAATTCCGCTGGATATCGGCCACCTTGCTGGCCGCTGGGTCGACTGTAAGTTGCGCGTCATCTAGAGCTTTCTCGGCGTCCTTCAATTGCTGCGCGACCTGGTCAATTCCGGCCTGCTTTTGCCTAATACCCGATACAGCTTCCTTGATGTCCGTGCCTGCAGTCTCGAGCTCTGCTTCGGTTGCCTTGATCAGAGTTTCATTGGTCGAGACGATCCGATCTCTTGCGGCTTTGGCGTCGTCGCGTGCCTGCGTCGAGGCACCGGGCGAGGCAGTGAGGGCAGCCTCTGCTTGGTCAAGCGCAGCCTGCGCAGCGGTCAGGCCGCTTACCTCGTCGAAGGTCTTCCCAGCCGCATCGCGGGCTGCCTGCGCCGTGTTCCGTCGGGCCTGCAGCCTCGCGACCTCCTCCTGCGGCTTGATGAGCAGGTCTTCCAGCCTCATTCGCTGCACCCTTGCGTTTCCGTGCGCAGGGTCAACGTCGAGAACCGTCTCTAGTCTGCCATTTTCCGCTCTGGCGGCAACGAGGGCACTCCGTGCGGCGGTGTAGGCGGCGAATTTGTCCGGGTCGCCCGGGGCTGCGGCGAGGTCGGTCTCGGCGAGTCCGAACTCGCGCTGCCGTCGCTTCTCTTCGAGCTTCACTGCCTCGAGCCGATACAATAGATCTCGGCAGGTTAAGCTGTTGTCGCGGAGGAGCGGCGTCCGCGCGGCATATGCGATGAAAGCGGCGGTAAGCAGGGCCAACGCAAGCAATCCGACAAGCACCGGGGTCAGCGAGAAAACGTACATCGTGATCTGGTCAATGGTGCCGTTCCGGGCGGTCTCGGGGATGGAAGCTGTCGATCCGGCGTGCGACAGGCCGATATCGACCTGGCGCTTGCCCAAGGGCTTGGCAAATGCCACCTCGCTCAACAGTTCCTGCCAAAACTTCGCGGCAGGGTCGGTCGCGTCCTCGGGCGTCCACAGGGGGAAGTAGAGCCGCTGCACTGCGTCAGTCGCGTGCGCCTGCACTTTGAGAAACGGGGCGAGCTTGTCGTTGAGAAAGACAGAGAGTGGCACCGGATCGAGCGGCTTCGCGTACCCGGCCTTCGCCGTGCGGAGATCGGTCTTCGCCTTGTCAACAGCGCTTTGGAACTGGGTGATCTCGCTGGCCGGCTTGCCTTCGTCCGTTGCCTGTGTAAGCCTGGCCTGGCTCGCGGTCAGCGCTTCCTGCATTAGTTTGACGTTGTTTGCCCGCTCCTCCACCGTTTCCCTGGAGACGACGCCGGCCACCAGGACGCAGATATTCCGGCCGGGCTCCGTCTCCCCCGGCATCACGCCCACCATGCGCAGGATACCGGCCCGGTCGTTAGCGGCGTCAGCTTCGGTCAGGCTCTGTTTGGCTGTTGTCTCGGCTTGCTCGCATTTCGTGCTGGTGACCTCCCCAACATTCGGTCCGGAGGCGGCCGCGAGGCAAAAGCAAAGAACTAGCGCAGCGAGCCCCAGGAGGACGAGCCATCCGGCGGGCCACGTGGCAGGATCCATCAGCCGACGCGCTGCGGCATTCACGGTGCTTGCTGCCATAATCTCCTCCTCGGTGGGTCCGCGGGTGCACGAGCGTGCCTGCATCACTGCAGAAACCGCATACATTTCAGTGTTATGGTACAGCCGGGCCGCACTGGTCTTCATCGCCCTTCATATCGACCCAACAGATGATATCGCAGGCAAGCTGATTAATACTGTGTTGGCTAAATGGACCCGAACCGGGATTACCCAATCGGAACGTCGAACGAAAATTAAACCGGAGTTCCGTCTCCTTGGGGTTGTTTTTTCCGATCGGTTTTAGTTGCCGCTGTATTGAACGGAGGGGTGCAAGAACCTCGCCCCGTTCATAGATCCTGAAGATCTGGTCGCCTTTTCTGTTGGCGGCACTTACTTTTGGGTCCGCGCTCGTCGAGCCTGTGACAGGTGAGGAATCAAATGCATAAGCGGTGTGTATGCGCGGGGAGGCGTACGCAGCCTGTTGAGCGAGCCCGCCACCCAGCGAGTGCCCAACTGCTATTATCTCAGCATTCGGGCCGAAGTCCTTATCTATACGGCTTGTCAGTGCTTTAACGAGATCACGGGTCTGGGCATACTGGTCGCGTGTGAAGGGGTTTAGCCGCGTCAGCCACCTCAAGTTAGCAATCCAGTCTCCGAAATCACCGAGATCGGTCCCTCGGAAAACAAGCGCTAGCCGTTTTCGGCCAGTTGCCTCCGTATCGCGCCAGAGCTGATAGCCAAGTCCTCTGATCTTAATAGGGCCGCCGGGAGTTTCAACTACTGGGTCGCTCTCCAAATAGTCGGGAAGTTGTTTCCAACGGTGTCGAGGCACCACAACACTTGGACAATAGGCGCCCCCTGCCAGCCTCTCATTATAGGCCGCCGCCGCAAGAAGAGCGTAGTCTGACAGGTGGACAAGAGCTGGATCGCGAGGTTCACGCAGCCAAATGTCAACAGCTTTGCGAGACGGATCAGGATCGCGAACAATGATCCTCGTATCCCGCGGCACCTGACATGCTTGGGTGGCAAGAAGAGCCACTCCGAGCAATATGCTTTGGCTAAAACCGTTCGTCACTGACCTGATCTCCGCATACTGGACCAATCCGATCTGAAACAACCCTCTCCTGATCGGCAATCTGCATAACCCCCACCTCGCAACGCGACAGCTCTCATTATGACAAAGGGACGCAATCATATGATGGTCTAAGGCCCTCGGCGCTGCGCATGCATCCGGCCCGATACCGTCAGGCTTCTTCGGGCGGCCGAAGAGCGCACAGCGTCATCTCACACCGTTGCAGGCTCGATGAACTTTGCGAATACAAACCCATCCTTCACCCGATCGCCCTCGAGATCTACGAGCGCCCATCGACCCCTCGTGTTTTCCTCGAATTCAAGGACATTGAGAGGCGTGCCGTCGAGCAGTTCCTTGATGATCGGAAACTCCGGTCCAGGCCCGCCCCGCAGTTTGAGGTCGGTCCGTACCCGGACGACAAACGCGCCAGGCACCACAGCCTGCGCGCCGGCCGCCAGCAGGTTCTCGACAACGCAGATAAGCTTGGACCGGATCTCCGATTGATCCAGAAAGCCGTTAACGTCCAGCGCGAAGAACTTTTTTCCGACTGTGCCGGTCCCCTGAGGAATGGCCTCGTTTCCGCCGATCGTCACGGCATGCCGCACGCCATTGCGTGTCTCGAAGCCGACGACGATGGCGCTGTGCGAAGGGTAACCAGTGTTCCGCTTGGCAAAGTCGAAACTCAGCGTGGCACCATCCCGATTGTGATGAATAAGGTCTCCCAGCCTCGGCGCATATTCAGTGATACGATGACCGCGGAACACGCCGGTATGCGCGTCACCATTTGCGATGGCGGCGTGAACAAACACGCTGTGACTCAAATTGAACTTAAACTGTTGCGGCGTCGCACCTGATTTCTTGACACAGAAGGATACAAACGCGGCGGACCACGCATTGTCATTGAGCGTGGGATTGAGATCGCGGCTGCCGCCCCCAGCCTCATAATAATCTGCGATGTGTCCTCGCAGCGGCTCGTCGCCTTCATCGATACCGTTGAACCGATCGAATTCCGCCTTGGCAATGCTTACAATCGATGGTTCAGCAACGACCGCGGCGGCGACCATGATATGGCCAGGAGCCTCCCCTGTCGCCGGGTTTGGAATCTCCCGCGCGATCTTGATGAACTGGTCGATGTTCTCGCCATAAAAATGCGTTCCGTCGAAATGCCCTTGCTGAAGACCCTTACTTTTCCTGAAATTGCCAAAGCCCGTATTATAAACGATTGCAGTGAACGCCGACTCCAGATCCGTCAGCGATTGCTTATCGTCAAGGTCAAGTTGGCGGAGAGCATGCTTGAGCTCCGTGACCATTTTGTCAACGCAGGCGTCGATGTTCTGCCAACGCTGCTCGAGGAAGAAATCGGGGTCGGTTTTGAAAAACTGCAAATCATATTGGAAGATGCCATAACCGTGGACGAACTTCTCCGGTCGCCGCGCCACCCTTTGATACGCCTCGATACCGGTGGCTTCGGCCATTTCGCCAAGCAGCCCATGTGCAAAGTCGAACATTTCCCCACCGCGGTTCGCGTCGACAAGTTCTGCCCGGTTCTTTGGAAAGGCGCTACGGTTCGGCGTGTCGAGCGTATCGCCGACAGACAATCTCAATATCTCCTCACGCGACAGGTGCAGTCGGAGTTTGCTCCAGAGTTCACCGGACTCCTGAAACGCAATGGCGCAGATCAAGTCGAAAGACAGGGGCGTTCCGGCCAGCGCCGGGACAATGTCTGACGCGAAATTGGTCTTGAACCACTTGATCTCTTCTTTGATGCTCATCGAACTCTCCTAAAGTAAGGGGCCAGGGTGGCGTGAAGGCAACGGGTTCTCTTCGGCGAAATCTGAGCACAGATCGCCGTTCTTGAATGCAATGCCGTCGAATGCTGCTGCTTCAGTTGCCGAGTTTGATTTCGGTACTCCTGAATGCTCTTTGCGAAAGCGGAGTCTTTTCGTCGTCGCAGGTCTGCGAGCCATCATCGCTGAGGATTTGAACCATCCCTGAGCCAGGGATCTGCATCAACGCCTCCGGCCGCAACGACCCGAGTGCCGGCGCCTTCAACTCCTCAGGCGATGATTTTCCGCCAAGCCAGCGGTACAGCGCGAATGGTCCTTCATCGGAAACTGGTCCGGCAACGATCAGATAGTGGTCATCAACCCGTTCGACACTGCGGATACCCAGCCCTCCGAGATCCAGGCGGAAGGGTTCACCAAGCACGGCACTTCTTTCAGGATGGCTGATAACTTCGGCGGGATTGGTGAATGGAATCACTACAGCTTTGTCGTCGATCGTATCGCGAAGGCCGATCAACAGCGCCCCATCTGGCGCCGTCGCCAGTCCCTCGATATTAAGCTCGGATTTCTTGTCTCCGATCACGCCGAGGATCGCGTCGCGCAGCCGGAGGAAATCCCCCTCCCATTGCAAGGTGGCCGCCTTGCCTACGGCGACGACCTTTGTGGCAAAGAATATCTTGCGCTTGTCTTTGTCCTCGCCGCTGCTGTTAAGCGAATGCGAGCTAATCCAGTAGACGATCTCTCCCTCATCGTCTCGCGCTGCAGCCTCGATATCGGATTTGTCAAATCCACTCGGATGCTCAAAATCGAGCGGCACCCCCTCGGATTTGTCATTTCTCGTATAAAGCCGCAGAATATTTGTTTCGTCGCTAGCAACAACGAAATGATCATTGTCGATGTACGTGGCTGCCGACGCCTCGCACAGGCCCTTATAGTGTATCGGATTAGGGAACTCAGAAGCCTGTGCCGCTCCGAGCAAAACCAACAAACCGCCCAACGACCAGACCTGGAATCGCACATGCCCCTCCGTTTCACCGCCCCCACTGCGGTTGACTTGAGATTATTACTCAGGCGAACGAGGTATCTACCGCGACTAATATGTTCATCGTTATGTTTATTTTCGTTTCTTCGGTGCATATCTAACAAAATATAGTCAAAAGTGCTCAATTATTCATCCTGAAAGAATTCATTTTGTCTCTCGTTCTCCAGTATGCTACATAAGATTGTATCTTATCAAATTTTGTCTCTTACACAAGTAGAGAATCTTAGTTATTCTAATAACAAATATTCTACACTTCCTACAGGTAAATTCTGCCCTTGCCCGGTTGAAATAATCCATTTTGAGAAAGCTCTGGCCCATTGAGAGGACCAGGGATGAAGCGCTTGAAGAACTGCCTTGCGGTTTGTCTGTGCTCCAACACTCAAAGCTACCGATGTTCAAAAAAAAGGTCAGGATCGGTGCTATTCAAGTGTCTCCTAGTGTAGTCGTCGTCGACGATTATTACTTGTTCCGCCGCATCAACAAGCTGAACTTGGCTCAATGCCTCACGACTGCCTAATAAGTCCCCTTTATCATTCAGGGCGATCCAGCTCTCGGGAGACGTGATACGCATATGAATGAATGCACTTCCTGTGTTCGCGTCGATAATCGAAAGACCGAAAGCTCCGAAGACCCTGATCCTGCTCCCATCGGGCGAATATGCGAGCTTCTGAATCTCGCCTATGTTGGGAGAAATGCGTGCCTTGAAGACTCCTTGTAGCGGGTCCCAAAGATCAATGAGACTTCCGTCAGCCACAGCAATCGCATCTCCCTTCGGAGAAAAGGCAAATTCAGGCCACTTGAAACGAGTAATAATGGTGACAAAACTGCCTACTTCTCTCAGGTTCCAAACCTTTACACGTTTCTCATGCGCTTCTGCGGTCGCAAGAAGATTGCCGTCCCACGAATAGCTTACTCGGCCGGCATTCCACGCCTGCAATGGGAGTTCAAAGACCGGGGCGCCTGTATCAGTCACCCAAGTTCGTACGGCGGCTCTATCTGCGCCATCGTGCAGGCTCCGCTCCACGGAGGCGGCAAGGGTCTGGCCGTCAGGAGAAAAGGCTAGACCCCATGCAATAGGCAAGTCATCTCCACCGGGAATCTCCCGCTTTCGCGTACCTTCAGGTACGTTCCAGATATCTATACTATACGCTCCGGTACCCACAGCAACAGATCTCGAGTTGGGTGAAAATCTAACGTCGGCCACTAGTCCGGCAGGCGGGATGACAAATTCTAAGTTTCCATTTTTCGCGTCAAGGATGTGCGTATCGCCACCAATTTTTGCAACAGCAAGCCAAAGTCCATCGGGTGAAATGTCCTCGAGCTTGTCGTATTCTTCAATGCCGCCCAAGACCGATGCAATACGTCCCTTCTCGAGGTCAAAAATGGTTATTGTGCCCGCGCTCGTATCGATCCAGGCCGCAATCGTTGCATAGTCCGTGAACGCGCCCCATTGGACTGTGTAGCCGGTAGCCTTTTGACCCCCGATTTTTGTCCATGATTTCACGTCCCATCGCACAAAACCATCTTTATCGGTTGCCCAAGAAAGTTCGGTGGGCGAAGCGAATTTTATGAACTTAGAGCCATCGAAATCGGCACTAGTAGCTATCGTTTCCAAGCTACCATCGGAAATATCGATCAGGCTTACAGCCGAGTCATTTCCTCCTCCCGGACCGACCGCCACCGTCTTTCCATTTGAAGAGAAAACGACGGGACCAGCTGAACCGTGAAGCTCTGTTGTTGACAGCATTTCCCAAGTTGAAGTGTTCCATACGGAGAGCACATCGGGGTTTGCTGAGTAGTCCGCTGCCAGCAACCCGCCGTCTGGGGAAAAGTCGAGCCCAGCAACAGAGCCGATATTGGTAAGGCTGGTGAGCACATCAAACCGGTCAAAGTTGTTAGTCGACCACACCCTTATTGCGCCTGCCCAGTAGCCGGCCGCCAGTTTCTGATCATTAGGAGAAAATGCAAGGGTAAGCACGTTGTTGCGGATGGACTCGTGTGGCAGCCGGCCAACCATTTTGCCTCGAGTAATGTTCCAGAGATAGACTACCCCATCCTCAGTCCCGGCCGCGATATGTTCGCCGTTATGCGAAAAGGCGATCGATGTAATTGCATCTTGGAGTTCAGTGGCTAAAGTTCTCCGTATGCGACCCGAAACTGCATCCCAAATGATAACCTTTCCGTCGGTTGTTCCGCCTGCGAGGAGTTTTTCATCGGCTGAATAGAGGGCCGTTCCGCCTATCCCAGGATAAAACTGAGGGTACAGAACGATCTCTTCAGCCGCTGCGTTCACCACGAACAGCCTTCCACTGTACGACACCAAGCCCCTCGTACCGTCAGATGACAGGGCCAGCGGAAGCGCGTTGGCAGGTGCGACCATTGATCTCAGCGTTGCTCCCGTCGGAGTTCGGATATTCCTCGACGTTTGACCAACATCGCCGAGCACGGAGAAGAAATGTGTCGATATGGTCGCCACCGCGACCTTATCTATCGGAAAGGTCTGCCTCCTGTTTCTTAGCGATAGGACGCGTTCTCCTGGAATGCCCCACCCTAGCTGAACTGTACCGTTCTTCAGTCCACCATTCCCGACCGCTACAAGCGCCCCAGTAACGTCAAATATGGGAGAACCCGAGTCACCATGCAGTAGTGGACCTTGAACATGAAGGACAGGGAGATCGACTGAAGGAAATCCCAGTGTTTCAAGTTCATCGCGAGCACTTTGGTTCAAGCCCGGCTTCAAGGTCGCTGGCGCAATGTCACTAAGCCAAAGGCGGACAGACCGCAAACCGCTCGTTGCTTCTGGGAAACCAGCCAGCCACATTGGCTCTCCGGGCGAAGGCGTGACTGTTCGATCAAACCAGGCGACCCAATCCGGGGGACTGTCAACTTCCAACAAGGCCAGGTCACCGTCCACATCAACGGACCTAATGCGGGCATTGCGAACAACAATACCAGAATTTTCACTGCCAGCCCCGGAGCCGGCTCCGCCAAATTCCACTAATATGTTGTCCGCACCGGCCACTACGTGAAATGAAGTAATCACTTCCGAAGCACGCTGCCATGTAAATCCACTCGCAATACGCCGAGGGGACAGGTTATTGGAGTTTACGGCAATAATTCTGACAGTACTTTTCTGGATTTGCTCGATGACAGTGATCGGCAGCGCTTGGGCGAGTGCCGAAACTGGCGCGAGCAAAAGAGTTAAGAATACTATTATGGCCTGCCGGTCTCGAAGAACCATACTGGACGCCCTCCGATTACCCAATTCACCTCAGGCAATTTTCACTGCCGAATTCGATATGGAACAGAGCTAATATTCATAGTGTAGCACATCGTCTCAGCAAACAGCAAACTACGCGGTTGAAATCTTTTGCGCTATAGTTAAACGAGACGAGGAAGGTGCCGCGTATAAAATTGGGGATTAACCGATGAAAAGTCTATGGTTACTCGCAGTGAATACGATAGCCGGGGCGGCTCTAGGAAGTTTCTTGGGGTTACTAATTGCGCTGTCTCAGTCCCCAGTCGTCGCACCAACAATCAGTGTTCTGGTGGCTGCTGCGGTTGTGTACCTAACACTAAACGACGCTCTCCCGATCCAGCGTAGTACTTCGATCTCGACGGAACTACATCTGCGAACCCTCGGCTTTTGCGTAGGAGGTATAGCGGCGCTCATTGTAGGTCTCCAGATCCGCAGCACGAACGGACTGAGTGAAAATCAGCTAGTCGCCGACTACCGCTCACTTTTGGAGATTGGAGTTTTGCAAGATGATGCTCGGAAACTTGTTTCCAACTCGTATACCCAGTTGGCGGGCGCACGGAGTGAGGCAGAAAGGCTGGTCGGAATGTCAGTCTTGTTCTCCTCAGATGCCCAACCGGCGAATTGCGACGAAATGCGTCCCAACCGGTTTGCAGATGACACGAGCCTTCGAGCGAAATACATTAATGAAGGCTCACCCTGGACGAAGGCTGTCGCCCTATACGACATAACAAATCGCAGCGATGCCCCGATCAATATTAGAACGTATCTCACCACCGCATATGCAACTATTTGCCAAAATTGATTATCGGGTTCATCCTCAATTTTTGTGATTCAGCGGCAGCATTCTCGTCCTCATCGGTTCCGCACCGGCGCGACTGTACATTGCCCGCTTAGCACCTTAAGGGGGTTGATCTGCCCTTCGGCTTGACCGTTGCTCCACGTTGTGAGCGGTTTGCGCTCCCACCCAAGAATACCAGGCTGTTTCGGCTATCAAGCTGCGAACTTGCTTTTTCCATTGTATCCTTCGCTGCCTCACCCACCGAATACATGAGGTCTATGGCCTAGCTTAGCTAGCGAACCGAATCGCATGAGCTCGACCGTCGTGTTCAGCGCAAACGGCAAACAGCCCGTAGCGCGTCTCGAGCCAGCATGAATTGCTAAGAGATTGGTGATGCCGAACCTTCCCTCGAGATTTTCGAGTAGAAATCCAGCATCCGACTGGTAGCGGATCGGCTTGCGGTTGGCGGATATGATACGCCCGCCGCTCCGAAAAACAGATGACGGCCTTCAGACAGGTGACGGCGTCACGCTTGGCGACAGGCCCTTGTTGATTTCCGCTGAGAGCTGACCCGGCACAGCCAGATATTTCCATTGGGAATTGGCTCTGACTCACATTTGCTGCTGTTTAGGATGATGCTTTTGCTAATTTATCGGAGGATCAGCTATGCCGCGACGATTTCAATGGGCGAGCCTCGCGCCGTCCGGCCTTGCAGTCGACGAAGTGATGGTCGTCGCAGAGGGCATCGTCAACTTAACGGAGTGTGGACATCGGTGTGCGATGCCGGGTCATGACAAACCGTGATCCTCTCTATCGCCGACATCGCTTTCCCGCTGAAGTCATTGCTCAGGCCGTATGGCTCTATTTCCGCTTTCCTCTTAACCTGAGAATGGTCGAGGACATGTTGGCGGCTCGTGGCATCATTGTATCTCATCAAACGATCCGTCAGTGGGCAGAGAAATTCGGGCTGGCTTTTGCAAACGACATCCGCCGGCGCTCAGTTGGCCGGCTCGGTGACAAGTGGCATCTCGATGAGGCCGTCGTTTCAATGCGTGGCAAGAAGCACTGGCTGTGGCGCGCTGTGGATCAGGACGGTTTCGTCCTGGAGGTTCTTGTCCAAAGCCGCCGCAATGCCAAGGCAGCCAAGCGGCTGATGCGTAAGCTCTTGAGGGGCCAAGGACGATCGCCGCGTGTGATGATCACCGACAAGCTTCGTTCCTACGACGCCGCAAAGCGTAACCGATGTTCTGCTCCCACGTTGCTCTGGTAGCCCTGATCTGTGATCGCCTATCCCCCGATGCCGTCTCTGCCAAGTCTGGAAAGCAACAATTTGGACCTCGTGAAGGTCCACACCTGGCAGCTCATGTGTCGACGGCGTCACCGCCCCGTATTCCACCAGGAAACCAATGAACCGGCGCGCGCGATTTACATATTTGGCCGACAGACGATCGGCTTGCCGGCTGCCAGGGCAACGGCATCGGTGCTGCGCAAAGCGGCGAACGACATCGTCGTCAATCTCTGTGATGGCAATCTTCGTGCTCTGTAGCGGTAATCCCCCCGGTAATTAACGGGCTTCAAAAGTAGAATTTTCTCGGGCTTTATGATCGAGTAGATTTTGATGAAGACGAGCAGATTCAGCGAACCCCAAATCCTTGCCATCCTGCGCCAGGCAGAAGGCGGCGTTCCTGTGCCGGAGTTATGCCGGGAACACGGGATGAGCAATGCTAGCTTTTACAAGTGGCGTTCGAAGTATGGCGGCATGGACGCCTCGATGATCAGCCAGATGAAGGCTCTGGAGGATGAGAACCGGCGGCTGAAGAAGATGTATGCCGAGATGAGCATGCAGGCAGAACTGCTGAAGGAAGCCTTGGGAAAAAAATAACACGGCCGTCTCAACGCCGAGAGATGGCCGGGAAAGCAGTGGCGTTGCACGGGGTGAGCATTGCGCTTGCCTGCCGCACCTTCGAGGTCAGCGAGACCTGCTATCGTTACAGCGCCAAGCTGAACGACGAGAACGAGCAGATCGCCGATCTCCTGATCGGACTGGCGCGGGCAAAGAAGACCTGGGGCTTTGGCCTGTGCTTCCTTTACCTGCGGAATGTCCGAGGACATCGCTGGAACCACATCCGCATCAATCCAAGGCTAGCCGCAGGTCTAGACATAGATCCTCACATTCAGAAAAGTCGTATGTCCGAAATATCCCGCTCAGCATCAGCAGCGCCAGATGGGGTCTCCTTGCCGCTTACATTTGTCTGGTGAGAGCCGCAAGCGAGGAAGTCCGCCGGCATTCGACGGCCGCCGCTGGTTAACGAGTTTTATGGTATCCCGAGGCGAGGAAGCTTCAAAATGTCCGCCTCTGGGACACATCGACCTGACGGCCGTCGCTCTCGCGGTCGATCATGAGCTTACTTGTACGGCTGCCGCGGCCTCGCAGGATATCCCTCAACATATTCCTCAAGCAGCCCAAAATGATCAAGGATCCTGAAAGGATTGTTTGCGGCGGCTCGCTAATCGTTGGGGTCATCGATAGAACACCACGGACACAGATCTCGTTTGTCTCTCAGCGGCTCCGAGCATTCAGCACATTCCGCAATCGGAGGGGCTATCTCCCCGTCCGCAAACACTCTGCTGCGGCCTGCGCCTGTGATCATATAAGGTGTCGGATGCCCCAGAGCGCACGCTATAGGGGTTTAATATATAGAAATAAACTCTAGTGGTTCGACATCCTCAGTAATAAGGTTTGCGGTTTCGCCTCGGCTTAGAAGTTTTTTCTAGATTCGGTTTCGACTTAAGGCTGGCCATCGTCTCATTGACGATCGAGGAAATCAGCTGCAGATTTGAGATCACTTCTTCCGGTACCGGGTTATCGAATAGCTCGCTCGACGATGCTGGCTTTGCAGATTGCGTGCGACCAAATCGAAATGCTGCCGTGACCAACGGTAGCAACTCGACTTCGATCTGGTTAGAGTGACCGATCTTGCGGCCAAGGTCGTCCATTCCAAATCGGGAAAGAACCTTAAACTCTTCAAACCCGATATCTGCCTTGGGAGGCATGTCGAAGCTTTCGACATCGTGTATGTCGCGGCTAAGTCGACGCCCGATTCCGCCAAACGCACTCAGCAATGCGAGAGGGCTCTGCAAAGTCGCGAAAAATACGTACCAGAATGCGGCTCCGGGACCGCTTCTTGTCATGAGGATATCGATATGATCAAGGGAGTTCGGTGCCACTTGAGTTGCCAGAAAACCCCGCGCTGCGTCGCGGTCTTCTGTGCTCGCACTTAAACCCTGATCCTGCAAAGACTTCTGCAGCAAGGAGCCTCGCTCCTCCCGTGGAGCTTTTGAAATTCCTTCCAACGAAACATCAATACCGACCTTGGCGGAAATGTCTCTCCAGGCCTGATCGAGTTCGACACGATCCGAACGGACAAGAGCCTCGGTGAGCTTCTGCACCACCGAAGTCGATTGCTTTTCGTGAAAGACGCTTGCCGCCACCCGAAGCACTGCGAGTGCATGCTTCGATACGGAGGGCACCAAATCACCCAGGACGCCACCGTTCAAAACTTCATATATGTCGAGCCATTTGTCTGGAAGCGATGGCAGCTGGCTTTCCGGGGTTCCCGCACTCAGCGCCCGCGCCCAAACATAGCTGAGCGTGCGGCGGCAGGCGGCGGGGCTTGCCTGTCGCAATTTCATTATTCCTTCTGAGTGGAGTTGGACTTCGACGAGTGAAAGCATCGCGACCGCGTCGATGACGACGGACGTCACTAAATGAGAATCGCCGCGTGGTGCATCGAGAAATGCTCTTGCGGCCTCGAACGGGACAAGCCGACAAAAAGCGGAGAAAGGGGAAACGGCGTTTGGATTGGCATTAAGAGCAGCCAGCAAGTCGCTAATCTCGCCTTCGCGTGCAATTGCCAAATTTGGAAACGACATCTGATTCAAGGGCTGTTGCCCCCAGACGACCGTCACACCGCCGGTTTCCTCTTTCAAAACCGCTTTCAAGTCTAAGCGTCTCGATCTCTCAATGACAGCGTCGGAGGTTCCAGAGGCAAAAACCTCCAGAAACTCTCGTCTAGATAAGGACGCTGTCCACATTGTCTCATTCCTTGCCAAAAATACGAGCCTTTGTAACGATCTTACTACGAGGAATTACAACACTGATAGCGCCGTCGAGATAAGCCGGTATTTTTTTATCGTAGTAAAAGCTCAGCGCCGTTTTGGCACGCGTCACGGCTGTATAAGCAAGTCGCTTCTGAACCCCACCCATACGTGAGAGGTTATCGAGCCCGGCAATGTGCACGCATCGAAACTCAAGACCTTTTGCCGCCGACATTGAAGACAGCCAGATCGGAGCTTGCGGATCAAACTCATCACTTTTGCAGATAGTCAGTTGGGACGCAAAACCCAAGCCTGCGAGATGATCCGCGATGAGCAGAACGTCTTCATTCTTAGGGCAAAGAACACCGATCTTCTCCCCCGGATACGCCACCAGCTGATCGGCGATCTGGTCTGCGATGGCTTGTGCCTGTTCCGCAATCGAAAGATCTGACTTGGTGGTGACCTTCACAGGATATGCCAGCTCATCGTACTGCGCATTGGGCCTTAACGGAACGTGTGACGGATAGCCTGCGAGTATGGCGTCTGCGATACTGCAGATATCGCGACCGTTCCGAAAATGATAGTTAAGACCATGCTTTATGGTGGTTGCTGCCTCAAGCTCAGCAAAGCAGCTGTCAACCTCGAACACCTGTTGATGCTCATCAGCTGCCGCAACCAGGACTTTCGTCAACGCAGCGAATATCTTGATCTCTTGAGGCGTATAGTCCTGTGCCTCGTCCAGCAAAAGCGCATCAAATAGCTTCGTGACCTTACCGCTGTTGATCAATGCCTGGACGCCATCAGCTCTCAGCTGACGGGCTTGCTCCAAGTCCATGCCACTTGCATCGAAACCCTTACCGTTCTCGCGCAGGATATCGTTGAACAGCCTCGCATGAGTGGTGATCCTTTCGACAGGAAATTTATATTGTGCGCCGCCGATTTGAATGAAGCTTTTCAATAACGAGCCGAAGACAACGACCTGCAAATTCGGGGATGCACCTAACGCCAGATAATTCGCGCGGAGCAGCAGGAGATTGGTTTTGCCGCTACCTGGTGGGCCCTGAATCAAAATGCTTTCATCGGCGGCGATGTCGAGAATTGCCATTTGCTCGTCGATAAGATCAGTGTCGTCTTTCCACCAAGTGCTCATATGCCGTTCTCTTCCGCTGATAGAAAGTGGATCGCATCGCCAGCAACCGACCCTGTCTCAATTTTGGTGTAATAGCTTTCTAATGTCTCAAGAAGCACAGCCTGAAGCAGTGAGCTGCTGTACAAATCCTCTTCAGAACCTTTAAAAATCGTGCGCTGGTGGTTCAATTCGGATGCTTCGATGGCCCTAGAAGAAAGCGCGTCGCTGTAACGAATGACATACTGCGGAGTGCCTTCATTGTCGTCCAGGTTCGAGATCACAAATTTTAGGGCGAGCGGAAACTCCATACCCTTAGCTTCATCCGCACTGAACGAAAGCATAATTTCACGACTGTCGTTCTCAGCCTCAAAGATATCGGATCTCCGAAGAGGGAAGTATGCAGCTTCCGCAAGGATAGAAGCCAAGCGTGTGTCGAGCTGCTGAGCGAACTGGTCCATCCTCTGCAAGAACAAACGTCGTCTCTCCGCGTCTGCCAAGCTGGCCGTCGACATGTTAGCCCTTGCGAGCTTCTGCCGTTCCAGAATAGACAGTTTGCGTGCCTCGGCGTCGACATTCTCCGGCTTGGCGGCGTCCTCGAAGTCACTCCAACTTAGCATCTCCAGACGAACTTCGGGGTTCTTGACCAAGGCACGGCGAGCTAAGAACATTAGGCGGGGCTCGCCGCCGCTAATGTTAGGCGTCGTTCCGCGGACCGCATCAACCAGCAAAGTAAAGGGTTCGCTCACGTCCGCGAAAATCGGCTTCTTCATCAGCAGATCGTGCAGCACCGCGCCCATCTGATAAAAGGTGACGGCCCGCCAACCCTCTATCGTATCTTTCTCCTTGCGATCCAAGAATTCCGGGGAGCTGTAGCGCAGAGTACCAATGAATGGCCGTTGATCTGCATCAGTCAGGTTGGAGACCCCTATCGGAAGTAGTACACCTAGATCGAGGAGAATGGCGCGACTGAAGTCATCACTGATCGCGATGTTCTCTGGTTTGACATCCCGGTGAGCCAAGCCAAGGTCTTCGAGAAACCGAGCTGCGGAAGCTATCTGTGAGACAAGGGTTCCGTAATTCTCAGGCGGAATTGATGACCCAACCTGATGAAAGTTTTTGAAAGGCAGGCGTTCCATAACGACGAATAGGTGGCCGGTGGCAGCGCACTCCCCACCTTCCAATATCCTGACCAGATGAGGATGCCTTTTGCCAATTAGCTGTCGTTCGCGGTTGATACGCTCCAGCTGAACAGCCCTCCCGTAGCGTTCGATTAGCTCGGGATGAAATATTTTTACGGCGCCTTCGACACCGTCTCTAACACCTGAAAGCACAACGGCAGACTTGCCGTTTCCTAGAATGCCATCGATAGCCCAACCGCCAACGCTGTTCCCAATAAATCCTTCGGCGAAGATTTTCGCCTGTGCACTGTCCATCGGATTACTTCCCCACCCACCGACGCACTAATCAGTGCCTCACGAATCTCAATTTAACGCTCTGCTTGTATCGAACAAATACAGGGTCTCGGCAAGATTATCGCACGCCGAGACTGTAATAAATTTAGTATCCGTCGCTAATCCCTCCTGGACGATCGTTGTCATGAAGGGAGAATCATACCAGCTGTCTCCTGCGGCTGACGAAATCACTCGGATTGAACGATATGGACGAACTTAATATGAACGTCCAGATTACCCGACTGCGACTGCAAAACGAGGGCCGTCAGTTCGTCTTACGCCGACGGGTGGTATAGCGCCTGTTGGAGATAGTCCGTGTGGCTACCTACTTCTAAGAAGCGGCCGACCGCAACCGACAATCAAACCCGTAAGAAGCATAGTCTCATCCAAGGCCAGCCTCCGCGATGAAGGTGGTCGGCTTGTTTCTCCAGTGGGACTGATCGGACGCGACGAGTAGGATGCGCTTAGCACGGGTCAGGCCGACGTAGAACAACCGCCGAGATTCGTCATACGCCTCCTGCGTCGATGTCGAGAAATGCGGGATACTACCATTGTTCATGCAGATCAGGGCAACGCCGTCGAATTCGCGTCCCTTAGAATTGTGCAGCGTCATTAGCTTGAGCGCCTGCTCGGGATTGGCGAACAGGCCCATATCAGAGATTAGCAGATTCGCGAGATCAACCTTGCTGGCCTTCATGTCGGATAGCATTTCCTCGGCGGAATCGATCAGCGGCTGTTTGGCGCTGCCCGGCAACCATTCCTCGTGTTCGAGATAGTCACCAGCCTCACGGGCGATGGCGCGCAGCCAAACGCCGCCGCCGGGATGCTTTTCAGCAAGTGCGCGAGCGAGATAGATCAAGCCAAGCGCCACACGGCGCCCCTGATAGCTGAACATGTCATAGCGCGAGTTACCGGTGAGGTCGCCGATGAGCCGAAACAGCGCCCGCTCGACACCCGGGACTCCGAGATAATTGCCGGCCTCTGCGCAGGCTCCGAGTTGCTCGGCAAGCCCGGCAAGCAGTCGCCGACGTTTATAGGGCCGTGCACCCGGACCGAAGACAGGCACGTCTAATTCTCGGAGGGCGCGGGCAACGGGGATGAGATGCGTCCACCATGGCGCAAGAATTGCGGCCTTGCCGAGCGGGATGCCTGCATCCTGCAGTGCGGGCAGAAAATAGTCGGTGATGGCGTCAATCGGCTGGCCGACATGAACGTAGTTCACTTGCGCCGCTACTTGGGCAGCATCGCCCGCCGAGTGCATCCCCGGGACGGTCGGGATCAGTGTTGATGCCGTGCCGACAATCGCCGGCCCGCATCGGAAGTTACCGGTCAAGGATGTGTCGCGGTGCGCGTCGATCTGATCTCCAAACTGATCGGCGAGTTCCGGACGAGCACCTGCGAAGCGCATGATTGACTGATTCTGGTCACCGACAAGAAAGAAGCGCGTGTGAAGGAAATCCTGGATTGCTCCGAAGATGGCGATCTGGATGTCCGTGGTGTCCTGAAATTCGTCGATAAGCAGCCAAGCAAAGCGGCTCGCGATGCCGCGCCCGACGAACGGATGTTGTTCGAGAATCTTCCATGAATAATAGAGGATCATCGCGAAATCGAGGTATCCGTGGGCGCGGACCCGCTCCCAATAGAGCGCGGCAGATTCGTCAGTGACAATCCCTGTCTCGATCCCTTGGCCGCAGGGGCCGCCGTTCACGTCGATGCGAAGAGATTCATAATCCTCGAACACCTGCCCGACGGGCATGCGACCGAAAGCGTCCTCGACCGACGTTACGATCTGCTCAAACTGACTGTTCTCCCGGGAAAGCACCTGAAACGACGCCGGAACCTCGGGTAACAGCCAGCTATAGGGACGAAGAATGAATTGCAGACAGTAAGCGTGGATCGTGGAGATTTCACAGCGGTCTGCGATCGCGTTATTGCCGTAGGTGCGCAATCTGGTCTCGATCTCGTCGACTGCAGCATTGGTGTAGGTAATACAGCCGATGAACTGTGGCGTACCGATAACCTGATCGGCCAGCGTCAGCAGCTTGGCGAGAATGACCCGCGTCTTGCCGCTTCCCGGGCACGCAGTGAGAAGCAGATTGCCGTCGTATTCGACGGCCTCGCGCTGTTCCGGTGTCAGCCGGATCATTCGGTAAGCCACTCATATGCCTCCTCGATATAGGTCGGCAGATCGGTCGCGAGGTGGGCGTAGCGCGCAGCTATCTGCGCGAAACGCGCCTTACCAAAACGTTTGGCGGTATTGAGCGTGATACGGCCAAGCTCAATGCGTAGCGCTGTCTCGTCGGCGGGGCTCAGTCCCCCGAGCGCAAGCGTTGCGAACCCTTGCTCCATCTGTGCAAGGATCTGCGGCGCGCCGAGAGCGCGGACGGTCTCGATCAGCATTGGCAGGCGCCCGAGCGATACCAACTCGCGTTCGAAGGTGGTGGCGCCCTCAAAAGTGGACACAAAGTCGTTCTCCAGTGCCACCAAATCGGGCGCGTGGGTTTCCGGATCGAAGTCCTCGGCGTCGGACGGCTTCATGTCAGCATCGGCGACGATGGCGCATTTCTTCTCGAGCGATCCCGCGCGGAACAGTTTGGCATAGACGTCGAAGTGGACGCCATGAATCGCAATTACTGAGATGCCGACCCGCTCAAGCTTCACGCCGTACACTTGCTCGATCATCGCCGGGATCAGGAACATCTCGGCTGGACCTTCGACTAGCATGACCTTGCGCGCGTAGAGCAAGGCGCTCTTGGTTGCGTCGAGGTAGCGTTCGAGATCGGCAATTTCTGGCGCGGTCAGCGCGGCATTGAGCGCGAGATTGCCGGCAGCGATAGTCGCGTCCTCGCGCTTGGTGAGAGATACAATGCTGCTCAATGGAACCTGAGAGGTCACCTGGGTGCTGTGACTGGTCAAGATGGTCTGCACGTTGATCGCGCGCAGTGCCGCGATCAACGAGAACTGCAATTGAGGATGAAGATGCGCTTCTGGCTCCTCGATCAGTATCAATTGGCCGGCCGAGCGGTTGAGCGCGATCCGCCGCTGCAGGTATTCCATCAGGATCGCGATATAGAGAATGTTGTTCATCCCAAGACCGTTGCGGCCAGGTTCGAACGAGGTGAGTGAAAGGTCTGATAGAATGATTTTCAGGTTGCGTATGATCGCGCGGAAGGTCGCAGCGGAGAGGCCGAGAGTGGCGTCCATCTCAAACGCGGGGCCAGAGACATCCTTGAACCGTGCGTCAATTGCTCCTGCTATTTCGGCAATAGTCGCCGAGTTCGCGATCGCCTGGTTGGCCTCGTCGAGGATGGCAATTAGGGCATCCTGCTCGGCCGCATCGATCTCGAACGCCTCGATCAGACGGATGAGTGGCGACTGGCGCGGATTACGCAGGTCGCTCTCGACATCGCGGAGCGCAGGCAGATGAACAAGGAGGTAAGATTGCAGATCTGCAAAGCGCACCGACTCGCCGATCCCGTCGTCATCCCAGGCAATCTCCGTTAGGTCGATGGCAGGGTCACCGCCACCGCGGATTTCCCACTGATAATCTTCAAGGGTCAGCGCCCCGGGCAAGATGTCGCCACTTACAAGCTGCTCCCGGACAGCTGGCCGCGGACGGAAGCGGTAGAATATACGCGCGCGGTCCGCAGCCGTCTTCCAGGTACTAACTAGCGCCTCTTCATTCACCCGTCCCTCGAACCCAGCCAGTTCGATTCCTATCAAAACCTGGCTGGGCTGGGCGATATCGATCGCGAAGTGGATGTCCTCTCGCATCAGCGCCCGGAAACTCGACGGCAGCATGTTGTCTAGACAAATTTGGATTGCGCGGAGGATCGCGGTCTTGCCAGTATTGTTTTCTCCGATGATACAGCACAGATCATCCGCGACATTCACGTCGAGTGACGCGAACGTGCGAAAATTCTGGATCACTATTCGAGATACTCGCATGATCCCCCGTCTGAATCTCGGCTGAACTCAACGATTTAAGGTTGCATTAGGGGCACGACGAAGACAAGTGTGTTTATCATGCTCGCACCGGCTCAGAGTTCTGCAGGCGATCCAATTTGCAACACTAAGTTTGATACCGATCGGCGCCGAATATCGCTTTCGATTGGTAGAACGCTTGGCGACTTAACCGGCACCGCTTATCCAAGCACGAATGGGGTAGCGAAGTGGGCTCGGAAACCTCTGTTTTACGTCCTCTCTTAAGCGATGGATAGCTTCGAGGCGAACGCGGCGGGAACGCCGCGTTCGCAAGATTTCGGATTATAGTTTGTCGAAGACGGACCCCATACGTGGGCTGAATAGACGGTCGTAGGTCTTCAGTAGGAAGCTGTCAGTCATACCCGCAACATGATCGCAAATTACCCGGGCACCGTCTTCTGCCCTAACAAAATCGCTATATGCATCAACTGGCAAAAAAGCCCTCGGGTCAGATGCGAACGCTTCGAAAACAGATACGACCATTTTCTGCCCCTTGAACTCTAGATGTTGAACCTCGGCACTCCTGATCACTTTGGTAACGATAAGCGCCTGGAGCGCATCCAGGAAAATGCGTTGCGGAGCGTGCAGTTTTGCGCGGTACCTGATCAACGGCTCTTCGAAATCTTCAAGCTCAGTAATTTCGATATGCGTGACGAAATGATGAACGAGCCGGCCGATGCAGTGCTTCCGCTCTTTCCCGAGACCGAACAGAGCTCTCATGACGGACTCGTAGACGTCATTCGAGTTAGCGAGCGAGTACTTCTCATTCAACGAGTTCAAGAACGGCGCGCACGCGCTTTCGTTAACAGCTTCCCGAAAATCGCGTTCAGACACCAAACCCATTGCTATCGCGTCTTCCAAATCGTGCACGCCATAGGCAATGTCGTCGGCCACATCCATAATGCTGCAATCCAATGACTTATGAAGTGGTTTCCGATGCTTGGCCTTTCCTTTTGCATCAACAAGCTCGGGATCAACACTGATGAATAGATCCCGGTCCTCGTCGCTAAGCGGTTCTAGGATCCAATCTACGACCTCGCGCTCGCTATCAAGATAACATTTCGGTGGTTTCGAGCTTTCTCTGTTGATCACCCTGATCGACTGGGGCGCAGCGTCAATTTTAGGCTTAATTTCTGGATTTGCAGCCTCTTTGAAGCTGACTGGATATTTCAGAATTCCCAGGAGGGCCCGCCTCGTCAGATCCGCGCCATGCTTTTCCGAAAAGTTCTCCAGTCTCGAGAGTATGCGTAGCGTATGGCCATTGCCTTCGAAGCCGCCGTTGTTACGCATGCAAAAATTTAGCGAGACCTCACCCCCGTGACCAAATGGTGGATGACCTAAGTCGTGAGCGAAACCGATAGCTTGGATTAGACTTGTAGGTGGCAGGAAGTCGTGCGCGTTGTGCGTCTTCGCCGCCGCCAATTGCCGTACGATACTGGCGCCGATCTGAGCTACCTCCAAGGAGTGCGTCAGGCGCGTGCGATAAAAATCACTATCGCCGAGATTTAGTGTCTGGGTCTTCCCTTGAAGCCTTCGAAACGAGCCTGAATGCACAATCCTCGCGTAGTCGACATCGAACGGTCCGCGTGCGTCTTCTGGCTGCGGTGTCCATTCGCTTTTTCTGATCTGCCAATGATCCATATACTCCCACCCACCCAAGCTTTTGATACAGCGACCACAATCGGAAGCATATACTTCCAACGACAGCTCGCTCAGCCAGAGACTGCGCTTTTCAATTTGCGTCAAGCCCAACAAGCTTGAAAACGCTGTAGCTGGGGGAGAAAATATGTCCCGGTTTACAAATCCAAGGCTAGTTGACAGAATCACGGAAATGCCCATTATAGGGAACACAGAGAGAGGAGACGGCTTTGACGGAACTCACCCCTTGGGACTATCATCCAGATCTCACTGAGGAGAGGCTCTGCGCCGTCGCGTCCATGATTGTTGATGGGCGACATTCGGCGCTGGAGCGTTATGACGAAGCTGCCGGTGATAATAGCTGGACCCACGGCTGCCGCGCGTTCCAATTTGGCCGTTTCCGCATTCTCAATGCTGCAGATGGTGGAAGTTATCCTTGGCTGTCCGTAATTGACCGGACTCTTCAGTTGGTTTTCAAAATTGGGGAAGTCCCAGTCCGGATTTATAAAGGGATGCCGGATGAACCGACATCTCGAACACTTCGACAGAGTTTTGGCGAACTCAATCAGCTGGGCCTTCTATTCCTTCGGGACGAAAAAGCACAGGATTTGGCCTATCGGTTCGCAGTCGAAACGGACGTTGACGGCGCGGTTCTTGCTGTCAGCTTTGTCGGGTTTCACGGAGAGACTGCCGTACTGAATTGGAATGTCCCGTTTGATAGCACCCTTGGCTTTACGGGCACAGTGGGTAGAGAAGCCTCGGAGATCGTCAAACTGGATCCGCCGTCCGTTGGTGTCCGTTCTGACCGTAAGCGCGATGACGGTGCCACCGGCTCCTGAGCCTGGTAGTCTGACGGAAGACCAAAATGCCTGACCACCTGACTTTCGAAGGGGAGCGCTTGCGCCTAGCACGCGTTGCCCAAGGTTTAACGCTTGATGATCTGGGCGCGCGAGTTGGCGCGACACGTCAGTATTTGAACCAGTTAGAGCAAGGCACAAAACTGCCTACTGGACAGATGACTGACGCGCTGGCCGCCGCGATCGGCGTAACCACGCAGTTTTTTTACATGGCGTTGAAGGGGAGCGTGCGTCCAGAGCAGTGTCATTTCCGCAAACAGCGCACCACGCCAATGTCCGTTGTCAGCCAAGTCATAGCGCGTGGCACCTTGCTCGACAAGTTTGTAGCCTCGTTGGATCGGGAACTCGACCTGCCGCAAGTTTCCTTTCCTGACGTCCAAGCCCATACTGCTTCTGAGATAGAGGAAGCAGCAGACGCTGCTAGAGGCGTATGGAAACTTGGTTCGGGTCCGATCTCTAGCATGATGCGCGTTGTGGAGAATGCTGGGGCCGTGGTCGGCTTCTTCAACGGCGTTTCGGAGAGGGTTGATGCACTTTCAATAGATCGTCCTCGCCCACTTATCATACGAAGTGAGGCCAAACCCGCCGCTGTTAGACTACGTTTTGACTTAGCACATGAGTGCGGACATTTGGTCATGCACCGGGGCATCGAAACGGGCGACAAGGTAACTGAAGGGCAAGCTAATCGCTTCGCGAGTGCTTTTCTGCTGCCTCGGTCATCGTTTATCCATGAGTTCAGTCGAGCGCGAAATCTAAACTGGCAGGCAATATATGATATGAAGTTGCGGTGGAAAGTGTCTGCCGCTGCAATCATACGTCGAGCGTATGATCTCAATATTATTTCTGCGGACCAGTATCGCACGGGCTATATCCACCTCAGTAAAACGGGCCAGAAAAAGTCTGAGCGCTACGACGATAAAATTCCTGCCGAAGAACCCGAATTGCTCCAAACCGCCATGATGGAACTTGAGAAAGCTTTTCCAGGTGCAGTGAGGCGGCTGGCTTACGAGGCGGGTTTAAATGATATGATGTTTGCCAGTGTATCGGGACTACAGTTACCGCCGGTCGCGCATGATGAAAGTGACAATGTGATCCCCTTTGCCATGAGGTAGCTTGGGTCTCATCAAAGACGACAAACAGCAGACAAAAGACTCGTCAGAGAATCCCCCACGCCCGAAACCTCCCCCTCCCCGTCATCTCCCTGAGGCCCAGCTCCAAAACGATCCGCCGCGCCGCCTGCGGCGTGACGTCGAGCGTCTTCGCCACCATGCCGGCCGACACCAATGGTTTCGCCATCACCAGTTCCACCAGCTCCGGCAGTTTCGAAGACGTTCGCCGCCTGTCCAGCTTCCGATCCATCATCGTCTTCGCCAGCGTCAACCGGTCATGTTCTTTCATGCCGATCTCGGCGGCCGCCAGAAATCCGTGGGCGATGGCGAGCAGCCGGGTTTCTCGGTCGCGATGCCGGCGCCGATCGACCGGAATGGTTTTGAGGCCGAGATTGACGGCGGCAAGATGGGCGCCGGTAATGATGCCGGCCTGGCGCAAAATGGATGCGGAAAGCAGCCGGCCGAGCCATGGCGCGTGCTGAAGCACCGAAAGTTCGTTCCAGCCATCCAGGGCAACGATCGCCTGCAGCACGGCCGGCAGATGTTCTAGTTGCCGCAACACTTCACGCCACTCCTCCAGCCGCTCGTCCTCGTCCCAATCGAGATCATAGACCAGCGGATCGGCCGGAGCCCGGCCGGGCTTTTTGGCTCGTTCGATCGCGGCGTCAGAGCGCGCGAGCAGCGCATCGATCGCGGCATAATCGACGCCGGGCAGATCTTTGACGTCGTCACCATCATCCCCCTCCCCTTCCGCGTCGATCGCGACCGCCGCCCGAATAACTCCGGCCGTCGTCGCCTCGTCCCCGCCGCCCGACCCAATCTCCGAGGTCTGTCGGAGCGAGCGGAGGCCGTCCGGCGATAACGCCCAGCCCGGTGGCTGGCCGGCAATGCGCCAGCGGGTGCGCAACACGTCGCGGGCGATGGTGAGCTCATGGGTGGGTGTGCGAATATCGCGGGTGTGGTCGTGGAGGACGAGGTCTTCGAGATGAACGAGTTCGCCGTCGATCCACAGCGAGGCGCAGGCATCGGCGAAATTTTGGCGTTCGATCCACCCCTGGCCGACCGGCGAGCGGGCGATGCGCTCGTCCAGACGCGCCAATTCGATACCGGCGCGAAAAGCCGGTTCCATCAAGGCAGTCATGCTGATTTTCGTAAGATCGTAAGCCATTGAAATCATAGTAAATGATTTCTTATACGAACTCTATATCAATATTGTAGTTCCTCACATGGTATGATGGTAGGTTGGCCTTCTAACCATCGATAAGTACTGGTTATCGATGGTAGATTGATTTCACGGCGCAAATCAGCAAGGATCCCAGCAAAGCAGGCTGTCATGGCCGCCAGAAACGTCCTTTCGGAGCGCCTGTGGCCAAAGCCAAAAAATCACTGACCGCCGTCGAGCGCCGCGCCGAAGAGCTCGACACCATTGCCGCCGTGCTGCCGATCGAGCGCCGCGACGAACTTGCCGAGCTGCTCACCGATCAGGATGTCGAGACGCTGCGCCATCTGGTCAACCAGGGCATGGGCGACAACACGCTGCGGGCGCTGACCTCGGATCTGACCTATCTGGAAGCCTGGGGGATGGCAGCGACCGGATTGTCGCTGCCTTGGCCAGCACCCGAGGCGCTGCTTTTGAAATTCGTCGCGCATCACCTCTGGGATCCGGAAAAGCGTGCTTCCGCACCCGATCACGGTATGCCGGCCGACGTCGACGAAAGCCTCAGGCGCCAAGGGTTTCTCAAATCCGTCGGTCCACATGCGCCGGCCACCGTGCGACGGCGGCTGGCGAACTGGTCGACGCTGACCAAATGGCGCGGTTTTGACGGCGCCTTCGCCTCCCCTGCCCTCAAATCAGCCATTCGGCTGGCGATCCGAGCCGCGCCAAGACAACGTCTTCGCAAGAGCGCCAAGGCGGTCACCGGCGACGTCCTGGCAAGACTGCTGTCGACCTGCGCCACCGACAGTCTGCGCGATCTGCGCGACCGGGCGATCCTGATGGTTGCCTTCGCCTCCGGCGGTCGCCGGCGCAGCGAGATCGCCGGGCTGCGCCGCGAACAGTTGACCGTCGAGCCGCCGATTCCGGTCGAGAATGGCGCCCTCCTCCCCTCTCTCGCCATCCATCTCGGCCGCACCAAGACGACCTCCGGCGAGCAGGACGATATCGTCTATCTGACCGGCCGGCCGGTCGAGGCGCTGAATGCATGGATGGTGGCCGCGAAGATCGACAGCGGCAGCGTGTTTCGGGCGATTGGGCGATGGGGAAATGTGTCGCGGCGGGCGATCGATCCGCAGTCGGTCAATGCGATCATCAAGCAGCGGGCGGCAATGGCGGGATTGGATCCCATAGAACTTTCTGCGCATGGCATGCGATCCGGCTATCTAACCGAAGCCGCTAATCGAGGTATCCCGTTGCAAGAAGCCATGGAACAGTCGCGCCACCGCTCTGTGCAGCAAGCATCCAGCTACTACAACAGCGCAGAAAGGCGGAGCGGGAAGGCTGCTCGGCTTTTGGCATGATTTAAAACGTAAGCTAATAGTTAGCCATCAATCAGGAAGAACTTATGAAAGCCGTACTCAATGCCGTGTTGGATGGAAAGATCAAATCCTTCCGGAATGAATTCCTTGACCACGCACGTGATGTTTTTTTTGAAGATGGCAAGACGTTTCACAGTGGAGAATTTGGTCTACATCGGGAAAAGCTTGTCCGGCGATTCCTGAGATCGTTTGTGCCGCATCGGCTGGCAATCTCGACGGGTTTCGTTGTCAACAGCGAGAATAGCATTGCGACCCAAGCCGACGTGGTTATTTTCGATTCGGCGCAATCCCCATTGATTGAAAGCGATAATGATCAACTCTTCTTTGCTGCCGAAGCCGTCTGTGCGATCGGTGAAGTAAAGTCGTGCCAGACAAAGTCCGAGTTGCCCGAGACCCTTAGGAAATTGGCCGCTCAAAAGCAGATCAAACATCTCGCATGGACTGGGCCAGCGTCGCGCGTCGGCTCTATAGGTAATGAAAAGCAGCTGATTACATTCCTGATCTGCGAAGAGATCCGAAATTCTGACCGCGAAGCCACCGCGCCAGACGAAATCAACAAAGCGATCTTGAAAGCGTACGAGGAGGCAACTCCCCCTGTCCCGGCGGAGCTCAGGCACAATCTGGTTCTTTCGCTCAAGCAGGGGCTAGGCGTCTATTCCCAAGAAGGTTTTTCACCAACGCTGCGAGCAGTTCCTTACTTTGGAGCACCAAACCAGTTCATGTGGGTGGCACCGTCGGAACCCAATGGGACTGATCACATCGCGTTATTCTGCGCTTTGCTATTCGATCTGACCCACAAAGCTGAGACTTTTACGGCCCCCATGCTGAAATACATGGCCACGCCACGCGTCTCTTATTCACACGGCGTGCAGCTTAATGTTTCAGACCCGAGCGAAGAAAGGCCAGCCGAGGTGATCAAACGTCAGTTCGAGTTCAAGGACGGTAATGACGTGGCGATCCTGGGCGCCAAGTCTGACGCGCCTTCATGATCGAGGCTTAGGAGACGAGGGTTGAAGTCAGGTCTGAGGGTTCCAGCGCTTCCGCTCTTCAGGACTTCAGTAGCACCGATCCATACCGTGCTCCTGAATTCACTGCCGCTTGAAGGAGGCGTCAGGAACAACAAAATAACAAAGGTGCGCCAGAAAGCTTTCACCGGTCGGCTCCAGGTCTCACGAGGGAGCCCTCAGTCTGAAATACTGCTGCGCCATCTGCTCCCATTGCGTCAGCTTTTCGGCGGGAAGTCCATGCAGAAGCAGGGTCGAGCGAAGCCAAGCGAAATGCTTGATGAGGTCACCGCACAGAACCTCCTTGAGGACCGTGAGCGGCGGGGCACCGTCCGGATGTTCGAGATCCGGATGCGTCAGCCACCACAACCAGTGGGTCATAAGGAAAGGCGTCGTGCTGGCGGCGCGAAAGAGCGGGCAGATTCATGAACTGCGATACCATAAGGTGGCGCGGCGCCCTCCTCTCTATACGCCTGAATGATTGCCGGCCCGAAAGCGACACGGCTGAGTGCCTCCTTGTGCTTTTCGCGTTTGCCGGCAGCGAGACCCGCAGCGATCGCTTCGCCGCGGTAGACCGGACCGAAGGCGATACCGCCACGAAGAAGGACCTTGTTCTGAGGGTCAGGAGTAGAAATGAATATCGATGAGAGATCGATCATCACCGACCTCACGACCTGTTCAATGTCAGATTTGTGCTGGGAGAGAATGAAAACCCCGTCGTTGATTGGTAGCGTCTCGATGGATGTCTTCTTTGCTATTGCATGCTCCACCGCCATGTGGAGTCTAACCAGCGCGTTGGCGGGCTTTTCCAGAGAAACAGACATAAGGTGTCCCGCTCCCATGAGGTCGATCCAGGCCACGTAGACATTTTCCGCGCGGGCGATCTTGCTGGAGTCGAAACGGTACCGTTCACGCTGACGTCGAGCGTAAATGCGCGCTTGCTCTTCGGGGCTGGGTCCGCTCCTCGGCGGCTTTTCAACAGTCATGGGTGCCTTCGATCCTCCGTGCGGTTCCAATTGACGTCGATTTATACACGCTGCCCGAAAATCCGCCCCTGGGCATGATCACAACAACTGGCATAGGCGGTCAGGTTTAGGCTCTTCGCAGGCGGGATCCGGCTTCGTGACATTCGGGCAGAAGCAGCGATCGGACAAACACCATCGGCTATTCATGAGTGAGGAATAGCCGCGCCTGGTTCTCCTCAACAACATCCGCGTTGGAGCTTGAAGGCAATCGAGCCTCCATCAGCCGAATTCCCTCAGCGACCAAGGCGTCTGCCGGGAGTTCGATTTCAACCAACGCAGGCGCGGCCTGCGCCGGCGGCTTCACCGATATCCGCGAAAAGTGGCTCAAGTCTTCCTCCCGACCGAGAACGGCAAAGCCGTCCGGAAAGATTGCGCCTCCGGAACGCTTCGCTGCCTCGATGAGATCCGCAGGGAACTCCGGAAGCTCTCCCATGAGATCCAAATCCCCTTCGCTCGACTCGATCAAAGCAAAGACACGCCGAGCAACTTCCATGTCCAGCGCCATACCATTCACAAATCGCAGCGCCCCCGATTTGAAAATCAGGTGCTCTTCCCCAGTGACGACCAACGTCTCCCACTCGGCGTCTTCTCCGACGATCCACGTCCGGTCAAGCCAGTCAACGGTGGTGAAGGTCTGCTCGGAAGGTCTCCAGCGGCGATCGCGCGCTGCCTCTCCGATGTCAGGCCCAAACAGGAGAGTCAGGACGCCGCAATAGCTGCCGAACCGCACGCTCCGCGGATCAGAATTTTCGGAAGGGTCCTCCCCGTTACCGGATGACGAACCTGAACTCACCGTGTGGTCGATGAATATCTCGGCCTTCTTCACCGACTTCATCCAGCTGCCGACGGCATAGCCATGCGACGCGATCCAGGTGCCGATCTTGCGGCCCAGATAGGGCTCGACTTGTCCGTGATATCCGTCCCTAACAGTTTTTGTGAAAGCGGCCCTGGAAGCTCCCTTGGTCGCTTTGGACTCTGCAAGGGCGACGAATAGATCTCCTGTGCGACTGAAGACATAGTCCGGCGACCGGGTGGTTGGCGGCTTGCCATGGACGGCGTGGTTTTCGAAATGATCTACCCAACGGTATCCATCTCGAACCATCTGAAGATAGGCGATGCCGTCACCAACGAGGCCGGTCATGGCTTTTCCGACATAGTCCTTCAGGGTCCGAGCAGTATCCAACAAAGCGAATCGATCATTCTTGTCATCGACGTGCCTAGCGATGAGATGGCGGCACATCTGAACCTGAGCTCTCGCCGCATGCTGATCCATCTTCGCTCTGCTGGAGCACTGCGCCATAGCACCGTAAAGTTCGGCTGCCGTGAACAGCATTTCGGTGTTCTCGGGTGCTCGACCGACGATCAAGCGGTTCCTCTTCGCAACATGACCATTGATCTGCTCAACACTCAGTTGCTTTTCCTTCGCCTTCCACATCACCCCGGTCCCCGCTGGAAATTTGTTCTTCAACGCGAATAACTCACTGTATCAGAAGAGGAAATCATGAAAAAAAACGGCTGACAAGTTATGCCTGTTCCGATGAAACAAACAGAATCGGTTTCTACGAAGCTTCTAACGTCCGACTAAGCGGTTCTTCGCTTTCCTTCGTCATTGACCTTCATAAGAGCCATCAGCATCGGCCCGAGGGAAAACTCCCCGCGCTGAGAGCGCTTGGTGAGATCCCGAAGATAACCACCAGCAGAAGTTATCAAAGTCGATCGTTCGAGAATGCACGCCATTGCCACCGCAGCATTTTCCGGCCCCATCGCGTTGCAGGCCTCCTCGTAAGCTGACGGACTCACACCCAGCATGGAACGCACCACGACGGCCGCCTTCATGAGCTCACGCCATTGTTCTATGCGCCCGCCGGGACCATAATCGGCAATCTGCGGGCAGGCACGAAGAACCATACCGAGCGGAAAGGCCTTGATCGGCTCAGGCCTCGCCTTCGGACGTCCTTCCGTCTCACTCTCGGTCTGAGCTCTTTCCGCCGGGCTTTCAGCCAGCTTTTTTCGAGAGCTAGGTTCAAGTTCATAGATGGATTCGGGTTTTGAATTCTGTATGTGGCGGTCATTTTGAATGGCATTGCCCAGCAAATCTTCAGTATTTAGCTGAGTTGCCAGAATGTTGAGCGCCTCTTCGCGCAGAAGCTCCATTTCATCGAGAGCCAATTCGACCTGTACTCTGTTTGGATAGCGAGGAAGTCGCGCGAGGATATCGATATACGCCGTTTCCACCTTACCCCAGTTACCCGACGCACCCTCCTCGACCGCAGCCGAGATTAGCTTGCGGACATCGCGTCGGCATATCGTGAGAGTTTCTTTTGCTCTCCGAAAGCGCATGCGTTCTGCGGCGACGTCCTGTGCCAAGATTGCTAGCTCGCTGGCGCGAACCAAGAGCGGGGTTAGATCAAAACCGTATGCCTGCTCGATTTCCCCCTCTCGATTGCGATGTGCGTAACGTTTGCCGTTCGGACTATCTCGGCGATGGATAAGCCCGGCATCGACAAGCGCCCCGAGCTGCCGGCGGAGTGTCGATTCCGTAATCCCGTGAGCTCGTACGGATAGCTGCGCATTGGACGGAAACACGACGAGTCCATGTTCAGCGTCGAGCTCTCCATTGGGATAAAACGTCAAAAGCGCATCGAGAACGGCAAGCGCTCTGTCTTGCAGGCCAAAGCGTTCCCTCGCTTCGCACACATCGCGAAATACTTTCCACTTTTCGACACGCGTGCCTGGTGTTGAAGCCGCGATCGCCAATTGCCCTTTCACCAAGGCAAGCGTCGCCGGCCGCCGCCCAAAGGGCGTCGTTACATGTCTCGTTTGCATTTTTCTTTCACCTTTCTTCAGGCAAAGGAAATCCGCTCACCAAATCGGTGCCAAAACTCTTGACTGTGATTCCGGGAAATGCGATTCTCGATCTTGCTAAGGATAACGAGAGAGGCTTCCGCGGTTTACCGTTTGGGGGCCTTTTTCTTTTGCGGTCTAATCTCCGTTGCATTCAGGTTTGGACTGCCTGTATTCGTCGTACAGATGATCCATGCGGCTAGAAAGCCAATCGCTGAAGGGTTTGGCTTCCGCATTCGAAAGCTCGATCGCGACCTTCTTTGACCTGGCATTCATTGTGAGACTCAGCGAACTATCGCTCGACGTCCATTCTTTCGACGATCTCGGGCTTTTCGGATTCTTGGCCGCTGACTTGTTCTTGTACCGGGTGAGATACCCGTGCAGGTTATCGAACCTCGCCTCTTCCTCGAGCTTCAGAAACTCAGCCGTTTCCACATAGCCCGTGGCGATCTTCAGAAGGGCAGGGGTCAGCAGCAGCTGGCGCAAGCTCAACCACTTGTCGCGGCCGATTTTCTTGGCCGCGCCGAGAGCCTTGATGACCGGGGCAGGGACCACATCGACCACGCCTAGCATTTTGGAGAGCATTGCCTCATCAACCGCCAGCGAAGATCTGACCACGTCCTTCGTCATTCCGGACGCGAGCAGGTTCTGTGCAAAATACGCACGCTCGATGAACGACAGGTTTGATCGAGCGGAATTTTCCTGCCCCTGTGCGATAGCGGACGTGATGTCGTCCAGTTTTTTGACAACTGCCTTGACCGGAACTCCGAGCTCTTTCGCGACCCTTAAACGCCGATGACCGAAGACAACCATAAAGCGTTGACTATCTGACGAACTGGGTCGAACCAGAATAGGCGTCGTCTGGCCGGACTCGCTAATCGCCTGCTTAAGCTCCTGGTACTCCTCGCCATCGTCGGAAAGACGATCGGCGACAAAGGAAACGTCAATCACCCGTGGATCCAGGTCCACGATCACCTCGCCTTCCATAAGCTTCTTGGTATTCTCGGCCAAGTCCTCGATCGACCGAACGACAGTCTTAGCTGCACCCGTCATACCGTAGCCAGGCTTCGTCGGTGTCTGGTTAGACGCGATTGAAGCCATGTCCAGTTTTGCAAATGGATTTTCACGTGCCATAGCCAGCCTCCAAACTCGCTTTCAACGTCGACAAAGGTTTGAAATGTCTTACAAAACTCTGCAAAAAAACGGCTGACAAGTGCGTCATTTCCGCCCCCATGCGCCGTGGATTAGTTCCATGATTTCGCCGTTGGCTGCGTTCAGGCTTTCCATGGCCCGGTCGTAGGTGGAACGAACGAAATCGCCCCGCTCGACCTCATACAAGGTCTGCTTCTTTATCGAAGCATCGGAGATTGCAGTCGACTTCAGGACGTGATTTCGCAGCATTTGTTGGGCAAACATGGATTGCATGAACCCGACCATCTGCGCTTGCGGGATGTCGGTCGGCTCGAAGCGCGTAACAAGATAGCGGAACCATTCGACACGCATCTCGGCGCCAGCCTCTGCGACCGGCCCCATTATGCCGCCCAACATCATCAGGAACTGGCTCATCGACATGATGTCCAGCATCTGGGGATGGATAGTGATCAGGATGCCTGTGGAGGCCATAAGCGCCGTGATCGTCAGGTATCCCAGTTGTGGTGGGCAATCGATGACCACGACATCGTACCTGTCGTCCACCTGCTTCAGGGCGTTGAAAATGCGCATATAGAACAGTCGGCCGTCCTCACCCTTCTTGGAGGAGATTGCCAGGGGAACATCATACTCATACTCCTGCAGGACCAGATTTGCAGGAACCACGTCCAGGCCAGGAATGTTCGTTGGCTGGATGACTTCCGCGATCGACCTCCGTTCATCATCGAAACGAAGCGCCTCGTAAAGGGAGGCCGTATCATCGAGTTCAGGTTGGATTCCAAACAGGGAAGTCAGCGATGCCTGCGGATCCAGGTCGACCGCCAGTACGCGATGGCCGGTGAGAGCGAGATATTGAGCAAGGTGCGCGGCGGTCGTCGTCTTCCCGCTCCCGCCCTTGAAATTCACGACCGATACGACCTGCATCGGCTCGCCTTCACGACGACGGGGAACGTAGTATCTCTTATCAGATTTTTTATTGGCCTCCAGATAATCACGAAGCTCGAGCATCTGGTCAGCCGTGTAGTAGCGCCGCCCACTGACCGATTCTATCTCGGGACCCTTACCTTCCGAATGAATCTGTCGAAGATGGCTTTGGGTGACCCCGATGAAGTCAGCGACCTCTCCCAATTGGAACTTGCGCAGTCCCTTGCGAGCATCTGGCGGATACTGTTGGCTGCGCAGCATATGCAACGCGTTTGAGATCTTTGCCCCTTGCTGGGCAATCTCGATATCAAAACGATTAGGCTGCTGATGGCTCATTTTGCAAACTATTTCCCGGGAGGCTGAACTTTCGAAAAAATGGCCCCATAGCCATAATTTTCGCAACTATCTCCCGATTCTCAGATAGCCGCAAGAGAATTAAGGTTAACAAAGGGTTAAGGCAAAATCGACGGGTTGCACACCCATAGCTTCTTTTCCTTGCGTTTTCACGGATTTAGCTAGGGGGGTGGCCCGCCGCGTTCATGGTCCGTTTTACTGTGAATCCTACAATGCGCCCCGCGTTTATGTGGCTGCGCAAGGCCCCCTCGATCACCCCTTATCGCTTTTCCTTGCCGACTCGCGTGAGTGCGACTTGTAGGATCCTACAACTGCCTCTCGATTCAATTCTGTGCTGATTTCGCCGCCACCAACAACGACGGAGAAAGTTCATGCAGGTTCTCGCGTTTTCAGCACCCCGGACGATTCAAGAGGCTCACCTCCTTCACCTCCACTACCAGCTACGTGCGCGGGTTTTTTCCGACCGCCTCGGTTGGGAGGTGGACGTAACGGCGGGGTACGAGTCCGATGGCTTTGACGCACTTCGACCGACCTATGTTCTCGCCATCGCCGAGACCGGCCAATTGGCTGGGTGCGCGAGACTTCTTCCGGCGCTTGGTCCGACGATGGTAGCCGATGTTTTCCCCTCGCTTCTCCCCGACGGTCAGCTCAACGGTCATGCCGCGATGATCGAGAGTTCCCGGTTCTGCGTCGATACGGCTCTCACGGAGGGGAGGGCGGACGGCTCGGTCCATGAAGCGACGCTCACCATGTTCGCTGGCATCATCGAATGGTGCATGGCGAATGCGTACACTGAGATTGTTACGGTGACCGATCTTCGGTTTGAGCGGATCCTCGCTCGCGTTGGGTGGCAGTTGCATCGTTTAGGCGAACCCAAGAAGATCGGCGTGACGATGGCCGTAGCAGGCACGCTATCCGCCGACGCAGATACGTTCCTCAGGCTTCGCCCCTCCAACTACCGTTCTGAACTCGCCCCCTGTCAGCCTGGCAGCCTAAGGAGAAATACGTGAACCAGCTTCGCTCTCACCCTCGGCTCGTCCGCAAACTTCAGGATGCGCTCGGCGATCAGCTTTGTGTTGCCCTGGATGACGTGAATGTCGTCGAGATTATGCTCAATCCAGACGGAAAGCTGTTCATCGAACGGTTAGGTCACGGCGTTGCGCCCGCCGGCGAGATGTCATCCGCTGCCGCCGAGATGGTCATTGGTACAGTGGCGCACGCGCTGCAGTCAGAGGTCGACACGGAACAGCCCATCATCTCCGGCGAGCTGCCAATCGGTGGCCATCGCTTTGAGGGACTGTTGCCCCCCGTTGTCACCAAGCCTGCCTTCGCGATTCGTCGCCGGGCATCACGCCTCATTCCGCTCGAAGACTATATTTGCGCCGGCGTGATGACAGAATACCAAGCCGCAACGATCCGCAGTGCCATTTCCACGAGGCTGAACATCATCATTTCCGGGGGAACGGGCTCGGGCAAGACGACGCTTGCGAACGCTGTGATCCGAGAGATCGTCAAATCCGCCCCAGACGATCGCCTCGTCATTCTCGAAGACACCGCCGAAATCCAGTGCGCAGCCGAGAACGCCGTTCTCCTCCATACCAGCGATACGATCGACATGGCGCGGCTCCTCAAGAGCACGATGCGGCTGCGCCCCGACAGGATCGTCGTTGGCGAAGTTCGCGACGGCGCGGCCCTGACGTTGCTCAAGGCCTGGAACACCGGCCACCCGGGCGGCGTGGCGACCATCCACTCGAACACCGCCATGTCGGCGCTGCGTCGGCTTGAACAGCTGACGGCCGAGGCAAGCCAGCAGCCGATGCACGAGGTGATCGGAGAGGCGGTCGACCTGGTCATTTCGATCGAGCGGACACCGCGGGGGCGGCTGGTTCGCGACATCATTCAAGTCGAGCGGTTCATCAACGGACAGTATGAGATCGAATCCGATCAGCCCACTGAAGAACAGGAGGCGCGCCATGTCGCGTAAGCATACCCTCATCGCGGCCGCGCTCGCGGCGGCGCCAATCGTTCTTGCCTCTGTCGCGCCGGCGCTCGCCAGTTCCGGCGGCAGCCTCCCATGGGAAGGGCCACTGCAGCAGATTCAGGAATCGATAACCGGCCCGGTCGCGGGTGCGATCGCGCTTGCAGCCGTGGCCATCGCCGGCGGCATGCTCATCTTCGGCGGCGAGCTCAACGATTTCTCGCGGCGACTTGTGTACGTCGTTCTTGTCGCCGGCATCCTGCTCGGCGCCACCAACATTGTCGGCCTGTTCGGTGCGACCGGCGCTTCGATCGGGCTGACCGACGAGCAGATCACGTCAATTGGTTCGAACAGAGGAGGGGAGGGAGATCATGGCTGAGTCCCTGTCCGGCCTGCGGCGTAACCGCATCCATCGCGCGCTCTCTCGCCCGAACCTGCTCATGGGCGCCGACCGGGAGCTGGTCCTGATCACCGGTCTTGCAGCAGTGATCCTGATCTTCGTCGTGCTTACGGCCTATTCGGCTATCTTCGGCGTCACTGTCTGGGTCGTGATCGTCGGGCTGCTCAGGATGATGGCGAAGTCCGACCCACTGATGCGGCAAGTCTATATCAGACACATTTCCTACAAGCCCTACTACAAGGCAACCACTACGCCGTGGCGACGGTACTGAGGAGGCGGCCATGGTAGCTCTCAAACGCTTCCGGGTGACCGGCCCTTCCTTCGCCGATCTCGTTCCCTATGCCGGCCTGGTCGACAATGGTGTCCTCCTCTTGAAGGACGGAAGCCTGATGGCCGGCTGGTATTTCGCTGGCCCGGACTCCGAAAGCGCGACTGACCTCGAGCGTAACGAGCTGTCGAGGCAGATCAATGCCGTTCTGTCGCGGCTCGGAAGCGGCTGGATGATCCAGGTGGAGGCCATCCGTATTCCAACGGTCGACTATCCATCAGAAGATCGATGCCATTTCCCCGACCCGGTAACCCGCGCAATCGATGCCGAGCGTCGGGCGCATTTCGCGCGCGAGCAGGGCCATTTCGAGAGCAAGCATGCGCTGATCCTGACCCACCGGCCGCTCGAATCCAAAAAGACTGCTCTCAGCAAATACATCTATTCGGATGAGGAAAGCCGGAAAAAATCCTACGCGGACACGGTGCTCTTCGTGTTCAAGAACGCGGTGCGAGAGCTTGAGCAGTATTTGGCCAACACGCTTTCGATCCGGCGAATGGAAACCCGTGAAACGGTCGAAAGGGGAGGCGAGCGAATTGCCAGATACGACGAGCTGCTGCAGTTCGCGCGGTTCTGCACTACCGGGGAAAGCCATCCAATCCGGCTACCCGACGTTCCCATGTATCTCGACTGGATCGCCACCGCGGAGCTTGAGCATGGACTGACGCCAAAGGTCGAAAACCTTTTTCTCGGCGTCGTTGCGATCGACGGTCTGCCGGCCGAGAGCTGGCCCGGTATTCTCAACAGCCTAGACCTGATGCCGCTGACTTATCGGTGGTCATCGCGCTTCATTTTCCTTGATGCCGAGGAGGCCCGGCAAAAGCTCGAACGGACGCGGAAGAAATGGCAGCAGAAGGTCCGGCCGTTCTTTGACCAGATATTCCAGACACAAAGTCGATCCGTCGACCAGGACGCGATGACGATGGTAGTCGAGACTGAGGATGCGATCGCGCAGGCCTCGTCGCAACTGGTTGCCTATGGCTATTACACACCGGTCGTTGTGTTGTTCGACAGCGATCGCGAAGCACTCCAGGAGAAGGCCGAAGCGATCCGGCGGCTGATCCAGGCGGAAGGTTTCGGGGCACGGATCGAAATGCTCAACGCCACCGACGCCTATCTCGGTAGCTTGCCAGGCAACTGGTATTGCAACATCCGTGAGCCGCTGATCAACACCAGCAATCTCGCCGACTTGATTCCGCTGAACTCGGTCTGGTCCGGAAACCCCGTCGCGCCATGCCCCTTTTACCCACCGAATTCGCCGCCCTTGATGCAGGTTGCGAGCGGCTCGACAGCGTTTCGTCTGAACCTGCACGTCGATGATGTCGGCCACACGCTGATCTTCGGTCCGACCGGTTCTGGCAAGTCGACGTTGCTCGCCCTGATCGCCGCGCAGTTTCGTCGCTACGAAAATGCGCAGATCTTCGCCTTTGACAAAGGCAGTTCACTTCTGCCCCTGACGCTCGCAGCCGGCGGCGATCATTATGAAATCGGCGGCGACAGTGTGGAAGAGGGGAGGGCATTGGCCTTCTGCCCACTCTCCGAACTCAAAAGTGTTGCCGACCGGGCTTGGGCGGCGGAGTGGATTGAGATGCTGGTCGGTCTGCAGGGTGTCACCATCACACCCGATCATCGCAACGCCATCTCTCGGCAGATCGGCCTGATGGCGAGCGCCTCTGGTCGCTCACTCTCGGATTTCGTCAGCGGCGTGCAGCTGCGCGAGATCAAGGACGCACTGCATCACTACACCGTCGACGGCCCGATGGGGCAGCTTCTCGATGCGGAAGAGGACGGCCTCACGCTCGGCGCCTTCCAGACCTTCGAGATCGAGCAACTAATGAATATGGGCGAGCGCAATCTCGTGCCAGTGCTGACCTACCTGTTCCGCCGGATCGAGAAGCGTTTGGATGGGTCGCCAAGTCTGATCGTCCTCGACGAGGCGTGGCTCATGCTCAGCCACCCTGTGTTCCGCGACAAGATACGCGAGTGGCTTAAGGTGCTGCGCAAGGCAAATTGCGCCGTCGTTCTTGCGACCCAATCGATCTCGGATGCCGAACGATCCGGGATTATCGACGTGCTGAAGGAATCCTGCCCGACCAAGATTTGCCTTCCGAATGGCGCCGCTCGTGAGTCGGGCACGCGAGAATTCTATGAGCGAATAGGGTTCAACGAGCGTCAGATCGAGATCGTCTCGAGCTCGATCCCCAAGCGCGAATACTACGTCGCTACCCCCGACGGCCGGCGGCTCTTCGACATGTCGCTTGGGCCAATCGCACTGAGCTTTGTCGGCGCGTCGGGCAAAGAGGACCTCAAGCGCATTCGCGCACTGAAATCCGAACATGGCCACGAATGGCCGATCCACTGGCTTGAAACGAGAGGAGTTCACGATGCCGCATCGCTACTCAAGTAGATGGCTCGTCTGCTTAACAGCCGCCGCTCTCACGATTGGAGGCTCAGGCACGGTGCAAGCTGGGACAGCCACCGGCGCTGCGACCGAATGGACGCAGCTCGCCAACAATGCGCAGCTTGTCGATCTCATGAAAAGCTCCGGCATCCAGGTCGACAATCAGCTGACGCAGATCAGCCAGCTTGCAGAGCAGATCCAGAACCAGCTGAAGATCTACGAGAACATGTTGCAAAACACCGCGCAGCTTCCTGATCATATCTGGGGGCAGGTCGAAAGCGATCTCAACCAGCTGCGCAGTATCGTCGACCAGGGACAGGGCATCGCCTTTTCCATGGGGAATGCGGACGACGTTCTTCAGCAGCGCTTTCAGAGCTACGCCGATCTCAAGACGAATTTGCCGAGCAACGCAACCTTCTCCTCGACTTACCAGTCCTGGTCGGACACCAACCGTGACACGATCACCAGCTCGCTGAAGGCCGCGAGCCTGACGGCCGACCAGTTCGACAGCGAGGAAGACACGATGTCCTCATTGCGGTCGATGTCCGAGACGGCTGACGGGCAGATGAAGGCTTTGCAGGTCGGGCACGAGATCGCCGCTCAGCAAGTCGCGCAAATGCAGAAGCTTCGCGGCCTCGTCTCCCAACAGATGACAATGATGGGAACATGGCTTCAGACGGAACAGACCGACAAGGACCTGGCGCAGGCGCGGCGGGAAAAGTTCTTCAACGCCGAGGTCAAGAGCGTTCCGGAGGGCCAGAAAATGGAGCCGCGCTGGTGAGCCGCCCCGTCCTGATTGCCTTGCTGTTGGCTGTCGCCGCTGCATCGTCTGCAATGACAGTGCTGATCATCAATTCCCGAAACACAGGAATACCTGCGCTCACCGAGGAGCAGCGCGCCGTCCGGGAAAAATTCTTCGGCTCCGACAAGGAGCTGCCGCCGATCAAGGAAGGCCAGGAGATGCGCCCGAGATGGTAAAGGTGACTGTTGCGCGTTCTCTCCTGATTACAGGTCTCTTTTCCCTCGCCTATGCTGTTCCCGCATTCGCGCAGGAGGGACAGGTCCTCACGGAACTGGAAAACCAGGTCTCGTCTGCTGCGAGGGGGTGGGAGACCACCATCATGGAGGCGGCGAAATCCCTATTCTGGATTCTCGCAACGATCGAGATCGGCATTGCGGCCGTCTGGCTGGCGATCCAGTCAGCCTCGCTGGACAGCTGGTTCGCCGAACTGGTGCGGCGGATTATGTTCATTGGGTTCTTCGCATTCGTTCTGACCCAAGGTCCGACCTTTGCGCGAGCGGTGGTTGACAGTCTTTTCCAGATTGGCGCCGGCGCTGGTTCAGCGTCGCCCGCGGAAGTGTTCGATGCAGGCATCCGCGTCGCCTCGCAGATGTCGGAGCAGGCACAGTTCGGGGTGTTCGAAGACAATGCGCTTGCGATCGCGGCGGTGCTGGCGATGGGCATCGTCGTTATCTGCTTCTCGCTTGTCGCAGCGATCTTCGTGTCGGTCATGGTCGAGATGTATGTCGGCCTGCTCGCCGGCATGATCATGCTCGGGCTGGGTGGTTCGTCCTTCACGAAAGACTTTGCTGTTCGCTACCTCGTCTATGCCTTCGGCGTCGGCATGAAGCTCATGGCCTTGGTGATGATCGCCAAGATCGGATCGAACGTCCTGCTTGGCCTTGCGCAAGCTCCGACTGCCTCATCGGACCAGTTCGTTACGACCTTGGCGATCGCCGGTATTTCCGTCGTAGTCTTCATCATCGCCATGTATGTCCCGAACATCATCCAGGGCGTTGTCCAGGGCGCATCGGTGTCCGGAGGAATGGAAGCGATCCGCCACGGCGGGCAAGCGGCGTCTTTCGCCGCAGGCGCTGGCTTCCTCGCCGCCGGCGCCGCCGGCGCAGGCTTTGCGGCCGCGCAAGCCGCACGAGCTGCTGGTTCATCCGTTGCAGGCGCCGCTCTTCGCGGCATGGGCGCGAGCTTCAGTTCCGGCGCGCAAGCAGCCGGATCAGCCGCGAAGGAAAAGGCAATCGGCTCTCCGGGCGCTTATGCGGGGTCCATTCTCGGACTGGCCAATGCGAAGCTCGATGAACAGCGCGGCGGTCATAGCGGACCGAAGCCTCCTCCCGAACGCAACGACAAACCGTAATCGAGACAAGGGAAAAATAAATGGCAGCGAACCGCGCCCCGGAAAACCCATACCTTGCCGCCCGCCAGGAATGGAGCGAACGCTATGGTTCCTATGTGAAGGCAGCCGCCGCATGGCGGATTGTTGGTGTCCTCGGTCTGGTAATGGCCGTCATCGGCTTCAGCTACGCGATGTATCTCAGCACGCAAGTGAGGCTCGTGCCTTACATCGTCGAGGTCGACAAGCTCGGAACTGCGGTCACCGCAGGCTTCCCCGAGCAGATCGAGTATGCCGATGTCCGCGTGGTGCGCGCCACACTCGGCAACTTCGTCACGAGCTTTCGCTCGATCACGCCGGATGCGGTGGTGCAGAAGCAATATATCGACCGCACCTACGCTCTTCTTCGCACCTCCGATCCGTCGACGGAGAAGGTCAACGCCTGGTTCCGAGGCAATTCTCCGTTCGAGAAGGCAAAGTCCTCGACCGTTGCCATCGAGGTCAACAACATCGTGGCGCTCTCGAACCAGACCTATCAGATCGACTGGACGGAATACGAGCGGGACCGCAAGGGCAAGGAAACCGGCACGCGGCGGTTCCGCGGGATCGCAACGGTGACGCTCACCGCGCCACAGGATGAGGCGACGATCCGCCTCAATCCGATCGGCCTCTACGTCCGGGATTTCGACTGGACGGCACAGCTTTAAGGGTAGGGATTCTTTCAATGAAAAAAACGGGATTGATCGCGGCCGCCGGCTGCATGGCCGGACTCTTGCTTGCGGCGGGCGCGCAGGCGCAAAGTATGACGAGCAACGAGGTGAAAGGAACAAATCTTTCCAAAAAGTGGCGCGGCACGCCGGGATTGGTGACGACGGGACCGGACGGAAAGGTGATCTTCCTGTTCGGCGAAACGCAACCTTCCGTCGTCTGCTCGCCGCTGCAGGTCTGCGACATCGAACTTCAGGGTGGCGAGATCGCTCGCGATGTTATGGTCGGCGACACCGTGCGCTGGAAGGTAGAGCCGGCCACTTCGGGGGCCACAGGCGGACAGGCGATCCATCTCATCGTCAAACCGTCGGAGCCAGGCCTTCTCACCTCAATGGTCGTGACGACATCGCGGCGCACCTATCACATCCAGCTCAAGTCCCATCCGAGCCAATACATGGCGCGCGTTGGTTTCGAATATCCGGAAGACGTGTCCACCAAGCTCGCCGACATCAACACCCGTCTCGAAACGGGCGGCATTCCGGGCACCGCGCCGGACAAGCTGAACTTCTCCTATTCAATCAGCGGCGGTGCTTCGTGGAAACCGAAGCGGGTCTATTCGGACGGGGCGAAGACCTACATCCAGTTCCCGAAGTCGATCTCCGGCCAGGATGCGCCTGTGCTTTTCGTCGTCTCCGGCGGTCAAAATCGCATCGTCAACTATCGCATGAAGAACGACATGATGACCGTCGACTATGCGATCGACAAGGCGATCCTCGTTTCCGGTGTCGGTTGGCGGCAGCAGAAGATCACCATCCGGCGGGGAGGCTGAACCATGCGCAAGCTTCTCACATATTTCGTCGTCGGCGCGCTGCTCTCCGGTTGCCAAACGGCGGACGACGCACTGACCACCAGTTCCACACCTGTGGCCGTCACCGGACCGGCTGCAAGCGCCATCGCCGGCGACATGGCAAGTCGTCTGGCCGAACAGATCGGCCCGGCCGGTGCTACGACCACGATCAAAATGGAGACGGACGCATCGGAGTTCGCATCCGCCCTCGAGGCGGCCCTGAAGGGGCGGGGTTATACGGTCGTCAGGGACGGCAAAGTCGCCAAAGACATCAAGCCGGTCGAGCTTGCCTATGCAATTGAGGGATTCGACGGGCAGCTGCTCGCGCGGGTTTCGACGCCTTCGATCGCTCTCGGACGTGCTTATACACCAACGGCGGCAGGCGCCACGCCGGCTAGTCCGCTTTCGATCATGCAGGGTAACTGACGGAGAGCAATATGGTCCAGTCGCTCCAACTTGGCGCGTCAGCCCAGGCCGACGATCAGAATGGCATGCGCCGGCTCAACCGCCTGCCGATCATCGTCGCCATCATCGTCATCGTGCTGTTCGTCGGCGTGGTCGTGATTGGTCTGTCACTGCGCGGGCTTTCCTTCAATCATGGCGACATCGAGGGTGCTTCCAACAGCCCTGCGACCAGTTTCGGTGATCAGCTTAAGCGGGGTGTCACCGACGGCATTATCGGTGACCCAGAAAAGCAGGAGGTGTTTCAACCGATGCCAGTCGTCGCGGAGAAAAAGGAAAAGCAGGAACCGGTCTTCGAGCGCCAACCAACAGATCGACAAGATCGCCGACAAAGGCTCGAAGCCGAAGAGGAGTGGAAGGCACGCCTGAAGCGAGAGCAGGATGAACAATATATGCGCGAAGCCCAGCGGCAACGGATGGCGCGTCTCCAGGCCCGTTCCACGGCGCTCGATTCGCCGCTAAAGGTAGACATCTCCGATGTCGAGAAGGCTGCAATCTCCACCAATGACACCGTCCGCCAGCCGACAAATGCCGTGACGAGCAGCGCCTCAGACCTTTATGGCGCGGCCATGAAATCAGGCTTGATGGAGCAGAACGTCGATCAGAACGGGCAGACGTCGAAGGAGGACTTCTTTAATCAGGACATCAAGGATCTCGGCTACCTGCCGAACCAGGTCGTGCCGCAGATGTCACCCAACGAATTGAAGCGCGGTTCAGTCATCCCGGCGACATTGATCACCGGCCTCAATTCCGACCTGCCGGGGCGCATTACCGCTCAGATCAGCCAAAATGTCTACGACAGCGCAACCGGTTATCGCCTTCTCATCCCGCAAGGCGCAAAGCTCTTCGGTCGCTACGATTCCAAGGTGTCTTTCGGCCAGGAACGGGTACTCGTCGTCTGGACGGACCTCATTTTTCCGAACGGGTCTACCCTGCAGATCGGTGGTATGGCGGGCACTGACGCTGAAGGTTATGGCGGCTTCCAGGACAAGGTCGACCGACATCTCTGGAGAACATTCGGTTCTGCAGCCCTGGTGGCAATCATCGGGGCGGGTACCGATATGTCGATGCCTGAGAGTTCGACGCTCGCGACGCAGGACACGGCTTCGGATGCAGCAAGACGGAATTTTGCCGCGTCATTTGGCCGCGTAGCAGAAGAGACGATCTCGAAGAATCTGAACGTTCAGCCGACGATTCGCATCCGGCCGGGCTACAAGTTCAATGTGTTGGTCGATCAGGATGTTATTTTTCATTCTGTCTATAGCGGCCGCTAAACAGCTAACGGACGCTCAGATTTTCGCTTGTCGCTGAACGTCGCAAGTACATTCCGCGCGGGGCGCAGGTGTGACTAAAAATCTCTATAAAAATCATCGTCTTTAGATCAGAAAGAGTTGAATACCCGGCAGAGGTCAATAGACCTAAGCGATGCAACGAACGTGGATCTGCTTCGCGTAGAAGCAACTGCCGTATCGTCCAATGTCCCATGTGGTTCCGGCTAGCCGAACGGTGGCAACCGGTACCTCGCGGCGTCAGAACGGCGCGACGAGTGGGAGGCTTGCACCGTCGAAAAAAGGAGAAAAGTTAGTGGACGGTGACCTTCGCTCTCTCATCGATATGACAGAAGCCGCGCATGATGAACGTATGATCAAAAGTGCTTTGAAAACATTTGCGCACGCATGCGGCTTCGACCGTTTTGCTTATCTGCAGACTGAGGGGCTGGAAATCCGCACATTCAACTCCTATCCGGAGGAATGGCAGGGTGTTTATCTCGAAGGCCATTACTCCCGCATCGACCCGGTCGTTACTGAAGCCAAGCGTCGCATGGAAATGTTTTCCTGGACGGCCGACGATTGGCCCGCTCGTGGAACCTCCGAACTCAGGCGTTTTCGGGACCAGGCGATCGAGTACGGAATTCGGAGTGGGGTGACGATCCCCGTCGAAGGAAGTTTCGGGTCGACGATGATGCTGACGTTTGCATCTTCGGCGCCGACGGCTGACGTTTCAAAACTGCGGGATGCGCAACAAGCGATCCGAGCGGTGCTGGTGATCCATTACTGCCTGAAGATTATCGCTGCGACGACCATTGTCGCTCCGAGACGGTTGCTTTCACCAAGAGAAGCAATGTGCCTCATGTGGGCGGCAAAGGGTAAAAGCGCTCCGGAAACCGCAATGCTAACGGGGATCAACCCGAGGACAGTGCAGCACTACCTTGATAAAGCGCGCGAAAAACTTGAGGCTGCGACCGTCCCACAGCTCGTCGCAATTGCTAAAGATCACGGGTTGGTTTGACCGTCATTCATGTTTATCGAGTGGAACCTCGGGGACGTAGCCTAACGCATCGATGATTTCCGAAAGTTCTTCTTGCTGGACTTCAGATTTCTTTTGGCGCGCGACATACTCCTCCTGCAGGCTCTTGAGCACGGCGGCGGAAATTGATGGGTCTGCGGTCGCGCGAGCCCATTCCTCATAGACAGCTTCGTCGGCGGCGATCAGGAGGCGGTGTTCGAGAATTGCCGAGACGGCCAACGCCTCAAGCTTCGACTGTTGCATCGAGCTGAAGCGCGATTCTCTTTCCTTTTCTCGACCATTTGCATCGGATGAGCTCGCTTTGTTCACCCGCTTCTCCCAAACTTTCATTCTCTCACCAAGCGGCCCGAAGGTTCGCCTACATCAAATGGGACACCGTTACATCCGAAATCTCTGAGTTGCAGACAATGTGCTGATGCTTATATCGACAACTAAACCCATTACCCGCCCGCATTGGCGGGATTTACGGGAAGGAGCTTTACATACTTTAGTTGATAAACTCCGAGTGTGTAAACGGCGATCTTTCGGCGCATGGACATGCGCAAACTGGTCGGCTCGAATTTTGCCCGCCTGCGTCGGGAGAAAGGCCTGACACAGGAAGAGGTCGAGGCGCGTTCTGGTTTCAGCCAGCAATATCTCAGTAGCCTGGAGCGAGGTCGTCGCAACCCAACTTTGATTACGATTTATGAACTGGCTCAAGCCTTAGATGTCAGCCACGTCGAATTAGTGCGACCGATTGGTGAGACCCAAGTGAGTACGCAAACAGGCGCATAATCTGGGATCTCAGCAGCTTCAATCCGGCCGGCGACAACGAGAAATCGTCGAAGCAAGCCAAATGGAATTGAGATTTGTGCTCCTCTCGAGTCCGAACAATCGCTGCGATGAAATTGCAAGGCGCTGCCGCAGACGAGATCGTCGAGGGTTATCCGGCTCTCACTGCGCGCATAGTGGACCTCGCCGCAAGCTACATCTTTACTCCAGGCGACCACTAGAATTGTCAACTTTGTCCATCGAGTAATTAGCGTGGTGAAGAATTCATAATGCGAGGGCTTTCTCGGCCCCAGGGATTGTGATACAAATCCTAGGATAATAGATCCTATTCTCCGAGCTTTTATATCAATGCCCAGTTCAGTCACGCAACGCCAAATCGCTCGGACCGTGCTAACCGAGCGCGGAATAGCACGTTTCGTCGAACTGCGGAACGCAGGAGTCACGGCTGCCACCATGAGCCGAATGGAACGAGATGGTGAAGTGCTGCGGCTTGCCCGCGGTCTCTATCAACTTCCTGATGCGCAGCTCGACGCCAGCCACAGCCTGGCGGAGGTTGCCAAACGCGCGCCCAAAGCCGTTATCTGCCTCGTTTCGGCATTGGCATTTCACAGCCTGACAGATCAGCTCCCCGGACAAATCTGGCTTGCCATAGGCCGTAAGGACTGGCCGCCGAAACTGGAAGCCCCCGCTGTGCGCATCGTGCGCTTCACAGACAGCCTTCTCAACGACAGCGTCGAAACCCATATCATTGAAGGCGTTCCTGTGAGGGTCTTTGGAATCGCCAAGACAATTGCCGATTGCTTTCGATATCGCAACAAGATCGGCCTTTCGGTAGCGATAGAAGGGCTGCAGGAGGCGCTGCGGCAACGAAGGGCTACTCCTGGCGAAATCGCCAACCAGGCCGAACGCGGTGGCGTTGGCTCTGTGATCCGGCCGTATCTCGAGGCGCTGACCGCCAATGGCTAAAGAAATCAGAAACGTCGGCGCCTCGGTGCGCGCCCGCCTGTTGCAACTCGCCAAGGCAAGCGGGCAAAGCTTCGATCTCGTCCTGACGCGTTTCGCCCTTGAACGGTTATTGTTCCGGCTTAGCCAGTCGCCCCACGCCGATCGCTTTGTTCTAAAAGGGGCGATGTTGATGATGAGTTGGTTCGACAATCCGCACCGAGGCACGCGCGACCTGGATCTTTTGGGTTTCGGTGATCCGAGTCCGGACCCGATGCTTGAGACATTTCGGGAAATTCTGGCGCAAGAGGCCGACGATGGCGTTACGTTCGACGCTGATACGCTGCATGTGGATCGTATTCGCGAGGCACTGGATTATGGTGGGCTCAGGCTGCGGGTGATCACTTCGATCAGCGGAGCCCGGATCAACCTGACCATCGACATCGGTTTTGGCGATGCGCTTGAGCCTGGGGTGGAGGTTTTGGATTATCCTTCCATGCTCGATTTTCCGATGCCGCGGCTTCGGGCCTATGCGCGAGAAACGGTCATTGCCGAGAAGTTCCAGGCAATGGTGATGCTGGGGCGAGTAAACAGCCGCATGAAGGATTTCTACGACATCTGGATCCTCAGCAGGTCTTTCGACTTCAGCGATGATCGGCTGGCGCGCGCAATAGCCGCTACCTTTGATCGCCGCGAGACACCGATCCCCATTGACCTGCCGGACGCCCTAACGGACGCCTTTGCCAAGGACCAGCAAAAGCAGCGACAATGGCGTGCTTTCATTGAAGGCGTTGCACACAATCCTGGCGATCTGATCGACGTCATCGCGCAGATTGCCACATTCCTGATGCCGCACGCGGTTGCGGCTGCGAGGCTGGACGAATGAGCGGTTTGGTCGCAACCACGCGAGTTCATGGCTCAGCGAGCAGAATTCAGATCCTGTCGGGTTTTTGTCGGGCAACTTCATAGCTGGAACCCGTCAGTACGGCGGGTTTTACTGGCTCGCCGCCATTACAACCGCGGACGAGGCATCTGGAAGGGCATTAATTTCATGCTTTGGAGTCGCCTAAACTTTGGCTTGGCCGGAACATGCCTCGCCAATGCGAGGTGAACTCAACGCTGTTGTTGACCAATGCGGGAAAGATCGATCCGTATCCCCGCATGCCTAACATCCTGCATCGTCTCTGGTTGTAAGTCTTTCGGCGTCGCTTCCTCGCCATCCACTTCCTTATCGCTTTGCTGCGGCGCTTCGATGGGTATGCCAGGATCCTCCGCCTGAAACACGCCGACACCCCCGAACTCGCCGGTCTTCCATGCGTAGACCGCGTCCTCGAAGATTTTCGGGAAGACGTCTTTGCTCGTGGGGTTGCCATACCATTTTGCAACGATCCTCAATACCTTGGCGAACATCGCAGTGCCTTTCCGGAGGTTCTGGCAAGGATCGACGAGATCGGGCTTCAGATCCGCCGGTTCCTTGACTCCCACGCCAGCGGGGAACTGGGTGAGCCCTACGCGGACGACCGCTTGACCAGCATATTGGCGCGCGATCGCAATCGCCTCCTCGGCCGATGCCGCTTTCGGAACGAGGATCAATCGGTCGCCTGATTTGACGGTGACGGCGAAGGTATCAGCCGAGCCCGCCGCCATCACGAACTGCTCGACGATCGTCGGCTTGAGAGAAGGGTCTGCGCATTCATTTATCAGGGCTGCGTCGATCATGGTGTCTCCTGAGCACTCAGGTGTTGAAGGCAATAACAATCGGCTTTGCGAAGAGCTTTGACCACGCTGTAGTGGCAGTTCGCTGGATAGCAACGATTGATGTCCCTTCGGTCCACCACCCGTTTCCGACAGCAACAATGAGGTCCGGATCGTGCAGCATCGACTGAAGCACCGGCCAAACAATCAATTGCTCGTAGCAGATCAGCGGTGCCGCGCGGCTGGCGCCGATGGAGACGACCGGGTTCGCGAAGAAATCCGCCCGAGCACCACCACTCTCCCCAAACCAGGATCGCCACGGCTGCCACATCGAACCGGGAACCGGCATACGTTCGCGATAGAGGATGTGGCCGCCCCTCCCGTCGACCGCGACCAGAACATTGTCGTAGCCCCCAGCATCGACCATCGCCGCACCGGCGATCACCGTCCCATCATCATCCCTGAAGGCGTTCGTCCAAAGCCGCGCCACGGTCGGTGTCCAGAAACCGAGCGCAGTTTCCGGCAGCACCACAAAACGGGCCCCATCGCTGGCCGCGCCACGCACCGTTGCGATCATGTCACGCTGGCGTTGAAGCCCGGGCTCCCGACCGAGCGAAGCCCCCATATCAAGATCGACGCCGCGCCAGCCTTCCGGTAGTTTCGGGTCGGTCCAGATTGCGGCGGACCACAGCCAAGGGCCTGCGAAGGCGATGGCGACAGCTGGCCAAATGCGGGTTACGAGACCCGCAAGGCCGGCTGTCATGACGCCAAGTCCCCACCATCCCCATCCCGGAAACAGAACACCCGCGGCGGTGACAGGATGCGCCCAGCCCGTGATGCCGAACGGCGGAACGGCCATGACGGCTGCCGCAAGGAGGTAGCGAAATGGACGCGCGCGTCCGTTCATCGTCCAGACGAGCGTATGCACGGCAACGAAACTCATAGACGCACCCAGCCAGAGCAGGAGGCCTGGCCAGATATCCGACGAATAAAAGGCGGCAACGCCTTGTGGCAGACCCCGGGACGCGGCCAGGAAGTATCCGCTGGAGACAAGTGCCGCGACCGATCTCGTTTGCGAGATCGACCAAAGAACCGGAAACCCGAGCGCGACGGGTAGGAGCAACACATGGCCGCTCCAGCCCACCACGCCGATCGCGATCGAAGCGAATATCAGCAGCGCCGGCTGAAGGTAATCACGGCACATAGGTGAACACCTCCTGCGCCAGCCCGAGAATGCCGGAGATCGGCACCGGGCCAAAATATCGGGAGTCATAGGAGCCGGGGAAGGCGGAATGCAGGAAGACATATCCTGGCGGTATGATGCCGCTCGGAAACGGCGTCAACGGCCGGCCTTTTCCATCACGTAGTGCGAGACTGGATGAGGAAACCACCCGCCCATCCACTCTCACGTTGACGCCGATTTCGACACGCTGTCCTACAACGGCGATCACTGTCTTGATCAACGGTGCGACGTCGCCCGGGCAGGAACCAGAACGGAAATAGCCTCGTGCCCTGGCTGCCCGCATCGCCGCCGTTTCCAGCGGGCAGATGAACAGGAGGTCGTCGACTGCCACCGGTCGATGAAGCGGGATAATGCGCCATAGGCCCAGTGGCTCGCTCGGCGTCAGATTGATGCGGTAGCCGCCGGCGACGGCAGTCACCACCAGCAGAATGGTGGCCGCGGCCGCTATCGACAGAACCGCAGTGGCACGTCGTTGTTGCGTGGTCATCGACCGGGTGGTTGCTGCCCGGGTCATTTCAGCGAGAGCCCTTGACTCTTGGTTTGCCGCAGCGTCTCTGCCTGCTTGAGCGCTTCGGTCGTGCGTTCATGAGCGCCAAGCTGCTGGACCGTCCGCATAGATTTCCACGCGGACTGGACCTCAGCCTTCTGGACGACCGTCATTCCTGCTGTGACGGTCTCGAAAGTCTTGCCATCAGTGTCTTTGGCAGCCAAAGGCAGGAAGGTCCGTTCCCCGAAACGCTCCGACACAGCCTTGGCAAAACCTTCGAGTTCTGCCTTCACGTTTCTGTCCGCCAGCGCATATTCGAGGCCAGCCGGGAGATCGTTGCGATCGATGGCATCTCGCACGCGTTCGAGCGTTTGCTTGGCAGATGGGGAGAGCGCCGGGATATCGACTGAAACCTTGAGTCGGACCGCGCGCTCCTCCGTCTCATGTTTGAATTCGGCCTCGGCCCGCTCACGAAGGTAGCGTTCAAGATTTCGGGCAAGCGCCGGCACATTGGCGATGGCTTTTTCCCGGTCCTGCTTGTCGGCACGGCTGGCGAGAAGACCGGTTTTGCCCTTCAGCGCGCCAAAGCTCTCTGGCTCGCCGGTAATCCTTGCCAGGGTCGACTGCTCGACCGACTGGTCCTTCAACATGGTATCGACATTGATGGCCTTGAAGGCCACTTCCGGCTTCGCGTAGACGAGCTGGAAGCGGGTCGAGACGTCCTCCCATTGCTTCTTGAGCCCGGGATCGCCGGCGAGCTTGTCTTCGACAGCCTGGTCGAGCGATTTCGGGAAGGTGGCGATACCTGACACCATGGGCTTGGCCTCCTTGATTGTGTCCGGGATGGAGTGTTTGTGGCTGCCGTGGACCAGTCCGAGTGCCGCGCCGATGGCGGCAAGACGGGCGCCGAGATTGTCGAGCTTCTGTTTCTGCCGGACGGCCCATTGGAGGCGATCGTGTGCGATCGTGCGGGCGACGTTGACAAGATGAAGGCCGCGGGCTTCCGCGAAGCGCAGCGCCTGGCGATAGAACGACGCCTTCTCGTAATCGAGGGTCGTCTCCTTGGCGTTTCGGCGCGACAGGATCGGGATGAGCCCGCCGGATTTCGCAAAGGAACGACTGCCGTAGTAGATCGCGAGATCCTCACGATGGCGCGTCATGGCCACATAGGTGAGATGCCGGTCCAATGAAAGGGAAGCAAGCACCTTCACCCGGTCGACGGTCGCGCCCTGGCTCTTGTGGATGGTCGTGGCATAGCCGTGACCGAGATTGTTGTAGAAGCGCTGCTCGATCGTGACCTGGCGCCGATGTTCCCTTTCGCCGATCTCAGCGACGATCCGGCCGGGTGCGGCCTCAACCACCTTTGCGAGCATGCCGTTCTTGACGCCAAGGCTGCCCTCGTTCTTGAGGAACACGATCTGGTCGCCGGCCGCGAACATGCGGGTTCCGTCCTCTGTCTTGAACGCAAATCCGTCTGCGACGACGCCACGCTCGACCAGCTTGGCGCGGGCCATATCGTTGAGCTTTCGGGCGTCGCGGCGAAGGTGTGCGAGGATCAGGCTGGTCTTCGAAGGGTCGTAGTCGCGGTCCCACGCTGCGATCAGGCTTTCGACCGCCTCGTCCTTCAGTCTCAAACCAATCATTCGACCATGGGCGGTGTAGGCATCGACAGCCTTGCGGATATTGCCACGCGCGAGATCGAGCGAGGCGTCGCGCATCCATTGCTGGCGCTGACGATAGATCGTCTCGAGTTCGGCATAGCCGATGCGAGCCGCAATCGCCCGAAAGGCCGCACCCGCTTCGATCGGTTGAAGCTGTTCCGGATCGCCGACAAGGACGAGTTTGGCGCCGGCCTTGGTGACTGCTTCGACCAACAGCGCCATCTGCCGTGACGAAACCATGCCGGCCTCGTCGAGGACGAAGACGGTCTTATCATCGAGCTGGTTGCGGCCCTGGTTCCAGCGAAGCTCCCACGACGACAGAGTGCGGGAAACGATGCCAGCTTCCTTCTCCAAACCTTCGGCCGCTTTGCCAGCCAACGCTCCGCCGACCACACGATAGCCGGCCGTTTCCCACGCCTCGCGCGCAGCCTTCATCATCGTCGTCTTGCCGGCGCCGGCGCGGCCGATGACAGCGGCAATCCGCGTGGCCCCGGCGAGATGCTCGATTGCCGTTCGCTGCTCATCCGACAGACTGGAATGGCGCGCAAAGGTTGCCTGCAGCACCGCCTCACGGACACCATGGGAGGCGCGACCGGAGAGCCAGGTCGCGCGATCGGCCATCTCGGCTTCAAGCCGGATCATCTCGCGCGTGGTGTACTTCGCGGGTGTCCGAATACCTGTTGCAAAGTTGATCCGCTCGCGTTCGAGCCGGAGCGCTTCCGGACTTTGCAGAATGCGGATCATCAGACTTTGGAACAAAGCGACCTCGTCGACATAGCGATACAACACCTTGGCAACATCGCGTTCGTCGAAGACGCTCCTCTCCCGCGTGATCAGGTCGAGCACAATCTCCGGACGGCGCTGGATGCGGCGGGCGTTCTCGCCGCGGCGCTCCTCCTGAAGCTCGATGCGTTCGAGTTTGGGAGTCGAGGTCTCCGACTTGTGGTGGGATTGCTCGGCCTTGCGCTCGATGGCTTTGGCGCCGACGCCGAGGTGAATGGTTGGCTCGAGGTCGATACCCCGCTTTTCGAAGGAACTGCCATCGATGCGGATATCGAGGCCGGCAAGCGCCAGATGTTTGTTCTGGCAGGCAAACCAACCGTCGCGAAACGCATTGAAATCCTCAGTGCTGCCGGCCCATAGCTGATAGATGATCTTGCCGGCGTCATTGCGGAGCGGCTTGCCGTCCGGGGCGAGAACCGCGACTTTCTTCGAGCCGAACCCGTCTTCGGTGAGCGGCCGCAATGTCGTCATCAGATGCACATGCGGATTGCCTGGGGCGTCGTGATAGACCCAGTCGGCGACCATTCCCTTCGACGTGATGTGCCGCTCCACGAAATCCCGGACGAGCACAATGTTCTGCGCGGCCGTCAGCTCTATTGGCAGGGCTATGGTAACGTCCTTGGCAAGCTGCGCGTCGGACCGCTTTTCGAAGCCCTCCACCTTGTTCCAGAAGCCCTCGGATGCGCCGGCGACCGAGCGATCGGCAATCATGCTGCGCACCCATTCCGGCGCGTCGGCAGGGATCACGAACTCCTCATGCAGGAGCCCCTGCTTTCGCGTGTAGTCGATCGTCCGGGCTTCCCGCTCGAACTCCATCTTGGCGCAGTGCCGGTAGGCCGCCGACAGCACGGCGCTGCGGCCGGAGCCACGGGCGACGACGCTGACGGAGAAGTGAGGGACGGCCACGGCGGAGTTCTTTCCCGGTTGCGAACGAAATCGAAGGGTTCGTCGGGAGCGGCGGGCCCACCAGGCTCTCTCAGCAACACGTCGCGGCAGCGACGTATAATTGCGCCCTTGGAAGCCGCTCCTTCGGAACGGCCGGGATGATCCACCAAAGGATCGTCGTTGGCGATTGTAGGATTCACAGTAGTGCGTTCGCTACTTAAGTTCTGGAAACTGGCTTCGAAAGACAAGCTTTCTCAGCCAGGGAGACAATCGGAATGAAGAAGCCATCCGCGAAAATCCGCGACGAAATTGCCAAACTGCAGGACCAGCTCAAGCTCGCCGAGACACGGGAAGCGGAACGCATTGGCCGGATCGCGCTCAAGGCAGGCCTTGGCGACATCGAGATCGACGAGGCGGAGCTTCAGGCAGCGTTTGACCAACTGAGCAGGCGAGTTCGCGGAGGGCAGGGGGGTACGACCGGAGGGAAAAAGGGGGCAGGCGATAGCCGCGGTCCAACGTCGAATACGGCGCACGCGTCTGGCGCGGCTGCGGGCAGCGGTGGCGAGGCTTGAACGTATGGCGAGAACGATGAGATCCGACGCCCGCAAGAAGGATACGCGGGAGAAGATCGAGCTCGGCGGCCTGATCGTCAAGGCCGGTCTGCGCTACGAGAAGCGAGCGCTGTTGCTGGGCGCGCTGATCGATGCAGCGCGCCGCCTCAAGGGTGACGATGGCGAGCGCTCCAGGCTCACCGCACTCGGCGTGGAGGCGTTCGGCAATGACGATCAATAGGATTGCGCTCGTCGTCGTGCCGGCGGCGTTGATGATCCTGGTCGTCATCGGAATGACCGGCATCGAACAGTGGCTTTCCGGCTTCGGAAAGACCGAGGCCGCGCGCCTTGCATGGGGGCGGGCAGGGATCGCGCTTCCCTATCTCGCAAGTGCCGCAGTCGGAATCTTGTTCCTGTTCGCGACCGCCGGCGCGATCAATATCAAGCAGGCAGGTTGGGGCGTCGTTGCGGGATGCAGCGAGATGATCCTGATCGCGGCACTTCGCGAGACAATACGCCTTTCCGCTTTCATGAAGACGGTACCAGCCGACAAGACGGTCTTGGCCTTTCTTGATCCGGCAACGTCGATCGGAGCGAGTGCGGCGCTCTTATGTGCCTGCTTCGCACTCCGCGTCGCGCTCATCGGCAATGCGGCATTCGCAAGCGCCGAGCCGAAGCGCATTCAGGGCAAGCGGGCGCTTCATGGCGAGGCAGATTGGATGAAGCTCACAGAGGCGGCAAAGTTGTTTCCCGATGCTGGTGGCATTGTCATCGGCGAGCGCTATCGGGTCGACAAAGACAATGTCGGCGCCCGAGCGTTTCGCGCCGACAGCGCCGAGACCTGGGGCGCCGGTGGCAAGTCGCCGTTGCTGTGCTTCGATGGCTCGTTCGGCTCGTCGCACGGGATCGTCTTTGCCGGTTCCGGCGGTTTCAAGACAACGTCGGTGACGATCCCAACGGCGCTCAAATGGGTCGGCACGCTGATCGTTCTCGATCCATCGAACGAGGTCGCACCGATGGTCTCCGCGCATCGCGGCGGAGCGGGCAGGGACGTATTCGTTCTCGATCCGAGGAAGCCGGACATCGGCTTCAACGTCCTGGACTGGGTCGGACGTTTCGGCGGAACCAAGGAAGAGGATATCGCCTCGGTCGCATCATGGATCATGAGCGACAGCGGCGGCGCGCGCGGTGTCCGTGACGACTTCTTTCGCGCATCTGCGCTGCAGCTGCTGACAGCGCTGATCGCCGATGTCTGCCTGTCCGGTCACACGGGCGAGCGGGACCAGACGCTTCGCCAGGTGCGCATGAATCTCTCGGAGCCGGAGCCCACATTGCGCAAGCGGCTGCAAGACATCTACGACAATTCGGGTTCGGATTTCGTGAAGGAGAACGTCGCAGCCTTCGTCAACATGACACCGGAGACCTTCTCCGGCGTCTACGCCAATGCGATCAAGGAAACGCACTGGCTTTCCTATCGAAACTACGCAGCTCTCGTGTCTGGGAAGAAGTTCTCGACCAGCGACATCGCGGCCGGGAATACGGACGTCTTCATCAACATCGATCTCAAGACATTGGAGACCCATTCGGGTCTTGCGCGTGTCATTATCGGTTCGTTTCTGAATGCGATTTACAATCGCGACGGACAGATCAAGGGGCGCGCCCTGTTTCTCCTCGATGAGGTCGCCCGCCTCGGCTACATGCGGATCATCGAGACCGCGCGCGACGCCGGACGCAAATACGGCATCACGCTGACGATGATCTACCAGTCGATCGGCCAGATGCGCGAAACCTATGGCGGCCGCGATGCTGCAAGCAAATGGTTCGAGAGCGCCAGCTGGATTTCGTTCGCCGCGATCAACGATCCCGAGACCGCCGATTACATTTCTCGACGTTGCGGCATGACCACGGTCGAGATCGACCAGGTGAGCCGCAGTTTCCAAGCGAGGGGATCATCGCGGACGCGCTCGAAGCAGCTCGCTGCCAGACCACTCATCCAGCTCCACGAAGTCCTGCGCATGCGTGCCGACGAACAGATCGTGTTCACCGCAGGAAACGCGCCGCTCCGATGCGGACGAGCTATCTGGTTCCGGCGCGGCGACATGAAGGCATGCGTCGGCACGAACAGGTTTCACATGATCGGCGATACGCCAACTGCATGATCCAAGCCGGCGCGCAGTGCAAACAAGCAAGGCTGATCCAGGAAAATGAAGAGTATCGGAGAAATCAGCATAGCGACGCCCGACGGGCGGGATTTCGGGAATTCTCGTCGTGCGACGGGCGGGAAACAGAGCAGCCGCGGGAGCCTCAACATAGTGGCCCCAAAGGGGAGGCGGGATCGACTGCTCCCCGACCCTCGCACACCATTTTGGCGGCCACGCCGCAGCCCGAAGACAAGCTCCTCCGTAAACGCAGATGAAACCGGGTCCGACATAGGGTGAGGCGAAACGAGGAATCGGATAGTGGCGAAACCGAATATAGTTCCGATCAGAAAGCCGCCGAAGGCCGGACGCGGTCGCGATCGGCAGCGCGCGGGCGGAGGACTGGTAAGATCTGAGCGCATCAGACGGCGTAAACGCGCGGCGGCAGTTCTATGCACGGTGATCATTGCCGTTGGAGGTTGGCTTGCCTATGGCGGCAACGAAGCTCTCCCCGGTTTCGTCACTTTGGCCAAGACACCCACGACGGATTCATTGTCGGCGGCATTTTCGATCTGCGGCGACAGCCACCGGACGAACTGCGTCGTCGATGGCGACACCTTCTGGTTCGAGGGCGAGAAAATCCGCATCGCCGACATCGATACGCCTGAACTCAGCCCGCCCCGCTGCGAGGCCGAAAGGATCAAAGGTGAAGCGGCAAAATCCCGGCTGCTGGCGCTGCTCAACGCTGGGAAGTTCTCTCTGGCGGCCGGGTTCCGTGACGAAGACAAGTACGGTCGCAAACTTCGCACCGTGTCTCGCGCAGGCAATTCGCTGGGCGACGTCTTGATCGGCGAAGGGCTCGCCCGATCATGGGATGGTGCCCGACACGGCTGGTGCCAGGGCGGGTGACAGCGAACCATCGCTTCCCCGGCACGGGAGAAGGATAGGGGTTTGGGGAAAGGGAGGAGGGAACCGTCCCCTTTCCCCATGGGAGGAAGTTTGAAGGAGGGCTTTGCCCTTCCTTCATGGGGTGAGGTTGAGAGGGGCGGCAGGCCACCCTTTCAAAGCCGCACCGGCCGGTCGTGGGCTTGAATGGCTCACGCGAAGTCAAGGACCAGAGGCGGTAAGCCGCCTCTGGTCTGGATCTCAATCAGCGGGATCGAAGAAGGGCTCTTTGTCGTCCAGGCCGATATGCCATCGTTTGTCGGACCACCGCGACGGAAGGTAGATCTCATCGCCGCCAGAATGCGCAATGATGATCTTGCCGGGTTCGTGAAACAATCCGAAATCGACCTTGTTGTCGATTGCCCAAAGCAGCGCCGCTGACAGAAACTCGCGCGAGATATCGGCGGGAAGATGCACCTCCGCATCGAAATTTCCGCGCAAGCGTTCAAGCCAATCCGGCTGTTGATCCGACCGCTTCTGGTCGTCTCCAATCTGGTGAGTGATTTGATGCTTTGTCATCAGGGTCTCCTTTTCGTTTCTGACGAAAGGTGTCCGCACCGTAGTCCGTGAGGGGTCCGGGACCGCGGAACGCGGCCGCCGTGCGGCGAGCGGAGGAACCGATTTTCTCTGTGCCGCTTGCGGCGCTGGGAAAATTGGAGGGGCCGCGATGTCCTTGACGCCGGAACGACGGGTGCAAAATGGGATGTCAGAGAGAGATTAAACCGCGTCCTGAAAGGACGCGACCGCTTGCCAGCACCGCTGGCCATGGGACGTTCCGGCCATATCCCATTACGATAGCAGGCACAGGAATGCGTCTTGCCGCGAGAGGATCGTAACCCGCCAGGGCGCAGACCGCGTGCGGGCTCGGGTCGCAGCGCGACTAGAGCCGTGCGCCGTCGGCGCCTCGCCCGACACGCCATTCTTCACGAAAATGAATCGGTCGCACTTGTAAGATTCACATATGTCGTTGGACGTGGCGGCGACGTGTGGCGATCATGCCGGCATGATTTCGCAACCCTACCAGCTCTATGTCGAACGATCGGATCCAGCCAAGAACATGGCGCGGTATTATGCCATGGAGATCGAGCAGACGATGTTCGGAGAGGCTTGCCTGATCCGGCGATGGGGACGGATCGGCAAGCGTGGCCAGGAGAAACGGCATGTGTTCGAACGGGAAGAGGAAGCGGTTCACTTATTCCTTGAACTGTTGAAGCAAAAACGTACTCGCGGCTATCGGCCCAGAACAACTCTGCGATATTTGCAGAGCTGACCCCAATCGTCTCCGATCTCTCAAATGGCGAAACAGGGGCCGCCGAAGCGGCCCCTGTTGGCGCGTTATTCTCGCCGGTTCCAGTCGGTCTCGAACGACGCCTCGATCTCGACCAGGAACGGGATCTTGATTGTGAGCTCGAGACCGAGTTTCCCTTGCGGAAGAAGTGACAGATCACGTTGCCGAGGACGCGGAGCCTGCGGCCGGTGGCGATGAGGAATTGAGCGAGTTGTTGCACGGTATATTCTCCTTTCGAAAAGCGGATATCGCGGGGATAGGCCGCATGACGGGCAAGGAGGGAGCACCTGAAAGGCCGAAATGAGAGTGGAGGACCTGCCGGCGCCTGAATTTTGGCCTGCGAGGAGCCGCAACGCGGTGGGGAAAATTCTGGCGCCGGCAGCTTGCGGCGCGACGGACGGGATGCAACATCCCCGATGTCGATGACAGAGATCGAAAGGAGAGCGGCAGTGGATCGCTCATCTCCGTGCTGTGGATGCCGGCGGACTGGCAGTGTTGGTGATTATGCCGCCCTCAGAAGGGCGGCTCGGCATTGATGGAACCGTCCTGTTCGGCAAGTATCATGGTCAGCTCGGCCTGGGCGATTTCGAGTTCGGCTTCGATCTGGCGGCGCTCGGCGGGCTCAACGCAGGCGTTCAGCTCAGCGCGCAGTTCTTGGATTTGTTGTTCGATCATCGTCATCTCCTTGATGTTTGAGAAAGATGACGCCCACCGTCGTGGCGGTGGGTCAGGGTCAAGGATCGCGCATGCGACCGTCAGCGGCGGCGAGTGGGGGAGCCGAAATGCGCCAAGCATTTTGGGGGGACCGCTCGTCCTTGAGGCTGGCCCGGCTCCACGGCACGATTGGCTTGATATGAGCAGACCCCACTTCCCCGTATGGCACCCAAAAAGCTGGAAACGGGCTCGACGCCCGTTGCCTGCTTTCTCAAAGCGGCCCGTTGGCCCGGCGGGGCCTTGGTGGGATCTCAATCCCGGTTGGGGCGGGACCAGATCAGCTGGTAGCCGTCCTCGCCTTCGACCTCGGTGAGCGTTGCGTAGATCGGCGCCGGGAAGCTCGGGTCGTCCAGCTTGACCGAGAGGTAGTCGCGGTCGGTCTCGCTGGAGCGCTTCTGCCAGGCCGCACCCAGCTCGACATTGCCGGCGTAGATACGGAAGTGCGGACCCTTGTCGGAGGGGTTTTCGATGCGGGCGATGCGGGCCTTGACGTTGAGTGCGAGGGTGCGGATCGAGCCGGTGAAGCCGCTTTCGGTGGAGGTGAAGGTGCCGATGGTAGCCATTGTCTGTTCCTTTCTTTCGGTTGTTTCGGGCCGCGCCCTTCGCGGCCTCGATGGCTGTCGCAAGGATCGGGGACGATCGGACCGCACCCCGAAGGGGCCGAAACGACGTGGAGGGCGGCGGGGAGCGGCTTTGTTGCCCCGCGAGGAATGCGAACGCAGTTCGCAGGGGAAGAAAGTTGCGGACGGCCGTTGCGGGAGAACGATCGAGGCTAAGCCGGTCTTCGATCAGACATGCCTCATCGAGCCCGCGCGGGACGTGGCTATCACAGCGATGGGAGGAGCAAGGCAATGGCGGCCCTCGTCATGGCGTTACCGTGCCGAGACACCGCAGCCGCTAAACCGTTACCCTGTCTCCAAGTCATAGCGTCGAATTCGGATGCGACAAACTCGGCCGGCCGGGCAGTTGCCTCCTGCCATTAACGCGGTATCGTGCGCTTGCGATTCGTCGCCTGGAGGATCTATGCGTCAGCAGACAAAGCCGTTTATCGTCGAAATCAAGCAGTCCCGAAAACTGAAAGCCACCGATCCAAGACCATCGATCTGGGTGAAACTGGACCTCACGTCCGATCAGCACACGCCGGCGGAGAAAGAGCCTAGAAACCTGTCGGCCGTTGCGGGTGACAACGACCGACCTTGACGTCTCCTACGCAGCCGCTCTGTTGTCGGCCTGGATGGACTGGAGTCCGTGCAGAAAGTTGACAGAACGCTGGGCATGTGCCGCGGCTTGGAAGATGGCCCGCCTGTCGTCGGATAGAACCTTCAGCCACGAGCCGAGGTAAGACGCATGGTCCGGCCGTGGCTCCAGCTCCGGTGCGATCCCGAGATCAGCGCAAAGGAAGCAGCTTCCAAGTTCGGCGATCAGTTCCTCGCGAGCCCGCTCGCTCTTGTCTTTGGCATATCGGCTGAGATCGCGCCCAACGCGATCGGCGCGCGCCGTCCAATGGCAACTTTCGTGACTCAGGGTTGCCACGTAAGACGCGGCGTCGCGGAACGTCTCGAACGGCGGCATCTGGATGTGGTCCGTGACTGGCGAATAATAGGCCTGCACCCCACCATGGCGGATGACTGCGCCGGTGTTGCGGAAAAAGCGATCGGCGTGCTCCATGCGCTCGTCAGGATCGAGCACCGGACCGGGTTTGTGATGGTACGGCTCCGGCAGCCTGTCGATCTGTTCGATGTTGAACACTGTATATGCTTTCAGAAACGGGATTTCCCGGTCGACTTCTCCACCATTGCCGTCCGCCTCGGACTTGGTGAAGCGGCTGGCGAAGACGACCGTCGAACCGGTCTCGCCCTTGCGCACCGCCGCTCCCAGTTCGAGCGCCTGCTTGAACGTCATCCACATGGGTGAGGTGAAGCCGCGCGCCATTCCCTCCGACCATAACAACAGAATGTTCATGCCCGAATAGGGCTGACCGTTGTAGCGTAGCGGCCGGGTAATCCGGCCATTGGTGTTGGCCGCGTGCCAGGGTTTCATCCAGGGTTTTACACCTTTTTCCAGATCGGCAACGATCCGGGCCGTGATCCGTGCATAGATGTCGGCGCGTTCGCCCTCGGCTTTCCTGCTCATGTCATTATCCTCCGTTTTGGAGGCCGCGCCCACCGCGGCCCCGTCGCGGAGGTCCGAAGGCAGGAGCGATCGGGTGGCATGCCGCACCGGAACTGCCGGAACGGAGAGAAGGACGGCGAAGCCGTTGCGGCGGACAACCGGCTCCTGCAGGACCGCCGACCGGGACGGGGTCGCGTGGCGAGCGGGGTCCATGTTTCTCTTCCTTCTGATGACCTGGAAAAAGGCCGGTCCCAAAGGAACCGGCCTAATGATCAGGGAGAGGGAAGAAAGGGCGGAGCCGAAGCTCCGCGCGAAAAACGGCTCAACCGAGTGCCGCCATCTGCGCCTCCGCCGCCTTGCGGTCGAGCGACTGGCCCGGGTTTTCGACCGGGCGGTCGAAAGGCTTCCAGGCTTCGCCGATGACGTGGCTGTAAGCAGCGACTGCGCCCTCGGCGGCCATCCGCAACGCGTGGGACTGTATGCCCATGTCGGCGGCGAATTCGCGTTTGCGCTGGGCGGCGCTGTCGTAACCGACCGGGCCATCGAGATCCTCGTCGCGGGCATCGTTTGCCGATTTGGCGGTGGCGTCTCGGGCCTCGGTGACGGCGCGGCTGTAGAACTGGCCGGCTCCGTGCGCCGAGCCGACATAGGCCCCGACGATGCGCTGGAGATGGATCTGCATCGCCTTCTCGCCGAGGCCGTCCGAGAGGCTGTCGGCGGTCTCAATGATCAGGCGCTCATGGAGCTCACGGACGCCGTCACTGTCGACCACCGCCGTTCCAAAACTCTCGGCAATCAGCATTGCCTGGACGGTGTCCGGGCATGTGAGCCTGACCATCTCGAGGGTCGCGCCCTTGCGGAGCGGCACGACGCGGGGGGAGGGTCGATTGGTTGCGGGCTTGGCCATGGGATCTTCCTTTCGTGGTTTCCACCGAAGCGGCTCCGGCCCCTGCCGGTCTGCCCTTCGATGCGATCGACAGGAACCGGCTGAGGACGGGCGCTTTCACAGGTCCGGGACGGCCGGACGAGCGAAACGGGTTTGCGGACAAGCGGGGTAAAGCCCTGCGAAGGACGCGGAGCCGTTTTGCGAGGGAGGCTGCACCGGCCGCTCCGCGGCGCCGCCAGCGACCTTGAAACGACCGGCCGCCGGTTCAGACCGCAGCGAAAACGAAGGGCAGACCGGCGGGGCGGGCTAAGGCTCCGAAACCCCGGAGGAGAGAGCCCCTCGCGACCGACAGCCCGCATCCCTTCCTCCAGCGCGGATCAGCCGCCACGAAAGCCCCCATACGGTCTGACTCACGCCGCCGCATTACCCGCATCATCGCCGAGCATCAGACGCATGGTAGTGATCGCCCGCTCCTGATGTTGGAGTTTGCGAGCTAGGGCAGCGATTTCCGTTCGCCGTTCGAAGCTGAGCCGCTCGACGTGATCCTGAAACAGCTGTTCGTCGGAGCGCGTCCACCGCGACCCGCCCCGGCGGTGCGAGCGGGCTTTCGCCTTCTCGGTGGCCGCTCTGCGTTCGGCCCGGCCCGTGATCTGCCGGTGAATGCGATCGAGATGGTGGCGGGTCTCTCGCCGCGCCGCCTCCATGCGGAACAGAAGAACGCAGGGACTAACCGGTTTCATGGACTGGTCACCCGCGCCTGCCAATTGATGAAAGACGACGGTCCGTCATAGGCAGCGTGGCGCGCCGGATCGATGACGAAGCCAAATCGGCCAACCTCGTACTCGTCTCTTGGCACGAGATAGCGGCGTTCTTCATCGGTTGCCCGCAGCCCGCCGATCGTGGCGATGACTTCGGCTATCCCGGCATGCTGCTCCGAGCGTAGCGCGGAGATGACGATCCAGTCGCCGGCATGCTCCCGCTCGAAGGCGCGGCGATCCTTCTCATGGGATTCACCGGGCGCAAGGGGGCGACCGAAGATCGCTTCCCAGGCATCGGGCCACTAATCCCGGATCGTCCGATCGGCGCACTTGCGCTCGTATCCGGTAAAGAGATTCGGATAGGCGAGGGCAATCGCGGCCCACGCGGTATCTTCTTCGTACCAGCCGCCTGCGCAACGAAGCATCGGATGAATCTTGACGTTGCACTCGTTGCACAACTTGAACCCGCCATGCCCGGCCGTGGTGTGAGAGACGATACCCTCCGCGTAGACGGTGGCGCCCTGCGAAGGTCCCCACGGGGTGGAGCAGTTCATCCGAACCGTTGGCCGGGCGAGCGCCCGGAGCTCGCGGCTGTGTTCGGCCTGTTCGAACATCCGTGCTTGAAATTCCGCCTCATCCGCAACGGCGCCATGATGCGAATAGAAGTCGTCGCGTTTGAGTTCGGAAAGCGGCCGTGCCACACGCCAGGCGCTCACGAGAAAATGCTGGCCATCGCGTCCCGACACCATGGCGAAAACGAGATCGCCGACACGGGCGACAGGCAGGTCATCGGCGCTGCGGCTGAACTCCGGCCCTGGCAAATCACGGGCGGAAGCTGCTTTGGCTTGGAGAGCAGGCGTGTTCATGCCGCGACCCTCCCCTCGACGTGATGCCCTGACGTGGCCGAGCTGCGGGCGCTCGATCACCTTGAATGTCAGGCTGCTGTCGAGCGAGAACGTCCTGTGGATACGGATCGTGATGACGCCATTGCCGCCGAAATCGCCCTCATGCAGCGTGAAATCCGGCGACAGGTTGGCATTGCCGATGCCGCGCTTGCCCTGTTTGCGGATCGGCCTGCCCTTGCTGTTGCGGTTTTCCCAGGCGGCGAGCTTCTTCCTGTGGCGCTCGGGCGGGCGGGGCGTGCCGTCGGACCAGACGACAATCGAGCCGATCGGGGCGAGGTCATAAATCAAAGACGCAGACATCTTCGTTTTCCTATTTTGAGGTGTGGAAACAAAGCAGCCGCCGGTGATGGCCGGCGGCGGTATCGATCAGTATGACGTTGTGGGAGAGGGTTACTCGGCCGCAATTCCGTAAGCGGTATCGGGATCCTCAGTGCTGGTGTCAGCGTCGGCTTCATCCAGTTCTTCGAGCCCGGTGTCGGCTGCGTTGCCGCCGTCCTCGATGCTGCCCATCGGCCCGTCGGCGGGTGCATCGTCGTCCTCGCCCCCTTGCTCCATGTTCTTGGCCAGCCACTCGCCCAGCTTCACGTCATCGGGTGCGAAGAGGCCGGACGGATGCACGAAACGCTCTTCCTTGAAGTGCTCGACAAGGGCAGCCCGGGTGTCCCTGACGCGCGGGCGGGGAGCGACACTCCTACCGCCGCAGGACGCTTCCAGTGCCGGACGCGATAGGCACGCGAGGAATTGCTCCGTGCCCATGTTCGGAAGATAGGTGTCGGCGCCGATGGCATCCCCGGCGATCCGGGCGACAATACCACTGTCCGTGCGGTTGGTCCGCGCCGACAGTGCGTCGATCAGGGTCAACCTCGCCACGACACGAAGCGTGTCCGTGGCGAACTCCAGTTTACCGCTTTCACCGATCAGCCGGACAGCGTGCCGGGCGAAACGCCTGGAGCCGTAGAGATGGTTGGAGGTTTCGGAGCCGGAGTCGACCGAGACGTTCTGCCCGGCGAATGCGAGGACGAGCAGCGCCATGAGGATATCGTCCTCGATCGGCGCTCGTGCCAATGCCTCGTGCAGAGCGTCTGTGCGGAAATCGCCGATCATGTCGAGGCCGTTTCGGGTCACGTCGGGACGGGTCTTGGCTGCAACATCGATGGCCTCGTTTCCGTCCTCACCGCCGGGCGCGGTCGGATCGGCCTTGCCGTTCGCCTTCTTCGCCTCCGGCATCCGGAAGTGGGCGGACTGCACCTTGCCCTCTCGATCGAGATACATGGCGGTGCAATCGCCCTTGCCGGGCTTGCCGTAGACACGCTCCGCCTTCGGCGGCAACTGCGGCTGGCCCCAATTGTTGAGCTCGACGATGGAACCCTTCTTCGGGAGATTGCTGCTCATCCATTCCTGCTGCGCACCGAGGAACGCTTCGACGTTCGTCGTGAAGCGATTGTCCTCGTCAGCCGGTCCGAACAGGTCTTCCGCCCATTCGATGCCATAGGCCTGGCGAAGATCGTCGCCAAAGCTCGCATCGCGCGCGAACATGCGGGTCTTGGTGAGGCCGGTGGCGATCGCCCACCAGTATGCCGTGTCACCCTTCTTCGGCTTGTGGGCCTTCCAGACTTCCTTCTGCTCGTCGAGCGACGCCGCGGAAATCGTGCGAAGCTGCTGCTCGTTTGGCATGTCGCCCCTGGCCATGTGATCGAGCATCGCCGGCAGCACATTGGCGAGCAGTCGGAGCTTCCGGATCTGTCTGACCGGCAACGCCAGCGCAATCGCGATCGCTTCCTCGGTCCAGCCGAGAGCAACGAGGCGCTCGATGCCGCGCCATTGGTCGACCGGATTGAGCGGTTCGCGCGCGATGTTTTCGATCATCGAACGCATCGCGCCATTGTCGTTGGCCGCCTCGACGACGATAACATCGATTTCCTCGATGCCGGCGGCGATCGCCATGCGGGTGCGCCGGTGACCGGCTTCGATGACATAGCCGTTGCCGCCGGCTTCGGCGAAAATGACGGGCGGCTGGATGATGCCGACGGCCTTGATGGTCGCAAGCAGCAGCGCGTCGGCCTGGGGCGTCGACTTCGACTGGCGCGTATTGTCGGGATTGTCCTTCAGCGCACGCGGATCGACCTTCATGAGTTGCATGGGAGTGTTCCTTTCCGGGGGATGCGGACCTGGCCCTCTGCCGGTCCTTCCTGTCTTCATTTTTTTCCTGAAGACATCTTCCGGACCGCAAAGCGGCCCGACCGGCGCAACAGCGGTCGAGCAGCCCTGCCGCGAAGGACAAGCGGGGCTAACAGCCCTGCGAAGGACGAGTGGCCGGGATGCGGAGGCGGCGGTTGAGCGACAGCGGCGGCGGGAGGACCGATCTGCGATCGGTTCTCCTTCCCTTTCCCCTTCTCCCTTTCCCAACTTCTTCTGATAAGCGCTCTGCTACAGAGCTCGAAATCTGGTTGCGAGGGAACAAAAAAATGGGCCGTCGGAGAACCGAGGCCCATGAAGTGTGAAGGTCAAAAACCTCCAGAGGGGAACAGCTGTTGCGGCGGCACTGGGAGGAGACCGCCATGTGCATCAGCTGTGTGCACTATGATCATTTTTTGATCAGATGGAAAACATTTATTGTGCAATGCACCTATGCGCATGCGGCACTGCTTCCAAGATCAAGCTGATTGCCTGGCAGAGGTACCTGCCTCGCGCGCCTCGGCTGCGAATTCCGCCTCAACGTCCCGGAGCTGGCGACGCTTTTCGCCCAGTTCCGCGGCAAAGGCGAATTCGCCACCGTCACGGGTTTGGTATGAGGCAAGACGTCTGCGCGCCTCCTCCAGCCGCTGGCGATAGCGTTCCCGCTCCCCGTCGAAGTCGTCGAGCGCGTGCTCAAGGCGGGAGACCGCGCCGAGCGGCGTCACCGTGACAGCGAGATCGATCTCGTAATCCGCGCCCGTGCGCTGAAGCAGGGTCGTGTAGCGATAGCCGTCAGACCTGCCGAACCGCTCGCCATCATAGACGAGATCGAAGCCACCAATGGAGGCGATGACGATCTCACCCTCCTGTTGAAGCTGGACGAGGGTAAGGATTTCCTTCATCAGCGCGCGGCCGGCTTCCTTTCGCTCATCGTATGAAACGCCCGTGACGGTCATCGTGAAGGCATCTCCCGCAGTCGGAACCAGCCGTCGGATATCCCTGCCGATCTCGTCGATACGCCGGGTCGATACCTCGATGTCGCGTTCGGCGTCCCGGACTTGCCGACGCACCGCGAACAGATCATCATCATGGGCGGCGCGTAACCGCTCGAGACGAGCGATTTCCGCTTCGAGCCCGGCCTTCTGCATCAGGCGCTCGTCGCCCGATGCAATCGCCTTGGCCATGGCGAACTGGTTGGCCTGGCCTTCCCCAAGGTCGTCCAGCCGGCGGATCGAGGTGTCGCCAGAAAGGGCGGCGGCGATAAAGCGGGCCTTGCGCTCATTGTTCTGCCACATCGCAGCATCGAGTGACCCTTGCGTAGCATAGGCGAAGATATCGACGACATCGTGCTGATTGCCTTGGCGGACGATTCGACCCTCGCGCTGCTCGATCTGGGATGGAAGCCACGGCACATCGAGGTGATGCAGCGCCTTCAATCTGAGCTGGGCGTTAACGCCGGTGCCCATCATTTCCGAGGAGCCGATCAGGAAGCGAACCTTGCCCGAACGGACGTCGCCGAACAGGCGTTGCTTTGCCTCGGTCTTCTTGAAGTCCTGAATACAGGCGATTTCCGATGGCGGGACACCGAGACGGACCAGTTCGTCGCGAATCCAGCGATAGGCGCTGAAGCCGCGCGTCTTCTCGACATTGATGGTGCCGAGATCGGAGAAGATCATCTGCGCGGCGCCCGGCAGTTCATAGGGCTTGCCGTCCGGGCGATGGTAGGTGTTTTCGCCCGTTTCCTCCCAGATGTGAAAAGCGTTCTCGATGAGCAGATTGAGCTTGTTGTCCGGCTCGTCGTCGTTTGCCGGAATGACCAGCCGCAGGTCGATCGCCGCGTGGCGGCCGTCGGTGATGACGGATAACAGTATGTCGTCGCCGGGCTGGGCCGGGCCCTCGCGCATCTCGATCGCCTTGATGCGGCTGTCGAGGATCTGCTGATAAAGTTTGAAGGCCGGCGTCGGCCTGGCCGTGAGAATCTGCCGCCGGCCGGTCGAGAGTGCGGGGACCTTCACATATTGTTTCAGGTCCTCCGGCATCACCACGTCGGCGAAGGAGCGGAACATGGCGATCAGCTCGGGCACGTTGACGAAGCTCGCAAACCGGCTGACCGGCTTGTATTTACCGGACGGCTGGATTTCGAGTTCGGTCGTCGTGTCGCCGAAGGTCGAGGCCCAGGCGTCGAATTCGTGAAGCCCGCGTTCGCGGAGCGCCTCGTGGCCGAGCAGGCGCTGGATCGAGAACATCTCACCGAGCGTGTTGGTGATTGGCGTGCCGGAGGCCAGCACGAGCGCGCGGCCTGGATTTTTGGTCTCGATATAGCGAGACTTGACATAGAGGTCCCAGGCCCGCTGCGATCCGTTCGGGTCGATGCCTTTCAGCGTCGACATATTGGTCGCAAAAGAGAGTTTGCGGAATTCCTGCGCCTCGTCAACGATGATCTGATCAACGCCGATTTCCGAGATCGTGAGAAGGTCGTCCTTGCGCGTTGAGAGCGCTTCCAACCGCTCTTGCAAACCTTCCTTCAGGCGCTCGAGCCGCTTTCGCGACACCCGATCCTCGCTGTCCACCTTCGTGAGCAGATCCTCGTAGAGCTCGAGCTCGTCCTGGATCATCTGGCTCTCGAAAGCCGACGGCACGGCGATGAACCTGAAGGCAGAATGGGTAATGATGATTGCATCCCAGGCTGCCGTGGCGGCGCGCGACAGGAAACGTGCTCGTTTGTCCTTGGTGAAGTTTGTCTCGTCGGCGACGAGGATGCGGGCATTCGGATAGAGGGCGAGGAACTCGCGCGCTGCCTGTGCCAGGCAATGGCCAGGCACGACCAGCATCGCCTTGGCGATCAGGCCGAGACGGCGCTGCTCCATGATTGCGGCGGCCATCGTCATCGTCTTGCCGGCGCCGACGGCGTGAGCGAGGTAGGTCGAGCCGGAGGAGATTATCCTCCAGATACCACGCTTCTGGTGCCCATACAGAACAAAGGCGCCGGAGGCGCCGGGCAGTTTCAGATGCGAGCCGTCGAACTTCCGCGGCGCGATATCGTTGAACCGGTCATTGTAGGCTCGCGCCACCCGGTCGGTGCGGTCGGGGTCAGTCCAGACCCAGTTCTGAAAAGCTTCCTTGATCTTTTGTAGCTTGTCGCGGGCTGCTTCGGTATCGACGACGTTCAGAACGCGGCGTTCACCCCCAACATCCCTATACACGTCGAAGATCTGTGGAACCCGGCTGTTCAGCGCATCGGCCAGCAGTTCGCCGGCGTGACGGCGCGCCGTGCCCCATTCGGAGGTCCCCGCGGCACTATAGCCAAGCTGCCGTGCCTCGACGGTCCATGACCCGAGCTCCGGCATATGGTGGATCCTGATGTCCACATCCATCGTTTCCTTGACGAAGGCGACGACATCGGCAGCCGGAATCCAAGGTGCGCCGAGACGTGCGGTGATATCCGACGGCCGGAGGTCGGCAGGCTGGACGTCCTGCAGCGCTCGGACATTGCGCTCGTATATTGGATCGAGTGCAGCCGCCGCTTCGGCGACGGTGAGCTTCGTGCGGACCGGGCCTGAGAGATAGGCGTCAGAGGTCTGCCAGGAGCCATCGGCGGGATCGCGGAAGATGGCGTCACCGAGTTCGTCGATGACAGCGTTGGGGTCGCGATGCAGCAACTCGGCAATATGCTCGGGATCAACGCGGCCGCGTTCGTTGAGGACGACAGCCAGCGCATCGGCCGCACTGGTGATGACGGGTGGTGCCGGAGGCGAAATGACCCGCTCGGAGAAGATCGGACCGGGCTTTGCCGTGTCTGTTTCGAGGTCGTAGTCCTCGATCGAGGCCACCAGCCAGCAATCCGGGTCGTCCAGGAACGGCTGGAGATTGGACCGGCGATGGGTTTCGCGGACCTCGCCCGTCTCATCATCCTCCGAGATCGAGACCGTCGTGTGGTTGATTGGCCCGAAGTCTCGGACGAAACTCGACCAGGCAATACGCAGCCGAACCTGCAGATCCCACCACGGCTGGTCGCGTTCCTGCGCTTTCAGCACCTCGCGCACGGCATCGCGGATCGGAACCAGCTTCTTGATAATCCGGACATGCTTTTCGGACAGGCCGTCGCCTGACCGGCCTTTCCGCACCGAAACCGCGAGCGGCACTCCGTCGATCATCTGCATGAGGCCGTGGCGGTTATTGATGAAGAAGCTGCCCTCGCGGACCTTGTCGTTGCCGGAGCGGAGATCGACGATCTCGCCCAGTTCCTCTTCCAGATCGATGTCGATCTGCGTCGGCTCGCCGTCATACAGATTCTCCGGAAGAAGAGCGATCACGGCCTTCAGTGCCGTTTCCAGGTCTTCACCGGCGCGTGGCCGGCACGTATAGGTCTCGCCGAACGGGCCAGACGTTAGGGCGTGCTCGCCGAGCACGAGATCCGGGTGCTCTGCGAACCAGCGGTTCACGCGGATTGCACCGTCGTCGGATGTGGCCGGGTGCACCTCCTCCAGATCGAGCCACGACAGATCGCCCTCCGGCTCGGCGATCCGGCGCTTGCGGAAGAACAGGATGTCCACCACTACGTCCGTGCCGGCATCTGCCTGGAAGCTGCCCTCGGGCAGGCGGACAGCGGCGATCAGATCGGCGGATCTGACGATATGCTCGCGGGCCGTCGCGTCCGCCTTGTCCATCGTGCCGGCGCTGGTCACGAACGCCGCGAGTGCACCAGGCTTCAAGAGATCGATCGACCGGGCGATGAAGTAGTCGTGCAGTTGGAGACCGAGCGGACGGTACTGCCGATCCGAGCGAACCGTTCGATCGGAGAAGGGCGGGTTGCCGATGGCGAGATCATAGATCGCATTGAGATCGGTGCGCGCAAAGTCGGCGTTGATGACGCGCGCCTTCGGCTGAAGCAGCCGGGCGATCCGTGCCGTGACCGGATCGAGTTCGATTCCGGTGACTCGAGCGTTATCCCTGAACGCGGTTGGCATCAGCGCCGGAAACAGGCCCGTGCCGATCCCCGGCTCCAGCACCCGGCCTCCACGCCAGCCGAGACGCTGAAGTCCCGCCCAGACCGCGCGGACGATGTATTCCGGCGTGAAGTGTGCATACTGAGTGCAGCGGGCGAGCGAGGCGTAGTCGGTCTCGGTGACGGCACTTTCGAGCGAACCGCCGAGATCGTCCCAGCCCTTGCGGAATGCAGTTTCGCCGGGCCGGCGAAAAATCCCATTCGCAAGATCCGAGGCGCCAAAACCGGTGAAGCGGATCAGCTTCGCCTGTTCGTCACGGGTGGCGGGTCGATCCTGTTTTTCGATTTCGGTGGCAGTCAGGATGGCCGCAAGATTTGCCTTCGCCCGCTCCTTCCAGGTCGCGGCCAAGCCGCGGTCGTCGCCGTCGTTGAGATAGAAGTTGGTTCGCTCGCCGTGTCTCCGCGTCGCCGGCCGCTTCGTAGCTGGCAGAGGCAATGCCGGCGTGGGGGAGGGCGGCGGTGGATCGGGATCGTCTTCATTGGCGGCGAAACCGCCAAACGCGGTGACACCCAGGCCGAAGCCGGACGACAATGCGCTGCTGCCTGATATATCGAGGGTGAAGGGATCGTGGGACATGAAAGCTCCTTTTCGAGGATGTGCGCCATCGCCCACGGGACAGGTCCCGTGGCTGCGAAGGCGGATGAAAATGAGTTGTGGGAATTGGACCTGGTTCGTCCGGCGGCAGCGATCGCGAGCTACGAGCGCGTGATTACGGAGAGCTGCGTTGTTTCCGTCGCAAACTCCGCCCGCAGATACGTGGCTTCCGGGTTTGTGGAAAGCATGGCTTCCAGGCTCTCAGCGTCGATGAAGACGATGCCGTCGTCTCCCCCGAAATACCGGCGCTTGTAGTGCCAATGGTCCGGATTGGTCTTCGGATCGCACTCGTCGGCATAGACCGCGAGTGCCCTTTGACCCTCTGCCAATTTTCCGTTGGAAAGCACATAGACGCCTTCATCGCCGACGATCCACAGGCCGTGCCGTTCGTCGTTGTCCGGGAGAAGTCCATAGTGAGGATTGCGGAAACCGCCATTGGCTGCCGCGTCGGTGCGTCCGCGCGCGATCACCGCACGGACATCGACCGCGCTAAAAGTGAACATGGCGTCCTCCTCACGCGGCGATCGGGGAGGGAAGGTGGCGAAGATGCACCGGCAGCTTCACAGCGATCTCCCCGTCGGTGAGTTCCTCGAGTAGCTTCAGGAAAGTGCCCTCGTTGCCGCCATAGAGCACGACGGTGCGCTTGCCGCGAGCGGACTGCGGCCACTTGTCTCCGGCATAGCCGCGGTAATCGTCGGCAGTCGTGCTCCAGATATGCTCGAGCCGCTCTTGCCGCGTCATGGCCCGGACCGGACGGCTTTCGCGCTCGATGATGGCGACGCGCATCGTTTCGACGGATGCCTTGTCGGAAAGATCGCAATAGCCATGGAAATACCGAATCGCCTCGTCGATCCTGAGCGCGAAGAACACTGATGTCACCGAGCCTGTCATGTATTCGCGCATCGCAAACATGGACCCTCGGATCCACAATGGCGGTAGGATCTCGAACATGTAATCATGCTCGGTCTCGCCGATCTCGAACCATTCGTCTGCGTAGAATGGCGCGGCATCACCATCCCAACGGTTTGGGCGCTGCGCGTGGCGATCGAACATGCGGAACATCTGCTGGCGGCTTGCGACGCCCTGAAAAACCTTGGCGATTGCGGGAGAGGGGATCATCTGCGGCTCCTTGCGCGTTTTCGGACCGAAGTGCGGCGCCGTCCTCTCGACCTCGCCATCCTCTTCAATCCTTCATGACCCCTTCCGAGCTGCCGGCATCGCGACCGGCCGGGTCAAGGGCCGGCTCCGCCGGGCGAAGCCTCCCTTGATGCGGGCGGTGCGAATGCGGCACGCCTCTTTCCTTTTCCCGTTTTTCCTTTTTCCCAATCTTCAGGGTCTCGTTCCAGTCCTCCTCGGGCGGGCGCAGCCGCGTCCAGTCGCACCCGGTATCCTCGGCGAGCGCCCGTAATCGCTCGGCAAACAGATCGCCTTGTGCATTGGCGTCCGTTGCGGCGACGAGTTGGGCGCCGGGCCGGAAGGTCAGTTCCCACAGCGCGGCTTGCGTGGCCGGCGACCATCCGCCGCCGGTGCTCAGATAGAGCGTGCCGTCGCGCAAACCCTCGATCGCCGCGAGACTCATGGCGTCAATCGCAGCTTCGGTGACGGCCAGGCGCCACGCAGTAGGCGGCCCGAGACGGAAAAGAACCTTGTTCCCTCCAGAGGCGAACCCTCGGTATTGCGGACCTCGCGCCTCCCAGCCAGTCACAACGCCGACACCGTCCGTATGAGCTGCCCACATGCTCCCGTATGGCCCTTCCCGCAGAAGGTCGCCTTTGATCGCCACGCGGAGCAACGGCACCGGCAGGCAACGATCGCCATGGAGATAATGCCATGTCGGTGATCCGTGCCATGGGCGCCGGCGCGCCTGCCAGCGCTCGGGAAGAGAGAGGTTGTATCCTCCTTCACGCCTCGCGGGCTGCCACTCCGGATCTGTGATCCTGACACCGACGAGATCCGCGACCCTTTCGGCGCCTTCGAGAAAACCGACATGGTCGAGATGCTCGACAAGCCCGAATACGTCGCCTTTCGCATCGCTGAGCGGATCGAACCATCCGCGCCCCTCATGCGTGACGATGATGATTTCACCGTCACGGCGAAACTTGATCGCCCGCCGGGTGCTTTCCTTGATGTCGATGGCGAAGCTCGCCCTTTCGAGAACGGCCGCGCAACTGACCCGTTCGCGCAGCGCTTCTATGTCTCTTCTCTTCATTTTATTTCCGATCGCCCGGCGATCGGCCCTCGTTGCCTTCTTTGCCCGTCGTTTCGCGGGCACCCTTCGGCCAGCCGCGAAGAGCAAAGGCGGCAAGGGCGCGGCTGACAAGTGTCGGATCATGCTATGCTCGACCGCGGCGAAGCCTCCCTTGCGGCTTGCAGTTCGCAAGCGGCACGCCAGAGGCAGGGGCAGGTTCAATGAGCCGGCCAGGGAAAGAATTCGTGAACGATCGCAAGATCGTTGTCGGGGTCGATTCCGTCAGAGGGTAGAACGCCGTACTCGCCATCGGCTTCGACGCGGGAGAGCTGGAAGGCGTTGGACCGTGCGAAGGAAAGATCGCGCGACTTTAAGGAGGTTCAATGGGAGCTGGCCAATTCCCGCTCAATGGCTCCTCAAAGGCAGGGGACGGACGCGATCAGCCCGACGCGGAGCGGCAGCGGCCACAACTTCCTAGCGGACCTTCAGCGGGTTGACGGTAGAATCCGGAGCTCGGCTAGGATCTATCACAAACACGCGGATCGGCCTGCTTTCGTGCCACCTCTCAGCGGCGTGCCGCACCGACCTCAGGAGCCAGTGTCTCCGTACTTTCAAAACCGATGGCGCGATCTTGCTGCGGGCTGACGTTGCCAAGACGACGCATTTAAAAGCAGCATGCAAAGCAAGGTGAAAGCGTCCGGCGCCAGCGACCGTGGCGATCAATCTGACCGCGTGATCTTCATTTTCTCGAGCGCCTGTTCCACTGAGTCGGCGTTGAGTGAAATAACCGCACGCTCCACGCACACCTCAATTTCAGCGGTATCCTTTCCCTCGATCAACGCGATATCAGTCACCGCCCAGCCTCTAGATATCCAATGGAGGCAGGTTCGTTCAAGCGGCGAGAGTATCGCAATCTTCATGGCGTGCTGGTTCCACTCAGCCAAAGCCAGCAGGTTTCCGAGCGGAAAGCATCGACCATGAGATTGGAGAACCTGTGCAAATTTGATCCAAGATCACCATGATCGCTTGTCTCGAAACCCTTTGGCCTACCTGTCCAGCTCGACTTCAACTCAAACTTGGGGTCAACACCAAGAGATCTGCGTCGTCTTCAGGCACAAGCCGACCTTTGTGCTCAGCATGCTCATGGCGTTGGTGGGTCCCGCAAGCGGGAAGCGTATTTGTCAGAGCAATCCAAGCGGCGACGGCGCGCGTGGCTGCCTTGGGAAGGCGGCCCGCGACCAAGTTGGGCTCGAGACCGTAGTTTGATGCGAGTGACAGCCGAATCGAAGCGACTGCAATTTCGCGCTTAGCTCGATTGAATATTTCAGGGATATGGCGGCGTGGTCGGACAAGCCTCGAGCGACTGTGACGACGAATTCGGAGTCCAGGGCGCGCAAACCGCATCGAAGGCAGCCAAGTCATTCGCTAAGCGACCGAGCAATCTGGCCGCAGCTTCTGAACTTCGTCGATCTCTCGGCGCATGTTCGTTTGCAATGGTGGCGTGCATGATAGGATCCTGTCTTGTAAGAAGAGGGGTCAGTTTTCGAGAAAGGTGAGCTCGCTGACGAAACCTTCGGCATTGCCTCGGAAAAGAGAGCGGGTGAATTCGATCGCGCGGCCCGAAGCAAGATAGGCAACGCGTTTTGTCAAAAGCCCAGCCGTTCCGACCGCGACGCCAAGCGTTGTGGCGTCCGGATCTTCGATGTTAAGTGCGAAAGTGCGTTGGATCGCACGAACGGGTCTAAAGTTTGCGTCCGCGAGTGTGTTGCAGATGGAACAGGTAACGGTACGAGCGTCGGGCAGGAACTCGGAGGAAATGCATATGCGTTCAATCGCAATCGGCTGGCCCGCCGAGCTCCGCAAATGGGTGATGCGCACGACGCGACTGTCGCTTGACAGGCCGAGTGTCATCATCTCCTCTGGTGCGGGCTGGGACGTGCTGCGCTCGATGCACTCGACTTTCGTGCCCGATCCAAGCCAGGAAATGCCACCTGTCAAAAGATACGCGCGTGACGGAGGCTGATCTGCGCGGACCGCCGATCCGGCTACGAAGGTTCCTGAGCCGCGCCGGCGAACCAGAAATCCGTCTTGCACGAGATGGTCGATTGCTTTGCGGACCGTTACACGGCTAACGCGGACATGTTCAGCGAGGTCTCGTTCGGGATAAAGAACGTCGCCCACTTTGAGTTTACCCGACAGGATCGCCTTTTCAAGCGCCAGGCGAAGCCTTTGATAGAGCGGACCGGCGCCGTTGATGTCTGTGCCCCATCCTGGAAGCATAGCCGCAAGCGTGTCGCTCATTCGATCGCTTTCAGATGGCCGAAGCGCGACACAGCCAGGGCCACGGCCCCGCTCAGTGCATCGCCTTCGGGCGTTACCAGTAGACTTTGATGCCGTGCAGCGATCGAGGACGAATACAGCGGCCCCAATCCCCCGAGCAGGCAAATCTTCTGCGTTCCTCGAGCGACTAGACGATCAAGTGCTTCGTCAACTGAAACAGCGGCTTCTTGCAACAGGCGCGCGGCGACAGCATCGCCCCGTTTCATGTGCTCGAATACGCGCGGCGCATAGCGGCCGAAGGCGCCGGGCTTTGCATGCCGCGCAAACTCGACGATATTGCGCGGGTCATTTTTGAATTCCGCAAGGACGGAGGCGGTCATCGCGGACATGTCGTGGATGCCGTCATATGCGAGCAGCGTTTCTTGCAAAAGCGCATGTCCAATACGAGCACCGCTGCCGAGGTCGCCCACAGTAAAGCCCCATCCGCCGACGTAGGTCACCGTTTCGCAGTGGCGGGAAATGTAGATCGTGCCTGTTCCTAAAATGGCGACGGCTCCGTCTTTGTCACCTAGCGCGCCTTGTAGCGCGATCAGCCCGTCTGACTCGATGTCCGCCTGGGCGAAGGGTAGCCTGTTTTTCACGTAGTGAACGGCCTCGCCGACATTATTGCCTGCGACCCCAAGTACTGCACGCGCCGAGGCGATGCTACGCGCATTGATGCCAGCTGCGTAGAAAGCCGCGCGGGTCGCACTGGCAATGTTGTCGACGGCCGTATCCGGATCGGAGAGAATGTTAGCTGGCCCGGCTTGAGCCCGCGCAAGGATACTCCCGTTCGCACCGGCGACTGCAGCTCGGCAGCTGGTGCCACCGCCGTCGATTCCGATTAGGTAGACAGTCATCCGCCCGTTCCTTCAGGATGTCATCTGACACAACGTCGATCGCGTTCAGGCCGCACCAGCCGCGCGCACCGCCTTAGTACGTACGTCGCACAAACATACTGGGCTGTCAATTCGAAATCGGCTTGGGAGAGTATGGGCGACCCAGCTGAAGCAACCCGTAATGCCTTTCGACCTGAACCCTTTCCCCGTCGCGAGTAACCGTCATACAATTTGGGATATGCTCGTGCGCAAACACGTCGGCAGCTTCGTCGCCCAGGGTTGGAAGATCTTTGCTTCGTCGTTCAAGTTTGAAGGATTCTGCGGGTCGGCCTCGTGTCGAGGCAGGCGCTTCCAAAAACAGCATGGCACGGAAACTTTGATCTGGATCAACTCGCGGTCCCGGCGAAATTGGTAATCATCAAGCCGCGCCGGAGGAAATCGGGATAGCCGAACCCGCAATCGCGACGTAAGCGTCTGAGTATGCCCAGCATGCGCAGCCACATCCGGCACACGCGGATTTTGAAGGGATCAGGACATGGACGTTGCACGCAGTAAGGGTTCCGACGCCGGCACTCCCGTCGCTTGCGCTTCCTGCCAGGCGCGGCACGGCGTCGTCTGCGGCGTACTGTCGAGCGGTCAGTTAAAGGACCTCGGCCGCCACTCGCTGCGCCGCAAGGTCGATGCCGGCAGCGAGATCGTCGCTCAAGGGTCGGAAAGCTCTTTCTATTCGAACATAATGCGCGGGGTGGTGAAACTCTGTAAGGTGATGCCGGACGGGCGCCAGCAGATCGTCGACCTGCAATTCGCCCCCGATTTCGTCGGCAGGCCCTTCGTGCGCGAAAGTACGCTGTCGGCTGAGGCTGCGACCGATGTCGAAATCTGCGTCTTTCCCCGCGACCTGCTCGACCGCATGATATCGGAGACGCCGGAACTGCGGCGCAGCCTGCACGATCAGGCGCTGAAGGAGCTGGACGCCGCGCGCGAATGGATGCTGACGCTCGGCCGGCGCACCGCCGAGGAGAAGGTCGCAAGCCTGCTCCACCTCATCGCCACCCACGCCGAACCGCAGACCGCCACGACCACCGTTTTCGACCTGCCGTTGTCCCGCGCCGAGATCGCCGATTTTCTCGGTCTGACCATTGAAACCGTCAGCCGCCAGATAACCAGGCTGCGCAAGAGCGGCGTCATTCGCATCGAGAAGTTTCGACATATCATCGTCCCCAACATGGATGAGATGGAGCGGATGATCAGCGCATAGAACGGGATCAGCTGCCGAATTCGGGATCAGCGCGTGATTACGACGCGGTTGTTGGCGAGGCCAGCCTGTGGCGCCAGCAGCGCTCCTCATCACATCACCCACCCGGGACCCCGTCCCCATTCAAGCTCGAACGAGGCAGATACATGAACAAGATCAAGGTCGCCAATCCCGTCGCCGATCTCGACGGCGATGAAATGACGCGCATCATCTGGCAGCTCATCAAGGATAAGCTGATCCATCCGTATCTTGACCTCGACATCGACTATTTCGACCTCTCGGTCGAAAACCGCGACGCCACCAACGACCAGGTCACTGTCGACGCCGCCAACGCCATCAAGAAGTACGGCGTCGGCATCAAGTGCGCGACGATCACGCCGGATGAAGCCCGCGTCAAGGAATTCAACCTCAAGGAAATGTGGAAGAGCCCGAACGGCACGATCCGCAACATCCTCGGCGGCGTCATCTTCCGCGAGCCGATCATCTGCAAGAACGTGCCGCGCCTCGTTCCCGGCTGGACCAAGCCGATCGTCGTCGGCCGCCACGCCTTCGGCGACCAGTACCGCGCCACCGATTTCAAGTTCCCCGGCAAGGGCAAGCTGACGATCAAGTTCGTCGGCGAAGACGGCACCGTCATCGAGAAGGAAGTCTTCAACGCACCGGGCGCCGGCGTTGCCATGGCGATGTACAACCTCGATGAATCGATCCGCGAATTTGCCCGCGCCTCGATGATGTATGGCCTGATGCGCAAGTGGCCGGTCTACCTGTCGACCAAAAACACCATCCTCAAGGCCTATGACGGCCGCTTCAAGGACATCTTCGAGGAAGTCTACGAGACCGAATTCAAGGATCAGTTCAAGGAAGCAAACATCACCTACGAACACCGTCTGATCGACGACATGGTCGCCTCGGCGCTCAAGTGGTCTGGCGGCTACGTCTGGGCCTGCAAGAACTATGACGGCGACGTCCAGTCCGATACCGTTGCCCAGGGCTTCGGCTCTCTCGGCCTGATGACCTCGGTTCTGCTCACGCCGGACGGCAAGACGGTCGAAGCCGAAGCCGCCCACGGCACGGTGACGCGTCACTATCGCCAGCACCAAAAGGGCCAGGAAACCTCGACGAACTCGATCGCCTCGATCTTCGCCTGGACCCGCGGCCTCGCGCATCGCGCCAAGCTCGACGACAATGCCGAACTCGCCCGCTTCGCCGCGACGCTCGAAAAGGTCTGCGTCGACACCGTCGAATCCGGTTTCATGACCAAGGATCTGGCGCGGCTGATCGGCCCCGACCAGCCGTGGCTCTCGACCACCGCCTTCCTCGACAAGATCGATCAAAACCTGCAGAAGGCCATGGCGTGAGCCGGCCTTTCCAAAATAACATCGAAGCGGCGGGGATTTCCCCGCCGTCAGATTGCTGCGAGTGTTCGACGCCCCGACGCTCAGCCCAGAACCGCCGCGGTTACAACGATAAATCGGTTGCCGGGACATCTTCGATTACATCGTCGAACAGGCGATCGGCCACGGGCTGGTCGGCACGGTGGCGTTACACGGATTCGACCCATCTGAAGGCCAATGCCAACAAGGGCGAATACGATCTTGCAATGGTCGAGAAGTCGCGCGCCGACTACTTGGCCGATCTGGATGCGGCGATCGAGGCCGAACGCAAGCTGCACGGCCAGAAGCCCTTGAAGGACAAGGAACGCCGGCCGGAGGTGACGACGACTAAGGTTACGCGCAGCGTTCAGACAGCGGCTATATGGTGCGCGACGGCAGGCCGAAGGGCTTCTTCTCTCTCGATCATCGCACGATGGACGGCAAGCTCGCCATCATCACCGATACTTATGTCACGCCAGCCAATGTCCACGACTCGATCGTCTATCTCTCAAGGCTCGACCGGCAGCAGACCCGTTTCGGCTTCGATGTCGGCGCGGACGGGCTGGATGCCGGCTATGCTACGCCGGGCATCGCCAAGGGCCTGGAAGACCGGCAGATCCTTGGCGTCACAGGCTATCGCAATCCCACTCCGCCCAAGCCCGTCATGATGCGCAAGTCGACGTTCGTCTTCGAACCCGAGACCGATGGCTATCGCTGCCCCGAAGGCCATTTGCTGACCCATTCGACGACACCGACGAAGCCGACAGATTCTTTGGTCTAAACTGTCCATCCATCTGGACCGCGGAACGGTTCAAACGTCAACGCTGCTACCTTTGTCACGACGTAGTGAAGAATTGTCGAGGGCAGGCGCATTCGCCATCACTGCTTTTCCTCTCGCGCGCCTCGGCTACCATCTCCTCAAGCCTAACAGCAACACCGTGAGCGCGGCGATAGTAGGCGGATTCTGGTATCCCATACCGGTCAATTGGCGTCTCGAAGTTGAGCGGAGTCTGATAAGGAGTTGAGGCGATCGCCGAGGCGATCGTGTGCCAATCTAATCGTCCGTCGAATGGCAAGAGATGGTCATCCACTGCTCCGAAGTTGTCGTGAATGTGAGTAGCAATGACGCGATCCGCGAAACGCTCAAGCACGCTGAGCTTGCCTGGCTCGATCAGTTCCCAGTGGCCACAATCGAAGCAGACGCCGATGAACTCCTTGCCGTATCGAGCGAACAGCCGATCATAGAGGTTGAGGAAATTCTGGGCGTTGGCGCAGAGGAGAGTTTCCGCGGCAATCTGGACGCCCTTTTCGACGCAGTAAGGCCTGATTTCGTCGAGAGACTGGAAAAGGGGGTCGAAGAACGCTCGTTCGGCGGCTTCGCTGCCGAAGACGTTGTCGTTGATATCGATGTGCAGAACGATATTGGGGGACTGGAACGCGGCCGCCAGGTCGACACGGTTACGCAACAGCTCGACTCCGCTGCGGCGCTGCCATTCATGCGGCGACAGGAAGTCCTTGCGCGTCTCCATCGCGAAAGGGCCAGGGTTTTTGTAGCCGATCTCAGTGATAGGATTGCGGCCATTGCTGGCATGAACCGAGTGCACTTTCAGCCCAGCATCGGCCACGATCCTGCTTGTAAACTCGATCTCGGCGTCGGCCAGCCAGTACGAACTGCCGGAGTCGGGATTCCAGTTGATGTGTGTGAAGCCAGCTTCCTTAATGAGGGTGAGCGAGTTGCGAATGCCTTCGTCGTACCAACGCTCCTGGTGCGGCCAATGCCAGACGGTGATGCAGGTATCCAATGGATCAGTCTCCTGTTCTACAATGTTGTGGTTTCTGGACCTTTGCCAAGGCCGATCCGCTCAGCCAACAGAATGATCGCCATTGAAAACACCATGATCAGATTGACGTAGACGAGGTTGAGGGCCGCCTGCTCAGGATCGACAGACAGCGAGCTGTCTACGATTGCAATCGGCAGCGGCTTGTTATTGACGTTGTATAGAAAGGCCGACAAGGGGTATTCCGACAGGAGATCGTTGAAGGCCATCCCGGCGACGAGGATTACAGTCGGCGCCACTATCGGCAGAATGATGCGGCGATAGCGATAAAGACCGGTGGCGCCCATCGAGCGGGCGGCCTCGTTATAGGCCGGATCAATTCCTACGAAGGCGGCCCTCAGGAACCTCACCATCAGCGGCAAGGCGACGATGGCGTAGCCAATCGGCAGGAGCCAGTAGCCGCCGAGGAGGACTGCGTTTCCAACGAGCGGGTTTGGCGAGTCAAAGGTGACGATCAGCCCGACAGCGAGCAGAATACTAGGAACTACCCATGGCAGGAAGAAAGTGATGTCCAGAAGGCGCGTCAGCCAACTGCGGCGGCCAAGAATAACCGGGACGGCAAACAGTGTAACGACGAGCGCCGCCGATACCGCGACAAGGCTCATCACTATGGAGTTGAAAAACGGAAGAAAGGCGCTGCCTTCGGTGAAGACGCGGGTATAGTTCTTCAGTGTCAGGCTGGATGGGATCACTTCGATGCCGATGCTCGCGGCAGGGGCGAAGGAGAAGAGTACGACAAGCGCGATCGGCACCGTATAGATAGCCACGAGAAGATAGGCAAACAAATGTAGCACTGCATTGCCGATGGGGCTGCAAATTTTGCGTAGCTGGATGGGCGCAGTCGCTTTCGCGCCGCCGACATAGGAGCCGCGCGCTTCGAAATATTGAGACAGCAGTATAAGCGCCATGAGACATAGTCCCATCATAAGCGCGAGTAAGGCGGCCATGTCGGGACGGCGCAGGCTGTTCAAGGTCAGCACCATCTGGCTCAGCATGTGGAAATCGCGACCGCCCAGCACCTGAGGGGCGGCGAAAGAGCTGATTGCGGTGTAAAGGGTGAGAAGGGTGACGGCGAGGAACGTCGGCATGATCGCGGGCAGTACCACACGCCACAGGATCGTATATTCCGAGGCACCCATACTGCGCGCAGCTTCGATTGTTGCGTAGTCGACGCGGCGCATCGCAGCGCGCAGAAAAAGATAGTAAAAGTTGGTCATCAGAAAGGTATGCGTGAAAAGCACGCCAAACCAGCCGATGAACCAGGCTTGCGGGAGGCTGGAGACGGCGGCCTTCACCAGATGTGTCACCGCACCGCTGGGACCATAGGTGAAGTTGTAGCCCGCCGCCGCAACGACACCGCCGAAGACCAGGGGCGTTGCATAGGCGATTTTCAAGAGTGCGCGACCGCGTACGTGAAAATATTCAAGGACGACGACCTGGAACATCCCGACAATGGTCACCGTAACCATGGTCGCTGACGTCATCCAAAGCGTGTTCCAAAGGGCAGCGCGCACTCTTCGTGATCTTGAAAGTTCGCTTGCGATCTGGCCGACCACCAGGCTGCCGTCCTTGAAAAAGGCCGCATGAAGTGACGCGACTAGCGGCAGGATCAGGAAGGTGATGACGATCCAGATCAGGGCCGCCACTCCGATCCAATAGACTACGCGCTCGACGGGCGCCGCGCGGTTCATCTGCCCGCTTCCTCGAAGATATGCGCCGAGCCCGGCCGGACCGTCCAGGACACGGTCTCACCGATTTCAGGTAACTCGTGCCCCATCCTGGCGGCCGAAATTAAGTGTCCGCCGGCATCCAGGTCGATGCGGCTGTGGGCGCCAAGAAATTCCACATGGCGGACGGTCGCCGGCAACCCGGCTTCTACCGCTTTCCCGACGAACACATCTTCGTGGCGGACAAAGATGCGTCCCTGAACGTCGCGGCCCAGAATTTGCGCGACAACCGGTGCGAGCAGTTCGTTGGCGGTGCCGATAAACTCGCAGATGAACGGCGTCGCGGGCTTTCGATAAAGAGTACGTCCGTCACCGATCTGTTCAACGCCACCGTTCGCCAGCACGACGATCGTGTCGGACATGGTGAGTGCATCTTCCTGATCATGCGTGACAAAGACCGCCGTGAAGCCAAATTCCTGCTGGAGCCTCTTGATCTCGCGGCGCATCGTCACTCGCACCTTGGCGTCGAGATTGGACAATGGTTCGTCGAACAAAAGCACCTTGGAGCCCGCGACGAGCGCGCGCGCAATCGCGACCCGCTGTTGTTGCCCACCTGACATGGTCGCGGGCTTCTTGTGCAGTTGCTCCGTAATCCCGGATGTTTCGGCGATCTGGGTGACACGCTTGACAATCTCGCCCTGCGGGATCTTCGCCACACGCAAAGCAAAGGCGATATTCTCGAAAGCCGTCATCGTTGGAAACAGCGCATAGTTCTGGAATACCATGCCGACGTTGCGCCGCTCCGGAGGCTCGATGGTAATATCTTTTCCTTCAAGAATAATCCGACCGCTCATGACCGGATGAAAGCCAGCCAGGGTCCTTAGGACGCTGGATTTGCCGCTGCCGGAAGCCCCGAGCAGAGCAACGAACTCGCCTTCGTGAATCTCAAGCGAGAGGTCGCTGATGACAACCTTGTCGCCATAGCCAATATGCAGTTTATCGATGATGAGGATCGGGGTCGGCATAAACATACTCCTGAGAAGCCTGGCGATCTGCGTCGCCCGGCCCTACATCCTCACCGGATTTCTAGCTCGATCTTCTGCAACCAGCCGTCCAGTTTGGGCGCGACGGCATCCCAATCGATCGGCTGCGCCTTGACTAGTTTCGCATTCGCCTGCACCTCTGGCGGTGATTTGGCCAACGCCGCCGGCAGCACCGGAACCTGACCGAATTTCTTGGCGTAGCCGGCCATGACATCGGCAGAGCCGAACCAGTCGACGAATGCCTTTGCCTGCTCCAGCTGATCGGTTCCCGCCATGATCGCCACGCCTTCAGAGATGACGGGCGTGCCACCTTCCGGGTCAATGACCTTGACTTGCATGCCGAGCTCCTTGGCGTCCTTGATGACGCCGCCGAACCAGGTTAGATTGATGATCGCACCGCCCGACTTGAAGGCTTCCTTGCGCGCATCGGCGTCATCGACAACGATCGCGTTCGCATAGAATGCGCCAAGAAAATCCCATCCAGCCTGAGTGACTTCGCCCTTGTCGTCGAGGAACCGGGCCAAGATGCCGGCAAGATAGACCCTTGTCGTCTGCCAGGCGGTGTTGCCGATGACGTATTTGCCTTTGTATTCGCCCCTTGTCAGGTCCAGCCAGCTTTTCGGCGCCCGCTCAGCGGCAAGCTTGTCAGACTCATAGGCGATGACGACCGGTGTGCTCCAGAATTTGTAGACAATGCCTTCCTTGTCCTTGTAGTGCGCAGGCAGGTCCGCCGCCCAGGCTGGTGTGTATGGCTGGAACAGGCCATTCTTTTTGAGCAGAGCCATAGACGCGTCGACCATGCCAAGTACGACGTCGGCCTGGGGGTTGTTCTTCTCGGCGACCAGCCGATCAAAAAGTTCTCCTCCGGGTGCGCGCAGAAACTGCACGTCGTGACCGGCGGCTTTAGCCTGGTCGATTATCCATTGAACGTTCTCTTCCCCCTGAGGTGAATAAACGACGAGACTCTTTGCCAAGGCCGGAGAGGCGATCGCGATCAGCACGGCGGCGAGGCTCAACAATCGTTTGATCTGGTGCATGGTGTTCTCCCATTTCATTTTGGCGGTCATTCCGGTTTGGCTTTCTTAAAGGATCCTCATGACAGATTAATTACATTGCGTAATTTAATATATATTGCAATAGCTGTTTGGCTGCTGACAATTTGACACTCTTGGAACCAATGGACCTTTCACGGAACGAACGACGACTGGTCGAACTGATTTTCGTAGGCAAGCAGATTGCGCGGGTCGACCTAGCGGAACGGTCCGGCATGACAGGTGCTTCTGTCACTCGGCTGATAGGTCGCTTAATTGAGATCGGACTTCTGATCGAGGTGGTCGAGCGGACCGGCGCCCAAGGCCAGCCTCGGCGCTTGCTGAGCTTGCGGGCTGATCGATATCTTTCCGCGGGAATAACATTCTCGGTCTCCCGAATGGAGGTAGCAATTGCTGATCTAGCGGGTAAGATTCTTACCTCCCGATCTGTAGACATCGAGACCAGCACAGCTTTGTCTGTGGCAGAGGCGGCGCAGGCTGCTATCGCAGCGATGCTGACCGATCTTGGCACGCCTAAAGATCGCCTTCTCGGGGTCGGCTGCTCGGTGCCCGGCAATTTCGGCACGATGTCGCACATCCTCAAGGCCCACAGCTTCTTCCCGGCTTTCGATGATGGTGAGGCGGACCAAGCTTTTAAAGCGACTTTCGAAGCGCCCTATTACATCGAGAATGATGGAACAGCTGCATCGCTCGGAGAGTATGTGTTCGGCGGACGCATCCCGCAGCCTGATCCGATGTTCTTCATTCACATCGGACACGGTGTCGGGGGAGGGGCGGTTATCGACGGGCGGCCGTACCGCGGTGTCAATGGAAACGCCTGCCTGCCCGGAGTTCTCTACCCGTACGACCAGCCGCGCCCATCCGGCCAAGACCTTTTTGCCACCCTCAACAGTGCCGGCTTCGCCATCCACGACTTCATCGACCTCGATCGGTTGCCAGATAGCGCCGAAGCGGCGTTAGAAATCTGGATTGAACGCGCCGGAAAGCAGCTCAGCGAGACGGTGCGTGTAGCTACGGCGATGTTCGACCCCGCGCTGATTGTCCTTGGGGGACGGCTGCCAGAACTAGTGACAGACAGGCTGGTACGCGCAATTTCCAGTCAGCCAATCCTTGGCCCGTCGCGCGGCTTGGAGGCTGCCGCAGTTGAGGCCTCTCGACTTGGCCCTCGCGCCGGCGCGATCGGGGCGGCCTGCATTCCGTTCTTTGCCTCTCTCTTTTCCGCCGCCGTCGCAGACGATGGCAGTCCTTACCTTAACGGTCGCAAGCCCAAATCCCGACCTTAGAAAATTCGATAGCGCGCCTGAGTCTCTTTAAGAAGCCTACCGGACAGGCCTTGCCCGGCGCGAATCGACACAACAGGTCCGCAAGCCCCTTCGTTGCATATCGGTGTCGCTACAAAGCCTCAAATGACCAGCTTGAGGTGGCTGGATAAAACCAAACCGGCGGCGCCGCGCAGAGCCGTATGGCCTTCGCCGATACCATTCACCGTGATCGATATCTCCTGACCAGGTCTCTTCACCACTAGCTGCTCTACATGCTGCCTGATCAGCTCTGCTGCCTTCATTCCGCCTCCGGCGACGTCTCCATGAAGGACGTAGGAGTTGAGGGAGAGTGTTTGCTGCAGATTGACGATGCCGAAAGCCACGTTCCGTGTGTAACGGACGAGAAGCTCCTCTGCCGCATTCGAGCCTTCGTCTGCTTCCTTGACAAGCCTGGCACAGGTGATGCTCTTGGGATGCGGCAAGCCCATTCGGGCGGCTTCCTTTCGTAACCACGGAAGAGCAGCGACCGTCTCCCAGCAGCCGTGCTTTCCGCAGTTGCAAGGGGCACCATCGATCTGCACCACGGTGTGCCCGAGCTCGCCGCCGGATCCGGCGAGTCCACGATAGACCTTGCCGTCGATGAAGAAGGCGCCGCCGAGAACCTCGCCAGTATAGACCGCTGCGAAATTTTGTTGACCGCGACCGGGTCCGAACCATCTGTCCCCAACAAGCAAGGCACGGGGGTGGTGATCGATGGCAACCGGAAGAGAGAAGCGTTCTTGTAGTATTGCTACGAGGGGAAGTCCCGTTAGAACGGGAGCAAGATTGACGGTGAGAATGGTTCCATTGTCACTGTCGATCATTCCAGCAGAGGCCACGCCAATGCCAAACGGCGCCTGCTGGGCCTGAGACAGTGTGGCAGTAAGCGTCTCCGTCATGACCGCGATGAATGCTTCTGTGTCGCCATGCGTATCAAATTCAGCTTTCGCAACGGCCTTGATCTCACCGGTTAACGCCACGAGGCATGTTTGTATCGTGCCGGGCAGAAGGAGGACCGCGCCAAGCATCGGTGCATCGGGGTTAAAATAAAGCGGACGAGCCGGCTTGCCGCCTTTGACGTCGGAAGGCGACGCATCTCCCTCAATAAGAAGCTGGTCTTCGATCATCGGCTGCACAATACCGGTTATCGTGGTCCGGTTGACACCTGCAAGTCGAGCGAGATCTGCCCGGCTTTTGGGTCCGTTGTCATATAAGGCTTGAAGGACGCGACCGCGGTTTATCGCTCCAAGCGCCGATTGGGAGACAAGTGTCACGTTACCGCCGTTCTCGCCGACGGCGACTTCTCTGCTGGCAGGGGTGCGCTGGCCCAACGAATAGGACGGCTGGCTCTCAAACTTCAATTCTCTTCTCCAATCTACCGGATCCTTTTAGCCCGTACATTATCGAACGGCCATACAACATAAGGCCCTTTCCGGTGATGCAAGCAGGACCTCGATGACAACCGCAGTACCGCGCCGGAATTTTCGCCGCGACAACTTCTTGACACTAACATAAGTTTGTGCGAGGTACAAACTAACTGCTTACAAAAAGCACATTAGGGGTAACAATCTCAGTATCGACAAGCGGAAGCCCAGGGGCTGCGCTGAAGGGCCGGGGTTGGGATACGAAGCAACTGAGGAGGCTGTTTATGACAATCGATATCGGAAATATGTCGCGACGTGACCTGCTGAAAAGCGCTTCCGTCGCAGCTCTTGTGGCTGGCGCGGGATCATTGGCCATTCCACGGAGGGGTGCCGCGCAGGATGCGAACACCGTGCGCGTCCTGTCCGTTGAAGACCCATTTTTTTTCTCAATGAAGGCGCTGGTGCCAGAATACGAGAAGGAAACCGGCATCAAAGTCGAACTGGAGAGTCTCTCCTATGACGCCCTTCAATCGCGCCTCGTGTCTGCCTTTGTCGCCAAGACCTCCGACGCCGATGTCATCGTCGTCGACCAGATGTGGCTCGGGCAATATCTCGACAACGGCTGGATCATCTCGCTGAACGATTTTATTGCCAAGGACAGCGAATTCGACCTCTCCGACTTCATCCCCGAGGTCCTTTACTCCTCGAATATGTGGCGCGGCCAAGTTGGCACACTGCCGGTTGCCGCCTATGCGCAGGGGGTCATGTATCGCAAGGACGTCTTTGACGAACTCGGCATTGCAGCGCCGCCGACCGAGACATCGGAAGACTGGACCTGGACGAAATACATCGACACACTGAAGTCGATGGAAGGCAAATCATTCGCCGGTAAGCCGCTCTTTCCAACCGTCGTTTGCGGTTCCCAGCCGTCGCCGATCGTCCACATGTTTACGCAGGTGTCGGCAAGCCACGGCGCGAATTGGTTCAAATCTTTCCCGGCCGCTCCGTGGGATTTCTCCCCGCAACTGACGAGCCCCGCCTGGATCAAGTCTGTCGAAGTCTATAGGCAGCTCTACAAGTTGTCTCCGCCTGAAGCGATCAACTATGTTTGGTTCGATGCCGGCACCCGTTTCGCCAAGGGCGATATCGGCATGTTCTACTGGTGGACCCCGTACTTCTATCTAATCAAGAACTCGGGCTACATGACCGGCAAAAAGTCGGACATCATGGATAAGTACGTAACGGCGGCCTTGCCGAAGGCCGAGGGCGTGCCTCAAACGGTTAGTCTCGGCGGCTGGAGCCTTGGCATTCCATCGAGTTCCGAAAGGCAAGAAGCAGGCTACGCCTTTATCAAATGGGCGACCTCGAAAGCCACGCAGAAGAAAATGGCCCTTTGGCCGGACCTCAACTACCAGTTCTCCGACTTTGCGCGCATTTCGCTCTATCAAGACGAGGAAGTCAAGGCGATCTATCCTTACCTCGATGTGCAGTATGCGATGATGAAGCAGGGCAACGGCAAGATCACACGCCCGCCTGTCCCTGGTTACACAGCCATCGAAAGCGTGTTGGGTCTCACATTGAACCAGCTTCTGACCGGTAGCGAAGAGCCGAAGACCGGCCTCGAGCGCGCCAACAGCCTGTTCGAGAGCATCCTGAAGGGCAATCTCATGATCCCTTATCAGAAGGATAGCTACACAGATACTCTTGATGGGGCCAAAGCCCTGATCGCCAAGAACTAATTAGAGTTCTCCTCGGGCCGGCGCGAGAGCGATCGCGCCGGCAGCCAAGTGAAGAAGAACTGGATCTGGCAATGCACACGACTACTGTTTGCTCTCCGCGAGCCCTCGGGCCCGCCCGGAAGAGCTTTATCCGACGAAACCTGCCCTACTTGCTGATTGCGCCTTCGGTGGTGATGCTGCTCGCTCTGATCGCCTACCCCTTGCTGTTTGCCCTAAGATCGAGCTTCTATTTCTGGAACCTGCAAATCGGCCCGGAGCCGCTCCAGTTCATTGGGTTCGAGAATTATGTGCAGGCCTTCAACGCTTTCGACTTTCGCGCCGCGCTCACCAATACCCTGATCCTGTCGATCCTTGGCACGGCACTTGAGTTCACGTTTGGCCTGGCGATCGCGCTCATTCTGCTCAAGGCACTGCCTGGCATGAACATCGTGCGGGCCCTGCTGATCCTGCCAACAACGATCGCGCCCATCGTCGTCGGCTTTTTGTTCCGCTACCTCTATGATCCCGGCGGTGGCCTGTTGAGTTGGGTGTTGCAGTCGCTCTGGCTCCCCGTTCCCGCAGAAGGAATTCTTGGCTCGCCATCGACAGCACTCGCGGCGATCCTCTTCGTCGACATCTGGCAGTGGACACCGTTCTTTGCAATCGTTCTCTATGCGAGCCTTTTGGCCGTGCCGGACGAGATTTTGGAGGCCGCACGCCTGGATCGCGCGTCTGCATGGACGATCCTGATGCGGATCAAGCTACCGCTGATCAAACGCACCGCAATCATTATCGTCATGCTGCGCTTCATGCAGATCTTCAACACCTTCGACACGGTGCTTGTGCTCACGCGCGGCGGACCGGGCACGTCTACACGCACCCTTGGATACTCACTCTACGAACAGGGCCTTGTGAACTTCAACATCGGACTGGTCAGTGCCATGACCTGGATCACCGTGCTGATCGTCAACGTCATCGTTGCACTGTACGTCTTCTTCGCGTTCCGAAACGAGGAGTGGTAAAATGTCGCGCCGACACACGAGCTTCAACACGGCACTCACCTACGCCGCCGGCCTCCTCTTCCTGGCAATCTTCGTCGGTCCGATCCTGTGGTTCATCGCCCTTGCGATCCGGCCGGCCGAGACGGCGTTCACCATGCCGCCGCAACTCACATTCGAGCCCAATCTCGACGCATTCCGGCACATCCTCGTCGATCCTGGCACCAACGCGCCGCAACTGGTCAACAGCCTCATCGTCGCGATCGGTGCTGTGCTACTCAATCTGCCTTTTTCGGTTCCCGCAGCCTACGCGTTGTCCCGTTTCAAGCTCCGCGGCAAGAAGAACATCATGTTGTGGTATCTCGGGCTGTTGATGGCCCCGCCGGTCGCGTTTCTGATCCCATATTTCATCCTCATCACGCGCATTGGCCTCCAGGGTTCCTACTTTTCGATGATCCTGGTCCTACAGACGCTGACGATCCCGTTTTCCGTCTGGTTGATGAAGAGCTTTATCGATGAGGTGCCAGTGGAACTGGAGGAAGCTGCCCGGGTGGACGGCGCCCGTTGGTACACGATCATGTTGCGGATCACGCTACCGATCGTTCGTCCTGGGATCATTGTTACCTCGATGTTCGCCTTCGTGTTCGCGTGGAACAACGCCGCTTTTCCGCTGGTGCTGAGCTCACGCTCGACCGCCACCCTTCCGATCGGAACACTTGGGTATTTCGCAACGAGCGGAGTGACCTGGAACTACATCGCCGCCGCCGCAGTGCTCGCGATGATACCTCCGATGATCATCTTCCTTGTTTTCGATCGATACGTCGTACGAGGCCTCACCTTTGGTTCGGTGAAGGGCTGAGCTTTCCTTTATGAATGGAGTAATGAAATGAATAGACTGCGAATGGGCGTCATCGGCGCCGGTCTCTGGGGCGGCAATCATGCCCATACCTTTAATGTCTTGCCGGAGACCGATCTGGTCGGCGTCTGCGATCTTGATGAGGGCCGGGCGCTGAAGATGAAGGAAAGCTACAGCGCAATGCAGGCCTTCACCGACTACCAGAAGCTGATCTCAAGCGATCAGATCGACGCCATCTCGGTCGCAACGCCTGACTTTACCCACACGCCGATCATTCTAGCGGCTCTGAAAGCCGATAAACACGTGTTGAGCGAAAAGCCGCTTGCGACGACGGTGCGTGAAGCCGAGGAAATCGCTGCGGCTGCCGCTAAGTCCAAGGGCAAGCTGATGATTGATTTCCACAACCGTGTGAATCCGATCCTCGCCCAGGTTCGTGACATGATCCAAAACGGTCAGATCGGCTTGGCCAAACACGGGACCGCGCGTCTTTCGAATACGACATTCGTTCCGCTCGAAATGCTGAGCTGGGCTGCAAAGTCTTCGGCACTCTGGTTCCTGGGCAGCCACCTCGTCGATGTCCTACGTTTCATTCTCGCAGACGAAGTCGTGCGTGTTTATTCGGTTGCCCGCTCGGGTACCCTATTTGCCGCCGGCGTGGATACGAAAGACTTCCATGTGTCGGTGCTTGAATTTTCCAAGGGCACGGTCGTGACCATGGAGAACAGCTGGATCCTGTCGCGTGACAATCCTTCGCTTGTTGATTTCAAGATCGAGTTCGTTGGTGAAAAGGGCCAGGTCCAGGCGGACCCCACCCATAATGGCGGCCTGCGCAAGATCGTCGACGGCGGACTGAAATACAATGACTACATCGGCATAACACCAACCGGCGCGACACGGATCGGCGGTTTTGTCTTGGAATCCATTGCCCGCTTTGTCGATAGCGTCGTGCGAGACGCTCCGCTGCTGGCAGATGCGCAGGACGGTCTGGCAAACACAAAGATCCTGGCGGCGATCGAGGAATCCGTCGCGACCGGCAAGGCTGTGAACATCGGCTAAAGCCGGAACCAAAGGCGAGGGGCATGTCCGCACAAACGGTGCGGCTTGCCTCCTTGAAAAATGCGGGAGTACATAAAAATGGCGTCCATGACCTTCGACGGGATCGGCAAGACCTTTCCGGACGGGACCGTTGCCGTTGCGAATGTAAGTTTTTCGGTCGCGGACGGAGAATTCGTCGTGTTGGTCGGCCCGTCGGGTTGTGGCAAGTCGACACTATTGCGGATGGCAGCGGGTCTTGAAGCGCTCAACAGCGGCCGGCTGCTCATGGATGACGCTGACGTGACGGAGACAGAACCCCAGGACCGGGATATTGCGATGGTTTTTCAGAACTACGCGCTTTACCCCCATATGACCGTTTACGACAACATGGCCTTCGGTCTGCAGCAGCGAAAAATGCCCAAGGACAAGATCGACAAGCTGGTTCGCGACGCAGCGGAAATGCTTGATCTTACCCGTTATTTAGAGCGCAAGCCCGGGGCATTGTCCGGCGGTCAGCGCCAACGCGTGGCGATGGGCCGGGCGATCGTTCGCCATCCCATGGCGTTCCTGATGGATGAGCCTCTTTCCAACCTGGATGCCAAACTCCGCGTGCAGATGCGCGGCGAACTGAAGCTCCTTAATCAGCGGCTCGGCGTCACAACCCTTTATGTGACCCACGATCAGGTCGAGGCTATGACCATGGGCGATCGTGTGGCTGTGCTGAAGCCGGTGTTTAATGGACAGGAGAGTAATCTTCAGCAGATCGATACGCCGCAGATGCTTTACGACAAGCCGTCCAATCTGTTCGTCGCGGGGTTCATCGGTTCGCCCGCCATGAATTTTGTTCGGGTCGAGCTGACGGCGGAAGGCGGGTCGCTAAAAGCTGCGGTAACTGGAACGAAAATATCCTTCTCGGTCCCAGCCCAGGGGGCACTGTCGGCCTTCGCCGGGCGACAAGTCATTGTTGGAATTCGCCCAGAGATGTTTAAGGTTTGTCCCGAGGCCGAGGCGTTGTTCAACGAGCAGATCCCGGTTGCCGAAGCGCTTGGAGCCGACACCTTCGTGTTCTTCGACATCGCGTCACCGTCGGTCAATATCAACGATGCTGAAGATACCGAAGACTTTCTCAATAAGGGTAAGAACCGGCTCGTGGCGCGTATACCACCGGCGCTGACGCCTCGACCCAATCAGGTGCTGCCATTGACTGTCGACCTGGAGAAATTGCACTGGTTCGATCCAGTAACCGGGACTGCGATCCGCGACTGACAGAAAGTGCACTTACTATCGCCATCTGGGGTTTCAACTCTTTTCTCCTGCCCTCCCAGGCAACTTGGCTGTCGTCGATTACGAGGTCGGCGGCAGCCATTTTTTTAAAACCCGAGACATCAAACCATCAGAATCTGAACATCCATCTGCCGTAAGTGATCCCGAGCTTAGAGGAGTGGCCTGTGAAACACGTTTCCATTGTCGGTAAGTTCTTTATCATCGTGGCTGTCTTCGGCATCCTGGCACTCGGTCTGACGTTCTATCAGAACCGGCAAATGCTGAAGGTTAACGACAGATATCAGGAGCTTCTCGATAGAGATGCATCTGCAGCACTACGCTTGACCCAGTCGAACCGAAGTCTGGAAACAGCGCGTGCCAGCATCAGCGACATGGTGATGACACGGTCGAAAGAGGCGAGGGCGCGCGCTGAAGCTGGCTTGAATGACGCACGAGAAAACTTCGTCAGGTTCATGGATCTGGCGATCGCTGCAGTTCCTGAGCAGAGCGAACTGCCGAAGTTGAAGGCGGATGGATTCTCCGTCCTGACCGATACGTGTGGTGCAGCCATCGCAGTTGGTCGCGGCGCAACTAGTGAAGCCGAGCTTGCCATGGTGCAGCAACTCTATCTCACTCTTTGCCAACCCGCCTTTGCTGCTGTCTCACCGAGATTCACATCCGTCACGGAAAAACTCGCTTCGGACGCAGAGCAAAAGCGTGGTGACGTTTCAAGCGTTGTCCGTGACACGTCCGTGCTGAGTTTGGGAACAGCTATTGTGGCACTCTTCGCTGTCTCGTGCTTCGGCTTTCTCGCAATTCGCTCCTGGTTGGTCAAACCTATCAAGCAGATGGTTACGACAATGGAGGTCATAGCCGACGGCGATCTCATTTCGACTGTTAAGGGAACGATTCGCCGCGACGAGATCGGATCGATGGCCCGGGCAGTACAGTTATTCAAGGACAACGAGTTACGGGCGCGCGATTTCGAAAAGGATGCAGAGACAAGCCGTGAAGCAAATGAGATTGAACGTGCGCGTCTCGCCGAGACCGAGCATCGGCGAGCGCAGGATATGGCGGAGGCAACGTCCGGGCTTGCAGAAGGCCTAAGGCATCTCGCCGACGGGAACCTCCTGTTCAGCCTCGACGACAAATTCGCCGACGACTTCGAACCGTTACGGGCGAATTTCAATGCTGCCGTTGCCCAACTCGCTGAGAGCTTGAGAGCTGTGTCGTACGCAACTGAATCGATCGATGGCGGGGCGCAGGAAATCAGTTTGAGCGCGCAGGACCTGTCACGCCGCACAGAGCATCAGGCTGCTTCACTGGAGCAAACCGCCGCCGCTTTGGATCAGATTACCCAGAACGTCGCCAGTTCCTCAAAGCGCACAGCGGAGGCGCGACATGTTGCGATCGAGGCAAACAAGTCGGCGCGCCACTCCGGCGAAGTGGTCTCAAGCGCTGTGGCAGCAATGCAACGCATCGAACAGTCATCCTCGCAGATCTCCAGTATTGTGGGGGTCATCGACGAAATCGCGTTTCAGACCAATCTTCTGGCGCTCAACGCAGGCGTCGAGGCGGCACGATCCGGCGAGGCAGGAAAAGGTTTCGCGGTGGTTGCCCAGGAGGTGCGGGAGCTTGCTCAACGCTCCGCGCACGCAGCAAAAGAAATCAAGAATCTTATCCTCAATTCGGTTGATGAGGTCAGCAGTGGCGTCAAGCTGGTCCGAGACACCGGCGAAGCACTCAAGATTATCATTCAACAGATAGTCCTGATCAACACTCAGCTTGATGCCGTCACCGCCGCTTCCAACGAACAGTCCGCAACCCTTTTTGAGGTCAACCGGACAGTCAATCAAATGGATCAGGTTACGCAGCAAAATGCAGCCATGGCCGAGGAATCCACGGCTGCAAGTACGGCACTTGCCATCGAGGCAAAACAGTTGCGCGGGATTGTAGCGGAGTTTCAAATTGAGAATGCTCTCTCTGAGAGGCAGACCAGTCAAACCAACCCGGAGACAGCGTCAATGTCTTCGCCAGCAAGCCGGATGCTTGAAGAGGTCGCGAACGCACTCGGCACAGTGAGTGACCGTCGAGTTGCAGATACATCCCGGCAATGACCGCGGACCGCCTCAGGTCGTTCCCAGATTGCTTCAAATGGAGTCCATTTTGCCGCCACTTAAGAAGCTTCCGAAGGATCTGTAGCGGATGTCATTAGATGACGAAATTCAGCAATTCAGAAAGAAGAAGACTGGCGGCACCGCGTAAAGCCGCCAGGCATTCGCTGTCTCCGAAAGCAAGGGCAATTTCATCACCCGGGCGATGGAATACCAATTCCCGGAAGCTTTCCTGGATTAAATGAAGCATCGGGTTTCCCCCTCGTACGATGTCGCCGTGAATAATGATGAAATTGGGCGCCATGAACTGCTGGAGGTTCGCCAGACCGACCGAGATATTGAACGCGTAGTCGCGAAGTAATTCTCTTGCGCCTGGGACATTGTCGTTGGCCAGAGTCAATAATCGGCTCACATCCAATGAGTGAGGTTGTGGCAGCCGCCTGACCTTGGCCTCGTCTGCTAACCACTTCGAGCTGGCAATTGATTCCCAGCATCCGCGTCGGCCGCACTGGCATAACCGACCTTTGATGTCTACGGTCGTATGACCGATTTCACCGCCTGCACCTGCGGATCCCCGATAGAGATGCCCATCAAGGTAAAGCGCCCCACCCAAAGTCTCGCCGATATGGACCGAGGCGAAGTTTCTCCGACCGCGGCCTTGCCCAAACCATCGGTCTCCAACCAGCAAAGCTCTGGTATCCTGATCGACACACACGGTAACTCCAAATCTTTTGTGCAACTCGGCTTCGAGGGGTAAGCCGTCCAGGAATGGCCCGAGACTGACGGTCACAATTGTGCCCGTCTCCGTATTGATCGTTCCAGCCACTGCTACACCTATCCCTAAGATTGGCTTGCCAGATGCGATAGTTTCTTCGACACAGGTGCATATAATACGTGAGGCGTCGGAGGGGTGTGTTAGGTTCTTCGGAAAATCGGCGGCGTGTTGAGCATAGACCTCGCCCTCCAAAGAGACCAAACACGCACTCACGCGGTCGTGCAGCAGGAGCACCGCGCACATTGGTCTTGCATCCTTGGAAAACCATAACTTGGTAGCTGGCTTGCCCCCTGTTTCGTTCGGAGGTATCACTTCTCCTTCCGCTAGAACACCCTGATCGATCAGGGGCTGCACAATCCCTCCGATAGTTCCTCGAGTCACACCGGTAAGGCGGGCCAGATCTGCTCTGCTAGATGGCCCTATGTCGTACAAGGCTTGCAACAATCGGCCCCGATTCGCGGCGCCCAAGGTTCCCGTTGGAATCAATCTTTGAGCCAGTACAATACCCTTAGTGCTCTCATCAATATGGTGATCGTCAGGACTGCCCTCGCGTTCTCCCAGTCGATGAGCTTCGTGTCTTCTTATCAAGGATTCCATCGCATCCAATCCTGTTGCCGAATTCCATTGCCACCAACGGCCAGTACTAGCGGAGGGCGACCTTTCGCCATTCGGTGGGGCTCGGATTATGAGCTGGGGTGGCAATGTGCTGTTCGTCCAACGCTTCTTCAATCGGCACCGGGCGTTACGGGAAACTTTGGCCGGTTCCCGTCCCCAGCCTCATTCAGTGATCTCAGTTGTCCGGCCAGCCGTTAAAAAACTATTGAAATTTCCAACGTGCTCCGCACAGAAGCTGACCAAAGTGACGCCTTAGGCGCCCGTCCGCCAATATACAACAAATATTCAGTAACATACTTATTGCGCCCGCCTGCTCCTAATCTACTTTAAAATATACTTTGTGATATACTGTAATTTAGCTACCAAACGTGGGAAAGCAGTGCTAGCGTTTGTGTGGGCTGATCAGCATTCTAGTGAGCATGATTGGAGAACGTGATGAACGGATTCGGTGCACTACGGCTCATAACTCGCAACACAACTGGTGCTTTCTCAGGCGAGAAGCTCGCCGTTTTCGGTGGGAAGCCTGTGGTCCCCCAGGGACGTGTTACACCTTGGCCCGCCGCGGAGAATAAGCACTTGCATGCACTCCAAGGTGTTGTGGATGGTGGAAGGTATCACCGCGTTAACCACCCAATCGTGAGCGATTTGGAACAAGATCTTGCAAGCTGGACTGGGAAGTGGCAAGTGCGCGCTGTCGGCAGCGGAACGGCGGCCATTCACATCGAGCTCGACTACGTCAAAGAGCGAGGCGAGCAAGTTGTTACCGCGGCACTGAATTGGCCAGGAGCGGTAGGACCAATCAAAATCAGCGGTCTCGAACCCGTCTTCGTTGATGTCGACATGAACTTGGCCGGGATTGATCAGCGCGCGGCCGCTGAAAAGTTCGGCCCTAATGTAGCTGCAGTTTTAGTCACTCACCTTTTCGGAAACAATGTTCTCGTCCCCGACGCGAGGTCTGCAGCGCGAGCTCAAGGCATTGCTGTGATCGACGACATCTGCCAATCAATCGGCGCCGCGAAAGCAATCGTCGGCGGTGCGCATCTTGATGCAGACGCGCTCGCTCTATCCGGAAACGGCGCCAAGCACCTTGGGGCCGGCGAACTGGGATTTGTCATTACTGAGGACGCCAACTTGATTGCACATGTTGATCGCGTATCGCTGTCCAGCTCTTCTCGAAGTGGAGCGCGAATATTCTCGCCCTATTCCCAAGGGTACAACTACAGGCCGAACGTATTCTCGTCATCTATAGCGAAGCTGCGGGTAACAGAGATGGATACGCAACTGCAAATCCGAAGAGACAATTGCAAGCTTTTGTGGGAATTGATCGGCGAACTTGTGGGCATATCTCCTCTCTTCAACCCATCCGACTGCGACCATTCGATGCTCAACTTTCCCCTCCGGATCGAACCTGAGGCGCTTGGCTTCGCACCCGGCCCGGCTGCAAGGGATTTCGTGGTCAGGTCTCTGCAGGCCGAAGGCGTGCCTATCTGTGTTTGGCTCACGAAGCCCGTATTCGAATATCTTCCGGACATTTGCGACAACTGGAAGGCCGCCGATTTCCCGAACACAGTGAAACTGTTGGATACGATGTTTTACGTCTCGGAGATTGCGCCACCCAACAATGGCGAATTGATGGAGCTTTATGCAGAGGCGTTTCACAAGGTTTGGAATGCTCTTCATAAGCAAGGCCCGAAGATCGCCGCAGGAGCAATTTCCGGCTGAGCACCGCGCATCAATTTCCCAGTGCCGCAATGGTCAACATCCGATCGGCTACAATCCTACCCTGCTCAATGCCTGGAAGATTGAAAGCTGGCACTGGGACAAAACTCAGAGTCATTCTATAATGAGGACTGCTTATGTCTTTTTCAAAAAGTCCGGAACTACTGATCTTCGACTGCGATGGGGTTCTCGTCGATAGTGAGCTTATTGCAACTGCGGTGCACATCGAAGCTTTGGCTAAATTCGGCTACATCATATCGGCTGAAGAGTATAACGATCGCTTCATAGGGATGACTGACCAGCAAAGTTATTCAGTCATAGAATCCGAGGGCGACTTACGCCTACCGGAGGATCATCATGAATGTGTGATGGCCGAAGTTGCAAAACGATACCCTCGCGATCTGCGTGCAATCAGCGGCGTTCGGCAAACCTTGGAGACCATTAATTTAAAGAAGTGCGTGGCGTCGAACAGCGATGCTGCAAAGCTTTCCTTGGCGCTTAAAGTCACGGACCTACATGATTACTTTTGGCCCCATGTCTTCAGCGCTTCGCAGGTTGCGAGTGGTAAGCCTGCGCCGGATCTGTTTCTGTTTGCAGCAGATCATATGAACACACCGGCTAGCAGTTGTCTCGTTATTGAAGACAGCGTTGCTGGCACTCAGGCGGCGGTGGCAGCCGGGATGATGGTGATTGGCTTCGTAGGTGCTTCGCATTGCCTTCCTGGGCACGGAGACAAACTGATGGAAGCAGGTGCCACTAAGCTGTTTAGCCGCATGACCGCGTTGCCACAAATCTTAGCAGGTTTGTGATCACGCTGTTGCGTGCTGGCGACCCGTCTTGAATCGCGGCGTCACCGTGCAGGATATATCGTGAGGTCCGATAGCTCACTAGTGCAGGGGCTTCACCTCAAGTTGACCGATCGTCACTCGATTGCTCGGCCCGCCAAAAAATGGAGACACTATGACCGAGAAAGCAATGGTAGCTGGAACTCCGGTAACGATCGAGTACCTAGAAAGATTTCCGAATTTCATTTCCATTTGCGCAAGTTGGTCTTTCGGACAATGGGGTTGTCAATCAAATGGCTCGTACGAACAAACGCGAGGCGAGTTTGAAGCGGCAACAAAAAGCTCGATGCCGCTAACACTAGTCGCCATCGAAAACGCGTTGCCAGTAGGAATGGTCACGTTGGCTGATCGTGATTTCGATGGAAAATCTCATCTATCCCCTTGGCTTAAGTCGCTTTTTGTCCATCCATTTCACCGCAAAAAAGGAATAGCCAGGTTGTTGATCGAGCGGCTCGAGCACGAAGCATCGTGCTTCGGTTGCAAGAGTCTTTATCTGACAACAGAGGACGCGCAACTTCTTTACGAGAAGAGCGGCTGGCGGGCAATTGATCACGTCCAAACATCGTATGGCGAAGCGGCGTTAATGAAGAAAGCCCTGCTTCCTCTCAACTGAGGCTACGCTAGGACGAAATAATTGCGCCGGAGCTCCAAGCTGCTTTCATGACAGCTCTCTCAACGCTTGAGCACGCGATGGCGCTACGTGGCAACGCAGCGGCTTGGGTGGAAGCCGATTTATGGATCATCTTGATGTTGAAGAGCGTGTTATTGCCGGCACATCGCAGCGATAGTGGGCCGGCTAAAAACTTCCTCGCACTAAGGGCACCCCCAGGATTTCGCTCCCCCAAGCCTTGCTGTGATGGGCTGTTGCAAAAGGCCGCACGAACAAGCCGTACAAAGTAGCGAGCTACCCAAAATTCTCATCGAAAGGTTTTGAATCTTTATGGACACCAGCAACAATGTGGCATCAGTGCTTGTGAATTTTTGCTCCTCGCGTCTCGGTTACCTCGGCGGCCGACGTGATCTGCGTGCATCGCTCACTTTAACTTCTCTTCTTGCTTTCGGTATTCCATCCTACGCCGCAGCAGAGGCGCTACTTCCGGTAAAGCCTTCACCATATCTTGTAAGTGCGATTACAAGAAACATGTTCAAGCTGCCGAAACCCGATGACGACTTGGTCCTGCTATCTGCGCACCGCGGATCCTGGGAGATCTATCCTGAGAATTCAGCCTATGCCTTGCAAGACGCCTGGAATTCGCAGATTGAGAGCGTGGAGGTCGATGCCCGCTTCACCGCAGACAAAGAAGTCGTTCTATCTCACGACTACAGGATTGATCGCGAGTCAACTGGAAGCGGCCTATTATATAATCAGAACTTGTCGCAGCTACGACAGGCCGATCTACGGGACCGACATGGCCGCGTTTTTACGGATTCACAAGGGCGAAAGGCGAAGTTCCTAACATTCTCCGCCGCGCTCGATCTACTCGCCGAATATGTTTCCGATGATGGTCATGGGTACGTGATGATCGTCGATATCAAGGCGGCAGTCGATGATCAGGACCCTACTGATCCCATCGAGCTCATGCAACGCTGCCTTGACATTCTCGCGAGCAAGGGAAATGCGAAACTCAGCAAAGCCGTTGTATTCAAGCTCAAAGCAAAGGATGCGGCGGATGTCGGCACGATTCTAAATCGGACAACCTACGACCCCAACCTCATTGGCGGGCTAATTGTCGTCGAAAACCCGGATGACGAGAATGTGAAGGATTCCAGCTATGATCCCCACAAGGATCCAATCTACGATCAATGGAATGTGGTGCCGTTCTCCATTCAGTTTGAAATGAACCAATTCTATAAAGGTGACGGTCTGCAGGCATATTTCGACTATATCGACCAGCAGCAGGGCTTCGCCACCTATCATGAAAGTAACTACTTTCCAGAGGGCGTAGCAAACAGCGCCGGAAAATGCTGCTTCGAGCACAACACGGATCCGAAATCGACCGCTCAGCGAGGGATCGTACCAGATTACCGAGGAGATCCTGAGATGGCGCTCGTCAATCGTACCAATCTTATCACCACTGATTGGCCCGACGTAGTCGGCGATATGCTGCGCCAGATACGGCGCCGCAACACCTCCGAACTCACTCGCTAGAGCAAGACCTCCGCATTCAAAAAGGGAATGTTTTGATGAATAATGGAATAAAAATCTTCCTATTGTCTTCCGCGCTGGGCTGTCTTGTCGCTGGAGAAGGGCAAGGGGCATCATGTACCAATGAAGCCAATTGCCTTAGAAGCGCGTCGGAGAAAGTATCTCAGACGCTCACACCGAAGGTAGTGCCCATTTTCGGGGAATTTCCAAAGCTGTACATACACGACTCGGCGGCAGAAGCGGATTATCCAGTGCCCGAAGATACGAGGCAGGCATTTGACTTCTATACCAACAAGACTTCCTTCAACCTTCCACCGCGCACGTCAATCGAGACTAGTCAAAGCGCGTCGATCAGACCAGACACGGGGTTCACTGTCCTTTTGGTCGAAAAAACCCGTGAAAATACTGTTCCTAATGGCGGCAGCGCCTTATCGCTTCTAAGTTCTAATTCAAACGATGCTTACCTATCATTCGCATTGGGAGCTGCACCCAATCCGAATGGTCAGAAGTGGTCATTCGCGAAAAGCCTGCTTCAAAGCGACATGGCGTCTACTGCATGGTGGCAGAAGCCCTGGGACATGAACGTCGTGGGGCCAACAGGGGCATTCTCCGGCACTGAGTGGATTTACTATACCTTTACTCCAGACGGCAAAGTTCGCATGGACCGTTTTGCGCCATACACATATTTTCTAGCGTTTACAGCTTACCAGTGGGATGAGGCAGTGCTCGACAGTGGGTTCCCGCATTCTCCTTTCAGCTCTGGCACGCCAACCGATCGTCCGAAATCCGTCATTTTCGGATCGGTTGGCCCATGGGTTATTGGCGCTGCAGCAGTGCCCGGTCAGACATCGCCCATGATTGAGCCAATTGAGGCGCTACCGGGGTTTGAGGGAGTGACGATCTTCTCGAACCCCTTGTCGATGAAAGAAGTCGTAGCGTATCAGAACTCCCTGAAGAGGAGCGACTTTCTGGACGTCAACATGCTGCCCTGCAACAGCGGCCAGTACCTTTCCGGCGAGATAAGGACTCCCTGCGGCACGGCTCGTCCTGGCAATCCTCCGTCGAATGTAAAATCGGTGGCTGGTGATGCGATCCGCACTAATATTGAACGCTTTGAATAACGAATGTTGGACGACTCTCATTTGTTCCAACGGCGATCAGACGGCATCAGTTTCAGCTACCGCGATGCCGCAATCCCGGTCGCTTGTGAACCGAATGTCTGACAAGATTGGGCAAAGATGGTGACCACTCAAGCGTGGAAATCGCCGCGCTAAGATATTCTAGAACTCTAGCAGGATTAAGCCGTCTCAATTTCTGAGCATTGCAGCAGTGAGATTTTCTCCGGCGCGGCCCCAGGTGGCCGGCGTGCGATCCTCAAATAGTGTCGCCAGCGGGCCCCGTTTCGTGAAAGCCTTTTGAGTTCGCTCAGCGACTTGAGCGTAGGTCCTCGTCCGGCCCTTATTCATCTCTGGCCCAGCCCTTGCTGTCGGCTGTCTTCGCTAGGAGGAATGCATAACACCTGCTGATCTCGTCGAGCTTTCTCACTAACTCGCCGTCCGATCCACCAAGCAAGGTTTGATAGCCCTCGCCTCTTGTTGACCTCTGCCAATCATTCGCAATAAAGCGCGCGGTCGCATTGCCGAGGGAAGAAACCCTTGGTTTAGGGCTGCCAAACGATACGGCTGCGCGCCTCAATCCGTCTAGGAAGCTTGCGTCATCGAGTCCGCTATAAGGTTTTCCTTCGGAATTCGTCGCATTGAGGAAGATCTGCTCGTCACCGACTACGCTATATCCGCCGCCCAAGCCATTTTTCGTTGCATCCGCTGCCTCGAAGAATCTCTGCGCCACGGTGGCGCTAAGGCTGCCCTGCGGAAACCGCACGATAACAAGGCCTGTCTTACCTGTCGTGTCGTCGAGGCGAGAGGTAAGAACGCGATATTGGCGCAAGACGTAGCCTAGCGAGCTGGCAAGCCTATCCGCCGCGGCATCATCGAGATCACCCTCGGTCTGAAGCGATGCATTTGTTTTGAGGAGATACCCGCCCGGCGTAACCTCTGTCCTCAAGGTCGCAGCGTCGATCCCGTTGTCTGTTATGATCTTTGGCACAATGTCTTTTGAGACTTCGGCTGAAAACGTCGCTCGATCAATATAGCTGGCCTGGCCGAGCCGCGGCAAATGGAAACCTACGGAGGGCGTTGCCCGATAGGACACAAGCACCTTTCGCTCTGCCAGCGCTGTATTCTGGGATGCTTAAGGGATGGAGGCAGCCTCTTTGATTTGGCAACATAAATTAAAATGCTGGTAGGTGATGCCGACGACGGCTTTTGGATTGCCCGCAGCAGCCGCAGATATGCGCGGCACTCGACAAAATTCTTCAGGCTCGTTGACTAGGATCATTCGTCGAGATGACAGTTTGAAATGTCACAAACTTTTCGCAGGCCCCGGAAAACCTGTTAATCCACGTTCGTTCACCTCTTGCACAATCCTTGAGACGGCACCCTGTTCTAGATCAAGGTGGTTCATCAACGCGGACTCCACCAGGGTCGTTGCCGTGCCTAGTTCAGACATTGCGTCAATTAGCTTCTCGAGGCTTTCAACAAACGCGGGCCGAAGTTCCGACGCAGTTAGTTCCATTCGTAAAGGGTGAGTGCAAAAACAGAACCGGTGGACGATTTTGCAAGCCTCGCAATTCGATGCTTCTTGCGCGATTTTAGTGAATATCGCTTCTGCCCTTAAGGCAAGTTCGTCAGAGGACAATTTATCCGCCACGGTCCAGCTCTCTGGGGCCTGCGGCCGCATTCGATTCAATGCCGAGATCAGGGTTTCACGTCCGACAACATAAACATCTAACAGAGCTCTTTCCGACATCGGCCTGGTGAAAAAGCCTCTTTGAGGGATGTATTGAATCTTCCCTTCAGCTGCGAGCCGCTGAAGCGCTTCGCGAACTGGTGTTCGACCAAGATCGAGCTTAGACGCTAGATCCTGTTCCCTGAGATGTTGCTCCGGCACACGGCCGTTACTGTGGAGAATTCTTCGAATAGCATCGTAGGCAATATCGGCCTTTGCAGGTTCTGGTTCAGTAGAAAAATTCGAGCCACCCCCACGACCTTGGGGCGCGTTCTTGCAACACCGCATTTGATAGTTTTCCTCTGTCGATATCCTTCAAGGACCCTACAGGAGCTTCTTGCTTTGAGACCGGACGGTCGCTTGGAATTGAAGGTCGAATTAGTCGACCCTTCCAATACCGGCACCGCGTTTCACGCCCGAACCAGATTCGGGATCAACCACCTGTATTACAGCCGCGGCCGTAATTGGCAGCTATCGCATTCTGCCGCTAAGTTCAATGCCATAGGCACAAGGCTGCGTCGGGATGGCGCGCTGGTCCAATGTCTACCGCCCGTCGTATTACGCGCAAGCGGCCGCCTTTAAGCGACCCGTGTCTCCAAGGCCTGGAAGTGCGATCAATGTACTGACAGTTTTCAAAATCAACATGTGCATGATAGCTCTTCGGTGGACGTGATCGGTTACTCCTATCAATCAGCTGATTATAGGCTTCGGCGGATTTGATGTAGCCGCGGCTCGCGAGAGCCTCGACTTGTCCATCAGTAGCGATGGCTTCGCCGTTGTCAGAATCGCCTCCAGCGCAATCAAAGACACGTTCAGATTTTGAATGAGACCATGTGATCTGATGCATTTGTTCCGGTTCGTGTTTGGTGGCGAGATGTGCTTTGGTTAGGTCCAGGCCTATGCTTGCCTCGTGTTCGGCAGGTGGTTGTTGCAATGTCGACAATATTTCAAGGCTCAGCTCCATGCCGGTCACTCCGGGACGGTTAACCCGATAATATCTTCCGCTATCTGCGACTTCGCGAAGCGCATCCAGATGCTCGTTCCGTGCGGCCGGCTGCCAGCGTATACCACGCCGTTGAGCAAGCACGCGTTCGCCATCGAGCAAGACGAGCCCCATTTCCGGGCTATCACACCTGGGTTCGTTTGGATGCATTTTGTCACGTCGGTTCATCTAAGCCTCCCGTCGCTGACCGGGGTAGTCCCATGCCGCGTGTTGAGCAGGTCTAGACGGCACTCCGCCATAGATCAATATTTAACAATAATATATTTTCTGATATATTTAGCCAATCGCCATTGCTTACGTTTATACTTTGTTGGGCGAGTACACAACTCGGTACGATATAGTATTACGCAAGGGAGTTCAAGATTTGCTTGAGTCCGCAAATGTTCGAGCTGACAATCTCCCGTTGGCGATGGCCAAACCTCGAAGTGGTAATGTACGGCTATGACTCCCTCAAGCAGCACGAAAAGTTCCCCTTCTATCTGACAACCCCGACATGTTGGTCGGATTGAGTATTTCGTCACCACCGGGCTAATCGCCAATGAGTTGAATTTACTGGAAGAATCTCAGTCTCGACGGAGACACTTCCTTCGCTCTTGTATTGAAAGTCGAACACCAGATTGCTGACAGGATAACGCGTGGGACGAACACCGGTTACGCCGAAGTCAGTTTACTCGGACCACCATTATATTCGGCCGGCAGAGAAAGCGTTCTCGGAAGGTCGGAAACGATGACATCCTGGCTCCCCTTGCGGTAGATCCGACTAGCTTTCGCTGGACGAGCGATGGTCTGACTTGACAGCTCTTGAGAAGAGCTCGGATTTTGACTCGTCAAGGATACGAAGGACCGCGGCCGCCCTAGGAGTTTTAGACAAGGTTTGAGACGTGCGTCGCGCTGAAGTCGCTACACAGCGGCCTGCAGCAGCTCACCGAGTACAGGAGGCGCTTAATGGGAGGCCCTTCAAGCTCCTACAGCTTATAGGGCCATCCAGGCTTCAGACTTAGCCGAGCTGGACGCTTCCGCCTAATTGGCTGGCGCGAAGGCTAGCGCCTGAAGTCATTCGTCGCACCCTTGCTGTAGAGACAGCTTGCCGACTGCGATTGGTGGAAACCCAGGCACGCGATCATCGTGGCACGGTGATCGATGAGCGAATCTGACCGCATTTATTCTTCCACCAATCGCAACACTGGGGGCGCGTCATATGCGCGGAACGTCTTAAGGTCGACTTGAACCATCGGGCCACGCGGCGTGTGTATCGTGAGGGTACTGATATCGACATCAATGCCGGATTTGTGTACGTCGCGGATGGCGTCATTCATTTTTTGAAGCGCTGCGCCTAGCCTTTCCTTAGCATGCTTCTGCCTTGTGAGGTAAGATGTCATGGTGCCCTGCTTGTTTGCTGCTTGAGTTCCGCTTATGCGGTCAATTTGATTCGCGCTATGAATCGATAGCGTTTCGAGCACGATCGAACGGGCTCCTCTTTAGTTTAGACACCGTTGCTGGTCGCTAAGTAACTGCTGTAGCAGGTCGGACCTTTGCAAATTTCGCATTCTTCCCTCCATGGCGAGACGAAAATATGCTTCCCGATCGTTGCGCGAGCTCCATTTCGCTTCAGCACCAGCGCAACCCATTTGGCCATAGAGAGTTGTTCGCCCTCGCCGTGGCGTGCAGTTTGCTGCGCCACATAGAACGCCAAACTGAAGTTTTTATTCCGCCCATTGGGCGCGATTTCAGGATGGCAATCTACAATAGGGAGAAATATTGGCATCGTGTCGTTATCATTAGTCCATTAAAAATATAGAATTACGGTCGCAAAAGGATGTCGCCGACATGAAAATTCTGGGTCTTGCGGGAAATGTAAAACGACCATCGCGAACTGCCTCCCTTGTGGAAGCACTTGTGTCGGCAGCCACATCGAAGCTGGGTCTCGATGGGCAAACCATAGAACTGGTTGACGCTGCCCCCATTCTCTTCAAGGCGCTTCGATCGGACCAGTTGGATGCCGAGGGGCGGGCGATTATCGACGCCGTCGAGGCGGCTGATGTCCTTGTTGTCGGGTCGCCGGTCTACCGGGCATCGTATACCGGCGCTCTCAAGCATCTCTTCGACCTTGTTGACTACCGCGCACTGACCGGAAAGCGGGTCATTCTGGCTGCCACAGGTGGCACACCGCTGCACGGTTTGATGACCGAACATCAGTTGCGCCCGCTATTCGGCTTCTTCAACGCCCTGACACTGCCGACGTCGATCTACGCTACCGAAACCGATTTCACGGATTATGAGATCGCCAGTCCTGTGGTTCAAGAGCGTATCGAGCGCGCCGTTTCAGAACTCGCTCAGGTGCTGCCGCTCTCTGATCACACCGCTGCCGCGCGCGCTCATGCAAACCGCCCGGCGCTCGCCGCCGCGTCAGCCTAGCCATTTCAAGAGGGAGAGTATCATGTCCTATGCCAGCAGAGAGCCGGTCAAATTCGCCTACTGGGTTCCCAATGTTTCGGGTGGCCTCGTCATTTCCAATATTGAGCAGCGGACGAGCTGGACGATCGAATATAACAGAAAGCTGGCGCAGATCGCCGAGGCCGGTGGCTTCGACTACGCGCTGAGCCAGATCCGTTTCACCGCCGGTTATGGCGCCGAATTCCAGCATGAATCCGTCTCCTTTAGCCATGCGCTGCTGAAATCGACGACAACGCTGAAGGTGATTGCCGCCATTCTGCCGGGACCATGGAATCCTACACTGGCGGCCAAGCAGATCGCCACCATCAATCACCTCACCAATGGTCGTGTCGCCGTCAATATCGTCAGTGGCTGGTTCCGAGGCGAGTTCCACGCAATTGGCGAGCACTGGCTTGACCATGACGAGCGCTACCGCCGCTCGGAGGAATTCATCCGCGCACTGCGCGGTATTTGGACCGAACACAATTTCACGTTCCACGGCGATTTTTATCGCTTCAACAATTATTCGCTTAAGCCCAAGCCGATCGATCCACAGCCGGAAATCTTCCAGGGCGGCTCCTCTCGCGCTGCACGCGACATGGCATCGCGTGTTTCCGACTGGTACTTCACCAATGGCAACACGCCGGAGGAAATCAGCAAGCAGGTGGCTGACATCCAGGGCAAGGCGAAGGCTAACGGTCATTCCGTCCGCGTTGGTGTCAACGCTTTCGCCATCGTCCGCGAGACCGAGGTAGAGGCAAGGGCCGTGCTCGCCGAGATTATTGAGAAGGCCAATCCAGAGGCGGTCAATGCCTTCGGGCACGAAGTCAAGAACGCCGGGAAATCATCACCTGAAGGCGAGGGTAACTGGGCGAAATCCTCTTTCGAGGACCTGATCCAGTACAACGACGGCTTCCGCTCCAACCTGATAGGGACACCCCGCCAGGTCGCCGAGCGGGTCATCGACCTGAAGCGCGCCGGCGCGGACCTCATCCTTCTCGGTTTCCTGCATTTCCAGGAAGAGGTCGAGTATTTCGGCAAGCACGTCATCCCGTTGATCCGCGAGTTGGAAGAAGCCGAAACGGCGACGGCCGTCGCCGCCGAGTAATCGCAACACGTTGTCGGCCGGCCCGCAAAGCCGGCCGCATCAACGATGACAGGCCAAGAACCCGGTGGTTCGTGGTGGGATAGCGTGCGCCTATGAACTCGTGGGCTCGTGGCGCGCCGTCGAAAGCAGGGGCTGCACACTATGACATTTGCCTTCGGAGGCTTGGGAGCGGCGCCGTTTCCGCCGGACGTTCAGGAGCACTTGGCCGGCTTGGACAGAGGAACAGGCGCGGCCTGGGCGTCGCCCATTGAAGCCGGCGCAACGGACGGCATCATTCTGGAGCTGGCCCGCATCGATCTATCCTTCGGTGGCGTCGTCGCCCTGAAGGATATCGATCTGTCCGTTTGGCGTGGCGAAATCCTCGCCGTTATAGGGCCCAACGGTGCTGGCAAGAGCTCGATCATCAATGTGATCAGCGGCGTATACCGACCCGATCGCGGTTTTGTGTGGCTCTCCGGGCGCCGCCATGCCCAGGTCCCGACGCAGAAACTTGCCCGTCTCGGCATCGCTCGCACGTTCCAAAACCTGGCATTGTTCAAGGGTTTGAGCGTTCTCGACAATGTCGTGGTGGGACGAGCGCACAAGACGCGGTCTAGCTTCGTCGAACAGATCGTCGGCCTCGGTCGAGCCCGCACGGAACAGAGGGATGCCCGCAGTCGGGCTTTCGAGGTGCTCGAGTTCCTCCACCTTTCGCATATTGGCGATCGTCTGGTCGGTACACTGCCTTATGGTCTGCAAAAACGGGTGGAATTGGCGCGCGCTCTGGTGGCCGAGCCCGACATCCTGCTGCTCGATGAGCCGATGGCCGGAATGACGGCGACGGAAAAGAACGAGATGGCCGATTTCGTGCGCGCCGCACGTGACAGGTTCGGTACCACCGTCGTGCTGATCGAGCACGATATCGGCGTTGTCATGGGGTTGTCCGACCGCGTTGTCGTGCTCGACTACGGCCGCAAGATCGCCGATGGAACACCCAACGAAATCCAGCGCGACCAGCGCGTGATTGATGCCTATCTCGGTGTCGCTCCCGAAAATGAAGAGGGGGCGGGCATCTGATGGCTGACTTCGACTGGCTGTTCTTCATGGAGGTTCTCGTCGGCGGCCTTTTGTCCGGCGTCATGTATTCGCTGGTCGCGATCGGTTTCGTCCTGATCTACAAGACATCCGGCGTCCTCAATTTTGCGCAAGGGGCGATGCTCCTGTTCGCGGCGCTGACCTTCGTCAGCGTGACGGAACGCGGCATTTCCTTCCCGCTCGCATTCGCGATCACCTTCGCGATCATGGTCGTTATCGGGATAGCTGTCGAGCGTACCGTGTTGAGGCCGCTGACCAACAAACCGCCGATCACGCTCTTCATGGCGACGCTCGGCCTCTCCTATATTATCGAGGGCGCTGCCCAACTGATCTGGGGCACGCAGGTGCACGGCCTTGATCTCGGTATCGAGGATGTGCCGTTCGATGTCGGTGGTGTCTACATCAGTCAATTCGACATCTTCGCAGCCGTCGTTGCCGCCTCCATGGTGCTGCTGCTCTCTGTCTTCTTCCGTTACACCCGCATCGGGCTCGGTTTTCGCGCCGTGGCCGACGATCAGTTCGCGGCGCTCGCCGTCGGGTTGAGACTGCCTTGGATCTGGGCGACGGTCTGGGCCACCGCAGGTCTGGTGGCGCTGGTCGCCGGTCTTTTGTGGGGAGCCCGCGTCGGGGTGCAATTCTCACTGTCGCTGATTGTCCTGAAGGCCTTGCCGGTTCTCGTCCTCGGTGGGTTCGACTCGATCCTCGGCGCGATCCTCGGCGGGTTGCTGATCGGCGCGTCCGAGAAGCTGGCTGAGGTCTATATCGGCGGATATTTCGGCGGCGGCATTGAGGGCTGGTTTGCCTATGTCATCGCGCTCGCCTTTCTTCTCGTGCGCCCTTCCGGCCTGTTCGGCCAGAAGCTTGTGGAAAGGGTCTGACCGATGTCCACGACCACCCATGATCTTTCGGTCTACAGTTTCCCGGCGCACTGGGCGACGCCATTGCGTTGGCTTGCCATTGCCTATGGTGTTGTGCCGCTTCTCGGGTCCGACTATCTCTTCGAGGCTATCCTGTTGCCGTTCCTGGCGCTCAGCCTCGCCGGCTTGGGGCTCAATATCCTCACGGGTTATGCAGGGCAGGTGTCACTGGGAAGTGCTGCCTTCATGGCTGTCGGTGCCTTCGCAGCGTTCAATCTCAATCTTCGCGTCGACGGTCTGCCATTGATCGTCAGCATGATTCTTGCTGGTCTTGCGGCGGCCGGCATCGGTCTGGTGTTCGGCCTTCCGAGCCTCCGCCTCAAGGGCTTTTACCTTGCAGTATCGACCCTCGCTGCGCAGTTTTTCGTGCAGTGGGCGCTGACCAAATTCAGCTGGTTCTCCAATGACTCCGCGTCCGGCGTGATCGATGCGCCGCAGCTTTCGGTCTCCGGATTTGTTTTCGATGACCCGGTCGGACGATACTATTTCGCGCTGACGGTGGTCGCCGTTCTCACTTTGCTGGCCCATCGGTTGGTGAATTCGCAGACCGGCCGCAATTTCATCGCCGTGCGTGACAACGAGACAGCGGCGCGGATCATAGGCGTGCCGGTGCTGAAAACCAAGCTTTTGGCCTTCGCAATCTCCTCCTTCATCATCGGCATCGCCGGAGTCCTGTGGGCGTTCGCCTATTTGCGCACGGTCGAGCCCGCCGGTTTCAATCTTGACCGGTCGTTCCAGGTCCTGTTCATCGTCATCATCGGGGGGCTTGCATCGATCCGCGGTGCTTTTTTCGGAGCGGCGCTGATCGTTGTGTTTCCCCTGGTCCTGTCCCGGCTTGGCTCCTTCCTGCTCGGAAATATCTTCAATTCAGGCGTGTTGGATATGAGTCAGCGCATCGTGCTCGGCGCGCTCATCATCCTCTTTCTGGTCCTCGAACCGGATGGGCTTGTCGCCCTTTGGGATCGGGTCCGAAAACGAATCCGTGCCGCCATCGTGCAGTCCTGATCGAAACGGAGCTATCAAGGCTCTCGAAATGCCACCAGCCCTTATCAGATCAACCCGGACCGGCGCCTTGCCCCGGTCGATACCCGGAGTATGTCCAAAAATGACGATCCTTGCCAAATTCAAGATTGCGGCTCTTGCCGCCGGCCTCGCCTTCACGGTGGCCCTGCCGATGGCCCATGCGGACGAACAATATTTCCCGCTCCAGAGCTATCGCGTCGGCCCCTATGCTGCCGGCGGCACCGGCTTCTTCGGTGGTTTCATCGATTATCTGAACCTGATCAACACGCGCGACGGCGGCGTGGGTGGCGTCAAGCTGACATGGTCGGAAGCTGAAACGCAGTACGAGGTCGAGCGTGGCGTCGAAGCCTACGAGCGCCTGAAGTCCAACCCGAACGTCGCCGCCTGGAACCCGCTTTCCGTCGGCATTGCCTATGCGATGATCGATCGCATCACCGCCGATAAGGTGCCGTTGATTACTATCAATCATGGCCGCACGGATTCGACCGATGGCCGCGTTTTCCCTTATGTTTTCCCGCTGCTGCTCAATCCATACAGTGAGACCTCAGGCATCGTGAACTACATCGCCGGCAAGGAAGGCGGTATCGAAAATCTCAAGGGAAAGAAGATCGTCGTTCTCTATCACGGCTCGCCCTATGGCAAGGAAACGATCCCGATTTACGAACTGCTGGCGCAAAAATATGGTTTCGAACTTCAGCAGATCGAGGTGCCGCATCCTGGCAACGAACAGCAGTCGCAATGGCTCACGATCCGCCGCGCCAAGCCAGACTTCGTCGTCCTACGCGGTTGGGGCGTGATGAACCCGGTCGCGCTGAAAACCGCAGCCAAGGTTGGCTTCCCGGCAGATCATATTATCGGAAACGTCTGGTCCAATTCAGAAGAAGACGTCATCCCCGCTGGTGATGCCGCCAAGGGCTATACGGCGATCACTACGCAGGCATCTGGCACAAAATACCCGGTCGTTCAGGAGATCGTCAAAACGCTCTACGACTCCGGCAAGGGCAACCTCGAAGACAAGAAGCGTATCGGGTCAGTTTATCATAACCTCGGTATCGTCAACGGCATCCTCAATGTCGAGGCAATCCGTATCGCGCAGGAGAAGTTCGGCAAGCGGACGCTCACGGGCGACGAGGTCCGCTGGGGTTTTGAACACCTACAACTCAACCCGGCGCGTGTCGAGGCGCTCGGCGCCAAGAGCCTGTTCCACTCGATCAACGTTACCTGGGATAATCATGAGGGCAACGGCTACGTGACTTTCCAACAGTGGGACGGGAAGAAGTGGAACGTTGTCTCTGACTGGATTGCACCGGACTGGGCACTGTTGCGGCCGATCATCGAGAAGTCCTCGGAAGCCTACGCGACCGAGAAGGGCATCAAGCTTCGTACCGCGGCAGACGCCGAAACGGCGACCAACTAATCCCTTCATGCCGCGCCTGACAACAGGCGCGGCATGAAGAGCTGGCGCGAGGGTGGTGCCTCTCTCTCCAACCTCTCGCCTTCTCTCAATCTCGCCTTTCAAGGCAAGAGGACACTGTCATGGCTCTGGAAACCACTCTGCTTGCGGTCGATGATCTGAAGGCAACGTACATTCACGCCATCACCGCACTCGACGGCGTCGGTTTCCATCTGGCGCGTGGTGAAATTCTGGCGCTCCTTGGCGCCAACGGCGCGGGAAAGACGACGACGCTCAAGGCGTTGTCCAATCTGCTTCCAGCCGAACGTGGGCAAGTCGTTTCCGGCAGCATCCGCTTCGACGGGCTCGATGTCCTGCGCACAAGCCCTGCTGCACTGGTGCGTGCCGGTCTCGTGCAGGTGCTTGAGGGCCGCCATTGCTTCCGCAGCCTGACGGTCGAGGAAAACCTCGTCTCCGGCGGGCTTGGCCGCAGCGGCACGCGCGCTGAGATCGCCGAGGATATCGAGAAGATCTACGCGCATTTCCCCAGGTTGAAGGAAAAGCGTCGTGCACTTTCCGGCCTGACCTCGGGTGGCGAGCAGCAGATGACGGCGATCGGCCGGGCGCTCATGTCGCGGCCGCGCCTCCTGGTTCTCGACGAACCATCCATGGGACTGGCGCCGCTCATCGTCCAGGACATTTTCCGGAAGCTCCGCCACCTCAATCGCGAAGAAGGTCTTTCTATCCTTGTGGCGGAGCAGAATTCCGCCGTCGCTCTGAAATATGCGGATCGCGCCATCATTCTCGAAAACGGCGCCACGGTGCTGACCGGTGACGCACAGGATCTGCGCGGGCGCGACGACATCAAGTCTTTCTACCTCGGCCAGAGAGCCGTGGCTCCCTCCATCCCCGCCGTTGTCGGCTAACACGATCCAAGAGGAGAAACACCGTGACCCATCCTACCATAAATACCGAAAATGCCGCAAAGGCCGTGCCACCTGTTCCACGCCCGTCGCAGCCCGCCCACATTATCAAGACTGACGCCGAAGCGATTGCCATCGCCAAGACACTCGCGGCAGAGTTCGTCAAGGAATCGGCAGCACGCGATCGCGACCGCATCTGGCCGGTCAAGGAACTGGACGCGTTTTCGCAAAGCGGGCTTTGGTCTATCAACGTGCCGAAGGCCTTCGGCGGTCCCGAGGTCTCTTATGCGACGCTTGCGAAGGTCATCGAGATCATCTCGGCGGCCGATTCATCCATCGGACAAATCGCGCAAAACCACCTGGGTGTGGTCGCCGCCATCCGCACGGTGTCAGACGAAGACCAACAGAAGCTGCTCTTCGCGGAAGTGTTGAAAGGAACGCGCTTCGGCAATGCCTTCTCCGAATTTGGATCCAAGCGTGCGGTCGACTTCGAAACAAAATTCGTTGATGCCGGAGATCATGTCGTGGTCAACGGCCAGAAATTCTACTCGTCAGGAGCGCTGCTCGCGCATCTGGTGCCAATCGTGGCACTGGATGACGAGGGCAGGGCCTGGTACGCAATTGCCGAGCGCGGTGCCCCGGGTCTGACTGTCATCGACGACTGGTCCTCCTTTGGCCAGCGTACCACGCTGTCGGGCACGGTACTGCTTAACAACGTCAAAGTGTCGAAGACGCATCTCGTGCCTGGCTACAAAGGGTATGAAGTGCCGACTGCGGACGGAGCGATCTTCCAGATTATCCAAGTGGCTGTCGATACCGGCATCGCGCAGGCCGCGATTGACGAGACCGTCAGTTTTGTGCGCACCAAGAGCCGCGCCTGGGTGGATTCCGGCGTCGACAACGCTTGGGACGATCCGTACACAATCCAGGCGATCGGGGACTTGACGCTAAGGCTTCATGCGGCGCAGGCGCTGCTTGAAAAGGCAGGTTATGCCATTGACCGAGCGATCCTCGACCCGAACGCGGGAACCGTTGCGGAAGCCCAGATCGTTACCGCCGAAGCCAAGATCCTCTCCACTGAGATCGCGATCGCGGCCGCCAACAAGTTGTTCGAACTGGCAGGAACGCGCTCGACCCTTGCAGAGCACGGGCTTGATCGCCACTGGCGCAACGCCCGCACCCATACTCTGCACGACCCCGTCCGCTGGAAGTATGCCATTTTGGGTAAGTATTTCCTGAACGGCGAGAAGCCACCGCTCCACGCCTGGAGCTGAGGGTTTCGATCTGCAAAGCACCCTGAGATTAGGTGCTCTGCAGATTTGTCTCCAGCGTATACGAGGGAAGAAGTTGTGGCCTTCGTCAACGACTGTCGCGGACATTGTTGTCACTGCTCGGCCGCCGATCGTCATAGCCCCAAGTCTTTTTCATATTCTGCCGGCCATCTACGAAGGGCGCATAGTCGTCCGGAGATAAACATTTTGGCATCCATTATTCAAATCCCTCAGATCAAATCAATGGATTTCACTAATTCGCTCTTGGAAAACATAAGGGGGGCTGGCAGCGCAGGCTGCCTCACAAGGAGTATATGCGATGATGATCAAAGGCACTGATAGCAGCCCCTTTATTAACGGATCCGATGACAACGACACAATCTATGCACGCGAGCTCAATGACTGGATCAAAGCCGGCGGCGGCGATGATTGGGTTTGGGCTCAAGCCGGCCACGACGTGATCTTTGCCGGTGACGGCCATGACATTGTCTATGCGGGGGATGGCTCAGACACAATCCATGCTGGTGATGGTGACGACCTCCTGTATAGTGACGGCTCATTCAAAGCCTTCAACCCCTTCGAAGTGCGCCGCGTAATACCACATAGCGGCGAGAGCGACGACAGGCTCGACGCCGGTAAGGGAAGGGATACCCTGGTGGCCGGCGACGGCGCAGATGTTCTGACTGGCGGCGAAGACGGCGACGCCTTCGTGTTTCGGTTCCACGATCCTATGGTTGGAACAACGCACTGGTATACGACTGTGACGGATTTCGACCCGAAGCAAGACCGTTTTGTCATGGACGCCGGTGACTTCGGCAAAGGGGATCTGTTTGGCGCAAATTTCATCAACCACTCGAAGGGTTTCCCAGGCGAATTTGTGGACACTTTCTACAATGGCGAGGCCGCGAAAGCGCACGGTCAGCACGTCGTGGTAATCACGGATCGAGGGTTCACGTCTGGCTCTGCCGCCGCGACCGCTATTCACGACGAAGTCCCCGGTGACATCATTGTCTACCATGACGAAAAAACTCTCGGTCAAGATGGCAAAACTCACGGTGCGACACTAGCCTATGTCGATTCTGCGAACCACGCGCATGCCTTCGCTCATGTCGACAATCTGCACGACATGTCGGATCTTACCTCGCTTACGGCGGAAAATTTCGGCTTCATTTAATTCGAAGATCCGAGGAGCGTTCCACCCTTGGGGCGCTTCTCTTTCCCAACGTGGCGCAGGGAACTGAAAATAGAAACGACGTGATTTATTGATCGACTGCACCAGTAAAGGTACGCCATTGAAACAAGTTCTCGTCGCCGATGACGACGCCGCCATGCGCCACCTGCATCCTGGGGCGGTTGCGCAAGCTGACTTTCTTCTCGCTGGCTGAGGCTAATGCCGCTATTGGCACTTGATCGCATCAACGATCACCTCATGCGTCGATTGGGTGTTACCCGGCGGCAAGTATTTGAACGTGTCGAACGTGCTGCGCTCGCTAGCCTCCCGGGTGAAACTACGAATTCGCCGAATGGCGTCTGGTCCGTGTCTCGACCGATTATCACGTCGAGTTCAAAAGCTTCTTTTATTCCGTCCCCCATGCCCTCATTCGCCAGCAGGTCGATCTTAGAGCAACGGCGCGCACCATCGAGATCTTTTACCGCGGCAAGCGCATCGCCGTCCATCAGCGCCGCTATGGCGGCTGTCGTCATGGAACCGACCCAGATCACATGCCCAGTTCCCACCGGCGATACGCTGAGTGGATACCAGATCGCTTTGGGCGCTGGGGCGCATCCATCGGTCAAAGCATGCCGCGAGGATTTCTCCGTTGCATACCACCGCGTTCCCCGGCTGTTCGCCACGCTCGCGCTTGCAAGGGGTGACGGGCGATACGGCAGAATCCCCAAATCTATCGCCAAGACCGACCTGCTGATCCTCGATGACTGGGGACCGGAAAAACTCAGCGATGATCAGCGCCGCGATCTTCTCGAGATCATCGAAGACCGCTACGAGCGTCGCTCGACGATCGTCACAAGCCAGGTGCCCCTGGATCGCTGGTGGGAAATTATTTCAAACCCAACGCCGCCGATGCGATACTGGATCGCCTCGTTCACAACGCCGAGGCATCGATATCATTGGCGAAAGTATGCGCAAACAGCGTTCACCGATGGCGCTTGAAACACAGCAAAGCTTGACCTGGCACAAAACCCGATCCAAACATCAAACAGACCCAGGATCAGCCCGAAAAATGGCCGGCTTCAAATCGGAATCGGTGGCCGGTTTCATCGGAATACGCACCCAATGCAACATCTGAAGATCGACCTGATCGGCTTGCTTAATGCCAACGAAGCGCATCGTCGGTCGCCTTGCAGCTTCTGCGATCGCCGCAGCATCGATGATGTCATTCTTGTTCGATTTTACATAGACTTCACTGCGCCGGGATGATGCGGACGGAATGCCCCATCGTCTGCAACTTGGCGCAAGCCATTGGGAACCCGGACGGGATTCCATTCCGACAAGCGTTCTGTTCGCTCGTTCGAAGAACTGCAGTAGCGTCTCGCGCCGGAACTATCCAGGCCGACCACGTGGAAGAGGTTCTTTCCGATATCGATGCCGAAGACGGCGCATTGGCGCAGTTGGTTGCGATCCATAATTTCAGCCCTCCTTTGCCCACCTCCGTTATGCTCTCGGGAGACAGGGCGGACCATCCCATTAGCTCTAAGCCCTGCTCGTAAGCGGGAGGTGGTGAAGGGCATGTGCCGCGATTGGACGACCTCCCGGCCGGCGCCAATACAACTCAGGCGCTGGCGCGCTAATGACGTGATCAGGTTAAACCATCCCGCATCCAGCGCTCGGCTATTGCGAATGTGCGGATTGGATGTTTGCATTTGCGGCTGCAACCGTCGAGGCCTCCCTGGGTGACGCGACTTTGGGAGCCGCAAAACCACCGCGGATTGCTACATTCAACCGCACGTGATCCTTGGCCAGTTGTTGGATCGCCGCAGCGAGGCTCGCCTGAGCGCTGGACACCTGCCTTTGCGCTTCGAGAACATCGAGGAGAGAAGAGGCGCCATCCGTGTACGAGGCCGTCGAAAGCTTCAGTGCTTCTTCGATCGTTTCTACTTGCCTGCGACGTGAGTTCTCTGTGTGAACGTCGCGTCGGACGGCTGTCAAAGCGTCCTCGACTTCCTGCACAGCTGTCAGGACGGTTAATTTCCAGCTTATGTAGGCTGCTGCGGCGTCCGATTTAGAAGTCTCCACGTTTGCCCGCAAACGGCCGCCGTCCAGAATTGGGAGGTCGAGGCTCGGCCCGAAGGACCATTTCAAGATACCCCCGTGACGGCCGCGCTGCTTGGTATAGGAAGGGGTGATCGAGCCGGAGAGCGTTATCGCGGGGTAAAGCTGTGCTTCCGCCACGCCGATCTGTGCAGTCGCGGCGGCGAGATCCCGTTCAGCCTGGCGAATATCGAATCGATTGCGAATAAGATCGGCGGGAATGCCGGCATTGATCTTTCCGCGATAGACCGGCTGCCCTTCACTTTTCTGCAGTTGCTTGATCACTGTTTCCGACGGCAAAGCGAGGAGGGCCGCAATGTGATGCGCCGACACGCGAAAATTCAGTTCTAGCCTTGGTATTTCGGCAATCGTCGATCGGACAAGTCCTTCGGCTTGCAAGACATCCAGCCGGGAAGCCGCTCCCGCTTCGACTTGAAAATTCGTGAAATCGTAGGTCTCCTGGCGGGACTTCAGGTTCGCTCGGGAAATCGAGACGCGCTGCTGGTAGTACCGGGCGTCGATGTAGGAGGAAACAAGATCTTTGATTAGAGCTAGCTTTGCGGCGTCGACAGCCGCATGCGCAGAATCAAGAGAAGCCAGTGCGCTTTCAGTGCTGCGCCGGTACTGACCGAATACGTCCAGCAGCCAAGTCAACGATAGTTGCACGCTGGAGATATTCTGTGTGCTCGTGACATCTCCCCCTTTGCCGATCTCGCCGCTTGACGTGTGTGATGCCTTGGGAAGGCCCCCGGCGCCAGCGATGGTGACGTCCGCGGCGGCGGCATTAACCCTTTCGAGCGCCTGCTGAACACTGAGGTTCTCATCCAGGCCGGAGGCAACGTACTGGTTGAGCGTACGATCTGAAAACGAATCCCACCACGCCGACACCGCAACATCGCCGGCGCTCTGTTTTGCACCCTCGGAAAACTTCTCCGGCAAAGGCGTTTCCGGCGGTGCATGGTCGGGCCCGAGCATGCAAGATGACAAAAGTAGCGGCAACACCGCAGCGGCCAGACGGAACGAATGCAATCAATCAGCCTCCATTACAGCGAAATTCAACTCAAACCCGTTTCGCCTGCCCGAAGGATGATGCCAGCGCGCAATTGCCGACGCAGCAGATCGAGAATTCCGGCGTGACACTACGAAATCGCGTGCAGCCAAAACAACAAGTCGACACCCGCTGGCGCGAGCTGGCGTCAAATCCCTTTAGGCCTGTCGTTCGGATCAAACTGAATTATAGTGATCCAATTAGCAGTGAGTGCCGGTCGGTTCTCGTTCTCGATCTCCACCGTAACCTCGTAGGTAGTCACCAGCATGCTTGCGCCGCGAAATTGACATTCAGAGAGAACGAAGCGACCGCGCACACGGCTGCCGGTCTTAACTGGTGACATGAAACGCACCCGGTCTAAGCCGTAGTTAAGGCCCATGGTCTGCTCGCGGATCTTTGGCATGCCGCTAAAGTTCATCGCCGACAGAAGCGAGAGTGTCAGGAAGCCGTGAGCGATAGTGCCACCAAACGGGCTTTCGACTGCCGCGCGTTCCGGGTGCACGTGGATGAATTGATGATCGTGTGTCGCATCGGCAAAGAGATCGATTGTAGTTTGATCAACGGTTATCCATTCGGATTTACCGAGCTCCTGGCCAATTCGCGACGGCACGTCGGCGAGCGAAAGTTCGTGCATACGACCTCACTTATTTGATGTCTGATCAAGTCGTGGATTTTCTCGGAGGCGAGTTGCGATCTAACCAATCGTCACGATCATTCGACTGTGACTGATTTAGCCAGATTCCGCGGCTGGTCCACATCTGCCCCCATGACGACCGCTGTGTGATACGCAAGAAGCTGCAGCGGCAGAGAAAAGATCATCGGCGAGATAATCTCCTCGACATTGGGTAATACGATAGTGTGCATGGTGGGGAGTTTCGACATCGAAGCTCCCGTCTCGTCTGTGATCAGAACGATGCGGCCGCCGCGGGCAGCCACTTCCTGCATATTGGAGACAGTCTTATCGAAGAACCGATCATGTGGCGCGATGACGATGACTGGCATATTTTCGTCGACCAATGCGATCGGACCGTGTTTTAATTCTCCTGCCGCATAACCTTCGGCATGGATATAGGAAACCTCCTTAAGCTTCAGCGCACCTTCCATGGCCAATGGGAAACTTGTGCCGCGGCCGAGATAGAGCACGTCGCGGTAATTCGACAATTCCCGTGACAAGAGCTCTATCTTCGGCTTGATGTCGTTCAGCACCTGTCGCATAACGCTCGGCAACGTCGCCAAACTTTGGACGAGCAATTGTTCCTCGCCATCTGTGATCGTGCCTCGCGCCTTGCCTGCGCCGATGGCTAACGCCGCGAGAACAGCAAGCTGGCAAGTGAATGCCTTGGTAGAAGCAACGCCGATCTCTGGCCCGGCGAGGATCGGAAAGATGGCATCTGCCTCGCGGGCAATAGTTGATTCTCGGGTATTGACGACAGCGCCTATTCTCAGACCCTGTGCTTTGCAATAGCGCAGCGATGCAAGCGTGTCAGCCGTCTCACCAGACTGAGAGATGAAGAGCGCTGCCGACTGCGGCGACAACGGGATTTCGCGGTAACGGAATTCAGAGGCGACATCAATTTCAACCATTAAGCGTGCGTAGCGCTCGAACCAATATTTGCCAATCAATCCCGCAAGATATGCCGTGCCGCAGGCGGCGATCGCGAGGCTCTCAACCCTGGCGAAATCGATGTCGGTTGAAGTCGTTGTGACATGACTATCTTTGACATTGATGTAGTGCCCAAGAGCACCGGCGATGACCTCGGATTGCTCGTAGATTTCTTTTTCCATAAAGTGCCGGTGATTGCCCTTGCAGACCAGGTCGGCGGTAGCAATCGATCTGTGCCGCGGGCGCGTAACGACTTTGCCTTCGATATCGAAAACCTGGACACTCGTTTTGCCTACAACAGCCCAATCGCCATCGTTCAGATATGTGATGTCATTGGTGAACGGAGCAAGAGCGATCGCGTCGGAGCCTAGAAACATCTCACCATCGCCGTGGCCTATCACTAACGGTGGTCCATTGCGCGCCACCATAATGGTCGCGGGATCATCCTCGAACAGGATGGCAAGAGCGAAGGCGCCCTCGACGCACTTCAACATGGCATGCATTGCCTCAAGGCATCCCATGCCATCCCGGCGGAATTTTGTCAGGAGATGCGCAATCACCTCGGTGTCCGTGTCAGTCTGGAACTTGGCCCCTACCTCCGCCAATGCGTCCTTTAGCTTGGAGAAATTTTCGATGATGCCGTTATGAACAACGGCTACACCATCGGTAAAGTGCGGGTGAGCGTTGCATTCTGTCGGTGCGCCATGGGTCGCCCATCGTGTGTGGGCAATGCCGACAGTGCCGCTCAGGGGCGCTTCTTTCAATCTCGTTTTAAGGTTCCCGAGCTTGCCTTCCGCACGGCGCCGGTGCAATTCTCCTTCGAAGATCGTAGCAACGCCGGATGAATCATAGCCGCGATATTCCAGCCGCCCCAAGGCTTCGATCAGCCGCTCCGACACGGGCTTATGTCCCACTATGCCAACAATCCCACACATGCTCGTCACCCATGTCCCAAGAGCCCCCGACAGGTAATCAGGAGGCGGACGCCGCTCGGCGCGTGTCCTCCAGCGCGTGCTAATAAATCCAAACAGATTAGTACAATTGATTGTTGGGATAGCTATCATCCACGTTATGGATGCAGGTGTACTTAGGTAGGTGGTCAATCAACGCTGTACGTGGCGAAAGGCGCTTTCTGCAGAGTGGGACCGATAGGCTGCGCCGGGTGATCGGTGCCTACTTCTGAAGATGTTCCTGGCGACAGCAAGATATTTACCGACGACATACCGCGCGTGGATTTCTATTCAGAGCGAGCAATTGTCATTCATCGCGCGCACGAAAACAATTCGTGCTCATGCAGGTGAAGCGGTCTGTATCTGCGAGTTGAGCCTTAAACGTAATTGACCCCTTCGCATGCGACCAGTTCGCAACTCATAAATCGGAAGCAGAACCAGCATCTCCTGGAAAACATCAGTCGATCTAGATTCGACAGGTTGGTTTCGGGCGCCGATGGGAAGGAGGCTTTGGCATGGGACGAACGCAGGCTATCTTCAAACGGTCTCCGAGGAAAGGTCACATGGCCGCGTGTGTCGGCAGTAGATGGTGCCTTAAGTTTTCGACAGGACAGCCGGATCCTGACGCTGGAATCCGGCGGTCCGGTGCAATGTGCAGCCGGTCGTAGCAAACGCGATCAGTAAATCACTTAGCACGACTGCCCGACCGCATTTGCAAAGAGAACTGCGTCAGAGTGCCGACGGTCGCACGGGCCATGGCGACCCAGAATCGTCGTTCGCACAAGCAACGAGACTACCCCTTACCACCGGATTTTCGCCCGACGCCTAGTTTTATGATTGCGGCAAGCGTCCACCAACCCTGACCCGAGCTGGATTTCCCATCGCCGTGCTTCCTGCAGGAACATCTCGAGTGACCACGCTACCAGCGCCAATGACAGCATGATCGCCGATCGTCACGCCCGGGAGAATGATTGCTCCACCACCAATCCAGACGTGCCTGCCAATGCTGACCGGTCGTCCCAACTGCAACCCAGCCTGGCGCTGCTCTGGATCATGTGGATGGTCCGCAGTATAAATCTGCACAGCGGGCCCTATTGCGGTTCCGTCGCCGATAGTCACTGCTGCCACGTCAAGGATGACGCAGTTGAAATTGATGTAGACCCACGCTCCGATACGGATGTTGAACCCGTAATCGCAGTGGAACGGAGGACGAATAGCAGCTCCAAGCCCGACAGCCCCCAATCGTTCTACCAGAAGCGCATGCCACCGCTCGGCGGGGTCGCCCAGCGTGTCATTGTACCGTTTCAGCCAAGCCCCGGTGAGGAGCAACTCGGCTTGGATCTCAGGATCCGCTGCGTTATACATCTCGCCTGCGAGCATCTTTTCTTTTTGGCTGCGTGTCATCGTCTCTTCTCAGATCTTGTTCGAGGAGTGGTCGGTCATTGCGCTCGGATTCACCTGGTTGCCGGCAGAGCGCACAGAGGAGTTAACAGCAATCTTTCGCCTTTTCGCGGTCTGGTTCGAAAGTCATCTGCTCAAGCGCGGCAAATCCTGCAGATAGGCAGACCGGGAGCGACCTTCGCATTCACCGGCTGGGGGAGGGCACAATAAGATGTGTCTATTTAGCTTGGCAGATTCCGAACACAGCGGCAAGCGCATAGGCAGACCAAGGCTGACTAAGAGACCGTCATAAAAAGACTTTTACTCAAGTTACTGCCCGGCTTCCCGAAGGTTTATTCTATTCCAGTCTCTATGGGCCGTCCGCCTTGCTCGATGCCGGCGGGAATGCAAATCGTCAGCGTCTTGGCGGGGCGCGGCATGACGAAGGGCTGGTTCACCGACGGAGGCCGCTATCGCGGCCGCCGTCAATAGAATCCTTGGAACCTGAAAGATTACCGCTGGCCAGTGCCTATGAACTGCTCATTAGCTGTAGTTTCTTTCACCCACCGATTGCTTCTTAGCGTGCAGAATTGGGTCGCCAGGGTGACAAGCGCGCGACAGCGGGCGGAGGTGGATATTCCACTTTCCGCCTCACCTTCGCGCAAGACCGGACGAGAACTGCTGGATGTAGGAAATTCACCCCTTACTGGCAGGCGGTCAGGCCCCCCGGATTTCGAATGGCGGCAAAACCGACGCCGTCGATCGTGTCGTCGTTACGGGCAATGAAGCAGTAATTGTCATCGGCGGGGGGAGCGGCGACGATGCAGGAGTTGGCCCCAGCCGGAATGACATAGGTGTCGGCTCCGACGATCGCAAAGACGGAGGCCGTTCCGTTCGGATGGGGCACCGGCTGCTTGGTGAAGAGGATCGCGTCGTTCGGCGGGGCGACCGCAATGGGCTGGTAGTTCCGGCAATCGGACGAAAAAACGAGTTGCGCGGCGGCAGGCAGCGCTGTTGCGAGGATAGAGACGATGGAAATGGCAAGCCCGGCAGCGATTTTATCGCGACGTGCTGTTTGGCCAGCGAATTTCGACGTGATACGTAACATTGCTATATTCCTTTCGGTTCAAGGGTTGGCTTGTTCAAGCGTCAATGATGATCCGGTTCTCTGGGTCTACGGTCCTCCTGTCGCCGAAAAGGTTCCGTCAGCTTTGTAAGTCACGGTGTAGCTCGCGTAGCCGATGGTGAAATCGCAGCATGCCGAGTTGCTCTCGTCATAAGTCACGGTGCTTCCGACCGGCTGGTAGCCCATCTTCACGAAAAAGATCTGTTTCGGTATGCAGTTCATGACGGCGTTGGGGAAAGGAGCGACGAAGCTCGAGAGTATGATAGCTTGATTGTCGTTCAGTGCGACGACGCCACAATAGAGCTCGGGACGCGGCAACGGCGTGTAGGAAGGCACGTTTATGCCAAATCCTCCGATCGCAACTCCGGCTTGATTGGCGGGCGCGGAAAGTCCAAGCGGATCGAGCGTCAAGGTCGTGCAATTGTCCGGCGAACCGTCGACCGTGGTGAGCGTAACCGGTCGGAACGCCGAGCTGCTGCCGACCACGGATAGCGTGGCGGCATTGAGCGAGAGAAGCGCGATAAGCTGCGAGGGGGACGCCGCCTGTTTGGTGCTGAGGGCACCTGCATAGACCTGACTGTCCAAACCGAAATTTATCTGCGCTCCCGAACTTGCGTAATTGCCGATGCTTTGGCAGCCGAGACTGCCGCTGAGGATGGGACCATGGCTCGGCAGCAACGGAAATGCCGCCTGCTTCTGGAAAACATAGAAATATTGCGTCGTCTGCGAGAAGTTCCGAACGATGATCTGGTAGGACGAACTGGTCATGGCGTGTGACAATCCCCTCTGAGATCAAGCCTGTCCGTCGCCCGGCGGGCGGCGGCAACGCGCGAATGCTGCGCATGCAGGTGAAGAGGGGACGGTTCTTCACCTGCATGGCTGCCAAGGTTTACTGGAGCTGCGTCGTCCAGGTGCCGTCAGATTTCAGGCTGACGTTGCAGACGGAATAGCCGCCGGTGAAGTCGGAAAGCGCCGCGTTCACGCTCGACTGCGTGAAGTTCATCACGACACCTGGCGTGTAGGCGCCGGTCTGGACATAATATTTCAGGATCGGCTGGCAATCGGTATTGCTGGCCGGGTTTGCCTGCACGAAGTTGGAGAGCACGATGCCGCCATTGACGGCAACCGCTGAGCCGACATTGAAGTAGGGCGGCGAGTTGAAAACCGGCGTGGTGATGCGGAATGCGCCAGGCTGTACACCTTCCCCGTAGATTGGCGAGGATAGTCCGAGCGGATTGACCGTCGCAGTCGTCCAGTCGTTCGGTTTACCGCTGCCACCCGAACTCGGAGCAAGATCAATGGCGCGGCTGGCTGACGAGTAGCCAGATGATGCGCCAATTTGCGGCGGTGTATTCGCCTGCTGGATGCCGGCATAATATTGCAGGTTGACCTGGAAGGTCAGGATCGCGCCGGTGTTGTCGTAGTTGCCGAGCGACTGCGAGAAAAGGCTGTTCGAATAGACTTGCCCGCCGCCGGTATAAATTGCCGGTTGCTGGAAGAAGTAGAAGTTTTGCGTCTGGGATTCGTAGTTTTTCACGTTGATGGTCAACATTGTAGACATGTCGGCAACCCTTCTGCGTTGATAGTGAAAACAAGGGTCTTCGCGTCGGCGAGGGCAGGGTGGGCTAGCCTTCCTGCCGGTCTCGTCATTGAAACCCTAACTAGAAAGATCGTTGATACGGTGAATTTGAGCAACCTAAAGCTGTTGAGCGCAAGGTAAAAAAACCGTGCGGAATTGTGCTTAGCGTAACGCTTGTTCCGGAGGGATGGATTCGAGCAGCCCAATAAGATTGGACCGAGCCGCCGCAGATCGGCCACGTAGCGCCATTACCCACAGCAATTCCGTGGCGGAGATCGCGCTGTTCCTATGCCCGTCTATGGTCCCTCGCCCCAAGAGCAGCCAATCGAGGGAAACATCCAGCAGGCGCGCGAGAGCGCAGGCGCTTTCGAGGGACGTATGGCCGCCATTTTGCCAGCGCGAGACGGCCGCGACTGATACATTCAGTTCGGCTGCAAGAGCGTGTACTTTCCGGAACTTGCCCCGAGATATCGCTTCTCGAATGCGTTTGCCGCGGGCTGGATCGTAGGTCACGAACGATTCTTCCTTGGTTGCGTTGAATTGGCAGCCACAGCGAGCTTGAGATCGATCAAGCTTCGGAAATGCCTGTGAAAATGAAAGGTAAGTCGAAGCGCCGGTCAATCTGGTGAAATATCCAGATTGCTCGAGGTCGGCGCCTGTTGTGAAACATCGACGATCAGGAGGAACGGATATGTTGCGGATACTCACCAAAGACATGCTCGAGACCGATCGACGTGCGTTCGATGCAATGTTTCGGGCTCGCGCCGTCGTTTTTCGCGATCGGCTGGGATGGCAGGTCGATGTCCGGGATCAATGGGAGAGGGACCGATATGATGAGGTCGAAGATCCCGTATATCTCGTCACTCAACGACCTTCGGGCACACTGACAGGTTCGCTACGCCTGCTGCCGACCACTGGCGCGACGATGCTCAAAAGCGAGTTTCGGCATTTCTTCGATCAGCCTATCGACGTCGACAGCCCGACGACCTGGGAATGTACTCGCTTTTGCGTTCACCCATCTGCCGGACACATCGCGCAATCGCGCGCAGTCGCCACCGAACTGCTCTCAGGGCTTTGCGCTCTTGCCCTCGGCGCCGGTATCGAAAACATCGTCGGCGTCTATGATGGGGCGATGGTCGGGGTGTATCGCAGGCTCGGCTGGAGGCCGACGCCGCTTGCCCGATCACTGCCCGAGATCGGCAAACTGTATGTCGGCCTGTGGGACGTGACTGGAGATAACTGTCGGACACTTCGCACCAACCTAGCCCGACTTCTCAATCAAACCTCTTCCTGTCCTGGCAGGGCCCTTGTCGATGGTGGCATGCGGTAAGGCCAGTCGCCGTCCCGCCGCCCACAGTGTCGTCAGTTCCTTAACCTGTTCTTCACATCGCGCCATGGTTGCCATAAAACGTTCTTTTCTCGTTCACCGCGAAATGTTACGACTACCCCAGTCAGGAAAACACACAACCGCGAGTCCATCTCATGCTGAGCAGTTCTCGTTTTTTCTACAGTTTGGACCGGATCTCCGCATCGCCGACGTTGGAAGATCTGGAAACGACGCTGGACGAAGTCCGCCACATCTATGCGATATCGCACATGGTTCTGCATGTGACCCGCTCCTCGGGCGCAGCGGCCAACAATCCATTGCTGATGCTGACCTACCCGCCCGAGTGGGTGAAGCAATATCTTGCCCGGGATTACTTCAGCATCGATCCCGTCGTGCGGCTCGGACAGCGCGGCTTTCTGCCCGTGGAATGGTCCGCGTCAAAATGGGATTCAGGGCGCGCTCACGGCTTCTTTAAGGAGGCGATGGCCTTCGGTATCGGGCAGCAAGGCGTGACACTGCCGGTGCGTGGGCCTCACGGGGAGCGATCGCTGTTTACGATCACCTCCAATCAGCCCGCCTCCTACTGGCGTCGGTTCCGCATGGACAGCATGCGCGACCTCCAGTTTCTCGCCCACCATCTCCACGACAGGGCCATGGTTCTGTCGGGCCTGAGAAAAACTGCGGATTTTCCGCAATTGTCGCGCCGCGAACTGCAATGTCTCGATATGACGGCCAGCGGCCTAATGGCAAAGCAGATCTGCGCCCGCTTGTCCATTTCGGTAAGTGCGGTGCAGCTCTATCTTGCGTCGGCACGCCGAAAGCTGACCGTCGCCACGACCAGTGAAGCTGTCGCCAAAGCCACGGCGCTCGAATTGATATCAGCGTGGTGATAGCTTTCTCCGATGACCACGAAGGCCGCAAAGTCACCGAAGGTTCATCAATGCCAACAAGCAGCGGTGCCGAGCCCACTTCGTCAGACGTGTGTGCTCGCTGATGCCGGAAAGAGCGGGCGACCGGCTGCATCCCTCTCATCCCACAGCCTTTGCCCCGAGACGGCGGAGTAGCATGGTTTGCGCGGAGGAAAATTTCAGATGCGAGAGTATCCGAGGAATTAGAGCGAGACTATTTGACAGGATTGCGGTGCCTGCTTCAAGCATGTGCCGCTGGCCTTACAAGGGTTAGTCGTGACGATCTTCACTTCATTGCACCTGCTTGAACGCAAGGACAGCATTCATGCCGCCCATGGCGAAGGCGTTGCTCATGGCCACGCCCACCCTGCGCTCTCGGGGCACATTTGGCGTGACGTCCAGATCACAATCGGGGTCTGGTTCGCGATAGTTGGCCGTGGGCGGCACGACACCTTCTTGGATCGCCATCACGCAGGCTATCATTTCGAGCGCACTTGCTGCCCCGAGGCAGTGCGCGTGAGTGGATTTGGTGGAAGAGATGGACATCGATCGAGCATGGTCACCAAAGACGCGCTTAATCGCCGTCGTTTCGATCTGATCGTTGGCCTTGGTGCCGGTGCCATGGGCGTTGAGGTAGTCTACATCCTCGGCATTTAAACCCGCATCAACAAGGCAGGCGCGCATCGCCGCCTCCGGCCCATGCACAGCTGGTGCAGCTATGTGGTAGGCATCGGCGGAAAGGCCGATGCCGGCGACCTCGGCAAGCATCGTTGCACCGCGGGCGGCGGCATGCTCATAGCTTTCCAGCACGGCCATGCCCGCACCTTCGCCCAAAACTAGTCCTTTCCTGTCGCCCGAGAATGGCCGGCAAGTATCTGGAGCGAGTACGCGCATTGCTTCCCATGCCTTAAGCACGATCCACACGAGTGGCGCGTCGCTTCCTCCAGCTAGCATAACGTCCGCCCTACCGAGCTTGATCTGATCTACCGCTGAAGCGATCGCATGGTTGGCCGAGGCGCAGGCAGAGGTGGCACCGAAGACTGGCCCCCGCAGCCCGAGGTTCATGCTTACCTGACAGGCAGCCGCGCTAGGCATTGCCTTTACCCCAGTGAATAGCTCAGTGCGAGTCGCGCCGCCCAATAGGAGGGTGCGGTAGGCCTTCTCGGTAGCGTCCCAGCCGCCAAAGCCAACGCCCACTGTCGCGCCGAAACGGTGGGCATTTCCTTCATTGCACGAAAGGTCGGCCTGTAGCATGGCTTGTTTAGCTGCAAGCACGGCTAGCAGGCTGAAGCGGTCCATGGAGATGAGCTGTTTGCGATCAATGTCGTGTTGAGGCAGCACCTTGATCTCGGTCCCGATCATCCCCTTCAGCTCATGAATCTCTGAGTTTGAGATCGGGCCGATGGCGGAGCGGCCTTCGCGCATCTCCGTCCAGATAGAGGAAGCATCGGTGCCCAGTCCGCACAGTCCGCCCAATCCGGTGATAACGACGCGTCTGTCCATTCAGACCTCCTTGGTGAGCAAGCCACGGACGGCTTCCACCACGTCGCCGATATTGTTGAGGTTCGACCAGGCATCGGCCGTATTCATCTCGATCTTAATGCCGTAGAGCTGCTCCAGATCCCAAAGGACATCGGCCAAACCCAGCGAATCGATGCCAAGTGAAGTCAACTCAGTGTCAGTCGTTATTTCGCCGAGCGCTACGATCGTTCTCCCGCCGTCTTCAGCTTTGACGAGCTTATTGATCGCACTGATAATTTCCAGTGTGAGTTGATCAGCCATTTGTATTCCTCTCCATCATGCCTAATTTCGACGAGCCGACGGCCTTGCGAGAAGGCTCGATCTAATTGCTGCTAACATCGGAAGATGTTCCGGCTCGTCTGCGAAGTGACGACAGAAACCAATAAAACTTACCGGAATCTCACCGCGCGGCTGCCCTGCTATGGATCATATGGGATCATTGGTAAAATTGATTGTGTGGATCAAATGCATCCACGCTATGGATTGTGGCTCGACATATTGCCGCGGCTAACTTCTCGCGCCGGCGCCGTTTCAAACCCTCAAGAACAAGATTTATCGCGGGATCGAAAGTAGAGCTTCGGCTACTATCCCGGGTCGGCGCGTTGGTCATTTTCGCGCAGAAGCGCATGTGCGGAAGGTCGGGGAAGTCACCGCAGCTGGATGCTGGTTTCCGCGATCGGCCGAACATAGGTTACAGGAATAAAGTTTTGAATCACCTTTGCATGAGGCCAGGGAAAGCATACGAATCGTACCTTCTCAGGTAACGATCGCTCTCGGCAATAGCTTCGATTGCTAGCTGAGCTGAGGCGGCGGGGGCCGCCTGTAACATAATGCCTCCTTTGGGAACACAGCCAACGCGCTGTGATGAGCCGGCGGTGCCGCTTACGACGTACAACTTTCCATCTCAGATTCCATGCGCGAAGCCTCTTGGATCATAATCTCGCGCATCCAGATGTTTCCAGGATCAGTGTTGTGAAGAGCCGGCCATTGGACAGCCTCAGTGAATGAAAGAAGCGGCAAAGGATGCTCAATGATTCTTAGTGGGATAGTTCGTTCGTAATGTTTGACCAGCCGCAGGGGGATGGTTGCTATTCGATTAGTGCCAGACAGCAATGGCGGGATCAAGTTAAACCCCGGGACGACGAGCTCAATACGCCTCTTGAGGCCGTGCTGCATCAATAACCATTGCTCTACGGAAGGCTTAAGACCACGTCCGAACTTAGCCGCAACATGTCCCATGGACATATATTGCTCCAAGGAGAGCTGCCCTTGTAACTGCTCGTTCGTAGGGCAGCCGACGCACACCAGTCTCTCTTCGAAAAGCCTTGCCTTCGGATGGGCGCCGGACATGAATAAATCCGGGAGGATCAGAAAATCGACATCACCACGGCGGAGAAGCTCCTCCGGATCGTCGTCAAGTGGCAGCAACTCGAAGCTGACCCCTGGCGCCTCCCGAGCTAAGCGCAATATTATCTTGTCGAAGAAGACCAGTGCCATGAAGTCTGAGAGGATAATTCTGAATCGGCGGTCGGACTCCGCTGGGTTTATTGGATCCCAAGCTATAACGGAGACCTGGATATGCAAGAGGGCTTCGCGGACAGCGGGGGCAAGTGCCTCTGCACGCGGGGTCGGAACTAGCTCCCGTCTCTGCATGATAAAAAGGTCGTCGCGGAAATAGTCGCGCAACCTAGAGATGGCGGCGCTCATGGCGGGTTGGCTGAGGTTGATGCTGCGCGCCGCTGCTGTGAGCTTGCGCTCGGTCATTAGAGCGTCGAGTGCTACAAGAAGGTTTAGATCTAGGCCTTTAAAACGCATGGGTTGAATATCCATTTCATAGATGATTGCCATCCAAACAATCAATTTTACCAATCTTTCGGATCACTTATAGAAAACCCGGAACTTGATCAATATCAGGGCCAGGAACTAAAAAACGAAGTGCCGGGCAGGGGCCCGGTTCGAGACTCTTAAACCTCTTAACCGCTCGATTGCCTAACCGGCAATCCAACAAGTATGCGCAACAATATCGCGCAGCTCTGATCGTGGTTGGGCGAAGAAACAACTTGGAGCTTTTGCATGTCTTCTGAAGTGCGATGGAAAATATGCTGGGAAAATGAGCTGGAAGCTTCCGACCACGCGGAACTCGCTGATTTTTTTTGTAAGACCTATGGACCGACGGGAGCGTTCAATGCCAAGCCGTTCGAGACTGGCCGAAGCTGGGGTGGTGCGAGGCCCGAACGCCGCGCAATCGCATATGACTCGCACGGCGTCGCTAGCCACATGGGCTTGTTACGCCGCTTCATAAAGGTCGGTACGACTGATTTGCTTGTGGCTGAGCTAGGCCTGTACGGAGTGCGACCGGATCTAGAAGGATTAGGCATCGCTCACTCGGTCCGCGCCATGTTTCCGGTTCTGCGCCAGTTGAGTGTTCCATTTGCTTTCGGAACAGTTCGCCACGCCATGCGGAATCATATGGAAAGATACTGCCGAGACGGGACCGCCAATATTATGACCGGGCTGCGTGTGCGCTCCACGCTTCCAGACGCGCATTCCGACCTGCCAGCCACGCGCACTGAAGATGTCCTCGTATTGGTGGTTCCCGTCGACCGTCCAATGACTGAGTGGCCCGCGGGCTCGTTGATTGAACGAAACGGGTCGGAACTATGAAACGGCCCGCATATATGAGCGAAGTACCGGTCAATCACACAAGCGGCCACGAAGCTCGCTGCGTTTACTTGACGTTCGACGACGGTCCTAATCCATTCTGCACGCCGCAAATCCTGGATGTTCTAGCTGAGCACCGCGTTCCGGCGACATTTTTTGCTATCGGCTCATACGTGAAGGATCACCCCGAACTCATTCGGCGTCTTGTGGCGGAAGGTCATGATGTCGCCAATCATACCATGACGCATCCCGACCTCGCCACCTGCGATCCCAAGGATGTGAAACGTGAAATAGACGAGGCGCATCAAGCTATTGTCTCGGCCTGTCCCCAAGCCTTGGTCCGGCACTTACGAGCGCCTTACGGGGTTTGGACTGAAGACGTCCTTTCAGCATCGGTGAGGGCTGGACTTGGAGCCGTTCACTGGTCGGCCGACCCTAGAGACTGGTCTTGCCCGGGCGTCGACGTGATCGTTGATGAGGTGCTTGCTGCTGCTCGGCCTGGGGCAATCGTGCTTTTGCACGACGGGTGTCCTCCCGATGAGGTTGAGCAATGCTCGCTTGCCGGACTCCGTGACCAGACGCTCATAGCACTCTCTCGAATTATTCCGGCACTGCATAGCCGCGGATTCGAGATTCGTTCACTTCCCTGAAACACTGGACAAACGAGAAACCATGACCCTGCTCGCAACAACCAGCATCGCCGCCATCTCGCTTTATGCAATGCTCTCCACTGTTTATAAGAGCGCGCAGGTCTTTCATGCTAGGCGGACAACGATCTCAACAACACCTGCGAAAGACATTGAAACCAACCCCGTGCCAAGCGTTGATGTCATCGTGCCGTGCTTCAACGAAGACCCAATCGTTCTTTCGGAATGCCTCGCGTCGCTTGCGGAGCAAGATTATGCCGGAAAATTGCGCATCTATGTAGTCGACGACGGTTCCAAAAATCGCGACGCGGTTGTGGCTCAGCGCGCTGTCTATGCAGACGATGAGAGATTCAACTTCACAATTCTCCCTAAAAATGTTGGAAAGCGCAAAGCGCAAATCGCCGCTATAACCCAGTCCTCTGGGGATCTCATTTTGAATGTGGACTCAGACACCACGATCGCCCCCGACGTCGTATCTAAGCTTGCCCACAAAATGCGGGATCCAGCAGTCGGTGCGGCGATGGGCCAAATGAAAGCCAGCAACCAGGCGGACACCTGGCTAACTCGCTTGATTGACATGGAGTACTGGCTTGCCTGCAACGAGGAGCGCGCGGCACAAGCTCGCTTCGGTGCAGTTATGTGTTGCTGCGGCCCATGTGCGATGTACCGTCGGTCTGCTATGCTTTCGCTGCTCGATCAGTACGAGACGCAGCTTTATCGCGGCAAGCCGAGTGACTTCGGCGAAGATCGCCATTTGACGATTCTCATGCTGAGCGCAGGCTTTCGAACTGAGTATGTTCCGAGTGCCATCGCGGCGACAGTCGTTCCAGACACGATGGGTGTTTATCTACGCCAACAACTACGCTGGGCACGCAGCACCTTTCGGGATACTTTGCTTGCGCTCCCCGTACTGCCTGGTCTCGATCGATATCTCACGCTGGACGCAATCGGGCAAAATGTCGGCCTGCTACTTCTTGCGCTGTCGGTATTGACAGGAATTGGCCAGTTTGCGCTGACCGCCACACTACCCTGGTGGACGATCCTGGTCATTGGATCCATGACTCTTGTCCGCTGTAGCGTGGCTGCCTATCGCGCCCGCGAACTGAGGTTTCTGGGTTTTGCTCTCCACACGCTTGTGAACATCTTTCTCTTAATTCCCTTGAAGGCCTATGCCCTTTGTACCCTATCCAATAGCGACTGGCTGTCGCGCGGATCAGTCGCGATTGCGCCCACGGTTGGGCAGCAGGGCGCTACCAAAATGCCAGGGCGGGCGACATCTGAAATTGCCTATAGTGGCGAGTGATGAACGCGTCACTGCAGCTCAAAATCTGGGACAAGAAATGAACGGGCAATTAACGAATTTGAAGACGACGATCGCTGATCCGCACCAGGATCATCTCATCCTATCGGAGCGGCAGCACCAATCGAAATTTAAGGCAATGGATTCGCCTTCTGGCTCATTGTCCCCAGTCGCAATCGACCTGGCCGGCGTTTCGAAATCATATGGTGGTAAAATCGTCGTCAATGACTTGTCGTTTACTATCGCCGCAGGAGAATGTTTTGGTCTTTTAGGACCGAACGGCGCAGGTAAAAGCACGATCACCCGTATGATCCTCGGAATGACGTCGCCGAATGCAGGCAAGATCACTGTACTCGGAGCGCAGGAGCCGGGCCAGGTTCGCTTGGCGCGCGCGAAAATCGGGATCGTGTCTCAGTTCGATAATCTCGACCTGGAATTCACGGTCCGCGAGAACCTTTTGGTATACGGCCGCTACTTCCGCATGAGCACCCGAGAAATCGAAACGGTGATCCCATCGCTGCTTGAATTTGCGCGACTTGAAAGCAAGGCGAATACGCGTGTGGCAGACCTATCGGGAGGGATGAAGCGACGCCTCACTTTGGCGCGTGCGCTCATTAATGACCCGCAGCTACTCATTTTGGACGAGCCGACCACTGGCCTCGACCCACACGCGCGCCACTTGATCTGGGAACGACTTCGATCGCTGTTGGCATGCGGCAAGACAATTCTTCTGACGACCCATATCATGGAAGAGGCTGAGCGGTTGTGCGACCGGCTGTGCGTGCTTGAAGCTGGGCGAAAGATCGCCGAGGGCCGACCGCATGCCCTGATCGAGGAGCAGATTGGCTGTCCTGTGATCGAAATTTATGGCGGCGATCCGCAGGAGCTTAGTCTCTTGATCAGGCCGAATGCTAGGCGACTGGAGATCAGCGGAGAGACCCTGTTCTGCTACACGCCTGATCCAGAGCAGGTGCGCGCGCAGCTGCGTAGATATACGGGCCTGCGCTTGCTGGAGCGTCCACCAAATCTAGAAGATGTCTTCTTGCGGTTAACCGGACGCGAGATGGAGAAGTAGAATGAGCGTAGCAGCATTATCCGCCGGCGGTTTAAATTGGCTCGCAGTTTGGCGCCGGAACTATTTGGCTTGGAAAAAAGCGGCGTTGGCATCCATTCTGGGAAATCTAGCCGATCCCATTATATATCTATTCGGGCTCGGCGCTGGATTGGGAGTGATGGTGGGGCGCGTTGACGGCGTATCGTACACTGCTTTTTTGGCGGCTGGAATGATCGCGACAAGCGCGATGACTGCTGCAACCTTCGAGACTATCTATGCGGCCTTTGGCCGAATGGAGGGCCAGCGCACCTGGGAAGCAATGTTATACACGCAGCTCAGGCTGGGGGATATCGTCGTTGGGGAAATGGCGTGGGCGGCAACCAAGGCGTCGCTCGCAGGCACCGGTATTGGTATCGTCGCCGCCATGTTGGGATACACTCACTGGCTGGCTCTTCTCTACGCTCTTCCGGTCATCGCCATCACGGGCTTAGCCTTTGCGAGCCTTGGAATGGTCGTCACGGCCCTCGCGCCCAGCTACGATTATTTCATATTTTATCAAACGCTGGTCATCACACCGATGTTGTTTTTGTCAGGCGCAGTCTTTCCCGTAGACCAGTTGCCCGTAGCATTCCAACAGATAGCCGCCTTCTTGCCCTTGGCACATTCGATAGATGTTATCCGCCCGACGATGCTGGGCCAACCAATCGCCAATGTCTCCCTGCATATCGGCGTTCTCTGCATCTACATAGTCGTACCATTCCTCGTGTCGACCGCATTGCTTCGGCGGCGACTAATGCGGTGACGGATGCTGCTTCACATCATCATCAGAATCAATCCGGTCGGTTTGCTTTGCTTGGCCCGGCATCTCGCAAGTCGTATGGAGGCCAGGCGACGGCGCGTCTCCTGGTAAGCGACTGGCCTTGTGATGACGGTGAGGAAAGGCTGCCGTCAAGGGTGCCGACACATTGCGTGCGGTCAGTGCGGGTATCGCCGCTGTCTCGCTCGTGCAGCAGGGAGTTGAAGAGCGGCGACCGGATCTGCCCTCAAGCGCAAAACGGTCCAAATTCAAGTGCTAGCCGCCTTCAACGTCACGTGTGCGCCGAGAGCCCGCCCCATCTGGCATGTCCCGGATGCACCACTCCTTCTCACCAAGTTGCTTCGAGCACCATGTTCAGCGGCGTCTGGGCTGCTCGTCTGACATGTGTGAACCCGCCTGACCGGATCACCTCCGTCAATCGCTTCTCTCCCGCCTGAGCGCCAAGTGCTAATCCCGTCTCCTGCGCCAGGGAGGTGGGAACGCAGATCATCGTCGAGGCGGAGTAGTAGAGCCGCCCGACCGGGTTGATATTCTCCTCAAGCGTGTCTCCCGCCAAAGGCTCGACGACCATCCAGGTGCCGCCTTCCTTCAGTGCTTTTTTGATATGAGACGCCGCGGCTTCCGGGTCGCCCATGTCGTGTAGGCAGTCGAAGCAGGTGATCAGATCGAAGTCGCTACCGTCGAAGTCCTGCGCGCGGCCCACCTCAAACTGCACGTTCGTCAAACCGTGCGCTTCAGCGTGCGCTTTCGCAGCCGCGATCGAGCCCAAATGAAAGTCGTAACCCGTGAACTGGGATTTGGGAAAGGCCTGCGCCATCAGAACCGTTGATACCCCGTGCCCGCATCCGACGTCGGCGACCGTTGCACCCGATTTCAACTTGGCGTTCACGCCATCGAGCGCCGGCAGCCACTCCTGGACCAGCGCATTGACGTAACCAGGGCGGAACAGCCGCGCGACAGCGCAGAACATGCAGCCAGCCTGGTCACCCCAGGCAACGCCTTCACCTGTCTTGAAGGCAGACTGCACCTTCGCCTGATTTCCGACCATGGCGGCAGCCGTATCGAAGGCGCCAATCAGGTTGACCGGGCTGTCGGGTTCAGCAAACACGTAGGCCTGCTCGGGCGTGAGCGAGAACCGGCCATTCTCGTAATGCACATAGCCCGAAGCCGCCTGCGCTGCCAACCACTCGCGCACATAGCGAGGCGTGCATCCCGCGGCCACGGCAACCTCCTCGGCCGTCGCGGGTCCGATCGCCTTCAGCGTCTTGTAGAGGCCAAGGTCATCGCCGATCCGCACCAGCGGCACGCTGAATGCACCACCAAGGTCGCCAAAGATGCGGTCCACGAGCTCCTTAAGCGTTGTTTCGTTGAGTTGGGTCATGTCGGATTCCTCCTGATATACGGGCAATCTTTTGCCAATCGTCGTCTTCAACGGACCGGCAAAGGATGGATGCTCTCGATGGGGCGTATGAACTGCTTGCGCTTTGCACTTCGTCTATCGACCGGCGCACGCACTCTAACTGGATAGCCTCCTCGCATCGACAGTGACGGGCAGGCGCCTGTTCTGCGACAGGTCGGGAAGAGCAATCTGCCATCCGTTTTTCAGCAGAATAAAGCCGCCCCATAGGCTTTTGTGCTCAACCGAGATGATCGGTTCCTCGAGGTCTTTCTTGTGAATATAGGCCGATAAGCCGACGTCAGTTCTGCTGATTGTCACTCTCATGCATGTTCCTTCTCGCTGGCTGCTTTGGGAGCTTTCAAAGTCGAGCGTTATCAAAGCCCATTATTCTGGTTGGAAATATCCCCAGGCCGATACCTCCGTTATGGCTCTACATCAGATTTGGGCGGAATCCGCTCACTGGATGTGATACCGGTAGTACGCAATTTTCTAACCGCATGTTCGCCCGCTCGTCTCATTTTTCGCGCTTTAGTCGGTGGCGATCAAGCAGGGACGCAGGTCTTTGGCATCGGACACACCGAAGCGCATTGTTGCGTGTCAAACTCACCCTTGCACTCGGTACATTTTTTTGAATCCACAACATATCCTTCACCTTTGAAACTGATCGCATCTGAGGGACATGCAAATTCGCAAGAGCCGCACTGGGTGCACTGGGATGCAATGATCTTATAAGCCATGTTTCAACTCCTGAGTCAGTCAGAGGGGTAACGCCGTCGGCATCGACGGCTTGCGGTCAAACTCGGCGATGTACAGCGCGCCGATCGCAGTCTCGATGTAAGCATAGGCAAATGCGTCCGTTGCTCGCACGCCAGCTTTTGCCAACCGCTTCTTTGGTCCATCGCCAATTTTGGCAGAGAGCAGAATATCGATACCGTCGAGTGCAACGATGATTTGATCCAGAGCGCTCTCCTCGCCTACGCCACCCAAGCAATATGGCAGAACCTTACGGTGTCCCACCAAGTTGATCCCTTTTCGAGAGACGGCATACAATTGGAGTTCTCTTACCTGACCGAAATGTTCGTTGATCCGGCCGCCACCTTTAGTCGCCACGGCAACGACAAGAGTTCCCGACGAACCCAGTGACTTGACTGCTTTGTTCGCGTCCAATTTTGCTGCAAATTGATCCTCTCGCTCATGCTCGACCAGCTTCCGATATACCTCGCGCTTGTTGGCATCGTATCCAGCTTTGGTGGAGATTTGGTCGAGGGCAAACTCTCGCTCACGATCATCGCCCAGCAAACCGATGGCGTCGGCCCGGCACTGTTGGCAGTGGCGCATAAGCTTAACGTTACCATCGAGACAGTCTTGAAGTGCCTTTAGTTCGAACTGCTCCGGGCAACGCTGACCCGTGAGACCGTAATAAGTACCATGCGAATGCTTTGAAATCAGGGGCACAACATTGTGCATGAATGCCCCGCGGTCTCTGATCCATTGGTTAACTTCCACGAGGTGCGTGTCATTGACGCCTGGAATCATAACCGAATTGATTTTGGTGAGGATGCCGCGTTCGGTCAGCATTTCCAAACCCAACATTTGGCGCTCGTGAAGGATCCTGGCACCTTCTATCCCAGTGTATCGACGATGACCGTGGAGTATCCATGGATAGATCTTCGCCCCGACTTCCGGATCCACCATGTTGATGGTGATCGTCACGTGATCGACGTTCATGTCAGCTAGCTCATCGACATGGTCCGGAAGCGCCAATCCATTCGTAGAAATGCATAGTTTGATGTCAGGTATTTCTCTGGCAACGCCTTCAAACGTCGCTACTGTTTTCTTCCAGTCGTAACAAGCGTCGCCCGGTCCGGCAATGCCGATTACGGAAAGCTCCGGCACTTTGCTGGCGACGGCAATCACCTTGCGTAGTGCCTGGTCGGGAGTTAGCTTGACTGATGCGACCCCGGGACGGCTTTCGTTGGTGCAGTCATATTTGCGATTGCAGTAGTTGCACTGGATGTTGCAGGCAGGTGCGACCGCGACATGCATGCGAGCAAAATAGTGATGGGCTTGCTCTGAAAAGCAGGGATGGTCTTTGATTCTCTCCCAGATCCGCGCATCCATGTCATCCGTCACCGAAAGGTCATAGGACGAAGATGCGCGGCCGCCGCGCATAGCGGGCGCCATCGGCGCCCGGTCGAAGGGGGCGCTGCTGGTCATCCCGACCTCTATTTCCGGTTCCGACATCGCATTGTTCCATTGGCTAGGAAAGGTTAAACCTCCAAAAGCAAGATCGATTCCGGTCGACGAGACATTGCTGTTTAAGCGCTTATGTCGCCTTTACCGCCCGTTTCCGCGCTCGCTGTCGGAGATGTTTTGTAGCAATCAAGGCAGGATTGCGCCCGAAGTCGCTTCTCCGGCAACCAAAGCTTACGATGCTCTTGACATCGCTCACCTTCACTCTTTGATCACATCGATACCAAACCGGCGCAGCGCATAGCCCACCTGCCGCGGCGTTTTCCCTAGTATACGAGCCGCCTTGGCCTGTACCCAACCAGCCTTCACCATTGCATTGATCAGCCGATCACGCTCAGTGAGACCGGGTGCCTCCACTGTGGCTGCGGAACCCGTGAGAGTACCTGCGTTGGCCCCCAGTCCGCCTAACGTTGCATCTCGTGGGTTGAGACGATGCACCGCGTCGTTGCCAATACCGTCGTGGGCGTCTTTCCAGAGGAGCGCCGAAGAACACTGGTCTTGCTGACAGGCAAAATCTGATGAAGCGATCGTATTTGAACTGGCGAGAGTAGCGGTCCTTTGTACGCAATTGTCCAGCTCACGAACATTGCCGGGAAAGGCGCATTTCGACAAAATGTCTATTGCCGACGGCGCGAAGTCGAGATCTCGATCATTTGCCTTGTTGAATTGCTCGAGAAACACTTGCGCTAGAAGCGAAATGTCTCCGTCGCGCTGCCGAAGCGGCGGCAAAATGATGGGCACCACATTGATCCGGTAATAGAGGTCGGCTCTGAACTCCCCTCGAAGGACGGCCACTTCAAGGTTTTTGTTGGTGGCGCATATAACTCGGACGTCTACTTTCAATGTCTTCGTTCCGCCGAGACGTTCGAATTCGCCTTCCTGTAACACGCGCAATAACTTCGCCTGGAATTGTGGTGATACATCGCCAATTTCATCAAGCAACAGCGTTCCGCCATTGGCCAGTTCGAAGCGTCCAGCTCGTTGAAGGAGAGCGCCGGTGAAAGCACCCTTCTCATGGCCAAACAATTCGGATTCCAGAACGGTTTCCGACAGCGCGGCGCAATTCAACTTAATAAACGCCTTGCTTTTCCGTATCGATAACGCGTGTATTGCTCTTGCAAAGCATTCCTTGCCAGTGCCGCTCTCTCCTCTCAAGAGCACCGCGGAGTTCGTCGCCGCCACGATATTGGTGGTAGCTAATACCCTCTTGAGCGCGGGGCTCTCCCCAACGATCCAGTCGATTTTATCGAGCTGGGTGGGTTGAGGCTTGGAATTGATTTTCGGAATCTGTCCTGCTTGTTGTTCCTCGGCGACTGCGCCGCCATCGCTGCACAATTCGCGATAGCGCTGGCAGGTTAAGCCGATCAGGACGGCAATCATTGCCAGAAGGGCTTCGTCCTCATCTCCGCTTTTCTGCGCGAAATCAATCCACAATGCGCCAATTGCTTTCCGGTTTACTTTAACGGGGAGAACGGCAGAATTTTTCCCAAAGTGCTTCTCACCGCTAGTGATGACACGATTTATTGCGTCCGCGTGTTCAGTCGTAAGAGAACGCGAGCGAACGTCGTGCCCAATGGGAGCCCGCACGTTTATCCAGGGCTCTCCTCCGGCGCCGTGAATCACGATTCCGCCATCGCGCAATTGCAGATGCTTGACGAGGGCGTTCATCGCAGCCTTCAGTACGTTGTCTAGAGGAAAAGAAGAGATGAGCTCTTTGGATATGTCGTAGAGTATATGGAGCCGCGCCTCTGGTTTAATCATGCCTACAAACAGGGGAGGGTGCACTGCTTTTTACCCTGGTGCGCGAAATATGCTAACGCATATTCCTAAGTTAAAAATACGTGTTCCGGCGGCATAGAAAATTGCCTTTCGAAAGGTGATGAGTGGATGCACACTCAATCGCCGCCGCTAATGCAGCTGGATCGGTCGCTGCTATTCCGGCGGAGGTAGGGACTCCTCATCCAAATTTGAAGAGGACCCCGAACCCGCCCCGGGGATAATTCCATTTGATGTCGCCACTCGCTTCGCATAGCACTCTGCATGTGCCGCATTCCAAACAGCCATCGGAAACAATCGCCACCTGACCAATTTCGTTCACTTCGTAGCATTTGGCCGGACAGACTTGCGTCAAGGCGAGCAGGTTCGGGCTTGGCGACCGGTGCGGTCGCACTGTGATATGCGGACGTCCAGTGTCGACGAGATATCGGTTTTGGTACAGCTTGTCCTCAATGCGCTCAATGATGGTCGCCTTCATCGAATTTTCCTTTAACGCCAAGATGCGGCGGAGCGGACCGCGTCGCTGATCAACCCCCAACGGGATCGTGCCTTGACAAAGGAGGCAGCTGTAGCCTTCTCCCTGTTGATTTTAGGTGCACCGTCGACACGCACAAAATTTTGCGCTGCCTGTGATATAAGCGTTGGATAGGTCATGAAAAAATTGTGACTGTCGGTGTGGAGGAGGCTTGGAAGATCTTTGTGTTTGATCAGGTCTTTCATGACGAACGACTTATCCAGCATGCCCTTATAGAGAGAGAGATTGCGCTTCGTCATCAAGCCGCCACGGCTCTTTATCTGAGAGATCGCTTCGCCGGCCATGAGGCCTGATGTCATCGCGAGGTTTGATCCCTCCCTATGCACGGCATTGTTTAGTTGCGCCGCATCGCCCACGACCACCCACCCGTCGCCAAAGAGTTGCGGGATTGCCTTGAAGCCCCCTTCGGGAATAAGATGCGCGGCGTATTCTTTTATCTCTGATCCGGCCAGTAATGGTCGGATCGAGGGATGTCGCTTGAAGGCGTCAAGAAGGCGGTACGGATTTTCCATGCCTTCTGCTAAACCGGAGACGAGGCAGCCGATCCCCACCGAGATCGACTCCTTGTTGGTATAAACGAAGCCCAGTCCGGCCATTCCGCGTGAGATCGTGCCGCCGGCTTCGATCACACAGCCTTCGCTACCGTTGAGGCCGAAGCGCTCTGCGATGACCTCTTCCGGCATGAAATGCATTTCCTTGACAGCGAGTGCCACGTTTTCCGGCTTCGGCATATCGCGTAACCCGGCTCGTGTTCCAAGCAGTCCGTTCACGCCCTCAGCAAGGACGACTACGTCCGCGAGGATCACACCGCCCTCTCGGTCCGTGTGAACGCCTATTACTTTACCGTTCAGGTCCCAAGCGAGTCTGGTCGCTGTCGTTTCACAAAGGACTGTGCCTCCCGCCTCGCGCACCTTGCGTGAGAACCATTTGTCAAACTGGGCGCGGATGATCGTATAACGGTTTGGCTTCAGTTCATTGAAGTCATCAGAGCGATAGTGCACGCCCGTGTGCGACGAGTCATCCATTAGCCAGAATCGTTGCTCGACCAGATGCCGTTCAAGAGGGGCGTCATCGCGGAATTCTGGGATAATCGCCTCCAACATGTTGGCGTACAATATAGCCCCTTGAACATTCTTAGAGCCCGAATGTTCTCCGCGCTCCAGCTGCAGCACTTTTAGACCGCGACTAGCCATCGAATACGCTGCGGCGTTACCGGACATCCCGGCACCAATGACGATCGCGTCGAACTTACTCTTGGTCATCTAGCCTTCCTCGGTCCATAACCTTGATAGAGTTGTGCGGTGGCATTCGCTTGGCGAAAGCTTCTGTCAACGCCGGCAAGAACTCCAGCGCGCAAGCGACAACGCCGATGTGGGCGAAGTCAAAGATCGGAGCGTTCTGGTCGAGGTTGATAGCGACAATCAGATCGGCTCCTTCGACGCCAACGCGATGCTGGACCGCGCCAGATATTCCCGCCGCGATGTAGAGCTTGGGTCTAATGGTATGGCCGGACTGACCAATTTGTCGATCAGCAGGCATCCAGCCTTTTTGGACCAGTGGGCGCGAGCACCCGACTCCCCCGCCGATCGTCGTTGCCAGGTTTCTCAAGTATTGCAGGTTTCCTGCAGTGCCGAGGCCGAGACCGCCGCCAACCACAATGTCGGAGTTGGCCAGATCGGATTGCTCAGACCCACTGTTGCAAAGGAACGCGAGGACTTTGGTGACGATCTCCTCCTCAACCATCAGGAGTTGATGTTGGATAACGCGTCCGATTGGCTTATCCACACGTTGCGGCGTCGCCATGACCCTGGACCGCACCGTTGCCATTTGCGGCCGGCTGTTCAGCGTGTAGATCGTGCACAACAAGGACCCGCCGAAAGTTGGCCGCGTTGCTGCGAGTGAACCATCTCCATCCACATCCAGCTCGGTGCAATCAGCCGTAAGCCCTGTTTGTAAGGTCGTTGCTACAGCACCGGCTAGGTCGCGGCCGAGCGTGGTCGCGCCGAGAAGGAGAATTTCTGGTTTGTGAGTAGTGACCAGATCCGTCAAAGCCTTGGTGAAGGGTGCGTTTCGATAGTTGTCGAGGAGGGGCGATTCTACCAGATAGGCGACATCAGCTCCGTAAGCGAAGGCCTCTTCGATCGCAGGCTTGGTGCCCACGCCTTCAGACGAACCGAGGATTACCCCGGCCAGTTGGACACCCAGTTTGTCAGCTAGTCTGCGGCCTTCGCCGAGGAGTTCAATTGATACGGGATGAACATTGCCGCGCTCAAGTTCCATGAAGACCCAGACATGCCGGTGATCTTCGAAACACTTAAGCAGCTTTTTCCCTGAGCTGGCGCGGCCGACCGCGTTTGCCGTCGTTTCATTTTTTCTAGCGACCAAAATCTACTCCTCGCTGCTCACCGATTGCCATGGGACGTGAGCTTGCGTTCCAAAACAGGCTGGCGGGCAAAAATTGCAGCGACCGTCTCCGCGGCGACCTCGGCCAACGTTTTGTCGTTAATCTCCATTTGCATAGCTTTTTCGGCGCGCGGACCAGGAGCGAATACTCGCTTCACGACCGTCGGCGATCCCCGCAGGCCGCATTTGGTCAACTCCCCAATGCCGGCGTCAGCGGCCCCCCATTTAAGAACCGGGCTTCGCGCTGCACGGAAGGCGTCATCAAGAGAACCCCGGCGGATAGCATTGACACCTTCCAGCACGGTGATGAGACATGGCAACGTGCTCTTCAGCATCTGCGTGCCGCTCTCCGCGTGCCGTTCAACCATGAGCTCGCGCGAAGTGGGATCAATGGAGACAATCTTCGTTACGTAAGTCAGTTGCTGGAGGTTCAACCTCTTTGCAATTCCGGGTCCGACCTGGGCCGTGTCGCCGTCAATTGTCTGCTTTCCCGTAAAGACGATATCAGGCGCCCCATAGCTCTCGCCAATCTTCGCTACTGCTTGAGAAAGAGCATACGAGGTCGCCAGCGTGTCAGATCCAGCAAAGTGGCGGTCGGTCAGAAGCACTGCGCGGTCTGCGCCGTGGGTAAGGGCTTTGCGTAGCGCTTGCTCAGCCATGGGCGGTCCCATCGTCAGAACGGTCACCTCGCCCCCATAGCGGTCACGAACTTGAAGTGCCTCTTCGAGAGCAAACAGGTCGTAAGGGTTAATGATGGTCGGTACGCCTTGGCGCATGATCGTATTTGTCACCGGGTGGACGCGTATCTGCGCAGAGTCAGGCACTTGTTTGATACAGACCACGATGTGCATAGTCGTTTAAGCTCCCCAATCGGATTCGGGCTTTAGGGACCCGGCTAACTTTGAGCACTGCTCGCGCCAATAAAGTTGCGCCGCAAGAAGATGCTGTCCGGGTTCAGGTTGATGCCCTCCTCAATGGCCGAGAGCGCCGTCTTCCAATTCTTAATCTCTGTCGCCGCCGAGACTCGATCATGGAACTAATCGCCGCAGCATAAGTCTCGCCTTCAGCAATCCGCTCCTTTTCGGCATTCTTTGCTTCCGCGCTGGCGCGCCAGCTGCCGTTAATCACTTTTGGCAAAACGTCCTCGAGCATAATCAGATCACCGATAAAGGCGATACTACAGTCTCGGTCGACAACGAACGTCTTTGGAACGTGGAACGACAGGCTGGCTTTGAGCCAAACCTCTTTCATTTCGCCTGAGTGGTCGAACCCCATCCGAATGCTCGTATTCGGGAGCGATTTGGTTATAGACGCGTCCACCTGGGCTCGGGCGTCGTCAGCCGTTGCAGCTTCCTCACTTGCTGCGATCCCGATGAACTCAACTCCCGTGTCGCTGAATTTCGCCAGATCGGATGTCTCCTTCCCGCAATAACCCCAGGTAGTCGAAAAGAACGCAACGATGCCTATTTTGCCGAGCTGGATTTTGGAAAGCGGATCGCCGCGCAGCCAGTTCTGCACTTTGATCGAAGGGGCTGGAGAGCCGCTACTTAAACTAGAGGCCATGTTTTATGCTCCACAGTATTTTATGGGCCGCTTCGTGCTAGAGGAATGAGCCCTTCCGGCCAAGTATCAGGTCGATTTGTTTTGATATTGAAAGGCCATCGCGGCGATCGTTCCATAGGTTGGACATTGAACGTTTGTGATCCCGTCTTCTGAAATGGCTTCTGCGGATGCGGCGTGACATTGCAAATTCCTTCTTCTGAGAGCGTGACGATATTCACCGTCGTGACGGGAAGGTGCCGAGGTCTGATGCAGATGATGCAGGAGGCCATTCCAAATCCCCTCGCTATTTAAGTCGATTGCTGGAGGGACAGCCTCCTTCCAATGCCGATCAGACCGGGGCCGTGTCGCCGTCAATTGTCTGCTTCCCGACGAAGACGATACCAGGCCTCCGAAGTCCGGCACTTGCTTGATACAGACCACGATGTGCATAGGCGTTAAGCTCCCAATCGGATTTGGGCTTTAGGGACCCGGCTTACTCTGAGCACTACTCGTGCCAATCAGGTTGCGCCGGTAAGCCTTCGAGATTGCACATGTTTCGTTGTCGTTATGCGGAGGGGTTTTGTAGGGGTGCCGACATGTCGTGTCGCAATCCGCCCCGATCACCACAGCGAACCGAGGGGCGGTTCGATAGGCTTCAGGTCGGATAAGTCCACGATAGCTGCGCCACGAGCCGGAAGGTTTCAACGCCGAATAATACGCCGGGAAATAGCAAGGGGACTGAAGTTCTGGTGCGGTGGGCGTGTATCGAGATTCGGTTTACCGTTGATAGTCTGACTAGCGACACCGTATGCGCGATCAGAAGCACAGCGATCGAGAGAATAACGTTGCGGGCGCCTAGTGAGGTTGGACAAGCGGTTTAACTGGACGTTGCGGCGTGAGCAGGATCATTGGCAGATGCGTAGAGAAATCCTTGCTGGGAATCTCAATCGAAAGCCGTCCATAAACGCTGCCGCAGCGCATCGAGCTCTTTCTCCGCCTCAATCGTTACATCAACGCCGTTCTGATCGGCTGGGCGAGCTACCGTATGATCAAATGAACAAGCCGAAGCCACTTGATCTGACGCGACTTGCTACATTGAGCCAGCGCCATCCTTCAGACGCATGACAACAATCCAACATTGTCGTCACCTTTGTCAGATCAGCGACAAAGGTTACCTCCTCGATCGCGCGCCTTTTCCGCCCACATAACTGGAATAGCAGGGAATTATTGTTCGTCATCTAATCGGCCTGCTTGGCATGAATCTTGAGAGCTATTGCGAGGCAGCGGAAACGGCCGCCGCCGCGTTGCGGAATAACCGCATTGCTTCGAACACAGGAAGGAACGCCAAGCATGGCAGCTCTGCGTCAGATTTTATGGAAAGGGCGGATTTGGCAAGTCCACTACGTCCCAAAACACGCTAGCGGCCCTCTTGGACCATCGCGTACCACGGATACCGGTGATCATTCGAATTGGGATACGCTAAATGGCCAGCAAGTTGAAAAAGGCCCTGACACGTCTTGTTGATGCGGCCAAGCACCTCAACATCGACCCGATAATTCTTGAAAGATGGGCGTCCCCGAAAGCGACCACGCACGCCCGTCTGACGATCCAAATGGACGACGGTTCACACAAGCACTTTCCGGCCTTGCGCTGCCGCTATGACGATACCCGCGGCCCAACCAAGGGCGGCATTAGATATCACCCTAGTGTAACGGCAGATGAAGTAGAGACGCTCGCCCTCCTGATGACTGTCAAGTGCGCAGTGGTGGACCTGCCATTTGGTGGCGGCAAAGGCGGCGTCCAGATTGATCCTCACCCTCTCTCCAAGACTGAACTGGAGCGTCTTGCGCGTGGCTATGTCCGTTGCTTTGCCCATGTCATCGGGCCCAACCGCGACATCCCGGCGCCCGACGTCAACACCAACGCAACGACCATGGCATGGATGGCGGACGAATACGCTTCTATCGTTGGCGAATGGACGCCGACGGTCACCACCGGTAAGCCAATCAGCCTTGGTGGCTCGCTTGGCCGTGATGATGCGACGGCCCGTGGCGGCTATTATCTCCTCCAATTCCTGGCGAAGGACCTCGGCTTTACTCCGGGTGCACGAGCCGCGATCCAAGGCTTCGGCAACGCCGGATCTCACATGGCGCAGTTGCTCGAATCGGCCGGATACAAGATCGTGGCCGTTTCCGACTCAAAGGGTGCAATTCGTTGCCCGGCGGGCCTCGATATCAAAAAGCTGAATGCTGCTAAAGAGCGCAACGGAGGCGTTACCAGCTTCGCGAGTTCAGACGGTGTCTCGAGAATTGCTGCCGACGAACTGGTTTCGGTGGATTGCGACCTGCTCGTTTTGGCAGCCCTGGAGGACATGGTCCACGCGGGTAACGCTGCCAACGTAAAGGCTCCGATCATTCTTGAACTCGCCAACGGCCCGATCACGCTGGAGGCTGATGAGATCCTCAAGAACAGGGGCGTTGTCATTCTTCCGGATATCCTCGCGAATGCGGGTGGGGTCGCTGTCTCGCATTTCGAATGGGTGCAGAACCGCCAAGGCGACCGTTGGCTCATTGAGGACATACATGCCCGGCTGAAGACGAAGATGGAAGAGGAAGGAGCCGCAATATGGGCGTGTGCGAAGGACAAGAACATCACCCTGCGAAGCGCCGCCTACGTCCACGCGCTCTCACGACTTGTAGACGCTATTGAGGCGAAGGGGACTTAGCAATTCTTTGCAAGCTAATGGCCGAAAGGAGACCAGTACGAACCACCGCTGTGCGGAGTGACAGCTAAAACATCTAAGTCCGAGGCGCGGTTCATTGGAGTTTCGAAGTCGAGCGCCTCTGACATCCCTAGGCCTTCAGCCAAGATCAGGAGTGAAATGATGACCGATATCGTTGGGCACTACGTTGATCACGAAATGACGTCGCCATTTCAAATGGCGCAGCATTCAGCGAAGATCAAACCGATGGCGATCGATTTAGCGAAACGCGGGATCCTTTTAATCACAACCTGCCTGCGCGTTGAAGTCTATGGAGAAGAGTCTGCGCTCGGAAATATAGATCTTTTGTTCTCTGGTTTTCCGCGCGCGCTTGTCAAAGGTGCGAGGGCTGTTGCTAAGCGTCTCGCGGAGATCTCTTCCGGTGCTAAATCCCAGATCCTTGGGGAGCCCTACGTTAACGATCAAGTTTCGAATGCTGTCGCGCTCCTTGATCCGGCGCTTCCAATTTCTCGGATCGCACGGCTGGCACTAGGTGTGGGTCGCGCATCGCGAGAGCGACTGCACTTCATCGCACCGTTCAACTATGATCGAATTGTTTACGACTTAATAGCCGAGCAATTTAAGGGGATAGAGGAACCCGGCCGTCTTTACATGATTGGGGCAGGTATGCTGGGGCGCGACCTAATCAGCACTGGAGGGGCAGATCGATTCCGTTCCACTGTAGTCGTAACGCGGAATCCCAAAAAACTTCGCAGGCGCCTCCGGGGCTCCTCTGACAGGGAAATCGCGATAATGCGTCCAGAAGAGATTGGGGGCGTTCGAGAGCTGCGATCATGCGCTGTTATCGCAACCGCCGATTTAAGTGAAGATTACAAAGCGGCTCTAAAGGGCGCCCTTCTGCGACTGGAGCCACGCATCATAGTGGACCTTTCGTCAATTCCGGTGCTGTCGAAATGCGCGGTCCCGAAGCTCAACTATGTGACTATGTACGACCAAGATTTTCTCAGGCTTATAGATCTGAACAATCAGCATTTGGTGTCTAAACTGCCTCTACTTCTTTCCGATATCGAGAGAACGCTACCGACGGCTGAGGTCTTCTAGACTACGTCATCTATTTACTCACGCAGGGGACACTCTTGTGGCCAGTAAATTGCGATGCAATACGCGAACCTTGGAAAAATGGGAACCTCTAGAGACAATTCAGTGCGAATTTGCCTTCGGATACAGCCTCGGACGGATGGAGGGTCAACACCCAATGCGAACAAAAGCACTCGTACTCATTGAAGGATCGAGAAGTAATGGTCTGCTGTACGTCCAGGCCGCCCGACGTCGTGGACTACAACCGATTACCCTGGCGGCTGATCCAACGCAGTATGACTACCTTATGGCGGAAGGCGGTAAGGCGATAATGGTCGATACTGACGATTTCGATTCGGTGAAGCGTGAGTGCCTCAATCTGGCTACGACCTATGATATTGCCGGGTTTGTCGGTTTTGCGACCCGCGGCGAGTCGGTTAACGTGACGGTCGGAAAGCTATGCCGGTGCTTCGACCGACCAGGTCCGGACCCCCTTTTGATCGAACGTTGCTGCGACAAATTTAATCAACGTCAGCTCCTGACGCAAAATGGCCTGCCAGTGCCGACCTTTCGATGGGCAGCTAGTGCAATGACTGTGGATAGGGCTGCCGCTAACATCGGGTTCCCGGTTATTGTTAAGCCCGCAGTTGGGAACGGAAGCAGCGGTGTCCGATTATGTCGCGATGCCGCTGAGTTAGCCGAACACACAACCTATCTGCTGGGAGGGGCTTTCCCCTGGCGGTCTTCGCCGACAATACTTGTTGAGGAGTTCGTAGAAGGGCCTTTTTATGACGTTGTTACAATGGGGAACGCAGTCATTGCGATTGGTTCAGCCGAATTTGGGCCCCCGCCTCATTTCGTTCCTCGTAGAAGCATGTTTCCAGCCCAGCTAACTGATGAGGAGCACGAGGGTATCACGGATGTCTCGTTGAGGTGCTTGCAAGCACTCGGCCTCGGCTGGGGCCCAGCAAATGTTGAACTCCGCTGGACAAAACGAGGCCCAGTCGTGATGGAAGTCAACCCACGGCTTCCGGGTTGGACCACTTCTCGGCTGGTCCAGTTGGCCTACGGTCTAGATGTCATCGAACAACACATCAACCTTGTTATCGGGGAAAAGTGCGACCTGCATACAAGCCGCTCCCGCGTCGCGGCTGCCCATTTTTTCGTACCTGATCGGGACGGCACACTGGCTCACATCAGAGGTACCGATCTGGCGGAGATTGTACCAGGGATCGCTGAGGTTAGATTCCATGTTGACCCGGGAGCCTCTCTTGTCAGGAAAGGTGATTATCTAGACATAATTGGACATGTTATCGCCGCTTCGACCAACCACGCTGAAGCCGAGGCGATACTTCACCGAGCGTTGAACCTAGTCGATTGGGCTGTAGCGCCATCTCCGGATGAACAGGGCAACGGGAGACTGCTTGGCACTGAACCACGGAGTGTTTCAAGACCTGGTACCTTCTAAGATACGACGGAGATATGTATGTTTCTCAAAGCCGACGGAACTCAAGTGTGGTTGCGGAGTTCGACCAGATTGCCGTATTTGTCCCTGGTCGGCGCCATTGAAACTTCAGAGAGCTATGACGTAATCCGATCCAGACTTTCTCGAGCTTACGAAATGTTCCCCGGAATGGCATCCGATGACGCATTCCTGGTGCTAGAAGCCGAGGGCAGTAAATTGGTCTTCTGCGCTCGGCCGGACAAAGTGTGCGCGTTGTTGTTCCTGGGAAAATTCACACTCGCCGGAGACAAGCAACGAATCGGTTTGCTCGAGAGTTGCTTTGAATTGATGGTAAACTCTGTAAACGAAATCAGCTTGCGGGTGGGCGCGACGATTCATTTCGAGGTCGTGCAATCAGAACTCGCTTCACAAGCTTGAGGTTTTTGTGAGTCCATGCTGAACCGCGACCTGCGGGCTTTGAGAGGCTAACCGGTACGCCTGATTTGCGCGAGGAGTTTCTGGCGGAAGACTTCTGCCGGCGTTTTGTAGCCGAGGCATTTGCGTGGCGTTGCGTTCAGG
>NZ_ML133535.1 GCF_003985145.1 Rhizobium anhuiense | reverse complement strand
TCGGGGCGACGGCGCATTACGTCACCGCCGATCTCGACGAAGGCCCGATCATCGAGCAGGACACGGCGCGCATCACCCATGCGCAGTCGCCCGACGACTATGTCTCGATCGGCCGCGACGTCGAAAGTCAGGTGCTGGCGCGCGCCATCCACGCCCATATCCATCACCGCACCTTCATCAACGGCAACCGCACCGTGGTCTTCCCGGCAAGCCCCGGAAGCTACGCCTCCGAACGCATGGGTTGAGCGCGGGCAAAGAGCTACATCTCTTCTGCTGGCAAACGACAATCTCCCGTTGCCTGCCAGCAGCAAGTATTTGATTATCGCGTGAGGTAATCGAATCATGCTGCGGGAGGGGGTGTCATGACCGACGAGGTGCTGGTTGACCGCATGGCGCTGCCGCGTCCCGACGTTACCGTTGCGGATGCGGAAGAGATCCTTCTTGCCCATTACAGCCTGTCCGGCACGCTGACCGAACTCGGCAGCCAGCAGGATCGGAATTACCGCGTCGATAGCGATCGCGGTCGCTACGTCCTGAAGATCTGCCATGCTGCCTACGAGACCCGCGAGCTCGAAGCGCAGAACGCGGCGATCCATCATCTCAAAAGCAGGCAAGATGCGCCGCGCGTTCCGAACGTGATCTCCGCGAATGACGGGCGGGAGATCGTCGTCCTGACCGTGCGCGGGCAGGGCTACCAGGTGCGGCTGCTCGAATATCTGGAAGGCCAGGGGCTGACGGAGCTGACCTATCTGGCGCCGGCTTCGGTCGCAGCACTTGGTGCGCTCTGCGCGAGGCTGGCCCAGGCGCTTGCCGATTTCAACCATCCCGGTCTCGACCGCAGCCTGCAATGGGATCTCCGGCGCGCCGGACCGGTCGCGGTGCAGCTGCTGTCTGCGATCACCGACAGTGCGGCGCGCGACCGGATCGCCAAGACCATGGTGATGGCCATTCGTCGCATCCAGCCGTTGGCGCCATCGCTCCGGCTGCAGGCCGTGCATCACGACGTCACCGGCGACAATGTCGTCGGTCACCGCAATACCCGTGGTCACATAGTCCCTGACGGGGTGATCGATTTCGGCGACATCATCCGCGGCTGGCTGGTCGGCGACCTCGCCGTCACCTGCGCTTCGCTGCTGCATCAGACGGATGGCGACCCTTTTCATGTCCTGCCCGCCGTCACCGCCTATCAGGCGATCTATCCGCTGACCGAGGAGGAGCTGAAGGCGCTCTGGCCATTAGTCGTCGCACGCGCCGTCATTCTCGTCGCCAGCGGCGAGCAGCAGATTTCGGTCGATCCCGATAATGACTATGTCCGCGGCAATCTCGCGCACGAGTGGGCGATCTTCGATGCGGCGATGTCCGTTCCCTTCGAACTCATGGAAGCGGCGATCCTCAAAGCGGCCGGCGTCGACGTCGCCGCCCCGGAAGCATCGGGATGGCTGCCGTTGCTGCCCGACATCGATCCCGCCGAGATCGCCTATGTCGATCTTGGGGTGCGCAGCCCGCATTTTTCCGCCGGCAACTGGTTGAATGCCGACATGGACTGGCGGTTGCTTGCCCGCGCCGCGACCGAAAACGGCACGGCGGCAACGCGCTACGGCGAATATCGGCTTTCCCGCGCGAGTCTGGGAAATGCGAAGGAACAAGCGACCTGCGCGCTGCATATCGATATCTGCCTTGCTGCAGGCAGCGCGGTTGCGGCCCCCTTTGCCGGCCGGATCGGCTGGAAGGACCAGCATCTGACGCTCGCCGGCGACAGCATCACCTTGCATCTCGATGGGCTTGACCTCTCGGTCGAGGATGGCGCCGAGGTTGCCGGCGGTGATCCGCTCGGCACGGTTTTCGGAGAGGCTTCGTCGCTCGGCGGGCTGCGTGTCCAGTTTTGCAGTGTCGCCGGTCTCGAACCGCCGCTCTTTGCCACACCGCGCGAGGCGGCGGCCTGGTCGGTCCTCTGCCCTTCGCCGTCACTCCTTCTCAGCCCCGGAGCGGATGCGCCGAAACCTGATACTGCAGGACTGCGTGCCAGGCGGCAGGCGCATCTCGCAAGGCCGCAGAAGAATTATTACGCGGCACCGCCGCAGATCGAGCGCGGCTGGCGGGAACACCTGTTCGATGTCGAGGGCCGCGCCTATCTCGACATGGTCAACAACGTCACCATTCTCGGCCATGGCCATCCCAAGTTCGCGGCGGCGATCAGCGCGCAATGGCTGCGGCTCAACACCAACTCACGCTTTCACTATGCCGCGATCACGGAATTTTCCGAGCGCCTCGCTGCCCTTTCGCCGGATGGACTCGACGCGGTCTTCCTGGTCAACAGCGGTTCTGAGGCGAACGATCTGGCGCTTCGGCTGGCGCAAGCCCATAGCGGCGCGCGCAACATGCTGTGCCTGCTCGAAGCCTATCATGGCTGGTCGGCGGCGAGCGATGCCGTCTCCACCTCGATCGCCGACAACCCGCAGGCTCTCACCACTCGGCCGGACTGGGTGCATGCCGTGGTGTCGCCGAATATCTATCGCGGCGCATTCCGCGGTCCCGATACGGCAGCGCACTATCTCAGCGCCGTAACCCCGGTGCTGGAGGCGATCGACGCCAGCGGCGACGGGCTTGCGGGCTTCATCTGCGAATCGGTCTACGGCAATGCCGGCGGCATTCCGCTGCCGGACGGTTATCTCAGGGACATCTATGCGCAGGTACGCGCCCGCGGCGGCGTCTGCATCGCCGACGAGGTGCAGGTCGGTTATTCCAGGCTGGGGCATTATTTCTGGGGCTTCGAGCAGCAAGGGGTCGTGCCCGATATCATCACCATCGCCAAGGGCATGGGCAACGGCCATCCGCTCGGCGCCGTCATCACCACGCGGGAGATCGCCCAATCTCTGGAGAAAGAAGGCGCGTTCTTTTCCTCCACCGGCGGCAGCCCGGTCAGCTGCGTCGCCGGCATGACGGTGCTCGACATCATGGCTGAGGAAGAGCTCCAGGAAAACGCCAGGACGGTCGGCGATCATCTGAAGGCGCGGCTCGCCGCGCTGATCGACCGCCATCCGATCGCGGGCGCCGTGCACGGCATGGGGCTCTATCTCGGCCTCGAATTCGTCCGCGACAGAACGACGCTGGAGCCGGCGATGGAAGAGACCGCTGCCATCTGCGACCGGCTTCTCGAACTCGGCGTCATCATGCAGCCGACCGGCGATCACCAGAATGTGCTGAAGATCAAACCGCCGCTCTGCCTCAGCATCGAAAGCGCGGATTTCTTCGTCGACATGCTGGAGAAGGTGCTCTCTGAAGGCTGGTGACACAGCGCTTCCGGCGTTAACCAAATCGCTCATTTCGAGGCGTTTCGATTTTTAATGAAATGGGCCATTGCCTGATACGGCAAGGCTTCCTATGTCTGCCGCGGTGATCGATCAAACTCTGATTCTGTCATGCGAATTTTACGAAGAGCTGATATGTTTCTTTCTGTAAGTTCGGGTTACGACGGAATGAATTTTTTCGGATCGTCGACATTTTGACACGTTTCGGAATATGTTTCTGACAGGCCATCGGGTAATCTCTACCAAGTTAGTGGATTATTGAAGACAGCCATCACCGGCCCCGGGCTCTTCCGGGACCACTCAAGTGCAACGCCAACGCAAGGAACGAGACATGATAAACATCGATATTCTCGCCGATCTGCCTGGGCGATTTGTGCTTGGCAATGACCGTCCGGGCGCCCTCTCCCGCCCGAGCTGTCGAATGTGACGTTCGTCCTCCTTTCAACGGTACCAGACAAGTCAATTCGCCATGGCTGCGCATGTCGCGCGGCAGGAGTTCTATCTATGAAGAAGCAAGTTATCGAATATGCAGGCGTTCCCGTCGGGATCGTCATTCCCGATGAAGACCGGCTGAAGTTCATCGCCGTGAAATTTCATGTCCACGACCTCGACGAGCAGCGTTTCGGCTCGCCCGACGAGGTGCGGCTGGCCATTCATGACCTGATGACCCGCCGTCATCCGAAGCCGCTTCATGCCTGAGGGCATGAGGCCACGATTGACATTCACGGCTTTTCCCGATGTCCGACCGGTCCCGCCAAATGGGGCCGGTCTTGTTTTTTGAGGGCAATTGCAGTCCTATCGGCGGCCTTTCTGCATAAGGATCCGCCCTTGCCCGATCTTCTCAACCTCATCACCGACATCGAAGGCGTTTCCGTCGGCCACGCGACCGACCTTGCGCTCGGTTCCGGCGTCACCGTCATCGTCTTCGACGAACCGGCCGTCGCCTCCGGTACCGTGCTCGGCGGGGCGCCTGGCGGGCGCGACACCGGCCTGCTCGATCCGTCGATGACCGTCAATGCCGTGGATGCCTTCGTGCTCTCCGGCGGTTCCGCCTTCGGGCTGGATGCGGCCGGCGGCGTGCAGGCGGGCCTGCGCGAACTCGGCCGCGGATTTGCCGTCGGGTCGGTGCGCATACCGATCGTGCCGCAGGCAATCCTGATGGATCTGCTGAACGGCGGCGACAAGGATTGGGGGCTCCACTCGCCCTATCGCGACATGGGCTATGCGGCATTGAAGGCAGCGGCCAAAGGCGCCTTCGCGCTCGGCACGACAGGGGCCGGCACAGGGGCGACGACCGCCACCTTCAAAGGTGGGCTCGGCTCGGCCAGCGCCGTCAGCAGCGCCGGACACCGCGTTGCAGCTGTTGTCGCGGTCAACGCGCTCGGCTCGGCAACGATCGGCGACGGTCCACATTTCTGGGCCGCACCTTTCGAAAAGGACGGCGAATTCGGCGGGCTCGGCATGCCTGCGGTGGCCGACCACCGGATGCGGCTCAAGGGCATGAACACGACCGCGACGACGATCGGCGCTGTCGTGACCGACGCGCAGCTGACCAAGGCCGAGGCGCACCGGCTTTCGCTTGCCGGCCATGACGGGTTTGCCCGGGCACTGCTGCCTGCGCACCTGCCGCTCGACGGCGACACCGTCTTTGCCGCATCGACGGCCAGGCATCGAAGAGACGACATGGCGAGCCTGATGGAGCTTTGCCATCTCGCCACTATCGTCATGGCGCGGGCGATCGCCCGTGGCGTCTACGCGGCGACCGCACTGCCGGTCGAAGGCGCGCAAAAGGCTTGGTGTGACCGCTATCCGAATGGTCATTGATTGAATAGGGTCCGAACCGGCAGACCGAATATGCCGAATGGCGGAGAGACGTGAATGCAGATCCGGGCGCTGATGTATTTCGACGAGCTGGTCAGGACCAATTCCATGCGCCAGGCGGCCGAGAACCTCAATGTCGCGCCGACGGCGATCAGCCGGCAGATCGAGAACCTCGAATACCACTTCGGCGCGCCGCTCGTCGAGCGCAGCGCCCGCGGCGTCAAGCTGACGGCAGCCGGCGAGCTGCTTGCCGCCCGCGCCGGCCGGACGCTGCGCGAACTCGATCACGTGCAGCAGCTGATCGAAGACCTGAAGGGCCTGCAGCGCGGCCGTGTCAGCATCTATGCCAATGGCGCCACCGTCGCCAATCTGCTGGCGCCGGCGCTTGCCGAATTCAGCCTGAAATATCCGAAGCTGCGTTTTACCGTGACGATCACCAGTGCGCGGCAGGCCGTCGATGCCGTCAACAGCGCCGAGGCGGATATTGCGGTGACGTTGTTTGCACCTCCCATGTCCGGCACCAAGGTGCGGCTGCGCTCCGAGATCGCCTATGATCTCATCGTCACGCCGCAGCATCCGGCCGCCGCGCATACCGAGATCGCGGTGCGGGAGCTCGCCGATCATGCGCTGGCGCTGCCCGACCAATCCTTCGGTTTCCGCCAGGCATTCGATACTTTGTTCGAGAAGGAGGGGTTGAGCCTCGATCCCGTCTTCGTCACCAGCTCGCTCGAAATGCTGAAGGAACTCGTGCTCAGCGGGGCTGCGGCGACGCTGCTGCCGGCGCTCACCGTCCGTCGCGAGATCGAAGCGGGTCAGCTTCTCGCCATTCCGCTTGCCGGCAAAACCGGCATCCGCACCCATGTCGATCTCTGTGTCGCGCCGGACCGGCAGCTGTCCTTTGCCGCGACGAAACTGCTCGACTTCATCGAAAGGTTCATGCGGGAGCGCACGAACCGCCGAGGCGAGACGAAAGACTGACGCTCCAAGCTTGCATTGCCCGCGAATTTCAGGTGTAGCTTTTTCGGCTACACTGAGCACACAAAATCGTCATTGTGTGTGCACTGGCATAGTGCCACTTTATCGCAAAAGGCCTTCGCCACCGAGCATGGCCAGACAGGGGACATGATGATCAAGCTTTCGTTTGCGCCTTCGCGTTTCATCAGGCGGCTTTCCCTCGGTGCTGCGCTTTCGGCCGGCCTCGTGATGACGGCGATGACGCCGGCGGAAGCGGCGAAGACCACCCTCAATCTCGGCATGAGCGTCGAGCCGACCGGCCTCGATCCGACGATCGCGGCACCCGTCGCAATCGGTCAGGTAACCTGGCAGAACGTATTCGAGGGGCTGGTGACGATCGACCAAGCCGGCAAGGTCCAGCCGCAGCTGGCGAAAAGCTGGGATATTTCTGCCGATGGCCTGACCTATACGTTCAAGCTGCAGACCGGCGTCAAATTCCATGACGGCGAGGCCTTCGATGCCGCGAGCGCCAAGTTTTCGCTCGACCGCGCCCGCGGCGCGGATTCGGTCAATCCGCAAAAGCGCTTCTTCGCTTCGATCGCCTCGATCGATACGCCCGATGCCGAAACGCTGGTGCTGCATCTCTCGGCGCCGACCGGCAGCCTGATCTACTGGCTCGGCTGGCCGGCCTCGGTAATGGTCGCCCCGAAGACGGCGGCCGACGACAAGACGACGCCGATCGGCACCGGTCCCTTCAAATTCGCAAGCTGGGCGAAGGGCGACAAGGTCGAACTCGCCAGGAATACCGATTACTGGAACAAGGATGCGGCCGCCAAGCTCGACAAGGTGACCTTCCGCTTCATCGCCGATCCGCAGGCGCAGGCGGCTGCGCTGAAATCCGGCGATCTCGACGCCTTTCCGGAATTTGCCGCGCCCGAGCTGATGAGCTCCTTCGACGGCGATGCGAGGCTCGTTACCAGGATCGGCAACACGGAACTCAAGGTCGTTGCCGGCATGAACAATGCCAAGAAGCCGTTCGACGACAAACGCGTGCGCCAGGCGCTGATGATGGCGATCGACCGCAAGACGGTGATCGACGGCGCATGGTCCGGCCTCGGCACGCCGATCGGCAGCCACTACACGCCGAACGATCCGGGCTATCAGGACATGACCAATGTGCTGCCCTATGACGTCGAGAAAGCGAAGGCGCTGCTCGCCGAAGCCGGCTATCCCAACGGTTTCACCTTCACGATCAAATCGCCGCAGATGGCCTATGCGCCGCGCAGCGCCCAGGTGATGCAGGCGATGTTTGCCGAGATCGGAGTGACGATGAATATCGAACCGACGGAATTTCCGGCGAAATGGGTCCAGGACATCATGAAGGACCGCAACTTCGACATGACGATCGTCGCCCATGCCGAACCGCTCGACATCGACATCTATGCCCGCGATCCCTATTATTTCAATTATAAGAACCCTGCCTTCAACGCGCTGATGAAGAAGGTGCAGGAGACGACCGATCCCGCCGCGCAGAATGCGATCTACGGCGAGGCGCAGAAGATCCTCGCCGAGGACGTGCCGGCGCTCTATCTCTTCGTCATGCCGAAACTCGGCGTCTGGGACAAAAAGCTGAAAGGGCTGTGGGAGAACGAGCCGATCCCCTCCAACGTACTCTCGGGCGTGTCCTGGGACGAGTGAGAGCGGTAGGTTAGGGGCGGGATGTGATGAGGTGAAGGCCTTGGAGAGATCCGACATACATTTGGTCGATATGGCGCGCAGCTCTCTCCCTCCCTCGCCAAGTGAGGTCAATCTGGGCCGGGATTGTCTGGTTTCGCTGGTGGATGGCATTTCTGACACGGGGATCTGCGCCCTGATTGGCTCCTCCCGCCAACTCCAAACTCCGTCTTGCTCGGGCTTGACCCGAGCATCCACACCACATCCATCAACAGCAGTGGCATGGATCCCAGGCTCAAGGCCTGGGATGACGAGTGGAGTTGGCGTTCTCGCCAAACTCGCCGCCGGCGCGTCGGGGGCTCCGCGTGAGGGCGGAGGGGGCGTGCCGCGTTCGATTGCCGCGGTGCTCGATCCGATATGATCACCCTCCTCGCCCGCCGCTTCGCCGGTCTCCTCGTCACGCTCGTCGTCGTCTCGCTGCTGATCTTCGCCGTCATGGACCTTCTGCCCGGCGATCCCGCCTCGATTATGCTTGGCACCTCGGCAACGCCTGAAACGCTTGCGGCACTGCGCCACGATCTCGGGCTCGACCAACCGCTGCTGCTGCGTTACGGGCAGTGGCTGACCGGCGTGATCTCCGGCAATCTCGGCAATTCCCTAACCTATGGCGTGCCGGTCGCGGGTTTGATTCTCGAGCGGCTAACGGTCACGCTGCCGCTGGCGCTGATGGCGATCGCGCTTTCGGTGGCGATTGCCTTGCCGCTCGGCGTGCTGGCCGCTTCGCGCCGCGGCGGTCTCTTCGATATCATCGCAACATTGTTTTCGCAGATCAGCATCGCCGTGCCCGCCTTCTGGGTGGCGCTGCTCCTGATCATCCTGTTTTCGACGATGCTCGGGCTGATGCCGGCCGGCGGCTTCCCCGGCTGGAGCGCCGGTATCCTACAGGCATTGCAGGCGCTCGTTATGCCCGCCGTCGCGCTGGCGATGCCACAGGCGGGCGTGCTGACGCGGGTGGCGCGCTCAGCTGTGCTCGACACCATGCATGAGGATTTTGCCCGCACCGCCGTGGCGAAAGGGCTCTCTCGTCGTGCGGTGCTGTGGCGTCATATCGTGCCGAACGCGCTGATCCCGATCCTCACCATGATCGGGCTGCAATTCACCTTTCTCGTTGCCGGCGCGGTGCTGGTGGAAAACGTCTTCAACCTGCCCGGCCTCGGTCGGCTCGCCCTGCAGGCGCTTTCCCAGCGCGACATCATCGTCATGCAGGATGTCGTGCTGTTCTTCGCAGGCCTCGTCATCGTGATGAACTTCGTCGTCGATCTCTCCTATCTGGCGATTGATCCCAGGATGAGAAAGGCGGCCTGACGATGGCACCGATCGTATCCACCGCCATCACCAGCCGCGGCCGGACCTTTAGACTTAGCCGGCGAATGAACCTGATTTCAGGGGCTGTCATCATCGGCCTGCTGGTTGCCGTGGCGCTGTTGTCGCTTGTGTGGACGCCGCTGCCGCCGGCGAAAATGCAGATCATCCACAAACTGCAGCCGCCGCTTGCCTTCGGCCTGCTCGGCACCGACCAGTTCGGCCGCGACGTGCTGTCGATGCTGATGGCAGGCTGCTGGAATTCACTGTCGATCGCCATTACCGCGGTTATGATCGGCGGGACGCTGGGTTCGATCGCCGGCGTTTCGGCGGCGGCGATCCGCGGTCCGTTCGAAGCGCTGCTGATGCGGATCTGCGACGTCATCTTTGCCCTGCCGCCGATCCTGTCGGCCATGGTGCTCGGCGCCTTTCTCGGGCCGGGACGGTTCACCGCAATCACCGCGATCGCCGTCTTCATGATCCCGGTCTTTGCCCGGGTGACGCTTGCGACCTCGCTACAGGCCTGGAGCCGCGACTATGTGACGGCGGCGCGCGCGATCGGCAATACGCGCCTGACCATTTCGCTGCGCCATGTGCTGCCGAATATCATGAGCCAGATCATCGTCCATGGCGCCATCCAGCTGGGGCTGGCGATCCTGACCGAAGCGGGTCTCAGCTTCCTCGGTCTCGGCATGGCGCCGCCGGCGCCGACCTGGGGCCGTATGCTTGCCGATGCACAAACCTATCTGGCGCTCGCCCCCTGGCTGGCGATCCTGCCCGGTCTTGCCATCGCGCTCACCGTCTTCGGCTTCAACATGCTCGGCGACGGTTTGCGTGATTTGCTCGACCCGCGCGAGGCGAGCCGCTGATGTCCTCCCAAGACGAAAAGCCCGAAAGACCATGCCATGACCGAAACCGACCTTACCATCCGCGAACTCAGGCAGCGCTTCGCCGATAAGAGCCTCTCTCCCCTCGATTATTGGCTCGCCCTGGAAGACCATATCGCCGCTTGGGAGCCTTCGATTTCGGCACTCTACCTCTACGATCCGGAATCGGCGCGCGCGCAGGCGAAAGCTTCGACCGAGCGCTGGTCGAAGGGCGAAATGCTTGGCGCCCTCGACGGCATCCCGGTGACGCTGAAAGAGTTGATCGCCACCAAGGGCCAACCGGTGCCGCTCGGCACGAAGGCGATGGAACTGATACCGGCTGACGCCGATGCGCCGGCCGCCGCCCGGCTGCGGGAAGATGGCGCAGTGATCTTCGCCAAGACCACCTGCCCGGATTACGGCATGCTGTCCTCCGGGCTTTCGAGCTTTCATCCTCTCAGCCGCAATCCCTGGGACACTACACAGAATCCCGGCGGATCGAGCGCCGGGGCCGCAGCGGCCGCAGCGGCCGGCTACGGGCCGCTGCATATCGGCACCGATATCGGCGGCTCAGTGCGCCTTCCCGCCGGCTGGACCGGCATCTTCGGCTTCAAGCCGAGCCATGGGCGCATTCCGGCCGATCCCTATTATGTCGGGCGCTGCGTCGGGCCGATGGCGCGCACGGTCGAGGATGCGGCCTTTTCGATGGCAACGCTGTCGCGGCCGGACTGGCGCGACGGCACCAGCCTGCCGCCGAACGATTTCAACTGGATGGATCTCGACATCGACATGTCGGGCATGACGATCGGGTTGATGCTCGATGCCGGCTGCGGGCTTGCGGTGGAGGACGAGATCAGGGTCTCGGTCGAAGCGGCGGCGAGATGCTTCGAGAAGGCCGGCGCGACCATTGTATCAGTCCAGCCGGTGCTGACACGCACGATGCTGGATGGGCTCGACAATTTCTGGCGGTCCCGGCTTTGGGGCGATATCGCCGATCTCGACGAAGAACGCCGCGACAGCATCCTGCCCTATATCAGGGATTGGGCGAAGGGCGGCGCCGACATCCGCGGCGTCGATGCGGTCAAGGGTTTCAACCAGACGATCGAAATGCGCAAGAGCTGCGGACGGCTGTTCACCGAGATTGACGCCCTGCTTTCGCCGACCAATCCGATCATCTCCTATCCGGCCGAATGGGCATCGCCGACCAATGATCCGGCCCTGCCCTTCGAGCATATCGCTTTCACGGTGCCGTGGAACATGTCGGAGCAGCCGGCCGCCTCGATCAATTGCGGTTTCTCTCGCTCGGGCATGCCGATCGGCCTGCAGATCGTCGGGCCGCGCTTCGACGACATGCTGGTGCTGAGACTATCGAAAGCCTTCGAGGACTGGACGGGCGGCGTGAGATCCTGGCCGCAGCCGCCGGATATCTGATCAGCTGATCGGCCGGCGATAACCGCTCGGCTGTTCGTAGAGCCAGCCGATGCGTTCGACGGCAGCCTCGAAATTCTCGCGCGCCACCGTCATGCTATGGCCGTTGGCGTGGAGGATGGTTTCCGGATCCTCGAAGAGGGCGACATGGCCCTTCCAGAATACCAGGTCGCCGCGGCGGATGTCGGAGCGGTCGATCGGCTCGCCGAGGCCCGCCGCCTGCATGTCGGTATCGCGCGGTGCGGCTCTGCCTGTCATCAGCATCGCCAGCTGGACGAGACCGGAGCAATCGATGCCGAGGCCGGACCGTCCGCCCCAGAGATAGGGCGTTTCCAGGAAACGGGCTGCGATGCCGACATAATCGGCGCCGTCGAGCGCGCCGATCGGCTGGACATGCTTGGCGAAGATCGCCGTCCCGTCCTCGAGCACGACATAGCGATTGCCGCGCGCTTCCGCCTCGCCGGCGACGTGAACGCGGCTTCCCATCGACAGGATGGCCTGGTGGGGCTTGCGCAGTTCCGGTTCCGGATAGAGGAAGCTGCGCTGCACGGTGACGATATGGGTCGGCGCCGGCCTGCCTTCCACGAGCGCGTCTGCCTCGATATAACCGACATAGCCGTCCGAGGCGGCTTTCACCCAGCACCAGCCGTCGGCGCGATCGAAAACCGTCACCTCTTCGCCGAGGAGCAGCTCGGTATCGATGCCGCGCGCAAGATCCGGTGCGGGCCGCAATGCCGCCACCGGAATGGCGACGCGCGCCGCCGCACCTTCCACGAAGCGCAAAGCCTCCACCTTGCCTTCGAGCCCCGCTTCCGCGAGATCCGGCCGGTAGGCATGCAGGCGGCGGTCGAGCATCGTCATTGGCATTCCTTTCAGAGCGGCAGCCGGCGGCCCTGATCCCGCACGAGATCGCCGAGCTTTTCCAGATAAAGCGCGCCGCCGACGGTGCGCTTGATGATCACGTTGCGCCGGTCGGCATCGTCGCGCACGCGATCGACCAGACCCATCTCGCCCATCGTATCCAAGGCGCGGGTGATGACCGGCTTGGTGACCTCAAGCGTGGCGGCAAGCCCGCGCACCGTGTGCGGCGGCGGCACCAGATAAATATGCAGCAGGATCGCCATTTGGCGCAACGTCAAATCGCGGTCGTCGTGGCGGACCTGATCGAGCGCCACGCCATGCCAGAGCCCCAGCGCCTGCGAGGCGGTCAGTTCGATCGGCACGGCCCCTCCGGAAGATCGTTACGCTAACGTTCCATTTTCCGGCAGTTGCCATACACATGCAAGGGCGGCCGGGAACTGCTGTCCGGCAAGGTGAATAAAATTTTAACGATCGGCGGCGAGGCGCAGCGCGTGAACACGCGACGCCTCGCTGCTTTTTGCGCATGGTCTCAGCGCAGGCTCTGACGAATATGGTGAAAGAGTGCGCGGATCGCCTGTGCCTCGCCACCGCCCGGCGAATGCGGCCGTTCGGACTGGGCCCAGCCGTAAATGTCGAAATGCGCCCAGCTCTTCGTCTTGCTGACGAAACGCTTGAGGAAAAGGGCCGCGGTAATTGCCCCCGCCATGCCACCGGCCGGGGCATTGGTGAGGTCGGCGAACTTGGCGCGGATATCCTTTTCGTAGCCGGAATAGAGCGGCAGTCGCCAGATCGGATCATCGGTTTCCAGGCTCGCTTCGGTCAGGTCATGCGCCAGATTGGCGTCATCGGTGAAGAAGGGCGGGAGATCCGGACCCAACGCAACGCGGGCTGCACCTGTCAGCGTCGCCATGTCGATCAGCAGCTCGGGCTCTTCCTCATCGGCATAGGCCAGCGCATCGGCAAGGATCAGACGGCCTTCGGCGTCGGTATTGTCGATCTGGACGGTCAGACCCTTGCGGCTCCGGTAGATGTCGCCGGGGCGGAAGGCATTGGACGAGATGGCATTTTCGACCACGGGCACGATGACGCGCAGGTCGACCTTCAGCTTGGCGTCCATGATCATCAGGGCAAGCCCCATCACATTCGCCGCGCCGCCCATATCCTTCTTCATCAAGAGCATGGAGGCCGCAGGCTTGATGTCGAGACCGCCGGTATCGAAGCAGACGCCTTTGCCGACCAGCGTCACCTTGCGATGACCCTTCTTGCCCCAGCGCAGCTCGAGAAGGCGCGGCGCGTCGGCACTGGCGCGGCCGACGGTATGGACCAGCGGAAAGTTCTGCGTGAGCAGGTCGTCGCCCGATATGACCGATACCTCCGCCTTGTAATGTGCGGCCAGGCCACGGAAAACGGCCTCGAGCTGGTTCGGCCCCATGTCGTTCGTCGGCGTATTGATGAGGTCGCGGGCGAGAAAGACGCCGGCAAGCTGGCGCTTGATGTCGGCGCCATCGGCATCGCGGGGGATCATCAGCGTCGCCGCTGGTGATTTTTCGGATTTGTAACGATCGAAACGGTAGCTGCCGAGCCCGAAGCCGAGAGCGAGGCGATTGGCCGTCAGCGGCGCGGTTTCGATGTGCCAGTCGCCGGCCGGCAGCGTGCGGGCGAGCCTGCCGGTGATGTAAGGCTGCTCGGAGGGATTGGTGCCGAGACCGTAAAGCGCGCCGCCGAGATGGCCTTCGGCCGTCGGGATCAACAGCAGCGACCCGCTTTCGGCCTTATAGCCCGCCCTGCGCGCCCAATCGAGCGCGATCGGATCGATCGTGCCGGTTTCGATATGGGCAGGCGTGACGGCAAAGATCGGCAGCGTCGAACCGCCCTTCGTGTTGAATGGGGTCGGTCTTTCGATGAACTGATAGGGGGCCATGATTGTCCTTCGGCGGTCGTAAGGAATCGTTCCTTAACGGTCTGTTAGGGTTAACAGACTATTGCTGGAGCGAAGATTGCGTCAAACCTTTCCCTGTTCCGCTTCGAGGTCAGGCGCCGATTTCGGAATCAGGAACGCGTCATGCCTGCCTCACTCGCCACCACATTCACGAATCGTATCCTGCAGGGTGCGGCGGCATCGCTGCTCGTCCTGGCCCTTGCCGGCTGCTCGACGACCAAGGACCGGATGACCACAGGCTCGGTGCCGAAGCTCACCAAGCCGGTTGAAGAGATGGACGCGACAGAACTGCGCTCGGCGACGGACCGGCTCGGCCAGGCCTATGAAAAAAATCCGCGCGATCCCATCACCGGCGTCAGCTATGCCAATCTGCTGCGGATGAACGGCCGCGACACGCAGGCGCTCGCCGTCATGCAGCAGGTGGCGATCGCCAACCCGGGCGACCGTACCGTGCTGGCCGCCTATGGCAAGGCACAGGCAGCGGCCGGTCAGTTCCAGCAGGCACTCGACACGATCGGCCGCGCCCAGACGCCGGACCGTCCGGACTGGAGACTGATCTCGGCCGAAGGCGCGATCCTCGATCAGATGGGCCGGGCAAGCGATGCCCGGCAGCGCTACCGCGACGCGCTCGACATCCAGCCGAACGAGCCTTCCATTCTGTCTAACCTCGGCATGTCTTACGTGCTGACCGGCGATCTGCGCACGGCCGAAACCTACCTGCGCTCCGCCGCCGGCCAACCCACGGCCGACAGCCGCGTCCGGCAGAACCTTGCCCTCGTCGTCGGCCTGCAGGGACGCTTCCCGGAAGCCGAGCAGATCGCGCGGCGCGAACTTTCGCCGCAGCAGGCCGATGCCAACGTCGCCTATCTCAGAGGGATGCTGTCGCAGCAGAATTCCTGGCAGAAACTCGCCGCCAAGGATAAGACGCCGGGTGCAGCGGAGAGCAGCAACACCAACTGACCGGACCTCCTCCAAGCTTGAGAGTGTCCGAAATTACTCGCGCGACGCCTTACCGATCACTCACGCCCGCAAGAATGAGCCGAAGGCCGAGGCCGGCCATGACGGCACCTGCCGTGCGGTCGATCCAGTGCTTGGCGGCAAGATAGAGCCGCCGTGGGTGGCGTGCCGAAAAGACAAGGGCGACGATCGAATACCAGCCCGCCTCCACGGCGAAGACACCGAGTGGCAGCGCCACAATGAGACTGAACGGAACCGTCCTCGGCAGAAGTGCGGCAAAGATGCTGGCATAGACGATGATGGTCTTCGGGTTGCTGATCTGGGTCAGCAGCGCGGTCACGAAGCTGCGCATGGGCGCGCGATTGCCGTTGGCGGCATCGGAGATCTCGAGCGGCTGACCGGCGCTCCTCCAGATATTGACGGCGATATAGACGAGATAGGCGCCGCCAGCGACCTTCAGCAGGACATAGAGCCATTCGAATTGCGACAGCAGCGCCGTCAGGCCGGCAAGCGCCAGGACCGCAAAAACGACGCCGCCGGCGCCCATGCCGAGTGCCGCCGCGAGACCATCCAGCCGTGAGCGCGAGATGGCAATCCTGGAAACGACGACGAAGCTCGGGCCGGGGCTCATCGCACCGACCACCAAGGCTGCCATGATGCTGATGAAAATGCCTGCAGAAGACATCGGAGAACCTCCCTTTGGATTGAATGAGCGCCAGGGGGCCTGCGGTTGCATCCGCGCCTGCGATAGTCTCTCATCCCGTTTACCAGCTATGCCGGCGCCGGTCACGCGCGTTGGCTGACTGCGGATCAGACCAATAGTCCATGATGCACATCGCCTTCTGCCGAAAGCGGTAGCCTGTTTCCAGCTCAACCGTCAGAACTTGTCTGCCACCTGGATGCCAGCCGGACCGAGAATGACGGCGATCAGCACCGGCAGGAAGAACAGGATCATTGGCACCGTCAGTTTCGGCGGCAGGGCGGCCGCCTTCTTTTCCGCTTCGTTCATGCGCTCATCGCGTCCTTCCTGGGCGAGAACGCGCAGCGCCTGCGCGACCGGCGTGCCGTAGCGATCGGCCTGGATCAGCGCCTGAGTTACCGAGCGTACCAGCTCGATCTGGGTGCGGGTGGCAAGATTTTCGAGCGCCACGCGGCGATCCGGCAGGAAGGAGAGCTCGGCCGTGGTCAGCACCATCTCCTCGGCGAGCGCCGGCGACTGCTCGCCGAGTTCTTCCGACACGCGCCGCATCGCGGCCTCGATCGAGATGCCGGATTCGACGCAGATCAGCATCAGGTCCAGCGCATCCGGCCAAGCGCGCTTGATCGAGTGCTGGCGCTTGCCCATGCGGTTCGAGATATAGATGTTGGGCGCGTAGAAACCGAGATAACCGATGCCGATGACGGCAAAGAGGCGGATGGGCATGCCCCGTCCGGCGAGATTGCCGAGGCCGAAGACCCAGACGGCGGCAAGCGTCGAGAAGAGGAAGGGCAGCAGGAAACGCGCCACGAGGAAGGTATTCAGCGCATTCTCCGAACGGAGACCGGCGGCGCGCAGCTTGTTGACCGTATTCTCGTCGACGAGCGCCTTACGCAGATTGAAACGCTCGACGATCTGGCGGACCGAGCGGTTGTTCTGGCTCCTGAGTGAGGCTTTGCCAGCGCCGGTTTCCATGTTCATGCGGGCGCGTTCGCGGGCGCGGATCTGCTCGCGCTCGGTCGAAACGGCCTTCATGCGCTTGTTGAGATCGCCGCGCTCGAAAAATGGAATGGCGATCGTGTAAAAGGTGGCGAAGACGGCGATCGCGACGAAGAGCGCAATCAGCATGCTCGGATTGGTCAGCGTTGCGGCAAGATCCTGCGACATGGTGCTTCCTTCCGGCTAGATGTCAAAATTGACCATGTTACGCATGACGAAGATACCGATCGACATCCAGATCGCAGAGACGCCCATGATGAAATGGCCACGCGGATCGGTGAAAAGGATCATCATGTAGTTCGGCGAGGTGAGGTAGACGAGAGTCGCGACGATGAAGGGCAGAGCGCCGATGATGACGGCAGACGCCTTGGCTTCCATCGAGAGCGCCGAGACCTTGGCTTTCATCTTCCTGCGCTCACGCAGCACCTTGGAGAGGTTGCCGATCGCTTCCGACAGATTGCCGCCAGCCTGCGACTGGATGGCGATGACGATGGCGAAGAAGTTGACTTCCTGGAGCGGCATGTGGGTCGTCATACGGGCGCAGGCGTCGGGGATGCTGAGTCCCACCTGCTGCGCCTCGATCACCCGCAGGAACTCGCTCTTGACCGGTTCTGTGCCTTCGGTTGCGATGAGACGGATCGCATCGTTGAGCGGCAGCCCCGATTTGATCGAGCGGGTGATGACGTCAAGCGCATTGGGGAGCTCGTTGAGAAACTTGTTCTGGCGGCGCTTGATCAGGAAACCGAGGATCCAGCGCGGCAGGCCGAGACCGGCGACAACGGCGATACCGACCATGACCATCAAGGAAGCACCGACGACCAGGGCCACGAGCAGCAACACGCAGGCGAAGATGGCGCTGAAGAGATAGAATTTCGCCACCGAGATCGACAGGCCGGCCTGCACCAGCCGGGATTTCAGCGACAGGGTTTTCTTGGTCTTTTCGTGCTGGCGCTTTTCCAGATCCTTCAGATTGTCCTGCACCGATTTGCGGCGCTTCGACAGCTCCTGTACCCGATCGCGGGCAGCCTTGACCTTGACCCGGTCGCTTTCGGCCGATTTGACGCGGTTGATACGGCTTGCCGATTTCTTGTCGGCCTCGATCCGGGAAAACATCAGGGTATAGGCGACCGCCGCCGCGGAGACGGCGGCGAGGACGACGATTGCCAGCACTATCGGATCGAACCCGAACATATCTCGCCTATTCCTTCGTTTTCGCTTCCATCGCGTCGAGGGCGGCGGCAAGGCGCTTTTCCTCGTTGAAGTAGCGGGCGCGATCCCAGAAATGCGGCTTACCGACGCCGGTCGACATGTGCCGGCCGATCAGGCGGCCGCCCGCATCCTCGCCTTCGATCTCGTAGCGCATAAGGTCCTGAGTGATGATGACGTCGCCTTCCATGCCGATCACCTCGGTGATCTGGGTGATGCGGCGCGAACCGTCGCGGAGGCGCGCCGCCTGGATGACGACGTCGACCGAGGTGGAGATGATCTCGCGCACCGTCTTTGCCGGCAGGGTGAAGCCGCCCATGGCGATCATCGATTCGATACGGCTCAGGCATTCGCGTGGCGTATTGGCGTGGATGGTGCCCATCGAGCCGTCGTGACCGGTGTTCATCGCCTGCAAGAGGTCGAAAACTTCAGGTCCACGCACTTCGCCGACGATGATACGCTCGGGACGCATGCGCAGGCAGTTCTTGACGAGATCGCGCATGGTGATCTCGCCCTCGCCTTCGATATTTGGCGGGCGCGTTTCGAGACGGACGACATGCGGCTGCTGCAGCTGCAGTTCAGCCGTATCCTCGCATGTGATGACGCGCTCGTCCCTGTCGATATAATTGGTGAGGCAGTTCAGAAGCGTCGTCTTGCCCGAGCCGGTGCCGCCCGAAATGACGACGTTGCAGCGCACGCGCCCGATGATCTGCAACACGGTCGCGCCTTCCGGCGTGATCGCGCCGAAACGGACGAGCTGATCGAGCGTCAGCTTGTCCTTCTTGAACTTGCGGATGGTGAGCGCCGGTCCGTCGATCGACAGCGGCGGCGCGATGACGTTGACGCGCGAACCGTCAGGCAGGCGTGCGTCGCAGATCGGGCTCGATTCGTCGACGCGCCGGCCGACCTGGCTGACAATGCGCTGGCAGATGGAGAGAAGCTGCGCATTGTCGCGGAAGCGGATTTCCGATTCGATCGTCTTGCCGCCGACTTCGATGAAGGTCTGGCCGGCGCCGTTGACCATGATATCGGCGATATCGTCGCGCGCCAGCAACGGCTCCAGCGGGCCGTAGCCGAGCACGTCGTTGCAGATATCCTCGAGCAGCTCTTCCTGCTCGGAGATCGACATCGCGAAATTCTTGATGGTGATGATGTCGTTGACGATGTCGCGGATTTCCTCGCGCGCGCTTTCGCCGTCGAGCTTGGAAAGCTGCGAGAGATCGATCGTATCGATCAGCGCGGAAAAGACCTGCGCCTTGGTGTCGTAATATTCATCGGTGCGGACGGGGCGCTTGCGCTGCGGCGTCTGCATCGGCGGCGGCGTCACCTGCTGGCGAGCGGGCTCGCGCGACGGTTCGACCAAAACGGAGGGTGAAGAGGCCGCGGGGACGGCGGCCGGAGCCGGCGGCGGGGGAGCAATCGCCCCTCCGGCCTTTCCGAAACCTTCGTTTCCGCGTTTTCCAAACATACCGCTCGATCCAATCTGCTCTATCTTTTTGTCTTCACGCAATTCCGGACGCAAAACCGCTGTTGCTGGAATTGCTCTTTGTCTACTTGCGTTTCAGGAGGCCCAGCAGGCCGCCCTTCTTCGCCTTCTTGATCGCGACACGGCCGGTGACGATGTGCGATATCTGCGAAAAGGTTTCCGCCGTCGGCGATTTCGGGTCGACTTCCGAGATCATCCGGCCGCTATTGGCGGCATTGCCGAAAAGATTGATGTCGAAGGGGATGATCGCGATCGGATCGATCTCCAGCGGTTCACAGAAATCCGACGGCGAAATCTCCGGACGTTTCGGCATGCCGACCTGATTGAGGATGAGATGCGGCGGCTTGTCGTTCGGCCGCATCTTGCGCAGCGCATCCAGCATGTTCTTGGCGTTGCGCAGGTTGGCGAGATCGGGAACCGCTGTGATGACCACCTCGTCGACGCTCGACAGCACCGACCGCGTCCATTCCGACCACGCATGCGGCACATCGAGCACGGTAACGGGCGCACTGCGCTGCAGGACATCGAGCACCGGCTGGAAGGCCTGGCCGTCAAAATCGTAGGCGCGGTCGAGCAGCGAGGGTGCAGCAAGCAGGGAAAGATGCTGGGAACACTTCGTCAGCAGGCGATCGAGGAAGACCTCGTCGAGACGATCAGGCGCGAAGACCGCTTCCGCGATGCCCTGCGCCGGATCCTGGTCGAAGTCGATGTTGGCCGTGCCATAGGGCAGATCGAGATCAGCGAGGATCGTCTCGGTGGAGAAGAGATTGGAAATGCCGAAAGCGCAATTATGCGCGATGGTCGAAGCGCCGGTGCCACCCTTCGAACCAATGAAGGCGATGCTGCGGCCGAGAGGCTCGGCTTCCGGATCGACGAAGATCGAGGCCATCGCCGCCAGGATATCAGGCATGGCGACGGGCTGGACCATGTATTCGGAAATGCCGTTGCGGATCAGCTCGCGATAAAGCCCGATATCGTTGTAATAACCGATAATGACGACTTTGGTCGTCGGATCGCAGACGGCAGCGAGCGGCGCGAGTTCGCCGAGCAGGTTTGCGGCATTGGCCTTGCTCTCGAGGATGATGAGGTTCGGGGTCGGGGCGCCGGAAAACATATTGGCGGCAGCGGCAATACCGCCGCTGGTGATGCGCATGCTGACCTTCGCCACGCGCCGATCATTGGCGCAGCGTTCCATGACCTGCTGCAGGGCCTCGCTCTCACAGAAGGCGTGGACGGAGATACGCGGCAGCGGCCGCATATTTTCCAGATCCGCCATGCGCACCGCCTCATCGGCGATGCGAAGCTCGCTGGGATTCCTGATTTCGTATTCGATCGCGCTCATCGTCCCGTTCCGCCTCAGAAGCCGCTGTTGCTGTCGGCGATATCTTCGATCGTCGACGTCGTCGTCCGGTATTCCTGGATGGCATTGTTGCGCCGCTGCGCATCGATCGGGGTCATGCCGCGGGGCGCCACCAGATCCTCCGGATTGGCGATCTGGGCGGCAAGGTTGTTCTGCGAGGCGCAGCCGAAATTATAGTAATTCTGGTTGGTCAGATCGCTCGAGATGTCCTTCGGCCACTGGCCGCATTGCGTGGTGACCGCCGTGGTGCCGGTAAAACTCAGCCGGATCGGCGCCGCATCGCCTGAACCGGCAGCGGCATAGGAGGTGTTGACGATTTTCGAGCTTGCGATCCCCCTCGAGGCCAGTTCGGCGCGGACCTGGTTGCGCAGCTGGTAGGCCGCCGCCGAATTGGGCGAACCTTGCGGCGACAGCACGTAAACCGGGCCTGAGGCGCGCATGCGGTAGTTTGCTGCAAAACCGCGGATGAGGTCGCGCTGCGCGATGGTCAGGCGGCGATCGGTCGAGGCGACGGGTATATCCACCGTCTGCTCCGCTTCCGTCACGATGATCGGGTGACGGGCGCGGTAATCGTCGGGGATGCCGCCTGTTGTCAGCTGGTCATGGGGGCCGGCGCATCCGGAAAGGATCGCCACCGAAACGCCGGCTGCCGCCAGAAGCGCCTTCGAGAGTCCGAGGCGGGGTGTCGTCGAATTCATATGGGCCATCGCCTGATCTCTGTTTTGTGCCATTGCTGCCGATCGTGCCCCGCTCATTTGTAGATGAACCCGATCGAGCCGTGGAACTGCGCGTCGGCGACGGGCGCCTCGCGGCGGCCATAGACCTTGTTGACACGGTTGAGGAAGAAGGTCGCACCGTCATTCTCAGGGCTGAAATTGTCGTCCGGCCGGTTGAGCTGATTGCGTGCCACCGGACGCACCAGATAGGGCGTTGCGATGATGACGAGCTCGGTTTCCTGACGCTCGAAACCCTTCTGGCGGAAGAGCGTCCCGAGCAGCGGGATCTTCGAGACGCCGGGCGTGCCGCCCATCGTCTGAGAAACATTGTCGCGGATCAGGCCGGCCAGCGCGATCGAGCCGCCCGACGGCAGTTCCACCGAAGTCTCCGCCGAACGGCGCTGGTAGGTGGCGTTGCCGCTGCCGGCCACCGGCTCGGAGACATTGGTCTTGATCTGCAGGCTGATTCGTCCCGAGGACAGCACGACCGGCTTGAAGGCCAGGTTGATACCGTAGTTGAACGGCGTGACGGTGACGTTGCCGTCGCTGTCGGTCGTCGAATAAAGCTGCTGGCCACCGGAATTGAAGGTCGCGGCCTGGCCCGATATCGCCGTCAGCGTCGGCTCGGCGAGCGTCTTGACGACTTTGGCCTGTTCCAGCGCGTTGAGGTAGGTCGAAATGTCGTATTTGCCGATCGAGCTCTTGAAGAGCGCCGCCAGGCCGCCTCCAACCGTCGATGTCGCGACGTCGGCGCTCGGACTGCCGAGTTGGGCGACGGTCATTCCAGAAGAACTGGAAACCAGATTGTCGAAGCCGAGTTGCTTCAGCACCTCGCGGCGAACCTCGGCGATCGTCACCTTGAGGGTGACCTGATCCTCACCCTCGATCTGCAAGAGATTGACGACCTGCGAGGTCTGACGGCCTTCGGCAAAGAGCGCCACCGAGCTGTCGCCGCCGGTGCCGGATGCCGTCTCGGTTCTGGTCGTCGCCTCGCCGCCTTTCAGGAAGACCTGCGCCAGATCAGCTGCCTGCGTGGCATCCTGCGGCGTGCGCACGGTGCCGGTCAGCACGATATTGTCGGAGACGATTTCGACGTTGATGCGGGAGTCGGGAATGAAGCGGCGGAGATTGACTTCGAGACCGGAGACATCGCGCTCGATCTCGATGTCGAGATTGACGATCTCCTGCCCGCCGGCGCCGAAGACAAAGATATTGGTTTGGCCGACCTTCTTGCCGAACAAGTAGATTCGCCGCGAGGTGCGGGTCACGGCATCGGCCATGGTCGGATCGGATACGAGGATATCGTGCGCATCCTCCGGCAGATCGACGACGACGGCCTTGTTCAGCCCGAGCTTCAGCCGACGATGGGCATCAGGGCCGGTCTGCGAGATGCGGATCAGACTTTCGGAATCGGCACGCGCCTCGCCTGCCCCGAGAACTGGAACGAACGAGGCCGGCACTATACCGGAGACGCCGATTACCAGCGAGAGGCAACCTGTCAGGAGAAGTCCGCCGCGCCGCGTTGAATTGCCCATTTGCACGTCCTTTTACTCCGCCTTCGGTGCTGCGCTGGCATCCGTGACGATGGCGCCTGATTTGATGACCTGAATGATCGCACTGCCGTTGTCGCCGCTCAGGAGATAGTCGGCTGCACTGGTATCCTGCTCCTGCGCATCGGCGACCGAGCGCAGCGCCAGCGACAGCCGGTCCGCCATCTGCTGGGCGACGGCGAGAACCTTCGTCTGGTCGGGCGTGAGCTCGAGCGTCGCGGTGGTGCCGACCACCGATTTCGAACCGTCGTCCTTTTCCTGGATCTGCTGGTCGATGGCGAGAACGCGGACATTGCTCAGCACGGTTTCGGTGATGAGCTTGTCGGCCTCAGCGCCCTTGCGGACCATGATGACGTCGACACGGTCGTTCGGCAGGATGAAACCGCCGGCGCCTGTTGCCACCGATATCTCGGTCGCGACGGCGCGCTTGCCGGCCGGCAACAGTGAGGAGAGGATGCGGCTGTTGGAATCGGCAACCTTTTCCGGCCGGATCGGTTCGCCTTCGAAGATCGGAAGACGCACGACGGCGCCCTGCAGATCCTTGATCGCATCCGGCTTGTCGGCTTCGGTGATGAGGCCCGGGACGACACCGCCTTGCGGCCAGGCCATCCAGTGTATCGACTTTTCATCCAGCCTTGCGCCGACCGGCAGATTGGCGCTCGAGACGAGGATGTTGACGGTCGGCTCCTTCTCGATGACCGACTGGACCTGGGTGACGACACCACCACGGCCTGCCATCTGCATCGCCAAGAGGCCGGCAAGGCCGGCCGCCACCACGGCGACAGCTAAGATTATAAGGCGGGCCGGTTTCATCGATCATTCCTCAGGGCACGATATGTTCGCCCTGCAGAATGCTCAGCAATTGGTATAATTATGGTTAATGGAACGCTTACATTTTAAGTTAACGAGCATTTAAAATGCCGTTATTTCAGGCTTTCCAACGCGGCGAGGAACAGCGGCGACGAAGGAAAGGCCATGAAGCCGCCGATCGCGATCGCGATGCCGTAGGGGATCTTCTTGGCGAGAAGGACCGAATTCGGAACCGGCAGGCCGATGGCCAGGATGGTGTTCGATTGCGCTCTCACCAGCAAGATCAGCAAGGTGATCAGGCCGCCGATGGCGGCGACATCAAGCATCAGGAAGGCGAGGGATTGGTTCAGGCCGAACCAGAGAGCGGTGGCGCTCAACAGTTTGGCGTCGCCGCCGCCCATCACATTGAATGCAAAAAGAGCGAAGCAGACGCAAAACACGATGGCAGCGGCCGCAAGATGCATGCCGATCGCACCCAAGGCCAGGCCAGAGAGCGGTGCAAGGAGGAAGAAGGAAACAATGAGGATCAGAGATACGCGGTTCGGGATCGTCATGGTGAACAGATCCGAGAACGCGGCCATAGCGAGGCAGAATGGCAGTATCACGAAGACTGCAGTTGCGATCATGCGTATACCCCGATCGTGACTTGATGCGAAAAGGCTCACGGCCGTTCAGCCTGTGAGCCCACTCGATAGATCGGTCAGAGTGAATCCGGCCGTATTATTGGTCGCCGCCCGACGGCCTTTGTCTTAGTTCGACGCGGTAACGCCGGTATTCATCTTGGTGCTGAGATTGTTGAACGTGGTGCTGATGCTGTTGCCCAGGCTCGTTGCGCCGGTGATGAGCGCTACGGAAATGAGAGCGGCGATCAGGCCGTATTCGATTGCGGTCGCGCCGGATTCGTCCTTCAGAAAACGGCTAAAAAGCTTGGTCATGGTAACTCCTAACTCCAGTTGATGTTCAGCACGTCCGCCAACTGTTGCCGTTGATCGGATGACTGCAACCTAGCGAATGGCCGTTTCCATCGGCTTAAGGAAAAGAGTTAACGAGATGCGAATGAGGCAACAGGCCTTTGTAGAGTCAGTATTTTCTTGCACACTTACCTCAATATTTAATGATATTCCTGGAATAACAGGTGCGTTCATCCGGAAATAGCGCAGATTCCACCTCCAACCGAGACGTGTATCACTCTAAACCCGTGCCAAATCGGATCATTGCGCTTCATCTCGGAACAGGATGCCAGGCTTAAGGCTTCGTTCACCATTTTTTTCCATTCTATGCGGATATTGCGCTGTGATCGTGAAAGAGGACCAAATGTCATCGAGCGGCAAAACCATTTTCTTTGCCGGCATGATCGCCGTTTTCGGTGTTTCGGGAGTTTCCGCGGCCGCAGACGATGACATGCTGCGTGTTTATATGGATCACGCGCGCGTATTGAAACTCGACCGCCCCGTCAGCAAGGTCATCGTCGGCAACGCCAAGGTCGCCGATGCGACCGTCGCCGACGCCAAGACCATCGTGCTGACGGGACGCAGCTTCGGCACCACCAATCTGGTCCTTCTCGATGCCGACGGCAATGCGATCCTCGACGAACGCATCCTGGTGTCGATTGACGAAGGCAATACGGTGCGCGTCTATCGGCAGACCGAGCGCTCCGTGCTGTCGTGCACGCCGAATTGCGAGCAGCACGCACAGCAAGCGACCACCGCCGCCGCCTCGCCCTGATCGGTTTACTTCAGTTCTTCGACCATTCGTTAAAATCGTCGTGTCAGGTTGAAACGGAAAATCAACGAACGGCTCCTAGTGTGGCGGACGGAGAATGTCGCTCGGATCCAGGTAATGACGGTAATTGATCAGAAAACGGATAAAGCGCGCGTCTCCGCGCCAATCCGTTTCTCATGGTTTCGCGGTCTCGCCCGTTCGCGCGATGGCGCAGCGGCGATCGAATTCGCCCTGCTCGCCATTCCCTATTTTCTGGTGATTTTCGCAATCCTCGAAACCTTCGTCGCCTTCGCCGCCGAGGAACTCGTGTCCAACGCCGTCGATACGATGAGCCGCCGGATGCGGACCGGGCAGATCACCTACAATCTCGGCCGCACGACCGATATGAACCAGGCGCAATTCCGCCAGGCTTTCTGCGATGAAATCTCGATCCTGATCAGCTGCTCGGCGAGCGAGGTCGCCACGCCGAGCAAGCTGTATCTGGATGTACAGACGTTCAGCACTTTCTCGGCCATTCCGACGACGATCCCCAAGCTTTCCACCGACAGATATGCCGACATCAACCCGGCTGCCTTCAAATACGCGCCAGGTGGCGCCGGCACCATCAACATGGTGCGCGCCTACTACCGCTGGGAAATCATCACGGATCTGGTCAGGCCCTATATCACCACGATACGTCCCTCCGACGGTTCGATGCCCAGCCAATATCTGATCGTCGCGACCGCGGCCTTCCAGAACGAGCAGTATCCATAATGGCGCTGCGCAACCCATTCACCAGACTCGTACTGACGGCGCGGCGACTCATCCGAGACCGCAAAGGTGCCGGAGCGATCGAATTTGCGATCCTCTTTCCCGTACTCGTCATGCTCTATATCGGTGCTTTCGAAATCACGATCGGCCTCAGCGTCAGCAAGCGTGTGACGCGCGCCGCGGGGTCAGTGGCCGACCTCATCACCCAGCAGCAGTCTGTTACCAAGAGCGCGCTCGCGCAGATGCCATCGGTCGCAACCGCGATCTTCGTGCCCTACAGCGCGACGACGCTGACGATGAAGATCACCGGGATTACCATCGACGCCGGCGCCAATGCGAAAGTGCTCTGGTCCTGGGCCCAGGACGGGACTGTGCCCTATGCCAAGAACGCCACAGTGAGCAACGTGCCGTCTGACATGAAGACGGCAAACAGCTTCCTGGTCCGCACCGAGGTTAGCATTCCCTATACGATGTTCCTGTTCGCGCCGAACTTCATGCCGGACGGCATGCGCACGATCACCATCAGCCGCAGCTATTACTATCGCCAGCGGCAAGGCGACTCGATCCCCTGCGGCGACTGCTGACCGCCCTTCCCTTCTTCTCTGCGAAGTGTTGAAGCGTCCTTTGCGCGTCTGAAACAGATGCGCGGCGCTGCAATTTGCCAAGCCGGCCCCAGCATTATATGGCTGGATCTCAACCGCCTTCGATATTGCGGCGATCGGCTCTTTCGGGTGTAAAATGGCGCGTGCCTTTCTTTTCGTTCTGGATTCCTTCGGCGTCGGCGGGGCGCCGGATGCGGCGGCCTATGGTGACGAGGGCGCCGATACGCTCGGCCATATCGCCGAGTTCTGCGCCGCCGGAGCCGGAGACCGCGCTGGTTTGCGCGAAGGACCGCTTTCCCTGCCCAATATGTCGGAACTCGGGCTCATGCAGATCGCGCGATCCGCCTCAGGCCGTTTTCCGGCCGGCATGCCTATCCCGGAGAAGGTCTACGGCATTTATGGCGCCGCCACCGAAATCTCCCGCGGCAAGGATACGCCGTCAGGCCATTGGGAGATCGCGGGAACACCTGTCAGTTTCGATTGGGGTTATTTCCCGATGGAGGGCGACGCCTTTCCTGCCGAATTCATCGAGGCGCTGTGCATGGCGGCCGATGTGCCCGGCATTCTCGGTAATTGCCATGCCTCGGGAACGGAGATCATCGCCCGGCTCGGCGAGGACCATATCCGCACCGGCAAGCCGATCTGCTACACGTCCTCGGATTCCGTCTTCCAGGTCGCGGCGCACGAGGAGCATTTCGGCCTCGATCGCCTGCTGGCGTTTTGCCGTTTGGCCCGGGGGCTGCTCGATTCCCACAATATCGGCCGCGTCATCGCCCGACCCTTTATCGGTCAGTCCGCCTCTACCTTCCAGCGTACCGGAAACCGGCGTGACTTCTCCGTGCTGCCGCCCGAGCCGACACTGCTCGACCGGCTGATCGAACACGGCCGGCATGTGCATGCTGTGGGAAAGATCGGTGACATCTTCGCACATCAGGGCATTTCCAGGGTCATCAAGGCAAACGGCAATGAGGCGCTGATGGATGCGTCGCTCGCGGCCATCGACGAGGCTGAGGACGGCGATCTCGTCTTCACCAATTTCGTCGATTTCGACATGATCTACGGCCATCGCCGCGATGTGCCGGGCTATGCCGCGGCACTCGAAGCTTTCGACGCGCGCTTGCCCGAAGTCCATAAGAAACTGAAGCCTGGCGATCTCGTCGTGCTCACCGCCGATCATGGCTGCGATCCGACCTGGCGTGGCACGGACCATACGCGCGAGCGCGTGCCTGTCATCGCCTACGGCCCCGGCATCCGGTCGCGCTCGATCGGCGTGCGCCGCAGCTATGCCGATATTGGCGAGAGTATCGCACGGCATCTGGGCATTCCAACCGGACCGCACGGAAGGAGTTTTCTGTGACATCGCATTTGAAGAAGGTCGAACTGCACTGCCATCTGGAGGGTGCGGCGCCGCCAGCTCTGACCGCGGCGCAGGCACGGAAATACGGCGTCGACATCAGCGCGGAGCTTCGCGACGGGGCCTATGTCTGGCATGATTTCGCAAGCTTCCTCGTATGTTATGACAAGATTTCCGAGGTCTACAGAACCGAAGAGGACTATGCGCTTCTAACCGAGACCTATCTCGACGAACTCGCCGGCATCAATACGATCTACAGCGAACTCATCGTTTCGCCCGACCACGGCAAGCGCATCGGACTGGGGGCCGACGCCTATATGTCAGGTATCTGCGAAGGCATCCGGCGGGCCAGGGAAAAGAGCGGCATCGAGGCTCGGCTGATCGTCACCGGCGAGCGGCATTTCGGCCCGGAGAGCGTGATAGGTGCTGCCGAATATGCTGTTAAGGCCGGCAATCCTCTGATAACAGGCTTCAACCTTGCCGGCGAGGAGCGCATGGGGCGCGTCGCCGACTACGCCCGTGCCTTCGATATCGCCCGGGATGCCGGCCTGGGGCTGACCATCCATGCCGGTGAGGTCTGCGGCGCGTTCAGCGTTACCGACGCGCTCGATGCGGTGCGTCCTTCGCGCATCGGCCATGGCGTGCGCGCCGTTGAGGATATCGATCTGGTGAAGCGGCTTGCCGATCTCGGCACCGTGCTCGAGGTCTGCCCGGGCTCCAATATCGCGCTCGGAGTCTTTCCCGATTTCGCCTCCCATCCGCTGCGCCGGCTGAAGGAAGCAGGCGTCAGGGTGACGATCAGCTCGGACGATCCGCCCTTCTTCCATACCTCGCTGGAGCGGGAATACGAACTTGCCGCCGGAGCCTTCGGCTTCAGCGACGCCGAGATCAACGGCATGACACAAACGGCGATCGAAGCGGCCTTCGTCGACGAGGAGACACGCAAGGCCCTGCTTGCCCGGATTTAAGGACGAGAGGCTGGGGAAGATTGGCCTCCACTCTTGCAGTCGGGCCGATTTCCGTGAAAGAAACAGTCGATAGAAAGAATGAAAGGCTTCCCCATGGACGGCGTCACGGTCATCGATCACCCGCTGGTGCAGCACAAGCTCACCATCATGCGACGCAAGGAGACATCGACGGGGAGTTTCCGGCGGTTGTTGCGCGAAATCTCGACGCTGCTCTGTTACGAGGTGACCCGCGATCTCGAACTGACGATGGAAACGATCGAAACGCCGCTGCAGACGATGGAGTCGCCGATCCTCGAGGGCAAGAAGCTGGTCTTCGCCTCGATCCTGCGCGCCGGCAACGGACTGCTCGAAGGCATGCTCGATCTCGTGCCTTCCGCCCGCGTTTCGCATATCGGCGTTTACCGCGACCACGAGACGCTGCAGCCGGTCGAATATTACTTCAAGGCGCCGGAGGACGTGGCCGAGCGCCTGATCATCGTCGTCGACCCGATGCTTGCAACCGGCAATTCCTCGATCGCGGCAATCGACAAGCTCAAGGAGCGCGGCGCCCACAATATCCGCTTCCTCTGCCTGCTTGCCGCCCCGGAAGGCATCCGCAACTTCCGCGCCGCCCATCCCGATGTTCCGGTCTTCACCGCATCGATCGACAGTCATCTCAACGAGAAGGGCTACATCGTGCCCGGCCTCGGCGATGCCGGCGACCGCATGTACGGCACCAAATAGTTTCAGCCTTTCTTTACCAAATCGAAAGACTTTACGGCCCGGCTGGTTCATTCCGGGCCTTTTCATTATCGATATTAGCAACTTGTCAGCACTTGAGGCTTAGCAAGCTTGGAGCATGAGGCCCTGCATGAAGCCGGGTTTATACAGGAAGGATTTCTGTTTCATGCTCGTGCGTACCGTCCTTTTCGCCAGCATCGCCGCGGTGCTCGCCACACAAGTGCCTTCCTTCCTCGAAGGCTCCAGCCAGCAGCCTGCTGATGCATTGTCTGCCAATTACCTATCGACCGAGAGCGACAAGCCCGCAACATCCGCGCCGGTCTCCGGCAGCAATGCGATCCGCCTGCAGGCCGATGCGCAGGGCCACTATACCGGCAGCTTCAAGATGAACGGCAAACCGGTGCAGGGCCTGATCGATACCGGTGCGACCTATGTGGCGCTCAACGAGACGCTCGCCCGCCGATTGGGCTTCACCGCCAGCCAGCTCGATTTCCGCTATGGGGTGAACACTGCGAACGGCCAGACGAAAGCCGCGCATGTGACGCTCGACCGGATCGAAATCGGCGGTATTCGTGTGCGCGATGTCGAAGCCTTCGTCCTCAAGGACGATGCGCTGACGACGACGCTGGTCGGCATGAGCTTCCTGCAGAAGCTCGCCTCCTATTCCGTCGCCGACGGTTCGCTCAGCCTCAAGCAGTAAATCGCATCAGATCAGGCCGGCAATCACCGGCGTCAACTCCGGTCTGTCCTCGGTGATGCGGTAGTGCGCGGCAAGTGCTGCAGCTGCCCTCTCCGCCGCGGCTTCGTCGGCGGCATGAACGAGAGCGATCGGTTCGCCGGCGGTCACGCGGGTTCCGAGCGGCAGGAGGTCGGAGAAGCCGACGCGATGATCGATCCGGTCAGCCGGATGGCGTCTACCACCGCCGAGATCGATGACACTGACGCCGATACCACGCGCATCGCAGGCAGCAAGCCAGCCGGACCGGGCGGCCGGGACAGGTTTTTCCACAGGCGCTTTGGCCAGGTACCGGTCGGGGTTTTCGATGAGATCGGCCGGGCCGCCAAGCATGGACACCATGCGCGCGAAGACCTCGGCCGCCTTGCCCGATGACAGGGACTGACGCGCCATCCTCTCGGCTTCATCAGACGAAGCGGCAATGCCGGATTTCACCAGCATTTCGCCGGCGAAGGCAAGAACGACGGTCGCAAGTCGTGTGTCGCTTTTTCGGCCCGCCAGGAAATCCAGGCAGTTGCGCATTTCGACCGCATTGCCGGCACTATCGGCAAGCGGCTGGTTCATATCGGTGATCAGGGCCGAGGTTTTCACGCCTGCGCCATTGGCCACCTCCACCAGCGAATGCGCCAGGATCTCCGCCTGGTCGCGCTCGACCATGAAGGCGCCGTTGCCCACCTTGACGTCGAGCACCAGCGTCTCGAGCCCGGCCGCAAGTTTCTTCGAGAGGATCGAGGCGGTGATGAGGGGAATGGAATCGACGGTGGCAGTCACGTCGCGCACGGCATAGAGCCTGCCGTCGGCCGGCGCCAAGGCGCCGGTCTGGCCTATGATGGCGCATCCCGCCTCCTTCACGACCTTGTGGAACAGGTCCGCATCGGGGGTGATCATATAGCCGGGAATGGATTCGAGCTTATCCAGCGTGCCGCCGGTATGGCCGAGGCCACGCCCGGAGATCATCGGAACAGCCAGGCCGCAGGCGGCGGCGATCGGCGCCAGCATCAGCGAAACATTGTCGCCGACGCCGCCGGTCGAATGTTTGTCGGCGATCGGGCGATCGATATCGGCCCATTGCAGCCTGTCGCCGGAGTCGGCCATCGCCAGCGTCAAAGCCACGGTTTCGGCCCGCGACATGCCCTTGAACCAGACGGCCATGGCGAATGCGCCGACCTGGCCTTCCGACAGTCGGCCGGCGGCGAGCGCCGCGATGAAGGCGCTGATATCGGCGGCGTCGAGTTCGTCGCCATTGCGCTTACGCCGGATGATTTCCTGCGGAATCATTTCAATAGCTCGACGCCGCAACAGAGGCCGACGGGATTCCGCTCAGAACCGCCAGGATATCGTCGAGCAGATCGGAAGCGCCGAAGCGGAATGTCGACTGCATCGCCCAATCCGGTGTCATGATGGTTTCGGCAAGGCTCAGATAGAGTGCGGCATCGGCCACCGAGCCGATGCCGCCGGCCGGCTTGAAGCCGACCTTGCGGCCGCTTTCGCGAATAGTGCGGATCATGATGTCGGCGGCTTCGAGCGTCGCGTTGACGGCAACCTTGCCGGTGGATGTCTTGATGAAATCGGCGCCGGCTTCGATGGCGAGTTCGGAGGCGCGGCGGATCAATGCCGCATCCTTCAGCTCGCCGGTCTCGATGATGACCTTCAGCAGAACGGGGTTGGCGCATTCGGCGCGCACGGCCTTGACCATGTCGGTCACCGCCTTCTCGTTGCCGGCGAGCAGCTTGCGGTAGGGAATGACCAGATCGATCTCATCGGCGCCATCGGCAATCGCCTCGCGTGCTTCGGCGGCGACATCGGCCACTTCCATATCGCCGAAGGGGAGGTTGACGGCGGTCGCGATACGCACGGCATGCCCGGTGCCGAGGATATTGCGGGCCTGGGCGACAAACCGCGGCCAGATACAGATTGCAGCGCTGTTGCCGTAGGGCGTCTGCGCGCGGGCGCAGAGCGCGTCGATCTGCGCCTCGGTGCAATCATCCTTCAAATTGGTGAGATCGAGGAGAGAAAGGGCGACCGCCGCCGTTTCCCGGTTGGAATGGCTATTCATCTTCGCTTCCTCTCGAGCATGATGCCGAAAAGTGTGAGCGGTTTTCTCATGACATCATGCTCTAACTCTATAATGTAGAACAGGATTCAGATTTTAGGCCGACCCGGCCTAAAATCATCCTGTTCCAGCCGCAATCATGTCTTTCAGTATGGCGGCGAGACGGGCGCCGCCAACGGGCGCCATGTCCTTGGTTTCCTCATGGCTGAGCTCATTGCCGGTCATGCCTGCCCCATAGTTGGTGATGACGGAGGCGGCGGCAACCCTCAGGCCCAGCATTCTTGCGATGATCACCTCGGGCACCGTCGACATGCCGACGGCATCGGCACCGAGGATGCGCGCCATGCGGATTTCGGCCGGCGTTTCGAAGCTGGGACCGGAGAACCACATGTAGACACCCTGCGCCAGGTCGATTTTAAGCTTTGCCGCCGCCCTTTGCATCGCCGCGGCAAGGCCGGCATCATAGGCATTGGTCATGCCGACGAAACGCTGATCGCTTTCCTCACCGATCAGCGGGTTCATGCCGGAATAGTTGATATGGTCGGTGATCTGCATCACCGAACCGGGCGGCAGGTCGTCACGCAACGATCCGGCCGAATTGGTCAGGATCAGCACTTCGACGCCGAGCGCCTTCAGCACCTCGATCGGCACGCGCATGGCGTTGGCATCGCCCTTCTCGTAATAATGTACGCGGCCGGAGAGCATGACGACAGGCACACCGCCGAGGCGGCCGGCGACGACTTCGCCTGCGTGGCCGGAGACGGCGCTGACGGGAAAGCCCGGCAGGTCACGATAGGGAACACGCACGGCGCCGTCGAGCTCACCGACGAGAGAGCCGAGACCGGAGCCGAGCACGATGCCGTGGCGCGGCTTGATCCCACCAAGCAATGCGGCGAGCAGGCTGACCGTCGCCTTCATCCGAGTTCGGTCTCGAAGCTGAAGGGAAGAAGCTCTTCCATCGTCATCGTCTTCTTCACGCCCGCCTCATCGCAGAGGTAGATCCTCGTCTCCTTCGAGGCAAATTCCGAGATCTTCTGGCGGCAGCCGCCACAGGGCGGGCAGAGCGGCAGTTTTTCGGCTATGACCGCCATTTCGACGATCTTCTTCGCGCCGCCCATGATCATGGCGCCGATCGCCGTCGGCTCGGCGCACCATCCTTGCGGAAAGGAGAGGTTTTCGATGTTGGCGCCGGTATAGACCTTGCCGTCCTCGGCGCGGATCGCCGCACCGACCGGGAATTTCGAATAGGGCGCATGGGCAAAGGCCATGGCGCCGCGGGCGGCTTCGAACAGATCGTGAGACATATCAACGCTCCTTCGTATAGGGCACGCCACCTGCCTTCGGCGGGGTCGCGACGCCGATAAAGCCGGCAAGCAGGACGCAGGTCAGGACATAGGGCAGCGCCTGGAAGACCTGAACCGGCACCTCCCCGATCAGCGGCACCTGCTTTCCCTGCATGAAATTTGCCAGCGCATCGAGGAAGCCGAAAAGCAGGCAGGCAAACATGACCGGCACCGGCTTCCACTTGGCGAAGACCAGAGCAGCGAGCGCAATGTAGCCCTTGCCGGCCGACATGTCCTTGATGAAGGCGGCGGACTGGGCGATTGCCAGATAGGTGCCGGCAAAGCCGCAGAGAATGCCGGCACACATGACGGCGCGGTACCGCAGCCAGGCGACCGAGATACCAGCCGTATCGACCGCACCCGGGTTTTCGCCGACGGCGCGGAGCCTGAGGCCGAAACGCGTGCGGTAAAGCACCCACCAGGAGAAGGGCACGGCAAGAAAGGCGAGGTAGGTGAGGATATTGTTGCCCGAAATGACATTGGCATAGATCGGACCGATGATCGGTATGTCGCGCGCGGCATCGGCGCCCGGCAGGATGATCGGCGCGAAGCGTGAATCCGGCGACAGCTGCGGCGTGCGGCCGCCCTGGCCGAACCAGGCCTGGCCGAGCACGATGGTGATGCCGGCGATGAAGAAGTTGATCGCGACACCGGAGACGATCTGGTTGCCGCGGTTGGTGATCGAGGCAAAGCCATGCACCAGGCTCAGCGCCACCGAGCAGATAACGCCGGCGCCAAGCCCAAGCCAGGCCGAATCGGTGAGATAGGCAACGCAGGCGGCGGCAAAGGCCGAGCCCAACATCTTGCCCTCGAGGCCGATATCGAAGATACCGGCGCGCTCCGAAAACAGACCGGCAAGAGCGGTGAAGATCAGTGGGATCGACAGGCGGATGGTCGAGCTCAGGACGCTGATGAAGATGTCGTAATAATCCATCGCCCGCTCCTTAACCGCGCTTGAACTGTTGGTAGAGACGCACCATCGCCGGCCGGAACATATATTCCAGCGCGCCGGCGAAAAGGATCACCAGACCCTGGATGACGAGGATCATCTCGCGGGTGATATTCGGCATTTCGAAGGAGATCCAGTCACCGCCCTGGTAGAGGATGCCGAAGAGAATCGCTGCCATGATGATGCCGAGCGGATGGTTGCGGCCCATCAGCGAGACCGCAATGCCGACGAAGCCGGCACCGCCGACGAATTCCACCTGCAGGCGGGCCGACGAGCCCATGACGGGGTTCAACGCCATCATGCCGGCGAGCGCGCCGGACAGCAGCATGGCGATGATGACCGTGCGGGCATAGGGGATACCCGCATAGGCCGCAGCCGTCGGGCTGACGCCCAGCGTGCGCATCTCGAAACCGAGCTTGGTGCGCCAGACGAGCAGCCAGACGAGATAGCTGACGACGAGCGCAATGATGAAGGAGACATTGAACGGGGCAGCCCCCAGCTTGGCGCCGAACAGCTGCATGACCCAGCCGAGCTTCGGCAACTGGCCGCCGTCGAGGAAGGTCCGGGTTTCCGGCGCCATTTTGCCCGGCACGATCAGCACATGCACCAGGAGGTACACCATCAGTGCGGCGCCGATATAGTTGAACATGATCGTCGTGATGACGATGTGGCTGCCGCGTTTTGCCTGCAGGAAGGCCGGAATGAAGGCCCAGGCTGCGCCGAACAGGCCGGCGCCGACGACCGCGATCGGCATCGTCACATACCACGGCACGTAACGATCGAGCGAAAGCGCCACCAGCGCGCAGCCGAGGCCACCGATATAGGCCTGGCCTTCGGAACCGATGTTGAAAAGGCCGGCGTGGATCGCCACCGCGACGGAGAGGCCGGTGAAGATGAAGCTCGTCGCATAATACAGCGTGAAGCCGATGCCTTCGCCATTGCCGAGCGCGCCCTGGATCAGCAGCGACAGCGCATCGAGCGGGCTCTCGCCGATCAGCCAGACGACGAAGCCGGAGATCAGGAAGGCGACGATAAGGTTCAAAAGCGGGATGAGGCCGTAGTTGATCCAGTTTGGTAGCGGAACGGAAGCTGTGCTCATAAAGGCCTCACGCGGCAATGCCGGCCATCATCAGGCCGAGGGTCTGTTCACCGGCATCGGGCGTCTTCTCGCCGACGACATGGCCGGCAAACATGACAAGGATACGGTCCGAAAGGGCGCGGATTTCATCAAGTTCGACGGAGACGAGCAGGATCGCCTTGCCCGCGTCGCGCATTTCGATGATCCGGCGGTGGATGAATTCGATGGCGCCGATATCGACGCCGCGGGTCGGCTGGCCGATGATCAGCATCTTCGGATCGCGTTCGATCTCACGGGCAACAACGATCTTCTGCTGGTTGCCGCCGGAGAAATTCGCCGTCTTCAGACGCGGGTTCGGCGGGCGGATGTCGTATTTCTCGATCTTCTCCATCGCATCCTTGCGGATCGCTTCGAGATCGAGCAGCGGACCTTTGCTGTAGCCCGGGCGGCGATGGTAGCCGAGTACGGAATTTTCGTACTCCTCGAATTTCAGCACCAGGCCCATATGGTGGCGGTCCTCGGGGATATGAGCGAGGCCGAGATCGCGCAGGCGGGCGGGATCGGCCTTGTCGATCGTCTTGCCGTCGAGAAGAATTTCGCCGGAGGTCGGCTTGCGGATGCCGGCAATCGCCTCCAGCAGTTCGGACTGGCCATTGCCGGCGACACCGGCGATGCCGACGATTTCGCCGGCGCGCACATCGAAGGAGACGTTGTCGACCATGGTGACGCCGCGATTGTCCTTGACCGTCAGGTTGCGGACGGACAGGACGGCGGCTCCCGGGTTCGCCTCGCCCTTCTGCACGCGCAGCAGCACGCGGCGGCCGACCATCAGCTCGGCGAGTTCCTCCACCGTCGTCTCCGCCGTCTTGCGGGTGGCGACCATTTCGCCGCGGCGCATGACCGAGACCGTGTCGGTGATCGCCATGATCTCGCGCAGCTTGTGGGTGATGAGGATGATCGTCTTGCCCTGGTCGCGCAGCACTTTGAGGATGCGGAAAAGATGATCGGCTTCCGCCGGCGTCAGCACGCCGGTGGGCTCGTCGAGGATCAGGATCTCGGCGCCGCGATACATGGCTTTCAGGATTTCGACACGCTGCTGCAGGCCGACCGGAAGCTCTTCGATCAGCGCATCGGGATCGACCTCCAGGCCATATTCCGTTTCCAGCCGCTTGAGCTCGGCCCGGGCCGACGCGACGCCTCTGGCCAGCAGCATGCCGCCTTCGGCGCCGAGCATGATGTTTTCGAGCACCGTAAAATTATCGACCAGCATGAAATGCTGGTGCACCATGCCGATGCCGGTGGCGATCGCCGCCTGGCTGTCGCGGATGGTGACGGGATTGCCGTTGACGCGGATCTCGCCGCTGTCGGCATGGTAGAAACCGTAGATGATCGACATCAGGGTCGATTTGCCGGCGCCGTTTTCGCCGATAATGCCGTGGATCGTCCCCTTGGCAACGGTGAGGTTGATGTCCTTGTTGGCGTGGACGGCACCGAACTTCTTGTCGATGCCGACAAGCTCGATAGCGGGCTTATCTGTCACTGCAGGCTCCAAATAAGAAAAGGGCGTATGGCGAAAATCCCCTCCGCCATACGCCCGATCTCAATCGTCGATCACATTCGGGCGCGGATCACTTCGGGCAAGCGTTGTCCGAGGTGTAATCGTGAACCTTGACGGTTCCCGCGATGATGTCGGCCTTGGCCTTGTCGACGGCAGCCTGCATTTCCGGCGTGATCAGCGACTTGTTATGCTCGTCGATCGCAGCGCCGACACCGTCTTCCTTGACGCCGAGCGCCTGAACGCCGCCGGTGAACTTGTCGTTCTTGGTGTCGTTGTAGGCATTGTAGACGGCGAGGTCGACACGCTTGACCATCGAGGTCAGGACCGAGCCCGGATGCAGGTAGTTCTGGTTGGAGTCGACGCCGATCGACAGCTTCTTGTTGTCGGCCGCAGTCTGCAGAACGCCGAGACCGGTGGCACCGGCTGCCGCATAGACGACGTCAGCGCCCTGGTCGATCTGGTTCTTGGTGAGTTCGCCGCCGCGGACCGGGTCGTTCCAGGCAGCGCCCGTCGTGCCGGTCATGTTCTGGAAGACTTCGATATCGGCCTTGACGGAGCGTGCGCCCTGCTCGTAGCCGCATTCGAACTTGCGGATCAGCGGAATATCCATGCCGCCGACGAAGCCGACCTTGCCTGACTTCGACGCCATGCCGGCGAGAACGCCGACGAGGTAGGAGCCTTCTTCTTCCTTGTAGACAACCGAGCGGACGTTCGGCTTGTCGACGACGGAGTCAACGATGATGAACTTGGTGTCCGGGAATTCGGCTGCAACCTTCTCGATGGCCGACGTCCAGGCGAAGGAAACGGCAACCACCGGATTGAAGCCGCGGCTTGCGAAGTTGCGGATGGCCTGCTCGCCCTGGGTGTCGCCCGTCGGCTCGAAATCGCGATAGGCAATGCCGGTCTCGGCCTTGAACTTCTCGGCACCGTTGTAGGCCGCCTCGTTGAAGGACTTATCGAACTTCCCGCCGGTGCCGTAAACCAGCGCCGGCTTGACATCGGCGGCAAGCGCCGTCGTCGACATGGCAGCCACGGCAAAGAGAGTGAGAAGGGATTTTTTCATTGTGCAGCCCTGTTGTTGCTATTCGTTAGGGGTCCTCCCGCAAGCCCTTTCCGGGCATGTCTGCGGAACCACCGACCTCCCCCCGGAGGCCTGGCTGCGCGCATCCTTGCATGGCTCACGGAAAAATTCACCAGAAATTTTTCAGCTGGTAAAGATTTGCAACAATTGCCGAAAATCCGCTCTTCGGGGCTGATTTTTGGACATTCTTTCCGTCAGGATGCAGATTTTCTAGCCAATCCGGTGACAAATATCGAGGCTGTAGAGGGCCGATGCCCATGCGGATTTCTCGCCGGATGGTGCGGGCGAAACCGCCTTTTCTATGCGGTGAAGCGACCGGCGATGGGCGGCTTCTTGTAGCCGATCATCCACAGAAGCAGTGCGATTACCAGGAAAACGGCAAAGGCCGGCTGGAGCATCAGCCACTGGAAGATGAAGGTATAGAAACGCGGGTGGACGTAATAGGAAAGGGCCGCTTGCAGCGAGGTCAGTGTGGTCGGGCTCACATCCTCCCAGGCATCGGAGATCGGCGTCATCACCACGGAGGAGGCCGCAACCGATTGGATCGAATCGATGGTCCCGGCAATAACGGCCGCCGCAAGCGCGACAAGACTCGCCAGACGCAACAGGAAACGCATCAATTCCTCCGACGCTCGATATGCCGGACAATTCCGGCCGGCCGCGCCATTCTCCACCTCGGAGAATTACATAGTCATCGATGAGGTGAAGCACAATGGACGGGCCGCGGCGAGTTTTATCGAAAGAAGTCAAAAAACTGTTAGATTTCGGTTGATCGGCGAAAATTCATCGGTATATATCGCGCCGTTCCGACGATTTGCTCCTATCCGGGCGCGAACGCCAAAAAAGGACAGGTGGCCGAGTGGTTTAAGGCGCACGCCTGGAACGCGTGTGTACGTGAAAGCGTACCGTGGGTTCGAATCCCACCCTGTCCGCCATATCCCCGTTTCTCAATATAGATTTCAAACCGTATCGCGAGCGGGACGCGGAAGCGTTTTTGGCGGCGCGCTTCACTGGTCGTCCGCATATTCTCAAACGCGCTGCAGCAGGGCGCGTCCAATCGGCTTCGGATTCTCGCCGCGCAACACCAGGGATGTCGTCACGGCCCCAAAACGCGCGATCGTGTCAACGATCGTTTCCAGCTCTCCAGGCGACGGAACCAGCACCTTCAAGAGAAAGCAGTCCTCTCCGGTCAGGCGCAATACTTCCATGACTTGCGGCATCTCGGCGAACTGTTTCAGACAGGGTTTGATATGCTCATGCGTCGTGCGCAGGCGAAGCACAGCCGTCATTCCAATTCCCAGAGCGGCAGGGTCGATACGAGCGGAGTAACCGGTAATGATGCCGCGGTCTTCCAGTCGTTTGACCCGTTCCGATGCCGCCGGCTGAGAGAGCCCGACCCGTCGGCCGAGTTCGGAAATCGCAATGCGGCCGTTTTCCTGCATCGCTTCAATAATGGCGATATCGGTTGGATCGAGCAAAACCCGATTGTTTTCCTGAAAAGCCATGGGATCACCTTGAAATCATCGGAGAGCGGCGCGGTTTTCCGATGATCATTCATTCCGAAGCAAATGAAAATGCATCATTTTCACCTGCACGGATGATCAGAGGAAAAGACATGAGGGACATCATTATATTGCCGGGGATTGGCGGTTCGGGCGAGGCTCATTGGCAAACGCGCTGGGAAAGGTCGAACCCCAAAATGCGGCGTTTTCAACCGGCCGATTGGGAAAAGCCCGACTTGGCGGACTGGATTTCAGCCCTGGAGCGCGCCGTCGGCGCATCGGCAACCCCTCCCCTGCTCGTCGCTCATAGCCTTGCCTGTCTGCTGGTCGCTCATTGGCAGCAGATTTCCTCACTTGCCGTTGCCGGAGCGTTTCTTGTAGCGGTCCCCGATCCGCAGTCCGTGTCATTCCCTGAGGAGGCCGCCGGATTCGCAGATCCGCCATTGCAACGAATGCGCTTTCCCACGCTGATTATCGCAAGCGCCGATGATCCCTTCGGCACGCCAGGCTATGCCCGTGCACGAGCCGATCTGTGGGGCAGCGGCCTTGTCGAGATCGGCCCTTTCGGCCATATCAACGGGCAAAGCGGCCTTGAGGATTGGGGCCCGGGAAGGGCTCTGCTGACGGCGTTCTCCGCCGGATTGGCAAAATCTGATCGGGCTTGATCTTGTTTCCGGCTTCACGGATCAAATGACTGACACAGGCCTTTGCGTGTGCGGGACGCGTGCGAGAGAGGGCAACGAAATACACCGCTCACAAGCGTGCGTTCGAGGCTTTCGAACCCGGCGCTGCGATGGTGCTGCGGGTTTCAAACGTCGAAAGATTCCTGATTTTTTACCATGCGAGTTCACCGCGTCTTTGCACGTTTGGGTTTACCGTCTGCCAAATTTAAAAAAACAGAGGTAAAACAGGTGGAAGAACTTTCGGTAAAGTCGAAGATCATCAAATCCGTCTATTTCAGCCAGGATGACGGGCGGCTCAGGATTTGTTTCAAGAATGGCGAGGAACGTCTGTTCGAAGGCGTGCCCTCCTCCGAAGCCCATGCGATGACGGCAGCGCCGTCTCCCGGCCACTACTATCTCGACCGGATCAGAACCCGGTTTCGCAGATTGGCGGCCTGAAACCCCGAGGAATGCCGCGAGCCTACGTTGCAGGATTGCGTAGGATCGGGACGAGGCCGGTGGATATTAACCTGTCGTTAGCCATTGATGTCATCTGGGTTGGATCACGCCTGCCGGAAAGCGGCAGTTTGTCGGCGCTGCCGGCTGGTTCAAGGTCGGCAAGCCGGGAGGCTCGGCGGCGGACCCCAGCCAGGAAGCCGAGCCTCCCCGTCACTAGGCGTTCATGGAGCGCAAGCCGAGCGTTGTCACGCTCGGCCAGTTCGGGCTCCGCCATCCCTGGATTAGCGCATTGGGGCTAATCCTGTGAAAAACCCAAATCATCGCATCAGGACTCGACAATGCTTTATTAGCATGATTGCATAAATGCATCGGATGAAGACCCGGGGGGTAATGATGTTCGAGAATCTGCTTGAGATGCAGGAGCGTGGCGCACGGGACCGTGCACGTGGCCGCAGCCTGGCCGACAATCCGATGTCGAAGCCGGATATCCTGCCGATCACCGATTTTCAGGAATGGTACTCGATGTTCGACGCCTGGCGCTTCGGTTGGTCGATCGAGGATGCGATGTCGGGGCATACCAATGCGCCTCGGGATGGCGGCACCTCGTCCCGGAGCTATACGAGAACGGTCTGATCGACCCTGTCTTCGGCGCCGAAGAATTTCAGGTAGCGTTCGACCTCTGCCGGTTCGCCCGTCGCCTTCTGCGGGTTGTCGGAGAGCTTCACCGCCGGACGGCCATTGGCGTCACTGACCTTGCAGACGACGGAGATCGGGTTGAGGCCGGAGATTTCGATCGGCGCGCAGCCGGAAAAATCGTTCGTCAGATTCGTGCCCCAGCCGAAGCTCATGCGCACACGGCCTTCGAAATGCCGGTAGGTATCGATGATGGCGTCGACATCGAGGCCATCGGAGAAGATCAGCAGCTTCTGGCGTGGATCACGGCCCATTTTCTTCCACCAGTCGATGATCTTCTCGCCGCCTTCGATCGGCGGAGCACTGTCCGGGCGGAAGCCGGTCCAATCGGCGACCCATTCCGGCGCGTCGCGCAGGAAGGCGGCAGTGCCGAAGGCATCCGGCAGGACGATCAGAAGATTGCCGCCATAGAGTTTGTTCCAGTCGCGCAGGATTTTGTAGGGCGCATTGCGCAGTTGCTCATCGGTTTGGGCAAGGGCGGCGGCCACCATCGGCAGCTCGTGGGCATTGGTGCCGACGGCCTCGAGATCGGAATCCATAGCCAGCAATACGTTGCTGGTGCCGGCAAAGGCCGGGCCGATGCCTTCCTTCAGCGCTTCGACGCACCAGCGCTGCCAGAGGAAACTGTGACGGCGGCGGGTGCCGAAATCGGAGATGCGTAGGCCCGGCAGTTCCTTCAACCGCTCGACCTTCGACCACATCTTCGCCTTGGCCCGGGCATAGAGCACATCGAGGGTGAAGGGGCCGAGCGCCTTCATCGCCGAGCGTGAGCGCAGCTCGTTGACGATGGCGAGCGCCGGGATCTCCCACATGGTGGTTTCCTTCCACGGCCCGTGGAAATCCAGAACATATTGCCCGTCCTTCTTCGACAGCTCGTATTCGGGAAGTTGGAAATTGGAAAGCCAGGCAAGGAATTCCGGCTCGAAGATCTGGGCGCGGCCATAGAAGCTGTTACCCGCAAGCCAGATCATCTCCTTTTTCGAGAGCCGCAACGTGCGGGCGTGATCGAGCTGTTCGCGCAATTCACCCTCGTCGATCTCCTCGGCAAGATGCACGCGCTTGGTGCGGTTAATGAGGGTGAAGGAGGCGTTCACGTCCGGATAGAGCTTCCAGATCATCTGCAGCATCAGCAGCTTATAGAAATCGGTATCGATCAGGCTGCGGATGATCGGATCAAGTTTCCAAGCGTGATTGTAAACGCGTCTTGCGATATCCGTCTTGGCCATGAAATTCCCGCCCCTGTCCACTCCGGTCAGGCGCTGCCAAATTCCCGGGTCGTGCCACGTTCCCGGCCGGCGCACGAAACCGGCTCGTGCGCCTTCTTATCGAAAAATCAGCAGACAAAGTCCAGATAAAACAATAGGCACCCCGCAGCCTGCACGGCGGCGGGATGCGAGCGCGCATCCTCACGCTTATTGGGCCGGTGCGGCGGGTTGGGCTGGCGCTGCAGGCGCGACACCAGGGGCGGCCGGCGTCGTGTTCTGAGTCTCGGTCGGAACCGCAGTGCCGTTCTGAAGGCTCGGCGCTGGCGCGGTGCCTGACTGTTGCGACTGCAACTGCTGGCCGGGCTGCTGCGGCGCCACGTCGTTTGCCTCGCGCTGGCCCCAGATCTCGACCGGTATCCAGACCACGAAAGCGAGCACCAGAGCCGCGAGCAGCACCAGCAGGATGCGATAGCCCGTGCGGCCCTGCCTGGCCTTTACAGGCGGGATCTGCTCTTCCTTGTGAAGCTTGCCATCGGACTTTTCCCAGCGTGTATCCGTCTGATGCGCCATGATCGTCTCCTTCGGCTGTCTTGACGGACCGATCCGGCCGTCAAGAACTCGAAGGAGAAAACGGGTTGCCGTCTGGAAGGTTCCGTGCGGCTCTAATAGCCGACGGCGCGGTCGACCACGAATTGCAGCGGCTCGCCGCGCTCGAAACGGGCGATCTGGGTCTCGACATGGCGAAACAGCGCATTTTCTTCGGAGACGGCCGCGTCATGCGGCGTGATGAAGACGTTCTGCAATTCCCATAAGGGGTTGTCGGCGGCGAGCGGCTCCACCTCGAAGACATCCAGCGAAGCGCCGCCGAGGGTACCGTCACGAATGGCGGAAACGATATCGGCCTCGACATGACTCTTGCCGCGGCCGGCATTGATGAAAACCGGCTGCCCGAGCGCGCCGTTGCGGCGCAGCTTGGCAAACAGCCCTGCGTTATAGAAGCCGGAGGTTTCGGGCGTCAGCGGCAGCAGACCGACGAGGATGTCCGTCCTTGCGAGAAAACTATCCAATCCGCCGGCATCGAAGGTTTCGACGCCATCGATCTGTTTGCGGCTGCGCGACCAGCCGATGACGTTGAAGCCCATCACTCTCAGCTTGGCGACCGCATCCTGCCCGAGAATGCCGAGGCCCATGACGCCGACCGTCACCTCCGCTGCCTCAGGCGCGATCAGCTTGGCCCATTCGCGCCGCCGCTGATGGCTGTCATGGGCGTATTGCCCGCGCAGATGCATCAGGCACTGCATGACCACCCATTCGCTCATGCGGGTCGTCAGGCTGCGGTCGACGAAGCGGACGATCGGGATCTCGGGCAGGCCGGCCATGCCGATAATGTGGTCAACGCCGGCGCCGCCCGAGAAGATGATCTTGAGATTCGGCGCCCGCGCAAAAAGGTCGGCATCCGGCTTCCAGAGAAGCGCGTATTCGACCGCGCGGAGATCGCGTGCCCGATTGGCCGGATCGGCGAGATTGATGCTGCCGCGATCGGCAAAGGCCGTCTTCAGCACGCGGGCGACGCCTTCGGCATTGAACTTGATATCGACGAGAACAGGAGGACTTGCGGACATGATCTTCTTTATTGCTGCACGGCGGGCGTCGGCACCGCCTCGATGTTGAAAGCGGCGGCCATCAGCGCCCGGGTATAATCGTCCTTCGGCGCGCGGAAGATTTCCGCTGACGGCCCCTGTTCCACCACCTTGCCGAAACGCATGACGATGACATCGTTGGCGAGCGCCTTCACCACCTTGAGGTCGTGGCTGATGAAGAGATAGGCGAGATCGTGTTTCTTCTGCAGGTCGCGCAGGAGATCGACCACCTGGGCCTGGACACTCATATCGAGCGCGGAGGTCGGCTCGTCGAGCATGACGAAACGGGGCTTCAGCACCATGGCCCGGGCGATGGCGATGCGCTGACGCTGGCCGCCGGAGAATTCGTGCGGATAACGCCAGCGGGTCAGGGGATCGAGACCCACCTCCTCCAGCGCCCAGCAGACACGCTGGTCGCGCTCCTCCGCGGTCAAGGAGCGCTCGTGCACCTTCAGCCCCTCGGCGACGATATCGCCAACCGACATGCGGGGGCTGAGCGAGCCATAGGGATCCTGAAAGACCACCTGCAACTGGTTGCGCAGCGGCCGCATCTCGCTGAATGAATAGCCGGCTATATCCGTGCCGACGAAGGCGATCCGTCCTTGCGAGGAAATCAGCCGGGTGAGCGCCAGGCCGAGCGTGGTCTTGCCGGAACCGGACTCGCCGACGACGCCGAGCGTCTGGCCGGCGCGCAGCGACAGATCGATGCCGTCGACCGCCTTCACATGATCGACGACGCGACGCATCAGCCCTGCTTTGATCGGGAACCAGACACGGATATCGGACCCTTCCATCACCACCGGCTTCGACGGATCGGCGAGCGGCGGCTCGCCGCGCGGTTCGGAAGCGAGAAGATGGCGGGTATATTCGTGCTTCGGGTTGGCGAAAACCTCCTCGACGGTTCCGGTTTCGACGATCCTGCCCTTGGTCATGACGCAGACGCGATCGGCGAATTTGCGGACAATGCCGAGATCATGGGTGATGAACAGCATCGACATGCCGTGTACGGCCTTCAACTGCCGGAGCAATTCGAGGATCTGCGCCTGTACGGTAACGTCGAGCGCCGTGGTCGGCTCGTCGGCGATCAGCAGTTCCGGCCGGTTGGCGAGCGCCATGGCAATCATGACGCGCTGGCGCTGGCCGCCGGAGAGCTCGTGCGGATAGGCTTTCAACCGCTTCTCCGGTTCGCGGATTCCGACCTGGTTCAGCAATTCCAGCACACGCTGGCGCGCCGGCTCACCGGTGAGTCCCTGGTGCAGGGCAAGGATCTCGGCGATCTGCTTCTCGATCGTATGAAGCGGATTGAGCGAGGTCATCGGCTCCTGGAAGATCATGGTGATGTCGTTGCCGCGCACTTCCCGCAGCGCCCGCTCCGACGCCTTCAGAAGGTCCTTGCCCTTGAACAGGATTTCGCCGGAAGGATGGCTTGCCGAGGGATAGGGCAAAAGCCGCAGGATCGAGTTGGCCGAGACCGACTTGCCGGAGCCGGATTCGCCGACCAGCGCCACGACTTCGCCTTTGGCGATATCGAAGGAGATGTGATCGACGGCCAGCGAGGTCTCGCCGCCTTGATGAAAGGCAACCGAGAGATCGCGGACGGAAAGCAGCGGTTCTTTCATGTCACTCATTGGAACGTCTTCCTCGGATCGAAGGCATCGCGCACGGCTTCGCCGATGAAGATCAGCAGGGACAGCATGATCGACATGGCGAAGAAAGCCGTCAGTCCGAGCCACGGGGCCTGAAGGTTGGTCTTGCCCTGGGCGATCATCTCGCCGAGCGAGGGGGAGCCCGGCGGCATGCCGAAGCCGAGGAAATCGAGCGAGGTCAGCGTGGTGATCGAGCCGGAGAGGATGAAGGGCAGGAAGGTCAGCGTCGCCACCATGGCGTTCGGCAGCAGGTGGCGCCACATGATGGTGCGATTGTTGACGCCGAGGGCCCGGGCGGCGCGGACATATTCGAAATTGCGGGCCCGCAGGAATTCGGCGCGCACGATGCCGACGAAGCCGACCCAGGAGAAGAGCAGCATGATGCCGAGCAGCACGAAGAAGCCGGGCGGCAGGAGGGCCGCGATGATCAGCAGGATGTAAAGCACCGGCATCGACGACCAGATCTCGATGAAGCGCTGCAGCAGCAGATCGGTCCAGCCGCCGAAATAGCCCTGCACCGCACCCGCCGCCACGCCGATGATCGCCGAGCAGATGGTCAGCATCAGGCCAAAGAGCACCGATATGCGGAAACCGTAGATGACCCGCGCCAGCACGTCGCGCGCCTGGTCGTCGGTGCCGAGCCAGTTGAGATTGCCGAAGGTGCAATCGGGATCGTTCACGCCTTGCGGATAACCGGCGCAGCGCTCCTCCTTGGTCATCAGCCAGAAGGGGGCGGTGGGTGCTGAATGGGGAATGCTGGAATTGACCGAGCGGTAGGAATAGCGGATCGGCGGCCAGATCATCCAGCCATTGGCATCGATCTCATCCGCAATCACCGAGGACCGATAGTCGGTTTCGGCCAGGAAGCCGCCGAACTTCTCCTCGGGATAGTCGACCAGCACGGGAAACAGGATCTCGCCCTTGTAGGAGGCGATGATCGGCCGGTCGTTGGCAATGAACTCGGCAAACAGGCTGAGGACGAACAGCACCAGGAACAGCCACAGCGACCAATAACCGCGGCCGTTTGCCCGGAAATTCTGCCAGCGGCGGATGTTGGTCGGCGACAGCAGGCCCTTGCGCGGCGGCTTGACAGGCGTGGTGACGGCAGGGTTTGCGGCGGCGTCCATCAGACATCCCTCCGCTCGAAATCGATGCGCGGATCGATCCAGGTGTAGATCAGGTCGGAAACCAGGCTGACGAAGAGGCCGAGCAGCGAGAAGATGTAGAGGGTGGCGAAGACGATCGGGTAATCCCGGTTGATGACCGAGAGATAGCCGAGACGGCCGAGGCCATCCAGCGAGAAGATGTTTTCGATCAGCAGCGAGCCGGTGAAGAAAGCGGAAATGAAGGCGCCGGGAAAACCGGCAATGATGATCAGCATGGCGTTGCGGAAGACATGGCCGTAGAGCACTTGGCGCTGGTTCAGGCCCTTGGCGCGGGCGGTGACGACATATTGCTTCTTGATCTCCTCGATGAAGGAATTCTTGGTCAGCAGCGTCGTCGTGGCAAAGGCGGACAGGGAAAGCGAGATCAGCGGCAGGGTCAGGTGCCAGAAATAGTCGAGCGGCTTCTGCCACCAGGCCAGCTGGTCGAAATTATCGGAGACCAGGCCGCGCAGCGGAAACCAGTCGTAGAAGGAGCCGCCGGCAAAAAGCACGATCAGGAGAATGCCGAAGAGGAAGCTCGGCACGGCGTAGCCGACGACGATGACGCCCGATGTCCAGACATCGAAGGTCGATCCATCCTTGACCGCCTTGCGGATGCCGAGCGGAATGGAGATGGCATAGGAGAAGATCAGGATCCAGATGCCGAGCGAGATCGACACCGGCAGCTTCTCCTTGATGAGCTCGAGCACCGAGGTGTTGCGGAAGAAGCTCTCGCCGAAATCGAAGCGGATGTAGTTCCACATCATCTCGCCGAAACGGGTCAGCGGCGGCTTGTCGAAGCCGAACTGTTTTTCGAGCTTGGCGATCAGTTCCGGATCAAGCCCCTGGGCACCGCGATATTTTGAGCCTTCATCGCTGCCGGTGCCGCCGAGAAGATCGCCGCCGCCGGACAGTCGCTGGTCGGCACTATCGGCCTGACCGGTCAGTTGGGCGATCACCTGCTCGACGGGACCGCCGGGGGCGAACTGAATGACGATGAAGGAAATCGCCATGATGCCGACAATGGTTGGAACCATCAAAAGCAGGCGGCGAAGGATATAGGCGCCCATCAGCCTTCAGCCTCCGGGAATGTTTTTCCTGTCTGCCCGCCGTCCAGTCTAATGCCGCTCAATCCGCCAGCCTTCCCTTGCCGGCCCTGCCGGCTTGTCGTGATTCGCTCGTGCCATTTGGAGCCGAGGGCCCCTTCATTGCAAGCCCGCTCATTTTGCCGAGGTCGACCACCAGGCATCGGGGAAGCCAAGGCTGTAGGCCGGGAATTCGGCCGGATGCGTGACCGTGTTCCAATAGGCGATGTTATAGGTATCACGGTAGAACAGCGGGATGACGTAGTGATTTGCCAGCAATACGCGGTCCATGGCTTTGATCGCAGCAACCTGTTCATCGCGGTTCGGCGCGAAGATAATCATGCGAATGAGCTCATCGACCGCCGGGTTAGCAATACCGGCGTAGTTGCGAGAGCCCTGCTGGTTGACAGAGCCGGATCCCCAATAGTCGGCTTGCTCGTTGCCCGGGTTCATGGTCTCAGCCCAGACATTCCAGATCATATCATAGTCGAAGCTGCGTTCGCGGTTGACAGCTTGCGAGGCATCGACCGTCCGAACCCGCGCATCTATGCCGATTTTCTTGAGATTGCTGGCATAAGGCACCGCCCAGCGCTCCAACATCGGGCTCGACAACAGGATCTCGAAACTCATCGGCTGGCCGGTCTTGCTGTTGACCATGCGATTGCCCTTCAGCTCCCAGCCAGCGTCTTTCAGTAGCGCGATTGCCTTGCGGAGGTTGTCACGGCTCTTCTGCGGATCGCCGCCGACCGGATTGGTATAGGGCGTGGTGAAGATTTCTGCCGGCACCTTGTCCTTCATGCCCTGCAGAATTTCCAGTTCCCTGCCCTGCGGCAGGCCGGAAGAGGCAAGCTCGGTGTTCCAGAAATAGCTGTCGATGCGTTTGTAACTGTTGAAGGCGACAGTGCGGTTCAGTTCCTCGAAGTCGAACCCGTAGTTCAAGGCTTCGCGGACTCTGATGTCCTTGAAGAGGTCACGCCGCATATTGGGCACCAGCGCTTGCAGGATGCCGGTGGAGCGCAGCGGGTTTGCAACCTCCTCCTTCTTGACCCGTCCTTCCTTCACTGCGGGAAAATCATATCCCGTCGCCCAACGGGCAGCGGTGGTTTCCTGCCAATAGTCGCTGTTGCCGGCGCGAAAAGCTTCGAACTCGACGTCCCGATCACCGAAATAGGTGTAGATGACGTTGCGGAAATTGTTCTGGCCGACATTCACATTGAGGTCCTTGCCCCAATAGTCGCCACGCAGTTCATAACGGATTGTGGCGCCGGGCGAGAAGGAAGCGATCTTGTAAGGTCCGGACCCCATCACGGGCTCCAACGTCGTCCTGGTAATGTCGCGCGGTTTGCCGTCCGGTCCGGGCGCCTCCCACCAATGTTTCGGGACGACCATCAACTGGCCGAGAATGTTCGGCAGTTCGCGATTGTTCTTCTCATCGAAGATGAAGGTGACGTCGCGCTCGCCGGTTTTTTCCGCTTTGACAACGTGCTGGTAGTAATTGCCGGCAAGCGGGTTCAAATCCTTGGTCTTGTCCAGACTAAAGATGACGTCTTCGGGCGTTACCGGCTGACCATCGGCCCATTTCGCTTCCTTCCGCAGCCGAAAGGTCGCGCTCGACACGTCATCGGGAACGGAGAGGCCTTCGGCAAGCAGGCCGTAGGAGACGAGAAGTTCGTCATCGGCCGGCTTCAGCAACGTGTCGTAAACAAGCGACAGACCTACGGCTGTCTGGCCCTTTGCAAGCAGAGGATTGAAAGTGTCGAAGGCGCCGCTTGCGGAAAGACGGAGATCTCCACCTTTCGGCGCATCGGGATTGACGTAGTCGAAGTGCGCAAAGCCCGGTTTGTACTTCATCTGGCTAACGACCGAGCTTCCGATCTGAAACGGCTGGTCCTGGGCCGTTGCCGTCAGTGGCGCCACAGCAGCAAGCGACAGAAACAGACCGATCTTCGACCATAGAGCCGTCATTCACGCTTTCCCCTGTTTTTTCATTGATTCGACAATACGAAAAATAGGGGCGAAAAACAGGAGAGAGTTTGGTTTTTGCCGGGCTCGCGAAATTTTGAGCCATCGTCTCGCCTCGATGCGTCGCCTTCGCAATATGCGGCGCAACTCTGCGGCGATCCGTCACCGCCGCTTCCCACCACCAGCCAAAACATCGATTCACCAAAATCGCTTTTCACGATAGATTTGACGCAAATCACTTCGGCAGCGGTTCAAGGAAATAGCATGGCTTTCGGCTTCGCTCAGGCTTTCAGGACATTCGGCAAACTGACGCTTGCCGGCGCAATCGGCGCAAGCCTTGCCGCCGGCGATGTCGGAGCTCAGCAGAAGACACCGAGTCCGGGCAGCGCCAAGGGGCAGTTCGGCGCCGTCAGCCTGCCGACGCAGGGACCGGCGCAGCCGATCGGCTTTTACGCAAAGGGCTGCATGACAGGTGCGGTGGCGCTGCCGGCCGACGGGCCGACCTGGGAAGCGATGCGGCTTTCGCGCAATCGCCGCTGGGGCAATCCGGCGATGATCGCGCTGCTCGAACGTCTTTCTGAGGATGGGGTCAAATATGCCGGCTGGCCGGGCCTTCTCGTGGGCGACATTGCGCAGCCGCGCGGCGGGCCGATGTTCAACGGCCATGCCTCCCATCAGATCGGCCTCGATGCCGATGTCTGGTTTACGCCGATGCCGGCGCGCCGGATGACCGCCGAGGAGCGCGAGGATCTGCCCTTCACCACCATGCTGCAGAAGGAAAAGTTCCTGACCGTCGACCCGAAGGTCTGGACGCAATCGCGGGCGCGTCTGTTGATGCTGGCGGCAAGCTACCCCGAGGTGGAGCGTATCTTCGTCAACCCGGCGATCAAGAAGAAAATGTGCGACACCTGGACGGGCGACCGCACCAATCTCGGCAAGCTCCGGCCGGAATATGGCCATGACTCGCATTTCCACATCCGCATCAAATGCCCGCCCGGTGCTGCCGGATGCACGCCGCAGGCTCCTGTTCCTGCCGGCGACGGCTGCGACAAATCGCTCGCCTGGTGGTTCACGCCGGCGCCCTGGGCGCCGCCGAAACCGCCGAAGCCCGGTGCCAAGCCGCCGAAGCCGCCGCGCGAGATGATGGTCTCCGACCTGCCGAAGGCCTGCGCCGCCGTGCTCGATGGTGCTTCCGTCGCCTCGATGCAGGCCGCCACCTATGGCGGACCGTCCGCTGCAAGCGCGCTCACTGCCGCGCCGGCCGCGGAACCCGCCGCCGGCACGGACGGCGCTTTGCCCGATGTCGGTCCGGTTCCGAACGACAAGCCGGCGATCCAATGAAACAGGCCTGGCGTGCGTTGTCTTTCAAATCGCAAACTCTTGGTATAGAAGCCATCAAATCGATTGAATTGTTCGGGCGGAGGGGTTGATGGCCGGCGGCAAATGCCTTGCATTGATTGCGCATGACCAGAAGAAGGACGACATGGCGGAATTCGCCCGCACCAACCGGGACATTCTCTCCCGCTGGAAGATCGTCGCCACCGGCACGACCGGCGGACGTGTGCTCGATGCCGCCCCCGACCTCGACGTTGTCAGGCTGAAAAGCGGGCCGCTCGGCGGAGACCAGCAGATCGGCGCACTGATTTCGACCGGCGAGGTGGATGCCCTGATCTTCTTCGTCGACCCGTTGACGCCGATGCCGCACGATGTCGACGTAAAGGCGCTGATGCGGCTTGCGATCGTCTATGATATTCCGATGGCGCTCAACCACGCGACCGCTATAAAACTTCTTCCCACACTCGAAGCCTGATCAGCACGGGACCGGCCATGCCAAAACCGAATAACAGCACCGCTCCGCTGCCTTTCCCGATCCTGATCGGCGATATCGGTGGCACCAATGCCCGCTTCTCCATCCTGACCGATGCCTATGCCGAACCGAAGCAGTTTCCGAACGTACGCACGGCTGACTTCGCCACGATCGACGAAGCGATCCAGAAAGGCGTGCTCGACAAGACAGCCGTACAGCCGCGCTCGGCGATCCTCGCCGTCGCCGGCCCGATCAACGACGACGAGATCCCGCTGACCAATTGCGACTGGGTGGTGCGGCCAAAGACGATGATCGAAGGCCTCGGCATGGAGGACGTGCTGGTCGTCAACGATTTCGAGGCGCAGGCGCTGGCGATCGCCGCCCTGTCGGATGAAAACCGCGAACGCATCGGCGACGCCACCGGCGACATGATCGCCTCGCGCGTCGTACTCGGACCTGGCACCGGCCTCGGCGTCGGCGGGCTCGTTCATGCCCAGCACAGCTGGATCCCGGTCCCCGGCGAAGGCGGCCATGTCGATCTCGGACCGCGCAGCAAGCGCGACTATGAGATCTTCCCGCATATCGAGACGATCGAGGGCCGCGTCTCGGCCGAGCAAATCCTCTGCGGCCGCGGCCTCGTCAATCTCTACAATGCCATCTGCATCGTCGATGGCATCCAGCCGACGATGAAGGATCCCGCCGATATCACCTCGCACGCGCTTGCCGGCACCGACAAGGCGGCTATCGAGACCGTCTCGCTGTTTGCCACCTATCTCGGCCGCGTGGCGGGCGACATGGCGATGGTGTTCATGGCGCGCGGTGGCGTCTATCTCTCCGGCGGCATCTCGCAGAAGATCATCCCGGCGCTGAAGAAGCCGGAATTCCGCATTGCCTTCGAGGACAAGGCGCCGCATACCGCGCTGCTTCGCACCATCCCGACTTATGTGGTGACGCATCCGCTGGCAGCACTTGCCGGGCTTTCCTCCTACGCACGGATGCCGGCGAACTTCGGCGTCTCGACGGAAGGCCGCCGCTGGCGGCGCTAGAGCGTCCTTGGCGCGTCCTCTGCGGGGACGCGCGGCGCTCTAGCCAAACCGGTCCCAACTCTTTATAGACCCCGGCAAAAGTGCGCGTCGCCTTCGCGGGGCGCTTGGTCCGAGACAGGAAACCTCATTTTTGGAAGCGGCGGAAAGCAGAGCGCAGAGCGTCAGCAGCGATACCGTAACCGGCATCCTGAAACGCATCATTGCTGAAAACGGCCGCGACCATCTCTGGGGTTATGTCTTTGCGATCGTCTGTCTCATCGTGGTGGCGCTTTCGACCGCGTTTACCGCCTGGATCATGCGGGCGATCATCGACGAGGCCTTCGCCAACCGCCGCGCCGACGTCGTCTGGATCATCTGTCTTTCGATCTTCATCGCCTTCGTGCTGCGCGGTTTTGCGAGCTACGGCCAGGCGGTGGCGCTTTCCAAGGTCGGCAACAATATCGTCGCGCGTTACCAGCGCCGGCTCTATTCGCATCTGATGACGCTTTCGGTCGGCTTCTTTAGCGAGGCGCGCTCTGCCCATATCGCCGCGCAGGTGAGCCAGAACGTCAGCGGCATCCGCGACGTGCTCAACCTGACGATCACCTCGACAGTGCGCGACCTGCTGACCTTCATCTCGCTGCTCGGCGTGATGATCCTGCAGGATCCGCTGCTCAGCCTTGCCGTGTTCATCATGGCGCCGCCGCTGCTTTATGCGCTGCGCTATGTGTCCAAGCGGCTGCGCTCGGCCACCCGCGAGGCCGTGCATTTGAACAGCCACGTTCTCGGCGCCATGCAGGAGACGATCCAGGGCATCGCCATCGTGAAGGCCTTCACGATGGAGGACGAACTGGAGCGCAAGGTCAACAAACTCATCGAGGGCGCCGAAAGCCGGGCGAACCGGATTGCCCGGCTTTCCGAACGCACGTCTCCGCTGACGGAAAGCTTCGCGGGCTTTGCCGTCGCCAGCGTGCTTGCCTACGCCGCCTACCGTTCGATCTACTTCAATGTGCCGCCCGGCGCCTTCTTCTCCTTCGTCACCGCGCTGCTGCTTGCCTATGACCCGGCCCGCCGGCTTGCGCGCCTGCAGGTGCAGATGGAGCGTGCCGTCGTCAATGCGCGGATGATCTACGAATTGCTCGACATGGAACCGCGCCAGCGCGACCTGCCGGATGCCCAGCCGCTGACGGTGACGCAGGCGAGGATCGAATTCCGCAATGTGTCCTTCGCCTACGGCAATGAGAGCGTGCTCAACGGGGTGAGCTTCATTGCCGAGGGTGGCGCGACCACAGCACTGGTCGGCCCATCGGGCGCCGGCAAATCCACCGTCATCAGCCTCATTCCGCGCTTCTACGATCCGCGCGAGGGAGAAATCCTGATCGACGGCCAGGACATCGCCCACATCACCAAGAAGTCGCTGCGTAAGCAGCTCGCCTATGTCTCGCAGCAGCCCTACCTGTTTGAAGGCACGATCCGCGACAATATCCGCTACGGTCGGCCGGAAGCGACCGATGCCGAGGTGGAAGAGGCGGCGCGGCTTGCCTATGCGCATGATTTCATTTCGGCGCAACCGCAGGGTTACGAGACGCCGGTCGGCGAAAACGGCGTGACGCTATCGGGCGGCCAGCGCCAGCGGCTGTCGATTGCGCGCGCCCTGGTGCGCAATGCGCCGATCCTGCTTCTCGACGAGGCGACCTCCGCCCTCGACACCGAATCCGAGGCGGCCGTGCAGAAGGCGCTCGACGAAGCGATGACCGGACGCACCGTCGTCGTCATCGCCCATCGGCTTTCGACCGTGGTGCGCGCCAACAAGATCGTCGTCATGCAGCAGGGCCGCGTCGTCGAGGAAGGCAATCACGAGACGCTTGCGAAGGTCAGCGACGGTCTTTACGCTCGCCTCAACAATCTGCAGAGGCCTTCGGCCTCCGATTCAAACTGACCTGGTGAGACTGAGATGAACGATGCTGCGATGAAACTGGTGGTGGTTGGCGCGGCAGGGCGCATGGGCCAGACGCTGATCCGGCTCATCCATTCGATCGAGGGCGTGAGGCTGCACGCCGCAGTCGAGCGCGTCGGCTCGCCCTTCGTCGGCAAGGATGCCGGCGAGATCGCCGGTCTCGGCCCGACAGGCGTCATCATCGGCGACGATCCGCTCAATGCCTTTCTCGATGCCGAAGGCGTGCTCGACTTCACCTCGCCTGCCGCAACAGTGGAATTCTCGGGCCTCGCCGCACAGGCGCGCATCGTTCATGTCATCGGCACGACGGGCTGTTCAGCCGACGACAATACCAGGATCGCCGCAGCCGCTCGCCATGCCCGCATCGTCAAATCGGGCAATATGAGCCTCGGGGTCAATCTGCTCAGCGTGCTCGCAGAGCAGGCAGCGCGGGCGCTCGACCCTGATGACTGGGATATTGAGATCCTGGAAATGCACCACAAGCACAAGGTGGATGCGCCCTCAGGCACCGCCCTTCTCTTCGGTGAGGCGGCGGCCAAGGGGCGCGGCATCGATCTCGCCTCGAAATCGGTCCGGGTGCGCGACGGCCATACCGGCGCCCGCGAGGCAGGCACGATCGGCTTTGCGACGCTGCGCGGCGGCTCCGTCATCGGCGAGCATTCCGTGCTTTTTGCCGGCGAAGGCGAAATCGTCACCTTGTCGCACAGTGCAGCCGACCGCTCGATCTTTGCGCGCGGCGCCATCAAGGCGGCGCTTTGGGCGCGCGACAAGAAGCCGGGTCTCTATTCCATGCTCGACGTGCTCGGGCTCTCTTCCTCATAACGATACTACGGAGGCATATTCATGAGCGGTACCCTCGTCCTCGTTCGCCATGGCCAGAGTGACTGGAACCTGAAGAATCTCTTCACCGGCTGGAAGGATCCCGATCTGACCGAGCTCGGCATCCAGGAAGCCAAAACGGGCGGTGAAGCGCTCGCAGAATACGGGATCAAATTCGACGTCGCCTACACCTCGGCGCTGGTGCGCGCGCAGCACACGCTGAAGCTCATCCTCGACAAGGTCGGCCAGCCCGATCTCCAGACGATCCGCGACCAGGCGCTGAACGAGCGCGACTATGGCGACCTCTCCGGCCTCAACAAGGACGATGCCCGCGCCAAATGGGGCGAGGAACAGGTGCATATCTGGCGCCGTTCCTATGACGTGCCGCCGCCCGGCGGCGAAAGCCTGCGCGACACCGGCGCCCGCGTCTGGCCCTATTACCTCACCGAAATCCTGCCGCGCGTGCTCAGGGGCGAAAAGGTGCTGGTCGCCGCACACGGCAATTCGCTGCGTTCGCTTGTCATGGTGCTCGACAAGCTGAGCAAGGAAGGCGTGCTCGCGCTCAACCTCGCGACCGGCGTTCCGATAGTCTACACGCTGAAGGCGGATTCCACCGTCGCCTCCAAGGAAGTGCTCGGCGACATGTCCGGCGCACACTGAATTCGGTACGGCGTGCCGCCGAAACAGGTCGGCACGCCTTTCCTCAATTTCCGGTCTCAGTTCTCGATCGTGAACTGCACCCGGTCGGCCGCAAAGCGGCTGATCGAATATTGCACCGGGACACCGTCAAGATCGGTATTCATCGCCTTGGTGATCAGCAGGATCGCGCCGGGGGTGAGTTCGAGGTCGGCCATGTCGGCGGCACCTGCATGCGCGGCCGTCACTTCGGTGGTCGCGCGGACATAATCCGACAGGCCGAGTTCGGCGAAAGCCTTGGTGATCGATTCCCCCTTCCGATAGGCCGCACCGATACCGGCGAAACGCTCGGCGGGAAACCAGCTCGTCGCCCTTGAAACCGGCCGCTTGTCCGCCTGACGCAAGGTTTCCAGGCGGATCACCTGGTCTCCCGGTTTCAGGTGCAGCCAACGGGCGATCTCGGCACTCGCTTCTTCCCTCGCCTCATCGAGCAGAAGGCCGCGCATCTCACGCGCCTGATCGCCGATACCGGCGCTGAAGCGCGTGCGCTTGGTGATCGGGAAATTCAGACGCTCCTTGCGCTCGATCAGCGTGCCGCGGCCTTGCACCGCACGCACGATTCCTTCCTGCGCCAGTGCGGCAAGCGCGCTGCGCACCGTATGCCGGTTGACGCCGAATTGCAGCGCCAGGACAGTTTCCGGCGGCACCATACCCGTTTCGTCATAAGCTCCGCTGCTGATCGCCTCGCGAATCCGATCGGCGATCTGACGCCAGAGCGCCACGCCGGTCTGTCTTTGCACCTGCTTCAATCCCGCCATTCCGCCCCGCCATTCCGCCCCGTCATTTACACCCACGATGTCACACGCTTGTCACGACATCGATTTAAGGCTAATTGTATCTTGTATGGTTGTCTATATCAATAGACATTTGAAGGGAAGCGGCGATGATCTCAGCGGACAGAAACGACGCTGCGTCACAGACGGCATCCGGGCGCAAACGCGCCGCCGATCTGCTGGCGCGGGCGGAACGCAGCGAACTTCAGGCGGTCTGGGACGCATTGCCGGAAAAGCCCGTAGCACATCAGGTGCGCGGACCTGAGACCGGGCTGGTGATGGTGCGCGGACGCATCGGCGGCGGCGGCGCTCCCTTCAATCTTGGCGAGGTGACGGTGACGCGGGCCACGGTCCGGCTCGATTCCGGCGCGGTCGGCCATGCCCAGGCGCTCGGCACCGACCGTGAAAAGGCCCGGTTGGCGGCGATCTTCGACGCGCTCTGGCAGGAAGACGCAACCAAGGATTTCGTCGAACAGGCGCTGCTTTTGCCGATCACTGAGCGGATCGCCGATGCCGAACGCCGCAAGGCGGACGAGACGGCGGCCACCCGCGTCGATTTCTTCACCATGGTGCGGGGAGACAACTGATGGGTTTGAAGACAGAAGCTCTCACCGGCGGCTTTGCCGAGCCGGTCTTCCACGCCCAGAGCGTCTTCAAGATGCTGATGGACGGCATGGCCCGCCCCGGCGCGATCCAGACCGTTCAGCCCGATGCCGCGCCGCCGACGCCACTCGGCATCGCCGCCGGCGCGATCGCGCTGACGCTTTGCGACCACGACACGCCGGTCTGGCTTTCGCAGGGACTGGCGAAATCTGCCGTGCCGGAATGGCTCGGCTTCCACACCGGCGCGCCGTTGACCACCGAAAAGGCCGAGGCGCGCTTTGCCTTCACGGAGGCCGGCATCGCCCTTTCCTCCTTCGGCCTGTTTGCCTCCGGCACGCAGGAATATCCCGACCGCTCGACGACCGTCGTCATCGAGCTCGCCGAACTCGAGGGCGGCCGCAGGCTGGCGCTGATGGGTCCGGGCATTCAGAGCGTGACGGAGATCGCCCCCGTTGGTCTGCCCGAAACCTTCCTGCGGCTCTGGACCGAGAACCGCGCGCTCTTTCCGCGCGGCATCGACATCGTGGTGACGGCGGGCAAACGTTTCCTCTGCCTGCCGCGCACCACCAAGATCACAGCAACGGAGATCTGAGCTCATGTATGTTGCCGTCAAGGGTGGCGAGGCCGCCATCGCCAATGCCCACCGGCTGCTCGCCGACCGCCGCCGCGGCGACCGTTCGCTGCCGGCGATCGGCATCGACCAGATCGTGGCGCAACTGGCGCTCGCCGTCGACCGCGTCATGGCCGAGGCCTCGCTTTTCGACCGCACGCTCGCAGCGCTCGCCGTGCGCCAATCGCGCGGCGATATGATCGAAGCGATCTTCCTGCTGCGCGCCTACCGTACGACGCTGCCGCGTTTCGGCTATTCCGAGCCGCTCGACACGGCTGATATGACGATCGAGCGCCGCATCTCGGCGACCTACAAGGATCTGCCGGGCGGCCAGCTTCTCGGACCTACCTTCGACTATACCCACCGCCTGCTCGATCCCTCGCTGTTTTCGGACGAGGCGATCGAAGAGCCCGCGCTGCGCCCAGCCGAGACCGGCCGCGTCATGCGCGTCTCCGAAATCCTCGGCGAGGAGGGCCTGATCGAGGCCGACGGCGACATGCCTGAAGATCACGAGATCGGCGACCTGACTCGCGAGCCGATGGAATTCCCGATGACCCGCGATCTGCGCCTGCAGGCGCTTGCCCGCGGCGACGAGGGCTTCCTGCTGGCGCTCGGTTATTCCACCCAGCGCGGCTATGGCCGCAACCACCCCTTCACCGGCGAAATCCGCATCGGCGATGTCGAGGTGGAATTCGACGTGCCGGAACTCGGTTTCGCCGTCTCGCTTGGCGTAATCCAGGTCACCGAATGCCAGATGGTCAACCAGTTCAAGGGGTCGGCCAAGGCGCCGCCGCAATTCACCCGCGGCTACGGCCTGGTCTTCGGCCAGAGCGAACGCAAGGCGATGGCGATGTCGCTGGTCGACCGGGCGCTGCGCGCCGAAGAGCTCGGCGAGGATATCACCGCGCCGGCCCAGGACGAGGAATTCGTCATTTCGCATTCCGACAACGTCCAGGCGACGGGCTTCGTCGAGCATCTGAAGCTTCCGCATTATGTGGACTTCCAGGCCGAGCTCGATCTCGTCCGCCGCATGCGCCGCGAATTCGAAGCCGCCCGCAACGGTGGCGAAGACATGAAGGAAGCCGCCGAATGAGCGATCTGGCCAGCTACAACTTCGCCTATCTCGACGAACAGACCAAGCGGATGATCCGCCGCGCCATCCTGAAGGCGATCGCCATTCCCGGCTATCAGGTGCCCTTCGCCTCGCGCGAAATGCCGATGCCCTATGGCTGGGGCACCGGCGGCGTGCAGGTGACGGCCTCGATCATCGGACCGGATGACGTGCTGAAGGTCATCGACCAGGGTGCCGACGACACGACCAACGCCGTGTCCATCCGCGCCTTCTTCCAGAAGGTCGCCAATGTCGCGGTGACGACCCATACCAGGGATGCGACGATCATCCAGACGCGCCACCGCATTCCGGAAGAAAAGCTCGCTGCCGGGCAGGTGCTGGTCTACCAGGTGCCGATCCCCGAGCCGCTGCGTTTCCTCGAACCGCGCGAGACCGAAACCCGCAAGATGCACGCGCTCGAAGAATACGGGCTCATGCATGTGAAACTCTATGAGGATATCGCCCATAACGGCCGCATCTCGCGCACTTACGCCTATCCGGTGAAGGTCCATGGCCGCTATGTCATGGATCCCTCGCCGACGCCGAAATTCGACAATCCGAAGATGCACATGTCGGATGCGCTGCAGCTCTTCGGCGCCGGGCGCGAGAAGCGCATCTATGCGGTTCCGCCCTATACCGACGTCGTCAGCCTGGATTTCGAGGATTATCCCTTCGATATCCAGCGCTTCGACAAGCCCTGCGCCCTTTGCGGCGCCGAGGATGTCTATCTCGACGAAGTGGTTCTCGACGACAAGGGCGGGCGCATGTTCGTCTGCTCCGACACCGATCATTGCGAAGACCGCCGGGCGCAGGGACATGCCGGCGAGATGCTGGCCCGGGAGGCTGCAGAATGAGCGATATTCCGCTTCTCAAAGTCCATGACGTTTCGAAATTCTACGGCAACCGCATCGGCTGCCGCGACGTCTCCTTCGAGCTCTGGCCCGGCGAAGTGCTCGCCATCGTCGGCGAGTCCGGCTCCGGCAAGACGACGCTGCTCAACTGCCTCTCCACCCGGCTGCTGCCGAGCACCGGCAGCGTCGAATATCACATGCGCGACGGCAGCTACCGTGATCTCTACCGGATGAACGAGGCCGAGCGGCGCTTCCTGATGCGGACCGACTGGGGCTTCGTGCACCAGAATCCGGCCGACGGCCTGCGCATGACGGTCTCGGCCGGCGCCAATGTCGGCGAGCGGCTGATGGCGATCGGCGACCGCCACTATGGCAAGATCCGCGCCTCGGCGATCGACTGGCTCGAGCGCGTCGAGATCGACGCCGATCGCATCGACGACCAGCCACGCGCTTTTTCCGGCGGCATGCGCCAGCGACTGCAGATCGCCCGCAACCTCGTCACCGGCCCCCGCCTCGTCTTCATGGACGAACCGACGGGCGGCCTCGACGTCTCGGTGCAGGCGCGCCTGCTCGATCTCGTGCGCGGCCTCGTCAACGATCTCGGTCTCTCGGCCATCATCGTCACCCATGATCTCGCCGTCGCCCGCCTGTTGTCGCACCGGATGATGGTGATGAAGGACGGCTACGTCATCGAGCACGGGCTCACCGACCGCGTGCTCGATGATCCGCGCGAACCCTATACGCAGTTGCTCGTCTCCTCGATCCTGCAGGTCTGAGCTCCGAATCCAAGGAAGAAGAAAAATGGCAACGCCCCTCGTCGTTTCCGAAGTCTCGAAGAGCTTCACCATGCATCTGCGCGACGGCATCAGGCTGCCCGTCGTCTCCGATGTCGCCTTCTCGGTCGCGTCTGGCGAATGCGTCGTGCTCGGCGGCCCGTCGGGTATCGGCAAGAGCTCGCTGCTCAAGATGATCTACGGCAATTATGCCGTCGACACCGGCCAGATTCTCATCCGCCACGACGGCCGCATCGTCGATCTCGCCGCCACCGATCCGCGCACCGTGCTCAAGGTGCGGCGCCATACGCTCGGCTATGTCAGCCAGTTCCTGCGCACCGTGCCGCGCGTCGCGGCGATCGACGTGGTTGCCGAGCCGCTGGTGGCGCGCGGCGAGGACGCCGGCACGGCACGGGAAAAGGCCGGCGCTCTGCTGGCCAGGCTCAACCTGCCGGAAGCCCTCTGGCAGCTTCCGCCCGCCACCTTCTCCGGCGGCGAGCAGCAGCGCGTCAACATCGCCCGCGGCTTCATCACCGAACACACGATCCTGCTTCTCGACGAACCGACAGCCTCGCTCGATGCCAGGAACCGTGCCGTCGTCGTTGGCATGATCGCGGAAAAGAAGAAGGCGGGTGTCGCCCTTCTCGGCATCTTCCACGACGAGGAAGTGCGCGAGGCGGTCGCCGACCGGATCCTCGACGTCCAGCAGTTCTCACCGAGAAAGATCGCCGCATGAGCCGCAAGCTTGGTATCGAACCCTACTTTCATGAGACGGCATCCGTCAGCGATTCCACCTTCGGGCGGTATACGGAGGTCTCCGAACGGTGCCGCATCAGCGAGGCTACGTTCGGCGATTATTCCTACATCATGCAGGACGGCTCCGTCTGGTGCGCGACGATCGGCAAGTTCGTCAATATTGCCGCCGCCGTGCGCATCAACGCCACCAACCATCCGACCTGGCGGGCGACGCTGCATCATTTCACCTATCGCGCCGTCGACTATTGGCCGGACGGCGACATGGAGACCGACTTCTTCGCCTGGCGCCGCGCAAACCGGGTGACGATCGGCCACGACGTCTGGATCGGCCACGGTGCGACCATCCTGCCGGGTGTGACCGTCGGCAACGGTGCGGTGATCGGGGCCGGCGCCGTCGTGTCGAAGGATGTTGCGCCCTACACGATCGTCGGCGGCGTGCCGGCCAAGCTCATCCGCGAACGCTTTCCGAAAGAGGTCGGCGAACGGATGGACAGGCTTGCATGGTGGGACTGGGAGCACGATCGGCTGCGCCTGGCGCTAGCCGATTTTCGCAACCTGAGCGCGGAAGATTTCCTGTCCCGCTACGGCGGCTAAACCCCCGATATAGGGGCGGAGAATTGTGACAGGACTTACACAAATGTGACACGCGAGGTTCATCAAGCGGGACTAATGCGATGCTGACCAAGGCCTGGATCGCAAGGGAAGCGCATGATGTTCGAGCTGAAGAATGTCACACGTCGTTTCGGAAAAAAGCTCGCCGTCGATTCCGTCACGCTCGCCATTCCCCAGGGCCAGATGGTCGGCATCATCGGCCGCTCCGGCGCCGGCAAGTCGACGCTGCTGCGCATGATCAACCGCCTTCAGGAACCGAGCTCCGGCTCCATTCATTTCGCCGGCGTCGCGGTCTCCGCGCTTCGCGGCCGGGCGCTGCGCAACTGGCAGCGCGACTGCGCGATGATCTTCCAGCAGTTCAACCTGGTGCCGCGCCTCGACGTTCTGACCAACGTCATGCTCGGCCGCCTCAACCACCGCTCGACGCTGATGAGCCTGCTCAACATCTTCACCCGTGAGGAACGTGTGCATGCCATCGCCGCGCTCGAACGCCTCGGCATCGAGCAGACGGCGCTGCAGGCAGCCGGCACGCTTTCCGGCGGCCAGCAGCAGCGCGTGGCAATCGCCCGGGCGCTGATGCAGAACCCGAAGATGGTTCTCGCCGACGAGCCGATCGCCTCGCTCGATCCGCTGAACGCCAAGATCGTCATGGATGCGCTGCGCGATATCAACGAGCGCGAAGGCATCACCGTCATCACCAATCTCCACACGCTCGATACCGCCCGCAGCTATTGTGAGCGCATCGTCGGCATGGCCGGCGGCCGCGTCGTCTTCGACGGCAAGCCCTCGGAGCTCACCGCCGAGGCGGTGAAGGAAATCTACGGGACGGACAAGGACGGCGCCGGCATCGACGAAACGGTGACCTCGACATCCATCAATATCGCCCCCGAGCGGGCAGACAATCAATCCGCCGGCACCCAACCGCTGGCGCTGGCCGGTCTCTGAGAGAGGCGGCCGCGATCGAGCGCCCGCGTCAAGGGCACACTTCTTCGTAACGGGAAGACCGGGGACACCGGTCAATAGGAGAGACATATGTTGAAGAAAGCACTCTTTGCAGCAACGGCGCTCTTCGCGCTCGCCGGCGCTGCTCATGCTGCCGACCTCAAGGAATTCCGCATCGGCATCCTCGGCGGCGAAAACGAAACCGACCGCCTGCGCAACTATGCCTGCCTTGCCGACCACCTGAAGCAGGAATTCGGCTTCGAGAAGGTTTCGCTCTTCCCGGCCGCCGATTATGACGGCGTGATCCAGGGCCTGCTCGGCGGCACGCTCGACTTCGCCGAACTCGGCGCCTCCGGCTATGCCGCCGTCTACATCAAGGATCCGAAGGCTGTCACGCCGATCCTGACGACGCAGCAGAAGGACGGCTCGACGGGCTACTATTCGATCGGCCTCGCGCTGAAGTCCTCCGGCATCAAGTCCATCAAGGACGCCAAGGGCAAGAAGCTCGGCTATGCCGACCCGGATTCCACCTCGGGCTACCTCGTTCCGCTGACGCAGATCCCGAAGGACACCGGCATGCCGAACGACAAGTTCTTCGCCTCGACCCAGTTCAACGGCGGCCATGAGAACAACCTGCTCGCCGCCTATGACGGCAAGGTCGACATCGCCGTCGACGACTCGTCGGGCATTGGCGATTTCAAGGACGGCTACACCTCCGGCACCTTCCGCAAGGAAGTCGACAAGGGCGCCGTCGATCCGAACAAGCTGGTCGAAGTCTGGCGTTCGCCGCTGATCCCGAACGGCCCGCTCGTCGTTCGCAACGCTCTCGGTCAGGAGTGGCAGACGAAGCTTGCAGCCTTCTTCACGGCTCTGCCGGCAAAGGATCACAAGTGCTTCGCGGCTATCGAAGGCGGCGACTACAAGGGCTACTCGCCCGTCAAGCACGACTTCTACAACGCTGTCGTTGAAGTCCGCAAAGCTGCCATCGGCGGCTGATCGGATCTTTGAATGCGGGCGGCCGGAAACGGCCGCCCTGTAACCGGACGAGGCGTTGATGACTATTGCCGATGCACAGCCGCACATGCAGAGCACCAAGGAGATCGGCACCGCCTGGGATCGGATGGTCGCCAAACGTCGCTTCTACACCATCCTCGGCCTGGTCATTCTGATTGCGGCTTTCGCAAGCTCCGTCCGCTTCGCCGACGAGAGCAATGCCGGCCATTTCTTCGACCGCCTACCGCATCTCTTCGACTTTCTGAGCTGGCTCATCCCCAAGGATTGGAACGACGTCTGGCGGGCGCTGTTCGACATTGCGAGCGTCAACGACAAGGGCGGCGAGGAATTCAATTTCGACAGGGGCCGCGTCTACGTCTGGGGCACTTTCTACATTCCCGAATATTTCGAGCTGATGATCGTCACCATCAACGTGGCGCTGATCTCGACGATCATCGGTTTCGTCTTCGCCGTTCCCTTGAGCTTCTTTGCCGCCCGCAACCTGACGAATTCATGGGTGCTGCGCATCTTCTCCAAGCGGCTGATGGAGTTCCTGCGCGCCCTCCCCGAGATCGTCATTGCCGGGCTGTTTTCGGCGATCCTGTCGATCGGACCGGTCGCCGCCATCATTGCCATCAGCCTGCACACGGTCGGGGCGCTCGGCAAGCTTTTCTACGAAGTGGCCGAGAATATCGACATGAAGCCCGATGAGGGCATGAAAGCCGTCGGCGCCAACTGGTGGGAGCGCGTGCGCTTCGCCGCCCTGCCGCAGGTGCTGCCGAATTTCACCTCCTACGCGCTCTTACGCCTGGAGATCAACGTGCGCGCCTCGACCATCATCGGCGCCGTCGGTGGCGGCGGCATCGGCGAGGAGCTGAAGCTTTCGATCTCGCGGGGATTCGGCGCCAAGACGATGGCGCTCGTCCTCCTGCTGTTCGTGACGATCGTTGCCGTCGACCAGTTCTCCGCCTGGCTGCGCCGCCGCCTTGTCGGCGAGCACGCCTTCCTCCTGCAACATTGAGGCCGCCATGACGGTGATCGACGCAAACCGCATGCACGAGATAGAGACCCGCTATCCGGAATATTTCCATCGCTCGTTCCGCCAGCGTTTCGGTGGGCTGATGATCCTTATGGCGACGCTGCTCTACGGCCTCTACGCCGTCTGGTTCTTCGACCTGCCCAAGCTCTTTGCCGAAGCGCATTGGGAGCGCGTCGGCATCTATCTCAGCCAATGGGTGAGCTACGACGTCCAGCCGGAACTCCGCATCCAGGACGACGGCTCGATCGAGGTGCGTTATCCGCGTTTCTCGCCGCTCGGCGACAATCCGCATCCGGATTGGCTGGTCAACAATCCCGACGGCAGCATCAGCGTTTCGATCAACGGCACCAGCCGCAGCATCTCCGTCTCGAAGAGCGAGACGATCGTCACCGCCCACGGCGTCAGCGTCCCGGTCGAGCTTTCCAGCGGTGCGCCGAAAGTCGTCGGGCCGGTGCCCGGCTGGATGACGGTTTATGACGACAACGTGCTGGCCGATCTCGGCTTTGCCGGCAATGTCAGCATATCCGTCGACCGGGTGAAGATCCGCAAGCGTTTCATCGGCTGGGCGAATTTCATCTTCGACACACAATCCTCCTTCTTCGACAAGCCGGTCGGCGAGGTCGTCAGCCTCATCGTCTCCGGCCCGCGCATCAAGCCCGACCAGTCCAACCTGTCGCTCGCCTTCGACGATATCTGGAACAATAGCGAATGGCAGCACGGCGACGTCTGGACCAAACTTTTCCAGACAATCGTCATGGCGTTCCTCGGAACGCTGCTCGGCTCTCTCGCCGCCTTTCCGCTCGCCTTCATGGCAGCACGCAACATCACGCCGAACCGGCTGCTGAACCAGATCCTGAAACGCTTCTTCGATTTCCTGCGCTCGGTCGACATGCTGATCTGGGCGTTGTTCCTGACGCGCGCTTTCGGCCCCGGCCCGCTTGCCGGCAGCGGCGCGATTTTCCTCACCGAGACCGGCACGCTCGGCAAGCTCTATTCCGAAGGATTGGAGAATATCGACAACAAGCCGCGGGAGGGCATCAAATCGACAGGTGCTCAGACGGTGCTCGTTCATCGTTACGGCATTATGCCGCAGATCGTTCCCGTCATCGTCAGCCAGACGCTCTACCAGTGGGAATCGAACGTGCGCGGTGCGACCATCATCGGCGCTGTCGGCGCCGGCGGCATCGGCCTCAAACTCTGGGAGGCCATGCGCACCAACGCCAACTGGGAAAATGTCGCCTATATGGTCATACTGATCCTGATCGTCGTCTTCCTTTTCGACACAGCCTCGAACGCGCTGCGCCACCAGCTGATGGGCACGAAAACCCACTGATCCACCCATCAAAGGCGGTGGCGGCGCTGCCGCCATCATCATTCTGTCACGGAAATCTTTTAGCCGGAGCCTGCTTGCGGTTCGCCGCCAAATCACTGCACATTGCGCTCCCCCGTTTCGAAGATCCCCAGGATAAAAGCCTTGCGCTACGCTCTCTATTTCTCGCCGCCGAAGGATCATCCCCTGACCGGCGCGGCCTCGCTCTGGCTCGGCCGCGACGCTTTCACCGGCGAGACCTATCCGGCACCGGACCATGAGCAACTGGGTGCGGCAGAGCAGTTCGAGCTGACCGCCGACCCGCGCCGCTACGGCTTTCACGCCACGATCAAGGCGCCGTTTTCGCTCGCTGCCTCCGTCACCGAGAAGGATCTCCTGGGGGTTGCCGAGGATTTTGCCCAGCGCACGCCAGCCTTCGAGATTCCGGAACTCGTGCTCGGCCAGCTCGGCCGTTTTTTTGCCCTCGTTCCCGGTTCTCTTCATCAACCTCTTCAGGATTTCGCCGCGAAGGTGGTAAGGTCGTTCGAACCGTTCCGTGCCGCGCTTTCCGAGGCCGATATGGCGCGGCGCAACCCGGATAAGCTCAGCGACAGCCAGCGCGCCCATCTGCAGCGCTGGGGTTATCCCTACGTCATGGAGGATTTCGGCTTTCACATGACGCTGACCGGCCAGGTGCCCGAAGCGCGCGCCGCGGTGATGAAAGCGATTCTGACCGAGCGTTTTGCCGATTTCACCGGCCGTCCGCTTCCGATTTCCGGCCTTGCCGTCTTCACCGAGGAGACGCGCGGTGCCCCGTTCAAAGTTCATTCCTGGCTGCCGCTTGCCGGCGCCAAACGCTGAAAGACCTGACGAGATGAGCAAAGAGACCGTGTTTTCCAATGCCCGCATCGTTCTCGAGGATGACATCCTCTCAGGATCGATCCTCATTCGCGACGGCAAGATCGCCGACATCTCCGAGGGCAGCTCGGTAGCCGGCGAAGATTTCGAAGGCGACTATGTCATTCCCGGCCTCGTCGAGCTGCACACCGATCATCTCGAAGGCCATTATCAGCCGCGTCCCGGCATACGCTGGAACAAGACCGCCGCAGTCCAGGCGCACGACGCCCAGATCGTCACCTCGGGCATCACCACGGTGTTCGACTGCCTGCGCATGGGTGCGGATGAGGACGGCGGCTTCGAACATGGCGAGATGCGTGAGATGGCCGATGCCATCCAGTCGGCGGAGAAGGAGGGCAGGCTGCGCGCCGAGCACCTGCTCCACCTGCGCTGCGAGGTCTCGGCCGACAATGTGCTCGAACATTTCGCCGATTTCGAAAACGACCGGCATGTGCGGCTCGTTTCGCTGATGGATCATGCGCCCGGCCAGCGTCAGTTCCAGACGATGGACCAATATATCTTCTACTACCAGAAGAAGCGCGGCCTGAGCGACGAGGCCTTCGCCCGTTTTGTCGCCAAGCGCCAGGCAGAGTCGGCCCGCAATTCGACGCCGCACCGCAACGCCATCGCCAAGGTCTGCACCGAGCGCGGCATCACCGTGGCAAGCCATGACGACGCCACACTCTCCCATGTCGACGAGGCGATCGACAACGGCGTGCGCCTGGCCGAATTTCCGACCAGCTTCGATGCCGCCCGGGCATCGCACGGACATGGCATGAGCGTGCTGATGGGGGCGCCGAACATCGTGCGCGGCAAATCCCACTCCGGCAACATTGCCGCCCGCGATCTTGCCGAAATGGGCGTGCTCGACGTGCTTTCCTCCGACTACGTGCCGCTCAGCCTGCTGCACGCGCCTTTCATCCTCGCCGACGAGGTGGAGAGCATCAGCCTGCCGAGGGCGATCGCCATGGTGACGTCGACGCCCGCCCGCACCGTCAGCCTCGACGATCGCGGCCGGATCGCGACGGGACTGCGCGCCGATCTCGTCCGCGTCCACCGCGCGCATGGCGTGCCGGTGACACGCTCCGTCTGGCGCCAAGGACGCCGTGTCGCATGATGCCGCACGAACCCCATCCCGGAGCCGGAGCCGAGCGCGGCATCATGGTCGTCGTCGTCGGGCCGAGCGGCGCCGGCAAGGATACCCTGATGAACCTTGCCGCCCGGCATTTCACCGGCCGCACCGACGTTCATTTCACCCGCCGCGTCATCACCCGTCACCGTGACGCCGGCGGCGAGGATCATCTGTCCATCTCCCTCGAAGGCTTCGCCGCCATGGAGCAATCAGGCTCCTTTGCCGTCTGGTGGGAGGCGCACGGCCTGAAATATGGAATTCCCGCCGAGGTTTCGGTGGCGCTGTCCAGAGGCCATGTCGTCGTCGCCAACGGCTCGCGCTCGGCGCTTCACCGTTTCCAGGCCGCCTTCCCGCGGCTGAAGGTCATCAACGTCACCGCCCGCCCCGAAGTGCTCGTCGGCCGGCTGGAGGCGCGCGGACGCGAGACGCATGAGGATATCATGGCCCGGCTCGCCCGCGGACCGCTGACGGTGCGCGGCGAATATGACGTGACGGAACTCGACAATAGCGGCTCGCTCGAAGAGGCCAAGCAGAAGATGATCGCGATCCTCGAGGGATTGCTGGCGGAGACGCACTGACGGGAGAGGCAGGGCATGCGCGCCATCAGAGTGGTCGACTACGATCCTTCCTGGCCGCGGCTCTTTGCCGAAATCAGCGCCGAGGTGTCCATCCTGCTCGGCGACCTCGTGCTTTCCACCGATCATATCGGCAGTACGTCCGTGCCCGGCCTGGCGGCCAAGCCGAAGATCGACCTCGATGCCGTCGTGATATCCGACGACGTCCTGCTGGTGGCGATCGAGGCCGTGCGCGCTGCGAATTTCGTCTTCCACGGCGATACCGGTGAACAACGATGGGCCTTCACGCGCGATTGTGAAGGTTATGGCTTCAAGCTCTATCTTTGCGGACCCGATAATCGCGCACATCGAGAGCGCATTCTGTTTCGCGATTATCTCAGGGATCACCCGGAGCGAGCCAAAGCCTATGCCGATCTGAAACGTAGGCTGGCCGCGGAGGCAGACGGCGATTGGGGCCTTTACACCGGCGGAAAGACCACGTTTGTTCGCGAGACGCTGCGACTGGCAAGCTTGAGGCTGTGAAATTGAGCTGCGCCCCTATCTTCAAAGCGTGTCCGGCCCTCTCCTGGAGCGATTCCGTTTTTCTTCTAATCACGGAATTGCTCTATCTCTTTTGTTTTCACGCAATTCCCGGCAAAAGCGTTTCACGCTTTGCCTGGCAAAATCGCTGCACACTTTTGCTGGATTGCTCTTTCACCCCGGCCGGCTGGTTTCATCAGAGGCGTGACCGCCCATGGTTTCACCGATTGACTGTTGCATCCATGCGCGGAAACGCGCCAATGTCACCTCATTCCAGCGCTCTCGCGATCCGACGAAGTAATAGCCTCCAAGCCGGACATCCGTTCCGAGCAATTCGACGAGCCGCCCGGCACGCAGGTCGTCTGCAGCGATCAAACGCGTGGCAAGGGCTATTCCTTGGCCTGCGACAGCCGCGTCGACCGTCAGATTGGCCGACCACAGCCGTGGACCATTCAAAATTACTTCATGCTCGAAGCCAGCCTTGCGAAACCATTGCCGCCATTGATCGCGGCTTTCCTCGTGGATCAACGGTTGGCGCACCAGATCGTCGAGGGTGCGTATTGGCGCATTCCTGCTGATCCATTCGGGGCTTGTGACCGGAAACATGCGAGGCCTTTCCAGCAGGATCCAACGGACATTCCCTCTTGGCTCCTCCGAGTAGCGGATGTCGACATCGGCCTCATAGCGCGTGAAATCCGGTTCGAGATCGGTCGCGCGCATCACGAAATCGATCCCGGGCAAGGCAAGCTGGAGCTGATTGAAGCGCGGTGTCAGCCAACGCGTTGCGAGGCCGGGCACGCACCAGATGCGCAAGACAGTGCGGTTGACTGCTGGGCGCAATTCCGCCGTCGATTTGGCAATGAGGTCGAAAGCCGTTCCCACGGTCTCGGCAAAAACCCTGCCTTCCGCCGTCAGCCTGATGCCGCGCGGTCCGGCATCGACAAGCCGCGTGCCAAGCCAGGCTTCGAGGTTACGGACGTGGCGGGATATGACGGTATGGCTGAGATTGAGATCGTCCGCGGCCCTGCGCATTGAGCCCAGCCGGCTGACCGCCTCGAAGGCGCGCACCATGGATAACGGCGGTAAACGTCCGCGTTTCTGAGCACCTTCCGGTTCATCTGCTAGCGATTTCCCTCTGCGCAATCCCGTCCCCCAAAGGAAAACCAAAATCGGAATGCCGTGTACACATCCATATGCCATAGGCTTCGGAACTTGGGTGTAACGAAGAGTGGTGCACGGTGGTGCATATGGTGCACCACTAACCTGTCGATTGGCAATTGCCATATCCGACCTTTTCATAGGCGAGTCGTGTCGAATTTGCCGGCGGGTGCAACGCCTGGCCGGAAACACCGGTTGGGAGTGGTGCATCGACGTGTCCACCGGGGGCAACAAAAAGCGCCTTTCCGCCCCTTGGGACATACGCCAGCATTGTTCGCAGCAAAACCGTCCGCCTGTTGGAGATGACACACGGCAAGCCCGTTGAAGCCGGCCTTGCCTACCCCACGGACGCGGCCGGCGATCGCCACCGATCCCGAAGATCGTGGTTGTCAACCAAGCATCGGGCAGATGCTCAACAAACAGGGGAAAGCGAATGAAACTCAAGAACACGTCGACGATTGCAGCTCTGGGATTGCTGTCACTGGCGGTTGCTACGGGGCCGAGCGTGGCCAGGGACCTCACCATAGCTTCCTGGGGCGGCAACTTTCAGGATGCTCAACGAAAGATTTTTTTCCAACCCTTCGCCGAGGATACCGGAAAGCCTCTGCTCGATGAGGCCTGGGATGGCGGCATCGGTGTCCTTCAGGCGAAGGTCAAGGCTGGCAATCCTTCCTGGGATGCGGTGGAGGTCGAGGCGGATGAGCTTGCGCTCGGCTGTGCCGACGGTCTTTTTGAAAAGGTGGACTGGAGCAAGCTCGGCGGCAAGGATGCATTCCTCCCTTCCGCCGTAAGCGATTGCGGCGTCGGCTCCATCGTCTGGTCGACTGCGATCGCCTATGACGGCGCAAAGATTGCCAAGGGCCCGGAATCCTGGGCCGACTTCTGGGACGTGAAGAAATTCCCCGGCAAGCGCGCCCTGCGCAAGGGGCCGAAATACACACTCGAATCCGCGCTGATGGCCGATGGCGTGCCGGCCGATAAGGTTTACGAGGTCCTGGCGACGCCGGAAGGCATCGACCGTGCTTTTGCCAAGCTCGACGCATTGAAGCCGAGCCTGGTCTGGTGGACCTCGGGCGCCCAGCCACTGCAACTGCTTGCCTCCGGCGAGGTTGCCATGACCAGCGCGTATAACGGCCGCATCACCGGCATCAACCGCTCGGAAGGCAGGAAGTTCAAGGTTGTCTGGCCGGGCAGCATCTACGCCGTCGACAGTTGGGTCGTCCTGAAGGGCGCTGAAAACAAGGATGCGGCCTTTGACTTTGTTGCCTTCGCTAGCAAGTCGGAAAATCAGGCAAAGCTGCCGCAATATATCGCCTACGGCCTCACGAACACCGAAGCCGGCAAGACCCTGCCGCCCGATCAACTGGCCGACCTGCCGACGACCCCGGCCAACATGCAGGGAGCCGTCAGCCTTGATACGGACTTCTGGATCGACAATTCGGAAGCGCTGACCAAAAGATTTGACGCCTGGCTGGCACAGTAGCGGCACGATATCGCCCCCACGGATCGCTCCTGCCGAGGATCCATGGGGGCTTCCGCCTATCCTCGTCACTTCGTCTCCTTGAGAACAGACAATCCGAACGGAGGGCCGCCGTGGCTACGCCGCGCATACGCTTTGAAAGAGTCTCCAAATCCTTTGGCACGCTTCAGGTCGTCAAAGACCTGTCGCTCGACATCGAGAGGGGCGAATTCGTCAGCCTTCTCGGACCGTCGGGTTCCGGCAAGACAACCTTGCTGATGATGGCGGCGGGTTTCGAAAACCCCACCGGTGGCAGCATCTTTCTCGACGGCCGCCGTATCGACCATCTGCCACCGTATCGGCGCGAAATGGGCGTCGTCTTCCAGAACTATGCGCTCTTTCCGCATATGTCGGTTGCCGACAACATCGCCTTTCCGCTGAAGATGCGCGGTATCGGACGCAGCGAGATCGAAGGTCGAGTAAAACGGGCGCTCGACATGGTGCAACTGTCTGCAATGAGCAACCGAAAGCCGGCCCAGCTTTCCGGTGGTCAGCAGCAGCGTGTGGCACTTGCCCGCGCTCTGGTGTTCGAGCCGGCCGTTGTGCTGATGGACGAGCCGCTGGGGGCGCTTGACAAACAGTTGCGGGAACAGATGCAACTCGACATCCGCGCGCTGCACAAGCGGCTGGAGCTGACCGTGGTGTTCGTGACCCACGATCAGGCCGAGGCGCTTACCATGTCCGATCGGATTGCAGTCTTCAATCATGGGAACATCGAGCAGATCGGCTCGCCGCGCGATATTTATGATCGCCCGCAAACGCGCGTCGTCGCCGAATTCGTCGGCGAAACCAATCTGATAGAAGGAACGGTGACGGCGACGGGAAAAACCGGGGCCTCGGTCGAGCTCGCCGATGGGCGGCATCTGATCGTATCGGGCAGCGGCTCCCTCTCCGTCGGAACCCGCGTCCATATTTCGGTCCGTCCTGAGCGGATTTCTCTTGCGGCCCGCGGGACTGGGTCTGCGACGAATGCCTTGCCGACGAAAATACTCGACAGCGTGTACCAGGGCGATCACCTGCGGGTGCAGCTTGACCACGATGCCTTCCGCTTCATAGTCCGGACCGACAGGCGATCGGCGGAGTGGGCAGCGGGCGCCGATGTGGTGGCTCATTTCGCACCGGACGATTGTTGGGTGATTGCGGCATGAGTCCGTTCCGTCAAAGCATCGGCACCTTCGCTCTTGTCCTTCCTCTTACTCTGTTCCTGGGTGTCTTCTTCATCTGGCCACTTCTGACGGTGCTTGAGCAGGCGGTGTCCGATCCGGTCGTCAGCCAAAACCTGCCCCGGACGACGGCCGCGATCTCCGCCTGGAACCGTAATTCCGAGTCCTCCGACGAGATGCAGATTGCGCTTGTCGAAGACCTGAAATCGATCGACGACGATCAGAATCTGGGCGAGGTGGTTCGAAGACTTAACAGCGCCCAGCCGGGCTTCCGCACGCTGATGCGAAAGACCGTCGCCGCCGTGGAAGGCAGCGCCGAACCGACAAAACTTGGAGAGGTGGACTCACGATGGAACGATCCCTCGTTCTGGCGGGCCATTGCCGAGGCGACCTATCCTTATACCGATCGCAATCTCCTAGCCGCAGTCGATCTTCAGCATGACGCATCGGGAGCGATCGTGGCGATGCCGGCCGGGGAGTCGGCCAATCAGGCGATTCTTCTCAGAACATTCACTGTGGCTGCTGTCGTGACCGTGGCAACATGCCTCATCGGCCTGCCATATGCGATGCTGATCGCAGCCTCCAGCGGCTGGCGGCGACAGCTCCTCCTTGTCGCGGTGCTCCTGCCGCTATGGACGTCGTTGCTGGTGCGCACCGCGGCTTGGTACATCCTCCTGCAGGACAAGGGACTTATCAATTCCTTCCTCATGTCGCTCGGCCTCTTCAGCGACCCGTTGCCGCTTCTCTTCAACCGAACGGGCGTCATTATCGCCATGACGCATGTTCTGCTGCCCTTCATGGTCCTGCCGATCTACAGTGTCCTCATCGCAATCCCCCGAAATCTCATGCCGGCGGCAGCCTCTCTCGGCGCGCGGCCGATCCGGGCCTTCCTGCAAATCCTGTTGCCTCTGACATTGCGCGGTATCGCTTCCGGTGGACTGCTCGTCTTCATGGCAGCCCTCGGTTACTACATCACGCCGGCGCTCATCGGCGGGCCCAAAGACCAGATGATCAGTTCGGTGATTGCCTTCTATGCCACCGGCTCCGCCAATTGGGGGATGGCCGGCGCGCTCGGCATCGTGCTGCTCGCCGCGACCATCGTGTTCTACGGCGTCTATGGCCGGCTCTCAACGAAGACGGCAGGTGCCTGACATGACAGTTCGTTTGCTTAAATTTCTGTATGGTGCGGCAACGGTGATTTTTCTGCTGGCCCCGCTTTTGGCGATCCTTCCGATCGCATTTACCTCCAGCAGTTTCCTGTCCTATCCCATCCCTTCTTTTTCGACCCGCTGGTTTGCGGAACTCGCAAACGCGGACGCCTGGCGGCGGTCCATCGTCAACAGCTTGCTGATCGGCACGGGGACCACACTGCTTTCAACCGTGCTCGGCATGCTGGCCTCACTTGCATTGCGCAGGCGCATTGTCTTCGGCTCTACACTGCGGACAATGTTCCTTCTGCCGATGGTCGTTCCGGCGGTCGTGCTCGGAGTCGGGCTTCAAATTCTGTTTGCCAAGCTCGGATTTCCGAACACCTTTGCGGCCGTCATCATAGCGCATACGGTTGTCGCCGTACCTTTCGTGCTGATCAGCATCACCGCGTCGCTTGACGGCATCGACTATCGAGTCGAACGGGCGGCGACGAGCCTGGGCGCTTCTCCAGCAAAGGTCTTCTGGAAAATAACGCTGCCGCTCGCCATACCGGGTGTACTGTCGGGCGCGGTGCTTGCTTTTGCCACCTCGCTTGATGAAGTCGTGCTGACCCTGTTTGTCGCCGGCCCAAACCAGTTGACGCTCGCGCGCCAGATGTTCTCGTCCATTCGCGAAAACATCAGCCCGGCCATCGTTGCCGCGGCATTTCTCTTCATCCTCGGAACGATCTTTCTCGGAGGCCTGCTTGCCATCGTGCACAAACGCGCCGCCCGTTCCGCAGTCGCGGGGTGATGTTCGGCCACTGGAATGCCGCGCCCTCACGCTGAGCCGCGATGGCGCGGCTCCTGCCGATCAATCCCCGTCGCCCCGCCCAGAAACGATCTCGCGCTTGCCGACGTGGTTGGCCGGGCCGACGAGGCCTTCCTTTTCCATGCGTTCCACCAATGAGGCGGCGCGGTTATAACCGATGCCGAGGCGGCGCTGGATGTAGGAGGTGGAGCATTTCTTGTCGCGCATGACGACCTTGACCGCCTGCTCGTAGAGTTCGTTGCCATCCTCGGAGGCCATGGCGCTCTTGTCGAAAACGGCGCCGGCTTCCTCCTCTTCCGTCTCGTCCTCCTCGTCGGCGGTGACGGTGTCGAGATATTCGGGGCGCCCCTGTGTTTTCAGATGGGCGACGACCTTTTCGACCTCCAAATCCGAAACGAAGGGACCGTGGACGCGGGAAATGCGCCCGCCGCCCTGCATGTGCAGCATATCGCCCTGACCGAGCAGTTGTTCGGCGCCCTGTTCGCCGAGGATGGTGCGGCTGTCGATCTTCGAGGTCACCTGGAAGGAAATGCGGGTCGGGAAGTTTGCCTTGATCGTGCCGGTGATGACATCGACCGATGGGCGCTGTGTGGCCATGATCAGATGGATGCCGGCGGCGCGGGCCATCTGGGCGAGGCGCTGGATCGCGCCTTCGATGTCCTTGCCGGCGACCATCATCAGGTCAGCCATTTCGTCGACGATGACGACGATATAGGGCATCGGCGTCAGGTCCAGCGCCTGGCTTTCCTCGATCGGAGCACCGGTGCCCTTGTCGAAGCCGACCTGGACCATGACGTGGATGGTCTCGCCCTTTTCGCGGGCCTGCGCCACGCGGTCGTTGTAACCGTCGATATTGCGCACGCCGAGGCGCGACATCTTGCGGTAGCGCTCCTCCATTTCGCGCACGGCCCATTTCAGCGCCATCACCGCCTTCTTCGGATCGGTGACGACGGGCGTCAGCAGATGCGGGATGCCGTCATAGACGGAGAGTTCGAGCATCTTCGGGTCGACCATGATCAGGCGGCACTGTTCCGGCGTCATGCGATAGAGCAGCGACAGGATCATCGTGTTGATGGCGACCGACTTGCCCGAGCCGGTGGTGCCGGCAACAAGCAGATGCGGCATCTTGGCGAGCTCGGCAATCACCGGCTCGCCGCCGATCGTCTTGCCGAGGCCGAGCGCCAGCTTGTAACCGCTCTTCTCGAAATCCTGGCTTTCGATCATCTCGCGGAAATAAACGGTTTCACGTGTCACATTCGGCAATTCGATGCCGATGACGTTGCGTCCGGGGACGACGGCGACACGGGCCGAGAGCGCCGACATCGAGCGGGCGATATCGTCGGCCAGTCCGATGACGCGCGACGACTTCACGCCTGGCGCCGGCTCGAATTCATAGAGGGTGACGACGGGGCCGGGACGGACATGGATGATCTCGCCCTTGATGCCGAAATCTTCCAGCACGCTTTCCAAGAGCCCGGCATTCTGCTCCAGCGTCTCCTGCGACATGATCTCGCCGAGGCGTTCCGGCGGTTCCTGCAGCAGGGCGCGCGGCGGGAATTCGTAGCCGGATGCGTCGACCCTTTCGGGCCTCACGGCCAGACGCGGCGACGGTAGAACCGCAGCCACAGGCGGCGTACGCTGCGGCGCGGGCGCTGCCGGAGGGGCTGATGCAATTTGAGGGGCTGGCGTGACCTGGGGTGCGGGTGCAATCTGAGCCTGCACGACCGGCGCCTCGACAATAATGCGCCTCGGCTTTTGCAGGGATGGGGCGGCCGGAGGACGCACGGCGACCTTTGCGGACATCGCAGCGGGCGGCGAGACCGGGCGGGAGGGCACGGGAGCGACAGCCGGCCGGCCGGGGCGCCATTCCATGATCTTGAACAGCGAAGTGATCGATTCGGGCGTGGCCTCAGCCTTCGGGAACGAGATCACGGGGGGCGCGCGAACCGGCTCGGCCTCTTCGAAGGCCATGACTTCCCAGAAGGCGAAATCCGAAATGGAGGAAAGCTCAGCGGTGGCGCGGAAGGCAGGCGCGCGGACCTCATCAGGCAACGGTGCCTGCTGCAGTTCGACCATGTCGGGTGCCGTGGAAATTTCCTCCGGCTCCGGCAGATAGATATCGAACGGCACGTCGACGGCAACCGGCTCTATCCGTATCGCCTGCTGTGCAAGCTGCGAATCATCGCGACCGGGCTCATTCGGCGCGCGCCGTTTGCTGATCAGCGTTTCCGGCGTGCGGGTGAAACGAACATTCGGCGCGAGGGAAAAATTGCTCTGCCAAATGGGCGCTGCCGGCTTTTCTCCTGGATTTTCCTCCGGAAGCTCAGTTTCAATCCCGCTGGAAAAGTCCCCGGCGTCCGTCAAATTGGTTCTGGGAAAACGCATGCGTCCGCTACTCACTCATGCTTGGCAAATTACGACCCTACCGGGATAGAAAAGGAAGGTTAATAAGTTCCTTCCTTCCGTACCGTTCCGACACGGCTCCTGGTGGCAAATTGCTGCACTTTCAATGGCTTGCGCTAAGCGGAAAAATCTTTGCCAATTTTGAAGAGGTGGCTAAGCGCGTCGCGTCGAATCTGATTGATGCGACGTGCTTCGGGTCTTTGTTTGATGCATGTCGTTGTCCCAAAACCGCCGCGCACTTTTGGGCGACATGCATTAGTGCGCCTCGTCCCAATTGGTGGCGGCGCGCGCATCGACCCTCAGCGGCACGCGCATTTCGAGCGCCGGCATGGTGGCGTTTTCCATGACCGAGACGATGACCGGCATCGCCTTTTCGACATCGTCATCCTCGACCTCGAAGATGAGTTCGTCATGCACCTGCAGCAGCATGCGGACGCGATCGCCAAGGCCGACTTCGGCAAGCGCCGGCTCCATCCTGATCATCGCCCGGCGGATGACGTCGGCAGCCGAGCCCTGGATCGGCGCGTTGATCGCCGCACGCTCGTTGAAGGCGCGCACGGACGGATTGGACGAGCGGATTTCCGGATAGTTGATGCGGCGGCCGAAGATCGTCTCGACATAACCCTTATCGCGCGCCATGGCCTTTCGGCTTTCCATATAGTCGCGGATGCCGGGGAAACGCTCGAAATATTTCTTGATGTAGTCGCCGGCTTCCGAACGCTCGATCGAAAGCTGATTGGCAAGGCCGAAGGCCGAGATGCCGTAGATGATGCCGAAATTGATCGCCTTGGCGCGACGACGGACCTCGCCCGGCATGCCTTCGACCGGCACGCCGAACATTTCCGACGCCGTCATGGCGTGGATGTCGACGCCGTCCTCGAAGGCTTTGGTCAGCTGCGGGATTTCGGCCACATGGGCAAGCACGCGCAGCTCGATCTGGCTGTAGTCGGCAGAGATCAGCTTGTGGCCGGGCGTCGAGATGAAGGCGGTGCGGATCTTCCGGCCTTCGGCGGTGCGCACGGGAATGTTCTGCAGGTTCGGCTCAGAGGACGACAAGCGCCCCGTCGTCGTCGATGCCAGCGAATAGGAGGTATGCACCCGCTTGGTCTCAGGGTGGACATAGCCGGGGAGCGCGTCGGTGTAGGTCGATTTCAGCTTGGTGAGCTGGCGCCAGTCGACGATCTTGCGCGGCAGCTCGAAACCGGCGGCAGCCAGATCTTCGAGCACCTGGGCGGAGGTGGACCATTGGCCGGTTTTCGTCTTGCTGCCGCCGGCAAGGCCCATCTTGCCGAACAGGATGTCGCCCAGCTGCTTCGGCGAGCCGATATTGAAACGCTCGCCGGCCAGCACGTAGATCTCGTCCTCGAGGCGCGCGGCCCCCTGGGCCAGCTCGCCGGACAGGCGCGACAGGATCTGCCGGTCGACGGTGATGCCGCGCGCTTCCATGCGCGCCAGCACCGGCAATAGCGGTCGCTCCAGCCGCTCATAGACGCTGGTCAGCCCTGCCGCCGCCAGCCGGGGCTTCAGCACCAGCCAGAGGCGCAGCGTCACGTCGGCATCTTCGGCGGCATAATGGGTGGCGCGGTCGATGGCGACCAGATCGAAGGTGACGTTCGCCTTGCCGCTGCCGGCCACGTCCTTGTAGGGGATCGGAGTATGGCCGAGGAATTTTTCCGAGAGCGGATCCATGCCATGCGCGCCGGTGCCGGCGTCGAGCACGTAGGAGATCAGCATCGTATCATCGAAACTCCGGGTCTCGATGCCGTAGCGCTTCATCAGCAGGTAATCGTATTTCAGGTTCTGGGCGACCTTGAGAACCGATTCGTCCTCCAGCAAAGCCTTCAGCCGCGGCAGGGCATCGCGCATGGGGATCTGGTTTTCGGCAAGGCCGCCGCCGAGCAGATCGCCGACGCCGTTCTTGTGGACGAGCGGCACATAGGCGGCGCGGATCTTCGTGCCGGTGGGATCGGCCGTATTGTCGGCGATCGCCATCGAGAAGCCGACGAGCTCGGCCTGCATCGCATCGAGCGAGGTCGTCTCGGTATCGAAAGCAACGAGGCCGGTCGCGCGCGCATCGGCGATCCACCGGTCGAGCGTCGCCAGGTCGCGGATCGTCACATAGGCCGTATGATCGAAGGGCAGCGTCGCAAAGGCCTCAGCCCGCGCCTTGGCAAGATCGGCGGGCGAAAAGGCGCCTTCGACGACAGCCTTCGCCTTGGCGCGCGGCGGCACCGGCACGGATTCGCCCGAGACTTCGGGGATCCCGCCGGCAACGGGTTCGGGTTCCGCCGCACTGAGATCGGGGCCGTGGGCCGCCTCGCCCCATTCGATGTGGACGACCGCCGGTTCGATGCTGCTGGCATCGCAATCGCAGGCTTCGGCGACCCGGCGCGTCAGGGTGGTGAATTCCATCGTCTTGAGGAAGCCGATCAGCTTCGGGCCATTCTGCGGCTCGAGCACCAGCGCGTCGAGATCGAGATCCAGCGGCACGTCGGTGCGCAACCGCACGAGGTCGCGCGAGAGCTTGGCCATGTCGATATTGGCGAGGATCGTCTCGCGGCGCTTGACCTGCTTGATCTCGGTGGCGCGCTCGAGCAGCGTGTCGAGATCGCCGTATTCCTCGAGGAGCTGGGCGGCGGTTTTCGGGCCGATGCCGGGAATGCCGGGGACATTGTCGACCGAATCACCGGTCATCGCCTGCAGGTCGATCATCTTTTCAGGCGGCACGCCCCATTTTTCGATGACATCGGGAATGCCGATCTGCTTGTCCTTCATGCTGTCATACATATGGACATTGGGGCTGACGAGCTGCATCAGATCCTTGTCGGAGGAGACGATGGTGACATCGGCGCCTGCTGCCTCGGCCTGGCGGGCGTAGGTGGCGATGATGTCGTCGGCCTCAAAACCTTGGGTCTCGATGCAGGGCAGATTGAAGGCGCGGGTCGCCTCTCTTATGAGGCCGAATTGCGGGATGAGCTCTTCCGGCGGGGCGGAGCGGTTCGCCTTGTAGGCGTCGTAGAGATCCTTGCGAAACGTCTTGGCAGAATAATCGAAGATGACGGCAAGATGTGTCGGCGTCACGCCGACATCGGTATTGCGTGCATCCCTCAAGAGCTTCCACAGCATGTTGCAGAAACCGGACACGGCGCCGATCGGCAAGCCGTCCGTCTTGCGGGTCAGCGGTGGCAATGCATGAAACGCCCGGAAGATGAATCCGGAACCATCGATTAGGAAGAGGTGATCGCCTTTTTTCATGCGTGCATGGATAGCGCGGGCATTGGACGAGGTCCATATAAAGTTCGGCGCGCAAAAAGGATTCAGCGTGCGCAGCGCCGTCTATTCCTGCTCACCAAACTGTTACCGATTTGTAACGATCGCTCTCCCTTGAAAAACCACATTCGCAGCCACAAATCCATGTCACCGGCGCTTGATCGCGCCGCGGGTCTGATTACCGGCTTGTCCCCCGCCGCGTCAGGCTTGGACAAAGGCCTTATCCCCCTCTCCGGGCCTTTGTCCCCACTTTAAAGTCGCCATGGCCAACCTCCAGGCCATGGCGACTTTTGTTTTTTCCAGCCACTCGAAATTATCGTCGCGGCTTGCATCTTATGAAGCATCGCCTGCGATTTGCTGCATTGTCTCCAGCATGGTTTTGAGCCTAACTTGCAATCATGGGATTTAACCGCATGGATTCGGGAGCCTACCTTGCCAGCCAACTGGCGAAGGGTTTTGCCCGCTCGCTGCACCAGCGCGCGGTCGGTCTGGGTTTTTCTCCGGGCCAATTCCCCATTCTGCTGGAACTCTGGGCCGAAGACGGGCTGACCCAGAAACAGCTTCTCGAGCGGGTCGATATCGAGCAGGCGACCATGGCCAATACGCTTTCGCGCATGGTCCGCGACGGATTGATCGAACGCCGTCCACATCCCTCCGACAGGCGGGCGCAACTGCTCTTCCTGACGCCGAAGACCCGCGCCATGGAGGCCGAGGCGATCGAGATCGCGCGGGAGGCCGACCTTGCGCTGTTTAAAGGTTTTCGGGTCTTCGAGCGCGAGCTGACGCTCGAATATATCCGCCGGCTTCTGGAAAACGCCAAGGCGCTGTGAAGAAGCTCATTCGCCAGCACTGTGTGCGTGTCGTAACGAGAACACGCCGGTTTCAATCTGCGCGGTCAGGACGTTTTCGTGGGCGGCAAGCTTGACGCTCGGTTCGATATCCGGCTTGCCAAGCAAAAGGCCCTGTACTTGCGCGCAGCCTTCCTCGACGACGATCCGGCGCTGCATTTCGGTTTCCACGCCCTCCGTCACCACCGGCATGCCGAGGCTGTGGCCAAGACCAATGATGGCGCGCACGATCGAGCGCGCCGCCGCATCATGTTCCAGCAGGCCGGTGAAGCTGCGGTCGACCTTGATCTTGTCGAAAGGGAATGAACGCAGGTTGGAAAGCGAGGAAAAACCGGTGCCGAAATCATCCATGACGATGTGCACGCCGAGCTTGTGCAGCCGCAGCAACATCGTCATCACCCGGTCGCGATCGCGCATGAGGGCCGCCTCGGTGATCTCGAGCTCCAGCCGGCTGGGTGCAAGCCCGGTTTCGGCGAGGATCGCCTCGATCCGCTCACAGAGGTTCGGCAGCATGAATTGCACCGGCGAGAGATTGACGGCGATCATCAACGGCAGCGGCCAGCGCACGGCCTCCCTGCAGGCCTGCTGCAACACCCATTCACCGAGTTGGACGATCGAGCCGCTTTCCTCGGCGATCGGGATGAAGATATCGGGCTCGGTCAAGCCGTGACCTGGCCGGTTCCAGCGCATCAGGGCCTCATAGCCGCCAATCTCGCCGCTCAGCGCATCGAGGATCGGCTGATAGCTGACATGGATCTGGTTGCGGATGATCGCATGGCGCAGTTCGCTTTCGATCTGGCGGCGGTTCCGTGCCGCCTTATCCATTTCCGCGTCGAAGAAACAGACCTTGCCGCGACCGTCATGCTTGGCGCGGTAAAGTGCAATATCGGCATTGTTGCAGAGTTCTTCAGCAGCAGCGCCGTCCGCCGGATAGAGTGCGATGCCGACGCTGACACCAACGGCTGTGGGGTCACGCGCCGTGTCCATCTCGGCGGCGAATTCGTCGAGTATCGCCGCCGCAAGCTTTTGCGCCGCTGCCGGCTGCTGTCCGGCGGGCTGAAGGATGGCGAATTCATCGCCGCCGAGGCGGGCGATCGTATCGCTCTCATCGGCCACGCGGCGCAGGATCGAGGCGACCTTGCCGAGAATGCGGTCGCCTTCGGCATGACCGAAGATATCGTTGACGGCTTTGAAGCGATCGAGGTCGAGATAGAAGAGGGCAACCTCGCTGTTCTTTCGTTCGGCCATCTGCAACGCCTGCCGGATGCGGGTATCGAACAATGACCTGTTCGGCAGATCGGTGAGCACGTCGTGGTGGGCGAGATGCTCGATCATCTCCTCGGCCTGCCTGCGCTCGGTGAGATCGCGCACCGCCAGCACCTCGCAATTGTGTCCGCGATAAACAATCCTGCTCGCGGTCACTTCGACGGCAATCTCCTTGCCGTTCCTGGTGTTGAGCAGCGTTTCGCCTGGCTTGTTCTGCCCAGTCCCCTGAATAGCGGTCAAAACAGCCGAGGGCGCCTTGCCGGCAAGATCGGCAAGCTTCCAGCCGGAAAGCCCCTGAAAGCGTTCATTGGCATCGATGATCCGGCCTTCCCGCAGGATCAGCAGTCCTTCCTGCGAGGCATTCGCGAGCCCCCTCAGATCCGTCAGGTGGCTTTCGATAAAGACCACCGCGAGCGCAATCAGAATGAGCGTCGTCGCCGCCGCCACGACGATCGCGGCGAGCAGGCTGGCGTCGAGCACCGTTGCCGGAACCTCTTTGCCGGGATCCGGTACGAGGGTGATGCTGGCCATCGAGATGAAATGGAGAGCGCAGATCGCGAGGACGAAAGTGATGGACGAGGCGAGGAGCCGCCTCGGCCCCTTCAATTCGAAAAAAGCGTGGAAGGCGGCGCTCGACAACAGCGCTCCTGCGAGAACCGCAGTCAGCGTCATGAAGGGATCATAAACGATTACCGCCGGCGTTTCGATCGCCTGCATGCCGGTCAGGTGCATGGAGGCGATGCCGAGCGCCATCAGAACGCCGCCGCGCACGCGAGAAAGCCTGCCGCGGCTTTCCGAAGCGACGAGGATCGCCGCCCACGAACCGGCAACCGACAAGAGGAAGGAAAGCGCCGTCAGGCCCAGTTGGTAGCCGATCGGCATGCCGCCGTCATAAGCCAGCATCGCAATGAAGTGCGTTGCCCATACGCCGGTGCCGAAAGCAAATGCCGAGGCGCCAATCCAGAGTTTGCGCCGCCCGGCATCGCATTCCTGGGCGCGGGAAAGCGGCAGCATCGCCGCCATCGCGCCGACCAGACAGACCGCTGCCGCCGCAATCACCAGCCGCCAATCGTGATTGTCCCGAATACATGCGATGACCGAAAACATCTGCCCCTCCCACAGCTGAATTCGATCAGGTTATTTAGGTTATGCTAAATAACCGTAAATTGAATTAGTATTCTCTTCTATATTATTCAGTAAATCTTCCTGATATTGATCCATGCCCCGCCGGTCTTTCGCGCCGCCGATTTTTTGTTTTTCCGCCTCGCCTGCCTTTCTGGTTTGGTCTATCGTCCGGCCGAATTTCAAAAGGAGTCGAAAATGACCGATATCAATCAGGTGCTTGCGCGCGCGGACCAGAACCTTCCATCGAGCCTCGACAAGCTATTCGAACTTCTGCGCATCCAGTCGATTTCCACTGATCCCGCCTATAAGGCCGAATGCCGAAAGGCGGCGGAATGGCTCGTCGCTTATCTTGAAGGGCTCGGCTTTACGGCCTCGGTGCGCGACACGCCTGGCCATCCGATGGTGGTCGCCCACCATGCCGGCGCTGCTTCCGATGCACCGCATGTTCTCTTTTACGGCCATTACGACGTCCAGCCGGTCGATCCGATCGAGCTCTGGGAAAACGATCCGTTCCAGCCGTCGATCAAGGATCTCGGCGAGGGTCGCAAGATTTTGACCGGACGCGGCACCTCGGACGACAAAGGCCAGTTGATGACCTTCGTCGAGGCCTGCCGCGCCTATAAGGAGATCAACGGCGCGCTTCCCTGCCGCATCACCATTCTCTTCGAGGGCGAGGAAGAATCCGGCTCGCCATCCCTGAAGCCCTTCCTCGAAGCCAATGCCGCCGAGCTCAAGGCCGATTATGCGCTCGTCTGCGATACCGGCATGTGGGACCGCGACACGCCGGCAATCGCCGCCGCATTGCGTGGCCTCGTCGGCGAGGAAGTGATCGTGACGGCCGCCGACCGCGACCTGCATTCCGGTCTGTTCGGAGGCGCTGCGGCCAATCCGATCCATATTCTCGTCGAGGCTCTTGCCGGCCTGCATGACGCGACAGGCCGCATCACGCTCGACGGCTTCTATGACGGCGTCGAGGAAACACCCGACAATATCAAGGCGTCCTGGGAGACGCTCGGCAGGACCGCGGAGAGCTTCCTCGGCGAAGTCGGCCTTTCCATTCCGTCCGGCGAAAAGGGCCGTTCGGTGCTGGAACTCACCTGGGCGCGGCCGACCGCCGAAATCAACGGCATCTGGGGCGGATATACCGGCGAAGGCTTCAAGACGGTGATCGCCGCCAAGGCTTCGGCCAAGGTTTCGTTCCGGCTTGTCGGCACGCAGGATCCAGACGCCATCCGCAGGGCTTTCCGTAGCTATATCAGCACGAAGATTCCCGCCGATTGCTCGGTCGAGTTCCATCCGCATGGGGGCTCGCCGGCGATCCACCTTTCCTATGATTCGCCGGTTCTGACCGAGGCGAAGAACGCGCTGTCCGACGAATGGCCGAAACCCGCCATCGTCATCGGCATGGGCGGGTCGATCCCGATCGTGGGGGACTTCCAGAAGATGCTCGGCATGGAATCGCTGCTGGTCGGCTTCGGCCTCAGTGACGACCGCATCCATTCGCCGAACGAGAAATACGAGCTTGTCTCCTACCACAAGGGCATCCGCTCCTGGGTACGGATCCTGCAGGCGCTCGCCGCCTGAGAGGGAAAGGCGCGCCTTCAGGATGCGCCATGCGAAAATCGCGACAACAAAAAGGCCGGTTCGAACCGGCCTTTCGTCGTCCGCTCATCTCAGTGCCAGTTCATCCGTGGTCAAGGAGAAAGCGGTATTGCAATGAGACTGCCCGCGAAAGGTTAACGGGGCGTTAACGGCACCAACTCCAGTCGGAAACATTGGTTGCAGCTTCAGGCGCCGCGGATTTGCCGTTCAAGCTACGTTCATCGCGGACGACATATAAGCCATTGAAAGATAAGATGAATGATAGCGCCCTAACAGCTGCGGGCGATCGCTCTATCTTTTGTTTCAAGGGCACATGCCACGGAAACACGGCCAATTGCTGCCCGAAAAACGTGCCAACGAGGACTGAGAAGCGTGAAAAATCTCTTTGTTAAAATCGCAGCGACCGGCCTGTTCATGCTGGCGCCCGCCATAGCGCAGGCTGCCGAGGGCTACTCGACGGCGAACGTCAACATGCGTGCGGGTCCGAGCACCCGATATCCTGCCGTCGCAGTCATACCGGCCGGTTCCTCGGTCGAGATCCGCGGATGCCTTTCCGACGTCAACTGGTGCGACGTCGAGTTCTACGGCGGCCGCGGCTGGGTCTCCGGCCAGTACGTGCAGGCCCTCTACCAGCAACGCCGCATCTATGTCGGTCCGCAATATTACCGTCCGCTCGGCATTCCGGTTATCCGCTTCAGCGTCGATAATTATTGGGACCGCTATTACCGCAACCGCGATTTCTATCGCGAGCGTGACCGCTGGAGCCGCGGTCCGGACTATTATTACCGCGACCGCGACAACCGGGATTGGGATCGCGATCGGGATAACGTAGATCGCGACCGGGATAACCTAAATCGCGAGCGGGATAACCGGGATCGCGACCGGAACTGGCGCGAGCGGGATCGCGACCGAGATTGGCGTGATGGTGACCGGGATCGGCGCGGCGTCAATCAAAGGGACGATCGGCAACGAGACGATCGGCAAAGGTACGACCGGCAAGGAGCCGACCGGAGAGGCGATGATCGCAGACCGGGCCGTAGGGATTTTGATTGCCGCCCCGGCGATCCCTCCTGCGACCAATGAAACAGAAGGGGCGGCAGCGCCGTCCTCTCTCGAGGTTTGCCAGCCAAGGCAACCATCCAAGAAAAAGCCCGGCGCTCCCATGAGGGATGCACCGGGCCTGATGTCGATCGGCGCGTGTTGAGGGGAGACGGCCGATCATGCGCGGGACGTGAGGGGTTGTCCCGCTTCTCCCTAAACAATCGCCGAGCCTATTGGTTCCACCGACCAGACGGAAGATGTTCAACGCAACGCCGAAAGCAGCGTGTGCATTTCCGCGTCACGGCCACGAGCCATCCTCAGCCGGCTTTCCTCCATCCCCGGATTTCTCCAAGGCCGGCTTCATTCGATTTTGTCGAATCGACCGTTACCGCCTGCGCAGATATGACGCCTGTGTGCGTCTGCCCGCCTCGCCGGCGAGCGCAAATCGGCGCGCGCTATGTCAGATTTGCGACAGTCATGAAAATTGGCATGGATGCGCGCAAGAGGCCGACGACAATTTGATGTGAGGGTATCGTGATGCTCTTGTGTTGCGGGGTTGTTTATTGCAATTTCGTGGCGTTGCGGATTGATCGTAATCCGTTCGAGGCTGGACCCTGATGACGCAAGACTACCTGGCTTTCCTGGGGCTTTTCGCCCCCCGGGCAGCCGCCACAGATGTTACCGTTTGGCATAAACACAACCCACTCCTGCCTGTCCGCCTTACCGATGGGGCGAAGCTCAATCCTTCCGGCCAGATCTGGCGCCGCTTTCATCTGGGCGAGTGGGAATATAAGCAGGACCCGGAAACGCTCGACGATTACGAGGCCCGGCAGTTTTGAAGGCCAATGCATGTCGCAGAGAAATCTGTGGCGGTTTGGGACTTACGGCGCACCGTATCAATGCGGTTTGACGCGACGCGCTTTACCTGCGCGATCTGCTTTGATTTCCATTATTAACACCCCGTTAAATCGCCGCATTTACAGTTCAGTCGGATGATCACGGCGCCCGCAAGTGCACCGTTGTGCGAAGCCAAGCTTCGCGATCGAACATGGGGTATGACCGGTCCGCGATGGCAGGCAGAGGCAGATCAGGCGACAGAATAGAACCGTCCTTCAGCGGCCGCCCGGCACGCGACGATGACGAATTTTCGCTCGATGCCGACGATCGCATCGCCGGCAGCCGATCCCAGCGCCGCGGCGGTTCAAAACCGCCGCCGCAGCGTGCCGCCCCCCGGCGGCGGCGCGAGCCGCGGGAGCGTGACGGCGGCGGCCTTTTCGGTTTCATGCGCCGCGTGATCTACTGGTGCGTCGTGCTTTTCATCTGGGCCGGCATCGGCGTTGCCGGGCTGGTGGTTTATTATGGCTCGCGCATGCCGAGCGCCAGCACATGGGCGATCCCGGAACGGCCGCCGAACGTCAAGATCACCGCCGTCGACGGCAGCGTCATCGCCAATCGCGGCGCCACCGGCGGCGAGGCGCTGTCGCTCGAAAACATGTCGCCCTATATTCCGGAAGCCGTCATCGCCATCGAGGATCGGCGTTTCTATTCGCATTTCGGCGTCGATCCGCTCGGCCTCGGCCGGGCTGTAGTGACCAACTTCACGGCCGGCCACATGGTGCAGGGTGGCTCGACACTGACACAACAGCTTGCCAAGAACCTCTTCCTCTCCCCTGAGAGGACGCTGGAACGCAAGGTGCAGGAGGTGCTGCTCTCGCTCTGGCTGGAGCAGAAATACACCAAGGACCAGATCCTTGCGATGTATCTCAACCGGGTGTTCTTCGGATCGAACGCCTATGGCGTGGAGGCGGCCTCGCGCCGCTATTTCAACAAATCGGCGCGTGACGTGAACCTCGGCGAGGCCGCGGTGCTGGCCGGCCTGCTCAAGGCGCCGTCGCGGCTTTCGCCAGCCCGCGATGCGGAAGCGGCGAATGCACGCGCGCAGCTTGTGCTCGCGGCAATGCGCGAACAGGGCTTCATCACCGATTCCGAAGTCAAGACCGCGATGTCGCAGACCCCGGCTTCGGCCAAGAGTTACTGGTCGGGCGCCGGGCACTATGTCGCCGACATGGTGATGGACGAGCTGCCGGGCCTGATAGGCGACGTCAAGGAAGACGTCATCGTCGATACGACGATCGACAAATCGCTGGAAAAGAAGGCCGAGCAATCGCTGGTCGACGTGCTCGACAAGGAGGGCGGCAAGCTCGACGCCTCGCAGGCGGCCCTCGTCTCGATCGACGGCACCGGCGCGATCCGGGCGCTGGTCGGCGGCAGGGACTATGCGACGAGCCAGTTCAACCGCGCCGTCAAGGCGAAGCGCCAGCCGGGTTCCTCGTTCAAGCCCTTCGTCTATGCCGCCGCACTCGAGAAAGGGCTGACGCCCTACTCGGTGTTCAACGACGCGCCGATCCGGATCGGCGACTGGACACCGGAAAATTACGAGAAGAAATACAATGGCGAAGTGACGCTGGCGACCGCGCTTGCCAAGTCGCTGAACACGGTGGCCGCCCAACTGGTGATGTATGACGGGCCGGATCAGGTGATCAAGCTTGCCCACCGGCTCGGCATCGAAAGCGAACTGCAGCCGAACGCCTCGATCGCGCTCGGCACGTCCGAAGTGTCGCTGATGGAACTCACTGCCTCCTATGCCGCCTTCATGAACGGCGGCTACAAGGCGACGCCGCACGTCATCCGCCGGGTGACGACCGCCGAGGGCAAGGTTCTGTACGAAAATACCTATGACAGCCCGCCGCGCGTGCTCTCCGAGCAGATCGTCGCCGAGATGGATGCAATGATGATGGGCGTCATAGACAACGGCACCGGCAAGAGCGCCAAGATCCCCGGCTGGCAGGCCGCCGGAAAGACCGGCACGACGCAGAATTCGCGCGACGCGCTCTTCGTCGGCTTCACCAGCAACCTCACCACCGGCGTCTGGTTCGGCAATGACGACGGCAAGCCGATGAAGAAGGTGACCGGCGGCGGCTTGCCCGCAAAGGCCTGGAAGGAATTCATGATCGCCGCCCACAAAGGTCTTTCGCCGGCGCCGCTCTTCGGCAACGGCCAGTTGACTGCCGATCCGAACAGTGGTCAGCCGATGGCACAGACGGCCCCCGGTGATGGACAAGGGGGTAGTGCACAGTCGGGCGGCGGGCAACCGATGACAGCGGAGGCGCCGCCGTCGACGATCGGCGGCATCATTTCCGGCGTCTTCGGCGGCAACGACAATGCAAACCGCTATCCGCAAGCGCCTGCCCGGCAGCCGGCGGCGCCCTCCGGCAACGGCCCGGTTCCGCCTGCGGACATCGCCGAAGGCGGCGGTTCCGGCTATGAGGGCATGGTGCCGCCGGGCGATGTCGGCGGGCCGCAGACGACCTCTTCCGTGCAACCGCGGCGCACGACGCTGCTCGATCTGATCATGGGCCAGTGAGATCCTTTGCTGCATGCCCGGCGCAAGGCCGATGCTCTAGATATCGACCGCTTTGCGGACATGAGGCAAGCTCTTTCCCGGCGACTGTCAAAATTGAATGCAACACATTCGTTTTGCCGGATTCCGGGCCATTTCTCGCCTTGCAGTCCAGAAAACCGCTCCTTATATACGCCGCATCACCGCAATCACGATTGCGTAATCTTAAGTAGACCCATCCCGTAAGGGGCTGTCAGGGAAATGCCTTCTCGGGGTTCCGACAGCTTGCTTCAAGGAGAGAATGACATGGCAAAAGTAATTGGTATCGACCTTGGAACGACAAATTCCTGCGTCGCAGTCATGGACGGCAAGGACGCCAAGGTTATCGAGAATGCGGAAGGTGCACGCACGACCCCTTCCATGGTGGCATTTTCCGATGATGGCGAACGCCTCGTCGGCCAGCCGGCCAAGCGCCAGGCAGTCACCAACCCGACGAACACGCTCTTTGCAGTCAAGCGCCTGATCGGCCGCCGCTACGAAGATCCGACCGTCGAGAAGGACAAGCACCTCGTTCCCTTCACCATCGTCAAGGGCGACAATGGCGATGCCTGGGTCGAAGCCAATGGCAAGGGCTACTCGCCCGCACAGATTTCCGCGATGATCCTTCAGAAGATGAAGGAAACCGCCGAATCCTATCTCGGCGAAAAGGTCGAAAAGGCCGTCATCACCGTTCCCGCCTACTTCAACGACGCGCAGCGCCAGGCAACCAAGGATGCCGGCCGCATCGCCGGTCTTGAAGTCCTGCGCATCATCAACGAGCCGACCGCTGCAGCCCTCGCCTACGGCCTCGACAAGAAGGACGGCAAGACCATCGCTGTCTACGACCTTGGCGGCGGCACCTTCGATATTTCGATCCTTGAGATCGGCGACGGCGTCTTCGAAGTGAAATCCACCAACGGCGATACCTTCCTCGGCGGTGAAGACTTCGACATGCGTCTCGTCGAATATCTCGTCGCCGAGTTCAAGAAGGACAACGGCATCGACCTGAAGAACGACAAGCTTGCCCTGCAGCGCCTCAAGGAAGCTGCCGAAAAGGCTAAGATCGAGCTGTCGTCCTCGCAGCAGACCGAAATCAACCTGCCGTTCATCACCGCCGACGCCTCCGGTCCGAAGCATCTGACGCTGAAGCTGACCCGCGCCAAGCTCGAAAGCCTGGTCGACGATCTCGTCCAGCGCACCATCGCGCCGTGCAAGGCAGCCCTCAAAGATGCCGGCGTTACCGCCGCCGAAATCGACGAAGTGGTTCTCGTCGGCGGCATGAGCCGCATGCCGAAGGTCCAGGAAGTCGTCAAGCAGCTGTTCGGCAAGGAGCCGCACAAGGGCGTCAACCCGGATGAAGTCGTGGCGCTTGGCGCCGCCATCCAGGCCGGCGTTCTGCAGGGCGACGTCAAGGACGTCCTGCTCCTCGACGTGACGCCGCTGTCGCTCGGCATCGAAACGCTCGGCGGTGTCTTCACCCGCCTGATCGAACGCAACACGACGATCCCGACGAAGAAGAGCCAGACCTTCTCGACCGCCGAAGACAACCAGCAGGCCGTCACCATCCGCGTTTCGCAGGGCGAACGCGAAATGGCTGCCGACAACAAGCTGCTCGGCCAATTCGACCTCGTCGGCCTGCCGCCGTCGCCGCGCGGCATGCCGCAGATCGAAGTCACCTTCGACATCGACGCCAACGGCATCGTGCAGGTTTCGGCCAAGGACAAGGGCACCGGCAAGGAGCAGCAGATCCGCATCCAGGCTTCCGGCGGCCTTTCCGACGCCGACATCGAGAAGATGGTCAAGGATGCTGAAGCCCATGCCACCGAGGACAAGAAGCGCCGCGAGGCCGTCGAAGCCCGGAACCAGGCCGAAAGCCTGATCCATTCGACAGAAAAGTCGCTGAAGGATTACGGCGACAAGGTTTCCGAGGCCGACCGCACCGCGATCTCGGATGCGATCGCCGCGCTGAAGACGGCTTCGGAAGCCTCCGAGCCGGATGCCGACGACATCAAGGCCAAGACCCAGACGCTGATGGAAGTGTCGATGAAGCTCGGCCAGGCGATCTATGAAGCACAGCAGGCCGAAGGCGGCGCTGCCGGCGATGCCTCCGCGGAAGGCGGCGACAATGTCGTCGATGCCGACTACGAGGAAATCAAGGACGACGACCGCAAGAAGTCCGCGTAATCCGCGACGGCGTGGTTATGCTTCAACACTTGATCCGGCTGCTCACCATGGCAGCCGGAAATCCATTTCCGGGGTTTAATCCTTAATGGCAAAAGCGGACTATTACGAAACTCTGGGTGTAGCCAAGACGGCGGACGAGAAAGAGCTGAAGAGCGCCTTCCGCAAACTGGCGATGAAATTCCATCCGGACAAGAACCCGGATGACAAGGACGCCGAACGCAAGTTCAAGGAAATCAACGAAGCCTACGAGATGCTCAAGGACCCGCAGAAGCGGGCGGCCTATGACCGTTATGGCCATGCGGCCTTCGAGCAGGGCGGCATGGGCGGCGGTGGCGGCGGATTTGCAGGCGGCGGCTTCTCCGACATTTTCGAGGATATCTTCGGCGAGATGATGGGTGGAGGGCGCGCGCGCCAGCGCTCGTCGGGCGGCCGCGAGCGCGGCGCCGATCTTCGCTACAACATGGAAATAACGCTGGAAGAATCTTTCTCCGGCAAGACGGCGCAGATCCGCGTTCCCACGTCGATCACCTGCGACGTCTGTTCGGGCTCTGGCGCCAAGCCCGGCACACAGCCGAAGAACTGCGGCACCTGCCAGGGATCGGGACGCGTGCGCGCGGCCCAGGGCTTCTTCTCGATCGAGCGGACCTGCCCGACCTGCCACGGCCGCGGCCAGATCATTCCCGACCCCTGCCCGAAGTGCCATGGCCAGGGCCGGGTGACGGAAGAGCGTTCGCTCTCGGTCAACATTCCCGCCGGCATCGAGGACGGTACGCGCATCCGCCTGCAGGGCGAAGGCGAAGCCGGCGCCCGCGGCGGACCGGCCGGTGACCTCTATATCTTCCTGTCCGTCAAACCGCATGAATTCTACCAGCGCGACGGAGCCGATCTCTATTGCGCCGTTCCGATCTCGATGACGACGGCCGCGCTCGGCGGCACCTTCGACGTGGCGACGCTCGACGGCACCAAGTCGCGCGTGAGCGTGCCCGAGGGCACGCAGGCCGGCAAACAGTTCCGCCTCAAGGGCAAGGGCATGCCGGTGCTGCGTTCGGCACAGACGGGCGACCTCTACATCCAGATCCAGATCGAGACACCGCAGAAGCTCACCAAGCGCCAGCGCGAACTGCTTCAGGAATTCGAGCAGCTTTCCTCCAAGGAGAACAATCCTGAATCGACGGGCTTCTTTGCCCGGATGAAGGAATTCTTCGAAGGCTGAGCGGCGATCGACACGCCTATCTCTAAAGCCGGGGACGGAAACGTCTCCGGCTTTTTGTTGCGCGAGTCCCAATTTGCGACATTCGCCGTTCGTGCCGGGAAATCTGTTCCAGAACGACACGGCGGCGCGAGGGAAGACGACTTGCATTAACGCAGCCAGATGATGCCGCTTGCAAGTTTTCCAAATGAATTCAGTCTCTGCCGTCAGCGCACAACACCGAAAACCGGAAGCGATATTCGGAAGGGACGATGCCCAGGTTCGAAGCGATAGAGCATCCTTTGCTCGACGCGACGTGCTTTAGAGCAATTGCAGCAAAAGTGCGCAGCGGTTTTGCCAGGCAAAGCGTGAAACGCTTTTGCCGGGAATAAACAAAAAGATAGAGCATTTCCGTGAATCGGAGAAAAACGGAAATGCTCTAGTGGGAACAACCAAACCAAGGGTATCGACCATGGCGCCAGCCTTTTCCTCTCAGTCCGAAGACGTCGACGTTCTCGCCGGCGCCATCTACACATGGTGCGCCGAGCGCAATATCAAGCTTCGCAGCCAGCAGGGCCTTTCGATCGCCAGCATCGCGATCGACCTCTATCATGCCGGCCACCAGACGCAGGACGACCTGCTGATGGCGCTGCACGAATGCGAGATTCACTAAAACGCGATATCGAACCTCATTCAGGTGACCTGCGTCCAGTCTTTGTCCTGATGCACGCCGTTCCCCAACCGCTGCATAGCCATATCTATCCGGACATAATTCAGGCCCGGAACAGATCGTGCTTTTCGGTGAGCCGGCAGCGGGGATCAGACGGCGGTTTCTGCCGCTTCGCCTGTCATGAGGGTGACAATGGTCTTGACCGCTTCCTTGCCTGCCGGTGAGCTCAGCTTGTCGTAGCTCAGCGCAAGCGCATAGGCGTCGGGGCTGAGTTCGATACGGCTGCCGAATTGCGATATGCCGGCTCCCTCGAAAAGAGCAGAGATATCGACATCGAGAAAAACCGCGATCTGATGCAGCTTGCTGGCGGAAACGCGGTTCGTCCCCTTTTCGTATTTCTGGATCTGCTGGAAAGTCAGTCCGAGTGCTTCGCCAAGCTCGAGCTGGGAAACACGGCGAAGAGCGCGAAACTGTCTTACGTTGCGACCAACGATAATATCAACCGGATCTGGCACTTCATCACTCTCTGATACGTAAACGGTTCGTTTACCATATCGTTTTCACGGGATAACTCAACCCTACAGTTGCAAATTTCAACCGACTTTTTTTGGACCTTACGTTACGTCAGTGGCCTCAAGGGAATGCGGCAAAAGCCCGAATATCTGGCGCTTGACGACATTGAGCGTGACCGTCGACGGTATCGGTCCAGCGATATCGGATCATCCTCTCTCAGGTTGTATTTTTAGCTGATTAGAGGGCGGCATGCTGACCGTTACATCGGAAGGGTGCCGGACGCCAGGACCTCGGTCACGGGATCTGCCGGAAAATATGCCCCCGCGGTATTTCGCGCCCTGAACTTATCCCCATGTGGCCCCCAAGCCTCGGTGCGACACCACCAGGGCACGCGATCCACGGCCGTCAAGCTGTCAGCCTTGCCATCAACGCCGCTTAGGCTTAGCTGTCACGCTTCACGATTCCGGACATTCGATGCCGCACAAGGTTTCTCTTTCCCGTCTGAAGCTGACCGACTTCCGCAATTATGCGGCGGCGGCCCTTACCCTTGACGGTCGACACGCCGTGCTCACGGGAGACAACGGCGCCGGCAAGACCAATCTCATGGAGGCCGTCTCGCTGCTTTCGCCCGGCCGCGGTCTGCGCCGCGCCGCCTATGGCGATATAACCCGGGTCGGCGCGGCCGGCGGCTTTTCGATCTTCGCCGCACTCGACGGCATGGAGGGCGACGTCGAGATCGGCACCGGCATCGAAACAGGCGAGGAGACCACCACCCGCAGGCTGCGCATCAACGGCACCCCGGCAAAGACTGCCGACGAGTTGACCGACCACCTGCGCCTTCTCTGGTTGACGCCGGCGATGGACGGCCTCTTTACCGGCGCCTCTTCCGACCGGCGCCGTTTTCTCGACCGGCTGGTGCTGTCGCTCGATCCCGCCCATGGCCGCCGCGCCAGCGATTTCGAGCGCGCCATGCGCAGCCGCAACAAATTGCTGGACGAGGGCCGCTTCGATCCCTCCTGGCTCGCCGGCATCGAGGAGCAAATGGCAAGCCTCGGCATCGCCATGGCGCTCGCCCGCCAGGAGATGCTCGGCCTGCTGACCCGGCTGATCGAAGAAACGCGGGAGACTTCGCCCTTCCCTTCGGCATCGCTGCAGCTCTCGGGCTTCATGGACGGACAATTTTCGCGCCCCTCGGTCGACCTCGAGGACGATTACGCGGCTATGCTGGCAGAGAGCCGCTATCGCGATGCCGGCGCAGGGCGCACGCTCGAGGGGCCGCACCGGGCCGATCTCATCGTGCATCACCGCGAAAAGGCGATGGAGGCGGAGCGTTGTTCCACCGGCGAGCAGAAAGCATTGCTTGTCGGCCTGGTGCTTGCGCATGCGCGCCTCGTCGGCAATCTCACCGGCCATGCACCGATCCTGCTGCTGGACGAAATCGCAGCGCATCTCGACGAGAATAGACGCGCCGCGCTGTTCGATCTCATCGACGGGCTCGGCGGCCAGGCCTTCATGACCGGAACGGATCGCTCGATGTTTTCGGCGCTGGGCGACAGGGCGCAGTTTTTCACGGTGGCGGAGGGACGGGTGTTCGAATGACCGAGGCAGCTTTTCCCGACGTCGGCCGTCATGATAACATCGGTGCCATGGAACCGCTCAGCCCGGACGAAATCGCCCGTTATCACCGCCACATCCTGCTCCCCGAGATCGGGGGCGCCGGCCAGCAGAAGCTGAAAGCCGCCCGCGTGCTGGTGATCGGCGCCGGCGGCCTCGGCGCGCCGATCCTGCAATATCTGGCCGCAGCCGGCGTCGGCACGCTCGGTATCGTCGACGACGACCGGGTGTCGCTCTCCAACCTGCAGCGCCAGGTGATCCATGATTCCGGAACGATCGGCGAGTTGAAGACGGAGAGTGCTGCCTTCGCCATCGCCCGGCTCAATCCGCATGTCCGGCTGATCCGCTTCGAGGAACGCTTTTCCCCGGAGGCCGCCCGCCGTCAGCTCTCCGGCTTCGATCTGCTGATCGACGGCTCCGACAATTTCGACACGCGTTATGCCGCCGCCGATGCGGCCGAGGAAGCGCGCATTCCGCTCGTCACCGGCGCCGTCGGCCGTTTCGACGGTTCGCTGACGGTTCTCAAGCCCTATGAGAATACCGAGGACGGAACACTCTACCCTTGTTATCGTGACCTCTTTCCGGAAGCGCCGCCGGCGGGGCTCATTCCTGCCTGCGCCGAGGCCGGCATCATCGGCGCGCTGACCGGCGTCATCGGCACGATGATGGCGATGGAAGCGATCAAGCTCATCACCGGCACCGGCGAACCACTGGTCGGACGGCTGCTGCTCTACGACGCGCTCTCGGCCCGCTTCGACACGGTCCGCTACAGAAGACGCCGCACGCGGGAGAGGCAGACCGGATGACAATCGTCCCTCTCGACCAGAGCTTCACGCGCTGGGACGAACTGCTCGCGCTCATCCTCGCCGCCTTCGCTTCCATGAACGGCAGGATCGACCCGCCATCCTCGGCGCTCAAGCTCACGACCGAGTCACTGGCCGAAAAGGCCAGGGCCGAGATCGGCCATGTCGCCATCGACGGCGAAAAGCTGATCGGCTGCCTCTTCCTGCGGCCGGAGGCCGATTGTCTCTATGTCGGCAAACTCGCCGTTCTGCCCGAAGCGCAGGGAAAGGGCATTGGCAAGCGGCTGCTGACGATTGCCGAGGAAACGGCCGCATCGCTCGACCTTCCCGCCTTGCGGCTGGAAACGCGGATCGAGCTCACGGAAAATCATACCGTCTTTGCCGCCTGGGGATTTTCCAGAACCGCCGAGAAAGCGCATCCCGGCTTTGCCCGGACGACGTTCATCGAGATGCGCAAGGCCATTGCGCCGACGATTCGCCCCGTCTAAATCAAATGCACGGCTTCAACGCCCCGGCAGCACCCGATTGGGCGGCCTGTGACCGTCGATGAAGGTGCGGATATTGATGATGACCTTGTCGCCCATATCGATGCGGCCTTCGATCGTCGCCGAACTCATATGCGGCAGCAGCACGACCTTGCCCTCATTGGCGAGTTTGACGAGCTTCGGGTTGACGGCAGGCTCGTTTTCGAAGACGTCGAGGCCGGCGCCGGCAATCCGGCCCTCCCTGAGGCATTTGATCAGCGCAGCCTCATCGACCACGTCGCCGCGCGCGGTGTTGACGAGATAGGCCGTCGGCTGCAGCAGCGCCAGACGGCGCGCCGAAATCAGGTGGAAGGTCGCCGGCGTCGACGGACAATTGATCGAAACGATGTCGACGCGGGCGAGCATCTGGTCGAGGCTTTCCCAATAGGTCGCCTCCAACTCGTCCTCGACGGCTGGATTGACGCGTTTGCGGTTGTGATAGTGGATCGACAGGCCGAACGCCTTGGCGCGGCGGGCCACCGCCGTACCGATGCGGCCCATGCCGACGATGCCGATGCGCTTGCCGTGAATGCGCCGGCCGAGCATCCAGGTGGGAGACCAGCCGGCCCATTCGCCCGGCTTGTCGGTCAGCACACGCGCCCCCTCACCAAGCCTTCTCGGAACAGCGAGAATCAGCGCCATGGTCATGTCGGCGGTGTCCTCGGTCAGGACGTTCGGCGTGTTGGTGACGGTGATGCCCTTGCGCGCCGCCGCCTCGACGTCGATGTGATCGGTGCCGTTGGAGAAGCTCGCAATCAGCTTCATCTGTGGCCCCGCCTGTTCGATCAGCGCCGCGTCGATGCGGTCGGTGACGGTCGGCACCAGCACGTCGGCGGTCCTGACCGCGGCGACAAGCTCGGGAACGGAACGCGGCGCATCGTCGATGTTCAGCTCGGCGTCGAAGAGCTCGCGCATGCGGGTTTCGACGGCATCGGGCAGCTTGCGGGTGATGTAGACCTTCGGTTTTTTCTTCGCTGTCATGGCTGGCTGTGGTGCCTTGTTCAGAGGTCTTTAACCAAGAGGGGTGATAATTTTCCCATTCCGGGCATTTTCTACCAGACCCGCACGCGAAGACAAACAAAACTCGCGGTGCAGCCGGGGAATGTCAGAGCCCGGACCGCGAGCAGGCCGGGCCTGCCCGCGAATTCGAGCAAACGGAAACCTCCATGCGCAGCAAAGTTCTGAAGTCCTGCCTCGCCCTTGCCATCGCTCTGGCTACATCCATGGGAACCGTCGAATTCGCCCATGCGCAGGCGGCCAAAGGTCCAAGCGGATTGCCATTGCCGCGTTTCGTCACCCTGAAATCCAAGCGCGTCAATCTGCGCATCGGCCCGGGAACGGATTACGCCGTCTCGTGGATGTACCTGAAATCCGGCCTGCCGGTGGAAATCATCCAGGAATACGACAACTGGCGCCGCATCCGCGATGCCGACGGCACCGAAGGCTGGGTCAACCAGTCGCTGCTATCGGGTCAGCGCGCGGCGATCGCCGCCCCCTGGATGAAGACGAAAGGCAAGGGCGTCTATGTCAATCTGCGCCGCGAGGCGCTGCCCTCCGCCTCGATCGTCGCCAAGCTGGAACCCGGCGTGATGATCACGATCGGCGAATGCAACGGCGACTGGTGCCGGGCCGAAACCGAAGGTGCCTCCGGCTGGGTGGCGCAGTCGGAGATCTGGGGCGCCTATCCCGGCGAAGCCTTCAAATAAGCCCTGCCTGTTTGGCGGCCTCGGCAAGCGAGGTCATCGGGCGCGGGCCGATCTGCTGAATGACGATGCCGGCGGCCAGGCAGCCGAGCTTGCCACAATCCTCCAGAGAGCGCCCCTGGGTGTAGCCATAGAGGAAACCGGAGGCGAAGAGGTCGCCGGCGCCCGTCGTATCGACAACTTCCCTGATTCGGATCGCATCGACGTAAAAACGCTCGTTGCCCTTCAGGATGACGGCGCCATGCTCGCTCATCGTCACGGCAGCGATCTTGCAATCGGCGGCGATCCTGTTCAGCGCCTCCTCGAAATCATCGGTCTCGTAGAGCGACAGCGCTTCCTGGCGATTGGCGAAGACGATATCGACCTTGCCGGAGCGCATCAGATCGAGGAATTCGCCGCGGTAGCGGCCGACGCAGAAGCTGTCGGACAGCGTCATCGACATTTCGCGGCCGTTTTCGTGGGCGATGCGGGCACAGTCGAGAATCGCTTCCTTGGCGCGTGGCGGATCCCAGAGATAACCTTCGAAATAGGTGACCTTGGCGTCGGCGACGACGTCGGGCTCGACGTCTTCGGGGCCGAGCTCGACGCAGGCGCCGAGATAGGTGTTCATCGAACGCTCGCCGTCCTCGGTGACGAAGATCATCGAGCGCGCCGTCGGTGGGAAAGTGCCCTTGGGCCGGGTCTGATAGTGGACGCCCTGGGCGCGGATGTCGTGGGTGAAGATGTCACCGAGCTGATCGGCGGCGACATTGCCGAAATAGGCAGCCTTGCCGCCGAGGTTAGCCACGCCCGCCGCGGTATTGCCGGCGCTGCCGCCGGAGGCTTCGAGCGCCGGTCCCATGCGCGAATATAGAAGTTCGGCGCGTTCGGCATCGATGAGGTTCATCGCCGCTTTGGTGATCTGGTTGTCAATGAGGAACTGGTCGTCGCAACGGGCAATGATATCCACGATTGCGTTGCCGACTGTCAGAACATCGAATCTTGTCATGAAAAGGGAAGTCCCCGGATTTGTGATAGCCGGGGTTTGGTCTTAGCGAAATTTCCGCGGTTTGGAAGGATAAATGGGACGACGCTTCTATTTCTTCGCAAAAGTGCCGCCTATTCGTCATGTCGCTGTCATTTTCAAAATCTAGAAATACTCGCAGGAAGACCGGCATGAGCAGCTTTCTGTTGCAGCCGGGCGCACGAGGGATGACCCTTCGATCTTACCGGCGTGATGCTGACCACGGATGAACTGGCAGCTTTGTGATCCGGATATCCGGCAGGGCCGGAGCGGAAAAGCGGGCTGAGCCCGCTTTTTTTGCCTTTGGGTGCCCCGGCTGCCGGATCGGGCGGTGATGGCCTTTTCAATCCAAACAGTTTGCTGGTACTCAATAATTCCGTAAATCGATTCCGCTTTATGGAATTATGCAGGAATTCAAAGTGCTGCAGTGTCCTTTGCGCATCTGAAAAGCGCGCGACGCTGTAGATGTCGGATACTCCCCGCGCAGAGCAACCTCCCTCATGTCAGCCATCATTCTCGACGTCCTTCCCATCTTCCTCCTGATTCTCATCGGCTGGGTGATCGTCCGCAGCGGCCTGATGGCATCGAATGTCGGCGATGCGCTCGGCGAATTCGTCTTCAAGATCGCCGTGCCGCTGCTGCTCTTTCGCACCATCGCCGAGGCGGATTTTCATGGCGCCTCGCCCTTCCGGCTCTGGATCGTCTATTTTTCCGGCGTCGCCATCACCTGGACGGCCGGCCATCTCGCCGCCACGCGGCTCTTCGGCCGCGACGAACGCATCGGTGTCTTGGCCGGCGTTTCCTCGGCCTTCGCCAACAATGTCTTTATCGGACTGCCGCTGGTCGAGCGTACCGTCGGCGACGAGGGGCTGGTGGCGCTGTCGATCCTGCTTGCCGTGCATCTGCCTGTCATGATGGTCGCGGGCACGGTGCTGATGGAGCATGCCGAGCGCAAGATCGACGGCAAAAGCGACCGCAGCATGATGTTCGTGCTACGCCAGATCGCCATCAATCTCGTGCGCAACCCGCTGGTGATCGGGCTTGCGGCCGGCATGGCCGTGCATCTTTCCGGTCTCACCATGCCGACGGCGGTGGCATCGGTCGTCGGGCAGATCGCCGGCATCGCCGGTCCGGCGGCGCTGATATCGCTCGGCATGGCGCTGGAGAAATACGGCGTCTCCGGCAATGTCGGTATCGCCAGCGTCACCTCGACATGCAAGCTGCTGCTGCTGCCCGGTTGCGTGTGGGCGGCGAGCCATCTCCTCGGCCTCAGCCCCGAATGGACGGCGGCGATCGTGCTGACTTCCTCCGTACCGACGGGCGTCAACGCCTGGCTGATCGCCAACCGCTTCGGCGTCGGTCACAGCCTCGCCGCCTCGACTATCACGGTGACGACGGCGCTCGGCGCCATCACGGTCTCGCTCTGGGCCTATTTCCTCGGCGCCTAGAGCGGTTCAGCTTTTCATGGAAACGCTGAACCGCTCCAACCTCTTGTTTTGACGCAATTCCGGGAACCCGCTTCGCACTTTTCCTGGAATTGCTTTGGCGGATCTCCGCAAAACGAAAGCCCGGCTTGCGGGCCGGGCTTCCATACCATGCGATTGTCCTGCTGCGTCACTGCGTCGCGGTTTTCGGATCCGGCAGCGGCACCGGCGAATCGGCCAGCGTGTGCAGGTAGAGGATGACGTTGGCGCGATCCTGATCCTTCGCCAGACCGGCGAAGCCCATCGCAGTGCCGGGAACGTCCTTCTTCGGCGCCAGCAGGAACTTGTTGAGATATTCGAAAGTCCACTTCTCGCTGCCGCCCTTGGAGAAATCCTTCATGGGAGCGGAATAGGCGAAGCCTTCATGCGAGGCGATCGGGCGATCTACGACACCAAAGAGGTTGGGACCGACCTTGTTCGGTCCCCCTTTGGTGCCGTCATGACAGGCCTGACACTTCTTGAAGACCGTTTCACCGGCCTTGGCATCTGCAGAAGCGAGCAATTGCGCGATCGGAACGGCAACGGCAGGCGCAGCCTCACCACCAGCGGCGGGCGCCTCTTCGGCAACGATCGCGAAACCTTCCTTTTCCGGCGCTTCGGAATGGAAGATCCCTTCGGACGCGATGGAGACAGACATCAGAACGAAAATCGTCCCGAGCAGCGCCCCCACGGCCGTATTGACGTATGAATTCATCTGCAATGCTCCCCTTGCAGCCGGCAGACCATAAACCGGACCATCTTGAAATCGCGCGGAACCTATGTCTTTTGGTGGATCGTTGCAACTGTCTAAATGGTCTTGTGCGTGAGACTTTTTGACACTTTTCAGCCCGGAATAGAAGGCCCGAACAATGAGTGATTCAAATTTAGACGGCGTGCTCGTATTGATCCCGGCGCGCATGGCCTCCACTCGGCTTCCGGGCAAGCCGCTTGCCGATATTTGCGGCCTGCCGATGATCGTTCAGGTGGCGCTGCGCGCCAGGGAAGCGGCCATCGGCCGGGTCGTCGTCGCCGTCGACGATGATCAAGTGTTCGATGCCGTGGCCGCGGCCGGCTTCGAGGTCGTCATGACCAGCACGGATCATCAGTCGGGTTCCGATCGGATATTCGAGGCGCTGACGAAAGTCGATCCGGACGGAAAGGCGAAAATCATCGTCAACGTCCAGGGCGATCTGCCGACGATCGATCCGGAAACGGTGCGCGCAGCCTTGCGCCCTCTCGAAAACGAGGCGGTCGATATCGGGACGCTGACGACCATAATCGACAATGAGGAGGACAAGACCGCGCCGCACATCGTCAAGATCGTCGGCTCGCCGCTTTCCGACGCCCGTCTGCATGCGCTCTATTTCACCCGGGCAACCGCGCCTTACGGTCAGGGGCCTCTCTACCACCATATCGGCCTTTATGCCTATCGGCGGGCAGCGCTTGAACGATTCGTCTCGCTCGGTCCGTCGACGCTCGAAAAGCGCGAATCGCTGGAGCAATTGCGGGCACTGGAGGCCGGCATGCGCATCGATGCCGAGATCGTTGACACGGTTCCGCTTGGTGTCGATACTCCCGCCGACCTCGAAAAAGCGCGGCGCATCCTCTCCGCAAAGTCGAATTGACGGAACCATCATGAATATCAAGACCAACAGGATCGCCTTCCAGGGCGAGTTCGGCGCCAATTCCGACATGGCCAGCCGCGACATGTTTCCGACCATGGAGCCGCTGCCCTGCCAGACCTTCGAGGATGCGTTCACGGCGGTCGACAACGGCGACGCCGACATCGGGATGATCCCGATCGAGAACACGATTGCCGGGCGCGTCGCCGATATCCACCATCTGCTGCCGGAATCGCGGCTGCACATCATCGGCGAATATTTCATGCCGATCCGTTTCCAGCTGATGGTGCTGCCCGGGGTGACCAAGGACGAGATCCGCACGGTGCACAGCCATATCCACGCGCTCGGCCAGTGCCGCAAGATCGTTCGCGCCAATGGCTGGAAGCCGGTGATCGCCGGCGATACGGCCGGGGCGGCAAAGCTCGTGAAGGAAACCGGCGACCGCTCGATGGCCGCCTTGGCACCGCGCCTTGCCGCCGATCTCTACGGTCTGGAGATCATCGCCGAGAATGTCGAGGACACTGAAAACAACGTCACCCGTTTCGTTATCCTGTCCCGTGACGAAGAATGGGCACAACGGAATTCGGCGGAAGAAAAGGTCGTCACCACCTTCGTCTTCAACGTCCGCAACATTCCGGCCGCGCTCTATAAGGCGCTTGGCGGTTTTGCCACCAACAATATCAATATGACCAAGTTGGAAAGCTACCAGCTCGGCGGAAAATTCGTGGCGACGCAGTTCTACGCCGATATCGAAGGCCATCCGAACGATCCGAACGTGCGCCGGGCATTGGAGGAACTGCGCTTCTTCTCCGAGAAAGTGAGGATTCTCGGCGTCTACAAGGGGCACGCGATGCGAGGCCTGCTTTAAACAGGCCCCGTTCTTAAACAGACCTCGTCATTCGGCGATTATTTATCCGGCTCACAGACGCGCAGGCGATGACCGTCAGGATCGAGCACGACGAAGGTCGGGCCAAAATCCAGCTCGGTCAGTTCCTGGGCGATCGGCAGGCCGCGTTGACGCCAGTCCTCATAGTGCCTGGCGACGGCATTTTCTCCCTCGACCATGAAAGCCACTTCGCCGCGGTTGCCGATGGCGGAGGGCTGCGGCTCGACCTTGCTGCGCCGCCAGAGGCCGAGCGTGAAGCCGCCCTCGAGCGGAAAAGCGACGAAATTCGGCGCTTCCACGGCCGGTTCGCGGTTCAAGAGGTTCCGGTAGAAACTGGCGCTTTCGGCCGGGTCCTTGACGTAAAGGATTATGAGATTGGGGCTGGTCATTTCGGTTCTCCCGTTGTTGTGAAATAAATCCGCGAGGGATCGCCTGCTGCCAATTCATGGCAGCATGGTGCGACGGGGCGTAGCGATCGCAACGCCCCGTTCTCGTCAGGCAGATTGTTGGAAGGGATAGGCGACCTAAAGCGGGAAACGGTCCTCGCAGTGCGGGCCGCGTCCGTCGATGAAGCCGAGGTCGCGCTTTAGGTAATCCGGCGTTGCTTCAAGGTCGAGGCTGGTGCGGTTCCCCTTGGGAAACCTGAAAATATTGATGACCAGATGCAGCAGGCCGGAGCGCGCCGACTGGCGGACATCGGCAAAAGTTTCGGCCGAAATGACATCGGCAAAGGTGTCGCCCGTAAAGCGGTCGTTGGTCAAATGAATGGCTGGAGGCGTTACCATGATCAGTACTCCTTCCTGGTGGAATGGTACTCATAATAACCCTGCCTACTGACAGTTTCTGGCAGCAGCGTTAGTTCTCGACCGGAACGTCCTGCGTCTCACGCCACTCCTTGAGCAGTACCGTGCGGCGGCGCGGATAACGCACCTCATGCAACGCCATGTCGATAATGCGGTCGGTGCGGAAATGGCGGAAATCCTGGCGCAGTTCGCACCAGGCCATGAGGACACGCACATGCTCGAAATAACCGAGCGCAAAAGGCCAGACGCGACGGCGCGAGATTCGGCCCTGCTCGTCGCCATAATGCAGTTCGAGGATGCGCTCCAGACGGATCGCCTTGCGGATGGCCGAAACATCGGCCTTGTCCTCGTCCCGGCGTTTGGGGCCGACGAAAAGGGCTGCCGAATCGATCATCTCCCGCATATCGGCCGGCAGCACGGCGGCAATCTTGGCCAGCGCGTCGGCGCCGGCGCCGGCAAGGCGCGGCTCGGCGGCGCGAGCCACCCAGCGCGAGCCAAGCACCAATGCCTCCAGCTCTTCTTCTGAAAACATCATCGGCGGCAGCATGAACCCCGGCTTCAGCACATAACCGATGCCGGCTTCGCCTTCGATCATCGCGCCCTGCGCCTGCAGGCTGGCAATATCGCGATACAGCGTGCGCAGGCTGACGCCGGTCTCCTCAGCCAGCACCGTGCCGGTCACCGGCCGGCGGTAACGCCGGAGCGTCTGCAGCAGCGTCAGCAGCCGTTCCGAGCGGGCGACCGGCATGACGCTAGCGCTTCCACTCCACCCAGTCGCGCATCAGGCGGTGGGCGATCGCCCCTTTCGGCGGCGAGGCCTTGCCTGTCGCGCTCGGGCGTTCCAGCATCTCGATCGTTTCCTCGCGGGTGAACCAGCGGCAATCCTCGAGTTCCGTCTCGTCGCGGTTGATTTCGGTGGATTTCGCCTCGGCGTAACAGCCGATCATCAGGGAATGCGGCATCGGCCAGGGCTGCGAGGCGTGGTAGCGGATGCGGCCGGTGCGGATGCCGGATTCTTCCAGCGTTTCGCGACGCACGGCATTCTCGATGGTCTCGCCGGGTTCGACGAAGCCGGCAAGGCAGGAATACATGCCGGGCGCGAAATGCGGGCTGCGGCCGAGCAGGCAGAGGTCGCGTTTCTCGTCGATCGTCAGCATGATGACGACGGGATCGGTGCGGGGAAAGATCATGTGTTGGCAGGCGGCGCAGACACGCTTGTAGCCGCCGATGTGGATCTCCATCGCCGAGCCGCAGCGGCCGCAGAAGCGGTTGTCGCCATTCCAGCGGATGAGGCTGGCGGCCTGGGCGAATTCGCCGAGCAACACCTCGTCGATCAGCATTTCGCGAAACAGCGTGCGACCATCGGCGGGCTTGTATTGGCTGGTGAGGTCGTCGACGCCGATGCCGACGGGAACGGCAAGGCGCGGCTCGCCTGATTTACGATAACCGAGAAGCACCGTCTCATCCCAATCCGGCTGCAATTCCTGGAGCTCATAGCGGGCAAAGAGCGGATCAAGCACCTGGCCGTCATGCTTCAGCACCAGCTTATCCCCGGCGAAGGCGAAGATATGGGTGCCGTCCTTGGCCAGCGCCTTTTCGACGGACTGTTCGTCGCGATGCTCGGAATCGCGATTGAGGTCATTGGCGGCAAAGGCCGTGAGATTGCTGGGTTCCGGATGCGGCACATCCGAATCGAAAAGCGAATGACTCATGATGAAAGGGCTTCCCGCAGCTTCACTGTGAATTCATCTCTCTTTCCGTCTTCGTAGGGTTCCGCGCGCCCGAAGCCCCAGACGGGACCCGGCCAGTTGGCATCGCCTACGAAGCGGGCAATGACATGAACATGAAGCTGGCGGACGATATTGCCAAGAGCCCCGACATTGATTTTTGTCGCGCCGGTGATCTCCTTCAGGGCTTTGGAGACCAGTTCCGTCTCGAAGGCGAGCAGCACCTGGTCGAGCGGCGTCAGTTCGAAGATTTCGGTGATATCGGCCCGGCGCGGCACAAGAATGAGCCAGGGCCAGCGGGCATCCCTCGACAATCTCAGATCGCAGAGACCGGTAACCATGATGCTGACGCTATCGTTTTCCAGCCGGGGGTCGAGCACGAAACCGTTCAAAGGGCATTCTCCTCATGTTTTCCAACGACTAGCAGTTTTTTTGCATGTTGGCTTGCTTTTGATGACGATATTGCCGATATGTGCATCCGGGAGGTTGGTGGTGGACGAGCCACTCGCCAACCGGGTCAGGTCCGGAAGGAAGCAGCCCTAACGAGCCCGGCACGGGTCATCGTGCCAGCCTCCCACCTTCTCTCCACGAAGTGCCCGACGATCCGGGCGACAAGCAGGGCGATGAGCGACACCGAGCGACAATCAAAAGATGCCGCCTCGACGGGCACCGGGTACCGGGTGCTGGCTCGCAAATACCGCCCCAAGGATTTCACGGACCTGATGGTCGGCCAGGAGCCGATGGTCCGCACCCTCACCAATGCCTTCGAAACCGGCCGCATCGCCCAGGCTTACATGCTGACCGGCGTGCGCGGCGTCGGCAAGACGACGACGGCGCGCATCCTGGCGCGGGCGCTGAACTACAAGACAGCCGACATCGACAAGCCGACGATCGATCTGCGCGTGCCCGGCGAACACTGCCAGGCAATCATGGAAGGCCGGCATGTCGACGTGATCGAGATGGATGCCGCCTCCCATACCGGTATCGACGATATAAGAGAGATCATCGAGCAGGTGCGCTACCGACCGGTTTCGGCGCGCTACAAGGTCTATATCATCGACGAAGTGCACATGCTGTCGACGCAGGCCTTCAACGGCCTGTTGAAGACGCTCGAAGAGCCGCCGGAGCATGTGAAATTCATCTTCGCCACCACCGAGATCCGCAAGGTGCCGATCACCGTGCTGTCGCGCTGCCAGCGCTTCGACCTGCGCCGCATCAGCGCCTCCGATCTTGTCGGGCTGTTTTCAACTATCGCCGCCAAGGAAGGCATCGAGGCGGAAGCGGACGCGCTGGCGATGATTGCGCGTGCTGCCGAAGGCTCAGCGCGCGACGGCCTGTCGCTGCTTGACCAGGCGATCGCCCATGGCGCCGGCGCCGTGCAGGCGGAAGCCGTGCGCGGCATGCTCGGACTTGCCGACCGTGCCCGGATCGTCGATCTCTTCCAGCACGTCATCAAAGGCGACGTGGCCGCCGCACTCGGCGAGTTCCAGAGCCAGTACGAGGCCGGCGCCAATCCGGTGGTGGTGCTGACCGACCTTGCCGATTTCACCCATCTGGTGACGCGGCTGAAATATGTGCCGGATGCGGCAAACGACCCGTCGCTCAGCGAGATCGAACGCACCAAGGCGGCGGAATTCGCCAAGGGTGTTGCGGTGACGACGCTGTCGCGCATCTGGCAGATGCTGCTGAAGGGCATTCCGGAAACGGAAGGCTCGTCGCGGACGGCAGGAGCAGCCGAGATGGTGCTGATCCGACTTGCACATGCCGCACACCTGCCAGCGCCCGAGGATGCGGCGCGGCGGCTTGCCGAATTTTCCGGCGACAATGCCGGTCCGCGGCCCTCCCCTTCGCCTTCCGGCAACGGCGGCGGCAGCGGAACGCGGGTCCCCTATCAGAGCAGTGTCGCGGCGCGCGCACCCGAGCCGACACCACGGCCACTACCCTCAGGGCCGACGGCGATGCTGCGCGCCGTGCCCAATCCCGAACCGCAGAATATCGGCCGTACCGAGGCAAAGCCTGCAGAGGCTCCGAAGCCGCTCGTGCGTGTCAATTCGATCGGCGACATCGTCGACCTCGCGGGCGAGAAGCGCGATGTCAAATTGAAAGCACTGGTGCGCAACTTCGTGCGGCCGGTGCGGCTCGAGCCGGGCCGGCTGGACGTGAACCTCACCGAGGGCGCCCCGAACACGCTGCTTAACGAACTCGCCGTCAAGCTCAAGGAATGGACCGGAATCCACTGGATCGTCAGCACCAGCCGCGAAGAGGGCGGGCCGACGATGGTGGAGGCGGAAGCCAAGGCACAGGAACAGCGCGTCAGCGATGCGCGTCAAGATCCCGATGTCGCGGCGATCCTGGCGCATTTTCCGGGCGCCAAGATCATCGACGTGCGCGTGCGGGCGCCCGAACCGGACGAGGAAGGCGAGGCGACGCCGCCGGCTGCCGCCGAATCCGAGGAAGGTGACATCCTGCCCGGCGACGACATAGAATTCTAAAAGTTCAACAAGGAGCGAGACGATGCGCGACATCATGGGCATGATGGGCAAAGTCAAGGAAATGCAGGCCAAGATGGAGCAGATGCAGGCGGAGATCGCCGAGCTCACGGCCGAAGGCAAGGCGGGCGGCGGCCTCGTCGCCGTCGTCATGTCAGGCAAGGGCGAGCTGAAGAGCCTGAAGATCGACCCGTCGCTGTTCAAGGAAGACGATGTCGAGATCCTCGAGGACCTGATCGTCGCCGCTCACAAGGACGCCAAGGACAAGGCCGAGGCGCTCGCCGCCGAAAAGACCAAGGCGCTGACCGCCGGCCTTCCGATCCCGCCGGGCTTCAAGCTGCCGTTCTGAGACGGGCGCACCTATTCAAGGCCCAAAGTCCGATCTAGCGCGCTTCGTCGCTCTCGGATTCCAACATAGCCCGCAGTTTGTAGTGAATTGGGGCGGCGAGATATCGCGCCCGATCTGCCGCCCGAAGCCGTCGACCGAAAGTCTCCATCAGCTCCGGCATGGTGATCTTGGCTCCGTGAAAGGGCGTGCATTCCACCGACATTCCGGCCTTGGCCACGCCGCTCCGGATGACACGGCAATAGATGCCGGGACGGGCGGCGGCGGTATAACGTTTGACGAATTTCGGATCGGCCATCCTGGCGGCAAACGTGGCGCAGGGGATGCGGCACGCGGTGACTTCGAGGACGAGAGCGCCGATCACGAAGCGGTCACCGACGGCGACATCGCGATTGTCGAGATCCGAGATCACCATGTTTTCGCCGAAAGTGCCGGGCTCGTATGGCCGACCGAGCTCGCTGCTCCACCAGTCGAGCGTCAGCGATCCCTCGACATAAACAGCCTGATCGACACCGCCATGGTGTTTGCGGTTGCAGATGGCATCGCCGACCAGACCTTCGGCATCGATCATCACCGCACCGTTGACGGCATGTTTGAAGATGCCGGTCTTGTAGCTCTTGCCCGGCAGTCTTTCCGGATTGCCGGTGCACAGCGCCAGGATTTTCATGGGATGGCCAATCCTTCCGCGATTCCGTTTCCGTTCCATATCAGTTAAGAACGGCGCATGGCAAAACGAGTCACCGGCCCCGAAATCGAAAAACTCATCCAGCTTCTGGCGAAGGTGCCGGGCCTCGGGCCGCGCTCGGCGCGCCGGGCGGCACTGCATCTGATCAAGAAGAAGGACCAGTTGCTCGGCCCGCTGTCGAATGCGATGGGCGAGGCCTATGACAAGGTGAAGATTTGCTCGCGCTGCGGCAACGTCGATACGGTCGATCCCTGCACCGTCTGCACCGACACGCAGCGCGATCAATCCGTCATCATCGTCGTCGAGGACGTATCGGATCTCTGGGCACTGGAGCGCGCGGGCGCGATGAACGCCGCCTATCACGTCCTCGGCGGCACGCTGTCACCGCTCGACGGGGTCGGGCCCGACGATCTCAACATTCGCGGGCTGATCGACCGGGTCGGCGAAGGCGGTATCCGCGAGCTGATCATCGCCGTCAACGCCACCGTCGAGGGGCAGACGACGGCGCATTATATCACCGACCAGTTGCAGGGGCTGGACGTGAAGATCACCCGGCTGGCGCATGGTGTGCCTGTTGGCGGCGAGCTCGACTACCTCGACGAGGGAACGCTCGCGGCGGCCCTTCGGGCGCGGACAGTGATATGAGGGGTTTGCCTATGCCGAAAGATGTTCCACGGCGGCTATTCGCACTCGCCCTAGCGACCGCCCTCCTCCCCCTCTCCGCCCTCGCAGCCCCTTCGAAAGCCGATGTCGAAGCGCAGTTCGAGACATGGGTACGGAAAGACCTCTGGCCGGAAGCGAAGGCGGGCGGGATTTCCGAGAAGACCTTCCAGGCTGCCTTTTCCGGCATCACGCTGAACTGGAACCTGCCCGATCTTGCCCCGCCCGGCTTCCCGCCGCCGAAGGAGCAGAAGCAGACGCAGGCCGAATTTTCCTCGCCCGGTCCCTATTTCAACGAGGACCGGCTGAAGAAGCTTGCCGCAACGGGGCGCGGCTTTGCGGCGCAATACGGTTCAACGCTGAAACGCATCGAGAAGACCTATGGCGTGCCCGGCTCGATCGTGCTGGCCATCTGGGGCCGGGAGACAGGCTTCGGTGCGGCGAAGATCCCGAACTCGGCAATCGAGGTGTTGGCGACCAAGGCCTTCATGTCGACGCGCAAGGAGATGTTCCGTACCGAGCTGGTGGCCGCACTCCATATTCTCGATGGCGGTGATGTCGCACCGGCCGATTTCAAGGGGTCGTGGGCGGGCGCACTCGGCCAGCCGCAATTCATGCCGACCAGCTATCTGAAATATGCCGTGGATTTCGATGGCGACGGCCATCGCAACATCTGGACCTCGGTGCCCGATACGCTCGCCTCGATCGCCAATTTCCTGGTCAAGAAGGGCTGGCAGCGCGACCGCGACTGGGGCTTCGAGGTGTCGATCCCGGAGGCGGTTTCCTGCGCGCAGGAGGGGCCCGATCTGGCAAAGCCGCTGTCGCACTGGGCCTCGCTCGGCATCGACCGCATCTCCGGCAAGGGGTTTCCCTCCAGCGAGATGAAGGCTGAAGGCATGATGCTGGTGCCGGCCGGCCGCGACGGGCCGGAATTCATCGTCACGCCGAATTTCTACATCATCAAGGAATATAATAATTCCGATCTCTACGCGCTCTATATCGGTAATCTCGCCGATCGGATCGCCTATAATGGCGGCGCCTTTGAGGGCAGATGGGGCGATGTCGGCAAGATGTTGCGCTCGGATGTCGCCGCCATGCAGAAGGCGCTGGAACGGCAGGGCTATGATGTCGGCGGTTCCGATGGTCTGCCAGGCTACAAGACGCGGCGTTCGATCGGCCAGTGGCAGGCCAAGAACGGCATGAAGCCGACATGTTTTCCCGAAGCGACGATGAAGGGCAAGCTGAAGTAACCGGCTTCAGAGACTGCGCTTCAGCCCTTCATGGCTGGCCACAAAACCGAGCTTCTCGTAGAAGCGGATTGAATCCGCCCGCGTCTTGTCCGATGTCAGCTGCACGAGGCCGCAGCCACGCTCGACGCATTGGGCGATCGCCCATGCGATGAATTCAGAGCCGAGGCCCGAGCCGCGAAGGTCGCTGGCAACACGCACGCTTTCGATCTGACCGCGCCACATGCCTGTTCTCGAAAGGCCGGGAAGAAAGCTCAGCTGCAGGCAGCCGACGACACGATCGGCCGCGTCGGTTGCGACGGCCAGCAGCTGATTGGCGTCCGCCTCGATCGCCGCGAAGGCCGAGAGATACCGTGCGTCGACGGGATCGGTAACGATCTCCCTGGCGCCGCCGAGATCGTCATCGGCCAGAAGCCGGACGATGGCGGCAAGATCGGATTGGCGGGCGAGCCTGAACCTATACATGGCCGTTCTCAATGATGCAGATCGATCGGCGCCTTGTGGAAGACGTCGTTATCAGGCGGAATAGCCTGGCGTTCGATCATGCGGTGAACATGCGGCAAACCTTCGCCGCGGTGAAGCGCGCGAAGCCTGTCGATGTTTTCGGCATCGGCCTGCGTGCGCCGCTGGTTGTGTCTTATATATTCGACCCAGGTCGACGTATGGTAGGTCTCCGTCCAGAGCCCGGGATTTTCGAGATCGCGCATCAGCGCCCAATTGCGGGCGCCGTCGCGGATGCGGATGCGGCGGCGCTCACCCATCAGCGTCATGAATTCGGCAAGGTCGGTATCGGCGATCTCGTAGTCGACAAGGATGACGATCGGGCCACTGCGCGGCGTGATGTCGAGGCTGAGGGCCGGCTCGATGAAGCGGTTCAGCGGATCGAGGTTGAGCGAAGCGAAGGCCGGCATGGAAAAACGCAGGCCGATCGCGATGCCGAGCAGCATGACGACCGATGACATCAGCAGCGCATCGGCGACGCCATAACGATCGGCGGCAACGCCCCACAGCCAGCTGCCGCCGGCAATGCCGCCGAAGGTGACGGTCTGGTAGAGCGACAGCGCCCGGCCGACCACCCAGCGTGGCGTCGAAAGCTGGACGATGGTGTTGAACAGCGAAAGTGCGGAGACCCAGCAAGCGCCGGAGACGAGCAGCCCGGCGGAGGTGAGGACGGCACTCGGGCTCACGGCGGCGATGACGGCGCTCATCGCGAAGCCGGCAAAGGCCAGGCGGATGATCGTCTCGCTGGAAAGCATCTGGCGAAGCCTCGCATTCATCACCGCGCCGCCGATCGCGCCGATGCCGAAAGCGCCGAGCATGAAACCATAGGTCAGCGGCCCGCCGGCAACGAGATCGAGGGCGACGACCGGCAGCAGCGCCAGGATCGAGCTGGCGCCGATGCCGAAGAGCAGGCCCCTGACGAGGACCTTTTCGAGATTGGGCGACATCGAGATATAGCGCAGGCCGGCAAAGATGGCGCTGCCGAGCGCCTCCCGCGGCAGGGTCGAGACCGGCGTGGCCGGCCGCCAGCGCAGCAGGGCATAGATCAAGGCGAAGTAACTCACCGTGTTCACCGCAAAGGCCGCGGCCGCGCCGGCAGCGGCGACGATGACGCCGCCGATCGCCGGGCCGACACTGCGGGTGATGTTGAAGCCCATGCTGTTCAGGGTGACGGCGCCCGGCAGATCGGCGCGCGGCACCATGTCGCCGACCGAGGCCTGCCAGGAGGGATTGTTGAGCGCGGTGCCGCAGCCGATCAGGAAGGTGAAGAAGAGCAGCAGCCAGGGTGTGATCCAGCCGAGAAGGGCCGAGGCCGTCAGCAGCGCCGAAACCGTGAGCATCATGCATTGCGCCGTCAGCATGACCCGGCGACGGTCATAATTATCGGCCAGCGCCCCCGATATCAGCGAAAACAGCATGATCGGTAGCGCCGTCGAGGTCTGCACCAGCGCGACCATGTCCTCCGAGGCGGTAATGGTCGTCATCATCCAGGCAGCGCCCACCGCCTGGATCAGGCCGCCGAAATTCGAGGAAAGGCTCGCGAACCAGATGGTGCGGTAGGTATCGTGCCGCAAAGGCGCCAATGTCGAGGAAGTGTAGGCCACGATTTCTCCCGCTTTTGTTATTGCGCCCCAGCGGCAATATATGCGCAAGACCGGCGCTGGCCATAGGCCTGTTCACGCGCGGCAAGCGAATTGGCGGAATCGGTCGCGGACCTTGCAATTTCGGAAAAACCCGACTATATGCCTCTCAAATTCTTGATCGCTTGATGAAGAGTGGGCCGCAAGGACCCGCTCTTTTTTATTAGCGCGATCGCCCGAACAGCTTGAAATTGCGAGGAGCGCACCGCTTGTCGGACATGACAAACGCAGACAACGAACTTGAGCCGCGGCTGATTACCGAAACCGGGCTCGACCAGCGTCTTGCCGATATCATCGAACCCGTCCTCGTCGGCCTGGGCTTCCGGCTTATCCGCGTCCGCATGCTGAACCAGAACGGCGCGACGATGCAGGTCATGGCCGAACGCAACGACGGCACGATGACGGTTCAGGACTGCGAAGAAATCTCGATGGCGATTTCTCCCGTCCTCGATGTGGAAGATCCGATCGATAAAGAGTATCATCTCGAGGTGTCTTCGCCCGGCATCGATCGTCCGATGGTGCGGAAATCCGATTTCGTCCGCTGGCAGGGCCACCTTGTGAAATGCGAGACGTCGATCTTGATCGACAATCGCAAGCGCTTCCGCGGCAAGATCGTCGAAGCAGGCGCAGATGGTTTCACGCTCGAGCGTGACCAGGTCGCCTATGGGGAAGAGCAGAAGGTCACCATTCCCTTTACGGCGCTCAGCGATGCGAAGCTCATTCTGACCGACGACCTGATCCGCGATGCGTTGCGCGCCGACAAGCTGGCAAAAGCACAGGCCGCCAACCAGAACGAAGCGGACGACCAAGAATAACCGATCAACAGACCGCTCCAGGGACGGGAACCCTGGAGTAAAGACGGAGAAACAAGACAATGGCAGTCAGTGCGAACCGGCTCGAACTTCTGCAGATCGCAGATGCAGTGGCGCGCGAAAAGGTCATCGACCGCGAGATCGTGCTGGCCGCAATGGCCGACGCTATCCAGAAGGCGGCACGCTCCCGTTACGGCACCGAGTCCAACATCCGGGCCGACATCAATCCGAAGACCGGCGAAATCCGCCTGCAGCGCCTGCTCGAAGTCGTCGACAAGGCCGAGGATTATTCGACGCAGATCCCGCTGGAGCTGGCCCGCGACCGCAATCCGGACGCCGCACTCGGCGACTTCATCGCCGACCCGCTGCCGCCGATGGATTTCGGCCGCATTGCCGCCCAGTCCGCCAAGCAGGTGATCGTGCAGAAGGTGCGTGAAGCCGAGCGCGACCGCCAGTTCGACGAATTCAAGGATCGCGTCGGCGAAATCGTAAACGGTACCGTCAAGCGCGTCGAATATGGCAACGTCATCGTCGATCTCGGCCGCGGCGAAGGTATCATCCGCCGCGACGAAATGATCCCGCGCGAAAACGTGCGCTATGGCGATCGCGTCCGTGCCTATGTCTATGATGTCCGTCGCGAGCAGCGCGGCCCGCAGATCTTCCTGTCGCGCACGCATCCGCAGTTCATGGTGAAGCTGTTCACCATGGAAGTGCCAGAAATCTACGACGGTATCATCCAGGTGAAGTCGGTCGCCCGCGATCCGGGTTCGCGCGCCAAGATCGCGGTGATCTCGAACGACAGCTCGATCGATCCGGTCGGCGCCTGCGTCGGTATGCGCGGTTCGCGCGTCCAGGCCGTCGTCGGCGAGCTCCAGGGTGAGAAGATCGATATCATTCCGTGGAGCCAGGACCCGGCGACCTTCGTCGTCAACGCCCTGCAGCCGGCCGAAGTCGCCAAGGTCGTTCTCGACGAGGATGCCGAGCGCATCGAAGTCGTCGTTCCCGACGAGCAGCTGTCGCTTGCGATCGGCCGCCGCGGCCAGAACGTCCGGCTCGCCTCGCAGCTGACCGGCTGGGACATCGACATCATGACGGAGGCCGAGGAATCGGAACGCCGCCAGAAGGAATTCAACGAGCGCACCAACCTGTTCATGGATTCGCTCGACGTCGACGAGATGGTCGGCCAGGTTCTGGCCTCCGAAGGTTTTGCCGCGGTTGAAGAACTGGCCTATGTCGATCTCGACGAAATCTCCTCGATCGACGGTTTCGACGAGGAGACGGCGCAGGAAATCCAGCAGCGCGCCCGCGAATTCCTCGAGCGTCTCGAAGCCGAGATGGACGAGAAGCGCAAGGCGCTCGGCGTCCAGGACGAGCTGCGTGAAATCGACGGCATGACCGCCCAGATGATGGTGGCGCTCGGCGAAGACGGCATCAAGACGATCGAGGACTTTGCCGGTTGTGCGGCCGACGATCTCGTCGGCTGGACGGAACGCAAGAACGGCGAAACGAAGAAGTTCGAGGGTCTGTTCTCGAAATTCGACGTCTCGCGCGTCGAGGCGGAACAGATGATCGTCCAGGCCCGCCTCTCGGCCGGCTGGATTACCGAAGAGGACCTGGCGAAGGGGACCGAAGAAGAGGTCACCGAAGCCGAACAAGAAGCATGATGACCGTGCATGAGCCGGACGCTCTCCCTGATGAGGACGACGATCTTGCAGGTTATGACGTGAACGGACGCATGTGCATCGTGACGCGCGAAAGCGGATCGCCGGAAGAGTTGATCCGCTTCGTTGCCGCTCCCGATGGAACTATTGTCGCCGACCTGAAGCGCGAGCTTCCGGGACGCGGATGCTGGGTGAAGATCGACCGGTCGCTGGTCGACCGGGCGGTGGCGAAGAAGCTCTTCGCCCGCGCACTGAAAATGGATGTGAAGGCGGCGGACGATCTCGGCGCGAGCGTCGATCGGCTGCTCGCGGCGCAATTGATGCAGATGATGAACATGGCGCGGAAAGCCGGCCAGTTCGTCAGCGGGTCCGCGAAAGTGGATGCCGCGGTCAGAAGCGGAGCAGCGCTTGCGGTGTTCCACTCGACTGACGCAGCGGACGACGGCGTCCGGAAAATCGACCAGGCCCGCAAGGCCTGGCACCTCGGAATGGAGACCGAGGAGGAGATACCTTCCTTCCGTCTCTTCTCGGAGAGCGAAATGGAAGGCCTGATGGGCCAGAATGCTTTTATCCATGCCGCAGTGCTTGCAGGGCAGGCGGGTGAGGGTGTAGTGAAGCGCGCAAAGATGCTCGAACAGTACCGTATTGGCGGTCAGTCCCGGGCAGCGGGCGGCGCTGGCCGGCAAAAACAATGACGTGGTCACCGGCATCGGCCGGTCCCATTCTCATTGATCGACAGTATTGAACGACAGGGTCTGATCTAGTCATCGCTCCCTGTCCGAAGGAACGGGAACGAATGACCGATAGTAACGACGACAAGACAATCAGCGTGACGGGCAAAAAGACGCTTACCCTGAAACCATCGGGGATGAGCCAGGGCACCGTTCGCCAGGATATGGGTCGAGGTCGCACCAAAGCGGTCGTCGTCGAGACCCGTAAGCGGCGCCCGATGCGCCCGGAAGACGAAAAGCCGATCACACCTGTCGCTCCCGCGCCCGTCCGCGCAGCCGAACCGGCGCCTGCACCCGTGCAGGCACGCCCGCAGCAGCCGACGCCGGCACCGCGGGTTCAGCAGGGCAACAACAGCCAGACCAATCAGCGTCCGCAGCAGCCCTATCAGCAGCCGCGCTCGAACGATCGTCCGCGTCCGGTGGTGCTGAACCATCTGTCCCCGGAAGAGATGGACGCCCGCCGCCGCGCATTGGCCGAATCCCAGGCGCGCGACGCCCAGGACGCCATTCGCCGCGCCGAGGAAGAAAAGCGCCGTGCGGCCGAAGAGGTTGTCCGCAAGGCGGCCGAAGCGGAAGAAGCAGCCCGCAGGGCCGCCGAAGAGGCTGTCCGACAGGCGGAAGCGCCCGCTGCTGCCGAACCGGCAGCCGCCGCGGCCGCACCGGCTCCTGCTGTGGCCGAAGCTCGCTCCAACGCTCCGCGGCCGGCATCATCGGCGCCTGCTGCGCGCCGGCCCGATGCCGCAACACCCGCTGACGCCCGTCCGGCGCCGGGCGCCGCCGCACCGGCCGGTGTCCGTGGCCGTCGCAACGACACCGAGGATGACGATCGCGGCGCTGCGCGCGGCGGTCCGGCCCGTGGCCGTGTCGTTCGCCCGGAACCGGCAAAGCCGGTCACGACGCGTCCGAAGACGGAAGAAGAGCGCCGCCGCGGCAAGCTGACGATCACCACCGCTGACGCAGATGGCGACGACAATGCTCGTGGCCGTTCGCTTTCGGCGATGCGCCGCCGGCAGGAGAAGTTCCGCCGCAGCCAGATGCAGGAAACCCGCGAGAAGATCTCCCGCGAAGTCGTTCTGCCTGAGACCATCACCATTCAGGAACTGTCGCAGCGCATGTCCGAACGCGCCGTCGACGTCATCAAGTACCTGATGAAGGAAGGCCAGATGATGAAGCCGGGCGACGTCATCGACGCCGATCTTGCCGAACTCATCGCCGGCGAATTCGGCCATACGGTCAGGCGCGTATCGGAATCCGACGTCGAACTCGGCATCTTCAACGTGTCCGACGAAGATGGCGAACTGGTTTCGCGCCCGCCCGTCGTTACCATCATGGGTCACGTCGACCACGGCAAGACCTCGCTGCTCGACGCCATCCGCCATGCCAACGTGGTTGCCGGTGAAGCCGGTGGCATCACGCAGCATATCGGCGCCTATCAGGTGGAGCAGAACGGCCAGAAGATCACCTTCATCGACACCCCCGGCCACGCCGCCTTCACGGCTATGCGTGCCCGCGGCGCCCAGGCGACCGACATCGCGATCCTGGTCGTCGCAGCCGACGACAGCGTAATGCCGCAGACGATCGAATCGATCAACCACGCCAAGGCGGCCGGTGTTCCGATCATCGTTGCGATCAACAAGGTCGACAAGCACGAAGCGGATCCGCAGAAGGTCCGTAACCAGCTGCTGCAGCACGAAGTCTTCGTGGAATCCATGGGCGGTGAAGTGCTCGACGTCGAAGTTTCGGCCAAGACCGGCAAGAACCTCGACAAGCTGCTCGAGGCGATCCTGCTGCAGGCGGAAATTCTCGACCTCAAGGCCAATCCGAACCGGACGGCGGAAGGCACTGTCATCGAAGCCCAGCTCGACCGCGGCCGCGGTGCGGTCGCGACCGTGCTCGTCCAGAAGGGTACGCTGCGTCCTGGCCAGATCATCGTCGCCGGCGACGTCTGGGGCCGCGTGCGCGCGCTCGTCACCGACAAGGGCGACCATGTGAAAGAAGCCGGTCCGGCAATGCCGGTCGAAGTGCTCGGCCTGTCCGGCACGCCGCAGGCGGGCGACAAGTTCGCCGTCGTCGAAAGCGAAAGCCGCGCCCGCGAGATCTCGGAATACCGTCAGCGTCTGGCCCGCGACAAGGCGGCTGCCCGCCAGTCGGGACAGCGCGGTTCGCTGGAACAGATGATGATGCAGCGCCAGAGCGCCGGCATCAAGGAGTTCCCGCTTGTCATCAAGGGTGACGTGCAGGGCTCGATCGAAGCGATTGCCGGCGCGCTGGAGAAGCTCGGCACCGACGAGGTCCGCGCCCGCATCGTCCATTCTGGCGCCGGCGGCATCACCGAGTCGGACATCTCGCTCGCCGAAGCCTCGAACGCGGCCATCATCGGCTTCAACGTTCGTGCAAATACGCAGGCACGCCAGTTCGCCGAACGCGAAGGCATCGAAATCCGCTACTACAACATCATCTACGACCTCGTGGATGACGTGAAGGCAGCGATGTCGGGCCTGCTGTCTCCGGAACGCCGCGAAACCTTCATCGGCAACGCCGAGATCCTCGAGGTGTTCAACATCACCAAGGTCGGCAAGGTCGCAGGCTGCCGTGTCGTCGAAGGCAAGGTCGAACGTGGTGCGGGCGTCCGCCTCATCCGCAACGACGTCGTCGTTCACGAAGGCAAGCTCAAGACCCTCAAGCGCTTCAAGGACGAAGTCTCCGAAGTGCCGATGGGTCAGGAATGCGGCATGGCCTTCGAAAATTACGAAGACATGCGCGCCGGCGACGTCATCGAGTGCTTCCGCGTGGAACACATCACGCGCACGCTCTAAACCGCTGCGCACGATATATCAGCCCGAACGCCATTCGCCAGCCGGCGGATGGCGTTCGGGCATCTGCCGACTTGACCTTTTGGAACAAAAGAGTCATGGACGCTCTCCTTTGACGGGTTCGATTCCCAGCCGCATCGGCAAATAGAGATAACAATGACCAGACCAACTTCCTCCGCGCCTTCGCAGCGCATGCTGCGCGTTGGCGAACAGGTTCGCGCCGCTATCACCCAGGTGCTTCAACGCGGCGAAGTGCGCGACGACGTCATCGAGGCGACCGTGATCTCCATCTCGGAAGTGCGCATGTCGCCGGATCTCAAGATCGCCACCGCCTATGTGACGCCGCTCGGCGTTTCCGACCATAGCGTGGTCATCGAGGCGTTGAACCGTCATGCGAAGTTCATCCGCGGCCGGCTCGGGCCGCAGCTTCGGCAGATGAAATACATGCCGGAGGTGCGCTTCCGCGACGATACCAGCTTCGACAATTACAAGAAGATCGACGAGCTGCTGCGTTCGCCCGAGGTCCAACGCGACCTCGACGGCGATAATGACGAACAATAAACAGAAGAGACTGATGTCCAAACCACGCAAACCCAAGGGCCGGCCGATTTCCGGCTGGCTGATCCTCGACAAGCCGGTGGATTTCGGCTCGACGGAAGCCGTCTCCAAGATCAAGTGGCTCTACAAGGCACAGAAGGCCGGCCATGCCGGAACGCTCGATCCGCTCGCCTCCGGCATGCTGCCGATCGCGCTCGGCGATGCGACGAAGACCGTTCCCTATGTGATGGACGGCCGCAAGATCTACGAATTCACGGTGAGCTGGGGCGAAGAGCGCGCGACGGACGATCTCGAGGGCGAGGTGACCGAAAGCTCGGACAAGCGCCCAAGCGAACAGCAGATCCGCGATATCCTGCCTGGATATATCGGCACCATCAACCAGGTGCCGCCGCAGTTTTCCGCTATCAAGATAGCGGGCGAACGCGCCTATGATCTGGCGCGCGAAGGCGAAGCCGTCGAAATCCCGTCGCGCGAGGTCGATATCTTCCGGCTGACGTTGCTCGCCTGCCCGGATGCCGATCGCGCGCATTTCGAAGTGGAATGCGGCAAGGGCACCTATGTCAGAGCGCTCGCGCGCGATTTCGGCCGAGAGCTCGGCTGCTTCGGCCATGTGTCGGGGCTGCGGCGCACCTTCGTCGCGCCCTTTGCGGAAGAGGCCATGGTGCCGCTTGCCGATCTCGTGGCACTGGAGGCGATCGAGGATATGGACGAGCGGCTTGCGGCCCTTGACGCGCTGCTGATCGACACCTGCGAAGCGCTCTCGTCCCTACCCCACCTGGTCATCAATGACGACCAGGCACACCGGCTGAAGATGGGTAACCCGATCCTGGTGCGTGGCCGCGATGCGCCGGTTGCCGAAAGCGAAGCTTATGCGACGGCCCGCGGCAAGCTGATCGCAATCGGCGAAATCGGCCAGGGCGAGTTTCGCCCGAAGCGCGTCTTCGGCTGATCGGCTATCCCAATGCATGTCGCCCAAAAGTGCGCAGCGGTTTTGGGGATAACGACATGCATAAATCAAAGACCTAAAGCGCGTCGCATGAATCCGGATTGACGCGACGCGCTTTAGAGAGGCACAGTTTTACGCCTCTTCCCTTTGCTGCCTGAATGGTTTATAGGCAGCGCCAGCATCGGGTACGCCCGATTGCATTCGCGGCCAAAGCTGGACGACATCCCGGCTTTTGGCGACCTTTATCTCCTCTCTTAGAAAGGATCACCCGATGTCGATCACTGCTGAGCGCAAGGCTGCGCTGATCAAGGAATATGCGACCGTTGAAGGCGATACCGGTTCTCCGGAAGTCCAGGTCGCGATCCTGACCGAACGCATCAACAACCTGACCGAACACTTCAAGGACCACAAGAAGGATAACCATTCCCGCCGTGGCCTGTTGACGATGGTTTCGAGCCGCCGCTCGCTTCTTGATTATCTCAAGAAGAAGGATGAAGGCCGCTATTCCAAGCTGATCGCCAGCCTGGGTATCCGCCGCTAAGATTGTCCGGCGGGCGCTTCCGAGCGTCCGCCGGATCTGTTTCGGGACAAGGCTCCCGATGAAATGTTCCAGCCGCGCCCTATCTAAGCGGTGGAACGACCGGCAGACCCGGATGGGCCGGATCTGCCAAACCAACCGTTGACCTGTCATGGGGCAGGATTGCCGGATGCTTTCGGCCAAGGCTCATCAGTGAGTGCTGGCCCGGTTCCCCAGGGAACCTTCGGGTTGCTGGAAATCTTCGGATTTCCCGGGAACCCGAGGAATGAAAAGCCTCCCGTTGTCTTGCCCGTGATACGTCACATTGATTGCGGTCGACTGTGCGCTGCGCCTTGATATCGGCGATGGCGCGTGCTCCCGCATTGAAGGACAAGACATGTTTGATACACACACCGTGGAAATCGAGTGGGCCGGCCGCCCGCTGAAGCTTGAAACCGGCAAGATTGCCCGTCAGGCCGACGGCGCGGTTCTCGCCACCTACGGCGAAACCGTCGTTCTTGCCACCGTCGTCTCGGCCAAGGCGCCGAAGCCCGGCCAGGACTTCTTTCCGCTCACCGTCAACTACCAGGAAAAGACCTATGCAGCCGGCAAGATCCCCGGCGGCTATTTCAAGCGCGAAGGCCGTCCGAGCGAGAACGAGACCCTCGTTTCCCGCCTGATCGACCGCCCGATCCGCCCGCTCTTCCCGGAAGGCTACAAGAACGACACGCAGGTCGTCGTCACCGTCATCCAGCACGACCTTGAAAACAATCCGGACATCCTGTCGATGGTCGCCACTTCAGCCGCGCTGACGCTGTCCGGCGTTCCCTTCATGGGCCCGGTCGGTGGTGCACGCGTCGGCTACATCAACGGCGAATACGTTCTCAACCCGCATCTCGACGAGATGGACGAATCGAGCCTCGATCTCGTCGTCGCCGGCACCTATGACGCCGTGCTGATGGTGGAATCCGAAGCCAAGGAACTCAACGAAGACGTCATGCTCGGCGCCGTCATGTTCGGCCACAGGGGCTTCCAGCCGGTTCTCGACGCGATCATCAAGCTCGCCGAAGTTGCCGCCAAGGAGCCGCGCGACTTCCAGCCGGAAGATTACTCCGCTCTCGAAACCGAAATGCTCGGCCTTGCCGAAGGTGAACTTCGTGAAGCCTACAAGATCACCCAGAAGGCCGACCGCTACGCCGCCGTCGATGCCGTCAAGGCGAAGGTGAAGGCACACTTCCTCCCCGAGGAAGGCGAAGCCAGGTACACGGCCGAGGAAGTCGGCGCGATCTTCAAGCATCTGCAGGCGAAAATCGTCCGCTGGAACATCCTCGACACCAAGAGCCGCATCGATGGCCGCGACCTCGAAACCGTCCGTCCGATCGTTTCGGAAGTCGGCCTTCTGCCGCGTACGCATGGTTCGGCGCTGTTTACCCGTGGTGAAACGCAGGCGATCGTGGTTGCCACCCTCGGCACCGGCGAAGACGAGCAGTATGTCGACAGCCTGACGGGCATGTACAAGGAGCGCTTCCTGCTCCATTACAACTTCCCTCCCTACTCTGTTGGCGAGACCGGCCGCATGGGCTCCCCGGGTCGCCGTGAAATCGGCCACGGCAAGCTCGCATGGCGCGCGATCCGTCCGATGCTGCCGACGGCTGAGCAGTTCCCCTACACGCTACGCGTCGTCTCCGAGATCACCGAGTCGAATGGCTCGTCCTCGATGGCGACCGTCTGCGGCACCTCGCTCGCTCTGATGGACGCAGGCGTTCCGCTGGCCAAGCCGGTTGCCGGTATCGCCATGGGTCTGATCTTGGAAGGCGATCGCTTCGCGGTTCTCTCCGACATTCTCGGTGACGAAGACCACCTCGGCGACATGGACTTCAAGGTCGCCGGTACCGCTGACGGCATCACCTCGCTGCAGATGGACATCAAGATCGCCGGCATCACCGAAGAGATCATGAAGGTTGCCCTCGGCCAGGCCCAGGGCGGTCGCGCCCACATTCTCGGCGAAATGGCCAAGGCCATCACCGAAAGCCGCGGCCAGCTCGGCGAATTCGCTCCGCGCATCGAAGTCATGAACATCCCGGTCGACAAGATCCGTGAAGTCATCGGCTCCGGCGGCAAGGTCATTCGCGAAATCGTCGAAAAGACCGGTGCGAAGATCAACATCGAGGACGACGGCACCGTCAAGATCGCCTCCTCCTCCGGCAAGGAAATCGAAGCGGCCCGCAAGTGGATCCACTCGATCGTTGCCGAACCTGAGATCGGCCAGATCTACGAAGGCACTGTTGTCAAGACCGCCGACTTCGGCGCCTTCGTCAACTTCTTCGGCGCCCGTGACGGCCTCGTCCACATCTCGCAGCTTGCTTCCGAACGCGTCGCCAAGACGCAGGACGTTGTCAAGGAAGGCGACAAGGTCTGGGTCAAGCTGCTCGGTTTCGACGAACGCGGCAAGGTTCGCCTGTCGATGAAGGTCGTCGACCAGGCCACCGGCCAGGAAATTGCGAACGACAAGAAGAAGGAAGAAGCGGCCGAATAAGCCGCATCTCCCAGATTTGATTCCGGGCGCGGGAATCTTCCGCGCCCTTTTTGTATCCGAAGTCGAGACGAGATCCATGAGCCGCGAGACGCTGAAGACCCTGTTCCATCCCTTTGCCAGCGGCACAGTCGAGGCGCCCGGCGAGGGCGAGCGCGTGCTCTTCCTCGGCGCCGAGGCAGGCTTTGCGCTGCCGGACGGCTTTGCCGCCTCGCTCAACGCCGTCCAGGGCTTCCGGCCGCTCTATCGGCAGCTGCTGGCGCAGCGGATCGAAGCGAAGCCGGAGATCGACGGCGACGAATACGATGCGGCTCTGGTGCTCTGCACCAAGCACAAGGGCGAGAACGAAGCCAACCTCGCCGCGGCGATCGCGCGCACACGGGTCGGCGCCCTGATCGTCGTTGCCGGTGCGAAGGAAGACGGCATCCAGCCGCTACGCAAGCGGCTGGAAGGTTTCAATCTCGCCGTCGACCATATGCCGAAATATCACGGTGTCGCCTTCTGGTTCGGTCGCCCTGCCGATGCCGGCGAGATCATCTCGAAGCTGGCAAAGGCGCCGGTGCGCGTCGACGGCCGTTTCCATGCGACCGCCGGCATGTTCTCGCATGACCGGATCGATGCCGGATCGGAACTGCTCGCCTCGCGCCTGCCTGAGGATTTCACCGGCGACGTTGCGGATTTCGGCGCCGGATGGGGCTATCTCTCCGTGGAACTGGCGCGGAGATCGCGTGGACTGACCCGCCTCGACCTCTACGAGGCCGATCACGCGGCTCTGGAGGCGGCCAGGGACAATCTGGCGGAGAACTGCCCGAACGCGCCTGCGCGCTTCTTCTGGCACGATCTGGCGGGCGAACCGGTCAAGGACAAATACGATCTCGTCATCATGAACCCGCCCTTCCACGAAGGTCACGCCGCCGAACCTTCGCTCGGCCAGGCCATGATCAAGACCGCCGCATCCGCCCTGCGCGGCGGCGGCCGCCTGATGCTCGTCGCCAATCGCGGCCTGCCTTACGAGCCGGTTCTGGCAGCGAATTTCAGAGAAAGCGGTGAAACCTGCCGCAACGCCCGCTTCAAGGTGCTGTGGGCGAAGAAATAGGGCTCAAGCGGCTTCGATACCGATCATCCCAACCGATACAACAAAAAGGCCGTGCGCATCATCTGCGCACGGCCTTTGAGTTTCAATCGGGTCGTTGTTTATTCGACATCCGCCTTGCGCAGCGTTTCCAGCGTCGGCATGGAGGTGACGTTAAACCCTGCGTCGACAAAGTGGATCTCGCCGGTGACGCCGGCGGACAGGTCGGAGAGCAGGTAGAGCGCCGAATTACCGACCTGATCGATGGTCACGGTCTTGCGCAGCGGCGCATTGCGCTGGTTCCAGGAGAGGATCGCGCGCGCATCAGAGATGCCGGCGCCGGCAAGCGTGCGGATCGGGCCGGCGGAAATGGCGTTGACGCGGATGCCGCGCGGACCGTAATCGGCGGCGAGATAGCGCACCGAGGCCTCGAGCGCGGCCTTGGCAACACCCATGACGTTGTAGTTCGGGATGACGCGCGTCGAACCATTATAGGTCAGCGTCAGCATCGCACCGCCATCTTCCATCAACGGAGCGCAGCGCTTGGCGATCTCGGCGAACGAGAAACAGGAAATGACCATGGTGCGGCTGAAATTCTCCCGCGTCGTATCGGCGTAGAGACCCTTCAGCTCGTTCTTGTCGGAGAAACCGATGGCGTGGACGATGAAATCGAGCTTGCCCCAGCGCTCACCGAGCGCGTCGACCACGGCATCGACCGAGGCGATGTCCTCGACGTCGCAGGGCAGCACGAAATCCGAATTGACCTCGGCAGCCAGCGGCTTGACGCGCTTGCCGAGCGCATCGCCCTGATAGGTGAAGGCGAGTTCCGCACCCTGTGCGGCGAGAGCTTTCGAAATCCCCCAGGCGATCGAGTGGTTGTTTGCGACGCCCATGATGAGCCCGCGCTTACCCTGCATGATTCCCGACATGTTGTTATCCGTTATAACGCTGGAAGACCAGCGTGGCGTTGGTGCCGCCGAAGCCGAAGGAGTTGGAGAGGGCAATGTCGATCTTCGCGTCGTCGATCCGTTTGCGCACGATCGGCACGCCTTCGAATTCCGGATCGAGCTCGGCGATATGGGCGCTTTCGCCGATGAAGCCTTGCTGCATCATCAGCAGGGAATAGATCGATTCCTGCACGCCGGCAGCACCCAGCGAATGGCCGGTCAATGACTTGGTCGACTGGATATGCGGAATCCTGGAGCCGAATACCTCGCGGATGGCGCCAATTTCCTTGCTGTCGCCGACCGGCGTCGAGGTGCCGTGGGTATTGATGTAGTCGACGTCGCCTTTGACGGTGGCGAGCGCCTGGCGCATGCAGCGGATAGCCCCCTCGCCCGAGGGGGCAACCATGTCGTAGCCGTCCGAAGTTGCTCCGTAACCGACGATTTCGGCATAGATCTTTGCACCGCGGGCCTTGGCGCGCTCCAGTTCCTCGAGCACCAGCACACCGGCGCCGCCAGCGATGACGAAACCGTCGCGGTTGACGTCATAGGCGCGCGAGGCGCTGTCCGGCGTGTCGTTATATTTGGAGGACATGGCGCCCATGGCGTCGAAGAGGTTGGACATCGTCCAGTCGAGATCTTCGTGGCCGCCGGCGAACATCACGTCCTGCTTGCCCCACTGGATCATTTCGGCGGCATTGCCGATGCAATGCGCCGAGGTCGAGCAGGCCGACGAGATCGAATAATTGACGCCGTGGATCTTGAACCAGGTGGCAAGCGTCGCCGATGCGGTCGAGGACATCGCCTTCGGCACGGCGAAGGGGCCGATGCGCTTCGGGCTGTTGTTCTTCACGGTGATCTCGGCAGCCTCGATCAGGGTGCGGGTAGACGGACCGCCGGAACCCATGATGATGCCGGTGCGCTCGTTGTTGCCGATGTCCTTGTCCTCGAGACCGGAATCGGCGATCGCCTGCTTCATGGCGACATGGTTCCAGGCGCCGCCCTGCGACAGGAAACGCATGGCGCGGCGGTCGACCAGTTCGGCAAGTTCCGCCGAACCGAGCTTTGGACTGCCCCATACCTGGCATTTGAACCCATGTTCGGCGAAATCGCTCGAAAAGGAGATACCCGACTTTGCCTGCCGCAAGGATTCGGTGACTTCGGCCGCGTCGTTTCCGATCGAGGACACGACACCCAGACCCGTGACAACTACCCGTCTCATCTGATCAAACCTTTGTTGTTTTCGTCCGTCGCTCGAAATGCGGTTTCAGGCCGTCTTGTCTTTCGATAGACCGACGCGAAGGTCGGCCGCCTGATAAATGGTTTCGCCGTCCGCCTTCAGCCAGCCGTCGGCCGTGCCGAGGACCAGACGGCCGCGCATGACGCGCTTGAAGTCGATGCCATATTCGATCAGCTTCGTATGCGGCCGGACCATGCCCTTGAATTTCACTTCACCTGTCGAAAGCGCCATGCCGCGGCCTTCCTCGCCGAGCCAGCCCAGGAAGAAACCGGTCAGCTGCCACATGCCGTCGAGACCAAGGCAGCCCGGCATGATCGGATTGCCTTCGAAATGGCAGGGAAAATACCAGTCGTCGGGGCGCACGTCATATTCGGCCCTGAGGTAGCCCTTGTCGAAGGCTCCGCCGGTTTCGGAAATGTCGGTGATACGATGAACCATCAGCATGGGCGGCAGGGGCAGCTGCGCATTGCCGGGGCCGAACAGCTCGCCATGTGCGCAAGCGATGAGTTCGTCGTACGAGAAGCTGGACTGTCTGGTCGTCATAAAGTTTCTTTTTCCCCCCGCGTGAAGCCGATGGATGTGAACGTGTAGTCCAAGTTCTTCAGAAAATGAAGCACGAGCAAGGCAGCTTCATTCATCGCCCCGGACCAGGCTTGCGCCATTATTTGGTGGTCGCATACAGGAAGGCCAGGGCCGCGACCAGACCTATTTGCGTCAAAAGCCGGTTTTTGCCGCGTTTATCAGGCTCTTGCCCTCATTGAACTATTGAAAGGCTCCGGTGCAAAAGTTATACCGCTTGAAGAAACATGATTGCTTTATGCCAGAATAACCGGAGTTGGTCTTGATGACGGGTACGCTCCCGATCGCAATAGAGGTAAGGCTGCGCGGTGCAGGACTGCGCCCTACCCGCCAGCGTGTGGCGCTCGGCGACCTCCTGTTTGCCAAGGGCGACCGGCATTTGACCGTCGAGGAACTGCATGAGGAGGCGGTTGCCGCCGGTGTGCCGGTTTCGCTGGCAACCGTCTACAACACGCTGCACCAGTTCACGGAAGCCGGTCTGATCCGCGTCCTCGCCGTCGAAAGCGCCAAGACCTATTTCGACACCAATGTGTCCGACCATCACCATTTCTTCATCGAAGGCGAGAACGAGGTGCTCGACATTCCCGTCAGCAACCTGACGATCGGCAATCTGCCGGAACCGCCAGAGGGCATGGAGATCGCTCATGTCGACGTGGTGATCCGGCTGCGGGCAAAGCAGGGCTGACGACACCGCCGCTTCACATGACATCGTCGGGATGCCGGCCGGGCTTGTGCTTGTAGGTCGGGAAGGTCCAGCCGAACCACAGGGCTCCGCCGCGCACCGCAAAGGCCGCCACGACGCCGCAGGCAGACGCCAGATAGAGCTGCATTCCGAGCGCATTGGCCGCCGTGAACACACCGGCGCCGATGAGGGCTGCGGTCACGTAGATTTCCGGCCTCAACAGCACCGAAGGCTCGTTTGCCATCAGATCACGCAGGATGCCACCGAAGGTCGCCGTCAGCGTGCCGGTGACGATCGCGATGGTCGGGGAGCCGGTGGCGGCAAGGCCCTTGGCGGCGCCGATCACGCAATAGGCGGCAAGGCCGATCGCATCCAGCCAGATCAGCAGACGATAGCGCGATTCCAGCAGGTGGGCGGTGAAAAAGACGATGACGCCCATGATGCAGCAGACGAGGATATAGCCTGGGTTCAGCACCCAGAAGACCGGAACGCGGCCGAGCACGATATCACGTACCGTACCCCCGCCCGTTCCCGTCACCATGGCGAAAAACAAAAAACCGATGAGGTCCAATTGCTTGCGTGACGCGGCGAGCGCGCCTGTCGCGGCAAACAGCGCAATGCCGGCATAATCGAGATAGACGAGCAAGGACATGCGAACCCCGAACCGGCAGACGTTCAGAGCATGATGCCGAAAAGTGTGAGCGGTTTTCTCATGACATCATGCTCTAACTCTTGAATTGACAACAGGATTCAGATTTTGGGCCAATTAGGCCTAAAATCATTCTGTTCTCGAGAACAGAACCACGGCGGCAAGGGCGGCGCAAGGCGGGGGCGCCATAAAGCTCGAGTCTTTACGTGATGCATGTCGTTGTCCTAGAACCGCTGCACAGTTTTGGCGACATGCATTGGGCCACAGAGCCTTTATCCAAAGAGGAAAGCCGTGAAAACGCTGGTGCTCGCCGTTCTGAATATCGTCCTGCTGCTTGTCATGCCGGCTGTCGCCTTCGGCCAGCAATCGCTGATTTCCGATCCTGAGATCTACGAGAAGAAACATTTCCAGGAGCAGTGCAAGACGGCCGAATTTGCCGACGGCTTCGTCACCCGGCAGGACATCAACAATGACGGTCTGATCGACGCGGTGGTCAATGAGGGTCAGCTGACCTGCGACGGGCAGAAGGGGCCGCAATGCAATGACGACGGCTGCACCTATAATTTCTACCTGCAGGTTGCCGAAGGCGGTTATTTCATGATCGCGACGGCGCAGATCTATGGCTACGACTTCGTCCAGCGCTTCGGCAACATGGTGCTGGCGATGAAGATGCATCCGCGTTTCTGCGACCGCACGGAGGGCGATCCCTGCATCGTGACGGCCCGCGTCCGCGGCACGAAATTCGTCACCATCTCGAAGAAATAGCGCAGCATATGACCCGAAATCGGAATCGATATTCGGGTCATGCGCAAAGTCAAAGCGATCGAGCGTCCTTGGCACGTCCTGTTGGACGCGCGGCGCTCTATTGCGGATAAAGTTCCGACGTGCGGCCGGCGAGATAATAGCCGACCAGGCCGTACCATTCGCGGATGGCGGTTGCCAAGTTCTGGGCATTGAGGTTCGGCTGGGTGAAATCCAATCCAAGTCTCATCTGGCCGTCGGTGCGATAATCGGTCGGCCAGGGCACGATATCGATGCCGAGCTTGCGGAAGATGCCGACGGATCGCGGCATATGAAAGCCCGAGGTGATCAGCAGGCAATGGGAAAGCCCCTGGCTTGCCAGGAATTCCTTGGTGTTGACGGCGTTTTCGAAGGTCGTGCGCGATTGTCTCTCCTCGATCAGGCGATCCTTGCCAACGCCGAAGAGCGGGAAGAACCGCTCGGATGCCGCCGCATCGCCTTCGTAGACGCCCGAGATCGAACCGTCGCCGCCCGATACCAGAATGCGCGACTGCGGAAATTTCTGCGCGAGCCGCAGAGCTTCGACGAAGCGGTCGGCTCCGCCATTGAATTCTATGCCGTGGCGCGCCGTGTTCACCTCGTTTTCGAAGGCGCCGCCGAGCACGATCATGCACTGCAGGTTGTCGGGATCGGCGGCCGGCTTTGCGAAGCGCTGCTCGAGACCCTGCATCAGGAGGTTGCCAGCCGTGGTGTAGAGCGTAACGAAAAGGATGAGGGCCGAACCAGCTGCGCCGAGGATACTTAAGATACGCCAGCGCAGAAGGCCGGCAATGAGGGCCAAGAAGACGAGGAAGAATGCCAGCGACAGCGGCTGAGCGAAAATCCAGACAAGCTTCGAAATCAGGAACAAGACCCACTCCTTGAGGATTGGCGGCGGTCCCTTCTATCCGATTCGACGGTAACAGGAATGCGACGGTCTATTTCGCGCGCCGCACGGCCGATCCGTGCGGCGGGATCTTCTGATTGAAGCGGCGCTGGAGCGGCCGCGGGATGAGCATGGCGACAAGCGCCAGCGCCATGGCAAAGAGGGAGACCAGCCACAGCGCATGCGCGCCGGTCAGCCGCGTCAGGACGGCGCCGACGATTGCACCAAGCACCATGCCGCCCCAGGGTACGATCTGGATCGTCCATTCGACACGACGATCACCGATGATCCAGCGGCCGATCCCGCGGCCGAAGCGCGACAGGGCACCGGTTACATAGGTCAGGCCGATCGGCAGGCCTTCGATGTGCTCGACGGCGGCGTTCACCATGCCCATGGAAAAAACGATCAGGTAGAACCGGGCGAAGAGCATGTTTTGCACCGTCATCATCGAGGCGAGCGCCAGGACGAGGCCGACGCAGCCAAGCACCACGAAGATGCGGCGTTGCGAAAGATGAGAGATGACGATGCCTGCCGCATTGCCGAGCACGAAGACGATGATGGCAGAGACCAGGACTGCCGCGTGATAAAGATTGCCCTCACTCAAGGCGAGTGCGGCCCGCGTCGTATTGCCGGTCATGAAGGAAACGAAATCGCCGGTGAGCAGAAGACCGGTTGCATCAGTCATACCGGCGAGAAACGAAATCGAGCCGACGAGGGCGAGCCCGGTCAGGGTTCGTCTGGTCCGGATGATGCGGCGGCGTCTTGCTCTGGTCATTGGCTGAAGGTCCTGGAGCCGAATCGCTGAGATTGCGGCAACAAGGATAATTCCTTTCGTTGAGGAATTGGCAAAGACGATCGGAAGGAGGTGAGGCGGACTTGAACGGCAAGACATTTTCGGCCATAGAGACGGCGTTGCTTCAGATCGAAGCTCCGTAAGCGTTTACGTCAATCAACGCGCAACCCGCCGGTCGGCGCTGCGCAATTGTCTGATCGGCACCTTACGGAGATCGAAATGCTCAAAGGCAAACTCCCTAAACGTTACAATACGATCATCATGCCGTTCATCCTCTCGCTGCTGATGACGTCAGTCGTCTCGGCGATCAGTATCGTGAGAGCCCAAGGCCTGACCGCGCCTGCCCTTGCTATGTGGCCCTCGGCATGGCTGCTCTCCTGGGCGATCGCCTTTCCTGTCCTGCTACTGGTGCTGCCGGTGGTCAAGCGGCTGACGGCTGTGATCGTTGAGGCGTGAGGAGCGCGAGGCGCCGGCGGGCTGCGCAAGCGGCCTGCCGGAAGCGTTCCGCCGCCCACGCGTAGCTCCCCCCCTGCAGGACCTTGCCATTCGTTCAGCAAGCCGTCTCCTTTGATGTGTATCAAGGCATGCTTTTCGAGCAGGGATAAGGTCCGGCAACTTGCCCAGGCAGTCCAACAACATTCCTGCGGCAGGTTTTCCAAAGAGATCAATCGGTCGGGAGATAGGGTGATGCCATTAAAACTGATCAGTGGAATGATGAAGTCGTCCGGCGAGGAAGCGTTGCTTGCGATGGATGCGGGCGGCGCAAATCAGATGGTCGTCATTGACAGGGGAGCTCTTCAGGAGGTCGCAGAACCACGACGCTGCGACGAAAGCCGGCTTCAGGAAAATATCGATTTGTTCAGCCGGATTGCGTCGGCGAAATATGACTGCGGCGACGTCGAACCGGATGGGCGCATCCGAATCGGCGCGGACGATCTGCTTGCATGGCGGCAGAGTGCGCATGTCAAAAGCAAGCCGGCAAGCATAGCTTGATCGGTCCATAGCTTGCGCCGGCAAGCCTATCGATCAACACCGTCGTCACGCAGAAGGGCGCCCTCTTTGACGTACGTCAATTCATAATTCCAGGGCAGTGCGAGAGTGTGGCGAATATCAGCTCTCGCCTCTTTCCGTTTGGAGATCAGCATGAAGCAACACCTCTTTCTTCCGCTCCTCACCTATCCGGATGCGACTTCGGAATTCATGATCGCCAACGCCGTCGCACTTGCGCACCACATGCAGGCGACGCTGACCGTCTGTGCGGTGGAGATTACCGTTCCCGACGTGTCCAATGCCCTGTCGTCGCTGATCATCGATGCGGCGAAGATGGCGCGGGATGCCGGGGCGCTCAGCCGCAAGCGTGCCTCGGCGCTGACCCGGATGGCGGTCGATGCGGCAAAAGGCGCTTCCGTGGATGTGCGCACGCGCGAGATCAAGACTGCGGAGCCTTTCGTCGTCGAGGTCCTTTCGGAAGCATCGCGCGCCTACGATCTCGTGCTTCTGGAATCGGCCGGGATCTCCCGTCCGGTCGTCGAGGCGGTGCTGTTTGCGTCAGGTCGGCCGCTCATCCTATATCCGTCTGCACCTTTCGGCGGCCGGATGGATCACGTCGCCATCGCCTGGGATGGCAGCCGCGCTGCCGCACGGGCGGCACATGATGCCTCGTTTTTCCTGGAACGGGCTTCCAAGGTCTGCCTGCTTTCCGTCATCGACGAGAAGCCGGTGGAATTCGAGACCGGCGATTATCTGGTGGAGAATCTGCTGAAGAGCGGTGTCGTCGCGGAGGCGACGCGCGTGCGTGCGCGCGGCGAACCAGTCGGCGAGGTGCTGCAGACCAAAGCCTTCGAATTGCGGGCAGACCTTCTCGTCATGGGCGGGTTCGGCCATTCGCGTCTGCGCGAATTCGTGCTCGGCGGCGCTACTCAAGCCGTGCTGACCAATATCAGCCTGCCTATCCTGCTGTCGCATTGAGCACTGGCACGCCATCTTCAACGATCGAATTCGGAGCAAACGGCTCCGAACTCGTATCGCCAGAACAATCGAAGGCATGGAACATATGCACGCCGGTTATTCTCCCTTCCAACCTAACGACCGGAAGGACCATGCATCGCCCTCAGCCGACGAATCGTCTCGCAGCCGCCAGGTTTCGATGAAACCGTCCGCTTCCTGCCGGCCGCTTCGGCTGCCCCCTCCACCAGTTGAAAAGCATATTCCACGGCCGCTTCCGTATCATCGTGGCAGAGCTTTTCCGCCTGGCAGCGGGTTTCGAGCGATCGTCTGATCCGGCGTTTGATGGCAGGCACAACGGCATCGTTCGTGTGAGCGAAAAGGTGCCGCAGGCAGCTGGTAGCGACCACTTCCGAAACCAGAAGTTTTCCTTCGATTTCGCCGAGCGTCGGCACGGCAAATCGCGCTCCTCCGCTCTGGCAGTCACGATCTGTAACCAACATCATTGTTCTCCCATTTCATCATCGAGCGCTCTTTTCACCCGACGCAGGATCACCGCTCGTCCCTTTCGATCAGGTCGACGGCGCAAGCGCTCTTCCAAGTCGATAACGATCGACTGGTACTCATTGTGCCAATCAGGATGGCCAACCTCTTGTGGTGCAAGACGCGGGCGCGGGGAAGCAGGGCCCAAGAGTTCCGCGCCTTGCCTCGTCAGGCGGTAACAAGCATCGAGCGAGGGGATAAGGACCGTGATATCCGGCTGCTCCAATGCCAAACGGGATTTCAACTGGTCGCGCGCTGCATCTTCGCCATGAACCAGGAACAATCCTGTTCGAACCGGTTTGCGCGCTGCCACCCACTGCATCAATTCGGTCGCATCGGCATGACCACTATACGCCTCCAGAGAGTGAATGGTTGCACGCACGACGATTTCATCGCCTTGGATCCTGACCGTGCGCGCTCCGTCTTGGAGTAGACGTCCGAGCGTTCCCTCCGCCTGAAAACCGACGATGAGAACACTGCCCTCATCGCGCCAAAGCCAGTTCTTGAGCCGATGACGAATCCGGCCCGCCTCGCACATTCCGCTTGCCGCGATGATAATGTGGAAGCCACGGATAAGGTCGAGCGCCTTCGATTGCTCGGCGGTTTCCGTGAAGCGCACGTTCTTCGAATTCAATGCTTTGACCAGCAAATTACCGTTCGCCATGGCGCGCGCGTAACGCTTGAATATCGCAGTGGCGCGCGACGCGAGCGGCGAGTCGATCACGATCGGACAGCGCGGCAGACTGCCTTCGTCCATCAGGATGTTGAGATCAGCCAGAAGCTCCTGGGTTCGTTCGACCGCAAAGGACGGAATCAGCAAAGCGCCGCTTGGGTGATGGGCCTTCAGCACAATTTCAAGGAGCAGCCCGCGCCGTGCTTCATCCGAAACTTCGTCCCGCTCGCGATCGCCATAGGTGCTTTCGCAGATGACATAGTCGAACCCCTGGGGCGCTTCGGGTGCAGCCTCCAGCAATTTATGCTGAGGCCCGATATCGCCCGAAAACAGCATTCGGATCGGTTCATCCGTTCCCGAAAGCTCGATTTCGACCGATGCGGAGCCGAGAAGATGGCCGGCGTCCCAGAACCGGAAGCGGAGGTGGCCAGAAAGCTCGTGCCATTCCTTATGAGCGACGGCTTGAAATTGCGTCATCGCGACTCGTGCGTCATCCGCGTTGTAAATTGGTTCTATGGCGTCGCGTGATCTCCAGCGATTGCGGCGATTGAGCTGCTCGACCTCCGATTCCTGGATATGGCCGGAGTCCTGGAGCATGATCCCGCACAGGTCCAAGGTGGCAGCGGTACAGTAAATATGTCCGGCAAACCCGGCCTTCACCAGCTTGGGGACTAGGCCCGAATGATCGATATGTGCGTGGGTCAAAATGACAGCGTCAACGGCGGCCGGCTCGAAAGGGAAAGGACGATAGTTCAGCTCCTTCTCCGTTTTCGATCCTTGGAACATGCCGCAATCGATCACGATCCGAACACCACGATGGTCCAAAAGAAAGCAGGAGCCGGTCACCGATCCGGCTGCACCGTGAAAATATAAAACAGGATCTGACATGGCCTGCCCCCCAATTGTTTACACATCCTAGCCGGCGGGAACACCGACCGCTTTGCGGCAGATCAATGAATGGGGGAGCAAGGGAGATTAGGGTTGGTCAATTCCAACAAGAGAGGCAACTGGTCATGACCATCAAAACTGTTTTGAGCGTCCTCGGCGTCAATCACTTCGACGAAGACTTGAAGGGCGCCATCGACTTTTGCGAAACCCACGGCGCCCATCTCACCGCAATGGCGATTTCGATGGGCGCAGCGCCCCCTATCGGTTCCTACGAGGTTGTCTCGACGGTCTGGGTCGAAGAACGTCAGCGCGAAATCGATCGCCTGGCCGATAAGAGTTCCGAGATCAAAGCAGTCCTCGCAAGGAGCGAGGTCTCTTTCGAGGTGCAGGAGATCTACACCGAATTCGCCTGGGCGGACGAAGATATTGCAGAGCGGGCACTCTATGCCGATCTCGTCCTGGTCGGCCCTCAGGCCGCCCGTGACCAGGAACTGCGGCGCAGGGTTATCGATGGTGCCCTGTTCCGGTCGCCGACACCGATGCTGATCAACCCGAGAAAGTCCAATGTCGGGCTTGCTCCAAAAGCGATCCTGCTGGCCTGGGACTCCAGCGACGAGGCTTCGCGCGCGGCACGTCAGTCGATCGAGTTCCTGCAGGCTGCTGAATCGGTGCATATCACGCTCGTCGATCCGCTGGCATCATCATCGGCGAATGGTGAAGAACCAGGCGCTGACGTTGCCACCTTTCTGGCACGCCACGGGGTGAAAGTTGATGTGGATTGCGTCGCAAGCGGCGGCCGCCGCGTCGATGAGGTGCTGCGCCAGCATGCCGCCGATGTCGCTGCCGACATGATCGTCATGGGCGCATATAATCATCCCCGGCTTCAGCAGCGTCTTTTTGGCGGTGTAACGCGATCGATGCTGGAGGAAACCAAAATTCCCCTGTTCCTCGCCCATTGAGCAAAACGCCCGGGTTCATCCCGGGCGTCCTCCCCCGGTTTTCAATCAACGGCCCGGCTTTCAATCAACGGAAAGCGCCGTTCGACCGGTAACCTCACGGACAAATATGCCGTAAAATATGTGCTCGGACTCCGAGGCCGTTGCCTGCGGCTGCGGCTTCAAGGCACCGATTTCCCACCAATCGAAGTGTTTTTGCAGCAACGACCAGGCTTGCAGCCTTTCATTGCGCCAAAGGTCTGTATCCGGAAACTCTTCGAAGCGCCCATCGACGACGACGCTCGTCCAGCCCTTGCCCGTGCCATGCTGGTCGATTTGCAAACAGACGTTTTCGTTCGCGCGCATCCAGTCGACCTTCCGGCCGGGCATGGAAAAACTGTAGATCACACCCTTTGCATAAGCGAAGTAGATCGGCACCAAGTAGGGCTTGTCATCCTTGCAACAGGCCAGGTGGCCAAACCGGGAATGCTCAAGAACGGCGAAGCATTCTGCTTGCGTCAAGTCTTTCAGGATGTAGCTCATCGGTAACTCTCCTTGCCGCGACAAGTTCATATATTACCACCTGATCACACCCTGTCGTTGATGGAGCGCAATGACTGAAACTCCCACAGAGGCGAGACTCTCCCCGCCTTGGAGTACCGGTTAATTCGACAAAAGCCGGTTGATGGCGTTGTTATGGAGCAGCGTGCGGGTGATCCCTCCGAAGACACGTTCGCGAAATCGATTGTGGCTATATGCGCCTGCGACAATCAGATCTGCCGCCAACCTATCTGCAGCTTCGATGATCGTCATCCCTGCATCGCCTGTCTGTCGCGGCTCGATGATGCTCCGGGCTGGAACCGAATGGCGGGAGAGAAACCGAACAACATCATTCAGCGCTTGCTCATCGATCGGGTGGCTCTCCTCGATCGAAAGGACGACCACGTCTTGCGCCAAGATCAACAGAGGCATCGCATCGACAATTGCCCGCCGCGATTCCTTCGTGTCCTTCCAGGCAATCACAATCGTCTGAGCTTCCAGAGGAGCCCGGGAGGCCGAAGGTAGCAGCACCGGTCTGCCCGCCGACAGCAAAACGTCCGGTATGTTAACCGTGCGTCGGTAATCGCGTGCCTGACCCTTCTCGACATCAAAGAGGACAATAAGGTCGGCCGCTCGTGCATTTTCAACGACAAAAGTTGCCGGGTCGGCAGCCTTTGTCTGCCAGGAGACGTGGTTCCTGAACGGCGCATGTCGCATGATCCGCTCGTGCAGGTCGCGTTGTCGCGTCTCGACGGCCTCCATCTCTTCACGCATGATTTTGGTTCCGGATGTCGGTCCGATGCTTGGCTCGATCACGAATAGCGGCTGGGCCGCGGATATGCAGGCGAGTTCAGCATTGCAACGCTCAGCGAGGTTTATCGCAAAGGTGAAGCGATGATCGGGCTGGGCATCGATATCGAAATGCGTAAGGATGGATTTGAAAGTCATGGCTGGCTCCCTCCTTCGTGAGGACATTCAAATCATGCTCGCGCTTCTGCGATTTATCACCTTGATTTTCGTCAAAGCGCGGGCCGCACGAACAGGCGATGCTAGCTCCAATCATCGGGAGGACATCACCCATGAAAGCGCAATTTCATTTGCCCCTAGTCACCTATCCAGACGCAAGCTCCTTTTCGCTCCTTCAGAATGCTGTCGCTGTTTCCCTTCACCAAAAGGCTGATTTAACGGCAAGTATACCGTTGGTCAGAATTGAACCCGTGCAACCGCGACTTCCGTCATTTCTTGACGTGGAAAAAATGCGTGCGGATGCCGAGCACGTCAGCAGAGACAATGGCGCCGTTCTCGGGCAGACGCTGCGTGACTATGCGAAGCAAGCCGAGATCGAGGTTGAGATCCAGCCATTCGACGCGAGGCAACCGTTTGTCGCCCAAGCTCTTGCCGAGCTGTCACGCGCATATGATCTTTCGATTCTGGAAGCATCCGAAATAATGAGGCCGCTGATCGAGAGCGTGCTGTTTGAAAGCGGTAGACCGCTCCTGCTTTTTCCCACGGACAATTTCTGCGGGCGGATCGATGCTGTCGCCGTCGCCTGGGATGGGGGAGCCACCGTCGCGCGGGCACTGACAGGTGCCAGATTCCTGCTGGAACAGGCTTCGCGTGTCGTCCTGATTTCCGTGACCGACGACAAGCAGATTGACGAGCGCAGGCGAGACCACCTTGCGGCTGCACTTCGAAAGGCCGGCCTTGCCGTCGATGTCACGGCCGTCCAGGCGAACGGAGAACCGTCAGCCGGCGTCATCCAAGCTGCGGCGCTGGAACGCAAGGCTGATTTGCTGGTCGCCGGCGCGTTCGGTCATTCGCGGCTGCGCGAATTCGTTCTGGGTGGGGTCACACGGTCACTGTTGACGCGCCTTGAAATGCCCGCTCTCTTTTGCCACTAACTAGAGAGCACGGAGTGCGTTGCCGATCACGGCAACATCGATCACCTCCTGGAGAAGGGCGCCCTGCACAGGCGTGAGGTATCCCAGGCTCGCACAAACCATCGCGATCACCGATAGACCGACACCGCAAGCGACACTCTGAAGAGCGATCGCACGGGACCGCCGCGCGGTTTGCAGCAGAGTTCCAATCTGCCCCAGGTCATCCCGCAGCAACACGACATCCGCCGCTTCAGCGGCGGCGGCAAGATTGCGCCGGCCAACGGCAACACCGACGTCGGCAGCAGCAAGTGCAGGTGCATCGTTGACGCCATCACCGATCATCATGACGCGCCCGTAGGATCTTTCCGCCGTCACCCTCTGAACTTTCTCGGCCGGCTCAAGCTCGGCACTGATCTGATCAAGACGAAGAGCAAGGCCGACGGCGTCCGCGACTTCGGCCCTGTCACCGGTCGCAAGGCTAAGCCGCTTGACGCCCAAACGTCGAAGATCCGCGATCGCCGGGACAGCATCCTTGCGAACCGGGTCGGCCATGACGATCGTACCGGCGAGAGCGTCATCGATCGCGACATAGGCTGTGACCGTGCTGTTGTCCTTCGGGCCAGGGCGAGTGGCGGACCTTGTCTTGCCGGCAATGAAATCCCATCCGCCAACGGCTACCTTGCGTCCGTCCACATATCCCTCGATGCCTTCTCCTGGCACTTCTGCGAGTTGGGCAGGTTTGGCAAGCCTCAGGCCACGTCGCTTCGCTTCTTCGACAATCGTTTGACCAATCACGTGGCCAGAGGCTTGATCCACGGATGCCGCGAGACGCAAAATCTCCTCGGCATCCCGATCGGTCTCGATTCTGACAACAGCAGGCTCTCCAGTCGTCAGCGTGCCTGTCTTGTCGAAGACGACCACCGAGATGGTCGCGAGGACCTCGAGGACATGAGCTCCTTTGACCAGGACGCCTGCACGGGCAGCTTTCGACATTCCCGCCACGAGTGCGACGGGAACGGCGAGAATCAGCGGGCAAGGTGTCGCGACGACCAGAACTGCAACAATCCGCGTGGGATCGCCCGACAACCATGCGGCCAGGCCGGCGATCACCAGGGTCATCGCCAGGAAGGCGAGGGAGAAGCGGTCGGCCAATCTCGATATTGGCGCTTTCGAGTTTCGGGCCTGGCTCACCATGCGGATTATTCCGGCATATGTACTTTCGCTTGCTGAGCCGGAGGCGATCATTTCAAAAGCATCGCCGAGATTGGAAGACCCGCTCATGATCAATTCACCGCTTTCCCGCCGCGCCGGCAACGGCTCGCCGGTGAGAGCCGCCTCGTTCAAGAGCGCGTGACCGGCTACAACCTTGCCATCGGCAGGGACCACGTCGCCCTTTCGGACGAGCAGCTTGTCTCCCGGGACAAGTGCCGCGATGGGAACCTCGGACAGGCCGGATGCGGTGACACGAACAGCGCTACGGGGGGCGCGAGACAGAAGTTCGCTCATACCGCTCTCTGCGCGCCCTTGAGCAAAGCTTTCCAGAAACTGCCCGCCTGCATACATGACAGCAACGATGGCGCCGGCAAAATATTCGCCAAACCAGAGCGCAGCACTCATGGACAGGGCCGCGATAAGATCCAGGCCGATATCGCCACGCCTCAAACTGAGTGCGACGTCAACAGAAAGCGCGACGATGACAGTGATCGTCGCGCTGACCAGAGCGGTGGTGGACCAGAAAAGCAGATCGCCATGCCACCACCGCAACAGACCGCCGACGATGAGGCCTGTGATTGCGATAGCCGCGAGCGAAAGAGGCCAAATGCGGTGAATAACCGTGAAGGTTATTGGAAGGCGGTAATTGATACGCGAAGAAGCACTCATGCCAGAACCAAGCCGGCAATCCCAGCAAAAGTCGCGACACAGCCTGCGATCGCGAAACGAATTGCATAGGCGATGCTCCCAACACTTGCCGCAAGAACGGCCTTCGCAAGCATATTGGCGAACGCCGCGACCGCTATGGCGCGAGCGGCTGCATCTGCAGGCACCTGGATGGATGACAGTTTCGCCACGGCAAGTGTTATCGCATCGAGATCGCCCAGTCCGGTGATGAACGCAAGGGCGACCAATGACTGGGTTCCGAAGACGATCAGGGTCAAGCGTGTCAGGACGGTCACGACGGCGAGAACAAGCGCGAAACGCAGCACGACCATGACCTCAAGCGGGTTTCGCGGCAAAAAATCAGTGCTCTCGTCCGGGCGCCGCAACGATGCGGCAAGGCCGCCTCCGATGGCGAAGATCATGGCAGCGGGAGCGAGCGATGGAGCCAGCTCCTTGAGTACAGCCGGTGCAATGAGGCCGCAAATCAAAAGCACCCGGGCGAGAGAAACGGCTCCCGCCAGCATCGCTCCGGCTGAAAGGAGCGGTGAGAGGGCGGGCATCTGTATCGACTGGCGGGCAAAGGAAAGCGTCAGGGCTGTCGACGAGACGATACCGCCGCTGGCGCCGGTCAACAGGATTCCGGCACGGGCGCCGCCAATCTTGATCAGGATATAACCAACAAAGGAAACGGCTCCCACCAGGATCGTCATCATCCAAAGCTCGAAGACATTGATCGCCTGCCAGGGATCGACCGGCTCATTGGGCAGGATCGGGAGGATGACGACCGTCATCGTCAGCAGGATCAGGGCGGCCCTCAGCTCGAGCCAGGTCAGGCGCCGAAGAAATCCATGCAAGGGTTCCCGCGCGGCGAGAAGGGCCGTTATTGCAACCGCGCTTGCTGCCGTTGCCGTCATATCTGCAACGACCGCGCCGAAACCCAGTGCGAAGACCGTTATTGCGGCAATCGTGCCGGTTGCACTGTAGTCTTCGTCATGTGTTGCCTGCATGCGGCTGAAAACGAGGATTGTGACGCAAAAGGAAACAAAGATAGCCGTCGGCAGAATTGGCCCCGTGACGGGCTGCAGGAAACCGCAGAAGCCGCCCAGGAAACTTGACAGGCCATAGGTGCGGATTCCCGCCACCCTTTTGCCTGGCGCGGCCTCACGATCCTGCCAGCCGCGCTCGATACCGACCAGGATGCCTATCGCAAGCGCGAGGCTGAGGCGCTGGAATGCTTCTGTCGTTACCAATGATGTCATCATCTGATGGTCCAGACGTGCCGGTCCATCCATCGCGGAAGGTACCTGTGCCGTCTATGTCGTTGCCGTTCATTTCGAATCATGCGCCGGCAATGTCAGAGCCGGCCCAGCGCATCGTCTGTGGACGTCTCACCGAACTGGTCGAGCGCCTCCTCGAGATAATCCGGCAGGAGAGGCATGCCGAGAAGATAGGCCGCTGTGCGTCTATTGTGCGCATCCGCTGCTCGGCTGCGAAGCTCATCCCAATCATTGACATTCCCATCGCCTCGACCGAGCCACGCCAAGGCGACCAGATCGATCTGTTCGTCTTCGTTGAGAGCCCAGATTGCACTCCTGAGTTCGGTCTCGACGGGATCGTCGTCATGATCTTCCAGCACTCCGATCATGTTGTCGTCGCTCGGGTTCGAGCCCGGATCCGGCTCGGTGATGACATCCTTGACGTCGAACTCCTTAGCCTTGAGGATGAGATAGCGGACGGTCTCCGGGGAAATGCTCGGCATCCATGCCTCGTTCACAGGGTCATTCATAAGTGGCCTCCGCGCCCAATATTTCATTTCAATTATATACCATGTGACATCGGGCTGCCGTTGCATTGAGAAGGATCAATCTACCCCACCGTCACATGACGAAAACGGCGAACGAGAATGGGCAGGACGTAGGCTTGACGCTCGTCGATGCCGATCGTCGCGTTTTCAAGACCGTAACGGTTTGCGAAATGAGGAGACGCTGATGCAGGCGATGATTTTGGAGGCGATCGGGACCCCTTTACGTCTGGTGGAGCGCGCCGATCCCGCGCCGGGCAAAGGCCAGTTGATGTTGAAGGTCGAAGCCTGCGCCGTCTGCAGGACGGATCTTCACGTCTGTGACGGCGATCTTCCGAACCCGAAGCTTCCCCTCGTTCCCGGCCATGAGATCGTCGGCGTCGTCGAGGCGGTCGGCGAAGGTGTCGCGGCGTCACGCAGAGGGCAAAGGGTCGGCGTACCCTGGCTCGGCCACACATGTGGCCGCTGCTCGTTCTGCCGCAGCGGAGAGGAAAATCTCTGCGACCAACCGCAATTTACCGGCTATACGCGCGATGGAGGTTTTGCCACCCATGTCGTTGCCGATGCAGCTTACGCATTTGCGCTCGACAGCGAGGCCGATCCGGTCGCTCTTGCGCCGCTGCTATGCGCGGGACTGATCGGCTGGCGTTCGCTGAAGAAGGCTGGAGACGGCGCCCGGATCGGGCTTTACGGCTTTGGCGCAGCCGCCCATATCATCGCGCAAATATGCCGCTGGCAGGGCCGTCAGGTCTACGCTTTCTCACGCAGCGGCGACGCTGCAGCGCAAGGTTTTGCGCTCGGCCTTGGCGCTGCCTGGGCAGGGGGTTCGGATGAAGCTCCGCCTGTCATGCTCGACGCCGCAATCATCTTCGCACCTGTCGGCGAACTCGTACCGGCTGCACTGAAGGCGGTGCGAAAGGGCGGAAGGGTCGTCTGCGGAGGTATCCACATGAGTGAGCTTCCGGCCATGCCTTATGCGCTGATCTGGGGGGAGCGAAGCGTTGTTTCGGTCGCAAATCTGACGCGTGAAGATGCGGAGGAATTCTTCCCCATTGCCCGCCACGCAGGCGTCAGGACCCACACGACCGTCTATCCGCTTGCCGAAGCCAATACGGCGCTCGACGACCTGCGTGCCGGCCGATTGAGCGGAGCGGCTGTCTTGAAGCCCTGAGCCGATGGGTCATCGCTGGCCACTGCATGATGGGATTTCAGACGGGCGCACGCAAATTACCGCCATGGCTGGCCGCCGCGTCTTGTCGTCAGTTGTCGCGGTGCTGCCTGCGCCACCATTTGTCCACCTCGGAGACCGCAAGCAGAGCGCAGGCGAGCGCCAGAAGCGTTGCCCATTCGCCAAGAGATACCGGTTGCAGGGAGAGTATGTCGCTGAGGAAGGGGAGGTGCATAGCGAGCATGTGGACCGCCTGGGCGACGAGCACAGCGGCAAGCAGCAGCAGGTTACCGCCAAAACCTTGCCTGAAGAGAGACTGATATTCCGAGCGGCTGTTGCAGGTCTGGACGTTCTCGAAGAGGACGAAGAGCAGGAGCAGCATGTTGCGAGCCGCCCCTTCCGAATAGCCGTTCAGCAGCAGCCAGTAAAAGATGGCAAAACCACCAAGACCCATGACGAGGGTGGAAAGCAGCACACGGCGCAACATCAGCCGGTCGAGGATCGGTTCCGAGGGCTTGCGTGGCGGACGGCAAAATTCGTCGCCTTCGGCCTTTTCGGCACCGAGCGTGACATCTTGGATGCCGTTGGTGACCAGGTTCAACCACAGCAATTGCACCGGCAGCAGCGGCATCGGCAGGCCGAGCGGAATTGCCAGCATGAAGAGCAGCACTTCAGCCGCCCCGGTCGAGATGAGCATGAAGATCACCTTGCGAATATTGGCATAGGCGACCCGGCCCTCGCCGATACCGGCGACGACGGAGGAGAAATTGTCGTCGGTGATGATGATGTCGGCGCTGTCCTTGGCGACATCCGTGCCTTTGCGACCCATAGCAACGCCGACATGGGCGTGTTTCAGCGCCGGCGCATCGTTGACGCCGTCGCCGGTCATGGCAACGAAATGGCCCTGCCGCGCCAGCGACAGCACGATCGAAAGCTTCTGTGCCGGCTGCGCGCGCGCATAGAGCCGCGTGCGGGCGGTCAAAGCATCGAGGATCGCCGCCCCCTCCTGCTCCGCTTTGGCGATTTCGGCGCCGGTTGCGATCTGGACGTCGTCGAAATCCAGGCCGGCTTCGGCGGCGATGGCGGCCGCCGTGCGGGGATCGTCGCCGGTTATCATGGCGACCGCGATGCCCGCGGTGCGGCAGCGACGAATGGCATCGGGTACTTCGGGCCGGATCGGATCCTTCATGCCGACGAAGCCCAGAAAGACGAGGTTGACGAGATGATGGCGGCCATAGATGTCGTCGGAAGCCGCTGCCATCTCGCCATAGGCGAAGGCGAGCACGCGCAGGCCGCGGCCGGCAAGTTCTTCCTTCTGTTTGACGAGCGCTGCCTTGTCGAGGGCGACGAAACCCTTGCCTGTGTCCATTCGATCGGCCATGGCGAGCACCGTCTCGGGCGAGCCCTTGACGAAGACATGGACGCTGTCTTCCGCGTCGTGGAAGGAGGCGGCATAACGCAGGTCCGGCTCATAGGGAATGGCGCTGAGGGCGGGAAAATCCGCGCGCAGATGCCTGTGATCGATGCCGGCTTTTCGGGCCGCCGCCAGCAGTGCGATGTCGACGGTGTCGCCGGTGCCGCTCCAGCCATCAGCCTGCTGCTGAAGGGTCGCCTCATTCGGCAGGGCGGCAGCCTTCAGCAGCGAAAAGGCTCTTTCGGCAGCGACTTCGCGGGTGACGCCGGGTGCGTGCAACTCGCAGCGATCGAGGTCATGGCCGGCGTCGAAGAAGAGGCGGGTTCCTTCCGGCAGGATCATTTCCGTCACCGTCAACTCGTTCATGGTCAGGGTGCCGGTCTTGTCGGTGGCAATCATCGTGCACGAGCCGAGCGCTTCAACGGCCGTCATGTTGCGGACAATGACATTGGCCTTCGACATCCGGCGCATACTGATCGCCAGCGCAACGGTGATGGCGACGGGCAAACCTTCGGGAATCGCGCTGACGGCAAGACCGACGCTCATCAGGAAAAGATCGTGAAGTGAAAGGCCCCGCGCCAGGCCGGCAGCAAGAAGCAAGGCCGTGGCAACGGCGACCGAGTAGGCTATGTTGCGCGAGAAATACTCGAGCCGGATCAGCAACGGTGGCTGCGAACGTGATCTTTCGCCGATACTGGTTGCAATCCTGCCGAGTTCGGTGGCCGACCCTGTCGCCGAAACGCGGCCGCGACCGCGCCCTCTGACGATCATGGTTCCGGCGAAGACCTGGGAGGAGCCGCTGCCGTTTGCGAACTTGCGCACCGGCACGGATTCTCCCGTCAGCAGGGATTCGTCGCATTGAAGGTCGTCGCAGGCAAAGAGCGTGAGATCGGCCGGCGCGCGCCTACCGGATTCCAGCACGAGAAGATCTCCCGGAACAAGGTCGGTTGCGGCAATGGTCTGCTGCATTCCATCGCGGATCACCAGCGCGCTGGGCTGTTCGAGATTACGCAGGGCAGCGGCAGCCTTGCCGGCCGAGTATTCCTGGAAAGCGCCGATCGCGCCGTTGAGAATGAGGACTACCGCGATGAAGGCCGCGTCCTTTAGATCGCTGACAATGGCGGAAACCGCCGCGGCGCAGATCAGGATGTAGATCAGCGGGCTCAGGAACTGGTGCGCGAAGACGAGCAGGAAGCCGGGAGCAATTGATTTCGGCAACTCGTTGCGGCCGAAGCGACGCAGCAGCGCTTCGGCTTCGGCTTGCGAAAGCCCTGTCTCATCGCAGCGGATTTGAGCGGCGTGGTTCATGCCCTCATAGGACGGGATGTCCGGCAGCCTCGCCTTGATCTTCATCAAGGAACTCGTCCCAAGAGAGGGCGCGCCGTTACGGCGCGCCCGCATCGGAAGAGTCAGCCCGCCTTGATCGGGATCTTGCGTTCGCTCTTCAGGGCGTCGTTGCTTTTCGGCAGCTTTACCGTCAGCACACCGTTGGCAAAAGACGCATCGATCTTGGCGCTGTCGACGCTCGGCGGAAGCTGGAATGCGCGGTGGAAGGCGCCGTAACGGCGTTCGGAAAGATGATACTCCTTGTCCTTCTCCTCTTTGGTCTCCTGCTTTTCGGCCGTAATGGCGAGAATGCCGTTTGTGACTTTCACGTCGACATTGCTGGCGTCGATACCCGGCAGTTCAGCCGTGATTTCATAACCATTGTCTCTCTCGACGAGATCGACGGCCGGAGAGACGATCGTCGAGAGCGCCTTGTCGAAGGACAGTCTCGAAAAGGGGCGATGCCAGAAGCTCGGCGTGAAATCGTCGAAGAGCCGATCGATCTCCGAGCGCAGGCTCTCGAAGGTGGAAAGGCCCCTCTGCGGGGTCTTGTTCTTCTCATCGGTCTTGATCGGCAGTTTGGTGGCTGTGTTGGCCATGTTCTTGCTCCTCTGTCGTAACGTGTGGGACCGTTTCGCGGCGGGGTCGGCAGACGATCGCCGCAATAACCGAACTTCGCGTTCGGCAACGGACCGATCAAAGCCGATAACGGGCAACGCGGCATTGATCGCCGTCAATGTGTGTTTCGCCGCGATGCCCGGGCAATCTCCGTGAGACGGCAGAGCAAAATCGCCCATGCATAGCTGCAACACGAGGCTTTGAGGCAGGTGGATCGGGACGAGCCGACATCGCACGGCGCCAGTGCGGAGGACGGTGCCTCTGGGCAAGGAAGTTTGCGAAAACGCTCTCTCGCGAGCAAGTGTTGAGAACCTTCGCGGGCGCCGGTTTCGGCTTTGCCGTCAGCGGTTCAGACGACAGCGACAGCTTTTCTTCCGCATCAGACAGTGATCTTCTTCATTGATCAGTACAGATCTTTGCCGCTTCGCCCAACGAACTCCGTTCGAAGGCCCTGATCGTGCGCTTGCTTGAGAAAACGATCGGCGCTCAGCATGTCGAGAGCGATGCTGTCACTCAGACATTGGCATAGCGGACCACAGAACTGTTCGTGGACCCACGCTCGGGCGCGGGCCGACAGAATGACGATTCGCCATTCATCATCCGTGCTTCGCTCAAGCCGGAAATCACGGTCGGAATGATAGGGCGGAGGGCTGCCCGCCGCCGCAAGCAGTGCTTCTCCCGTCCGGGTGGGTATCGTGTCCATGACAAATATAACCTGTTTCAGCGCTCCGATGGCGGCCAGGGGGCCGCCATCGATGTCAGACGTCGATCAACCGACCGAGAGCTGATCATCGAGTGTGGTGATCCCGGGCGCCGACCAAGCGGCTCGCTCGGCAGCGCGTCGTTCTGCCCAGGTCCTGACCTTGCCTTTCAGCGTCACTTTGCCGCCGGAAACATCGACTCGGATTGCCTCGGCCTGCAACTCCGCATCGCGCTCGAAGGCATCCTCGATGCGTTTCCTGACGTTGGCCGCGCTGGCCTTGGGTTTAACCTCGACCAGATTCGAGAGGCCAACAATGCCGGCCAGGTCTTTGACGGCATCTGACGCAGCGTCCTTCTGATATTGCCACTCGACCGCGCCGGTTAAGGTTACCCAACCCTTGAGGACCCGCACCTGCACCGCTTCCTTCGGGATGCAGACATTCCAGTCGATCATCTTTACCGCCCGCTGCGCGATATCGTCGTCGTCGGTGATGCGAGCGCCAAAGATACGAACCTCGATTTCCTGGGCGATGCCGCGAACCCCCTTCACGCGTTTGACCACGTGCTCGACCGCCTCCTTCTCCGAATACGTGCGGACATGTCCGGTGAGGGAAACGATGCCACTATCAACGGCTACGCCAATATTGGCCGCATCGACACTTGGCTCGAATTCGAGTTCGTCCAGAATGGCCTGTCTCAACGCAATGTTGTTCATAGCCTTCTCTCCACTTGGTTTCATCGACATGAACAGCGATAGGCCGCAATAGCCGGGACGTCGTTGATCCGGGTCAATAAAGCGAATTCCAAGAGTTTTGTGACGCCGGCGAAGGTATCGCCATGTCCCCCGCACGATCCCCGTCAGGTTTTTGAGCCGTGTCAATGTGCAAGGCCGCTACGCCGCCAGAATGACATGACGGCCGAGACGCCGTCAGGGACATCAACCTCCCCGTTCCAATGTCGCATTGAGGATCGCTCGCTATGTTCAGAAACCGTCTCCGCAGCGCGAAGCTCTGGGATCGTATTGTCGGTGCCGAGGAAGCGGCGCTCCTGATTACCAATGGGATGACCGTCGGCATGAGCGGCTTTACGCAGGCCGGCGAGGCCAAGGCCGTGCCGCTGGCGCTGGCGGAAAGGGCAAGGCGCGATCCGCTAAGGATTACGCTGATGACTGGCGCCTCGCTTGGCCACAATCTCGATCGAACCCTCGTCGAGGCGCATGCCGTCGCGCGGCGCATGCCTTTCCAATCGGACCCAGTCATGCGCGAGGCGATCAATGCCGGCGAGGTGATGTTCATCGACCAGCATCTTTCCGAGACCGTCGAGTCCCTGCGCAGCGGACAAGTCCCGCCAGTCGACGTCGCCGTCGTCGAAGCAACCGCGATTACAGAAGATGGCGGCATCGTTCCGACCACCTCCGTCGGAAATTCGGCGAGTTTCGCGATTCTCGCCCCGAAAGTGATCGTCGAGATCAACCTCTCTCAGCCGGAAGCTCTCGAGGGACTCCACGACGTCTACATTCCGACCAAGCGGCCGAGCCGCGAGGCAATCCCGATCGTGGCGCCCGACTGCCGCATCGGCGTACCGTTCATTCCTATCCCTGCGGAAAAAATTGCGGCAATCGTCGTCACGCAAAGCAGCGACAGTGCCTCTACAGTGGAGCCGCCGGATGCGCAGACCAACGCGATCGCTGGCCATCTGACAGAATTCCTGTCGCACGAGGTGCGGCGTGGCCGGTTGACGGAAAGGCTGCAGCCGCTGCAGGCAGGCATCGGAACGATCGCCAATGCGGTGCTTTATGGCTTCACCGCGACGCCCTTCCACGATCTCACCCTCTATTCCGAGGTGCTGCAGGATTCGACCTTCGATCTGATCGATGCCGGCAAGCTCGCCTTTGCTTCCGGATCTTCCATGACGCTCTCGGCGCAAAGGCATCGCAGCGTGCTTTCCGAGATCGGGCATTACAAGCAGCGGCTGGTGCTGCGGCCGCAGGAGATCAGCAACCATCCCGAAGTCATCCGCCGGCTCGGTATCATCGCGATCAACACGGCATTGGAATTGGACATCTACGGCAACGTCAACTCGACCCATATCGGCGGCACACACATGATGAACGGTATAGGCGGCTCCGGCGATTTCGCCCGTAACGCCTATATGTCGATCTTCGTGACAAAGTCGCTTGCCAAGGACGGGGCGATCTCACGCGTCGTGCCGATGGTCAGCCATGTCGATCATACCGAGCATGATGTCGACATCCTCGTTACCGAAATCGGTCTTGCCGATCTTCGCGGACTGGCGCCGCGGGAACGCGCCAAAGTCATTATTGCCAATTGTGTGCACCCAAGCTACCGCGAGCTACTCGCGGATTATCATCGGCGGGCGCTGCTGCGCGGCGGGCACACGCCGCATCTGATCGAAGAAGCCTTGGGATGGCACGATAAGCTGCGCCGAACGGGACGGATGTTGTCGTAGGTGGCCGTAAGGCATCCTCAGAAATTCCGTGACACTCGTAGAAACGAGATCGGGAAGGCGGCGGACACCCGAACAGACAACCTTGTCCGCGATTCAAGCCTTTAGCGCGTCAGCGCCGGCACTTCGTCCCTGGAAACGCCTTCGCCCCGCAAAGTGGTGGCGGCATCGCTCGCATCGCGGATCAGGGCGTATTTGACCTGAGTGACTTTGAGATCGCGATACCAGTCAACCAGTTCTCCCCAGGGATCAGTGATCTTGGCCAGACCGGAGATGAACGCGACGACGGTTCCTATCTCGGTCTTGCCGGTGACGACATAATAGCCGCCGAGTGCGAAGATGCCGACATAGCCGACCTGCGTCATCAGATTCATCAGAAAATTCATGGTGAACTTGATCCGGTAGATGCTCATATTGGTCGAGAAGAGCCGCTGCACCCGGCCGCTCTGGGCATCGAGAGCATCGCTGGTGACGACGTGCCGAACCATGCCCTCGCTGACGTGTCGCATCACCGTGATCTTGGTCTCGACCCGGCGGTTGATCGCCATTTGCATCAGCGGCACGAAGCCGATCTGCGGCAAGAAGACGACGGCGACGGCAAGCGCCATCAGCGGCTGCAGGTAGATCATGTAACCGCCAACCGCAATCAGGATGCCGGCCTGCAGGAGGGGCTCCGAAACGCTGGTGCCGACGAAGCCACCGACGGGTTCCGCCTCGGCCAGGACGATCGAAAGCTGGACACCTTCGGCGAGCGCATCGACGGGAGATTCGCGAGAGCACTCGGATGCGGCGAGCACGCCCATGCGAAGCCAGCGGATCGCGACCTCGCCGATCCATCCGCGATAGAGGTTCAGCGCCAGCTTTGTCAGACCTTCCAGCAGGGCGAGGCCGAGGTAAGCGAAAACAAGAATCAGGATGGCCTGGTAGGAAGCGCCCCCAGTGGCCGCGTTGATGATGCGCCTTTGCACCTCAAGCGGCGCCGTACCGGCGAGGAAGAGGAGGATCGAAAGGGCGGCGATCGCGATCTGATGATGGCGACCCATGAGGAGCACGAAACCGAACAGGTTTTTCGGCATTTGACGTCCTGACCCCTCACCCTTCCGATGAGACGACGAGTTTTTCCATGTCGGCAACGAGAAGTACGGACGGTGCCGACGTTGCGAGCATCGAGGTGGCCAGCAGTTGGGCCATGCGAACGTTGGGAGCCGGGTGTTCCATGATCTTCCCTCGAATTCAGGCCTGTCTGGCCTCGCTCTCCGGCGGCGGGATTGCGACGCCGTAATAGGGATCGACCCAGACGAGCTGGTCCTTGATCGACGTCACGCCCGGGACATTCTCGACCGCGACTTTCGCGGCGAGACGTTCGCGTTCGTCGAAGATGGTGCCGTTCAGTTCGGCAACGCCGTTCGTGACCCGGCAATGGATGAAGCCGTTACGGCTCCAGCTCTGCCGGGCAAGCTCGGCGTCGATCGCCGCCTGGATCTGCGCATCGTTTGCGGAAACGGCGGCGGCCGGCAGGGCTTGCGAGAGTGCGCGCAGCAGGTCGGAGCGGGCAACGATGCCGACGAGCCTGCCATTGGCGACGACAGGCAGGCGCTTGATATCCTGACGCTCCATCAGCCTGACGGCGTCGGAGATCGAGGCGGTTGGCGCGATCGCGGAGACCGGGGCGGTCATCACTTCCTCGACCCGTCGCCCGTGCGCGCGGACATATTCGTCGGCGATCTTGCCCGGGCTGGTCAGCCATTCGAGCAGCCAGGAACGCTTGCGTTCCGTGTTCAGTTCACTGCGGCGCAGGAAATCGCCTTCGCTGACGATGCCGACGAGCGCTCCGTTCGCATCAACGACCGGCAGGCCGCTGATCCTGTTGTCGAGCATTAACTTCGCGGCGTCGGCAACGGAACAGGATGCCGTTACGGTGATCGGCGGTGAGGTCATGATGGCTTGAACGAGCATTTTCAACTCCTGACAAAGACAGGTTTGGGATCATGCTGGTGGCGCTCTGAAGCTTTCGAACGCGTCGGCATTTGCCGACGAAACCAGTGGAACGAAGGTAACTGCGATGAAAGCGAAATGCTTTGATCAGCGTCAAAATCAAAAAGGCAAGGAAAACGGCGCGGGCAGATGAACAGGGTATTGGGCCACGCGCCGCCTGTGTCCCCGCCGCTTCGGCCGGCGGGAACGCTGCGCAGCGGCCGGCTATGCCGCGGACTGCCCCTGAGTTGCGACTGCGCTCGCCTGTCCGGCGATGTCGAGCACCATGCGCCCCTCGATCGTTCCCGCCTTCAGCCCGTCAAAGATGTCGTTGATGTCATCGAGCGGCGCGGTGGCGATCTCGGCCCGGACGCGACCTTCTGCGGCGAAGGCGAGCGCTTCATCGAGGTCGCGGCGTGTCCCGACGATCGAACCACGCACGGTGATGCGCTTCAGCACCACGTCGAAGATCGGTGTCGGGAAATTGCCCGGCGGCAGGCCGACAAGACTAATGGTGCCTTTGCGGCGTACCATACTGAGGGCCTGCGAGAAGGCGGGCGGCGAGACGGCGGTGACAAGCACGCCATGCGCTCCGCCGCTCGTCACCTTCAGCACTTTCTCGATCGTGTCTTCGGAAAGCGCATTGAGTGCGAGATCGGCGCCTACCTGGCGGGCAAGGTCGAGCTTGGCGGCGGCGACGTCGAGCGCGACCACCTTGAGGCCCATCGCCTTGGCATATTGGATCGCGACGTGGCCCAGCCCGCCGATCCCCGATATCGCCACCCACTCACCTGGGCGCGCCTCGGTTTCCTTCAAGCCCTTATACGTCGTGACGCCGGCGCAGAGGATCGGCGCAATCTCGGCGAAGTCGACATTTTTGGGAAGGCGGGCGGCGAAGGCGGCGGAGGCGATGACATATTCGGCAAAGCCGCCGTTGCAGCTGTAGCCGGTATTGTGTTGGTGTTCGCAGAGCGTTTCCCAGCCGGTTTCGCAATATTCGCAGCGAAGGCAGGCATCGTGCAACCAGGCGACGCCGACCGCATCGCCTTCCTTGAAATCAGTGACACCGGGACCGAGGGCGGTCACGATGCCCGCTGCCTCATGGCCTGGAACGAAGGGCGGCGTCGGCTTGACAGGCCAGTCACCTTCGGCTGCGTGCAGATCGGTATGGCAGACGCCGCATGCGACGACCTTCACCAGAATTTCGCCCGGCCCGGGCACAGGCACCGGCACGCATTCGATTGCGAGCGGTTTGCCGAATTCGCGCACCACTGCGGCCTTCATCAGTTTGTTCGTCATGATCTTATCCCTTCGCGATGTTTGTTCGGCGGGGATGATGAAGGCGGCGCCCGGCGGCGCATTGATTCATCGCAAAGCGGTTCTTGACGACGTTCATGGCACATTACGCACGCCGGCCTGATCTCGTCTCTTGCGATATGTCGAGGAGTGCGGGCCGGAGTCATCCTATCCCGTGCGCAAAAACATCTGACGATGCAACTGCTTCACGAAACCATCGGCGGACGACGACGGAAGTGGCCGCCGCAAGCGTCACCATGTCCTGAACTCGTCAATCCAGCCTGGCAGTAAAGACGTAACCGACGCCGCGTACGGCCTTGATGAATTGCGGTCTCTTCGGATCTGTTTCGATCTTGCGGCGCAGCCGGACGATCTGGGCATCGATCGTCCGGTCGAAGGCTTCGAGGTTTCGGCCCCGGGTCAGATCCATCAGCACGTCACGGGTTAGCACCCGGCCGGCATGCCGCACGAAGGTTGCCAGCATGTCGAATTCGCCGGTCGTCAACTCGATCTCCGCGCCGTCGGGATCGAGAAGCTGCCGGCGGCTGAGATTGAGCTTCCAATCCTCGAAACCGATGATCTCCTCGCTGACCGGCTCGGCATTGCGTGCCGAAGATTGCCGGCGGCGCAGGATCGACTTCAACCGTGCGTGGACTTCTCTGAGATGGAAGGGTTTGGCGATGTAATCGTCGGCGCCGACTTCCAGACCGACGATCCGGTCGACGACGTCGTCGCGGCCCGTCAGCATCATGATCGGAACATCGGATTGGGCGCGAATTTCGCGGGCAAGATCAAGCCCGTCCGTGCCGCCGGGAAGGACAAGGTCAAGCAGGATGGCATCGAAACTCTGCTGACGCAGGCGTACCCGCATCTCGATGCCGTCAGAAGCGGAAGAGACGGTGTAACCCTCGCCCTCGAAATAGCGCGTCAGCATCTGACGAATGCGCGGATCGTCGTCAACGACGAGAAGATGCGCGTCATGCTGAAGTGTTGCCATCGCCCATCCGTCAAGCCGCTGCTTGTTACAGACTGTTACCCAATGGCACCGTCTTTAACACGCGTGGCATCAGCGTGTCACCAGCGTCGGGTTAGTTGTCCTCATCGACAGCACAGAGGGAACGGTCATGCTGCAGACAACCAATTTTCATCACGCGCTGGAAATCGCCAATGCGGTGCTTCTCGGCTCCGAACAGAGCTGCCTGCAGGCGCTTTTCAACAAGCAGCCGGTCGAACGTCTGGCAGCCGGGGAATCGCTGTTCTTCGAGGGCGACGCCGCCAAACACCTCTTCGAAGTGGTGGAAGGAAACCTGCGCATCTTCAGGATCATCTCCGATGGCCGCCGGGTCATCACCGGCTTTCTGCAAGCTGGCGACATCGTCGGCGTGTCTTTGAAGAACCACTATCTCTACAGCGCCGAAGCCATCACCGACACCAGGGTCCGCCGCCTCTCGCGCAAGGCTTTCGAGGCCGAAGTCGGCAACTCGCCGGCGCTGCGGCCAGAGGTCTTTGCCCGCCTTCGCGACGAGATGGCCGCCGCCCAGAACCAGATGGTGCTGCTGTCCTGCAAGAACGCCGAGGAGCGGGTCTGCAGCTTCCTGCTGAAGCAGCTTCATCGTGACCCGGGCCATAGCCGGTCCAATGCCATTGTCGAGCTGCCGATGACCCGGCTCGACATTGCCGACTATCTCGGCCTGACGATCGAAACCGTATCGCGAATGATGACGAAGCTGGCGAACAAGGGGATCCTGGTATCGGCCGGCCGTCATTGCGTTCGCATCGTGAAATATGGAATGCTGGTGCAACTCTCCGGCGACGATGACGAATATGATGGCGACGAACGCGGCTTGCTCGCCTACGCTGGAAGGCAACGCCAATGATCCTGAAATGACGAAAGTGCCGGAATGAAACTTCCGGAATGCCGAGCGGCGCGGCGCAAATTTATGCGACGCGCTTTGACGACGCTGCGTCCGGCGGCATCGAGCGATGTGCGGTTCGTATCCCCGCCATTTCGGACGATTGCCACGCGCGACGCCATCTGCGGACATCATTTGCAGTGATCATGACCACGTCACCGCCGGCCTCCTTTGAACCGAGGCCGCTCGCCGCGATTTCGCAGAACGCGTCGACATATTGAAGGAAACGGACTTCGGTTGCGCGAGGTGGCGAGGCTACGGAGAGCAGCGCGCGCCTGGAGACAATGACGGTTTTCATGTCTGCGCCGAAACGCACATCGATGCGCCCAGACTTATCTCGTGCATTCAGGCTTGCTGTGACGACATCGTGCGGCACTTTCATCTCCTTTGAGCCGGCATCTCCGTTGAGCAGGAGCCTGCGTTGCATGAACTGCTGCCGGCCAGTGGTGCTCCCTCTCAAGGTACGAGATCAGCACAAAGACACTTTGACCTCGGTCAACTCCACATCATTTGCCGTGCGGCAACTCATGGAACTTGGGGGCATGACGGCGTGTGTCGGAACGCTTCGCCCGCGAGCGGCTGGATCAGCGGGCCGACTTTGACGTCGAGCTGAGATGGACGACGATTTCACCAGTGGACGCCAACATTGACCTAGAACAAGGAAGATCGCGCGCTTTGACGTCATAAACCATTCTGTTTTGTCAAAGGATGCGACAATGTCCGACTGTCTGGTCGCCAAGTATGGCGACGCGCGGTTCCCGCGCTACACGAGCTATCCAACGGCGCCAGCCTTTTCAGCCACGGTGGGGCCGGATGAATATGCGAGGGGACTCGCCAACATCGCAAAAGCCGGACCCGTCTCCGTCTATCTCCACGTCCCATTCTGCCGCTCGATGTGCTGGTACTGCGGTTGTCACACGAGCATCACCCGGCAGGATGGTCCGGTTCGCGAATACCTGGATGTCATGAGCCAGGAGATCGAGCTTGTATCCTTCGCGGCCGGAAACGACGTCCCCGTCAAGAACGTTCATTTCGGTGGCGGCACCCCCACGATTATGAAGCCGCAGGAGTTTGCCGCAATCATGGCCAAGCTGCGGAGCGCCTTCCGGTTTGAGGCAGATGCGAGCATCGCGGTTGAAATCGATCCACGCACATTGGCTGCTCCAATGATCGAGGCGCTCGGTGAAAGCGGTGTCGATCGCGCAAGCCTCGGCGTTCAGAGCTTCGACCCGATCGTGCAAGCCGCGATCAACCGAACACAATCCTTCGAACAGACGGAGATTGCGGTCAGCGGGCTACGCTCCGTGGGCATCTCCAGTATCAACTTCGATTTGATCTACGGCCTTCCGAACCAGACCGTGCAATCCTGCATCGACACCGTCAGACTGGCCGCGCAGCTGCGTCCGGAGCGTTTCGCCGTTTTCGGTTATGCGCACATACCGACCTTCAAGAAGCACCAGCGCCTCATAGATGAAGCGTCGCTTCCGGATGCAAAACAGCGAAACGAGCAGGCCGAAGCCATCGCGGAAGAGCTTGCGAAGGCCGGATATGCGCGCATCGGGCTCGATCATTTTGCGCTGCCGGACGATCAACTCGCGATCGCTGCGCGCAACGGCACGATGAGAAGGAATTTCCAAGGTTACACGACGGATGACTGCGATACGCTGATCGGCCTCGGTGCTTCGGCGATCGGGCGGCTGCCGATCGGCTATGTCCAGAACCATGTGCCATTGGGGCTATATCAGGAGCGGGTTGCTTCCGGCATCCTGCCGACAGCCAAGGGATATCTTCTCACCGAGGAAGATAAGCTCCGGGCCAAAATAATCGAACGGCTTATGTGTGATTTCGAAGTCGATCTCGCAGGATTGAGCAAAGAGTCGGGTTTTGACATCGAATTCCTCATCGACCGAAACGATCGGCTCAGTGAGCTTGTCGCCGATGGCGTCGCGGCGATTTGCGGAGATCGGATTGTCGTGTCTCAAGACGCACGGTTCATGGTCCGCGCCGTTGCCGCGGCATTCGACGCCTATTTCAGTTCGCATGGGCGCACGCACAGCAAGGCCGCTTGAGCGAGAAACCAGCCCTTGCTCGGCGCGCTGCCATGGCCCGCCAGCTTGTTGCTGCAGAGGTAATAGGATGAAGAACCCAATCCCGGACAGTTTCGGAGAACTCGAGAGCTGCTATGAGCAGCTTATGTCGTGGTGCGACGTGCTGCAGGCAATTGCCGACTTTCTGCCTTGCCATATCGATGAAGGCCTCTGCCGCCGTCTTTCACGCGGTCTGATCCCGCTGTTGCTGACGACGCACCAGCTCGAAGAGCATTTGGTCTCGTCGGCGCTCGGACTGATCATGGAGGTCGAGGAGCTGTCCGATGCGAGGGAACACCGGCAAGCCGGTCGCCTATTCGATCATGATGCGGCTCAGCACCTCGTCTTCACGCTGGAAACCCTGAGCGAGGGGCGCTGCCGGCTCTCCTGGGAAGCCGTAGGATATCAGCTGCGTTCGTTCTGCTGTTCGATGCGCCGGCATATCAAGTCGGAGCGGGAGATCATCAGGTTGCTTCAACGGGCAATGAAGGACGAACCGCCGTCGCGTCCCGATGCAGCTGCGCAAACGGAGGCGGCCTGAGCAATGCGACGCTGCCGCGAGCTGCCGTGCCGATAATCGCGAAGCAGCACGCGCTGAACGGGACGGTGCGGGACGGCGCGCAAGCGTGCCGTCCCGCACCTGTCGGTCAATCACTGGGTGATCTGAGCCGGGGTGATCTGCGCGAGGTCGGCATCCAGCCTCTTGCGCGCCATGTTCGGCACCTTGGCGATCTTGATCGCGTCAAGGTTGGCCGGGTTGTCGCCGACCTGGATCAATGCAACCATGCCCATGCCCACATGCGGCGTGCACTTCAGGACATATGCGCCCGGAATATCGAACTTCGCCTGATACTGCTCGCTCGGCCTGGATTTGAACTCGGGAACGCCATCGGGAATGAGACCCTTGAACGTCTCGACGTTGTGGCTCTTGTCCGTGGGAATGAACGTGACAGTATCGCCCGGAGCGATCTTCAGGAAGCCGGGCTCAAACACCATCGCGCCGTCCGCGCCCTTGTTCAGCATCTGAACCTGGTGGTCAGCAGCCATCAACGGTGCAGCCGAAGCGATCAAGGCTGCCGTTGCAGCGATCAGACCGAATTTCAAACGCATTTGCATATCTCCTGTTCTCCGAGGTCCGGTTCGGCCTCGCGGACGTTTTTTAAGACATGCAGGACGCCGGTTCTTTGATGCGGGTCAAACGCGGGAGAAACCACACGCACCGCGCGGGCGAAGGCGCAAGAGCGGGTGAGCTGCACCGCCGACAGATGTCACCTTGCGTCGAGAAGTTCGCGAATCCTCAACGCCAGCTCCTTGGCGGTATAGGGTTTGCGCAGCCACCGGGCGCCCGGAACCGTATCATTGCCCGCGAGACCCGGTTCGGAATATCCCGACGTGAAGAGCACGGCAATGTCCGGCCGTAAAATACGCACCTCTCTTGCGAGCTCGTCACCCGTCATCCCGCCCGGCATCACGATGTCGGTAAAAAGCAGCGCGACGTCAGTGTTTTCCTTGAGGAGATCGAGCGCGCGGTGACCGTTTTCGGCTTCGCGCACCGTATAGCCCATCGAGGCGAGCCTGGCGACGGCTACGCGGCGAACACGGGCGTCATCTTCGACGACGAGCACGACTTCGTCCCCTTGCGGCAGTTGGCTCTCACCCGCGCCATGGTCCGGTGCCGCCTCTTGAGGCTTCCCGCCATTGGTTGCGGGGAGATATATCCGGACTGTCGTGCCGCGCCCCACCTCACTGTAAATCTGCAGATGCCCACCCGATTGCTTGACGAAGCCGTAGACCATGCTCAGTCCGAGACCTGTGCCCGAGCCGACTTCCTTTGTCGTGAAAAATGGCTCAATCGCATGCTTCCTGACCTCCTCCGTCATGCCGGAACCGGTATCCGTCATCGTGACCAGCACGAAATTGCCGCTGCGTAGCTCCGGATACATTTTCGCATAGTCGGCATCGAGATAGACGCGCGAGATCGTCGTCGTCAGACTGCCGCCCCTGGGCATGGCGTCCCTTGCGTTCAAAGCGATGTTCAGAATGGCATTCTGGAGCTGCGAGCTGTCCACAAGGACGTTCAGGCCAGATCCATCGATGACGGTCGACAACCTGATATTTTCGCCGAGCGTTCGACGGAGCAGATCCGAGAAGCCGCTCACAACTTGACCAAGATCGGCGTGCTTCGGATTCAACGGCTGTCGGCGACCGAAAGCGAGCAGTTGAGCCGTGAGAACAGCTCCGTCCTCCGCCGCGGCCTGAGCCTCTCCCAGGATTTCACGAAGGTTGCCGGGCGGCAGTTTGTCCTCGATCATTTCGAGATTGCCGCTGATGACGGTGAGGAGGTTGTTGAAGTCGTGCGCGATGCCTCCGGTCAACTGCCCGACAGCTTCCATCTTCTGTGACTGGCGAAGATCTTCCTCGATTTTGTAACGGCTGGTGAGATCGCGGATAAAACCGGTGAATATCCGCTCTCCGTTTGCCGTCGCTTCGCCGACGTGGAGTTCCATCGGAAATTGCGAACCGTCGGCCCGCTGACCGGTGACGACACGCCCGTAGCCGATGATACGTTTCTCGCCCGTATCGATATAGTGGTCGATGTAGCCGTCGTGGGCATCGCGATAGGGGTTCGGCATCAGGTTGCTGACGTTGCGGCCGCAAATTTGATCGGAAGACATTCCAAACAGCTTCTCGGCAGCCTTGCTGAACGAAAGCACCATTCCCTTGTCATCGATCACCACCATGGCATCCGGCACGGTGTCCAGGATCGAGCTCAGATGCGCTTCGCGGGATTTGACTACCTCTTGCGCTCGCTTCAACGCGCTGACGTCGCTGTTTGTCTGGATGACGGCAAGATCGCCATCCGGCAAATTGACCAGCACGCAACGAGAGGCAACATGAATCTCGTGCCCGCTCTTGTGACGATGAATGATTTCACCCTGCCAGAAGCCGCGCGACTTCAGTTGGTTGCGGATGTTTTCCACCGGTTCGGGGAACTGCGTCGCCAGCAATTCGTGCACCTCCTCCCCGACCGCTTCCTCTCTTGCCCAGCCATACATGTTCTCGCAGCCAATGGACCAATGCGTGACAGTTCCCTCAAAACGATGGATCAGGATGTCGGCTCCGTCCAGCACGTGCACCATGGCATCCAGTTCCTGGGACGATACGGTTCGCGGTGATATGAGGCGGTGAGGCATGAACGTCGATCCTGCGGCTTCGTTACGTCAGTGCAAGCTGACCCTATGACAGGATTTCTCCGAAAAATCATCAGCGTCGCCGGACAACTGCTTAAGAAGGGCGCGATTGACGATTCGCAAATCATGCCTGCCCTCTGGAGCGACGACGTTTCGCGATGCAAGTTTGGTGAGGGTGCGAGACACGGTTTCAATGGTCAAACCGAGATGGTCTGCAATGTCCTGCCGGTTCATGGGGACGCGCAGCAGGCTCTGCCGCGCCTGGGGATTGCGGCGGGATACAAGCTTCGCGATGAAACTGCACAGGCGCTCTTCTGCATTCTTCTTCGAGAGCAGTACCATCTGTTCGTGTGCGGCAGCCGTCTCCTGGCAGAGCAGGGAAATGTATGCGGTGTGAAGAGCATCCGACCGGGCGACTTCGTCGTGGAAGCTTTTCCGGGATACGCGGCGAATCCGGCATTCGGTCACGGCTTCCGCGGTGAAGAGGAAATCGCGTTGCAGCGATGCACCGATCAGGTCGCCGGCGAAGCAAAACGCGGTTATCACACGGCGGCCCTCCCCGACGATGCGATAGAGACGAACAACCCCCTCCACGACCTGGAAGAGATGTTTCGCCTCGTCGCCCTCCCAGCAGATGGCTCTCCCGGCGGAGATGGACTCCATTGCGGAGGAGAGGAAGAGCGCGGACAAAGATCGACCGGCATAGATCGTTTCGTTCGTCATTTCGGCATGTTCGAACGCTTGGTTTTTCTGCATCAGCATCGTCGTGTCCCCCATTGTCAGGACATGTACTAGAACGCCCCTGCGTCACACCGGAATGAGCGGACGGTGCCAAAGGGTGAAAGTTTGTAACAGTTTGTAACTGCGGCGGTCCGCGCCGGTCTTACTGTCCGCTCGTTGATGTAGATCAAGGAGTAATTCGCAGCTTCGTGACAGTCCTGCCGAGAAAGCCGGCCGCGACGCGGTCGTCTGTGCACTGGGGACGACATCATGAATTACACAACGGAAACGATGGTGATCACGGTCGCGGCGTTTCTAGCGTTGCTAGGAGCCGCATTCGCCCATGATCATCTCTTTGCGATCCATATGGGCATACTTTGCCTCTGCCTCGTCATCGGCGCTTTGCTGCTGGTCAGGAACGTGGACTTTTCACCGGCAGGCCAGCAACGCAAAGTCGACATATCCGGCTATTTCGACGAAGTGGTGCGTTATGGCTTGATCGCCACGGTGTTCTGGGGCGTGGTCGGCTTCCTGGTGGGCGTGATCGTCGCGCTGCAACTGGCCTTTCCCGACCTCAACATTGCGCCTTATCTCAATTTCGGAAGGCTGCGGCCGGTTCACACGTCGGCGGTTATCTTCGCCTTCGGTGGCAACGCCCTCATCATGACGTCGTTTTATGTCGTGCAGCGCACCTGCCGCGCACGTCTTTTCGGCGGGAACCTCGCCTGGTTCGTATTCTGGGGTTACCAGCTTTTTATCGTGATGGCTGCGACCGGATATGTCCTCGGAATCACCCAAGCCCGCGAATATGCCGAACCCGAATGGTACGTCGACCTCTGGCTGACCATCGTTTGGGTCGCCTATCTCGCCGTGTATCTTGGGACGATCCTCAAGCGCAAAGAGCCGCACATCTACGTGGCAAACTGGTTCTATCTCGGCTTCATCGTCACCATCGCGATGCTGCATGTGGTCAACAACCTGGCGGTTCCGGCGTCGTTTCTCGGCTCCAAAAGCTATTCCGCCTTCTCGGGCGTACAGGACGCGCTGACCCAATGGTGGTACGGCCACAACGCCGTCGGCTTCTTCCTCACCGCCGGCTTCCTGGGCATGATGTACTACTTCGTGCCGAAGCAGGCCAACCGACCCGTCTATTCATACCGGCTTTCGATCATCCACTTCTGGGCACTGATCTTCATGTACATCTGGGCCGGGCCCCATCATCTGCATTACACGGCACTGCCCGACTGGGCCCAGACACTCGGCATGGTTTTCTCGGTGATGCTCTGGATGCCCTCCTGGGGCGGCATGATCAACGGTCTCATGACCCTTTCGGGCGCCTGGGACAAAATCCGCACCGATCCGATCATCCGCATGATGATCGTTGCCATCGCCTTTTACGGGATGTCGACCTTCGAAGGTCCGATGATGTCGGTGAAGACAGTCAATTCGCTCAGCCATTACACAGAATGGACGATCGGTCATGTGCATTCCGGCGCGCTCGGCTGGGTGGGAATGATCACCTTCGGCGCGATCTATTATCTGACGCCGAAGCTATGGGGACGCGAGCGCCTCTACAGCCCGCGGATGGTCAACTGGCACTTCTGGCTCGCAACCCTCGGAATCGTCATCTACGCCGCCGTGCTTTGGGTTGCCGGCATCCAGCAGGGGCTGATGTGGCGCGAGTACAATTCCCAGGGCTTCCTCGTCTATTCCTTCGCGGAGACGGTCGCGGCCATGTTCCCCTACTACGTGCTGCGCGCGGTGGGCGGAACGCTTTACCTGGCGGGTGGTCTCGTCATGGCCTGGAACGTGTTCATGACGATCCGCGGCCGCGTGCGTGACGAAGCTGCGATCCCAACCACTTTCGTGCCCCAAGCACAGCCTGCCGAGTGAGGTGAGACATGGCATCGATACTTGATAAACATAAGATCCTCGAGAAGAACGCGACGCTTCTTCTCGTCGGCTCGCTGCTCGTCGTGAGCATCGGCGGCATCGTCGAAATCGCACCGCTGTTCTACCTGCAGAACACGATTGAAAAGGTGGAAGGCATGCGGCCGTATACGCCGCTCGAGCTGGCCGGACGAAACATCTACATCCGCGAAGGCTGCTACCTCTGCCACAGCCAGATGATCAGACCGTTCCGCGACGAGGTGGAACGCTACGGCCATTACTCGCTCGCGGCCGAGTCCATGTACGATCATCCTTTCCAATGGGGATCCAAACGAACCGGGCCGGATCTGGCCCGCGTCGGCGGACGCTATTCCAACGAATGGCATGTCCAGCATCTCGCCGATCCCCGGGCAGTGGTGCCGGAGTCGATCATGCCGAGTTACGCCTTCCTCAAAGAGCAACGGGTGACGGTCAAGGACGTGGGAATGGACCTGAAGGCCAACGAGGACGTGGGCGTACCTTATAACGACGACATGCTGGCGAATGCGGAAGCCGACATGAAGGCCCAAGCCGATCCGAACGCAGATACGACGGCCCTGCTTGCCCGCTATCCGAAGGCGAAGACCGGCGATTTCGACGGCGATCCCGCTGCGCTGACCGAAATGGATGCCTTAGTGGCCTACCTGCAGATGCTCGGAACGTTGGTCGATTTCTCGACCTACGACGATGCGACCGGCTACCGGTGAGGTGATCCATGGAAACCTACACTGCAATGAGACACTTCGCCGACAGCTGGGGCCTTTTGGCAATGGCGGCATTCTTCGTCGGCGTGGTTGTGTTCACCCTTCGCCCAGGCAGCAAGCAGACGGCGAAAGAGGCCGCCGATATTCCCTTGAAGGATGATTGAGATGTCGGAAAAACATATCGATGAATTTAGCGGCGTCGAAACGACCGGACATGAATGGGACGGCATCCGCGAACTCAACAATCCGATGCCCCGCTGGTGGGTGTGGACCTTCTACGCCACCATTGTCTGGGCGTTGGGCTATGCGATCGCATATCCCGCGATCCCGATGATTACCGACGCTACGAAGGGCATGCTCGGTTTTTCCAGCCGCGCCGAACTGCAGCAGAACCTGGACCAGGCCAAGGCATCGCAAATGCAATTTCATGATCTGATCGCCGCCAAGACGGTACAGGAAATCGATTCCGATTCTGCCCTTCGCGAATTCGCAATCGCCGGCGGCGCGTCAGCATTCAAGGTGAATTGTGCGCCATGCCACGGCTCGGGAGCAAGCGGCGGTCCTGGATTTCCGAACCTCAACGACGACGATTGGCTGTGGGGCGGAGACCTGGATGCCATCCAGACGACGATCGCGCATGGGATTCGCTTCGACGGGGATACGGACACTCATGCTTCCGAGATGCCGCCCTTTGTCGATGTTCTGGATCCCATCCAGACAAGGCAGGTCGCGGCTTACGTCTGGGGGCTGACCAATACACCGTCGGACCCCGGTCTCGCAGAGGCGGGAAAACAGGTCTTCGTCGACAACTGTGCCGCATGTCACGGCGAGGATGCCAAAGGAAAAGCCGAAATGGGCGCGCCGGATCTCGCTGATGCGATCTGGCTGAAGGCCCGCGGCGAGGATGCGATCATCCGCCAGGTCGCTTCTCCGAAGCATGGCGTCATGCCCGCCTGGGCAGGGCGCCTCGGCGATACGACGGTCAAGGAACTGACGATCTTCGTGCATTCGCTTGGCGGCGGAACGTAAGGAGCAGAGCTATGGCGGCTCACGGCCACAATCCGATCCTCGATCTCTACGGCACGCCGCGCGCAGCGATACGATCACGTGTGTCGGCGCGCGCCAAGGCCCTGCCGCCACCGTCCGATCAGGATGATCCGGCAAAGATCGGCAGTTCGATCATCAGTTTGACCTGCCTCAAAGACCACGAGCAGACAAGCCGCTAGCTGCAGACTTGTCGAGGACGTCCCAGCGGTGTTCGTTCCCCGCGGTTCCTCCAGGCCACGCCCTCTCTCCAGGGCGTGGCCTTTTCCATTGGCGGGAAGACCTTCGTCTTGATCTGTATCAAGGAAAGGATGCGCGGCGGATGGGACAAGGTCGGGTGAAATCGGATAGGTCCCATGAACCTCTACACTGCACCAGATCCCGACAGCATCGAACGGCTCAGCGTCGAGCCGGTCAACGCCCGTCGCAATCGGCAGCCTCTCTATGCACCTCGGAAGAAGGTTTTTCCCAAGCGTGCAGAGGGGCGATTCCGTCGATTCAAATGGATCGTCATGCTGGTCACGCTCGGCATCTACTATCTCGCGCCATGGATTCGCTGGGATCGCGGTCCTTACGCGCCTGACCAGGCAATCCTCATCGACCTTTCCTCACGACGCTTCTTCTTTTTCTTCATCGAAATCTGGCCTCAGGAATTTTATTATGTGGCTGGTCTCCTCGTCATGGCGGGGTTCGGCCTGTTTCTCGTCACTTCCGCGGTCGGCCGCGCCTGGTGCGGCTACGCCTGTCCGCAGACCGTCTGGGTCGATCTCTTTCTCGTCGTCGAACGCGCGATCGAAGGCGATCGAAACGCGCGAATGAAGCTTGACGCCGCTCCCATGAGCTTTGCCAAGCTGAGGAAGCGTGTCGTCAAACATTCGATCTGGCTGCTGATCGGCGTCGCCACGGGCGGAGCGTGGATTTTTTATTTTGCCGACGCGCCGAGCCTGCTTGTTTCGCTGTTCACTGGCCGCGCTCCTGCAGCCGCCTACGCCACGGTCGCCGTCCTTACTGCGACGACCTATGTGCTCGGCGGCCTCATGCGCGAGCAGGTTTGCACCTATATGTGCCCGTGGCCACGCATCCAGGGTGCGATGCTCGACGAGAATTCTCTCGTCGTCACCTATCATGACTGGCGGGGCGAGCAGCGGTCGCGTCACGCGAAAAAGGCGCAAGCCAAAGGCTTGCCGGTGGGCGATTGCGTCGATTGCAATGCCTGCGTGGCGGTGTGCCCGATGGGTATCGACATTCGCGACGGACAGCAGATGGAGTGCATCACATGCGCGCTCTGCATCGACGCCTGCGACGGTGTCATGGACAAACTCGGAAAGCCTCGCGGCCTGATTGCCTATGCCACGCTGAGCGAATACGCGAGCAACATGTCACTGGCGACCGACGAAGGGCGAACGGCCGTCCAGCCGTCTAGGGTTCGAAACGAGGATGGAAGCTTCGTCCCGGCGATCCGGCACTTCAACTGGCGCATCGTCTTTCGTCCGAGAATCGTCTTTTACGCGGTCGCCTGGGCATCGGTCGGCGTGGCCATGCTCGTCCACCTCGCCTTTCGCGAGCGCCTTGAACTCAACGTCGTTCACGACCGAAACCCCCAATATGTTCTGGAAAGCGACGGCTCACTGCGGAATGGCTACACGCTTCGGATCCTGAACATGGTGCCGACGCCGCGGGATGTGAACATAAGCCTGGTCGGGCTGGAGGGGGCGACGATGCGTATTCCCGAGTTCGGCAAGGAAGACGCTCGCCGCTTTACCGTCCATGCCGAACCGGACGCAGCCACGACGCTCAAGGTCTTCGTTACGCGCAAGCCCACCGGCGCCGCAATCAGTGAATTTCTGTTCGTGATCGAAGATACGGATCGCGCCGATCGGGCAACCTACCGCGCGGCGTTCAATGCACCGGGAGACACCAAATGAAGACCTCTGCCCAAGGTTTTACAGGCCTGCACATGCTGGTTGCGACCTCGACCTTCTTCGCTGTGGTGATCGCGGTGAATGTCACCATGGCCTTCTATGCCTCCTCCAGCTGGAGCGGTCTGGTCGTGGAAAATACCTATGTCGCCAGTCAGGAGTTCAACCGCAAAGCGGCGGCGATGAAGGCAATGGCGGCTTCCGGCGTCGCGGGCGATCTCTCCATAAGAGGGCATCAGATCCGCTACGACATTCACGACAAGAGCGGCGCGCCTGCGACCGTCGACGAGGTCGTGCTGAATTTCAAGCGACCCGTCGGAGATCACGAAGACTTCCACCTCACGCTCAGAAAAACAGCCGAGGGACGGTTCGAAGCAGATCACAACCTGGCCGAGGGTGACTGGATCGTGGAGGCCATCTCGCGAAACGACGGCTTGGTCGTCATGCATGAGGCCAAACGCATCGATACCAAGGAGTTGGACCGATGACCTGCTGCACCATGGACGCGGAAAGCGTGCTTGCTCTCAGCACGACGTCATCCAGTGCCGAAGAGGTCCGCCTTGCCAGCCAGCCGCTCGGCGGCGGACTGCGCCAGTTGGACTTGAGCGTTCCTGATATTCACTGCGGTGGCTGCATTTCGACCATAGAAGGGGCGTTGCTGACACTTCCTTTCGTCAAGACGGCGCGCGTCAATCTTACGGCTCGAAGGGTAACCTGCGTCTACCAGGAGGAGATGGAGACACATGCCGCCGATCCGTCCGAGATCCTCGCAGCGATCAACTCGGCCGGATATCGCGCGCATCTCTTTACCCCCTCGGCCGCCGAAAACGACAGAACCCGCAATCAGCTTCTCCTGGCGATCGGCGTTTCCGGCTTTGCGGCCGCCAACATCATGTTGCTTTCGGTATCGGTCTGGTCTGGCGCAGATGCCGCGACACGCGACATGTTTCATTGGATCTCGGCGATGATAGCAGCGCCCGCGCTGGTTTATGCCGGGCGTTTCTTCTTCAAATCGGCCTGGAATGCGCTCCGCCGCGGGCGCACCAACATGGACGTTCCGATCTCTCTCGCCGTGACGCTCTCCTATGCCGTTTCACTGTGGGAGACCATCCATCACGGTGAACATGCATGGTTCGACGCTTCGGTTTCGCTGCTCTTCTTCCTGCTGATCGGCAGGACCCTCGATCATATCATGCGGGAAAAGGCTCGGGCGGCGATCAACGGACTTGCAAGGCTGGCGCCGCGCGGGGCCTTGCTGATCAATCCGGACGGGTCCCGACGTTACATTGCGGTAGAAGAGATCGCGGTGGGAGATGAAATCTCGATAGCGGCAGGCGAAAGGGTTCCCGTCGATGGCGTAGTGGTCAGCGGAGAAAGCGACGTGGATCTCTCCATCGTCACCGGCGAGAGCAGCCCCGTCGCCGTCGCCAGTAACAGCGAGGTGAGTTCGGGCGCGATGAACCTGACCGGCTCGCTCGTCCTGCGCGCGACGCGCATTGCCAAGAATTCGCTTCTTTCGGAGATCATCGGCCTCATGGAAGCAGCCGAGGGCGGAAGAGCTCGCTACCGCAGGATCGCCGATCGCGCTGCGGCGCTCTATTCGCCGGCCGTGCATCTGTTGGCGCTGGTCTCGTTTCTTGCCTGGGGCTTCCTCGGCGGAGACTGGAAACAGGCAATGCTGGTCGCGGTAGCGGTCCTGATCATTACCTGCCCATGCGCATTGGGCCTTGCCGTGCCCGTGGTCCAGGTCGTCGCCGCGGGGGAGCTTTTCCGCAAGGGCATCATGGTGAAGGACGGTTCGGCACTCGAAAGACTGGCCGAGACCGACACTGTGGCCTTTGACAAAACGGGCACCTTGACGATGGGCAGGCTGCGCCTTGTCAGAATGGACGCCATGGAAGAGACCACAGCAATCGCCCGCGGATTGGCCGTGCATTCACGGCATCCTCTTTCTCAGGCTCTGCTGCGGGGCACCGAAACCGCCCCCATGTCCTTCGACAGCGTCACGGAGATCCCCGGCGGGGGACTGGAAGCCAGGAAAGGCGCTGACGTCTATCGACTGGGCAACACGGCATTTGCCTGCGGAACCAGCTGCGTGCCCCGCACCGCCGATAGTCCGTTCTCGGAAGTGGTCTTGTCGCAGAACGGCGTCGATCTTGCCCGTTTCTTCTTCGATGACACGCTTCGTCCGGGCGCTCGCGAGGCCATCGGCCAGCTCGACGCAGCCGGCCTTGAAACGCTGATCGTGTCCGGCGACCGTCAGATCGTCGTCGACAATACGGCGCATGCTCTGGGCATCGGCAGGGCTTTGGGCTCTCTGACGCCGAAACGGAAGGTCGATGAATGCCAGAGGCTGAACGGCGAAGGGCGTCGCGTGCTCATGGTTGGCGACGGGATCAACGACGCTCCTGCCCTTGCTGCGGCCCATGTCTCGATGGCGCCGGCCACGGCCTCCGATATCGGCAGACAGGCCGCCGACCTCGTTTTCTTCAACGATCGCCTCGACGCTGTGCCGGAAGCGATCGCCATTGCGCGAAGCTCCGCCAACCTCATCCGGCAGAACTTCGCTCTCGCCATCGGTTACAACGTCCTGGCGGTGCCGATTGCCATCGCTGGATTGGCGACGCCGCTCATAGCGGCGGTGGCAATGTCGACATCTTCGATCATCGTCGTGATGAACGCACTGCGCCTGAACGCGTTCGGCAAGCGTCCGGCTATGCAGATTCGGGGGCGGGTCGGCCGGAGTGCGGAGGTCAAGGCCGCATGAACATGTTGATCTATCTCATACCCATCGCACTGCTGATGGGAGGAATGGGACTGCTGGCATTTCTTTGGTCGCTGAAGAGCGGCCAGTATGACGATCTTCAAGGGGCCGCCTGGCGAATTCTCGCCGAGGACGAAACCGATCGAAGAAAACCCTAACCGCAACCGGGTCCAAACACGAAAGGAAGATGGATGCTTGCGAAAAATTCAGTCCTTCTGCAGTCCGACCTGTTCGCTGGTTTGGATCCGGCGACCGTGGAGCAATTCACCGCAACGGCTGAGGTTCGCACCTTCGCTGCTGACGAGAAGATCATAAGCGAGGGCCAGCAGGCATCATTCGTCTACTGCGTCACGAACGGGTTTGTCCGACTTTCAAAATCGGAATCCGCCGGGCGCGAGGCTGATATCTGCGTGTGCGAGCCGGGCGACACGTTTGGCGAATATCTTCTCTCAGGCGGCGGCTCCTATGCCTATAGCGCGTGGTCGGCCGACGGGGCCGAGGTCGCGCTGTTCGAGCTTGCGGAGTTGCAGGCATTTGCTGACCAACATCCGGTCATTCACCGGAACGTCATGCGCATCATGGTCAGGCATCTGCTCGGCGCGATGGATTGTATTGCCGGTGACCGGCTGCTCACGGCGGCGCAACGTGTGGCAAACTACCTGATGAGCCGCTGCCCCGCCTCGGCGTCCACCTCGCGGGTCGCGTTCCGCCTCCCTTACCGGAAGAGAATCCTGGCCGGCAAATTGGGTCTGGCGCCGGAAGCCCTGTCGCGAGCGTTTGCGACGCTCGCGGCATCGGGCGTCGAAGTCAGAGGCAAGGTCGTCCTGGTCGAAAGCGTCGACCTGCTTCGCGAAGCGTGCTGAACCCGAAAAATTGGGATGGAAGAGCTCGTCGTCGTTGACCGGAATCAATGTGCCGTCCCCCGGCCTCGGTATGTTCAAGCGCAAAAGGGCGTCTGGACGTTATGGTTATTTGGATTGTTTTCGCGGTCATCACGACTGCCATCATCGCCTCTCTTCTTCATCCACTTGCGTCAGGCCGTGTCCGGTTCAACGATGGTGCGGCCGCAGCCGGCCGGGTCTATCGGGATCAACTTCTCGAACTCGACAGGGAATTGCTGGCGAACGAAATCGGCTGCAACGAGTATGAATGCGCGCGGGCTGAAACAGCGCGGCGCCTTTTTAAGGCAAGCGAGCAGAAGCAAGAAGAATGCCGCAGGTTGCCGCATCCGCACAGGTGGCTGAGGTTGGCGATCGCCGCGTTTCTGCCTTTGGCGAGCATTGGCCTCTATGGTCTTGCGGGTTCGCCCGACATGCCGTCGCTGCCGTTGCAAGCGCGATTGGAGGATCCTGGCCAGGACATTGCAATACTGGTCGCGAGAACCGAGCGCCACCTCGCGAGCCAGCCGGATGATGGCCGCGGATGGGATGTGATCGCTCCAATCTACCTCAGGGCCGGCCGGATCGCCGACGCGCGGTCGGCTTACCGCAATGCCCTGCGTCTGCTGGGCCCGGACATTCATCGCCTGGGTGGCCTTGCCGAAGCCCTGATGGCCGAGGCGCATGGTTCGGTGAACAAGGAGACGGTCGACGTCCTGCGACAGATCGTTCAGCTCGAACCTGAAAACCCGCGCGCCCTGTTCTACATCGCTCTCGGCATGGAGCAGGCGGGCCGTCCCGATGAGGCGCTGATGGCCTTTGCGGCACTTGCCAGGCTGTCGCCAGCGGACGCGCCGTGGCTGCCTCTCGTCAATCAGCACATCGCCGCCAATGGCGGAGTTCCGCTGATCGCCGCCGGGACTGCGGATCGACGTCAGGCGATCGAAGCCATGGTGACGGGCCTGGACGCAAAGCTTTCCGAAAGCCCGGACGACTTGAATGGCTGGCTCAGGCTCGTCCGCTCTTACGCCGTATTGAACGATAGGGATCGTGCCGCCGGCGCCCTGAAGCGCGGGCTTGCGGCCTTTCCGCCGGCCGGCGAACAGGGCCGGCAATTGCTGGCGCTTGCCCGGGAACTCGGCATAGCAACGGAAGGAATGGCGCAATGACGCGCAAGCAGAAGCGCCTGGCGGTGATCGCCGGCGGCATGGGCTTCATTGCCGCCGCCGTGCTGCTGGTGATGTTCGCCTTCAGCCAGTCGGTCGCCTATTTCTACATGCCGGCCGATCTGGCGAAGACGCCGGTGGCGCCGCAAACCCGCATCCGCCTCGGCGGCCTGGTCGGCGAGGGCAGCGTCGTGCGCGGCACCGGCTCGACCGTGGAATTTGCCGTCACCGACGCCAGCGCCAATGCCGTGAAGGTGAGATATACCGGCATCCTTCCCGATCTCTTCCGCGAGGGCCAGGGCGTCGTCACCGAAGGCATGTTTACGCCGGGAACGAATGTCTTCGTCGCCGACACCGTGCTGGCCAAGCATGACGAGACCTATATGCCGAAGGATGTGGCCGACCGGCTCAAATCCCAGGGGCTGTGGAAGGAAGGGCAAGGCC
>NZ_ML133534.1 GCF_003985145.1 Rhizobium anhuiense | reverse complement strand
GCGGTTCCGGCACCGAAAACTGCTCGCCGTACATTTCCTCGTTCTCGAGTTCGAAATGTTCGCCGATGCCGGCGGCGATCGGATGGCGCTGATTGATCGTCCACAGACGCTCGCGCTCACCCGCCTCACGCCATTTCAGCGCGCAGGGTGTGCCCATCAACCGCTTGAAGATCTTGGAGAAATGGCCGGAATGCAGCACGAGCAGCCCCATGCCTTCCCAGACGCGCTTGGCGACACGCTCGACGACGACATCGGAGACGGCGCCGTGATCCTTGTGGCCCCACCAGGTCAAGACATCGGTTTCGGCAAGGCGGGCTTCGCTGAGGCCGTGTTCCGGCTCCTGCAGCGTCGCCGTCGTCGCCGAGATGCTGGGGTCGGTATTCAGCGCGTTGGCGATCGTCGTGTGCATGCCTTCGGGATAGATGCCCCGGACGACGGCATTGGTATTCTCGTGGATATTCTCTCCCCAGACGACGGTGCGAATGGCCATGATGTGCTCCTGTAGAAACCTGGAAGTATCGATAGGCGGGAAGGCAGGATTCAAAGCGCTTTGGAAAACGGCGCTGGCTGCGCCTCGTCTCCTCCACATCTAAGGAACACATAGACCTTTGTCAGTATTTTGACAAAGGGGAAAATTTGCCGGACGAAGGCGGAAAATCCGCCTGGAAATACCACAGCAATATCAATGTGAAACGGATTTCGAGAAGAGATTGACGACCATAACGCCTGTGACGATCAGCCCGAGCCCGACGATGGCCGGCAGGTCGAGGCGCTGCTTGAAGAAGACCAGACCGACCGAGGAAATCAGCACGATTCCCAAAGCGCTCCAAATCGCATAGGCGATGCCGACCGGGATGCTCTTCAGCGTCAGCGACAGGCAATAGAAGGCGGCCGCATAACAGGCGACGACGAGTGCCGTCGGCCCGATGCGGGTGAACTGCTGCGACAGTTGCAGCGCGGTCGTGCCGACGACCTCGAGCACGATGGCTGCAAACAGCAGCCCGTAGACGGCAGCCTGGCTCATGGCGAATTCCTTTTCGGATTACTTGCCGGTCAGTTCGACAAGGCGATCGATGAGATCCCGCCTCAGAACGCCGTCGATATCATGGCTTTCCAACGTATCTGCGAACCAAAGTCCGTCGGCGGCGAAACGCACGACCTGCGCATCGAGGGAGGAGTCGGTGCCGATGTACTCCTCCGCCCGTGCCTGCACCCATTGGCGCCAGCGAAGACGCAGCCGGGGTTCGGCCAGAAGCGCGATCGTTACCTGCGTCCACCCCCTGGAATCGTCGGGACGATCCTTTAGGCCGGCTACCGCCCTGAGATAGGCGCGGGTGAAGCGGCCCTGCGGCTGCGGATCGCCGCGCATCAGTTCCTCTATATCGGCGTCGAACTTTTCGAGCAGGCTCTCGAACAGGGCATCGAGCAGCGCATTCTTCGTCGGAAAATGATGCAGCAGCCCGCCCTTGCTGACGCTGGAGGCGGCCGACACCGCATCGAGCGTGACGGCAGCCATGCCTTCGCTGGCAGCAAGGCGCGCCGCGACCTCCAGCAATTGCTGGCGCACGAGAGCGGGCTGTTTCTTGCGATGATGAGCGTTCGACATGCAGATTAAAAGATACCGTCCGGACGGTTTTGTCAAGAGGAATCGATTGGAACCCCTGCGATACCGGGATTATGCGCGAAATGCCGCGGCACCTTGATGACGGTTGCGATCGTTTTCCCAGAGGTGCATGTAGAGGCGGGGACAGATGTATTCAGGGATGGTTTCGTGACGGAGAAAGTCACCACACTTTACGAGGCGATCGGCGGCGATCCCATCGTGCGGGCGCTGACGCACCGCTTCTACGAACTGATGGACAGGCTGCCGGAGGCGAGGAACGTGCGCGCCGTGCATCCGCCGAGCCTTCAGGGCAGCGAAGAGAAATTCTACGAATATATGACCGGATATCTCGGCGGTCCGCCGCTTTATACCGACAAGCGCGGCCATCCGCGCCTGCGCAGCCGCCATTTCGTCGCCGAGATCGGCCCTGTCGAGCGCGATGAGTGGCTGCTCTGCTTCCGCCGTGCCATGGATGAAACCATTGCCAGCCAGGCGCTGCGCGATCTCATCTGGGCGCCGGTCGAACGGCTGGCCTATCACATGCAGAACAAGGCCCCTGACGATAAGGCCCTCTGACTATAAGGCCCTCTGACTATAAGGCCATCTGGCGATAAGGATTGACCATGAGCTTGAACGCGCGTCTGGAGCCGGTGCTCTATCTCTTTGCCGGCCTGTTCGGCGTCGCCGGCGTGGGGCTCGCCGCCCTTGCCGCCCATGGCGGCGGCGAAGCCAATCTTGCGGCATCTGCATCCGCCATGTGCCTTGCCCACGCCCCGGCCCTGCTGGCATTGGCTCTCGGCAACGCCAGGCTCAGAACCGCCTGGCTGGCCGGTTTTCTGATGATTGTCGGAACGCTGCTTTTTGCCGGCGATCTCGTCACCTTGCGCTTTACCGGCTCCAGCCTCTTCCCCTATGCCGCACCGACCGGCGGCTGGGCGATGATGCTTGGCTGGCTGGCCGTTGCCGCGGGCGCTGTCTTCCGGGTTAAGGCTTGAGAGAGTTTTTGCTGACTGCTCACGTCTTCTCCTCCTTCATTCCTGTGCCTGTCACAGGAATGAGGGTGTGCGTGGGGCCATGCTGAAGACAGAATCAAGATTTCGCTAAGAGCTAAATCACGCCGCACCAACTGCAATCAAACGCCATCAACCACATTGAAGCCTTCGAAAACCGGCGGCCCCTTGTAGATCGCCTTGTGATCGCCGGCATTGCGGTGCGCCGCGCGAAAACTTTCGGACTTCGTCCAGTTCTGAAAATCCGCTTCGCTTTTCCAGACCGTGTGCGAGGAATAGAGCGTATAGCCCTCCTCTTCGTTGACCTTGCCGCGCAGCAGCCGGAATTCGACGAAACCGGGCACCTCCGGCAGGCTGGAATCGCGGTTGCGCCAGACCGTCTCCAAATCACCTTCGCTTCCGGTTGCGACCTTGAAGCGGTTCATTGCGATATACATGGAATCTCCCTACGCCTGCCTCTTGCCCGCCCTTGCGGAACGCGAGGGAAAAGCGAGGATATTATTACCGTTTGCCGCCGCTTGGCCAAGCGGTCTTGTTGCGGCTTCTCCGGGCATACGCGCTTCCCAGGTCGGGAACAGCGTCACATTCTGGTGGATATTCTGGCGTTCGGCATGCTGCCGGAAAAGTGCGTAGAGCTCGGGCACGAGGCCCTCGCCGGTCTGCGCGGCGAGCTTGTGCAGGCCGATCATGGTGAAGCCGTCGGGGCGCTGGTCGTTCATCTTGCATTGTCTCGTTCGTTCATCGTCTGCAGCGCACGCTCCAGGCTGGATTTGCTGCCGTTGCGAAGCGGGATGAAGGCCTTGCCGAACTTCTTGCAGCCGGTCTTCACCCGCAGGCAGGCATCGTGGCTGATACAGTCGATCGGGCAGAACACGCAGTCGACCGAGGGAAGAACGGTATCGATGCGGGAAACCGCTTCGCGCAAGCCGCCGTCGTGATGAATGAGCTCGGCGCCGAAATTGCTGCAGATCTGGCGAAGATGCGCCACCTGGCAGTCGCGGCCGCCGACATAGAGGAAACTGCGGCCATCCAGTTTGGATCGCCCGGTGGATGCCTGAGCAGCGTCCTCGCCCGCGCTGTCGCGGACCTCCCGGTTCGAACCCTTCTTGCCCTTGCGAGCCATATACCACCCGTTCACTCGTTGATCGTCACACGATTCCTGCGTGTGCGGGTGGACCTTATTAAACTTGATTTTTAGAGTAAAGTATAAAGTTGATTATTTTTATCATATTTATCGAGCCGTGACTTGAACCTCTTGGGTAAAGGTCCAACTCGGCTTACCCCACTCAGGGGGTAAGGGTGGAAACGGCGCCGCACGGCGTACGCCATCGACAGCAGCCTTATCCAAGTCTGCAATTCCTGAACTGCCGGCGACGGAGACAGCCGCCAACCTGCCCGTTCCATCAATCGTCAATTTGAGACGCACAGACATGGCGCCGCCCATCCTCTTGTATTCGTCGGGCACCCGAATTGCACGGCGAATACGCTTCTGCACTTTGCCGGGATAATTGGCCACCGCCGCGCTTCCTGTGCCGTCGCCTCTGCCAGCTGTTGTCGACATGCCGTCAAACTGTGGCGCCTCCTGTGCACCAGTAGCAACGCCCCTCGTCGAGTCCCGGCTATCCGAGCCCTTCTTTCCGCCTGCCGGCTCCACCTTCTTCCGAGGCTGCTTTTTTTCATCCGGTTTCGGCTTCTCAACCTTCGGCTTCGGTTTCGCCTCTGGCTTTTCTTCGGGTTCCGGCGGGACTTCAGCGACCTCGACAGGCTTCACTTCTTCCGGCTGAACTTCGGTCGGCTGCACTGCAGCCGTCGTCACCTGTTCTGGTACCGTGGTCGATACGATATCGGGCACGGGCAGTTCCGGCACCGCCGTTGCCATCGGCTGAGCGACGAAAGTGTCGGCGGGGTTCTGAGAAACAAGCACCTCCGGTTCCGCTGCCACAACTGTCTCGGGCGAAACACGCGTCACCTCCTGGGCAGGCGGCACGGCTTCTACAGGTTCGGCCTCGACTGGTTGAGTCGGCTCTGGCTGTATCTCTGTCGGCTGAAATTCGGTAGTCTCGCTAGTCGACTGAACCGCATCCGGCTTAACCTCCTCTGCGGCAATTTCTTCCGGCTTCACTTCCAGCTCCGGATCACCTGCGGAGGTCTGGTCAACATCGGAATCGCCATACACGATGACGCTAACGGCTTCGCCGGCATCTTCAATCACTTTGTTCGGTGGTTTCGGCATGAACAGAGCAAGAGCCGCCACCAGACCGGCGTGAAAGAAAAACGAACCGATACAAGTCAGCGCCACCCGCCGCCGCACGGGCGCCTTTTCATCCTCCTGCTTTTCTACCATCGCATCCATCGGAGGCGCAGCAACGGGAGCCGCCGGCGCGGCTTCCGGATGGTCGGGAAAAGACGGTATCTGCGCGAAACGCGCATAGTGGACCATCGCCTCGCCGGCCGGCTGCCGTTGCGCATTGCGCAGATCGGAAAGCTCGTGGCCGGGATGCATGCCGGGGATATTGTCGTTCAGGCTGCCGCCAGCGTCCGGCTCCGCGATGAGCACCTGTCTCGATCTGGACTTCGCTGAAATTGCCATTGTGTATGCCTCGGACAGCCTGAAACATGTCCGCCGGAGTTCATCCCCGGCGTATTTTTAGCCCTCGAAGGGAACTGAAATCTGCGAGCGGGTGACCAGACCCTTCATGCATTCGCCGGCAACAGGTCCGTCGCAGACCGGCGTGTCGTTGATGATGATGCGCGTGACCGTCTCGCACTTCACGTTCGGCATATCGAACTGGCGCACGCGCTTCTTGCCCTGCGGCAGATCGCGGAAGTCGAGCACGGTGATGCGGTCGACGGCATTCTTGTCATTGAAGAAGGCGAGCTCGAAGGAGATCTTGTTGATCGGCGCCTGAAGATTGTTCTCGGCGACGAAGGTCATCATGCAGCCCTTCTGCGATGGCGCCAGAGCGTTGAGTTCGATATCCAGCTTGGCGGTTGCCGCATCCTGCGCCTGGCATATGCTTGAAACCGCCATCGCCATGCCAGCCGTAACAGCCGCAAACCTCACCGCCATAATCTTCTCCGCCATTGTCCCGATATCAGCAATCTCAAAAACTTGACTGCATTAGTCTCCTATTGCGTCTTTAAAAAACTATGAGTAAGAAAGTCAAGTTAATTGTCATCAAAACCGGCGATCCCGATCACCGGCTTCACGGAATTGCCAACCGAAATGATGGTTGAAAAGCCAGATAACTTTAAGCATGTGCCGCTGCAGAGCGAGCCTGCGGCGCAGCACCGGATCGTCGAAAGCCCGGATCTTTTCCGCGGCACGAACGAGATCATGATTCGACATGACGGCGTGGTCTACCGCCTGAAGATCACCCGTCAGGGCAAGCTCATTCTCAATAAGTAGGGTAGGACATGACCGAGCAGACAAGACCGGCGCCAGCCGAAATCCGTGCGTTTCGCGCTGAAAATCCGAAGATGCGCGAGCGCGATATCGCCGCCCAGCTGAAGATATCAGAGGCAGCCCTCGTCGCCGCCGAAACCGGCATCAGCGTCACCCGCATCGACGGCAGCGCACTGAAGCTTCTCGAACGCGTCGCCGGTCTCGGCGAAGTGATGGCGCTGTCGCGCAACGAAAGCGCCGTGCACGAGAAGATCGGCGTCTTCGAAAACATCAAGAGCGGCGCGCAGGCCGCCATCGTTCTCGGCGAGAATATCGACCTGCGCATCTTCCCGAGCCGCTGGGAGCATGGCTTCGCCGTCTCCAAGAAGGATGGCGACCAGGAACGCCTCAGCCTGCAATATTTCGACAAATCAGGCAACGCCGTGCACAAGGTGCATCTGCGCCCAAGCTCGAATGTCGAGGCCTATCACGCCATCGTCGCCGAGTTGAAGCTGGAAGACCAGTCGCAGGAATTTATCGAGGCCGAGACCTCGAATGCCGTCGATGAAACCGCCGACGTCAGCCGCGACGAGCTGCGCGACAATTGGAGCAAACTCACCGATACACACGAGTTCTTCGGCATGCTGAAGCGCCTGAAGATCGGCCGCCAGGCGGCCGTACGCAGCGTCGGCGACGACTATGCCTGGAAACTCGACAACACAGCGACGGCAGAGATGATGCATGCCTCGGTCAAATCAGGCCTGCCGATCATGTGCTTCGTCGCCAATAACGGCATCGTCCAGATCCATTCCGGCCCGATCTTCAACGTGCAGCCGATGGGTCCGTGGATCAATATCATGGACCCGACCTTCCATCTGCATCTGCGCCAGGATCACATCGCCGAGACCTGGGCCGTGCGCAAGCCGACCAAGGACGGGCACGTCACCTCGCTGGAGGCTTACGATGCAAACGGCGAAATGATCATCCAGTTCTTCGGCAAGCGGCAGGAAGGTTCCGACGAACGCGTCGAGTGGCGCGAGATCATGGAAAACCTGCCGCGGGCAGCAAGCGTGGCCGCATAAGGATCATAGCGATGACGATGCGTAACAATCTGCGCCGGATCCGTGCCTGGGAACTGGCCCTGACGGCAGCCGTCATGGCGCTGCCGTTGATCCCGACGGCGCGGCCGATCGAAGGCTTCGCCTTCGTGCGCGCCGCCCATGGCGAGGAAAAGAAGCTCGACACGTCACGCCTGGTTTCGGTCGGCGGCGACATCACCGAGATCGTCTATGCGCTCGGCGAGGAAAGCCGGCTGATCGCCCGCGACACGACGAGCATCTATCCGGAGGCGGCGTTGAAGCTGCCGAACGTCGGCTACATGCGTGCACTCTCGCCGGAAGGCATCCTCGCCATGAACCCGACGGCGATCATCGCCGTCGAAGGTTCAGGCCCGCAGGAGGCGCTGGCTGTGCTGAAGAATGCCAGCGTACCCTTCGAGACCGTGCCGAGCGCCTTTACCCGCGACGGCATCATCGCCAAGATCGACCGCGTCGGCACGCTGCTTGGCGTGCAGGACAAGGCGAAGGCACTTGAAGAAAAGGTCGCGGCCGATCTCGACGCGGCGATCGCCGATGCCGAAAAGCGCCCGGAGGCCGAACGCAAGCGCGTCCTCTTCATCCTCAGCGCCCAGAACGGCCGGATCATGGCATCGGGCACCGGCACCGCAGCCGACGGCATCGTCAAGCTCGCCGGCGCAGTCAACGCCGTCGGCGCATTCCCAGGCTACAAGCCGCTGACGGACGAGGCGATCATCGAAGCCAAGCCTGACTTCATCCTGATGATGAACCGCGGCGATGGCGCCGGCACCAAGAACGAGGACCTGCTGGCGCAGCCGGCGATCGCGCTGACGCCAGCAGGCGAGAAAAAAGCGATCATCCGGATGGACGGCGTCTACCTGCTCGGCTTCGGTCCGCGCACGGCAGCCGCGGCGCGGGATCTCAACACGGCGATCTACGGGGGCTGATCATGGCCCTGCCGCAAGCCATGGAACGAGGGCGACACGTGTCGATGGCAGACATGCGCGAAATCAGGCCGGCGGGCGACCGGACGCGGCTTGCCTTGCTGGCAATCGTTCTGCTTGCCGCCGGCTCGGTCTTCTCGATGCTGTTTTCGGTGACGACAGGCGCTTCAGATGCCTCGATCCTCGACGTTATCAGCAAGATGGCCGGCTCCGAGACGGCGCTCAGCATGCGTGACCGGATCATCATCTTCGATATCCGCCTGCCCAGGGCGATCCTCGGCTTCCTGATCGGCGCCTCGCTCGCGGTTTCCGGTGCGGTGATGCAGGGCCTGTTCCGCAATCCGCTGGCCGATCCAGGCCTCGTCGGCGTCTCCTCCGGCGCAAGCCTCGGCGCAGTCACCATCATCGTGCTCGGCGGCGGCATCGCAGCCCCGCTCTCAGCCCTTCTCGGCATATACGCTCTGCCGGCGGCCGCCTTCGGCGGCGGTCTCGTCACGACGCTGTTGCTCTACCGGATCGCCACCCGTCACGGCCAGACCTCCGTGGCAACGATGTTGCTTGCCGGCATTGCACTCGGCGCGCTTGCCCTCGCCATGACAGGACTGCTGATCTACATGGCCAACGACCAGCAGTTGCGCGACCTGACCTTCTGGAGCATGGGCTCGCTTGCCGGCGCCACATGGACGAAGATCGCCGCGGCCGGCCCAATCATCCTGTTGTCCTTCACCGCCCTGCCCTTCATGGCGCGCGGCCTCAATGCCATCACGCTCGGCGAGGCGGCCGCCTTTCATATGGGCGTGCCGGTGCAACGGCTGAAAAATGTCGCGATCGTCGGGGTCGCCGCGGCGACCGGCGCGTCCGTCGCCGTCAGCGGCGGCATCGGTTTCGTCGGGATCGTCGTGCCGCATATCCTGCGCATGGCGATCGGCCCGGACCATCGTTTCCTGTTGCCGGCCGCAGCGCTTCTCGGCGGCTCGCTGCTGATCTTCGCGGATGTCCTGGCGCGCACCCTGGTTGCGCCGGCCGAACTGCCGATCGGCATCATCACCGCGGCGGTCGGCGGGCCGTTCTTCCTGTGGATCCTGCTGAGGCAGCGTTCGCGTCTTGCGCTGTGAGCGGATGTTGTGAGTGACGTTCAGATGATCGAAGTTTCCGGCGTCTCCGTGCGCCTTTCCGGCAAGGCCATCATCAGCGACGTTGCCTTCACCGCAAAGGGCGGCGAACTGACGGCGATTGCCGGACCGAACGGCTCCGGCAAGACGACGACGATGAAAGCCATCTCCGGCGAACTTGCCTATGGCGGCTCGGTGCGCATCGGCGGCGACGAGGTCAAGGGGCTGAAACCCTGGCAGCTTGCCGCCATCCGCGGCGTGCTGCCGCAGGCAAGCACCATCTCCTTTCCCTTCACCGTGCGCGAGATCGTCCGCATGGGCCTGACATCAGGCCTCAACCTGCATCCCGACAAGGCCGAGCAGACGGCGGCGGCCGCGCTCGCCTCCGTCGACCTGACCGGCTTCGAAGGCCGTTTCTATCAGGAACTCTCCGGCGGCGAGCAGCAGCGCGTGCAGCTTGCCCGCGTGCTCTGCCAGATCGCCGAGCCCGTCGTCGATGGCAAGCCCTGTTGGCTGCTGCTCGACGAGCCGGTCTCGAGCCTCGACATCAGCCACCAGCTGACCATCATGACGCTCGCCCGCAACTTCTGCCAACGCGGCGGCGGTGTCATCGCCGTCATGCACGATCTCAACCTGACGGCGCTCTTTGCCGACCGCATCGTGCTGATGAAATCCGGCCGCCTCGCCGCCGCCGGCAGCATCGGTAACGTGCTGACCGACGAAACGATGCTGTCGGTGTTCGGCTGCGCGCTGCGGATCAATCAGGTGCCGGCCGACGGCACCCCCTTCGTGCTCGCCCACAGCGCCGTTTCCCGCCCCTGAGCCTGTCTGCACGGAACTTTTGACCGTGCGACACGTTGTCGGCAGTGATCTGGGTCAATGCCGGGCGATATGATTCATGCAACGGACGGTGGTGACCCACGTGCGAAACAGGCGAGCTTGCGCGCGCCCCAGCCAATGGAGACAGCCATGAGCTATTCTATCTTCCAGTCCGGCCGCAGCCGCCGCAACGGCACCTTCCACAATTTGGAATCCGGCATCGAGGAGCAGATCGAAGCGTTGCGCGACGAACTCGCGGAACTGACCCGCCTCGTTGGCAAGAGCTCACGCCACCAGGGCGACAAAATCCGCGGCCAGGCCAGCGCCGGCTATGAGGAACTGCTCGGCCGGAGCGAGGATCTGCTGCGCGAATTGCAGCAGGGCTATGAGCGCGGCGCAACCGAAATGCGCGAGACCGTGCGCAAGCATCCATTGGCAACGATCGGCGCCGCAGCCGCTTTCGGCCTTGCCATCGCCTTCCTCGCCCGGCGCTGAGGAAGCGCGATGCTGTTATCGATCCTCAGCCTGCTGACGGGCGCAAGCGTGCACCGCACCGTTGCACGCGCCAAGCGCAATGGCATCTTCATTGCGCTTGCCGTGCTCTTCCTCCTCACCGCCTACGCGCTGGCCGTCACCGCCGGCGCCATCTGGCTCGCCGGCATCTACGGCCCGGTCGGCGCGGCCCTCTTCCTGGCCGCCTGCGCGCTGCTGATCGCCATCATCGCGCTGGTGGTGATGGCGATCATCAACGCCCGGGAAGCGCGCCGCGCCCGTGAACGCCGCGCGGCACTGGAATCGCTGGCAACGGTCGGGCTCGGCCTCGTCCGCGCCCAGCCGCTCCTGACCGCCGGCGTCCTGGCGGCAATCGTCGCGGCCAATCTGGTGGGCTCGAAGCGCGAGGATTGATTGAGGTGGCAACCCACCTGCTCCTATCCCGCAACTGTCACGAGAATGGAGAGGGGAAAGTATTTCCTCTTCACATTACCAGCGGAAGATTAGGCATGACTCCCACCTCGCTCTCCCTCATTCCTGTGCTTGTCACAGGAATCCAGCTACGGCGCGTTCCGCGCGGTGAATGAACCGACACGGCAGGTGGGAAAAACCTTTCGCGCCCAAGGACTTGGGCGCACTGGATTCCTGTGACGAGCACAGGAATGAGGGACGAACAGTAGTGCGCGTTAGACAACTATCCACCACTTTTGGATACACGCCCTTCTAACACTCCCACGAACGCAAAAAAGCCGGCGCCCGAAGGGGCAGCCGGCCTTCCTCCCAAGTATAACTCTTGTCAGAAGGCAAAGGCCTTCGACGTCAGCGGCGCCGACGTGGCGTCGGGGCCGAAATCCGCCTCGCCTGATATCTGCAGCAATTCCTGCAGTCGCTGGCGGGCCCGGTTGACGCGGCTCTTGATGGTGCCGACGGCGCAGCCGCAGATTTCGGCGGCCTCCTCATAGGAGAAACCCGAGGCGCCGACGAGGATGATCGCTTCGCGTTGGTCCGGCGGCAGCTGGTCGAGCGCCTTTTTGAAGTCCTGCAGATCGAGCGCGCCATATTGCGAGGGATGCATCGCCATCGATTCCGTAAACAGCCCGTCGCTGTCCTGAACCTCGCGGCCGCTCTTGCGCATCTGGCTGTAGAGTTCGTTGCGCAGGATCGTGAAGAGCCAGGCCTTCATATTGGTGCCCATCTCGAAATGATCCTGTTTGGCCCAGGCTTTCATGATGGTGTCCTGGACGAGATCGTCGGCACGGTCGTGCCGTCCGATGAGCGAGATCGCGAAGGCGCGAAGACTGGGGAGTGCCGCCAGCAGTTCCCGCTTGAAGCTGGGTTGCGCTTTATCTTCCATGCGGCGATCCTATTCGGCCATTTTGGCGGAAGCCATCATTTCAGCATGGTCGAGCTTTTCGAGAAGGTCGAGAAAACGATCGGGAATCGCTTCATCCTGTGCGGCCGCATAAAGCGACCGCAACCTGACGCCGATCTGATTGTTCGGGTCCAGGATGTCGCTTGCCCGCAGCTCCAGCTTTCGCTGATCGGCTGCCTCTTTCTTGCGTGTAGTCATCAATTCGTCTTCTCGCCGGTTGTCTGTTAGAGGGGCGTGCAGGGGATCAATCATGATTTCAACCATCGACTCCGAACGTTCCAGTGTCGATGTCGCCAGTATTTGCCGTTGCATGGGTCAAAACGCTACGCCCTTTCATTGTCGGCTGGAATAATGCGGCGCGACAAAAAAAGTTCCTCCCGTTCCGGAACTTTTTTAGCAAGGCGACGTTAACCGCTCATTGAAGCCAATGCCGGCCTGTATGCAGGAGCCATTAATGACACTTTCTACTCGAATTGCGCCGCACCTTCCTTATCTGCGCCGCTATTCCCGCGCCCTCACCGGCACCCAGACTTCGGGCGACGCCTATGTCGCCGCCGTCCTCGAAGCCATCATCGCCGATCTGTCGATTTTCCCGGATACGGCGAACGACCGGGTCGCACTCTACAAACTGTTTACGCAACTGTTTGGTTCCACCGCAGTCCAGATTCCAGAGCCGACTTCGCCCTATGCCTGGGAGCAACGCGCCACACTGAACCTTTCCAAGGTTTCGCCTCGTGCCCGTCAGGCCTTTTTGCTCGCCTCCGTGGAAAATTTTCGCGTCGCCGAAATCGCCGATATCCTGGAAACCGAGGAACAGGACGTCATGCATCTGCTCGACGTGGCCTCGCAGGAAATTTCCCGTCAGGTCGCCACCGATATCATGATCATCGAGGACGAGCCGCTGATCGCCATGGATATTGAGCAGATGGTCGAAAGCCTCGGCCATCGCGTCACCGGCATCGCCCGCACGCATGCCGAAGCCGTCGCGCTCTACAATAAGACCAAGCCGAGCATGGTGCTGGCCGACATCCAGCTTGCCGACGGCAGTTCCGGTATCGACGCAGTCAACGACATCCTGAAGACGTCGAGCGTGCCGGTGATCTTCATCACCGCTTTCCCTGAACGGCTTCTGACCGGCGAGCGCCCTGAGCCGACTTTCCTTGTCACCAAGCCCTTCAATCCGGACATGGTCAAGGCACTGATCAGCCAAGCTCTTTTCTTCAACGAATCGACCAGAGTGGCCGCCTGAGACGCAATTTTCCGGACTTCGGAACCAAATCGCCAAAGCATGCGTTCCGGTGCTACCGGGACTCCGGTGGCTTTAACGGTTTTTGCAGCGCTTTGTTCTAGAGTTGACAGGCGGTGTCTGGAAGGGCGCTCCCTTCAGCGACGTTCAAGATGTCACAAGGAAAGGCGGTCGAGTGAATACGACTGAACCATTGTCCGGCGTGCCTTTCACCTTCGAAGGCAAAGCCGCAATGATGGAACGCGCGCTCGGCAGCGCCGGGATTTCAATCCTCTGCCAAGACGCCCGGCTGTCGATCTTCTACGCCGAAAATCTGCCGCCGCATTTTGCAGCGCTCTTTATGCCCGGCAACAGCGACGCTGCCCTTTTCGGCGACGCCCATGGGCGATATCTGACAGCGCTGAAACACAAGGTGCTGGAAACCGGGATCCCCAACAATGCCGAGGTCGAGATCGACGTCGACGGCGAAAGGCGTACCTATGAACTGAAGATCCAGCGCACCGGTGAACGCGGCGCGCACGGACTTCTCTCCGTCATGGCCGAAGTGACCGAAAGCCGGCACCGCGAAAAAGTGCTGAAATCGCTGCTGCGCGAACTCTCACACCGCTCGAAGAACCTTCTCGCCATCATCCAGGGGATTGCCACGCAGACCGCGCGCAACACGCTGTCTCTCGACACCTTCCTCCTCAAATTCCGCGGACGGCTGCAATCGCTTTCCAACTCGCAGGATCTGATTACCGATTCGAGCTGGCGCGGCGCCTATCTCTTCGAACTCGCCGAAAAGCAGTTCGCCCCCTATTGGCCGGAAACATCAGGCTCCATGCCGATCTATGGCATCAATGCGCATCTGACGCCGAATGCCGCCGTGCATCTCGGGCTCGCCCTCCACGAACTCATCGTCAACTCCGCCTCCTACGGCGCGATATCAGGCGGCGCCGCCTCGATCACGCTGAATTGCCGCGAAGCCGCAATCGGCGACAGGAAGGCGATCGAAGTCGCTTGGGCGGAGGTGCTTCATGATCAGTCGGAAGTCCACGAATTCAGCGACAACAGCTTCGGCCGCACCGTGCTGGAGCGGGTCGTGCCTTCGTCGGTCAATGGCAAGGCGGAGCTGAAACTCGTTCCCGGCCGCATCGAGTATCGCCTGACCATTCCGGAAACCGAATTCGAGATCTTCAAACGCGTGTGAAAGCCTGGAAATAGGCGCCAAACGGAAAAACAGCCGGTGCGAGGGCGGCGCACCGGCTGTCTTCACTCACCGGGAGGGGACCGTGAGTACGTCCGGATAGTGGGTTGGGGGCGCGCATGTTGGGTCGATGCGATCACCATCCGGATATCGCAATAACGGCGACATCAAACTTTGGTTCCCTCCGATCGGAAAAAAATTCGACTTTTTTGAATCTTTTTTCCGATGCCCTTGGCGCGGGGCGCGTCCAGCCATTTCACGAATGCGGACCAGATAAATTCTTCCAATAAAAACAATTGATTACTTGGCATCCAGCAAGAGAAAACCGTCAAAATTTTACCGTTTGATAAATTTTTAAACCTGAGTTACGCTTTCCCTCACAGGCCGTTTACCAATAATGAGGGAACTTCAATGGAACGACTGGAAACTGGGATTCATGCTGGCCGGCTTTCGCCCGCCGAGTATGAGGCTAATTTTTCCGATCTGCATCCGCGCCTCGACAATCACGAGGCGCTGGTCGCCGCCGACCGCTGTTATTTCTGTTATGACGCGCCGTGCATGACGGCCTGTCCCACCTCGATCGACATTCCGCTGTTCATCCGCCAGATTTCGACGGGCAATCCGATCGGCTCGGCAAAGACGATCTTCGATCAGAACATCCTTGGCGGCATGTGCGCCCGCGTCTGTCCCACCGAAGAACTCTGCGAACAGGCCTGTGTGCGCAACACGGCCGAAGAGCGGCCCGTCGAGATCGGCCGCCTGCAGCGTTATGCGACAGATGCCGCCATGCAGGCCGGCAAGCAGTTCTATGCCAGGGCCGAACCGACCGGAAAGACGATCGCCGTCGTCGGCGCAGGCCCAGCCGGCCTTGCCGCCGCCCATCGCCTGGCCGTGAAAGGCCATTCCGTCGTCATCTATGATGCCAGGGAAAAATCCGGCGGCCTCAACGAATACGGCATCGCCACCTATAAGACGGTCGACGATTTCGCCCAGAAGGAAGTCGACTACATCCTCTCGATCGGCGGCATCGAGGTCCGGCATGGGCAGCTTCTCGGCCGCAATTTCTCGCTTGCCGATCTGCAGGCCCAATATGACGGCGTCTTCCTCGGTATCGGCCTTGCCGGCGTCAACGCGCTGCGCATCGAGGGCGAGAACCTCGCAGGCGTCGACGACGCCGTCGATTTCATCGCGGCACTGCGTCAGGCTGAAAACAAGAGCGAAATCGCCGTCGGCCGCCGCGTCGTCGTCCTTGGCGGCGGCATGACGGCGATCGACGCTGCCGTGCAGGCGAAGCTGCTTGGCGCCGAGGAGGTGACGATCTGTTACCGCCGTGGCAAGGAACACATGAACGCTTCGGAATTCGAGCAGGATCTGGCAAGCTCCAAGGGCGTCATCATCCGCCACTGGCTGGCGCCGAAATCGATCCTGTCGCAGGACGGCAAAGTCGCCGCCATCGAAGTGGAATATACCAAGCTTCTCGAAGGCCGCCTGGTCGGGACCGGCGAAACCGGCGTCATTGCCGCCGACCAGATCTTCAAGGCGATCGGCCAGACCTTTGACGCCTCCGGTCTCGGTTCGCTGCGCATGGAAAGCGGCCGCATCGCCGTCGATGGCGAAGGCCATACCTCGCTCGACGGCGTCTGGGCCGGTGGTGACTGCGTCTTCGGCGGCGACGACCTCACGGTTTCCGCCGTCGCCCACGGTCGCGACGCGGCTGAATCCATCCACCGCACCCTCACCGCGGCCGCCGCTCCGGCTGTCGCGGTTGCATGAAGGGGAGAATGAACAATGGCTGATCTCCGCAATAATTTCGTCGGCATCAAGTCCCCGAACCCGTTCTGGCTGGCGTCGGCGCCGCCGACCGACAAGGCCTACAACGTCGAGCGTGCCTTCAAGGCCGGTTGGGGCGGCGTGGTCTGGAAGACGCTGGGCGAGGAAGGCCCGCCTGTCGTTAACGTCAACGGCCCGCGCTACGGCGCGATCTGGGGCGCCGACCGCCGCCTGCTGGGGCTGAACAATATCGAGCTCATCACCGACCGCGACCTCTATACCAACCTGCGGGAAATGAAGCAGGTGAAGATGAACTGGCCGGACCGGGCGCTGATCGCCTCGATCATGGTACCCTGCGAGGAGCAGGCCTGGAAGGCGATCCTGCCGCTGGTCGAAGAGACCGGCGCCGACGGCATCGAGCTCAATTTCGGCTGTCCGCACGGCATGTCCGAGCGCGGCATGGGTTCCGCGGTCGGCCAGGTGCCGGAATATATCGAAATGGTCGTGCGCTGGTGCAAGCAGTACACCCGAATGCCCGTCATCACCAAGCTGACGCCCAACATCACCGATGTCCGCCGCCCCGCCCGCGCCGCCAAGGCGGGCGGCACCGATGCCGTCTCGCTGATCAACACGATCAATTCGATCGTCTCCGTCGATCTCGACAACTTCGCCCCCAACCCGACGGTTGGCGGCAAGGGCAGCCACGGCGGTTATTGCGGCCCGGCGGTCAAGCCGATCGCGCTCAACATGGTGGCCGAGATCGCCCGTGATCCCGAAACCTACGGCCTGCCGATCTCAGGCATCGGCGGCATCACCACCTGGCGGGACGCGGCCGAATTCCTCGTTCTCGGCGCCGGCAACGTCCAGGTCTGCACAGCGGCGATGACCTACGGCTTCAAGATCGTCCAGGAGATGATCACGGGCCTCTCCGACTGGATGGACGAAAAAGGCCACCGCAACCTCGACGACATTACCGGCCGCGCCGTGCCCAACGTCACCGACTGGCAGTATCTGAACCTCAACTACATCGCCAAGGCCAAGATCGACCAGGACGCCTGCATCAAGTGCGGCCGCTGCTACATCGCATGCGAGGATACCTCGCACCAGGCAATCACCAACTTCGTCAACGGCGCTCGTCATTTCGAGGTGATGGACGAGGAATGCGTCGGCTGCAATCTCTGCGTCAGCGTCTGCCCGGTCGAGAACTGCATCACCATGGAGCAGCTTCCCGCCGGCACCCTCGACAAGCGCACCGGCCGCGTCGTCGACCCGAACTATGCCAACTGGACGACGCACCCGAACAACCCGATGGCACGCCAGGCGGCGGAATAGGGATTTGCAACGCCGCGGAGAATATCGTTCCGCGGCGTTGCAGTCTTCTCGCCAACGGTCGATCTAACCGCCGAACGACTTCCGATAGGCATTCGGGCTCGTCCCGAGCCGCCTGCGGAAATGATGCCGCATCGTCGCCAGTGTTCCAAAGCCGCTGGCGACGGCGATATCGTCGAGCGAAACGGCAAGTTCCCTCTCCAGCAGATCGCGGGCATGGCGCAGCCGCTCCGTCAGCAGCCATTCGCCGACGCTGAGACCCGTCGTCGCTTCGAAGCGCCGCTGAAAGGTGCGCATGCTCATACCGGCTCTTTTGGCAAGCAGGCTGATCGGCTGGTCCTCGGAAAGGCTTTCGCGCATCCATTCGATCAGCGGCCCCAAGCGGATGCCCTCGCGCTCCTCGGGAACCGGCGCGCGAATGAATTGCGCCTGTCCGCCTTCGCGATGCGGTGGCACGACCAGCCGGCGGGCGACGCTGTTTGCCGCCTCCGAACCGAAATCGCCGCGCACCACATGCAGGCAGAGATCGATGCCGGCAGCACTGCCTGCCGCCGTCAGCAGGCTGCCTTCGTCCATGTAGAGAACGTCGGCATCGAGCGTGATGTCGGGATAACGCGCGGCAATCGTGGCGACATAGCGCCAATGTGTCGTCGCCCTGCGGTTGGCAAGCAGTCCCGATCCGGCAAGAACTGCAACGCCCGAGCAGAGCGACATGATGCGCGCGCCGCGCTGATGCGCTGCCGTCAGTGCTCTCGCGAGGGGTGCCGGCACCGGCGCATCGATCGCCCGCCAGCCGGGCACGACGATCAGATCCGCCTCATCGAGCACCTCCAGGCCCTTGTCGACGGCGACCGTCAGCCCTCCGGCGGCGCGAAGCGGCCCCGGTTCGATGCCGCAGACCGAGAAGCGATACCAATCCTCCCCCATCTCCGGGCGTGGCAGGCCGAAGACCTCATAGACGATGCCGAATTCGAAAGTGCAGAGCCCGTCATAGGCAAGCGCTGCGACCAGCGGTCCTTTCGTCTGCTGCGGCGAGGAGTTTGGCATGATCTTTACGCTGTCAGTCATGATGGCCAATTTCGCAGAGCTTTAGCATCGGCGATACCAGGCTGCAATTCGAACCAAAAAGGAAATCGCAAATGCCAAGCCCCGTCGCAGACATCCCCGCCGCCGCTGCTGATATCGCCGCTGCCCATTTTGCCGCCAAGCTTGCCTTCGAGACCGATTGCTCCGACGTCCACGCAGCCTTTGCGTCTGGCAAGGTCGATTTCGTTCTTCTCGACGTACGCTCGCCGACGCTCTTTGCACAGTCCCACATTCCCGGCGCCATCAACCTGCCGCATGGAAAGATGACGGCGCACCGCATGTCGGCCTGGCCCTCCGACACGCTCTTCGTCGTCTATTGCGCCGGCCCGCATTGCAACGGCGCTGACAAGGCCGCACTTCGCCTCTCCCGCCTCGGCCTGTCCGTGAAACTGATGATCGGCGGCATGACCGGCTGGGCCGATGAACGCTTCACCTTCGAACAAGGCGTTCCAGCCGCGGCCTGAGCGGCCTCCCTTCTCCGCCGGCAGCGCCGCGCGTCTTTTCAGATGCCCGGCGCTGTCGCCCTTTGAATGGCCGCATAACTTAATCGAACGGAAGATCGCGACCGTCAGAACTCGACGACCACCTTGCCAAAGGGCCCGCGATAGAGATGATCGAGCGCCTGCGGGAATTCGTCGAAGGCATAGCGCTTGTCGATCACGGGCTTCAGCCCGTTCTGGTCGACTGCCCGCACCAGGTCTTCCAGCGCGCGGCGATGGCCGACGGAAATGCCCTGCACGACAGGCGCCTTGAGCAGCAGCGGAGCGGCCTGGCCGGAGACTTCGAAGCCTTCGAGCACGCCGATCACGGAAATGCGGCCATTGATCGCCACCGCTTTCAGTGCCAGGTCGAGATGCGGGCCGCCGACGATCTCAAGCACGTGGTCGGCGCCATAGCCGCCGGTCAGTTGGTAGAGTTGCTCAACCCAGTCGCCCTCGCGGCGGTTGATCGCGTGATCGGCGCCGAGAGCAACGGCGCGCTCGAGCTTCTCCGCGCTGCCTGAGGTGATGAAGACCTCGGCGCCGTGCGCCTTGGCGATCTGCAGGCCGAAAAGCGCCACGCCGCCGGTGCCTTGCACCAGCACCTTGTCACCGGCCTTCAGACCGCCGCGTTCGATCAAGGCGAACCAGGCAGTCAGCCCGGCGCAGGGCAAGGTGCTCGCCTGTGCTGCATCGAGCGTATCGGGTGCGCGCGAATACCATTCCTCCGACAGAACGGTGTATTGGGAAAGGACGCCGGGATAGACGCCGCCGCGTGTCTTGTAAGGCGGCGTGCGGGCATCGCCCAACCCGCGTCCGTCGATCCAGTCGGGCGAAAAGGTCGAAATGACCCGGTCGCCCGGCTTGAAACGGGTGACCTCAGGCCCGACCGTCTCCACGACCCCCGCCATATCGGAGGCCGGCACGAAGGGAAATTGCAGCGGCAATCCCATACCGCTCTCCATCACCAGCCGGTCGCGGAAATTGAGCGAGACGGCTTCCGTCCGGACCAGGATCCTGTTTCCCGAAACCGGTTCGAGCCTCCGCTCGCCGACCGTGAGATTGTGCTCCGATCCAACCGCATCGATCTGCCATTGCCGTGTTGTCTGCATTGTCTTGCTCCTTGTCCATTACAGGGAGCGAAAACATATCGTTGAATATTTTGCGCCAGTTGCGATATTAATTCGCCAGAATGGTTCCAAAGAGGAAACAAATGGAACAGCTGAAGGGGATCTCGATTTTTGTCGAAGCCGTCGAGGCAGGCGGCTTTTCGGCTGCCGCCGAGCGGCTCCACCTCACGCGCTCGGCCGTCGGCAAGACGATCGCACGTCTGGAACAGCGTCTCGGCGTTCGGCTTTTCAACCGCACGACGCGCATGCAGAGCCTGACCGAGGAAGGCCGTTTCTTCTACGAGCGCTGCCTGCGAGCGGTCGAGGAAATCCGCCTCGGGGAAGCCATGCTGGAATCCGGCCGGCGTGATGTGCGCGGCCGGTTGCGCATCTCCATGCCCGTGCTTTTCGGCCGCCATTGCATCGCGCCGATCCTCGCAAGCCTGCTCGATGAACATCCGGATCTCGAACTCGACCTTTCCTTCAGCGACCGGATCGTCGACCTGCTCGAGGACGGCTTCGACCTTGCCATCCGCAACGGACCGCTGAAGGACAATCCGGATCTGATGGCCCGGGCGATCGCCCGCCAGCGCATGACCGTCTGTGCATCGCCCGCCTATCTGGAAAGATATGGCGCGCCGCAGACGATCTCCGATATTCCGCTGCATGAAGGCATCGTTTACAGGCGGGGCGATAACGACAAAGGGTGGATATTCCCCACTGCAGCCGATCCCGGACGGCGGATGCAGCCGAAGGCACGGCTGCGGCTCGACGACCTCGCGTCGATTTCCGATGCCGCCGTCGCCGGGCGCGGCCTGGCCTGGCTGCCTTGCTGGCTGGTACGCGAGCAGGTGCTGGCAGGCCGGCTCATTCAGGTGCTGAAGCACGAACCGGCCAATGTCTTCGATGCCCATGCCATCTGGCTACGCTCCCCGGTCATGCTGCCCAAGGTGAGGCTCGCGATCGACACGCTCGCCGCCAGACTGCCCGCAATGATGGGCTGAACGTTGGGTGCTGATCGCCAATGGTGGATTGCAGCCACCAGCTGGCGAGAAACCTATGTTATTCCTAGCCGTTTCTCTGGAAATAACCCGATGCCGCAGTATATCGCTAGTTCGTCGCCCCTCATAGCGCACGCCATATCACTCGGAACACGGTCAGCATGTCACTTCGCAGCGCCCTCCGCGCACAAACAGCAGATTGCCACGCCGCGGTCGACACTCTCTTCGGCAGTTTCAACCTCTCACGCCCCCAGGATTACAAGGCCTTCCTGCGCGCCCATGCCCAGGTCGTACCATCAGTCGAACATGCGCTTGAGCAAGCCGGAATCGCCCGCCTGCTCCCCGACTGGACGGGACGAAGGCGTGCACACCTGCTCGCTGCCGACATAAGGGCGCTCGACGATCGATTGCCCCCGCTCCTTCCGCAACCGGCATTGCATTGCGACGCGGCGGTCTGGGGGGCTGCCTACGTCCTTGAAGGCTCCAAGCTCGGCGGCGCCCTGCTCGCCAAGGCCATCCCTGATCACTTGCCCGGCAGCTACCTGAGCCCGCAAGGCCCAAAGGACGCCATGCGGCTCTTCATGGATCGTCTTGACGGGAGCAACGTCGACGATCCCGCCGCTGCCATAACCGCTGCCCGCGATGTCTTCGACCTCTTCCTCAAAGCCGGGCAACTCACGCTGGAAGCGGCCCCGATGGAAGCGGTCCCCACGGAAGCTGTCCAATGAGCGGCACGCACGAACCCGTCGATCTCACCAATTGCGACCGCGAGCCGATACACCAGCTCGGCTCGGTTCAACCCTTCGGTTTTCTCTTGGCGGTATCCTCAGATTGGATTGTCACGCGCGCCTCTACAAATCTGGTGGAGTTCCTCGGTGTTGCGCAGACCGACGCGATCGGCCGTCCCATTGTCTCCCTGATCACCCCTGAAGCACTCCACACGGTCCGCAACAAGCTGACCACGTTGCGCAGCTCCGACGTCGTCGAGCGCATTTTCGGCATTGCTCTGACGCCCGATCAAAACAGGTTCGACGTTGCCGTGCATCTGAACAAAGGTCAGGTCATCATCGAAGGCGAGCGCTGCCAGGAAGACAGGCGCGACGCCGCTTCCCTCTCAATGCGCAGCATGATGTCCCGCCTCGATCACACGGAAACAATGGAGGCTTTTTTCCGCGAAGGAGCAAGACAGGCGCGCGCCCTCACCGGCTTCGATCGGGTCATGGTCTACCGTTTCGACGAAAGCGGTTCCGGCGAAGTCGTGGCGGAAGCCGCCCGGGCCGGGATCGGCTCGTTTCTCGGGCTGCACTACCCGGCTTCCGACATTCCGGTGCAGGCACGCGCGCTTTATCTGCGCAACCTGTTCCGCATCATTGCCGATGTCGACGCCGTCCCGGTCCCGATCCTCCCGCCGCTCGACGAACACGGCCAGCCGCTCGATCTTTCCATGTCGGTCTTGCGTTCGGTCTCGCCGATCCATATCGAATATTTGAAAAACATGGGCGTTGGCGCCTCGCTCTCCATATCGATCGTCGTCGACGGCAGGCTCTGGGGCCTGTTTGCCTGCCATCACTACGGCCCGCGTCTGCCTTCGGCCCAAAGCCGCTCCACTGCCGAACTCTTCGGCCAGATGTTTGCTTCGCGCCTTGAAAGCCGCGAACGGCGGCAGGCTCTCGAATACGAGACCAAGGCGCGCCGCATCGCCGACCGGCTCCTCACCTCCGTGGCGGACAATGCAAGCCTGCTCGACGATCCCGCCTGGCTGATCGAGGCGCTTGCCGACGCCATTCCTGCCGACGGCATCGGCGTCTGGATCAACGGCCGGCTGGCACTTGCCGGCATCGGGCCGGACGAGAGAGGCTTCACAGCCCTCGTCCGCCACCTCAACCGCAATGCCGCCGGCCGCATCTATGCCGTGGACAGGCTCGCAGAAGCCTATCCGGATCTTGAAGTCGACGACGCGGTGGCGGGCATGCTCGCCATCCCCATCTCGCGTTCGCCGCGCGATTATGTCGTGCTTTTCCGTCAGGAATTGGTGCGCACTGTCCGCTGGGGCGGCGACCCGTATAAGCCGGTGGAGTACGGCCCTAACGGCCCGCGGCTGACGCCGCGCAAGAGTTTCGAAGCCTGGTCTGAACTGGTGCGCGGCCGCTCGCTGCCCTTCACCGAAGCCGAGCACCGCGTCGCCGAAACCATCCGCGTTACATTGATCGAGGTGGTGTTGCGCCTCACCGACGAGGTCAGCATGGCGCGCCAGACGGCAAACGAGCGCCAGGAACTGCTGATCGCCGAACTGAACCACCGTGTCCGCAACATATTGAGCCTCATCACCGGTATCGTCCGGCAGTCACAGGCAACCTCCGTCAGCCTTGGCGACTACATCCGCCAGCTCGAGGGCCGCATCCAGTCGCTCGCCCGTGCCCATGATCAGATTACCCGCGACCACTGGGCGCCCGCTTCGCTCCGGCAATTGCTGCTGGCGGAAACTGCCGCCTATCTCGGGAAAAACGCACAACGCATCCGGATGAGCGGCGAGGACGTACTGCTGGAACCGCAGGCATTCTCCACCGCCGCCCTTGTTTTCCATGAGCTGATGACCAACAGCGCCAAATACGGCAGTCTTTCCGGCAACGGCAGCGGCACCGTCGAACTCGGCTGGCGGCGCGACGACGAGGGCAATCTGCACATTGACTGGCACGAAAAGGACGGCCCGCCCGTCATCGAACCCAAACGCCACGGCTTCGGTTCGACCATCATCCGCCGCTCGATTCCCTATGACCTCGGCGGCAAGGCGGAGGTCCGCTACGCCAAGGACGGGCTCGAGGCGGATTTCTGCATTCCGGCGCGACATGTCGTCGGCCCGACGAGCGAACCGTCAAAGCCGGCTCCGGTCGGAGCGGCCGATCGCAAGACGATTGCCGACGCTCAGCCACTCTCCGGCCTGAATGTTCTGCTGGTGGAAAACAACCTGATCATCGCCATGGATGGCGAGGACATCCTGCGCCGGCTCGGCGCCGAGGTGGCAACGGCGCCAAGTGTCACCGAGGCGATGGAAATCCTGGCTGGCCGGTCCTTCGATCTGGCGCTTCTCGATGTCAATCTCGGCGATGAGACGAGTTTCGGGATCGCCGACCGGCTCGCAGCTGACGGCGTGCCCTTCATTTTTGCCACAGGTTATGGGGAAGGCATCGCCCAGGCGAACAGCCATTCGGACGCACCTGTGCTGCAGAAGCCCTATACGATGGAAGGCATGACGGATATTCTTGCCCGGGTGCCGCTTCCTAGGAGAGAGTAAAGGTCACGTCCCGATGGGATCCGGTCGCAGCCCGCCGATGAAGAGCTGCTCCAGAAACCGCGCCGCATCCTCGAAGCGCCCATCGCCGGAATGCTCCTGTCCGAGCACGGCCCGCACCTGGACGTCGAAATCTGCGTAATGCTGCGTCGTCGACCAGATGGAGAAGATCAGATGGTAGGGGTCGCATTTGACGATCTTGCCGGCTTTCGCCCAGGCGCGGATGACCTCCGCCTTCTCGTCGACCAGTTCCTTTAGCGGCCCCTTCAGCTCGTCCTCGATATGCGGCGCGCCCTGCAGCACCTCATTGGCGAAAAGCCGGCTCTCGCGCGGAAAATCGCGGGCCATCTCCAGTTTGCGTCTGATGTAGCTGCGGATTTCCTCCTCGGGATTGCCCTCGGCGTCGAAGGCCCGCAGCGGCTCCAGCCAAGTGTAGAGCACCCGGTCGATCAGCGCCCGGTGCATGGCTTCCTTGGTGCGGAAGTAATAGAGCAGATTGGGTTTCGACATGCCGGCCACTTCGGCGATCTGGTCGATGGTCGAGCCGCGGAAGCCGCTTGCCGAAAACACGTCGAGCGCCGCCTCCAGGATCTGCTCTTCCTTCTCCTCCTGGATTCGCGTCCGCCTTAGGGTTTTCGCTGCTCTCGGTATGGTCACAGGCTGTTATTTCCCCTTGAAATTCAACTTCTTCGCTCAAGTTTTGCCCGGAGACACCTCCTGCCGCTTTGTTGAGCAACTGCCCGTATTTTTATCGGCGATTTTCGTGATTTTCGTCTTGAGCCCGGCGGTGGAAGTTGTAATGTTTACCAATCGGTCAAATTATCCGCCAGATGAAAAACAAAGGCAACTGGCGATTTTCCGGCGCTCGACAAAACCAATAAGAAGCGCAGGAATAGACCACGGGAACAGGCAGGCATGCCCTTTGCATGACTGCCGCAAACAGGTGAGGGCATAGGAAATGGTGGCAGCACCAGGCGAGAACATGCGCGTCAATGGCGACCGTCTCTGGGACAGTCTCATGGACATGGCGAAGATCGGCCCCGGCATCGCCGGCGGCAACAATCGCCAGACGCTGACGGATGCGGATGCGCAAGGCCGCAGCCTCTTCAAGACATGGTGCGACGATGCCGGTCTGACCATGGGGATCGACCGCATGGGCACGATGTTCGCCACCCGCCCCGGCACCGATCCCGATGCCTTGCCGGTCTATGTCGGCTCGCATCTCGACACCCAGCCGACCGGCGGCAAATATGACGGCGTGCTCGGCGTGCTTGCCGCCCTCGAAGTCGTCCGCACCATGAACGACCTCGGCATCAAGACCAAACATCCTGTTGTCGTCACCAACTGGACGAATGAGGAAGGCGCGCGTTTTGCCCCCGCCATGCTGGCGTCGGGCGTCTTCGCCGGCGTGCACAGCCTGGATTTTGCCTATAATCGCAAGGACCCCGAGGGCAATCTGTTCGGCGACGAACTGAAGCGCATCGGCTGGGTCGGCGACGAAGAGGTCGGCGCCCGCAAGATGCATGCCTATTTCGAATATCACATCGAGCAGGGGCCGATCCTCGAGGCCGAGGAAAAGCAGATCGGCGTCGTCACCCATTGCCAGGGCCTCTGGTGGCTGGAATTCACGCTGACCGGCAAGGAAGCCCATACCGGTTCGACGCCGATGAACCTGCGTGTCAATGCCGGCCTTGCCATGGCCCGCATTCTGGAAATGGTCCAGAGTGTGGCGATGGGCGAACAGCCGGGCGCCGTCGGCGGTGTCGGCCAGGTGTTCTTCTCGCCGAATTCCCGCAACGTGCTGCCGGGCAAGGTCGTCTTCACCGTCGACATCCGCTCGCCCGACAAAGAGAAGCTCGACCGGATGCGGGCCAAGATCGAGGCGAAGGCGCCCGAGATCACCGATGCGCTCGGCGTCGGCTGTTCCATCGAGGCAATCGGCCACTTCGAGCCGATCACCTTCGATCCGAAACTGGTCACCTCGGTGCGCGATGCCGCCGAGAGGCTCGGCTACAGCCACATGAACATCATCTCCGGCGCCGGCCACGACGCCTGCTGGGCCGCCAAGGTTGCACCTGCGACGATGGTCATGTGCCCGTGCGTGGGTGGTCTCTCTCACAACGAGGCCGAGGAGATTTCCAAGGAATGGGCGACGGCTGGAGCCGACGTGCTGTTCCATGCGGTGGTCGAGACGGCGGAGATCGTGGTGTGATGACGTCAGACTTGCCGACGACTTATCTCGATTATCCTGATGCTTTTAAGTTCTACTTTCAGCAAACTCCCGACGATCTTGCATGGGCTAGTGCCAATGAGACGCCGGTGAACGAAGGTCCGTGGGGCGATGTACCTGGCATGCAGATTTTCTACATTGGCATCAACACGGCAGGCGAGCGGATCAGGCTTCCGCAAATATCGAGCCTTTGGCGCTATAAACCTTCTGGTGTTCAACTGGCCCATTCAGATGACCGCGACCCAGATGCGCCCCACCAGACCTATTATATCTCTGGGCCTGGGACTGGCGTCGTTCGAATCGAGCTCGGCCCCTCCATGCCCGGCATACTGATCAAACGCCCCCAGGGCAGCCAACCCGTACAGTCAACCGGGCTGATCGACGGCAAGGATTTCTACTTTCGCGAAAGCGATGGTTTTTGGTCCTTGTCAATCGGCGGCACCGATGTCGTCGAGCGGCCCGACTGGTATTATGAGGAAGAGCATGACGCGCACGATGAGTTGAGCGAGGCGGACGTCTACAGCCTTATCGCCAAGGGTGCGGAACTCCTTAGAAACGGCACACTGACGATGGCAGTGGAGCCATAAGAGCAACAAGATCGCGGGGAAAAGGAACAGCAGCCATGACCACAGTCATCAAGAACGGCACCATCGTCACCGCCGACCTGACCTACAAGGCGGATGTCAAGATCGATGGCGGCAAGATCGTCGAGATTGGCCCGAACCTCTCCGGCGACGAAACCCTCGACGCCTCCGGCTGTTATATCATGCCGGGCGGCATCGACCCGCACACCCATCTCGAAATGCCCTTCATGGGTACCTATTCCTCTGACGATTTCGAGAGCGGCACGCGCGCGGCCCTTTCCGGCGGCACGACGATGGTGGTCGATTTTGCGCTCCCCGCCCCCGGCCAGTCCCTGCTCGAAGCGCTGACCATGTGGGACAACAAATCGACCCGGGCCAATTGCGATTATTCCTTCCACATGGCGGTTACCTGGTGGAGCGAGCAGGTCTTCAAGGAGATGGAGACCATCGTCCGCGACAAGGGCATCAACACCTTCAAGCACTTCATGGCCTATAAGGGCGCGCTGATGGTGGACGACGACGAGATGTTCGCGTCTTTCCAGCGCTGCGCCGAACTCGGCGCCCTGCCGCTGGTGCATGCCGAAAACGGCGACGTCGTCGCCTCGATGTCGGCAAAGCTGCTGGCCGAAGGCAATAACGGCCCCGAGGCGCATGCCTATTCGCGGCCCGCAGAAGTCGAGGGCGAAGCCACCAACCGCGCCATTATGATCGCCGATATGGCCGGCTGCCCGGTCTATATCGTCCACACCTCCTGCGAACAGGCGCACGAGGCGATCCGCCGCGCCCGCGCCAAAGGCATGCGTGTCTATGGCGAACCGCTGATCCAGCACCTGACGCTCGACGAGAGCGAATATTCCAACCCCGACTGGGATCACGCCGCCCGCCGAGTGATGTCGCCGCCCTTCCGCAGCAAACAGCATCAGGACTCGCTTTGGGCGGGCCTTGCCTCCGGCTCGTTGCAGGTGGTCGCCACCGACCATTGCGCCTTCACCACGGCGCAGAAGCGCTTCGGCGTCGGCGATTTCACCAAGATCCCGAACGGCACCGGCGGCCTCGAAGACCGCATGCCGATGCTCTGGACGCATGGCGTCAACACAGGCCGGTTGACGATGAACGAATTCGTCGCCGTCACCTCGACCAACATCGCCAAGATCCTCAACATCTATCCGAAGAAGGGCGCGATCCTGGTCGGCGCCGATGCCGATATCGTCGTCTGGGATCCGAAACGTTCCAAGACCATCTCGTCCAAGGCCCAGCAGTCGGCGATCGACTACAACGTCTTCGAGGGCAAGGAAGTGACCGGCCTGCCGCGCTACACGCTGACGCGCGGCATCGTCGCGATCGAGGAAAGCACCATCAAGACCCGCGAGGGCCACGGCGAATTCGTCCGGCGCGAGCCGGTGACGGCCGTCAGCAAGGCGCTGTCCACCTGGAAGGAGATCACCTCTCCGCGCAAGGTGGAGCGCAGCGGCATTCCGGCAACCGGCGTATGATGATGGTGCGTAACGATACGGCCATCAACCGGGGACCGACGCCTCCATGCCAATGACCTCACGCCGGCACCAAAGCGTCCAACTCCGGCAGCAGCACGACGCTCTCCTGCTCGTTCGGATCGGTGCGCGCGATGACCGCCGTGCACGGCGTGCTGCTGAGGTTTGCCGGCAGATGCGGCACGCCTGCCGGGATATAGAAAAGTTCGCCGGCATGGACGACGACGTGATGCTCCAGCCGGTCCCCGTACCAGGTATGCGCCTCGCCGGAGAGCATGTAGATCGCCGTCTCGTGCGCCTCATGCAGATGCGCCTTGGCGCGCACGCCGGGTGGGATCGTCAGGAGGTGCATGCAGATGCCCTTGGCGCCGACCGTCTCGGCCGCGACCCCTTCGAAATAGCTGAGCCCCTGCTTGCCGTCATAGGCATGATTGGGGCGAACGATGTGGCAGGTGGGCTTTGATGTCACGTCCATCCTCATCCTCCATGGAATGTATCGTCGATAAAACCGGCGATAATGATAACACGCAAACCGCGTTCCCGCGGGGAAAACAAGACTGGTCGCATTGATGCAAGCACCTTCCGTCGTATCCGCCAAGGATCTCTGTCTCACCTACCAGGCGAATGACGGCCCGGTGCGTGCCCTGAGCAATGTCAATCTCGATGTCCGCAAGGGCGATTTCGTCTCTTTCATCGGCCCGTCGGGCTGCGGCAAGACGACCTTCCTGCGTGTCATCGCCGATCTGGAGAAGAGCACCTCGGGCGAGATCTCGATCAATGGCATGACGCCGGAAGAGGCGCGCAAGGCCCGTGCCTACGGCTATGTCTTCCAGGCGCCGGCGCTCTACCCCTGGCGCACCATCGAAAACAACATCGCCCTGCCGCTGGAGATCATGGGATATTCTGGCGCGGACCGGACGAGGCGCATCGCCGAAGCGCTCGATCTCGTCAGTCTTTCCGGCTTCGAGAAGAAATTCCCCTGGCAGCTTTCCGGCGGCATGCAGCAGCGCGCCTCGATCGCCCGCGCGCTCGCCTTCGACGCCGACCTGCTGCTGATGGACGAGCCCTTCGGCGCGCTGGACGAGATCGTCCGCGACCATCTGAACGAAGAGCTGCTGAAGCTCTGGACCCGCACCAACAAGACGATCTGCTTCGTCACCCATTCCATCCCCGAGGCGGTCTACCTCTCGACCAAGATCGTGGTGATGTCGCCGCGTCCGGGCCGCGTGACCGACGTGATCGACTCGACCCTGCCTGCCGAACGCCCGCTCGACATCCGCGACACCCCCGAATTCCTGGAAATCGCCCATCGCGTCCGCGAGGGGCTGAGAACGGGGCATAGCCATGAGGTTTAGCCGGTTGAGTTCGAGGGATGGTTGGGCGTCCGGGGCCAGCAAATGGGGGCAGTCGCTGTGAAACCCGACACCTTCAAAGACAAGATCGTCCCCGTCACCACCATTCTGTTGGCCCTCCTCGTCATCTGGTATGTCGCTGCGGTCCTGATGAACGCGCCGTTCCAGCGCGACATGGACGGCCGCGCCGGCGCCACCCCTACGACCATCGAATTCATCGGCAAGACGCTCGCCCAGCCGAAGCCGATCCTGCCGGCGCCGCATCAGGTGGCGCAGAACGTCTACGAGAACACCTTCCTGCGCAGCCTTTCGAGCAATCGCAGCCTCGTCTATCACAGCTGGGTGACGCTCTCCTCGACCCTGCTCGGCTTCGGTTTCGGCATGCTGCTCGGCATCCTTCTTGCCGTGCTGATCGTGCACAATCGCGCCATGGACCGCTCGCTGATGCCCTGGCTGGTGGCGAGCCAGACCATACCGATCCTTGCGATTGCACCGATGATCGTCATCATCTCCTACAATGTGCTGACCGGCGACAATGCAATTGCGCATCTGCTGAACCTCGATTCCGACGCTTCCCGCCTCGTTTCCAAGGCGCTGATCTCCACCTACCTCTCTTTCTTTCCGGTCGCCGTCGGCATGGTGAAGGGGCTGCGCTCGCCCGAAATCATGCATCTCGACCTGATGCGCACCTATTATGCCAGCCCGATGCAGACGTTCTGGAAGCTCCGCGTTCCCGCCTCGATCCCTTTCCTCTTCACCTCGATGAAGGTCGCGATCGCCGCCAGCCTGGTCGGCGCCATCGTCGGCGAGTTGCCGACGGGGGCTGTCGCCGGCATCGGCTCGAAGCTGCTCGCCGGCTCCTATTATAGCCAGACCATCGACATCTGGGCCGCCCTCGTCGCCGGATCGCTGCTGGCCGGTATCCTGGTCGCGATCGTCGGCCTTGCGGCGAAGATCGTCGACCGCACCATGGGCGGGAGGCCGGCATGAGACATCTGAGCTTTTCCTGGCAAGGCGTCGTTGCCCTCCTTCTCTGTCTCGCGGCGCTGACGGCCCTGCCGCTCCTGGCCGATGGCGCGCCGCGCCCCTTCACCGACGGCACGGCAAGCCTCACTTTCACCATCGTCATCGCGGCAGCCCTCCTGTCCTTCGCGCCGCAGCCGCCGGCCTATCGTGCCACCGTCTTGTTTATCGGCGCACATGGCGCCGCCTGGATGCTGCTTTCCGCTCTCTCCGGCAATGACGGCGCGGCCACACGGGCTTTCTTCCTGCTGCTCTTTGCCTGCTGGCTGCTTGCCTGGCGATGCGTCACCGAGCTGTCGAAATTGCAGCCCGTCACCACCTTCGGCAGATCAACACTCCAACTGCTGATCCCGGCGATCTTCGGCGCCTGGATACTCATCCTCTGGGAGGCGGTTACGCGCGGTGCCGGCGTCCCCTTCATCCTGCTGCCGCCGCCGAGCGCCATCGGCGCGCGCATCATGGCCTCGCTGCCGATCCTCGGCGACGATGTCAGGCAGACGATCTTCAAGGCGGTGCTGATCGGTTACATCGTCGGCTGCCTCAGCGGCTTCGCCGTCGCGGTGCTGGCCGATCGCATCGTCTTCCTGCGCCGCGGCCTGCTGCCGATCGGCAACATGGTGTCGGCTCTGCCGATCATTGGCGTTGCCCCCGTCATGGTCATGTGGTTCGGCTTCGACTGGCCGTCGAAGGCCGCCGTCGTCATCATCATGACCTTTTTCCCGATGCTGGTGAACACCGTCGCCGGCCTTGCCGCCTCCGGCAGCATGGAGCGCGACCTGATGCGCACCTATGCCTCGAGCGACTGGCAGACGCTGCTCAAGCTCAAGCTTCCGGCAGCAATGCCCTTTATTTTCAATGCACTGAAGATCAACTCGACGCTGGCGCTGATTGGTGCCATCGTTGCGGAATTCTTCGGAACGCCGATCGTCGGCATGGGCTTCCGCATCTCCACCGAGATCGGCCGCATGAATGTCGACATGGTCTGGGCGGAAATCGCCGTCGCGGCGCTGGCCGGCTCGATCTTCTATGGTGTCATCGCCCTGACCGAACGGGCGGTGACGTTCTGGCATCCGTCTATCCGTGGTGGCTAGACGCGCGCGGGCTTTGCAAACAGGTCCGGGCATAACTTCAGAGGGTAAGGATAAGAAAATGAGAAAGTTGATGGTTGCAATGATGGCAAGCGCGATGTCGCTTGCAGCAGCCCATGCGATGGCCGCCGACAAGGTGGTGCTGCAGTTGAAATGGGTCACGCAGAGCCAGTTCGGCGGTTATTACGTCGCCAAGGACAAGGGCTTTTACAAGGAAGAAGGCCTCGACGTCGACATCAAGCCGGGCGGCCCCGATATCGCCCCCGAGCAGGTGATCGCCGGCGGCGGCGCCGATGTCATCGTCGACTGGATGGGCGGCGCCCTGGTTGCCCGCGAAAAGGGCGTTCCGCTCGTCAACATCGCCCAGCCCTACCAGAAGTCCGGCCTGGAAATGGTCTGCCGCAAGGACGGCCCGGTCAAGACCGAAGCCGACTTCAAGGGCCACACGCTCGGCGTCTGGTTCTTCGGCAACGAATATCCCTTCTTTGCCTGGATGAACAAGCTCGGCCTGTCCACGGAAGGCGGCCCGAACGGCGTCACCGTGCTGAAGCAGAGCTTCGACGTACAGCCGCTCGTCCAGAAGCAGGCCGACTGCATTTCCGTCATGACCTATAACGAATACTGGCAGGCGATCGATGCCGGCTTCAAGCCGGAAGAACTGACGGTCTTCAACTATACCGAGATGGGCAACGACCTTCTCGAAGACGGCCTCTATGCGATGGAAGACAAGCTGAAGGACCCGGCCTTCAAGGAAAAGATGGTCAAGTTCGTCCGCGCTTCGTTGAAGGGCTGGAAATATGCGACCGAGAATCCCGATGAAGCCGCCGAGATCGTCATGGACAATGGCGGTCAGGACGAAAACCACCAGAAGCGCATGATGGGCGAAGTCGCCAAGCTGGTCGGCGACGGCTCCGGCAAGCTGGACGAAGCGCTCTATGCCCGCACGGCAAAGGCGTTGCTCGACCAGAAGATCATCAGCAAGGAGCCTGCGGGCGCCTGGACGCACGACATTACCGACGCCGCTGCCAAGTAGTTTCGGCAATATTGCGAAGCGAAACGCGCGGAAGATTTCCGCGCGTTTTGTTTTTTCGGCGCAAGACCGGAAAAAACACCTTGCAACTGTCGCATTTATCGGGCGTCAAACGTCATGGGGTAGAAGCGCGATCAATCTTCGTAATGTTGACATAACCTTGCGGTGATTGATTGACGTCGGAATGGTAATTATTATCGCCTCATGGGGAATTGTTTTCTGCCGGACTTGTAGATCGAGCAAATCGATACCACCTACAAGCCGAATTTGCCGGCGAGGGATCAAGACGGCAAAGGATCGGCGGATACCTCTGAGAATGCAGGAAGGGCAGTGGCCTGATCGCGCGCTGAGTGGCAGACGCGCGAGTTCGGCCAACCTTATCATAAGATTGGACGAAGACGCATGGCACGTAAGCCGATTGGAATTCTAGGCGCCTCCACCCTTTTCGCAGCAGCTCTGGCTGCATCAACCGCATTTTCGCAGGAAACGCCGGTCGCAAAACCGCAGCAGAACCTGCCGGCAATCGTCGTCACCAAGGCTGTCAATCGCACTCTCGTCGACCGTGTCATCGGCACGGGAACGATCAAGCCCGTCGAGGAAGTCTATATCCAGCCGCAGGTCGAAGGTCTGTCGATCCGCACGCTGAAAGCCGATGTCGGCGACAAGGTTCAGGCGGAAAGCACGCTGGCGACGCTCAATGACGACGCGCTGGTGCTGGAAAAGAGCCAGATGATGGCGACGAAAGCCAAGGGTCAGGCAAGTCTCGCCCAGCTGCGCGCCCAGCTCATCGAGGCACAGGCCAATGCCGAACAGGCAAGGCAGCAGCAGGCCCGCGCCCAGGAAATGGTCAAGAAGGGCACGGTTTCCACCGCCCAGGTCGAACAGGCCGATGCGACTGCCGCCGCCGCCAATGCCCGCGTTGTCTCCGCCGAACAGGCGATCGAGGTCGCCGAAGCCGATCTCAAGGTCTTCGACAGCCAGATCGCCGATGCCGATCTGAAGCTGGCACGCACCGACGTGAAGACGCCGGTCGCCGGCACGGTCTCGGCGAAAAACGCCAAGGTCGGTGCGATAGCTGCCGGCAACGGCGACCCATTGTTCACCATCATCCGCGACGGTGATGTCGAGCTTGTCGCCGAGGTCGCCGAAAGCGATATCGTCAGGGTCGTGGCCGGCCAGAAGGCGGCAATTTCGCTTTCCGGCAGCCGCGAGAAGCTTTCCGGCGCCATCCGCCTGGTGTCGCCGACCGTCGATCCGGTCACCCGCCTCGGCCTCGTCCATATCTCCATCGACGATGACAGCAAGGCGCGTTCCGGCATGTATGGCAGCGCCGAGATCATCGTCCGCGAGACCGAGGGCGTATCGCTTCCCCTGACCGCCGTGCTGACCGGCAATGAAGGCTCCTCCGCCCGCAAGGTCGAGGATGGCGTGGTGAAATTCGCCAAGATCGAGACCGGCATCCAGGACGGTGCCTATGTCGAGATCGTCGATGGATTGAAGACCGGCGACGAGGTCGTGGCCAAGGCGGGCGCTTATGTCCGTGACGGCGACCACATCACTCCGGTGCGTGAACAGCCCCCGGCTTCCAACTAAAGAGACCATCCGATGAATTTTTCAGCCTGGTCCATTCGAAATCCCATCGCGCCGCTTCTGGCCTTCTGCCTGCTGGTGTTCATCGGCATGCAGTCCTTCAATTCGCTGCCGATCACGCGCTTCCCGAACATCGATGTGCCGCTCGTTTCGATCAGCGTGACCCAGAGCGGCGCCTCACCGGCTGAACTCGAAATGCAGGTGACGAAGGAGATCGAAGACGCGATCGCCTCGATCACCGGCATCGACGAAATCCAGTCGACGGTGACCGACGGCAGCTCGCAGACCAATGTGATGTTCCGGATGGAAGTGCCGACGGAACAGGCCGTACAGGACGTCAAGGACGCGATCGACCGAATCCGCAGCGACCTGCCGGCGACTGCCGAAGCGCCGATCGTCACCAAGGTCGATGTCGAGGGCCAGGCGATCCAGACCTTCGCCGTTTCCTCGCCCGATATGTCGCTGGAAGAACTCTCCTGGTTCGTCGACGATACCGTCAAGCGTGCGCTGCAGGGCCAGGCCGGTATCGGCCGCGTCGATCGCTATGGCGGCGCCGAGCGCGAAGTGCGCATTGAACTCACCCCCGGCAAGCTCGATGCCTATGGCATCACCGCTGCAAGCGTGAACCAGCAGCTGCGTGGCACCAACATCGACCTCGGCTCCGGCCGCGGCCAGGTGGCCGGCAGCGAACAGGCGATCCGTGTTCTGGGCGATGCCCGCAACGTCGCCGAACTCGCCGACACGACGATCGCACTGCCGAACGGCCGCTTCGTCAAACTGTCCGATCTCGGTGTCATCAAGGACACCTATGAAGAGCCGAAATCCTTCTCGCGCTTCAACGCCACGCCGGTTGTCACCTTCGGCGTCTTCCGCTCGAAGGGCGCCAGCGAAGTCAGCGTCGCCGAAACCGTAGCGCAAAGCCTCGACAAGGTGCGGACCGAAAACCCGAACGTGAAGATCGAACTGATCGACGATTCGGTGTATTTCACCTATGGCAATTACGAAGCCGCCATCCATACGCTGCTCGAAGGCGCGCTGCTCGCCGTCATCGTCGTCTTCCTGTTCCTCAGGAACTGGCGCGCGACGCTGATTTCGGCAATCGCCCTTCCGCTGTCTGCGATCCCGACCTTCTGGATCATGGACATGATGGGCTTCTCGCTGAACCTCGTCAGCTTCCTTGCTTTGACGCTCGCGACCGGTATTCTCGTCGACGATGCGATCGTCGAAATCGAAAACATCGCCCGCCACATCAAGATGGGCAAGACGCCCTATCGGGCGGCGATCGAGGCGGCTGATGAAATCGGCCTTGCCGTCATCGCCACCACCTTCACGATCATTGCCGTCTTCGTGCCGGTTTCCTTCATGCCGGGCATTCCGGGCCAGTACTTCATCCAGTTCGGCCTGACGGTCGCCTTCTCCGTCTTCTTCTCGCTGATGGTCGCGCGCCTCATCACCCCGATGATGGCTGCCTATCTCATGCGCGCCGAAGACGGCATGGAAGACCATCACGACAATGACGGCCTGCTGATGCGTGGATACACCCGTCTCATACGCGGCACGACCGGGCGCTGGTATACGCGTTACGCGACGCTGATTGTCGCCTTCGCTTTCCTGGTCGGCTCCGTTTTGCTGCTGATGCAGGTTCCCGGCAGCTTTTTGCCGCCGGAAGATGCCTCGCGCATCGTTCTCTCCGTCGAACTGCCGCCCAATGCACGGCTTGACGATACCGAGAAGACGACGGATGCGATCTACGATCGGGTCAAGGACATCAACGGCGTCGAAAGCGTCTTCGTCCTCGGCGGCGCATCGCCGAAGGGGGATCTCGAACTGCGCCGCGCCACCATCACGCTGGCGCTTCACAAGCTCGACCAATCGCTGATCAAGAAGATGGTCAATGACGGGCTCGGCCATATCCCGGTCATCGGGCCGATGCTGCCGAAGGTGGAAGTCCACGGCCGCGAACGTCCGCAATGGGATATCGAAAAGGAAGTCTTCGCCAAGTTGCGCGACATTCCCGACGTTCATATCCTCAAGCTCAACGACCGCGGCGAACGCGACCTCTCCTTCAACTTCCTCTCCAAGAACGAGAAGGACCTGAACGACGCCGTCGGCATTCTGGAATCCAAGCTTCGCGCTGATCCGCTGCTGGCCAATGTCAGCGCCGACGGCGCCCTGCCCCGCCCGGAACTGCAGGTTTACCCGCGCAAGGACGAGGCCGCCCGCCTCGGCATCACGCCGCAGCAGATCTCCGAGACCATCCGCGTCGCCACCATCGGCGATGTCGATGCGGCCCTTGCCAAGATCTCGCTCGACGATCGCCAGATCCCGATCCGTGTCCAGGCGGCACTCGACATGCGTCGCGACCTTGCGGCGCTGCGGGCACTGAAGATCCAGACCGCCAGCGGCGGCACCGTTCCGCTCGCGAGCGTCGCCAATATCGACTATTCGGAGGGCGTAAGCTCGATCAAGCGCAACAACCGTTACCGCGTCGTCTCGATCGGTTCCGACCTGCCGCAGGGCGTGGCGCTCGACACGGCTTCGGCCCGGTTCCGTGAAATCGTCAAGGAGGCCAATATTCCGGCCACGGTGCACCTTGCCGAAAGCGGCGACACCAAAGTCCAGTCCGAGATGCAGCAGAGCTTCGTCAACGCCATGTTGATGGGCCTCCTGCTGGTGCTGACGGTGCTGATCCTGCTCTTCAAGGACGTGATCCAGCCCTTCACCATCCTGTTCTCACTGCCGCTCGCCATTGGCGGCGTCGCAGCCGGCCTGATCCTCACCAGCAATCCGCTGTCCATGCCCGTCATGATCGGTATCCTGATGCTGATGGGTGTCGTCACCAAGAACGCCATCCTGCTCGTGGATTTCGCCATCGAGATGCGCCACCAGGGCATAGCCCGGGTCGAAGCCATGGTCGAAGCCGGCCGCAAGCGCGCCCGGCCGATCATCATGACCTCGATCGCCATGTCGGCAGGCATGCTGCCTTCCGCGCTCGGTGTCGGCGAAGGCGGCTCCTTCCGGGCGCCGATGGCGATCGCGGTGATCGGCGGCATCATCGTCTCGACGGTGCTCTCGCTCGTCGTCGTGCCCTCCTTCTTCCTGATCATGGACGATCTGTCCCGCCTGCTCGGCTGGGCTTTCGGCCGGCTGGTGGGCCGGAAGGACAATGAGGACCTGCCGCTGTCGCGCGAGGATCTCACCCGCGTCACCCGCGAGAACCGCAGCGAGATCGACTCGCTGGAGGAGCGCCTGACCGCGATCGAAAAGCCGGAAAGCAAGCGCAAGACCGCCAACAGCAACGACACCAACGTGCTCCGCCTGCCGCCCTTCGCGGCGGAATAGTCAAAAAACCCACAAAATGAACGGGCCGGGAGTCAACTCCCGGCCCGTTTATTTTGCCATTCCTTTTTCGCCGTTCTGACCGTCAGAGCCCGCCCTGCTCCCTGAGGAAGCTGACGATCGAGCTGATGCCGTCGCCGCGCTTCATGTCGGAGAAGACGAAGGGGCGGCTCGCACGCATCCGCGTCGCATCCCGGTCCATCACCTCGAGATCGGCGCCGACATAGGGCGCCAGGTCCTTCTTGTTGATGACAAGCAGGTCCGAGCGGGTGATGCCAGGCCCGCCCTTGCGCGGGATTTCCTCGCCCTGGCAGACGGAGATGACATAGATGGTGATATCGGCAAGATCGGGCGAAAAGGTCGCCGCCAGATTGTCGCCGCCGGATTCGATGAAGACGACGTCGAGATCGGGGATCCGCTGGTTGAGGCCGGCGATCGCCTGCAAATTAATCGTCGCATCCTCGCGAATAGCGGTATGTGGGCAGCCGCCGGTCTCGACGCCGACGATGCGGTCGGAAGGCAGTGCCTGCATGCGCACCAGCGCTTCGGCATCCTCGGTCGTATAGATGTCGTTGGTGACGACGGCGACGGAATAATCGTCGCGCATCGCTTTGCAGAGCTTTTCGGTCAGCGCCGTCTTGCCCGAACCGACCGGCCCGCCGATGCCGACACGCAAAGGTCCGTTTCTTGATTTCATGTGCCTTACTCCAATCCAAGCTGATGATAGCGAAGCCGCCCGCCCGCGCCACCGTCAAATGACTTAGAGCGCTTGTTTTTCTTCGAATCACGGAAGCGCTCTATCTCGTTGTTTTCACGCAATTCCGGGCGCAAAACCGCTGCGCACTTTTGCTGGAATTGCTCTAGCCACAGCGATAATTTCGCACCGTCACGAGCGGAACAGCCGCGTCGTCTGCATCTCGTGGCGCAGGCTGGCAATATCGGCCTGCACGGTCGCCGAGCCCAGATCGTCGAGCGTCGAGGCTGCCGCCCGTCGGGCGACCTCCGCGATACATTCTTCAAGACCGGCAAGGATGGCAACGCCATTCCTCTGTCCGGCAACGCCGAGACGGATGCCTGCCGATATCGCCTGCGATGCATAGGCATGCAGGAAGATGGCAAGCGCCTTCTCGGGCTTTATGTCGTGGGCGCCCGTCACCGCCCCGACCGCAATGGGATAAGCGACCTTGTCAGGCAATCGCTCGAACACCTCGTCCGGCCAGGCCCGCGCCGCCGCAAGAAAAGCCTCGCCGAGCAACATCGTTTCCTGATGGCGCTCGCGCGACCCGGCAAGCGCTTCGGCGAGTGCGGCAATCTCGGCAAGGCGCAGGGGCTCTGCCTGGTACCTGTGACTTTCGGCCAGAAGCACGGCATCGTTCCAGACCGACCCATGGCCGATCAGCGTGCCGATCCAGGCCGCAAGCGAGCTCGAATCTGTAACCAGCCCGTCGGACACTGCCCGCTCCAGCCCTCCCGAATAGGCAAAGCTGCCGATCGGAAAGGCCGGCGAGAGCCATGCCGTCAGGCGCAGCAATGCCTGGAGCTCGCGATCACTCGTCATCAAGGCTCAGTCGTGCTTGTGGTCGTGATGTCCATGGTCATGATCCCGTCCATGGTCATGACTATGGTCATGATCATGACCGCGATCGTGGCGGTGCTCATGCTCATGCTCGTAGCCATGTTCGTGATCATGGTCATGGCCGTGATTATGAGCAAGATCGTGATCATGCCCATGCGAATGCCCGCCGTGAGAATGGTAGGCGCCGCGCGCCGGCTGGAACGGCTCGTCGATTTCGAGAACGACGGCGCCGAGGCCCTGCAGCATGGTGCGGATGACATGATCGCGCAGGATGACGATGCGGTCTTCCTCGATCTGCGCAGCAAGATGCCGGTTGCCGAGATGCCAGGCGAGTTCCACGAGATGCGTGCGGTCGCGTCCGCGAACCTCGAAGAGCTTCTCGTCGGCAGCGAGGATCTCGATCAACTCGCCGTCGTCACGTACCAACAGATCGCCATTGGCGAAAAGCACCGCATCCTTGAGATCGAGCATGACCATCTCGCCATTTTCCAGATGCAGCAGCTTGCGGCGCAAATGGCGCAAGTCATGCGGCAGCTTGACCTGGGCGGTCGGATGGGAGGAAGGGGTTCCGGCAGGAAGATAGGAAGTAACGCGCTGCATGGTATGTCCGTTTTCTGAGAGGACGACCATGCAAAATAGCTCTTCCCGATGCAAGCACCAATGGTTTTTCACTCGGATCCATCTTTATATTCCGTAAGCCTGCATCACGTTGTCGCTCTCCAGCCCCCTGCCTTCGACATCGACGCCGTTCTCCGCAAGCCCGTGCCAGGCATGATGCAAACCCTCCCGCTCGTGCACGACGCGATTGCGCCCAAGCGCCTTGGCCAGATAGAGCGCCCGGTCGGCAGAAGCATAGACCTGCTGCTTGTTGCGCTCGGCGACGAGATCGGCCACACCGCCGGAAACGGTAATGCGGATGTCGTGCCCGTCCGCCTTGATGGCGCCGCTTGCGATCCGGGCTCGGACACCTTCGATGCGCTCCATCCGTGCCTCCAGCGGCTCGCCGGAGACGATGACGCCGAACTCCTCCCCACCCAGCCGTGCGACAATGGAAATTTCATCGAAGGTAGATGTGAGCATGCCTGATACTGCGGTAATGACGGCATCGCCGCAAGCATGGCCGAAGCGATCGTTGATCGCCTTGAAGCGGTCGACATCGAAAATCACAAGCGAAGCGTTGCCCTCGGTTTTTTCCAGTGCCTCCGTAAAGGCGCGCCGGTTCAGCAGGCCGGAGAGCGTGTCCGTGCGGCTGAGCTTTTCGAACTCCGCCCGCGACAGCGTCAGCTCATGCAGGGCAAAACCGGCAGCCAGCGACAGCATGCCGGAAACCGTCCCGCCGACGAGCCAGGAAAAAATGGCGCCGAAGCTGATCGCATGCGAGAGTGTCACCGGCAACAGGCCGAAAAAGCCAAGCGGCGGTATCGTCAGCACCATGATGACGCCGGAGAGGACAACGGCAAGAAAGCTCATCTTCAGCGCGAAGACATAGACGTTTCTGCGATGTTGAAAATTGCCAAAATCGGCCTGCAGCGACATCCAGTTTCTCATGAGAATCGACCTTCCTGCCCGGCGTTTCAAGGCATTGATAAGAGCCCAATTGCTGCGGGTGTCTTAATCGACTCGTTAAAATTCGAACGGTTTCAGACGATTCGGTGGACAGAATTTTTCTAGCAGGGGATGCAGCTTTCCAATCCCTGAATCGAACAGCTCAGAGAGACACTTAACTAATTGACATAAAAGCGATTTTCTACGCTGGTCAGTGCCGCTGTTCCAGAATGGTTTAGCTGGGGAAAACATCGGTTTTCCCAGCGATTTTTACAACCAAATGGAGAGTGCGATTCACAATTCACTTTAGGAGTGGGCGAGCTCGGCGGTTGCTTCAATTGTAGACAGAAACAGATAATCGCAATGCTTGTGGAAGCGGGTTCCATAAGCCGGTTCGAAGCCCGGCCGAGCGCAGGGCAGCGGCAGTCCAGGTGTTGCAGCCGAAGAGGGCGTTGAAGTATCCCTTGGCCTCGAAGAACCGGTCGATCTCGCCGTATCCTGCATCCGGGATCGGCACCACCGTGCCTGCGTCGCGGACGAAGCTCTCCGAAATAAAATCGCGCAGCCGCGCCAATTGATCGTCACTGACATCGAATGCCGTAACGGTGGGCTGGGGCTCGGTGATATGACCGGCAAGGTCCACATGCAGCGCCGAACGGTCGATCGTCAGCGCGCGCAGCACCGGCACCGGCTTCAGCTCCGCCCATGTCGGCGTTTCCAGATAGAAGGCACGGCCGCCCCAGCCGATAATGAGCCATTCGGCATTCGGATGGCCAAGCGGAAAACCGGTATCGCCGAGGAAGGAGAAAGCCGCCCGCGTTTCCGCGTCGAGCGGAATGGCAATATCGGTATGGATCGGACCCGACAGCAGGAGAACCCGATGCGTCACCGCCGCCGACGCCTTGCCCGGCGCAATCAGCGGCCTGGGAATGAAGATTCCGCTGGCCGCCAGAAGCACAAGCAGGAAGACGATCCGCAACAGCCAGCGGATGCCTGTTCTCACCAGGGCCGTCCGTCGCACATCGGACGTGGACCTAAAACAGGAAGTAGCGTTGCGCCATTGGCAGCACCGTCGCCGGCTCGCATGTCAGCAATTCGCCGTTCGCCCTCACTTCGTAGGTCTCCGGATCGACCTCGATCTCGGGTGTCAGGTCGTTGTGGATCATCGATGCCTTGGAGATGCCGCCGCGCGTATTCTTCACCGCAACCAGTTGCTTGGCGACGCCGAGCCGGCCCTTCAGGCCGGCGTCGAGCGAGGCCTGGCTGACGAAGGTGACGGAGGAATTGGTGAGGCTCCTGCCGTAGGAAGCAAACATCGGCCGGTAGTGGACCGGCTGCGGCGTCGGGATCGAGGCGTTCGGATCGCCCATCGGCGCGGCCGCGATCGAGCCGCCGAGCAGCACCATGTCGGGCTTCACCCCGAAAAAGGCCGGGTTCCAGAGCACGAGGTCGGCGCGTTTGCCGATCTCGACCGAGCCGATCTCATGGCTGAGACCATGGGCGATCGCCGGATTGATCGTATATTTGGCGATATAACGGCGAACGCGGAAATTGTCGTTGTCACCCTTTTCTTCCTTCAGCCGGCCGCGCTGACGCTTCATCTTGTCGGCCGTCTGCCAGGTGCGGATCGCCACTTCGCCGACGCGGCCCATGGCCTGGCTGTCGGACGAGATGATCGAGAAGGCGCCGATATCATGCAGGATATCTTCCGCCGCGATCGTCTCCTTGCGGATCCGGCTTTCGGCAAAGGCGATATCCTCGGGGATCGACGGCGACAGGTGGTGGCAGACCATCAGCATGTCGAGATGCTCGGCGATGGTGTTGACCGTATACGGCCGCGTCGGATTGGTGGACGAGGGAATGACGTTCGGCTGGCCGCAGATCTTGATAATGTCGGGCGCGTGCCCGCCGCCCGCCCCTTCCGTGTGGAAGGCATGGATGGTGCGGCCCTTGATCGCGCCGATCGTATCCTCGACGAAGCCGCTTTCGTTCAGCGTGTCGGTGTGGATCATCACCTGCACGTCATATTCGTCGGCAACCGACAGGCAGCAGTCGATGGCGCCTGGCGTCGTGCCCCAATCCTCGTGCAGCTTCAGCGAGGTGGCGCCGGCTAGCACCATTTCGGTGAGCGCCCCCGGCAGCGAGGCATTGCCCTTGCCGGCGAAAGCGAGGTTCATCGGGAAGGCGTCGGCCGCTTCGATCATCCGCGCCAGATGCCAGGGACCGGGCGTGCAGGTGGTGGCAAGCGTGCCATGCGCCGGCCCCGTGCCGCCGCCGAGCATGCAGGTCATGCCGCTCATCAGCGCTTCTTCGATCTGCTGCGGCGCGATGAAGTGGATATGGCTGTCCATGCCGCCGGCGGTGATAATCTTGCCTTCGGCGGCGATCGCCTCCGTGCCCGGGCCGACGATGATATTGACGCCAGGCTGCATGTCAGGATTGCCCGCCTTGCCGATCGCGACGATGCGCCCGTCCTTCAGCCCGATATCGGCCTTGTAGATGCCGGAATGATCAACGATCACCGCATTGGTGATGACCGTATCGACCGCGCCATCCGCCCGCGTCACCTGGCTCTGGCCCATGCCGTCACGGATCACCTTGCCGCCGCCGAACTTCACCTCCTCGCCATAGGTGGTGAAATCCTTCTCGATCTCGATGAAAAGCTCCGTATCGGCAAGGCGCACCTTGTCTCCGGTGGTCGGTCCGAACATGCCGGCATAGGCGGCGCGCGAGATCTTGTAGGGCATCCATCAGGCTCCGTGGGAAGAAGAGATAAGGTTTTTTCCGCCGAGCCGGGTGAGGCGGCCGGCGGCAATATAACTATCGACAAGCTGCCTTTCGGCCGCAAAAGGGTGCCATTCCCAGCCGGCATGGCCGAAGCCGGCGAGCGTCACCTCGGCATCGGCATATGTCTCCAGCACCTCGCCGATCACGATCATGCCGCTGCTCGGCACGACATATGGCTGCGGATCAAAAGCCGAAAGCGACACGTCGACGGCCTCGTGGATCGACTTGCCGATGACGACGTGCCTCTTGCCGGCATCGGCACAGAAGGCACTGAACTCATCGGTATAGTCGTCGCAGAAATCGTCGAGTTCCGGATGCGAGACGGCAAGCGGCGCGCGCAGCGCGGCGAATTTTTCCGGATCGCGCACGCTCCAGATCTCGCGCGCCGAAACGACGCCGGGATGGGCGCGCCACTCACGCGAACCGAGCATCGCTTTCGCCGGCCGGCCGGTATTGCAGACCGCGACGGCATCGGTGCGGCTGCCGCCGTCGCCATAGGAGCGACATTCGTTGAAGCGGACGACGAAATCGGCGGCATCGATGATGCCTGCCATCCCTTCTCCGACCTCACCATTGCCGACGATCATGATCTTCCTGATCACCTCAGTTGCTCATCGTGTCTTCGAGCTCTTTTAGCTCTTTCGTGCGTTTGTCCGTGATGTTGGCGAGACATCCGGCGACCAGCATCGGCTCCATCGTGCCGCCGCGGGCCTGAAAGCCGAAGGCGTCACATTCGGCGTCGCGATAATCGATCCAGGCGCGCTGCGCTTTGACCAGCGCCTGCTCCGCGCCCTTCATGTCGCCATCCAGGTCCTTGTCGATCGCCGCCAGGGCGGCGCGGGTCTTCTTGTATTGCGCATTCAGAGCCTTGTCGGCAGCCTCATGGCGCGCCGCCTCGCAGGCCGTCATGTCCGATTGCGTCTTGGGACTGTTGCAATCGATCTCCTCGGCGGAGGCGCTACCAGCCATGAGCAGCATCGCCGCTCCGACCAGGCAGATATTCAAACGCATGCGTTCCTCCCGACCATCGCTCTTAGAGCTTGCCCATCACCAGCTGGCGGAAGCCGTAAACCTCGCGCTTGCCGGAAAGCGGGATCAGCGTCACCGAGCGCGTCTGCCCCGGCTCGAAGCGCACCGCCGTTCCCGCCGGGATATCGAGCCGCTTGCCATGTGCAACAGCGCGATCGAAGGAAAGCCCGGCATTGGTCTCGGCGAAATGATAGTGGCTGCCGACCTGCACTGGCCGGTCGCCCGTATTGGAAACCTCCAGCGTCACCGTCTGCGCGCCGGCATTCAGTTCGATGTCGCCGCTTGCGGCAATGATTTCACCTGGAATCATCTCGTCCTCCTTAAGCCGCCTTGGGCGCACAGCCCTCGGCCTTCAGCACGCGCTTCGTCGACGCCGGATTTTTGGCAAGCATATCAACCGGCCGAATAGGCCTCGCGACGAGATTGCCGCCGCAGTTCGGGCAGACACCTTTCAGCACACCCTCGACGCAATCGGCGCAGAAGGTGCATTCATAGGTGCAGATCCGTGCCTCGGTGCTGTCCGCCGGCAAATCCTTATCGCAGCATTCGCAATTGGGCCTGAGCTCCAGCATTCCTATCTCCTCACCGGATCGGCTCGTGCACGGTGACGAGCTTGGTTCCATCCGGGAACGTCGCCTCCACCTGCACGTCGTGGATCATCTCGGCAACGCCCTCCATCACCTGGCCGCGGCCGATCACATGGGCGCCGGCTTCCATCAGCTCGGCAACCGGGCGGCCGTCGCGGGCGCCTTCGACGACGAAATCGCTGATCAGCGCGATCGCTTCGGGATAGTTCAGCTTGACGCCGCGCTCCAGCCGCCGCCGCGCCACCATCGCCGCCATTGATATCAGCAGCTTGTCTTTTTCTCTCGGAGTGAGGTTCATTGCTTGCCCATCTGCTTCATACCTAGAACAGGATGATCCTGTTCTGCATTAAAGAGTTAGAGCCTGATGTCGTCCGAAAACCGCTCACACTTTTCGGCATCATGCTCCAGGTTCATAGATTCCAGACTTTCGGCACAGGCGCGCCATTGCGCAAGGCGGAAATGACCGGGATCAGGATTTTTCTGAGTGAGAATCCGTCGGCCGCCGCAAGGCGGACGACAAGCTTGCCATCCCAGGCGCTTGCACCGCCCATCGATCCTTCGACGAGCGGCCGGACCTTGGCGAGATAGGCTTCGGAAAGCGGTCCGGCATAAAGCAGCGTCGCAAAGGCCACCTGCCCGCCGAGCACGGCCTGCCGCGCGGCCAGCGCCGCCACGCCTTCGGAAAGCCTGAGTTCCTCGGCATGGATCAGTTGGCCCGAGCGGCGGATGCGCCAGCGGTCGCGGAACAGCCCGGTCTCCACCGCCTCCCCCATCGCCTTGCGGCCGAGCAGGACGGCTTCGACGGCCAGAAATTCGGCACTCTCGTCAAGATCGACATCCAGCCGGCGGAAAAGTGCGGCTCTATCGAAGAGGATCGTTTCCTGCGGCAGCCAGTCGACGCGAGCCTGGGCTCCAACCTTGATGCTGGTCGTCACCTCGGCGGTGCCGGCCGATGCCTTGTAAATCTTCTCGCAGGCCTGGGTGGTGACGTCGATGCGCGTACCGGCGCCGGCATCGACGCTCCAATCCATCCGGTCGCCGCCGGTGAGCCCGCCAGCGGTGTTGATGATGACGGCTTCCATGGAGGCATTGAAGGTATCAGGCAGGCGGATCTTCGCCGCTCCCTCCTGATAGAGCTCACGGATGCGCGTACGGCCATCGAACAGCTTTGCCGCCAGATGCCCGCGCCCCTCCGCTCTTTGCGGTCTCGTGCCTGCCGCCGCAATCGTCATATCGTCCCTTTCGGTCGCGCCTTTGATTTTCATTCAAGCGCGCAGATAGCAGAAAGCAAGCAATTCCCATGCCGTCCAGGATGCCCGCAGCAGATGCGGCAGATCTGCGAATTGCTGGGTCCACTGCTGCAAAATGCGGCATCTGCCGGTCAGACGGTCAGATGACGGCGGGCCTCCGGTGTATCCAGCGTTTCGGCAAGCCCTTCATGCACGATCTCGCCGCGATCCATGATGTAGACGTAATCGGCGAGCTCCCGGCAGAAATCCAGATATTGTTCGACGAGCAGGATCGCCATGCCTGTGGAGTCACGCAAATAGCGGATCGCCCGGCCGATATCCTTGATGATCGAGGGCTGGATGCCTTCGGTCGGCTCGTCGAGCACGAGGATCTTCGGCCGCGTCACCATGGCGCGCCCGATCGCCAACTGCTGCTGCTGCCCGCCGGAAAGATCGCCGCCGCGACGCGACAACATCGACTTCAGCACCGGGAAGAGGCTGAAGATGTCGTCGGGGATGTTGCGGTCGCGGCGACCAAGCGGAGCGAAGCCGGTTTCGAGATTTTCCTTGACGGTAAGCAGCGGGAAGATTTCGCGGCCCTGCGGCACATAGCCGACGCCCTGCTTGGCGCGGGCAAAGGGCGGCAGACCGTTGAGTCTGGTGTCATTGAAGGTGATGGTACCCGCCGACAGCGGATGCTGGCCGGTAACGGCGCGCAGAAGAGAACTCTTCCCCACGCCGTTACGCCCCAGCACGCAGGTAATCTTTCCCATCTCCGCTTTGATCGAGATGCCGCGCAGCGCCTGGGCGGCGCCATAATGCAGATTTGCGTTTTCGACTGTCAGCATCCGTTCACCCATTCCCCATCAGTTCATTAGGCCACGCCTCAGCGTCTGCAGGGCGTGCTCCTGTTCCGTCGTTCTCTCGCCGCCGACCGCGGCCACGTCCTCGGCAATACCGATCAATTGCTGACGCTCTTGCATGTCGAGCGCCTCTATCCAGAGAGGCCGGAACCGGCGGATCGGATCTTCGGGACTGGTGACGTTCTTGGACGCCCACTCGCCGAAAACCAGCACCTCTTCCATGTCGCCCGGCCGGATGATGCCTTTCATGCGGTTGCGAACGACATCCTTCGCAGCGTCGACATAGATCGGCTTTTCCTTGGCAAGGCAGAAGAAAAAGGCCACCGCCGCAATCGCCGGATCGGCGATCGAGGCCAGCGGCGCGACTTCGGCCTGCTTGCGAAACTTTTTGCGCTTATAAGCGCCCCGCATCCGCTCGACCGAATCGATGATCTCGTTTCCCGCTTCACGCGCCATTTTCAAACGCCAATACCAGACGACCGCGCCGCTGAGCGCCACAACCAGAATACCGAGAAAAGCCATGATGAAACCCCACAGTAAAACCCGCCCGTTTTAGAGCGTCTTCTTTTGTCAGGTTCAAGTCTCCAAGTTGCACTGATCACCGCCCCAGATAGTTCTCGATCACCTTCGGATCGGAACTGACAAAATCGATCGACCCTTCCGCCAGCACCGAGCCTTCGGCAAGGCACGTCACCTTGACGCCGAGGTCGCGGATGAAGCCCATGTCGTGCTCGACGACGACGACCGAGCGGGTCCTGGCGATATCCTTGAGCAGGACCGCCGTTTCCGCCGTTTCCGCATCGGTCATGCCGGCCACCGGTTCGTCGACCAGCAGGAGTTTCGGCTCCTGCGCCAGCAGCATGCCGATCTCCAGCCACTGCTTCTGCCCATGCGAGAGGTTGGCGGCGAATTCGTCACGGCGGTGCGTCAGCCGCACCGTTTCCAGGATCTCCTCGATGCGCGCCTTGTCCTCGCCCGAAAGCCGGTAGAACAACGTCGGGAACACACCACGACGCCGGTTCAGCGCAAGCTCCAGATTGTCCCACACCGTATGGCTTTCGAAGACCGTCGGCTTCTGGAATTTCCGGCCGATGCCGAGCTGGGCGATATCGGCTTCATCCTTCTTGGTCAGGTCGATCGTGCCGTTGAAGAACACCTCGCCCTCATCGGGCCTGGTCTTGCCGGTGATGATATCCATCATCGTCGTCTTGCCGGCGCCGTTCGGGCCGATGATGGCGCGAAGCTCACCGGGCTCGATAACGATCGACAGCGAATTCAGCGCCTTGAAGCCGTCGAAGGAAACCGACACGCCGTTGAGATAAAGCACGCTGGTGGGTTTGACGTCGGGAATCACTGTGCTCACTCCGCTGCCTGGATTTTCGGCTCGATGTCGTCTTCTTCAGCCGCCGGCGGGGCAGCCTTGGAGACAAGCTTCTGCTTGCCGAGATATTGCGCAATCGTGCCGACGACGCCCTTCGGCAGGAACAGCGTCACGGCGACGAAAAGGCCGCCCAGCGCAAACAGCCAGATCTCCGGGAAGAGGCCGGTGAAGATCGTCTTGCCGCCGTTGACGAGGATCGCGCCGATGATGGGCCCGATCAGCGTCGCCCGCCCGCCGACCGCCGTCCAGATGACGACTTCGATCGAATTGGCAGGGGCGAATTCACCCGGATTGATGATGCCGACCTGCGGCACGTAGAGCGCGCCGGCAATGCCTGCCATCATCGCCGAGACGACGAAGGTGAAGAGCTTGAAATGCTCGACGCGGTAGCCGAGGAAGCGCGTGCGGCTTTCGGCATCGCGCACGCCGACCAGCACCTTGCCGAATTTCGAGCGCACGATCGCCGAGGCGATCATCAGCGACAGGGCCAGGAAGATCGCGGTCGCCGCAAAGAGGCTCGCACGCGTGCCGTCCGCCTGGATGTTGAAGCCGAGGATGTCCTTGAAATCGGTCATGCCGTTGTTGCCGCCGAAGCCCATATCGTTGCGGAAGAAGGCCAGCAGCAGCGCATAAGTCATCGCCTGGGTGATGATCGAAAGATAGACGCCGTTGACGCGCGAGCGGAAGGCGAACCACCCGAAGACGAAGGCGAGCAGGCCGGGCACGGCGAGCACCATCAGCGCCGCAAACCAGAACTGGTCGAAACCGTACCAGAACCAGGGCAGCTCCTTCCAATTGAGGAACACCATGAAATCGGGCAGGACAGGATCGCCGTAGACGCCGCGCGAGCCGATCTGGCGCATCAGATACATGCCCATCGCATAACCGCCGAGCGCGAAGAAGGCGCCGTGGCCGAGCGAGAGGATGCCGCAGAAGCCCCAGACGAGATCGAGCGCCAGCGCCAGCAGCGCATAGGTCAGATATTTGCCGAACAGCGCCATGATATAGGTCGGGATGTGCAGCGGGTTGGTCGGGCCGGTCGCCAGATTGAGCACCGGTACGAGAATGGCGACCGCCAGCAACAGGGCGATGGCAATCGAGATCCTGCGATCGAGAGACCGGAGAAGGAAGGCCGTAATCATGCTTCCACCGCCCTTCCTTTGAGTGCGAAGAGCCCGCGCGGACGCTTCTGGATGAAGAGAATGATGAGGACGAGCACCAGGATCTTGCCGAGCACGGCGCCGGCGAAAGGCTCGAGGAACTTGTTGACGACGCCGAGCGAAAGCGCGCCGACCAGCGTGCCCCAGAGATTGCCGACACCGCCGAAGACGACGACCATGAAGCTGTCGATGATGTAGCTCTGGCCGAGGTTCGGCGAGACGTTATCGATCTGCGAGAGTGCGACACCCGCCATGCCGGCGATGCCGGAGCCGAGCGCGAAGGTGAAGGCGTCGACCCAGCCGGTCCGGATGCCCATTGAGGAGGCCATGCGCCGGTTCTGCGTCACCGCCCGCATCTGCAGGCCGAAGGCGGAACGCTTCAGCAGCATCAGCAGCGTCAGGAATACCACGACCGAAAAGACGATGATCCAGAGCCGGTTCCAAGTGATGGCAAGCCCGCCGAAATCGAAGGTGCCGGACATCCAGCTCGGATTGCGAACCTCGCGGTTGGTCGGGCCGAAATAGCTGCGCACCGCCTGCTGCAGGATCAGCGATACGCCCCAGGTGGCAAGCAAGGTTTCCAGCGGCCGGCCGTAGAGATAGCGGATGACGACACGCTCGATGATCAGGCCGACGAAGCCGGTGAAGATGAAGGCGGCCGGCACCGCAAAGGCCAGCGAATAATCGGCAAGCTCAGGAAAGGTCGAGGTGATGTATTCCTGCACGACATAAGTGGTGTAAGCGCCGATCATCACCATTTCGCCATGCGCCATGTTGATGACGCCCATGACCCCGAAAGTGATGGCAAGGCCGATTGCCGCTAGCAGCAGCACCGAGCCGAGCGACAGACCGTACCAGACGTTCTGGACGATATCCCAGAGCGCCAAGCTGCGGTTGATCGAGCTGATATGCGCCTGGATGACGGGCTTCAGATCTTCGGGCGCCGTTGTCAACGCCGTGGTCAGAATGGTCAGGGCGTCGCGACCGCCGCGGGCTGCGACCGTATCGATCGCCGCCTTCTTCTCGGCGGCGCTGACATCGCCCTTCAGCACCATCACGGCACGGGCCGCTTCCATGGTGCTCTTGATCTCGGCGTCCTTCTCATCCGCCAGCGCGGAATTAAGCAGATCAAGGTTGGCGGGATCGGCATCCTTCAGCAGGCCTTGAGCCGCAGCAAGGCGAGCGCCGCGATCGGGGCTCAGCAGCGTCAACTGGCTCATGATGGTGCCGATCAGGGTACGAACGGAATTGTTGATCCGGACTTTGGACATCATGTCGGGATCGAGATCGGCGACAGCCTCGCCGGTGATCGGATCGGAAAAGGTCGGCTCGTCTTCGGTGCCGCCTTGGACGAGAACTGGACCGCCCTCCTCGGAATTGACATAGAGCAGGCCGTCGCTCAACTGCTGCAATATCTGGCTGACATGCGCATCCTTCGAGGCGACGAGCGCCTTGATGGCGGCTTCGCGCTCCGGAAACCCGCCGGTGCCGAGCGCATCGACGAGGGCATGGATATCGTCCTGAGCCTTCAGGCCGGCCGTCAGCCCCGAGAGGGTCAGGCAAAGGGTCAAAAGAAAAATCTTGATGGCGCGATACATCGGCTTTCCCGCCTAACCGGAGCATAGTGTGAAATGCTCTATCTCAGTGTTCTCACGCAATTCCGGACACAGAACCGCTGTGCACCTTTGTTGGAATTGCTCCAGCGTTGCCTTCTCGGCAGCGACCGCCGGGGACGGAGCTTCCGCCCGGATTTGCAATCCGGACGGAAGTCTTCAGGCTGGTGTCAGGTCAGTTCGCTCAGGAGCCCTTGCCGCCGCACTTGCCGGTCGCGACATTGAAGTTGCCGCAGGACATAGGCTTGCGCCAATCGGAGATCAGGTCCTTGGAGTCGGGCAGGTAGTCCGACCATTCGTCGCCGACGACGGCAGGCGTCTGTTGGACGATTTCGAACTGGCCGTCGGCCTGGATTTCACCGATCAGCACCGGCTTGGTGATGTGGTGGTTCGGCATGACGGTGGCATAGCCGCCGGAGAGGTTCGGAACGGTGACGCCGATGATGTTGTCGAGAACGGCATCGGTATTGGTGGTGCCGGCAGCCTGGACAGCTTTGACCCAGGCGTTGAAGCCGATATAGGCGGCTTCCATCGGGTCATTCGTCACGCGCTTGTCGTTCTTGGTGAACGCATGCCATTCCTTGATGAACTTCTTGTTGGCCGGGCTTTCGACCGACTCGAAGTAGTTCCAGGCGGCGAGATGACCGACGAGCGGCTTGGTGTCGAGACCGGCAAGCTCTTCTTCGCCGACCGAGAAGGCGACGACGGGGATGTCGGTGGCTTTGATGCCCTGGTTGCCGAGTTCCTTGTAGAAGGGAACGTTGGCGTCGCCGTTGATGGTGGAGACGACGGCAGTCTTCTTGCCGGCCGAGCCGAATTCCTTGATCTTGGCGACTTCAGTCTGCCAGTCGGAGAAACCGAACGGCGTGTAGTTGACGAGAATGTCTTCCTTCGGAATGCCCTTGGCTTCGAGATAGGCTTCGAGGATCTTGTTGGTCGTGCGGGGATAAACGTAGTCGGTGCCTTCGAGCACGAAGCGCTTCACGCCTTCGGTGTTCATCAGGTAGTCGACGGCCGGGATCGCCTGCTGGTTCGGAGCCGCACCGGTGTAGAAGATGTTGCGCGAGGATTCTTCGCCTTCATACTGCACCGGGTAGAAGAGCAGCGAGTTCAGCTCTTCGAAAACCGGCAGCACGGATTTGCGCGAAGACGAGGTCCAGCAACCGAAGACGGCAGCGACCTTGTCTTTCTCGATCAGTTCGCGTGCCTTTTCGGCAAACAGCGGCCAGTCGGAAGCCGGATCGACGACGACGGCCTCGAGCTTCTTGCCGAGAAGGCCGCCCTTCTTGTTCTGCTCGTCGATGAGCATCAGCATGGCATCTTTCAGCGTCGTTTCGGAAATCGCCATGGTGCCGGAGAGCGAATGCAATACGCCGACCTTGATCGTGTCGTCGGCGGCAATCGCCCCGCTGAAAGCGGCCGATGCCGCCATGACGGCGCCGAGCGCAGCACCGGTGATAGTGGTTTTGAGATTCATCAGGTTGAGCCCCTCTTCTTGTTCCGCAACAGGCCGGAAACGGAGATTAACTGTTGCTTAAGGGACTATCGGGTGCTGCAGCGCAAAAACACATACGCAAAATGACGTAGGTGCGGGGGTCAAACAGACAGGCCGGGGCAGGAAGGGCATCCCACAGCAGGGATGCCCTGTCCGCTCGATACCGGAAATTATCCGTCGATCGTCAAGGTAACCGTTGTCGGGCTGTAGGAGAGGCTCGCCTTGTGGCCGGAGACCGTGAGCTTGCCAAAGGTGCCGGTCACGGCATTCGCCTTCAAGATCTCGATCTTCGTTCCCGGCGTCGGGGCATAGCCATCGGCAAGCGTCACGTCGAGATCGCCGGCCAGCACCGCCTTGCCTGCGACGACCAGCGCGCCTGCGCCGTTCGCGCCCAGCGTCGGCTTCGCTGTCGCATTGGCGAGCTGTTGATAATCGCCGCCTACGGTCAACGGCTTGTCAGCCGCCACGATGAGCGAACCGCCATTGACCGTCAGCCCGCCGGTGCCGAAGGCCGAGGGCGAGCCGGCCACCAGCACGCCATCTTCCAGCACGGTGCCGCCGGCATAGCTGTTGGCGCCCGAAAGCCCGAGAATGCCGCTGCCGCGCTTCACCAGCTTGCCCTTGCCGCCGATATCGTTCCGCCAGGTATCGATCGCATTGAAACCGCCCTCTGCCGCGTCCATCGTCACGGTGACATCCTGGTCGAACGCGCCATAGCCATCGGCGGCGGCAAACAGGTTGAGGCGGCCGTACCCTTCCGCGTCGTCGATGAGCGGATAGCCGGACGCAATCGCCGTTGTGCCAAGCACGTCGCGACGCTGCGCGCCGTCCAGATAGGGCAGACGCGTTTCGAGAAGCGCTTCGGCGCCCTGCGGCACGCGCGCCGGCTGATCGGTTGCATGGATGGTCGGCAGGCCGTAGCCCAGGCGCTGCAGCACGTAAGCGCGGTTGGCGTCATGATCGGCAAAACGGTCTGCCGCGAGCGGCGCTGCATGCGCGGCGACTTCGAGCGCAGCCGCATCCGCAACGCCTGATTTGGCGATGAGCCATGCCTGCGCTTGGGCATACGCATCGCTCTTCAGCGCTGAGTTGTCGGCCTTGTTCAGATTGTAGACGACCGTGGCGGTGCCGAGCATGCGGCCGCCCATCACGTCGAGAGGAGAATGCATGCCGGCAAGGATGCGGTCTTCACCCAGTTCGCTGGCGCGCGTGATCATTTCCTGAAAGCGCTGCGGCACGAGATAGGCCATGGCCAGTGCATCCCGCCAGGCTTCCGCCGTATGCCCGCTCGGGAAACCGCCGTCTTCGACCGGCTTGACGCTTTTGGCGGGCTCCAGCGTCGGGACGACCGACACATCCTGGCTCCAGCGATACGGACGGCCATATTTGAAATAGCGCTTGGCAGGCTCCGTCGAGCCGTCGCCGCTTGCGGCGTTGATGAAGTCGATCGCAAGGCCCATGTCGGGGTTGGCATCGGTCTTGTTTTCCGTGTCCGGCTTGCTGCCGGCGCCGCGATTGTTGCCCTTATCGTCGTATTTGACCGTCGTCGCATCAGCCGCCACCTCGGTGATCGTGGTGGTCTGCTTCGAGCCGGCCTTCCAGGCATCCGTCAGCGGACCGAGACCATCGACGATGCTGGCATTCTTGCCGCGCCGATCGTCGAGATAGGCGGCCAACGCCTGATCGGCCGTCCGCGCCCGCGTCGCATTGACGACATAGGCGATGTTGGCGTCATGGACGGCCTGGTTGACGATATGGCCGTCGGTCTTGCTGGCGGGAATACCGTCCCAATCCGTCTTGGCGACTGCCGGACAATTGTCCTTGGCCGGGGCTTCGACACCCGCATCGACGAAAGGCGTGCGCGGGGTCCAGATTTCGAGGAAGCCGGAGAGGAGGTGAACGGCGGCATTGGTGTCCGCCGTCGAGAAGCAGGCGTCACCACGCTTGTTGGTGTTTCCAGCCTCCGCATAAGGAACTTTCGCCGCCGTGGCCTGCTCGGCGCTGGCAAGCGATGGCACGATGGAAAGAAGGCAGACAAGGGCGGTGCTCAGGCGGCAAAGGCTTAAAACAGACATGGTGATACCCGAAATGGTTGAACGAACGCCGGGAGAGTTAGAGCGCTTATGTGACAGATCAATTGCAAAAATATTGCCATTCTGTGAACCAGCCGGCACCCGCCTCTTGCCTTTCCCGCCCATCCCGCCAAAACTGCCGGAGAGACGATGAGCCCCAACCGGAATGCCGAAAGGAAGACATGGCAGCGCGCCAACGCATCATTCCGGTAAGACGCGAATATAATCGCTGGGTCGCCAACCAGACGCTGGAAGATTACGCGCTGCGCTTCACCGCCAAAAGCGCCCGCCATTTCTCCTCGCAGCGCATCTCGCAGACGGCGATCGGCGCGATTTCCTTTCTGGCGCTTGAGGCGATCGGCGGTGCGATCACCCTCTCCTACGGCACCACCAACGCCTTTTATGCCATTATCGTCGCCAGCATCGCCATGTTGGCGATCGGCTTGCCGATCAGCCGGTATGCCATCCGCCACGGCGTCGACATCGATCTGCTGACGCGCGGCGCAGGCTTCGGCTATATCGGCTCGACCATCACCTCGCTGATCTATGCGAGCTTCACCTTCATGCTGTTTGCGATCGAGGCATCGATCATGTCCGGGGCGCTGGAGCTTACCCTCGGCATCCCGCTCTGGATCGGCTACATCATCAGCGCCGTCATGGTGATCCCGCTCGTGACGCACGGCGTGCGGTTGATCAGCAAGTTCCAGCTGATGACCCAGCCCTTCTGGATCGTGCTGAATATCCTGCCTTTCATCTTCATCGCCTTTTTGGACTGGGAAAAATTCGATCTCTGGCGCGCCTTCGCCGGCATTCGCCACGCCTCAGGCCCGCCGGGCACCATCGCCGAATTCGATCTGGTCGAGTTCGGCGCGGCCTCCGCCGTCATCCTGGCGCTGATGTCGCAGATCGGTGAACAGGCCGACTTCCTGCGCTTCCTGCCGCCGGACCCGCAGCGCAAGTGGCGCCATCGCCTGGCGGTCTTTCTGGCCGGCCCCGGCTGGGTCATCATCGGCGCGCCGAAGCTGCTTGCCGGCTCCTTCCTGGTCGTGCTCACCTTCACCTCGGGCGTCCCCCTCGACCGCGCCGCCGACCCGGCGCAAATGTATCTGACCGCCTTCGGCTACATGGTCCCCTGGCACAATGCGGCGCTGCTGTTGATGGCCGCCTTCGTCGTCGTCTCACAGCTGAAGATCAATGTGATGAACGCCTATGCCGGCTCGCTCGCCTGGTCGAATTTCTTCTCGCGGCTGACGCACAGCCATCCCGGCCGCGTCATCTGGCTGGTCTTCAATGTCGCCATCGCCCTGCTTTTGATGGAACTCGGCATCTACCGGCTGCTGGAAGAGACGCTCGGCATCTTCTCGATCATCGCCATGGCTTGGCTCTGCACGATCTCCGCCGATCTGTTCATCAATAAGCCGCTGGGGCTGGCTCCACCCGGCATCGAATTCAAGCGCGCCCACCTCTACGACATCAATCCGGTCGGCCTCGGCGCCATGACGCTGTCGGCGACGGTATCGCTGATTGCCCATTTCGGCGCCTTCGGCGAGATCGCCGCCTCACTCGCCCCCTATATCACCCTCGTCATCGCGCTGATCGCCTCGCCCGTCATCGCCTGGGCGACGAGAGGCAAATTCTACCTCGCCCGCAAGCCGCGCCAGAGCTGGAAAAACCTGACAAACATCACCTGTTCGGTCTGCGAACACCCGTTCGAGCCGGAGGATATGGCCTGGTGCCCGGCCTATGCCGCGCCGATCTGCTCACTCTGCTGCTCGCTCGACAGCCGCTGCCACGACATGTGCAAGCCGGCCGCCCGTTTCAACACGCAGGTCGGCACCGTCGCCAAGGCGCTGCTGCCGGATACCATAGTCGGGAAACTGACGACGCGCCTCGGCCGCTACGGCATCGCCGTGGTGCTGGCACTGACCGCCATCGGCGCGATCCTGGCAATGATCGCCCATCAGGTCGCCGCCGCATCGCCCGAGACGGCCGAGGTCGTCAACCGCACCATCCTCATCGTCTTCTTCGTCTTCTCGGTGATATCAGGCGTCGTCTGCTGGTTCTATGTGCTCGCCCATGACAGCCGCGTCGTCGCCGAGGAGGAATCCTCGCGCCAGAACACGCTGCTGCTCAAGGAAATCGCCGCCCACAAGAAGACCGACGCCGCCCTGCAGAATGCCAAAGAAACGGCCGAGGCCGCCAACCGCGCCAAGAGCCGCTATGTCGTCGGGCTCAGCCATGAATTACGTACGCCGCTGAACGCCGTGCTCGGCTATGCCCAGATTCTCGAGCGCGACGAGACAATCCCGGCGCCGCGCCAATCCTCGATCAAGGTCATCCGCCGCAGCGCCGAACACCTCTCGGGGCTGATCGACGGCCTGCTCGATATCTCCAAGATCGAGGCCGGCCGCCTGCAGGTCTATTCCAACGAAATCAACATCCAGGATTTCCTCGACCAGATCGTCGACATGTTCCGCCCGCAGGCGCAGGCCAAGGGGCTCGCCTTCATCCATGAGCGCTCAGCCGCTTTGCCGCAATTCGTCCGCACCGACGAAAAGCGCCTGCGCCAGATTCTCGTCAACCTGCTCTCCAATGCGATCAAATTCACCGACGAAGGCAGCGTCACCTTCGATATCGGCTATCGCAGCCAGGTCGCGACCTTCACCGTCGCCGATACCGGCCGCGGCATCACCGAGAAAGACCTGACCCGCATCTACGAACCCTTCCAGCGCGGTGAGGCCGAAAGCGTGCGGCCGATGCCGGGGCTCGGCCTCGGGCTCACCATCACCCGGCTTCTGACCAACACGCTCGGCGGCGAGATTTCGGTTTCGAGCGTGAAGGACGAAGGCTCGACCTTCCGCGTACGGCTGATGTTGTCTGCCGTCATGCGCGCGGCGGTCGCGGCACCGCAGGAAAAGCGCATCGCCGGCTACGACGGCCCGCGGCGCACGCTCGTCGTCGTCGATGACAACGAAGACCATCGCGAGATGATGCGCGAAATCCTGGCGCCTCTCGATTTCATCGTGCTGACGGCGGCGGGCGGCGGCGAATGCCTGACGCTGATCGAGGGCATCATGCCGGACCTTTTCCTCGTCGACATCCTGATGCCCGGCATGAACGGCTGGCAGCTCGTCTCGCGTCTGCGCGAGGCCGGTCAGACGGCGCCAGTGCTGATGCTTTCGGCCAATATCGGCGACGCGGCCGTTCTGATCGACAGTGACGACAGCCACAACGACGCGATCGGCAAGCCGGTCGACATCCGCCAGCTGCGCGACAAGCTCGCCCTGCATCTTGGCTTGAAATGGATCTATGCCGACGCCGCGCCTGCCATTCCTGTCAAGATCGAAGCGCCGATGGTAAGCCCAGGTGCCGCCCATGTGCAGGAATTGCTGCGGCTTGGTGAAATCGGCTACATCAGAGGCATCGAAGCCAAGCTTTCGGACCTTGCCAAGGTGGAGGCAAATCAGCCATTCACCGAGGCGCTTCGCGTCTATGTCGCCGCCTTCGATCTTGCCGGCTTCATGACCTTCCTGCACGACTTCGACGAAAAGGTGGAATCCATTGGCTGAGCCGGCCCTGCCCCGCGACATCGTTCTGCTCGTCGACGACTCGGCCGAAGCGCTCGGCTTTTTGAGCGACGCGCTCGAACAATCCGGCTTCTCCGTGCTGATCGCCACATCGGGCGCGGCGGCGCTCGGTATCGTCGAGCGCATCACCCCCGATCTCATCCTGCTCGACGCGGTGATGCCCGGCATGGATGGATTCGAGACCTGCCGCCGGCTGAAGGCGAATGCCGCGGTGGCGCAGGTGCCCGTCATCTTCATGACCGGCCTGACCGAGACCGAGCATGTCGTGCACGCGCTGGAATCCGGCGGTGTCGATTATCTCAGTAAGCCGATCAACATCGACGAGCTGCGCGCCCGCATCCGCGTGCATCTGCGCAACGCTCGCTCGGCCCAAAGCGCCCGCATCGCGCTGGATGCAGCCGGCCGCCATCTGCTGGCAGTCAAGGGCGACGGCGCCATCCACTGGTCGACGCCGCAAGCGACACGGCTGGTCAATGCCGCCATGGGCAGCGACGACGGCATGGACATCGTCGTCCGCCATATCGCCGGCTGGATGCGCGACCGTGTCGCCGCGGTGCGCGACGGTATCATCTCGATCGCCCATGCCGGCCAGGCGGCGCTGCAGCTCGCCTTCCTCGGCGCGATCGGTCCCGACGAATATCTCTTCCGCCTCACCGCCGCCAATCAGCGCAGCGACGACGAGGTGCTGCGCCAGCGCTTCTCGCTCACCCAGCGCGAATCCGAAGTGCTGCTCTGGATCGCCAAAGGCAAGGCCAACCGCGACATCGGCGAAATATTGGGACTGTCGGCGCGCACGGTCAACAAGCACCTCGAACAGATCTACGTGAAGCTCGGCGTCGAGAACCGGGCATCAGCCGCCGTAAAGGCAACGCATGTGCTGCACGAGATGTGAGGAAACATCAAAAGTCCCCCTCTGGCCTACCGGCCATCTCCCCACCTGTTGTACGGCCCTGATACATAGCTGACAGGTGTTCGCAGACATACCTGACACAGCGTGGCAGTCCGCGTCTCTTCCGTGGCGATGCCCGGAGTTCTCCATCCGCCGTAACGCCTCCGGCATATCGGTTCGGCCTCGTGACGCCGAGCAAACCAGGAAAGAGAATGTAAACATTCAAAAAAAGAAGCCCGGTCGGAACCGGGCTTCGATAGTCATGTCCCATATTGGGGAAGCGAAGCTTACTGCGGGAAGTAGCTGTACTTGCCGTCCGGGCCCTTCTTCCACTCATACATGATGTAGCCGGGGATCTTCGGGTCGCCCTTTTCGTCGAATGAGATGTCGCCGAGAACGGTCGGGAACGGACCCTTTTCCTTCATGGCCGTTGCAACGGCTTCTGCGTCTGTCGAACCGGCAGCCTTGGCGGCACCGGCGATCGCCTGCATCGCAGCGTAGGAATAGAGCGTGTAGGCTTCCGGATTGAAACCGGCGGCCTTGAACTTTTCGACGAGTTCCTTGTTGGCCGGGTTCAGCGTCGGATCGGGACCGAAGGTGTTCAGCGTACCGGCGACTGCGTCGCCAGCGATCGAGGCCAGTTCGTTCGACACGATACCGTCACCCGAAACCAGCGTCGCCTTCAGGCCCTGGTCGGCTGCCTGACGGATGATGAGACCGGCTTCCGTGTGCAGACCACCCCAATAGATGATCGAGACGCCGGCTTCCTTCATCTTGGCGATGAGGGCGGAGAAGTCCTTGTCACCGACATTGATGCCTTCATAGATGACTTCGGTGAGACCGGCGGCATTCATCGCCTTCTTGGTTTCATCGGCAAGGCCCTGACCATAGGGGGTCTTGTCGTGAACGACGGCGATCTTGGCGTCCTTGAAGTGGTCGGCAAGATACTTGCCGGCGATGGCGCCCTGCTGGTCGTCACGGCCGCAGGTGCGGAACGTGTTCCAGAGGCCCCGTTCGGTAAACTTCGGGTTCGTTGCGGCCGGGGTGATTTCGAGGATGCCGTTTTCGGCATAAACTTCCGAAGCCGGGATCGAAACGCCCGAGTTGAAGTGGCCGATGACGAACTTGACGCCGTCAGCAACGAACTTGTTGGCGACCGAAATGCCCTGCTTCGGGTCGGAGACGTCGTCGCCGAGCTCGAGCTTGATCTGCTCGCCGTTGATGCCGCCGGCGGCGTTGATATCGGCAGCCGCCTGCTCGGCACCCTTCTGAAGCTGAGCGCCGAATGCGGCGTTCGGACCAGTCAGCGGACCAGCGACAGCGATGAGGACGTCGGCCCAAGCGTTGCCGCTGAAGGCGACCATCGCCGTCAGAGCCACTGCCGACAGAAGAGACTTCTTCATATTGTTACTCCCAATTTTTGGGCGGGTTTCGGTCCAAGACCCGGCGCATTACCCACCATTGACTGCACCAGGGAAGCTGTTCCACTCGGAAGGCAATTCATGCCTAGTTTCAACGGACTGTCAATGTTTGTCCTTCCACGAGAACGCGGAAGTTTTTTCGTACAGCCAGTAATAGTTGTTGACCATCTGATTGGTGCGGCGGTAGCGGAAGCCGGCCGTCGAGAAGACCAGCAGCGTCACGAAATCGATGATGTAGTAGAAAGCGTCGAGCATCGGCCCGTTGAACAGGGCGTGGTGCAGGAACTGCATCGCCCAGGCCAACAGGAAGGTGTAGACGACGGCCAGCGGATAGTTGTTCCAGCTCTCGGCGACCGCTTTGCCGGCACGCCAAGCCGTCCAGAAGCCCAAGAGCACGACGATGACGCGGATCGCCACAAGGGAGCCGGCATCGCCTTCGAAGAAAAGTCCCTGCATATCAAACTCTCCTTTCGACCTAGTGTCTTCCGCCTTCGAGATAGGCAGCGCGGACCTCGGGATTGGCGAGAAGCTCCTTGCCGGAGCCGCTCATCGTCACCTTGCCGTTCACCATCACGTAGGCGCGGTGCGACAGCCTGAGGGCGGCGAAGGCGTTCTGCTCGACGAGGAAAACGGTCAACCCCTCTGCCTCGTTGAGCTTCTTGATCGCCTCGAAAATGCCTTTGACGATCAGCGGCGCAAGACCGAGCGAGGGTTCGTCGAGAAGAAGCAGCTTCGGGCGCGCCATCAGGGCGCGGCCGATCGACAGCATCTGCTGCTCACCGCCCGAAAGCGTTCCGCCGCGCTGGGCATGGCGTTCCTTGAGGCGCGGGAAGAGCGTGAAGATCTTCTCGACGTCCTCGGCGAAGTATTTGAGATTGTCGAGGCCGGCGCCCATCTGGAGGTTTTCCAGAACCGTCATGCGCGGAAAGATACGGCGGCCTTCCGGTGACTGCGCGATGCGCAGGCGGGCGATTTCATGAGTTGGCATGCGAGTGATTTCGCGGCCCTCGAAGACGACCGAACCGGTGCGGGCCTGCGGGCTGCCGCAGATCGTCATCATCAGCGTCGATTTGCCGGCGCCATTGGCGCCGATCAGGCTGACGATCTCGCCTTTGTTGACGTGAACATCGATGCCGGCCAGTGCACGGATATTGCCATAATAGGTTTCGACGCCATTCACCTGAAGGAGCGGTTGACCCGTCATTACTTCATCGCCCATCAGTTTGCGCCTCCTTCGAGCTGCTCGACGGTCGCGATCACCTCTTCCACTTCTTCATCCTCGACACCGAGATAGGCCGCGATGACCTTCGGATCGTGCTTCACGTGATCCGGCGTGCCATCGGAAATCTTCTGGCCGTATTCGAGAACGACGACGTGGTCGGAAATTTCCATGACCACCGACATGTCATGCTCGATCAGCAAGATCGACGTTCCGGTTTCAGCACGGATATTCTGCAGCAACGCGTTGAGCGTTGCCGATTCCCGCGGGTTCAGGCCTGCAGCCGGTTCGTCCAGGCAAAGCAGCTCCGGGTCGGTGCACATGGCGCGAGCGATTTCCAGACGCCGCTGGGCGCCATAAGGCAAATCGCCGGCAGGGTCGTCAGCGCGGTCGATCAGGTCGGCCTTCTCGAGCCAGAAGCGGGCAAGCTCGATCGCTCCGGCCGCTTCCCGCTTATAGGGACCGACGCCGATAAGGCCGAGGATGGTATAACCCGATGCCTTCATCAGCTTGTTGTGCTGGGCAACGAGCAGGTTTTCTAGAACAGTCAGACCGGAGAACAACCGGATGTTCTGGAAAGTACGCGCCACCCTGGCTTCCTTGGTGATGCGAAAGTCCGGCAGACGCTCCAGCAGGTACTGCTTGCCGCTCTTCTGGTTGAGCGTGATCATGCCCATCGTCGGCTTGTAGAAGCCGGTGATGCAGTTGAAGACCGTGGTCTTGCCGGCACCGTTCGGCCCGATCAGCGCAGTAATATCGCCGCGCTTGGCTTCGAAGGAGAAGTCGTTGATGGCCATCAGGCCGCCGAACTTCATCGACAGGTGTTCAACTTTGAGAAGCGTATCGCTCGACATTGTATTGATAACGGGGCTCATCAACCGTGGCCCTCCTTGATGAAGCTTCCGGATATTGCCCTGCGCTCTTTGAGGAAGGCAGTCGGTTCACGTGAGCCGACGAAACCGCGCGGCTTGAACAGCATGACGACGACCATGGCGAGACCGAAGAGCAGCATGCGGTAAAGTTCCGGCGTGAAGTCGGGCCCGAAGACCGCTTTCAGGAAGTCCATTTCGCGCAGCGCCTCGGTGCCGCCGACCATGACGATCGCGGCGATCGCGATGCCGGTCAACGACCCCATGCCGCCAAGAACGACGATGGCGAGGATGACGGCCGATTCCAGAAAGACGAAGGATTCCGGCGAGACGAAGCCCTGGCGGGCTGCGAAGAACGAGCCGGCGAACCCGCCGAACATGGCGCCCGTCGCAAAGGCGGTGAGCTTGGTCGTCACCGTGTTGATGCCGAGCGAACGGCAGGCGATCTCGTCTTCGCGCAACGCTTCCCAGGCACGCCCGATTGGCATGCGGCGCAGCCGGATGGTGACGTAGGCCGTCAGCATGCAGAGCGCCAGGATAAGATAGAAGAGGAAGATCTTGTAATAGGCAGACGACATCGGCAGGTGGAAGAGCTTGGCAAAGCCGCCGGCCGTCGCATCGAAGGGAATACCAAAGAGTGTCGCCTTCGGAATGCTCGAGATACCGAAAGTGCCCTTGGTCACGTCAGTCCAGTTGATGAGCACGAGGCGGATGATTTCACCGAAGGCAAGCGTCACGATGGCGAGGTAGTCGCCGCGCAGGCGCAGCACCGGGAAGCCGAGGATGACGCCCCAGAGGGCTGCGAAGATGCCGGAAAGCGGCAGCAAGACCCAGAAGGAAAAGCCGAAATAGCTCGACAGCAATGCATAGGAATAGGCGCCAACCGCGTAGAAGGCGACATAACCGAGATCGAGCAGGCCGGCCAGGCCAACGACGATGTTGAGTCCCCAGGCAAGCATCACGTAGATCAGGATCTGGATACCGAAATTATCGACCCATTTCAGCGAGCCCTGAGCGCCGACCAACGCCACGATCACCACGGGATAGAGCAGCAGTGCTATCAGCGAGATCTTCAGGAAATGCCGACGGAAGAAGCCCTTCTCGGTCGAGATGTCGAGCTCGCCCTCGCGCGCCTTCGAGAGCTTGCGACGGTCGATATTCGGTTTGATGAAAACGACCATGGCGAAGCGGCCGATCGCGGCAACGGCGACGAAGATTGCAAGCAATCCCCAGCGCTGGACGATGATCAGCTCGTTGTTGATATTCTGGTCGGTCTTGAGGCCGACATAGAGAACGAACATGCCAAACGACAGGACAGCGGCGAAAAGGGCTTCGGTAAGGCCTTTGCGGACAAGTCCGGCATCGGGCTTGCCTGCAGAATTCTCAATGTTTGCCATGACGTTATACCTTCTCGACTTCCGGCCGCCCCAGGATACCCGTCGGCTTGAAGATCAGTACGAAAGCGAGGATGGCGAAGGTCGCGACATCCTTGTACGCGATGGTGAAGTAGGCCGACCACAGCGATTCGATGAGGCCGATCATCAGCCCGCCGAGAACGGCGCCCGGCAGCGACCCGATGCCGCCGAGAACGGCTGCGGTAAATGCCTTCACACCCGGCGTGAAGCCGTCGGCGAACGAAGCGACGCCATAATACATCAGATACATCGTGCCGGCGACAGCAGCCAGCGCCGCCCCCATCACAAAGGTGATCGAGATCGTCTGATCGACATTGACGCCGAGCAATGCGGCCATCTTGCGATCCTGTTCGGTGGCGCGCTGGGCACGGCCGAGTGAAGTATGATTGACGATATACCAGAAGATCGTCAGCAACACCGCCGTGATCGCGATGATGATGATCTGCTTCAGCGATATCGAGATGTTGCCGAACTGGTAGACCGAGCTCACCATCGGCGGGATCGGCTTGTTACGCGGACCCTGCGTCACCTGGATGAAGTTGGACAGCGTGATCGACATGCCGATTGCCGTGATCAGCGGCGCCAGGCGGAAAGACCCGCGCAAGGGACGGTATGCGACGCGCTCGATCGTCCAATTCCATAAACTCGTCATCAGCATCGCGACGACAAGCATCGCCAGCAGCAGAATTGCCACCGGGAGACCTGCGAAGATGGATGTGAGGACGAGAAAGACGATAAGAGCGGCGAAACCACCGAGCATGAAGATGTCGCCATGGGCGAAATTGATCATGCCGATAATGCCATAAACCATCGTATAGCCGATAGCCACAAGGCCATAGATGGATCCGAGCGTCAGCCCATTGAAGAGCTGCTGGACGAAATACTCCATATGTCGTTTTCCCCTGGATGCGAGCGGAAGACACTGCATCTCTTTTTGGTTCTTTGGTTCCCCGTTTCAGGGAACCTCATAGGCCGAATGCATACCGGTTTCGTTGGAAATGTGAAGACAAAAAGGATTTATTCCGACAGATTCTTGTCAGAACAGGGCTAAATGGTTCGTTTTGAACCAAAATCCACATAAAAACGGCATGGAGCGGCGGATTTTTAGCCAGAAATCGCCGCGCGGTTAAAAGTTCGGCAATGTTGCCACCGATTTCTTGCGCCGTCTGCTGTGCAAGCTATTCCACAAAATTGGAAGATGACGCAAATTCAGACCTCAGGCCGGGCGCTTTTCCGAATGCCATTTCATGAGCGACCGACCACCATCTCCTCTGACAGGACTGGGAACTTATGGTAGCATCACTGCCTTACGTGTAAGGGTGCGAAGCGCAACGGGAAACACCATATCAATCTTTGATAGGTATATGGTGTGACAGGGATGGTTTGCGGACGAGCGACAGTGGGGTGCTCGGCTCGCATGGCGAACGGCAAAAGGACAATGCTGAGGACATTTGAAAAGGCGGCGCTCGAAGCCGGCAGGGCCATCATGACGGTCCTGCGCGAAGGTTTCCCCGTCGCCATGAAGGCGGATGCAAGTCCGGTCACGGTCGCCGACGAGGAGGCCGAACGCATCATCCTTACTCATCTCGCCAGAGATTATCCCGAGATACCCGTGGTGGCGGAAGAATCGGTCGCTGCCGGCAAGGTGCCCGACATCAGCGGCCGAGGCTTCTTCCTGGTCGACCCTCTCGACGGCACGCGTGAATTCGTCGAAGGACGGCAGGAATTCACCGTCAACATCGCCTATATCGAGAACGGCGCCCCGGTGGCCGGCATCGTCTATGCGCCGGCGCTCGGGCTTGCCTTCTCCGGAGAGTGCGGCCACGCCGAGAGGCTCGTCGTCGCCGACGATTTCACCGTTAGCGCACGCAGTGCAATCACGGTGCGCGAACAGCCGGACGACAGGCTGGCGCTTGCAAGCCTTCGCCACAACAGCCCGGAGACCGGAAGCTTCCTCGCCGACCACGCGATCTTTAAATGTACCAATATCGGCTCCTCGCTGAAGTTCTGCCTGCTGGCCGAAGGGAAGGCCGACGTCTATCCGCGCTTCACCCGCACGATGGAGTGGGACACCGCGGCCGGCGATGCGGTGCTGCGTGCTGCCGGCGGCTCGACGGTGACACTGGACGGAACATTGCTGACCTACGGCAAGACGGGAAAGGCCGCCGATTTCGACTTCGCCAACCCGAACTTCATCTCCTGGGGCGGCAGGAAACGCGTCCTCGAACCGGCGTGACCATCCTTAGAAATCGCTGAATACCGGCAGGCGGCGCGATTCTTCTGCATCGTAACCATGAGTTCAGACCTGTCGCGACAATCCGCGGCCGGCCTCTGGCGCGCGCCAACTGAGCAAGCCGTCCCTCCTGGAAGCGTGGCCGCGATCCCGTTTCCAACCGTGAAGTGATTCGCGTTATCGGGCCTTATCAAGCGAGTCTGGGGACGAATTCGTTGCTTTGCATCGTTTCAAGACGCTGCCCGCCATCAATCCCGCCTTGATTTTGTCACATTTCGACACGGCTTCGGCAGTGATCGATATCCTCATCACAAAAATTTCGCCTCGTGTTCCGTTAACAAATACGCTTAAGAGACCTGGGTCACGTGTCGAAACGACGCGCCGCCGGCCCCCTGCGAACCCCTGCCAAGGGCCTAGAAACTTTGACAAAATTCCAATTATTAACGAAATATCATGAGCTTGCCTCAACTTAACGCAATTGCGAAAGATTTGCTGCGATGCGATATTTCTCTGGACACCATTACACAATTGTCGCATTTTTCCGTTTTAGTAGGGTTACCAAGACCTGAGTGCAGCCCTGGTGACAGGGTTAACCATTGATCGCCTATTGCCGCCGCGCCCCTCGAAGACAACAGAGTACGATCCTTGAGCATCACGGAACTAAACAACAGCATTTCGACAGAGTCCTTCCGGCCGAGCCGCCACCAGCAGCCGAGCCTGAAGATCCAGACCCCTGTTATCCATAGCGATGCGCCCCAAGCGCCGCTGGTGGATCTGGTCCTGAAGCGGGCGTTCGACATTGTTTCGTCGTTGAGCGCCCTCCTCGTCCTCGCGCCTTTCCTCCTGTTCGTCGCCCTGCTGATCAAGCTCGACAGCCCGGGGCCGGTGCTCTTCAAGCAGACCCGCTGGGGCAAGAACTGCAAGGCCATCAAGGTCTACAAGTTCCGCTCCATGCGCACCGATCTCTGCGATGTCTCCGGCATTGCCCAGACGGTGAAGAACGATCCACGCATCACCCGTATCGGCGCCATTCTGCGCCGCACGAATATCGATGAGTTGCCGCAGCTGCTGAACGTGCTGCTGGGCGATATGTCGGTCGTCGGTCCGCGTTGCCATGCAATCGGGATGCGCGCCGGCGGCATGCTCTACGAAGAGCTCGTACCGGAATACCATCAGCGCCACGCGATGCGTCCTGGGATGACCGGCCTTGCCCAGATGCGCGGCCTGCGCGGCCCGACCGACCGTCCGGCCAAAGCACGCGCCCGCATCGTCAGCGATCTCTATTACGTCGGAAATTTTTCGATCTGGATGGATATGCGCATCATTGCTGGAACCGTCGTGTCGGAGCTGACCGGCGGAAAGGGCTTCTAAGCTTCCCCGCTTTTAAGCTTTTCAGCCCAGACATCTGCTGCCTTACACAGATCGCCCAAAACTGCGTAGCGGTTTTGGGCGATCTGCATAGGACAAAGACCCAAAGCGCGGTGCAACGCGCTTTATGAGCACCCGGTACTGGAATGCCGTGGCAACCGCCTGTCTGCAGCTGACCGAATCGAGCTTGCGGATCGCGCTCTTCAGATAACCCCGCCACCGTATACGACGAGAGATCGAGAACGACCGCGATCTCGTCGTTGCTCGGGCGGCTGCGTATGACAGCGCCGCGAGCCTAGAAGCTCCATGCGCCCATACAGCAGCACCATCGCCCATTCCTGTGTGAGGAGTGGGACAGCCACCTGAAAAGGTGAAGATGTATCGTTTCAGGTCAATGACGGGTGGCGGAAAGGCGACGGTGTTCTTCACCTCAAGCATCGGAAAGAGCGTGTTGAGACGGCGGTTTTCCCGATTGGCGGCACTGCCCGCAAACGCCCCCTCCTCGCAGAAGATCGGCATTATCGTCGTTTCATCTCGTTCACCAGTTTGCTGCAATGGAAGAGATCGGCAACCCCGTAAAAACCGACAAGGCTTTGCGGCAAGGTGCTGATCAACCGGTTTCCGGTGAAGGCGGTAGGGTCTCTCCGCCGGAAAGCCGAGAACAGATGGAAGTCGAAGCCCGCAAGCTTCGCCACCCCGCCAAGCCGTTCCTTGCCGTCGCTCAGCGAAACCCGCCGCCATCGGCCTCAGAAGGCGAAAATGCCGCATCCACAGCGCAGTCGTCGGCTGCGCGCTCACGTCTTGTCATCTTCATATCCTCGTATGGCCGGCTTCGGATCGGCCCCGCTGCCCGGCAGCAGGAAGCTCACGCCTGAGGATCGGCAAAGACGGCTTCTGCCCCCGCATCCAAAGGATCGAAGTTCAAAAAGCACGAACAGTACCGATACAGCGGAAAGAAGGGAGACGAGGGGTCTCGCCCTCATTCCTATGTTGCCGCGCTGATAAGATCATCCAGGGAAATTGGGGTGATATTTATCCGGCATGCCTCCCAAGCTGCAAATTGACGTAACGGCAGGCGGCCGCCGCCAATCACCGACCAGGGCGGGGCGTCTAAATTTGTTATCAAAGTCTTACGATGGGTTTAGGCAATTTTTAAATGTGGCAGGCTAGAGTGGGCTTCGTGGTCTTGCGTTGTGTAGAGAGTCCAATGACCGAAATGATACGTCCCCGAGTAAAATATGTCATCGGCCCCGATGGCAGCCCCCTGACGATCGCGGATCTCCCGCCGCCCAATACGCGGCGCTGGGTGATTCGCCGTAAGGCAGAGGTTGTCGCGGCTGTCCGCGGTGGCTTGTTGAGCTTGGAAGAGGCCTGCGAGCGTTACACGCTCACAGTCGAAGAATTCCTCTCCTGGCAATCGTCGATCAACAGTCACGGTCTCGCCGGCCTGCGCACCACGCGCATCCAGCAATATCGTCACTGATCAATCCCCAGCATCGACGACATTTATTTCGGGCCGGACGCATCTCCCATGAGGGAATGAAGAAGGCCCGAAATCATTGACGAGGCCGCGTAGCACCAGAGACCGGGCTGCGTGAAAGCATCCGCCAGCCCCGTCGTCTTCGCCGCCGCAATGACGATCGCAACCAGCAGCACGTCCATCATCGACCACTTGGACAGATGCGGTACGACTCGACGATAGAACAGACTGCCGGCCCCGCCGCCGGCGGCCGTTGCCTCTGCAGCGATCCCGATCATCTTCAGAAGCGGCAGCAGAATCGAAACCAGTGCGACGATCGCCGCCAGCAGCCCATCCCCGCCTTGCCACAACGACACGACGACTTCGATGAGCGACGGCGTCCTGTCGAAAAAATACAGCGTCTCGAAACGGACCAGCGGCAAAACCAGGCCGAGTGCCAGGAAGAACGGCGCCGCCACGAGAAGGACCGGACGGATCATCGAAAGTGCACTCATTGCCCTGAGCCTCGTATCGATCCGATATTTTGCATGAACACTCCGTCTCCTGTCCCTATTCCTTCCACGGCTTGGCACGACCGCGCCGCCGTGTCACGGTCCGCTACGACAATATTCGCTGCGAGGAAAGACAATGGACATTCGAAATGAGGAAGGCGCCTCCGGCGGCCGTTATGCGGCCGAGGTCGAAGGGCATGAGGCTGAGATGACCTATTCACGCACATCGCCGACGCTCGTCATCATCGATCACACCGCCGTTCCCGATGCGCTGCGCGGCAAGGGTGTCGGCCAGGCCTTGGCGCTCCATGCTGTGGAAGCAGCCCGTACCGGCGGCTGGAAGATCATTCCGCTTTGCCCCTTCTTCAAGGCGCAGGCGCAACGCCATCCGGAATGGAAGGATGTCGTGAATTGAAGCGTGCTCCCAAAACCGTGCAACGGTTTTGGGAGCACGACGTCCATAAGGCAAATCCTCGCCGTCGGTGACGAATCTCGTCGCCGGTGGGAGTGACACCGTCAGGCAAACACCAAAAGCCATGTATGACGGACAGCGTGCCCATCATACATGGCTTCTCAGTGGCGATCCCAGGGCGCCGAAGCCGGCGCCCGCCGTTTTCTTACGCCCTTGCGCGGGCGCCGCCGTCACGCTCTTCCAGCGCCGTCGCCCTTGCATATTCCGCCTGCATCTCCTCGAGCGCCATTTCCAGCGTCTCTTCCTGCATCTTCAGTTCCTTGATCGAAACCTGCAGGTTATCGGCCCGCTGACGCGCGGCCTTGGCGAAGGTCGGATAAGCAAAGTGATTCGGGTCGGAAATACCGGACTTCTTTTCCTCGACGACGATCTGGCTCTCCAGATCCTTCGTCATCCGTTCGAATTCGGACATCATCATCTGCAACTGCTGCAATTGACGTCGTTTTTCGTTCACCTGAAATTCCTTCAGGCGAACGAGACTCTCTCGCGACTTCATACGCATTACTCCCGTGATGCGAGACCCCGGCTCAACTTGAAACCGCCCTGCGCGCCGCTTTGACACGGTTTGCTAAAAAATTTCCTGCGATATTAACAAATACCTACCGCTGGTAACCTTTCGTTTACGGGCATCGTTAATGATAGGCCCGATGATTTAAGGGTCGGTAAATGCCGAGGCATGAAGTTCGAACCTTTTCATTGGCGAGTCGGATGAATCACTTAGCGCCTTTTCCTAATGTAAAAGTTGAGGAGAGCCTTTTTGAGATTCCTATTGGAAAACAGAGAAATGGAAAAATTATTTAATAAATTCGATACTCCTTGCCAGAGTGAATTAGAATTTGTTAACCATTTCGTGGCAGCTTCCAAATCACGTAGCGTGTTCGGTATCGTGTAGGGGGCCAGACCACCTTTCGGCGGCGGTAAAGGGGATAATTATGCGGGTACTTCTCATCGAGGATGACAGCGCTACGGCGCAGAGCATCGAGTTGATGCTGAAATCAGAAAGTTTTAATGTTTATACCACCGATCTCGGTGAAGAAGGCGTCGATCTGGGCAAGCTGTATGATTATGACATCATCCTTCTCGATCTGAACCTGCCCGACATGTCCGGATATGAAGTGCTCCGCACGCTCCGGCTGTCCAAGGTCAAGACACCGATCCTCATTCTGTCGGGCATGGCCGGCATCGAAGACAAGGTTCGCGGCCTCGGCTTCGGCGCCGACGACTACATGACTAAGCCGTTCCACAAGGACGAGCTCGTCGCCCGCATCCACGCTATCGTCCGCCGCTCCAAGGGTCACGCCCAGTCGGTCATCATGACCGGCGAGTTGATCGTCAACCTCGACGCCAAAACTGTCGAAGTCGGTGGCCAGCGCGTCCACCTGACCGGCAAGGAATACCAGATGCTGGAGCTGCTTTCGCTCCGCAAGGGCACCACCCTCACCAAGGAAATGTTCCTGAACCACCTTTACGGCGGCATGGACGAACCGGAACTGAAGATCATCGACGTCTTCATCTGCAAGCTGCGCAAGAAGCTCGCCAACGCTGCCGGCGGCGCCAACTACATCGAGACCGTCTGGGGCCGTGGTTACGTTCTTCGCGAGCCGGATGGGGCCGAATACGCCGAAACCGCCTGATTTTCCGATCCCCCTTATCGGATAAACGAAGATCCCGCCTTTCCGGCGGGATTTTTCGTTTCTGCCGGCAACAACAAGCCGCCGTGACGGAGAGGATTTCAGGCTGGATCGGCCTGAAATTCCCTGTCTTTCGGTCAAAAAAATAGAGCGTTGCGGCGGCCGAACGCGCTTGCACTTTCGGCATTATGCTCCAAGGTCGCCGATTGGGCGGGATGAGATCTGCCGTCAGGCGGCGATCGCGCGGTTTCCGAAGACGGCGGTCAGGATCTTGCGATCGAACGGCTTCAGCAGGAAGTCGGTGGCGCCAGCCCGTTTGCCAGCCATCAGCTTCTTCAGATCCGCCTCGACGACGCAGTAATAGATCTTGACCTCTTTGCCGCCGTCCATGGCGCGGATGGCGGCGATGAGGTCGAGAGCGCCTTCCATGCCGGAATCGACGATCAGATATTCCGGCAGCTCCGCTTGGCAGCGCTGCAGCGCCTCGCCGGCATTGGAGGCCTCGCTGACGAGAAAGTCGAGTTCGGAGAGAATGCGCTTGCCGACCTTGCGGACGATGTCCGAATTATCGGTGATCATGAATCTCTGCATGGCGACTCCTTTACCCCTGCATCTGTCCTTGCAAAGGCCTCTAAACAGCAGCCAAGCATAGGTCGATCAGGCTAAGGAATCGTTACCGCGCGAACACCGATACTCGTTTTACGCGCAAAAATCAGGCGGCCGCAGCCACCGCGGTGAACACCAGTTCTTCGGCGCTGGCGCTGTGATCGAGCATCATTCCGCACTCCTGCGCCAGAAGAACGGTATAATAGGGCTGGATCGAATGGGCGTCGATCGCCTCCTCGATCGTGCCGGTCGATATCTCGACGAATTTCGGCGGCAAGCGCATCAGCTTGCCTTTGGCCGTGAGCGTGAACCTGGCATCGAATTCGGGATTTTCGAGCGTTACCTCAAGCACGCCGCCGCGCGGAATGGCCGAATAGGCAACGAGGAAGAGGTTGAGCAGCAGCTTGACGCGATTCTTGGCGACGATGGCGCGCGGTCCGTTCCAGATCACCTCGGTCTTCTTCTCGGCGATGGCGAAATCCTTGGCGGCGCGCTCGGCCTCGCCAGTGTCGATCGAGGCGCCGACAGAGCCCGACGCGCCGAAGGCGAGGCGTGCGAATTTCAGGCGGACGGAAGCGTTGAGCGCACTGGTGCGGATCAGGTCCATCGCATCGGAATCGGCGCCACCCTCATCCAGGAGTTCCAGCCCGTTATTGATCGCGCCGACGGGCGAGATGACATCGTGGCAAACGCGGCTGCAGAGAAGCGCGGCCAGATCCGGGCCGGACAGGGTGAGATTGGGGTTCTTGGACATCATCGTCTCCTGAGGGGCGGCAATTTCATCGCGCCCGGAATATGCTTCATCAAAATTGCGCGAAGTTTGCGATCGTACTCGATGCCATAATGACACCATATTTGGTAAACCGATTGTTAAGATCATCGGCGCAAAATGCACCAATCGCCGCGAGCGGTTGCCCGCTCTCAGCCAAACGACGAACGGATGACACCATGCGCCCTCAAATTCCGCACCGATTCATCGGCTTCTGCAGGTTGCTTTCGGCCCTCGTCTTCTCCTCGCTGATGGTTGCCGGGCCGGCCGCCGCCCAGGACAACGGCCAGTACACGATGCAGGAAATCGTCGATGCCGGCCACTCCTTCTTCGGCTCCGCCAGCGGCGGGCTTGCCAAAGTGGTCGAGAGCGCCTTCCAGAAATACGGCCTGCCGAACGGCTATATCCTCGGACAGGAAGGCGGCGGCGCCTTCATCGCCGGTCTGACCTACGGCGAAGGCCAGCTGAATACCAAGAATGCCGGCGAACATAATCTCTACTGGCAAGGCCCCTCGCTCGGCCTCGATTACGGCGGCCAAGGCTCGCGGGTGATGATGCTGGTCTACGACCTGCCCTCCATCAACGGCATCTATGCCCGCTTCGGCGGCGTCAGCGGCTCGGCCTATGTGATCGCCGGCTTCGGCATGACGCTGCTCAAGAACAACGACGTGCTGGTCGTGCCGATCCGCACCGGTGTCGGCGCCCGCCTGGGTGTCAATGTCGGCTATCTCAAGATCACCCAGGCGCCAACCTGGAACCCCTTCTGAGGCCGCCAAGCCGCTGGAATCCGCGGCCGCCCGCACCGGCGGCCTTGCCATGCGCATCATGCGCGCTTAATCATCGCGGCTGACCCCGTATCAACCTTCTTACCGATGGCCGCGCCGTGATCGAATATGCTCTCTTGTTCGGATTGGGCTTCCTGACCGCGGCGTTCCTCGTCTTTCTGGTCTCGCCCGCCGTTCATCGCCGCATCGTCTGGTATACCGAGAACCGGCTGAAGGCGACCATGCCGCTGAGCCCGCAGGAAGTTCGCGCCCAGAAGGATATGGTCCGCGCGCTCTATGCCGCCGAGAACGCCCGCACCACCCAGGACCTTCTGCGTGAGCGCGAGAAATCCCTGTCGCTCCAGCTTCGCCATGATGCACTCGCCGTCGACGCCGGCAGGCTTGCCGCCGAGATCGGCGAATTGCAGGCCCAGATCGGCGAGATGCATGTCGAAGCGGCCGAGCAACGCTCGCATCTGCGCAAGGACGAGAACTATATCAGCCAGTTGAAGACCAATTTGCATATTGCCGAGCAGTCCGCTGCCAATAAGGAAAGCGAACTGGCGACGATGAGGACGCGACTGAGCAAGCTCGGTGAACAGGCCGATGGGCTGAGGATCGACCTGGCCGCGCGCGACACCGAGGCGGAGAGCCTGAAATTCCGCGCCAACGCGCTGCGTGACGAACGCGATACCTTACGCCAGGACGTGACTCTCTTGCAGAAGCGCGCCAGGGACGCCGAACAGAAACTGACGCAGCAGCAGCATATGGTGATCCGCCTGGAAGACAAGGCCGCGCGCGAGAGCGCTTCCGCCGCCGAAAAGGAAACCCTGGTCGCCCGCCGCTTGCAGGAGATTGCCAAGTTGAAGGAACAGTTGAAGGCCGCCAATGCCGAGATCCGCAAGGTCAACCGGGTGCTGCGCGACGCCGGCCTTGCCGGGATGGCCGCCGAGCTGCCGGCGGAAGTGACGGCCGAAGACACGACAGTATCCGCGCTCGACACCGCCGACGTCATCGCCGAGATCGGCGAGGATGTCCGCACACGCAGCGCCGCCCTTGCCGAGCGCCTGCAGAAGGCAAAGGCGGTATCCGGGCGCGATGGCGCGATCCGCGAGGAGATCGCCTCGATCGCCGCCAACATGGTGGCGCTGACCGCCCTCAACGAAGGTCCCTCCTCGCCGATCCGTACCTTGCTGGCGGATACCGCGGAAAAGAACCCAAACGATCGCATCAGCCTTGCCGACAGGGCGGCCGCAATCATCGCCGATCCCGAGCGCGTCCGATAGGACGCGCGGCGGCGCGCCATCATGCCGATCTGCCAGATAACCCCGGTTAGATCCGCGCCATCGCGGAAGCCATGGAAAACAGCGCGATCCCCGTCGCCGTCGCAGCGTTGAGGCTATCGAGGTCCTCCGACTGTGGAATGCGGGCGCTCTGGAAACGCGCAAGCAGCGCCTCGGGCAAGCCCTCCCCTTCCGTGCCGACGACCAGCGCCATGCGCGCTGAAGCCGGAATGGCGCGTATATCGGTCTTGCCGTGCGGCGAAAGCGTCCAGATGGCAAAGCCCCGTTCGGCAAGCGCCAGGAGCACATCCAGCGCCTTGCCGCCGCGCCGATGTGGAACGCTCAGCACCGAACCGACCGAAACACGCAACGCCTTGCGGTAAAGCGGATCACAGGAAGTTTCGTCGAGCAGCACCGCATCCGCCCGGAAGGCGGCCGCATTGCGGAACATCGAGCCGGCATTGTCGTGATTGGAAATGCCGCAGCCGACCAGCACCAGCGCCCGTTCCGGCAGCGCCGCGAGAAGGGCACCCTCTCCGCCATCCTCCCGCCGGCCGAGCGCGAGAACGCCGCGATGCAGATGGAAGCCAACGACGCCGTTAAGCACATCGGCCTCGGCGACATAGACTGGCACATCGGCCGGAAACCGCTCCAGGATGGGCAGCACGCCCTCGACGCGATTGCGCAGCAGCAGAATCTTTTCGGCGAAAAAGCCGCGGTCTCCCGCATGCGCCTCGGCAAGCATGCGCAGCACGACGGTGCCCTCGGCGATGAAGCGGTTCTCGCGACCCGTCAGGTCGCGCTCTCTTATGTCGCGGAATTCGGCGAGGCGCGGATCGTCGGCGCTGTCGATGGCGATCGGGACGGCGGCCATGCCGACCTCAATTGCCCGCGACGGTGACGTCGGCGACGGTACGGCCGGTCCTGAGGTCGAAGACCAGGGCCTTGTTCTTGCCCTCGACGGTTTCGCCGTAAAACAGGATCTGCCCGGCAGACAACGAGGTCGACTGCACCTTGAAGCCGAGCGGCAGAGAAACGGTCGCGGCAAGCGGCGCATCCGAGGGCACGCCGGAGGCGGCAACGGTTGCTGCCGTCTCCTTCGGATCGTCGCGCATCGTCTTGTAGACAACGGCACCGAAGACCGCCATAAGGCTCACGAACATGATGGCGCCGGAAACGATCTGCAGGCGGACCATCTTGCGCCGGACACTTTCCATCGCCGGATCAAGGGGCTTCTCTTCCTGGTCGTCTGGCTCGATTGCTGTCATCTGTGCGTCCCGTTCTAAAAAAATACGTCGGAGAAGAAGCGTCTTGAGCGACCCCTTTAAACAAGCAGCCGGCAATAGAAAAGTCCTGACTGCCGATGAAACCGCCGAAGGCCGGCTCGACGCCTGGCTGACGGCGCAGGTTGGCGAGGAATTTTCACGCAGCCGCATCAAGGCGCTGATCAAGGACGGCCAGGTTTTTCTGCGCGGAGAACCCGTCACCGACCCGCAGCGCAAGGTGCGCACCGGCGATAGTTTCGAGATCACGCTGCCCGAGCCGGAAGACCCGACGCCGCAGGGCGAGGACATCCCGCTCGTTATCCTCCATGAGGACGACGACGTCATCGTCATCTCCAAGCCTTCCGGTCTCGTCGTCCATCCCGGTCCCGGCAATTGGACAGGAACGCTGGTCAACGCACTGATCCACCATTGCGGCGATACGCTCTCCGGCATCGGCGGCGTGCGCCGCCCCGGCATCGTCCACCGTCTCGACAAGGACACGACAGGGGTCATGGTCGTCGCCAAGAACGACATCGCCCATCGCCACCTCTCGCTTCAATTTGCCGACCACGGCCGCACCATGCCGCTGGAGCGGGCCTACCAGGCAGTCGTCTGGGGCCGGCCGCGCTCGCTGACGGGCACCGTCGACGCGCCGCTCGGCCGCGCCACCGGCGATCGCACGCGCCGCGCCGTCAAGCGCCCCGACAGTCATGACGCCGACGAGGCGATCACGCACTACACGGTGGTCGAACGCTTCCACGAAAAGCCGGACGCCACCGCGTTCGCCTCGCTGGTCGAGTGCCACCTCGAAACCGGGCGCACCCACCAGATCCGTGTCCACATGGCCCATATCGGCCATCCGCTGCTCGGCGACACGGTTTACGGCGCCGGCTTCAAGACCAAGGTCAATCTTCTGCCCGAAGAGATCCGTAAGGTCGTCAACGGTTTCGACCGCCAGGCGCTGCATGCCTTCATGCTGCAGTTCGAGCATCCCCGCACCGGCGAAATCATGCATTTCGAAGTGCCGCTGCCGGATGATATGGTGGAATTGGTCGAGGCACTGCGGCGATAGAGACCCCTCTTCCAACTCACACCTGCGTGAGCGGCACCCTTGAACCGCCGTTTCGCCACACTTATCTGTATATGGATTTAGTGCGGGCTCACAGTAGAGCCGCACGTCCCGGTTTGCCTTTTTTAACGCGAGAACGCGTTTCCATCGGGAGCCGGAATTCACTTTAGGAGGGTGCACTATGGCCCGAAATACCTTGCCGTCCATTACCGCCGGCGAAGCCGGTCTCAATCGTTACCTCGACGAAATCCGCAAATTCCCGATGCTCGAGCCGCAGCAGGAATACATGCTCGCCAAGCGTTATGCCGAGCATGGCGATCGCGACGCCGCCCACAAGCTGGTCACCAGCCATCTTCGCCTCGTCGCGAAGATCGCGATGGGTTATCGCGGCTACGGCCTGCCGATCGGCGAAGTCGTCTCCGAGGGCAATGTCGGCCTGATGCAGGCCGTCAAGAAGTTCGATGCCGAGCGCGGCTTCCGCCTCGCCACCTACGCCATGTGGTGGATCAAGGCCTCGATCCAGGAATATATCCTGCGCTCGTGGTCGCTGGTAAAGATGGGCACGACCGCCAACCAGAAACGCCTGTTTTTCAACCTGCGTCGGCTGAAAGGCCGCATCCAGGCGATCGACGACGGCGACCTGAAGCCGGAGCACGTCTCGGAAATCGCCACCAAGCTGAACGTCTCGGAGGAGGAGGTCATTTCGATGAACCGCCGCCTTTCCGGCGACGCTTCGCTGAACGCGCCGATCAAGGCTGCCGAAGGTGATAGCGGCCAATGGCAGGATTGGCTGGTGGACGACCATGACAGCCAGGAAGACGTGCTGATCGAACAGGATGAGCTCGACACCCGGCGGCGCATGCTGGCAAAAGCGATGAGCGTGCTGAACGAGCGCGAACGCCGCATCTTCGAGGCTCGCCGCCTCGCCGAGGATCCGGTGACCCTGGAAGACCTTTCGACCGAATTCGACATCAGCCGCGAACGCGTCCGCCAGATCGAGGTCCGCGCCTTCGAAAAGGTGCAGGATGCGGTCCGCAAGGAAGCGCTGGAACGCGCCAAGGCCGTCCGCGTCGTCGAAGCCACGGCATAAACCTGCCGCGTGATAGAATTGAAGAAGGCGGGTCCTTGCGGCCCGCCTTTTCTGTTTCATTCGCTTTTCGCAGCCTCGTCAGCCGCCAAAGTCCGATAAAGTTGGCATTGCGGAAAAAACCATCACTGGCTCGTCGACACATCCCCGAGGGCGGTCCATTCCTTGATCGCGGTGTTGAAGGCGTTCGTTCCGGTGTCGCCCTTTTCCATCGTCAGCAGCGCGCGGCGGCCGTTGCGATAGGTGATCGGCATATCGATCCAACTACGGGTCGCCATCAGGTCGAGATTGGCCTTGCGCGCATCGGGATAGTCGTTGAGCGCGATCATGTGGAAATCGTCGGTGATTTTGGCCGGAACCGCAATCAGCGCGTCACCACGGTCCTGCTCCGTGCGCTTCATCGAGATGCGCTGGACGCTGTCGATGCTGCCGCCTTCGAAATTCGGCGGCACCGAGAAGACCACCTCGACGAGATGGCTTGCCGGCAGCGACGGATCGGAATTGCGCTTGAAGGTGATGAGAGCCGAGAGATTGCGCTCGGGCACGCTGACATTGCCCTGCACCGTCGCCTCCTGCCGTCCGCCCTGACCGGCCTCGTGCTGCACACTCCAGACGACCGATCCCTCGATTGCCGTCGGCGAGCTCTGGCCGATGCGCTCCTCATAGAGGAACATCTTTTGCGACGAACCAACGGGCGCGGTCTGCTGCGGCGATGCCGCCGGACCGTTCGGCGTCAGCGTTTCGGCGGGTGCCGCATCGCCCTGTGCGCTGGCAGCCGGCGTATCGGCTGCCGCGACGTTCTGCTCGGCGACCGATTTTCCTTCTGCCGTCGGCGTTCCCGGCACCGTGGCCGGTCCGCTGTCGACCTCTGTCCCATCGGTCAGCAGCCGCTGAGTGAATTTCGAATTGGCCGCGGCGCCGTCATTGTTCATTGACGCCACCTGCGGGTTCGGGTTCGGCTGCGGCGGTGCCACTGGCGTATTCTGCGCTCCTGGCGTGGTCGGCTGAGCAGGCGTCGCTGGCTCAGGCTGGGCAGGCGTCGCGGAGCCAGCCGGCGGTGTTGCCGCCTCGTTCCGGGTCGCCTGCGACGGTGCCGAACTGACAAGCCCGTCGACCATCGCCACCAGCGCCTCTCTGTTCATCCAGCCGGCATAGGCGCCGCCACCGATCAGGATGAGGGCGAAGAGGAGCGTGATCACGGTGCCGAGGCCGAAGCGACGGCGCTTCGGCTCCATCCGGAAATTCTTGCCCTGCAGCTTGGACGCAACAATCTGATCGATATCCATCGCCGGATTGGAGTCATCGTCGTCAGCGGCGACCGAACCGCGACGGTCGTAGCCGCGCAGCGCCTTCGCCTCGCGCCAGTCCTCGCTCGGCGCGGCGCTGGCAGGCGCCGGCTTGCCGTTGTGCACTTCTGCGAAGATATCGACATCGTCGAAATGCGAAGCGACCGGCGTCTTCTTATTGCTGCCGGCCTCGATCGGCGGCAGATCGTCGAAAGCGGCCGTCTCCCAGGAGAAACTTTCCTTGGCAGCCGGCATGACGGCGGCGGGGGCCGCATTTTCGAGGCTCGATATCACCTCCTCGAAGGCGCGCGCCGAAGCATCCGCGGTGATCGGCGCCGTCTGCGAATATTGCCTGAGTTCCTCTTCCGCCCATTCGGTCTCCGCATCTTTGGGCGCCGGAGCCGGCGTCTCGGCGGCGGGCTCGGCCCAGACGGGATCGAAATGCGCCACGGCGTCGGCCTGCAGCGGCTCCTCGCGGCTGTGCTCGACGAACTCCTGCGGGCGATCGAAATCGGCGACCGGCTCAACCAGCCGGTTCGACGCGTGATCTATGCCACGCGTGACCGGCTGAAGCGGCTCGGCGGGCTCGTAAGCCTCCTCGACTTCCGGCTCGTCAGCCTCCACCGCCACCGGTTCCGCCGCAACCTCTTCGGCTTCCGCAGGATGCTGCTCGTCCGCATGATAGTCGCCGGCCTGTTCGTCGTGATCCCCGACGGGCGGCTCCCAGCCGTCATGTTCGGCCGGCACATCCTCGGCAGCGACGTCGCGCGCCTCGCTGGCATGCCATTCCTCGGCCGGCGCTTCCTCCTCATGCGAGGGATGCCAGTATGTCTCGGCGGAAGCAGGAGCTTCCGCGGGAACAGGAGTTTCCGCGGGAACGGATGCTTCCGCGGAAAGGGGTTCCTCGGCAGCGACCTCTTCCTCAGCTTCCTCGGGCGAGGCAGCTTCCACGTGACCGGGCTCGTCGGCGGCCTCGGCCGCTTGCGGCTCGGCATAGGCTTCGTCAACCGGCTCCTCGACATCAGTCTCCGGCACAGGCGCCGGTTCGCTTTCGTCGTGAAGCGCTTGTTCTTCTGCGGAATCCAGCGCGGTGGCGGCGGCAACAGGCTCGTCGAGCGACAGCGCCTCGGAGTGTTCACCTTCCACTTCGCGGATGGCGGCCTCGAGCTTTTCGAGCTGGCGTTGCAGCATGGCTTCCGGCGGACGCGGCTTCATGTTCTCGAGCTGCCGCTGCACTGCGCCGCGGGCACGTTCGTAGACCTTCACCCGCATTTCGGGGGTATTTTCAGCCAAGCCGTCGACGGCCCGCCGAATAACTGCAATAAAATCCGCCATCAGTACTTTCTCAAGAAGTCCGGTACCCTACCGAACCATCCTCCACAGTGACCCGTGAGCTTAATCCTCAAACGGATCGGTCACAAGTATCGTGTCATCCCGCTCCGGGCTGGTGGAAAGGAGCGCGACAGGCGCCCCGATCAGCTCTTCGACCTGGCGAACATACTTGATCGCCTGTGCCGGCAGGTCCGCCCAACTGCGGGCGCCGACGGTCGATTCCTTCCACCCTTCCAGCGTGATGTAGATCGGTTCGACCCTAGCTTGCGCTCCCTGGCTTGCGGGAAGATGATCAATCTGTTCGCCGTCGAGCATATAGCCGACGCAGATCTTCAATTCCTCGAGGCCATCGAGCACGTCGAGCTTGGTGAGCGCGATGCCGGTGATGCCGTTGGTGGCGATCGATTGGCGCACCAGCGCGGCGTCGAACCAGCCACAGCGCCGCTTGCGTCCGGTCACCACGCCGAACTCATGACCTTTTTCGCCCAGGAACTCGCCGATCGCGTCCTTCAGCTCGGTCGGGAACGGGCCTTCGCCGACGCGTGTCGTATAGGCCTTGGTGATGCCGAGGATATAGCCGAGCGAGCCGGGACCCATGCCGGAACCGGCCGCGGCCTGACCGGCCACGGTGTTCGACGACGTCACGAAGGGATAGGTGCCGTGGTCGATATCGAGCAGGCTGCCCTGTGCACCTTCGAAGAGGATGCGGGAGCCCTTGCGGCGCTCCTTGTCGAGGAAGAGCCAGACGGTGTCACGGAACGGCAGCACCCGATCGGCGATCGAAGTCAGCTCTTCCATGATCGCTTCATGGCTGACTTCGGCGACGCCGAGGCCGCGGCGAAGCGCATTGTGGTGCGTCAGAATACGGTCGACCTTGCCGGAAAGGCTTTCGAGATCTGCAAGATCCATGACGCGGATGGCGCGGCGGCCGACCTTGTCTTCATAGGCCGGACCGATGCCGCGGCGTGTCGTGCCGATCTTGGTGCCGCTGTTCGACGCAGCATCCTCGCGCATCGCGTCGAGCTCGCGGTGCAGGGAAAGAATGAGTGTCGCATTGTCTGCGATGCGCAGGTTGTCAGGCGTAACCGTCACGCCCTGCGCCTCCAGCCGGCCGATCTCGGCGATCAGCGCATGCGGATCGACGACGACGCCGTTGCCGATTACCGCCATCTTGCCCGGGCGCACGACGCCGGACGGCAAGAGCGAAAGCTTATAGCTCGTGCCGTCGATGACGAGCGTATGGCCGGCATTGTGTCCGCCCTGATAGCGCACAACGATATCCGCACGCTCCGAAAGCCAGTCGACAATCTTGCCCTTGCCTTCGTCACCCCATTGCGAACCGACCACGACTACGTTCGTCATCCAACTCTTCCTGTTACCGGCGCTGAACCGCGCACCTGCTCAAACCCGCGCATCTATAAAGCTTTGTTTTTTGGAAAGCGACCCTGTTGTCACAGTAGATTGGGCTTTTTACGTGACAAATCAGCAGCCGGCAGGCTATTGCCCGTCACAAAACGCCGGACGACGACCGCAGAAAGACGGGAAGAACGCTCTTGCAAGCCACGGCCTATATCTGCCTCGTTATCGCCACCCTCTGCTGGGGCGGCAATTCCGTCGCCGGCAAACTCGCGCTCGGGCATGTCAGCCCGATGATGCTGACCTTCCTGCGCTGGTTCCTCGCCGTGGCGGTGATCGTCGCCATTTCGGTGCCGCAACTGCGCAAGGACTGGCCGGTGGTCAGGAAGAACCTACCGCTGCTGCTGTTCTACGGCGTCATCGGCTACACGCTTTTCAACGCGATGCTTTATTCGGCCGTGCAATATACGACGGCGATCAACGTCGCCATCGAGCAGGCCGGCATCCCGATGCTGATCTTCCTGCTGAATTTCATGTTCTTCCGCACCGGCATCTCGCTGGCGCAATGTCTCGGCTTCGGCATGACGCTGATCGGCGTTGCTCTGACCGCCGCCCATGGCGACCTCACAACGCTGCTGCAATTGAGCCTTAACCGCGGCGACGGACTGATGCTGATCGCCATTGCCGCCTATTCGGTCTACACGATCTTCCTGCGCTGGAAGCCGCCACTCGACTGGCGAACGCTGATGGCGGTCCCGGCGCTTGGCGCCATGCTGACCTCGCTGCCGCTGCTCATCTGGGAGGCCGAACGCGGCGCCGCACAGTGGCCGGACCAGGCCGGTTGGGTCATCACGCTCTATACGGCGATCTTCCCCTCGCTGGTGGCGCAGATCCTCTATATCAAGGGTGTCGTAGCCATCGGCGCCAACCGGGCCGGGCTGTTCATCAATCTCGTGCCGGTATTCGGGACGCTGCTCTCCGTAGCTCTGATCGGCGAGACGCTGCAGTCCTTCCATGTCATCGCGCTGGTACTGACTTTGGGCGGCATCGCAATCGCCGAAAAGGGCCGGCCGAAAGCCTCGGCTCCGACCGTAACCGCCTCACCTCTGGATTAGGCCCTAACCAAGCTCCAGCGTCGTCACACCGAAGACGTGTTTCAGCGGGATGGCCGGCGCCGGCCCGCGATACATGCGCGTCGTCTCGAACACCGGTTGAAGGCCGAGGCCTTCGGCAAGCGCGACCGCCTCGTGGTTCTCCGCCGGAATGTCGATGAAGATCGCAGCCCCCTTCGCCTCGGGGATCAATTCGGCAAGCAGCGCCGCGGCGCTGTCGGCATCGTTGGCAAAGAGCGGGCCGATCTTGTAGCCCTCGTAGCAGCGGCGGATCGTGCCGTAACCGCGGATCTTGCCGCTCTTACGCACCACCGCCGAGCGACGGCCCTTGCGGCCGGTGCACCAGGCGGCAAGAAAGGCATCGCGCGGCTGCGGAAAGATCGCCGAATCATACCGCTGCAGGCCTTCGAGACGCGAATCGAGCACCGGCTGCGCGACCAGCGTCGAAACCGGCAAGGAGGTGGCGACACCGCCGTAGCGAATGGTGGAAGAGGCAGGCTCGAAGCCCGCCTTGCGGTAATTGTCCTGTTGTGCGGCAACGCCGTCGAGACCGATCGTCCGGTCTCCCGCGCTGGCGATGCCGGCCTCCCAGATCGCCTTGCCGTAACCCTTGCCGCGGAAATCGGGATGGACGATGTAGAGGCCCAGGAAGGCAAAACTCTCGCCATACTTGACGACCGAGATCGATCCGACGGGGACTTCACCGATGGAGCCGACGAAAAATCCCGACGGATCGGCCTCGAGAAATGCAAGCGAATCATCGAGGCCCGGGTTCCAGCCCTCCTGACGCGCCCATTCGAGTACGAGTTCCAGTTCGCCGGGCCGCATCGAACGAACGGCAAATTCCGAATTCATGCGACCTTCCCAGATTGAATGTCCCGCAAGTCCATCCCAGCAACGGCAAAGCAATTGTCAGGCCCCAAGCGCCCCGATTGCATCTGTCAATGATGGAGAACCGCGCTCATGGTGTTGACGACGCGTATAATCATTTTTCGATGCAATGCAGAAAGCTTCGTTTCCGCCTTACCATGAAACAATGCGGTTGCAAGCTCAAGCAAATTACTTGTGTCCCATTTATCTTCCTGCCGCGGCAAATAAAGTGCCGCGCCGACAGGATATCGCCTGCCTGATCCGAAAGGCGAGGAGAGCATTCCGGCCGAAATCATTTTCGCCAGCCGGCAAAAAGGATCACCGGCCGTTCAACCGCCCGTCGCGGTCTTCTGCTTTTCGATGCCGCTCGCCGTCGATGCGAAAAGACGGTCGGTCTCTGCGGCCGGGGCGGGATAACCGAAGGCATAACCCTGCAGGCCGTCGCAGCCGAGCTGCGCCAGCACGACGGCATGCGCCTCGGTCTCGATGCCCTCGGCGATCACCTCGACATCGAGCGCCTTGGCGATTTCCACGATCGACCCCACCACCCGCCGCTGCTCGGCGGAGCTGACGACCTCGGTGACGAGCTGCCGGTCGATCTTCAGCCGCTTCGGCCGCAGCTTGACGAGACCGATGAGCGAGGCATGGCCCGATCCGAAATCATCGATCTCGATGTCGATGCCCATCTGTTTGATATCGCCGATATGCTCGAGCAGTTTTTCGTCGCTGTCGTCGAGAAAAATCGTTTCGACCAGTTCGAAAACGATCACACCGGGCGGGATGTCGAGTTTCCTCAGCTTGTTGAGCAATGCCGGATCGGCAAGGCGCGACGCCGAGATATTGACGGCGATGCGCGGAACCGCAAAGCCGCGCAACAGCCAGAACAGCCGGTCTTGGAGAACGTTTTTGAGGATCGCCGCGTCGATCTCCGCCGCAAGTCCGTGCTCATCGGCAATCTTCAGGAATATCCCCGGGGCGAGCACACCCTTTTCCGGATGTTTCCACCGCGCCAGCGCCTCGAAGCCGATGACCTCCCGTGTCCTAGCGTCGAGCTGCACCTGATAATAGGGAACGATCTCTCCGCGCTCCAGCCCGAGCTTCAGCTCTTCGGCTAGCCGGCGCTTGGCCCGCAGATCCTCCTGCAGTTGCCGCGTGAAGAATTCGACGCGATTGCGCCCGAGCTTCTTGGCCTGGTAGAGCGCCAGGTCGGATTCGGCCAGCAGGTTGCGCGCTCGCCGATCGCCGCTCCAGGATACGCCGATCGAGGCGCCGGATTGCAGCATCTCCTGACCGAAGCGGATCTTCTTGCGCAATCGGCGCTGGAGGTCCTCGGTGATCAGCTTCAGTTCCGTGAGATCGGTGAAATTCACCAGCACGATGACGAATTCATCGCCGCCGACGCGGGCGACCATGCCATTCGCGGGAATGGCAGCGGTAATGCGAAGAGCTGCCGCCCTGAGCACGGCGTCTCCGGCCGCATGACCGTGGCTGTCGTTGATCTGCTTGAATTGGTCGAGGTCGAGATGCAGGACCGCGAGCGTCGTGATGCTCTTGTCGGCCGGCAGCTCCGCGAGCCGCTTGTCGAGAAGGCGCCGGTTCGACAAGCCGGTGAGATAATCGTGATCGGCGACATGCTCGATGCGCGCATTGCTTTCCTCGAGCGCCAGCGCTCTCGCCTCGGCCACCAGCTTCTGCCGCGCCAGCTCCGCGTTGAGCTGTACGTCGGCAGTCACATCCCATTCGGCGCCGATGAAGGAAGGCGACCCCTCCGCATCCACGTAGAAATGCGCGCGCGAGCGCAGATGGCGGATTTCGCCGCTCGGCAGCACGATCCGGAATTGCGAATTATAGGCGCCCCGTGTCGCAATCGCGTGGTCGAAGTCGCGTTCGGCCTGCTCGCGATCGTCGGGATGGATGGCATTCGACCAGAGCCATGCCGGCACCTCCCGGAACGACTCGCCGGTCTCGTAGAGCCGGTGCATCTGCGCGTCCCATAAGATCCCGTTCTTCGCGATACTGTGCTCCCAGACACCGATCCGCGATGCATCGAGAGCGAGTTCGAGCCGGCGCAGAAGATCCTGAAACTCTTGTTCGGATCGTGTGGGTTTATTTTCTGGCAACGCGGTCTAGCCTTAGAAGCTTGCATAACTGCAATATGGTCTCAGGCCGGCATTAATGAAGCCTTGTCTTGATGATCGAACTCGTGACTAGGTGAACTGTTCGTTACGACTTTCCCCTTTTGGATCAAGGAACTTGCAGTCTACCGTATCTCGAGATCAATGGTTGTGCCGCGGCGGGTTTTTCGCGATCCGGCGGAATTCCGTCGCCCCCTCCAGCACCGCGCCGTCCGACAATTGCGTGACCGTTCGACGGTAGATCTGCTGCCACGGCGTCGCATCCGCCGGTACCGGCGGAATACCCTCACCCTTGCGCCGTTCGATCTCGGCGTCATCGACCAGCATGTCGCAGCGCCCCTCGTTGAAGTCGATGCGGATGATGTCGCCGCTACGAAGCCAGGCGAGGCCGCCGCCGGCCGCACTTTCCGGCGAGGCGTTGAGGATAGAGGGACTGTCCGCCGTGCCCGATTGGCGACCGTCGCCGATCGTCGGCAGGCTGCGGATACCACGCTTTAGGAGGTGATCCGGTGGCTGCATGTTGACGACCTCAGCCGAACCCGGCCAGCCGATCGGCCCGGCGCCGCGGATGACGAGGATGGTATTCTCGTCGATGCCGAGTTCGGGTTCATTGATGCGCTTGTGATAGTCCTCGGAACCGTCGAAGACCACCGCCCTGCCCTCAAAGACGCCTTCGTGCCCGGGTTCCTGAAGATAGCGCCGGCGGAAATCCTCTGAGACGACGCTCATCTTCATGATGGCGAAATCGAAGAGATTGCCCTTGAGAACGAGGAAGCCCGCCCGCTCCTTCAGCGGCTCGGCGAATGGCTTGATGACTTCGCGGTCGCGCGCTTGCCTGCCCTCCAGGTTCTCGGCCATCGTCCTGCCGGTCACCGTGCGACAGTTACCATCGAGTTTCCCCACTTGCAGCAGTTCCCACATGATCGCCGGCGTGCCGCCGGCGCGATGATAGCGCTCGCCAAGATAGACGCCGGCCGGCTGGACATTGGCCAGCAGCGGGATATCGAAGCCGTGCACCTGCCAGTCGTCCGGATGGAGTTCGACGCCGGCGTGCTTGGCCATCGCAGCCAGATGCGGCTGCGCGTTGGTCGAGCCGCCGATCGCCGAATTGGTGCGGATCGCATTGAGGAAAGCCTCGCGCGTCAGGATGTCCGACGGCTTCAGATCCTCGAACACGATCTCGACGGCGCGCCGCCCGGTGCGGTAGGCCATCTGGCCGCGCTCACGGTAGGCGGCCGGAATGGCGCCGCAGCCTGTCAGCGAAAGACCGAGCGCTTCGGCCAATGCATTCATCGTCGAAGCGGTGCCCATCGTATTGCAATGGCCGACGGAGGGAGCCGAATCGAGTGCGGCCTGCAGGAATTCTTCCCGGTCGATCTCACCTGCCGCATATTTTCGCCGCATCCGCCAGATCACCGTGCCGGAGCCGGCCAGTTCCCCTTCATGCCAGCCGTCGAGCATCGGGCCGCCGGAGAGCACGATCGCCGGAATATCGACCGTCGAAGCCGCCATGATCGCCGAAGGTGTGGTCTTGTCGCAGCCGGTGGTCAGCACAACGCCGTCGAGCGGATAGCCGTAGAGGATCTCGACGAGACCGAGATAGGCGAGGTTGCGGTCGAGTGCGGCCGTCGGGCGCTTGCAATTCTCGAAGATCGGATGCGTCGGAAACTCGATTGGAATGCCACCGGCGTCGCGGATGCCGTCGCGCACGCGTTTGGCAAGTTCGACATGCACCCTGTTGCAAGGCGTGAGATCGCTGCCGCTCTGGGCAATCCCGATGATCGGCTTGCCGGAGCGCAGCTCTTCCGGCGTGATGCCGTAATTCATGAAACGCTCGAGATAGAGCGCCGCCATGTCGATATGATCGGGATTGTCGAACCAATCTTGCGAGCGCAGGCGCCGCTGCGGCGAATGGCTGTCCGTCACTGCTTTCCTCCCGGCCGGCCGTTCTTCTCTTCGAGATGGAGAAGCAGGCCGCTGTGATCCTTTTCGCCATTGCCGTTGGCGACGAATTCGCTGAATTCGGCATGCACCGCCGCCGTCAGCGGCAGCGTCAGCGACAGGGTCTTGGCCGTCGCCATGGCGGCGTTCAGATCCTTCAGCTGGTTGCTGGACGAACCGCCTGGAGTAAACTGCCGCTCGACCATGCGCTTGCCGTGGAGTTCCAGGATGCGGCTCTCGGCAAAGCCGCCGCGAATGGCGTCTCGGAAGGCCGCCGGCGAGCCGCCGCCCGCCTCGATCAGCAACATCGCTTCGGCGACGGCGCCGATCGTCACGGCAACGATCTGCTGGTTGGCGAGCTTGGCGAGCTGGCCCGCCCCGCTCGGACCGACGCGGGTTACCCGCCCCATCGGCGCAAAGACATCCGCAAGTCCGTCGATCACGTCCTTGTCGCCGCCCGCCATGATCGCGAGCGTACCGGCTTCCGCCCCGACGACACCGCCGGATACCGGCGCATCGACATGCTGGATGCCGAGTTCGGCAAGCCTCGCCGAATGATCGCGGGCGAAATGCGGGGCAATCGAACTCATGTCGATGACGGCGGTGCCCGGCGCCATCGCATCGGCCGCGCCCCGGTCGAACAACACGTCCTCCACCGCCCCGGCATTGGTCAGCATGGTGATGACGACGTCGGCGCCGGAAACGGCATCCGCAGGTGTTTTCACGCAAACCGCGCCGTCTTCCGCAAGCGCCTCGGCCTTGCTGGAATCGCGATTCCAGACGATGACGGCAAAGCCTCCGGCAAGCAGCCGGCGAGCCATGGGCGCCCCCATCAGGCCGGTGCCGAGAAAGGCGATCCGCCTGCCGTCATGACCTTTTCTCGAACTCGTCATTCAGTCCTCCCAAACCGTTGTCCACCTTTGATAGTCCCCTCGTTCCGCGATGCAAACCGTTTTGACGGACGTAGCGCATTTTTATCGAACGCCCCAAACGATACGGGCGAGAACCGAAGTTCCCGCCCGATTTACTCGACAAAGGAAGGTTGAATTCCGTTTATTCCGCCGCGAGCCGGATAACCTCCGCCTCTTCTTCCTTGTGTTCGTCCGGCTTGTGCTGGACGAGCGGACGGTTGCCCGTCAGCCGCCGCAGCAGCACGTAGAAAACCGGCGTCATGAAGATGCCGAAGAAGGTCACGCCGATCATACCCGAGAAGACCGCGACCCCCATGGCGGCGCGCATTTCCGAGCCGGCGCCTGTGGAGACGACGAGCGGCACGACGCCCATGATGAAGGCGAGCGAGGTCATCAGGATCGGGCGAAGGCGAAGGCGGCTGGCCTCGATCGCGGCCTCCCGCGGTGTCCTTCCCTCGAACTCCAGTTCGCGGGCGAATTCCACGATGAGGATCGCGTTCTTCGCCGATAGGCCGACAAGGACGACAAGACCGATCTGAGTGAAGATGTTGTTGTCTCCACCCGTGAGCCAGACGCTCGTCAGTGCGGCCAGAACGCCCATCGGCACGATCATGATGATCGCAAGCGGCAGCGTCAGGCTTTCATACTGGGCGGCCAGCACGAGGAAAACGAGCAGCAGAGCCAGGGGGAAGACGACAATGCTCGAATTGCCGGCAAGGATCTGCTGATAGGTCAGATCCGTCCATTCGAAGTCGATGCCCGCCGGCAGGGTCTCGTGAAGGATCTTCTCGATTGCCGCCTGCGCCTGGCCGGACGAGAAGCCCGGTGCCGGACCGCCGTTGATATCGGCAGCGAGGAAGCCGTTGTAGCGGTTCGCACGCTCCGGACCAGTGCTTGGCTCCACCTTCAGCAGCGCCGAAAGCGGGATCATCTCGCCCGATGCCGAACGGACCTTCAACTGCCCGATGTCTTCCGGCTGGGCGCGGAATTTCGCATCGGCCTGCACACGGACGCTGTAAGTGCGGCCGAAGGCGTTGAAATCGTTCACATAAAGCGAACCGAGATAAATCTGCAGCGTCTGGAAGACGTCGGTGACGGAAACCCCGAGCTGCTCGGCCTTGGCGCGGTCGAGATCGGCATAGAGCTGCGGCACGTTGATCTGGAAGCTGGAGAACAGCCCCGCAAGCTCAGGCGTCTGGTAGGCCTTTGCAAGCACTGCCTTCGTGGCCTCGTCGAGCGCCTGGTTGCCGAGGCCGGCACGATCCTCGATCTGCAGCTTGAAGCCGCCTGTCGTGCCGAGACCATTGACCGGCGGCGGCGGGAACATGGCGATGAAGGCATCCTGGATGGCGCCGAATTTCTGGTTCAGCGCCATAGCGATTGCGCCGCCCGAGAGATCCGGCGTCTTGCGCTCTTCGAAGTCCTTCAGCGTCACGAAGACGATGCCGGCATTCGAGGAGTTGGTGAAGCCGTTGATCGACAGCCCCGGGAAGGCGATCGCATTGGCAACGCCCGGCTGCGCCAGCGCGATATCGGTCATGCGCTTGATGACGTCTTCCGTGCGGTCGAGGCTTGCAGCATCCGGCAACTGGGCGAAGCCGATCAGATACTGCTTGTCCTGAGACGGCACGAAGCCGCCGGGGACCGTGCTGAACATGCTGTAGGTCGCACCAACCAGCGCCAGATAGATCACCATGACGATGCTTTTGCGCGACAAGAGCCCACCCACGCCCTTGCCGTAGGCATTCGAACCCGCGCCGAAGACACGGTTGAAGCCGCGGAAGAACCAGCCGAAGATGGCGTCCATGAATCGCGTCAGCCAGTCCTTCGGCTGATCATGGCCCTTCAGGAGAAGAGCAGCCAGCGCCGGAGAGAGCGTCAGCGAGTTGAAGGCCGAGATGACGGTCGAGATTGCGATCGTCAGCGCGAACTGGCGATAGAACTGTCCCGACAGGCCGGAGATGAAGGCGAGCGGGACGAAGACGGCGACGAGGACCAGCGCGATCGCAACGATCGGACCGGAGACTTCCTTCATCGCCTTGTAGGTCGCAGCCCGTGGCGACAGGCCATGTTCGATATTGCGCTCGACGTTTTCCACCACCACGATCGCGTCGTCGACAACGATACCGATCGCAAGCACCAGCCCGAACAGACTGAGCGCGTTGATCGAGAAGCCGAAGACATACATGACCGCGAAGGTACCGATGATCGATACCGGAACCGCGATCAGCGGAATGATCGAGGCGCGCCACGTCTGCAGGAACAGGATGACGACGAGGACGACGAGCGCAATGGCTTCGAGCAGCGTGTCGATGACCTTCTCGATCGAGGCGCGTACGAACTTCGTCGTATCGTAGACGATCTCGTATTTGACGCCCTGGGGCATGGCGAGCTGCAGCTGGTCCATGGTGGCGCGCACATTGTCCGCGATCTCGATCGCGTTCGAACCAGGCGCCTGAAGGACGGCAACGGCAACGGCCGGCTTGCCGTCAAGCAGCGAACGCAACGTATAGTCCGCAGCACCGAGCTCGATGCGGGCGACATCGCGAAGGCGGGTGATCTCGCCATTGGCGCCCGTCTTGACGATGATGCTGCCGAACTCCTCGGGCGTGCGCAGACGGCCCTGGGCATTCACATTCAGCTGCAGGTCCACACCCGGCTGGCTCGGCGAAGCGCCGATGATGCCAGCGGCGGCCTGAACGTTCTGGGAGCTGATGGCGTTGCTGATGTCGCTGGCGGCGAGATCATGCTCGGCCGCCTTCTGCGGATCGATCCAGACCCGCATGGAATAGTCGCCGGCGCCGAAGACCTGCACCTGACCGACGCCTGCGATACGGGCGAGCCGATCCTTGATATTCAGCGTCGCGTAATTGCGAAGATAGGTAATGTCGTGATTGTCGCCGTCAGAGACGAGGTTGACGACCATGATGAAGTCGGGCGAGCTCTTGACCGTGGTGATACCGAGGGCCCGGACTTCCGACGGCAGCCGCGGTTCGGCTTGGCTGACGCGGTTCTGCACGAGCTGCTGCGCCTTGTCCGCGTCGGTGCCGAGCTTGAAGGTGACGGTCACGTTGAGCACACCGTCCGATGTCGCCTGGCTGGACATGTAGAGCATGCCCTCGACGCCGTTGATCTGCTCTTCGAGCGGCGTTGCCACCGTTTCCGCGATGACGGACGGATTGGCGCCGGGGTAGGTGGCGCGCACGACGATCGACGGCGGCACGACCTCCGGATATTCGGAAATCGGCAGCGCGCGCAGGCCGATCAAGCCGGCAACCAGGATGAGGACCGAAAGAACGCCGGCAAAGACCGGGCGGTCGACAAAGAATCTGGAGATGTTCATATCAAAGCCCTCTCCGGGGTGAACATGGATACAACGTCCCTCTCCGGCGGTTTGGGAGCCGCCGGCGGGTCATATCATTTCGGGTGTTGGCCTTCCCCCGGAGGGGAAGGCAAAGTCTTTACTGCGCGGTCGCGACCTTCTCTTCCATCTGAGGTGCGACGACGGCGCCTGGACGGATGCGCTGCAGACCGTTGACGACGATCTTTTCGCCGACGTTCAGGCCGCTTTCGACGACCCGCTGGCCGTCAGCCAGCGTGCCGAGCTGGACCTGCCGATAGGCGACCTTGTTCTCGCCATCGACGACGAAGACGAACTTCTTGTCCTGGTCCGTGCCGACGGCACGGTCGCTGATGACGATCTTGTTCTCGGCCTTCGGCTGGCCCATGCGCACCCGCACGAACTGGCCGGGGATGAGGCGTCCGCCCGGATTGTCGAAGACGGCCCGCACGCCGATCGTGCCGCTTGATGCATCCACCTCGTTGTCGATCAGCTGCAGCTTGCCCTTGATCGGGGTACCGCTGTCGGTCAGCGTGCCGACCTCGACCGGGATCTCTTCGACGGCAGGCAGGGCGCTGTCCGTCTGCGGAAGCTGGGCGAGCGCGCGCGTCACCATCTCTTCGCTGGCATTGAAGCTCGCATAGATCGGATCGACGGAAACGAGCGTCGTCAGCGCCGGCGAGGTCGAACCGGCCGCGACGAGGTTACCGGCGGTCACCTCGATCTTGCCGATGCGGCCGGAAACCGGAGCCCGCACCTCGGTGTAATCGAGATCGAGCTGGGCCGACTGCAGGGCGGCCTGCGCCGAACGCAGCCCCGCCTGAGCCTCGGCCAGTGAACTCTGGCGCTGATCGAGATCGCTCTGGGAGATGGTGCGATTGTCGGAAAGCCTGCGGCCGCGGTCGAGTTCGGTCTGAGCCAGACTGACCTTGGCTTCGGCCGAAGCGACCTGACCTTGCGCCTGCGCCACGCTCGCCTGGTAGGGGGCCGGGTCGATGGTGAAGAGCAGGTCGCCCTGCTTGACCAGCGCCCCTTCACGGAAAGCCACCGACAGGATGGCGCCGGCAACACGGGAACGCACCTGCACCCGGTCGACCGCTTCGAGACGGCCGGAGAAATTCTCCCAGGCCGTCACGTCGCGCGCCGCAACGACGGCAACCGTCACCGGCACAGCGGGAGCCTGCGCGGGGGCGGAAGCGGCCGTGGCGGTCGTGCTCATCGGCAGTTCGAAAAACAATGCGGCCCCGGAAACGGACGCAACAAGGCCTATGCCGGCGCCCAACAGGGCCCAGCGCTTACTTCTGGACGTCATGAGTACTCTCCTTGCGGCCCCAGGCCGCCGAAATATCAGGTCTTCTTCAATGCAATTGCGGTTGGACGCTTACGTCCCGAAGGAAGCTTCCGAAATGGCGGCTGACGTTTTCCTGCCAGTCGGGCGCTCCGTCGGATTTCCCACCATAAATCGAGGGCCAGCCCGTCCCGGCGGGAAGAACATGCTGGCGCACACCGACGCCGGCCTGTTTCAGGCGGGCACCGTAACCAATTGTTTCGTCGTGCAGAGGATCATCCTCCGCGGTGAATATCAGCGCCGGCGCGACGCCGGAAATACGCGAACAGAGGCACGGCGCCGCATAAGGATGGCAACCGCCGCCGCTCAGATAATGGCTCCAGCCTTCCGTCCAGCGCTGGCGCATGCCGATGGCCTCGGCCTTGCGGATCGACGACGTACCCATAAAGGGATCGAGCAGCGGCGAAATCAGCACCTGGCCGTCGAGCGCATCCGGCATCTGGTCGCGCGCCTTCAGCGCCACACCGGCAGCGACATTGCCGCCTGCCTCTTCGCCGGCAACGAAGAGCAGCGACTTGCGGTCGCCAAGACCGGCGCGTTTGTTGGCGAGATAAGTGAAAACCGAGAAAGAGACTTCCAGCGCCTGCGGAAACAGATTGCCGGACAGGCTGCTGTAGTCGGCGGCGACGACGATGGCGCCGGCCTTGGCCAGACTCATCGCCACCGGCCGGTCGACGTTCTTCTCGCTGTCGAGAAAGGCGCCGCCATGCAGGTAAAGCACGATCGGCGGCCCCTTGCCGTAATCGGCGCCCTGGTAGATGCGTGCGGAAACGGGGCCGATGGCCACCTTATCCAGCAACATATCTTTCCATTCCACCGTCATGCTTCCGGTCTCTTTGCGTCGGCCGCAGGCAGACAACAGCTGCCGCTTGCATTTTCCATAAAAAAGATATTGTTATTCCAACCAAGGAATAAGAAGCTATATCGCGATAACACTGTTCCAGATCTCGAACAATGGTGCAACGCAAACTGCGGATTTGAAACCGATGGATCAACTCTCGGCAATGCGCGTCTTCATTCGCGTCGTGGAGACGGGCAATTTCACCCGCGCCGCCGACATGCTCGCCATGCCCAAGGCAACAGTGACCAATCTCATCCAGGGCCTTGAGGCGCATCTGCGCACCAAGCTTTTGAATCGTACGACGCGCCGGGTCATGGTAACCACGGACGGCGCGCTTTATTACGAACGCGCCGCCCAGATTATTTCGGAGTTGGAAGAACTCGACGGCAGCCTCTCCAATTCACAAAGCCTGCCGAGCGGGCGGCTGCGCGTCGAGATGGCTGGTGCTTTCGCCGATTGGATCGTCGTTCCCGCACTCTGCGATTTTTATCAGCGTTATCCCGATATCCGCATCGACCTCGGTGTCGGCGACCGCACGGTCGACTATCTTGCGGAAAATGTCGACTGCGCGCTGCGCGCCGGCACGCCGGCCGACCAGTCATTGATTGCGCGACGCGTCTCCGAAGTCGAGATGATCACCTGTGCTTCGCCGAGCTATATCCAGAAATTCGGCATGCCCGAGCGGCCGGAGGATCTGGAGTCTGACCACTACTCCGTCAACTATTTCCGCGCCCAAAACAACCGAACGCTGCCCTTCGAATTTCGCCGGCGCGAGGAGGTGATCGAGACCAGTCCGCGTTACATCGCCTCGGTCAACGATAGCCGCACCTATCTGACAGCTGCATTGACGGGTCTCGGCATCGCGCAGGTGCCGATCTTCATGGCGCGCGAGCCGATTGCGAAGGGCGAGCTCGTGCGCGTGCTGCCGGATTGGCGCCGCGATGCGCTGCCGCTCTACGTCGTCTATCCCCCGAACCGCCATCTCAGTAACAAGGTGCGCGTCTTCGTCGACTGGCTGGTGAAGCTTCTGGGAGAGGCGAGACTGAACGACGTCTAAGCGCCAATACAAATACGGCCCGGAAGGCAGGGGAAAACCTTCGACGGGCCGCAATTTACAACTTTGAACATCAAGCCTGTCGCACCGCAGATGGGCGCGGCAGGCTCCGGAGGTTCGGAAGAGAGCGGCAGGGAATTCCACTCTCTCGCGATAAAACAGATATACGCACTCTCCGCAGGATTGTAAGGAAAAATTCCGCAATCACGTTCACATAATTGCGATGACGGCGGTCTGGAAGCCGCCGCCGGTCTGTCGTCAGATCATCCCGCCATTGGCGCGCAGCGTCTGGCCGTTGATCCAGCCGCCGTCCGGGCCGGCGAGAAAGGCAACCGCAGATGCAATGTCTTCGGGTGTGCCGAGACGTTCCAGCGGGTTCATCTTCGCCATGCGGGCGATGAGTTCGTCCGACTTGCCGCTGAGGAAAAGATCCGTGGCCACAGGGCCGGGCGCGATGGCGTTGACGGTGATGTTGCGGCCGCGCATCTCCTTGGCCATGATCGCCGTCAGTGTTTCGACGGCGGCCTTGGTGGCGGCGTAGACACCGTAGGTTTCGAGCTTCAGACCGACGACCGAGGTCGAGAAGTTGATGACCCGGCCGCCGTTGCGCAGGCGCTTGGCCGCTTCCCTGAGCGTATTGAAGGTACCCTTGAGATTGACGGCGATCTGGCGGTCGAAATTGGCATCGTCAGCCTCGGCAAGCGACGCGAGCATCATGATGCCGGCATTGTTGACGAGCACGTCGACCCCGCCGAAGGCGGTTTCCGCAGCATCGAACATGCGGCGGACGGCCTGCGCCTCGCTGACATCGGCTTTCGCCGTCAGCGCTTTGCCGCCGGCCTGCTCGATCTCCCGGGCCAGTTCCTCGGCCGGAGCCGCATTGCCGGAATAATTGATGACGACGGTGAAACCGTCCCTGGCGAGGCGTCGAGCGACTGCTGCGCCGATGCCGCGGGAAGCACCGGTGATGAGTGCAACCTTGCCGTTTTCGTTGGAAGCCATTGTCCTTCTCCTTCATCCTGCGCCGCAGCGCGTTTTCGATGAGGACAAGATGCGCCTTTCCCAAAAGCGGATAATCGTGCATTCTTCGCCATAACTATCCGGGAATAACGAACAAATAGATGGACAGATTCGATGCCATGCGCGTGTTTTGCCGTGTCGTGGAACGTCGCAGCTTCACGCTTGCCGCCGAAGACACCGGCCTGCCGCGCTCGACCGTTACCGATGCGGTAAAGCAGCTCGAAGCCCGCCTCGGCGTGCGCCTGCTCCAGCGCACGACACGTCATGTCAGTGCGACGCTCGATGGCGAAGCCTATTACCAGCGCTGCCTGTCGATTCTTGCCGATATCGAGGATGCCGAAGGCGCTTTTGCCGGCGCCAAACCGAAGGGCCTGCTGCGCGTCGATGTGCACGGCACGCTTGCCCGCCATTTCCTGCTGCCGAGCCTGCCGTCCTTTCTCGAGACTTATCCAGAGATCGAATTCTACATGAGCGAGGGCGACCGGCTGGTCGATCTGGTGCGCGAAGGCATCGATTGCGTGCTGCGCGTCGGCACGTTGGGCGATAGCGACATGGTCGCCCGGCGCGTCGCCATGCTGGATGAGATCACGCTCGCCTCTCCCCATTATATCGCCACCCATGGCCTGCCGCAGCACCCGGATCGGCTTGCCGGCCACCGCATGGTCGGCTTCCGGTCCAGCAGCACCGGCAGCCTGTTGCCGCTCGAATTCATCGTCGACGGCACGGTGCGTGAGATCACCATTCCCGCCACCGTCGCCGTCAACGCCGCTGAAAGCTATATTTCAGCGGCGAGGATGGGCCTCGGCATGATCCAGATCCCGCGCTATCACGCCGAAAAGGACCTTGCCGAGGGAGCGCTGATCCACGTGCTCAAGGATTTTCCACTGACCCCGACGCCGGTTTCCCTGCTCTACCCTCGCAACCGCCAGCTTTCACCGCGCGTGCGCGTCTTCATCGACTGGCTGGTGAAGGTCTTCGCTCGACAAAATTCCGAAAACGCGCTTCACTAAAATGCGCCCTGCTAATATGCGCGCCCTCGGAGAACGGCCATGGCACTCTACGATATCACCGTCTACCAGACGGAAGACGGTTTCGTCGTCGAATTCGGCGGCGAAGGCGAAGACAGCATTGCCGTGACGCTGCGGAGCACGCCTGAGCTGACCTCGGAAAACGCCGCCATGCGCGCCAAGACCCTGCTCGCAGCAGCCATCGAACCGGCCCATAGCGACGGCGCGCGCAGCAAGGATCCCGCCTTGCTCGAAGAAGAGCTGGAGGAGGGTCTGGAAGATTCCTTCCCGGCGAGTGACCCGGTCTCGGTCACATCGTCGTCGATCCCGATGCGCGATCCGAATGCCGGCCACTGATGCCTTTTGGGATGACGGCAGCCACACTGGATGTTATCTGCGTCTGATATGACCGATGGTGGAACGATATCAGGCGCGATCGGCGCCGGCACGCTCGCCGGCGAAAGCCTCAGGGCATTTTTCGAGCGCGATGCGATCGCCGTCTCCCGCGACCTGCTCGGCTGCCATCTGACCGTGAATGGCGTCGGCGGACGCATCACCGAGACCGAAGCCTATTTCCCCGATGACGAGGCCTCGCACAGCTTCCGCGGCCCGACCAAGCGCAACGGCGCCATGTACGGCAAGCCGGGCAATGTCTATATCTACCGCATCTACGGCATGTACTGGTGCCTGAACTTCGTCTGCCATCCGGGCTCGGCGGCCCTCATCCGCGCCCTGGAGCCGGAAACCGGAATCCCCGTGATGATGGAGCGACGCGGCACCGATGCGCTGACGTCGCTCTGCAGCGGCCCCGGCAAGCTCTGTCAGGCGCTCGGCATCGATATCGAGATCAATGACAGACTGCTCGACCGCCCGCCCTACACACTCACGCCCTCCGCGCCGGTGCCTATAGTTTCGGGAAAACGCATCGGCATTACGAAGAATGCCGAAGTTCCGTGGCGCTTCGGCATTCAGGGATCGCGTTATCTCAGCAAGCCGTTTCGCTGACTATTCCATGACTGCGCTGTGGTCGACGGCGGGCGGCGCCTTCGGCTTGCGTAGCAAGAGCACCAGCGGGATGACCGCAAGCGACATCAGCATCAGTAGCTTGAAATCGTCCATATAGGCGATGATCGTCGACTGCAGCGTGATGATCTCGTTGAGCGAAGCACGCCCCGCCGCCGTTACCGGGCTGAGGCCCTGCGCCGCCACAGCGTTGAAGGCATGGTTGAACGGCGTCACATAGGCCGCGATCGATTCATGGTTGCTCTGCGTGTTCTCGACGATCAGGGCCGAGACGATCGAGATGCCGACCGCCGAACCAATGTTGCGCGACAGATTGTAGAGGCCGGTGCCGTCGCCGCGCATATGGGCCGGCAGCGTCGCGAAAGCGATGGTCGTCAGCGGCACGAAGAGAAAGCCCAGGCCGGCGCCCTGGATGAAGCCGACCGAGACGATCGTCCATTGCGAAACATCGGGCGTCCAGCCGGTCATGTCGTACATCGCCCAGGCGGTTAGGCCGAGACCGAGCACCAGCAGCAAGCGCGTATCGACCTTGCCGATCAGCCGCCCGACAATGAACATGCACAGCATGGTGCCGAGCCCGCGCGGCCCCATGACGATGCCGGCGGTGATGACGGGATAACCCATCAGCGTCTGCAGATAGGGGGTCATCAGCGCCAGCGATGCGAGGTAGGTGACGCCAACCACGAAGATGAAGATCATGCTGACCGTGAAGTTCTGGTCGAGAAACAGCTTCGGATTGACGAAGGATTTTTCTGCGGTCAGCGTGTGCACCAGAAGCAGATAGAATGCGGCGGCGCAGACGATCGCTTCGAGCATGATCTCGCCCGAGGAGAACCAGTCGAGCTGCTCGCCGCGGTCGAGGAAGAGCTGCAGCGCGGCGATGAACAGGCTCATCATCCCGAAGCCGAACCAATCGAGTTTGGCGAGCGCATCCCTCTTCGTTTCCGAAACGAAGATGACGATACCGGCGAAAGCAAGCGCGCCGATCGGCACGTTGATGTAGAACACCCAGCGCCAGCTGATATTGTCGGTCAGCCAGCCGCCGATGACTGGGCCGAGGACCGGTCCGACCATGACCGAGACGCCGAAAAGCGCCATGGCCGAGCCGCGCTCCTCCACGGTATAGATATCGAGAAGGATGCCCTGGGAAAGCGGCACCAGCGATGCGCCGAACAGGCCCTGCAGCAGGCGGAAGGCAACGATCTGGTTCAGCGATTGCGCCAGGCCGCAGAGCACCGAAGCAACCACGAAGCCGGCGATGGCGACGAGCAGCACGCGCTTGCGGCCGAACTTGGCGGCGAGAAAGCCCGATGGCGGCGTCATGATCGCCGCCGCGACGATATAGGAGGTCAAGACCCAGTTGATCTGGTCGGCGGAGGCCGACACGCTGCCCTGGATATAGGGCAGCGCCACGTTGGCGATCGTCGTGTCCAGCGCCTGCATGATGACGGCGAGAATGACGCAGGCCGTGATCGCACCGCGATTGGCAACCGGCGTCGCCGCAGATGCAGAAGCGCTACTCATGATCCCCGCCCTGAGGCCGGCCCAGAAGCTTGTTGACGAAATCAGGCAGGCCGCGGACATGGCCGGTCTCGACATCGACCACCGTGCTCATGCCGACGCGGAGCGGCGGCTTGCCTTCGGTTTCCTGGATGCTGACGCGCATCGGAATGCGCTGCACGACCTTCACCCAGTTGCCCGTGGTATTCTGCGCCGGCAGCAGCGAAAAGCTGGAGCCGGAGGCCGGGCTGATGCTCTCGACCTTGCCCTTCCATCTCACGCCGGGATAGGTGTCGACATAGATCTCGGCCGTCTGGCCGGGCTTGACGTAAGTGAGCTCGGTTTCCTTCGGGCTGGCGGCGATCCAAAGGTGATCGGTGGCAACAAGCGAGAAGGCCTGCTGCGACGCCTGCAGATAGGAGCCGACCTGCAGCGCGTTGACATTGGTGACGATGCCGTCGAACGGCGCCTTGACGACGCTGTGGTCGAGTTCGCGCTGGGCGTTGTCGACATTCGACTTGGCTTGCAGGTAGAGCGGATTCTCCTCGATCGGCTGATCGGCGGAGCCGCCGAGCTGGGCGAGCGTCGTTGCGGCTTCCGCCTTGGCGACGGTAACCTTCTGCTCAGCGGCTTCCAGATTATGCTTGGCTTCGTCATAGGCCGACTGCGTCGCGCTGCCGTTGTTGACGAGGTTTTGCTGCCGATCGAACTGATCCCGATAATAGGGCAGATCGGCTTGCGCCTGCGTGATCTCGGCAAGCGACTGCTGATAGCTGGCCTTGAGATTCATGATCTGGTTGCGCTGCGCGCCGAGCTGCGCCTTGGCGCCATCGAGCGCAATCTTGAAGGAATCCGGCCGCAGGCTGAAGAGCACCTGCCCCGCCTTGACCGCCTCGTTCTCATGCACGTCGATCTGCTCGACGATACCCGAGACATCGGTGGTAAGCCCGACCATGTCGGCCTGAATATAGGCGTTGTCGGTCGACATCACCTGGCCGCCATTGACGTAATAGTAACCGCCGACGACGAGCGCCACCGGCAGCAGGGCGAACAGGATCGGCCGCGTGAGACTGCGCCGGCGGCGGACCTTGTTGCCGCCAGGCGCAGCCACGGCGGCAGCCGGCGCTGAATTGGATGAAGGCGCTTCGGCTACCGTTTCCTGCTGTTTCGCTTCCGTTTCTTCGACAGGAGTCTTGGCATTGGCGTCGGCAACGACGCGGAGGGGGAATTTATCAGCCATCGTTCGTCTCGTTCTCGTCAACCGGGTTCCGGCATGCCTGAACCAGGTTCGTCTTCATTACGGATAGGATGTGGAAAAGCTGCTCGCGCTGCTCGACGGAGACGCCGTCCAACGCTTCTGCGCGGGTGGTGTCGCCGAGCTCACGCATTTCGGCGAGCAGCGGGTGCGCCTCGTCGCGCATGTAGAGCAGCCAGATGCGACGGTCGGTCGGGTGCTGGCGGCGCTCGATCAGCCCGCGTTCGGCGAGCTTGTCGAGAATGCGCACCAGTGTGATCGGTTCGACTTCGAGGATTTCGGCAAGGCCGCCTTGATGAATGCCTTCATTGTTCGAGAGATAGGCAAGCGTCTGCCATTGCGACCGGGTCAGCCCGAGACACTTCGCGCGCTGCTCGAACCGCTTGCGCAGCAGCCGTGCGACGTCGTGGAGAAGGAAGCCAAGGGTCGGAGTGGCGCTCATGAAAACCTGCGATCATTATTTATAAGCATACTTATGATATCGGTACATATATTGAGCATGCACGCCACACAAGAGCTGGGATGCCAGATTCGGAAGCAGCGGCGAAAATGCCGCAGGCCGGCTCAGGCTTGTCCTGCAGTTCTTCCTTTCGCCGGTTGCAGACGCCAGACGGTAGCCGCGGCCTAGCTCCGCCCTAATTCTGCCTGTAGTCGTCGCCTCCGCCGGAGGCGCCGCATTGGGGAGCTCGATGGCGTTCTTCGAAAGCATGCTGACGCTGCTGCTGGTGGCGATCGTCTTTCTGCAATTCTCCAGGAAGTTCCGGATCCCTTATCCGACAATGCTGGCGATCGCTGGCGTCATCGTCGCCGCCGTGCCTTGGGCGCCTGAGGTCGCAATCGATCCCGAGCTTGCGCTGGCGTTGCTGATCGCGCCCGTGCTCTTCGACGCCGCCTATGATCTGCCGCCGAGGACGTTGAGGCACAACTGGCTGCCACTCCTCTCGCTCGCCGCCATCGCCGTGATATTGACGGCCGCCGCCGTCGCCACCGTCAGCGTGACGATCGCCGGCCTGCCGCTTGCCGCGGCCGTCGCACTCGGCGCCATCGTCGCGCCGCCGGATGCGGCGGCGGCGACCGCCATGCTCGACCGCTTCACCCTGCCGCGCCAGACCTATGTGATCCTGAAGGGCGAAAGCCTCCTGAACGACGCCGTCGCGCTCCTGATCTTCAGCGCCGCGGTGGCAGCCGCCGCGAGCCCCGCCTTCTTCGCCGGTGCCCTGGCGGAATTGGCGCTCGCCGTGCCGGGCGGCCTCATCCTCGGTTACCTCATGGGCCGTCTCTACATGGTCGTCGGCCTGAGGCTCGCCGGCACGCTCGGCGGCACCCTGCTTGAATTCGTCGCCACTTTCGGCACGTGGATCATCGCCGAGCGGCTACACTTTTCGGCAATACTGGCGATCGTCGTCTACGCGATGGTCATCGCCCGCTACATGCCCGAGCGGCAGACGGCCCGCCACCGCATCCATTCCTATTCGGTCTGGGAGGCCGCGGTCTTTCTGCTCAACGTGCTGGCCTTCCTGCTGATGGGCCTGCAGGCCCGTCAGATCGTCCTCGACCTCGATCCCGGCCGCCTGGATTTCGCAATCACCTTCGCCACCATGGTTTTCGTCACGGTCATTCTCGTCCGGCTGGCCTGGGTGCTGTTTTATAACCGCGTCATCAACTTTCTTGCCGCGCGCGGGCGCACGAAACAGGCCGTTCCCACCTTCGCGACGAGCCTGCTTGCCGGTTGGTGCGGCATGCGCGGCCTCGTCACGCTGGCCACCGCGCTCGCCCTGCCGATCGACTTCCCCGATCGCGACATCATCCTGCTCAGCGCGCTCGCCGTCGTTCTCGGCACGCTCATCGTCCAGGGCCTGACGCTCGGGCCGCTGATCCGTTTCCTGAAATTCGAACCGGACACCTCCGTGGACCGCGACCTCGCCAGAGCCCGTGTCACGTTGATCGATGCAGCACTTGCCGAACTCGCCGGCGGCGAAGACAAATCCACCCGCATCCTGCGCGACGTGTACACCTCCGAGCGCGAGATCGCCGTGGACGGGAAACATCCGCGCGAGGTCAGCCGGCTCGACAAGCAGCGCCGCAATGTCATCGTTGCGAAGCGCCGCAGACTGGCGGCAATGCGCCGCGCCGGCGAGATCGACGACGATGTCTTTCACATGCTGGAACAGGAACTCGACTGGGCCGAACTCGGCGCCCTGCCGCCGGGCAGAGACGAGATTGTGGAGAGCTGACGCGCTCTGTGAAGTTTTGATGGATTCGAAAATCGTAACCAATTGGCATTTGCAATTTTTCGCCGCTGCCGTTTATAGTCCAATTCCATAGGGTTACGATTTTTCTGATCGACATTGCCTGCCGGCCTTCCTTTCCAAGGGATCGGACGCCGGAGAAATCCCCGGGGGCAGAGGCCTTCGTTCAAAGCAGCAAGACCTGAACAGCATCACTTCATCTTGAGGTTGGCGGCTAGTTAATCGGCTGCCAAGATTGGAGGACTGGTATGACCTACGCGCTTCGACAGATGCTGGTGTTTGGCTCTATCGCCGCATTCATGCCTTTGGCCGCGCTGGCTCAGAGCGCCCCGCCGCCCCCGCCCGTCACCGTCGCCAAGCCTGTTGTGCGCGATGTCGTCGACAGCGACGAATTCATCGGCCGCTTCGAGCCGGTCGACGAAGTCTCCGTTCGCTCGCGCGTCGGTGGGTACCTGCAGGAAATCCATTTCCAGGACGGCGCCTTGGTCAAGCAGGGCGACCTGCTCTTCGTCATCGACCAGAGGCCGTTCGTCACCGCGCTCAATCAGGCAAAGGCCGCACTCGAATCGGCGCAATCCGCCTTGGTCTTTGCCGATGCGCAATATAAGCGCACGCAATCGCTTGCTTCGAGCGGCAGCCAGTCGGCGCAGACGCTGGATGATCGCCGCCGCGAATTCGATTCGGCCGAGGCCAATGTCCGCGGCGCGCAGGCCGCAGCCGATCGCGCTTCTCTCGACATGGAATATACCGAGATCAAGGCGCCGCTCAGCGGCCGCATCGATCGCCGGCTGATTTCGGCCGGCAACCTCGTGCAGACCGACCAGACCGTGCTGACAACAATCGTTTCGCTCGATCCGATCGATTTCTATTTCGACGTCGACGAGCGCCGCCTGTTGAATTTCGCCGACACGGCGCGCAAGCTCGGCAAGGATCTCCAACAGGGCGGCGGCGGTCTGGATGTCTCCGTCACGATCTCGGATCCCAATGCAAAACCATTCAAGGGAAAGCTCGATTTCGCCGAAAACCGGGTCGACAATGAGAGTGGCACCATTCGTCTGCGGGCCCGCTTCCCCAACCCCGATCTCGTCCTTCAGCCCGGCCTCTTCGGCCGCATACAGGTCGAAGCCTCCAACACCTACCAGGCCATTCTCGTTCCCGACGAGGCAATCGGCTCCGACCAGAATGAGCGCGTCGTCTATGTCGTCGCCGAGGACGGCACGGTTTCGACCAAGCCGGTGAGACCCGGACCCCGGCTCTATGGCTACCGCGTCATACGCGAAGGCCTTGACGGGACCGAGACGATCATCGTCAACGGCCTGATCCGCGCCCGGCCGGGTACCAAGATCACACCTCAGATGACCGAACTGCCCAAGGAGCGGCAGGACACTGCGCCCGAAACCGCCGGCGCGGAGAACGGACAATGAGATTTGCTCATTTTTTCGTGGACCGGCCGATCTTTGCGGCCGTCATCTCGATCGTTCTTCTGGTCGTCGGCGGCATTGCCTATACGCAATTGCCGGTATCCCAGTATCCGGAGATAGCGCCGCCAACCATCGTCGTGCGCACGTCATATCCGGGTGCCGATCCGCAGACGATCGCCGATACCGTGTCGACCCCGCTCGAACAGCAGATCAATGGCGTCGAAGACATGCTTTACATGTCGTCCTATTCCAGCGCCGACGGCGCCATGTCGCTGACGATCACCTTCAAGCTCGGCACCGATCTCGACAAGGTGCAGGTGCTCGTTCAGAACCGCGTTTCCATCGCCCTGCCCCGTCTTCCCGAGGAAGTCCAGCGGCTTGGGGTGACCACTGACAAAAGCTCGCCCGATCTGATGATGGTGGTGCATCTGCTGTCGCCGTCGCACCGCTATGACCAGCTTTATGTCTCGAACTACGCCCGCAACCGAATCCGTGACGTTCTCGTTCGCCTTGACGGCGTCGGCGACGTGCAGCTCTTCGGCGAACGCCAGTATTCGATGCGAATCTGGCTGGATCCGGAAAAACTCTCCGCCTACGGGATGACATCCGATGACGTCGTCGCCGCGCTGAGAGACCAGAACGTCCAGGTGTCCGGAGGCAAGATCGGTGCCCCGCCGGTGACCGGCAAGAATGCGTTCGAATATACGGTGCGAACGGATGGACGCTTCTCCGATGTGCGCGAGTTCCGATATGTCATCGTGAAATCGACGACATCGGGCCGGCTCGTGCAGTTGCAGGATGTCGCCCGTATCGAACTCGGCGCGCAGGATTACGTCACCAACAGCTATCTCAACAATGACCCGGCCGTTGCTCTTGGCATCTTCGCCCGGCCGGGAACCAATGCCCTGGACACCGCCCATCAGGTCCAGTCGATCATGAAGGACCTCTCGCAGAATTTCCCGCAGGGCCTGGAATATCGCATCGTCTACGACACGACCGAATTCATCTCGGATTCGATCACCGAGGTCTATAGAACCATCGCCGAGGCGGCCATCCTGGTGGCGATTGTCGTTCTCGTCTTCCTGCAATCCTGGCGAACGGCGATCATTCCGATCATTGCCATCCCTGTATCGCTGATCGGCACCTTCGCCGTCCTGCTGGCCTTCGGCTTCTCGCTCAACATGCTCACCCTGTTCGGCCTCGTGCTCGCGATCGGGATCGTCGTCGACGACGCGATCGTGGTGGTGGAAAATGTCGAGCGCAATCTCGCCCGCGGCATGACGCCAAAACAGGCATCCCACGTCACGATGGACGAAGTCGGAACTGCCGTCGTCGCCATCTCGCTGGTGCTGATTGCCGTATTCGTGCCGACCGCCTTCATTCCCGGCATCTCAGGCCAGTTCTACCGGCAGTTCGCGGTGACGATCGCTGTCACCACGGCAATTTCCGCATTGAATTCGCTGACGCTGTCGCCCGCCCTTGCAGGCATATTGCTGAAAACCCATGACCACGAAACCAGGCGCACGAACGTCGCCACGCGCCTGGGAAGAGGACTTGCAAACGGCTTCAATCGTGGATTCGATCGGCTGAGCTCGGGCTATTCATGGACCGTTCGGCATCTGGTCAGCAGTTGGGTGGGATTGACAGCCGCGATGGCCGCCTTCGTCTGCCTGCTCGGGGCCACCTGGTACATGGGAACGAAAGTTCCCGCCGGCTTCATCCCGACCATGGACCAGGGTTACGCGATCATCGTCATCCAGCTTCCGGACGGCGCCTCGCTTGCGCGTACCGATGCCGTCGTCAGACAGGTGGGCGATATCGCCCGCACCGTGCCCGGCGTCGGCAACGCCGTGCAATTTGCCGGCTTCAGCGGGGCGACATTCACCAATGCTTCGAATGCCGGCGTCGTCTTCGTTCCGTTCAAATCCTTTGCCGAACGTGAAGAAGGCGGAGAGAACGCCAATAAGATCATCGGCGAGCTTTACGGCAAGCTGCAAAGCATCCAGGAAGCCTTCATCATTGCCATCCCGCCGCCATCCGTGCGTGGCGTCGGCAATTCCGGCGGCTTCAAGATGCAGATATCAGATCTCGAAAACGCTGACATGACGCGCGTGCTCGGCCTCGCCCGCCAGATGATGGGTGCGGCGGCGACGACCGAAGGGCTGACGGGCGTCTTTACGACATTCTCCGATGCAAGCCCGCAATACTTCCTGGCGCTCGACCGCGACAAGGCACGCTTCCTGAACGTGCCGATCCCCAATATCTTCAACGCGCTTTCCATCAATCTCGGCGTCGCCTACGTCAACGATTTCAATGCGTTCGGCCGCGTCTACCAGGTCCGCGCCCAGGCCGACCGGCAATATCGCATGGACAGGGAAGACATTCTCGCCCTGAAGGTTCGATCGGCAACCGGCGCGCTGGTTCCGCTTGGAACCTTGATGGACATTCAGGATGCCAGCGGCCCGGCGCTTGTCCAGCGCTACAACATGTACGTCTCGGTGCCGCTTCAGGGCAATCCGACGCCGGGCACGTCGACCGGCGATGCCATCGCCAAGATGGAAGCGCTGGCTGCGAAGATCCTGCCGCAGGGCACGACCTTCGAATGGACGGAACTCGCCTATCAGGAGACCCACACCGGCAACACGGCCATCTACATCTTCGCCCTCTCCGTCGTCTTCGTCTTCCTGGCGCTGGCGGCCCAATATGAAAGCTGGGTTCTGCCGCTCGCGATCATTCTCATCGTCCCGCTTGCGGTGCTCGCGGCGCTGATCGGGGTCTCCCTGCGGGGCATGGACAACAATGTCCTGACGCAGATCGGCCTGATCGTCCTGATCGGTCTTGCGGCCAAAAACGCCATTCTGATCGTCGAGTTCGCCAGGCAGGCGGAAGAGGAAGGCAAGTCGCCGGTGGAAGCGGCCATCGAGGCCAGCCATCTTCGCCTGCGCCCGATCCTGATGACGGCATTCGCCTTCATCTTCGGAGTTCTGCCGCTTGCCATCGCCACCGGCCCCGGCGCCGAAATGCGCCAGTCGCTCGGCACCGCCGTCTTCTCGGGCATGCTCGGTGTGACGATCTTCGGTCTGTTCCTGACGCCGGTCTTCTACGTCGTGCTGCGCGGCTGGCGCCGCAACCGGCCGGCTACGGTAGAACCGGCAAAGACGGAGCCGGTCGATGAAGGGGTCGTCTGAGACGACCCACCCGGCTCTGAAGAAACACGCGCGCAAGTCAGGTCGAAAACAGATGCACCTGGCCCTGCCACAGGCGCGCGACGGTGAGCTTGCCACTGCGATAGGCGCGCGTATCGATATTGAGCCGCCTCGGCCGTATATCGGGTTTGTCGTTCGGCGTATGGCCGTGAACGATGAGTTTCGGTAACGGCACCCGGCTTTCGAGAAATCGCTGGCGGATGAGGACCAGATCCTCGTCCGTCTGCCTGTCGAGCGGCAGTTTCGGATTGATGCCGGCGTGCACGAAAATCACGCTTGGGGTTTCCAGCAGGACAGGCATCGCCCGCATGAAATCGATATGCGTACGCGGCAACGACTGGCGGATGAAGGCATCGAGTTTTGCGCCGGTGGGGAAGACCAGGGGCAGGTGGTCCGGATCGAGCCCATAGGATTTGAGCAGCTCCGCCGACCCCATCTGCATCCAATCGTCATAGGAGATCCAGCCGTCGATATAGTCGAGCATGGCGATTTCGTGATTGCCGGCAAGGCAGATGCGGTCGAATCCATCAGGTGGTGGCTCCATGAGATGGCCGATAACCTGTGCCGATTCCGGGCCGCGGTCGATATAGTCGCCGAGCGTGACGATCAGCTTGCGCCCGGGCAGCCGCGCGCCATCACGCAGGATCGCTTCCTCGGCTTTCACAAGCAGATCGTACCGGCCGTGAATGTCGCCGATCGCATAGGTTGGGATAGCGGCAATATCCAGCGTCAGACGCGGTCTCGGCTGGCGCGCCATTTTCGAAACCTCGCTGTTGCGAGCACGAGAGTCGCTCATCATGTTTCTCAATCAAGGAAGCCCCACTTCACCGTAAGTAGCGTGGAGAACAGGGCAATCAAGCTGGTAAGAAAATTCAAACCATTCGGGTTTTGTAGAAAAACCGGTCTTATCATTCGAGGGCTAATCCCTCACTCCTGTATCCGTCGAGGAAAGAGTGACCGATGGGAACGGTATCGCAGTTTCATGAGAGCTTGAGGCCTCCCGCGCATCGCATCGAAAGCGAAGAGGAGGCGATATCCGCGGCCCGCGACCACGCTGCCGCATTCCGGCACCAGGCGAGCGAACGCGATATCAACCGCATCCTGCCCTTTGCCGAGCTCGATGCGCTGTCGGTATCGGGGCTGACGGCAATCGCCGTACCGCCTGACCATGAAGGGCTCGACGTGTCGAACGCCCTGCTCGCCGAAATCGTTGCGATCATCGCCGAGGGCGACGCCTCGATCGGCGAGGCGTTGGAAAATCATTTTTGCGCACTGGAAACGCTCCGTACCCAGGCCGGCGAGGATTTGAAGGCATCGCTGTTTGCCCGTGTGCTGCTCGGCGACCGCTTCGCCGGCGCCGCCTTTACTGACGAGGCCGAGCTTACGGCCGAAGGCCCGGGCTATCGCCTCAGCGGGCGCACGCGCCAAGTGCCCGGTATTCTGTTCGCCGACTGGATCGCCGCCGCCGCCACCGCTCCGCCCAGCCGCCCGGTGACGCTCTACCTCGCACGCGATGACGAAGGCGTGCAGGTGGTCGACGATTGGGACGGCTTCGGCCAACGCACCAATGGATCGGCGACGGCGCTCGTCGGCACGCTTCATGTCAATGCCGATGCGGTTGCGCCTGCCCCTTCGTCCGGACATTCGACCGGCATCTCGCTCGGCCTGCTGCTCAAGGCCGGCGTCGGCCTCGGCATCGCGCGAGCCGCATGGAGCGACCTGATGACCGCGATCGGCGATCGCAGCACAACGGTTCTTCCCCGGATCGGCGAACGCGCCATCCGCATCGAAGCGACAGCGGCAGCCTTGGAACGGGCTGGCCGCAAGCTCGACATTGCCCAGGTCAATCCTGTCGAGGCAGCGATGGCGGACGCGCATTTCTCCGCCTCGGCGGCGGCGATCCTTGCCGGGGAAACGGCGCTCGACACCGCAAACGCGCTGTTCGAACTTGCAGGGGGAACATCAGCAGGCATCGGGCTCAATCTCGACCGCCATTGGCGGAATGCCCGCATTCACGCGCTTTCGCTGCCGCGGGATAGATTGGTGCATACCGCAGGCGAATACATGTCGAAGGTCGGTGGCGCCTAATCAGCTGGCGGCGGAGATCGGGAACTGTTCCTTAGCGCCTTCGATGCGGCCGCCGTCGGCGACGAATTGCTCGAGGGTCATATTGTCGAGAATGGCGGCGATCGCGTCCCGAACATCGGTCATCGAGCGCCGCACCTGACAGGTCTCAGGATCGGCGCAGTCGTCGCAGGCCTCGTACGCCGTCCGGCTGGCGCAGCGAATCGGTGCTAGGGGCCCGTCGAGCGTGCGGATGACATGGCCGATGCGGATTTCCGAGGCCGGCCGCGACAGCGAATAGCCGCCGCCCGGCCCCTTCTTCGAGCGCAGGATGCCGACATTGCGCAGTTCCAGCAGGATCGTATCGAGGAACTTCTTCGGGATATTGTTGCGGGCCGCGATATCGTTGATGAAGGCAGTCTCGCCCGGCGCCAGCCGCGCCAGATCGACCAGCGCCTTCAGCCCGTATTTTCCCTTTTTCGTCAGCATCGTCGTCGCCTTGTAGAATCGCAGTATTTATCCTGCCAATAGCAGGCAAATAGCGTCAAAAGCGTGAACATACAACAAAATAGCTATTATTTATAGCTTGTATCGGCAACGTCCACAGGCCGGCCCGGCAGTCTTGCGAAAGATCGACTTGCCGAGCCCTGCCGGCGGCCGCCGTCAAATCGTCTTCAGCATGCCGCCATCGACGAAATAGGTCGAGCCGATGCAATAGCTCGCGCGCTCCGAACTCAGGAAGACGAAGACATTCGCCAGTTCCTCCGGCGTGCCGAAGCGTTTGGAGGCGGCGTGTTCGTTGGCGACGCTCTGCAGGTAGCCTTCCCAGTTGCCGCCGGTTTCGGCCGTCAACTGCTTGGCGGTCTTGATCCAGTCGGGCGTCAGGATAAGGCCGGCATTGACGCAGTTGACACGGATATTGTCCTTGATGAGCTCGGTCGACAGTGTCTTCGAAAACATCATCAGCGCCGACTTGCTGACATTGTAGATCGGTTCGTACCACAGCGGCTGAACGGCACAGATCGAGGCGTTGTGCAGGATCACACCACCGCCGCGTTCCTTCATCTGCGGCGCGATGCCGCGCGCAAGCCGCACGGCGGCCATCACATGCAGGTCCCAATAGGCTTGCCACTTCTCGTCCGGCGCCTCCATCACCGTCTCATTCGATCCGGTGCCGGCATTGTTGATGAGGATATCGGCCCCGCCTTTTTCGGCCGCCGCCGCAATGATCGCCTCGGTTCCCCCAGCCGTCGCCACGTCGGCGGCAACAGCGATGGCGTCGACACCGTACTTCTCGGCGATACGGGCGGCTTCCGCCTTGAGCCGATCGCCGCCGCGGGCCGCCAGCACGAGATTGGCGCCCTCAGCCGCCAGCCCCTCGGCGATCGCCAGTCCGATACCGACCGACGCGCCTGTTATGACGGCAGTCTTTCCCTTCAATCCGAGATCCATGTCTTCCTCCGCAACGGCCGGAGATCCCGGCCTGATATGCTGAGTGTTCCGCCAATGAACCCGGGCGTCAAGCGCCCGAACGCCTCTTGCGAGAGGCTGCGATCTGTCGCATGCCTACATCAACAGGATGGGAGGAGTTTTCATGCCACGTTATTCAGCCTGCATAGAGTGGCTGTTTGCCGAAGAGGGCGACCGCTTTCCCGACCGCATCCGCCGCGCCCATGCTGCCGGCCTGACGGCAATCGAATTCTGGCGCTGGAGCGACAAGGATCTGGACGCGATCGAGGCGACACTGAAGGAAACCGGCCTTGCCGTCACCAGCCTCGTCGCCGAACCGATGATCGCGTTGACCGACGCCGCCAACCGGCAGGCTTGGCTGAAAGGCCTTGCCGAATCCGTCACTGTCGCCAGGCGTCTCGGCGCGCCGGTGCTGATTGCCCAGGCGGGCGACGATCTCCCGGCCCTGAGCCGGCAAGAACAGCGCCGGGCGCTGACTGAAACACTGAAGGCCGGCGCCGATATTCTTGCAGGCAGCGGTGTGCGCCTCGGCGTCGAGCCGCTCAACATCCGCATCGACCATGTCGGCTATTTCCTCGATTCGACCCGCGAAGGCCTCGACATCATCGATGACGTCGCCCGCCCCGAGATTGGCATCGTCTACGACATCTACCACTCCGCCGTGATGGACGAGCGCACCGAGGACGTGCTCGATGGCCGCCTCGATCGCATCATCCACGTCCATGTCGCCGATCACCCCGGCCGCAACGAACCGGGCTCTGGCGAAATCGACCTTGCCCATCGCCTCGACTGGATCTTCGCCAACGGCTACGACGGCGCCGTCGGTCTGGAATACCGGCCGACCAGACCCGGCGCGGACGCCGTCAGGGGCGCGATCGCCGCACTCGGTTAGGCGGAATTGGCGCCTTCGGCGAAAGCTTCAAGCTCGGGGTCGAAATCGACGTCGACGACATTGTTGAAGACGGCGGTCGCCAGCATGATGCCGGCGAAGGCGACGAGATCGACAAGCACCTTGATCTCGTAGCGCTGTTTCAGCTTCGCCCAGAGTTCGGCGGGTACGGCGTTGGAATCGGCAACGATCGCCTTGCCGAAAGCGTCGAGCAGCGCTTCCTCCTCGGAAAGCTCCAGTGCGTCCGGATTGAAACCATTGTTGATCAGCGCCCGACGAAAGAAGGTGATGGCGATTTTCGATTGCGCCGCCTTAGAGATTGCATGCGAGAAGATCCAGATCGCCCGGTCATTGACAGCAGGATCGAGTTCGGCCCGCAGCGTGAACCATTCGGCGTAGATGCGATGGGCGGCGGGCGAATGTAAGAGCGTCCGCTTCATATTGGTCATCCGTCCGCGCAGCCTGATTTCTTCGTCATGCGCCGCACGAATCTCTTCCGAAGCGGTATCGTAGTCGATCTGCGGGAGGTGGCTCATCGGGTCCGTTCTTTCCTTTGTGCACAGAAGCTATCGGGGCGCCGAGATATTGTGCGGGCAAATCCGCTTGGCTGCCGCCCGGCGCCGGCCTAGACTGACCAGATCGAAGCGGGAGGCAAGGTATGAGCGACGACCACGAGCACCATCATGTCGACTGGCGCGAACATGGCGTCAAGGTCATTCCCGGCAATTCGCTCGATCCGAATACCGCGCAGACGCCGGGCATGAACCGCGCGACTGCGATCAACAATGCGCGTGCCGGCGCCGAAAAGATCTGGGCCGGCACGGTAACGATCCATGCCAACGCCAAGACCGGCGCCCATCACCACGGCGATCTCGAAAGCATCATCTACGTGGTCAAGGGCAAGGCCCGCATGCGCTGGGGCGAACATCTGGAATATACCGCCGAGGCCGGCCCCGGCGATTTCATCTATGTTCCGCCCTATGTGCCGCACCAGGAGATCAACGCCAGCCGCGACGAGACGCTGGAATGCGTGCTCGTCCGCTCGGGCCAGGAACCGGTCGTCGTCAATCTCGACATCGAGCCGGTCGAAAAGCCGGAAGACGTCCCGTGGATCGACCCGATCCATCGCTGATATCGGGCGCTCACATGGGATCGGAAACGGTTGCGGCGCGCTCAGGCGTGGACGACGCCGGCGCCGCTCATGGCAGTGTTCTCGATGATTCGGCCGGTATCGGCGGCATAGAGGTGGATCTGGTCGTAATCGATCGCGATGCCGATCGGATCTCCCGACTTCACCTTCACCGCCTCGGTCAGCGCCACGGCAAAGGGCAGCCCGTCGAAATCGGCGTGGACGACACGGCTTGCGCCAAGCTCTTCGATGAAATCGGCCGTTGCGGTGAGGGCACCCGGCGCATCCGGGGCCACCAGCCGGGCGGCTTCGGCGCGCATGCCGAGCACGACGCGTTTGCCTTTAAGCGGTGCGGCGCGCTCGCGCGGCAGCACGACCTTGCGGCTCTGGTCGTAGACGAAGACGCCCTCGTCATTGATCGTGCCTTCGAGCAGGTTCATCGCCGGCGTGCCGACGAAACCAGCGACGAAGCGCGAGACCGGATGATGATAGACCTCTTCCGGCGTGCCGACCTGCTCCACCCTGCCGCCATTCATCACCACCAGCCGGTCGGCCAGCGTCATCGCCTCCGTCTGGTCATGCGTGACGAAGATCGAGGTGGCCCCGAGGCGGCGGTGCAGGCGTCGGATTTCGGCGCGCATGGCGATGCGCAGCTTGGCGTCGAGGTTCGATAGCGGCTCGTCGAAGAGAAACACCTTCGGCTCGCGGATCATCGCGCGGCCCATGGCGACGCGCTGCCGCTGGCCGCCGGAAAGGGCGGCCGGCCGACGGTCGAGGAAGGGTTCGAGGCTGAGCGCCTTGGCGACTTCGCCGATGCGCCGCGTACGCTCCGCCGTCGAAACGCCGGCCACCTTCAAGGCATAGCCGATATTCTCGGCGACGCTCATATGCGGGTAAAGCGCGTAGTTCTGGAACACCATGGCGCAGCCGCGTTCGCGCGGCTCCATCTGGTTGACGACACGGCCATCGATGGCGATTTCGCCGCCGCTGATTTCCTCGAGGCCGGCGATCATACGCAGCAGCGTGGACTTGCCGCAGCCGGACGGGCCGAGGATGACGATGAACTCACCCGACTGGATGTCGAGATCGACGCCGTGGACGACGGGGGTCTTGCCGTAGTTCTTCTTCACGCCACGAATGGAGATCGGTGCCAAGGGAGTACTCCTTCACTTCTCGGTGGAGATAAGGCCGCGCACGAACCAGCGCTGCATCAGGATGACGAGCACCAGCGGCGGCGACATGATGATCAGGGTTCCAGCCATGGCGACGTTCCAGTCGGGCAGGCCGAATTCGGACGGGATCAGGGTCTTCAACTGCGTCACCGCAATGCCGAAATTCGGATCGGTGGTGATCAGCAACGGCCAGAGATACTGGTTCCAGGCCCAGACGAACATGATGGTGAACAGCGCGATCATATTCGGCCGCGAAAGCGGCAGCAGAATATCCCAGAAGAACCGGACCGGGCCCGAACCGTCCATCTTCGAGGCTTCGGCCAGCTCGTCCGGAACCGTCAGGTAGAACTGCCGGTAAAGGAAGGTGCCGGTCGCCGTGGCGACCAGCGGCAGAACGAGACCGGGATAGGAATTCAGCAGACCCCATTCGAGCTTGATCTGAATGCCGGTGATCTGCGAGACGAGCCAGCTTATCCCGGTGACGTCGAGGATCGTCTGGAAAGGCTGCAGCGCGTTGGCCGCAATCGAATAGGTCGGCACGATGCGGACTTCCAGCGGCAGCATCAGCGTGATGAAGATGATCCAGAAAATCACATAGCGGCCACGGAAGCGGAAGTAGACGATCGAGAAAGCCGCCATGGAAGAAAGCATGACTTTGCCGGCACCGACCGTCGTGGCGAAGATGATGCTGTGGAACAGCTTGTTGCCGAGGTCGGCGCGAACCCAGGCGGCCTCGGCGTTTTCCCAGAAATGCGAGCCCGGCGTGAGCGGCAGCGGCACGCGATTGACCGTTTCCAGATCCAGCGTCGACGCGATGATGACGATGGCGAAAGGCAGGAGCGCGATCACCATGCCGAGCGCAAGAAGCGTATAGCAGATGAAGTTGAATATCGGCGTGCGTTCGATCATGTCCGCGACCTCACTTGTAGTGCACGCGCCGCTCGATGAAGCGGAACTGGAAGATGGTGAGAAGGACGACGAGCACCATCAGGATGATCGACTGCGCCGCAGCGCCGGAATAATCGAGACCTCTGAAGCCGTCGAAATAGATCTTGTAGACCATGAGTTCGGTGGCGCGCGCCGGCCCGCCTTGGGTCATGACGTCGACGATACCGAAGGAATCCTGGAAGCTCTCTGTGATGTTGATGACGAGCAGGAAAAACAGCGTCGGCGTCAGCAAGGGCAGCTGGATATCCCAGATCCGGCGCATCGGCCCCGAACCGTCCATGGCCGCCGCCTCGATCAGCGAGCGCGGAATGCCTTGCAGCGCCGAGAGGAAGAAGATGAAGTTGTAGCCGATATATTTCCAGGAGAAGGCGACGATGACGGCGATCATCGCATCCTTGCCGTCGAGCGCCGGGTTCCAGAGACCGGGCCAGACGTGATTGATGACCGACAGCAGGCCGGCCTCCGGCGCCAGGATGAAGCGGAAGGCGAGCCCGAGAGCGGGAGCGGCAATTGCGTAAGGCCAGATGAACACCGACCGGTAGACCTTGTGGCCGCGCAGTTCACGATCGGTCAAAAGCGCCAGGATGAGCGCCAGTCCCATGGCAATCGCCGTCGAGCTGAAGCCGAAGATCATGCTACGGGTGATCGAGTCCCAATAGATCGGATCGGTGAGCAACTGTTTGAAATTGTCGAAACCGACCCAGACATTGCCGCCGCCCCATGGCTGCTCAAGCGTGAACGCCCAATAGAGCGCCTGCGCGCTTGGCCAATAGAAGAAGACGAAGATCAGCAGCAGCATCGGAAATGCGAAGAGCAGTCCGATCGTCGTCGAGGAGAAAGTGACGCGCTTTTCCATGAGTGGTCGTTTTCGTCCTGGTTTGGTTTAAAGCATGTCGCGCAAAAGTGTGCAGCGGTTTTGCGGTAACGACATGCGCCGAAATAAAGATCTAAAGCGCGAGCGGCGCGCTTTAGACGCGGGCGGCGAGTACGCATCCTCGGCCGATAAGGGAACTTACAAGGACGCACCCGGCGCGCGACGCGGGCCGGGTGCGGCATATATCGGGCGATCAGGGGAGCTGAACGTTCTTATAGGTCTGCTGGAAGCGGCGCAGGAGCGTATTGCCGCGTGCGGCAGCGCCGTCGAGCGAAGCCTGGACATCGGCATTGTTGACGAAGATGGCCTGCAGACCATTGGCGATTTCGGTGCGGACCTGCAGCAGGCCACCGAGGCGGATGCCGTGCGGAGCCGCGTCACCGGCAGGCGATGCGGTCAGGCTCTGAATGGCGAGTTCGCGGCCGGCATAAGGCGCCTTGTCGTAGAAGCCCTGCTTCTTGAGATATTCGAAGCCGGAGTTACGAACCGGGATGTAGCCGGTAACGGTCGACCAGGTCAGAGCCTCTTCCGGCTTTGCGATGAAGTTGAAGAAGGCAGCGGCAGCCTTGTATTCAGCGTCCGAATGGCCCTTCAGAACCCAAAGCGAAGCGCCGCCGACGTAAGAGCTGTGACGGGTTGCGTCGCCGTAGGTCGGGAGCATGGAAACGCCCCAGTTCATGCCTTGCTTGGCGGTGCGGCCAACATTGCCATGGTCGCCGACCGAGGTCAGGATGACCTGGCAATCGCCGGCGGCAAAGGCTTCGACGAAGGTCTGGCCGACGGCCTTGTTTTTGATCACGGCAAGCTTGTTGTCATACCAGGACTTGAGGTCCTTGATATAGCTGACCAGAAGCGGGTTCTTGTTGAACACCAGCTCGGCGTCGAGACCTTCAAAGCCGTTCTTCTTCGTGGCGATGGCTTCGCCGTTGACCGCTTCGAACTGCTCGATGTACTGCCAGACTTCGTTGTTGGAGATGTCGAAGCCGAGCGGACAAGCATAGCCTGCATCCTTCAGAGCCTTGAGGTCTTCGCCTGCTTCCTTCCAGGTTGCCGGAGCATGATCCTTGCCGATCTTGGCGAAGGCGTCCTTGTTCCAGTAGAGCAGAGCGGTCGAGGAGTTGAAGGGGAAGGAGTACATCTCACCCTTCGAGGTCGCGTAATAGCCCGATATACCTGAGAAATAATCGTTCCAGTCGACGGTATAACCCATGTCGGCCATCAGCTTGTTGGCCGGATAATAGGCGCCGGAGAGCATGATATCGAGCGTGCCGGCATCGGAGACCTGGGCGATGGTCGGCTGCTTGCCGGCGCGGAAGGCAGCGATGGTGTTCTGCAAGGACGCATCGTAGCTGCCCTGGCTGGTGCAGACGACTTCGTAATCGGCCTGCGACTGGTTGAAGCGATCGCACTGTTCCTGGACACGCTTGGCAATGTCACCGGAGTTGCCGAACCAGAAGTCGATCTTGGTCTTATCGGCGGCGGCAGCGGGACCAGCAAGAAACGCTGTAGCGAGAAGGGCGCCAACGGCGCCGAGAAGCTTGGCTTGCATGAGAACCTCGAACGTAAAAGGGATGCGCACTTTCAGCGCACGCCCTATTAGCGGGTTCAAATTGCCGCGGCCAATGAATATTCCATGACATGAAATGATCGAAATCCAGTTGTCATAAAAAATTCACACGATTGTTATTCGCTGATATCGGAGAAATATTTATAGATATATCGAAGAGTTCTTTAGCATATTACGAGGAAATTTCTATTATATTCAAAACAATGGAATTTTAGGGGGAGTTCAATATTTATTTATATTTCGGCCGGACGGATTTATTCGCCCGCACCCTCCTAACGAAACTTGCCAACAGCCGGCATTTTTTGCGTTCCACTGGTGTGCAACACTGGCTCCAGCCTCAGGATTGAAGGGAATCCTTCAGGATCGCGGCAAAACGTGGATCGAATGCACGGCTGATCGGCCCGGCGGCGGCACCCAGCGCCACCGACCAGGGATCGGCTATGCCCGGCTGCAGGCGCGGCAGTGTCCGGCCGCGGCGCTCGGCGATCGACGGCAGCAGCGGGCCGATCGCCGCAAACAGCCTGCTTACCAGCGCTTCCGGCGCGCTGCCGCAGAGGATCACCGTCTGCGGATCGAACAGCGTCTCGAGGAGATGGATGCTCCAGCGCAGGTCCGCTGCGGCCGCCTCGACCCAGGCGTGGATGCTGTGATCGCCCCTTAAGGCAAGCTCGTTGATCCGCGCATAAAGGTCAGGATCGGCGGGATCGATCGACAGATGCTGGTAGAGCGAGGCGAGCGAGGCGCGATGTTCGAGCGGCGTCGATTTGCCGTCGGCAAACAGCAATGCCATGCCGATCTCGCCGGCATTGCCGTTGGCGCCGCGGTAAAGCTCGCCGTTCAGAATGAGGCCGGCACCGATGCCATAGCCGACGAAGAGGCAGACGGCATGGTCGAGGCCATGGGCGGCTCCCACCATACGTTCGGCGGTCGCCGCCGCGGCCGCATCGTTCTGCAGGCCGACATCGAGCCCGGTGCCGGCGGCCAGCGTTTCCAGCAATGGAAACTTCTGCCAAGCCTCCATCATCCACGGATCGTCGCCGCTGCCGGCGACCCCGAAGGGTCCGGGCATGGCGGCGCCGAGGCCGACCAGCCGCTTTTCCGATTGCTGGACGATCCCGGCGAGCTTCGACCGCACGCCGGCGACGAGATCAAGGATGACCTTCGTCCCGTTAAACGGACCGCCTGGCGGCAGGCCGGCCTCGTCACGCACGAGAACGCTGCCGACCAGATCGACGGCGACCGCCCGCGTCACATGCCGGTCGATCTGCAGACCGATCGCAAAGGCGCCCTCGGGCACCAGGCCGTAGGGCGTCGAGGGCTGGCCCCTGCCCTTCCGCACCGCCTCCTGCGAACTGACGAGACCGTCGCGTTCGAGTTCCTCGATGATATTGGACACCGTCTGTTTGGTCAGCCGCGTCGCCCGCGCCAGATCGGCGCGTGAAAGCGCACCGTTGATCCTTAGGGCATCGATCATCACGCGCCGGTTATGGGCGCTGGTGCCTTCGTGATTGGTGCCGCTCTTGGCCCGGATCGGTCGACTGTCATTCATCTGCAATTGCCTCTTGACTCCATTAGAATGTTGAAGAAGTATTAAGTCAATACATTTGACTTAATGAGGGACCGGAGAGTCCCAGGGAACGCAGGAAGCCCAGCGAGGCCTCCGACGACGCTCCGAGATGATGGACTGGCACGTTTTCAACACGCGCCTTCTCGAACGCCGAGGGCGGCGAAGTCCGCCCTCGGCAATGCGTAAATGTCAAAAACTGGAGGCTGCAATGCTGAAATCCCTTAACAAGACGCTTCTCGGTGCGGCCTTGATCGGCGCATCCTTTGCGCCGCACGCTTTCGCCGAAACGACGCTGAACGCGCTCTTCATGGCACAGGCCGCCTATAGCGAGGCCGATGTGCGCGCCATGACCGACGCCTTCGCCAAGGCGAACCCCGACATCAAGGTCAATCTCGAATTCGTTCCCTATGAAGGCCTGCACGACAAGACGGTGCTGGCGCAAGGGTCCGGCGGCGGTTACGACGTCGTCCTCTTCGACGTCATCTGGCCGGCCGAATACGCCACCAACAAGGTTCTGGTCGACGTCTCCTCTCGTGTCACCGACGAGATGAAGAAGGGCGTGCTGCCGGGCGCCTGGACCACCGTGCAGTACGACTACAAATATTACGGCATGCCGTGGATCCTCGACACCAAATACCTGTTCTACAACAAAGAAATCCTTGAAAAGGCCGGCATCAAGGCGCCGCCGAAAACCTGGGACGAGTTGACCGAGCAGGCAAAGACCATCAAGGACAAGGGCCTGCTCGCCACGCCGATCGCCTGGAGCTGGTCGCAGGCCGAGGCCGCGATCTGCGACTACACCACGCTCGTCAGCGCCTATGGCGGCGATTTCCTCAAGGACGGCAAGCCGGCCTTCCAGACCGGCGGCGGCCTCGATGCGTTGAAATACATGGTCTCCAGCTATTCCTCGGGCCTGACCAATCCGAACTCCAAGGAATTCCTGGAAGAGGACGTCCGCAAGGTCTTCGAAAACGGCGATGCCGCCTTCGCTTTGAACTGGACCTACATGTACAACATGGCCAACAATCCGAAGGACAGCAAGGTCGCGGGCAAGGTCGGCGTCGTGCCGGCGCCGGGTGTTGCCGGCAAGAGCGAGGCTTCGGCCGTCAACGGCTCGATGGGCCTCGGCATCACCTCGGCCAGCCAGCATCCTGATGAGGCCTGGAAGTACATCACCTTCATGACATCGCAGGCGACGCAGAATGCCTATGCCAAGCTCAGCCTGCCGATCTGGGCATCCTCCTATGAAGACCCTGCTGTCACCAAGGGCCAGGAGGAGCTGATCTCCGCCGCCAAGATCGGCCTTGCCGCCATGTATCCGCGTCCGACGACACCGAAATATCAGGAGCTTTCGACCGCGCTGCAGCAGGCGATCCAGGAATCGCTGCTCGGCCAGTCCTCGCCCGAAGACGCGCTGAAGTCGGCGGCCGACAATAGCGGCCTCTGAGCAAAGCATGAAACCCGGGCGGCGCCCGCCGTCGCCCGGTTCGCTTTCGATAACCTATGAATGAAGAAGGGTCGCCTCGATGTCGGGCACTTGGCTGACAACCCGCGCGTGGCTTTTGATGCTGCCGCTTCTCGTGGTGATGATATCAGTCATCGGCTGGCCTCTGATTGATACTATCGGTCTCTCCTTCACCGATGCCAAGCTCGTCGGCACACAAGGAAACTTCGTCGGCATCGACAATTATACCAAGATGATCTCCGGCTCGAATTTCCAGCGCACGCTGATCACCACCGCATGGTTCGCGATCATCTCGGTCGCCGCCGAAATGGTGATCGGCGTTCTGGCGGCGCTGTTGCTGAACCAGCAGTTTCGCGGCCGCACCGTGCTTCGCGCCCTGATGATCCTGCCCTGGGCACTGCCGACCGTCGTCAACGCCACGCTCTGGCGGCTGATCTACAATCCGGAATACGGCGCGCTGAATGCCGCACTGACCCAACTCGGTCTGCTGGAGGCCTACCGCTCCTGGCTCGGCGAGCCGGGCACGGCGCTGGCAGCCCTCATCGTCGCCGACTGCTGGAAGAATTTTCCGCTGGTGGCGCTGATCGCACTGGCCGCACTTCAGGCCGTGCCGCGCGACATCACCGCCGCCTCGCTGGTCGACGGCGCCGGTGCTTTCGCCCGCTTCCGCTTCGTCATCCTCCCCTATCTCGCCGGCCCGCTGATGGTCGCCTTGGTGCTGCGCACGATCGAAGCCTTCAAGGTCTTCGACATCATCTGGGTCATGACCCGCGGCGGCCCGGCCAACAGCACGCGTACACTGTCGATCCTCGTCTATCAGGAAGCCTTCTCCTTCCAGCGGGCAGGCTCCGGCGCCTCGCTGGCATTGATCGTCACGCTGCTGGTGACGCTGCTTGCCGCCGGCTACGCCGCCCTGGTGCGCAAGACCGCCGGGAGTGCCGCTTGATGGAACGCCAGAGCCCGCTCTTTTCCGCCTTCATCCATCTCTGCGCGCTGCTGCTCGCCGCCGTCATCCTGGCGCCGATCCTGTGGCTGTTCATCATGAGCATCTCGCCGGCCGCCGATCTTGCCGCAAAACCCCTGCGCTGGTGGCCGCAGACGGCGGATTTCTCGCGCTACGCCGTGCTGCTTTCGACGCTCGAAAACAGCGCCGGCGCCGCCTTCACCTCATCGCTGCGCAACAGCATCGAGGTGGCGGGCATGGCGACGATCGCCGCCATCGCGCTTGCGATTCCGGCCGGCTGGGCGGTGTCGCGCACGCCTTCCGTCGGCTGGTCGCTGTCGATGGTGATCGCCACCTACATGTTGCCGCCGGTGGCGCTCGCCGTGCCGCTCTATATGAGCCTCTCCCATCTCGGCATGCTGAACAACGTCTTCGGCCTCGCCCTCGTCTATCTGACAATTCTCGCGCCCTTCACCACCTGGCTGATGAAATCGGGCTTCGATTCCATCCCGCGTGAGATTGAATCCGCCGCGATGATCGACGGCGCCGGCCTGTTCCAGACATTGCGGATCATCACGCTGCCGCTCGCCGCCCCCGTGGTCGCGACGTCGAGCCTCTTTGCATTCCTGCTTGCCTGGGATGAATTCTTCTATGCGCTGCTCTTCACCTCGGACCAGCGCGCCAAGACGCTGACCGTCGCCATCGCCGATCTCGCCGGCGGCCGCGTTTCCGATTACGGACTGATCGCGACGGCAGGCGTGCTCGCCGCCCTGCCTCCCGTGCTGATCGGCCTCGTCATGCAACGCGCCCTGATTTCCGGGCTTACCAGCGGCGGCGTCAAGGGATGAACATGACAGAAGAAACAATCCGGCCGGCCGGACTTGCCGCGATCGATCGCGAAATGGCGCGCCAGCATGTCGATGCGATCGCCTCCTACGAAGCTGCCCGGCCGATGGCGGCCAGGGCCGCCGCCTCGCTGAAGAAAACCGGCCGGCTGCTGCTGATCGGCATGGGCGGCTCGCACGCCGTCAACCGTGCCGTCGAGCCGCTCTACCGCGCGCTCGGCATCGATGCCCTCGCCTTGCCGCTGTCCGAGCAGCTCGGCCAGCCGCTGCCGATCAGCGGCAGGACGATCTTCGTCACCTCGCAATCCGGCGAAAGTGCCGAGGTCGTGCGCTGGTTCGACGAGACCGGCGGCACGGCGGAGACCTTCGGCCTGACGCTCGAAGGCAGTTCCTTCCTTGCAAGAACGACCCCGTCGCTGGTGGGTAGCGGCGGCACCGAGCTTGCCTTCGCCGCCACCCGCAGCCTGACGGTAACCTTCGCCCTGCATCTGGCAATCCTTGCCGCCCTCGGAGAAGATCCGGGCGCCGCGCTTGCCGTCCTCAGGGCGCCTGAAGACCAGGACATCGCCGACGCCCTCGCCGCCCTCGAAAACGTCGCGACCGTCGTCACCTCAGGCCGGCGGCTGCAGGGTGTCGCCGAGGCGCTGGCGCTCGGATTGACGGAACTGTCGCGTCGTCCCTGCTTCTCGCTGGAGGGTGGCCAGTTGCGTCACGGACCAATGGAGATGCTGGGGCCGGAGATCGGCGTCGTGCTCTTCCGCGGCTCGGACGAGACGGCCGGCCTGGTCACCGCAATGGCGGCATCCGCCGTCGAGACCGGCGCCCCCGTCATCCTGTTCGACGCATCCGGGCAAGCGCCGGTCGCCGGCGCAGTGACGATCCGCTTTGCCCCTGCAACCGGCCTTGCCACGATCTTCGCCATGCTGCCGGTTGCCCAGCGGCTGATGATCGCCTTTGCCGATACTCGCGTGGAGAATGCCGGAACGCCTGTTCGATCCACCAAAATCACCCGGAGCGAATGAATGCGGCCACTTGCAGTCATCGGCAACGTCAATGTCGACCTGATTCTTGGACCGGCCGCCCCCTGGCCGAAGGCCGGGACGGAAATCATCGTCGACCATGACGAATTGCGGGTCGGCGGAGCAGCCGGCAACAGCGCGCTCGCCTGGCAAGCGCTTGGCGTCGAATTCGAGATCGCCGCCAACATCGGCAGTGACCAGTTCGGCCGCTGGCTGCGAGAAGCCTTCGGCCGCCGTTCAGAGAAATGGCCGGTGCGTCATGAGAAAACGACACTCTCCGTCGGCATCACCCATCCGGACGGCGAACGCACCTTCTTCACCACAAGGGGTCACCTGCCGCGCTTCAGCCTGGCAGATGTCTTCGCGGTCATCGAGGGCGAGAGGCTTCAGGGCGGTTATGCCCTTCTCTGCGGCTCGTTCCTGACCGACGATCTGACGAGAGAATATGACGCCTTGCTCGACTGGGCCGACAGTCACGGCATCACCATCGCCCTCGATACCGGCTGGCCGCTCGACGGCTGGACAGACGAGAATTGCGCGGCGACACGCGCCTGGCTCTCCCGCAGCGGCATCGCGCTGCTGAATGAGGTTGAATCGACGACGCTTGCCGGCATCGCCGATCCGATCGAGGCCGCCCGTCACATCAGGTCGCATATGCCGGAGGGTGCGATCGTCGTCGTCAAACGCGGGCCGGACGGCGCCATCGCGATCGGGCCGGACGGCCTCTTGGTTTCGGTGGCCGCACCCGTCGTTGAGGTCGTCGATACGATCGGCGCCGGCGATGTCTTCAACGCCGCTTTCCTCGCCGCGCTCGCAAGCGATGCGCCGCTGGTTTCCTGCCTCATGGCGGGAACCGAGGTTGCCTCGCGCGCCATTTCCACCCTTCCCCGCAACTATGGCGGCCCGATACACCTGCAGGAGCCAGTGCGATGAGCGCACTCGAAATTCAGAACATCCGCAAGACCTATGGCGACGTCGAGACGCTGAAAGGCATCGACATCTCGCTGGAAAGCGGCGAATTCCTGGTGCTGCTCGGTTCCTCCGGCTGCGGCAAATCCACCCTGCTGAACATCATTGCCGGCCTTGCCGAGGCGACGAGCGGCGATGTCAGGATTGGCGACCGCTCGGTGCTCGGCGTGCATCCCAAGGACCGCGATATCGCCATGGTCTTTCAATCCTACGCGCTCTATCCCAACCTGACGGTGCACCGGAACATCGGTTTCGGCCTGGAAATGCGCAAGGTGCCGGCGCCGGAACGCGACAAGGCCGTGCGTGATGCTGCAAAGCTGCTGCAGATCGAAAACCTGCTCGACCGCAAGCCGAGCCAGCTTTCCGGCGGCCAGCGCCAGCGCGTCGCGATCGGCCGCGCGCTGGTGCGCAAGCCTGAGGTATTCCTGTTCGACGAACCGCTCTCCAACCTCGACGCCAAGCTGCGCATGGAGATGCGCACCGAGATCAAGCGGCTGCATCAGATGCTGAAGACGACGGTCGTCTATGTCACCCATGACCAGATCGAGGCGATGACGCTGGCCAGCCGCATTGCCGTCATGCGCGACGGCCGCATCGAGCAGCTCGGCACACCGGAGGAGATCTACAACCATCCGGCAACACTCTATGTCGCCACCTTCGTCGGCGCGCCGCCGATGAACCTGCTGAAGGCAACAGTGCGTGACGATCGTCTGGCGCTTTCAGGCTCCGATCCCAGCCTGCCCCTGCCCGCCCGTTTCCGCGAGACGGCCGGCAATGGCCGCGACCTCATCCTCGGCATCCGTCCCGAGGCGCTTCGCACGGGCGGCACCGGCCCGTCGATCGAGGCAAACCTGGAGGTCGCAGAGCTGACCGGCCCGGAACTCGTCGTTACCGTCCTTGCCGGAAATCAGCGCCTGATGGCCTGCCTGCCGCCGCGCACGCCGATCCGCGACAGCGAAAAGCTCACCCTCTTTTTCGACGAGGAGGCAATGCATCTCTTCGATCCGGAAACCGGCCTCAGCTGCGGCCGTTAGCGACGGAACGACTATCCCCGTCCCCTGCTCAATTCGCCGCGTCGGTGGGCTTCCGCTGGTAGACGTGGATATAGTCGACGAGCAGGATGGAAGGATTCGGCGTTTCATCGATCGGCCAACCTGAGCCGAGTGCCAGGTTCACCAGCGGATAGAACGGCATATGGAACTCCTTCGGCGTATCGAAGCTCCAGATGAGCTGGCGGTCGAGGTAGAAGCTCGTCTTGTCAGCTTGGATATCGACGCCGTAGGTGTGATATTCGCTGTTCAAAATTCCATCCTGGACGGTTTGCCAATGGCCACCGGTGGTGTTCTGGCCACCCTGGCTCTGACGCCAGATATGAAAGCCCATGCTGAATTCGTAGGGCGCGCGTCCATAATATTCCAGGACGTCGATCTCTGCGGTGTATTTCGACCGGTCGAGCCCGATGAGCCAGAAGGCCGGCCAGACGCCCTTGCCCGGCGGCAGCTTCATCCGTGCTTCGAAATAGCCGAACTGCTGCGAGAATCCTTGGCCTTTCGGGTTCACCGACGACAACAGGCCCGAACGCCAGGTTCCATCGGCCTCCTTGCGCGCTTCGATCTTCAGAATTCCCTGATCGGTGGTAAACGGAAAGCCGGGGGCCGGATCGGTGAAACGGGCGTCACCGAAATCGCCGTTCCAGGGCGTATGGGCGATCCAGCGAGAGCTTTTCTCTCCCCAGGCCGAAACGTCGAGGCTGTCGAAACTCTCCTCGAACGTCAGTTGGTAGGCATTGATATTGAGCGGCTCCTGGGCAACGCTCGGTTGGCCGGGTAACGCCCCCAGTCCGAGGATGATGAGCAAACCAAAAGCCTTAGAAGATACCTTGTAACGCATTCTGCTCCTCCGAAAACGCCAAACCAATCGTTGGACTGCACTTGTTTCGATCATGAAGTGAGAACCCCGCTTCGTCGCGGCATGAGCCTTTGGACGACGATGGTCTCGATGCCGTCGGGTCTACCGACAACCTGCCACACGAGCAGCGCGAAGGCCCAGAAGATCGCTACTGCCGCCCCGCCGCAAAGCGCCAGGCTGACGACAAGGTTGAGGCCGACAGGCATGGCGGAGAGCATCGGCTCGATCCACAGCAGGAAAGCGATCATCGGCAAGCTCGCGGCCAGAGGCCGTAAAAAGGCATACAACTGAGCGGCAAACGTCGCGCCGATCAGCCGCCGCGTGATGATGAGCGATGCGGCATAGGCGACAAGCACCGCCACGATCCGCGCACCCAATGCTCCTGCTACCTGAAAATAGACAACGCCCAGGATGGTGACCGGAACCCTGACGGCGAACTCGGCAAACATCCGGAGAGCGAGATAGCGGGTTTTGTTCAGGACCATAGCCAATGGCGGCATCATGTTCGTGGGAAGACCGAGCAGACTGACGATGCACAGCCATTGTAGAATCGGCGCCGCGGATGCCCATTTCTCGCCGACGATAATGCGTACGGACGGCTCGGCAAGAAAAGCGAGCGCGAGGAGGATGGGCGCGGCAACGAAGGTGATCGCGTTCGTCGCCTTCAGATAGGCCGCGATCAGATTGCGACTGTCATCGACGGTCGAGAATGCCGCCATCAGCGGACGCAGTAATGGCCCAACGAAGGTCTGGTATGGAATACCGGCGATGTTGTCGGCGACGCTGAAGGCGCCGAACGTCGACAAGCCGGTAAAGCGCGGCAAAAGCAGCCGGTCCAGTTGCCAGTTGATCGAACTCAGTACCTGCGAGACGGTGTTCCAGCTGATCATGTCCTGAAAGTGCTTCCACTCGGAAAGGCTGAACCTCGGCCGCATCGGCGCAAAGACATAGGAGGTGATCGCCGCGGCGGTCGGGCCTGCAACCGCGCCGATCGCCAGTCCCCAATAGCTGCCGGTCGCGACCGCCACCCCGACACCGAATAGCAGTGTCGACCCCTTGGTGATGAGATCGAGTGCGAACTCGCGTTTGAAATCGAACCGCTGCATGAACAACACCATGCGCGGGCTGATCACACTGCGCATGGCAGGCGCGATGGAGAGCACGGCGACAAGAGAGAAAATCCGGGAATCGTCATAGATCAGCGCCATCGGCCAGGAGATGATCATCATCAGCGTGCTGATGGCCACGCCTCGAAGCAGGCTGAGGGTAAGGGCCGTGGCAAACATATCGTCCGAAGGCGACGGCTGACGCATCAGGGCCTGCGTCAGCGGCAGGTCCAAAATTGTCTCGACGATGACCAGCACCGAGGTCGCGATGGCGACCAGGCCGAAATCCGCGGGGCTCAAAAGCCTTGCCAGGACAAGGAGGCTGACGAAATCGAGCATCCGCGCCAGGAATTTTCCGCTGATGGTCCAGATGCTCGCCGTCGCCGTCCTCTGAGATACGCTTGACATGGTCTGTTTATTTATTCCTCGTCGAGGGTTTGAGAGACGGTTTCGGTCGCGGCGGCAACGCAGGCGGCTCCGCTTCTTCCCGTCAGCCCGGCCGTCTTCTGAAGACGTCGGCGGGTCGGTCGCCATGGGTGGATAGTTGTTGCTCGATCAGGCCGGACAGACGGTCGCGGAACACGGCGGAAGAGAATTTCAACGAGTGCGCGCGGATCGCATGCGGATCGATATCGTCCTCCACCTCTTCGAACGCCGCCATCGTTTCCAGCAGAGCTTCTGTGGTCTGCTCCGCGAAGCGAAAGCCGACCTGCGGCGAGGAAACGGTTTCCCTGGCGCCGCCGGCGTCGAACGCCAGGACCGGCCGCCCCGATGCCATGGCTTCCACCGGCAGGATGCCGAAATCTTCGGTACCCGGAAACAACAGGGCGCGGCATCGCGACAGGTGATCGCGCAGAACGTTGAAGGGCTGATGGCCGAGAAACTCGACGGTCGGTCCGGCAATCGACTTCAGATAAGCCAATTGTTCGCCCTCGCCGATCACCACCAGTTTTCGGCCGGCCTCGGTGCAGGCGCGAACGGCGATATCCGGCCGCTTGTAGGTGGTCAGCTGTCCCGCATAGAGATAGAACTCGCCTTTCCCCTTCCCCACCGCAAAATCATCGGTCGCAACGGGAGGATGGATGACGATGGATTCCCGGTCGTAGAAGCGGCGGATGCGGCTTGCGACATAATCGGAGTTGGCGACGAACAGATCGACCCGCGAGGACGTCGTCACATCCCAGGCGCGCAGCATGGGCGCGGTGATCGACATCAACGCGCGGCCCACCCAGGGAAGGCCATGGCGATAGACATGGAACTGATCCCAGATATAGCGCATCGGCGAATGGCAGTAGCAGACGTGGAGGGCGTCGGCGCGTGTGATGATGCCCTTGGCGGGTCCGGATTCGCTCGACAGCACGAGATCGTAATCCTGCAGGTCGAACTGCTCGAGCGCGAAGGGCATCAGCGGCAGCATCTTGGTATAATGACGCTGCGCGCCGGGGATCTTCTGCAGGAAGGACGTGCGGATGTTCCGCGTCTTCAGAAAATCGCTGATGCGATCCCGGTTGCAGACGAGGGTGAAGATGTCGGCCTGCGGAAACATGCGGCACAGTTCTTCGACGACCTTCTCGCCGCCGCGCATCGAAACGAGCCAGTAATGCACGATGGCAACCCGCAGCTGCTTGGTTTCGCTTGCGCTTCCGGCCTCCGCGACGCGTCTTTTCGCCATCACAGGCGCATCACCAAGAAATGCTCTCGCGTCAGGAAGAGAGGTTGTTGCTTTAAGGGTCAACTGAATACTCCTTGTATCGCCACACCGTCTGTCAGTTCGGGAACCACATTCGTTGAAATCAGGCTGTGATATTCGGCAAGAAGCGCGTCGCGCCATTCTTCGTGTGTCGAGGCGAGATCCGGCGACAGCCGGAAAGCCCGCTCGCTCATGGCGCGGACCTCATGCCTCGGCATCTGGCTAAATCGCGCCAAAGTCTCGGCAAAGGCGCTTTCGTCAGCCGTATCACAGGCAAGCGCCATGCCGGCTCTTTCCATTTCCTCGGCGAGAAAGGCGCTGCGCGACATGATGACCGGCAGACCGCTCCTGGCTGCTTCGATAGCGACGAGGCCGAACGGCTCGGGATAGCGCGAAGGCATCAACAGGGCACGCGCCTTGCGGATGGTCGGGCCAATCTCCCCATGCGACTGCCAGCCCAAGGCCCTGACGTGATTTCCTGACGCTGCGACCAACGGCATCAGCGGCCCGTCCCCGATCACGCAGAGCCTGACGCCGGCTCTGCGCGTGGCGGCCACAGCGTCTTCTATGCCCTTCTCCTCGTCCAGCCGCCCGATGAAGACGAACTCGTCGTTGGCCTCCGCCTCGATGCGTTTGATGGAGAGAGGAGCGACGGGATTGCGGATCGTCGTCAGCCGCTCCGGTCGATAGCCGGCGCCGACGAGAAAGCTCGCCATCTTCTCGTGCAGCAGAATTATCCGGCCGAAATCGGCCTGATCCTTCAGGCGCCGGAGGATATTGGAGCCGCGGGCGACCCGCCACAATTTATGCGAATAACTTCTCTTGTCGCAGGCCGTTGCGATGCAGCTTCCCCCGACCGGACGTCGAAGGCAGATTTCCTGCGCCTGATAGTCGAAGAACGCGCCGTTGGGGCAGGCCGTGAAGAAATCGTGTGCGTGAACCACGCATCGCCTGGCGACCGGCATCAGCGCCCTGAAAATTGCCGGAGACAGGATCTGGTGCCAGCCATGCACATGATAGACGGTGTTGGCGGTGTCCTGTGCGGCAATCCAGTTGGCGACCATACGGACGGCGGCGCCATTGTGAATGCCGGTCACGAAAGCCTTGGCACGTTCGGCGCTGAGCAGGTCGCGGCTGTTCAGCCCGACCATCGAGACCCCAAGTGCGGCAAGCTCCGCATTGGCGGCGTCATCCCCGCAAATATAGGTTACAGGGATGCTGAGTCCCCGAAAAAGCTTGGCAGACAACACCGCAAGCGCTGTTGCACCGCCTCTGGCCACCGAGTAGTCGTCGATGATGACGACGCGATCGATTTTTGTGGTGCCGGGGCGGGGAAAGCGGCCGAAGCTAGCAGCGGATCGAGGGGCCTCGGGGAGCGATGAGCCCATCACTTCACCGAAACCGCGTTGGCACAGGCCTCCAGCGCCTTGCGGTTGAGAATGCGGATCTTGCCCTGCCCGCCGTCGATGATCTTGCTTTCCCGCAGGCGCCTCAGGCATTGATTGACCTTCTCGCGGGACGCCGGCAGCGTCGCCGCCAGGTCATTTTGCGAGATGACCAGCTCGTCCCCGCTGTTTGCCGCATCTTTTCCATATACGGCGGAGAGCCGCAGCAGCGTACTGGCCAGCCTCGACTGCAGGCTCGACGCCGCATTTGCAATGATCCGGAGTTCAAGCTCTGAAATACGCGCCAGCGCCCTGGAGAAGACCTTTTCGCGAAAGCTGGGGTCGCTGGCGTACATGTCGCGCAGCAGCCGGCCTTCGAAGAAATGCAGTTCGCAGTTGGAACCGGCTCGGTATTCGAGGCTCAAGGCCTGCCTGCGCAGAACCTCGAGCTCGCCGATAAGGCCCGATTTCGGAATGATCTCGACGATGAATTCCCTGCCGTCGGGTAGCATCGTGCTTGCGCTGACCACCCCCGACTGTACGCGCGCAAACGTATCGACCAGAACGCCGGCCCCGGCGATGACCTCGCCGCGCCGGAAACGTCGGACGCTCGATCGGCAGGAAAGAAATTCGTCGTCAATGACGATGCGACTGTTGAGATGAATGCCGCCGTTAGCCGGTACCGCCGCCTTGCCGATGCCGGCTCTGCGATCTGATGCGTGTGTCAACCCGTCCATGCGCACAACTCCCAGTACTCGAATAACCATAGGCAATGCTGCACTGCATCATTTATATTGTCTTAATATGAGAGTCAAATAACATCGGCAAGAGATAACGCAAAGACAAAGTCTACATTTGGTTGAGAAGCAAAAGATACATTATCAATTGCAATCAAAATTTCGGCGAAACCACAAAACCATCGTTCAATCAATGACACATGCTTATTAAACAGTCTTGGTGAATTAAAAATCAGCAACAATCGAAATGATCATATCAAAGCTGTAAATGAATCTGCGCCTATTAATCACCATGAAGTAGGTTAGATTGTCATTAGATATGAAAATAAGGCTATTGGGTGTAGTTGGAATTCACTAATGCCGGTTAGTAGCATAAAGAATTTGTTAAGGATTATGACCTTGGTAACAGACAACCAGGGTGCGGCGCAGCAAACTTTCAACGGTTCTTAATCGGAATGTTTGGAGACCACCGATGACATGGGAAGCACATAGTTTCGAGGCTTGGTCGCGTGTTGGGCGGCCGCCCGCGAAAGGCGGCGATCTCCATTCGTCCCGGCCCCGTGCAGCGGGCAGATCGTCGAAGCGCGCGATAGACCTTTTCATCGCCGTTATCGCCTTGATCCTGCTTTCCCCGCTTCTGTTGCTCGTCGCACTGATCGTGAAGATGAGCGACCGCGGCCCGGTCTTCTATTCCCATACGCGCATCGGGGTCGGCGGAGCGCCATTCGGATGCCTCAAATTTCGGACGATGAAGACCGACGCGAGTGCTCAGCTTGCCGAATTGCTGGAAAACAACCCGGCTGCGCGAAGCGAATGGGAAGCGACGCGCAAGCTGAAGGACGATCCGAGAATCACGGCCGTCGGCGAGATTCTGAGGCGGTCGAGCATCGACGAGCTTCCGCAACTGATCAATATCATGCGCGGCGAAATGAGCCTTGTCGGCCCCCGGCCGATCACCGCCGAGGAACTGCCGCGCTACGGCGAGCATATATGGGCCTACATGGCCGTCCGCCCGGGCCTGACCGGTCACTGGCAGACCAGCGGGCGCAATGATGTCAGCTACGAGTACCGGGTTTCCCTCGACGTCCAGTATCTCAACAATTGGTCGCTCGGCCGGGACTTCGTCATCATTGCCAAGACAATTCCCGCCCTGTTTTCGCAGCGTGGCTCGTACTGAGCCTTCAGGGGGAGGGCTGCCGATCATGCCTGAAATCGGAAGACACGCTACTCCCCCGTCCCCTCCAAGCTGCCAGCACCCGGTCACCCGGTGCCTGGTGACTCCGTGATTTCGCCATTTTGGAATAGGACGACATGACCTCGAGCACGATCTTCAGCGGTGTTTCTCCGATATCTCTGCCTCCCGCAGCCACTGGCGGGAATTCGCCGCTGACCTTGCGGGATATGCTGTTCTTTCTCAGAATGCGCTGGCTGTGGATTGTGACGACGACGATCGCCTTCCTCGCAATCGCAGGGAGCTACCTGCTGACCGTCGAGCCGACTTTCGTTGCCAACACGCAGCTTGTGATCTTCCCCCAGGTGAGCGGCTCCGAAGCCCAGAGGGCTTTCGCGGAAGACGCATTCATAGAGGGTCAACTGGAGATTGCCAAATCCAGCGATGTCGTCAGCGGAACGGTAAGAGTCCTTGGTCTCGACACCGATCCTGACTTTGTCGATCAGACGCCTTCGCTGCAGGACAGGGCAAAGAACTGGTTGATGGGAATCTCTTCAGAACCGGACGCATCTCAGGAAACGGCAGACGCAGCCCCGAGTGAGAGACGACCGCAGACGGAAGAGGAGCGGACCCACGATCGGGCGATCGCCACTCTGCAGAGTATGATGGGAGTACGCCGGATCGGCAGTTCGACGATCATCGAGATATCGGCGGCAGCGTCCACCCCTCAGAAGGCAGTCGACATCGCCGACACGCTCGCCAGGCAGTATATCCAGAAGAATATCGCGATGAAGGCCAATGCTTCCCGGCAATATAGCGACTGGCTGGCAAAATTCGTAATCGAGCAGCAACGGGGACTGGCCGAAGCTGCCAGCGCCCTGGCCAGCTTCACCAGCAATCCGCGCGATCAATTCAAGCTTGCGGAACTGCAGAGCGCGACGGACGCTCGCCGCACCCTCTATGAAAATACCTTGAACCAGCTGACCGAAGCCAAGCAGCGCATCACCTACCCGGTGTCCGATGCGACGATCGTCTCACGAGCCACGCTGCCTCTTTCGAAGGAGAGACCACGCAGCACGCTCATCATCGCCTTTGCGGCGGCGGTTGGTCTTGGCGCCGGCCTGGCACTTGCCATGATCAGGCATGCCGGCGATCGCCGGATCGTCCGCCCCCATCAGATCGCGGAAGCCGGTGGGTTGCCCTTCGTCACTTTGCTGTCGACATCGAGGAAGAGCCGGAATGGAGACCCCGCGCGTTTCCTCGCCGCCGACACCGGCAGTAGCGACACAGCCGCCTATCCTGTTATTCCGGGCATGGCGGAATTGAGCGCGACGGTCGTCGGTCTTCGGCGCAAACGCCGGGTCGTCATCGGTATAGTCGCCGTCAATCCCGGCAGTGGCGCATCGACCATAGCATGCGAACTTGCGGTGCTGTCGTCGATATCAGGGGCGCACACGCTGCTGATCGATGCGGCCGCGCAGAAATCCTCGCTCAGCAAATCTATCGCGCCCGATAGTTCCACAGGCCTAGTCGATGTTCTCGACAATGGTGAGCTGATTCAGACGGCGGCATTGCCGCTCACCCCGACGCTGAAATTCCTTCCTCTCGGCAAGGTCGAAGCGGTGACGCCGGCCATTCGCCTGAGTTCCCGCCGCACGCAGTTGAGCTTTGCCGACCTGAAAAAGGAATTCGACGCCATATTCGTCGATATCTCCTCATTCTCCGCGTCGCCGGATGCCAATGCGATCGCGTCGGAGCTGGACGGTGTCCTCGTGGTGACCTCGCACGGGCACACTTCGATCGACGATACCATGCGCGTCATCGACACGCTGCGGAATGTCGGCGCGGAGATCCTCGGGGCGATCATCAACCATGCGCCGAAGAGAATGCAGTCATGACCTCCCCCTCGGCAGAAGCAACCAGGCAGGACGGGTCGATCGGGCCGGCGCCTGTCCCTTGCGGACCTGAAGCCATGGCGGAGCGCGCAAGCCATCCACTGCGAATGGCCGTGGGGATCGCCTCGGCGGGCCGCCCCTCGATACTGCGGGAGACGGTCGACTATCTGACCACCCTGCCGAACCAGGCGGAGCGGCTGATCGTCTGCGTGCCCGCGATCGACGATGCCGCCGGGCTCGCCGACCGCTGCGATGTGGAAGTCATCGTCGGCAGCCGCGGCCTGACCTCTCAGCGCAACCGGATCATCCAGGCTGCCGCTTTCGATATCGATGTTCTGATCTTCCTGGACGATGACTTCATTCCCGCCGCGACCTTCCTGCCCCGGATGGCGGCCGTCTTTGCGGCTAACCCCAACGTGGCGATCGCCACCGGCGAAGTCCTGGCCGACGGTGTCCTCGATGGTGGCCTCAGCATGTCAAAGGCCCTGCAGGTTCTTGATACTGCGGGCGAAGCAACCGAGCAGGTGACGGAGGTCTACAACGCCTACGGATGCAACATGGCAGTTCGCCTTTCACCCGTTCTCGAGCACGCGCTGGCCTTTGACGAACAGCTGCCGCTCTATGGCTGGCTCGAGGATGTCGATTTCAGCCGGTCCATCGCCCGCTATGGCAGGTCCGTGCATGTCGAAGGCGCCCGCGGGGTGCATCTCGGTGTCAGATCCGGGCGCCAGCCCGGGCGAAGGCTCGGCTATTCGCAGGTTGCCAATCCCGTCTATCTGATCCGGAAGGGCACGATGTCGAGGGGTCGTGCCGTCGTCCAGATCGGCCGCAACATCCTGGCGAATACGCGGGGCCTCTTGTTCAATGACCGCTTGATCGACCGCTGGGGACGTCTGAACGGAAATTTTCTGGCGCTGTCCGATCTTGTTGTCGGCCGTACCTCTCCGTCCCGCATTCTCGAGTTCGGCAATCCTTCGCCGCGCGAGATGCCGTCGCCATCGATCGCAACGAAACGGAGATAGCAGACAATGCAGCACACATCCTTGTCCGATCGCCTCGTCTCCGTCGCCCTTGCCTTGCTGGTATTCTCCTGCATGACCGGCTGGAGCGTCGCCCATGCGGAAAACTACACTCTTGTGCCGGAAGACCAGGTGAGACTGCGTGTCGTTGAATGGCGATCGTCGGATTCCCGATATGCCAGCTGGGAGGCGCTCGACGGGACCTATGCCGTCGACGATGCCGGCAATCTGTCGATCCCGATCGCCGGCCAGGTGCAGGCGATCGGGAAAACAACGCAGCAGGTCGCCGATGCGATCGCCGGCGCACTGTCCGAAAAGGCCGAACTGCCGGGAAAACCGTTCATCGCCCTGGAGATCGCCCAGCATGCGCCGATCTTCGTAACCGGAACCGTGCAGACCCCCGGGCGCTATGCTTTTGAGGCAGATATGACGGTCATGAAGGCCGTCAGCATTGCCGGCGGCTTCCTTCGGGATCGCGAGGAAAATACCGTCTTCGAGCGCGACCGGATCCAGGCTGCAGGCGCCTATCGAACGGCCATTCTCAACAGGCGCGATCTTCTGATGCGCCAGGCGCGGCTGCGTGCCGAAATTGCCGGCGAACAGAGTTTCGAGATCCCTGCCGAGCTCGTCGGAACGCCCGATGTGGACAAGCTGAAGGCGCAGGAATTGAACCTGATGCGGCTGCGCCGCGTCGATATCCAGAGCCAGATCGACGCGGCGAGCGACCTCGCGCGTCTCTACGGCCAGCAGGTCGAGTCGCTCGAAGCCAAGATCAATTCGCAGAAGCGGCAGATCGATCTTGCGCAGAAGGAACTGGATAATGTCAACAGTCTGGTGAGCAAGGGCCTGGTCAGCAATTCCCGTCAGGTCTCGGTCGACCGCTGGGCGGCGGATGCACAAGGTACGCTGATCGATCTCGAGGTCGCCCTGACCACGGCTCGCCAGGGGCTCAGCGAAGCCGATCGCTCGAAGATCAACATCGCCAACAGGCAGAACAGCGAAAACCAGGAACTGCTGAATCAGGTCAATCTCGCGATCGGCAGGGCGGCAATCGACATCCAGGTGGCCCAACTCCTCGGCGAACAGGCCGGATACAGCGCTCAACTCGCGCAGATGAACACCGACATGCCGGGTCTTGGCAGAGCACAGAAAAACTACCGGATCGTGCGTCGCAACGACGATGGGACTTATCGCAACATCGAGGCGGACGAGACGACCACCTTGCGGCCACATGATGTCGTCGAAATCGGCATCGACACCGACACCGACACCGACCTTCAGACGCCACCGCCTCCACTGCAACTGCAGTCCGCGCCGCAGCAGCAAAGCTCGGCAGTCCCGCTGTCTAATGTCGCCGGAGACAATCAGGCGGCTCCCGGCTGGATATCCCAGACGGGAGCGAATTAGGGGGCGGCTGTGATCATCGATGACAACAGGCGGCTTTCGCCTCAAGCATCGCGCCGAAAGCCGGATACCGGTTTTCGGCAAACCCGATGCCTTGGCCGTTCGTCCTCCGGATCGGGATCTGAAGCATGTCGATAGAACCGATCGGCTTCCTCATTCTGCTGCTTGGCCTGCTCACCATGGTCAACGGCGCGCGTTTTTCTATAGCGACCCTCTGCCTGTCGACGCTCTTGGGCGCCGCAGCGGCGCTCCAATTGCCGGCGCTCGGCAGCAGCAGCATCCAGCCGAGCCATCTTCTGGTGCTCTTTCTCGTTGCGGCCGCCCTGCTGCGCCCGGCTCAAACGCAGGCCATACTGACCAGCCTCGCCTATCCAGGCCCCGGCTTCTGGTTTGCCACCTACATCCTGTTTTCCGTGGCATCGTCTTTCTTCTTGCCCCGCATTTTTGCCGGCGCAACCCTCGTCTATTCCTCGGCACGAGACGCATCGGGCATGATGTCGACGGTAGCCGCGCCGCTGGCGCCGGGTTCGTCCAATCTCAGCCAGTCTGTCTATCTGCTCGGCGACCTCGCCTGCTTTGCCCTCGTTTCAGGGCTTGCAAGACTTGGATATGCCCGTTTCATCGCACAGCAGTTGATCGTGGCGTCAATCGTCTGTTTTGCCCTGGCGTTGATTGATATCGGAACCTTCCTGACCGGCCAGTCCTACCTGCTCGATGTCATCAGGAACGCAAATTATACGATGCATACGGCCGAGACGATCAGCGGCTTCAAGCGCATTGTCGGCCCCTTTCCCGAAGCAAGCATGTATGGCGCGGTCGCACTGGCCTATTTTTCCTTCACGCTCATGCTCTGGCTGGAGCGTGTTCAAAGCCGAATGGCGGGACTTGCAACGATCTTCATCGGCCCGACGATCGTCCTCTGCACGTCGACGACCGCCTATATCGCGGGCATCTTCGTCGTCTGCATGTTCGTGCTGTTCTGCCTGAAACGGCTGATCGGGGGGCCGGCTACGACGCCGCATGTCACACTCCTGGTGATCACGCTGTTCTTGATCCCCTGCGCCATCGTCGCACTCAGCCTTGTCCCCGACGCGTGGGATTCCATCGCCGGCCTTGTGAACACGACCTTATCGGACAAGCTCCAATCGCAATCCGGCGAAGAGCGGACCGCCTGGAATACGCTGGCATTGATCGCATTCGTCGACACCGCTACCTTCGGCGCCGGGCTCGGCACGGTTCGAGCTTCGAGTTTTATCGCAGCCCTGCTCTCTAATGTCGGTTTGACCGGCACTCTGCTCTTCGCCACCTTCCTGTACAGCCTTGTGAGGGCGTCCGGCCGCCACATATCAGGCGATCGGAAAACGCACGCGATCGGAAACGCCGCAATTATGGCATCGATAGCCCAGGTCGCCTCGGCATCGATATCAGGAAGCGGTACCGATCTCGGCTTGCTGTTCAGCACCACGGCGGGCCTGGCGGCCGGTTGCCTGGCGACAACCAATATCTCGCCACGACAGGCGACCCGATCGCTTGCCAACCGGACCCCACTGGAGACATCGACATCTCAGATGAGAGCGCCGATGTTTTCAACGCGATGACGCCCGCCTTGCAGTTTCGCCATGGCGCGAGATGGTCTCGTCGAGCCATCGGCATGCCCGCGCCGGTTCGGAATCGGCCGGCCGCGCCGCATCTTTCAAACATTGCCGGTAATAGCAATTCGTCGGCCGAACGCGATCGCGCAAAACCGTCCCCAGAAGGCTATTCTGCGGATTCTATGTCAAAATCAGCTCTGCTGGCGCTCTCTGGTGGCCGCGACGTTATCTGCGACGGAATTGTTTTGCCGCTGCCTGGCACTACGCCGCACAAACCCCGAAACGAACACGCCTGCCAAGTAGCCAACTTCCATGAGTGCGAGGATGGCAATGGCAGAGAGGATGGCCGCGATCATGGAGGAGCCGTCGCTGAAAACCACGCTGCCGAAGCCGATTGCCACGAGGAAGGCGAAAATTGCGAAAGCCCAGGCACGGATGGAAGCTCCGGCAGCTATCGATATCACCGCTGCCACGACTGCGGTGATCAGCATGACAATTCCCGTTCCCTCTGCTTTCCGACAAGGGTCCCGGTACCGACCGTCGTACCGCGAAACACGATGTCGAAACACAGCCTTTTTACAGGCAAGGCACTCTTCATGGCGAATATCTCAACAATGAAACACATAAAAACCGCCGGCGGCCAGACACCCGTTCAGCTCTGCGGCGCTGAGCACCGGCTATATATACCGAACAGGGCCTTCATATGACAGACCCGTCGGCTCAATTCTCAATCGTTCCCTCGACGGGCAAGTCAATGCCGATTCATTCGTATTGCGCACAATCGGAAGGGTGATGACATGAACAATCAGTGCGTCGTCTACGTCACGGATGTCGAGTATTCATTTCCGACCATTCTCTCCGCACTTCAGGCTCGCAAATTTGCAAGCCCCGCGACAGATGTCTGCGTCCTCATGTCGGAACATCTCGATAATTTCGAAGAGCTGAAAGCCCTGCTGGCAACGAGCCGGGTCGACTTGATCGATGCGACCGACGCGCTGCGGGATTCGCTCGGCAAGCTCGACAGTTCGCATTTCCAGGGACGCATCAGCGTCAGCACCATGGCCAAGCTGGTCCTTTGCGAGATCCTGCCTGCCAACTATACCCAGATCATCTATCTCGATGGAGATACCCAGATCGTCAGCGATCTCAGTCGGCTCGAAAATGCCACTGTGCCCGAGGGCAGGTTTTTCGCGGCGCGCGATTACACCGCGATCCATGACTTCCTCGACACTGGAAAGAGCAGCTACTATTTCAACGCAGGGGTGCTGAAATTCCACCGCAACGGTTGGATCGGGCAGGAGGCGCTTGAGCTTTTTGCTAAAAACCCCGAGGCCTGCGAGGGCAAACATGATCAAGGCGCATTGAATTATGTCTGCGGTTCATCGCTTATACTCGTATCGAACCGCTGGAACTTCCCCAAACAGTTCCTTCATCTGGTAAACATGTCCTCCCTGTCGATCGTCCATTACATGGCGCATCCGAAGCCGTGGCATGGCACCTTCTTTCCATGGACCGACAAGGAAAGCCAAGTCTACGTCGACCTGCGCAAAGCACATCCGATTTACAACGCGCTGTATCGCGGAATAAGCTTCGACCGTAAGATGCTGTATAAATACCGATCGATACGAGCGCGCATCGAACACGCAATCGAGAAAAACGGACCCCATCCGCGCGTCCAGAGCCTGCTGGTCGGCGGCGACTACGCCGTATGATGATGTGTTGTTGGTCAGACCTGAGGATTGTCCGCGTGACGGATGTCGGGATTGCCGGTCGAGCCGTGGATTGCAGGCGGATGCGCAAGTATTCATCCATTCACCCAGAATGGATAGTGTTCAGGACAGAATATGAGTTATAGGGCTTCCGCCGCCAGTATCTCGCATTACCTAAAAGCTCGCCTGCGCCGGACGCTCAAGGCTCGGCAGGTTCGCTACGACCTGCTGCGCGACGGGCTCAAGCAGGCGCGTCATGTCGTCATCTGCGTCATCCGCGACGAGGGACATCGGCTGGCATTCTTCCTGCAGTATTATCGCGATCTCGGCTTCGAGCACTTCATCTGCATCGACAACGGCTCGTCCGACGGTACGGCCGAGTTGCTGTCCAGCTTCGACGATGTGTCCCTTCTTTCGGCTCATGGCTCCTACAAGGCGGCGAGATTCGGAAACGACTGGATCAACGAAGTAATCAACCGCCACTGCCGGGAGAAATGGGTCCTCTATGTCGATGCGGACGAGTTTCTGGTCTATCCGCATTGCGACACACGACCGATCGATCAATTGACCACCTATATCGAATCCATGGGCGGCCACTCGCTCCGCTCGGTCATGATCGACATGTACAGCCCGCATCCCGTTCTCGAAAACATATGCGAACCCGGTCGCAACCCGCTCGAGGTCTGCAATCTCTTCGACCGATCCGGCTATGTCGCACATTTCGACAAACGCAACGGGACGATATGGATCAAGGGCGGCGTCCGCGGGCGCGTCTATTTCCACGACCGGCTCTGGGACGGCCCCGCGCTCAATAAGATACCACTCGTCTATATCAAGGGTGAACGTCTGTTTCTGAAATCATCGCACCAGGTCTGGCCGCTCTCCCTAAATCTGGGCGACATGCGCGGAGCGCTCGGCGTATCCGGCGCTCTTCTGCATTTCAAGTTCCTGTCGACCTTCGTGCACAAGGTTGCCGATGCGGCGCACCTGTCCCAACATACGGAAGAATATACCGTATACTCTTCGAGCAAGGACATGGATGACTTCGTCTGTGAGGATACGGGCACCTACAGAAGCTGGAAGGACCTGTCCGATCACGGGCTGATCCAGGGTGAAGGCTGGCAATACTGGAGACATGCTTGCGAGAGCGAAGTCTAGAGCAATTCCAGCAAAAGTGCGTAGCGGTTTTCCGTCCGGAATTGCGTGAAAACAAAGAGATAGAGCATTTCCATGATTCGGAGAAAAACGGAAATGCTCTAAAGCAGGCCACGCAAAATCCGCAGCGGTTTGCGATAATGTGCATGAAGGCAAACCGCCAGGCTGATCTTTCGGCCCTGCTTGCTCCGATTTATCAACGCCCACCGCATCAAACACAGAACCCGCCGGTGGCGGGTTCTGTCGAGGCTTTCTGCTGCTCCGTTTTTTGTTTATCGCGGCGGTGCCTCAAGCGAGAGACACTGCCCCCTCGGCATAAGCCTCAAGCGCCTTCCGATTGAGAATGCGGATTTTGCCCTGTGTCCCGTCAACCACCTTGCTCTCGCGCAAACGGCGCAGACATTGGTTGACCTTCTCACGCGACGCCGGCAGCGTCGCGGCCAGGTGGTGTTGGGAGATAATGAGCTCGTTGCCGCTATTCTGCGTATCGACGTTGTACAAGGCACAAAGACGCAGCAGCGTCCGGGCCAGCCTCTGCCTTAAACTCGACCCGGCGTTGGAAATAATCCGCAGTTCGAGTTCTGAAACACGCGCCAGTGCCTTCGACAGGATCTTCACCTGAAATTGCGGATCATTCGCACACCAGTCCCGCAGCAAACGGCCGTCGAAGTAATGCAGTTCGCAGTCCGCCGTGGCCCGATATTCCAGGCTGAGAGACTGTTTGCGCAACACCTCCAATTCGCCGATCAAGCCGCCTTTCGGAATGATTTCCACGATGAACTCGCGTCCATCGGCAAGCGGGGTGCTTGCACTCACCATTCCGCGCTGCACGCGGGCAAACATGTCGATGACGACACCGGCGCCGGCAATAACCTCACCGCGACGAAATTTTCGAACACTCGAGCGGCAAAACGGAAACTCGTGATCCAAATCCGGCCGGCCGCCGTAAACAATACCTACAGGACCGCAAGTAACCGTTTCGCTTATTCGCGCCGCGCCTCCTTCAATCCTGCTGTCTTTGATGCTAATCGCACCGTCCATACGCGCAACTCCAAGCAGACTAATTGATTTATTGTCGTCACCGACATTCGTAATGCGTTAAGTTAGAAAGTCAAATAATAATAATATAAAATTTACATTCTAAAACTATACATAATTCTGACGAATCCTCACATTTATATATCATAAAATCCATATTTAATTCTGTCAAAAGCACACTTTTGAAGCTGTTGGATAATTTTTATACAATTCGAAACAATTGTGCGCCGTTAGAATAGGCCAACAATATAATAATAATATTTTTACCTGGAATAAATATTTCCAACATCACAGATGTATATTTTTCTAAAAAAATACTTCTTCAACTATTCACAAGAAATTCTTCACATGATAAAGAATTTATCCACGGTTATGACTTCGGTCACAGACACCAAACTTGCACTCAAACAAGCTTTTGACTGTGATTTCTGGGATTCGCCTAACGGAGACGCGGATGGCGGGAAAAAATCATGGGCGCAACCCAACCGAACCTTGGCGGGATTTCGCCAGGGCGCGGCAGGAAAGGCGTCCATTCAATTCGTCACAATCCCATACGATCAGCAGACTTCTGAAACGCGCATTCGACATCATCATTGCGACAGGTCTCTTATTCCTTTTGTCACCGTTTCTTCTGTCCGTAGCAGCCATCATAACGCTAAGTGATTGGGGACCCATTTTCAATTCCCATCCGCGGATCGGTTATAAGGGAAAAGAGTTTGGCTGCCTCAAGTTTCGCACGACACGCGCCGACGCAACGGCCAAGGCACATGTCACTGTCGTCGGCGCTATCGTCAGACGATCGAGCCTCGACAAGCTCCCGCAATTGATCAACGTGTTGCTGGGTCAAATGAGCCTCGTCGGGCCCCACGCCATTACCAAGGAAGAGCTGCCGCGTTACGGCGAACATGCCTCTGCCTATATGGCCGTCCGTCCCGGCTTGATCGGCCACTGGCAGATCAACGGACGCAACGACGCCAGCCATCAGAACAGAGTTTCCCTCGACGTCGAGTATTTGTCCAAATGGACGCTCGCGCTGGATTTCGTGATCATCGCAAAAACACTCTCGGCCCTGCTTTCCCGGCACGCCTTACTGCCCAGGGTGGACTCCTAAGCAATTCCAGCAAAAGTGCTCAGCGGGTTTGCGTCCATAGCACAGCCGAGCTTCCTGCCGCATCGGTCATGTCACCATCCATGAGGACGCTTGCCGGTCGCATGGGAGCGGTCAGCGATGGAGGTCTTTTTCCGGCGCTTCTGAATATGCCCCCCCAACGAGAAAGCGAAGAGACCCGCCAGATAGCATATCTCCATCAATACAAGCACTTGGAGGCCGGAAGCGATTGCCTCCGTCAAGGAAGAACCTTTCAGCAGGATCACAACGCTCAAAGCCGCGACCAGCAGAAATGCAAAGAATGCGAAGGCCCAGGCGCGAATGGTCGCTCCGGCGGCGAAGGAGACGGCAATCACGATGAGCGTGCTCTTCAGCATTATTCTGCTCCTCTCTTCACCTTCTTCAAGCCACCGTCAGCCCCTCAATGACATGACAAAACCCAAAGTCGAAACGAAGTTCGATCAAAGTATTTTATCTATTGCCGTTAAAATATTGCTAATAGCCGCCCAACAGATCGATTGAACAACACTGGAGAATATTCAACTATTCATCCAGAAGGGCCGATCACTCCCCAAAAATCCAAGAAACCATCGGATACGACAGCTGGAAAAGTTGGGCATTTGGAGGATTAATACAGTCATAGATCTAGCCACGACGTTACCTTGTCCAACCGAAAAGATCAGTCTGAACATAGGCTTACGCATGAGCGGATATGCGCGCCAAATCCGGGCCGCGCTTATCGGTGTAGGTACGTCGATATGGCAGTGATCGTGCAGCAAGCCTGCTGCAAACCAGGCCCTTGCAAACGGCCCGGATTTTCGTCTGTGGCGCTCAGCCAGCATCAAAGAAACAGGGCTCGCGGTGATGGCGAGCCCTATTGAGTTGTTTTCTGGATTGAGCCTGTTCCGGAATTGCCCGCCTCCAAGCCGGCATCCAGAACTCTATTTCGAGACCGCCCCGGCCAGTTGTCGTTTCGTGCCGCGCTGAAGCCTGAGATTTTCAAGCCAGGTTACTTGTTTCCTCAATTTCAACGCCGGCTTTTCGATGAATCTCCACGAGAAAGCGGCAAAGCAGGTGGCAATAATGCTGCAGACGATGCCGTTCAGCCACCAGTTATGCGCCCAAGGCCCGAGCGCGACGAAGGCCTGCTGGATCGGGTAGCCGTAGAGGAAGACGCCATAGGAATAGTCGGCCCCGCGCAGAACACCAAGCTTTCGGGGCGAGGTCAGACCGAGGAAAACCGTGACATATCCGATTGCCGGGATGGCAATGAAGTCTCCGAAAGAGGTGAACCAGTAGGCCCAGAGGATGACTGCCACTGAGGCGAGGAAAATCCGGATATCCCAGCGAACCCTGTCCTTGTAGAGATAGAAGGTCACCCCCACCAGAAATGCACAAATAAGCAGATTGCCCGATGCGGTCGTGGGCATGGTGGCCCAGTCGCTTTCATGCTTCCAATATCTTGCGATACCAAAGGCTATGATCAAGGCCGGCGTTGCGATCAGGGCGATCACGCGCCGCCTGACCACGCCGAGCAGAAACAGGGCGGCGATCGCAGCATAGCACTCAAGCTCGAAGGGCACCGTCCAGAGTTGCCCGTTCACCATCGCAGCATCAGGATTGTCCAGGAATACGCCGGGAAGATTGAAGTGAATGTGCCCGGTGACGTTCAGCAGATAAGTAAAGAACTGAGGATCGGTGAAATAGTCACGCAGGTCATACTCCGTATAGATCGCTCCGAGTATAAAGGCAGCCAGCAACACTTCTACCGCAAGAGCAGGGTAGATCCGGATAAACCGATTCCCGAGAAAGGAGATCAATGTCTTCGATCGTTCAAGACTGCCAGCCACCAGGAACCCGCTCAGGACAAAGAACATGGGCAGCACTGACTTGATGACAGGACGGAAGGGTGACTCCCAAAGAAAGAGGTCATCGCCGTACGTGACGCGGGCCGTATGTATCCAAAGCACTGAAAAGGCTAACAGTAATCGCATATAATCGAATCCTGTCGGTCGCCCGTTCGCTAGATCAAGCTTTTCGCCGAGAAACATCTGTGCCCCTTTCAGAAGTATTGACTCGATTTGGAATGGCAAGCCGTTGCCGCAGGAGCGGCGGCGGCATCATTGCCGGATCGGGGCGGCGTGTCAGTGACCACAGCTACATCAAGTAAAAATTGAACGAGAGAGCACCGCTCTCCCGAAGATACGTATCCGACCGCCAATCCAATGGCCCCGCGCTTCCCGGGGCGCCATGCGACGGTCGGAGTTGGGATCCAGGCGATCGGGCAGCAGATTGGATGAGGAGACTATGAAATTTCTAGCCACCCTGTTCTGTATTGTTCTCGCCCTGATCGGATTGGGGCTGATAGGAGGCGGCGCCTTGCTGCTCAGCCTCGGCGGCTCGCCCTATTATGCGATCGTCGGGCTTGCCTATCTGGTTGCCGCGTTTCTGCTCTGGCGCCGCAAGACCTCAGGCGGCCTCATCGTCCTGCTTGTCGCCATCTTCAGTTTTCCCTGGGCGCTATGGGAATCGGGTCTCAATTTTTGGGCACTTTTTGCGCGCTTGATGTCTCCGATCGCGCTGGCGGGTTTTGCGCTTCTCTTTGCGCCATCGCTCTCGCCGACCGCCAACCGGAAGCTCTACCATGGCGGCGCCCTGGTCACGGCGATCCTGTTCGTTGCCGGTTTTAGCCTTGCTTTCACGCCGCATGGCGTCATCCGCCCTTCCGCCGGCATCACCGCCTACAAGGCGACCAAGGGCGACAATTCTCCCTCCGATTGGACCTCCTATGGCCGCACCACGGCGGGAGATCGTTACTCGCCCTTCGATCAGATCAACCGCGGCAATGTCTCCAAACTCGATCTTGCCTGGACATACCGCACCGGAAAGAGCGATGGCGCCGATCAGAACACGCCTCTGCAGATCGGCGACACGGTCTACACCTGCACGCCGACGGATGTGATCGCAGCGCTCGATGCCGATACCGGCAAGCCGCGCTGGATCTTCGATCCCAAGGCGACGGCGCCTTACTGGCAGCGCTGCCGTGGTCTCGGTTACTATAAGATGCCGCAGGACGCGCAATCCGCCGACGGTCTTTGCAACGAGCGCCTGGTGCAGACAACGATTGATGCCCGTCTGCTGGAGATCGACAGCAAGACCGGCGCCCCCTGCAGGGGCTTCGGAGACAATGGCACCGTGCAGCTCTCCCAGGGCATGGGCGAAGTCAAGACAGGCTATTACTTCCAGACATCGGCGCCGCTGATTGCCCGCAATCTGATCGTCGTCGGGGGCTGGGTCACCGACAATCAGGAGGTCGGCGAACCCTCGGGCGTCATCCGCGCATTCAACGTGGTCACCGGCGAGCTCGAATGGGCATGGGATCTCGGCAATCCTGAGGTCACCAAACTCCCACCGGAGGGCCAGACCTATACGCGGGCCACACCCAATATGTGGACGACGGCCGCATTCGACGACAAGCTCGGTCTCATCTATGCGCCGCTCGGCAATACCACCCCGGATTATTACGGCGTCAATCGTCCGGCCTTCGCCGACCAATACAACGCGACATTGGTGGCGCTCGATGTGACGACCGGGCGGGAGAAATGGAAGTTTCAGACCGTGCATCACGACATCTGGGACTATGACCTGCCGGCTCAACCGGTCCTGATCGATCTGCCTGACGGCAATGGCGCCACCGTGCCCGCTCTCCTGCAGACCACCAAACGTGGGCAGCTTTTCCTGCTCAACCGTCAGACCGGCCTGCCCCTTGCCGAAGTCCAGGAGAAGCCGGTGCCGCAGCAAGGCGGCGCACCGGAAGAGAAACTGTCTCCGACGCAGCCCTATTCCGTCGGCATGCCGACCATTGGCGCGGAACGCGTGAGCGAGCAGACGGCTTGGGGCCTGACGATGTTCGATCAGCTGGCATGCCGCATCGCCTTCCGAAAGATGCGCTACGACGGCGATTTCACCCCGATCGGCACCCAATATGCGATCCAGCAGCCGGGAAATCTGGGTGGCCTTAATTGGGGAAGCGTATCGGTCGATCTGCCCAACAACCGAGTCTTCATGAACGATATCCGCGTACCGAGCCTTTTCGCGCTCATCCCGCGCGCGGAGTATGTCGATTTTGCCCTCACCACGACCGCGCACGGCCCCTCCGCCCCGCAGCGCGGTACGCCCTATGGCATGGCCACCGAAATGTGGACCTCGAGGCTCCGCGTTCCCTGCACGCAGCCGCCCTTCGGCACCGTCACGGCGGTGGATCTGAGTACCCGCAAGATCGCCTGGCAGGTTCCGGCGGGGACCGCCGAAGAACTCGGGCCGTTCAAGATCAAAACCCGTTTGCCTATGCCGATGGGCTTGCCGAGCTATGCCGGCACTTCAGTGACCGCCGGCGGTGTCGTTTTCTTCGCCGGCTTCCAGGACTACTATATCCGCGCCTATGATGCCGAGAACGGTACCGAGCTTTGGAAATATCCCCTGCCGGTCGGCTCGAGCGCGACGCCCATGACCTACGTCTCGCCGAAAACAGGCAAGCAATATGTCCTGATATCGGTCGGCGGCGCACCATATTCGAAGGACGCCGGCGACTACGTCTTTGCCTTTTCGCTGAAAAACGGAGATTAGCCTGGCCACCGGCCGCTTCTCAGCAAAGGCAAACGGGATTTGGCGACGCTACCGCTCACACTGTGTTATTTTGGTCCGACAAGGAACTGAGGCTACGAGCGTGACGCGAAAACTGGCGGCGATCCTGGTCGCGGATGTGGTCGGCTACAGCCGTCTCGCCGGTGCGGACGAGGATCGCATCCTGGCGCGGTTGAGAACTCTGCGCAGCGATCTGGTCGATCCGACCATCGCCGTGCACAATGGCCGTGTGGTCAAGCGTACCGGGGATGGAAGCCTCATCGAGTTTCGCAGCGTCGTGGACGCCGTGCGCTGCGCAATCGAAGTGCAGACTGCCATGGTCGAGCGCAATATCGGCGTGTCGCCCGAGCATCGCATCGAGTTCCGGGTCGGGATCCATCTGGGGGATGTGGTCGAGGAAAGCGATGGCGACTTGATGGGCGACGGCGTCAATATCGCCGCGCGGCTGGAGGGCATTGCCAAGCCCGGCGCCATCTGTCTTTCCGAGGATGCCTACCGCCAGGTGAAAGCGCGGCTTGATCTTGCCGTGACCGATCTCGGCCGGATCCAGCTGAAGAATATCGCTGAGCCGATGCAGGTCTATTCTCTCCAGGTCGGACCGCTGTCGAACACGGCACGACAAGTCCAGCCCGCAATGAAAATGCCTCCGGTTACGGCCGTTTCCGACAAGCCCTCCATCGCCGTATTGGCGTTCAACAACATGAGCGGCGACGCCGAGCAGGAATATTTCTCCGACGGCATCAGCGAGGACATCATTACCGACCTTTCGAAGCTCTCAGAATTGCACGTGATCGCCCGCAACTCATCCTTCGTCTACAAGAACGTCACAGCCTCCGTGCCTGAGATGGCCAAGGCGCTCGGCGTCCGCTATGTCCTGGAAGGCAGCGTGCGCAAGGCCGGCAACCGCGTGCGTGTCACTGCCCAATTGATCGACGCCAACAATGGCGGGCATATCTGGGCCAGCCGCTTCGATCGCGAACTCACGGATATTTTTGCGGTTCAGGATGAGCTCACCCAGGAGATCGTGGCGGCGCTGAAGCTGAATCTCACGCATGGCGACCAGGACCGGTTAGTCCAAGGGCGCGCAGTCGATATCGGCGCATACGAGCTCCTATTGCGCGGCCGCGAGCAGGCGTCAGCCCACACCCGAACCGGCAATCTAGCCGCCCGCAGCCTGGCGGCCGACGCCCTCGCTATCGATCCGGATTATGCGGCAGCCCAGGCCCTGATTTCCTTCACGCATGTGCTCGACTACATCAACGCGTGGAGCAACGATCCGGAGGCTTCGCTGCGGATCGGACTGGATCTCGCGCAGCAGGCAATGGAGATGGCCGAGGAACAGCCGAATGGCCACTTCGCGCTGGGCATGGCTTGCATGTGGAACCGGGAACTGGACCGGGCGCGCGCAGAAGTGTTGCAGGGCCTCACGCTTTCTCCCAACTCCGCCGACCTCCTGATGCTGATGGCCCATATCCAGATATTTTCCGGCGATCCCGCAGGCGCTCTCGAGACACTGAATGAATCGATGCGGCTCGACCCGCACCATCCGGAAGTTCTTTTCCAATTTCTCGCCGATGCGCACTTTTCTCTCGGCGAATATGAGCAGGCGATTGCCGCGATCGAGCAGCGGCTCCAGCAAAACGCCCAATCTGAAACGGCCTATGCCCTGCTCGCGTCATGTTACGGCCACCTCGGGCGGCCGGAAGAGAGCAGACAGGCCTGGGAAAAAGCGCTCCAGATCAATCCCAATTTCTCCGTCGAGCGCCGCCGCCGCGTCCTTCCATTCCGAAACCCCGAGGACTTTAGCCGCCGTGTTGAAGGCCTCCGCAAGGCGGGCCTGGTGGTCCCGGATACTCGCCAAAGCTGACAGGAACTGCAGCTCGGACCGACGTCCCGGCAACTCATTTCACGCAGTTGATTTCGCGAGGCATGTCGCCGGCGAGCGTGATGCCACTTTGGGCGACTGTCATGGCAACGGCTCGGCACCTGCTGTAAGATATCGGTCGGGGATCTGACACCCAGGAAGAGCTGGTATGGAGCGCCGTCTTGCAGCAGTCCTGATTGCAGATGTGGTCGGTTACAGCCGTCTGAGCGAAATCGACGAAGAGGGAACGCGTATCCGCTTCCACTCCGATCTCCACGAACTCTTCGAACCGAAGATCGCCACGCATCACGGCCGCCTGATCAAGACCATGGGCGACGGAATCCTGGTTGAGTTCCAAAGCGTGGTGGATGCCTTGCGCTGCGCCGTCAAGATCCAGCAACAAAAGGCAGAACGCAATGCAGCCCTGCGTCCCGAGCAGCGGATGCTTTTCCGCATCGGCGTCAATCTCGGCGATGTCATCGTCGAAGGAGAGGACATTCACGGAGACGGCGTCAACATAGCCGCACGGCTGGAGAGTCTTGCCCAGCCCGGCGGAATTTGCATATCCGGCACCGCATTCGATCACACGGTACACAAGGCTGATGTCGGCTTCTCCGCCCTCGGTGAGCAGCAACTGAAAAACATAGCCGATCCGGTTCGCGTCTATCGTGTCCTGTTAGATCCCGCTGAGGCAGGCAAGGTTGTCGCCTCCCCTCGGCCGCGCCGCCGTGCGATTATCCTGGCGACGCTAGCAGCGCTGCTGATCGCGACCGCTGCAATTGTCTTCGTATGGCAATGGCCGTTCGTGCCGCAACGTCCATCCGTCGCGGTGCTTCCTTTCGCGAATCTGAGCAAAGATCCCGGCCAGGATTATTTCACCGATGGCATGACCGACAGCCTGATTGCAGATCTGGCCATGCTTTCGGACCTTGACGTCATCGGTCATAATTCGGTGTTTGCCTACAAAGGCAAGCCCTTGGTCTTGGCCGACATCGAACGCGATCTCGGCGTGCGCTTTGTCGTCGAGGGCAGCGTGCAGCGGATAGGCGACCAAATCCGTGTCAATGCGCAACTGATCGATACCGCAAGCGGCGATCACCTGTGGGCCAACCGGTTTAACCGCGGCGCGGCGGATGTGATGGCTGTGCAAAACGAGCTCAGTCGGCAGATCGCCGGCGCGCTTGGCCTGAAGCTCACTCGATCCGAGGCGGAGCGGATTACCCGTCCGCCGACCGCCAATCTGGAAGCATACGACTACTACCTTCGTGCCGAGCAGGCGACGCGGACCGGCCGCCGTTCCCGGCTGCTGGAGGCACTGGCCCTCTTTGACAAAGCAGAAGCGCTCGACCCCGGTTTTGCAGAGGCCTTCGCGGCCGATGCGCGCGCGACAGCTTATGTCTGGCGAAGCGCCTACGACGATGTTCTCCAGAGCGCGCTGGCCCGAAAAAGGGTCTACGAGAAAGCAAGTCGCGCGCTGGCTCTCGACCCGGTTCTGTCATCGCCCTACGCCGTTCTTGCCGTCATGCAGGTCGTGGACCGCCGCTATGAGCAGGCTGTCACCTCGGCGCAGCAGGCAGTGTCGCTCGGGTCTACCGATGCCGAGGCGCATATGGCGTTGGCATATGTTCAATTGTTCTCCGGCAATCATGCCGAAGCCGGCGCGGCCGTCGAGACGGCGCTCAGGCACGATCCGAACCTCTCCGCCATCAACCGATACACGGCCGGCCTGGTCTTTTATTTGCAGCGCGACTACGCAAAGGCCATCGACAATTTCCAACGCGCGCGAGACGGTTCTCCGGGAAATGGCGATTTCGTTACCCCGCTCGCGATGGCCTATGCCCGTGCCGGTCGCCTCGATGACGCCCGTGCGACAGTCACCGAAGGACTTCGCTTTGTGGCAGGGCGCGATTCCCTGGCGGGCTGGCGTATCAGCAACGCCCACTTCCGCAACGAGCAGGATTTGGCCTTTATCCTCGATGCTCTGCGCGAGGCCGGTCTGCCGGAATGGCCGTTCGCTTTCAAGGGCGACGAGCAGGACCGGCTGCACGACGACGAAATCACAAGCGCCGTCATGGGCAAACTCCTGCGGGGCAAGACCGAGCCCTCAGGAAGCCCTGCACTCATGCAAATCGAACGCGATGGAAAGGCTGCATTCCGCTCGGCGACGCAGATGATCACCGAGACGGTTTTCGTCCAGGGCGACATGCTCTGCGAGCAGAGCGAAAATGCATTCGGACGAGCCGATTGCGGCCCGGTCTACAGATCTGCAAACTCGCCTGCTGAAACTAGCTATGCTTACGTGAACTCCACCAAGGTCTTCTATTTTTCGCCCGTCAAATAGCCGCACTCCACCCGCGGTCAGTGATACTGATCCCGTTCGAGATCGGCTGCGACCTTCGGCCAGTTGCTGTCGGCTTTCGGGACTGCTTCAGCCACATGCGCGGCAAACCCCTCCGCCGATCCCTTGTCGTAGATCAGGTAAAGCTTGCCGTCGATGATCTTGAACGCCTCTGGATCGACATTTACCGTGACCGACCCGAGAGCCACCTCGCCCGCGCAGTAACCGCCATACTGAGGCGCATATTTGATCGGCTCGCTGATGAACATTTCGCGGTGTTTGGCATTGGCGAAAAGCCAAGGCGTCCCCAGCCATTCGTGGGAGAATTCCTCGGAGCCTTTCACGGCTTTGCCTTCGGTGAAATAGGCGACAGGATCGTATCCCATGATTGCCACGCCGCCGAAGTACCCCGTATTGACCGAGTCGTCGGCAAAAGCCTGCGATCCACCGGCGGCTGCCAAAGCCAGAAGGAACACCGCCACAGAGCGACCAATTCCTCGCGCACCGCTTCTGGTCCCTGCACACATCTGCGCCTCCTATTCAATCGTGGATTTCAATGCACTTGGCGTAACCTTCTTCGCCGAGGCGGCTGGCCGGTGGGCACGACGCGCCGTGCCGTTTGAACAATCGCACGATGTCCATGTTGCCCTTCCAGACCGCACGCGTGATCGGCGTGTAGCCGTGAACCTCTGCATGACCGACGTCAGCCCCCTCAGCGAGAAGAAACGCGGCGAGAGCGACGTGGTTTTCCTCACCGGCGACCATCAGCGGCGTTACACCCGCTTTGTTGGCCGCATCGTCGAGCGTCGCCCCGTGGTGAAGCAGCAGCTTGCTGATCGGCAAGCTGCCGGAAAAGGCCGCGGCATGAAGCGGCGTAAAGCCGCCCGAATTCCGAGCCATGACGTCAGCACCTTTGCCGATGAGCAATTCGGCGATGGCGAGCTGGTCTCCGAGCGCGGCGTTGATGAGAGGCGTCGCCAGATCGCGTGCCCGGCTGTTGACATCCGTACCCGCAGCCAAAACCTGTTCGACGGCGGCGGTGTTTCCGGTTGCGACTGCATCGAACAAGGGGCTCCCCGCAGCGGCCATTGTCGCTGTGAAAATCAACCCCACCGATGCAAGCAACCCGCGCATGGTTCAGCCCCCGAAGGTAGCCTGAGAAAATAGCACAAGCCGCAGGTTTTGGGTAGGCACCAAGCACCGTAGGAGCTTGAACGGCTCTGCATCAGGTTGCCGGCAAGGCGTCAGCCGGGCAGGATGCACACCTCTATCGCGACCAACGTGCTATGATCTGGTCGGTATTTGCCAGCGCCTTGCGAACGGCGTTGCGCGCCATGTTCGGTCGCTGCAATCGGATGTTTTTTTCAATATTTTCATGAAGCTTCAGTGCATAGCGCAAATTGTCTTCCTCTCGCGTGACGTGGGCGAAGAGGTGGTTCAACGCCGATTCGATCAGTACGCCGAGCGGCACCAGCAGATCATTTCCGGAGGCGCGTAGGATCGCGATATGAAATCGCGCATCGGATTCCGTTCGCTGCTGAAGCGATGTCGCCTGATCCATGTCATGCAGGGCCTGACTGATCGCATTCATTTGCTCCTCGGTTCGCCGCTCCGCAGCCAGTGCCGTCGCTTCCGGCTCGATCATATGCCTGAGTTCCTGCACAGCCCTCAGAAAGGCTTCACGATCGGGAGACGCGGCATACCAGCCCAAGACATCTCGATCCAGTAGGTTCCAACGCTCCTTGGGTTCGACCCAGCTGCCGATTTTCGGGCGAGAAGAAAGCAGGCCCTTGGCCATCAACATCTTGATCGCTTCGCGCACCGCCGATCGGCTGACTTCAAAGACTTCAGACCATTTTGCCTCATTTGGCAGGATCGTGCCCGGCGGATAGTCGCCGCGTACGATTCGCAGCCCAATCTCTCCCGCCAAAGACACATGAACGCTCGCCCCCGTCATGCGGGGAGCATTTGGGCGCCTTGTGGCCGAACGGTCAACCGTCACCACTTCGACCGGAGCCGCCGGCTTTCCCGATTTCTTGTCAGGCATTTATTTCTACTGCCTCAGCATCTTTCGATTGTCTGCATGTACTCTCAAAACAATCGTAATAACGAGGAAGTCGCCTGCGATTGACGCCGCCAAAAAGCGCGGAATCCGGGGCGCGTCAAGCCCTGCGGGCCTTTCGATCCGTCTCTCGTGGGGCAGTCGGCGGCACCCTTGAACCGAGTGCCGCCAAACCGCGGACCTACTTTTGAATGCAGGTATCGACTGTATCCTTGGTGCACTCGTCGAGCCCGGTGAAGACCGGATCTTCGACCGGCTTGCCGGCAATCAGATCCATCATCACCGAAGGCGCCTTGTAGCCCATCTCGAACGGCCGCTGGCCGACGAGCGCCGTCACCAGGCCTTCCCTCGCAATGGCAACCTCGTCGCCGATCGTGTCAGCCGCACCAATGACGAAATCGTTGCTGGCGATCTTGTCGGCCATCGGTTTGAACAGGTCGCGATAGGGCTGCGGCGCGCCGAACAATGGCCAGCCACCCATAATGCCGAATGCGTCCAGGTCGGGATTGGCCGCGAGGATATCGGTCATTGCCTGAACACCCTGGGCACCATTGTCATTGGTGAACACCGGGCAGCCGGCGACCTCCGTCCACCCGCCCTCGCCCTTCAGCGCGGTCAAGCCCTTCTCGCCAGTGAGCGTGTCGCGCATACCTTGCGCCCGGCGTAGAATATTGTCTGCTCCCGGATTGCCTTCGATCGTGCAGATCTTGCCGCCCTTCGGCTTAGCCTTCTTGATGTACTCGCCGATGCGTGCGCCCATCAGATAGTTGTCCGTGCCGAGATAGGTCTTGCGCAACGCTGCATCCTCGGCGGCAAGATCGGCATCGAGCGTCATCACCGGAACCGTTGGATTGGCGGTTTTCAGGGTCTGGGCGATGAGCTTTGCATTGGACGGCGAAATTGCGATTGCAGCCGTGTCTGCCTTGCCCAACATATCCTGAACGATCTGCGCTTCGCCGGCCTCATCGGATGTCGATGCCGGACCGGTGTAGAAGCATTCGTATTCCGCAGTCGGGTTCTCCTTGTTCCATTTCTGGCAACCCTGGTTGATTGCTTCGAAGAACGGATTGTCGAGGCCCTTGACGACGATGACCAGTTGCTTCTTCGCCAGGGCCTGCCCGGCGGTCAGTGCTAGAACTGCGGCTGTCAGTAGTAATGCCTTCCTCATAGTTTCCTCCCTTGAAACAGACGGGCACGACATGCCCGCCATACGAAATCAACCCGGATACCAGACGATGCGAGGCTCCTCCTTCGAACGCTCGTATTGCCATGCCGAGTCGATAAGCATTTCGAGATCGTAGTCCGGCCGCCAGTCCAGCAGGTATTTCGCCTTGCTGTTGTCCATCCAATTGGAATGGAAGCGGCTTGGTATCTCGACAGAGCCAAGATTGCGCGTGCGCTGGAGGTAGGCGGCGACGTCCGCATAGTCGACAGGGCGATCCATGCAGATATTGAAGAGTTGCCGCTCCGCCCGCGGGTTGTCGATCGCTGCCAATATGGCCGATACGAGGTCATCGACATGCACGAAATTGCGTTTCAGCGGTCGTCCGTCAGCATCAAGGAGCAGTGGCACCGTCCCCAGAGCAGCGTAGCGCCGTGCCGCGTCTTCCGGAACCAGCGTCTTCCAGTCCGGGCCACCAAAGACATCGTCGCCAAAAGACAGCGAATATTTGAAATCGTCCTTTTCCATGATCCAGGGCGCCCGCAGACAACAGCCATTGAGGCCGTACTGAATGCCGAACTGCTCCAGCATCACCTCTTCCAGAACCTTGGAAAGCGCATAGCTTCCCGGATAAGCACGATGGGGAGTATTCTCGGTGATCGGGCCATTGTGGCGATAGTGGAAATGTCCCACGCCCGCGTCACCCCCGATCAGGATGAACTGGCGTGCAGTGACGCTCGTGCGGAACTCTTCGAGCAGCCAAAACAGACCTTTGACCGTGACATCCATGATGTCTTCAGGCGTTTCCTTGCAGGTGGCGAGATGCACGACATGGGTAACGTCGTCGAGCGCCGCTGCCACGATGTCGCGATCGGCGATCGAGCCGCGGATGACTTCGACACGGTCGGTCTCATCGCACAGCCGATTATGGCAAAGCGCGCGAATACGGGCCTTGGAAAATCTCGGATCGTCAAGCAGCCCAGCAATGAAGCGCCGCCCGACCTTGCCCGTCGCACCGGTCACAAGGATCAGCATGCTCTCTCTCCCACCGATAGCTAATATTCACGCGCCGCTCTCGTCAAACGATATTTGTCTGACAAAACAGATTTTTGCGATAATAAGGCCAATACACCGGACAATAGTTGACGCTGCGGCAAGGTTTTGCGTAAATGTTCCTGATCGCTTTTCTGGGAGGACATTGGAAAAGCGAAGTCGCTGGAGCCTCGCGCCGAAGACACGCGACGGATAGCCTGCAAGTCTTGGGAGGCCAGAAGGCTGGTGGCGGTTCTTGAGCTCACCAATATTTCCAAACATTTCGGCGCCATCCAGGCTGTCAACGATATTTCGTTTTCGCTTGAAGCGGGGCAGGTTGTCGGCCTGATGGGCGACAACGGCGCCGGCAAGTCGACATTGGTGAAGATGATCGCCGGCAACTTTCGCCCGAGCCACGGAACCATGCGCCTCGACGGCGCCGATCTGGTGCTTCATCGGCCGAAGGAAGCACGCCAGCATGGCATCGAGATCGTTCACCAGGATCTGGCGCTCTGCAACAATCTGACGGCGGCAGCAAACGTATTCCTCGGACGAGAATTGCGCCGCGGCGTGGGGCCTTTTCGCATCCTCGACTACAAGAGCATGTACAAACGCTCCGGCGAGATATTTCGCGAGCTCAAATCCGAGACGCGGGCGCGCGATCTCGTCAAACAAATGTCGGGTGGCCAGCGACAGGCGGTGGCGATCGCCCGAACGATGTTGTCGGAAGCGAAAATCGTGTTGATGGACGAGCCGACGGCAGCCATTTCCGTGCGCCAAGTGGCTGAGGTTTTGAACCTGATCCGCCAATTGCGTGACCGGGGCATAGTCGTTGTCCTGATCAGCCACCGCATGCCCGACGTCTTTTCGGTCGCCGACCGCGTGATCGTGATGCGGCGGGGCAGAAAAGTGGCCGACAAGCAGATTGCCGCAAGTTCGCCGGAGGAAGTGACGGGATTGATCACCGGCGCCATCGAACAGGTGTGATCGATGCTATCCGCTGCAATAGGAAAAAAGAAGGTCGACGATGGCGATTACACTTGACCAGACGATCGGACAGAAGCAACGGAGTTGGCTGGCATCGGTCTTCAGCGGCCAGACCTTCTGGGTGCTCATTGCAGTCATTCTCGCCTGCATTTTTCTGTCGATGGCGACGGACTCCTTTGCGACCGCGAAGAACATCTACAACATCACCCGCAACGTCACTTTCGTTGCAATTATCGCGCTTGGTATGACGCTGGTCATCATCACCGGCGGCATCGATTTGTCCGTCGGCTCCGTGCTTTGCCTGTGCAGCATGGTGCTGGCGGTCGTCATGCACGCGGGATACAGCATTGAAGTCGGCATCGCCGCCTCGATCGGTACTGCTCTTGTGGTCGGAGCTTTCAACGGCGTATTGATTGCCTATCTCGGCTTCCCACCTTTCGTCGTCACGCTCGGCATGTTGTCTATTGCACGCAGCCTTGCAATGGTCGCATCCAACAACACCGTCGTTTTCCAGTTCGGGCCTGATCACGACAAGCTGCTGGCGCTGGGTGGCGGCGCTTGGCTTTTCGGCATCGCCAATCCGGTGCTTTACATGGTCGTGCTGGCCCTCATCACCGGTTTCGTGCTGCGCTGGACCAAGTTCGGCCGCTATGTCTTTGCCATCGGCGGCAATGAGCACGCGGCGACACTGACGGGCGTTCCAGTGCCGAGGATCAAGATTATCGTCTATATGATTTCCGCCCTGTCGGCAGGCGTTGCCGGCATCATTCAAACCGGCTGGCTCGGCGCCGTCACCACAAACATCGGCGCCGGAATGGAACTTCAAGTCATCGCGGCCGCGGTTATCGGCGGCGCCAATCTCGCCGGCGGTGTCGGCACCGCCTTCGGAGCCTTGGTCGGCGCCGCCCTCATCGAGATCATCCGCAACAGTCTCGGCTTGCTCGGCATCAACGCCTTCTGGCAGGGAAGCTTCATCGGCGGAGCAATCGTGCTCGCCGTCCTTTTCGACCGACTTCGCAACTTACGACAGGGCGAGTAGGCAAATTCGGTCTCCGCCCCGCTGGATATGACGCCTTAGAGCGCTTCAGCTTTTCACGGAAACGCACAACCGCCCTAACTTTTTGTTTTTACACAATTCCCAGCAAAAGCGCCTCGCGCTTTGTCTGGAATTGCTCGAGTGATGCCGTGCATTGTCGATCATCGCTGCCTGTCGGTGGCCGCCGCGTTCATTTTTTCCCATCCGCCAGTGCCTCATTCCGCCGGCGGCGCGGCAGGAGCGATTTGAGGTACCGCCACAGTGGCGAGATAGCGTAGCCAGCGACGGGAATTGTGATCAAGCCCGCGACAATACCGACGATGCCAGCTCCTGTAGCCTCGACGACCCAGCGCAGCACCGACGCCAGAACGGGAATGGCATGCGCGGTCGCCTCCCCGGCATCATGGATGAGATGCGCGAGGCCGCCGACACCATAGGTTTCGAGGCCGTGAACGATGATGCCGCCGCCGACCCAGATCATGGCGGCCGTTCCGATAATGCCGAGCACTTTCAGAAAATAGGGCATGCCGGTGACAAGCCCTTTTCCGATCGCGCGCAAGAAGGAACCCATCGGAGACGGCGTCTGTACACGCGCCAGCATCAGCCCCAGATCATCGGCCTTCACGATCAACGCCACGCCACCATAGACCATGACCGTTATACCCAGTCCGACGACCGCAAGAATGAAGGCCTGCGTGACTATGCTGCCTGACGGCAACGCACCGAGCGTAATCGCCATGATTTCGGCCGACAGGATGAAATCCGTCTTGATCGCACCCGCAACCTTCTCGTCTTCGAGCGATTGTGCATCGAGGCTCGTCGCCTCGAGTGCCGATTCATGGGTGTGCGCTGCATGCGGTAGCACGAGTGCGTAAACCTTTTCCACGCCCTCATAGCAGAGAAAAAGCCCGCCGATCATGAGCAGCGGTGTGATCGCCTGCGGTGCGACAAGGCTCAGGATAAGCGCCGCGGGAAGCAGGATCAAAAGCTTGTTCTTCAGCGAGCCGAGGGCGATCTTGCCGATGATCGGCAATTCGCGTGCTGCGGAAAATCCGGTGACGTAACGGGGTGTCACAGCCGCATCATCGATGACGACACCTGCCGCTTTCGTGCCGGCCTTGGCTGCCTGGCCGGCAATATCGTCAAGCGAGGCCGCAGCCACCTTGGCCAGTGCAGCGATATCATCAAAAAGGGCAATCAGGCCGATACTCATTCGAGCCTCCGTTGAGAAGACAGACTTAACACAGCGAAAAATGGAAAACCCGTCATCCAACGACTCGAAGCGAGACGTGGCATCTTCCACGCTGGGAAGATGCCACGCACAAATCGTGACGGCAACGGCCGTTATTCGGCCCGCATCGGGCTCGGCCCACCCTGATCCCGCGGAGGACGTGCCTGCCGGTCCCGGTGTCTGTTCCGGCAGTTCGATGACGCACCGGTTCGACGAAGGAGGACTTGCAGATACGCCAAAAGCCCGCACGAGGCGGGCTTTTTGTATCAGTGTGTATGGCGGTCTATGTGGGATTTGGTTGCGGGGGCCTGAAGCCACAGAGACTTGTAACTTCGGCGAAACAGCCGGTGTTATTTGGAAGAAATTTCCCACTACGCCGTAACAAAACGTCGGTACCGACCGGCTCAAGCCATTTGCCTATAGAACAATAAAATCGGTGCGGCGCTATCGAAAGCGCGCGCTTCGCAAGCGACCTTCGCCACATCCGGACCGACCCGGTCTTGCTCCGCCAATGACAATAATCTTGTGAAAAATCCAATATTAGGGCACAATTTGTGAACGCATCGGAAGTTGCGGCGCAATCTCAAATCCGGCCGTCTCGCGCCGGGTAGCGGTTCGCGTCGGAGGGTCGGCGTCGATGGATCCGGGGTTCTTTCTTCTGTTCGCTACGGTGTCCGTGATCACGGCCCTGACGGTGGTCTTGGCCCGGAATCCGGTGCACAGCGCATTGGCGCTGATGGCGTGTTTCCTCAACATCTCGGCAATCTTCGTTATGCTCGAGGCGCCGTTGCTCGCGGTGATCCAGATCTTCGTCTATGTCGGCGCGATCATGGTCCTGTTCCTGTTCGTGATCATGATGATCGATGTACGTGAAGCGGTGTTGCAGCGGTTCTTGCCGGGCCGCAACCTGCCAGCCATGGTGCTGCTCATCCTGCTCGGGATCGAGATGCTTGTGCTGGTGCTCTGGAGCGACCGCTTTTCGATCACAGAGCCCGCTGCCATGGGCGGCGGCGATCAGATCAGGCAGCTCGGCACGACACTTTTCGCCGACTATCTCCTGCCGTTTGAAGCTGCGTCCGTCATCCTTCTGGCCGCCCTGGTCGGCGCCATCGTGCTGGCGCGGAAGGAGCAGGGATGATGGTTCCGCTCTCGTGGTACATTCTACTCGGAGTGGTCCTGTTCGTGATCGGAGCAGCGGGCGTGCTGGTCAGGCGCAATATCCTGGTCGTGCTGATGTCGCTGGAACTGCTGCTCAACTCGGTCAACATCAATTTCATCGCTTTCGGGCGTTACTACGGCGATTTCCGCGGGCAGATCTTCGCGATCTTCGTCATCGCAATCACCGCGGCGGAAGTTGCCGTCGCCCTCGGTATCCTGGTCGCCCTCGTGAGGAACAAATCCACCCTCAAGGTCGACGAAGTGACCATGATGAAAGGATAGCGGCTTTGGACCCGGTGATATCGATCCGGCCGCTGCTTGCCGTCGCCATAGCAGGCCTGGCGGCCCTTGCCGTTCTCCTTCTGCACAACCGCGAGAAGCTCCGCGATATCGTCTCGCCGCTCGCTGCAATCGCCATGTTCGCGATTGTCGTCTCGATGGCGCCCACGGTGCTGGCGGGCGGGACGGTCGATTTGCGCCTGTTCGAGATTTTGCCGGGGATAGACTTCGCTTTCCGGGTAGATGCGCTCGGCATGGTATTCGCCACCGTCTCGTCGCTTTTGTGGATCGTGGCGGCGATCTATTCCATCGGCTACATGCGCCACTTGAACGAGCATGCGCAGACTAGGTTCTTCGCCTGCTTCGCCACCAGCCTCGCGGCGGCCGTCGGGGGCGCCTTTTCCGCCAATCTGTTCACGCTGGTGATCTTCTACGAGATGCTTAGCCTCGTGACCTATCCGCTTGTTTACCACCACGAGGATGAACAGGGATGGGCGGGCAGCCGCAAGTACCTCGTCTATTTGATGGGCGCGTCGAAAAGCCTGCTTCTCGCCGCGCTGGCGTTGACCTACCACATTGCGGGGTCGCTCGATTTTGTGGCGGGGGGGCTGCTCTCGCGGGTCGATGCCTCGGCCCCGATGCTGACGGTCGTCTATTTCTGCTATCTCTTCGGTTTTGCCAAGGCTGCGGTAATGCCGATGCACGCCTGGCTGCCTGCCGCGATGGTAGCGCCGACACCGGTCAGCGCGCTCCTGCATGCAGTGGCCGTGGTCAAGATGGGCGTGTTCTGCGTGCTGCGGGTAGTATTCCACGTTTTCGGCACGGGGCTGGTGGGCGGGCTGGGGCTGGGCATCGCCACGGCCTATCTGGTCTCCTTCACGATCCTGATGGCGTCCGTCTATGCCCTGACGCGGGACGACCTGAAGGCGAGGCTCGCCTATTCGACGGTCAGCCAGCTCTCCTACATCGTTCTGGGCGCGGTTCTGTTGTCGCCGGTCGCGATGGTCGGCGGCATCATCCACATTGCGGCTCATGCGTTCTCCAAGATCACCCTCTTCTTCTGCGCCGGCTCGATCTTTTGCGCGTCGGGAAAGCGGAATATTAGCGACATGGCCGGCATCGGCCGCAGGCTGCCTTGGACGATGGGTGCTTTTTTCGTCGCCTCGCTGAGCATGATCGGGGTGCCGCCGACCGCGGGCTTCGTCAGCAAGTGGTATCTGGCGCGGGGCTCGGTGGAGGCGGGCGAAATTGCGTTCCTGGTCGTGCTCCTTGCGAGCTCGGTCCTGAACGCAGCTTATTTCCTGCCTGTCAGCTATGTCGCTTTTTTCGGGACGGAAGCGCAGGAGAGCCCGGCCACGGTCCGTGAAATTCCGATGATGACGATCCCGCTGGTTGCGACCGCCATCTTGTCGGTGTCGATGGGCATCTTTCCCGGCTATTTCCTCGCCCTGGCGGAAGGAGTTGTCAGATGATCAAGCGTGTCGTCGACTTCTTTGGTGACGAGGAACATGCGAGCCAGCGCCGCCGGCTGTTCTATCTGGTGCTCGTTCTGATCGTCATCGCCGACTTTCTGGTCCACCGTGAACACGCCGAATACCTGTGGGACCGCCTGCCGGGCTGGTCGGCCGTCTACGGCTTCTTATCCTGCGTACTGCTGATTTTCGTTTCCAAGTTCCTCGGCCATCGGGCTGGGCTCATGCGGCGCGAGGACTATTATGACTGATTTCGTCCATCCCGCCCTGCTGTTCATTCTCGGCGCCCTGCCGATCCCTTTCCTGAACGGATCGATCCGCAAAGCCTATCTGCTGCTGATCCCGGCGCTGGCGATCCTCGCCGTGCTGACGATACAACCGGGAAGCTACGGCGCGACGCAGTTCATCGGGCAGGAAATCCTCATCGCCAAGGTCGACAAGCTGAGCATCGTCTTCGCCACCGTTTTCACCATCATGGCGCTGATCGGAACGGTCTATGCGCTGCACCTGCCTCGCCCCGGCCAGCATGTCGCTGCATTTGTCTACGTCGGCAGCGCCCTCGGCGTCGTGTTCGCCGGCGACTACCTGACGCTCTACCTGTTCTGGGAAGGCATGGCGTTTGCCTCTGCCTATCTGGTCTTCGCCCAAGGCGGCCGACAGGCGATCGCCGCCGGGTTCCGGTATCTCATGGTCCATATCACTGGCGGCGTCGTCCTACTGGGCGGCGTCATTCTCTCTGGGCTCTCGACTGGCTCGCTGCTCTTCGGCCCGATCGCAGGCGAGATGGGCGTCGGCGCTTACCTGATCCTTGCCGGGTTCATGCTCAACGCCGCTGTGCCGCCGCTCAACGCCTGGCTGACCGACGCTTACCCGGAGGCGACTGTCACCGGCGCGGTGTTCATGAGCGCCTTCACGACCAAGACCGCCGTCTATGTGCTGGCGCGGGCGTTTCCGGGAACTGAACTTCTCGTTTGGCTCGGCACCGCGATGGCGCTCTACGGTGTCGTCTACGCGGTGCTGGAGAACGACTGCCGGCGGCTGCTCGCCTATCACATCGTTAGCCAGGTGGGCTACATGGTCGCGGGCATTGGCATCGGAACCGAGATGGCAGTGAACGGGGCCACCAGTCATGCCTTCGCGCACATCCTCTACAAGGCGCTCCTCTTCATGGGAGCGGGAGCGGTGATCTACGTCACCGGCCGGCGCAAACTCACCGAGCTTGGCGGGCTCTACAGGACCATGCCGCTGACCGTGGCACTCTACATGATCGGCGCGTTCGCAATCTCAGCGTTTCCGTTCTTCTCCGGCTTCGTCACCAAGTCGATGGTGATTGCCGCCGCCGGACAGGATCACCGCGCTGTGATGGTGTTGGCACTGACGATGGCGTCGGCGGGGACATTCCTGCACACCGGACTGAAGTTGCCATACTACATGTTCTTTGGCACCGACCGTGGGCTGGAGGCGCGGGAGCCGCCCCGCAACATGCTGGTTGCGATGGGCATGGCGGCGGTGCTCTGCATCGCGATCGGGGTGTTCCCCCAGCCGCTTTACGCTCTTCTGCCCTATCCGGTGGACTTCGAACCTTACACCGGCGTCCATATCACCGAGAGCCTTGGCGTGCTGATGTTCACCGCCTTGGGTTTTGTCATATTCCTCAGGGCGCTCGACCCCGAGAATACGATCAGCATCGACACCGATTGGTTCTACCGCAAGGGCGCACGAGTCTTCATGTGGATCGCCGGAAAACCGCTGGCTCGCTACGAAAAGGCGGTGAGCGACGTGTCCGAGACGGCGGCGCTGCCCTTCCTGCATGGGGCGGCACGGGCGGGGCTGTGGATCGATCTCACCGCCGTGGACGCCGTCGTGAACGGCGTCGCCCGCTCGATCCAGCGTGGCGGCGGCGCGCTACGGCGGCTCCAGACCGGCGTCGTGACCCACTACGTGCTGGCGATGATCGTCGGTGTGATCGCAGCCACCGTCGTCTTCACCGTGGCGTCGCGGTAGGGGGGGCGATGGTATTCCCGCTACTCAGTCTCATCATATTCACGCCCGTCGCCGGGGCAGCGGTTCTGATGTTTCTGCGCAGCGACGATGCGGTGCGGTGGACCGCGCTGGCCGTCACCATCCTCGACCTCGCTCTCTGCATCGCCATGCTGGCGAGCTTTAACACCACGACCCACGAGATGCAGTTCACCGAGAGGCGCCTATGGGTGCCCGCGCTCGGGATCACCTATGCGCTTGGTATCGACGGGATAAGCGCGCTCTTCGTATTCCTGACAGCGCTGTTGGGCTCTATCTGCGTGCTCGCCTCGTGGGTCGCGATCGATCGCAAGCTGAAGGAGTTCATGGTCAGTCTGCTTACCATGCAGGCGCTGATGCTGGGGGTGTTCTGCGCGCTCGACCTGTTCCTGTTCTACGTCTTCTGGGAGGCGATGCTGATCCCGATGTACCTGATCATCGGCGTCTGGGGTGGCGAAGGCCGGGTCTATGCGGCGTTCAAGTTCTTCCTCTACACGCTGGCGGGCAGCCTCCTGTTCCTGATCGGTGTCATCGTGCTCTATTTCAACGGCGGCGAGACCTTCGACATCCTCGCGCTGACAGCGCAGGATTTGCCGTTCCCGGTCCAGTCCTGGCTGTTCTTCGCCTTCCTGATCGCCTTCGCCGTCAAAGTGCCGATGGTGCCGGTCCATACCTGGCTGCCGGACGCCCATGTGCAGGCGCCGACGGCAGGCAGCATCATCCTTGCAGGGGTGCTCCTGAAGATGGGCGCCTACGGGTTCCTGCGGTTCTCGCTGCCGATGCTGCCAGAGGCGTCGGTGTATTATTCGACGCTGATGCTTTCGCTTTCGGCGCTTGCGATCGTCTATGGCGGGTTGCTTGCGCTGGCGCAGGACGACCTGAAGAAGCTGGTGGCCTATTCCAGCATCAGCCACATGGGCTTCGTGACGCTGGGGATTTTTGCGCTGAACCTGCGCGGGCTCGAGGGCGGCATCCTGCAAATGTTCAATCATGGCGTAACGACCGGCGCGTTGTTCCTGTTCGTCGGCCTGATCTACGAGCGGACACATACGCGTAGCATTGCGGATTATGGCGGGCTGATGAAGGCGGCGCCGGTCTATACGGCGTTTCTGGCGCTGTTCACTCTGTCGTCAATGGCGCTGCCGGGGACGAATTCGTTCGTGGGCGAGCTGCTGGTGCTGTCGGGCGGTTTTGCGGCCAACCTGGCCGTCGGCGCGCCCGCCGTTTTTGGCGCGTTGTTGGGCGCGGCCTATCTGCTTGGCATGTACAGGAAAGTCGCGCTTGGCCCAGCCAGCGTCGGCGCCCGGTTCAAAATACGCGACGTGAACGCCCGTGAGATGGCTGCGATCGTGCCGCTGGCCGTCTTCGTAGTTTGGGTCGGGCTCTATCCAAAACCCTTTCTCAACATCATCGACGTCTCGGTGAAGCATCTGCTGGCTCAGGTGCATGATAAAGGGAGCGGCCAATGACTGCCGCAGCACTTTTCCAGTCGGCTCTCGCAAGCCTGCCCGAGATCGTGGTGATCACTGGAGCCTGCATCCTTTTGATCCTGGGACAGCTTGTGCGCAAGGGGCAGGAACATTTCCTTGTCTGGGCCTCCGTCGCGGCCGTGCTGATTGCCGCCTTGGCGACACTCATTCTTTCAAGCGAGGTGCGGCCGGCCTATACGGGCATGTTCATCGCCGATCGCTTCGCGGTCTTCTTCAAGTTTGTGTTCTACCTGGCTACCATCCTGACATTCCTCCTTTCGCGAAAATATGCGGATATCGAGGGGATCGGGAGCAGCGAATACTATGTCCTGCTGCTCTTTTCGCTGTCGGGAATGATGATCATGGCCTCGGCGACCGATCTCCTCTCGATCTATGTGGGCCTCGAACTGATGGTGCTCTGCACCTATGTGCTGACCGGCTTCCTGCGGCGAGAGCGGCGGTCGAACGAAGCGGCGCTGAAATACGTAATCCTTGGCGCGGTCTCGACCGGGATTTTCCTCTACGGCGTTTCGTTGATGTACGGGCTCACCGGCACGACGCAACTGGACGGGATGGCTGCGGCGGTCACCAGCGACCCGCTCGATCCGGGATTGCTGCTGGCGGTGGTCTTCATCGTCGCGGGGCTGGTCTTCAAGGTCGGCGCGGTGCCGTTCCATATGTGGGTGCCGGACGTCTATGAAGGCGCGCCGACGACGATCACCGCCTTCATGTCGGTCGGCCCTAAGGCGGCGGGGTTCGCAGTAATCCTGCGGGTGTTCCTCAACCCGCTGGTAGCAGCCTCGGACGTTTGGATCATCGTCGCGGTCATTGCCGTGGTGACGATGGCGCTCGGCAGTTTCGTGGCGCTGGTGCAGGATAATTTCAAGCGGCTCCTCGCTTATTCCAGCATCGCCCATGCCGGGTTCGCCCTTTTCGGCGTGGTGGCCGGCGGTGCCGACGGGATCGCCAGCGTGATGCTCTACCTGCTGATATACTCTTTGATGAATCTCGGCATTTTCGCCACCGTCATCATGATGCGGAACGGCAATTTCTCGGGCGAGGTTATCGAAGACTACTCGGGTTTCGCCAAGTCCCGTCCCGGGCTCGCGCTTCTGATGCTGCTCTATCTGTTCTCGCTCGCCGGCATTCCGCCGACGGCCGGGTTCTTCGCCAAGTTCTATGTGCTGGTCGCGCTCGTCGAGCGAGGTTTCGTCATGCTGGCGGTGATCGCGGTGCTGCTGAGCGCCGTCGCCGCCTACTTTTACATCCGCATCGTCATGGTGATCTACATGCGCGAGCCGGAAAGGACGTTCGACCCGGCGCTGACGCCCTCGGTGCGCGCCACGCTCGCCTTCACCGCCTTGGGCACCATCGGCATCGGCCTGTTTCCCGCGTGGTTTCTGAGGCTTGCTCAAAACTCGGTGTTTGGCGGCTGACCGATTGAATTTGCAATGATCTGCTCGACGGAATAAACTCGAAGCTCAAGAAAGGATTGCCCAAGTCGCTTCCCCGGGGCGACCGCATTACGGCCCTGAACAGGGGCGGCGGCCCGAGAAGAGCCTGCAGTGGGCAACCGGTGCAGTGATATGACTGCAATGGAATTCTTGCCGGTTCTTTTCATGGTCGCCGGAGTTGTTCTGGTGACAGGGGCGACGCTTTTTGTCTCCTCACTGCTGCGCCCATCCAATCCCTATCCCGAAAAGAACATGCCCTACGAATGCGGCATGGACCCAGCGGGCGACGCCGCCGGGGGCCGCTTCAGGGTGCAGTTCTTTGTTCTCGCGATCCTGTTGGTCGTCTTCGATGTCGAGACGATGTTCCTCTTTCCCTGGGCCGTTGTCCTGAAAGACATCGGGCTCGTCGGTTATGTCGAGATGTTCGTCTTCATAGTTCTGCTTCTTGTGGGCTTCGCCTACGCCTGGCTGAAGGGAGCACTGGAATGGGAGGCGTAAACAATGCGATCCGCGACAGCGTGCTGTTCACCACGGCCGAGAGCGTTATCAACTGGAGCCGAAAATCGGCGCTGTGGCCCGAGACCTTCGGAATTGCCTGCTGCGCCATCGAGATGATCTCGGCGGGGTGCGCCCGCTATGATCTCGACCGGTTCGGCGTGGTGTTCCGGCCTTCGCCGCGCCAGTCCGACGTGATGATCATCGCCGGCACCGTGACGCGGAAATTCGCTCCCGTCGTGCGCAGGCTCTATGACCAGATGCCGGAGCCGCGCTGGGTTATCGCCATGGGCACCTGCGCTATCTCGGGCGGGGTCTACAATACCTATGCCGTGGTGCAGGGAGCGGAGACCTTCGTGCCGGTGGACGTGCATGTGCCCGGCTGCCCGCCGCGGCCCGAGGCGCTGATGCATGGATTCCTGCTACTTCAGGAGAAGATCAAAAAATCCCGAGCACTGGCCGGGACTCCTCTGGGTCGGGTTGCAGCGTCATGAGTGTGGAGACGCCCCTCATCCGCACTACGATCACGGAGCGTTTCGGCGAGGCAATCGACGATCTTGGCTTCGCGCATGGTGTACATGCCTTCGCCGCTCCGCCTGACATGATCGTCGAGCTTTGCCGGTTTCTGAAGGAACACCCGGCGTTGCGGTTCAACTTCCTGTCGGACATCTGCGGGGTCGATCATTATCCTGAGATGCCACGCTACGAGACGGTGTACCACCTCTATTCGCTACCGAACAAATTGCGCGTTCGCATCAAATGCCGACTCGCCGATCCGCCACGGGTCCCGTCGGTGACGGGGATCTGGCGAACCGCCAATTGGCATGAGCGCGAAGCCTGGGATATGTACGGGATCAGGTTCGAGGGCCACCCCGATTTGCGCCGGATCTACATGTGGGAAGGGTTCGAGGGCTTCCCGCAGCGCAAGGATTTTCCGCTCCGTGGCTACAAGGACAAGCTGAACCCGTTTGGCGCCGAAGGCACGCCACCGACGCAGCCCGACCTCGCCACCAAGAACATTCCATAAGGGAGGCCGCTCCACGCCGGGAACTTAAAATGACCGAAGTCACCGAACTGATCGGGCAGCAAGGCGAAGCGTTCGACACCAAGGAGGTGCTTCTCAATCTCGGCCCCCAGCACCCCAGCACGCATGGGGTTCTTCGGCTCGTCCTGGAATTGGACGGCGAGTACGTCAAGCGCGTGGACCCACACATCGGCTACCTCCATCGCGGCACCGAAAAACTGGCGGAGAGCTTCACCTACACCCAGATTTTTCCGCTCACCGACCGGCTCGACTACCTCTGTCCACCGTCGAACAACCTCGCCTTCGCGCTGGCGGTGGAGAAACTCCTCGGCATAGAAGCACCGATCCGCGCACAATATATCCGCGTGATGATGGCCGAGCTGGCGCGGATCTCCGGCCATGTCTTGATCACCGGCGCGCTGCCGATGGACCTCGGCGCCATGACCGCCTTGCTTTACGCCATGCGGGAGCGCGAAATGATCATGGACCTCCTGGAAATGATCAGCGGTGCGCGCATGCACACGTCCTTCTGCAGGGTTGGCGGAGTGCGCGAGGACCTGCCTGACGGTTTCCTTCCCAAGATCAGGGAGTTCTGCGACATCTTCCCGAACCGGATCCGCGACTATGAGCGGTTGCTCGAAAACAACCGGGTGTTCCTGAAGCGCACGCAGGGGATCGGCGTGATCTCCGCCGAGGACGCCATCGATCTTGGCCTGAGCGGTCCGAACCTGCGCGCTTCGGGCGTCGACTGGGACATCCGTCGCGACGAGCCCTATGAGATCTATGACCGGCTCGACTTCAACGTCATCACGCGCGACGAGGGCGACTGCTACGCGCGCTGGCAATGTCGGGTCGAGGAAATGCGCGAGAGCGTCCGGATCATCGAGCAATGCCTCGACCAGATGCCCGAGGGGCCGTTCCAGATCGACATGCCAACAATCGCCTTCCCGGTGGACAAGGACAAGGTGCATTGCTCGATGGAAGCACTGATCCAGCATTTCGACCTGTCGGCCTATGGCTTCAAGGTGCCGAAGGGCGAGGTCTATTCGGCGATCGAGGCGCCAAAGGGCGAGCTTGGCTTCTATATCATCAGCGACGGGTCGCCAAAACCATTCCGCATGAAGGTGCGGGCACCCTCGTTCGTCAACCTTCAGGGACTGTTCGGGGTGACCAACGCCCGCTATCTGGCGGACATGATCGCCGTGCTCGGCAGTCTCGACCCAGTGATGGCGGAGGTGGACAAGTAGCGGGGATTTGAATGCAATGACCATGCGCGAAAAGATAAAAGAGGCAGCGGCGCGGTATCCCGACCAGCGCTCTGCGATCATGCCCGCGCTTCTGATCGCGCAGAGGGAGCATGGCCATCTGCCTGGTCAGGTGCTGGAAGAAGTCGCCGACATTCTCGGAGTCGAACGGATCTGGGTCTACGAGCTGGCGACCTTTTATACGCTCTTCCATACCGAGCCGGTGGGCATGTTCCATCTGCAACTCTGTGACAATGTTTCCTGCATGCTGTGCGGAGCCGAGGACCTGCTGAAGCATCTGGAAACGGCGCTGGCGATCAGGAAGGGCGACACCACGCCGGACGGACTGTTCACGCTTTCCTCCGTCGAGTGCCTCGGTGCCTGCGAGATGGCTCCGGTGATGCAGGTCGGCGACGATTACCATGGTGCCCTTGATGTCGCGCGGATAGATGCACTTTTGGACAACCTGCGGGCTACGACGGAACGGGTCGCGAGCATCGAGCCCTCTGCGCGACCGCAGGGAGAGTAGCGCCATGTTCGAGCCGGTTCTCCTCAAGAATGTCGCCGCGCCGGACAGTCACCTGCTGTCGACCTACGAGGCTGGCGGCGGCTACCAGGCACTGGCGAAGGCGCTGCGCGAATACACGCCTGACGAGGTCGTTAACCTCGTCAAACAGTCCAACCTGCGCGGTCGCGGCGGTGCCGGATTCCCGACGGGCATGAAATGGAGTTTCGTGCCGAAGCAGGTCGACAAGCCGAAATATCTTTGCTGCAACGCCGATGAGGGCGAGCCAGGCACCTTCAAGGACCGGATCATCATGGAGCGCGATCCGCATCAACTCATTGAGGGGCTGGCGGTAAGCGCCTATGCGATTGGGGCCAAAACCGCCTATGTCTACATCCGCGGAGAATATGTGACGGCGATCCGTCGCCTGGAGCAGGCGATCGCCGAGGCACACGAAAAGGGTTATCTGGGAACGGGCATTCTGGGCTCGAATTTCGATTTCGCCGTCCACATCCACTGCGGCGCAGGCGCCTATATCTGCGGCGAGGAGACTGCGATGCTCGAGTCGCTCGAGGGCAAGCGGGCGCAGCCGCGATTGAAGCCGCCGTTTCCGGCCGTGGCCGGGCTCTACGCCAGCCCGACTGTGATCAACAATGTCGAGACGCTGGCCTGCGTGCCGCATATCGTGGCGCGGGGCGCGGACTGGTTCCGCGGCATCGGCCCGGACAAGAGCCCCGGCCCGAAGCTCTACTGCCTCAGTGGGCAGGTGCGCAAACCCGGCCTCTACGAGTTGCCGATGGGCATACCACTACGCGAGCTGGTCGAGGAACATGCCGGCGGGGCCTTGCCGGGACGCAAGATCAAGGCGGTGATCCCGGGCGGGGTCTCAGCGCCGGTCATCCCTGAGCACGGGCTGGACGTGAGGATGGATTTTGACTCGCTGGCTGCCGCCGGCTCGATGCTCGGTTCGGCTGGCGTTATCGTGATCGACGATAGCACCTGCATGGTCAAGGTCGCCACCAGGATCATCGAGTTCTTCCACCATGAGTCCTGCGGCAAGTGCACGCCCTGCCGGGAAGGATTGAACTGGGTCGTGAAGGTCCTGCGCCGGGTTGAAGGCGGGGATGGCGCACCTGGCGATCTGGAGCAGCTGGAGATGCTCTGCAAGGGCATTTTCGGCAATACGTTTTGTGCGTTGGGTGACGGTGCAGCGATGGGATTGCGGGCAGCGCTCGCGCATTTCCGAGATGAATTCGTCGCCCATGTCGAGGAGCGGAGGTGCCCGTTTCACTGAAGGAGTGTGCTGGATCAGGGTTGTGAGGAAACCATGCTTAAAGTCACGATCGATGGACAAACGCTGGAAGTTGAGGCTGGCTCGACGGTGTTGCAGTCCGCCCTGCGTTTGGGCATCGACATCCCGACCTTCTGCTATATGAAGCGCCTGCCGGCGCTGGCCTCCTGCCGCATGTGTCTGGTGGAGATCGAGGGCCTGCGCCGGCTGCAGCCGTCCTGCGCCACTGCGGTTACCGATGGCATGGTCGTACGGACGAACACGCCTCTGATCGAGGAAACGCGCTCTTCCATGCTCGACATGCTGCTCGCCAACCACCCCCTCGACTGCCCGATCTGCGACAAGGGCGGCGAATGCGAGCTTCAGGACATGGTAATGGCCTACGGGCCCCGCGAAAGCCAATTCCGCGATGACAAACGTGTGTTCCACTCCGAGGACATTCGTGTGAGCCCGGTCATCATCATGAACGTCAACCGCTGCATCCAGTGCCAGCGCTGCGTCCGGATGTGTGAGGAGGTCGTCGGTGCGGTGGCGCTGGGCACCGTCGAAAAAGGCATGGATACCGCCGTCACCGGCTTCGAGGGCAGTCTGGCGAGTTGCGACCAGTGCGGCAATTGCGTCGAGGTCTGCCCGGTCGGCGCGCTGATGAGCTTCCCCTACCGCTACAAGGCGCGCCCCTGGGATCTCGTAGAGACCGACACGGTCTGCCCGCATTGTGGCACCGGTTGCCAGCTGACGGTGGGCACGCGCAAGGGCGAGTTCATGCGGGTGCGCTCGAAGTGGGACGAAGGTGTCAACCACGAAACTCTCTGCGTGCGAGGACGCTTCGGCCTCGATTTCGTTGCAAGCCGGGACCGGATCAAGCAGCCAATGATCCGTCAGGATGGCGCCCTGGTTCCGGTTTCCTGGGACGAAGCGGGGGACTATCTGCGCCGGCGACTGTTGGCCGTCGAGAGCAAGGCTGCCGGCGGGCTGGCCTCGCCTCGCCTGCCCAACGAGGTGCTTTATCAGTTCCAGAAGCTGATGCGAACAGTATTCCGGACCAACAACATTGATTGTTCGTCACGCTGGGCCGCGCCCTTCGATGCGCTCGGCCCGCTATTGGGAACTTTCTACAGCCGCACGCCCCTGGACGACGTAATCGGCAACGACTGCGTGCTTGTCGTCGGAGGCAATATAACCGAGGAGAACCCGGTCACCGAATACCTGCTGCGGGACAGCGCGCGGCGGCGGCAGACTGGATTGCTCATGCTATCGGCGCGGCCATCGCGTCTGGACGCCGATGCCAGGGAGGTGGTTCGTGTGCCTCCGGGCGGAGAAGCGGCAAGCCTTGCGGCGGTGGTGGCCGGTCTCGTGGCGGCAGCTGGTCAGGCCTTGCCGGGCGGCGCTTTTGCGGACATCGACGCGGCAATCGGCAGGCCGGCGGCGGGCGCCGGCAGTGACGGGCCGGATCGCCTGGCCGCCGCGCTCAAGGAAGGCCGCAGCGTCACCGTGCTTGTCAGCGTCGACCTTCTGAGATCACCCGAAGCGCGCGCGACGCTGCAGCAGCTCAACAACCTGCTGCACGTTCTCCGCCTGCTCGGCAAAGGCCCGGCGATGCAGTTTCTCTTCGACCGTGCCAACCAGATGGGCGCCTGGGACATGGGGGTCCTGCCGGCGGCTCTGCCGGGGCTGCGGGCGGTCGCCGATGACGCGGCGCGCGCAACTCTTGCACGAAACTGGGGCGCCGAAATCCCGTCTGAACCCGGCGCGGATCTCGACGCCATGCTGGAGCTCTGCGTCGGTGGGCGGATGGGCGCGCTCTACATCGTCGGAACCGACCCCCTGGTCGCCTATCCCGACCGGGACTTTGTGACGCGGGCGCTTGGCGCCGCCGATCTCCTGATCGTGCAGGACGCGTTCCTCACGGATACGGCGGGCATGGCCGAGGTCGTCTTGCCCGCGGCGGGCTACGGCGAGGAATCCGGAACGTTCACCAACAACGAGGGTCGGATCCAGAATGTTCGCAAATTCCGTGAGCCCGTTTTCGAGGCGCGAGGCAATCTGGCGATTGTCGACTTCGTCGCGGCGCTACGCAACCAGGCGCTGCGGCCATCGACGCAAGCCGAAATTTTCGACGAGATTGCCCGGCTGGTTCCGGCCTATGAGGGGTTGACCCAGATCGGGCTTGGCGCCGACGGCGCTTTCACCAAGGCGGTGCCAACACTACCGGCTGGCATGCTCCCTGCGCCGCCGCCCGTCCCGACAGCAGCCGACCGGCTCATGCTGATCACCGGCGACTGCCTGTTCCACAACGGATATCTTTCCGAACGGTCGGACATCCTGAACACGGTCGCCAACGATCCCTATGTCGCGATGAGCGCGCAGGATACCGCGGAGCTTGGCCTTTCGGATGGCGATCAGGTAATCGTGCGTTCCGGCCAGGGCGAACTGACGGCGCAGCTCAAGGTCGACAGGCGGTTTCCCAAGGGCCTCGTCTTCGTTCCGGAAAACTATAGAGCCTTGCGTCTCAACAGCCTGCTGCGGCGTGGCGAATATCCATGCGCGGTGGAAGTCCAGAAGGCGCATGCCACTCTTGAGGTCGACCGCCCAGGCCGGATCTGGCGTGGGGTCTGAAGATTTGGGGTCGGGGCACCGCAAGGCTCCGCGGCAAGCTGCCCGCCCCAGCGTCTTCACATCGAGTTGGCGACGTCAGTGATACCTGGTCCCGCATATGTAATCCTGCAGATCCTGCTCTGTACGCTGCGCTTCGTCGAGCCTGTGTTTAACCACGTCGCCGATGCTGACCACGCCGACAACGTCGCCTCCATCCGTGACCAGCACATGGCGCGTACGCCGCTGGGTCATGATCCCCATCGCGACGGGCAGCAAATCCTGTGTCGAACACGTCGCCACATTGCGGTTCATGATGTCCGTGACCCGCTTTGCCGCCGCCTCGGCCCCGTATTCCGCCACCGCATTACAGCAGTCCCGCTCCGACAGCGTACCGAGGTATTTGCCGTTCGATCGCCTGACGACGACGAAGCCGATATTGTTGTCTCGAAACAGCCGCAGTACCTCCACCATCGTCTGATCGGGAGCAACTGCGATGACACCGACACCCTTGTTTTTCATGATTTCACCGACAAACATCTGAGCCTCCTTTCCGAGCGCTTCGGTTTGACAGCTGGCGCGCGTTCACGTTCGCCGGATATTCCACCACCAGTTGTAGCCCTGCGTCTCTTTCGTCTCGACAAGTACGTCCTTCTTCGTATTCAGGCGCGCGGCAACCACGCCGCCGCCGGTTGCCGCCTTACCCGGCTTGGCGAGCAGGTCGTCGCGCCCGATCACCAGGTCACGCGAGGAAAAACTCGAAAATTCATACTGCTGGCCAAGCGCGATCGCATCCGCCGGACAGGCGTCCTCGCACAGCCCGCAGAACAGGCAGCGGGCCGTGTCGATCTCGAATTTGGCCGGGTGCCGCTTGCCCTTCTCGTCCTCGTAGGGGACGACTTCGATACAGTCGCAGGGACAGATCCGCGCGCAGAGTTCGCAGGCCACGCACTTGATCTCGCCCTCTTCATCACGCGTCAGGAAGTGATGCCCGCGATAGCGGGAGTAGGGCAGCCACTTTTCCTTGTCCGGATACTGCATGGTCACGGATCTGGAGAACATGTAGCCGAAGGTCAGAGCCAAGGCGCTCGCCAGATCGGCAAAGAACGCCCAACCAATCCATGTTCCAACTCTGTCCTGCGCGCGCGACATCGCCGCCTCGCTACGGAGCCGCTACGACCCCTAAAAGTACACCGGTTATAATTATGTTCGCCATTGAAAGAGGAAGCAAGACTTTCCATCCGATCGCCATCAGTTGGTCGTAGCGGTAGCGAGGGAAAGTGAAGCGGAACCAGATAAACACATAGACGAAGAACGCGACCTTGATGACAAACCACAGGAGCGGTGGCAAGGGAATCAGAACTCCGTTCCAACCGCCGAAGAACAGGATCACCACCAGGACCGACACAAGCAATACGATGGCATATTCGCTAACCATGAAGAAGGCAAAGCGGATACCGCTGTATTCGGTATGGAACCCCGCCCCTAGATCGCCTTCCGCTTCCGCCAGGTCGAAGGGAATGCGCTGCGCTTCGGCCAATCCGGCGACGAAGAACACGAAGAATCCGACCGGTTGGTAGACGATGTTCCAGACATCGGCCTGCGCCCGCACGATCTCGAGAAGGCTCATGGATTGCGCCAGCGTGACCACGCCGATGACCGCGAACCCCATAGGGATTTCGTAGCTGATCATCTGCGCGCAGGTTCTGAGGCTGCCCAAGACAGCGTATTTGCTGTTGGAGGCCCAGCCGCCGAAGATGACGCCATAAACTTCGATCCCGATCACCGAGAAAACGAAAAGGAGCGCCACATTCATGTTGGAGACGTAGAGCGTGATCTCGTGGCCGAGGATCGAGACAGTTTCGCCGAAGGGGATCGCGACGAACACCACAAAGGGCGGGGCGAGCGCCAGGATTGGCGCCAGTTTGAACAGGAACCGGTCGGCCTCGGCCGGGATGTGATCCTCTTTGGTCAGGAGCTTGATTCCGTCCGCCACCGGCTGCAACAGCCCGTGCCATCCCACGCGCATCGGCCCCATCCGCTGCTGCATGTGCCCAGCGATCTTGCGTTCCAGCCAGGTTAGCGGCAAGGGTAGCAACAGCAGGATCGCAATCAGGAACGCGACCTTCAAGACGATCAGGCCAAGGGCGACGATAAGTTCCATGATCCCGGCTACTTATTCATCGGGTTGAAGCGCGCCCGGACTTTGGCTCCGGCTATACAATGAGCACTGCGCGCACTTGTCAGACTGCATGGTACAACGGCGACGCACCTCATACAATGCCGTCGCAGTTATGTCGCCGCTGGCTATGATGTGTCCGGGCTCAGGACGTTTTGAGACGAGTGGTTCGCTGTGCAAGATGAAAGCTTCGCGTTTCCGCCGGTTGCACTGCACCATCTTGCGTATCAAAAACCGCCGAGGCTCTCATCGCTGCCGGATGAAAGTTCCGTGGCAGGTCAACTGGCGTCCGGGGAGCTGAACACCCAGCAGAAACGCAAAAAGCTCCTCGACCGCTATGGCGAGGAGCTCAAGGGCAAATACCCTGAATGGGCAAATTTGTAAGTATCGTTGGTTGCGGGGGCAGGATTTGAACCTGCGGCCTTCAGGTTATGAGCCTGACGAGCTACCGGGCTGCTCCACCCCGCGAGATATAATTTAACACAAAAGGCCGCTTTATGGGCGGCCCTTTTGTCTC
>NZ_ML133533.1 GCF_003985145.1 Rhizobium anhuiense | reverse complement strand
GCGACGTGATGCGGTGCTGCGCAGCCGAAATGGCTCCGCACCGCAACCCGCCGCTACCGCCCCGAACACAGCAACCCAAAACCGCCGGAGCGAACTCAAAACTGGATAAAACTTGGGGGCAAGGTCACCATCCTTGCAGAACGTGTCTATTTCGTCCTGTGAAACAGGTTCAGCACCGATCCGATTTTCAAAGATTTTATCGATGCGGTCGCGCACAGGATCGTTAGAGGAGATTTGCAGCTCGTCCTTTTTTGCTTCACGTATAGCCTGAAGCAATTCCTCGAAAGGTCCCTCCAATTTGGCTACCGTTTCCAAGGGGTTCAGATCAGTCCTATAACGGTCGAGCTTAAGCCTCTGGACCGTCTCCTTTAGATTTTCAAAAGCTGCGCTCGCTTGTTTCATTGCGCTGTCGGTGTTTTTTTGACGATCAGCGATCACGCTGAATCGGTTACGCTGAACCTCTATCCCGACTTGGTATGGTATCCAAAGGCGTTGCCTATAATGCTCTAGAACGGAGAAGAAATCGTCCCTAGCCATCGGCGGCAAACGGTAAAGATCCAGGATGGCGTTGGCATCGAGAACAATAAGCGCCTCTTCCCAAAGCTTATCGAAGTCACCTTCGGTCAATGGATAAAATCCGGAAAATGAATTGCGCATTTCGTCCCTCCATCACCACGTAGAGAGCATGCAACCGAGAGCTGCGCAATCATTTTTAAAGGTTAGAGACATTCTGCTAGTCTCGCGACAAAAGCGCGGTAGCCACGATAAAACCGACGATCATGATGACCTTGTTTGGTTTTGTGCGTTATGGACCGCAATCGGCGGGTAAAGCAACTGCAACGATTGGAGGTCTCCCGGATTGGCTCTGGGGTTGCCCGAAAGTGCACGTATCAGGCTGTGGTTGGCCGACACCTATTCGAATGCGCTCTCTTCAAAAACCATGTTGGTTACCGCTCCGCTCCGCAATTCCACCTGTGCGACATTCAAGTCCCAACGTGCAAAGAGCTGAAGGTGGATCGAGCGCACGACGCTAGCAATCATCCGTTTCAAAAGGGCGCAGTCGCCGCTCCGCTTTCGCGCAATACTCACGGGCGCGTTGCGTCTGCCGCTCAAGGGAACTGCCAGTGGCTTGTCGTCCTGAGGACCAACGCGCATAGGAGACGGCGTCTCTGCAGTAAAGAGGCCTTTGACCATTTCAACCCCGAACCATTCGAGAGCGAGAATAGTTCTTTGTCAACCGTTCAGCAGGATCAGTTCTGCTCGGCGGCGACGTTCAGCGACCGATAGAGACCGATGTAACGCCCGGCAACGATGTCCCAGGAATAACCGCGTGCGGCGTCGAGAAGCTCGGCGCGCACTATGTCCGATTGGCGCGAAAGGTCTTCATAGGCCGTTTCGATCACTGTCGCCGCGGTCTGGGCATTGGTGAAGTCGGCAAGCGCGATAACAGGATGCCGGTCGGCAAGCGTCGCAAAGGCATCGTTGGCGTTCAGCACCGGGAGGAGACCGGCGCTCATCGCCTCCAGCGCCACCAGGCCGAAACCTTCATATTCCGAGGCGGAGGCAAAGAGCGAGGCCTCGGTGATGATACGCCGGATGGCGCCGTTGTCGGGTGATACATGCAGGGTAACGCGGCCGGAAAGGCTGCGGCCTTCGATCGCGGCTTCGACATCGGCCCGGTTCAGGTCGGATTCGGCCCCGACGATGTCTAGATGCCATTCGGGGTCGCGGGTCGTCAGCGCGGCCATCGCATCGAGCAGATGGTCGAGCCGCTTGTTCACCGAGAAGCGGCCGATCGTGACGATGCGGCGCTTTGGCCGGCGCGAAGCGATGTCGGCGAACTTACCGATATCGGCGCCGTTTTCGATCAGCAGGCTATCGGGCACGATCTCGGAAAATTGCCTGAGGTCGGAGGCGCTGCAGCAGACGACGCGGCGGTAGGCCATCGCCGAAGCGCGGGTCAGCGTCCGGAACCAGATCTTCTTGATCGCCGCGTATTTCTGCGTGTGGAAGAAGCCGCCATGGGTGGTGACGATCATCGGCTTGCGATGCAGCAGCCGGCCCCAGGCGAGCGCATCGAAGAAGAAGTCGATGGCATGGACATGCACGAGATCGGCATCGCCGAGATGGCGGAAAACCTCAGGCGCCAGCGGATAACGGCTGCTGCCCGACCAGGGGATGCGCACCACCTCGATGCCGTCGATATTTTCGCGAGGCGGCAGCTTGTCCTGCGGCGCAGTGAAGAGCGAATCGAGCGTGACGACGCGGACGCGATAGCCGCGGCGCACGGTCTGGCGGCCGAGATTGGCGACCACGTCTTCCAGACCGCCGCGATTGGGCAGGAACTGGCGCACGACATGGACGATCAGCGGGGCCTCTCCCAACTGCGGGTTCTCGCGCACCCTATCTGCCTCGACGATCGCCATTTTTCACCTATCGCTGCCCGCCGGCCCGTGTTGACGCGGGCTTACACTAGCAACGACCAGATATGCCCGGCGTTAAGGCGCGGTTTAAGCGGCCTGTTGAGAGGGCGATTCTTCGCGAAAAAGGTTAACCGTATCTGATGGGCTTTCAGAAGGCCTTGAACGTCAGTGTCGTCAGCGAACGGACGATGCCGGGAATATTGGCGATGTTGTCGTTGATGAACTTGCCGATATCCTGGCCTTCCTCGATATAGACCTTCAGCAGCAGGTCGTAGTCGCCGCTTGTGGAATAGAGCTCCGAGACCAGTTCGGTCTGGTAGATGGCGTCGGCGACATCATAGGTCTTGCCGGGTGCGCATTGGAGTTGGACGAAGATCGGCTTCATGGAGATTTCCTGCAAAGTTGTTTGGCCGGCATAATGGTCGAAAGCGCCATGCCGATGCAACCCGTTCGTCACGCGGCCGGATTGGCGGCGGCTTCCGCGACGATCCAGTCGCGAAAGGCCGCAAGCGGCGCATAGTCGGCGCGCTCTCTGGGAAAGGCGAGATAATAGCGCTCGCGGCTTTCCATTTCACGGTCGACAGCGGCGACGAGATCGCCGCGCCTGACCTCCTCCTGCATCAGGAATGTCGGCAGCAGGGCGATGCCGAGGCCGGCGATCGCCGCCTGCGCGGCGGTGGCGAATTGGTCGAAGAGCATACCGTGGACGTTTTCGAAGGAAACGCCGTTGCCGGCAAACCATTGCTCCCAGGCGTCAGGGCGCGTCGTCAAATGCAGAAGCGGAACGGCAAGCAGATCCTCCGGCGTCTTGATCGCGTATCGCTCCAGAAAATCATGGCTGCAGGCCGGCACTGTGTGCTCGGACATCAGGAAGACGAGTTCGGCGCCCGGCCAGTGGGGATGGCCGAAATGGATGGCGGCGTCGATTGAATCGAGGCGGAAATCGAAGGGCGAAAGCCGGGTCACCAGATTGATGGTCACGCCGGGATTGGCGGCGAGGAAGCGCCCGAGGCGCGGCGCCAGCCAACGCGTGCCGAAGGTCGGCAGGATGGCGAGATTGAGCGTGCCGCCATGCGGATTGGCGCGCAGATTCAGCGAAGCGCTCGATATGCGCCGCAGCGCTTCGCGGATTTCGCGGGCATATCCGTCGCCGGCAAGCGTCAGCCGCATGGTCTGGCGTTCGCGCAGGAAGAGCTCGACGCCAAGCTGCTCCTCCAGCGCGCTCACCTGGCGGCTGACGGCGCTCTGCGTCAGATCGAGTTCGCGCGCCGCTGCCGTCACGCTGCCGGTGCGGGCAACCGCCTCGAAGGCGGCAAGATGCGAAATCGATGGCAGAAAACGTCGAGATGTCAGCATGGTCATTCCATTTCAGAATGGGCTATTTCCGAAATAGCGATATTTTCGGCTTTGTCACGCGTGTAAAGAGACTCATCCTGCAAAAACGGAATGATCCGGAGTTTCCCGATGCCGCAAGCCTTCGTTTCCACAGACCGCATCCGATCGCTGTTCACCGAGGCGATGTCGCAGATGTACCGGGCCGAGGTGCCGCAATACGGCACGTTGATCGAACTGGTGGCGGACGTGAATGCCGGCTGCCTCGAAAACGATCCCGATCTGCGCCAGCGCCTGGCCCAAGCCGGCGAGCTGGAGCGCATCGATGTCGAGCGCCACGGCGCCATCCGGCTCGGCACGGCAGAGGAGCTTTTCACCATCCGCCGGCTGTTTGCGGTCATGGGCATGCAGCCGGTCGGCTACTACGATCTCTCGGTCGCCGGCGTGCCGGTTCATTCCACCAGCTTTCGGCCGATCGACGAGGCGGCGCTCAACGTCAATCCATTCCGGGTCTTCACCTCGTTGCTGCGATTGGAGCTGATCGAGGACGAGAAGCTGCGTGGCGAAGCCGAAACCATCCTGGCTCAGCGGCGGATCTATACGCCGCGCGCCGTCGCGCTGATCGAGCGCCACGAGCGAAACGGCGGCTTGACCGAGGCGGAAGCGACGGAGTTCGTCGCCGAGGCGCTTGAAACCTTCCGCTGGCATGGCGAAGCGACGGTCAGCGCCGAAACCTACAAGCGGCTGCATGACGCCCATCGGCTGATCGCCGACGTCGTCAGCTTCAAGGGACCGCATATCAACCACCTGACGCCGCGCACGCTCGATATCGACGCGGTCCAGGCCCGCATGCCGGAGCGCGGCATCACGCCGAAGGCCGTCATCGAAGGGCCGCCGCGCCGCAATTGCGATATCCTGCTGCGGCAAACGAGCTTCAAGGCGCTCGAAGAAACGATCGCCTTTTCCGGTGATGACGACGGCGCGGTTCGAGGAACGCATACCGCGCGTTTCGGCGAGATCGAACAGCGCGGCGCGGCGCTGACGGCGAAGGGCCGGGCGCTCTACGACCGGCTGCTCGCCTCGGTTCGCGGCGAGGTGCAGGTGGGCGCCGGTGGCGCCAAGGCCGGTGCCTACGACCAGGAACTTGCCGAGCGTTTCAAGGCGCTGCCGGACAGCTGGGACGAGTTGCGCGGGCAAGGTCTGGCCTTCTTCCGCTATTCCGCGACGCCTGCGGGCATTGCCGCCGCGGCCGGCGGCACGCTGCCGAATGATCCGGAGGCGCTGATCGCCAAGGGTTATCTCGCCTTTGCCCCGATCGTCTATGAAGACTTCCTGCCCGTCAGCGCAGCCGGAATCTTCCAGTCTAACCTCGGCACCGATCAGCAGCAGAACTACGCAACCCGCTCGAACCGCGACGCCTTCGAGGCGGCCCTGGGTGCGACCGTTCAGGACGAGCTGGCGCTTTATGCCGAACGTCAGGCGGCATCGCTGGATGCAGCGATGGAGGCGCTCGGTCTCGCCGGCTTGCTGCTGAAGACCGTTGCCTGAAAGGGCCGCTTCAAGTCTTGGTTTTATGCACTAAAGTAGCGCGATTTCGATCCGATCGGACTGAGCCATGCTGAATGATCCGCGCTCCCACGGACTTTGGGAAAAGACCGCACCCGAACCGCCGGCGACCTCGTCGCTCGAAGGCGCCGTATCGGCCGATGTCGTCATCGTCGGCGGCGGCTACACCGGCCTCTCTTCCGCGCTGCATCTTGCCGAAGCCGGGTCGAAGGTGGTGCTGCTGGAGGCGAAGGAGATCGGCTTCGGCGGCGCCGGCCGCAATGTCGGCCTGATCAATGCCGGCATGTGGGTGATGCCCAACGATCTGCCCGGCGTGCTCGGTCCGGTGCATGGCGAACGTCTGCTCGATCTGCTCGGCAACGCGCCGAAGCTCGTCATGGAGTTGATCGACAAGCATCAGATTGCCTGCGAACTCGAACGCAATGGCACGCTGCATTGCGCGGTCGGCGAAAACGGGCTGAAGGAGATCGAGAATCGCGCCGCGCAATGGGCCGCCCGCGGCGCAGCCGTGACGCTGCTCGATGCGGCGGAAACGGCCAAACGCATCGGCAGCGATGCCTATACCGGTTCGCTGCTCGACAAACGCGCCGGTACCCTGCAGCCGCTTGCCTATGCACGCGGCCTTGCCCATGCCGCCGTCAAGGCTGGCGTCGCCGTTCATACGTCCAGCCCGGTCGTTTCAACGGAACGCAATGGCAGAAGCTGGACCGTGAAGACGGCAAGCGGCGAAGTCAGCGCCGAATGGATCATCGTCGCGACGGATGCCTACAGCACCGGCCCATGGGAGCAGGTGCGCAACGAACAGGTGCATCTGCCCTATTTCAATTTCGCCACCGTGCCGCTCGGCCATAATCTGCGCCAGTCGATCCTGCCCGGGCGGGAAGGCGCATGGGATACCAAGGAAATCCTCTCCTCCTTCCGCATGGACCAGGCCGGCCGCCTCGTTTTCGGCAGTGTCGGGGCGCTACGCAATACCGGACTTGCCGTACACAAGGGCTGGGCCAAGCGCGCATTGAAGCGGCTCTTCCCCATTATCGGTGATGTCGAATTCGAGTGTGAATGGTATGGCCAGATCGGCATGACCGACAATGCGCTGCCGCGCTTCCACAAATTCGCGCCTGGTGTCATCGGCTTTTCGGGCTACAATGGCCGCGGCATTGCCCCCGGTACGGTCTTCGGCCGTACCCTGGCGGAGCATATCCTCGGCCGGCTTCCGGAAGCCGATCTGCCGCTGCCGCTGACGTCGCCCACCGAGCCGAGCTTTCGTGCACTCAAGGAAATATGGTACGAAGCCGGCGCTCAGGTCGCCCATTTCGCCGATGCCCGCTTCTGAGAATTATAAGATTGGAAACACGACAATGACCATCGCCGTCCTCGATCTCGCCACCGAAACCGCCAAGCTGCTTGCCGAACTCGGCGTCGATGCCGGCCGCTATCACGGCGGCACGCTTTCCGTCACCTCGCCGGTCACCGGCAAGGAAATCGGCAAACTCAGGGAACATTCCGTTTCCGAAACGAAGGCGGCGATCGAAGCGGCGCACCAGGCCTTCCTCGAATGGCGTGCCGTGCCGGCGCCGAAGCGCGGCGAACTGGTCCGCCTGCTCGGCGAGGAACTGCGCGCCTCCAAGGCGGCGCTCGGCCGTCTCGTTTCGATCGAGGTCGGCAAGATCACTTCGGAAGGTCTGGGCGAAGTGCAGGAGATGATCGACATCTGCGATTTCGCGGTCGGCCTTTCCCGTCAGCTCTACGGCCTGACGATCGCCACCGAACGCTCCGAGCACCGGATGATGGAAAGCTGGCATCCGCTCGGGGTGATCGGCATCATCTCGGCCTTCAACTTCCCGGTTGCCGTCTGGTCGTGGAATGCCGCGCTGGCGATGGTCTGCGGCAATTCCACCGTCTGGAAGCCTTCGGAAAAGACGCCGTTGACGGCGCTTGCCGTACAGGCACTGTTCGAAAAGGCGCTGAAGCGTTTCGTCGCCGAGGGCGGTACCGCACCGGCCAATCTGTCGACGCTGATCATCGGCGGCCGCGAGGTCGGCGAAGTGCTGGTCGATCATCCGAAGATCCCGCTGGTTTCCGCCACCGGCTCGACGGCCATGGGCCGCGCCGTCGGTCCGCGCCTGTCGCAGCGTTTTGCCCGCGCCATTCTCGAACTCGGCGGCAACAACGCGGCGATCGTCTGCCCGTCGGCCGACCTCGACCTGACGCTGCGCGGCGTCGCGTTCTCCGCCATGGGCACGGCCGGACAGCGCTGCACGACGCTGCGCCGTCTCTTCGTCCATGACAGCGTCTACGACCAGCTGGTGCCGCGTCTGCAGAAGGCCTATGGCTCCGTCACCATCGGCAATCCGTTGGAAAGCGGTACGCTGGTCGGACCGCTGATCGACGGCCAGGCTTTCGAGAAGATGCAGGCAGCGCTGGGTGAGGCCAAATCGGCCGGCGGCAAGGTGACCGGCGGCGAACGCGTCGACAATGGCTCGGCTGACGCCTTCTACGTTCGCCCGGCGCTTGTCGAAATGCCGGATCAGACCGGACCGGTCGAGCACGAGACTTTCGCGCCGATCCTCTATGTGATGAAATACAGCGACTTCGACGCCGTGCTGGCGCTGCACAATGCCGTGCCGCAGGGACTGTCGTCGTCGATCTTCACCAACGACATGCGCGAGGCCGAAACCTTCGTCTCGGCCCGCGGTTCGGATTGCGGCATCGCCAACGTCAATCTCGGGCCATCCGGTGCCGAGATCGGCGGCGCCTTCGGCGGCGAGAAGGAAACCGGCGGCGGCCGTGAATCCGGCTCGGATGCCTGGAAGGCCTATATGCGCCGCTCCACCAACACCATCAACTACGGCAGAACGCTGCCGCTGGCGCAGGGCGTCAAGTTCGACGTCGAATAAGCCGGCTGCAAAGAAGGGGCGGCGCTCGGGGAGTGCCGCCTTTTTGGCCAAATCGAGATTTATTCCCCTGTAATATGAAATATTTAGTCAAGATATTGTGATGACTTTTCCGGCCAAGCGAAACTTGAAATTGGCAGTCAGGAAAAATATACGCCTCTCATCGCCCTTGGAGAGCTCGGGTGACATTGCTACGGAGGCCATCATGAACATTGCTCTTAACCGCTTTTCCCTCGCGCTCGCCGCTTCGCTTCTCTCCGCCACCGCGCTTGCAGGCAGCGCCAATGCGCAGGACGAAGGTCTCGTCGTTTACAATGCCCAGCACGAAAGCCTCGGCCGCGAATGGATCGATGCCTTCACCAAGGAGACCGGCATCAAGGTCACCATGCGCCAGGGCAGCGACATGCAATTCGCCAACCAGATCATCCAGGAAGGCGATGCCTCGCCGGCGGACGTATTCCTGACCGAGAATTCGCCGGCAATGACGCTGGTCGATGGCGCGGGCCTGTTTGCCCCCATCGAAAAGGAAACGCTGGATCAGGTTCCGGAGCAGTATCGCCCGGCTGACGGCATGTGGACCGGCATTGCCGCCCGCACCACGGTCTTTGCCTACGACAAGACGAAGCTCACCGAAGACAAGCTGCCGAAGTCGTTGCTCGACCTCGCAGATCCGGCCTGGAAGGGCCGCTGGGGTGCGGCACCCGCCGGCGCCGACTTCCAGGCCATCGTTGCTGCCCTGCTGCAGTTGAAGGGCGAGCAGTCGACCGCCGACTGGCTGAAGGGTCTCAAGGAAAACGCCACGCCCTATAAGGGCAACAGCGTCGCCATGAAGGCTGTCAACGCCGGCGAAGTCGAAGGTGCGGTCATCTATCATTATTACTGGTTCGGCGATCAGGCCAAAACCGGCGAGAACAGCAAGAATGTCGGCATGCACTATTTCAAGAACCAGGATCCGGGCGCTTTCGTCAGCGTTTCGGGCGGTGGCGTCCTGAAGTCCACGCAGCACATGAAGGAAGCCCAGGCTTTCCTGAAGTTCCTCACCAGCAAGGCTGGCCAGGCAATTCTCAAGGACGGCACCTCTTATGAATATGCTATCGGCAAGGATGCGCCCTCCAACGACAAGCTCACTCCGCTTGCCGACCTCAATGCTCCGAAGGTCGAAGCTTCCACCCTCGACAGCAAGAAGGTCGTGGAGCTGATGACCGCCGCCGGCCTGATCTAACTTTTCTGCCGCAGGCTTGCCTCGGCCAAAACTGTTGCTTTTGGCTCAAGAAAACCTTAGGGCATGACGATATCCGGCAACCGTCCTTCAAAGGCGGTTGCCTTCCTTTTTCAGCGTGTAAAGGCATCGGCCTTGCTGCAGGACAACAGATTGCTCGCATCCGGCAACGAGGCGCCGGTCGCGCTAAGGGCCGCGCGCATGGTGTTGCCGCGCGGACGCATGCCGCACGCTTCCGTGATCCTGCTTGCAACCGTGGTCGCGATCTTCAGTCTTGTGCCGCTCGGCTTCATCGGCTGGGTCACCTATGATGTCGGCTGGGAAACGGTGAGGGCCTTGGTCTTCCGACCGCGTGTCGGCGAACTCCTCGTCAATACGATTCTCCTGGAATCGATCACCATCCCGCTGTCGATCGCGCTTGCGGTGACGCTCGCCTGGCTGACCGAACGGACGGACATTCCTTTGGCGCGGCTCTGGGCCTGGCTGGCGATCGCTCCGCTCGCCGTGCCCGCCTTCGTCCACAGCTATGCCTGGGTCAGCCTCATTCCCGGCATGCGCGGCCTGCAGAGCGGCGTTTTCGTCTCGGTGCTCGCCTATTATCCGTTCCTCTACCTGCCGGTCGCCGCCGCATTGCGCCGTCTCGATCCGGCCATCGAAGATGCCGCGGCCTCGCTGGGCCTCAATCCCTGGCGGGTCTTCTTCCGCGCCGTGCTGCCGCAGCTCAGGCTTGCCATCTGCGGCGGCTCGCTGCTGATCGCGTTGCATTTGCTTTCGGAATACGGCCTGTTCGTCATGATCCGGTTCGACACTTTCGCGACGGCGATCGTCGACCAGTTCCAGTCTTCCTACAACAGCCCGGCGTCCAACACGCTCGGCGGCGTGCTTGTCGCCTGCTGTCTTTTTCTGCTCGGCTTCGAAGTGCTGGTGCGCGGCAACGAACGTTACGCCCGCGTCGGCTCCGGCTCGCCCCGTCCGGCGGACCGCCGCCGGCTCGGCTGGTTCGTGGTGCCGGCCGTCTTGCTGCCTGTCATCCTCGCAATACTGACGCTCGGCGTGCCGCTGGTGACGCTTGGCCGCTGGCTCTATCTCGGCGGCACCGATATCTGGCGCATCGAAGTCGGCAGCGCTTTTCTGCAGACGATCGTACTTGCCATTGTCGGCGGCGTGCTGGCGACGATCGCCGCAGCGCCGATGGCCTGGCTTTCGGTGCGGGCACCCGGCCGCCTCCAGCGCGTGCTCGAGGCCTGCCATTATTATGTTGGCTCGCTGCCGGGCGTCGTCGTGGCGCTGGCGCTGGTGACGATCACCGTGCGCCTCGTGCTGCCGCTCTATCAAACCTTCGCAACGCTGCTCGTCGCCTATGTGTTGCTTTTCCTGCCGCGCGCCATGGTCGGGCTGCGCGCCAGCATCGCCCAGGCGCCGGTGGAGCTGGAACGCGCTGCGATGGGCCTCGGCCGCACCCCGGGCCAGGCGGTGCGGCAGATCACCATGCGCCTTGCGGCACCGGGAGCGGCCGCCAGCGTCGCGCTGGCTGCACTCGGCATTACCAATGAACTGACGGCGACACTGATGCTGTCGCCCAACGGCGTCGATACGCTGGCGACGAAATTCTGGTCGTTGACCAGCGAGATCGATTATGTCTCGGCTGCTCCTTACGCCTTCATGATGGTCGTGCTGTCGCTGCCGCTCACCCTTATGCTCTATACTCAATCGAAACGGACTGCCGGCCAATGACGCTGCTTACGATCGAGAACATCAGCAAGCGCTACGGTCCCGTCCAGGCGCTGAAGGATATTTCGCTCGACGTCTCGGCGGGCAGCCGCACCGCCGTCGTCGGCCCGTCCGGCTCCGGCAAGACGACGCTGCTGCGCATCATTGCCGGTTTCGAGCAACCCGATGTCGGCCGGGTGACGCTGGATGGCGACCTGCTTGCGGACGGTCCGGCGGCGGTGCCGGCGCACAAGCGCGGCATCGGCATCGTCTCGCAGGACGGCGCGCTGTTTCCGCACTTAAGCGTTGCCGAGAATATCGGCTTCGGGTTCGAACGCGGCGCGGCCGATCGCGAGAAACGCATCCTCGAGCTGCTCGACATGGTCGAACTCGACCGCGGGATGCTGGCGCGGCGCCCGCATCAGCTTTCCGGCGGGCAGCAGCAGCGTGTGGCGCTCGCCCGCGCGCTTGGCCGCAAGCCGCGGCTGATGCTGCTCGACGAACCTTTCTCGGCACTCGATACCGGCCTGCGGGAAAACATGCGCAAGGCGGTGGCGCGCGTGCTGCAGGCGGCCGGCATTACGACCATTCTCGTTACGCATGATCAGGAAGAGGCGCTGACCTTTGCCGATCAGGTGGCGGTGCTCAGGGAGGGACGGCTGATCCAGGCCGGATCGCCGCAATCATTGTATCTGCATCCGCGCGACCGTGAGACGGCGCTGTTCCTCGGCGATGCCGTGCTGCTTCCCGCCATCATCCGCAACGGCCTTGCCGATTGCGCCCTTGGCCGCGTGGCCGTCGAGGGCAGTCGTCAAGGCAAGGCGGAGATCATGCTGCGACCCGAGCAGATCCGCGTCGTTGCCGATGAGAGCGATCGCGACTATGGCGGGCGTGTCGTTGAGGTGGAATTCGGCGGCGCCGTCTGCACCGTTGCCGTTTCGCTCGACGGCGTTGCGCTGCCGCCGATCCTGATCAAGACTTCGAGCGTTGCGCTTCCGGCGCGAGGCGATCTCGTTCGCCTCGATATCGCCGGCAAGGCGCATGTCTTCGAGAACTAAACCAAGAGCCCGCACCTCCTGTTGGACGCGCGGGCTCTATCATTTTTCGTTTTCGTGTCGTTCTTTCCGGAAATCCATTTCGATTTCCGGGCTTATGCGCTAGCCGAACTTGCGCACTACATCTGCCGGCTCGATGCCTTCGAGCCAGCCGCCGGTAAAGCCGGCGCGCTCGAGCCCGAGGCGGATGACCGGCGATTGCCGCATCAGCTTCCAGATGAAGTCGGAGCGCTCGTTCTCGACGGTCATGACGACAAGACCTTGATCAATGCCGACGGTGCGGTCGTCGACCCAGCCTTCCGGGCGCTTGGTCTTGACCGTGGGATTGAAGCCGCCGGGAAAGCCGCCTTCCAAGAGCAGGTTCGGATAGGTGGTCAGAAGCGCCTTGGTGCCGTCGAGAGCGGCCTGCTTGTCGTAGGGCAGGCAGGCAAGGGCTGCCCAGGGTGCGATCGTGCCGTCATCCGGGCCAAGCGGAGCGCCGCGCGCGGCATAACCCAGAACCTTCGGCTGGCGACCGCCGCGCATGCGCCGTGTCGGCGGCGGACCGTCACAGGCGGAGAATCCCCAAATATTCCTGTTATAGCCGACGAACTGCCCGGGATTGCGTTCGGCATAGTCGCGCTGGACGTTGATCATCACCTGCGTGTTGCGGAAATAATCCCAGTTCCGCTCCGCCATCGGCTTGTCCTGGATGGTGCGGAAATCGATCCAGGCATGCGAGAAGAGGTGGATGAAGAGCGGCCCGGCATAGAGATAGGACTGCTCGCCATGCAGCATCCAGGAATAGCTTGACGTGAAGGCGTCGTAGCTTGATTGCGGGATGGGGTGCGTCGGCGAGGCAAGCGCCAGCGTGTAGAGGATGATCGCCTCGTCGAAACCGTGATAGCGCCAGCGCAGGAAGCCGGAAGAGGGCTTCCAACCCATGGCAATCGTGTCGCCCTTGTTCAGCGCCCAGCGCCAGTCGACGCGCTCATAGATGAAGGTCGCGAGTTCACGGATTTCAGTCTCCGTTTCGTCGTCTTCGCGATCGAAATATTGCGCAGCCGTGAGAATGCCGGCGACAAGCAGGGCGGTATCGATGGTCGAAAGTTCGCTGTTCCAGGCGCGATGACCGGTATCCATATGCAGGAAGTGGTAGAAGAAGCCGCGGTGACCGGTCGCGTGGCGCTCCTCGCCCTGGCGCGCCTCGGCGAAGAAACGCAGCGTATTGACCGTGCGCTCGGCTGCTTCCTCGCGGCTGATCCAGCAACGCTCAACACCGACGGGATAGGAGGACAGCGCAAAGCCGACGGCCGCGATGCTCGCCGGCACGCCGCCGATCGAGGTGTCCGCCACCAGGCCGTTTTCGGGATTGGAATATTTCAGGAAGTACTTGAACGCCGAATGCTGCAGCCTGTCGACGAGCGCTGCATCAATGTCTTCGATCCGTTGCAGCATAGGCTCCTACCCAACTGTTGCATCGCCCCATGCTTCAACATGGTGGCCGTCCCCGGGCAAATCAAACCTTTTTGATTCGTAGGGATAAGAGAACACAAATCGGTGGAATCGGTCGTTAAGAATTATCGATGAAATAATATCTAGCAAAAGTCATATAAGCGGTGCAGCAAAAAGGGTGGCCCGCGCGCCACCGGCACGGGTTATTTTCCCGCAATACTTGTTTTTCAGATGCTTAAAGAGTGGGTTTTGCACGCTCACGCGGCTTCATCGACCCGCACCAGATGGCCTGCCGTCACTTCCCGGTATCGGCGTGGCGGCGTGACGTAGCCAACCGGGCGAACGGGGCTGTTGAGCTCGTCGGTTCCGAGGTTGCGCTTGATGCCGCGACGTGAGGGATCGGGCACGGGGACGGCTGCCATCAGCTTCTTCGTGTAGGCGTGCTGCGGGTTGCTGAACAATTCCGCGCGCGGGCCGATCTCGACGATTTCGCCGAGATACATCACCGCGACCCGATGACTGACACGTTCGACCACCGCCATATCGTGGGAAATGAACAGGAAAGCGAGGTTGAGGCTTTGCTGCAGGTCCATCAGCAGATTGCAGACCTGTGCCTTGATCGAGACATCGAGGGCCGAAACGCTTTCGTCGGCGACGATGACCTTCGGATCGAGCGCGAGCGCGCGGGCGATGCAGATGCGCTGGCGCTGGCCGCCGGAGAATTCGTGCGGATAGCGTTTCATCATGTTGGGTTTAAGCCCGACGCGTTCGAGAAGATCGGCCGCCTTGTCGCGGGCCTGGGCACCTGTGCCGAGGCGGTGTTCGGTAATCGGTTCGGCGACGGCGGCGCCGACGGTCATGCGCGGATTGAGGCTGGCGAAGGGGTCCTGAAAGATCATCTGGATGCTGCGGCGCATCCGTCTGAGGCTGACCGCGTCAAGGCTCAGCACGTCATAGCCGTCGAGGCTGACACTGCCGCCGTTCGGCTGGACGAGGCGGGTGATCGAGCGACCGGTGGTCGATTTGCCGCAGCCGGATTCGCCGACGAGCGATAATGTCTCGCCCTGGAAGAGATCGAAGGAGACGTCCTCGACCGCGTGGATCGCGCCCGTCTTGCGGCCGAGCAGCCCGCCGCGGATATCGAAACGGGTAACGAGGTTCTTGACTTCAAGGATCGGCGTCCGGCGGCGGTCGACGGTATCGGCCACCTCGATCGGCTCGCGGCGTTCGCCGGTCGTGGTGTCGACGACGGGAAAACGCAGCGGCCACTTCCGGTCGGCCATCGAGCCGAGGCGTGGCACGGCGGAGAGCAAAGCGCGGGTATAGGGATGCCGGCCGCGATGGAAGATATCGTCGGTCGTGCCGGTTTCCACCGACTCGCCGCGATACATGACGATGGTGCGGTCAGCGATTTCGGCGACGACACCCATGTCGTGGGTGATGAAGAGCACGGACATGCCCTCTTCTTCCTGCAGCATCTTGATCAGATCGAGGATCTGGCCCTGGATCGTCACATCGAGCGCCGTCGTCGGCTCGTCGGCGATCAGCAATTTCGGCCGGCTGGCGAGCGCCATGGCGATCATCACCCGCTGGCGCATGCCGCCTGAGAACTGGTGCGGAAATTCGTCGAAGCGCGCGGCGGCGTTGGGGATGCGGACCTTTTCCAGCAGGCGGACGGTTTCGGCCCGCGCCTCCGCCTTGCCGATCTCGCCATGGCAGGTGAGCGCTTCGGAGATCTGGCGGCCGATGGTGAAGATCGGGTTGAGGGACGTCATCGGCTCCTGGAAGATCATGGCGGCGTCGTTGCCGCGCACCCGGCGCATCTCCTTTTCCGAAAGGGCGAGTACATCCTTGCCGTTCAAGGTGACGGCGCCATCGATGCGGCTCGATCCCTTGGCAAGCAACCGCATGATCGAAAGGGAGGTGACGCTCTTGCCCGAGCCGCTTTCGCCGACGATTGCCACCGTCTCGCCTGGCATGACATCGAAGGAGACATCACGCACCACCGGCTTCCAGTCACCATCGACGAGGAAGGAGGTCGTCAGGTTCCGGACGGAGAGAACAGGAGAGGCGGGTGCTGAAGAAACATCACTCATGTCGTTCCCTTGGTTTTCTCTGGGTTACGTCTTCAAAGGCGTGGCGAAGGAGGCGGAGGGCCTGCCTGCCGCGATGCGGGCCGCTTCCAGCGTCGCGATCTTTTCATCGATCTCGCGCCTGTCGGTCATGCCGTTCGGATTTTGCCGCGTCGCCATTGTCTCCGCGACATGCAGGTAGCGTTCACTGGCCACTGCATGGAGGCGGACAAGTTCGCCGAGCGGATCGGGATGATCGTCGGCGCGGATACTCAGCCACGGATAATCCTGATCGCGGTGGATGACGAGGGCGGCGGACTGCCTGCCGCGCTTGTCGCCGCCGGCATCTTCGCCTGCCTGCATCGCCAAGAGCAGGCGTTCGGCCAAGGGCTTGTCCAGCGCCTTGTTGTAGGTGGCAAGCGTTTTGGTGACGACGTCAGGTCCCGCGAGCATGTTGCCGGCAACCGAGACGTTTTCATCGATCAGATGTCCCGCCCAGTCGATGCATGCGGCGCCGGTGAAGGCGGCGTTGCGTCCCTTCGCATCGATGAGGTGCAGTTGCCGCTGATTACGGCCGGCGTCACGCCCGGTCAGTTCGGCGATGATTTCCTCGGGCGCCCTGCCGGCGGCCAGCAGCGACAGGCCGTCGACGCCGTAAAGCGGGCTGACAAAGGCCTGGGTCGCAACGGCGCCGATGCCGCCGCGAATATGCGGCACGAGAGCGCCGACGGCGAAGAAGCGGGTCGCGACGGCAATGCCGAGATGACCGGTCAAAGGGTCACGGGCGACGATTGACCAGGTCATGTCTATCTCCCGACCGCATAGGCCTGCATCAGGCGCGGGGTGGCTGCGGCACGCAACAGCCCATCGGCATCGCGTCTTGCGGCAGTCAGCCGGCCGATCGTCCAGACATCGGCGACCGTCAGCTTGTGGCCCTTGCGGCGCAGGGCATCAAGGATGTCGGGGCCGAAATTCGCTTCCGCCATCAGGCTGCCGGGTTCGCGGGTGCGCGGATAGAAGGAGCCTGGAAAATGCGAGGTGTGGAACAGCGGCTGGTCGATCGCCGCCTGCAGGTTCAGCTTGTGATGGGCGTAGCGCAGGAAGAAGGAGAGCTGCCACTGCTCCTGCTGGTCGCCGCCGGGTGTGCCGAAGGCCAGCGTCGGGCGGCCCTCATAAAGGCCGAGCGACGGCGTCAGCGTCGTGCGCGGCCGTTTGCCGGGGGCAAGCGAGGTCGGCAGGCCTGGTTTCAGCCAGAACATCTGGGCGCGGGAATTGAGGCAGAAGCCGAGGCCGGGCACGGTCGGCGAGGATTGCAGCCAGCCGCCGGACGGCGTGACGGAGACCATGTTGCCGTCGCGATCGATCACGTCGATATGCACGGTGTCGCCGCGCTTTTCGGAAAGATGCGCCATAGTCGGCTCGTAGACGGCGCCGGTCTTGGAATCCGCGCCGAGCATCGTCATCGTCAGATCATGCTGCGCCTCGAAGCCAGGCACGATGCCGGGGCGAAGATCGAAGGAGGCGTCTGCGCCGACCAGCTTGCGGCGCTCGGCGGCATAGGTCTCCGACAGCAGGTGCGCGACGGGGATTTCCGAGAAATCAGGATCGCCGTAATAGACTTCGCGATCGGCGAAAGCGAGCTTCATCGCCTCGACGACGGTATGGACGAAATCGGCGCCGGTGGGGTTCATCGCGGCGAGATCGAAGCCTTTGAGGATCGACAGGGTCTGCAGGAAGACCGGACCCTGGCCCCAGGGACCGATCTTGGCGATCGTCCAGCCATGATAATCATAGGTCAGCGGCTCCTCGATCGTTGCCGACCAGTTTGCCATGTCGGTCGCGGTCAGTACGCCCTTGTGGCGGTTGCCGCTCGCATCCATCACCTCGGCGGTTTTGAGGTAGTCGTCGATCTTCTCGGCGACGAAGCCGCGATAGAAGGCGTCGCGGGCCGCCTCGACCTGCGCTTCCCGCCCGCTTTTCGCCTCGGCCTCGGCGATGATGCGCTTCCAGGTTTCGGCAAGCACCGGATTCCTGAAATTCGCATGCGCTTCGGGGACGCTGCCATTCGGCAACCAGGTCTCGTAGGAGGTCGGCCATTCCTTCTCGAAGAAGGCGGCGAGCCCGTTGATGGTGGCGGAGACGCGCGGCAGCATCGGATGACCGCGCTCGGCGTAATAGATCGCCGGTTCCAGCACATCGCGCACGCTCATCGAGCCGTAGTCGCGCAGCATCAGCATCCAGCCATCGAAGGAGCCGGGGATGACGGTCGCAAGCAGCCCGTCGCCGGGGATCAGGCTCAGGCCTTCCGCCGTATAGTGTTCGATCGTTGCGCCGGCGGGTGCGGGGCCTTGCGCGCAGATGACCTCGACCTTGTCCTTCTTCTTCGAATAGATCACCGCCGGCAGATCACCGCCCGGACCGCAAAGATGCGGCTCGACAACCTGCAGCACGAAGCCCGTCGCCACCGCCGCGTCGAAGGCATTGCCGCCCTTTTCGAGAATGCTCATGCCGACCGCCGAGGCGATCCAGTGCGTGGAGGTGACGACGCCGAAAGTGCCGAGGATTTCTGGACGGGTTGTGAATGCGGTCATGTCAAATGTCCTTTCAAGAGATCATGCTTCGCGCGGATCGAGCGCATCGCGCAGGCCATCGCCTAAAAGATTGAAACCGATGACGACGAGGAAGATCGCGGCACCCGGCCACATCGCCATCCATGGCGCCTGGGAGAGGAAGTTCTTGGCGACATTCAGCATCGAGCCCCAGCTCGGGGCCGGCGGCTGCTGTCCGAGGCCGAGGAAGGAGAGGCTCGCCTCGGCGATGATCGCGGTGGCGACGGTCAACGTCGCCTGCACGAGGATCGGTGCAAAGACATTCGGCAGGATATAGCGGGTGATGATGCTCGAGGACCGGAGGCCGATCGAGCGGGCGCCCTCGACATATTCCTCGGTCTTGACCGAGAGCACCTGGCCGCGCGTCAGCCGCACGAAGACGGGCATGGCCGAAAGGCCGATGGCGATCATCGCATTGGTCAGGCTCGGACCGAGAAAGGCTGCAAGCGCGATCGCGGTGATGAGGAAAGGCATGGCGAGAAAGGCTTCGGTGATGCGGGAGATCACCATGTCGATCCAGCCGCCGAAATAACCGGAGACAAGGCCGAAGGGCACGCCGATGATAACGGCGATTGCCACCGAGAAGACGCCTGCCATCAGCGAGGCCTGCGCGCCCCAGATCATCCGGGAAAGAATGTCGCGGCCGATGTCGTCGGTGCCGAGCCAATGGGCGGCGGACGGGGCCTTGCGGATCGCCGACCAGCTTGTGGCGTTCGGATCGGGAATTGGAAGGAGGGGGGCGGCAACCGCGAGGATCGCGAAAAAGGCGATGATAACAAGGCCGACGAGGGCGCCCTTGTTAGCCTTCAGCTTGCGCCAGGCGCGACTCGGCGTGCGGTCGATCGCGGCCGGAATGCCCGTCTCTCCGATCGCGGTCATAGGGCGGCCCTCATGCGCGGGTTGAGCAGGACATAGAGAATGTCGGCCAGGAGGTTCATCAGAATGAAGCCGATCGCGGTGCAGATCACGACGCCCTGGACGACGGCGTAGTCGCGGTTGAAGACGGCGTCGACGATGAGCTTTCCAAAACCCGGAATGGTGAAGATCTGCTCGGTCAGCACGGCGCCGGCGAGCAGTTCGCCGAAAAGCAGGGCGGTCAACGTCACGATCGGCAGCACCGCATTGCGAAAACTGTGTTCGAGCACGACGGTGCTTTCCGGCAGGCCCTTGGCGCGGGCGGTGCGGATGTAATCGGCGCTGAGCACACTGAGCATGGCCGAGCGGGTGTGCCGCATCAGGGTCGCGGCCAGCGCGTTGCCGAGCACGAAGGAGGGCATCAGCATGGTTTCCAGCGAACGCAGCGGATTACTGAAGAAGGGTTCGTAGCCGGATGCCGGCAGCCAGCCGAGATTGACCGAGACCAGCAGGATCAGCATGATGCCGAGCCAGAAATTCGGGATCGACAGACCGGTCAGCGCGATGATGTTGGCGATATAGTCGATCATCGTGTTCTTCTTGACGGCCGCCAGGATGCCCATCGGCACGCCGATCGCAAAGGCGAAGATCATCGACATGATGGCGAGCTGGATGGTGACCGGCAGTTTTTCGCCGACGAGCTGCAGAACCGGCTGGTTGGTGCGCAGCGAGATGCCAAGATCGCCCTGAAGGGCCGCACCCAGCCAATGGACATATTGATAGGGCACGGGATCGTTCAGCCGGTATTTCTCGCGCAGGAATTCGAGAACCTGCGGGTCACGTTCCTCACCAGCCATGGCGAGGATCGGATCACCGGGCAGCAACTTCTGCAGCGAGAAGACGAAGATCGAAATGATCAAAAGCGTCGGTATGGCGACCAAGAGCCGTTTGGCGATGTAAGTGTACATGGGCGATCCTGACACGACTGGGATCATGCGGCGGAGGGTTTCCGCCGCATGATCGGCTTCTGGTCAGCCGGCTTTCTTGACGCCGACGAGGCGGATCATGCCATCCGGCGAGGGAGTGAAGCCGGTGATGTTCTTGTGCAGCGCCCAGATCCAGGACTGGTGGCCGAGATAGATGATCGGCAGATCGTCGTTCAGGATGACGGCGGCGGCATCATACTTCTCCTTGCGCACGGCATCGTCGGTCGAGGCACGGGCTTCGTTCAGCAGCTTGTCCACCTCGGGATTGCAGTATTTCGTGTCGTTGATGCCACCCTTGCAGGTGATGAACTGATGGATGTTGCCATCGGGATCGACACGACCGGACCAGTCGGAACGGCTGAGCTGATAGTTGCCGGCCGTCTGCTCACTCAGCAGCGTGGCGAATTCCGTCGATTTCAGGCTGACGTCGAAGCCGGCTTCGCCGACCATCGACTGGATGATCTGCATCATCTGCATGGCAACCGGATTGTTCGGGATCTGCAGCTCGATCGGCACGCGGTCGAAGCCTGCTTCCTTGATCAGGGCCTTGGCCTTGTCGAGATCGCGGGCGGGGACGGGAATATCCTTGTCGAACCACGGGCTGCTTGGCGGGAAGGGCTGGTTGCCGGCAACCGCCGTGCCTTCATAGACGATCTGGTTGACGGCATCGCGGTCGATCGCCAGCGAGAAGGCCAGGCGCAGGCGCTTGTCCTTGCCGAAAGGATTGTCGGCACGCGCACCATTGCCGATATTGGTATAGAGCGCCATGTAGCCGGTGCCGACGGCGTCGGCATAGACCAGGCTCGAATCCGCCTTCACGGCTTCAGCGTCGGTCGCCGCCAGGCGCTCGATCATGTCGAGATCGCCGGACCGCAGATTGGCGAGGCGCACCGTCGTATCCGGGATCGGCAGATAGGTGAGCTTGTCGATGAAGATCTTGTCCTTGTTCCAGTAGTCCTGGAACTTTTCGAGCACGATGCGATCCTGCTGGACGCGCTCGACGAACTTGAACGGTCCGGCGCAGACCGGGTGATCACCGAACTTGGCGCCGAGTTCCTTGGCGGCCTTCGGCGAGACGATCATGCCGGCGCGGTCGGAAAGCTGGGCAAGAAGGGTGACGTCAGGCGCCTTGAGGGTGAACTTGACCTCGTATTCGCTTGTCGCCTCGACCTTTGCGACCGAACTCAGCTCGCTCTTGCGGCGTGATTCCGGCAGGGTGATGTTGCGCTCGATGGTGGCGACGACGGCTTCGGCGTTGAACGGGGTCTCGTCATGGAACTTGACGCCTTGGCGCAGCTTCATGGTCAGTTCTTTGCCGTCGGCCGACCAGCTCCATTCGGTGGCAAGCTGCGGCACGATCTTCAGGTCCGGTGAGACGTCGACCAGCTTGTCGCACATCGCAGTATAGACGATGCGGCCGACGAAGGTGCGCGACTGCGCGGGATCGAGCACGTCGGCATCGTCCTGCAGGCCGATCTTCAGGTCGACGGCGAAGGCAGGAAGCGCAAACAGGGCGCCGGCAACGGTGGCGGTCAGCAATTTGGCGATCTTCATTCCATTCTCCTCTGTTCTATTTTGCTTGGTTTTTGCTTCCAACCGGCGGTTATGGCCCGCTCTGCTTTTTTCTCTGCTCACCTCCCTGTTCAGGCGAGGGTCTTGTCGACCTCCGTTTCGCTGTGATCGAGCGAGGTGATGCGGATGAGGCTTTCCTGCAGCGTCAGCAGATGCTGGCGCATGGCTTCGCCCGCCCTGGCAGGATCATGGGCGGCGATGGCATCGACGATCGCCGTGTGCTGGCCGAAGGTGACGGACCGCGTCCGGCTGGCGCTGCGGGCGCGCTCGCGGATCGTCTGCCAGGCCTCGTCCTGCCGCACCCGGTTGATGACGTCGAAGATGGTGAGGAAGAAACCGTTGCCGGCGCATTGGGCAATCTGGCGGTGCAGCGCCCCGTCCCAGAGTTCGCGCCCGTCGGCATCGGTGCTTTCGTAGATCTTCTTCACCAGATCATACATGCGCTCGATATCGGCGGCCTTGGCGCGCATGGCGGCAAGCTGGGCGAGCTGCGGCTCGATGCGCAGGCGCACTTCCATGACTTCCATGAGATCGGTGCCGGCGACGATGGAGCCGACATGATCGCTCCAGCCGTCGGGGCGCGGGCCGGCATAGGTGCCGGAGCCCTGGCGGCGCCAGATGCGGCCCTCGGCCTCCAGCACTTCGAGGGCGCGGCGGACGGCGCGACGGCCGACGCCAAGCATTTCCGAAAGGGCGCGCTCGGTCGGCAGCTTGCCGTCGGCGTCGAGACTGTCGGACTGCAGGAGGGCCCGCAGCTTCTCCAGCGCATAATTCGAATTGCCCTGCGTCTCATCCATCGGTATTCGCTAAATGGTCCGTACCAATTTTCTATTGGTTCAGTGCAAACCAAATCGCCCCGACCGTCAAGCGCTTTTTTGTGCAAATCGAAGTATGCCCATTTTTTGCTCAAACACGGCCATTGCCGCGATGCGGAAAAACAGTCGCTCGTGGCGACAGGGCGGTGCCGCGATCGACAATATCATCCAGGAAAACGCAATTGGTTCAGGCGAACTTCAGGCCTGCCGTGAACGTGCGGAGATGAAGACCTGCGGTTCGAAGTCAAAATCCTTGTCGAACGGGTAGGTCGGATGCTGCTTGCGCAGCCGCGGCAGGCGCTCGACGAACTGGTCGACGACACCCGTCGATAGCGCCATCAGGTTCGGATTGGCGATCGGCGCCAGTTCCGGAGAGAGATAGCCCGATTTGACGACGATGATCTTCGCCCGATGCGGGTAGAGGCCGAGCCGGGTGAAATCGACGATGTTGTGATAGGGCCGGCGCTTTGCGGAAAGCACAAGATCGATGCCACTGACCGAAACCACCGCCTGACGGTCGGCGGCATCCGATGTTTCGTGGAGGAATTTGACGGTGAAGCAGGCGGTGACCGATTTGCTGCCCTTGGTGTCGAGCGAGGCGCCGACGCTGAGCTCCAGTTCCGCACCGATGCCGGCGGCATAACAGGCCTCGGTCGCCGCCTTGTCGGCGATGCCGGCGAAGACGACGCCGGTGGCGCCCCTGGCGATCAGCTCGGCCAGCACGTCGGCCCGGTCCCCGACGCCGCCACCTGTGGGGTTGTCGCCGGATTCGGCCAGCACGACAGGGGCGGTCGGGCTTGCGATTGCTCTCGCGACGCATTCCTCGAGCGAGCCGGTCTCGCAGCCGAAGACGAAGTCTTCGCGCACGTCCCAATAGGCTTTGGCGAGGCGTTTGGCCTCGCGCTCCAGCACGGTGCGGTCGGTGCCAGTCATGATGGCAGCGGCGGTGGCGCGCGGTTCATCGGCCCAGACATAACCGACCATCAGCGATGCATCCCAGACGCCGTCGATCGCATCGATCCCAGGCAGCATGTCATAGAGGCTTTTCGCCGGCTCATCGACGGTGCTGGTGCGCTCGCCGGGCAGCACCACCGGGATCGGCGCCCAGAGAACGATCGGCCTCTCGCCGGTCTTCAGGCTCTTGACCAGCATGAAGACCGAGCGGCGCATCGTCTCCTCGACATCGATATGCGGCGCAGTGCGATAGGTGGAATAGATGTCGAGCGCATCGATGATGCGCTGCGTGACGTTGCCGTGCAGGTCATAGCTGGCCGAAACCGTGCAATCCTCGCCGACCAGCGCACGCGCCGCACTGATCCAGTCGCCTTCGGCATCCTCCATGCCTTCGACATACATGGCGCCATGCATGGCGAGATAGAGACCGTCAAGCGGCAGCAACGGCTTCAACCGCTCGAGGAATTCGCCCTTGAAGGCCTCGTAGGTGGCGCGCGAAACCGGGCCGCCGGCAATGGCGCGCGCATGGATCGTCGGCAGGAACTCGGCATCGTAATCCCTGAGGAAGGCGAAATACGGCGCTTCCAGCAGCGCCGCGCCGCGCAGCACGCGAAAATCCTTCTCCTCGTTCAGGACGGGATTGTATGTGCTGCATTCGATATGAATGCCACCGACGGCGATGCGCATGGGATACCTCAGGAGTTGGGAGCAATCAGGACGTTATGGGCGGCGATGCTGGCGGCGTCCCCTGATCGATGATCCGCAGAAGCTCGCGCTGCGATGAACTGAACATAAAGGGTTTTGATCCGAAGACGCGCCGTCGCTATCTGATCGATGATAGTTCGCAAAATGAATCGATCAACGGCAATAAATTACAAAATCGATCCAGATCGGCCTGGTAGACTATCCGAAAGCAGCCGAGGCGGACATTTTTTGTGTAGACGAGTTGGTAACGTCGCTTACCAAGCGCAAAGCGACCGCGGAGTCGGCGTCAAGTGGGAGACCTCGATCCTACGCCAGCACTGGCTGTCCATCCGTGGATAAATCTCGCGTCCCCAGATGAGACTGCGCCGCAAGCGGCGCTCGTAGTCGGTGGCACGGTCTTGATCTTCGTGACATTCAAACCAGACAAATACGGTTTCTCCCTCGCGAACCGGCAGCCTGGGAAAATCGTTCTTACTTCGCTCCGTCACAAACAGAGCATCGATGCGCGCACCAGCATCCCGCATGGCCGGGAGTGCATCGTCGCGGAAAAACCTGGCAAAATCCTCCTCTGTCCCAGGGGCGAGCGAGCAGATATTCAGCCTGATAAGACCCTGCACCTTGGAGCGGCTCACCTCCTTGTCCCTTGGCAGATTATGCACGAACGGGTGGACGCCTACCGCCGGCTTCAAGAGCAGGACATTATCCGAATTGAGCATCGTCGCGTTGGCTGCCGGCCCATGTTCTTTCCAGGTCGGGCTTGAATAAAAGGATGCGAGAGCCTCCGTTCGAGTTTCCATATCCTTGAAAGAGCGAACCCACACAAAGGAATCAGGATCGTCAAGATCGCGGAACTCCCCTTCGACGCGCATGCCCAGGGCCTCCTGAGGTTCAACAAATTCCCTGTCAAACAGATCGATCAATGATTCTCTGCCTTCCGGGAGAAGCCGATAACGGCGAAGTTCGAATACGGAATGCGGATTCATGGCTTCCTCAACAGGTCAATTGTCCTGTATTCATAACAGGACAATTGACCTGTTATGTCAAGGTGCTAATGTGCGCGCAGGACGAGTTGAGAAACCATGACCGAAAACAAAAGAACCAATGATCCCGAAGGCGTACGTCGCCGGATCATTGATGCCGCCTACGACGCCTTCGTTACCCAGGGTTATCTCGCAACCGGCATGCTGGAATTGCGCGAAAGGGCTTCAGTATCCGGTGGTGCCATGGCGCATCATTTTCCGGCCAAGCGCGACCTCGGACTTGCGGTCATTCGCGATCGCGTGGCTGAAGCCGTTCGGCAAACATGGATCGCGCCGCTCCACACAAGTGCAGATGTGCCGGCCGCCATAGACTTGATCTTTGAGAACATCATCAATGAACTGATGCATAACGGCCGGGTCTCCGGTTGCCCGCTCAACAACATGGCAATGGACGTATCCCATCATGACTCGGAGATGCGCGAGGTTGTCAGCGCCGTATTCGGCGCCTGGCACGAGGCACTGTCCGCCAAGTTTGCGAGAGACGCGGAGGAAAAACACGCGAGCGAGCTCAATCCGCACAGCCTCGCCACGCTTGTCATCGCAGCCTATTCCGGCGCCATGGCGATGGCAAAGGCACGACAGGATGTCAGCCCACTGATCGATTGCCGCATGGAACTGGCGGCGTTGCTCGCGGCGAAATATCGCCTGCGTTGACGACGGACATTCTTCTCGGAAGGATTGGTAAAAGTCGCAAGTAGATCTCGTCAAAGACGCTGAGATCGCATGTGCCTGACCTGACAAGGAAGAAACTGGAGCGGGCGAAGGGATTCGAACCCTCGACCCCAACCTTGGCAAGGTTGTGCTCTACCCCTGAGCTACACCCGCTCAATCCACATCGGTCCGGGGTAGTTGTTGGACCGTGGGCGCCGCCTCGTGGCGACGGGCGCTATATGGCCTAACGGGTTTTCAAATGCAACAGGGAAATGACGGAGAAGCGAAGAAAAAATTCTGGTCTCAGAGGAGGACGGGCGGAAAGGCCGCAAATGTGGGGGTAGAGCGTCGGTTCCGAAGATTGCCAAACGATGTGGACGGACTTAAGCAGGGCGCCTCGATTTTGTTATTCCGCCGAATGGATTGCCCGATGTCCGAAAATACCCCCAAGACAAGAGAAGATTTGTTTGCCTTTCTCGACGGCCTCGGCATTGCCCATAAGACGGTCGATCATGCGCCGGTTTTCACCGTCGCCGAATCGGTTGCCCTTCGTGACGAGATCCCCGGCGGTCACACCAAGAACCTCTTCATCAAGGACAAGAAGGACAGGTATTTTCTGCTGACCGTGGAGGAAAATGCCGAGGTCGACCTCAAACAGGTGCACAATCTGATCGGCGGGTCCGGCCGGGTTTCCTTCGGCAGGGCGGAAAAGCTGATGGAATATCTCGGTGTCATTCCCGGGGCCGTCACCGCGTTCGGCGCGATCAACGATACCTCGGAGAATGTCACCTTCGTGCTCGATGCCGATCTGATGCGCGAAGAGATCGTCAACTGCCATCCGCTATCCAACGATGCGACGACCTCGATTGCGAGCAGCGATCTCATCCGTTTCATGGAGGCGACCGGGCACAAGCCGCTTGTCTTGAAAGTGACGTCCTGACATACGATTTTAGCGCTAAAGCGCGTCGTGATCTTTCAGATTGGCTTGCGGCGCTTTAGTCTTTGGTTTTGCGCATGTCCTTGTCGTAAAACCGCACCACAGTTTTGCGCGACATGCTTTGGCAAAGACGCCGGCAGGATCGGCGCGGCGGGAGATACCTATGAGCGGCAGCGACAACCCCTATAACGGTTCCTTCGGAAATCAGATGACGGCGACGACAAGCTTCGGCGCAGCAACGGCACCCGCAGCTGCGGCCGGCAGCTACATCACGGAAACGACGACCGCGAATTTCGGCAAGGACGTCATCGAGGAATCGCGCAAGCAACCGGTGCTGGTCGATTTCTGGGCGCCCTGGTGCGGTCCGTGCAAACAGCTGACGCCGGTCCTGGAAAAGGTGATCAACGAAGCCAAGGGCCGGGTCCGGCTGGTCAAGATGAACATCGACGATCATCCCTCGATCGCCGGCCAGCTCGGCATCCAGTCGATCCCGGCCGTCATCGCCTTCGTCAACGGCCGTCCGGCCGACGGCTTCATGGGTGCGGTGCCGGAAAGCCAGATCCAGCAGTTCATCGACCGCATCGCCGGTCCGGCCGGCGCCGATGAGGCGGCCGAGATCGAAGCCGTGCTTGCGGAAGCGGCAGAACTGCTTGCCGCCGGCAATATCGACGAAGCCGCCCAGCTCTATGGCGCCGTCATGCAGGCCGATCCCGAAAATGCCAAGGCGCTCGCCGGCATGGCCGAATGCATGATCGCCGCAAACCAGCATGAGCGGGCGCGCCAGGTGTTGACCGAGCTGCCGGAAGAGCTGTCGAAAGATGCCGGCATCCAGGCGGTGCTGAAGAAGCTCGAGCAGATCGAGGAGGCCCGCAAGCTCGGCGATCCCGTTGCGCTCGAACGCGACCTTGCCGCCAATCCCGATGATCACGCGGCGCGGCTGAAGCTCGCCAAGATCCTCAATGTCGAAGGCCGGCGCGACGAAGCGGCCGAACATCTGCTTTTGATCATGCGCAAGGATCGTGCCTTCGACGATGATGGCGCCCGCCGGCAGCTGCTGCAGTTCTTCGAGGTCTGGGGCTTCAAGGATCCGGCGACGGTTGCCGCCCGCCGCAAGCTTTCGGCGATGCTGTTCTCCTAGAGCGGCTCGGCTTTCCTGGAATTGCTTTGGAGCGCGGCGTGTCCAGCAGGACGCGCCGGGCAATATCGACCCCGATTTTTGGGGTTAGCGCTAAGTTTCGAGTATCTGCCCTTGCGTTTTCGGACAGGGGCACCACATTCTCGTCAGAACGGGCATGCCCGTTACAAGAATGCGGGACGGTTTCATGCAAGTCGGGAATGCCAGATACCTGAAGCCGGGCGATCTGCCTGATTCAATCGCCGTCTTCCCCCTGACCGGCGCCCTTCTCCTGCCGGCCGGGCAGCTTCCCCTCAACATTTTCGAGCCGCGCTATCTGGCGATGCTGGATGCGGCGCTGACCGGAAACCGGCTGATCGGCATGGTGCAGCCGGCGCTCGGCGAACACGAGGACAAGGGCGGCGAGCCCAATCTTGCCGCTGTCGGCTGCCTCGGCCGCATCACCTCCTTCGCCGAGACCGGCGACGGGCGCTATATCGTTTCACTGACCGGTGTCTGCCGCTTCCGGCTCTTGGAGGAGAAAGCCACCAGCGATCCCTTCCGCACCTTCCGGATCGCCCCGTTCATCGCCGATCTCTCGGCCGCGAACGAGGAGGACGCGGTCGACCGCGCTGCGCTTCTGACCGCCTTCAAGGCCTATCTCGATGCCAACAAGCTGGAGGCCGACTGGGAGAGCGTCGAGCGGGCGAGCAATCTGACGCTTGTCAATTCCCTCGCCATGATGTCGCCCTTCGGGCCGGCGGAAAAACAGGCGCTGCTCGAGGCGCCCGACCTGAAGACGCGGGCCGAGACGCTGATCGCCATTACCGAAATCGTGCTGGCGCGTGTCTTCGGTGACTCCGACACGGTTCTGCAGTAGACTTCAGCCATGGACGAAAAACTCAGCCGCGTCGATCCGAAACTGCTCGATCTCCTGGTCTGCCCGCTCTCCAAGGAGCGGCTTTCCTATGATCGCGAGCACAATGAGCTTGTCTCGGAAAAGGCGCGGCTGGCCTACCCGATCCGCGACGGCATTCCGATCATGCTGGTGTCCGAAGCCCGCCGCCTCGACGAATAAAGCAATTCCAGGAAAAAGTGCGAAGCGGTTTCTCGGGCAGGGCGCGAAGCGCTTTTGCCGGCAATTGCGTAAAAACAAAGGTTAAATCATCTCGCCGGCCAGAAGGCGCGGATTGTCCTTTGCCGTCGTCCCGGCCGCCTGGCCGATGAAGAAGGATTTGAGGCGCGGCAGCCGGTCGACCAGACCGAGGCCGACGTCGCGGGCGATGCGGATCGGCGTTGCATCGTTGGAAAAGAGCCGGTTCAGCACGTCGGTGGTCACGCCCATGCGGAACGTGTCGAAGCGCCGCCAGGTCTGGTAGCGTTCGAGGATGTTGATCGAGCCGATGTCGAGGCCGAGGCGATCGGCGTCGACAATGGTTTCGGCAAGCGCCGCCACATCCTTGAAGCCGAGATTGAGGCCCTGGCCCGAGATCGGATGGATGCCGTGGGCGGCGTCGCCGGCCAGCGCGAAACGCGGCGCGACGAAGGAGCGCGCCAGGGTGAGGCCGAGCGGGAAGGCACGCTTGTCGCCGATGACTTTCAAGCTCCCAAGTTTGTGGCCGAAGCGGCGTTCGAGCTCTTCCTCGAAGATCAGATCGTCGGCGGCCACCAGCCGGTTGGCATCCGGCGTCCGCTCCGTCCAGACGAGCGAGGAGCGGTTGTTCTTCAGCGGCAGGATGGCGAAGGGGCCGGCCGGCAGAAAATGCTCCTCGGCGCATCCGTCATGCGGCCGCTCGTGTTCGACGGTCGCGACGATGCCGGACTGGCCGTAGTCCCAGGTGACGGTCCTGATGCCGGCAAGATCGCGCAACGTCGAGCGCACGCCGTCGCAGGCAACCAGCAGCCGGGTCTCCAGCGCGCTGCCGTCCGAAAGCGTGACGGTGGCATGGGTGTCGTGGGTCTTCAGCTCGGTGGCGCCGAGCCCGTGGCGGATGTCGATGCCGAGCCGCTCGCAGGCGGCGCGCAGCGCTGCGACCATTGCGACATTCGGGATCATGTGGGCGAAGGGCCGGCCTTCGGCGACTTCGCCGTCGAAGGTCAGAAAAACCGGGCGCACCGGATCAGAAGTCCTGGAGTCGGTGACGATCATTTTGGTGATCGGCTGGGCCTCCGGCTCGATCTCGTCCCAGATGCCGAAGACCTCGAGCATCTTTGCCGCCGCCGCGATGATAGCGGAGGCGCGCGTATCGTTTTTCCAGACATGCGCGGGAGCCGCCTCGACGACCGCGACATTCAGATGGGGTGCTGCCTGTTTGACCGCGACAGCAGCGGACAGGCCGACATAACCCCCGCCCACAACCAGCATGTCCAGCATCGCGCCGCTCCCGTACCTTGTGCCTCAGATGTGATCTATATAGATCATCGCAACTTCACTTCCTACCGCCGGGAGACATAGAAAATGACGCGCGAGACATCAGGACCTTCGGCGATGGAGACGTTGCTTTCGACGCTCAACCTTGAGCCGATCGAGGTCGATATCTTCCGCGGTCGCAGTCCCAAGGTCGGCTGGCAGCGGGTCTTCGGGGGGCAGGTGATCGGCCAGGCGCTGATGGCGGCGCAGCGCACCATCGAAGGCGAGCGTTTCGTCCATTCGCTGCATGCCTATTTCATGCGCCCCGGCGATCCCTCGGTGCCGATCGTCTACCAGGCGGAGCGCATCCGCGACGGATCGAGCTTCAACACGCGGCGTGTCGTCGCCATCCAGCACGGCAAGGCGATCTTTGCGCTGTCGGCCTCCTTCCAGGTGGAGGAGCCGGGCTTCGAGCACCAGATCGCAATGCCCGAGGTCGAAATGCCCGAAGCGCTGCTCGGCGAACAGCAGATCAAGGAAGAATATCTTGCGCATGCGCCGGAGGCGATCCGAAAATACTGGCAGCGCGAGCGGCCGATCGAGATCCGCCCGGTCTCGCTGACGCATTATTTTTCCGACAAGAAGCTCGATCCGAGGCAGGACGTCTGGGTGCGCGCCACCGGCCCGGTTCCCGACGACCGACTCTATCAGGCGGCGGTGCTTGCCTATCTTTCGGATATGACTCTGCTCGATACGTCGCTCTATGCCCACGGCACTTCCATCTTCGACCAGAGCCTGCAGGTGGCGAGCCTCGATCATTCCATGTGGTTCCACCGACCCTGCAAGCTCGACGACTGGCTGCTCTATACGCAGGATAGCCCGTCGGCCTCGGGCGCCAGGGGGTTGACCCGGGGCTGCCTGTTTACCCGAACGGGTGAGCTGATCGCCTCCGTTGCGCAGGAAGGTCTGATTCGGAAAAAGGCAAATGAATAAATAATGTGCATATTTGTAAATTTGCGCATTATTTGTGCGCTTATTGGCCGATCAATTGCCTGTTTATTGGCATTCCTTATTATAATCTTTATTTTTCAATAACTTATAAGTTGCCTCGAATCTGGCACGCCCCTTGAATGTATATCGCCGGTCGCTGTTCAGGAACGTCAGCGGCAAGGAGAGTCGGCTCCGCGCCGAGGATAACGAAGGATGGGAAACCAGATGAAAATTGTGATGGCCATTATCAAGCCGTTCAAGCTCGATGAGGTCCGCGAAGCTCTTACGGCGATCGGTATTCAGGGGCTGACCGTGACCGAAGTGAAGGGCTACGGGCGCCAGAAGGGACATACCGAAATCTATCGCGGCACCGAATATGCGGTCAGCTTCCTGCCGAAGCTCAAGATCGAAATCGCCGTTGCATCGGAACTCGTCGACAGGGCGGTCGAAGCCATCGCGGCATCGGCCAAGACCGGTCAGATCGGCGACGGCAAGATTTTCGTCTATTCGATCGACCATGCCGTGCGCATCCGTACGGGCGAAACCGATTCAGAAGCGCTGTAAGAACGGCAGATCAAGGAGCTTTTTCCAATGTCACTTTCGAAGTTTTCTTCCGCCTTTGCGCTGACTTGCGCAGCAACGGCTGCCCTTCTGGCGCCGGCTGTGGCTTTTGCGCAGGAGGCTGCGCCAGCCGCTGCCGCTGCTGCCGCTCCTGCTCTCACCATGGACAAGGGTGACAATACCTGGATGCTCGTCTCCTCGGCGCTCGTCCTGCTGATGACCATCCCCGGCCTTGCGCTTTTCTACGGCGGTCTCGTCCGCGCCAAGAACATGCTCTCCGTGCTGATGCAGGTCTTCATGATCACCGCCGTCGTGGCGCTGATCTGGGTGACCTACGGCTATTCGCTCGCCTTCACCGATGGCGGCTCGCTGAACAGCTTCGTCGGCGGCTTCTCCAAGGCGTTCCTGGCCGGCGTCAACACCACGTCGCTCGTCGAAACCTTCTCGAAGGGCGTCGCCATTCCGGAATACACCTTCATCGTATTCCAGATGACCTTCGCCTGCATCACGCCCGGCCTGATCGTCGGCGCATTCGCCGAGCGCATCAAGTTCTCGGCCGTCATGCTCTTCGTCGTGCTTTGGGTCACCTTCATCTACTTCCCGATGGCGCACATGGTCTGGTTCTGGGGCGGTCCGAGCTCCTACACGTCGCCAGCCGGCCTGATCTTCTCCTATGGCGCAATCGACTTTGCCGGCGGCACGGTCGTTCACATCAATGCCGGTATCGCGGGCCTCGTCGGCGCCATCATGCTCGGCAAGCGCACGGGCTATAAGAAGGAAATCATGGCTCCGCATTCGATGACGCTGACCATGGTCGGCGCCTCGCTGCTCTGGGTCGGCTGGTTCGGCTTCAATGCCGGCTCCAACCTCGAAGCCAATTCCTATGCCTCGCTTGCCTTTATCAACACCTTCGTCGCAACGGCTGCCGCCGCTGTGTCCTGGTGCATCGTCGAAACCCTCACCCGCGGCAAGGCCTCCATGCTCGGTGGTGCTTCCGGCGCCGTCGCCGGTCTCGTCGCCATCACCCCGGCGGCAGGCTTTGCCGGCCCGATGGGTTCGATCGTTCTCGGCCTCATCGTTTCGCCGGTCTGCTACTTCTTCGTTGACGTCGTAAAGAACAAGTTCAACTACGATGACAGCCTCGATGTCTTCGGCGTCCATTGCGTCGGCGGCATCATCGGCGCTCTCGGCACCGGTATCCTCGTCAACCCGGCGCTCGGCGGTGCAGGCATCGTCGATTATTCGACAGCCGATTTCGCAGCCTCCTATGCCGGTACGGCAACCCAGGTCTTGAACCAGGCCAAGGGCGTGCTGACGACGCTGCTGTGGTCGGGTATCGGTTCGGCGATCCTCTACAAGATCGTTGACGTCGTCATCGGCCTGCGCGTCACCGTCGAAGCCGAGCGCGAAGGTCTCGACCTTTCGACCCACGGCGAAGCCGCCTACCACTCTTCCTGATCACAGGGTTTGCGGCGCCCGGCAAAAGGGCGCCGCTGCATGGCCCGTCGCGGCCTATCTAGAGCTTTTCCGGGTTAGACCCGGAAAAGCTGCCATAGACCGCATTTGGCCCGAACCTTCCAAGGTTCGGGTCTTTTTCATTTCCCTGTCCGGAATTGTCGTCCAGGCATGCATGGTTAACATCGCTTTAACCCGGCTCTGATTAGGTAGAGCGGACGCATTTTGGCACGACGAAGCTTCAGCGATTCGCGTGTCCTCAGGCATTGGACGGGTTAGACACATGGCAAGAAGCACGTCGCCGGCAATGGATGGCCGTCCGGATCGGTTCTCCTTCTCGGCATTCATGCTGCGGCAGATCCAGGCGCTCATCGGCTTTGCGATCTTTCTGCTGCTGGCGTTCTGCGTCGCGGCGCTGGCGACATGGAATGTCGCGGATCCGAGCTATTCCTACGCGACCGCCAACCTGCCGACGAATATTCTCGGTTATAGCGGTGCGGCCTTTGCCGATATCGTCATGCAGTTCCTCGGCCTTGCCAGCGTCGTTTCGATGCTGCCGATCGTCGCCTGGGCGCTGACGCTGATCTCGGGCCGTCGCTTCAGCCGTATTCCCGCCCGTGCCGGCGCCTGGTTCGGCGGTTCGGTGCTTTCCTGCGCCGTCCTCGGCTGTTTTCCGCCGCCGCTTACCTGGCCGATCCCGAACGGCATCGGCGGTGTCGTCGGCGATATGATCCTGCGTTTTCCCGCACTTTTCGTCGGCACCTATCCCACAGGCACCTTCGCCATGGTCGTCGGCTGCATCTTCGCCGCGCCGACCGCCTGGCTGATGCTCTTTGCATCGGGCCTTGTCGGCCGCAGCGACGTCGACGAGGAAATCGAGGAGGATTACGTCGAAACGCGTAGCAAGGCCCGCGTCGTCGGAGACGAGGACGAGGAGGACGACGAGTCCCGCTGGGTGGCTTTCAGCGGCGCCATGACGCATGCCTGGTACATGAGCCAGGGCCGGCTGCGCCGGCTCTTCGGCATGGGGCCGCGCAAGCGGCGCCAGGGTGATTACGAATCACCCTATGATTTCAACGATGACGAGTTCGGCACGCTGAACGAACCCGTGCGCGCCAAGGCGCCAACCGTCCGCGGCGAGCGTATGGAACCGTCGATGGAGCCATCGATGGGGGCAAGGGCGGCATCACCGCGCCGCATCGTCTCTGCGCCGTCGCTCTCCATCGATGACGACGATGATGACCACGATCTGCCCTTCGATGCCGACATGCCGCCGCGCCCGGCCGATATCCTGCCCGACGACGATGACGACGACTGGATGATCCGCGCCCCGGCAAAACCCGCCGGCAAGCCGGAACCGCGCGTCGTTCCCGTGGTGGCGCGTCCGAAGCCCAGCGCCCGCATCGAGCGCGAGGCACAGGGCTCGTTCATCCGTCCCGAGGGTTTCCAGCTTCCCTCGATGCATCTGCTCGCCGAACCCAAGAATGTCGTGCGCGATTCCACGCTCTCGGCCGACGCGCTGGAGCAGAATGCCCGCATGCTCGAAGGCGTGCTCGAAGATTTCGGCGTCAAGGGCGACATCATCCATGTCCGCCCCGGCCCTGTCGTAACACTCTACGAACTGGAGCCGGCGCCCGGCATCAAGTCGTCGCGGGTCATCGGCCTTGCCGACGATATCGCCCGCTCGATGAGCGCCATTGCCGCCCGTGTCGCCGTCGTGCCCGGCCGCAACGCGATCGGCATCGAATTGCCCAACCAGACGCGCGAGACCGTCTATCTGCGCGAACTCATCGCCTCCCGGGATTTCGAAGGCAGCAAGGCGAAGCTCGCCATGGCGCTGGGCAAGACGATCGGCGGCGAAGCCGTCATCGCCGACCTCGCCAAGATGCCGCATCTGCTTGTTGCCGGCACCACCGGCTCGGGCAAGTCGGTCGCCATCAATACGATGATCCTGTCCCTGCTCTACCGCATGACGCCGGAACAATGCCGGCTGATCATGATCGACCCGAAGATGCTCGAACTGTCCGTCTATGACGGCATCCCGCATCTGCTTTCGCCTGTCGTCACCGATCCGAAGAAGGCCGTCGTCGCGCTCAAATGGACCGTGCGCGAGATGGAAGAGCGCTACAAGAAGATGTCGAAGATCGGCGTGCGCAACATCGACGGCTTCAACACGCGCGTCGAGCAGGCGCTGTCGAAGGGCGAGGCGATCTCGCGCACGGTGCAGACCGGCTTCGATCGCCATACCGGCGAGGCGATGTACGAGACCGAAGAATTCGATCTCAGGCCGATGCCCTATATCGTCGTCATCATCGACGAGATGGCTGACCTGATGATGGTCGCCGGCAAGGACATCGAAGGCGCCGTGCAGCGGCTGGCGCAGATGGCGCGCGCCGCCGGCATCCACGTGATCATGGCCACACAGCGCCCATCGGTCGATGTCATCACGGGCACGATCAAGGCAAACTTCCCGACCCGCATTTCCTTCCAGGTGACCTCGAAGATCGACAGCCGCACCATTCTCGGCGAACAGGGCGCCGAGCAGCTGCTCGGCATGGGCGACATGCTTTATATGGCGGGCGGCGGGCGGATCCAGCGCGTGCACGGCCCGTTCGTTTCGGATGTCGAGGTGGAAGAGATCGTCTCCTACTTGAAGACCCAGGGCTCGCCGCAATATCTCGACGCGATCACTGCCGATGACGATGACGACGGCGATTACGGCGGCGGTGGCGGCGGTCCGGCCGGCACCTCCAACCTGTCCGATTCGGAAGATCCCTACGACCAGGCGGTCGCCATCGTGCTACGCGACGGCAAGGCCTCGACCTCCTACGTCCAGCGCCGACTCGGCATCGGCTACAACCGCGCCGCCTCGCTCGTCGAGCGCATGGAGAAGGAAGGCATCATCGGACCGGCCAACCATGCCGGCAAACGCGAGATTCTCGTTCCCACCGAAGGCGACATCCTCGACCGCTGACAGAACAGCCATATATTTCCGATGCAGCCGCTTTTGCGGAAACCTGACAGCATCGAAGCCGTTACCTCTCGCAGGCCGATCGCAATGCCTTGAAGACGCCGCCTTTCGGCAGCATGCAGATCGCATAAAGGAGATTTAGATGAGTCACTCCGATACCTTCCTCTCCGGCCTGACGGTAACGCGCCGCGATCTGCTCGGCGCCTTTGCCGTCGCTGCGGTGGCGAGCGCCATTCCCCTCGGCGCTTACGCTCAGGCGGCGGCTCCCGCCTCCGGCACCGCGCAGGCGATCGCCGACCATTTTTCCGGCGTCACGACGATGCAGGGCGAATTCGTGCAGTTCGGCCCGCGCGGCGAGCAGACCGGCGGGAAGTTCTTCATCCAGCGCCCAGGCAAGCTGCGCTTCAACTATGACGACCCGTCGCCGATGCGGGTGATCGCCGACGGCAAGAACGTCGCCATCGGCAATACGAAGCTCAAGACCTGGGATCTCTATCCGCTCTCCAAGACCCCGCTCAGCCTGCTCCTGGCGCAGCGCATCGACCTGTCGGCCGGCATGGTGAAGGGCGTGAAGGAAGAGTCGGACCTGACGACGATTGCGCTCGGCAACAATACGGTGTTTGGAAACTCGACCATCACCATGATGTTCGACCCGAAGACCTACGACCTGCGTCAATGGACGATCACCGACAATCAGGGCAAGGACACCTCGGTGATGATCTTCAACGTCAAGACGGGCATGCAGTTCGATGATCGCGTCTTCCGCGTGCCGTATGAGAGCATCCCAGGCACGCCTCAGTCGCGCGACTGAGCTTTTCGGTTGCTTTCGCACGCGGCCGGTTCCCTCGCGTCCGCGTTTATTCTAAAGCCCTTTCATGAAAGCGCGTCGCGTCGAGCTGCAGCTCGGCCGACACGCGGGCATTGGACGCGAGAGGGCATCGGGCATGGGTTTTTCGATCACCACCTGGAACATCAACTCGGTGCGGCTGCGCATGCCGATCGTCGAGCAACTCGTCCTCAAGCACAGGCCTGATATCCTGTGCCTGCAGGAAACCAAGGTGACGAACGAGCTGTTTCCGGCGGCACCGCTGCGGGCGATGGGCTATAACCACATCATCATCCACGGTCAGAAGGGCTATCACGGCGTGGCGATCGCTTCGCGCATTCCGCTGACCGAGGATCACCGCCAGGATTATTGCGGCGTCGGCGATGCCCGCCACATCTCGGCGATCTTCGAGCACGGCAATCGCCGCGTCCGGCTGCACAATTTCTACGTCCCGGCCGGCGGCGACGAGCCCGATCGGACGATCAATCCGAAATTCGGCCACAAGCTCGATTTCATCGAGGAGATGAAGCTGCTGAAAGCCAATGGCGAGGCCAACACCTCGGCCATCCTCGTCGGCGACCTGAATATCGCGCCGCTGGAGCACGACGTCTGGTCGCACAAGCAGCTTCTGAAGATCGTCAGCCATACGCCGGTCGAAACCGAGGGGCTGCTCGAGGTGATGAAGCGCGGCGCCTGGCTCGATCTCATGCGCCAGCATGTGCCTGAAAACGAGAAGCTCTACACCTGGTGGAGCTACCGCGCCAAGGACTGGGAGGCCGCCGATCGCGGCCGCCGTCTCGACCATATCTGGTCGTCATCGGATCTCGGCCCGCATCTGAAGCGGATCGAGATCCTGAAGGAGGCGCGTGGCTGGGACCGGCCCTCCGACCACGTGCCGGTGACGGCGCATTTCGATTTCTAGCGCGTCCTTTCGGACGCGCTGTCTCTATCAGTCTTAGCTGAAGCGGTAGAACTGGCTTGCGGCCTTTGCCGCAAGTTCGGCGAGATTGTCGCGGATGCGGTTCTCGATCAGTCGGGCTGCGTCCGGATATTCCTCGATCAGCCGGTGGAAGAGGGCACGGGTGATGCGGATGATGCTGGTGTCCTCGCGCGCGATGGCCGTGAACTTGCGCTCCACCAAGGTGACCAGCGCCAGCTCGGAAACCAGCGTTCCGGGACCGGCGACCCCCTCTGTCCTCTGCATGCCGTCGCTGCTCGTCGCGCTCAGTTCCAGGCTACCGCTGAGGATGACGTAGGCGCTCTCGGCGGGCGAGCCCTGGCGAAACAGCATCTGGCCGGCGGCGATCATGCGCCGGTCGGCGCCGAAGGCGATCAACCGCAGCTGATCCTCGTTCATGTCCTTGAACAGAGGAAGCTGCGCGAGCAGGTTGATATCGTCGGTCAGCGCCATGCGGGCTTTTCGCCTTAGTACGGAGCGATCTTGCGTCCGGAATTGCGTGAAACGCAGAGATAGAGCATTTCGGTGATTCGGAGAAAACGGAAATGCTCTAGGGTATGATCTTGTAGCCGCCGTTTTCCGTGACGAGGATTTCGGCATTGGAGGGGTCGCGCTCGATCTTCTGGCGCAGGCGGTAGACGTGGGTTTCCAGCGTATGCGTCGTTACGCCGGAATTATAGCCCCAGACTTCCTCGAGAAGCACGTCGCGGGTGACCACCTTCTGTTCGGCACGGTAGAGATAGCGGATGATCGCCGCTTCCTTTTCCGTCAGCCGGATCTTCTGACCATTGTCGGTGGTGAGCAACTTCTGGCTCGGCTTGAAGAGGTAGGGGCCGACGGTGAAGGTCGCATCCTCGCTCTGCTCGTGCTGGCGCAGTTGCACCCGGATACGCGCGAGCAGAACGGCGAAACGGAAGGGCTTGGTGACATAGTCGTTGGCGCCGGCTTCGAGGCCGAGGATCGTGTCCGAATCGGTATCGTGGCCGGTCAGCATGATGATCGGCGCCTTGAAGCCGCCCTTGCGCAGCAGTTTCACCGCCTCGCGGCCGTCCATATCGGGCAGGCCGACATCCATGATCAGCAGATCGACCGGTGTTGAGCGGGCGGTCGCAACACCCTTGCCGGCGTTGGCTTCCTGCAAAACCGAAAATTCCTCATACAGCGACAATTGCTCCGTCAGGGTCTGACGAAGGTCATCGTCGTCATCCACCAGAAGAATGGTGCGTGCGGTCATGCCCTTGCTTTCCTCATGTTAAGTCCCCTAGTCCTACGCCAAATTCCTGGTTTGGCAAGGATCGGGCGCAGGCTGTTGCCGCGCAGGTTTTCATATGATTTCAATCAAAGCCCCAGACAATGCAAGACATGCGAGAAAAATGGAAAAAACAAGGCAGGGACGGGGCATGACGCCATCGACGATCGTGGTGCGCCCTGCGCCGGGGCGTAAGAGCCGGGCGATCGTCCGGCTTGGCGCGATCACTGTGCCTGCCGCGATCGGCCGCTCGGGGCGTACCGTGATGAAACGCGAGGGCGACGGCGCCACGCCGATCGCCTCGATGAGGCTGATATCAGGCTTCCGGCGGGGCGAGCGGAACGGCCGGCTCGTCACGCCGCTTCCCATCCGCCGCATCCGTGCCGACATGCTCTGGTGCGATCAGTCCGGCAATGCCAGCTACAACCGTCTCGTCAAGGCGCCGTTCGGCGCAAGTCATGAAGAGATGCGGCGCAGCGACGGGCTCTACGATATCTGCCTGGTGATGGACTGGAACATTTCCTCGCGTGCGCGCAATCGCGGCTCGGCGATCTTCTTCCATCTGATCCGGCCAGGCTACGAGCCGACGGCCGGCTGCGTCGCGGTGAGCCTGCGCGACATGCGCCGCCTGCTGCCGCACCTTCGAAAGGGAACGATTGTCCGGGTCGTCTGATTGTCTTCCGGATGCGGCCGCCTATATGTTTTCGGTGACCGAACGCTCCGGCTGAAATGCGTTCCGGGACGCCCGCAGGTGCGGACGCAATTCATGCCTCGTCCAATTCTTCAAACTCCCGGAGATATAGTGTGACCGCTCAACCCATCATCACTTTCCATGACGGACATTCCATTCCCCAGGTCGGCCTCGGTGTCTGGCAGACGCCGCAGGAGATCGCCGCTCAGACGGTGCGGACGGCGATCGCCGCAGGCTACCGCCATATCGATACTGCTTCCGGCTACGACAATGAAGAGGGCGTCGGCGAAGGCATTCGCTCCTCCGGCCTCGACCGCAAGGACATCTTCGTCACCACCAAGCTCAGGAATACCGACCAGGGCTACGACAATGCGCTGCGCGCCTTCGACGGCAGCCTGAAGAAGCTCGGTTCGGAGTATGTCGATCTCTATCTCATCCACTGGCCGTCGCCGCATCGCGGTCTTTATACCGAGACCTGGAAAGCTTTCGTGCGCATCCGGGAAGAGGGCCGCGCCCGTTCGATCGGCGTGTCGAATTTCTATCCCGAACATCTGGAGCGCATCATCGGCGAAACCGGCGTCGTTCCCGTCATCAACCAGATCGAGCTGCACCCCGACTTCCAGCAGAAGGCGGCGCAGGAGGCTCATCAGAAACTTAACATCGTCACCGAATCCTGGAGCCCACTCGGCCAGGGCAAGTTCATCTCGAACGCCGTGATCGGCGAGATCGCCAAAAAGCATCAGAAGACGCCGGCCCAGGTGATCATCCGCTGGCACATCGACACCGGCCTCGTCGTCATCCCGAAATCGGTGACGCCATCGCGCATCGAGGAGAATTTTAAGGTGTTCGACTTCAAGCTCGATGCCGATGACATGGCGGCGATCGCCAAGCTGGACAGCGCCGACGCCCGCATGGGACCGGATCCGCACACAGCAACCTTCTGATCGCCGTCCCAATCATTGCTAAGCCAATCAGCGGCCGCCCCGGGAGAGATCGCCCGCGGCGGCCTTTGTATGGCGGTCGCATCAATAATTACATTTGGACGAGCCGTTGGTTGGGGTAAAACCGAAGTTGCAGGCATTGTTCAGGCGCTGCGGCCGTCCGATCGAGCCGGTATATTCGTCCGAAGCATTGAAAGCGCGCGCGGGATACCAGTAGCCGTTCGAGCTCCTGATATAGCCAGCCCGGGCGCTGCTGTAGCCGCGATACCCGTTGAGGGACGGTATCTTGCTTTGCGCGACCTGTTGCAGCAGGGCGGAAGAGATCACCGGCGGCGGTGTCGGATGGATCGGCGCGGTAGCAGCGACATCGATCGATGCCAGCGATACGAATACGCCCAGGATGGTTCGCGGCAGGCGTCCTGCCATTTTCGGTCTCATGGCTATTCTCCCAGATCACACAACGCGGAGCTTTCCTGGTGCAGCCAGGCCAGTTGATCGCCGAGGCCGGTAACGGACGCCCGAAAGCGGTGCCTGTCGAACGTCGCGCGAGTTGCGCCTGAAAGCGCCATGTCGATGAAGCCACAGGCATTCTTCGATGTCGATTGCCCGAACGGGTGAAATCGGGAACTCGGGTCATGCACTGACACGGATATGGGGCATCGCCTGATGAGACAGGGTACCATAAAATGCGAAGCCCCCGATGCCTTCAGGAGGCATCGGGGGCTTCGGACTGTCATCCGTTTTGACGGATCAGTTCCACTCGCGGATATCGACGAAGTGCCCGGCGATCGCGGCGGCCGCTGCCATTGCCGGCGAGACGAGATGCGTGCGGCCTTTGAAGCCTTGACGGCCTTCGAAGTTGCGGTTCGAGGTCGAAGCGCAGCGCTCGCCCGGCTTCAGACGGTCGTCGTTCATGGCAAGGCACATGGAGCAGCCCGGCTCGCGCCAGTCGAAACCGGCGGCCTTGAAGATCTTGTCGAGACCTTCGGCTTCCGCCTGTTCCTTGACGAGGCCTGAGCCCGGAACGATCATCGCGTCGACGGTCGGGGCAACCGTCTTGCCTTCGACGACCTTGGCGACTTCGCGCAGATCCTCGATACGGCCGTTGGTGCAGGAGCCGATGAAGACGCGGTCGAGCGTGATGTCGGTCATCTTCGTGCCCGGCTTCAGGCCCATATAGTCGAGCGCGCGCCACTTGGAGGTGCGTTTGGTTTCGTCCTGGATATCGTCGGGGTTTGGAACGATGCCCTGGACGGAGATGACGTCCTCGGGCGAGGAGCCCCAGGAGACGATCGGTGGCAGGCTGGCGGCGTCGAGCACGACGACGCGGTCATAGTGAGCGCCTTCGTCGGTCTGCAGCGTCTTCCAATAAGCGATCGCCTGTTCCAGCGCCTCGCCCTTCGGCGCGCGCGGCTTGCCCTTGATGTATTCGAAGGTCTTTTCGTCAGGCGCGATGAGGCCGGCGCGGGCGCCGCCTTCGATCGTCATGTTGCAGATGGTCATGCGGCCTTCCATCGACAGCGCGCGGATCGCTTCGCCGGCAAATTCGATGACGTGGCCGGTGCCGCCGGCAGTGCCGATCTCGCCGATGATGGCGAGGATGATGTCCTTGGCGGTGACGTGCGGCGGAAGCAGGCCGTCGACACGCACCAGCATGTTCTTTGCCTTCTTCTGGATCAGCGTCTGGGTCGCCAGAACATGCTCGACCTCGGAGGTGCCGATGCCGTGCGCCAGCGCACCGAAGGCGCCGTGCGTCGAGGTGTGGCTGTCGCCGCAGACGATGGTCATGCCGGGCAGGGTGAAGCCCTGTTCCGGGCCGACGATGTGGACGATGCCCTGGCGCTTGTCGCTTGCCGAATAATATTCGACGCCGAATTCGGCGGCGTTGGTGGCGAGCGCCTCCACCTGGATGCGGCTTTCCTCGTTCTTGATGCCGAGATGGCGATCGGGCGAGGTCGGAACGTTATGGTCGACGACGGCGAGCGTCTTTTCCGGCGCGCGCACCTTGCGGCCGGTCATGCGCAGGCCTTCGAACGCCTGCGGCGAGGTCACTTCGTGGACCAGGTGGCGGTCGATGTAGAGAAGACAGGTGCCGTCTGCCTGTTCGTCGACCAGATGATCGTCCCAGATCTTGTCGTAGAGGGTACGCGGTGCGCTCATGGCGTTAAGTCCGTTTTTCTAAAGCTTTTGGAAAATCGAGAAATGGCAGATCAGGCTCCGCCGGCCGTCATTCGATCAACGAAGTCGGCTGTTGAGCGCACCGGACACGCAGGCAAAAAACCGCGCCGGCAGGCGATAATGGTCCTGCAGCACGAAAATATGCGCGCCAATGCATCTGAACTTGGATTCCATCGCCTGCATATAGCGATTTTTCGCGGCGGCTTCAATTTGAATCATCACAGGAGGCGCTCTGAGCCTCTCCGCGCTGTGGCCGCTGTTGAAGCATTCACCGCGATTTCAGCCACTTCTCCGTCCGCCGCAGCGCCAGCGACAGGCCGATCGTCAGGATCAGGTAGATATAGGTGACGATCGAATAGGTCTCGAAGAAGCGGAAGGAGCCGGCGGCATAGACCTTGCCCATCTGGGTGATGTCGGCGACGCCGAGCACGGAGACGAGCGAGCTGTCCTTGACCATCGAAACGAAATCGTTGGAGAGCGGCGGGAAGATCACCCGGATCGCCTGCGGAAAGACGACGGAGCGGAAACGCCGGTAGCGCGAGAGACCGAGCGCCTTGGCCGCCTCGATCTGGCCGATATCGACCGACTGGAAACCGGCCCGAAAGATCTCGGCGATGAAGGAGGAATAACCGATCGTCAGCGCGATGACCGCCCGCCACATCAGTGAGAGATCGCGCACCAGGATGGGCTCGGCCATGCCTGACGTCACCAGCGGCGAAATCAGGAAATTATAGGCTGCGACCAGTGCCGGCGCACCGACGAAGGCGACATAGAACAGCAGCACGAGGATTGGGATGCCGCGGATGATCTCGATGTAGAACCGTGCGATCTGGCGCAACACCGGGCTGTCGGCCATGCCGAGCAGGCAGATGCCGAGGCCGAGCACGGTGGCGAGCACGAAGGCGACCAGCGTCACGAAGACGGTGATGCCGACACCGTTGACGACGGTGCGAAAGACCTGGGCATAGATATCGTTGGTGATGATGACAACGGCAAGGACGATGCCGATCGCGACGAGCGCGACCAGCCACCAGGGATAGTCGTCCTTGACGGGTCTGTGGGAAGATGTTTGCAGGGCCATTCGTCTAGCGGCTGCTCGGCATCATTCGCCCATCTTGTAGTCGAGGAACCACTTCTTGTTCAGCCCATCCAGCGTGCCGTCGGCCTTGAGTGCCGAAATGGCGGCGTTGACGGGGGCGACGAGATCGGACCCCTTCGGGAAGATGAAGCCGAAATCCTCGGTGCCGAGCGGCTCGCCGATCAGCTTCAGGGCGCCGCCTGAAGCATCGACATATCCTTTGCCGGCGGTGCCATCGGTCAGCACGACGTCGACGTCGCCGGCCTTCAATGCCTGGACGGTGGCGCCGAAGGTTTCGAAGAGCTTGATGCGCGGGTTCTGCTCGTTGCCATCCAGCACTTCATAGACAGCGGTGTAGAAGGGCGTGGTGCCGGGCTGCGCGCCGACCAGGCCATCCTTGAATTCGCCGAAGGACTTGGCATCGGTGAAACGCTTCTCGTCGCCGCGCACCAGCATGAACTGCTGCGAGCGCATATAGGGGTCGGAGAAATCCACCTTCTGCTTGCGGTCTTCCTTGATGGTGATGCCGGTCATGCCGATGTTGTACTGGCCGTCGGACACTGCCTGGATCATCGCGTCCCAGCTGGTGTTCTGGTATTCGACCTTGAAATTCAGCCGCTTGGCGATCTCGTTCATCGCATCATATTCCCAGCCGATCGCCTTGCCCGATTTCGGATCGACGAATTGCAGCGGCGGATAGGCATTCTCGGTCACGACGACGACACTCTTGCCGCCGAGATCAGGCAGTTCGGCGGCCGATGCGGCCAAGGGGGCAAGAGCAAGGGCGGCGAAGCTCGCAAGAACGGTACGACGAAACAACATTGAATGGTTCCTAAAAATTGAACGGCAAAAACTGTCACGGAAGATAGGCCCGAGGCAAGGCCGCCGGCTGCGTGACCAAACAAAAAATAGAAAAGGCGACCCGAAGGCCGCCTTTCCAAGCGAAGAATTTTGCTTCAAGCAAAGAATTTTGCGTGGCCAGATCTTATTCTGCTGCCGGTTCCGCTGCAGCGGCTGCTGCTTCTGCGGCGGCCTTTTCAGCTGCGGCCTTGGCTTCCGCAGCTTCTGCTGCTGCCTTCTCGGCGGCGAGCGCCTGGGCTGCTGCAACCTTTTCAGCTTCGATGCGTGCCTTTTCCTCGGCAATGGCGGCGCGCTCGGCGTCGTTGAGCTTGCGGGCGCGGACGCCGGTGTCTTCAACGATACGGGCAGACTTGCCGCGACGGTCGCGCAGGTAATAGAGCTTGGCGCGACGGACCTTGCCGCGGCGAACGACGTCGACGCTTTCGATCATCGGCGAGTAGACCGGGAATACGCGCTCGACGCCTTCGCCGTAGGAGATCTTGCGGACCGTGAAGTTTTCCTGCAGGCCGCCGCCGGAGCGGGCGATGCAGACGCCTTCATAGGCCTGAACGCGGGTACGGTTGCCTTCCGTGACCTTGACGTTGACGCGGACGGTGTCGCCCGGGGAAAATTCGGGAAGCGTGCGCTTGGCTTCGATCTTGGCGGCCTGTTCGGCCTCAAGCTGCTGAATGATGTTCATCGTCTTAACCTTTGGTTCTTCTGAAACAGCCAGAGCGCTCGACACTGATCCTTCGGAATTGTCCTCAGGACTTTGCCCGTCTAGGGCGGGAGCGGATTCGCCATTCTTTGTTTGCTGGCAGACGGGGATAAACCCCATTTCCGCGTGCGCCAATACACGAAAGGTCAGGGCTTGTCATCCCTTGGACGGCATTTTTGTGAAAAGGGCTGCGAAATCAGCCGTTTTTCTCGTTTCTGGCCGTTTCGAGCAGATCCGGCCGCCGCTCCCGCGTCAGCTGGACGGCCTGCTCGCGCCGCCATTTCTCGATGGCGCCGTGGTTGCCCGAAGTGAGGACGGAGGGAATTTCGCGGCCTTCCCACTCCTGCGGCCGGGTATAATGGGGATGTTCCAGCAGTCCGCCTTCGAAGCTTTCGTGCAGGCCGGAAAGATCGTTGCCCATGACACCGGGCAGGATGCGGATGATCGCATCGAGGACGATCAATGCGGCCGGCTCGCCGCCCGACAGCACATAGTCGCCGATCGAGACCTCTTCCAGTCCGCGCGCCTCGATCACCCGTTGGTCGACGCCCTCGAAACGGCCGCAGACGATGATGACGCCGTCGCCTGCCGCGAGCGCGCGCACGCGCTCCTGAGTCAGCGGCCGGCCGCGCGGGCTCATCAGCAGCCGCGGACGGGTATCGTTTTCCGAGGTGCTGTCGATCGCACGGGCGAGAACGTCGGGTTTCAGCACCATGCCGGCGCCACCGCCGGCCGGGGTGTCGTCGACGCTGCGGTGTTTGTCGGTGGCGAAATCGCGGATCTGCACCGCGTCCAGCGACCATTGCCCGCGCTCCATCGCCTTGCCGGCGAGCGAGAAGCCCAGATGTCCCGGAAACATTTCCGGATAAAGTGTCAGCACGCTCGCCCGGAAAGCCATGGCGTCATTTCTTCTTTTTCGGCTTGTCCGCGGTGAATTTCGAAAGCTCCTCCGGATCGTCGACCAGTCCCGCCGCCAGCGGATCGATCAGCAGCGTGCCGGCCTCGAGATCGATCTCCAGCACCGAGGCTTCGGAGAAGGGGATCAGCACCGGGCGCTTGCCCGGGCCTTTGAGCTCCAGGAGATCGCCGGCGCCGAAATCGAAGACGCCGGTGACCGTGCCGTAGCTGACACCCTTGTCATCTAGTGCTTCAAGCCCTTCGAGATCGGCATAGTAGAACTCGTCGTCCTCCAGCTCCTCGTCCGGCAGGTTGTCGCGTTCGATATAGAGTTCAAGTCCGTTCAGCGCCTCGGCGGCATTGCGGTCGTTGACGCCGCGGAAACGGACGACGACGACATTCTTGGTCTCGCGGATTTCGAGGACTTCGAAACTGCGGCCGTCCATGCTGTGCAGATGGCCGTAGTCGCCAAGCGCGCTGGGATCGGCCGTATAGGCCTTGGCGCGCACCTCGCCCCGGAGGCCTTGCGCGCCACCGATCGTCGCCATCAGAACGGGGTTTTCAAGCTTTGTCATGGGTTCCTTCATGTGAAGCCGAAAGACAGGTTTCTCATAAACGAAGTGCGCAGGATTGGAAACGAAAACGGGCGGCATGTCGCCATGCCGCCCGCTCGATCGAGGGAAGTCCCGATTATTCCGCGGCGTCGGCAGCAGCAGCGGCTGCGTCGGCAACCTTCTGAGCCTTTTCGGCGGCGCGCTCCTGGGCGCGCTTGCCCGGCTTTGCCTTGATCGGGTTATTCTTGGTTTCGCGCTTGGCAACGCCGGCTTCATCGAGGAAGCGCAGAACACGGTCGGTCGGCTGGGCGCCATTTTCGATCCAGTGCTTGATGCGCTCGGCGTTCAGCTGAACGCGCTTCTCGTCGTCCTTGGCAAGCATCGGGTTCCAGGAACCGAGGTTTTCCAGGAAGCGGCCGTCACGCGGGCTGCGCGCATCGGCGAGAACGACGTGGTAGTACGGGCGCTTCTTGGAGCCACCGCGGGCGAGACGAATTTTCAGTGCCATGTTCTTTACTCCTTAGGCTTTTCTTGACCACCTGGTTCGGTGGTACGGGTTATCGGGCTGCAGCGCTCTGTTCAGCGTGATCTGCAGCGATCTGCTCATGATGCCGGATGACTTCCTTGATGACGAAGTTCAGGAACTTCTCAGCGAAATCCGGATCCAGATTGGCGGTTTTCGCCAGCTGGCGAAGGCGTTCGATCTGGTATTCCTCGCGCGCCGGGTCGGCCGGCGGCAGATTATATTTGGCCTTCAGCACGCCGACCTCTTTGGTGCAGCGGAAGCGTTCGGCCAGCATGTGCACGAGAGCGGCATCGATATTGTCGATCGACTGACGGTAGCTCGCGAGCTGGGCTTTGACGTTTGGATCAATCATGGGGCAAGCGATCCTTTCACTTCTTCTTCGGCAATCCGGGCAATCCCGGGAAACCACCGCCAAGGCCCGGCAGCTTGGCGCCGCCCAGGCCTGGCAAACCACCCGGCAGACCGCCGAGACCGGGCATACCCCCACCCGGTTTTCCAAGCCCCGCCGCTTCCGCCTGCTTCTGCAAGGCCTCGAGCTGCCGGGGATCAATATTCGAGAGATCGGGCATGCCGCCCATGCCGCCTAGGCCGCCCAGCCCCATCTTGCCGGCAAGGCCGCCCATCATCTGCTTCATCATGCCGCCTTTGCCCTTGCCGCCCATCATCTTCATCATGTCCGCCATCTGGCGGTGCATCTTCAGAAGCTTGTTGATGGCGGCGGCATCGGTGCCGGAACCGGCGGCGATGCGCTTCTTGCGCGAATGCTTGAGCAGGTCGGGATTGGCGCGCTCGGCCTTGGTCATCGACTGGATGATGGCGATCTGGCGGCCGAACAGCTTGTCGTCGAGGCCGGCCGCAGCCATCTTGTCCTTCATGCCGGCCATGCCGGGCATCATGCCCATGATGCCGCCCATGCCACCCATCTTCTGCATCTGGCGCAGCTGATCGGCGAGGTCGTCGAGGTCGAACTTGCCCTTGGCCATCTTGGCGGCCATGGCGGCCGCCTTCTCGGCGTCGATATTCTCGGCCGCGCGCTCGACGAGCGAGACGATGTCGCCCATGCCGAGGATGCGGTCGGCGATGCGGCGGGGATGAAATTCCTCCAGCTCGCTCATCTTCTCGCCGACGCCGATCAGCTTGATCGGCTTGCCGGTGACGGCGCGCATCGAAAGGGCCGCACCACCGCGGCCGTCGCCGTCCATACGGGTCAGCACCAGACCGGTGATGCCGACGCGTTCGTCGAAATTGCGGGCGAGGTTGACGGCGTCCTGGCCGGTGAGGCTGTCGGCGACCAGCAGGATTTCATGCGGGTTCGAGCGCTTCTTGATGTCGGCCATCTCGACCATCAAGGGCTCGTCGATATGCGTGCGGCCGGCGGTATCGAGGATGACGACGTCATGGCCGCCGAGCTTGGCCGCCTGCACGGCGCGCGCGGCGATATCCGTCGGCGACTGGCCTGAAATGATGGGCAGCGTATCGATATTGGCCTGGGCGCCGAGCTGGCGAAGCTGCTCCTGGGCTGCCGGACGGCGCGTGTCGAGCGACGCCATCAGCACCTTCTTCTTCTCGCGCGTCGACAGGCGATTGGCGATCTTCGCCGTCGTCGTTGTCTTGCCGGAGCCCTGCAGACCGACCATCATGACGACGACGGGGGCGGGCGCATGCAGGTCGATGCCGACCCCTTCGCCGCCCAGCATCTCGATCAGTTCGTCATGGACGATCTTGACGACCATCTGGCCGGGCTTGATCGACTTCAGGATCTCGGCGCCGACGGCCTTTTCACGCACGCGGTCGGTGAAGGAACGCACGACGTCGAGCGCGACGTCGGCCTCCAGCAACGCACGGCGAACCTCGCGCAACGCTGCGGAAACATCGGTTTCCGAAAGCGCGCCACGGCCTGTCAGTCCATTCAGAATGGATCCAAGACGGTCCTGGAGGTTTTCAAACATCGGCTCTTCCTTGATACGTTTAGGGCGGGTTGGGATATGCCCGGAAACGTCGTGCTTTTCCTTGACGAAAACAAGACGCAAAGCCAAAAAGCACCCGAGGGCGCTTCGCGCTGTCGGGTGTTGACCTCCGGGATCTCAAAGTCCCGGTCGGCGGCTCGGAGTCATGCGGCTCGTCGCGGATTGGGCGCGATAAACAGGAAACCCGCGCGAAAGTCAAGGCGAATGCGGGTAAATGACCGTATGGACGCTTTTCAAAAGCCGTTTGAGGTGGGTGCGGCGGATAGGGCATGAAAGTACATGTTCAAGTCGACTTATGTATAGGATTGCACATTCCGCCCGGTTCTTCCGATTTTGCCGGCAAAAATTCCTCTTGTCGGCCTGAATTCCCTGGGCGGGCCAGTTGCAAAATATTCCGCTTATGATTCTATTTTCTACTTAAGTGCCTCCTGTAAAATGATTCGTGAATATCCTTGATGCCGAATGAATCGGCGGAGATATCGAATGATAGATCCTGATATTGAGAGCTGGGCGCTGGCGCGGGCTCATCATATTGTTCTGAACGAAGGCTTGAATCTTGCGAAGGCGGCACAGGATCTGGATCGCAAACGGTCCCGCTCGCTGGTCTACGAGTTGAGGAAGGTCATCACCGCAGCGATCGTCGAAGCCCATGCTGCGTCCTTCGATCGCGACGGTGTGCAGCGGTAACGCCTGCCCGGCACTCACCCACTGGTAATTCCCGCGCATTTCCGCCATATACACCGGAAAGACAGACGGAACGATACCATGAGTGCAACGGTCGAATTCGCGAGGATGAACGGACTTGGCAACAAGATCCTGGTCGTCGACATGCGCGGCCGGCCGGAGAAGGTGACGCCGGCGGCAGCGGTCGCGCTCAATGCGGATCCACAAACCGAGTTCGACCAGATCATGGCGATCCATGATCCGAAGGCCGAGGGCACCGATGCCTTCATCGATATCCTGAATTCCGATGGTTCGAAGGCGCAGGCCTGCGGCAACGGTACACGTTGCGTCGTGCAGGCGCTTGCCGCCGAAACCGGCCGGAAGGTCTTCACCTTCCAGACGGTGGCCGGCATCCTCAATGCCGTCGAGCACGAGGACGGGACGATCTCGGTCGATATGGGCCGGCCGGTCTTTGATTGGGACAGGATTCCGCTGGCGGAAGAATTCCACGACACCAGCCGCATCGAACTGCAGATCGGCCCGATCGACAATCCGGTGCTGCATTCGCCATCGGCGATGTCGATGGGCAATCCGCATGCGATCTTCTGGGTCGACAGGGACGTGATGTCCTATGATCTTGCCCGTTTCGGACCGCTGCTCGAAAATCATCCGATGTTTCCCGAGCGCGCCAATATCACGCTGGCGCAGGTGACCTCGCCGACATCCCTGACGACGCGCACCTGGGAGCGGGGCGCGGGACTGACGCTCGCCTGCGGCTCGGCCGCCTGTTCGGCTGCCGTCAGCGCTGCGCGCACCGGCCGCACCGGCCGCAAGGTGACGATCAATGTGGCAAGCGCCAAGCCGCCGGCCGCACTTTCCATCGAATGGCGCGAGCGCGACGATCACGTCATCATGACCGGCCCGGCCGAATGGGAATGGTCGGGCAGACTCGATCCTTCGACGGGTCTCTGGTCGCGCGATGGTACCCGAGAGGCGGAGGCGCAGTGAGCGGTATCGAGGTCATTACCTTCGGCTGCCGCCTCAACACATATGAATCCGAAGTGATGAAGGCGCAGGCTGAAAAGGCCGGGCTCAACAATGCCATCCTGGTCAATACCTGTGCCGTCACCGGCGAGGCCGTGCGCCAGGCCCGCCAGGCGATCCGCCGGGCGCGGCGCGACAATCCGCATGCCCGCATCATCGTCACCGGCTGCGCCGCGCAGACGGAAAAGCAGGCCTTTGCCGAAATGGCAGAGGTCGATGCCGTGCTCGGCAATGAGGAGAAGCTGACCAGCGCCTCCTATCGCAGCCTGCCGGATTTCGGCGTCTCGGCCGAAGAGAAGCTCCGCGTCAACGACATCATGAGCGTCAAGGCGACGGCGCCGCAGATGGTCAGGCATATCGACGGCCATGTGCGCGCTTTCATCCAGGTGCAGAACGGCTGCGATCACCGCTGCACCTTCTGCATCATTCCCTATGGTCGCGGCAATTCCCGCTCCGTGCCGATGGGCGCCGTCGTCGACCAGGCCCGCAATCTCGTCGCCGGTGGTTATCGCGAGATCGTGCTGACCGGTGTCGACGCCACCAGCTATGGCGGCGATCTGCCCGGCGCCCCGACGCTCGGCCTCCTGGCCAAGACACTGCTGAAGCAGCTCCCCGATATCCGCCGCCTCAGGCTTTCCTCGATCGACAGCATCGAGGCCGATGCCCACCTGATGGATCTGATTGCCGACGAGCCGCGTTTCATGCCGCATCTGCATCTGTCGCTGCAGCATGGCGACGACATGATCCTGAAGCGCATGAAGCGGCGGCATTTACGCGCCGACGCGCTGCGTTTCATCGAGGATGCGCGCCGTCTCCGACCCGAGATGAGCTTCGGCGCCGATATGATCGCCGGTTTTCCCACCGAAACCGAAGAGATGTTCGACAATGCCGTGCGACTGGCTGAAGAGGCTGATATCGCCCATCTGCACGTCTTCCCCTACAGCCCGCGTCCCGGCACGCCGGCCGCCCGCATGCCGCAGCTCGACCGCTCGCTGGTCAAGGATCGCGCCGCCAGGCTGCGCGCCGCTGGACATATGCTGCATCAGTCCCATCTCGATCGGATGATCGGAACCCGGCAATGGCTGCTTGTTGAAAACAACGGCCTGGCGCATACGGAGAACTTCACGCTGGTTGCCGCGCCCGGCCTTCGTCCCGGCGAACTTGTGCCGGTCACGATCACCGGCCACAATGGCAAGCATCTCGACATGCAATTGACGGCCGCCGCTGCGGCCTGACTTTCACGGAATCCCCATGGCGCTCAGTTTCATCAAAAAGGTCTTCACCTTCGGCAAGCCGGCTGAAGAAGCTGTGCCTGCGGCCGTGGAAAGGGAGCTGGAGCCGCGTTCGCGCGACGAAGATCTGCCAATCGCGGATGATCCTGTTCTACCCGAGGAAATGGATACGGCCGGCGGGCCGGCTGCCGATATCGACGAGGGCGCAGTGGATGCGCCGGTTGCTGAAGATGATGACGAATCCGCAATCCTGCCCGCGGCCGACCAATTGAGCGATATGGGCGTCGTGCCGCTGTCATTGCTGGAAGCCGAGGCGGCCGCGGAAGCGGAGATGGAAACCCGGCCGGCCGCCGGCAACGTTGCGGAAGCCCCCCCCTCTGTCCCTTGGGGATATCTCCCCGACAAGGGAGGAGATCATCCGGAGACTGACGCGCCGGCTTCGATCGAAGAGATCGCCGAAGTGCTTCCCGAAGAGATTTCACCTGAGACCGACGTAGAGCAAGACATCTCCGTTCAGCCTATCTCCTCCCCTGTGGGGGAGATTCCCGGCAGGACAGAAGGGGAAAACCCCGCGGCAGAACCGGAGACCGGCTCTCCCATCCTCCCAAAAGGCTTTGCCACGGGTCCGAAGGTCGTCGAGCCGGAGCCGATTGTCCCGCAACCGAGGCTCAGCTGGTTCCAGCGCCTGCGCAACGGTCTTGCGCGCACCTCCTCGCAGCTGTCCAGCCAGATCACTGCGCTCTTCACGAAGCGCAAGCTCGATGACGAGACGCTGCAGGATCTCGAAGACCTGCTGATCCAGGCCGATCTCGGCGTCGAGACCGCGATGCGCGTCACCGATACGCTCGCTTCCGAGCGTTATGGCAAGGATGTCACCGGTGAGGATGTCAGCCGCATCATGGCGTCCGAAATTGCCAAGGTCCTGAAGCCGGTCGCCAAGCCGCTGCAGCTCGACCTTTCGCACAAGCCGCATGTCATCCTCGTTGTCGGCGTCAACGGCACCGGCAAGACGACGACGATCGGCAAGCTCGCGGCGAAACTTTCCGGCGCCGGGCTGAAGGTGATGCTGGCTGCCGGCGATACTTTCCGTGCGGCGGCGATCGAGCAGCTGAAAATCTGGGCCGACCGGACGAAATCCGAATTCATCGGCACCAAGCTCGGCGCCGATGCCGCAGGCCTCGCCTATGACGCCTTCGAACAGGCAAAGGCAAAAAAATGCGACGTGCTGATCGTCGATACCGCCGGCCGCCTGCAGAACAAGGCCGAGCTGATGGCTGAGCTCGAGAAGATCGTGCGCGTGCTCGGCAAGCTCGATCCCGATGCGCCGCACACCGTGCTGCAGACGCTGGACGCCACGACGGGGCAGAATGCGCTCAGCCAGGTCGAGATCTTCCGCAACGTCGCCGGCGTCAACGGGCTGATCATGACCAAGCTCGACGGCACGGCGCGCGGCGGCATTCTCGTCGCCATCTCCGCCAAGCATAAGCTGCCGGTCTATTTCATCGGCGTCGGCGAGGGTGTCGAGGATCTGGAGCCGTTCGAGGCCGAGGATTTTGCCCATGCCATTGCCGGACTTGGGCAATGATGCCACAGATATGCCGCCGAAAGCCTGCAGGGCACGGCCGGGAAACAGATTCCCAGGAAAAACAGGTTTGAAGAACGCATGAGCACAGAGAGCGATATCACCCCGAGCGCCGCCGACCGGCATCATCCGCTGCTGAAACTGGCGCTGGAACTCGGGCCGCTGATGATCTTCTTCTTCGCCAATCTGCGCGGCCAGTGGCTGGTGGAGAAGTTTCCCGCTCTTTCCGAACTCGGCGGACCGCTGTTCGTCGCGACCGGGCTCTTCATGGCGGCGACGATCCTCTCGCTGATCGTTTCGAAGATCGTGCTCGGCCATCTGCCGATCATGCCCTTCGTATCCGGCATCGTCGTCGTCATCTTCGGCTCGCTGTCGATCTGGCTGCAGAACGAGACCTTCATCAAGATGAAGCCGACCATCGTCAACGCGCTTTTCGGAGTGGCGCTGCTCGGCGGGCTGGCCTTCGGCAGGTCGCTGCTCGGTTATGTCTTCAACGCCGCCTTCCAGCTCGATGCCGAAGGCTGGCGCAAGCTGACCATCCGGTGGGGCATCTTCTTTCTCTTCCTCGCCGTGCTGAACGAAGTCGTCTGGCGCAATTTTTCGGACGATACTTGGGTCGCCTTCAAGGTCTGGGGCACGATGCCGATCACCATCATCTTCACGCTGGCGCAGATGCCGCTGGTGCTGAAGCATAGCGTCAACCTGGAAACGGACGGCGAAAAGTGAGCGCTGCAGAGGCCGAATATCGCGTAAAGCACCAGACCTTCTGGTTTGTCGCCTGCCTTGCGGTGCTGATCATTCAGATCGCCGCTGAATATATGATGGGCCGCGTGCCGATCTGCGCCTGCGGTTACGTCAAGCTCTGGGAGGGCGGGGTCAATACCAGCGGCAATTCGCAGCATCTGTCGGATTGGTACACACCGTCGCATATCATCCACGGCTTCCTGTTCTACGGGCTCGCGCATCTCCTGCTGCGCGGCAAGCCGCTGGCGGCAAGGCTGCTGCTGGCGCTGTTGATCGAATCCGGCTGGGAGCTGCTCGAGAATTCGCCGCTCATCATCGACCGCTACCGCACCGCGACGATCGCGCTCGACTATTACGGCGACAGCATCCTGAATTCGGCGATGGACACCATCTTCATGTGCGTCGGTTTCTTCTTCGCGCGGCGCGCGCCGGTGGCGCTGACGGTGGCGATCGCCATCTTCTTCGAGATTTTCACCGGCTACATGATCCGCGACAACCTGACGCTCAACGTTGTCATGCTGATCTGGCCGGTCGAGGCGATCAAGGTCTGGCAAGGCGGGGTGTAAGGATAGACCCCGCTACGAAGCGGGCTTGCCGAGCGCCTTCTCCATCGCTGGAAACAGCCCTTCCTTCAGGCTGGTATCGTCGAAGGGGCCGACACGCTTGTAGAGGATCGTGCCGTCGGGGCCGACCAGATAGCTTTCCGGAATGCCGTAGACGCCCCAGTCGATCGCCGCCTTGCCGTTCGGATCGATGCCGATTGCCTGGTAGGGGTTGCCGAGCTCGCCGAGGAAACGCAGGGCGTTGTCGCTCTGATCCTTGTAGTTGATGGCGACGATGTTCAGCCGTCCGTCCTTCGCCAGTTCTTTCAAGACGGGGTGTTCGTCCCGGCAGGGGAGGCACCAGGAGGCGAAGACGTTGACGAGGGTCAGCTTGCCCTTGATGGCGGCATCGGTCAGCGCCGGCAGGTTGGCGCCGTCGAGCGGCGGAAGGTTCAGCGCCGGTGCCTTGGTGCCGATCAGGGCGGAGGGGATTTCGGTGATGTTCTTGCCATGGAAATCCTGGTCGTAGAGCATCTTGGCGGCGGTGGCCGCAATGCCGCCGAAGACGATCAGCGGCAGAAGCGCCAAGGTGTAGCGACCAAGCGCCCGTGGCTTGTCGGTCGTCTTTTCCGGCGCGTCGCTCATTCGCCATCCCTTACACGCGCCGAGCGGCGGCGGATACCGGCGGCCTCGAGGGCAGCAAGTTCCCGGCGGCGGGCGCGACCGTCGGCCCAGGTCCAGGCCGTGACGGCGACCGTCACCAGAGCTGCGAAGCAATAGGAGGCGTAGACGTAGAAGGCATGCGTCACGGTCTATTCCTCCCGGCTGGCCATGCGGGCGGCAAGGCGGCGCTGGGCGGCGATGCGGCGGCGCCAGATCTCGTTCCTCATCGCCATGATGTGCAGCGTGAAGAAGAGCAGCGTGAAAGCGATCGCCATGATGAAGAGCGGCCGCAGGAATTCCGGATCGATCGCCGGGCCGTCGAGGCGCAGCACGCTTGCCGACTGGTGCAAGGTGTTCCACCACTCGACCGAGAATTTGATGATCGGGATGTTGACGAAGCCGACGAGGATGAGCACGGCGCTGACGCGTGCGGCCTTCGACGGGTCGTCGATGGCGCGCCCGAGCGCAATCAGCCCGAGATACATCAGGAAGAGAACGAAGACGGAGGTCAGCCGAGCATCCCAGACCCACCAGGTCCCCCACATCGGCTTGCCCCACAGCGAGCCGGTGACGAGGGCGAGCAGGGTGAAGGTGGCGCCGAGCGGGGCTGCAGCCTTGGCAGAGACATCGGCCAGCGGATGGCGCCAGACCAGCGTGCCGATCGCCGAGACGCTCATGATCGTATAGCACATCATCGAAAGCCAGGCCGAGGGCACATGCACATACATGATGCGGACGGTCTCGCCCTGCTGGTAGTCGCCTTCGGTGGCGAAGCTCAGATAGAGGCCGACGATAAAACAGAGGGCGGTGATGCCGGCCAGCCATGGAATGGCGCGCGCCGCCAGCGCCAGAAACCGCGTCGGGTTGGCGAGATCGCTGAATTTGCTGATGGCAAGGCTCGTTTCGCTCATGTCCGCTTCCATACCTTGATCCGGCTTTTCCCGCAATCGAATGGCCCATCAATCCGCTGTGTTTCGCAGCGCCAGGGCGGCCGCCGCCGGACCGATGACGGCGAAGAAGAACGTCAGCGCAATCAGGATGAGGAAGGGCGGCAGGAACGGGGCGGGATCCTCGACCGCGGCATAGGCGGCGCTGACGCCGAAGATCAGCACCGGAATGGTCAGCGGCAGCACGAGGATCGAGACCAGCAGGCCGCCGCGGGGCAGCGCCACGGCGACGGCGGCGCCGACGGCGCCGATGAAGGTGATGGCGGGCGATCCGACGAGCAGCGTCAGCATGGTGGCAGCAATCGCAGTCTCGTCCATATTCATGAAGAGGCCGAGCAGCGGCGAGGCGATGACGAGCGGCAGGCTGGTGGCCGTCCAGTGGGCGACGCATTTGACCAGCACGGTGAGGACAAGCGGCGTTTCCTGCATCAGCATCAGGTCGAGCGATCCGTCATCGCGCTCGGCCTGAAACAGGCGGTCGAGGCCGAGCAGGGCGGCAAGCAGTGCGCCGATCCAGACGATGGCGGGGCCGATTCGCGACAGCAGCTTGAGATCGGGACCGACGCCGAAGGGGATGACGGCGACGATGGTCAGGAAGAACAGCACGCCGATCAGCGCACCGCCGCCGGCGCGGATGGAAAGTTTCAGGTCGCGGAGGAAGAGAGCGGTCATGCGCGGCGGCTTTCTGCATGTGCGATGGATGAGGCACCCACGTCGAGAAACATCACCCCCATACCCCCGCATCCACGCCGGCAAAGCCCGTCATCTTCAATTCCCGCGCATTCTCCACCCCCAGCGGCTGATGTGTTGCCGCCAGCACGATGCCGCCCTTGGTCAGATGTGCGGCAATCAATTCGGCAAACAGCCGGTCGGCGCTGGCATCGAGCGCCGCTGTGGGTTCGTCGAGGATCCAGATGGGGCGGTGGGCGACGAGCAGCTTGGCGAAGGCCATCCGGCGCTGCTGGCCGGCGGAGAGATAACCGAAGGGAAGATGGGTGATTCCCGAAAGGCCGACGGCGTCGGCGGCGTCCTCGACGGAGAGGCCGGCAGCACCGCCTGGATTGCCGAGAAAGGCGCGCCAGAAGTCGAGGTTTTCTGCAACCGTAAGTTCATTCTTCATTGCGTTTCGATGACCAAGGTAGTGACTTACCTCGCCCGGATGGCGGTCTTCCCCGCCCTTTTCGTCGCGGAAGATGACAGTGCCTTTTTCCGGCCTCAGGAGGCCGGCGGCGACGCGCAGCAATGTGGATTTTCCCGATCCGTTTTTTCCCGTGAGGACAAGCGCCTCGCCGGCCGCCAAGTGAAAGGAAATGTTTACGAAAATCAGATCCTCACCGCGCCTTGCAGCCAGATTTTCGGCGGTGAAATGCATGCGTCGGCTCTTTCTTGGTTTCGGCTTGCGGCGGCGTCAAAAAATGTCCGATTTTGACTGTTTTCGGGTATGGCAAGTTTTTAGGAAATTATCTATAAGACCTGCAACCACGCCAGCGGTCGGCGTGAATTTCATCCTTGCGCCGAACTTGGAGCGTCTGTTCCACGTGCGGACAGCGGAAATGGCCGTACCCGCATCCTGATGTGCATTAAGTGCATAGGCGTTCGCACGACTGTGTTGGCTATCAGAAACGGGGTCTCTCGTGTCTAAATCTCTTGACAGTTTCAATTGTCGTTCCACGCTTTCCGTGAACGGGAAGGACTATGTCTATTACAGCCTGCCCAAGGCTGAGGCAAACGGTCTGGCCGGCGTGTCGAAGCTTCCCTATTCGATGAAAGTGCTGCTCGAAAACCTGCTGCGCTTCGAAGACGGCCAGTCGGTCACCAAGCAGCACATCCTGGCCGTCGCCGAATGGCTGAACAACAAGGGTGCGGTCGAAAACGAAATCGCCTATCGCCCGGCGCGCGTGCTGATGCAGGACTTCACCGGTGTTCCCGCCGTCGTCGATCTTGCCGCGATGCGCGACGCGATGGTGTCGCTCGGCGGCGATCCCGAGAAGATCAACCCGCTCGTTCCCGTCGATCTCGTCATCGACCACTCCGTCATCGTCGACGAATTCGGCACGCCGCAGGCTTTCGCCCGTAACGTCGAGCTGGAATACCAGCGCAACGGCGAGCGCTACCGCTTCCTGAAGTGGGGCCAGCAGGCCTTCAAGAACTTCCGCGTCGTGCCTCCCGGCACCGGTATCTGTCATCAGGTCAATCTCGAATATCTCGGTCAGACCGTCTGGACCAAGGAAGAGGACGGCGAGACGATCGCCTATCCCGATACTTGCGTCGGCACAGACAGCCATACGACGATGATCAACGGTCTCGGCGTTCTCGGCTGGGGTGTTGGCGGTATCGAAGCGGAAGCGGCGATGCTCGGCCAGCCGGTCTCGATGCTGCTGCCTGAGGTCATCGGCTTCAAGCTGACCGGCAAGCTCAAGGAAGGCGTCACCGCGACCGACCTCGTTCTCACCGTCGTGCAGATGCTGCGCAAGAAGGGCGTCGTTTCGAAGTTCGTCGAATTCTTCGGCCCCGGCATGGACAACATGCCGCTCGCCGACCGTGCGACGATCGGCAATATGGGCCCGGAATACGGCGCCACCTGCGGCTTCTTCCCGGTCGACGGCGAAACGATCAACTATCTCAACATGTCCGGCCGCACCAAGGACCGTATCGCGCTCGTCGAAGCCTATTCGAAGGCGCAGGGCATGTGGCGTGAGGGCGATGGCTCCGAGCTCGTCTTCACCGACACGCTGGAACTCGATCTCGGTGACGTCGTGCCATCGATGGCCGGCCCGAAGCGTCCGGAAGGCCGCATTTCGCTGGAGAACATCGCTTCCGGTTTCGCCGGCTCGATGGACACGGACTACAAGAAGCCCGGTCAGCTTTCGAACCGCTATGCCGTCGAAGGCACGGATTTCGATCTCGGCCATGGCGACGTGGCGATCGCTGCCATCACCTCCTGCACCAACACCTCCAATCCGTCGGTCCTGATCGCTGCCGGCCTGCTTGCCCGCAACGCTGTTGCCAAGGGCCTGAAGACGAAGCCGTGGGTGAAGACCTCGTTGGCACCGGGAAGCCAGGTCGTCGGCGAATATCTCGCCAAGTCGGGCCTGCAGGCCGACCTCGACAAGCTCGGCTTCAACCTCGTCGGCTTCGGCTGCACCACCTGCATCGGCAATTCCGGTCCGCTGCCGGCGCCGATCTCGAAGACGATCAACGACAAGGGCCTCATCGTTTCCGGCGTTCTCTCCGGCAACCGCAACTTCGAAGGCCGTATCTCGCCCGACGTACAGGCGAACTATCTGGCCTCTCCGCCGCTCGTCGTCGCTTATGCGCTGGCCGGTACGGTGCAGAAGGATCTGACCAAGGAGCCGATCGGCGAGGACCAGAACGGTAATCCCGTTTACCTGAAGGACATCTGGCCGACCTCGAAGGAGGTCCAGGAGTTCATCCTGAAATACGTGACGCGCGAACTCTACGAAAGCAAATATGCCGACGTCTTCAAGGGCGACGTCAACTGGCAAGCCGTCCAGGTTCCGCCGGGCCAGACCTATGCCTGGGACGACAATTCGACCTATGTCCAGAACCCGCCTTACTTCGTCGGCATGGGCAAGAAGGGCACCGGCGTTTCCGACATCAAGGGCGCTCGCGTGCTTGGCCTGTTCGGCGACAAGATCACCACCGACCACATCTCGCCGGCCGGTTCGATCAAGGCGGCATCGCCGGCAGGCGCCTACCTGCTCGGTCACGACGTCGCCGTTGCCGACTTCAATCAGTACGGCACGCGCCGCGGCAACCATGAAGTGATGATGCGCGGCACCTTCGCCAATATCCGCATCCGCAACCACATGCTCGGCCCGAACGGCAAGGAAGGCGGTTACACCATCCACTATCCGTCGAAGGAAGAAACCTCGATCTACGACGCGGCGATGCAGTACAAGCAGGAAGGCGTGCCGCTGGTCATCTTCGCCGGCGTCGAATACGGCAACGGCTCTTCGCGCGACTGGGCTGCCAAGGGCACCAACCTGCTCGGCGTCAAGGCGGTGGTCGCCCAGTCCTTCGAGCGCATCCATCGCTCGAACCTGGTCGGCATGGGCATCATTCCCTTTGTCTTCGAAGAGGGCACGACCTGGCAGAGCCTCGGCCTCAAGGGTGATGAACTCGTCACCATCGAAGGTCTGGAAAAGATCAAGCCGCGCGAGAAGAAGATCGCCAAGATCACCTATGGCGACGGCACCGTGAAGGAGGTTCCGCTGCTGTCGCGCGTCGATACGCTCGACGAAGTGATCTACCTCAACAATGGCGGCATCCTGCAGACGGTTCTGCGCGATCTCGCTGCCTGATTTTCAGAGCATGATGCCGAAAAGTGTGAGCGGTTTTCGGACGACATCATGCTCTTCTTCTTTGATGTAAATCCGGATTCAGATTCATCCGGATTTAGGAGACTTGATTGATAATGGCCGCCGGAGAGCAGTTTCCGGCGGCTTTTCTGTGTGGCGACAGTATTCGGACGGGCTCACGATGATTTGTTTTCCGCAAGTTCCCGTGGAGCTCCGTCTCACCCGTTCGTGACTTTTCGTTTGGACCCGGAAGGATTATTCGTACGTTCATATGTCAGGGCCTGCGGTTCCAACACGCTGTCGGCGCTGAAAAAGAGGTGCAGGTGAATGTCCCCCCGTTTTTTGATTCCGCTGATCGCTGGCGTTGTTCTGTCAGGCCCGCTGCAGGCCGAAGACGGCACGCCGAAAGGTGTCGTTGAACTCTTCACGGCGCAGGGCTGCTCCTCCTGTCCTCCGGCTGATGCGGCTTTCCGCACGCTGGTGAATCAGGGCGATGTCATCGCGCTCGCCTATCATGTCGATTACTGGAATTATCTCGGCTGGGCCGATACGCTGAGCTCCAAGGAAAACACCGAACGGCAATATGGCTATGCCAGAACGATGGGCCGCAGCAACGTCTACACGCCGCAGGCGATCGTCAACGGACGCGGCCATCTGGCCGGCGCCGATCTCAACGGCATCAACAGCAAGATCGACACCTACAGCAGCGAAGGCAACGGGCTGACCGTTCCGATCAACGCCGCGATGCGCGGCGACGAGCTGGAGATCAAGATCGGTGCGGGACAGGGCAAGGCCAATGTCGTGATGGTCTATTTCGACAAGGAAAAGACCATCGACGTCGAAAAGGGCGAGAACAGCGGCCGGAAGCTTTCCTACCTGCACAGCGTCACCAATGTCGAAACCATCGGCATGTGGGACGGCAAGGCAACCAGTCTGACGCTGCCGGCCAGCGTGTTGCAGCGGCCGCAGCTCGAGGGCTGCGCGATCCTGCTGCAATCGGCGACCGCAGACGGCGATCCGGCTGCGATCCTCGGCGCGACCGTTGTCATGGCTGGCAAAAATATCTGAGATTTCATCCGGTTGTGGATGAAGTGCTGGGGCGGCCCGGCCGAGCGTATTCGGGGCTGGGGTTAAGGTCGATACGCTCCGCCGGGCCCTTTGGCGCGCTGGCGCCAAACTGGAATTCATAAATCTCCTGCAAATGAGGCGCTGTTTTGACTGAAATGCGGCGCTGCGGAGAAAGCGTGAGCCTATCCAGGACATCATGCTTTCCGAATTCGGACCCAACTTTTAGAAGGCATGATGCGCAGATTCAAAGTGCTGCAGCGTCTTTGCGCGAGAGACGCGCGGCGCTGTGGTGCGGCCGAATGTGACGGCTGGCGCTCTTGCAATTTGCGGCGGCTCGGGCAAACTGTCACTCTCCTGTCACATGCGGAGGCCTTGGGAGACTGATGACAGATCAGCCGGATTTGCGACACGGCGAAAGCCGCTCCGTCGACAATAGTTCCTCAGTCGTCGTCGATCTCAGGGAATACAAGCAAAGCAAGGACCCGATTCCGGTGACCTTCCACCGGCGCGAACTGGACGCGATCCTCTGGATCTACGGCCGCATGGTCGGTGACGGTGAATGGCGCGACTACGCCATTGATCACCTGAAGGACAGGGCGGTCTTTTCCGTCTTCAAGCGTTCCGGCGAAATGCCGCTCTTCCGCATCGAGAAAAACCCGAAGCTCGCCGCCAAGCAGGGCGCCTATTCCGTCATCAACGTCCACGGCACGATCCTGAAGCGCGGTCACGAGCTGAACCAGGTGCTGAAGGTGTTCGACAAGGCCCTGAAGCTGGTCGACAAATAAGCCGCATCAACCGGTAAACAGCGTGCCGGGATAGGCGGACGGATCCGGATCGGTCGTCATCCCCTCGCCGAGGCCACGCTGCATCAACATCGTATCCAGCCAGCGGCCGTGCTTGTAGCCGGTGCCCCGCATCAGACCGACCTCCTCGAAGCCGGCCTTCCTGTGAAGCGCGATCGAGGCGGGGCTGGCGCCGCCGATGACGGCCGTCATCTGCCGAAAGCCGAGGCCGGTGCAGCGCTCAATCAGCTCGGCAAGCAACGCCTTGCCGATGCCCCGGCCGCGGGCCTCAGGCACGAGATAGATCGAGTCCTCGACCATCCAGCGATAGGCCGGACGCGTGCGAAAGGCGGAAGCATAGGCGTAGCCGAGCAGGGTTCCGTCCGTGCCGATGGCCGCGATGTAGGGATATTGCTGGCTGATGATCGTCGAAAAGCGCAGCGCCATCTCGGCCTCGGAAGGCGGCACGATCTCGTAGCTCGCGACGCCGTTGAGGACGGATTCGCGATAGATATCGGCAATGGCGGGGATATCGGCTTGGGAGGCATCGCGCAGGCGGAATGACATTCGGCGGCATCCATCGGGAAAAGTAAGGTTTCCTAAGACCACTCCGCGAAAGCCTGCGCAACAAAAAAGGCGGCCGAAGCCGCCTTTTCGAACTCAGTCTGCCCTGCTTATTTACGGTTGCCCATGAACTGCAGCAGGAACATGAAGAGGTTGATGAAGTCGAGATAGAGCGTCAGCGCACCCATGATCGCCTTGCGGCCGGCCACGGCAACGTCATCGGCTTCCAGGTACAGTTCCTTGATCCGCTGCGTATCGTAGGCGGTGAGGCCTGCGAAGATCAGAACACCGAGAACGGAGATCGCGAACTGCACAGCCGACGAAGCCAGGAAGATGTTAACAAGCGAAGCGATGATCAGGCCGAACAGACCCATGATCAGGAACGAGCCCATCGCCGACAGGTCACGCTTCGTCGTGTAGCCGTAAAGCGACAGCGCGCCGAAGGAGGCGGCGGTGACGAAGAAGGTCTGAACGACGCTCTGGCCGGTGTAGATCAGGAAGATCGACGAGAGCGACAGGCCGACGAGCGCGGCGTAGACCGCAAAGGTCGTCTGGGCGGCGGCCACCGTCATGGTATGAATCCGGAAGCTCAGGAAGAACACCAGAGCCAGCGGCGCCAGAATGACCACCCACTTCAAGGGGCTCACATAGATCGCCTGACCGAAAGCGGTCAGCTCGCCATTGGCGAAAGCGAATTGGAACGACAGATATGCGGCCACACCGGTGATCGCCAGACCCAGCGCCATCAGGTTGTAGACCTTGAGCATATAAGCGCGCAGGCCTTGATCAATCATCTCGCCGGTCTGAGCGCGGCTTTGATAGTTACGGAGATCAGCCATAGTTTCCTCTTACAAGCTCCGATGGAAATACGGTGTCGGGGTTTTCGACCCGGGCGCCGCTGCGGAGCTCCAGCATGCCTGCGGATAATATGAGGCTTTCGCCCATTGCAAACAAGAGGCTTGCAAAGGCTCGGCCGGTTAAATCGCCGTAAGGTGAAGGGTTTGAGTGCCGCTGCCCGGTCAAAGCTCGCGCAAAACGGGGGCCGCCTTTTGCCCAAGGATGCGCCAGGTGCCGATCAGGCCGATGCCGACGGTCAGGACGAGCGCGGTCACAAGCGTCAGCCCCGCCACGTCGGGCAGAAAGGTCGACGGCAGACGCATGATGCGGGCGACGATGAACCAGGCGGCGACGCTGCCGGCGATCAGCGCGAAGATCGCGGTCGCAAGCCCAAGGATCAGATATTCGTAGCTGAAGGCGCGGATCAGCATGGCGCGCGTGGCGCCGAGCGTCTTCAGCACCACCGCGTCGTGGGTGCGCGCCCGGTTTCCGGCAGCAAGCGCCCCGGCAAGGACGAGGATCGAGGCGATGAGGGCGACAGAGGCGGCGGCGCGGATCGCGGTCGCCAGCTGCGCGACCAGCTGGTTGACGATATCGATCGCGTCCTTGACCCGCACGCTGGTGATCGTCGGATAGGTGTTGGTGACGGATTTTAGGATTGCCGCATCTTCGGCGGGCGTCGACGAGGGATCGGTCAGCGTCGCCAGCCAGGCATGCGGAGCGCCGCGAAATGTGTTCGGCGAGAAGACCATGACGAAATTGATCGACAGCGATTCCCACTCGACGCGGCGCAGATTGGCGATCTTCGCCGTGATGTTGCGGCCGAGCACGTTGACGGTGACGGTATCGCCGATCTTCAGGCCGAGCTCATGCGCCTCTTCCGAGGAGAAGGAAACGAGCGGCTGGCCGCCGTAATCCTTGTCCCACCAGCTGCCTTCGGTGAGGGCGGCGTTCTCCGGCAGGGTCTCGGCATAGGTGATGCCGCGATCGCCGTTCAGCACCCAGCGACCGGCCGCCGGCACGGTCAGTTTGCTGACGTCCTCGCCGTTGAAGGCGACGATCCGGCCGCGCAACATCGGCACTTCGACGAGCTTTCCCTGAGGCGCCTGCGCCTGGACGAGATCGCGGAATGCGCCGACCTCGGCGCTCTGGATATCGACGAAGAAAAAGTTCGGTGCGCCCTCGTTCATGCGGCCGGTCAGCTGCTGGCGCAGGTTGCCGTCGATCAGGGTCAGCGTCACCAGCAATGCCAGTCCGAGGCCGAGCGACAGCACGACCGAGGGCGTCAGTGCGCCGGGGCGGTGGATATTGCCGATCGCCAGCCGCAAGGCCGGTGAATTGACGCGGGGGCTGCGGCGCGCGAGCCAGGCGATCGCTGCTGCGACGAGGCGCAGGACGACGAAGGCGAAGACGATCGCACCGACGAAGACGACGGCGATGAAACGGTCATAGGCGGTCAGGATGGCAAGGCCGGCAAGGGCGGCCATGAAGAGCGTGGCAAGCAGGATATAGGGCCAGGAGGGCAGGCGGCGGGCCTCGAAGCCCTGCTCGCGGAAGAGGGCGGTCGCCGGCACTTCGCGGGCATGGCCGAGCGGCAGGATGGCGAAGGCCAGCGTCGTCAGGATACCGAAGAGCGTGGCGAGCAGCAGGGCGCCGGGATAGAGGGTCGGCGTCGTGGAGACCGGCAGGAATTGCGCCAGGAACTGCGCGGCGAAGATCGGCGACAACGCGCCGATGACGAGGCCGATGAGGATGCCGCCGAGGGCGATAATGGCGATCTGGAAAAGATAGATCAGGACGACGACCTGGGCCGGGGCGCCGAGACATTTGAAGGTGGCGATGGTCGTGCGCTTGGCATCGAGGAAGGCGCGCACGGCATTGGCCACGCCGACGCCGCCGACGATCAGCGCGGTGAGACCGACCAGCGTCAGGAACTGCGAGAAGCGGGTAATGTTTTCGGTGAGCGAGGGCGCTGCGCGATCGCTGGTGCGGACCGCCCAGCCGGCGGAAGGGAATTCCTTGGAGGCGCGCGCCTGGATGCCCGACATCGCGCCCTTGTCTTCCAGCCGGATCTTGTAGGCATGTTCGACCAGGCTTCCCGTCTGGATCAGCCCGGAGGCCTGGAGCGCCTGGCGGCTGACCAGCAGGCGCGGCGCGAAACCGAAGCCTTCCGACAGCGCATCCGGCTCGGTTTTCACCGTGCCGGTGATGCTGAGCTTGACGTTGCCGAGCAGCAGTTCGTCGCCGACGGCAAGCTCGAGACGATCGAGAAGCAGGGGCGCTGCCACCGCACCATAGGTGCCGCCTTGGCCCGAAAGCAGCGCTGCAAGCGGATAGTCCGGTTCGGCCACGAATCTGCCGTAGAGCGGGTAGCCGTCGTCGACGGCCTTGACCTCGACCAGCGCCTGATCGGAGCCGTCAGGCTTGCGGGCCATCGAGCGCAGGCCCGTTGAAACCGAAACCGTGCCGAGGCTTTCGAGGAAGCCCAACTCCTGAGGCGTGGCTTCGCGGTTGTTGAGTTCGAAGCGGACGTCGCCGGCCAGCAGTTCCTGCCCCTGCGAGGCGATCGTGTCGGTGATCGACTGCGAGACGGAATTGACGGCTGCAATTGCGCCGGTGCCGAGCGCAATGCAGGCAAGAAAAATGTAGAAGCCGCGGATGCCGCCGCGCAACTCGCGGAGCGCCAGGCGAAAAGCAAGCGAGACGCGCGGGGTGATCATTCTCATGCGATCGCCGCCTCGCTGTGGCGGGCGGCGCTGTCGCCCTCGATCCTGCCGGAGCGGACGCGGATCTGGCGTGAGCAGCGGTTTGCCAGGGCGACGTCGTGGGTGACGAGAAGCAGGGTCATGCCGCGTTCGGCCTGCTTGGAGAACAGAAGGTCGGCGATCTGGCGGCCGGTCTCGGTGTCGAGATTGCCTGTGGGTTCGTCGGCGATCAGCAGGGCGGGCGAGGGGGCGAGCGCCCTGGCGATCGCCACGCGCTGCTGCTCGCCGCCGGAAAGCTGGCCGGGATAGTGGTTCAGCCGTTCACCGAGGCCGACCGATTTCAGCTCGCGATGGGCGATCTCGAAGGCGTTGCGGACATTGGCGAGCTCGAGCGGCACGGCGACGTTTTCCAGCGCCGTCATGTTGGCGATCAGGTGGAAGGACTGGAAGACGATGCCGATGTTGCGGCCGCGGAAATCGGCGACCTCATCCTCGCTGAGGCTATGGAGCGGCGTGTCGTTGATATTGATCTCGCCGCTGTCGAGTTTCTCCAGCCCGGCAAGCACCATCAGCAGGGTGGATTTGCCGGAGCCGGAAGGGCCGACGATGCCGACGGATTCGCCGGCCGCGACATCGAGATCGATGCCCTTCAGCACGTGGACGGAGGCGGCTGCGCTGCCAAGGGTCAGATCGGCGCTCTTCAACTCGATAATGGTTTTTGCCAACAGAAATCGCCCTATATAAATCCCCAACAGAATGGCCGCATAACGGCACTTCGCCAATCTAGGGAAGCCAGAATGAGATTTAAAGTTGCCGCCCTTCAATTCACCGTCATTGCCGTCTCGCTGATCTTTGCCGCTGCGGCCAATGCCCGGACGATCAATCTGGTCGGTTTTGGGGACAGTTTGATGGCGGGCTATCAGTTGCCGGCCGGCAACGGCTTTCCGGAAAAGCTGCAGGCAGCCCTGAAGGCGAAGGGGCTCGACGTCACCGTCGCCAATGCCGGGGTCTCCGGCGATACGACGGCAGCGGGCCTTGCGCGCATCGACTGGTCGGTGCCCGACGGCACCGACGGCGTCATTCTGGAGCTCGGCGCCAATGATGCGCTGCGCGGCATCCCGCCCGAGGAGAGCGAGAAGAATCTCGATCAGATGATTATCCGGCTAAAGGAGCGCGGGATTGCCGTGCTGCTCGCCGGCATGATGGCGCCGCCGAACATGGGGGCGGACTATGCCGCACGATTCAACCCGATCTATCAGAAACTTTCGGAAAAACATGGGCTTCCGCTCTATGCCTTCTTTCTCGACGGCGTCGCGCTGGAGCCCGGGTTGAAGCTTGAAGACGGCATGCATCCAAATGCGAAAGGCATCGACGTCATGGTCGAAAAGATGGCGCCTGCTGTCACAAATTTCGTCGAAACGATTTCTTCTGTGAAGAAATAGGGGCTTGCGCGGTTGTTGATTGCGTGATTCCGTGTGAGCACCTGCAAAAGATTCGGGGAGTGCTCGTGATGCCGAGACTGTTTACCGCCCTCGAAATTCCGCGCAATGCGGCGATGAGCCTTTCATTGCTGCGCGGTGGCCTCCCCGGAGCACGATGGATCGATGTGGAGAATTACCACATCACCCTGCGTTTCATCGGTGATGTCGACGGCCGCACGGCCGATGAAATCGTTGAACGCCTCGACCGGATCGATCGGCCGGAATTCCAGTTCCGGCTCGAAGGAATCGGTTCCTTCGGCTCGAAGAAACCGCATTCGGTCTGGGCCGGCGTTTCGCAATCGCCTGAAATGTATGCCCTGCAGGGCGAGATCGAGCGCATCTGCCAGCGCATCGGCCTGCCGCCCGATCCCCGCAAGTTCATGCCGCATGTGACGCTGGCGCGGCTCAAATCCTCGCGGCTCGACGATGTCGTGCAATATCTGGCGGGACGCGGCAACTTCCACACCGCAACCTTCACCGCGCCGCGCTTCGTGCTGCTTTCGTCGCGCGAATCGGTCGGCGGCGGGCCCTACCTCACCGAGGAAGTGTTCCCGCTGCACGAGGCCCGCTCGACGCCCAGCGTATCGAGCAGGCTGCTGCAGCCGGCCAAGAGCCTGGTGTAGACCAGCTCGAAGCCGCCCGGGCCGCCATAATAGGGATCGGGGATATCCTCTCCGGTTCCGAGCGCGGCATCCCCGAAAAGGCGGATATTCGCCCCATGCGGCGCGCTTTTTTCGAGCGCCGCCACATTGTCGCGGTCCATGGCGAGGATCAGATCGAAATCCCTGAAATCCCTCGATTGGATGCGGCGGGCGCGTTGCCCCGATATGTCGATGCCGTGGTTTTTCGCAGCGGCGATCGAACGCCGGTCGGGTGGCTCGCCTTCATGCCAGCCGCCGGTGCCGGCGGAATCGATGGTAAAATCGCCGGTCAAACCCGCTTCGGCGACGAGATGGCCAAAAATTCCTTCCGCGAGCGGAGAACGGCATATATTGCCCATGCAAACGAAGAGGATGCTGATGCGTTTCATCGGTAAACCTGTCGGACAGAGAAGAGGACCATGGCATGAAAATGGAAAGACTGGAACGGACGGCGGCCGAGGCGCAACTGGCCGGACTTGCAGGCTGGGCGCTCAATGATGCAGGTTCTTCGATCTCGAAGACGTACAAGTTCGCAAATTTCATCGAGGCTTTCGGGTTCATGACGGAGGCAGCACTTGCGGCCGAGAAGCTCAATCATCATCCCGAATGGTTCAACGTCTATTCTAGGGTGGAGGTGACGCTGAACACACATGATGCCGGCGGACTGACGGAGCTGGATTTCAAGCTCGCCAAAGCCATGGAGAAGGCTGCGGCGCGCCGTATCGTTTGACAGCGGGGCCGATTGAAAGCCGGTCCGCCATCACCATATGTTCGCTTGGACGAAAGGGATGCAGGGATGGACGAGGTTAAATTCGGGGAAATCCTGTTGCCGGGCGACGAGGACACCCAGAGCCGGCGCGAGAAGACCGTAAGGCAGAAATTCTGGCCGACCTTCCGGCGGGCCGTGCGGCAGATCCCGTTCTCGCGCGATGTGGTTGCCGGTTTCTATTGCGCGCTCGATCCGCAGACGCCGACGAAGGTGCGCGGCGTGCTGCTCGCGGCGCTCGCGTATTTTGTCATGCCGATCGACATGATCCCGGATGTTTTCGCCGTCATCGGCTTTTCCGACGACATCGCCTTGCTTTCGGCCGCCTTCGCTATGGTGCGTGGCCATATAAGGCCGGGCCATTACGAAGCGGCCGACCGCGTTCTTGCCGACCGGCCGGAAGAAGCGATGAAGACGATCTGAATCCCGTTCTAAATTAAAGAGTCAGGCGATTTCGCGTTCCAGCACCTTGCGGAGCTTGCCAAAGGCAAGCCGGATGCGCGACTTCACCGTACCGAGCGGCAGCCCGGTTGATTCGGCGATCTCCGAATGCGATTGGCCGAGGAAGAAGGCGGCGCGCAGCATGTCGCGCTGTTCCTCCGGCAACTGCCCGACGGCGGCGCGTATCCTGGCGTCGCGATCGTCATTGGCGATAATTTCCTCCGCGCCGATATCGGCGGGCGGCTGCAGGGCCGGGTCGGTCTCGTCGAAGATGCGGGTATTGGCGCGGCGTTGCATGTCGATGCGGCGGTTGCGGGCAATGCGGAAAAGCCAGGTTGAGAGCGAAGATCGCGTGGCATCATAGAGATCCGCCTTGTGCCAGAGCACGATCATGATCTCCTGGACCAGTTCCTCGGCCTCGCCTGGTGTCATCTTCTGGCGCATCAGCCAGGCCTTCAGGCGGGGTGCGAAATAGTCGAACAGGATGGAAAAGGCCTGCTGGTCGCGATTGTCCGCGACGGCCTTGGCGAGGGCAGCGAAACGCTGTCTTTCCTCGGCATCCATGTCTCCTCACAAGCCCCCTGCGGCAATAATTTCGTCCCGGATTTCCAAGTCTTAATGAGGTACAACGGATTTGGGAAAGGTCAAACTCTTGCCTGAATCTTTGTGTCTTAAATTCACCCGAACGGACGGCCAGTGCCATCGGGGCACGATGTCGCGGCCTATACCGTCAAAGGTGCGAAAATTGACACTCGAGCTGAAATGACACAGGCAGATACAAATCGCAGCTATTGTTGACCATTTGGTAACCTGAATTAAGTCAAAATAAAGCAGATCGTGATTATGCGGCGCCCGCTATGATCGCTTCGGGCCTTGAATCGCAAGAACCGGCAGGAATCCATGTTTGTAAAAAGTATCGTATCCGCTCTCGCACTCACCCTGACCATGGCCGGAGTTGCGGAAGCGCAGCAGGCCGCGCCGAACCGCATCCAGCAGTTCCAGGCATGGGGCGCCTATTCCTACAAGTCGGGCAAGAGCACCGTGTGCTACGTGTTGTCCGTTCCGACGGCAAAGCAGCCGGCAAGCGTCGATCACGGTGACAATTTCTTCATCGTCTCGCAGCGCCCCGGCCAGAACATCTCCTATGAGCCGCAGGCCATGATGGGCTATACGGTGAAGGAAAATTCAAAGATCAACGTGGTCATCGACAACAAGACCTTCGTGATGTTCACCAAGGACAAGGCCGGCTGGGTCGAGAATGCTGCCCAGGAGCCAGCCCTCGTCGCGGCGATGAAAACGGGTCATTCGATGACGGTGAATGCCGTTTCGCGCAAGGGCACCGGCACCTCCTACAGCTATTCGCTCTCGGGTATCTCGGCTGCGCTGAAGCAGATCGAAACCTGCAAATAAGCGTTTTTTTGTTCGCAGAGCTTCCAGGGCCGGCCTTGCGCCGGCCTTCGTCGTTTCCATCCAAAGCGCGGCGATCTTTCAGATCTGCCTGCCGCGCTTTAGGTCTTTGATTTCAGCATGTCGTCGTCGCAAAACCGCTGCACAGTTTTGCGCGACATGCTTGATAGTGACGCGCGGGCAAAATGATGCTAAAGGCCGCGCAACAGCGGACAGATCGCGATTTCAGTCGCCGTTCCGCCATTCAATTTCTGCCAATGTGCCGTCATGCACCCGCCAGTCTTCCGGCTTTGCCCTGAAGTTCGCAGGGCTTGCGGGGCGGTTACGTGTTCGAATTCGGGATGAATGCCTATGTCCGTCATGGATGCGATAGATGTGACCAAGCCGCAGGCGCGCACCTCCGCCAGCCTCGAGAAGCCGTCCTTGATCGGGCTGTCGCGCGAAGAGATGGCGGCGGCACTGCGGGAAAAAGGGGTGGCCGAGAAGCAGATCAAGATGCGCGTCTCGCAGCTCTGGAACTGGATCTATGTGCGCGGCGTCTCCGATTTCGACCATATGACCAATGTCGCCAAGGACATGCGCGAGATGCTGAAGCAGCATTTCACCATCGCACGTCCCGAGATCGTCGAGGAGCAGGTCTCCAACGACGGCACGCGCAAATGGCTGCTGCGCTTTCCCGCCCGCGGCGCCGGACGTCCCGTCGAGATCGAGGCCGTCTACATTCCGGAAGAGGGCCGCGGCACGCTCTGTATCTCCAGCCAGGTCGGCTGCACGCTCACCTGTTCCTTCTGTCATACCGGCACGCAGCGTCTGGTGCGCAACCTGACGGCGGAGGAAATTCTTTCCCAGCTGCTGCTTGCCCGCGACCGGCTTGGAGACTTCCCGGATCGTGAAGCGCCGCAGGGTACGATCATGCCTGCCGAGGGCCGCAAGGTCAGCAACATCGTCATGATGGGCATGGGCGAGCCGCTCTATAACTTCGATGCCGTCAAGCAGGCATTGCTGATCGCCACGGATGGCGACGGCCTGTCGCTGTCCAGGCGCCGCGTGACCTTGTCCACCTCCGGCGTCGTGCCGGAGATCTTCCGCACCGGCGAAGAAATTGGCGTCATGCTGGCAATCTCGCTGCATGCGGTGCGCGACGACCTGCGCGACATTCTGGTGCCGATCAACAAGAAGTACCCGCTGAAGGAACTGATCGAAGCCTGCCGGGCCTATCCCGGTCTTTCGAACGCACGGCGCATCACCTTCGAATATGTGATGCTGAAGGACGTCAACGATAGCCTGGAAGACGCCAAGGGGCTGATCAAGCTCTTGAAAGGCGTGCCGGCAAAGATCAACCTCATCCCGTTCAATCCCTGGCCCGGCACCAATTACCAGTGTTCGGACTGGGAGCAGATCGAGAAATTCGCCGATTTCATCAACTCGGCAGGTTATGCTTCGCCGATCCGCACGCCGCGCGGCCGCGACATTCTTGCCGCCTGCGGCCAGCTGAAATCGGAATCCGAACGCATGCGCAAGACCGAACGCCTAGCCTTCGAAGCGATGATGATCGCCAACCACGGCGCCGACGACTGATCAGCAAGTTTGATCCTCGCTACAATTCTCCTGCATTGATTTAAGCATGCGCTTTTCCTAATAGTGCCGCCAAAATCATTCAGGAGGATACCCATGCGTTCGGTTCTGCTCGCTCTCGCCGCCAGTTTGGCGCTTTCCCTGCCCGCAAAGGCTGATGACGTGACCGTCGCCGTGACGGCGATCGTCGAACATCCGGCGCTGGATGCAGCGCGCAAGGGCGTTCTCGATGCGCTGACGGCCGCGGGCTATAAAGAGGGCGAGAACCTGAAATTCGTGTTCGAATCGGCGCAGGGCAATCCGGCGACGGCAGCCCAGATCGCCCGCCAGTTTGCCGGCGACGAGCCCAATGTCATCGTTCCGATTTCGACGCCCTCGGCCCAGGCGGTCGTCTCTTCGACGCGTGACATTCCCGTCGTCTTCACGGCTGTCTCCGATCCGCTTGGCGCCCAACTCGTCAAGAACATGGACAAGCCCGGCGGCAATGTCACCGGTCTTTCCGACATGTCGCCGGTCGCCGAGCATCTGGCGCTGATCAAGGAAATCCTGCCTGATGTGAAAACCATCGGCTATCTCTACAATTCCGGCGAGGCGAATTCCGTTTCGCTGCTCGCCGTCCTGCAGGCCGAGGCCGAAAAGGCCGGCCTGAAGGTGGTGGAATCAGCCGCCACCAAGTCGGCCGAGGTTCAGGGTGCGGCGCGCGCCCTCGTCGGCCGCGCCGATGCGATCTATATTCCGACCGACAACACTATCATCTCCGCGCTAGAAGGCGCCGTCGCGGTGGCCGAAGAGAGTAAGCTGCCGCTCTTCACCGCCGATACGGATTCGGTTTCGCGCGGCTCGATCGCTGCTCTCGGCTTCAACTATTACGATGTCGGCAAGCAGACCGGCGAGATCGTCGTGCGCGTGCTGAAGGGCGAAAACCCTGGCGATATCGCCGTCAAGACGGCTGCCGGCAGTGATCTCGTCGTCAACAAGGCCGCGGCTCAGAAGATGGGCGTCACCCTGCCTGAGAGCGTGCTTTCCCGCGCCAACAAGGTCATTGAATAATCGGCCGTCCCTTCAACGTTTAGTTGGATACAGCCGCTCCTGTTTGCACGGGGGCGGCTCTTCGTATTAAAAGCTGCGGTTTCGCGACGGGCGAAACAGAAATCAAAAGGGGCTGAAAGCCTTGAGCCAAATCGCATTCTGGGGGGCCGTCGAGCTCGGCCTGGTCTATTCTTTCGTCGCTCTCGGCGTCTATCTCGCCTTTCGCGTTCTCGACTTTCCCGACCTGACGGTCGATGGCTCCTTTCCGCTTGGCGCGGCGGTCACGGCCGTGCTGATCATTGCCGGCGTCAATGCCTGGCTTGCGGCGCTGATCGCCATGGCGGCCGGGGCCGCGGCGGGCATGGTGACGGCGCTGCTCAATGTGCGCTTCAAGATCCTCAACCTGCTGGCCTCGATCCTGACGATGATCGCGCTGTTTTCCGTCAATCTGAGGGTGATGGGCAAACCCAATGTCGCGCTCATCAATGCCGATACGATGATCAGCCCGTTCTTCGGCCATGGCCTTCGCGATTTCTACGTGCGGCCGCTCTTTGTCGGGGTTTTGGTCGTCGTCGCTCTTATCCTGGTCTGGCGTTTCCTGGAAAGCGATGCCGGGCTTGCCATGCGGGCGACCGGCGCCAATGCGCGGATGGCCCGCGCCCAGGGCGTCGATACCAGCCGACAGATCTATCTCGGCATGGCGATCTCCAATGCGCTGGTGGCGCTCGGCGGCGCGCTGTTTGCCCAGACGAACGGCTTTGCCGACGTCACCTCGGGCGTCGGCACGATCGTCGTCGGGCTTGCCGCGGTCATCATCGGCGAGACGCTGCTTGGGCGGCGCGGGTTGCTGATCGCGCTCGTCGGCTGCGTGCTCGGTTCGATCCTCTATCGCATCGCGATCCAGCTGGCGCTTTCCAGTGACGTCATCGGTCTGCAGGCGTCCGACCTCAATTTCGTGACCGCCGTGCTGGTGACCGTGGCGCTCATCCTTCCCCGTCTTCGCGGAGGTACCGCATCGTGATCAGCGTCAAGGACATCAAAGTCGTTTTCGGACGCGGCACGCCGCTGCAGAAACAGGCGCTGAACGGCGTCAGCCTGACCATCGAGCAAGGCTCCTTCGTCACCGTCATCGGTTCGAACGGCGCCGGCAAATCGACGCTGCTCGGCGTGCTCGCCGGCGACGTCATTCCGAGCGAAGGGCAGGTGCTGATCGGCAAGAGCGACGTGACGCGCAAGTCGACGGCGGCGCGCGCCGGCCTTGTGGCGCGTGTCTTCCAGGATCCGCTGACGGGAAGCTGCGGCGCATTGTCGATCGAGGAGAACCTTGCTCTGGCTGCCCGGCGCGGCGAGAAGCGCGGGCTGGCATCGGCGCTCGGCGGAAACAGGCGCGACTATTTCAAGGAACGGATCGCCGAGCTCAATCTTGGGCTGGAGAACCGGCTGAAGGACCGCATGGATCTTCTCTCCGGTGGCCAACGGCAGGCCGTTTCGCTCGTCATGGCGACGCTTGCGGGATCGGAAGTGCTGCTGCTCGACGAACATACGGCGGCACTCGACCCCGGCATGGCTGAGTTCGTGATGAACCTCACGCAGAAGATCGTCGCCGAACGCAAGCTGACGACGATGATGGTGACGCATTCCATGCGCCAGGCGCTGGATTACGGCCACCGCACGATCATGCTGCATGGCGGCGAGATCGTTCTCGATGTCGCGGGCGACAACAGGAAGAACCTGCAGGTCGAGGACCTGATCGCCATGTTCCGCAAGATGCGCGGCCAGACGTTGGATGACGATGCGCTGCTGATCGGCTGAGGCGACAGCGGCGGTTCGGTACCCGACCGCTGATTATTTCGCCTGGGTGAGCAGGATCTTCGCGGCGAAGATCGAGAAGACGCCCGCGAAGGTATAGTCCATGCCACGCAGCACTTTCTTGTTGCTCTGCAGCCATGAGGCCAGCCAGTCGGCGGCAAAGACCACGCTGGCATTGACCGGCATGCCGATCAGGATGAAGCAAAGCCCGAGGAAAAGCAGCTTGTGCGTGACGGCCGGATCGCCGGCGCTGACGAATTGCGGCAGGAAGGTCATGAAGAAGATGATGACCTTGGGGTTCAGGAGATTGACCCAGAAGCCCGACGAGATGTTGGAAAGTGCCGTGCCCTTCTGCTCCTCGACCTTGGCGACCGTAAGCTTGGAGCCGAAGCGGATCGCCTGCACCGCCAGCCAGAACAGATAGGCGGCGCCGCCGGTCTTCAGGATCAGGAAAGCGGTCGGCGAGGCGGTGATCAGCGCCGAAATGCCGAAAGCGACCAGCATGGTGTGGACGACGATGCCGAGGCTGGTGCCGACGACGACGAAGAGGGCTGCCTTCTTGCCCTGGGCGAGCGCACGGCTGATCGACAGCGTCATGTCGGGGCCTGGGGTCGCCGCGAGCAGCAGCGTCGCGGCGGCAAAGGCGAGAAGGGTCGGTAGGCTGGGCAGGAAATCCATGGCACTCTCTGAAAGCCGGGAAAGACCTGACGATCTCTTACCCGGCTTTCGGAAAATTACCAATCAAACCTGATGATGGCGCCGATCACTTCTGTTCGAGGAAGGCTTTGAATTTGTCGGCGTAGTCCTTGTGCCAGCGCGACAGCGGCGGACGGTTCTCGATGATGTCGCCGGCGGCCCAGGCCATCCGGCGTTCGTCGACCGGACGCGCCACGTCATTGTCGGGGCAGAGAATATAGAAATCACCGCGTTCGAGGCTTTCGACCATGAAATCGACCGTCTGCTCTGGTGTCCAGGCGGCGGCCGGTTTTTCCGCGCGGTCGCCCTTGGTGAGGCCGGTGAAGACGAAGCCGGGGATCAGAAGATGGGCGGAGATCTTTCCGCCTTCGGTATTGCGAAGCTCATGCTGCAAGGCTTCGGTGAAGACCTTCACACCCGCCTTGGAGATATTGTAGGCGGGGTTGCCGGGCGGCGTGGTGATGCCCTGCTTGGAGCCGGTGTTGATGATGAGGCCGGGCTCGCCATGCGACAGCATCTTCGGGCCGAAGGTGCGCGTACCGTTGATCACGCCCATCAGGTTGACGGCGAAGATATGGTCCCAGTTCGCCTGCGGGCTGAAGATTGAGGTTTCCGGGCCGATGCCGGCATTGTTCATCAGCACGTGCACACGGCCGAAACGCTGGAGCACGGCGCGTTCGAGCGCTTCCAGGGATTCCTTGACGGCGACGTCGGTCTCGACCGCCATCACATTTTCCTCGCCGGCAATGGCCTTGAGTTCGTCGGCGGCCGCGGCCAGCCGGTCGCCGCCGAGATCGGCGATGGCGACGCTCATGCCGCGTGCGGCGAAATATTTCGCCGCGGCAAGGCCGATGCCGGAAGCGCCGCCGGTGATGACGGCAACATTGGACTTCTTGAAAATGTCTTGAATATTCGTCACGGGGCAGCCTCTCCTCGAGCATTTGCGGACGCTGGCGAATATGGGCTCCGCTTTCGCGCTGTCAAACGGTATCGGCACGGTCGCTGTCGCACTTGGCCTTGCGTCACGCGCCAATCTCGCTAAAAGTGCCGCGACACCGGGTTTTCGCCGGCCTATTATGCAACGGACCTCATCATCATGGCATCATACAAAGACGTGAAGAAAGTCGTGCTCGCCTATTCCGGCGGCCTCGACACCTCGATCATCCTGAAGTGGCTGCAGACGGAACTCGGCGCCGAAGTCGTCACCTTCACCGCCGATCTCGGCCAGGGCGAAGAGCTGGAGCCGGCGCGCAAGAAGGCCGAGATGCTCGGCATCAAGGAGATCTACATCGAGGACGTGCGCGAGGAATTCGTGCGCGATTTCGTCTTCCCGATGTTCCGCGCCAATGCCGTCTATGAGGGCGTCTATCTGCTCGGCACCTCGATCGCCCGTCCTTTGATTTCCAAGCATCTGATCGACATCGCCCGCAAGACGGGCGCGGATGCGATCGCCCACGGCGCCACCGGCAAGGGCAACGACCAGGTTCGTTTCGAACTGTCCGCCTATGCCCTGAACCCCGACATCAAGATCATCGCGCCGTGGCGCGACTGGGCCTTCAAGAGCCGCACCGACCTGCTGGCCTTTGCCGAACAGCATCAGATCCCGGTTGCCAAGGACAAGAAGGGCGAAGCGCCGTTCTCCGTCGACGCCAACCTTCTGCATTCCTCTTCCGAGGGCAAGGTTCTCGAGGACCCCGCCCAGGAGGCGCCGGAATATGTGCATATGCGCACGATCTCGCCTGAGGCTGCGCCCGACAAGGCGACCACCATCAAGGTCGGATTCCGCAAGGGCGATGCGGTCTCGATCAACGGTGTCGAGATGTCGCCGGCAACGCTGCTCGCGACGCTCAACAATTACGGCCGCGACAACGGCATCGGCCGTCTCGACCTCGTCGAGAACCGCTTCGTCGGCATGAAGTCGCGCGGCGTCTACGAAACGCCAGGTGGCACGATCCTGCTCTCGGCGCATCGCGCCATCGAATCGATCACGCTCGACCGGGGTGCTGCCCATCTCAAGGACGAGATCATGCCGCGCTACGCCGAGCTGATCTATTACGGCTTCTGGTTCTCGCCGGAGCGCGAAATGCTGCAGGCGCTGATCGACAAGAGCCAGGAGCATGTCGAAGGCGAAGTGACGCTGAAGCTCTACAAGGGCAATGTCATGGTCATCGGCCGCGAGAGCCCGAAGTCGCTCTATTCCGACAAGCTTGTCACGTTCGAGGACGATCAGGGTGCCTACGACCAGAAGGATGCGGCCGGTTTCATCAAGCTCAATGCGCTGCGCCTGCGCACGCTCGGCAAGCGCAATCTCATGAAGTGATCGAGGTTCATTTTCGAGCCGGATACGAGCCCGCCGGCCTTGTCGCGCGGGCTTTTTCGTGGAGTGAGGTAGCAAGGCGCCACCAACACCCTTGGAATGTTCTGGATGGTCGGATTGCGCCGACAGCGGACATTGCCACTCATCTTGCGGCACCCTGCTGCATTCTCGGCTTTTCGGAATAGCGGCAACGGACATCGCGGCACTGGCAACCGCCGGATCGGACTCAGCCATCACGCCTCCTCACCGCCCATGAGGTGGTATCGTGATCGGGATGCTGGTTGTTGCTCTCCCTGATCGCCGCGGCCCAGTCGGCGCCGTTGTTTTCGGTCGCACCGGTATTTTCGATGCCCGTGATCGTATCGAACCATGTCACCATGTTCTCTGTGCAGGTATTGGCCAGCGGCGAGAAGGCGTGCGGATCGTCAAGCGAACCGATCATAAGGTTGGTGCGACCGTTTTCGAGGTGATGGAAGAACAATGGCGTGCCGCAATTGGCGCAGAAGCCGCGCTCGACGAGCTCCGAGCTCTTCCAGATGCTCGGCTTGCTGCGTGTCCAGTTGAGCGCATCGTCAGGCGCGGCGACGAGCGCGGCAAAGATGTTGCCCGAGGCTTTCTGGCACATGCGGCAATGGCAGAGCTGTGAATTGTCCAGCATAGCGGTTGCGTGGTAGCGCACGGCACCGCACTGGCAGCCGCCGCTCACTTCCATCTCGATGCGTTTCATTTTTTCTCGTCCTTCAAGAGGCGGGGTTTGGGCTTAATCTCTTTTAGGTTTTCGTCTTTTGATCGTCCAGCCTCCCAAGCGGCGGGTTCAATTCTGGTGCCAGTGGGCGTGGTTTGCCGGCCCAGAAGAATGGCCCCGATCAAGCCCCTCTGCCGTCAGCCCATAACTTCCGCTTCAACCGCCGGTTAAGCGGTAGCCGAAGCTCGCAGAGAGTGTTGGGTGGGTCCGCAGCCGCGAAGTCTGCCTCTGGTCGCCTTTGCTACCTGATCCATTTTTCATGGCGGTGCACCACCCTTGACGGATGGCTGTGATCGCTTAGTCTGCCGTCATCATCCTCCGGAGCATTTCCATGACGCAGTCCTTGCTCTTCGGCGCCTTTCTGGCGGCGCTCTTCTATGTGCTCATTCCAGGCCCCGCCTTCCTGCAACTGCTCGGCATCGGCGCCGGGCAGGGCCGCAAGGCCGGCGCCTTCTTCATGATGGGGCATCTGGTCGGAGATATCATCTGGTCGTCGCTAGCGCTGATCGCGATCGTCGGCGCGAAGACGATCGGAACCTTCGTCTTCGATCTGCTCGGCCTTGCCTGCGGTTTCTATCTCGCCTGGATCGGCTGGAGTGCCGTCAATGCCAAGCCGAAAGCCGAAGGGCAGGCGCTTGTCGTGGTCGAGCGGCCGTTTCGTCGCGGCCTGATTTTCGGCGTCACCAATCCGAAGGGTTATCCGGTGGCGCTCGCGACCTTCACGGCGCTGGTCGCGGGCTCGGCCGGCGCGCTCGATTTCGAGGCGTTGCCGGTGCTTCTCGGCGTGTCGTTCGTCGGTTTCGTCACTGCCGATATCATCCTGATCGGCGTCATCGGCGCGGGCGCGGTCCGCCGCTTCTACCGCGCCCATGAGCGGCTGATCGTGCGCTGCTCCGGCGTACTCTTCATGGGGTTTGCCGCCCAGGCGCTCTGGCATGCCACACCCGGCCTGCTCGGCTGGCGCAAGGCTTGATCAGAAGAGGGCGCATCCTGTTCTGATCAGCCGTCCAGGAAGTTGACGATCGATTTCAGTGTCTGGACCTCGTCGGGGTCACCGATCGACATGGCGACCTGGAGCTGGTTCTTGTAATAATCGAGGAAATTGAAGCTGGTGCCGTCGGTGACGCTGGAGAGGTCGATGACGTTGCCATGCGGATCGATCGCATGCATCGGCAGCGGCTCGGAGATCGCGGCATAGGTGTTCTGATCGATCAGGCCGCTGTCGAAACTCTGGCGCGCGTAATTGCGCAGCTCTCCAGGGCTGACCGCGGTAAAATCAGGCCCTTCGTCAACATTGTCTTCGATCTGGAACGAGGCCGGGGCCGGAGCTTTGGTCTCGATTTGAATATCAGAGGTCTTCGAACTTTTTGCGTTATTAGGATTGTTGTTAAATAGCAAACTCTGAGAAGACCGCACAGAAAAAATTTCCATGGCGCATGTCCCCTTACAAGAAGAACACCTGAAAACTAGCGCTTGCGCGTGATTCGCGTCAATCGTTAACGATTGGTTAATTGTCACGCGTCAACTTTTGTCCACCGGATTTGGCAGGCGTTCGCCAGATTTGGTGGACGAGGCAAAAGGTCTTCCCCGCCAACATACCAATTCCATGGTTGCTCTCCTATATTGACGATCCACCTGCATGCCAAAAAGGAATTTTCCAATGCCTTCTCCACATGATTTCAATCCGGCGCTGGTAAGCTGGGACGGTCTTCACGGCCTGCCGCGCTTCGATGCCGTTGATGACGGCGACTTTGCCGCCGCCTTCGAAGCCGCCCTTGCTGCGCATGAAAGGGAGATCGACGAGATCGCCGGAAACGGCGATGCGCCGACATTCGACAATACAGTCGTGGCGCTGGAGATTGCCGGCGACGCACTGTCGCGCGTTTCGGCGCTGTTCTGGAACAAGGCGGGCGCCCATACCAATGATGTGATCCAGGCGCTGGAGCGGGAGATCTCGCCGAAAATGTCGCGCCACTATTCCAAGATCGGGATGAATGCTGCGCTTTTTGCCCGCATCGATACGCTCTGGGAGAGACGCGAGAGCCTTGGCCTGACGCTCGAACAGACGCGCGTGCTGGAACGCCATTGGAAAGGCTTCGTCAAGTCGGGCGCCAAGCTTGACAAGGCCGAGCAGGAGAAGCTCGCCGCGATCAACGAAAAGCTTGCCGGCCTCGGGACGCAATTCGGCCAGAACGTGCTGGCCGACGAGAAGGCCTGGGCACTGCTGCTTTCCGACGGCGCCGAGCTCGCCGGGCTGCCGGAATTCCTTCGCGACGCGATGGCGGCGGCCGCGCGCGAACGCGGCGAAGAGGGCAAATATGCGGTGACGCTGTCACGCTCGATCATCGAGCCGTTCCTCACCTTTTCGGAGCGCCGCGATCTGCGCGAGCAGGCTTTCAAGGCGTGGGTGGCGCGCGGCGAAAATGACGGGGAGACGGACAACCGCGCCGTCATCAAGGAAACGCTGGCGCTGCGCCATCAGGTAGCGACGCTGCTCGGCTACGGCAATTTCGCCGAGCTGAAGCTCGACAACACGATGGCGAAGACGGCGGAGGCGGTGAACGGCCTGCTCAAAGCCGTCTGGGCGCGGGCGGTGAAACGCGCCGGCGAGGAGGAGGCCGATATCGCGGCGCTGATATCAGACGAGGGCCGGAACCATGAGGTGATGCCCTGGGACTGGCGCCACTATGCCGAAAAGATCCGGACGCAAAAGTTCGATTTCTCCGAGGCCGAACTCAAGCCCTATCTGCAGCTCGAGAAGATCATCGAGGCCTGCTTCGATGTGGCCGGGCGGCTGTTCGGCATCCGCGCCGTCGAGAAGAAGGGTGTGGCCGCCTATCATCCTGACGTCAGGGTGTTCGAAATCAGGGACCGCGAGGACCGGCTGGTCGCCCTGTTCCTCGGCGATTATTTCGCCCGCAGCTCGAAACGTTCCGGCGCCTGGATGAGCTCATTGCAATCGCAGCACCGGCTTGAGCTGAAGAACGGCCGCCACGGCGAATTGCCAATCATCTATAATGTCTGCAACTTCGCCAAGCCGGCGGAAGGCAAGCCGGCGCTGTTGTCGCTCGACGACGCGCGCACACTGTTCCACGAATTCGGCCACGCGCTGCACGGCATGCTGTCGAATGTTACCTACCCTTCCGTTTCCGGCACCAGTGTTTCGCGCGATTTCGTCGAGCTGCCGTCGCAGCTTTATGAGCACTGGCTGACGGTGCCCGCTATCCTGAAGCGCTACGCCGTGCATTTCGAGACCGCCGAGCCGATGCCGCAGGCCTTGCTCGACAAGGTGCTGGCCGCGCGAACCTTCAATGCCGGTTTCAATACCGTGGAATTCACCTCGTCGGCGTTGGTCGATATGGCGTTTCACACGAGAACGACCGTCGAGGACCCGATGGCGGTGCAGGCGGAGGTGCTGGCCGAGATCGGCATGCCGAAGTCTATCGTCATGCGCCACGCGACGCCGCACTTCCAGCACATCTTCTCCGGCGGGTATTCGGCCGGCTATTACTCCTACATGTGGTCGGAGGTGCTCGACGCCGACGCCTTCGCCGCCTTCGAGGAGACGGGCGACGCCTTCAATGGCGAGATGGCGCGCAAGCTTAAGGAGAATATCTATTCCATCGGCGGCTCGATCGATCCGGAGGACGCCTATAAGGCCTTCCGCGGCAAGCTGCCGAGCCCGGATGCGATGCTCGTCAAAAAAGGACTTTCGACCTTCGAGGAATTGACAGGCAGCGACGCCTAAGACAATTTGATGACACGCTGTGATGCGGCGGGGCGAAAGCCTTGCCGCAGCTTTTGCGCGTTCCCCCCTTTCGCAAACGCAAAAAAAACTGTATGGACGCCCCAAACTAATAGGCGCGTCCTCTAGAGCGTGCGCCCCAGCCTCAGAGATTTCACATATGGCACTTCGCAATATCGCGATCATCGCGCACGTTGACCATGGCAAAACGACCCTGGTGGATGAGCTTCTCAAGCAGTCCGGCTCGTTCCGCGAAAATCAGCGTGTCGCTGAACGCGTGATGGACTCGAACGATCTCGAAAAAGAACGCGGCATCACCATTCTCGCCAAGGCGACCTCGGTGGAATGGAAGGGTGTCCGCATCAACATCGTCGACACCCCCGGCCACGCCGACTTCGGCGGTGAAGTCGAGCGCATTCTCTCGATGGTGGATGGCGCGATCGTTCTCGTTGATGCCTCGGAAGGCCCGATGCCGCAGACGAAATTCGTCGTCGGCAAGGCGCTGAAGGTTGGCCTTCGCCCGATCGTCGCGATCAACAAGATCGACCGTCCGGACGGTCGCCACGAAGAAGTCATCAACGAAGTCTTCGACCTCTTTGCAAACCTCGACGCGACCGACGAGCAGCTCGACTTTCCGATCCTCTACGGTTCGGGCCGCGACGGCTGGATGAACGTCAATCCAGAAGGTCCGAAGGATCAGGGTCTTACCCCGCTTCTCGACCTGGTGCTCAAGCATGTTCCGGAGCCGACCGTCCACGAAGGTCCGTTTACGATGATCGGCACGATCCTCGAAGCCAACCCCTTCCTCGGTCGCATCATCACCGGCCGCATCAATTCCGGTTCCATAAAGCCGAACCAGGCGGTGAAGGTTCTCCACGCCGACGGCAAGACGATTGAAACCGGCCGCATTTCCAAGATCCTCGCCTTCCGCGGCATCGAACGCCAGCCGATCGAAGAAGCGCATCAAGGTGACATCATTGCGATCGCCGGCCTTTCCAAGGGCACGGTCGCCGACACCTTCTGCGATCCTTCGATCACAGCACCGCTGCCGGCGCAGCCGATCGATCCGCCGACCGTCACCATGTCCTTCATCGTCAACGATAGCCCGCTGGCGGGCACCGAAGGCGACAAGGTCACGAGCCGCGTCATCCGCGACCGCCTCTTCAAGGAAGCAGAGGGCAACGTCGCCCTGAAGATCGAAGAAGCCGAAGGCAAGGATTCGTTCTACGTGTCCGGCCGCGGCGAACTTCAGCTCGCCGTCCTCATCGAAACCATGCGTCGCGAAGGCTTCGAGCTTGCCGTGTCGCGTCCGCGTGTCGTGATGCACAAGGATGAAAGCGGCCAGCTTCTGGAGCCGGTCGAAGAGGTCGTCATCGACGTCGACGAAGAACATTCCGGCGTCGTCGTGCAGAAGATGTCCGAGCGCAAGGCCGAAATGGTCGAGTTGCGTCCGTCGGGCGGCAACCGTCTCCGCCTGCGTTTCTACGCACCGACCCGCGGCCTGATCGGCTACCAGTCGGAGCTGCTGACGGATACGCGCGGCACGGCGATCATGAACCGCCTGTTCCACGACTACCAGCCCTACAAGGGTGTGATCGGTGGCCGCGTCAACGGCGTGCTGCTCGCCAACGCTCCCGGCGAAGCCGTCGCCTATGCGATGTTCAACCTGGAAGATCGCGGCCCGATGATCATCGAGCCGGGCGAAAAGGTCTATGCCGGCATGATCATCGGCATCCATTCGCGCGACAACGACCTTGAAGTCAACGTCCTGAAGGGCAAGCAGCTCACCAACATCCGCGCCGCCGGCAAGGACGAAGCGGTGAAGCTGACGCCGCCGATCCGCATGACGCTTGATCGCGCACTCTCCTGGATCCAGGACGACGAGCTGATGGAAGTGACGCCGAAGAATATTCGTCTGCGCAAGATGTATCTCGACGCAAACGATCGCAAGCGTTTCGAAAAGTCGAAGGCGGCCCTCTGAGAGCCTGGCGCAGTTTAGAGAAGTCCTTAAAACCCCGGCCCTCGCGCCGGGGTTTTTGTTGTGCGCCGCGTCGATTCCATCTTGTGACAATCGTTAAAAAAGCGTTAACTTTTGACCATCGTCCACATGTTAAGTCTGTGGGCAATGGACCGGAATGCGGTATCGCATATGGTTAATTGCCTCTGGCGGGACCAGAGTAAACGTTATGAAGACGTTGTCGATCGATGTCCGGCGGGCCGAGCCGCATGATGCCCGCGCTATATCGGAAACACACAGGCTCGCCTGGCAGCATACCTATGCGGGTATCATTCCGCATCGTGCGCTGACGCAGATGATCGAGCGGCGCGGCGAAAGCTGGTGGCGCAAGGCGACGCGCGGGCCGGCAACGCTGCTGGTTCTCGATGTTGCCGGCACCGTCGCCGGCTATGCGACGCTTGGCCTGAACCGCGCCCGCGCTTTACCGCAGGAAGGCGAAATCTACGAGCTTTACCTTCGGCCCGAATATCAGGGCATCGGCCTCGGCAGGATGCTGTTCGGCGAGGCGCGCCGGCTGTTAAAGTCGCTGGGCTGCAACGGGCTGGTGGTCTGGTGCCTCGAGGAAAACGAGACTGCCAGCCGCTTCTACCGCCATCACGGCGGTGTCGATTTCTGCGAAGGCATGGAAAGTTTCGACCACAGGCAATTGAAGAAGATCGGCTTCATCTGGAGCTGATCGATCCCTAGCGTGTCTGAAAAGACGCACGGCGCTAGAGTCGGCCTTCGCCTATCTCCTACCGGAAGTTTTTGATGTGAATGTGCGCCGCTGCAGTCAAGCATTGGCGCTGTGCGATGTTGCGTTGCCACATGAAACTGATTATCTGGCTGCGAACAAATTCAACCTCGCGGGAGTTTCCTATGCGCATCGACGCTATTTCCATCGGTAATAATCCACCTGAGGACGTCAACGTTATCGTCGAGGTTCCGGTCGGCGGTCATCCCATCAAGTATGAGATGGACAAGGAAGCCGGCACGCTGGTGGTCGATCGTTTCCTCTATACGCCGATGACCTATCCCGGCAATTATGGTTTCGTGCCGCACACACTGTCGGAAGACGGCGACCCGATCGATGTGCTGATCGCCAGCACCCGCCCGCTGGTTCCCGGCTGCGTCATCAATGTCCGCCCGATCGGCGTCCTGAAGATGGAAGACAATTCCGGCAAGGACGAGAAGATCATCGCCGTGCCGTCGCCGAAGCTGACGCTGCGCTACGAGAAGGTGAAGGACTACACCGATCTTCCCGAGATCACGCTGAAGCAGATCGAGCACTTCTTCGAGCACTACAAGGATCTGGAGCCCGGCAAGTGGGTGAAAATCTTCGGCTGGGGCGACTCCAAGGAAGCCGGCGAACTGATCCTCGAAGCCGTCGAGCGCGCCAAGACGACGAAGGGCTGATCGTTCAGCGAAGAAACGCTTCGAGCTTTCTTGCCAAATCCTCCGGGTCGCCGTCGATCCGGAGGATTTTTTTGCGTGCGGTCTCGCCGGAGACAAAGCTGACGCTGGATTTGGGAATGCGCAGCGATTGCGCGATCAGCAGGATGAGGGCCTTGTTTGCCTTGCCCTTTTCCGGGACCGATGTGACGCGCGCCTTCAGGAGGGCTTCACCCTCGCCGTCGGCCTCGATGCCATCGATTGCGTCACGCCCGCCATTCGGCGTCAGCCGGACGGCGAGGCGCAGATGGTCATCGAAAAGGCGCCAGGGACGGCTCAAGCGACCAGCGGGTACAGCGTGGTCCACAGCAAGGTGCGCAGGAAGAAGATGATCAGCAGCAGGATGATCGGCGAAATGTCGATGCCGCCAAGGTTCGGCAGAAAGCGGCGGATCGGCTTCAGCGCCGGTTCGGTGACGTTATAGAGAAAAGTGCCGACCGAATTGACGAACTGATTGCTGGAGTTGATGACGTTAAAGGCATAGAGCCAGGAAAAAATGGCACTGCCAATCAGGATCCAGGTGTAAATATTCAAAGCCAAATCAATGGTTTGAAACAGCGCAAACATCGTCATCTCCAAATTCGTTGTTGACAGACATGTAGACATTGGCGACTAAACGAGCAAGTGCCGTGTGGAGACGCGCGGTGAATCATGTTTAACGGGCGGCTCTGCAGCTATTGCGGCGCCCGTCTCCTCGGAAAACATCCATGTCGTTTGCGCCCACCGGAGACCGTTTTGCCGCGTTTCGGCATTCGTCCTACACGCGGTTCTTCTTCGCGCGCTTCCTGCTTTCCTTCTCGCAGCAGATCGTCAGCGTTGCCGTCGGCTGGCAGATGTACGACCAGACGGGCAAGGCGATCTATCTCGGCCTGATCGGTCTCGTGCAGTTCCTGCCGTCGCTGCTGCTCATGCTCGTCACCGGTTCGGTGGCCGACCGGTACAATCGCCGGGCGATCGCGGCTCTCTGCTCGCTGGTGAGCGCGCTCTGCACGCTGGCGCTGCTGGTCATGACTGTGATGGGCACCTTCACGCCCCTGCCTGTTTTCGCCGTCCTTTTGATCTTCGGCATCGAACGCGCCTTCATGTCGCCGGCGGTGCAATCGCTGGCGCCCAATCTCGTGCCGGAGCACGCTCTTTCCAATGCGATCGCCTGGAATTCGTCGTCCTGGCAGCTCGCGGCGATCACCGGGCCGGTGCTCGGCGGCCTGCTCTACGGCGTCAGCGCGACGACCGCCTATAGTGTGGCGGTCATTTTTTCCGTGCTCGGTGCGGCCCTTCTCTACATGATCCCGAAGCCGGAGCAGAAGACGACGGGCGAGACCAAGAGCTGGGCGATGATCCTCGGCGGCTTCAGCTTCATCCGCGCCGAAAGGGTGGTGCTCGGGGCGATCTCACTCGATCTCTTCGCCGTATTGCTCGGCGGCGCGACGGCGCTGATGCCGATCTTCGCGCGCGATATCCTGACACTCGGTCCCTGGGGGCTCGGACTGCTGCGCGCCGCACCCGGCCTTGGCGCCATCGTCATGGCGATCTTCCTTGCCGCCTATCCGCTCAAACACCGCGCCGGCATCTACATGTTCATCGGCGTCGCCCTGTTCGGCGTCGGAACGATCATCTTCGGCATCTCGACCAACACCGAGGTCTCGATCGCGGCGCTGGCGCTGATGGGGGCGGCCGACATGGTGTCGGTCTATGTGCGCGAGAGCCTGATTGCGCTCTGGACGCCGGATCATCTGCGCGGCCGGGTCAATGCGGTCAACATGGTCTTCGTCGGCGCTTCGAACGAACTCGGGGAATTCAGGGCAGGCACCATGGCGTCGATCTTCGGCGCGGTGCCGGCGGTTGTTATCGGCGGGATCGGAACGCTTGCCGTGGCAGCGATCTGGGCTTCGCGTTTCCCGAAATTGCGGCAGATCGATACGCTCGACGCGCCCAGCACATAACCGCGACAGAGCGGTCCTGCCGAACGACGCTTTATGCGGGAAGCGTGATCGGGGAAGCGGCTTTCGCCGTCTTTCCCTCGAAGACGATGTCGAGGAACTCGGTCAGCCAGGCTTTCAGCGGCGCGTCGAACAGCATGCGTCCCTCGAGATGTTCGCGGCCCTGCTGAGCGTTCGGCAGGATGAAGCGATGGGCGCCATGCACGACCCAGCGATGCATCATCACCCGGGTGAGTTCGGCATGGTACTGCAGGCCCCAGGCGTTGCCGCCATAGCGGAAGGCCTGGTTCGGATAGGCATCGCCTTCGGCCAGTAGCTCGGCGCCGCGCGGCAGCTCGAAACCCTCGCGATGGAAATGATAGACCATCTTCGGCCAGTGCATCAGCAGGCGGCCCTTCTCGGTCGGGTGCAGCGGATACCAGCCGATCTCCGTCGAGCCGTCGGCATTCGGCTGCACCTTGCCGCCGAGATGACGCACCAGCATCTGCGCCCCCAGGCAGATGCCGAGGTAAGGGCGCTTCTCCCGCAGGGGAATGTCGATCCAGTCGATCTCCTTCTTGACGAAGTCATCGGGTTCGTTGGCGCTCATCGGTCCGCCGAAGACGACGGCGCCGGCATGGTCTTCGAGCGTCGTCGGAAGCGCCTCGCCGAGAACCGGGCGACGGATATCGAGACGGTAGCCCTTTTCGACGAGCAATTGGCCGACGCGGCCGGGGCTCGATCGTTCCTGATGCAGGACGATCAAGATCGGGCGCCCGTCGCGGTTCGGACTCTGCTCAGTCGGCATCATCTTGCGCAACCTGGACATCGGTCACCCTGGCGGCGGCCTCTTGCCGCTTCTGGATGCGCTCGCGCGAGGAGACGCCGAGCAGATCGGCGATACGCCAGATCACATGGTCTTCCATCTCGCTGCGTTCGCCATCGGCATAGACGATGTCCCAGAGGATGCCGATCAGCTCCAGCCGTTGCTCGGTATTGAGATGGCGTTTCAGGTCGGCGGTGAAGCGATAATAGTCGACGGCGGTGCTTTCCGCCTCCAGACCAGCGGCCATCAGAGCATCGAGCTGCTTGCCGTCGAGGGCATACTGCTCCTTCAGGAGCTTGCGCAGCCGCTTTTTCTCGCTGGCTTTGATCTGACCGTCGGCCTCCATGACCTGCATGCAGAGCGCTGCCACTGCGATGCGCGGATCATCAGGGGCAAATCCTTTCTTCGGGTGGTCGGCGGTGAGCTTTTGGAAGAATGCCTGAAAGCGTTCGAACATGCGGTTTTCGTTCCATTTCAGAAAAGGCGGAGCCGTGTCTTGGGTTCCGGTTCCACCCTGGGATCGCGAACGCCGGGATCATCCGGCAACCCGCCAAAGAAAGGTTTTGCCTCATTCGGCGCCGGCGCTTTATCGCTCACGGCCGGTTCGACGGGTTTCGATTTTGCCGGCGCTGGTGCCGGCGTGGGGCGCACAGCCTCGGCAATCGTCGCAGCGCGTTCCAGCTCGATGATGCGATGGTCGTTGACGGGGCTTTCCGGCCTGACGTCACGCAGCGGCGGCAGCGTCTTCAGAGCTGTTTCGATCGAGGCCGGCGTCGAACCGTCTTCGAGCGAACCTTCGATCTGGCCGAAAGGCGCCTTCCATTCGAAGGCGTCGAGACGGCCGGTCACCGGCGATATCGGCAGCCATTTGTCGGAGACGAAACCATCCGCCACCCAGGCCGGATCGCGCGGCGCCTTGAGCGCCTGGGCCAGCCAGTGGCGCACGCGGCCCTGGTCGCCGGTCTCGGCCTCTTCGATGTCGGCCAAGAGCAGGAAGGCGGCTTCACGCGGCTGCATGCGTGCCGCCGCTTCCGCCTTGGCGCGCGCCTTGGCGAATTCCTGCGCGTCGAGTGCCGCCTGCGCGACGACGAGAAGGGATTCGACATTGTTCGGGCGCAGCCCTTCCAGCCGTTCGGCACGCTTCAGCCGGTCGAGCGTGGAATCGCCGCTGCGAGCCCTGACATAGGCCTGGCCGATCTCCGGATGCGGTGCCGATTTCCATGCCTGTTCGAGGATCGAGGCGGCTTTGCGCACGCCGCCTTCGCGGAACAGCGCCTTTGCAGCGACGAGAGCTGCCGGAATGAAATCGGCGGCGAGCTTCAGCGCCTGCTGGGCGTCGTCGCGGGCACCGGCCGGGTTGCTTTCCAGCTTCTCGCCGGCGCGCGCCGTCAGCAGGACGGCGTGCAAACGGTTGGCTTCGGCCTTTTCGACGACGCGGGCAGCCTTCTGCTGTTCGAGCAGGCGGATCGCATCGTCCCAGCGGCCGGCCTGGCTGCGATATTCGAGCGTCGCCTGGGCGGCCCAAGGCAGATAGGGCGCGTTGTCGGCCGCCTTTTCAGCATATTGGCGGGCCGCCTCGTTGGCCCCGAGACGGCGGGCTTCGAGATAAAGGCCGCGCAGGCCGAGTTCGCGCGTCTCGGGATCGTTGGCCATGGCCTCGAACTTGGCGCGCGCCTCGTCATGGCGGCCCTCGATCAGGGCGGCCTGAGCTTCGAGCAGGTTGATCAGCGGTTCCTGATCGGCGCGGATGAGGCCGCGCGAGCGGGCGGCCATCTTGCGGGCAAGCAGGGCATTGCCGGCGCCGGCGGCGATCAGGCCGGTGGACAGCGCCTGATAACCGCGGTCGCGCTTGCGGGCGCGGAAATATCGCGTCACCGAATGCGGCGAAGTCCAGACCAGGCGGACGAACCACCATGCGATCATCACGGCGGCGATGAGAGCGATGATGGCGCTGGCGGCAACGATCAGCTTCGTCTGGTAGATCTGGCCCTCCCAGATCAGCGAGAGATCGCCGGGGCGATCGGCAAGCCAGGAGAAGCCATAGGCGAGAAGCAGCACGAAGAGGGCGAAGGCGACAAGGCGGATCAGCATGGCCTTATCCTTCCTTGCCGGTGCCGGAAACGGCTTTCGACAGCGCGCCCCCGACCAGTTCCTCGACGCGGATGCGCGCTTCGAGTGATTGCTTGAAGGCGGTCGACGCCTGCTTGCCGAGGGCGGGCAGATTGTTCCATTCGGCGGAAGCGCCGGGCAGGTCACCGCTCTTCACTTTGTCCTCCATGCGGGCAGCAATGGCTTCGACGCTTTCACCCTCTATATTGCCGACGGGGCGAACGCTCACCAGCGACTTGGCGCTCGACATCAGCCGGTCCGACCAGCTCTGGTTCGGATCCGGCTGGTTGACGGCTTCGACGATCGCGGTGGCGACATCGGGAACCGCTGCCACCAGTTCGGCGCGTGAGGGAATGCCGGTCTCGGCAAAGGCGCGGAGGTCGGCGACAGCAGGATCGTCGGGCGCGACGCCGGCGAAAGTGTCGAGTTCGGCCACAAACGGACCGCCGCGATCGATCGCCGCCTTAAGGGCGGCGGCCGCGATCGCCCGGGCGACGGCGACGTCCTCGCGCGGCTCGTTCAGCTTCTTTTCGGCCTCTTCGAGGCGCTTGGATATATCGGCGCCGTTCGTCGTCTGCTGTTCGGAAGACTGGGCAAGTGTGGCGCGCAGCTGATCGACCTGGCCGGTCAGTTCCGCAATCTTCTGGTTGAGCGCCTCGACATTTGCCGAATCGGCCGGTGCACCGGCTGCGGGAGCCTTCGCCGCCGATTCCAGCGCAGCGACGCGCTTCTCGAGCGCGCCGTCATCCGTGCTCGCCGGGTTGGCGGCAAGGTTGGCGACGGCCTGTTTCAGGCCGTCGATCTCGCCGGAAAGCTCGGCGGTCTCCGGCGAGGTCGCCTGTGGCGCAGACGAGCTCGGGAGGTAACCGGCATACTGGATGGCGCCGGCGCCGAGCAGCGCCACGAGGCCGCCGAAGATGCCGGCGGCAATGAGACCGGAGGTGCCGGCGCTCTTCGGCGCGGGCTGTTCGGGAGGAGGGGTGTAGGACGGTTCCGAAGCTACCGGTTCCTCCTCAAGCGCCTCCGCCGCAGGCTTTTCTTCATATTCGGCATGCGAGGCAGCTTCGGTTTCGGGCGTCAGGCCGTCGTCCGTGGCGGCGGTAGTGTCGGCATCACCGGCTGGGCTCTCTACCGGCTTTTCGGTATCGGCTGCGGAGGCGAATTCCTGTGCATCGAGGTCGATCGTGACCGGCTCGTCGGCGCTCTTCGAATGGCGTGGCGGGTTTCCCGATACCATGAGGTCCTCTTTATCCTGCATTGCAACGAAACTAGACAGTGATCCCAGTTAAGGGAAGAGGTTAGATCAAATTTGGGCAGTTAGAGCCTTCAAAGCAGCGACAAAAGGCTTCTCTCATCCGGCATTGGCGCAATCGTCACGTTTTTTCGGAGTACTGCCGGAACGGCCCCCGCCACCGCCTCGCTCAGGCAAAGGAGGCGAATTGTGCTGCGCTTCGGTAGGGCGGACCGCGGCTCCGGCAGACGAAAGAAATCCTCAGCCGTCTGGCGGGAATAGAAGAGGATGACGTCCGGGCCACCGTCAGCGAAGATCGCGTCGACCTCGGCAGAATCGGGGACGGCCGATTGCATGCGATAACATTCGGCGACGGAAAATTGGATGCCAAGTTCGCGCAATCTTCCTTCGAAAGTTTCGGCACGCGGGGTGCCGGCAAGATAGAGCAACCCGTCGGCTCCCTGCGCCGCGATGAGATCGGCAAGATCGCGGCCGTTGCCCGCGGATGCGGCGACATATCGGAAGCCAAGGCTGCGCGCCTCTCCCGCCGTCGTCTCTCCGACCGCGAAAAACGGGCGGGTAAGATGCGCACGAAGCTGCTCACCGAGGGCGGAAACGACCCTGATCGCTTCGGCGCTGGTCACCGCGATTGCGCCGCTGGTGGTCGCCAGGGCCGCTGCGGCGGCGGCGCTGTCGTGCAGCGGCTGACGCAGCGGCAGCAGCAAGGGCTCGTGGCCCATATCGCGCAAACGTTGTGCGGTTCTCGTCGCCGAATGGGCGGGGCGGGTGACGAGCACGCGCATCAGCCGCCTCAGTGCCAATCGTCGAAAAAGGCGCTGCCTGCCCTTGCGCGCACGTCCTGGCCGGCGCGGGTGCCGAGTGCTGCCGCGTCGCGGCGGTGGCCGTCGGTCGTCACGGCATGCTGGCTGCGGCCGTCGGGGGTGATGATGAGGCCGGAGAAGCGGATCAGGTCGCCTTCGCAGACGGCATAACCGCCGATCGGCGTGCGGCAGGAGCCGTCGAGTGCGGCGAGGAAGGCGCGTTCGCAGGAGACAGTGTCGAAAGTCGTGATATCGTTGACCGGTGCCAGCAGATCGTCGACCCTGGCATCGCCGATGCGGCTTTCGATGCAGATCGCCCCCTGCGCCGGCGCCGGCGGGAAGGTGTCGGGATCGAGGATATCGGTCACCACATCGACCTTGCCGAGACGCTTCAGGCCGGCCAGCGCCAGCAGGGTCGCGTCCACCTGGCCCTCCTCGAGCTTGCGCAGGCGCGTTTCCACCAAGCCGCGGAAGGTGATGACGTTGATATCAGGCCGCATGCGGCGGATCAGCGCCTGGCGGCGCAGCGACGAGGAACCAACGGTGGCGCCATGCGGCAGGTCGATCAGTTTGCGCGCGGTGCGACCGATGACGGCGTCGCGGATATCCTCGCGCGGCAGATAGGCGGAAAGATGAAGGCCCTCGGGCAGGTGCGTCGGCATGTCCTTGGCGGAGTGCACGGCGAAATCCAGCTCGCCAGCGGCAAGCTTCTGTTCGAGCTCTTCGGTGAAGAGGCCCTTGCCGCCAATCTCGGAAAGCGACCGGTCGGTGATGCGGTCGCCCTTGGTCGTCAGCACGACGATCTCGAACATTTCTTCGGGCAGATGATGCGCCGCCATCAGCCTGTCGCGGGCCTCATGCGCTTGGGCAAGCGCCAGCGGGCTACCCCGCGTGCCGATCCGGAAAGGTTTTGTTTGCATCCGCTCAATTCCGTTGTTACCGGAGTTCTCGTAAACGGGTTTCCATCCCATCGCAATCAACGAACAGGCTTCATGGTTCCCTTTCTACGCATCCTTGGCATCGAAACAAGCTGCGACGAGACCGCCGCCGCCGTCGTCGAGCGCGATGCGGAGGGGCATTCCAACGTGCTGTCGGACGTGGTGCTGTCGCAGCTCGACGAGCACAGCGCCTATGGCGGCGTGGTGCCGGAGATCGCCGCGCGCGCCCATGTCGAGGCGCTGGACGAGCTGATCGAAGAGGCGCTGAAGCGCGCCAATGTGTCGCTGGGCGATGTCGACGCCATTGCCGCCACCTCGGGGCCGGGGCTGATCGGCGGGCTGCTTGTGGGGCTGATGACCGGCAAGGCGATCGCCAGAGCCGCCGGCAAGCCGCTCTATGCGGTCAACCATCTCGAAGGCCATGCGCTGACGGCGCGGCTGACGGACGGGCTCACCTTTCCCTATCTGATGCTGCTCGTCTCCGGCGGCCATACCCAGCTCATCCTGGTGCGCGGCGTCGGGCAATACGAGCGCTGGGGCACGACGATCGACGATGCGCTCGGCGAAGCCTTCGACAAGACGGCAAAGCTGCTCGGCCTGTCCTATCCCGGCGGACCGGCGGTGGAGCGCATGGCGCGGGACGGCAATCCCGATCGTTTCAATTTTCCGCGGCCGCTGGTCGGTGAGGCAAGGCTCGATTTCTCCTTCTCCGGTTTGAAGACGGCCGTGCGGCAGGCGGCACAGGATATCGCGCCGCTCAGCGATCAGGACGTGGCGGATATCTGCGCCTCGTTCCAGAAGGCGATTTCGCGGACGCTGAAGGATCGCATCGGCCGCGGCCTGCAGCGGTTCAAGACGGAATTCCCTGCTGCAAGCGAAAAGCCGGCGCTCGTCGTTGCCGGCGGCGTCGCCGCCAATCTCGAACTGCGCGGCACGCTGCAGGCGCTGTGCGACAAGAATGGCTTCCGTTTTATTGCACCGCCGCTGCACCTCTGCACCGACAATGCCGTGATGATCGCCTGGGCGGGACTGGAGCGGATGGCAGCGGGTGCCGCGCCGGATGCGCTCGACGTACAGCCGCGGTCGCGCTGGCCGCTCGATTCCAACGCGGAAAGGCTGGTCGGTTTCGGAAAAAGAGGAGCCAAGGCATGAGCGAGACCATCGCCGTCGTTGGATCGGGGGCTTTCGGCACGGCGCTTGCCGCCGTCATCGCCCTTGCCGGGCGCAGTGCGGTGACGCTTGTCGGGCGCAATCCGGCGCTGATGGAAGATCTGAAGAGCGAGCGGCTGCATGATGCGGTGCTGCCCGGCATTTCTCTGCCTGACACGCTGGAATTTTCCGCCGAGGCGGATGCAATCACCGGCGCCTCCATTGTGCTTTTTGCGATGCCATCGCAGGCGCAGGCCGATGCGGCGCGGCAATATGGCCCCTATCTTGCCAAAGATGCCGTCGTCGTCACCTGCGCCAAGGGCATCGAGCGGGCGACGGGCAATCTTCTGACCGACATGCTGGAACGGGAACTGCCGGACCATTCCGTCGCCGTGCTCTCAGGCCCGGGTTTTGCCGCCGATATCGCCAAGGGCCTGCCGACGGCGATGGCGATTGCGGCAGCCGACATGGAGACGGCGGAGCGGCTGGCGCAGGCGATATCAGGCCGGACCTTCCGGCTCTATGCCTCCAGCGACCGGATCGGCGTGCAGCTCGGCGGCGCGCTCAAGAACGTGCTGGCGATCGCCTGCGGCATCGTCGAAGGCCGCGGCATCGGCGATTCCGCGCGTGCGGCGCTGATTGCGCGCGGGCTTGCGGAAATGTCGCGTTTCGTCGTCGCCAAGGGCGGGCAGGCGGATACGGTGCGCGGGCTTTCCGGCCTCGGCGATCTGGTGCTGACGGCGACCAGCCATCAATCGCGCAACCTGCGCTTCGGCATCGCACTCGGGCGCGGCGACAAAACCGATCCCCTGCATGGTGCGCTGGTGGAAGGCGCGTTTGCCGCCTCCGTCGCCTCGCGGCTTGCGGCGGAATTGAAGGTCAGCATGCCGATCACCGATGCCGTTTCCGCCATCATCGACGGCAGGCTCGATATATCAGAGGCGATCGAGCAGCTGATGACGCGTCCGATCACCACCGAATAGGAGACAGACATGCTTTTCGCCCTTCTCTGCAAGGACAAACCGGGACATCTGAACGTGCGCATGGATACGCGTCCGACGCATGTCGAGCATCTGAACAAGCTGAATGCCGAGGGCACGCTGAAGATCGCCGGCCCGTTTCTCGACGATGACGGCAAGCCCTGCGGCAGCCTGATCATCGTCGAGGCGGAATCGAAAGAGGCGGCGCGGGCGCTTGCCGATGCCGACCCTTACGCCAAGGCCGGACTGTTCGAAAGCGTCGAGGTCCAGGCCTACAACTGGGTCTTCAACAAACCGGAGGCGTGAGCATGGCGCACTGGCTCTATAAATCCGAACCCGCCTCCTGGTCCTGGGAGCAGCAGAAGGCTGCCGGCGAAAAGGGCACGGAATGGACCGGCGTCCGCAACTATCTGGCGCGCAACAATATGCGAGCGATGCAGATCGGCGACAAAGGCTTCTTCTATCATTCCAATGACGGGCTGGAGATTGTCGGCATCGTCGAAGTCTGCGCCCTCTCCCATCCCGATTCTTCCGCCAAGGGCGATCCGAAGTGGGATTGCGTCGATATCCGCGCCGTCATGGACATGCCGAAGCCGGTGACGCTGAAGGATGTCAAGGCGAGCGAGAAGCTTGCCAAGATGGCGCTCGTCACCTCGATGCGGCTGTCGGTGCAGCCGGTGACGGAAGAAGAATATCTCGAAGTCTGCCGCATGGGCGGGCTGGACAATCCGCCGCATTGAAGACCGATCCCGAAGCCTTCATCCGCGCCAATACCAGCCTGATGCCGCCGCCGCATGTGCCGGAGATTTCGCTCTATCTGGCGAGCGAGGCGCATGAACTCTGGCTGAAGACGGAGGAGGAGCTGGAGGCGATCGGTCTGCCGCCACCCTTCTGGGCTTTTGCCTGGGCGGGCGGTCAGGGACTGGCGCGCTACATCCTCGACCAACCGGAAACGGTGCGCAGCAAGCGCGTGCTCGATTTCGCCAGCGGTTCCGGCCTTGTCGGCATTGCGGCTGTGATGGCCGGTGCCCGCAAGGTCACCGCCTGCGATATCGATCCCTGGGCGCAAGCCGCAGTCCGGATGAATGCCGAGGCCAATCGCGTTTTGCTCGGATTTACCGGCGCCGATCTGATCGGCCAGGCCGTCGATGCGGATATCGTGCTTGCCGGCGACGTCTTCTACGACCGCGCTTTCGCCGATGCGCTCGTTCCCTGGTTCGCGATGCTGGCGGCCGAGGGCAAGGCGGTGCTGGTCGGCGATCCCGGACGCAGTTACCTGCCGCGGGATCGGCTGGAATTTTGCGCGGTTTACGAGGTGCCGGTGACGCGGGCGCTAGAGGACAGCGAAATCAAGAGGACGACGGTGTGGCGTTTCGCTCCCTAGGTCGGGCCGACATTCAGGTTTCGATCACGCGGGCTATTCTATGTTGGCATTCCAGCAAGCACTCGCCGGCTGGTTTTTGCCGGTCAAGCCTTTTCGAAGAGCGGCGAGATCACCATGTCCGGCACCAGCACCAGGCCCTTGTCGGTTATCCGGATTTCCGGGATGACCGACAACGGGATGAGGTTGAAGCCCATATAGGCGATGGTGCAGCCTGCCTTTTCCCATTCGAGCTTCAAGGCCTTTACTTCGTCCGCGACCTGGTGCACGCGCTGGTCGGACAAGAGCCCGGCGATCGGCAGCGGCACCATGGCCGTCACCTTGCCGTCCATGACGACACAGACGCCACCCTGCCTTTCTTCGATCGCGTCCAGCGCCACCTGCATGTCGGCGGCATTGGTGCCGGCGACGATGATGTTGTGGCTGTCGTGGCCGACCGAGGATGCGACCGCGCCTTGTCTGAGCCCGAAGCCGTTGAGCAGTCCGTGGGCGACATTGCCGGCTGACTTGCCGTGGCGCTCCACCACCGTCACGAAGCAGAGGTCGTGCCTGTCGAAATGCGCCTGCCAGTCATTGGCCGGCTCCAGCGTGACGGTGACGTGGCCGAGGGTAATGCCGGGCAGCTCCGTCTTGATCGTATGAGCGACGACCGTCTCCGTCGGCAGGTCCGGTGTCAGCTTGAGATTTTTGGGCAGCTTGACCGTGTGGTAGGCGGCATCCGGATAGCGGTACGGTTTCGACAGAGCTTCGTCGAGGATCGGCGTGATCTTCTTGCCGTCGACGACGAGTTCGCCACCATACCAGGTGCTGACCGGCGTAAGGTCGTCGCTGAGAAGCACCAGATCGGCCCGGCGCCCGCCGCCCAGACCGCCGATTTCGCCTTCCATGCCGAACCGCGTCGCGCCGTGCAGCGAACCCATCGCCCAGGCCTCTTCCGGCCTCATGCCGTATTTCACGGCTTCGCGCGTTACCCAGTCCAGGCCGAAGGCGAGCAGATCTTCCGCATCACGGTCGTCGGTGCAGACGGCGACGCGCTTGTGGGAGGCGCCGAGCTCGGTGATCGTCTTGATCGCCTGCGGCAGCGAATGCCAGGGAGTCGTCGGCGGGCCGCCGCGCAGGAAGATCCACACGCCGGCTTCCAGCAGGTCGTCGGCAATATCGCGGTCGATGGCTTCATGCGTGTCGGTAACGCCGGATGCGGCATAGGCGGCAACGAACTCTCGTCCGTAGACATGGCCCGACACCGGCCTGCCGCGCTCGAGTGCTGCAGCCAGGATCGCATGGCTGCGCTCGTCGCCCATCGCAACGGGGACGAAATCCATCTTCTCACCGAGAGCCACGGCTTCCGGCCATTTGTCGAACAGGGCGGCGATCTTGTCCGGCGTCAGGTCGCCGCCGGCTGTTTCCAGGTCCGGCGTCGTCGCCGGCACGGTGCTCGGCACGGTCAGGAAGATCGACAGCGGCGCCTGCCGCGCATCCTCGAGCATGGCCTCGACGCCGGCGACGTCCATGACGTTGCCGATCTCGTGGCTGTCGCAGAAGATCGTCGTCGTGCCGTTGAGGAGTGCCGCTTCCGCATAGGCGCAGGCCGTGACCATCGAGGATTCGATATGGATATGCGGATCGACCAGGCCGGGGGCGATGATGCCGCCTCTGGCGTCGTAGAGCTTGGCGCTCCCGCCTCTGTAGCTGCCGGCCGGCTTGACGGCTGCAATGCGGCCCCCCGAAATCCAGATTTCGCGTCCGTCGAGAAAGCGCTCCGAATAGGTAGACAGGACGCGCGCGCCCTGGATGACCAGGTCGGGTTCGCGACGAGCTGAGGCGACATCCGCAAGACGGCGGGTCATGGTCGAGAGCGGCTGAACGGAGAAGCGGGTAAGCGTGCTCATGAAAACCTCATTTCCAGGACTCGGGGAGGACAGGCCAGAGTGTAGGGAACGCCGTCGGGGGAGGGAAGCACGAATAGTTCTTGCTTCTGGCGCGGGTCCCTGGCTGCTGGAACCGGGCAACAGCCGCGTTCCGATCATGCGCGATCGCCCGGGCCAGAAGGCGTCAGTCTGCGATCAAGGCGGCTTCATAGACCATCGTCGCGGCGGCAAGATCAGCCAACGCCGTTCCGACTGCCTTGTAGAGAGTGATCTCGTCGTTGGACGTCCGCGCTGGAACATCCCGGCGACACAGCTCGTCAAGTGTTGCACGCACCACATCTGTGGAAAGGACACCGCCTTGACGGGAATAGAACCGTGTGCACAGCACCGCCTTATCTGCTCAACAGGGGTATCACAGCGTCATCGCGCATCACCACCTCTATATGGGCGCGGAATACTGAGAGACGGACGAGGAGGACTTGGCGGCGAAGCCATGAGTCTCTGTAGAAGAGACATCTTACGCGGTTTTGGCTGCTTCTGCGGCGGAGGCAGTTCTTGCGCCGCTCTTTTCGCAAGTTCGAAGTCAAAATCAAAAGACATTTCGGGCCTCGTCCACCATTTGGAAATCTCGAAGACTAGAATGCAGGAAACGTGCCAACCGCTACGTTAGGCGGTGCTGGCACGCCGGCGTCAACCCTGTCGTCTCGCGCTATTGCGCCTAGAACAGGATGATTTTAGGCCGCGTCGGCCTAAAATCTGAATCCTGTTCTAAATTAGATAGTTAGAGCATGATGTCATCCGAAAACCGCCCACACTTTTCGGCATCATGCTCTAGGATACGGCCTCAAATCGAATGGATTGCGCGCCTTCCCACAGCGTGAGGCGCCCTATTTCGGCGAGTTGGTCGAGATTGGATGTGATTGTGATGAAATGATTGCCAGCCAGTTGGCCCATTTTCGATGAAAAATCGACACCTCCATAGGCAAGCAGGATTTCCGTTTCGCTAATGCCTCCTGGGTAAAGGATGATATGACCGGGGGCCGGATGGCTCGTATGGTTCTCATAACCGACGCCGAAATCATGGTCGCCAAGCGGAATCCAAACGCCCTCGCCAGACCAGCGAACGTGCACGATTTTACCATCGAACGGCATCTGCTTGATGAATGCGTCACAGGTTTTGGGCGCTCTGGCAGTTTCCAGGACAGCGTCGAAGATGAATGGCCCTGCTGTAATTTTCAGTTTCATGATGTCGCTCTTGTTAGATTTGACCGTTTGTTGATTTGTCTCGCCGCGGCTTTCCGATATTGCCCGTGGCCCTTAGTACCCACTAGGACGCCGTTTTCGACGACAGGCTTTCCGGCGACAATTGTCGTTATCGGCCAGCCGGTGATCTCGATCCCCTCGTAGGGCGAATAGTCTGCGCCATCATGCAGTTCCGCATGACGGATGGTCCGCTCGATGGTTGGATCCCAGATCGCGATGTCTGCATCCGCCCCTACGGCAATCGTTCCCTTTTGTGGATAGAGGCCATAGGTCTTTGCATGGTTCGTTGATGTCAGGGCGACAAAGCGCGGCAGATCGATGCGCCCGGCCATGAACCCTTGCGAAAATAGGATGGGAAGGCGGGTTTCGACGCCTGGAATGCCATTGGGGATGTGCCTGAAATTCATGCGACCTTTGGGATTAAGCTTCCCGTGCTGGTCGTCGTAACGGAATGGACAATGATCGGATGAAAAGAGTTCGAATGCCCCGGTCTCGATCCCGCGCCAGCATTCCTTCTGAGCATCTTCATCGCGCGGCGGCGGAGAGCAGACAAGTTTGGCGCCCTCCCAATCCATGCCGTCGAGGTCCTTGGCGGTGAGCGTCAGATATTGCGGGCAGGTTTCCCCGACGACTTTGACGCCTCTCATCCTTGCGCGAGCGATCTCTTCCATGGCCTCGCCGTTCGAGACATGCACAATGACAACGGGAACGTCCACGATTTCGGCCAGCGTCAGGGCGCGGTGCGTAGCTTCGCGTTCGACGGCGACCGGACGGGTGGAGGCATGAGCGCGTGGGGCAACGTCGCCCGCCAGCTCGTGTTTTTCGATCAGGAACCTGATTGCGTCCTCGTTTTCACAATGGACCATGACGGTGGCGCCCGTCCGTCGCGCGACATCGAGCGTCTTCAGGATCTGTGCGTCATCAAGGCGCAGGCTCTCATAGGTCATGAAAACCTTCAGCGACGGATAGCCGTCGGCCACAAGCGCTGGCAGCTCCTGCCCCAGCACGGCGTCGCTCGGGTCGGATATGATCAGATGAAAACTGACGTCGGTATAACACTGGCCCTCTGCGAGCGCATGATAGGCCGTTAGCACCTCTCGCAGCGACTTGCCCTTTTCCTGAAGGCAGAACGGCATGACGGTCGTATTGCCGCCGAACACCGCCGACAGCGTTCCGCTCTCGAAGTCGTCCGCCATCTCGATCCCGTCGCCCGAAGGCTGGGAGATATGGACATGGCTGTCGATGCCGCCTGGAAGGACATATTTGCCCGAGGCGTCGATCGTGTGCGCAGCACCCGACAGGCTTTGCCCGATCTGGACAATCTTGCCGTCTTTAATGCCGATATCCGCCTGGAAAACATCCGCAGCAGTCGCCACCGTGCCGTTCTGAATGATGAGATCGTAGTTGCTCACAAGCCTGACCTTCAGTGTTGCAGGATTTTGCCAAGGAAGGCTTCGGTTCGTGGGTTGTGTTTTCCCGCGAAAAACTCCTCGCTCGGACGATCCTCGACGATCTCGCCCTGATCGATGAAAATCACGCGTGTCGCCACCCGGCGGGCAAATCCCATCTCATGGGTGACGACCATCATCGTCATGCCGTCCTTTGCCAGTCCGGTCATGACGTCGAGCACTTCGGAAATCATCTCTGGATCAAGCGCGGAGGTCGGCTCGTCGAAGAGCATGGCGAGCGGATCCATCGCGAGCGCCCGCGCGATCGCCACGCGCTGCTGCTGCCCGCCGGAGAGTTGACTTGGATATTTTTTCGCGTGGTCCGTCAGCCCGACGCGATCAAGAAGCGCCATGGCCTTGGTGTGAGCTGCCGTTTCGCTGCGGCCAATGACAATCTTCTGCGCCAGCATGATATTGTCGATGATCGTCAGATGAGGAAACAACTCGAAGTTCTGGAAGACCATACCTACCCGCGTGCGAAGGTTCGGCAGGTCGGTCTTCGGGTCGCCGACTTCGATACCATGCACCCGGATCGAACCTTCCTGAAACTGCTCGAGCCCATTGACGCATTTGATCAATGTCGATTTGCCCGACCCCGAGGGACCGCAGACAACCACGACCTCACCGCGTTCGACGTTCACCGAGCAGTTCTTAAGGACAGCGAACTGTCCATAATATTTGGTAACGCCAGTGATCTCAATCATGCCCGGCCTTTCTGGAAACGCGCGATGGAAAAGGGTTGCAAGGCTCTATCGGTCTCGCGACCGAGAACGAGCCGAGATGTTAACTGGCCGACGATCGGGCCGAGCGTATAGCCGTTTGAAGTGACGGCGTTGAAGAACCCCGGCATTGACGGATGTTCGCCGAGGATCGGCGCACCGTCGATGTTGATGTTCATCGCCGCCCAGCTTCGGATGACGTGAAGTTTGCGCAGAGCAGGAACGACGTGCTGGGCAACCCAAAGGTTCCCCTCAAGGCTCGACAGCAGCGGGCGTGGATGTTGATGGACGGGATCGAGGCCTGCGGTCCAGCCACCGCCGATGATGAAGTTCCCGTTTGCCGCCTGCTTCAGGGTCAAATGGCGGTCGGCATGGGCGACGAGACACGAGATCAAAGGTGCTGCGGCCTCGGTAACCACCATCTGCAGCGGAGCACCAAAGACCGGCACGTCGACACCGAGCATCGCGCCGATCCTTGAAGCGAAGGCTCCGGCTGCATTGACGATGCGTCTTGTCCGCAAGATGCCCCTCGATGTCTTGACCTCGAACCCGTCGTCCGAGGTTCTTATTCCGGTGACCTCGCAATTTTCGAAGACTTGCGCGCCGTCTCGCCGTGCCGCCTCCAATATATATTGCGTAGCGACGAGAGGATTGATCTTGCCCTCCTGGGAGCAGTAGGCAGCGCCGACGAAATGAGAAGACAGAGCAGGCTCCAGGCAGCGCAGTTCCTCTTGCCCGATCAAGCGGCAATCGATCCCGGCCGCGCACTCCACCCTGACCTTTTCCGCCAGAAAACGCATGTGGTCATTGGTTTCGGCCACCATGAGGCCGCCTGTAACCTTCATCTCGAAATCCTGTCCGAGCTCGCTTTGCAGCGCGGCCCAAAGAGCGATTGAATCACGCTGGAGGGGAAGTGTTTGAGCGGCCGCTCCGCCGCCACCTTCGGCACGGGCACCGTGGTCGAAGGAAAGCAACTGGGCATGAAGGCTTCCTGCATTACCTCCAGATGCCAGCGAGTTCGCAAAAGCGCGCTCCACCACCACAACGTCCTCGCCTTCCCTGGCAAGGAAGAGCGCCGTCGAAAGGCCCGCAATGCCTGCGCCGATTACCAGCGTGGACGTTTCCGTCACCGGCAAAGCTTGAGAATTCGCCACTGGGGGTTTTTCCGGCAAAAGTGCGCGCTTGTGGCCGCCCCATTCCGGCTTTTCGATCGCAAGCGCCGCCAGCGGAATAGGTCGAAGTGGCATTTGCGGAGCCAGAAAACCGCCTGTTTCGCCAGTGAGGTGCCGTTCTTTCGTGACGTCAGCGATCGCTTTGCCGCAGTAGCGGCTCTGACATCGCCCCATGCCCGCACGCGACAGGCGCTTTAATGTCGAAATGTCCTGCGCACTATTTGCGCTGAGCGTCCTCAAGACACCGTAAGTCACCCCTTCGCAACGGCAGATCAATGCATCGTCTGGCAGAATTGCCGTCTTTGTCCCTGCATCGTCCTTCGGCGCAAAGACCTGCCAAAGGGCTTCTTGAAACCGTCGATGGCGGGCAAGCCTTTTCACCACGCTTTCGTCAGTTTGGACAAGGAGGCCCAGTTTTCGCGCAATCGCCGCGGCGGCGATCTGCCCTTCTGCCATCGCAACATGCGCGCCGCCGAAATGCGCCGCTTCACCGACAACATGCACGTTTGCAAGCGTTGTCTGACCGTCGAGATCTCGCACTGCCCGCAGATCGCCGCCGACGACCTCATGGCCGCAGCCGAGCAGCCGGGACAGCTCATTGGAGGATGCGAAATTGCCGCCGATAAGGACCGTGTCAGCTTCGAGATTGGTCTCACCGCTTGGTCCGGCGAAGGTGACGCTCTCCACACACTGAGAACCGTTGATCGAGGCAAGCACGCTATTCCAGCCTATCTTGACGCCCGCGGACCTGAGCGTTGATATCTGGCGCAATCCGTGACGGGCGAGAGCGGGATCCGTTGTCAGAAGGCCGAGGGCTGCGACAGGCCGAGACCACGGTGGCGGTGCTGCTTCCAGCAAAGCGACTATGGAGGCTCCCGCCTTTCGAAGTTCGTTTGCGACCTGCATATTCAAAGGACCGTTTCCGGCGATGATGATCCTTCGGCCGGGAACGGTTCCATAGCTCCTCAGCAACGTCTGGGCGGCCCCTGTTGTCATCGCACCAGGAAGTGTCCAACCCCTCACTGGCGTTGGGCGTTCGTAGGCCCCCGTCGCGATGATGAGTATTTTCGGCTTGCAGTAAAACGCATGGCCGGACCCATAGCAGGCGATAATAGGCGAACCGTCGTCGTCACGTGCGGCACCCCACACCACTGTAGCGGTTAGAAATGTCACGCCATGGTCGCGCACTTCCCCTATAAGTGCTGCGCCGGATAAAGCCTGCTCGTCGCCACTCAATCGCTCGGCGGCGCTGCGTGTCGAGGGTTGCTTGAAATACTGCCCGCCGGCAGACGGCCGTTCATCAATGACAGTCACCTTGGCGCCGGCCGCAGCAAGGACCTTAGCTGCGGCCAGTCCCGCAGGCCCCGCTCCGACAATGAGAACGTCCATCGTCCTTGTCGCTAAGGAATGCGGCACACTGCAGAGATCGGCAATCTGACCAGTGGCAAGGTCGGGCCGCGCAGCAGGACGCAGGACCTGCATGTCCTCGCCGACGATGGTCATGCAGGCCCGCTGGCTGACTTTCCCGTCGATCGTCACGAGGCAATCGTGACAGACACCCATTCCGCAGAAGAGGCCACGGCCTTCGCCTTTGATGCCTCGGGAAAATTCATGCCGCCCCGTCGCCTCGATGGCAGCGGCAACAGACATGCCCTTTTCGGCAAATATCTGCAGACCGTCGACCGAGAGCCTGACCCGCGCATCGTCGGGTCTCAAGCTCTGGTTTATGGAAGCGACGGGCATCATGGAATTCCTCAGGCGCCGAACGTCAGACCGAAATCGGCCACCAGCGTCTTCATGGCGGCGTCCTGCGCGGGCGGCAACGGTAGGCGCGGCGGCCGCGGCAGGCCTGCGCCAAATCCCATGTGGGTCAGCAGTGACTTCGTTCCTGCGACATAGGCCTGGCCGCCGACCGCCTGAATGACGGGCAACCATTTGAGGTAAAGCTCTCTTGCCTCATCGAACTTTTTCTCATTTGCAACAAGTTCGAAGATCCGCGCCATCGGTCCTGGCGCAACATTTGAAGCCACTGCCACCCAGCCCTGCGCACCCATAACGAAAGACTCAAACCCGAGAATACCGCCAAACACAGTCATATCGTCGCCAGCCAGCCGGATGATATCGCGCACGCGTGTCACTTCGAGGGTGGACTCCTTGATATAGTCGCAGCCGTCGATTTCGGCGATGCGCTTGACCAACTCCGGCGTCAGGTCGACGTTTGCGGTCGCGGGATTGTTGTAGACCATAATCGGGATGGCCACGGCAGACGCAATGCTCTTGTAGTGATGAACGAGTTCGTCATCCGTTGGGGTGGAATAGAACGGCGGAATAATCATGACACCGTCAGCTCCCATTGCCTCGGCCTTGACGCTAAGGCGAATGGACTCCCGCGTATCTTCCGCTCCCGTGCCGATCAGAACAGGCACTCGTCCCGCGACAGTTTCTATGACGATCCTCGCCACACTATCGCGCTCATCCTCGCTGAGCGATAGAAACTCACCCGTCGATCCAAGAGGGATCAGGCCATGGATACCTTCCTTGACCTGCCAGTCGGTAAAGGCAGCCAGCCCCTTCAGATCTACCGCGCCGCTGGGATCCAAGGGCGTAATCATCACGGTGTAGACACCGCGGAACGTCTTCTGCATTTGAAAATCCTGGTTCTAGCGCTTCTCGTTAATGGAAAGCCGAGATCCGGCTTGACCGAGACGCTTTTCGATGTGGCTCTGGAAGAAGTCCCAGAGTGTTGTGAGGAGGAGGTAATAAATCGCCGCGACAGCAAACAGTTCGAGCACCATGAACCGCTCCTGGATGAGAACCTGAGTCCGGCGAAGGAGTTCTTCGACCGAGATGACGGAGGTGACAGAAGTCGTTTTCAAGAGACCGTTCACCGAATTGCCGAGAGGCGGAACAATCACTTTGAAGGCTTGCGGCATCACGATGTAGCGCATGATCTGACGCTCCGTCATGCCGAGCGCGCGCGCTGCCCTGGTCTGGCCTTCCGGCACGGCTTCGATACCGGCGCGAATGATCTCCGCGAGATAAGCTGCCTCGTTGAGAGCCAATCCGAGCAACGCCGCTTCTATGACGGTGAACTTGATGCCGAACAGCGGAAGCGCCGTATAGATCGCAATCAACTGTACGAGAAGCGGCGTGCCGCGAAAAAGCCAGATATACGCCTTGGCAATGTAGTATGGCACCCGCCGCGACGATCGCCGCATCAATGCAAGAGCAAAGCCCAGAATAAGCCCCGCAACCAACGAGACGATGGTGAGCCAAACGGTCGTGAACACCCCGCCAAGTATAAAGGGGTTGAACAGATACCCGAAAAAACCAGACCAGTTCCAAAGCGACATGAAGACGACTTTCTGCGAGAGGTTTGGCGCGACGTGGTCGCGTCCCGCCTCATCTCTAAACGATCTTTGAAATCAGTTCAGCGACCGGGGCCTTTGACCGAATAGTCACCCGCGACCATCGGCAGACCGTATTTGTCAAAGAGCGCCTTCAGAGATCCATCCGCCTTCATGTCTTTCAAAGTCGCAGACACGGCATCAGCCAAAGCCGGGCTTTTGAATGCGACAGAAACCGGAGCGGGGTAGAGGCCACTGATTGCCCGTTTGAAGTCCCCGCGAGAATCGTACTCCTTGGCGACGGCGTCGATCGACACGACACCCTGCACCTGGCCCGCCCGCAGAGCCTGGTAGGCCAGGGCGAAATTATCGAACGTCTGGATGGTCAAGCCTTCTTTGCCAGCGTCACGCAGTTCCTTGTCGAGAAGGCGTGTCTTTGTTTCCTCGAAACCACCAATTTCGACACCGATCGTCATGCCGGCCAGATCATCTTTTGCGGCGACGTTTTTCTTCGAATCTGGTGCCACGGAGATGCTGATGGCCTGATCTTCATAGGGGATCATCTGCATGATCTTGGCGCGTTCTTCGGTGAAGAAAATGCCCGTATTGATCATGTCCCAGCGGCGAGCCTGCAGGCCCGGAACCATCGCGGAGAATTCGATGCGGACATATTCGGGCTCAAGGCAAAGGCGCTTGGCGATCTCTTTGCCGAGGTCGATGCGCATGCCCTTCAGATCACCCGTGGAGTCGATGAATTGGAGCGGCGGAAGCGTTGGATTGGTCGACATGACGAGCGTGCCGGGCTTGATCAACTCGCCTGCCGCCACTTTTGGTTCGCAGGATTGAGCGAAGGCAAAAGACGCTGTGATCGACAGGAAGGACGCGGAAAGAATGCTGCGAGAGAAGTGTGAACGGAGCATGGAGAGCCTCTGGAGTTCGGTTCTTTATCGTTGGATCCCAACCTTGCATTCAAGTGGGATCCCACTTTTATACAAAAGTTCACCGTTGATGCAAGTGCATTCTCAATTCATCGATTCAGTAGTTTGCTAGGACGCCCTGACGTACGACTTCGAGATGATCGGTCATGGCTTGGCGAGCCGCCTCGGCATCGCTGGAGGCCAAGGCAAGCAGGATCGCTCGATGTTCTCGCACGCCCGGCTTCGCGCGTACGACAGGCAGCTGTCGCTCGAAGATCGTTGTGTAGCGCCGCATCTCCGCGATCGTGGTTGCCATAAAGGGGTTGCGGCTCTCGCTTGCGATATAGTTGTGAAGCGCATCGTCAAACGCCCAGACTGCCTCAGGGTCAGGTTCGGGGTCGTCCTCGATCTCGTCAAGCATCCTTGTCAAAGCGTCCAGTTCAAGTCGCGAAACGTGGGGACTGGCGAGCGCGGCCGCAGTTGGTTCGAGCAGCATCCTCATGGTGAGGCTGTCAAGGTAGTCCTTGAGACTGATGACCCTGACCGAGAGAACGCCTTTTTCGTTTCTGACAAGAAGTCCTTCCCCTTCGAGACGTCCCAGCGCGTGACGCATAGGAGAACGCGAAACAGCATGTTTGGTCGCCAGGCGACGTTGCTGGACGACCGATCCCCCCGCGAGCCTGGCTGATAGAATATCGGCCAGCAGGGAACGGTAGGTTTCGTCAGCAAGGCTGGAGTCGCCAACTTCATTCAGACCATCGTCCATCTGCACTCGTTCCAGTCCTTTTCCAAATCGGCTATCATATGTAACAAGTGATCGCGTAAGGAAAGCACGATGCCGCGTCGAGCGGCCAACGACCTAAAGAACAAGGAAATGGCAAACGGTGACAGACGCCTTAGAGGCCTCGGGTCGGAAAATTGCGGAGAAAGGGCAGCATAATCTTGCATCGCTGACCTACAAGGCCGTGTCCGACATGATCCGGCATCGCCGGCTGAAAGGCGGGCATGTCATCGTTGAGGCAAGGCTTGCCGAGACACTTGGGATTTCGAGGACGCCGCTGCGGGAAGCGCTGCAGAGGTTGGAGGGCGAAGGCCTGGTTCGCAAGGGCGACGGCCGAAACTACGTCGTGCGACAGGTGGATGTCGGCGAGTATCTTCAAAGCTTGAAACTGAGGTTGTTGATCGAACCTGAAGCAGCAGTACTGTCGATAAACGCTATTCCGCGACGACTTTTGATGAGCGTCCGGCAGGAAATCCACGACCTTCTGGACGCCACGGCGTATCACACAGACGCGCACTGGTTCTCGGACGACAATCTCCATAATATGATCATCGATCATTGCGGCAACGCGGTAATGGCCAAGGTATTGCGGGAGCTTCGGGCGACCACGCGTCTCTTCGAAATCGACCGCCTGAAAGATCGCCTGAAGCCGGACTCCACGGAACACCTCGTTATCATCGAGGCGATCGACCGGGGCGACGTCGAGGAAACTCGCCGAGCTGTCGCCCACCACATCGAAAGCTTAATCGCATTTACCCGGATGCATCTACACGTCGCTGACCTCTAGCGATCGAGTGGACCGTAGGAGCAAGCCCGGTGAAACGATGATGGAGCCTCAATCAGAGGCTTTTGTTCGAGTCAAAGTCCTCGATGCCTCGATCAGCCATCTTCTTTTCGCTGGGCATCGCCCGGACCAAAAGACGTCAGCCGGCGATCAAGGCGGCTTCATACACCATCGTCGCGGCGGCAAGATCAGCCAACGCCGTTCCGACTGCCTTGTAGAGAGTGATCTCGTCGTTGGACGTCCGCACCGGAATATCCCGGCGGCACAGCTCATCAAGGGTCGCACGCACTGCATCTGTAGACATGACGCCAGCCCTGATCGGCTGAACCAGATCGCCTGCTTCGTGAAGGGCTTCGTGCGTGTCGATATAGACCGAGGAGCGCCGAAGCGCTTCGTCATCGGCCTCGCGCATCGCCGGCGTGAAGCCGCCGATCAGATCGACATGGGTGCCCGGCTTCAGCCATTCGCCTCGGATAAGCGGTGCGGTCGCCAGCGTCGCTGCGCTGACGATATCGGCTTGCCGCGTCGCGGCTTCCAGATCCGTGACGGCGGTGGCCTGGAGGCCGCGTTGCCGGAGGCTCTGCGCCAGCCGTTCCGCGCTGGCGGGATCGATATCCCAGATATCGACATGCGCGATCGGCCGGACGGCGCGGTAGGCATCGGGTATGAGGCTCGCGACGCGGCCTGCGCCGATCACCAGCAGACGGTGCGCGTCCTTTCGAGCGAGATAGTCCGCGGCAAGGGCCGATGCCGCCACCGTACGGCGCGCCGTGATCGTGTTACCGTCAAGGAGCGCAAGCTGCATCCCGGTCCGGCCATCATAGAGCATATAGGTCGAGGTCAAACCGGGAATGCCGCGCGCCGTGTTGCCGGGAAAGACAGTAACGATCTTGATGCCAAGGTAGCGCTCCGACCGGTGCGTTTCGTGCCAGGCCGGCATGAGAAGCAGGGTCGCATCCGGCTCGCCGCTATTGGCTATCGTGTGGTGATGCCGTACCGGCACAACACAGCCTTCGGCAAATGCTTGCCGCAAAGTCGCAACCAGCGCGTCGAAAGGGAGAAGCTCGCCCGTTGTCCGGGCATCGAGAATACGGATTTGTGAGTCGGTCATTGAAGCGATCTCTCAGTGAGTTCTGACTGCTGGATAAAGCGAGTTCTGTGTGATTGAACGAGGCCGCGTCGCCGCTGCGCGGCGCACCAGCTTTTCAACCGGCATCGGCCCTTTGGACATTCCGTTGCGATCGGAATGCGGGGCAACGCGGCACCGCTCAGCCAAACGCCGCCTTCTTCTCCAGAATTCTGGCGTATTGCGTCAGCGGATAGCACAGGGCGAAGAAGATCACGGCGACGAGACCGTAGACCTTGAACGGTTCGAAGGTCGCGTTGTTGATGGCGTTTGCGGTCTTCAGCAGTTCTTCGAAGCCGAGGATCGAGGCCAGTGCGGTGCTCTTGATCAACTGAACCAAGAACCCGACGGTCGGCGCGCGCGTGATCCGGAAAGCCTGCGGCAGGATGACAAGGCGAAGTTCGAGGAGACGGTGCAAACCCAGGCTGGCTGCGGCGTCCCATTGCCCGCGCGGCACCGCCTCGACGCCGCTCCGCCAGATTTCGGCCAGATAGGCGCTGGCATAGAACGTCAGGCCGCAGACGGCGGCAGTCCATGACTCGATGCGGAAACCGAGCATCGGCAGGCCGAAGAACATCAAAAAGAGCTGCATGAGGAGCGGTGTTCCCTGAAACAGGGCAATGTAGCCGGACGCGAAGCTGCGCGGCCAGCGCGTTTTCGATATTCGTGCAGAGAGGATCGCCAGGCCAACGATGGCGCCGCCGGCAAAGGCTGCGAGCGAAAGCAACAGGGTCCAGCGTGTTGCGAAGACAAGATTGCGCAGAATGTCCCAGAAGGTGAACTCAATCATGCCAGACCGGCTCCCAGAAAACGGCGTTTCCCGGCGAAAAGGAGCCGGCGAAGAGCGGCGGACATCAAAAGGTAGATCAACGTCGCCACCAGATAGGTCTCGAAGGAGCGGAAGGTGCGCGACTGAAGCAGATCGGCCTCCTGCGCCAGCTCGCGGACGGATATTTGCGAAACCACCGCCGATTCCAGCATCATGATGATGATCTGGCTCGTCAGCGCCGGAAAAATGATGGCGAGCGCTTGCGGCAGGATGATCTTGAAGAACACCAGCCGAGGCCTGAGGCCGAGTGCCTGCGCCGCCTCTTTCTGGCCTCTCGGTATGGCATCGAGCCCGGCCCCGACCACCTCGATCGTGTAGGCCGCCATGTTGAGTGTCATGGCAAGAACTGCGGCAGAGATCGGATCAAGGCGAATGCCGAGGCTGGGCAAGCCGAAGAAGATGAAGAACAGCTGCACCAGGAATGGCGTATTGCGCATGACTTCCACATACAGGCCGACGGCCTTGCGCAACCATGGATAAGGTCCCCGGCGCGCCGCCGCGCCGAGAACGCTGAGAACGATGCCGAGGACCGATGTGGAGGCCGTCAGTGCAAGCGTCGTGCCTGCGCCATAAGCCAGAGCGCCCATTCCGTCCCAAAGCCAATTGAAATCCAGGCTGTATCTCATCGCTTGTCCTTTGGAGCCGGATGACCTGGGCTGGGTCGGCCCGAAATCTCGATCCGCCTCTCAACCAAAGAATTGGAGCATGATGCCACCGGAATCGCTTGCGGTTTTCGACATCATGCTCTGGTGAGGGGAGGCCGACCTCAGTCCTTCAGGTTTTCAGGGTTGAGCGGTGCTTTCAGCCAGCTCTTCGAGCTTGCGTCGAGTGAACCATCGGCAATCATTGCGGCGACGCTATCATTGACGGCCTTCTTCAGGCCCTCCTCGCCCTTGCGGAGCGCGATGTGCGAGGGAGAGCTGAGGAGCTGGAATTTCTGCTCCGGCTTCAGTTCGTCCTGTCGTGCCAGAACCTGCGCACCGACATCGTTGCCAACGACCATCAACTGGGTCTGGCCGGATATGAAGGCCTGGATGACCGAATTGTAGTTCTCGAAACGCTGGATCGCAGCCGAGCCGGGGGCGGCGGCGGTCAGCGAGGTGTCTTCGAGCGTCCCGCGATTGACGGCGACGGTCTTGTCGGCAAGGTCTTCCTTGCCGCTCACCTTCAGCGCAGCCGGACCGATGACGGCGATATAGTAGGGGGCGTACGGGGCGGCAAAATCGATAACCTCGGCACGCTCCTTCGAATAGCCGACGCTCATCAGCAGATCGACGCGGTCGTCGTTCAGGTAGGCGATCCTGTTCTGACCAGTCACGCTCACGAGATTGAGTTTCACGCCGAGCCCGTCGGCGATCTTCTGGGCGACGTCGACGTCATAGCCTTTGATGCTCATATCGGCGCTTGCCGAAGAGAAGGGCGGGAAATCGGAGAAGATGCCGATGTTGATCTCGCCTGCAGCTTTGATATCGGCAAGTTCGTCGGCCTGTGCGGCCCCTGCCAGGATGCCGAACACGGCAATTGCTGCGGTGGCGGCGTAGCGCAATTTCATAAGAGCAGTCATGTCGTTCCCCTTTTTGAGACGTCTTGTGCGACAGGTGATGGATGGCAGCGGACACGAGGCACGCTGCCGGTGTGAAGCTGGTTCTCAGGTCACGTTTGTCCTGGCCGCGGGACTGAACATCGCGAGGCACAGGAGTTCGAACAGGACCTGCGCGGCGATCTGCGCGGTGTTGGTGGTGTTGTCGTATTGCGGCGCGATTTCCACGACGTCGCCGCCGATGAGGTTGATGCCTTTGAAGCCGCGCAGCAGGGTCAAGGCCTCCCTCGGCTGAAGCCCGCCCACTTCTGGCGTGCCGGTTCCCGGAGCGAAGGCCGGATCAAGGCTGTCCACGTCGAAACTGAGATAGGTCGGACCGGCGCCGACAACCTCCAGAGCCTTTGCGATCACGGCCTTGAGACCCATCTCCGCCACCTCTTCTGCGTGGATGACGGTCATGCCGGAGGCAAAGGAGAACTCCCAGAGATATTCGCCGCCGCCGCGGATGCCGATCTGGATCGTCCGCTTCGGATCGAGCACGCCCGCCAGAACCGCCTCGCGGAACGGCGCGCCGTGATGGAACTTGGAGCCCTCATAGGGACCTGCGGTGTCGCAATGAGCGTCGATGTGGATCATGCCTACCGGCCGGCTGGCCGCCAGGCCCTTGAGAATGGCGCCGGAGATCGAATGGTCGCCGCCGACCGACAGCGGAATAACCCCGGTTGCCGCGATCATCCGGTAGCAGGCCTCGATATCGGCATGGCATTCGGCCAGGCCGAACCGGCTGCGCATCGGCACGTCGCCGACATCGGCGACTTTCAACCCTCCCATCGGCGCGACACGCAGAACATGCTCGTAGGGGCCGACACGCTCGATCGCCCGGACGGCCCGCGGCCCCAGCCGCGCGCCGGCGCGATTGGTGACGCCGAGGTCCATCGGCACGCCGATCAGAGCCACGTCAAGCGCCTCAAGCACCTCGGGCCGCAAGCCGTTCTCGATGAAACGGGCGTCCAGAAAGGTCGCAGGATCGGCAAAGGGCCATTTGCGGCTGTCGCCGTCCTTGAACACGCTCGCCGCCACGGCGCGGAAGTGCGGATCTTCCATCTCCCCGCCTGCGGCGCTGCCGAAGCGCTTTCTCAAGTTTTCCAGAAAATCCCGATCAATGGTCAAGGCAGGCTCCCACGTATTGATGCAGCCGTCATCATCAGCGCCGCACGCTTCTCTTGGAACCGCGAAAATTCGAGAGGGGATATAACGATTGCTGATAGCTCGGATCCGCCGAGGCGCCGCGATGCGGGTTGTGCATTCATCGGTATGTTCAGAAAACTTTATAACCCGGCGAGAATTTTCCCACTACCGCGGTCGGCAACCTCCCAGCAGTCTCCGATACGAACGGTCCGGCAGAGGGCCGACAACAAAGGGAACCTACCATGTTGCACGATATGACACGCCGCCGCTTCCTCGGATCCGCCGCTGCCGCGGGGATTGCCGGCACGATGACCGGGTTTGCGAGATCCGCCGCAGCCGGCAGCGGCAATCTGACCGCCGTTGAATGGGGCGGCGATGTCGTCGAGGCCATGAAGCAGATTGCCGCCGACCAGAATGCGGCGACGTTCAACTGGGTTCTCCATCAGGGCGGCGCGGGCGCGATCCTGCCAAAGATCAAGGCCGTCTGGCCGAATGTCGACTACGACTACGTCGCCGGCTGGGAGGGCTCATTCAACAGCATGGTGAAGGAGGATTGGCTCGAGACCATCAATCCTGCCGATGTTCCCAACCTTGCGAATATTCCCGAGAAAATCATCATTCGGGACGGCAAGGGGAATATCAAAGCGGTCCCACGCGCCGTTGGCGGCATGTATTTCGGCGCCCGAACCGACACGGCTCCGATCGCTGTGAAGACCATCGATGATCTGCTGAGCCCCGATCTTAAGGGGGCGATCTGCTGGCCAGGCCCGACACAGAGCATGATGCTCCAGATCGTCGCGCTCGCCCTTCACGCCGGCGGCAGTGAAACGAATATGGAACCCGGGTGGAAGCTCATGACGGAACTGGCGAAATCCGGCAATATCGGCCGCGTCGCCATCACCGATATCGATTTCACCAATTCGTTGACGTCGGGCGAGACCTCCGTCGGCTTCTTCGCTGAGCCCGGCTGGGCGGCCGTGGCGAAGAACTTCCCGGTTACGCGTTTCACCAAGGACAGCAACTTCAAGGCCTTCCTCTACCAGAGCGGTTTCGGCGTGCTGAAGAATAGGCCGAACACCAAGGCAACGCTCGATTTCGTCAACTTCGCGATCAGCCCGGACATGAACTCGCTCTACGCCAAGGTGGCGGGCGAAGCGCCGTTGAACAGCAAAGCTGTCACGCCCGACAATCTCAAGCATCTGTCCTTCACGTCGGACGAGTTTTCGAGCTTCGTCTATGTGCCGGACTACAATGTCGTTCTCGAACAGCAGGATGCCTGGTCCAAACGCTGGGAACAGGACATCGCCCCGTTGCTCTAAAGCACCTCCGGGCAGGTTATCGAAGGCGCGGCGCGGGCTTCGATAACCTCCCTTTCTCATGCCCCGCAAGGGCGAGGAAAAGGCTGTTCCACCATGACCAAAGCAATGCGGCAACCCGTTGCCATTTCTATTCCTGATCGCCGAGATGTCGCCCTGACGCTCGGACCAGCCCTCCTGGTATTCGCCTTCGGTTTTCTGTCGCCATTGGTCAATCTGGCAATCGAAAGCTTCAAGGAGTTTACGCCGGGGCGCGTCGGTTCCGTTGAAAATGCCGCGGCGACAGTTCAAAACTACTACGAGCTTGCAAACCAGGCGTTTGCGAGCGTCCTGCTGACGACTTTCTGGATCGGTGGAGCTGCCGCGATCATCGGCCAGCTCGTGGCATTCCCGCTGGCCTACTTCATCGTACGGCGCATTCCCCCGCGGATGCGGGCGCTCACTCTCGGCTTTTTGATTACGCTTGTTCTCTCCAGCGTCCTGATCAAGACCTATGCGATCGAACTGACCTTCGGGTCGGTCGGCATCTTCCGCCCCTTCCTCTTGACACTTGGCCTTTCGCCAAACAGCCGCGAATATATCAATATCGTCGTGACTGCGGGTCTGGTTCACTCGATCATACCGGTCGCAACGCTGACGCTGATTGGCGCGATGCAATCGATCGATCCGCGTCTGCTCGATGCAGCCCAGTCGCTCGGCGCGCCGGGATGGAAAGCCCATCTGTCGATCACGCTTCCCCTGAGCTTCCCGGCTCTGATCTCAAGCACGCTTGTCTCGCTGACTTTCGCGATCAGCGCCTTCGTCATTCCCATGGTGCTCGGGAGGGGCCGGGTGCTTTTCATATCGAACGTCATCTACACCCGGTTCAGCGATATCGCCAACTATCCGAGCGGCGCGGCGATCTCGCTCGTCATGCTTGCGGCGGCGTTGGCGGTGGTCGCTGTCATAACGTTTGCGCAGGCCTGGAAGGTTTCCCGATGAGCAGACAGTCTCTTGCAGCGCGAACCGGAGACCGGATCGCCGTTTCCCTTGCCTACGGTGTCATCGGCCTTGGATTGGCGTTCCTCGCCATCCCGTTGGTGATAACATGCATCATGGCTTTTGACGCCAGGACCTACCTTGGTCCAATGCCGCCACCTGCCTTGTCGCTTCACTGGTTCGAACGGCTGGTTTCCCAGGCGGATATCCTTACCAGCCTACGCACCAGCCTCATCTTGGCGGTACTCACGACGGTTCTGTCCGTCACGATTGGAACTGCGGCGGCTGTTGGCCTTGCCCGTGGCAATTTTCCAGGAAAGGCGGCGCTGACTTCGGCCTTTCTCTCGCCACTCATCGTCCCGCCCGTCGTCATTGGATTCGGCCTGCTGCTTTTTCTTTCCAAGGCCGGCATCACGAATGGTATGGCGCGCCTGCTCCTCGGCCACGTGATCGTGACGTTGCCCTATTGCATAAGGACCAGTCTCGCCAGCCTTCTCGGCAGCGATCAACGATTGACGGAAGCCGCAATGGTTCTCGGCGCCACCGAGCGCCAGGCCTTCTGGACCATTACCCTGCCGCTCATGCGGACGGGCGTCGTCACCGGGGCGATCTTCGCCTTCGCCATTTCAATAGATGACGTATCGATCAGTCTCTTTCTGAGCGATCCGTCCGCAACGACCTTGCCTGTTACGCTGGTCAGCAACATGCGGGCGGCTTTCGACCTGACGATCGCTGCGGCGGCCGTGGTCCTGATTGCCGTCACCGCGTTGCTGATCGTCGTGCTGGACCGGGTCGTCGGCTTCGACACTGTCGTCGGCCAGGGTTTGTTTCGTTCTTGAGGACAATACGATGATTTCTGCCGTGGAATTTCAAGGGGTCAGCAAGCGCTTTGGCGAAACCGTCGCCCTCGGTAATATCTCCTTCTCGGTGAATCCAGGTGAAACAATCGCACTGCTCGGACCAAGCGGCTGCGGCAAGACCACCATTCTTCGGCTCATTGCCGGATTCGAGCGGCCCGACAAAGGCTCGATCTTGATCGACGGCGAGCCGATGGCCGGATTGAAACCCTATGAGCGCAATGTCGGGCTGCTGTTCCAGCATTACGCTCTTTTCCCGCATATGACCGTCGAACAGAACATCGGCTACGGACTTCGCCATCGCAACCATCCGCCGGAGCAAATACCTCGCCGCATTGCCGAGATGCTTGAGCTCGTCCGGCTCGTCGGTTTCGGACAGCGGCGGCCGCACCAGTTGAGCGGCGGCCAGCAGCAGCGTGTTGCGCTGGCGCGGGCGCTTGCCACCCATCCGAGCCTTGTTCTTCTGGATGAGCCCTTGTCGGCCCTCGACGCCAAGCTTCGGCATGAGTTGCGCACCGAATTGAAGGATGTGCTCGCCGCGGTCGGCTCGACCGCAATCGTGGTAACCCACGACCAGGAAGAGGCGATGAGCCTGGGAGAGCGCATATTCGTGATGAACCGTGGAGCAATCATGCAATCCGGCAGGCCGGATGATGTGTATTGGCGTCCAGACTCGCGTTTCGTCGCGGATTTCATGGGACGGACGAATTGGATTCACGGCTCGATTTTGGCCGCGGGCGGATCGGCGCGCAAATTTCGCTCCGAATCCGGCTGGGAGTTTCCGGTCGCGTCCACGGGAAGCCTTTCCGGTGCCGCCGAGATTTGCGTGAGGCCGGAAAGCGTCGAGATATCGTCCGGCGCTCCGGGAGCCGGGGCCATGCCCGGACGCGTTGCCGACGTTGTGACACTCGGTGCGTTCAGGCATATCGTTCTGGACCTCGTCAGCGGTGACCGCATAATCTCGGCTTGCCCTAACCGTCCAGACATAGCCTTTACTCGCGGGCAGGAGATCAGCGTTTCCATTCCGCCGGAGGCATGCGTCCTCTTCGCGCGATAAGCTGGCATTGACGGGACGCAGCTTGCGCTGCGCCCCGGGCAAAGGATCGCCGGTTGCCGTAAGAACATGGTTCGTCCAATATCTGCTTATCGGCAGAGAGGCCCTCGGCTCTCGAGCGCCACAAAGTATGGAATGCGGCTCCTGATGCTTGATCTTGATTCCTATCTGCTTCGTGCATTTCTGACCGTCGCGGAGATCGGCACCGTCAATGGAGCAGCCGCCAAGCTGAACAGAACGCAGGCGGCGGTGAGCATGCAGATCCGCAAGCTGGAGGAGCTTGTCGGCGTTACGCTGTTTTCGCGTTCGTCAAAAGGCCTCGAGCTCACGAGCCATGGGCAGATCATGCTGGCTTATGCCCGCGAAATGGTCGCCCTCAGCGACGAGGTCGAGAAAAGGCTGACAGGCAAGATGATCGAGGACCGCATCCGCCTCGGCGTCGTTGAGGACTTCGCAGCCGGCCACCTGATCGACATTCTTAGCGACTTCAGAGCCCAGAACCCGAAGGTCGAGATCGATATCATCGTCGAGCCGAATCGCCGCCTCGCCAGCCTGTTTGAAGACAGGAAGCTGGATCTCGTGGTTTGCGACATCACCTGCCTCTCGCGAAAACCGACCCTGATCTGGACCGAATATTTGATGTGGACGGTCAGATCCGACTTTGTGGCGGATGCGGAAAAACCGCTTCCCATCATTATGTTTGAGGAGGAGTGTCCCTGGACGCTCCCGACGATTGCCGCTCTGTCTCAGCGGAACATCAAGTGGAAGACGGCGTGCGTCGCATCGACGCTGGTGGCCATGGCGACCGCGGTTCGCGTCGGTATCGGTATCGCACCGATGATGCTCAACACGAAACCGGAGGGCTGCCGGACGCTTGACAAATCGGCGGATCTGCCCGGGCCGGTGCGCATCGAGATCGGTCTCTATGCTCAGTCCGAGACGGCCGAGGGCGCGCGCTACCTTGTGGACTTCATTTCGCGGCATACGGCCATTTTGTCCAGCTAAAGCCTTGAGCCAACAGAATGCTTCAATCTGACCAGGAAGGCTTTAGGAGCGTTCAGCTTCTATTATATCGGCTCAACTTAATTCCCTCTACCGGAATGGCCAGCCAAGCCCCACAGTGATTCCAATGAAGGGTCGAACGGCCCAATCTCAAGCATTCATGGAAGTCGCGAATACGATGATGGGGCAAGCCAAAGTTGACGAAACTCTCCTCGCAGATGCCGCCTATCTGCCCGGTCAGGTCGCAAACCTGACGAGAGGAGCGAGCGTGACGGCGCAAACCAACGAAATACTGGAGCGCATCGATGACATGCTGCTGCGCGAAGGGACCGATAAGGCGGAGATCATTCTCGCCAACATTTGGCTCAGCGACCTTGCCTCATTCGAGGAAATGAACAGAGCCTGGGATGCTTGGATGCCGGATAGCGGAACGCCACGGCGGGCGACGTTTGAGGACAAGAATCTCCCGCCGATGTGCGCCATCCGTATTGACGTAGCCGCGTCGCGAAAGAGTGGGGCCGGGCAAATTTGAGCCGCCGGCGTTCGTCATCTTCATATTCCTGTCAGCAAAGCTGACCAGGGAAAGGCTCTAAAGCGCGTCGCGTCAAATCGGAATCATGCGACGCGCTTTAAGTCATTGTTTTATGCATGTCGTTGTCCCAAAACCGCTGTACACTTTTGGGCGACATGCATTAAGGCCGGATGATGCAGACATTGGCCTCGTAGGCGCAGGGATCGTCCTGCACGGCGACGTCGATGACCTTCGCCTTCGGCGCCAGCTGTTCAGGCCGCGGGGCCGGATAGAAACCATAGCCGTCGCCGCCGACATAGGTTCCGCCATCGACCTGATAGGCATAGGAAGAGCCGGCATAGGTGCCGCCGCTGTCGCCACCCTGCGCTTGGGGCAGGACGAAGATGAGATTGCTGCGGGCGATGCGATTTGTCGCCGGCGATGAAAACTGTTTCAGGAACGGCATCCGCTCTTTGCGGTTGCGATACCGATAGGCATTGTCGAAACGGATGCCGCGATCGCGCCAGCCGACACGTTCGCCGAGGAACAATCCGCCGTGGACAGCGTGGCGATGGCCGGGAAAGCGATGATCGCTGCGGCGGTCGCCGGCTTCGGCGGGCAAGGCGGCAAGTGCGGACAGGGCAAGCAGGGTGACTGCGGACAAACTGCGAAACATGGGTGGCCGGCCTCCGGAATTCCGATCCTTAACAAATCGTTAACGCCAGATTGCGCCAAAAGCCGAAGCTTGTCCATTCAGGTCCGAGCATCGGCATCAAATTTGAGCGGAAGAGACCAGTTTCTTTAGCCTGCAAACTTCCCGGTAACGCGAATCGATTAAATTAAAAGCAGACAGCGATTGTGCTTGTCGTCGGCGTTTCCGGTGATTAAACGTCGCAATTGATGCAACGCACACAGAGAATTTTGTCATTCGTGTGGTTGACTGAGCATGCTCCGAAATCCGGGAGCGCAGAGAAGCCGCCGCGAGGTTCTGATGGCGAACGTGACAAATAACCGGCCCCTATCGCCGCATCTGCAGATTTACAAACCTATTCCCACCATGATCATGTCCATCGTCCACCGCATTACCGGTGGCGCGCTCTACGTCGGCACGCTGCTCGTCGCTTGGTGGCTGATCGCGGCGGCAAGCGGCCAGGGCTCCTATGACTGGGCCAACTGGGTGCTCGGCAGCCTTCTCGGCAAGCTCGTGCTTCTCGGTTACACCTGGGCGCTGCTGCACCACATGCTCGGCGGCTTTCGCCACTTCATGTGGGATCTCGGTTACGGTTTCGGGAAGGAATTCTCGACCAAGCTCGCCATCGCCAACATCATCGGGTCGCTCTGTCTGACCGTGCTGGTCTGGGTGATCGGCTTCCTCATTCGCTTCTGAAGGTCCTCTCATGGATATGCGCACCCCCCTCGGCAAGGTTCGCGGGCTCGGCTCCGCCAAGGACGGCACGGACCATTTCTGGCGCCAGCGGCTGACGGCCGTCGCCAATGTTCCGCTCATCCTCTTCTTTCTCATCTTCATGCTCGTCTATGCCGGCGCGCCTTATGCGGATGTGGTTCGCGCGCTGTCGAACCCCTTCGTCGCTGTTGTCATGGGGCTGATGGTGATCTCCGGCGTCATCCACATGAAACTCGGCATGCAGGTCATCATCGAGGATTACGTGCATGGCGAGTTCGGCAAGATCGCGCTGCTGATGCTGAACACGTTCTTTGCGATCCTGATCGCCGGCCTCTGTCTCTTCGCCATTCTGAAAATCGCATTCGTAGGATAAGCTTGATATGGCACCGACTTCACCCGCCCAGAATGGCAAGGCCTACAAGTATGTCGATCACTCCTACGACGTGATCGTCGTCGGCGCCGGCGGCGCCGGCTTGCGCGCCACGCTCGGCATGGCCGAGCAGGGCTTCCGCACCGCCTGCATCACCAAGGTATTCCCGACCCGCTCGCATACGGTCGCGGCCCAGGGCGGCATCGCCGCCTCGCTGCGCAACATGACGCCGGACAGCTGGCAGTGGCACCTCTACGACACCGTCAAGGGTTCCGACTGGCTCGGCGACGTCGACGCCATGCAGTATCTCACCATGGAAGCGCCGAAGGCGGTCTATGAGCTCGAGCATTACGGCGTGCCGTTCTCGCGCAACGAGGAAGGCAAGATCTACCAGCGCCCGTTCGGCGGCCACATGCAGAATTACGGCGAAGGCCCGCCGGTCCAGCGCACCTGCGCCGTTGCCGACCGTACCGGCCACGCCATCCTGCATACGCTCTACGGTCAGTCGCTGCGCAACAATGCCGAATTCTTCATCGAGTATTTCGCGCTCGACCTGATCATGTCGGAAGACGGCAGCCGCTGCACCGGCGTCGTCGCCTGGTGCCTCGACGACGGCACGATCCATCGCTTCGCCGCCAAGATGGTGGTGCTGGCGACCGGCGGTTACGGCCGCGCCTATTTCTCGGCAACCTCGGCCCACACCTGCACCGGCGACGGCGGCGGCATGGTGGCGCGTGCCGGCCTGCCGCTGCAGGATATGGAATTCGTGCAGTTCCACCCGACCGGCATCTATGGTTCGGGCTGTCTGATCACCGAAGGCGCCCGCGGCGAAGGCGGTTACCTCGTCAACTCCGAGGGTGAGCGCTTCATGGAGCGTTACGCGCCTTCGGCCAAGGACCTTGCCTCGCGCGACGTCGTTTCGCGCTGCATGACGCTTGAGATCCGCGAGGGCCGGGGCGTCGGCAAGAACAAGGACCACATCTTCCTGCATCTCGACCATCTCGATCCGGCCGTTCTGCATGAACGCCTGCCGGGGATTTCCGAGAGCGCCAAGATCTTCGCTGGCGTCGACGTCACGCGCGAGCCGATCCCGGTTCTGCCGACCGTTCATTACAATATGGGCGGCATTCCCACGAATTATTGGGGCGAAGTGCTGAACGCCGACAGCGCCAATCCGGAACGGATCATCCCCGGCCTGATGGCCGTGGGTGAAGCCGGCTGCGCTTCGGTGCACGGCGCCAACCGCCTCGGCTCCAACTCGCTGATCGACCTCGTGGTCTTCGGCCGCGCCGCTGCGATCCGCGCCGGCGAGGTGATCGACCGCGCAGCGCCGGTCCCGCATCTCAACGTCGCAGCCTGCGACAGGATCATGGACCGCTTCGACGGTCTGCGCCACGCCAGCGGCGCCACGCCGACGGCGGAACTGCGCGAGAAGATGCAGCGCGCCATGCAGGAAGACGCCGCCGTCTTCCGCACGCAGGAATCGCTGGAATCCGGTTGCCGGCGCATTTCGGCGATCTGGCAGGAAATGGGCGATCTGAAGGTCACCGACCGTTCGATGATCTGGAACTCCGATCTCGTGGAAACACTCGAGCTGCAGAACCTGATGGCCAACGCCATCACGACGATCTACGGCGCCGAGGCCCGCAAGGAGAGCCGTGGTTCGCATGCGCGCGAGGACTATACCGAGGGTGCATTCGCCGGCCGCGACGACGTCAACTGGCGCAAGCACACGCTCGCCTGGGTCAACGAGGCCGGCGACGTGAAACTCGACTACCGGCCGGTTCACACCGAGCTCATCGCCGAAGGCATCGATCCGCAGAAGATCGCGCCGAAGGCTCGCGTGTACTGATCTCAAGAGGAACCCGCTATGGTTGAACTCGCTCTCCCCAAGAATTCTCAGATGCGCGAAGGCAAGGTCTGGCCGAAGCCGGCGGGTGCCAAGAACACCCGCGAGTTTCGCGTCTATCGCTGGAGCCCGGATGACGGCCAGAACCCGTCGATCGATACGTTCTACATCGATGTCGACGATTGCGGGCCGATGGTGCTCGACGGTCTGCTCTACATCAAGAACAAGATCGACCCGACGCTGACGCTGCGCCGTTCCTGTCGCGAGGGCATCTGCGGATCCTGCGCGATGAATATCGACGGCACCAACACGCTCGCCTGCACCAAGGGCCTCGACGATATCAAGGGCGCGGTGAAGATCTATCCGCTGCCGCATCTACCCGTCGTCAAGGATCTGGTTCCCGACCTCACCAACTTCTATGCCCAGCATCGTTCGATCGAGCCGTGGCTGAAGACGGTGTCGCCGGCGCCGGCCAAGGAATGGAAGCAGAGCCACGAGGACCGGCAGAAGCTCGACGGCCTGTATGAATGCATCCTCTGCGCCTGCTGCTCGACCTCCTGTCCGAGCTACTGGTGGAATGGCGACCGTTATCTCGGTCCGGCCGTTTTGTTGCAGGCCTATCGCTGGCTGATCGATTCCAGAGACGAGGCGACCGGCGAACGCCTCGACAATCTCGAGGATCCGTTCCGTCTCTATCGCTGCCACACGATCATGAACTGTGCGCAGACCTGCCCGAAGGGCCTCAACCCGGCCAAGGCGATCGCCGAAATCAAGAAGATGATGGTCGAGCGCCGGGTTTGATCAGCATGCATGCCACGACGGAATAGACGGCTTCGATCCCGAAGCCGTCACAGAGATCAGGTCGCGGCTTTGCATCTGTGCACGAACAGGGCATTCGCATCATGGTGATGGTGCAATTCTCTTGAGTTCGCTGGAGCGCTCTTCCGAGACATTGCGCGAGTTCGACAGGCATCCTGACAGAGATGAACGCGCGCAACACCTTGCTGACAAATTCTATGTGCAGGAAGTTTTGCAGCGGGACAGTTGAACTGTATCGTTTTTCGGTTAGTTGTTGTCACGGGCAATTTGTGCAGCCCGACTTGATTAACCAAAGCGAATTACGATAATCGGACTTGTCTCACGCCCGTTTCTCTACGGCGATAGCCGAATTCAGGAGTATGATGATGCAGTTGCGATATGCGATGACAGGTCTGGTGGTGGTTCTGTCGCTAGCCGGTTGTCAGCGTACGGCATATGATTACAGCTCCAACAACGCCAGTGCCACGCCGGCGCCGCTGACGGCGCAGCCGGTGCCCTCGGTACAGGGGGGGCAGCTTCCGCCACCGACCGGAAGTTCGCAGTTTCCGGCCGCGCCGACGGCGACGGCGCCGATGCCGGGCGCTCAGCCTGGCGCAATGGCGGCGAATGCGCTTGATGTCACCAAGGAATCGATGGTCGGAAGCTGGCGCGTCAACGGCGGCTGCGACATGTTCCTGACGCTGACCAATCTCGGCAGCGGTTCGCGCGGTGGTACCCGCGGCTGCGTCGGCGAGCTGACGGCAATGGGGTCCTGGGAAGTTTCCGGCAAGCAGGTGCTGCTCAAGGACCGTTCGGGCAACCAGATCGGCAGCGTCTACAAGACGGCCGACAACCGCTTTGACGGACAGACGAACACGGGTCAGCCGATCAGCCTCAGCCGGTAAATGTTCCGGCAGCTCTGCTGCGACGACTGACAGGCGGATATGCCCTCATGCAACCAATGCCGGATTATGCGCTCAGCGTCTGCGAACAGCTTAAAGCGCTGACCGCATCGGGGGCACTTCAGGTCGATTCCGCACAGATGGACGTGGCAAAGAGCCTCGACCGGGTGCTTGCGGGGCTCAAGCAACGGCGGCCGGCGGCAAAATCGAGCGCGCTTGGCTGGCTGTTTGCCGCCAAGAAGAAATCCGTCGACGGCCACAAGGGGCTTTACATCCACGGCAGCGTCGGGCGCGGCAAGACCATGCTGATGGACATGTTCTTCTCGATGGCGCCGTGCAGGAAGAAGCGCCGGGCGCATTTCCACGAATTCATGGCGGATGTGCATAACCGCATCGCCGCGCACCGGCTGAAGCTCAAGAACGGCGAGACGAAGCAGGCCGATCCGATGCCGCCCGTCGCCGCCGCGCTTTACGAGGAAGCCGAGCTTCTCTGCTTCGACGAGTTCACGGTCACCGATATCGCCGATGCGATGATCCTGTCGCGGCTGTTCTCCGAGCTTTTCGCACGCGGATGCGTGCTGGTCGCGACCTCGAACGTCGAGCCCGACAATCTCTATAAGGATGGCCTCAATCGCGGCCTCTTCCTGCCTTTCGTCACCTTACTCAAGCAGCATGTCGATGTCGTAACGCTGGATTCGCCCACCGATTACCGGATGGAGAAGCTGAACAGCCAGCCGGTCTATCTGGTGCCGATCAACGAGCATAATGACATGGCGATGGATGCGTCCTGGACGCAGGCGCTGCATGGGCGCAAGGCGCAGCCGCTGGATATCCCGATGAAGGGGCGCCACATCCATGTGCCGCTCGCCGTCGACCGGATGGCGCGGTTTTCCTTCGCCGATCTTTGTGACAAGCCGCTCGGAGCAGCCGACTTTCTGGCAATCGCCGAACGCTTCGATATGGTCTTCGTCGATCACATTCCGTTGCTCGGGCCGGAAAAGCGGAACCAGATCAAACGGTTCATCATTCTGGTCGATACGCTCTACGATCATGCCGTGCGGCTTTACATCTCCGCAGCGGCGATGCCGGAGGAACTGTTGGTGCACCGCAAGGGTACCGAAGGTTTCGAATTCGACCGCACGACGTCGCGGCTTTTCGAGATGCGCAGTGCTGAATATCTTGCGCTGCACCATGAGAAACGCGCCGCCGAGTAACAATCCGGTGACAGAATGTTTTACGTTTACGTAAGAATTTTTGTATCTAAACGATTGAAAACGCTGCATCAAAATTAATGGATTGCCATTTTTTGGCTTTGGGTCTATGCGATTGCGTCATTGGGCGGTGCCTTGTTGCGTCCGTCCGACGAATTTGATCGCAAAGGAAACAGCGAAATGGCGCGTAACAAGATCGCACTCATTGGTTCTGGCATGATTGGTGGCACGCTGGCGCACCTCGCCGGCCTGAAGGAACTGGGCGACATCGTCCTGTTCGACATCGCGGACGGTATTCCCCAGGGCAAGGGCCTCGACATCGCACAGTCCTCTCCGGTCGAAGGCTTCGATGCCAATCTGACCGGCGCCAGCGACTATTCGGCGATTGAGGGCGCTGACGTCTGCATCGTCACCGCCGGTGTTCCGCGCAAGCCTGGCATGAGCCGCGACGACCTTCTCGGCATCAACCTCAAGGTCATGGAGCAGGTCGGTGCCGGCATCAAGAAGTATGCGCCGAACGCCTTCGTGATCTGCATCACCAACCCGCTCGACGCCATGGTCTGGGCGCTGCAGAAATTCTCCGGCCTTCCGGCCAACAAGGTCGTCGGCATGGCCGGCGTTCTCGACTCCTCGCGTTTCCGTCTTTTCCTCGCCAAGGAATTCAACGTCTCCGTCCAGGATGTCACGGCCTTCGTGCTCGGTGGTCATGGCGACACGATGGTGCCGCTCGCCCGCTACTCGACGGTCGGCGGCATTCCGCTCACCGATCTCGTCACCATGGGCTGGGTCACCAAGGAACGCCTCGAAGAAATCATCCAGCGCACCCGTGACGGCGGCGCCGAAATCGTCGGCCTGCTGAAGACCGGCTCGGCCTATTATGCGCCGGCCGCCTCGGCGATCGAGATGGCCGAATCCTACCTCAAGGACAAGAAGCGCGTTCTGCCCTGCGCGGCCCATCTCACCGGCCAGTACGGCGTCAAGGACATGTATGTCGGCGTTCCCACCGTCATCGGCGCCGGCGGCGTCGAGCGCATCATCGAGATCGACCTCAACAAGACCGAGAAGGAAGCCTTCGACAAGTCCGTCGGCGCCGTCGCCGGTCTCTGCGAGGCCTGCATCAACATCGCGCCTGCCCTCAAGTAATCGGCGCTGAAGTAATCGAAACAGGGATAGACCCATGAACATTCATGAATATCAGGCCAAGGCTCTGCTGAAGGGCTATGGCGCGCCGGTTGCCGAGGGTGTGGCCATTCTCAAGGTCGAAGAAGCCGAGGCTGCCGCCAAGTCGCTTCCCGGTCCGCTTTACGTGGTCAAGAGCCAGATCCATGCCGGCGGCCGCGGCAAGGGCAAGTTCAAGGAACTCGGTCCGGATGCCAAGGGCGGCGTTCGCCTCGCCAAGTCGATCGAGGAAGTCGTTTCCCACGCCAAGGAAATGCTCGGAAACACGCTGGTGACCGCGCAGACCGGCGAAGCCGGCAAGCAAGTCAACCGCCTTTACATCGAAGACGGCGCCGACATCGCCCGCGAGCTCTATTGCTCGCTGCTGGTCGACCGCTCGGTCGGCCGGGTTGCCTTCGTCGTATCGACCGAAGGCGGTATGGACATCGAGGCTGTCGCCCACGACACACCCGAAAAGATCCAGACGATCGCCATCGATCCGGAAGCCGGCGTGACGGCTGCCGACGTTGCCGCGATCTCCAAGGCGCTTCAGCTTGACGGCGCTGCCGCCGAAGATGCGAAGTCGCTCTTCCCGGCGCTCTACAAGGCCTTCGGCGAAAAGGACATGGCTCTCCTGGAAGTCAATCCGCTGATCGTCATGAAGGATGGCCATCTGCGCGTCCTCGATGCCAAGATGTCTTTCGATGGCAACGCGCTTTTCCGTCACGACGACGTCAAGACGCTGCGCGACGAGACCGAAGAAGATGCCAAGGAAATCGAGGCCTCGAAGTGGGACCTCGCCTATGTCGCGCTCGACGGCAATATCGGCTGCATGGTCAACGGCGCCGGCCTTGCCATGGCGACCATGGATATCATCAAGCTTTACGGCAAGGAGCCGGCCAACTTCTGCGACGTCGGCGGCGGCGCCGGCAAGGAGAAGGTGGCAGCGGCTTTCAAGATCATCACCGCGGACCCCAAGGTTGAAGGTATTCTCGTCAACATCTTCGGCGGCATCATGAAATGCGATGTCATCGCCGAGGGCGTGATTGCCGCGGTCAAGGAAGTCGGTCTCAAGGTTCCGCTCGTCGTGCGCCTTGAGGGCACCAATGTCGAGCTCGGCAAGAAGATCCTGAACGAGTCGGGTCTCGCGATCACGGCGGCTGACGACTTGGACGATGCGGCCAAGAAGATCGTCGCGGCGATCAACGGCTGAGGACGATCATGGCCTTCCAGTCCACGCCCTCCGCTGCTCATTTCCGCCTCAACGCCTTCGCCGGCGTGTGGGAAGGGGACGAGCGCGTCGCGGCGTCGGCGTGGACGAGCGAAGGCAAGGCCAGTGCTGAGTTTTCCGGCGAGGCGTTGTTCGGCGGATTCTTCCTCGAGCAGCGCTATCGCCAGACGCGGGATGGTGCTGTTTCGTTCGAGGCGCGAAATATTTTCGGCTTCGATGCTTCGGACCAGACCTACAAACTCTACCAGTTCGACTCCGCAGGTTTTGCGCCGCCTGTACCGGCGTCCGGCGAGTGGAACGGCAGTGAGCTTGTGCTGATGAAGACTTCGCCGCGCGGCAGCCAGCGCACCGTATTCACGTTTGAAAATGAAGACTGCTACCGGATGGGCGTCAGCTTTTCGCCTGCAGGCAGCGATACTTGGCAGGAGGTCGTCAGCGGCGTCTATCGTCGCGCGTCCTCCACGTCTTCCAACCTCTCCTAAACAAAGGCCTCGCATGTCCATTCTCGTCAACAAAGACACCAAGGTTCTCGTTCAGGGCCTAACCGGCAAGACCGGCACGTTCCACACCGAACAGGCGCTCGCTTACTACGGCACCCAGATGGTCGGCGGCATCCATCCGAAGAAGGGCGGCGAAACCTGGACCGGCGCAAAGGGCGAAAGCCTGCCGATCTTCGCAACCGTTGCCGAAGGCAAGGAAAAGACCGGCGCCGACGCGACCGTCATCTATGTTCCGCCGGCTGGTGCTGCCGATGCGATCATCGAGGCGATCGACGCCGAGATCCCGTTCATCACCTGCATCACCGAAGGTATCCCGGTCATGGACATGGTGCGCGTCAAGGCGCGCCTCGACCGCTCCAAGTCGCGCCTGCTCGGCCCGAACTGCCCGGGTATCCTGACGCCGGAAGAGTGCAAGATCGGCATCATGCCGGGCTCGATCTTCCGCAAGGGTTCGGTCGGTATCGTTTCCCGCTCGGGCACGCTGACCTATGAAGCCGTCTTCCAGACGTCAAACGAAGGCCTCGGCCAGACGACGGCCGTCGGCATCGGCGGCGACCCGGTCAAGGGCACCGAGTTCATCGACGTCCTGGAAATGTTCCTGGCCGACGCAGCCACCCAGTCGATCATCATGATCGGCGAAATCGGCGGTTCGGCTGAAGAGGATGCTGCGCAGTTCCTCAAGGACGAAGCCAAGAAGGGCCGCAAAAAGCCGATGGCTGGCTTCATTGCCGGCCGTACGGCGCCGAAGGGCCGCACCATGGGCCACGCCGGTGCTGTGGTTTCCGGCGGCAAGGGCGATGCGGAATCGAAGATCGCGGCGATGGAATCGGCAGGCATCAAAGTGTCGCCGTCTCCGGCCCGCCTCGGCAAGACGCTGGTTGAAGTCCTCAAAGGCTAAAACCACTTAAAGACCCGGGCGGAGGAACGGCATCTGCGCCTTCCGCCCGGCCTTGACGGTACGAGACCAGCAGATGCGCCGCGGACAGGCGGCAATCGGAATGCGGCAGCCGGCGATCGAGCCGGCAAATTCATCAAAGTCAGGAGGCGGACGGAAGCGTCCGCATATCACCATGGCACGGCAAGAAGCCAACGAGCAATTTCAGATCACCTCGTTTCTGGATGGCGCCAATGCTGCCTATATCGAGCAGCTCTACGCCCGTTATGAAGACGATCCCAACTCGGTCGACGATCAGTGGCGGTCCTTCTTCAAGGCGCTGGAAGACGATCCGAACGATGTGAAGAAGGCGGCCAAGGGCGCTTCCTGGCGCAAGAAGAACTGGCCGCTGCAGGCAAGCGGCGATCTCGTCTCGGCGCTCGATGGCGACTGGGGCATCGTCGAGAAGGTGATTGAGACCAAGGTCAAGGCCAAGGCCGAAGCTGCGGGCAAGCCTGCCGACAGCACCGAGGTGCTGCAGGCGACGCGCGATTCCGTGCGCGCCATCATGATGATCCGCGCCTACCGCATGCGTGGCCACCTGCATGCCAAGCTCGACCCGCTCGGCATCGCCGCTCCGGTTGACGATTATCGCGAGCTGTCGGCGGAGAATTACGGCTTCACGGCCGCCGATTACGACCGCAAGATCTTCATCGACAACGTGCTCGGCCTGGAATACGCGACCATCCGTGAGATGATCGAAATCCTCGAGCGCACCTATTGCTCGACGCTCGGCGTCGAATTCATGCATATCTCCAATCCTGAAGAAAAGGCCTGGATCCAGGAGCGCATCGAAGGACCGGACAAGGGCGTGGCCTTCACGCCGGAAGGCAAGAAGGCGATCCTTGCCAAACTTGTCGAAGCCGAAGGCTACGAGCAGTTCCTCGACGTCAAGTTCAAGGGCACGAAGCGTTTCGGCCTCGATGGCGGCGAATCGCTGATCCCGGCGCTGGAACAGATCCTCAAGCGCGGCGGCCATCTCGGCCTCAAGGAAGCCGTGTTCGGCATGGCCCATCGCGGCCGCCTGAACGTGCTCTCCCAGGTCATGGGCAAGCCGCACCGGGCGATCTTCCACGAATTCAAGGGCGGCTCGGCCGCTCCCGACGAGGTCGAGGGCTCGGGCGACGTCAAGTACCATCTCGGTGCCTCCTCAGACCGCGAATTCGACGGCAACAAGATCCACGTTTCGCTGACGGCGAACCCGTCGCATCTCGAAATCGTCGATCCCGTCGTCATGGGCAAAGCCCGCGCCAAGCAGGACATGAATGCCGCGGTCTGGGACGGTGACATCATCCCGCTTTCCGAACGCGCCAAGGTTCTGCCGCTGCTGATCCACGGCGACGCGGCTTTTGCCGGTCAGGGTGTCATTGCCGAAATCCTCGGCCTTTCCGGTCTGCGCGGCCACCGCGTCGCCGGCACCATGCATGTGATCATCAACAACCAGATCGGCTTTACCACGAACCCGGCCTTCTCGCGCTCGTCGCCCTATCCGTCCGATGTCGCCAAGATGATCGAGGCGCCGATCCTGCACGTCAACGGCGACGATCCGGAAGCGGTGGTCTATGCCGCGAAGATCGCCACCGAATTCCGCATGAAGTTCCACAAGCCTGTGGTGCTCGACATGTTCTGCTATCGCCGCTACGGCCACAATGAAGGCGACGAACCGTCCTTCACGCAGCCGAAGATGTACAAGGTGATCCGCGCCCACAAGACCGTGCTGCAGCTCTATGCAGCCCGCCTCGTCGCCGAGGGCCTGCTCACTGAAGGCGAAGTCGAGAAGATGAAGGCTGATTGGCGCCTCCACCTCGAGCAGGAGTTCGAGGCTGGCCAGCAGTATAAGCCTAACAAGGCCGACTGGCTGGACGGCGAGTGGTCGGGCCTGCGCACGGCCGACAATGCCGACGAGCAGCGCCGCGGCAAGACCGCCGTGCCGATGAAGACTCTGAAGGAGATTGGCCGCAAGCTGTCCGAGATCCCGGCCGGCTTCAATGTGCACCGGACGATCCAGCGCTTCATGGAAAACCGCGCCAACATGATCGCCACCGGCGAGGGCATCGACTGGGCGATGGCCGAAGCGCTGTCTTTCGGCGCGCTCTGCGTCGAAGGCAGCAAGATCCGTCTGTCCGGCCAGGATTGCGAACGCGGCACCTTCTCGCAGCGCCACTCGGTTCTCTACGATCAGGAAACCGAAGAGCGCTACATCCCGCTCGCCAATCTTTCGCCGACGCAGGGGCGCTACGAAGTCATCAATTCGATGCTTTCGGAAGAGGCCGTGCTCGGTTTCGAATACGGCTATTCGCTCGCCCGCCCGAATGCGCTGACGCTCTGGGAAGCGCAGTTCGGCGATTTCGCCAACGGCGCGCAGGTGGTCTTCGACCAGTTCATCTCGTCGGGCGAACGCAAGTGGCTGCGCATGTCGGGCCTCGTCTGCCTGCTGCCGCACGGCTATGAGGGCCAGGGTCCGGAACACTCCTCGGCCCGCCTCGAGCGTTTCCTACAGCTTTGCGCCGAAGACAACATGCAGGTCGCCAACGTCACGACGCCGGCGAACTACTTCCACATCCTGCGCCGGCAGCTGAAGCGCGACTTCCGCAAGCCGCTGATCCTGATGACGCCGAAGTCGCTACTGCGCCACAAGCGGGCAGTCTCCACCCTTGCCGAAATGGCCGGCGAATCCGCCTTCCATCGCCTGCTCTGGGATGATGCCGAGGTGATCAAAGACGGCCCGATCAAGCTGCAGAAGGACAACAAGATCCGTCGTGTCGTCATGTGCTCCGGCAAGGTCTATTACGATCTTCTGGAAGAGCGTGAGAAGCGTGGCATCGACGACATCTATCTCCTGCGTGTCGAGCAGCTCTATCCGTTCCCGGCAAAGGCGCTGATCAACGAGCTGTCGCGCTTCCGCAATGCCGAGATGGTCTGGTGCCAGGAAGAGCCGAAAAACATGGGCGCATGGTCGTTCATCGACCCCTTCCTCGAATGGGTGCTCGCCCATATCGACGCGAAGTATCAGCGCGTTCGTTATACCGGCCGTCCGGCCGCCGCCTCGCCGGCGACGGGCCTGATGTCCAAGCATCTGTCGCAGCTCGCCGCATTCCTCGAGGATGCATTGGGCGGCTAAAATTAGGGGGGCGCAATGGCTTATTTCTTTCTGAGACTGCTGCCGCCGCGCCCCACTTTCCCGCATGACGGGACCGGGGAGGAAATGGCGGCGATGAAACGCCATGTCGAATACTGGCATCGGCACGCCCTTGCGGGATCGGCTGTTATAGTCGGCCCCGTCTTCGAGGGTGAAGGCGCCTGGGGCATGGCAATCGTCGAAGTCGAGGATCAGGCGGCGGCACAGGCCCTCGCCGACGGCGATCCGATCATCGCTTCCGGTTTCGGTTTCCGTTTCGATATCCTGCCGATGCCCTCGATCATCTCGCGGCCACCCGCCGTCTGAAACGCATAAACGAAAACACACGAAATCAGGATTTGAACAATGGCCACAGAAATCCGCGTTCCAACTCTCGGTGAATCCGTCAGCGAGGCAACCGTCGGCACCTGGTTCAAGAAGGTCGGCGACGCCATCAAGGCCGACGAGCCGATTCTCGAGCTTGAAACCGACAAGGTGACCATCGAAGTTCCGGCACCCGCCTCCGGCACGCTTTCGGAAATCGTCGCTGCCGCCGGCGAAACCGTCGGTCTCGGCGCACTGCTCGGCCAGATCGCCGAAGGCGCTGCCGCTGCTGCCGCGCCGGCTGCTGCTGCACCGGCCGCCGCGCCTGCTCAGCCGGCCCCGGCTGCTCCCGCTCAGCCGGCACCGGTTGCCGCTGCGGCGGCATCGTCGGCAAGCGCCTCCGTCTCCACCATGCCGCCGGCCCCGGCGGCTTCGAAGATGCTGGCTGAAAACAATCTTTCCGCCGACCAGGTCGACGGCAGCGGCAAGCGCGGCCAGGTGCTGAAGGGCGATGTCATCGCCGCCGTCGCCAAGGGCATTTCCGCTCCGGCGGCCGCACCCGCCGCCCCTGCTGCTGCACGCGGCCCGTCGACGGTCGAGGATGCCTCGCGCGAAGAACGCGTGAAGATGACGCGCCTGCGCCAGACGATCGCCAAGCGCCTCAAGGACGCGCAGAACACTGCCGCCATGCTCACCACCTACAATGAGGTGGACATGAAGGCGGTCATGGATCTGCGCAACAAGTACAAGGACATTTTCGAGAAGAAGCACGGCGTCAAGCTCGGCTTCATGGGCTTCTTCACCAAAGCGGTGACGCATGCGCTGAAGGAACTGCCGGCTGTTAATGCCGAGATCGACGGCACCGACGTCATCTACAAGAACTATTGCCATGTCGGCATGGCCGTCGGCACGGACAAGGGCCTCGTCGTTCCTGTCATCCGCGACGCCGACCAGATGTCGATCGCCGAAATCGAGAAGGAACTCGGCCGTCTTGCCAAGGCAGCCCGTGATGGCTCGCTCTCCATGGCCGACATGCAGGGCGGCACCTTCACCATCACCAATGGCGGCGTCTACGGTTCGCTCATGTCTTCGCCGATCCTCAACGCGCCGCAGTCCGGCATTCTCGGCATGCACAAGATCCAGGAGCGGCCGGTCGCGATCGGCGGCCAGGTGGTCATCCGTCCGATGATGTATCTGGCGCTGTCCTACGATCACCGCATCGTCGACGGCAAGGAAGCGGTCACCTTCCTCGTGCGCGTCAAGGAAAGCCTGGAAGATCCGGAACGTCTGGTTCTCGATCTCTAAGGGAGCGCTTTCGATGCGGAACCGGATCATGCGAGCGGCGCGCCTTCTTCTTTGCGCTGCCGCCGCGCATGTCCCGGTCTCCGCATCGGCCGCCGGCTGGGACATCAGCAAGGCAAGCAGCAATTTCGACCTGGTGGCGCTCACCGATGCCGAACTCTCCGGCCGATCGATTGGCGTGATCCATATGGGCAATGTCGAATTGACGTCGGGGCGCATCGTCGCGGCCGATCCGCTCGCCCAGCCCGATCGTCCGGCGCTCGCCAGAACGGTTGCACCGGGCGAATATCCGGTGACGCTCTACCAGGCGTTCGGGCGCATCGCTGCCGCCAGCATGCGGTTTGCCGAGGGCAAGCCGGATCATTGGGAGCTTGCGGTCCTGGCCGGGCAGGATCCGGCGACGCTGAAGGACGGAGAGATTTTCGGCTATCCCGTCGATGCCGGCCTCGGCTGCTACATGGATGCCGATACGCTTGATCTGATCGGAGAGCGCGAAGCGCAGGCGCAGGCGCAAAAAACCGATGCCGACGTCAATTATTACGACGACGTGCTGGCCTCGGACCTCGATGCCAACAAGGGCGCCTATGCGCTGCATCGGCCGGTTGCCGGCAAGAAGGGCAATGTCGCGGTGTTCTGGAGCGGCTGGGGCGACGGTTTTTATCCGGTCTTTTGGGGCCTCGACAAGGACGGCCGCGCGCTGGTGCTGCTGACGGATTTCAGCGTTGTCGAGAATGCCGACGGGCGGAAGGAGCCGAAGCTGCAATGAGCGGAAAGGTCGGGATCACGGCGGGGAAAGGCGTGGCTGCAATCGCAGCCGCAGCGTTTTTCGCCGCTCCGGTGTCCGCCTTTGCTGCCGCCTGCAAGCAGGAACGAGCCGTCTACGTCGATCGCGACGGCGCCTATGAATTGCGCTTTGCGCCGCTGAATTCTCCGTCGGCTGCCGCCAGCAACCAATTCAAGATCAGCGCGCTCAAGACGTCAGTCGTGATGGAAGGTTATGTCATGCCATCGGAGGATCCGGTGCGGGCCATCGGCATCCTGATGTTCAACTGCCCAGAGGGTGATGCGACCGGCGCCGATCTTAATGCCTGCACGGTCTGGCAGGGCGCCGTCTATGGCATGGATGCCGAGGGCGAGATGGACAATCTGCAGCCCGAGGGCGCCGCGGCGGCCGAAAAGGTCGTTCTCCCCGGCCTTGGTCCCGCCATTCGCGAATCCAGCGCCTGGGGCGAGGGCAAGGCTATGGTGGCCCCCTGGGACGTGCTGATTTTCAAGGAGTGTGCGACATGAGCGATGCCCCTGTTGTTCTCATTACCGGCGGAAGTCGGGGTATCGGTGCTGCCGCCGCACGGCTCGCCGCGCGCCAGCGCTGGCGTGTCGCGGTGAATTACGCCGCCAACCGTCAAGCCGCGGATGCCGTCGTGGCTTCGATCACGGGGGCCGGCGGCGAGGCCGTGGCGATCCAGGGTGACGTCGGCAAGGCCGCGGATATCGTCTCGATATTTGCGGCGGTCGACCGGCATTTCGGCCGCCTCGACGGGCTCGTCAACAATGCCGGCATCGTCGACTATCCCCAGCGGATCGACGAGATGTCGGTGGAGCGGATCGAGCGCATGCTGCGCGTCAATGTGACCGGCTCCATCCTCTGCGCCGCAGAAGCGATACGCCGCATGTCGAGTCGGCATGGCGGCCAGGGCGGCGCGATCGTCAATATCTCGTCGATGGCGGCGGTGCTCGGTTCGGCGACGCAGTATGTCGATTATGCCGCCTCGAAAGCGGCGATCGACACGTTCACCGTCGGGCTGGCGCGCGAGGTTGCCGCCGAGGGCGTCCGCGTGAATGCCATAAGGCCGGGTGTCATCGAAACCGACCTCCATGCTTCCGGCGGTTTGCCGGATCGCCCGCGCGAGCTGGCGCCGTCGATCCCGATGCAGCGGGCGGGCACGCCCGAGGAGGTGGCCGATGCGATCCTCTATCTTCTGTCACCTTCGGCTTCCTATATCACCGGCGCGATCCTCAATGTGAGCGGCGGCCGTTAGAGCGACAGGGTGAAAACAGCATGCAGCATATTCTCGAATTCCTCGGCCTGACGTCGCGCGCGGCCGATTAAACGAAAAATCCAAAGGGAAAGAAACAATGTCCTACGATGTGATCATTATCGGAACCGGCCCGGGCGGCTATGTCTGCGCTGTGAAGGCAGCCCAGCTCGGCCTCAAGGTCGCCGTCGTCGAAAAGCGGGCGACCTATGGCGGCACCTGCCTGAACGTCGGCTGCATTCCGTCGAAGGCGCTGCTGCATGCCTCCGAAATGTTCCATCAAGCCGGCCACGGGATGGGCGCTCTCGGCATCGACGTCTCGGCGCCGACGCTCAACCTCGGCAATATGATGGCCCACAAGGATGCGACGGTGAAGGCGAATGTCGACGGCGTCGCCTTCCTCTTCAAGAAGAACAAGATCGATGCCTTCCAGGGCACCGGCAAGGTCGTTTCGGCCGGCAAGGTTTCCGTCACCGCCGACGACGGCAAGGTGCAGGAGATCGAGGGTAAGAACATCGTCATCGCCACCGGCTCGGACGTCGCCGGCATTCCCGGTGTGCAGGTCGAAATCGACGAAAAGACCATCATCTCGTCCACCGGCGGCATCGCGCTGGAGAAGGTGCCGGAAACGCTGATCGTCGTCGGCGGCGGCGTTATCGGCCTCGAGCTCGGTTCGGTCTGGTCGCGCCTCGGCGCCAAGGTGACGGTGGTCGAATATCTCGACAACATCCTCGGCGGCATGGACGGCGAAGTCTCCAAGCAGTTCCAGCGCATGCTCGCCAAGCAGGGCATCGATTTCAATCTCAGCGCCAAGGTCACCGGCGTCGAAAAGGGCGACAAGGGCGCCAAGGTCACGTTCGAGCCGGTCAAGGGCGGCGACAAGGTGACACTCGACGCCGAAGTCGTGCTGATCGCCACCGGCCGCAAGCCCTATACGGCGGGTCTCGGGCTGGAAGAGGCCGGTGTCGTGCTCGACAATCGCGGCCGCGTGGAGATCGACGGTCACTTCAAGACCAATATCGACGGCATCTATGCGATCGGCGATGTGGTCAAGGGTCCGATGCTCGCGCACAAGGCGGAAGACGAGGGCGTGGCGCTTGCCGAAATCCTCGCCGGGCAACATGGCCATGTGAACTACGAGGTCATTCCGAGCGTCGTCTACACCCAGCCGGAAATCGCTTCCGTCGGCAAGACCGAGGAAGAGCTGAAAGCGGCAGGCGTCGCCTATAAGGTCGGCAAGTTCCCCTTCACTGCGAACGGGCGCGCCCGCGCGATGCTGGCAACCGACGGCTTCGTCAAGATCCTTGCCGACAAGGAAACCGACCGGGTGCTCGGCGGCCATATCGTCGGCTTCGGCGCCGGCGAGATGATCCACGAGATTGCCGTGCTGATGGAGTTCGGCGGTTCGTCAGAAGATCTCGGCCGGACCTGCCATGCGCATCCCACGATGTCGGAAGCGGTCAAGGAGGCTGCGCTCGCGACCTTCTTCAAGCCGATCCATATGTAATCTTACATATTCGTAACAAAGCATGCAGCCGCTTGCCGTGAGGTAGGCGGCTGTTTTAATTGTTGCGCATTGCAGAATTCAAATATCGGACGAAGGTGAGGAAAAATGGAGCAGCCGTCCATTGCGGGTTACAGCCTGAGCCAGCGTTTTCTTCACTGGGCGATCGCGCTGCTGATTTTCTTCAACCTGCTGTTTCCCGATGGCATGAATACCTGGCGTCGGCTGATACGCAGAGGCGAGGTGCCGACGCCGGAACAGATTTCGTCGGCGAATATCCACGCCTATGTCGGCATCGCCATCCTGCTGCTTGCCGTTCTCAGGCTGGGACTGCGTTTTAGCAAGGGCGTGCCGGCCGAGGTCGCGCAGGAGCCGGCGATCTTCCGTCTTGCCGCCAGGCTTGCCCATGCCGGCCTCTACATCCTGATCTTCGCGATGCCGCTTTCGGGCATCGCCGCCTACTACTTCGGCATCGTTCCCGCCGGTTCGTTCCACGCGGATATCATGAAGGTTATTCTCTGGGCGCTGATCGTGGCGCATGTCGCCGGCGCCCTCGTCCATCAGTTCTATTGGAAAAGCAACGTGCTGCGCCGCATGACGCTCGGCTGACCGTCGGCGGGTTCAGTTTATCGCGGTGACGGTAAAGCCTTGCTGGCGCAGCAGTTCGATGACGCCGTCCTTGCCGGGCAGGTGCAGGGCGCCGACGGCCATGAAGACGTTGCCGCCGTCGAGGATGGGAGCGGCGCGCTCGGCCATCACCTTGTTGCGGTCGAGGATGACGCGCTGCTCGAAGGCCGCATAATCGTTGGTTTCGCCTTTGTCTTCCGGTGTTACCGTTTTCAACATCGGCATCGTCAGGCCGATGTCGCCGGAGAGGTAGAGGTCGGTCATCGTCTCGACGACATCGCTCATCTTGTCGCCGAGTTCCAACGTCTCGATCAGCGACTTCAGATGGAATTCGATCGGCAGATCGGCCATGGCCTGGATCTGCTCGGCAAGGGTTTCCAGCCCCTTGACCTGTTTGCCCTGAGCAACGGCGTCGGTGGCGATCTTCTGGTCGAGGAACTGCACGCCTTTCGCCTTGCGGGCGATTTCGCAGGCCGGCAGGGCGACGGCGCTCGAAATCATCCAGGGCCGCATGCGGGAAACGGCACCGAGCGGAATGCCGCGCTGCTTCAGCCCGGCTTCAAGGCGCTTGTAATCTTCGGGAGAAAGCAGCTTGTCGATCGTCGTGCCATCGGTAAACATCGTCAATTCAGGCTTTGCGAGCAGGGCTGCGGTTGCCTTCCGCTCGTCGAGGATCTCGTCGGATTCGATGATGATCGTGCCGGCGGCGTCATGGGCGGCCTGGGCGCGGGGCGGTAGAGCCAGCACGCGCGGATCGGTGACATGCATGCTGCCGAGCAGCCACGAGGGTGCCAGTCCCGGCTTTTCGATCTTCCAGAAAATGCCCTTGCCATTCGGCGTGGCGTCGGCTTCCTTCAGCGCCTCGGCGTAGCGGGCGGGATCGTTCTGCTGCAGCTCGACCATCAGGTTGCGGCCGGCGCAGGCCGCCTCTTCGGCCGCCGCCGGCCTTGCAGCCAGGAAAGCGACAAACAGCGCGGCAAGAAGCAGCATGTGAAAGGCTGCAATCAGCCAGAGCAACAGATGAGCCGGCACTGCGAGGTAAGACGTCCGGCGGCCGATTGATGTCGTCATGATGGGTGTTCCGTCACATGCTCTGGTGGCTTCATGCTCTACGCCCGGCTTGCGCATATTCCTTTAAGAGGATGCGTTAACGAAAAGTTACGAACGAAAAGTTACGCGCGCGGATGCGCCCGATCATACACCTCCAGCAGCCGCGATGCATCGACGCCGGTATAGACCTGCGTTGTGGAAAGGCTGGCATGGCCGAGCAATTCCTGGATGGTGCGCAGATCGCCACCGCCGGCAAGCAGGTGGGTGGCAAAGGAGTGGCGCAATGCATGCGGTGTCGCCGTCTCCGGCAGGCCGAAGGCGCTGCGCATCTTCTGCATGGTCCGCTGAATAATCGCCGGCTGCAGCCTGCCGCCGCGGGCGCCGCGAAACAGCGGCTCGCTACTTTCGAGGTGATATGGGCAGAGCGCGCGATATTTCTCGACCGCGTCGAAGACCACGGACAGCAGCGGCACCAGCCGTGTCTTGTTGCCCTTGCCGGTGATGCGCAGTGTCGTCGCACCTTTCTGCAGGTCGGCGGGAACGAGATCCAGCGCTTCGGAGATGCGCAGGCCGCAGCCGTAGAGCAGCGTCATCACGGCCGCATCGCGCGCGGCGATCCAGGGTTCGTCATGCAGCTGGGCTTCGTCGCTGACGACGGTAATCGCTTGGGTATCCGAGAGCGGTTTGGGCAATGATTTCGGCTGTTTCGGCGAGCGTATCGCGGCAGCACCGGCGGCATTGACCAGGCCCTTCTTTTCAAGATGGCGCAGCAGCGAACGAAGACCGGCAAGATTGCGGCCGAGCGATCGGGCGCCGGAACCCTGCTTGCGCCGGGCGGCCAGGAAGGCGCGAAAATCGGCGGGGCGCAATTCCCTGATATCGCCAAGTGTGGCCGGTCCGGCGAGGTGGCCGGTCAGAAAGGTCAGAAACTGGCGGGTGTCGCGTTCGTAAGCGTCGAGCGTGTGCTCGGAAAGACGGCGCTCGCGGGCGAGATTTTCGAGCCATGCGGCCCGCTCCGCCATCAGGCGCGGATCGGCGATAACAAGCAGTTCGTTCACGTCGCGAGCCTTGAATTTGCCTTCAAGTCCGCCAATTTGAAGCAGGAACGGTTATGGAATTGCTAATGCCGGCCAAGCCTTTGTCATCCTTCGATCATATTGTACTGCGATAGCTTATACCCCATAGACAGGATCTTTCATGGCACGGCGCGATTCCATGACGGCTTTCGGACAGCTCGCGGAAGCGATCGCTCTCGTTTCACAGGGAAAGCCCGGTCATATCGTCGATACGCTGATTGCCGAACGCGGCCAGAGGATCGTCAAAAATCCGCTCTGGCCGGTCATGCGACCGTTCCTCTACACGCTGCTGCGCTACAACAAGGCGCTCGAATTCGCCAATGCGGTTGCGAAAATGCCGGGCTTCCAGTCGTTCGAATATCTGAGTGACGTGCTGAAACTCGACATCGGCATCGTCAATGGCGAACGCATTCCGGAAACCGGCGGCTTCATCCTCGTCAGCAACCATCCGACCGGCATCGCCGATGGTGTTGCCGTGTTCGATCTCCTGAAAGCACGCCGGCCTGATATGATGTTCTTTGCCAATCGCGATGCCATCCGCGTCAATCCGCGCTTTGCCGAGATGATCATTCCCGTCGAATGGCGGGAGGAGCACAAGAGCAAGCTGAAGGCGCGCGAGACGCTGCAACTGACGAACCATGCGGTGAAGGAGGGCAAGGCGACCGTGCTCTTTCCCTCAGGCCGCATCGCCTATTGGGCGAACGGCCGGCTGAACGAACGCCCATGGAAGACCTCGGCCGTCGGACTGGCGCGCAAATACAATCTGCCGATCCTTCCCGTCCATATGACGGCGCGCAATTCCGGCCTGTTCTACTGGCTGGCGAAATGGTCGACCGAGCTTCGCGACATGACGGTGTTTCACGAGCTGCTGAACAAACGCGGCGATCGCTTCGATTTCGTGATCGGCAATCTCATCCCGGCCGAACATCTGGACGGCGACCTCACCGAGGTGACGAAAGCGCTGGAGAAACATACGGTGCGTGACATGGCGGTCGATGGTGATGCGACCTTCGCTCCGGTCGGCCTGCCGGATGCGGCAGTGCGCCGCGAGATTCCGGTCCCTGCAGCCTAGATTCGCGCACCACCATGACAATCGATATCCGCATGATCCGCGATCGATTGCCGCAGCAGATCGCAGATCTCGAAAGCGAGGCCCGGCAGGAAGGTTATCGCCATATCACCCGCCTTATCGACGAATGGTCGGCCGGCGATGTCAGGTTCGAGGGTAACGGCGAAAGGCTGCTCGGCGCTTATGTCGATGCGGTGCTTGCCGGCGTCGGGGGCATGACCGTCGAAGCGGCCATGTCAGGGGCGTTGCGGATGCGGCGTTTCTATATCAGTCCCGCAATGCGCGGGCGCGGCATCGGCCGGATGCTTGCCCTGGCACTGCTCGACCATGCGCGGTCGTGCTGCTGCATCGTCACCGTTCATGCGGGAAACGATGGCGCGGCGAAATTCTGGGAGTCGCTCGGATTTCAGGCCAACGGGCAGTGCGGACACACACATCGTTTCGATCTGCATGGGTCGAGCTTCACGCCCCGATCTCGTTGAGGCGGATGGCCTGGCGCGCCAGCAGCCGCTCGACATCGGCAATATCGAGCGCCGACAGCCCGGCGCCCGGCTTGCGCAGGGCGGCGGACCTGATCACGCCGCGCTTGGCGAGCACGTATTTGCGCGAGGCAAGGCCGATGCCCTGCTGCTGTTCATAGCGGGCGAGCGGCAGATAGGCATCGAAGATCGCATGGGCGCGATCGGGATTTCCGGCCGCATAGGCCTCGACGACGCCGACCATCATCTCCGGATAACAAAAGCCGGTCATGGCGCCATCGGCGCCGCGGCCCATCTCTTCGGGCAGGAAAAGCCCGCCATTGCCGCAAAGGATGGATATGCGCCGCATGGCGCCCCTGTCGCTGGCAGCGCGAAGCGCTGATATTTTCGAAAGACCCGGCCAATCCTCGTGCTTGACCATGACGCAATTCGGCACCTCGTTGACGATGCGCTCGATGACCTTGGGCGCGATCGTCACATTGGTGGTGAGCGGATAATCCTGCAGCACGAAGGGCGTATCGCCAAGGGTTTCGCCGACCGACTGGTAGAAGGCGAAAGCCTGATCGTCAGTCTTGACGGTCCAGGGCGGCGCGACCATGACGCCGGCAGCACCCGCCCCCATGACGGCTTCGGCGAGTTCGCGCATCGGCGCAAGTCCCGGCGCCGAGACGCCGACAACGACGGGAAGGCGCCCGTCAAGGCGCTTCAGCACCCGTTCGACCACGGCCCTCGATTCCTCGGCGGTCAATTTCGGGGCCTCGCCGAGCTGACCAAGCACCGTCAGCCCGGTGACGCCGGCGCCTTCGTAGAAATCGACCATGCTGTCGATGCTGGCGAGATCGAGAGAGCCATCATCGGTGAAGGGGGTTACGGCGATCACATAGACGCCCTTGGCATCTTCGGTCAGTCTGGCCATTCGTGGTCTCCCATTCAGCGGCCGAAGAACAGCACTTCGGCATTTCGAACAAAAATCTTTTCGGCAGCCGTGGGATCGTCGATGGCGGCCTGCATGGCCTCGATCAACTCGGCGTCATCGGGCATGCCATCCCATAATTCGGTGTGCGGCCAATCGCTGCCCCAGAGCAGCCTCTCCCCATGGCTCGCGGCAAGCGTGCGGGTGACCTCGGCGAAGCCTTGGTCGTTCGTCTCCTTCGTCAACCGATAGGGCGCGGTCACTTTGACATAGGCATCAGCCGCGTCCATCAGCCTTTTCAGCGCATCGACATGCCGTGGTCTCGTCTCTGTGGCAAGCGGAATGAAGCCGAGATGATCGACAACGATGGGCAGGCGGATGCCGGATAATGTTGCCGGAAGATCGGGAAGCTGTTCGGGATTGATCTGCAGTTGCAGCGACCAGCCGAAAGGCGCAATCCTTTCCGCCAGTGTCCTGGCGGTAGCCAAGGGAAGGCCGCCCTTGTTGCGTGTGTTGATCCGCACTCCGCGCACGCCGTGCCGGTGGAGCCGCTCGATCTCGGTCTCTCCAGTTTCGGGATCAATGACGACGATGCCGCGCAAACGGCCCGGAAAGGCGGCGAGCGCTTCCAGCAGCACGCTATTGTCGAGGCCATAGACGCTTGGCTGTACCAATACGCCCTTGGCGATGCCAAGGCTTTCTGAGAATTCGATCCAGTCGGCAATCGTCGCGATGTCAGGCGTATAGCTGCGCGGGGTGTTGAGCGGAGCGTCGGCGCGAAAGACGTGGAAATGCGTATCGACCGTGCCTTGCGGCAGTGCCGGCCGCGGCAAGCGCGCCAGTTGCCGGCGGGGCAGGCAAAGCGGGGCCTCTATATCAGCGGTACTCATCATGCGTCGAGCTCGTCGCTTTGCAGGAAATCGAAATCGGCGCCTTCGTCAGCCTGGAGCACGCGTTCCTGATAAAGTTTTGCATAGCCGCGCAACGGGGCAGGGGAGGGTCGGTCGATGATCTCCAGCATGCGGCGATCGAATTCCGCCTCGTCGATATCGATGTCGATGCGCCGGCCCTCGACATCGAGGCGAATGCGATCGCCGGTACGGACGATCGCCAGCGGGCCGCCATCGGCGGCTTCAGGCGCGATGTGGAGGATGATCGTACCGAAAGCCGTGCCGCTCATCCGGGCATCGGAAATCCGCACCATGTCCTTCACGCCCTGCCGGGCGAGTTTGCGGGGAATGGGTAGATAGCCGGCTTCCGGCATGCCGGGCGCGCCTTTCGGCCCGGCATTGCGCAGGACCAGAACATCGTCGGCCTTGACGTCGAGATCGTCGCTGTCGATGCGCAGCGTCATATCCTCGACGGAATCAAAAACGACGGCGCGGCCAATATGTTGGAGAAGATCCTTGGAGGCGGCGGATTGTTTGATGACGGCGCCGCGCGGCGCAAGATTGCCGTGCAGGACGGCGATCGTGCCGATCGGCTTTAACGGTTTCTCGACGGTGCGGATGATCGTCTGGCCCGGCTCGTCGACGACGTTGTCGATAATCTCGCCGATCGTCCTGCCGTAGACCGTCGGGGCGCTGCCATCGATTTCATGACGCACCGCCTTCAACAGCGCCGGGACGCCGCCCGCCTCGTGAAACTGCTCCATATAATGCTGGCCGGACGGCTGCAAGTCGACGAGCAGGGGTATGCTCCGGCCCAGCCGGTCGAGTTCGGCCATGTCGAGGCGACGGCCGAGGCGGCCGGTGATTGCGGCAAGATGCACGACGGCATTGGTCGAGCCGCCCATCGCCTGCAACGCCACGAGGCCGTTGCGGATCGCCTGTGGCGTCAGGATCTCGCGCACCGTCGGGGCGGCCTCATCCACGGCGAGCCGTGCGGCGACACGGCCGGTCTCCTCGGCAAGGCGGACGCGTTCGGATTCGACGGCGGGTGCCGAACCGGCGCGGGGAAGGCAGAGACCCATGACTTCGGTCAGGTTCGCCATGGTGCTCGCCGTGCCCATCACCGTGCAGGTGCCGATCGAGCTGGCCAGCTTGTTATTGACCTCGGTGATCTCGGCCTCGTCGATCTCTCCGGCGCGGAAGCGCCCCCAGAAACGGCGGCAATCCGTGCAGGCACCAAGCCGTTCGCCCCCGTGGTGGCCGACGGCCATCGGACCGGTCGGCAGGAAGATCGCCGGTATCTCGCTGCTGGCAGCCGCCATGATCTGGGCCGGCAAGGTCTTGTCGCAGCCACCAATCAGCACGACGGCATCCATCGGCTGGGCGCGGATCATCTCTTCCGTTTCCATCGCCATCAGATTGCGCAGATACATCGAGGTCGGCGAGGCAAAGCTCTCGTGGATCGAGATGGTCGGAAACACCATGGGCATCGCGCCCGCCAGCATAACGCCGCGTTTGGTGGCCTCGATGAGTTGCGGCACATTGCCGTGACAGGGATTGAAATCGCTGTAAGTATTAGCGATGCCGACGATGGGACGGTCGAGTGCATCGTCAGAATAGCCCATGGCCTTGATGAATGCCTTGCGCAGGAAAAGGGAGAATCCCTGATCGCCATAACTCGTCAGCTTGCGACGAAGACCGTTCGACAAACCTGTTCCTCCCTCGCCAACTTGACCATGGCCAATGTGCTGTCAGCGTAGTGGGATATGGAGGATTGTCAATAAATAAGATGGCGTCACCATATCGTATTTTTGGATATCTTCAGCGATACCCATAAGTTTCCAAGGAAATATCGATCGATCGTCGCCTTATTTTGATGAGTCGATGATTGGCTTTCATGAAGAAGCCGGATAGATTATTGATAAAATGAACTTGAAGCAGAGGGAAGCGCCATGACGGGGACGAGACGACGGCGTATCGGAATGGTCGGCGCCGGCTGGGTCAGCGCCTACCATCTATCGGCATGGAGGCGGCAATTGCATCGCGCCGAGGTCGTGGCGATCGCCGACCCGTCGCGGAGCACGATCGAGGCCCGGCTGGCCGCCTTCGAGGTCGCGCGCAACTATGCGGGCGCTGAGGCGATGCTGGAAGCCGAGCAGCTCGATGCCGTCGATATCTGCGCGCCGCGGGAGTTTCACGCCGAACTGGTCCGGCTGGCGGCGGCAAGGGGGCTCGATATTATCTGCCAGAAGCCGCTCGCCTCTTCCTACGACGAGGCTGTTCACCTGCTGGCAGAGCTTTCCGGCAAGGGCAGGCTGATGATCCACGAGAACTGGCGGTTCCGCGCCTATTATCGGCGGCTGAAGGCATGGCTCGACGAAGGACTTGCAGGCGATGTCCGTCAGGCGCAGTTCGAATTCCTGTCCAGCGGCATGCTAGCGGATGCAGAGGGGCGAAGGCCGGCGCTGGTGCGCCAACCCTTCTTCCGGACGCAGGAGCGGCTGCTGGTCATGGAGGTCATGATTCATCATCTCGATACGCTGAGATATCTTCTGGGCGAGATGGAGGTGGTCGGTGCGCGGCTTGAGAGGAGCAATCGCGATATCGTCGCGGAGGATGTGGCATGCGTCGTCCTGCGCCGGCTGGGCGACGGCATTCTTGTCACCGTCAACGCCAATCTCGCCGCGCATGGCGCTCCGCCGGTGCCGCGTGATCACTTACGCATCTTCGGAACGCGCGGCACGCTCGAACTCCAAGGCAATCTGCTCTTAGCGCAGGGTGCGGAGCAGCGCCGGGAGAGCTTCGATCTCGACGAGACCTACCAAGGCGCTTATGACGCGACCATTGCGCATTTCCTCGACAGTCTCGATGGAAAGGTCGCGATGGAAACATCGCCGGGCGATAACATGAAGACGCTTGCTCTTGTCGAGGATATCTATCGCTTGAGCCGGTTCGACCCGGAACGCAATCCACGGTAACATGGCGCGCGCCCGTCAGAGGAGATGACATTGCAGACGCTCAACGAAAGCCGCGAAGACGGCATCGAGCATGATGATCTAAGCATTGCCCGCGCGCTGGAGGAGGACATTATTTTCGGCCGGCTTGCGCCCGGGACCCGTCTGACCGAAGACGCGCTTCTAGCCCGCTTTCACGTCACGCGCCATTTCGCCCGCCAGGCGATCGTGCAGCTCGAGACGATGGGTATCGTGGTTCGGGAGCGCAACAAAGGGGCGACCGTCCGCTCGCTGACCGCTCGCCAGGTTCAGGAAATCTACGATGTCCGTGAGTTGCTGCAACGGCAGGCTGCGCTGTGGATAAAGCTGCCGGCACCTGAAGCGTTGATCGAGGAACTGCTGGCGCTGCACGAGGAGCATGGCCGTCACGTCGAATCCGGTTATCTCAGAGGCGTGCACGAGGCCAACGACAAATTCCACCTGACGCTTTTCGGCGCCTGCGGCAATGCGCATCTCGTGCAATCGATCGAGCTTTATATGCGTCTCAGCCTGCCGGTGCGCGCCAATTCGATGTCGAGCAAGGAGTCGCTACGCATCTCGCATGAGCATCACCGGCTGATGATCGAGATGCTGCGCGGCACTGACAATTGGGTTCTCGCCCAGCTCTGTGTCGACCATCTGCAGCCCAGCAAGAAACGTTATCTCGCCTATGTCAGCGATCATTGACGCGGCTAGCCGTTTGAAGGGGAGCGCATCGTTCGATTGCGCTCCCTTCGCCTGCCGGCTCACCAATCGAGGCGCAACAGAGACACGCCTTGACGCGGTAGGGAGACCTTGAGGACGATCTTGCCGCCATCAACCTTGGCCGATGCCTCGTCGATCTCGGCGAGCTTTCCCGACGCTTCCAGCCTGGCATAACCTTCGCCGGTCGGATTCTGCGGCTTGCCCATCGCCGTCCAGACGCCGAAGGCGTTGGAATGTTCCTCGTCCATTCTGAAATGCCTGAGTGACGCGGACTTGTCGCCCCAGCCGTCGAGATTGACCGAAATGTCAGCGGACGGCCCGGCTTCATCATCGTCGTGATAATGCCAGAGCAGAATGGAAACGCCCTTATCGTCGCGGGTCGCCACGACATTGACATCGGGCTTGCCGCGCACGCCGTGGTTCATGATATCCTCGATGTCGCGGCGATAATCGCTTTCCGATTCCAGCCACTCGCCGCCGAGTTTGCCGAGCATGCGGAAGCCATTGAGAACGGCCTTGTCGACGCCGTTGGTCGCAAGATCGCGGAAACCGTCGAAATAGGGCTGGTCGTCGAAGAGGAAGGCCCAGGTGACCGCCCCTTCGATATGGATGTTGGCGCGTCTTGCAAGCTCATAGGTGCGGATCATACTCTCGACGACATAGACGCCGTAGAGCGGACCATTGCGATAGCCGTTCTGGGGATGGACGCGTGCGGAACAGGCCGCGCAGCCTTCCGGATCGGATTCGCCGATTACCACGGGCAGGTGCCGGAGTTCCGGAAATTCATTGATGATGGCAAGGTTTGTCTCGATGTCACGGAGCTGTTTGTGCAGGCCCATCCGAACGTGACCCTCATAGATCACCGGATTGCCCTTGGCGTGGAAAGCGAGGAAATCGATTGGCGACTTGTTCTCGACGACATGCTTGAGGAAGGCACGCAGGAAGGTCTGGGCCTTTTCGTTGGCAAAGGCGCCACAGGTATGCGGTCCGCCGACACGGGCATTCGGCAAGGCACGCTTCAGAGCCTTGGCGCTGACATCATACATTTCGCAGAATTGCGGGATGGTGCCGGTCCAGTAGTGACCGTCCGGCTCGTTCCAGACTTCCCACGGCCAGCTTGAAACGACGGCCTCGCCATATCTTTCGGCGAGATGGCGCGCCCATGCTTCGATCAGGTCGCTCCATTTCTTCAGGTCCTTCGGCGGAGCCGTCCAGCCGGTGGTGATCGTCGCGTATTTATCGGCCGGCTCCCATTGGTGACGGTAAGGACCGTTGAAATCGGAGAGAGCTTCCGGTGTGAAGCCGATCTGGATCAGCGGAATGTTGCCGGCTTCGACATAGGTGTCGAAGATCTTGTCGATGATCGTCCAGTCGTAGACCGGATTGCCGTCAGCATCCTCGGTATAGGCATTGGTCGAACCCCATTTGAGGGCAGGCAGGCCGTCGCCGCTGGTCAGAAGATTGTGCGCGCGGATGCGGGGCGGCTCGGGGCTGAGTTCTGTGAGTTCCTTGAGCAGCTTCCTGCCGTGTGGGGAGTAAGTGTAATTCGGCTCGTCGTAGCCGAACCAGTTCCACAAGGGTTCGTATTTGCCGGTCGGCCGGTTGGCGTGAACGGAGATCGTCACGTCATAAGGGCTGCTCATCGTGGTGTCCTCTTGAACGATCATGCCAAAGCCCCTCCCGAAAGCGGCCGACCTGTCTGGTGATGAAGTACGGCCTCTTGGGAGGGTGCCGCGCTCGCCGCAAAAGCTAAGCCAAATGCTCACTTTGTCAATAATATAAAAATATGCTTTATCATTGAGCGTCAAAAATGCTTGAAAATGCGCTATTTTTTATAGTCACCAAAATTATCGGTTGCCGTTTCTTGAAAAATTGTCGATAACTGTGGCGTGAGCTCGCCCGCCGTCGAGGAGTGCATGTGTCCCTGCGGCACGCGCAGGCAGGGGTTTGCTGGACGCATCGTCAATTGATTACGGGAAGCGCTCGCCGTGGCGAGTTGAGGAGGAGGAACATCCGATGAAGTTCCGTAGATATGCAGCCATCGCGCTAATGTCTCTTATGGCCCTTCCGGCATTTGCGCAGGATTTCATTGCCGGCATACCGCGCAACGAAACGCTGATTATCCAAGGCACGCCGCAGCAGAATGCCGACTGGTTCAACCTCTGGGCTCCTGGGGGCGGGGCGGCGGCAAACCTCAACGGCCTGCAGCAGCTGACCACCGATACGCTATGGTTCATCAATCCCGAAGGCGGCAAGGACGCCTGGCAGAACGCCCTTGCCAGCGAGCCCCCGAGCTACAACGCCGATTTCACCGAGATGACGGTGAAGCTGCGCAAGGGCATCTTCTGGAGCGACGGTGTCGAATTCACCAGTGACGATGTGGTCTATACCGTGCAGACGCAGATCGATCATCCCGGCATGGCCTGGAGCGCGCCCTTCACCGTCAATGTCGCGAGCATGGAAAATCCGGATCCGCAAACGGTCGTCTTCCATCTGAAGAAACCGAACTCGCGCTTCCACACGCTTTTCACCGTTCGCTGGAATGCCGCCTGGATCATGCCGAAGCATGTCTTCGAGAAGGCTGCAGATCCGCTGTCGTTCAACAACAACCCGCCGGTCTCGCTCGGGCCCTATCAGCTGCAAAGCTATGACAAGGGCGGCAACTGGACGATCTGGAGGCTGCGCGACGACTGGCAGCGCACGTCGATCGGCCTGGCTGCGAAACAGCCGCCCGAGGTCAAATACGTCGTCTATCGCGCCGCCGGCAATCCGGAAGCCCGCGTTATCGAACAGCGCAACCACAATCTCGACGTCATCAACGACATGGCGCCCGAGGGCATGTTCTCGATCATGCGTGACAGCAAGAGTACGGCCTCGTGGCTGAAGGGTTTCCCTTTCGCGCATCCGGATCCGACGCTGCCTTCCGTTCTCTTCAATACGAAGAAGGCGCCCTTCGACAATAAGGATGTTCGCTGGGCTCTCGCGCTGCTGATCGATATCCGCGAAGTGGCGCTTGGCTCCTATCGCGGTGCGGCCAATATCGCAGCCCTAGCCACGCCACCGACGGGTTCTGCCCCTGACGACTATTACGCACCGATGCAAGACTGGCTGACGAATTTCGAGCTCGACACCGGTTCCCGCAAGATCAAGCCTTACGATCCGAACATCTCGGCGCAGATCGCCAATATGGTGCGCAGCCAATGGGCCGATCAGATCCCGACGGATCCGGCCAAACTACAGCGTACATTCGGCTTCGGCTGGTGGAAGAAGGACGTTCAGGCCGCCACCGAACTGCTGCAGAAGGCAGGCTTCAAGAAGAGCGGTCGCCAGTGGGTAAAGCCTGACGGAACGCCCTTTACGATCCGTCTGCAGGTGGAAGGCGATGCCATTCCGACACTGGCCCGCGCCGGCACGGTGATTGCCCAGCAATGGACGCAGGCGGGCATCGCGACCAAGGTCGATGTCGCCGGCCCAACCAACGGTCAACGCCTCAGCACAGGCGATTTCGAGACGGCGATCTACTGGAGCATCGAGACCTGGGGCGGTCATCCCGATCTCTCCTTCTTCCTCGACAGCTATCATTCGGAGTTCATCAAGCCGCTCGGGCAGATCCAGCCGCCGCGCAATCTGCAGCGCTGGCAGGATCCGCGTCTCGACCTGCTCATCGAGAAGAACCGATCGATCGCCTTCGATTCGCCGGATGTCGCCAAGCTCGGTCAGGACTTCCTGAAGCTCGCCGTCGAGGAAATGCCGATGATCCCGCTGATGGCCTACAACAAGTTCGCGCCGCTCGATACGACCTATTGGACCAATTATCCAAGCGCGGACAATCCCTATTCGGCCTCGGGTCCGAACTGGTCGAACATCCGCTACATGGTGGTCGGGCTGAAGGCCAACCCGGATACGCCGAAGCCTTGATCGGGGCACCATAAAGGAGACAGCCGGCCGCCGGCTGTTTCCGTTCTGCTATTGAAGGGTCGATGTCATGAATGGCTTTCTGATCTATGCGGCAAAACGTTTTCTGCAATTTCTCTTCGTGGTCTTCACCGGCATCACGCTGGCCTTCCTGATCGCGCATTTTTCGCCGGTCGATCCGATCGAGCAGACCGTGTCGCTGCTGACGAGCTTCGGCTCCACCGATCCGCAGGCCGTCGAGATCCTTCGCGAATCGCTGCGTGAACTCTACGGCACCGGCGGGCCGTTGCTGGACCAGTACGTCACCTTCTGGGGCCGCGTCCTGACCGGCGATTTCGGTCCATCGCTCTCTTCCTTCCCGACCCCCGTCATGACCGTGATCGGCCGGGCTCTTCCCTGGACGGTCGGGCTTCTGACGCTCGCAACGATCATTTCCTGGATCATCGGCAATTTCCTCGGCGCGCTTGCCGGTTATTTCCACAGCAGTAAGTTGCTGAAGGTCGCCGGTGTCGTCATCATGGCGCTACAGCCGATCCCGACCTACATCATCGGCCTCAGCCTGGTGATCCTCTTCGGTTTCATCTGGCCTATCCTGCCGATCAGCGATGGCGCACAGGTCAATCTCCCGCCCGGCTTCAACTGGGCCTTCATCAGCTCGGTGATCGAGCATGGCATCTTGCCGGCCCTGACCCTCGTGCTCGTCGGCGTCGGCGGCTGGTTCATCTCGATGCGCTCGCTCGTATCCAACATCGTCACCGACGATCATGTCGTTTACGCTGAACTCGGCGGCGTGCGCTCGCGCAGCATCTTTTCACAATATGTCGCGCGCAACGCCATGCTGCCGCAGGTCACCGGCCTGGCGCTCAGTCTCGGCAACGTCTTCGGCGGCGCCGTCATCGTCGAGTTCGTCTTCAATTATCCCGGGATCGGCAAGCTTTTGATCTCCGGCATTTATTCCGGCGATTATAGCCTCGTGCTCGGCGTCACCACCATCGCCATCATCGCCGTCGCCGCCGCGGTTTTCGTGATCGACATCATCTATCCGCTGATCGATCCGCGCGTGAAACTGGGATAATCCGTGATGTTCAAAGTCCTCAGAGACCTGCTGCGCTACAACAAGGAGTTCCTGCTCGGAACCGTCCTGATCTGCCTCATCCTGGCGTTGATCGTGGCATCGTTCTTCTCGCCCTATGACGAGAACGCCATCTATGTCGTCGCGCCCGACATGCCGCCTTCGGCCGAATTCTGGCTCGGCACCACCTCGCGCGGCCAGGAGGTTTTCTGGCAGATCGCCGCCTCGATGCGCAACACGCTGTTCTTCGGCATCATCGTCGCTTTCGTCAGCCGCATCATCGCCATCGCCGTGGGGCTGATCTCGGGCTATATCGGCGGCCGGACAGACCAGATCATCATGGCGGTCAACGATACGCTCGGCGCCCTGCCGAATATTCCGATCCTGCTGCTTCTGGTTTTCGTGCTTCGCGACCAGATGACGTGGTTCATGCTGGCGATCACCGCAGCGCTGCTTGGATGGACGCATGACAGTCGTCTGATCCGCTCCGTCGCCCTGTCTCTCCGCCACCGGGAATTCACCCGGCACGCGGTCTTCTCGGGCATGCGCACACGGCAGATCCTCATCCGCGAGCATCTGCCCTATGTGATGCCGATCGTCTTCTTCACGACGATGAACAACCTGATCTGGGCGATCGGCCTCGAGGTGACGCTCTCGGTGCTTGGGTTTTCCGACATCAACCGGCCGACGATCGGCGGCATGATCTACTGGGCCAATGCGCATTCCGCAATGGTATCGGGCATATGGTGGTGGGTCGCCTTCCCGATGCTCTTCGTCGTCATCCTGTTCCTCGGCCTGTTCATGCTCGCCATGTCGGTGAACGAATATATCGACCCGCGTTCGCGCCTGGCCCGGATGGGAGCTTAAGGAGATGCAGAATCTGATGAGAAGGCGGCCGTTGACCCTTGCCGAAAACGCCATGGACGCCCTGACGATCGATGGGCTGAAATGCTACTACGTCAATGATTATTTCGGCGTGCGGCGGGAGATCCGCGCCGTCGACGATATCAGCCTGACCATCCGCAAAAACGAGATCTACGGCATTGCCGGCGAATCCTCGAGCGGCAAGACATCGCTGATCAAGACTTTGGCCGGCGCCATCCGCCCGCCGATGCGCGTCGTCGGCGGAACGGTGAAATTCAATTTTGCCGACGGGCCCATCGATGTCTATGCCGAACCGGACAAGATGAAGGCGGCACGCTGGCGCCACCTTTCCTACATCATGCAGGGCTCGATGAACGTGCTGAACCCGGTCAGAAGGGTCAAACACGCCTTCACCGATTTCGCCTCCCGCCATATGAACCTCGATCCCGCTGCCTTCCACGCCCGTGTCGAAGCACATCTTGCCCGGCTGCATCTCGATCCCCATGTGCTCGATGCCTTTCCGCACCAGCTTTCGGGCGGCATGCGCCAGCGTCTGACGATCGCCCTTGCAACTGTCTGCGAGCCGGAATTCATCATCGCCGACGAGCCGACGACGGCGCTCGACGTGCTCGTCCAGCAGGACGTGCTGGCGCTGATCAAGGAAGTGCAGATGCGCATGCAGTCCTCGGTCATCTTCGTGACGCACGATATGTCCGTGCATGCCGCCATCACCGACCGGTTGGCCATCATGTATGCGGGCCGGCTGGCGGAGGAGGGGCCGACGCAGGCGATCTTCGACAATCCCCAGCATCCCTATACCGTCCATCTGATCGGCAGCCTGCCGCGCATCGGCGACGTCTCGACGCGAAAGAGCCTTAAAGGCAAGCCGCCGGCGCTTTCGGATCCGCCTTCAGGATGCCGGTTCCATCCACGCTGTCCGATTGCGATCGACAAATGCGCCCGTGAAGTGCCGGCCATGCTGCCGAGCGCCACAGGCGGGCGGGTCGCATGCTTCCGCGCCGGGGAGTACCAGATCCAATGAGCAGCCATTTCCTCCTCGAACTCGACCATGTGACCAAGCTCTTTCCGATCGGCGGTTTCTTCTCGCGCGAAAAGATGAAGGCGGTGAACGATGTCAGCTTCGCCCTTGCCGCCGACAAGCCCGAGATATTCACGATCGTCGGTGAATCCGGTTCCGGCAAATCGACGCTGGCAAAGATGATCCTCGGTAATGAAAAGGCCGATCGGGGCAGCATCCGCTTCGACGGCGCTGATGTGAAGTCGGTGCATTCCCGCAGGGACCGCGAGGCTTTCATGGCAAAGGTCCAGCCGGTCTTCCAAAATCCGTTCGAGGCCTTCAATCCGCTGACCCGGATCGACGAGTATCTGCTGGCCACCGCCCATCGCTTCAAGGGCGCGAAGAGCCGCGCCGAGAAAGAGGCGCTTGCCGACGTTGCCCTTCAGCGCGTCGGCCTTTCGATGGCGGAGATAAAAGGTCGTTTCTCGCATGAGCTTTCAGGCGGTCAGTTGCAGCGCATTGCCGTCGCCCGCGCCCTGATACCGGAGCCGAAGCTGATCGTCGCCGATGAGCCCGTCTCGATGGTGGACGCATCGCTTCGCATGTCGATCGTCAATCTCTTCCGCGATCTGCGCGACTCTCTCAACGTCTCGATCGTCTACATCACCCATGATCTTGCGACCGCCTATTACATTTCCGATCGCGTGGTGATCATGCGCAAGGGTGTGGTGGTGGAGAGCGGAGATGCCAGGGACGTGCTGGAACATCCGAAACACGCCTATTCGATCGCCTTGAAGAACGCGGTGCTACCGCCCAATCCTCGCGACGCGTCGGCGATCATCCGCCTGCGGCAGCGCAACGGCGAGACAAATGAAGCCTATTCCGGCGATGGCGACCGCTTGGCCAGATGAAGCTGGCGCTCTGAGCTTCGGTCGTCAAATCGTCGCGACGCCCCGGAACCCATCGCTCTGTCTTTGCGGTTCCAATTCCATCGATTTGCGGGCATGGTCTCGCCCGATGAGCACAGATTCGTCCGATCTCTTTGGCGCGCTTTTCGAGGCACCGCCCGCGAACCGAACGGTTCCGGTGCTGGTGCCGATGCCGGCGCCAAAGCCCTATTCCTATTCGGTGCCGGATGGCATGGCGGTCGAGCCCGGCTCGGTCGTGCAGGTGCCGCTCGGCCCGCGGCAGGTGATCGGCGTCGTCTGGGACGGCGGCGAGGACGGCGTCGATCCGAAGAAGCTCCGGCCGATCAGCCATGTCTTCGATTGCCCGCCGCTTTCCAAAGAGATGCGGGATTTCATCGATTGGGTGGCCACCTATACGCTCTCGCCGCCCGGCCTCGTCGCGCGCATGGCGCTGCGGGCGCCGAACGCCTTCGAGCCGGAACCGATGGTGGAGGGGTTGAAGTTCGTCGGCGGCGACCCGGAGCGGATGACGCCGGCGCGCGCCCGGGTGCTCGACACGGCCTCCGACGGCTTTTCCTGGACGCGCAGCGGCCTGGCGCATGCGGCGGGCGTTTCGACGAGCGTCGTCGATGGGCTGATCACGCTCGGCATCTTCGAGACGATATTTTTGCCGCCGCCGCCGGTGGTGGCGATGCCGGATCCGGATTTTGCCGCAGCCCGTCTCGAAGGACCCCAGAAGCAGGCGGCCGAGGAGATCGTTTCCGACGTCCGCAAGGGCGAGTTTTCGGTGTCGCTGATCGACGGGGTGACCGGCTCCGGCAAGACGGAGGTCTATTTCGAGGCGATTGCCGAGACGCTGAAGCGCGGCAAGCAGGTGCTGATCCTGCTGCCGGAGATCGCGCTGACGGCAAGTTTCATGGAGCGCTTCCAGGATCGTTTCGGGGCAAAGCCGGCCGAATGGCATTCCGATCTGGCGCCGCGCATGCGCGAAAAGGTCTGGCGCCAGGCGGTGACCGGCGAAGTGCGCGTGGTGGCGGGCGCCCGTTCGGCGCTCTTCCTGCCCTTCGAGGATCTCGGTCTGATCATCGTCGACGAGGAACACGATCCCGCCTACAAGCAGGAGGATCGCGTCTTCTACAATGCCCGCGACATGGCCGTCGTGCGCGGCCGCATCGGCGATTTTCCCGTCATTCTGGTGTCGGCGACGCCGTCGGTCGAAAGCCAGGTCAACGGGCAGAGCGGCCGCTACAGCACCGTTCACCTGCCGACGCGTTTCGGCGATGCGGCGCTGCCGGACCTGCATCTCATCGATATGCGCCGGCATGCGCCGGAGCGAGGCGGCTTCCTGTCGCCGGTGCTGATCCGGGCGATCGGCAAGACGGTGGAGAAGCGCGAACAGGCACTGCTCTTTCTCAACCGGCGCGGTTATGCGCCGCTGACGCTCTGCCGGGTCTGCGGTCACCGATTCCAGTGCCCGCAATGTTCGAGCTGGCTGGTGGAGCATCGCTTCCGCAAGCAGCTGCAATGCCATCAATGCGGCCATGCCGAGCGCACGCCGGAAGCGTGCCCGGAATGCGGTACGCTCGACCATCTCGTCGCCTGCGGGCCGGGAGTCGAGCGCATCGCCGAGGAGGTGGAGCGGCATTTCCCGGAGGCGCGAACGATCGTTCTTTCCTCGGATATCATGGGCGGGGTGAAGCGGCTGCGGCTGGAGCTGGACGCGATCGCCAAGGGCGAGGCCGATATCGTCATCGGCACCCAGCTCGTCGCCAAGGGGCATAATTTTCCACTGATGACACTGGTCGGCATCGTCGATGCCGATCTCGGCCTTGCCAATGGCGACCCGCGCGCGGCCGAGCGCACCTTCCAGCTTTTGTCGCAGGTGACCGGCCGTGCCGGGCGCACCGGCCTCAAGAGCCATGGGCTGCTGCAGACCTACCAGCCGCAGCATCCGGTCATGCAGGCGATCGTGTCAGGCGATTCCGACGCCTTCTATGAGCGCGAGATCACCGAACGCGAACGCGCCGTATTGCCGCCCTTCGGCCGGCTCGCCTCGATTATCGTTTCGGCCGAAACCCGCCACGACGCCGAAAACCATGCGCGCGGCATGCGCAACGCCGCACCTCAGGTGTCGGGCATCTCGGTCCTCGGCCCGGCCGAAGCGCCGCTCGCGCTGGTGCGCGGCCGCCACCGTTTCCGCCTGCTGGTGCACGGGCGGCGGAACTCCGACATGCAGGGGTTCTTGCGGGTGATGCTGTCGCAATCGCCCAAGGAGCGCGGATCGGTGCAGGTGCAGCTGGATATCGATCCGCAGAGTTTTCTCTAAAACAGAACGTCGCCATTTCCTCCTTTTTCGGCGCATGCCATAAAACACTGATTCATCCGGGTGATTTGGGGCTGACGCATGGAGTTTTATTTTCCGACCGAGCTTGGCGAGCAGCTTGCCTTTTGCTCCGCCGCTTTCACGGCGCTCGCCGGCTTCATCATGATGTTCGCCCCGGGCCAAACTTTCCGTCTCCTCGGTCTGCAGGCACAGGAGGGGCGGCCGGAAGGCTTCGGCGAGGGACGCTCGATGGGCGGCTTTTATCTCGGCTTCGGCCTGTCGGCGATCATGCTCGCCCAGGACTGGATCTACATGGCGCTCGGTGCCTCCTTCGCCATGGCTGCCTTTGCCCGGATCATCTCGATCCTGTCCGATAAGGGGAGTAATATCGTCAACTATTTACTCCTGGTTGTGCAGATCGCTTTGGCCGCGTTACCACTGCTCTACGTTTTCGGCTTCACCCAGACGTAACTCTTGCTGCCGGCAGACGGCTTCCGTGGCCTGCTTTCAGGCCATTGCGCAATTTTGCGGACAGAAATTCATGTGAAAGGCGTATTCGGGCATTACGCGTGTTGCGAGTCCGAACATCCTATGTTAGACGGACCCCGAATTTCGGAAGAAGCAAGAGGCTTCTCTTGTGATTTCTGGGGGAAATCAAAACGAATTCAAGATCATAGGTTCGGCGCCCGCCGAGAGCCGGATTTTGGGTTGAAATCAGGGAAATTTGTGCCAGTGGCAGACACGTCCCAGCTTACTTCTGGCGTTGCCGAGCGCTATGCCTCGTCGCTTTTCGAACTGGCGCTCGAGCAGGGCGCCGTGGACAGCGTAACCGCAGATCTTGACCGTTTCCAGGCGATGCTGGATGAGAGCGCCGATCTTAAGCGCTTCGTCGTAAGCCCGGTTTTCTCCGCCGACGACCAGCTGAAGGCGATCGTCGCCATCAGCGAGAAGGCTGGCATCAGCGGTTTCTTCGCCAATTTCCTGAAGGTCGTGGCGCGCAATCGCCGCCTGTTCGCCCTGCCGGGCATGATCAAGGCCTTCCGCATCATCGCCGCGAACCATCGCGGTGAAATCTCCGCCGAGGTCACCTCGGCGCATGCGCTTTCACAAGCGCAGGAAACCGAATTGAAGGTGGCACTCAAGAGCGTTACCGGCAAAGACGTGACGATTGCCGTCACGGTTGATCCGTCAATTCTTGGTGGTCTGATCGTGAAGGTCGGGTCCCGTCAGATTGATACGTCTCTTCGTACCAAACTCTCTACCCTTAAGCTCGCATTGAAAGAGGTTGGCTGATGGATATCCGCGCCGCGGAAATTTCCGCAATTCTCAAAGACCAGATTAAAAATTTCGGCAAAGAGGCAGAAGTCTCGGAAGTCGGCCAGGTTCTCTCCGTCGGTGACGGTATCGCTCGTGTCTATGGTCTGGACAATGTCCAGGCCGGTGAAATGGTCGAGTTCCCGGGCGGCATCCGCGGCATGGCGCTGAACCTTGAAGCCGACAATGTCGGTGTCGTCATCTTCGGCGCCGACCGCGACATCAAGGAAGGTGACACCGTCAAGCGGACTGGCGCCATCGTCGACGTTCCGATCGGCCCTGAGCTGCTCGGCCGCGTGGTCGACGCGCTCGGTAATCCGATCGATGGCAAGGGCCCGATCAACGCGACGCGCCGTTCGCGCGTCGACATCAAGGCTCCCGGCATCATTCCGCGCAAGTCGGTTCACGAGCCGATGTCGACCGGCCTCAAGGCCATCGACGCGCTGATCCCGGTCGGCCGCGGCCAGCGCGAGCTTGTTATCGGCGACCGCCAGACCGGCAAGACCGCGATCCTTCTCGATGCCTTCCTCAACCAGAAGGCTATTCACGACAACGGTCCGGAAGGCGAGAAGCTTTATTGCGTCTACGTCGCTGTCGGCCAGAAGCGTTCGACCGTCGCGCAGTTCGTCAAGGTGCTCGAAGAGCGCGGCGCGCTCAAGTACTCGATCATCGTCGCCGCCACCGCGTCCGATCCGGCGCCGATGCAGTTCCTGGCTCCGTTTGCCGGTTGCGCCATGGGCGAATACTTCCGTGACAACGGCATGCATGCGCTGATCGGTTACGACGACCTGTCCAAGCAGGCCGTATCCTACCGCCAGATGTCGCTGCTGCTGCGCCGCCCGCCGGGCCGCGAAGCATATCCGGGCGACGTTTTCTACCTGCACTCGCGCCTGCTCGAGCGCGCTGCGAAGATGAACGACGACAAGGGCGCCGGTTCGCTGACCGCTCTGCCGGTTATCGAAACGCAGGGCAACGACGTATCGGCCTTCATTCCGACCAACGTGATCTCGATCACCGACGGTCAGATCTTCCTTGAAACCGACCTGTTCTACCAGGGTATCCGCCCGGCCGTGAACGTCGGTCTGTCGGTTTCCCGCGTCGGCTCTGCGGCACAGATCAAGGCGATGAAGCAGGTTGCCGGCTCGATCAAGGGCGAACTCGCCCAGTATCGCGAAATGGCCGCCTTCGCCCAGTTCGGTTCGGACCTCGACGCTGCGACGCAGCGCCTGCTGAACCGCGGCGCACGCCTGACCGAACTCCTGAAGCAGCCGCAGTTCTCGCCGCTGAAGACGGAAGAGCAGGTCGCCGTGATCTTTGCAGGCGTCAACGGCTATCTCGACAAGCTGCCGGTCGCTTCGGTCGGCAAGTTCGAGCAGGGCTTCCTCTCATATCTGCGTTCGGAAGGCTCCGCCATCCTCGACGCGATCCGCACGGAAAAGGCAATCAGCGACGATACCAGGGGCAAGCTTACCGCTGCTCTCGATAGCTTCGCAAAGTCTTTCTCGTAATCGGGCCCTAAGTTAGGACGGATAACGGATGCCTTCACTTAAGGATCTGAAAAACCGGATCGCCTCCGTCAAGGCGACGCAGAAGATCACCAAGGCGATGAAAATGGTCGCCGCGGCGAAGCTTCGGCGCGCGCAGGAGGCGGCCGAGGCCGCTCGGCCATATTCGGAGCGCATGGGTGCAGTTCTGGCGAATATCGCCAAGGCTGTCACCGACGCCGATGGCGCGCCGGCGCTGATGACCGGCACCGGCAAGGACCAGGTTCATCTGCTGGTGGTGTGCACGGCCGAACGCGGTCTTTGCGGCGGTTTCAACTCGCAGATTGCGCGCTTCGCGCGCGAACATGTGCGCAAGCTGGTTTCCGAGGGCAAGACGGTGAAAATCTTCACCGTCGGCAAGAAGGGTTACGACATCCTTCGCCGCGAATTCGCTTCGCTGATCATCGAGCGCAAGGAATTGCGGGACGTCAAGCGGGTCGGCTTCGAGAATGCGGATCAGATCGGTAAACGCCTTATCGAGATGTATGCTGCCGGCGAATTCGACGTCTGCACGCTGTTTTATTCCGAGTTCAAATCGGTGATCAGCCAGATTCCGACGGCGCAGCAGCTCATCCCGGCTTCAACGGGAGCTGTGCAGGCCGAAGATGCCGCCCATGCAGGCGCTGTCTACGAATACGAGCCGGATCCGGCATCGATCCTTGAAGATCTGATCCCGCGCAACATCTCCGTCCAGGTCTTCCGCGCGCTTCTTGAGAACGTCGCGGGTGAAATGGGCGCCAAGATGAGCGCGATGGACAATGCGACGCGTAATGCCGGTGAGATGATCAATAAGCTGACGCTGAGCTACAACCGCCAGCGTCAGGCGCAGATCACCAAGGAACTCATTGAAATCATTTCGGGCGCGGAAGCGCTCTGAGGCTAGGAAAAGAGGGTCAGAAAATGGCTGAGGCAGCTACCCCCAAGATCGGCTCTGTCGGCAGAGTCACCCAGGTTATCGGCGCCGTCGTCGACGTTGCTTTCGAAGGCGAACTGCCGAAGATCCTGAATGCGCTGGAAACCAGCAACAATGGCAACCGCCTGGTTCTCGAAGTTGCGCAACACCTTGGCGAAAACGTCGTCCGTACCATCGCGATGGATTCGAGCGACGGTCTCGTGCGCGGCCAGGAAGTCGCCGATACCGGCGCTCCGATCATGGTTCCGGTTGGCAACGAGACGCTCGGCCGCATCATGAACGTCATCGGCGAGCCGGTCGACGAAGCCGGTCCGCTGGTCACCGCTCACAAGCGCGCCATCCACCAGGATGCGCCGTCCTATGTCGAGCAGTCGACGGAATCGCAGATTCTCGTCACCGGCATCAAGGTCGTTGACCTTCTCGCTCCCTATGCACGCGGCGGCAAGATCGGCCTGTTCGGCGGCGCTGGCGTCGGCAAGACCGTTTTGATCATGGAACTGATCAACAACGTCGCCAAGGCGCATGGTGGTTATTCGGTTTTTGCGGGCGTCGGTGAACGTACCCGCGAAGGCAACGACCTCTATCACGAAATGATCGAATCGAACGTCAACAAGCATGGCGGCGGCGAAGGTTCGAAGGCTGCGCTGGTTTACGGCCAGATGAACGAACCGCCGGGCGCCCGCGCCCGTGTCGCCCTGACCGGCCTGACGGTCGCTGAACATTTCCGCGACCAGGGCCAGGACGTTCTGTTCTTCGTCGACAACATCTTCCGCTTCACGCAGGCAGGTTCCGAAGTGTCGGCTCTGCTCGGCCGCATTCCGTCGGCCGTCGGCTATCAGCCGACGCTCGCAACCGACATGGGCCAGATGCAGGAGCGCATCACCACGACGACGACCGGCTCGATTACCTCGGTCCAGGCCATTTACGTCCCGGCCGACGACTTGACCGACCCGGCTCCGGCAACCTCGTTCGCGCACCTTGACGCAACGACGGTTCTGTCGCGCTCGATCGCCGAAAAGGGCATCTATCCGGCCGTCGATCCGCTCGACTCCACCTCGCGCATGCTCGACCCTCTGGTCGTCGGCGAAGAGCATTACGAAGTCGCCCGCAAGGTCCAGTCGACGCTGCAGCGTTACAAGGCCTTGCAGGACATCATCGCGATCCTTGGCATGGATGAACTGTCCGAAGAGGACAAGATCGCGGTTGCCCGGGCCCGCAAGATCGAGCGTTTCCTGTCGCAGCCGTTCTTCGTCGCCGAAGTCTTCACCGGCTCGCCGGGCAAGCTCGTTGCTCTCGAAGATACGATCAAGGGCTTCAAGGGCCTCGTTAACGGCGAATATGATCACCTGCCGGAATCTGCCTTCTATATGGTCGGATCGATGGAAGAAGCGGTCGAAAAGGCCAAGAAGCTCACAGCTGCTTAATGAGCGACGCGCTGGACGAGATATTCTGCTGCGACTCCCTGAAAGGGGTCGTGGCGGATCTTCCGGAACCAGCCGCGCCGACTATCTATCGCGCCGATAACGGCGTGCTGATGATGGTGGTGGGTCTGGTCCAGAGCGAGGAAGGCCTCGGTTATCTCGACCAAGCGATAATGCACTGCCCGTTCTGCGGGACCAAATTGCAAGATGCGAAAGCCATAGCCGAGAAGGTAAGTCACTGATGGCTGACAATTTCAACTTTGAGCTCGTTTCGCCGGAGCGTCTGCTGTTGTCGGAGATGGTGACCGAGGTGGTCATTCCCGCGACTGAAGGCGAGATGACGGTCATGGCGAATCATGCGCCGACGATGACGACGATCAAGCCGGGTGTCGTGAGCGTGCGTTCGGCCTCCGGCAAGAAGCAGGACTATGTGGTGTTCGGCGGTTTTGCCGATATCCTGCCGACCGGTTGCACATTGCTTGCCGAATCCGCGGTTCCGGTCGAGGAACTCCACAAGGACGAGCTGACCCGCCGCATCGAGGCTGCCCGCCAGGAGCTCGAGCATGCCGAGCTGCACGAGCACAAGTCGAAGCTCGAGCATTTCATCATGGAACTGACGCATCTGAGCGGCATCGTCCAACAGGATTGATCGCCATCGACTGCGACGATCAAGGGCGGCTGCAACAGCCGCCCTTTTTTGTGCCTGTTCAGCTGTCGCGATAGCGCGGGCGGCTTGAAATGAAGAAGCGGCCCGATGGGGCCGCTTTGCCGATGTGTACCGAGTGGCCGGCTTCGGCTCAGAAGCCGGTGCCGCCGCGTAGCTCGATGGCAATCGTCTTGAACAATATCTTCAAGTCGAGCAGCAGGCTGAAATTCCTGACATAATAGATATCGCAGGCAATGCGGGCGCGGGCTTCCAGCCGTCGCGCCGTCGGGCCGCGCCAGCCGCGCGTCTGCGCAAGACCGGTGATGCCGGGACGCATGATGTGGCGGTGATGATAGTCCGGCACCAGTTCTTCGTAGAGCCGGCCGGCTGCCCGCATGTTGATGGCATGGCAGCGCGGGCCGACCAGCGACATGTCGCCCCTGATGACATTGAAGAGCTGCGGCAGCTCGTCGATATTGGTCTTGCGGAGCACCGCGCCGATGCCGGTCACTCGGCTGTCACCCTTGACGGTCTGTTGAACGCCGCTGGGATCACAAGCTTCCGCGCGCATCGATCGGAATTTGAAGATCGTGATCTTCCGGCCGTTCAGCCCCCAGCGGATTTGGCGGAAAAACACCGGACCGCCATCATCGAGTTTGATGAAAAGAGCGATTGCCAGAAAAATCGGCGCCAGCACGACGAGGGCGCTGAGTGAGGCGACGATGTCGATCAACCGCTTCACGCTCAGTCGCACAGCCATTTTTCTTTCGACAGGGGAAAAGCTATCCGGCTGGCGAATATTGGAGTTCGCGATAACCAGGGTCTTGGTTTTGTCCTGACGCTGAGACGGATCGAAGCGTGAATTCGTCTTCGAAGTAAAAGCATTCATTACGCAAGGTCCACAAGTTTAGATGCGATACTGAACAGCAAGGAGACAGATACATGGTCACGTATCGTTTGTCATCGGTATAAATAAGAATTCCGTAACCCTAAAGACACCAAAAATGGGAGTATTTCGCGTTAACCTTAATGCCTGTAGTTGCGCTATCCGGAAACTTATACTTTGAAAGGAGTAGCCCGATTGGATTGGCGAGCTGTCAGCCGGTTTCCGAAATCGATCGCCGGTTTCTCCAGCAGATGGTAGCTGAGGCTTGCTACCAGAAGGATAAGCGCTGCCGCCAGTCCGCAAGACTGCAGCCAGCCGGTCACAACATTTTCCGAGGAAGCGCCGAACGAGCCCGGGTCGAGCTTCTGGATCAATAGCAGGATAATCTCCTGCCAGATATAGATGCCGAAGGAGATCTTCGCGACGTAGCGGACAGGCGCGTTGTCGAGCAGCCTGCCCAACCGTTGCGAATGGCTGAGCGAAACGAGGGCCGCCCCGACCGCCAGCGGGAAGACCGGAAAGCCATAGGGGATCTCGAGCCAGCCGTAACCCTCGGCGGAGCCGCCGGGCGATATCACGAGGCGGTAGCCGGCAATGGCGAGGGCGAGAAGCGCTGCGGCATCGAACCAGGAAGAGCGTCTTCGTGGGAGCATGGTCTCGAGGCCGGCGGCGAGCGCACCGAGCGCGAAGACGGCGAAGAAGCCGATCGGATTATATCTCGGCATCCATTCCTTCGCCCCACCCTGCAGGCCGTACTGCCAACCGCGTCCGATGTCGCCGAGCGGAAACAGGGTGAGGATCAGCAGATGGGCCAGGAGTACGCCTGTGATGACGCATAGCCAGGCGAAGCGCGCAAGCAGCGGGCGTTGTCTCAGGATGGGCAAACGAAACAGCAGGAGAAAGCAGACCGGCAGGAGCACATAGCTGGTGACCTCGAAGGGAATGGACCAGAGCGGCCCGTCGGCTTCGACAGGAAAGAAGGTGCGCCAGTGCCACTGGCTCATGAACAGCAGCCCGGAGACATAGCGGAGTGCAAGCTCCGGTGTCAGCGGCAGGGCAAGCAGCGTCAGGCTGAGGGCGAAGCTGATGGTGGCGGCAACCCAGAAGCCCGGAGCGATGCGCGCTGCCCTGCGGATCGTGTAATGCCGCAGGCTCGGCAGGTTGCTGCCCGCGTCGAGCGCGCGCCAGAAGGGATGGGCAAGAAGAAAGCCGCTGAGCACAAAGAACACGGCAACGCCGAAATTGCCGAAGCGGAGGACATGTGCGGTCGGTCCGAGTTCGTCGGGGATTCTGCGCATATCCAGCCGCAGCGCGAAGTGGTGGGCAAGCACCAGCAGACAGGCCGTCGCGCGCAGAAAGTCCGCTCCGGCCAGTCTCTCCTGTTGTCGCATCCTATCCCCCGCCTTGCCTAGCGCATCGGCCCGAAAATCGGAATCGATTTTCGGAAAGCACGATGCCTAAATTCTAAGTGTTAGAGCGTCCTTTGCGCATCCGAAAGGACGCGCGGCGCTCTAAAGCATGATGCCGAAAAGTGTGAGCGGTTTTCGCACGACATCATGCTCCGGGTCTCGGACTTTGCAGCGGAAAGCCGCGACGGGCAAGGCAGGCGTTGGGCTCAGTCGAGAAGTTCGTTGGTATAATAGGTGGAAAAGTCCGGCTTCTCCTTGAGTGCGGCGCCATTGGCGTCGACCAGAATCCCATTCTCGAGCAGGAAGCCGCCGAGGGCTTCGGCCTTTGCCGGATCGAGCTTACCGATCACGCCGGCCTCGGATTTCAGGAAGTGCCCCTCGATCAATGCCTTCTGAGACGCCTTTACCAGTTCCGTATTCATCAGTGCGCCATTGCTTCCAGAGATCAGCAGATCGCAGGCTTCGTCGGGATGGTCGACGGAATAGGCATAACCCTGGCGCGTGGCCTGGATGAAGGCGCGGGCGTGTTCCCGGTTTGCCGAGAGATAGGCGTCGCTGGAGACGATGACCGTCGTCTGCTCGTCCGGAATGCCATAATCGGAATAGTGGAAGCGGCCGATCTTCCGGTTCTCCAGTTCGGCGGCTATGCCTTCCCAGGTGTAGATCTCCAGCGTGAAATCGATCGAGCCATTGTCCAGCGCCTCGTAAGCGGAGGTGCCGAGGGTGACGGTCTTGACGTCGCCCTTGCCGCCGTCATTGCGGATCATTGCGGAGATCAGCGCGCTCTCCCAGGTGCCGCCAAAGCCGCCATAGGTCTTGCCGTCGAGGTCTTTCGGGCTCTTGATGTCGTCGCGTCCGCCCTTGAAGATCAGGCGTGCGGTTTCTGTCTGGACGACGCCGTAGACCATCTTCACGTCACCGCCGCCGGCGCGCTGCGTGAGGGTCTCGATCTCACTGCTGATGCCGAAATCGGCAACGCCGTTCGACACCAGTGTTCCGGCGCTGGTATCGGTGAAGGGAAGGATCTCGACATCGAGTCCGGCATCGGCGTAGAAGCCCTTCGCCTTGGCGACATAGATGCCGATATGGTTGGTGTTGGGCGTCCAGTCGAGCGCGATGCGAACCTTTGCGGGCGCCGATTGGGCGAAGGCGGTGCGGCCGGCAAGGCTTGCCGCGATGGCGGCGAAAATCGTCTGGCGGCGGGTGAGAAGCAGCATGGTGACCTCCTCAGGTCTCTAGAGCATGATGCCGAAAAGTGTCGGCGGTTTCGGACGACATCATGCTCTAACTCTATAAATTAGAACAGCGATTCAGATTTTGGGCCGACCGGCCTAAAATCATCCTGTTCTTGCGGATGAAGCAGGGTTTGCAGGATTTCGGTTTCGATCGCCTGGGCCGCCGGCGAGCCGAGGTCGGCGATGCTTCTCGGACGGGGCAGGGGAACGCGGAATTCGCGGATGATACGCGCCGGACGGGCCGAAAGCACGTAGATCCGGTCGGAGAGGAACACGGCCTCGCGAACGTCATGGGTGATCAGCAGCGCCGTCCAGCGGTGCTCGGTCCACATGCCCTGCAGCCATTCCTGGATCTGCGTGCGCGTCAGCGCGTCGAGCGCGCCGAAGGGCTCGTCGAGCAGCAGCATGTCCTGCGTCTGGACGACGGTGCGCAGCAGTGCGGCGCGCTGGCGCATGCCGCCGGATAGTTCGGAAGGATAGTGGTGTTCGAAGCCGGAAAGGCCGAAGCTCTCGAACAAAGGCGCGACGGCGGCGCGGGCCGCGCGGCGGCTCATGCCTTTCACCTCGAGGCCGAGTGCCGCATTGTCGATGATCCGGCGCCAGGGCATCAGCGCATCGCGCTGCGGCATGAAGGCGAAGGAATGCGGTGCCTGTTCCAGCGGCACGCCGTTGAAAAGCATGGTGCCGGAATCGGGTCGAAGCGCCTGTGTCAGCAGCCGCAGCACCGTCGATTTTCCGGAGCCGGACGGTCCGACGATCGAAACGAACTCGCCGTCTGCGACGGCGAGCGAAATGTCGCCCAGCACCTTCATGCCGTCGAAGGACTTCGAGATACTACCGAGTTCAACCATTGTATCGCTCATCGGCGCCGCTCCCCGGTTGGCTGCCAGGGCATGACGAGGCGCTGGATCAACAGCGTCAGCCCGAAGAGGCCGAGCGTGAGCACGGCGCTGACGACGACGGCGGCGAGCACGAGATCGGGACGGAAATTGTTCTTGGCGTTGAGGATATAGATGCCGAGGCCGCGGGCGGCGCCGGCATATTCGGCAAAAATCGCGCCAACGACGGCATAGGTGATCGAGATTCTGAGGCCGGCGAAGAAATAGGGCAGCGAGGAGGGAAGCCGGGCCAGGCAGAAAATCCGCCAGCGACTCGCCTTCATCGAATTCAGCAATTCGGCGATGTCGCGGTCGGTCGATTCATAGCCCTGCAGCAGGGCGACGAGCAGCGGAAAGAAGGTGACGAGCGCCACCAGCAACACTTTCGGCAGCAGGCCGAAGCCGAACCAGAGGACGACGAGGGGCGCGATCGCCACCAGCGGCAGGGTCTGGCTGGCGATGAAGATCGGCAGCAATGCCCGGCGCATGAAGGGCACGAAATCCATGAGGATCGAGGCTACGAAGGCGAAAGCCAGCGACAGCGCGAAACCTCCAAGCGTCGCGCCGAGCGTCGGCCAGGTGTTTGATATCAGCGCCTCGCGGTTCAGCCAGCCCTGGATGACGATGCGCGACGGCGCCGGCAGGATGGAGGGCTTGATCCCGGAAAGATCGACATAGAGTTCCCATGCCGCCAAAAAGGCGCAGCCGGCGAGCAGGGCAGGTATGCCCCGGTAGAGAGCGGCGCGGAGCGCGGCAAGGCGCGAACCCAGTGGTGGTAGCGGTGTCATCGGCGTTCGATTTCAGGCTTTCGTCGGGCACTGCATAATTCCTTAAATCGGAATCGATTTAAGGATAAAATTATGCAGCAATTTAAAGTGTTACAGCGTCCTTTGCGCGTCTGAAAAGACGCGCGGCGCTGTATTGGCTGACACCGTGATATCGAGGGTCACATGCCCCTCGGGGTCACCGAAGCGATAGAAGGCCTCACGAATGGTTGCGAAGACGGCGCCGGCATCGCCAGAAAGCCTGGTGCAGAAATTCTTGGCGCGGTCGAAAGTGCCGGAGCGTTTGAGAAAGTCGATGCAGCCATAGATCTCGTCCATATGGGTGCCGGTTCCCATGACGTAGAGCGAGAATTGGGCAGCGGTCGGCTGTCCGGTCTCGGCGGTGATTTCAACGGCGGCAAGGGCGGCCGCTATACGGTCAGCAAGCGGCTCTGCCTGGCCGGAGGAGGGGTTGACGCCGCAGATGGCCTCGTCGGGCTCACCGGGGCAGCCGCGTGAGACGGCGGCGGACAGCACGCAATGTTCGCCGGTCTTTGCGGCGGTGACGAAAAGATCGTGCATGGCGGCGAAAAGAATGTCAGGCGGGCCGACCAGCAGCGTAGAGATGTCATCGGTCTCGATGCGCAGCCGGTCGCGATAGGGATCGAGCGCCTTGACGGCATCGAGAATGATGCCGACGAAATCGCCGGACATCGGATAGAGTGACACTTGTGCGCCTGAAAACATCTGAACCTCGCTCCGCTGGCATTACCCAGATCAGCTTTGAAGGGTCCAGAGGCTTGCACCTCACATCTCAGCCCCGGCAATACGGAGCTCCCCCGTTAATGGCGCGGAAACTATCACCGGGGTTTTCTCCCCGCAACTGCAAAGTTGCGAACCCGTCCATGCGGTCGGGATGAGCCTGCCATGCCCGGTATCGCCTGATATGCCTTACTGTTGAGAACACCCGGACGGAGGTCCTGCCCGGGTGTCCCTCGAGGTTCCGTACCTGCCGGGAACGGAACCGGAGCTTGCTGCCTCAGGCGGCGATGTCGGCATAGGGGCAATCGCTGCGGGCAGTGACGAGCGCCCGTGTCCACCATTCCAGCCTCGCCATCATCCGGTCGAGCAGACGCATCGCGTCGGTGGGATTGTCGAGCCGTCCCTCGGTGTCGAAGCGGTTCCAAGGTGCTGTAAAGCTCACCGAATCGCGGATCGTGACGGCGTGGAGTTCGGCAAAGACGAGGCGCAGCTGTTCGACGGCGCGCAGGCCGCCCGATATGCCGCCATAGGAAACGAAGGCGACAGGTTTGCCCTGCCAGGGCTCGAAGAAGAAATCGATGATCGACTTCAGCGAGGCCGTGAAGCTGTGATTGTATTCCGGGGTGACGATGATGAAGGCGTCGGCCATGCCAAGCCGCCCGGCGAGCCTGTCGATTTCGGGGTGTGCCACGTCACGGCTTACCGGCAGCGCGAAATCGAGCGGGTCGATGATGTCGATATCAAATTGCGGGAAGCGGACGAGCTCCTGCGTCAGCCATTTGACCACCCGGTCGCAGATGCGGCCCTCTCTCGTGCTGCCATAGATGACCGCCAGCCTGGTGGGTGTTTTCATGCGTTGCTCCTTGTCGCGATTGGACTTTACGATTATCGAAGCACGGGTTATAAAACCTCAACTAATATTGAGGTCAAGAGCCGATGGATACGATTCCTGCAACGCCGCTCGGCAGACTTCTGACGGTTGGCGAAGTGGCGGAGCGCAGCGGCCTTGCCGTCTCGGCGCTGCATTTCTACGAGACCAAGGGGCTGATCTCGAGCATCCGGTCCCGCGGCAACCAGCGGCGATACGGCCGTGACGTGCTGCGCCGGCTTGGCATCATCAAGGTGGCGCAGCGTGTCGGCATTCCGCTTTCGGAAATCCAGGCGGCGTTCGAGTCGCTGCCGCAAGGACGCACGCCCACCGTCGCCGACTGGCAGGTGCTGTCGGCGCGCTGGAAGGATGATCTCGACGCGCGAATCAGGCGGCTGAGCCTGCTGCGCGACCGTCTGACCGGCTGCATCGGCTGCGGCTGCCTGTCGATCGAAAGCTGTCCGTTGCGCAATCCCTGCGATCGGCTCGGCAAAGAGGGGTCGGGTGCGCGGCTTCTGGAGACCGAAAGCTAGAGCCCTTCCCCAGAGGGAGACTTGGCTGCGTCTCCCGGGAAAGATCGGTACCTGCCTTTCTTTCGGTCGGCGCGCTCATATGTTAAGGGCGAGTGACGCAACCGGCGGCACTGTCCGCGAGGAGGACGGCTTCGTGTTTCATCCCAGACTGTTCGAAAATCGCAATGTCGTCGTGACCGGCGCCGGCCGCGGCATCGGCCTCGAAGTGGCCCGGCAGTTCCTGGACTGCGGCGCAAAAGTGATCGTCCATACCGGGCGCAAGCCGGGACGCGAGCTGCCGGATTTCCTGCTGACGGCTGAATCCGAAAGACGGGCGCTGCTGCTGCACGCCGATTTCTCGGCGGCCGGTGGGGCGGCGCAATTTGCCGAAGACGTTCTCGCCTTCTTCGACAGGGTGCATGTGCTGGTGAACAATGCCGGCACCATGCTTGGCCGGTTTCCCGCGGCCACGCTCACCGACGCAGAATATGAGGCGATCGTGCGGCTCAACCAGACATCGGTGGTGGCGCTGACACGTGCACTGTTGCCGGCATTAAAGGCGGCTGAAGGCGCCGCTGTCGTCAACACGGTTTCGATTTCGGCGCTGACCGGCGGCAGCCCCGGTTCCTCGATCTATTCGGCCTCGAAAGCCTTCGTTGCGACCTATTCCAAGGCGCTTGCCCGTGAGCTCGCACCGGATGGAATCCGGGTCAATTGCGTGTCACCGGGAACGATCGAGACGGATTTCCATGAGCGCTATTCCTCCCGCGAAAAGCTGGAGCAGACAAGAAAATCCATCCCCCTGCAAAGGCTCGGCACGGCGGAGGATTGCGCTCCCGCCTATCTGTTCCTGGCGGCTCCCTCCCTCTCGGGCTACATCACCGGCCAGGTGATCGAGATCAATGGCGGTCAGCTTATCTGCTGATTTGCTTGGACCTTTTTTGGCATTTCGTCATTTTGGCCAATTCGCTTGTGCGAATATGCTATTGTACTGATCTACCTCATCGCCTCCCTTCCGAGATACCGCATGCCGTTGCCCAAACCCAAGCCGGGGATGACCGGCCAGGAATTGCACACACTCGCTGCAAAAGCCCATGAAGCGAGCGACCTGCTGAAAGCGCTGGCGCACCAGACCCGACTTCTCATCCTCTGCATATTGGCGAATGAGGAGCGGACGGTCAGTGAAATCGAACATATTCTGGGCATACAGCAGGCAATGGTCTCGCAGCAGCTGGCGCGCTTGAGGCTCGAAGGCCTGGTCAATACGCGCCGTCAGGGCAGGCTGGTCTATTACAGCATCGGCAATGTCAGCGTGCTCGCCTTCCTCGAATCGCTGTTCGAGCTTTTTCCGATTGCAGAAAACTGTTAGCGACCGCCCTTGCGGAGCACGGCTGCTATGTCGAAGATAGGTCCGGACGCGAAATGGCGCGGGAGGCCGGATGATCGACAAGCTGGAATTTTTCATCGCGCTTGCCAATGAAAAGCATTTCGGCCGCGCCGCGGAGGAGTGCGGCATCTCGCAGCCAACGCTTTCGGCGGCCATCCGGCAGCTCGAGGATCAACTCGGCGTCATGCTGGTACAGCGCGGTTCAAGGTTCCAGGGGCTAACGCCGGAGGGGCAGCGCGTGCTCGAATGGGCCCGGCGCATCGTCGGCGACGCCCGCACCATGCGCGAGGAGATGCGTGCCGCACGCCGCGGCCTTTCCGGCCATATTCGTCTTGCCGCCATTCCGACCGCGCTCGCCATGCTTTCGCGCATCACCACGCCCTTCCAGGAACGGCATCCCGGCGTGACCTTCTCGATCGTCTCGCGCAATTCGCTGCAGGTGCTGAGCATGCTCGAGAATCTCGAAATCGATGCCGGCATCACCTATCTCGAAAACGAGCCGCTCGGCCGCGTCACGACCGTTCCCCTCTATGCCGAGCGTTATCATCTGATCACGGCAGCCGGCAGCCCACTGTCGGATCGCGACAACGTGACCTGGCGAGAGGTCGGCGATCTTCGGCTTTGTCTATTGACCGCCGACATGCAGAACCGCCGCATCATCAACCGGCACTTGACGGAAGCCGGCGCCACCGTGCATCCGACACTCGAATCCAACTCGATGATCGTGCTGTTCTCGCATGTCAGGACCGGACGCTGGGCCAGCATCATGCCGCGCAACGTCGCCAAATCCTTTGGATTTCCAGTGGAAATCCGCATGATCCCGATCGTCGAGCCGGAGGCGCATCATCTGGTCGGCCTCGTTGCCCCTTATCGCGAGCCTTTCACGCCGCTTGTCTCGGCCCTGCTGCACGAGGCGAGAGTGCTCGTACAAGACGAGGAACTCTGATAGAAAAAAACTATCGTGCAACGTGATAGCTTTATTGATCGCCGGCTGCTTCCCTGAGATGCTGCTTGCGGAATGGCACTCGGCCGGGGGAGCCTGCCATTCCGCAACGAGCGAGCCGCCGGGAGGGCTGCCTTATGACCATTCATATCGCCGAAGGCGATATTGCAGCGCGCACACGTGCCATCGTCGCCGATCTTCGCTTTCTCGAAGGGCCGCTGCTTCCCATTCTGCACGAGGTCCAGCAAGAATTCGGCTATGTGCCGCAGGAGGCCATGCCCGTCATCGCGGAGGAACTGAACCTCTCCCGCGCCGAGGTGCATGGCGTGGTGACCTTCTATCACGATTATCGCGACCATCCCGCCGGCCGGCATGTGCTGAAGCTCTGTCGCGCCGAAGCCTGTCAGTCGATGGGCGGCGATGGCTTGGCTGAGCGCGTCAAGACGCTGCTCGGTATCGATTTTCATCAGACGACGCTCGATGGCGGCGTGACGCTGGAGCCGGTCTACTGTCTCGGGCTCTGCGCCTGCGCGCCGGCGGCGATGCTCGACGGCGAGGTCTATGGCCGGATCGACGATCAGATGGCGGCGGAACTCGTTGCGGAGGCACGCCGATGACGGTCAGGATATATGTTCCGCGCGATGCCGCAGCGCTGGCGCTCGGGGCCGAAAAGGTGGCAAAGGCGATTGCCCAGGAGATCGCCGCCCGCGGCCTCGATGCCGAGATCGTGCGCAACGGCTCGCGCGGAATGTTCTGGCTGGAGCCGCTAGTTGAGGTCGAGCTTGACGGCAAGCGCATCGGCTACGGCCCGGTAAAGGCCGGGGATGTGGCTGTTCTGTTCGATGCCGGGATGATGAACGGCGGCGAGCATCGGCTCTGTCTCGGGGAGGTTGAAGACCTCCCGTTCCTCAAGGAACAAACCCGCCTGACCTTTGCCCGCTGCGGCATTACCGATCCGCTTTCGCTTGCGGATTACGAGGCGCATGGCGGCCTTGCCGGTCTTCGACGCGCCGTTTCGATGACATCAGCCGATATCGTCAAGGAAGTCACCGATTCCGGCCTGCGTGGACGCGGCGGTGCCGGTTTTCCCACCGGCATCAAGTGGAAGACCGTTCTCGATGCTGCCGGCGACCGCAAATATATCGTCTGCAATGCCGATGAGGGCGACAGCGGCACCTTTGCCGACCGGATGATCATGGAGGGCGATCCCTTCGTGCTGATCGAGGGCATGGCGATATCAGGGCTCGCCACCGGCGCGACCAAGGGCTTCGTCTATACGCGTTCGGAATATCCGCACGCGATCGCGGTAATGACCGAAGCCGTCGGCATCGCCCGGCAGGCCGGCATTCTCGGATCATCGGTGCTCGGCTCCGGCCGTGCCTTCGATATCGAGGTGCGCACCGGCGCCGGCGCCTATGTCTGCGGCGAGGAGACGGCCCTGCTCAACAGTCTCGAAGGCAAGCGCGGCATCGTGCGTGCCAAGCCGCCGCTGCCGGCGCATAAGGGGCTGTTTAACTGTCCGACCGTCATCAACAACGTGATCTCTCTGGCTTCGGTGCCGGTCATCCTGGAAAAGGGTGCCGCCTTCTACCGCGATTTCGGCATGGGCCGTTCACGCGGCACCATCCCGCTGCAGGTTGCCGGCAATGTCAGATATGGTGGTCTCTTTGAGACGGCCTTCGGCCTTTCGCTCGGAGATATCGTCGACAGGATCGGCGGCGGGACGGCGACGGGACGGCCGGTCAAGGCCGTGCAGGTCGGCGGGCCGCTCGGTGCCTATTTCCCGCGGGCGCTGTTCGACACGCCTTTCGATTACGAAGCCTTCGCCGCCAGGGACGGGCTCATCGGCCATGCCGGCATCGTCGTCTTCGACGACACGGCCGACATGCTGAAGCAGGCGCGTTTCGCCATGGAATTCTGCGCCGTCGAAAGCTGCGGTAAGTGCACGCCCTGCCGCATCGGCTCGACACGCGGCGTGGAGACGGCCGACAAGATCGCTCAGGGCATCGAGCCGGAGAAGAACCGGGTGCTGCTTGCCGATCTCTGCAACACGATGAAGTTCGGCTCGCTCTGCGCGCTGGGCGGTTTCACGCCTTATCCGGTGATGAGCGCCATGACGCATTTCCCGAAGGATTTTTCGCCGGCACCTCTGGTGGAGGCGGCGGAATGACGAATTGTTCATGGAACGCCTGCGCTGACCTCACCATCTCAAGCAAGGAGACCGACCATGTCTCTCATCCATGAAATCGACTACGGCACTCCGGCTTCGACATCAGAGACCATGGTGACGCTCACCATTGATGGACAGCGGATCAGCGTGCCGGAGGGCACCTCCATCATGCGCGCCTCGATGGAGGCCGGCATCAAGGTGCCGAAGCTCTGCGCCACCGATATGGTCGATGCTTTCGGCTCCTGCCGGCTCTGCCTCGTCGAGATCGAGGGCCGCAACGGCACGCCCTCCTCATGCACGACGCCGGTGGCGGCAAACATGGTGGTGCACACGCAGACGGGGCGGCTGAAGGATATTCGCCGCGGCGTGATGGAACTCTATATTTCCGACCATCCGCTCGACTGTCTCACCTGCGCGGCCAACGGCGATTGCGAATTGCAGGACATGGCGGGCGCCGTCGGCCTGCGCGACGTGCGCTACGGCTACGAGGGCGATAATCACGTCAAGGCGCGCAACAACGGCGGCATCAATCTGAAATGGATGCCGAAAGACGAGTCCAATCCCTATTTCACCTATGACCCCTCCAAATGCATCGTCTGTTCGCGCTGTGTGCGCGCCTGCGAGGAAGTGCAGGGCACCTTCGCGCTGACGATCGAAGGACGCGGTTTCGGTTCGCGCGTTTCCCCCGGCATGCACGAGCATTTCATCGAATCCGAATGCGTCTCCTGCGGCGCCTGCGTCCAGGCCTGCCCGACGGCGACGCTGACGGAGAAGTCGGTGATAGAGATCGGCCAGCCGGAACATTCGGCGGTCACCACCTGCGCCTATTGCGGCGTCGGCTGTTCCTTCAAGGCGGAGATGCGCGGTGAGGAACTGGTGCGCATGGTGCCGTGGAAAGACGGCCAGGCCAATCGCGGCCATTCCTGCGTCAAGGGACGTTTCGCTTACGGCTATTCCACCCATAAGGACCGCATCCTCAACCCGATGATCCGCGAAAAGGTCAGCGATCCCTGGCGGGAGGTGAGCTGGGACGAGGCCTTCGCGCATGTGGCGCTGGAGTTCCGCCGCATCCAGTATCAATACGGCCGCGAGGCGATCGGCGGCATCACCTCCTCACGCTGCACCAATGAGGAAACCTATCTGGTGCAGAAGCTGATCCGCGCCGGTTTCGGCAACAACAATGTCGATACCTGCGCCCGCGTCTGCCATTCGCCGACCGGCTACGGTCTCGGCCAGACATTCGGCACGTCGGCAGGCACGCAGAATTTCGACAGTGTCGAGCATTCGGATGTCGTCGTCGTCATCGGCGCCAATCCGACGGACGGGCATCCTGTGTTCGGCTCACGGTTGAAGAAGCGGCTGCGCAAGGGCGCCAAACTCATTGTCATCGATCCGCGCCGCACCGATATCGTCCGGTCGCCGCATGTCGAGGCCTCCTATCACCTGCCGCTGAAGCCCGGCACCAATGTCGCAGTCATGACGGCGCTGGCTCATGTGATCGTCACCGAAGGACTCTATGACGAGAGCTTCATCCGCGAGCGCTGCGACTGGTCGGAGTTTGAGGACTGGGCTGCCTTCGTTGCCGAACCGCACCACAGTCCCGAAGAGACCGAGATCTTCACCGGAGTGCCGGCGGCGGATCTGCGTGGTGCGGCAAGGCTCTATGCCAAGGGCGGCAACGGCGCGATCTATTATGGCCTCGGCGTCACCGAACACAGCCAGGGTTCGACCACGGTCATTGCGATCGCCAACCTGGCGATGGCGACCGGCAATATCGGCCGCCCTGGTGTCGGCGTGAACCCGTTGCGCGGCCAGAACAACGTGCAGGGCTCCTGCGACATGGGCTCCTTCCCGCACGAATTGCCGGGCTACCGGCACATTTCCGACGATGCGACGCGCGATATCTTCGAAAAACTCTGGGGCGTGAAGCTCAACAACGAGCCCGGCCTGCGCATTCCGAACATGCTGGATGCGGCAGTCGACGGTTCCTTCAAGGGCATCTATATCCAGGGCGAGGACATTCTCCAGTCCGATCCCGATACCAAACACGTCGCCGCCGGGCTTGCGGCGATGGAATGCGTCGTCGTCCAGGATCTGTTCCTCAACGAGACCGCCAATTACGCCCATGTCTTCCTGCCGGGCTCGACCTTCCTCGAAAAGGACGGCACCTTCACCAATGCGGAGCGGCGTATCAACCGCGTGCGCAAGGTCATGTCGCCGCGCAACGGCTATGGCGACTGGGAAGTGACTCAGAAGCTTGCCCAGGCGATGGGGCTCGACTGGAATTACACCCATCCATCGGAAATCATGGACGAGATCGCCGCGACGACGCCGAGTTTCGCAATGGTCTCCTACGACTATCTCGATAAAATGGGCTCGGTGCAGTGGCCCTGCAACGAAAAGAATCCGCTCGGCTCGCCGATCATGCATGTCAACGGCTTCGTGCGCGGCAAGGGCAAGTTCATCCGCACCGAATATGTGGCGACCGACGAGCGCACCGGCCCGCGCTTCCCGCTGCTCCTGACGACCGGCCGCATCCTAAGCCAGTACAATGTCGGGGCGCAGACGCGGCGGACCGAGAATGTCGTCTGGCATGCGGAAGACCGGCTGGAAATCCATCCGCACGATGCCGAGCAGCGCGGCGTTCGCGACGGCGACTGGGTGAAGCTCGGCAGCCGCTCCGGCGACACGACGCTCCGGGCGTTGATCACCGATCGCGTCGCGCCCGGTGTGGTCTATACGACCTTCCATCATCCCAATACGCAGGTGAACGTCATCACCACCGATTTCTCCGACTGGGCGACCAACTGCCCGGAATACAAGGTGACGGCGGTGCAGGTCTCGCCTTCCAACGGGCCAAGTGAATGGCAGCTCGAATATGACGAGCAGGCGCGGCAATCGCGCCGCATCGCCGGCAATCTCGAGGCAGCGGAGTGACGATGCGGGGGTGGCCCTGTCAGGAGGAACGCGCGTCATGACCTTCACCGTCACTGCCCGTGCTCTCGAAACCGCCCGCCGCAACGGCATCGTGCAGACCGGTTCGCGCATCGTCCCGGAAGAAGTGCCGATCGCCTTTTCCTATGGCGGCAGTTCGCATGCGGTGATGATGGCAACGCCGGCGGATCTCGAGGATTTCGCCGTCGGGTTCAGCCTGACCGAGGGGATCATTGCCGGGCCGGCGGAGATATCGGCCATCGAAGTCGTCGAGGGTGAGCAGGGCATCGATGTGCAGGTAAGCCTTGTCGATGACGTCGCCGATCTGCTGCGGGCACGCCGCCGCAGCATGGCGGGGCCGGTCGGTTGCGGGCTCTGCGGCATCGAATCGATCGAACAGGCAGTGCGGCCGGTGCCTGATGTCTCGCCATCACTGCTGGCGCTGTCGCATGCGGATATCGTCCGCGCCGTTTCGCTTCTGAACGAGGCACAGCCGCTGCATCGTGAGACGCGGGCGGTGCATGGCGCCGGCTTTTATCGTCAAGGCGGGGGACTGATTGCCGTGCGCGAAGATGTCGGCCGGCACAATGCACTGGACAAGCTCTGCGGCGCCGTCATCCGCGCCGGCGAAAAAGGCGGGGACGGCGCGGTCGTCGTCACCAGCCGGCTTTCTGTCGAAATGGTGCAGAAGGCGGCGATCCTCGGCAGCCCGGTGCTCATCGCCATTTCGGCGCCGACGGCTCTGGCCATCCGCACGGCCGAAGCGGCCGGCATGACGCTCGTCGCGCTGGTGCGCGGCGAGGATTTCGAGATTTTCACCCACCCGCACCGTATCTCGCCTGGAAGCATTGCCGATGTCGCATGATACCAAGACCAAGCTCGTCTATATGGCAAATCAAATCGCTACCTTCTTCAAGAGCCAGCCGGAAAGCGAAGCCGCGCAGGGGGTCGCCACCCATATCAATAAATTCTGGGATCCGCGCATGCGGCGGCAATTGTTCGAAATTCTGGAGAATGAGGAGAACGGCCTGGATGCGCTGGTGCTGCAGGCCGCGCCTCTGATCCGAAAGCCGGAGCCTGCGACACACTAAAGCGCGTTCCTCGCGCTTTAGGTCTTTATTTCAAACCTTTTGTTTTTACGCAATTTCGGACGGAAAACCGTTTCCCACTTTTCCTGGAATTGCTCTCGGTCCGATTAGCCAGGATCGGTCCATGCGGGAGGGAAGGCAGGAGCAACCTGCCTGCGCATGTGCCGGTGATAACAAGTCTGAATCAAGCCAGGTCTGAATCAAGGAGGAGTTGTTCATGACTGCAGCCGAAACACGTACAGACGGGGTGGCGGGCTCGGGCCTGCTCGATCGTGAAAGGATCGTTGCACGGCCTGGGTTCAATCGGTGGCTGGTGCCGCCGGCAGCACTCGCCATCCACCTCTGCATCGGCATGGCCTATGGTTTCAGCGTGTTCTGGCTGCCACTTTCCAAGTCGCTCGGGATCACCGCCTCGACGGCCTGCCCGGATCTGACACTCGCCTCGGCGCTGTTCACCACCACCTGCGACTGGCGTGTTGCCGACCTCGGCTGGATCTATACGCTATTCTTCGTCCTCCTTGGCTCGTCCGCCGCCATCTGGGGCGGCTGGCTCGAGCGCGCCGGCCCGCGCAAGGCGGGCGTCGTTTCCGCCTGCTGCTGGTGCGGCGGTATCATTCTTGCCGCTATCGGCGTCATCACCCATCAGCTCTGGATGATGTGGCTTGGCGCCGGCGTCATCGGCGGCATCGGTCTCGGTCTCGGCTACATCTCGCCGGTCTCGACGCTGATCAAATGGTTTCCCGACCGGCGCGGCATGGCGACCGGCATGGCGATCATGGGCTTCGGCGGTGGCGCGATGATCGGCGCGCCGCTTGCCAACCTGCTGATGAATGCCTTCAAGACCGACAGTTCGGTCGGTGTCTGGCAAACCTTCATCGTCATGGCGGCGATTTATTTCGTCTTCATGATGGGCGGCGCCTTCGGCTATCGCATCCCGCCGGCCGGGTGGCGTCCTGACGGCTGGACGCCGCCTGCGGCCAAGAGCACGATGATCACCACCAAACATGTGCACCTGCGCGATGCCCACAAGACCAAACAGTTCTGGCTGATCTGGGCCGTGCTCTGCCTCAACGTTTCGGCCGGTATCGGTGTTCTCGGCATGGCTTCGCCGATGCTGCAGGAAATCTTCGCCGGCTCGCTGATCGGCCTGCCGGATGTCGGTTTCGCCCAGCTGGACGCCGGCCAGAAGGCATCGATCGCCACGATCGCCGCCGGTTTTGCCGGCCTGCTGTCGCTCTTCAATATCGGCGGACGGTTCTTCTGGGCGTCGCTGTCCGACAAGATCGGCCGCAAGAATACCTATTATTGCTTCTTCATCCTCGGCATTGTGCTCTATGCACTGGCGCCGACCTTTGCGGGCATGGGCAACAAGGCGCTGTTCGTTCTCGCCTTCGGCATCATCTTGTCGATGTATGGCGGCGGCTTCGCGACGATCCCTGCCTATCTCGCCGATATTTTCGGTACGCAGTTCGTCGGCGCCATCCACGGCCGGCTGCTGACGGCCTGGGCAACGGCCGGCATCGTCGGTCCCGTCGTCGTCAACTATATCCGCGAAGCGCAGATCGCCGCCGGCGTGGCACCCGGTCCAACCCTCTATACCGGCACCATGTATATCCTCGCCGGCATGCTGGCGCTCGGCCTCATCGCCAATTCGCTGATCAGGCCGCTTTCGGACAAATGGTTCATGTCGGACGACGAGGTTGCTGCGCTGCAGGCGAAGTCTGCGGCGGTCAATGCCGGCCCGACCGGTTCCTTTGGCATCGGCACAGGCGGGTTGGACGCCAAGGCGATGCTTGCCTGGGCCGTCGTCGGCATTCCGCTGCTCTGGGGTGTCTGGGTGACACTGAGGGCGACGTTCGCGCTGTTCGGATGAGCCGTCACGGCGCGTCGCACGGGCTTCATGCGACGCGCTTCATCTTCGTCTACCGCCTCAGTCTGATCAGAGTGCCGCCTGGTGGCGGCACGATAGGATGGCTGCGGCGGCTGGGATCAGAATTCTTCCCAGCTCTGGGCGGTCGCAGCGGCGCCGTGCGCCTTTGCGACGCGTGAAATAAGGTGCAGCGCCGGTGAACCCGCTTGCCTCGCCTCATGTCTCACCTCCGGCCGGCCGGCGGCCTGGGTCTGGCCCGGCAGACGGAATCGTGTCAGCAGGACGCGCAGCGTTTCGGCTTCCTTGGCAAGGCTATGGCTGGCGGCGGTGCTCTCTTCGACCATGGCGGCATTCTGCTGCGTTGCCTGATCGAGCGTATTGACCGCGTGGTTGATTTCCTTGAGGCCGGTTGCCTGCTCCCTGGAGGCCTCGACGATGGCGACGACGTTGCCGTCGATATCGCCGACCTGTGCGACGATCTCCTCCAGCGCCTTGCCTGTCTGGCCGACGAGGCCGACGCCGTTCCTGACATGCTCGCCCGACGTGTTGATCAGCGCCTTGATCTCCTTGGCGGCTTTGGCGGAGCGCTGAGCGAGCTCCCGGACTTCCTGGGCCACCACGGCGAAGCCCTTGCCGGCTTCGCCGGCGCGGGCCGCCTCGACGCCGGCATTCAATGCCAGGAGGTTGGTCTGGAAGGCTATCTCGTCGATGACGCCGATGATGTTGGTGATCTCGTGCGAGGACTGTTCGATCTGGCCCATGGCGGCAACGGCATTGCGGACCACGGTGCCGGATTGCTCGGCGCCCTGTTTGGTCATGGCGACGAGGCGGCCGGCCTCATCGGCGCGGCGGCTGGAATCGTTGACCGTGGTGGTGATTTCCTCCAGCGCGGCGGCGGTTTCTTCGATCGATGCGGCTTGCTGTTCCGTCCGTTTGGAGAAGGAATCGGCCGATGCGCCGATCTCGCGTGAGCCGATGGCGATCGCACCGGCATTCTCGCCGATTGTCTTCATCGTCTCGGCAAGGACTTTGATCGTCGTGTTGAAATCGTGGCGCAATTGCTCCATCGAGGGGACGAAGGGCGTGTCGACCGTCCTTGTCAGATCACCTTCGGATAGGTGACGCAGCGCGCCGCCGAGCGAAGAAATCGCGCTCATGCGTTGGGTGACGTCGGTGGCGAACTTCACCACCTTGTAGACCTTGCCGTCGGCATCGACGATCGGGTTATAAGCTGCCTGGATCCAGATTTCGCGACCGCCCTTGCCGAAACGGACGAATTCGTTGGCGATGAATTCGCCATTGGCCAGACGCCGCCAGAAGCTTTTGTAATCCTCTGTGCCGACATAGGCCGGATCGCAGAATATGCTGTGATGCTTGCCGCTGATCTCGGCCAGGGAATAGCCCATGGCGTTGCAGAAATTCTCGTTCGCGGTCAGGATCTCGCCCATCGGGCTGAATTCGATCACCGCCTGCGAACGCGAGATCGCCTGCAGCTTGCCGGAATCCTCGACCGCCTGCTTCTTGGCGGCAGTGATGTCGGCTGCAAATTTCACCACCTTGAATGGCTTTCCGCCCTTGAAAACAGGATTGTAGGAAGCCTGGATCCATATCTCGCGGTTGCCCTTGGCAAGACGCTTGTAGGCGCCGGCATCATATTCGCCGCGCCCGAGCCGCGCCCAGAAGGCGCGATAGTCAGGAGTTGCCGTATAGGCCGGCTCGCAGAACATGCTGTGATGCTTGCCGACGATCTCGCTCAGGCGATAACCAAGCGCATTGCAGAAATTCTCGTTCGCCGTGAGGATATTTCCATTGAGATCGAATTCGATGATCGCCTGCGATTTGGAAATGGCATTGAGAATATATTTCGAGTCGGAAGATAGACCAAACATCCTTGCCCCTCTGAAATGCGCGTTCTGCTGCTTCGGCTGATAAGACGAAGCGTGTCGGACGAAGAATGCCGGTGATGGAATGACAGCCGTATCGTCTGTCATTCCTCCGAGATTTGCGGAAAACGTATCATCCTTGTGTGTCGTATGATGATAGGACGTGGTTAATATCTCGTATAAAAGAAATAACTAATATTGAGCCGTGCGGAAGAGCCTTGCGGTACATAATAAAAAAACCGCCCGGATAGGCGGTTTTTCAAATGCGAATTGTCTAGAACGAATGCCTAGGCCGATCAGGCCGCCAGATCATCGGTCTCGTTTTCCTTGAACATCTTGGAGAGGTTCAGGAAGCAGATCATGCCATTTTCTGAAGCGATGATGCCTTCGCAATAGGCGCGGTCGAAGGAGGCGGTCACCTCAGGCACCGGCTGGACCTGGCTGGACGAGATGGTGAGAATGTCCGAGACGCGGTCGACGAGCATGCCGATGACCATGCTGTGAACTTCGGCGACGACAATGGCGCTGCGCTCGTTGGCGACGGTGCTCTTCATGCCGAGCTTGTAGGCAAGATCGATGATCGGGATCACCGAGCCGCGCAGGTTCATGACGCCGATGACATCGGCCGGGGCGTGCGGGATCGGCGTCGACGGCGCCCAGCCGCGGATTTCGCGGATGGTCGTGGTCTTGACGCAGAATTCCTGATCATGCAGGCGGAAGGCAATGATCTCGAGCGTATCGCCGCTGAAGCTAGTGGAATTGATCGTGGCCATTAGAATTCTTCCCAACTGTCGTAAGCCAAAGCAGAAGCGGGTGCGCCACCATTGGCGCTGACGAGCCTTGCCTTCACACCACGCGATGGCTTTGCGCTCGGCGAAGCATCGTTACGGTTACGACGACATTAGCGAAAGAGTGTTGCCCAAATCTAAATCGGGAGGGGGGTTGCGAAGGTTTTCAGCCCCGATTTACCTCAGCCTATGGTCTTTTCGATCTGCGAGACTGCCCAATCCACCTGCTCCCTTGTTATGACCAATGGCGGAGCGAGACGAATCGTATGGTCGTGGGTATCCTTGGCGAGCAGGCCGCGCTCCTTCAGCGCATGGCAATATTGCCTCGCGCCGCCGGCTTCGGGTTCCAGTTCGATGGCCATCATCAGACCGCGGCCGCGCACGTCCCTGACGATGTTCGAGCGGATCGACCTGAGGCCATCGAGGAAATAATCGCCCATGACCGCAGCGTTCTCGATCATGCCCTCTTCCGTCAGCACCTTCAGTGCGGTGCGTGCCACCGCGCAGGCGAGCGGATTGCCGCCGAAGGTCGAGCCGTGCTGGCCGGGCTTCAGCACGCCGAGGACTTCGGAATTCGAAAGCACTGCTGACACGGGGTAGAAGCCGCCGGAGAGCGCCTTGCCGATCAGCGTCACGTCGGCCTCGATGCCTTCGTGTTCCTCAGCCAGCAGCTTGCCGGTGCGGCCGAGGCCGGTCTGGATCTCGTCGAGAATGAGGGTGACGTTGTTATCAGTGCAGAGTTCACGAATGCGGGTGAAATAACCCGCCGGCGGGATGATGACGCCGGCTTCCCCCTGGATCGGCTCGATCAGGGCGGCCACCGTATTGGCATTGATTGCCGCGGCAAAAGCCTCGGCATCGCCGAAGGGAATGGTGCGGAAGCCCGGCGTGTAGGGGCCGAAGCCGATGCGGGCATCGGGATCTGTGGAGAAGCTGATGATGCTCAGCGTCCGGCCGTGGAAATTATCGGCGCAGACGATGATCTCCGCCTTGCCCTCCGGCACGCCCTTGACCTCGTATCCCCATTTGCGCACCGCCTTGATGGCGGTCTCCACGGCTTCGGCGCCGGAATTCATCGGCAGGATCTTGTGTGAGCCGGTGAGAGCGGCGAGTTCTTCGTAGAGATAGGCGAGCTGGTCGTTGCGGAAGGCGCGGGAGGTGAGCGTCAGTCTGCCCGCCTGCTCGACCATGGCGGCAAGGATCTTCGGATGACAATGGCCCTGGTTGACGGCGGAATAGGCCGAGAGGCAATCGAGATAACGGTTGCCGTCGGTATCCCAGACATAAACGCCTTCGCCACGCGTCAATACCACGTCGAGCGGCTTGTAATTGTTGGCGCCGAGCCGCTGTTCGGTGGCGATCAGTTTTTCCGAAGTGGTCATGGCCGTTCTCCCTTAGTCTTTGGTTTCCGCATGTCGTGATCGCAAAACTGCTGCACAGTTTTGCGCGACATGCTCTATGCCGCACGTGTCGGACGATCGAAGATGCGGCGGCCGAAGAGGCTTGCCGTCAGCTCCACCAGGATGCGGGCGCTCTTGCCGCGATCGTCGAGAAACGGATTGAGTTCGACGAGATCGAGCGACGAGACGAGGCCGCTATCCGAAAGCATTTCCATCACCAGATGCGCCTCGCGAAAGGTCGCGCCGCCCGGGACCGTCGTGCCGACGCCAGGGGCAATCTCGGGATCGAGGAAATCGAGGTCGAGGCTGACATGCAGCAGGCCGTTCGCCTTGGTCACGACGTCCAGGATCTCACGCATGATGGCGCCGATGCCCTGCTCGTCGATCGCGCGCATGTCGAAGACGTTGACGCCATGTTCGTGGATTTCTTCGCGCTCACGCGCATCGACCGAACGAATGCCGACCTGGAAGACATTCTTCGGATCGACGAACGGACGGTCCTTCGGCAGGATCTCGGCGAATTCGGCCTCGCCGCAGAAGAAGGCGACGGGCATGCCGTGAATATTGCCGGAGGGCGAGGTGGCCGGAGAATTGAAGTCGGCATGGGCATCGAGCCAGAGGACGAAGAGCGGGCGGCCCTTGCTGGCGGCATAACGGGCCATGCCGGAGACGCTGCCCATGGAAAGGCTGTGGTCGCCGCCGAGAATGAGCGGGAAACGGCCGGCGGCGGCGACGTCATGGACGCTGCTTTCGAGCGCGCGGGTGAAGGCGCCGACGATCCTCAGATTGTGGGCTTTCGGATGGTTCGGCAGATCCATCGCCGGCACGATCCTGAGATCGCCGATATCGGCGACGTCATGGCCAAGCTCGATCAACGTCTGATCGACGCCGGCAATGCGCAAGGCGGCAGGCCCCATGGCAGCGCCTCTGCGGCCGGAGCCTTCTTCCAGCGGCGCGCCGATGAGGGTGACGGATCGCGATTGGGCATTCATGTCTGGGGCTCCGTGTTCAGGCCTGTTTCGACCGATAGTGAGATAAAGGGCTGACGGCAAAAAGATGGAAAATTGTCAGAAATGGATTATGATTGCGCAGAATGATAAACCTATTTTGACAAAGTGATCAGCGTGGATGATCTCGACACCGAACTTCTCAGTGCCCTTCGCCACAATGCCCGGATTTCCGTCTCCTCGCTTGCAGCGATGACGGGTGCATCGCGGGCAACGGTCGCTGCCCGGATCGACCGGCTGGTCGCCAGCGGCACCATCGTCGGCTTCACCATCCGCACCGGTCACGAGACGCGGTCCGCCGGCGTGCGCGCCATCGTCATGATCGAGGTGCTCGGCAAGCTCGCCGACAGGGTGGCCGATCAGCTGCGGGGCCTGCCACAGGTGCGCGCACTTCACAGCACCAACGGCAAATGGGATTTCGTCGCCGAACTCGAGGATCGGGATCTTCCCTCCTTCGACGAGACGCTGCGCCGCATCCGACTGATCAACGGCATCAATTCGACCGAGACCAACATTCTTCTCAAGACGAGCAAGACCGGTTTCTAAGGTGGCTTAGAGCTCGTGCATGCCGTCATTCCAAAACTGCCGCGCAGCAGCTTCAGGCGAGATGCGATGCATCAGTATTCCCGTTCATAGACGATGCCAGCTTCGCCTTCACCATTGCCGCCTGCTCCGCCGCGCAGCTTGACGCCGCGGCCGACATCGAGGTTGATCACCGCCTTGGCGCCGGCCGAACCACCCTGCTGCAATTCGAAATAGGTGCGGTCGTTGAGATAGCGGCCGACGCTGACGCTCGTCTGGCCCTTGGAATCGGTGCTGACGTCAAAGTCGTCAACGCCGAGTTGGTTGCGCAGGCCTTCGAAAAGCGAGGTGGAGCGGTTGCCGGCCAACTGGCTGACGGCGTCGGCGAGCTGGGCGATCTGCACGGGTGAGAGCTTCGACATCGACTGGCCGAAAATCAGCTGCGCGAGGACCTCGTCCTGCGGCAGCTGGGGCGAGGAAGAAAAGGTGATGGCGGGGTCGGTGGCGAGGCCGGCGACGTCGACGGTCAGCGTCGTGGTACCGGAGGTCGAGGTCGCTTCCATCTCGAGCGCCGGCGTCAGGTCGCCGGCAAAGGTGATCCGGCTCTTGTCGGAGAAATCCAGGCGGCGGTTGAGAATGGTCAGGCGGCCGCGGCGCATGGTGAAACCGCCGGTGACGACCGGTGCCGCCGCCGTCCCGCGAATGGTCACGCGGCCGCCGAGCTCGGCATCGATGCCGCGGCCGCGCACGAAGATATGCGATGGCGCGTCGATTTCGAGATCCAGTGTCATCACGGAGGATTTCTCGCCGGGTTTGCGCTCGCCGTCATCACGCAGCTGCGCCAGCACCGCCCGCGGCGCGTTCTTATGCCGGATGTCGATTTCTCTGAGCGAGGTCGGCAATTTTTCCGGGACGGTGATCGAGGTCTTGTCCAGCCGAAGCTTGCCGCTCAGCGTCGCGTTTGCAATCGGCCCGCGTAGGCCGAGCGTGCCATTGACGGTCGAGACGACAAGGGTTCCATCGACATAGACCGCCTTATCGAGCTTAATCGAAATGTCGGCGGGAAAGCCGCCGGCCGGCTGGATGCCGATCGTGCCGCTGGCCGAAATCGTGCCGCCGCTGCCAAGGCTGCCGTTGAGGCGCGATATCACGGCCTGGCTGCCATTGAAGGTCACCGTTGCCGCAAGGTTGTTGACGGCCAGATTGCGCCGGACGTCGACGAGCTTTGCGCCATTGGTCGAGACAGTGCCGTTGATGACGGGTGCTGCGGCCGTTCCGCCGATCTGGAGATTGACGGTGGCGACGCCGTCAGCGACGAGACCCTGCTGCGCAAGCGGGGCGCCGAGCACGGCGAAAGGAAGATTGCCGTTGAAGCGCATGTCGATGGGGCGATTGCCTGTGATCGCAACACTGCCGCCGCCCTTCAGCGACATGCCGGCGTCACCTGCAAGGCTGGTCTCGACCGTCAGCTTGTTTCCGGCAAGTTTGCCGGATGCGTCGATGTTGAAGGGCGAAAGGCCGGCGCCCTTTGTCTGGCTCGTCGCTGCGTTCTTCCAGTCGACCTTGAAGTCGACGGAGGGCGAAGACAACGCACCGGTGGCCTTGACGGTCGCCGAGACCGCGCCCTCGGCTGCAAGGCCGGGAACAAAGCCGTTGGCGATGCCAGCCGGCAGATTGCTGGTGTTTGCCGTGACGTCGAGCGAGCGGATCGATGTGCCTTCGATGGCGAGATTGCCGGTGGCTTTCAGCGCAATGCCGCCGCTGCCGGTGAGGGCGGCATTGAAATCCAGCCTGTCACCGGCGTATTTTCCCGTCGCCGCCAGCGCAAGGCGGGAAATGCCGGCAGCCTTGGTGTGGCTGGTCGCGGCATCTTTCCACTCGAGCTTGAAATCGACGATCGGATTTGTCGGCGTTCCCGACGTCACGGCATTTGCCGAGAGCGTGCCTTCGGCACCAAGATCGGGAACGAAGGCATTTGCGATACTTGCCGGCAGCGCCGGGATATCGGCATTGATCGAAAGGTCCCTGATGGCCGTTCCCGCGATGGTGACGCCGCCCTTTGCCTTGGCCAGCACGCCGTCCTTGCCGGCGAGGTTGGCGTCGAAATCGACCCGGTCATTGGCGAATTTGCCGGATGCCGCAGCACTCAGTCCCGACAGGCCGCTGCTCCTGGTTTGGGCGGTGGCGGCATTCTTCCAGTCGAGCTTGAAATCGACGGCCGGTTTCGGCAGTGCTCCGGAGGCGGATGCCGTTCCCGAGACCGTGCCTTCGGCGGCTAGACCGGGGACGAAGCCGTTGGCGAGACCTGCAGGCAGGTTGGCAAGATCGGCCTTGACGTCGATGTTACGAACTGATGTGCCCGATATCGCGATATTGCCGGCGGCCTTGAGCGAGAGGCCGTCCTTGCCGGCGAGATTGGCATCGAAATCGAGGCGATCGTCGGCGAAGCGTCCGGATGTGGACAGCGCGAGGCCAGAGAGATGAGCGCTTCGGGTCTGACTGGTCGCAGCATCCGTCCAGTCGAGCTTGAAGTCGGCCTTCGGTGCGGCGGGTGTCCCGGCGGCGGACACAGTGCCGGAGATCGTTCCGCCGGCGGCCAGATCGGGAACGAAGGCATTTGCGAGACTGGCCGGAAGCTTGGCGACCTCGGCATCGACCTTGATGCTGTCGATCGCCGTACCGGCGAGTGCGACATTACCCATGGCCGTCAGTGAGAGGCCTTGATCGCCGCGGGCTGCCGCGTTGAAATCCAGCTTGTTTTCGGCAAATTTTCCCGACGCGGTCACGCCGAGCGCTGCAAGGCCGGCACGTTTCGTGTGGCTCGTCGCCGCGTCTTTCCAGTTGAGATCGAAATCGGCACTCGGGGCGGAAAGCGGGCCGCTGGCCGAGACCTTTCCCGAGATCGCCCCTTCGGCGGCGAGATCGGGGACGAAACCGTTTGCGATATTCGCCGGGACATTCGTCAGCGTGGCGTCGACTTTGACGTTGCCGATCGTCGTGCCGGCGATGGCGACATTGCCTGATGTTTTCAGCGAGAGGCTGTTGGCGCCTGATATCGCCGTGTCGAAATCGAGCTTGCTGTCGGCGTATTTTCCGGATGCCTTGACGGTCAGATCCGCAAGGCCGGCGCGCTTCGTCTGGCTCGTCGCAGCACTTTTCCAATCGAGATCGACATTGGCGGTTGGAGCAGCGAGGGAGCCCGACGCCGTCAATTTTCCTGTGATCGTGCCTTCGGCGGCGAGATCGGGAACGAAACCATTGGCGATGCGGGCAGGCAGGTTGAGGATATCGGCGTCGACCTCAAGCACCGGTGCCTTCGGGTCGGCGAGCGAGACATTGCCGGCGGCCTTGAACGAGAGGCCGTCACCACTGCCGACCGTCGTGTCGAAATCGAGCTTGTTGTCGGCGAATTTGCCGCCGGCGGCAATACCGAGCGGCGCCAGGCCAGCGCCCTTGGTCTGGCCCGTCGTCGCATCCTTCCAGTCGAGCTTGAAGTCGGCGACGGGTGCTGCCGGCGTTCCCGTCACGGCAATCCTTCCGGAGATCGTGCCGCCGGCTGAGAGATTGGGCACGAAACCGTTGGCGAGCGCTGCCGGCAGTTGGTGGATGTCGGCATCGAGCTTCAGCGTTTCGCCGGCGGAGCCGGTGACGGTGACCGAGCCGGTTCCGGTCTTCAACGTCAGTCCGTTCAGGCTGGCGGCCCCGCTGGCGATTGTAACCTGCGTTGGTGCGGCAAGCTCGATCGGGATATTGCGGGGGCTTGCCGAGAACCGATCGAGGTTCAGGTGCATCGTGCCGCCCGCCGCCTCGATATTGCCGGTCGCCAGTACGGGATTGCCGTCATAGGCGGTATTGAGATCGAAATCTGTATGGTCTTGTTGCTTGGTGAACCCAAGCGAAAGGCCGGCAAGCTTATTCGTTCCGGCACTCACCTCCTCGGCCTTGACCGTACCGCTTGCGGCCAGGGCGCTGAGATCGCTGACCGTGACATCGATATCCGGCTTGACGATCGCAAGCGTATCACGGCGGATCGAGCCGCCTGTTGCGAGCAGCTTGAGCGCGATCCTGCCGCCATCGCTGCTGACGCCGAGCGAGCCTTTAAGGTCGCCTTCGGCCCTTTGCCCGCCGAGTGCGGCGAGCAGGCCGAGATTGGGGAAATCGAAGGTCAGGGCGCCTGTCGGCTCCAGCGCGGGCGAGAATTCCACATTGCCGGTCAACCGGTTGCCGCCGATATCGGCGGTCAGTGCCGGAATACTCGTCTTGCCGTCCTTCGAACTGATGTCGCCGTTGATGCCGATCGGCTGGCCGTCGATCGTGCCGGTGGCGGCGATCTTGCCTTGCGGCGCCTTGGGATCGGCGAGGCCCGACAGGTCGATATTGAGGTTGCCGAGCTTGCGGTCGGCCATGTCAAGGCTGGTGGCCTTGAGATTGGCCGTCACCGAGACTGCCGGGAGCTCACCTCCTATTCTCAACGCATAACCCACCCCGCCGCTGGCGCCGGGGATGAGCTTGCCGACGTCAGGCAGCCGGCCGGAGAGATCGGCATTCAACATCTGGCCATCAAGCGCGACGTTGCCGGCCGCTTCCAGCGTTCCGGACTTGAGAACGAGATTGGACAGCGCGAATTTCGACGGGATGGTGCCGACCACCTGGCTTTCGAGCGAGATCGGTCCGTCGAACCTGGCTGTTGCCGCAGCCGGCAGGGCCGCCGGTTCGACGGTGAGCTTGAGGTTGCCGGTCAGCGCCTGGTCTGCCAGCCGATAGGAGCCGTTGAGGCTGCCGTTGATATTGGCGCTTTCGACGGTGGTGCCGTTGAAGCCGATGCCGGAGGGCGTGATCTGCAGCGGCGAGGCGATCGTGACCGGTCCTTGGACAGCGCGATTGAGGTTCGGCTCGGCAAAGCTCATGTCACCGGCAACGAGGCGCAGCTGGATGCTGCCAGAACGCGCGGCGAGATTGAAGGCGTCGCTCTTGGCTGTCAGTTTGACGTTGCCGATATCGGCCTGGGGCAGGGTTGCGGTGTCGAGCGAGCCGCTGACGTTGAGCCGGGCCGCCTGCGCATCGCCTGTCAGCGCCAGGTTGAGACCTGATATCAGGAAGCGCGCTTCGCCTTCGGCGAGCGGCCAGCGGAAATCGACAGGCCCCGAGGTGCCGAGCAGATTGGCGTTCAGGCTGTTGTTGCCGGCCGGATCGAGGGTGCCCGAGGCAGCGATGACGACGCTGCCGGTGGCGATATTGCCGGTCTGGATATCGATCTTGCCGTGGTTGTCGAAGGTGGTGGCAAGATCAATATTGGTCTGGCCGGCAAAAAGCGGCCGGAATGCCGATGGCAGCAGCGAGCTCAGGTCGCCGCCGCCCTTGAGGTCGAGGTGATGCAGTCCGTCTGCCGAGATCTGATGCCGGGCCTCGATTGCGGCGCGTTGCTGCCCGTCGAGGGCGGCCTGCACTTTGCCTTTCCAATCGGATATCGGCCCCTGGCCGTCGAGATCGATGTTGACCGCCGGGCTGTCCGGCAGGCCGAGAAAGCCCGCCAGCAGCCCGCCCTTCGGTTCGGAAAGCTGTGCCTTTAGCCGCAGCCGGTTTTCGGCCGGCGCATAGGCGATGTCGGCGGCAAGCCGCGCATCGGGGACCGCGTGACGGCTGACATTGACGATAGCCTCGCCGCCATCGCCGTTCGCCGAAAGGCTGCCTTCGGCGGCGAGCGCAAAGGCACGCCCGGCAATGGGTGCGGCGAGTTTGATATTGGGCAGTGCGACGCGGTCGATATCGATCTTGATCGGCAGGCTGAATCCGCCGGAGGCTTCAGTTCGGGGCCGCGAGGGCAGGGTGCGCACCGGCTTGCGCAGCACGTCGATCGCTTCGATCTCGAAGCGTTTGGCGTGGAAGGTTCCGGTCAGCAGCGCCAGCGGATTCCAGTCGATTGCGATGCCATGAATTTCCGCAAAGACGCCCCGGGTGTCGGAGAGGGAGATCTCGGCAGCGCGAAGCCCGCCGGTCAGAAGACCTTGCGGTTCACGCACTTCGATCGTCATGTCGCGGTTGGAAAGCGTCGAGGCTATCCTTTCGGTGACGATGCGGGCGCCAAAACTGGTGAAGCCGAAGATCGCAAGGGCTGCGACAGCGAGAATCAAAGTGGCGCCCAGCGCATAGCCGGTGAGCCGCAGGATCCAGTTGACGATTTTTGCCAGCGTTTGCATCGGCGCGGACACTACCCCGTTTTCATGACGGCTCGCAGATCGGAAAACACGAGCGGATCGGCAATTCTAGAAGGATTGGCCGATGCCGGCGTAGATTCCGTAATCTGTGCCATCTTCGTACTTGTTCAGCGGCATGGCAAAATCAAGCCGCAGCGGGCCGAAAGGCGTTGCATATCGTATTCCGGCGCCGGCGCCGGCGCGGATATCGGAAAAACCCGGAAAGGTGCTGTCCGATACAGTACCGACATCGATGAAGGGCACGATGCCGATCGTATCGGTGATCTTGATGCGGGCCTCCAGCGAACCGGTCACATAGGAGCGGCCGCCGGTGGCATCGCCATTGTCGTTATAGGGCGAGATTTCCTGATAGCTGTATCCACGGACCGAGCCGCCGCCGCCGGCAAAGAAGCGCTGCGTGGCGGGAATGTCGCCGATGCTGTCGCCGCCGATCAGGACGCCGGCGGCTACCTTGCCGGCCAGCACCAAGCCGTCGTCCTGGCCGAACGGCAGATAACCGGAGATCGAGCCTTGGAATGCCGCATAGGGCGTGGCGTTGAAGATTTCGTAGCCGGGCTTTGCCGAGAAGGTCGCGCGATAGCCCTCCGTCGGGTTGAACTTGTCGTCGCGTGCGTCGCGATCATATTGGATCGGCAGGGTGAAGGTCAGATAGTCGTTCTCGCCGAATGCGTCGTCGTCGCGCTCCCAGCTGAGCTCGCCGCTCGCCGAGACACTGTCCTGGTCGGTCAACTCGTAGGACAGGCCGAGCGAGGCGGTGACGAGCGTCGCATTATAGGCATCCGGATTTTCGGTCTTGGCGACGATGCCGGCCTTCAGGGTGGCGGCGGGGAAGAAGGCGCCGGGTTTGGTGAAGAGGATGCCGGCGGAATAGTCGAGGCTGCCCACATCCGTCGTTTCGCCAAGCCGAGAGACCGCTCCCTCGATCCTCAGCGTTTCGGCTTCGCCGAACAGGTTGCGGTGGCCCCAATAGCCTTGAATGCCGAAGCCGTCGGTGGTGGAATATTGCGCGCCGACGCCGAAATAGCGCCTCTTGCCTTCGGAAACCTCGATCGTCATCGGCAGGGTGCCATCCGGCGCCAGCGCATCTCCTTCGTGGATGGTGACGCTCGAAAAGACGCCGAGGGCGCGAAGGCGCTCGCCGGCTTTCTTCAACGCTTCCGGGGAATAGGCTTCGCCCTTGTTCAGCCGGGAATAACGCTGGATGAAAGCTGGCTTGACGGTCTTCTCGCCGGTGACGCCGACATCGCCGATCGGGGCGACCGGACCACCTTCGGCGGCAAGGACGATATCGACGGTATCGCTTTTGTGGTCGGCGACCACCTTGCGTTCGGTCAGTTTGGCGAAGGGACGGCCTTCGCTCTTCAACTGTTCGACGATCTTGTCGCCGGCTCTGATGATGGCGAGCGAGCCGGCCTCGGCGCCCGGGGCGAGATCGTAATCGGCGGGATTATGGTTTGCGGCATCGCCGCCGAACTGGACCTCCCTGACCTTGAAAACCGGGCCGGGAGCAATGTCGACGGTGACGGGGATCGGCCCGGACCGGTCGAATGTCGGATTGGGCGGCAGGTCGTCGATGTTTCTGCCGTCGATGGTGATCGTTACCAGGCCGCCATAGCGGGCCTTTTCATACAAGGTGGCGATCAGCCGCTCACGGTCGTCGCGCGCCTTGACGACGATGCCGAGATCGCCGGACACCGGCAGTTTCTGGTCACTGAGGAGGCGGGAACTGTTTTCCAGCGCTTCTTTCAGGTCGGGATCGACGGTATCGGCTCTGAGGTCGACGTGGTAGCGCACCGGATCGGGCACCTGTTCACCTTCGTCTTCTTCCTTGCCGAAAATGGTGATGCCGAAAAGCTTGAAGGCATAAGCGTCGCCGATCAGGACCGGTGAGAACGCAGCTGCCGCTGCGACCACCATCATGGTGCCTGTTCGCCGATACGCAGTACCTGTTTTCGGGCCTGTCCCTCTGATCCGCATCCGCCGCTTTTGGTTATGCCTACAATGAAGCTTCGTTGCCCAGCCGTGAACAGCTTAGCGGCAAAATCGCGCGGCGTGTACCATTTTAAATTGCCAACGCGCTAATTTAGCACAAAAAATCCCGGACATGTGTCCGGGATTTTCCGAATTTGACGCTTTCCAAGCGCTCTCAGCGCGGGCAGCTATCGATGTAGCGGCGGCCGTAACGGTCGCGATAGTAGCACTGGCCGGGCTGTTCGGCGACACTGCCGATCAGGGCGCCGGACACGCCGCCGATGGCGGCGCCGACTGCCGCACCACGGACATCGCCGGTGACGACGCCGCCGATCACGGCACCGGATGCAGCGCCGATGCCGGCGCCCTGCTGTGTCGGTGTGCAGCTTGCGATCGACAGGCCGATCAATGCGAGTATGACAGCTTTCTTCATCTTTTCTCTCCGAGGTTGTTGCCCAACGGGCAAAGGCCGTCCCTTCTATTTTTTCGTCACGCTAGACCGAAAACTATGTCGGAAGAAAGGGTTGTCCATCCGATGTGCTGATTTTTTTGCGATGCGGCCGTCGTCACCTTTCGCATGGTTGGCAAACTTCGCTGCATTCTGCCGCATCAATTCCATTGATCTCGGCTCGCATATTTTTTATCTGGAATCATTCAAAAATCTGGGCCTTTTGCCGCAGTTGATGTTAAAGCAAAGGGTAAGCATTGACGCGCGGACGTCCGGTCATCAAGAACGTCCGCGTGATACTGGAGCATATGATGGATTTCGAAGCGTTTTTCAAAAACGAGCTGGACGGGCTTCATGCTGAGGGCCGTTACCGCGTTTTTGCCGATCTCGAACGTCACCGCGGCAATTTCCCGCGCGCGACGCGCCATACGGCCGATGGCCAAAAGGAAGTCACGGTCTGGTGCTCCAACGACTATCTCGGCATGG
>NZ_ML133532.1 GCF_003985145.1 Rhizobium anhuiense | reverse complement strand
GCTGGCCATGGAAAGTTCCTCTCGTTGAAGGGAACTCAATCGTCTGGCAACAGCCTCTGCCTGCCTAGAACTTCAGATAATCACACCAACCTCACCGCGCGCACCCTCCCGCGAAGCGGGTTCGTGCATGGGGGCGCAAAGCTGCCGGTCGCTGTCCGGCTGCCTCACCACAAAATTGAGGTCCTAAAGCGGAAATTATTGCCGCTCGACCGTCCGGTTGACTGATGCCCAAAGCCAGGGCACAAAGATGGCATCCACGGTCGCTCGCGATGGGAAAACAGAGGGAGTTTTAAGGACTTTCCGTTAAGTCTCTGAAATAATGTGAGAATCCAGGTTCCCCAGCCAAAATTTTCCGAGGACGAATTCATAGGCCTACGACAGCTCCGCATGTGATTTGCGGTGAGCAAACGACAATGTCTGCTTGCCTGGCTGGCAGCTTCGTCGCCACTCAAGTCGGACTGTATCGACGTCGCAAACCCTTGCTTGGCCGAGAACGCGTCGTTAGAAGATTACGATTAAATGATGTTGAAGAGAACGTGAATTATGCTGACAGGTCAATCGATCCTCATCACCGGCGGCACCGGGTCATTCGGCCATGCATTTCTTCCAATGACACTTGAACGTTATAACCCGCGCCGCATCATCGTGTATTCACGCGATGAAATGAAGCAGTGGGAAATGGCCAAGAAATACAGTGCCGACAAGCGAGTACGCTTCTTCATTGGTGATGTGAGAGACCGAGAGCGTCTGTACAGGGCGCTCGACGGGGTCGATTACGTCGTTCATGCCGCGGCAACGAAGATAGTGCCGACAGCGGAATACAATCCCTTTGAGTGCATCAAGACCAACATCAACGGCGCCATGAACGTCATCGACGCCTGCATAGACCGCGGAGTAAAGCGCGTCGTTGCACTCTCGACCGATAAAGCCAGCAGCCCGATTAACCTGTACGGAGCAACCAAACTCGCTTCCGACAAGCTTTTTGTCGCGGGCAACTCATATTCGGGCGGCAATCGCACACGCTTTGCGGTGGTTCGCTATGGAAACGTCATGGGCTCGCGCGGCTCGGTCATTCCGTTTTTCCTCTCCATCAAAGACAAGGGTGTGCTGCCCATCACCGACTCGCGCATGACCCGGTTCATGATCACGCTTGAACAAGGTGTGGAACTGGTCTGGCACGCTTTCGACGACATGGAAGGCGGCGAGATCTACGTCAAAAAAATCCCTTCCATGAAGATGGTGGATCTCGCCGCCGCCGTTGCACCGGAAGCTCAGATCGAAATTGTCGGTATCCGCCCAGGCGAGAAACTTCATGAGCAGATGATCGGCGAAGAAGACTCCTTCTACACCTACGAATATAACGATCATTTCAAGATACTGCCGGCCATCAATAATTGGGGCACCAGTGCCGAGCGCATAAAGGACGGGGTGAAAGTCGCGGAAGGCTTCAGCTATACCAGCGACAACAATAAGGAATGGCTGAGCGTTGGATCTCTCCAGACCTGGATCGAAGAAAATCGTCTCAAGATCGGAATGATATGAGTTCCTCCATTCCCTATGGCAGACAGGATATCAACGATGCGGATATCGACGCAGTCGTCGCCGTTCTGAGATCTGACTTTCTGACGCAAGGCCCTGTCGTGCCTCGTTTCGAGCAGGCCGTCGCATCCTATTGCGGCGCACTCCATGCTGTTGCGGTGAACAGCGCGACCTCGGCGCTCCACATTGCCTGCCTCGCTCTCGGACTTGGCCCCGGTGACTTGCTTTGGACAAGCCCGATCACCTTCGTAGCATCCGCCAATTGCGCTCTATACTGTGGCGCTGATGTCGACTTCGTCGACATCGACAAGGACAGCTACAATCTTTCGCCGGCAGCGCTCGAGCAAAAATTGTTGGAAGCAGAGCGAAGGGGACGGCTGCCGAAGGTGGTCGTCGCAGTCCATCTGACCGGGCAGCCCTGTGACCTTGCGGCGATCCATGCCTTGGCGCTTCGTTTTGGCTTTGCCGTTATCGAGGACGCATCGCATGCGATTGGAGGTCGCTATCTCAACGAGCCTATCGGCAACTGCCGCTATAGCGACATTACGATATTCAGCTTTCATCCCGTGAAAATCATCACCTCGGCAGAGGGCGGAATGGCCGTTACCAACGACCCCGAACTCGCCCACAAGATGCGCCTGCTGCGTAGCCACGGCATCACCCGCGAACCCGACAGGATGACGCAACAGCCGGACGGGCCATGGTACTATCAGCAGATAGATCTCGGCTATAATTACCGCATGACCGAGTTGCAGGGCGCGCTGGGATTAAGCCAGATGGATCGTCTGGACAGCTACGTCTCCAAGCGCCATCAATTGGCGAGACGTTATGACGACGCGTTCAGCGACTTGCCTGTGATCACGCCCTGGCAGCATCCTGACGGATACTCCGCGCTGCATCTTTACGTCATTCGTGTCAAATCGGGAGAAATCGGGAAGAGTCACAGGGACATTTTCGACGCGATGCTGATGCAAGGCATCAATGTGAACCTCCATTATATCCCGGTGCATCTGCAGCCGTATTATCAACGTATGGGCTTTCAACGTAACACTTACCCGGAGGCTGAATCCTATTATTCAGAGGCCATAACCCTTCCGATGTACCCAACGATGACTGATGCGCAGCAGGAGCAGGTCATCGTGGCGTTGCGGGAAGCCGTTACCGCATAAGGCTGCCGATCATCCCGATCAGGGACGGCGGATTACCTGGCAGGCGGCACGCCAGCCATCTCGGACGCCACCTTCACTGCCCCCAAACCATCAATTCCTACCGCAGAGACGCGCTCCACCATTGCCTCGAGGCCATCGCCGATGAGAGCCGATAGGGCTTTCGGCAAGCTTTCGGCAAGGGATTCGGGACCGTTCGGATCCAGTGCGATAACAGCCTTTCGCGATGAAAGCGCGTGAGCGCTTTGCCTTTGATTATCCGCCAGTATGACAGTGAGGCTGGGCAAGCCGAGACAGCAGCGCTCCCACGCGCTGCCGCCGGCGGCGCCTATCGCGAGATCGCTATCTGCCATCAGCAGCGCCATATCGGTCACGTCAACACGGACCTTTGCCGGCCAGGGCATCGACCGCGCCAAATTGCGCACACCTCTCAGCCATTGCGATTGAGAACTCATAACGACCGTAATCTGGCACGATGGAGATAGCGGAGATCTCTTCAACGCCTCCAGAATGTCCGATGTCACGTTGTTCCTGTCCACTCCGCCCATGGTGATAAGAAGCTGCTGCAGTTGCGGCGTTCTCCGGCGGGCCAGGCTGTAGTGTCGCAACTCAGCAAATTCCGGACGCAGCAACGCATAGCCCGGACCCAACAGAAGTCTGCAATTGGCAGGTACTTTGCCGGCATACTTCTGCTCATCGGTTCCGAGGTTTTGATCCAGCAACAAGTCGCAGTCGTGGACGCGATCACCGAGATCATCGATCACCATCAGGCGATCGCAGAACGGGCGAAGCCTTTTTTCCCAGCGGAAATCGATTGCGTAATGGTCGACAACGATCCAGGACCATTGCCCGCTTCTGCTCAGCAGCAGGCATTGATCTGCATCGGTTTCCTGAGCGACGCCCAGCCAGCCGGCGTGAGACAAGACAGGTTCGCCATCGGTAACATTTTCAGAGCCGCCATCCAACCTGACCAGGATATGCCCGGCATCCTCAATCAGCCTTCCAAGGCTTTCGAGCATGAACCTCGCGGCAAAAACGCAGCGGTAGCCGTTGGCCTTCAGAGTGTTCGCCAAGGTCAGGCACCGCATCACGTGGCCTGCTCCGATGTCAGCGGACGCGTCAGCACGAAAGAGAATTTTCTGCGTCATTTCACAGATCAAATCCCGATCTTGGGCGCCTGGATCTTGCATCACCGACTACCTTATTTTTCTGCGACTGAACTCCAGTAACTCCAATCCCAGGCACATCCGGCCTTGCACTCGGTTTCAAGCGTGATCTCGTGAACATCAGCCGGTACGGCGAAACTCTCTGTCTGCTCGCCGCGATCCGCCTCTACAGCGGCTGGATCGAGACATCTTTGTGCTAGGGCCTGTTTTCCATTTCTGGCGAAGAAACATACGCCATCCGTGTGACCGCCATCTTGCCAGCCGCCAGGCCGTATGCCGAACGAGAGCGATAGCTTTGATGAGGGCGTCACCGGTAGACGCAGTACAGCCGGCGCATGGGCCAGCAGTCCCTCGGGCACCCGAGAAACAGTCGCCCCATTCAGCGCATTCGCGCGTAAAAGCGGGAGAATTTTTTCATCGCGCAGCAGGGCGTTTTCGATGATCGGTCCGCCGGAAGCCTTTCTGAGGACATCCTTGTCGAGCTCGGTAAAAGTCACCGTAATCGCCGATTGATAGAAAAGACCATGCCGGACCCCCGACTTGATTTTGACCGACTGCGCGTGCCTGAGATCCGGGTAATCCGAGTGCCCGGAAGAAACCTTCAAGTATGCGACAGGGTCGACAACCAGCGGTGAAACAAGAAAACCATCGCCTGCCATCCCGGGTATCAGCCGGTAGACGCCGGTCGATCCATCGGAATAATTGACGGATATCTCAGACATCGGCGGTCGGTAGATCAGCTCCGCCAGGCGCCCGAGAAGGGTCGGCCGCATGTCGACTGCGATCATGATCGGGTTGTCTGTTTTCGGCAGCTGAACGTCCTGGCCGAGTTCCGTCTGAACTTCGATATCCTGCTTTTTCACGCCCGATACCGCGGTCGGACGCTTCCGCAATATGATCTGCCGATCGGTTTCGATAAAAGGCTCATATCTGGCAAAAAATAGCGGCCACAGCGCTCCCTCGGCGGAAGCCGGATGCCGTCCGTCGATCGAGCCTGGGGCCATGATCAGGTATTCCGGTGCTTCAGGGCCGTCATAAAAGGCTCGAACGCGCTCAATCAGTTCTGGCGTGTAGGAGGTATATTCCTGCACAGTCGGACGAGGACGGTAGTCGAGGCCATTCCCGATGACATCCGATTGCTCTGACTGGATGATATCAACGGAACCGTTCAACGCCGGCAGCGGCGTTTTTTGGCGAATGGCAGCCAGAGAGGCGGCATTCTCCCCTTTAAGCTTATCAAGCCAAACGGTTGGCTGAAACAGAAACTCGCGTCCTCGGACCAAGCCTTCGGATATCTGTTGCGGCAGTGTCCGAATATTTTCTGAAGGCAACATCTTATAGGCGACATAAAGGGCGGCATAGCTCGGCATAATGCAGACGCAGGCCATCGGGATCAGGAGCTTTTTCCACCGCGTCCCTACGTAGGATGCTGAAAATCCGACCGCCGTAATCACCATCGCCAACGCGCTCCAGGAGATAAGCGTATGGAGATCATGGCGAACAAGCCCAGCCTTGAAGGCAATGAAAAGAAAGCCGGCAATGACGAGAGGTCGGGCGATGAGGATGTCGTAAGGTATGCTGCCAGCCCGCGATGCGGCATCACGAAGAAGGACCACGATGAACACCGCCGCGATTGCGAGCCAGATCGCAAGATCCGCCACGAAGACGGACAGGCTCATTGCGCTGGAATAGCCCCCGGAAACCTGCAGGCTCGCGACCAGGAACGCAGGCAACTGCGCCAGAGGCTGGCCGGAGATAAACAGGCCCGTGTAGAGCCCGGCCACCATCACCAGAAAATGCAGCGGAACTCGTCGGCGACGCACCGCCACGACGTCAAGCAGCAGCATGGCCAGTATGGACACCGGGAATGTGGAAAACTTGGCGAGCGCGAGTATGCCCGATAGATACGCGCCTGCAATCGTTACGGGCAGCCCCCGTTTCGAGTCATTCTCGAACCCGTATAGCGCGCCCAGAAGCGGCACGAGCAGCAGCAGGGTGTCCTTGGAAATCATGCAGATAGACACCAGGACCCAACCTGAAATCATGCTGAGGACGTTGCCGGATGCGGAAAAAAGCAGGCCTAGCGCAAGAGCCACGAAGGCGACGATGCCAAGGGATATAATCGCCACGGCGAAGGCGGTTATGGGCTCGAACTGCTGGGTATAGAGGCTGGATAGAGGGCCACCGGTAAAGACGAGATCTGTGCCGAACAACAGGTGATGTTCGACACCGTAAGCCAGAGCCGCCTGCCACGAAGGGTCAAGGCCTGACCGCACCGGATGAAGGGCGAGCGGCTGAAACTTGAGATAAAGACTGACGAACAGAAGCAGAAAACCGACTGCAGCGATCCACCATGTTTTTCCCGGTGCAGACGTCTTCAACATCACCGATGGCTCCCGAACGTAAAGTATTTATGGAGAAAGTAACTTGTTGCTATCGGGCTCAGGACGCCGATGACGTGAGCGACTGTTTCCGCATGGAAATTAAACCCGACAAGCGGAACGACGAAGTGGACAAGTCCGACGCTCACAAGCCAGACCTGCGCGAATGCCACGAAATTGACAAGGCCGAACCGAATATATTCATGGCCGACATGCCGCCCCGACTTCTCGAAGACGAATATCTTCATCAGCACATAGGCTGTCGACATGCCGATCAGGTATGCCAGCACGATGGCCGGCGTGTAGTCCATAATCGTCGACAGCGCGATCCGTGAAAGAATGTTGGCCGCCGCCGCGATCCCGCCTGATACTGCAAATCGGACGAACGGCATCGAGAAAAGGCTGACGACCCCGTCCCTTATCAAGTCAATGCCTCCGCCATATTCCGGCCGTAGCGGACACTTTCAGCAATCCCGCGATCCTCGGGATAGTAATAGCAGGTGTCGGCAATCTGCAGGCCGGCGATCGGCGTCTGGATCGGCGGCAGCTTGTCGAGGAAGTTTGGTTCGCAGACAGGCTGCGCGTGTTTCAGCCGCCCGACCTTGGCCTCTATGAGATCGTCCCGGGTGATCGCTGGATTGACCTTGCGCAGATAGCCAAAGGCCTCCTCAACGAACTGGCTATCGCTCCATTGCCACTTCGCCTGGCTGGTCGGCATATAATAGGGAACATAGACGATCGTGTTCTCGACCGGCCGCAAGTTGGAAAACTCGATCAGTCCCGGAATCTCGATGCTTTCATCGACGATATTGATCCAGAAGTTCCGGCTGATGGATTTCTTCAGTTTGAACAGCAGGCAGACGACGCCGATGTTTCGGATGGCGTCGTATTTCGCTTTCGACGCTTCCGGCAGAGACGGGACAAGCGTGGAGATATAAGGTGTCGGCACAGTCGAAATGACGGCGTCCGCGGGGAAGAATTTTCCCGCCGCCGTCACTCCCGTCGTCCTGCCTGCCTCGGTCTCGATACGCTCCACGGGCATCCCGAGATGCAGACGGCCGCCTTGCGTCGTGTAGGCGGAAACAAGGGCGTCCACGAGCGTCTGGCTGCCGCCTTCGATGTAACCCAGTTCCTCCTGAAAGAGGGAACGCCGCGAATTGCCAATGCGCCGGACCCGCGTGGCAATCCAGGATGCGGATACGTCGTTTGCGAGCTCATAGAACTTCAGTTCCATGAGGCGCTTCCAGAGCGTGTTGTACACTTCCCGCCCCGAACCGCCTTCCAGCCACTCTCGGGCGGACTTGCTTTCGATAGAAGCGAAGCTCTTCGCCTTCGTGGTCAGGAACATCTGCAGACCGGTGCGAATCTTGGCAATGAGGCTGAGATGCGGGAATTTCAACAGACTGATCGGATCCCCCCAGGAATGGATCTGTCCCTTCATGTAGTAGCCCATCGATGTCGGCCGCCAGCGCATGCGATCGCCGATACCGAGTTCCTTCATCAAGGCAAACGTCGGTTCATCCGATTTGCATACGAAGTGGTAGAACCGCTCGATCGACACGCCGCCGAAATCGAAATGCGCCGCCATCCCACCCGCGACGCTATCCGCCTCGATGAGATCAACGTCGTGACCTAAACTCACAGCTCTGTGCGCTGCCGCCAGTCCCATGGCGCCAGCGCCTATAACCACAACCCGGCTCATCTCACGTCTCCTAAAACTCCAATACGATGCTGCTGTAAACCGGATCCAGGTAGCTTTGGCGGATCGCTTCGCGCAGCGGCGTCGGTGAAACATCGAACAATCCCGGCCAATCGATGACCGGAAACGTCTCAGGGATGACGAGAGCCTCAAGCTGACTGGTCGTAAAGGGAGGCTTGCTGCTGAACTTGCCGTAGACGAACAGCAACAGCCAGAACAGCCGGTAGGGCACCCTGATGATGCGTGCTCTCGGCTTCACGGTGTCATGAATCATTCGAATCACGTCGCCGTAGTAGATCTGCTCCAGCCCCGATATGTCGAAGCTCCCGACCGGCTTGTTGCGCAGCGACGAAATGATAATGGCTGCGAAATCGCCGACATACAGCGGTTGGCGGATGAATTTTCCGTCGCCGGGGATAGGAAAGACGGGCACACGGTCCATGAAGCGGCGAAGCCAGCCCAGATGCTTCCGGTCGAACCACCCGAACATCAATGTCGGCCGCAACACAACATGCGGGATATCGGTTACAGTGTCGATCAAACGTTCCTGCGCGGTCTTGGAGCTTGTATAGAAGTCCTCGGCCTTGGAATGCACCACGGATGACGAGATGTGCACGAAATACGGGACGCCGTGCTTGCGCATAGCTGCGACAATCTGCTCGGTGGCCACGACGTTGTTGTCGATAAATTCCTGCTCGTCGAGGCCGCCGATCTGCGCCTGGTTCAACAGAACGGCAGATGCGTCGGCAAAAGCGTCCTTCCATGGACCGTCCACCGCAAGATCGGCTTCGATCACCTCGATTTCGGGATGAAGCCGGCGAAGCAACGCGGTATTGCTCGGATGTTTGTCGATGCCCACGATCTGCAGGCCGGGCTCGCTCTTCAATCGCGCAATGACGTTCTGACCGACCAGACCGGCTGCGCCGGTAATGACTATCTTCGACATCAGATTTCCATCCGGTTGAAAATGGCGCTCGGAAGGTTCCGAATGATCAACATGATGTAGCGCCAGAAGCCCGGAGCATACGCCACCGGGCCGCCTCGATACGCACGGGCATGAACGATTGCCGCGACCTGCTCCGGCTTGGCCCAGAGCGCACCCTTGCGGTTCATGCCCTCGGTCATCGGTGTCATCGTCGGACCGGGTTTGATGAGCACAGCCCGCGGCCCCTTATCGGCAAAACGATGCGCTATGCCGACAACCAGCGCCTCCAGACCAGCCTTCGACGCCCCATAGATGAAGTTGGCTCGGCGGCCCCTGTCGCCTGCAACCGAACCGATGACGGCGAGCGTGCCGCGGCCCTGCTTCTCGATAATGTTGGCCGTCGCAAGGCACCACGCGGCAGCCGAGTTGAAATTGACCCGCAGGATCGTTTCCGCCTCAGTCAAATCGCGCTCGGCCTCGCCCTGATTGCCGAGGATGCCATAGGCCAGGAGAACGTGATCGACGCCGCCAAGCTGCCTGACGAATGCGTCCAACCGCTTCTCAACGTCAGCCGGGTCGCCGAGATCGCTGATGGCGACTTCGGCGGTCTCCGCGCCACGCATCTTCAGATCCGCGGCAGCTTGCGCCAGACGATTTTCGTCCCGCCCGACCAGCAGCAGGTTTGCGCCTTCTGCTGCATAAAGCCTCGCGGCCGCAGAGGCGATCGCCGAGGTGGCCCCTAAAATGATAACCCGCAATGGAGCCCCCTTACTCTTGCGATACACGCTTCCAGAAATGCGAACTGAACCCGCTATCTACGTATTTGGCGAAGTCCTGCCAAGCCGGATAACCGGCCTTGAACATTCGTGCCGGCATACGGCCATCCTTGGCAGGGTAGAGCCGACCACCCGCTTCCAGCACGATATCATCGAGCCGAGCCATCAGCCTCGAGGTGGTCTCGCCATGATTTGGAAAATCCAGCGCCAATGTCGTTCCCGGTCGCGGGAAAGACAGCATTCCGGGCGAGGAAATCGCGCCGAATGTCTTGAGAACGGCTAGAAACGACCCCTGCCCGCTGGCAGAGATGGTCTTTAGCATTTCTTTCGTAGCGTCTTTCTCGACAGCCGGCGGTACCACCGACTGAAACTGATACATTCCCTTGCTGCCATACATCCGGTTCCAACGCCCGATGGAATCGAGCGGATAGAAGAACTGATATATCGGTATGTTCTGCCTCCCGGCCTTTCGCTTGCCGTTCCAGAAATACAGCGAATTGAAAGCGCTGATCGAATAACGGTTCATGCAGAGGCTGGGAAGGCTGAGCGGCATCGTGAACTTGGTGTTCCCGCGGCCCGGCAGGCGAGAGCCGGTCTTTGCGTGGTTGCCACGCGTGAAAATTCCGCGGCCCAGGGATGCGCCTTTTGCGAGGCAATCGATCCAGGAGACCGTGTAGTCGAACGCGTTGTCGCTCTCGGCTGCCAGAGAGAAGAACATGTCGAGATTGTCAAAGGGAATGTTTTCGGCTTCCATGACCGCGCTCTCGATCGGCAGGACTTCCAGTTCAACCCAGGTTATTGCACCGGTCAGCCCCAGGCCGCCGATCGTCGCAGAAAACAGCTGGGGATCGCTTTCGAGCGTTAGCTCAAGTTCCTCGCCGTTGGAGCGCATCAACCCGATCCTGCGGACCCAGCGTCCGATGGTGCCGTTGATATGATGGTTCTTGCCGTGAACATCGTTTGCGACGGCGCCGCCCATCGTCACGAAACGCGTGCCGGGTGTCACAGGTAGAAAGAATCCCTGGCGGACGATGACCCCGAGCAAGGCGTCGAACGACAAGCCTGCTTCCACCCGAACAAGGCGACGCTCTCGATCAAAGTCAATGATCCGGTCGAGACCGGTCATATCAATCAATCCGCCTTCGGGATTGAGGCCACTGTCACCATAGGAGCGACGCAGGCCCGTCGCTAAAAGCGCTCGCCCTTCCTGGCGGCCGGACAGCACGATGCGGGCAAGCTGGTCTCGCCAGGCAGGAAAAGCCGCATGGTGTTCCGCCTGCAGCACATTACCCCACGAACGGACGTCGGCCGGCTCGAATCTGGTCATAGTGCGGCCAGGAACAAGATCGCAACCACGACGCCGAGACCAGCGCTGATACGGTCGCGAATGGCAAAGCTGACCGGGTCGTCGTTCATCTTCCCCCGGTGTGCCAGAAGCCAGATTCTGCCAAGCCAAATCGACAGCATGATAGGAATTCCACCCAGGAAATGCGGAGAGGAATAGGCTTTGCCAGGCAGCATTTCCTGCAAGACGAAGATCATCAGGACGACGAGCGACGCCAGGGCGGTGCCGATACCGAGCGAAAGCGTCAAAGGCGCGTCCTCGATTTCGTAACCGCGACTCTTGAGACTCAGCGAGCCGCTGGTTGCTGCCCGAACAATTTCCGTATGACGTTTTGCCACGGCCAGCGAAAAGAACAGGAACACGGCAAAGGTCAGCAGCCATGCCGGCTTCGAACTCTCGAGCAAGACCGTCCCCATGATGAGGCGTGTCGTGAAAAGTATGCCGATAATAAGAGTGTCGAGCAGAGGAACCCGCTTCAAGCCCAGCGAATACGCTCCCGTTATCACCAGATACGCAAGGAGGGCGAGCGTGAATTGCGGGGACAGCAAGGCCGCGAAAAAGAAACCGCCTACCAGCAGCCCACCCGCGAGCATGAAACCGGCCCGGATAGACAGCTTGCCGCTGGCCAGGGCCCTGTAGCGTTTCGACCAATGCTGACGATCCGTATTGAGGTCGGCAATGTCATTGAGCAAATAGGTGGCAGAGGTGACCGCCAGGAGACAGGCGAATGCTGAGACGGTTTGCAGAATGAGTAAGAGGTTGGTCCATTCATGGGCCAGAATCAATGGAACAAAAAGCAGAACGTTCTTGGTCCAATGATGAACGCGGATGGCCTTCAAGAACTCCCTGAACTTCAGTGACGGCGAATGAAATTCGGCGATCACCGGCAGGTTGCGCCGCTTGAGCTCCCGCGACACACTTTGACTGACGCCGGCGGGCACGACGCCCTTTGACGCCTGCCATACAGGCAGGTCCGCCGCATGGTCACCGACATAGATGAAGCCGTCAGGAAAGCGACCTTCGAGATACAGCGCCTTGGCCTTGCCTTTCAGATTTGAGCTTGATGAGCCGACGGCCGAGGCGAATATGCCGACTCTTTTCGCAACCGCGTCTACCACGGATTGATTCGCGGCCGAGCAAAGATGGAGTTCATGCCCCTCTTCTGCCTTGCTGCGCAACCATTCGACGAGATCCTCCCGAAGCGGTAACACCTCGTGGGTCAAGTCGACTTCTTTCGCGAGCGCAGCCTTCAGTGCATGGCGGCCGTTCACGAGCTGTCTCAGCGCGTGAAACAGAACCAGCGGTTTACGGAAAAGCGCAACCGCAGCGGACTCATGCAAGGTGTCCGACAGGATCAGCGTACCATCCAGATCCACAATGATAGGCAATTTCGATTCTGGGTTCAGACAACCGTCAAACAACTGATTTGAAGTCTCCATGACCACCTAAGTCTATTTTTCTGCCGACCATTCGCTATACGGAATCCCAAGACCCAATATCAACAATGATTCTGGCCTAGGACCTGTCACGGGGGTCCAATAACACACCAATCGGGTTGTGGCGATCTGCGACGCCCAACCGAAGCGAACTGTTCGGCGACATGGAACAGCATGTTTCGTCGCTAAAGCCGGTGGCGCCAAAAGGGTGTCTGGTGGCGTTTCCATGAGGCGATGTCGGACGACGGTGTTTTCGAATAGCTGATTGTCGATAGCACCATCATTCGCGCCCACCAGCACGCTTCCGACGAGAAAAGGGGCTGAAGATCGGGCCCTTGGCCGTTCTCACCACGGCTTGACCGCCAAAATCCAGATGGCCGCACGTGGCCTTGGATGTCCCGTTCGTCTCGTACTGACCGCCGGCCAGATTATCGAGTAACGCGCTGGCTGCACCTATCCGAGCGACTTGGTGTAAGCTGCAAGGACATCGTCGATAGGGCCACGCATCCGCATGCGACCGTGCTCCATCCAGAGGCCCTCCTTACACCATGCCCGTAACAGATCGTTCGAGTGAGACGCCATCACCAGAATTCCGGCGTTGGAAATGAAAGTGCGCATCCGTTCCTGCGCCTGGGCAAGGAATGCCGCGTCGCCTGCGCCGATACCCTCATCGATAAGCAGTATCTCCGGCTTGATCGATGTCGAGATTGCGAAGGCAAGCCGTGTCGACATGCCGGCGCTGTAAGTGCGAAGCGGCATATCGAGAAATTCGCCCAGCCCCGTCAAAGCACCGATCTCTTCTGCGCGGGCCTCGATCTCCTTGCGGCTGTATCCGAGATACATTCCCCGCAGAATGATGTTTTCCCAGCCACTTGCCTCGACATCCATACCGAAGCCAATGTCGAACATTGATGCGACTTCGCCGTCGATCTCCGCTGTTCCGACCGACGGTTCGTAAATGCCGGCCATCACCCGCAGGATTGTCGATTTTCCTGCGCCGTTGTGGCCGAGCAGGCCAAGGCGCGTGCCATGTTCGATATCCAAAGTCAGACCTTCGATCGCTCGAATCACGACCGAACCGGTGCCTTCACGGGGCTTTATCTGCCCGCCTGTGGCTGAAGCGAGAATACTATTCTTCAAAGAACGATGGCTGGCACCGTAGATCGGAATGTCGACCACGACATCCTTCAGAGAAATTTTAGCCAAGGATTAGCTCCAATAGACGACGCGTGCGCGGTAACGGGCGAAAAAGACCGTAGCGATCGCACCAAGGGCAATCGTAATGCCGACACTCGCCGTCCAGTTGAGTAGAGTGCCCGTTTTTCCGAGCAACGGATCCCGGATGATTTCGATAAAATGATAGAAGGGATTTGCGGTCAGGACCCATGCGCGGCTTGGCATCTGGTCGGCGCTCCAGATGATTGGGGTCATGAAGAAAATGATCTGCATAACGCTTCCAATGATCATCGGCACGTCGCGAAACCGCGCGCATAACGGACCGAGTATCATTGATATAAAAAATCCACTTAAGATAACAAGAAAGAGCGCCGGAAAGAACAGAAGGACATTCCAGCCCGGATTCATCAGGAATACTACCGCGATAATTATATATATTAGAAAATTATGCACAAAAACCAGAAGCTGACTCCAGATGAACTGGAAGATAAACATGCTGACCGGCATCTTGATCTGCCGCATGGCGCCACCGGCAACGGCGAATATCCTGCACGCCCCGATGATAATTCCGTTGATCAGGCCCCAGACGATGAGACCTATCGCAAGCCTGGGCAGGTAATTCGCGACATCGATCTTCAATATCTGGGAATAAAGCACACCGAGACCAAGAACCATCATTCCCATGGAAAGTGTCAGCCACAACGGGCCTATGATAGAGCGGCTGTATTGCGACTTTATCTCTCGCCAGCCCAGGTATAGCCATAGTTCACGCTGGTCGAACCCGCTACGGATATCATCCAGCGCACGCATGGTATTGCTTTTAGCTCGCGTCGCCATCGTGCTCTTCTCGATCATGCTGTTCCATCGGTGTCTCCTGGCGCATGCGCCGTGACCGCTCGATGGCAATAATAAACTTCAATTTTTGTCCATCTGGATGTCAGGACGCCAGGGTGGGATCAATATCGTTTCGCGGAGGCCATGCAAGCGAAAAATCTTCGTATTCCAGTGTCAGATTGGGGTTGTAGGCCGGATCCGCCATCAACACTTTCTCCCAGCGCCGGAGCATGAAAAGCACCTCGGATTGGAAGCGCTCTTTCTTTTCGGCAGTATCTTCTACCCCTCGCGTTGCCGACTCGTGATGGCGTAGTTCAGCGTAGGGCGTCCAGACATTCCGGAAGCCCGCCTCTCGGAGCTTCAGGCAGAAATCGACATCATTGAACGCGACCTTGAGATTTTCCGCGTCCAGGCCGCCGACCAGTTCGTATGTGGACTTTTTGACGACAAGACATGCCGCCGTTACCGCGCTCAGCGTTTGCGTGAGCTCGCCCCGCGAGAAATAGCCATGTTCGCCGCGTCTCAACATCTTGTGGGCATGACCGGCCACCCCGCCGATACCGAGAATGATGCCGCCATGTTGCAGCCGGTCATCCGGATACCACAGCCGCGCGCCGACCGCTCCGACCTTCGGCTGCATGGCGATCGCCACCATTTCGCTCAGCCAATCCGGAGAGACGACCTCGATATCGTTATTGATGAGGCCGACATATTCGCCGTCGACAAGACTGACGGCCTTGTTGTTGATTGCGGAATAATTGAAAGCCTGTCCATCGCGAACGACTTTCACCCGCTCGTGCAACCGAATTTCGTCGAAATAGCGCAACGTCGCATGGTCGTCCGAATTGTTATCGACGATCAGGATCTCAAAATTGGGATAGGTGGTTTTCTCGAGAATGGAGCTGACACACTGACGCAGAAGCCGCAATCCGTTTCGCGTTGGAATGATCAGGCTTACCTTCGGAGGATTGGGCGGCAGATCGTAGCGCGCCCTGTACATTCCAGTCGGCAATATTTCGATGTGACCAGCCAGCCCCGTCCGCTGTAGATGTTCGTTCAGGGCGGTTTGACCGGCGATGGCGGCATAATTTTTGTTGCTGCCGCTTTGCGCCGTGCTGCCGGAATGGCTTCGCCAGTGGTACAGAACCCGCGGGATATGGCAGATCTGCCCCGGCAGCAGGCGCTCAGAGAAGCGCAGCACCAGATCGTAATCCTGCGCGCCTTCAAAGCCCTTCCGAAAGCCGCCGATGGCCCGCACATGATCCATCCGGTACGCGCCAAGATGGCAAACCATGTTGTGCGACCGCAACAGATCTGGGTTCCAGTCCGGCTTGAAGTAGGGGTCATAACGCCGGCCGTTTTCGATCTTGTCCTCATCGGAATAGATCAACGCAACGTTTGGCTCACGGCTGATGGCACGACCGACATAATACAGCGCATCTTCCGTAAGAAGATCGTCCTGATCGAGAAGGACCATCCAACTGCCGGACGCGAGTTCCAATGCGGAATTGGAGGCCTCGGATATATGCCCGTTCGTAGCGCGATAAACAACCTTTATGCGCGGATCGGCAGCGGCGATTTTTTCAAGTAGGGGGCGTACATGCTCGGACGTCGACTGATCGTCCGCGATGCATAACTCCCAGGACGGATAGAGCTGCGCTTGCACAGACGCAATAGCTTCCTTCAGCCAATCGACCTCCGGGTTGTAGACCGGCATGACGACCGAAATCAGCGGCGGTTTTTCCCACGACGCAATTTCGGACCGAATTTTTTCGCGTCCCACCTCATCGAGGCCGGAATATCGCTTAAGCCAGCTCTCATAGTCGTTGCCGGAAAGCGGGTTGCCTCCATGACGCAATGCCTTGGCGCGCGCCCATGCTGTTTTGCCGCCTGCCAATCCATCCCGCCTCAGGATGTTCAGCGATCTCTGTGCAAGGCGCGCATAACCGCCGTGTCTCGTTGCCAACATCTGCATCATGCTGGCGAGCTGCGGAATACGGGCACCGGCGCGGTTCGCCAACCGGAGCGGAGCCGTCAATTTCCAGCTCGTCGAAGACAGCATCATGTCCATCGCCTGGCGATGTTGTTCGAAGGCATTGGCGATACGGTCGCGATCGGCCGTCAGCAGCTTTGCCTGCTCCCCGATGACCCCCAATTGCTCACGAGCCACGTCTATCTGGTGATCAAGAGAATTGACGAGACCCAGCCTCGAGTAGAGCATGCGGTTGACGGCTTGTTCTTCCGGCGTAAGAGCGCAGAGAGCCTTCAACGCCTCCGGCGCCTTCTTGCCCACGACGAGGACGCCCAGACCATTGCCGTGATGAAACTCGAAGTTCGGATGCGCGGCCGAAATCTCCGCCCAAAACTTCCAGACACCGAAGTCGCCGGTCTCTACTCGCGTATCATGAAACAGGACTACCGCTCTGTCGGATAGCGCGCTTTCCCAACTTTGAAAGTCTTCCAGCACATCCTCATAGCGATGGCGCCCATCGATATGCAGAAGATCGACGGATCCATCGGCGAACTGAGGCCTCGCATCGGCAAAAGTCGATCGCACCATAGTGCCGATGCCTGGATATTCCTTGAGCAATTCGGCTCGGAGTGAATCGTGCACTTCAGACTCGTAGAGACCGGCATGCTCGTCCCCTTGCCACGTGTCTATGGCGTAGATTTTTGTGCCGATCCCACCCCCCTTGGCTGCCTGGCAGAATGAAAGGAAGGAAAAGCCGTTGTGTGTCCCGAGTTCGACCACGGTGCGAGGCCGCAACTCCTGCATCACCCAGAAGGCGAAAGGCGCATGTTCGAGCCAGGCCGATTTTCTGACGTGCTGAGAAGGTTCGAGCGAATTTTTGGATACAAGCATCTAGCTCTCTCTCGGCATTTGGAACACTGCGTTATTGAGTTTAGCTTCTATCGATAATTGCTGTGTTGGAAATAGGGTATTTGACAAAAGGGCTTCCCACAGGATTTTACCGCCGGAATGATCCGGTTTCGGCCTCGCGCGCGGAGCACCTTATGGTTGGCGCACGTTCGATATGCAGAAGAAGCTGAGAATACCGGCTGGCTCGCAAGCACCCTATGATATCGTGCTGCCGGCCACAGGAATCAAAAAATTTAGCTCGGAGTATATATGATTGGGAAAAGACACATAAGAGCTTTACTTAGGCAAATTCTCTGTAAAATTCACATTAGAAACCACTCTAATCTAGACGTTATCGTAGCAAAGCGCCCCGATACGAAGGTATTTCTAAAAGAAAGATACGAGGTATTAGACTCTAGGCTTCTGGAAGCGCTGCAAGAGGAAGCGAATTATCCGATCGGAGGGCGAAATCCTTCTTCCGGCACCCGGATCAGCATCGAATTGGCGGCCCGCGTATGCCGTCGTCTCACACGAATGTTTGTTCCCGATAGCCCGAGCGATGCGGCCGCCTTTTCCGCCGCTTGGCTCTTTTCAATCTGGTCGGAAATTTGCGTCATTTATCCGATTCGCCATCTGGCGCGGCATATTCACGACAAGTTCGGCAAGCGGATCATTATCATCCCGATCCACACCGGAGAGATTACCTGCCTGAGTCACTGGGCTCAGAGCCAGCTTGAGCCCATCGTCCTGGCGCGGGAACTCCGGCGACGCGGCGCCGCAGTGTTCTTGCTCGCCGACTCCGAGGAATTGGCCGGCCGTTTCCTTTCGGGAAGATCAAATCTCAATTTCATTCCAGACCGCGCCTGGTGGCGGTCGGATGTTGCTGCCAGGGTGCCTTCGAAACGAGTGGAGCGGATTTTCTGCGGTAACGGCATGCGCGATCCCGGCGCTATTAAAGCTTCGATTGGCAACGCTGCCATTGTCGGGAATGCGCGAGACTCAAACTCCGCCGACGATATTCTCCTCTGGGGTAAGGCGGACAATGGCCAACAGATAAGTTTGAATTTCCGGATGGTGACGGACTGCAGGGAATTTGCAATATTTGCCCCCTCTGGAAGTATTCCGGATCTCGCCCACGGTTTCTTTCAGTTGGTGGGCGGTACCTCAAAAGCCGCGCTGGCCACTGCACACAGGGCCGTTGCCGCAACGGGGGCTCGCGAAGTCCATATATCCGACCACCTGTTTTTTGAATCTGCACTGATAAGCCATGCAGTAGCGGCAGCAGGGGGCGCGATCTACGTGTGGCCTCACTCTTCCAATGCGGGACACGTTCCCTTTCATAAACATGCTGCTATTGCGGGTGTCACAGCGATGACATCTAGCGCCGCGCAAGCCTGGGCGCGCTGCGTGGATTCAGCGCGGATCCACGTCGATTCGAGCCTGATGCTTGCAAAACCGCAAGGCGGGCGCCCCTATTGCGCCGACGAGCCCGTCCATGTCGTCGTTTTCGCAGGCGCACATCGGCTGAACAGGATGCCCGTACTTGACAACGCTCGCCAGGAGCAAGCGTTACGCCGGTTCTACAGCGCGTTGGGATCCTTGCCCGACAGATTTCGCGTTTTGGTGAAGCCGAAGGCCTATTGGGAGCCTGCGGACTGGATGGAGAGATCTTTTCCATCGGGACATAAGTTTATCTTTACCGATCAGACCGCGAATGAACTGGATTTGCCGAATATGATATTCGCAACGGTCTCATTTGGGTCGACTGCGCTTCTGGAAGGCATCGGGCGCGGGATTCCTGCGTTGATCATGCGGGAATTTCCAGTTTCAGACTACACCGCCTTGAATGCCGAGCATTCCCAGGTAGGCGACCTTGAATTCGTCATGAAACAGATACGGGCCTGTGAAGATCAGTCTCATTACGAGATGATGGTACAGCGCAATCTCAATTGGTTCGAGACTGAGACGTATTTTCCGTCTCATTAGAGCGCCGTGCGTCCCCGTCGGATGCAACAAAGGACACTTTGGAATCTACGCATCCTGCTTTCCGATGCGCTAGGACAAAAACGCTGATCGGCGGGACGACGGGATTACAATCGACCCGTTCGGCCGATCAGGCCATGGTAGATTCCGAGAACCATCATCTTCGAATGGTGCCACCTCTTAACCCCAAACACACTGAAAAAGACGAACTGACGGAAAATGCGCAGAGCCAATATAAAGCGCCATGCCCAGCCGATCCATGGCCGCCGGATGAGCCAGACAGCATTGCGAACCGCATAATAGTGCCTCAAAGGGCTATGAACCGGGACGCTGCGGCCGTTGAAATCAATCCATTCGTCCCCCATCGAATGTTCCATGAAGGCATCGTTCACGCCAAATAAGCCGAAACCCTTTTCCTTGGCACGCAGGCCCCACTCGATATCGACATAATCAATGAATAGCCCCTCCTCCATATGACCAACACTCTTGAAGACGGCGACGGGAATAAGAGAACCTGAGGCAATCAGAAAATCGGCACTGCTTGTTTCCTCTTGCTCCGACCTGGGACGCCGCTTAAGCTTCAGCCCTTGTCGATATACAAACGGCGCCGTTTCGCCTTGGCGATGGTCGAGATAGCTCGGCCCCACAGCCGCTACCGCAATCCCCCTTTCCTTCAAGCCTTCGAGAGCGGTTATGAGTTGCCGGACCATTCCAGCAGCAGGCACGCTATCTTGATCCAACAGCAGGATGTATTCACAACCCCGCGCCTCGGCTCGGCGGATCGCAACATTTTGCGCGTAAGCGATACCGTAATTCTCGCCCAGACAGGTGACCTCGATATTGAAGTCGTACACGAACGAAGGAAGCTTCGTTCCGTCACCATTATCGATCAGATAGATATCATCAACTTGGGTGCGGACGCTCTCTATAAGCGGATACAGTGCTTCGGGATCAGGCTCATATGTGACGATAACTGCGACCGTCCGAGACTTATCCGTCAAAGCTGACTCAGCAATCATAAAGGGCATATCCTCGACTGGTTCTTCAATCTAGCAGTCACTGCACGGGCCCTTGCATTGCGGAACGCACAAGCATGATGCTCGCCATGCTTCATATTATCGGCAGGACCAAAAAAGTATCAGAATTTTGCGATGCGCAGCATCTTTCACGGCTCACGAAAACTGAACGGCAGCCCGCCGCACCGACATAAGAATAGCGGTTGCATAGGCGAATAGGTTGACGATAATAAGAGACGGTATTGCTCTCAAACCCGTTTGTCACAAGTGCACCGCCGCCAGTGCTGAGATTGATGGAGCGGCACTGTAATCGCAGCGTAAGAGAAATTCGGTGAAATTGTCTAACATACAGCAAAAGAGAGTTACGATCGCCGGAAGAGCAATCGGTCCCGATTACCCTCCCTACATTTTAGCAGAGATGTCCGGCAATCATAACCAGGATCTCGAGCGTGCCTATCGCATCATCGACAAGGCGAAAGAGGCTGGCGCCGACGGCGTGAAAATCCAGACCTACCGCGCCGATACCATCACGATAGACCACGATGGGCCAGGTTTCACCGTCGAAGGCGGGCTTTGGGACGGCCGCAAACTTTATGGCCTGTATGAGGAAGCGCACACCCCATGGGAGTGGCACGCCCCTATTTTCGAATATGCACGCAAGGTAGGGATCACGCTGTTTTCGTCGCCGTTCGATGCGACCGCAGTCGATCTTCTGGAATCGCTCGGCGCCCCGGCCTACAAGATCGCATCGCCAGAGCTGATCGATTTGCCACTCATCAGACGTGTTGCCCGGACTGGCAAGCCGATCGTCATGTCCACAGGGATGGCAAGCCTTGAAGAGATCGGCGAAGCTGTGGAGGCCGCGCGTTCTGCAGGAGCTGAAGAGCTTGTGGTGCTACACTGCACCGCTGCTTATCCCGCGCCACCCGAAGAAGCCAACTTGGCCACCATCGGAGAGATCGCCCGCCGGTTCGAGGTTGTTGCCGGCTTGTCGGATCACACACTAGGCACGGTGGTTCCGGCCATTGCTATCGCACTCGGGGCGGATTTCATCGAAAAACACTTCACGCTGGATCGGTCCGAGGGCGGGGTGGACAGTGCCTTTTCGCTGGAGCCGGCCGAACTGGCCAGCCTCGTGCAGGCCGCGCGCATTGCCCGGGTGGCCGTCGGCACGCCGGCCTTTGCACCGACGGCATCCGAAACCATCGTTCTCAAGAACCGCCGCTCACTTTATATCGTCGCGCCTGTCAGGAAGGGCGAAATTTTTACCGACGTCAATCTGCGATCGATCCGCCCTGGCTTCGGCATGAAACCGAAGCATTTCGATGCCTTGCTCGGCCGCTGTGCCGCGCGCGACATCGCTTTCGGGGAGCCCCTTGACGCTTCGATGATTGAGGGTGGGTTCGAGGCTTGAACGGAGGGTCGAACGCCGTCTGCATCATTCCGGCCCGCGGCGGCAGCAAGCGCATTCCTCGGAAGAATATTCGCCCTTTCCGCGGTCGCCCGATGCTGCTGTGGTCGGTTGAGGCTGCATTGATGTCCGGCGCTTTCGACTCGGTCCTTGTTTCGACCGACGATGACGAAATCGCGGATGTGGCCCGCGCGGCGGGAGCTGAAGTGCCCTTCCTACGGTCGGCTCGTACGTCCAACGACTACGCAACTACCGCCGACGTCCTTGCAGAGGTACTCGAACAACTCAGCAAAATTGGGCACAACTACACACTGGGTTGCTGTCTTTATCCGACCGCGCCGTTTGTACAGGGCAGAGACCTGGCCAACGGACGGGCACGCCTCGAGGACAGCGATTTCGACGTCATGATGCCGATCGCAGCCTTTTCCTATCCGATTTGGCGATCGCTGGCGCGGGACGCGGCGGGAAGGGTGCTTTTGAACTTCCCAGAGAACCTCAATTCCCGGAGTCAGGATTTGCCGGCGGCTTACCATGATGTGGGACAGTGGTATTGGTTCCGAACTGCAGCCTTCCTGCGCACTCAGGTGCTTATGGGCACGAACACCGGGTCGATCGTGGTACCGGCGGACCGCATGCAGGATATCGACACCGAGGAAGATTGGACGATTGCCGAATATAAACACGAAAGGCTCTTCGGATGACTGACCCCCGACTTCGTCGTCATCCCTTCGGCTTTCTCGAAGTTGTTGACCGCCCCTCCCCGGAGGCGCTCGCTGCCTACTACACCGAGACCTATTATCAGACCGAGCGCAGCAGTTATCGTCGCGAATACCTGCCAGAAGAACTGCACGCCATTCGCCTTAGAATTACACAGCGTGCCGCAAAGGCGCAGAGTATCCTCGGGGATAGCCGGCGTGGTCGCCTCCTTGATGTCGGTTGCGGCGAAGGCTTCGTGATGGCTGAATTTGCCTCAAGAGGGTGGACGGTTGCCGGCATTGACTTCAGCGCCGTCGGTGTCGAAAATATGAACCGGGAAATGGCCGACCGGGTGGAACAAGGAGATATTTTCGCACTGCTCCAGGCCCACATCGCAGCAAACACCACCTACGATCTTGTTTGGCTCGGTAACGTGCTGGAGCATGTACTCGATCCCATTGGGCTCATGGAAGCCCTACGGCTGCTCGTGGAACCCGGCGGCCTTCTGGTGGTAACAGTGCCTAATGACGGTAACGCGTATCATGAGACTCTGTTGTCGAACGGTGACATAGATAGGCGCTTTTGGATTGCGATTCCTGACCATATGTCCTACTTCACTGCCGACAGCCTGAAGATCACTGCCAAAGCGACGGGCTGGGACACCTTGGCGATCATCGGTGACTTCCCCATAGATTTCTTTCTCGCCCATCCGGGGTCGAACTACGTTGCAAATCCCGCTTTGGGGCGGGACGCCCATCGCGCGCGCCTGAAGCTCGAGGCAATTGTGGGTGCCGCCGGCCCGGAGGCCGCCAACCGGTTCTACAGCGCACTCGCCGAGGTTGGGTTCGGACGCAACTTGACTGCCTTTCTGCGCCCCAAGACCGAAGGAACTGCGACATGACTGAAGATCGCTCTATCCGGACCCTCGTCGGTTCGACGCAGAGAGAAACTGATCGAAAGCAGGCACTCGTAGACGGCTTGCGAGGCTCGGCCGTGCCGGACCGCGAGCTTTTGGACAATCTCGGCCTCTACCTGACGCGTCAAACCTTGTCGCGAATAAATTTCATGCAGCAACTCTACCAAATGATCCTCCCGGTGCACGGCGTGATTATGGAATTTGGCGTGCGCTGGGGACAGAACATGGCCTTGTTCTCCAATCTTCGCGGCATCCACGAGCCTTACAACTATAATCGCAAAATTATCGGCTTTGATACTTTTGAGGGCTTTCCATCGGTTGCGGCGGAGGACGGCGGAAATGTCCTGCCGGGTGACTACGGTGTTGCTGCAAACTGGGAGATGGAACTCGAAAGCATACTCGATTTCCATACCCAGAACGCGCCTATCCCTCACAAGAAAAAGCACGAGTTGGTCCGCGGGGATGCAACACAGACTGTTCCTGCCTATCTCAAGGCGCGGCCCGAGACGATCGTGGCGCTAGCCTATTTCGACTTCGACCTATACGTTCCGACGCGCGATTGCCTTGAAGCAATTCTGCCGTATCTGACCAAGGGTAGCGTACTGGCTTTCGACGAACTCAACATGCCGGAGTTTCCTGGAGAGACGCTGGCCCTGCGTGAGGTTCTGGGCCTGTCGCGCTATGCGATCCGGCGCGATCCGGCAAATCCGCTGACTTCGTATCTGGTGATAGAATAATGTAATTCGCGTCACTACCCATCGTGTGCTTCCGCGAGCCGATGACCCGAGGGAGGCATTGGCCTACGCCGACGGCCTGCCAATGGAAGGATAAACTTAGTGCCACTCAGAGTTCTGCTGACCTCTGCTTCCCGCAAGGCGCCCTTGCTTCTTGCTTTGAAGGAAGCGGTCTGCCGGATCGATCCGAAAGCGGAGGTGATCGCGGGAGACGTCGATCCAGAGTCCCCCTCCCGGTATATTGCGGACCACTTCTGGGCTATGCCACGAACCGAGGAAGCTTATATCGATAGCTTGCTCGAAGGATGCATCGCGCGGGGCATCCGGGCGATTCTTCCTAGCCGGGATGGTGAGCTATTGTTCTGGTCCCGGCACAAGGCCCGTTTTGCCGAAGCTGGGGTCGCCGTCATCGTGTCGGCTCCTGATGCAATTTCGCGCTGCGTGGACAAACTGGCATTTGCAGAGAGCGGTTCGTCGCTGGGTCTTCCGGTAATTCCCGCAGCACCAACGCCAAACCCGTTCGGAACGAGCCGTCTGGTCGTCAAAGAACGGTATGGAGCAGGTTCAATTGGCTTAGGCCTCGATCTCGATGTGCGTGCCGCGCGCGCCCATGCGGCATCATTGTCTTGTCCGATCTTCCAGCCTTTCGCAAAGGGTCCCGAAATCAGCATCGATGCCTGGCTAAACCGATCGGGTCACGTGCACGGCTTGGTGCTGCGCAGGCGTGACCGCGTGCTGAATGGCGAGAGCCATGTTACGACCACCTTTCGTGCCATCGAGTTGGAGACCTTAGCGACCTCGGCTCTTGAAGCTCTCGGCTTGTCCGGCCCTGTTGTGATGCAAGCGATTGTAGCGGATGGTGGGTTGGCCATCATCGAGACCAATCCTCGCTTCGGAGGGGCCTCCACAACGTCAATCGCTGTGGGACTCGACCTTCTTTTCTGGTCTATTCTCGAAGCAGTTATGCCTGAAAGCATACTGCCGGCGTTCGTGCGAGACTCTAGAGAAGTTCGCCAGGTGCGGTTTCCACGGGATATTTTGATCTATGATCCTGATCTTTGATCTCGACGACACGCTCTATGACGAATCAAAGTTCGTCGATAGCGGCTTGGCAGCAGTCGCATCCCACGGCCACGCCCGTTGGGGATGGGACGCAGAACCTTCCCTCGCTACCTTAAGAGAGACCTTGACCGTCGAAGGCCGGGGCAAGGTCTTTGACCGCTGGCTCGAAAGCCACGGGAAGTGGTCACGCGCACGTGTAGCTGAATGCGTCAAGGTCTATCGGCATCACCGGCCAAACCTGGAACTATGGCCGTCCGGCAGCAGAATGCTTAGCCGTTTTGGCGGACGCGTTCCGCTGTACCTCGTCACCGACGGCCATAAGATCGTTCAACGTAACAAGGTCGATGCGCTTGGTCTTTGGCCGGAATTCCGCCGGGTTTTCATCACACATCGCTTCGGACGAGCGGCAGCCAAACCCTCGACGCTATGCTTCCAGCGTATTCTCGATCTGGAAGGGTGCACTTGGCGCGACCTTGTCTATGTGGGCGATAATCCGGCGAAGGATTTCGTCGGACTTAACCCCTTGGGCGCATTAACAGTTCGCGTACTCACCGGAGCGCATGCTTGTGTAAGGGCGGAGAAGTCATACGACGGCCATAAGACGATTCTCGATCTTGACGAGCTTCCTGCAGTGCTGAGCGAACATTTTGGAGAGATTTAGATCTCCTCACGGTAAGGCGCCATGAGAACACCCGCATGCGGGCGCTTGTCGTCAAAACATTCGTCGTGTCAGCGATGATCAGCAGGATGGGCATTCATCGTCATTCAGTACCTCCTCAGATATCCCGCCTTGAGCGGAATCGAACCGGCGCCACGCATATCGCTTTGTGTCCCGATACGCGATCACGCCTGGAGAGGGCTACGACCTTTCCAGGCGGCGTTGCAAGGCAGACCCATTCCTTGGCGCAAAGCTCAAGGCACATCTGTGAAAAGCTGGGGCCAGAACCTTCGATGCTCTCTGTCGGCGGCCTGCCTCGACTATCCCATCGCCACTGCCGGTCTGCGGCTTTTCAGAGGACAGTGGCCTGTCGCTCTGGTAGGGCATCGATCATGCCGTTTGACGATCAAATTTTCAAATCAAGCGCACCTCAGGCGTGTTTTCTGGCAAAGCTGGCCCAATTGTCGCATACGCTTGCCGCCCGTCATCGAATAGAAACACGTTCATCCAGACTTCCTGTTGCCGGAATACAACGTTGAATAAAGCCATAGATTGCACCGACATCCACAGCTTGACAGCGGTGACCACGATCCTTAGCGAGGCAGCGTGGGCACGGTCAGGACCGGCAAATTGAATTACTTCAGACAACTCAAAATAGCGGTTCTTGGTCCCGAGAATGGGACGGGAGATTCGCTCGACCGAAATAACCGCATTGCGGTCTTTGCCTTTGCAATCCTTCCAGGACTTTCGTCGAACTTCAACTCCTTCATCCTCCTCGCGTCCATGGTGTGGGGCATCTATTGTCTGGCGACTGGCCGCCTTGCGTTGAACCTGTCGAGATCCGACCGGCTGGTTGCCATCGGCATGTCGATCTACCCATTGGTGATGATCGCGAGCATATTCATCAATCCACCTTACTCCGAGGAACTGGACTGGATATTCCGGCTCCTGCCTTTCTTTTCGGTCTGGCTGATCTTGCCGCGGATGCGCCACTCTCCCGATGGCCGTCTCGTGCCACTCTTTATCCTCGGCGCCGGTATCGGCATGATCCTTACCTTTCTTTTCAGTCTGCTGCAGATCATCTTTCTGATGCCGAGGGCAGAGGCGGGAACTTCGAACGCTGCACTCCTCGGAGTCATAGGCGTTCTTTTCGGCGGCATTGCGCTTCTCAACGTTCAATCTCCCAGAAGCGTAGAGCAAAGAATTGCGATATTGGGATATGCCGCGGGTCTCGGCTGCGTGCTGCTTTCGGGAACGCGCTCAGCCTGGCTGGTCATTCCCGTCCATATCGTCATCTTTCTCTGGTATTTTCGCAAACACAGCTTCCATCTGAGTTTGCGCAGCCTGGCAATTACCGGCTCCCTGCTGTTGGCGGGAATTGTCGCCTTGGGCAGCGGCCAAATCCTCGATCGCATCCAGGCGCTCCAGGGAGACCTGACAACACTCGAACGCAGCGACGGCGAGATTACATCGCTCAGCGCGCGGATCGCTTTGTACAAAGGCGCGCTATCGGCAATCCGTAAGGACCCGTTGACGGGTTATGGTCCGCAAAACCGGATGGCTTCGGTCCTGGCGGAACTTCCCGATAACATAAGGCCGCAGCTGCCCTTCTCGCATGTTCACAACGGCTTTCTGACCGCAGGAATCGACGCCGGCGTTTTCGGCATTGCAGCGCTTTGCCTGATGCTCATGACGCCCGTGATAGGCGCGTGGAGAAAAGAAGCGGGGCCGGGCCGGGACATCTCCATCGCGCTCGCTCTTCTGCTCGTCAGCAGCTACGTGATCACGGGCAGCTTTGGCATCATGTTCAATCAGAAGGCTCTGGATCCGATCTTCGCCTACCTCGTCGCCCTCATTTGTGCGGATCGCGGCAGCACAGGCTTTGCGCCCGTCGTTCGGGGCTAAATCTCGATCCAGTGACTGCTATCGACGTCTCTCGCTCAAAGACAACAAGGCCGATATCGCTGTGCCTTCTAACTTAAACGCGACGTTGCGTTTACCTGCCTCAAGAGGCCTGCTTCCTTCGAAGCCGAAGATAAGAAGCCGACGCCTACAATCTGTTCAGGAGAGCGAGGATGGGAAGAAATTTGGTCTGGAGCGTGCTTTGGCGCTTTATCCCGGTTCGCTTGAGCACCGACAATCTCTCAAAGGGCCAACCACCGTTGCGAGCCCGCTGAAAAGCATGGAAAGCGGTGCGATTTTCGGGGGTAAGACGATCCTCGAAGGTCTTGATCGCCTCTTCGTGAGCCGTGTTCCACGCACGCCATTGCCCGCGAAAAGCCATCCACAATCTGGCGACTTGCATTGAGATACCGTTGTTGGCGCCAACCAGGTTGGTGGCGTGCTGACGGTATTTCAACACCGGTTCCGAATCGTATCTGACCTCGCCGCCGCAGCCTGACACAACAATATAGAACCACCAGTCGTGGGAAATGAGACGTGTTTTCGGCAATGTGTTGACCACAAGGTCCCTTGCCGCCTGATTGAACATCATGGTGTTGCCTCCACCGATGCTCTGGACCAGGGCGTTGCGAAAACTTGGTTCGAGTTTGAACTCGGGCGACATGCCTGCATGATTGAGTTGTTCATCGACAATTTCGGTCCGAGCGAAATAAACTGCCGGTGTGCCAGGGTCGATCCGCGACAGCCAGTCGAACGCACGTTCGAGTTTGTCCGGATACCAAATGTCATCCTGGTCGCAGAACGCATAAGCGTCAGCACTTTTGAGATTCGAAAGGTTGTTGAGGAAGTTACCGCAAAAGCCGAGATTGACGGGATTTCGTGTCAAGCGGAAGCGCGCATCCTTTGCAACCAGAGCTTCGAGCATTTCGACGGTACCATCCGTTGAGCCGTCGTCGAAGAACGTCACATGCCAGTCGGTGAGCGTCTGCGCCTCAATGGATGCAATCTGCTCTCGAAGATAGCGCATTCCATTATAGGTCGCGCAAAGAATTTCTATCAACTGAATAACTCCGATCCAGCTCGTATAACGGGGCGCCCGGCGATTTGTCGATCCGCTGTTTCACCACACATATCGCAACCCCGTGCGGTCGATGTGCCAGCGTGCGCCATAAAGCATGATCGTCACCTCTGCCAAGCGCCAACTGAAATTCAAAGCATGTCGGGCGTGAATTCTCGCTGGCAGCAGCGGTTATGCCACTCCAAAGGCACCTTGCCGTCTCGGATAGAGGCGAGCCGGCACCTTTCACGCATCCGCTGGCAGAACTGGATTCTCATCTTGCTGTCCAGGCCCCGGCGCGGTATGTGCTCAGCAGCACGATTGGCTATATTGCCGGCGTTGGTTGCTGTCACAATTCAGCGATCGAGCCTAATGCAAGGATGTATGCATTGAATGTAGAACAACTGGGGATCGGGGACGTTAAAAGGATCACTCCCGCCAGATTCGGTGACTCGAGGGGCTATTTCAGCGAAGTCTTCAAAGATTCCTGGTTCCGCACTAACGTGGCCGACGTTTCTTTCGTGCAGGACAATGAGTCTCTTTCAGCGCAACCGGGGACCGTTCGGGGATTGCATTTTCAGTTGTCTCCCTTCGCCCAAGGCAAGCTCGTGCGTTGCCTGCGCGGCGCGCTCCTGGATGTGGCCGTCGATATCAGGCATGGCTCTCCGACCTACGGAAAGTGGGTCTCTGCAGAACTGTCGCCGGAGAATGGCTCACAGCTTTGGGTGCCGGCCGGATTTGCGCATGGGTTCATAACTTTGCAGCCCGATACCATCATCAGTTACAAGGTCACGGCTCCCTACAGCGCCGAACATGACCGCGGCCTGCGGTGGAACGATGCCGAGATCGGGATCGAGTGGCCGCAGATGGATGCCTACGTTCTTTCTGATAAGGACAACAAACAGCCATTGCTTTCCGAACTCCCCGCATATTTTCAATTTTCGTAAAACGGAGGGCCTCATGCGTGTTCTTGTAACAGGTGGCGCTGGCTTCATCGGTTCGGCATTGGTGCGCTATCTCGTCAGTGAGGTCGGCGCCGACGTCCTCAATATCGACAAGCTGACCTATGCCGGCAATCTCGCCTCGCTGAAAGCGATCGAGAATGCTCCGAACTACAGGTTTCTCAAAGCCGACATTTGCGACCGAAGCGCGGTCAGCAGCGCTTTCGAGGAGTTTCGTCCCGATTACGTCATGCATCTGGCGGCGGAAAGCCACGTCGACCGATCGATCACCGGGGCGGCGGATTTTATCGAAACGAATATAAATGGCACCTTCAGCATGCTGGAGGCTGCGCGGCAATATTGGCAAGGCCTTCCGGCGGACGAAAAGGCGGCATTCAGGATGCTGCACGTGTCCACCGACGAAGTCTACGGTTCGCTGGGTGAAGACGGGCTGTTTGCCGAGACGACGCCTTACGATCCGTCCTCTCCCTACTCCGCATCCAAGGCGGCCAGCGATCACCTGGCAACGGCGTGGGAGCGGACTTACGGCCTGCCCGTGATCATTTCCAACTGTTCGAACAATTACGGTCCTTTTCATTTCCCGGAAAAGCTCATTCCCCTCATCATATTGAATGCGCTGGAACGGAAGCCATTGCCCGTCTACGGAAGCGGCTCCAACATTCGCGACTGGCTTTATGTCGACGATCACGCACGAGCGCTCTGGCTGATCGTGCAACGGGGCCGTCTCGGCGAAAAATACAATGTCGGCGGGCGCAACGAGCGGCGGAACATCGACGTTGTCCAGCGTGTCTGCGCGATCATGGATGAAGTCCGGCCAGGACGCGCGCCGCATAGCGATCTTATAAGCTACGTTACCGATCGGCCGGGCCACGATGCCCGCTACGCTATCGACGCGACCAAGCTCGAGACCGAACTCGGCTGGAAAGCACTGGAGAATTTCGACAGCGGCATCCGCAAGACCGTCGACTGGTATCTGGAAAATGCATGGTGGTGGCAGCCGCTGCGCGAGGGCGTGTATTCGGGTGAACGCCTTGGCGTGTTGAAAAAGGTGTGAGATGCGCATCGCGGTAACAGGCAAGAGCGGCCAGGTCACGTCTGCATTGCAAGCGCTGAATGCGCCTGACATCGAGGTCATCGCCATCGGCAGGCCCGAGTTGGATTTGCTCGCGCCTTCTATGGTGCGTGAAACCATTGCGAAGCTCAAACCCGACGTCGTCGTGTCGTCGGCCGCCTACACTGCCGTCGACAAAGCCGAAAGCGACGAGGCGGCGGCGTTCGCCATCAATCGAGACGGCGCAGGAGCCATCGCTGCCGCAGTTGCCGAGCTGTCCATTCCCGTCATCCATCTCTCGACCGATTATGTGTTCGATGGAGACAAGCCCGAACGCTATGTCGAGAGCGACCCGGTCGGACCGGTATCCGTCTACGGCAGATCGAAGCTCGAAGGCGAATATGCGGTTGCCGCAGCCAATGAGAACCATGTGATCCTACGGACGGCCTGGGTCTATTCGACATTTGGCCATAACTTCGTGAAAACCATGCTCAGGCTTGCGGAGACGCGAGACGAGCTGAGCGTCGTGAGCGACCAACTGGGTTGCCCGACCTCCGCCAACGACATCGCCGAGGCTATCGTCAAAATAGCGGCCAGACTGTCAAGCGACTCTAGCCCGGACTTGCGGGGCGTTTTTCATTTGGCCGGCAGCGGCGAAACGAACTGGGCCGAGTTTGCTCGATATATTTTGTCCATTCTCGAGGAAAAGACCGGCAGGCGTGTCATCGTCAGGGACATTGCGACCGCCGACTACCCCACAGCCGCGAAGCGGCCCGCCAATTCCCGATTGTGCTGCGATAAGTTGAAGCGCCTTTATGGCGTCAGCATGCCGGAGTGGCAGGTATCGACGCGAGCTGTTGTGACAAAGCTCTTGGAAGAGCCGAAGGAGGCCGTATGAAAGGTATTGTGCTTGCGGGGGGCAGCGGTACTCGCCTGCACCCGATGACTCATTCGGTCTCGAAGCAGTTGCTTCCGATCTATGACAAGCCGATGATCTACTACCCGCTGACCACCTTGATGCTGGCCGGCATCAGAGAGGTTCTGATCATCTCCACCCCGCACGATATGCCGCTTTTCCAGCGGTTGCTGGGTGATGGCAGCGATTGGGGCATGTCTCTGAGCTATGCCGTGCAGCCGAGCCCCGATGGACTGGCCCAAGCCTATATTATCGGCGCAGACTTCGTGGCGGGCGGACCATCCTGTCTCATCCTCGGAGACAATATCTATTTCGGCCACGGGCTGCCCGAACTGCTTGAAGAGGGTGTCTCAAAGGGTGATGGCGCGACCGTATTTGCCTATCATGTGCACGATCCCGAACGTTACGGTGTCGTCGAATTCGGCAGCGATATGACTGCAATATCGATTGAAGAGAAGCCGGCGAAGCCGAAATCGCACTGGGCTGTCACCGGCCTTTATTTTTACGATGCCGACGTCGTTGATATCGCCGCCAATCTGAAGCCTTCGGCGCGCGGCGAATACGAGATTACCGATGTCAACAGGACATATCTGGAGCGGGGGAAGCTGCGCGTCTCGATGATGGGCCGCGGGTATGCCTGGCTTGATACCGGCACGCCCGAAAGCCTGCTCGAGGCCGGCGAATTCGTCCGCACGCTCGAAAAACGCCAGGGCTTCAAGATCGCTTGCCCGGAGGAAATCGCGCTGGCCAAAGGCTTCATCACCAAGGAGCACTTCGCCCAGATTGCCGCCAAAGCGGGCAAAGGCGATTATGGCCAATATTTGCGCGGCCTGATGGATTAAATAGCTGCGGTCCGGTGAAATAGGCATGCCGCGCGAGAGTGCAGGGCGGCCTTGCGATAACGGAATGCGGAAAACAAAAAGCTAAAGAGCGAATCTGAAAAATTGCGACGCTCTTTAACAGTCAGGCTGAAAGTCTCCTCCTGACGTCCTCTCCCAATTCCTTCATGCGGTCGGCCGAAATGCGGCCGATCAGCATGAAGGCGTGCGTCGCATTCGACCAATAGATCACATTCATCCCCTTGCGGCTTTCGAGATCCGGCGCCTTGGGCCCGGCATTCGACGTGACGATACACAGCGCCATTGGGCCGGTTTCAGGGTCGAGATAGGCGACCTGGGCGAGCGGTTTGCCGTCATATTGCAAGAGCAGCGCGCGCTTGAAATCGATGCCCGGAAGCGCGACGGCTTCGGGGGAGAGCGAGAGGCCGAGTTTCTCATCAAGCGGGCCGAGCTGGGCGGCCTGGGCCTCCCGGGCAGGCACCGGGCCGGCCAGGGTTTCCGGGGTATAGAGCGAGATATAGTCGGCGACCACGCTGCGCCATTCGCTGTTTTCGTCCTTTGCCGAAAGGCGTGCGCCGATGCCGATGACCGCGCGGTCGATCGCGATGCCGGCAATGAGCGAGGCGGCGAGCGCGCCGAGGAACCGGCGACGGCTGTCGAATGTCAGTGCAGAAGCGGATTTTGCGCGCTGCTGCGCCGGGATGGCGGCGAGCATCGTCTCCAGCTTCTGACGCGGGGCTTCGGCGAGCAGCGGGGCGAAGGCTTGCTTGAACGGCAGGCTGGCGCGCGCCAGGAATTCCAGCCGTTCGGCGATGTGTTCATCTTCGCTGACGAGGGCTTCGATGCGCGCAGCCTCTTCGGCCGTCAGTTCGCCGTCGATGAAGGCGGTCAGGTCCTCGTCGGAGGGAATGGTGTGTTTGGTGTTCATTGCCGTCCCCCTTCCGATCCGGCGCCGGAGAGCTTGGCGCGGGCGGCCGCCAGCCGGCTCATCACGGTTCCGATCGGGATATCCAATATGCCTGCAACCTCGCGATAGGAAAGTCCTTCCACATAAGCGAGGAAAACCACCGTCCGCTGCGCCTCGGGCAGTGCGTTCACCTGTCTCAACACCTGACCCGCCATCACATGCGTTTCGGTGTCGTGGGCGCCGTCGAAGGTCAGCGTCTCCCCGGCATCGACGAAACCCTGGCCCTGACGCACCCGGCGAGAGCGGATCTCGTTCAGCCAGATCGAATGCAGGATCGAAAACAGCCAGCGGTCAAGCCGCGTGCCGGGGATGAACTGGTCGGCGCGCTCCAGTGCGCGAAGGCAGGTCGCCTGCACCAGGTCGTCTGCGACATCGCGCTGATGCGAGAGAACGAGACCATAACGCCAGAGCCTTGCCAGATTTTCCGTCAGGCCGCTCCTGATATCCGCTTCACTCGCGATGGCCGCCTCCGCCGATCCAACATCTTTCGGAACCGCCGGATGAACCGGCGATTCCATTCTCGCGCGACTATAGGCAGGAAAGTGGGTGCGCGCGACCGACATTCTTACATCCCTTCCGTGCTTCCATCTTCCTGCCCGTGGCTTCCCAATCAGATCTTCGAGGGGTTGAGGATTGCGGCGTTCAGATCCTGATATTCCTCGCAAGTGGTGCCGCAGATCGCCTTGATTGACTTCAACTGCTCCTTGGCGAGATCGAGCTGGCCCTTGATGACATAGGCTTCGCCGAGATATTCGCGGACCTTGGCATATTGCGGGTCCATCTTCACCGACTGCAGGTAATAGGAGATGCCTTCGTCGGTGCGGCCGAGCTTGCGGGTGGCATAACCGCGATAATTCAGCACTTCGGCCGTGTTCTGATCCTTGACCGTGTCGAGAACGGCAAGCGCCTCCTCATAGCGGCCGGCCTTGGCCAGCGAATAGGCATAGTCGGCACGGTTCTCGTCGGAGACGTTGGCGCTCTGCTGCTTGACGCATTTCTTGGCCTTCTGGTCGTAGATCTCGCCCTTCTTGCAGGTGGGCGTGGTGCTGCTGTCATCGCCGACGGCAAAGACCGGACCGGAGAGAACAGAAGCGGCAAGGCAGCCGCCGACAAGGATGGAAGCGATACGGGCTGTCATGATCGTCATGGGGGAAATTCCTCTAGAAGTGACGTTGCGAGGAGAGAACACCGCTGCATCTGGCTTTATTCGCCGACGTCTCCATTTTCTCCATCACTGCTTCGTGAAGCCGACGAGGCCGAATAAATCGTCGGGCCGCGTGTTTTCCGTTCCGCCGGGAACGACAAGGAGAATTCCGTGACCGATACCGTGAAACTCGTCAGCCTCGCCGTCGCCGCACCCGAACATGTCATTCTGCAAAAACAGGCGGTCGAAGCCTCGGCCCGGCTGTTTGCCGACCGTTTCGAGGATTTCCGCCATCTTGCCCGCGTCTTCGATAGCGCCGGCATCGTAAAGCGCCATGCGGCGCGGCCGCTTGCCTGGTTCGACGAGCCGCATGGCTGGCAGGACCGGATGCAGGCCTATGCAGAGGTGGCGGGCGGGCTTTTCGTCGAGGCTGCCAGCTCGGCTCTTCGCCAGGCAGGGCTTGAGGCCGGGGATGTCGACTGTGTCGTGACCGTGTCCTCCACCGGTTTTACGACGCCGAGCCTCGATGCGCAGCTTGCCCGCAGAATGGGTTTCAGGGCCGATATCGAGCGCGTGCCGGTCTTCGGGCTCGGCTGTGCGGCCGGCGTGTCCGGCTTTGCGATCGCCTCGCGGCTGGCACAAAGCCGGCCGGGTGCCGTCGTGCTATTCGTCTCGATCGAGCTCTGCACGCTGGCCTTCCGGCTGGACGAGCTGACGCGGCCGAACATCATCGCGACAGCGCTTTTCGGCGACGGCGCGGCCGCCTGCGTGCTGCGTGCGGGCGGAGACGGGCTGGCGGAAGTGGAATCAACAGGCGAACATCTCTTTCCCGACACGCTCGATATCATGGGCTGGAAGATCGACGATGGCGGCTTCGGCATCGTGCTGGCGCAATCGCTGCCGCCCTTTGCCGAGAGAGAGCTCGGGCCGGCAGTGACGGCCATTCTGGCGCGCAACGGGCTGAGGCCGGAGGATATCGGCCGCTTCATCTGTCATCCCGGCGGCATGAAGGTGCTGGCCGCGATGGAAAGCGCGCTGTCGATGGCGCCGGGCACGCTCGATCACGAGCGCGCCGTGCTTGCCGAATACGGCAACATGTCGTCGCCCACCATCCTGTTCGTGCTGGAACGGGCGATCCGCGCCGGATTGCCGGAGCGTGCCGCGATGATCGCCATGGGGCCGGGCTTTTCGGCGAGCTGCGTGACGCTGCGGAGGGTGGCATGATGTGGCCATCGATCGCGCTTCTGGCCTTCGTGACGCTGCAGCGGCTAGGCGAGCTCGTGCTCGCCCGGCGCAACACCGCCGCCCTTCTCGCCAGAGGCGCCAGAGAGGTGGCAGCAGAGCACTATCCCGCCATGGTGGCGCTGCATGCCGGCTGGATCATCGGCCTGTGGCTGCTCGCACTGGGCAGGCCGGTCGAGTTCTTCTGGTTTGTCGTGTTCATGGGGCTGCAGGTGCTGCGGCTCTGGGTGCTGGCGACGCTGAAGGGCCGCTGGACGACGCGCATCATCATCCTGCCCGGCGCACCGCTCGTCCGATCCGGGCCCTATCGCTTCCTCAGCCATCCGAACTATGCGATCGTCGTCGGCGAGATCGCCGTCCTTCCCCTCGCCTTCGACCTGCCGTTTTACGCGATCGTCTTTTCGCTGCTCAACGCGCTTATCCTCCATGTCCGCGTGAAGGCTGAAAATGCCGCACTGAAAAGCGCAATGATTTTGAAATGAATGCGATTTTTCGTTTGCGCCGCATCATCGGCACGGGCATTTTCACCCCGATAAACAAAGCGGAATGCAGGGGAAATGACGAAGAACGCAATCGTGCTCGGCGCCGGCATCGTCGGGGTTTCCACGGCCATCCATCTTCAGCGGCGCGGCCGGCAGGTGACGCTGATCGACCGCAAGGATCCGGGCAACGAAACCTCCTTCGGCAATGCCGGCCTGATCCAGCGCGAAGGTGTCGCGCCTTACGGCTTTCCCCAGCAGCTCGGGCTTTTGCTGCGTTATGCGCTGAATAACCGCATCGATGCGCATTATCACCTGCGCACGCTGCCGAGCCAGATCGCCTTTCTCGCCCGCTACTGGTGGAACTCCAATGCGCGCCGCCACGCGCTCATCACCCGGGCCTATGCGCCGCTGATCGAAAATTCGATTGCCGAACACAAGGACCTGATCGAAGCGTCGCAGGCTGAAGCGTTGATCCGCAAGGATGGCTGGATCAAGCTTTTCCGCACGCAGGCCAAGCGCGACGCGGCTCTTGCGGAGGCAGCACTTTGGCAGAATGAATTCGGGGTGGAGTACGACAGCCTGGCTCCGGCCGATATCGCCCGCATGGAACCTGATCTTTCCGGCGATTTCGCCGGTGCTATCCGCTGGCGCGACCCCTGGTCGGTGCTCGACCCGCATGCGCTGACATCGGCCTATCGCCACTATTTCGAAAGCCTCGGCGGCCGTTTCGTCACCGGGGATGCCGCCTCGCTCGGTCCGTTCGGCTCCGGCTGGAAGATCATGACGACAGAGGGTCCGCTCGAAGCCGAGGATGCCGTCATAGCGCTCGGCCCCTGGGCGGCCGTTGCGACGCGCCGGCTCGGCTATTCCCTCCCACTCGGGGTCAAACGCGGCTATCACATGCATTATGCCGCCGAGGGCGATGCCGTGCTCAACAACTGGATGCTCGATGCCGAACGCGGCTACTTGCTGGCGCCGATGAACCGCGGCATCCGCCTGACGACCGGGGCGGAGTTTGCAACGCTCGACGCGCCGAAGACGCCGGTCCAGCTCGACCGTGCCGAAGCCGTCGCGCGCACCATCTTCCCGCTCGGCAGGCGGCTCGATCCCGAGCCTTGGATGGGTGCTCGCCCCTGCACGCCCGATATGATGCCGGTTATCGGCAAGGCGCCGCGCCATCAGGGGCTGTGGTTTGCCTTCGGCCATGCCCATCACGGGCTGACGCTCGGGCCGGTGACGGGCCGCGTGCTTGCCGAACTCATCACCGGCGAGACGCCGTTCATCGATATTGCGGCCTATTCGCCGCAGCGTTTCAAGCCGTGATGCCGAGAGCAGCGAGACCTTTGAGAGCGGTCGCCGCGATGCCGTCCACCGTGTCGTCGATATCGACGGTGACGACGCCCGGCTCGCCCGTGGGCACCTCAAGCGTCGCCAGCTGGCTTTCGAGCAGCGAGACCGGCATGAAATGGCCCTTGCGCTCGCCCATCCGCTTCGTCAGCAGCGCCTTGGAGCCTTCGAGATAGACGAAGAACAGATTGCCGCCGACAGCCGCCCGCAGCCGGTCGCGATAGACGCGCTTCAGCGCCGAGCAGGAGACGATGATGCCCTCGCTCTTGTCAAGCGAGGCCTGCATGTCCTCGCCGATTAGGTCGAGCCAGGGCATCCGGTCCTCATCCGTCAGCGGAATGCCCTTCGACATCTTTTCGACATTGGCGGCCGGATGAAGCGCATCGCCTTCGACGAAGGCCAGGTGCAGGGCCTCGGCGAGCTTTTCGCCGACGGAGGATTTGCCGCAGCCGCTGACCCCCATGACGATGATCGCATGGGGTTTGTTCATCTGCTCCGACATGATTCCTCCCAATCGATGTTTCCCGCTCAATCGAGCGGGAAGTGACAGGCATATTGTTGTTCGCCCTCTCCCCTTAATTCGGGAGAAACCTGGCGGCAATGGTCCTGCGCCTTCCAGCAGCGCGGATTGAAGTGGCAGCCCGACGGCGGCTTCAACGGCGACGGCAGCTCACCCTGCAGGCGGATGCGGCTCTTCTCGCGGTCGGGATCGGCAATCGGCGTGGCCGACAGCAAGGCGGCCGTATAGGGATGGCGTGGCCTGGCGAAGACCTCGGCGGCGGGACCGGTTTCGACCGGGCGGCCGAGATACATCACCATCACCTCGTCGGCGATATGATGGACGACGGACAGGCCATGCGAGATGAAGAGATAGGCAAGACCCATCTCCTTCTGCAGGTCCATCAAGAGGTTCAGCACCTGCGCCTGGATCGACAGATCGAGCGCCGAGACCGGTTCGTCGAGCACCAGCACCTTCGGCCGCAGCATCAGGGCGCGGGCAATGGCGATGCGCTGACGCTGGCCGCCTGAGAACATGTGGGGATAACGGCCATAATGCTCCGAACGCAGGCCGACGCGCGCCATCATCTCCTCCACCTTGCGGCGGCGGGCGGCGGCGTTGAGATCGGTGTTGATCTTCAGTGGCTCTTCGAGGATCGAGCCGACCTTCTGGCGCGGGTTGAGCGAGCCGTACGGATTCTGGAAGACGATCTGCACCTGGCTGCGCAGGCTGCGGTCGCCGACATTGGCGGGCTTGCCGTCGATCAGCAACTGCCCTGACGTCGGATCCTCGATCATGGTGACCAGGCGGGCGAGCGTCGACTTGCCGCAGCCGGATTCGCCGACGACGGCGAGCGTCTTGCCGGAATGGAGGCTGAAGCTGACGCCGTTCAGCGCCTTGACGGTGGCGTCGGCTTTGAAGAAACCACGGTTGACGGTGTAGAAGCGGGCGAGATCCCTGCCCTCGAGAACAGCATCCGTCATACGAGGTCTCCTGCAGTTTCAACGGCCATCACGCCCGGATGGCCGAGCGGCTTGCCGTCCTTCAAAGGATAGTTGCAGAGCGCCAGGCCCAACTCCGGCCCCTGACGAACGACGCCGCGATCGCATTCGACCGTGGCGAAGCCGCAGCGCGGCGCGAAAAGACAGCCTGTCGGGCGACCGTGCTGACCGGGCACGACACCGGCGATCGAGGGAAGGCGCTGGCCGACTTTGGCGCGTTCCGGGAGGGCCGCGAGCAGGGCTGCGGTATAGGGATGATGCGGATCGCGGAACAGCGCCCTCACCGGCTGCTCCTCGACCTTCTGGCCGGCATATTGCACCTGCACGCGCTCGGCGGTTTCGGCGACGACACCCATGTCGTGGGTGATCAGCACCAGCGCCATGCCCTGCTCCTTCTGCAGGCGAACGAGCAGATCGAGGATCTGGGCCTGGATCGTCACGTCGAGCGCGGTCGTCGGCTCATCGGCGATGAGCAACTTCGGATTGCAGGCGAGCGCCATTGCGATCATGACGCGCTGGCTCATGCCGCCGGACATCTGATGCGGGAAGTTCGACAGGCGGTCTTCCGGCGCCGGAATGCCGACGAGATTCAAGAGCTCGATCGAGCGTTGGCGGCGCTCCTTGCGGTTGAGGCCCATATGAAAGCGCAGGGTCTCACCGAGCTGGAAGCCGACCGTGAAGCACGGATTGAGGCTCGACATCGGCTCCTGGAAGATCATCGCCATATCCTTGCCGACGATCCTGCGGCGCTGGCGGGCGGAGATGCCGCGCAGATCCTTGCCGTCGAACTGCAGACGGTCGGCGGTGATCTTCGCTGTCCAGGGCAGAAGCCCCATCAGCGCCAGCATGGCAACGGATTTGCCCGAGCCGGATTCACCGACGACCGACAGGATTTCGCCCTTGTCGCAGGCAAGCGACACGCCGTCGACGGCGCGGAACAGACCGGAAGAGGTCTGGAATTCGACAGTCAGATTTTCAATCTCGAGGAGCGACATCACGACCTCTTCAGTTTGGGATCGAGCGCGTCGCGCAGGCCGTCGCCCATCAGGTTGATGGCGAGAACGGTGATGAGAATGGCAAGACCCGGGAAAGTTACGACCCACCAGGCACGCGAAATAAACTCTCGGGCTTCAGCGAGCATCGTGCCCCATTCGGGTGTCGGCGGCTGAGCGCCTTGGCCGAGGAATCCGAGGGCGGCTGCATCGAGGATTGCCGCCGAAAAGGCAAGCGTCGCCTGGACAATCAGCGGGCCCAGACAGTTCGGCAGGATCGTCTTGAACATCAGGCGCAAAGTGCCCGCGCCCGCGACACGCGAGGCGATCACATATTCTCTTTCACGTTCAGACATGACCGAAGCGCGAGTCAGCCGCACGAAATGCGGCACGTTTACAATCGAAATTGCAATCATTGCGTTGGTAAGACCAGGCCCGAGGATGGCAACTAGCACGAGAGCAAGCAGCAGCGACGGAAAGGCCATCACAATATCCATCACACGCATGACCACGGTGTCGACGTGACCGCGAAAAAAACCCGCCGCGAGGCCGATCAATACGCCTGACACAACCGAAAGCGAGACCACGATGACCCCGATGAACAGCGAGAAGCGTGCGCCATAGATCAAGCGCGAGAGAATGTCGCGGCCGACAGCGTCGGTCCCAAGCGGATACGTTGCGCTGCCGCCCGCCGTCCAGAACGGTGGCGCCAGAAACAACTGGCGGTTTTGTTCGTCAGGCATATGTGGTGAAACCAGCGGCGCGAAAATTGCCAACAGCAAGATGAAAACGAAGACAGCGAGGCCGATAACGGCACCCTTGTTGCGTGAGAAATAGTGCCAGAACTCCGCAAGAGCGGATGGCTGACCGGTATTGACGGTGACCGTGCTCATGGACCACTCCTAGTGACGAATACGTGGATTGATGAAGCCATAGAGGACATCAACAATCAGATTGACCAGCATGATGACGCCTGCGATCAGGAGAAGGCCACCCTGGACCACTGCGTAGTCGCGCTTCGACACCGCGTCGATCATCCACTTGCCGATGCCCGGCCAGGAAAAGATCGATTCTGTGAGAATGGCGCCGGCTAGCAAAACGCCCATCTGCAGACCGATCGTCGTGACGACCGGTATCATCGAGTTTCGCAATGCATGCACGCCGACGACGCGCAGCGGCTTCAATCCTTTTGAACGGGCGGTACGAACATAGTCCTCGCCCAACACCTCAAGCATCGCCGACCGGGTCTGACGCGCGATGACGGCGAGCGGGATGGTCGCTAGCACGATGGTCGGCAGGATGAGGTGGCTCGCAGCTGAGGCGAAAGCCCCCTTTTGCCCGGACAGCAGGCTGTCGATGAGCATGAAGCCGGTCACCGGCTTGAAAAAGTACATGAAGGATATGCGGCCGGAAACCGGCGTCCAGTTAAGATACCCCGAAAAGAAGATGATGAGCATGATGCCCCACCAAAAAATCGGCATGGAATAGCCGACGAGGGCGACACCCATCACGCTCTGATCGAACCACGTGCCTCGCTTAACGGCCGCAAAGACGCCGGCAGGCACCCCAAGACAGACCGCGAGAATGATGGCGCAGAAGGAAAGCTCGACTGTTGCCGGGAACAACGTCAGGAACTCGCCGAGAACGGGGCGCTTGGTGACGATCGAGGTGCCGAGATCGCCGTGCAGCACTTTTACGAGATAATCGAAATACTGCACATATATGGGCCGGTCGAAGCCGAGATCGTGCATGATCTGGGCGTGACGTTCCGGCGCCATGACACGTTCACCCGACAGAAGCATGACCGGATCGCCCGGAAGCAGGCGGATGAACGAGAAGGCAATGAGTGAAACGCCGAGAAACGTCGGGATCAGCACCGCGAGGCGGCCGATGAAAAAACGCAACATAGCAGGTTTTCCAATAGTTTCCGGCGGTCAGGGCAACCTGACCGCCGGCCGCACCCGGCGTTGACCGGGTAGTTTACAGATTTTTTATTATTCGGAAATGTCCACGCCGTCGAAACGGTGGATGCCGAGCGGATCCATGAAGAAGCCCGAGACCTTCTTGCTCATCGGAACGAAGACCAACGAGTGGTCGAGCGTATTCCAGGGAGCTTCCTTCTTGAAGATCAGCTGAGCCTGCTCATAAGCCTTGGTGCGCTCGGCGACGTCGGCCGTCTGCTTGGCCTTCGTCATCAGATCGTCGAACTCCTTGTTGCACCACTGCGCGCGGTTGTTGCCGCCGACAGCGTCGCAGCCAAGCAACGTATCCATGAAGTTGTCGGGATCGCCGTTGTCGCCGGTCCAGCCGAGGATGACGGCACCGTCGCGATTCTTGTCGGACGAGAGCTTCAGATATTCGGCCCATTCATGGGTGACGATTTCCGCATCGACGCCGACCTTGGCCAAGTCGGCCTGCATCAATTCGGCGGCGCGACGCGCGTTCAACATGTACGGACGCGAAACCGGCATTGCCCAGATCTTCATCTTCAGATCCTTGACGCCGGCATCTGCCAGCATCTTCTTCGACGCATCGGGATCGTACTTGTCGTCTACGACGGCATCGTTATAGGACCACATCGTCGGCGGGATCGGGTTCTTGGCAACGGCCGCGGCACCCTGGAAGACGGCATCGACGATCGCCTGCTTGTTGATCGCCATGTTCAGCGCCTTGCGGACTTCGGCCTTGTCGAATGGAGCAATCAAGGTGTTGTAGGCGAGATACGAAACGTTCAGGCCGGCCTGCTCGAGCACGGTCAGGTTCTCGTCCTTCTTGAGTTCGGCGACGTCAGCCGCATTCGGATAAGGAATGAGGTGGCATTCACCGGCTTTCAGCTTCTGCGCGCGGACGGCGGCGTCAGAAGTGATGGCGAAAACCAGATCGTCGATCTTTTCCTTGCCCTTGAAATAGGTCTCGTTGGCCTTGTAGCGGATGACGGCATCCGGCTGGTAGGCGACGAAGGTGAACGGACCGGTGCCGAGCGGCTGCTGGTTCATCTGCGCCATTTTGCCGTCGGCGGCAAGCTTGTCGGCGTATTCCTTGGAGACGATCGAGGCGAAGTCCATGGCGAGGTCGGCGAGGAACGGCGCTTCGGGATGGTTGAGGGTGAACTTGACAGTGAGGTCGTCGACCTTCTCAATCGACTTGATCAGCTCCGGGAAGCCCATGCCGGCAGCATATTCGTAAGAGCCGCCCTCGACATACTTGTTCCAGGGATTGTCAGCCTTGAGCTGGCGCTCGAACGAGAAGATGACGTCGTCAGCATTGAAGTCACGCGTCGGCGTGAAGAAGTCGGTGGTCTGGTACTTGACGCCCGGATGCAGCTTGAAGGTGTATTCCTTGCCGTCGGCCGAAACGCTCCAGCTGTCGGCCAGGCCCGGCTCGATCTCGGTGCCGCCATGCTTGAATTCGACGAGACGGCTGTAGACCGTGCGCGACGACGCGTCGAAGGTCGTGCCTGCCGTGTAGAGGCTCGGGTCGAAGCCTTCCGGCGAGCCCTCGGAGCAATAGACAAGGGTCTTGGACCAGGCCGACGTCGCCATGACGGAAATCAGGGCCGTCGCTGCCAGGAGGACAGAGATCTTTTTCATAGTATTGTTTCCCGGTTGTTCTTTTTTGATGTTTGGAGATCGTAGAATGGCATCACGATCGACGGTTGATGGAACGATATTTATCTACTGAAAGCAACGGGCTACGGAGAAAAATTTTCCAGCTGGACAATTTTAGAAATTTTCAGTCAAAAATCAGCCGCATTTGGAAATTTTCGGACAAAAAAGACCGGAATTTTGTCGCATTTGGTATAAAAGCGCCGCCATCGCGACACGCGGACGCCATCCCCCCGCATTTCCGAGACCGGGAGACGCCGCAAAAACAAAAACCGCGGCTGCTGGAGCAACCGCGGTTCAGAAGCATAATCTGCGCTTAGAGCGCCGTGCGTCCTTTCGGACGCACAAGGGATAGTTCAGGCGGCGGGGACAACGATCGCGGGTTTGCGATATTGCTGCTCACCGGTGATTCCGAGAAGGAAATTGATCTGCGGACGGGCCTTGACGAGGTCGTCGATGGAATATTCCGAAAGCACGGCGAAGAAGGCGTTGAGCGCCTTGCGCAGCGCCGAATTCAGGCCGCAGCTGTCGACCAGCGGGCATTCGACCTCACCGTCATCCTCGAAGCATTCGGCCATGGCGAAACTGTCTTCCGTGACCCGAACCACGTCGAAGAGGGTGATGTCGGCCGCCGGCTTGCCCAAGCGCACGCCGCCGTTGCGACCGCGCACGGTCTCGACCAGACCCGCCTTGTTGAGCGGCTGGAGAATCTTGAAAAGAAAGAGCTCGGAAACACCATAGGCCTTGGCGATTTCCGGAATCCGGCTCAAGTGCCCGTCGTTGGCAGCACAATACATCAACATGCGAACCGCATAGTTGGTCTGCTTCGTCAACCGCATGCCATTCTCCTGACTCGTGCCTGTTCAGACCTATATAGGCGGTTTGCTAGTTTTGAACAATTCCAAAATATGAAATTCGCATTCAGCTTATGAGGCCATTTGCCGCGACGTCAATTCGGCCCCATGACGGGAATCGCATGACCGGCAGTTCATCTGAAAGCAACGCCGCCGAAAATCAACAACTTAGAATCGAAAAGTTCGGGGGCCCTAAGGCCCCCGAATTGCAGATTGCAGATGGGAATGTCGTGAAGATCACTTCATCGTCGGCATGACGAACTCGGCGCCGCTCTTGATGCCCGAGGGCCAGCGGGCGGTGACCGTCTTGGTCTTCGTCCAGAACTTGATCGAATCCGTGCCGTGCTGGTTGAGGTCGCCGAAGCTCGAAGCCTTCCAGCCGCCGAACGAGTGATAGGCGAGCGGAACCGGGATCGGAACGTTGATGCCGATCATGCCGATATTGATGCGCGAGGCGAAATCGCGGGCGGCATCACCGTCGCGGGTGTAGATGGCGACGCCGTTGCCATATTCGTGCTTCATCGGCAGCGACAGCGCATCCTCGTAGTTCGCGGCGCGGACGACGGAAAGGACGGGTCCGAAGATCTCGGTCTTGTAGATGTCCATCTCGGGCGTGACATGATCGAACAGGCAGCCGCCGACGAAATAGCCGTCTTCATAGCCCTGGAGCTTGAAATCGCGGCCGTCGACGACAAGCTTGGCGCCTTCCTCGATGCCGCGGTCGATGAGGCCGCGGACGCGGTTATAGGCATCCTTGGTGACGAGCGGGCCCATGTCGGCCTTGTCATCGGTGTAGGGGCCGATGCGCAGCGATTCGATCTTCGGCGTCAGCTTCTCGACGAGGCGGTTGGCGGTCTCTTCGCCGACCGGAACGGCAACCGAGATCGCCATGCAGCGCTCGCCGGCCGAACCGTAGCCTGCGCCCATCAGCGCGTTGACGGCCTGGTCCATATCGGCATCCGGCATGATGATCATGTGGTTCTTGGCGCCGCCGAAGCACTGGGCGCGCTTGCCGTTCATCGCCGCCGTGCCATAGACGTAGCGGGCGATCGGCGTCGAGCCGACGAAAGAGACGGCGCCGATATCGGGATCGGTGAGGATCGCATCGACGGCACCCTTGTCGCCGTTGACGACGTTGAGAATGCCGGCGGGCAGACCGGCCTCGATCATCAGTTCTGCGAGACGGATCGGCAGGGAGGGATCACGCTCGGAAGGCTTCAGGATGAAGGCGTTGCCGCAGGCGATCGCCGGCGCAAACATCCACATCGGGATCATGCCGGGGAAGTTGAAAGGGGTGATGCCGGCGCCGATGCCGACCGGCTGACGGATCGAATACATGTCGATCGCCGGGCCGGCGCCCTCGGTGAATTCACCCTTGGCGAGATGCGGAATGCCGCAGACGAATTCGCAGACTTCGAGGCCGCGGATGACGTCGCCCTTGGCATCCTCGATCGTCTTGCCGTGTTCCTTGGAAATCAATTCGGCAAGTTCATCCATGTGCTTGTTCAGGAGTTCGACGAACTTGAAGAAGACGCGGGCGCGGCGCTGCGGATTGGTGGCAGCCCATTTCGGCTGCGCGGCCTTGGCGTTTTCGACTGCGGCGCGCAGTTCCTCGACGCTTGCAAGCGCGACCGTCGCCTGCACTTCGCCAGTTGCCGGATTGTAGACGTTGCTCACGCGGCCGCTGGTGCCGGCAACATGCTTGCCGCCGATGAAATGACCGATCTCATGCATGGGTGTTCCTCCTGTTTTTGGATGACCGACAATCGCACTTCAATTTGCACAAATCAATGCGCTGATATAAGGAACTGTTGTGCGTAGATTGTAGTCCTGTCGTTGCATCGGGCCTGCTGCTTACAAACTTGGCACGGCACGTCGACAAGTCAAATCCCAAGGGGAGGTCAAACCGTTGAGCCGGAAACCCGTCGTCAGAATGGCGGAGCTGGAGATCGCTCCGGAGACGCTGGAAACCTATAGCGCATTGCTCGCAGAGGAAATCGAGGCATCGGTGGCGTTGGAAGACGGCGTCCTTTCCCTCTGCGCCGTTTCCATCAGGGACCACCCAAACCGCATCCGTATTCTGGAGGTCTACACCGACCAGGCGGCATATGAGGCCCATCTGCAGGCACCGCATTTCCTGAAATACAAGAACCAGACGGCGGGCATGGTGAGATCGCTGGCGCTGATCGAGGTCGATCCGATCGCCATGCGTGCCAAGCCATGAACTGGGACGATGTGCGTATTTTCCTGGCCGTCGCCCGCACCGGGCAGATCCTTGCCGCCTCGAAGCGGCTGGGGCTCAATCACGCCACGCTCTCGCGCCGGCTGACGTCGCTGGAAGAGGCGCTGAAGACACGGCTTTTCATCCGCCGCACGAATGGCTGCGAGCTGACGGCCGAAGGCGAAGTGTTCCTGGCATCCGCAGAGCGGATGGAAACCGAAATGCTCGCAGTACAGGCCAGCCTCGGCCACACCGATACGGCTATTGCCGGGACCGTGCGCGTCGGCGCGCCCGATGGGTTCGGTGTATCCTTCCTGGCGCCGCGCATAGGCAGACTGATCGAGCGCCATCCGGAACTGAAGATCCAGCTCGTACCCGTGCCGCGCTCTTTCTCGCTGTCGCAGCGCGAGGCCGATATCGCCATCACGCTGGAGCGGCCGGTACAAGGCCGGCTCGTCTCTTCCAAACTCACCGACTACACGCTCGGCCTCTATGCCTCACGCGACTACCTCGCCGCCCAGGGCACGCCCGGCGATATCGAGGCGCTGAAGGCGCATCCGCGCATCGGCTATGTCGAAGACCTGATCTTCACCGCCTCGCTGAATTTCTCCGGCGAGGTGATGCGCAGCTGGGATGCGAGCTTCGAGATATCGACGGCGATCGGGCAGACGGAGGCGGTGCGATCAGGCGCCGGCATCGGCATTCTGCACGATTATATCGCCCGGCAGTATCCGGAGCTCCAGCGCATCCTGCCTGAAATTTCGATCCGGCGGGCCTACTGGACGACCTATCACGAAACGGCGCGCGATCTCGTGCGCGTCAGGAGCGTTGCCGATTTCCTGCAGGAACTCGTCAGCGCCGAGCGCCATATTTTTCTTTAAACGTCCCGCACGTGCTTTGCCGGCTCGTCGTTCTCGTCCGGGTTCGGAACCGGCGCCTCGTCGGGCAGCCTGTCCGGCTCCGGTTCCGTGATCGGAGGCACCGGCTTCCAGCCGGGTGCCGGCATCGGCGGCTGGTCGGGAATGGGTTCGTTGGGCACGGACATGACCGCCTCCCTTTCATGATCTTGGTTTGACGCGATGTTCGGGACTATTTGTCCGGCTTCAGCGATTCGGCAGCGCGCATCGGCATGCTGTCGATGATGGCGAAGAGCTCGCCATCGGTGATCGGCTCGCTGGCCTTCAGCTTGACAGTGCCGTCCTTGCCAACAAGAAAGGCCGCGAACTCGCCCACATCGGGCGCCTGGAGATCGCGGCGGATCGCTTCGCCGTCGAGACCATCGGGGGCACCGAAGAGCGGCCGAACGCCGGCGCCTGATATCTTCAGCACCACCAGGTCACGCTCATCGAGGGCCGAGCGATCGGCCAGCAGCTGGTTCTCCTGGCGGGCGGCGCGGGCATTGTCCCTGTCGGCGAAAACAACGAAAACGCGGTTCTTCCACTGGAACGCAGCAAGGCTTTCGACCGGCGCATAGGCGCTGTTGGTCTGATCGACCTTGGTCGCACCGTAGAGAAGGGTTTTCGACATGCGTATCTCCCGTTAGCTGGAGAACGGCGCGGGCCGGCATGGGTTCCATCGAAACGGCGGGAACCGGGTTTTCATTCTGATCGTGGGGGAAGAAATGGTACGGTTGGGGGGTCTCGAACCTCCGACCTCAGGTGCCACAAACCTGCGCTCTAACCAACTGAGCTACAACCGCATAAATCACGCTTGGCGCGACGGGGGTCACATACGAGGACTTGGCGATGAATTCAAGCCCCCTTCCTCGTCAATATACAAAAAGGCTGGACGCGAGGTCCAGCCTTTTGTCTGCGATCGGTAAAAGACCGATCAGGCGACCTTGAAGGAAGCCATGGCCTTTTCGGCGGCGTCCTTGGAAGGCTTTGCGAGCTTTTCGGCCACCTGCTTGGTGGTTTCCTGGATCGACTTCGCCTGCTCGACAGTGAGTTCGGCCTGCTTGCGGATGAAGGAGGTCTGCAGTTCGAAGAATTCGGCGGCGGACTTGACGCCGAGCAGCGCTTCGAAGTGCGACAGCGAGTTCTCGGAATTGACGCGCAGGATGTCGATCGCCTTCAGGCCGATCTCAACGCTGCCGGCCTGAGCCGTCTGGACGGTGGCTTCGAGCGTCTTGCCGGCTTCCTCGCCAGCGGTCTTCAGCTTGGCATAGGCATCCTTCGACTGCTGGGCGCCCTTTTCGGCGAAATCACGGAAGGATTCGGCGAACTTGGACGGGTCGAAAGAAGCAATTGAAAAAACGTCATCGGTCTTTATGGTAGCCATGGGTCGCATCCTTTGGGCTGAGGCAGTCGCTGCCTTCGATAGTTGGGATGATGCTTATATAAGACATATCATTGTGCATTGCAACAATTATTGTGCGATGCACAAGACGTTAACCTTTCCGGCCGAAAACACCCTGCTCTTCTGGACCGGCATGCCACCCGCAGTTATTAATAAGCCGTTAATTTAAGAAGGCCGACAGCGACAAGGTTCGAACATGCCCGCAGTCCAATATCCGTTCATCGATATCGCCGTGCATGCACGGGTGCGGGAACGCTTTTCACGCGGCGAGGCGATGGTGCTGTTTTCGGCCGATCTTGCCCGCCTGCTCTGGGCAAACGGCGCAGGTGCGGAGCTTTTCGGCCATTCGGCGGTCTATGACCTGCTCGACCAGGGCGTCGACCGGGGCGACATTACCTTCCGCCAGCTGGAAACGGCCGCGCGCCAGCTTTCCGATATCGGTGACAACAGAAGCCTGATGATCCGCGTCGCCAAGGGCTTCCAGCGCGCCCAAGTGCAGGCGGCGGCCGAACTGATCCGGCTCTCCTCAGGCGAAAAGGCCATCCTGTTTTCGGTGCCGGTCTCGGCCAAGCCATTGGCGGCCGGCGCCTCGGCGGCGCAGATGCTGCAAGGGCTTGATGATCCCGATACGCATATGGCGGTGATCGGCGCCAATGGCGAAGTCATCGCCGCTTCGCCGGGCTTTGCGTCGCTCGGCATATCAGAGCAGACCGCAAAGACCTTGATCAATCTTGCCGGCGCCCATCCCGACCGGCTGGTGAAGCGTCCCGTCGCCACCACCAGAGGCAATCTTCCGGCCGCCTTCGGCAAGCTCAGCGACGAGCCGGCGCTCCATCTGCTTTTTGCCGTGGAGGCCGCGATCGGCGATCTCGACCCGATCGATGCCCCCGCGCTCGACCCGGTCGATGCGCCCGCGCAGGAAGAAAGCGTGCCGCCCGCCGAACTGCTTCAGGACGAGCCTGCCGTCGCCACCGGCTTTACCGAGATTATCGACGCGGTCTCGGGGATCGAAGAGGTCGAGGAGACGCTCGAGGACATCACCGGCGAAAACGAACAGCCGGCCGAGACAGCAGCGGCATCCGCAGACGAGGCAGTCGAGGAGGCAGGTCTCCCCGGACATGCCGAGTTGGAGAGTGACGTCGGTGTGATCGACAGCAGCGCGGATGAGGCCGATAAGCCTGCCGCGACCATCGAGGACGACCTTGCCTCCTTCACCGAGACGGTGGAAACGGCCGTGGCGGAGCCGTCTGCCGAAACCCACGAAACGCCTATCGAAGATGCGCCGGAAGCGGTTCATGAAGAGCCCGCCATCGCAACGCCTGTGGTCCCCAACGCTGCCCCTGCTCCTGAGCTTGCGGCTGAGCCCGGCTTCGTCTTCAGGCCGAATAGCCGCGCCACGCGCTTCGTCTGGAAGATCGACGCCGATGGCTGCTTCACCGAGGTCAGCCACGAATTTGCCGAGGCCGTCGGTCCACATGCGTCCCACATCATCGGTTCGGCCTTCGGCGATGTCGCCGCCCTTTTCAACCTCGATCCTGACGGCAAGCTTTCCGAGGCGCTCGCCCGCCGCGACACATGGTCGGGCAAGACGATCCTCTGGCCGGTCGAAGGCACCAGCCTCGTCGTTCCGGTCGATCTGGCAGCACTGCCGACCTATACCCGCAACCGCGACTTCGACGGCTTCCGCGGCTTCGGCGTCGTCCGGCTTTCGGACGCGCAGGAAGATCCGCTGGCGCTCGGCCTGACGCTTGGCCCTGATGGTATCGGCCATGATGCCGCGAGCCTCGGCCCGGTGGCCGATGAAGCGGAAGCCGCGTCCCAGGAGGTCCCGGCCGAAACCATCGTGTCGGAAGAGATCGGCGACCAGGCGTTTGTGGCAGCCGAACCGGAGACCGAAGAGACGGGATCGGAAGAGATCACGGCCGAAGAGGCGATCGCCGAGACGTCAGCGCCGGAGAATACAGTAGAAGAACAGGCGACGGGCGCCGACGAAGCACCTGCCGCCGGGCCGGCAGCGGATCTTTCGGACGAGCCGCCGGCGCTTCGCATTGCCGAGACGCCCAATCGCCGTTTCTCCGACAAGATCGTTCAGCTCCACAATACCAGCGCCGGGCTGACGGCCGCCGAACAGGCGAATTTCCGCGAGATTGCCAAGCGCCTGGAAGCCTTCGGCACGCGCAAGGAAGAGCCCGCCGCTCCAGCGCCGATGGAACCCGCAGCCCCGGCGTCGGCGGCACCTACCGTGACGGCGGCGGTGGAATCCGCCGTCGCGGAAATGGCGAGCTTCGAAGGGGCCTCTGGACATGAAGAGTCCGAGGCCGAAACTCCCGGCGACAAGGCTGACATCGCCTCGCCCGAGGAAATCGCGCCGCAAGAGGCGATCTTCGAGAATGCCGTCGAGGCCGAGCGCGAAGACGACGTCGTCGCCGAGGAGCCGGCTGTTATCGCCGAAGACGAGGCGACGGAAGGACTTGAGGAGACGGTCAGCCAGATCGAGGTTCTCACAAGCTTCATCCCGCCGCGCGTCAAGATGACCGACGGGCTTTCGGTGGGAACGGTCGACCAACTGCCTGTCGCCGTGCTCATCCATATCGGCGATGCGCTGATCCATGCCAATCCGGAATTCATGCGGCTGACGGGCTATGCTTCGCTCGACGCATTGCGCGAGGTGGGCGGCATCGAAGCCCTGCTGCAGCGCCGCGAACTCGAGGAGAAGGCGGCCGGCTCCAGCACCATGATGCTGGTCAAGGCCGATGACACGCTGGCGCCGGTGACCGCCCGGCTGCAATCGGTGCGCTGGGAAGATGCCAACGCGTTGATGCTGGCGCTGATGCCGGTCGAAGGCAAGGATGACAGCCGCAGTGAAGCAAGCCGCTCCGAGGGCCGTTTCGAAGCCCGTCCCGAGCGGATGGTCGAGAAGGTCGCCAAGCTTCAGGTCGAAGTGGAGGAATTGCGCTCGATCCTGGAAACGGCGACCGACGGCGTCGTCGTCATCGGCACGGAGGGCGACATCCGCTCGATGAACCGGTCGGCGAGCGCGCTTTTCAATTACGACGAGCAGGAGACGCGCGGCAAACCCTTCGTCATGCTGTTTGCCCATGAGAGCCAGAAGGCGGTCCTCGACTATCTGAACGGCCTCTCCGGCCATGGTGTGGCCAGCGTGCTGAACGACGGACGCGAAGTGATCGGCCGCGAGGCGGCCGGCGGCTTCGTGCCGCTGTTCATGACCATGGGCCAGCTCACCTCCTCCAATGGCTACTGCGCCGTCATCCGCGATATCACCCAGTGGAAGCGCACCGAAGACGAGTTGCGCAACGCCAAGGGTGCGGCCGAAACCGCCAACGCCCACAAGACCGATTTCCTCGCCCGCGTCAGCCACGAGATCCGCACGCCGCTCAATGCGATTATCGGCTTTTCCGATATGATGGCGGGCGAGCGCTTCGGACCGATCGGCCATCCCCGTTATATCGAATATGCCAACGACATCGGCCGCTCCGGCCGGCACGTCCTCGATATCGTCAACGATCTGCTCGACATTTCGAAGATCGAGGCGGGCGAGATGGACCTCGATTTTGCCGCCGTCGGCCTCAACGAGGCGGTTTCCGAAGCCGTGGCGCTGGTGCAGCCGCAGGCGAACGGCCAGCGCGTCATCATCCGCACGGCGCTGTCGCATGCGGTGCCCGAAGTCGTGGCGGATCTGCGCTCGATCAAGCAGATCGCGCTCAACATCCTGTCGAACGCCATCCGCTTCACCCCGTCGGGCGGGCAGATCGTCGTTTCCACCGCCTACGAGGCCAATGGCAGCGTTGTCTTGAGGGTCCGCGATACCGGCATCGGCATGACGCGCAGTGAACTCGACCAGGCGATGAAGCCGTTCCGGCAGGTCTCCTCGACCCAGTCGCGCCACCGCGGCGACGGCACCGGGCTCGGCCTGCCGCTGACCAAGGCGATGGTCGATGCCAACCGGGCGGTGTTCTCGATCAATTCGGCGCCGAACGAGGGCACCCTCGTCGAGATCACCTTCCCGTCGCAGCGGGTGCTGGCCGGCTGATCAGCGCAAAAGGAAAGCGATCACCACAAAGAAAAGGCAGCCCGGAGGCTGCCTTGAAAATTGGTGCTGTTCAACAAGAGCTCAGTCGATCAACGTCATGTTGTTGTAAGCCCTGGGGCTTCAGGCCGCCTCGTTCATGTGCGACCCCTAAGTTAGCTTTACATTTGACAAACCTTTCTTAACGAAAGGTTTCCATGACAGGCGATTGATGGAGGGTGAAAGCTTGTAGCTTGCGATCGCCATCAATCCTTCAGTTCGCTCAAACCGGCGAAGAGCCGCAGCGCCTCGGGATTGGCGAGCGCTTCCTGGTTTTTGACCGGCCTGTTGTGCACGACCTCGCGCACAGCAAGTTCGACGATCTTGCCGGATTTGGTGCGGGGAATATCGGCAACCGCGATGATCTTTGCCGGCACATGCCGCGGCGAGGCGCCGGTGCGGACCCGCGTCTTGATCGCCTTGACGAGATCCTCGGTCAGCGTCACACCGGAAGCAAGGCGCACGAAGAGGATGACGCGCACGTCGTCATCCCACTCCTGGCCGATGCACAGCGCCTCGGCCACCTCCTCCATCTGCTCCACCTGATTGTAGATCTCGGCCGTGCCGATGCGCACGCCGCCGGGATTGAGCGTCGCATCCGAACGGCCGTGGATGATCAGGCCGCCATGCTCCGTCCATTCGGCGAAATCGCCGTGGCACCAGACATTGTCGAACCGGTCAAAATAGGCGGCGCGATACTTGGCGCCATCGGGATCGTTCCAGAACATCACCGGCATCGAAGGGAAGGCCTTGGTGCAGACGAGTTCACCCTTCTCCCCGCGCACCGGCTTGCCGTCATCGTTCCAGACATCGACTGCAAGACCGAGGCCGGCCCCCTGGATCTCGCCGCGCCAGACCGGCTGCAGCGGATTGCCGAGCACGAAGCAGGAGACGATGTCGGTGCCGCCAGAAATCGAGGCGAGCTGGACATCCGCCTTGATGCCCTCATAGACGAAGGTGAACCCCTCAGGCGAGAGCGGCGAGCCGGTGGAGGTCATCAGCCGCAGGCTGGAGAGATCGTGGCTTGCGCGCGGCGTCAGCCCGCCCTTGCGCACCGCATCGATATATTTCGCCGAGGTGCCGAAGATCGCGAATTTTTCGGCCTCGGCATAGTCGAACAGCACGTTGCCATCGGGCGCGAAGGGCGAGCCGTCGAACAGGCAGAGCGTTGCGCCGCTGGCAAGGCCACTGACCAGCCAGTTCCACATCATCCAGCCGCAGGTGGTGAAGTAGAACAGCTTCTCCCCCGCCTCCAGGCCGCAATGCAGCCGCTGCTCCTTGAGGTGCTGCAGCAGCGTGCCGCCGGCCGAATGCACGATGCATTTCGGCACGCCTGTCGTGCCTGAAGAAAACAGGATGTAGAGCGGATGCGCGAAGGCAAGCGGCGTAAACTCGACCTCCCCCACCTCATAGGGCGCGACAAAGGCCTCGAGCGTCGAAGCCCCCGGCGTCTTGCCCGCCACCGCCTCCGCATCGCCGGCGTAGTGGACGATGACCGTCGGGACATCCAGGCTTTTGGCAACCGTGGCGACCTTGGCGCCGACATCCTGCAGCTTGCCGGAATACCAATAGGCATCGCAGGCGATGAAGAGCTTGGGGCCGATCTGGCCGAAGCGGTCGAGCACGCCCTGCTCGCCGAAATCGGGAGAGCAGGACGACCATATGGCGCCGATCGAGGCGGCAGCGAGCATGGCGGCGACGGTCTCGGGCATGTTCGGCATCATCGCGGCGATGCGGTCGCCCTTACCGATGCCGCGGGCCGCGAAGGCCTGCTGCAGCCTCGAGACCAGCGCGCGCAGCCGGTCCCACGACCAGCGATCCTCAGCCTTGTCCTCGCCGCGGAAGATGATGGCCTCGCCTTCACCGCGGCCCGACAACAGATTTTCGGCGAAGTTCAGCGTCGCATCGGGAAAGAAGCGGGCCTCCAGCATGCGGTCGCCATTGGCAAGCACCTCTGCGCCGCGTTCTCCCTTCACGCCGCAGAAATCCCAGACGGTCGACCAGAAATTCTCCCGCTCGGCCACCGACCATGCATGCAGATCCTCAAAGCCCGAAAGAGAAAGCCCGAAATCGGCATTGCAGCGCTCGATGAAGGCATGGATCGGGCTTCTGGCAACGGCGGCGTCCGAAGGTACCCAAAGTGGTCTGTTATCCTGCATTCAATCCTCCTCCCCAATGCCGTCTTTATATCATGCTGCATTGCATTATAAAGTGCGGAACCGACGCGATCCGTCGCCTATCGCATCGTCTTTTGCGCCTCTTGAAAAGACGCGCGGCATTGTATGGGATTTGCATATGCCCGATATTTCCTATATCCGCCGAAACCAGCGCATAACGGGATGACCGGCTGCATTGCCGGCGGAGATCATGAGCACGTCAAGACATCGCAGGTGGCGCAGGAAGATCGGACCCGTTTCGCGCTGGCTTCCGGCCTTCGCCCGTGTTTCGACGGTATTCCTGCTGATCGCGCTGGCGCTTTTCGTGGCGCTGCGGGTCGCCGCCCCCTATCTCATTTCCACCGGCTTCGTGCGCTCCGGCATCGAGGACGCGCTGTCGAAATGGACGGGCTACCATGCCGAGATCAAGGGCAGTCCGGTTCTCGAATTCTGGCCGACGCCGCGCATCACGCTGAACCAGGTCACCATCCGCCAGCCGCGCGAAAGCGGCGACAAGCTGCTCGGCAGCATTGAAAGCCTGTCGGCCGATTTCAGCCTCATCGACGCGCTCCGCGGCCGGACGAGTTTCCACGAATTCCACCTGCTGCGCCCCAGCCTGGCGCTGACGCGCGACGAGAAGGGGCTGATCGACTGGAGTTATGCCGGCCTGCTCGCACGCGCGATCAGCGGCGTGCGCTACGAGAACGGAGCGGAGGTGCTCGATCCCGATCTCGATGCCGAGATCGGCGCGTTGACCGTCGAGGATGGCACGCTTGTGGTCACCGACATCAAGAGCGCCAAGGCCTTTCATTTCGACAGCGTCACCGCAGATATCGCTTGGCCGAGACTGTCCGGCGCGATCTCGGCGGTCATCATCGCCCGCATCAACGGCCAGGACCTGAAGATCGATTTCGCCTCGCGCCAGCCGCTGCTCGCCTTTGCCGGCCGGAATGCCGAGGCACGGACGTCGCTCACGTCAAACCTGCTGACGGCGCATTTCCAGGGCGTTGCCAGCATCGCCAACCTTTCGGCCCTTTCCGGCAATGTCACCGCCAGCATCCCCGATGTGCCGGCCCTTCTGGCATGGTCGGGCGAATCTGTCCCGGGCATCGGGACGCTGAAGAGCGCCTCGCTGGAATCCGACATCATGTCGTCGGGCAGCGGGCTGCGCTTCAACAATCTCAGCCTCTCCCTGAACGAAGCGAGCGCCACCGGGGTGATGGATCTCTTCACCCAGCCCGGCAAACGGCCGAAGATCGGCGGCACGCTCGCTTTCGACCAGATGAACCTCAAGCCCTTCCTCGATGCCTTCGCGCTCAGGCTCGCAGCCGGAGAGGCAGAAGAAATCTCCGCCGGCATCACTGGGCCGCTGCAGATGCTCGATGTCGACGTCAGGCTTTCGGCACGGCGCGCGCAAATGGGTCTCTTCGAGCTTTCCGATGTCGGCGCCAGCATGATCGTGGCCGGCGGCGAGGCGAAATTCGATATTGGCGACAGCCAGTTCGAAGGCGGCGAGATGACCGCGCATCTGGAAGCGACGCAGCGCGACTTCGACGGTGGCGGCAAGCTGCAGCTGTCGATCCGCGATGCCGACTTCGCAGCTCTTGCCGAGCGCCTGCAGCTGAAAGGTCCGCTGCCGCTGGCGACAGGATCGCTCGATCTCGACCTCCGGTCGCCGAAGGCGATATGGACGACCGGCCTTGCCGACGTCACCGGCAAGCTGCGCTTCTGGACGAAGCAAGGCACGATCCCCGGCATCGATGCCGCAGCGCTCCGCACGCAGGCAGCCGAAAAGCCGTTCTTTCCGCTGAGCGCGGCGGCAGGCGGCGCCTTCACCTTCAACCAGCTGAACCTGCAGGCCGATTTCGCCAACGGCACCGCCGAGATGCACGACGCCCATATTGCCGGCGCCACGGAGACGCTGACGCTTTCCGGCGTCATTACCTATCAGTCGAACGGGCTGGCGCTTTCCGGATCGCTGGAGGCAACCGATCCGGCCAAGGCGGCAGAGCTGCCGCTGCTACCGTTCTTCGTCGGCGGTTCATGGCCCAACCCGGTGATCTCGCCAGTGCCGCTTTTCGGCAATACGCCGCACGCGCAATAGAGCATTTCCGTTTTCTTCGAAAAACGGAAGCGCTTCGTCTTTTGTTTCACGCAATTTCAGCTCACGCGCCGGCCGCAGCGGCACGCTCATCCCTCTGGCGCTGTGTTTCGCGGCGCTTGGTGATGATCGAGGCGCAGATGACGCCGAAGGCGACGACGCCGATCAGGATCGTGCACACCGCATTGATCTCGGGCGTCACACCGAGGCGGACCTGGCTGTAAATCCTCATCGGCAGCGTGGTGGCGCCCGGCCCCGAGGTGAAGCTCGCAATCACCAGATCGTCGAGCGACAGGGTGAAGGCAAGGATCCAGCCGGAGAGCACGGCGGGCGCGATGATCGGCAGGGTGATCTCGAAGAAAGTGCGCACCGGCGGCGCGCCGAGATCCTGCGCCGCTTCCTCGATCGAATGATCGAAACTCAGCAGGCGCGACTGGACGACGACGGCGACAAAGCACATGGTCAGCGTCGTATGTGCGAGCGTGATCGTCCAGAAGCCACGGTCGAGACCGATCGCCACAAAGAGCAGCAGCAATGACAGGCCGGTGATGACCTCCGGCATGACGAGCGGTGCATAGACCATGCCCGAAAAAAGCATGCGGCCGCGAAAGCGGGTGTAACGCACCAATGTCAGCGCCGCCATCGTGCCGAGGATGGTTGCAAATGTTGCCGACAGCAGTCCGACGCGCAGCGTCACCCAAGCAGCGTCGAGCAAGGCCTGATTGCTCATCAACGAGACATACCATTTCGTCGAGAAGCCGCCCCAGACGGTTACGAGTTTGGATTCGTTGAAGGAGAAAATGACGAGAAGCACGATCGGCAGATAGAGGAAGGCAAAGCCGAGCGTGACGGAGACGATATTGAAACGGGTCCATTTCAGCATGGTTTATTTCCCCCGCTCTTCGGCTTTGGCCTGGACATTCTGGAAGAAGACGATCGGGATGACCAGGATCAGCAACAGGATGGTCGCCACCGCCGAGGAGACCGGCCAGTCGCGATTGGAATTGAACTCGTTCCACAGCGTCTTGCCGATCATCAGCGTCTGCGACCCGCCGAGCAGATCGGGGATGACGAATTCGCCAACGGCCGGGATAAAGACCAGCATGCAGCCGGCCACCACGCCGGGGATCGACAGCGGGAAGGTGACGCGCCAGAAGGCGGTGATCGGCGGGCAGCCGAGATCCTGCGCTGCCTCGATCAGCGTGCCGTCCATCTTCTCGAGCGCCGAATAAAGCGGCAGCACCATGAAGGGGAGATAGGAATAGACGATGCCGATATAGACGGCGGTATTGGTGTTGAGGATGATCAGCGGCGCATCGATCAGGTGCAGCGACAGCAGCAGCTGGTTGAACAGGCCCTCCGGCTTGAGGATGGCGATCCAGGCGTAGACGCGGATCAGGAAGCTCGTCCAGAAGGGCAGGATGACAAGCATGACCAGCGTCGGCCGCAGGCCACGTGGCGCCTGCGCCATGCCGTAGGCGATCGGATAGGCGATCAGCAGCGTCAGGAGGGTGGAGATCGCGGCGATCACCACACTCGACACATAGGCGTTGAAATAGAGCGGGTCGTCGGTCAGGTAGGTGTAATTGTCGAAGGAGAATTCGCCGATCTTACTTAAGAGGCCGGCCCAGCCGTCGGCCAAGGAGAAGACAGGCTCATAGGGCGGCATGGCGATCGCCGTCGTCGACATCGAAATGCGGAAGACGATGAAGAAGGGCGCCAGGAAGAAGAGCAGCAGCCAGGCGTAAGGGATGACGATGACGAGGCGATTGTAGAGGCCGGAGGTGAGCTTGCCCATGACGTCAATCCTTCAGCAGGACGCCGGCATTCTCGTCGAAGGAGACCCAGACTTCCTGATCGTAGGTGAAGGGGTCGTCGACGGAGCGCTGCGCATTGAGGGACGAGGCCTTGACGATATTGCCGCTCTGCAATTTTACATGGAAGACGGTCATGTCGCCGAGATAGGCGATATCCCAGAGTTCGCCTTTGGCGGCGTTGACGGACGCGTTGGCGGGAGCCGTGCGCCCGACCCGCATCTTCTCCGGCCGGATGGCGAAGCCGACGGCGCTGCCTGCAGAAGGTGTTTCGGAAGCGGCGACACGCACGCTGAAGCCGCTGTCGACTGATATCTCGACGGTGCCGTTGCCCGATGAGGCGACCTTGCCGTCGAAAATGTTCACGTCGCCGATGAAATCTGCGACGAAACGGCAATTCGGCGCTTCGTAGATCTCGGCCGGCGTCGCCACCTGCACCACCTTGCCGTGGCTCATGACGGCGATACGGTCTGCCATGGTCATCGCCTCTTCCTGGTCGTGGGTGACGACGACGAAGGTAAGTCCAAGATTCTGCTGCAGGTCCATCAACTCGAACTGGGTTTCCTCGCGCAGCTTCTTGTCGAGCGCGCCGAGCGGTTCGTCGAGCAGCAGCACCTTGGGGCGCTTGGCGAGCGAGCGGGCCAGCGCCACACGCTGGCGCTGGCCACCGGAAAGCTGGTTCGGTTTGCGGGAGGCGAACTGCTCCAGCTTGACGAGCTTCAACATCTGCAAGACGCGGTCAGTCATCTCGTCCTTCGCCATGCCGTCCTGTTTCAGGCCGAAGGCGATGTTCTTCTCGACCGTCATGTGCGGGAAAAGCGCATAGGACTGGAACATCATGTTGACGGGGCGCCGATAGGGCGGCGTACCGGCCATATCGGTGCCATCGAGGACGATTTCGCCCAAGGTCGGCTGCTCGAAGCCGGCGAGCATGCGCAGAAGCGTCGACTTGCCGCAGCCGGAAGCGCCGAGCAGCGCGAAGAACTCGCGGTGATAAATATCGAGCGACAGGTTATCGACGGCGGTGAAATCACCGAAACGCTTGGTGACGTTCTTGATGGATATGAAGGGCTTGGCGGACGGATCGGTCCAAGGTGCGAAAGAGCGGCGAATATTGCCTAGAGACTTCATATTGTTCCCCGAAAATGCATTCTTTGCTTTTATTCTTGGCTTTTGCTCCCGGTTTCACCCAGCCGGGATCGTCAAAAAAAGACCCGGACGTTTCCGTCCGGGCCGTTATTCTATCATTGGCCGGTGACCACGGTGGTCCATAGCCGCGTCACGATCCGCTGCGTCTTCGGATCGAGCGGCGGAACGGTGAAGAGTTTCGCCATTACCTCCGGCGTCGGGTAGATCGCCGTATCGTCGAGGACCTCCTTGTCGAGGAACTGCTGCGACGCCTTGTTACCGTTGGCGTAGAAGACGAAGTTCGAGGCCTTGGCGATCACTTCCGGCTTCATCATGTAGTTGATGAATTCATGGGCTTCGGCGACATGCGGCGCATCCTTCGGAATGCCGAAGACGTCGAAGAAGATCTGGGCGCCTTGCGACGGGACCGAGTAGTCGACCTTCACGCCGGCATTGGCTTCCTTAGCACGGTCGCGAGCCTGGAACATATCGCCGGAATAACCGAGCGCAATGCAGATATCGCCGTTCGCCAGCGCGCTGATATATTCGGAAGAATGGAACTTGCGGACGAACGGGCGGACGGCCGTGAGAACCTCCTGCGCCTTCTTGAGATCGGCGGGATCGGTACTGTTCGGATTGAGCCCGAGATAGGCGAGCGCCGAGGGCACGACGTCGGTTGGGGAATCCAGCATATAGATGCCGCAATCCTTGAGTTTGGCCGCTTTCGCCGGATCGAACAACGCGTCCCAATTGGGCTTTTCGTCGGTGCCGAGGGCGGCTTTGACCTTGTCGACATTATAGCCGATGCCCGTCGTGCCCCACATGTAGTCGACGCTGTATTCATTGCCGGGGTCGAAGGACGCCACGCCCTTCATGATGACGTCCCACATGTTGACCAGGTTCGGCAGCTTCGACTTGTCGAGTTTCTGGTAGACGCCGGCGGCGATCTGGCGCTGCATGAAGGATACGGTGGGGACGACGACGTCATAACCCGAACCACCAGCCAAGAGCTTGGTTTCCAGCGTCTCGTTAGAATCGAAAGTGTCGTAGACGACCTTGATGCCGGTTTCCTTGGTGAAATCCTCGAGGATGGAACTGTCGATATAATCCGACCAGTTGTAGACGTTGACCACGCGCTCCTGCGAAAAGGCCGGAGCGGCAGCAAGGAGTGCGGTAACGGCGGCGGCCGTCACGCATAGGATGGTTGACCTCATAACTTCTCCTGTTTGTTCAAAGATTCCGCATCACCGGACATCTTTTCCCTCTGGTTTTCCACGCAGACTAAGAAGGAATTTCACAGCCCACAAGCGCAAAATCCAGCGCCCTCAACGATTTCACATCACTGGAAGTCGAAGGCGCTGAGCCCTGCCACCATCTCGTCGAGCCCAAGCGGTCTGGTCACCGGCGGCTCAGCCCGGGAAAGGCAGCCGCGTCGCTCGCAAAGGCGACAGGCCGGACCGATCGCGACCGGATCGAGCGCCATCGCCTGCCCGTAGACCACACCTCCGCCAAGGGGAGCGTCGCAGCCGATCAGGATCGCGGTGCGCCTTAGCCTTTCGCCGAATTCGACACTCGGTCCCTCCAGAGTGCGGGCGACCGTCAAGAAGGATGCGCCATCCGGCATGACTACGGTTTCGGCGAGGATCTGGCCCGGCTGCAGGAAGGCGGCGTGGATATTGAGCTTCGGACAGCCGCCGCCGAACCGGGCCTGCGGAAAGCCCTGGGCGCCCGCCCGGCGCAGCCGGTGGCCTGCGGCATCGATCTCGATCAGGAAGAAGGGAATGGCCGCCGCCCCGGGGCGCTGCAGCATGGCAAGGCGCGCGGCGGCATGACCGAAGGAGACGCCGAAGCGCGCGCGCAGAATATCGATATCGTAACGCGTCGCCTTCGCCGCCGATAGGAAAGCCTCGTAGGGCATTGCCAACGCTAAGGCCGCGATGCGGGCAAGCTCGAAGCGGGCGATGCGGCGCGCCTCGGCGGAGGAGAGCGGGATATCGTCGAGCTCGGCATCGATTGCCGGCAGCAGTGCCAGAGTTGCCGCCTCGATTGATATCTCATGCGCCCGGTCAGCCGGCGACAGCCGCTCGGAGATGAAAAGCCGCATCGAATGGCGATCGAAACGGCGGCGCAGATCCGGCATGACGTGGACGGGCAGGACGCGCACCGCGATGCCGCGCTCGGAACGCAACCAATCCTTCAGCCCGGCGGCAAGATCGAGGCCACCGGGGAGCGTTGCGGCAAAGGTTTCTGCCGCCGTCTCGATCCGTCCGAAATAGCCGGACCTGCGCTCCAGCGTCTCGCGCACCTCGTCCAGCGGCAACCGGCCGGCGGCGACCGGCGCGTGCCCCTCGGCGGCCATCAGCGCCGTCAGATCGGACAGCCTTGCCGCCTGCTCGCGATAGGCGCGGTAGAGCTTGATCATGCCGCTCGCGGCATTGGGTGCTGCCTCGGCTACCTCCACCAATTCCTGATCACCCGGCAGCTCGCCCGACAGCAGCGGATCGGCAAAGATCTCCTTGAGCTGGTCGAGACTGCCGCCGGTCTGCCCCCGCAATTCCTCCAGATCGACCCTGTAGACGCTTGCAAGCTTGAGGAGGAGTTGCACCGTCAACGGCCGCTGGTTGCGCTCGATCAGGTTCAGGTAGGACGGCGATATTTCCAGCGCCTCGGCCATGGCGGTCTGCGTCAGCGCCAGCGCATTGCGGATGCGCCTGACTTTCGGGCCTGCGAATATCTTCCGTTCCGCCATGTCACACCCTTTGACAGGCTAGGAGCGCAGTGTTTACAAAATTTTACAAATTCACAGCGCCGCTCTGTCAATCCTCGTCATCTTAACCTCTTTCCGAGCAGGAAATCAAAGGTTTTTCTGGTCATAGCGGCTCATATTGTCAATCTTGTCATGCACCACCCTTTATCGGCTTTTAGTGAGGAGAGCAGCATGACCGATTTTTACAAACTTGTCCCAAACGCATCAGCTAATCGTTTCGACGGCATTGAGAGACCCTACTCGGCCGACGACGTGCAGCGGCTCAGGGGCTCGGTGGCGCTGCGCCATACGCTGGCCGAAATGGGGGCGGACCGGTTGTGGCGGCTCATTCACCAGGAGGATTTCGTCAATGCGCTCGGCGCACTTTCCGGCAATCAGGCCATGCAGATGGTGCGCGCCGGGCTGAAGGCGATCTATCTCTCCGGCTGGCAGGTGGCGGCCGACGCCAATACGGCATCGGCGATGTATCCCGACCAGTCCCTCTATCCGGCCAATGCCGGTCCGGAGCTTGCCAAGCGCATCAACCGCACGCTGCAGCGCGCCGATCAGATCGAGACCGCGGAAGCCCAGGGACTTTCCGTCGAGACCTGGTTCGCCCCGATCGTTGCCGATGCGGAAGCGGGCTTCGGCGGACCGCTCAACGCCTTCGAAATCATGAAGGCCTATATCGAGGCGGGTGCCGCCGGCGTTCATTTCGAGGACCAGCTCGCTTCGGAGAAGAAATGCGGCCATCTCGGCGGCAAGGTGCTGATCCCGACGGCCGCTCATATCCGCAATCTCGATGCCGCTCGGCTTGCCGCCGACGTCATGGGCGTTGCGACGCTGGTCATCGCCCGCACCGACGCGGAGGCGGCAAAGCTGCTGACCTCAGACATCGACGAGCGCGACCAGCCCTTCGTCGACTATGATGCCGGCCGCACGGTCGAAGGCTTCTATCAGGTCAGAAACGGCATCGAGCCCTGCATCGCGCGCGCCGTCGCCTATGCGCCGCATTGCGATCTCATCTGGTGCGAAACCTCGAAGCCGGACCTCGAGCAGGCGCGGCGCTTTGCCGAAGGCGTGCACAAGGTCTACCCCGGCAAGCTGCTCGCCTATAATTGCTCGCCCTCCTTCAACTGGAAGAAGAACCTCGACGAGGCGACGATCGCACGGTTCCAGCGCGAACTCGGCGCAATGGGCTACAAGTTCCAGTTCATCACGCTCGCCGGCTTCCACCAGCTGAACTTCGGCATGTACGAACTGGCGCGCGGCTACCGGCAGCGGCAGATGTCGGCCTATTCCGAGCTGCAACAGGCGGAATTCGCCGCCGAGGTCAACGGCTATACCGCCACCAAACATCAGCGCGAGGTCGGCACCGGCTATTTCGACGCCGTGTCGCTCGCCATCACCGGCGGTCGGTCTTCGACCACCGCGATGCACGATTCAACTGAACATGCGCAGTTCAAGCCGGCTGCGGAATAACCCGAAGAGGAGGAGAATATCATGGCATCCATCACACGCGTCCGGGAACGGGCCGAAGAGCAGACGACCAGCATGAGCGAGGATCAGCAGACGACGATCCGCATGCTCGCCAACGACCTGCACCGGCTGAACCAATCGGTCATGAAAGCCGTCGAGGCCGGCGTCTCGGTCGAACTGGTGCGCTCGGCCCGTCATCACGGCGGCGACGGCAACTGGGGCGACCTGCTGATTCCGGTCGTCGTCACCAACCGGCATTGACGAAGACGACCAGCGGCGGGCTGCCGTGTCGGCCCGCATTTCCCAATCGGAGCGCCTGTGCATCGGAGAGACGCGCGGGCGCTCATTCCTTTCGAAAACCCGTCCCGATTTGGGGCTTGGGCGCCGGGTGGCGCGATGCGCCTGCACGCCCTTTACAATTTGATGCAATTGTCACCGCCGCCTAGTCGGGCCATAATGGCGCATCTTCGAACGGAATTGCCCATGCCCGGCGCGCCGCACCCCAAACTCGAAGCCTTGACCGATCTGATCTACGCCGCCCTGTTCGGCGAGACGACGTGGCAGACGTTTCTCGACGCTTTGAACGGGACGATGCCGGATGCGAAATCCACGCTGTTCTTCCACGATGCCATCGCCCGCACCGGCGGCCTGTCGCTTGCTTCAGGCATTCAGGGTACGGAAGCCGAAGCCTATAACCACTACTATGCGAGGATCAATCCGTGGATGCCCAAGGCCGCTGTCCGGCCGGTCGGCCTCGGCGTCATCGCCGAGCAGATGCTGCCGAGGAGCGATCTCATCAAGACCGAATTCTACAATGACTTCGTCCGCAGCATCGGCTGCGAAAGCAGTGTCGGCGTCACCATCATGCGGGAGAATGGTCGCTCCTTCAATTTGTCGACGCTGACCTCTTCGGCCGATCCCGACAACAACCGGGTGAATGCCGACCTGCTGAGCGATCTCGCCCCGCATCTCAGACGCGCCTTCGATTTCATACGACGCGATCGCCGCGATCCCGAGAATGATGAAAACGGGCTGGCGCTCTTCGATGCGATCGGCGCCGGCATCGTCTATCTCGGCGAGAACCAGCAGATCCGCTCGCTCAACAGAGTGGCGGAGCGGATGCTCGCCGAGGGCAGCTGCGTCGGCACCGGCCCATCCGGACACCTCGTCATCCGTGATCCGGCGCTGGGCGCCCGGCTCGATATGCTGAGCCGTCATCATCATTCAGCCGTAAGCCCGCCACCATCGACGACGCTCGTCAAGACGAAAGCCGGCAGCGTCAGATGCACGCTCGTCAGGCTGCAATCGGATTTCATCACCGCCTTCCTGGAAGGTCCGACGATCGCACTGATCATCGAGCGCACAGGCATGGCGCTGAGGAGCGATATCAACGAGGCGCTAGCGCGCAGCAACCAGTTGACGGCGGCCGAGATGCGGATCGCCTCGGCGATTGCCGACGGGCTTTCACTGCGTGAAGCCGCCACGACGCATGATGTCAGCTATGAGACGGCCCGCTCGCATCTCAAGAGCATCTATTCCAAGCTCGGGGTGAACAGCCAGGTGGCGCTGGTGCGCCGGTTGATGCCGTAGCTTTTTGCTCGAGCGCGTCGCGATCGTTCAGATGCGCTTGCCACGCTTTAAGTCTTTGTTTTTACACATGTCGTTATTGCAGAACCGCTGCACACTTTGGCGCGACATGTTCTAACCTCGGCTCGGCCGTTTTCCGGCGAAGAGATCGGCATAACTTCTGATGAGCTTGGCCATGCGGTCGGCGACCGTGCGGATCTCCGGGCGATGGCGGTCCTCGGCATTCATGACGATCCATTGCCGATGGCGCAATTCCGGCAATTCGCCGCCGTGCCGCTGCAATTCAGGATGGAGATCGCCGACGAAACAGGGAAGCACGGTCTTGCCGGCGCCGGCGCGCACCAGATCCGGCAGCGAACGCGGCCGATTGACGGTGGCGACGATCCCTGTCGCGGCATGGGCGTGCGGCCAGCGCAGATAGGCCGATATCGCCTCCTCCTCGGCAACCGCAATCCAGCGCTCGTCGGTCTCGGCAGTGTTGCGTCTGATATAGACGGCATAGGCCACCTCCCCGAGCTGACGTGCGGCGAGATTGGCCTCCTCGGGCTCGAAGGCGCGAATACCGATATCGCTCTCGCGATAGGCAAGGCTTGCCCGCGCCTCGCCGATGGTCAGCGAAATGGCGAAGGCGTCGCCCGGCATGCGGATTGCGGTAAAATTCTCGGTCAGCAGCCAGGCGAGCCAGGTGCCGGCGGCGACCCTGACGGTCGTGCCGCCCTCGCCGGATTGCCGCCACGCCGCCACCTTGCGGGCGGCGGCCTCCATCTCCTGAAGGTGATCGAGCAGCGCCTGGCCATCGTGTGTCAGACGATATCCGGTCTGGCTGCGCGAAAACAATGCGCGGCCGATCTCCTGTTCGAGATCGAGCATGCGACGGCCGACGGTTGCCGGGCTCAGTCCGCTTGCGGTGCTTGCCCCGGTCAAGCCGCCGAGCCGGGCGACCTGCAGGAAAAGCTGATAGGAATCCCAACTTGCGTTTTTCATTGGTGAAAAACATAGCGGGATTTTCCCCGTTTATAAAGAGAAATTCGATGCCTAGATCAGGTGATGTCTGACATAGGAAAGGACATTGCCATGATCGACATGATGACCATCGCAGGCACTATCGGATATCGACATTCCGGCAGACGATGCGACTCCAGGGCAGACGAGGACAGATTCTATGCCGAGTTCGGAGACAACAGCCTCATTCGTTTCGGCGGCTGGCTGACGTCGCTTGATCTCTATCTGAGAAAGCCCCGCAAGGCCGCAGTGCAATCCTGCGGCAGCTGCGACCGTACGGTTCAGGCGACCCTTCTTGCCCCGAGATGAGCAGGTGCGGTTTCTGCGACGATGCGGAACCGCTCGATCAGCGCCATCAGCGTATCGGCCTCGCCGGCGAGCAGGCGGCTTGCCTGCGTCGTCTCGGCCACCATCGACGCGTTCTTCTGGGTCATCTGGTCCATGGCGTTGACGGAACCGTTGACCTCCTGCAGCGCCGCCGACTGATCCCGGCTCGCAGTGGCGATGGTCTCGACATGGCCGCTGATGGCGATGATCTCCTGGCTGATCGAGGCAAGGACGCTGCCGGTCTTCTGGACCAATTCGGAACCTGCCGTGACTTCCCGGCTCGATGTCTCGATCAGCGACTTGATCTCGCGCGCCGCATCGGCCGAACGTTGGGCGAGTTCGCGGACCTCCTGGGCGACGACGGCAAAACCCTTGCCCGCCTCGCCGGCGCGCGCCGCCTCGATGCCGGCATTCAACGCCAGAAGATTGGTCTGGAAGGCGATGTCGTCGATCACCTCGATGATCTGCTCGATGCGCTGCGAGGCCTCTTCGATGCGCTCCATCGCGGCGACGGCATCGCCGACCACGGCGCCGGAATTGTCGGCCGTCCTCTTGGTCGCAGCCACGACATTGTTGGCTTCACGGGCACGCTCGGCGGAAGACCGAACCGTGACGGTGATTTCTTCCACCGCGGCCGCGGTCTCTTCGAGGTTTGCCGCCTGCGCCTCGGTGCGCTTCGAGAGCTCACCGGCAGAGACGGAGACGGCGCTGCTGTTGCGCTGGATCGTCGAGGCGCTGTCGCGGATACCGGAGAGCGTATCCTGAAGCCGCAGGAGTGAGGCGTTGAAATCGACGCGCAGCTGCTCCAGCCGGCCGACGAAAGGCGTGCCGATCGTCTGCGAGACATCGCCCTGCGACAGGCGCCCCAGGCCGGCGGCAAGCTGGTTGACGGCAAAGTCGATCTGGCCGTCAAGGGAGCGCTTGTCGGCATCGTTCCTGGCGCGTTCGGCATCGCTCAGAGCGCGCTGTTCGGCAGCCTGGGTTTCCAGATCGCGCCGCGCCCGGGCACTGTCGCGGAAAAGCGCCAGGGCCCGGCCGATGTCGCCGAACTCGTTCTTCTTGGCGACGCAAGGGATGGTGCCCTCAAGATCGCCCGCGGAGATCGAATGGACGCTCGCAGTCAACGCCTGCAAAGGCTTCACCGACAGGCGGATCGCGTAGAAGGCGACAACGCCGACGATCAGCATGACGATGGCGCCGATGCCGAGAACCAGGATCTGCAGCTCATTCAGGCGCTGGTAATAGACCTCCATCGGAATGCCGATGAAGAGAATGCCGACATTGGCGTTCGATGCATTCTTGATGGGAAAGTAACCGGTGATGAACTGGCGGCCGAAAAGCACCGCCGGGCCGTAATAGGCCTCACCCTTGGCGAGAACCGGCTGGGCAGGGTGCTCGGCTGCGAGCTTGGTGCCGACGGCACGATCGCCGTTTTCCTTCTTGACGTTCGTGGATATGCGGACGTAGTCGCTGCCCTGCTTTTGGAAGATGGTCGCGACACCGGCAATCGACTGCGCCGTGCGGTCGACCAGCGAATGATCGGCAAGTGCGGGAATGGCGTCTTCCGTCACGGCAGAGAGCTGATTGTCCTTCAGCTCGATCTTTGCGCCCTGATCGGCCGCGCCGTAGAGGACGGCCATCGCGCGGGCGGCCTCTTTCGCGTCGGAGATCGCCCCGTCCATGACATGATTGCTCAAATTATAATAGGTCACGCCGACGATAGCGGCCGTGCTGATCGCCAGCAGAAACAATGTGATCGCAACGATCTGGCGTACGATCGACGTCGAGAAAAGGCGCAGCATCAAAACCCCCGGGATAAACCAAGGCTAGATTAAGCCAAAAGCGTTAAGGAAAATTTTCCGTAAATCAGGGCTGCGGGAGATATTCGCCGGTCTCGTTTTTAGACGTTTTCTGACCATTGTGGCTCGACAGACTGGCGGACATTCAAGGCTATTCTCCTACCGTTCAAATCTCTTCAATCGAAGCGCGATTTCTCGGCATAAACAGCAACGGCCCCGGAAAGTCCGGGGCCGTTCGCATGAAGACGGGGTCGGCCGGCGATCAGGCGGCGCGGTAGACCGGCGTGGCGGCTGCCTCGCCGTCGATCTTGAACTGCTGGATCAGCCGGCGCAGCGAATCGGCCTCGTCGGCCAGTTCGCGGCTGGCGGCGGTCGTCTCTTCCACCATGGCGGCGTTCTGCTGCGTCATCTGGTCCATCTGGTTGACGGTCGCGTTGACGCTCTGCAGCGCGTTGGACTGGTCGTGGCTGGCGCGGGCGATCATCTCGACATGCTGGCTGATCGTGACGATCTGGGCGCTGATCTTGGCAAGCACCGTGCCGGTCTCCTGCACGAACTGCGAGCCGGAATTGACCTCGTTGGTCGACTTGTTGATCAGCCCCTTGATCTCCTGCGCCGCGGCTGCGGAGCGCTGGGCCAGTTCGCGGACTTCCATCGCCACCACCGCGAAGCCCTTGCCGGCTTCACCGGCGCGCGCCGCCTCGATGCCGGCGTTGAGCGCCAGGAGGTTGGTCTGGAAGGCGATCTCGTCGATGACGCCGATGATCTGCTCGATCTGGCGCGAGGCATCCTCGATGCGGCCCATCGCGTCGATCGCATTGCTGACGACGACCGCGGAATCGTCGGCGCTGCGCTTGGCCTGGCGGACGATCTGGTCGGCATCCTTGGCGCGTTCGGCCGACGAACGGACCGTGACGGTGATCTCGTCGACGGCGGCCGCGGTCTCTTCGAGCGAGGCAGCCTGCTGCTCGGTGCGCTTGGACAGATCCTCGGCCGACTGGGCCATCTGGTTGCCGTTGCCCTGGATCAGTTCGACATTGTCGCGGATCTGGCTCATCGTCGCCTGCAGGCGCATCATCGAACCGTTGAAATCCTGGCGCAGCTGTTCGAGACGGCCGATGAACGGCGTTTCGATCGTCGTCGAGATATCGCCCTGCGACATGCGTTCGAGGCCGGCGGCAAGTGCGTTGACCGCAAATTCGATCTGACGATCCATCTCGTGCTTTTCGGCGTCGTTGCGCTGGCGCTCATGTTCGGCGGCGGCACGCTCCTCGTCGCTCTGCTCCTCGATGCGAATCTTCGAGATGGCGTTTTCCTTGAAGATGCCGAGCGCGCGGGCCATGTCGCCGATTTCATCATGACGCTGCTCGCCCGAGATGCTGGTTTCCAGCGCCCCTTCGGCAATGCGGCGCATGGCGGCGGTGATCTGGCTGATCGGGCGCTGCAGCGTCAGCACCAGGGCGATGCCGCCGAGGATCGACAGGAGGATGCCGAGACCGGTGGTCATGACCGAGATGCTGTTTGCCTGGGTGCGCTCGGTGCCGGCCGTCTGCTTCTGCAGCTCGGCGAAATCGGTCAGCTTCGTCCAGATCTGGTCGAGCTCCTGGCGGGCGGCGGCATAGGCGGTGACGCGCTCGCTGATCGTATCGACGATCTTCGAGCCGCCGCCGGAAATGGCGTCGAGCGCCGGCTGGATCGCGCCCGATATGCCTTCGGCAAAGCCCATGCCCTTGGCGCTGGTGGTCAGCACCTGCATATCCTTGCCAAGCGTGCCGGCCTGCTGCTGCAGGCGTACGAGATTATCCTTGCTGGAGTTGGAGAGGAAATCGGAAAGGACGATCTGCAGCGCATAGACGGAGTTTTCCAGCCGCCGCGTATCCTGAAGGACGGAGTTGGTCTGGGCGATGCGGCCCTCGAGCTCGGCGAAACGCTGAGTCGCCTCGCGCATCTTCTGCGTTGCCGTCAGCTGCGTATAGGTCGAGGTCTGGCGGAAGCGCGACACGAGACGGCCGAGTTCGGCGATGTCCTCGTCGGTCGGAGCGGGCAGCTGGGCGATCGCCTTGATGCTGTCGATGGTTGCGGTCAGCGCGTCGATGACGTTCTTCTGGTTGGTCGGAACCGAAATGGCGATCTGCCGCTGGGCTTTGATGATCGCAGGCATCTGTCCGTTGATGAAGGCGATCTTGTCCTGCGGCGTTTGTGGCTTGCTGTAGCCGCTGGCGACGGTGCCGAGGAAGTCGCCGCCCTTCAGCAGGCGGTCGGCGGTGCGCAGCGTGATGGTGGCGGCGCCCTCGTCGTTCTGGAGCGCGGTCTGCAATTCCTCGGCCTGGTAGGAGACCGTGAAACGGGTGCTGATCAGGCTCTTCTGTGCGGCATCGATCTGCTCATGCAAGGCCTGTTCCTGCTCATGCAGGGCCCAGAGCTTGTCGACGACGCCCGATATGTCCTTGGTGCGGTGCGATGCCTCTGCAAGGCTGTCGCGGCCGGCGGCCTCTTCACCGACCTGGTTCAGCGTCCGGTCGAGCACGCCCTGCTGGGTCTTCAGTTCCGCGGTCAGCTTTTCGCGTGCCTCCGGGCTGGTGACGCGCAGGAAATCGTCCATCGAACCGTAGAGATCCTTGAAGCCGCTCAGCGACTGCAGCACGCTGTTGGATATTTCCATGCGGCCCTGCAGAAGTCCGGAAGCGTAGAGGCCCGTCAGGCCTACCGCCGAAATGGTGACGACGAAGGGCAGAACGAAGATCAAAACCTTCGTCTTGATCCTGAAGCGGGAAAGAATCTTGTCAATCAACATGGCGTTCCGGGCCTTTCATACACCACTCCTCCCGCAGGCAGCCACATGGCGCCAGCCGGGTACACATCAAGCCGTTCTTAAATTTACATTGGGGAACCCGGAGACCAGGCGGCAGTCATTGCCAGTTCATGTCCAAACAACTTGGAGATGCCCAAATAATCGCGGGCAATTGTGTCAGATTAGATATTAATTTTCGGATAAGCGGTTATGGCGGGTTAAGCCAAGGCGGTGAAATAGTTGCAGATTGTAAGCCGCAACGCCGCAGCGCGGCGATCAGCATGCCGCTATGTTCTTTCCAGGTCTACCGACAGGATCAGATGAAGTGCGAGAGCAGCAGCGCGAGGCTGGCGGCAATGGCGCCGGCGGCAAGCATCAGATAACGCAGGGTCACCATCCGGGCGTTCGGCTTTGCCTCGGCAATTGCGATGGCGCGGGCGCGTCGTGTGTTTCTGGTCATGCGCGAAACCTCACTTCTCTCTGACACAACAATCCAACAAAACGGCTTGCCGGTAAAGCATTATCTAGGAACGATTTTGCAAACCGCCAATTGAGACAGGATGGCGCACCTCTCTTAAGAAGTCTTGAATCGGCTTTGGTCTTTGTCTTATGCAAGTCGTTCTCCCAAAGCCGCTGGGCACTTTTGGGCGACATGTATTAAGCGCATTCACCGGCGGCAAATCCGGAGGCCCAGGCCCATTGGAAATTATAGCCGCCGAGCCAGCCGGTGACGTCGACACATTCGCCGATGAAATAAAGCCCGGGCACGGCCTTTGCCTCCATGCTGCGGGAATCCAACGCTGCCGTGTCGATGCCGCCGAGCGTCACTTCGGCGGTGCGGTAACCTTCCGAGCCGGACGGTTTGACGGCCAAGCTCTGGGCGCCGGCAGCCAGGCGCAGCAGCGCCTTGTCAGGCAGGTCGGCCATGTTGCCGGAGATCTTTTCGCGCTCGACGAGAAGTTGCGCCAGCCGCTTCGGCAGGATGTCGCCGAGTGCCGTCTGCGGCGACTGGCGGCCATTGAGCTGCTTTGCCCGCTTCAGATGCGCCGCAATGTCGATATCCGGTTCGATCGCAACGACGATCTCGTCGCCTTCGCGCCAATAGGAAGAGATCTGCAGGATGGCGGGGCCGCTTAAGCCTCGATGGGTGAACAGCAGTGCTTCGCGGAAGGCGGTCCTGCCGTGGCGGATTTCGGCCGGGGCGGCAATGCCGGCGAGCGGCGCAATGCTCTCGAGCAGGCCGGGATCGAGCGTCAGCGGCACCAGGCCGGGTCGGGTTTCGAGCACGGCCAAGCCGAACTGTTCGGCGAGGCGATAGGCAAAGCCGGTGGCGCCCATCTTCGGGATCGACTTGCCGCCGGTCGCGACGATCAGCGACGATGCTTCATAGGCGCCCTCGCCGGTCGAGACGCGGAAGCCCGCGTCCGTCCTCTCGACGCCTCTTATCTCGGCGCCGAGATGCAGCGCTGCGCCGGCCATGCGCATCTCATCCAGCAGCATGCGGATGATGTCCTTGGCGCTGTCGTCGCAGAAAAGCTGGCCCAGCGTCTTTTCATGCCAGGCAATGCCGTGGCGGTCGACCATGGCGATAAAATCGGCCGGGGTGAAACGGGCGAGCGCCGACTTGCAGAAATGCGGATTGGCGGAGAGGAAATTCTTCGGGCCGGCATGGATATTGGTGAAATTGCAGCGGCCGCCGCCCGATATGCGGATCTTCTCGCCAGGCGCCCTTGCATGATCGAGAACCACGACCGAACGGCCACGTTTTCCCGCGCGGATGGCTGCCATCATGCCCGCCGCCCCGGCGCCGATGACGATGACGTCGCTTTTGCGCTGCAAACCCGTTTCCCCGATCAAGACAGCGTCTTCTTTTCCATCAAAGGGCGAAAGTCAACGTTTGGCACCCCTCGCCAATTGGCAAAGTCTGGTTATGATGGCGCCACGATCAACGCAAACCGGTGTGTCATGTCCCCAAAAAAGACGACGCTGAAGCCTGCCAGAAACGTACCCGCCTCGACGAAAGCTCCCCCGGACCCCGGATCGCTGCGCGGCGTTGCGAACTGGAAGGAAGCAGCGCGGTGGCTGCGGGACAGGGGCATCGAAGACATCGAATGCATCACGCCGGACCTTGCCGGCGTTGCGCGCGGCAAGATGATGCCGAGCTCGAAATTCACCTCGAACACCTCACTGGCGCTGCCATCGGCGATCTACCGGCACACGATTTCGGGCGAGTATCCCGACGAGACGGAGAGCTTCCGCTACGAGCCGCGCGACAGCGACCTGAAGCTGATGCCCGACCTTTCGACGCTGTCCGTCGTGCCCTGGGAAACCGACCCGACGGCGCAGGTGATCTGCGACATCGTCGATTCGGACGGCGGCGAAGTGCCCTATACGCCGCGCAACGTGCTGAAGCGCATCATGAGCCTCTATCATGACCGCGGCTGGAAGCCGATCGTGGCGCCCGAGATCGAATTCTACCTCGTCGCCAAGAATGACGATCCCGATTATCCGCTGCACCCGCCCAAAGGCCGGTCCGGCCGTTCGATCCTCGGCGGCCAGGGTTATTCGATCGCCGGCATCAACGAATTCGACGAGCTGATCGACGATGTCTACCATTTCTCGGAGAAGCAGGGGCTGGAGATCGATACGCTGATCCACGAGGAGGGACCGGCGCAGCTCGAGATCAACCTGCGCCACGGCAATCCGATCGAGCTTGCCGACCAGGTGTTCCTGTTCAAGCGCACGATCCGCGAGGCGGCGCTGAAACACGACATCTATGCGACCTTCATGGCCAAGCCGATGCAGGGCCAGCCGGGTTCGGCGATGCATATCCACCAATCGGTGGTCAATATCGAGACCGGCCAGAACATCTTCTCCAATGCGGACGGATCGGCCTCGAAGGAGTTCTTCCATTTCATCGGCGGCATGCAGAAATTCGTGCCGAGCGCGATGGCGATGCTGGCGCCCTACGTGAATTCCTACCGGCGCCTGCAGCCCGATATGTCCTGCCCTGTCAACAATGCCTGGGGCTACGACAACCGGACGACCGCCTTCCGCGTTCCGGTTTCCGATCCGCAGGCGCGACGCGTGGAAAACCGGTTGCCGAGCTCGGACGCCAATCCCTATCTGGCACTCGCCGCCTCGCTCGCCGCCGGCCTGCTCGGCATCATGAAAGAGATCGAGCCGACGGCGCCGACCGAGGATTCGGCCAATGAGGGTTCGATCGACCTGCCGCGCGGCCTGCTCGAAGCCGTGGCGCTGCTCGAGGACGAGCCCGCTTTCGAGGAGATATTCGGCAAGCAGTTCATCGGCCTTTATGCCGGCGTCAAGCGTGGCGAATTCGAGACCTTCATGCAGGTGATCAGCCCCTGGGAGCGGGAATTCCTTCTGCTCAACGTGTGAGGGAAAGCATCCATGGCATCGCAGGAGATGTGGCAGAGCCCGATCGCGCCCGGGCTATCGTGGTATCAGGCAACCGTCGGGGAGCGGCCGACCTATGCCGCTCTCGACGGTTCGATAACATCGGACGTCGCCATCATCGGCGGCGGCTATACCGGCCTGCAGGCCGCCTATCATCTTGCCAAATCGGGCGTTTCGGTGGTCCTGATCGAGGCCTGCCGCTTCGGCGACGGGGCATCCGGGCGTAATGGCGGTCAGCTCGGCACCGGCCAGCGCTGGTGGCCGGAAGAACTCGAGGAGACGATCGGCTACGAACGCTCTAAGGCGCTGTTTAATCTTGCCGAGGCGGCCAAGCGCCATCTCCTCGATTTCGCCCGCGAACATCAGATCGAGATCGACTATGTGCCCGGCCAGCTCAACGTCGCACATAAGGCGAGCTACAAACGCGCCTATTACGAAAATGCCGAGATTGCCGCACTGCGTTACGACTATCCGCATATCAGCTTCATGGACGAGAAGGAAACCCAGGAGCGGCTTGGCTCGAAGCGGTTCCATTGCGGCGTGCGCGATGTCGGCACCGGCCATATCCATCCGCTGAAGCTGCTGGTGGGGTTGGCGCGGGTCGCCGCCAATGCCGGAGCTGCGATCTTCGAGATGACAAGGGCAACGGCGATCCGCCAGGGCGGCGGCAAGGTGACGATCGAAACCGAAAGGGGTGTGATCACCGCCGAGCGCGCGCTGATCGCCTGCGACGCCTATATCGACGGCCTCGAACCGGTGACGGCAAGCCATATCATGCCGATCCGCTCCTTCATCGGCGCCACGGCCCCGCTCGACGGGCATCCCAGCGTGCTGCCGGGCGGCGAGGCGGTGGCCGATTCGCGCTTCGTCGTGCGCTACTTCCGCAAATTCGGCGACGGCCGTCTGCTCTTCGGCGGGCGCGAAGCCTATACGGCGGACAATCCGCGGGACATTTCGCAGCATATTCGCCGGCAGATCGCCGAGATCTATCCCGATCTGAAAAACATCGACATCACCCATGCCTGGGGCGGCAGCGTCGGCATCACCATGCCGCGCCAGCCCTTCGTGCGCGAGGTCATGCCCGGGGTCATCTCGATCGGCGGTTATTCCGGCCATGGCGTCATGCTGTCAAACTACTGTGGTAAGCTCTATGCGGAAACGGTGCTTGGGAAATCCGGCGATCTCGACCTGTTCACATCGCTCGATATTCCCGCCTTTCCCGGCGGAGCCCGCATGCGCGCGCCGTTGCTTTTCCTCGCCTTGTCGTGGTTTGCGCTTCGCGACAAGTTTTAGTCCGATTGCGGATTTCCTCTTCCGGAAATTCGCTCTAAAACCGGTGCCTGACAGATTCATTGCACTGCACACTGGCTTTTTTAAATCGATTAGATTAAAAGGGCCGCCAACCAGCCTGATTGAGAGACAAGCTCATGAGCAGCCAGATCATTCCCGTTGAGCCCTTTGATTACGTCGTCTTCGGCGGCAGCGGCGACCTTGCCGAACGCAAATTGTTGCCCGCCCTCTATCATCGCCAAATCGAAGGCCAATTTACCGAACCGACCCGCGTGATCGGCGCCTCGCGCAGCCCATTGACGCACGAGGAATACCGCAAATTCGCCAGGGACGCGCTGAAGGAGCACCTGAAGAAGGGAGAATATGACGAGGCGGAGGTCGAGAAATTCTGCGCCCGCCTCTACTACGTCTCGGTCGACGCCCGCACCGATGCCGGCTGGGATCAGCTGAAGAAGCTGCTCGACGAAGGCAAGGAACGCGTGCGCGCCTTCTATCTGGCGGTCGCGCCCGGCATCTTCGGCGACATTTCGCAGAAGATCCACGACCACAAGCTGATCACCAAGTCGACCCGCATCGTCGTCGAGAAGCCGATCGGCCGCGACCTCGCCTCGGCACTGCAGCTCAACGACATGATCGGCCGCGCCTTCAAGGAAGAGCAGATCTTCCGCATCGACCACTATCTCGGCAAGGAGACGGTGCAGAACCTGATGGCGCTGCGCTTCGCCAACGCGCTTTATGAGCCGCTGTGGAACGCCAACTACATCGACCACGTGCAGATCACCGTGGCTGAATCGGTCGGCCTCGAAGGCCGCGCCGGCTATTACGATACGGCCGGCGCGCTGCGCGACATGGTGCAGAACCACATTCTGCAGCTGCTCTGCCTGACGGCGATGGAAGTGCCCTCGTCGATGGATTCGGAAGCCGTTCGCGACGAGAAGCTGAAGGTGCTGCGGGCGCTGAAGCCGCTCAATGCCTCGAATGTCGAGCAGGCGACGGTGCGCGGCCAGTACCGCGCCGGCGCATCGGGCAGCGGCCCGGTCAAGGGCTACCTCGAAGAACTCGAAGGCGGCGTTTCGAACACCGAAACCTTCGTCGCCATCAAGGCCGAGATCAACAACTGGCGCTGGGCCGGCGTTCCCTTTTACATCAGAACCGGCAAGCGCCTGACCGGACGCATGTCCGAGATCGTCATCACTTTCAAGCCGATCCCGCATGCGATCTTCGACCAGGCGGCCGGGCGCATCGTCGCCAACCAGCTGATCATCCGCCTGCAGCCGGACGAGGGCGTCAAGCAGTCGCTGATGATCAAGGATCCGGGTCCGGGCGGCATGCGCCTGCGTAACGTGTCGCTCGACATGAGCTTCGCCCAGGCCTTCAACGTCCGCAATCCCGACGCCTACGAGCGTCTGCTGATGGATGTGGTCCGCTCCAACCAGACATTGTTCATGCGCCGCGACGAAGTCGAAGCCGCATGGAGATGGGTGGATCCGATCCTCAAGGGTTGGGAAACGACCGGCCAGCAGGTGCAGGGCTATACGGCCGGCACCTGGGGTCCGAGCCAGGCTATCGCGCTGATCGAGCGCGACGGCCGCACCTGGCACGACGAGATCTAGGACGACATCGATGGCATCGACCCTGCATTCCTTCGCCAGCGCCGCAGACCTTGCCGGCAGCCTCGCCGACAAGGTCGCGAGCACGCTTTCGGCGGCGATTGCCGCCCGTGGAACAGCGTCCATCGCCGTTTCCGGCGGTTCCACCCCGAAGGCCTTCTTTCAGGCGCTGTCGACGCGCGACATCGCCTGGGACAAGGTGACGATCACCCTCGTCGACGAACGTTTCGTGCCGGCCGACAATCCGCGCTCGAACCATCTGCTGGTCGATGCCAATCTGCTGCAGAACAAGGCAAAGGCGGCACGCTTCCTGCCGCTCTATCAGGATGCCGCCTCCGTGGAGGAGGCAGCCTCGCTCGCAACCGAGAAGACCAGGGCGATCAGTTCACCCTTCGACATCGTCATCCTCGGCATGGGCGGCGACGGCCACACGGCCTCGTTCTTTCCCGGCGGCAGCAATCTTGCCAAGGCGCTCGATGCATCGACGCCGCGCGGCATCATCACCATGGAAGCGGAAGGAGCCGGCGAGCCGCGCCTGACCTTCACCTTCTCCAGTCTTGAGGATGCCGCACTCCTGGTTCTCCATATTGAGGGCGAAGGCAAAAAAGACGTTCTCGCCAAGGCGGAAGGCAGCGGTGACGAAGCAGAAATGCCGATCCGCGCCGTTCTGCGCCGGGCCACTTCCCCGGTCGAGATCTACTGGGCTCCCTGATCGGCCGTCAATCCGGACCGAGATTCAGGCCAGAGCCGCCGAAACAGATAGAGACAACGAACAAGGCAGGGATATTCCATGTCCGCTCACGCACGCATTTCCGCGATCACCGATCGCATTGTCGAACGCTCGAAGCCAAGCCGCGAGCGCTACCTGGAACGCCTGCGCGCCGCCGCTTCCAAGGGTGTAGCCCGCTCCGTGCTCGGCTGCGCCAACCTTGCCCACGGCTTTGCGGTCTGTTCCCCCGCCGAGAAAGATGCGCTCGCCGGCGACCGCATCGCCAATCTCGGCATCATCACCGCCTATAACGACATGCTCTCGGCCCACCAGCCGTTCGAGACCTATCCGGCGATCATCCGCGAGGCGGCCGCCGAGGCAGGCGGCGTGGCGCAGGTGGCCGGCGGCGTGCCGGCGATGTGCGACGGCGTCACCCAGGGACAGCCGGGCATGGAGCTCTCGCTCTTCTCGCGCGACCTGATCGCCATGTCGGCGGGCGTCGGCCTGTCGCACAACATGTTCGATGCCGCCCTCTTCCTCGGCGTCTGCGACAAGATCGTGCCCGGCCTCGTCATCGCCGCCCTGTCCTTCGGGCACCTGCCGTCGATCTTCGTTCCGGCCGGTCCGATGACGACAGGCCTGCCGAACGACGAGAAGTCGCGCGTGCGCCAGCTCTTCGCCGAGGGCAAGGTCGGACGCGCCGAGCTGCTCGAGGCGGAATCGAAATCCTATCACGGCCCCGGCACCTGCACCTTCTACGGCACCGCCAATTCCAACCAGATGCTGATGGAGATCATGGGCTTCCACATGCCCGGCTCCTCCTTCATCAATCCCGGCACGCCGCTGCGCGAAGCGCTGACGCGCGAAGCCGCCAAGCGGGCGCTGGCGATCACCGCGCTCGGCAACGAATTCACCCCGGCGGGCGAGATGATCGACGAACGCTCGATCGTCAACGGCGTCGTCGGCCTGCATGCGACGGGCGGCTCGACCAACCACACGCTGCACCTCGTCGCCATGGCGCGGGCGGCCGGCATTCATCTCACCTGGCAGGACATCGCCGAGCTTTCGGAAATCGTGCCGCTGCTCGCCCGCGTCTACCCGAACGGGCTTGCCGACGTGAACCATTTCCAGGCGGCCGGCGGCATGGGCTTCCTCATCAAGGAACTCCTGAAGCACGGGCTGGTGCATGACGACGTGCGCACCGTCTTCGGCCAGGGTCTCGCAGCCTATACGGTCGATGCGCGTCTCGGCGAAAATGGCGCCGTCCTGCGCGAGCCGTCGCCTGACAAGAGCGTCGATCCCAAGGTTCTCTCCAGCATCGAAACGCCGTTCCAGGCGAATGGCGGGCTGAAGATGCTGCGCGGCAATCTCGGCAAGGCGGTGATCAAGATATCGGCCGTCAAGCCGGAGCGTCACATCATCGAAGCGCCGGCGATCATCTTCCACAGCCAGCAGGAGCTGCAGGACGCCTTCAAAGAAGGCAAGCTCAACCGCGATTTCATCGCCGTCGTGCGCTTCCAGGGCCCGAAGGCGAACGGCATGCCGGAACTGCACAAGCTGACGCCACCGCTCGGCGTGCTGCAGGACCGCGGCTTCCGCGTGGCGCTCCTGACCGACGGGCGCATGTCCGGCGCATCCGGCAAGGTGCCGGCAGCAATCCACGTCACCCCGGAAGCGGTCGACGGCGGCCCGATCGCCCGCATCCGCGAAGGCGACATCATTCGCCTGGACGCGATCAAGGGCACGCTGGAACTGCTCGTCGATGCGGCTGATTTGGCCGAGCGCGAGCCGGTGACCGTCGATCTCTCCGACAATGAATTCGGCATGGGCCGCGAGCTCTTCGCGCCGTTCCGCCGCGCCGTCGGCGCTTCGGACCAGGGTGCGAGCGTACTCTTCCACCACTGAGCGTGGCCGACCACAGACGACAAAACCCGCGGAGCGCACGAAGCACTCCGCGGGTTTTCTGTATCAGTCCCAGCGCTACCCGTCAGGCGCGAATATCGAGAACATAGTCGCGGTGCGCCGGATGGGTGCTGTAGACGAAGATCTTATTCAGCTCCTTCTGCGTCAGCAGGCGCAGGAAGCGGACCTCGATCGTATTGTTGGCATTGACCTTCATCAGCAGGCAACCGACCTTGGTGATGCGGGCATCCGGAATATCCAGATAGAACTGCTTCGGCAGGTTGAACTGGGTCAGAATCGCGAGTGTCGCGCTGCTCATCGAGATCCGGACAATGTCGCAGCGGCGAGACGCCGCGTGCATGACGCCCTTTTCCGTATATTCGATGCGCGCGGCATTCATGGTGTCCTCCATCTTGAACCGCGCCTCGCGGTCGTACATGAAGGATTCTTCCTTGCTCAGGAAATGAGATTTTGGCTGTGACGGATTGGAAGCGGCCACGTGCTTATCCCCCTCATAAATTAACGAGGAAAAGGTAGCAGCCGATCTTTAACAGAAAGTGAGAATTTGGCCCGTCTCGTACAATTCTTGGGATGACTACCCCAAAAATGGCCGCCTCATTTCCGGTAGGTATGACCGGTTGCATCAAAGAGATGCAACTTCTGCCTGTCGGCGGCAAACCGCATCCGCTGGCCCTTCTTCACATCGTAAATGCCGGGCAACTTGACGACGATCGGTTCGCCCGGGACCAGGCCTTCGATATAGAGCAGCGTCACTTCGCCGAGCGCTTCGACGATCGACACCTCGCCTTCGAAAAGGTAGTCGGCGCCGTCGGCGATCCTCAGATCCTCCGGACGAACGCCGAAGCTTGCCTGCTTGCCGGCTTCCGACGCGTCGGTCGCTACATCGAGCGTCACGGACATACCGCCGGTCAGCGTCACCGTCGTCTGGCTTCCGGTTCCGGCCACCGTCGCCGGGATGATGTTCATCGCCGGCGAGCCGATGAATTTCGCGACGAAGAGGTTGGCCGGGCGCTCATAGAGCTCCAGCGGCGCACCGACCTGTTCGATGTTGCCGGCGGAGAGTACGACGATGCGATCGGCAAGCGTCATCGCCTCGACCTGGTCGTGGGTCACGTAGATCATCGTCGTATCGGCCATCTGTTCGTTCAGGCGGGCGATCTCGATGCGGGTGGCGACACGCAGCGCGGCATCGAGGTTGGACAGCGGCTCGTCGAACAGGAAGACCTTCGGATCGCGGCAGATGGCGCGGCCGATCGCCACGCGCTGGCGCTGGCCGCCGGAAAGCGCCTTCGGCAGGCGATCGAGATATTTGGTCAGCTGCAGGCTCTCGGCCGCCGCCCGGACACGGCGGTCGATTTCCTGCTTGCTTTCGCCGGCGATCTTCATGCCGAAAGCCATGTTGTCGAAGACGGTCATGTGCGGGTAGAGCGCATAGGACTGGAACACCATGGCGATGCCGCGCTTGGAGGGCGGCACGTCATTGACGAGATGGCCGTCGATATACATCTCGCCGCCGGTGATCGCCTCAAGGCCGGCGATCATGCGCAGAAGCGTGGATTTGCCGCAGCCGGACGGACCGACGAAGACGATGAATTCGCCCTGTTTGATGTCGAGGTCGATCCCGTGGAGAACGTCCACGGAACCGTAGGATTTGCGAATATCCTTCAGCGTCAGTCCAGTCATTTTTCTCTCCCCTATGTTCGGTTCCTTAGGCCAGACGGGCGAAATACGCCCCCCAGGCCGGAATATCGATCTTGTCGCCATAGTTGTTGCTGGTAAAGCCATGGCCCGTCAATGCCTGCCATTCTCCCGCGGGTAGGGTAACGCCGGCTTCGGTCGGGCTCATGTTGAAGATGCAGAGCAGCTTCTCATTGCCGTATTCGCGCGTAAAGACCAGGGCATCGCCCTGCTGCTCCTCGAATTCGATCTCGCCCTTGGCAAAAGCCGGGTGCAGCTTGCGGAAGGCGATGAAGCGGCGATAGTGCTCCAGCACCGAAGCCTCGTCGCCCTGCTGGACGCTGACGGCGCGCAGGATATGCTCGACCGGCACCGGCAGCCAAGGCTTGACGCTGGAGAAGCCACCCTGGGCGATCTGGCTGTCCCAGACCATCGGCGTGCGGCAGCCGTCGCGGCCCTTGAATTCCGGCCAGAACTGGATGCCATAGGGGTCCTGCAGATCCTGGTAGGCAAGATCGGCCTCGGTCAGGGCCAGTTCCTCGCCCTGATAGAGGCAGACGGAACCGCGCAGCGTCATCAGCAACGAGGCATAAAGCTTGGCGAAGGCGTCGTGATCGGCAACCAGCCCGCCCCAACGGCTGACATGGCGCATGACGTCGTGATTGGAGAAGGCCCAGCAGGCCCAGCCATCTGGCGCGGCAGCTTCGAAATCCTCCATCACCTCCTCGACGCGCTCCGGCGTCAGGGGATCGGGCGCCAGGAACTCGAAGGCGTAGCACATATGCATCTTGTCGTTGCCGGAAGTGTATTCGCCGACGATCTCGAGGCCGCGCTGGCTGTCGCCGACTTCGCCGACGGCGGCAATTGCCGGGAATTCCTCGAGAACGGCGCGGAAGCGCTTCAGGAAGGCAAGGTTCTCCGGGCGGTTCTTGTCGTAGATATGCTCCTGGAAATTATAGGGATTGACCGCCGGCGCCGTCGAAGCGTTGCGGCGCTCGGGAGCGAGCGCGGGATTGTCGCGCAGTTGCGTGTCGTGGAAATAGAAATTGATGGTATCGAGGCGGAAGCCGTCGACGCCACGATTGAGCCAGAAGCGCACGACATCGAGCAGACGGTCCTGCACTTCCGGGTTATGCAGGTTCATGTCCGGCTGCGAGGTCAGGAAATTGTGCAGGTAATATTGCATGCGGGTCGGATCCCACGCCCATGCCGAGCCGCCGAAGATCGACAGCCAGTTGTTCGGCGGCGTACCGTCCGCCTTGGCGTCGGCCCAGACATACCAGTCGGCCTTGGCATTGGTCTTGCTGGAGCGGCTCTGGACGAACCAGGGATGCTGATCCGAGCTGTGGGAGATGACGAGGTCGATCATCACGCGGATGCCGAGGCGGTGGGCCTCAGCGATCATCGTGTCGAAATCCACGAGCGTCCCGAAGATCGAATCGACATTCTCGTAGTCGGAAACGTCATAACCGAAATCGCGCATCGGCGAGGTGAAGAAGGGCGAGATCCAGATCGCATCGACGCCTAGGCTTGCCACATGCGGCAAGCGGGCGGTGATGCCCTTCAGGTCGCCGATGCCGTCTCCGTTCGAATCCTGGTAGGAGCGCGGGTAGATCTGGTAGATCACCGCCCCACGCCACCAGTCCTTGTCGGGGGTCGAGATCGATTGGGAAGCCACGTTCATGGAATATCCTGTTTGAAGTCACGTTCGGGAATGGTCAGCCTCCCTTGACCGAGCCAGCCAGCAGACCGCGCACCAGGTAGCGCTGCAGCCCGAAGAAGACGAGCAGCGGCACGATGATGGTGACGAAGGCCGACGCCGTCAAAATCTCCCAATTGCCGCCGCGCGAGCCGAGCAGCGCGTTCAGGCTGCCGGTGAGCACGAGGTGGTCCTTGTCGGTGCCGAGGAAGACCATGGCGACGAGCAGGTCGTTCCACACCCACAGGAACTGGAAGATGGCGAAGGAGGCGAGTGCCGGGAAGGACAGAGGCAATACGATGCGGACGAAGATCTCGAAGTCGCTGGCGCCGTCGACGCGGGCGGATTCGATGATCTCCTTCGGCAGGCCGGCGATATAGGCCCGCAGGAGATAAATGGCGAGCGGCATGCCGAAGGCGGTGTGGGCCAGCCAGATGCCGGGATAGGTCTTCGACGGCTGGCCGAGCATGCCGCCGATCTCGTTGTAGAGGCGCAGCAGCGGGATCAGCGACATCTGCAGCGGCACGACGATGAGGCCGACGACGAGCGCAATCAGCAGGCCGCGGCCGGGAAACTCCATCCAGCTCAGGGCGTAGGCGGCAAAAGCGGCAATCAGGATCGGGATGATCGTCGCCGGAATCGTCACGGTCAGCGAGTTGATGAAGGACTGGCCGATGCCCTCGCCTGTTAGAACCGTGTTGTAGTTCTGCATGGTGAATTCCGGCGGCGCCGAGACGGATGCATAAATGCGCCGCGGGCGTTGGTCGGGCGAAAAGGCGGCGTTCTTCACATAGCGGTAGCTGCCGTCGCTGTTGATCTGCAGGGTTTCGCCGTCGCCGAGATCGGCGGTCTCGCCGGCCTTGTAGGCGGCGGGTTGCTGCACCCGGTTGCCGAAGGCCTTCACCGAGCGGCCGGTCTGGCCTTCCAGCACATTGCCTGCAATGACGTAGGCCGCACCTTCCTGCTGCTGCTGGTCCGGCGTGCCCAAGCGGACGGCGACGGTCTGCGTCGAGCCGACGAAGGCCGTCCACCAACCGGAGACGACGATCTGGTCCTTGTCGCGCAGCGCGCTGACGAAGATGCCGAGCGTCGGGATCAGCCAGATGATGACGATCACCAGAACGGCGGCGTGAACGAAGAGACGGGCGGGGCCGATCTTGAAGTAGCTTCCGGCAGCGGTCATCTCAGTGCCCCTTCAGTTCGCGATTGGCGCGGCGCACGTTCCACACCATGATCGGCGTGACGGCGAGCATGATGATGATGGCGATAACCGCACTTCGGCCGGAATCGCCGCCGCCGCGGAACATCCAGTCGAACATCAGGTTCGCCAGCACCATCGTCTGCCACTGGCCGTTGGTCATGGTCAGCACGATGTCGAAGACCTTGAGGACGAGGATGGTGATCGTCGTCCAGACGACGGCGATCGAGCCCCAGACCTGCGGCACCATGATGCGCCAGAAGATCTGCCAGCCATTGGCGCCGTCGATGACGGCGGCTTCGATCGTCTCCTCGGGGATGCCGCGCAGAGCGGCCGACAGGATGACCATGGCGAAACCGGTCTGGATCCAGATCAGGATGACCATCAGGAAGAAGTTGTTCCAGAAGGGAATGGAGATCCACACCTCGGGCGTGCCGCCGAAAGTCTGGACGATGGCGTTCAGCAGGCCGATCTGAACGTCGTTGCCGCCGCGATATTCATAGATGAATTTCCAGATGACCGAGGCGCCGACGAAGGAGATCGCCATCGGCATGAAGACGATGCTTTTCGCGATATTGCCCCACCAGATGCGATCGGTCATCACCGCGATGACGAGGCCGAAGAAGGTGCAGGCGGCCGGCACGACGGCGAGCCAGAGGATGTTGTTGAAGATCGACTGGCGGAATTCGCGGTCGCCGATCGCCCATTTGTAATTGGCGAGGCCGACGAACTGCAGACCGGCACGGTCGTAAAAGGAGAGGATGAAGGTCGCAACAACGGGATAGACGAGATAGACGATGAGCAGGAAGAGCGCCGGGCCGATGAACAACCACGGCCGGATCAGCGCGCGGCGGTTGAGATTGCGCGATGCGGCGCGGATGTCGCCATCCTTCACCGGCAGAGCGAGATCCAGAATCTTGTTCGAAAAATAGAAATAGGCCGAGCACGCGAAAACGGCGACGACCACGACGCCCAAAGCGGACACTATCTGCGACAGCATTTCGTCCCTCCCCTGCTTCCCCTGATCTTATCCCAACCGGTTTTTATGCTGACGGGTCAACGCCGGTCATGGTCAATCTCTTTGTATTGCCCAGTCACAATATATCCTGCGATGGCCGGGCTCTTTGCGAGCCCGGCCAGTCATGCAAGCCATGCCGCCGGCAAGCCGGCGGCATAATTTGAAGATTACTTGATGCCGTCCCAGGCGCTCTGGATTTCGCCAGCGGCCTCTTCGGCGGACTTGCCGCCGACGAAATCGACCATGCCCGTCCAGAAGGCGCCGGCGCCGATCTTGCCCGGCATCAGGTCGGAACCGTCGAAGCGGAAGGTGGTGGCCGAGGTCAGGATCTCGCCTTCCTTCTTCATCTGCGGATTGGCATAGGCCTCGGTGCTGACACCCTTGTACGGCGTCAGGAAGCTCGACTGCGCCATCCAGACCTCATGCGCGATCGGGGTCTTCAGGAAGTCGATGAAGGCGCGGGCCGTCTTCGAGTCCTTGGCGATCGAGACGAGCGTGCCGGCGCCGAGAACCGGCTTGCCGAGCTCGGGATGCGACGCATAGGTCGGCATGTAGAAGAAGTCGGCATCCTGGCCCAGCTTCGTGCCCTCAGGGAAGAAGGACGGGATGAACGAGGCCTGATGGTGCATGTAGCACTTCGGCGGAACGGCGAAGAGGCCCTTCGGGCTGTCGCGGAAATCGGTCGAGGCCACCGCGGCGACGCCGCCATCGACGTATTTCTCGTTCTTGGCGAACTTGCCGAATTCGTCGATCGCAGCAACGACGGCCGGATCAGTGAACTTCAGCTCGTTGGTCGTCCACTTGTCGTAGGCTTCGGGCGGCTGCATGCGCAGCATCAGGTCTTCGACCCAGTCGGTCGCCGGCCAGCCGGTGGCGCCGCCGGAACCGAGACCGATGCACCAGGGAACGCCGCCATCCTTTACGATCTGGTCGGTCAGGGCATGCAGCTCTTCCATGGTCGTCGGGATCTTGTAGCCGGCTTCCTCGAAATTCTCCGGAACATACCAGACGAGCGATTTCACGTCGGCCTTATAAGGGAAGGCGTAGAAGGCTTCCTTGCCGTCCTTGCCCTTGTAGGTGCCGTAACCGACCCAGCTGTCGCCGGCGCCGTAATTGTCCTTGATCCACTTGGAGTTGTCATCGCCGAGCGGTGTCAGGAAGCCCTTGCTGGCGAGATCGGCCAGGAGGCCAGGCTGCGGCAGAACGGCAATGTTCGGCGGCGAGCCTGCCTGCGTATCGATGACGATCTGCTGTTCGTAATTTTCGGAAGAGGAGTATTTGACATCGATGCCGGTGGCTTCGGTGAAATAGGCAAGAACGCTCTGGAAGAACGCCTCGTCCTCGCCGCGCCACGGCCCGAAGATCGTCAGCGGCTGCCCTTTCAGATCGGCATGAGCGGCCTTGAATTCGTCATAGCTCTTCCAGTTGAACTTGGAATCCTGCCCCGGCGCAAATTTCAGATCGGCTGCAGACGCAGTACCGGCAAAAAGCGCTGCCACGGCAACGCCCATCAAAAATGACTTTTTCATGTGATCAACCTCCCATCACAATCCCAACTGCGCCGAACTCCCTTAAATGGAAATTTCAAAGCGCTTTGACACCCAACTCATTTCACTTTCGGTGGAATGGAGTCAAGTCATTTCGCGAAAACCCGCCGTGAACACGCGGGATATCGCAGCGCAGCGACGCCTCTCGGGAAATATGGAGCGATTTTTCTTGAGTCAAGCGCGCCAAATGCTACATATTTGAAAGCGCTTTGAATGTCGCTGGGAGGCGGCAGGCCTTTTCAAGACGGCCGCAGGGCGGGCCCGGAGGAAGCATAACAGGTGAATCTCAAACAGCTATCGGAATTGCTGGGGCTGTCGCAGACGACGGTGAGCCGAGCGCTCAATGGTTATCCCGAGGTCAACGAGGCGACCCGGGAGCGCGTGCTCCAGGCTGTCAAGGAAACCGGATACCGGCCGAACAAGGCGGCGCAGCGGCTTGCGACCGGCAAGGCAGGCTCGATCGGCCTCGTCATGCCGACGGCGCCCGGCCACCAGTCCGACGTGCATTTCGGCGAATTCCTGGCCGGGCTCGGCGAAGAGGCCGTGCGCCACGATTTCCACTTCGTCATCATGCCGGCCGATCCGGATGACGAGGTGGGCGCGCTCCGGCGCCTGGCGATCAGCGGCAATGTCGATGCAATGTTCGTCGCCTATATGCGCGGGCACGACCCGCGGCTTGCCATGCTGAAATCGCTCTCCATGCCCTATGTCGTGCACGGCCGCTCCTTCGGTTCCGAGCCCGACTATCCCTATCTCGATATCGACAATGAAGCGGCCTTCTACGATGCGACGCGGCTGTTGCTGCAGCTCGGCCATACGCGCTTTGCGCTGATGAACGGACCGATGCATCTCGATTTCGCCATCCGCAGGAAGAACGGCGTCATATCAGCCCTTGCCGAACGCGGACTCGTGCTCGACGAGGGCAGCATGAGCCATACGCTGATGACGGACGAACAAGGCCTGCTGGCGATGGAACATTTCCTGCAATTGCCGGAGCGCCCGACGGCAATCCTCTGCTCCAGCACGGTGCTGGCGCTCGGCGCGATCCGCGCGGTCAACCAGGCGGGATTGCGGCTCGGGGAGGATATCTCGCTGATCGCCCATGACGACGTGCTGCCGCTGCTGAAACCGGAAAACTTCTCGGTGCCGCTGACGACGACACGCTCTTCGTTGCGGGCGGCGGGCGTCCGTATCGCCCAGCGGCTGATCGGCACGGTAAAGCAAGCCGGCCCCTTCCCCGACCAGGAGCTCTGGAAGACCGAACTGATCGTCAGGGCCTCGACCGGCCCTGTTCCCCAGGTTTAGAGCATCCCGAACTTCAAAACTGCGGCGGCGTCTGTCCCGCGGTACGATGAGCGGCGATGACGGTGTTGGCCATCAGCATGGCGATGGTCATCGGCCCGACACCGCCGGGAACCGGGGTGATGGTGCTGGCGACCGCCGAGACTTCCTGGAAGGCGACGTCGCCGACCAGCCGGGTCTTGCCCTCACCTCTTTCGGGTGCCGGAATACGGTTGATCCCGACGTCGATGACCGTCGCACCTGGCTTTACCCAATCGGCCCTGACCATTTCCGGCCGGCCGACGGCGGCGACCAGGATCTCGGCATTGCGGCAGACCTCGGAAAGGTTCTTCGTTCTGGAATGCGCGATCGTCACCGTCGCATTGGCGTTGAGCAGCAATTGCGCCATCGGCTTGCCGAACAGGTTGGAGCGGCCGATGACGACGGCGTTGAGGCCGGAGAGATCCTCGCCATGGGTGCGGCGGACGAAGACCATGGCACCGGCCGGCGTGCAGGAGACCAGGCCGGTCTTCAGGTCGCCGGTGGCGAGCTTGCCGGCATTGACGACGCTCAAGCCGTCGACATCCTTTTCGGGCAGGATCGACTGGATGATCGGCTCGCTGTCGAGCGGCTTCGGCAGCGGCAGCTGCACCAGGATGCCGTGGATCGAGGGATCGGCATTGAGGGTGGCGACGAGGGCTGCCAGCTCCTCCTGCCTGGTTTCGGCCGGCAGCGTGTGCTGGACGGACTTGAAGCCGCATTCCTTGGCCATGCGGCTCTTGGAGCTGACATAGGCGTGGCTTGCCGGATCGTCGCCGACGATGACGACCGCAAGGCCGGTGGTGACGCCGCTGCTCTTTTCCAGCGCTGCCGTCGCACTCTTGACCGTCTGAATTACCGATGCAGCTACGTTCTTGCCGTCGATTACTGTCGTCACACGTCTCTCCGCCCTGTTTCGCGTCAATCTATGGATAGTCGGCGAGCGTCAAATGCCCGCTAACGCCCTATCCTGTCGGAAAGCAGCAAGGCAATATCAAAAATGCAAGGAAATGTTCGTCAGCGCAGCGGCTGCCGCGCTTCGAGCGCATGAACACGAAGCCGGTCGCGCAGCCCGGAGATCTCGGAGCGCAACACCTCCATCTCGTCGACCGGTGCGGGAACGGGCGGAAGTACCGGCGGCGGCGAGGCCTGCGGCCGGGATAGCGGCATTTCCGCATGCGCGGCAGCAGCGATGGGCCGGCGCAGGCGCAGCAGGAAAGCCGCGGCAAGACCGACCGCCAGACCCATGGCAGCGCCGGCCAGCAAGCGGCCAATCCAGCCATCCCTCGCCGACACCGCTGTTGCCAGCGCCGGCTTCATCAGCGTGATATGACCGTCGGCAGCCGTTGCCGCCGATGCGGAATCCGCATCTTCCTGGCGCGAACGCGCGGCATTGGCCTTCTCGCCGAGTTCGGTCAGCCGGGAAAGATCGACGCCGGTATCCCGGCTCTGGGCGATCAGCGTGTTGCGGCGGTCATTCAGGCCCTTGCGCGCATCGACGGCGGCCTTGGCGGCGACATTGGCGGTCTGGGCAAGACGGGTCAGTTCCTTGCCCATATTCTCCTTCAGACCATCGGTTTCAGCCTGCTGCTGCAGGAGGCGCGGATGGCGCGGGCCAAGCTCGGCCGAAAGCTGGGCAAGCGCGGTTCTGGCGACGGCATATTTGTCGCGCCAGTCCTGCAGCGCCGGCGAGAGCATATCGGAGGGCAATGAACCGTCGAGCACCTCGGCAAGTTTCGCCGCCTTGAGCCGGTCGGCCTGCGCCTTGGCGGAAAGGATGTTCTGGTCGGCCTGTTTCAGATCGGCATCGAGCCCGTCGATCTGGCGGCGAAGGTCGATCGCCACCTTGACGTTGCCCTCGCCGCTCTTGGCCGTGAAGGCGGCAAGCTCCGCCTTCGCCTCGTCATAGGCCTTGCGCAAAGCGGTGTCGGTTTCGCCGTTGCCGCCGGGTCGGTCTGCTGCGGAAACCGTTTCGGCAAGCCTTGCAGCGATGCGCATGGATTTGCCGCCATCGCCTGTTGTCACCCTCAGGAGGATCGTGCCGGCGGCGGCATCGGGCAGGATCTCGACCGCATGCTTCAGTGTCGCCTCGGCGCGCGAGGCCGGATCGGCAGCCGCACCGGTCGCCGAGAGGAGATCGAGCGCAACGCCAAGCGCATTGGCGCCGGGGCCGGCAAATTCGGGATCGCGATCGAGTTTCAGGGCGGCGACCGTCGAAGCAACCATGCGCGCCGTCAGCAGCCCCTTTGCCGCGGCCTGGGTAAAGGCAGCGCGGCTTGCAGCATCTGTCTTCACCGCAAGCGTCGCTTCGGCACGGTAGAGGGTTGGCGACGCCGGCATCAGCGCCGGCAGGCCCGCTCCGACGACCGTCGGGACGGCGATCGTCATTGCAAGACCAATGCCGCTCAGACGACGGCGCGGCCTGGCCGGCCGAGGCGCTGCGGGTTCTTCACGGATAACGGCCAGCAGTTCGGGTGAGCGCACCGGCTCGCCGGCCGGAGCAGCCAGTTCCTCGTGGCGCGCCGGCTCCTCGGAAAGCAGATGGCCGACATCATTGGCGGCCCGGAGGCGGTTGCCGAGGATGGTTTCGATGCGGTCGACCAGCGGTGCTGCGTGCGCCGCCATGGCGCGCTGCTCTTCCAGCGCGCGGCCGATGGCGCGCAGCAGTTCGGCCTCGGGCGGCGCGATACCGGCCCGCTTCGATCGGGGCGATCGATACGAATCGTCATGGGCACGCGGCTCAGCGGCTGCGCGATCGTGAAAACTGCTTCTGGCCCTGATATCGTACATTTGCGCCACATCTCATGCACATGATGGCCGGCTTCGTTCATCCGCACGGAGGCCGATGATTAAACCAATCTAAATATTCATGGCAAAGAAATGGTTAACCGCAGCGTGTAAAAAACTGGGGTCAGCTAAAGCGCTTCGCGTCTTTCAGATTCGCTTCCTGCGCTTTAGCTCTTGGTTTTTAGGCAAAACCGCGGCCCTTTGGCGCGACGCGCTCTAGCTCGCTTTCTTATGCTCCGACCGCGGCTGCAGCGCGGTGCCGTGCTCTTCCGGGTAGCTGAGGATCCTTTCGCGCCGGCGGAAGCGGTAGCGCAGGACATGGAAGAGGAAGACCGGGATGCCGATGACGTAACGGCGCCAGAGGCGCGTCGGCTCCTGCAGCAGGCGATAGGCCCATTCCAGGCGCATCATCCTCACCGTCCTCGGCGCACGCGGGACGGCGCCGGAAACGAAGTCGAAGAGAGCGCCCACCGTCAGCACCAGGCGCGCATGATCGGCGCGGATATTGTCGTGGACCCATTTCTCCTGCAGCGGCGTTCCCATGCCGACGATCAGGATATCGACTTTCTGGCGCTCCAGCTCCTCGGTGACGACGGAGGAATCGACCTTATCGAAATAACCGTCGGAAATGACGACGAATTCATGCCAGGGCGTATGCCTGCGGAAATTTTCCGCCGCCGCCTCGACGACCGAGCGCGTGCCGCCGATCAGACCGATGCGGCGCGGGGCCTCCATGAAGGTGAGGAAGGCCGGCACGAAATCGGTGCCGTTCAGATTGGCGGGAAATGGCGCGCCATGGGCGATCTGCGATGCGATGTTGAGACCGATGCCGTCCGGCAGCACCAGATTATGCGACATGATCCGGTAATATTCGTCGTCGCGCAGCGCCGTCAGCATGTTGTGGGCGTTGACGAAGCAAACCACGGTCTGGCCGACGGGAATGGAGGCCAGCTCGTTGATGAAAACAAGGGCGTCGTCCCAGCCGAGATCGCAGACCGGCAGATCGAAAATCGTCCGCCGCGATGCGAGCACCGCGAAGTTTGCAATCAGATTCATTCCTACCTCCTGCCGAGGGTGCTGCATGCGCCCGACATCCCGGAAAACAAGCCCATATTTCCGCACCGGAGGTCTCGAAAGAACCGGTCGCGTGACGCCGGGACGGCGTCACCCCGATCCCGGAAGGCGGCGCAAGCCAAGCTGTGAGACCTGATATAACAGGATGGTTTCAAACAACCCTTAGGAAAATTCCTTGAATTTCAATGCTCGCATAAGTGGTTTATTAACCATGGGCGCCAACGAAAAAAGGCGCCCTGTGGCGCCGTTTGTCGTCGATGATCGGATGTCGCCTAATGCGCAGGAGGCGCCGGCGTTTCGCCGGCCGGTGCGGTCTCGACGATCTTGACGGGTGTGCCCACCTTCTTCGGCTGGCCGGCGGAGCTTTCCTTGACATCTTCCTTGGAGAGATAGTCGAGCTGCTCCAGCATCACTTCGGCGACGTATTCGCCACCCAGGCGCTCGTTCATGCCCTTCTTGATCTCTTCGCGGAAGGCCTTCGGATCGAAGGATTTGATGTGGGCGATATCGACCATCTTGTTGCCGACGAGCAGGCTGAAAAGCTCATCCGTCGTCATCTCGGACAGCGGCAGCGTCACGCCCTTCAGCATCTCCTTGTTCATCATGAACGAAACGCGGCCGAGGAAGTAGCCGGTGACTGCGCCGTTGCCGATGATCGGTACCGTGATCGTTTCGCCCTTCACCAGTTCGAGCGCGCTCTGCTTGGAATCGGTTGCCGCAGGCGCCGGCGCGGTCGCCAGGTACACCGAGAAATAGACCGATGCCAAGGTGATGGCGCAAACCCAGACACCGGTGAGGACGAGCTTGATCATCAGTTTCCACGCATGGCGAATTGTTCCTGGGAATAGGTGCCGTCGGCATCGGCATCCTGAACGGCGTTCTTCAGGAGGTCGGCGACGGCACGCACCGCTTCGAGATGCGCCTCGACGCGGCGGGCATTGAGAACCAGCTTCTTCTTCAAGCCATGCAGCTGATCGAGATGGGCAGCGGCAAGCTCGGCCGGATCGGTATCGCGGAAAAGCATCGACAGCTCGTAGAGGCAGCGGCTCTTATGCGCATTGGAGACCTTGAGATCGAATTGCGGATCGCTGCCGATCCGGGTGTTCTCATTGTCGATTATCATTTCGAGGCGTCCGAGAACGGATTTGATCCTGTATTCGTTCGAAACTATTTCCATTGTACCCTCGGTTATGCGTCGCTTAGAGCATGGCGCCGAAAAGTGTGCGCGGTTTTCGGACGACACCATGCTCTGACTTTAATTGAGAACAGGATTCAGATTTCAGGCCAACGGGCCTAAAATCATCCTGTTCGATCGGTCTTGGCTTCGGCGGTCGGTGTGCCAAAGGTCTTACGCTGGAAGTCGTCGATCATGCTGATCGCGGTGTTGCGGTCATCGTTGTCGGTCGAGGCATTGACGATCTTGCCTTCCTGCCGGCGCAGTTGTTCGCTGTACATCTGCTTGGCGATGCCGATGCCGTCACCCTTGGCCATGGTGTTGCCGAGCTGCTCGGCCATCATGCCTTTCCAGATATCGCCGGTCGCGCCCTTGCCGTAGACGTCTTCGCTTTCGCTCGGCAACATGGACTTGACGAAATTCTGCAGAACCATGGCCTCGAACTTCCGGTAGCTTTCCGGAACTTCCTCGGCCTTGGTGCGGTTCTGGATGTCGGCGAGGCCGCTCTTCTGGCCGATATGATCGAGAACATCGACCGTATTGGAGAAGCCCTTGCCGTTTTCGGCGAGGCTCGTTGCGGCAAAGGCCGCACGATTTGCCTTCAATTTTTCCTGGGCCGCCTGAACCTCCATGGGGTCGGCAGCTTTGACAACGTCCAGGACCAGATCACTGGGGGGCGAAATAGCCACGTTAGAATCCTCTGAATTAAGATCGTAACGACTATGGTTTTTGAAGCTTGCTGGAGGCTGGCGTTGCGAATTGCTGATCGATGATATCGTAGACGGCATTGTCGTCGGCCTCGCGGCGCTCGGCCTCGAGGGCTTCCTTCATGCCCTCTTCGAAACGATCGCCCTTGGCGCGCTCGCGCGCCAGCCGCATCTCGTGGACCTCCTGCATGCCGGTCAGTTGCTTGTCCTTGATGGTGAGCCTGCCGAATCGATCGGCGTAGCTCTGCGAGAAGGCGTGGTGGACCGGGTCCATCGAGCCGAGCGCGAGGATGACGTCGTCCATCGCCGCATTGACCTCGACGCGCTGGCGGCTGGTTTCGGCCAGGTCGTTCTCGGCTACCCGTTCGATATGCCGCTGCACCGAGAGCAGTCGCTTGAGTTTCTGGGAGCGCGTCTTTTCGGTCATCGCCTCATCGCCCGATATAAATCGAGCCGAAGGACTGGCCGAACTGGCTGACCATCGCCGCAATCGAGAAATAGATCAGGAAGAGGCCGCCCATCAGCAGATAAGGTGTGGAGATGAAGTAAACCGGGATCTGCGGCGCCAGCTTGTTGATGAAGCCGATCGACACGTTGAAGATCATGCCATAGATCAAAAACGGGCTCGACAGCCGCAGCATGATGTAGGTGGTCTGCTCCAGCGTGTCGGTGAAGGAGATCAGCGTCGCGCGCATCTGCATCAGGCCGCCGAATGGCATGGTCGTGTAGGAATCGATCAGCGCGCGGAAGACGATGTGATGGAAATCCATGATGAAGAGAATCATGATGCCGGCAAAGGTGACAAAGGCCGAAAGGCTGTTCTCCGACGTGTCCTCGATGATGTCGGTGGAGCCCGGCTGGGTATAGCCGACCATCATGGCCATGATCGAGGCGGCGAACTGCATGCCGAGCGTATAGATCCTCGCCAGCATGCCATACATCACACCGATCAGCGATTCGCTGAATATCAGGCCGATATAGGTTGCAGAACCGGTGTGAACGGCGGGATAGACAGTATCCCAAAGCAGCGGCATGACGGCGATAGACAGCGCGCCGGCAATGAAGACGCGCAGCTGTTCGGGCACGCGCGCCGAGGAGAAACCCGGAAGAGCCAGCACACAGCCACCGATCCGGCAGAAAACCAGAAACAGCGCCAGAACGGTCCCTTGCGGGTCTGTTATCATGAAATAGAGCCCAAAATCTTTATCTCGATGCCCTTGGCCAGTTCGACATGCGACAGGACAGGCAACGTGGCGAACAGCCGTTCGATGATCATGCGCACATAGGAGCGTGTTTCCGGCGATGTGACAAGGGCGAATGGCAGGCCGCGATCCATGAACTCACGGATAACTTTGGTGGCCTGCTCGCTGAACTCTTCAAGGCTGCGCGGATCGATGTCGAATTCGATCACCTCGCCCTTGGCGTCGCGCTTCAGCGCCTGGTGGAAGGCCAGATCCCATTTGCTGCCCAGCCTGAGCACGCGCAGCACGCCATTGTCGGCAAGATCGCCGCAAAGCTGCTGGGCCATGCGGATGCGGACGTGCTCGACGATCTGCTCGGTCTTCCTGACATGCGGGGCAAGCTCGGCCACCGCTTCGAGAATGAGGTGCAGGTTGCGGATCGAGACGCGTTCGGCAAGCAGGAGCTTGAGCACCGCCTGCAGGCCCGAATAGGACATGTGCGACGAGCAGATCTCGTCGGCGAGCTTCTTGTATTCGGGGTCGAGCCGATCGATCAGCACCTTGACGTCCTTGTAGGACAGAAGCTGCGGCAGGTTGTTGCGAATGACCTCGCTCATATGGGTGAGCACGACCGAGACGTTGTCGATCGGCTGGAAGCCCTCGCGTTTCAGATCGTCGGCGAAGTTTTCGAGGATCGAGACGGCCGGCATGCCGAAAGCGGGTTCGCGGATTTCGTCGCCGGGAATGCTCGGCCGGCGGCCGGCGCCGGTGACGACGAGGACTTCGCCGACGCGCAAGAGATTGGAGGCGACCGTCGTGCCGTGGATGCGGATCTGGTAAGACTTCTCGGCGATGGCGATATCGTCCGTGACCTTGATCTCGGGCACGACGAAACCGTATTGCGTGGCGAACTTCTTGCGCATCTTGCCGACGCGGAAGGCGAGCTCCTGGTGGGCGCCGAGCAGGCGCGTCGAGACCATCTTGCCGAGTGCGAGCTCGATCTCGGAGGTGCGCAGCACCGACTTGACCGAATCCTTTTCCAGCTCCTTGCTCTGGACGACCTTCTTTTCCTCCTGCTCGCGGCGAAGCTTGTTTTCCGCCTCGACCTGCCGCGGGATGAACCAGGCGCCGAAGGCAAGAAGACTGCCGAGGATCACGAAGGGGACAAACGGCAGGCCGGGCATCAAGGCCAGGACGAACATCAGCACGGCCGAGACCGAGAGTGCGCGGGGATAGCCGCTCAGCTGGTTGACAACAGCCTGGTCGGTGGAGCCGGTGGTGCCGCCGCGCGAGACGAGAAGGCCGGCGGCGAGCGAGACGATGAGCGCCGGCATCTGCGAGACGAGGCCGTCGCCGACGGAGAGCTTGACGAAGACGTCGGCCGCTTCGCCGATCGGCATGCCGTGGCGGAAATAGCCGATGATGATGCCGCCGAAGACGTTGATGGCGGTGATGATGAGGCCGGCGACGGCATCGCCGCGCACGAACTTCGAGGCACCGTCCATCGCACCGAAGAAGGAACTTTCCTCCTCGAGTTCCCGGCGCCGACGCTGGGCTTCCTTTTCGTCGATGATGCCGGCCGAAAGATCGGCGTCGATCGACATCTGCTTGCCGGGGATCGCGTCCAGGGTGAAACGCGCGCCGACTTCGGCGATACGCGTGGCACCCTTGGTGATGACGATGAAGTTGATGGTGATGAGGATGAGGAAGACGATCAGACCGATGACGAAGTCGCCAGACATGACCAGGCTTGCGAAACCGGCGATGACGCCGCCGGCCGCGTCGTGGCCTTCATTACCGTGGGACAGGATGACGCGCGTCGTCGCGATGTTCAGCGCCAACCGGGTCATCGTCGCGATCAGCAAAATGGTCGGGAAGGACGAGAAATCGAGCGGCTTCTGAATCCACAGCGCGACCATCAGGATCAGAACCGAGAAGGCGATCGAGAAGGCCAGGCCCATATCGATCAGGAATGGCGGGATCGGCAGGAAGAGAATGCAGATGATGCCGACGATGCCGAGGGCAAAACCGACATCGCGCAGGCTCGGGGCGACTTTTGGAATGGGGAGTGCAGGTGGTTGCGCCATGACGATTCCGTCTCTTCATGAGAGGAGGCGGATATGAGTCCGCCCAATTCGAATCGAGACTTAAATGGCGAAGCTTGCGCGAAGGTGGCTCAGAAACCAGACTGGATGCGCGAGAAGACCAGATTGGTGAAAATCGAGATCTGCGAGCCGACGAAAGGCGCGGTGACGCCGACCGTGATCAGCACCGCGACGATCTTCGGCACGAAGGTCAGCGTCGCTTCCTGCACCTGGGTCAGCGCCTGGATCAGGGCGATCACGAGACCCACCACCATCGCGGCGATGACCGCGGGACCGGCGGCAATCAGCACGGTCCAGATCGCGGCCTGGAACAGATCTAATGCATCAGCTTCATTCATCCGAAGGCAACCTCATATCGCCTTGAAGCGGCCCCGCCTTGGCCGGACCGCGCTTGGTTGGCGTCAAACAGGCGCGTTGGCGCCGTTCGCATCAGGAGCTGCTGCTCGGCGCCTCGTCGGCAACAGTGATTCCCGTCTGCACGAGTATCTTATCGCCATCTTTGGTCGTCGCAATGATACCATCGGAATAAACCTTGACGGAATCGATGATGCCTTTGACGGTGCCGTCGGCGCTTTCCATGTATTTGCCGACGTAGCTGCTGGCCTGGGTGAGGCTCGAGCTTGCCAGAAGCGTGTCCAACTTGGTGTTGGTCTGGATCGTCTGCTCGACCTGCGAGAAGGTTGCCAGCTGCGCCACCTGCTCGCTGGCATCCATCGGATCGGTCGGATCCTGGTTCTTCATCTGCGCGATGAGCAGCTGCAGGAAGTTGTCGTAGTTCAGTGTCGCCGACTTCGAGCTCGAACTCGTCGAGGAGGTCGTCGAGGTTGTTGAGGTCGCGCTTGTTGTTGCATCTACCGCCATGGTGCAATCTCCCTGCGAATCTGCTCGACCATCGTTGGCGGCATTTCGTGATTGTTGAGGATGCTGTCTTCGATCGCGTAGAGGCCGCGGATCGCCTTCAATGCATCGAAGGCGCGGCCGGTCGACACGAGCGCGTCGATGCGCTTCAGTTCGGCGAGGATTTCCTCGTTCTTGAAGCAGGTGAGCAGCATGGTGATCGACTTGCGGAACATCGCCGTCGAGTGGTCCTTGCCCTCGGGATTGATGAGGATCATCTGCGCGATGAAATAGAGCTGACGCAGGGGCGTGGTGGCGCCTTCCGGCTGCAGGACGTGGTTTTCGAGAAGGAACGTCACATCATTCAGGAATTCCAGCGCGACCTTGCGGTCGACGCGCAGGACGGCGCCGTTGATGAAGATTCTTTCTCCGGCTTTCAGAGAAATGCGAAGTGTACTTTTCATTTAAGTCCATCCCTGATGATGGTGGTAACGTCGATGATGCCCTGGTAGTTATTAGACTGACGTTTTCTGATCCTGTCGCATTCCTTCAATATCCAGATCGCAATCGAGATGAGGTTGGCCCTGAGCTCGATCTCCAGCTGGTTGTCGGGATGTTTCAGATCTTCGATGAAGCTGATCCACACCCGGCGCGTATAAAACAGGGCTTCAATGGCTTCCCGGCCGTATTTTTCCTTTTCGCGCGCCTGCGAAAGCAGATCTATGGACCGGTCAAGAACCTGCCATTCCCGCTCTTTCGCGTCGGCCACCGAGTCCTGCATGACTTCGGCATATGAGAACTGATACATTCATGCATCCTTCTTTGCGCGCCTTTGATCATCAAAGGTAGTTTACGAGACTCAACTGCTGGATCTTCGAGACGATCGTGTAAGCGGTTTCAAGCTGCGTTTCCAAAGTCTTGACGAGCGTCGAGGCCTCGTAGGGATCGACACCCTGCAGATCGACGAGCTTGTTCTTGATGATGTTCGACTGGGCGTCGAGGGCGTCGTTGGATTTCTTGACGCGCTCCTGGGAAAGACCGAGCTGGCTTGCCTGGGTCACGAGGCCGCTGGTCGCCTTCGTCGTATAGCTGATCGCCTGCTTGGACACCGTGCTCATTGCATCGCTGCTGAGGCCCTGGTCGAGAAGCGCCGAGGTCATCACCGAGGCGAGCGCGAAGTAGCGCATGCCTTCGGAATTGGCGTTGGTCGAGGATTCGATCACTTCCGAGTTGCTGATACGGCTCGTCATGTTCTGGCTCGACGCTTGCGACCAGCCGGTCGTCGCATCGGTCCAGTTCGCTTCGCTGAACATCGGCTCGACCGTCGACGTTATGAAGGTCTCCATTTCAGCGCCGGTCAAATCGCTGACCGCCTTGCCGAGGCCGGTCGCATAAGTGTTCAGTTCCGTGACGATGGCGGCGCTCGTCGTTGCGGTCATATCGGTCAGCGGCTGCACATCGGTATTGATGCCGGAGAACAGATATTCGCCGTTCACCATGGTGTTGGCGGTGTCCATCATCGTGGAGAGCGCACTGGTCGCCGACTGGATGGCGACGGTGATGCTGCCGGGATCGTGGCTGCCCTGGAGTGCCGTCAGCTTCGAAACCAGGCCGTCGCCGACGTCCTTCATCTTGGAAAGGCCGAGCTGCGAGGATTCCATGCGCGCGGCGACAAGCGAATTGCTTGATTTGATCGAGGCTATCCTGTCGGTCTCGCGGGTGAAGTCCACGCTCCTGGCGGCGTTGCCGCCGAGAGAGACACCGATATCCGCATAGACACCCGTCGTCGCTTCCATCGTTGCCTTGGTCATCTGGTTCTGCCCCTGACGGATCGTCAGGCGCATCGCGTTCTGAATGGCTGAACTTGAAATAAATGAGCTCTTCATGGCTTAACTCGCAATATCCAGCAATGACTTCAACATTTCGTCAACGGCGTTCAGGATCTTCGTCGCCGCCTTGTAGGACTGCTCTATGTCGAGGAGCAGCGTCAGCTCCTCGTCGAGGTTGACGCCCGTCTCGTTGGAATAGGCTTCGTCGGAGCGTGAAAGCGCCGCCGAGGTATTTTCCGCCGCCGTCGTGGCGTTGCTGCGATACTGCTCGAGCCAGCCGAGGGAATTCGTGGCGTATTCCATGATGCTGACGTTCGAATCGATGCCCGTCGTGGCGTCGAAGCCGACAGTCGTTCCCGTTGCCGGGTCGAAATCCATATCGGAGCCCAACGCCGTATAGAGGCGATCAAGTTCGTCTGTATAGCCGCTTTCGCCTGTAGTGTTCACCACGACGCCGGTGGCGTTGATGCCGCCATCGCGCAGGCGCATCGGGTCTCCGCCCTGCGAGGTGATCACACGGCTGCTGACGGTGATGGTCGACGCCATGCCGGCGACGGCGGTGCCGCCAGTATCGACCGTGCCGCCGCTCCAGGTAAAAAGGCCGGGCACGTAGGCCGGGGTGCCTGACGAGTTATCTTCCTTGAAGATCGAGACCAGACCGCGGGCGATTTCGTCGAGCTGCTTCTGGAAGTTGGGGGCGATATCGTCACGGACCTGCAGGAGCGACTGAAGGCTTCCCATCCCCGTCGTGGTCGATCCGCTGCCGAGCGGCAGCGCAACACCGTCGATATAGACGGAATTGCCGACGGTGGAGGCGGTATAGATATCCTGAGACTTGAAGGTCACGGTGCGCGGAACCGTCTCGAAGAGGATCGTCCCGTCGGGCGTGCTCAGCACCATGTCGTTGTTGTCGCGCGTCGTCGCGCTGACGCCGACGATCTTCGAAATCTGCTTGAGCGCCTTCTCGCGCTCATCGAGGGCGCCGGAGGCATCCGCACCCGAGGCCGTGGCGGTCTTTACCGCATTATTGGCCTCTTCGAACTGGCTCAGCAGCGTATTCAGCGTTTCAACGTCGGTGGCGATCTGCTTATCGGCGCTGGCGCGGACATCCTGAACGGATTGCGAGGCGTTGTTCAGCGAGTTGGCCACATCCTGGGCGGCGGTGATGGCGCCCTGGGCGGCGACCGTGCTGCCCGGCGTCGTGCGGAAGGCCTGAAGCTTTTGCTGGAAAACACCGAGATAGGTGGATGGCGACGTTTCGTAGTCGTTGCCACCCATGATCGACTTGAGGTCCTCGAGACCTCCGAGCAAGGCCTGCTGGGCGCTGTCCTGAGAGGATGTCTTCAGATACTGGCGCAGCAAGGCATCTTCCTGCGCCCGGTCTATCTTGACGACCTGGGCGCCGTTCAAGGACGTGGTAAGCATCGCCTGCCGGCGCACGTAATCTTTGTTGCCCGCATTCGAGATATTGTTCGATACGACACTGCTCTGCGTGCCGGTATTGTTGAATATGCTCTGCGCGGTATTAAGTGCTGACGTGAGCGACATGGCTTAGCCGTTACCCTGATTATCTCTTGAGGTTGACGAGGACGTCCATGATGTCGGACCCCGTCTGGAACACCTTGGAATTGGCGGTATAGCTGCGTTGCGCTTCGATCATTTCGGTCAGCTCGCCGGCGAGGTCGACGTTCGAACCTTCGAGAGCGCCTGACTTGATCGTGCCGAGGCCGTTGGTCTGCGGGAAGCCGGTGACGGTGACGCCCGACTGGCCGTTGGCGCTGTAGACGTTGCCGCTCATCAGCGTCAGCTTGTCCGGGCTTGCGACGTTGGCCAGCGGGATGCGATAGAGCGGCTTGGTGCTGCCGTCTTCATACTTGGCGTAAACAATGCCGTCGCCGTCGATGGTGACGTCCTTGACTGGGCTGGCGGCCTGGCCGTTCGGCGTGCCGGTGCCGGAAAAGGCGGCGCCGAGCTGAGTGAGGCCGGAGAAATCCATGTCGATGTCCTGGCCGGTCACCGGATCACTAATGGTGACGGCGCCACCCGTAACCAAGGCGCCGTCGGCGTCGAACTCGAGTGTTCCCAGGCCGACGGTGCCGCCTGTCGTGGTATACGGGAAGGAGGTCGTGCCACCCGTCGCCGCATCGGCATTGCGGAAAATCGCAACTTCCCAAGTGCTGGCGGTCGCGGGAGGTGTCGTCGGCGTTGCCGATTGCGCGGTCTTGGTGAAGTAGAAGTCGTACATCACCTTGTTGCCAAGACGGTCATAGGCGACCATCGAGACCTTTTTGGTGTCGGTCGTTGTGGTGCCGCTAGTACCGTTATCGCTCGGGAGATTAGCCGTAACAACAGTGGAGTTGGAATTGAGGTTGCCTGTGAAGACACCTGAGGTCGAGGCGATGGCGGTCAGGCCATTCTGGGTGACGTTGACGGGAACGAGGCCGTCGAAACCGTTGACGACGACGGCAGGGGCGCCGGAGTCATACGAATAGCCCATCAGCTGGAAGCCGGCTGAATTGACGAGGTTGCCTTCGTCGTCCTTGGTGAAATCGCCGGCGCGGGTCAGGACCGGCGTGCCGTCCGCACCCTGGACGATGAAGAAGCCGTCGCCCGAGATCGCAAGGTCGGTGCTGGAGGTGGTGTAGGAAATATCGCCCTGGTCGGAGACGGCCTGGCGCACGGAGGTCTGAACGCCGCCGGAATTGTAATTGCCGTTCGAGGAGGGCAGAACCAGCGACGAGAAGCTTGTCGACACAGCCTTGTAGCCGGTGGTGTTAACGTTGGCGATGTTGTCGGAGACGGTGCTGAGGCGGTTCGCCTGCGCGTTCATCCCCGATACTGCCGTCTTCATGCTGCCGAAAATGCTCATCTGAAAACCTCGTTTTACCTGTTAAACTCGAGAGTATTTGTCGGGCCTTGCGTGAAGCTGTCTGTCATGCGCGCGGCGAGGCCGAATATCGAGGTTCAGCCGGGCGCCGCCACCCGGCCGGCAAAATCAGGCCCAATCGATGCAGTAGCCAAGGAAACGCTTGGAATCGACCGGATCGACGCCGAGCTTCTTGCGCAGCTTCTTGCGCAGCTTCGAGATGTGACTTTCGACGACGTTCTCCTCGACCTCTTCATCGAAGATGCCGTAGATGGCGTTGAAGATCTGGGTCTTGGTGACCCGGCGACCGCGATTGGCGATCAAATATTCGAGGATACGGCGCTCGCGCCGGGGAAGCGCAAAGACCTCGCCGTTGATCTCGGGGTCGCGGCCATCCGAGAAGACGCGGATCCCACCGATCTCGGTGTAGTTGGCGATCGCCTTCAGCCGGCGCCGGATCGCAGCCGCTCTTGCGAGGATTTCGCGGGGATGCACCGGTTTGCGCACCACGTCGTCGACGCCGCAATCGAAAAGCGCAAGGGTGTTTTCGAGCGAGGGCTGGTCGCTGACCGCAATCACCGGCGCCATCGACCGATCCCGGATCGCCCGGGGCAGTTCGTGGTTGCGCTGGCCCTGCCCGATCAGGAAAGCCTCGACTGCCGCTATATCGGAATCGGCAGCGGTCTGTACCCACTCGCCGAACTCCGTTGGATCAAAGCCGGTGGAGGGAATGCCCTCACGGCCGAACAGAGATGTGTATCCATCTTTCACGAGCTCACGCTCATCAACCACTACGATCATTCGTCCGCCTCCGAATCAGTGTGGCACTTCGATGATCTATGGGTACGAATCGCACGAATCGGCGACAACTCGTTAAAGTTAATGGCAGAAATTAATAATTGATTAAGATCTTGGGTCCGATTTGATCTATATCTAGTGGGTATGATTGAATATGCACACCAAAATTTCGTGGAAAAGTTAACGCCCGGTTAATTATGGCTTGCACATGGGTTTCGTGCCGGATTCCCGCCATATTGTGACACAGTTTCGTCACAATATGCCTCTTCCATTTTTGGTTGCATTAATTTCGGCAAAAGTTACTCGCATTGGGAGTCCACTTGCCGTAGCCCGTGGCAACCAGATTGGCGATGACGCGACAGACATATTGCTTCTGCGCCGGATCGTTGTTGGGTCCGGCATGGTATCTGGCTACCGCCATCGTCCATGTCTCGTGCCGATCATGAAGGTTGCGGAGGAATTTTGCCGCGTACTCTACGTTGCGGTGTGGGTCGAACATATCCTCGGCGGAGCCGAAATTTTCACCGTGATAATAGTGGTTGATCTGCATGCAGCCGATGTCGATGAGCTTCGCGCCGCTGCTGCGGGCGACGTCGAATTGCCGCATCGCATCCTGTTCCGAGGGCGGAAAGATCGCCTTGCCTTCGACGTTCATGGCATAGGGATAGAGCGAGCCCTTGCGGCCGGTCTCCGTCAGACCGACTGAATAGAGGATGCCTTCGGGGATACCATATTTGGCAGCGGCCGACTGGATCTCGCGTTCGCAGGCGCCGGTGGAGGCTGATGCCTCAGAGGTAAACGCCGCCAGTGCCGCTGCTGCCGCCAGTACGAGCGTCTTCAATATCAGTCTCGCCTGCGCCATTGAAGCCTCCATCCGTCCGTGCCGTCTGATTGTGACGCTCGCGCGCCTCGCCACCCTGCCCCTGCTGGGGGAGCGACTGCTGCTGGGAGGCCTGGCTGCCCGCCTGGTTGCCGGTATCGGCACGCTCGACCGGCGCCATGCTGATGGTGACGTTGTCGACGGCGTAGCCCTGGCTGCGCAGAGCTTCGAGAATCTTGCCGTGATCTTCCTTCATCTGACGATAGGCCGCCCCCGTTTCGACCTTGAGGTCGACGTTCAGGGCGTCGCCGGACAGGCGCATGGTCGCCGTCACCAGGCCGAGATCGAGCGGGTTCATCTGGATCTTCAGCGTATTGACCACCTTGCCGGTGCTCGTCCATTCCGCCGCGTTGGAGAGCGCCGAGCTCGGTTCCATGGCGCGCGCCCATTCGGAATCGCCGGAGAGAGCAGCGGTCACGGCGGCGGAATTCGAATTCTGCATCAGGCCGATATAGCGGCGCGATTCAAGCACCGAAACATTTTCGACATCGGCCTTCTTCGCGCCATCCTTCGCCCCGGCCTGATCAGTGCCGATGTGGACATCCATCGATACGCCGCGGCCATCGGCACGACTGATCCTGAATGTCCTGCCATCTGCTGCTTCGGCACTCTCCGTTCCGGGAAGCTTGACGTCATCGGCCTTGCCGCTCTCGACGTTGCTGCTGACGGCCGCCAGAGCATCGGATGCATGGCCGCCCGCCTTGGCGTCAACCCCATCGAGTTTCTTGTCGGTCGATCCTGCCTCACCCGCCTTGGCGGACGGATGGTGGGCGGCTGTTGCCGCCGGCAAGGCGACGGCGCCGTCGGCAGGTTCCTGCTTCAGCAGGCCGAGGACGTCGGAAATGCCGCCGTCATCCTCGTCGCTGTCCTGGTCCGTATCGGTTTCCAATGCGTCGGCCTTGGCGTGCTTGCCACTCTTGGCCGTCTGCACCACCTCGTCTGCGGGACTGTCTTTCGGATCGAGCGTGCCGAAGGCGAGATCGGCCGGCATTTTGACCCCGGCCTTTGCGGGCTTTGCCGCAACCTTTTCAACATTGGCGATCGTTTCCGGCGGCACCTCCGCCTGCGCCTTCAAAGCAGCGTCACTGAGATCGACCAACGGCTTTGCGCTGCTGCGGCCGCGGATCGTCCGCGCCACTTTCTCCGCGGCGCCATCGGCAGCCGTCCCTTGATCCGGTTGCGCATCGTCGGCGTCGTCATTGACGGCATTGCTGCCTGCCTTGGCAAGCACGTCAAAGAAGCCGTTCTTCTGGCCGGCGGCATCATCTTTTCCGGCCGGCCGCGCGGATTTCGCAACCGCAGCCGACTCCGCACCGGAGGCTCCGCCCGAGACGCTGATATCCATCATAATTAATTGCCTTCCTGCGCCAGAAGACCGTCGATCTCGTCGAGCTTGGATCGATTGGTCGTCACAAATGCGTTGAATGAGGGGTCGGTATCCTGGCTCTGGCCAGTCGATGCCACACCTCCCGGAACAGGCTCGGGAAGCGCGCCTGGCGCTTCCGGTTGCGTCGCTATCGCCGCCGCAGCCTTTTCAGAAGTGATTTCTTGATGATCAGTGTTAGGGGTGGATGCTTGCCTCAAGCTTGCCGGATCGGGAGCGCGCAGGATCTGGTCGGCGACCGATCGCGCCGCCTCCTGCAGCGCCTGATCCCGCGGCGAAAGCGTGTTGCCGTCGATGCCGCGGACATTCTTTGCCGCCCGGTCGACATCCTCTGTGGGAAGGCCGGCCATGCCGCCATAGAAATTCGCAAGTGGCCCGAAGGCATTGTCGGTGTCGGCGCCAAGCGACTGCACCCGTTCGACCGCCATATGCGTCAGCTCCGGCTTACCTGATATCGCCGCAGCACGGGCGATGCGCAGATAGACCTCGCGCTGGCGCGGCGCATCCATGAAAGACAGGATGTCGACGACATCCTGCGGCTTCACGTCGTGATCGTGACTGACGACGAGCGTGACGAAAAGATCGGCGAACTGGCTGGCATAGGGCGAATGCAGAAAACGTCTGACATAACGCTGCGAATAGGCCATTCCCTTATCGAGCATCCCCTTGTCGACGCAGATGGCGACCGAGCGGCGCAACGCCGCCTCCTCGACGATCGTCCCGGGTGCTGCAAGACGCGCCTGGTCGTAGAGATCCAGCGCGTCTGCCGGTTTCGTCGCGATCAGCACGTTGCCGCCGATCAGCGCAAGATAGGGGCCGATCTTCTTGTCGCGATATTCCCGGGCCGTCTCCTCCAGCGTCTTGGCGACGAGCAGCCCTTTGCCGCTCAGATATTTGCGCAGCACATCGGTGACGCGATTGTCGAAATAGCCGTTGACGTCGTGGGCGATCAGATATTCGAGCGTCTGGGGATTGCCGCCGCTCATCGCATAGATCAGCGCTGCATCGACATTGCGGTCGTCATCGAAGACCGAAGTATCGACGGTGCGCAGCCGCTCGTCGATCGTCCCCAGCATGAAGCGCTGCATCTCGCCGGCCGAATGATCGCCGGTGACGACGGAGTCCTGCACGAACTGCAACGACCGCAGCATCTTGTACGGCGCAAGATCGTCCGGATCCTGCGCCTTGCCTGCGGCCGGCGAAAGCATCGCCAGGCCGAGGGCCACACATCCGATATAGCGATGCTGCCGACGCGCCATCCGACTATCCCTTATCCGCCTGCACCAGGATCTCGATCCGGCGGTTGGTCGCGTTGAACGGGTCGGTCGGCAGCTTCAGCCGACGGTCGGCGAAGCCGGAGACCTGGGAGATACGTTTCTCGTCGAGCCCACCGCGCACGAGCATGTAGTAGGCGCTCTGGGCGCGGTCCATCGAAAGCCGCCAGTTCTCGTTCTGGGTGCCCTTATACTGGCGCCCGTCCGTGTGGCCGCGGATGGCGACCGCGCCACCCCTCTCCTTCAGGATCGCGCCGATCTTTTCCATGGCGAGCACCATCTCCTGGCGCGGAACAGCAGAACCGATATTGAACATCGAATCGTCGCTCTGGTCGGAGATGCTGACCAGCAATCCGCCTTCGGACGCCGTCACGGTCAGGCCTTCGGCGAGCTTGCCGGCAACGCCGCCGATCTGCTGGGCGATCTGCTCCTGCAGCTGCTCTGCTTCCTTCTGTTGCTGCTGCTCGGCCTCATCAGCGCCCTTATCCGCATCCTTCTGATGTTCGGCGTCTTTCTGAGCTTCCGCCTTCTTGTCGTTGGCAGACTTGCCGGCCGGCGCCTTGCCGTCCTTGGCTTCGACCGCGCCCTTCGTTTCCTTGGTTTCCTTGGTTTCCTTCGTTTCCTTGGTTTCCGGGGCAGCCTTCTGATCGGTGGTCAGCGGTATCGGCTTGGTGTCTTCGAGCTTGGCGACCTCGGTCGTCCCGCTCTCGACCGCCTGCTGGTCGCTCTTGCCGGGAGGCGCCGACTTGCCGGCCGTCGTGACCTCGACCTGCTTCGTCCAGAAATCCGGATCGAAGGGATCACGATAGGCCTCGCCGCCATCGGCGCCGGTGGCGGGACCGGAATCGGCGGCGCCGCCGTCGCCCTTGGCGCTGACATTGGCCTGCTGGCCGACTTCCTGGGCGATCTCGGCGAGAACCGAATAGGGATTTTCGAAGAAATCGGCCTCGGAATAATTGGTTTGGTCGCCTGATGTCGATGTCTGGTCGTCACCATCCGCCGCGGCCTTGCCGTCGTTCGGATCTTCTTCCTTCTGCTTCGACTTCTCCTGCTTCTCCTCGCCTTCGGCGTTATCGACAGGCTTCTTCAGACCCTTTTCGGTCGGCTTTTCGTCGGAGAGCTTGATCGGATTGAAATAGGTCGCGACCGAGGCCTTGGTCTCCTCGTTGGCGGCATTGACCAGCCACATGACCAGGAAGAACGCCATCATCGCCGTCATGAAGTCGGCATAGGCAATTTTCCACGCACCGCCATGGGCGCCATCGTGATCGCCGCCGCCATGTCTCTTGACGATGATGATCTCGTTTTTGCCGTGGTGGTGGTTTTCGCCTTCGCTCATTCGAGAACTTTCTTCAAGCTGGCCGCCCAGGCGGACATACGGGTGACGATGACGGAATCACCGATTTCGACGGCAAGATCGATATCGTCGGTCTCAAAATGGCGAACCGCCTCGGCATGTTCGCCGAGCTCGGCCTTCAATATGTCGAAAAGCCGGGTCGGTCCCTTGACGACGATCGTTCCAGCGGCGCCTTCAAGGATCGCGTCGCGCAGCAGGGTGGCGAGGTTTTCGGCAGCTTCGGCGGCAAGCGCTTCCGTCATCACTGGCGCGATGGCGGCGGCGGCGCCGGCGCTGACCAGCTGAGCGAGTTCTTCGGCAATATCGCGGATGCGGGATGCAATGACTGCCGCCGCCTCGACTTCGTAGCGAAGCTTCAGCTCCTCGAGTTGACGCGCATGGACCTCAGCCAGCGTCCGCGCCTCCAGCGCGTGTTTCTCGGTCAGTTCCGCGGTGGCCGCGGCATGACCTTCCGCATAGGCTTCACGGCGCTCCGCCTCGACGTCGATCACCGGTTCGCTCGGTGTTTCGGGGAACATGTCGCCGCCGAAATCATCCATGTCGAGGACCGGCGGTGACGGTTCCGGTTCGCCGAAATCCTTCAAATACCGGGAAAGCGAAATGCTCATAAAAACCATCCAGCATCCGGGAGGCATGCAACATGCGCGCTCCCGCTCAAAATGTCCTTGCGCGCCGACATCTCCCTTCGAAACGGGCAAGGGCCTGACCTTGCGCCGGCACGGATTCGGACGATGCCTTCATGCCGGAAACTAGGAAGTCAAACTTGCGCGAGGATGAATGGCGCGGTCGCCACCCGTGATCGCGCCCATTCCTTATTCCAGCAGAATCAGAATCTTGCTTGCGGCCGTATTGAGGATCGAGATCGCTTCGACGGCCATCTGCTTCTGGGTTTCTATTGCCTTCTGCCGGATCGAAGCCTCGTCCATGTCGGTATCGACGAGCGCACCGACGCTCTTGTCGATCGAATCGGACAGATCGGCGGTATAGTCTATCTGATCGTCGATGCGTGTCTTCATCACGCCGATGGATGCCGCCGTGGTCGTCAGCGAGGAGAGCAGCGACTCGGTCACGTCGAGCATGTCGGTGAGCTGCGCATCGGTCGTGTTGCCGTCGATCGCAATTTCCGTACCCGTCGCCGGCGTCGTCGAGCCGGCATCCAGCAGATAATAATTCCGCGACGTCGTGCCGGAGTTATTGATCGCGTTGGCATCGACCGCCTTGGTCAGCAGGCCGCCGCTCGCACTGTTCTTGTCGATGAGGATGGTCTGCGACGATGGGAAATCGATGGTCTGGGCCTGATATTCGCCGGTCGAAGCGCGCACGAAACCCGAGATGACCGACCATGTCGGCGGTGCAGCAGTGTCGCCGTTCAGCAGCCAGTTTTCCCCCGCAAACGACGTCGATTCGACGACCGTCTGCAACTGCTCTTTGTATTCGCTGATCTCGGCGTTGATCTTGTCCTTATCGACACCAGGTTCTCTTGCCGAAACCAGCTTGGCGCGGATCTGGCTCATGAGATCGATCGCCGAGTTCATCGCCGTATAGGTCGCATCCACCTTGGCAGCGCCAAGACCGAGCGCATCTCCGACCGTTCCGAGATTGGTGCTGTCCGAACGCATGACGGTTGCGACCGACCAATAGGACGCATCGTCGGCGGCCGTCTCGATACGATATCCCGAGGACACTTGCTGCTGGGTCTGGCTGGCTTCTTTGTTGATGCTGCGCAGCACCGAAAGCGCATTCACCGCGGCCGCGCTGGTAATCTTAACGGTCATCGACAGGTCTCGGATTAAGGTGAAAGGGCAGGCCGGATTGCCGGCGGCGACTGAAGTGGCATCATGCCTCCGGCAGGGTTTCTACCGGCGTGTCGCAAAAGCAAATCAACTCAAGGCGTAGTTAACTCGATATCAACCTGTTGGGCAAGAGTGCGGCACCGAGCCTGGCGCGTCGACCGAAATTTCGATCAAGACATTGATATAAAAGAAAGAACCGCGCCATTTCGGGCGCGGTCCGGGAGGCTTTGTGCGTGCGGCCAGACGATGGCGCAAGATTCGGTCCAGCTTCAGCGCCTGACTTAGCTGCGGAACAGCGTGAGGATGTTCTGAGCGCTGGAGTTGGCGATCGACAGCGACTGGATAGCCAGCTGCTGCTGGGTTTGCAGGGCGCTGAGCTTGGAGGATTCTTCTTCCATATTGGCGTCGACGAGGCGGCCGACACCGGAGTCGATCGAATCGCTGAGCGCGCTGACGAAGCCTTCCTGCAGCTCGATGCGAGTGGAAATCGAGCCGAGCTGCGATGCAGCCTTGGTCATCGCCTCGAGGCCTGCCTCGATCGACGTCAGGGCCATGGAGATCTCAGGCGAATCGAAGTTGGTGATGTCCATCGAGTAGATCGAGCCGATCGTACCGGATGATGTGCCGATAATGCCGGAGCTGGTCTCGATCGCGCCGGTCGAGTCCATGCCGAAGAGAACGTTGCCCGCCGAGCTCGTGTCCAGGATGTAATCCGTCGTCTTGACCGAGACATTGCCGTTGCCATCGCGGACGAAAGTGGAAACGACGCTCTTGGTGCCGTCAGCGCCGGCAACCCAGTTTTCACCGGAGAAGGAAGCCGACTGCGCGATGCTCAGGAGCTGTTGCTGCAGCTGGCTGATTTCTTCCTGAACTTTAGCCTTGTCGACACCCTTTTCGGTTGCAGCGACGATCTTCGCCTTGATTTCGGTGATGACGTCGATGGCACTGTCCATGGCGGAGTAAGCGGTGTCGACCTTGGCGGCGCCGAGGCCGAGAGCGTCGGAAACGGCGGAAAGCGCCTTGTTATCCGAACGCATGGTCGTTGCGATCGACCAGTAGGCGGCGTTGTCAGCAGCCTTTTCGACGCGGTAACCCGATGATACGCGGTTCTGCGTGTCCTCAAGGTTGTCGTTGATGCCGCGGAGTGTCTGGAGAGCGGCCATCGCCGCGACGTTCGTCAAAATGCTGGTCATGAAATGATTGCCCCTCGTCGGCAAAAAGAAAAAAGGGACATTCCGGAAGGCCACCGGGAACGGGGATCAGCTTCATGCCTGTTAACCGGTTCTTAAATTTGGTTAACTCACCGTCTCGTTGGACGCAGAAAACAGCATTATGGTTAATGGATCGTTAACAGACATTAAAAAAGCCGCGCTCCATCGAAGCGCGGCTCGATACCAGTGCCCGCCGGAGACCGGCGGGCTGATGTTTCCGAGGGTTATTAGCCGCGGAACAGCGTGAGGATGGTCTGCGAAGAGGAGTTCGCAATCGACAGCGACTGGACGGCCAGCTGCTGCTGGGTCTGCAGTGCGCTGAGCTTGGAGGATTCTTCTTCCATGTTGGCATCGACGAGACGGCCGACACCGGAGTCGATCGAGTCGCTGAGAGCGGACACGAAGTTTTCCTGCAGTTCGATGCGCTTGGAGATCGAGCCGAGCTGAGCGCCGGCGCTGGTCATGGCCTTCAGAGCCGATTCAACGTTGGTCAGAGCCGACTGGATTTCGCCGAGGGTGAAGTTGGTGATGTCCATTGCGTAGACAGAACCGGTCGCACCATTCGAAGTGCCGAGGATACCCGTGGAGGTTTCGACCGAGCCGCCGCTCATGCCGAACAGAACGTTGCCCATGGAGCCGCTGTCGAGAACATAGTCGGTCATCACGACCGAAACGGCGTTGGAGCCGTCACGGACGAAGGAGGCAACAACGTTCTTGGTGCCGTCGGCGCCGGCAACCCAGTTTTCGCCGGAGAAGGAAGCCGACTGCGCGACGCTCAGGAGCTGCTGCTGCAGCTGGCTGATTTCTTCCTGGACCTTGGCCTTGTCGACGCCGTTTTCAGTGGCGGCAACGAGCTTCGCCTTGATGTCGCCGACGACATCGATGGCGCTGTCCATGGCGGAGTAAGCGGTGTCGACCTTTGCAGCGCCGAGGCCGAGAGCGTCGGAAACAGCCGAGAGAGCCTTGTTATCAGAACGCATGGTCGTTGCGATCGACCAGTAAGCAGCGTTGTCCGAAGCCTTGCCGACGCGATAGCCAGACGAAACGTGAGCCTGGGTTTCCTGGAGACCCTGGTTGATGCCACGGAGAGTCTGGAGGGCTGCCATTGCAGCGTTATTGGTGTTGATGCTCGTCATAGTTTGCTTGCCCCTTGTTGGCAGATTTTAAGAAGGGACATTCCGGATTTTGGGCCGGCCCACAGCGATCAGCATCATGCCTGTTAACCATTCTTGTTAAGGTTAACTCGCCGTTTCGATGGGCCTAGAAAACAGCAAGATGGTTAAGGAAAGCTGAATTCGAATTGGAAATATCTTAAAAATATCTGAGACTTAGAAGGATTTTCATTAACCTTATATTAAAACATTTCGCGGCCGGGGATGACCCGGCCGCGAAACTTGGAAATCTTGTGCCGACCGGTCTTAGCGGAAGAGCGACAGGATGTTCTGCGAAGAGGAGTTCGCGATCGACAGCGACTGGATTGCCAGCTGCTGCTGGGTCTGGAGCGCGCTGAGCCTGGAGGATTCTTCTTCCATGTTGGCGTCGACGAGACGGCCGACACCGGAGTCGATCGAGTCGCTCAGAGCGGACACGAAGTTGTCCTGGGCGTCGATGCGGCTGGAGAGCGAGCCGAGAGCAGCGCCGGCGCTGGTCATGGCCTTCAGAGCCGATTCGACGTTGGTCAGAGCCGACTGGATCTGGCCGGCGGTGAAGTTGGTGATGTCCATTGCGTAGATCGAACCAGTCGCACCGGTCGAAGTACCGAGGATACCCGTGGAGGTTTCGACCGAGCCGCCGCTCATGCCGAACAGAACGTTGCCCGCAGAGCCGCTGTCGAGTACGTAGTCGGTCGTCGTGATCGAAACGGCGTTGGAGCCGTCGCGGACGAACGAAGAAACAACGCTCTTGGTGCCGGAGGCGCCGGCAACCCAGTTTTCGCCGTTGAAGGAAGCCGACTGCGCGACGCTCAGGAGCTGCTGCTGCAGCTGGCTGATTTCTTCCTGGACCTTGGCCTTGTCGACACCATTTTCAGTCGCAGCAACGAGCTTCGCCTTGATCTCGCCGACGACGTCAATGGCGCTGTCCATGGCGGTGTAAGCGGTGTCGACCTTTGCAGCGCCTACGCCGAGAGCGTCGGAGACAGCCGAGAGGGCCTTGTTGTCAGAACGCATGGTCGTTGCGATCGACCAGTAAGCAGCGTTATCCGAAGCCTTTTCAACGCGGTAACCAGACGAAACGTGGTTCTGCGTGTTGTTGAGGTTCTGGTTAACGTTACGCAGCGTCTGGAGAGCGGCCTGCGCGGAAGTATTCGTGTTAATGCTTGTCATAAGTCTGTCCCCTGGAAAACTAGATACAAAAAGGAGGACATACCGGACTATAGTACCGGCGATGACGGACCAGCTTCATGCTACTCGGCGCCTTTTTTGTTTGGCCCAAACCCGTCATGTCCAGGGCAATCTCGCAGCCAATGCTTGCCAACTCCTTAAAAATACAGGCTCCAGGCCGGCTCCTCGCGGGCCATAGTTAATGCTTGCTGAATATATTCCTTTGCATTCTAATTCTCTTGAAAACCAAGCGTTTTCCCTGGGCAAAAGTCGGCATTTCCCCGCGAAAACAGAGGTTCACCAAGCGCACCGGTTTCAAGCAAGCTTCGAATGCCAATGTGGCAGGCGCCGGGATAGCACCATCGGACCGATCCGCTCGTTTTGCGGAGGACGGCCTGTCCGTGCCGCGGCGATCGACGCCAGAACATTTCCTTCACGGAGTTGGGTTTTGAACAGCAAAGTTTCGTTCTCTGCGGCATCCAAGGATTACCAGATGGGCCGCTACACACAGTCCTTGGCAACGCTCAACCAGCTGATGGATATCCAGCAGGACGCCAAGACCTATGCGCTGCTGGCCAAGAACCTCGTGCAGCTCGGCTTCAAGGCCGATGCCGCGAAAGCCTATGGCCTGGCCGGCAACTGCGAAGGACCGAATTCCTACGAATACCAGAAACAGGCTGCCAAGCTGCATTACGAGACCGGCAACGAGGACGATGCCCTGCTGATCGCCATGCGAAACCTCGCCAAGGCGCAGGAAGACCCGGAGCTCGCCTTCATCATCACAGCGATCTATCTGAAGCGCCAGCAGCGGGATATCATCCGCCCGTTCAAGACGGTGCTGTCGCAAAGCTCCAATCCCGAGCATATGCGCCTGGCGGCGCTGCTGCTGAGCGACGATCTGAACGACGCAACCAACCAGAACCTGGCGCGCAATATCTTCAAGCGTTTTCCCGGCAATCTGGCATTCCGCTTCCTTCACCTTGTTTTCGCCCGCGAATTCAACGAGTTCGAAGAGGCGAGCAAGCATCAGGCAGTAATCGACGCGGCCCTTGCAAAGGGCGATATCGAGATCCTGCGCAAGGACAACCCGTTCTATCATCTGCACTGGTGCGGCAATGAGGACTTCAACCGGTATGCGACGATCGGCACCACCCCCCTCAATCCGGAACGGGTGGCCTTCCGTCGCAGCCAGCCGCACAGCTGGTCGGACAAGATCCGGATCGGCTACATGTCATCGGACTTCTGGGATCGCCATGCGACGATGAAGCTCTTGCAGCGCATCCTCGAACTGCACGACAAGGACCGGTTCGAGGTGACGCTCTTCTGCCATACAGGCCCGGAGTACCTCAAGCACAACACGACCGACCGCAGCCGCTGGGGCCGGGTCGTCACCATTCACGGCTTCTCCGATCAGGCGGTGCTGGAAGTGGTGCGCGAGCACAATATCGACATCATGGTCGACCTGAAGGGCCATACTTCGGGCAGCCGCGCGCCGGCCTTCAACCTGCCGCTCGCACCGGTTCATGTCGGTTGGCTCGGCTTCCCCGGCAGCACGGTCAATATCGACCTCGACTACGTCATCGGCGACCATTCGGTGCTGCCCGAGGTGGCCAAGCCCTTCTACCATGAGAAATTCTGCCGGCTGCCGGAAAGCTATCAGCCGAACGACCCGATGCATCGCCCGAAGCCGCGCCCTGTCACCCGCGAGCAGCTTGGCCTGCCGGAAGACGCCTTCATCTTTGCGTCCTTCAACGGTAACCGCAAGATTACGCCGGAGACGATCAACAGCTGGTGCCGCATTCTCAAGCGTGCGCCGAACAGCGTGCTCTGGCTGATGGCGAACACGCCGCGCAACCAGGCCAACCTCTTGAAGCAATTCCAGGCGGCGGGGATCTCCGCCAAGCGGATCATCTTCTGCCCGCGCGCACCCTACGAAGAACACATCGACCGTCAGCAGGCGGCCGACATCGGCATCGATACCTTCCCCGTCAACGGCCACACGACCACCTCGGAGCAGCTCTGGGGCGGCCTGCCGGTTCTGACCGTCAAGGGCACCAACTTCGCCTCACGCGTCAGCGAGAGCCTGCTCAGGGCCATCGACCTGCCCGACCTCGTCGCAGACGACCTGCAGGCCTATGAGGATATGGCCGTCGAGCTGGCTCAGAATCCCGGACGGATCGCCGCATACAAGGCGCATCTCAAGGAAAAGCGTTACATTGCGCCGCTCTTCGATGCCGAACGGTTCTGCAACCATCTTGAGCAGGCCTATGAAATCATGGCCGAGCGTGCCAAGCAGGGTCTTGCACCCGATCACATGGACATTCCGGCGCTGCCGCCGCGCACGGGGCCATTCGCGGCCGAGTGAGGCTTTTCAACCGCCACGAAAAACCCGCCGGGGCGATCGCTCCGGCGGGTTTTTCATTGGTGAAGGCTAAAGCCGCGTCGCAATCTTTCAGATTCGCTCCCGCACTCCGGTCCTGGCTTTTACGCATGTTGTGATCGCAGCACCGCTGCGCGCTTTGCGCAGCACGTTTTAGCGGCAGCCGCTCAGCTGAACGAGCGCACCAGGCTGCCGACGAGCAGGTTCCAGCCGTCGATCAGTACGAAGAAGAGAATCTTGAACGGCAGCGAGATCGAGGTCGGCGGCAGCATCATCATGCCCATCGCCATGGTGATGGTGGCGACGATCAGGTCGATGACGAGGAACGGCAGCACGACGAGGAAGCCGATCTCGAAGCCACGGCGAATCTCGGAAATCATGAAGGCCGGGATCAGCACGCGGTAGTCGATCGGATCGGTCGTCTGGATATTCTGCCCGCGTTCGCGCGCCAGATCGACGAAGAGCGCCAGATCCTTGTCGCGGGTATTGGCCGCCATGAAGGTGCGGAAGGGTTCGGCGATACGCTGGACCGCCTCGGTCTCGTTGATCTGATTGGCAAGCAGCGGCTGCACGCCGTTCTGCCAGGCCTGATCGAAGGTCGGCGACATGACGTAGAAGGTCATGAACAGCGACAGCGACAGGAGGATCATATTGGAGGGCGTCGAGGAGAGACCCATGCCTGAACGCAGGATCGAGAAGGCGATGATGAAGCGCGGAAAGCTCGTCACCATGATCAGGATGCCCGGCGCGACCGAAAGAATGGTCAGCAGGCCGAAAGTGCGGATGATCCAGGCGGCAACCGAGCCATCGACCGGCACGTTCAATAAGTCAGTCGGCAGCTGCTGTGCCACCGCCAGTTCCGGTACCGCCATCATGGCGGCAAGGAAAACTATGAGACGAATCATTCGATGACAAATGTCCTGAACATGACCTTCGATACCCGCCCTTGCGAGCGAAGGTCAACACGTTCCTGTATGTCATCCTTGAGATATTGAAAGCCCCGCGGCCCCTCGATCTGCTGGAGGGAAACGGTTCTGATATAGGCGAGGATATCCTGATGAATATCCTCGGAAACCTTGACATCCGGCGGCCCGTTGAACAGCAGCGCGACTTCGAGTCGCACCCAGTTTTCCGAGGGGTAGGCAAGGTTCGACGTGATCGGCTCGAGCTGAACGATGTTGTTGGCCTCGGTCGAAATCCGCGCCAGACCTTCCTCGGCCTTCTTCTTGGCCTCGGCTTCCTTGGCCTGCTCGGCCTCCTTGGCGCCCTTGACGTTGGGCGCGACGATCGTGCCGACCGCCCAGCCGCCGCCGGCGCCGAGCAGGGTCAGGACGGCGATGCCGATGATCGTCATCAGCGCGCCGGATTTCTTCTTCGCTTGACCTGCGCTTGCGTCTGGCTCTGCCATCGTCGTTCAGCCTCAAAGCGGCGAGAAAAGATCGACGGCCTGCTGGCCGCGCGGAGGCTGCTGCACTTCCATCAGGCGGCCGCGGCCACCGTAGGAGATGCGGGCTTCGGCGATCTTGTCGTAGGAGATCTGGTTGTCGGAATTGACGTCCTGCGGACGAACGATACCGGCGACGTTCAGGATGCGCAGTTCCTGGTTCAGACGGACTTCCTGCGAGCCCGATATCACGAGGTTGCCGTTTTCGAGAATGCCGGTGACGACGGCAGCGACAAGCAGGGTGATCTTGTCGGTGCGCTCGATCTTGCCCTTGCCGTCAGTGCTGGTGTCGGAGCCATAGGTCAGGTCCGTCTTGGACTCGGGGGTCCAACCGAAGATCTGGGCGTTAACGTCCCAGTTCATCCCGCTCGAATTCGTGCGACTGCGGTTGGTCTCGTTGTCGAAGGAGGCCTTGTCGTTGATCTGGATGTCGACGGTCAGGATGTCGCCGACGTTGAGCGCGCGCGCATCCTTGAACAGGGCGGCCTGCGAATCGCTCCACAGCGAATAGCCCTGCGCCACGGCGCGCGGCTGCTTCGGATAAAGCGCCATCTGCGGCGTCTGGCCGTAGGCAAGGCCGCTGCCGATCGGGCTCATGGCGGGCGCACGGCCGATCTCGCTAACCGCCGTCGGAGACTGGCAGCCTGCAAGGAGCGCGAGGGCGGCGATCGCGGCCGGGAAACGCATATTCATGAAGGATCCTTCGAGGTATTGGGATCGGACGCACTGGCGATGACGCTGGCGATAACCGCGGCCTTTTGCGGGTCCATCTCGTTGAGGATGAGGCTCGACTGACGCGGACCGAGCCGCATGATCACGGCGGAGGCGACCTCAATCTTCATGTCCTGCAACTGGAGTGCGGCCGCATCCGGCTTCATCTTCTTGTAGATTTCGGTGAGTCCGGCTTCCGCCTGCTTCAGGAAATCGTCGCGCCGCTTCAGCCAGTCCTGGTATTCGGCCTTGCGCTTGTCCATCTCCGCCATGCGGGCATCGATGTCGGCGCGAAGCTTTTCCAGTTCCTGCTTCTGCAAGAGGTAACGCTGGTCGCGGGCGGGATCGGCGATGTTGGTGCAGAACTGCTTGATCTCGTCCTGGGAGGTGATGTCGCCAGCGGGCGCATGTTCCTGTGCGAATGCGCCGGGGATCGACAGAAGGACGAGGCCCGCGGCCGGCAGCGCCAGCCGGCGCAGCAGTTGCAGGACCGTCATGTCAGGGTTGATGATCTTTATCATTGCAGCACAAGCTCCGCCTGCAGGGCGCCTGCCGACTTGATGCCCTGGAGAATGGCGATGATGCCATCCGGTTTCACGCCGATATTGTTAAGGCCGGCGACGAGGGTCCTGAGGTCGGGCCCATCGATGATGGCGACGCGTCCGCCGGTCTGCTCGGCCGTGATATCGGTCTGCGGCTGGACGGCGGTCTGGCCGCGCGAGAAGGGTTCGGGCTGGATGATCTGAGGCGTCTCTGTGACCTGAACCGTCAGCGTGCCGTAGCTGACGGCGACCGGCGAGACACGGACGTCCGAGCCGATGACGATCGTGCCCGTGCGCTCGTTGATAACAACCTTGGCCGGCGTGTCGGTTTCGACGATGAGATTTTCGATGTCGGCCATCAGCCGGGTGAGATCGGCCGTGCGCGGCTTCTGGATCACCACTTCCTGCGAATCCTTGGCTTCGGCGACCGGGCCGCCGAACCGCGCCGAGGCATAACCGTTGACGATGTCGGCAATACGGATCGCCGTCGAGAAGTCGGGGTTGCGCAGCTGCAGGACGAGATTGACCGAATCCTTGAAGCGGGACGGCAGTTCGCGTTCGATGATGGCGCCGCCGGGCACGCGGCCGGCAGTGGTGACGCCTTCGGTCACGGTCGCCGCCTCGCCCTGCGCCTGAAAGCCGGAAACGATGGCGGCACCCTGCGCGACGGCGTAGATCTGGCCGTCGGCGCCGGACAGCGATGTCATGACGAGCGTGCCGCCACGCAGCGAGGTGGCGTCGCCGAGCGAGCTCACCGTGACGTCGATACGGCTGCCAGGACTTGCAAAAGGCGGCAGGTTGGCGGTGACCATCACCGCCGCGGTGTTCTTGGCGCTGGACTGGCTGCCCTGGGTCGAGATGCCGAGATTCTGCAGCATCGCCCGCATCGACTGCTCGGTAAAGGGCGAGGAACGGAAGCCGTCGCCGGTTCCCTGCAGGCCGACGATCAGGCCGTAGCCGATCAGCTGGTTATCGCGGCCGGCCTGAAGCGAGGCGATGTCCTTGATGCGGGAGGTCAGCGCCCAGGCGGGCGCGACATCGGCCAAACTCATGGCGACAACCGCGACAAGGGTTAAGAAACGGAAGAACAATTTCATTTTGCCCTCACATGGACCGTGCCGTCCGCAAGCACCGTGCCGCTGACGATGACGCCGGAATCCATATTGCGTGCGCGCACGACCTGCCCGGTCGAACCGTCTTCGAGCGGTGTGCCGGCAGCCGAGATGGTCATCGCGCCGAGCGTAAAGACCAGGCGGATCGAAGAGCCGCGCGTCACCGTATAGGCTTCGCGCAGGGCCGAAACCGATATCGTCCGGCCCGGCAACAGCGTGCGCTTGGAGACCATGCCTTCGACCTGTGAAACGGATTTGGCATAGTCGCCAGCAAGGTTGGGGTTGGTAACCTCGACCTCCTGCAGCTGGCTGGCCGACAATATGTCGCCGGGGTAGATGATCGTTGTCGGGACAACGGCATAACCCATGCCGGCATCCACGTCCGCGGGCAAGAAGATGCCCGCGACTGCGATCGTGGCTGCCGCCACCCATCCTGAGATGTGTCCTGCCCGGCAAAACATCATGTTTCGGCCCTTCCCTTTACTTCAGGTTCTTGCTGACGATGGAGGCCATTTCATCAGCGGTGGTGATCACCTTGGAATTCATTTCGTAAGCCCGCTGGGCCGAGATCAGCTCGGTGATTTCCTTCACCGGGTCGACGTTCGACGATTCCAGATAGCCCTGCTTCATGTAAGCGAAACCTTCCTCATCGGGATTGCCGATGACGGCTTCGCCGGAGGCTGCCGTTTCCTGGAAGAGATTGTCGCCAAGCGGCTGGAGGCCCGCCTCGTTGACGAAGTCGGCAAGCGTCAGCTGACCGAGCACGGTCGCATCCGTCGCACCCGGCAGCTTCGCCGAGACTTCGCCCGAGCGGCTGATGGTCAGCTCGGTGGAGCCTGTCGGAATGGTGATGCCGGGAAGAACCTCGTAGCCGTCAATGGTGACGAGCTGGCCCTGGTCGTTCTTGTTGAAGGCGCCGGCGCGGGTGTAAAGCGTCGTGCCGTCGGTCGACTGGATCTGGAAGAAGCCCTTGCCGATCAGCGCCACGTCGAGATCGTTGCCGGTCTGCGTCAGTTCGCCCTGGAGATGCAGGTTGCGGACCGCCGAGGTCTGGACGCCGAGGCCGATATTGGCGCCTTCGGGAACAACGGCCTGGTTGGCGCGGTTGGCGACACCCTTGGCGCGTTCGGTCTGGTAGAGAAGATCGGAGAATTCGGCGCGGGCGCGCTTGAAACCTGTCGTGTTGATGTTTGCGATGTTGTTCGCGATGACTTCCAGATTGGTCTGCTGGGCATCCATGCCCGTTGCTGCGATGGCGAGCGCTCTCATGTGTTCGTCCTCAAATCAGTTACATCTGCATCTTGGTGACTTCGAGAAAGGCCGAGACGACCTTGTCGCGGATGGCAATCGCGGTCTGCAGCGTCTGCTCGGCTTGGAGCATGGAATCGACGACTTCACGCGTCGTCGCCGTGCCCTTGATCCCGGCAAAGGACATGCTTTCCGCACCCTTCAGGCTGCTGACCGCATCGCTCGCCATGTTGCCCATGACGGAAGCGAAGCTCACGCCATTAGCCGCACCGGCGGTGCCCGGCATGGTGGCGGCGGCAGACGACGAGGCGGAATTTTCGGTGTCGACGGCGCCAAGCGCGCGGGTCATCGAAAGGTTGCTGACATTCTGGACGCTGCTGATCATTATTATTGGCTCTTCAGGAGATCGATCGTGGAGGAGATGAGATCGCGGGTCTGCTTGATCGTCTGCAGATTGGCGTCATAGGAGCGGTTGGCTTCGCGCATGTCGGCCATCTCGACGAGGATGTTGACGTTCGGCAGCTTGACGACGCCCTTCTGGTCCGCAGCCGGATTGCTGGGGTCGAATTCCGTGCTGAAGTCGCCTTCGTCGACACCGACCTTCTTGACGTTGACCGTCTCAACGCCGCTGGTGCGATCCATCTGCTGGCCGAAGGTTATCGTCTTGCGGCGATAAGGGTCGGCGCCGGGCGTGTCGCCGGTCGAGCGGGCGTTGGCGATGTTCTCCGAGACGATGCGCAGACGCGTCGACTGTGCCTCGAGTCCCGAACCGGCGATTTTCATTGCTGCTGAAAGCGGATCCATGAATTTACTTCCTGACGGTCATCAACATCATGCGGTTGAAGGAACTGACCAGCGAGGTGTTCAGATCGTACTGGCGCTTGATATCGCCCGACTTGGAGAGCTCTTCGGCCAAACCGACCGTATTGCCGGATTCCTGGATGCCGATTTCCTGGTCGAGTGCTGCATCCTTGACGTCGATATCGCCGCTGTCGCTGAAATCATTGCCGCTCAGATGCGCCGGATTGGTGCGCGCCATGGTGATATCGGCATTGTCGAGCACGGCGTCAAAGGGCGTGACGTCCTTGGCATGGAACTTCGGGGTATTGGCATTCGCGATGTTGCTGGCAACAACCTGCTGACGGACCGTCAGCCATTCCGCCTGTCGCGAAGCCAAGTCGAAAAGTTGGATCGGTTGCATGGGAACTCTCCGTTTTTACTGCCCCGAACCTAGTGCGGTAATCTTGCGTGGGACTTACGGGAATTCAGGCTTCGAGCCGCTTTTCGGAGAAGGCCACGGCTAAAAGAAAGCGGGCTCCAAAAAGAAACCGGGCTCCGGCCGGTTCGCGGCGGAGCCCCTGTCGTGTTCGGCACCTGCGGCAGGTTCAATTGTTCTGGTAGGTCTCGCCCTTGGAGGTGACGATCACCCATTTTCCGTCGCGCTGCTCGAGGGCCGCAAGGCGGCTTTCGTCGGGCAGGATCGAGCCGATGCGCACCACATACATGCCCGAGGTATCCTCGATCAGCGCCCGGCCATTGGAGACGTGCAGCAGGCGGAAGGAAGATTTGCCGGGAAAGGGCTGATCTTCCAGTATCGGGCCACCATCGCGCTCCTTGCCGAGATCGGAGACCGTCGCCGTCGTCAGCGGATCGATCGGCGGAGTCTTCTTCTCTCCCTCGTTCTTGTTGACCATGGCAAGCGGCGAGACGCTGAAGACGTTGCGGGCCGGCCAATCCGGCAGGTCGCGCGAATTGCCGCTGGCGGCGACGTTGATGCCGAACTTGTCCTCGTTGAAGAACACATACCAGGGGAAGAAAGCGGCGGCGCCGGCCAGCGCCAGGCCGGTGAAGGTCAGAAGCCGATCCAGCATGGCGGTCTTCCTGCGCTGCTTCAAGGAAGCGATGCGTTCGTCGTCGAATTCAGCCACGTCTATCTCCTCTGAATCTGTCCGCCCTGATTGCCCATACCGGCTGCGGCCTTGAGCGCGCCGGCGAGATCGGCAAAGGCATCGGGCGAGTCACGGTCGCCCGGCGACTGCTTCAGGACGTCGTAAATGATGGGCACCTGCTTGACCGCCATGTCGAGATCGGGATCGGCGCCCTGGCGATAACCGCCGATCAGGCGCAGGTCGCGCGTCTCCTCGAAGCGGTGGATCAGCACTTTCAGCCGCGACACCAGCTTTTCCTGGTCCGGCGTCCAGGCCTTGCGGGCGAGACGCGAGATCGAGGCCAGCGGATCGATCGGCGGATAACGCCCTTCTTCGGCGAGACTGCGCTGCAGGACGATGTGACCGTCGAGAATGCCGCGCGTCGAGTCGGCGATCGGGTCGTTGTGGTTGTCGCCGTCGACGAGGATCGAGATGATCGCCGTGATGGTGCCGGCGCCCTCGGGGCCGGGACCGGCGCGTTCCAGCAGCCGCGGCAGTTCGGTGAAGACGGACGCGGGATAGCCGCGCGCGATCGGCGGCTCGCCGGAGGCGGTCGCCACTTCGCGGATCGCATGGGCGAAACGCGTGACGCTGTCGACGATGAAGAGGACGTTCTCCCCCTTGTCGCGGAAATGCTCGGCGATGGTGACCGCCGTCAGCGGCGCCATCTTGCGCAGCATCGGGCTCTCGTCGCTGGTGGCGACGACGGCGATCGCCTTCTTCATATTGCTGCCGAGCGTATCCTCGATGAATTCGCGCACCTCGCGGCCGCGTTCGCCGACGAGAGCAATGACAACCTTGTCGAAGGCATCGGCGCGGGCGAGCATGGACAGAAGCGTCGACTTGCCGACGCCGGAACCGGCGAAGATGCCGAGGCGCTGTCCGAGGCAGAGCGGCGAGAAGATGTCGATGGCGCGCACCCCGGTCTTGAAGCCGGTCTGGACACGCTTGCGGGTCATCGAAGGCGGCGCGGTGTTGGAGATCGAGCGCCGATCGAGGCCCTCGGTGATCGGACCCAGCCCGTCGATCGGCTCGCAAAGCGAGTTGACGGTGCGCCCGCACCAGCTGTCCGACGGCGAAATGCGGAAGGCGCCCTTGCGGATGACCGTATCGTGGATGCCGATCGGCTCGCCGGGTTCGATGGGGCAGACATAGATCAGGTCCGGCTCGACGCGCACGACCTCGCCGAGATGGATGCCGGTCGCCGATTTATGGGCGACGAACTCCCCGAGACGAACATGGCGGGAGAGACCGCGCACCGTGTAATGGCCGGCGGCGATGGTCTGCACGCGACCGCCATGGGCGACGGCGAACTCCGGCGATGCATAGCGCTCGACGAGGCCTGTCAGATGCGCCAGTTTCGGGGAAAGGCCGTCCTCGGACAGTAGCTTGGTGCTCATGCTTCAAATCCCGCCCTGAAATACACCGCGTGCAGCATGCTGCATGCGGTGTATTTCGGATCTCTGCTCTTATGCATGCCGTCCTCCCAAAACCGCCGGACACTTTTGGGCGACATGCATCAACGGCTGCCCCCAAGCGTCTGGACGGCTTCCTTGAAGGAATCCTCGCTGTCACGCATCAGCGACGAAACGCTTTCGAAGGCGCGGTTGACTTCGATCAGCTGGGTGATCTCGCGCATGGCGTTGACATTGGAGTTTTCGAGATAGCCCTGCTCGACACCGATATTGAAGCGGTCGACAACGGCGCGCGGCTGGTCGGTGGTCATGATGCCGCTGTTTTCGTAGCGCAGGTAACCCTTGCTGATATCGGCTTCGAACAGACCAAGCGAAGCGACCTGGCGGTCGGCCTGATAGATGATGCCGTCGGTGCCGACGGCCGGCTCGCCGCCCTTGGTGTTGAGCTGGATCGGCGCGCCGCCGGCGTCGAGAACGGGATATCCCCTGATCGACACGAGTTCGCCGGTATCCTTGATCGTGAAGCGCCCGTCCCTCGTCAGCACGCGGCCGGCCGGCGTATCGAGCGCAAACCAGGCATCGCCCTTGATGGCGAAATCGAGCATGTTGCCGGTATGCTGCAGTTCGCCATTTCCTTCGTTCAGGTAGTCGTTGCCCTGGGAAACGAAGGCGACCTTGGTATTCAGCTTGTTCTTGGTATTCGCCACCATCTCGTCGAACTTCACCTCTGTGGCGCGAAAACCGGTGGTGTTCACGTTCGCCATGTTGTCCGCGATGGTGTTCAGGCGCTTTTCGAGGGCCATCTGCGACGACAGAGAAACATAAAGACCGGATTGCATGTCGGTAAGCTCCAAGCATTGGCGATGAACGGAACGAAAAGCCGGGCGTCGTCTTGAGTGGTTCGGCCGGGATTTCGCTGAGGCGGCATCTCAGAAAACGGGTGCGGACACCCATTCGTCTCCTTTAGACTGACGGCAGATGCTTGCGCGAAGCTGGCACGTGGAAATGCCTTGCGAGCGGCCTTTTCATCAGCCTCACGCAAGGCAGAAATCCTATCCGTCTTAGAGAAAAGTAACGTTCAGATTGGGCTGACGATGAATATCATTATCGGATTTATAGTGACTTGCGGCTGTGTCATCGGCAGCTTCATGGCGATGGGCGGCCACGTGGACGCCCTGTTCCAGCCCTTCGAATTCGTCATCATCGGTGGCGCCGGTCTCGGCAGCTTCATCATGGCGAACCCGATGAAGGTGGTGAAGGATTCCGGCAAGGCGCTCGGCGAAGCCTTCAAGCACGCCGTGCCGAAGGAACGCAATTATCTCGACACGCTCGGCGTGCTCTATTCGCTGATGCGCGACCTGCGCACCAAGTCGCGCAACGAAATCGAAGCCCATATCGACAATCCGGCCGAATCGACGATCTTCCAGCAGGCTCCGACTGTTCTAAAGAACAAGGAACTGACAGCGTTCATCTGCGACTACGTGCGCCTGATCATCATCGGCAACGCGCGCAGCCACGAGATCGAAGCGCTGATGGATGAAGAGCTCAACACCATCATGCACGACAAGATGAAGCCCTACCACGCGATCCAGATCATGGGCGATTCCTTCCCGGCGATCGGCATCGTCGCGGCCGTTCTCGGCGTCATCAAGGCGATGGCCCACATCAATGATTCGCCTGAAGTGCTCGGCCATTTGATCGGCTCGGCGCTTGTCGGCACCTTCCTCGGCATTCTCTTGTCTTACTGCGTCTGCTCGCCGCTGGTCTCGCAGATCAAGGTGGTACGCAACAAGCAGCACCGCCTCTACGTCATCGTCAAGCAGACACTGCTTGCCTATATGAACGGGTCGGTGCCGCAGGTCGCTCTCGAATACGGCCGCAAGACGATTTCGGCCTACGAGCGTCCGTCCATCGATGCGGTCGAACAGGAAATGATGAATCCAGGCGGCGAAAACAAGGCGGCTTAAATGACCATGAGCAATGCTTCGCACGACAAACCGGCTATGGATCCTGCCCTTCTCGCCAAACTGACAGGCGGGCTTGGCGACAAAGGCAGGGTCGCCAAGATCTGCAGCTCCTTTGGGGAAATCTACAGCGAATTCTTTCCCGACGTCATCAAAAGCGAGACCGGGCTCGACGTGACGGTCAACTATCTCGGCTGCGAGATCGGCTACAAGAACCATCTGGTCGACGACCTGAGTGCGAACGTCACGCTCGTCGACGCGACGCTGCGCAACTGGTCGCAGAACATTACGCTTGTCTGCGGCAACGGGTTCGTCATCACGCTGATGGAGCACCTGCTCGGCGCCACCGCCGATACGATCGAAGAACCCGCCGACCGGGTGCTTTCGATCATCGAACTCGATCTGGCGGTCATGGTCTTCGACAAGATCGCCAAGGTGCTGCGCTCGGCCGTCAACGCGCCGGGCGGCTTCGAACCGAGCCTTTCGGCTCCGCACCCCCATGACACACGCGCCCGCTCGGCCGAGGATCGCCCGGACGAGTTCGCCGCCGCCATCAACATGTCGATCACCCTTGCCGGCATCGTTTCGGAATTCGCATTGATCGTCCCGCAGACCGCCCTGCTCAAGACCAAGGTGACGCCGCCGAAGCCGAAGCGCCAGGCTGGCAGCAGCTCGGCGGAATGGACCGAACAGCTCGGCGACCAGGTCCGCCGCTCGCATGTCACGCTCGAGGCCAAGATCAGGCTGCAGGACCTGACGCTGCGCACGATATCGAAGCTGATGGTCGGCGACGTCATTCCGTTCCACGACAGCGGCGACGTGCGCGTCGAGGTCAGCGCCAACAGCAAGGAATTGTATGTGTGCGAGTTCGGGCGTTCAGGCGAAAACTACATGGTCCGCGTCAAGGATACGATGAACTCGGATGACGAGCTCATCCGTCATTTAATGAATTAATCGGTTCTCTGGCTTTTGGGCTGCAAAGGCAGTTTGAGGCAAGTTTCAACTGGAATAGTGATTTCATGGCTACGAAGAAAACACAGCAGAACAGCGACCTCTCCCTGGATATTCCGGGTAGCGAAGCGGATCTCGACCAGGCGATCGACGATCTGCGCGGCGTGCTGAAGCAGGATGCCGATGGCGACCTGCCGCAGTTTGGCGACGACCTACAGAGCGACCCTTTCGCGACAGGAACGGACCTGGCGGCCTTCGGCGGCGAGGCTTCGGAAAGCCCCTTCGGCAGCGACGACTTCGGCGGCGATTTCGGCGCTGGCAATGCCAGCCAGGCTGCCGGCATGGATTTCGGCAGCAGCGCCTCTTTCGAGGGTTCGCCGGCTCCGCTCGGCAGCGCTTTGAATTCCAATTTCGATCTGATCATGGACATTCCGATCGATGTCCAGATCATGCTCGGCACCAGCCGCATGCAGGTCTCCGGCCTGATGAACCTCAATGAAGGGGCGACCATCGCCCTCGACAAGAAGATCGGCGAACCCGTCGAGATCATGGTGAACGGCCGCAGGATTGCACGCGGCGAAATTACGGTGCTTGATCACGACGACACGCGATTCGGTGTGAAACTGATAGAAGTTTTGAGTACGAAAAAAGCCTGATCCCTGTGTGGGACGGAGAGGTTAGACCATGATGGACTTTGACGATTTCGGCGGCGCGCTAGCCGGGAAACCGTTGACCCAGGCTGAAAAGGCGGCGGCTGTTCTTCTCGCTATGGGAAAGGGCGTCGCCGGCCGGCTGCTGAAGTATTTCACCCAGGCCGAACTTCAGACCATTATCTCATCCGCCCAGTCGCTTCGTGCCATTCCGCCGGATGAACTGCTGCTGCTCGTCGCCGAGTTCGAGGACCTCTTCACCGAGGGCGCCGGACTGATGGACAACGCCAAGGCGATCGAGGCCATTCTCGAAGAAGGCCTGACGCCCGACGAGGTCGACAGCCTGCTTGGCCGTCGCACCGCATTCCAAGCCTATGAAACCTCGATCTGGGATCGCCTCAGCGAAGCGGAGCCGACATTCGTCGCACAGTTCCTGCTGCGCGAACATCCGCAGACCGTCGCCTATATTCTTTCGATGATGCCTTCCAACTTCGGCGCCAAGGTGCTGCTGCAACTCCCCGACAATCGTCGCGCCGACATCATGAACAGAACGGTCAACATGAAGACGGTCAGCCCGAAGGCCGCGCAGATCATCGAGAACCAGGTCATGACGCTGCTTGCCGAGGTCGAGGCAGAGCGCAATGCGGCCGGCTCGACGAAGGTCGCCGATCTCATGAACGAACTCGACAAGCCGCAGGTCGACACGCTGCTCACCTCGCTCGAATCGATCAGCCGCGAATCGGTCAACAAGGTCCGCCCGAAGATCTTCCTCTTCGAAGACCTCATGTACATGCCGCAGCGCAGCCGCGTCTTGCTGCTCAACGACATTTCGACGGATGTGCTCACCGTCGCGCTGCGCGGGTCGCCCCCCGAGATCCGCGAATCGGTTCTCTCGGCCATCAGCCCACGCCAGCGCCGCATGATCGAATCGGATCTGCAGAGCGGCATGGGCGGCGTCAATCCGCGCGAGATCGCGATTGCCCGCCGCGCCGTGGCGCAGGAAGCGATTCGCCTGGCCAATTCCGGCCAGATCGAACTCAAGGAGAAGGAAGGCGACGCTTCGGCAGCCGCCTAAAACGCGTCGCAGTGCGCTGATTCATGCGACTCGTTTTCGCTCCGTCTATTGTGCACGTCGTTTTCCCGTTGCATGCATCGGCACTTCGAGACTGTTGACAAATCCGGCATGCCGTACGGCAGCTGTTGATCGCCGTGCCACAGGCGACTACCCTTCCAGCAATAGGCTGCGCTCCAAAGCGCGTCGCAGAGAACCCGGTTCCTGCGACGCGCTTTGGGTCTTTGTTTTGATGCATGTCGTCATCCCAAAACCGCTGCACATTTTGGGCGGCATGCATTAGCTGCAGCCTATTTCTTTGACGGAGGGCCGCGACTTGGCAGACGATGACAAGGACAGCAAAACAGAAGCCCCGACCGCGAAAAAGCAAACCGATGCCGCGGAAAAAGGCAACGTGCCGTTTTCGCGCGAGCTGTCGATCTTCGCGACCATTCTCGCCACCTACATCTATCTGGTGTTCTTCCTCCCCGACAGCGTCGGGCGCATGACGGAAACGCTGCGCGACATCTTCGAGCAGCCCGACCAATGGAAAATCGAGACGGGGCCGGATATCCTATCGCTGTTCGTCCGGATCGGCTGGGCAAGTGCGGCGCTGGTGGCGCCCGCCTTCATCCTGTTCATGGTGTTCGGCATCGCCTCCGCCGTCTTCCAGAACCTGCCGACACCGGTGCTCGAACGTATCCGGCCGCAGTTCTCGCGCATCTCCCCGGTCAAAGGCTGGACGCGGCTGTTCAGCCTGCCCGGCCTCATCGAATTCGGAAAGTCGCTGTTCAAGGTCGTCATCGTCGGCATCATCCTGTTCTTCGTGATGAGAAGCGAATATTTCAGCTCGATCGACGCGATGTTCTCCGATCCGCAGACCATCCTCGTGCGGACGACGACGGCGATGCGCAAGATCATCATCGTCATGTTGATCGCCACCGCGATCGTGGCGATCGCCGATCTTTTCTGGACGCGCCATCACTGGTTCACCGAACTGAAGATGACGCGCCACGAGGTGAAGGAAGAAAACAAGCAGGCGCAGGGCGACCCCTTCGTCAAGGGCCGGCAGCGCTCGCTGATGCGCGACCGCGCGCGCCGGCGCATGATCAACAATGTGCACCGGGCGACGCTCGTCATCGCCAACCCGACGCACTATGCCGTGGCGCTGCGTTACGCGCGTGAAGAAAACGACGCACCGGTGGTGCTGGCCAAGGGCCAGGACCTCGTCGCGCTCAAAATCAGGGAGATCGCCGAGCAGAACGGCATACCGGTGTTCGAGGATCCTCCGCTTGCGCGCTCCATGTTTGCGCAAGTCTCGATCGATAGTGTCATACCGTCAGTCTTCTACAAGGCCGTTGCGGAGCTGATCCACCGGGTCTACGCCGCAGACGCCAAGAACAAACGGGTAAGATAAGCCGAATGAAAAAATGCCCCCACTCTACCCAGCGTGAAAAGATCCTCGCCGTTGCGATCAGCCCGGTCGCCACGGAACTGCGCCTTCTGGATGCCTCTGACCTTATTTCACTGCTGCGCTTCGAGTATTACGGCAACCTTTCCGATCTCGTCGCGTCGGCGGCGGAGCTTTTCTTCCATCCGGGCACAGTGAATTTCGGCCTGGGCGGCAACTATACGCTGGAGTGGGGCGGTAAGCCCGAGGTCGTTCTCGATCTGGAAATCAAGCCACGCGGCGTCACCGTCTATGCCCAGCTCACCCTTGCCGAAGATCACGCCGGCATCGAGATCAATCATATCGCTTTCCAGGATCCATCGGCCGATCCTGACGAGAATACCGTCTTTCTCGAAAAGAGCCTCCGGGAAGCCCGTTACAACGTCAACCAACCGCCTCGGGCGCTGGCCGGCTGACGTCCCCTCAAGACAATCGAGCATTCATCCACATTGGATAGAAGAACGGCGCGGGTTCAGCTGATGTAGCCGAGCCGGATCGCCTTGGCGATCGCCTGTATGCGATTGACGGAATCGAGCTTGATGGTCGCCGAGCCGAGATAGGCGTTGACGGTGTGCACCGACAGGCCGAGCTTGTCGGCGATCTCTTCGCTGATGCGGCCGTCGCCGGCAAGCTGCAGACAGGCGATCTCGCGTTCGCTCAACGCCTCGGCGGCAGCCGTTCGGCGTTCATCGAGCGAGAGCAGATCCATCATGATATGGCAGCAGCGACCGTGCAGTTCGACGATGGTATCGCTCGACGGATCGATCTCATCGCCGGTGAAGAGGATGAAACCATTGCCGACGGCGCCGAGCCGCACCGGAAAGGCAAGGCCGGAGAAAGGCAGAATACCGTTCTGCAGCCGTGTCATGAACGGCGAGAAGTCGGCCGGGCCGGGCGCCGGGCGATCGTGACCGCCGGCCCATGAGAGCGGCAGCAGCGACTTGTCGATATGGTCGAGAAGGATATCGCTGTAGGCATCGATGAAGGCCTTGCCGAAACCGGCATTGGAAGAGCCCCAGTTCTCGAGCTCGCAGACCAGGCGCTGCTTTGCCGGAAGGCCCGAGCCGCTGACGCGGAAGATCGCAAAGCCTTGCGCATCGGCGAGCTTCTGCATGGCGATCAGCCGCGGAAAAAGATCGGACCGGCTGGAAATCCTGTTCACACGCACCATGCGCAGCTGCTCGGCGCTGCTCATCGTCCTGCCTGGTGAATGTGCCATGGATCCCCCTATACGAGATTATTGCGGACGGCGAAGGCAATGGCTTCGGAGCGGGTCTTGGTCGCCGTCTTGCGCATCACGCTGGTGATGTAGTTGTTGATGGTATTGCGGGAGATTCCAAGGATCATCGCGATCTCGTCGCTGGTCTTGCCCTCGGCGATCCAGAACAGGCATTCGAGCTCGCGGTCCGTCAATTCGAAATCGCGATCGACCTTCGTGCCACCGCAGCGAAGGAAGCTCGCGACATAACCTGCAAGCAGGCCCACATCGCGCAGGCGCTCCGGCGAAAGGATGAACCCTTCGCCGAATAGGAACATCAAGGCCAGCCGCGACCGGCCGACATTGAAGGTCAATGAACAATATTGGCGGCTGGCGCCGTCCGGCACATCGGCACTATCCGGCAGAAGAGCAAAATTCGGCTGGAAGACCTGCATGCATTTTTCCAGCTCGGTCGAACGGGCATAGCCGCTGACCAGATCATTGGCGATGTCCTTGACCAGATCGAAAGGCCAATCGGACGAAACGATGAAATCGAGGCCGCTTTCCTGAATGAGATCGCAGCGCGCCAGAAGATAGTGCGAAGCACCTACATACTCCGTCAGCGCGCGCAGACCGGACTGCAACCTTCCAGTGTCGGCGACACCGTGCAGGCGCTGGATCACTTCATCGCGCGGTAATAGACCCGGCGCCACCGCGCTCGCGAAATTCGCCATCTGCCTCTCGCCCTTGCTCGCCTGAAGTATGTTCATATCCATTGGCAACGTCCTGCGGCTGAGAAACGATCAAACTCGGTGCAACAGCAATTTTTCTGTAAAGGATTCAATTCAAGTCCCGCTCGAATCCCATTTCGAATCACCTAAGGGTAAGCCAGCCGATGTAAATCACCATCTCCGACTTCTAGGGATTTACATCAACTGCCGTCCATGCACTGATTCGAGCACCATTCGCGCCCTTCAAGATATAGGGGAGGCTAAGGTGATTCTGGCTGTACCGCAACTTGATTCGCGTTTTACGCGAGTATGCCTCAACAAATTTCTCTAAAGCGGTATTCACTGCAGTCAGGCCTATATCCTATTCGAATTGCTGGCGCTGGCCGTCATTTGCTTTGCGGGAACCGATACATCCCGCTGCAGGACATAGTGCCTGCTACCGACATAAAAAAAGGCCGGTTGCCCGGCCTTTCCCTTACGCTGCGTCGTCGATCGCCCATTTCCGGAGGATTTTCGCGGCGCGCTCCTCGTTGATTTCGACCATGCGAGAGAGTTTGCGTTCCGGGCCTTCCTTGACGCGACGGTTGAAGTTTCCGTCGTCGTCGCCGAGGCTGAGCAGGTCCTCGGTGCTGTCGAAGCCGAAGTCGGACCCGAAGCCGTCCATGAGAGCACCTCCGGACGCTCCTGCCGCGGGCGCGAAGTCGGGAAGCTCGAGGCCGGCCGCTTCCGGCGTGGCGTCGCCGAGAACCGAGCCGCCGCCGTTGCCGCTGACGCTGCGCACTAGAGGCCGCAGGCCCATCCAGACCACCACGAAGGCGACCGCGACGAAGGCGAGCGAGTTGATGATGCCGGCAAGGTTGCGGCTCAGCATGTCCATGACGCGGACACCACCGGTGGCGTCTTCGAGCAGCTGGTTCTCGAGGAAGTCCATGGCCGTGACGGTGACGACGTCGCCGCGCTTGGCGTCGATGCCGGCCGCCGAAGTGACGATCTTCTGCATCTCGGCAAGATAGGCGTCGATCTTGGCCTGATCGGCAGGTTCGCCAACCATCTTGGCGATGCGGCCCTTGTTGACCACCACGGCGATCGACAGCTTCTCGACCTTGTAGCTGTTGCGGGTCGTCGCCGTCGTCCTGCTGTTGATTTCGTAGTTCGTCTGCTCTTCGCGCTTGTCGGACTTGTCCTGCGATTCCGGCCCGGCGGAACCGCCGGCCTCGGGAGCCGCCTGCGGGATGTTCTGCTCGACCGTCGTCGCGCTATCGGATGTCTTCTGCTGCGACTGCTGGGCTTCCTTCGTCGAGCGCACCGAGCGTTCGACCTTGGATTCGGGATCGTAGGTCGTTTCCTGGATCTGCTGGGCGTCGGTGTTGAGGTCGGCGGTAACGCTGGAGCGGAAGTTGTCCATGCCGAGGAAGGGCGCCAGCGCCTTGTCGATGTTGGATTCGACTTCCTGCTGGACGTTCTGGACGATGTTGAGCGAGCGGTTCAGCGAGCTGTTGCTCGCCTCGTCGCCGGATGCAAGCAGCTGACCGGCGGAATCGAGGATCGTCACGTCATCGATGTCAAGCCCCGGCACGGCCGAGGCGACGAGGTGGCGGATCGAGGTCGCCGCGCTGCGCCCGGCGGTGGCGCTGGCGCGAATCATGACGGAGGCGGTCGGCTTCTGCTCGGCCTTCCGGAAGTTTCCGACCTCCGGCATGACGATATGGACTCGCGCGGCTGTTATACCCGAGATCGATTGGATGGTACGGGCGATTTCGCCTTCCAGCGCTCGAACCCGCGTCACCTCCTGCATGAAGGAGGTCAGGCCGAGGGAGCCGACGTTGTCGAAAAGTTCGTAACCGGCATTGGCGCTGTTCGGCAGGCCGCGCTCGGCAAGCATCAGCCGGGCCTTGCCCGTCAACCCCGCGGGGACGCTGATGCTGGAACCGTCCGTGCCGACCTGGAAATCGATGTTGGCTTCGGCAAGCGCCATGCTGATCTGATTGAGATCCGGCGAATCCAGACCGACATAGAGCGTTTCCTGTGCCGGCTTGTTGACGAAAAGGGCGGCCGCAAGGACGATTGCGATGGAAACGGCACCGACGCCTCCAAGAATCATCAGGCGCGTTCGGCCCAGGGAGCCGAAGTTCTTAAAGATCTGAACTAATTGATTTAACAGATTCATTCTGTTCTCGCACGATCCGTCAAAGACAAAGCAGGCTTATTGCCTCATCAGACGAATAGTCGGCGAAACTTGTGCGAGCGTTTCGTGAAGCGCATGCGCGAGCGAAAAGGCCTAATGCCATCGCCCGAAAGAGAACGGTGATTTTGGGATAGCGACCTGCATAAAAGCGCGTCGCATGAATCCGGTTTGGCGCGAGGTGCTTTAGAAGAAATCGAAGTCGCCGGCTGCCTTGCTCAATGGCTGGGAATGGCCGTGGCGGGTGGCGCCGCCCAATGCCTTCTGCATCTCGGCCAGCTTGACGAGGCTGAGCGCGGTTGCGACGTCGACCGACCAGCCGTGCGGGATTTCGCCGGTGATGGTGTCGATGAATTCGGCAAGGCCGCGCGATTTCTGCACGGCGAGATCAATGCCCTGCATGACCTTCATGGCATCCGGCGAATTCAGGATTTCCGCGCCGCCGAGTTCGAGAAGCTGTGGCTCGATGCGCTCGATCAGATAGGCGACGTCGTGCAGTTCCGAAACGATGCGCATCAGGATGTCGCTCAGCGCTTCGACGGGCGCAGGCGGCTCCATCACCGGGTTAAATGTCATATGAAAATCCTCGCCATCAAAAAAATTCGATACTGGTTTCGACGGGCTTCTGCGGAGCGGCGGGACGCTGCTCGAGAGCGACGGTTCTCTGCGTTTCGGCGCCGGTCAGGGGGTATTGCCGCGCACGACCGGAGACCGGCCAATATTCAAGCTTGCGTCCATGCTCTCCGCCGGTGGAGGAACCAACCACCGGAATGCCTTCATCCCTCAGGAACTGCACGGCGAAGGCCGCGTTCTGCTCACCGACATTGGAGAATGTCGAGATCGTCTTCGCGCCGCCGAAGATCTTTGCCTCCAGCCGGTCGCGCCGGGCGCCCTGCTTCAGGAGACCGTTGATCAGCAGTTCCATCAGATGCACGCCGTAGCGCGTGGCATCGCCGCCTGATGTCGGCGAGGTCGCCGAACCGGGCAGCAGGAAGTGGTTCATGCCGCCGACGCCGGCGATGGGGTCTCTGAGACACGCAGCCACGCACGAACCGAGAATGGTCGAGAGGACCGCATTCGGATCGCTCAGAACCTTGTACTCGCCCTGAATGATGTGCACGCGGCGGGCTGCCCCCTCAGTGATCATTTCAGGGCTCCAAACACGGCTTCGATGGCCGCTTTCATCTTCTCGATCGTGAACGGCTTGGCGAGCACGTTGTTGGCGCCGAGCTGGGCCGCCTTCTGTACCAGTGCGCGGTCACCCTGAGCGGTGAGGATGATGAAGGCCGCCTTCTTGGTGTTCGGGTTGGTGCGCACGGCCTGCAGGAAGCCGATGCCATCCATCTTCGGCATGTTGAAGTCCGAGATCACCAGGTGGTGCGGCTGCTCGGCCATGATCTTCATGCCCTGCTCGCCGTCGCCGGCCGACGTGATCTGTTTGAAACCGAGCTGGGTCAGCGCGTCGCTGAGCAGCAATCGGCTCGTTACCTGATCATCGACGATCAGAACTTTGATTTTCTCCGCGATCGACATTTATTCGGTCCCTTCCTTTCGGGCGGCTGTCATTTTCAATATTTCTTCACCGATGGCAGACAGCGGCAGCTGCTGCTCAACGGCGCCAAGTTCGTGGGCAACCCTTGGCATTCCGTAAACGACACAGGTTTTTTCGTTCTGGCCGAGCGTTCTGGCGCCGGCGTGGCGCATTTTCAACAATCCGGCGGCGCCATCGCGGCCCATTCCGGTCAAAATCACGCCGACGGCGTTGCGGCCCGCCAGTTCCGCGACCGAATCGAACAGCACGTCCACGGATGGGCGGTGGCCATTGACCGGCGCACGGTCGACGAGGCGGCAGGACGGCGCCGAGGCGCCGCTGACCTGAAGGTGACGCTCGCCGCCAGGGGCCAGATAGATCTTGCCGATTTCGAGGCGGGCCCCATCGGTCGCTTCCTGCACCACCGGGGCACAGAGGCGGTTCAGCCGTTCGGCGAAGCTCTTGGTGAAGGTCGGCGGCATATGCTGGGTGATGACCGTCGGCGGGCAATTGGCCGGAAATTTCTGCAGCACGGCAATCAGCGCTTCAACGCCGCCGGTTGACGAGCCGATGGCGACGATCTTACGGCCGACGCGGAAATCGGCGACGGAGGGCGGTGGCGTTGGCGCGGCGGTGGGCTGCGAGAACTGGCGCTGCGTGCGCGCGGCGGCCTTGACCTTCTCGGCGAGGTCGCCGAAGGGCCTGAGTTCGCCCGGACCCGGCTTGCCGACACAGTCGAACGCACCGATCTCCAGCGCCGCAAGCGTCGCCTCGGCGCCGCGATGGGTCATGGTGGAGACCATGATCACCGGCATCGGGCGCAGCGTCATGATCTTCTCGAGGAAATCGAGACCGTTCATGTTCGGCATCTCGATGTCGAGGGTCACGACGTCCGGGTTCAGCCGCTTGATCGCCTCGCGCGCTTCCAGCGCGTCGCCGGCCTGGCCGATGACGTTGACCTCGGGATCGGAACTCAGGACGGCAGTGATCAACCCGCGCATCGTCGGCGAGTCGTCAACAACGAGAACCCTTGCCGGAGCGCTCATGCCTTCCTCCCGAGACCCTTGGTCGTATAGCGATAGGTCGTGATGCCGATATTGTCGAAGACGTGTTTTGCCTCGCCTGAAACACGCTCGGAATGGCCGATATAGAGATGACCGCCTTCCGGCAGCAGGCCGGCGAAACGCTGCCAGATCTTCATCTGTGTCGGCTCATCGAAATAGATGACGACGTTGCGGCAGAAGATGACGTCGAACTTGCCCTTGAACGGCCATTGCGCCATCAGGTTCAGCTCGTTGTAGGTGATCAGCCGCTTGACGCGGTCGTCGACCTGGAACTTCCTGCGGCCCTGCACCTCGACTTCGCTGAACCATTGCTTGCGCATGGCCGGCGAAACGGTTTCGAGCGCGTTCTCGTCATAGGCGCCGGCCCGGGCGATCGCCAGGATCTTCGGGTCGATGTCGGTCGCCAGAATCTTGAAGTCGTAATCGGCGACATTCGGCATCAGCGACAGCACGGTCAGCGCGATCGAATAGGGTTCCTGGCCGTCGGAGGAAGCCGCCGACCAGATGCGCACCCTGCCGCCCGATCTCGCCCGCTGCAGCAGCTCCGGCAGGACATGGTCGCGCAGATGGTCGAAATGGTGGTTTTCGCGGAAGAAGCGGGTGAAATTGGTGGTCAGATGCGACAGCATCTCACGGCGCGCCGGGGCGCCGGCCGGCGAAGCGACGAGGTCGCAATATTCCCGGAAGCCGGACAGGCCGAGATTGCGGATATGTTTCGACAGGCGCGAATAGACGAGCGACGCCTTCGTCTCATTGAGGAAGATGCCGGCATCCGAATAGATCATCGCGGCGATCTCCGTGAGGTCGCGGCGCGTCAGCGGATATTCTCCGCTCGCCAGGACCTCGTCGGATCCCTGCCTTTGATCTTTTGCGCCCATTACACTCATGCGGCTTCGCTTTCGGTCTCTGAAAAGAGGGATTCGAGTTCGATCAGGCAGATCATGCGCTTCTCGATGGCGAGAATACCGCGGGCAAATTGACGCTCGAGTTCGGAGGAGATCTCGGGCGTCGGCTGGATGGTTTCGTCGGTCACCGTCAGGATATCGGAGACGGCGTCGACCAGAAGACCGACGACCTTGCGCCGGACCTGGGCGACGATGATGACATGACGGGCAGTCGGATCGGCCGGCTTCATCCCCAGCCGGGCGGCCAGATCGATGATCGGCAGCACCGCGCCGCGCAGGTTGATGACACCAAGCATATAGGCAGGCGAGTGCGGCATCGCGGTCGCCGGGGTCCAGCCCCGGATTTCGCGAACCGACATGATGTTCACGCAAAATTCCTGATCCCCGATGCGGAACGCGATCAGTTCGCGATCCCCCTCGTTCAGATTTTTTACAGTGTACGACATTCCCTTACCCTACCGCTGCTAACGACATTTCCGCTTTGAGCGACTGGCCGCGCGAGGCGCCGACAACCGCGTCGACATCGAGGATGAGAGCCACGCGCCCGTCACCGAGAATGGTGGCGGCGGCAATGCCCGGCACGTGGGTGTAGTTGGCCTCCAGGCTCTTGATGACCACTTGGCGCTGACCCTGGATGGCATCGACCATCAGGGCGCGCTGGCCGCCGCCTTCGGATTCCACCAGAAGCGCCACGCCCTCGACAGGATTGGCCTGGGTCGCACGGAAGTTCAGGATGCGGCCGACATCGACCAGCGGGCAGAACGAGTTGCGGATCGAGATCAGCCGGTGGTTGGCACCGAAGGAGTGGATCGCGGCCGCTTCCGGCTGCAGGGTTTCGACGATCGCCGTCAGCGGCACGACCAGCGTCTGGCCGGCAACGGTGACCACCATGCCGTCGAGAACGGCGAGCGTCAGCGGCAGGCTCATGGTGAAGACCGAGCCGTGACCCGGCTTCGAGGTGATGTTGATGCGGCCGCCGAGCGCCTGGATCGAACGTTTGACGACGTCCATGCCGACGCCGCGGCCGGAGATGTCGGAGATCTTGTCGGCCGTCGAGAAGCCCGGCAGGAAGATCAGGTTGTCGATTTCCTCGTCCGAAAGGTTGGCATCGGCCGGAATGAGATCGTTGTCGATCGCCTTCTGGCGGACCTTCTCGCGGTTGATGCCGGCGCCGTCGTCGGCAAGCTCGATCAGGATGCGTCCCGAACGATGCTTGGCGGTCAGGCGAACCGTGCCTTCGGTGTTCTTGCCGGCGGCTGCGCGCTTTTCGGGCGTTTCGATGCCGTGGTCGACGGCATTGCGGATCATGTGGGTCAGCGGCTCGGCCAGCTTGTCGATGACCGTCTTGTCGACTTCGGTGTTTTCACCTTCGGTGATCAGGCGGATCGACTTGCCGGTCATGTCGGCGATTTCGCGGACGATACGCGACATGCGCTGGAACACCGGCTTCACCGGCTGCGCGCGGATCGCCATGACCGAGTCCTGGATCTCGCGGGTGAGTTGCTGCAGCTCCTCGAGGCCCATATTGATCGAGGAGGTGCCGGTCGTGTCATTCTCGATGACGCTCTGCGACAGCATCGCCTGGTTGATGACCAATTCGCCGACGAGGTTGATGAGGCGGTCGACACGGTCGAGATCGACGCGGATCGTCTGGCCGGCGCCGGCGGCATTGTTCTGGGCGGCAGCGCTTGCGGCGGCGGCTGCGGCGGCTGCCGATTCCTTCTTCTCGACACGGGCTGCGGCTGCGGCCATCTGCGTGACGTTAGACGCGGTCTCGGCGGCGGCAACGGCGGCGGCCGTCTCTTCGGCGCGCGCGTCGGCGGCAACCTCTTCGGTTGCGCCCGTTTCATCCAGGATCGACAGATCGAAGGGAACCGGCACCATCGGCAGTTCGTCGTTGCTGGTCGCGTCAGCCCTTGCTTCCTCGAGCGGCTTCACCGTCAGTTCGCAATCCCATTCGGCGAATTCGAAGACGGTGCGAATGGCGTCCTCGCCCTTGTCCGTCTTGATCGTGACGTTCCAGAAGAAATAAGCGCCTTCCGGATCGAGTTCCTCGAGGCCCGGCAGCTCATCCGTGTTGCAATAGATGGTCATTTCGCCGAGGCGCGAGAGATCGCGCAGCAGCAGGGTCGCGTCGTTGCCCTTGGAATAGAGTTCGTAGCGCGGCTTGAAGATGACTTCATAGGTCGGCAGGTCGGAGCCCGCATCGCCTTCGCCGCCAAAATCGTCGAAGGAAAAGGGGATCGGCTGGAAGCCGCTGTCATCCGTCGGCTTGACGGCCGGCGCTGGAGCGGCCTTGGCCGCGGGCTTTGCGGCAGCCTTCGGCGCGGGCGCCTCGGCCGATGCCGAAGGAGACGGCAACTCGCCGTTGGCCAGCGCCTCGAGCTCCTTGACGAGGCCGCGGCTGCGGCTTTCATCGACACTGCCGCCGTCGCGCGCAGCATTCGTCAGGTCGGCCAGCACGTCGGCCGACTTCAGCATCACCTTCAGGACGTCCTGGGTCGGCTCAAGCTTGTTGGATCGAACGCAATCGAGAGTGGTCTCGAAAACATGGGCGAAGGCTACCAGATCATCAAGGCCGAAGGCGCCGGCGCCACCCTTGATCGAATGCACGGCACGGAACACCGCATTGACGGTTTCCGGATCGCGATCGCCATCATTCATTTTCAGAAGACCGGATTCCAGCTCGGCGAGCTGTTCCTCGCACTCCTGGAAAAAGATCTCTTTGATTTCGTTCATATCCATAGGAGCAAATCCTGGGTTTAAGCGGTTACACGCTCAATGGCATCGATCAGCTTGGCCGGGTCAAAAGGCTTGACGATCCAGCCCGTGGCACCGGCCTGGCGGGCGCGGTTCTTCTTTTCCGCGTCGCTTTCGGTGGTCAGGACCAGTATCGGGATGGCCCGGTATTTCTCGTTGCGGCGAACACCTTCGATGAAGCCGAAACCGTCGAGACGCGGCATGTTGATGTCGGTCACGATGACGTCAGGATTGGACTCTTCGAGAACCTCGAGGCCTTCGACGCCGTCTTCCGCCTGGATCGTCTCGAAGCCGGCATTGTTCAGCGTCACGAGCAGCATGTTTCGGATGGTGCGGGAATCATCCACGGTAAGAACTTTTTTCTTCATTGCCGAATCTCCTTGGCAAGCAGGTGGTCAATATTGACGCCAACCAGCTGCATGGTTTTCTGAAATGCGTCGGACACCTTGGAGAAGGTGAACGGCTGCTTGTCCTGTTCCCAGGTCTTCTCGGCGGACATCAGAACCTGGGCGCAAAGAGCACCGATCCGTTCGACGCCTGATGCGTCGATCGAAAGGCCGCTGCCCCTGAGGGAGAGGAGTTTGTCGCGCAAGGCGGAAGCCTCGTTGAGGTCGAGCACCGCTGTCAAATCCAGCGTCTTGCCACTCTTCTTTGCTGCCATCAGCTTTTCCTTGTCCCCTTGTCCCCGGCTCGAGAAGACGAGCTGAGGCAATCATCCGATAGGTTAGTAAACATTCCGCCCACCTCCGACGCTTGCGAAGGGCTTCGGAACGCCAAAATCATCATTTTCATAGGCGTCTTCGACCGGTGCCGGACGGGCAGAGGCTTCGATGGCGCGCGGCGGTGCGGCGCGAACCGGCGCCGGGCGCCCGGCATTGGCGTTTTCCCGAGCGATGCGGAACTCGCGAACCGTCTGGCCGAGCTCGAGAATGACGGTGTGGAGGTGGTCGGCGCCCTCAGCCGAGCGCTCCGCCAGGCCGGCACTCTCCGCCACCTCGCCGCCCAGACCCTTGACGTCTGATGTGACGCTGTCGAGGCTTGCGGCATGTTCGCCGGTTCTCGTTGCGATGCCGGCGATGGCGGCGTTGATGTCGGTGACCTGACGCACGATGCTGCCGATCGAATCCTGTGTGCGGCCGACCATCTGCACGCCGGCGTCGACCTGCGCCTTGGTCGTCGTCACCAGCGTCTTGATCTCGCGGGCGGCTTCGGCCGAACGCTGGGCAAGGGCGCGGACTTCCTGGGCGACGACGGCAAAGCCCCGGCCGGAATCGCCGGCGCGCGCGGCTTCGATGCCGGCGTTCAGCGCCAGAAGATTGGTCTGGAAGGCGATCTCGTCGATCGCGCCGATGATCTGGCCGATCTTTTCCGCCGACTGTTCGATATCGGCCATGGCGCTGATCGCGCGACCGACGACCTCACCGCTTTCCTCGACGGCGGCGCGCGTCGAGGCGGCTGCCTGTTCGGCGGCGCGGCTGTCGGCCGCACCGTCGCGAACACTGCCGGCAATGCCGGCAAGGGCGGCGGCGGAAAGCTGCAGCCGGTCGGCCTGGCCGGAAGCCGTGCCGGCGAATTGCCTGGACAGGCCGGCAAGCGAGCCTGTCGCCGCTTCGGCTTTGAGCGTGCGCTCTGTGATCGCGGCAAATTCCGCCTGAAGTCCGTCCAACGCGCAATTCAGCGCGGCGGCGATCCCGGCATGGTCGCCGTCGACGGGCGCGCGGCGTGTCAGGTCGCGGGCAGAAAGACCTTCGATGACATCGCCGAAGATCCGGGCGATCTCAGCCTCGTTGTCGGCGCGCTGATCGGCGAGCGCGCGGCTCTGGGCGGCGCGCAGCGCGTTGAAGCGCAGCGAGACGGCAATTTCCACATCGACCATGACGATTCGGATGATCGCCGTCATCAGATCGGAGATTTCACGGCTGCGGCGCTTGGCCGACGGCAACAGCGGACGGCCGGCAATCTCCTGGGCAAGACCGGAAACGACATGCTCCAGCATGACGCCATGGCCGGCGACGTGCCAGCGCGGGTCGAGGCCCATCTTGTTTTCGGTATCGGAGAGCACCTTGACGCGCTCGGCATAGAGACTGTCGAACCGCGCATCCGTCAGCACGTCCCAATGCGAGGACTGCAGATCATGCAGGCGCTCGACCTGACGCTCGCTCTCGAAATTGCGCGAGGCGTCGGGGAACGACTGGAATCGATGGAAGAGATCCCTGAGCCCCGCCTTCAAATGGGCTTCGAGGGCCGGCCGGTTGCGGCGCACCAGCTCGCACTGGTCAGCATCGAGACCGGCAAAGCGCAGGCGGTCGCGCAAGCTGCCTGCCTGCGCTCCACGAGCCTGATCTGATGGCATGTCCTGCCTCAATGCCTGTCCCCAACCACATTCCGGGCGACGGCCCGGCGAAAAACCTGCGCAGCATCCGTTGAACGCGAAGCGTGGAGACGGTTCTCACCACCGGTTACAACCGGCGGATCGAAGCCCCCTGATCAGCTATGTTTCGGAGCTGTCTGAAGAGATGGATACCGGATCAACCCGGTACGGCGGGACGGCGTCATGCCTGGTGGGAACGAGTGCATCTTCCCATTCCGACGTGTAAACCAATGTTTATGGTTAATTCCTTGCCTGAAGGTTAATAAGCCTTTCGCAGGACAGGCTTTTGAAGCAATTCAAGGCAGTTGGCTGCAAATACTGTTGCGGAGTTGCATGGCTGCTACAAGGCACACGCAAGCTCCGTGGTATATGCCGGTCGATAACCAAGACATGACGTCGACAAGGACAGAGCAATGATTGTTCTCGGATTGGGTTCCTGCTTGATAGCAATGACGCTCCTTGCAGCCGTCGCCCTCCTCGATTTTCTCGCTGCACACCGCGATACCCGCACGCTTCGGGTGTTCTAAGCGCGTTGCGCTTTCAGATACGCTCCTCGCGCTCCGGCTCTTTATTTCCAACGCATGTCGTTATCGCAAAACCGCTACACAGTTTTGTGCGACATGCTGTAGACCGCCCCTTCCCCGTTGGCAGTCCGGCACCTTTGGTGTATCGCACTCGCGCCTTTCATGTCAGCGGAACTATTCGTTCATGTCCCCCAGATCTGGTCTCCTCATCGTTCTCGGCTTCACGCTCTGGCGCGTCGTCCTGCTCAATTTTGACGCGACGGACCTTTTCGTCGATGAGGCGCAGTACTGGTTCTGGTCGCAGAATCTCGATCTCGGCTATTATTCCAAGCCGCCGATGATCGCCTGGGTGATCCGGGCGATGACCGAGTTTTCCGGCTCCAACGCCATCTATTGGATCAGGCTGCTCGGACCGCTGATCCACATGGCGGCAGCATTGGTGCTGATGAAGATAGCAAAGCGTTTCGTCGGGCCGGAGATCGAAGGCTGGACGGGCGCCACCTACATCACCCTTCCCGGTGTGGCGCTTTCTTCGGTGTTCTTCTCGACCGACGTCATCCTGCTGTTCTTCATCGCGATCGCCCTGCTTGCCTATTTCGGCCTGACGCAGCGACGCTCGGTCGGGTTGGCGCTCGTCATGGGCCTTGGGGTCGGCCTCGCCTTCCTGTCAAAATATGCCGTGCTGTTCGTCGTTCCGGGCGGCGCGATTGCCCTCCTGCTCATTCCGGCGGCGCGCATCGCCATTCGGGATTTCATCATCGCGGTCGCCGTCGCGGCGGTCGTCGCCTTGCCGAACCTCTGGTGGAACCTGCAGCACGACAACACGACGGTGCGGCATACGCAGGATATCGCCCATTGGAGCGAACTCGGCATCAATCTCCGTCGCGGGCTTGAATTCTTCTCCGCCCAGTTCGGCGTCGTCGGGCCGATCATCTTCTTTGCGATGCTGTGGGCGGTGTACCGCATGATCAAGGGCAGGAGCGACGACCGGGAAAAGATGCTGGTCTGGCTGTCGATGCCGGTGGTGGTGCTGATCACGCTCCAGGCGACGGTCGCCAAGGCCTATGCCAACTGGGCGGTGACCGCCTATGTCGCCGGGACCATCCTTGCCGTCTGGCTGCTTTACCGGATGTGGCCGAAGGGGCTGAAACTGTCGCTCACCATCAACGGCATCGCCACCCTGCTCTTTCCGCTGGCGACGATCTTTCCGCAGCAGTTGCTGCTGCCGAACGGCGACGAATTGATGAAGCGCTATCTCGGCCGCGCCGAGGTCAGCCGCGAGGCTGCCGCACTCGCCGGTCAGGCGGGCACCGACATCATCGTGACCGACGATCGCGACATGGTCGCCGATCTTTTCTATACGCTCCGCGACGCATCCTACAGGATCTATGCGCGAGCGCCGGCGGGCCTTCCGGAGAGCTATTACGAGCAGGAATTCGCGCTGCCGGCCGAGATTACCGGCAAAGTGCTTTTCCTGACGGACGGGGGCCTCACCTGCGCCACCGAGGCGCCCGAGGTGCTGAAGAGCTGGCAGCCGACGCAAGGCAACTACAAGGGCAAGACGCTCTCCGCCTACAAGGTCTCTGCCGCCTGCCTGGCGCCCTGAACCGATTCAGCCGGCTGGATTGGGCAGGCAGAGACCGGTGCCCGCTCCCTCGATCTCGACGAATTTGACGCCGCCCTCCTCGAAGGCGAGGCGCAGCTGCGCCTCCGTCGCGCGGTGGATGTCGTGGTGCCGTCCCTCGTAGTCGCGAATGGTGCTGCGCGAGACCGCGGCCCTTTCGGCAAGATCGGTCTGGGTCCAGTCGAGCAGGCCGCGTGCCGCGCGGCAGAGAGCGGGAGTGAGAATTGTTTCCCGTGCGCCTTGACCCATGATTTTAAGTTGCCCATATTGGTCGATATAGACCATATATGTCATATTACGAACGGGATTTCCAGATCGGGAGACGACGATGCCACACGATACGCCCTTGATTTCGACAATCGTCGGCGGTCTCGTGCTGGCTTTCATCTTCGGCGCCTTCGCCCATCGGCTGCGGATGCCGCCGCTCGTCGGTTATCTCATCGCCGGCGTGCTTGTGGGGCCACATACGCCGGGTTATGTGGCAGATCAGAACCTTGCGCCGGAGTTGGCCGAAATCGGCGTCATCCTGCTGATGTTCGGCGTCGGGCTGCATTTCTCCCTGAAAGACCTGCTGTCGGTGCGCGGCATCGCCGTGCCCGGTGCGATCGTGCAGATCGCCTTTGCGACACTGCTCGGCTGGGGACTCGGCGCCTTCATGGGCTGGCCGACCGGCGGCAGCCTGGTCTTCGGCCTGGCGCTTTCGGTCGCCTCCACCGTCGTGCTGTTGAAGGCGCTGCAGGAGCGGCGGCTTGTCGAGACGGAGCGCGGCAGGATCGCCGTCGGCTGGCTGATCGTCGAGGATCTCGCCATGGTGCTGGCGCTGGTGCTGATCCCGGCCGCCGCCAGCATCGGCGGCGAGGGCCACGCTCCTGTCGAGCCGCTCTCGGCCGCACTCAGCCGCCTGTTCGGCCTCGATCTCGGCATCGGCGGCATGATCGCCATGACGCTGGTGAAGGTGGCGCTATTCGTGGCGCTGATGCTGGTCTTCGGCCGCAAGCTCATTCCCTGGACGATGCACCGCATCGCCCATACCGGTTCGCGCGAGCTCTTCCGGCTCGGCGTGCTGGCGATCGCGCTCGGCGTCGCCTTTGGCGCGGCGAAGCTCTTCGGCGTGTCGCTGGCGCTCGGCGCCTTCTTTGCCGGCATGGTGCTGGCCGAAAGCGAACTCAGCCATCGCGCCGCGCAGGAAAGCCTGCCGCTGCGCGATGCCTTCGCCGTGCTGTTCTTCGTCTCGGTCGGCATGCTGTTCGATCCGAATATCCTGATCGACAAGCCGCTGCCGATTCTGGCCACCATCTTCATCATCGTCATCGGCAAGTCCGTCGCCGCCCTGCTGATCGTGCTCGCCTTCAAGAAGCCGCTCGGCACGGCGCTGACGATTTCGGCCAGCCTCGGCCAGATCGGCGAGTTCTCCTTCATCCTCGCCGCCCTCGGCGTCGAACTCGGGCTGTTGCCGGAGGAAGGCCGCGACCTGATCCTGGCCGGCGCCATCATTTCGATCATCCTCAATCCGCTGCTGTTCTTCCTCTGCGACCGCATGCGGCCGCTGCTGGATGGTGCAAAGCGCGAAGACGCCGTGGCCGACCCTGCTCCCGCTGCAGATGCGATAGCAGCCCAGGAGGAGATGCCGTCTGAAGACGACGAGGTGCACCCGACTGCTCTCAGCGGCCACGCCATTCTCGTTGGCTACGGGCGGGTTGGCAGCATCGTCGGACAGAATCTCAAGTCGTCAGCCACACCTTTTCTCGTCATTGAGGACTCCGATAAGCGCATCGGCGAGCTGAAGGTGCAGGGTATCGAAACCCTGGCGGGCAATGCGGTGATGCGGGAAACGCTCGATCTCGCCAATCTCTCCGGCGCCCGCAGCATTGCCATCGCCATCCCCAACGCTTTTGAGGCCTGCCGCATCGCCGAGCAGGCGCGCAGCGTCAATCCATCGATCCTCATCGTCGCCCGCGCCCATTCCGATGCAGAGGTCGATGAATTGAAGCAATATGGCGCCGACACCGTCATCATGGGCGAGCGCGAAATCGCGCTTGGCATGGTTGACCGGCTCGCCCAAGTGCATCATGAGAGTGTGCCCTATGAAGACGGACATGGGCCTGATACAATTATGCCTGCGGATGAACCTCCGCCGGAAAAAGAATGAGAGATTGGCGCGCTTTTGAGCCGATACGGGAGTGACATCGCCGGGACGGAGAAGATGGAGCTGGAGCAGCGCCGTCTGACGGGCCGTATCGCCGCCTCCCTCCTCGTCGCCATTCTTGCCTATCTCGGCCTGCTTCTCGGCGGCAACCTGATCATCTCGCCTGTTGTCACCGTCAACACGCTCTCCTCTTCCGATCGGGATCCGCAGCCGCCGCAGCTGACCGCGCGCGATGCCGTGCGCGGATTGCTTGCCACCGAGCGCAGGCTTGCGCCGAAGCAGGCAGCGCATGACGCCGGATCGCCTGCCCTTGCCGTCGCCCCGGCTCTCGATTTCGCCGGCTGGACCATGCCAGCCGCTTTTCCGGCATTCGAAGCCTCGCTTCGCGCCGCAGTCTCCAGGACCCATCAGCCGCGCGCACCGCCCGCCGCTGCCTGAGGTTTGCGCCGATCGGCGCTCCGACCGACCATTGACGACATACTGCCAGCGCCCAAGCGCCGGCCCTCGATATCAAGGAATACAACATGCGTACTTCACCATGGCTGGTGTTCACCTATACGGTGATCATCCTTCTCGGGCTATTGATCGCCCTGCCGAATGTCCTGCCGCAATCCACCCTCCAGCGTATTCCGGCATGGCTGCCGCATGAGCAGGTGTCGCTCGGCCTCGACCTTCGCGGCGGCTCGCACCTCGTTCTCGAAGTCGACGAAGCCGACCTGACCAAGGAGCGGCTGCAATCGCTGCTTCAGGACGCGCGCCGCGTGCTGCGCGAAAAGGGCATCCAGCCGAAAGCCGTGGTCCGCAGCCAGAACCAGATCGTCGTAACACTCGCCGACGCCGCGCAGAGCGATGCCGCCGTCACCGAACTGAAGACGCTCGCCAACCCGATCAGCACCGGTCTCAGCGCCGGCCAGGCCGATCTTGATGTCGCCGCAAACGGCGCCACGATCACCGTCGGCTTCTCGCCGGCCGGCATTTCCGCCAATGTCGACAACGCGGTTCAGCAGAGCCTCGAGGTCATCCGCCAGCGCGTCGACCAGGTCGGCGTCTCCGAGCCGACGATCCAGCGCATCGGCGCCAACCGCGTGCTCGTCCAGCTTCCGGGTGCACAGGATCCGTCGCGCCTGCGCGAACTTCTCGGCTCCACGGCCAAGATGTCGTTCCACATGCTGGCGCCGAACAACCAGCCGGGACCTGGCGTGACCATGCTGAAGGACGATGAAGGCCGGTCCTATCCGGTCCTCGATCGCGTCGAAATCTCCGGCGATCGCCTTTCGGATGCCCGCGTCAGCTTCGACCCCAACACGCATGAGCCGATCGTCAGCTTCCGCTTCGACAGCGCCGGCGCCACCCGCTTTGCCGACATCACCCGCCAGAACGTCGGCAATCCCTTCGCCATCGTCCTCGACGACAAGGTGCTGAGCGCGCCCGTCATCCGCGAGCCGATCACCGGCGGTTCCGGCCAGATCTCCGGCAACTTCTCGGCCGACAGCGCCACGACGCTTGCCGCCATGCTGCGCGCCGGCGCCCTGCCCGCCAAGCTGACCGTCATCGAGGAACGCACCGTCGGCGCCGACCTCGGCGCCGATGCGATCAAGATGGGTATTTATTCCGGCATCGTCGGTTTTGCTCTCGTCGCACTCTTCATCTTCATTCTCTATGGCACCTGGGGCGTGCTGGCGAATGTCGCCCTGTTGATTCACACGATCCTGACCTTCTCCGCCCTGACGCTAGTCGGTGCGACGCTGACGCTGCCGGGCATCGCCGGTGTCGTTCTCGGCATCGGCCTTGCTGTTGACGCCAACGTTCTGATCAACGAGCGCATCCGCGAAGAAACGCGCAAGGGCAAGAGCGCCTTCGCCGCCATCGACACCGGCTTCCGCCGTGCCTATTCGACCATCATCGACGGCAACATGACGGCCCTGATCGCTGCGGCCATCCTGTTCTACTTCGGCTCCGGACCGGTTCGCGGCTTTGCCGTGACCATGGCGCTCGGCCTGATCATCTCGATGTTCACCTCGGTCGCCTTCGTGCGCGTCGCGATGATCGAGATCACCCGCCGCCAGAGGCTGAAGGTGCTGAACATCAGGCCGCTGATCCCGTTCAGCCCCTATGACAAGCACATCCAGTTCATGAAGGCGCGCTTCTTCGGCGTCACCGTTTCGGCGCTCCTGTCGATTGCCTCGGTCGCGCTGTTCATTCACCCCGGCCTCAACTACGGCGTCGATTTCCGCGGCGGCATCCAGATGTCGGTCAGGACCAGTGCCCCGGCCGATCTCGGAACCCTCCGTGAGGGGCTGAACAGCCTCGGCCTCGGCGAAATCTCGCTGCAGTCCTTCGGCGACAACAACAGCATTCTCGTGCGCGCCCAACGGCAGGAAGGCGGCGAAGAGGCACAGACGGCTGCTGTGACCAAGCTGAAGGCCGAAGTCATCAAGCTCGACCCGAAGGCCACCGTCGAAGGCACCGATGTCATCGGTCCGAAGGTCAGCGGCGAGCTTGCCTGGGCCGGCATCCTGTCGGTCGTCATCGCAAGCTTCGCGATGCTGATCTACATCTGGGTGCGTTTCGAATGGCCGTTTGCCGTCGGCGCCATCGTCACGCTGGTGCTCGATGTCACCAAGGCGATCGGCTTCTTCGCAATCACCGGCCTCGACTTCAATTTGACGGCCATCGCCGCCATCCTGACGCTCGTCGGCTACTCGGTGAACGACAAGGTCGTCGTCTATGACCGCATGCGCGAAAACATGCGGCTCTATAAGTCGATGCCGCTGCGCGAGATCATCGACAAGTCGATCAACGAGACCCTGGCACGAAGCCTCTATACCAATGCGACGGCCTTCCTCGCCCTGGTGCCGATGGCGATCTGGGGCGGCAGCGCGGTCTCGAGCTTCGCGATCCCGATGGTCTTCGGCATTCTCGTGGCCGGCGCCTCTTCGATCTTCATCGCGGCGCCGATCCTGCTCTTCCTCGGCGACTGGCGCCGCCGCCATGCCAAGGCGGCACCGGCAACCGATGCGGCAGTCGAAATCATCCCGCCAGAACAGGGCCGCCCGCGCAAATCGGCGACCTGAGAATCTCGTTGTTAACGTATCCTTGAAGAGGGCGCCGGTTGCAGAGCCGGCGCCCTCTTTCTATTGTCGGCGACTGCATTTTGTGCCAATTCAAAGTGTTACCGCGTCCTTTGCGCACCTGAAGAGACGCGGCGCTGTCATTGAGATCGGGGAAGCCGCCAGATGTCATCCAACCCGACAAGACCGCCGGAAACCGCTGTCGCCGGCGACAGCGAGGAGCGCATCAAGCGTTTTCTCGCGACCGCCTCGCATGACCTGCAATCGCCGCTGCGCCACATCGCCATGTATGCCGAGCTGCTGCTCGACGATCTCGAGGAGACGCTCGACGGCGAACAGTTGCAGAGCCTCAGGATGATCCTGGAGAAAGCGCAAGCCGCGCAGCGCCTCACCAAGGCATTGATGAGCCTTGCCGGCGGAACGCCCCAGGTGACGCCTGAAGAGGTGGATCTGCAGGCGCTGGCCGACAATATCTGGGGCGAGTTGACCGACGAGACCGAGGTTCGCGGCGCGACGCTTGAAAGCGTAGGCCTGCCCTCCATCCGGACCGATCCTGCCCTGCTCGGGCTGGTGCTGCGGCATCTGCTGACCAACGCCCTCACCTATCGCAGCGAAGCGCCACCGCATGTGACGATTGCGGCAGTGCGAGAGGGCACCGACTGGTTTATCCGCATCTCCGACAATGGCACGGGCATCGATTCGGCCTATCGGGAGCGGATATTCGAGCCCTTCTGGAAATTGCCGAAAGCGGGAGCGGTTCAGGGCGCCGGTCTCGGATTGACGACGGCGCGGGAGTTTCTGACGGCGCTGGGCGGCGATATCAGCCTCGAGCATTCGGATGAAAGCGGCAGCCGCTTCATCATCCGCCTTCCTATTGCTTGAAATCAGCAACTTCCAGCAGAAGCGTGCAGTGGTTTTGCTGGAAATTGCTTTAACGCGGTTCAGCTTTTAGGGAAGCGCCGAACCGCTCTATCCTTTTGTTTTTACGCAATTCCCGGCAAAAACCGCTTCGCACTTTTCCTGGAATTGCTCTAGATGCTGTAGTCGTCCTTCCAGAAATCCGGGACGTCATAGGTCACATATTCGCGGATGATATGCTGCAGCGTCTGCGCATCGATTTCGTCCTTGCCGATACGGAAATCGACGCCGTAATCCGGGAATTCCTGGAAATAGCCACCCGATATATCGGTCGAGACGACGCCGATCGGTCCGGTATAGCCGATGCCGCGCAGTTCCGGCACCGTTTCACGGAAATCGGCGTTCGGCAGAAGGCGGTTGTCGAGCAGGATGAGATCGAATCGCTCCAAGCGGATCTTTTCCAGCGCGTCACCGATCGAAGGCGAATATTCGACCTCGACGGCCGGCTCGGAGAGATCGGCGATCTTCTTCTTGAGCGCGCGGAATTCGATGAATTCGTCGTCGACAAACAGAACCTTGACGGCGTTCCTTCGGCCCGTTTCGGTGATCATCGTCTCATTTCCCCAATCCCGAAACCAACTTCACGACACCAAACCATTCCTCAAGGCGATCGCCACCATATGAACGCGGTTGACGGCGTCGAGTTTGCGCGCGGCCGCGGTGATGTGCGAATTGACCGTATGTTCGGAGAGACCGAGAATGATGGCGATCTCCGCCGACGTCTTGCCTTCGCTCGTCCATTTGACGATTTCCGATTCGCGCTGCGTCAGCCGTCCGGACATTTCCGGCGTCAGGATTTCCTCGTAGAGCTTGTCGAAAATGCGCATGGCATCGAGAAGCATGTCGGCGATCTCGCTCTGATCGGGCTCCTGACGCTCGCCGCTGAGCACGAGGCAATAGCGCCGCCCTTCCGGCGTGAACAGCGGGATGAACAGAAAGACGCCGCTCAGGAACTCGTTGAAAACCAGCTCGGAGGGATGATCTTCCGGCTGCGCGCTCCGGCCATGGACCGGCGTTGCCAGGAACTGGGCGGACTTTGCCCGGACGGTCCCGAGCGCTTCCTTCAATGTCGTGATGAAAAGGCCGACACGCCGCTCGGCAACATTGGTGATGACGATATCGCGTTCACCGAAAGGAGCTGAAGCCTCGGAAATGCGGGCAAGCGCGAAATTGTCGAAGTTGTAATGCTGCGCCGCCGACTTCAGCAGACGGAAAAAATCGGTGCGGTTGATCGCCCGGCTCAGTTCCGGTCCGGCGTGAAAGGGAATTGCCGGGGCATTGTTCATTCCCACTCTTCCTCTCCTCCCGCCGATGCCTCCGATCCCGAAATCTTGGGATATACGTCTTAGACGCGAAGAGCTACAAAAATTGCGAGACAACTTGATGAGAGATATCGAAAACGGGGACTTTCGATATTTAAGGCGGAAATCATCAATTATCTCAACTACAGGTGATGCACGGGCAGATTTTACTGAGGGGCAGTAGTTCTTACCTGGGTATCGTAAATCTTCTCGTGTTCAACATCCATGAATGCGAGAAGGCAGTGCCAGACGTAAGCGCGAGAGAACCGATAGACCCATTCAGCTAAGGGGTTGGCTGATGTTCGTGGCGGCGAACGCGGGTTCATCGGTTCTCTCAGCGCTTATTTTGCGTTCCATTTCCTTCGCTTCGGTTGCATCTTGTGTTGCGCCCCCGACCTTGTCAATTGCGGTTTGTCGGATGCTCCAGGCAAGCGGCAGAAAACAGGCCGCCGGACTGACGTCGTTTCCTACACTTCAAGATTGAGAATGACTGCGGCAAGGTCAAGGGGTTTTTCGAGATAGAAATCGGCGCCGGCCTCAAGCGCACGCGCGCGATCCTCATCGGCATCCGATCCGCTGCAGATCGCAAGCCGCATCGACTTGAACCGAACATCCCGGCGCAGGCTCAGCACCAGGCCAGTGCCGCTATCGAGCGGCATGTAGAGATCGGTGATCAACAGATCGGGCACGGCCTTGCCTTCCGCCGCGCGCGCCTCCAACGCCTCCAGCGCCATATCGGCTGTCGAAAAGCAGAATAGATCGACGTCTATCTGCTGCTTCCGGCTGATATAGTCGAGATAAAAGAGGTCATCCCTGCTGTCATCGACGTAAAATAGGGTCGGCATCCATCACCGTGATTGGATATTGTTCGAACGAACGTCGCTGTCCTTAGAAATCACGATACCGCGGTTTCACGAAAGTTCGATATATATTACCGCAAGGCATTTCGCAAAAAGCGCGACATCGCCTTCCCTTTGCCTATTGAGTATTCGTTGATTTCGGAAAAAATGACCGCGCAAACCAAGGAGAATAGGCGGGTGCAGGATAGCAGCGACGTGGACCTGCAGGACCAGCGAAGGCGGCACTACCGTGCCTTTGCGATTGCCGTCGGCTGCCTGATGGTCCTTCTCGGCGTGACCGCCCTTGCCGGCTGGCTGCTGCAGGTCGAGATCATCATTTCGCTGGTTCCCGGCTTTCCGTCGATGGCCTTCAACACTGCGCTCTGCTTCGTGCTTTCCGGGACGGGGCTTGCCGCCTCGACACTGACCGGCCGCCGTTTTCGAATAACGGCTACGATGACGGCGGGACTTGCAGCGGCGTTTGCCGCAGCCCGGCTCGTGGAAATCGTCACGATCGGCCGGACTTTCCACAATGTCGACGTGTTGATCTCGCGCTTCCTGGTTCCCCCCGCTTTCATTGTGCAGATCGGCGGCGGCATGGGGCCGAATACGGCGTTGATCTTCCTGATCGCCAATCTTTCGCTGCTGCTTTCGCTCCCGGTGGAGAGGAAAAGCCAGGTGGTGCAGGAGCTGACGAGCTACGTCGTCATGACGCTCGGCATGATCGCGCTGGCGAGCTACGTCACCGATGCCGAACAGGGCTACCGTTGGGGGCCCTATGCAGCGATGGCGCTGCATACGGCGGTCGGCATGGTGATCTTCGGCGCGGGGCTTCTCGCCCGCTCCTGGTGGATGCAGCCGGCAAACCGGGCGCAGATCCCGCTCTGGATCCCGGCTGCCGTGTGCTTCACCGGCCTTCTCGTCGATCTCTATACGCCGCTGGGTGTCGCCAACGGCATTCTCTACGTGCCGCTGGTGCTGACGGCGCTCTGGTTCGGCAACAGGAACGCGCCGCTTTTCTTCGCCTTTGCCTGCACCGTGCTGCTGATGCTCGGCTTCTTCGCCGTCAGGCACGACGAGGCGACGTTCTGGCAGGAGATCGCCAACCGCACGATTACGGCCGCCACGCTCTGGCTGATCGCGATCCTCGTCTTCTATTTCATGCGCAACAACTATAACCTCGAAACCGAGCGCGTCCGCTTCGGCGCGTTGTTGCGCGGCACGCCTGATGCCGTCGTCGTCATCGACGATCGTGGAACGATCAGGAGCTTCAATCCGGCGGCGGAAAGCATGTTCGGCTACTCCCCGCAGGACACGATCGGCCGGAACATCAAGATGCTGATGCCCGAACCCTACCATTCCGAGCACGACGGCTATCTCGCCCATTACCGGCAGACCGGCGAGGAACGGATCATCGGCACGACGCGCATGGTCTCCGGACGCCGCAAGAACGGCATCGTCTTTCCGATCGATGTTTCCATCAGCACCGTCGTCACCGGCGATACGAAGATCTTCGTCGGCATCGTGCGTGATATCAGCGAGCGCGTCCGGCAGGAAGAACGGATGAAGGCGACGCTTGCCCAGCTCGAGGCCTATACGGCCGAACTCGAGCGCAGCAACCACGACCTCGATGAATTCGCCTATATCGCCTCGCATGATCTGAAGGAACCGCTGCGCGGCCTGCACAACCACTCCCGCTTCCTCCTGGAGGACTACGAAGACAAGCTCGACGTCGACGGCGTACGCCGGCTGAACCGGCTCGTACGTCTCAGCCAGCGCATGGAGAAACTCGTCAACGACCTTCTGTATTTCTCCCGGCTCGGGCGGCAGCAACTAGCAGTCAAACGCACCGACATCAGCCTGATCGTCAAGGATGTCGTCGCGACGATGGAGCTGCTGCTCGAGGAACGGCATGCCAAGGTCATCATCGACGGCCGGCTGCCGGACGTGGTCTGCGACGCGCCGCGATTGACCGAAGTGTTCCGCAATCTCATCACCAATGCGATCAAATACAACGACAAGCCGGCGCCGCTCGTCTCGATCGGTTACCTCGACCGGTTCGTCGGCCAGGACGGCACGGTTGCCCGCAACGTGTTTTTCGTTAGAGATAACGGCAAGGGCATACCCCAGGAATTCCATGAGGACATTTTCCGCATTTTCAAAAGGCTGGAAAAGTCGCAGGATTCCGAAGATGGTACCGGAGCAGGCCTCACCTTCGTTCGCAAGATCATCGCGCGACACAATGGCGATATCTGGCTGGAATCCGAGGTCGGCGCCGGCACGACGTTCTATTTCACCCTGGGAAGAAAGCGCGAGGGGCAGAATGCAGCAGCGTGACACGCAACCAATCCTGATCGTCGAGGACAGCGAAGACGATTTCGAAGCAACGATGCGCGCCTTCAAACGCACCAACCTGCGCAACTCGATCCGCTGGGCGGCCTCGGGGCAGGAAGCGCTCGACATGCTCGGCGTGATGGCACCGAAACCGGGGCTGATCCTGCTCGATCTCAACATGCCGGGCCTTGACGGCCGCAAGACGCTGGAGGCGATCAAATCGAACGCCGGCTGGCGCAAGATCCCGGTGGTGATCCTCACGACCTCCGACGACGAGCGCGATATCGAAGGCTGCTATGCGCTCGGCGCCAATACCTATGTGCAGAAGCCGGTCGATCTTGACGGGCTCTTCGCTGCGATCCAGCGGCTGAAGGAATACTGGTTCGAAATCGCGATCCTGCCGCTCGAGGACTGACAGATTGGCGGAAGTCTGCAGCATTCTCATCATCGACGACAATATCGACGATCGCGAGGTCTATCGCCGCATATTGGGCCGCGTCTCCAGCACCGCCTATACGGTCGTGGAGGCGGAGACAGGTGAAGAGGGCCTGGCGTTGAACGGCCGGAAACGGCCGAACTGCATCCTGCTCGACTATTCGCTTCCGGGGCGCGACGGTCTCGGCGTTCTTGCCGATATCCTGGAGGCCGATCCCGCCGCCAACGTCATCATGCTGACCGGCCAGGGCAGCGAAACCGTGGCCGTCGAGGTGATGAAGAGCGGGGCGCGCGACTATCTGACAAAGGATTCTCTGTCGCCGGAAACACTGCATCGCTGCATCCAGAACGCCATCATGCACGGCATGCTGGAAGCAAAGCTGGAGCAGAAGCGGCAGTCGCTCGAGATCTTCACGCGCGCCATGGCCCATGATCTGAAGGAGCCGCTGCGGACGATCAAATCCTTCAGCCGCATCCTGCACGGGTCGTCGGCGCTTCCGGCCGAAGACCGTGAACTGCTCGATTACGTGCTCAGCGCCGCCGACCATATGGAAGATCTGATCGTCAAGGTCTCGGGCTTCACCAGGCTCGAGGCCTCCGGCGGACCGGAGCTCAGGCCGGTCTCGCTCTCCGCTGTGCTCGACCAGGTGGAGGACAATCTGCGTCAGCAGACCGAGAGCCGCGGAGCCGTCATCATCCGCGGGGCGCTGCCTGAGGTGATGGGCGATGCGACACTGCTGACCCAGCTTTTGCAGAACCTGGTGTCGAATGCCATCCGCTATTGCGACCAGAAGGTTCCGGAGGTCAGCATCACCGGGCAAGCGCAGCGCGATATCTGCCGTCTCACAGTGCGCGACAACGGACCCGGCATTGATCCCGAGCACCGCGAACTGATCTTCCAGCCGTTCAAGCGCCTCGTCGGCCGTGGCATCGAAGGCACCGGGCTCGGCCTTGCCATCTGCCGCCGCATCGCGCAGTTGCATGGCGGCTCGATCTGGTGCGAGCCGGAAAATGGGCCGGGCGCCACCTTCGTTGTCGAAGTGCCGCTCGCCGAGGCAAGGCCCGCGCCGCCGGCCGCATCGGCCATCCCGCACAGCGCCAGGCCGGCGGAGCAGCCAGGCGAAGGTTCGGGCAGGCTCGCCGAAGTGCTGCTGGTGGAAGACAGCCCGGCCGACATCCAGATTCTCAAGATCAAGCTGATGCGCCGGGAGAAGGTGAATTTCAACCTGCATGTCGCCACCAATGGACGCGAGGCGATGCGGCTGCTTGAAGAGCGCGCCGGCATCGCCGATGTGCCGCAGATCGACCTGATGCTGCTCGACATCAACATGCCGATCATGGACGGCTTCGAGGTGCTGCATGCGCTTTCCGCCGATGTCCGCCTCAAGCGAATTCCCGTCTGCATCCTGAGCACCTCAAGCGATGAGACCGACATGCGGCGGGCCAGAAATCTCGGCGCGCGCGCCTATATGGTCAAGCCGCCGACCCTGCAGCAACTGGAAGAGGCACTCGAAGATGTCGAACATTTGGAATTGCTGCAGCGCGGCGATTCGCTTGCACTTTGTGCGGAACAAAACTAAGCGACGGTCATTGGCAACGGTATGACCTTCGCAGCTCTCATACTCGCGCTCCTGACGACGCCGCTTCAATCAGGACTGCTCTCGATGGTATCAGGCATTCATCACGTCACGGCCGTAACCCGAAAGGTGCAGGCGAACGTGGACTTCTACGCCGGGTTTCTCGGCATGCGGCTCGTCAAGCAGACAGCCGGTTACGAGGATGCGACGCAGCTTCATCTCTTCTATGGCGATGCGGCGGGGACGCCGGGTTCCCTCCTCACCTTTCTCGCTTGGGAAGATGGCGCGCCCGGCCGGGTGGGCTTCGGCCAGATCAGCGAAATATCGCTGTCGATCGATCCCGCCAGCATCGGCTATTGGCTGACGCGCGCCATGAGCTTCGGCCTGCGCTCGGAGGGGCCGGCCGACGAATTCGGCGAGCCTGTGCTGCGGCTGAAGGACCCCGACAACATCATCCTCAAGCTCGCAGGCACGAAGACCCTGGCATCACCGGCCGCCTGGGACGGCGCCTCGATCCCGATCGAGCATGCCGTCCAGCGCGTGCGCGGCGCCACCATGCTGACGGAGAAGCCTGCCGAAAGCCGCAGCTTCCTCGAGACCCATTTCGGTTATCGCTTCCAGGCCAATCGTGGCACGATCGACAGGCTGGTGTCGCAATCCGGCGACGTCATCGACGTGCGCGATGCGCGCGGCTTCTGGTCCGGCGCGCCGGGCACCGGCACGGTCGATCACGTCGCCTTCCGCGCCGCGAACGAGGACACGCTGCTTTCGGTGCGCAAGGCATTGGAAGCGACCGATGCATCGCCGACCAACATGCACGACCGCAAATATTTCCGCTCGCTTTATGCCCGCGAACCCGGCGGCACGCTGGTGGAGCTTGCCACCGACAAGCCCGGCATGACCGTGGACGAAGAACAGGCCGCTCTGGGGACGAAGCTGTTCTCCCCGCCCGAAGCCATCACCAATCTCCATGACCTGAAGGTGGTGCTGCCGCAGTTTTCGATGCCCGGCCAGCCGCGCGTCAACTATCGCGAGCTGCCATTCGTCCATCGCTTCTATACGCCCCCCGATCCCGATGGCAGCGTCTTCGTGCTGCTGCACGGTTCCGGCGGCAATGAGACGACGCTGATGCCGCTCCTGAACAAGGCGGCGCCGCGGGCGACGCTGCTCGGCGTGCGCGGCCGGGCAACGGAAGAAGGTTTTCCGCGCTGGTACAAGCGCATCACCCCCTTCTCCTTCGACCAGAACGATATCAAGACCGAGGCCGAAGCCTTCGCGGCCTTCATCGAAGGCGCCGTCAAATCCTACGGGCTCGATCCTCAGAAGGTCGTCTATGTCGGATATTCCAATGGCGCCAACCTGTTGAACTCGCTGCTTTACCTGCACCCGAACCTGGTTCACAAGGCGGTGCTGCTGCGCTCCATGCCGGTGCTCAGCGACTATCCGCATGCCGATCTCAAAGGCACGGACCTGCTCGTCATCAGCGGCAAGACCGATGCCTACGGCAAATATGCGAGCGAACTGGAAGAGAGGCTGAAGAGTTCGGGCGCCACCGTCGATTCCGACGTCATCCCCGGCGGCCACGATCTCGGCGATGCCGACATTCCGATCATCCAGAAATGGCTGCTGCAGGAAAATCGCTGACGATCAGCCGCGGCGGGCAACCATGATGCCGGCAAGCACGATGGCGCCGCCGAGCGCCTGCATCGCCCCGATCGCCTCGCTCAGCAACGCCCAGGCGAGGATGGCCGCGACGACCGGCTGCAACAGCAGCGTCAGCGAGGAAAAGGCCGGCGGCAGATAGGCGAGCGCATAGGTGATCGCCACCTGCCCGCCGGCATGGCTGATAAAAGCCAGGCCGAAAACGATCGACCAGCCATAGACGGTCGCGGGCAGCATATGGCCCTCATAGATGAGGCCGATCGGAAAGATGCAGACGGCGGCGCAGGCCGTGCTCCACAACATGATGCGGATCGTATCGAACCGGCTGCGCAGCCTGCCGATCGCCAGGATGTAGCAGGCATAGAAGAAGGCGGCGATCATCGCCATGCCGTCGCCGCTGAGATCGCCATTGCCGACAGCTGCCGGCCCGCCCTTTAGAATGACGACGCCGCAGAGCGCCACGGCAAGTCCGAGGATGAAGATGCGGCTGATCTGCGCGCTGAAAAAGAGGAAGGCGATCAGCGTGACGAAAACCGGCGCAAGGTTGGCAAGCAGCGTCGCATTGGCGACCGACGTCATGGTGAGCGACAGGTGCCAGGCGCCGAGATCGAGCGCCAGCATGACGCCCGGGAGAACCAGCATGCCGTAGTCGGAAAGATTTTGCGGCTTCGGACCCCTCTCCTTCTTCATCAGCGAGACGATGAAGATCGGGATCAGCGCCAGCGCCACGCGCCAGAAGGCGGTCGCCATCGGACCGACCTCGGACAGCCTGACGAAGATCGGCGAGCCGCCGATCGCCGCTCCGCCGAGAAGGAGGGCCGCAAGGGCAAAACGATTGGAAGGCGAGGCTTCGGAAAGGGTGGAGGCAGGCTGCGACATGATCTCGATATTTTGGTCACCCGGATGCCGGGTGCGTATCAGAAGTCGATCGCCGGCGACAGCCGAAGAGCGACATATTGATCGAAAATCAGGCAGGATGCCTATTCGTCGCGCGCATCCTCAGCTTTTCGGCGATCTCGCCGGCGACGAAGAAGGCATGCTCGGTCACCTGCGGCAGTCCCATCAGCTCGCCGAACGTGCCGCGCGCCAGCGGGCCGGAGATCAGCAGCGAGGGGTCGGCCCGTCCGGATGGGCCGATCGCCTCCGAACGCTCGGTACAGGCAAGGCCGAGGCCGGTCGGGTCGAGCGCCAGATGACCGTCTGCCGCAAGTGCTGCAAGCCAGGGCTGGGTTTCGAGGATACCGCCATGCGCCGGGCCGGTGGTGACGACGACAGCGTCATAAGGTCTCTCCAGCGGCTGGCGCTGATGACGCGGCTGCAGGGTGCAAAGGATCAACTCGCCCTCGATGCGCGCATCGGCGACCGAGCCGGCCAGGATATCGAGGCGGCCCGCAGCAACCGCCGCGTCGAGCACGGCCTCGACCTGCGGGGCGATCCGGAAACGGTGCACGTCCCAATAGGGACGCAGATGACGGACGAGACGGCGCCGTTCGGCAACCGGCAGCGCCTGCCAGAGTTCGTATCCCTGCGCCCGCACCTGATCGATCACGCCATGCCAGCTGATGCCGTCAGCCTTCGCCGCATCGATGGCGGTGCGGATCTCCGCCAGCAGCGACACGGCGGAATGGGTCGCATCGGAGACGAAATCGCCGAAGAGCGGCTGCGGCACCGGCGCATGGCCGCGAGACCGCAGACCGCGCCGCGAGATCGCGGTCACCGGACCGTCATGTCCGCGCTGCGCCAGCGAGGCAATCACATCGGCGGCCGTCAGACCGTTGCCGATGACCAGCACCCGGTCATGCGGGCGGATAGCGTCGAGCGCTCCGGGCTTGGTGGTATCGGCGACGAAACGGGGATGGGCCGCAAGCCGGATCGCAAGCCGGCCGGGAGCTGCCGGCGGCGGATGGCTGGTGGCGATCGCGACGATATCGGCCTCCGTCACGCCGCCCTTGTCGTCGAGGATCGACCAGCGGCCGGCACGGCGTTCGACACCCGTCACCGCGGCGCGGCAATGACGCACGCTCCCGTCTTCCAGCAGCGGTTTCAGCAGGGAGGCGACATACTCGCCGAAGAGCCGACGCCGGGGGAAGAATGAGCCATCGGGCTGCCTGGCCTCGGGATCGTCGGCGACGGCATCGCGGGCTTCGATCCAGGCCTGGAATTCACTCAAGTCGCCCGGCTGCAGGCTCATCTTGGCGGCCGGCACATTGATGCGATGAGCCGGATCATCCGTGTCATAGGCAAGGCCGCGGCCGAGTTCGGCGCGCGGCTCGAAGACCACTATGGCAGGACGCTCGCCGCAGTCGGCCTTAGCGAGATGATAGGCGACGCCGGCGCCGGAGATACCGCCGCCAATGATGGCAACGACGGGTTGTGCGGACGTCGGGAGAGGCTTGGGCTGCATGGTGGCCGGGATCGTTGCTTCGATATCCGAGCATAGAAGCGGGGCAGCGGTCGCGCAATCCTTCCGCCGCTATTGTCTATAATTTTTATAGGCTTATCCCGATATTGTCGTCGAGAATTCGGGATTGCCGCGGATGGTGTTGCTCACCGTGCAGATCTCGTTCTCGGCGGCGTGGGCGATCTTCTGCCGGGTCTCCTCGTCGATATCACCCTTGATCGAGAAGGCGATGTTGAACTTGGCAACGCGCGAAAGGCCTTCCGTCGCCTTCTCGCCGGTGACGTCGGCAGTGATCTCGCTGATCTTGTCGAGAACGCCCATCTGGCTGGCGACGATGCGGGCGCTGAGCACCAGGCAGGCCGAGAGCGAGGAATAGAGCAGGTCGAGCGGATTGAAGCCCGGCTGCGACGGCGCGGTGACGATATCGATCTCGCCCTTGGTGGCGGAGATGACGTGCGGGAAACCGGTGCGGCCGACCACGGCGGTGGCGCCGGTCGGGCGGGGGCGAATCTTGAGATCGGCCATATTGAAATCCTCTCGCAAATATCCTGCGGATGGCGATTCCGCCTGATGCGGCGATGGCAAAGCCCGCCCACCGGTTTCGGAACCTTTCCATCCCTCATCAGTTGAATACACCTGAACGAAATCAGTGACAAAGGTGGATTGCGATGGTGCACGTCCGCAGCATGGATAACCAAGGCCGGCGGATGGATGCTCGTGATCGGCTGATCGTTGCGCTCTATGCGCAGCTGAAAGCCGAGCGGGAGACGCGCGAAACGCTGGAATGGGCGATCCGCAACGGCGCCGTCTCGAAGGAGGTGCTGGAGGCGATCGCGGCCGATCCGGTTCCCGTCGTCACCAGCGAGGATATCGCATCGCTGGAGAAGATCATCGCCCTCGATGAACGGCGCAAAACAAATCGGAACTAGAGCAGGATGCCAACGCCATCATGCTCCCTATTTAATTGAGAAGAGGAGATCCGAAATGGCCGATATCACCTACCAGGTCGTCCCGCATGACAATGGCTGGGCCTATAAGCTCGGCGATACGCTTTCGGAAACCTATGCGACGGCTGATGAAGCGATCTTCCATGCCAAGGACGCCGCGTCGCGCCAGAAGATCGGCGATGGCGATGCGCTGCTCGCCTATCCCGCGCCTGACGGCCGCGGCTGGGCATTTCAGGAACTCGAAACCGACAAGAGCGGCAGCCGGCTCTGATTTGCGACGGAGGATGGAATGGCCGCTCGGGCAAGCTGGAAGGGTCATCTGAAGGTGGGCGACCTTGCCTGCGCCGTCGGGCTCTACACCGCCGTTTCCTCCTCCGACCGCGTCTCCTTCAACATCATCAACCGCAGGACCGGCCATCGGGTGGAACGGCAATTCGTCGACAGCGAGACCGGCAAACCGGTCGAGCGGGACGACCAGGTCAAGGGCTACCAGATTGAGAGCGGCGACTACATCGTCATCGAGGGCGACGAGATTGCCGAGATCATGCCGGAGAGCGACAAGGTGCTGAATATCAAGGCTTTCATCGCCCTCGACGGGATCGACAAGCTTTATTTCGACCGCCCTTACTATCTCGCCCCCGTGGACGAGCATGACGAGGAGGCGTTGTCGCTGATCGCCAGGGGCATGCGCGACGGCAAGGTCGCAGCACTCGCCGAAGCCGTGCTTTTCCGGCGCAACCGGACGCTGCTGATCCGCCCTCATGACGACTACATCGTCGCGACGATGCTGAACTTCGATTACGAGGTGCGCTCGGCCGATACGGTCTTCAAAGACATTCCCGACATCAAATTCGACAAGGAGATGATCGAGCTTGCCGGCCATATCATCGGCACCAAGCAGGCCAGCTTCGAACCAAGCGAATATGAGGATCGTTACGAGGCTGCCCTCGTCGAACTGGTGAAGGCGAAGATCGAGGGCCGGGCACCGCCGAAGAAGAAGAAGCAGCCGGAGCGCAAGGTCGTCGACCTGATGGAGGCGCTGCGCCAGAGCGCGAAGATGAGCGGCAAGGCCCCAGCAACGAAGGATCCGGCAAAGAAGAAGGCGCCGGCCCGCAGCGACAGCCACAGCAAGAAGGCAAGCTGAGATGGCTCTCGAAACCTATCAGGCGAAACGCAATTTCAAGCTCACCCCCGAGCCACGCGGACAAAAGGGCCGCAGCAGCGGCAACAGCTTCGTCATTCAGAAGCACGATGCGACCCGGCTGCACTATGATTTCCGGCTGGAGATGGATGGGGTGCTGAAGAGCTGGGCGGTGACGAAAGGACCAAGCCTCAACCCGGAGGATAAGCGGCTCGCCGTGCATGTCGAAGATCACCCGCTCTCCTATGGCGATTTCGAGGGCATTATCCCGAAGGGGCAATATGGCGGCGGCACCGTCATCGTCTGGGATCGCGGCACCTGGACGCCGCATGGCGATGCGCACAAGGCCTACCGCAAAGGCCATATGGAATTCGAACTCGACGGCGAGAAGCTGAAAGGCCGCTGGCATCTCGTGCGCATGCACGGCCGGCCCGGTGAAAAGCGTGAGAACTGGCTCTTGATCAAGGGCGACGACGCCGAGGCGCGCCATGACGGCGACATCCTCGACGAACGGCCGGAATCAGCCAAAACGGGCCGGCAGCTCGAAGAGGTGGCGGATAATCCCGAAGCGACCTGGAATTCGAAAGCGAAGAACGGCAAAGGGATTGCCGTCAAAAGACCGGCTCCGAAGGCAAAAGCCGCCGCACCCCGGGAACGCGACTGGCCGAAGGGCGCGCGCAAGGCCGCGATGCCGGATTTCATCGAACCGGCCCTTGCCAAGCTGAAGCCGAAGCCGCCGGCGGACGATCGGTGGATCCATGAGATCAAGTTCGACGGCTATCGCCTGCAGGTGCGGATCCGGGACGGGGAGGTCAAGATGCTGACCCGCAGCGGGCTCGACTGGACGGCAAAATTCGGCAAGGCCGTACTCGATGCCTTCGCCGCCCTGCCGGTGCGATCGGCGGTGATCGACGGCGAGATCGTCGTCGAGCGCGATACTGGCGCTTCGGATTTCTCGGCGCTGCAGCAGGATTTGAGCCAAGGCCGCGATGATCGCTTCGTCTTCTATGCCTTCGATCTTCTGTATCTCGACGGCCACAGCCTGCTCAACGCGACGCTCCTCGATCGCAAACATCTGCTCGAAACCCTGATACCCGGCGACGACGACAAGCTGCGCTACAGCGCGCATTTCAACGAAAGCGGCGGACTGGTGCTCGACCATGCCTGCCGGCTCAGCCTCGAAGGCGTGATCTCCAAGCTGCGTGACAGCAAATATACGTCGGGACGGAAGGGCGATTGGATCAAGTCGAAATGCTCGCATCGGCAGGAATTCGTCATCGGCGGCTACGTTCCGTCGACATCGATGAAGAATGCGATCGGCTCGCTGGCGATGGGGTATTACCAAAACGGCGAACTCAAACATGTCGGCCGTGTCGGCACCGGCTATACGGTGGCAACGGCGCAGATGCTCCATGAGAAGCTGTCGCGGCTGACGCAGAGCGAGAATTCCTTCGACGACAAACTGACATCGGAGGAACGGCGCGGGCTGATCTATGTGAAACCGCAACTGGTCGGCGAAGTGGAATTCCGCGCCTGGTCGGCCGACGGCAATCTGCGCCATGCCGCCTTCCGCGGCCTGCGCGAGGACAAGCCGGCAAAGGACGTGACGCGCGAAACGGAAAAGACCACAGCTCGCGCTTTGCCGAAATCGGCGGTGGCGCTCACCCATCCCGACCGCATCTACTGGCCGGACGAGGGCGTTACCAAGGAGGGCCTGGCGAATTACTACGCCCAGGTCTGGCGCTTCATGGCGCCCTATGTCGTCAACCGGCCCCTGGCGCTGCTGCGTCTGCCCGACGGGATCAAGGGCCGGCAGCGGTTCTTCCAGAAACATGCCTGGAAGGGCATGAATCCGCATATCGGCGAGATAACCGATCCGAAGGACAAGCAGGGCGAGAAGCTGCTGCGCATTACCGATTTCGATGGCGTCGTGGCGCTGGTGCAATCGGCCGTGCTGGAAATCCACCCCTGGGGTGCGACGACCGACAATTGGGAAAAGCCTGATATGATCACCATGGACCTCGACCCCGGCGAGGAGGTGGCGTGGGAGAATGTGATCGCCGCGGCTTACGAATTGAAGGAACGGCTGGAGGCCGAGGGTCTCGCCGCTTTCGTCAAGACCACAGGCGGCAAGGGGCTGCATGTGGTGACGCCGCTTGCACCGAAAGCCGGCTGGCTGGAGGTGAAGGGCTTTGCCAAATGGCTTGCCGACAGCATGTCGGCCGACGATCCCCAGCGCTATCTCGCGACGGCGACCAAAGCCAAGCGCCAGGGAAGGATCTTCATCGACTATCTCCGCAACGGCCGCGGCAATACGGCGGTCGCCCCCTATTCGACGCGGGCAAGGCCGGGGGCTGCGGTGTCGATGCCACTGGAATGGGATGAGCTCACCGCCGACATCGGGCCGGCCTATTTCACGGTGGACAACACGCCGACGCGGCTGGACGCCTTGCCGAGAGATCCTTGGGACGGGTTTTTCGCGGCAGCGAAACCGCTGGAAAAGAAGAAGCGATAGCGGATCGGCAATACCCTTTCGCCTAATGCGGTTTGCGCCCGCTCTCAGCAGCCAGGCTCTTTTTCAACGCATCCATGATGTTGATGACGTTGCCGGTCGATTTCACCGGGGCAGGCTTTTTCGCGGATGCGGTCTTCTTCAGGCTCTTCTGTTTGCCGCGGATCATCGCCTTCAGGCGTTTCTGAATCGGATCCTGCACCATGGTGGGGCTCCAATCCTTGGTCTCTTCCTTCACCAGTTGCTTCATCAGCGTCAGCAGCTTGCTGTCGATCTCGGTGTTGCTATCGAGTTCGGCAATGGGATCACGCACCTCGTCGCCATAACGCAGCGTCCAGAGAACGATGCCTTTGCCTTGCGGCTCCAAGAGCACGGCACGCTCGCGACGATAGAGAACCAGACGGGCGATGCCGACGACATCATTCGCCTTCATCGCCTCGCGGATGACGCAGAAGGCTTCCACCCCGACCTTGTCCTCGGGCGCCAGAAAATGCGGCTTGTCGTACCAGATCCAGTCGATCGAGCCGCGCGGCACGAAACTGTCGATGTCGATGGTGCGGGTGCTTTCGAGCCCGACCTCCTCGATTTCCTCGTCTTCGAGCAGAACATAATCGTCCTCGCCGCGCGGATAACCCTTCACCTGGTCCCGCTCGGCCACAGGTTTGTGAGTGACGCTGTCGACATAACGGCTTTCGACGCGGTTCTTCGTCTGGCGATTGAGGACATGGAAACGAACCTTGTTGCTTTCGGTCGTGGCCGGCGTCAGCGAGACGGCGGCGGTGACGAGCGAGAGCTTGAGATAGCCTTTCCAGAATGTCTGACGTGCCATGTCTGTCCTGCCTCCCGGACATGGTTGGGCATCGTTATCAACGGCCTGTTCGGTCTTTGGTTCCGGGAGCTGATGAGGTTTCGATTGACGACGACAGCCAGCGTCCCGGCGCGCGGCAGCGGGTGGCTCGAACCAGTTGGGCGCGACATATTGGAAGGTTTAGCAAACTGGATTCGAGGAATGATATGGCTTAAAGTGGCGCCACATGGCGGGTTAAAGCAGGAACTGCAGCAATAACTCGTTGGTCTGGCTCATGAATTTCGCGCCAACCATATACTGCAGGAAGAGCGACGTGTCGGCTGTTTTGGATTGTGGGAGTGGTCAACCGATCGAAATCTATCGATTTGTGATGGGTCGTAGACAGAAACCAGTGTCGATGATTTCAATGTCGCATACAGAGTCCAGCAGAGGTAAATTGTAATTTTGGCTCAGTCCTATTTCGAATAGGAACATCCCCGAACATGAGATAGAAGAGCTCTTAATGGCGATACAAGACGCGTCTATAGCACGAGACTATTATCAAGGCAGCCACCGTCGGCGGACTGCTTCCAGATGGCGCGTCAGACGGGACGTGCTGGCGAAGCTGGTGCTTACTGTCGCATTCTACGCCGCACTTTGGCGGGCGACCGGCATGTGGTACGGACTGCCGGCAAATTTCGATGACGGCGCGTCGGTAGACCCGCTTCCGATGAAGCTGATGCTTTACAGCCTTATCCCGTTGTCCGGTTTGTATTTTCTGTTGGAACAACGGCAATTCATACGGACCTTTTCAAGAATTTCGCCCCTCATCGGGGTCGTTGCCATTTCCTGTCTGACATCAATCGTGTTCTCGATTGACAGAGGGGCGTCTTTAAAGGGATTGGCCGCCGTCATTGTTCTTGCGCTCCCGCCGCTGCTTTATCGCGCGCGGTATGGCAACGTGGAAGCGTTTCGCATCCTGGGGCGTTTTGCGATCGCGGCCGCATTTATCAATGTTCTCTATACTGCCGCTTTCCCGCAATTTGCCATCATGCGTGGCAGCTATGCCGGCATGGTAAAGGGGGCGTTTTACCACAAGAATACGTTGGGACAATTTTGCTCGGTCAGCTTTGTGTGTCTGTTGTCGACGCAGAAGCTAGGCCGACTTCGTTACAGCACGCTTGTACGGTGGGCTGCGATGCTTTGCCTCCTCGCTTTGATTGTAGCGACAAAGTCGTCGACCGCGGTTGTATTGACGATGTTCGGCAGTGTCATGCTGTATGCGATCCGGATTATCCACGTCTATCCAAATCGCCTTTTTCGCTCATTTGTCGTCGCCCTGCTGTTTCTTCTGGTGGGTTTTGCCGCCAGTTTCATTTATTTGGGTGTGGCCTCTGCCGTTGCTGAAGCTTTCGGCAAAGACCTTACTTTCTCGGGGCGCACCAACATCTGGGAACAGCTGTTTCCGCTGATATGGGATAGGCCTTTAACCGGCTATGGCTTTGCGATGTTCCGCCAGCCCGATGTCATGGAGGAATACGTCAAGGTGACGTTCGACGCGCGGTCGACGCACAACACCTACCTCGAACTTGCCCTCAATATCGGCATTCCCGGTATAGGCGCATGGGTCTTGTTTTTGGTGACTCGTCTGTTCCGGAAGATGACAATCGTCGAAGCCGATCAAGAGCGATCGGGCGCCAGACGGAAGGAGATCGTGATTATCATCCTGATCATGCTTGGATCCATGACAGAGGCAGGGATGATGCTCGCACCTTTTATTCTCTGGCCACACACTGTGATTGCACTCTCCGAGCTGCGTCCGAGGCTGTTGGCAAACCGGAGACCGCGTGAGGCTTGAGACACGGAGGCTTCACGGGGGCTCCACTCCGCCTGGTCTCAGTGTGGCGATTAAGTCGAGAGATAGCGCTTCTGCCAAGGCAGCATGTTTTCTTGCCATGCACGCGGCGTGAAATCGTCATAGGCCGTCTCGGCAATCGCCAACATCCAATTCTGCCCCTTGCGGGCCAGCAAGACGCATGACAATTCCATGCCAGGCTCGATCGCAACGGAGGGCCGGTTGGCGCCTGATATATCGATCCCCTTGTCCCGCCACTGGATGCGGATTTCGTCGGGCTCGGATGTCCATTCGCCGGAGGAAACGGAAGCCTTTCCATCCGGCTTGACGCGAAGCGGCGGCGGCGTGACGTTCAGAAAGCTGCCGTCGTTGAGATAGTTGCCTTCGACTTCCCCTGCGGTCGCTTTGCCGTTTCCTTTCAGAAAGATGTCCTGCTTGCACCGCAAGAATATGTTGCGTCGAAAACTTCCAGACCACGGCCGATTGGCGAAAAACCCGATCTCACATTCGCTGATCACGTTATCGTGGATATCCATGTCTTTGCGAAATGCCAGGCTTTGGTCCGAGTAACCGCTCAAACTCACGCCACGATTGCTGTTCTCGATCCGGTTGTCATAAACATGGTGGCCAGCATGGTCGACTTGATCGCCAACCCCATACCCGAAAGAATAATCATTCATCTTACCGTCGCGCATGACGTTACTGCGCACGACGGCATCGTCGCCGATCGATGAAAAGGAGAAATTCTTCCCCCCGATGAAATTGTATTCAACAAGGTATTGTCGCGTTCTGCCGCAAACCAGCGCTCCCTTGTTGGATGTGCTGGTCGGCGACTGAAGAAAAAGGTTGCCCCGAACCACCACATTGGAGCTCACATTGCGGTCGTCGTTTTCGTAGGCGAATTGGCAGCAATCCGCTCCCTGGCCGGGCGCCGGGCCGACGCGGTTGTTCTCCAGCAACACGTCCGACGTCATTGTAAGGTAAATGCCGTCGCCCTTCACATTCTCGGTCTCACAGCGCCGTATGACGAGATTCTTGCCATTGTGAAATTTGAAGCCGCGGGGAGAATTCTTGACGATAACGTCTTCGACCACCGTATCGGAAAACACCTGATAGGCGACGCCGATGTCCGGAGCGCCGTCGATGACCTGTCCCCGTGTGGATGCACCGTGAATTTTCTTTCGCAAGATGGCGGGCATCGGATCTCCATTCGATACGGTTACAGCTCGTAATAATGAGGGGTCGTGTGGCGGATGTTTGAATATCTGGAAATTATCTTGACCTGAACGACCGCTGAGAAATCCATGTAAATTGACCCCTGACGTCCCGGCCACATGGGCTGAAACTGTGTCTGGCCAGTTGCGTACTCTGCGCTTGGATCGCCGTCCGGCACTCTGTTGGTCACACGTTCGCCCAATTTGGCCTGCAAGCCGTCCTGGCAATGCCGCGCTGCGTTTCAGCAGTCAATGTTAAATCGCCCGTCAGTCTTATGGCCTGAGTTGTGGAACCGTTGAAAGGCAGCTGTAAAATGTGCCCTTTAGTTGAATCACCGTCGAAATGAGAAGCGGATGGACATCGCTCTCCTTCTCGCCGGCTTCATCGGACGAATGGTAAAATAAGCAATAACCCTAAAACACCCGATGAACCTTGCGGCCCCTCCGCTGCTCTTCAGGTCGTCTCTCGTTGTGGATAGAAGCCCGTCTAAGGCGAGTAGTTTTCATTTCACCCTGATGCTGGTTGCATATTGACCGGTCTCACGGTACGAAATCCTGGGAGGCCAAATATCGAGGCCCAAATGATTACGCATCGTCAAGATATCGACGGCCTGCGTGCCGTAGCCGTAATTTTTGTGATTCTTTATCACTGTGGATTTGACCGCATTCTCCCCGGTGGATTTATCGGGGTGGACATTTTTTTCGTGATCTCGGGCTACCTGATTACCAAAATCATTCTTGCTGACGTTGGGGATGGCCGATTCTCGATTGGCAACTTTTATAGTCGCCGCGCAAAACGAATTCTTCCCGCTGTCGTGGTCATGTATGCCGTTGTGATGGCGGCTTCTTATTTTACGATGCTGCCCGACGAAAGCTTGCGGGTCTTTAAGTCCGTCACTTCCTCAGCGCTTTTTGCCTCAAATGCTTATTTCTATTTTACAACTGGATATTTCGATGATTCCTCGGAATTCAATCCAGTCCTGCACACATGGTCGTTGTCGGTCGAAGAGCAGTTCTACGTCTTTTTTCCCCTGATCGTCATGCTGGCAAGCCGATATGGGCGCAGGGCAACCGGGATGGCCATAGCCGGGCTTTTTGCGGTCAGTATCATTGCTTCCATTATCACTGTTCCAATCAACCGCTCCGCAGCCTTTTATCTTGTACAGTATCGCGCCTGGGAACTGCTCGTCGGCGCTCTCATCGCAGGACCGGCACTGCCGAAATTCGCTGATGCGCGGATCAACGATGTGCTTTCGGCAATCGGTGCTTTACTCATCGGCCTCAGCGCATTGCTGCTGGCGAAGACGTCCGAGTTTCCCGGATTGACGGCGTTGCCCGCGACCGCAGGCACGGCGCTGATCATCTGGACCGGCCCAGGCACACTTGTCAGCAAACTACTCTCATTGAGGGTCGCCACTGCCATAGGCTTGATCTCATACTCCCTCTATCTGTGGCATTGGCCGATTTGGGTGTTTTCGAACCAGTACGGGGCATGGGAGCATGGCTGGCAATTGGTGCCGATCGCTTTGAGTCTCGTCGTCGCATATGTTTCGTGGCGATTTGTCGAAACGCCGTTCCGAACAATGAGATACCGACCTGCCGTGTCCGTAGCCGCCGGGGCTGCTTCAATCGCATCGGTAGCAATGCTGGCATTTGTCGGGCAACTCGCGGCCGATCAAATGAAAGAGGACAACACGGCCGTTGAACGGGTGGCGGAATTTGCTGACTACGACCCTTCGAAGGCCTTTCGCAGTGGACAATGCTTCCTCACGTCAAACGACGGCATCGAAAAATATGATCGTGATGCCTGCCTGGCGCTATCAGACAATCAGCAAAACATAGCGCTTGTCGGTGATAGTCACGCCGCTCATCTATATCCTGGACTAAGGGCGCTTTCGGGGGCCAATGTCATTCAAGCGAACGCGTCAGGATGTCGTCCCACTCTCGACGCCGAAGGCGAAGAACGCTGCATCGAACTCATGAACTACATGTTCAAGGATTTCTTGCCGAGCCATAAAGTCGATGTTCTCGTATTGGCTGGACGCTGGACAAAAGATGACGCGAAACTCATCAGGAAGACGGTGGATTACCTATCACCGTTTGCCAAAAAGATCGTCGTCTTCGGACCAGTGGCAGAGTATAAATCATCCCTGCCGCGGTTGCTCGCACACAGTCTCTACGACAAGCAACCATTTAAAGCCGCCGATCATCTGGTGCCTCGACAACACATCGGTCTGGACATTCAAGACGCGTTGGCCGGAAGCGGGGCAACATACATCTCTACCTATAAGACGATGTGCAACCCAGATTGTGTGGTGTGGACAAAAAGCGGAGACCCAGTCCAATTCGACTATGGGCACTTCACCGCCGACGGCTCCCGCATTCTGATTTCAAGAGTTAAGCAGGCTCTCGTCGTTCAGCGATAAAGGCATGCCCATCATCGCGCTTTTAGTTGAACTAATCCTTCGATAGCGGTGCCGCAGGGATTAAGGCGATGGCATGTGGCGGATGTTTGAATATTCGGTCGGACATTCAGATTGTAAACCGCCCATCTTTCAGAAACGACAGGGTTTGGCGCCACATCGTCCTGTTGACGGGTAGGAAAGTGTGGTTGGCGGGAATGACGATATGGGCCACGGCGCCGTCGAGACGTGTGCTCTCCACCGAAACCTTTCCATCATTCGGAACCCTGAGGCCGATGACAAGGGAAGAGACCGGGTCAATGGTCCGATTGCCGGCGATGATGCCAAGTTCGTAATCGACCGTGCCGAACAGCTTCGCCATTGCGGTCTGATCGGTAATCAGCTGCTGGCCTGCCGGTCCATAGACCTTCCTGTATAAGGACCAGCCCTTGAGGAAATCGGCGATCTGGCTGCCGTTGTTCGGCGTTCCGACCATGACCACTCTACCGAGGTTGGCTGGGCGATAACGCGTGAGAAACGCCCGGATGATCAGCCCGCCCATCGAATAACCGACGAAATGGAGACGGCCGTCTCCTGCCGCCGTCGCAGCGCCGTCGATCTCCGGTCGAACGATGTCGACGAGGTCGCTGATCGAAAACCTGGTGGAGGGGTAACCGACATTCACAACCCGATAACCGTGGCCTGACAGGAAGCCGGCGAGCTTCTCCATGCTCTTCTTCGTCCGGGCAATGCCGTGAAAAAGGATGACTGTGTCGTTCATCATCTGTCCGCTCAACGCGCCGCTATCGATCAAGCCCCTATCCTGTAGCGTGCAAGCGTGAAGCTTGTCGATTGATGCCGGAGGGTTTCGTCGTGCCGTGCGCCTTCTCCAACGCCGGAGCATGGAGGGCGGAAGCGATCAAGCAGATGATCGAGCGGGGGCGCTTATTCTCACGCCCCCACAAGCATCTTTGTTCTTACTTCGAGATGGCTACCGCTGCCTCATCGATAAAGGCTGCGACCTCCAGAGGCTTTGAATGCGACAAGGCATGACTTGCCTCCAAGGTCATGACTTTCCGAGCATTGAGACGAGTCGACATTGCTGCCTGGTTTTCAGGAGCAATCATTCTGTCTTCGCTTGCTATTTGATACCAGGACGGCTTCTTCCTCCAGGCTGGAGCGGTGATGACGTCGCCAAAAGTGCCTGCAAGCGGCGCTTTTTGGGTGGCCGCCAAAACGAAAGCATCTTCGAGGGATATATCCTGGCAGAAGCTTTCGTGAAAGTTGTCGGCCTTGAGCCATAGGTAGCTGTCGCTGTCCGGCTCGATATTGGCCATTGCCGCAGGCGGATGCCGTTGCGTGATAGCGCCTGGACTTTCACCTTCGTCGGGAGCGAATGCGGCGATATAGACAAGCCCCGCGACATTCGGTTGATCTCCCGCTTCGGTGATGACCGCGCCACCGTAGGAATGACCGACGAGCAGAACCGGTCCTTTCTGCTGGGCCACCATCTTGCGTGTCCGTTCAGCGTCCTCAGCAAGCGACGTCAACGGCAGTTCGACGGCGCAAACGGATTGATAACCCCTCCGCGCCAGTTCGAGTATGACCTTGCCCCAATGTGCGGCTCCACCCCAAAAGCCATGCACCAGAATGATCGTAGGTTTATTACTCATAGTTTTCTCCTATTTCGTGGAAAGAGCGACACGGCCTGATCGGCGACAACGGAATCCGAGCATCTTTTTCGCCTCCTTCCTCCACCGTCGACGGAGTTGGCGGCTTATTCCGCTGACCAACGAGCGGCCCTATATATACATCCAAATGCTTTAATTGATTGCATTCAATATAGCTAGGCCGTTCCGATTGATGCGATAAGGCATCTTGACGCAGACCTCCCTCGGAAGCGAGCCGCTTCCATTGCCGGGCGCTGCCAGCACCAGAAGGCGGGTGCGAGTCTGAGCACCCATCCCAAAAGCCCGGCGTAAACGGGTTGCCGGGGCTCACGCCACAAGTATTATGCTTCCTCATGCTGATTGACGCGCAATTGAATGCATCTGTTTTGAGCTTTCGTGCATTCGATTTTTGCACTCGATCGCCTATAAAATCAGCTCTAAAACTTTCTCCTTCAAAATTGATAGCATAATTGAATGTATTGTCCGTCAATTTGATTGCTATTTATGCATAATCAATCTGGCATGTGGCTTGCAATTGGATGGATGCTCCCCGGATGGGGATCGGATTTCAAACCAAGGAGCCATCCATGCCCGCAGTGACCAAACCCGCCAATCAAAAAGGCGACTTTCTTGTCAATTACGAGGAAAAGGTTTTTGAGGACGTACAGGCCGGCGAAGGGGAAAAAGCCCTCGTCACCTTCCATACCGTGGCGTTCGAAGGATCGATCGGATTCGTCAACCTGCTGCAGGCGACGCGCCTGAAGCGGAAGGGGTTCGAGACCTCGGTCCTTCTCTACGGCCCGGGCGTCACGCTCGGCGTCCAGCGCGGTTTTCCGACGCTCGGCGCGGAGGCCTTTCCCGGCCATCTGAATTTCAACAACCAGATCGTCAAGTTCATGGAAGAAGGTGGCATGGTCTATGCATGCCGTTTTGCCCTTCAGGCGCTTTACGGCCATGGCGAAGGCGCATTGATCCCCGGCATCACGCCGATCAGTCCGCTCGACGTTCTCGACTTGATCCTGATCCATCGCCGCGACGGCGCCTTCATCCTCGACACCTGGACGCTCTGAGCAGCAACCGCCCCAAAGAATAGGGGGCGGAGTCCTGGCGCTCCGCCTCCCCGCCCGTCAATCGAGGATTTCGTCATGGAGAAAAAAACGAGCGTCCGGGTTGCCGCCGCGCAGATCGCGCCGGATCTGACCTCGCGCGAGAAAACCTTGGCCCGCGTGCTGGATGCAATTCGTGAAGCGGCGACCAAAGGCGCCGAGCTGATCGTCTTTCCCGAAACCTTCGTCCCCTGGTACCCCTATTTTTCTTTCGTGCTGCCGCCCGTTCTCTCCGGCAAGGAGCATGTGCGACTTTACGAGGAAGCCGTCACGGTGCCGAGTGCCGCCACCGATGCCGTCTCGGCAGCCGCCCGCGAACATGGCATCGTCGTAGCGCTTGGCGTCAACGAGCGCGACCACGGATCGCTCTATAATGCCCAGCTGCTGTTTGATGCCGATGGCACACTCCTCCTCAAGCGTCGCAAGATCACCCCGACTTTTCACGAGCGGATGATCTGGGGCCAGGGCGACGCCTCCGGTCTGAAGGTGGTCGACAGCGCCGTCGGACGCCTTGGCGCGCTGGCCTGCTGGGAGCACTACAACCCTCTGGCCCGCTACGCCCTGATGGCGCAGCACGAGGACATCCATATCGCCCAGTTTCCGGGCTCGATGGTCGGGCCGATTTTTGCCGACCAGATGGAAGTCACCATCCGCCACCACGCGCTGGAAAGCGGCTGCTTCGTGGTCAATGCCACGGGCTGGCTGACCGACGAGCAGATCGCTTCCATTGCTCCCGACGCGGGCCTGCAGAAGGCCCTGCGCGGCGGCTGCATGACTGCGATCATCTCGCCCGAAGGCAAACACGTCGTGCCGCCGCTGACGGAAGGCGAAGGCATCCTGATCGCCGATCTCGACATGAGCCTGATCGTGAAGCGCAAGCGGATGATGGATTCGGTCGGCCATTATGCCCGGCCCGAGCTGCTGCATCTTGTCATGGATGGCCGCGCCACGGCGCCGATGGTCACCACCACCCAGCCGTCCCTCCCCACAGCCGAAGCAAGGACCCTTTCCGATGGAGAATACGACACATCTGCCGACCGAGATTCTGATCAACGAATTGCAGTCCTACGGAGCCCGGCTCGTTGACCCCAAGGCCGGATATGAAAGCCGCCGCGGTGGTGCCGGACCTTCCGACCACAAGGCGCTGACCATTGACGGCATGACGGTGATGGTGCCGGTTCACACCGCACCTGCATTCGAGAGTCCCTATCTGGTGGAAAAGCCGGATGATATGGGCCGCAGCCGTATCAGCCGGGATGGCAGGGTGCTGGGTGAGGTTTCCTTTCCTTTGCGCCCACGCTTCTACGAGCGCTCGACCGCCGACGGCATTCCCTATTCGCAGATCGCGGTTCTGCACGGCAAGGACGTGCTCGCCACGACCGTGCTGCAGACCTGCATCCGCTATCAGAGCCGCAGCAAGACCTGTCAGTTCTGCGCCATCGGCCAATCGCTGGCAGCCGGCCGCACCATCGCCCACAAGACGCCGGAGCAGCTCGCGGAAGTCGCCAAGGCCGCCGTCGAACTGGACGGCGTCAAACATATGGTGATGACCACCGGCACGCCGAAGGGCGACGACCGCGGCGCTGCGATCCTCGCCGACAGCGCCCGCGCCATCAAGGCGGCCGTCGATATTCCCATCCAGGCGCAATGCGAGCCGCCGGAGGACGATATCTGGTTCACCCGCATGAAGGAGGCCGGCGTCGATGCCCTCGGGATGCATCTGGAAGCCGTGACGCCGGAGGTCCGTGCCCGCATCATGCCGGGCAAGGCGCAGGTCTCGATCGCCAAATACATGGCCTCGTTCAGGGCCGCGGTGGAGGTCTTCGGGCGCGGCCAGGTCTCGACCTATATCCTGGCGGGGCTCGGCGACAGCCGTGAGGCCATTCTGGATATCTGCGAAAAGCTGGTTGCGCTTGGCGTCTATCCCTTCGTCGTGCCCTTCGTGCCGATTTCCGGCACGCCGCTCGAAAGCCACCCGGCGCCCAGGCCTGACTTCATGCACTCGATCCTCGGCCCCTTGTCCAAGATGCTGGTCGACAGCGGCTTGAAGGCCGTCGACATCAAGGCCGGCTGCGGCAAATGCGGCGCCTGCTCCGCCCTTTCCACCTATGAAAGGATGCTCACCAAATGATGCTCGAAGCCTTTGCTCCCTATCGCTCGAGCGAATTCCAGGTGAAATTCGCGACCTCCGCCTGGGAGCGCAGCCAGGCGCATGCGCTGCGCCGTGCCGTCTTCTGCGAGGAACAGCGGATCTTCGAAAGCGATGACCGCGACGCGATCGACGATTACGCCATCCCGATCGTGGCTCTCTCCATGCTGGGCATTGCCGCCGACCAGCTTGTGGGAACGGTGCGCATCCATCAGGCCGAACCCGGCATCTGGTGGGGATCAAGACTGGCGGTCCATCCGGATTTTCGCAAGATCGGCGCCTTGGGGGCGACCCTGATCAAGCTCGCCGTGTCCTCCGCCAATGCGATCGGATGCCACACGTTCCTCGCCAATGTGCAGGTTCAGAACGGCCTGCTGTTTCGGAGGCTGCACTGGGATGTCATCGAGGAGTTCGAGGTCTATGGCAAGCCGCATCTCAGGATGAAGGCCGACCTTGCCTATTATCCGCCTTGCGTCACACCCGAGGCAGGCTTCACCGCCCTTTCCAGAAAGGCGGCGTGAAGATGGTCGCGATCGACATCAAGGCCCTGGCGGCCAAACTCTCGACGAGCGGCGGCATCGCCGCCAAGCAGGATATCGGCACGATCGCCGCAAGGCTCGGCCTGCAGGGGCAGCAGATTGCCGTCGGCGACGATTGCGCCGCGCTGCCCGATGGCGACGGTCATCTGCTTTTTGCCATCGAAGGGTTCATGAACGAGTTCGTCGCCGCCGACCCCTGGTTTGCCGGCTGGTGCGGCGTCATGGTCAATATCTCCGACGTCGTTGCCATGGGCGGCCGGCCGATCGCCGTGGTTGATGCCGTCTGGGCCGATGGCGAGGCTGGCGCGACCCTCGTTCTGGATGGCATGCGGGCGGCATCCAGCGCCTTTGGCGTGCCGATCGTCGGCGGTCACACCAATATCCGCACCGAACGCGGCCAGCTGTCGGTCGCCATTCTCGGTCGCGCCAAGACACTGCTGACGAGCTTCGATGCAAGGCCGGGCGATGTGCTGGTTGCGGCGACCGACCATCGCGGCCGTTACCGCGAACCCTTCAACAACTGGGAGGCCGCCACCGATGCCGCGCCGGCGCGCCTGCGCGGCGACCTCGAGCTGCTGCCCGAGATCGCCGAGGCCGGGCTCGCGCTGTCTGCGAAGGATATCAGCCAGGGCGGCATCATCGGCACCGCCATCATGCTGGCCGAATGTTCGCATGTCGGCATCGATATCGACGTCGCCGCCATTCCTCTGCCGGCCGGTGTCGCCCTCGATCGCTGGCTCGTCACCTTTCCGAGCTTCGGCTACCTGCTCGCCGTCGCGCCGGAACATGTGGCCGATGTCGTCACCCGCTTCACCGCACGTGGCATCAGCGCCGCGGTCATCGGCGCGGTCGTGGCCGGTGCCGAGGTCGCACTGGTCGATGGCGAGACCCGCGCAGTGGTGCGCAATCATGCCGAGACACCGCTGCTGCAGCTCGGTCGACAGGATGCCGCCGCATGAACCTTCCGTCGCACCGAACCTTGCGCATTGCGATGCTGACCCATTCCACCAACCCGCGTGGCGGCGTGGTTCATGCCATGCAGCTTTCGGAAGCGCTGACCTCGCTTGGCCATGAGGTGGTCCTGCATGCGCCCGATGCCAAGGGGGCGGGCTTTTTTCGTCAGCCCTCCTGCGGCACCGCCTGTATTGCCGCGGCGCCGGCATCCCCGGATATGACGGAAATGGTCGAGCAGCGGATCGCCGATTATATCGGCTATTTCCGGAAAGCCGGAACCAATGGCTTCGACCTGTTCCACGCCCATGACGGCATTTCCGGCAATGCGCTGGCGACCCTCAAGCTGGAGGGCCTGATCCCGAGTTTTGCCCGCACCGTCCACCACATCGACCAGTTCGCCGATCCGCGCCTGATGGCTCTGCAGGATCGCGCGATCGATGTGGCCGATATCTTCTTCGCCGTCAGCCGCCTCTGGCGGGACAAGCTCAGAGAGGATCGCGGCATCGAGGCCACAATAGTCGGCAATGGCGTCGACACCAACCGCTTCTCGCCTGCCTGGAACGGCGAGCAGGTCGCTCTGCGCGACAGGCTGCAGCTCGGAAACGGGCCGATCTTCCTCAGTGTCGGCGGCATCGAGGCGCGAAAGAACACCCTCGGCATTCTCGAAGCCTTTCGTCAGGTCCGCGCCATCCGGCCGGATGCCCAGCTTGTCATTGCCGGCGGTGCCTCTCTCCTGGACCATGGCGACTATCAGGAGGAGTTCCGCTCTCACCTCGCCTGCCTCGGTCGGGACGCAGCAGCTGTGCATATCACCGGTGCGATCGCGGATGCCGACATGCCGAGCCTCTACCGGCTGGCGGATGCGCTGGTGTTCCCCTCGCTCAAGGAGGGCTTCGGCCTCGTCGTTCTGGAAGCCATGGCCAGCGGTATTCCGGTCGTGACATCCTCGATTGCACCCTTCACCGAATATCTGGGTCCCGGCGATGCGATCTGGTGCGATCCGCATCATCCGGTCTCCATTGCCGAAGGCATGGCGCTGGCGCTGGTCGCACCGATCCGCGAGCAGATCATCCCCCGTGGTCTCGAGGTTGCCGCCCGCCATGGCTGGCACCAAACAGCAACAGCCCATCTTGCCCGCTATCACACGCTGCTGGAGGCCGACCATGCCTGAAATGCGGTTCGTCATTGCCTGGCCGGATGGCCGCAAGGAGACCTGTTACTCGCCCTCCCTGGTGATCAAGGACTATTTCGCCGAGGGCCAAAACTATCCGCTGGCCGACTTTCTCGATCGCAGCCGCACGGCACTGACCATCGCCAGCGACAGGGTCAAGGCGAAATACGGCTATCCCTGTTCGCTAGCGCTCGGCCAGCTGTCGCGCATCGAACAGGCCGCCACTCCCTATCTCACCGACGCAGAGGCCGAAGTCCGCTGCGAAAGCTTCATCCTTTGAAAGGACCCACCATGACCACACCATCCCTCAAGAGCCATTACAGCGCGGTTGTCATCGGCGGCGGCCAGGCCGGGCTCTCGGCCTCTCACTATCTGAAGAGGCACGGCATTGATCACGTGGTTTTCGAGAAGAAGACCGTTGCGCATAAATGGAAGAACGAACGCTGGGACGCCTTCTGCCTGGTGACGCCGAACTGGCAATGCCAGCTTCCGGACCATTCCTATGACGGCACGGATCCGCACGGTTTTATGGTCAAGGACGAGATACTCGCCTATGTCGATCGCTTCGTGAAGAAGGTCGAGGCGCCGGTCTTCGAGCAAACCAGCGTGACGTCGCTCGAAAAGCATGGCGGCCTCTTCCGGCTCGAGACCTCAGCTGGCGCGGTGACAGCCGATGCCGTGGTGATCGCCACCAGCCTCTATGCAGATCCGGCCATTCCGCGTGCGGCCGAGCGCCTGCCGGAGGACATCATGCAGCTCCACACCGCCGCCTACCGCAATGCCGACCAACTGCCGGAGGGCGGCGTCATCGTGGTCGGCTCCGGCCAGTCCGGCTGCCAGATCGCCGAGGATCTGTATCTTGCCGGCCGCAAGGTGCATCTCGTCACCGGCAACGCGCCGCGTTGCGCCCGGTTCTATCGCGGTCGCGATGTGGTCGACTGGCTTTCCGATATCGGCCAGTACGACATCACGGTCGAACATGATGGCATGACGAAGAAGAAGCACGACACCAACCATTACCTGACCGGACGCGACGGCGGACGCGATATCGATCTGCGCAAATTCGCGCTGGAGGGTATGATGCTTTATGGCCGCATGTCCGGCGTCGCCGCCGGCCGGATGCTGTTCGAGCCGAACCTGAAGGCCAATCTCGACAGTGCCGACCGTGTCTATAACGGTATCAATGCCCTGATTGACCGGCATATCGCCGAAAAAGGCATCGAGGCTCCGGCCGGATCCCCCTATGTCCCCGTCTGGGAGCCTGGGGCGGAGATTGTCGAACTCGATCTGAAGGCGGAGGGGATCACCTCGGTCATCTGGGCCACGGGTTTCAGTCCGGATTGGTCCTTCGTCGGCCTGCCGATCTTCGACGGCAACGCCTACCCCGTTCACCGCCGCGGCGTTACCGTCGTCGATGGCGTCTACGTGCTCGGACTTCCCTGGCTCTGGACCTGGGGTTCCGGGCGGTTCCTCAGCGTCGGCAAGGATGCCGAACATGTGGTCGGGCATCTCGCAGCTCGGCTTTCGGCACAGGCATCCTCTCTCAAGCAAGCGGTCAGTGCCTGATGATGAGCGCAGCCCTTCTCGATTTTCCGCCCGCAGGACCTTCGGCACGCGACTTGATGGAACGTGCCCTTGATCCGCATGTGCTTCTCGGCATGCCGCATTTGAATGGAAACGGGCTGTCGGAGACCTGGCTGATGAAGGAACTCGGCCATCGTCACTGGCTGATGCTCGCCCGTCACCTCGGGCTCGACAATGCGGATTTCAGAACGGCCGATGGAGAGGAAGCCTATGCCGCGATCTGTGCAACGTCCCTGACGGATGCCCATTTCGCCATCGTGCAGGCAAATGACATTTTGACGATCCACTCGAAGCTGTCCGCAGTCTCGCGAACCCGAACGTCGACCCGACACGACTTGTCTCTGCACGGACGAAGCGTCGGCGCGGTGGAACTCATCTCTACCTTCGTTCACAGAACGATCAAAGACAACAATCACTCGATCGCGCGTGTGACGTTGCCTGAGCGGCAGGGACGGCGCTTCCAGCCCAGTCCTCTGGCCCAGAACGCTGTGGACATCCGGAATGGACGGTTAGGCACGCATTTCGGGTTTTCCGTCCTCGCTCACAGGGCGCTTCGAACCTTTAAGTTTGATCCCAGCGCTTCGCAGGAGTTCAACGGCGCAGGATTGTTTTATTTTGCCGAGTATCAGGCACTCGCCGACCGCGCCCTGGAAAACTGGTTTCCCTGCAAGGGACTGGTCGTCCGTAAGGACGTTTTCTTCCTTGGAAATATCGAACGAAATGAAAGTGTTTTCTTCGACCTTATCGATTTTTCCGACGAGCAAAAAACTGTCCATGGGCAGCTACGACGCGAGAATGGGAAAGTGATCGCCAAAATATTCAGCGCGTGGACATATCTTCGCTGAGTCATCGTCCCGCAATGCCTGCTTTGTGTCGTTTGAAACGGAGAAGGACAACGGGATGGCGAGCGGAGCGCGCTTGATGCGGCGTGCCGCTAGTGATCTAGTGGATGACAAATGGAGGTGAACTTCAGCAGTTCGGTTCATTCGACCGCCGCTAGAAAAAGAAAAACGAGCACGTGACGACCAGCATCAGACATATCGCCAAACTTGCAGGAACGTCGGTCTCTTCGGTTTCGCGCGTGCTCAACAACAGCGGTTATGCCTCGCCTGAGCTCCGAGACCGCGTCGAGGCGGCGATCCATGCACTGAATTACACGCCCAGCAAGGGCGCACGCATGTTGCGCGGTGCGCCAAGCCGGATGATCGGACTGATGCTGCCGTCGATCGAGGTGCCCTTCTTCGGCATCCTGGCCCATGCCATCGAACAGGAATTGTTTCAGCACGGCTATCAGACGCTGATCTGCAGCACGGCGGAAAATATGGACCACGAGGCGCGTTATATCTCGATGCTGCTCGCCCAGCGCGTCGACGGCGTCATCGTCGCCAGCGCCTTCGGCAGCATCGAGCATTTCGGGGTGCTGCGGGACGCTCGCATTCCGATCATCGCCATTGACCGCGAGCTGAACGGCATCGCAGACGACGCTGTCATGGCCGATCACGAGGAAGGCGGGCGGCTGATGGCGCGCCATCTGATCGGCCTCGGCCACCGGGCGATCGCCATCGTCGGCGCGCCGGCGCACAGCCAGCCCATCCAGCTTCGCCTTCAAGGCATCATCGCGGAAATGGCGAAAGGCGGCATCGCGCCTGCCGTCGTGGCGATGGCGGAAGAGCACAGCTTTGCAGAAACCTACCGGCTGGCGCGAGAATTGCTGGCATCTCAGCCTGATATCACCGCCATCATCGGCACGACCGACGTTTCAGCGATTGCCGCCATCCATGCCATCCAGGATCGCGGATTTTCGGTTCCGAACGACTATTCGGTCGTCGGCTTCGACGACCTGCCGGAAGCAGCCTACGTCTTTCCGCGGCTGACAACGGTTGCCCAACCGATCCGCGATGTCGGGCAGCAGGCGGCACGGCTGCTGGAAGCGCTGATCGACGAGCACCAGACCGGGGACGAATCCCGACACGGTACAATCGTAAAGGTGCCGGTCACGCTGATCGAGCGCGATTCCACCGGCCCCGTCCGCAGCTGAGCAGGGGGGTCTCGAGGCTAAGGCCGGACGATGACCTTGATCTCGCCGGGCAATGGCGCGTTGCCCACCACCTCGGCGACCTGCTCGAGGCCGATGGTTCTGGTGACCAATGCATCCAGCTCCAATACTCCGCTGGCCACCATTGCCGCAGCGCGCGAATGGGTGAAAGGATTGAGGTAGGCCGGCCTGATATCGACTTCGTTTATCAGCAGATCGAAGGGCAGAACCGGCACCTCGACACCCGCCGGCGTCACGCCGAAAAGCACGAAGGCGCCACCGCGCCGCGCCATTTTCAGACCGCTTTGAAGCGTGTCGCTGACGCCGGCGCATTCGATGACCACGTCGGCGCCGCCTTTGGTGACCTCTCGAACGGACGCGATCGTGTCCGAAGAGGCCGGGTCGAAGGCGTGCGTCGCCCCCAGGCGCTGAGCCGTTTGGCGTCTTGATTGCTGCCGCGTGATCAGAATGATCTCGCTCGCCCCCGCCAGGCGGGCCAGCTGCACCATCAGCAGGCCGATCACACCGCCGCCGAGGATGGCGACGCTGTCACCCGGACGGATCCCTGCCTTGTCGATGGCGTGGATACAACAGGCCAGCGGTTCGCTGAAGGCGCCGTGAACGGGATCGAGGTCGGCCGGCAGCCTGAAGGCCTGCGCGTGCGGCACCGCCACATATTCGGCAAAGCCGCCATCCCGTGTCACGCCGATGGCGGTCAGGCTCTCGCACAGGTTCGGCCGCGCCTGCGCGCAAGCCCGACAGATGCCGCAGGCGATATTCGGGTCGACCGTCACCAACTCGCCGCCGGCAAACCGTGTCACCCCATCGCCGATCTCTTCGACGATGCCGCAGAATTCGTGGCCCAGCGTGACGGGGATCGCCGTCGGATACTCGCCCTTGTACATGTGGCGGTCGGAACCGCAGATGCCGGCGGCTGCGACCCGGACAAGCAGCTCGCCCGGCCCGGCGACCGGTTTTTCGACACTGCGCATGGTCAAAGATGCGATCGACTCCAAGCGTACAGCCTTCATTCCACTCCTCCAGACCCCAAGTTCGATTGCCTATTGCCGCAGATGAAGCGAAGCGTCAGCTCATGACATTGCCGCCATCGACATTGTAGCACTGCGCCACGATGTATGCTGCATCAGGCCCGGCCAGGAAGGCTGCCATGGCCGCTTGTTCCTGGGGGGCGCCAAATCGTCCGGCGGGAACGGCGGCAGCCACGCGACGCTTGACGTCACCGGGTTTCAAACCTTCACGGCTGCCGAGTTTTGCATCGACGACATCCCACATCGGCGTATCGACGACACCGGGAGCGATGGCGTTGACGTTGATCCCGTAGCGGATCAGCTCCAGGGCGCAGCTTTGCGTGATGCTGATGACCGCCGCCTTGGACGCGCAGTAGGCCACGGCAGGTCCTTCGCCCCGTCGCCCCGCCTGGGACGAGAAGTTGATGATGCGTCCACCTCCCCCTCTCTCCACCATGTGCTGGGCGACGGCCTGCGTCATGAAGATCAGGCCTTCGATATTGACCTGAAAGACCCGAGCGGTCCGTTCCCGGGATATATCCAGAATCGACTCGACGTCGTAAATGCCGGCGGCGTTGACCAGGATGTCGATCTGACCGGCGGTTGATATCGTGAAGCGCACAGCTTCTTCGATGCTGTCCTGGCTGGTCACGTCAAGCGCCACACCCCAGGCATGCGGGCCGATCGCTTCCGCCACCCGTGCGCAGCGTTCACCGTCGAGATCCGCCACGACAACCCTGGCGCCTTCGGCGGCGAAGCGTTCGCAGACCGCTTTGCCGATGCCACTCGCGCCTCCCGTGACCAGTGCCACCTTGCCGGAGAGCCGCCCCGTTTCCGCATAGGTCATCGCCCTGCCTCCCTGGTCGCGCCCAAATCGGCAAAGGTGCCGTGCACGGCTGCCATATCGAATAGCTTCATCTCTGCTCCTCCATTCTGACTGGATGGTGATCGGCGCCGCGCTCTCGTGAGCCGACGCCGATGGGCTAAGCGGATTGCGGGTGCGTCTCCTTCGCCTCGCGAAGGAGGACAGACATGTCGGGGATGCCATCGGTGGCCGTCGCACCCGCGAGGCAACGCGCAGCCGCAGCATGGGCGACGGCGCAGATATGCTCGACAGGCCAGTTCTCATGCAGGCCGTAGAGCACGGCGGCACAGAAGGCGTCTCCCGCGCCGACCGTGCTGACGATATCATGGGGATCAACCGGTCGTGACCGCGTCATGACCGGGGAAGCGCCCGGCGCAAACCAGAAGCAGATTTCCGGCGCATGGATGATCGCACCCTTCGCGACGCCCGCGGCAAGCAGGCGCTCGCCCGCTTCCAGAAGCCCCGCCTCGACCAAGTCTCCCTTTGCATCGCGAACGACAACGCCGGTTGCCCGGCCAGCCTCCATCTCGTTGATGATCAGGTAATCGCAGAAGGGCAGAGCGACGCCGACCTTGGCTGCAAATTCCGGGTCCTCGCTCGATACGAAATCCACGCAGGTGGTCAGCCCGGCGCGGCGCGCGGCCTCCAGCAGGCGCGATGCTCCCGAACGGCCGTCGGGACCGATGCGGTCGAGACCCGGCAACAGCAGGAGATAACCGAGATAGAACAGCCGATAGCCGGCCTCAGCGAAGGTCGCGGGTGAAACATGTTTGTCGGTGACCGCATCGTTGGCGCCACCATGATAGAAGAAGGTGCGGTTTTGACCGGGCACATTCATGACATGCGTATGCGCCGTGACGCGGTCGGCCAGCGCCGTCAACCCACCGACATCGACGCCGGCAACCGCAAGGCGGGCCTTGACGATCTCCCCGTCCTGATCAGCACCGATGCACCCGGCCGCTGCCAGCTGTCCAGGAAATCCGAGCGAGGCCAGATCGGTGACGACATTGGCCGCCCCGCCCCCCACACCCAGATCCTGGTGCAGGATATGCGCAAGATTGCCCTGTTCGGGCCAATAGGACAGGGTGTGGACACGATCGACGATGAAGTTTCCCGCGCAGACGATGCCGCCCTGCTTCTGACTGTCGCGATGTTGAACCGCCTCCCGGCTTCGCATCAGCTGGCTCCCTCGTTCCACAAGGGTCTGAGCGGCGGCTCGTCCTCCTCAATCGCGGCAAAGCGCCCGATCGGCTCCAGGAAGACATTATCGCTGTTGTCGTCGTTGACCTGGCTGACCTCGCCGACAAGGACGGGTCCGCTGTCTTTCCTGCCGTAGAAGCGGTGGTAAAGCCCGGTGCGGATCGTCACGCTCTGGCCGGGCTGGAGAACCAGCGGCTCCCATGCGGCGAGCCGGTGCGGCAGCCCGTCGACCGGAACCGTCACATCCTCCTTCAGCACATTGCCATCGGTATCGGTTGCGGCGAATTCGATGACGAGATCGCCGCCGGCGCGATTGATGATGTCTTCCATCTTCGCCGCATGGCGGTGCGTCGGCGTGAGCTGCCCTTCCCCAACGAAGAGCAGCTTTTCGGCATAGGTCCGCTCCCCCTCGACATCAACGATGCCATTGCGCAGGCAAAACAGCACGAGGCCGCATTCGGCAAACCGGTTCGAGCCGAAATCGGTGACATCCCAACCCAGCTGATGGGAGCGCAAATAGGCCGATGCCGCCGGATGAGCGGCAAAATCCGCCGCCGTCCAATAGCCCCATGCCGGCAGGGACCAATGCCAGCGCTCGAGAGTTTCGGTTGCCCGCCGCAACGCGGCGTTGATCTCGGAGCGCTGCATCAGACGGACGCCCCGTCATAGGCGACCGGCACCACCACGTCCTCGCGGCCGGATTTGAGGGCTGCCGTCAGGACGGCATGATGCGCCTGCGCCTCCGCCGGCGTCGCGCAACCGAAACCGTTGGCATCGCCGCCGGCAAGCTCGTCGACGAAGGCCGCCCACATCTGCTGTATGGCGTCGGCAAAACCGAATTCGAAGATCTTGCCTGTTATGGCCGGAAACAGCGAGCCATAGCCGAGATCCTCGGTGCTCCAGGCCTGCGCACCGCCATTATAATCCATCCACTGCCACTGGCGCGGAGACTTCGTGCTGAAGAATGCGCTCTTCTTCATGCCGAGAACGCGGATGTACCAGCTGTTGGATTCGCCGGGCGCGATGCGCCAGGTTTTCAGCACCATCGGAAAATCCTGATCTGCAGTGCGCACGCGGCTGCTGATCGTGGCATTGTCCCAGGTGGTGCAGGGCAGCATGCCGCCCTTGCCGTCGGGACGTTCGGTGACCTTTTTGACCAATTGCGCATGCAGTGTGGTCGGGCGCCAGCCGAGACGCAGCGGCGCGTGCAGCACATGCATGCCGAGATCACCCATGCAGCCATAATCGCCGTTGATCTCGGCCATCCGCTTCCAGTTGATCGGCTTCTGCCGGTCGATATCCGAAGAATGCAGGAACCCCGCCTCGACTTCGAGGATATCTCCCATCTCGCCGCTTTTTGCGAGCGCGATGACCTTCTGTGCACCGGGGAAGAACGGCATTTCCGACGAGCAGCGGACCAGGAGGTCGGGATGCTCGGCTAGAACCGCCATGATCTCCCGGTTCTGAGCGGCGTCCATGCCGAAGGGCTTTTCACCGAGAAGATGTTTTCCGGCCTTCAGAACGTCGATATAGAATTGCTGGTGCAGCACATGCGGGACGGCGCAATAGACCGCATCGACCTCGGGATTGGCCAGAAGCTCCTTATAGTCGGCGGTGAACTGGCGAACAGTCGGCACATGATCCCTGAACCAGTCGAGCAGCGTCGTGTTGGTGTCGCAGACGGCGACGATTTCCGGTCGCGCCTTCACATCAGCCAGGTGCAGCCAGCGCGCCGCGGCACTGGCGAATTCGCGTCCCATCAGACCGCAGCCGATGACGCCGAAGCGGAATGTTTTCGTCATGACATCTCCTCCCAGCCGCGCGTCAGCCGATATGCAGCGAGGCTTGCTCGACCGAAGCCTTGTCATGGACGATCGCCATCAAAGCCCGCGTCATGCCGCCGGGATTGTTGTGTTGAATGACGTTGCGGCCATAGACGATGCCACGGGCGCCCTGCTCCATCAACTGCTTGGTACGGATCAGGATTTCCTGATCCGAAACCCGCCCGCCGCCGCGCACCAGCACCGGCAGCCCCTGGGCGATCTCGACCACGCGGTGATATTCATCGACATTGTCGCAGGGGTCGGCCTTGATGATATCGGCGCCGAGTTCGGCCGCCTGGCGCACAAGCGGCAGGATCTTGTCAATCGCGCCGTCGACCATATAGGCGCCCTTGGAATTGTCCTGCATGACCAGCGGCTCGACCATCAGCGGCATGCCGTAGATCTCGCATTCGCGCTTCAGGCTGTTCACATTGCGCACACAGGCGCGGTAGACCTCCGGCTGGTCCGGCAGCATCAAAAGATTGACGACGACGCAGGCCGCGTCCAAGGCAACGCCCTGCTCCACCGCCCTGTCGATCATTTCGGAAAACAGCTGGGACGGCAGCGGATTGCCGTAGATGTTGGCGATATCGGTGCGCAGCACCAGTGCCGGGCGATGTTTGCCGGGGATCGCCTGCAGAATGGGTGCCGTTCCCGGCGGAAGCTGGATGGCGTCGGGTGCGGCTTGCGCGATCACCTCGATGGCCGTCTTCATGTTCTCGATGCCGGCGAGGAACGTCCGTTCATTGAACATGCCGTGATCGATGGCAACGTCAAAACAATTTCCAGACACGCCGAAAAGTCGGTTCAACCGTGCGGATTTCATGAAGCTCCTCCCAGATATGGCAACGTTTCCACATTCGAATAAATGGAGCGGAATTGGGAGTCAAGAAAATGTGGTAACGTTTCCACATTGGTTGATTTGTCGGCTGCCGACCTTCCAGTGCGGACGAGGCGCCCCTCGCGCCTGTCCCGCAAGGATTACCAGCAGGTGAAACCTGCATCGACATTGACGATCGCCCCGGTCATCAGGCTGGCGGCGCCCGATGCGAGGAAGAGGACAGCACTTGCAACCTCCTCCGGCGTTCCCATCCTCCCCATCGGCGTGTCGGCGAGCCAGAGCGGAATCCGCTCGCGATTGGCTTCGACGGCGACCACCATCGGTGTCTCGATATAGGTGGGCGCGACGGCATTGACCCTGATGCCGTGATGCGCCCACTCGGCCGCCAACGAGCGCGTGAGGTGATGGACCGCCGCCTTGGAGACGTTATAGGCCGTCTGAGGCTGAGGCCGGTTGCAGATGTGCCCCGACATTGAGCCGAGGTTCACGATGGCGCCGCGTTTCAGCGAAATCATGGGACGACCGAAGGCGCGCGAGCACCAGAAGACGCCGTTGAGATTGACGTCCATCATGCGCAACCAGTCGGCGTCGGTGAGATCCTCCGCCGGGATGCCGCTCTGGCCGATGCCGGCATTGTTGACGAGGATCGTCGCCGGCCGGCCTGCATCGGCAAGCTCGGTCGCGATCGCTTCCATGCGGGCCGCGTCGGTGACGTCGCCGACCCGGACTTCGATGTCGTAGCCTTTGTCGCGCAACGCAAGCGCTTGCTCAGCGTCGGCCTCGCTGCGTTCGATGACGACGACGGCAGCACCCGCCTCCGCCAGCGCCTCGGTGCAGCAAAGGCCGATCGCGCGCCCTCCGCCGGTGACCACCGCGCGTTCGCCGACAAGGCGAAATTTCTCCTGGTAGCTCATGTTCGGCTCCTTCAGATGTCGAATGCGCTTGGAAGCACCACGATATCGCGGATGGTGACGTTGCGCGGCCGGGTCAGCATGAAGATGATCGCGTCGGCGACTTCCTTGGGCTCGATCAAAGCGCCGGCCTCCTTGGCCTTGCGAAGGTTTTCTTCCGGCCAATCCGCCAGTAGAGCGCTGATCACCGGCCCTGGAGAAACCGACCCCACGCGAATGCCATTTTTCAAAAGCTGGCGTCGCATCGTCTGGACGAAGCAGGTCATCGCCCACTTCGATGACGAATAGACCGGTTCCCACGGAATCGCCGAATGTCCGGCGACCGAGCTGGTGACGACAATGTCGCCAGTGCCGCGTTCGATCATGTGAGGAATGACATTTCGAACGTTCTTGATGACGACGTTCACGTTGAGATTGAGCATCCGATCGATGGTATCGAGGTCGGTTTCCATCAGGTCGCCGCCGATATAGGTGCCCGCATTGGCATGCAGAATGTCGAGTTTGCCCGTCTTCGACAGGACGCCCTCGAGCAGTCCCGCGCACTGGTCCGGATCCAGCAAGTTGATCACCAGCGGAATGGCGCGCTCGCCAAGCCGTTGGCAAACCGTCTCAAGCGCCTTCTGATCGCGGTCCACCAGCACGACCGTCGCGCCTGCGGCGAGCATCGCCTCCGTCGAAGCAAGGCCAATACCGGATGCTGCACCCGTGACCGCTGCGATCTTCCCGTTCAGTTCCGTCATCGATTTCTCCTCCTATCTTGATGCTGATTGCTCATTCTTTCCGACGCCGCAGGCGGCGTGATAGTCCGAAAGACTCCTTGTCACTCTCCAGACCAAAACCTGTTCCGGATCGAGCGGCGCACCTGAAAAATGCTGCGCGGCCGGCATATGCTGCCAAAGCAATGGCAGCGGTACGGATTGACCTCGAAGCGCCTCGCACAGGCGCCGGACTGCATGTTGCGCTTCGGTCGACGCCCAGTAGTAGCGGATACGGTCGGAGAGCGAATAGTGCCGCAGCCACCGCTTCTCGCCATCGGTTCCGTGGTAGTGGCGGCTCCAATTGCCGGGCTGATCGAGCATCAGCGTTTCCATCGCCGCATGAAGCGGGCGCTCGCCGTAGTCGGGCAACAGATCGGACGCGATCGCATCCAGCGCATAGAGCGCCTCGCGCAGGACGAAGGTCAGCTCGGGACCGACTTTCAGAATGGGAAACCCGTCCTCCACCAGCGCGGCCAACGGCCGGGTGCCCTGATAATCCGTCGAGTGAGCCTCGAACACGAATTGCGGCTCCTCGGTGAGCACTGATTGCAGCGCCTCGATCTTGCTGCGGTCATAAAGGATGACATTGTGATTGCCGAACTCGACACCCGGCTGAACGACCAGCCCGATAGCGCGTCCGAACGCCTCCGTTAGGCCCTCCTCGGCAAAGACCCGGCGGTGGACATCGATCGTCTTCAGCGCCGCCGCTGCGGCCGTCGGCTCGATCGTCGTGAGGGCATGGTCGGCTCCACCCGGCGGCGGCACTTCGGTGCCGATGACGTAAACCGGCATCGCGCCGCCGGCCTTTTTCGCCGAGGCCTCGGCGACAACAGCCAGCCGGGCGGCGCGATGGGCGGTGGTTTCGTCGTCGAGCGCCACCGGCTCGCCCTTGCAGCCCATCGAGGCGTCGAGGTGGATCTTGCGGAAACCGGCCTCGACATAGGCGGCAACCATCTTCTCCGCTTCGGCCATGGCCTCTTCCGCCGGGCGGTCGCGCCAGGGATTGGGGCCGAGGTGATCGCCGCCGAGAACGATCAGTTCTTCGGGGCACGCCTCCTCGGCAGCGATCTTCATGACGAGAGACGCGAAGTCGCTTGGCGTCATTCCAGTGTAGCCGCCGAGGTGATTGACCTGGTTACAGGTCGCCTCGATCAGGACGGTGCTTTCCTGTTGCCGCCCGTGCCGGAGTGCTGCCCGAAGCACGATCGGATGAGCGGAGCATACGGAGGTCACGCCTTTCGGGCGGCCTTCGATCCTCAGTCTGGCCAGTTCGTCGAGGTGCACCTGCATCACGGCCGCCTTTCCGTTGAAGCAATAAATGCATCGAGTTCCTGCCGAGTGCCGGCGCCTTCCATCGGACCCAGCACCGTCACATTGCGGGCGCCGGCGGCGGAGGCATAGGTCAGCGCTTGCTTCTGAGACATTCCGAGCCGCCGGCAGGTGAGATAGGCTCCGCCGAAGCAGTCGCCGGCGCCGGTCGGATCGACCTCACGAACGACGAATGCCGGAGCCTCGATGCGGTCTCCTTGCCTGCCGAAATAGGTCGCGCCGTCGGCGCCGCGCTTCAGCACGATTTCCTTGACGCCCATCTCGAATAAGCGGCGGATTGCTTCCGCCTCGCCTTCGACACCTGCGGCACGTTCAAGCTCCTCTCCGGACGGCAGAAGCAGATCAGCCATGGCAACAAGCTTGGAAAACCGGCGCTCGGTGTCCTCGTCCAGCTTCAACTCCTTGCGAATGTTCGGATCCACCGAGAGCGTTCCCCCGCGCGCCTTGACGATATCGACCGCCTTGTCGATCACCTCGCGCGCACTGGGGACCGACAGAGCCGAGCCCATCACGTGAAGATGCCCGCTCCGATCGATGAGATCGCCGACCGTTTGAGACCAGCCGAAACGCGCGGCTGCCGATGTGGCGATATTGTAGACGAAATCTCTGGAGCCATCCTTGCGGTAGCGGACAAACGCGCTTCCCGTCGGATAGTCCGGATCGATCGAGATCGCCGAAACGTCGACGCCGTCGCGCTTGAGGCGATCGGTATTCACCCGGCCGAAATCGTCATCGCCGACAGCGCCGACCATGGCCGACTTGCCGCCGAGCCGGCCGCATTGCGAGATGAAGATCGCCGGCGCGCCGCTCGCAAACGGACCGACCAGCGGCTGGGCTTCGAGAAATCCGTCTCCGACCGTCGTGGCGACGATCTCCACAAGGATCTCGCCTACGCAAACCGTGGGACCAAGCGCGTCCGGAGCCAGTATTGAAGCCATTTGCAATCCTGCTTTCGATAGTTCTTGTCGTCAACTCGTCGCCGATTGGACCGGCGCACCATCCTCGCTGCCGAACTCCTCGCTCTCCAGTGACAGAAAGCGCTGGTGCAACATGCATGCCGCCCCGAAGGCGGAACCGAACTCCGCATCACCGTCCACGACGATCTCAGGCGTGGGGAAAGGGATGTTCTGGCTCTCCGACATGTGGACCGCCACGCGGGCAGCGACCATCGGGTAGAGGGATGCCACGGAGCCGCCCAGCACGATCCTGTCCGGGTCGAGCAGGCGACAGGCTTGCAGCAATGCGTAGGCGAGATGGCGCGACCAGGTTTCGGCGATGTTGACGGCAGCCGGGACACGGTCACGAACGTCGCCGAGGAAATCCTGCAGATCGGCGTTCTCGCGGCCGACAGCCTCGCGATACTGCCTGATGAGCACCTCGCGACCGATCAGCTGTTCAAACTTCTGACCACCGCTTCCCGGCACCAGGGTGTGGCCGATTTCTCCCGCCAGACCGTGGCCGCCACGAAACAGTTTGCCATCGATCATGATGCCGCCGCCGACGCCGGTTTCCATGAGCAGGAACAGGGTCACTCCCGCGGCGCCGTGGCGATAGCTGTCACCGATCGCGAAGGCGTTGGCGTCGTTTTCGACCGTGATCGGGACGGCGGCCGGGACAACGGCCAGGAAAGCGGATCGGCCAATCTCCTTCAACGGCACGTCCCGCCAGCCGATGATCGGTGCCAGGGTGACAAAACCATCCGGCCGGATATGGGCCGGCGTCGATATGCCGAGACCCTTGCACCTGCCGATCATCCTCTTCGCCATCACGCCGACAATGAGCTCGACACCCTGCGCCACCGCCTCTTCCACCGTCGAAGACGGTGTATCGAACGCCATTTTTCGACATGCCCGGACTTCTGCGGAGAGATCGATGACGGCTGCCGATATATGCTCGACGCCGATCTCGATTCCGACGAAGAACGCGGCATCGGGAACCAGTTCGAGCATGATGCCCGGCCGCCCGGCACGGGAGGGCTCCGAGCGCTGCTTGCCGCTCTCGTCCGATTCCTGAACGAACCCGCCTTCCGTCAGTTCCGCGACGATCTCTCCCGAGGATGAACGGTTCATCCCGAGCTTGCGGGCGAGATCCGCCCTGCTGAGGCTTCGGTGAGCGTAGATCGTCTGCAAGGCGGCGACGATATTGTTCTGTCGGATCCTGCGCGGCGAACTTCCGATGGAGACGGTGTCGTTCATATTTCAATTCCCTTCAAGTCGCCCAACCCTTACACGACTGGAACAGGCTGTCAGAAGGATAATTAGGGCCGCGCGTTTGTGGCGCGGCGGCGCTTGGCCTCGTCATATTTCAGCTCGATGTAGCGCTTCGCGTGTGCTGCAAGCGGATCATTATCCTCCCAGGTGTCGCGCCAGATCGCGCAGGCGAGCGACAGGCCCTCGTCGACCACCGTCGTCGAGAAACTTTCGAATACGATGTCGCGCCTATAGTCGATGTCGAGCAGCGCGTCGAAGATCAGATCGAAGTTGATGACGCCGTCGCCGAGGTAGCCGCGATTGCTCTCGCCGATGTGGAAATAACCGATCTTGTCGCCGGCGAGACGGATCGCCGCGGCCGGATTGGCTTCCTCGATGTTCATATGGAACGTGTCGAGATGGAGACGGACATGCTCCGATCCCGTCTCGGCGATGAACTTCAACCCCTGCGCCGTGGTATTCAGCAGGTTCGTCTCGAACCGGTTGACGACCTCCAGGACGAGGTCGACGTTTGCCTGCCTGGCGACCTCGCCGGTCGCGGCGATCGCGGCGACGCTGTTGTCCCAGCCCTTCCTCGTCGGCTGGCGATTGTATTTGGTGTGGGCGGAATAGAGAATCCCGCCGAGCTTGTTGCCGCCGATATCGCGGACCGCCCGAACGGCGTCGGCCAGCGTCTGCTTGCCGGCGGAGACAGCAGACATGTCCTCGCTCGATACGTCCTTGTCGAGCGGCAGACCCATCGTCACGCCAATCTCGACGTCAAGGGATTGGGCAAGCTTCGCCAGTCGATCGAGGTTGAATTTCTCGGGGCGCAGATAGGCAAATTCGATGGTGCGATATCCGTGTTCGGCCGTCTTGTTGAGGGCCATCTCCAGCCCCTCCTGCGTTTGGCCACCTGTCCATACAAATGAATGGATACCCAATCGACGCATAGCCTTTTCCTCCGCGAGATGCTCTTGATCGCGGACAGTGCTATGCCATTTAGTTTGGTGAGGCAACAAATAATTTCAGCGGCTAGCTTTTTGCTGCTTCGCAAAATTTCTTTGCAATGCAATATATTATGCCGTTTTCGCGCTTACCCTACCTCCCAGCAGAAATTAGTTTCTGCAGAAATCAATGGGATAGGCTCATGATTTGCATGTTTAGACAACAAATGTTGCGCCGCCGGTTTTTTTGGCCTACACAAAGCACCGGCGAAATGATCTCGCTGCACTCTGGGAGGATTGGAAATGAACTATGCTTTGAAGGCTAGCGCGCTTGCGCTGACGCTCGGCCTCGCCGCCACCGCTTCACCGGCCTGGGCCGACTTCTGGTCCGACGCCGGGGCTAAATTCAAGGGCGTGACCCTGCACGGCGTCACCGAAAGCACCCCGCCGTCGAACTACATCAAGAACGTGCTTGCTCCGGAATTCGAAAAGAAGACCGGCATCAAGGTCGACATCGAGACGACGTCCTGGGATCAGATGTACGACAAGGCCATCAAGGACATGGAAGCCAAGACCGGCATCTATGACATGGTCTACATCGAGCAGGACATCATCTACTCCTATCTCGCCAGGAATTTCCTCGTCGACATCACGAAGACGCTGAAAGACCAGCCGGATCTGAAAGCGCCGACCTACGACGATGCGAACTTCACCAGCTTTGCCGACTACTTCAAGGACACGAGCGGCGATCTCTTCGGCGTTCCGATGGAAGCCTTCCTGAAGACCTATCTCTATCGCAAGGACCTCTTCGACGATGCGAAGATCAAGGAAGCCTTCAAGAAGGAAACCGGCAAGGACCTGAAGCCGGCGACGACCCACGAGGAGTACACCCAGATTGCCGAATTCTTCACGAAATACGGCAAGGACAACGGTCTGGAGCTCTGGGGCACGACCGCTCAGGCCCATACCGGCCATCCGGCCTCCTGGTATGAATTCTTCGAGTCCATCGTGCCGACCTTCGGCGTCTACAATTGGGGCATCGACGCCAAGAACAATTATGCGGCGACGGTCGAACACGGCGGCTCGATGAACGGTGACAAGGCGAAGGCCGCGCTGAAATATTGGCTGCACCTGCGCGACATCGCTCCTCCGGAATCGACCCAGTCAACCTGGACGGAAACCGCAACGACGTTTGCCGCGGGCCGTGTCGCCCAGGGGCTGATCTATGGTGAGAATGCCGCGTGGATCGCCAGCGATCCGGCGCAGTCGAAGGTGGTCGGCCAGGTCGGCTTCGCTCTGCCGCCGCTCGAGCCGGGCGTATTGGATGATGCGAAAGCCGGAAAGGGCTATATCGGCTACTACGATGGCGGCGCCTTCGGCGTGCCGGTCACGTCCAAGAACAAGGAAGCGTCGCTGCTCTTCCTCGAATTCATCGGTCAGAACGAAGTTCAGCCCGATTGGGCCATCGCCGCACCGCGCATCACCAACACGGCGACGTTCGACGATCCGAAGGTGAAGGAGATGGACGCCAAGCTCGGTGGCTTCTACACAATGCTGAAGGACGAGGGCAAGCTCTTCGCCGGCGCTCCTCCCTACCCCTTCCATGCGCAGGTACGTGAAGCGACCGCTCCGATCTTCTACGACATCCTGACCGGCAAGATCGGCCCCGATGAAGGCCTCGACCAGATGGCGGCCAAGGCCGAAGAGGAGCTCACCTCGCTCGGCTATCGCAAATAAAACATCCTCCCCAACTGACGGGTCGTTCCGACGACCCGTCATCTTTGCGCTCCAGGTGGAGCGGACGTCCACATAACGTTCAATGGGGGATAGGCGATGCATTCGCAGAAGCTCGGGTGGCTGTTGCTGTCACCGACCATAGTGATCCTCGGACTGTTCGGGATCTTTCCTTTCGTCTACGTCCTCTGGGTCTCTTTCCATTCATGGAACCCGTTCGCGGCCAATCCGGGCATGATCTTCAACTGGGCTGAGAACTATCGGCGGCTGGTCTTCGACCAGCAGTTCCTGGCATCGCTCGGCATAACCCTGGCGTTCGTCTTCTTCGCGGTCGTGTCGGAGCTGGTCCTCGGCTACATCCTCGCCCAGGCGCTGCTCAAGGACTTTCCCGGAAAAGCGGTGTTTCGCACGATCCATACCCTGCCGCTGATCATGGCGCCGATCATCGTCGGCTCCGTCTGGAAGCTGATGACCACGCCGTCGATCGGCATCATTCCCTATCTCCTCCGAAGCTGGTTCGGCTACGATCTGAATATCGGCCAGAGTGCCGTCGCGGCCTTCACCGTGACGGTCATCATGGATATCTGGCACTGGACGCCGCTCGTCACCCTCTCGCTGATCGCCGCCCTCGTCTCGCTTCCGTCAGACCCATTCGAGCAGGCGCAGATCGACGGCGCCGGCAAGAGCCAGATCTTCTGGCACATAACACTCCCTTTGATCCGCCCGGCCCTGCTCGCCACGGTGTTCATCCGGCTGATGGATGCGCTGCGCACCGTCGACGAAGTGCTGATGCTGACCGGCGGCGGTCCGGGTTCATCGACGCGCTACATCGGCGTCCATATTTTCCGGGAAGTCTTTCCCAAGACGAATTACGGCTACGGTTCGGCGATCTCCGTCATCGTCCTTTACCTCACCATCGTCGTCTGCTGGCTGCTCTATGTCGGCTTGATTGCGCCCCGCGTGAAGAGAGGTTGACGCGATGAAGAACCAGACCCCCTGGCTTCCGGTCGTCCTGTGGACGCTGATAAGCCTCGCGACGCTTTTCCCGATTTACTGGCTGTTCGTCATATCGGTGAAACAGCCCTTCGACCTGTTCTCGACGCCCGACGTCATTCTCCGGAGCTTCTTCTGGAAGAACTATCAGGACGTGCTGACCAACCCGACCTTGCGCGGCTACATGCTCAATTCGCTGATCATCTCGTCAGGCAACGCGCTGCTCGTGACGACGCTCGGCTTTTTTGCCTGCTACGCCCTGACGCGTTTCGAGCTTGCCGGCAAGGAAAGCATCTTCTTCTGGACGATCACCAACCGCATGGCGCCGCCGGCGGTCTTCCTGCTGCCGCTCTTCCTGCTGCTGACGCAGGTCTACAGGATCGGCGACTTCTCGCTCGCCGATTCCCGGCTCGGCATGATCCTGGTCTACTGCTCCTTCAACCTTCCCTTCGCAATCTGGACGCTGCGACCGACCGTGGAAGCCATTCCGAAGGAGTTGGATGAGGCGGCCTATATGGATGGCGCCAGCCCATGGGTCGTCCTCTACGACATCGTCTTCCCCCTGGCACGGCCCGGACTTGCGGTGACGCTGATCCTGACGTGGGTGTTTGCGTGGAACGAATATCTGCTGGCGGCGACGCTCACCAATTTCAATGCGCGGACGCTGACCACCGGCCTGTCGGAATATGTGACGACCACGGGAACGGCCTGGGGCATCATGGCCGCGATCTCAATGCTGACATTGGTTCCGGCGCTCATCGTGTTTTCGGTGGTCCAGCGTCACATCGTTGCCGGCCTGACCTTCGGCGCCGTGAAAGGATGAAGCCATGACATCTCCGTCAGGAAATGGTGAACGCAAGCCGGGCTTTCTGCCGATCGAAACGAACTGGTTCGACCGGCTGTTCATCTCGATTGTGATCTGGGTCGCGCTCTCGCTGTTCTGGATGCGGTTCATCGAGCCGTTCGGGCTTTCGGTATGGTTTGCGGCAGCAATCTCGGCAGTCCTCGGCGCCTATCTCGTCTGGAAGGGATGAGCCGATGAATTTCCGTCAACACCATCAAGACACGACAGCGCCGCGCGTCTCATCAGACGCGCAAAGGATGCTGCAGCACTTTAAATTGCTGCTTTAGGGAGGAACGACTTTGGCAAATGTACAGGTGAGCGACGTCACCAAAAGGTATGGTGCACTCCAGGTCATGCACGGCGTCAGTGTCGACATCGAGGACGGCGAATTCGTCGTGCTGGTCGGCCCATCCGGATGCGGCAAGTCCACCCTGCTGCGGATGATCGCCGGTCTTGAGACCGTCAGCGGCGGCGACATCCGGATCGGCGGCCGTGTCGTCACCAACGCTCCGCCGAAGGAGCGCGACATCGCGATGGTCTTCCAGAGCTATGCGCTCTATCCGCACAAGACGGTCGCCGAGAACATGGGCTTTCCGCTGAAGATGGCCAAGCGCCCCAAGGCGGAGATCGACGAGAAGGTCGGCAGAGCGGCCGAGATCCTCGACCTGACGCGTTATCTCGACCGCTATCCGAAGCAATTGTCAGGCGGACAGCGTCAGCGTGTGGCGATGGGCCGCGCGATCGTGCGCGATCCGAAGGTCTTCCTGTTCGACGAGCCGTTGTCGAACCTCGACGCCAAGCTTCGCGTCACCATGCGCGTCGAGATCAAGGAGCTTCACCAGCGGCTGAAGACCACCACCGTCTACGTCACGCATGATCAGATCGAGGCCATGACAATGGCCAATAAGATCGTGGTGATGCGTGACGGCAGGGTCGAGCAGATCGGCAAGCCTCTCGATCTCTACGACTTCCCGGTCAACCTCTTCGTCGCAGGCTTCATCGGCAGCCCATCGATGAACTTCCTGCAGGGCCGGATCGCGACCCGCGACGGCAGGAAGGTCGTCGTCACCGACCAGGGTATCGCCCTTCCCATGGGAAGTACAAATGCGGATGAAGGAAGAGCCGTTACCTACGGCATCCGGCCGGAGCATATCACCATCGGCGATGAAGGCGTTCCGGTCGAGGTCTCCGTGTTCGAGCCCACGGGTTCGGAGACATTGATCTTCGGCCGCACGGGAGGCGTGCCGATCGACGCCCTGATCCGCGAGCGCATCGAAGTCGATCCCGGACGGACGATGTACTTCCATATCGATCCCCGGCGTGCGCATATCTTCGATCGGGAAACGGGCCAGAGACTGTAAGGGAGGCGATCCATGGAGTTCAAAGGAAAGACGGTCATCGTGACCGGCGCCGGAAAAGGCATCGGACGCGAACTTGTGAGGATGCTCATCGAACGGGGTGCGCAGGTCGTCGCGCTGACCCGGAGTGCCGCCGATGTCGAAGCGCTGCAACAGGAATCCGGCTGCCGGGCCATACAGGTCGATCTCGCCGATGCCGATGCGACCAGAGAGGCTGTCATCGCTGCCCTTCCCGCCGATTTCCTCGTCAACTGCGCCGGCACGACCGAGCTCCAGCCGTTCCTGGATACGACAGTCGAAGCATTCGACCGACTTGTTGCGGTCAACACCCGTGCTCCGATGATCGTGGCCCAGGAATATGCCCGTTCGCTGATCAAGGCGGGCCGCAAGGGCGCCATCGTCAACGTCTCGTCGGTCGCGTCCTTCGTCGGCATCCCCGACCACGCTGCCTATTGTGCGTCGAAGGGCGGGTTGGATGGCTTGACGCGGGTCATGGCAAAGGAGCTTGCGCCGCACGGCATCCGCGCCAACGGCGTCCACCCAACGGTGACGCTGACCCCGATGGCGGTGAAGGCATGGAGCGATCCCGAGAAAGCCGCGGGAATGATGAAGCGAATCCCCGTCGGTCGCTTCGCCGAACCGGCAGACATCGCCGAGGTCGTTCTTTTCCTGCTCTCCGATCAGGCTGCCATGGTGAACGGGATATCGATGCCGGTGGACGGCGGCTACATGATTGCCTGAAGTTCAGGACGAACGCGTCGTACGAGCCTGCGATTGCAATGGGGGAAGCGGCGACGTTGACCGCCGCACCAATCGGCGCAGCTCATCCTGATCAACAAAATGATCCGTTACGCCGGCCTCTTTATCTGGATGACTGAAAACAAGACCGTCGGAATCCTCAAGCTTCAGAGCTTGCTCCGTATTCATGATCCCCAGTGCCTGGCGCTCGTACCCGGACTCGAGCGCCGCCTCGACGATGGCTTTTCTCTTGGGCATGTCCATGTCCTCCGTTCCTCAAAGGGTAACGGACGGCCGGAGTCGCGGTTCCGATCAGGGCATCACGATATGAGACCCGTTGAAACGAAAGCCTCGCCGATACACGGCCCGCCATCGCGCGGGCCGCGCTGTTTTTGGCCCTCGCTACCACGTTTGGCGCTGCCACCAACGTTGAGACAGCTCCCCAATACTGGCGCCGCCCAACTCGGCGAGGCGTCTTAAGCACCTGACTTATGACGGCCTTCAACCAAGGACCCAGGTTGCGGCACGCCGCCGCAATAACCTCGGTCCAATCCTCCTCGGCAGAAGGTTCCGCCGAGGAAGTCCGAGCGAAGGTCACGCAAACTGGAAATCCGTCGACTCCAGGCTCGATACGGCGACATTCTTCAACGTTATGGTGTTGTTGATATCCGCGGTAACGATTGTATCGCTGCCAGACTGACTGGATGCGGCAAGAAGCGACGCCCAATCTGCAAAAACGCTGTGATCGATCCTGATCGTGTCATGCGCTGTGCCGGTCGCCACGAAATTCGTGATCGTATCGTGGCCCCAGTTCGGCGAATAGATGAAAAAGTCCGCTGCCGCCCCACCGATGAGAATATCGTCGCCGGCACCACCGGTAAGCGTGTTGCCCCCGTTACCGCCGGTGATCGTGTTGGCGGATGCATTGCCGGTGCCGGTGAAGGCCGCCGTTCCATTATAGCTCAGATCCTCGACATTGGTCAGTGCTGCGATCGAGTAGGTCGCAAGCGACGTCCGGATTTCATCGGTGCCGGCACTGGTCGCCTCGGTGATGACGTCGCCCGCGTTGTCGACCACATAGAT
>NZ_ML133531.1 GCF_003985145.1 Rhizobium anhuiense | reverse complement strand
GCCCGCCTCGTGCTCCTTCAGAATGCCGATAATCTGTTCGTCTGTGAAACGGTTGCGCTTCATTCTCTGGTCCTCTCAATGGGCCAGAGCTTACTTCAAAATGGATTATTTCAACGGGGCAAGGTCAGTACTTCGGGCAAGTCTTCGTGAAGGTCGAATAGGTGCCCCACTGCGGAGCCTGCTGCCGCCACTCGACCCCGCTCGGTCAGGATTCTTAGGGAGATACCGAATTGGTTGCGGGAGATCGATTTGTAGCGTGGCTCATCTTGTGCCTGGTGGGCGGCTTTTGCGTTCACATGTGGTATTGGTACGCCAGGTCGATCATTTTTTACGTTAGAAACGGCTTCGACTTCAGCGAAGATTTCGGGCCTGAATTCTACTGGGACGATCGTGGAGGCGATGATAATCGCCTTTTGATGAAGCCGAAAGAGATGTTCCTGTTCGCCTTGCCTTCCTTTGTGGTGGTGGCAGGCGTGGAGAGACCAGGAACGTGCTCGTGAAGCTCGAAGGCATTCATAAGGTCAAGCGCCCACTGGCGAATGGAGAGGTTCGCATCCACTATTATGCCTGGCGCGGCGGCCCAAAGATGCAATCGGCGCCGGGAACGGAAGAGTTTGCTGAAGCGCCGAGAGCGCGCCTCCCGAGGTGACGACGCTTGGCGATCTGATGGAGGCCTTCGAAAATAGTCCGGCCTTTGCCGCTCTTGCCGAAACCACGCAAGACAGCCACAGAGCCTCGTTCAAGGAAATTCGTAAGGAATGGCCCCGTCTGCCGCTCAAGCTGACGCAGCAGCGCGGCATGAAGGCGATGATTCGCAAGTGGCACCACACTTTTGCAGATCATCCGCGCACGGCCGACCAGATGCTGTTTTCCTTATCTCGCGTCTATACCTATGGGATCGACGAGGAGATCATAGAGAAGAACCCCTGCACTGGGATCGAACGGCTTTACACGGGCTCCCGCAAGGAAAATGTCTGGACGCCGGAACTGATCGCCCTTTTCCGGGCTAAGGCCAAGCCTCACCTGCTTCTCGCCTTCGAGATGGCCATCCACACCGGACAGCTCCAGGCCGACATGTTGCTCGCCACCTGGAAGCAACATAACGGCTCGCACCTGATGTTCGAGCAGGGAAAATCGAAACCAGGCAAGCCGAAGAGGCGAGTTCGGGTGAAGGTTCACAGCGCTCTAAAAGCTATTCTCGACGCCCTTCCGACAGACACAATGCGAATCCTCAACAACTCGCGCGGCCGGCCGTGGTCGAAGAGCGGCTTCAAGACTTCGTGGGGAAAGGAGTGCGATCGGTTGGGGATCGAGGGCGTGACGTATCACGACTTGCAGGGAACCTTCATCACCGATCGCCGGCGGGAAGGATCGACGACGGAACAGATCGCGTCGATTACCGGGCACTCGATTGCAGAGGTCGGGCGCGTGCTGGAGAAGCACTATCTGGCGACCGATCAGCAGACCAGCGATGCCGTCATTCTGAGGATGGAAAGAACATCGCGGAAACAGAAAAGTAAACGGTGCCGAAAACGCTGTAAACGGCCTCTAATCGACGTGTGGAAATGCGCTATAAGTATTTGAAAACGTTGGCGACCCCTGCAGGAATCGAACCTGCGACAACCTGCTTAGAAGGCAGGTGCTCTATCCAGCTGAGCTAAGGGGCCGTCCGGCGGTCGCGTTCAAGGCGCGCGACCGAATGCGGCATATTTGGACGAGAAATCTCAATGCGTCCAGGGCTGCGTGCGGGTATAGCGGAAATTGTCGGGATAGGCGACCACCTGGCGGGCCGCATCCTTCGGCGCAATGACGCGGTATTCGACGCCGTTGCGCTGGGCATAGGCCTCGGCGAGTTCCTGCGTTTCGAAGGTCAGCTTCACCTGCTGGCGCATGTCGCCCGAGGAGGTGTAGCCCATGATCGGATCGATCTTGCGCGGCGACTCCTGATCGAACTCAAGCACCCAGAGATGGGTCTTGGCCTTGCCGGACTGCATGGCGGTCTTGGCTGGACGATAGATCTTGGCAGACATGACTGCGGCGTCTCCGACTATGCGGGCAGTGCCCGGCTTTCATGGTCTCAATCCCGGTTGCCGGGTCTTTTGCTTCATCGCTTGAGATAGCGCGAAGAGATGAATTTTGCTTATCCGCGAATCCGCGGCTTTTCAAGAAAAAAGGCGGTGCGCGACGCACGCTGCCTGCTCCATCTCATGACAAGCCGATGCATTGGGGAAACAAGGCTATCGGCGGGCGAAGCGGCTTTGGGTCGTCTTCCCACCTGTCGATCCAGCCCTCTCTTCATGGCCGAGGGACCTCAGGCCGAATTGCGCAATGTTACCGATCGTCGCATGTTGTGATTACAAGCTGATTGCCGCAGCCGGTCCCTGGCACTATCTACGGCTCCATCGGTTTCAGTGGATTTGCACTCATGATGAAACGTTCGCCAGAGTTCAATGCCATTGCGTTAGGAGCTGGTATCACGGCTTTCTTCTACGTCGTCATCAGCTACGCCCAATATCTCGGCCTGATCGCCCACGGCTGAGGCAGCCTTGTCCTGACGTTCAATGCGCCCGGCACGGCAGACGTGCGACCCATCAAGATTTTTCTATAGCATCCACAGGGCAGGCGAGGAATCTTCGACCAGCGCTGGATTTATGGGTTGCGACGGCGAAGTGAACCGTGTATCTCCCCTGCCATTCACGGCACGGAGTGTAGCGCAGTCTGGTAGCGCATCTGGTTTGGGACCAGAGGGTCGGGAGTTCGAATCTCTCCACTCCGACCATTCAATATCCTGATATTCCTGAATTCCCTCGCAGCCGCCTGCGCGCGACCCTGCCGCCGTCACTTCGCCTTGCTTGTCGTCGTGGCGCTGACGATCCTGTCGCCGGACTTGATTCCAAGCTTGGCGACGACGCCTGCATTGAGTTCGACGACGTATTTCACCTCGCCCATCGAATCGATGATATCGCGCGAATAGGGCTTTGCGTTTTCCTTGATGTGGCGGATCGTGCCGGTGTCGTCGGCAAAGAGCATGTCGAGCGGCAGAATGGTGTTTTCCATCCACATGGTGACGCGCCGCGGCTCGTCGAAATCGAAGATCATGCCGGCATCATCGGCCATCGTCTTGCGAAACATCAGCCCGCGGGCGCGCTGATCGGGGGTCGAGGCGATCTCTACGGTGAAATGCAGCACCTTGCCCGCGGCGGTCTGGATGAGCAGCGGCTCCTTGTCGAACCGCATCTGCTCCTCGGCCAAGGCCGGCAGCGCAGCCATGAAAAAAAGCGCCAGGATGGCGCTTCGGATGGCATGAAACAGGGACAGGCCACGCATGTCAGTGCGACCGGCTTGCCGGGCTCGGAACATCAGGATGGATCTCTGCGGCCATCAGGCCCTTTTCGCCGTCGCCGAAGCGGACAAGCACCACCTGGCCGGGACGCAGTTCCGTCAGGCCGAAGCGACGGAGCGTCTCCATATGCACGAAGATATCTTCCGTGCCCTCGCCGCGCGTCAGGAAGCCGAAGCCCTTGGTGCGGTTGAACCATTTGACCAGCGCACGCTCGAGCCCGCTCGTCGCGGTGACCTGCACATGGGTGCGCACCGGCGGCAGCTGCGACGGATGAACCGCGGTCGACTGGTCCATCGAGAGGATCTTGAAAGCCTGGTAGCCGCGCTCGCGGCGCTGGATGAGGGCGACGATGCGCGTTCCCTCGAGGATGGTCTGGTAACCGTCGCGGCGCAAACAGGTCACGTGCAGGAGAACATCCTGCATGCCGTTGTCGGGTACGATAAAGCCGAAACCCTTGGCGACGTCGAACCACTTGACGACGCCGGTGATTTCAACAAGATCGACCGCCTCTCCTGATAGCTCGTCGAGATCGGAGTATTCGTTCGATGAAATCCTGTCAGCCATTGTCGCCAGCCCCTCGAATACGCGTCACACTGTTACGGTTAACTGATTCTTGAAATCAAGATTAACATCTTGGTAACGGATAAGCGCAAGTCCTAGTTTTCGGTTATTCCCAGCTGCACATTTTATAAAGTTGACTTGCCCGAAGCTGACCTCGGCTTGCTGAAAAAAGCCAGCCCCAATAAAGGAGTAGATAGAATGCGTTATCTCCACACAATGGTACGGGTCAAAGACCTGGATGCCTCCCTCGCCTTTTACACCACGCTGTTCGGGCTGGAGGAGATTCGCCGCCACGAAAACGAAAAGGGCCGCTTCACCCTGGTTTTCCTGGCCGCTCGCGACGATCTCGACCGTGCACGCAACGAAAAAGCTCCCTGCCTCGAACTGACTTACAACTGGGATACAGAGGATTATAGCGGAGGACGCAATTTCGGCCACCTCGCTTATGAGGTCGACGATATTTATGCGATCTGCCAGAAGTTGATGGACAATGGCGTCACCATCAACCGGCCGCCGCGCGATGGGAACATGGCCTTCGTGCGCTCGCCCGACGGCATCTCGATCGAAATCCTGCAGAAAGGCAGCCCGCTTCCGCCCGCCGAACCCTGGGCCTCGATGGGCAATACCGGCGCCTGGTAAGGGTTTTTCGCCGCAAGGCTTTTGCGAAACTTGCGGCTTTTGCGATTTCGGGTCCGGCCGGCGCCTTGCCGCTTGCCGCGATCCGGCCCCGCAGGCAATCTCCCGATGACTCGAAGCGGAAGGCGGCGTTTATGCCCATTTTCCGCATCAACTGGAGACTGCTCGCTTGCGTAACATGCAGATGCGGATGCCCGTGACGGGCGCTTTGCTGATCGCCACCTCGGTGCTGGCGCTGTCCGGCTGCGCGTCGGACAAGAAGGCGCTCGATTCCGCCGCAGTTGCTCCGGCGGCGTCGGCCACAGTCCCTCAGCTTGCCACGGTAGCGCCCGCAGGCTCTGTCCCTCGTTCGGGCTACACGGACCCTCGACTCGTCAACGTCTCCGGCGCCCAGGCCGCGCCTCAGCTCGTCGCGCAGGATCCGAATGCCGCCGTCCCGCCGGCCGATCCGGCGAGCACAGCACCTGCCAATATCGGCGGGCTCGTCCTGCAGTCGACCCGGATCAACGCGCAGGCGATGAGCATTTTTTCCGATCATCAGCCGGCGCCGCAAAACAACAGCACGTCAACCGTCATCCAGCCGCAGGCCTATGCGCCGGTGCAAGGGGCGGCACCCGCGCGAAGCAGCGTCTACAGCCAGCCATACGTGCCGCAGCCGCCGGCGGAGCCGGTGCTGCCGCAGCAATCCTCACAGAACAACAGCACCCAGCTTGCGCCAGTTCAAACAGCGTCGCTCGCCACGGGCAGCATTCCGACCTCGACGATGAATGCGCTCTACAGCGCGCCGAAGCAGAACCTGCTCGGCAGTCTTTCCGGCCTGCTGCAAAAGGCCGCCCTGCCCGGCATGACGCGTATCGCGCCGAATGGCCTGCATGTGCAGAACGACAAGGTCGAGGTCGGCTGCTTCAAGCCCGACCTGCTGAAAGTGATCAAGACGGTCGAAAACCATTTCGGCCGGCCGGTTATTGTCACGTCAGGCTACCGCGACGAAGAGCACAACCGCCTGGTCGGTGGCGCCGACGAATCGATGCACAAGAGCTGCGAGGCGGCCGACATCCAGATCGACGGCGTAACGAAATGGGATATCGCCGCCTATATCCGTTCGCTCCCGAACCGCGGCGGCGTCGGCACCTATTGCCATACGGATTCGGTCCACCTCGATACCGGCAAAACCCGTGACTGGAACTGGGGCTGCGGCGGCAAACGCGCGCCGATAACGACCGCAAGAGCAATCTGACGACCGCGCGATTTTCGCATTACGTTACGGCAGCACCACCTCGCCTCGTTAAAGAAACAGCCGGCAGCCCGTTGATTCGGCTTCAATAATCGGCTTTTCGAACACGCCCGGATTTCTTGTCACTTTTTTGAAAGAAAAACCGCAATTCCGCTTGCGGGATTCAAAACGCCTGACTATAAGGGCGCCACCACGAAGGAAGCGCCCTTCGTCTATCGGTTAGGACACCAGATTTTCATTCTGGGAAGAGGGGTTCGACTCCCCTAGGGCGTGCCACTTTCTCTCCATATAGAAGCCATCACATCCGCTTGCAGAAGCCGGTGCGCATTCCTATTTCAGTAAAGTTGCCTGCGCCCTTCGTCTATCGGTTAGGACGACAGATTCTCATTCTGTAAAGAGGGGTTCGACTCCCCTAGGGCGTACCACTGGATTGCGCAATGGCGCCCAAACCAGCCCGCTGGCTTATCTTTCCCGGCCCCGTCGCCTGACGATACCAGGTTTTTCCACAGTCGAAAAAAATCGGCGAAAACGATGATTTTTTCACGCCTTGGCGCTTGCGGCCTTCGAAGGTGCTGACTATAAGGGCGCCACCACGAAGGAAGCGCCCTTCGTCTATCGGTTAGGACACCAGATTTTCATTCTGGGAAGAGGGGTTCGACTCCCCTAGGGCGTGCCACTTCTCTCCCCAAAAATCATCCGTCTATTCGAGCCAGATTCGCGGCCTTGTTTGCCGCTCGCACCTCTCCTTCGGCGCAAACCTCTCGTAGCGTCCGCGCTCTACGTACGAACATCGCGGCTTAACCTTTCCCCTGGTCTAGCGAAACTCGTGCCAACAGTGTGGCGCAAGCTTCACGTCCAATAGTCGGCCCCAAACCAGCCCGAATGCCGTTTCGTGAATCACGGAGACGGCGGCCATGCACGAAGGACGATGCCTTGACGATCAATCAGCCCATTTCCGCTCTGCCGGCCGGTCTTCCTGATCTGGCGCTTCTCACGGAAAAAGCGGCCGGCACGGGATCGGTCATCGTCTATCAGCCCTATCTCGATCCTTCGCAGCGCAGCCAGCTCGACGCGGCTGCCGTGCCGCTCGACATCTCGTTCAATACGCAGGCGACAACCCGCGAATATGAGCTCTTCCACATCCTGCATCAGCATCACGAGGCGATCGGCCTCGGTGACGACGTGTTCTGGGGGCTGCTCTCCAGCAAATTCGAGATTAAATCGGTGACCAGCTTCCCGTCCTTTGTCACCGAGGCGGAAAAAGCCAGGGCCGAAGGTGCAGACGCCTATCTTTACAATCCGCTGATCGGCCACGCGGCGATTTACAGCAACGTTTGGGAACATTCGCTGCTTGGCGGCCATCCCGGCATGGAGCCGATCTTCCTGCATATCCAGGAGCTCGGCTATCCGATTGCGCCGCCGCAGGACAAGACTGCCTTCATGTTCTGCAACTATTTCTGCGGCAACCGGAAATTCTGGTCCGGCTATTTCGCCTTTTGCGAACGCATTCTCGAATCGCTCGAAAATCAAGCGCGCGTCGGCACCCCGGCGGGTACCGCCTATGCCGGTGAGGCTCACTATTCACGCGATGCCAACGCGAAGATGCGCCCCTTCGTGATCGAACGTCTGCTCGGGCTTTATGTCCAGCAGGCTGCCGCCGCCGGATTGAAGATCGCCGCCTTCGTACCGACCGTTGCCGATTTCGAATGGAAGTTCGGTGTCCGCCTCGGCCGTATGCTGCATGGTCTTTTCACCACCAAGGAAGCCTTTCTGCGCAGCCGTGACCAGGCTCTCCTGACCTCGTGGCAGGAAGGCCGCCAGCCGCTCATCAAGCAGCCGCATCTGATCTGGGGGACTGATGATCCGCCCGCCTGGATGCCGCGCGGCCAATTCATCGGCGGCCGCGAATTGATGCGCGCCTATGCTTCGCAGGCTTCAGGCGCCTCTGCGGCGCCGCAGCAGCCGGTACGGACCGAAAGGCCCGCTCTGCCAGCCGCGCCGAAGATCGAGCAGCCGCTCCGCAACCCGTTGCAGCCCTTTGCCGGCGGATGGCAGGCGCACAAGGACCGTCATTGCATCTGGATCGTGACGCCGGCCAACTACAGTCATAGCCACGCCTTCGACGAAGTCGCGCTCGGCCTGCAGGGCGCCTTCGAGGAACTCGGCGGCTCGGCACCGATCGTCCGCGACATGAATGCGTTCGCCGGCCGCGCGCCGATCATCTACGGCGGCAATCTTCTCCCCGCCGAAATCGTCGGCCATCTGCCGCAGGACAGCGTCATCATCAATCTCGAGCAGGTGTCGGAAGAAAGCATCTGGATCAATTCGCGCTACACCTCGATCCTGAAGTCGCTTCCGGTTCTCGACTACAGCCCGCGCAACCGGGAAAATCTCGCCGCCAAGGGCATTGACCATGCCGGCGTGCTCGAGGTCGGCTATAGCCGCTGCCTCAGCCAGATACAGCATGCCCCCGTCAAAGATATCGACGTGCTCTTCTACGGCTCGATGAACGAACGCCGCCACCATATCCTGAAGACGCTGGAGCAAGGCGGGCTCAAGGTCGCGCACCTCTTCAACATCTATGGCGCGGAACGCGACGCGGCGATCGCCCGTTCCAAGATCGTCATCAACATCCATCATTATACGAGCGGCGTCTTCGAGATCGTGCGCATTTCCTATCTGCTCGCCAATCGCGTCTGTGTGCTGACCGAAGGCGATATCCGCGACCCGGATCTCCAGCCCTTCAGCGGCGGCCTGGCGGTCGAGCCCTATGACAAGATGATAGAGCGCTGCCATAAGCTGATCGGAGATACCGCCGAGCGCGATTCCATCGCCGCGAAGGGCTTTGCGGCCATGAAGAGCCGATCGCAAGCGGAGATGCTGATGAGCGTCATGACCGCCGGCAGCTGATGAAATTCGCAGAAGATTACCGCGCCGGAGCCGCGTCGCAGACGCGCAGCTGGATGCGGCGTGAACCCTGGTAATGCTCGGCCCCGAGCGAACCCGCGACATGCAGGCTGGCGCCGCGTGAATTGATGAGAAGATTGCCGAGTGCCGTATCGGCGGCGCGGAAGGCGATGCCGTCGAGCCGCGATCCGTCCATTGCCTCCAGCGTCACCTTCACATGTTTCTCGCCGACGAGGCGGGCATCGCGCACGCGATGTGCCGGCACGGCAAAGAGCGGCTGGGCGTGACCGGAGCCATAGGGGCCGGCGGCCTCCAGGCGGTCGATGAGTTCGAGAGTGGCGCCGCTTGCGCCGATCGCGCCGTCGATCTTCAGCGTCTCGTTGGCGACGAGGCTGGCCACCGTCCTTTCGGCCTTCTCCGTGAAGAAGCTTCTCAGCCTGCCGAGATTGGCGCGCTCGACCGTCAGCCCGGCGGCCATGGCGTGGCCGCCGCCCTTGACGAGAATCCCCTCGTCGACCGCAGACCGCACCATCCTGCCCATGTCGAAGCCGTTGATCGAGCGGCCCGAGCCGGTGCCGCGGCCGGAGGGATCGAAGGCGATGGCGAAGGCCGGCCGTTTGAATTTCTCCTTCAGCCGCGCCGCGATCAGCCCGACGATGCCGGGATGCCATTTCTCATGGGCAGTGACGATGACGGAGGCCCCCTCGCCGTCGCCATATTCGGCGAGCGCCTCGGCTTCCGCCTCCTGCAGCATGATGGCCTCCATCGCCTGGCGTTCGCGGTTGAGCTCGTCGAGGCGCTGCGCGATCATTTCTGCCTCACCGGCGTCGTCGAGCGTCAGCAGGCGGCTTCCGAGCGCCGCATCGCCGATCCGCCCGCCGGCATTGATGCGCGGTCCGATCAGGAAGCCGAAATGATAGGGTGTCACCGGACCTGCGAGCCCCGCCTTGCGGAAGAGTGCCGCAAGCCCGGCATTGCTCTGGTGGCGAGCGGCGACCAGCCCCTTCACCACATAGGCGCGGTTAAGGCCCTTCAGCGGCACGACATCGCAGACCGTCGCCAGCGCCACGATATCCAGCCATTGCAGCAGATCGATCGCCAGGATGCGCTTGTTGCCGGCCGCACGCAGCAGCCTCAGCGTTGCGACCAGCACCATGAAAACCACGCCGGCTGCGCAAAGATGCCCCTGCCCCGAGAGATCGTCCTCGCGGTTCGGGTTGACCAATGCATGGCAGCGCGGCAGCTCATGTGTCACCTGGTGGTGATCGATGACGACGACATCGACATTGCGCGCGGCAGCGGCTGAAAGCGCCTCGTGACTGGTGGAGCCGCAATCGACGGTGACGATCAGCTGGGCGCCATTGTCGATCAACTGGTTGATCGCCGCCGGATTGGGGCCGTAACCTTCGAAGACGCGGTCGGGAATATAGATGTTCACCTTGACGCCGAAATGGCTGAGAAAGCGATACATCAGCGCCGAGGACGCCGCGCCATCGACATCATAGTCGCCGAAGATCGCGACGCTCTCGCCGCGCTCGATGGCGCTCACGAGGCGGACTGCGGCCTTTTCGCAATCGGTCAATGTGTGAGGATCGGGCATCAGGCTGCGGATCGTCGGATCGAGGAATTCGATCGCCTCGTCCACCGTGACGCCGCGCCCGGCCAGCACGCGGGCGATCAGATCCGGCAGTCCGTGAATCTGCGACATGGCCAGCGCGCGGTTCTGCCCGGCCTGGTCGAGCCGCGCGACCCAGCGATTGTCGAGCGCGGATTTCTCCACGCCGAGAAACGCGCGCTGTACCGGATCGACGGGATCTGCCATGCCACACTCCGCTGACTTCATCTGCTCTTTCTACAGGAGCAGCGGAGATAACATAGCGATGGATTTACAGACACGGATATTTACCAAAGCATGTCGCGCAAAAGTGTGCGGCGGTTTTGCGAAAACGACATGCGTGCAAGCAAAAACTCTAAAGCGCGAGCGAATCTGAAAGATCGCGACACGCTTTAGAATACCGCCCAGACGATCAGGGCGATGCCGGCCAGTTGCACCAGTATGACCGAAAACAGCGTCAGCAGAATGGCCCAGTTACGGCCTTCCGTGTGTTCGTCGCCGTCAACCTCCTCAGGGACCTCCTGGCGAATTTCATGGTAGGCCGGCTTGAGAGTTTGCTCAAGCATATCAGGACGGCCTGGCGGCACCTCGCTCGGGCGGCCATACCCCTTCCCGGCGTGGCTGTCCTTGCTCATGAAATTCTCCACCCAGACGACTCACCATCTCTGGTTTAGTTATATCAATATTTCGGTATCTGTTAATATAGGCTTCCGTAACGAAAGGTTGCATAGATAGCAGAAAAAACCGCCCTGCCAGAGGCGGGGCGGCTCAACTATTCCGCACGGGAAGAATGGCTCAGCCTTCCTCTTTCGGCCGCTCGATGCGAATGACCTGCGGCTCGCCGAAGAGATAACCTTCCGACTTGATCGAGGCGACCGCCCTGCGCACCGACTCCTCCATCGTCGCGTGGGTGACGAGAATGATCGTCTGGTGATGCGAGGGGGCCAGATGCTGCTTGGAGCGCTGGACGATCGATTCCAGCGAGATGTTGTTTTCTGCCATGCGGGTTGCGACGCTGGCAAAGACGCCGGTGCGGTCGAGCACGGTCAGGCGGATGAAATAGCCGCCTTCATGGCTCTGCATCTGCGCCTTGCGGTAGGGCTCCAGCGTCGTTGCGGGATGGCCGAGCACCGGTACGCGCTGGGCGCCCGGCTGGCTCTTGGCGATATCGGCGATGTCGCCGAGCACCGACGAGGCCGTGGCATTGCCGCCGGCGCCGGGGCCGACCATCAGCAGCTCGCCGAGCACGTCGGATTCGATCGCCACCGCATTGGTGACGCCGTCGACCTGGGCAATGACCGAATCTACAGGCACCATTGTCGGATGGACGCGCTGCTCGATGCCGGTATCGGTGCGCTGGGCAACACCCAGGAGCTTGATGCGATAACCGAGCTCGGCGGCGGCGTGGATATCCTCGATCGAAATGTTGGTGATGCCTTCCAGATAGATATCGTCGGCCGCAATGCGATTGCCGAAGGCGAGCGTCGTCAGGATGGACAGCTTGTGGGCCGTGTCGTTGCCCTCGATATCGAAGGCCGGATCGGCCTCGGCATAACCCAGCCGCTGCGCTTCCTTGAGGCATTCGGCGAAGGAAAGCCCCTCCTTCTCCATCTTGGTCAGGATGTAATTGCAGGTGCCGTTCATGATGCCGTAGATGCGCGAGACGGCATTGCCCGTCAGCGATTCGCGCAGCGCCTTGATGACCGGGATGCCGCCGGCGACTGCCGCCTCGAAGTTCAACAGCGCGCCCTTCTCCTCGGCGATCATCGCAAGCTCGACGCCGTGATAGGCAAGCAGCGCCTTGTTGGCTGTCACCACATGGAGACCACGCTGGAGTGCGGCGCGCACCGAGACGTTGGCCGCCCCTTCGGCGCCACCCATCAACTCGACGAAGACGTCGATATCGCCCTTTTCGGCAAGGTCTTCCGGGCGGTCGAACCAGGTAACAGCGGAAAGATCGATGCCGCGGTCCCTCGTCCTGTCACGCGCGGAGACCGCGGTGATGGTGATCGGACGCCCGCAGGTGACGGCAAGCTCGTTGCTCTTCTGCTGAATGATGCGGACTAGCGAGGCGCCAACGGTGCCCAAGCCCGCAATGCCGATTTTGAGGGCATCTGCCATGGATCGATCCTGAATGTCTGTGTGGCGGCAGCCGTAAAACACGGCTGCCGGAGAGTTGGATTAGCGGTGCGCGTTCAGCGAGATGACGTTATGCATCGTCTCGTCTGCCGTCGACATGAACTTCTTGATGTTGCGCGCAGCCTGGCGGATGCGGTGTTCGTTCTCGACAAGCGCCAGACGGACATAGTCGTCGCCCATTTCGCCGAAGCCGATGCCCGGGGCAACGGCGACGTCGGCCTTCTCGACCAGCAGCTTGGAGAACTCCAGCGAACCGAGATGACGGAACTTTTCCGGGATCTTCGCCCAGGCGAACATGGTGGCAGCCGGCGGCGGCACGTCGAAGCCGGCCTTGCCGAAGCTTTCGACCATGACGTCGCGGCGACGTTTATAGACGTTGCGGACTTCCGCAATGTCGGAGCCGTCGCCGTTCAGCGCATGCGTCGCCGCCACCTGGATCGGCGTGAAGGCGCCGTAGTCGAGGTAGGACTTGACGCGGGTCAGCGCCGCGATCAGCCGCTCGTTGCCGACGGCAAAGCCCATGCGCCAGCCGGGCATGGAGAAGGTCTTCGACATCGAGGTGAACTCGACCGTGACGTCGATCGCACCCGGTACTTCGAGAACCGACGGCGGCGGGGCGCCGTCGAAGTAGATCTCGGAATAGGCGAGGTCGGAAAGCACGATGATGTCGTGTTTCTTGGCGAAGGCGACGACGTCCTTGTAGAAATCGAGCGTCGCGACAAAGGCTGTCGGGTTCGAGGGGTAGTTGAGAATCAGCGCCAAGGGCTTCGGGATCGAATGCCGGACCGCGCGTTCGAGCGGCTCGAAGAAGCTCGCATCCGGCTCCACCGACATGGAGCGAATCACGCCGCCTGCCATCAGAAAGCCGAAGGCGTGGATCGGATAGGTGGGGTTCGGGCAGAGGATCACGTCGCCAGGCGCGGTGATCGCCTGCGCCATGTTGGCGAAGCCTTCCTTGGAGCCCAAGGTGGCGACCACCTGCGTATCCGGGTTGAGCTTGACGCCGAAACGGCGGGCGTAATAGGCGGCCTGGGCGCGGCGCAGCCCCGGAATGCCCTTGGACGACGAATAACGGTGCGTGCGCGGATCCTGCACGACCTCGCACAGCTTGTCGACGATCGACTGGGGAGTCGGAAGGTCAGGGTTTCCCATGCCGAGATCGATGATATCGGCGCCGCCCGCTCGCGCGCTTGCTTTCAAACGGTTGACCTGTTCGAAAACATAAGGCGGCAAACGCCGGACTTTGTGAAACTCTTCCATTTCATTCCCCATGGAAAGGCGGCTTTTCGGGCCGCAGTCGAAGTTCGTTCCGTCTCCCGGCGGCTGCGACACGAACTTCAGAATCGCAACGCCGTATTCATCAGACCCAAGCCACGCGGCAAATCTTTGACGGAAAGGCCGCGTAACGCGCTTTATCGGGAAAATTATGTCTTCCGATCCATCCGGAAGGCTTTGCGTCCAAATTGCCTGAAAGGCAAGGTCTATTTGGAGATTTCGGAGAGCGTATCGGTGCCGTGCTCGGCGGCCAGGCGCCGCATTTCGGCGACCTTGGCCTGATAATCGGCTTCCGAGAGGGTGCCGGCCTTGCGCTGGGCGGCAAGTGCGGTCAGCTGATGCTGCAGGTTGGCCGCCTGCTCGTCGCTCATCTGGACGTTGGCGGCCGTCAGCGGCGCGCCGAAATTCGGATAACCGTCCGGCGACTTAGCAAGGCCGCCTTCGACCGCCTCGCCCTTGGTCGCCGGCATGACGACGGCGGTCGGCGCCGCTCGCTTGGCGGCGGCGGCGGCCTTCTGTTCCGCCGTCAGATTGCATCCGGCAAGGGCCATCGCCGCCGCGGCGCAGATCAGTGCGGTGCGGTTGAAGGTTGCGATGCGCAAAATGCCGTTCTTCGTCATGCCTCAAAAATCCAGTTCTGACTGCTTCGACTGTTAAATTTGTCGCAGCCACAAAGCAATAGCATGAGCCGACGCGCGTGGAACTTGTTTTCTCGTTCAATCACGATGTACAACGATTGGATAAAAAGAGTGCTGCCGCCGGAGGAAATGGTGACCGACAGCAAGAAGGAGAGTGGCGGCAAGGCCGGTATCGACGCGACCGATCTCGATCCCTATCTGCTGAAGGATCCCGAGGCCATGGCGATGAATTTCGCCCGGGCGCTCGAAAATCTCGGACAGGCAGCGTCTGCCTGGCTTGCGCCGCGCGAACGCGGCGAGATCACCGAAAGCGCCATCGATCCGATGACCGACATGGTCAAGACGCTCTCCAAGGTCACCGAATACTGGATTTCCGATCCGCGCCGGACCTTCGAGGCGCAGACCCAGCTGATGTCCTCGTTCTTCGGTATCTGGATGCGATCGATGCAGCGCATGCAAGGCGCGAGCGGCCTGCAGGGCGGCCCCACGCCGCCGGAGCCGGATACCCGCAAGGACAAGCGCTTCTCGGACGAGGACTGGCAGAAGAATCCGTTCTTCGATTTTCTCCGCCAGGTCTATTTCGTCACATCAGACTGGGCGGAAAAGCTGGTGTCGGAGACCGACGGCCTCGACGAGCACACCAAGCACAAGGCCGGATTCTATGTGAAGCAGATTACGGCTGCGCTATCGCCGACCAACTTCGTCGCCACCAATCCGCAGCTCTACCGCGAGACGATCGCCACCAGCGGCGCCAATCTGGTGCGGGGAATGAAAATGCTCGCCGAGGATATCGCCGCCGGACATGGCGATCTTCGCCTTCGCCAGACCGACATGACGAAATTTGCCGTTGGCCGCGACATGGCGCTGACACCAGGCAAGGTGATCGCCCAGAACGACATCTGCCAGATCATCCAGTACGAGGCTTCGACCGAAACGGTGCTGAAGCGGCCGCTGCTGATCTGCCCGCCCTGGATCAACAAATTCTATATTCTCGACCTCAACCCGCAGAAATCCTTCATCAAATGGTGCGTCGACCAGGGTCAGACCGTCTTCGTCATTTCCTGGGTCAATCCGGATGCGCGCCACGCCGATAAGGACTGGGCGGCCTATGCCCGCGAGGGCATCGATTTCGCGCTTGCGACAATCGAGAAGGCGACCGGCGAGAAAGACGTCAACGCCGTCGGTTACTGCGTCGGCGGCACGCTGCTGGCGGCGACACTGGCGCTGCATGCCAAGGAAAAGAACAAGCGCATCAAGACCGCGACCCTCTTCACCACCCAGGTCGACTTCACCCATGCCGGCGATCTCAAGGTTTTCGTCGACGAGGAGCAGCTTACGGCGCTCGAAGAGCATATGCAGGCGGCCGGCTATCTCGACGGCACGAAGATGTCGATGGCCTTCAACATGCTGCGCGCCTCCGAGCTGATCTGGCCCTATTTTGTCAACAACTACCTGAAGGGCCAGGATCCCCTGCCCTTCGACCTCTTGTTCTGGAACGCCGATTCGACCCGCATGGCAGCGGCAAACCATGCCTTCTACCTACGCAACTGCTATCTCCGGAATGCGCTGACGCGAAACGAGATGATCCTCGACGGCAAGCCGGTGTCGCTCAGGGACGTGAAGATCCCGATCTATAATCTCGCCACCCGCGAGGATCACATCGCGCCTGCCAAGTCCGTCTTCCTCGGCAGCCAGTTCTTCGGCGGCAAAGTGGAGTTCGTCGTCACCGGCTCGGGACACATCGCGGGCGTCGTCAACCCGCCCGACAAGAAGAAGTATCAATATTGGACCGGCGGCCCCGCCAAGGGCGACTACGAGACCTGGCTCGACCAGGCGACCGAGACGCCGGGATCGTGGTGGCCGCATTGGCAGGCCTGGATCGAGACGCATGACGGCAGACGCGTGCCGGCGCGCAAACCCGGCGGCGACGCGTTGAACGCGATCGAGGAAGCGCCGGGAAGTTATGTGATGGAGCGCGCCTGAGAAGGCCCAAAGCATCTCTTTGTGAGACGTCGAGAGAAAGAGCGACGCCGCGTAAATAAATTAGAAACCATAATTCGTCATCCTTGCGAAACAGTCGGATGTCGCAACTGGTCTAAATTCGGCCCATTTGCGCCTTTACCGGCCCCGGCGAAGTTTAGTCAGTCAGTGCCGCCGGCCTGCGTAGCGAGTTTGAAAGACGAGTGTAGTATGGCGTTTGCGGTCGGGACGTTCGATAACGTCACCCCTCTTGGCGGATCTGCTTTCCGTTGGCGCAGATCTCGCGGTTTTCTTTGCGGTGTCGTCGGCGCCGGATTTCTGACCTCCACATGGCTGATCGCGACTTTCGCGACGATGCATTCGATGGCCGTGCCCTATTCTCCGTCTGATCGCCTGACACAGGTCGGGACCGCGCCGAAGCTGGCGCCGCCGTCACACCATGAGCGGCTGATTCATGTCGGCAAGGCCGATCGGCTGGCTCCCTTTGACGCGAAACCGAAGATGCCGCTAACGGCGAGCCTCATCCAATCCCATGCCGAAAAGACCGCCGCCGCGGCAACGGCGCTGGCCGCTCTGACAAAGAACAATCGGCTCACCATAGCTGCCGAGCAACCGGTCGTCGCCGCGATTTCCGACAGCGCCAAATTCCGCAAGGATGATGTGATCGCGCCGCCGCCGCTCGAGCTTGCCTCGGTAAAGCCAGAAGCAGGCGATAGCGACCGGATCATTATTCCCTCGAAAGAGGCCATCGCCGCAGCCGAAGTCCCGGCCCTGCTTGCGCTTGCCGATGCCGGACCCCGGCAGATCGCGCCGGCCCCGGTCGAGCCGGCCGCATCTCCCGTCAGAACCGCCTCCATTCCCGCCTCAGAACCCGCACCTGTCGTGGTTGCCGCCGCGGAAGAAGCGCCGCCCTTCGATCTCGTCCTGGCCCCGGATGAAGGTTCCGTGCCGCTGCCGATGGCGCGTCCCGATGGCCTCGTCGGCAAACCGGCGCCGACCGCCAAGGGTTCGCAGCGCGCTGGCGAGCCGGCACTTGCCTACGCCCAGCCGAACTCGCCGATCGAAGATGACGAAGACGATGCCGTGCCGCGTTACGACAAGCCGGTCTTTTCGCCCAAACTGCGCGCAGGCGTGGCGATCTACGACATCGAGAACAGCACCGTCTATCTGCCGAACGGCGAACGGCTGGAAGCCCATTCCGGCCTCGGCAAGATGCGCGACAACCCGCGCTACGTGGACAAGAAGATGCGCGGACCGACACCGCCGCACACCTATGTCCTCACCATGCGCGAAGCCCTTTTCCACGGCGTCGAGGCGCTGCGCCTGACGCCGGTCGAGGGTTCGGACGCCATCTTTGACCGCGTCGGCCTGCTGGCCCACACCTACATGCTCGGCAGGAACGGCGATTCCAACGGCTGCGTCTCGTTCAAGGATTACAAGCGCTTCCTCGCCGCCTACAAGCGCGGCGACATCAAGCAGCTCGTGGTGGTGCCGCGGCTGAACAACAAACCGGCTTCGACGCTCGCCTCGCTGTTTTCATCGCGAAGCTAGCCGATAGGAGAGCGAGCAGCCGGCTGCCGGCGCGCTACTTCAACCAGGCTGCGATTCGTTCCACCGCCTCGGCGATCTCGGCTTCCGAGCCCGCATAGGATAGACGCAGGGTTCGATTTCCTTCCAGGGGATCGAAGTCAAGGCCGGGCGTTGCCGCGACGTCGATTTCCGCGAGCATGCGTTTGGCAAAGCCCATGCTGTCATTGGAAAAGCGGGTGACGTCGAGGTAGGCGTAGAAGGCGCCGTCCATCGGCGAGGCGATCGAAAGGCCGATCTGCGGCAGGCGCCGCATCAGCAGCTCGCGGTTGGCGGCATAGCTCGCCTTGTAACGATCCAGCTCGGCACCGGCGCCGAGAGCGGCGGTGGCGGCGATCTGGGAGAGCTCGGGCGGGGAAATATAAAGGCTCTGCGCCACCCGCTCTATCGGCCGCACCAGCCGTTCCGGCAGCACCATCCAGCCTATCCGCCAGCCGGTCATGCAATAATATTTGGAGAAGGAATTGATGACGATCGCCTCGTCTGTCAGCTCCAGCGCGCTCGCCTCCTCGCCGGCAAAGGTCAGCCCGTGATAGATTTCATCAGAGATGAAGGCGATGGAATGGGCGGCGCAATAATCCGAAAGCGCCTTCAGCCCCTCGCGGCCGGTCACCGTGCCGGTCGGGTTGGCGGGGCTTGCAAGCAGCACGCCTTTCAGCGTCAGGCCGCTTTCCTTCTGCGCCACTTCCAGGCTCTCAGGGGTGAGCGTAAAGTGGGTCTCGGCCGTGACAGGCACTTCGAGAACCTTCAGACCCAGCGCGCCGAGAATGTTGCGATAGGCGGGATAACCGGGCCTTGCGATCGCCACCGCATCGCCGGCATCGAAGAGCGACAGGAAGGCCAGATTGAAGCCCGCCGAGGAGCCGGTGGTGATGGCAATGCGCGCGGGATCGATCTCCAGTCCGTGGCGATCCCTATAGTGCCAGGCAAGTGCGGATTTCAACCGCGCCGTCCCCAACGCATCGGTATAACCGATCCGGCCGTCAGAAAGTGCGGCGCGCGCCGCCTCGAGGGCTGCCTGAGGCGCCGGATGCGAGGGCTGACCGACCGCCATCGAAATCACGGGATGACCTCTTGCACGCCGTTTCGTCGCCTCCGCCAGAACGTCCATAGCGTGAAAAGGCTCGACTTCGCTGCGTTTCGATATGGAAAACAAGATCGCTTCTCACTCGGCTTCTTCAATGACGGCCCGACAATTGCCGTATTAATCGGCTCATCACAATCCCGCGAGGGCCGCGCGGGGATGAAAAATTCCTGTTTGATGAGAACCGGACGCGCCGTACCTTGACGCGACGCATTCAAGTCCATTAACCCGACGACGGTCTTCTCGACAAAGAGACGGCCACACCGCCGCTGACGAGGATATCATGGCATTCTTCCCGAAAACCTTCACCGCACTGGCGCTTGCCGCATCGATCGCCCTTCCGCTTCCGGCGGCGGCGCTCGACGACCAGCAGAAGAAGGAGTTCGGCGAATTCATCAAGCAATATCTGATCGAGAATCCCGAGATCATGATCGAAGTCCAGGATGCGCTGCAGAAAAAGCAGGAAGCCCAGCGGCTGGTGAAGGCCAATATGGCGATCGAAGAGAACACCGCCGACATCTTCGATTCGAAGAACGACGTCACGCTCGGCAATCCCAAGGGCGATGTCACCGTCGTCGAATTCTTCGATTACAATTGCAGCTATTGCCGGCACGCACTTCCCGACATGCAGGCGATGCTGAAGAAGGACAAGAACGTCCGCTTCGTGCTCAAGGAGTTTCCGATCCTCGGACCGGATTCGGTCGCCGCCCACAAGGTAGCCGATGCCTTCCGCAAGCTGGCGCCGGAGAAATATGCCGATTTCCATGTCGCCCTTCTCGGCACCGAGGGCCGCGCTTCCGACGAAACAGCGATCGCGGTCGCCGCTTCGCTCGGCGTCAGCGAGGACAAGATCCGCGCCGAGATGGCAAAGAGCCCGAATGACGGCATCGTCCAGGCGACCTACCAGCTCGCCTCCAGCCTCGGCATCAGCGGCACGCCCTCCTATGTGATCGGCAACGAACTGGTGCCGGGCGCCGTCGGGCTCGACGATCTCGAAGCCAAGGTCAAGAACATGCGCAGTTGCGGCAAGACTGCCTGCTGAGCAAACCAGCCGCCGGTCGGCCGCCCATCAAATCGCCAAAATCGAAGCGTTTCAGCCATGTGGACAAATGTGGCGTGATTCCCGCTGGCCAACCCGTAAGGGCTTTCATTCAGCCTTCGCGGAGTCTATAGGTTGCCGTCGTACATTTTACGGAACATTCGATGACGCAAACGATTTTCGTCCTGAACGGCCCCAACCTGAACATGCTGGGTAAACGAGAGCCCGGCATTTATGGCGGCAAGACGCTGAAGGACATCGAAGCCGACTGCAAGGCCGCCGGCCGCGAGTTCGGGTTTGATATCGATTTCCGGCAGAGCAACCACGAAGGCACGCTTGTGGACTGGCTCCACGAGGCAGATGAAAAGGCCGCCGGCGTTGCCATCAACGCGGGCGCCTATACGCATACATCGGTCGCGCTGCATGATGCGATCCGCGCCATTTCCATTCCCGTCATCGAGCTCCACATATCCAACGTGCATGCACGGGAAGAATTCCGTCACAAGTCGATGATCGCGCCGGCATGCAAGGGCGTGATCTGCGGCTTCGGGACTCACAGCTACATCCTGGCGCTCCACGCGCTGAAGAACATCACGGCATAAGAAGAAGACAGGGCAACACCATGGCTGAAAAGAAATCGGGTATCGATCAGGCACTGATCCGCGATCTCGCCAATATTCTCAACGATACGGATCTGACAGAGATCGAGGTCGAGCAGGACGACCTGCGCATCCGCGTTTCGCGCGCCGGTACGCCGCAATACGTCCAGGCGCCGATCGCAGCACCCAGCTATGCCGCAGCCGCTGCGCCGGCAGCCGCTGCCGCGCCGGCCGCAGCGCCCGCCCGTAACCCCGCCAACGTCGTCAATGCTCCGATGGTCGGCACCGTCTACATGGCGCCGGCTCCGGGCGCGCGTCCGTTCATCGAGGTCGGCGCGACCGTCAAGGAAGGCCAGACGCTCATCATCATCGAAGCAATGAAGACGATGAACCAAATCCCCTCGCCGAAGTCCGGCAAGGTGACCGAGATCCTCGTCGATGACGGACATCCCGTCGAATACGGCCAAGCCCTCGTGGTCATCGAATAGGCCGATGCCCATGATTTCGAAAATCCTCATCGCCAATCGCGGGGAAATCGCCCTTCGCGTGCTCCGGGCCTGCAAGGAGCTCGGCATCGCCTGCGTCGTGGTTCATTCCACTGCCGACGCCGATGCCATGCATGTGCGCCTTGCCGACGAAAGTGTCTGCATCGGCCCGCCCTCCTCGCGCGAGAGCTATCTCAACATCCACCAGATCGTCGCCGCCTGCGAGATCACCGGCGCCGATGCCGTGCATCCGGGTTACGGCTTTCTGTCGGAGAACGCCAAGTTCGCCGATATCCTCGATGCCCATGGCATCACCTTCATCGGGCCGACGGCGGACCATATCCGCATCATGGGCGACAAGATCACCGCCAAGACGACGGCGCTCGAACTCGGCATTCCCGTCGTTCCGGGCTCGGACGGCGAAGTGAAGACCGAAGAGGACGCGCTGAAGACGGCCGCCGAAATCGGCTATCCCGTGCTGATCAAGGCCACCGCCGGCGGTGGCGGACGCGGCATGAAGGTCGCCAAGAGCGAGGCCGACCTGATCGAAGCCTGGTCGACGGCGCGCACGGAAGCGGCAGCCGCCTTCGGCAACGATGCCGTCTACATGGAAAAATATCTCGGCAAGCCGCGCCACATCGAAATCCAGGTGTTCGGTGACGGCGAAGGCAATGCCATCCATCTCGGCGAGCGCGACTGCTCGCTGCAGCGCCGCCACCAGAAGGTTTGGGAAGAGGCGAATTCGCCGGCACTCAACGTCGAGCAGCGCATGAAAATCGGCCAGATCTGCGCCGACGCCATGAAGAAGCTGAAATATCGCGGCGCCGGCACGATCGAATTCCTTTACGAGAATGGCGAGTTCTATTTCATCGAAATGAACACCCGTTTGCAGGTGGAGCATCCGATCACCGAAGCGATCACCGGCATCGACCTGGTGCATGAGCAGATCCGTGTCGCTTCCGGCGGCGGTCTCTCGGTGACGCAGGACGAAGTGCATTTTTCCGGTCACGCCATCGAATGCCGCATCAATGCCGAGCACCCGCGCACCTTCGTGCCCTCGCCCGGCACGATCACCCATTTCCACGCGCCGGGCGGCCTCGGTGTGCGCATCGATTCCGGTGCCTATCAGGGCTACAAGATCCCGCCCTATTACGACAGCCTCATCGGCAAGCTGATCGTGCACGGCCGCACCCGTGTTGAATGCATGATGCGCCTGCGCCGGGCGCTCGACGAATTTGTTGTCGACGGCATCAATACGACGCTGCCGTTGTTCCAGGATCTCGTCTCCAACCAGGATATCGCCAACGGCGACTACGACATCCACTGGCTGGAACACTACCTCGCCAACACACCGGCGGCATAGGGCAGGAATGGCAGGATCGCGCAGGAAGTCACCAGGCATCACCCCTGACATTCTCCTGCGCGCCTATTCCATCGGCCTCTTCCCGATGGCCGAATCCGCCGACGACCCGGAGATCTTCTGGGTCGAACCGGAGCTGCGCGGCGTGCTGCCGCTCGACCATTTCCATGTGTCGAAGAGTCTTGCCAAGACGGTGCGCAGGAAACCCTTCGAGATCCGTTTCGATCACGCTTTCGATCAGGTGATCGCGGCTTGCGCGGAGGAGACATCCGGGCGCCCGAGTACCTGGATCAACAAGACGATTCGATCACTTTACGCGACGCTCTTCGACATGGGCCATGCCCATACCGTCGAAGCCTGGGATGGCGACGAACTGGTCGGCGGTCTCTACGGTGTCTCCCTCGGCTCGGCCTTCTTCGGCGAAAGCATGTTTTCGCGCCGCACGGATGCCTCGAAGATCTGCCTCGTGCATCTGGTCGACCGGCTACGGGAAAGGGGCTTCACCCTGCTCGACACGCAATTCACCACCGAGCACCTGAAGACGTTCGGAGCGATCGACGTTCCGAAGGCCGATTATGCCGTGATGCTTGCGACGGCGATGGAGTCGCCGCACCTCAAGTTTTAAGCCCGATTGATTCATCCAAACGTTGATTTTCCACCTGGTTTGGCTAGGCTCCGGAATGCAACGGGGGATAGAATTTTGAAACGATATTTTGCAGCCGCGATCCTTTTCGCCTTGTTGACGAGTCAGGCCGGCGCACGCCCTTACCAAGAGATGTTTGCGAACAGGAGCGATTTTTCCGACGCAGAAAAGCCATTGCTGGAGAAGCTCGATTTTCAGCAGGGCGTGATCAAGCTGCCTGAAGCCAAGGCAACGCTGAACGTACCCGCCGACTTCTACTATCTCAGCCCTGCCGACGCGAAGACGGTGCTGGTCGATATCTGGGGAAACCCGCCGGCGGCGGCGGGAACGATGGGGATGATCTTCCCGGCAAAATATGCGCCGACCGATATCGAGGCCTGGGGTTCCACCGTCGAATACAATGCTGACGGCTATGTTTCCGACGCCGATGCCGCCACGACCAACTACGACGAATTGCTGCAGAACATCAAAGACGCGATCCGCGAAAACAACGCCGAACGCGAAAAGCAGGGGTTTCCGAAGATCACGCTTGTCGGCTGGGCCTCCACGCCGCACTACGACCAATCTGCGCATGCGATGCACTGGGCTCGGGATCTGATCTTTGGCGACGACACGCAGCCGCAGCACACGCTGAATTATTCCGTGCGTGTGTTCGGCCGCCAGGGCGTATTTCAATTCAACTTCGTCGCCGGCCTCGATCAGTTGAAAGAGATCGAAGGCGTCATTCCGACCGTCACCAAGCTCGTACAGTTCGACAAGGGAATGGCTTATGGCGACTATGTCGAGGGCGACAAGATCGCGGCCTATGGGATGGCGGGAATGATCGCTGCGGGCGCGGGCGCCAAGATTGCCGCGAAGGTAGGATTGCTGGCACTCGCCCTCGCCTTCTTCAAGAAGGCCGGCGTTCTCGTCTTCATCGTGCTCGCCGGTGCGCTTCGCTTTGCCAAGGGTCTTTTCAAGAGGAACAAGACACCCACAGCATAACGCGGCCGTCAGGTCGCGTTAGCGGGCTGTCGCCTTGGCGCCGTCAGGCGCCGGGACGTCCGAGCTCGTCTTGCAGTCCTTCAGCCAGACGTCGTAGATCGGGTGCTCGACGGCATTGAGGCCGGGGCTGGCGGCGAACATCCAGCCGGTGAAAATGCGGCGGATCTTGCGGTCGAGGGTGATTTCATCGACCTCAACAAAACCGTCGATCTTCTGCGCTTCGGCCTGGTCGCGCGAATAACAGGCCTTCGGTGTCACTTGCAGCGCGCCGAACTGCACCGTCTCGTTGACATAGACGTCGAAGGTCGTGATGCGGCCGGTAATCTTGTCGAGGCCGGAGAAGACGGCAACCGGATTTTCGATGCGTGCGGCATTTGCCGCAACTGGCGGAAGCAGGGCCGAGAGCGCCAGCAGCGATCCCGCGGCACGCAGCACCATGTTCCGCGTGAAGAGCTTCATGTACCCGTCTCCAGACATTTTCAGTTCACGGCCGCGGTCAAGCGCGGCCAACCTGCGGGTAAAGGTCAATTGTGGCCAAAAGCCGGGCCTGGAATTGCCCGTTCGAGCCGTCTCAGTTGCCGGGCGTCCAGGCGTCGTAATCGCCGGTGACGCGCGGCCGCTCACCCGGAACGGCGATGGAGCCCGGCGGACGGTAAGCCTGCGGCGAACCGGTTAGGTTGGGGCGATGCCCCTTCTGCCATTCCTTGGCGACGTAGTTTTCCTTGGACGGGGGAACGTCGGTGCGATGATGCATCCAGCCATGCCAGCCCGGCGGAATGGCGGAGGCTTCGGCATAACCCTTGTAGATCACCCAGCGCTTCGGCAGACCGTAGGAAGACATGCCGCCTTCGTAATAGACGTTACCGAATTCATCCTCGCCGACACGCTTGCCAAAACGCCAGGTCGCAAAACGCGTGCCCATCGTCTGACTGTTCCACCAGGTGAAGGTTTGAACCAGAAGATTCCACATGTCTTTTCCTTGTGCCCGCCGGGTGCGGGCCAAACCAGAATTCATTCCCTCGCTTATGCCGTCGCGAAGCCGAATTGTCCAGCGATTCCACGACAGCCACGGGTCATTTCAAAGCCATCTTGAAGCCCAGATGCGAGGCCCTGAAGCCCAGCCTTTCGTAGAAACGGTGGGCATCCCTACGCAGGGCATTCGAGGTCAGCTGCACCAGCCGCATGCCGCGGCCTTTTGCCTCGGCAATGGCGAATTCGATCATCGCGGCACCGATCCCCTGCCCGCGCAGATCGGCCCGCGTCTGCACCGCCTCGATAATCATCGCCGAGGAGCCACGGCTGGTCAGCGACGTCGTCACCATCGTCTGGAACGTGCCAACCACCTCACCGCCGCGCTCTGCAACGTAAAGCATCTGGTCTGGCGAAGCTTCGATTGCGGCAAAGGCCCTGGCATAATCCGGGAAGGCTTCAGCTTCCGTGGTATCGCCATGACCGCCGAGCGCATCGGCGGCAAAGATTGCCACGAGCGCCGGCAGATCCTCTTTGCGCGCCTGACGAATGAGTATGTCGGGCAATTCCCCCGCCACGGCCTCAATGCCCTTCGAGCGGTTTTTCGAAGATCAGCGCGGGAATGCCGGATTGCCCGGCCCCACTGTTCTCGTTGCGGCCGACCTCGGTGAAGCCGTGCGTGAGATAGAAGGCGATCGCCGCTGCATTCTGCGGTTCGACTTCGAGACGCATGATCTCCGCATCCGGAAAACAGGTTTCGAGCTCGGCGAAGATATCGCGGCCGATACCTTGGCGCTGCAGCGCCGGCCTGACGTAGAGGAGATGCAGCATGACCGTCTTCGTCAATTGCTGCGACATTGCCGCATAACCCATGCCGCCAATATTGCGGCCGTCATCGGCAACGAGGAATTCGGCATCCTTTCGCGCCAGCCGCGCCTTCAGCGCCGCCGCCGCAAAGAGATGGGCGATGAGATCATCCACCTTGGCTGCGCCATGGAGGTCGTCATAGGTAGCATGAAAGCTCTCCGCCAGCAGGGCGCGCACCTTTTCCACGTCGCGTTCGCCGGCGGTGCGGACGAAGTACACCGCTTATTCCTCGATGCCGAGCTTCGCCTTGACGAGGGCCTGGACAGCCTGCGGATTGGCTTTGCCACCGGTCGCCTTCATTACCTGGCCGACGAACCATGCCGCCATGGTCGGCTTCGCCTTGACCTTTTCGACCTGATCGGGATTGGCGGCGATGATCTCGTCAACGGCCTTCTCGATCGCGCCGGTATCCGTCACCTGCTTCATGCCGCGCGTCTCGACGATCTCGGCGGGATCGCCGCCTTCGATGAGCACGATCTCGAAGAGATCCTTGGCGATCTTGCCGGAGATGGTTCCCGCCTTGATGAGATCGATGATGGCGCCGAGTTGGGCCGGCGAAACCGGCGTCTGCTCGATATCCTTGCCGGTGCGGTTCAAGGCGCCGAGCAGATCGTTGATCACCCAGTTTGCCGCCGTCTTGCCGTCACGGCCTGCGGCGACCGCTTCGAAATAATCGGCAATCGCCTTCTCGGAGACGAGCACCGAAGCGTCATAGATCGACAGGCCGAGCTCGCGCACGAAGCGCTCCTTCTTGTCGTCGGGCAGCTCGGGAAGATCGGCTTCGAGCGCCTTGATGAAGGCATCGTCGAATTCGAGCGGCAGCAGGTCTGGATCGGGGAAGTAACGATAGTCGTGCGCATCCTCCTTGGAGCGCATGGAGCGCGTCTCGCCTTTGTTCGGGTCGAAGAGGCGGGTCTCCTGATCGATCGTGCCGCCCTCCTCCAGAATGCCGATCTGGCGTCGGGCTTCATATTCGATCGCCTGGCCGATGAAGCGGATGGAGTTGACGTTCTTGATTTCGCAGCGCGTGCCGAAACCCTCGCCCGGACGGCGGACCGAGACGTTGACGTCGGCGCGCATCGAACCTTCGTCCATGTTGCCGTCGCAGGTGCCGAGATAACGCACGATCGAGCGCAGCTTGGTCATATAGGCCTTGGCCTCGTCGGACGAGCGCATGTCGGGCTTGGAGACGATCTCCATCAGCGCAACGCCGGAACGGTTCAGGTCGACATAGGACATGGTCGCATGCTGGTCATGCATCGACTTGCCGGCATCCTGTTCCAGATGCAGGCGCTCGATGCCGATCTCGATATCCTCGAACTGGCCCTGGCGGTCCGGCCCAAGCGAAATGACGATCTTACCCTCGCCGACGATCGGATCCTTGAACTGCGAGATCTGATAGCCTTGCGGCAGGTCGGGATAGAAATAGTTCTTGCGGTCGAAGACCGAGCGCTTGTTGATCTCGGCCTTCAGGCCGAGGCCGGTGCGCACCGCCTGCTTGACGCATTCCTCGTTGATGACGGGCAGCATGCCGGGCATCGCGGCGTCGACCAGCGAGACGTTCGAATTTTGCGGCTTGCCGAATTCCGTCGAGGCGCCGGAGAAGAGCTTCGAATTGGACAGCACCTGGGCATGGACTTCCATGCCGACGATGACTTCCCAGTCGCCGGTGGCGCCGGGGATGAAGCGTTTCGGATCAGGCGTGCGGACGTCGACAAGGGTCATCTGATACTCTTTGCAGGCTGTTCTTTTCCACTGGTGAGGTAACGGAAATGGCGTAGCGGTGCAAGGCTTTCCCTTGTGCAAGAGTTGCTGTCGGCGGCTTCTGTCTGGGGCGAGAGGCCGTCTGCACCACGGACGGCGACATCGGCATAAGCCGAGCGATCGACACGAATTCTGACCGCCCCAGTTGTCGATACCATAGTGATCTCTATCTTCAGTCCAAATGCGCTTGGATTTTGGCCATCGCGATAGGGAGGCGCTATTGAAGGGTTATCTGCCCTATCTGGTCGGGACGCTGGCAGGGTTGCTGCTCGCGCTCACCATTTCCGGCCTGTTGACGTTGCAGGGAACACCACAGCTCATGCTTTTCGCATTGCTGCCGGCCATCGGCGGGGCGATCGCTGAGCGCGTCTCCGAGCGTCGATCCGGTAAGTTTTAGAAGCGTCATGGCAAGGCTGAAAGAAATCGTCATCGACTGCGACAATCCCTGGCGAGTTGCTCGTTTCTGGGCGGCGGCGCTCGATGGCTACGAAGTGATGCCTTATGACGATGCCGAGCTGGCCCGCCTTGCCGCATTGGGGCTGACACGGGAAACGGATCCGACGGTGATGGTCGATGGTCCCGGAACACGCCTCTGCTTCCACCTTCGCCAGGGAGAGCGTACCGCCCGCAACCGTGTTCATCTCGATATCGCCGCTCCGGACCGGCAAAAAGAAGTGGAACGGCTCCTATCCCTCGGGGCGACATTCGTCCGCGACACGGATGCCTACAGCGTATTGAATGATCCCGAAGGCAACAATTTTTGCGTGACGTCCGAATAGCCCGCTATGAGCCGAGAACCACGCCCGGCGGCCGTAAGCAATCCTCCGCCTCCTGCAGCACCTTTCAAACGTCAGAATTCCTGCCCGTATCCGCCGCCATCGGAAACGAGCTGTTTTGTCAGTCCGACCGAGGGCACATCGCGATCGAGCTTCGGATTATAGGCGACCGAGAGCCAGTGGATGCTGTAGCCGTGTTTCCGGAAGAAGCCGATCGCCTCGCTATTGCCGGAATGGGTCTGCATCGCCGCCCTCTCGAAGCCCTGATCGGAGATTTCCTTTTCGATGCGGACGAGAAGCGCCGAACCAAGCCCCTGGCGGGTGAAGGCAGGATCGATCCAGAAATCTGAGATGGTTTCGTCCAATCGCTCGCGCGCCGCCCAGCCTGCGACCTGGCCGTTCTGCTCGACGACGGTGATGGTCAGCCAGTCGTTTTCCACGAAGTTCCGAAAGGCGTTGCGCGCTGCATCGATCATCGCGTCCGATTCGCCGATCGACGCCATCGCATTTTGCCAGGCCCTGAGCCCGATCTCGCTCAATAGCTCCGCTTCACCATCGCGGGCATTGCGAATGTGGATCAACGACACCTCCGCGTTACCCCTCAACTAGACCATTGAGTCGCGAAATTTACCAGTGGCTCCAAGGAGATGATGGCTGGAAATTGCGGTTTTCGACCGGTTTTAACCTGAGAGCACGCTCTTGACCGAATTTTCCCGGCTGAATAATAAAGCTTATCGAGGTGTTTTATGTTGAGCCTGCCTGAGACCCGGTAAAGGCCCTGCCCGCAAGTTTTCTTGCGCGCATGGGCCCGAAAAAAACGAAGCCCTGACGTTCGAATGAACGCCAGATCGTTTTTGTGCGCCCTGCCGGGCGCGATACCGGATCTCAACACATGGACATTTCTCGCACGGAGCAGCGCATCCTGCATCTCATGGCCCAAGGCGGCCGCATCGAAATTTCTCGCGACGACAACAGGAAGATCGAGGCAGTCAGTTGCTTCACCCGCGATGGCTGGCTCTATCCCGGCGTCGATCTCGATCTCTTCCGCAGGCTGAAGCAGCTGAGGGCCATCAAGTCCTCGAGCGGCCAACCCTACCGGATCACCGAAAAAGGATTGAGGCTGGTCAGGTCGCAACTAAATAGCAGGTAATCGGGCAACCCACCCTGACTATGCTCCAACCGGCGTAGTCAGGGTGTTAGCCTCCAGCCTTTGCAGAGAGTTCCGTCCGCATCGCCGACCACTCGTCGGCCATCGAGCCGGCGCCTCGTCTCTTTCCGGCGCGACGATACCAGTAATCGGCATTCCAGTCGTCGCCCTCGATGCGATGGCAGAGCGCGTGACCCCAGTCGAACGGCTGTTCACCTTCGTGACGCTGGCAGATTTCGTGTACCGCCTGCCAATCCGCGCCCATGGTGAACCCACCGGCAGCGAGGCGATCAGCTGCCTCGATCAATCGCGCAAGATCATTGTTCGGCATGAGGACCTCCCCGAAAAGCCTTCTTTCTATAACAGGCGCCGCCTCGAAATCCGAGACGTCACCTGCCTTCTCCAGTCGCGAAGTGAACCCCGAGATCCTTCAGATGCAGCATGACCGGGTTCTCGGCCATCGCATCTCGCCGTTTGCTGGGTCAGCTCCTGACATCCACCTCGTGCCACCACAAGCGGTCTCATTGCGACAGAAGCGACCGAAGCGCCATTTCCAGTCCCAGAATCAGGAGACAGACGAGAAATCCACGCCGAAAGACATCTTGACTGATCCCCATGCGGATCGCCTGCCCAGCCACCATGCCAACTAGGGCGGGGATGACGGCAAGCACCGACGTCGTCAGTGCGCTGATTGGCAGAGTCCCATGGGAGAGAAGGGCGATAGCAAGCGCAATGGTCGAAATGCTGAAGGATAGGCCCAATGCCTGAACCAGTTCGTCCCGCTCGAAACCGAGCGCCTGAAGATACGGAACGGCGGGAATGACGAATACGCCCGTAGCACCTGTCATGACGCCCGTTGCCAGCCCAACCAGAGGCGATGCCCAAGGCTGCCAATGGGAGGGCACGCGGTGCTGATGAGCAAGGAGCGTGTAGCCTGAGTAGAAGACCAGCGCGAGCCCGAGAGCCATTGTGGTGCGGCCGGCATTACCGCCTGCAAGCAGGGTGGAGCTGGCCAGCGTGCCAATGACGATCATCGCCATCATGGGCCACAGTCGCAGCAGAAGCGCTCCAAATCGTGGACCGGCAAGAAGCTGCCAAACATTCGTGACGAAGGATGGCGCGAGCAGCAGCGCGGCCGCCGTCAATGGATTAAGGAGCGCGCCGAGTGCACCCATGGCCACTGTGGGCAAGCCCATGCCCGTGACGCCTTTGACGAAACCGGCAACAAAGAAAATGACGGCGATTGTGACAGTGGTGAAATTGATCTGCTCCATGCTGCCACTTAGAGCAATACGACGCTTGGCCACAATCGGGAACTTCCATCGTTAGGCTTCGGTTTTCCCGAAGCCTGACTGTGTGTTATCTTTGCGCCATGCGCTTCGATCTTGCAGATTTACGTCTCTTTCTCGCCGTTGTGGAGGCTGGCAGCATCACGCATGGCGCTTCGGCGGCCAATCTTTCTTTGGCTGCGGCAAGCGAGCGACTCCGTGAGATGGAAGCATCCGGCGGCGTATCGCTTCTGGATCGCGGGCGGCGGGGCGTCAGCGCGACGCGGGCCGGAGAAGCCTTGGCGCATCATGCCCGTCTCGTTTTGCACCAGGTGGCAGCGATGCAGGCGGAATTGTCAGAGCATGCGCGGGGAGTCCGGGCCACGATCAGGCTCTTCGCCAATACGGCGGCAATGGCCGAATTCCTACCCGGCCGTCTTGGACCGTGGCTGGCGGCGCATCCCCGCATCGACGTCAATCTCTCCGAGCGACCGAGTTCCGAGATCGTCAAGGCAATAGCAGGCGGACTGGCGGAGATTGGGATCGTCTCCGACGCGATCGAGACTTCACCGCTGACAACATCGCCATTTGCGGTCGATCGACTCGTCGCCGTCATGTCGAGCACTCACCCCATGGCCAGGGAAAGGCGGATCGCCTTTTCTCAACTCCTCGGCGAAGACCAGATCGGCTTTGCAGGTGCTCTTCAGCAGCATGTCGATGACCACGCGGCGCGCGCGGGCCACAGGTTGCAGCCGCGCGTGCATCTCAGAACCTTTGAAGGCATTTGCAGGATGGCGGCGGATGGCGTGGGTTTCGGTATTGTTCCCGAAATCGCCGCGCGCCGCTGCCGTCGCACCATGCCGATCGCATTTGTCAGACTCACTGACGCCTGGGCGACGCGACGACTTCTGCTGTGCTCTCAAGCCGTTCAAGAACTCCAACCCATCACGCGTCAACTGTTCGAGCATCTGGCGCGAGGTCAACATGCACCGATTTTGCGGCCCGATACTGATCCCTAAAGGTACGAAGTTCCTTCACGGACATATCAACGAGCGGGACGTCCTCCTCATCGACAGCAAGTCTTATCAGCGTTAGCCAACAAGATCGTACCAGCCTCCGTCAGATCGACTGAATGATGGTTACGGACAACAGAGGGGTGCTGAGTTCCTGCTCGAAGGAACGAATATGAAAAAATGGCCTATTGAGCAAAAGAAGGCCGGGCGCCGACCGCCTCGTGATCGGCGCCTCTGTCTCTCGAATCGTTAAGTCGGTTACCACCACTTGGCGGGCGTAAACCGGCCGGCCGCCTGCTCGATGATATGGGCGGTCTTGAAGAGGGTTTCCTCATCAAAGGGCTTGCCGATCAGCTGCAGACCGAGCGGCAGACCCTTCTGGTCGAGGCCGGCCGGCACGGCGATGCCGGGCAGGCCCGCCATGTTGACCGTCACGGTGAAGATGTCGTTCAGATACATCTTCACCGGATCGGCGGCGAGGTTCTCATCGGCGACGCCGAATGCCGACGACGGTGTCGCCGGCGTCAAGATGGCGTCGACGCCGGCGTCGAAGGCGAGTTCGAAATCGCGCTTGATCAGCGTGCGGACCTTCTGGGCGCGGATATAATAGGCGTCGTAATAGCCGGCGGACAGCACATAGGTGCCGATCATGATGCGGCGCTTGACTTCCTTGCCGAAGCCCGCGGCACGTGTCTTCTCGTACATGTCGACGATATCCTTGCCGTCGACACGCAGGCCGTAGCGCACGCCGTCGTAACGGGCGAGGTTCGAGGATGCCTCGGCGGGAGCGACGATGTAATAGGCCGGAAGGGCGTATTTGGTGTGCGGCAGCGAGATGTCGACGATCTCGGCGCCGGCTTCCTTCAGCCAGGCGATGCCCTGGCGCCAGATGGCTTCGATCTCATCCGGCATGCCATCGACGCGGTATTCGTTGGGAATACCGATCTTCATGCCCTTCAGCGACTGGCCGATCGCGGCTTCATAATCCGGCACCGGCAGATCGACCGACGTGGTGTCCTTGGCATCGACGCTTGCCATCGACTTCAAAAGGATGGCGGCGTCGCGCACGTCGCGGGCGATCGGGCCCGCCTGATCGAGCGAGGACGCGAACGCGACGGTACCCCAGCGCGAGCAGCGGCCATAGGTCGGCTTGATGCCGACGGTGCCGGTGAAGGCTGCCGGCTGGCGGATCGAGCCGCCGGTATCGGTCGCGGTAGCGCCGGCGCAAAGATGAGCGGCGACGGCTGCGGCCGAGCCGCCGGAGGAACCACCGGGCACGAGCTGCTGGTTGGAACCCGCGGAGCGCCAGGGGTTGATGACCGCGCCGTAATACGACGTCTCGTTGGAGGAGCCCATGGCGAACTCGTCCATGTTAAGCTTGCCGAGCATGACGGCGCCGTCATCCCAGAGGTTCTGCGTCACGGTCGATTCATAACGGGGCTCGAAACCATCGAGAATGTGGCTGCAGGCCTGGGTGTGCACACCGACCGTAGCAAAGAGATCCTTGATACCGAGCGGGATGCCTTCGAGATCGCCTGCGTTGCCGGCGGCGATGCGCGCGTCGGAATTCTTCGCCATGACGCGGGCGAGATCCGGCGTGACCTTTATATAGGCATTCAGCTGACCATTGGCGGCATCGATCGCCGAGATATAGGCCTCGGTCAGTTCGGTCGCGGTGATTTCCTTGGCGCGTAGCTTCTGGCGGGCTTCGGCAATGGTCAGGCTGGTGAGTTCGCTCATCGTGTTTTCGCTTCAGATCTGGAAATGGCAACAGGGTCGGAAAGAGGCTTCGAAGCCTTATTCGACGACTTTCGGCACCAGGAAAAAATTATGATCGGTGACGGGCGCATTGGCGACGATATCGGCCGCCTTGCCGCCGTCGGTCACCTCATCGCTCCGCTTCTTCATCGCCATCGGGGTGACTGACGTCATCGCCTCGACGCCATCGACATTCACTTCGGAGAGTTGCTCGACGAAGCCAAGGATACCGTTCAGCTCGCCGACCATGCGATTTGCCTCATCCTCGGAGACGGCAATACGGGCAAGGCGGGCGACGCGCTTCACGGTGGCAAGATCGACGGACATGGCATTCTCCGGATAGGATTTTTCCTACCCGCTATAAAGGCCATGTCCGCCTTACGCAACGGGGTTTCGCTAGATCGACAGGCTCTCGGAGGGCTTGATCGCCTTCACATCCGTCTGCGATCCCTCCATGCCGGCAACGAATTTTTCGGCCGTCTGGTCGATGATCGGGAAGGTGCCATAGTGGCAGGGGATCGCGGTCTTGAAGTTGAAATAACGCCGGCAGGCAAGTGCCGCCACCGCGCCACCCATGGTGAAGCGGTCGCCGACCGGCACGAGGCCGATATCGGGCTGGTGCAATTCATTGATCAGCGCCATGTCGGAGAAGATGTCGGTATCGCCCATGGCAAGGATCGAGGCTTCGTCGTCGAAGTGCAGCATCAGGCCGTTGGCGTTGCCGAGCGCGTGCGAGACGCCGTCTTCGGTGATCTGGGCAGATGAGTGCAGCGCATTGGTGAAGGTCGCCGAGAAGCTGCCGAGCGCGATCGTGCCGCCGGTATTGCCCATCTCGATCTTGTCGACACCCTTGGAGCCGAGCCAGGCGGCGAGATCGGCATTGGCGAGAACGACGGCGCCGGTTTCCTTGGCAAGCGCCACGGTGTCGCCGACGTGATCGCCATGGCCATGGGTCAGCAGGATGTGGGTGACGCCTGCCGAAACATCCTTGATATCCTGGCCGGAAAAGGAGGCGTTATAGCTGAGGAACGGGTCGAGCAGGATCTTCGCCTTTGATGTCTCGATGCGGAAGGCGGAATGGCCGAGCCAGGTGATCTTCATGAAATGTCTCCTTTATTACGTGATGTAAAAACAGGTCCGAAAAGCGCTCACGCTTTTCAACATCATGCTCTAAGGACATATCTTATGCGGCCGCAAAGAAAAGCGGCGGCGACTTCAATTTCTTTTGACGGGATGACATGGCGATGACGGTGCTGACGATCGAGGAAATGGCCGAGACGCTTGCCCCGCGACAGGCGATTGCCGGCCTCGATCTCGGCACCAAGACGATCGGGCTGTCGATGTCCGATCTCGGGCGGCGCTTCGCCACGCCGCGCACGGTGATCCGGCGCGTCAAGTTCACCATCGATGCGCAGGCGCTGCTGGACTTTGCACAATCGGAAAAGGTCGCAGGCTTCATCATCGGCCTGCCGATGAATATGGACGGATCGGCGGGTCCGCGCGTACAGGCGACGCGCGCCTTCGTGCGCAACATGGAGCAGAAGACGGCGCTGCCCTTCGTCTATTGGGACGAGCGGCTTTCCACGGTCGCGGCCGAACGGACGCTGCTCGAAATGGACGTCTCGCGCGCCAAGCGGGCCGAACGGATCGATTCGGCCGCGGCAAGTTTCATCCTTCAGGGCGCGCTCGACAGGCTTTCCTTGCTGGCAAGGTCGGGAGACGAATTCAGCGCTTGACGCGCCGTCCACCAGGCGATGATCGACTTGCGCTTTCTGAAGCCGAGGATGGCAAAGACGACGAGGCTGTCGACCGCGATCGCGCGGGCCACGAGCGGTGGGATCGTCTCCGGCGGAATGCCGAGCGCCTTTCCGTAAAGCTCGAACGTCAGGTCATGGACCTGCCGCGACAGCATGAAGATGCCGAAATTCATGTCGTAATAGGAGAGCCAGTACCATCCGCCCAGAAAGACGATGGGGCCGGCCCAGAAGATCAGAAACCACTTCATGCGGCCTCTCCTCCATGCTTGCGCGCGACGGGCAGATCGAGGGAGACCAACCAGGTTGACAATGCCATGATGCAAAGCACCAGCGTCGGAATTGCAATATCCAGCGCCAGGACTGCGAAAAACATCATCGCCGTCACCAGAAACGCGGCTTTAGCGATCTTCGTTCCCATGGGCGTCAACTCGGGCACTCTCACTCATACCATCTCTGCTCACCGCCACACTGTCGGCTTAACCAGGCCCGCGCAACGTAAACCATTTGTTAAGGTTAACGCGAAACCCGCCCCCTGTGGATGAGCAGATCTCAACCGTAGACGCCGCGCACGATGCGCTTCAGCGCCGTCGCCGCCTTTTCCCAATCCTTGGATGTCTTCAGCGACAGGCCGGCGCACTGCCCGCCGGCTGCAGCAGCGAGCACGAGGTGCTGGATCGCCGCGATGACGACGGCGTTGACGGCTGCTGCATCCACGCCCTTCGGCGGCGCCAGCGAGCCGCGCATGCGCTCCAGCCAGAGAGCGAGCGCCTTCGAACGCGCTTCGGACAGCCGCCTCACCTGCTCGGTGTTTTCCGATATTTCCCAGGCGAGGATGCGGCGCATCAACGGATCATCTCTCAAGGCATCGAGAAGAAGAAGCGACAGCCGCTCCATCAGGTCGCCATAGGTGAGCAGGAACATGCCGCCGGTGTCTTCCGGAATGCGATCCTTCACCCATGTGCCGAGATCGGCGCCGATCGCTTCGACCAGGCCGTCGAGGCCGCCATAGTAGCGATAGATCAGCTGCTTGTCGCAGCCGGCGCGGCGGGCGACCGCGTTGATGCCGAAATTCTGGAAGCCTTGCTCGGCCAGCAGACCCTTGGCGGCGGCAAGGATGGCGCGTTCGGTGGCGCCGCGATCACGCACGCGCCGTTCCGGCTCGCCGGCGGCCTCCGGTAAGATCTCAAGATTAATCGCTTCGTTCAGCATGAATGCCCCTTCCCCGCTGTCACCAATCGGTGAGTAACGGGGAGATTTCAGGCAATCAATCCTATCCCCTTGGGAAGATTGTGGATATTCCATCCGGTCCAACGATTTGGCCTCGGACCGATTTGGAAAGCTGCACGCCAAACGGATCCGATCCGGTCAGAAATCTCGTCCTGGCAGTTGATCGCGATGGACGAACCCGGCATAGCTGCATTATGAACAAATCTAATAATCTCCGCTAAGGCCCTGCAATGGTGAACTATATCGAAGCCTCTTCCGCGCCGCCGAAGAATACCGGCGCCATCCGGCTTTATGACGCTGAAGCATTCGAGGGTATGCGCAGGGCATGCCAGCTGACCGCGCGCTGCCTCGATGCGCTTGCCGACATCGTCAAACCTGGCATGCTGACCGATGAGATCGACCGATTCGTCTTCGATTTCGGTCTGGAGCACGGCGCCTATCCGGCGACGCTGAACTATCGCGGCTATACCAAATCGACCTGCACCTCGATCAATCACGTCGTCTGCCATGGCATTCCGAACGACAAGCCGCTGCGCGAAGGCGATATCGTCAATATCGACGTTACCTTCGTGCTCGACGGCTGGCACGGCGATTCGAGCCGGATGTATCCTGTTGGCACGATCAAGCGCGCCGCCGAGCGCCTGCTCGAGGTCACCTATGAATCGCTGATGCGCGGCATATCAGCCGTCAGGCCGGGCACCCGAACCGGCGCGATCGGCGAGGCGATCCAGACCTATGCCGAGGCCGAGCGCTGTTCGGTGGTGCGCGATTTCTGCGGCCACGGTGTCGGCCGGCTGTTCCATGATTCGCCGAACATCCTGCATTACGGCCGCGCCAATGAGGGGCCGGAACTGCGCGAAGGCATGATCTTCACCATCGAGCCGATGATCAACCTCGGCCGACCGCATGTGAAGGTGCTGGCCGACGGCTGGACGGCGGTGACCCGCGACCGCTCGCTTTCGGCCCAGTACGAACATACGGTCGGCGTCACCTCCGATGGCTGCGAGATCTTCACGCTGTCGCCGGGCGGGCTCGACCGCCCGGGCCTGCCGTCGCACAACGGGTAACGATCCGATGGCGAAGGGACCTGTTGCGACATCTTCCGACGACGAGTTGCCTTTCCCAACGCAAGAGCCCATTGCCGCCGACGAACGCTCGTTCTTCGGCGGACGACCGCAAAAGCCGTCCGCGGCGAATGGCAGGACCGCCCTGCCCGCCTCGCTCGCCGCGCAAGAACATTATCATGGTCATCGCGAGCGGTTGCGTGACCGCTTCCGCGAACTGGGCGACACCGCGCTTGCCGACTACGAAATCCTCGAGCTCTTGCTTTTCCGGCTGATCCCGCGGCGTGATACCAAGCCGATCGCCAAGGCGCTGATCGAGCGATTCGGCTCGCTTTCCGGCGTCTTCGGTGCGCCAGCAGCGCTGCTGACGGAGGTGAAGGGCGTCGGCGAGGCCGTGGCGCTCGACCTGAAGCTGATCTCGACTGTGACCCATCGGACCCTGAAGAGCGAGCTCAGGAGCAAACAGGTCCTGTCCTCGTGGTCTTCGGTCATCCAGTATTGCCATGCCGCCATGGCGCACGAAACCCGCGAACAGTTTCGCATCCTCTTTCTCGACAAACGCAATGTGCTGATCGCCGATGAGGTGCAAGGGCGCGGCACGGTCGACCACACGCCGGTCTATCCGCGTGAGGTGGTGAAACGCGCGCTGGAGCTTTCGGCAACGGCGATGATCCTCGTCCACAACCACCCCTCCGGCGACCCGACACCGTCGCGCGCCGACATCGACATGACGAAGGTGATCATCGATGCCGCCAAGGCGCTCGATATCACCGTTCACGACCATGTCATCATCGGCAAGGACGGCCATGTCAGCCTGAAGGGGCTGAAGCTGATCTGAACAAAAGCCAGGACCGACCGCCGACGAGGTGCAAGGCCGCCGCACGTCGATCCTGCGGCGGCCCATCGGCGTGGGAAGACTGCGGAATGCTGGAGTTGACAGCAGTTGGTCGTGCGGGATTGTATGCAATCCTGCAACCACCATGTCTGAACAATGCCCGCCCGAAATACCGAGAAGATGAAGCTCTATGACGATCCGCAGCGGCAACACCGATCGATCGACCCGGCTCTGCCGCGACGTGCTCTGCCTCGATGATTTTGAAATGAAGGCGCGGCGACATCTGCCAAAGCCTCTGTTCGGTTATATCGCCGGCGCGACCGAGACCAATGCGTCGCTGCGGCATAACGCGGAAGCTTTCCAGGCCTATGCCTTCCGGCCTCGTGTCCTTCGGGACGTCTCGAAACGCAGCACCGAGACGAGCCTCTTCGGCAAGACCCATGCCGCACCATTCGGCATCGCGCCGATGGGTATCAGCGCGCTGATGGCCTATCGAGGTGACATCGTGCTCGCGCGGGGAGCGGAACAGTCGGGAATCCCGATGATTATAAGCGGTTCCTCACTTATCCCCTTGGAAGAGATCGCTGCGGTTTCGCCACAAGCGTGGTTTCAGGCCTATCTCCCCGGCGAACCCGATCGTATCGATGCTCTGATCGATCGCGTCGGCGCCGCCGGCTTGCGCACACTTCTGCTGACCGTGGACACAGCCACGCTGCCAAATCGGGAAAACAATGTAAGGGCCGGATTTTCGACGCCTTTGCGTCCAGGTCTGCGCCTGGCATGGCAGGGCATCTCGCACCCGCGTTGGACCACCGGCACATTCTTGCGCACGATCGTTCGGCACGGCATTCCGCATTTTGAAAATTCCTATGCCACAAGAGGCGCGCCGATCATCTCCTCGAACGTCACGCGCGATTTCGGCAGGCGCGACCACCTCAACTGGAATCATTTGGAGCGGATACGCAACAGGTGGTCCGGCAAACTTGTGGTCAAGGGGATCATGCATCCTGACGACGCGGCCCGGGCTGCCGACACCGGGGCGGATGGAGTGATCGTCTCCAACCATGGCGGCCGCCAGCTTGACGGCACCGCTTCACCGCTTCAGGTGCTTCCGGAGATTGCAGCACGTGTCGGAGACAGCGTTGCCGTCATGGTCGATGGCGGTTTCAGGCGTGCAACTGATATCATGAAGGCTCTCGCGCTCGGGGCCTGTTTCGTGTTCGTGGGCAGGCCGTTCCTTTATGCCGCAGCCGTCGCGGGGTTACCGGGCGTGCTTAAGGCGGCGGACATCCTGAAGACGGAACTGCACAGCAATATGGCGTTGCTCGGCGTTACCAAGGTCAGCGATATTTCCGCGGACTACATCACCCGCGCATGAAAACCGTCGCGCGCCGACATCATGGCGTAAAGCTGTTTCCCGAAGGGCTCACTTGCCCGAAAAAGCGCCCGTCAGGACCAATCAGGCGGCCGTAAAACAATCTGTAACATTGACCGGCTAACGATGGACGGGCGACATTTTGCGTCGCAAAATGATTCCTTTCCAATCCGGGGCTTGATGATGCTTCAGTACGATCTCGTTGTGGTGGGCAGCGGTCCCGCAGGGCGCCGCGGCGCCATCCAGGCTGCAAAACTCGGCAAGAAAGTGCTTGTTATCGAGCAGGGCAAACGCGTCGGCGGCGTGTCCGTGCATACCGGCACCATCCCCTCCAAAACGCTGCGCGAGACCGCGCTCAACCTCTCCGGCTGGCGCGAACGCGGTTTCTACGGCCGGTCTTACCGCGTCAAGGAAGAGATCAGCGCAGATGATTTGCGCCGCCGCCTGCTGATCACGCTGAACCACGAGGTCGAGGTGCTGGAACACCAGTTCGCCCGCAACCGCGTGCAGCACATTCGCGGCAAGGCGAGCTTCATCGATGCGTCGACGCTGCAGGTGATCAAGGATGACGGCGAGACCACGCAGGTCACCGCCGCCAGCGTACTGCTCGCCGTCGGCACAAAGCCGTTCCGTCCCGATTACATACCTTTCGACGGCAAGACTGTACTCGACAGCGACGAGTTGCTCGACATCCAGGAGTTGCCGCGATCGATGGTCGTCATCGGCGCCGGCGTCATCGGCATCGAATATGCGACGATCTTCAGCGCGCTCGACACGGCCGTCACCGTCATCGACCCGAAGGCGACGATGCTCGACTTCATCGACAAGGAAATCGTCGAGGACTTCACCTATCAGCTGCGCGACCGCAACATGAAGCTGCTGCTCGGCCAGAAGGCCGACAAGGTTGAGACGCTCGACAACGGCAAGGTCGAGCTGACGCTCGACAGTGGCCGGCGCCTGACGACCGACATGGTGCTTTTCGCCGCCGGCCGCATGGGGGCGACTGACGCGCTGAACCTTCCGGCCATCGGCCTCGAAGCCGATAGCCGCGGCCGTCTCAAGGTCAATCCGGAGACGTTCCAGACATCGGTTGCCAACGTCTACGCCGCCGGCGACGTCGTCGGCTTTCCGAGCCTTGCCTCGACCTCGATGGAACAGGGCCGCATCGCCGCCCGCGTCGCGATCGGCGCGGTCGCCAAGGAGCCGCCGAAATATTTCCCCTACGGCATCTATGCCGTGCCGGAGATTTCGACCTGCGGCCTGACCGAAGAGGAGATGAAGGAGCGCGGTATTCCCTATGAGTGCGGCATCGCCCGGTTCCGCGAAACCTCGCGCGGTCATATCATGGGCCTCGACACCGGCCTTTTGAAGCTGATCTTCTCGCTGAAGACTCGCCGTCTGCTCGGCGTGCATATCGTCGGCGAAGGCGCCACCGAGCTGGTCCATATCGGCCAGGCGGTGCTCAATCTCAAAGGGACGGTCGAATATTTCGTCGAAAACACCTTCAACTATCCGACGCTTGCCGAAGCCTACAAGATCGCCGGCCTCGATGCCTGGAACCGGATGGGCGACATCAAGTCGGAACTCTAAAGCTCGCCGTGTAGACAGCAGATCCGGCCGCCAAACGGAGCCGAACGACATTGCGCATCATTTCGCTGAACGCGTGGGGCGGCAGGCTGCATGAGGCCCTGATCGGCTATGTCAGGCAGGCAGATCCGGATGTGCTGTGCCTGCAGGAGGTGCTGCGGGCGCCAGGTACGGGCTGCGGATGGTCGATCTATCGGGATGCAGGGCTGGAGCTGCCACAGCGCTTCAATCTATTCACGGAGGTCAGCGCCGCCCTGCCCGGCCATGACGGCTTCTTCTGCCCGACATCGAGAGGCGAGCTGTTCGACGGCGATACCGCCATTGCCGCCGAATTCGGGCTGGCTACCTTCGTGCGCAAGACCCATTCCGTCATTGCCCAGGGGCTGGACTTCGTGCATGGCCATTTTTCCGCTGATGGCTGGGGCGACCATCCCCGGCCGCGAAACGCCCATTGCATCCGCCTCTTCAGCCATGAGCACGCTTCGACCGTGACCATCGCCCACATGCATGGCCTGCGCGATCCCGCAGGCAAGGATGACACGGCGGCGCGCGAGGAGCAGGCCGCAGCGCTGGTCGGGCTGATCGAGCGCGTCTGGCCCGGTGACGAAGGGCTCGTCGTCTGCGGCGATTTCAATGTGTTGCCCGACAGCGCGACCTTCACCATGCTCGCCAGACTCGGGCTTTCCGATCTCGTCACCGGAAACGGCCTTGTAGACACGCGAACCTCCTACTATCTGAAGCAGGGCCGCTTTGCCGACTACATGCTGGTTACACCGCCGGTGAAGGTTGCCAAATTCGAGGTGGTCGAGGCGCCTGAGGTCTCCGACCACCGCGCATTGCTGCTGGATATCGGGTAGTATATTAAGGAATGACAAGTTTCGCGAAGCGTTTGCGCGCCGTGCCTTTTTTTACGCCTTAGTTTGACCGCCTAAATCGCATTGATACGCCGTGCCTGATAGATGCCTTCAAATCCATTTTGCCTTCGGGCAAAAGCTTCTAAAGAAAGATAGATACTCTTGTCCCATGTCTTGGAAGCTGCCCGCAGACGTTTTCAGCTGATCCTGATCAAGCCGTCGCATTATGACGATGATGGCTACGTCATCCGCTGGTGGCGGGCGATGATTCCCTCCAATTCGCTCGCGGCACTCTATGGCATCGCCGCTGAATGCGCCGAGCGCAAGGTGCTCGGAGACGATACGGCGATCGACATCACCGTGATCGACGAGACCAATACGCGGATCGATTTTGCCGGCCTGCTGGCGCAGTTCAAGCGTCACGATAATTTCGGCATGATCGCGCTTGTCGGCGTCCAGACCAACCAATATCCGCGCGCCCTTGATATCGCCCGGCCCTTCCGCGATGCCGGCCTGCCGGTTTCCATCGGCGGCTTCCATGTTTCCGGCTGCCTGTCGATGCTGGATGGCAAGGCGGTCGGGCTCGATGCCTGCCGTGACATGGGCATCTCGATGTTTGCCGGCGAGGCCGAGGGCCGGCTCGACATGGTGCTGCGCGACGCCGCCGCCGGCGAGCTGAAGCCGCTCTACAATTTCATGAACGACCTTCCCGGCATCGGCGGCACACCGGTTCCCTTCCTGCCGAAGGACAATATCCAGCGCACGCTCGGGCTCAGCACCAGCTTCGATGCCGGACGCGGCTGTCCCTATCAGTGCTCGTTCTGCACCATCATCAACGTACAGGGACGCAAGTCGCGCTTCCGCTCGGCCGACGACGTCGAAAAGCTGGTGCGGATGAACTGGGCGCAGGGCATCCACAAATTCTTCATCACCGACGACAATTTCGCCCGCAACAAGGATTGGGAAGCGATCTTCGACCGGTTGATCGAGCTCAAGGAGCGCGACGGCATTCCGCTCGGCCTGATGATCCAGGTCGACACGCTCTGCCACAAGATCCCGAATTTCATCGAGAAATCCCGCCGCGCCGGTGTCACCCGTGTCTTCATCGGCCTCGAAAACGTCAATCCGGACAATCTGACCGCCGCCAAGAAGAACCAGAACAAGATCACCGAATACCGCAAGATGCTGCTCGCCTGGAAGGCGCAGGGCATCATGACGCTTGCCGGTTATATCCTGGGATTCCCCGCCGATACGCCGGAATCGATCCGCCGCGACATTACGATCATCCAGGAAGAGCTGCCGCTCGACGTCATCGAATTCTTCATCCTGACGCCGTTGCCGGGCTCCGAGGACCATCAGGTCCTATGGAAGAAGGGCGTCGAGATGGATGCCGATCTCAACATCTACGATGTCGAGCATGTCTGCACCGCGCATCCCAAGATGAGCAAGCAGCAGTGGGAAGACATCTACCACGAGGCCTGGTCGCTCTATTATTCGCCTGATCATATGAAGACGCTGCTGCGCCGCGCCGTGGCAACCGGAGTCCCGCTTGCAAGGCTCGTCAAGGTTCTCGTCTCCTTCGCGACCACCGTGCCGCTGGAAAACGTGCATCCACTGCAAAGCGGCCTGCTGCGCCTGAAGACGCCGTCGGAGCGTCGCCCGGACCTGCCGCGCGAAAATCCGCTGGTGTTCTGGCCGCGCTTCGCCTGGGAAACCTTCCGCAAACATGCCTCGCTCGCCGGCACGATCATTGGCCTGACGATTTCGGCATTCCTGATTTCAAGGGATGCCAAGTCGAAGACCTATATGGATCAGGCCCTGACGCCTGTCGCCGACGACGAAGAGGAAACGCTCCACCTCTTCACCCAGACCGCCGGCGGCGCCGCAGCCGTCAACCATGTCAGGAAAGTCGCGCAACTGACAGCGCATTGAGCGCTAAATCTTAACGGCGGCCGACGCCCAGTCGGCCGCACCAAACCCCAAATCAAGTTTGACAACGCGCTTTGAAGCGCTCGGACTTTGGAGGCCGTTTAAGCGAGCTGGATGATCCGGCTCGTCTCGGCCACTTGCAGCGTGTCGACGAATTCGACGATCTTGACCGGTTTCCCATCCCGGAAATGGATCTTGTCGACGAATTCCGTATGGAAGCTCACACCCGATGGGATGTGCCTGACCTCGCCTTCGCGGTGGGCAAAGACCATGTGCTCATCTTCGTCGACATAGATGCCTGATGTCTTGATATTCGATAGATCCCATACCGTAATGAGCTGCGTTATCGCTTGGCGGAAAGCATGCCCGCTTGCTTCAGTCGAAAAGGGCGCCAGCCGTGTATTACCGGCCATGCGAAAGGTGCACCCCTCGCCGATCAGCGCCAGCGTGCCCTCGATATCGCCGCGGTCACGCACAGCATAGATTTCCTCCACAAGCTTCTTCATGTCATGCTTTGCAGTCATCTTCAGGTCCTCCCCACCATCAGCGAAATCTGCATCGAATTATACTTTATTGCAACTCTTTGTTGTTCCGGATGAATAGGCACAATGGAGTAGGCGGCGAGAATGAAACTGCCCCAGATAATAGAAAAAGGCCCCGCACGATGGCGAGGCCTTCCAAACTTCTGAACTGAAAAGCGATTATTCGGCGCTTTCGTCAGCCGCCTTCTTCTTCGGAGCAGCCTTCTTCTTCGGTGCGGCTTCTTCGCCTTCACCGGCCTCAGCTGCTTCGGCCTTGGCGGCAGCCTTCTTCTTCGGCGCGGCCTTCTTGGTCTCGGCCTTAGCCTCGCCTTCTTCCTCGGCGAGCAGTTCTTCCTTCGTCACCTTCTTGTCGGTAACGTCGATTTCGGTGAGCAGGTGATCGATGACCTTTTCTTCGAAGATCGGCGCGCGGATCGAAGCGGCGGCACCCGGCTGGCTGCGGAAGAATTCGAGGATCTGCTTTTCCTGGCCCGGATACTGACGCAGCTGATCGTAGATGGCGCGCTGCATTTCGTCTTCGCTGACTTCGACGCCTGCCTTTTCGCCGATTTCGGAGAGAACGAGGCCGAGGCGGACGCGACGCTCGGCGAGCGTCTTGTATTCCTCACGTGCCTTTTCTTCGGTCGTGTCTTCGTCCTCGAAGGTCTTGCCGGACTGGGCGAGGTCGTTGTTCACCTGGCTCCAGATGCCGTTATATTCGGCGTCGACGAGCGAATTCGGGGTCTCGAACTTGTACATCTCATCGAGCTGGTCGAGAATCTGACGCTTCAGCTTCTGGCGGGTCAGCGAGCCGTACTGCGATTCGATCTGGCCACGAACGATTTCCTTCAGGCGGTCGGCGGATTCGATGCCGAGCTTGGAGGCGAGTTCGTCGTTGATCTCGACAGCGCCGGGGGCTGCGACATCCTTGACGGTGACATCAAAGGTCGCTTCCTTGCCGGCGAGGTTCTTGGCCGGATAGTCGGCCGGGAAGGTCACGGTGATGGTCTTCTCGTCGCCAGCCTTGACGCCGACGAGCTGGTCTTCGAAGCCAGGAATGAAGCGGCCGGAGCCGAGCACCAGTTCGGCGCCCTGGTCGGTGCCGCCTTCGAAGGCTTCGCCGTCGACCTTGCCGACGTAATCCATGGTGATGCGGTCGCCGTTGGCGGCTTTGCCGGTCTTGGTCTCGTAGGCGCGAGCGCTTTCGGCGACCTTCAGGACCTGCTCGTTGACTTCGTCGTCCGAGATGTCGATGACTTCGCGCGTGACCTTGATGCCCTTGACCGACTTCAGTTCGATCGGCGGCAGCACTTCATAGGAGAGCGTGAATTCGAAATCCTGCTGGGCGGCGAGGATCTTGTCGGCTTCGTCCTTGTCTTCCGTCATGGCGATTTCCGGCTGCGTGGCCGACTTTTCGCCGCGGCTGGACAGGATGGCGGCCGGCTGCTCGCGGACGATCTCGTTGACGAGGTCGGCCATGATCGACTTGCCATAGACCTTCTTCAGGTGAGCAGCGGGGACCTTGCCCGGACGGAAGCCGTTGATGCGAACCTTGTCCTTCACATCGGCAAGACGCTCATTCATCTTGTCTTCCATGTCCTTGGCCGGGATAACGACCTTGATTTCGCGCTTCAGCCCTTCAGCGAGCGTTTCGATAACCTGCATGTCTTCCTACCTTCATGTCGTGGCGGCCGTGCCCAGACGCCGTTCGTTTCAATGAGCACGACGCCGGCAGCGTGCCGCGCGTGGCTTTTCCAATTCCATATCATTCCGCCCAAAGCGGAACGGCACTCGCGGGCTATTCGGGACAACTTTCAATTGTTCTGGAACAACCGATTCTCAGTCTCCCGCCTGCAAACAGCTTGGTGCGGGTAGAGAGACTTGAACTCCCACGCCTTGCGGCACCAGAACCTAAATCTGCTTAGCCCGTTTTACCATCCCCAGGAGCGCAAGCTTTTCAATAGCTTGAGGTCTTGTGCATTCCTTTTACTTACTGCTGTGTCACGGAGAAATGCCACAATGTGTCATGTGTCACGCCCCGATTTCGGCCCCCTGATAGTCCGACATCCGCTTAATTGCAAGACGTTTGCGTTCGGCTGATGTCTTGGCATAGCGCATGGTCGTCTCGATGCGCTTGTGACCGGCCAACTCCTGCACCGTGCGAATGTCGGTATGCAGTAGCATGTTGGTAACGAACGTGTGGCGCAGAACGTGCGGCACGTAGTTGTTGTCATCGGTCATGCCGAGGTCCGACTGCATGCTCTTCCAATGTTCCCGGTACCAAGCTGGCTTCTGAGTGAAGAGCTTTGCGTCGGGATCGTTGAGAGGCTTGGCCCTGCGGAGGAGAACTTCCCTCGCCCTGGCTGTGAGCGGCACATCCCGTTTGTCCCCCGCCTTCGTGTCGAAGGTCCAGAGGTCTTCCAGTTCGGCGTCCCGCTTGGTGATCTTTAAGACCTCACCCTGCCGGAAACCGGTGTCCAGAGAGACAATGATATAGTCCCTCAGCTCATCTTCAAGCATCTCGTCGCACCAAGCCAGCATCTGATCGAGTTCCTTGTCCTCATAGTACCTGACGCGGGTGTTCCGCTCTTTGATCAGGCCGATGTCGAACAGCTTGTCGATCTTGCCGAGCTTGTAGGCCTCTTTCACCATGGTGGAGAAAGCGGCGAGCTTGCGGTTGATCGTGGCATCCGCCCGTTTCCAGCCGGTCACCGTCTTCTTGATGGTCAAGCTGTCCTCGTAGCAGAGAGTTTTAACGTCCCTCTGTGGGCCGAGGATGTTGACCACGTGCTGACCATTGATCAGCGCCGTCTTCTCGCCCTTGGTGCCCCTCCATCGGGTCTCAGCGACCAGATCGAAGAGGTGCTGCAGGGTCATGACAGGCTCGGCAGTCTTTACGACCACCTCTTTGCCAGACAGCAGTGCTGCCTTGGTCTCGGCTTCCCAAATCTCAGCTTCAAGCTTCGTTGGGAAGTCTTTTCTCAGCCGCGTCCCCTTATGAGAGACAGCGGCTTGCCATGAGGCTCCGCGTGGTTTAACAGGCATCGCAACTCCTTTCGTTGCCCAGTTGGCGGAATTGGTAGACGCACTTGGTTTAGGTCCAAGCGCCGAGAGGCGTGGGGGTTCGAGTCCCTCACTGGGCACCACTTACAAACGACCCGTCTACCTTGGTGTCGTCGATGCCCATTAGCTGCGCTATGCGGGCAGCCAACAGTTTCCCCTTGGGGGTCAAGAAGCAGACCACATTGCGCATATCGCTAGGGTCTCGCTCGGTCTTGATGAGCTTCAGGCCTTCCGCATCGCGGCGAACGGCCTTTTCACCGAGGTCACCCAGAGCACGGCTTACTGACGGCTGTGGGATACCAGTTAATTTTCTGATCTCGGAGGACGGAATGCCCTCCTTTGCCGCGATCACCAGAAAGACCTCGAAGGTCTGAACCGACATGAGCGCTTTATCATCTTGGAGCTGGCGCACCTCATTCATGACCGCGCCCATGCGCGAAAACAAAGCCTTAGGCATATGGAATGTCCCTCTATTGTCCCCAGCCCGGGGTGAATACGGAGGAACCCATACACCCGTGGTTAGGTTTGCGCAACAAACAGTGTGATGTAGCAGCGACCCAACCACAGTTCGTGGTTCCCATCGTCGCAGCGGTAGCTGAAGAAGCGATCCAGAATGCGAGACTTTTCAATCTCGATAAACACTTCAAAACGCTTGGTTTTTTTGAATGCCCGCACTTATTATTTCCTCGCTCGCCGTTCGCGTCCTGTTCTCATTTCAGGACGGAAGCGGATATACTCCTCCCCCCACGCGTACCACAAGCTGCAAAAATGCCACTGGTGAATAGGTTAGGGGAGGTTGTTGACGTTTCATCGGGCTCCAAGATCGCGCATGTTACTGATTTCACATTAACTTCCGTTAATGATATAGGAAAAGTATCCTATTCAGGGATGCGACCGGAGCATATCAGCCATGCAAAATCCTAAACTCTGCTCCACCGATACATGGTGATGATACGCGGGCGTTCATGGCCCAAAGCGAAGTCAAATTAGGCACTTAACAGAAAAGCAATCCGCCTTATTGAACCTAAGAGGCCTTAGCTTCAAACGCGGTGGATTGCTGTGGATAACCACGACCATCGAGAACCGTACTGGACAGTTCTCTAGGTTTCGGCCTTCGGGCCTCTTCAGGTGGTAATTTATGCGGGAGAATTGCAACTCAGTGGACGACCACAGCAGAGCGCCAGCCGGCCAGTAGGCGAGCGGTGGAGATCGCGGCCGAGCGCTTGGAGAAAGTGCCGATTGGGGTGACCCAGCCGGGAATAACTGAGGTGACGGCCCAGCGACCCTTGGCAACCTTGCGAACGTGATAGGTAGCGGCCATCAGCGCGACCTCACGGTGCGCCCGTAGTCGCGTATGGTGGCCATGTAGGACCGATAACGACCGCGAGCGTTGGGCAGGAAGGCAACCACGGTGGACGAGCCATGACCGTAGAAGCGCCCTTTTGGGCCATCAGGACCGGCTTTCACCCATTGCCCGATCTGGAGCGATGCGCGGCCATCCTCGGTGATTTCCCAAATGTCGATTGTGGGCAGGTAGCGGGCCATGCTCAGCCCTCCCCGTTCAGCTTGGCGACCGCCGCGTTGATCTCGGCTTGCGTGTCGCCTGTGGTGATGACCTTCAGCTCTTTGGCCTTGGCTTCACCGTTCTCGATGTAGGCCGCGCGTTCGGCCATAACGTCCCCACGCTCATACGCCCCGAATTGAATGCCCCAGCGGCCATCTATGAGGGCCAATAGCGTGTGATACTTCCTCGGCTTGCGAGCCATCTGCATTCCCTTTCATCGGCAGCCATCGTCAGGCGGGCGCATGCCAAGCCCCGCGACCGGCCACGCATGGCAGCCGGTTTCGGCATTATTCAATTCACTGGTGGATGTTTCAGCCCACGACAAAGCCCGACTGGTCACCCTTGGCCCTGCCCTTGGCGTAGAGACCAACAATCACGCCTTTAGTATCAAGGAACCGCATGTCGGTTTCGTCACCGTCGATAACATCGCGGCAGGCATCACCGTATTGCACAAGCTTACCGACGAAGTAGTCGCGCAGTTCCTTTGTGCGGTAGACGATGGCCAAGTTAGCGCCGGTCTCGTGGGCAGCCTTCGTGACCGCCTCAGCATAGGCAGGGTTTGCCGCGCTATAGCTCAGCGTCAAGGCGTAGTTGGCGGGCAACTGGCGATGGGCCCGTTTGTAAACCTTCGTGTAGTCGTAAAACTGCACCTCAGGGAACAACTCAAAGACCGAACCGCGAGCGTCACCCCGGCTAGCGTAGTGGGCCACCTCCCATTGAATATCAGAGGTGCCATTCAGCCGAACTGCAGGCTTGACGCCCTTGCGCTTGCAGTAGGCGACGAAGCGCTCCAGATCGGTGACCAGATCGGCCATGAAAGTTGTGCGGCTGGCCAGATAGCGCTTTGTCTTGGCGATGCGGGCTTGCTGAACGTTATTGTAAGCGCCCCTGCCCGCCGTGTTCAGGCAGCCTTTGACGCACCCCGCTTGTTCAGCCATGGGGCAGACGTTCGAGCCTGCCATTGTGAAGGGTGCAAGGTACATGATTGCGGTTTCATATTCACCGTCACCCTTGACCGTCTTCGCATTGTTACCAGATCGAATGAGCGTTCCCTTGAACATTGATGTCTCCTTTGCATTCACTCGTGGATAGGACCAGACACAGCTTCGCCGCTGTACCCAGTGCTACCCACCAACCCCGAAGGGTCGATGCTAGCGTCTTCAATTGTCAAAGAACCGAGCGGCCTGCCTGCCCCTCACCCGCCGCCTCAGGCCGACTTACCCGCCCGATTTGGTGAGAGAAACATATTCACTGGTGGATTGATTGTAAAGTGGCAGATATAAAGAAAGCACCATCAGCCCCTTAAAGAATTGATAATGCTTAAGTTTATTTCATTCACCGGTGATTTTTGTGGCTATACGTGTCACGTATTAGCGGCGCTGGCGATCATGTTAGCAATGTCGACAGGCGCACCCGCCACCGTCATTTCACTGGCATTATTTCCTGTGAGGTACGTTATCGTTGTGGTGTAGGGTGGCTCAGTAGACCATGATCTAAACGCAATAATGTAATTTGTGTTGAGATGAATGGTGTTTTCGGTCGACTTGTCGCGCGCCCTGTTCCACTCGATAACTGAGATGAATGCCATTGATGTGCCTCCTAATGTGCAACTGAGCGATACCACGAAAAGGCATTATCCCCCCAGAAGAAACGAACGCGTGCATATTCTCAGCCGAGCCACACAAGGCAGCGGTTCATGGTCGATTATGTGTCACATGTAGATCGATCATCTGCTCCGCACATCAATGATATCAATCGCTTAGCTGGCGTGTGTCATGCTGTTGTGTCAGAGGGGCAGCCGGAAGGGTAGCCAATGCGGGAGATCGAGGGGCCACGGGGGGAACTGCCCGAGCCTCTTATCTGATTTGACCTCAGAAATTTTTACGACAAACACTTTGGCTCAGTTGTCTGCAATAAGAGAACTGAAACGGTAAATGACCACTTCTGAAGTGAAGGGGAAATGTTCCCGAACTAGCTTTGCCTTTTCGTGGATATTCGTCAGTTCATCTTCACTAGCTTCGTCTCCAAGGACTACCACGAGAATGAAATGTAGCTTTGTCTGCTGCGCAGGTGAGAGGCTTCTGGCGTAGTTAAAAATGGTCTCGAACGCGCGCTGTATCTGGAGTATGGAAATTCCTTTAGCTGCGTACTTCACCTCCACGACGAAACGATTATCGCCTACAGCAGCAGCGGCATCGAACACTATTTGCGGATTCTCTTGCGTGGTAACGTCTCTAGCGAAGAAGAGGTGCCGCTCAGCTTCGATCTTCGAGATAGCGGCCGCCGTGACGCGTCGGGTCAAAGAAGCGAAACGTCGCACATTCAGACCCAATTCGTCCATGTTGATTGAGCGCGTGGTCACGTTGGAAGTGACAACAGGGGTAATACCTGACGAAGAGGTAGCATCAGCGGAAGGAGGATCATCAGTCGGAGGAGAATCAGCGGGAGGAGGATCATCAGTCGGAGGAGAAGCAGCGGGGGGAAGTATAGGTACGCCTTCATCCAACGCTTCGACAACCTCAAACTTATTCTTAATAAGAATCGCGTCACTGCTGGCCTTCACTAGGCCGGTAAAATTGTCTTCGTTCTGGAAGTCAGACGGTGCGTATAAAACTATGTGGTTCCAGTGAAGGATCGCGAAGAAGACGCCAACCAAAAGGGTTGGGAAGCCCATCAGGAACCACACAAACGTGTGCTGAATGTCCTTATCCAGCAGAGGCAGCACGACCGTACCACTCACCTCAGCGATGCCCGCAAATAGAGCAACGACAGTGAGGGGGTTTTTGACGTGACCAATCTTATCCAGCATTAGGACCCTCCGGTTGACACCCGATGATCGAGCGGTAGCGAGATTATCGGGTGGGCCAAGCCGTCAACCCTTCTTCTGCAGTCTCATAGCGAAAGCTTCACAGCCTCCGATATCGCCATTCCATTCGAAGTTCTCAATGATATCCCCCTGACTGGCGATGACCTTGAACTTGCACTGATAGTCGTAGCTGGTCGTCCGCGAGCCCTGGACTGATGAATAGATCGGTTGGCCATTCACGTAGGTTGTGGCGGTATTGTAGGTGGGCACGGTGTAAGAGCCGCTGTCCTGGTTGTTCCATGTATAGACCTTCTTGCCGGCGATGCTCATCTCGCTATCAGGGTAGCCGAGCTTGGCGATAGCAACGCTTATGGGTTGACCTTTCATGGCCTCCATAGCAGGCTTCGCGCTGTCCATTGTCACGCAGCCGGAAAGAGCCCCGAGTGATAGCAGGGCAATGGTCTTGAGCAGTCTCGTCATGTGGTCCCCCAGTAGTGAACCTTCGAGATACACAACCGGCGAGTCTCGGGCAATCCCATATAGTAACCCTTAAGGTTTCCTTTGGGGATTAGGGATTGGTGGATGGGGGTTCTTCCACCTCCATCCATCATAAAGATCATCTGGAGAGAGACCCCTTTTTCATCAGGTCCCTCTCCTCATCCTTTATTCCTTCTCGTCTCTCCTTAAGGGAGGGGTAATTAAAGGTTGGTCTTCAACCGATGCTCATCCACCTAAGGCTGTCCTCCCCTGACATGCCGAAGACATGCTCAGCGAAGTTCTTCAGCTCCTGTTCGAGCAGTGCTGCCTTGTGGTCGTCAGCCGCCTTCTCCGTGTCTCGGGCCATGTGTTCAACCCAGTAGCCCACGGCGATAGCCAGAGCATCGAGACGGTCGTCCTTCACCAGAGCGCCACGGTCGCGGGTGATGCGGGTGAGCTGGTAGAAGAGCTGCCTATGGGGCTCGGCTTCGTGGTCACGCTTGATGACCTGGGCGTCGACGATGAGGCGGTGCTGGTTCATGACCGGTTCCAGAACGTCGCAGATGCGGCGCTCCTTCTGGGTCGAGTGCTTGACTTCCTCAATGGTCACCGGGTGGACGCGGGTGAACACCGGCTTCAGGAGCTGGGTGAACATGCCGTCACCGAAGTTGCCTTCGACGATCACGCGGTTGACGTTGTGGGTTGCGGCCAGCATTGCGAGGGCCTTGAGGGTTGCCTCGGAGTAGCCCTCCTTGAAGCCCCCTGAGGCGACCAAGAAGAGGTTGCCGTGGAGAATCTTGACGATGGCGTAAGCCGTCTCGTCACCGCCGTTACCCGAAGGGTCGATGGCCATGACCGAGCCGGTGTACTCAGCCATCTCGTTCGCGGTCCACATCGGGCGATGCAGACGGTCACCCTGAAGCCCCACTGCGGGGAGATCGGAGATCACCTTGTCAGGGTCGTTACACCAGACCAGTTTGGCCGGGGCCATGCGGGGATCGAGTGAGCTGATGATCAGATCGGAGAGCTTCAGCGGGTACTTATCTTGGTCGCTGAGCGAGGTGTCGAGCATGAACTGCAAGGCGAAGCCAGAGCGGGCGTAGGAAGCCTCACGCTCGATCAGGTCCTGCTCTTGGAAACGCTGGGGGTCGACCGGTTGGCGTGGTTCAGCGCCGGCCTCGATCATATCCAAGACGAACTTCGAGAGGCGACCGAGGTAGCGCTCGGGGTCGTTCGGCACACGGGCCGGCCAGATGCGGATTTCATAGCCGCGTTCAGGCAGCCTGTTGTAGAGGCTCATCTCGGTCTGAGGGGTGCCCAGGTAGATGATGCGACTGGTCGGCAGCGGCTTCAGAATAGCGTCGAACTCCTTCACGCGCTCCGAGAGCTGGTCACGCTGGAGCTGGGTCATGGAGTTGTTCGGAACCTCAACGTCGTCCGCGATGATGATGTCAGCACGAGAGCCGGCGAGCTGGCCGGTGATGCCAACGGACTTGACGGAGGGAGAGTGGGAGTTGCGGGCTGGGCCGACATCGAAGGCCACCATCGAATCACGCTGCCCTGCCTGGGCGCGGAGGTGGGCCAAGATCGGCATCTCAGCGATCAGCCTCTTGGTGAAGCTGGAGAATTGGTCGGAGCGATCCTTCGAGGCCGAGACCACGAGGATGTTGAGCTGGGGGTTGCAGTAGAGGAGCCAGACCACGAAGGCCGAGGTGACGTAGGACTTACCCACGCCTCGAAAGGCCTCGATCACGCAACGCTTGGGGCCGTGCTGGAGATAGCCGGCGATGTCGTATTGAACGGCTGTCGGGACCGGGAGGTTGAGGTGCTTCCAGACCACGAAGAGGAAGTTTCGAAAGTCCTTCTTCAGGGGGTCGATGGAGGGACTGAGATGGGTGCCTGACTTCAGGCTATCGGCTGTCATATATCCACCCGTGGATTAAACAGGCCACAGCGGCGCACAGACGCGCACCAGCGCTCCTGGCTAGGGTAGTAGCCTAGGGGTCACTGGCGCGAGTCCTGAGTCAGCCTACTGGGGGCTGCGAGGGTTTAATTGTATGAGGGTCGGTCGTCGTCGCCCGTGAACGGAAGCTCATTGGCGAGATTTGCCACGGGGCTGCCTTCCTTAGGGACTGAGTCGATGTTGTTGTCCTTGAGGAACTGGCGGGCCACGTTCAGCTCGGCTGCAGTGACCTCTCCACTCCTGACCTTGTCGAGGAGCTTCTGGGCCATTTCCGCATGGAGCTTCGAGAGGATTTCGTTAAGGTCCATTACTTGTAGCTCAGATAGGCGCTGATCGCGGCCACGATGAGGGCCAGGATCGCGGTGATGTTGGTGATGAAGGATTGGTTGGTAGATGCCTTGGCCTTGAGGGAGGCGATGTCTACCTCCCCGGCCGACATCCGCCCTTCTAGTTGGTCGATGCGCTGGGATTGCGCAGACGACAGGCTGATGAGCGTGTCCACCTTACCCTCGACCCTGCCAATCAACAGCAGGGCCTCGGTGTTCATGTGTTCCATTAAAGTGTCCCTGCCCAGAGCCAGAGGGTGTCGAACTGGTCAACAGGAATGCCCATAAGCTCGCGCAGTCGCTCGACCGCAAAGCTGTCCCGAACGAAGCCGTCAAGCGGCGGTTCGGTCATTTCGATCTCAAGCGTGGCGCGAAGCTTGGCGTCCGCAATCGTACCGATCTGAGCCATGACCTGGGCCTTGGTGAGGTTGATCTCCAACGCTCCCAGCCAGAGTTGGCGGGGCGAGAGGTTGGGCATCGGCGTGATTACCGGAGGCGCTGGGAGGAAGACACCTGCTTGGAAGAGCATTCCCGGCGCGATCTCCGAGGGGGCAGCGTCGATACCTACGACGATCTTGTTATGCGGAACGAGGCGGGAAGGATCGTGCTCCACGTTGGTCACAGTCCCATTGGTCAGGCTGTCCTCGTCGGGTTGGACGAGAGCCCAGGCCCCGTAGACGGCGTCGACGAACTCGCCCTGCTCAGTCCAGTTGGTCAGGCCCTTGCGGAGATCGTACCAGTCCTGCTGGTGCTCGTTCTCGTAGAAGATGACGCCGGTTTCGTTCAGGGGCTTGAAGTGGCCGAAGTTTACGATTTCCATGATTAAGCTCCGCTGAAAGTAACCCAGCCACGAACAGGGTCGTATGCCTGCAAGTAGTGGTAATACATGGTTGGATTGTTCTGAGTGCCTGCCATGTTCATGCCCGTGAGGACCGCACCGGCTGGACACATTTGAAGACCGTTGTCCGGCACAGAGAACGAGCTAGGGCTAACCTTGCGGAACGAGAGGTTGGCCACACGGTCGTTTGCCCACGCGGTGGCGCGGGTCTCGATGCGGGAGTTGAGGTCACCGAACTGGGCGGTCCAGATCGAGCCATCAGTCCCGAACGACACTTCGTTGACGACCGTGCCGTTCTGCTTCTGGATGTAGAGCTTCCCGTCAGCCGCGCTGATCAGACCCCACGTATTTCCTCCGCTGTCGGTGTTCTGGAGCGAGAGAGTCGGCCCGCTCTTCATGATGTTGAGGTTGCCCGTTAACTGCCCACCAGTCTTGTCGAGCTTCAGGCCGAGGGAGGTGTTGACCTCGACCTTCGTGTAGTAGGTCGCGGGATCGAACGTCGCAGCCGCAGCAGCGCTAGCAGCAGCCTCAGCAGCCTTCGTCGAAGCCGTGTCGCGGTAGCCCTTCGCTTCGAGAGCGCTGGCCGCAGCTTCACCGGCCTTGGTCGTTGCCGTGGTGGCCGAGGTCGCTGCATTGGTGGCGCTCGTGGCCGCTTCAGTGGCCTTGGTGGTGGCCGTGTTCTTCGACGTGTTGGCCGAGGATGCGGAGGTCGCAGCGTTCGTCTCGGACACCGCAGCAGCGACGGCGGCAGAGGAGGCATCAGCCGCCTTCTGGGTGGCGATGGCCACGCCCGAAGACACGCCCGTCTCAACGAACAGCTTGCTGGCCACATCGTTCGCCTGGACAGGCGTGAGAACATTCGAGATGCGCCGGCCGAGGGCCGAGAAGGAGCCGTCTTCGGTGACACCGAGGGAGGACTCACCCAGGTCGAAGGACTCCTGCGCGAGGTAGAACACCTGCAGCGCGGAGAGATCGAGTTCACTTTCAACCAGCGTAGAGCCGTCAACGAAGTCGACCAGAAGTGTGTCGCGAGGGGTTACGCGGCGACGATCCACGATCTTGTCTACAGCCGGGGCCGGAGTGATTTGGACCGAGGTGGGCGACAGCCAGGTATAGGCAACCGCCACGCCATCGACCGTCACCTGAACGTGGGTCTTAGAGATGTAGGGAAAGGGGACCGTGAAGATGGTCGTAACCCCGTCCCCGAGGGATTGAGCATAAGCAAGAGCCATGAGTGTCTCTCTGTTGAAATGGAAAGGCCCCCGAGTTTCCGCGAGGGCCGCTATTCACGGGTGAGTAGATTTAGTCGCGAAGCTCGCGCCGAGGCAGGCCAGAGCCGGCCCAGTTGAGAAACTGGATAGCGCCCATCATGCGCGAGAACGGCAGGACGCGGGTGAGGTTCTGCCAGTCGGTCTGCGAGTAATCGTCGCCGGCAATCGCGGAGGTGACGCCAGCGATGCCAGCCAGACCTGTCGAGACGAGGTCACCAGTCGGGTTACCGAGAGCGCCCTGCATGGTCGTCTTCAAGCCCGACGAGCGGGTGTCGAAGATCGGCTCATCGTCGAAGAACTGCCAGCCGATATCAGCGAACATCGGGACCAGCGCACTTTCAGAAGAGCGAGCGAAGCCGGCAAGGCCGAGCTTATCCCACGACAGGCGCTCCTTCAGTAGCTGCTCACGGTCCTCCCTGCCGAGCAGGTTGAGGTGTGTCTGGCCAGCATAGACCGCAGCACCGAGGAAGCTCGACGCCAGAGCGCCATTGATGGCCGGGAGATCGCGCATGTTGAGGCCCTGAAGGAGCGCCTTCGTGTGGGCTGCCATGGCGAACGTGCGGAACTGCATCATCATCTGGCCCATCGGGTGAGCCATCCAGCGGTGCATCTGGCCTGGGTCGTTCTCAAGGATCATCGTCCGGTTCAGCCGGAACATCGCATCCTCGAACGAGGCCAAGGTGTTACCATCCCACTTCTTGATGCCGAGGCTCTGGAGCTTCGAGGGGGACTTCACACCACCCTTGAAGGTGGCATTCGTCCTGATCGCTTCGAAGATCTGATCGGCAGCCTTCTTGTCCAGCCCAAGGGCACGGAGACGCTCAGCATCGATCCTGTCTCCGAACATGGCCATCTTGGTGAACTTCACAGCAGCCGCACGGGCCGACCACTTCTGGAACACGCGGTTGACCGGAGCCATACCCGAGCCCATCGAGACGAAGCGGTTCATCGCGTGGAGCTTGGGGTTAACTGCGCCGGCCACGCGCTGGATCGTGGAATCGGTCCCGCTGGTTACCGGAACGCCCAGCTCATCAGTTTCGAGGTAGTGAGCAGTGCGCTCGTAGTCGCTACCGAAGGCCCCCATGGCGTCCAGCTCCTCGGCCACCTCGTCGGTCATCTTGCCCGAGCGGGCCATGTCGAGCAGGTGGCGGAAGGAAGGAACCGCCTGGAACGTGGTTTTGATCCCGGCCTGGGCGACCACACGGCCGAACTCAGGAACCTGCGAGAAGCCGACCTGACCCATCAGACGGAGGAAGTTGAAGTCCCTCAGCATGCGCAGGAAGGTCGCCCCATCGGAGCCCCTATCGATACCAGCCAGCGGGGTGCCGGTGATGGCCGAGTACAGGAAGTCGAGGTTCTTCTCATCCAGCGTGTTGTTCGCGCCGGTCGCCTCGCCCACCGACTTGATCTGGTTCTTCAGCTTCAGCCAGTCGTTCCCGTTCTTGATCCCGTCAATCAGCAGGTTGCCGGTCTCAGGGTCACGCACTTGGATGCGGGCCATAGCGAGCTGGCCGCTCATGTTACGCGCGTAGAGCTGGAAAGCCGTGTGCGGGTCTTTGACGTAGAAGTCGGAGATGCTGACCTGACGCGGAGCGCCATGCTTGTCCCAGACCTCACCGAAGTGGTTCTCGTCGAGCATGATGCGGGCCTTCATGCGGGCCGGTCCAGAGGCCTCATCGGCCTTCTTCTCGTTGCGCGATGCCCACGCCTTGACGTTAGCGATCTCGTCATCCGAGAGGTAGTTCTTCAGTTCCGCCTCAAGGTCGTCGAGGTCAAAGCCGAGGTGACCGGAACCAAACATCTCCTCCCCCGAGCTGAGCTTCTGGAAGCGGTCGAGGATGGCATAGCCCATGCGCTTGGCGATCTGAGGCTCGAGCCCGGGCTGCTTCTTCAGGATTGCCCCTGCGAACAGGTCCGTCAGACCACCCTTGCGGTCCATGCTGTAGCCCACGTCCCTGATCAGCTTGGTGGCCTTGGCGAGGTGCGCGTAACGGGGGAAGTAGTTCTCCACACCATGCTCCGACCGCGTGATGCCCAGCTTCTGAGCCTCCTGCCAGAACGACTTCATCTCGGCCTGGAATGCACCGGCCGCTTGCTTCACCTCAGCGGGGAACTGAGCGCGGGCTGAAGGGCTCTCCTCGCGGATGTAGTCAGCGATCTGGTCCTTGAACTTCAGCTCGGCATCCTTGCTGTTGAAGGCGCTGATGCCGTTGGCCTTGCGGAACTTCTTCCACGCATCGCCATAGCCCCGATACCAGTTGACCTGGGCCACACGCAGTCGGCGCTGCATGCGCTCGGTCGCGGCGATCTCGGTCACCACTCCGCTGCCCTTCTGGGCACGGACACCGTCCTCACCGAGGTAGCGGGCCATGGTCTGGGCCAGTGGGTTCTTTGAGGCCATGAGCTGGCCGACCGTATCCACCCGCCAGTTCAGGAAGGTGCCCTTGGGGTCGAGCCTCTTGAAGTCGTCGATCAGGTTGACGGTGTCGCTGCGGGTGAAGTTGTCACCCATGGCTGCAGCAGCGCCCACCGAGCCGGGGTTAGCCGGGGCAAGCGCCTCATTCTGCATACGCTGCCCGATACGGGCGACCTGCTTGGCCTCCTCGTTCAGCATCGGGTTGCGCCTGAACGCCCCTAGCGTACCACCCATAACGAGACCGGTACCGATGCTATACTTCAGCTCGTCGAAGGAAACGTCACGGGTCGGGTCGACGGCCACGAGCGGGATGTCGGTGGCTAGATTGCCGGCCACACCCTCAGCCGCAGCCAGCCCGACCAAGCCCACACGGCCGAGACGAGCAGCCACCGCAGCGGGGACACCGAAGCCGCCCGTTACAGCGCCAATAGCCGCCGTTGCGGCAATAGCGCCGGGGTCAGTCAGGGCAGCGCCCATGGAGATGACGGTTCCTGCCGTGCCCAGCGAGGCGATCTTGCGGTTGTCTTCGAGCTGCGTCAGGAGCCTGTTGCGGATCGCCTCAGCATGCTCATCAGAGACCGCGTCCTCGAACTCGTCGAGGTAGTCGTCTGGGATGTTCCGGCCGAATGCTTCGAGCTTCTCCTTGGTGAGCTTGTAGTCGGGCTCAGGGTCGTAGTGGCCCAGCGCACGAAAGGGTGTCAGTACCGACCACTCGTTCTTCACGGCGGTTGCGATAGCGTCACCGTAGGACGGCTGAGCGGCGACACGATCCTTCTCCTGCTGGACCTCTTCAGCCCGCGTGAGGTTCATTGTGGGGATCACGTCGGAGGCACTGATGCGGCCCTGATCGTGGACCGAGTAGTCACCGGGGTTTTGGGAGTTTCCCATCGATCCCGGCATGACGATGCCCGAGGGACCGCTATCGACCGTGGTGCCGTCCATCTTCTTGGTCCACAGGCTGGCGAACTCGGAAGCGAGCATGCCCGTCTGGCCAGCGTTACCGAGGACCGCAGCGCGGCCCACGAGGTCAACTGCCATGGCACTCGGGTTCGCCAGGAGGTTCAGCGCACCACCGGCCCCTTGCTGGTGTGCAAGGTACAGCTCGCCCTTCGACAGGTCGCGCCCGAGCTTCCGCTTGAGGAAATTCTGGTTGTCCCGCGTGAGGCGCATGAAAGCGTCCGCACTGGCATAGGCATCGTACTTCGACGCGCCATTGCCATACTTGCCCCACGTGCTGTCGATGAACTGAAAAAGGCCCCCTGCGGAGGAGCCTTTGTTCTGTGCGTGGGGGTTCATGCCGCTCTCGATCTGGGCCGTCTTGAGGGCGTAGTCGTGGTCGACGCCATAGCGGTTCGCGGCATCAATGATGATTGACCTGATGTCGGCCATGAGTGTTCCTTAGCGTTCGTTCTGCTTCTTCGTCACCTCGTCGATCTTCTGATCGCGGTTGCGCCTCCGCAGTTCGTCCAGTTGTTTGAATGAGAAATTCCAATCGTCCGCGTCGACGGAGGCCGGCATGCGGTCGGACTTGCGCACGATGAAGTACGCCCCCGTGCCGTTGCCTTGGGAGATGGTCAGGTCGTCGATGTCGTAGTTTAGGTCACCCTTGTGCCGCTCGACGAACTCGGTCAGGTACTGGTTGACCAGCGGCTCGAAGTCCGCAGGCAGGCGCTTGTCGTTCTTGATGTACGAGCCGGCCACGTTGATGTGGTTCTTCTCGAAGGTCTGACGGGCCTGTTCGATGGCCTCATCGTTGTCCTTACCAAGCAGCGCATACTGCTTCGCCAGACGGACGATCTCGGTCCTGACATAGTTCTGGTTGCCGGCCGTCTGCTTGCCGAAGGCCCAGTCCACCCAGCCGGTCGAATTGGACACCGCGGAATTGACCGCACTGTCGATGCTCTCGTATTTGAGCTTCAGAGCTTCATCCATCTGGTTCGGGTCTTGCGTCACCATATGGGCCAGCCTCAGGGCACCCTCAGGCGTCCCTGCGTTCCCCACTTCCTCGGCTATGCGGGCAGCCTCGAAGAACTCCAGAGAGTCCTTGTTCAGGTTCTTCGCGAGATACTGAGGGCTGTCCTTGTAGAGATCGAGGTAGGTGTCAAAGGCGTCCTTGGCAGATGGCGGGATTTCTCCCGTGGCTGCGTTCAGGTTGATCTGGCCAGGGGCAGCGTTCATGGCCTTGAACCATACCGGATGCTCCAGACCAGAGCCGACGAACTTCTCCTTCTCCAGCCGGCGAGCAAGCGCTGGGCGCTTCTCCGGGTCTTTCTCCCGGTAGTTGGCTTCCTCAGCCGCCTTGGTGATCAGCCGATTGGCGACCTCCTTCTTCTGGGAGTCAGCCGAGATCGTCTTCAGATCGCCGGTCTTGTCGCGGACCTGGGCATCACCGATGGATTGGATCGAGCCACTCTCGGCCGCTGCTACGCCCTGGCTGTAGAGGTTCTCCTCATCGGCAGCGGCATCGGCAGCCAAGCGCTCCTTGGTTTGATCGGCGTCGATACGGGCGAACAGCTTGGATGCCGTGTCACCCACCTTGGCGTCCGTCATCAGGTTGCCCTTGTAGGGGCCATCGGTGCGCTGATGCTGGAGGATGGACTTGGCCAGATCGTAGTCGCCTCGGGTGGCTGCCTGATCGGCAAGCTGGAGCATCATCTCCTGCTGCTTCTGGAACGGGACGCGGAGCAGCTCTTGGTTCTTCGTGAACTCTCCGAACATCCCGGCCGCAACCTCAGCCGGGGGCATGCCCTCAGCGCGGTTGAAGGTAGACTTCGCGGACCACTTTTCGAACAGGTTGCCCTGCCGCTGGTCCTGCACGAAGGTCGAATGATCGTCGACCGACTGGCTGCGGAGCTTCTCGGTAAGGGTTCCGATCTGCTTCGTGTAGGCACCCATGAGGGCCTTATCGTGACCGAACTCGGCCAGATCGTCCTTGATCTGATCGCGGATAAAGACATCGACATCGCCGTTCTCCCGGTCGAAGTCAGTTTGGTAGGCCGACATGATCTGCAGCGACCGGTCGTAGGCCAGCCGCTCACCCGCCAGCTCTCTGCCGGCGAGGCTCGTAAGGCCAGGAACGGAGCCCTCTCTGATGGCCTTGCGGACATCTTCAGGGGACTTCTGCAGGAACGCCTGACGGACAGCGGTCACGTCATCGTCCTGATGCTCAGCGGCCTGCACATTCAGGAAATTGCTGATGCTCGGCTGGATGGTTGCGAGCGACTTTGCCAAGCTCTCCCAGCCATTGGACCCAATCGGGGCCTGCTCGGGCCGCGCGTAGGTGTCGACCGGGGAAGCGCTCGGGGACAGTCCCTGCACCCTGATGTTGTCAACGGAGGGGGTACGAACGCGGCCACGGTTCTGGCCACCACCGGAGCGGCGGCGCTCTTCGTCAATGGGCCTCAGCCCCGGCAAACGTGCCATTATGCTCTCCCTACCGTCCTCTGACGGGCCTTATAGTCGTTGTAGGAATCGAGACCGGCACCAGCGATCCTGAGACCGGCATCGAAGAAGGATGGCTTGGCTGCCCGCTGAACCGAGTTGATACGATCTTCAGCGTTGGAGCGGATGCCCTTCATTTCGTTGTTGAGCTGGTTCAGGGTCCATTCGGTGTTCTGATCGACGCGGTCGTTTGCCTGCGCCGCACGGCCATCGAACTCGGCCAGGAGGGCATCGACGGACAGGCCTGAGACACCAGCCTCGCCGGCTGCCACGGTCGCGGTCGCCTTGGCCTCGCGGGCCTCTTTGAGGTTGTCAGCCTTTTCGGCGCCAGCTTTCTCCTGCTCCTGCAGCATGCGCTGTTGGGTCTGGAACATCTGATCGCGGGCGTTCTGGTTGGCCCGGGCAGCGTTATCCCGGTAAAGCTTGTTCTGTTCTTCCGCAGCGCTAACCTGCCCTTGGTACTGGACCACGGAGGTCGCTGCGCCGATGGCAAGCCCAATCGCGGAAATGGGGTCAACACACATGGTGTATCCTTGCAAACTCGTAGAATGGAAGGTTCCCCGGCCCCTCAGAGTTCACCGTTCGGAGGAACGAGAAGCCGAGCCAGCGTATCCAGTGAATGTGCACCGTGTTGCGCTGGTCGACGAAGTTGGTGAGGATCGGGAAGTCTTTGTGGAAGATGTCCACCCAGAGCTTCGAGCGTCTGAGGAACCGAGTGGGGTTTGATTTGATTTCGTCACTTCCGAGGAGCCAGATGTAGCCCACGTCATCGTCAGTGAACCGTCCGCAGCCGAACATGGCCACGGCACGGTCCTCATCATTGACCACTGAGATGCAGTGCTTGGAGTTCCTGAGGCCGTCCTGAAGGGCTTGATGGGCGCTGGGAACACCAGCAGCTTCAAGCTCCCTCAGGTCAGCTTCTCGGAGCCTGGGGGCTAGATAGGTCACGTCCTCAGGAAGCGAGCGACGTGTTTCCAGCATCACAGCCTCTTTGAACGAATAACGTAAAGGGCCTCCCACTCCGCGCTCAAGAAGGCGCAAGGGAGGAAGGTATCGTTGACGATGTCGATGGTGACCGCGTCGTTCTTCGACATGATCGGGAACGCGAACCGGCCCCGGTCGACAGCCACCTGCCCGATCACATTCTTGGCCGAGCCGATCACTCGACCCGAGAAGATGTAGGTGTAGGTGTCTCGCCGCAGGGGCGTTACCTCGACACGGAAGTAACCGCTGAGGTCGTAGGTCAGGTTGGCCTTGCGGAGCTGAATGCGCCCCTCGCCCACGGTCATCTGACCACCGCCAACCGCCTCCTCCTTGATGACGAACGTCGAGAAGCGGTAGCGCATCACGTAGTTCCGCCCGATGAAGAAGTTGACGAGCTGCCCCGAGACCACCAGCGAGTTACCGCTGAGGGTGTACGGGATCACCTGTCCAGGCTTCTTGGTTGGGTCACCATTGCGGGCGACGATCACGTATTGCTCACTGGCAGGCAGAAGGCCGGCTTCGGTGGCATACGGGGGTGTGATCGTGGTCTTGTTCGTGGTCGCGTTATAGCTGACCGTGCAGCCTGCCTCGGTGACCTTGCGGTCGAGGTGCAGGCCGAAGTCGAAGCCCGTGTCCTTGGTGCCGGGATTGACCGACATGCTCTCGATGAACACGCCATCAGCGCGCCGAATGATCAGGTAGAGGTTGCTCTCGACGAACTCGACAGAGAGGATCGTGTCGGTCGCCGGGAACGTCCACTTATACCACGCCGACTGGAGTTTCTCCTGGTCGTTCCAGTAGTACTTGTAGACGTAGATTGTGTTGCGCTCGTTTTCCGACAGCATGGCGATGGTGTCCTCGGAAGACGAGGCAGCCATCTTCGAGATGTCCTTCGGCACATAGGCCGGGACGTGCGAGGTCACGTCATTCGCGTCATTCGTCTTGGTGTCCCCATCGACGTAATATTCGCGCAGGCCCGAGAACTCACCCCGGTTGAAGGTGAAGTAGATGTTCCTGCCCGAGCCGACCGGCCGTGCCTTGAGGGAGCATTCGAACTCGGTCGTCTGGTTGATCGCGATGGTCTCAGGCGTGAGCAAATCGACAGCCCCGAGCTGGAACTGCGTCTGCTCCGAGAAGAGCAGCAGCGTTTCATTGAACGGGATTGCATGCTGCAGGATGGAGACCTTGATGTGCGACACAGCAGCGTCGATGGGGTCGGTATCGAGGACCTGGGTGGCCGACGAACGGAAGAAGTTGAAGAAGTCGCTGGCGCGAGAGAAGCAGACGTTCTCATCCGCGATGAAGCCGAGCCGGTTGCGGTGGAAGAAGATGTCGTTCATCTTCTTGCCCACGAAGGACGGCATCGGGCTGCTATCGAGATCTCCGACCTTGCGATCTTCCCATGTCACCTGCTTGAAGGTGAACGTGCCGTTGGCCTCGCGGACCAGCGCATGGGCCATCGTCGAGGACTTGAGGCGGATTGCTTCGCCACCCTTGACGCTCTCGACCCAGACGCCTGACTCGAAGCCGCTGCTGGTCTGATATTTCACATAGTAGTTATCGAACGAAGACGACTGGTCGCCTGCGATCTCGACACTGAAACCGTCGAAGCCCTTTGCAGGCAGATCGGAGAAGCGCTGGACGGAACGCTTTACAAGCTTCGTTGCTTGGTCGCCCTGGCTGTCCGTCACATTGACCGTGAAATCGTTGCCGTCGTTTTTTCTGATCCAGATGCTGGAACCGCTACGGACGAACGTGAAGCCTGGGGCTGCGCTGTTGATGGCGGTGATCAGATTTGCTGCAATTGCGTCGGTCTGGACTTGGGCGATGTGCGCGGCCACCGAACCGTCAGGCGTGTTCACCTCGGCCGTGTTACCATTCAGGTTGATCGAGTACTTGGTGCCGTAAGCACCCTGTTTGATCCACACGATGGCCTCAGGTTGCCGGGAGGCCGACAGCGTGGTGTCCTGCTGGACCGTTATCGTGCGGTTGATGAGGAACGTGTAGTCAGCGATCGTCACTGCCTTGAAAGCAGATCGCGGGTCAGCCGCAGCGAGGTATGCGGTGCCGTTCGGAAACGCCACAGTCTTCTCGACACCGGTCTTCAGGTCATAGACCTTCAGCGCTCCGTTGCCCACGATGACCTCGTACTGCTCGTTGCGGTCGCGGTTGATGGTGTGCGTGAACAGCTCACCTGCGGGTGCGTTGGTGATCTTGGCCCGGTGCGTGGTGCCAGGGCGCTTGCGGAGCCCCTCGACAACCGAGCTATGGGCATTCTCCTGCAGCTCGCACTGGCTCGCCAGACGAAGCGCATAGGGCTGCTGAGAGACGCCGTTGATCAGGTTCGGGATGGTTGTTGAGATGAGCGCCCCGGCCATTAGCTGAGGCCTCCCGGGGGCAGTCGATTGGTCACGCGCTGGACGGACGGGTTGTCCGTGAAGACGTTCAGATCGAGCGTCTCAGCCTCAGCGGACAGCAGGTTCGACCACGACTTCAGCTCATCTCTGGAGTTGAACTGCCAGATCGTCTCCGAGCCGACCATGCGCTCCTGAAACTGCCGAGCAGCTCGCATCACGATGTAGGAGCGGGCAGCCTCGGGGAGCTGGTCGAAAGGCAGGAGAAGGACGATCTCGACGTAGACTGTGCGGCCCACGTTGAAGGTGTGGTTCTTGCGGTCGTAGAGGCGGTTGCCGCGCTGGACCAGATCGAGGACCGAGTCGGCCCCTGTGGTATCCACCTTGAGGGTGTTCGGGGGAAGCTGAAGCTCACCTTCGGGGAAGCTTGCAGGTATCGGGTAGTCGATTTCAGTGTTCCAATGCCAGCCCACGAGCTGAACGTCTCGGCTGGACTGAAAGAGGATTTGACGGGCGATCACCGCGTCGACGACACCGGTATCCTCAGCCGTGTTGACTGGGCTTTCACCGATGACGGACAGCATGAGGTTGATCGCCTCAAGCTCCGTGGTGGGAGTCGGAACGAGGACGGACATGTTGATCCTGAAAAAGAAAAAGCCCGCGCGATGGCGGGCCTGAGTGGGGGTGTGGTGGCTGGTTTAGGCAGCCGAATAGAACTTGGACTTCTCCGACTGCGGGATGCGGCTGATGATCCTGAGGATGGCGTGGAGCAGCGGGTGGACGTGGGTCGTGGTACCGCTACCGGAGTCAAGGTTCAGGGCCTTGCCATAGAGCGTGGCATTGTCCTGCACGTTGGTCGCGAACACTTCCTGAACCTTGTAATTCGAGGTTCCATCACCCACGGGAGCCTCACTGAGAACCGTCCGCGAAGCCCAGAGGCCCGGTTGGTACTCGAATGTGATCACAGCGCCTCGGGGAATGCCTGACGGCATGCGGATGGTGTCCCAGGTGGTTACTCCGTCCTGATTGCCCGGGTGGCCAATAACATTGCCCAGGGGAAACATCTCAGAGCCGGGGGCCTTGGAAGGGTCTGCATCGGTGGTGTAAGCGGGGAACACGTCCATCACCTTGGCGTACCGGGAGGAAGCCTTGATGGCGTCGTTCACAGTCTTGAGGGTGCCGGTAACACCGTTCCACAACGTCGCCACAGAGTAAGCACCGGCCGTGCGGGCGTTATCGGTCGACGTGAGGGTCGGCCAGAGGGTCATCCCCACAACGTGGGTCCCTGCCCCGTATCTGGTCTTGACGCGGTCGACGAGGCCGAACTTATCGCCATACCAAGTGGCAGCCGTGGCGTTGTTATCGTTTCGACCAGACTGATCGGCGACACAGGTCCAGATGTCCTTACCGGCGTTGTAGGTCGTCTTGATCGCGTCGATCATGGTCCAGCGCTTGGTGGCTGAGGTGGCCAGCTCCTGCTTGGACTTTGCGCCAGGGACGCCCATGACGAGCGGGATGAGGCTGCCCCAAATGGGGTCTCTCTGGTCGAACCAGCGCCGCCAGACGCCCATGTTCCCGCGATCATCGGCAGATGCTGCGATCTCCTGACGCTCGGCCAGGGAGTCCGCGAGAAGCATCGGAACGGGGCGACCATCCCATCCCTTCGCGAGGACCAGCGCCGGCCCATAGGCGAGCTGCTGAGAGTTCGTAGCGTTGCCGACAGTGTTGTACCAATTGTCGGGGTCCAGAGCCGCAGTGCTGGGGCCATTAGCGGCAGCAAGCGCCTGAACCGAGGCGAGATCACCAGCAGCCCAGAGCTTCTCACCACGGTGCCTCTGGCAGCGATATGCGCCGATGTAGGTGTTCCCTACGGTGCCGTGATAGAACGTCTCAATACCGAAGATGGACCACGCCGGCAGCGAGGTGGGCAGCGTTACCTGACCATAGACTATCCCGGTTGCTGCGGTGACCGAAGCGGTTGCGGCTCCACCGAACAGGATGGGATACTTGGTCCCATTGGGATGAATGAAGTTTGCCCCATCGAGTGGGATGTCAGCGTTCGGTAGGACGGTCTCCTGAGGTGCGAGGCCCCCTTCGGTCAAACCAAAGCCCACGAACGGGATCAGGAAATCGTTGGTTGGATAATCAGGAGACCCGAAATAAAGCCGGGAGCACTGGTAGTTCAGGCCGGTGGCGTAGGTCATGGTGAAGCCGGCCGGCCAGCGGGTACGGGTTGCAGCAGGCATGTAACGGTTGGGGTCAGGGACCCACACGGGATGACCACCGCCCCCCGATGACAGGTAGGTGGACCAGAGTAGACTTCTGCGATTGATCATGCTGACCTCAGTAGGCGCTGACCGAAATGGCGAGCGGCTGGGTCTTCTCGTTGCGCTTCACGAAGACCTTGTTGGTTCCGAGGTTGATGAACGGCCATGCATCGCCGCGCGGGAGGATGTGACCCTTCACCGAGGCAAGAGCAGCGGAGTTCGGAGCGACCGCGATGTAGGCGTCAAAGACGCTCTCGTTCTTGACGATGACCGTGGCTTCAGCCGTGGAGACCGCAGTCCAATCGTCGGTCTCGATGGAGTAATTCTGAGTGGCCATGAGAGTGAATGTCCTTCACGAAAAAAAGGGGAGACCCCTGTTAAGGAGCCTCCCCATATTCACTGGTGGATTGATTAGGACGCAGCGTTGCGGATTTCGACAGCGGCCTGCGGGCGCAGGATGCCGTGACCGACTGCGTACTTGGCGACCATCAGGTGACCCTGACGGCGGATGTCGTAGGCCGACTCCATGCCCATATCGAGCAGCTTGACGGTGCCGACTGCAGACTTGTGCATGACGAGCGCAGAGGTGTTCGCGAAGTTGCCGCGATAGCGCAGACCCGAGCCAGCCTCGACGCCGGTTGCAGCCGACAGGTCGGTGCTCGGCAGGTGGTTCGTCTTGATGATCTGGATGCCGGCGACCTTGAGGATCGAGCCCTCAGCGTAGGAACCCATGCCGCCCCAATCCTTGTTCAGGTTGTTGGTGGCCTTGACAAGGTTGTAGTACTGGGCGGGCTTCACGAAGGCGACACGCTCTTCTTCCGGCACGTCCTTCTCATCGAGCTTCTGGGCAGCGATGAAGAGGGCAGCGGCGAGGTGATCACCGTTCGTGGCGAAGTTCGGCGTGGCCGGCAGACCGGCTTCACCCGTGAGGATGACGGAACCGCCCGGTTCGCCCTGGACCACGTTCGTGGCGCGGGCTGCGAGGACGCCGACCTGAAGCAGGTGCTTGTCCATCGTCTTGGCCAGGAAGCGGCCCATCTCGGTCGAGTAGATCGAGCGCAGGTCGTAGTGCGTCTTGGCCTCGTCGATGTTGGCGATGAAGCCGTGCGAGATCAGCAGATCGTCGATGGTGATGACCGTTTCAGCGGCCTTGAGGTTCAGGCCGGTGATCTCGGTACCCGGAACGTGGTATTCACCGCCGACCTTGCCGGTCGCGGGAAACTGTGCCGACTTGCCCGAGCTGATCGTGCGGGTCATCGTGTGTTCGAGGGCAACATTGGTTTCCTCGAAAGCAGTGAGGACTTCGCCTGCGAACTGCATGAGGAACAGTGCATCCACATCACCAGAGCCGTTGATCTGACCGATGCGGGTAACGTTGGCGTTTGCCATATGAAGTATTTCCTGTGAAGAGTTGGAAGTTGATCAGGCTTCCCGAACTGCTTCACTCGACACGACTAAGTTGTCCCGACGCATCGGGGCTAAGCTTGCTGAGTGGTGTTCTGGGGATTACCTTGGACAGCCGCGTATGAGGCACGCAGCACTGTCGAACTTCTTTCACAGGGAACGGCAATTAACCTTTGAGTCGGTCACCTTGCATCAGTCGGGAACGCCGGCCCCGACTGAAAACCCAAAGAATTTGCGTTTTCGAGCCCGAAATACTACCTAGGGAGGGTTCGTCGCATTGAGGATATTTTGGTGGAAGAGATTGACCTGGGCATTGAGGAAGACACTCCGGACCGGGAAACCATTAGCTTCAAACACTTCCTGGAGAAGACACACGCTGGAATCGAAAAAGTAGTTGGCGGCGTCTGGGAGCCCACAACCGAGAACAGCATTAGAAAGCGGAAGATACTTTACCCCTCGATACGCCTCCATTGCCAAACCTGCGATGGAATGCGGAGTTACCGCGTTGTCTTTAATCCCGCTTCCGGCTGGAGTCAGACGACGATGAATACCCATGCCCACTATCGATGCGGTGATTGTCTCGAAGACAAAAAACAGTACGCCCTTCACGTGGAGATGGAAGACGACGGTAGCGGTAAGATCTTCAAATATGGCGAGTTCCCAACCATGGGAACGCCGGTCCCGAAGCGCGTATTGAAGTTGCTTGGTGACGCAGACGGCAAACTATTCCTGAAAGGTAGGCAGTGCGAGAATCTGGGTTACGGTATCGGGGCCTTCGCCTATTACCGTCGGGTCGTCGAAAACCACCGAAATGACTTGTTCGACGAAATTATCAAAGTTTGCGAGACTGTCGGTGCTTCCGGCGACCTAATCGAAGAATTGAAAGAGGCGAAGAAAGAAATCTCCTTCATGAAGTCCATGGAGAAGATCAAGTCGGGCGTCCCGCAGGGGCTCTTGATAGACGGGCACAATCCTCTGAACGCTTTACATAAGGCGCTTAGCATTAGCTTGCACAACGAGACCGACGACGATTGCTTGGAATACGCTGCTTCCGTCCGTTTAGTGTTGAGCGACTTGGTAGAGCGCATTGCGTCGTTGAGACAGGACAACAAGCAGCTAAGTCAAGCAGTGCAGCGCCTCCTATCCAAGAAGAAGGGATGAGCCAACTTATGCGGCTCACCCCGATTTATTAAAAGAGACCTGGGGATGTCGGAGCTGCCGGGAAATCCTTCCGCTTGACGGAGAGGACAGAGGCGATGCTTTCGAGGACCGACAGGATTTTCGCTGCGATGGCGTCATCCTTCGGGGTCGGCGTGAGCTTGGAGATCAGGACTAGGACAGCCTGCAGCGCAAAGAGCACTGCGAAGATGTCGTCGAGATGAGCCCAAAGCAGCGCCACGATAGAGGCGAGTGCGGTCATTGACGTTCCTTAATAGAGCGAGGACTTGGAGAGTTTGCGCTTGACGTCCTCCCGATAGGCGGGGTCCTTCTTGTAGCGCGGGTCACGCATTGCTGCGGTGAGTTCAGCGGTCGACCGGAAGAACTCGGTGGAGTTGCCGCCAGTCTCGCCGTTCAGCAGTTCCGGTTCTGCGCCGTTCGCTGCTTCGAAGCGAGCCTTCAGGCCCTGCACGGCCATCTTGGCAGCCGTGATATTGCCGCTGTCGACCTGATCGTTGTAGGCCTCGATCTCAGCCGGCGTGAGGTTCGAAGCGGCCCACTCGGTCATCTGCGTGTAGGTGTCTTCACCGCCGACTGCGAGGAGAACTTCGGCGCGGTGGAGCTGGGTCTTTGCTTCCTGGCCGGCGATGAAGTCGTCGACGATTTCCTTCGTCAGACCCTTCTCGGCCAGCTTGGCGTAGCTCTCATCGGACAGCGCACCCTTCTCGGCAAACTCAGTGCCGAAGGCGTCGAAGTCGAGGCCGACAGAAGCAAGCGCATCACGGGCCTCTTCAGCCGGCGCATCGGCAGGCTTCGGGGCCGGCGTTTCGGTGCCGCCCGACTGCTTGCGTTCGAGGGCAGCATAGGCCTCGGCCAGGGCTTCCGGCGTCTGGAACTTCTCGGGAAGCCAGGAGGGACGTTCAGCGGGCGTTTCGGCCGGCTTGTCGACCGTGCCAGACTGGTTCTGGAATTTCTCGACCATGAGAGCGTTATGCTCGTCAGAGCCGGGGACCACGATCTGGTCCTCTTCTTTCACTTCGTTTTCCATGGTTCCTGCTTATTTCGAGACGGGAGCGTTGCGGCGACGGGCGATGCCGAGCGAGATCGCGGAGCCCTTACGGGCGAACCACTGTCCCTCTTCCGGCTGCGGCCCCTGCTTCTCAGGCTTGGGGACAGTGCCCCGAGCGGGGGTCTGAGGCTTTTGCACGGTGTTCGCGTTCGCATCGGCGCGGGACGGAACCTTGGCGACCGGGGCGTTATCCCGAGCGGCTGCGGCCTGACCGATTGCGGAGCCGGCGCTGGCGATGCCCACGGACTTTGCGGGGCGCGGGTAGTCCTGCTTCGGGGCCGGCTTGGCGGGAGCAGACTTCGGCGCGCTGTCGACCGCTGCCTGGGCATCAGTCTTCATCGCCTCGGGGCGTGGGGTCGGTGTCGGGACGGCCTTCGTGGTCTTGGCCATCTCGTCTTTTGTCTTGGTGTGGTAGGACTTACCTCCAAACTTGAAGGTCGTCTTGCCGGCTTTTCGGGCAGCCTTGAAGGCGTCACCAAAGGATGTCATGGGGTGGTCCTTAGAAGTCGAGAGAGACGATGCCGTGATCATGGACCGTCCGCTTGGGACCGGCACGACCGGCAGGGACCTCAGAGGTCAGAGGGGCAACCTTGGTCGCCGCGCTCTCGTCACCCTGAGGCTGGTTGGGCTTGGGCTTGCGCGCCATCTTGCACCTCTGGTTTGAGTTGATCTCGGAGGATGTCCATTCCCTTCGGGCCGAGCTTGTCGAGGAGCTGCTGCAGCATGAGTTGCTGCTGATCCTGCTGGAGCTGAGCGGGCGTCTTGACGAGGCCGTCCATGTCGAGGCCGAGGGCGGTACCGATGCGCATGAGGAAGTCAGCCTTGCTGATCTCAGGCGGGAGTGCGGCAGCCTGCTGTGCGGCTTGACCGAACAGGTTGAGCTTGTTCATGTCGTGCCCACGACCAAGTGCTTCGAGGCCGGTCGTGATGGTCGGTCTAACAACACCCTTAGGCAGCGGCGGAATCTTCTTCTGGCGCTCCATGCGGAACATCAGGACGCGGACGAGCGGGAGCTGAAACTCCTGCGACAGGATCGAGTAGACACCACCGAGGGCATCTTCCAGCTCGCCGGCCATGTACCGGATTTCTTCGGCCGTCACGCGCTCCCCTGCCCGCTGGATTGCGGTATTCAGGAGGAAGGCGAACGACAGGCGCTGCTGGATGGTCTCAATCGTCTTGAAGGCGATCTGGAAGTCCGCGTACTTTTCGAGCTGCAGGACGCTCACGTCTTCGGCGTTACCGGAGCGGACAGCGCCAGACGGTGCCTTGGCGATGTCAGTCATGCGGGTGGTGCCGTTCGGGTTCACGAGGAACAGAACTTTGGCAGCCGCAGCCGAGCCTTCGACGATGGCCTGCTGGAGCGTTTCGAGGGACAGCAGATCGCCGTAGTATTCCTCGACGTAGCCGCGACCGTAGTCTTCGCAGTCGATCTTGGTGAATCGCAGGGCGATCCACGGGCACTTATCCAGCGGATAGGAACCACGAGAGCGGGGCACGGTCATGCCCTTGATCTCTTGACGGATGACCCACTTGTCAGGCGTTCGGACGATGTGGGTGTAGAGTTCGATGGTCTTTTCGTTCGACTTCGACTTCTGCTTGACGGAGTCCTTCATCGACTGAGGGACCATGTCAGGGGAAATATCTTCGCGGGTTATGATCTCGATCACATTGCCCATCGGGTCACGCTTGACCACGTAGCGGTCGAGGCGGAAGACCCGCATGCCTCCCTCGTTCGGGAGGTAGATAAGGACGTTACCAGCAACAAGGAGCTGCTTCAGCGCTTCGAAAGCGGACACACGGATTGCCGTGGTCTCGATCTCCGTCATCAGGGCGCGTTCGATCTTGTTCAGGCCCTTCTCGACCTCGGCTCTCATCCCCTGCCGCTGCGTCAACTGTTCGAGCGTGAAGTCGTCGATCATCAGACGGAAGAAGGGAGAGTTCGGAGGGAGAAGGGCCAGCAGGAGCTTGGAGGCCAGATTGTTCACGCCTCGTGCGCCGATGCCCTGGAACGGGGTCGGCAGAGACGAGGTCTCGGAGTGCCCTGAGGGCGGAAGAAGCGATGGGATAGTCAGCTTGGCGGAAGCCCGCGCTCGTTCAAGGACGGCAGACCTGGCTGTGCTGAGCTGCTGATAACGACCGGAAGCTGTTTGCCCGGTCATTGGGGAACCTTATGCCTGAGGGACGTTGATCCCGGTTGCGCCACCACCGGTGCCTGCATCGAGCGGGATGCGGAGACCGGAACGGCCCTTACGCTTGGCCTTGATGGCGGCGGCTTCTGGGGAAAGTTCGTCGGGCGTCTTCGGGCCAGATTGATTGACGGTGGCCGCAGGCTGAGCAGGCGGCGGGGTCTGAGCGACCGGCTCGACCTTCTGCTCTTTGACTTTGGGTCGTGGGCACATTTATCGGAGAACCTGTTCGTTGATCACCGCCTCATTCTGACGGTGGTATTGTTCGAGGAGGAACCTCACGACATGCCTCTCTCCCCCCTTCCATCTGATCTCATCTAAGGAGGATTTTAATGAGGGTGTCCTCTCAGGGAACTTCTGATCGAGGGCGTCGATGAGGTCTTTGGGGATATGAGGGAAGCGATCTTGGTCTTCGGCCATCGAGTTATCCTTAAGGGAGGGGTAATTGAAAATGGCCCTCGGGGCGGCTTTCACCCCAAGGCTTTGATCGCCTCGACCAGCTCATTGCGGCGGCTGAAGTCGAGGTAGATCGTCGCGGTTCTGGTCTGCAGGACGAGCTGGCCTCCCCTTCGGGAGACCTTCAGGTCGCTGGGCAGGTTTTCGTTCGTGTGGTCCTGCAGATTGCTCACTGGGCCTTCGGAGCTTCCTGAACGGTGGTCGTCGGGACAGCGGCAGTCGGAGCTGCAGGGGCCGGTGTCGGCGCTGCGGCAGGAGCCTGTTCAGCCGGCTTCTCGTCTTCACCGAACAGCCAAGAGGCAATGCCGTACCCGGCAATCGAACCGAGCATGCTGGAGAAGAAGCCGCCACCGCTCGACTGGTTGACCGTGGTCGAGGAGTAGGAATTGTAGCTCGGCCGGCTGTAGCTGTAGGCCGGTCGCGAGTAGCTCGTGGACGGTCGGCTGTAAGAGGTCGAGGGACGGCTGTAGCTCGTCGAGGGGCGCGAGTACGACCGCGAAGAGCTGAACGAGGAGGAGCGGAAAGAGCTGCCACCACGGAAGCCGCCGAAGGAGGCAGCCTCGGCCATGGAAGCGAAGACGAGGGACGCTGAGAGGAGAACGGCGAAGAGGCCGAAGAACTTCTTGATCATAAATTCACCAGTGGATTGAATTGGTTAAACCGACTGCGCGAGAAGTAGCGTCTTGCTGTACAACTCGCGAAGCGTTCCGTTATTGAGGATCGTGTGGTGGAAGAAGTGGCCCGAGAGCTTGCCTTCATATGCACCACCGGCCTCCCGTGAAGGGTCAGCCCGAACGACCCGCACCAGCGTCCCGTCAAGGGAAGCGATGAGATCGTACTCATTGGGGAAGCGGAGGTCGTCGACCACCACATCGATCCCCTTGTCGCGCAGGCCTTCGATCTTGGAAGCTGCTACCTTCGTCCAGAGGTCCTGGTCGATAGCTTCCCTGCCCCAGTCGGTGCCGAGGGTCTGCATGATTTGGCGGGGCGTGACAGTCTTGAAGCCGGGGATTACTGCTTCCTTCAGGTCGCCCTCGATCATGCGTTCGACGGTCACACCATCGAAACCCATCGAGCTGAGCAGACCACGGGCCATGTTCTTCAGGGGGCCGGCGAACTTCACCGAGCGATAGCCATGCCTGACCAAGGTACCGGCGACCTCGGACTTCCCGCTGCCAGCAGCATCGCTGTAGAGGGCGATCAGTTTGCCTTTGGTTGCCACAGGATGGGCTCCTTCTTCTTGAAGTCGTAATCAGATGCCCTGAGGATGCGGGCCACACGGGCCTGCGTCAGTGCATCGGTTTCGGTGAGCGTGGCTTTCTCGAAGGCGGTAAGCACCCTCGCCCAGCCCTCGACCAGATCGAACTCGTCAATCGGGCCAAGGATCGCCTCAGCCTTCTTCGGGCCGATGCCAGGGCAGCCTGAATAGCCGTCCGTCGCGTCGCCCATGAGCGTCTGATAGAGGTGCCAATAGTCGGCCTCCTGCTCGGAGTATTCGACTATCTTGGCCTTGCTGTCGGTGTACCGGCAGAACTTGCCAGGGACGGTCTTCATGTCCTTGTCGATGGAAACGATGATGCGCTCATCGGTCCCCTTCATGGTGGCGAGAATGCCCATGCAGTCGTCACCTTCGAGACCAGGGCGGAAGTAAGCCCCCAGCTCGTCGATCATCCACTCCTTGGTTCTCATCAGGACCAGGGGTTTCTTGATGTTCGCGCGGCTGCCCTTATAGGTGGCCAGGACGGACTTGCGGAAGTTGCCGAGGCTATCGGTCAGGCAAAGCTTGTAGCTGTCGCCTTTCAGATCTTCCATCGTATCGTCGATGATCTGCTTGACCTTCTTCTGCACTTCGAACTCGTCGACGTGCCAAGTCCAGTAGCCGTCGCCCCAGTCAGTGGCCACCTCAAGGGACGAAGCCGCCACATAGGCGACCACGTCCGCGTCAATGAGGAGGGTTCTAGTCATGGAGGATGACGCCCTCCTCCGCTTCGGCTGCCGTCCAGTTGACGTGGCCGACATAGCGGTATTCTTGCGGGTAGAGTTCCCGATAGGCGTCCTCGACCACGTGGTGCGGGGGCCGTTCGTCCCAGATGATCGGGACCAGATCGTCACCGCTTTCGGTGCGACCGAAGGTGACCCAGCGTTTGGTTGACATCAGCGTCTCCTCGCAAAGGTTTGATAGATTTGAAGGATCGACCGATCCATCAGGGTGTTGGCGATGCCCTCGGCAATTGCGCGATAAGCCACACGCTCGCGAGGTTCATCGCGGTTGAACTCATCAATCTCGACCCTCGTCTCGAAGGTCTTGCCGTTGATCTTGAAGACCACTCGGACGTGGTCCTTGAAGTCCAGGACATCGCGGTGCGTATCGAGCGTTACGAACTCGACCTTGGTGTCTGCGATCTGGTGACCGATGATTTCCTTGACGGAATCCCCGGCCTTGTCTTGCAGCTCGCCATAGAGGCGGGCCGCATCGGCAGCGTCGTTCGGCTGTTGGTTGACAGTCATGTGATGGTGGTGGGTCGTGCGCCCACCGACGAACGTGCGGTCGAACATCAGGAGACCAGCCTCGCGATGTCGACGATAATGGCCACGATCATGATGACCGAGAGAAGCTTGGCTTGACCTTCAGTCATGGTTCATCCCCGACAGTGCGTAGTAGTGGGAGAGACCGACCGGCGTGATCATCCACTTGCGGGAATACAGGCCGGCAGCCACGCGGGTCGTGATGAAGCTGTCACTGGCTGCCATAGCAATCAGATCAGCGTTCTCACGGGCGAAGTTGGATTTGGTCTTGAAGGGGTTCTCCAAGGCCTGCTTGAGGATTTCAATCATGGCTCAGTGGGTTTCCTTCCAGTTGTTGCCGATCTTGAACTCGCCATCGATCGGACAACCGAAGGCGAAGAATGCACCTGCCGCGCGCATCGCCTCGACGACGATCTGCCCCACCTCCTCCGCGATGTCGGCGCGGCACTCGGTCTGGATTTCGTCGTGGATGTGAGCCACGAAGGCGTAGTCCCTCCCGAAGATGTAGCCACGGGTGGATAGTTCTTGATAAGCGAAGATCATCGAGACCTTCGAGATCAACGCGCCGGCCGACTGCAGCAGCGTGTTGAGGGCTGCATGAGCTGACCTGATGTGGAGCTGGCGCCCGTCGAGGCCGACTAGAACGCCACCAGCGGAGGCCTTGAACCACCACTGCTTGGCGCTGTCCTGTCGCCATAGATGCTCATATGCGGGGTTGACGCTGAGCGGCCGGGACTTGGGGACGAACCCGAGGACCTTAAGCTCGACGACCTCACGGAGGCGGCGCAGTGCCGGGGTCTTCGCGAGGAACTGCCGCTTGAGCTTCTTGCCGATGCGCTTCTGCTCCTCGGGGGATGCATCAGGCGCGACGATGCTGCCAATCTTCTGGTCGCCTGCCCCATAGAGGAAGGCGTAGATGAACGTCTTGGCATCGTTACGTGTCGGCAGGCCGGCAGCGTTCTGGTTTACGGTGTGGATGTCCCCTTCGAGGACGATGCGCCCGTATTCCCCTCCATCAAAGAGGGCCATGAAATGGGCGAGGCACCGAAGCTCAAGGCCAGATAGATCGGCCCCCACCAGAACCCACCGCGAGGTAGTGCTGAATAGCGCTCGGCATTCCGCACCGAAAGGACTGCCCACACGCGGGACCTGAGCGACGTTCGGGTTGCTATGGGTGCACCGGCCGGTGACAGCACCGTTGGTGTTGACGGAACCATGGATGCGCCCTTTCCTGACGAGCTTGAGCCACGCCTGATCGCCCTCGGCCAACTGGCCAATGCGTTTCTCGACGAGGAAGTGTTCGGCCAGCACCTTCGCTTCCGCGTAGGGCAGCGCCTGGAGGATTGTTTCGTCGATCTTAGGTTGACCGGAAGGGGTGAACTCCTGCGGCACCCAGCCCATGGCTTGCAGGCGATCTGCAATCATCTGGCGGGATGATGGGTTGAACTCGACCATCCACTTCTTGGTGAATGGCTCACCCTTCACGTAGCCGCGCTGCTTGTTGTTCACCTTGGGGATGAACACCTCGGTCTTCTCGACCGGGGGAAAGGCAGCCTTCAGGTCCTGGGCAATCTCCAGCCTGCGGGTGACAAGCTGGCCATAGAGCTTGACGGCTTCCTCCTCGTTAAAGGCGAAGCCGTGGCGCTCCTGCATGGCGATGATCTTGCAGAACTCATGCTCGATCCAAAGGGCCTTCTTGGCGGGGTCCTTCTTCTTGATGCGGGCGTAGAACTGGGCAGTGACTTCAACGTCCTGCTCGCAGTAAGTCTGCATTTCAGGGGACCAGTAGTGCCAGTCGGTGGTCTCACCGAACTCCCCCTTCAAGACGCCGAGGCGGTAGCCCCAGGCCTTAAGGGAGTGGGAGCCGACCAGCTTTCCTGGGTAGCCCTTGCGCACCTGCTTCAGATCGTGGTCGGCGATGTCGGACCAGATCAAGCGGGAGCAGACCAAGGTGTCGATGATCAAGCCCTTCGGCTCGAACCATGGGAACACCTTCTGCAATGCCGGGATGTCGAACTTGATGATGTTGTGACCGATGATGACATCGGCGTTCATCAGGGCATGTAACGCTTCCTCGACGGTCCAGTCGGTGATGATCGTGGGATCATCCGAGCCGTATTCGTTCGGGGTTGCGGAGATCGTGAAGCCACTGCTGGGGTCACGCATGACCAACGAGTGGACCCTGGTGAGGGTGTCCAGAAGCCCGTCAGTCTCGCAGTCGAAGATGTATGTGGAAGGCGCAGGCGCGTCGACTGACGACCCGTCTGGCCAGTGCCAATTGAAGTCCATGTTGTCCTCTCGCCGGAGTAACTATTCACAGGTGGATTGGTTTGGTTAAAAGGGGGCGGTCTCGTCCTTGAAGTCAGAGCCGGTCTCGTCCCCAAACTCGATGCTGGTTTCGTAGAGCATGCCGGTCTCGCGCTCGTAGCCGAGGTAGATAGCCTCGCCTGTGGCTTGGCCGGTGTAGCGGTCCTTCAGTACACGGAAGGTTGTCACCGCACGGAGACGCTCATCCTCGTGCTGCTGATCACGTTCGAGGCCAAACATGTAGTGGCACCAGAAGCCGATGGCTCGGCTGCCCTTGAAGTGTCTGATCATTACGCGACCACCCTCTTCGTGAGGTTTGCCCTCGGGGGTGGCGAGGTGGGACACGAGGTGGATGATGATGCCCAGTTCCTTCGCCAGGGCAGCCATCTCGGCCATGATCTGTTCAAGGGCTTTGCGCTCGTCATCCTCGGCAGCCGCAAGGGCCGTAAGGTGGTCGATGTAGAAGACCTTCACACCCTCGCTGTGGGCGAGGTAACGGATGGTCTCTCGGATGACGCTCCACTCAGTCGCTCCGAAGCTGTCGTAGAAGAACAGCATGTCTTGATCGAGCTTATCGAGCGCCTCGTCCAGTTCGGCATCAGTCCACCCATCGTCGGGGATATGGAACCGACGCTTGGCGAACTTGCCGGCCAATCGCTTGGCTGTCTCGGTCGGCATCTGTTCGAGGAAGAACACGCCAACCTTTTGTCCCAGCTCGGTGACATCGAAGGTGATCTGCTGGGTGAGGAAGTCGGTCTTGCCGATACCGGTACCCGCGCCGAAGGCGTAGACTTCCCCGAAGCGGCGACCGTAGGTCAGCTTGGTCAGGCGTTCACAGAACCACCGAAGGCCCATCTCGATAGGCCGGCGAGCGGCTTCCTTGATGTCCTTGAAGGATACCACCCCATCTGGGCGATAGGTCTGAGCCTGCCAGATCGCAGTGATGATCTCGTCCCCCTTGCCGGCCATGAGCAGGGCGTTGGGGTCTTTGTCCGGTAGCCGGGCTATCTTACACTTGCCGGGAGGGAAGAGAGCAGCACACGCGGCTGCGGCTTCTCGCCCGGGTTCATCCATGTCGAACATGAGGACGACTTCCTCGAAGGTGGTGAGCCATTCGAGTGCTGCCGACAAGGCCTTCTTTGCGGACTGCGCGCCATTCTGGATGGACACGACAGGCCACTTATTGCCCTGCACTTGGCTGACCGACATCGCGTCGATCTCACCTTCGGTGATGACGACCTTACGGCCTCCACCACTCCACAGGTTCTGGCCGAAGAGGAGCGCCGGCTTCATGTTGCCGGTGACCGTGAAGGTCTTGTCGGCAAAGCGTATCTTCTGCGCCGTGAGGTTTCCCTCATCGTCATAGTAGGGTGCGATGTGGACGAGTTGGTCCTTGAAGTGGCCGATCCGGTAGCCAAACTTGCGGCAGGTTTCTTCGGTGATGCCGCGCTTTGAAAGGGCACGGTATTCCCCGCCCGAGATAAGGTCTCGCGACATCTTTGATTTCCTTGAAGGTTGGGGGTCGGAGCCATCTCCCGGCTCGTAATAGTCACAGCCGAAGCAGTGGCCGTGGCCGTCCGAGTAGCGACCAAGGTTGTCCCTTGAGCCGCACTTCGGGCATGGCTCCTTGCGAACGAAGGAGCTTTCTGACTGCATAGGTTAGAGGCGCTCCGACCTTTCGAAGGAAACCCCGACTGCGATCCAAAAGAACGCGGCAACGGAACCAGCGAGCGGGCCGAAGGCAACGAAGGCCGCGCCGGTAGACGATGCTACGAGGATGGCGAGCAAGCCGAGACCGGCGATGGACAAAAAGTCGAGAAGGAAATGGAGGGCGGCTTTCATGCTGCCACCTTGCGCTCACGCACACCGGCAACAGTGAGGAGACCGTTGGCCACGCGAATGACCACGGCAAAGAATGCCTGTTTCATGGGGATACCTTCACGAGGTTTTCAGAGGGGACACAGAGGCCATTGCGGTAGTACTTGCGCTTGAGGCGCACCCGCTTCTCCGTGAATGCTTCGATCTCGAAGGGGCCAGACAGCCCGCCCGAAACGCCAGAGCCGTGGACGACGAGATCGCCCACAGCCAGTTCCTTTCCGAGGAAGTCCTTCATGCTTCCACCTCGACGAAGATGGGCTTTACGCCATAGCGGTTCGAACCGGTGGGGATGCCACGGGCAGCCTCACGCTCAGTTGTCCAGACCTTGAAGCGGCGGGTGCCGCTCTTCGGGGAGTTGGTTGCGTAATCCCAAGCGAGATAGCCGAGGAGCTTCTTCTCCATCACCAAATCCTCCCAGCTTTCCGCAGGGCGTACTCGGCGTAAACCTTGCCGTTGACATCGGTCTTGATCGTCGAGGTGACCTTGTGGCCAGCCTTCTTGATTTCGAGGATGCGGGCTGCGAGGCGTTCGACGCCGAACAACTGGCGAGCCACCAGCGGGGTGATCGAGTTGCCGGCGAGAAGGTGTTTGACCAGCCGGCCGCACTGGCTACCGGACTGGAAGACGATGGTCTTGACCTTCGGAGTTGCCTTCTTGACAGCCTCCACGGGGTCGACCTTGACCAGCGTGAGGTCAGCAGTCGGCACGAACTGACTGCCAGGAATGCCGGCGACGGAGACGATTGCGTAGCTGTCATCGACGGACAGGACGGAACCGTTCTTCTCGGCATAGTCGCTATCGTAGTAGAAGCCAGGATAGGCGCGCTGATCGAGGGCAGCCATCTGGACCGTATCGCCGGCCTTGAAGGGGTTGATCAGTTCCAGGCTCGAAGCCTTCGACCAGCGGCCGAAGTTCTTCTTGGTGTGCCCTGCGCAATCATGTGCGAGGCCCGTGCGGTTCTCGAACTCGACGGCCAGCGACTTGCCGTTCTGGTGGATGTGGACGATGCGACCATTGCCGTAGTCCGGGTGGTCTTTGTGGCGAACATGAGCGCCGACAACGATGTGGTAGTTCATGTGATCTCTCGGATGTTGAGGTCGTAAAAACGAAAAGACCCCCACGGAGGGAACCGTGAGGGCCATTGGAGGTCAGCTTAAGGGAGGGGTAATCAGCCTGGGAGGCGGATGACCTGACCGACCTTCAGCTTCGCCGGGTTGACGTGCGGGTTGACCTTGAGGATTGCCTCGACGGTCGTGCCGTACTTCTTCGCCAGACTGAAAATCGTGGGCGTGGCACTGGTGATCTCGACCGCTCGGGCGTCCGGTTCAGCCGGAACATGCGAGGTATCGAAGACGCCGGTCTCGTTGATCCATTTGCGGACATCGAACGATGGGCAGTCCTTCTTCACACCAGGGAAATCCCGATGTCCCTGAATGGTGATGCCGGGGTACTTGGTCTTCAGCTCGCGCAGCTTGATTGCGAGCGTGGCGAACTGGGCAGGCGTGAAGTTGTTCTGCGCCTTCATGTTCGCATCGACACCGCCGACGAGGCAGATGCCGATTGAATTGGAATTGTGGTTCTCAACGTGAGCGCCGACCACATTCTCGGGCCGGCCGAGTTCCACCGTGCCATCGCGGCGGATGACGAAGTGGTAGCCGATATCGATCCAGCCCTTCTCTCGATGCCACTGGCGGATTTCCTTCGCGCCGATGTCCATCTTGGGCTGAGTGGCCGAGCAATGCACGACGAGGTAGGAGGTCACCTTGCGAGGTGTGAACATGCTACTCATCGATCCATTCCTGGGGGATGATCTTCGCCGCGAACTTGAAGCCGTGCTTCAGGCACCAGTCGGCGTAGGTTGTCTGTGAAGTCTTGGAGATGCGGGCTTTGGGGTTCGAGAAGACGAACCGGATGTCCAGCTCGGGGTGCTGCGTCTTGACCAGCAGATGTTTCTGTCGGTCCTCGGTGACGAAGCGCCCCTTGGTCTCGATGAAGATACCGTTCGGGAGCTGGAAGTCTGGGGTGTATTTGGCCTTCCGTTCCGGCTTGGTGTAGGGGATGACGACCTCTTCGTAGCGCGGGTTGATGCCCTGCGCCCGAAGCTGGTCGCCCACCTTGTCCTCAAGACCGGAGCGGAAGCCTTCTCGAATACCCACCGCGCGCAGTCCTGCTGCGGATGTGCGGTAGGTCATGTGATCCTTAGAACGGAATGTCGTCGTCGATGGTCTTGGACGAGGTGTCCTCGCCGCTCTCGTCACCGAAGCCGCTTTCGTTCTCCTCGGTCGCCGGCTCCTCGTATTCGTAGCCATCTTCAGCGCCGAAGCCGTAGCTCGATGCGGAGCGCTGACCACCGGAGACGAGGTCGATGATCTGGACAGCCTTCAGCTTGAGCTTCAGGCCGGCCGCGCCGGTACCTGGGATGAAGTAAGGCTGGCATTCGAACGAGACCTTGGCCTCGGTGCCAGACCAGATCTCCGGTACCTTGGTCATCGGCTTGCCCTTGGCGTCGAAGATCGCGGGCTTGGCTGCCCACTTCGTCTTGTCCTTGCGCTCGCCGCTTGCCGCCATCGCGAACTTGAACTCGATGTAGCCGGTCGGCTGCTCGGTTTCCTGATCGTAGAGGGTCGTGAAGAGGTCGTTCTCGGTGACCTTGCCGAGCTTCTTGCGGGTCTCGACCTTGAGTTCCTTGAACTTGGCTGCGGCCTCGGCCATCGCTTCCTGATAGTGCGGCATCAGGGCGGCGATGAAGGCCTTGGTTGCCGGTGCGTCAGCTTCGAGCACCAGCTTGGTGGAGTACTCGCCGTTCGGCTTCGGGTAGTCCTTCGTGCCGTAGTCGATCTTGTCGATCTTCGGGAACTTCAGGGGACCGCGAGGGGAGTTGAGCGACGGGTTCTTCTTGCGTTCTGCCATAGAGAAAGTCCTGCTGTGGGAAATGAAAAAGCCCCCTCACCGGCAAGGCGAAGGGGCCGACAAACATCCACGGGTGGATGCGATTGATTAAAGCTTGGTCGTCTTGACCGGGGGGATGACCGGCAGTTCACGGCTGGCTTCGTAGGTGGCCTTGAAGACGTGGTAGGTACCACCGTGTTCCTTGGCCAGACGGAGCGCCTCAGCCTCGGCCCCGATGTCCGTGACGTGGACCTTAGGGTTGGTGCCCGGGAGGTAGCGAGCGCCTTCCAGCTTGGCCACGATGAAGCGACCGGACTGGATGGTCGGGACGGCTGCCTTCACGGCTTCGACTGGGTCAGTGTGGACCAGCTCGAACGAGGACTTGGTGTAGCTGCCGGTGAGACCAACCAGCTTGAGCGATGAGCCGACAGCGGAAACCGTGTAGATTTCACCATGCTTGACGTCGCGCCAATTCGCGCCAGTGCGGCGAACCAGATCGCCTACCTGAATTTCACGTGGCCCAGCTACGAGATAATCCTCATGGGTCTTGATCAGGTTGTCGAACGGACCGCCCGTGAAGTTGACCATGTACCAGCCATTGGCCAGCACTTCCTTGACCGACCCCTTGCGGCCATCCATGCCACGGGCACCGTAGCCAACGATGGCCTTGTAGGTCACCTTGTCACCGACCTTGAACTTGGTCGGCTTGGTGGCAGCGGCCGGCACTTCGAGCGGGTAGATCGCGATCAGTTCATCGCGGAGACGCTTGGCGTCTTCAGGGTGGAGGGTTTGGGTCGAGCCGCCGACCCCCATGTTCAGATATTCCGACACGTTCATGGTGCCGAGGAAGATTTCGACCGAACGGTTGCTGTTGTGCGGGAAGGAGCGCGTCGTGAATTTTACAGAGCGAAGTGCCATGTTGTGTTTTCTCTCAGATGTCGAGGGCTGATGATCAGCGGGTGGAGCGGACGTATTCGAGGAGGGTGATGGGCACCCATTCGAGTTCCGATATTCGTTTGAAGTACTGATGGACGTAGCCTCGGCCCGAGCGAGCCGGGACCATGGTTCTTCCGAACTCCCCGGAACGCGGGATTTTGAAGGTGACCTTGCCGATGCGGGAGTGGGTCATCACATCTTCCCCTGCGGGCAGTTGCGTTCGGCCTGCCGCTCCAGTGAAGGCAGCGGGTGTTCAGGCAGATCGTGGTTGATGGAGTTACCGAGCTGGACGTAGGGCTTGTCGGAGACCGAGACCTTGATGAACGCCCGCTTGCCGCTCTCGACGTTGAGCGACACCCGGTGGATGTTCGTCTGGTCGAGGCGATAGAGGTGGTTCACCTTGGCGTGTTCAAGTCGGTCGCCCTTCGAGCGCAGCGGGTGCCGAGCCATCCAGTCGAACTGGTCCATCGACGACTGGTGATCAGGCTCAGTTCCGAAGGGCTCATCCGTGATGAAGAACTCGGTCGGGTTCCTGTCAGCCCAGATGTAGTTCAGGTCGTCCGTCAGGAAGCCATCGCTGTGCCACCCAGGGCGATTGCCGGGTGCATCCGGTGTGACATGCGTGATCTTGACCGAGAGATAGACGTAGCTTTCGGTCCAGCGCCTGCCCTTTGGGTTGATCGTGTCATCATCGATCACATCGTCCATGACTGCATCGACAATGCGCTCGTACTTCTTCAGGTTGGCCGGGAGCTTCGGCATGAACTGTCCCGGCATCTTGATCGGGAGGTAGAGCCAGAACATCATTTCCGATGTGTCCAGTTCCATGCAGCCCAGGTCGACCGGAGCTGCGCCGTAGATGGCTGGAGTGAGTTTGGCCATGTCGCCGCTCCTCAGATCGAGAGCTTGAAGTGGAAGCGACGGAGGGCAGCCACGTCGTAGCCGTCTTCGCGCAGCTCCTGGCCGTGTTGGAAAGAGATTTCGCGACCCTGGTTCCAGAGTTGGATGGCGCGACCGAGCGCGCTCTGAGCCTTGTGGGCGTCGGAGTTGTTCATGTGATGAGACCTGCTGTTTGAGCTATTTGCTTAAGGGAGGGGTAATGGGTCAGGCTTCGGTCAACTGACCTGCAGCGAAGCGGTATCCGCGAGGGGTTTCATCGTGGAATTGAACAGCCTGCTCGTATGCCTCAGCGAACGCTTCCTTGAGATCACCGAGGTAGTCCAAGAGATCGACATGCATCATTGGCTCGATCTCGAAGCGGACTTCACCGGTCTCGATCTTGCAGCGGAGGCGTTTGATTGGATGGTTCATTTGAAGTGTCCTGCTGGATGGCCCGCTCGGGGCGCGCTACTGGGTTTGCTTAAGGGAGGGGTAATCCCCCTCAGAGGGATCACCGATGATTTCAATTCACTCGTGGATGCGTTCAGGCAAAGAAAAACGGGCTGTCCAGTACCTGCTGGAGGTCGAGGTTGCCCTTGGCTGGGAGATCGGGAAGTTTCTCCCCGGTCTGTGCCTCCAGTTCCTCCTTAAACCGGGTCAACGCATCCACCTGTGAGTACATCAGGACAAACTCCTCCCTAAGATACCGAGCCAGAGCCCAGGCATTGCCTGCGTGGGTGCCGTAGCTGTCATGGATCATCGAGAAGGAGTTGATCCCCTCGCGCTTGCTGCGCCCGATGGTCTTCATCAGGTGCGAGGCGTCGAGCGAGTGGACCCAGTTCGGGCTGATGCCAGACGCCTGCCGGCGACTGTCGATCTTACCGACCCCATGCTGGTACCTGATCTGAAGACGCTGCGAGTTGAACGTGGTGTCCACCCGCTTCATGTTCGGAACACGATAGGCTTGCTGCACGAGGAAGCCTACAGGCGTCGACCAGTTGATCGGCAGGCCTTCCTTCGAGGCCACCTGAGAGGCTGCCTGAAGCCAATCCATGGCCTCGCGAGCCTTGACCACAACCTCACCGACCGAGTCCCAGATCAGACCGCCCATGTACTGAGCTGCCTTGTAGCCGAAGTCGATGGCCTTTCCGTCATCGCCCTGGCTGACGAAGGGGTAGTTCTCGGGTTCCTTCGTGCGCCATTCCTTGATGGTGTCCTCGTCGACCTGAGACACGAAGCCGAAGCGACGTGCCCCATAGGCGAGCGTCATGACCGGGCGCTTGGTGACCTTGCGTCCCATCTTCGGCAGCCAGCCAGAGGCCATCTCAGCGACGGTGCAGACCACCTTCTCGTACTCCTCACCACTGTCGGTCTTGCCCTTGATCATCACCATGTCGGGGCTGTTGAGATCGCGAGCGAGCTGTTCGCAGACGATATCGCAGACCTTCTGGTAGATGTCCTGCGGCTCTTCTGCCGGGATGAGGTTCACCGCTGCGCCACCGACCTCGTCGAGCAGCATCGCGGAGAAATTCTGCAGGCCATTGCAGGTGCCATCCATCTGGATCGGAAGGCAGGACATGTAGCCGTAGCCTTCGCGCTTCAGGCCAGCCCACTCAAAGCAGAACGCGAGGAACTGCCACTTCTTCTCACCCTTGTCCGCGTCCATCCAGAAGCGGTTGTCATAGGGGTTCTCGGCCGAGGCGATGATATGCTCCTCATTCCGCAACACCCACTGCACACGCTCCTCCATGTCGACCTTGTCGTAACCCCAGCAGCCGGCACCGTGGATCGCCAGCCACTCGGCCGCTTCCTGATCGTGGATCGGAACAGCGTTCGAGAAGGTGAGCAGACCACGCTGCAGATCGTTGCCCTGAGGGGTCAGATAGAGGGGCAGCGGATAGGCACGACCACGCCAGTCGAGGGTGTGGGGGTAGAAGAACGCCTCCTCATCCTTGAACTTCTCGGCCACCCCGAGGGTACGCAGGAAGCTGGCCCGACGACCTGAGATCGCGGCGTTCTCGACGTGCGTCCGATGGGTCTCGGCCTTCCACGCCTTGAACTCTTCGAGCTGCTCCTCGGTCATGTCCTCGACAGCCATCTTCTCCTTGCCATCGGGCAGCCAGTGGGGCCGCACCGGTATCGGCAGCTTGTCGGCCTGAGGAAGACCAGCAACGCCAGCGCCGGTCTCATAGAGGGTGCGGACCACGTCGAGGACCTGGGTGTTGATCGCCCAGGCTGTGTCCTGCAACGCGTTGATCGCCTCGTAGACCTCCGAGAGATCACGGTTGGCCAGCTCTTCGAGGTACTGCTGGTTATGCGTCTTGACCAGCTTCAGGCGACGGAAGGCCGTGTAATAGCCGCCGTCGAAGGGCGAGGTCCACGGCTTGGGCGGGACGATGGTGGGCATGTAGATCGGGAACAGGTGTTCGAGCCTGCTGTTCTCGGTCTCCATCCACCGCATCGTCGCTTCATTGGCAGTGAGCAATTCGAGGGTGCCGAAGCGCGCCGACTGGACCACCTCGCGCTCGATCAGGCCGGTGGACTGAATGAAGATGTCGACCAGCTTTAGACCAACGAGAATGCGGTCCTTCTCGCTCCACTCCTCCAGCTCCACGCCGAGCAAACGTGCAGGGTACAGCAGATGCGACCACTTGCGCCTGTCGAGGGACTCCTTCTGGGCCTTCCTCAGGAACTTCTTGTGGGCCTTGGGCATCTCCTCTTCGAACTTGCGGCTGTTGAACTCGTTCTCCAGCATCGAGCCGATGGCGAGTGAGGTCTTCGTGAGGTTGGATTTGCGGGTGACCTCGTCGAGGATCACGCGGGCTGTGATGTTGGCGACCGTGTCGACATCGAGCTTGTCGATGAAGGCCACTGCCGTGTGGCGACGACCAGCAGCTCCGCTCTTCGCTTCAGCGAGGAAGCCGGCGATAGCTGCCACGACTTTCTCATGAGCTTCACTCACCAACCGGTTGACCGCCAAGGTCCCGGTCATCTGCCCCTTATCGGAAGCCTTCTCGACGCTCTTTCTGAACCTTTGGATACCGGAGGTTCTCATCTCCTGTTCCAGTTCAAGCTGACGTTCAAAGAGGGGGTTTTCAAGGATGGAATTATCGATGGTCATTCTGAGGTCCTCGTCTCTGCGTGGGCCAAAGGCTCCCTTCCGGTCTCCTCTAAGGGGCCGGTTTTTGGGGCTTTGCTTAAGTGAGGGGTAATCGACGTGACGCGGCTGCCTGAGGGGCCGGTGGAGGCCCTAAGGGAGGGGTAATTCTCCCCGCCGTGACACACGAATGTGGCATGCAATCACAGGTGAATTGATAAGTAACCACCGGTGAATACATTTTCATTGAAAGAAAGCCCCAGTTTCCCGGGGCTAACTTACTATATGAAGGGGGAAGTATTTACGGGTGACTAGGATGTAGAGGCACAACCTAAATCTGGCGTGTCTACCAATTTCACCATACCCGCGTTCACAAAACCGCATGCCTATGCCTGCGCATGAGGCCTTCCGGAGCGCGGCGTCTCTATATCACCCGATTTGGCCGAGGCAAAGGAAAAATGAACGGTCAATGACGGCGATCTGCGCTTCAGAAGCCGCCCTGCCAAGAAGTGCCGCCGGATCAGTAAAGCGGCTCGTCGTAAACCGGCTTGCCGTCAACGAGAAGGCTGCGAATCTGCGGGCTTCCATCAGGCGAAACCCGCACTGATATAGCGACATTGCCGTCATTGCGGGCCTCCTCGATCGGCTTGCCCTCGCCTTCCGGAACGTAATAGCGCTCGATGCCGTATTCGACACGGATGCTGTCGCCCGCGGCAAGTCCGCCGCTGTAGAATGGCTGGCTGCGCAGGATCACGGTCTCCGGCTGCGGCGACAGTTCATGAAAGGACGATTCGATCACCGTCCAGAAACCGTCCTCCTGCTTCTTCAACCGAACCCATAATACGCGTTCGCCGGGCTCGGCCGGAATGCCACCGGAAACCGTCTGCACCGGCACCGAAGAAATGTCGTAGTTCAAGACGACGTAATCGCCGCGCAGGAAATCGCGCGGGTCGACGGGCGCCGTCTTCAGCAGCACCTCGGCGCCATTGCTGAGGATAGACGCCCGGCTCTGGATGATCGTGCCGAGGATAAGGGTCTGCAGACCGGCGACGATGATCGCCGAAAAGAGATAACCCCTACCTGATTGCAGCCTTGCCATGAACGAGCTCATGCGCGCTCCCCCTGTCCATTCGCCGACTGTGCATTCGCCGAAAAACGCCGCTCGAGACGGATGACGATCCACGCGACAAGTGCCACCACGAGACCGGAGAACAGGAAGAGGCTCGACGTACCGAGGATCGAGCCGACGGTGACGGAGGCAAGATACAGCATCTCGGCGGCAAAGGTGGTGTAGGCGAGATAACGCACCGCGCCGTTATTCCTGCCATGCAGGGCGATTGCCAGCACGGAAGCGGCAAGCGTCGCCACGCCAAGCACCACCAGCCGCCAGCCGTCCTCGATCTCGATATGCAGCAGCAGGAAGCCGATCGCGGCGACAAGGAAGCTGTAGAAGGCCGGGGCCGCACCGGCGCTCCTGACCAGGGAGGCGATCCGCGGGAGCGGCAACGCCGTCAGGACGAAGGCCACCATGCCGCCGATCGCGAAGGCGAGCGCCACGGCGATCTCCTCATAGAGAGTATAGAGCCAGGCGAGCCAGCCGATCAAAAGCAGATAGGCCAGATGGCGGGCCCGCTCGGCGCCGGTATACCGCACCAGGGCGATTGTGATCGCCGCCATGATGGGCACCATCCAGGGATCGAAGCCTATCCAATGCGTGTCGTTATTCTGCAGGTAGACGGCGAACGACGCCCAGGAGAGGAAGCCGGCGACGATGGTCACGGCGCCCGAACGGAACAGGATTGCCGAGATCGTCGCGATGGCGAACCAGAGATACATCACCGTCTGCTCGTCGCCGGAGAGATGATACATCTGCCCGACAAGTGAGATGGCGCCGCCGAAACTCATCGCGCCGATGACCAGCAAGCCGCTTGCGGCCGCTGTCGAACCGCGGGCAAGCATCCGGGCGGCGGCGATGTGCACCACCCAGATCAGCGCGAGGATGCCGCCGACGCGGACAAGGCGCGGGATGGCCTCCCAGTTGGAGGCGACGACCAGCAGGATGGCAGCGGCAAGCAGCACCGCCGCCAGCGCCATCAGCACCCTGCCGAGGCTGAAACTTGCCGGGCGGCTGTCATATTCGGCGAGAAGTGCGCTTGCCGTTTCCTGACCGAGCAGGCCCTTGCCCACCCAGAGGGAGAGATCCCGCTCCAATCTGCCGCGATACATGCTCCACCCCTTATTTCCGCGACGCCGACTGCGGCACTGCGGCTCTCGCCGTTATAGACGCAGCAGAGGTGTTCGCAAACGCTCCTGCGGCAAATATACAAGTTCCTCATTGGTCTAACTTGTATCGAGTGTTAACCGGCCGCTAACGTCAGAAGCGCTAATATAGACATATGAACGGAGAGGCATGCGCATTACGCATACCACTCATGAATTTATTGCACTGCAAAATAATCATTAGTCATACTATTTGTTTGAGGTATCGAAGCACGGGGATGGCGCCCCGGCCCGGCATCAGCCGGACGCCCGCGGATGCTTGTCCGTGACGAGATTCGCAGCTGCGCACTCCTCCTCCCAGCGCGCTGCGATAGGCTGGCAACACTCCTCCTCCCAGTTGCCAGTCACCATAACACGCCCGCCGGATCCTCCCCCGGCGGGCGTTTTTGTTGAGCGACAGCCCGATTAAAGCATTGACGGTCCGGGGCTTTCCCTCGCATGGCGCCGTCGCGCCACATTATCGCCACACCGCCCCACCGAGCCTGCAGACAAATGGGCGGCTTCCAATTTGAAGCGAAACACTTCTTTGCTCCGGCTGGGCGGGCGGCTTCACCGGAGAGCGCGGCGTTTTTCGACAACGGCACGCCATTGGTCGCTCTCAACCGGATTGCTTCCCCAAGAGTCATTCTGCCTATTCGTTGACCAAAAAACGGTAAGTCTGCGTCAAATACCCCTGGAGCATTGCGTATGCCGCATAGGTGATTTGAAAACTTGGCTGTTTTAGTCTTTTGCGCCGCAACATATATTCCAGTCATCAAATAGAGGTCAGCGCCGATCGGTGGCTGCTGGCAGATGAAACCCTCGGAAAGGGGCTTAACATGAACTTCTCTCGCTCTTTCAATAACTGGCGCAAGTATCGTCAGACCGTCACGGAACTTGGCCGCATGACCAACCGCGAATTGCATGATCTCGGCATCGACCGTTCGGATATCCATCGCGTTGCCCGTGAGGCTTCTGCCCGCTAATTCCAGGCGATCGCGGCTCCTCCCAAGCGCGATTGTTCTCGATTGAAACGCCCGCTGTACCCACAGCGGGCGTTTTCTTTTGTCTGCATGCGGCTGGCACCGCGGTTGCATGTTTTTCCGCTTCTTTAGCCCGCTCAAAAAATATTCACCGCCCAATTTACGAGCATCACATTGCACAATTGCATGGCAGACGCCTTTTATTTGCACTGCACAATAGGACCGATATCGCCTATATAAACACCAACCGCAGAGAGACAGGCGATCCCGCCGTCCCGCGGACATAGGAAGAAAACGATGAACCCGATCCGCATTGCAAAAAGCTGGCTCAGCTACCGCCGTACGCTCAACGAACTCGGCGGCCTTTCCAACCAGACCCTGTCCGATATCGGCGTCAGCCGCTACGACATCCGCAATATCGCATCCCGCTCGTTCCGTTAATAACGGGCACGATGCTTCCAAGACGGCGCCATCAGGCGCCGTTTTTGATTCCGGGGTGTTGGATCGCACCTGCCGACATGATATCAGCCCGGGATGAACACGACCTCCTCCTATTCCCCCATCCACGTCGTCGGCGGCGGGCTTGCCGGTTCGGAAGCCGCCTGGCAGATCGCCAGTTCCGGCATTCCCGTCATCCTGCATGAAATGCGCGGCGTACGCGGCACCGATGCGCACAAGACCGACGGCCTGGCCGAACTCGTCTGCTCCAACTCCTTCCGCTCCGACGATGCGACTAGCAATGCCGTCGGCGTCATCCATGCCGAAATGCGCATGGCGGGCTCGCTGATCATGGCCGCTGCCGATCGATGCCAGGTGCCGGCCGGCGGCGCACTCGCCGTCGATCGCGATGGCTTCTCTGAGGCCGTGACCAAGGCAATCCACGAGCACCCGCTCATCACGGTCGTGCGGGAAGAGATCACCGGCCTGCCGCCCCGCGACTGGGATCTCGCCATCGTCGCCACCGGACCGCTGACGGCGCCGTCGCTCGCAAACGCTATCCAGGCGGAAACGGGCGAGGATTCGCTCGCCTTCTTCGACGCCATCGCGCCGATCGTCTACCGCGAGAGCATCGACATGGATATCTGCTGGTATCAGTCGCGCTACGACAAGGTCGGTCCCGGCGGCACCGGCAAGGATTACATCAACTGTCCGATGGACGAGGCGCAGTACAATGCCTTCGTCGACGCGCTGGTATCAGGCGACACGGTCGGTTTCAAGGAATGGGAAGGCACGCCCTATTTCGACGGCTGTCTGCCGATCGAAGTGATGGCCGAACGCGGCCGCGAGACGCTGCGCCACGGGCCGATGAAGCCGATGGGGCTGACGAACGCGCATAATCCGACGGTCAAGGCCTATGCCGTCGTGCAGCTGCGGCAGGACAATGCGCTCGGCACGCTCTACAATATGGTCGGCTTTCAGACGAAACTGAAATATGGCGCACAGGCGGACATCTTCCGGATGATCCCGGGTCTGCAAAATGCAGAATTTGCCCGTCTCGGCGGCCTGCACCGCAACACCTATATGAACTCCCCCACCCTGCTCGACCCGTCGCTGACGCTGAAATCGCGGCCCGGCCTGCGCTTTGCCGGTCAGATCACCGGTTGCGAGGGTTATGTCGAAAGCGCCAGCGTCGGGCTGCTGGCCGGGCGTTTCGCCGCCGCCGAACGCAAGGGCGAAGCGATCTCGCTGCCGCCGGCGACGACGGCGCTCGGCTCGCTGCTCGGCCATATCACCGGTGGTCATATCGTCACCGACGAGGAGCCGGGTAAACGATCGTTCCAGCCGATGAACATCAATTTCGGGCTGTTTCCGGAGCTCCAACCCGGTTCGATCGTAAAACCCGAAGGCGTCAAGCGTTTCCGCGGCAAGGACAAGACGATCATGAAGCGGCAACTGATCGCGCGCCGCGCGCTGGCAGACTGCGCCGCCTGGCTTGGCCAGAGTCTGACGCTTGCCGAGAGCGCCTGACCGGCGCTTCTACTGCTTGTTCGCCGCCGGCAGATTGCCGGATGGCAGGTCCTTATCCGGCTCGGCAATATAATTGCCGAGCAGCCAGAGCGACACTTCGGAAGCCTCCTTGGCGGAAGCGAATTCAAAATCACCATTGTGATGGGGCGCATCGAGGAAGTCGACCATCAGTCCCCTGCCCGTTTCCGAACCGACGACACGCACGCGGCCCGGCTCGATCAGATGGCAGGCGAAGTGGCGCGACATGTTGCGCATGAAGCCCGCCTTGTTATCGTGCAGGCGTACGAAGATTGCCTGGCCGTTTTCCGTCGCCTGCAACTGGCGGATCGCCTCGGTCGGAAAGGCGCGGCCGAACTCGATGATGGCGAGGCCCGTGTCATGCAGGCCATCTTCCTTGTTCTGCGCGGCCATGCGTGTGGCCACAAAAGCAAAGAAAACAACGATGGCGAAAAGAACGCACCAGACGATAATGCCCACGCCGAGTCTCCGATCAAAGGGTAGCGGTGGAAGTGTTGTACCGCGCGAGACTTGCGCGAATTTGACCGATGTCAGATTTTCCGGCGTGCCGCAGCCAGCCCCATCCGCAGCTGGCGGCGCCATTGCGGCGGCTGCAGCGGATGGTCGAACAGCGAGGCGCCGCGTTTTTGCGCCTTGACGAGCACCGGTTCGGCGAGCACCGTCGGCAGGAAGGCTGGAAACACGGCTGCCGCAATCGGCCCTGCCGCTCTCGCCTTCGCCAGATGTTCGCGACCAAGACCGGCAAAAGCCTCGATGGCGGCGGAGATGCGCGCCCTGTCGTCGCCGGCAAGGAAGGTATCGCGGTCGAGACCGGTTGCCGACAGGATCTGCAGCGGAATATAGACCTGGCCGCGGCGGCGATGCAGCGGCATCAGCAGCAATAGCCCGGCGACGGCCTGGGCAACGCCGGCATGGCCGGCAGCGTCGGCCGATCGTGCGGCCTCCTCAGGCGAAAGCACGAGGCTTGCCAGCTGGATCAGGGCGGATGCCGTCTCGCCGGCGTAACCTTCAAGCGAGAGACGGGTCTCCATCGGATCGTCATAGAGATCGAAAGTGCGGGCCTCGATCATGTCGATCAGCGTCTTGCGCGGCAGACGGTGCGTTTCGATCGCGGCCAGAAGTGCAGAGGCGACGGGATTGGCCGCCGTCGAGCCATGTGCGCTGCCTTCCAGCAGATCGTGCCAATATTGCAGCCTGACTTCGCCAGGCAACGGCTCGTGCACGAGATCGCGGACGCGGGCAAGCTCGGCATTAAAGACATAGAGAGCTGCAAGCGCGCCGCGCTTTTCCTCCTGCGACAGCAGACAGGCGAGATAGCGGTCGCGATCGCTGTCACGCAGCATCGCCAGGCAGATCTCCTGGTTCGTCGTACTATTCGCTTCCGTCATCGTCAGACCGCGATCAATGCCGCGGCGACGGCGCGCTGCTCCGAGAGCATGATATTGAAGGTGCGCACCGCAGCCCCGGTGCTCATCGGATCGGAGGAGATGCCGCGCGATTTCAGCGCCAGCTTCAATTCCTCGGGCAGACGGCGAAGCTCGGTTCCGGTGCCGACGAGCAAAACTTCGATATCACTAGCCTCATCCAGCACACGGCGGAAATTTTCCGGCGACAGCGGTTTCGACATATCCATGTCCCAGCCATGAATGCCGGAAGGCAGGCAAAGGATCGAGCCGCGATGCGACATGTCGGCAAAACGGAAACCGCCATTGCCGTAAGTGTCGATCGGGGCGCGCCCGGGGAAATGCGCAGCGCGGATTTCTATGCCTTTTGCCATGTTTTCAAACCACCGTGCCGGATTTTACACCAGCATCCGTCTTGTTGCTCTCTTCCCCGTCGGGAGCCTCCGGCCGCAGCCGGAAGACGATCAATACAGGAGCGGCGATATAGATCGAAGAGAAAGTGCCGAGAGCGACGCCGAAGAGCATCGTAAAGGTGAAGGAGCGGATGACGTCGCCCCCGAAGAGATAGAGTGCGAGCAAGGCGAGCAGCGTCGTCGCCGCGGTCAGAACGGTGCGCGACAGCGTCTGGTTGATCGAGGCATCGATCAGGATCGGCAGCGGCATCTTCTTGTATCGCTTGAGATTCTCGCGCATGCGGTCATAGACCACGACCGTGTCGTTCAGGGAATAACCGACGATGGTCAGGACCGCGGCGATGCTCGTCAGATTGAACTCGATGCCGGTGAGGACGAAAAGACCGAGCATGATGATGACGTCGTGCAGCGTTGCGACGATGGCGCCGACTGCGAACTGCCATTCGAAGCGGATCCAGATGTAGATCAGGATCGCCGCCAGCGCTGCCAGCACGCCGAGCGTCGCCATCATCGTCAATTCGCCCGAGATGGCGGGGCCGACGACCTCGACTCGGCGGAAATCATAATCCTCCTGGAGCTCGCCGCGCACCAGCGTCGCCGCCGACTGTTCGGCATTCTCGCCGCCGCCCTGGGAAGCGATGCGGATCCGCGCGTTCGCCGGGCCGCCGGTACGCTCGACACTGATATCGCCAAGATTGAGATCATTCAGACGCGAGCTGAGATCGGCGATGTCGGCATTGCCCTGCTTCGCCGTTACCTCGATCAGCGAGCCGCCGGTGAAATCGATGCCGAGATGCAGACCGACGGTGGCAAAAGCGGCCATGGCGATCAGCGAAATAACCGCCGAGGCCGTGAAGACATAACGGCGGATCCCCATGAAACGAATATTGGCATGCTCGAAAAGATGGGTCAGGACACTCTTCGGCAGATGCCGGGGATGGCGCCGTCTCAGCCAGGCGCCGACGATCGAGCGCGTCAGCGTGAAAGCCGTGAAGACGGTCGTCAGGATGCCGACCGCCAGCGTCACCGCGAAACCGCGGATGGTTTCGCTGCCGAGGAAGAAGAGGATAATGGCGGCGATGAAGATCGTGACATTCGCGTCGACGATCGTTGCGAATGCGCGCGAGAAACCCCGGCCGACGGCCTCCGCAAAGGAATGGGTGGTTTTCTCTTCTTCCCGGATGCGCTCGTAGATCAGCACGTTCGAGTCGACGGCCATGCCGACGATGAGCACGATGCCGGCAATGCCCGGCAAGGTGAGCGTCGCGCCGGCAAGGCTGAGCACCGCGACGATGAGGATCAGGTTGAAGAAGAGCGAGACGACGGCGATGACGCCGAGAATACGGTAAAGCGCGATCATCAGCGCTGCGACGAGCACAACGGCGACGAGGCCGGCAATAAGGCCGCTGAAGATGGAATCGGCGCCGAATGTGGGGCTGACGCTACGCTCCTCAACGCTCGTCAGCGTCGCCGGCAAGGCGCCGCCGCGCAGCATGATGGCAAGGTCGCGGACGCCATCCTCGGAGAAGTTTGCCGAAATCCGGCCCTCACCGCCGGTGATCGCCGCATCGATGACCGGTGACGACATTACCTGGTCATCGAAAACGATGGCAAGGTGCTTGCCGATATTCTGCCCGGTCGCCTGCGCCAGCCGCTGCGTGCCCTCGGCGTCGAGACGGTAGGTGATCGAGGTATCCTGCGTCTGCGGGTCGACGACAGGCTCGATATCGACCATGTTGCTGCCGGTGACGAAGGCGGTGCGGTCGACGAGATAAGGTACCGGCGGATCGTCCAGCGAATAGAGCACCTGCGATGTGGCCGGCCAACGGCCGTTCAGCGCTTCCTGCCCCGACATGCTTTCATCGATCAGATGAAAGGAAAGCTTGGCCGGCTGGTTCAGGATGTTTTTCAGCCGCTCCGCATCGAGCGAGCCCAGCACCTGGACGACAATTCGATCGGCGCCATCGGGGCGAACGAGGAAATTGTCATAGCCGAATCCGGCGATGCGGCGGCCTACGATATCGAGCGACCGGGTCCGGGCCGAGGCGACGTCGGCGGTAATGCCGGCGTCGGAAATCTGCAGCGAAAGTTGCCCCTCCCCGCCCTGCTGCAGCGCGATCTCTGGTCCTGAACGTCCCGCAGCCGTCGTCAAAGGCTTGAGGAGATCGACCGCCGCCTGTGTCTGGGCCGGATCGGTGATCCGGACGGTGACGGTCTGGTCATTGCCGGTCAGCCCGGTGTAGCGGATGCCGGCGCCGCGCAGCGCGTTGCGCACATTGGCGACCGCCTGCTCCAGGCGGTCCTTGACGATATCGGAACGCTCGACCTTCAGAACGATATGCGAACCGCCCTGCAGGTCGAGGCCGAGCGTCATGCGGTCGTGGCGCAACCAGTCCGGCAGAGAGGAACGCTGCGCCTCGGTCAGCAAATTGGGCGCAGCGATGACGATGGCCGCAAACGCGACCAGCCAAATCAGAAGTGTTTTCCAGCGGGAAAAATGCAACATTCTCTCGACGATCTTCCGATCCGGCGGTCCTGCCGTTATCGCTTGTTACGCTGCGTCGGCCTTGACTGGTTCACCCTTGACGCGGACGTCCGAAATGCCGCTGCGGACGATACGCACGCGAACGCCTTCAGCGATCTCGACTTCAACTTCCTTGTCGTCGATGACCTTGGTGACCTTACCGACGAGACCGCCACCGGTGACGACCTGGTCGCCGCGACGGATCGCCTTCAGGGTCTCCTCACGCTTTTTTGCCTGTGCGCGCTGCGGACGGATCAGCAGGAAGTACCAGACGACCATCAGCGGCACGAACAGGATGATCATTTCGAAACCGGAGCCGCCGAATCCCGTTGCGGTATCGGTCGCGCTCTGGGCGAATGCCGGGGTGATGAACATGCTAAACTCCTCAGGCTTGGGCGGCGGAACTCCGCCTCTCTTTTCAGGTTGCCGGACTATAGTTACCGCTTCGATGAATGCAACAGAAACAGCCGGAAACAGTACCGATTCCGCTGCCTCATAACCTTTCCGCCGTCAAAACGCCATGGTACCCGGCATCCAAAGATCAAAGCAGATTGCCGCAGTGAGAAATCAGGAGGCCACCGATGACCGAGGAAATCAACACAGCCCTGCTTGCCGAACTGAGACGGCTCGCAGACGCCGTCGAGCGTCTTGCCGGACCGGCGCCTACCCTCAACGACTGGGATGCCGCCGACTGTTTCGTCTGGGCACCATCGCGCCAGCATCTGCAGCCGGTCAAGCGACCGAACCGGGTGGCATTGAAGCTCATCCGCGGCGTCGATCACGTGCGCGACATCCTGCATGAGAATACGGTGCGTTTCGCCGACGGTTATGCCGCCAACAATGTGCTGCTCTGGGGCGCGCGCGGCATGGGCAAATCCTCGCTGGTCAAGGCCGTGCACGAGGATGTCAGGCGCGAAAGCGGCGTCTCGCTGAAGCTGGTCGAAGTCCATCGCGAGGATATCGCCAGCCTTCCCAACCTGCTCGACCTGTTGAAGGACACACCGCACCGCGTGATCGTCTTCTGCGACGATCTCTCTTTCGATCACGACGACACCGCCTACAAGTCGCTGAAGGCAGCGCTCGACGGCGGCGTCGAAGGACGACCGGACAATGTGCTCTTCTACGCCACCTCCAACCGGCGCCATCTTCTGCCGCGGCACATGATGGAAAACGAGCAGTCGACGGCGATCAATCCGTCGGAGGCGGTCGAGGAGAAGGTTTCGCTTTCCGACCGCTTCGGCCTCTGGCTCGGCTTCCATAAATGCAGCCAGGAGGATTATCTCGGCATGATCGACGGCTATGCCGATCACTTCAAGCTCGGGCTCGACCGCAGCAAGATGCATGCGGAGGCGCTGGAATGGGCGACGACCCGCGGCGCGCGCTCCGGCCGTGTCGCCTGGCAGTATATCCAGGATCTGGCCGGGCGCATGCGCGTTCACATCGACAGAGCCTAAATCGCCTAGCATCAGGCGCAGTTCGGACGACATGCCAAAAAACAAAAGCCCGGCGGGTGGCCGGGCTTTTGCGCTTCCTGGTACGCTGTACCTATTCCAGGAAAGTCATCGGGTTGACCGGGGACGCGTCCTTGCGCACCTCGAAATGGACCTGCGGCTGCTTGACGTCGCCGCTCATTCCGGAGACCGCGACGGTCTGGCCGCGCTGGATCTTCTGGCCGCGAGTGACGCTCAGCGTATCGGCGTTGCCGTAGACGGTGACGGTGCCGTCGTCGTGACGGACGAGAACCGTGTTGCCGAGTTCCTTCAGGCCGTTGCCGGCATAGATGACGACGCCGTTTTCGGCAGCCTTGATCGGCGTGCCCTGCGGTACCGAAATATCGATGCCGTCATTGCGGTTGCCGTTGACGTTGGCGCCGTATGAAGCAATGACCTGGCCGCGCACCGGCCAGCGATATTTGCCGATGCCGGTCGATTCCGGCGCGTCGGAGCTGACGTCCGACTTCTTCTCGACATCGTCGACGGTCTGGGTGGCAGCCGGCGCCTTGTAGGGCGCGGGCTGAACGGAAGCCGTCTGCTGGGCGGCAGCCGGCTGGGTCGGCTTCGGATCGACCTTCTCGGCCGGGATCGAGGCGGTCTTGATGTTGTCGGCGGTGCCGTTCGGGATCTTCAGGGCTTGACCGACGCGCAGCGAGCTAGCCGAAAGACTATTGGCGACCTTGAGATCGTCGACATTGGTACCGGTCGCCTTGGCGATCTTTGCCAGCGAATCGCCTTGCTTGACGACATAGGTGCCGGCGGGCGCTTTCGGATCCTTGCCGGCGCCGACCGGAAGCTTGCCGGTGACATCGGCGTTCGCCATGGTCTTGTCGCGGGCGGAATTGGCGCCTGGAACGACAGCGACATTCTGCTCCGGCGCCTTGACCGGCTCCGGCAGCTTGCCGGGCTTGGAGAGATCGGCCGTCTGCGATGCCGCCTTGGCGGCATTGCCGCCGTTGAAGGTCGGGATCAGGATCGCCTGGCCGGGTTGGGCGGCAGATGCGGTCTTCAGATTGTTGACGCGAAGGATTTCCTTTTCCGGAACACCGAAGCGCCTGGAGAGCGTGGCAATGTTTTCACCCGGACGCAGCGTCACCGAAGGGGCATTGGTTGCGGACCAGCCGGAAACCCTCGGCGTCGTGCCTGTCGTCAAAGAATCGGGCGTCACCTTGGGTGCCGCCGGCGCCACCAACCGCGGCTTTTCAGCCTGCGGCGTAGCCGGGAAAGGCTGGGCGAGCGCAACTTCCTTTTCCCGCTGGCGGGATGGCGCCACAGCCGACGGTGCGGCAAGTTCTGTCCGCTGTACCGAGACCGGCGCGGAAGCCAGACGCGCGCTCGAGCTCGACGCGCGGATCGGATCGTAACTTGGGCGGGCGGGATAAGGCTGATTCAGCGCGTCATTGCCGCCGCCATAGCCCTGCTGGCTCGCAACGGCCGAACCGCCGAGATCGGCACGCGGCACCGGATCACCCTGAGAACCGTTCATATTCCTGCGCGGAATGGAACTTGTGGTGATCTGATCCTGCCCTGAGGAGGAAAACAAGCCGCCAAACCGTGTCACATCGGAACTGCAGCCCGTTGCGGCACTTGCCAGCAGGCCAACAACCAGAAGATTACCGGCCGACTTCCCGAACTTTGGCGAAAGACTGAAACGCATGACTCGACCCACTGAGAACGCAACCATTTGTGAGTCTATTAAAACGCGTTAGTATTACCACGCGGTTAAGATGCTGGAATCAGTGCGATATTTTTGAGAAGTTGATAACCATAGGCTTAGGGGTAAAAAATCGCAGTGCGCAGAGCATGATGCCCAAAACTTCGAGCGCTTTTCTGATTGTGATGCATATTCAGATTTCAGGCCGATCCGGCCGAAAAACATTTATGCCTGCGGCAGCCAGGCCCTACAGCAGCGAGGCAAGCCGCGGAACGATCGGCAGATAGGGAGCTTCGAACAGTTCCTCGCGTTCGAAACGGCTGCCGGTTTTCGTCAGCCGCACCATGCGGCACTCGTTTTCTGAAATCATCAGTGGCGCGATCATCGAACCGCCGGAAACGAGCTGGTCGGTATAAAAGCGCGGCATGGCATTGAAGGCGGCCGTCACCAGGATGCGGTCGAAAGTTCCCTCTCCCTGCATGCCGGCGCTTCCGTCGGCATGGCGAACGATGACGCTGCGCAGACCAAGCGATTCCATGCGTCGCTGCGCTGCCGTGGTCAGCGTCTTGTAGCGGTCGATGGACAGAACACGCTCGGCCATGCGGCCCATGACGGCGGCGGTAAAGCCGCTGCCGGTGCCGATCTCCAGAACGCGCTGTCCTGGTTTGAGCTTCAGGTGATGCAGGATGCGGACGGCAAAATCGATGCCTTCGAGGAAGGAGCCGCATTCGATCGGTATCGTCCGGCTCGAATAGGCGTCGTCGGCGAATTGCGGCGGCACGAACAGTGACCGCTGCGTCTGCTCGACCGCCGTCAGCAGATCGAGGTCGGAGATGCCTTCGGCACGCAATCTGAGGACGAGCGCCGCAAAGCCCTCCTTCTCCGCCAGTTTAGCCGTCAAACTTGTGCTCCGTATCCCAAGGCCCGCGCCACGCGGTCCGTCACGGAATAATCGGTCAGATCAAGTTTCAAAGGCGTTACCGAGATCTTATTATGCTTCAAGGCGTGAATATCGGTGCCTTCGATGAAGGCGCCGGCGCGTTCGCCGAACTTCAGCCAGTAGTAGGGAAAGCCCCGGCCATCGGAGCGCGCGTCGACCTGCAGGTTGAAGGCGAGCTTGCCCTGCATGGTCACCTCCGCGCCATCGACCTCGTCGGGACGGCAGTTCGGGAAATTGAGATTGAGGAACGTGCCCTCCGGCAGGTCCAGCACCATCAGCTTTTCCAGGAGCGCTGGGGCATGCGTTTCGCAGACCTCCCACGGCACGATGCGCGCGCCGTCCTCATAGAGATAGGCCTGGCTCAGCGCGAAGGAGCGCACGCCCTGCATCGTGCCCTCGATGGCGCCGGCGATCGTGCCGGAATAGGTGACGTCGTCGGCAACGTTCGAACCTGAATTGACGCCTGACAGCACGAGATCCGGCTTGATGTCCATCACCTGCCGGATGCCCATGATGACGCAATCGGTCGGCGTGCCGCGCAGCGCGAAATGCTTGTCGGAAATCTTGCGCAGCCGCAACGGTTCAGACAGGCTCAGCGAATGGGCCAGGCCGCTCTGGTCGGTTTCGGGCGCAACGATCCAGACATCGTCGGACAGCGTGCGCGCGATCCGCTCCAGGGCGGCGAGCCCTTCGGCGTGAATGCCGTCGTCATTCGTAAGCAGGATGCGCATCGCCTCAGGCCGCCCGTTCGATCTTGGTCAATCCGCCCATATAGGGGAGCAAAACGTCCGGAATCGTGACGGAGCCGTCCTCGTTCAGATAATTTTCAAGGACAGCGATCAGGCAGCGACCGACGGCGGTGCCGGAACCGTTCAGCGTGTGGACGAACCTGTTGTTCTTGTCATCCTTGCCGCGGTAGCGCGCATTCATCCGCCGGCCCTGAAAATCACCGCAGACCGAGCAGGAGGAAATTTCGCGGAAGGCATTCTGTCCCGGCAGCCAGACTTCGAGGTCGTAAGTCTTGCGCGAACCGAAGCCCATGTCGCCGGTGCAAAGCGTCATGGTGCGGAAATGCAGGCCGAGGCGTTTCAGCACCTCCTCGGCGCAGGCGGTCATCCGTTCGTGCTCGGCAACGGCGCTCTCGGCGTCGGTGATCGAGACGAGTTCGCATTTCCAGAACTGGTGCTGGCGCAGCATGCCACGCGTATCGCGGCCGGCGGATCCCGCTTCCGAGCGGAAAGACGGCGTCAATGCGGTGAAGCGGAGCGGCAGCTTGTCCTGATCGAGGATTTCTTCGCGCACCAGATTGGTGAGCGTCACTTCGGCCGTCGGGATCAGCCAGCGGCCGTCCGTCGTCCTGAAGAGATCCTCGGCGAATTTCGGCAGTTGGGCAGTGCCATAGACGGCCTCGTCGCGCACCATCAGGGGCGAGCTGACTTCGGTATAGCCGTGCTCGCTGGTGTGGAGATCGATCATGAACTGGCCGAGCGCGCGCTCGAGCTTGGCGAGCGGCCCGGTCAGAACCGTGAAGCGCGAGCCGGAGAGCTTGGCGGCGCGCTCGAAATCCATATAGCCGAGCGCCTCGCCGATTTCGAAGTGCTCCTTCGGCGCATGGTTCCAACGCGGCTTTTCGCCGACGGTGCGGGTGACGACATTGTCATGCTCGTCCTTGCCGACCGGGACGTCGTCGAAGGGAATGTTCGGGATGCGCGAGAGCGCGTCGTTGAGTTCGGCCGTCAGCTGCCGGTCTTCTTCCTCGACCGCCGGCAGCAGGGTCTTCAGTTCGGCGACCTCGGCCTTCAACTTCTCGGCAAGCTCGCCGTTCTTCTGGGCCATCGCCGCGCCGATCTCCTTGGAGGCGATGTTGCGGCGGGACAGCAAATCCTGCGCCTTCTGCACGGCGGAGCGGCGCTTTTCATCGAGGGCGACGAGACTTTGGGCCAGAGGCTCCGCACCGCGCTTGGCAAGGGCGGCATCGAGCGCTTCGGGATTCTCACGGATCCATTTGATATCGAGCATCGTCGTTCCAGGTCGTTGCAACAGAAATGACCCGGCCAAGGCCTGACGGGCCTCGACCGGATGTTAAGCAGCGTTCACAAAGGGGATTGGGATCGCCGCTCAGACGCTGTCCGTCTTGGCAACGTCCGCGGATCCGGTGTCCTTTTCGACCGCCTGCCGGGCACGCTGGCGCTCCACGAGTCGCGCCGCATAGATGGAAATCTCGTAGAGAAGGATCGTCGGTATCGCAAGGCCGATCTGAGACATCGGGTCCGGCGGCGTCAGCACGGCAGCAACGACGAAGGCGAGGACGATGGCGAACTTGCGCTTTTCGGCAAGCCATTGCGACGTCAGCAGGCCAACACGGGCAAGCAGCGTGGTGACGACGGGAAGCTGGAAGACGAGGCCGAAGGAGAAGACCAGCGTCATGATGAGGCTCAGATATTCCGAGACCTTCGGCATCAGCGAAATCGCCACCTCGTCATGACCCGGCGCCTGCTGCATCGACAGGAAGAACCACATGACCATCGGCGTGAAGAAGAAATAGACGAGTGCCGCGCCCATCAGGAACAGGACCGGCGAGGCGATCAGGAACGGCAGGAAGGCCTGACGCTCGTTCTTGTAGAGGCCCGGCGCCACGAACTTGTAGACCTGGGCGGCAATGATCGGGAAAGCGACCACGAGACCGCCGAACATCGCCACCTTGACCTGGGTGAAGAAGAATTCCTGCGGCGCGGTGTAGATCAGCTGGGCCTTCTCGACGTCGAGATGCGCCCATTCCACGGCCGTCTTGTAAGGAATGACCAGATAGTTGAAGAGGTGCTTGGCAAAAAAGAAGCATATGATGAAGGCGACGAAAAACGCGCCGATCGACCACATCAGCCGCGTGCGCAGCTCCATCAGGTGCTCGATCAACGGCTGCGGCTTGTCTTCGATATCACCGCTCATGCCTCGTCCTTCTTCGTCTGCGCCGGCTTCTTCGGCGTTGCAGTCTTTTTGACTGCCGTCGTGCGCTTCGGTTTTTCCACGGGCACGGCAACGGCCGCCGCAGCATCGACCTTGTCGGTAGCCTTGAGGCGCGGCTTGCGCACGGGTTTCGGCTTGGCGGCAACCGTATCGGCCTGGACGATCGCTGCTGCGACGGGTTCAGGCTGCGCAGGCGCCGGCACCAGCGGCGGCGTTTCCGGCAGGCTCATCGACGGCGTCGGAGCCGAGACAGCAGCAGCCGGCACCTCGGTCTTGTTTTCCGTGACCACGGTCGACTTCTGCAGGTCGGCCTTGATCTCGTTGCCCATCTGGCGAAGCGGGTTCATCGCCTCGCGCAGGCTGTTGACCGGGTTGAGCTTCTGGGCGTCGCTGATCGTCTGGCGGACATCGTCAAGCTCGGCTTCGCGCAACGCTTCGTCGAACTGCGCACGAAATTCACCCGCGACCTTACGGGCGCGCTGCGTCATCTTGCCGAAAGCGCGCAGCATCGGCGGCAAATCCTTCGGACCGACCACCACGATCAGTACGACCGCAATGACCAAAAGCTCGGTCCAGCCAATATCGAACATGCAAGGCTCCTGGACGGGAAGCGCGGGGGCTGCGCTTTTTCCCGGACTTGGTTACTTCGTTTCGTCGGCCTTGTGATCGACGGTCTTTGCCGTATCCGGCGCGTCCTCGTCCGTCATGCCCTTCTTGAAGCTCTTGATGCCCTTGGCAACGTCGCCCATCAGTTCCGGAATCTTGCCGCGACCGAACAACAACAGCACGATGACCAGAACGATCAGCCAGTGCCACATGCTAAAAGAACCCATTACGCTAACTCCCTGTTTCTATGTTCCCACGATGTAAGGATTTCCGACACCGTTTCCAACATCAAGCCCTTTGAACTGCGCTTAATGTCACGGTATCGCCCTTTGTGACAAGCCATTGACCCGCCGAAAAGTGCTGGTTCTATTGTTTTCGCCATGCATGGCAAAAGCAAGACGCAAACCCCTCAATCTTCAGAGGTGCCGCGCGGCGCCAACAACCCCAATTCCTCGAGGTCCATCTGGGTGATCGGGTCTTCGTCCTCGGTCAGTTCGTCGTTCATCAACGGCGAGGGAATATTGAAATTCGCCGGAATGCGGCCCGACAGCAAGCCCGCTCCCTTCAACTCTTCGAGACCCGGCAAGTCACGCAGCTCTTCGAGACCGAAATGGTCGAGGAAATCGCGTGTCGTGCCCAATGTCACCGGCCGGCCCGGCGTGCGCCGGCGGCCGCGGAACCGCACCCAGCCGGCCTCCATCAACACGTCGAGCGTGCCGCGCGAGGTCTGGACGCCACGGATATCCTCGATCTCGGCGCGCGTCACCGGCTGGTGATAGGCAATGATCGCCAGCACTTCCAATGCTGCGCGCGAAAGCTTCTTCACCTCATTGTCATCACGGCGGATGATGAATGACAGGTCGGCGGCAGTGCGGAAGGCCCAGGCGCCCTCGACCTGGACCAGATTGACGCCCCGCGGCGCATACTGCTCCTTCAGGCGCAGCATGATGGCGCGCACGTCGGTCTTCTCAGGCAGGCGCTCGGCGAGGAAGCCTTCGGAGACCGGCTGCGACGAGGCGAAGACCAGCGCCTCGGCGATGCGCTCGGCCTCGATCTCGGCCTGCAGTTCGCGGCTCCTGTCGTCGAAATCGCCTTCGAAATCCTCTTCGCTCTTCGGATCGATCAAGCCGGCTGCTCCTGCTCCACCACCTGCAGCGTGGCATGTTTCGGACCGCGGCGCATGTATATCGGCTGAAAGGCGCCATCCTGACGGATTTCGAGCTTGCCCTCACGCACCAGCTCCAGCGAGGCGGCAAAGGCGCTGGCGATTGCCGTGACGCGTTCCTCGGGTGCTGCGAGATAACGCAGCAGGTAATGCTCCATCGCCGTCCAGTCACCGATCTCGCCGATCATCTGGGTCAACAGCTCGCGGGCATCGGTCAGCGACCAGACACTGCGCCGCTCGATCGTCACCTGGGTGACGGCATTGCGCTGCCGCAGCGCCGCATAGGCGGTCAGGAGATCGTAGAGGCTTGCCGCATAAGCGGATTGCTGACGGTCGGGAATATGCTCGGGGGCGCCACGCACGAAGATATCGCGGCCGAGACGGTTGCGATTGACGAGGCCCTCCGCCGCCCGGCGCATGGCTTCCAGGCGTTTCAGGCGGAAGGCGAGCGTTGCCGCCAGTTCCTCGCCCGAAGGACCGTCATCCTTGACCTGCTGGGGAATGAGCAACCGTGACTTGAGATAGGCAAGCCAGGCGGCCATGACGAGATAATCGGCGGCCAACTCGATGCGGATCCGCCGGGCGCTTTCGATGAAGAGCAGATATTGCTCGGCAAGCGCCAGCACCGAGATGCGCGACAGGTCGACCTTCTGGTTGCGGGCGAGATAGAGCAAGAGGTCGAGCGGGCCTTCGAAGCCGGCGACGTCAATCACCAGCGCTGGCTCGTGGCTGGCGCGCTCGGCACCGTTATCCTGCCACAGCTTGTCCATCGGCGTTGCCGCCTGCGGACGTTCCGTGCCCTTGACCGTGCTCACCTAGCTGCTCCCTTACGATCAGACCGTCGCAAACATCGCCTCGAATTCCACCCTCAATTCCGCTTCGTCGGACCTATCCGGCGCCGCGAAGCCTGCTTCCACCGCTTTTGCGCGGGCAAGCGAGATGCCGGCGAGCGGCGGAACATTTGCCACGACATCCCGCATCTCGTCCATATCGCCATTGCAATGCAGCACGATATCGCATCCGCCTGCAATGATATTCGCCGCGCGCTCACCGATCGTACCGGAAAGAGCGTTCATCGAGCTGTCGTCGGAGAGCAGCAGACCGGTAAAGCCGATATGCTGACGGATGATGCCGTCGATCACCTTGCGCGAGGTCGTCGCCGGATTGTCCGGGTCGATGGCAGTGAAGACGAGGTGACAGGTCATCGCCATCAACTCGTCCTTCATCGCGATAAAGGGCGGGAAATCGTGGGTCTCCAGCTCATCACGCGAGACGGTGACGACAGGCAGTTCCAGATGTGAATCCGCGAAACCGCGGCCGTGGCCGGGCATATGCTTCATCACAGGCAACAGGCCGCCGGCCTTCAGGCCTTCGGCAGCCGCCCGGCCCATGGCGATGACGGTGTCGGGATCGCCGCCATAGGCGCGGTCGCCGATGACGTTGCTGCTGCCCTCCACCGGCACGTCGAGCACCGGCAGGCAATCGACATCGATGCCGAGGCTCGAAAGGTCGAAGGCATGCAGCCGCGACATCAGCCATGCGGCCCGCAGGCCAAGCGCCGGGTCGCGGCGATAAAGATCGCCGAGCGCCTGGCCGGAAGGATAACGCGCCAGAATGGGCGGGCGGATGCGCTGGACGCGGCCGCCTTCCTGGTCGATCAGCACCGGCGCATGCCAGCCGACGCTTTCGCGCAGATCGGCGACGAGATCGGTGATCTGCCGGGCTTCGGAGATGTTGCGCCCGAAGAGGATGAAGCCCCAGGGCCGTTCGCCCCGGTAAAAGGCCTTTTCTTCGGATGTGAGGGCAAGGCCGCTGCAGCCAAGGATCATCGCTTTTGATTCGGTCATGTGAGAATCATAGACGGCGCCCTGCCAAATGCGAGCAAGGTCCAGCGCGATGCACAAAAAAGAGCGGCGGACCAATCCGGTCCGCCGCTTCCGATATCAATGAGCCTGATTCTTACTTGGAGATCAGGCAGCTTCCGCCCGCGGCGCGATACTGTTCGCAGAGCGCAGCCGCCTCGTCCTTGGAACCGGCCGGAATGCGAACACGGTAGAACGTGCCCTTGCCGGCGATATCGGCCCTGCGGATCTCATGGCTACGGCCGCCAAGCACGCCGGCGAATTTCTTCGACAGGTTGGCATAGGATTTGTTCGCCTCGTCTTCCGACGGCAGCGAGGCGATCTGGATGCCGTAGCCGCCGGCGGACGCAGCCTGCTGCGGCTTTGCGGCAACCGGTGCTGCGGCCGCGACCTCAGCCGTCGTCTGCTGTGCAGGCGGCCGGACATTGCCCTTCTCGGTCACGGTGCCGACGACGTTGACGGGCTGGTCGACCGGACGGGCGGTCGGGATCGGAGCGGTATCGGCAATCGCCGAGGTCTTGACCGGGCGCACCGGCGGCTCGACCGGGGCGGGATTTGCGGCCTGCGCGTCGGCGCTGCCTGCAAGCGGCGGCTCAGCCGGCGCGGTTTCAGCAGGTGCTGCAGAACGAGCATCGGCGGAAGCAACCTCGGCGCTTGCCGGGAAACTTGCGGCCGTTCCGGCGACCGGAGGCGCGGTCGGGGTCGATGGCGTCGTCTGGGCCGTCAACGGCGGCAGAGCCGACGGCGTCGGCTGGGCAGATTGCGCCGCCTGTGTCGGCTGGTCGGCGGGCGCCGGCTCCTCGCGGGCGACCAAGGTGCCGTCAGGCTTGACGATCATCGTGCGGACCTTGCGCGGCGAAACGGACGGCGCCTTGTCGGCATCGGTTGCAGAAGCGTTGTCGGCATTGTCCTGGTTCGGCAGCAGACGCGGATCCTGCGTCTCACCGACCGCGGTCGGCGTGACCTGATCACCGGCATTGGCGTTCTCGTCGTCCTCAGGCAGCGCTTCCGGTGTCAGCGTACGCTGGACGACATCGACGGGCGCTTCGTCGGAAGAAACGAGCGCCTTCTGCTTCGGCTCCTCGGCAGAACCCGCGACGCGGTCGTAGACAGCCTTGTCCTGGTTCGGCACCGTCTTGCCGCCCGGATTTTCCGGAACGACCTTGACCGGCTCCTTGTCGGCGGTGATCACGCGCGGCTCGCCGGTTGCAACAATGCCGAGCCCCTCGCCGTTCCAGACGGAGGAATAGACGCCATAACCGACGCCGGCAAAAACGACGAGAACGACAGCCCCGGCCAGCAGCCGGCGCATCGACCGGGCGCGGCTGAAATCAGCGGCCTGGCTTGCCGATTCGATACGGACTTCGGAGGTTTCACGGCGCTCGACCGGTTCGCGCACGCTGCGGCGGAAATCCTCCTCCAGCGCCCGTTCGAAATCATCGAGGCCATCGGCGATGGTGGGCTTGACCGGCTTTGCCGCGGCAGCAGCCGTATCCCGGACCGGCGCCGGGGTTTCCCGCGGTTTGGCCGGCTCAAAGAAGCTGGCGATCTCTGCGTCGAGATCGAAATCGAAATCCGCAGTTTTCGCGACCGGCGCAGGCTGCTCGACCGGCGGCAGCGCCGGCACATGCATATCGTCGACGGTCTCGGGACGATCCTCCGGATCGGAGATCATCGCCGGATCGAATGGCAAGTCTTCGGTGGATTCGGCGACAGGCGCCGCCCAGTTGAAAGCCGGCGCCGGAGCTGGCGCCTGCGGCTCAGGAACGGCGGCCGGAGCGGGCCGCACCGAGGCGGCGGCAGCCTGCTGGGGAGCAGGAGCTGGCGGCTCAGGCGCAAAAACGGGAGCCGGCCGCGGAGAGACGGCGGCGACCTGCTGCGGCGCAGGGGTTATCGGCTGGGGCGCAGGCTCGATCTGCTCGGAGAAATCGAGATCGGCGAGTTCCAGTTCGATGCCGGCAAGATCCAGCTCGAAATCATGGCCGGCGAAGGGATCGTCGGCTTCCTGTACGGGCCGCGGCGTCTGCGAATATGCCGTTGCAGCAGGCTGCGGCGCAACGACTTCGGCAAGTTGCGGCGCGACAGGCCGTGCGGCTTCGGCAGCATAGACCGTAGCCGGCTCGATCGGCGCAGGCTGAACGAATGCTGCGGCGACCGGCGCGGGCGCGATCACCTCGGGCTGAACAGGTGCTGCGGCCACCGGGACGGCAGGAACGGGTGCCGCCTCGATCGATGCGGGCTGCGGCGAAACGGGCGCCGGATTGGCGCGTTGCGGCACCGGATAACGCGAGACGTCGGCCAGCAGATCGTCGAGATCGAACGTGCCGGCAGTGTGTGGAACTTCCGGCACGACCTCGGTCAGCGCCGCATCGGCCTGGACCTCGCCTTCGACAGCCGCGGCAATGAGATCGAAACCAGCGTCGGAGCCGAAATCCTCCAGCTCGTCTTCGATTTCGACGAATTCCTCGGCCTCGGCAGCCTCTTCCGACGCGACGACCTCATCATGGCGATCGAGTTCGGCGGGGAAGCCAAGCGACGGCGAAGCGGATTCGAATTCCTCGGAGGGCTCGACAGCGGCGACAGGCGCCGGCGGTTCGATTACAGATTGCGGCTCGACCACAGGAAGATCGACGGACGGCGCTTCAGCGACCGGTGCTGCGACCGTTTCGGCCACAGGCGCCGGCGCAACAACCGGCTCCTCGCGCTTCGCGGCATGGAAATTGGCGAGCGGCAGCCTGATGCTGGCAGCCGACCATTGCGGCGCCTTGGCGGGTTGCGGCAGCGAAGAGACCGGTGCTGCACCGATCGACAGCTCAAGCTCCTCGATGAGGTCGCGCGCACCGCCGAAGACCGACTGCACCGACGCTTCGGGAGCGGGCTCGGGGGAAAGCTGCTCCGCCCAGTCGGCGGCGGGCTTGTCCTGATTCTCCACGGCCAAAGTCACGTCTTCGTCAGCGTCATCGGGAGCGACGGACACCGGCTCAGCAGCCTCCGCACGTTCGTCAGCGGGAGAAACATCGAGAACGGGCTCGACGTAATCTTCAGGCAGGTCGTCAGAGATCGGCTCGGCGGGCCGGTCGAGCTCTGCGAGCGGACGTGGCGAATCGTAACGGTCGAACTCGCGCCCAAGCTCTTCCTCGAGATCGAGGGCCGGCTCGCGCCGAGCCGCCTCGGTCATCGTATTCGCTGCAACACGCGGCTCGAAGCCGACGATACGGGCAAGTTCGGCCAACGGATCGTCGTCGGCAAACAGATCGTCTTTTCCGCGCGTATCATACGCAAGTTGTTTATCAGCCATGCCTATCCCACTCGCAAACGCCAACGCTCAAATGCCAGCGCATTGTGGGGAAATGGTGACGTTATCGCATTTCGTCCGGTGCGGCAGTGCCTGTAATGGCAAGTCCCGACTTCAAAACCGACGCGACGGCGTACACCAGCCCAAGTCTGGCAATACTTGATTCTCGGTTTTTATCATTAACAAATCGTAATTCCGGCTGATCTTTACCTTTGTTCCAGTGCGCGTGGAACGAACTTGCGACGTCGTAGAGGTAAAAAGCGATGCGATGCGGCTCCTGCGACTGGGCGGCCGCCTCGACGATCCGCGGGAATTCGGCGAGCTTGGCGACAAGCTGCAATTCGGCCGGATCACCAATGCCAGCAACGGTTTTCGCGAGATCCTCGGGCGAAACTTCGAGGTCGGGAAAAGCCTCCCTCGCCTGCCGGAAGACCGACATGCAGCGGGCATGCGCATACTGCACGTAAAAAACAGGATTATCTTTCGATTGTTCGGTCACTTTGGCGAAATCGAAGTCGAGCGGCTCGGAATTCTTGCGGTAGAGCATCATGAAACGGACCGAATCACGACCGACTTCCTCGACGACGTCCCGAAGCGTGACGAAATCGCCGGAGCGTTTCGACATCTTCACCGGCTCGCCGTTTCGATAGAGCTTGACGAGCTGGCAAAGCAGCACCGTCAGCTTCGCCTTACCATCCGAAACGCCGCGTGCAACCGCTTCCAGGCGCTTGACGTAGCCGCCATGATCGGCGCCGAGCACATAGATCATCTCGTCGAAACCACGGTCGAACTTGTTCTTGAAGTAGGCGACGTCGGCGGCGAAATAGGTGTAGGCGCCGTCCGACTTGATCAGCGGCCGGTCGATATCGTCACCCACTTCGGTCGAGCGGAACAATGTTTGCTCGCGATCCTCCCAATCCTCGGGAAGCTGGCCCTTCGGCGGCGGCAGCGTGCCCTTGTAGACATAACCCTTGAAGGTCAGGTCGTTGATCGCCGTGCGGATCGCCGCGGCCCCATTGGCATGCAGGGTGCGCTCGGAGAAGAAGACGTCGTGATGGACGTTCAGCGCCGCGAGATCGGCGCGGATCATCACCATCATCGCATCGATGGTGCGGTCCTTGACGATCGGCATCCATTGCTCTTCCGGCATGTTGTGCAGCCGCACGCCGTAATCGGCGGCAAGCGACTGGCCAACGGGCACGAGATAGTCGCCGGGATAGAGACCCGAAGGGATTTCGCCGATTTTTTCGCCGAGCGCTTCGCGATAACGCAGGAAAACGGAGCGGGCGAGCACATCGATCTGCGAGCCGGCATCGTTGATGTAGTATTCCTTCTCGACGCCGTAACCGGCAAAAGCCAGCAGGTTGGCAAGCGCGTCGCCGACGACGGCGCCACGGCAATGGCCGACATGCATCGGGCCGGTCGGATTGGCCGAGACATATTCGACGTTGACCTTCCTGCCCTCACCCAGCGTCGAGCGGCCGTAATCGGTGCCGGCGCCGATGATCGAGGCGAGCAGCCGCTGCCAGTAGCCGACGGCGAGACGGATGTTGATGAAACCGGGGCCGGCAACCGAGACATCGGCGACGTCGGCATCCTCTTTCAGCTTGGCGATGATGACATCGGCCAGCGCGCGCGGATTGGTTCCGAGCGGTTTTGCCAGCACCATCGCGGCATTGGTCGCGACATCGCCATGGCTCGCGTCACGCGGCGGCTCGACGGTGATGCGGCCGAAATCGAGCTCAGATCGCTTTTCCCTGACCAGATCGATCTGTTCAAGGGCGGTTTTGATCCTGGCTTCGAAGTCGGTAAAAAGGTTCATCGCACTCTTCCATGCATAGGCTGTGCCAAAGGCTCAAATCGACCCTCGGCGTGGGCGACCGCTGCCTATCGCAAATCCGGAGTGTGGTCAAACAACCGCCTGTGGGCGCTGATCGCATAGGTGTCGGTCATGCCGGCCAGATAATCGCCGACATGGCGGGCCTTCGGCGCATCGGACAGGCCGGCGATATGATCGACCCAGTAATGGCTCTGCATCTCCTTGGGATTGGCCATGTAGGCGCCAAACAGATCGGTAACGATCTTTGCCGCGCCGGCGCGGATGCGCATGATATCGGCATTGCGGTAGATGCGCTTGAAAAGCATCGCCTTGATCTGCCGGTCGGTCTCGGCCATCGCCTCGGAAAAGGTGGCGATCACCTGGCCGGCGCCGCGGATGTCGCCGGCGCTCTCGGGGCGAAGGAGGGAAAGGCGCGCCTGCGCGACACCGATCACGTCTTCGACCATGCGGGTGATCTGGCGGCGCATAATCTCATGGGTGAAGCGGCTCGGCTCCAGATGCGGATATCGCTCCCTCACCTCGGCCATCAGCCCGGCGAGAAACGGGATTTCCTCTAACATCTCGAAAGTCAGGTAACCGGAACGCAGGCCGTCATCGATATCGTGGGTATTATAGGCGATGTCGTCGGCGATCGCCGCGACCTGGGCCTCGAGGCTGGCATAGCTTGCAAGCTCGAGATCGTGCAGCTCGCAATAATCGAGGATCGGCTGGGGAACGGGGCCGCGCGTGCCGACGCCATCCGGCGTCAGAAGCGGACCATTGTGCTTGACGAGACCTTCGAGGCTTTCCCATGTCAGGTTGATGCCGTCAAATTCGGCATAACGCCTCTCCAGCTTGGTCACGATGCGCAGCGATTGTGCATTGTGGTCGAAGCCGCCATAGGGCAGCAGCACCTCGTGCAGCGCGTCCTCGCCGGTGTGACCGAAGGGCGTGTGACCGAAATCGTGGACGAGGGCGACGCCTTCGGCCAGATCCTCGTCGAGCTTCAGGGCGCGGGCGAGCGCGCGGGCGATCTGCGCCACCTCGATCGTATGGGTCAGCCGGGTGCGGTAATGATCGCCATCCTGGGCGATGAAGACCTGCGTCTTGTGCTTCAGCCGGCGAAAGGCGGTGGTGTGGACGATGCGGTCGCGGTCGCGCTGGAAATCGGAGCGCGTCGGGCTTCCGTCTTCCTGATAGAGTCGTCCGCGGCTCGTCCAGGGGTCGGCCGCATAGACCGCCCTCTCACTGCTGCCGAAACCCAAAGCACGCGTATCGATCGTCATTCTTCACCGTCATCCTGCATGTTGCCGCATCTGCCCATTGACGCCGCTCTTCGCCCTTCATACCTATAGCCCGATAAAACGGCAAAGAGGCGCTTTCTCAACCGCATCGGCGTATCATCGCCTTTTCGCTAGGATTATGGTAAGTTTCTTTGATATCAGGCATTTGAACATTTCAGTGCCAAAACCCATTCTCTCCGGATCTTGACCCCGGCAGGAGGAAACATGACGGATACGAGTGTAACCCTTTCAGATGCCGCGGCAAAGCGTATCGCTGCGATCGTCGGCGCCGAAGCCGGCAAGAGCGCGTTGCGCGTTTCCGTCGAAGGCGGCGGCTGTTCGGGCTTTTCCTACAAGTTCGATCTTGCCGATAACGCCGGCGACGACGACATCGTCGTCGAAAAGAACGACGCCAAGGTGCTGATCGACAGCCTGTCGCTCGTCTATATGGCAGGCTCGGAGATCGACTTCGTCGACAATCTGCTTGGCCAATCCTTCCAGATCAAGAACCCGAACGCGGTGGCAAGCTGCGGCTGTGGCACCAGCTTCTCGATCTGACTTCTGAACGCACGGCCTTCTCCCCAACGAACCGGCCGAAGAACTATTTCCGGCCGGTTTATCGTCTTGTCCCCTGGTGAAATACCGCGATAAAAGAAGCGCACGAAGCTAACGGGACAGAGCCATGAAGATCGCGACCTGGAACATCAACGGCGTTAAGGCGCGCATCGACAATCTCACGCAATGGCTCAAGGATTCCGATCCCGATATCGTCTGCCTGCAGGAAATCAAAACCGTCGACGAAGGGTTTCCGCGGCTGGAGATCGAGGCGCTCGGCTATCACGTCGAGACGCACGGCCAGAAGGGCTTCAACGGCGTGGCGATCCTCTCCAAGAGTTCCCCTTTCGAAGTGAACCGCGGCCTACCCGGCGACCCGCTGGACGAACAGGCGCGTTTCCTCGAAGCCGTGTTCACGCTCCCCGACACGCGCATCCTGCGTGTCTGCTGCCTCTACCTGCCGAACGGCAATCCCGTCGACACGGAGAAATATCCCTACAAGCTCGCCTGGATGGAGCGCCTGCGGGCGTTCGCCGCCGAACGGCTGGCCTATGAGGAGATGCTGGTCCTTGCCGGCGATTACAATGTCATCCCGGAACCGCACGACTGCTTCGATCCCAAGGTCTGGGAAAACGATGCGCTGTTTCTGCCGCAGACGCGGGCGGCGTTCCGCCGGCTCGAAAATCTCGGGCTGACGGATGCGGTGCGCGCGACGACGGATGCGACGCAGTTCTATTCCTTCTGGGATTATCAGGCCGGCGCCTGGCCGAAGAACAACGGCATCCGCATCGACCATCTGATGCTGTCGCCGGAAGCCGCCGACCGGATGACGTCGGCCGCGATCGAGAAACATGTGCGGGCTTGGGAAAAGCCGTCCGACCACGTGCCTGTTATCGCCTATTTCGATTTTGCAGGCTGAGGCTTTTCCGCCTTACCGTGCCGTGGGTCCGAAAGGATGCACGGCACTCCTCTAGTCGTCGGAACCGGTCGCGATGCTGTGCGAGAGGGATACCGCCGTGCGGCGGTCGGCCTCGTTCGCAACAGAGAAGGCCTGCTCCTGCAACGCTTCCATCCAGCCACAGTCCTTGGGCTTGCAGCGGTCGAGTGCCGCCGTCATCAGCGCCAGACCACGGGCCGTCTGGCCTTCGTCGAACAGGATATTGCCGAAGACCGCCATGGCGCCGGGATGGCCGCTCTTGCGGGCCTGGTTCAACCATTTCTTCGCCTGCTGCGGGCTGGCATTGCCGCCCTCGCCGGCGAGCATCATCTGCGCCAGTTGGAACTGCGCTTCGGGGACGCCAAAGGTGGAGGCCACCTGGAAATAAAGTTGGCGTGCCTGGCTGAGGTCGATCCTGACCGGGCTGCCGGCAATGCCGTGCTTGTAATAGTTGGCGAGCGAGAGCAGCGCGTTGACGAAGAAGCCGGTATCTTCCGAACCGGGCTCGACGCCCTGCTGGGCGATCTCGCTATAGATCTTGAAGGCTTCGAAATCATCCTGGGTGACGCCGTCGCCATCGGCATACATGTTGGCAAGCGCCCAGCGCGAGCCGGTGTGCCCCTTTTCGGCGGCGTATCTATAGGCTTCCACCGCCTCTTCCTTCTGGCCGTTCTTGTAGGCCTTGAAGCCGAACTTGAAGAGGTCGAAGGGTCCGGATTCCTTGCTGACGCCGCCTTTGATATCGAATGCGCGGCACGGACCGGACAGCGCCAGCGCGACGGCTATCGACATGCCCATCAGCATGAATTTGAACAGTTTGAACTCGGACGTCACCATTTCAACCGATTTCTTTCGTTCATCTCAGGCAGGCGGCAACGGCGCTCGCGCCCTGCATCCCGCGGATGTATTCCTTCGAGGCGAGCGATCCCGCGGCGAGCTCAATGGCTCCCTTACCCGCGTCGCATCCAGCCCAGTGGCCTTTTCTCAAAGGCGCTATTCTCAGCCCATCATTCAGAACCACCCGGCTCCCGGCATGGCCCCGACTGCAATCTCCGTGGCATTCTTTCGGCAGGTGCGGCATCCGCCTTCCCGCCTCATCGCATTCGTAAACAGCAAATGTGACGAAAGCGGTATCGACGTCTCCGGCAAAGCTAGGCTGCTCATCCGAACGGGTCGAAAACAACGACAATGGATGGATCGGCGACGTCATCGCAAGGCCGGATTGGCGGCCGGAACAGCCTTGTTCGGAAAGCGAAACGACTGCAATCAAACGACTGTCGCCAATCGCGCCGTGCGATCTGGTGTTACCGGAAAAAAATCGACCCATGCTACTATTTACACGCACCGTAAGCCTGCCATCTCCTCGCCTGCAAATAGCGCTGCGCCCTCTTTGTGGCGGGAAATGGACAAATTCGCCCCGCCGCCACCTTACGCCAATCGTCGTAAAAAAGTGTTGCTGAATCGTCACAAATTGGAACGTCGATTTGTCTTGCCGACCGCCCAAAGAAAAGCCCGGCAAACTGCCGGGCTTTAACACTTTTACTTGGATCGCAGGATCAGAACTTGACCTTTACGCTGGTGGAAAGAGCCGCGACCAGATCGTCGCCGAAGGAATAGGAGACGTCGTTGCCATAGGTCCGGCCATTATAGACGTAGGTACCGGAATCCCCGCCCGTCATGATGCCGAGCGCGCCGGCCAGACGCCACTCGACATTCTCGACCGGCGTATAGGCGACACCTGCGCCGAGCGTCCATGTATCGGTCTGGGCGCCGTAGCCCTGGCTCGTGCCGCGATCCCAGGTCAGGCTGAGGGCACCGGACCATTGGTCGTTGAACTTGTGGCCGACGCCGCCGCTGACCGTCCAGCCGTCGCGGTAGAAGAGATCGAGCGAGGTGAGCTGGCTGCTGGCGGAGCAGGCGACGACGCCCTTGGTGGCCTTCGGGCAGAAGGCGATCGACTGCAGCACGCTCCAGTTCGTCCACTTGACCGACCCGAAGGCGAGCCAATCGGGCGCAATGCCGCTCTGAAGCTTGAGCTCAACGGAATCCGGCGCCTCGGCCTCCCCATAGACCGGCGTCACGACACCGAGGTAGGGATTTTTGGGATTGGCGGCCTTCGGCACCTCGGTCAGGTCGACCGTGCCGGTGAGATCGTCATACTTGACCTTGCTGTTGTAGACCAGGCTGGCGCGGAAGGCATATTCCTCGATTTCGTAGGCGATGCCCGCCCGCCATCCCATAGCCTGGTCGGCAAGATCCAGACGACCGGTGCCGTCATAGATCAGCGCGGCCGGCATTGTGGTGATCGGCGCCACGAGGCGCGTCTTGAAACCTTCGACCGTCTGATAGAATCCGCCGCCGATCAGGCGAAGCTGGCCGGGACCCATATCGAAACGATAGGAGCAGGTGGCGCCGTAATTGCGGGTGCTGATCTTGGTTTCGATATTGTCGTTGACGCCAAGCCAGTCAGCGCCGGGATTGGTGTGTGCGCCGAAGGGTGTCGAAAAATCGCCCATGCAGTCGATCGAGTCGCCGAGACCAACCTTCACGCCGAGATAGGGGACCCAGTAATCCTCGGTATCATCCGCCGTGGTCGAACCGCCGCCGATGCCGTTGGTGCCGAGGCCATCGGTGGGATCGGTGTCCTTGACGTTCTTCAGCTTACGCTGCGGCATGACATAGGTCGCACCGGACTGCACGGCAAACCGCGAATTGTCGAAGAGAAGGTCGATATTGTATCCGCCGCGCTCCAGACCGCCGGCAAAGGATGGCGATGCAAGCGACGAAAAAAGAACGAGCGATGTTATGCCCTTGGAAAACCTACGAGATGCCATTGTGTCTCCCCCACTCCAGCAATTGATGTGACCCCACTCTAGTAAGTGTTCGCGTGATATGGCAACGCGCCCCTCAGCGGCGCTCCCGGCCATTGCAGTGGCTAATTTACGTAAAGAAATTGACGGACACGTCAAAAAATCTGGTTAATAAAATTTTTTTCGAACTTGGCGGCATTTCAGCGGTACTTTTGGGTTTTCATTCCAAACATTGCAGAAGCTGTATCAATCCGACAACAGTGGCACTTTTCGCCGGCAGGCCCCTTGTACGACAACAATCCACAGGCTGAGACGCCTAAAATCTGCTGGTTCGGGACCGAATCGCATGAGGCAGCAGTAAAAAAGACGCACCCCGCAAAGGGCGCGTCTTTGAAATAACTTACCAAAATGGGTCGGGGAAATTTACCCGGCTTCGCTCACCCTGGAAAGAGCGGTCGTCAGGCTGCCGATCTGACCCTTCAGTTCCTCAAGGCGCTCGCGTTCGGCCTCGACCACTTCGGGATTGGCATTGGCGACGAACTTCTCGTTGGAGAGCTTGCCGTCGATCCGGGAGATCTCGCCTTCCATCTTGGCAATCGCCTTTTCGAGCCGAGCCTTTTCGGCGGAAAGGTCGATCAGCTTGCCGAGCGGCAGGCAGATGGTGGCCTCGGCGACAACGATCTGTGCGGCACCCTTCGGCGCGTCCTCCGCCAGCGATATCGCCTCGACGCGCGCAAGCCGCTTGATGGCCGCGTCGTGGCGGAACAGCCTTTCACGCGTCAGGCTGTTGGCCTTGACGACGACGAGCGGGGCTGTCGCCGACGGCGGCACGTTCATTTCAGCGCGCACCGAGCGGATGCCGGAGACGAGGTCGATCAGCCAGTTGATCTCGTCGGCGGCGCCGTCGTCGGCATAGGAGGGCGCAGGCCATTCGGCGTGGCAGACCAGTGTGTCGCGCTCTTTGCCATCGCCTGCGGTATGGGCCCAAAGCTCTTCGGTCATGAAGGGCATGAAGGGATGCAGCAGCTTGTAGATCTCTTCGAGAATATAGGCGCTGCAGGCCTGGGCTTCAGCCTTGGCGCCCTCGTCCTCGCCGTTGAAGACCGGCTTCAAGAGTTCGAGATACCAGTCGCAGACCTCGTTCCAGACGAAGCGATAGAGCGCACCGGCGGCATCGTTGAAGCGGAAGGCTTCGAGTGCTTCCGTAACGTCACGTTCCGTACGGGCAAGTTCCGTCAGGATCCAGCGGTTGATGGTGAGCTCGGCCGCCTCCGGCACGAAATGCGGATCGCTCTTCGCCCCGTTCATCTCGGCAAAACGCGTGGCGTTCCAGAGCTTGGTGCCGAAATTACGGTAGCCGGCGATGCGGGCCGGATCGAGTTTCACGTCGCGGCCCTGCGCGGCCATGATCGCCAAGGTGAAGCGCAGCGCGTCGGCGCCGTATTCGTCGATCAGTTCCAGGGGATCGATGACGTTGCCCTTCGACTTCGACATCTTCTGCCCGTTCTTGTCGCGCACCAGCGCGTGGACATAGACGGTCTGGAAGGGCTCGACGGGCTGCCCGTCCTCGTCCTTCATGAAGTGCAGGCCCATCATCATCATGCGGGCGACCCAGAAGAAGATGATGTCGAAACCGGTGACGAGAACGTTGGTCGGGTAATAACGTGCCAGCTCCGGCGTCTCGTCCGGCCAGCCGAGCGTCGAGAAGGGCCAGAGCGCGGAGGAGAACCATGTGTCGAGCACGTCCTCGTCCCGCGTCAGGATCTCGCCCGGCTTGAAGTTTTCGAGCAGGTCCTCGACATAGGCCTTCATCGGCCCCTCATGCGAGAGGTAATGCTGGATCGCCGCCTGCAGCGCCTCTTCCTCGGTCTTTTCGACGAAGACCTGGCCGTCCGGGCCATACCAAGCGGGAATCTGGTGACCCCACCAGAGCTGACGGGAGACGCACCAGGGCTGGATGTTTTCCATCCATTCGTAATAGGTCTTGTCCCAGCTCTTCGGCACCATCCTGGTGCGGCCTTCGCGGACCGAGGCGATCGCCGGCTCGGCGAGCGTCTTGGCATCGACATACCATTGTTCGGTCAGCCGCGGCTCGATCGGCACGCCGCCGCGGTCGCCATGCGGGACCATGTGCTTGTGTGGCTCGATCTTGTCGAGAAGGCCGGCCTCTTCGAAAATCTCGACGATGACCTTGCGCGCATAGAAACGGTCCTGCCCTTCCAGGCGATCCCAGGCGCCATGCAGCGCCGCCGGATTGTCGAGGCCTTCGAGAAAATCCTCATTGTCCTTGATGGTGATCGTGCCGTCGATATTCAGGATGTTGATCGCGCGCAGGCCAGCCCGTTTGCCGACGTCGAAGTCGTTGAAGTCATGCGCAGGCGTGATCTTGACGGCACCGGTACCGGCGGTCGGATCGGCGTAGCCGTCAGCAACGACCGGAATGCGGCGGCCGACGATCGGCAAGATGACGTGCTTGCCGATGATCGACTTGTAACGCTCGTCCTCCGGATTGACGGCAACACCGGTATCACCCAGCATCGTCTCCGGTCGCGTGGTCGCAACGACCATATAGTCGCGCGTTTCCCATTCGGTCGGCTTGCCTTCCTCGTCGAAAGCGATCGGGTACTGGTAGGTAACGCCCGGCTCCAGCGGATAACGAAGATGCCAGAGATTGCCCTTGATCTCGTGCTGTTCGACTTCAAGGTCGGAGATCGCCGTCAGGAGCTTCGGATCCCAGTTGACCAGACGCTTGTCCTTGTAGATCAGCCCTTCCTTGTAGAGCGTGACGAAAACCTCGAGAACGGCCTTCGACAGGCCCTCGTCCATGGTGAAACGTTCGCGCGACCAGTCGCAGGATGCACCCAGACGTTTCAGCTGGTTGAAGATCAGTCCGCCCGATTCGGCCTTCCATTCCCAGACCTTGTCGATGAAGGCGTCGCGGCCCATGTCGCGGCGGCCCGGCAGCTGCTGTTCCATCAGCTTGCGCTCGACGACCATCTGCGTGGCGATGCCGGCATGGTCCATGCCCGGCTGCCAGAGCACGTCCTTGCCGCGCATGCGCTCGAAACGGACCAGGATATCCTGCAGCGTATTGTTCAGCGCATGGCCCATATGCAGCGAACCGGTGACATTCGGCGGTGGGATCACGATGGTGAAGGTCTCGGCCCCGGGCTTGGCGTTCGCGCCGGCGCGGAAAGCGTCCGCCTCATCCCATTTCGCGGCGATTTTTGGTTCGACGGCGGCGGAATCATAGGTCTTGTCGAGCATTTTCTGACCAATTTCGAGGTTCGAGGATGGAGGTTGTAAATAGGATGGCCACGGGCAAGTCAATAAAAAAGCCGCCCCGGAGACCGGAGCGGCTTTTCAGGAAAAAGCAATCCGATCAGCGGCGCGGGCCGCGTGCCACGCGCTCAATTTCTTCGCGCACCAACCGCTCGACCAGTGTCGGCAAATTGTCATCAAGCCATTCGCGCAGCATCGGGCGCAGCATGTCCTCGGCGATTTCGTCCAGCGAGCGGCGTTCAGCACCGTCGATCGCGGCGGCGAGCTCCTCGAAGGAACGGCTGATCTGCAGGCCGGCATCTTCCGAAAGCAGCGCCGGCTGGACCTCGTCCATAACGCTCGGCAGGAAACGCTCGACCGACGACTGAGCAGGCTCCATAGCCGGCGGCGCTGTTTCGACGGCAGGCGCCGGCTCGGCGACGGCCACCCCAGGCGCTTCCGTCAGCACCGGCTCGGCCGGCTGCTGGATCGGAGCATGCTGAGCAGGCGCTGCGGCAGCCGGGAAAAAGGGCTGTGAGGGTTGCGGTTGGGGTTGTGGCGCCACGGCGCGCGGCGGCTCCGGTATTGCGGCCGGTTGCGGTTCGGGCTGACGGAAGCCGCTCGGAATTTCGCGCAGTGCCTGACCGGCCTGCACGGCGCTGCGCTCGGAGGCGGCGCGCACGCGGGCGGCGACATCGGCAAGCGACAGCGCGCGGGCCGGCACTTCCGCTTCGGGGGTGCCGGCCGAATTGGCGGCGACAAAACGCGGATCGGAAGAGCGCATGACCGGTTCGGGGAATTCCACACCGGCATAGGTGTCGTCGACCGTCAAATGGATTTCGGAGCTGTTCTCATCCTCGTCGGCGCCGTAGACCGGCGGCAGGGATGGGGAAATCGCCTTGCCGGCGCCGGGCTCATTGCTTTCGATAATCTGGCGGATGGAGGCCAGAATTTCTTCCATGGACGGTTCACGCGCTACACTTGGCTGAGCCATATCTATCCCCGTTATTCCAAAACAACGACCGGATGGTGTGGAGCATTCATCCGAATCACCACGACCTTAGAATACCCCAGGCGGGAAAAAAATCATCGCGAATCAAATGAATGCGGCCATGCACAGTTTTGTTACCCAATGTTTGCCACCCGCAAAGCCTGCCGTGATTTTGTGGCGGCGTCAGGATAAATTATGTTTGTGAAGGCTTTCCAGCGGCGCTCATAAAAAACGGGCGCCGATGGCGCCCGTCGTTGAATTTCGTCGACAAGAACGATGTCAGAAAACGAATTCGCGCGCCTTGGCGAAACCCGGCAGCGGCTTGACCGAGGCATTGAAGAAGACGTTTTCCGAAACCGCGCCGCGTTCGGCGACGAAGACCTTGGCGCGGGCGGCATTGCCGTAACCCTCGACCGTGATCAGGCGGCCACCATCGCGCAGTTGACCGAGAAGGGCTGCTGGAACTTCCTCGACGGCGCCGTTGACGAAAATCAGATCATAGGGAGCGCCGGCAGCGTAACCTTTTTCGAGCGGGCCGGTGACGACCTCGACTTTGGCATAGTCGGCAAGCTTGGCCTTCGCCTCGGCGGCCAGCGTCTCGTCGCATTCGAGCGCGATGACGGAGCCGGCAACCATTGACAGCAGCGCCGAGGTGTAACCTGTGCCGCAACCGACTTCGAGGACGAAATCATCCTTGGTGATCGCGGCGAGTTGCAGCAGCTTGGCGAGCGGAGACGCCTCCATCAGGAATCGGGCCGGCTTTCCCGGTGCGGCGGCTGATATTTCGACATCGTTGTCGATATAGGCCAACAGCTTCGCCTTCTCCGGCACGAAAGCCTCACGCGGCACCGTGAGAAGCGCCATCAGCACGGAATGGGAGGTAACGTCCGTGGTGCGAACCTGAGTGTCGACCATCTTTACGCGCGCTGCTTCGAAATCCATCATGTCCTCTCGCTCTTTGAAAAGCGGTTCCTGTCCTTCGTCTCTTAATCCCCGCCACGGATGCTTTCAAGGCTTGGCAGCCGCCGGCGAAAAGAATCCGGCAGACGCCTCTTCCGCGCCACAGGAGACGGAGTGGACGCTGCAACTCCAGCGTGGAAGCTTCTGCCCCTTCATGATATGATCTGCAACGGAGGAAATGGGAGGAGCAGGCCATGTCTGCGATTTTCGAATATTTCACGCTGTTCGATTTCTTCATCCTCGCAGCGCTTGTCGGCATATTCTGCTGCGGGCTGCTGGACGGCGAAACGACCTGGAGGCGATAGCGCGCCGAACTACGCTCGGCGATCTCCCCCGCATCGCGTCTGCGGCAACCTCACGCTGGCGGACGCAGTTTTGACATGCGCTCCATTCCACTTGAAATAGCGGCGCGACCGCAGGTGCGCGCATTTTTCCAACAGTTCCAACCCTTTGCGACCGCACGCACATTAACGTTACGTCAACCATTTTGTTGCAGCGCCCTCACCTTCCGCTATGGGTGCGCGCATGCAAACCTTCCTGATCCAATCGCGCGGTATAGAAGCGCTTCACTACAACGCTGATGCCCGGCTGTTGCTGATCAAATACAGCAGCGGCGACATTCGCAGTTTCACCCGCATTTCGCCGCAGGGCATGCGACGGCTGCTCGGCGACGGCCCTGAAATCGATGACCGGTCTGAATTGAGCGATCTGCAATATCAGGCGGAAATCCGCAAAGGCGGCCTGAAGGCGCTCTACCGCCTCACCGGAATCAATCCGTCACAGTTCGATTTTTCGCCTGGCCAGCGGGTCTGGTAGCATTTGCGCCTGAAGCGCCCATGCAGCGCCCATCGTTTGGGCGCATTTCAGACGGGTTTGTCATGTGGGAAGATGTTGGAGGCCTCGCCCGGAATTGAACCGGGGTACAAGGATTTGCAGTCCTCTGCGTCACCACTCCGCCACGAGGCCTCACGCGCTCGTTATCTGAGCCGTGGCGAGCGTTTAGAATGATCGTAAGGAAATCGCAAGAGGGCATTTCGGAAAAACGCCATTCCACCTCTACCGAAAAGGGCATTTTCCGATCCCGGAACGGCACGGGTGCAGGCTGGAATTTCCATGACCGTCGCGATGCCCCATTTCCTGCCAATGATTGCATTTGAAACAAATTGGCAGCTTGACTTCGATCGCCGTCCAGGCCTCAATTATCCTCGGGAGGGTAAGGAGCTGCGATGGATTGGGCTGCCCTCAAATCTAAGCATATGCATGCCGCATACGATGCCGAAACCAGGGATCTCCATGTAAAGTTTCCCGGTTCTACGCCGGTGAAACACGCGAATATCCCACCGCACGTCTATCGGAACCTGCTGGAAACGGATGATCCGCACTTCTATTATAAATATTATATAGCGCCGTCTCGCGTATCACAGGGCCGTCGGCAACCGGTTTCCGTGGCGTCTTACACCATGAAGCTCGTCCTCCTCCTTGCCGCCTGCAGCCTGTTGATGGCGACCAGCCTCGACCCGGACCATGGCGGAGTTTTCGAGGAAAGCGAACTCAGATCCAACTAGACCCGAATTTGCATAGGCGGCACGCCCAGTTCCATCACAGGGCCGGCGGCAAGGCGGTTGGCTGTGGGGGCGAAATTGTCGCTTCTGTTCTGAGAACGATAACGACGATTGTTCCGGTCGCGGTCATTGTCGCCATTGCGCTCGTTGCGACCGTTGAAGTTGCGATAGTTGCGAGGTCCGCTATAGCCACCCTGGCCATGATCGACCACGCAGCCTTCGGGCCGGCGGCAGATGCCGCGGGCGTCGAAACCGCCGCTGTCGACACTCTGGGCCTCGGCGGGAGCGCCGGAGAGCATGCTCGCCGCGGACAGGACAACCACAAAAAATAGCTTCATTTCGTCACCTGGGCCATTGTGGCGCACTTACACTTCATAAACCACAAATGCGAAAAGCGCTCCACCGTTCCACGGGGGCGGCCGTCAGCCAGCTGGTTTCCCCCGCCTGTGCCACCAGACCGCCAGCCGACGCCGAAGCCGGCGCGCAAACGGCAGATCGTGCGAGAGCACGATGAAGCCAAGCGGCAGCATCCAGAAGCCGAGGATGGGCAGGAAGCCCAGGAACCCGCACAAGATGAGAGCTACGCCGAGCCCCATCCGCGCGATGCGCGAGCGCGGCAAGCCGATGCTGAAGGAGCCGAGCACAAGCCTGCCGCTGGCATGATCGATGCCGAAGCGCCTTGCCCGCGCCTCGCGCTTTTCGCCGCCCCTCGTCTCTCTGCGATCATTCCCTTTTGTCATTCCCCAGAGATGGGCGCAGGCAACCCAAATACAAGTTCATTTCATTTTTTTGAAAAAACCGCTTGGCAAATCGGGAAAGCGTTTGTATTAGCCCACTCACACCGCGCCAAGCAGTGATCCCTGGTAGCTCAGCGGTAGAGCATTCGACTGTTAATCGACAGGTCGCCGGTTCGAATCCGGCCCGGGGAGCCATTTTTTCAAGCAATCGCCTGTTTCGTTGATGAATCCGAAAGCAGGCGTTTTCTTCCCCCTCGGCGGACAACGCGCTTTTTACGACGGGTAGGCATTCGCTGGCCAACCAACCGCCGGCGGTGTAAAGCAAACGCCATGGCGTTAGATCCCGAAAAAGCATTTTTAGATTACAGTGCGGCGGACTGCAGCGTGCAGTTCTGGACCGCCAACGCACCGGCCGTGCAATTCACATCTTTGGAAGCCGCCGTCAGGTTCGCAAAAGACCATGGCGGCAGGTGGGAAGAGATTGAGATAACAGTCCATCTGCCGCGCGAGGACATCGCGTTCGCGACCGGAAAAGTGCATCAACTCATTGACGCTTTGCCAGGTGATCTCCGGAAAAAACGGTAATGGGATGGATGGGCCGTCGAAGGACAATCCGGCGCGGCCAGCCTCGGGATCTGCCACAAGCTCTCGTGCCGTTCATCGTCCGCAATCCAGTCGGCGTCAAATCGGTCGAGCTCTCCGATCGCCATGGCGATAGGAATCGGAATAGGCGGCGCATTCGGCCCGATACTGTTCGATGACGCTGCGATCGGCGCTGCCGTTGCGGCTGTCACTAAACGGAATGACCGCTTACGCAGCACCTCTCTCGCAAGCGACAAAGAGGCGGCTATCTCTAATAGCTACACGAACGGCCGTCACCGGGACGGAAGCCATCCGCACAGGCCCGGTTCATTGAATCGCCCGGCTGATATCCTGATGCCGTGCCATATGAATTCGGCGGCGTCGAGCAGGCCGAGGCCATGACGGCAAGACTGATTGCGCCGGCTGCGACAAATGCCCGAAATCTGTTCATCGATGCTTCTCCCGTTTAGGCCGTGACCGAGCGATGAAAGCCGCTGCTCTCCCTTCCAGATCACCTTTCGCCTGAAGATATAGGGGCGCTGCCCGGCTTGCGTTAGTTCCGAATGCGGAAGATTCTTGTCGCTTCCTATCAGCATCGTCGATGACCAAGCCGGCCGGGAACAAAGACCGTGGTTCAAAGTTGAGTGGCATCAACCACGTAACGTCAGGTTCTGACAGGAGGTCTTTCATGGGTCGCGGTATTTTGCTTTGGCTGCTTGGTGTTCCACTGCCGATCATCATCCTTCTTGCTCTGTTTATGCGATAGGAACAGATCATGTCGGTTTCAATGACAGGTGCCGGAGAGATTGCTACTCCGGTCGAATCCTCCAAATCCGCCATGGCATGGGGGCCTATCTTCGGCGGCGCCGCTGCGGCCATCGGAGTGACCCTCATTCTGTTGCTGCTTGGATCCGGGGTCGGGTTGACGATGGTGTCGCCCTGGTCGGGCCAAAGCAGTTCGCTCGGCACCGTGGGGGTCACGGCAGCGATCTGGCTCGTTGTCGTGCAATGGCTCTCCTCCGGGCTCGGCGGCTATATCACCGGGCGGCTGCGAACCAAGTGGGCGGCCGTCCACACTGACGAGGTGTTCTTCCGTGACACGGCGCATGGCTTCATAAGCTGGGCGCTGGCGACGATCTTCGTCGCCGGATTTCTCGCCTCGTCGCTGACTTCGCTTGCCGGTGCGGGCGCACAAGCCGTGAGTTCGGCCGCCACTGCCGCCGGTACTGCAGCAGCATCGTCGACTTCATCGCCTGTCGATCTCTCCACCGCCTATTTTACCGACGCATTGCTGCGTCCTGAACAGGCCCGAGCAGGCGCGACATCCGATGATACTGCGGCAACGGCTGAGGTCTCCCGCATTCTCCTCAACGGTGCCGCCGCCGGCCAGATCCCGGATGACGACAAGGCCTATCTTGCCACGATCGTCGCTGCGCGCACCGGCCTTTCCGAAGCCGATGCACGCACCCGCGTCGACACCGTCCTGAAGCGCATTGAAGACGCCAAGGTCGCCGCCCAGAAAGCCGCCGATGAGGCACGCAAGGCGGCCTCCACGACGGCCTTGCTCGGCTCGTTGTCACTTCTGATCGGGGCTTTCATCGCCGCGGCCGCTGCAGCTTTCGGCGGATCGCAACGCGACGAAGAGGAAGATCTTATCGTTACCTCCCGAACCTAGGGGCAGACGAAACGGGGACGCGAGGTCGAAAGGCTCCGCGTCCCAATTTTATCCGGGGCTATCCCTGCCTCGTGTGGCTGGTTCTCGGCCGCAGTGAAGCGGCTTCTCTCCTCAGTGGCGGTTTATTTCGCATAAAGCGGAACATGTGGCCATTGTGGAGCTTCGGTTAGGTCACACCCTTTCCGGAGAATAGAGATGGCCAAGAACACGTCCAAAACCTCGCCCTCGGACAATGCAACGATCCATGATCAGAAGCTGCACCGCGGCGCAGGCGGCGAGCTTCATCAGTTTGCCGAAGACGGCAAGCCTGTGCTGACCACCGCTCAAGGCGGCCCCGTGTCCGACGATCAGAATACGCTTCGCGTCGGCTCCCGCGGCCCTGCCCTCATCGATGACTTCCACTTCCGCGAGAAGATCTTTCATTTCGACCACGAGCGCATCCCCGAACGGGTCGTCCATGCCCGCGGTTACGGCGCCCATGGCTACTTCGAAACATACGCATCCCTGGCCGCCTATACCCGGGCCGATCTTTTCCAGCGGCCCGGCGAAAAAACACCGGCTTTCGTGCGGTTTTCGACCGTCGCCGGCAGCAAGGGTTCGTTTGATCTGGCGCGCGACGTGCGCGGTTTTGCTGTGAAGATCTACACCCAGCAGGGAAATTGGGATCTGGTCGGCAATAATATCCCGGTCTTCTTTATTCAGGATGCAATCAAGTTTCCCGACATCATCCATTCGGTAAAGCCGGAGCCCGACAAGGAATTTCCGCAGGCGCAGTCGGCGCATGACAATTTCTGGGATTTCATCACGCTGACGCCCGAAAGCATGCACATGATCATGTGGGTGATGTCGGACCGCGCCATTCCACGATCCTTCCGCTTCATGGAGGGTTTCGGCGTGCATACCTTCCGCTTCGTCAATGCAGCGGATGAGTCGACCTTCGTCAAATTTCATTGGAAACCGAAACTCGGTCTGCAGTCCGTCGCCTGGAACGAAGCAGTCAAGATCAATGGTGCCGATCCGGATTTCCATCGCCGCGACCTCTGGCAGTCGATCCAGTCGGGAGCCTTCCCGGAATGGGAACTCTGCGTGCAGCTCTTCGATCAGGACTTCGCCGACACGTTCGACTTCGACATCCTCGATCCAACGAAGATCATTCCGGAGGAGATCCTTCCGGTCAAAGCGATCGGCCGTCTCGTTCTCGACCGAATGCCGGAGAACTTTTTTGCGGAGACCGAACAGGTCGCCTTCATGACGCAGAATGTTCCTCCCGGCATCGACTTCAGCAACGATCCGCTTCTGCAGGGACGGAACTTCTCCTATCTCGACACGCAGCTGAAACGTCTGGGTGGTCCGAATTTCACACATCTGCCGATCAACGCGCCGAAGTGTCCCTTCCACAATTTTCAGCAGGATGGCCATATGGCGATGCGCAATCCTGTCGGGCGCGTCAATTACCAGCCGAACTCCTGGAATCAGGGGCCACGGGAATCGCCGGTGCAGGGCTATCGCCACTTCCCCGCCGAGGAACAGGGTCCCAAGGTTCGGCTGCGGCCGGAAAGCTTTGCCGATCATTACAGCCAGGCCCGGCAGTTCTACATCAGCCAGACCCCGCCGGAGCAACGCCATATTGCCGCGGCGCTGATCTTCGAACTGAGCAAGGTCGAAACGCCGGTCATTCGCGAGCGCATGGTCTCGCATCTGATGAACATCGATGAGACTCTGGCCAGCAAGGTCGGCCACGCCCTCGGATTCAAGTCGATGCCGAAGCCTGCCGACGCGGCCATGCCGACCCGGCAGGATCTCGAGCCGTCGCCGGCGCTCAGCATTATCGAGCGCGGCCCGGGTCGGTTCGAAGGACGCAAGCTCGGCATTCTTGTCAGCGACGGCAGCGATGCCGCTGTCTTCAAGGCGCTGCTTGCCGAGATCACCGAGCAGAAGGCAACATTCGAAGTGATCGCGCCGAAGATCGGCGGCGTGACGCTCTCGGACGGCAATTGGATCGAGGCGCATCAGATGATCGACGGCGGACCTTCGGTGCTTTACGACGCCGTCGCCCTCCTCCCCTCGGCCGAGGGAACCGGCGATTTGCTGAAGGAGGCAACGGCCCGCGATTTCGTGGCGGATGCCTTCGTGCACTGCAAGTTCATCGGCTATGTGGAGACAGCGCTGCCGCTGATGCAAAAAGCCGGCATTGCCGATTCTCTGGATGAGGGCGTGATTGCACTCGGAGCGGCGAAGGATGTCAGCGCCTTTATCAAGGCGCTTGGCAAACTGCGGGTCTGGGGTCGGGAGCCATCGGTCAAATTGAATTGACCGTCTCGTCGTCATGTTCGTAACGTAAAACCCGTGGAAACGCGGGTTTTAGGTCGTTTGCAGCGTCTATTTATCAGCCGGGGCAATGGAAGCTGTCCCGATCTGCTCTATTTTCCTTTTACGCGCTGTGGAGAGCCGTATGCACTGGCGCTTTCGACAGATCTCTGACTTGGCCGTCTCATGGGCAGGGCATCGTGTGGTCCCGGTCATGCTGATCGCGTTCATAGCTCTATGGGCGGCAGTGGGTCTCAGCATTTCCTTCCCACGGCAGTGGTTTCTGCTGACCAACATGCTCGGGACACTCACTATATTTTTCATTTTGCTGCTGGTGCAGCACTCCCAGAATCGGGACATGATGGCACTCCATGCCAAGCTCGATGAGTTGATCCGCTCAAGCAAGGCAGGAAACCACTGGATTGCGGCTGAGAAGAACGACGCCGACGCAATCGAGGGAATGCGCCAGCAACATCACGGCCAAATCTCAGAGAGCGCGAATTAGGCGGACGCTGCCTCTGCGGCAGATTTCTCATCCGCTTTTTCCTCGACGCATTCTGCCTTTTCGGCAAGGGTCTTGCTCATTTCCCTGAGTTCGCCCTCCTCCAGCTTTTCGATACCGACAAATTTGTTGGCGGCCTGGCTCGTCAGGATGAGTTCGTCAAGCTTGGCCTGCAAAGCCTTTCCGTCACGGTTCTGGCTGTTCTGCAACACAAACACCATCAGGAATGTGATGATGGTCGTGGTGGTATTGATGACAAGCTGCCAGGTTTCAGAATAGCCGAAAAACGGGCCTGACACCGCCCAGACGAACACAAGCGCCAGAGCCGCGACAAAGGTGAACGGCTTTCCCGAGAGGTCGGCGACGGCAGTTGCAAAGGAAGAGAAGAAGTTGGGTTTGTTCGACATCTGAAAGGCCTCGTTCAATCGCAGCATCAGTGCTGTCAATCGACAACATCAACTCCATATCCAGGCCGAAGTTCCTCGCGCCGCCGAGGCCGATCAAGTTGGGCGGCCGTCTTTGCTGTGCCAGCAAGCTGCCATCGAATTGGCAGCCTTCACAAGTTGAACCGCCGCCATGAAAAAGCCGGCCCTGGTGAAGGCCGGCTTTCCAAAACTATTCGCAGAAGATCAGATACGCGGGCCGGTCGAATACCGGCCACGTTCGGCATCCACTTCGGCCGGTGTATAGGGGTCAAGCGTATCGTCGAAGCGCTCCCAGCCGTTTTTGGTATAGGATGCGCGCCGCTCGGCAATGTCGACACTTTCGGAGCGGTCGAGAATCGCTCTGGCCGCCATGGCCTTATCATCCTCGACACGGGCTGTGACCAGCGAGCCGCCGCGACGGACGCCTTCGGCGTAGACGTGGGCGTCTTCTTCGGGCACACCCGATTTGACGAGCGCGCCAACCACGCCGCCTGCGGCCCCTCCGACGACTGCGCCGGCAGTTGCTCCGGCCAGCGTTGCGACCAGCCATCCCGCGGCAACGACAGGGCCGACACCCGGAATGGCGATCATGCCAAGACCCGTGAGCAGACCGCCAGCACCGCCTGCGAGAGCGCCGATCCCGGCGCCGGTGCCGGCGCCTTCGGCAGCGTTACTGCCCTGCCCCTCGACGGTGCGGCCATCGCCGGTATTCGAAACGATGCTGATTTCCTTCGATGCAATGCCGGCGGCTTCGAGCTCACCAACGGCCGACTTCGCATCTTCGTAGTTGTCGAACAGTCCTGTTACAGTCTTCATAATGTTATCCTTCGATGTTGAGGAAAGGGTCGGCCGTCACTTGACGACGATGTTGCCCTGGTAATCGAGTGCCACCTGCACCTGCTTGGCATCCTTGGTCGCGGACGCACGCCACACGCCCTGATCGTCAAGCTTGAGACCGGTGACGGCGCTGTAGCCCGCATCCTCAAGCCGCGACTTGGCCTGGTCTTCGGTGAAACTGTTCTTGCCTTGGACAGGCGCGCCCGGGTTGTTGGTATCAGGCGTCGCCACAGCCGGCGTTTCCTGGCTTGTCGTCGGTGTCTGGCTCTGTGCGAGCGAAACGGAGGCCGCCATCAGGAAGGCAGCCGTTGTCAGTAGAATCTTTTTCATTGGTTTCCTCGCGTTCATATCTTCATGGGGAAGATTGCCGCTGATAACCCGGTGCAAGCGGGTATGTTCCCTCGTTTTGCTAAAAGAAAATAAGATATCTGAATAACTTAGCGGGTGCGCTCCTCAGGAGAGCGCGCCCGCCCTTGGAAAGGCTGCCGTTCCAAAAATAAACATTGTGCAGTGCAGCAACCTTTCGTAGGCTGAAGCGTTTAGTCAGGCATCACCGCCATCCCGGCTGCTGATTGGCGGAGAGTTTCATGAGATCTATGTCAGACACCCTTGCACGCCTTGCTGCGCTGCGAGGAACACTTCGCACTCAACCCACGCAGGGCAACTCCGATCTCGTCGCCCTGGACGCGTTTGGCACAAACCCGGGTGCCTTGGGGGGCTACACCTATTTGCCGTCGAAGCGCGGGAAAAACATGGCCCTGGTCGTTGTCCTGCACGGCTGCACCCAGACCGCCGCCGGCTATGATAGCGGATCCGGGTGGTCGCGATTGGCCGAGGACTATGGCTTCGCGCTGTTGTTTCCCGAGCAGCAAAGGGCAAACAATCCAAACCTCTGCTTCAACTGGTTCAACCCGGAGGATATTCGCCGGGATTATGGCGAGGTCTCTTCCATTCGCCAGATGATCGCAAAGGTCGTTGCGGAACATGGTATTGACGGCAGACGTGTGTTTGTGACGGGGCTGTCGGCCGGCGGCGCCATGGCCGCCGCCATGCTCGCGACCTATCCCGAGTTTTTTGCCGGCGGCGCGATCATCGCAGGCCTGCCATACGCAAGTGCCGCGACCATTCCCGAAGCGTTCGACCGGATGCGCGGTCAAGGTGGCCCGACTGGCAAAGAGCTTGAACTGCGGTTGAGAAACGCTTCAAAACACAAAGGCCCGTGGCCGACATTGTCACTCTGGCAGGGGACCGCAGACAGAACCGTCGCCGCATCCAACGCGAATGCGATCATCGAGCAATGGAGACATGTCCACGGCGTCGGCGCATCGCCGGCGCGCATCGAAGATATCGGACAACATCAGCGTCAGGTCTGGACCGATCCGCACGGTAGCGAGGTGATCGAACTCTATACGATTGCCGGCATGGGTCACGGCACGCCACTCGATGTCGGCACCGGCTACGGGGCAAGCGGCCCCTTCATGCTTGACGTCGGAATTTCCTCGACTGTCGAAATTGCCAGGTCCTGGGGTCTCGTTCCCTCGTTTGAGAAACGGCGCGACGCGAGGCCCTCAGCTACTCAACCGGAAAATACCCCGGATCCATTTGGCGCGGGCAGCGACCGTGGCGGTATTCAGAAGGTCATTGAAGATGCCCTCCGGTCCGCCGGGCTGCTGCGCTAGGTATCGATGAGGGTTCCACGACATGTCGCTAATTAAAGTGGAGATTTGTAGACAAGATTAAATACGCGGAATAGGAATGGCGCTCATCGCATATGCCTGTACGGGGAGACACCATGGTTCCGCTTTCGCTTGTTATCGCAACTGCTTGCCGCCGCCGCATGGCGGCAGCCCTTGCCGCCGTGCTTTTTGCACCGGCAGCTTTTGCCGAAGAGATCGTCTTCAAGGATCAGGGAAACCGCGAGGTACGGCTGGCAAAAGCGGCCGAGCGAGTCGTCTCGATCGTCATCCCGATGGCGTCCACCGTCATTGCGCTGGATGGCAGCACCAGGAAGCTCGTCGGCATGAACCCGACGGCGAAGAGTGCCGTGGTCGAAGGGATTCTCGGAAAGATCTTCCCCGAAGCCAAGGATATTCCCTCCGACGTGACGGCGCCGAATTTCGTACCGAATGTCGAGGCGCTGACCGCCGCCAATCCCGACCTCGTGATCCAGTGGGGCGATCGCGGCGCCGATATCGTCGCACCGATCACCAATGCCGGCCTCACCACGATGCTGATCCTCTACGGCACGGAAGAGCTGACCCGCGACTATATGACCATGGCTTCGAAGGCGATCGGCAAGCCCGAGCGGATCGGCGAACTGGTGGAATGGCGCGACCGCGTCCAGAAGGATATCGAAGCCAAGGCGACCGTTATTCCCGATGACAAGAGGCCGAACGTTCTCTATCTCGGCCGCGCGCTCTCCGATATCAGCGCATCGGGCACCAAGGGCAATTACAATGCCTGGTCCATCGCGCTTGCGGGCGGGAAAAACGCCTCTGCCGAACTCAACGGCACGGTCTCGGTGAACAAGGAACAGATCGCGCAATGGAACCCCGACGTCATCTTCCTCAATGCTTTTGAGGCCAAGCTGAACGTCGACTGGGTCTATAAGGATCCGATCCTGTCCCTGACCAATGCCGCCAAATCCAAGCGAGTCTATAGGATGCCGCTCGGCGGCTATCGCTGGGATCCGCCGAACCAGGAATCACCGTTGTCCTGGATGTGGACCGCCAACCTGCTCCATCCCGATATCTTCAAATACGATCTGCGGGCGGAAATGAAGACGGCCTACAAGACGCTTTACAACTACGACCTGACCGACGGCGATATCGACAATATCCTTTGGCTGAAGGATCAGGGCGCCTCCGCCGACTACGCGCAGTTCGAGGCTAGGTAATGTCATGACGACGATGACGCAGGACGAGGCGGTGCCCGCTGCCCGCCGAATCCACCTCGCCAGGCAGACGCTGATTTTCGCCTTGCTGCTGGCGCTGCTGGTGATTGCCTTCACCGTCAGCCTCTGCGTCGGACGGTTCTCGGTGCCGCCAGGACGTGCGCTGGAGCTGATCTGGCAGGGGATCAGCGATCCGTCGCGGGAGCTTGCCGGGATCGACGAACGCATCGTCTTGCTGGTGCGGGCGCCGCGCGTGGTGCTGGCAGCACTTGCCGGCGCCGGGCTCGCCATCTCGGGCGCCGGCCTTCAGGGTGTGTTTCGAAATCCCCTGGTCTCGCCCGACATATTGGGCATATCCCAGGGTGCAGCCTTTGGCGGCGCCCTGGCGATCATGCTCGGTATCTGGGGATTTCCGCTGATCGCCATGGTGTTTTTCTGCGGCATGGCGGCCGTCATCCTGGTGGGACTGCTCTCGCGCATCAACGGCCGGTCGGAAACGGTGACCGTGATCCTGTCGGGACTGGTCATCAGTTCGATGTTCTCGGCGGTCGTCTCGCTGCTGCAATTCATCGCCGATCCCAACACATCCCTTCCCGCCATCGTCTACTGGCTGATGGGATCGTTTGCGACCGCCACCTGGGAACGCACGTTGGTGGCGGCACCGGGCCTCATCCTCGGAAGCTGCTTCCTGTGGATGCTCCGTTTCCGGCTCAACATCCTGTCGCTCGACGAGGCCGAGGCCCGCAGCCTCGGCGCCAATACGACACGCGAGAGATGGCTGGTCTTCTGCCTCATCGCCGTCATCGTCGGCAGCCAGGTCGCGGTCTCCGGCATCATCGGCTGGATCGGCATCGTCATTCCCCACGCCGCCCGCCTGCTGGTCGGTCATGATCACCGCGCGCTACTGCCGGCGGCCGCCGTGCTCGGCGCAGGGTTCATGGTCTGCATCGATACGCTCGCCCGCGCGGCGACGGCGGCGGAGATCCCGCTCGGCGTCATTACCGCCCTCGTCGGCGCGCCGATCTTCGCAACGCTGCTGCGTCATCACTATCGGGAAAGGACGGGATCATGATCGGCTTGACGGATGCGGTCGTCAGGTTCGGGACGCGCATCATTCTCGACCGTCTCAGCTTCTCGGTTGCCGTCGGGCGGTCGCTCGCCATTCTCGGCCCCAACGGGCGCGGCAAGACGACGACGCTGAAAGCACTGCTCGGTTTTCAACGGCTGGACGAAGGCAGCCGCGTCGCGCCCGCCATTGTCGGTTATGTCCCGCAGACCGGAAGCAGCAACCAGCGCTACCGCGCCATCGATGTCACCGTCATGGGACGGGCAGCGCATCTCGGCCTCTTCGGACAGCCGGGACCTGATGATTTCGAGATTGCCCATGCCGCGCTCGAGCGGGCGGGCGCTGCCCGCTTTGCCGATCATTTCTTCGACCGGCTTTCCGGCGGCGAACGGCAGCTCGTGCTTCTGGCACGGGCGCTCGCCACCGGCTCGCAGGCGATCGTCCTCGATGAGCCGGCAGCGGCACTCGACCTTCGCAACCAGGAGCGGCTGCTCGACCTGCTCAAGAGCCTTCGCGAGCCGCGCGACAAGGCGATCGCCTTCACCACACATGATCCGAACCATGCGCTCGCGGCCGCCGACGACGCACTGCTGATGATGCCTGATGGTCAATCGCTGTTCGGCCCGGTCGCGGAGACGATCACGCCGGACCATCTGGAACGGCTCTACGGGGTGCCGATGCGGGTTGTCGAGCTTGTCGGTCCGGCAGGCGAAAGACATCAGGCGGTCCTGCCCGCCTTTGCAGGAATTCGCGCCGCATGACCATTCTTCTCATCCAGTCGCACTATCAGGACCCCTTCACCCTGAGCGCGCCGGCTTTCGCGGAGGCAACCGCGCAGGGCAAGCTGATGACGGTACGCGAGACGGAGCTTGCGGAGGCGCATTTTGCCGCCGCAAGCGGCCTGATCACCACCATCCATCTCGATCAGATCGGCTTTCTCAAATATGCCTCGGCGGTGGCGTCCTTCCTCGATCGCGGCGGCCGGTGGATCTTCAACGGCCATATGCTCCGGCCGATCCTGCCGGAACTCGGCGTCTATATTCCCATGCCGCAGCCGAAGCGGTCAGACTTCGCCCAAATCAGGCGCTTCGATCATCCGGTCTTTGCCGGCATCGATCAGAGGATGCTGGAAACGAACCGCGGCGTCGCCGGGTTCTACGGCCGGGGACACAATCCGATGCCATCAGGCGCCGTCGCGATCAATACATTGGGACCGGCTGCGGTGCCCATCGACTGGATCTGGGCGCGGCCGGCGGGCGGAGAGGTATTGTCGCATGCCGGCAACGAATTCTGGGGTTGCGGAGACGATCCCGACATCCAGAAGCAGCTGGCCGGCCGCGCCATCGCCTGGCTGGCGGGGGAACTGAACCGATGAGCGTGCTCGCGATCCATCCTGGCGCCTACTACCATATCGAGACGCTGGAAGCGCCGCGTTACCGGCATTATTTCGACAGCCTGGTGCGGCCGGAGGACCTGCCCTCGGTCGAACTCGGCAAACACCAGGTGCTGTTCATTCCCTGCCGCACACCGGCGGACCGGTTGGCGCCGCATGCGGCCCAGCTGCGCGACTATCTCGATCAGGGCGGCACGATCGTCGCGACCGGCGAGACGGCCTGGCAGGCGTTCCTGCCTGCTATCCATTTCACACCTCAGCCGACGAACTGGTGGTGGTGGCTGACCGAGGGCGCCGATCTCGGCGTCAGGATCGCCTCCCCGCACCATTCACTGTTCGAACATCTCGGGCAGGACGACCTGACCTGGCATCTTCACGGCTGGTTCGATCCACCCGAGGGCGTCGAGGTTCTTGCGGTGAATGAGGAAGGCAAGCCGATCCTCTATGTGGACGAGGTCACGACGGCGGGGCGCATGGTGATCACCAGCCTCGACCCCTGCTTCCACCACGGATCGCATTTCATGCCGGCGACGACGCGTTTCCTGGATGGTTTTCTTCCCTGGATGCGCCGGGAATTGGACAAAGGAAGATCGAGATGAACGAAGCGAAGATCGAAGTTCTCGAAGACGGCAAGCCGCTTGCCTACGGCTTTGCCGATATCATGCACTATCATGGCTACGGTTTTCCCGGCGGTGTCGCCCATGCCTTCAAGGTGATGGAGCGCGCGTTTCCGCTGCTCAGCGTCGATGGACCACCGGAGCGCCGCGAAATCTCGATCCGCACGGCCTTTCGCGGTCCCGGCGGGCGTGACGCCTTCGAAATGGTGACGCGTGCGCTGACGGAAGGACGCTATAGCGTCGACCCCTCGCTCGACCGGACGGAGCGCGGCGACATCCTCGCTCGCTACGTCTTCGAACTCAGCTATCGCGGACGAACCGTCACCCTGCAATTGCGTGACGGCCATGTCCGCGAGGAGTTCATCACGCTCGGCCGCAAGACCGACCGGACGCCCGCGGAAGAGGAGCGCCTCGCCTGGCTCAAGCAGGAGATGGCCGACCGGTTGCTGGCGCTGCCGCCAGAGGCAGTTTACGAAGAGGCAACGGCCCGCTTTTGATGGCTGAGGACGAGTTCGTTCTGGACATCCTCCTGAAACCACATCACCCGCTGACGGACGTCGCTCTCCGGTATCCCGGCCGCCAGAAGCTGATCGGCAAGCCTGCGGCATTCGGCCTTCCAGAATTCCAGCGCATCCGCGCCATGCCGTCGGCCGAGTTCGCGGGCGCAACGCTCGATATTGGCAGTTCCGGTTCCGGAGGGGAAAGCAATCACCCTGCCTTCACTGGAGGCGGCGGGGCGGTGGGTCATTTCATCAGCCATCGAACACAGGTTCCCTTGATCCTGTTCGTTATCTAAGGGACTATGGTTAATGCTTTCTATTGCTGCAGTCAGAAGATCAATCAGGTGGATTTTTGGCGCTCCGCAATGTCACCAGACAATCGGATGGGTCTTGCCTGTGAGCACGTTCACGAACCCCTCCGGCGCCAGCTCCGACGGCGCGACCAGGACCCAGCGCCAGGGTGAGCAGGTAAGCGTTGCAAACGACAGGCGTTCGGGAAAGCCCGGCCACCATCGAGGCGAAAAGGTCGGCTCGTACATCCAGTCGATCCCGGCACCGGCCGCATAAAGAGCCTGCATCTCCGCATCGAGCGCTTCGGCCGAACGGGCCGTCATCAGGCCGCCGACCTCGTAGCGGACGCGGGCGAGAATCTTGCCGCCGGATACCAGCGCCCAGCCGCCCTGCTGCTCGTTCAGGGCATTGACGGCCAGCGCCATCGCCTCGTCCGACGAACCGACCGTCCAGATATTGTGCTTGTCGTGCCCGAGCGTGGAGGCGAGCGCCGTCTCCGGCGTGCGCGGTCCGGTGCCCAGCCAGAACATCCTGGAGATCTTGGCCTCCCCGGAAAACCGGTCGACAATCGAGAATTTGGTAACATTGCGCGCGGGATCCCGCTGCACGAGGCCATCTTCTACCGGCAATTCCATGGTGATGAAATCGTCGTGCCAGTGAAACGGCCGCAAAAGTGCTGTGTTGACCGTGGCCCGGTTCGGCGGCGCCTCGATGCGGAAATCGTCTGCCGTGACCGTCCTGTCTATGGTCACGGTGCGCGTCGCCCATTGCGGCCAGTCGATTTCCGGGCGCACGCCAATGAAGGTCGCACCCTCGGACACAGGACGCCCGTCCGCCCACACCTTTTCGATCGACAGGCTGCCGACGTCGCTGAGAAGAACGATATCGGCGAAGCGGCCCGGTGCGATCGATCCGACCCACGGCGTCAGCCGCATATGGCGCGCCGGATTGAGGGTGACGCATTGGATGGCGATCTCCGGCGCAAGGCCGTTTTCGATGGCGAGGCGGACATTGTGGTCGGTCGCACCGATTTTCAGCGTGTCCGAGGCGCTGCGGTCGTCGGTCACCAGGGCGATCTGCGACCAGTCCGTCAGCCCCTTGTCGATCAGGCCGCGGATGACCTCCGGCAGGGAATGTGGCCTGAGCTCGATGAAAAGACCGTGGAGGAGTTTCTGCCAGATCTCATCGAGGAACCAGCCTTCGTGATCGGAGGCGAGACCCGCCGCGGCAAAGGCGTTGATCGAGGCCATGTCGCGCAGTCCGGCACCGTGGCCTTCGATGACGCCGCGTTGTTCGAAGGTGGCGCCGATCATGCCCCACAGCCGGTTGTAGGAAGGATTGCCGGGATCGGATATGGACGGCCAGTCCATGACTTCGTCGAGCCCGGCGACCATCAGGCTTTCGGACAGGAAGGCCTTCTGTTCGTCGTAACCGAACCAGCCGCCACCCCACTCGTAGGCGGTCGGCGGCACGGCGGAGCCAGGCAGGGGAAAGATTTTCATCGGCGATCCGCGCCGGCGCGCTTCCAGCCAGAATTCCAGGTTGCGGGCGCCGTTGACGTTGGAAAATTCGTGGCTCGCCTCACACGTCCAGGTCACGCCATGCGGCATTACCAGCGCCGCCTCCCATTCGGGCGTCAGATGGGAGCTTTCGATATGTTTGTGTGCCTCGCCGAAGCCCGGCACGGCCGCAAGATCCGGCTCGGAAAAGCGCTCGTTCACCTCGCCAACATAACTGCCGGCAGGGCCGACATAGGCGATACGGCGGCCCTTGATGACGATCTCCTGATCGTCGAGCCATGTCCTGGTGTGGACATCGAGCAATCTGCCGACGCGCAGCAGCCTGTCGGCGGGCCGGCGTCCGAGCGCCGTCAGCACAAGATCCTGGCGCGTCCGAACCTCGTCGGACGCGTTGATCAGCAAGTCATCAGGAAGTGCGGTGCGCGAGGTAACCATGAATGAAATGCCCGTGAGACGCTGGAACCGCCGCGGACCGTAAAGACCACGCGCGAATGTGTAAAGCGCTGGCGCAACACGCTTTGCGATCAACAACAAGACGTCATCAACCGAGAGCTACTGATGGTTCGATCTTGGAAAATTCCCCAAGCAAGTACGCATTTGCCCAAGTATTGAGCTTGCGAGCCGATCGATCAAAAAATAGTATCCCTCAAATCCAAGGGGCATGATCCCGATTATCAACGCCGTTTTCACAGAAGGATATTGCTCATGAAGGCCAGACGTTTCGCCCGAATCCTGTCTCTTGCGCTGCTTGCCGCCGCCGGCGGCACCGCTGCGGCCCATGCGCAATCGAAGACGCTGACCATCTCCTGGTGGGGCTATAACGGCGAGAAGATGAACGCCAACATCATCACGCCCTTCAAGAAGATCTGCGGCTGCGAGATCGTGTTCGAGACCGGCAACAACGCCGACCGGCTCAACAAGCTGAAACTGCGCGATGGCAAGGGCGTCGATGTCATCTACCTCACCGACAGCTTCTCGCAGCTCGGCATCGAACAGGGATTGTTCCAGGAGATCGATCCCTCGAAGATCCCCAATCTTGCGGATATCTACGAACTGGGCAAGGCGCCTCAGGGCAAATACGGCCCCGCCTATACGATCGGGCGCGTCGGCATCGTCTATGATTCCGCCAAGGTCAACCCGCCGATCACCGCCTGGGGCGACCTGTGGCGCGACGATCTGAAAAGCTCCGTCTCCCTGCCCGGCATCACCACCACCGCCGGCCCGCTGGTCGTTCTGGAAGCCGGCAAGCATGGCGGCGCGGATGCCTATGAGGACACCGACAAGGCCTTCTCGGAAATCGAGGCGCTGAAGCCCAATGTCGTCAAGAACTACAACACCGGCTCGGAGCTGGTAAACCTGATATCGACAGGCGAAGTGCGCGTTGCGCTGGCCCAGGACTTTACCCTGGCATCGATGCAGGCGGCCGTTCCGACGATGACATGGGCCAAGCTCAAGGACGGCGACATCGCCACGCTGAATACGGTGAACATCCCGAAGGGTTCGGAAAATGTCGAACTGGCGCATCAGTTCATCAACTTCATCCTGTCCAAGGACGTCCAGCAGGCTGAAGCCGAACAAGGCGTCGATGCGCCGATCTCGACCAAGGTCAGCCTGACTCCGGATCAGGCGAAGATCTGGACCTATGGCGCGGATATGGTCGCGAGCCTCACCCGCATCGACTATGCCAAGATGAATGCCGCCAAGGCTGACTGGATCGACCGCTGGAACGAAGTCTTCGCTCAGTAAGCTGCCGGTATCCCGGCCCGAGGCCGGTTTATTGCCGGGCCTCGGTCAGACCTGGAAGCGCCGCACATCCGAGTCCGAGATGCGGCGCTCCCGATATCAGGACATGCCACGAGTTTTGAGATGAAGCATTTTGCCAGATGGGGATTGACGATGCCGGCGACGATTGCCGTCGTTGCGCTTCTCATCGTTCCCGTCGCCATCACCATCGCGGCGACGTTTGCGGAACCGAAGGGCGTGTTTGCGCCCTATGTGACATTCTTCAGCAGCGGCTTTCGCCGGGCGGTTCTTTACCGAACGCTGGAGATCGCTCTGATCACCACGGCGATCTCCCTCACCGTGGGTTTCATCACCGCCTATGTGATCGCCCAAATGCCCGGCCGCGCGAAGAGTATCATGATCATCGCAGCGGTTTTTCCACTGCTGACAGGTGTCGTCGTCCGATCCTTCGCATGGCTGATTATTCTCGGGAAGAACGGCATCCTCAACACCATGCTGATCTCGACCGGTATCCTCAGTGAGCCGCTTTCGATGCTCTATACCGAAGGCTCGGTGATCGTCGCCATGGTCTATCTCTTCGTTCCCCTGATGATCCTGACGCTCGTCGGCGTGCTTGAGGGCATCCCGCGCGATCTGATCGATGCATCGGCTTCGCTCGGCGCCAGACCGCTGATGACATTCCTTCAGGTGATCCTGCCGCTGGCGACACCCGGCCTCATCGTCGGCGCCGTGCTGGTGTTCACCGGCAGCTTCACCTCCTATGCGACACCGCAACTGCTCGGCGGAGAAAAGCAGATGATGATGGGGACCTTCCTCTACCAGCGCGCCATGGTCACCTTCGATTGGGTGGGTGCATCGACGATCGCCGCCATCATGGTGGTGCTGACGCTCGGCGTCGTCCTCATCATGAGCCGCGTTGCACGCCGGCTCAATCCGATGGCGGTGTGATGGACAGGCGCGTTCACCCGATCCTCGCCGCCTTCGCGGCCTGCGTTTTCTTCTTCCTGCTCGCACCGCTGGTCATCATCGTCGGTGCGGCCTTCAGCGACACGACCTATCTGACCTTCCCGCCGCAGGGCCTGACATTGCGCTGGTTCGTCAATATCTTCGAGATCGAGGCCTTCCGCACGACGGCGCTGACCAGCCTGCAGGTCGCCTTTCTCGGCACGGCGCTATCGCTGCTGATCGGCATCCCGGCCGCCTATGCGATCAACCGCTACCGGGTGGAATTGCCGCGCTGGCTTTCCACCATTTTCGTCCTGCCGATCCTGGTGCCGGAGATCGTCTTCGGATTCTCGCTGATGAAGTCGGTCACGATCGGCCTCGGGCTTCCGATCTTCATCAGCCTGCTGGTCGGTCATGCGCTGCTGATCCTGCCCTATTCGGTGCGGGTCGTCGGCGCCAGCCTGGCGGCCTTCGATTTTTCCGTCGAGGAGGCGGCGATCAGCCTGGGTTGCCCGCCGCTGAAAACCTTCCTGACCGTGGTCCTGCCAAATATCCGCGCCGGGGTCATTGCCGCCTTCATCCTCGCCTTCATCACCTCGATCAACGACGTGTCGGTGTCAGTCTTCCTGACCGGTCCTGGCATCTCGACGCTGCCGATCCAGATCCTTGCGCATATGGAACAGTTCTTCGATCCGACGATCGCCTCGGTATCGGTGCTGCTGATGTTCGTGACAGTCGGCGTCATGGCCGTCGTCGAGGCCACGCTCGGTCTCACCTTCCTGACAAAGTAGAACGCTCTTGACCGTATCCCTCACCATCGATTCCATCTCCGCCCATTACGGCAGCACTGAGGTTCTCAAGGACCTGTCGATCTCAGTCATGGCCGGGGAGCTGGTTTCCCTGCTCGGCTCCAGCGGCTGCGGCAAGACGACGACATTGCGCCTGGTGGCCGGTTTTCTGCAGCCGACCAGCGGCAGCATCAAGCTCGGCGAACGCGACCTCACCGGCCTTCCTGCGCATGCGCGCGACATTGGTCTGGTCTTTCAGAACTACGCGCTTTTTCCTCACCTGAGCGTGCAGGACAATGTCGCCTTCGGCCTGAGGCAGCGTCGTGTTCCCCAGCCGGAACGGACGAAGAGAACGATGGCCATGCTGGAGCGCGTCGGCCTTTCCGCCTTCGCCGACCGCCTGCCTTCGGCTCTCTCCGGCGGCCAGAAACAGCGCGTGGCGCTCGCCCGGGCACTGGTCATCGAGCCGCCGCTGCTGATGTTCGACGAGCCGCTTTCCAATCTCGATGCAAAGCTCAGGATCGACATGCGCGTCGAGATCAGGCAGCTCCAGCGCGCCAACGGCACGACATCGCTTTACGTCACCCACGACCAGGAAGAGGCATTCTCGATCTCCGACAGGGTGGCGATCATGAATGCCGGGCGCATCATGCAGCTCGATGCGCCGGAGGTGCTGTACCGCCAGCCGGCCAATGCCTTCGTCGCCCGGTTCGTCGGCTTCGAGAACCTGATCCGGATGAAGGTAACCGCGCGCAACGGAGCGATCGTGACCGCCGAAGCGACGGGCGGCGCACGGCTGCATCTGTCTCAGGATGCATTCGGGCCGATCAAGGACGACTTCGTGCTGGCCTGCCGCGCAGACGGCCTTGCCGTCAGCCGTGACGGCGATGGCATCGCCGCCGTGCTCGGCACCCGCACCTATCTCGGCCGGGCCTATCAGTATAAATGCGCGACATCGGCGGGAGAGATTACCGCCAATGGAGCTTTGTCCGACCCGCTGGAAACAGGGGCGTCCGCCGTACTGATCCCGCTTGCCGAGCAGTGCTGCATTCTCGACCCGGAAGATTGAGCCGCTGAGGAGAAACCATGGCCAGTATCAGCAATCAGGATATCGACGCCGTTCTTGCCCATGTGGACCGGAGCCTCGATGACAGCCTGGCGCGGCTTTTCGAGCTGATCCGCATTCCGAGCGTCTCGACCGACCCGGCTTATCGCGATCAATGCCGCGCCGCCGCCGAATGGCTGAGCCGGGATCTGGCTGCCATCGGCTTCGAAGCATCGGTGCGCAAAACGACCGGCCATCCGATGGTGGTCGCGCATGAAAAGGCGGCATCCGCACCGCATCTGCTGTTTTACGGCCATTACGATGTCCAGCCGGTCGATCCGCTGGCACTGTGGACCAGCGATCCGTTCGAGCCGCGCATGGAAGCCTTGCCGAACGGCGATACCGCGATCGTGGCGCGCGGCGCCTCCGACGATAAAGGACAATTGATGACCTTCGTCGAAGCCTGCCGCGCCTGGAAAAGCGTTACCGGGAAACTGCCGGTGCAGGTGAGCATGCTGTTCGAAGGCGAAGAAGAGGCCGGCAGTCCGAGTCTCGCACCCTTTCTGGATGCCACGGCGGACGAGTTGAAGGCCGATGCTGTTTTCGTCTGCGACACGGATATGTGGGATCGTGAAACGCCTGCCGTCACCACGATGCTGCGCGGTATCTACACCACGGAAATCGAGATCACCTGCGCCGATCAGGACCTGCATTCCGGCATGTTCGGCAATGCCGCACGCAATCCGCTGCAGGTGTTGTCAGACATCGTTTCAAGCCTGCGGCGAACCGATGGCGGCGTTGCGGTCGAAGGTTTCTATGACGGCGTGAAAGAGCTCCCCGACGCCATCAAGGCGCTGTGGAAAAGACTGCCCTTCGACGAGGAGGCCTTTCTCGGCGATATCGGCCTGAGAGATCCGGCCGGCGAGGCAGGCCGTTCCGTCCTCGAACAGATCTGGGCGCGGCCGAGCTGCGAGATCAACGGCATGAGCGGCGGCTATACGGGCGAAGGCTTCAAGACGGTCATTCCGGCGAAGGCAAGCGCCAAGATTTCGTTTCGACTGGTGGAAGGACAGGATCCCCAAGCGATCCGCGATGCCTTCCAGCGGCATGTGCGCGCACGTATCCCCAGGGATTGTTCGGTCAGTTTCAGGGATTATGGACTTTCGCCGGCCACCGTCATGCCGATCGACAGTCCGTTTCTCACCAGGACGCTTCAGGCGCTTTCGACAGAATGGCAATGCGAAGCGGCTCTTGCCGGCACGGGAGGCTCGATCCCCATCGTCGGCGACTTCAAACGCCGGCTCGGATGCGATGCCCTCCTGGTCGGCTTTGCCCGCTTCGACAACCGCGTCCACAGCCCGAACGAAAAATATGATCTCTCCAGCTTCCACAAAGGCATACGATCCTGGGTTCGTATCCTGGCGGCCCTCGCCGACTGACGCGCGGCACTGTAACAGTTTGAATTATGCAATAGGCTGTGGTGCGGCCAATGTCTTGCGGACCTTCGGGGCCGAGAATTAAAGCACTGTCCCATCCCTATCGACACCGAAGCAGCAGAGACCACCGATGAGGATATCAGCTCCCCGCGACTTCCTGAAAAGCCTGTTCGACGCGGCGGTTCGCGCCGCCGATCCGCTGACCGGCATCAAAGCGCATCTGCCTGACAGGCCGAAGGGAAGGACCGTGGTGATTGGCGCCGGCAAGGGCGCGGCGCAAATGGCGCGTGCCCTCGAAAGCGTCTGGGACGGAGCGATCGAAGGCCTGGTGGTCACCCGCTACGGCTATGGTTGCGAGACGCTCGGCATCGAAATCATCGAGGCCGCCCATCCGGTACCCGATGCCGCGGGGCTCGCCGGGGCAAAGCGGTTGATGGAAACGGTGAACGGCTTGACGGAAGACGATCTGGTGATCGCGCTGATCTGCGGCGGCGGCTCGGCGCTGCTGCCCGCTCCGCCGGAAGGGCTGACCCTCGAAGACGAGATCGCTCTCAACGAAATGCTACTTGCCTCGGGCGCGCCGATTTCGGCGATGAACGTCGTGCGCAAGCATCTCTCCACCATCAAGGGCGGAAGGCTTGCGGCAGCGACCAGAGCGAAGGTCGTCAGTCTTGTTGTCTCCGACATTCCCGGCGACAACCCGGCCCATGTCGCCTCCGGGCCGACGGTGCCGGATGGTTCGACACGACACGATGCGCTCGAGATCATCCGGCAATATGGATTGCAGCTGCCGCAGGCCGCACTCGACCATCTGAACTCGCCGAAGGCCGATGCCCCTCGCCCGGACGATCCGGTCTTCTCACGGCACGCGCACCACATCATCGCCTCCGCGGGCGTTTCGCTGGAGGCCGCTGCGGCACTGGCAAAATCGCAGGGGATCGAGCCGGCGATCCTTTCGGATGCGATCGAGGGGGAATCGCGCGACGTGGCGCTGGTGCATGCAGCGATCGCCCGCGAAGTATTGGGCCGGAACAGGCCGTTTTCGAAGCCGGTCGTCATCCTTTCCGGCGGCGAGACGACGGTGACGCTGCGCGCCAAGGGCGGCAAGGGCGGACGCAACGGCGAATTCGCGCTCGCCATGGGGCTTGCGATCGACGGACAGGAGGGCATCCATGTCCTTGCTGCCGACACGGACGGGATCGACGGCTCGGAGGATAATGCCGGCGCCTTTGCCGATGGCGGCACGGTGAAGCGCCTGCGCGCCGCCGGGCTCGATCCGCGCCGCCTGCTCGACGGCAATGACAGCTATTCAGGCTTTGCGGCCAGCGGCGATCTGTTTGAAACCGGCCCGACCGGAACCAATGTCAATGATTTCAGGGCTATCCTGATCCGTTAGCAGCCCGCGGCAATGGTGGGTCAGGTCTTGATCCGCCCCTGCCCGACCAGCCAGCCGACCGATTCCTGCACCGCCTGCAGCGACTGATATCTCGGGGTAAACCCAAGCAAGCGCCTGGCTTTGGCGATCGAGCAATTCGGGCTGCGGGCGATATGCTCCCAGGTCGCCTCCGCATCCTCGGCCGTCTGGCCTTTGGCCCAGGCATCGAACGGCGCGAAGGTGAGCTTCGGCTCATGCCCGAACCACCGCGACATGGATTCGGCGTAGCCGCGAAGCGTCAGCGCCTGCTGAGAGACCGCGTGGAAACTTTCGCCGATCGAGGCATTCCAGTTGGCGATCGCATCCATGAACATCGCCGCCACATCATCGGCATGGACGTGATGAACGGTCTCCAGACCGAAATTGGGCAGCGCCAGGGTCTCTCCGCGGGCAAGGGTTGAAAAGACCTGCAGGTTGAAATTGCCGGCTGGATTGAGCGGCGCCCAGCCCGGACCGACAATATGACCGGGATGGATGATGGTGGCCGGAAATCCGCGAAGCCTTGCCTGCTGTAGCAGGTAGGTTTCGATATCAGCCTTCTGCGTGCCGTAATCGCCGAAGGGAGATTTCGGCGCCTCTTCCAGCGTCGGCACGGCGCTGGCATGGCCATGCGTCCAGATCGTGCCGGTATGCAGGAAATGGCCGACATGCCCCGACAGCGCCGTCACCAGCTGCTCGGCACTTTCCAGCGTGAAGCAGATCATGTCGATGACGATATCGGCTTTCACTTCACGGACGGCCGGGCCGAAATCACCCACCCGCTCCATCGCCGCCCGATCCATCTGACGCTGATCGACAGAAGCCCAGGCATGGTTTTCCGTATAAGGCTTCGCCGTGCCGCGGCTGATCGTGACGACGTCATGACCTGCCTCCACCAGGCGGGGAACGAGATAGGTTCCGACATGGCCCGTTGCCCCGATTACCAAAACCCGCATCGTCATTCCTCCTTTGGCATTTCCGTGTCGAATATGCTGCGCTCAGGCGATCCTGCAAGCAGACTTTTCATGATCCAGGCGGCTGGGCCAGGCCCGCTACCGGTTCTTGAAAACAAGGCAGGTGCCGCCGTGTTTGCGGATCTGGTTGCAGAGATCATTGGCTTCCATACGCGTCTGCCGACCGATGCGGGCAGCGTAGCGCGGGCGAAAACCGAAGCTGCGATCGCGCTGGCGCAGGATCAGCGGCTGCTCGGCATTCAGGGGCGCAGGCAGATCCTGCACGGCATCGAGAAACATGCGTCGGGCCACCGCGACATTCGCATTCGCCGCAAGCTGGACGCCCCAGGGGGCCCATTCGCCCTCCTGACGCCAGGGCGTGTCCTTCAACGTCCGTCTCTCCGCGAGCGCCACGCAACCATCGATGAAGGACTTGTCCTTGTCGAGCGGGGCGGCCGCATCTTGCGGTGGGTTATCCTTCCATTCCTCGACCGTATGGGCAGTGATCGCCGTGACATAGCTGCGCGTTTCGTAGGGTAATCTTCCTGACGTAAGGTAAGATGCTAGGCCGTTTTCGCCGGCATTATAGGCGGCAGCGGCAAGGCCGAGATTGCCGAAGCGATTGCGCAGTTCGTCGAGATACTGCGCCGATTTCCGCAGGGCTTCCAACACCTGGTAGCTGTCTTCAAGACCGCGCAGTTTCGCCGTACCGGGCATGAACTGCGCAATCCCCTGCGCTCCTTTGAAGCTGACGGCATCGGGGCGAAAGGTGCTCTCGCGCCAGATGAGACGGGCGAAATAATCCGGCGGCAATTGATTGGCGCTGGCGAAATGCTCGATCGCGACGCAAAGGTCACGATTGAAACTGTCCTTACGGATGCAGAGCGCTTCACCCGATCCCGACGCTGAAGGACCTGAATAGAGACAGGCCGGCGGTCCCGCGCTTCCTTCCGGCTGAGCCGTGACCGCATCCACGTGGGAAAACAGAAGGCAAAGCGAAAGCATGGCCTTCGCCGATCTCCTCCCCATGTCGGACTGACATTTCCGGCCTATCATCGGATCTCGGCGGGTTCGAACTTCCATCGCGACGCGGAATTCTCAATACCATCGATACGGGTAGGAAGCTTCCCCCATTTCCATCTCTGCACCAGGTTTCTAATTTCGCCATCAATTTTGGAACAGATATATTCGACCTGCCAAGGTCGCAGCGTCATCCTGATCGCCAGGAAATCCCGAGCGAACGAGGACGCGCAGATGATTGATCTCCACTACTGGCCGACGCCGAACGGCAAGAAGGTTTCGATCTTCCTGGAGGAAACCGGCACGCCCTACCGGCTGGTGCCGGTCAATATCGGCCGGGGCGACCAGTTCAAACCCGATTATCTCAGGCTCAATCCCAATCACCGCATGCCTGCTATCGTCGACCACACGCCTGCCGACGGCGGCGGGCCGCTCAGCGTCTTCGAATCCGGTGCAATCCTCTTCTACCTCGCCGAAAAGACCGGAAGATTCTGGCCGCAGGATCTGCGCGGCAAATACGACGTGACGCAATGGGTGATCTGGCAGATGGCCAACCAGGGACCGAAACTCGGCGAAGCCGGTCACTTCCGCCGTCTCGGCGATCGCGAGGGCGATCAGTCCTATGCGGTGCGGCGTTTCACCGACGAAGCCAACCGCCTCTACGGTGTTCTCAACATGCGGCTTCGTGACCGGCGTTATCTCGCCGGCGACGAATTCACCATCGCCGACATCATCAGCTATCCCTGGACCGTCAACTGGCAGGCGCAGGGCCAGGACATCGACGAATTCAAGCATTTCAAGCGATGGTTCGAGGAGGTCGGCGCACGGCCCGGCGTCCAGCGCGGCCTTGCGGTCGGCGCCGACCTTGGCACCGACAACAGCAAGCTCTCCGAAGAGGAACAGTCGCGCATCCGCAAGATCCTCTACAACCAGCGCGCCCTTCCCGTTCCGGATTGAGCTTCGGCCCGGCTGGAGATAACCATAGCCACAACCGAGCCGGCAGCCAGCACCGGTCGGTCCCGGTTTCCAGGCGCTTTAAATCACCTGCCGGGGAGCCAGGGGGCTTGGACAGCAGCTGGCGTTGCGACTTGGGTGTGACTTGGGGGTGTAACCGGCAATGACAAGACCTGTAATCGGCATCATCGGGAATGCCCGCATCGTCGAAAGCCGATTTCCGGCTCAGCATGTCGGAGAAAACAATCTGCGGGCCGTGGCCGATGTCGCCGAAGCCTTGCCGCTGATGTTTGCCGGCAACCCCAAACTGGCCGATATCGCCGATCTGCTGGCTGTCGTCGACGGCATTCTGCTGACAGGCGCCAGAGCCAATGTCCATCCCAGCCGTTTCAACACGGTGCCGGATCCCAAGCATGAACCTTATGACGAGGATCGTGACGGGCTGGCGCTGCCATTGATCGAAGCCTGTGTAGCGCGCGGCGTTCCTATTTTCGGCATATGCCGCGGTTTCCAGGAAATGAACGTCGCGGCCGGCGGCTCGCTGCATCCCGAAATCCGGGAATTGCCCGGACGCATGAACCACCGAATGCCGCGCCTGGAAACCGGCGAGATCCATCCCGACCTCGCCATCGTTTTCGGCGATCGTCACGATGTTCAACTTATACAGGATGGGATGTTTGCACGCATCCTCGGCCGGGAGACGATCCGGGTGAACTCCCTGCATGGACAGGGCATTCTCGAGCTTGGCGACAGGGTCGTTGCCGAAGGCATTGCAGAGGACGGGACGATCGAGGCGATACGGTTCAAGGATGCGCCGGGATTTGCGCTCGGCGTGCAATGGCATGCCGAATACGATCCGCAGACCAACCCCGTGAACCGTGCGTTGTTTCAGGCATTCGGCGATGCGGTTCGGGCACGAAAAGCCACCGCTTAATCTGACAACTACGGCGATCATCACCGCCTTCCGCATCAACAAAAAGCCGCCGCGAAACTGCTTTCGCGGCGGCTTTGTAGCAGTTGGGAAGCAGCGATCAGGCGGTCGGCTGCTTGGTCTTCCTGAGATAGGGCAGAACCGTATCGAAGGAACCGAAACGCGTGATCGCGTCTTCGTTGGAAACCGCAGCGGTGATGATGACGTCCTCACCCTGGTTCCAGTTCGCCGGCGTCGCCACCTGGTGCTTGGCCGTCAGCTGGATGGAATCGATGGCGCGCAGGATCTCATTGAAATTGCGGCCCGTCGTCATCGGATAGGTCAGGATCAGTTTGATCTTCTTGTCGGGACCGATGATGAAAACCGAACGCACCGTCGCATTGTCGGCAGGCGTGCGGCCTTCCGAGCTCTCGCCGGCGCCGGCCGGCAGCATGTCATAGAGCTTGGCGACCTTGAGGTCCTTGTCACCGATCAGGGGATATTCGACGTCGAAACCGGTGGCGGTCTTGATGTCGTTCTTCCACTTGGCATGGCTTTCCACAGGATCGACGGAGATGCCGATGATCTTGGCACCACGCTTGGAAAACTCCCCCGCCAGGCCGGCCATGGCGCCGAGCTCGGTGGTGCAGACAGGCGTGAAATTCTTCGGATGCGAGAACAGGACGGCCCAGCCATTGCCGATCCAATCATGGAAGCTGATCGGTCCCTGGGTGGTGTCGGCGGTAAAATCGGGGGCAATATCGTTGATGCGTAAGCTCATGGTCGGCCCTCCAAAGCCTTGTGTTCAATGTTGTTCTTCTCAAATCGAGGCCATGGGATCCGTCCGCCGGGAGCGGTCGCGAGATTGCGGTCAACAGGATCGCACCGGCCGAAGGTAAAAGACTTCCCATTCCAGGATTTTAAGTAAGTCATATACCACGATTACCGAAGGCATGCTCTTTCGATTTCCGGCCTGCTCCGGCATTATTTTTCCGGCATGTGCGCGCGACAAAGAGACCGATGGTTTTCCATCGGTCCCGTCAAAAGCGGCAGGCACAACTGCCTTGCCCCTTGCTTCAGGCGGCCTGGATGGATTTGATCCTGTCGATGCCGCCGACAACAGGCGCGAAATCGTCCCATACGCCCTGGGCGCCCTTCTGCCATTCGTCGAAGGCTTCCGGCTTCAGGAGCTTCCGCCATGGCCAAGCGCCGTCTCGACGAATTTGGCTTCACCATCGACGATCAGCTGGTTGAAATAGGCGGCTCCTTCGCTGAAGGCCTGCTGGAACACCGCGCCATGCAGTGCGGTCATGCGCTGCTGGCCGACGGAATGCCCTCGCCCGAAAATGCGGCAATTTGATTATTTTTTGCGCATATCTATTTTTGCACAGTTTTCAGGCGACACCTTGCCAAAATTGCTGCAGCGCGTCATAAATATAGCAATGACGCATCGCGATCTGACAATTCTGGTGATCGACGAAAATGCCATTCGCGCCTCCATCATCGAAGAGGGGCTGCGCGAGGCAGGGCATGCGCACGTCACCGTGGTCCATGAGGTCAACGGCATTGCGCGAATCATCGAAACGCTGATGCCCGACGTGATCATCATCGATATCGAAAATCCCAATCGCGACATGATGGAGCATCTCTTCCAGCTGACGCGCACGGTCAGCCGTCCGATCGCCATGTTCGTCGATCGCTCCGACACCGCCTCGATCGAGGCCGCCGTCGATGCCGGCGTCTCGGCCTATATCGTCGATGGCCTGAAGAAGGAACGCGTCAAGCCGATCCTCGACATGGCCGTCAGCCGCTTCAACGCCTTCAGCCGGCTGCGGCGCGAGCTTGCCGATGCCCGCTCAGCGCTGGAAGAACGCAAGCTCATCGAGCGCGCCAAGGGCATATTGATGAAGATGCGCGGCCTGTCTGAGGAAGAGGCCTTCGCGCTGCTGCGGCAGACGGCGATGAACGAAAAGAAGAAGATGTCGGAAATCGCCCAGAGCGTCGTCACCGCCGCGGGGCTGTTGATGTAATGGCCGACCTGATGAATTTCCGGAGGAAACCGGAGTGGATATGATGACGAAGACCGCCAAATCAGGCGGCGAGTTGCCCTCGCCCATGCGCCTGAATGCCGAAGGACCGAAAGTGCTCAGGGCCGGTTTCATTCCGCTCGTCGATGCGTCAGTGCTGATTGCAGCGGCGGAATTCGGTTTCGCGCAGAAGGAAGGCCTGACGCTCGATCTCGTCAAGGATGTCTCCTGGGCGAATGTGCGTGACCGTCTGGCATTCCGCCAGTTCGATATCGCCCACATGCTGTCGCCAATGCCCGTCGCCTCCATGCTCGGCCTCGGCTCCAATCCCTCACCGACGATCACACCGTTTTCGCTGGGGCGCGGCGGCAATGCGATCACCCTGTCGACGCGGCTCTTCGACAGGATGCGCAATGACGCGGGACTGCCGGAAACGGCAGGCGCGCTCGACAATGCCCGCGCCCTGGCAAAAACACTGGCGGCGATGAAGGTGCGCGGCGAACCGCTGCCGACCTTCGGGGTCACCTATCCCTTCTCCTCGCATAATTACGAATTCCGCTACTGGCTGGCCGCCGGCGGCATCGATCCCGATAAGGACGTCAAGCTCGTCGTGGTGCCGCCGCCGATGACTTCGGATGCGCTGGCCGCCGGTGCGATCGACGGTTTCTGCGTCGGCGCGCCGTGGAATATGGTCGCTTCGGAGCGCGGCGTCGGCCGCATCGTCGCCGCCAAGCAGGATATCTGGCCGTCCGCCCCGGAAAAGGTGATCGGCATGCGGCCGGATTGGGCGGAAACCCATCCGGAAACCGTTTCCAGGCTGATCGTGGCGCTCGATGCGGCAGCCCGCTGGTGCGACCAGCCGGACAATCACGATGCGCTGGCGGCCGCTCTTGCCGACCCCCGCTATATCGCTGCCCCCGTCGAGATCATCCGCCGCGTGCTCGCCGGCGAATTCAGCCTCGACGCAAAGGGCAACCGGCGCATCATCGCCGATTATTTCATGTTCCATTCCGGATTCGCCAATTATCCTCGGCCAAGCCAGGCGCTGTGGATATACAGCCAGATGATCCGCTGGGGGCAGGCCGAGGCCAGCCTCAACATGGCAAGGGCTGCCGCGTCCGCCTACCGCCCGGATCTCTATCGGACAGCGCTCGGCGACGGCAACGCACCCGATGATGCCGATATCCGCATCGAAGGCGGCGACGAGGGCGACCGTTTCATGGACGGCCATGTCTTCGACCCGGCGAGGCTGCCTGATTATGTCGCAGGCTTTGCCGTCAAAAGCGCCCTGCCCTTCGTTACCGGCGACGAAATCTGATCCACGCCCGCCTGCCCAAAACGCCAGCAAGGATCTGCGCCCCACATGGCAAGCGCACAAAAGATTAGCACAACTGTCGACAGCTCGAAAAACAAGCAAACGGCCGATTTCGAGAAATGTAAATAAATCAATACATTACACAAAAAGCGACAAACTGGCACGCAGCTTGCAAGGATATTACCGCACCGGTCAAAGGCGATCTGCGCAGAAAGAGCGCCAGCAGGCGTTCACGGAAGACACGGAGATCCTCTTCAAATGGAAGAAGCAGATCTCGGTGATTTGAAATCAAATACCTGGGCGATCATGTCGATTGTCTCCGGGTAACCGGCCGGAAGGCCCAAGAATTCGGCGTCCAACGGCGGGCGCCACCAGCAAAGCCGCTGATCAGGATATTTCGCGCACCTCGTGTATGCGCGTCCTGACCAGCGGCTTTTTGTTTTAACCCTCAGCGATGGATCGGCACGACCTTGTCGGGCCCCGGAGAAGTTATGTCTGTCATCGAGAAAGTGCCACCCATGTCCGCCGGCGAACCAGCCAAAGCATTGTGGATTTCCACGGTCGCCTTCACCCTCTGTTTTGCCGTCTGGACGATCTTCGCGATCATCGGCATTCGCATCAAGCAGGATCTCGGGCTGAACGAGGCCGAGTTCGGCCTGCTGGTCGGCACTCCGGTGCTGACCGGTTCGCTCGTGCGCATCGTCCTCGGCATCTGGACGGGGCGTTACGGCGGCCGTCTCGTTTACACGCTCACCATGCTGGCCGCCGCATTGGCGACCTTCCTGCTCTCCTATGCCCAGACTTATACGCAAATGCTGATCGCCGGCCTCGGTGTCGGCCTTGCCGGCGGCTCGTTTGCGGTCGGTGTCGCCTATGTCTCGCCTTTCTTTCCGGCGGAGAAGCAGGGAACCGCGCTCGGCATCTTCGGCGCCGGCAATGTCGGCGCAGCCGTGACCAAATTCGCCGCTCCTTTCGTGCTGCTCGCCTGGGGCTGGCAGGCGGTTGCCGAGATCTGGGCCGTCTGTCTGGCGCTGATGGCAATCGTCTTCTGGTTCACCACGACCGATGATCCGGCCTACCGTCTCCGCCGCGAGCGCAACGTCGCGTCCAAGAGTTTTGCCCAGGAATTCGCGCCGCTGCAGAACGTTCAGGTCTGGCGCTTCTCGCTCTACTATTTCTTCGCTTTCGGCGGCTTCGTCGCCCTGTCGCTGTGGCTGCCGCGCTACCTCGTCGGCGTCTACGGCTTCAACCTCGAAACTGCCGGCATGATCGCGGCCGCCTATTCCATTCCCGGCAGCATCTTCCGCGCCTTCGGCGGCGTGCTGTCGGACAAGAAGGGCGCGCGCAGCGTCATGTATACGATGTTTGCCGTGTCGGCCGTCGCCACCCTCATCCTGTCGCTACCGGCTGCGACCATCACGCCGGTCATCTTCATCGTGGTGATCTTCGTGCTCGGCTTCTTCATGAGCCTCGGCAAGGCCGCCGTCTACAAGCACATTCCGGCCTACTATCCGGAAAACGTCGGCGCAGTCGGCGGCGTCGTCGGGATGATGGGCGGCCTTGGCGGCTTCATCCTTCCGATCGCCTTCGGCCTCCTCAAGGACATGACCGGCCTCTGGTCCAGCTGTTTCCTGCTGCTGTTTGCGATCGTCGTCACCTCACTCATCTGGATGCACCTGTCCGTCAAGCAACTGTCGCGCCAAGGGCACTCGGCGCCCGTGGCTGCAACCTGATCTAAGGACTTGGAAATATGACCGAAAAACTCGTCATCATCGGCAATGGCATGGCGCCCGGGCGCATGCTGGAGCACCTCTTCGAACAGGCGCCCGGACGCTATGAAGTTACGATCTTCAATGCCGAGCCGCGCGTCAACTACGACCGCATCATGCTGTCGCCGGTTCTCTCCGGCGAGAAGGATTACGAGCAGATCATCATTCACGGTGACGGCTGGTATATCAAGCACGGCATCATGCTCTACAAGGGCCACAAGATCGTCAATATCGATCGCGTCGCCAAGACCGTCACCTCCGACCACGGCGTCACCGAAAGCTACGACAAGCTGGTGATCGCAACCGGTTCGGTGCCCTTCATCATCCCCGTTCCCGGCAAGGATCTGCCCGGCGTCATCACCTATCGCGATCTCGACGACGTGCAGGCCATGCTGCTTGCCGCCCAGTCGCGCGAAAAGGCTGTCGTGATCGGCGGCGGCCTGCTTGGCCTGGAAGCAGCCGCCGGTCTTGCCCAGCGCGGCATGGACGTCACCGTGCTGCACGTCATGCCGACGCTGATGGAGCGCCAGCTCGATCCCGCCGCCGGCTATCTATTGCAGAAGGCGGTGGAGGAGCGCGGCATCAAGGTCATCTGCAAGGCCAATACCAAGGCGATCATCGGCAACGGCAAGGTCGAAGGCATCGAGCTTGACGACGGCCGCATCATCCCGGCAACGCTTGTTGTGATGGCCGTCGGCATTCGTCCCAGTGTCGGCCTTGCGAAGGACGCCGGCATTGCGGTCAATCGCGGCATCGTCGTCGATTCCGGCATGCAGACCTCGGATGGCGATATTCTCGCGCTCGGCGAATGCGCCGAAGTGGGCGGCATGGTCTATGGCCTCGTTGCGCCGCTCTATGAAATGGCCCGAATCGCTGCCGCGCATCTCTCTGGCGATCGCTCGCCCGCCTTCGTTCACGCCGATACGCCGACCAAGCTCAAGGTCACCGGCATCGAGCTTTATTCACTCGGTGACTTCGCCGACGGCGACGACCGCGAGGAGATCGTGCTGCGCGATGCCAGCGCCGGCGTCTATAAGCGCCTGGTGCTGAAGGACAACAAGATCATCGGCACTGTGCTTTACGGCGAGACCGCCGACGGGGCATGGTTCAACGATCTGAAGAAGAAGGCCACCGATATTTCGGAGATGCGCGAGACGCTGATCTTCGGACAGGCCTATCAGGGAGGGTCGCCGCTGGACCCTATGGCGGCCGTTGCAGCCTTGCCGGATGACGCGGAGATCTGTGGCTGCAACGGCGTATGCAAGGGCAAAATCACTTCGACGATTTCAGGCAAGGGGCTGACGTCGCTCGACGACGTCCGTGCCCACACGAAGGCATCCGCCTCGTGCGGCTCCTGTACCGGCCTCGTCGAGCAACTCATGGCACTGACGCTCGGCGACAGCTACAATCCGGCCGCCGTCCAGCCGATGTGCACCTGTACCGAACTCGGCCATGACGATGTCCGCCGTCTGATCAAGGCCAAGGGCCTGAAGAGCATACCTGCCGTCATGCAGGAGCTGGAATGGAAGACTTCCTGCGGCTGCGCCAAATGTCGGCCGGCGCTCAACTATTACCTCGTCTGCGACTGGCCGGACGAATATGCCGACGACTACCAGTCGCGTTTCATCAATGAGCGCGTGCATGCCAATATCCAGAAGGACGGCACCTACTCCGTCGTTCCGCGCATGTGGGGCGGCGTCACCAATTCGAACGAGCTGCGCGCCATCGCCGATGTCGTCGACAAATTCGAGATCCCGATGGTCAAGGTGACCGGCGGCCAGCGCATCGACCTGCTCGGCATCGAGAAGGAAGACCTGCCCGCCGTCTGGGCCGATCTCGGCAAGGCCGGCTTCGTCTCCGGCCAGGCCTATGCCAAGGGTCTGCGTACCGTGAAGACCTGCGTCGGCTCGGACTGGTGCCGCTTCGGTACGCAGGACTCCACCGGTCTCGGCATTCGCATCGAGAAATTCATGTGGGGCTCCTGGACGCCGGCCAAGCTGAAGATGGCCGTCTCCGGCTGCCCGCGCAACTGCGCGGAAGCGACCTGCAAGGACATCGGCGTGATCTGCGTCGATTCCGGTTTCGAGATCCATTTTGCCGGTGCGGCCGGTCTCGACATCAAGGGCACGGAGGTTCTTGGGCTTGTCCGGACCGAGGACGAGGCGCTGGAGCATATCGTGGCGCTGACGCAGATGTACCGCGAGCAGGCCCGCTATCTCGAGCGCATCTACAAGTGGGCCAAGCGCATCGGCCTGGAGGAAATCCGCCGCCAGATCATGGGCGATGCCGAAAAGCGCCAGGCCTATTACGACCGCTTCGTCTTCAGCCAGAAATTTGCCCAGGTCGATCCCTGGTCGGAGCGTGTTTCCGGCAAGGACAAGCACGAGTTCAAGCCGATGGCGACGATCGGCTATCCGCAGGCAGCCGAGTAAGGAGATGGACATGAACTGGCCCAATGAAAACTGGCATCCAATCGGTGACATCTCCGACATCCCCTTACGCGGCGCGCGCTGCGTGAAAACACCGCAGGGCAAGATCGCCGTCTTCCGCACGGCTGAAAACGAGGTCTTCGCCATCGAAGACCATTGCCCGCACAAGGGCGGCCCGCTCTCCCAGGGCATCGTGCATGCCAAGGCGGTCACCTGCCCGTTGCACAACTGGGTGATCTCCCTCGAAACCGGCAAGGCGCTCGGCGCCGACGAGGGCCAGGTGCGGACCATCCCGGTCCGCAATGAGGACGGCGCCCTCTTCATCGCGCTCGAAAGCCTGATGATGGCGGCGGAATAGATGGCGGCTGAGGTCAAGACCACCTGTCCCTATTGCGGCGTCGGCTGCGGCGTCCTCGCCACGGTCGATGAGGCCGGAACCGTCAGCGTCAAGGGAGATCCCGAGCATCCGTCGAATTTCGGCCGGCTCTGCTCGAAGGGGTCGGCCCTTGCCGAAACCATCGATCTCGACGGCCGGATTCTCTATCCCGAAATCGCAGGCGAACGGAGCGGTTGGGACGAAGCACTTGACCTGGTCGCCCGGCGTTTTTCTGAAACGATCGCCGAACACGGGCCTGACGCTGTCGCCTTCTACGTCTCGGGCCAGTTGCTGACCGAGGATTACTACGTCGCCAACAAGCTGATGAAGGGCTTCATCGGCTCGGCCAATATCGATACCAATTCAAGGCTCTGCATGTCCTCCTCCGTGGCGGGGCATCGCCGCGCCTTCGGCGCCGACACGGTGCCCGGAACCTATGAGGATATCGAACTCGCCGATCTGGTGATCCTGACCGGCTCCAACCTTGCCTGGTGTCATCCCGTCATCTACCAGCGGCTTGCCGCCGCCAAGACGGCGCGGCCCAACATGCGGATCGTCGTCATCGATCCGCGCCGGACGATGACATGCGATATCGCCGACCTGCACCTGGCGATCCGCCCCGACGGCGACGTCGCGCTGTTCATGGGACTGCTTGCCCATCTCGCGACAAGCCCGGCCATCGATCAGAACTATATCGGCGCCCATACGGAAGGTTTCGGCGAGGCTTTTGCGGCGGCCGCAGCACTTGATATCAACGAACTCCTGGAACGCACCGGCCTGCCGGCCATGCAGATCAGGGAGTTCTTCCGCCTGTTCGAGACGACGCCGAAAGTCGTCACCTGCTACAGCCAGGGCGTCAATCAATCCGCCTCCGGCACCGACAAGGTCAATGCCATCCTCAACTGCCACCTGGCGACCGGCCGCATCGGCCGTCCCGGCATGGGACCGTTCTCGCTGACCGGCCAGCCGAACGCCATGGGCGGGCGCGAGGTCGGCGGCCTTGCCAATATGCTTGCCGCCCATATGGCGATCGAGAATACCGATGACCGGGACCGCGTGCAGCGCTTCTGGAATTCGCCCGTCATCGCCGCAAAACCCGGCCTGAAGGCGGTCGACATGTTCCGCGCCGTGGCCGACGGACGCATCAAGGCGCTCTGGATCATGGCCACCAATCCCGTCGTCTCGATGCCGGATGCCGATAGCGTCGAAAGCGCGATCGCCGCCTGTCCCTTCGTCGTCGTGTCGGACATCCTCAAAGAGACGGATACGACCCGGCACGCAGACGTGCTTTTGCCCTCGCTCGGCTGGGGCGAGAAGGACGGGACCGTCACCAATTCCGAACGGCGCATTTCCCGGCAGCGGCCGTTTCTAGGGCTCCCCGGCGATGCAAGAGCCGACTGGTGGCAGCTTGCCGAGGTCGGGCGCCGCATGGGATTTGCCGCCGCCTTCGATTTTGATGCGCCAGACGCAATCTTTGCGGAGCACGCCGCGCTTTCCACCTTCGAAAATAACGGCAGCCGCGATTTCGACATCGGCGCGCGCGCCGATATCAGCGGCGACGCCTATGACGAGCTTTCGCCCTTCCAGTGGCCGCAGCCGGCAGGGACCGCACCCGGCGTCACCCGCTTCTTCGCCGAGGGTGGATTCTTCCATCCGGATGGCAAGGCACGTTTTGTCGCGGTCAAACCGCCGGCCACGGATCGCACCAGTGCCGATTTCCCCTTCACGCTGAATACCGGGCGCATCCGCGACCAGTGGCACACGATGACGCGAACCGGAAAGAGCGCACGCCTTTCCGCCCACATCGCCGAACCCTTTGCCGAGATCCATCCGCGTGACGCGATCGAGACCGGTATATCAAGCGCCGGTCTGGTCGAGATCGAAAGCCCCCATGGCAAGGCGATCGTCCGGGCGCTGGTGACCGATCGTCAGGCTCGCAGCGGCGTCTTTGCGCCGATGCACTGGAACGATCAGTTCGCCGCGAAAGCGCGGATCGATGCCGTGGTCGCGCCGATCACCGATCCCGTTTCCGGTCAGCCGGCGTCGAAGAATGTTGCTGTCGCCATCCGGCCCTTCCGCGCCACCCATTATGGCTTCGCCGTCTCTGCTACAAAACCGGCCACGCCCAACGCGGCCTATTGGGCGCTGGCGAAAGCCTCCGGCGGCTGGCGGCTGGAGCTTGCCTTCGGTGAAGCTGTCGAAGACTGGACAGCCTGGTGCCGGGCGGTGTTCGCCATTCCGGCCGAGGTCGAACCACTGGGTTATGCCGACCGGCAATCCGGCGACCTCAGGCTAGCCTTTTTCGATGGCGAGGTCCTGCTTGCCGCGCTGTTTCTCGCCCGCGAGCCGGTCGCCGTCGCGCGCAATTGGGCGATCTCGCAGCTTACTGCCTCGCATGGCGACCTCAGGAAGCGCTTTGCGCTGGTCGCTGGCCGTCCCGGAGCCGGCAGGCCGGATCCGGGCGCCACCGTCTGCTCCTGCTTCAGCGTCGGAGTCAATCAGATCGCTGCCGCCGTGCGCGGCGGATGCCACAGCGTCGAGGCGGTCGGCAAGGAAACGAGCGCCGGAACCAATTGCGGCTCCTGCCGCAGCGAAATCGGCAGGATCATCGATCGATGTCTTGCCGCAGCCGCGGAGTGAAAGCGCAAAGGATGCTGTAACGCGGCGGGACTGATGTCAGGCCGTGGCGGGGACGATCAGCATCTTACGCTCGGCAGAGATGCGAACCGCGATCTCGTCATAGGATGAGAGCGTCGGATGGGGCGTTTCCATCTTGTCGTGATGGGTTGCGGTGACGACCATGACATCGGCGCCCGCCGCTTCGCCGGCGGTGATGCCGGCTGCGACATCCTCGAATACCAGGCAGTCCCGCGTGCCGACGCCGAGGCGTTCGGCGCCGAGAATGTAACATTGCGGATCGGGTTTTCCGACCTTCACGTCCTCCGCCGTCACCATGAATTTCGGCAGCGGCAGCCCCGCCGCCTCCAGCCGCCTGTGGGCAAGGCGCAGAGGCGAGGAGGTGACGATCGCCCAGCGATCCGGCGGCAGTGAACTCAAAAATGCCGCAGCACCCGGGATGGCAACGACATCGCTGACATCGGCGATCTCGGCCTCGGTCACCAGCCTGGATTCATGTTCGGGATCGACGCCGGGCAGGTTCAGCCGGGTGATCGTGTCGATGCCGCGCGATCCGTGCATCTTCGGCAAAAAGGTTGCGACATCGAGCCCGTGGCGCCTTGCCCAGTCACTCCATGCACGCTCGGCCGCACGGATCGAATTGAGGATGGTGCCGTCCATATCGAACAGGAAGGCGGCATAAGGCTTCTCGAAGCCGCGGGGCATCGGCAGGGACAAAGGCGGATCCTTTTAAGGAAGAGTGTCGGATGGTCGTCGTATCGCTCGATCAAACGGCAAATCATGGCCTTTTGCAAGCTTTCGCGAGACGAGCCTATCCACACGCCCGGCCACTCGGATCAACGAAGCAGCTTTAGCGAGCCCGTCAGCGAGCGGATCCATTTCGTCGGGCCGGCGAGCCCGACGCCGTCGATGACCTCCGACGAGAGGTCGCGTTCGGGCATCGAAGCCTCATAATCGGCATAGACGTGCAGCGCTCGAGCAAAACGCGGGAACGGCACCACCAGCGCCCCTTCGGGCGCCGGCAGTGCCTTCAGCAAGAGCGATCTCAGATCGGCCGCTGCCGCCTGCAGCACCGGAACCGGCTTATTGGCACTGACATGAAATGCCCGACCGGCATGATCGCTCAGCCGTGCCCCGGCAAGTGCGGGTGCCGCGGCACCGAGGCCGATCGACAGCACCGCAACCGTATTGGCGAGTTCGCCGGCCGGCAGCCCCGGCTCGACGATCACGGCGACACGCCAGTCCTCAACCATCATTCGTCCGCTCCTTCTCGGTTCGACGTCCTCACCCTATCGAAAGGCAGAGAAATATCCTGCCTATTCCTGACGTCTCACATCCAAATCAGGTAGGATTTTCCCGGCGACCGAAAAAATTCGAAAGGACATACCGATCATGGAATTCGAGCCGGGAGATATCCGCATATTGAAGGCGCTGCAAAGCGAGGGGCGGCTGACGAACCAGGAGCTTGCCGAACGCGTGGGGATGTCGACCTCGCCTTGTTGGCGCAGGGTGAAAAGGCTTGAAGAGGCCGGCGTCATCCGCGGCTATCAGGCTGTTGTCGATCGCCGCGCCGTTGGCCTCGGCGTCCTCGCTTTCGTCCGCGTCCAGATCGACACGCATTCCCATGACGAGGCCGAACGGTTCGAACGCGAGGTCGGCGCACTGGAAGCGGTGGTCGCCTGTTATTCCGTCGCCGGCGAGGCCGATTTCCTTTTGCAGGTGGTCGCGGCCGATCTCGACAGCTATGCCGAATTCGCCATGACGGTGATCCGCCGCCTGCCCGGCATCAAGGAGATGCATACGATGTTTGTGCTGAAGGACATCAAGGCATCGACGATCCTGCCCGTTCAGACGGCGGCCGCCAGCCGTTCGCGCTGAAGTCATCGCCTGCCTCGCTGCCTATGCCTGCGGGCTGGAGGCTGCGGAGAGGCTTCGCCTAAAAGGCTGTGCTGGCGGTCGTGGTGATCAGGTCGCAGGAGAGCCGGAGGCCGATCGGATCGTGGCAAAAATCATCCGCGGCGCCGGCGAGTTCCAGTCCGGCTGGAGCGTCGGCACGCAGGTAGGTCTGTGTGGTCAAGTCGACGCGCACCGGAACGGCGGTCCAGAGCGAGGGACGGCTGACGTTGATCGCGGAAATTTTAGTCTTGTCATTCCTGACGGCGTAAGAGGCGACCGCCATGCCGCTCACCGTCAAGGTGAGTGCAAGTGCGATCTGGAGACCGAGATCTGCGGCTTCGCGAAAGGAGATGAACATTGCGGCCTCATGCCACGGTTTTTTAGTATCTCCGCATGCAAGTAGGGCATGCGCTGGCACCGATCCAGCGACATCGCCCGTTAAGGTTTACGCATAACCATGTCGGCCACGCCGTGCGGCTTGAATGCAGGTTTTCGGCAAATTTCGGAACAATGATTCAGCCTGGCAGTTACATCAGGGTCATCCAAGATGAAAATCCAAGGAGGATATATCCCATGTCTAGATCCCTTATCGCCGCTTCGTTACTCGCGATCGGCATGGCATCGTCGGCCTTTGCCCAGTCGAACCCGGATCCGATCGGGCCGACGAATGGCGGCTCGACCGATCCGAGCTCGGGTACCTATTCGTCCGATTACACCAACGATGACAATGGCATACGCCCGGTCCCCGTCTCGCCGGTCGATCCGATGACGACCCAGAGCATCGGGCGGCCGCAGACGATGGAATGCCCCGGAATGCCGCAACAGATGTCCGGCGTCGACACGCGCGGCGGCCAGAGCGGTGCATCGATCAGCGAAGCCTGCCGCGAATACGACAACTGAGCGGACAGTCCCCCGCTCTGAGCATGTCGCACAAACGTGCGCCATGCTTGAAAAAGGCCGGTTCACACCGGCCTTTTTCATGACAGCCATGAAAGCTTTTCTTTCGGATGAAACTTTTGATCCGCGTGTTCCGTACCGCCGTAACAGCTTGAAAGAACACGAACGGGAATGGCTTCATTGGCAAAGGACACGGCAACACCTGTTATCCTCTGGTTTCGCAAGGACTTGCGCCTTGACGACAACCAGGCTCTCAACGCCGCCCATCACTCCGGACGGCCGGTCATCCCTCTCTATATCAGAGAGCCGCAGGCGGCAGGCACCGGTCCACTGGGTGCCGCGCAGGCCTGGTGGCTGCACCATTCGCTGGCGGCGCTGGACGGCTCGCTGGGCAAGCGGCAGGGGCGGCTGGTGCTGGCCAGCGGCGATGCGCTTGCGGTGCTCTGCGCCCTGATCAGGGAAAGCGGCGCGGAAGCCGTCTTCTGGAACCGGCGCTACGATCCATCCGGAATGTCGATCGACATCCGGATCAAGCACGAACTGGAGAAGCAGGCGGTCGAAGCGAGAAGCTTCGGCGGTCAGTTGCTGCACGAACCTTCCCGGCTAATGACCGGCAATGGCACGCCCTATCGCGTCTATACGCCATTCTGGCGCGCGCTGGAGGGTGGCTGCGAACCGGAGCCGCCGCTGGATGCGCCGGCGAAACTGCTTCTCGCATCGCAACTTCCGAACTCGGAAAGGCTGGAGAGCTGGAAGCTGCTGCCGGTGAAACCGGATTGGGCAGGCGATTTCGCCGATCTCTGGACACCTGGCGAAGAAGGCGCCCGGAAGAAGCTCCATGCTTTCGCCGAGGACGCACTCGACGGCTACAAGCAAAACCGCGATTATCCGGCAAGACCGGCAACATCGATGCTGTCGCCGCATCTGGCTCTCGGCGAGATATCCCCTGCCCGCATCTGGCACGCGACACGCGGCCTGTCGAAACGGGTGCCGGCAACCGATATCGTGCATTTCCGCAAGGAGATCGCCTGGCGCGAATTTTCCTATCACCTGCTCTTCCATTTCCCGCGTCTTGCCTCGGCCAACTGGAACGATCGTTTCGACGGCTTCGAATGGCGCAACGACGGCGAGGATTTCAAGGCGTGGTGCAGAGGGCTGACCGGTTATCCGATCGTCGATGCCGGCATGCGCCAACTCTGGCGCCACGGCTGGATGCACAATCGCGTGCGCATGATCGTCGCCTCCTTCCTTATCAAGGATCTGATGATCGATTGGCGACGCGGCGAGGCCTGGTTCCGTGACACGCTTGTTGATGCCGATCCCGCCAACAATGCGGCAAGCTGGCAGTGGGTGGCAGGCTCGGGAGCCGACGCCTCGCCGTTCTTCCGCATCTTCAATCCGGTGCTGCAGGGCGAAACCTTCGATCCCGGCGGCGACTATGTCAGAGCTCATGTGCCGGAGCTTCGAGGGCTCGGGGCAAAATACATCCACCGGCCATTCGAGGCGCCGCAAGGCGTGCTCGACGAGGCCGGCATCACGCTGGGCCAAACCTATCCGAAACCGATCGTCGATCATGCGAACGCACGCAACCGAGCGCTCGCCGCCTACAACGCCACGAGGGATGCCGCATGAACGCGCATGTCCGTCCCGCATCGCGCCGGCTGAAGATCGCCGTCATCGGCTCCGGCATATCGGGCGCCTCCGCTGCCTGGGCGCTGAACACCGTGCACGACGTCACGCTCTACGAGAACCAGGCGCGGGCCGGTGGCCATACGGCGACCGTCGACGTCGATTACAACGGCTTTCGGATTGCGGTCGACACCGGCTTCATCGTCTATAATGAACAGAATTACCCCAATCTGACGGCGCTGTTTGCCGAGCTCGGCATTGCGACGCATGCCAGCGACATGAGCTTTTCGCTCTCGCTCGACCACGGCAGGCTGGAATGGAGCGGCGGCGGACTGTCCTCGGTCTTCGCGCAGAAGCGCAACCTGCTGCGGCCGTCATTTCTGTGGATGATCCGCGAGATCCTGCGCTTCAACCGCAGCTGCCTCGAAGATCGGGCCGCCGGCCATCTCGCCTCACGCTCGATCGGCGATTATCTCGACTGGCGCGGCTTCTCGCCCGGTTTCACCAACAATTATCTGATGCCGATGGCGGCGGCAATCTGGTCGACGCCGTCCGCCCGCATGCTGCAGTTTCCGGCCGAGCACTTCGTCAATTTCTTCGACAATCACCGGCTGATCTACCGCCGGCAGCACCAGTGGCGGACGGTCACCGGCGGCAGCCGCACCTATCTCGACCGGCTGCTTCGACCCCTCGGCGAACGGGTGAAACTTTCCTGCGGCGTGCGCGCCGTCATCCGCTCCGAGCACGGCGTGACGCTCATCGACGAAACGGGCGGCGAACACCTGTTCGACAAGGTGATCTTCGCCTGCCATAGCGATCAGACGGCACGCCTGCTCGCCGATGCCAGCGATAGGGAAAGCAGGCTCTTTGCCGCCATTCCCTACCAGCCGAACCGCGTCGTCCTGCACCGCGACCAATCGTTGATGCCGCAGCGGCGCAAGCTTTGGGCCTCGTGGAACTATTTGCGCTCCAGCCGTGAAGAGGGAAATGCCGGCGTTGCCGTCACCTACTGGATGAACCGGCTGCAAGGCATCGACGACAATTTTCCGTTGTTCGTCACTCTCAATCCCGACCGGGAGCCGGAACGTGACAAGGTGTTTGCCGAATTCACCTACGACCATCCGCAATTCTCGGCGGACGCCATGGCTGCACAACAGGCGCTTGTCACCATTCAGGGACAAAGCCATTGCTATTTCGCCGGCGCCTGGACGGGCTACGGATTCCACGAGGATGGCCTCGTTTCCGGTCTGGCGGCGGCGGAAGCCTTGGGCGGGATCATCCCCTGGCGAACTACCCGAACCGCCATCCTCAAGCCTCAACCGGACGTAGCGGCATGACAGGGCGCGGCGAAAAACACGGCATGAATACGATGACCAACGGCCCTCCACCAGATGCCGCGGCAACGCTCTATGTCGGCGACATCATGCATCAACGGATGAAACCGTTCGGTCATCGCTTCCGCTACCGCGTCTTCTCGCTGCTCGTAGACCTCGACAGGCTGGATGAGGCTGGCAGGCTATCGTCGCTGTTTTCCGTCAATCGGCGCAATCTTGTCTCGTTCCACGAGAAGGACCATGCCAGTGCCGGGAGCGCGACGCTGCGCGCCTATGTCGACAGGCTGTTCGCCGAGACGGGGCTCGACCGCGCGGACAGGATCCTGCTCGTCTGTTACCCCCGAATTCTCGGCTATGTCTTCAACCCGCTCTCTGTCTATCACGCCTATGATGGCGGCGGCGCACTCGTCGCGATGATCTATGAGGTGCGCAATACGTTTGGCGAGCGGCACAGCTATGTCTGTCCCGTCGGCCCCGGTGAGATGTCGGAAAGCGGGCTTCGCCAGAGCTGCGACAAGCGCTTCCACGTTTCGCCCTTCATCGGCATGGCGGCGCGTTATCATTTCCGCATGCTGCCGCCCGGTGCCGAAATCCGCTGGCGCATCCTGGAAAACGATCATGAAGGCCCGCTTCTCTCGGCGACATTTTCCGGAAGGCACATGCAATTGACCAGCGCCTCGCTGCTGGGGCTGACGGCGCGCATCCCCTTCCTCACCTTCAAGATCATTGCCGGGATCCATTGGGAGGCGCTGAAATTGTGGCTGAAGGGCGCTCGCTACATCAGGCGTCCGGCACCGCCGCCTGAAGTAAGCGTCCGACAGCCCCGCCCGCTTGCGGAAGCCGCGGAATGACATGACAGCCTCGTTGCCCCGCGCAAAGGAGCCGTAACTTTTTGAACTGCTAAATCTATTCCGATTTCGGGAATTATGCGGTAGCGTTCGATGCAATGGCCGAGGGGGCGGCCGTGCATATCATAATGGGTGTATCGTCGTCCCTAACCGGCACGAAAATGCTGGAGGAGAAAAGATGAGCAAGGCGCAGGATTGGAACCTGCTGGCTCGTGATGCGGTGACGCTGACGGCCGAAAATATGTCCCGCATAGTGAAGGGTCTGCCCTTCAAGGCAAGGCTAGCCCTGCGCGGACTTCTGCACATGCAGCACGGTTCGCTTGCCGTCACACTCCCCGACGGCCGCAGGCTGCTGGTCGAGGGCAAAAAGGCGGGACCGAAGGCGGCACTCCACCTCCGCAACTGGAACCTTGCCTATAGGGCGCTGACGAGCGGCACGATCGGCGTCGCCGAAACCTATATGGATGGCGACTGGGACAGCCCCGACATCGCCGCCTTCCTCGAGCTCTTCCTCGTCAACGGCGAGGCCGCGCACAGCTATGCGCATGGCAAGGGCGGCCTCGGCCGCCTTTTCGAGCGCGTCCGCCATTGGATGAACGCCAATACCAAGACGGGCTCGAAACGCAACATCTCCGCCCATTACGATCTCGGCAACGATTTCTACAGGCAATGGCTCGATCCGAGCATGACCTATTCCTCAGCGCTCTATTCCACGGGCGCCAACGACCTGCAATCGGCCCAGAATGCCAAATACCGGGCGCTTGCCGAAGCGACCGGCATCGGCCCCGGCGACCACGTGCTTGAGATCGGCTGCGGTTGGGGCGGTTTTGCGGAGTTTGCCGCAAGCGAGCTGAACTGCAAGGTAACAGGCCTGACGATCAGCCGCGAGCAACTCGCCTTTGCCGAGGAGCGCATCCAAAAGGCCGGCCTCGACGACCGCGTGAAATTCCGCTTCCAGGATTACCGCGATGAAACAGGCCTCTACGACCGGATCGTCTCGATCGAGATGTTCGAAGCGGTCGGCGAGAGGTACTGGCCATCCTATTTTTCAAAGCTCAGGCAATGTCTGAAGCCGGGCGGCAAGGCCGGCCTGCAGATCATCACCATCCGGCCGGAATCCTTCGACCAGTATCGCAGCAACCCCGACTTCATCCAGAAATACGTCTTTCCCGGCGGCATGCTGCCGACGCGCAATCATCTGGCCGAGCTTGCCGGCAAGGTCGATCTGTCGCTGGTCAAGGATTTCGGCTTCGGGCTCGACTATGCCCGCACGCTGGCCGAATGGCGCGAACGCTTCTGGTCGGTCTGGGAGCGCATCCGCCCGATGGGCTTCGACGAGCGTTTCAAGCGGCTCTGGGAATTCTACCTGTTCTATTGCGAAGCCGGCTTCCGCGCCCGCAACATCGATGTGCGCCAGGTCGTGTTCTCGCGCCGTTGATCATTCCGCCGGATGCGGCGTCGCCGGATGGTGACCAGCCAAGGGCGGCCGCTCCCGCCAGCCGGTCGCGCGGTTCACCAGCGCGAAATAGGCGCTGTAAGGCAACAGGCGTCCGAGCTTCAGCATGGTGGTGAAGCGCTTCGGGAAGGTGATCTCGAAGACCTGCGATTTCAACCCGGCAGCAATCTGCCGGGCGGCCTCCTCGACCGATACCAGGGCCGGCATCGGAAAGGCGTTCTTCCGCGTCGCCGGCGTATCGACGAAGCCCGGGCTGACGAGCTGGATGCGGATGCCCATCTTATCGAGATCGAATTTCAGGCTCTCGGTCATATTGATCAACGCCGCCTTGGTGGCGCCGTAGGCAGCGCCTGTCGGCAGGCCGCCATAGCCGGTGACGGAGGAGACGATGGCGATCTGCCCCTGCTCCTTTTCCTTCATATGGCGGATTGCCGGCAACAGGCAGTTGACGACGCCGGAAAGATTGACGGCGAAGCTCTTCTCGAAATCGGCGCGGTTCAGATCCTCGGCATGAACAGGCAGGTAGACGCCGGCATTGAGGATCGCCATGGCGAGCGTGCCGTGCTCATATTCGATGGAAGCCATGATATGTTCCATGTCCTCGGCATCGGTGACGTCGCCGTCGAGAACGACAATACTGCCGGAAAGGCCGCTGGCCTCGGTCTGCAGCTCGACCAGCTTTTCATGGCTTCTGGCAGTGACGGCGACCTTGTATCCTTCGCCGGCCAGCTTCAGCGCCAGCGCCCGGCCGATGCCGGAACTCGCGCCCGAGATCCAGACGATTCCATGTTCGGGACGGGCGATGAAATCACGCATGACATGTTCCTCCGGGCTGCCTGATCAATGTGAAAACAGGTCCGGAAGTTCCTCACCTCTCCCGGATTTATGGCTCTATCACACCATTGTGGCTGCTTTCAGCCGATCAGGTCGCCGATCAGCTGACGAAAGGATCCCGTGAGTCTGACCGGCCCGTCGGAAACGGCAAAGGCGATGCAAGGCCTGTCCTTTTCGGCGACCGGCCGATGGTCGACCGTCTCGTCGGCAATAGAGATGTCGCCGGGGCCGAAGCGGCCGCGTTCATCGTTGAAGGCGCCGTCGAGAATGAGGATCAGTTCCATGCCCTTGTGGGTGTGCGCCGGCAAGGCGCGGCCCGGACGGATCCACATCAGGTTGACCTCGCAGCCGTCCATGTCGAGCGGATATTCCCTGAAGCCCGGCAGCCGCGTGCGCCAGGGCACATCCTCGGCCTCGAAGCCGACGAGATCGCGCAAGGCTTGGGGAAACAGCGCGTTTTCCGGCCGCGCCGCCGCCGGCGGCGGCGTTCCGGGAGATGCAGAGGAAAAGATCGTCGCAAGCCGCCCGTCGCGATCGGCAATAGCCGCTTCAGGCACGTTTTCCAACGCTTCGCCGGCCAGCAGCTCGAGGCTGTTCACCAGGCTGCGATTGTCCGGTTTCATTTCGAGATGAGACTGTACCAGCACGCGCGCCGGCTCGGGCAAGGAGCCGGCAACATAATGCGCCATCAATGCATCGATCGTGTCGATCTGCTCGTGAACCATGTCTGTTTCGGTCACGCCCTGTTGCCGCGCTCCGTTTCGCTTTGTCGTCATCCGTACGGGGAAAGTCAATCTTCGGATCACCCTCACAGGGCGGGATTGCGGGCCGTACACAATTTCGGGGAGGAAAGCGAAATTTTATCGTGTCCAACAGAGGCGTGGAATAGCTTTTCTTGCCAACCCAGCCTTGTGAAGGGAAAAGACCGTTCCTAAAGTAAGAGTTCGAATAGAGGCAGATTCCATGACCTTCCACCCCTCCGTCCTCGAAGCCATCGGCAACACGCCCCTGATCAAACTCAAGGGCGCCTCAGAGGTGACCGGCTGCACCATTCTCGGCAAGGCGGAGTTCCTGAACCCCGGCCAGTCGGTGAAGGATCGCGCCGCGCTCTACATCATCCGCGACGCAGAGCGGAAGGGACTGCTTCGCCCGGGCGGCGTCATCGTCGAAGGCACGGCCGGCAATACCGGTATCGGCCTGACGCTGGTCGCCAAGGCGCTCGGTTACCGCACCGTCATCGTCATCCCGGAAACGCAGAGCCAGGAAAAGAAAGATGCGCTGAAGCTGCTCGGCGCCGAACTGGTCGAAGTGCCCGCCGTTCCCTACAAAAACCCGAACAACTATGTGAAGGTATCCGGGCGGCTGGCAGAACAGCTGGCGAAGACCGAGCCGAACGGCGCAATCTGGGCAAACCAGTTCGACAACGTAGCCAACCGTCAGGCGCATGTCGAAACGACCGCCAAGGAAATCTGGAAAGACACCGACGGCAAGGTCGACGGCTTCATCTGCTCCGTCGGCTCCGGCGGCACGCTGGCCGGCGTGGCGGCCGGCCTCAAGGCTTTCAAATCAGACGTCAAGATCGGCATCGCCGACCCCGACGGCGCTGCACTCTATGAATTCTACCAGAACGGCACGCTGAAATCCGAAGGATCCTCGATCACCGAGGGCATCGGCCAGGGCCGTATCACCGCCAATCTCGAAGGCTTCACGCCCGATTTCTCCTATCGGGTCTCCGATGCCGAAGCGCTTCCCTATCTTTTCGATCTCGTCGAGAACGAGGGCCTGTGCCTCGGCGGCTCGACAGCCATCAACATTGCCGGCGCGGTCAATCTCGCCCGGGATCTCGGCCCCGGTCACACGGTGGTGACAATCCTCTGCGACTACGGCAACCGCTATCAGTCGAAGCTCTTCAACCCGGATTTCCTGACGTCGAAGGGACTACCCGTTCCGGGCTGGATGGCCAAGTCGCCTGATATCCACGTTCCCTACGAGCCCGCGTGAGACCCCATGCCCGTTAATGCCCTCTATCGTGACGACTTCTATCTCTCGACGTGCGAAGCGGTCGTCACGGCCGTTCACGAAGACGGGGGCATCGAACTGGATCAGACCTGTTTCTATGCGACATCAGGTGGCCAGCCTGGTGATACCGGTGAGTTCGAACGCGCCGACGGCAGCAAGATCGCGCTCGGCCAGACGAAGCATGGTCCGAGCAAGGATATCATCATCCATGTGCCGCTCGAAAACGAGCCGAGGCCTGTGATCGGCGAAACGCTGGTGCTGCATGTCGACTGGCCGCGCCGCTACAGGCTGATGCGCATGCACACGGCCTGCCACCTGCTTTCCGTTGTCTGCTCCTATCCGATAACCGGGGCTGCCGTCGGCGAGGAGGAGAGCCGCGTCGATTTCGACATGGCCGAGACGATCGACAAGGATGAGGTGACGGCCAAGCTGATGGAACTGGTCGGTGACAACCATCCGGTCTATCTGCAGTGGATCACCGACGAGGAGCTTGTCGCCAATCCTGACATCGTCAAATCGAAGAATGTACGCCCGCCGATCGGGCTCGGGCGCGTCAGCCTCGTCTGCATCGGCGAGAACTCCTCGATTGACAGCCAACCCTGCGGCGGCACACATGTCTCCGAGACCCAGGAAGTCGGCCGGATCCATATCGCCAAGATCGAAAAAAAGGGCAAAGAGAACCGGCGCTTCCGCATCCGCTTCGGCACGCCCGGCGACGAAGCCTGACCATCAAGGGAGACCATCATGAGTGAGACCAAGAGCCGTTTCGTCGTTTCGGCCGATTGGCTGCAGTCCGAACTCGGGAAAGCCGATCTGCGCGTGCTGGACGCCTCCTTCTATCTACCGGCGCAAAAACGCGATGCCGATGCCGAATATGCGGCCGGCCATATTCCCGGCGCCATCCGCTTTGACCAGGACAAGATCGCCGACCACTCGACATCACTGCCGCACACGATCCCCTCGCCCGACTATTTCGCCACCGAAGTCGGGCGGCTCGGCATCAGCGAGAAGGATCGGATCGTCGTCTATGACGGCATCGGCCTGTTCGCCTCGCCACGCGTCTGGTGGCTGTTCCGGGTGATGGGGGCAAAGAATGTCTTCGTGCTCGACGGCGGCCTCGATGGCTGGAAGGCAGAAGGCCGTCCGCTGGAAACCGCAGCACCCAACCTTGCGCCGGCGAGTTTCACGCCTGACTTCGACGAAAGCCGCGTGGTGACGCTCGATAGAATGCGCGACATCGTCTCCAGCGGTGCCATGCAAATCGCCGATGCCCGCAGCGCCGGCCGCTTCGCCGCCGCCGAGCCCGAACCGCGTGCCGGCATGCGCTCCGGCCATATGCCGGGCGCCCGCAGCCTGCCTTCCGGCGTATTTGCCAACCAGGGCCGGTTCAAATCGCTGCCCGAACTCAGGCAGACGATCGAGGATGCCGGCATCGATCTTTCGAAGCCCGTCGTCACCTCTTGCGGCTCGGGGATCACCGCAGCGATCATCACGCTGGCGCTGGAATCGCTCGGCCATAACGACAACAAGCTTTATGACGGCTCGTGGAGCGAATGGGGCAGCCGTGACGATACGCCCATCGTTACCGGTCCGCCGACACCGGTCAAAGCCTGATCGCCATGGGGAAGACACCTGCTTCGCTGAAAGCTCACATCACCCGGCTCGAAATGACGTCGCCGCCGAAGGCAAGCATGCCGGTGCCCGTCAATATCCAGACGGCGATCATGCGCGCTCCCCAGATTCCGCTACCCTTCTATCGTTATCTCTACCGGCAGGTGGGCGCGCGCTGGCAATGGGTGGACCGGTTGCGCATGAGCGACGAGCAGCTTGCCGAGACATTGAACGACAAGCGCAACAATATCAGCGTTCTCTATGTGAACGGCGCACCCGCCGGATTCTACGAATATTTCTGCGAAGACGAGGATGTGATCGAGCTCAGCCATTTCGGCCTGATCGAACATGCGCTCGGTCTCGGCATCGGCAAATGGTTCCTGCTGCAGGCGCTCTATGCCATCTGGTCGCTCAATCCGAAGCGGGTCACCACCACCACCAACAATCTCGACCACCCGCGCGCGCTGCAGCTCTATCAGATGTACGGCTTCTCCCCCGTCTCCACCGGCACCGGAATCGTCCGGCCGCTGAGCGACAAGGAGCTTCTGGAGCTCGCGCGGAAAAGTTGACGGCCTCCTCCCCGACATAGGTGGAGATGACTAACGCTGTGTAAGGCTGTTCGGGCGGCGCGGATCGTTGCGGCGCTCGAAATCGAGCGTGCGGCCCGACTGTTCCTTGAGCTCCGCCACCTCCCGGCGCAGAGCCCTCAGCTCTTCCAGTATTTCGGCATTCTGTTGCGCCAGCAGCGCGAGATCGACGTCGGCCAAGGGTTTCTCCTTTTCGTCATGCAGTGTTGCGGCGGACCCGGAAAGGCTCTAGCCGTGCCGGTGGCCGGTGATCAGCCATGCGCGCGAATCGAACTGAATTCCATGGGATGTCTGGTGCGCTCGCAGCATGTCGAGTAGACGCGCCCGTATTTCGGACGCAGCAGTGGGATGATTGAGAGCCGTCTCGACATTTTCAAATGTCTGAATAGTCGCCAATGCAGTCTCAGGATCCGGACCGTAGAACACAGGCTCGCTGATTTCACGAAACTCGACGGCAGTGAACCCGGCCGTCTCGAGCAATCGAGACGTCACCGAGGGTTCGCTCAGTGAAAAGGCTTTGCCGGCCGCAACCGGACCGGTTGAATCCGGGTTGAGCGCCTCATGTATAGCGGTCGCCCACTCATTGCGATCTCTGCCCTGCCAGACCATGAAAACGAAACGCCCGCCCGGCCGTACGGCGTTGGCGATATTGGCGAAGGCGGCCGCCGGATCGGCAAAGAACATGACGCCAAATCGGCTGATGCAAAGGTCGAACCCCCCTTGTGCGAAGAAATGGTTCTGTGCATCCGCCACTTCGAACGTAACATTGGACAACCCCTCCTCGGCGCTGCGGCGACGGGCGATATCCAGCATCGTCACGGACAGGTCGATTCCATGCGCTCGTCCTGTTTCTGTAACACGAGCGGCATCACGAGTGGTTTGTCCGGCGCCGCAACCGATATCGAGCACACAATCAGACTGCCCAACCGCGGCGGCGACCCGAAAATGCGCGTTATGAAGAGCAAGCTCGGCATCATAGAAGTCCGCGAAATTCAATGCCGTTTCGTCAGCCATGATCTATCCCTAGAAACCGAAATTCGTGAGGAGTTAGCCGCCCGGCCCGCGCAGCCTCTCAGACCCAGCATGGGCCGTACATGTACCGTCCCGATCGTGTATCACGGGATGAAGACGCCAGACATACCCGCCGCGGCGACGAGAGACACGATTGACGCGACGATAGCATTATACCGCAGAGGCAAGCTGGCCCACGATCGCCCAATGCCTGCGGCGCGCAAGAAACGGGTGGCTTGCACGCTCGTCCGGGTGCATTTCATGGCAATCACAAAGGAGATCTGCCATGACCGCCATTCGTTTTGTCGCCATGCCGACGACCGACGCCGAACACCTCTGGAACGGCGGGCGCGACGCCTATGACAGGCTGCCCGAGACGATCGTTTCCGATGGTCCCGGCCATCCCTGCCGCCACTGCCTTCAGAATATCGATGCCGGCAAGGCGTTGCTGGTCTTCGCCTACCGGCCCTTCCCGAAGCTGCAGCCCTATGCCGAAACCGGCCCGGTCTTCCTGCACAAGCAACCTTGTGCACGTTATGCCGCCGAAGAGATCATGCCGCCGGTGCTGACGACGAGTCGCGACTTCATCGTCCGCGGCTATAGCGAGAACGACCGCATCGTCTACGGTACCGGCGCGGTGACTGAGATCGGCGATATTCCGGCCTATGGCGAAGAGCTGCTGGGACGATCTGATATCGCCTATGTGCATGTGCGCTCCGCGCGCAACAACTGCTTCCAGTGCCGGATCGACAAGCTAAAGGCGCCGGCCCTGGCGGAGGCTGGCGCCTGATCGGCGGCCGTCGAGGCGCAACAAGAAGTCGTGAATTCGCCGGCACGCTCCTTCTGCTGTAATCGGCGGGCCGTTTCGGTTTCCCCGGACGAATGCTGCCAGGATCGCGCCCTCGAATGTTATCAAACGCCGCGTAAAGCAATGATCCGCGAACCTGCGGCAGCCTGCCGTTGGTGTGCGAGCGGCGCATATTCGGGCGATGCAAAGAGACCACGGATGGCATCCATATCGAGAAACTCGATGATCAGCATATTCGTCGCCTGCCAGCCTTCGAGTTCGAGGGGGGCGTCATCGAGAGCGATGAGACGGCCGCCGGCCTTTGCCACCAGAGGCAGGGCCTTCGAACGGTAATCGGCAATGGCTTCGGGGTCGTGGATATCAAGATCGACAACGAGGTAGGCGGACATGATTATATCCTTTCAATCAATGTGAAGTTTGGGATGTGTGTTTTGCGTGCGGCGGCGCGCCTTATGGCAAGTGCCGCCACTTAACCATGCGCTTCCGGAGATCGAGTGTGCCGCCATCCACGGTGAAGCTGCCGTCGCCACGATGATGCATGGTCCGCCGTTCCTTGCGGGCCTCGTCGATCCAGATCCTCTTCGCTTCGAGGATGAAGAGATTGTATCGATCGACGAGGCTCGGATCGGCAAGACGGCATTCGATATTGGCAAGGCAGTCCACCAGCAACGGCGCCGCGACATCCTTTGCTGGACGAGTCCCCAAGCCGAACCGCTCGAACTTGTCCACCGTGTCACCGGAGCAATTGCCGATGTCCACCACGGTTTCGGCAAGATCGGTGGCTGGAATCGCAATCACGCATTCGCCGGTCTTTTTCAAAGTCTGGTGGCTGAAGTCCCAGGGGCCGATGACGCAACCGATCAGCGGCGGTGCGTGCTGGACCATCATGTGAAAACCCATTGTCATCACATTGGGCGTTCCCTCAAGGCTCGTCGTCACAAGAACGATCGGGCCCGGTTCGAGCAGGCGATAGGCCTGGGAAGCGGAAATCTCTTTCATCGTGCGGTTCCTTCGCGAGTTTCTTCCCCGCACGTATGCAGGGAAGCTGAAAGACCTTCTGGCGTGGTTACCAGCCCTGTTCGACCGGCAGAACGAAGAGTTCCGCGACATTCACATGTGCGGGCGCCTGCGCCGCAAAGACGATGGTGTCGCCGATGTCCTCGCCCTGCAGGAACGTCATTTGCTTGGCAAGATCGTCCATCTGCTTGATATAGCCGGGTTCGGTGATGTGATCGTACAGCTCGGTCGCCACGGCACCCGGCTGGATGCAGGTCACCCGAATATTGTGCTTCTGGCCCACTTCCATGCGCAGGCCGTCGGAGAACGCGGCCACCGCGTGCTTGGTGGCGCAATAGATCGACAGGCCTTTGAAGACCTTGCGGCCAGCGATCGACGACATGTTGAAGATGTGGCCGGAATGTTGATTGATCATCTGCGGCAGAACGGCAGCCGTGGTATTCAGCAGGCCCTTCACATTGACGTCGACCATCCGGTGCCATTCGTCGACTTTGAACTGATCGACATCCGAAAGCGGCATCAGACCGGCATTGTTGACGAGAATGTCGATCGAACCATAGGCACCCAACAGCTTTTTGACGCCGGCTTCGACGGAGGCTGGATCGACCACGTCCATTTCGATCACAAGGGCTTCACCGCCCCTGGAGGCGATCTCCTTTTGGAGGCCTTCAAGTTTGTCGGTGCGACGGGCGGCGATCCCAACCTTTGCGCCGGCCTCGGCGAGCTTCAACGCGGTAGCGGCGCCGATGCCGCTCGAGGCGCCGGTGACCAGCGCGATTTTTCCACTGATATTCGTCATGGTTTATCTCCTTGTCTGGCGCCCTTCCAACCGAAAGGACGGTCGTGTTCGACAAGGAGGAACATAAGGAAGCGGGCATGATCCCTCTCTCGGGACCTTGCGGGACCTGTTGGGATCTTGCTCAAAACCGCAAGGACCAAGCTGAATTCCTAAAGCATGCCACGCAAAACTGTGCAGCGATTTTGCGAGACATGCGCAAAAACAAAGGCCTAAAAGCGCAAGGAGCCAATCTGAAAGATCGCGACGCGTTTTAACTGCGACGGTAGTCGCTGGGGGAGACGCCGGCCTCCCGGCGGAAAATCTGAGCAAAATGGCTGGGGCTCGAATACCCCACGGACATGCCGATCTCGATGATGCTGGTGCTGGTTTCCTGCAGAAGTTGCTGGGCTTTGGCTATGCGTTGGCGAATGAAGTAATGGGATGGGGAAAGGCCGGTGGCTTTCTTGAAGAGGCGGCTGAAGTGAAAAGCGCTCATGCCGGCCGTTTGCGCCAGACGTGCGAGATCAAACGGCTCTTGAAGGTTGGCTTCCATGAATGCGATGGCCCGCCGTAGCTTGGCGCCCGGGAGGGCATTTGACGGCCGTGTCTCTGCATCAAATGTTGCATATTGTCGAATAAGATGAACAGCGAGCGTCTGCGCCAATCCCTGCACGAAGAGCCGACTTCCCTGCCCTTCTGCCGTCAGTTCAGCATGGATCAGTTCCAGCATGGTGGAAAGATGCTGGTCGCGGCCGCCAGATACGTCGCGCAGGCGCATGGCGCTGGCAGCCTTGCCGAGAACCCCTTCCGCCACCCGGTCGAACAACGGAACGGAGAGATAGAGATGCATTACCTGGAAAGGTTCGTCTCCCTCGGCATGCCAGCGCATTTCGTATGGCGTGGGCGACCGCGTCAGAAAAAAGTCCCCAACTTTGACTGTATTGGCCTCCCACTCCCCGCCCAGATCGCGTTCCTCGACACATGCTTGGCCTGAGATCACCCAAACAACGAGAGGCTCGGCGACTGCCGGAACAAGAAAGGGGTGTTGCACCTTCAGGCGGGAAAACACCTGCACGAATATGTCGGTCCAGGCTGGGCCATCCCCGCTGACGAGTGTTCTGCCGGCAATATATGTTTCGAGCCCGGTCGGTGACGTTCGAAGCGGAACCGGCGATGTTTGCTCTCGACTCTCAACCGTCATTGCTGCTCCGTTTGGATGGCGACTGCACATCGGCATGATACGATGGCAACTGTTCGGGAGGGACACAACTCATCGCGCTGCCTGACGAGGAAAAACATAGCTCCAACGCCGCCGACGGTCGCGGTTCGATTACAGGTGCGCCGTCATACAAAGAAGGCGGCATCCCTTCGGATACCGCCCTGCCGATCGAAGAATAATGCTGTAAGCCATCACCTTGAGTGAGATAGCTTACGCTACGTTCAGTACGCTCTCCGGCGCGAAAGCTTCGTAACCCAGTGCGTCGGCGACCGGCTTGCTGGTGATGCGGCCCTTGTGGACGTTGAGACCATTCCTCAGATGCTTGTCTTCGGCGATGGCGCGCAGGCCGCGATCGGCAAGCGCCAGACCATGAACCAGCGTGGCATTGTTCAGCGCATGCGCCGAGGTGACCGGCACGGCGCCCGGCATGTTGGCGACGCAATAATGCACGACGCCGTCAACCTCATAGGTCGGATCGGAATGGGTCGTCGCATGCGAGGTCTCGAAGCAGCCGCCCTGGTCGATGGCGACATCGACAATGACGGAGCCCTTCTTCATGCCGGAAAGCATTTCCCGGGTGACGAGCTTCGGAGCAGCAGCGCCGGGGATCAGCACCGCGCCGATAATCAGGTCGGCCGAAAAGACTTCCTCCTCCAGCGCCTGGATGCTGGAATAACGGGTGTGGATGCGGCCGGAAAAGATATCGTCGAGCTGGCGTAGGCGCGGCAGCGACTTGTCGAGGATGCTGACATCGGCGCCGAGACCGGCGGCCATCCGGGCCGCATGCAGGCCGACGACGCCGCCGCCGATCACCGCGACCTTGGCCGGCAGCACGCCGGGTACGCCGCCGAGCAGGACGCCGAGGCCGCCGTTGGCTTTCTGCAGCGCGGTCGCTCCTGCCTGGATCGACAGGCGTCCTGCCACTTCCGACATCGGCGCCAGCAGCGGCAGGCCGCCGCGCTCGTCGGTCACCGTCTCATAGGCAATCGCGGTCACCCCGGAGGCGATCAGACCCTTGGTCTGTTCGGGATCCGGCGCCAGATGCAGATAGGTGTAGAGAAGCTGACCGTCGCGGAGTTGCGCCCATTCAGAGGGCTGCGGCTCCTTCACCTTGACGATCATGTCGCACTTTTCGAAGATATCTTTAGCAGAGGCGGCGATCTTGGCGCCAGCCGCGGCATAGGCGGCATCATCGGCGCCGATGCCGGTGCCCGCCTTGGTCTCGACCCAGACTTCGTGCCCGTGGGCGACATATTCGCGCACCGAAGCCGGCGTCAGGCCGACGCGATATTCATGATTCTTGATTTCCTTCGGGCAACCGACACGCATTGGCGTTCCTCTCATGTCACTCCGCAGTCGCGGATCTCCTCAGACGATGAATCCAATCATCAAGGCCGCGAAATGTCCTTGCAAAGACGATTTGCACAAATGCATTTTTTCGGCGATTATTGTGCAATGCCCCTCTTTCTTCGAAGGTTCTTCGAATGGCCGATCTCGACACCATCGATCTTGCGATTCTGAAGGTGCTGCAGGCCGATGCCCGCATCACCAATGCCGAGCTTGCCGAAAGGATCGGACTGTCGCCTTCGGCCTGTTCACGCCGGCTCGACATCTTGGAAAGAAGCGGCGTCATCGACGGCTACCATGCCCGCCTTTCGCACAAGGCGCTCGACTACAAGATGATCGCCATCGTGCATATCTCGCTCTCCGGCCAGTTCGCCAAGACGCTGGCCGAATTCGAGGCGGCGGTGAAGCTCTGCCCCAACGTGCTCGTCTGCTACCTGATGTCGGGCGAATACGATTATATCCTGCGCGTCGCCGCGCGCGATCTCGAGGATTATGAGCGCATCCACCGCGACTGGCTGTCTGCCCTGCCCCACGTCGTCAAGATCAATTCCAGTTTCGCGCTCAGAGAAATCATCGACAGGCCGAATGTCGGCCTTTGAGGCCTTGCATATTCATTGAAAGCCTGCCCAGACTTTCGGTGCGCGCGGGCGTTTCCCGCTCAACGGCATGTCATGACATCGAAGACCCACGGCTATATTTTCGCCCTGCTGGCAATCACCATCTTCTCCTTGCAGGACGCGATCTCGAAACATCTGGCATCGACCTATCCGCCGATCTTCGTGACGATGATCCGCTACTGGGCTTTCGCGCTCTTCACGATCATTCTCGCCTCGAAGATGCGCGGCGGTCTCAAGGCGACGGCCCGCACCAAGCGGCCTTTCCTGCAGGTGACGCGCGGCGTTCTGCTTGCGATTCAGGTGGTTCTCGCCATCACCTGTTTTGCCATGATCGGCCTTGCCCGTTCACAGGCGATCTTTTCCGCGACGCCGATCCTGATCGCGCTGCTGGCAATGCCGATCCTCGGCGAGCGGGTCGGGTGGCGGCGGTGGGCGGCGATCGGCGCCGGACTGTTCGGGGTGTTGCTGATCCTGAAGCCGGAAGGCGAATTTTTCGACCTCAAGCTGCTTCTGGCCGTCATTTCCTGCTTCAACTTCGCCTTCTATGTCATCGCCACCCGCCTGGTCAGCCGCGACGATTCGTCGATGACCAGCTTCTTCTATACCGGCGTCGTCGGCGGCGTCACGATGACGCTGGTCGGACCATTCTACTGGAGCTGGATGTCGCCGGGCGACTGGGGCTGGATGGCGCTCGTCTGTATGACCAGCATCTCCAGCCATTATTTCCTCATTCGCGCCTACGATATTCTCGATGCTGCCGCCGTCCAGCCGCTGACCTATCTGTCACTTGTCTACGCCTCGATCATCGGCATGGTGATCTATGACGAAACGCTCAGCATCAACATGATCGTCGGCTCGGCGATCGTGGTCGCCGCCGGCATCTTCACGGTCTGGCGCGAACATGTAGTGGGACGCAGAGCCGCCGCGGCAAACTGACGGTTTCACTGCAATTTTAGCCAAGCCCCTAAAACCATTTCAATTTTCGGGCGCTATGCTCCCTCGCTGTAGAAGGGAGACAGTATGACTCGTAATTTGAAAATCACGGCCCGAAAGGCCGACCGGAAAAGCTGCCGCGTTTTCGGCAATGTCAAATATCTGAACAGCCAGGTGGATGCCCGCATTCTCAACCTGTCGGTAACCGGCGCCGCCCTGGAGATGAAAGGGCCGTTCCATGCCGCCTCCGGCAGCAAGGTGCGGATCGAGGCCGAAAACCTCGGGCTGCTCGAAGGCGTCATCCGCTGGAAGCACAACGGCCGCGTCGGCATCCAGTTCGACGTGAACTCTAATGCGCGGGCACAGGTGTCCTCCTATTTCCGATTCTTCCATAAAGAAGTCCGGCCGGTACTGGCGACCCGCCCGTTGACCATATCAGGCGCCAATGGCGATCGGACGCCTCACTTGGCGGCATCGACACTGAAATCGTAAGGCTGCACCGCCTTTGCCCCGAAGGAGCGGCTAAGATCGTTCCAGTAGCTGCGGTTGACGTTGACGTCGAGGGTGACCGCCCCTTGCGTCTACGACAGCCTGACGCCTCCGAAGTCGATGGCGGCGCTCTTGGCGTTGACGGCGGAGCAGGATCGATCCTGCCGATGATCCGTCCCCGATGAAATTTCAGCCGGACCACTGCACCATAAATTGTATTTCGGAGCCACGCTGCTTTCCCGGCGGATTGTTTTGACGTCCTGTCATTTTCGCAGTGTACTCCACGGCAAATCGTCCTAATTCTGACGGGCCGGACGATGCATGATCCTTGAAGGAGAGTTTCCATGTCTTCTATTTTCGATGTTGGCGTAATGAGCCGCCGTTCCCTGCTCGGCGGCCTCGCCGCCACTTCCGCCCTGGTGCTGCTGCACCCCTTCAGCGCGCGGGCCAGCGCCAACCAGGCGCATCTGAGGCTGATGGAAACGACGGATATTCACGTCAACGTCTTCCCCTATGACTATTATGCCGACAAGCCGAACGACACGATGGGTCTTGCCCGCACCGGGACGATCATCGACGGCATCCGCGCCGAGGCCGTCAACTCGCTGCTGATCGACAATGGCGACGTGCTGCAGGGCAATCCGATGGGCGACTACATGGCCTATCAGCACGGCATGAAGGAGGGCGACGTCCATCCGGTGATCAAGGCGATGAACACGCTCGGCTATACGGTGGCAACGCTCGGGAATCACGAGTTCAACTACGGCCTCGACTTCATGTTCAAGGTACTCTCGGGCGCGAACTTCCCCTTCGTCTGCGCCAACCTGACCAAGGGCCAGCTTGCCTCGGACCCGAAGCAGGACGACCTCTTCTTCAAGCCCTACGTCGTCTTGGAAAAACAGATCAAGGACGGCGCCGGTAATGAGAGCCCGGTCAAGATCGGCTTCATCGGCTTCGTCCCGCCGCAGATCATGCTCTGGGACATCAAGAACCTCGAAGGCAAGGCGCAAACGCGCGATATCGTCGAGGCCGCCAAGGCCTGGGTTCCCGCCATGAAGGAGGCCGGCGCCGATATCGTCATCGCACTCTCCCATTCCGGCATCGACGGCAGCGCACCGTCCGAAAAGATGGAAAACGCCTCACTGCATCTGGCGGCCGTCGACAGGATCGACGCCATCTTCACCGGTCACCAGCATCTCGTCTTCCCCGGCCCGAAGAGCTGGGACGGCATCGCCAATGCCGATCCGGTCAAGGGCACCCTGCATGGCAAGCCCACCGTGATGGCCGGCTTCTGGGGCTCGCATCTCGGCCTGATCGACCTGCTGCTCGAAAAGGACGGCAATAGCTGGAAGATCGTCGATTTCACCGCGGAAGCCCGGCCGATCTATCATCGCGACGACAAGAAGAAGGTGGTGGCCGATTACGCAGACAAGAAGGAAGTGGTCGAGGCCGCCAAGGCCGAGCACGAGGCGACCCTTGCCTATGTCCGCACCCCGGTCGGCAAGACGTCCGCACCGCTCTACTCCTACTTCGCGCTGGTCGCCGACGACCCTTCGGTGCAGGTCGTCTCACAGGCGCAGACCTGGTACATCAGGCAGATGCTCGCCGATACCGCTTTCAAGGACCTGCCGGTGCTTTCGGCGGCGGCTCCCTTCAAGGCCGGCGGGCGTGGCGGCGCCGACTACTATACCGACGTTCCAGCCGGCAATATCGCCATCAAGAACGTCGCCGATCTCTATCTCTACCCGAACACGGTGCAGGCTGTCGCCATCACCGGCGCACAGGTGAAGAACTGGCTCGAAATGTCGGCCGGCATGTTCAATCACATCGAAGCGGGCTCGAAGGACGCGCCGCTGCTCAACAGCGACTTCCCGTCCTATAATTTCGACGTGATCGACGGGGTCACCTACCAGATCGACCTGTCGCAGCCGCCGAAATATGATTCATCCGGCAAGGCGATCAATCCGGACGCCAACCGCATCCAGAACCTCGCCTTCGATGGCAAGCCGATCGATCCGGCCCAAAAGTTCGTCGTCGTCTCGAACAATTACCGCGCCGGCGGCGGCGGCAATTTCCCGGAGATCACCGCAGACAAGGTGATCTTCCAGGCGCCGGATACCAACCGCGACGTCATCGTCCGCTATATCCATGACCAGGGCACGATCAATCCGTCGGCCGACGCAAACTGGACCTTCAAACCGCTTCCCGGTACGACCGCGACCTTCGAAAGTGGCCCGAAGGCGAAGCAGTTCCTCGGCGAGGTAAAGAGCGTCAAGATCGAGGATGCCGGCGAAGGCGCCGACGGTTTCTCCAAGTTCAGGCTGGTTCTCTAGAGCGCCGTGCGTCCTTTCGGACGCACAAAGGACGCTCTAACACCTTGAATCTACGCATCGAAGGATATGTAGACGAAGGCGCGGCACCCGCGCCTTCATCATTCTGCCGCGAGCGGTGCCGCGGGTTCCTGGAGTTCGGCCATCTGCGCATGGAAATCGGCCTGGCTCGGGCAATGGGAAAGCCGCGAGCGGAACGCATCAATCATCCAGGTGGCGGCAGGTCCGGGCGGGTTGGCGAGCTGGCGCACCGAATATATCGGATACTCCCCCTGTTCATAGGCATCCAGATCGAGATGGACGAGCGTGCCGCTCACCAGATCGTCATGGATCAGGGAAGCCGGGAGGCCGCCCCAGCCAAGACCGGCTTTGATGAGCTGGTGCTTCGTTGCAATATCGCTGACGCGCCAGGTCTTGTAGGACAGAACGTTGAAATCGCGGCCCTTCGTCCGGCCCGACGCATCGGTAACGACGAGCTGCACTTCCTCACGCACATCGCCCAGCGTCAGCGGCCGGCCAATCCCAGCCAGCGGGTGGTTGCGCGCGGCAACCGGCAACATGAAGGAATGACCGATCCGCTCCGTAACGATCGAATCGTCCTGCTTGACGACTGCGCCGCCAATGCCGATCGTCGCCTTGCCGCTGAGGACGAGATCCATGACCATTCCGAGCTCGCCGACATTGAGGTTCAACGAAACGGTGGGAAACATCTCGCGGAATTCGCGCAATACATCCACCATGGCCCGTGACGGCACCATGACGCTGATGGCGACGGACACCTCCGCTTCGAGCCCTTCCCTCAGGCTCTTGACCCGCGCCCGCATGACCTGCAGGTCGCCCAGAATGCGCCGCGCATCCTCCAGCATCGCCTTGCCCGCTTCCGTCAGCTTCGGCTGGCGCGCACCGGAGCGCTCGAAAAGCGGCACTTCAAGCTGCGCCTCCAGATTGGCGATCGTATAGCTCACCACCGATTGCGCCCGGTTCAGCGCCCGCGAAGCGGCCGAGAAGCTGCCGGTTTCGGCAACGGTCAGAAACACCTGCAATTGGTCCAGCGTTGGGTTCGGCAGCATCTTCCATCCATTCCATCGATAGTTTCGATCGACATTATCCCCGTTTTTTCGATAGCAGGCCAGACCTATTTTCCTGATCGAGACTGCGGCTCATCTCCCAGCAACGGGCCGTCAAATTCAATTCGAAAGGAAATGCACCATGTCGTCCATCCTTCTTCTGACGTCCAGCCCGCGTGCCGAATCGCTCTCGACGCCGATCGCCGTCGATCTCGCCGAAAAGCTGAAGAGCCAGAACCCGGGCAGCGTCGTCGTCCGCCGTGACCTGGCCACCAACCCGCTGCCGCATATCGATGACCTCTTTACCGGCGCGATCCGCAAGCCGGCAGAAGCCCGTACCGCCGAAGAAATCGCAGCCATCAAAACCTCCGACGAACTCGTCAACGAGTTGTTTGCCGCCGACACGATCGTCATCAGCACCGGCCTGATCAACTTCAACATCTATTCGTCGCTGAAGACCTGGATCGACAACGTCGCCCGCGCCGGCGTGACCTTCAAGTACACGGAAAGCGGCCCGGTCGGCCTCCTGACCGGTAAGAAGGTTTATGTGGTACTGGCTTCCGGTGGGGTCTATTCGCAGGGACCGGCTGCTCCGCTGAACCATGCCGTTCCGTACCTGAAGTCGGTTCTCGGCTTCCTCGGCATCACCGATGTCGAGACCATCTATGTCGAAGGCCTGGCCTTCGGACCGGAAGCTGCCGAAAAAGCCATCGGCGCCGCCAAGTCGCGCGTCCAGGAAATCGCCTTAGCCGCCTGATCGGCGCCTAAAACGCTCCATGGAACGGCCGGCTCTCGCCGGCCGTTCGTCATTTGTCGATATCGGCGACAAAATCCCGGACGGTCGCCAGGATTTCGGCCGAGAGTTCTTCATCGGATGAAATCCTGGCAAGGCCAACGCCGCCGGCCATCATCGCGAAGGCCATGATCGCCTTGCGCCGCCGTTCTCTATCGTCCGCTCCCGCAGCCTTGCCCGCCAATGACGCGAAATTACGCCGGAGCCCGTCCGTCGCGATCCCCCGCGCCTTCTCGCCGCTGCGGGATATGTCGGAGGTCAGCGCGGCAAAAGGGCAGCCCTCACCCGGATTGTCACGGTGATAGGCGCTGACATAACGATCGGCGACATCGGCGGCCGTCATCTCCGCCGGGTTGATGCCTTCGGCCTCCAGCTTGCGTCCCCATGAATCGAAAGCGGACTGGATCGCCTCGGCGACCAAATCGTCGCGGGAGGCGAAATGCTTGTAGAAGCCGCCGACGGTCAGTCCGGCTTCCTTCATCAGGTCGGCGACGCCGATACCGTCAAGCCCCTCCTCGCGCAGCCGCTTCGACGCGGTCTCGACAATCTTCTCGTGCGTCTTCTGTTTCTCCAGCTGCGAACGGCCCATCCGAAATCTCTCCAGTACTGCTTCTTGACTCATATGGATTACTATCGTAATCCTGATAGATAACGATCATAATCTAGATCGTTGCCAATTCCAAGAGGAGCATGAATCATGCGTCTAAGAAACAAGATCGCCCTGATCACCGGCGGAAACAGCGGCATCGGTCTTGCGACCGCCCGAGTCTTCATCGATGAGGGCGCCAGGGTCGTCATCACCGGCCGCAACCCGGAAACGCTCGCCGCTGCCGAAAAGGCGCTCGGGGCCGGCGTGCTGGCGCTGAAGGTCGATGTCACCGATGCCGCCGCCACCGAAAAGGCCTTTGCGGAAGCCGCCGGAAAGGTCGGCAAGTTCGACATCGTCTTCGCCAATGCCGGCATCGGCGGCGCGACGCCACTTGGTGACACCTCGCCGGAGCAGTTCAACCAGATCATCAGCACCAATCTGACGGCGGTTTTCTTCACGGTGCAATCGGCCCTGCCGCATCTCAATGACGGCGCTTCGGTGATCCTCAATGGTTCGGTGCATGCCGTGCTCGGCGCTCCCGGCTGGTCGGCCTATGCGGCGACCAAGGCGGCGGTCCGGGCGATGACGCGCAATATGGCGTCCGAACTTGCGCCGCGCGGCATCCGCGTCAATCAGGTAACGCCAGGCGGCACGAAGACGCCGATCTGGTCGCCGATGGCCCAGACGGAAGATGCAATGTCGGCGCTCGAGGCCCGCATCGGCGGCATGAGCCCGCTCGGCCGCATGAGCGAAGCCGACGAAATCGCCAAGGCGGCGCTCTATCTGGCTTCGGATGATTCGGCCAACGTCACCGGCATCGAGATCACCGTCGATGGCGGCATGACGAGCGCCCCCTCCGGCGCCAAGATTTTTCGCGCCGCCTGAACCTGCCGGGCCGGGCAAGTGACCTTGCCCGGCCCCGCCGTCAATCTCCTCGCCGACCCGGTCCGCCGTCCTCGAGCGCTGCTATTTTCTCCTGAGGACGCTTGCTTCGTTTGCGCCTGTCGCGCGCTGGGCAATACGAAACAGGACAAGTGCGAAATTCAGGACGGCAAGCATGAGCACGACGTACAGCATGGTCTGCACGCCGGAGGAAACGATCAGATTGCCGGCGATCAGCGGAAAGCCGAAGACGCCGATGATATAGGCCAGCGAGAACAACAGAAGTGATTGCGGCATAAGGCCGGCGGGAGCCTCATTGGCAGCCAGGCCGTTGATGACGGAATAGGTCAGCCCATAGCCCAGACCCAGCATCGCTGCGCCTCCGAGATAGGCAAGCTGACTTGATATCAGCATCAGGAACAGCAGGATCGATGCCAGCGTCAGGCTGGTCAGGATCAAGAGCGAATAGAGCGGGTCCTTCTTGACCACATAGCCCGCCACGAACAGCCGGCTCAGAATCGCGGCGGACATGAAGCCGATGAAGAACAGGGAGTAGTCGAACCCGTGCGCCTTGGCGTAGCTGGTCTGAAAGCTGGACAGCCCGCCGAACATCGCACCGCCGATGCCGACCATGACGATGGAATAGATGGCCGGCGAAGCAATCACCTCCCGCGTCGCGCCAAACGAGATCTTGTTGACATGCGGCAAGATCTTGCCGGCCTTGGTCAGCCTGATGTGGAGCAAAAAGTAAAGCGCACCGCCGGCGAGACTGGAGAGGAAGGCAAATACGAAGGCTGTCTCGATCGGCATCGACCAGCCGGTGGCAATGCGGCCAATGATCGGTCCAGCGCCGATGCCCGACATCATCGATCCCGAAAGCAGGGCAAAAAACCTGATGCGGTGCACGGGCTCGACGATCGCGGCGACCAGAATGGGTCCGAGCGTATAAAACGCGCCCCAACCGATGCCGAGGATGAAACCGACAATCATCAGGCTCAATCCCGCCGATGGGATGATGGCGAATCCCAGCGCCGATGCCGCAAGAAACAGTCCCGAAACAGCCACCGCCCGCGCCGAGCCGATGGCATCCGCGATGTGGCCGGAGAGGATCACCATAATGACGGTGCTGACAGTGGCGGCCGAAATGATCAGACCGGCCAGCGCCTCGTCGCCGCCACGCTGACCCACCAGCACCGGGATCAGAAAGGTCACGCCATAAGCGATCGAAAGAAGAAACCCTCCGATACACAAAACGGCGAACTCGCCGCCATCGACTTTCTTCCGTGCCATTGAATCACTCATGTCTCCACGCCCTTCGCAGGAAAACTCATCCGGGATATTGCGGCAATGGAGATCACGTTTGGATTTTACGAACAAGCCGTTTTTATGTTTCCACTAACATATTGAAAATACTGAAATCCAATGACAAATGTTGCGGTTGGAGCAACATCCTCAACATCGAGTTCAGTCAAGTGGGAAGAGTTTCAAAATTAAGGCCAGCCGGACTAATTGAGTTTCACCACGCCTGAGCGGCCGACGACGCAGTTGCGGCCGCTCTTCTTCGCCGCGTAGAGCCTGCCGTCGGCAGCCGTCAGCACGGCGGTGAAATCGACGCCGTCCTCATCGGCGGTCGCAACGCCGATACTGACGGTGACCGGCCTGTCATCCGGCGTCTTGACGCTGGTCGCGATCGTCCAACGGAGGCGCTCGGCGAGCCGCAGCCCCTCCTCGTGGTCAGTGCCTGGGCAGACGGCAACGAATTCCTCGCCGCCGAAGCGGAAGACGCGGTCGCTGGACCGCAGCGTCGTGCCCAATCGGGCGGCGATCGCCTTCAGCACTTCGTCGCCCTGGAGATGGCCGTAGCCGTCATTGACATCCTTGAAGTGATCGGCATCGAGAATGAGGACGGTGGCGAACAGGCCTTGCTTCAGCGCCTCGCGCAGCATCAGCGGCGCTTCCATCTCCATGCGCGTCCGATCGTAGACGCCGGTGAGCATATCGCGGCCGGTGCGCTCCAGAAGATCGTTGTAGCGCTCGCGGAATGTCAGGTCGCCGAACACGTCGCTGATCGAGCGTGCAGACACGGCCGCCCGACCGCGGCGAATGTAATACTCATAGATGGCGAACATCGCCGCATAGAGGCAGACGGCAAACATCTTTGCCTTCCAGCCGCCCCAGAAGGCGGCGATCGGCACTCCCAAGAAATAATGCAGCGCGGAAAAGAAGCCGATCTGGTCGAAAGTCAGCAGCACGAAGCCTGAAATCAGGAAGCGCAGGACGACGCGGCGGCGGAAGAAGTCGCCGAGTTTTTCGTACAGCAGGATGATGCCGAGCGAATCGACATAGAGCAGCGCCGTGCCCCAGACCATCAGCCAGCCCATCTCCTTGAGGAAATCGACGTCGGGGGTGTGGTCCGGCGACATCTGCAGGGGCTGGTGCAGCTGGAGCACCCCGGCGATGCCGACGGTGAGCAGGTTACCGAGGAACAGGCCATAGATCGGCTGGCGCACCGTCGCGGCATCCTCCTGCAGATAAAGCATCAGGATCATCATCAGCTTGCCGGAGAAGAAGACGGATGAACCCGGCGATACGTCCCCGAACGGCAGCGAGACGTAGAAGACCGCCGCCAGATAGGTCTCCATGAAATGCATGACGCCGAGCGCCGTCAGGAAAACCCCGAGACCGAGCCGATGACGGAAATGCAGAAGCGTCACCATCAGCGCGAAATAGGCGATGGCTTCGACGACGAAGAGAAGGAGGTTGAGTGTCTCCATCACGATAGCTCGGCTCCGGACATCCGCCCTCGGTCTCCTGCCGGCGCGGCGATCGCGACAGCGAATCCTTTGGTCGATCGTCGGAAAAAGTCAAACACGAGGGCGTCCTGCAAATCCTGCAGGAGATACCTTTCACCCCAATCCTTTAAGATTGCGTGAGTGAGATCGCGTTCGCCGGCGGGGGCCCGGGGTCACCCGATTGATAAACAAGAACAATTGCGGGCCGGCATCGCGTGCTGATCCGGCGGATCCCGATTTCAGACCTGACGAATCTTTTCGCCGTCACCAAAGAGTGACGAACCATGCTGATCGATGATCTGATGCGCCTTGCGCACCGTGCATTCGATCGCGTCGTCGGAGGAAGAAAACAGATCGGCGCGAATGAAATTGCGCACCAGCACCTCGTCGCCGACCTTCTTTTCAATGCGGCCGGCAAGGCGATACTGGCTGCCTTCCCTGCGCGGCTCGGCATAGATCGTGCAATCGCCGTAAAGCTGGGGCTCGCCGGAAGGGCCTGCCGCTTCCGTGGCCGGTTTGCCGCCGCCGGAGAACATCGAAAAGATATTTGAAATGAACGAAGCCATGCTCCGCCTTTAGCACGACGGCATCGCTGTCGCCAAGTCAAATGATCAGGTTGGCGAGGATCTCGTTTTCGGTGATATCCTCGTAACCCATGCCGGCAGCTTCGAAATTTCCGATCAGCCGGGCGAAATTCTCAGGCGCCTTGGTTTCGATGCCGATCAGGATCGAGCCGAAGTTGCGTGCCGATTTCTTCAGATATTCGAACCGGGCGATATCGTCGTCGGGACCGAGCAGATTGAGGAAATCCCTGAGCGCGCCGGGGCGCTGGGCGAGCCGCAGGATGAAGTATTTCTTCAGCCCCGCGTAACGCATGGCTCTTTCCTTTACGTCAGGCAGACGCTCGAAATCGAAATTGCCGCCGGAGACGACGGCAACGACGGTCTTGCCACGGATCGTTTGGCCGTCCATCGCGGCGATCGCCGTCAGCGACAGGGCGCCGGCCGGTTCCAGCACGACGCCTTCGACATTCAGCATCTCCTGAATGGTGACGCAGATGGCGTTCTCCGGCATCAGATGCACTTGGCTTGCCGGGAAATGGCGAAGGGCGGCGAAATTCAGGTCGCCGATGCGGGCGACGGCGGCGCCATCGACGAAATTGTCGACCTTGGCCAGTGTCGTCACCTTGCCCGCCTCGATGCTGCGCCTGAGGCTCGGCGCGCCGGCGGGTTCAGTGAAGACGAAGGCCGATTTCGGCACGGTGCCGTCGAGATAACCGGTGATGCCGGCGGCAAGTCCGCCGCCGCCGACCGGCAGGACGACCATGTCGGGCACGGTTCCTTCCGGCAGCTGCTGCATGATTTCGGCGGCGACCGTCGCCTGGCCCTCGATGATGTCCTCATGGTCGAAGGGCGGCACCATGACGCCGCCGACCGCCTCGACATGTTCGCGGGCGGCCTGGTAGCACTGGTCGAAGAAGTCGCCGAACAGCCGGATGGTGATGAATTCGGCGCCGAACATGCGGGTCTTGTCGATCTTCTGCTGCGGTGTCGTCACCGGCATGAAGACGACGCCCGGCACCCCGAAATGGCGGCAGACGAAGGCAAAGCCCTGGGCATGATTGCCGGCCGAGGCGCAGACGAAAGTCTTGCCGGCCGCACCCTGCCCGATCGCCTTGCGGAAGAAATTGAAGGCGCCGCGGATCTTGTAGGAGCGCACCGGCGACAGGTCCTCGCGCTTCAGCCAGATGTCGGCCCCGTAGCGGGCCGACAGATGGTCGTTCAGCTGCAGTGGCGTTGCCGGAAACAGGCTGCGCATTGCCTCTTCGGCGCTTTCGACATCAAGTCTCGTCACGGGCGTGATCCATTCTCATGATTGCAGCGCCGCTATGGCACAGGCCGGCCGGCAATAGAAAGCCCGCTTCGACCATTTGCAGTTCGCTCCTGGGAAGCTTTTCTTAAGCCAATCGCAAAATCAGCGGCACATGAACTGATTTTAACTGTCAATGAAAAGGCCAGCCACTAATATGAAGCCATGATCACATTCAAACTCGCAAAACCGCTCGCCTGGCTGCTGCTCGCCTTCATCCTCGTCGTCACGATTTCACCGATCGGGCTGAGGCCGGATACAGTGACGACGGTCAATACCGATCGCGCAAGCGCCTATGTTCTCCTCGGCCTTGCCTTTGCGCTCGCCTATCCGAAACAGTGGAAATTGGTGGCGGTGCTGCTGATCGCCGGTGCGGTTGGCATCGAATATTTGCAGTACTTCTCGCCGACGCGGCATCCGCGCCTGCATGACGCGGGTATCAAGGCCATGGGTGCCGCCGTCGGGCTGCTCGCCGGCTGGGTGATCAACAGGCGGCGCGACACGAAAGCGCCCAACGCGCTTCCCCTAGCGGAACGCTGATTGTCCCAGCTTAGAAAGCGCGCAACTGCACTGCCCAAAAGAACAGTGGTATTGCAGCCATCGCAGTTCCCAGAACAAGTGCGACACTGGTCTTGAAGATTCGGATGCGCCGAACCCTCGCCCCACTCCAATCGTAAACCATCGTCTTACTCCCACAAGACAACACTTACTCAACCGCCGCGGCGCAATCCTTGCACCGAAAATGTCATTGTCAAGCAACAACGCGCTTTTACGCACAAAATACAGGCATATTCAAACAGGATTGTGAAGATGGTGCGGGCGACGGGGGTCGAACCCGTACAGCCAAGGCCGAGGGATTTTAAGTCCCTTGCGTCTACCAGTTTCGCCACGCCCGCTTGCTGCGTTTTCAATATCTTGCGTCATTGGCGATGGGAAGAGCCGCGAGGCGTAAAATTGTGCTCGTTTTGTCGGCTGCGCCAACGAAAACGGATAAGGCGCGGCGAGCCTCACGCCCGCCGCACCCTTCATCATGTCAGTATCAACGCTCAGGCGAGCTTGGCGGCCAGCTTGGCAACATGGGCGCCCTGGTATTTCGCGCCTTCCAGCTCGATCTCGGAGGGCTGGCGCGAGCCATCGCCGTTGGTGATGGTGGACGCGCCGTAGGGCGAGCCGCCCTTGACTTCCTCGGTGCCCATCTGGCCCTGGAAGGCATAGGGAAGGCCGGCAACGACCATGCCCTGGTGCAGGAAGGTCGGGATGAAGCCGAGGATGGTCGATTCCTGGCCGCCATGCTGGGTGGCCGAAGAGGTGAAGACCGAACCAATCTTGCCGACGAGCTTGCCGGCGAACCAGAGGCCGCCCGTCTGATCCCAGAAATTGCGCATCTGCGAGGCGACCGTGCCGAAGCGGGTGCCGGCACCGACGATGATCGCGTCATAATCCGCCAGTTCGTCGACGGTGGCGATCGGAGCGGCCTGATCGACCTTGTAATAGGAAGCCTTGGCGACCTCTTCCGGAACCAGTTCCGGAACGCGCTTGACGGTGACCTCGGCACCGGCCGACTTCGCGCCTTCGGCGACGGCATAGGCCATGGTTTCGATATGGCCGTAAGCCGAATAATAAAGGACGAGAACCTTCGCCATCTTCTATCTTTCTTGAAACATCGGGTTGAATTTCGTGACCGGAGGATGTCTATCAGCCCGCCTGCTTGAACAAAGCCCCGGCCTGAAGAACTCAGTGTTCAACTGATGTAGACGAAAATTCACTTGCCTTTTCATTTCAGCAAAATGGACGCAGATGCTGCCGTCCGATAACCGCTTGCACTTGCGGCATAATGCTCCGGCTGTTTGCAAAGAGATCGAACGGCGCTACCTATTCACCAGCTTCACATTACGGAACATCCCATGAGCCAAGACATCGTCGTCACCGCCGCCATGCTCGCCATCGGCGACGAACTTCTTTCCGGCCGCACCAAGGACAAAAATATTGGCCATCTCGCCGATCTGCTCACGCTTTCCGGCATCGACCTCAAGGAGGTGCGCATCGTCGCCGACGACGAGGAGGCGATCGTCGAGGCGCTAAATGCGCTTCGCGGCAAATATGATTACGTCTTCACTTCGGGCGGCATCGGGCCGACGCATGACGACATCACCGCCGACGCCATCTCCAAGGCTTTCGGCCTGCCCTGCGAATACGACGAAACGGCGATGACGCTGCTGGCCGAAATGTATCGGCGCCGCGAGATGGAATTCACCGAAGCCCGCCAGCGCATGGCGCGCATGCCGCGCGGGGCCGTGCATATCGCCAATCCCGTCTCGACGGCGCCTGGCTTCATCATCGGCAATGTCCATGTCATGGCCGGCGTCCCGCAGGTCTTCCAGGCAATGGTCGACAATGTGCTGCCGGCGCTTCGGACCGGCACGCCGGTGCTGTCGCTCGCCATCGCCTGCCCTTACGGCGAAGGTGAAATCGGCACGCCCTTGACCGCGATCCAGAAAGCGCATCCGGAAACCAGCATCGGCTCCTACCCGCGCTATATCGGCCAGAAATTCTCGACCGAGATCGTCGTGCGCGGCCGCTCGCAGGCAGTGATCGATGCGGCCGGCGCCGAGGTGCAGGCGATGATCGAAGCCATCCGCCGGAGGAAGGACATCACAGAAAACCATTCTGCCGAGGCTTGAAGGAAACGCCGGAACGGGGGTCATCCTTGATCCCTGTCAAGGAACAGCAGAAGGGGCCGGTGCATTCCTTCCCTCGCGCACGCCATTTCAGCGCAAGGAGAATTGATATGTCTTACAAAACCATTCTCGCCATACTCGATACATCCGATAATAGTGCTGCGGTTGCCGATTTCGCCTTTGCCATCGCCGCTGAAAGCGGTGCCCATGTGATCGGCCTGCATGCCGAAATCATCTCCGCCGTGCCGCTGGTGGCGCCGATGGAAATCCCCGATCCCGTCGCCGTGCAGGCGCTGCAGGACATGGCGCATAGCGAAACGCTCGCGGTTGAGCGCATCTTCCGGGCAAAAGCGGCTGCGACAGGCGCCTCCTACGAGTGGCGCAGCTTTGCGACCTCAACCGGCTACGGCTCCGCGCCGCTGATCGAAAGTGCACGCAGCGCCGACCTTCTGATCGCCTCGCAGGCCGATCCGGCCAAACCTTCCGACAGCCAAGTCGACGTCGACAGCTTCCTTTTCGAAACCGGCCGGCCGGTGCTGATGATCCCCTATATCATCCGCCAGCCGAAGCCGATCAAACGCGTGCTGATCGCCTGGAACGGCTCGAAGGAGGTGGCGCGCGCGACCTTCGACGCGTTGCCGATCCTCAAAGCCGCCGAGGAGGTGGAGATCTTTTCGGTCGATCCGGCCGACACGGCGCTGCAATCGCCGCTCACCGCCGGCGCCGAGATTGCCGCCACACTCGCCCGTCATGGCGTGAAGACGACGCTTTCGACGGCCCAAAGTGTGGACAAGAACGCGTCGCATGTCATCGAGAACCGGCTTTCGGACAGCAGCATCGATCTTCTCGTCATGGGCGCCTATACGCATTCCTGGCTCTGGCAGATGATCTTCGGCGGCACGACGAAGAGCTTGCTGCAATCGATGACGGCGCTGACCCTGTTGTCGCGATGATCCTCTTGCCGCAATCATTGCTGCTCTTGCGTTTTGCCGGCAAATCCCGCTAATTGCAGCGACCGATGAGAGCTTCGAGCCTCGGCCACAACTCGCGCAGTGCAGCTCGCGATCTCGCGCAGCTGCAGCTCGCGATTTCGCGCAGTTTCGGCTACGCGATTTCTCGTTTTGCCGATCGCCGTTCCAAGCCCATCTGGTCGCCGGCAAACGGCGTATCGTTTTTCATGCCGCGGAGCAGCCCGAATGTCCCTTCCCGATAAAGCCTTTCCCGTTTCCTGGGATCAGTTCCACCGCGATGCACGCGCCCTTGCCTGGCGGCTAGCCGGCCTCAATCAGGCGTTCAAGGCGATCGTCTGCATCACCCGCGGCGGCCTCGTTCCGGCGGCGATCATCTCACGCGAGCTGAACATCCGGCTGATCGAGACCGTCTGCGTCGCCTCCTATCATGATTATGTCAACCAGGGCGACATGGTGCTGCTCAAGGGGATCGCGCCCGAACTTCAGGAAAATGGCGGCGAAGGCGTGCTCGTCGTCGACGACCTGACGGATACCGGCAAGACCGCCGCCCAGGTGCGCGCCATGCTGCCGAGGGCGCATTTTGCTTGCGTCTATGCCAAGCCGAAGGGCGTGCCGACGGTCGACACCTTCGTCACCGAGGTGAGCCAGGACACCTGGATCTACTTCCCCTGGGACATGGGCTTCACCTATCAGGAGCCGATCGCCAAAGGCGCAGGCTGATCGCCACCGATCACAGCGCGCGGCCTTCGTATTTACCACTTGAAATTGTTCCAGTTTTTGTCTGCGGGGTTTCCTGAATCCGCTATCGGGAGCAGCACATCTATTTTATCGTGTTCGCATAAACTCGACAGCTGCGAATCGCATCAAATTGCGCTTAAAGCGTGCAGCAAACGATGTGATATAGGGAAACAAGATGGCGCGGTGGGGGCGTAGAGCAGCGGTTGTGACCGTCGGGCTGGCGGCATGTCTGTTTTCCCTCACGCCTGTCCGCGCCGAGCCTGCCTATATCCCCCTTGTGCGCGACTATGTCGAGAAGCAGATCCGGCCAATGGTGGAAACGCCATTGGTGCTGAAGGCCATTGCCGAGCAGAACGCGGAGTTCGGCAACGTCAGCGAAATGGATATGCGGGTGCTCGATGACACTTACCGATCTGAGGTCGATCAGCATCACCTGCATATGGTCAAGCTGCTGCTCGACAGATCCGTGTCGCATTACCTGAAAGCCAGGCAGGACGCCTCGCAGGGAGCGATCGTCGAATTTTTCGTCACCGATAGTCATGGACTGAATGTCGGGCAGAGCATCATTACCGCCGACTACTGGCAGGGCGACGAAGAGAAATATCTCAGAACCTTCGCCAACGGCTCGCGAGAGGTCTTCATCGACCGGGCCGAGCGCAACGAATCCACTCAGATACTCGAGACGCAGGCGAGCTTCGTGGTCATGGACGAAGAGAACAGGCCGATCGGCGTGGCCACCGTTACCATCGCCATCGACGCGCTTTAAGACCGCTCGTTTTCTCGCCGAATCGCCATGCGCATTTGCGCCGGAAATGCCATCACAAGATTTGCCGCAGGGCGCTTTTTTATCGTTCCGGCCTTTTCCTTAGCCGGCAACGCCTGCAAGCCATTGTAATTTCAGCGCTCCCCGGCTTTCCCCAATCTCCACAGGCGCATCCACAACATGTTGTGGTTAGCAATCAATTAAAAGCCAGCCCTTGACGGAATCAGCTGTTTCAAACTTTACTGTTTTCGATGTTGCGGCGGCGACAGGACCGGAGGTAACGAGCCCGGTTCCCTTTTGAAAATCAGGACGCAGAATCAGGGTGATGCGCCGGGAGCGGTTCAGACCCGACAGGTTCTCTGCGCGGTTTTCAGCCTCCAAAAAAAGTGACGTCGGGACTGGCGATAATAAGCTGTTAATACTATATTTAGCGTTTGCAGCCACCATCACCACAAGATACAGGAAGGACATCTCCGGATGACACCCCTGTCACGATACGGAAACGAGGCTGGCTGCACGACGACAAAGTGCCGCCGGATAGGAATTTTGCGCCCCGGTCGCTGGGGATCGGGCGCCAACACGAGGTCAAGACCATGCGCATCGAACGTCGTTTCACGAAGGCCGGCCAAGGCGCCTATGCGGATATCGAATTCCGCAAGGCGACGAGCGAGATCAAGAACCCCGACGGTTCGATCGTGTTCCGCCTCGAGAATATCGACGTTCCCGCGCAGTTCTCCCAGGTCGCGACCGACGTTCTGGCGCAGAAGTATTTCCGCAAGGCTGGCGTCCCCACCCGCCTGAAGAAGGTCGAGGAAAACGACGTTCCCTCCTTCCTGTGGCGCTCCGTTCCCGACGATGCTGCGCTGAAGACCCTGCCGAAGGATGAGCAGACCGGCTCCGAAATCGATGCGCGCCAGGTTTTCGACCGTCTTGCCGGCACCTGGACCTATTGGGGCTGGAAGGGCGGCTATTTCTCCTCCGAGGAAGACGCCGCGGCCTTCAAGGACGAGCTTGCCTATATGCTCGCCACCCAGCGCGTCGCCCCGAACTCTCCGCAATGGTTCAACACCGGCCTGCACTGGGCCTACGGCATCGACGGCCCAGGCCAGGGCCATTTCTATGTCGATCCCTTCACCGGCAAGCTGACCAAGTCCAAGTCGGCCTACGAACATCCGCAGCCGCATGCCTGCTTCATCCAGTCGGTCGAGGACGATCTCGTCAACGAAGGCGGCATCATGGACCTCTGGGTGCGTGAAGCGCGCCTGTTCAAATACGGCTCCGGCACGGGCTCCAACTTCTCCATGCTGCGCGGCGAAGGCGAAAAGCTTTCCGGCGGCGGCCGCTCCTCCGGTCTGATGAGCTTCCTGAAGATCGGCGACCGCGCCGCCGGCGCCATCAAATCGGGCGGCACGACGCGCCGCGCCGCCAAGATGGTGGTCGTCGATATCGACCATCCCGACATCGAGGAATACATCAACTGGAAGGTCAAGGAAGAGCAGAAGGTCGCGGCCCTGGTCACCGGCTCGAAGGTCGTCGCCAAGCATCTGAAGGCGATCATGAAGGCCTGCTTCAATTGTGAAGGCGGCGACAACGGCGATTGCTTCGACCCGGCCAAGAACCCTGCCCTAAAGCGCGAAATCCGCGCTGCCAAGAAGGACCAGGTTCCGGAGAACTACGTCCAGCGCGTCATCCAGTTCGCCCGCCAGGGCTATAAGGATCTCCAGTTCAAGACCTACGACACGGATTGGGATTCGGAAGCCTACCTCACGGTATCGGGCCAGAACTCCAACAACTCCGTCTCGATCAAGGACGACTTCCTGCGCGCCGTCGAGAATGATGGCGATTGGAACCTGACCGCCCGCAAGGATGGCAGGGTGATGAAGACGCTGAAGGCGCGCGATCTCTGGGAAACGATTTCCTACGCTGCCTGGGCCTCGGCAGATCCGGGCATCCACTTCAACACGACGATGAACGACTGGCACACTTCGCCGGCCGGCGGCCCGATCCGCGGCTCGAACCCGTGCTCGGAATATATGTTCCTCGACGACACGGCCTGCAACCTTGCCTCGCTGAACCTGCTGCAGTTCAAGGACAAGGCCACCAAGCGCATCAACATTGCCGATTACGAACATGCAGTTCGCCTGTGGACCGTTGTGCTCGAAGTCTCGGTGATGATGGCGCAGTTCCCGTCGAAGCGCATTGCCGAACTCTCCTACGAATACCGCACGCTCGGTCTCGGCTACGCCAATATCGGCGGCCTGCTGATGTCGTCGGGCATTCCCTACGACTCCACCGAGGCCCGCGCCATTGCCGGTTCGCTGACTGCGATCATGACCGGCGTCTGCTATGCGACGTCGGCCGAAATGGCTGCCGAACTCGGGCCCTTCCCGAACTTCGCGCCAAACCGCGAGAGCATGCTGCGGGTCATCCGCAACCATCGCCGCGCCGCCCATGGCGAAACATCGGGCTATGAGGCCCTGTCGATCAACCCGGTCGCGCTGATCCATTCGGAAAACCCGGACCAGGATCTCGTCGCCCATGCCAAATCGGCCTGGGACAAGGCGCTCGAGCTCGGCGAACAGCATGGCTATCGCAATGCCCAGGTCTCGGTCATCGCGCCCACCGGCACGATCGGTCTCGTCATGGATTGCGACACCACCGGCATCGAGCCCGACTTCGCCCTCGTCAAGTTCAAGAAGCTCGCCGGCGGCGGCTACTTCAAGATCATCAACCGCGCCGTGCCCGAAGCGCTGCGCACGCTCGGCTATTCGGAGAGCCAGCTCGCCGAGATCGAGGCCTATGCCGTCGGCCACGGCAACCTGAACCAGGCGCCGGCGATCAACCCCTCGACGCTGAAGACCAAGGGCTTCACCGACGAGAAGGTGGAAGCCGTCAACGCCGCGCTGAAGAGCGCCTTCGACATCAAGTTCGTCTTCAACCAGTGGACGCTCGGCGCCGACTTCCTGAGGGACACGCTGAAGGTTTCCGACGAACAACTGTCCGACATGAGCTTCAGCCTGCTCGACCATATCGGCTTCTCGAAGAAGGACATCGAAGCCGCCAACATCCATGTCTGCGGTGCGATGACGCTGGAAGGCGCGCCCTTCCTCAAGAATGAGCATCTGCCGGTCTTCGATTGCGCCAATCCCTGCGGCAAGATCGGCAAGCGCTACCTCTCTGTGGAAAGCCACATCCGCATGATGGCGGCGGCCCAGCCGTTCATCTCGGGTGCGATTTCCAAGACGATCAACATGCCGAACGAGGCGACCGTCGAGGATTGCAAGAACGCCTACCTGCTCTCCTGGAAGCTCGGCCTCAAGGCCAACGCGCTCTATCGCGACGGCTCGAAGCTGTCGCAGCCGCTCAATGCCTCGCTGATCGAAGACGAGGATGACGAGGATGCGCTGGAGGAACTGCTGCAGGCGCCGGTCGCCGCCCAGGCCGTCACCATCACCGAGAAGATCATCGAGCGGGTGATCGAACGCGTTTCGCGCGAACGCGAGAAGCTGCCGAACCGCCGCCAGGGCTACACCCAGAAGGCCGCCGTCGGCGGACACAAGGTCTATCTCCGCACCGGCGAGTTCGGCGACGGCCGCCTCGGCGAGATCTTCATCGACATGCACAAGGAAGGCGCTGCCTTCCGCGCGATGATGAACAATTTCGCCATCGCCATCTCGCTCGGCCTGCAATATGGCGTGCCGCTCGAGGAATATGTCGAGGCCTTCACCTTCACGAAGTTCGAGCCGGCCGGCATGGTCATCGGCAATGACGCGATCAAGAACGCCACGTCGATCCTCGACTACGTCTTCCGCGAACTTGCCGTCTCCTATCTCGGCCGCCACGACTTGGCGCATGTTGATACGTCCGACTTCTCCAACACCGCGCTCGGCAAGGGCATCCAGGAGGGCAAGACCAACCTGCTCTCCACCGGCTGGACCCGCGGCTACAAGCCGACCCTGGTCTCCGGCACCGGCGGCGAACGCCAGGCAGCGGCCGAGCCCAAGGGTGCGGCGACTGCCGCCCCTGCCCGCGCTGCTTCCACCGGTACCGTGACTGCCTTTGCCGGCAGTGCCGCCCGCAAGCTGGAGCCGACGGTCGCCATCTCCACCTCCGAAATCGTCGCCTTCAAGCGCGACTATGAGGAGCGCGCCAAGGAACTGGCGGAAGAGATTGCCGAAGAGGTGATCGACGAAATCACCAGCGACGCAACCGCCCTCTTCTCCGACAAGGCGGCGGCCGACGCGGCCACGGCGAAATCCGAAGCCAAGAAGCGGGAGGCCGAACGCCGCCAACGCTCGATCATGCAGGGCTATACCGGCAACATGTGCTCGGAGTGCCAGAACTTCACGATGGTGCGGAATGGGACCTGCGAGAAGTGCGACACGTGTGGTGCTACGAGCGGGTGCAGCTGAGTGGGCGCTTGTTGTCTAGCGCGCCCCGTTGAAAGGCGTCCGACACAAACTGATCGATAGTCAAAAGCCGCCGACAGTCAGCTGCCGGCGGCTTTTTATTTGGCCGAGACGATCGCCACTCGTTTGAAGCTCGAGATAGACGCCGTGGTCTTCTTGCCTTCTACTCCGCGCTCGCCGCAGCCGACGGTGAAACCGCCTCGTACTTAATCTCAATACCTACGGGAGTTGGCATCGCATTTGTGCCATTGCATATCCATTCCGGCTTCATCCTCATGGCCATAGCACCAGTCGACGCGATTGAGCAGCGGACTGATCTGCTTGCGCCGTTTGCAGGCCCGCTCCGTCTCGATGCCGTAGCGATCGGTGCTGCCGCGGCAGATGTCGTCCAGTCCTATCCACTGCTGGATCAACCGATCCGGCGCTTTGGCTCCTTTGTCCGTGGCGATCACCTTTCCGGTCTCGGACTCGATCTGCAGGGAGGCGGTGTTCCACACGAAAGAGAATTCCGCCATCCCGGAGGTTGTCCTACCCGTTTCTCGGTTTCGAGCAAACCACTCGACAATTCCCGACATTTCGCATTTTCCAGCGCAGCTGGCGGTCACGGAGCCGGGTTTGACGCTGTATATGCGTTCTGGCCAGCGTTGGGCGAAGGCTGCCTTGTCTTTCAAGACGACGTCTTTGTCGACCACGGTCCCGAAGAAGGAAACCTGATCGGCATAGACGCTCTTCATGAAATCAAGCGCAGAAGCGCTGTCTTTCGACCATTCGTCATTGTAACGGTTGACGAAATCAACCGCCTCCGTGGTCAGGTCGCCGGGTGCGGCTGCGGTGGCCTCCTCGGAAGCGCTTGGGTCTGATGGCGTGACGGCGGGTGTGGCGCTCACCTGTGGCGCAGCGCCCGGCGGTGGCGGCTCGCCCGCCGATGGCGAGGACATGTCCTCGGGCGTGATGATATTCCAGTCTCGCATTTCCGCAGCGGTGAGATACCTTATATCGGTGCTGTCAATCGACAGGCTGAGCTGCAGCAGATTGGGGCTCACCCCCATGTCGGTCAAATATCCGATGATCTCGCCGGTCAGCGATTGAACAGACGAGACTGCCAAATTGCTGTCCATGGCGGCATCTTCGGATAGGGAAACCCGATGCACGCCGATGGACCCCGGCTCGGCAAATCTTTGAACGCCACCGACGAAGGCGAAGGCGCAAGCCGATGCGCATTCCACGGCTCTGAGCTGGATCGTTCGCGCATTCAACGCGCGGATGGTGCGGCCGAACTCGATCGCGACGATCACGTTTCCACCGGGCGAGTCAAAGGTAATATAGGCCGGCTGGAACTGCTTGTACTCGTCGACAAGCGCCTTCGGATCGTCGGAGATTTCGAACGCGCCCTTTATCGCAAGGCCGCGCTTGCCCGGCGCGCCGTCGAGACGTTCATAGGAATTGCCGCATGCGTCTCTTGCGCCAGGGCGGCGAAAGCCAGCAGCATCGATATGAACGACACGGATTTCCGTATTCTTCTCCAGCCTTCGAGCACGTGTATTTCTCCCGTCGTCACTCGCAGCATATCTTGCTCACGTATGTATTGCCGGGGGTGATCATCAAATCCCATCAGCGTTCAATGCGATCAAACCCGTGTCCATTACGAGTTTGAAGATCAACAGCTTTGACGAGAACATTTCAGACCTACCCCAGCGACCTGATCAATGCACAAGGAGCGATCTTCTGGCAAGCGGCACAATCAGAAGTGATAAGACACGGTAAACGCCGGTAGCTCGCCGCGATCGATAGATCCCAGCCCAGGCGATCCGACGCGGTGCCGGCAATTGATGTGGGAGCAGCAGGAAAAAGGCAGTGCGCCTTCGGATTTCGTGTGGTTAGGCCTGCCGTTATGGTTTCACCCGGTCAGGATGCGCCGCCTGGAAAGCGGGCAGTTCGGCGCATCTGGCGTCGATATCGACGATACGCGTGAAAGCGGTCAGATCCACGCCCCAGCGGCGGGCGTTGTAGACCTGGGGAACGAGACAGAGGTCCGCCATCGTCGGTGTATCTCCGAAGCTGAACGCGCCATCGCCGTTGCCGATCATGGCTTCCAGTTTGCGAAGCCCGTCGGTGATGAAATGCTTCATCCATTCCTCGCGGGCATCCGTCTTGTCTGTTAGCGTCATGAGGTGCGAGACGACATGCAGGTTGCAGATCGGATGGATGTCCATGGCAACCGCATATGCGAGGGCGCGGACTTTCTGGCGATCGGCGATATCCGATGGCAGCAATCCGCATTCCGGTCGGGTCTCGGCCAGATATTCGATGATAGCAAGCGACTGCGTCAGTGTTTTCCCATCGATCACCAGTGTCGGCACGAAGCCCTGCGGGTTGAGCGCGAGATAGTCCGGCCTCCTGTGCGCGCCCTCCAACAGGTTGATCGGCACGGTCCGATAGTCGACGCCCAGGAGATTGAGCGCGATGCGGACGCGATAACTCGCCGATGATCGCCAGTAGTCGTAGAGAACGACCTCGTTCATTGCCGCCCGGCCCCCTCGTATTTCTCGACCGTCTGCTCGATCGCCCCGAAGATCGAATGGCCGGCATGATCCTTCATCTCGATGCGGACCTGATCGCCGAACTTCATGAAGGGGGTCTTCGGCGATCCGGTCTCGATGGCCTCGATCATCCGGAGTTCAGCGATGCAGGAGTAACCGTTTCCTCCCTCCTCCACCGGCTTGCCGGGGCCGCCGTCCAGCTTGTTGGACACCGTTCCCGAGCCGATGATCGTGCCGGCCGCGAGATGGCGGGTTTTGGCGGCATGGGCGATCAGCTGGCCGAAATCGAATGTCATGTCGATGCCGGCGTTGGCCTTGCCGAATGCCTTGCCGTTCAAGCTCACCAACAGTGGCAGGTGCAGCTTGCCGCCATCCCAGGCGTCTTCGAGTTCATCCGGCGTTACGGCGACCGGCGAAAATGCTGAGGCCGGCTTGGACTGGAAGAAACCAAATCCCTTCGCCAGTTCGTCGGGGATCAGACCGCGCAGCGACACGTCGTTGACGAGCATCAGCAGGCGAATGGCGCTGCGCGCCGCTTCCGGGCCGGAACCCATGGCGACGTCGCCGGTGATGACGGCGACCTCGCCCTCCATGTCGATCCCGTAAGCCTCGTCGGCCATCACGATCGGCTCGCGCGGAGCGAGGAAAGTGTCCGACCCGCCTTGATAGATCAGCGGATCGGTCCAGAAGCTCGCCGGCATCTCGGCGCCGCGCGCCTTGCGCACCAATTCGACATGGTTGACGTAAGCGGAACCATCGGCCCATTGGTAGGCCCGCGGTAGAGGTGACGTTGCGTCATGTTCGTGAAAGCGGATCGTCGGCTGGGCTCCGGTCTCGATGCCTTCGGCAATCAATGCAAGCCTCGGCGCCACATGCTCCCAGTCGTCGAGTGCTGCCTGCAATGTGCGGGCGATGTGGCCGACTTCCGAACAGCGGGTCAGGTCGCGGGAAACGACGACCAGCCGGCCGTCCCGCGTAGAGTCCTTCAACGTCGCAAGTTTCATGTCCGAATTCCTGTGCTGGAGGATGTCTTCGCTTGATGCTTCACTTGATACTTCACTTGAATCCGGGGGTTCCGTCGAACTTGCGTTCCAGGCCGTCCCAGCACTCGAGGTAGTCATCCTGCAGCGTTTCGAGCTCGGCCGCATATTTCGTCAGTTGCTGCGGGTACCGGGTCTCGAACATGAAGGCCATGGTGTGATCGAGCTTCACCGGCTTGAGCTCGGTATTGGATGCCTTTTCGAAGGCGAGCGCATCCGGCCCGTGGGGAAGCATCATGTTGTGCAGGCTCATGCCGCCCGGCACGAAACCCTCCTCCTTGGCGTCGTACTGGCCGTGGATCAGGCCCATGAATTCGCTCATGATGTTGCGGTGGTACCAGGGCGGACGGAACGTATGCTCGGCGACCAGCCAGCGCGGCGGAAAGATCACGAAATCGACATTGGCGGTGCCGGCATCTTCGGTGGGCGCGGTCAGCACGGAAAAGATCGACGGATCGGGATGGTCGAAGCTGATGGCGCCGACCGGAGAAAACGTCCGCAGGTCATATTTGTAAGGCGCGTAATTGCCGTGCCAGGCGACCACATCGAGCGGCGAGTGGCCGATCTCCGTGACATAGAATTTTCCGCACCACTTCACATGGACGCGGCAGGGCGTTTCCTTGTCCTCGAAGGCGGCGACCGGTGTCTTGAAGTCGCGCGGGTTGGCCAGGCAGTTGGCGCCGATCGGCCCGCGGTCCGGCAGCGTGAATTTCGCGCCGTAATTCTCGCAGATATAGCCACGCCACACCGTCTGCTCGCCGCCCCTCAAAATCTTGAACATCATGCCGCGCGGGATGAGGCATATTTCCAGGGGCTCGACATCCATGATGCCCATTTCGGTGAACACTCTGATGGCGCCGAGCTGCGGCACGATCAGCAGTTCACCATCGGCGTTGAAGAAGTAATCGTCGACCATGTCCTCATTGAAGAGGTAGGCATGGGCCGACATGCCGACCTGGGTGGTGGCATCGCCTGCCGTCGTGATGGTCCGCACTCCCTCGAGAAAGGTCAGCTTTTCCGTGGGCGCGGGGATCGGATCCCAGCGAAGCTGGCCGAGAGGCAGCGAATGCTCGTCCAGGCAGGGTGCGGTTTTCCAGAGCGGATAGGAAGCGTTGGAGAAGCGGCGGGTGTGGCGCACGCTCGGTCGAATGCGATAAAGCCAGGACCTTTCATTCGTGCCGCGCGGCGCGGTGAACGGCGAGCCGGACAGCTGCTCGGCATAGAGGCCGTAATTGCATTTCTGCGGGCTGTTCTGGCCCTGCGGTAAGGCGCCGGGCAGCGACTCGGTTTCGAAGTCGTTGCCGAAGCCCGGCATGTATTTCAGCTTGTTTGCCGTCGCGGCTTCACTCTCGGAAGCCTGGATCGATGTCTGGTCCATTCTCAACTCCTCCCCGAAAACGCCGCAGCGCCGCGGGTCTGAAAACCCGCGGCGCTTAGAGTTTACTCCGCCGCCGTGCCGATGACACCACGCTTGATCTGATCGGCCTCGATTGACTCGAACAGCGCACGGAAGTTGCCCTCGCCGAAGCCCTCGTCGCCCTTGCGCTGGATGAATTCGAAGAAGATCGGGCCGATGACGGTCTTAGAGAAGATCTGCAGCAGGATTTTCGTCATGCCGCCATTCACCACGCCTTCGCCGTCGATGAGGATGCCGTGCTTCTTCATGCGCTCGATCGGTTCGCTATGGCCGTTCACCCGTTCATAGGACATGTCGTAATAGGTCTCCGGCGGACCCGGCATGAAGCGCAGGCCGTTATCGGCCAGCCTGTCGGTCGCGTCGTAGATGTCCTCCGTTCCAACGGCGATGTGCTGGATGCCCTCGCCCCGGTACTTCTTCAAATATTCCTCGATCTGGCTGGTATCGTCCTTCGATTCATTCAGCGGAATGCGGATCTTGCCGCAGGGTGAGGTGATGGCGCGGCTGACCAGACCTGTGATGCGGCCATCGATATCGAAGAAGTGGATCTGCTTGAAATTGAACAGGTTGCGGTAAAAATCCCACCACTTGTCCATGTTGCCGCGGAAGACGTTGTGGGTGAGATGGTCGAGATAATAGAAGCCGATCCCCTGGGGATGCGGGTTGCGCTCGCCAAGCCAATCGAACTCGGCATCGTAAACCGATCCCTTTGCACCATAGGTCTCGACGAAATAGAGCAGCGAGCCGCCAATGCCGACGATCGCCGGGACGTCGAGCATCTTGTCGTCCCCTTCATAGGGAACGGCGCCCTTCGACACCGCATGATCGAAGGCGTGCCTGGCGTCGACGACGCGCCATGCCATCGACGGGGCGCAGGGACCATGAGCTGCGACGAAACGGGCGGCATGGCTGCCGGGTTCGGCGTTCAGGACATAGTTGATATCACCCTGGCGCCAGACGGTGATGTCCTTGGTCTTGTGCCTGGCGACCGCGACATAGCCCATGCGTGTGAAGAGCTCGCTGAGCTTCTCGGGCTCGGGATGGGCGAATTCGACGAATTCGAAGCCGTCGGTGCCGGCCGGGTTGTCGGGGGTGATTTCCGAAGGCGGCGCGTCATGTGGAAAAGGGCCCATTTTCTCCTCCTGAGGATTGAACCTTGACTGGTGCAAAGTGTGGCCCAAAACGCGCGCAAAGTTCTTGCATTCTTCATGTTCCAAGAAGATATTATGCACGGTTCGTGAGTATTTTGGAGATTTTGCGCAATGGATGAACAGCTCGACAAATTGGATTTGCGCCTGCTCCAGGAACTTCAAAAGGACGGACGGTTGACGAACAACGAGCTCGGCGAGCGGATCGCGCTTTCACCGTCGCAATGCTCGCGCCGGCGCACGAGACTGGAGGCTGAGGGATATATTCGCAGCTACCGCGCCTACCTCGATCAGCAGAAGCTGGGTCTGGATATGCTGGTGGTCATTTCGGTGACGCTTGCCACCCACAACCGGGACAATGCCCGCCGGTTTTCGCAGCTGATCAACGGACTGCCGGAAGTTCTCGAAGCCTATGCGCTGACCGGTGAAATGGACTATCACCTGAAAGTGGCGACCCGCGGGCTCGCCGACCTCTCCAAATTCGTCAACGACGTTCTGTTGCCGCACGAGTCGGTGCAGCATGTGAAGACGTCGATCGTGCTCGACACGCTGAAGACATTCGAAGGCTTTCCGGTGCACATGCCGGGTCATTGATACGGCGACAGCATCGCCCTAGACGCATCTCAATCAGAGCGGCAGTTCGGTCGAGAATTTCAGCTCGCGCAGCACGAAGCTCGAGACGACGGTGCGCACATGCGGATTGCGCATGAGGTAGCGGGTCATGAAGGCTTCGTAGCTTTCCACGTCCCTCGCCCGGATCTTCAGCATATAGTCGAAGGCACCTGACAGGGCGTAACACTCCATGATCTCCGGCCGCTCCAGCACAACGGAAGCGAAAGAGGCAACCGCCTCTTCGTGGTGATCCTCCAGCGTCACATGGGCAATGACGCAGAGCTTGAGATCGAGTTTTCCGGGATCGAGCAGCGTCACCCGCTTGCGGATGACGCCGTCGGCTTCCAGTTCCTGGATCTTCCGCCAAGCCGAACTCTGCGACATGCCGGCCTTTTCGGCCAGGTCTGCCAGCGAAAGGCTGCCGTCGGCCTGAACGAGTTGCAGAAGCTTGCGGTGAAAATTCCCAGTTTCTTTCATTTTATGCGCCGCTTTCGGGAAGATTTGCCAACAGTATGGCAACAGCCAGCACGAAAGAAAAGAAAATCCTCCAAACCTGGATCATAATGGGAGGAATAGCGCCGCATCTGGGAGGATCAGCGAATGACCAAGGAAAGCAGCTACACCGCCAAACTGCCCGGCCCGGACGGCCTCTATGACTATACCCCGGATGAAGATGCGATATGGGGCGAGCTCTACCGGCGTCAGATGAAGCTGCTCGCCGATACGGCGTGCCGCGAATATCTGGACGGCGTCAAATTGCTGGGACTGACGCCTGATAAGGTGCCTCAGCTTCTCGATGTGAACAGACGCCTGAACGAGACCACCGGCTTCGGCGTCGAAGGCGTGCCGGCCCTCATTCCGCCCTCACGCTTTTATGAGCTTCTGTCGCAAGGCAAATTCCCGCTTGCAACCTTCCTGCGCCGTCGCGAACATATCGACTATATCGAGGAACCGGACCTGTTCCACGAGGTTTTCGGCCACTGCCCGATGCTCACCAATCAGAGCTATGCCAATTTCGTCCGGCATTTCGGCGAAACCGCCGTCGGTCTCGGCAAGGGTTATTCCTGGCATCTGTTCCGCATCTTCTGGTTCACCGTCGAATTCGGCCTGATCAACACGCCGCAGGGCCGGCGCTGCTTCGGCGCGGGCATCGTCTCATCGCCAAGCGAAGCGAAAGCGGCAATGGAAGGCAAGGCCTGCGAGTTCCGGCCGTTCGATCTCATGAGCGTGCTGAGAACGCCCTACCGGATCGATATCCTCCAGCCGATCTATTACGTTATCGACAGCTTCGCCGATCTCGAAGCGATCGTGGAGCAGGATATCGAGGGCATGATCCTCAAGGCGAAATCGCTCGGTGATTTCGCCCCCGCTTTCGAAGCCAAGGCGTCGTGAATCGCTGACGATCAGGCGGCGGGTGCGGGCCTCACTTCGGCGTGGCTGCACTTCGATTGACGAAGTCCACCAGGACTCCTGGCTTGACCATGCCGGCCAGCTCTTCGGCGTCCCAGTTCGTCAGCCGCACGCAGCCATGCGATCCAACCTTGTCGATGAGCTTCGGCTCCGGCGTGCCATGGATTCCATAGGTCGGTTCGGTCAGATCGATCCACACCGTGCCAACCGGGCCATTCGGTCCTTTCGGGATGGTCAGGACCTTGTCGTTCTTTCCCTGCTTGAAGTTGCGCTTCGGGTCATATCGGTAGACCGGCATCTTCGCCACGCCCTTGACCTTATGCTTGCCCGACGGCGCCGGATTGTCTTCGCTGCCGATCGTCGCGGGATAGACGGCAAGCAGTGATCCGTCCTCGGCATAGGCGAGCACCTGCCCCGTCTTCTTGTCGGCTTCGATCCTCTTGACCTTTCCTTCCCTCGGCGGACCTGAGTTCACGACCCACACCGTATCGCCGGGAGCGAACTGCGAACCCGGGTTGAGGGCATTGAGAAGATCGATACCCATGTGGAAGCGCTCGGACAGCTTCTCGGCAACGTTCACATATCCCAAGCTCTGCATCTTCGCCTTCTCGCCATAGTCCTCGGGGATCTTGTCGACGAGGCCGGCAGCATCCTCCGCCGAAACGACGTAGCTTTCAACGATCGGGGCGACGATCGGGCCATTGCCTTCCAGGTGGGAGATGACTTCCGGATCCAGCCTGCCATCGACAGGAAGCTTGTTCATCGCCTCGAAGCCGGCCACGGCCTTGCTGACGTTTTCCCCGTAGAGGCCATCGATCTCGCCTGGAGACGAACCCGCCCGGTCGAGCAGAACCTGAAGGCGGGCGATCGCCGGGTCTGGATCTGCGGGCTTGGGCTTGCCTGCCTCAATGGAAGCAATCGACGCGGTATTGATGGCTTCGGGTTGGAGTTCCCGCGCGCTCGCACCGCCAACGGAGATGGTGAGAGCGAGCAGCGACATCGGCAGGGCTGTTTTCATGGACGACAAATGGCCAGCGCTGCAACTTGTTCCATTGCGACGAGACGGTTGGAGAATTCCGCCGACAGCGCACGTATCGGCCATATGTTCACGATGATTTCAATGTCCGGCCCCTGCAAATTCGGTACAACCGCCATTTGATCCGAAGGAGCCCATCAATGCCGCGCGAGAACGTCAATGACCTGATGGTTTTTCTGGCGGTCGCCCGAGAGAAGAGCTTTACGCGCGCCGCTGCGAAGCTGGGCGTGTCCCAGTCGGCACTCAGCCATATCGTCCGCCAGCTCGAGGCGCGCCTGGGCATCCGCCTTCTGACCCGGACCACCCGAGCCGTTTCGCTCACCGAAGCGGGAGAACGATTATTTCAAGGCGTGGGGCCACATTTCGACGAGATCGATGCTCAGCTCGACGCTCTCACGGCGCTCCGGGAAAGACCCGCCGGGAACATTCGCATCACGGCATCCGATCACGCTATCAACTGCATCATCTGGCCGAAGCTTCAGCGCTTCCTGCCGGACAACCCTGACATCAAAGTCGAACTGATACGCGAGAACGGACTGTCCGACATCGTGACGGAGCGCTTCGACGCGGGCGTCCGGATGGGAGAGCAGGTGGCGAAAGACATGATCTCGACGCGCATTGGGCCTGATTTCCCTTTTGCCGTCGTTGGCGCGCCCTCCTATTTCGACAGCATGGGGATTCCGGAGCATCCGCAGGACCTCGTCCGCCACAACTGCATCAACGAGCGCCTGCCGACCTACGGGGGCTTCTGGGCATGGGAGTTCGAAGACAATGGGAAAGAAATCAGGATCAGAGTGGAGGGACAGCTTGCCTTCAACAACTCCTATCAGAGTGTGGAAGCGGCTCTGCACGGACTTGGCCTGGCATACGTGCCGGAAGATGTCGCTCTTGCCCATATCGCAAAGGGCCATCTGAGACGCGTGCTGCAATCCTTTTCACCACACTGGGATGGCTACCATCTCTACTATCCCAGCAGAAGGCAGTCCTCTCCAGCCTTCGTCGCTCTGGTGGATGCGCTACGCCATCGAAGCTGATGGGTAAGTGCCTGCCAATGTATTCCTCAATGAATTGTCTTCGGCCGCTTCTTCGTATGCGAAATGTCATCGAGCGTCGCCATTAGCTTTTCGAACTCGTTCAGGACACGATTGAACTCGGCGTCCTGCATGCTGACGATTTCCGAGATCGTCGAAGACACGGAGGCGATGAGGGTGTCGATCCAAACGCAGCGCTCGGCCGGCACGTTTCCGAGCGCCTCCCGCCGATGCGCCTTCAGTTCGTGGAGGATGCGAACGATGAGGGCTCCTCTATCCGCCCTGCTCAAGAACGGGAGCCTTGTCTGCGCCTGCTGGATTTCCGTTATCAGCGTCGTTGCCATCCCCGATCTCCAACCTCTAATACAACCGGTTATCACAACCGCAGCGTTTGTAACACGGACTTTGGTCCGACATCCCGGTCAGTGCAGCTTGGCATAGACCGCGCCCACCCCCGATGATCAATTGCGCGTCGCAAGGAGATCCGACATGTCGCAGGAGCGTCTCGGTCCATCCCATGGTTGATATGTGTTGTCTTCCGGTCGATACGACTTGTAGCGAGCAGCGCACCGGGCTGCCGCCTGTGCATTCGCTTTCATGCCGACGCGTTCATCGGATTCCGCGGTGATCTGCCGGAACGGCGGCGAGCACTCGCGGGTCTCGCCGCTATAGGATCGATAAGTGTTCGTTTCGGGATTGAAGGAGCGGTAGCGTTCCCCACACCAGGCAAGGTGTTCGGCCGAAAGTTTTGGCTGAGGCGGCGGAAGTTCGGTTGACGGGCGAGCGGCATCCGATCTTGCCGCTGACATCATGATCGCCGGCGCCTCGGTGACATAGCTGGAATAGAGCGGCGGAATTCGCTCATAGCGCTGCTGCCGCGGGTCGATTTTCACTGGCGTCGTCGTCCATAGATCGCGTGCTGCGAGGTCGTTGAAGGTGTGTGGTTCGGACTCCGCCACGACGTGGGACGCGACAGATGCGGCAGCGATGCAGGCTCCGACAGAGCTGACAATGCCAAAGGCAAGGGATGCGATGGCGTTCATTGTCCCGAACCTTGCTGTTGCGCCTGGGGAACCCAGACGCGGCCGACAGCCGCGCTCTCTCGGCCGCCGGTAGCGACAAGCACGGCGAGAATGCCGGCAATAGCCAGCATGATGGCGATCAGCGGCACGGCCAGACCACCGGATTTCTCTTCGGAATAGATCATGTTCCTCTCCTCAGGCCCGGCGGCGCAGGGCCGCCGGCTCGTTGCTTTGGCCGCACGACGACGCTGGCGTCCGTCGTGCGGCGGTTCTCGGGTCCTTAAAAGTTGATTTCCGGAAGGAAGGTGCGGCAGAGGCCGCGCAGAGGATCAGGTCACTTGATAACCTGGATCACCTTGCGGGACGACGGTTCGACGATGACGCGTTCATCATTGACCACCGCGTAAGCATAGGTGGGGTCGTCCGGAATGGGCGTGACGACGACCGTCTCCGGCAGGGGTTGACCGATAACGACCTTTTCCTTCACGACCACGCGTGCCGAGGGCGCCGGGGCCTCGCGGACATAGGTGACGACCTTTGCCGGCGGCGGATCGATCGCCGTGCCCACGACTGCGCCGGCAACGCCGCCGACAGCAGCGCCAACGGGACCACCGACGATCGCTCCGGTGATTGCACCGCCGGCCGCACCATTGACGGTCGAGGATTGGGCGAATGCGACGCCCGACATGAGGGTCGCGGCAGTTGCTGCGCCGACGATAAGTTTGGAGAGCATTGTTTCCTCCTTGTGTTGGAGCGGCCTTCGTGACCGCTGCCAAACCAACTGGCTGGAGGCGGGGTCGTTCCACGCCCCGGACCTCAGTCTGAGCGATCCCGGCCTTTGGTCCTAAACCCATTCCAACGTCCGTTGCCGACGCTATTTCAGAATCCAGAAGCCGCGTAATCGCGGGCATAAGCAGGAGATCGAAGGAGATGGCGCGATCCAACCGTCGGGAAGCCGGACGCAGGCGCCTGGCGATGCGCCTGCCGCAGATGCGGAAGCTGATCATGGAAGCGCGCGACCCGTGGCTGCTCGAGCTCTTCGAAGCCTATCAGATGGCAGTCGAAGCCCGCGACTCCGTTCGAAAGCGACGGTTCAATCCGAACCTGGTGCAAGAGTACGACGAGACCTGTTTGGTGATCGAGCGGCACGTCATCCGCGCGATAGAGGACGCCTCCTACGCAGACCCGCTAAAGTCCGATGAGCCGTCATATCCGGGCGGATAGATCTCTTGGACCGCCTGAGGAAGCGCCTGATCGAGACGACACCCCGCGCCACGCAGCATTATGGTGCGCGGCCGGCGGCGATGAGCGCGCTCATGCCGCCGCTAGGACGGGCTCCGTAGCGCGATTCCACGCGCTCGGCCACTTGATCGACGATTTCCGACATACGTTCCGGCGCCCGCTGTTCGATTTCTCCCCTGAGCGGAGTGCCTTGGCAGAACGCCGCAGCCACGTCGCGCGCGGTGGCTGCGACGGATGTCAATTCGACCCGATCGCAGGACACCGCATCAAACCCCGCCGCAGTCAGTTGCGCCTTGATCAGATCGGGGTCGAAGTAGGAATATGGCAAGCGCCTGAAAAAATCCGGCGGATCTGACGGGAAGAACCTTCCCAGGCATTCATCCACACATCTTGCGAAATCGTTGGCCTCGAGTGAATCCCACGTCGAGAACAGAAAATGACCGCCGCTGCGCAACACTCTTTTAGCCTCGCCATAGGCCTTCGGCTTATCAGGAAAGAACATCACGCCGAACTGGCAGACGACGAGATCGAACATCGAGGGCGCAAACGGCAGATCTTGCGCATCGGCGTGCATCCAGTGGGTCCGCGACAGCGTCAGCGAAGATGCGCCGACGTCAATCATCGCCTGGCTGAGGTCGGTAGCAACGATCTCGGTTGCTGGATCAAGCCTCGCCCGCAGAGCGCGTGTCAAAGCGCCCGTCCCCGCAGCGACCTCGAGAACACTGCCTGGTTGCGACCGTTCGGCGATGATTGCCATTTCCGATGCATAGGGTTCGAAGAGGATCGGCACGAGAAAGGTCTCGTATAGGTCGGCAACGCTTTCCGGAAAAAGCGCCAGAGATCCGGCGCCGGCGCCGCCTTCGATATCGATAGAAGCTGTCACTCGCAAACCTCCAGACCCGAGCCCATCGAGCCTGAAATATGCCTGAATCTGCGAATGTCCACGGGATCAGACCTTGGTCCCACCCTTCTCCGACCCAAGCCCCAATGTGGAACGGGCACCGGTTCCGCTCCGTTTCGAACGATACCGAAGGAGATCCGAACATGTCCCGGACTAATAGATCCCGAATCAATGGCGCCTGCAGCGCGTCCGTTTTCGCTCTTGTTATCGTTCTGGCCGCCCTTCTCTACGTTTTCGGCGCAGCCATGTCGGGCGATAGCCTCCGGTTGACCCAGAGCATAGCGGGCGCCGAGATCTTCGATACGAGGAATGCACCCTGACACCGTTTGGAAAAACTCTAAAGAAGCGGTAGGTTATTCTGCAAGTCTCTCGCCGGTATCAAAATGAATTGGCTTCGCCGCTGGAATGCCCGCACCCTCGCCTCCCAGTTCTTCGTCGCGGGTGGGCTCATATCGATCGCCACCATGTTCTTGGTGGGCATTCTCGTCACCCACCTCATAGAGGAGGCAGTCATCCACAATTCCGGTGCTGCAACGGCACTATATGTGGACAGCGTCGTCGCGCCGCTGCTTCCCGACATGCAAAAGGAATCGCTGCTGGACGAAGGCAGTGCCCAGGCTCTCGACGAGACGCTCGGCCAGGGTGCGCTCGGCAGGCGTCTTGTTTCGTTCAAGCTGTGGCGAGGCGACGGCACCATCCTTTATTCGAACGAGAAGGAACTGGTGGGAAAGAGATTCCCGGTCAACGACAAACTCCGCAGCGCATTCGCAGGGTCTCTGGTTGCGCGCTACGAGATCGCCAGCGATCCGGAAAGCAGCGAGGAGCGCGCACTCGGCAAGCCGCTCATGGAAATCTACAATCCTGTCCTCCAGCCTTGGTCCGGACAGGCGGTCGCCGTCCTTGAGTTCTACGAGACGGCAGAAGGACTGAGCGACAGTCTGGCGCATGCCAGGCTCCGGAGCTGGGGCGCCGTCGCCGCTCTCACGGCAATCTTTTTCCTTATTCTCTCCGCTCTGGTATTTCGGGGCAGTCGCACGATCGAGGCGCAACGCAAGGATCTCAAGGAACGGGTCAATGAACTGTCTGCGCTGCTTTCGGAAAATCGCGGGCTTCAGCGGCGGCTGCAGCGCGCCTCCCAGCGGGCGGCGGCGCTCAACGAAACATATCTGCGCAGCATCGGCGCCGATCTGCACGACGGTCCGGCCCAGCACATCGCCTATGCCTCATTGCGGCTGGACAGCGATTTGTTGATCAACGCTTCCACAGAGCCCGAAGCACGCGAGAAAGAGCTTTCCTGGATACGCTCGAGCCTTGCCGAGGCGATGACGGAGATCCGCAATATCTGTAGCGGGCTGGTGCTGCCGCAGATCGAGAAGTCATCGATCACCGAGATCGTCATGCGGGTCGTCGAAGCGCATCAGCATAAGACAGAAACCAATGTCGAAACCGTCATCGACGAGGATGGACCTGAACTTGCTCCTGCCGTGAAGATCTGTATCTATCGCTTCGTCCAGGAAGCCTTGAACAACGCCTATCGCCACGGCGGCGGCGTTCAGCAGGCTGTCAGCGCCGTCTCGCACAAAGGCCATGTCCGTGTCGAGGTCAGCGATCGCGGCAATGGCTTCGATCCGACCGAGGTGAGGCCAGCGAGCCTCGGTCTTGTCGGACTTCGGGAACGCATCGACAGCCTCGGAGGATCCTTCGACATCAAGACAGGGGAAGGTGGGACGACCGTGACCATGACCTTCGAGCCTATGGAAGTGGGAGATTAGAGATGACATCAATCACCATCGGCGTCGTGGACGACCACCCGCTTTTTCGCGAGGGCGTCACGCGCAGCTTGTCGGAGATCAGCAGCTTTGTCGTCATTGGCGAAGGCGCCAGCAGCGATGACGCGGCGATGATCGCTTCGGACAACCGCCCCGACATTATGCTCCTCGATGTCTCGATGCCCGGCGGCGGGCTGTCTGCGATCAGCAACGTCCTGGAGCGGAGCCCGACGACGAAAGTGCTGATGTTGACGGTATCCGAGGAGGTGGACACCTTGCTTGACGCTCTGCAACGGGGCGCGATGGGTTATGTTCTGAAGGGTGTCGGCTCCCGCGGTCTCGCCGAAGCAATCCAAACCGTCCTCGGTGGAACGCGATATATCTCGCCAACCATGTCGGCAAAGGTCATGGAGAATTCACTGAATGGCGGAACGTCGGATAAAAGCAGTCTGACGCCACGGGAACGCGAGGTGATGGATCTTGTCGCTCAAGGCTTGTCAAACAAGCATATCGGCTTGCGTCTCGGCCTGCAGGAAAAGACCGTGAAACACCATATGACCCAGATTCTGAGCAAGCTCGGCGCCTCGAACAGGACGGAAGCGGCTCTGCAATGGCGCGAACTGCATTAAAACAAGATTCAGCTTTTAGCGAAAGAAACGGCTCAATCGGAGGGCATCGTTGGCCGTCGCCTGCCGGCTTACGATCGTCCGCCCTTTCGAGTCCTTCATGATGTAGCGGCCACTGCGCAGGCTTTCCGTGATGCCATTCGCGTGACGGACATTGATCGAGCCATCGGACGCTTCGGTCGCTTTCGTTCCCGATCCTCCCGACGCCCCTGTAGAAGAGGTATTTGAAGAGGAACTGGAAGAGGATCCAGAACCGCTACCGGAGTTGCCACCGCTATTGCCATTTCCCGAGCCATTGCCGCTGCCGCCACTATTCCCATTCCCTCCCCCGTTGCCATTGCCGCTGTTGCCGTTCCCTCCCCCATTGCCGTTACCGCCGCCATTGCCGTTGTTGCCGTCTTTTGCCTGTGCGCGTTCCACCGCCAGACCAGGAAGGAAACCGTCGAGATTCAAAGTGGCTGGCGATGCGGCAGCGACCAGGGCGATGGCCGCGCTGCCGCCCAATCTCAGAAAATCGCGTTTCCGGATATTCATGCAATAGCCTCGTTCGGCGGTTCTTCGCCGTTTTCCATACAATATATGCCATATGGCGCATGAGATTTCTCGCTTTTCCCAATGCAGAATGCAACCGACCTAGGTAGTAGGCACTGGCAAGACTTTGGTCCGACTGATTGATTGTGACCCTCGTCGTCCAGAAAAGTCCGAGCGATTGCGCGCGCCGGCATTGCTCGTTTCGCGCGTCGCTGTTGCTCTGTGAGGCGCGGAAGCATTTCTATGGAACTTCTCCGCTCGTCGTCGCTTTGTTTGTCGAAGTGCAACAGAGGAAACCCCGATGGCAAACCCGAACGAATCCCCCGCAGTCCAATCCATGCGAAAAGAACAGGCAGAGCAGCGGAAGCAGTCCCGAAAGGGCGAACTCGACAGCGCAATCGAGGACACTTTTCCGGCCTCCGACCCGGTGTCAGCCACCCACACCTCAATTCCTGCCGGGCGCAGCGACGTCGAGGCCGCCGAGCGCGTGAAGCGAGAGCCCGATCCCACCAAACTCGACGAGGCGTTTCCGCTCGCGGATCAAGCTCTGCGCTCGACCGGCGAATTCGCCCGTTCCTCCGAAGGATTTGATGCCGATCACGAGAAGATGCGCGCGCTTCAGAAAGAAGCCGGTCGGATAGCGGAGTCGGCTTCGGAGCTGGCTTCCGGGACAGCCCGCCTGGCAAAGGCGGAAGCAAGCAGCTTCGTCCACGACCTCGAGGATCGGATACGCCGGCAGCCGCTGACAGCAGTTGCGATCGTCGCCGGCATCGCCTTCGTCTTCGGTGCGACGCGTTGAGGCGCCAGCCATGGCCGGCAAGACATTCCGAGGAGGAAATTTAAGAGCGTTTCTAGAGCATGTCCGGCGGGGGCCCGGCTTCCGGGAGTATGATGAAAATCGCAACCTACAACGTCAATGGGATCAATGGACGGCTGGACATCCTGCTGCGCTGGCTCAAGGAGGACGCCCCTGATGTGGTGTGCCTCCAGGAACTGAAGACAGACGACGCGGGGTTTCCGCGAAGGGAGATCGAAAGGGCCGGCTACGGCGCCGTCTGGCACGGACAGCGATCCTGGAACGGGGTAGCCATCCTGGCCAAGGGCAAGACACCGATCCTGACGCGGCGCGGACTTCCCGGCGATCCCGATGATAGCCACAGCCGCTATATCGAAGCTGTCGTCGACGGCATCGTGATCGGGTGCCTGTATCTTCCGAACGGAAATCCGTTCCCGGGCGTCAAGTTCGAGTACAAACTCCGGTGGTTCCGTCGCCTGCACGAATACGCCGCCGAACTCCTCGAGCTCGAGGTGCCTTCGATCCTGGCCGGCGACTTCAACGTCATGCCGACGGAGATCGACGTCTATAAGCCGGAACGCTGGCTGGACGATGCCCTCTTCAGACCGGAAGTGCGCAAGGCCTATGCGCAACTCGTCGGCCAGGGCTGGACCGACGCCATCAGGCATCTGCATCCGGGCGAGCGCATCTACACCTTCTGGAAATATTGGCGAAACAGCTTCGAACGTGACGCGGGGCTTCGGATCGACCACTTCCTGCTCAGTCCGGCCGTCGCGCCATGGCTTCGATCGGCGACGGTCCGGAGAAAACCGCGCGGCTGGGAACATACGAGCGACCACGCGCCCGTCATAATCGAGCTCGACGTTTCCGAAGCCGGAGCCGACCTATGAGCCTCGGCCACCGCTGGCCGACCAGCGAGGGAACCCGTCATGTCGCCGAGCGTTAGCGTGCAAAGCGCCGATGCGGAGAATCGTTTTCCTGCATCGCAATTCCCCAACCTGAGGTGACCGCTATGGACGAAAGCAAGAACTACCTCAACACCGATGAGATCCAGGCCGACGACCAAATGTCGCCGAAGCCTATCGAAGGCAAGAATCCGCCAAGGCGAATGCGCAGAAGCGAGGAAGCCATTGCCGAAGGCTCTGACGACACCGAGCGAGTTCGTGTTCCGCCCGCGGTTGCGAATCCTGATTGATCAGCCGATCTGGCGTCCCCTCATTCGTCCGACCTCAGTCGTAGATGCGGCCCGTCAACCAGGATGGCCAGTCCCGCTCGAAGAAGGACTTGGCGCTTTCATCGAAACTACGGTTCGCCTGCGTTGAAAGCCTTATCTCATCACCATCGAGACGAACGACGATCTGCTCCTTGCGATGCGATTCGCGTTCTTTCCGGAAGCGATAATCCGGCAATGGACCTGAGCGCGCGAGCGGCGTGGATTCGCCCGCTATATCGCATATCGCTCGCGCCCCACGGCTGCCGCCGCCACCGCGAATGAAGAAATCAAGCGCGCTGAGCACGGCTTCCGAGGCGAGCGCCATATGCCGCCATTGCACGCCTCGGACCGCCTCCGCTGCGCGACCATAGGCGACGCCGTTGGCGCGGATGTCCACATTCAGTTTGCGCGCTTCGATCAAGGCTCGGGCCACATTCTGCTGATCGCAGAGGATGCCAGCCTTCTCGCTCATTCGCGCCTGCACCTCCGAGCGGATCGATTTGACGGTGAGTGGGCTCTCGGTGCGAAGGGCGGCAAGGAGATCGGAGATGCCTGTCTCTGCCGTACCGGTTATATCCCCTGAAGCTGTCCGCTTCGCCCTGCCGCTCGCGCTGATGTGCTCGGCCGCGCGGGTGCCGAAGACCTGCCCGGCATTGAGCGCCGCTCCCCCCGGCCTCGTCACCCCATGGGTGCCCGCGGCCTCCCCGACCGCGTAACAGCCGCCGAGATTGCTGCGGCCCCAGGTGTCGATCATGATGCCGCCGTTCATATGCTGGTTGTTGACCGCAAATTCGAGCGGCTCTTCGGCAATATCGATCTTATAGCGGCGGTAGAGCTCGATCGCGAGCGGGTTCATATGCTTCAATCGATCGATCGGCATGTCCTGGTCGGCGCCGGCCTTGCCGAGATAGTCGCGGACATCTTCGTCCAGTCTTTCCAGGCTGAACGGCAGATCGCCCGGTACGGACAGCGGATTGCGGTTGAAGTCCATGAAAACGCGCCGGCCAGCGGCAGTTTCGCTGGAGATGGCGAGATCGACCAGGCTGGAGCCGAAATCGAGCATGCGCGTCGCATGAAAGGGCCACTGATAGCCCTTGCGGAAGACGTTCGACGCCAGTTCTTGCGTGCTGCGGTAATAGTCTGCCAGGAAGTGGTGTTCGACGCCTTCGCTATCGATCGAATAGATATGCGGGATCGCCTGGACATAGGTGCCCGACAGGTTCCATGGAAATCCTTCCCTGCGCGTTCCGATGCCGAACTGGCTTTCGGTCAGGTTGACGAGTTCGACGCCGGCTTCCAGCGCCAATCCAAGAGAGCCGAAGCAGCCATTGGGATAAACGCTGTCGCGATAGAGTTCGCCCGGCCCGCCGGCGGCGAGCACGATCACGCTGCTGACGAACAGCGCGATACCCAGCGGATTCTGCTCTGTACGGTCGCTGGCGCGCATGACAAGCATGCCGACGACATGACGGTCAGCCCCCTCGCCCCCAGTGAGGATCTTGACCGCCGTGGTCTGGTTGTAAAACGGCACGCCCAGTCGGATCGCCTCCTCGGCCAGCACCTTGACCATCAGGCGCGAGGTGCGCGGGCCGCAGCTGGTGGCGCGCCCGACCTCATCATGATCGGTCTGATATCTCAGCGTTCCCCCAAGCGGATCCTGGGGCAGCGGCAGGCCCAAGAACTGGAGCGACGCCATCATCCGCGACGAGCCCACCGCCTCGACGTAGGCCGTGTCCTCGTCCATCGCGCCGCCGCTGCGGATGGATCGGGCCATCGCCTTGTAATTGTCGCCCTGATCCGCCGTATTCGCAGTGTGCAGGGTCTGCTTGTCCGATCCCGAACAGGCCGAGGTTCCACCCCACGCGCTTTGGCTGACGATAACGACGTCATCGCCGCGCCGCTTCAATTCCACCGCCGCCCGCAGACCTGCCGCGCCGGATCCGACGACGATGCAGCCGGCCCGATAGACCGGCACCTCAACGCCGGCGAGCCGGACCGTTTCCGAAGGAGCGGCCTCGGGTGGCAGCCGCGGCATGTCGACATCGGTCAGCGCGTCGAGAATTTCCTGCGGAACGTCCATGGTCATTGGCGTTCAGCCAGCGGGATGTCGACCCAGCGCCTCTGCCGGGAAGACTCCATGCATGCGTCGACGATCTGGCAGATGTGGTGACCGGTCTCGAATGTCGGCCACATCGGCCTGTTGGCAACGATCGAGCGGATCACCTCGGCCACTTCGATGATCTTGCTTTCATTATAGCCTAATCCGAAATTCGGCAGCGGGAGAAAAGCCCGGAAGGTCGAATTTTCAGGTCCCACGTCGATCTCCCGGAAGCCGCGCCGCCCCGTCCGGTCGTCGTTGGAGTAGAAGCGCAGCCGGTTTATCTCGTCATAGTTAAAGGCGATGCTGCCTTTCGTTCCGTAGATTTCATAGGTCTGCATGAACTTGCGGCCGGTCGCGACACGGCTGAAATCGACGATTCCGCCGGCGCCGTTTTCGAACCGGCAGAGCAGGTTCGTTGCATCGGGGTTGGTGATATCAGCCCAGGACTCGTTGCCTGTCAGTTTCACCTGCTCACCATAGGCAAGACCCTCGACGACAGGCCTGCGCGGCGTCACGATCAGATTGTCGGCGATCAAGGAACTGACGCGGCCAACCAGGAAATCCATGAAACTGAAAATGTGCGAGCCGGTATCACCGACGATCCCGGTCGGCGCAAGCTTTCCATCGGCGCGCCACATGAACGGCGCATAGGGATCACCATACATGTCGACGTGCTGGCAGCCGCGGAACAGCTTGATCTCGCCGATTTCGCCGGATTGAATGATGTCTTTCGCAAGATCATGGACCGGGTTTCGGGGGAAGGCGTGCCCGACGCGGGTAATGACGCCCTTTTCCCTGGCGATGTCGGCCAGCTCCCGCGCTTCAGCGGCGGTGTTTGCCAATGGCTTCTCGCAGTAGACATGTTTGCCGGCCAGCAAAGCCGCCTTGGCCACCTCGTAGTGAAGATGGTCAGGCAGGCAGATATCGATCAGATCGACATCGGGATCCGCGACCGCCAGTTTCCAATCCCCAAGAATTTTTGCGCCCGGCGCTCGGTGGTCAATATCCTCGGCTGCCGTCGAGGGGCCTTCGACGAGAGCGACGACCCGCGCCGTTCCGTCCGACACTCCGAAGAAATGCGGAAAGGTCTGGTAGGCCATCGTGTGGACCTTCCCCATCCAGCCCGAGGCGCCAAGCACGGCCACTTTGACTTCAGACATTGTCGTCTCTCCTCTCGACGCGGCTCACCGGATTTCGGCGCGAGCCCGAGGCCGCGCATCGTTGCGTTCGTAGGCGAAAATGGTGGGGGCAAGTGCCGGCAAGCCCCGAATGAGGTCCGACCCTTTTTCACCGACCATGATCGTCGGGGCGTTGGTGTTGCACGACGGCACGCGCGGCATGACGGATGAATCGCATACCCTCAGGCCTTCGAGGCCATGGACCTTGAGATCGAGCCCGACAACCGCGTCAGGCCCCGTCCCCATCTTGCAGGTACCGACCGGATGATGATCGGTCTTTGCGTTGGCGCAGCCATAATCGAAGAGCTCTTCGTCGGTCATGACATTCGGTCCCGGAAGCCTTTCGGCCATGACATAGGGCTTCAGCGCCGCCTGCTGCATGATCTCGCGCGCGAGCTTGAGCCCCTCCAAAGACATCTTCCTGTCGTGAGGATCCGACCAGTAATTGGGGTCGATCAAGGGCGCGGCAGCCGGGTCGGCGGATGACAGACGGACCGTCCCGCGCGAGCGCGGATGCAGATAGGCAGAGTTGAGCGTCACACCTGCATTCTTGAGCCGCTCGACGCCCGCTTCGATGCCCGATCCCAAACCGAGGTGGAACTGGATATCAGGGGAACGCGCTTGCGGATCGGCGTACCAGAAACCGCCGGTCTCGAAGAGCGACGAGGCGACCGGACCGGTGCGGAACAGGACATACTGAAGCCCTGCCCAAAGCGTGCGGTGGATCTTTGCGACGCCGTCATAGGTGTGATCGCCGGTGCATTCGGATATGACGAAAAGATCCAGGTGATCCTGGAGGTTGCCGCCGACACCCGGCAGATCGTGAAGCACCTTGACGCCAACCGAGCGCAGATGGTCGGCCGGTCCGATGCCGGACTGCAGAAGCAGCTTCGGCGATCCGATAGCGCCGGAAGAAATCAGCACTTCGCGTTCGGCGCGGATGATCTCCTGGCCGCGCGCGGTCACGATCTCGACGCCTGTCGCACGGCCTCCCTCGACGATGATGCGCGCGACGCGAGCGCCGGTCCGGACCGTCAGGTTCTTGCGGTCCTTGATCGGCGAGAGATAGGCGAGCGAAGCCGACGACCGGCGGCGATTGCGCTGCGTCAGTTGGTAAAATCCCACGCCCGCCTGCTGGCGGCCGTTGAAATCGTGGTTGTAGGGAATGCCGAGTTCCTGCCCCGCACGGATATAGGCGTCGCAGATCGGCAGCGGCGCAGCCGGCATCGAGACCCCCAGCGGACCGCCATAGGCGTGGTAGTCGTCGGCGAAGCGCTGGTTGTCCTCCGCGCGTTTGAAATAGGGAAGGATCGAGCGGTAATCCCAGCCCTCGCAGCCGTCCTCCCGCGCCCAGAGGTCATAATCCGCAGCGTTGCCGCGGGTATAGAGCTGTGCGTTGATCGACGAGCCGCCACCGATGACTTTCGCCTGCGTATAACGCAGCACCCTGCCTTTCATGTGCTTCTGGGGAACGGTTTCCCATCCCCAGCTGGCGACGCCTTTGGTCATCTTGGCGAAGCCGGCCGGCATGTGAAACAGCGGATTCCAGTCGCCTCCACCCGCTTCGAGCAGGAGGACACTGACATCAGGATCTTCGCTCAGCCGGCTTGCCAGCACGCATCCTGCCGGACCGGCGCCGGTGATGATGTAATCGAATCCCATTTTACTGTCCTGTTGCATCCGGCCTGGCGACCGCCAGCGCCTCTGTCATGCCCGCAAAGTCCTTCGCCGCAATGTGATCCGCCACTCTCAGCGCCTGGGCGGCGACGGTGAGCGCAGGATTGACCGCCGCCGAGGTGGGGAGGAAACCGGCGTCGACGACGAAGAGGTTCTGGTGATCGTAGGAACGGCAGTACGGATCCAACGGCGCTGTCGCGGGATCGTTGCCGATGCGTATCGTTCCGCATTGATGGGAGGGCGTGCGTTTGTCGAAGGGCCGCGACAGCACGACCGGAAATCCGATCGATTTCAGGATGACCTTCAGCTTGGCGACAAGGGCAAGATGGGCGTCCCAGTTGCTTCGCTGCCATTGAAGAATGATCCGGTCTCCATCGACCATGACCCGGCTTTCGGGATTGGGCACGTCCTCGCTCATGGCATAGAAGTCGATGGCATGAGTTGTGATGAAGCGCAGAAACCATTCCGGAGCCTGCGGCAGAGAGCCCTTGAGGACTTTCTCGGAAATGCGGCCCAGGAGCTGCACATTGCCGAGCGGTGGTCCTCCCTCACCGTCCGAGAGATAGAAGTCGTTAAAGGCAAACGTCTTCTGGTAGACAGCCGTGTTCCTGAATTTTGGCGAGACGCCGATAACGGCCGACGCATTGTGGTTCATGAAGTTGCGGCCCACCTGATCGGAAGAATTCGCCAGGCCGCTTGCGAAGCGGTCGTTTTTCGAGCGCAGCAAAAGCACGGAGGACTGGACCGCCCCGGCGGCGAGGATGACGATCTTCGCCGAAACGGTCAGCGTCTCACCGTTCTTGACATAGGTCACCCGGTCGATCCGGTTCCCCGCGCCCATGTCGAGCCTCGTCACGCGCGCATTGGTTTCGAGCCGGACGTTCTCGTGCTTCAGCGCCACGGCAAGGGCTGCAGTCTCGGCGTCCATCTTGCCGTCCCGTGAATTGGGATGCGCATCCCAAGGCGTGCGTGCCTTGGAGAGCCAGGCATCGAGATCCAGGCCGAGCGGCAGGGAAAACGGATGCAGGCCTTTCTTCTTGAGACGCGCCCTGACATCAGCGATCGGCGCCTCGTCAGGGACCGGCGGATAGTCGTAGGCAGCCGAATGATACGGTTCCGTGGGATCCTCGCCCAGACTGCCGCGAACCTGATACATCAGTTCCGCCCGGCAATACCACGGCTCCAGGGTTTCATAGGGAAACGGCCAGGCCGGCGACACACCTTCCCGGTGCTCGATGACGTCGAAATCCTGCTCGCGATAGCGCGACAAGACCGCGCCGTAAAACTTCGAATTCCCGCCGACATTGTAGTAGTTGCCGGGGTTGAATCCCTTGCCGTTCGCCTCGTACCAGGTTTCCTTCGGCCGAAAATGCCCGCGCTGGAAGATGGCGCGCTGGTCGCGATTGACCGGAAGATCGGCGATGTGATCGCCGGCCTCGAGGATCAATATCCGGGCGCCGGTCACCGCCAGGCCGGCGGCGACCGTGGAGCCGCCGACGCCTGAACCGATGATGACGATATCTGGTGAACCGCTCATATCAGCACCTGGCCATCACCCGATCCTCGCCTGGCTTTGTGGATCGAAGAAGACGGCCTTATCGAGATTGAAGGCCAGTCGGGTTGTCTGGCCTGGCGCGATACCGGCATCGGCGCGCAGCCGGGCGACGACGGACTTGCCGCCGAGCTTGGTGACGGCGAAGGTGTCGGAGCCGGCCGGTTCGACCACCTCGATCAGGCAGTCGCCCTCGCTCAGCATGCGCGCCTTGCGGTCGGCGCCATCCGGATCGGTCAAGGCCTCGGGGCGGATGCCGAAGATCACCTGTCTGCCGGTATAGGTGGTCAGGCCATTGTTGCCAGCCATGACGGGGAGCTTGAGCGGGGCGGCATTCGGCCGCTCCAGCGAGACTTCCAGCCCGCCGGCGCCGTTTTCGACGGTGGCGGTCAAGAGGTTCATCGCCGGCGATCCCATGAAGTCGGCGACGAAGATATTGGAGGGGCTGTTATAGATCTCGGCCGGCGTGCCGAACTGCTGCAGCACCCCGTCCTTCAGCACGGCGATCTTGGTCGCCAGCGTCATCGCCTCGATCTGATCATGGGTGACATAGACGAAGGTGGTGCCCATGCGCTGATGCAGCCGCTTGATCTCGGTGCGCATGTCGACCCGCAGCTTGGCATCGAGATTGGAGAGCGGTTCATCGAACAGGAAGACCTGCGGATTGCGCACCAAGGCTCTCCCCATGGCGACGCGCTGGCGCTGGCCGCCCGACAGCTGGCTCGGCTTGCGGTCGAGCAGATGGCCGATCTGCAGCATGTCGGAGACCTGCTTGATCGCCTTGGCACGTTCGTCCTTCGGCACGCCGCGGATCTCCATGCCGAAGGCGATGTTGCCCGCCACCGTCATGTTCGGATAGAGCGCATAGGACTGGAACAC
>NZ_ML133530.1 GCF_003985145.1 Rhizobium anhuiense | reverse complement strand
TTAGAACGAAAGACTTCGTCGCCAGCAGCGCCGCCGCCCTCGTTCAGTGAGGGGGCTTATAGAACTAACCCCTTTTCCAAGTCAACACACCTAGCCAAAGTTTTTTGACATTTTTGTAACAGGTTGAAAATGAAGGGCTTTTATGGGTCGCCTTCAAAAACAAGCAAATCTCCCGCCCGATTGGGTGGTTTTTGAGATTCGTTTTGCCGAATCCTGAAAGAAAGGCTTCGGCCGGGGAGACAAGCCATATATGGGGTGCCCGACGCGGAATTCCAGGGTGCTTGCCTATGACGCGCCTCACTCGCTAGGTTGGCGATGAAGAACGATACGGCGGAGTGAAGAATGCTTGTCCTCGATGAAGAACAAACGCGCGCGGCCCTGCCCTGGCCGGAGCTGATCGAGGCGATCGCCCGGATGTTCCAGAGCGAATGCGTGATGCCGGTGCGCCATCACCATGAAATGGATGTGCCGAATGAGGAGAGCGCGACGCTGCTCCTCATGCCGGCCTGGGTTCCCGGGCGCTATGCCGGGGTGAAGACGGTCTCGGTCTTCCCAGGCAATGTGCGGCGGGGCCTGCCGGCGATCTTCGGAACCTATCTTCTTTCCTCCGGCGCTACCGGCGAGATGCTTGCCGCAATCGACGGCGGCGAACTGACCGCGCGGCGGACGGCGGCGGCATCGGCTCTGGCGGCCCGTCATCTCGCCCGTCCCGACGCGGAGGAGATGCTGGTCTGCGGAACCGGCCGTCTGTCGCTCAACCTGATGTTTGCGCACGGCACGACCCGACCGATCAAGCGCTATCGGGTCTGGGGCCGCAACGGCCAAGCGGCGGAAAAGATCGCCGCCGAAGCACGAGCGCTCGGCCTCGATGCCGAGGCGGTCGCGGATGCGCAAACCGCGGCGCGGACGGCCGATATCATTTCCTGCGCCACGCTTTCCAGCGAGCCGCTGATATCAGGCGAATGGCTGAAGCCCGGCGCCCATCTCGATCTCGTCGGCGCCTTCCAACCGAACATGCGCGAAAGCGACGACGAGGCCATCCGCCGTGCTTCAGTCTATGTCGATACCCGCGCCGGCGCCATCAGCGAGGCGGGCGACATCGTCCAGCCGCTGAAAAGCGGTGTGCTGAAGGAAGGCAACATCAAGGCCGAGCTTGCGGAACTCGTCAGCGGCGCCCATGGCGGACGAAGCCACGACGCTGAGATCACGCTGTTCAAGTCGGTCGGCGCAGCTTTGGAAGATCTCGCCGGGGCGATTCTTGCCTATGAGACCGTGACGGGCCGTAAGTGACAATCAGTGCATCATTGCCGGACCTTCCGGTTTCACATGTCCTGCCGGCCGTCGGTACCGCCTTGGCCGAGCGGAGACGCGCCGTTCTTTCCGCACCACCGGGCGCCGGCAAGACGACGCTGGTGCCGCTTTACCTGCTCGACCAGGCCTGGCGCGGTGACGGCAAAATCATCCTGCTGGAGCCGCGACGTCTGGCGGCGCGGGCAGCGGCAAGCCGGATGGCATCGCTGATCGGCGAACAGGTCGGCGGGACGGTCGGCTACCGCATGCGCCTCGACAACAGGATATCGGCAGCGACACGGATCGAGGTGGTGACCGAAGGGGTTTTCGCCCGGATGATCCTCGACGACCCGGAACTGACCGGTGTCTCGACGGTGATCTTCGACGAATTCCATGAGCGTTCGCTGGATGCAGACTTCGGACTCGCTCTGGCGCTCGACGTCCAATCGGCGCTGCGTGAGGATCTGCGCATCCTCGTCATGTCGGCGACCCTCGATGTCGAACGTGTGGCCGCCCTGCTCGACCATCCGCCCGTCATCGAAAGCCTGGGGCGCAGCTTTCCGATCGATATCCGCTACCAGGATCGGCCGGGCGGCGAACGCGTCGAGGATGCCGTCACTCGGGCGATACTCGATGCGCATGCCAACGAGGCCGGATCGATCCTCGCCTTCCTGCCCGGCCAGGCGGAAATCACGCGGACGGTGGAACGCCTGCAGGGACGATTCGGAGCCGAAACGCTGATTGCGCCGCTTTACGGCAATCTCAGCCAGAAGGAGCAGGATGCGGCTATTCGACCGGCATCCCAGGGGACGCGTAAGATCGTGCTTGCGACATCGATCGCCGAAACCTCGATCACCATCGACGGCGTCAGGATCGTTATCGACAGCGGGCTGCAGCGTCTGCCGGTGTTCGAGGCGTCGACCGGGATCACGCGGCTGGAGACGGTGCGCGTATCGCGGGCTTCCGCCGATCAGCGGGCGGGTCGTGCCGGACGAACGGAACCGGGTATCGCCGTCAGGCTGTGGCACCAGGGACAGACGGCGGCACTGCCGGCCTTCACACCGCCGCAGATCCTTTCCAGCGATCTCTCGGGGCTGGTGCTCGACCTCGCGCATTGGGGCGTTCAAGATCCGGCATCCCTTGCCTTCGTCGATCAGCCGCCGGAAACGACGCTGAGGGAAGCGCGGGTTCTGCTCGGCCAGCTCGGCGCGCTCGACAAGGACGGAGCGCTGACGGCGCGCGGCAAGGTGATGCGCGATCTGGCACTGCCACCGCGCCTTGCCGCCATGGTCGTCTCGGCGGGGGAAGCCGGATATGCCCGGGATGCGGCGATGATCGCCGTGCTTCTCACCGAACAGGGGCTTGGCGGAACGAGCGTCGATATCGAGGAACGGCTGCGGCGCTTCAAGGCTGAGCGTGGCGAGAGAGCAGAGGCCTCGCGCCGGCTGGCGGGACGGCTGGCGAGCGGCCTCGACAGCGGTGCGGCAACGGCGCCGGCGCTTGCGGGCCAGCTTTTGTTGCACGCATTCCCGGACCGAATCGCACTTCAGCGCGGCGGACGCGGCCGATTCGTGATGGCGAACGGGCGCGGAGCGGAGCTGCCGGAAACCGAGAGGCTGGCGGGCAGCCAGATGCTGGTGATTGCCGATCTCACCGGACGAGCGGCGCAGGCGCGGGTTCTGGCGGCAGCCGAAGTGACACGCGGCGACATCGAAGCCGAGTTGCCCGGCGAGATCAAATCCGGCGATCAAATATTCTTCGATCGGCAAAGCCGGCAAATACGGGCGCGGCGAGCAACCCGGCTCGGCGCGATTATCTTCGACGAGACGCCCTTGCCGCGCCCCTCCGGTGCAGCCGTCACCCAGGCGCTGGTGCATGGGGTGCGCGAGCTGGGGCTCGATCAACTTGCCTTCTCGAAGGAGGCCATTCAGCTTCGCGAGCGGATCGGCTTCCTCCACAGGACAATCGGCGAACCTTGGCCCGATGTCAGCGATGACGCCCTGCTTTCCCGGCTGGACGACTGGTTCGCACCCTTCCAAATGGAGGCCCGCGGCCTTTCCGAGATTTCCGCAGCCGGGCTTTCGAACGGCCTGATGTCCCTGGTACCGCATGAATTGCAACGCGACCTCAGCCGGCTCGCGCCGACCCATTTCGAGGCGCCGACCGGCCAAAGGCATCCGATCCAATATGAGGGCGAGGAGCCGGTGCTGACGATCCGCGTGCAGGAGCTGTTCGGGCTGAAGCAGCACCCGGCCATTGCCGGCGGCCGCCTGCCGCTGCTGCTCGAACTCACGTCGCCGGCGCACCGGCCGATCCAGACCACGCGCGACCTGCCGGGCTTCTGGGCCGGCTCGTGGAAGGATGTGCGTGCGGATATGCGCGGCCGCTATCCCCGTCATCCCTGGCCGGAGCGGCCGGAAGATGCGTTGCCGACGACACGGGCAAAACCGCGTGGTACATGAGGCCCATTCAAGGAGCCCGCGGCATGATCGACAAGCCTGGCATGATCGACAAGACGGAAGGCTATACGCTGGAAGACCGGCATAATAGCCGCAGGCTGCGCCTGCAGACGCTGGTGCGGCTGCGCTGGCTGGCGGTCGGCGGACAGGCGCTGACGGTGTTCATCGTTGCCTTCTGGCTGAAATTTCCCTTGCCGCTGATTGCCAGCTCTTCGCTGATCGCTGCCCTTGCCTGGGTGAATTTCTACCTGACGATCCGTTATCCGCCGACCCACCGACTGGAAGCGCCGGCCGCCTTCGCTCTGCTCGGCTTCGACCTATTGCAGCTCTGCGCGCTACTCTTCATCACCGGCGGCCTGGCCAATCCCTTCGCCGCGCTCGTCTGCGTGCCCGTCATCATCTCCTTTGCCTCGCAGCCGATCCGCTACAGCACCGCGCTGATCGGCTTTGCGATGGTCTGCATCACGGTGCTTGCCTTTTCGCCCTTTCCGCTGCCCTGGTTCGACGGGGTCGAGATCAACGTGCACAATGTCATGCAGTTCGGCGTCTGGTGCTCGATCGCCTCGACAATGGCATTCGCCGCCTTCTATGCCTATCGGGTCTCGATGGAAGCGAGCCAGCTTGCCGATGCGTTGGCTGCGACCGAACTGGTGCTGCAGCGAGAAAAGCACCTTTCGCAACTCGATGGGCTGGCGGCGGCCGCCGCCCATGAGCTCGGGACGCCGCTGGCGACGATCAGCGTCGTCGCCAAGGAAATGGAGCGGGAACTCAAGGACGACGATCGTTTCCGCGAGGACGTGATGCTGCTGCGGAGCCAGAGCGAACGCTGCCGCGATATCCTGCGGCGGCTGACCACACTTTCCTCCGAGGGCGAAGCGCATATGCGCCGCCTGCCGCTTTCCTCGATGATCGAGGAGATCGTCGCGCCGCACCGGGAATTCGGCATCAGATTGGAACTCATCGAAAAGAGCCCACGCAAGGGCGAGCCGGTGACCGACCGCAATGCCGGCATCATGTACGGGCTCGGCAACCTGATCGAAAACGCCGTCGATTATGCCCGCGAGAAAGTGACCGTCACCATCGAGCACGATCACGACAAAGTGCTGATCGTCATTGAAGACGATGGGAACGGTTATGCGCCCGATATTCTGACGCGGATCGGCGAGCCCTATGTGACCAAGCGGCAGAAAGAGGATACGGCCGGCGGCCTGGGGCTCGGGCTTTTCATTGCCAAGACGCTGCTGGAGCGCTCGGGCGCGTCGCTGATTTTCGAGAACCGCGATCCGGAAAGTGCGGGCGCGCGTATCCGAATCGAATGGCCACGTATGCTGATCGACGCAAATTCGACAAAATGACTTTGTCGGCATAAACAGGATAGAGCGGCTGACGCAGATCGGGCGTTCAACCGCCGGGACCGAAACGATGACAGAACAGAACCATGACAATTTCGCCGCGTCAGATGAGGATCATATCGGTCCCGACGCCAGCCTGCTGATCGTCGACGACGACGGGCCGTTCCTGCGCCGCCTGGCACGGGCGATGGAGACGCGCGGCTTCCAGGTGGAGACGGCCGAATCAGTGGCGGAGGGCGTTGCCAAATCGAGAGGCAGGCCGCCGAAATATGCGGTGGTCGACCTGCGGCTCGGCGATGGCAATGGGCTCGACGTCATCGAGGCGATCCGCCAGCGGCGTGACGACACCAGGATCATCGTGCTGACCGGCTACGGCAATATCGCAACGGCGGTCACGGCCGTGAAGCTCGGCGCCGTCGATTATCTGGCAAAGCCTGCGGATGCCGACGACGTGTTTTCGGCGCTGACGCAGCGGCCGGGCGAAAAGGCGGAACTTCCCGAGAATCCGATGTCGGCCGACCGGGTGCGCTGGGAGCACATCCAGCGGGTCTATGAAATGTGCGAGCGCAATGTTTCCGAAACGGCGCGCCGGCTCAACATGCACCGGCGCACACTGCAGCGCATCCTTGCCAAGCGCGCGCCAAAATAAGCAGGCGCAGCATCAGACATCGTCCACGGTGAACGGTTTTCCGTTCGCCCATTCGGCCATCATCAGCCTTTGGGCGGCGGCACGCGAGAAATTGAGCGTGACGGATTTGCGCGTGGCCGGCGCCATGCGGTGTTCCGGCGCCTCGCGAATCATATGGGCGCCATAACCATCCGACAGGAACAGACCGCATTCCTCGGGAAATATGTCTAGCGGCACATCCTGGTGAGTCGCAAAGAACAGGCGGTCGCAATGCAGCCTGTATTCCGGCCATTTGCGATCCACCCGGAAATCCTCAATCGATGTCTTGATTTCGATGATCCAGACCTCGCCCTTCTCCGAAAGCGTGATCAGATCGGCGCGGCGGCCGCTGGCGAGCGGCAGTTCGGGCAGCACGGCATGGCGCATTTCATGCAGCAATATCTGCGTTCCCCGCCGCACCATCATGGCCCTGTCCGATTGCCGGCCATCGATTAACGGATTGTTATTGTAAACACTCAAAATCGTCATGGATAACCACCGCAGGGGCTGGCGTGTTGTTGCAAAAAAACCATGCGCTTCTAATTTGCGCCGCAGACGGATTTGTCGCGCTGCAGTAGCCTTGCAAAGCGCAAGTTAATCGAAAATAAACCATAATCAACGATGGTCGAGAGACCGTTCTCCTTGCCCCAAAACTTCAAGAGTCATCCATGCGCATCCGCAATGCATTCCCTGTATTTGGCCTGCTGACAACGCTCGCTCTGGCCGGTTGCTCCACGAGCTCAGACAGCGCGTCCGTCGACGACAAGGGCGCAGGCCCGACAGTACAGACGGCCCAGATCTTCGATGACGCCTACGGCGTGACGAAGGATGCCGGATACTCGCTGCCGGCGATCCCGATCAGCCGGGTCAAGCCGCAGTTCCGCCGCCAGGTCGTCAACTACGAGACCACCGAGCGCCCCGGCACGATCATCGTCAACACGCGCGAGCGCTTCCTCTATTACATCCTGGCCAACGGCAAGGCGATGCGCTACGGCATCGGCGTCGGCAAGCAGGGCTTCGCATGGGCCGGCACCGCCTACGTCGCCTGGAAGCAGGAATGGCCGACCTGGCACCCGCCGAAGGAAATGGCTGTCCGCCGGCCCGACGTCGCCAAATATGTCGAAGACGGCATGGGCCCGGGTCTCAGCAATCCGCTCGGCGCACGCGCCATGTATCTCTTCAACGAGGACGGCAAGGACACGCTCTTCCGCCTGCACGGCACGCCGGAATGGGCTTCGATCGGCACCGCCGCTTCCTCGGGCTGCATTCGCCTGATGAACCAGGATGTTATCGACCTCTACAGCCGCGTTCGTCCCGGCAAGGGCACATCAAAGGTCGTCGTCATTCAGTAAGCTAGATATCGAATTCGGTAAAAAAAGGGCCGCTGGGACTGTCGTTCCGGCGGCCTTTTCGTATCTTCCTATCACGCAGCCTGCTTCGCCTTCAGCTCGAGGCGGCGGCGGTGAAGCACCGGCTCGGTGTAGCCGTTCGGCTGCTCCCTGCCCTTCAGGACGAGATCGAGGGCGGCCTGGAAGGCGATCGAATCGTCGAAATTGCCGGCCATCGGCTGATAGGCCGGATCCGATTCGTTCTGCCGGTCGACAACAGCGGCCATGCGCTTCATCGTCTCGACGATCTGCGCTTCCGTGACGACCTTGTGATGCAGCCAGTTCGCCATGTGCTGAGCCGAGATGCGCAATGTGGCGCGATCCTCCATCAGGCCGACATTGTTGATGTCGGGCACCTTCGAGCAACCGACACCCTGATCGACCCAGCGCACGACGTAGCCGAGGATGCCCTGGGCATTGTTGTCGAGCTCGCGCTGGATTTCCTCCGGGGTCCAGTTCGGCCGCACCGCAACCGGCACGGAGAGAATGTCGGAGAGCTTGGCGCGGGCGCGATCCTTCAGTCCTTGCTGAATGCGGGCGACATTGACCCGGTGATAATGGGTGGCATGCAGGGTTGCAGCCGTCGGCGACGGTACCCAGGCGGTGTTGGCGCCGGCCTTCGGATGGGCGATCTTCTGTTCGAGCATCGCCGCCATCAGATCCGGCATCGCCCACATCCCCTTACCGATCTGGGCGTGGCCGGCAAGGCCGCATTCGAGCCCGATGTCGACATTCCAGTTCTCGTAGGCGGAAATCCAGGCCGCCTGGCGCATGTCGCCCTTGCGAATCATCGGGCCGGCTTCCATCGAGGTGTGGATCTCGTCGCCGGTCCGATCGAGGAAGCCGGTATTGATGAAGACGACGCGCTCGCGGGCGGCACGGATGCATTCCTTGAGATTGACGGTCGTGCGGCGCTCCTCATCCATAATGCCCATCTTGATGGTGTTGCGCGCCAAACCAAGCGCATCTTCGACCCTCGAGAAAATCTCGACGGCGAAGGCCACCTCTTCAGGTCCATGCATCTTCGGCTTGACCACATACATGGAGCCGGCGCGGGAATTCTTCTTCCGGCCGGCCGGGCCGATATCGTAAAGCGCGATCAAGCCGGTGATGACGGCATCCATGATGCCCTCGGGCACTTCATTGCCGTCGCGGTCGAGGATCGCCGGGTTGGTCATGAGGTGGCCGACATTGCGCACCAGCATCAGCGAGCGGCGATGCAGCTCGAAGGAGGTTCCGTCCGGACCGGCATATTGCAGATCCGGATTGAGCTTGCGGATGAAGCTGGTTCCGCCCTTTGCCACCTCTTCCTGCAGATCGCCCTTCATCAGGCCGAGCCAGTTGCGATAGACGGTGACCTTGTCCTCGGCATCGACAGCCGCAATCGAATCCTCGCAGTCCATGATCGTCGTGATTGCCGATTCCAGCCAGACATCGGAAATATGCGCCGGATCGACTTTTCCGATCGTCGTCGCCGCATCGATGACGATCTCGATGTGAATGCCGTTGTTCTTCAGGAGAATATGCGTCGGAGCGGCGGCGTCGCCGCGATAGCCGGCAAAATGGCGTGCGTCCGTCAGCGTGGCCTGCTCGCCATCGATCGATCTGACAGCGAGCACTCCATCCTTGACGGCGAAACTCCCGACATCCTTCCAGCGCAAATCCTGCAGCGGCGCTGACGTATCGAGGAAATCGCGCACCCAGGCGATGACCTTCTCGCCGCGCTTCGGATTGTAACCCTTGCCTTTTTCGGCGCCGTCGCTCTCGGCAATGGCGTCCGTGCCGTAGAGCGCATCATAGAGCGAGCCCCAGCGAGCATTGGCAGCGTTCAGGGCATAGCGGGCATTCATGACGGGAACGACGAGCTGCGGTCCGGCAATCGAGGCGATCTCCGGATCGACATTTTGGGTCGAAACCTGGAAGTCTGATCCCTCAGGCAGGAGATAGCCGATTTCGCGAAGGAAGGACTGGTAGTCGTCCATATCCGTCGGCGCGCCATGCCGGCGATACCAGTCATCGATCTTGACCTGTAGCTCGTCGCGTTTTGCCAACAGCGCACGATTCTTCGGAGCGAGATCGTGAACGATCGCCGAAAAATCGGCAAAGAACTTGTCCGCATCGACCGCCAAGCCCGGCAGCACCTCGCTGACGAGGAAATCATGAAGGACGGTTTCGACGGCAAGACCGTTCTTATCAACGCGGCTCATGCGGCATTCTCCCTGGCAACGACTTTGAATGCTGCCACTTTGCCCGGCTTTCATTCACAGTCAATTCCACAATAATTCGAAAGATTTATGCTTTCGCGGAAATTATGCGCGGGGTTACGCGCATCGGCAATCCATTCTGCGGCTGCGTCGTCAGCTTTTGCACCGGCCAAGGGTTGGTCTGATCGGTGGAATCGAAACGATAGCGATGCATCAGAACGGCAAGGGCGATCACCGCCTCCTGAAGCGCAAAGGTTGCGCCGATGCAGACACGTGGACCGGCGCCGAAAGGCAGGAACTGGAAGCGACCGATGGAGCCGCGATTTTCCGGCAGGAAGCGTTCGGGCATATAGGCGCGCGGCCTATCCCAATGACGTTCGTGGCGATGCAACGTCCAGGGCATGATGAGCACCGTGACACCGGCCTCGATCTCTATCCGCTCGCCCTTGGCGCTTGTCCAGGAATCATCCGATATGGCGGCACGATTGATGGATGGCGCCGGCGGATAGAGGCGCAAAGTTTCCTCGAAGGCGGCGCGCGTCTGCGGCATTAGATCCAGCCATTCCACAGGTTCGGCCCCGGTGGCGAGCACCGCGTCGATTTCTGCTTCCATCGCCTCGCGGATATGCGGGCTGTTCGATACGCAATACAGCGTCCACGCCAAAGCCCGGGCTGTCGTCTCATGGCCGGCGCCGATGAAAGTCAGAATATTGTCTTCGATCTCCTCCTTCGTCAGCCCCTCGGGGCCGGTCTGCTCCAAGAGCAGGGTCAGGAAATCTTCGGGCACAGCGCTGCGGTCAGCCTTCATCTTTGCGAGCCGCATATCCATCGTGTTGCGCACGATAGCGCGGAATTTCTCCAGCACTTTCTGGCCGCCGATGCGTGTCACACGTGGAACCCAGGACGGAGCGCGCATCAGATCCATCGGATCGACGCGGCCCATGCGATGCAGGAGTTCGTTGACGTCATCGGCGAAATGGCCGCTCGAGGTGACGATTTCACCGGAGAACAATGTATCAGCGAGAATCGCGAAGGTCAGCTCGGTCATGTCGGTGCTGATATCGAAAATTGTGCCTGCCTCGCCTGCGCTTTCATATTTGCAGGCATAGTCTTCGGATTGGCTTAACATCTGCCCGGCGAAGCCTTGGGCATGGCGGGGGGTGAAAACAGGCGCAACCGCCTTGCGCGATCTTTTCCAGACGGGACCTTCGGCGGTCAGAAGTCCGTCGCGGAGGATCGGACGCAGGACGAGCTGGCGCACATCCGACATGCGGTAATTATTGGCATTGTCGACCAGCACATGTTTGATGAGGCCGGGATCGTTGACGATCAGCGTCCTCTGGCCGAAGAAATTGGTGCGGATCCAGGGCAGCGTGTAGGACGGTTCGCCCCAGAGTTCGAGCGGATTGCGCAGGATAATGCGGATGATTTCCAGCCGGCTCGGCGGCACGGTACGCGGCAAGGGTGCTGGCGGAACGAAGGGGTCAGGACGCATGTCCATCGGAAAAGCCTTTCGGGGAAGATCTACGCTTCCCGTCAGGCTTGAAGCTAGAGCAGGCCCTTGAGTTCGTCCAGCTTGTCGTTGATCAGCCAGCCGTAATAATTCTCCTCCGGCCAGGCGGTCGTGCCGGCGCCACGGTTTTTCGCAGCAAGGGCTGCGGCGCGCTGGCGCGAATTGCCGACATTATAAAGCGTGGCGGTCAGGCCGGGATTGCCCGAAATATCCATGCCGGCAATCTCCTTGTAATCGTCGATCGACCTGCGGATCGAGGCCGCGACGAAGGCGAGCGAGATATCTGGATCCATGATGGCCTTGTAGACGGCGCCGGCATTCTTCTCGTTCAGCTTCGGATAACCCGACACGCGGGAGACGAGATCGGAGAGCATCAGCGCCGTCAGCGGATTGACCTGGCCGAGGCCGAAGGTCTGACCGGCATAGAAGGGCTGGAAAAACACCGCGCTGAAGCGGTTGTTGGGGAAGCTCTTGCCGCCCACCGACTTGCCGCGGAAATCGCTTTCCCAGACATCTTCGCGGCAGGACCAAAGCGTATAGGAATCACTCTTGCCATTGCATTCGGCAAATTGCGGCCGCGCCACGAATTCATCGACGCTTTCGCCGTCATAGGCGAAGCGGAAGCTTTCCCCGGCATAGGAGGCGGCCTTGACATAATAGGCCTGCAGCCGGTCGTAGGCGTCGACATTGTAGGTGTGCTCGCCGACGATCGCGCCGACGACATGGATGGGATTGATGCCGTAAGCGCTGGAGACCTTGCGAATCTTGCCCATCAGCTCGCGATCGGTCGCCAGCAGCTCATGGACCTTTTCATATTTCAGGTCGAAGCTGCTCTTGGTGCCCTTGGTGCGCCTGACCGAGGCGCCGGGAATATCGGGCTGCTCGGCGTGCCGATTGCCGGCCGGCACCGTCTGCATGGCGAAGGCGGGCGCCGAATTCACTAGGGCAACGGCAATCAAAAGGCTTGTCAAAAGGCGTCGCACGATCCGCTATCCCGTCCGTTCATCGTCCTGTTTGCGATGCGGCTGACTGGACCAGAATCTTGGCCGAATAAAGCCGGAGCGGAAAACAAAACGGGCCTTCACTAAAAAGTAAAGGGCCCGCTGTCGAGAGTCGAGTTCGTCACAATCCGGTATTCACATCGGTAAAGACATGAACCGGTGCGCCGATATCACAGAATGAAGCGCGAGAGATCGGTATTCTGCGCGAGATCACCGACATGTTCGCGGACGTAGGCGGCATCGATCGTCACGGCCGTCCCGCCCCGATCCGGCGCGTTGTAGGAAATATCGTCCAGGACCCGCTCCATTACCGTCTGCAGGCGGCGGGCACCGATATTCTCGACGGAGGAGTTCAAGTGCACGGCGACATCGGCAAGCGCGTCGATCGCGTCGTCGGTGAATTCGAGGCTCAGGCTTTCCGTTTCCATCAGCGCGCGGTACTGGCGGATGAGGCTCGCTTCGGTCTCTGTCAGGATCCGGCGGAAATCATCCTTGTTCAGCGGACGCAATTCGACACGGATCGGCAGGCGGCCCTGTAATTCCGGCAGGAGATCCGAGGGCTTGGAGACATGGAAGGCGCCGGAGGCAATGAAGAGGATATGGTCGGTCTTGACGGGCCCGTATTTGGTCGAGACGGTCGTGCCTTCGACGAGCGGCAGGAGGTCGCGCTGGACGCCTTCGCGCGAAACGCCGGCGCCCATGCCGCCGTCGCGGGCGGCGATCTTGTCGATTTCGTCGAGGAAGACGATACCGTCATTCTCGGTGGAGCGAACGGCCTCGCGCTGGATCACCTCGTTGTCGATCAGCTTGTCGGATTCGTCGCGGATCAGATCGCTGTAGGAGGCCTTGACCGTCGTGCGGACTTTCTTGGTGCGGCCGCCCATCGCCTTGCCGAACATTTCCGACAGGTTCAAAACGCCGATATTGGCGCCCGGCATGCCGGGAATTTCGAAGCCGCCCATGCCGGAACCGGCATCGGCCACCTCGATATCGATTTCCTTGTCGTCGAGCTCGCCGTCCCTGAGCTTCTTGCGGAAGTTTTCGCGGGTGGCGGGCGACGCTGTCGTGCCGACCAGCGCATCGAGAACACGCTCCTCGGCGCTCACATGCGCCTTGGCCTGCACCTCGGCCCGCTTCTTCTCGCGCACCAGACCGATGCCGACCTCGACCAGATCGCGGATGATCTGCTCGACATCGCGGCCGACATAGCCGACTTCGGTGAATTTGGTGGCTTCCACCTTGATGAAGGGTGCGCCGGCGAGTTTTGCCAGGCGGCGCGAGATCTCGGTCTTGCCGACACCGGTCGGGCCGATCATCAGGATGTTCTTCGGCATGACTTCGTCGCGCAGGCTCGGGTCGAGCTGCTGGCGGCGCCAGCGGTTGCGCAGCGCAATCGCGACGGCGCGTTTGGCGTCATGCTGGCCGATGATGTAACGGTCGAGTTCGGAAACGATCTCGCGGGGGGAAAAAGTCGTCATTGGGTGTCATTCTCCTGGCGGTCCGGGGCCTTCAGCAGCACCCGGCCGTAATTCGTCGTTGTTTCGCCAAGTCCTCGAAGGCCTGTCTGGTCTAGGCCAAGCGCCTAGAAGGCATGCGGTTCAGCCTTCGACATCCAAGGATTCCACCACGATGTTGTGGTTTGTATAGACGCAGATGTCGGCAGCGATATCGAGGGCGCGGCGAGCGATCTCTTCAGCCGATTTGTCAGTATCCATGAGAGCGCGGGCAGCCGCGAAAGCAAAATTGCCGCCGGAACCGATCGCCGTCGTGCCATGCTCAGGCTCCAGGACATCACCGTTGCCGGTGATCGCCAGCGTGATCGACTTGTCGGCGACGAGCATCATGGCTTCAAGATTACGCAGGTATTTGTCGGTGCGCCAGTCCTTGGCGAGTTCGACGGCAGCACGCATCAGCTGGCCGGGATATTGCTCGAGCTTCTTTTCAAGCCTTTCGAGCAGGGTGAAGGCATCGGCTGTGGCGCCGGCGAAACCGGCAATCACCTCGCCTTTGCCGATGCGGCGCACCTTCCGGGCATTGCCCTTCATGACGGTCTGGCCGAGGCTCACCTGGCCGTCGCCTGCCATCACCACCTTGCCGCCTTTTCGAACTGTAATGATTGTTGTCATAAAACACCTGTCTGCCCATGACACGGGCGTTACGCCATTCGTTGATTTCGATCCGGATTCCGACTTTAGGTCAGTCAGGCCTAAAGTCATCCGGGCCAGGCCGTTACCAGCCGTGTTGAGCCCTATGTAAGTGGGCCGGAGCCGATTGCAAATGGGCCGGCTTTTCTCGTCCCCGGCTTCTGGATATTTCCCGATGCGCCTGATAAGGAACGGCCTTATTCCCGATGGAGGGCCATATGGCCGAGACCGTAACAAGCCGCACGGGCAGCGTTTCCCGCAAGACCAACGAAACCTCGATTTCCGTTTCCGTCAATCTCGACGGCACCGGCAAATCGTCGATTTCGACAGGCGTCGGCTTCTTCGACCATATGCTCGACCAGCTTTCGCGACACTCCCTCATCGACATGGAGATCGAAGCCAAGGGCGACCTGCATATCGACGACCACCACACGGTCGAGGATACGGGCATCGCCATCGGCCAGGCGATCTCAAAGGCGCTCGGCGACCGGCGCGGCATCACCCGTTACGCTTCGATCGATCTCGCCATGGACGAGACGATGACCAAGGCCGCGGTCGATCTGTCCGGCCGGCCGTTCCTCGTCTGGAACGTCGCCTTCAGCGCGCCGAAAATCGGCACGTTCGACACCGAGCTCGTTCGCGAATTCTTCCAGGCGCTCGCCCAAAATGCCGGCATCACCTTGCATATTCTCAACCATTATGGCGCCAACAACCACCATATTGCCGAGACATGCTTCAAGGCCGTTGCCCGCGCATTGCGCACGGCGACAGAGATCGATCCGAGACAGGCGGGCCGCGTCCCTTCGACCAAGGGCACGCTCGTCTGAGCCCCTCAAGGGAGCGGCGACAATGACATCCAGCTATATTTTCCTGACACCGCCTGGCGGCTCGAGCGCCACGGTCAACGAGACGCGAACCATCCGTGACGGCTTCACGCTGCTCGGCTTCCTGTTTCCATGGGCTTGGCTGCTGGCGCATCGGCTGTGGCTGCATGCGGCCGCAGCCTTTCTGCTGCAGGGGATTGGCGGGGCGCTGATGGACGAACCGGGCCTCGGGCCGGCGGGAGCGGCAATCATGCTTGGCGTGAATATGCTGGTCGGTCTCGAGGGCCAGAACTTCCGTATTCGCAGCCTTGCCGCCAAGGGCTGGAACGAAGACGCGCTCATTGCAGCCGATACGATCGGCATTGCCGAGCAGGTCTATTTCGCAGACAGGACGGGCGTCGCGGCGAGTGACGACACCGCGGCACCGGACTGGGACAACAAGGCCCGTTCGAACAGCCCGCACGGCCAAGCCACATCGCTTGGTCTCTTTGGTTTTGATGGAGGACGCTGACGATGCGCGTCGCGATTATCGACTACGGCTCCGGCAATCTGCGCTCGGCGACCAAGGCTTTCGAGCGAGCGGCCCGTGAGGCGGGTATCGATGCGCATATCAATCTCACCGACAAGGCGGAGGATGTTGCCGAGGCCGATCGCATCGTGCTTCCCGGCGTCGGCGCCTATGCCGATTGCCGGCGCGGCCTCGATGCCGTGCCTGGGATGGCCGAGGTGCTGATCGAGGCTGTCGAGAAGAAGGCACGGCCGTTCCTCGGCATTTGCGTCGGCATGCAGCTCATGTCCTCGCGCGGCCTCGAGAAGACCGTGACGCATGGTTTTAACTGGATTCCCGGTGACGTCATCGAAATGACTCCTGACGATCCTACGCTCAAGATCCCGCAGATCGGCTGGAACACGCTCGACCTGAAACGCGAACATCCGCTCTTCGACGGCATTCCCACCGGCTCGCAGGGGCTGCACGCCTATTTCGTGCATTCCTACCATCTTGCCGCCGAAAACGCTGAGGATGTCATCGCGACCGTCGACTATGGCGGCCCGATGACCGCTTTGGTCGGGCGCGACAACATGGTCGGGGCGCAGTTTCACCCGGAAAAGAGCCAGAAGCTCGGCCTGGCGCTGATCGCCAATTTCCTGCGCTGGAACCCGTAATACCGCCGCCTTATTTCCCCTTTATGGAAACGGCGGAACAGGAGTGCGCTCGATGCCGACTTCGCGGAAATCAGGCAAGGTGTTCTACACGCTGAGACCCTCCAGGGAAGGCCTGCCGCCCTTCTCGGATATTCGGCTTCCCGACGGAACGATCATTCGTCGTGTCGACGAAACCATCCATAAGAAAGCGCTCTCCAATGCGGCCAAGGTGTTGAAAGAAAGGCTGGACCGATGATCCATGAATTTCTTGCCGGCAACGAGAATTCGCTGCTGCGCGCCAACGGCATCAACGCCGGCGACGTCACTGAAGCGGTGCTGGAATTCTATATCGAGGGCGAGGATGACCTGATCGGCCTGCTTGCCTATGCACTCTATGAGCGGCAGAAGCGCGATTTCGTCCTCAGCCATCGCAAGCGCAACGCCGGCCGTTCGCCCAACGAGGCCGAGCTTGCCGCCGTCAGCAGCAACTATCTCTCCACCGACCTGCGCAACACGCTGCGCGATCGCGCCTCGCAGATCCTGTCGAGTTATGCCGAGACCTATGTCGAGGCGATGGAGGCTGAAATCCGGCTCACCGCCGTCAACAGCGAAGCACTGCACCGGGTGCGCGAAATCGAGAAATCGATGAAGAGGCGCCTCGGCTTCTGGCGCCAGGTCCGGGCCGGCTTTGCCGTCATCCTGCTCCTTCTTTTGCTTTTCGGCGCGGCCACCATTGCCGCTGTCTTTTTCCGCTCGGATATCGTAGATGCGTGGAATGCGCTGATGGTACCGACCACTCTACGGACGTAAGACGACATGATCCTTTTTCCCGCGATCGACCTGAAGGGCGGCCAATGCGTCCGCCTGAAGCTCGGCGACATGCAGCAGGCGACGGTCTACAACACCGATCCGGCCGCCCAGGCGAGATCCTTCGAAGACCAGGGTTTCGAATGGCTGCATGTGGTCGATCTCGACGGCGCTTTCGCGGGACATTCGGCCAATGGCGATGCCGTCGAGGCGATCCTGAAGGCAACTGATAATCCGGTGCAGCTCGGCGGCGGCATCCGCACACTCGATCATATCGAGGCCTGGCTGTCGCGCGGGCTGCGGCGCGTCATTCTTGGCACCGTCGCGGTCAGAAATCCGGCTTTGGTCATCGAAGCCTGCCGGAAATTTCCTGGTCATGTCGCCGTCGGCATCGACGCCAAGGGCGGCAAAGTGGCCGTCGAGGGTTGGGCGGAGGCCTCCGAACTCGGCATCGTCGAGCTCGCCAGGAAATTCGAGGGCGCCGGCGTTAGCGCGATCATCTATACCGATATCGACCGCGACGGCATCCTGACCGGTATCAACTGGAGCTCGACGCTGGAGCTTGCCGATTCCGTCTCCATTCCCGTCATCGCCTCGGGCGGCCTTGCCTCGCTCGACGATGTCAGACGCATGCTGGAACCCGATGCACGCAAGCTGGAAGGGGCGATCTCGGGCCGTGCCCTTTATGACGGCCGTATCGATCCCAAGGAAGCGCTGGCGCTGATCAAAGCGGCCCGGGCGAAGGAGACCGCGTAAATGACCCTCAAGGCCCGTGTCATCCCCTGCCTCGACGTGAAGGACGGCCGCGTCGTCAAGGGTGTCAACTTCCTCAACCTCGTCGATGCCGGCGATCCCGTCGAAGCGGCGAAGGCCTATGATGCGGCCGGCGCCGACGAACTCTGCTTCCTCGACATCACCGCCTCCTCGGACAATCGCGAGACGATCTTCGATGTCGTGTCGCGCACGGCCGACCAATGCTTCATGCCGCTGACGGTCGGTGGCGGCGTGCGTGCTATCGCCGATATCCGCAAGCTTTTGCTGTGCGGCGCCGACAAGGTGTCGATCAATTCGGCAGCCGTCAGCAATCCCGACTTCGTCGCTGAAGCCGCCGACAAGTTCGGCGACCAGTGCATCGTCGTTTCGATCGACGCCAAGCGCCGGCGCACGCAGGCGGTCGGCGGCGACAATCTCAGCGCCTGGGAAATCTATACGCATGGCGGCCGCAACGCGACCGGCATCGACGCCGTCGAATTCGCCCAGAAGATGGTGGCGCGCGGCGCCGGCGAGTTGCTGGTCACCTCGATGGATCGCGACGGCACCAAGGTCGGCTACGATCTGGAACTGACGCGGGCGATCGCCGATGCGGTGCGTGTGCCGGTCATCGCGTCGGGCGGCGTCGGCGATCTCGACGATCTGGTCGCCGGGGTGAAGGAGGGCCATGCCAATGCCGTGCTCGCCGCGTCGATCTTCCATTTCGGCACCTATTCCGTCAGCGAGGCGAAGCACTATATGTCGAAGTGCGGCATCGACATGCGTCTCGACTGAACCTTGAAAGCGGACCTATGAGCGGATTTTCCCTTTCCGATCTCGAAATCATTGTCGCAGAGCGATCGAAAGCCTCGCCGGAGCAATCCTGGACAGCCAAGCTCGTGGCCGCTGGCCAGCCGAAAGCGGCAAAGAAGCTCGGCGAAGAAGCGATCGAAGCCGTGATGGCGGCGGTGACCGGCGACCGCGACAATCTGACCTATGAGGCCGCCGATGTGCTCTATCACCTATTGGTCGTATTGAAGATTGCTGAAATACCGTTAGAGAATGTCATGGCCGAACTCGAGCGCAGAACCGCGCAGTCCGGCCTCAAGGAAAAGGCCAGCCGGCAGAGTTCATGAGTATCGCGACTGAGATTATCGGGGTGCCGGAAACGTTGGATCACTTCCAGTCGGAATCCTATTCGCCCTACCACTTCTTCTCTTCCGAACAATGGGCGAAATTCCGCGCCGACACGCCGTTGACGCTGACTGGCGACGAGGTCAAACGGCTGCGTTCGATGGGCGATCCGATCGATCTCGACGAGGTCCGGCGCATCTATCTGTCACTGTCGCGGTTGCTTTCGGCGCATGTCGAATCCTCGCAGATGCTATTTGAACAGCGCAACCGCTTCCTCAGCCTGTCCGATGTGACGAAGACGCCCTTCGTCATCGGCATCGCCGGCTCGGTCGCGGTGGGCAAATCGACCACGGCCCGTATCCTCAAGGAGCTTCTGGGGCGCTGGCCTTCCAGCCCGAAGGTCGATCTCGTCACCACCGACGGCTTCCTCCATCCGAACGCCGTGCTGCAGCGGGAAAAGCTGATGCAGCGCAAGGGCTTTCCGGAAAGCTACGACACAGCGGCGATCCTGCGCTTCCTCTCGGCAATCAAGGCGGGGCAGCCGGATGTGAAGGCGCCCAGCTATTCGCACCTAGTCTACGACGTGCTGCCGGACGAATACAAGATCGTCGACCGGCCCGACATCCTGATCTTCGAGGGCATCAACGTGCTGCAATCGCGCGATCTGCCTGCTGGCGGCAAGATCGTACCGATGGTCTCCGACTTCTTCGACTTCTCGATCTATATTGATGCCGCGGAAGATCAGATCCACAATTGGTATGTGACGCGCTTCATGCGGCTGCGCGAGACGGCCTTCCGCGATCCGAATTCCTATTTCCATCGCTACGCCTCGATCAGCGACGCGGAAGCGCTTAATATCGCCGAGGATCTCTGGGCGAATATCAACCTGAAGAACCTGCGCCAGAACATTCTGCCGACGCGTCCGCGCGCCGATCTTATCCTGAAAAAAGGCAAGGATCATCTGATCGAACAGGTCGCGCTGCGAAAACTATAGCAGACGATTCTATTCCGAATATCAGCTTCAGGGATTGACGCGGCGCAGCGTCAGATTGATGCGGCCGCCATTTTTCAGGAGCGTCGACGTCGCCGGGTGAATGCGGTCGACGCCATGGAAACACAGTCTCCCCTCGCCGCCGAGCACGACCAGATCACCGCTCGAAAGCTTGAAAGATAGGGTACGGTCATTGCGGCTGAGACCGCCGACGCGAAAGAGGCAGCTGTTGCCGAGCGAGAGCGAGACAACCGGGGCCTTGAGATCCTGTTCGTCCTTATCCTGATGCAGGCCCATGCGCGCGTCGTCGGAATAGAAATTGACGAGGCAGGCTTCGGGCGGTTTGTCGTAACCGGCAACGTCATTCCAGATATCGAGCAGTTGCTGCGGCATATCAGGCCAGGGCCTGCCGGTCGCCGGATGCATCGGCTGGTAACGATAGCCGCGCTCCTTGTCCGTCACCCAGCCGAGCGGCCCGCAATTGGTCATGCGCACCGACATCGGTTTGCCGGTGCCGGGCATGGCGGGCACGTAAAGCGGCGCTTCGGCGACGACAGCGCGGATTACCTCGACCAATGCCTCCTGACGCGCGCGGTCGAGATAGCCGGGGAGATGGCGGATGCCGCTCAGGAGTACCGGCATGTCATTCACTACCGCCGGGACGGCCGCGCATTTTCTTGACTTCCGAGCGTCCGGCTTTTTCCTTCAGGCGGCGTTCGACCGAACCCTTGGTCGGTTTGGTCTTCTTGCGCGGCGGCGGCGGCGGCTTGGCGGCCTCCAATATCAGTTCCTTCAACCGGTCGCGCGCGTCCTCGCGGTTGCGGTCCTGGCTGCGAAAGCGGCTCGCCTCGATCATCAGCACGCCGTCCTTCGACAGACGCCGGCCGGAAAGCTTGATCGCGTTGGTTTTCACGCGATCATTGAGGGACGGCGAATTCGGAATGTTGAAGAACAGCTGGACCGCGGTCGAGACCTTGTTGACATTCTGCCCGCCGGGACCACCCGCCAGAACGAATTGTTCCGTCAGCTCCCATCCCGCGATGGTGATCCTGTCATCGATATAGAGCGCGTCGCTGGCCATGCGGCGTTCTATCTCACATCGACGATGAATTGAAAATATCGGCCGGCATCAAGGAAAACCCGGCAATCCTGCGATGCCGGGTTTCACGTGAGTCAGGGAGTCTGTTTAGCGCAATTCCGGACGCAAAACCGCTGCACACTTTTGCTGGAATTGCTTGCGCGCCTTATTCGGCGGCGACCTTCACGCCGGGGGCTGCATCGCGGACGCCGCCGTCGACGTGGTTTTCGAACTTGGCGAAGTTGGCAATGAACATCGAGACCAGCTTTTCGGCCTGCGCGTCATAGGCTGCCTTGTCGGCCCAGGTCGAGCGTGGATCGAGAATGCTGCCATCGACGCCGTTGACCGAGACCGGCACGGCGAAGCCAAAATTCGGATCCGCACGGAATTCGACATTGCCGAGTTCACCGGCCAGAGCGGCAGCGAGAAGCGCACGTGTCGCCTTGATCGGCATGCGCTTGCCGGTGCCATAGGCGCCGCCAGTCCAGCCGGTATTGACCAGCCAGCATTGCACACCATGACGGCTGATCAGCTCCTTGAGCAGATTGCCGTATTCGGCCGGATGCCGCGGCATGAACGGGGCGCCGAAACAGGTCGAGAAGGTCGCTTCCGGCTCGACGACACCCTTTTCGGTGCCGGCCACCTTGGCGGTGTAGCCGGAGAGGAAGTGATACATCGCCTGGTCGGGCGTCAATCGGGCGATCGGCGGCATCACGCCGAAGGCATCGGCGGTCAGCATGATGATCGTCTTCGGGTGCCCGGCGCGGCCCGTTTCCGAGGCGTTCGGGATGAAATCCATCGGATAGGCGCAACGGGTATTCTCGGTCAGCGACCCGTCGTCGAAATTCGGCTCGCGGCTTTCGTTGAGCACGACGTTTTCCAGTACAGTGCCGAAACGCTGCGTCGTCGCATAGATTTCCGGCTCGGCCTCGGCCGAGAGGCGGATGGTCTTGGCGTAGCAGCCGCCTTCGAAGTTGAAGATACCATTCTCGCTCCAGCCGTGTTCGTCGTCGCCGATCAGCGTCCGGGCCGGATCGGCCGAAAGCGTCGTCTTGCCCGTGCCGGAAAGGCCGAAGAAGACCGCCGCGTCACCGTCCGGGCCGACATTGGCCGAGCAGTGCATCGGCATCACGCCCTTGGCCGGCAGCAGGTAGTTGAGCACGGTGAAGACCGATTTCTTCATTTCGCCGGCATAGGACGTGCCGCCGATGAGGACGAGACCGTTGGTGAGATCGCAGGCGATCACCGTTTCCGAACGGCAGCCGTGGCGGGCCGGATCGGCCTTGAAGCTCGGCAGATCGATGATCGTCAGCTTCGGCACGAAGGTGGGGAGCGCTGCAGCGTCGGGGCGGATCAGCAGATTGCGGATGAACAGCGAATGCCAGGCGAATTCGGTGACGACGCGGGTCGGCAGGGCGTGGCCTTCCTCGGCACCGCCGACGAGATCCTGGACGAAGAGTTCCTTGCCCGCGGCATGCGCCAGCATATCGTCGCGCAACAGGGCGAAATGTTCCGGCGAGAGCGGCTTGTTGTTGTCCCACCAGATCTCGCCATCGGTATTGGCATCGCGAACAACGAACTTGTCGCGCGGCGAACGGCCGGTGTGCTGGCCGGTGATAGCCCGCAGTGCACCTTGAGCGGTCAGTTCGGCTTCGCCCCGGCGGATCGCTTCTTCATAGAGCGCGGCGGCGGAAAAGTTGTAGCGAGCGCTGGCTGCGCCGCCCAATCCAACCGTTGCCAGCTCTGTTGCCGGGTTATGAACTCCGAACATTTCCATGGCTAGTTCCCTTCGCTCAGGCTCGTTGCCGTTAAAACTAAGCGCGAAAATACGGGCAGAAATTTTAAAACACAAGATGTAGAAATTGAGAAAGTGCAGTAATATCAAATATTTAATCGATTTAAATTTATGGCCTACATTTTAAATCGTTTTAAGGAGCCGCGTTTAAACATTTTGCCGCACCACTTAAGATTGCCGGCGAATTTTACGACAATCTTCCCCTTTATCTTTGCCACAATTTGTTCCACCTTTATCCTCCATAAGCGCATCCGGTCATTGAGACCGCCTGGGGAGAGCAAAATCCGGGAGATTGCGCACTGATGACGGAGACCAACACCATGCCGACAATCGCGCTCGTTGATGACGACCGCAACATCCTTACCTCTGTGTCGATCGCACTGGAGGCCGAAGGATACAAGGTCGAGACCTATACGGACGGTGCCTCGGCGCTCGACGGCCTTTTGGCGCGACCGCCACAGCTGGCGATCTTCGACATCAAGATGCCGCGCATGGACGGCATGGAGCTGCTGCGCCGCCTGCGGCAGAAGTCGGATATTCCCGTCATCTTCCTCACTTCCAAGGATGAGGAGATCGATGAGCTGTTCGGCCTGAAGATGGGCGCCGACGATTTCATCACCAAGCCATTTTCGCAGCGCCTGCTGGTCGAGCGCGTGCGCGCCGTCCTGCGCCGCGCCTCCAGCCGTGAAGCCGCTGCCGCCGGCACCAGCCCCGCCGGCGCGCCGAAGGCCGGCGCGGTGCAGCAGGCCCGCTCACTGGAGCGCGGCCAGCTGGTCATGGACCAGGAACGCCATACCTGCACCTGGAAGGGTGAGGCCGTGACACTGACGGTGACCGAATTCCTGATTCTGCATTCGCTGGCGCAGCGCCCCGGCGTCGTCAAAAGCCGCGACGCGCTGATGGACGCGGCCTATGACGAACAGGTCTATGTCGACGACCGGACCATCGACAGCCACATCAAGCGGCTGCGCAAGAAATTCAAGATGGTCGACACCGACTTTGATATGATTGAAACACTCTACGGAGTGGGATACCGCTTCCGCGAAGCAGCCTGAGCCTAACCGGCGCGGCGCGACTGCATAATTCCTTGGAGCCGATCCAAGAATAAAATATGCAGCGGTTCAAACTGTTGCAGCGCCTTTTGCGCGTCTGAAAAGACGCGCGGCGCTGTGGGAATTGTTGAGGGCAGCGGGCCGGTTCCATCCGGCCCCGCCCTTCGAAAGGGCCTGTCATTGGCACAGTTGGTGCAGGAAAGGGATCTGGACGATGCGGAGGGCGTGAGCACCCGTCGCGTCCGAGGCCGCCGTTGGTCGCACCCCTTCACGCTGATCCGCCGCATCTTCGGCAATGCGGTGTTTTCGAGCCTGACGCGGCGTATCCTGTTCTTCAATCTGGCCGCGCTGCTGGTTCTCGTCGGCGGCATCCTCTACCTCAACCAGTTTCGCGAGGGATTGATCGACGCTCGCGTCGAGAGCCTGTTGACGCAGGGCGAGATCATCGCCGGCGCCGTTTCGGCCTCCGCCTCGGTCGATACCAACTCGATCACTATCGATCCGCAGAAGCTGCTCGAGCTGCAGGCCGGTCAGAGCATCACCCCGGTGCCGAACGACGAAGACCTGGAATTTCCGATCGACCCCGAGAAGGTCGCCCCGGTGCTGCGCCGGCTGATCTCTCCGACGCGCACACGCGCCCGCATCTTCGATGCCGACGCCAATCTGCTGCTCGATTCGCGCCATCTCTATTCGCGCGGCCAGGTGCTGCGCTTCGATCTGCCGCCGGTCGAAGAGGAGAAGCAGACCTGGAGCGAGTGGTTCGCGACCCTGTTCAACAAGGCGTTGCAGCCCGGCAATCTGCCGGTCTACAAAGAGGCGCCGGGTGGCGACGGCTCGATCTATCCCGAGGTGATGAACGCGCTGACCGGCGTGCGCGGGGCGGTCGTGCGCACGACCGAAAAAGGCGAGCTCATCGTTTCCGTCGCCGTGCCGATCCAGCGCTTCCGCGCCGTGCTCGGTGTGCTGCTGCTGTCGACACAGGCGGGCGACATCGACAATATTGTTCATGCCGAGCGGCTTGCCATCATGCGCGTCTTCGGCGTCGCGACGCTCGTCAACGTGCTGCTTTCGCTGGTGTTGTCCTCGACGATCGCCAATCCGCTGCGCCGCCTTTCGGCCGCCGCCATCCGTGTGCGCCGCGGCGCCAAGGCGCGCGAGGAGATCCCCGACTTTTCCGCCCGCCAGGATGAAATCGGTAATCTTTCCATCGCCTTGCGCGAAATGACGACGGCACTCTACGACCGCATCGATGCGATCGAGAGTTTCGCGGCCGATGTCAGCCACGAGCTCAAGAATCCGCTGACATCGCTGCGCAGCGCTGTCGAAACGCTGCCGCTCGCCCGCTCCGACGATTCCAAGAAGCGGCTGATGGATGTCATCCAGCACGACGTCCGCCGTCTCGACCGGCTGATCAGCGATATCTCCGACGCCTCCCGCCTCGATGCCGAACTCGCCCGCGTCGATGCCGGCTCCGTCGACATGGAGGTGCTGCTGCGCGACCTGATCGAGGTTTCGCGCCAGGTCCGGAGCAGCAAGAAGCAGGTGGAGATCGAATATGCGATCGAACGCAAGCCGAACGTCAAGACCCGCTTCGTGGTCAACGGCCACGATCTGCGCATCGGCCAGATCATCGCCAACCTGATCGAGAACGCCCGCTCTTTCGTGCCGGAAAAGGGCGGCAAGATTATCGTGCGGCTGGTGCGGACACGTTCGCGCTGCGTCACGACGATCGAAGACAATGGTCCCGGCATCCAGGCGGAAAATATCGACCGTATCTTCGAGCGTTTCTATACGGACCGTCCGGAATCGGAAGGCTTCGGCCAGAATTCGGGCCTCGGCCTTTCGATCAGCCGCCAGATCGCCGAAGCCCATGGCGGTTCGCTGAGAGCCGAAAACATTACCGATTCCGAAGGCGGACATGTGCTCGGCGCGCGCTTCATCCTCTCTTTGCCCGTCGATGCCGCCGCATGACCGACGCTCTGAACATTCATGCGACGGCGATCGTCGTCGGCAGGACGGGGCTCTTGTTCAGCGGCCCCTCCGGCTGGGGCAAATCGATGCTGGCCTTCACCTGCATGACCGAGGCGCGCCGGCTCGGGCTTTTCACGGCACTGGTCGCCGACGACCAGGTGCTTTTGTCGGGAGAGGCCGGCACGGTCATCGCCACATGCCCACCGTCGATCGCCGGGCTGATCGAGCTTCGCGGCACCGGCATCGTTCAGCAGGATCATATTCCGAGCGCAGCCATGCATTATGCCGTGCTTCCGGGCACCGCTTCCGGTGAAAACCGCCTGCCCCCCGAAGGCGAAACCGTCAGCCTTGCGGCCGGATTTTCGCTTCCCGCATTGCGGTTGCTCACAGGTGTTTCCGCACCGCTTGCGATCCTGATGGCGAAAGCACCCGATATCGGGCATTGAAGCCTTCCGGATTGGTCAATCTGCCTTATATATTCGCATTTTTATCTTGCACTTCGGCTTTTCATAGCCAAGATGTGCCCCCACCGGTGGACGTAATTGCTGCATTGCGATATTGGGGCCACCGATTGCGTATATGGGAGCAGTAATATCATGATCGGACTTGTGCTTGTCACTCATGGCAAGCTGGCTGAAGAGTTTCGTCATGCTGTCGAGCACGTCGTCGGTCCTCAGAAATTCATCGAGACGGTCTGCATTGGCCCCGAAGACGACATGGACCAGAGACGGCAGGACATTCTGGAAGCCGTTTCCGGTGCCGATGACGGCCATGGCGTCGTTATCCTGACTGACATGTTCGGCGGCACGCCGTCCAATCTCGCCATATCAGTGATGAGCAGCGGCCATACCGAAGTCATTGCCGGCGTCAACCTGCCGATGCTGATCAAGCTTGCCGGCGTACGCGGCGAGAACAACATGGAGAAGGCCCTGGTGGAGGCTTCCGAAGCCGGGCGGAAATATATCAATGTCGCGAGCCGTGTGCTCAGCGGAAAATAACGGGCCTTCATGACATCGCTCTCCCGGGAACTCCTGATCATCAACAAGCGCGGTCTTCACGCGCGCGCCTCCGCCAAATTCGTGCAGATGGTTGAAACCTTCGACGCAGCCATCACCGTTTCCAAAGATGGAATGACGGTTGGCGGCACTTCCATCATGGGCCTGATGATGCTTGCGGCCAGCCCCGGCTCAAGCGTCGTCGTCTCGGCGAGCGGCAGTCAGGCCGAGGAAGCCCTGGAGGCGCTGGATCAGCTGATCCAGAACAGGTTCGGCGAAGAAATGTGAGCTCCGGCCGAGCTCATATAAACATATAAAGACTTCTTTATATCCTTGTTGCCATCTCAGACGAAGCCTGCTAAACGGCGACATGCCGTGCGCTAACGCGCGTTCGCATCGAACTTGGTTCATGCAACGCACTTTAGCTCTTCGTCGTTATGCCTGTCGTTGTCCCGGAACCGCTGCACTTCCAGGCGACATGCATGAGCACGCGGCCCATCCGTCGCGCGGTCATCTTCGCGCCTGCGCCAATTTTGAGACGTTTTTCAGCCTGGAGACCTCTATGAGCACTGAAAAAGATTATGTCGTCGCCGATATCGGGCTTGCGGATTTCGGCCGCAAGGAAATTACGATCGCCGAAACCGAAATGCCGGGGCTGATGTCCTGCCGCACCGAATTCGGCCAGGCAAAGCCGCTGAAGGGCGCGCGCATCACCGGCTCGCTGCATATGACCATCCAGACGGCCGTGCTCATCGAAACGCTGGTTGCGCTCGGCGCCGAAGTCCGCTGGGCCTCGTGCAACATCTTCTCGACGCAGGATCATGCCGCAGCCGCGATCGCCGCTGCCGGCGTTCCGGTCTTCGCCATCAAGGGCGAGTCGCTCGAGGACTACTGGGTGTATACCGACAAGATCTTCCAGTGGGCCGATGGCGGCCTTTCCAACATGATCCTCGATGACGGCGGCGACGCCACCATGTATATCCTGCTCGGCGCCCGCGCCGAAGCCGGCGAGGACGTGCTGTCCCATCCGCATTCCGAAGAAGAGGAAATCCTCTTCGCGCAGATCAAGAAGCGTCTTGCCGCTTCGCCGGGCTGGTTCACCAAGCAGCGTGATGCCATCAAGGGCGTTACCGAAGAAACCACGACGGGCGTCAATCGTCTTTACCAGCTCAGCCAGAAGGGCCTGCTGCCCTTCCCGGCCATCAACGTCAACGACTCCGTCACCAAGTCGAAGTTCGACAACAAGTATGGCTGCAAGGAGTCGCTGGTCGATGGTATCCGCCGCGGCACCGACGTGATGATGGCCGGCAAGGTTGCCGTCGTCTGCGGTTACGGCGACGTCGGCAAGGGTTCTGCCGCTTCGCTTTCCGGCGCCGGGGCCCGCGTCAAGGTGACCGAAGCCGATCCGATCTGCGCCCTGCAGGCCGCCATGGATGGTTATGAAGTCGTCCTGCTCGAGGACGTCGTTTCCTCTGCCGATATCTTCATCACCACCACGGGCAACAAGGATGTCATCCGCATCGACCATATGCGTCAGATGAAGGATATGGCGATCGTCGGCAACATCGGTCACTTCGACAACGAAATCGAAGTCGCTGCGCTGCGCAATCTCAAGTGGACCAACGTCAAGCCGCAGGTCGACCTGATCGAATTCCCCAAGGGCAACCGGATCATCCTTCTTTCCGAAGGCCGCCTGCTCAATCTCGGCAACGCCACCGGCCATCCGTCCTTCGTGATGTCAGCTTCCTTCACCAACCAGACGCTGGCGCAGATCGAGCTCTTCACCAAGCCCGACCAGTATTCCAACAAGGTCTATATCCTGCCTAAGCATCTCGATGAAAAGGTCGCGCGCCTGCATCTCGACAAGCTCGGCGTGAAGCTGACCGAGCTTTCCGAGGAACAGGCTGCCTATATCGGCGTCTCGCCGAAGGGCCCGTTCAAGTCCGACCACTACAGATATTGATCCGACCGTTAATATCCACAAGATGTAGAAGCCGCGGCATTGACAAATGTCGCGGCTTATTTTTTGGACGCTCCCTTCCCGCCGATTCCCTTCCGAAGTATTGTTTTAAGACTTGATTCGTGGCGCCGGACTCCATCCGACCGCTGCGAAAATGGGATGTCTTGTCGTAATGCGGCACATTGAAGGACGGAGACATACCGCGGATGTCGGAAATGAAAAGCAGCCTGCCCGGTCAGGCGGATGATGGCGCTTGCGCCGGTCGCCGCCCGCTCATGGCAGGCCAAGGATATAAATCTGCAACGGCACACGAGGCCGCAAAGCAAGAGCATGGACCATTGGCGCGCTTCCTGAAAACCTGCGCGGCCGGTACCGCACTTGCCGCGTTGGCGCGGCCGGTTCTGGCACAGACGGAGCAGCAGGCGGCGGCCTCGGCCCACCTCTTCACATCCTCGCAAGTCGTCGGCGTTTCCGTCGTCATCGGCGTCATATCGGCGGCACTGCTTTCGACGCTGTGGCTCGTGCGCCAGCGCGGCAATCTGGAAAACGAGAGCCGGGAAATCCGCTCGGCACTCTCTGACGCCCAGCAGCGCATTTCCCAATACCAGGCTCTGATCGCCGACAAGAATCGGCGGATCGTCATCTGGGACGGCAATGCCCGCCCTGAACTGCTCGGCCAGCTTCCGCCCGAGACCGGCGCGCCGCAGGACGGCGAATTCCTGGCCTTCGGCCTGTGGCTGAAGTCACGTTCGGCCTCCGAACTGGAAAAGGCGATCGATCGGCTGCGCGACGAGGCACAGAGCTTCGACATGGTGGTCGAAACCATCCGCGACGAAATCCTCGAGGCGCAGGGCCGGGTTTCCGGCGGGCGTGCCTTCGTCCGTTTCGTGGCGCTCAACAATCTGCGCGCCGAACTCGCAGAGCTCAGGATCGAGCGCGACCGGCTGATGACCTCGATCTCGGCCTTCCAGACCATGCTCGACGCGATCGACATGCCGGCCTGGCAGCGCGACCCGGTGGGGCGCCTCACCTGGGTCAACCAGGCTTATGGCGAGACGGTCGAAGCGCGCTCGCCGCAGCAGGCGATCAATGAAGGCCGCGAGATGCTGACCACCGTGGCGCGCGAGCGCATTCGCGCGACGACGACGCCGGAATCGCCCTTCCACGACACGATCTCGACGGTCGTGCGCGGCAACCGCACATTCTTCGACGTCGTCGACGTCAGGGTTCCTGGCGGATCGGCCGGCATCGCGATCGATGTGTCCGACGTAGAGGCCGTGCGCGCCGAATTGGAGCGGACGCTGAAGAGCCATGCCGAGACGCTCGATCATCTTGCCACTCCCGTTGCCATTTTCGACGGCGACCGCCGCCTGCAATTCTACAACCAGGCCTTCGTGGCGCTCTGGCAGCTCGATATCGCCTTCCTCGAAGGCCGGCCTGACAACAGCGAGTTGCTCGAGCGGCTGCGGGCAGCCAAGAAACTGCCGGACCAGCTCAACTGGAAAAGCTGGAAGGAAACCGCGCTCTCCGTCTATCGCGCGCTCGACACGCAATCCGATCTCTGGCACCTGCCGAACGGTCAGACGCTGCGCGTCTTCGCGACTGCCCATCCCCAGGGCGGCGCCACCTGGGTGTTCGAAAACCTGACCGAGCAGGTCGATCTCGAAACGCGCTACAACACGCTGGTCAAGGTGCAGGGCGAAACGATCGACCATCTTTCCGAAGGTGTGGCGGTGTTTGGCCCTGACGGACGCATCCGCCTTTCGAACCCGGCCTTCCGCGCGCTCTGGGGAATCACGGAAACCGAAGCCAAGCCCGGCACCCATATTCGTGCGCTGGGCGAGGCCTGCGCGCCGTCTTATGACCGGCCGGACGGCTGGAAGGCCTTCGCCGAACTGATCACCAGCTTCGACGACGAACGCCGCTCGGGCCAGGGGACGCTGGAACTCTTCTCCGGCCTCGTGCTCGACTACGCCGTTATCCCGCTGCCGAACGCCCAGACCATGCTGACCTTCGTCAACATGACCGACAGCGTGCGGGCCGAGCGCGCGCTGACCGAGAAGAACGAAGCATTGCGCAAGGCCGACGAGCTGAAGAACGACTTCGTCCAGCACGTGTCCTACGAGCTGCGTTCGCCGCTGACCAACATCATCGGCTTCACCGATCTCCTGCGCACGCCGGGCGTCGGCCCGCTGACCGAACGGCAGGCCGAATATATCGACCACATCTCGACCTCGTCCTCCGTTCTCTTGACGCTGGTCAACGATATTCTCGACCTTGCGACCGTCGATGCCGGCATCATGCGCCTCAACTATGCGGATATTGATCTCAACGATCTGCTCGACGACGTGTCGATGCAGATCGCCGATCGTCTCCAGGAAAGCGGCGTCGCACTCGAAATCACCGCACCCGCCTATCTCGGCTCGATCGTTGCCGATCCACAGCGGCTGAAACAGATCCTGCTGAAGCTGCTTTCCAATGCGGCGAATTTCTCGCCAGAAGGCAGCTCGATCTCGCTGGAATGCCATCGCGACGGCACGGATTTCGTCTTCTCCGTCAGCGATCGCGGCCCGGGCATCTCGCCTGACATGATCGCCACCGTCTTCGACCGTTTCGCGACGGGAGCGAAAAGCGGCAAACGCGGCGGCGCCGGCCTCGGCCTTTCGATCGTCGACAGCTTCGTCAGCCTGCATCATGGCGACGTGACGATCGACAGCGAACCCGGCAATGGCACGACCGTCGTCTGCCGTATTCCCTCGGTCGATGTACCGCATTCCGCCGCCGCCGAATGACGACCGGCGATGCAATCTCGCTTTTTCTGGAAGACGAGGCGGCCACCCTCCGCCTCGGCGAAGATTTGGCGCTGGCCCTGAAAGCCGGTGACTGCCTTGCTCTTTCCGGCGATCTCGGCGCGGGGAAATCCTCGCTCGCCCGCGCGATCCTGCGCGCCATCGCCGATGACGAGGAGCTCGAAGTCCCGAGCCCGACCTTCACGCTGGTGCAATCCTACGACCTGCGCATCCCCGTTTCTCATTTCGATCTCTACCGGCTTGGCGATCCGGCCGAACTGATGGAACTGGGCTTCGACGAGGCTCTGCAAAACGGCATCTGTCTCGTCGAATGGCCTGAGATGGCCGAGAGCGAACTGCCTGCGGAGCGCATCGCGCTGACGCTGGAACATGAAGGTAATGGCCGCCGGGCGACAATCAGAGCTACCGGTGCGCAAAATTCACGCATCCGTCGTGTCCTGTCGATTCGCGATTTCCTTGACGATGCTGGTCATCCCGAAGCGAGGCGTCGCTTCCTGACCGGCGATGCCTCGTTACGTGCCTATGAGGCGATCTATCCGAAGGCCGAAAACCAGCGCGTCATCCTGATGGACTGGCCGCCGCTTGCCGAAGGACCGCCGGTTCTCGACGGCAAACCCTATCCCAAAGTCGCGCATCTCGCCGAAAACGCCTATCCCTTCGTGGCGATCGCCGATGTGCTGCGCAAGGACGGCTTTGCGGCGCCCGAGATCTACAAGGTGGATTATAACAAGGGTATTCTGCTGATCGAAGATCTCGGCAGCGACGGCGTTCTGGATGCCCGGGGTCAGCCTATTGTCGAACGCTATCGCGAAAGCGTTGCCTGCCTTGCCAAACTGCACGCCCTGAAATTTCCGCAGGACATTCCTGTTGGAAAGGCGCATGTCCATCATATTCCTGATTTCGACCGCACGGCGATGAAGATGGAGGTGCGGCTGGTGCTTGACTGGCACCTGCCCTGGAAGCGTCAGGGAGCACCGGCAACGGAAGAAGAGCGGGCGGATTATCTGGCGATCTGGGATAGGCTCATTGATGAGCTTGCATCGGCCGAGAACAATCTGCTGCTGCGCGACTTCCACTCGCCGAATATCATCTGGCGACCGCAGGCGAAGGGCATCCAACGGATCGGCCTCATCGATTTCCAGGACGCCATGATCGGCCCTACGGCCTATGATCTCGCCTCGATCGTCCAGGATGCGCGTGTAACGATCGAGCCGGATCTCTTCCGGCAATTGATGGCTGATTATCTGACGCTTCGCCACGCACAGGGCGGTTTCGACGAAACCGGATTCATGAAGGCCTGGGCGATCATGTCTGCGCAACGCAATTGCAAGCTTGCCGGCCTCTGGGTGCGGCTGTTGCAGCGCGACGGCAAGCCGGGTTATCTGAAACACATGCCGCGCACGCTCGCCTATCTGAACGTCGCGCTCGAGCATGAAACGCTTGCCCCCTTGCGCGATTGGTGCGCAAGGGCTGGAATAGGCCAGAGCGAATCATAAGTTCCGAATCAGGATGACCATCAGACAAGCCATGGTACTGGCCGCGGGTCTCGGAACCCGCATGCGCCCGATCACCGACACGATCCCGAAGCCGCTGGTGAAGATCGACGGCAAGCCGATGATCGACTACGCGCTGGATTCGCTGGTGGCGGCCGGCGTCGAACGCGCCGTCGTCAATGTTCACCACCACGCCGAACAGATGCTCGATCATCTCGGGAATTATCGCGGCCTCGACATCGTCATTTCCGACGAGCGTGACGCGCTGATGAATTCCGGTGGCGGGCTGGCGAAGGGGCTCAGCCTGCTTACCCGCGACAATATTTTCGTCATGAATGCCGATCTCTTCTGGATCGGCGAACAGCCGGGGCGGCCGACGAACCTGCAACGCTTAGCCGGATTCTTCGATGCCGACCACATGGATATGGCGCTGCTTTGCGTTGGGATCGAAGATACGACGGGTCACAACGGCAAGAACGACTTCAGTCTGGCGGCCGATGGCCGGCTGGCGCGTTATCGCGACGATCCATCCAATCCCGTCGTCTATGCCGGCGCCATCGCCATGAACCCATCGCTGTTCGACGATGCGCCGAAGGATGCCTTCAACCTCAATATCTATTTCGACAAGGCGATCGCGCGCGGACGACTTTTCGGCATGGTGCTCGAAGGCCATTGGCTGACTGTGGGAACGCCGGAGGCGATCGGCGAGGCGGAGGAAACGATCCGACGATTGCGGGCGTTCGCTTAAGCCATGGCGGAGCGGCACCAGCCACGCATCCTGACAATCCCGGCGGGTCTCTCCTTCCTGAAAACGCTGGCGACGACGCTTTGCGACGGCCGGCTGACGCCACTCTTCCGGCACGAGGCCGATGATCCGCTATCGCTGGCCAAGGTAACAATCTACCTGCCGACACGGCGCGCCGTGCGCGTTCTGCGCTCTGAATTCGTCGATCTGCTCGGCGGCCGCTCGGCGATTCTGCCGGTCATCCGTCCGCTCGGCGAAACCGATGACGACAGCGGTTATTTCGACGAGGCACTGCCGGCTACGATCGATCTCGCCCAACCACTGTCGAATACCGCCCGTCTTCTGGAACTGGCTCGCCTGATCCTCGCCTGGCGAAACAAGCTGCCTGAGATCGTCCGCCACATTCATTCGGACTCGCCGCTCGTCGCACCCGCAAGCCCGGCGGATGCGATCTGGCTCGCCCGCAACCTGGCGGAACTGATCGATTCAATCGAAACCGAGGATCTCGACTGGTCGGAGCTGTCGAAACTCGACACCGGCGACTATGCCGCCTGGTGGCAGCTGACGGCAGAATTCCTGCAGATCGCCAGTGCTTTCTGGCCGGAGCGGCTTTCGGAACTCGGCAAATCCTCGCCGGCGCGGCACAGAAACGCCATTCTCCGGGCCGAAGCAAGCCGGCTTTCGGGGACGAAACCCGCTGGGCCGATCATCATCGCCGGTTCGACGGGTTCCGTTCCCGCCACCGCCGATCTCATCGCCGCCGTCGCCAATCTGCCCGAAGGCGTCATCGTGCTGCCGGGCCTCGATCTCGTCATGCCCGAGAACCACTGGCAGATGGTCGCGCCGGAACCGGCGCCCGGCCAACATGCCAATCCGGCAAGTCGCAGCCATCCGCAATATGGCCTGTCGTCGCTGCTCAAGCGGCTGAAGCTGACGCGTGCCGACGTAACGCCCCTCGACGGACCGGAGGGCGATCTTGACCGGCGCGCCGAAATCCTGTCTCGAGCCCTCGCCCCATCGGAGGCGACCAGTGATTGGGGGGCATGGAAGAGCGGCCTGCCCGAGGGCACCCTGCCTTCAGCCTTCGCCGATGTTTCGCTGATCGAAGCCGCCAACGAACGCGAAGAAGCAACCGCGATTGCCATCGCGCTCCGGCTTGCACTGGAGAGGCCGGGACAGGACGGCGAGAGCCGGGCAGCACTCATCACGCCGGACCGCAATCTCGCGCGGCGGGTCATGGCCGAGCTTTCCCGCTTCGGCATCCTCGCCGACGATTCGGCGGGTACACCGCTTGCGGCCATGCCGCAGGGCACCTTGCTGCAATTGCTGCTCGAGGCAGCGCTGCGACCGGGCGATCCGGTGGCGATCGTCTCTTTGCTCAAACATCCGCTTGCCCGCTTCGGCCTGGAACGTGACGCATTGATTTCCGCTACCGAGGCGCTCGAGCTGCTGGCGCTGCGCGGCGGCGTGGCCGAGGTGGATATCAGCACGCTCGAGCCGTTGCTCACCCACCAACTTGCCGAACAGGCGCTGGACAGGCACGCGCCGCAATGGCGCAAAGCGCTTTCGCCTGATGCAGCCGACGCCGCAAACGACCTTGCCCGGCGGGTCACGCAGGCGACCGAGCCACTGGCGTCGGTACTGATGCGACACCGGCCGGAAGATCGCGGGAGAACTCTGAGCTTCACATTGTCCGAATGGGCGGAGCGCACCGGCCGTTCGCTCGAAGCGGTCGCGGTCGATCCGCAAGGCAATCTCGCCGAGCTCTGGTCTGGTGAAGCGGGAGATGCACTCGCCGCCCTGCTCAGCGAGGTGATCGACACGGACGGCCAGATGGAGGCCGACGGACCGCAATGGATCGACATCATGGCCGCCCTTGCCGCCGGTCATGCCGTGAAGCCGCGGGCGCTCAGTCATCCCCGCCTCTTCATCTTCGGCACGCTGGAAGCCCGCCTGCAGAGCGTCGATACGCTGATCCTCGGCGGCCTGAACGAGGGCACCTGGCCGGGGCAGACCGCCAATAACCCCTTCATTCCACGGATGATGAAGACGGAGATCGGCCTCGAACCGCCGGAACGACGCATCGGCCAGCTGGCGCATGATTTCGAGATGGCAAACGGCACGCGCCATCTGATCTATTCGCGCGCGCTGCGCCAGGGCTCGACGCCGACCGTCGCCTCGCGCTGGCTGCAGCGGCTGCTGGCGCTCGGCGGAGAGGCGTTCGAAGCGGAATTGAAAGGGCGCGGCAACCGGTTCCTGCAATGGGCCGGCCTCATCGATCGGGGAGATAGCCAGACGCCGGCGCAACGACCCTCGCCGAAACCGCCGCTGGCATTGCAGCCGAAATCCTATTCCTTCAGCGAAGTCGGCCGGCTGCGCCGCGACCCCTATGCCATCTATGCCCGCCGCATCCTGCGTCTCGACCCCGTCGACGCGTTCAACCGCGATCCGGGTGCGGCCGAACGCGGAACGCTCTACCACAAGATCGTCGACCGGTTCATCCGCGAGGCCCATATTGCCGGGACACCGGATGCGGCAGCGGCCATGGAGCGCATCCTTTCCGAACTTTTCGACATGGAGCGGCTACCGCCGCATATCGATGCCGTCTGGCGGCCGCGCTTTCGCGAGGTGGCCCGCGCCTTCCTCGAATGGGAGGCCGGACGGCGGCATGGCATCCTGAAAACGTTGACGGAGGTGCGGGGCGGTATGGAGCTGGAGCCGATCAATATCCGGCTCACTGGCGTCGCGGACCGGATCGACATAACAGGACCACACTCGGCCGACATCATCGACTACAAGACCGGCTACAATCCCTCGCCGGCGCAGGCGCGCGTGCTTCTCGATCCGCAGCTTGCGCTTGAAGCGGCGGCCTTGAGCGCCGGCGCCTTCCGCGATGCCGGCAGCCGCGTGCCGCAAGACCTGCTCTATGTGCGTCTGCGACCCGGGAGCCGCTTCCAGGTCGATACGGTCAACAACGAAAACTCTGCCCGCAGCGACAAGGCGAAATCCGCGATGGATCTCGCCGCCGAATCGATCGATCAACTGGTCAAATTCGTGGGTTTGCTGCAATCCAGCGAAAGAGGTTTTACCGCGCGGCTGATCCCGGCCCAGCAATTCGATTTCGGCGGCGACTACGATCATCTGGCCCGCGTCTCCGAGTGGTCGACGGCCGAAACCGAAGAGGGCGGCGGCGATGAGTGATGTGACCGCGCTTCCCACCGACGACGATCCCGGCGCCTGGATCGGCTGGACGACGATCCAGCAGGCGATTGCCTCCGATCCCCTGCGTTCGGCGTGGGTTTCGGCCAATGCCGGCTCCGGCAAGACGCATGTGCTGACACAGCGGGTCATTCGGCTGCTGCTCGCCGGAGCGCGGCCTTCGGCCATTTTGTGCCTCACCTATACCAAGGCTGCAGCCTCCGAAATGTCGAACCGGGTCTTCGAACGGCTGGCGGATTGGGTGGTGCTCGATGATGACGACCTTAGCCGGCGGATCATGCAGATCGAAGGTACGGCTCCCGACGGATTGAGGCTTGGCGAGGCGCGCCGGCTGTTTGCGAAGGCGCTGGAAACGCCCGGCGGCCTGAAGATCCAGACGATCCATGCCTTTTGCGAGGCGCTGCTGCATCAGTTCCCGCTGGAGGCCAACGTTGCCGGGCATTTCTCGGTTCTCGACGATCGCGCAGCGGCATCCCTGCTTTCCGATGCGCGCCGGGCGCTGCTGACGGCGACGGCGCCGGAGAAAGACAGCGCCCTTGCCGAGGCATTCGCCTATGTGCTCAATCTCGGCGACGAATCCGGGCTGGAGAACCTGCTCGGCGATATCGTCGCCAACCGCAACGCCATTCGTCGTTTCACCGCGACGGCCGAACAGCAGGGCGGTATGGAGATGGTCCTGCACCAAAAGCTCGGCCTCGCCGCCGACGACACGGAAAGCCGGATCGCGGCGCAATATTGGCCTTTGCCGGAGCTTTCGGGCCGAACGCTGGAACTCTATCTCTCGCTTGCCGACCAGAAGGGTGGTGCGAAGGCGCAGGAGGTTGCCTACGGCCTCAGGCTCGCCGGGCGGGAGCGCGACGACGCAAGGCGCGCTGAGTTTCTCGAAAAAATCTTTCTGACCGTGAAGGGCGAGCCCAAGGCGGACTCGCAATTCTTCGTAAAGGCCATGCTTGCCGAGGCACCACAGTTGGCGGACGCCATCGCCATTGCCCGCGCGCATGTCGCAGCAAGCCGCGACCGGCTGAAACTGATACGGATGTACGGCGCCACACATGCAGCACTCGTCCTCGCCGACCGGCTGAACCACGACTACGAGGAGCTGAAGAAGCAGCGCAGCCAGCTTGATTTCGAGGACCTGATCACCCGCACCGCCGACCTGCTGACGAAAAGCGGCGTCGGTCCCTGGGTCCACTACAAGCTCGATCGGGGTATCGATCATATCCTCGTCGACGAGGCGCAGGATACCAGCCCGATCCAGTGGAGCGTCATCCAGTCGCTCGCCGAAGATTTCTTCTCCGGCGAAAGCGCCCGGCCGATCGTGCGCACGCTGTTTGCCGTCGGCGACGAAAAGCAGTCGATCTATTCCTTCCAGGGGGCGCGGCCCGAGCGTTTTTCCGAGGAGAGCGACCGGACGCGGCGGCGCGTGTCCGATAGCGGGCAGAACTTTTCCTCCGTCCGATTGCCGCTGTCGTTCCGCTCGACCGCCGACGTGCTCGAGGCCGTCGACCATATTTTCAAGACACCCGAGAACGCGCGCGGCCTCAGCGCGCTCGGCGAGCCGGTCGTGCACCGCTCCAGCCGCATCGGACATCCCGGCGCCGTCGACCTCTGGGAGATGGTCGCGCCGGAAGCGGTGGTGAGGGAGGAAGACTGGACGGCGCCCTTCGACGCGACGCCGGAAAGCGCGCCGGCCGCAATCCTCGCGCGGCGGATCGCCCACTCGATCGGCACGCTCGTCGGCCGCGAGACGATCGTCGACAAAGGCAAGGAGCGCCTGATCGAAGCCGGCGACATCCTGGTGCTGGTGCGCAAGCGTGACGCCTTCGTCAATGCATTGACGCGCGCCTTGAAGCGCCGCGGCGACATTCCCGTCGCCGGCGCCGACAGACTGGTGCTGACCAGCCATATCGCCGTGCAGGATCTGCTGGCGCTCGGCCGTTTCCTGCTTCTGCCGGAAGACGATCTTTCGCTCGCCGCGGTGCTCAAGAGCCCACTTTTCGATCTTTCCGAGGACGACATCTTTGCGATTGCCGGCCTGCGCGGCGATAATGAGAGTGCCTGGAGCCATCTCAAAAGCTTCGCCGCCGACGGCACCGAACGCTTCCGCGTTGCCGTCGAAAGGCTGGAATTGTTCCTCCGGCAGTCCAGAAGCCTGTCGGTTCATGATTTCTATGCCCGTGTGCTGGGCAGCCATGGCGGGCGACGACAATTCCTTGCCCGTCTCGGCACCGAGGTCAGCGATATTCTCGACGAATTCCTGACCTTCACGCTCGACCACGAGAGCTCCGGCCTTCCCGGTCTGCAATCCTTCATCTCGACGCTTGAACTCGAAGCACCCGTAATGAAGCGTGAGCAGGACAAGGGGCGCAACGAAGTGCGAATCATGACGGTGCATGCTTCCAAGGGTCTTGAAGCACCGATCGTTTTCCTGGTCGACGGCGGTTCGAAGGCCTTCACCCATACTCATCTGCCCAAGCTTCGCCTGATCGAGACGGACGCCGACGAGCCGCCAATGCCGGTCTGGGTTCCCGTCTCCGATCTTTCCAATTCGCTGACGCAGGACGATGCGGCGCGGATCCAGATGCTGGCGGAAGAAGAATATCGCCGGTTGCTTTATGTCGCCATGACGCGTGCCGCCGACCGGCTGGTCGTCTGCGGCTATCGCGGCGTGCGCGTAAACAACGACACCTGGCATATGATGATCTCGACGGCACTGAGCGACGATCATCCACTTGTGGAAGCGACCACATTCTCCGGTCCCGATGGGGAATGGCCGGGCATCAAATGGCGTGTGCCGCGGGTGGAACGAAGCTTCGAGCGTGTCAACCGCAGCGAGGAGCGTGACAACGAGGAGAGTTTGCCGGACGGCCTGTTGCGGCCCTTGCCACCGCAGGCTGCGCTGCCCCGGCCGCTCAGCCCCTCCGGCGCCGGCACGATCATCGATGAAGACGAGGGCGGGTTGCTGGTCGTTTCGCCGCTGTTTACCGAGAAGCCGCGCAGCGATCGTTCACTGGAGAAGGGCAGACTGATCCATCGCATGCTGCAGGCGCTTCCCGACATTCCACCTGCCGAACAGCCCGATGCGGCGAGCCGTTATGCCGAACGGGCGGCTCGTTTCTGGCCGGAAGGCGAACGGCGCAAGCTTGTCGATTCGGTTCTGAAACTATTGGACGAGCAGGGCCTGCAGGACGTCCTCGGTGCGCAGGCCCAGCCCGAGGTCTCGGTCATGGGAACGCTGACGCTCGAAGGCCGGCGCTATGCCGTCTCCGGCCGCATCGACCGGCTTGCCGTCCTTACCGATCGCGTCGTCATTCTCGACTACAAGACCAACCGGGTGCCGCCGGCAACGGAAGAGGCCATCCCCTTCGCGCACAAGGCGCAGCTCGCGATCTATCGCGAGATCCTGGCGCCGCTCTATCCTGATAAGCGGATCGACTGCATGCTTGTCTATACCGAGAACGCCTCGCTCTACACGCTGAGCGAAAAGGCGCTCGGTTTGGCGCTTGCAGGAGTCAAGACAAAGTGAAATACCGGACATTGAAAATTCGGCGCCGCACCATCACATGTGGTTCAACATCCAATCCGGTAAAGGAGCAGCCCATGGCTACCGTGAAAGTCGATATCAATAACTTCCAGTCGGAAGTTCTGGAATCCGCAGAACCCGTCGTCGTCGATTTCTGGGCTGAATGGTGCGGCCCGTGCAAGATGATTGCACCGAGCCTCGAAGAAATCGCCGTCGAGCTGGAAGGCAAGGTCAAGGTCGCCAAGCTCAATATCGATGAGAACCCGGAACTCGCCGCACAGTTCGGCGTGCGCTCCATTCCGACCCTTGCGATCTTCAAGGGCGGCGAAGTTGCCGATATCTCTGTCGGCGCCAAGCCGAAGACCGCCCTTTCGAACTGGATTTCGAACGCTGCCTGATTGATATCGCCCTGATGATATCGCATTGACGAAAAGCCCGGTTTCGACCGGGCTTTTTCAATTTGCAGGGTTCACTTCGGCGGCGTGCCGTTGTCGGAAAGCACATCGCCAACGAGATAGAGCGAGCCGCCGACCAGAATGCGCGGCGGCAAGGCTTCCGGATCAAGCACGGCTTTGATGGTTTCCAGCGCATCGCCGACCGTCGACATCGGTTCGGCAACCAAGCCCGCATCATAGGCGGCATTCGACAATATCACCGGATCGATCATCGCTTCGCTGCCGCGGATCGGCACGCAGAAAACCTTCTCGACCAAGCCGGCAAAGGCCCTGAAATAACCGACCGGATCCTTGGTGTTGATCATGCCGATGATCAGGAAAAGCGGCCGAGGCTGGCGCTCCTCGAAATTGGCCATGGCTTCGGCGATCACTTCACCGGCACCGGGATTGTGCCCGCCATCGATCCAGATTTCGGCGCCGACAGGCGCATGCGAGAGCAGCCGGCCCTCGCTCAAACGCTGGAGCCGGCCCGGCCATTCGACCGAACTCATCGCCTTTTCCATCATCGTCTCGGTGACGGTGAAACCGGCCGCCTTGACGGCACGAATGGCGGCGGCGGCATTGGCATATTGGTGGCGACCGGGAAGGCGCGGCAGCGGCAGGTCGGCAAGACCGAACTCGTCCTGGTAGACGAGCCGGCCATATTCCTCATGCGCCATGAAATCCTGCCCGAAGACGGCGCTCGGGCAATGCAGCCGTTCGGCCGTCGACATAAGGACGTCGAGCGCTGCGTCATATTCCTGATGACCGATGACAACGGGAAATCCCGGCTTCATGATGCCGGCCTTTTCGACCGCGATCAGCTCCACTCTGTCGCCAAGATAGGGCTGGTGATCCAGCGAGATCGGCATGATCACCGAGACGGCCGGATCGGAAATGACATTCGTCGCGTCGAACCGGCCGCCGAGACCGACTTCGATGATCGCGGCATCGGCCGGATGTTCGGAAAACAGGATGAAGGTGACCGCCGTCAGGATTTCGAAGACGGTGATGTGCTGTCCTGCATTGGCATCTGCCACACGACGCACGGCCTCGGCGAAGACGGCATCATCCACGAGCTGTCCGCGTCCGCCTTTGACGCCGATGCGATAACGCTCGTGCCAATTGACGAGATGCGGCGAGGTGTGGACATGGGCGCTGTAGCCGCCGGCTTCGAGCAGGGCGCGGGAGAAGGCGGTAACCGACCCCTTGCCGTTGGTGCCGGCGACATGGATCACCGGCGGCAGTTTCCTGTGCGGATTGCCGAGCACATCGAGAAGACGGGTGATGCGATCGAGAGACAGATCGAACCCCTTGGGATGCAATCCCATGAGTTTGTCGATCTCCTGTGCTGCCTCACTCACCGCGGTTTGGCCTCTGGGTATCAATTCGGCACCCCGCCTGCTTATCGGTTATCAGGCGCTCGCCGCCAGAGCGATTGCGCCGCTATTCATGTTGTTCGCCGCCGAAACCGGCTTCTTCGTCAGGATCTTCAGGAGACGCGCCAGCGTTTCCGGAATATCGTGACGTTTGACGACCATATCGACCATACCATGCTCCAGCAGGTATTCGGAGGTCTGGAAGCCTTCGGGTAGTTTTTCACGCAGGGTCTGCTCGATCACGCGCTTGCCGGCAAAGCCGATTTCAGCGCCGGGTTCGGCCAGATGAATATCGCCAAGCATGGCATAGGAGGCGGTAACGCCGCCTGTGGTCGGATTGGTCAGCACAACGATATAGGGCTGGCCGGATTCCTTGAGCATGTCGACGGCAACCGTCGTGCGCGGCAGCTGCATCAGCGACAGGATGCCTTCCTGCATGCGCGCGCCGCCGGAAGCGGGGAACATAACCAGTGGGCATTTTTCAGCCGTCGCACGCTCGAAAGCCTTAACGATCGCCTCGCCGGCGGCAATGCCGAGCGAACCGCCGATAAAATTGAATTCGTGCACGACAGCCACGAGCTTCAATCCCCGCACCTTCCCGACACCGGCGAGAATCGTATCTTCCTGCTCGGTCTTGAGGCGGCTATCGCGCAAGCGATCGCTGTATTTCTTCGAATCGCGGAACTTCAGCGGGTCTTGCACGACCTTCGGCTGCGGCAGCGATTCGAACTCACCATTGTCGAAAAGATCAATCAGACGGGCCTTGGCCGGCATCTTCATGTGATAACCGGACGCCGGAATGACCCATTTGTTGCCTTCCAGATCCTTGTGGAAGACCATCTCGCCCGTTTCCGGGCACTTGATCCAGAGATTCTCCGGCACTTCGCGACGGCCCAGCATGGAATTGATCCGCGGGCGAACATAGTTGGTGATCCAGTTCAACTCGAATACTCCTGATTGACCAGAGCGGTTCAGCTTTTAACGGAAGCGGCGAACCGCTCTATCCTTTTGTACGCAATTCCGGACGGAAAACCGCTGCACAGTTTTGCGCGACATGCCTGAGTGCCAATGTGGGCAAACTATTCGGCAGCAACAAGGCGCGCCGAACGTGTTCCCGTGGAAAGGCCGCGCACCAGCGTGGCAACGGCCTGAACCGTGTCCGCCGTTGCCTTTCCGTCATTCGTCAAGCTGGTCGCGACCTGATTGACGATCGCGGTGCCGACAACAACGCCGTCGGCCGAACCGCCGATAACCTTTGCATGTTCCGCCGTCTTGACGCCGAAGCCGACGCAGACGGGCAGCTTGGTGTGCTGCTTGATGCGCTCGACAGCGCCCGAAACCAGCGACGGATCGGGCAGCGCCGAACCGGTGATGCCGTTCATCGAGACGTAATAGACGAAGCCGGAGGTATTCTTCAGCACCTTCGGCAGGCGCTTCTCATCCGTCGTCGGCGTCGCCAGGCGAATGAAATTGATGCCCTTGCGGATCGCCGGAATGCAGAGCTCGTCATCCATCTCGGGCGGCAGGTCGACGACGATCAGGCCATCGATGCCGGCGGCGAGCGCGTCGTCGAGGAATTTCTCGACGCCGTAAATATAGATCGGGTTGTAGTAACCCATCATCACGATCGGCGTCGCATCGTTGGTTTTGCGGAAATCGGCCGCCAACTGCAGCGTCTTCTTCAGCGTCTGGCCGCCTTTCAGGGCGCGCTGGCCGGCCAGCTGGATCGCCGGGCCGTCAGCCATCGGATCGGAAAAGGGCATGCCGAGCTCGATGATGTCGGAGCCGGCCTCCGGCAGCGCCTTCATGATGCCAAGCGAGGTGTCATAATCGGGATCGCCGCCCATGAAATAGGTGACAAGCGCCGGACGGCCCTCGGCCTTCAGCTCGGCAAAGCGTTTATCCATGCGTGCGGTCATGTCTTACAGTCCCATTCCCAGAATCTTGCCGACGGTGAAGATGTCCTTGTCGCCACGGCCGGAGAGGTTCATCAGGATGATCTCGTCCTTGCCCATCGTCGGTGCGCGCTTGATGACCTCGGCAATCGCATGCGAGGGCTCGAGCGCCGGGATGATGCCTTCGAGGCGGGTCAGCGTCTGGAAAGCCTCGAGCGCTTCGTGATCCATGATCGGCACATAGTCGACGCGGCCGGTGTCGTTCAGCCAGGAATGTTCGGGGCCGATGCCGGGATAATCGAGCCCGGCCGAAATCGAGTGGCCTTCCTTGATCTGGCCGTCGCCATCCTGCAGCAGATAGGTGCGGTTGCCGTGCAGCACGCCCGGTGAACCAGCGGTGATCGACGCGCAATGTTCGTCGCCCTGCAGGCCCTTGCCGCCGGCTTCGACGCCGACGATCTTAACGGAGGGATCGTCGAGGAAGGGATGGAAGATGCCGATCGCATTCGAACCGCCGCCGACGGCAGCGACGACCAGATCCGGAAGACGGCCTTCGGCCGCCAGGATCTGCTCTTTCGCTTCAGTGCCGATCACCGACTGGAAATCGCGGACCATCTCCGGATAGGGATGCGGACCGGCTGCCGTTCCGATCAGGTAATAAGTATCCTCGACATTGGTGACCCAGTCGCGGAGCGCCTCGTTCATGGCGTCCTTCAGCGTCCCGCTGCCTGCCGTCACCGGTTTGACTTCCGCGCCGAGCAGCTTCATGCGGAATACGTTCGGCGCCTGACGCTCGACGTCGGTGGCGCCCATGTAGACGACGCAGGGAAGGCCAAAGCGGGCGGCAACGGTCGCAGAGGCGACGCCATGCTGGCCGGCACCGGTTTCGGCGATGATACGGGTCTTGCCCATGCGCTTGGCAAGCAGGATCTGGCCGATGCAGTTGTTGATCTTGTGCGAGCCGGTGTGGTTCAGCTCCTCGCGCTTGAAATAGATCTTTGCGCCGCCGAGTTCGGCCGTCAGCCGCTCGGCGAAATAGAGCGGGCTCGGGCGACCGATATAATGTGCGCCGAGATGCTTCAATTCGGCCTGGAATGCCGGATCATTCTTCGCCTTGTTCCACTCGTCCTGCAGATCGAGGATCAAAGGCATCAACGTTTCGGCAACGAAACGACCGCCATAAATACCAAAACGGCCGTCTTCGTCGGGGCCGGAACGGAAGGAATTCGGTTTAGGCGTCTCGTTCACTCTCAACTCCCTGAGGCCATGACAGGCGCATTCGCCTTCTCGACCGCGTCAAAAAATTCATCGATCTTCGCGACGCTCTTCACGCCAGGCGCAGTTTCGACGCCTGAGGAAGCGTCAATGCCCGGTGCTTTGGTGATGAATAGCGCATCCGCGACGTTGTCCTTGTTCAGCCCGCCGGAAAGCATGTAGTCGACACTGCCGTCAAGCCAAGCGAGAAGGCTCCAATCAAAGGAAACACCATTGCCGCCCGGCAATTCGGAACCCTTCGGCGGCTTGGCATCGAAGAGGAAACGATCGGCGATGCCAATATAGGCCTCGACGCGCTTCAGATCGTCGGCCGTGCGCACCGGAAGTGCCTTCATAACAGGCAGACCATAGACCGCCTTTATGGTCAGCACATGTTCGGGGCTCTCGTTGCCGTGGAGCTGCAGCATGTCCGGCTTCAACAGCGATACGATCTCATCCAGTTCGTCATTGGTGGGATCAACGACGACGGCGACGATTTTCGCCTTGCCACGTGCAGGTTCGGCAAGTTTTGCCGCCAGGTCCGGCTCGATATAGCGCGGGCTTTTTTCGAAGAAGATAAAACCGATATGGGTCGCGCCGCGTTTCAGTGCGCGATCGACAGCGTCGGGCGTCTTCAAGCCACAGATCTTGATATCCGGTTTCATGGCAGCGAAGTGACACGAAATGCGGCAAGAGTCGAGCCAATTTGCATGGAAAGCTGTATTTAGCGCGGCTTTGGGCTAATCGAAATCGATGGCGTGCAACTGGCTACCATGCCGCTTCAGCCAGGATTTCGCTTCCTCCATACCTGGGCAAAGCTTCTTGCAAAGCGCCCAGAACCGCGGCCCATGATTCATTTCCTTGAGATGGGCGACCTCATGGGCGGCGAGATAATCGATCACTGCGGGCGGCGCCATGACGATGCGCCAGGAAAAGCTCAGATTTCCCTCCGACGAGCACGAGCCCCAGCGGCTGCGGGTATCCTTCATCGAGATCGAGCGGATCGGCGCCCGGATCGCTCCGGCATGCATGGTGGCCAGTCTGGCGAGATCGGCGCGCGCTTCCTTCTTGAGAAAGGCCGCGATGCGCCGTCCGACATGTTCCGGCATGCCGCTGACGCGCAGCACCGGCCTGCCGTCTATCAAAACCGCCTCCGTCAGCCCGCGCAAGCCGCCGGTATGCTGGATGTGATGGGAAACGCCGCGAAACAGAATTTGGCCGCCGTCGCGCAGGCCGGTATCGGTCGAAAACTTGGCAAGCTTGGTGAGCAACCAGCCCTGGTGGCGATCGAGGAAGGCATTGACCTCACGCGTCGCCAGGCCCTTCGGCACCGTCATCTTCAAGGCCCGGCCACCCGGTTCGATACGCAGCGTGATGCGCGTCGCCCGGTCATGCTGCTTGATGGTCAACGGCATCAGCCGGCCGGCGACGTCGAGCGTCCGCGTTTCGGGCGCAACCGGCTTTCGCGCTTTCGGCCTTGTCTTCAGAAGCGGAAACATGGCTGTTTTCTATCCGATTCGCCGCCGAATCTAAACGATTTGCCAGGCAGGCAGACATGGAAAAACCGGCATCGGAAGATGCCGGTCATCATTTGATGGTTCAGGCGTTCACGGCGTCTGATACTCAGCGACCGGGCCGTTGTCATCGCGCTTGGCGTTCTTGCGGTCGCGCATGAAGCGGTCGAACTCTTCTTGATCCTTGGCGCGGCGGAGTTCACGCATGTAAGCGTCAAATTCCTCGCGCATTTCGTCGAGCTTGCGGCGCTCTTCCTCGATCCGGTCGATCTCGGCCTTGCGCCAGTCGTCGAAGGCGACGTTGCCGGTCGAGAAGTGCGGGCGGTGCCGTCCATGCGGGCGGCGGCAGGAGGCAAAGAAGCCATCGGTCGCCTGGTTGACGTCACGCTTGAAGCCGCGCAGACGGTCGCCGAAGATGATGTAGGCAAGCATGGCAAGACCCAGAGGCCAGAAAACCATGAAGCCGAGAATCATCAGGGCAATGGTAGCCGGAGTCCAATCCGGTCGAAGCAATGCTGACTGGTTCATCGTGCGGGTATCCCTCGCTTTCCGCGCCCGGCAGGATACCGAACGCTGAAATCGATGTGGTTACCGCAATAGGTGCCTTCAAGACGATTGCCCGCGAAATCGAACAAGGCCTTGAATCCGTTTTGCTAATTCAGCTATCGCTGAATCAGCCCGTCCGACCGCCCTTGATGACACGCGGGACCGGAGGCTTAACGGCCGAACGGGAATGCTGGCGGACGAAATTGATGATGCGCGGCGCAATCTCGCGGCGGAAACGCGAACCGTTGAAAACGCCATAATGACCGACATCCGGCTGGAGATAATGCATGCGCATATCTTCGGGAATGTTCACGCAGATGGTCTGCGCCGCCTTTGTCTGACCGACCCCCGAGATATCGTCATTTTCACCTTCGACGGTCAGAAGCGCCACCTTGCGAATTGCCGCCGGATCGACGCGTTTGCCGCGATGCATCAACTCACCCTTCGGCAGTGAATGCTTGATGAAGACCTCCTCCACCGTCTGCAGATAGAATTCGGCGGTCAGATCCATGACGGCGAGATATTCGTCGTAGAAATCGCGATGTTTTTCCGGCTCGCCGTCGTTCTTCACGAGATGCATGAAGAATTCCTTGTGCGCGACGAGATGGCGATCGAGGTTCATCGACATGAAGCCCGAAAGCTGCAGGAATCCTGGATAGACCGGGCGCATGAAACCCGGCTGCGGCCAGGGCACGTTCATGATGACATTGTCGGAGAACCACTGCAGCGACCGCTCCTGCGCGAGCTTGTTGACCGCCGTCGGGTTGATGCGCGTGTCGATCGGGCCGCCCATCAGCGTCATGGACGAGGGCGACAGCGGATCATTGGCTTCCTCCATCACGGCAGCGGCTGCCAACACAGGGACGGAAGGCTGACAGACGGCGATAACATGCGTGTCATGGCCGAGGAAATGCAGCATCTCGATGACATAATCGACGTAATCGTCGAAATCGAACGTGCCTTCCGTCATCGGCACCATGCGGGCGTCGATCCAGTCGGTGATGTAGACATCCGCACTCGGCAGCAGCGCTTCGACCGTGCCGCGTAGCAGCGTGGCGTAGTGGCCGGACATCGGCGCGACGATCAGGATGCGCGGGTCATTGCCGCGGGCCGGCGGAACATTGCGGGCGAAATGCAGGAGATTGCAGAAAGGTCGCGACCAGATGATCTCTTCGCGGACGGAAACTGTCTGATCACCGACCGTGGTCTGCTTCAGTCCGAATTCCGGTTTGCCGTAGCGCCGCGTCGTGCGTTCGAACATTTCGAGGCTTGCCGCCATCGTCCGGCCGAACGGCGTGTGGGCGAACGGGTTCAGCGGATTGGCATAAGCAAACCGCATGATATCGGCCGCGGCGCGAAACGGCGCCATGGCGGCATGGTTCAATTCATAAAGCTGATAAAACATGGAAGGCGCCACCTTTCTCTATCGAAAAGATGACGCCGATTGAAAGGCATCGAGTCTTTTCGCCATGCGGGCACGTAACGCAGACTAACAGTTTTTTGTTGCACAGCAACATGGACGAGCCAGACCCACACAAGAAATGCCGCAGAATTGATCTCCGGCATCATCATCAGCCTGAAAACTTAAGTTTCTCAGCAGGAAGCGTCGTTAACGATCCGCTACGAAGGTCTGCTTCTGCGTGCCGAGACCTTCGATGCCGAGTTCGACCACGTCGCCGGCCTTGAGATAACGCGGCGGCTTAAGGCCCATACCGACGCCCGGAGGCGTACCGGTCGAGATCACGTCACCGGGATGCAGCGACATGAACTGGCTGAGGTAGGAGACGAGAAAAGCAACGCCGTAAACCATCGTCTTCGACGAGCCGTTCTGCATCTTCTGGCCGTTGACCGTCAGCCACATGCCGAGGTTCTGCGGTTGCGGAATTTCATCCTTGGTGACGAGCCAGGGGCCGATCGGGCCAAAGGTGTCGCAGGATTTGCCCTTGGTCCATTGACCGGACCGCTCGGTCTGGAAAGCGCGCTCGGAAACGTCATTGGAGACGCAATAGCCGGCGACATAATCCAGCGCTTCGGCTTCCGTTACATATTTGGCAGTTTTGCCGATAACGACGCCGAGTTCGACTTCCCAATCGGTCTTTTCCGAACCGCGGGGGATGATGACATCGTCGTTCGGCCCGACGATCGCCGATGTTGCTTTCATGAAGATGATCGGCTCGGGCGGCACGGTCGCACCGGTTTCGGCAGCGTGATCCGAATAATTCAAGCCGATGCAGATGAACTTGCCAGTGCCTGCGACGCAGGCGCCGATGCGGCCGGGGGAAAGCTCCGGAAGGCTCCTGGGATCGATCGCAGCGATCTTCGCAAGGCCTGCCGGCGTGATCGCCTCGCCGCCGATATCGGCGACATGACCGGAGAGATCGCGGATCTTGCCATCGGCATCGAGAAGCGCTGGTTTTTCACTGCCTGCTTCGCCAACACGCATCAGCTTCATGGAAATTCCTCCTCATCGAAAACGGATTTGCAACCACCTATGAACGAATTATTCATCGGTGTCATTACGGCTTTGCCGGCAAGCGGTACGGCTTTTCTGCAATTCGGATGATTTTTGCCGAAAACTGCCTCCATCCATTCGACATCATGCTTCAAAAAATTTCGGCCAGATCGGGGCCGGCAGGGACGATTTTCGTCGGATTGAGGCTTTCGACCGAATAGTAGCCGCGCTTGATGTGATCGAGATTCACCGTTTCTGCGATGCCCGGCCAATCCAGCATGCGACGGCAGAAGGCGCGCAGGTTCGGATAGTCGGAAAGACGGTGCAGATTGCATTTGAAGATGCCGTGATAGGCGACGTCGAAGCGCACCAGCGTCACGAAAAGCCGAATATCGCTTTCCGTCGGATGCTCGGCGAAAAGAAAAGGCCGGCCTTCGAATTGCGGATCGACCCAGTCGAGGCAGGAAAACACATCGGCGAAGGCTTCTTCGTAGGCGATCTGGGTGGTGGCGAAGCCGGCGCGGTAGACGCCGTTGTTGAGGGTCGGATAGATGCGATCGTTGAAAGCATCGATCTCGGCGCGCCTTTCCGCCGGGTAAAGATCGATCGGATTTTTTGCCAAGTTGCCGAAGCCGCCGTTCAGCATGCGCAGGATATCGGCGGATTCATTGTTGACGATGGTCTTTTTCCGCTTGTCCCAGAGAACCGGCACGGTGGCCCGGCCGGTGAAATCGGGTGCTGCCCTGGTATAGATTTCATGCATATAGGTTACGCCATTGACGTGATCCTGCGTCGCACCGGGATAATCACCGAAACGCCAGCCCTGCTTGCTCAGCAGCGGTTCGACGACGGAAACGGAGATGACGTCTTCCAGGCCCTTGAGTTTGCGGCCGATCAAGGTGCGCGAGGCCCAGGGGCAGATATAGGCGACATAGAGATGATAACGGCCGGCGCTGGCTTCAAAGCCGCCTTCGCCCGTCGGCCCGGCGGTGCCATCCGGGGTCACCCAATTGCGGAAACTCGAGGTCTGCCTGATGAAACCGCCCTTCTCGTCCTTGGCCTGGACGGGCTGCCAGTCTTCCGTCCATTTTCCGTTCACCAGCATGCGCAACTCTCCAATCGATTGACGAGACCGTTCATTATCCTGCTTCGACGCCAGCGTGAGGGCGCTTTTCTGGAGACAGTCTGTACACCCAAACTGCGACGATGCTGCGCTTGCCAAGCCGAGGACGCAGGAAATATGACTCCGCGATACAAGATGAAGTGGAGTTCGACATGCATCTCTCCAAGGCCGTCGTGCGGACCGAACATGCGAGCCGCTACCTGCAGCAGCTTTGCAAACACTGGAGCCACAAGTTCAGCGTCGATTTCGATCCCGTGAAGGGCCGGGTGCCGTTCAGCGATACGGCCGAGGTGACGTTTTCTGCCGACGATGCGGCGCTGACCATGACACTTTCCGTCGCCGATCCCGCGCAACAGCAAAGAATGCATGATGTCATCGACGATCACCTGAAGCGCTTCGCCTTCCGCGAGGAGCTCGACATCGTCTGGACCAACTGAGCCCGGCCCCCGATCCAAATTTTCTGCCCCGAACCCTGGAACAAGCATGACGAAGAGCAATCACCGCGAATCCGAATATCCGATCGATCCGATGTTTCTCGATCGCTGGTCGCCCCGCGCCTTCACCGGCGAAATCATCGAGGAAGCGCAGCTGCTCAGCCTGCTCGAAGCCGCCCATTGGGCTCCGTCCTCAGCCAACCATCAGCCCTGGCGCTTCATCTATGCGCTCAAAGGTTCGGAGCATTGGGAGAAATTCGTCGCATTGCTCGTCGACGCCAACCAGGAATGGGCGAGGAATGCGTCGGCCTTGATCTTCGTCGTGTCGCGCGCCTTCACCGGCGTTGCCGGCTCCGGCGAGGAGAAGCCGAGCTACACCCATTCCTTCGATGCCGGTGCGGCCTGGGGGCATCTGGCGATCCAGGCGCGGCTCTCCGGTTTCTACGCCCATGGCATGGGCGGCCTCAAACACGAGGAGATCAGGCAGGCTTTCGCCATTCCCGAGGGGTACCGGGTCGAGGCAGGCGTCGCCGTCGGCAAGCTCGCCGACAAGAGCGTTCTTTCCGAACGCAATCAGGCGCGCGAATTCCCCAGCCAGCGCAAGCCGCTCTCCGACGTCGCCTTCAACGGCCGCTTCGCTGCGAACTGACGCGAAGCCAGGGACCAAGCAGATATCCGGATAAACGAAAGCCCCGCCATCCAGGGATAGCGGGGCTTCTAATTCCTGAAATATCAATCAGATATCGAGGTTAGCGACGCTCAGCGCATTGTCCTGGATGAATTCGCGCCGCGGCTCGACTTCGTCGCCCATCAGACGGGCGAAGAGGCCGTCGGCATCGGTGGCGTCGTTGACCTTGACCTGCAGCAACGAGCGGACATTCGGATCGAGAGTCGTTTCCCAGAGCTGCTCGGCATTCATCTCGCCGAGGCCCTTGTAGCGCTGCATGGTCAGGCCCTTGCGGCCGCTGGCGAAGACCGCGTCGAGCAAGGCACGCGGGCCTGAGATCTCGACATCGCCTTCGCGCCGATGCAACGACGGCGGCGTCTGATAGATTTCCTTGAGACGTGCGGTCAGCTGGTCGATGTGACGGGCATCCGAAGAGCCGATCAACGCCATGTCGAGCACGACGATTTCCTTGACGCCGCGGACCATGCGTTCGAGGCGCAGGCCGCCATCGCTGGTCAGATCGCCCTGCCAGCCGCGCTCGGTTTCCTCGGCAATGATATCGAGGCGGCCTGCCACTTCGTTTGCCAGCGCCAGCGCCCTTGCCTGGTCGCTGACGAGGTCGGCGTTGAGCGCGCCGGCGATGGCAGCCTGTTCGACGACGGAACGATTGTAGCGCGAGTGGAGATTGTCGAGCAAAGCGCGCATGCGCAGCGCATCCAGGATGACCTCGCGCAGGTCTTGACCGGTGCGGACCTCGCCGCTGCCGAGCCGCAGTGCGGCATCTTCCAGACCCTGGCCGATCAAATATTCTTCGAGCGCCTTCTCATCCTTCAGATACTGCACCGATTTGCCGCGCGCGACCTTATAGAGCGGCGGCTGGGCGATGTAGAGATGGCCGCGTTCGATCAGTTCCGGCATCTGGCGGAAGAAGAAGGTCAGCAGCAGGGTGCGGATATGGGCGCCGTCGACATCGGCATCCGTCATGATGATGATCTTGTGGTAGCGCAGCTTTTCGACATTGAACTCGTCCTTGCCGATGCCGGTGCCAAGTGCGGTGATCAGCGTGCCGATTTCCTGGCTCGACAGCATCTTGTCGAAACGAGCACGTTCGACATTCAGGATCTTGCCGCGCAGCGGCAGGATTGCCTGGTTTTCGCGCGAACGGCCCTGCTTGGCCGAACCGCCGGCAGAATCGCCCTCGACGAGGAAGACTTCGGATTTTGTCGGATCGCGCTCGGAGCAGTCGGCGAGCTTGCCCGGCAGCGAAGCGATATCGAGTGCGCCCTTGCGGCGGGTCAACTCGCGCGCCTTGCGGGCCGCTTCGCGGGCGGCGGCGGCCTCGACGACCTTGCCAACGAGGATCTTGGCTTCGCTTGGATGTTCTTCGAACCAGGTGCTCAGCGCCTCGTTGACCAGACTTTCGACAACAGGACGGACTTCCGAGGAAACGAGCTTATCCTTGGTCTGCGAGGAGAATTTCGGATCGGGCACCTTGACCGACAGAACCGCCGTCAGGCCTTCGCGGCAGTCTTCGCCCTGCAGCGTTACCTTTTCCTTTTTGGTGATGCCGGAACTGTCGGCATAGGAAACCACCTGGCGCGTCAGCGCGGCGCGGAAACCGGCCATATGCGTGCCGCCATCGCGCTGGGGAATGTTGTTGGTGAAGCAGAGCACGTTCTCGTGATAGCTGTCGTTCCACCACATCGCCACTTCGACGGTGATGCCGTCCTTTTCGCCGCGGATGGCAACCGGCTTGTCGACGAGCGACTTCTTGGCACGGTCGAGATAGGCGACGAAGGCCTCGAGGCCGCCATCGTAACGCAGTTCTTCCTGCTTGATATCGGAATGACGCTTGTCGGTCAGCAGGATGCGCACGCCTGAGTTCAGGAAGGCGAGTTCGCGAAGGCGATGCTCTAGCGTGCCGTAATCGAACTCCGTCATCGTGAAGGTGTCGGTGCTCGGCATGAAGCTCACTTCGGTGCCGGTCTCATTCGGTGCTTCGCCCGTGACCTTCAGCGGCGCATCGGCCACGCCATGGCTGAAGCTCATTTCATGGATCTTGCCCTGGCGGCGGATCTTCAGTTTCAGCCAGACGGAAAGCGCATTGACGACGGAGACGCCGACGCCGTGCAGGCCGCCGGAGACCTTGTAGGAATTCTGGTCGAACTTACCGCCGGCATGGAGCTGCGTCATGATGACTTCGGCGGCCGAGACGCCTTCGCCGGTATGGATATCCGTCGGGATGCCGCGGCCGTTATCGGTGACCGTCACCGAGCCATCCGGATTGAGCGTGACGGTGACGATGTCGGCATGACCGGCAAGCGCTTCGTCGATTGCGTTGTCGACGACTTCATAGACCATGTGATGAAGGCCGGAGCCATCGTCGGTATCGCCGATATACATGCCGGGGCGCTTGCGCACGGCATCGAGGCCCTTCAGAACCTTGATGGAATCTGCGCCATATTCGGTGCTTACGCCGTTTTCCGTCGCGGATGTATCGCTCATTCTGTTGAGATTTTCCCTGTTGTCGTAAAGCTGCGGCGCGCCTTGCGAATCACCGGCTTTCTTCCCTCTTGTATATAGGTTTTTTGAACCCAGTTCCCATGGCACGCCCCTAAAACAGGGCATAAAACAGGGGATTATGACGCTTTTCCGTCGCCTTTGCCGCCATTTTCGAGAAGAGCCGATAGCCGGCCTATCTCCGCACTGTCAAGGCTGCGAATCCGCCGCGCCAGCCGGTTGGCAAATTCGGTATATTCGGGAGGCAGGCCTGACGTGTCGATGACGACACGCGGGTCGGATGAGCGGGCGAGCAGGAACAGTTCCTCGGCCTCATCCCAGATGATGTTGAAATAGCCGGCGATGCGCTGCAGCAGGTCGAATGTCGGCAGGCCACGCTTTCCATGTTCGAGCGCCGAGAGATAGGCGGGAGAGACGTTCAGCGCTTGCGCCATCTCCTTCTGCGAGACGCCCTTGCGCGCTCTCAGCCGGCGAACCGCCTCTCCGAAGGGTGTCATGGTCTTTCCCCATGCCGCCGCGACAGGCGAATATAGAGCGCGCCCTCGCCGCCATGATGCTGCGCGGCAGGTTCATATGACGAGATCAGGTAGCGGAATTCGGGCTTGGAGAACCAGAGCGGCACGGCCCGCTTCAGCGCGCCTTCGCTGCCCATCGAGCTGCCCTTGCCGGTGATGACAAGCACATGGCGCATGCCGCGCTCATGCGCCCGGATCAGGAAGTCGAGAAGGATGGAATGGGCCTCGCTCTGCACCAGCCCATGCAGGTCGATCCGCGCTTCGAGCGCCAGCCGGCCCTTGGCGATCTTGCGTTTGACCGGCTTTTCCAGCGGATGATGCACCCCCGCCGACGGTTTCGCCGCCGATGGTAGCGTCGGCTGCAGCGGCATGGGCGCGGCGGGTGTCTGTTTTTCCTGTTCCCGTTCGGCCGCCGCTTCGGCTTCGGCAAGAAAGGCGTCGAGTTCGGTCAGCGCGCCCGCCTTGCCGGGCATCGGCCGCGTGCTGCGGGCGACCTTGCCCCAGAGGATCCTCTCATCTGCGCTGAGCTTGCGATCCCTGGCCATCAGTCGAATCTTCCGGCGGCGGCATTGGGGATGAGGATGGCAAAATCGGCATCGTTGCGGACCGTGCCGGCACTTTCCCCAGCCATATCCCCCGAGCCGGTGAAGATGTCACCGCGCGCCGGCCCGACGATCGCCGAGCCGGTGTCGAGCGCCAGCATCAGCCGGCGGAACGGTCGACCGTGATCGAGATGGGTGAGGCTTTCGGCGCGAATGAAAAAGGGAAAACCGAACGTATGGATCATCCGGTCGACCGCAAGCGAGCGCCCGGCGAGAAGCGGCACCTTGGCGGCGGCGATCGGACCGGCCCCAGGATCGGCGGTTCGCAGGCTGAAAGCCTGCGAGGGCGCTTCCCGGAAGAAAATATAAGAGTGGTTATGCCACAGCACCTCGTCGACGCGCTCGGGATTGCGCGCCAGCCAGGCGCGGATCGCCTGCATCGAAATCTCCGCCCGATCGATCTCGCCCCTCTCGATCAGCAACTTGCCGATCGCCGAAAAAGCATGGCCGGCCTTCGCGGCATAGGTGATGCGGCCGATATGGCCATCCCGATAACGCAGGCGGGCAGCGCCCTGCACATGCACGAAGAAGACATCGACCTTCGACTTCGCCCAGGCGATTTCGAGGCCTCGGCCTTCGAGAAAACCCTGATCGATGGCGCGGCGGTCCGGATAGGCACCGATGCGGCCGTCATGCAGACGGCCGAAAGCATAGGCGCTGTCGAGCTCGGCGGGGCGATTGGCGTCGTCGAGATCGATCAGATCATCCGGGCGCCTGTAGAAAGGGAAACGGAATATTTCGTCCGGCCGCTCCGACACCTCGATGTCAGGCTCGTAGAAGGCGGTGACGAAGCCGGAATTGCCGTCCTTGCGGCGGATCAGAAAGGGTCGACAGTGCGTCTCGAAAAAGGCGCGCGCCGATGCCGGAGATGACGGACTGACATCTTCGGCGGCGACCAGAAGCGGGAGCAGGTCTTCCGAACTCAGGCCAAGCGATCCGGTGCGGTACGGTTTGACATCGCTGATTTGCCGCCGGCAGCGTCGCATGACTTCAAAAAGGCCGGAAGGATCATCATCCTTCCAGCCTTCCAGAGTGTCGAAGCTTATGGCCTGCAGGACGAAGTCCGCTGCGTGGTCACTCATGTTCCGATTCGGTCGCCACGAGTTTCCAGTTCGGGTCGCGCGAGCGGGTGTCGCGGGCAAAGGTCCAGAGGTCGTTGACCTCGGCGACGTTTTCGGCGTCGCCTTCGATCAGCACATCCGCCTTGTCGTAGGTGGCCGAAATGAGCTGGCTGATGATGCGCACGGTGATCTGCGCTTCGCTGCCCTTCGTCTCCGCATGGGTGATTTCGGCCTTGTCGATGCCGACGAAGGTGGACTTCACCTTCTCACCGCGGGCTTCGCGTTCGCCGATTGCCGCATCGAAACCGTCATAGACTTCACGGGACAGCAAGTTCTTGAGTGTTTTCCGGTCGCCATCGGCATAGGCCATGACGATCATCTCGTAAGCCATGCGGGCGCCGTTCAGAAACTCCTTCGGGCTGAAAGCGGGATCGGCCTTGTTCAGCGCACGCAGCGATTCGTTGAGCGGCGTTCCAGGCGCCGCAAAAGCATCGATGGCGGCGAAGCGATCCTCATCCTCGGTCGTCGCATCGCGCCGCGGCAGCGTTACGACTTTGCCGGCATCGGCGGCATCGGCCGGAGCCGCATCCCGCGGCGTATAGAGATCGCGCGGCGGCTTCTCATTTCCTGTGCGGCGCCCGAGCACGGAGCGAAGCTGAAAGAAAATCAGCACAGCCGCCACCAGGAAAAATAATGTGATGAAGTCGTTCGAACTCATATCGTATCGCAGCCGCCGTTAACATCTCTGATTTGTACTCCCATATAGTCCGCCTATACAGATGATTCAAATGATGGCTGGCATCTTCGCCGGCGCCAAGAGGAGACCGGCACGTCCGGGACATGACAGACATGCGTTTTTCGATCCTGCCAGCTTTCATTCTGCTGCTCCCGTTCGCCGAAATTGCCGGTTTCGTCGTCGTCGGCCGGGCGATCGGATTGTGGCTGACGCTCGCGCTCGTCATGCTGGGTTTCGTTCTCGGCGTGGTTCTGCTGCGCCGGCAAGGCATCGGTATTTTGCGCCGCATGTCGAGCGAAGGACGAAACGGGGTGATGCCTGGCCGAGATTTGCTGCGGCCGGCGATGAACGTCATCGCCTCGCTGCTGCTGATCATTCCCGGCTTCCTCACGGATATCATTGCCATCCTCATTCTCATTCCGCCGGTGCGCGATCTGGTCTGGCGGGCGATTGCCAAACGCTTCGTCGTCGTCAACGCCAAGGGCGGTTTTTCCTCCGAGCCACAACCCGATTTTCGCGACAGCAAGCCAAACTCAAAGGTGGTCGATCTCGACGAGGAGGACTATCATAGAGAGCCGGATCGCAACTCGCCGTGGTCCGGCAAGCATCTCGGCGATTGAGGCACTGCGGCTGATCAACCGCGCCAAGCGCTCAGGGTTGTAAGCCTTTCCCTGAAATGTTAGATGGCGGCACCATTCCCATGCCCCTCGAGGAAAAGCCAATGGCAGACGATAACAACAACAACGGTGCGGCCAACCCCACCCTTTCGATCCTTGCGCAATATACCAAGGATCTCTCCTTCGAAAATCCGGGTGCGCCGCGTTCGCTGCAGGCCCGCGACAAGGCGCCGACGATCAACATCAATGTGAACGTCAACGCCAACCCGCTTTCCGATACGGATTTCGATGTCGTGCTGTCGCTGAACGCCGAAGCCAAGGATGGCGACAAGACGGTCTTCCATACCGAACTCGCCTATGGCGGCGTCTTCCGCGTGGCCGGTTTCCCGCAGGAGCACATGCTGCCGGTTCTCTTTATCGAGTGCCCGCGCATGCTCTTCCCCTTCGCCCGTCAGATCATCGCCGACGTCACCCGCAACGGCGGTTTCCCGCCGCTGATGATCGACCCGATCGACTTTACGCAGATGTTCGCCCAGCGCGTCGCCGAAGAACAGGCCCGCGCCAAGGTTCAAGCCGTTCCAAACTGAGCGGATCTTTCTTCACTGAAATACGGATGCCCGGGCTGGTCCCGGGCATTTTCAATTGTGGCTGGTTCAATCGAGGTTGGCGTATTTCGCCCAGATACTTTTTTCCCCGAGCTTAGCGACGAGCGCCTCATGCGCCTGCTCCTCGGTTTGGCTGAGGCGGCTACCAAGCGGGCGGGGCCGCTCGAGCACTGCGGCAATCACTTCATCGTCATCCCCAGCCATGTCACCGCGAGCTGCCTGGTTGGATTTGCTGACCGTGCTCAGACCGAAGGCTGCCTGTCGGCCGCCGATCATCTCGATATAGACTTCGGCAAGCAGTTCGGAGTCGAGCAGCGCGCCGTGTTTGGTCCGGTGCGAATTGTCGATGCCGTAACGCCGGCAAAGCGCATCGAGCGAATTCGGCCCCATCGGATGTTTGCGTCGGGCCATCGACAAGGTATCGAGCACCCTTTCCGGCAGGATCGGCGGCAAGCCGATCCGCGCGAACTCCGCGTTGATGAAGCCCATATCGAAGGTGGCGTTGTGGGCAATCCACTTCGCATCGCCGAAAAAGGTAAGGATTTCTTCGGCGACGTCCGCAAAAGGCTTCTTGTCCTTCAGGAATTCATCGGTGATGCCGTGTACGGCGAGCGCATCCGGATGAACCTTCTGATCTCCGGGATTGATGAAGATATGGATCGTGTTGCCTGTGGGGAAATGGTTGAAGAGCTCGATGCCGCCGATTTCGATGATGCGGTCGGCGCGATTGTCGAGACCGGTGGTTTCCGTATCGAAGATGATCTCACGCATTCCGGAAATCTCCCTTGGCAATCCGCGTTTTCAGGTCGGCGACGATCTCGAGCACCCGTTCCCTCGTCTCCGCGATACTGTGACTGGTGTCGATCAGATAATCGGCCCGCCGCCGTTTTTCCGCGTCCGGTGTCTGGCGGGAGAGAATCATGCTGAATTTTTCCTCGGTCATGTCGGGACGCGCAAGCACCCTTTGACGCTGAATCTGTGGATCAGTGCTGACGACGACGATGACGTCGACTCTTTCCTCAGCGCCGGTTTCGAAGAGCAGCGGAATATCGAGCAGTACCATGTCGGCGCCAGCGGCACCTTGTTGCGCCAGAAATTCCATCTCGCGTTTGCGAACCAGCGGATGGACGATCGCTTCCAGGCGTTTAAAGCCGTCGGGATCAAGAGCGAGCTGGCGGCCAAGTTCATGCCGATCGACTGCTCCATCCTTCATCGTGCCGGGAAAGGCGGCATCCACCAGGGGCGCAGCCTCGCCGGCATAGAGATCGTGGACCACGGCATCAGAATCGTTCACCGGGATTCCGGCATCGGCAAAGAGCTTTGATGCCGTCGATTTTCCCATTCCGATGGAGCCGGTGAGACCGATCTTCAGCATCAGTGTGATTCCATATCTGCAATGATGAGCGCACGCAGTGCAGCGTCGACAACGGGACGCTGTCCGAACCATCTCTCGAATCCGGGCACGGCCTGATGCAACAGCATGCCGAGACCATCCACAATAGGAAATCCTTGCTCTTCTGCCTGTGCCAGGATCGGCGTCTTCAAGGGCACATAGACGATGTCGGTGACCACGGCATCGGCTGCAAGAGGTGAAAAATCGAGCTGGGGCGCAGCCTCGCCGTCCATGCCGAGCGAGGTGGTATTGATGAAGAGGCCGGCACCCTTCATGACTTCGGCAAGCGCCCCGGCAGGGTGGGCCTGAACACTCGGACCAAAACGGTCCGCGAGTTCACGCGCGCGTTCGACGGTGCGATTGACGACATGGATCTCGCGGAAACCACGATCCCGGACCGCCTGGATGATCGCCCGGCTGGCGCCGCCGGCACCAAAGACGACGGCTCTGCGGTGCCGGTCCCAGCCTGGATGGCGTTCATCAAGATTGGCGATGAAGCCGCGACCGTCGGTGTTTGTAGCATGCAAGACGCCATCCTCCAGCCAGAGCGTGTTCGCGGCGCCAAGTTCGCGTGACAACGCGTCCGGTTTATCGGCGAGCCGGAACGCCATTTCCTTGTGGGGAATGGTGACATTGCCTCCGGCAAAGCCGGAACTGCCGTCCTTCAGCGCACGAATGAAATCACCAAAGGCCTCGGGGGCGACTTCATGAGCGCGGTAGCTGCCTGGCAGGCCGAGCGTCTTCAGCCAATATCCGTGGATCAACGGCGAGCGCGAATGCTTGATGGGAAAGCCCGTGACAAACGCTTTCGGCCCAAATGTTTCACGTGAATCACCCATCGATCGCTCCCAGTTCTCGCAATTTTTTTAAGAGCGGCAGCATCGGTAGGCCAAGAATGGTGAAATAATCCCCCTCGATCTTTTCGAAAAGCTGGATGCCCTCTCCCTCCAACTGATAGGCGCCGACGCTGGAAAGCGCGCGTTCGCCAACCCGGCTCAGATGCCTGGCGATGAAATCCGCTGTCAGCGGCCGCATCGTCAGTTCGGCATGCGCCAGATATTCCCACAAGAGCACGCCATCGCGGACGATCGCAACGGCGCTGTTCAATCGGTGGGACACTCCCGAAAGCGCTTGAAGATGACCAGCCGCGTCGGCCATGTCCTTCGGCTTATGGAAAACGCGGTCGCCGAGCGACATAGTTTGATCCGAACCGATGACCAAGCCATCCGGAAAACGGCTGCTCACTTCCTCGGCCTTGGCTTTGGCCAGGACGAGAGCGACGGCATCCGGCTTGGCGCCAGCTTTTTCCAGAGGTACTTCGACCGCCCGTTCATCGATCCTTGCGGCATGCGCCTCGAAGGGTAGACCGGCATTTTCCATCAGCATCCGGCGAAAGGGACTCGACGATGCAAGAATGAGTTTCGGCGTCATGGGTTCCTCGGAGTGCCGGCATTTCGTCAGCGCTTAGCGCAGCTTCGGGCGCAGGGCAACGATTGCCGCGGCTGTTTCCTCGATTGAGCGGCGCGTGACGTCGATCAGCGGCCAGTTGTGACGGGCACAGAGCGAGCGGGCATATTTCAACTCCTCCGAAATCGCGGCGCGGTCGGTGTAGTGTTCGCGATCGAAGCCCTGCGTCACCCCGAGCACCCGATTTTCCCGCACCTGGGAAATACGGTCGGTGGTGGCGATCAGGCAGACGATGAGCGGTTTCGTCGCGACAAAGAGGCTCTCCGGCAATGGCACGCCGTAGACGATCGGAATGTTTGCCGTCTTGATGCCTCGGTTGGCGAGATAGATGCTGGTCGGTGTTTTCGACGTACGACTGATGCCGATGATGACGACATCGGCATCGTTATAATCGTCCGGCATCTGACCGTCGTCGTGATCCATGGTGAAATTCAGCGCTTCGATGCGCGCGAAGTAGCCGGCATTCATCACATGCTGTGCTCCGACCCGGCGGCGCGACGGGGCACCGAGATAGATCTGGAATGCATTCATGACCGGCTCCAGCACATTCACCGAGGCAACGCCCATCTCGACGCAGCGCTCATCGATCAGGCTCGCGAGCTCCCGGTCGACAATGGTGTAGAGCACAATGCCGGGGGCGTCATCGATCGCTTGGAGAACCGGCAGCAGCTGCTTGCGATTGCGGATCAGCGGATAGACATGTTCGATCGGCTGAGCGGATCTGAACTGCGCCGACGCGGCGCGGCCGGCGGAGATCAGAGTCTCTCCCGTTGAGTCAGAAATCAGATGCAGATGAAAGAAGTTCGTTCTGTTCTCCACGCTATTTTCCGCTGCCTGTTGAAAAGACTGGATGAAACAGAGCTACGGTGCCGAGGCAGCCTCCGGCAAGGGAAAACATGCCTGCTTATCCACATTTCGGATTTTGCGGATCGGTTTCGGTTGGCCCTGTGGACGATGGGGAGAAGATCGATTTCTGGAAAACTGGTCCACAGCCTATCCACAGCCACGAAAAAAATCACCCATTCCGAAGGGCTTGGAATCATTTTCAGATTCAGCTTTTCCCCGAACCTCGGAAACAACGGCGAAATCCTTCCAATGTTTTTTGCAGGTGCGCGACAAATGGCATCGGCAGTGGATGGATTTTAATCCTTGATAGACACCGACTCTAAGAAATAGAAACCTTTTAAAATATCTTTGATTTTTTATAGGGAAGAAGCGCTTGAGCGAGACGCGCCGAAAGATCATGAGGGTTCTGGATGGCGAAAGCCTCTCCCCTCCTCCTCTCTGGCTGATGAGGCAGGCGGGGCGCTATCTGCCGGAGTATCGGGAGACACGGGCAAAGGCGGGAAGTTTTCTCGATCTTTGCTATACGCCCGATCACGCCGTCGAAGTGACATTGCAGCCGATCCGCCGCTATGGCTTCGATGCAGCCATCCTGTTTTCCGATATCCTGGTCATTCCCGATGCAATGAAGCGGAACGTCCGGTTCACCGAAGGCCATGGTCCTGAGATGGATCCAATCGATGAAGCCGGGATCAGCAGATTGAATGGCGAAGAGGTTGTCGGTTATCTCAGGCCGGTGCTGGAGACGGTGCGGCGGCTGCGTGAGGGGCTGCCAGCCGAGACGACGCTGCTCGGCTTCTGCGGCGCGCCTTGGACGGTCGCGACCTATATGATCGCCGGACATGGCACGCCGGATCAGGCGCCTGCCCGCCTTTTCGCGTATCGGCATGCTCGCGCCTTCGAGCATCTGCTGATGCTGCTTGCTGACGTATCGGCCGATTATCTCGTGGCCCAGATTGATGCCGGCGCCGATGCCGTGCAGATTTTCGATTCCTGGGCCGGCGTTCTCGGTGAGAGGGAATTCGAGGCGTTCGCGATCAGGCCGGTTGCGCGGATGATCGCTTCGGTCAAATCGCAGCGACCACACGCGCGCATCATCGCTTTCGCCAAGGGCGCCGGCTACCAGCTGAAAACCTATCGCCAGAAGACTGGTGCGGATGCGATCGGTCTCGACTGGTCTGTCCCGCTGGCCTTTGCCGCCGAACTTCAAAAGGACGGGCCGGTGCAGGGCAACCTCGATCCTATGCGCGTCGTTGCCGGCGGTCGGGCGCTTGAAGAGGGCATCGACGATATTCTGCAGCATCTCGGCAATGGGCCGCTGATCTTCAATCTCGGTCACGGCATCACGCCGCAGGCCGACCCCGAGCATGTGCGTCTGCTGGTCGATCGTGTGCGTGGCGGGCGGATGCGAGGCGGGGCGTGACGATGGAGAAGCAGACCGATCGGAGACCTGGCGCTTACGCCCGGCGCCGAGCCCATTTTGCGCTGGTCTTCTTCGCGCTGATGGCGGTCGGGCTTTTCGCCTGGAACCCCGATAATCTCTATCTCTGGATCAAGGCACTGCACATCATCGCGGTCATTTCCTGGATGGCTGGATTGTTCTATATGCCGCGGCTGTTCATCTATCACACCGATGCCGAACCGGGTTCGGTGCAATCGGAAACCTTCAAGGTGATGGAACGCCGGCTGCTTCGAATCATCATGACGCCGGCGATGATGCTGACGTGGATTTTTGGCCTCTATCTCGCTTGGTCGGTCTATGGATTCCAAGGCGGCTGGCTGCACGCCAAGATCGGTCTCGTTGTGCTGCTGACGGGCGTTCATATGTTCTTCAGCCGTGCCGTCAGAGCCTTCGAGCGGGATGAAAACCGCCGCTCTGCGCGCTATTGGCGGTTCATGAACGAGGCACCGACATTGCTGATGATCCTGATCGTGATCCTCGTCGTGGTGAAGCCATTCTGAGGCAAAATCCATACTCAGGTTAAATTTGCTTCATTTTAAGCAGCCCTCTTGCGGCAGCGATTGCGAGTCGCTATTTTCCGCGCATCTCATCTACGTGGCATGTGTGTAGAGTTCAGTCGTCTGCGAGCCCTTTCGCAGTACCGAATACGACCCAACATCGCCTTTCCCCTTCGAAATTGAAAAGAGTATTGGTCACTTCATGGCTGAAATGAAGCTTCAGGAACTTAAGAGCAAATCCCCGACGGATCTTCTGGCTTTCGCCGAATCGCTCGAGGTTGAGAATGCCAGCACGATGCGCAAACAGGAATTGATGTTTGCTATCCTCAAGATGCTCGCCAGCCAGGATGTCGAAATCATCGGCGAAGGTGTCGTCGAAGTGCTCCAGGATGGTTTCGGTTTCCTGCGTTCCGCAAATGCCAACTATCTGCCAGGCCCAGATGATATTTATATCTCCCCCTCGCAGATCCGCCGTTTCTCGCTGAAAACAGGTGATACGGTCGAAGGCCCCATCCGCGGGCCGAAGGAAGGCGAGCGCTATTTTGCGCTGCTCAAGGTCAACACTATCAATTTCGACGATCCGGAAAAGATTCGTCATAAGGTTCATTTCGACAATCTGACGCCGCTCTATCCGAACGAGCGTTTCAAGATGGAACTCGATATTCCCACCACCAAGGATCTGTCGCCGCGCGTGATCGACCTGGTGGCGCCGCTCGGCAAGGGCCAGCGTGGACTGATCGTCGCGCCGCCCCGCACCGGTAAGACTGTGCTGCTGCAGAATATCGCGCATTCGATTACCGCGAACCATCCGGAGTGCTATCTCATCGTTCTTCTGATCGATGAGCGTCCTGAGGAAGTGACCGACATGCAGCGTTCCGTTCGCGGCGAGGTCATCTCCTCGACCTTCGACGAACCGGCCGTACGTCACGTCCAGGTGGCGGAGATGGTCATTGAAAAGGCAAAGCGTCTTGTCGAACATGGGCGCGACGTCGTCATCCTGCTCGATTCGATCACGCGCCTCGGCCGTGCCTACAACACCGTGGTTCCCTCCTCAGGCAAGGTCCTGACCGGCGGTGTCGACGCCAATGCGTTGCAGCGTCCGAAGCGCTTCTTCGGTGCGGCGCGCAATATCGAGGAAGGCGGTTCCTTGACGATCATCGCCACGGCGCTGATCGATACCGGCAGCCGTATGGATGAAGTGATCTTCGAAGAATTTAAGGGCACCGGCAACTCGGAAATCGTCCTTGATCGCAAGGTCGCCGACAAGCGCATCTTCCCGGCGATGGACATCCTCAAGTCCGGCACGCGCAAGGAAGACCTTCTCGTCCCACGCCAGGATCTGCAGAAGATCTTTGTGCTCCGCCGCATCCTTGCGCCAATGGGCACGACCGATGCGATCGAATTCCTGATCGACAAGCTGAAGCAGACGAAGAACAATTCCGACTTCTTCGATTCGATGAATACATAATCCTTAGCCGGATTCATCCTATGAGAGCTGGAGGCATCATGATGATGTCGCCAGCTTTTCTATTTAGGAGGAACCGATTCGAATTCGAAGATTAACCAGGCAATATGGCCATGTTGAATGATACCATATATGCGCTATCGAGCGGTGCTGCACCTTCAGGTGTTTCGGTTATTCGCATCAGCGGTCCGCTGACCAGAGACATATTGGTGAGCCTCGTCGGCTCGGTGCCGAAAGCTCGATACGCATCGCACCGAACGATTCGGACTCGTAACGACCAAGCGATCGACAGTGGTCTGGTACTGTTTTTTCCGGGGCCAAATTCTTTTACCGGGGAAGATGTCGCGGAGCTACAGCTCCATGGCAGCAAGGCTGTCCTGGCGGCGCTGTTTCAGACGCTTGGCGACATTCCAGGTGTTCGAATGGCTGTTGAGGGTGAGTTCTCCCGCCGGGCTTTTGGGAACGGCAAGCTTGACCTGGTCGAAGTCGAAGGTCTGGCCGACCTTATCGGTGCCGAGACGGAAATGCAGCGACGGCTTGCGGTCGAACATAGCGCGGGCGGACTTTCCATAATTTACGATTCGTGGGCGGAACGATTAACCCGCGCACGAGCGCTGATTGAGGCGGAACTCGATTTTCCCGACGAGGATGATGTTCCAGGGTCGGTATCGGATATGGTCTGGGCCGATATGAGTAAGCTACGCGCCGATATCGCGCACCATTTGGGTGCGGCTTCGGCAGGTGAGATTATCAGGGACGGCTTTAAGGTGGTTATTGCCGGTGCGCCGAATGCCGGAAAATCAAGCCTGCTGAATGCTCTGGCACGGCGCGATGTTGCGATCGTCACCGAGATCGCCGGCACCACCCGCGATGTCCTGCAGGTTGATCTCGATATCGATGGCTACCTGATCAAGCTCTATGATACAGCCGGCCTGCGCGATGCCGACGACCGGGTTGAAATAGAGGGCGTTCGGCGCGCGCGTCTTGCGCTTGGCGATGCCGATCTTGTGCTGCTGCTGGTGGACATGACCAATCCGCTGATTCCTGACGACTTGGAGCGAACCTGGGCTCATGTTACTGTTGGCACGAAGAAGGATCTCATCGATGTCGTCTCGGGTCGGTATGATTTGCAGATTTCGGCGGCAACGGGTGACGGCCTGCCGGAATTGCGTCAATTGATCGGCAACAGCGTCGCAGCGCGTTTCAGTGGTTTGTCGATGGCGATCCCTAGTCGGCAACGGCATAAAGATTCGCTAACGAAATGTTTGGCGGCGCTTGATACTGCGATTACGCAGAAGGACGTAAATCTCGAACTGCGGACCGAGCAGCTTCGAATTGCCGCCGAGTATTTGGGGAGAATTACCGGAAGAGTGGATGTCGAACAGCTGCTTGGGGTGATCTTCTCGGAGTTTTGTATCGGGAAATGATTCACGTGAAACGCGATCGGTGTCACGTTTATGGCTGGTTTCACGTGAAACGTACACACGATCTGGAGTCTTGAATGACCGATAATGTCTATGATGTGATCGTGATCGGTGGCGGCCATGCGGGGTCGGAAGCCGCCAGTGCGGCTGCGCGACTCGGTGCGAAAACCGCCTTGGTGACGCACAGGCGGGACACGATCGGTGTGATGTCCTGCAATCCGGCAATCGGCGGGCTTGGTAAGGGTCACTTGGTTCGCGAGATCGACGCTATGGATGGCCTGATGGGTCGTATCGCCGACGCTGCGGGCATTCAGTTCAGGATGCTGAACAAGAAAAAAGGGGCAGCCGTTCGAGGACCGCGAACCCAGGCCGATCGAAAGCTCTATCGTTTGGCGATGCTGGCGGCGATTGAGGCCACACCTGGTCTGGACATCGTCGAAGGCGATGCGTTTGATCTGGACGTTGTCGACGGGCGTGTTGCCGGGGTGGTCATGAAGGATGGTCGAACCCTAAAGACTCCTGCCGTCGTTTTGACGACTGGAACCTTCCTGCGTGGACTTATTCATATCGGTTCGGAAAAGACGCCGGCCGGTCGTGTCGGTGAAGCGCCGTCGATCGGGCTGTCTGCCACGCTGGCCAGGCTGGGATTGCGCTTGGGACGACTGAAGACCGGGACACCGGCGCGGTTGGACGGAAAGACCATAGACTGGCAATCCGTCGGCCGGCAGGGGGCTGACGAGGAACTCGTGCCCTTCTCCTTTATGACCGACAGGATTACGACGCCGCAGATCGAATGCGGGGTCACCAGGACGACTGAAGCGACCCATCGCATCATTGTCGACAACATCATGCGATCGGCGATGTATTCCGGACAGATCGAAGGCGTCGGTCCTCGCTATTGCCCGTCTATCGAAGACAAGCTGGTAAAATTTGGAGAGCGGGATGGGCATCAAGTCTTTCTCGAGCCCGAGGGACTGGACGACGACACAGTTTATCCGAACGGTATTTCCACCTCTTTGCCGGCAGACGTCCAGGCAGATTTCATCAAGACAATTCCCGGGCTTGAAGCGGCAAGAATTCTGCAACCCGGCTATGCAATCGAATATGATCATGTTGACCCGAGAGAGTTGACGCCGTCGTTGGAAGTCAAACGGCTGAAAGGTCTCTTTCTTGCGGGCCAGATCAATGGCACCACCGGCTATGAGGAGGCGGCCGCCCAAGGCTTGGCCGCCGGTCTAAACGCGGCACTGCAGAGCAGCGATTCGGATCCGTTTCATTTTAGTCGGACCAGCTCCTATATTGGCGTCATGATCGACGATCTCACGTCACGTGGCGTTACGGAGCCGTATCGAATGTTTACCTCGCGGGCGGAATATCGGCTGACTTTGCGTGCTGACAATGCCGATATGCGGTTGACGCCATTGGCCATGCGGTTGGGCTGCGCCAGCGGCGCACGCGCGCAGCGATTTACAGCCTATCAGGCTGAGATGGACATGGGTCGAGCGCTCTTGCAGTCGCTCACCGTTACGCCGAATGAAGCGCGGCGGGCCGGCTTAAATATCAATCTCGATGGGCAGCGCCGAACCGCTTATGATTTGTTGTCCTATCCAAATTATGATTTTGCTGAACTTCGCCGTGTTTGGCCTGAGACATTTGGTACGATGGGATCCAAGGTCGCGGAAGCGTTGGAAATCGAGGCCGGCTATTCAGTTTATCTGGATCGGCAAGCCACGGCGATTGCCGATCAGCAACGCGACGAGCAACGGCAGATACCGCTCGATTTCGATTACGATGCGCTTTCCGGCCTCTCCAACGAACTCAAGGTGAAACTCAGCGCGGCTCGCCCCTTCAACATTGCCCAGGCCTCCGTCGTTGAGGGGATGACGCCGGCGGCAATCGCATTGCTGCTTGTGCATTTGCGCCGCCTAACGTCCGCCGAGCGTCAAAGCGCCTGACGACGAGATTTGAAAGTCTTTCAGAATGGAATTAAACGGTTTGCGTGTTTCACGTGAAACACAGGAACGGCTTCAACACTTCGCGGTACTTTTTCAGAAGTGGGCCAAAACGATCAATCTGGTGGCGCCGTCGACACTCGAAGATCTATGGCACCGGCATATCGCTGATAGCAGCCAGGTGTTTCAGATCCATCCTCAACCGATCACCTGGGTTGATCTCGGCAGTGGCGGGGGCTTTCCGGGCGTTATTACGGCGATTTTTCTGGCCGAGCTGCAAAGCGGCTGGGTGCATCTGGTCGAAAGCAACCATAAAAAGGCGGCCTTTCTGCGGACAGCGCTGCGAGAGACGCAGGCGCGTGGGAGTGTGCATACCAATCGAATCGAAGATGCCTATGCCGAGATTGGCGACTGCGGTGCGATTTCAGCCCGAGCGTTGGCCGACCTGGACGGGCTCATGGACTATTCGGCTCCGTGGATGCTGGGCAAGCAAAATTGCCGTGGCTTTTTTCATAAAGGCCGGGATTACCTGCGGGAAATCGACAAAGCACGTGGTCGGTGGGAATTCGATCTGTTAGAACATAAGAGCGCCGTCGAGCAGGAATCTGTTATTTTGGAAGTATCAAATCTCCGGCGCTTGGTTTAACAGATCGGATATTGCGGCAATGGCTGGCGAACGACACCGGATTATCACCATCGCAAATCAGAAGGGTGGTGTTGGCAAAACAACCACCGCAATCAACCTGGCAACGGCTCTTGCTGCCATTGGCGAGCGTGTCTTGATCGTTGATCTCGATCCGCAAGGCAATGCCAGCACCGGCCTCGGTATCGACCGTCGCGATCGCAAACTCTCCTCCTATGATCTGATGGTTGGTGATCGCGGTATCACCGAGGTGACGCTCGAAACAGTGGTTCCCAATCTTTTTATCGTCCCGTCGACGATGGATCTGCTTGGCGTCGAGATGGAAATCTCGCAGCAAAGCGATCGAGTCTTCAAATTACGGAAAGCCTTGTCTTCGCCCGAAGCAATGGCGTTCTCCTATATTCTTCTGGATTGCCCGCCGTCATTCAATCTTTTGACGATGAATGCCATGGCGGCCGCGCATTCCGTGCTGGTGCCGCTGCAATGTGAATTTTTCGCGCTGGAGGGGCTGAGCCAGTTGCTCGAGACCGTCAGCCAGGTTCGTCGAACGGTGAATCCGCGCCTGGATATCCAGGGGATCGTCTTGACAATGTTTGATGCGCGCAACAATCTCGCCCAGCAAGTGGTCAATGATGTGCGCACCCATCTCGGCGAAAAGGTTTACCATACGTTAATCCCGCGCAATGTCCGGGTGTCCGAGGCGCCGTCCTACGGCAAGCCAGCTATTCTCTATGATCTGAAATGCGCGGGCAGCCAGGCCTATCTGCAACTGGCCTCAGAGGTCATTCAACGGGAGCGCCAGAGACTGGCCGCGTAATATCATTTCAGGGGTGTAGGTGAGTGTAGATCATGAATGACGATGTATCGAAAAGGCGATTGGGCCGTGGCCTCGCGGCGCTGATAGGCGAAATGGATCAGCCTGTCCCGGTGGAAGCCGAGCGGACCATCAGTGCCGACAGGATGATCCCGATCGAGTTCGTCAGCCGTAACCCCCGCAATCCTCGTCGTTTCTTCGATGACACTGAGCTGCACGATCTCGCAAGCTCCATTCGTCAGCATGGTATCGTGCAGCCAATCGTGGTGCGAACGATGTCGCGGGATCGATATGAAATCATCGCTGGTGAGCGCCGCTGGCGCGCCGCTCAGCTTGCCGGATTGATCGAAATTCCAGTCATTGTCCGTGACGTCGATGACAAGACGGCGTTGGAAATCGCCATTGTCGAAAACGTGCAGCGCGCGGATCTCAATCCGCTTGAGGAAGCCTTGGGCTATGAGCAGCTCATCGCAGAATATGGCTACACCCAGAACGACCTCGGCGAGATCATCGGCAAAAGCCGCAGCCACGTTGCCAATTCTCTGCGCCTGTTGAAACTGCCGGACCCGGTTCGTGATCTGCTTGCTGCCGGCAGCCTGTCGGCCGGGCACGCACGCGCGCTGGTTTCGACGCCGGATCCGGCCAGTCTTGCCCGTACGATCGTTGCGAAGGGCATGTCGGTCCGCGATGCGGAGAAGCTGGCGCAGAACAATATCAAGGCACAATCCGAGCCTCCGCCGGCCCTACGGCGCGATCAGAAGGATTCCGACACGCTGGCCCTGGAAAGAACACTTTCCGATGCCCTCGGCCTTGACGTTGCGATCAATCACAAAACCAGTGGCGGGCAGATTAAAATTTCCTACAAGTCGCTGGAGCAGCTCGAGGAAATCTGCCGCTTGCTCGAGCGGCGTTAGAGCGATTCCCAGAAAATAGCGAAGCGGTTTTCCGTCCAGAAGGGCGTGAAGGGGCAGAGCGTGCTTCGGTTGGCAGCTGAAGCGCTCCAAATCACGCCGATTTTCGACCGGATTGAAGGGTGGTGGAAAGAAGCGTTTGCATCGCAACGCTGTCTTCCAGTACCTGGCGCCGCCGACTCTGCAGAATTGCGGCCTGCAGGCGATTGGATTCACGGGCGATGCTTTCGGCGGTCCATTGGCGCAGCGCCTGTTCGATGATCGGCTTGCGGCGAAAATGCAGATGCCGCCCCATGGTCTGCATGATCTGAGGCGGCTGCAGGCGTTTTTCCTCCATTTCAGCGCGCATCGTATCGAGAAGCTGAAACTGCTTCAGACATGCCTGAAGCACGAGAAAGATTGCGGTTTTTGAACTGCTGATCTTCTGCATGGCGTGCAGAAAGGCGGTGAGATCGCCGCTGAGAATCGCGTCGACGGCATCGTCGACGGAGATCGCGCTGGCATCGCCAATTATTTCGGTAACGTGATGTTCTTCAACCGTATCGGCGCCGCGACAATAGAGCGCGAGCTTGCGCACCTCGTTTCGGGAAGCGATGCGATCACCGCCAATCAGTGCGATCAGCGCCTGCCGCGCCGCCGGCGTGATACCGAGTTTCTCTGCACCGAGTTCGGTATCGATCAGCGTATTCAGAGCACGGCTGTCATCGGCGTAAGAGGGGATCGTCATGACAGATCGCGCGGCTTCGGCGGTCTTGCGCAGCAGCGAACCCTTTTTCAGGTCGCCGGCCTCCACGACTAGATAGGCGGCTTCGAGTGGCTTTTCGGCGAGCAGGGCCAGGGAATCGACGAGGTATTTTTCGTTTGCGGCGCCGCGGATCCAAATCAGCTTCTCACCGCCGAACAGCCCGATCGACTGGACCTCATCGACCAATCGTCCGGGATCCTTCTGCAGATCGCCGATATCGAGCTTCGTCAGCGAGAATGGGTCGTCGAGGGCCACACCACTTTTACCGGCAAGCAGACCCGCCCGTTCCGAAACGAGGCCGCGATCCGGCCCATAGATGACGAAGATCCGATAGTTCCGCGCCGATTTCTGCAGAAAGGTCTCGAATTCGTGGGATTTTATCTCTGCCACATCTCGCCTCAGCGGCTGAGGGCAGCGGCGATGTCGGCCCCTACGAATTCCGCCGCCTGATCCGCTGCGCGGTTCTCGGCATCACGGATCGCCCGCTGCTTGGCAAATTGCTGTTCGGAGAAATCCACCAGCGCTGTGGCCTGACGGCTGCCGGCCTTGATGACATGATTGTCGGTTATGGCACGCAGCGTGTAGGTGACGGTGACGGTCACCCGGCCGGCTTTCGACGTATCGCCGGATTCCTGAAGCAGCGTATCGGCGACGCTCGACGTGGCGTGCATCTCAACCTGATATTGCGGGTTTGCGGCTTCGCCGGCGCCACGTGCTGCAAAGAAGATCAGGTGATTGCGAACCTGCTGTTCAACCCGGCTGCCTGCCGAGGAAAAGCCGACGGAGGAAAGCTTTTCGGTGAGACCGGAATTCTCGGAGTAAAGCGGCCGGACCTGGCAGGCAGAGAGAAAAGCCGCGGAGGCAAGGATCATGGCGATGCCGGCATTGCGAGCCAGCTTGCAAGCGATATCAAACGACAATGTTTACAATCCTTTGGGGAACCACGATGATCTTCTTCGGTGCCTGTCCGTTCAGCGCGTTCTTCACCGCATCCAGATCCAGCACGGCGGCGGTGACGGCATTCTGATCTGCATCGCGAGAAATTGTCAATTCGGCGCGTTTCTTGCCGTTGATCTGTACCGGCAGAACGACGTCGTTTTCGACAACGAGCGTTTCGTCGTAGCGCGGCCAGCTTGTCCGGGCAAGCAGCCCTTCATTGCCGAGCGCCGTCCAGCACTCCTCAGCCAGATGCGGCGTCATCGGTGCGACCAGCTGGATCAGGATCTCTGCGGCATCGCGGACTGCCGCGCGATAGGCGGCATCACCCTCGCCCGCCGCAACCCTGGTCAGCGGTGCGGCCAGTGCGTTCACGAGTTCATAGATGCGGGCGACGGCCTTGTTGAACCAGAGCTTGTCATAATCGTTTTCGACAGCCTTCAGCGTCTTGTGGGCGACCTGTGAGATCGGCAAGGCTTCCCCCTCGCTCGCCGGCGCAGCTGCGACGGCGGAGAGTGCGTCCGCGGCTTCCGAAATCAGCCGCCACAGGCGTTGGGTGAAACGATGGGCGCCTTCGACACCCGCCTCGGACCAAATGACATCACGCTCGGGCGGAGAGTCGGACAGAACGAAGAAACGGGCGGTATCGGCGCCATAGGAGGCGATGATATCGTCGGGATCGACGACGTTCTTTTTCGACTTCGACATCTTCTCGATCGAGCCGATCGCAACTTCCTCGTTGTTGGTCAGCAGGAAGGCCCGGCGTTTGCCGTCGAGTTCGTCGATGCGGATATCGGCAGGGGCCACCCACTCGCGGCTGGCGCCGGCACCGCGGCTATAGGTTTCGTGGACCACCATGCCCTGGGTGAAGAGACCCTTGAAGGGTTCGGTGGCCGCCACGTGACCGGTTTCGCGCATGGCGCGGGTGAAGAAGCGCGAATAGAGCAGGTGCAGGATCGCGTGCTCGATGCCGCCGATATACTGGTCGACCGGCAGCCAGCGGTTCGCGGCTTCGGGATCGGTTGGTTTTCCTTCCCAGGGCGCGGTAAAGCGGGTGAAATACCAGCTCGAATCGACAAAAGTATCCATCGTATCCGTCTCGCGGCGGGCATCCTTGCCGCAGGTCGGGCAGGAGACATGACGCCAGGTCGGATGACGGTCGAGCGGGTTGCCGGGCTGATCGAAGGTGACGTCGTCGGGCAGCTTGACCGGCAGGTCCTTCTTCGGCACCGGCACGACGCCGCAATCATCGCAGTGGATGACCGGGATCGGGCAGCCCCAATAACGCTGACGAGAAATGCCCCAGTCGCGCAGGCGGAAATTGACCTTGCGCTCGCCCTGCGGCGCATTGCCGAGCGAAGCGGCCGCCAGGCGGTCGGCAACGATATTGAAGGCCTCCTCCGTCGTCTTGCCGTCGAGGAAGCGCGAATTGATCATCACGCCCTCACCGTCATAGGCGGTATCGCCGACGGCAAAGCTCGCAGCGTCGCCATCCCTCGGCATGACGACGGCCACGACCGGCAGGCCGTATTTGCGAGCAAAATCAAGGTCGCGCTGGTCGCCTGACGGGCAGCCGAAGATCGCGCCGGTGCCGTAATCCATCAGGACGAAGTTGGCGATATAGACAGGCAGCTCCCAGGAGGGATCAAGCGGATGCCTGACGCGGATACCGGTATCCATGCCTTTCTTTTCGGCGGTCTCGAGTGCGGCGAGCGACGTGCCGGCACGGCGGCACTCCTCGCAGAAGGCTTCGATATCGGCATTCTTTGAGGCGGCATCCTTTGCCAGCGGGTGATCGGCGGCGATCGCCAGGAAGGAGGCGCCGAACAGCGTGTCCGGCCGGGTGGTATAGACCGTGACCTCGCTCTCGCCGGCAGGCGCCGTTTCCGGCACAATCTCCCAACGAATCGTCAGGCCTTCCGAGCGGCCGATCCAGTTCTTCTGCATCAGCCGCACTTTTTCCGGCCACTGTTCAAGCGTGTCCAGCGCGTCGAGCAGATCCTGGCTGAAATCGGTGATCTTGAAGAACCACTGCGTCAGTTCGCGCTGTTCGACCAGCGCACCGGAACGCCAGCCGCGGCCATCGATCACCTGTTCGTTGGCGAGCACAGTGTTGTCGACAGGATCCCAATTGACCTTCGACTGCTTGCGGTAAACCAAGCCCTTTTCCAGGAAATCCAGGAAGAGATGCTGCTGGTGCTGGTAATATTCGACATCGCAGGTGGCGAATTCGCGGCTCCAGTCCAGCGAGAGCCCCATGGCCTTCAACTGCGCCTTCATCGAGCCGATATTCTGGTAGGTCCAGGAAGCGGGATGCACGCCGCGCTCCATGGCGGCGTTCTCTGCCGGCATGCCGAAAGCGTCCCAGCCCATCGGGTGCAGCACATTATAGCCCCGCGCGCGCTTATAGCGGGCGACGACATCGCCCATGGCGTAATTGCGGACATGGCCCATATGGATGCGCCCCGACGGATAGGGGAACATTTCGAGGACGTAATATTTTTCGCGCGGATCGGCATTGTCGGTCTCGAAGACCTTGTCTTCATTCCATTTCTGCTGCCAGCGGGGCTCGGCATCGCGCGGATTATAACGTTCGGTGGCCATCGTATTCGTATTTCCGGAAAATCAGGGGAGTTGGTCGAGACCTTCACCATGAAACCACCGTAGCGTCAAGTTTTGCAGGCGCTGCAAGCGTCTGATCTTGATCACGTGCAAGCGATTTCGCGAAGGCGGGTCTTGGCAAGCACAGGTTGGCTGGTTAGTTCATTGCCAATCCTTTCATGCTGGTATGTCGAGGCAGAACGATGGAACTTCAAGAGCGGTTGAACGACGTGCGATCACGGATTGCGGCCGGGGAACGCGCGGCAGGTCGGCCGGCGGGTTCCGTTCAGCTGGTCGCGGTATCGAAGACCTTCGAGGCGGACGCGATCCGCCCGGCCATCGAAGCGGGACAGCGCGTCTTCGGCGAGAACCGGGTGCAGGAAAGCCAGGGCAAGTGGCCGGCGCTGAAGGCCGAGCGTCCGGATATCGAATTGCATCTGATCGGGCCGCTGCAATCGAACAAGGCGGCGGATGCGGTGGCGCTCTTCGACGTCATCGAGACGGTGGACCGGGAAAAGATCGCCCGCGCGCTTGCCGAGGAGATGAAGCGGCAGGCCAAGACGCCGCGGCTCTACGTCCAGGTCAATACCGGGCTTGAACCGCAGAAGGCCGGTATCGCTCCTGACGACACGCCAGCCTTTGTGGCGCTCTGTCGCGACGAGCTCGGCCTTTCTGTTGAAGGTTTGATGTGTATTCCGCCGGCCGAGGAAAATCCCGGGCCGCATTTTGCCCTGCTGGCAAGACTTGCGTCCAAATGCGGCGTCGGAAAACTTTCCATGGGAATGTCCGGTGACTACGAGATGGCAATCGCCTTCGGCGCCACCAGCGTCCGCGTCGGATCGGCGATTTTCGGCGCGCGCTGAAACTCTGCTTTGGTCGGGCTTCCCGTTCCTCTCACCGCTGCCTAGATTGATATCGAGGCGTGCATGTCCTGGGGAGGAGCAGATGCAGAACGACTATCATCAGGTCTACGCGGCCTGGAAACGCGATCCCGAAGCCTTCTGGCGTGAAGCCGCTGCCGACATAGACTGGTTCAAGCCGCCGGAGCGGGTGTTCTCGCCCGACGACGGTGTCTATGGCCGTTGGTTCTCAGCCGGGGAAACCAATACCTGCCACAATTGCCTGGACCGGCATATCGCTGCCGGGCGCGGCGGCGAGACAGCCGTTATCTTCGACAGCGCGATGACCGGCGAGAAGCGGCGTTTCACTTACGACGAGGTGCTTGTCGAGGTAAAGGCGATCGCCGCAACGCTGCTCGAATTCGGCATCGGCAGGGGCGATCGCGTGATCCTCTATATGCCGATGCTACCGCAGGCGGTCTTTTCGATGCTCGCCTCCGCTCGCATCGGTGCGGTTCACTCCGTCGTTTTCGGTGGATTTGCCGCCAGCGAACTTGCAGCGCGCATCGACGATTGCGGTGCGAAGCTGGTGATCACCGCAAGCTGTGGGCTCGAGCCCGGCCGTATCATTGTCTATAAGCCCTTGGTCGACCAGGCGATCGAGATCGCGGGTTCGAAGCCGGAGCGTTGCCTGGTGCTGCAGCGGCCGGAGCTTCGGGCAGATCTCGTCAATGGCCGCGATCAGGATTTCGAGACGGCAGTGGCGCGCCATCGCGGCGCCGAGGTCGCCTGTGTTTCGGTCAAGGCGACCGATCCGCTCTATATCCTCTACACCTCCGGCACCACGGGCCAGCCGAAGGGTGTGGTGCGCGACAATGGCGGCCATATGGTTGCGCTCAACTGGTCGATGCGGAATATCTACGGCTTGAAGCCGGGTGAGGTCTTCTGGACGGCTTCGGATATCGGTTGGGTCGTCGGGCATTCCTATATCGTCTACGCTCCGCTGATATCAGGCGTAACCACCTTGATCTTCGAGGGAAAACCGGTCGGTACTCCGGATGCCGGCACATTCTGGCGCATCGTTTCGGAGCATAAGGTGCGGGTGCTATTCACGGCGCCGACGGCGTTCCGCGCCATTCGGCGGGAGGACGCGGACGGCGATCTGATACGCAAATATCCGATGCCGGATTTGCGGGCGCTGTTTCTTGCCGGCGAAAGGGCGGATCCGGAGACCCTGAAATGGGCGGAGCGCATGCTCGGCATACCCGTCATCGATCATTGGTGGCAGACGGAGACCGGCTGGCCGATCGCCGCAAATCCGCTCGGTCTCGGCGCCCTTCCCGTCAAGCACGGTTCGCCGGCGCTGCCGATGCCCGGTTATGAGATCGCGGTGCTCGACGATGCCGGCCATCCGATCGAGGCCGGAACGCTCGGCAATATCGTCGTGAAGCTGCCCTTGCCGCCCGGCTGTCTGCCGACCCTCTGGAACGCCGACCAGCGTTTTCGATCGGCTTATCTCGATGAGTTTCCGGGCTACTACAAGACGGCTGACGCCGGATATGTCGATGAAGACGGCTATCTCTTCATCATGTCGCGCACCGACGACATCATCAATTGCGCCGGTCATCGGCTCTCGACAGGGGCCATGGAGGAGGTCTGTGCGCGTCATCCCGATATCGCCGAATGCGCTGTTATCGGCGTGATCGATGCGCTGAAGGGTCAGGTGCCCTGCGGTTTCCTGGTGCTGAAGCGCCATGTTTCCCGTGAGGCGACGGTGATCGAATCAGAGGTCGTGGCGATGATTCGTGATTCGATCGGACCCGTCGCCGCCTTCAAGATGGCCATCATCGTTAACCGGTTGCCGAAGACGCGCTCCGGCAAAATCCTGCGCGGCACCATGCAGAAAATCGCCGACGGCATACCCTGGAAAATGCCTGCAACCATTGATGATCCAACGATTTTGGAAGAAATCGCCGAGGCGCTGCGGGCGCGCGGGTTCGGCTCGCTGCCGATGTGAATTAAACTTTCGGTAAGTCTAATTGAGGAATTGTTAACCATATCGATGCAAGCATTTGTTAACGGCAATGGCTTGCATAGCAGGCTTTGCATGACGCGGTCGCCGTTACCGGCTTAGTCCGGATTGCCCCTTTCTCAACGATTGTGGAACGGATCATGACAAGCATCCTCACCAACAACGCTGCCATGGCAGCGCTGCAGACTTTGCGCGGTGTAAACGATAGTCTCAAGGACACCCAGGGTCGCGTTTCCTCGGGTTATCGTGTTGAAAAGGCGGCTGATAATGCCGCCTATTGGTCGATCGCAACGACCATGCGTTCTGACAATAAAGCGCTTTCGGCCGTCTCGGATGCCCTCGGTCTCGGCGCGGCGAAGGTCGATACCGCCTATTCGGCCATGGACAGTGCCCTCGACATCGTCAGCGAAATCAAGGCCAAGATCGTCGCCGCCACGGAAAAAGGCGTCGACAAGACGAAGATCCAGCAGGAGCTCGATCAGCTGCAGGAGCAGCTGCTCAGCATCGCCCAATCGGCATCCTTCTCGGGTGAAAACTGGGTCGCCGGCGCTTCCGGCACGAAGAGCGTCGTCTCGTCCTTCGTCCGCGACGGCAGCAATGCCGTCTCGGTCAAGACGACGGACTATGTGCTCGATTCAGGCACGCTTGGAAACGTGCTCTTCGGCATGACCAGCACCGGCGCGATCGAAACGACCAGCGGCATCATCGGCACGGCTTTCAACGGAACCTATGGCGGCAAAGTTATCGTCATGGCGTCGATCTATGATCTCGACATTACCGGTTTCACCCAGGGCCAGCTCGACGCGGCCTTGACCGGCGTCGAATTGGTCCTCGGCGCCATGACCGCCGCCGGCTCGGCTCTCGGCTCGATCTCGACCCGTATCCAGCTCCAGGAAAATTTCGTCAGCGGTCTTCACGATTCAATCGACTCCGGCGTCGGACGTCTGGTCGATGCCGATATGGAAGAGGAATCGAGCAGGCTCTCGGCGTTGCAGACGCAGCAGCAACTGGCCGTCCAGTCGCTGTCGATTGCCAACAGCTCGGCGCAGAACATCCTCACCCTGTTCCGCAGCTAAAGCGCGTCGTGATCTTCTACAGGCAATAGGCAATAAAAAACCCCGCCAGACCGGCGGGGTTTTTCATGAGATAACCGATATCTCAGTACTGGTCGTCGTCCTCGTCCTTCGGGGCTGAGCGCAGCGAGCTCAGCTTGCGGAAGACGGCGTCGGCATCGATTTCCTTTTCCTCTTCGCGCTCGTAGCTCGGGGTCAGGCGCTCGGTTTCCTGTGCCGATTGCAGCGTCGCGCCAAGCTCGGCGGCGGTCGGCAGCGGACGACCCTTGGAGGCCTTTTCCACTTCCATGTCCAGATCGATCTGGCTGCAGAGGCCGAGCGTTACCGGATCCATCGGCGCCAGGTTGGCCGAGTTCCAGTGGGTGCGCTCGCGGATCTGCTCGATGGTCGATTTCGTCGTGCCGACGAGGCGGGAAATCTGCGCGTCCTTCAGCTCCGGATGGTTGCGAACGAGCCAGAGAATGGCGTTCGGGCGGTCCTGACGCTTCGAAACCGGCGTATAACGCGGGCCGCGGCGCTTGGATTCCGGCACGCGCACCTTTGGTTCGGAAAGCTTCAGCTTGTGGTTCGGATTGGCTTCGGCGCGGGCGATCTCGTCGCGGGAGAGCTGTCCCGTCGAGATCGGGTCGAGGCCCTTGATACCCTGCGCCGCTTCGCCATCGGCGATCGCCTTGACTTCGAGCGGATGCAGTTTGCAGAACTGCGCAATCTGATCGAAAGACAGTGCCGTATTGTCGACGAGCCAGATGGCTGTCGCCTTCGGCATGAGCAGTGTTTGAGCCATGGATATAGTCCTTCTATCGTCCGCGCCGGTCGCGGTCCGTGGATTGTCACCACAATGTCCGGGAAATATGCCGCTATATAACCGCACTGTCGCAGAATTGCAATTCTTCCAAAATGAAATGACCTTTGTCTAATTGCCGCCACGATGCGAACTGCTATGAATTGCCCTGATTTGAAATCCAGGCCCGCTTTGCCGGCGCGGCCCATCGCATGTCCCATGAGGAGGAGTTCCATGTCGGAGAAGATCTATCCGGTTACGAAGCCGGTGAAGGCGCGCGCCCTGATCGATAAGGAAAAGTACCTGAAATGGTACGAGGAAAGCGTCGAGAACCCGGACAAGTTCTGGGGCAAGCACGGCAAGCGGATCGACTGGTTCAAGCCCTATACCAAGGTCAAGAACACCTCCTTTACCGGCAAGGTCTCGATCAAGTGGTTCGAGGACGGCCAGACCAACGTCTCCTACAACTGTATCGACCGCCATCTGAAAACGAATGGCGACCAGGTGGCGATCATCTGGGAAGGTGACAACCCCTATATCGACAAGAAGGTCACCTATAACGAGCTCTACGAGCATGTCTGCCGGATGGCGAACGTCTTGAAGAAGCACGGCGTCAAAAAGGGCGATCGCGTCACCATCTATATGCCGATGATCCCGGAAGCCGCCTATGCGATGCTCGCCTGCGCCCGCATCGGCGCGGTGCATTCGGTCGTCTTCGGCGGTTTCTCGCCGGAGGCCTTAGCGGGGCGCATCGTTGACTGCGAATCCACCTTCGTCATCACATGCGACGAAGGTGTGCGCGGCGGCAAGCCGGTGCCGCTGAAGGACAATACTGATACCGCAATTCATATCGCGGCACGCCAGCACGTGATCGTGGAGAAGGTTCTGGTCGTTCGCCGCACCGGTGGCAAGACCGGCTGGGCGCCAGGCCGCGATCTCTGGCATCACCAGGAAATCGCCACCGTGAAGGCGGAATGCCCGCCGGTGAAGATGAAGGCGGAAGATCCGCTCTTCATTCTTTATACGTCAGGCTCAACCGGTAAGCCGAAAGGCGTGCTGCACACGACCGGCGGTTATCTCGTCTATGCGGCGATGACGCATGAATATGTCTTCGATTATCACGACGGCGACGTCTACTGGTGCACGGCCGATGTCGGCTGGGTCACCGGCCACTCCTATATTGTCTATGGGCCGCTCGCCAACTGCGCAACGACGCTGATGTTCGAGGGCGTGCCGAATTTCCCGGACCAGGGCCGCTTCTGGGAAGTCATCGACAAGCATAACGTCAATATCTTCTATACGGCGCCAACAGCGATCCGCTCGCTGATGGGCGCCGGCGACGACTTCGTCACGCGCTCCTCGCGCTCTTCGCTACGCCTGCTCGGCACCGTTGGCGAGCCGATCAACCCCGAAGCCTGGGAGTGGTATTACAATGTCGTCGGCGACAAGCGTTGCCCTGTCATCGACACGTGGTGGCAGACGGAAACCGGCGGCCATATGATCACGCCGCTGCCAGGTGCCACCGATCTGAAACCCGGTTCGGCGACGACCCCGTTCTTCGGCATCAAACCGCAGCTGGTCGACAATGAGGGCAAGGTGCTGGACGGCCCGGCCGACGGCAATCTGTGCATCACCGACAGCTGGCCGGGTCAGATGCGCACGGTCTACGGCGATCACGAGCGCTTCATCCAGACCTACTTCTCCACCTATAAGGGCAAGTATTTCACCGGCGACGGCTGCCGGCGCGATGCGGACGGTTATTACTGGATCACCGGCCGTGTCGACGACGTGCTGAACGTCTCCGGCCATCGGCTCGGCACGGCAGAGGTGGAATCGGCACTCGTCTCGCACAATCTGGTTTCGGAAGCTGCTGTTGTCGGTTATCCGCATCCGATCAAGGGCCAGGGTATCTATTGCTATGTGACGCTGATGGCCGGTCACGATGGTTCGGACGCGCTTCGCCAGGAACTGGTGAAACATGTGCGGGCGGAAATCGGCCCGATCGCCGCGCCCGACAAGATCCAGTTCGCGCCCGGTCTGCCGAAGACCCGGTCCGGAAAGATCATGCGCCGCATCCTGCGCAAGATCGCCGAGGACGATTTCGGTGCACTTGGCGACACCTCGACGCTCGCCGATCCCGCCGTGGTCGACGATCTGATCGCCAACCGACAGAACAAGGCGACGGCCTGAGAGTTCGAGCCGCTCCGGTTCCCGGGGCGGCTCACTTTGCCACGCATTGGGATGCTTGGCTTGCGGCCCCCGCCATTCACGGGGGAAGCCCATAGAGAGAATATTGCCGGCGAGGTCACGTCCGGCAGAGTGACACTCGCCAGCATGCGGCCGAAATATTTGCCCCGAAAATCTTTATTAGCCGGATTCTTGGCGAGCGCGCACCATTATCTCCCAGGGGATGGCGTGCATCCGGTTTCGACCAAGATGAGAAAATTACTTAGAAATCGATTGCCCGGCCGTTGATCTCATAGTCGCCGAAGCGCGCCGGTTCGGCTCCGCCGCGACCGCCGGTCTCCGGCGGCAGTTCCAGCGGTTTCTGGTTCTTCCGCCGCTCTTCGGCTTCGGCAAGCGCGCGCCTGGCAGCCGGGGACAGCGTCTTGCGCGGCGGCTCCGACCCCTCGGCTACCGGCGTTTCGCTATTGTCATTATCAGCGTCCTGCATGCCTTCTCCTGCCGGAAAATATTGAAAATGGCTGGTGAATAACCAAATCATAATGCGCCGGCGCCGGGATTGAAAGCTTGGGACGCCGAAATCGGAGATGGAGATCCGCAATGAACCTCGTCCGCACTGCCATGTTGCTTGCCTTCATGACGGCGCTTTTCATGTTCGTCGGCTTCCTGATCGGCGGTCGGGCCGGCATGATGATCGCCTTCGTCATTGCCGCCGGCATGAATTTCTTCTCCTACTGGAATTCCGATCGGATGGTGCTTTCGGCCTATCGCGCGCAGGAGGTCGACGAGCGCAACGCGCCTGAGTTTTTCCGGATCGTGCGCGATCTCGCCGGCAATGCCGGCTTGCCGATGCCGAAGGTCTATCTCTACGACAGCCCGCAGCCGAATGCCTTCGCCACCGGCCGCAATCCCGACAATGCTGCCGTGGCCGCCTCGACCGGCCTGCTCAGCGCATTGTCTCCCGAGGAGGTGGCGGGCGTAATGGCGCATGAACTGGCGCATATTCAGAACCGCGACACGCTGACGATGACGATCACGGCAACACTTGCCGGTGCGATCTCGATGCTTGGCAACTTCGCTTTCTTCTTCGGGGGCAATCGTGACAACAACAGCAATCCTCTCGGCTTCATCGGCGTCATCGTCGCGATGATCGTGGCGCCGCTCGCCGCCATGCTGGTGCAGATGGCGATCAGCCGCACGCGCGAATATTCGGCCGACCGCCGCGGCGCCGAGATCTGCGGCAATCCGCTCTGGCTCGCTTCGGCGCTCGGCAAGATCGCGCGCGGTGCCGCCCATGTTCCGAACGAGGATGCCGAGCGCAATCCGGCGACGGCACATATGTTCATCATCAATCCGCTCTCCGGAGAGCGGATGGACAATCTGTTTTCGACCCATCCGAACACGGAAAACCGCATCGCTGCCCTGTATGACATGGCGCAAGGCGGCATGAATGTCTCGACGTCGCCGGCGCGTGCTGCTAATCCGTCGCGCAAATCGCGCTCTGTTCCGGATACGGGCCTTGGTCGCGGTGGTTCGCAACCGCCAAAAGGTCCGTGGTCTTGAATTCAGACGGCACGAAGAAGCCATTCCGCAAGCAAAAGCCCTCCGCCGAGCGTTCCGCACCGGCTAAACCCGGCATGCAGGCGCGCGCCGCCGCGGCAAAAATTCTTGCTGCCGTCGTCGACCGCAAGCTGCCGCTCGACGGCGCTCTCGATCATGAACACGGCAATCCGGCCTATCGGGCGCTCGGCGAAAGCGACCGGGCGCTCGTCCGCGCCATCCTGAACACGACGCTGCGTCATCTGCCGCGCATCGATGCCGCCATTGCCGGGCTGCTGGATTCGCCGCTGCCGGAGGGGGCAAGGGCGCTGCATCATGTGCTTGCGATCGGCGCGGCGCAGATCCTCTATCTCGACGTGCCCGATCATTCGGCTGTCGATCTTGCCGTCGAGCAGGCCAATCAGGACCCGCGCAATCGCCGTTTCGCCAAGCTGGTCAATGCCATCCTCCGTCGGCTCGGCCGCGAAAAGGCTGAGGTGCTGGGTGAGATCGGCAAGGTCGCGCCGATGCCGGCCTGGTTCATCGCCAGGCTGGAGAAGGCTTATGGCCGGGATGCGGCGCTGGCGATTTCGGAATCCCAGCTCGAGCCGGCCGCGATCGATCTGACCGTCAAATCCGACCCTGAAGGCTGGGCCAAGCGGCTGAACGGTGTTGCCCTGCCGACGGGCGGTGTGCGGCTTGCTGCCTTCGACGGCGGCATTCCTGCGCTCGAAGGCTTCGATGAGGGCGAATGGTGGGTGCAGGATGCGGCAGCAAGCATCCCCGCCAAGCTTTTCGGCGATCTCTCGGGCAGACGTACCGCCGATCTCTGCGCCGCGCCCGGCGGCAAGACGGCGCAGCTCATTCTTGCCGGTGGCGAAGTCACCGCCCTCGACCAGTCGGAAAGCCGGCTAAGACGGCTGCGGTCGAATCTCGACCGGCTTGGCCTCAAAGCCGAGACGATTGCGGCAGACCTGACGACGTTCGAGCCGGCGGAGCGTTTCGATGCGATCCTGCTCGATGCCCCCTGCTCTTCCACCGGCACGACACGCCGGCACCCTGACGTGCTGTGGACCAAAGGAGCTGAGGATATTGCCAGGCTGGCGGCGCTGCAGGAACGGCTGCTGCGCCATGCGCTGACATTGCTGAAGCCGGGCGGCACGCTGGTTTTTTCGAATTGCTCGCTCGACCCTGCCGAGGGCGAGGACGTCGTCGCCCGTGTTCTTTCCGATACGGATGCGGTCGAGCGCGTTTCGATCGGTGCCGGCGACTGGCCCGGCCTCGAAGCGGCGATCACACCGCTCGGCGAATTCCGCACGCTTCCCACCATGCTGAAAATGCCCGATGGCATTGCCTCCGGCCTCGACGGCTTCTATGCGGCCGTACTGCGGCGCGTTGCCTGATTGCAGGCTTGAGCGCGCCCAGGCGAAATTCCGCCAAGCCAGACATTTCACAGCCCGGCATCACGCATGCCGTTCTCACAAAACCGCCCGCATGATGCCGTTGAAACGCGTTAATTGCGTATATTCGAACCTTGTCACGAATTAATTCATTGCGGACGATGAAATCGGCCGCTTTTCACCTATTCTTAACCACGAGGGTCAATAGACAATAGAATATGCAGTTTGGTCGGCGTTTTGCGAGCATGTATGTTCGGGAGGCTTGGCGGCGCGCCTTGCGCCGCGTCGCGTTGCTGCGCCTGAAGCTCTTTCGCCATTCGATCAAGGTGCCCGAGCGTCTGATCGTCGCGCCGACCGATCTGCGCAGCATCGATCCGCATGTGGCCGACGAGATCCTCAACGGACGTTTTCTCCTGGCCGGGCGGATGCTGGAAACCAACGGAAAGTCGCCCTTCACCTTCACCCTGCCCTCGCGCCCCTTCGCGATCCGTCTTCATAGCTTCGGCTGGTTGCGTCATATGCGGGCGAACAAGACGGAGCGCAGCTCGGCTGCCGCCCGCGCGATCGTCGACAGCTGGCTTTCCATCCATGCCGGCCGGATGGAGGGGGTCGCCTGGGAGACCGACGTCACCGCCCAGCGCGTCATTGCCTGGCTGTCGCATTCACCGGTGGTGCTGCAGAACGCCGATCGCGGCTTCTATCGCCGCTTCATGAAGTCGCTGGCGTTCCAGGTGAGGTTCCTGCACCGCATGGCGCCGTTCACCCTCGGCGGCCTGGAGCTGTTTCGGCTGCGTATTGCGCTCGCCATGGCCTCCGTTGCCATGCCGGCGCGCGCCTCCACGCTCAGAAGGGCGGCGCAGGCGCTCGACCGCGAGTTCGATAGCCAGATTCTGTCGGATGGCGGCCATATCTCGCGCAATCCACGTGTCGGGCTGGAATTGCTGCTTGATCTGCTGCCGCTCAGGCAGACCTATGTCAATCTCGGTCATGACCTGCCGCAGAAGCTGATCTCCGGCATCGACCGCATGTATCCGGCATTGCGGTTCTTTCGCCATCAGGACGGCGACCTGGCGCTCTTCAACGGAGCGACCTCGACGCTCGCAAACGAGCTGATGTCGGTGCTGCGATATGACGAGACCGCCGGTCAGCCGTTCAAAGCTTTGCCGCATTCGCGCTATCAGCGGCTTTCCGGCGGGAAGACCGTGATCATTGCCGATACCGGCACGCCGCCTTCGGCAGGCGGGCTGCGGGCCGCGCATGCCGGCAGCCTCTCCTTCGAGATGTCGTCCGGCCGCCATCGCTTCATCGTCAATTCCGGTTCGCCGAAATTTGCCGGGCACCGCTATGTCCAGATGGCGCGAACGACGGCGGCGCATTCGACCGTCATCCTCAACGACACCTCGTCCAGCCGTTTTTCGCCCTCGCCCTTCCTCAATCACGCGATCATCGAACCGGTCAAGACAGTCACCGTCGAGCGCACCGAAACGGAGGATGGACGCGACGGCATCAAGCTCAGCCATGACGGTTATCTCAGGGTGTTCGGGGTGCTGCACGAGCGTGAACTGACCCTCAATCCCGCGGGCTCGATCGTGACAGGCCGCGACCGGCTCGTCGTCCGCGAAGGATATGAGAGTGACGAGCCCCTGAATGCTGTCGCCCGTTTTCATATCCATCCCGCGATCGTCCTGCATCAGAGTGACGGCGAGTCCGTGCTGTTGACGGCGCCGGACGGTGAAAGCTGGCTGTTTTCGGCACCCGGCAATGAAGTGCTGATCACCGAGGACATTTTCTTCGCCGACAGCTCCGGCATCTGCGGTTCGGACCAGATCGAGATCGATTTCGATCTTGCCGAGAAGACGGAAATCCGCTGGTTCCTGTCCCGCAAGGGCTAGATCATGTGCCGACGCCTGTTTGCGCGGCGGCAAAGCTGTGCTAACGCGACGCCAGCATGCGAGCATCCCTCGCGGATATCTCCCGAAGCCCGAACGGAGAAGGTTTCATGGCCGTCATTTCCAAGAAGATCCCCGCCCCCGACAAGGTCGAAATCAAGACCGCACTCATTTCCGTCTTCGACAAGACCGGGATCGTCGAGCTCGCCCACGCCCTGTCTGCCAGGGGTGTCCGCCTGCTTTCGACCGGTGGCACCTATAAAGCGATCACTGCTGCCGGTCTCGCCGTCACCGATGTCTCCGAAATCACCGGGTTTCCGGAGATCATGGACGGGCGCGTCAAGACGCTGCATCCGACGGTGCATGGCGGTCTGCTGGCGATCCGCGACGACAGCGAACACCAGGAGGCGATGAAAACGCACGGTATCGAGAGCATCGACCTCGCCGTCATCAATCTCTACCCCTTCGAGGAGGTGCGCGCCGCCGGCGGCGACTATCCGACGACTGTCGAGAATATCGATATCGGCGGTCCGGCGATGATCCGCGCATCGGCCAAGAACCATGCCTATGTGACGATTCTGACCGATCCGGCCGATTATGCCGAACTCACGGAGCAGCTTTCCGCAGATGACGGCAAGACTGGCTATGCCTTCCGCCAGCGCATGGCCGCCAAGGCCTATGCCCGCACCGCCGCCTATGATGCGATGATTTCCAACTGGTTCGCCGAGGCGCTGTCGATCGACACGCCGCACCACCGGGTCATCGGCGGTGCGCTGAAGGAAGAGATGCGCTACGGCGAAAACCCGCATCAGAAGGCGGCCTTCTATGTCACCGGCGAGAAGCGCCCGGGTGTTTCTACGGCCACCCTTCTCCAGGGCAAGCAGCTCTCCTACAACAACATCAACGATACGGATGCCGCCTACGAGCTCGTCGCCGAGTTCCTGCCTGAGACAGCGCCGGCCTGCGCCATCATCAAGCATGCCAATCCCTGCGGTGTTGCCACCGGATCGAGCCTGGTCGAAGCCTATCAGCGGGCGCTCGCCTGCGATTCCGTTTCCGCCTTCGGCGGCATCATTGCCCTCAACCGGACGCTGGACGCCGAAACGGCCGAAGAGATCGTCAAGCTCTTCACCGAAGTGATCATCGCGCCGGATGTGACGGAGGAGGCGAAGGCGATCGTCGCCCGCAAACCGAATCTGCGGCTGCTGTCGGCCGGAGGCCTGCCCGATCCGCGTGCCGCAGGCCTGACGGCAAAGACCGTTTCCGGCGGCCTGCTGGTCCAGAGCCGGGACAACGGCATGGTCGAAGATCTGGAACTCAAGGTCGTCACCAGGCGCGCGCCGACGGCACGGGAACTTGATGACATGAAGTTTGCCTTCAAGGTCGGCAAACATGTGAAATCGAATGCCGTGGTCTATGCCAAGGACGGCCAGACAGCCGGTATCGGCGCCGGCCAGATGAGCCGCGTCGATTCGGCCCGCATCGCCGCTTTGAAGGCCGAGGAGGCCGCCAAGGCGCTCGGCCTTGCCGTGCCGATGACCCATGGTTCGGCAGTCGCCTCCGAAGCCTTCCTGCCTTTTGCTGACGGTCTTCTGTCGATGATCGCCGCAGGGGCGACCGCGGTTATCCAGCCGGGCGGCTCGATGCGCGACCAGGAAGTCATCGATGCCGCCAACGAACACGGCATCGCGATGGTGTTCACCGGCATGCGCCATTTCCGCCATTGAATAAGGATCGGGCGCGGCCACGCGCTCATCTCCGGCTTGATCGGGCCCGTTCCTATGCCCGATCGGCCGGATAGGGCGTGCGGATCAAGAGCACCAGTCCGCCGGCGAGAAACAGGATCAGCGTTGCCATTCCGAGCCGCGGTGATCCGCTGATATAGGTCACCAGCGAGAAGAGCAGCGTCGCCATGAAACTCGTGGCGCGCCCCGAAAGCGCATAAATGCCGAAATAGCGGCCGGCCTCCTCGGGGCTGACGCTGCGGGCGAGATAGGAGCGCGACGAGGCCTGCACCGGCCCGAAGGCGAGCCCGATCAGCAGACCATAGAGGATATAAGCCTTTTCCGCCGCGGTCCCGAAGAGGCCACCGGAATCGGCCATCGGCAGCGGCATCAGTCCGAACAGCGTGTAACCCGGTCCTGTCGAGATGATGCCGATGGTGGCGAGAAGCAGCATGGTCAGGCTGATGACGACGGTCACCTTCGAACCGACGCCCTTGTCGATGCGGCCGGCGATCAGGCAGCCGAAGATCGCGACGACATTCAGGATGATGCCGTAGATGCCGATCTCGATTGTCGCCCAGCCGAACATGCCGGCCGCAAAGATTCCACCGAGGATCAGCAGGCCGTTTACGCCGTCCTGATAGATCATCCGGGCAACGAGGAATGTCAGGATGCCGCGGCGCTCCTTAAGTTCGGCTAGCGTGTTTCTGAGCTCCCGCAAGCCGGAGCGGACGGCGGTGCCGAAGGGAAGACCCTTGCCGACATCGGGTGTGAACAAGAACATCGGCAGGATGAAGATCAGGTACCAGACGGCCGAGATCGGCCCGGTGATGCGTGCATCCTGGCCGGTCTTGGGATCGAGACCGAATAACGGATCGAGGCCGAGGATGGTCTTGCCGCTCTCGGGGCTTGCCGCCAAAAGCGTCACGACGGCAATGAGCACGATCATGCCGCCGAGATAACCGAGCCCCCAGGCGGTGTTGGAGAGTTTTCCGACCTCGTGCCTGGCGACCAGGCGCGGCATCATCGAATCGTTGAAGACGATCGAAAACTCCGCCGAGATCGAGGCGAGGATCATGAAAATGACGGGATAGAGGACTGGTGAACCCGGGGCGGCAAACCACAGGCAGGAAAGGCTGGCGATCTTGATGACGGCGAAGAAGCCGATCCAGGGTTTGCGTGCGCCGGACTGGTCGGCGATCGAGCCGAGAACGGGTGAGAGCAGGGCGATGATCACCGAGGAGATCGTCGCCATGTTGCTCCACGTCGTCTGCGCGGAAACCGGGTCATCGGTCAGGCGGGAAACGAAATAGGGCCCGAAGATAAAGGTTGTGACCACGGTAAAGAAGGGCTGCGCTGCCCAATCGAAGAACATCCACCCCCATATGCCCTTCTCCGTGGCCTTCGGCGGTTGCGTTCCTGTCCAGTCAATGCGATTCAACATCCGCTCCTTTTTTCGCGGACTGTCTCACCTCGCCCGGTCGCGCGCAAGATCGGTCAGGATACCTGCGGCAACGGTAATACGCGCAAGGTTGGGATCGCCGCCGTCGCTGAGGCTCGAAAGCTCTTCGAGGATACGGTTGATGCGGATGCGATCCTGCGCATGCCAGGCCTGAACCGGAAGCTTTTCCTTGCCGTGATCGGAAAGAGCCGAGATGACGATGTCGCGTCTGGCGCTGGCGATCTGGTCGATGCTGCGGGCAAGCGCCAGATTCTCGTAATGGTCGGAGGTGAGGATCCGTCCTCCGGCCGCCAGCAGCCTAGCGATACGGAAGGTCTGCGACACCGCGAAGTAGTTTTCAGCGGCGCGCACCAGGGGCTCGCCGGTGCGTTCGGCAATCTGCATGATCTCCGGCACCAGCGCGAAGCTTTGGAGGTTGGCAATCTCGGCCGCGAGTTTTTCGGGCACGCCTGCGTGGCCGTACTCTGCCTGGCGGGCGGCGGTATCGCCGGCCGCCTGTTCGGCGAAGGCAGGCCTCAGCTTCTTCAGGGCCGCCTGCAGCCGGCTAATCACCTCCGCCATATCGGCCTTGGTCATGCCGGTCTTCAAGAGCAGGCGCGTCAACACGATAAAGCTATGGCTGATTTCCTCGTAGATGCGGTTCTGCATCTCACCTGATATCTTGCCGTCGAGAGCGTCCGTTTCGGACCAGAGCCGGGTCAGGTCGAACCCGTCGCGGGCAACGATCGCGGCGCGCACCACTTCCGGCGCCGAGGCCGCCGTCGCGTCCATCATGGCGACGGTGAAGCTCGGCCCGCCGCGGTTGATCGCTTCATTGGCAAGCACCGTCGCGACGATTTCGCGCTTCAGGCGATGGCTGGCGATATCGCCGGCATTCGTCTTCTGCATCTTGACGGGGAAATAATTCGAAAGCGTCGCGGTGAAATAGGGATCATCCGGCAGATCGCTTGCGGCCAGCGCATCGAAGAGCACGATCTTGGCATAAGACAGCAGCACGCCGATTTCCGGCCGCGTCAGCGGCTTGCCGGCAGCATAGCGTTCGGCGAGGGTCTGGTCGTCCGGCAGCGTCTCGACCTTGCGATTCAGCTGCTTGGCGCCTTCGAGAACCGTCATGAAGCGCGCAAGTTCCAGGCCATTTGCCGTGCCCTTGCGTTCTGTCAGCGAGATCGCCAGCGACTGCAGGTAATTGTTGCGCAGCACCAGGGCCGCCACTTCGCCGGTCATCGAGGAAAGAAGCTGGTCGCGTTTTGCCCGCGTCAGGCGTCCGTCATGCATGGCGGCGGCCAGCGCGATCTTGATGTTGACCTCAACGTCCGAGGTGTTGACGCCGGCCGAGTTGTCGATGGCGTCGGAATTGCAGCGTCCACCCTTCAGACCATAGGCGATGCGGCCCTTCTGGGTAACGCCGAGGTTTGCGCCCTCGCCGATCACCTTGGCGCGCACCTCAACCGCGGTGATGCGGATTGGGTCGTTGGCGCGGTCGCCGACTTCGGTGTCGGTTTCGGAAGGCGCTTTCACATAGGTGCCGATGCCGCCGAACCAGAGCAGGTCGACCTCACTCTTCAGGATCGCCGTGATGATTTCGAAGGGCGTGGCCACGGCCTTGTCGATGCCGATTGCAGCAACCGCTTCCGGCGTCAGCGTGACCGATTTCGCCGAGCGAGAAATGATCATTGCCCCCTTCGAGAGCTTGCTCTTGTCGAAATCCTGCCAACTCGAACGCGGCAGGTCGAAGAGCCGCTGACGTTCGGCCAGCGCCTTTTCCATGTCGGGATCGGGATCGATGATGATGTCGCGATGATCGAAGGCGGCAATGAGCCGGATCTTTGGAGACAGCAGCATGCCGTTGCCGAAGACGTCGCCCGACATGTCGCCGACGCCGGCGACGGTAAAGGGTGTCGTCTGGATATCGATGTCCATTTCGCGGAAATGGCGTTTTACGGTTTCCCAGGCGCCGCGGGCGGTGATGCCCATCTTCTTGTGGTCATAACCGGCCGAGCCGCCGGAGGCGAAGGCGTCGTCCAGCCAGAAGCCGGCTTCCTGCGCCAGTGCATTGGCGGTGTCGGAGAAGGTCGCGGTGCCCTTGTCGGCGGCGACGACGAAATAGGGGTCGTCACCGTCGAGCCTGACCGTATCCTTCGGCGGCACGATATCGGCGCCCGATATGTTGTCGGTGATCGAAAGCAGCGTGCGGATATAGGTCTTGTAAGCCTCGCGGCCGGTATTGAAGATCTCGTCGCGGGTGCCGCCGACCGGGAGCTTTTTCGGATAGAAGCCGCCCTTGGCGCCGACCGGCACGATGACCGCGTTCTTCACCTGCTGCGCCTTGACGAGGCCGAGCACTTCGGTGCGGTAATCCTCGGCGCGATCCGACCAGCGCAGGCCGCCGCGCGCCACCTTGCCGAAGCGCAGGTGCACACCTTCGACTTCGACGCCGTAGACGAACATCTCGCGGAAGGGTTTCGGTTCCGGCAGCCCGTCGACCAGGTGCGGATCGAGCTTGAAGGCCAGCATCGGTTTCGGCGAGCCGTCAGGGTTCTTCTGGAAATAATTGGTGCGCAACGTCGCATCGACGATATTGACGTAGCGGCGCAGGATACGGTCGTCGTCAAGGCTCGGCACGTCGGCGAGCTCTGCCTCGATCGCCTGGTGCAGCTCGGCAAGTTTCTTCACGCGGACCTTTTCCGAAAGCCGGGTGTCGAGCGTGTCATGGAAGAGACGAAAGATGGCGGCGGCGACGACAGGATATTTGTCGAGCGTCGTTGCGATATAGTCCTGCGAATAGGCGATGCCGGCCTGGCGGAGATAACGGGCATAGGCGCGCAGCACGTTGGTCTCGCGCGCCGAAAGCCCGGCCGAAATGATCAGCCGGTTGAAGCTGTCATTGTCGATCGTGCCGGCGAAGGCGGCTACGAAGGCTTCCTCGAGGGCGGCGCCGTAACGCGCCAGATCGATTTCGCCGCCATTGCGGGTTTCGAGCTCCATGTCGTGCAGCACGACGAGTTTCGTTTCTGCATCGGCGGCCGGCACTCCGATGTCGAAGGTACGTTCGCTGACGACATTGAAGCCGAGGTTCTCGAGAAGCGGCACGCGGCGCGACAGCGCCAGCTGGCCGCCGGCGTGGAAGATCTTCAAGGAAAGGGTGCGGCCCTGCTCTTCCTGGCGATGGTAGAACTGGATGCGAAGCGGCTCGCCTGCGGCGCAGGCGCCGATATCGGCAAGGTCGGCCACGGTTTCCTCCGGGGTGAAGGAATCCTGGAAGGCCTGGTCGACCGATATCTTCGGCGCCTTTGCCCCGGCCAGTGCCTCGAAACGGTCGTCCCAGCGGGCGGTGATCTCACGGATCATCTGCTCGAGCTTTGCCTGCGGAATGCGTGGCGTCTTGCCGCCGGAGCGGCCGATGATGAAATGTACGCGCGCCACGCCGCCTTCCGGGAAAGCCGGGTAATAGGCAGAGACACGGCCGTCATAGACGGTCTTCAGATAGGTGCCGATCCGCTCACGAACGATCGAGTCATATTCCTCGCGCGGGACGTAGACGATCACCGAGACGAAGCGATCGAAATGGTCGATGCGCGGCAGGACGCGCACGCGCGGCCGATCGGCCAGGTCGTTGATTTGTTCGGCAAAACTTGCAAGCAGCGTCGTGTCGATCTGGAAGAGATCGTCGCGCGGATAGGATTCCAGCGTATTGTCGAGCATCCGGCCGGAATGGCTCATCGGGTCGAAGCCGAAATGCTCCTTCACCTTCTCGACCTTCGAACGCAGCAGCGGGATTTCCGAGGCCAGCGACGTATAGGCCGTCGAGGTGAAAAGGCCGACGATACGCAGTTCGCCGGTGACCTTGCCTTGCGCGTCGAAGCGCTTGACGCCGACATAATCCATATAGGCCCGGCGATGGACGATCGATTTCACATTCGCCTTGGTGACGATCAGGAAGTCGGGGCCGTCGAGGAAGGCAAGAATCTCAGGCGTGGTCGTCACTGCGTCCTTGCCGGTGCGCAACACGAGAACATCGGGGTTGGAGAGGATGCCGAGGCCTGCGCCCTTGTCGCGTTCGACCCTGGCATCGCTCCCCTTACCGGAATAGACATATTCACGCATGCCGAGGAAAGTGAAATTCTCATCGCGCAGCCAGGTCAGGAAGGCGACGGCTTCGTCGCGATCGGCCTTCTTGCGGCCGGTGCCATTGGCCGAAAGCTCGGCGATCACGCCGTCGACTTTGGAAAGCATCGGCTTCCAGTCGGACACCGACAGGCGCACCTGTTCGAGCACGGTTTCGATGCGTTTGACGAGATCGGCGGCCTGGGTGAAATTGAGCGGCGCAATATGAAGCTGGATATGGCTGACGCGATTGGTCGGGTCGCTCGGATGATCGGCGGAATAGAGCGCAGGCGCCTTGCCCTTTTCCATGACCAGGATGGGATGCACGGCCATGAACAGGTCGCGATAGCTGCTTGTCACTTCACCCATGACCGATTCAAACAGAAAAGGCATGTTCCGGTCGGTGACGGAAAGCACCGAGACGGCGATGCCATCCGGCGTCACGTCGGCAATGGTGTCGATGCTGACGCGCGGCGCCTTGCCGCTCCAGGCGGCGAGTTCCTTTGCCGAGTGTACCGCAGAGAGTGCCAGCATTTCAGGCGTATAGAGTTCGAGATCATCATTGCTTGCCCGGCCGAAGAGAATTTCCGGATCGAGATGCGCCTCGCCCGTCGCCTTGGCGATCTTGCGCGCGCTTTCGATCTGCTTTTCCCGTTTCGGATTGTTTCTGGCAGCCATGGATCGCCTCCCTCAATGGTCTGATTTTCTGCAAGCTAGCAGAAGATTCTTCGAAAAAATCTCTAAAAGAGAGGTTCGAAGGATTGTTTTGGCGCTTTTTTGGCGCTCGAAACGAGAAAATCCAAGAAATTTTCCGCTTTCGTGGCGAAATGAAAGAGAAAGTTCCGTCTTCAGGATTTTCGTTCCGCCGCACATTTCCACGCCCGCATGAACAATGGTTGACAGCGTGGCGTCAAAAAGATCATCAAACGCGGTCATCATTCGGATCTGGATATCATGTCGGAAAATGCAGCGGGTGCAGTCATCGTCATCTCCAGCCATGTGGTGCGTGGCTCGGTCGGAAACCGGGCAGCCGTCTTTGCGCTGGAGACGCTTGGCCACCCGGTCTGGGCCCTGCCGACCGTCGTGCTGCCCTGGCATCCCGGCCATGGCCGCTCGACGAGGCTGACTTTTGCGGAAACGGATTTCGACGCGGCGATCGACGATCTCATCCGCGCGCCCTGGATCGGCGAAGTCAAGGCGGTGCTTTCCGGCTATTTCGGCAACGCCGCTCAGGTCCGCTCCGTCGCCCGGCTGGTCGATGCGCTCCGGCAAAACAATCCCGAGCTCATCTATGTCTGCGATCCCGTCATGGGCGATCTCGGCGGCCTTTATGTGCCGGAAGCAACCGCGGAGGCCATTCGCGACCACCTTATTCCGCTCGCCTCGCTGGCGACGCCGAACCGCTATGAGCTCGCATGGCTTTCAGGGGCAGCGCTCGAAGACAATGGCGCGATCATGGAGGCGGCGCTCGCGCTCGGACCATCGCGCATGCTTGTCACTTCGGCCGTGCCGATGATGGCGGGCGGCACCGGCAATCTCTATCTTTCCGGCCGTCACGCGCTTCTTGCCGAGCACCGCGTCGTCGACAATCCGCCGAATGGTCTGGGCGACCTGCTTGCCGCCGTCTTCCTGTCGCGCCTGCTTTCCGGGCTCGAGGACGAGAAGGCGCTGCAGCTTGCCACCGCCAGCGTCTTCGAGGTCCTCGCGCGTGCCGTCAAGCGCGGCAGCAACGAACTGATGCTGGCGAGCGATGCGTCCAGTCTTTCGACGCCGATGGCCATGGTGCAGATGCGCCGACTCGTGCACCCGGTGCAGCGGCGGAAAAAATGACGCATCGGCCAATGCGCTCATTTTGCGGTGCAGCAGTTGATCTTGTCTTCCGCGCGCGCTAATCCAGAAGCATGCAGCGTTTTCCAACACCTCTTCTGGACGGCTATCGCAACTTTATGAACGGGCGTTATGCCGACGCCCGCGACAGGTATCGGCAGCTGGCCGAAAATGGCCAGAGTCCGCATACGCTGGTCGTTGCCTGTTCGGATTCGCGGGCGGCGCCGGAACTGATCTTCGATGCCGGCCCGGGCGAGCTCTTCGTCATCCGCAACGTCGCCAACATGGTGCCGCCCTACGAGCCGGATGGCCATTTCCATTCGACGTCGGCCGCTCTCGAATTTGCCGTGCAGGTGCTGAAGGTCACGGATATCGTCGTCATGGGCCATGGCCGTTGCGGCGGCATCCGGGCTGCGCTCGATCCGAACGCCGAGCCATTGTCGCCGGGTGACTTCATCGGTCGCTGGATGTCGCTGGTCAAACCCGCCGCCGAGCAGATCCAGAGCAACGACGTGATGACGGCCGCCGAACGGCAGACGGCGCTGGAGCGCGTCTCCATTCGCAATTCGATCAGCAATCTCAGAAGCTTTCCCGACATCAAGGCGCTCGAGGAAGCTGGGAAACTTCATCTCCACGGCGCCTGGTTCGACATTTCGACCGGTGAACTCTGGGTCATGGACGCCGAGACACGCGACTTCATTCGTCCCGAAATCTAAGGACGCGCCGGTTTATCAGTTTTTTAAGGATTGTTGTTAAGCTCACCGTCAATTGGTCGCTCACGACCGACGTTTTGATCACCGTGGCGATTGGCGATGAAGTTCGAAACCATCAAACGGGTTATCCTGGCCGCCATTCTGCTGCCCTTCGTCTTCATGCTGATTGAAGGCGTCGTCGTCATACGCTCTTCAATCAAACAATACAGGGATCTCGAAAAGGACCGGCAGTTCGCCGATGTGCTTGCCCGCGGCGGATCCATCGCCGCCACGGAGATCCTGAGTGAAATTGCCGCCACCCGCCTCTACCTCGCATACCCCGGCAGCACGACTGCCGCCGAAATGCAACGAAGCCGGGTGACGCTCGATCGCGAGCGCCGCGCTTTCTATGCCAGCCTGCCCTCCCGCGATACGCTCGACGACGGCCTCGTCGGCGAATTGTCGGTTCTCAGCCTTGCATACAGCCGCATCATTGCCGCGCGCAGCGCCGTCGACCAGGGCCGTTATGCCGGCAGCGATCCCGGTTCCATCTACTGGTATGCGGCTCTCAAGCAGCTTGCCGTCGTCGATGCGCTTTCACCACTGATCAGCGATCCGATGCTGCTTGAGAAATCCAACCAGCTGATGGGCATCCTGCTGACGTATTACGGCGAAAGGCTGATTACCGGCGTCAGCACCCGCTATCTCGATCGCGGCGTTTCCGCCAGATTTCCGGTGGAGCAGTTCGTACAGGGCAAGACCATGCTCGGTGAGGGCATGGACCACATGGTCTTTCATTCCGCGGCACCGATCGTGCGCGAGATCGTCGCGTATCTCGCCCGCAGCAGTCAGGTGAAGGCGAATGCGATCACCGACGCCATCCTTGCCGGATCGCGGCCGACGCGGGCCGTGCGCGATGTCTGGGCCGCCGCGCAGAGCGAACGCATGACCTTTCTGCAGCAGAAGATGGTCGAGGCCGCAAAAGATATTCACGAGACCGGCGAAAGCCTTTCGAGACGCGCGCACATACATCTGACGCGGATCCTGGCGCTGTGTGCCGGTCTGCTCATTCTCGCCACGTTGGTGATGGTGCTGGCGGCAAGGGGCCTGCGCCTGATCGACCGGCTGACGCGGGATCGCGAGACGCTGGTGGGCGAGTTGCGCAATGCCGCCCAGACAGACCTTCTGACCGGCCTGTACAACAGGCGCGGCTTCGAGGTCGCCGCATCGGCGCTTCTCACACAAGCCGAGCACGGGTCGCGCTGGATCTCCGTCGTGCTCTTCGACCTCGATCATTTCAAGAGGACCAACGATGTTCACGGCCATGACGCCGGCGATGCCGTGCTCCGGCAGGTCGCGGGCGTTGCGCGCGAGAATTTCCGTTCCTTCGATCTGCTGGTGCGCCATGGCGGCGAGGAGTTCCTGGCGCTTCTGCCGGATTCGACGCCCGACGATGCCGTAATCGTTGCCGAGCGTGTGCGGCTGGCGATCGAGGCGGCAGAAATCCCCTTGCCGAGCGGCGAAATTCTCAAGGTAACGGCGAGTTTCGGATGCGCCGGCCGGGCAAATGAAGTCTCCAACAGGAACTTCGAGGATCTGGTCAAACGCGCCGACCTGGCGCTCTACGCCGCCAAGGCCTCCGGCCGCAACTGCGTGGTTTCGGGACCGATCGTGCAGGCTTCGGCCCCGGAGGAGCGACGCAAGACGGCGTCCGGCGGCGGTTTTGATTCCCGCAAATGAAAAACGCCGCATATCGCAGCGGCGTTTCCGGCTATCGGTGTCGATAAAGACTTAAAGTCCTTTTGTTTTATGCATGTCGTTGTCCCGGAACCGCTGCACGCTTCCGGGCGACATGCATTATCTGCCGTCGATCTGCTGGCCGATATAGGCGATCGCCTGCTGGTAGACGGTGGCGGCGTTCCAACCCTGGATGGCAACGAAATTCGGCTCTCCGGGCTGATAGCCGGCGCCGGGGCGCCAACCGTGACCCTTGAGGAAATTCGCCGTCGAGGCCAGCGCATCGGCGCGGGAACCGACCATGTCGACGCGGCCGTCGCCGTCGCCATCGGCACCGAAGCGCACGACATTGCGCGGCAGGAACTGCGTCTGGCCGATTTCACCATGGGCAGCACCCTTGGCCTGCGGGCTCAGATAACCTTCGGAAACGAGCTGGAGCGCGGCATAGAGCTGGTCAGTGAAATATTCCGAACGGCGGCAGTCATAGGCAAGGGTCGAAACAGCCGACAGCGTATGCTGGTTGCCCATATAGCTGCCAAAACCGGTTTCCATGCCCCAGATTGCGATCAGTGGGCCAGCCGGAACGCCGAAACGGCGCTCGATCGAAGCAAAAAGCGCCTGGTTGGCAGTCTTCATGCTGCGGCCGCGGGAGATGATGGCGGCACCGCCGCGCTTCTGCATGAAAGCGTCAAAGGACAGTTTGAAGCTCTTCTGGCCACGGTCGGCGGCAATCGTCGGTTTGTTGTAATTGACGTTGGCGAAGGCGCGGTCGAGGACCGAGCGGTTGACGCCGTTTGCCGCTGCTTCCTGCTTGAAGTCGGCGACCCATGCATTGAAACCGCTGCTATTGTTGCCACATTGGGCGCCCTGGGCCGCTGCCGGCAGCGCGTGAAGAACGCCGGCTGCCGTAAACGCTGCCAGAAGGAATGTTGTCATGCGCATGAGAAACCCCGCTCCAGTCTGCTGAAGCGCGCCGCGGCCGATCGGAACCATGCGACGCGCCCTAAATCTTCGGTCTGTGCATGCCGTTTTCCCAAAACCACTCAACGGTTTCGGGCGGCACGCCTTGGCTTGACGCCGGGAAGAATGCCAGCCGAAAGCGATCTTGTCACGATCACCTTTTAGTAAGCGCTTATGAATAGAGGCGCTTACGGCCCGGCAAAAAGCCCCGCCTTCATCGGCAGGGCTTTAACCTATTATGGTTTACAAATGGTATCAGGCGGCCTGCTTGCGCGGCTTGACAAGACCGCGATTGACGAGCAGCTCGGCGATCTGGATGGCGTTCAACGCCGCGCCCTTGCGCAGATTGTCGGAGACCACCCAGATGTTGAGGCCATTTTCGACCGTCGCATCCTCACGGATGCGTGAGATGTAGGTCGCATCTTCGCCGGCGGATTCATATGGCGTGATGTAGCCGCCGTTCTCGCGCTTGTCGATAACGAGGCAGCCCGGTGCATCGCGCAGGATGTCGCGAGCCTGGTCGGCCGTGATCTCGTTTTCGAATTCGATATTGACCGATTCCGAATGGCCGATGAAAACCGGCACGCGCACTGCCGTGCAGGTCACCTTGATCTTCGGATCGAGCATCTTCTTCGTCTCGGCCAGCACCTTCCACTCTTCCTTGGTATAGCCGTCCTCCATGAAGACGTCGATGTGCGGAATGACGTTGAAGGCGATGCGCTTGGTGAACTTCTTGTTCTCGATCGGATCGGCGACGAAGACGGCGCGCGTCTGGTTGAAGAGTTCGTCCATGCCGTCCTTGCCGGCGCCGGAGACCGACTGATAGGTCGAGATGACGACGCGCTTGATCTTGGCGAAGTCATGCAGCGGCTTCAGCGCCACCACCAGCTGGGCGGTCGAGCAATTCGGATTGGCGATGATGTTGCGCTTGGTGAACTGGCTGATGGCATCCGGGTTCACTTCCGGCACGATCAGCGGCACGTCGGCGTCGTAACGCCAAGCCGACGAATTGTCGATGACGATGCAGCCCTGCTGGCCGATCTTCGGCGAGAACTTCTTGGAGACCTCGCCGCCGGCCGACATCAGGCAGATGTCGGTATCGGAGAAATCGTAATTCTCCAGATTGGAGACCTTCAGCGTCCGGTCACCGTAGGAAACCTCGGTGCCCTGCGAACGCGAGGAGGCGAGTGCCACAACCTCATCGGCGGGGAAGCCGCGCTCGGAGAGGATGTTGAGCATCTCCCGGCCGACATTTCCGGTCGCTCCCGCAACTGCTACTTTGAAACCCATTTCTCAAGCTCTCTTTCTCTTCTCTCCTCTTGTTCGGTGAGGGGAAAGGCGCGACGGATCGCGTCTTCCTGTCCCCAGCCGAGCCGGGGAGAGAGCGGCAGGCCAGAGACGTCAGACGGTTTTCGTCGTCGTTTTGGCCTTGGTTTTGGCGGAAACCGGAACGGCAATGTCCACCCCGGCAACTCGTGCCCGGTCATTGCATTCGGCAATGGCGTGTTCGTCGCGAACCATGGAGATTCCTTTTCCGCTGTTGCTCTTAGAAGGTTTTCCACAGGAGTCAAGGTTTTTGCACTCAGAGCCGGCAGGCAAAAGCGGCGGCCGCAGCGCTGCGACGTTTTGTCATGCCGCTGTCATCCTTGGGAGGTATCCCGGCCCGGTCATCAATGTCTGCAACGAAAACGGGGGTTTTCCATGCGTACGCTTCTTGCCGCCTTTGCGGCCACCACCATCCTTGCGGGCGCCGCTCAGGCGACAACGGTCTATCCGCTCGATCGCGCGACGATCCTCGTCGGTTCGCCATTCGATTTCAAGGTCGAGCTCAACAAGCAGGTCAAGCCCGAAGACGTGAAGATCACCGTCAACGGCCAGGATTACAAGACGGTGCTCGGGGGCGAAGCGCAGTTCGTCGAGTTGGAAGAAGGCAAGGATGACAAGGCTCTCGGCTCCGCTCTCCTGCTGCGCGGCCTGAAGATTTCCGCGCCGGGCGACTACAAGGTCGAAGTTGCTGCCGGAGACGAGACGAAGTCCGTCACCTGGAACGTTTACGAAACCGTAGCCCAGCCGAAGGCCAAGAACATCATCTTCCTGCTGGGCGACGGGCTTTCCGTTGCGCATCGCACCGCTGCCCGCATCATGTCCAAGGGCATGACTGAAGGGAAGGCGAATGGCCGCTTGAACATGGACGATCTCGAGCGCATGGCCTTCATCGGCACGTCGGCGACCAACGCCGTCGATACGGACTCGGCCAATACAATGTCGGCCTACATGACGGGCCACAAGACGGCCGTCAACGCGATCGGCGTCTACGCGGACCGTACGCCGGCCTCACTCGATGACCCGCGTGTCGAAACCTTCGCAGAAGCCGTCCGCCGCCTGACCAAGAAGTCGATCGGCATCGTTGCAACGGCCGAGGTCGAGGACGCTACGCCGGCTGCGGTCGTTGCCCATACCCGCAACCGCAACGACAAGGCCGATGTGGTCGGCATGCTGCTCGACGTCAAGCCCGAAATCCTGCTTGGTGGCGGCTCGGCCTATTTCCTCGGCAAGGAGGTCGCCGGTTCCAAGCGGAAGGACAACCAGGACTACATCAAGCTGTTTCAGGATGCCGGCTACAAGCTTGCGACCGACAAGAACGAGCTCGCAGCCAATGCATCGGCGGAAGGCAATCTGCTCGGTCTCTTCCACACCGGCAATATGGACGTGACGCTCGATCGCGAGTTCCTGAAGAAGGGCACCGTCGACAAGTTCCCGAACCAGCCGGGTCTCGTCGCCATGACCAAGGTTGCGCTCGACCGCCTCTCCAAGAATCCTGATGGTTTCTTCCTGATGGTCGAAGGTTCCTCGATCGACAAGATGTCCCATCCGCTCGATTGGGACCGCGCCGTCGTGGAAACCATCGAATTCGACCAGGCCATCGGCGTTGCCCGCGAATTCCAGAAGGCCCATCCGGACACTCTGATCGTCGTCACCGGCGACCATACGCATGGTGTATCGATCATCGGCACCGTCGATGATGACAAGCCCGGCACGGAAATGCGCGAAAAGGTCGGGATCTATGCCGAGGCCGGCTTCCCGAACTACAAGGATGAAAACGGCGACGGCTATCCCGACAGGATCGACGTCAGCCGCCGGCTGTTCCTGAGTGCCAATAACGGCCCCGATCACTACGAGACCTTCCGTCCGAAGCTCGACGGTCCGTTCGTTCCGGCTGTCCAGAACGAAAAGAAGGAATATGTCGCCAACGAGCAGTATAAGGATGTTCCGGGCGCCGTCTTCGTCCAGGGCAATATTCCGAAGAGCGGCGACTCCGGCGTGCACGCCGCTGACGACGTCGTCTTGCAGTCGGCCGGTCCGGGCGCTGAAGGTTTCCATGGCTACATGGAACAGAGCGACGTCTATCGCGTGCTCGCCGACACCTTCGCGCTCGGCGCCAAGCAGACGAATTGATCTGAAGCCCGTTCAGCAAGGTCGCTTGCCGGCCTTGCCTCTTTCATCGATCATGGTCCCGGCCGATTGCAGCGCCGCGCGTCTTTCAGACGCGCAAAAGGACGCTGTAACACTTTGAAGCTAGCATCGTGCTTTCCGAAAATCGTTCCGATTTTCGGGCCGATGCTAACGGCCGGGACTTCATTCTTGGAGATCGCCATGGAGAAACTCCGTTCGCGGCATCTCAGCCGCCGCGGCCTGATCGGGGCCATCGGTACGCTGGCTTTCGCGGCTGTGGTTCGCCCGGGTTTTGCTGCGGATTCCTCGATCAGCTTCGCTGAGCTCTACGGCAAGTTCGGCGTGCTCGGCCTCGAATTCTCCGACAAGGTGAAGCGCCTTGCCGGCAAAGATGTCAGCATGAAAGGTTTCATGGCGCCGCCCTTGAAAGCCGAAGCCCAGTTCTTCGTGCTCACCGAAGTGCCGATGTCGCTCTGCCCCTTCTGCTCCTCGGATACGGACTGGCCGGACAATATCGTCGTCGTCTATCTCTTGGAGAAACAAACCTTCGTGCAGCCCCGCCAGACGATCGAAGTGCGCGGCATGCTGGAATATGGTTCGTGGACGGATCCGGACACCGGCTTCGTCAGCCTGCTGCGTATCCGCCAGGCGGAATATTCCGCCGTCTGAACCGATATGCTCGCTCTCAATATCGAAAACCTTTCCGTTGTCTTCCCTGGCCTGTCCTCGCCGGCGCTGGCGATCGGCGACCTGTCGATCGCTGCCGGCAGCAGGGTCGCCATTACAGGGGCGTCCGGCTCCGGCAAGAGCACCTTCGTCAATATCGTTGCCGGGCTGGAGCGGACACGGCAAGGCCGCATCCGCTGGAACGGCGAGGATATCGCGGGTTTTTCAGAAAGCCGGCGCGACCGGTTCCGTGCCGCCAATATCGGCCTGGTGATGCAGGAGTTTCATCTCTTTCCCGGCCTGTCGGCGCTGGAAAACGTGCTTCTGCCGGCGCGGCTTGCCGGCGCCGCCACAGCTGATGTCATCGAGCGGGCGCATGCGCTTTTGGCCACGGTTGGTCTTTCACGCCCCGGCCAGAAGATCGAAACCATGTCGCGCGGCGAGATGCAGCGGGTGGCGATCGGCCGGGCGCTGCTGCGCAAGCCCGGCGTCATCATCGCCGACGAACCGACCGCAAGCCTCGATGCCGAAAGCGGCGAGGCTGTCGGCGATCTCATTCTCGATCTTGCGATTGCCGAAGGCAGTACGCTGATCGTCGTTTCACACGATCAGCGCCTGGCCAGCCGCCTCGACCGTTGCATCACCTTCGGCTCCGGCCGGATCAGCGAAGATTCCACGGCAACGGCGGGAGAGGCTGCATGATCCGCTTCATTCTTTCCGATCTTCGTCGCCTCTGGGCGGGGTCGCTGGTGGTGGTGTTTTTGGTGGCGCTTGCGACCGCGCTTGGCGTTTCCGTCGTGCTGCAGGAACGGGCGCTTCGCCTCGGCAGCGCGCGCGCCGCCGACAAGTTCGATCTCGTCATCGGCGCAGGTGGCAGCGAGACGCAGCTGGTGCTGTCTTCCGTCTTCCTGCAGGCCTCGCCTTTGCCGCTCATGCCGGGCGAGATGCTGGGCAAGCTTGCCGCGGATCGGCGTGTCGACTGGGCCGCTCCGATCGGCTTCGGGGATTCCTTCTCCGGCTATCCGATCGTCGGCACGACGACCATGCTGGCGCAAAACCTGTCCGGCGGCTTCATCGAGGGCAAGATTTTTGCGCGCGAGGGCGAGGCGCTGATCGGCTCCGCCGTCAGACTGTCGCTCGGCGGCGAGATCAAGCCGATGCACGGTTTGCCGGAAGAGGGCGGCGAGACCCACACCGAACTCGTCTATCATATCGCCGGCCGCCTGCGGCCGACCGGTACCGCCTGGGACCGGGCTATTCTCGTTCCGATCCAGGCCGTCTGGCATATCCATGGCCTGGAGGCGGAGGAACATGCGGAGGAAGGGGCCGAGAGCGAGCACGAGCATGAAGCGGCGTCCGGCACGGGGATGGCCGAACATGGCCATGAGCATGAGGAAGCCGGCGAGCATCACGATGGACATGAGCATCACGGCAAGCTTGACCCGGATGCCGCACTCGACGAGAGCTGGACTGCCGACGCTCCCGGCCTTCCCGCCATTCTCGTCAAGCCGAAGACGATCGCCGATGCCTACAAGCTGCGGCAGGAATATCGCAGCGGCAATACCGTCGCCGTTTTTCCCGGCGAGGTGTTGACCAATCTCTACGCCACGCTCGGCGACGCCAAGCAGATCCTCGTCGCGGTCGCCTCCGGAGCGCAAGCTCTCGTCGCGGCCTCGCTGGTGCTGGTCACTGTCATCCATATCGGCCAGCGCCGCCGCCAGATCGGCGCGCTGAGGGCCTTCGGCGCGCCGCGAGGGGCGATTTTCGGCATTGTCTGGCTGGAATTCTTCTTCCTGGTGGCAGTCGGCATCGGGCTCGGATTCGCCCTCGGTTATGCTGCGGCCCTCCTCTTGTCCGGCATGTTCTCCGAGACGAGCGGGATCACCATGCCGGTCGTCTTCGCCCGTGAAGATGCCGGGCTTGCGGCGGTTCTGCTTGCCTTTGCCACAGTCCTCGCCGCTTTGCCGGCAGTGCTTGCCTATCGCCTATCGCCGGCGCAGGCGCTGAGAGCGTAACGGATCCAACCTCCGGCGGCGGAGGGCTGGATCTGCATGACACTGCCCGGCATCGTTAGACTAAAGTCATAATCCCAAAGCATCTCTCTTTTTGATCTGCCGTTTCTGGCACACTCCCGTCAGGCGTGTCGCGGCCAGGGGTCTGCTTTGAGGAGAGTAGGTCGCGCGCGTTGCTCATCACTCTGTGGAGGACAGACAATGGCAAATGTCGCAAGCATCGACGGCGCGAAGGCCGGTCCGATGACCGGCGAGGAGAAGAAGGTCATCTTCGCCTCTTCGCTCGGCACCGTTTTCGAATGGTATGATTTCTATCTCTACGGTTCGCTCGCCACCTATATCGGCGCGACCTATTTCACCCAGTATCCCGAGGCCACGCGCAACATCTTCACGCTGCTCGCCTTTGCCGCCGGCTTCCTGGTGCGCCCCTTCGGCGCGCTGGTGTTCGGCCGTCTCGGCGATCTCGTCGGCCGCAAGTATACCTTCCTGATGACGATCATGATCATGGGTCTGTCAACCTTCCTCGTCGGCATCCTGCCGGGTGCGGCCACCATCGGCATCGCAGCCCCGATCATCCTGATCGCGTTGCGTCTGCTGCAGGGCTTGGCGCTCGGCGGTGAATATGGCGGTGCGGCAACCTATGTCGCCGAACATGCGCCGAACGGGCGCCGCGGCTATTTCACCTCATGGATCCAGACGACGGCGACGCTCGGCCTGTTCCTGTCGCTGATCGTCATCGTCCTGGTTCAATATCTGATGGGTGCGGCTGAGTTCGCCGCCTGGGGCTGGCGCATTCCGTTCCTGGTGTCGGTCGTCCTGCTCGGCATCTCCGTCTGGATCCGCCTGAAGATGAACGAATCGCCGGCGTTCCAGCGCATGAAGGCGGAAGGCAAGGGCTCCAAGGCGCCGCTGACCGAAGCCTTCGGGACATGGAAAAATGCCAAGATCGCGATCATCGCGCTTCTCGGCGCCACGATGGGCCAGGCGGTCGTCTGGTACGGCGGCCAATTCTATGCGCTGTTCTTCCTGCAGAACGTGCTGAAGGTGGACCTGTTCTCGGCCAATGTCATGGTCGCGATCGCACTTCTCCTCGGCACGCCGTTCTTCGTCATCTTCGGCGGCCTCTCCGACAAGATCGGCCGCAAGCCGATCATCATGGCAGGCCTTCTCATCGCGGCGGTGACGTATAATCCGCTGTTCAAGGCGATGACCTGGACGGCCAATCCGGCGCTTGCCGAAGCGCAGGCTTCGATCCGGGCAACGGTCACGGCTGATCCGGCGGATTGCCGGTTCCAGTTCAACCCGACCGGCACGGCGAAGTTCACCAGTTCCTGCGACGTGGCGACGGCATTCCTGACCAGAAATTCGGTGCCTTATGATGTCGTGCCGGGTCCAGCCGGACAGCCGGCAACGGTGAAGGTCGGCAACGCGACGATCCCGAGCTTTGACGTCGTCGCTGCCGGCGACAAGGCCAAGGGCATGACCGCCGCCTTCGAAAAGGGCGTCAACATCGCGCTTCACGATGCCGGCTATCCGCTGAACCGCGGCGCCGCCAAGGTGGCGGATGCCAAGCTCGATGCCTTCATCGCCGCCAATCCGGAACTGTCGCTCAATGCCGATGCCGTGCGCGCCGGTACGAAGGAAACCGTGCCGGCCGCCAAGCTGGTCGAGACCAAGCTGCTGACGGCGGATGAAGCCAATGGCGTCACCGACATGGCGGTCTACAACATCGCCAATGGCGGCACTTTCGCCATGGCCGCCGATCCCGCCCGCGTCAACTGGATCGGCACGATCGCCATCCTGTTCATCCTCGTCCTCTATGTGACGATGGTCTACGGGCCGATCGCCGCACTTCTGGTCGAGCTCTTCCCGACCCGCATCCGCTACACCGGCATGTCGCTGCCCTATCACATCGGCAACGGCTGGTTCGGCGGCCTGCTGCCGGCGACGGCCTTCGCGATGAGCGCTGCCGCAGGCGATATCTATTACGGTCTCTGGTACCCGATCGTCTTTGCGACGATCACGCTGGTGATCGGCCTGATCTTCCTGCCAGAAACGAAGAACAGGGATATCCACGCAATGGATTGAGCGGTTGGCTGAGCCGCGTTCCGCTTGAGAAAAGGCCCGGCGCTCACAAGGCGCCGGGTTTTTTCGTGTCAGGGAACAGGCACTTGGCGATCGGCCAGCCATCCGGCGCCAGTGTGAAGAGCAGACCACAGCGGGCGAAGACGATCGCCGTCAGCAGCGAGAACCAGGCGCCGAAGGCAAGGCCGGCGATGACATCGCTCGGATAATGGGCGCCGACCATGACACGCGTCATGCCGAGCCAGATGGCGCAGGCGATAAAGGCGACGCGGTAGCGCGGAAACAGCAGCGCGAATGCGGCGAAGAAAGCGCCGACCGTGGTGGAATGGCCGGATGGAAAACTTTCGAAAGCGGCATGGCCTGAAAAGGGCGTGAAGGAAAACATGCCGTAATCGTGGAAATGATCGGGACGTGCCCTGCCGATCGCGCGTTTCAGCAGATTGGCGAGAAGCCCCGAGAAGACGACCGTGATGAACAGATAGGCGCCGATCCAGCTGACATAGAGCGCCTGCGCCTTGGAGCGCGCCGTCTTGACAAGCTTGTAACCCGCCCGCCCCTGAAAGAACAACAGGATGCTGGTGCAGATCAGCCAGGCGGAATCGCCGAAACCGGTCAGCATCTGGCCGAGCTGCTTCACCGGTGCAGGAACTTCGCTGGCGCCGATCGGCGCATCGAAGAGCAGCATGGAGAGGATGACGGCATTGAGCGTGATGAAGAGGCATGCCTGCCAGCGCAAAGGCGGCATGCCGGCGCTGCTCCGGCGCCAGCGCCTGTCCAGGGAAGCCCAAAATGCCCGCATGCCGTCGTCCATTCGAATTTTGTCCTGGAGCGCCGCCATATCCTACAGGACGCGCTAAGGACGCTTTATCACTTGAATTGGCGCATAATGCTTTCCGAATATCGATTCCGATTTCGAGGTCATGCGCTCGTTAAAATCCGGCGCAAAAATACACGAGATTGTGGCCGAGAATAGTCCGGTTGGGATAATTCGACCAAGCCGATGCGGCTCGCGCTCCAGAGAGAAAAAGCCCTCCGCATGCATCATGCGAAGGGCCGGAACTGTTTCACGTGAAATATCAGGCGGAAAGCGTCTTGAACTCGGCCAGGATCGCATCGCCCATCTCGACGGTGCCGACCTGCCTTGCGCCATCGGCCATGATGTCACCGGTGCGGATGCCCTTGTCGAGCACGTTGGCGATCGCCTTTTCCAGGTCGTCGGCTTCCTTCACCAGGTTGAAGGAGTAACGCAAGCACATGGCGAAGGAGGCGATCATGGCGATCGGATTGGCGATGCCCTTGCCGGCGATGTCGGGAGCCGAGCCGTGCACCGGCTCGTAGAGCGCCTTGCGCTTGCCGGTCTTGCCGTCAGGCGCGCCGAGCGAGGCCGACGGCAGCATGCCGAGCGAACCGGTCAGCATGGCAGCGACGTCGGAGAGCATGTCGCCAAAGAGGTTGTCGGTGACAATGACGTCGAACTGTTTGGGCTGGCGCACCAGCTGCATGCCGCCGGCATCGGCCAGCATGTGTTCGAGCTGAACGTCGGAATATTTCGCCTTGTGCGTCTCGGTCACCACCTGGTTCCAGAGCACGCCCGACTTCATGACGTTGCGCTTTTCCATGGAGCAGACGCGGTTTTGCCGGGTGCGGGCCATTTCGAAGGCGACGCCGGCGATGCGCTCGATCTCGTAGGTATCGTAGACCTGTGTGTCGATGCCGCGCTTCTGACCGTTGCCGAGGTCGATGATCTCCTTCGGCTCGCCGAAATAGACGCCACCCGTCAGCTCGCGGATGATCAGAATATCAAGGCCTTCGACCAGCTCCGGCTTCAGCGACGAGGCTGACGCGAGGGCCGGATAGCAGATGGCGGGACGCAGGTTTGCGAAGAGCTGCAGATCCTTGCGCAGGCGCAGCAGGCCGGCTTCCGGACGCACTTCGTAAGGCACGCTATCCCATTTCGGGCCACCGACGGCGCCGAAGAGAACGGCATCGGCGGCAAGTGCCTTCTGCATGTCGGCTTCCGAGATCGCCGCGCCATGCGCATCATAGGCAGAGCCGCCGACAAGGCCTTCGTCGATGACGAAACCGGCGTTCATCGCCTCGTTCATATAGGCGATGATCTTGCGGACCTCGCCCATGGCCTCGGGACCGATGCCGTCACCCGGCAGCAGGAAAAGATTGCGCGCTGTCATGAAACCCTCCTGGGAAAAACAAGTTGCGGCTTCTTAGACCCCGGAAATGGGCATTTCAAGCGAGAGAAGAGGTGAATCGGTACGCTTCGCTCTTCGCCGCGATGGTTGCTCCCGTGCCTGCAAACGGATTAGAAACGGCGGGCCTACCCTTTTCTTTCCCTGGATGTTGCCCATGCCTTTCGCACCTCTCCATCTCGACACGCCCTTGGTTCAGACAGCATCCGGTTATAGCGCCAGCGGCAAACGGCTCTGGCTGAAGCTTGATGCGCTGCAGCCTTCCGGCAGCTTCAAGCTGCGCGGCGTCGGCAGGCTTTGCCAGCACGAGGTGGAAAATGGGGCGCGCGAGATCTTCTGTGCTTCCGGCGGCAATGCCGGGATTGCCGCGGCTTATGCCGGCCGGGCGCTCGGCATACCGGTCACGATCGTCGTGCCGGAGACGACGACGGCCGATGTGCGGCAGACGATTACCGCGACGGGCGCCAATGTCCTCGTCCATGGTTCGGTCTTCGACGAAGCCAATGCCCATGCCGTCGAACTCGCCCGGAGCCGCAAGGCGACCTATGTGCACCCCTTCGACCATCCGCTGCTGTGGGATGGCCATGCCACGCTGATCGACGAAGTGGTGGCGAAGGGTGCAAAATTCGATTGCGTCGTCACCAGCGTCGGTGGTGGCGGGCTGCTTGCCGGCATTGTCGCGGGGTTGCAGCGAAACGGGCTATCCGATGTGCCCGTCATCGCCGTCGAAACGGAAGGGGCGGCCTCGCTGAACGCCAGCCTCAAGGCGAATGAGCGTATCATCCTTCCCGCCATTACCTCGATTGCCACTTCGCTCGGGGCGCGGCAGGTGGCGCAGCATGTCTTCGACCTGCCGAAGCAGCATCCGATCGAAAGTATCGTCGTCAGCGACGCCGATGCCGTTGCCGCCTGCCTGAAATTCGCCGATGCGCAGCGCATTCTGGTCGAGCCGGCTTGCGGTGCCGCCCTTGCCGTTGCCGATGTGCATGCCGGGCTGCTTCAGCGCTTCGACAATCCGCTGATCGAAGTCTGCGGCGGCATCGGCGTATCGCTCGAAAAGCTCAGAGCTTGGAAAGAGAAGTTTCTCTGATCTGCGGCAATTCGGTACTGTAAAGAAAAAGCCGGGCGAAAGCCCGGCTTGATCGGCAATTATTGGATTGTGCTCAGGCCGCCCAAGGGTGCGAAGCGGCGTTCTTCTTTTCGAAACTGTCGATCGCCTTGCCCTTTTCGAGCGTCAGGCCGATATCGTCGAGGCCGTTCAGCAGGCAGTGGCGCTTGAACTCGTCGAGATCGAACTTGATCGAACCGCCATCGGGGCCGGTGATCTCGAGGCTCTCGAGGTCGACGGTCAGGATGGCGTTGGAGCCGCGCGAGGCGTCGTCCATCAGCTTGTCGAGATCGTCCTGGCTGACCTTGATCGGCAGAATGCCGTTCTTGAAGCAGTTGTTGTAGAAAATGTCGGCGAAGCTGGTCGAGATCACGCAGCGGATGCCGAAATCGAGAAGCGCCCAGGGCGCGTGCTCGCGCGAGGAGCCGCAGCCGAAATTGTCGCCGGCAACGAGGATCTTGGCATCGCGATAGGCCGGCTTGTTGAGCACGAAATCCGGGTTTTCCGAGCCGTCCTCATTGTAGCGGGCTTCGGCGAAGAGGCCGGTGCCGAGGCCGGTGCGCTTGATCGTCTTCAGATAATCCTTCGGAATGATCATGTCGGTGTCGATGTTGACGACCGGCAGCGGCGCTGCAACGCCCGTGAGCTTCACGAATTTATCCATGATCCATGCTCCATTTCAGCAAATCTACTTTCTGAATTTGCATCTAGTCCAGTTTTTCGTCGAAATGAAGGAGAATCTTTCACAGATGGCGGCCACGCGACGTTTCGCGCGGCCTGCCGATTGCGCCGGTCCCCTTATTTGGACGGTGCGTTCAACCCCCAGAGGACGCCGAACGGATCACGAAGCTGGCCGTAGCGGTCGCCCCAGAACATCAGTTCGACCGGCATGACGACTTCGGCGCCGGCCGCAACCGCGCGATCCCACCAGAAATCGATATCGTCGATAACCAGCTGGATGGCGAAGCCTTCGTGGCCTTTGAAGGGATGGCCGTATTCGGGATAGGCATCCGACAGCATGAGGGAGCTGCCGTTGATGTAGAGATGCACATGCATCGTTCTGCCGTTTTCGTCGACCGGCACGCGATAGGCCTCTTCGGCGCCGAAAGCCTTCGTGTAGAATTCCGCAGCTTTCACCGCGCCATTGACCGTCAGATAGGGCAGCAGGCCATTCTTGACCGGCGGCATCTTGGTCGGGTTGCTCTCTGTCGCATCCATGCTTGTCCTCCATTCGTTTTTAGCGCCGGCTGAATGCCTGGCTGCTTCAAGGACGCAGCATGGAAGCGTGATCCGACAGTGTCGGCCGAAATTTTTCAGCGAACGAAATCTTCAGTGAAAAGGTGATCAGAGATCGATGATCGTGCCGCGGCCGTCGTTCCACACCCGCATCTCCGGCTTACCGTTGTTTGCCTTGGCACGGATCGGAGCGGGCTTCATCTTCATCGACAGCGCGCGCCCGACCATGAGTACGGTCAGGATGCCGCCGACAGCAAGCGTCACCGAAAAGGTGAGAAGCAGCATGGCCACGAAAACGGTGGCGCCGGCAAGCATGAGGAAGATGGAGCGAATGTTCTGCATGGTTAGAGACCTTTCTTCGGAAAGGAATGTGGTCCTTCTCTTTCCTCTCTGCAAGGCAAGCATGGCTTTTTGTTGTTCTGCTGGATGTTCTGGGGCAGGTTGCTTGCTTCGGCTGTCAAAGCTTGGCACTAATTCGCCATGAGCCGAAACCCCGTGACCCCTCGCCTGCGCCGTTCGGTGCTGAGCGTGCCTGCCATCAACCCCCGCGCCCTCGAAAAGACCCATGCGGTCGATTGCGATGCAGTGATCTTCGATCTCGAGGATTCGGTGGCGCCGGAAAAGAAGGCGGAAGCGCGGGAAAACCTGAGGCGCTTTTTTTCGGATCGGCCGCTCCAAGGCAAGGAGCGGATCATCCGTATCAACAGCCTGTCGTCCAATTTCGGCCTGGCCGATCTGAAGCTGGTGACGGCGCTTGGTCCCGATGCCGTTCTGCTGCCGAAGGTCGACGAGCCGCAGGATGTCACTGATATCAGCGACCTTCTCTCCGAGGCGGATGCGCCCGAAGATCTGCGCATCTGGGCGATGATCGAGACGCCGCGCGGCATCCTGAATGCGGCTGATATCGCCGAGGCCGGGCGCACGCCGGGCTCGCGGCTCGATTGTCTCGTCGTCGGGCTCAACGACCTGCGCAAGGAAACCGACGTGCTGCCGCAGCCGGGACGGAGCTATCTCGTGCCGTGGCTGATGCAGGTCGTCCTTGCGGTCAGCGCCTACGGGCTCGATGCGATCGACAGCGTCTTCAACGATTTCAGGGACGAGCAGGGTTTCGATGCCGAATGTCAGCAGGGCCGGGCCATGGGCTTTACCGGCAAGATGCTGATCCATCCCGCGCAGATCGAGCCCGCCAATCGCCATTTCGGCCCGGATTCGGCCGCGATTGCGGAAGCGGAGGCGATCATATCAGCCTTTGCCGATCCCGCTTCCGAGGGGCTGAACGTCATCAATGCAGGCGGTCGGATGATCGAGCGGCTGCATCTTGTCCAGGCGGAAAGTCTGGTTCATAAAGCCCGCCTGATCGCAGCCCGCCAGGCTGCAGCACGAAAGACGATGTGATGAAACTCTACCGCTTCCTGACCGGTCCCGACGATGCTTCCTTCTGCCACAAGGTTACCGCCGCCCTCAACAAGGGCTGGTCGCTGGAGGGCTCGCCGACCTATGCCTTCAATGCCGCAACCGGCGCGATGCAGTGCGGCCAGGCCGTCGTCAAACATGTCGAAAGCAAGGATTACGATCCTGAGATGAAGCTCTCCGAGCAGTAGCGCGTTCTGCCGAACGCGCGGTTTAGCGCTCGGCGGCTTCCTCGGCGCTGGCCTCGATCCGCTCCATGTCATCGTCGCTCAGCCCGAAATGATGGCCGATCTCGTGGATCAGGACATGGGTGATGATATCGCCGAGCGTCTCATCGTTCTCAGCCCAGTAATCGAGGATGGGGCGGCGGTAGAGGCGGATGCGGTTCGGCATCTCGCCGGTTTCCACCGTGAAACGTTCGGAAATGCCCCTGCCCTCGAAAAGGCCGAGCAGGTCGAAAGGGGTTTCCAGCGCCATGTCCTCGAAAACGTCGTCATCGGGGAAATCCTCGATCTCGATCGTGAGGTTGGTCGTCAGCTGGCGGAATTCATCCGGCAGATGGCTGTAGGCCTCCATTGCCAGCGACTCGAAGGTGCTGATCGTCGGCGCATGGCGGTCCCGCCAATCATCGCTCTGGTCTCTGCGGGCCATGAATATTCCTTCCTTTGCGGGCCCATATAGAACCTTTATCGCCGATTTTCGAGTGCGGAATCAAAGGCAGGAATAAATTCATAGAGAATGGCCGTTGACTCTTCATTAGCTCTCTGGAATCTATAAGAACATAACAGGAACAAGACGGATTGGAGAACGCCATGGCGCAGCACGCCCTGGCGCGCGAGCGGCTTTTTGCGCTCCGCGAAACCATCGCCAGACTGGAGGGAAAGCCCGCGCCGGCGCTTGCCGCGGCGGAACGGGAAGCCGTGGCGGAAGGACGCAAGGCCCGCCAGGAGCGCACTCTGCCGCCCCTGCCGTTTGGAATAGAGTTCCTCGATGGGGCACTGGAAGGCGGCCTGCCGCTCGATGCGATCACCGAATTCCGCTCGGCTCTGTCTCGCGATGCCGGTGCGGCAAGCGGGCTGGCTATGGCTGTTGCCGCACGGCTGCAGAAACAGGAAGCGGATGCCGGCAGGTTTCTGCCGTTGCTCTGGATCGGCGATGCAATCGGCACGCTGGAGGCCGGCCGTCCCTATGCCCCCGGACTTCGGGATTTCGGACTGAGCCCGGAGCGGTTTCTCCACGCCGCGCCACGCAAGCTGGACGAGGCGCTCTGGCTGGTGGAGGCGGCGGTGGAAAGCGCTGCCTTCTCGGCCGTCATCTTCGAAGTGCGAGGCAATCCCGCCCATTTCGGGCTGACCGAAAGCCGCAGGCTCAGTCTTCGGGCGCGGGCTGCCCGCCATCCACTCTTTCTCGTGCGCCAGGCCGGAGCGGAGGAGGCAAGCAGTGCGGCTTTCCGTCTGCATGTCGAACCGGCCCCGGCCGGTCTACGGCCGTTGCCGGACGGATCGAGGCTTTCCGGCAGCATCGGCAATCCGATTTTCCGTCTCACGCTGGAGAAGAGCCGCAATCCGGCTCCGCTCTCCTTTCTTCTGGAGTGGAATCCCCATGAACGCGAATTTCTCCCTGTCGCCGAACCAAACCTCGTTCGTCCTCCAGGCCAACAGTCAGCGCATTCTGGCGCTCAGCTTCCCGCATCTGCCAACGGACCGCATCGCCCGCAAACGATGGGGGCTCTCCTGGCGTTCGAAAGGGCGTCCTGAGACGCCGCCTATCGTCTGTTCCGGCAAGCTCAACAATGCCATTCGGCTGACGGCACTGGACGAGTTGGCCGAGAGGCTGGGGTTGAGGAAGGATTTGGGCGTTGCCGAAGCGCGCGCCATGTATCCAATGCTCGAGGTCGCGGAAGAGGATCCGGCGGCCGACCGCCGGCTGCTGGAGGCAATTGCCGACTGGTGCGACCGTTATACGCCGCTGGTGGCATTCGACGGCAAGGACGGTCTGTTTCTCGACATTAGCGGCTGCGCCCATCTGTTCGGCGGTGAAAAGGCGCTTCTTCGGGATGTGCTGTCGCGGCTTTTTCATATGGGGTTCGATGCACGGGGCGCGATTTCATCATCGCCCGGCCTTTCCTGGGCGGTGTCCCGCTTCGGGCAGAGTGGCGTGATCGAGGACGAAGAGGCGGAACATGTGCTGGTGTCCTTGCCGGTTACAGCCTTGCGGCTGGAAGGACAAACCGTCGATGCTCTGAAGAAGCTCGGCCTGAAATATATCGGCGATGTCATCGATGCGCCGCGAGCGCCGCTAACCCGCCGGTTCGGGCCGGAGCTGCTTCTGCGTCTCGACCAGGCGCTGGGGCATGAAGAAGAGCCGGTCTCTCCCCGGCGTCCTGTCGCCAGCCTCTCGGCCGAAAGCCGGCTGATGGAGCCCATCGGGACGGAAGAGCAGATCCTTGCCGTCACCAGGCAGGTCGCCATGTCGCTGCAGCCGTCGCTGGAGGCGCGAGGGGCTGGCGGGCGGGTGTTCGAACTGGTCCTGTTCCGCGTCGACGGCAGGGTCTTTCGTATCTCCGTCGGCGCTTCGCAGCCGCTGCGCGAACCAAAGCTCATTGCCGGGCTTTTTTCCGAGCGATTGCAGGCGGTCTATGATGATCTCGATGCCGGCTATGGTTTCGAGATCCTGCGGTTGAATGTGTTGCGGCACGATTCCTTCAACGAAGCGCAGGAGGATTTCGAGGGCGATCGTCAGGGAGAGATCTCGCTTTCTGTTTTCGTCGACCGGGTGTCGGCCCGGCTTGGTGCGGATTGCCTGCAAAGCTTCCAGCTTCGCGAGAGTCATGTGCCGGAACGCGCCGTCATTACGGTTCCTGTAATGGAGAGTCTTCCCAGGCGGAAGGTAGCGCGGGACATCCAACTTCCTTTCCGCGAAGAGCGCCCGTTGCGGCTCTTTGCAACGCCGGAGCCGGTCGAGATCATGATGGCCGAAGTGCCCGATGGTCCGCCGCAGATCTTCCGCTGGCGGCGCATGCAGCATCAGGTGGCAAGAAGCGAAGGGCCGGAACGGATTGCCATGGAGTGGTGGATCGATGGGGATGAGGCCGAGGCGCGTGACTATTTCCGCATTGAGGATGAGACCGGGCATCGCTTCTGGATCTATCGTCGTGGTTTTTATGGTCAGGAGCTTGACCCTCGCTGGTTCATGCACGGCGTGTTCGCATGACAACCGCACGGGCATTCTTCGAGGTCGGCACGAGAACGAATTTCTCGTTTCTCGAAGGCGCCTCCGGTCCGGAAGAGATGGTTGTGCAGGCCGCTTATTTGAAGCTCGGCGGTCTCGGGATTGCGGACCGCAATTCGGTTGCCGGCGTTGTGCGAGCGCATGCCCAGGCGGAGCAGCTTGAGGAGAGATACAAGAACAGGGATGAGATTCTGGCTGAGGCGAAGAAGAAGGGAAAAACAGAGGTCATTCTCGATCCTATCCGGGTTCAACCGGGCGCGCGTCTCGTCTTTTCCGACGGAACGCCTGATATCCTTGCCTATCCACAAAACCGGCGAGGCTGGGCAAACCTCTGCCGCCTTCTCAGCGCCGGCAATCTGAAGGAAGAAGCGGTCAAGGGAAGCTGCATCCTGACGGAAGCGGAGCTTGCGGAATGGGGGGACGAGATGATGCTCGCCCTCGTTCCCGACCGCAGCCTTGTCGATCATCAGGCGGGGCAGTCGACGCTGGACGATTATCTGGAGCGGCTTCGCAGGCGATTCCGCAAGGCCTTTTTCATGGCGCTGGCGCCAGCCTATGACGGCCGCGAGAGGCAGGTCTTTGCGGTGCTTTCGATGCTGGCTGCCCGAAACCGCGTGCCGCTGATTGCCACCAACCAGCCGATTTACCACCATCCTGAACGCCGGCCGCTTTCGGATGTCGTGATCGCGATCCGGGAGCATGTGCAGATACCACAAGCCGGATTCCTGCTGGCGCCGAATGCCGAACGTTACCTCAAGGATTCACGTGAAATGGCCCGGATCTTCCGGGACTATCCTGATGCGATCGAAAATACGCAGACCTTTTTCGGCAAGCTGAGCTTTTCGCTGAAGGAACTGGAGCACAATTATCCGCCTGAAAACGATCCGGGCGAAACGCCGCAGGAGACCCTGGAAAGACTGACGAGAGCGGGCGCCGCAAGGCGTTATCCCGACGGTATCCCGCCCAAGGTGGCGCAACAGATCGATTATGAACTGAAACTCATTGGGGATAAGCAATATGCCTCCTACTTCCTGACGGTTCACAAGATCATCCAGCACGCCCGCTATGAACTTAAGGTCTTGTGCCAGGGGCGCGGATCGGCGGCAAACTCGGTCATCTGCTATTGTCTTGAGATAACGGAAGTCGATCCGCAGAAGAGCACGCTGCTCTTCGACCGCTTCATTTCGATGGATCGTGACGAACCGCCGGATATCGATGTCGATTTCGAGCATGACCGGCGCGAAGAGGTCATCCAGTTCATCTACAAGAGATACGGCATAGAACATGCCGGACTGACGGCGGGGGTGACCACCTATCGGACCCGTTCGGCCGGCCGTGAGGTCGCCAAGGCCTTTGGGCTCTCGGAGGATGTTCAGTCGGCGATCAGCAGCCTCGTCTGGGGCTGGTCGGAGGACAATCTCTCCGAACGGGATGCCAAGGCGGCCGGCCTCGACATCAAGGATCCGGTGACGCAGAACGTGCTGAAATATGCGTCCGAGCTTCTCGGTTTCCCCCGCCACCTCACCCAGCATGTTGGCGGCTTCGTCATCACGCGGGACCGTCTCGACGAGGTGGTGCCGATCATGAAGACGGCGATGCCGGATCGCTACATGATCGAGTGGGACAAGGACGACCTCGACAATGTCAAGATCCTCAAGGTGGATGTGCTGGCGCTTGGCATGCTGACCTGCCTGCGGAAGGCCTTCTCGCTGCTTGAACTGCATTACGACGTGAAGAAGACGCTCGCAGACCTCGGCAACAAGGAGCATGGGGACGAAGGCGAGCCGGTTTACGAGATGATGGGCCGGGCCGATACGCTCGGCGTCTTCCAGATCGAAAGCCGGGCGCAGATGAGCATGCTGCCGCGTCTGAAGCCGAAGCTATTCTACGACCTCGTCATCGAGGTGGCGATCGTGCGGCCAGGACCGATCCAGGGCGATATGGTGCATCCCTATCTGAAGCGCCGGGAGCAGCAGGCCAAGAACATTCCGATCGAATATCCGAGCAAGGAGCTGGAAACGGTTCTGGAAAGAACCCTCGGCGTGCCCTTGTTCCAGGAACAGGCCATGCAGATCGCCATTACCGCCGCAGGCTTCAGACCGGCGGAAGCCGACAAGCTTCGCAGAGCGATGGCGACATTCAAGAGAACCGGGACGATCGGCAATTTCGAAAAGCGGTTCATCGAGGGAATGGTCTCAAAGGGCTATGCCCAGGAATTCGCGCAGCAGTGTTTCAACCAGATCAAAGGCTTCGGCGAATACGGCTTCCCCGAAAGCCACGCCGCCTCCTTCGCGCTGCTCGTCTATGCCTCCTCTTGGCTCAAGGCCTATTATCCCGATGTCTTCTGCGCGGCGATGCTGAACTCCCAGCCGATGGGGTTTTATGCGCCGGCGCAGCTGGTGCGGGATGCACGCGAGCACGGGGTAAGGATCCTGCCGGTCGATATCAATGAATCGGACTGGGATTGCGGACTGGAAGAAGCTGTCTTCGATCGGAATGCCGTCGATTTCCGGCATGAGAAGATGCGCACGATCATCAAGACCCGGCATGCGATGCGACTGGGTTTTCGCCAGATCAAAGGCCTCTCGATAGACGATATGGAACGACTGGTCGGCAATCGAGGCGAAGGTTACAGTTCGGTGCGCGATCTCTGGCTGCGGTCCGGTCTGCAAAAATCCGTCATCGAGCGGCTGGCGGATGCCGATGCATTCCGGTCGATCGATCTGTCGCGGCGCGAAGCGCTCTGGGCGGTGCGGGCGCTGGATGTGAAGAGCGCAGCCGAGGAACTACCGCTTTTCGAGCAGGCCCGTCATATCGACCTCCAGATCGAACCTATGGCGAAGCTGCCGGACATGCTGCCGGGAGAACAGGTCATCGAGGACTATCGTTATCTCTCGTTGTCGCTGAAGGCGCATCCGGTCTCTTTCCTGCGGGAGGAGTTTCAAAGGACGGGCATCACGCGCAATGTCGATCTGTTGAAGATCGCCAGCGGAAAGCGGGTGACGATCGCCGGCCTCGTGCTGGTGCGCCAGCGACCGGGTTCGGCCAAAGGTGTGATCTTCATGACGCTGGAAGACGAAACCGGTGTGGCCAATGCGATCGTCTGGCCGAAAATGTTCGATAAATACCGATCGGTCGTGATGGGTGCTCGGCTGGTGAAAATCCGCGGCAGGCTGCAAAGCCAGAGCGGAGTGATCCATACCGTTGTCGAGCATATCGAGGATATGACGCCGGCGCTCGGGATCCTGCACCGCGAGGCCCGGCGTTTCGGCGCCTGCGAACGAGCAGACGAAGTGCTGAGACCGGGGGGCGATCCGCGGCAGAAAAAGCTTGCGCATGCGCAAGAGAGGGTGGAGCTGGAAAAACGCATGGTTGCAACAGACCGCCATGCGGGCGCGGCGGCAACGGCTGAAGTGATGCCGCGCGGACGCAACTTCCATTAAAATAGCGTCACCCGATCAGGGCATGCGGCGCGTCTTCATCGGCCTTGTGGCGTCATCATCCTGAAACCTCTGCATAATTTTAGACGATATGCATGGGGTCTCATCCGGACGCTGTTATTCAATGATGCGGGGCTCGAATTTTTTCTTGACAGCCACCATCTTCTTTAGCAGAAAACACGATAGTCAGTGTCATGTTTGGAATGAAGACGTGCTCGTCTGCAGCTGCAATTATATAACCGATAAGGAAATCCGGGAGGTTATCACCAACCTTCTCGATGAAGACTGTTGGCAGCTTATCGTGCCTGCGAAGGTCTACCACGCCATGGAAAAACGCGGCCGCTGCTGCGGCTGTTTTCCCAACGTCGTCGACATCATTATCCAGACGACCGAGGAATATCACGCCCGTCGCCACTCGACGGAGACCGAAATATTTGATTTCATGTCCCGCTTGAAACAATTCCATGAGGAAAACAGGAGAGCGGACATTGAAAGGCGACAAAAAGGTCATCGAGCGGCTTAACGAGGCGTTGTTCCTCGAACTCGGTGCGGTCAACCAATATTGGGTTCACTATCGTCTTCTTGAGGACTGGGGCTACACCAAGCTCGCCAAGAAGGAGCGCGCCGAATCCATCGAAGAGATGCATCATGCCGACCGGCTTGTTGCGCGCATCATCTTCCTCGAAGGCCATCCCAACCTGCAGACCCTTGCACCTCTGCGCATCGGCCAGAACGTCAAGGAAGTGCTGGAAGCCGATCTTGCCGGCGAATATGACGCCCGCACGGCTTACAAGAAGTCGCGCGATATCTGTCATGAGGCCGGCGACTACGTCTCCATGAAGCTTTTCGAAGAGCTGCTGGCGGACGAGGAAGGTCATATCGACTTCCTCGAAACACAGATCGATCTGCTCGAGAAAATCGGCGAGAGCAAATACGGCCAGCTCAACGCCGACTCCGCCGACGAGGCTGAATAAGGCCCCTGCCGATATCGGCCGCCCCATCGGCGGCCGATATTCTTCACCTGGCCCGATATTCTTCATCTGGCATTGTCGTGGACCTTGCTCCCGTTTGCCGAGCGCAAACCGAAGCGGTCTTCCTGCTCAATCAATCTTCCGATTGCAGCGTCGTCAGATGCTGGAATTCGGCCACGACCTGGTCGTAGACGGCGCGCTTGAAGGGGACGATCAACCCCGGCAGCTGCTGCATCGGCTTCCACTCCCAGGCATCGAATTCCGGCTCGTGGCCGCCCGGCGGCGGGTTGATGGCGATCTCGCTGTCGTCGCCGTCGAAGCGGAAGGCGAACCAGCGCTGCGTCTGACCGCGGAATTTTCCTTTCAGCCCGATGCCGATCAGTGCCGGCGGCAGATCGTAGTTGATCCAGTCTCGCGCTTCGGCGAGCAGGGTCACCGTCTTCATGCCGGTCTCCTCGTAGAGCTCGCGGTAGGCGGCGTCCAATGGATCCTCGCCCTTGTCGATGCCGCCCTGAGGCATCTGCCAGAGCTGCGGCGAGCCGTCATATTCGGAATTGCCGTCGGGGATGCGCCGCCCGGCCCAGACGAGACCCTGGCGGTTCAAGATCATCACGCCGACGCAGGGGCGGTAGGGCAGATCCTCGGCTTTCACAGTCGCCTGGCTCATCTTTTTCTCCGTTAGGGGATTCTTCTCAGGGATCCTTATCAAGGATTCTTATCAAGGATTCCGGGGGTCGTTGGAAAGGGCGGCGACGCCGACGATCTCGATGCCGCGCATCGCGGCCCCCTCGCTCCATTTGGCGATGGCGTCAACGCTCTCATCGAAAGCCGATGCGACGCCGATCGCCTGACCGTTCTTGCGGGCGATGCGCTCGAGCTCGTCGAGCTTCTTCAGGATGGCGTTGATATCGAGCTGGCCGTCGAGCTGCAGATCGGCAAAAGCATAAGGCAGTTCGGTTCCCTTGGCCACCGTCGCCGTCTTTGATTGTGCCGAAGTGCCGTCGTCGAGGAACAGCAGGCCGCGTTTGCCGATATCGCGCATCACGGGTTCCATGGCGGCGGGATCCGACAAGAAACGGCCGCCGAGATAATTCATGACGCCGGTATAATTGGTGATCTCGCCCATCGCCTTGTGCAGGTTCTCGATGTTGCGGGCGGCCGGCTTCGTGGTCAGCAGGGTTTCAGGACCCGGATCATTCGCCGGATAATCAAATGGTTCGAGCGGTACCTGCAACAGGATCTCGTGGCCGCCGCGGCGGGCTTCCTGCATCCAGCGCTGCAGACTGTTGCCGCTCGCGGCGAAAGCGAAGGTGATCTCTTCCGGCAGGTCCGCTATGGCGCGCTGCGTTCCGGTCTGGCTGAGCCCGAGACCGCTGACGACGATGGCGATGCGGACGCCGCGCGCGCCGGACGAAGGACGGGCATATTGATCCATCGGCCGCCGGCCATCCGGACCGACGATCGGAAGCCTGCCCAAGGGGGTTTCTTCGAGCAATGCTTCATTCGGCTGAGCTGCCATGCGCGGATCCTGGCCGATCTGCATGGCATCGACCAGCACCGGCCCGCTGCCGTCACGCGGGCGCGGGCTGTATTTGGTGACGACGGAGCCGTCACCGGTGACCATCTGCTCGACATTGGCGCCCGAGCGCGGCTCGGCGCGCGGCATGCCGTCAGCCGCCTGGTTGGCGGCTGACGTTGGTGGCCGAGGCTGGGAAGGCGGCGTTGCTGGCTGCTCGGCCGCAGGCGGTTTGCTGCGTTCGAGCCCATCGCCGCGAAATGCCGTATAGAGCGAAAAGCCGCCTATCGCGAAAAGGCAGAGACTGGCGGCGATGCGGCCCAGGCGCAGAACACCCGGGCGCCGGCTGCCGGTTTTGCGGTTGCGGCCCAAAGGCGCATGCAGGTCCGTTCCCAATTTTTCGCCCGCTCCAAAACCGGGAAACAGCAGAAAGGGAAGGCCGGGCGAGGTGCCCGGCCTTGAGATGATCGATTACTTGGCGACGACGGCCTTGTCCGGGTTCGGCGGGAAGGCCGGATCGGTCTTCTTGCCGCGCAGCAGGTCGAGCGCGTAGTTCAGCTGAACGTCGTCCTTCGGGTCCGGCGGGACGTAAGCAACGGAGCCCGAACCTTCATCCGTCTCGCTCTGGCCCTTGATGTGGCCGCGCAGGCTGGATTCGCCTTCGGTCACCATCTTGCCCTGCAGTTCCTCCGGCAGCGGCTCCTCGACCTTGATGTCGGGCGTGATGCCGGTACCCTGGATCGAGCGGCCCGACGGCGTGTAATAGAGCGCCGTGGTCAGGCGCAGCGCGCCGTTTTCGCCGAGCGGGATGATCGTCTGGACGGAGCCCTTGCCGAAAGAGCGCGTGCCGAGAATGGTGGCACGGCGCAGATCCTGAAGAGCGCCGGCGACGATTTCCGATGCGGAAGCCGAACCGCCATTGATCAGCACGATCACCGGCTTGCCATCCGTCAGGTCGCCCGGGCCGGCATTGAAGCGGCGGGTTTCATCCGGATTGCGGCCGCGGGTCGAAACGACCTCGCCGCGCTGCAGCAGGGCATCGGAGACGTTGATCGCCTGGTCGAGCAGGCCGCCCGGATTGAGGCGCAGGTCGAGAACATAACCCTTCAGCTTGTCAGCCGGAACGGTGTCCTTGATCTTCTTGATCGCCTTTTCCATGTCGGGATAGGTCTTCTCGGTGAAGGAGATGATGCGGAGATAACCGACATCGTCCTCGACACGCGACTTGACTGCCTGGACGGCGACGACGTCACGGACGATCGTCAGTTCGATCGGCTTATCGGCGCCCTTGCGGATCAGCGTTAGCTTGATCGGCGTGTTGACGGCGCCGCGCATCTTCTCGACGGCGTCCTCCAGCTTCAGGCCGCGCACGGACTGGCCGTCGATCTCGGAGATATAGTCACCGGCGAGAACACCGGCCTTGGCGGCGGGCGTATCATCGATGGGGGTGATGACCTTGACGAGTTCGTCTTCCATCGTGACTTCGATGCCGAGACCGCCGAACTCACCCTTGGTCTGGGTGCGCATGTCCTCGGCGTCCTTCGCATTCATGTAGCTCGAATGCGGATCGAGAGAGGAGAGCATGCCGTTGATGGCGTTCTCGATCAGCTTGTCTTCGGCCGGCGGCGTCACGTATTGCGCACGCACGCGCTCGAAGACATCGCCGAAAACCGAAAGTTCCTTGTATGTAGAGGATCCGGCCGCTTCTGCCGGCACACCCGCCGAGTAAATGACGCTCATTGCGGTCGCACCCATCAATGCGCCGACCAGAACAAGAGAAGCCCTACGAATCATTGCGTGCCTTTCCAGTGTCTTTGGAGGTCCACCACGGCCGGGAATCGACCGGTTTACCGTCCTTTCGAAATTCAATGTAAAGCGTTGGCCGGTCCGTTTCCAGCGCCAATGCAGTTGCGCTTGCCACTCTTTTTGCGCCCATCACGGCAAGCGGCTCGCCGGAGAAAACGAACTTTCCCTGACGGGTATTGATCGTATCCATTCCCGAGAGAACCAGGTGATATCCATCGCCCACGTCGAGGATAATCATCTGGCCGTAACTGCGGAACGCGCCGGCGAAAACCACCAGGCCATCCGCAGGCGCCGTCACCACCGTCTCCGGATTGGTGGCGACCGTCATTCCCATGGCCTCGTGTCCGGTGCCGTCGGCATCGCCGAACTGGCGCAGGATATCGCCCGCAACGGGCACCTCCAATTTCGCCTTCAATTCTCCGAAGGGATATGCGGGCGCAATGCGGTTTTTATCAGGCACGCCGCTGTCGGCGAGCGCCCTGGCCTGAGCGCGCTGCTCGTCCGTCATAAGCCTGCGGTTCTCCTCCGCCTGGCGGGCGGCGGCGGCAGCGTCCCGCACCGAAGCGATCTCGGATTCCATCGAGGCGACAAGGCCTTCAAGGCTCGTCGCCTTGCCCGCCAGCTCTTCGGAGCGTCTTCTCTCGGCTGCGAGTTCGGCGGCATTGTTGCGGCTGAGCTTGTCGTTTTCGGCAAGCAGCAGGTCCATGCGCCGCTCCTCCTCGATGCCATCCGTCATCGTCGCGGTCAGCGAGGCCTTTTCGGCGGCGCTTGCGGTTTGCAATGCGGCGAGGTTTGCGAGGTCTGCGGCAAGTTTGTCGGTCTCCTTGCGGATGCCGGGCACGACCGCGCCGAGCAGAATGGCGCTCCGCACCGATGCGAGCGCGTCATCGGGGGTGACGAGCAAAGCGGGCGGCGGGTTGCGGCCCATGCGCTGGAGTGCTGCCAGCACCTCGGCCAGAAGGCCGCGGCGCTCATGCAGGGAACGGCGGATGCCATCCTCCTTGACGCCGAGACCGGCAAGCTTCTTCTCGCTTTCGAGGATCTGCCTTTCAAGCGCCTTGCGGCGTGCGGCGGAATCGATCAGCGCCTGGCGGATGCTCTCCGTGCTCTTTTCCAGATCGGCAATGCTCCGGCGAAGCGCGCTCACCTTGTCGGTGGAGAGACTGATGGTCTTCGACAGGGTTTCGAGTTCGGCTCGGGTCTGATCACGCTTGGCGGCAAGTTCGGCGGCGGGATCGGGCGGTGGCGGCTCGGCTGCCGGCTGCGGTGCGGATTGTGCCGCTTCGGGGGCGGCTTCCTGCGCCCGGACGATGAACGGATTTGCCGACACGACAATCACCGCCACACCGACACCGGCCGCGATAGCCGGCAGGATCATGCGGTGTCGCCTGGTGGATGCTCTCGTCATGCGTGTTGGGGCACTTTCTCAAATCGCGCGAAGACTAAGCTGATTTGGCGCGCTTTGCCAGAACGTTCGACGGACAGCGAGTGTCCAAGCAAACACGGCTGCGTGACATTACGACGCGCTGGGCGACGCATTGGGCCGCCGCGGCATCAGACGCGGTGATAGGGGTGGCCGGACAGGATGGTAACGGCGCGGTAGAGCTGTTCGGCGATCAGCGTGCGCACCAGCTGGTGCGGCCAGGTCATCTTGCCAAGACACAGCGTGGCGTCGGCACGATCGTACAGGGAGGGATCGAGGCCGTCGGCGCCGCCGATCGCGATGGTCAGTTCGCGTTTGCCCTGATCGCGATAGGAGCCGAGCAGATTTGCGAAGGCTTCACTGTCGAGCGCCTTGCCGCGTTCATCGAGAAGAATGAGAATGCTGCCATCGGCAAGCGATTTCAAAAGCATCGCCGCCTCTTCACGCTTGCGGGTTTCCGCATTGGAGGCACGGCTTTCGGCCACTTCGGCAACACGGGTAAATTCGAGGCCGACGGCAGGGCCGGCCTTGGCAAAACGGTCGAGATAGCGGGCCACAAGATCCTTTTCGGGGCCGGACTTCAGCCGTCCCACCGCAAAAAGACCTATTCGCATTCATCCGCTCCCGCTCATGCGGCACATCGGGCGCACACTGCGCCACCGGCCGGCTTGTGATATTTTCCGGCCAGCCAATGCCACGTCTCAGGCGCCGGACAGAATGCCGGCCTGCCTGTCAGTGCCGTGTTTCTTCATCCATATCCGGAGCCGCCCACATCTTTTCGATGTTGTAGAACTCGCGGATTTCGGGACGGAACACATGCACGATAATGTCACCCGTGTCGATCAGGACCCAATCCCCGCCTTCCTGACCTTCGACGCGGGCCGTACCGAGGCCGTCGTCCTTAAGGTCGGTCAGCAGATGATCCGAGATCGCCATGACATGCCTGTTCGAGCGGCCGGAGACGACGATCATGTAGTCTCCCAGCGCCGATTTTCCGGCAATGTCGATGGTGACGATATCTTCAGCTTTGGAGTCCTCAAGGCTGGCGAGGACGGTTTCTAGGGCACGGGCGGCGGCATCGGCGCCACGTTCCGCACTCTTCGGGATAACGGCGAGCGTTTTTCCCTTGGCGTGTACTGTTGTCAGTGCTTTCCCTTTCCTGGAATGACAAACTATGCACAACACAGATCCGATCGAGACCGGATCATGGTTAAGATAGGCATCAAACCATTAATGTTTCAAGACATGCTAAGGTACGGAACGGCCGAAAATCCGATCTAACGTCCGAATTGAAGAATATTGCCACGCGGGCTGCTTCCGGCGGGCGGTGTACAGTTTCCATACCGCAGCGTAAAGTGCCGAAAATTCCGCGATCTCTGGATTCAATGACCGACTCAGCCGCAAAAACACTCGTTCCCGTCCTGCGAATCAGCTTCCCGGACCAGGATCGCCTCGGTCGCGGAAAGATGGAGCTCCTGGAGCACATCCGCTCGACCGGTTCGATCTCGGCGGCGGGGCGGGCGATGGACATGTCCTATCGCCGGGCATGGCTGCTCGTCAGCGAGATGAACCGGATGTTCTCTGAACAGGTGGTGGAATCGCAGCGCGGCGGGCAAAGGGGCGGCGGCGCGGTGCTGACGCCGTTCGGCGAGGAACTGCTCGAGCGTTTCCGCCGGATGGAAAAGACGGTGCGCACCAGCCTTGCCGACGATCTCGCCTGGCTCGAAGGCAAGCGCAATCTGCAACAGGGCAAGCGCGGCTGATCAGGCCTCCAGGGCAACCGTCTTGATGACGGCGAAGACCGCCCTTCCCGGCCGAAGATCGAGGCGCTCGCAGGAGAGCGTCGTGATCCGGGAAAGAATGATATCGCCGCCGCAATCGAGCCGGATTTCCACCGTTCCGTCCTCGGCCGGCGATATCTGCTCTATCCTTGCTTCCAGGATATTCAGCGCGCTGAGCCCCTCCGGCTTTGCGGTCGCCAACATGACATCGCGGGAGGGAATGCGGATGCGGACCGATTTGCCGGGCGCAAGGGCCGCACCCGGAATATGGAGCCGGCAGGATTTCAGCGCGACGGTCGACAGGCGGTGAAGCGGATCGAAGCTTTCCACGGTGCCTTCGAGTAGCGCGCCCGCCTCGCGCCGATCGGCGGAGGTTGACGGACGGCTCAATATGTCGATGGCGGAACCGGTCGCTTCCACCTTGCCGTCGCGTATGACGACGACATGGTTTGCCAGCCGCGCCACCTCTGCGATCGAATGGCTGACATAGACGATCGGGATGTCGGTCTCGTCGCGCAAACGTTCCAGATAAGGCAGAATCTCAGCCTTGCGCGCCTCGTCGAGGGCGGCGAGCGGCTCGTCCATCAGCAGCAGGCGGGGCGAGGAGAGAAGCGCGCGGCCGATGGCGACGCGTTGCTTCTCGCCGCCGGAGAGTTTCGCGGGGCTGCGCGCCAGCAGCGTCTCGATGCCGAGCAGGTCGACGATGCGATCGAAGCTCTCACTGCCTGCCGTTCTCGCCGCGAACCAGCGGCCGTAGGAGAGATTGGCGCGAACGCTGAGATGCGGGAAAAGCCGCGCCTCCTGGAAGACATAACCGAAACGGCGGCGATGTTTCGGGATGAAGATGCCGGTTGCGGTGTCGGTCAGGGCCTCGCCGTCAAGGGCGACGCGGCCTGCGTCCGGGCGCGCGAGGCCGGCGATGATGCGGATCATCGCGGTCTTGCCGGAACCGGAACGGCCGAACAGCGCGGTGACGCCACGCTCGGAGGTGAAGGCGGCATCGAGCGAAAAGGCGCCAAGCTTCTGTTTTGCCTCGACAATCAGCGTCATTCCGGATCGATCCTCCGGCCGGCGAGACGGGCGAGGAATTCGGAGGCGAGCAAAGCGGCCATGGAAATGACGACGGCAACGAGCGTCAGGCGGAGTGCGCCGGCATCGCCGCCCGGAACCTGGGTAAAAGTGTAGATCGCCGCCGACAGCGTCTGGGTTTCGCCGGGAATGTTGGAGACGAAGGTGATCGTCGCGCCGAATTCGCCCATTGCCTTGGCAAAAGACAGGATCATGCCGGCGATGATGCCGGGCAGGGTCAGCGGCAGGGTGATCGTCAAGAAGACCCAGACAGGTCCGGCGCCGAGCGTTCCGGCGGCCTCCTCCAGCTTGCGGTCGACCGCCTCGATCGACAGGCGGATGCTGCGCACCATCAGCGGAAAGGCCATGATGGCGCAGGCCAAGGCCGCACCCGTCCAGCGGAAGGAGAGAACGATGCCGAAATACTGGTCGAGCAGGCTGCCGACCGGACCGCGGCGGCCGAACAGAATGAGCAGAAGGAATCCGGTGACGACCGGGGGCAGGACCAGCGGCAGGTGAACGACGCCATTCAGCACCGACTTGCCCCAGAAGCGGCCGCGGGCAAGCAGCAGGGCGACGAGGATGCCGAAGGGCAGGCTTGCCAGCATGGCGACGATCGAGACGCGCAGGCTGAGCAGGATCGCCGTCCATTCCTCATTGCTCAACCCCAACATGTCCAAATGCAGCTGTCTCCCTGGAAGTCTGGGGGCACGCCGGGGCGAGCCTCAGTTTGTTGACAATGCTCGTTCTTTACATGGCGTCATCCGACGCCTGCCCCTCATCCGCCTGCCGGCACCGACCGGGGTCAAGCCACGGGTCTCGACCCGTCCTTCAAACCCCCCGCTCGCGGGGCGAAGGGACCCTGTCGCACCGTCTTCCTCAACCTCAACGCGGCGTTTGCCACGTCCCTCGCCCGCGAGCGGGTTTGGGTGAGGGGCAATCCCACGGCACGAACAAGACAGCCTCTGCCACTTATCGATCGATGCAAATGCTTGGGGTACAAGACAAGCATCACGAAACACTAATTGGTCGACTATTTCAGAATCGTGAAACCCTGCGCCGTGAAGAAGGCAGCAGCCCTGTCGGATTTCAGGAAGTCGAGATAGGCTGCTGCATCCGGGTTCTTGCTCTCGTTAAGGATTGCGATCGGATACATGATCGGCGGGTGGGAATCGGCCGGGAAGGTGCCGACGACGGCGACACCCTTATCGGCTGCGGCATCCGTCTGGTAGACGATGCCATAAGGCGCTTCGCCGCGGGAGACGAGGGCAAGGGCGGCGCGCACGCTTTCGGCGCCGGCGACCTTGCTTTCGACCGATTTCCAGACGCCGAGCTTTTCGAGCGCGGCCATGCCATATTTGCCGGCCGGAACCGATTTCGGCTCACCCATGGCCAGCTTGCCGTCACCCAGCAGTCCTGCAAGATCGAAGCCCTGCTTGATCTCGACCGGTTTTGCCTTGGCCTTTTCGGCAACGAGCACGATGCGGTTGCCGAGCAGATTGGAGCGGGTATCGGCCTTGATCAGGTTTTTCTTGGCGACGTAATCCATCCAGTCGAGATCGGCCGAGATGAAGACATCGGCAGGAGCCGCGTTTTCGATCTGCTTGGCCAGGGCTCCGCTCGCCGCATAGGAGGCGACGGTTTCCTTGCCGCTTTCCTTGGCCCAGGCGGTGTTGGCGGCGTCGAGCGCATCCTTGAGGCTGGCGGCCGCAAAGACGATGAGCTTTTCGGCTGCGGCAGCAGGCGCCGGAAGCGCTGCCGTGCCAAGCCAGAGGGCTGCGATCGCGGCGGTTGCCTGTTTCATCCATCGGCGGCGGTTCTGCATGATGTCTCCCCAGGTTTCGAAATATTGCGACGAATATAACGGGTGAGGTGCTTTGGCTAGGGATATATCCAGAAAAATATAACCATATCGGGCCGCTGTGTTCGCAGCGATCCAATGGTTTTGGCATTGTTGAAGTGCATGGCTCGAACCGCAGCATGAGATCCAAAGGGCGGAAATATCCAAACGACAGTTGGCAGACCGCAAGGATTCCCGGCGGTAGAGTATGCTCCGTCGATTTCTGCCAAGAAAAACGGCAATGCCAAAGCCATAAGGCTGCATAGGATTGCAAGTGACGCATTGCTGCAATGCAACAATCGATATTCATCTTCCTGCGAAATATGGTACAACACTCTCATCGAAACGGCTTCTCCTCCTCCCATAGCCGTTCGGTAGGATCGACAACACTCCTCCTCCCAGTTGTCGATCGAGTTTATAAGCCCGACGGATCTCCTCCCCCGTCGGGCTTTCTCGTTTTCGGGACATCCTTGGAAATCAAACTAAAGCGCGTCGCCGGGCGCCGAGCCGTTGCGGATTGCCGTCGAGCTCAGGCCGGAGCGCGGCCCGTGGATGAAGGTCCAGGCCGGCGCACGCTTCTTCCAGAGAACACGGGCATCATCCTCGTCGACCCGGGCGAAATCGAAGGTCCTGGCCATTTTCGAGGAGAGGAAGGAGAGCGTCGCACCCGGCCGGTCGATCACCGCGATCGGGAAGGTGCGGGCAATCTCCTGCCATTTCTGCCATTTGTGAAAGGTCTGCAGGCTGTCTGCGCCCATGATCCAGATGAAATGCACATGTGGATTGCGGGCCTTGACGCGGGCAAGCGTGTTGGCAGTGTAGCTGACGCCGAGCGTCTGTTCGAAGGCCGTCACCTTGACGCGGGGGTCGGCGGCAACACGCTCGCTTTCGGCAATACGCTCGGCAAGCGGGGCGAGCTGGTTGCGGCTCTTCAGCGGATTGCCCGGGGTGACCATCCACCAGAGCTGATCGAGGCCAAGCCGCTTGAGGGCGATCTCGGCGACCAGCGCGTGGCCCTGATGCGGCGGATTGAACGAACCGCCGAACAGACCGACGACCATGCCGCGCTCGCTGTGCGGCATGCGGAGATAGTGCCGGTCCACATTCTCAATCGTCACGTCTGGCTCGGTCGTCACCTCAGGGCCGCGTCTGTCCGGCACCATGCACCCGATATTTGAACGAGGTGAGCTGTTCGACGCCGACAGGACCGCGGGCATGCATCTTGCCGGTGGCAATGCCGATTTCCGCACCCATGCCGAACTCGCCGCCATCGGCAAATTGCGTCGAGGCATTGTGTAGCAGGATCGCCGAATCGACTTCGGTGAAGAAACGCGCGACGACGTCAGGGTCCTCGGCGATGACGGCCTCGGTGTGGTTCGAGGAATAGGTCTGGATATGGGCGATCGCGCCCGATATGCCGTCGACGACGGCAACCGAAATGATCGCGTCGAGATATTCGGTCGACCAATCCTCCTCGGTCGCGGGCTTCATGCCGGGTGCGACCTTCAGCACCGTTGCCGAAGCGCGGATCTCGCAGCCGGCCTGCGCGAGAACCTCGAGCAGCGGCGTCAGATGCGTGCCGATCGCGGCGCCATCGACGAGCAGGGTTTCGGCCGCGCCGCAGATACCGGTGCGGCGCATCTTGGCGTTGACGACGATCTTCTTCGCCATTTCGATATCGGCCGAGGCATCGACATAGATATGGCAAAGGCCTTCGAGATGGGCAAAAACCGGCACGCGGGCCTCGTTCTGCACGCGGGCGACCAAGCTCTTGCCGCCGCGCGGCACGATGACGTCGATCGCACCCTCCAGGCCGCGCAGCATGGCGCCGACGGCGGCGCGGTCGGTGACCGGAACGAGCTGGATAGCATGCTCTGGAAGTCCTGCTGCCTTCAAGCCTTCGACCAGGCAGGCATGGATAGCCTGCGATGAGCGGCGCGAATCCGAGCCGCAACGCAGGATAACGGCATTGCCCGCCTTGAGGCAGAGGGCGCCGGCATCCGCCGTGACGTTCGGCCGGCTTTCGAAGATGACGCCGATGACGCCGAGCGGCGTGCGGACGCGCTCGATCTTCAACCCGTTCGGCCGGTCCCAGGCGGCGATGACTTCGCCGACCGGATCGGCAAGCGCGGCAATGGCGCGGATGCCCTCGGCCATTTCGGCGACACGCTTGTCGTTCAGCGTCAGCCGGTCGACGAAGGAGGCAAGCATTTCGGTGCCTTCGATATCCTTCAGGTCCTTGGCGTTCTCGGCAAGAATATGCGCCTTGTTCGCCAGGATCGCATCGGCCATGGCGTTCAGCGCCCTGTTCTTCACCTCGGTGGACGCAAAGCTCAGCGGTCGCGCGGCAGCCCTCGCCTTGCGGCCGATGTCGTTCATCAGCACGTCAATGTCAGGGCTTGGCGCCACGGTATCAAGCATAGCTCGCGTCCTTCTTCTGCCTTTCCGATTTCGAACCGATCTGGGCCGTCATGACCATGTCGTCGCGATGGACCATGGCGGCGCGCCCGGCATAACCGAGGATGGCGGCGATTTCCGCCGATTTGCGGCCGGCGATCCGGCGGGCGTCGTCGGCATCGTAGCTGACAAGACCGCGGCCGATCTCGCGGCCGGCCGGGCCGATGATCGCCACCGTATCACCGCGGCTGAAGAGGCCGGAAACGCTGCGCACGCCGGCCGGAAGCAAGCTCTTGCCGGCCCCGAGTGCAACGACGGCGCCGTCATCGACATGCAGTTCGCCGGCCGGCTGCAACTGCCCGGCAATCCAGGTCTTGCGGGCGGTGACGGGCGTGCCAGACGGCGCGAACCAGGAGGAACGCGCGCCGTTTTCGATTGCCGACAGCGGACTGTCGGTCTTGCCCGACGCGATTATCATGGCGCAGCCCGATGTGGTGGCAATCTTGCCGGCATCGATCTTGGTGCGCATGCCGCCACGCGAAAGCTCGGAGGCCGCACCCCCGGCCATTGCCTCGATCTCCGGCGTGATCGCGGCAATCGTCTCCAGGAAGGTCGCGTTCGGATCGAGATGCGGCGGCGCGGTGTAGAGGCCGTCGATATCGGAGAGAAGAATGAGCAGATCGGCGCCGGTCATCGTCGCGACGCGGGCGGCGAGGCGGTCGTTGTCGCCGTAGCGGATTTCGCTGGTGGCGACGGTATCGTTCTCGTTGATGATCGGCACGGCGCCGATTTTCAAAAGCTGATTGATGGTGGCGCGGGCATTGAGATAGCGGCGGCGTTCCTCGGTATCTCCGAGCGTCAGCAGGATCTGGCCGGCGACGATCTCGTCGTGCGACAGGCTTTCCGACCAGGCACGCGCCAGCGCGATCTGGCCGACGGCGGCGGCGGCCTGGCTTTCTTCCAGCTTCAGCGCGCCCGAGGGCAGGTCGAGCACCGAGCGGCCGAGCGCGATCGCGCCCGAGGAGACGACGAGCACATCGATGCCCTTGGCCTTCAGGCCGGCGATATCGGCGCACATGGCGTCGAGCCAGGCCTTCTTCAGCCCGGCCCTGCGATCGACCAGCAGCGCAGATCCGATCTTGATGACGATACGGCGGTAGCGGCCGAGCGGCTTACGGCTGGTCATCGGCCTCGTCCTCGCCCTGAACCTCGCCCTTGTCCTCATCGGAGACGACCATGTCGCGATGGCGAAGCTTCGGCACCTTGGCCGGCTTCTCCTCGGTATTGGCCTCGACGATGATGTCGCGCAGGGCGCGCAGGACCTCGGTCATGCCCTTGCCGGTGACGGCCGAAATCTGGAAGGGCGTCTTGCCGCAGGCCTTGGCCAATTCCTTGGTCTTCTTCTTCAATTCGGCATCGTCGAGCAGGTCGATCTGCGACAGCGCCACGATCTCAGCCTTATCCGTCAGCTCGTTTCCATAGGCTTCGAGCTCGTGCTTGACCGTCTTGTATACCTTGCCGACCTTTTCCTCCTGGGCGGAGACGAGGTGGAGCAGCACGCGGGTGCGCTCGACATGGCCGAGGAAACGGTCGCCGATGCCGACACCTTCATGGGCGCCTTCGATCAGGCCCGGAATGTCGGCGAGGATGAATTCCCGCTCGTCGATGGTGGCAACACCGAGGTTGGGATGCAGCGTGGTGAAGGGGTAGTTGGCGATCTTCGGACGGGCGCGGGTGACGGCAGCCAGGAACGTCGACTTGCCGGCATTGGGCAGGCCGACGAGGCCGGCATCGGCAATCAGTTTCAGCCGCAGCCAGAGGGTCTTTTCCTCGCCGGGCAGGCCGGGATTGGCCCAATCCGGCGCCTGATTGGTCGAGGTCTTAAAATGGGCGTTGCCGAAGCCGCCATTGCCGCCATGGGCGAGGCAGAAACGCTGGCCTTCGACGGTGAGATCGCAGATCAGCGTTTCCCGGTCTTCCTCGAAGATCTGGGTGCCTACGGGAACCTTGAGCGTCACGTCGCTTCCATTGGCGCCGGTGCGGTTCCTACCCATGCCATGGGTGCCGATCGTCGCCTTGAAATGCTGCTGATAGCGGAAATCGATCAGAGTGTTCAGTCCGTTGACAGCCTCGACCCAGACGTCGCCGCCGCGTCCGCCATCACCGCCATCCGGGCCGCCGAACTCGATGAATTTCTCGCGCCGGAAGGAAACGCTGCCGCCGCCGCCGTCTCCGGACTTGATATAGACCTTTGCTTCGTCGAGAAATTTCATTTTACTTCCAATATTCAGTGGCAGTTGGACGGCCGTCTTGGCCCATTCGATATAGGCGGTTCCGACGGAGGTCAAAGATTATCGTGAATTTCGTGAGCTATAACATACAGTACGGCTTCGGTCTCGATGGCAGATACGATCTGCCGCGCATTGCCCGGAGCCTCGAGGGGGCCGATGTCATCGCGCTGCAGGAGGTGACCCGCGGCTTCTCCCGCAACGGTTTTGCCGATATGGCGGCTGATGTTGCCGCCTTCTTTCCCGACTATTTCTGGGTGTATGGGCCAGCCTGCGATATGCATGTCGAGGCAGCCAAAGAGGGGCTCCGGCCGGTGCCCGGCACGCGATTCCAGTTCGGCAACATGGTGCTGTCGCGCTGGCCTGTTATCTCCACCCGGACGCTGCTTCTGCCGCGCAGCCGGACGATTGGCAAGATCAACCTGCAGCGCGGCGCAACCGAGGCGGTGATCAAAGCACCCGGCGGCGCGTTCCGCGTCTACTCCGTCCATCTCGACCATGTCTCTGCCGACGAGCGCATCCGCCAACTGCAATTCCTGAACGCGCAGATCAATGCCTTCGTCCAGGAGGGCGGGTCGCTGACGGGAGGCGGCGAATTCGATCTGCCGGAGCCGCCGCTGCCGGAAGATTACGTCATCATGGGCGATTTCAACATGGAGCCGGAATCGCCGGAATATTGCGCGCTTGCCGGTGCCGGCGGCGGATATTACGGCCGTATCGCCAGGGTCGGCACGCCGATCGACGCCTTTGCGGCGCTCTCGGCCTATCGGCCGGGGAGCTACAGCTGGATGGATCCCGAAGATCACGGCAAACGCATGCATCTCGATTATTGCTTCGTCAGTTGCGGCCTTGAGGGCCGGTTGAAATCCGCCCGGATCGATACGCAATCCGAGGGCTCCGATCATTTTCCCCTATGGGTTGAGATCGGGGATTGAGGGAGACGCCGCCGGGGCGGCGTCTCCTTTTCGGTTATGCGACCTTCCGCGGCTGCAGCATGCCCGGCTGCAGCACGGTTTCGATGTGCGACACCATGGTGTTGCGGGCGAAACAATAGATTTCGCCGCAACCCGTCATGCGGAAACCGAGCTTCTCCTGTAGTCGCAGCGAGGCCGGGTTGTCGGCGAAGACGCCGGAATGGATCGGCGTCTCCGGCATGCGGCGCGAGAAGCGCTCGATGATCGCCGCCACCGCCTCGCTCATATAGCCGCGCCGCCAGTAGTAGCGGTTCAGCCAGTAGCCGAGGTGCCAGCGGCCGTGGCGCAGCTCGATCGAGACGTTGCCGATATGGACATCGTCCTGACCGGTGATCGCCAACGGCCAGTCGGGCAAGGTGCCCGAGGTGACCGGGATCAGCCAGTCCAGCGCATCCTGCCGGTCGAACGGCGCGGGTACGCGGGACAGCATGCGCGTGACCGCGAAATCGGAGAGCGATTCCGCGATCGCAGGCGCATCGCTCAGCCTGTGCGGGCGGAGCGTCAGCCTGGCGGTCGAGATGACCGGCGCGGGGCCGGGCATCATCGGCTTGAGCTCAGGCCTTTGCAGCGCGGTCGTGCTCATGCGATGTTCCCCCAGCTTCGGAGGGACATCCAGGTCTTGCGGTCGAGCCTGTACCATTCGACCGGCACGTTGCTGCCGAGCGCCAGCGAGGCAGCGAGCCCCGATCCCTGGAACTGGAAACCGCACTTCTGGATGACGCGGCGCGAGGCGACGTTCATCACCCGGCAGCGCGCATCGATCTGATCGACGTCCTGGCGGGTTCTGAACACCATGTCGACCAGGGCATGGCAGGCCTCGGTCGTATAGCCCTTGTTCCAATAGGGCTCGCCCAACCAGTAGCCGATCTCGACGGTTCTGCCGTCGGCATGCGGCTCGACGCCGCAGCAGCCGATAAAGGCGCCGTTTTCGGCCTTGGTGATCGCATAGACGCACTTGCCAATCTCGCCATTTTTCGTGCGACGCACGAAGTCAGCAGCATCATTGGCGGTATATGGGTGCGGCATACGCGATACCATGGTGGCGACTTTGGCGTTGTTGGCGAGATGGGCAAGGGCGTCGATGTCTTCTTCGTGGGGCGCGCGCATGACGAGCCTTTCCGATAACAAGACAGGGCAATCGGTCCTTAACCGCTCCGGCCTCAGCCGTTCTTCGGAAGACCGCTGGTCTTCCCGGGGCGACCGTGATTGGTCTGCCCTTAACAATTCGCCTTGCATGGTTCAGTCCTCCTTGAGGGGTAAAGAAAAAGGGGAGATGGCGCCCCATCTCCCCTGTTTTCTAGACTGAACCTGATACGGCCAGCCGGGTCGATGAGACGCCGGCTGTTTTTGAGCGCTACCGGCTTATTCCGCTGCTTCCGCTTTCGGCATGACAGACACGTAGACGCGACCGTTGGCCTTCGTTCGGTAGTTCACATTGCCGGCGGTAAGCGCAAAAATCGTGTGATCCTTGCCGAGGCCGACGTTGGAACCCGGATGCCACTGCGTCCCGCGCTGACGCACGAGGATGTTGCCTGCGATGACGGCTTCGCCGCCGAACTTCTTCACGCCAAGGCGCTTGGATTCGGAATCGCGACCGTTGCGTGAGGAACCGCCAGCTTTTTTGTGTGCCATTGGAGTTCTCCTTTAAACCTTGTCCCGTTGATCTTACTTGGCAGCCACGATGTCCGTGATACGGACGACCGTGTGATGCTGACGATGGCCGCGCGAACGCTTCGAATTCTGACGGCGGCGCTTCTTGAAGGCGATGACCTTCTTGCCGCGGTTCTGTTCGACGACTTCTGCCTTGACAGAGGCGCCGGTAACGAAGGGCGCACCGATCGCAGCGTCGGCGCCTTCGCCGATCACGAGCACTTCGGTGAATTCAATGGAATCGCCAGCGGTGGCTTCCAGCTTTTCGATGGTCAGCACGTCGTTGGCTGCCACACGGTACTGTTTACCGCCGGTCTTGATGACTGCGAACATTTTTTATCCTTTCATGTTCGTTCCAGCTCTCCTCGCTCGCTGAGCAAGGTGGCCGTCTTTTTATCAGTCGAAGTTAAGCAGGGATTTCAGAGGGAAACCTCGAACTCTTCCTGCCGGTGAAACGCCCCACGCAAGCGCAGGACAAGCAAGGCACGGATTTCTCCAAACCTATTGCGCAGCCGAGATACGCGAGCGACAAAAAAGTGTCAAGGCAAAAGGATGGAATGCTTCGACTTTTCGGCTTGCCAACCTGTCATATGCTCGTTATGAGAACGCCCGCGCCGAACAAGCGCCGACCAGACCGCGGAGAGGTGGCAGAGTGGTCGAATGCACCGCACTCGAAATGCGGCATACCTGCAAGGGTATCGTGGGTTCAAATCCCACCCTCTCCGCCATAACGCTTCAAGCGCATAATTTTCCTGCAAACCGCTGAAATACCGAGACATCAGAGCGGGAAGGCGCCGTAGCTCTTTCGGCGGACAAGCGGATGCCGGACTGCGGTGTCGCAGTTCCAGTGCGGATGCGTCAATAATCAATCTGGGCGAATTGCTTTTTAAGGCATTGCTGATGAAGTGCCGGCATGACAAAGCCGCCCCGCAAGCCTTCCAAGCCGCTGCTCGGTGAAGCCTACGAGCCGCTCCGCAGCCGACCGCACTGGCTGCGAGATCCCGCTCAGCCCAATCTTCCTCTCGATCCGATGCCGGACGACCCGGATTTGAACCAGGCCGAAGGTCAGCCATACCCGCAGCGGGCGACCGACCGGGACATGGCGGCTCGCAACTTCCTGAGCTTCAACACGGCGATCTTGCTGGGGATCTTGTTCATTGCGATCGTCTTCAGGTTCCACAAGATCACCTTGCCGCTGGTCGACGGCTTCAGCTGGCGCGAGGTCAGCACCGCAATGATGGCCGACAATTTCCAGCAGCGCAGCTGGAACATCTTCTTTCCGGAGGTCAGCTGGACCGGGCCCGGGCCAAGCTATCAGGGCCGCGAGTTCCAGATCGTCAGCTATCTCACAGCCCTGCTCTACCAACTGTTCGGCTGGCACGACTGGTTCGGCCGCATGGTTGCGGCCTTCTTCAGCCTGGTGACGGTGTTTTCGCTGCACAGGCTGACGGCGCGCTGCTGGGGCGAGATGCACGCCCACGCGGCAGCACTTGCCTACGCGCTGATGCCGGCGTCGATCATGATCGACAGCTCGTTTCTTCCCGATCCCGCGATGCTGGCCTTGGTCACTCTCGGCGTCTGGCTGTTCGTCAGATATTGGGCCGGCGGCAGCGGTTGGCTCTTGCCGTTCGCCACGGTCAGCTTCTCGCTCGGCGCACTGTCAAAGCCGCCAGGCCTCGCTGCCGGTGCCATTATCTTCTATCTGATGGTCTGCTGGATTCTGGAGAAGAAGTGGAAGCAGGCGAGTGGGGTCTTCCTGTCGGGGCTCCTGAGCCTGGCCGTCATCGGCGCTTATTTCAGCTGGGCGATTTATCTCGGCCGCAGCTATCCGCCGTTTCATGTCGCCGGCACCGGCGGCTATATCTGGGAGGATGGCTTCCGGACATACCTCAGAAACAGGTTCTATTTCCAATCCGCGTGGAACACCTCGGCTTTGTGGTTCTACGGCTATCCGTTCATGGTGCTGTTTGCGGTCGGCTTGTGGATACCGCCCAGACCTGCCGAAGACCCTAGGCGACGCACCCTTTCGCGCATTCCCTATGTGTGGCTGGCTGCGGCCGTGATCGTCTATCTGGCGGCGGCCGGCGAGATCACCGGCAATGTGTGGAACTTCCACATCTTCCATGTACCGGTCGCGATATTCTCAGGCCGCGGCGCGCTTCTTCTGGCAACCCTTGCATCGAGAACCGTTCTAACGCCGGCGGTCGTGCTTCGCTCGATCTGCATCGTGGCGGTCGCACTTGCCTGGTCGACCCTTCCCCTCGTCAGGACGATGAAGAAGCCAATCGCCATGAAGGGCAAGCTGCTTGGCGAGGAACTGGCGCGGCTGGCGCAACCGGGCGACCTCGTCGTCGCCATCGCGCCCGAGGTCGGCGATCCCGTCGCAATCTACTACAGCAGGGCGCGGGGCTGGGTGTTCCCGCCCGGCGGAGGCGATGAGGAATGGTCGAAATTCGTCGCCGATGACGCCATTGCGATCGCGCAGCTGGAGGAGTTGCGCGCGCAAGGCGCGGATCTGTTCGGCGTTGCCAAGAACGCCACCGACAAACAGGACCTGCTGTTCGTCGAGCATCATGACGGGGTCATCGACTATCTGGACAAGACCGCAACCAAGCTTGTGGATTCGGATGATTTGCTGGTCTACAGGATCACTCGTCCATGAGAGCCGACAACAGTCGCTGCGGGCGCTCTCATTGTATGTCAGAGCCGTTTGATCTCTGTTTTATTGTATTTTCTTCACCCAGACTCCGACCTCATCGCCGCTGCTCAGATCGGGCTGCACCAGCCCATCGATCATGAAGGTCGGCGAGACATGGATGCCGTTCTGCCGGGCATATTTGCAATGCCATTTGATCTCCCGGTCGAGATCCGGAATTGCGAAGGCCTCCTTCAGCCTGACGCCGCTGTAGGTTTCCAGGCGCTCGATGGTCTGGTTCGGCGTCACGTCCATGTTCGGGCCGCCGGCATGGCGTTCAAACTCGAAATCCTCGCGATGGGCGGCAATGGCGGCCATCACTTTCTTGGCTGTCTGCTTGCCGCCTTCCAGCGTTGAGGCTGCGATGATGCAGCGGACAAGGACGCCCGAATACATATGCCAGGGTTGCGACTGCAGACGGATCTTCACGGTGATCCTGTCTTCGCCGGCTCGGCTCAGCAATTCGTCGAGCTTGTTGAACGCCCTGACCGAATAAGGGCAAGTCGGCTCCAGAAAGGCTTCGAAGATGCGGGAGCCAGTTCCCCAGGTGAGCGGATCTGCGTGCCAGGCGGTGGTCGTCATGGGATTCCTCTCTGAAGGCAGGGTATTTGAAGCGACTTAGGTCACCAGGCTCCAGAAGCCATGCTTCTTGCCGTGCCGGCGCTTGAGGTCCGCGACATAGACGTCATGGGATCTTGTGTTGCCAAAGTCATCGATATGAGGCGTAAGGGACGCGCAGTCCGAAAGATGCCTTGCGGCGTGTTTATAGCGGCTGGGCCTGTTGTTATCGAGGGCGAAATCGATCATGGAGCGCAAGAGAATGGTCGCCGCGAGCGGATGTTTCTCCGCCAGAGCTTCGGCCGCCGGCGTCATCAGCTCATAGAGATCGCCGTCGAGTTCGGCTTTCCTGATCACCACCAGTTTTGCCGCCTCGGCAGGCGCCGGCCAATTCAGGAAAAAGGCAAGCGCCTGATGGACGTTCGGGAAAGCCCGGGCATGGGCAAATGCCTTCTCCTCGGCGTCGAGATCGTCGAAATCCGGCAGCCGCTTGAGGAAAGCCCTGAGATGCTCGCCATCCAGCGCCTGCTCGAAGCGCCCCCATCGATAGGTTTGGGCCTCTTCGGCGCGCCCCAGGGCCTCGAGCGCGGCGACGCGAGCGAGCTGCCATTCGAATGGCATGTTGGCCCAGCCTCTCGCGTCGGCCTCATCCAACGTCTCAAGCGCTTCTTTCGCCCGCCCGGCCGAGAGCAGGCGATTGGCGATATCGGCCGCAATCATCGGCGCCTTGCGCGTTTCCTCGGGGTGCTGGCCAATGTAGGCATCAACATCGCCCTGGGCGTCGGCAATTTGCTGTAAGGCCATGCGCACCGTCAGATCCCGGTGAGTGCCGTAGATCTCATCCTCGTAAATCGGGCCTCCCGCGCCCCAGCCGATGACCTTGCGCTCATCTTCCGCCGGCTTGTCCTTCGGCTCCTTGGACCATTGGACGAAGAGGGTTTTCAACCGATCGATACCATCCTTGCCGAGGGCCGGCACCATCGCCGCAAGCAGGTTGTCGTACTGGCCGTAACCATTGTCCTGCACGGCTTTGAACACCTTATCGGCCAGAACATTGACGTCAATTTTGACGAGCCTGGCGATTGCAGCAGCATCCTCGCAAGCCTGGTGAAAACTTTGGATCAGTGAGCCGCCGCGGTCGTTGGATCTTTCAAAGATCGAATCCGCCATTGCGAGGAACTGCCATATCAGTTCGAAAGCCTCCCGGGGATCATCGGCGGCAATCGTCTCTGAGATCGTCTTGCGTTGAGTTTCCAGATCGGTCTTCAGCGCCTTCGCTTTGTGCCAGTTTATGACGGTGCGAGCGCGGGTAATGCTGGCAAGCCGCTTTCGCACCTCACGCGCCACTTCGGCGCTGCCGTGATTGCCGGCAAGCTCCATTCGAAGCCGTCGCTTGTGGGCGGCGCTGCCCGTGCTGATCTCGATCAGCAGCTCGGCAAGGCGCTGGACACCGAGGGATTCGAGATTCTTGGCATTGAGTGTTGTCTTGGCTGCCATCGGTCATCGCTGTCGTTTCTGCGGCTGACCCTACCCTGGAGCCGGTACGAGGCCAAGGTCGGGGAATGCATGCGAGGGATAATCCCCTGCTCCTCGATATTAGCTAAAAACTAACGCTGCCTCGTAACGACTCCTAAAGCCGGTTTTGGCACCTTGTTGCCTGTCGAATATTGCTTCCAAATTTCTCGCTGGGGTTGATTATGAGTCATAATAAGGACGCCTGGGTCAGCCAGCGCGCTTATTCGCTGTGGGAATCGGAAGGCAGGCCGGATGGGCGCGGGGAAAGCCATTGGGCGCAGGCGCTACGGGAGTTCGAGCAGCTGGAGCTGACGAAGGCCTCGCCTGATGGAAATGATCTTATCGAGAAGCTGAAGGCCGCGGGGCGGCTGATGCGTGTCTATGACGAGACGGTTCCCGCCGTCGAGAATGACCGGCAGATCAAGGCGGTTCGCTAGCCTGTATTTATAATCCCTGGGTTGCCGAAATATTCAGCGGCATTCCAGGCGGACGATCGGCCTTGCCGGCAGGCGTCTTGCCACTTCGACGAAGCCGGCATCCAGAAACATCGAGAGCGCTCCCGGATAGAGCTCGGCTCCGTTCGAAGCGCGGGCTGCCTGATCGACGGGGTAGGCTTCGAGGCATTCAGCGCCATTCGCGTTTGCGAATTTGACGGCGTGTTTCAATAACAATCGCGACAGGCCCTGCCGCCGGAACGGTTTGCGGACGATGAAGCAATTGATCGACCAAACCGGCTTGTCGTCGACCGGCGCGAAGGGCTTTGAGCGGCGCAGCCGGTCGAATACGGCGCGCGGCGCGATACCGCACCATCCGGCCGGCTCGTTCTCGTGGTAGCCGAGAATGCCTGGCGGGCGCGGCCCGGCGACGAGGCTTCGAAACCAGTTGCGATTTCCCTCGCCCCATCCTGCCTTGTAGTCGGCATTCGGAAGATACCAGTAGGCGCAGCGACAATTCCGGCCGCCCGAGCAATCGTCGAACACCTCTTCTAGATCAGCCAGGCGGTCGGCGGTGGCGGGGAAGAAAGAGAAGCGATCCTGCATCCGGGCAAATTATGACGCAGACGGACGATCGGCAAGCGGTCGCCCGTGCCGGACGATCAGGCGAGGTTGCTCTCCAGCTTGAAATACTCATTCTTCAGCGGCCGACGTCGCCCGGCTGTCGCCGCCGGTCGGCATTCTCCGGCGCGCGGCCCGTCCTGACGCTACTGGCGTGCGGCCCAGCTCAAACCCCGCCGCAGGATGAGCGGCATATAGGGATGGTCGAATTCGGCAGCGATATGGCCGAGGGCGGAATAGAAGATGCGGCCGGCACCGAAATGGCGCTTGAAGACGACGGGCATCACGACATTGCGGGCCGCCGGATCGTAGGCACCGGTGAAGGTGGTGGTCGCAAGGATTTCGACCGTGGGATCATAGTGGAGATAATATTGCTCGGAACGGTAGTCGAAGTCGGGAATGCCCTCCATCACTGGATCGTCCTGGCGGGTGACGGCGACACGGAAGTCGATGATATTGCCGGGATGGGCCACCCAGGTGACGCCGGAAACATATCGGAAAGGCGCGCTTTCCTTGAAGGACGTGGCAAGGGCGCCGTGATGGCCGGCGAGCCCCAGCCCGCCGCGCACGGCTTCGACCAGGGCCGCGGCATGAGGCTTTTCGAGCGTTTCGCCGGTAATGATGGGCACCAGCAGATCGGCCTGCGCCAGCGTCGGTGATCCGAATATTCCGAGATCGCCGGTCACCTCGACCGTAAAATCGTCTTCACGCAGCAGGTCGGCGACGATATGAGCGCATTGCTCCGGCTCATGACCCTGCCAGCCGCCCCAAACGACCAATGCCTTTCTCATTCGTGCCCTCCCTGGCTGATGTTGCAGACCGTTGCATCACATGGTGGTACAAGGCCCTTAGATCGGGCGGCTATGCAAATCACGCGAATAATTTTCGAATATCGCCGATGCGGCCCAAATTGCGGGGCGGGCGGCGTCATTGTCGTTCGGCGTTGGAGTTGAAGTCATCGATAGGGCCGCCATGGCGACGAATCGCGCATCGATTGAAGTGGCATCGGCAATTGACGTATTGTCTGTTCACGCCGATCGCAGTTCTTTCTTTTTATTGACGTGTATCTCGTCTAGGTTTCCCTCATCTCTCACGAAGAATAGGGTGGTGCATGGCAGGTGAAACGGTTCTTGTTGTCGGCGGCGCCGGCTATATCGGGTCGCATACGTGTCTCGACTTGGCGAACAAGGGTTATACGCCTGTCGTCTTCGACAATTTTTCGAACGGCCATCGCGAGTTCGTCAAATGGGGGCCGGCCGAAGAGGGCGATATTCGCGATCGCGCCCGGCTGGATGAGGTGCTGGCAAAGCACAAACCGGCGGCGATCCTGCATTTCGCGGCGCTGATCGAGGTTGGCGAATCGGTGAAAGATCCGGTTTCGTTCTACGAGAACAATGTGATCGGCACGCTGACGCTGCTTTCGGCGGCACAGGCTGCCGGCATCAACGCCTTCGTCTTCTCCTCCACCTGCGCCACCTACGGTCTGCCGCAGAGCGTGCCGCTCGACGAGACGCACCGGCAGGTGCCGATCAATCCCTACGGGCGGACGAAATATATCGTCGAACAGGCGCTTGCTGATTACGACCAATATAAGAGCCTGCGCTCGGTGGTGCTGCGCTATTTCAATGCGGCCGGCGCCGACTTCGAGGGCCGGATCGGCGAATGGCACCAGCCGGAAACGCATGCGATACCCCTGGCGATCGACGCAGCCCTCGGCCGCCGCCAGGGTTTCAAGGTGTTCGGCAGCGACTACGAGACCCGCGACGGCACCTGCGTGCGCGACTATATCCATGTGCTGGATCTTGCCGATGCGCATGTGCGCGCCGTCGAATATCTGCTGAAGGGCGGCGATTCCGTCGCGCTCAACCTCGGCACCGGCACCGGCACGACAGTCAGGGAATTGCTCGGCGCGATCGAGGAAGTGTCGAACCGGCCTTTCCCCGTCGAATATATCGGCCGTCGTGAAGGCGATTCGCATACGCTGGTTGCCAATAACGACAAGGCGCGCGACGTGCTCGGCTGGGTGCCGCAATATGATCTGTCCGAGATCATCCGCTCCGCCTGGGCCTGGCATGCAAAATCCAACCAGCATTGAGAAGGCGCGCCGGCCGAACATCCTGCTGATCACGGCCGACCAGTGGCGTGGCGATAGCCTGTCGGCCGTCGGTCACGCTTGCGTAAAGACACCTGGTGTCGATGCGCTGGCGCGGGAAGGCACGCTCTTCCGGCGGCACTATGCCGGGGCGGCACCCTGCTCGCCGGCGCGGGCCACACTCTATACCGGCCTTTATCAGATGAACCACCGCGTCTGCCGCAACGGTTCGCCGCTCGATGCCCGCTTCGACAATCTGGCGCTCGCCGCCCGGCGGGCCGGATACGATCCGACCCTGTTCGGCTACACGGATACCGCGCCCGATCCGCGCGGCATGGATGCCGGCGATCCGCATCTGACGACCTATGAAGGCGTGCTGCCGGGCTTTACGGCCCGCCAGCTTCTGCCCGAGCATGAAAAACAGTGGCTCTCCTGGCTCAGGTCCCGCGGCCATGCGAATGCCGTCAGCCGCGACATCCATATTCCGGTCGGTGCCGAAGCAGGCGAAATTTCAAATGCGGCGCCGGCCTATTCGCGCGACGAGACCCAGACGGCGTTCCTGGCCGGCGAGTTCATTCGCTGGGTGGGCGAACAGGACAGGCCGTGGTTTGCACATGTCTCTTTCTTGCGTCCGCATCCGCCATTTTCCGTGCCGGAGCCGTTCAACCGGATGTTCAAGCCCGACGAGGGACCGGCTTTTGCCCGCGCTGCAAACCGCGACGCCGAACAGAATAGTCATCCTTATCTCGCCTACGAGATGCCACGCTCTGGCAAGGGCAACTTCATCTACGGGGCAACGGGGCCGCTCAGCGGCTGGAACGCTGAGGATTTTGCCGCGATCCGGGCGATCTATTACGGGATGATATCAGAGGTCGATGCGCAACTCGGCCGCATCTGGCAAGCCCTGAAGGATGCGGGCGCCTGGGACGACACGCTTATTGTCTTCACCTCGGACCACGCCGAGATGGCGGGCGATCACTGGATGCTCGGCAAGGGCGGTTTCTTCGACGGCAGCTATCATATTCCTCTTGTCATTCGCGATCCCGCAAGCAGTGCTGCGGGTAGGGTCGTCGACAAATTCACCAGCGCTGCCGATATTTTTCCCACCCTTTGTCAAAGGCTCGGCATCGACGCGAAGAACGGGCTCGATGGCCAGTCGCTCATGCCGTTTGTCAGGGGTGGGAGCGGACCGGGCTGGCGGGACGCGGCATTCTGGGAATTCGATTTTCGCGACATTGCGCATGGCGAGGCGGAGCGGCATTTCGGGCTCCGGTCCAACCAATGCAATCTGGCGGTGATCCGCGACGGACGGTTCAAATATGTGCATTTTACCGCATTGCCGCCGCTGCTCTTCGATCTTCTCAACGATCCGATGGAACTCGACAATGTCGCAGCGGATCCGGCCTATGCGGCGATACGGCTCGATTATGCCGAGAAGCTTCTGTCGCTGCGGGCACGGCATCTCGACCAGACGCTTGCCTATACCGAGCTGACGGAAAGAGGGCCGGTGACGCACCGACCCTGGTAGAGCATTGCCGTCTTCTTCGAATGACGGCAATGCTCTCTTTCTCTTTGTACGCAATTCCCGGCACAAGCGTTTCACGCTTTGCCTGGCAAAACCGCTGCACATTTTTGCTGGAATTGCTTTGTTCAGCCGAGATAATCGCGCTTGCCGATCGGGGCGCCCTGGTTGCGCAGAATGGCGTGAGCCGTCGCAACGTGGAAATAGAAGTTCGGCAGGGCGAAGGTGGCGATATATTCGTCACCGGGCAGCACGATACCGCTCTTTCCCGGCAGGGTGATCTGGCGGGTTTCCGTGCCTTCCAGCGCTTGGGCCGAGAAGCCGGCGAGATAGGCTTCGGTTTTTGCCAGGCGCTCGCGCAGGGCATCGAGCGTCGTTTCGTTGTCTTCGAACTTCGGGGCGTCGGTCGCGGTCAGGCGGGCGAGCGCGAATTTGGCGGTGTCGCTGGCGCGCTGATATTGGCCGGAGAGCGGCAGCATGTCGGGCGCAAGTCGAGCGGCGACCAATATGGCGGGATCGATATTCTTTTCCCTGGCATAGGCTTCGGCCTTGTCGAGGTAGGTTTTCAGGCTGGCGATGCCGCGCTGGAACATCGGAACGGTGAGGCGGTAGATCGAAATGGACATGTGTCCTGTCTCCAAAATCTTCAAATGATTGGGCCGCGGCAAAAGATCAAAGATGCCTGCGGCTCTGGGCCTGTCTTCGACCTCGCATAGATGGATGCTCGCTTCGTCTTTCACAACGGCGGAAATGCAGGTGCTGGCCGTGAAGGCCCACGGCATTGCGCTTCATCCATATCCGGTCGCCGCTAAAGAGGCTTGACGCCGTTCCCAGAAAATGGAATGAATATTCCGCAGGGCGGATTTGACGGTTTGTTTGTTCCGTTTTGCAGAGCGCCGCGGGAGAGGTGGCGCGGGGAAGTTGCGGCTTCAGGGCAAATGCCTGGAGCTCCGGCGTGAGGAGGGTGCAGCCGGGCACCGCTTTGTGGAGGAAGTGAAATGAAAAAGTTTATCCTGGGCACTGCGATGGCGCTCGTCATGTCGACGGCGGCTCACGCAGAAACCGTCGGCGTCTCGATGGCGAAGTTCGACGATAATTTCCTGACCGTTCTGCGCAACGGCATGACCGATTATGCAAAGACACTCAGCGGCGTGACGCTGCAGGTCGAAGACGCACAGAACGACGTGTCCAAGCAGCAGAGCCAGATCCAGAATTTCATCGCCTCCAAGGTCGATGCGATCATCGTCAACCCTGTCGATACCGATGCGACGACGGCGATGTCGAAGCTTGCGGCCGATGCCGGCATTCCGCTGGTTTACGTCAACCGTCAGCCGGTCAATGTCGACACGCTGCCGGAGAAGCAGGCTTTCGTCGCCTCCAACGAGCAGGAATCCGGCACGCTGGAAACCAAGGAAATCTGCCGCATTCTCGGCGGCAAGGGCAAGGCCGTGGTGATCATGGGCGAGCTCTCCAACCAGGCTGCGCGCATGCGCACCCAGGACATTCATGACGTCGTCAAGACGGATGAATGCAAGGGCCTGGAGATCGTCGAAGAGCAGACGGCCAACTGGGACCGCACCCAGGGCGCCGACCTGATGACCAACTGGCTCTCCAGCGGCATCGAATTCGACGCCGTCATCTCCAACAACGACGAAATGGCGATCGGCGCCATCCAGGCGCTGAAGGCAGCCGGCAAGGATATGACCAAGGTCGTCGTCGGTGGCGTCGACGCCACCCAGGACGCGCTTGCCGCCATGCAGGCGGGTGATCTTGACGTCACCGTGTTCCAGGATGCCGCCGGCCAGGGCAAGGGCTCGCTCGATGCGGCGCTGAAGCTTGCCAAGGGCGAAAAGGTCGACAAGAAGGTCTATATTCCCTTCCAGCTCGTCACGCCTGAGAACGTCAAGGACTTCGTCACCAAGAACTGAGGCGAATGCCAAGCAGGATGCGGGCCTTGCCCGCATCCTTTCCGCCTGTCCGTATCCGGAGGAGATGATATGGCCGTCAGCCCGACAACCATGGCCGCCGTGCGCGCCAGTGGTGCAGTTCCGAATGCGGAATATCTCTTGAGCGCCGAGGGCGTTCGCAAGGAATTTCCGGGTGTCGTCGCGCTCGACGACGTGCAGTTCCGGCTGAAGCGCGCCTCGGTGCATGCGCTGATGGGCGAAAACGGCGCCGGAAAATCGACACTGATGAAGATCCTCGCCGGCATTTATATCCCCGACAAAGGCGATATCCGCCTGAAAGGGGTCGAGATTCGGCTGAAATCTCCGCTCGATGCGCTGGAGAACGGGATTGCCATGATCCATCAGGAACTGAACCTGATGCCGTTCATGACGGTCGCGGAAAATATCTGGATTCGTCGCGAACCGAAAAACCGCTTGGGTTTCATCGATCACGGCCTCATGCATCGCATGACCGAGGAGCTGTTTGCCCGGCTCAATATCGAGATTGATCCCGATATCGAGGTCCGGCACCTGTCGGTCGCCAACCGGCAGATGGTCGAGATCGCCAAGGCGGTTTCCTATAAGTCCGACGTGCTGATCATGGACGAGCCGACCTCGGCGCTGACGGAGCGCGAGGTCGAGCATCTTTTCCGTATTATCCGCGACCTCAGGGCCCAGGGCATCGGCATCGTCTACATCACCCACAAGATGAACGAGCTTTTCGAGATCGCCGATGAGTTCTCCGTCTTCCGCGACGGCCGATATATCGGCACGCATGCCTCGACCGACGTCACCCGCGACGACATCATCCGCATGATGGTCGGGCGCGAGATCACCCAGATGTTTCCCAAGGAAGAGGTGCCGATCGGCGAGGTCGTGCTCTCCGTCAAGGATCTCTGTCTCAAGGGGGTCTTCCACGACGTTTCCTTCGATGTCAGAGCCGGCGAGATCCTCGGCGTGGCAGGCCTTGTCGGTTCCGGCCGATCGAATGTTGCCGAAACGCTGTTTGGCGTGACGCCGGCAAGCTCCGGCTCGATCGAACTCCACGGCAAGCCGGTGACGATTTCTTCTCCGACCGAGGCCATCCGTCACCAGATGGCGTTCCTGACCGAGGACCGGAAAGATACCGGCTGCCTGCTGATCCTCGATATTCTCGAGAATATGCAGATCGCCGTTCTGCAGGACAGATACGTCAAGCGCGGCTTCGTGCAGCAGGGCGCTATCGAGGCAACCTGTGAAGACATGGCAAAGAAACTGCGCGTGAAAACGCCCAATCTTTACGAGCGGGTGGAAAATCTTTCGGGCGGCAACCAGCAGAAGGTGCTGATCGGACGCTGGCTGCTCACCAATCCGCGCATCCTTATCCTCGACGAGCCGACGCGCGGCATCGATGTCGGCGCCAAGGCGGAAATCCACCGGCTGGTCGTGGAGATGGCGCGCAACGGCGTGGCGGTGGTGATGATCTCGTCCGAGATGCCTGAGGTTCTCGGCATGAGCGACCGCATCATGGTCATGCATGAGGGACGCGTGACCGGTTTCCTCAATCGCGACGAAGCAACGCAGATCAAGGTGATGGAACTGGCTGCGCAGTGATGCGTCACCGGCAATCGCCCAAGGGAGGTTTGACATGACTACCAAGGCAGCAGAGGGCGGAGCCCCGCTCGCAACCCGGCAAAGGCGGCGGCGCATACCGACCGAGCTCAGCATTTTCCTCGTGCTCGTCGGCATCGCGCTCATCTACGAGGTGCTCGGCTGGATGTTCATCGGCCAAAGTTTCCTGATGAATTCGCAGCGCCTGACGATCATGATCCTTCAGGTCTCCGTCATCGGCATCATCGCCGTCGGCGTCACGCAGGTCATCATCACCGGCGGCATCGACCTTTCGTCGGGCTCTGTCGTCGGCATGACGGCGATGATTGCAACAAGCTTCGCCCAGTCGTCGACCTGGGGACGGGCCGTCTTTCCGTCGCTGACCGACCTGCCGGCTTTCGTGCCGATCATAATCGGCCTGCTGATCGGAGCGGCAGCCGGTCTGGCGAACGGCGCACTCATCGCCTATACGAAGATCCCGCCGTTCATTGCAACGCTTGGCATGTTCGTTTCGGCCAGAGGTGTCGCCAAGTGGTATACGAAGGGACAGCCGGTTTCCGGGATCACCGAACAGTTTCATTTCATCGGAACGAAAGCCTGGCCGGTTGTCGTCTTCCTGGTCGTTGCGCTGATCTTTCACATTGCGCTGCGCTATACCCGCTACGGAAAATTCACCTATGCGATCGGCGCGAACCCGCAGGCGGCACGCGTGTCCGGCATCAACATCGAGGCGCATCTCGTCAAGGTCTATGTGATTGCCGGATTGCTTGCCGGTCTCGCCGGGATCGTCACGGCGGCACGTGCTGAAACCGCACAGGCCAGCATGGGCGTCGGCTACGAACTCGACGCGATCGCCGCGACCGTCATCGGCGGCACCTCGCTGACCGGCGGCGTCGGGCGCATCACCGGCACCGTCATCGGCACCATCATCCTCGGCGTCATGACCTCCGGCTTCACCTTCCTCAGGATCGACGCCTATTACCAGGAGATCGTCAAGGGTCTCATCATCGTCGCGGCTGTCGTCATCGACGTCTACAGACAGAAGAAACGACGCAAGCACTGATCTCTCATGGTTTTTTACGGGGGCTTCGGCCCCCGTTCTGTTTTCCGCACCATGACGGATTTTAAAAAAAGGGGTGGCGAATCCCGTCAGCTTTTCTATTCTGCCGCTTCATTCGCCCTCTACGGCGCCGCGCGTCTGAAAAGACGCGCTACGGAGGCTGTAGCACTTTGAATGCTGCATAATTTGTCCTTAAATCGATTCCGATTTAAGGAATTATGCAGTAGGGCAGCGCAGGAAGACAGATGCAATTCGTATTTGACGGTCACAACGACGTTCTCCTTCGACTCTGGACACATTCAAAAGACGGCAGCGATCCGATCGCAGAATTCGCGGACGGCACGACGGTCGGCCATATCGATGCGCGTCGGGCCAGAGAGGGCGGTCTTTCCGGCGGTCTCTGTGCCATCTACATTCCCTCGGGCGATCTCGTCTTCGCCGATCCGGATGCCAACGGTCGCTATATCACGCCGATGGCCGCCCCCCTTGATCCGCTGCCTTCCCTTGCCATTGCCAATGAAATGGCGGCGATCGCGTTGCGGCTCGACCAGGCAGGCGCCTGGCGGCTCTGCCGGACGGTGAAAGACATCCGCGGCGCCATGGTGGACGACATTTTCGCCGCCGTCATGCATATGGAGGGCTGCGAGGCGATCGGCGCCGATCTCTCGGCACTCGAGGTATTCTACGCAGCGGGGCTGCGGTCGCTCGGGCCGGTCTGGAGCCGGCACAATGTCTTTGGTCACGGCGTGCCCTTCGCCTTCCCGATGTCGCCGGACACAGGCCCCGGCCTGACCGATGCCGGCTTCGCACTGGTCAGGGAATGCAATCGCCTCGGGATCCTGATCGATCTGGCCCATATCACCGAGAAGGGTTTCTGGGACGTGGCGAAGACGACGGACCAACCGCTGGTCGCCAGCCACTCCAATGCCCATGTGCTGACGCCGGTCGCACGAAACCTGACGGACAAGCAGCTCGATGCGATCCGCGAAAGCCGCGGGCTCGTCGGCATCAACTATGCGACCGCCATGCTGCGTGCCGACGGCCGCTCGGACAGCGATACGCCGCTTGCCGACATGATCCGCCATATCGACTATCTCGTGAACCGCATCGGCATCGAATGCGTGGCGCTCGGATCGGATTTCGACGGGGCCACCATTCCCGAGGAAATCGGTGATGCGGCTGGCAATCAGAAGCTGATTGCCGCTCTCAAAGAGGTTGGCTATGCTGATGCCGACCTCGCAAAACTTGCCCGTGAAAACTGGCTTCGCATTCTGGCCCAAGCTTGGCGGGAGGACCGCGCCTAAGCCTTTCCTAATCCAATCAAAAAACAGGGGAACAGATCATGATGATGACCAAACTCAGCCGCAATTTTCGCATGCTTTCCGCCGGAGCCGCGCTTTCGCTCCTGATGATGGCGGCACCCGCCGCCTTCGCCGAGACGCCGAAGGATACGCTGGTCGAAGGTTTTGCCATCGACGATATCATTACGATGGATCCGGGCGAGGCTTTCGAGCTTTCGACCGCCGAGATTACCAGCAACAGCTACAGCCTGCTCGTCCGTCTCGACATGGACGATACGTCGAAGGTGAAGGGCGATCTGGCCGAGAGCTGGAGCGTTTCCGATGACGGCCTCACCTATACGTTCAAGCTGAAGCCCGGCCTGAAATTCGCCTCGGGCAATCCGATCACCGCCGAAGACGTCGCCTATTCGTTCGAGCGCGCCGTCAAGCTCGACAAGAGCCCGGCCTTCATCCTCACCCAGTTCGGCCTCACCGGCGACAACGTCACGGAAAAGGCCAAGGCGGCTGATGCCGGCACCTTCGTCTTCACGGTCGACAAGGCCTATGCGCCGAGCTTCGTGCTGAACTGCCTGACGGCAACCATCGCTTCCGTCGTCGACAAGAAGCTGGTGCTGGAACACGTGAAGGCGGTGACGCCGGATGCCGAGCACAAATACGACAATGATTTCGGCAATGAATGGCTGAAGACCGGCTATGCCGGCTCCGGCGCCTACAAGCTGCGCGAATGGCGTGCCAACGAAGTCGTCGTGCTGGAGCGCAACGACAATTATTACGGCGACAAGGCGAAGCTCAACCGCGTCATCTACCGCTACATGAAGGAAAGTTCTGCCCAGCGGCTGGCGCTCGAAGCCGGCGATATCGATATCGCCCGCAACCTCGAGCCGGGCGATATCGACGCCGTTTCGAAAAATGCCGATCTCGCGACGACAAGTGCGCCGAAGGGCACGATCTATTATGTCAGCCTGAACAACAAGAACGAGAACCTCAAGAAGCCGGAAGTCCAGGAAGCTTTCAAATATCTGGTCGATTACGATGCGATCGGCGCGACCTTGATCAAGGGTATCGGCGAAATCCACCAGACCTTCCTGCCGAAGGGCCAGCTCGGCGCGCTCGACGAGAATCCCTATAAGCTCGATGTCGCCAAAGCCAAGGAACTGCTCGCCAAGGCGGGCCTGCCCGACGGTTTCTCGGTCACCATGGATGTGCGCAACAACCAGCCGGTGACGGGTATCGCCGAATCCATGCAGCAGACGCTGGCGCAGGCCGGCGTGAAGATGGAAATCATCCCCGGGGACGGCAAGCAGACACTGACCAAATACCGCGCCCGCACCCATGACATGTATATCGGCCAGTGGGGTTCGGACTATTTCGATCCGAACTCCAATGCCGATACCTTCACCGGCAATCCCGACAATTCCGATGCCGGCACGGTGAAGACGCTCGCATGGCGCAACAGCTGGGAAGCGCCGGAACTCGACAAGCAAGCCAAGGCCGCACTTCTGGAACGCGACGCCGCCAAGCGTGCCGCCATATATCAGGATATCCAGAAGAAGTACCTGGCCAGCAGCCCCTTCGTCTTCATCTTCCAGCAGACCGAGGTGGCCGGTTACCGCAAGAGCCTGAAGGACTTCAAACTGGGTCCGAGCTTCGATACCAATTTCGTCGGTCCGATCGCCAAGGAATAATCCGGCAGGATTGAGGGGCTTGAGCACCGTCGAAACACCACAGGAGGCGCGGCCCCGAAGGGGCCGTGCCAGCGCCTTCGCAAAGGCGCTAGGGCGGTTCCTGTTTGCCGCTGTCACTACCTATTTCGGCCTGTTGGCCGTCACCTTCTTTATCGGCCGCGTCGTGCCGATCGATCCCGTGCTCGCCATCCTCGGCGACCGCGCGCCCAATCATGTCGTCGAGCGCGTACGCCAGGAAATGGGCTTCAATCTGCCGCTCTATCAGCAGTTCTTCATCTATATCAAAGGCATCCTATCCGGCGATTTCGGCAATTCGGTCCTGACGACCAATCCTGTCATGGTCGATATTCGCCGTGCATTTCCGGCGACGGTGGAGCTTGCAACGCTCGGAACGCTGATCGGCGCTTTCGTCGGCGTGCCGCTCGGCGTTCTCGCCGCGGTGCGCCGCGGCAGCATCGCCGACCAGGTCGTGCGGGTCATCGGCCTGATCGGTTATTCGGTGCCGATCTTCTGGCTGGCGCTGATTTCGCTCGTCATCTTCTACGCGCAACTGCGCTGGGTGGCCTTTCCCGGCCGCATCGACATCGTTTTCGAATACACCTTCACGCCGATCACCGGCTTCTATCTCCTGGACAGTGCCTGGCAAGGACAATGGGATGTCTTCTACGATGTCTTCCGCCACATCATCCTGCCGGCATCCCTGCTCGGTTATTTCTCGCTCGCCTATATCAGCCGCATGACGCGCAGCTTCATGCTGAACGAGCTTTCCCAGGAATATATCGTTGCCGCGCGCGCCAAGGGGCTTTCGGAAACGCGGGTGATCTGGGGCCATGCGCTGCGCAATGCCGCCGTGCCGCTCGTCACCGTGATTGCGCTTTCCTATGCCGGCCTGCTCGAAGGCTCGGTGCTGACCGAGACCGTCTTTTCCTGGCCGGGCATCGGACTCTACATCACCAATTCGCTGCAGAACGCCGACATGAACGCCGTGCTCGGCGGCACGATCGTCATCGGGACGGTCTTCATCGGCATCAACCTTCTGTCCGATCTTCTCTACCGGACGCTCGACCCGAGGACGCGAAACCGATGACGGCCTCCGCCAGCCCACCTCCTGCGATGAGCCGCCGCGACTGGCTGCTTTCCGACCGGCCGCAATCGCGCCTGCAGGCTCGCCTCGGCCGCGCCTATGTCACTTGGCGGCAGTTTACGGCAAACAGGCTCGCCGTCCTCGGCCTGCTGATCATCGTGGCGCTGCTTTTGACCGCCGCCTTTGCCGATGTCATCGCCACGCATAATCCCGTTGTCGGCGATCTGCGCAATGCCCGGCTGCTGCCGCCGGGAACCGGGGAATTCCTGCTCGGTTCGGACGACCAGGGCCGCGACATCTATTCACGGCTGATCTACGGATCGCGATTGACGCTGCTCGTCGTCGCGCTCGTCGCCATCATCTCGGCGCCGATCGGGCTGATCGTCGGCACGGTCTCCGGTTATGCCGGAGGCTGGGTGGATGCGACGCTCATGCGCATCACCGATATTTTCCTGGCCTTTCCGAAGCTGGTGCTGGCGCTCGCCTTTGTCGCAGCCCTCGGGCCTGGCATCCAGAACGCGATCATCGCCATTGCCATCACCTCCTGGCCGCCCTATGCCCGCATCGCGCGCGCCGAGACGCTGACGGTCCGGCGCTCCGACTATATTTCGGCGGTGAAGCTGATGGGCGCCTCGCCGCTTCGCATCATCGTGCGCCATGTCATGCCGCTCTGCATTTCCTCACTGATCGTGCGCGTAACGCTCGACATGGCGGGTATCATCCTGACGGCGGCCGGTCTCGGTTTCCTCGGCCTGGGCGCACAGCCGCCGCTGCCGGAATGGGGGGCGATGATCGCCTCGGGACGGCGCTTCATCCTCGATCAATGGTGGGTTGCAGCGATGCCCGGCATCGCCATCCTCATCGTCAGCCTTGGCTTCAATCTCCTCGGCGACGGCCTGCGCGATGCGCTCGATCCGAAGGAGAGTGGCCAATGACGACACTTCTGACGGTTGATAAGCTCAAGGTCAGCTACCCCACGCGCACCGGCGTGATCGAGGCCGTGCGCGGCGTCTCCTTCACGCTCGGCAAGGAAAGGCTCGGCATTGTCGGCGAATCCGGTTCCGGCAAGTCGCAGACCGGACGGGCGATCATGGGCCTGACGCCGAAACACGGCGTCGTCACGGCCGAAAGGCTGAATTTCAGCGGCATCGATCTGATCAATGCCCCGGCCGGCGAAAGGCGCAGGCTGCGCGGCAAGCGCATCGCCATGATCCTGCAGGATCCGAAATATTCGCTCGATCCCGTCATGTCGATCGGGCGGCAGATCTGCGAAACGCTGCGCACGCATGAGAAGGTCGGTAAGGCCGAGGCGCGCGAGCGCGCGCTCGCCATGCTGGAAGCGGTGCAGATTCGTGATCCCCAGCGTGTCTTCGACCTGCATCCGCACGAGGTGTCGGGCGGCATGGGACAGCGGGCGATGATCGCCATGATGCTGATTGCCGGGCCAGAATTGCTGATTGCCGACGAGCCGACCTCGGCGCTCGACGTGACGGTCCAGCTCGACGTGCTGAGGATCATGGACAGGCTGGTGTCCGAGCGTGGCATGGGGCTGATCTTCGTCTCCCATGATCTGAGGCTGGTTTCTTCCTTCTGCGACCGCGTCATCGTCATGTATGCCGGAAAGATCGTCGAGGAGCTCGCGGCCGCCGATCTCAAACATGCGCAACATCCCTATACGCAAGGCTTGCTGAATTGCATGCCCGAGATCGGCTCAAACCGTCACCCGCTGCCGGTGCTCGACCGCAGGCCGGAGTGGGCGGCATGAGCGCAGCTCTCCAAGTCGACGATCTCAGCGTCGTCTACGACCATTTTCATGCGCTGAAGGATGTCAGCATCGCCGTCGAAGGCGGCGAATCCTTCGGTCTCGTTGGCGAGTCCGGATCGGGAAAATCGACCTTGTTGCGGGCTGTTGCCGGACTTGCGCCGATCAGCGGCGGCGCGATCAACATCAATGGCGAAGTGCTGAAGGGTTCGAAACGCAGCAAGTCTTTCTATCGCCGCGTGCAAATGGTCTTCCAGGATCCTTATGGTTCTCTGCATCCGCGCCAGACGATCGACCGGCTTCTGCTCGAACCGCTCGCGATCCATGGCATCGACGACAGCGACAAGCGCATCGCTCGCGCACTCGACGAAGTCGGCCTCGGCAATGGTTTCCGGTTCCGCTATCCGCACCAGCTTTCCGGCGGCCAGCGGCAGCGCGTGGCGATCGCCCGGGCGCTGATCGTGGAACCGTCGATCCTGCTGCTCGACGAGCCGACATCGGCGCTCGACGCCTCGGTGCAGGCCGAGGTGCTGAACCTGCTGGAGCAGATCCGACGTGACCGCAAGCTCACCTTCGTGATGGTGAGTCATGATCTCGGCGTCGTCACCCATATGTGTGAAAGGCTCGCGGTAATGCGCAACGGCGCCGTCGTCGAGCGGCTGAGCTCTCAGGAACTGGCGGGCGGCGCGGTTCACGAGGACTACACGCGAAATTTGATGATCGCGAGCAAGGGTTTCGTCAAAGCCTGAACGGCAATCTTTTCAAGCCCTTGAAAAGGAAAGATCGATAGCGGCGTTAAGGATAACGCTTTGCTAAAAGACGACCATTCAACTAGACTATTGACAGCTGCCTTGCTTCTGTCATGATCCTGTTAACGTTTGTTAGCTTTCGTGATCAATGGAGGTTGAGGCATGTTCTTTCTCGGTGGGATGACCATGGGCTACCTCGATCCTCCCGTGAAAACCGATCGCCAAGAACAGGCTTCGGTATCTCTTCCTGCGGAAAAGGACCGCCGGCTGATCGAGACTTCCTCCAACCTGCCCGAGAATGAGAGTGCCGTCGAGCGCTCCTGGATCTGGGCATGGCGCACGCTCTGCTAAAAAGGCTGGTTGAATTTTCTCTTCCTTTCGCTCTGGACGGAAATTTATCTCTACCTACTTGATAGAGAAAATAAGAATATAAGCGCGAGCCGCACAACCGGCCGCACGAGAACAACGGAGGCGACATATGGCAGATCTGGGTATTTCGCATGCTCACGTGAACCAATATGGTTCCGTACCGGCCAAGAAGCCGCTCACCACGCGTCACAGGCTTCAGGCGCTGCTCCATGGAGCGATCTTCACTGCGGCATTTCTGTTCGTCGTCGCCATGGTTTGCGGCGTCGTCGGCTAATCGGCGAATGGTAAGCGTTGGCAAGTGCCGGCGCCGCGGCGGTTTCCGCCCCTATAGAATTCCGAACATTTGATGTGTCTCGGCATTCTCCTGGCACTCGAATGTCAAAGGGAGAGTGGCCATGAGGGCATCTTATTGTGGTTGATCGGCATTCCGATCCCCATCATCATTCTTCTGTACTTTTTTCACGCCATCTGAATACCGGTGACGGAGCGGCAAAGGACAAGGGTCGCAAGCTGTGCTAACCGCCGCCAGGCACATGGTCTATCGATCCTGCCCTTTCCTTTTTCCGAAATCGAAGCTTTCGCATTGCCGCCAGCCGCGCTCGCGGGCGGCGGCTGATGCCTCTTGGCTTGAATTATTCCGATAGTGTCCAAATTTTCGCCATGGCTTTCGTGGAGAGGGTATCGATGGCCGCGATCAGCCGTCGGGCCACGTTCTGAACCGGGGCTTAGCCCGTTTGCCTCGCTTGGCCCAAGTCTCATCCGCCCCGGTTTCTTCGATCTTTGAAGAATAGGGCTCCGTTCATGTAGCAGTCATGATAAGCAGTGCAAAAGGCTGAGCAAAACAGCCATAACTTCGTTTGGATCCAGAACCGAACCCATGTCTATTTCACATCTTTCTCCGAGCCCTTCGCGCGAAACCGAGACGAAGCAGATCGATCACAACGATTCGATCCGTTCGACCTATCTTGCCATCGAGGACATCAAGGCGATGGGCGATGGGGTCGCCCGCAACGGCGTCGACAAGCTGCCGGCCTTTGCTCCCTTCGATTTTTTCGCGCGCCATAAGGAAAACGAGAAGGAAATCCTGCGCGTCTACCGGACCACGGCGACAGATGTCGAGGCCGGCGAGACGATCACGCCGGCGGCAGAATGGCTGCTGGACAATCACTATATCGTCGAAGAGGCGATCCAGGAGGTGCGGCGCGACTTCCCCCGCCGCTTCTATCGCGAATTGCCGACCATGGCCGTCGGCGGCGTCGAGGTACCGCGCACCCTCGTGCTTGCCTGGCTCTATGTCGCCCATACCCACAGCACGATCTCGCAGGAAAGCCTGACGGCGCTGGTCGATGGCTTCCAGGCCAGCGAGACGCTGAAGATCGGCGAACTCTGGGCGTTGCCTTCGCTGGTGCGTTACGTGCTCGTCGAAAACCTTCGCCGCATTTCCAGCCGTGTCGAAGCCAGCCGCCGCATGCGCCGCCGCGCCAATGAGGCGGCCGACGAATTGGTGCGCCTGACCGATCCGGCCGGAGCGGCCGCCTATCTGAAGACGCTGGAACCGCTTGCCGAGGACAATACATTCTCGACGCAGTTCCTCTATCGCCTGCGCGACGGCTCACAGACGTCGAGCCTGGCGATCACCTGGCTCGACGAGCGGCTGGAAGAACTCGGCCGCAACACCGAAGAGGCGACGACGGCCGAACATAGCCGCCTGTCTTCCGGCAACGTGACGATGGGCAACATCATCCGCAGCCTTCGCGAGATCGATGATGCCGAATGGTCGGTCTGGGTCGAGCAGGTCAGCCATGTCGACAGGCTGCTCTGGGAGCATTCGGATTACGGCATCCTCGATTCCGGCTCGCGCAACAAATATCGAAAACAGATCGAGAAGCTGGCCAAGCGCTCGCCGCTGACGGAAATGGAAATCGCCCAGCTGGCGCTCGACATGACCGATGCCGCCAAAGCTTCGGACGAGCCGCAGCCGCATGAACCGAATGTCGGTGGTTTCCTGTCGGGCGCGCAGCGGCCGAAGCTCGAGTCGCGGGCGAGCTATCGCCCGACGATCATCCAGCATTTCGTTCGCGCCGTGCGCCAGTTCAACTGGCTGGCGATTGCCTTGCCGGTCATGCTGCTGACGATCATCGCCATGGCGATCGTCGGCAGGTTCATGGCCAATGCCGGCATGGGGGCGATCGAAATCGCCGTGCTGCTGATCATGTTCTCGGTACCGGCGTCAGAAGGGGCGACGGGTCTCTTCAACACTCTGCTTTCTTTCTTCGTGACGCCGGCGCGCCTTGTCGGTTACGAGTTCAAGGAAGGCATTCCGGAGGACGCACGCACGCTGCTCGTCGTGCCCTGCCTGATCTCGAACCGCGACAGCGTCGACGACCACGTGCGCAATCTCGAGGTTCACTATCTCGCCAACCCGCGCGGCGAGATCTATTTCGCACTGCTCAGCGACTGGCCGGACAGCGAGGTCGAGGAAACGGCTGCCGATCTCGAGGTTCTCGATTATGCGCGGCGTGAGATCGCCAATCTTTCCGCCCGCTATGCCTATGACGGCAAGACGCGCTTCTATCTGCTGCATCGCCGCCGCCTCTATAATCCTTCGGAAGGCGTGTGGATGGGCTGGGAGCGCAAGCGCGGCAAGCTGCACGAACTGAACATGTTGCTGCGCGGCGACCGCGACACGACCTATCTGCCGGGCGCCAATGCGGTGCCGGCCAATGTGCAATATGTCATGACGCTCGATGCCGATACGCGCCTGATGCGCGATGCCGTCACCAAGCTCGTCGGCAAGCTCTATCATCCGATCAACCGCCCGGTCATCAATCCGAAAACCGGCCGTGTCGAAAGCGGCTACGGCGTCTTGCAGCCGCGTGTCACCCCGTCGCTGACGACGGGCAAGGACGCCTCGGTCTTCCAGCGCGTCTTTTCGATCAATCGCGGCCTCGATCCTTATGTCTTCACCGTTTCCGACGTCTATCAGGATCTCGCCGGCGAAGGCACTTTCACCGGCAAGGGGCTTTATCATGTCGACGCTTTCGAAGCCTCGCTGAAGGGCCGGATCGACGAGAATTCCGTGCTCAGCCACGATCTTCTCGAAGGCTCGATGGCGCGCTGCGCGCTCGTCACCGATCTCGAACTGGTTGAGGATTTCCCGATCCGCTACGAGGTGGAAACCTCGCGCCAGCATCGCTGGGCGCGCGGCGACTGGCAGCTTCTGCCCTACATGTTCAATCCGAAATACGGCGTCACGGCACTCGGCCGCTGGAAGATGTTCGACAATCTGCGCCGCTCGCTGACGCCGATCGCCTGGTTCTTCGCCTCCGTGCTCGGCTGGTATTTCATGGGTCCGCTCGGCGCACTCATCTGGCAGATTCTGCTGATCTTCTGCCTTTTCGTCGCGCCGACGCTGTCGCTCATCAACGGCATCATCCCGCGCACCAGCGATATCATCGCCCGCGCCCATCTCTATACGGTCTGGTCCGATATCACGGCGGCCAATGCACAGGTTGCGCTGCGCATCGTCTTCATCGCCGACTCGGCCTGCATGATGGCGGATGCGATCGGCCGTTCGCTCTACCGCCTGTTCGTCAGCCGCAAGCTGATGCTGCAGTGGCGCACCGCCGCCAGCGTCCAGGCCGGCGGCCAGGGGACGCTGATCTCCTATTACAAGGCGATGTGGCATGCGCCGGTGCTGGCGCTGCTGGCGCTCGGTTTCGCAGCCCTTCCCGGCGACAACGCCTTCCTCGTCGGCATTCCCTTCGCCCTGCTGTGGGTCCTGTCGCCTGTTGTTGCCTGGTATGTCAGCCAGTCGGCGGAGACCGAAGACCGGCTCGAAGTCGCCGATTCCGTGTCGAGCGAACTGCGCAAGATCGCCCGGCGCACCTGGCGGTATTTCGAGACCTTCACGACGGCCGAGCAGAACTATCTGCCGCCTGATAATATCCAGGAAACGCCGCATGTGATCGTCGCGGCGCGCACCTCGCCGACCAATATCGGCGTCTATCTGCTCTCCGTCGTTTCCGGCCGGCATTTCGGCTGGTTCTCCTTCGAGGAGACGCTCGAGCGGCTGGAGCAGACGATCGCGACGATCGACAGGATGGAGAAATTCCGCGGCCATCTGTTCAACTGGTATCACACCGATACGCTGCAGACGCTTGGGCCTCGTTACGTCTCGGCCGTCGACAGCGGCAATCTCGCCGGCCATCTGATCGCCATTTCATCGGCCTGCCGCAACTGGGCCGAGGCGCCGTCGGCGCATATGCAGGGCAATCTCGACGGCGTCGGCGACACCGCCGGCATTCTCGGCGAAGTGCTGGCGGACCTGCCCGATGACCGCAAGACCGTGCGCCCGCTGCGCCGGCGCCTGGAGGAGCGCATCGTCGGCTTCCAGAACGCGCTTGCCGCGGTCAAACGCGAGCATGAATTCGCCTCGATCCGCATCATCAACCTCGCCGTTCTCGCGCGCGACATCGAGAAGCTTGCCGCCAATCTCGACCATGAGGTCAAGTCGAAGCAGAGCGAAGAAGTCACCCAATGGGCGGCATCGCTGGTAAAGGTCTGCGAGGCGCATATTTCCGACAGTACCTTCGACCTTTCCAAGGTCGATGCGCTGCGGCCGCGCCTGGTGGCGCTGCGCGACAAGGCCCGCGATCTGGCTTTCTCGATGGATTTCGGCTTCCTGTTCCGGCCGGAACGGCGCCTGCTATCGATCGGCTACCGCGTCGAAAGCGGCGAGCTCGACCAGGCGTGTTACGACCTTCTTGCCTCGGAATGCCGCCTGACCAGCCTCTTCGGCATCGCCAAGGGCGACCTGCCGACGGAACACTGGTATCGCCTCGGCCGCCAGGTCGTGCCTGTGGGGTCACGCGGCGCGCTGGTCTCCTGGTCCGGCTCGATGTTCGAATATCTGATGCCGCCGCTCGTCATGCAGGAGCGTGGCGGAGGCATTCTCAACCAGACCAACAATCTGGTCGTCGTCGAGCAGATGAATTACGCCCGCAAGCTCGGCATTCCGTGGGGCATTTCGGAAGCGGCCTTCAATGCCCGCGACCATAACCTCAATTATCAGTACACGAATTTCGGCGTACCGACGCTCGGCCTGAAGCGCGGTCTTGGCCACAATGCCGTCATCGCGCCTTACGCATCGCTGCTCGCCAGCCAGTACGACCCGCCGGGCGCGCTGGAAAACCTGCAGAGGCTGCGCAAGGTCGGCGCGCTTGGCAAGTTCGGCTTCCACGATGCCGTCGACTTCACGCCGACGCGTGTGCCGGAAGGCAAGAAATGCGCGGTGGTCTACAATTATTATGCCCACCATCACGGCATGTCGATCGCGGCCGTCGCCAACGTCGCCTTCAACGGTCATCTGCGCGAGCTCTTCCACTCCGATCCGGTCATCGAGGCGGCCGAGCTGCTGCTGCAGGAAAAGGCGCCGCGCGACATCCCGGTCATGAGCGGCAAACACGAATCCGACACGCCGGCCAGCATCCAGGACGATCTCCTGCGACCGGAGCTCCGGAAGATCAACGATCCGGCTTCGCGCGACCGCGAACTCGTATTCCTGTCGAACGGTCATTATTCGCTGATGCTGACGGCGACGGGTGCTGGTTATTCCCGCTGGAACGGCCTTTCCGTTTCCCGCTGGAAAGCCGATCCGACCGAAGACCGCTGGGGCAGCTTCATCTTCCTGCGCGATACCGCCACCAGCGAATGGTGGTCGGCGACGGCTGAGCCGAAGGGTGTCGAAGGCGAGAAGATCAAGGTCGAATTCGCCGACGAGAAGGCGCAGTTCACCAAGACGGTCGGCGACCTCACCAGCGAAGTGGAGTGCATCATTGCGACCGAGCATGATGCCGAGGCTCGCCGCGTCACCTTGCTCAACATGGGCACGGAAGACCGCTTCATCGAAGTCACCTCCTATCTCGAACCGGTGATCACCTCCGATGATACCGACAATGCGCATCCGGCATTCGCCCGCATGTTCGTCAAGACCGAGATCGGCAAGCGCGGCGACGTCATCCGTGCCGAACGCAACAAGCGCGACCCGAACGAGCCGAACATCAGCATCGCCCATCTGATCGTCGACAATGCCGGCGACACCCGCCATACCGAATTCGAGACCGACCGCCGCAAGTTCATCGGCCGTGGCCGCAGTCTTGCCGATGCGGCGGCCTTCGATCCGGGCGCGACACTTTCGGGCAGCGACGGCTTCATGCTCGATCCCGTCATGTCGCTGCGTCGCACCGTCCGCGTGCCGGCCGGCAAGAAAGTCAGCGTGATCTTCTGGACGATCGCGGCGCCCAGCCGCGACGAAGTCGACAAGGCGGTCAATCGCTATCGCCATCCAGACGCCTTCAACCACGAGCTCGTCCAGGCCTGGACACGCACGCAGGTGCAGATGCGCCATGTCGGCGTCACCTCGCAGCAGGCGGCGGCCTTCCAGCATCTCGGACGCTACCTCGTCTATCCCGACATGCAGCTGCGCAAGGACGAAGCGACCGTCGAGGCCGGCCTGCAGTCGCAATCGGCGCTCTGGCCGCTGGCGATCTCCGGCGACTTCCCGATTTTCACGCTGCGCATCAACGACGACATGGATCTCGATATCGCCCGGGAAGCGCTGCTGGCGCAGGAATATCTACGCTCGCGCGGCGTCACTGCCGATCTCGTCATCATGAACGAACGCGCCTCTTCCTATGCGCAGGACATGCAACATGCGCTCGACGCCATGTGCGAGAACGTCCGTCGCATGGGCCAGGCCGACGGCTTGCGCCAGCATATCTTTGCGGTGCGCAAGGACCTGATGGAGGAGAGCACCTATCATGCGTTGATCGCGGCCTCCCGCGTCACGCTGCATACCAAGAACGGCAAGGTGGTCGACCAGATCAACCGCGCCGTGGCGCTGTTTGCACCCTCCAAGGAGGAGCTGCAGGAGATGGAACGGGCCGAGCGCAACAAGGCCCCCGTCAAGCGTGTCGTGCCGGTGCCGCCGCCCGTCGTGCCCGCCGTCGTCATCGAGGAGGAAGGCGATCTCGACTTCTGGAACGGCATCGGCGGCTTTGCCCGCGACGGACGCGAATATGTCGTTCGGCTGCCTGGCGGTCATGCAACGCCGCAGCCCTGGATCAACGTCATCTCCAATGACAGGTTCGGCTTCCACGTGTCGGCGGAGGGCTCCGGCTTTACCTGGAGCGCCAATTCGCGCGACTACCAGCTGACCTCCTGGTCGAACGATGCCGTGGTCAACCGTTCGGGTGAGGCCTTCTATCTCACCGATCTCCACAGCGGTGCCGTCATGACGCCTTTCGCTGCGCTTTCCCGCCGGCCGGACATTCGTTTCGAAGCCCGCCACGGGCTCGGCTATTCCGTCTTCTCCAGTGTCCAGCACGATATCGCGCTCGAACTGACGCAGACGGTCGACCGCGAAAGGCCGGTGAAACTGCAGCGCCTGCGCCTGCGCAACACCGGTTCTGCCAGCCGCAAGCTGCGTCTCTACGGTTATGTCGAATGGATCCTCGGCAGCAATTCGGCACGCACGGTGCCTTTCATCCTGTCGAGCCATGACGAGGAGACGGGGGCGCTGTTTGCCACCAATCCCTACAGCATCGATTTTTCCAACCGAACCGCCTTCTTCGCGGCGAGCGAGACGGTTTCGAGTTTCTCGGCAAGCCGGCGCGAATTCATCGGCAAGGCGGGGACGATCCAGGCGCCGCAGGCCGTCATCTCGGCCGCCGCCCTTTCCGGCGGCACCGAACTCGATGGCGATCCGGCCGCGGCTCTTGCGATCGACATCGAACTTGGCGCCGGCGAGGAGCGTGATTTCACCTTCTTCCTCGGCGACACGCCGACGGAAGAAGAGGCGCGCACTGTCATTGCCGATATCCGCAAGGTTTCGTTCGACGACGCCGTCGAGGCTAACCGCGCCTTCTGGCGGGACTTCACCGGCAGGCTGCAGATATCGACGCCGGATCGCGGGATGAACAATCTCGTCAACACCTGGCTGCCTTATCAGAGCCTCGGCTGCCGCATCATGGCCCGCACCGCCTTCTACCAGGCAAGCGGCGCCTTCGGCTTCCGCGACCAGTTGCAGGATACGCTCGCCTTCGTGCTGCACGAACCCTCGCTTGCCCGCCGGCAGATCCTGAATGCCGCTTCGCGCCAGTTCCGCGAAGGCGACGTGCAGCATTGGTGGCTGCCGGGAACGGGTGCGGGCGTGCGCACGCTGATCTCGGACGACGTCGTCTGGCTGAGTTATGCGATCCATCACTATTGCAGCGTCACCGGCGACAAGAACGTGCTCGACGAGGAGATCGCCTTCCTGGAAGGGCCGGCACTGCTCGAAGGCCAGCACGACTCCTTCTACAAGCCGGAGATTTCCGAGGACAAGGCGAGCGTCTACGAACATGCGGCGCTGGCTCTTGATCTCGCCATCGCCCGCAAGGGGACCAATGGCCTGCCGCTGTTCCTCGGCGGCGACTGGAACGACGGCATGAACCGCGTCGGCATCGGCGGGCGCGGCACCAGCGTCTGGCTCGGCTGGTTCCTGGCGGGTGCATTGCGCTCCTTCATTCCCTATGCCGAAGAGCGCGGCGACACCGTCCGCACGGAGCGCTGGTCGGCGCATCTCATCGAACTGAAGAAGGCGCTCGAAACTGCGGCCTGGGATGGCGGCTACTATCGCCGCGGCACCTTCGACGACGGTGCGCTGCTCGGCTCCAAAGAAAGCCCCGAATGCCGGATCGATTCGATCGCGCAGTCCTGGAGCGTACTCTCGGGCGAGGGCGATCCGGCCCGCGCCGTCACGGCGATGGAGGCCGTGCTCGACCAACTGGTCGACGAGGATGCCCGGATCATCCGGCTGTTCACGCCGCCTTTCGTCAATTCCGCCAGGGATCCCGGCTATATCAAGGCCTACCCGCCGGGTGTGCGCGAAAATGGCGGGCAATATACCCATGCCTCGACCTGGGTGGTGATGGCGCTGGCGCAGCTGAAGCGGGGTGACGATGCCTTCCGCTGCTTCCAGATCCTCAACCCGATCACCCATGCGCTCGACAAGGTTTCAGCGGAGCAATACCGCGTCGAGCCCTATGTCGTGGCCGCCGACGTCTATGGCCATGAGCCCTATACATCACGCGGCGGCTGGACCTGGTATACCGGGTCGGCCGGCTGGCTCTACCGCGCCGCCGTCGAGGGCATCCTCGGCATCCGGCTGAAGGACGGCCGGCTCTACGTGCGTCCGGCGCTCCCGTCCGAATGGGACGGTTTTGCGGCAGAGGTGGAGCAAGGCGGCGGCAAATACCGCATTTCGGTCTCAAAAGCGTCCAATGATCGCGGCTACACTCTGTCGATCAACGGCTGCGAAGTCACCGATCCCGAAGAGGGATATCCGCTCGGATAACAGCGTTCTCCACGCTGAAAAACACGGCGATTCGCGACGGCCAAAAGGGAACCCTTTTGGCCGTCGTCGCGTTTGCAAATCGGATAATAAGGAGAGACCCATGGCAAGCACGCCGTCCGAAGCCATCGTCCCTGGGCGCAGTACTCTATCCGCAGCTGCGCCAGCGCGCGACACAAGGCTCGACGTCCTGCGCGGTGTGGCCCTGATCATGATCTTCATCAATCATGTTCCCGGACAGATTTTCGAATATGTGACGACGAAGAATTTCGGCTTCTCCGATGCCGCCGAGGCCTTTGTGCTGATCTCGGGCATTGCCGTCGGCCTTGCCTATGGGGCTCGCTTTCAGCCGGGGAACCGGCTCAAGGTGGCGATCAAGGCAGCGAAGCGCGCCTTCACGCTCTATCTCGCCCATATGATCACCACCTTCATGACGCTGGCGCTGTTCATCTGTGGTGCCTGGCTGTTCCACCGACCGGGATTGCTGGTCGAAATCAATATCCTGGCGGTTCTGATGAACCTGAAGGAAGGCATTCCGGCTCTGCTCCTGCTCGGCCATCAGATCGGTTACAACAATATCCTGCCGATGTACGGCGCGCTGATGCTGATGGTGCCTATTATCCTCTTCTTGAATGCGCGGAGCCCGTTGCTGGCGCTCGGTGTCTCGGGCACCGTCTGGCTGCTTGCAGGGATCTACGAGGTGGCGCCGCACAACATGCTCATCGAGGGCTACTGGTTCCTCAATCCGCTCTCCTGGCAGTTCCTGTTTTCGATCGGCATCGTCTCGATGCTGCATATCAAGCGCGGCGGCACGATCCCGCGGCATCCGCTGCTGCTGGCGGCCGCTGCCGCTTACGTCTTACTGTCCTTCGTCTGGGTGACGGGCCATCTCTGGATTTTCGGCAACTCGCTGGCCGCACTTGGCCTGCCGACCGTTATCACCGGTTTCGACAAGACGTTCCTGTCGCTGCCGCGGCTGCTGCATGTGCTGGCGCTGACCTATCTCGTCATCAGCATCCCGGCGCTCTCGCGGATCCTGCGCCGTTCTGCGGATCATCCGCTGACGATCCTCGGGCGCCATTCGCTGAACATCTTCGTCGCCGGCACGATCCTCGCCATGATCGGCCAGGTGGTGCTCTACCTCACCAACAAGGACCCGCTGGTCGGCCCGCTCTTCGTGATATCAGGGGTCGCGATACAATTCGCCTATGCATATTATCTCGAGCGCAAGCGCCAACAGGGCAAGCTCAAGGGAAAAGTCGTCGCCGATACCGCCAGCATCCCCGTTCCCGTCCGCATCGGCGGAACGGCCAATGCCTATCGCCGGAGCGATCGGAAATAGGGTTCGGATTTATGTCAGATGTAGGAGCCGGTAGCCGAAAGGCCGCCGGCTCATTTTTTATGAACGAGGATGTTCACCAACTTTCCCAGCGGATCGCGCACATAGAAGCGCCTGACGCCCCAAGGCTCATCGGCTGGGCCATACTCGATCGGAAAGCCTGAGGCCGACATCGCCTCGAAAGCGGCATCCAGATCGTCAACCTCGATCGAAAGGTCCGGCACCTCCGTTCCGGAACCACCTTCACTGGCGATGCTGAGCTGAACATTCATCGAACGCGATGCGCCGAACGTCGTGATCCAGCCGTGATCCATGATGACGTCGAGACCGAGGATATCCTGATAGAAACGCCGGGCCAGGGTGATATCCGCTGCCTGGATATTGGCGACGATGCGCAGGACCTTCATGGGCTTTCTCCCTATGCTCGTTGACTGCCGAAGGTTAGGGAAGATCGGCGGGGTGATCAATCGTGTGGGTCAGAGCGGAGATGTTGTGCCGTGCGGTACCCCTCTGCCCTGCCGGGCATCTCCCCGCACGGGGAGATTGGATGGCGCGAGGGCTTCCCGAACAACTGGCCGTCGCATGACTCTAAACTGAAGGCGATATGGCACGGCAACCGGAGTGGTTGATGCTTTACGGGGAGCAAGCTCCTGCCGACCTGCCGAAAAACATTCTGGAAGTGTCAGGCATGTCTCCGAACAGCTGTCACGTATATATCCGGGCTTTACACCTGTGGGGGAGATATCCGGCAGGGCAGAGGACGATCAGATGGTAAGGCGCCGCTCCCGGGGCTCTGGCAAACAAAAAGACCGGAAGGGAGCTACCCTTCCGGCCTTTGTCTTGAGACCCGAACCGATCAGGCGGCTTCGGTGGTATGGGCCTTGCGGACTTCTTCGTCCGTCAGGATGCCGCTGGCGCGCAGCAGGGCGGCGAAGCGGCCGTTGCTGTGGCTGAGTTCGTCGAAGCTGCCCTGTTCGACCACACGGCCGTCGTCCAGGAAGAGCACCATATCGGCTTCGCGGACCGTCGACAGGCGGTGGGCGATGATGAAGGTGGTGCGGTTCTGGCGCAGATTGTCGATCGCGGCCTTGACGCGGGCTTCGGTCTCGACGTCGAGCGCCGAGGTCGCCTCGTCGAGCACCAGGATCGGCGCGTCCTTGAGGATGGCGCGGGCGATCGCGATGCGCTGACGCTCGCCGCCGGAGAGCTTGTTGCCGCGTTCACCGACATGCGTATCGTAGCGATCCTCACGGGTCTCGATGAAGTCGGCGGCGGCGGCGGCTTCAGCCGCACGGCGCATTTCCTCTTCGCTGGCGCCCTCGCGGCCGAGGCGGATATTGTCGCTGATCGAACGGTTCAGCAGGCCCGCATCCTGGAAGACGGTGGCAATGTGGCGGCGCAGCGACTTGCGGGTCACCTTGGTGATATCGGTGCCGTCGACGAGGATCTTGCCGCCCTGGGCATCGTAGACACGCTGCAGCAGGTTGACGAGCGTCGTCTTGCCGGCGCCGGTCGGGCCGACGATCGCGACCGTCTGGCCTGCCTTCACCGAGAAGGAGACATTGTGCAGGCCCTGCGAGCTGTTGCCGAAGCCGAAGGAGACGTCGCGGAATTCAATCGCACCCTTGACGTCCTTGATCTCGCCGTTGCCAGCCGGCTCTTCACGTTCACGTACCGAGTCTTCGAGCGTATAGAAGTCCTCGAGTTTGGAGCGAGCCTCGAAAATCTGCGTGGCGAACTGGCGCATCAGGTCGAGGCGGCCGATCAGCAGGTTGGCGAAGCCGATGAAGGCGATGACGTCGCCGACGCGCAGCTGGCCGGCCTGGACGAGCATGGTGCCGATGATCAGGACCACCATCATCGCGATGGTCGAAGCCATGCGGTTCAGCGCGCTGGCGATCGCCCACCAGTCGAGCACCGGATACTGGGCTTCGAGCAGACGGTCGGCGAAGGATTTCAGCGCCCGGGTTTCAGCCTCGATGCGGTTGTAGCTGTGCAGGACCGAAACGTTGCTAATCGAGTCGCTGACATGCGAGAAGACAGTGTGATAATGGTTCTCGACCGAAGCCTGGCCGTCCTTGGTGCGGCTCATGACGACGCGGCCGATCAGCCAGTAGGCGATGGCGAGCACCATGAGCACGGCGGAAAGGCGCAAGTCCATCGACATTGCGGTGGGCACCAGAAGGGTAAGCGCGATAACCGTCGACAGGTGGTTGCGCATGAATTCCAGCCAGAGGCCGAACAGCGTTTCGCAGGCACGCAGCAATGTATGCAGCGCGTTGGAGGTGCCGCGCTGGTGGTGCCAGCCAAGCGGCATGGAGATGATGCGGCCAAAGGCTTCCGTCAGCAGCGTTGCCCGGCGTCCATGCGCCAGCCTGTCGGCCTCGCGGGCCACCAGGACGAAGGCGATGGTGTTGAAGACGGCGAAAGTCGCCCACATGAAGAGGATAGGCTTCACCTCTCCCTTGCCGGAAATCGCATCGATGATGCGGCCGAACAGGATCGGCTCCGCAATGGTGATCGTCGCCAGAACAATGTTTGCGATAACGACCAGGGATACGCGCAGCTTGTAGGCGCCAAGATAGCGCAGAGCTCTTGCATAGACCTTGAATAGCGTCACGTCGAACCTCTTGTGCATCTGCGAAAACGGGATGATGCGATGCTACAAAAGGCTACCTGAACCGGCGATTAACGGAGCATTCAGGCTTCGATCGTCGCGACGATTAAACCCGATCGTACTATCGCAGGATGCGACGAGATGGCTATGGCGCTGAAATTGCTGCATGAACATATCTCGCAACAATTTGCGCTTGCATTTTATTAAATGTTTAGCACAGCATTAAATTAGTGACTGCATTTTTTGAAGAAGACCGTTTCGCGACCAATTTGAAAAGCCGCCGACGGCCTCGATGCGGGCGTCAAGTCCGGGCAAGGGGCATTTTTGTGAATATTAATTCGTTAATTCAATTGCTTATAATTCTGGAAGAATGTTCAAATCCTGAGGTCGTCGTCACCGAGTTGGAGCAGGGCATCCACGGTTGCGGCTTCGACTATTACGGCCTGCTGCGCCATGTGCCGCAGAATCCGGCGCAGCCGAATCCGGAACCCTGGGCCGCGGCGCTTGCCGGCCGCTGGCCGGAACAATGGCCGCAGATATATACCGCGAAAAAATATGTGCTGATCGATCCGATGGTGCGTTATCTCGCCCATGCCCAGCGGCCTTTCCGCTGGCGAGACAGCATGGCGGCGTTCAGCAAGGATGGGCAGCAACGCCGTATGGAGCAGATGATGGTCGATGCCTTCGGCCATGGACTGGAAGATGGCTACATCTTTCCGATCCACGGACGAAACGGCATTCTCGGCAGCCTCAATCTCGCCGGCAAGCCGATCGAGCTGTCGCCGGTGGAGATCGCACTGTTCGAGGCGGTGGCGCGCAAGGCCTTCTGGCGGTTGCTCGACCTGAAAGGCGAAGTGCAGGCGCTGGAGACCGTGCTGCCGGCCGAGACGCCGCTGACCCGACGCGAGATGGAAATCCTGCACTATCTCGCCGAAGGCATGACCTCGATGGAGATCAGCAAGATGCTGAAGATCTCAAACCATACCGTCGATTGGTATATGAATGGCCTGCAGGACAAGCTGAAGGCGAAAAACAGGCAGCAAGCGGTGGCGCTTGCCTTCCGCCACGGCCTGATAAGCTGATGCATGTCGTCCAAAACGGGGTAGCGGCTTTGGACAACGACATGCATGATCATAAGATAAGCGCGTCAAATGACGCGAGTCCGATGCTATGCGCTTCAGAATGGCGAGAAAGTGCATTTCGCAGTCGCAAGAGAAATTGAACTTCCTGTGACAAGAAGTTAAGAATTTTCTTCGCGGGTGCAGCATGCCCGCGTCTGAACGTCTGAGGAGACCGTTTTGCCCATTTCCAAGATTCTCGTTGCCAACCGCTCCGAAATTGCCATTCGCGTGTTCCGCGCGGCCAACGAACTTGGAATAAAAACGGTGGCCATCTGGGCGGAAGAGGACAAGCTGGCACTGCACCGCTTCAAGGCGGACGAGAGCTATCAGGTCGGCCGCGGCCCGCATCTCGCCAAGGATATGGGTCCGATCGAGAGCTATCTCTCGATCGAGGAGGTGATCCGCGTCGCCAAGCTTTCGGGCGCGGACGCGATCCATCCCGGCTACGGCCTGCTGTCGGAAAGCCCCGAATTCGTTGATGCCTGCAACAAGGCCGGCATCATTTTCATCGGCCCGAAGGCCGATACGATGCGCCAGCTCGGCAACAAGGTTGCAGCGCGCAACCTGGCGATCTCGGTCGGCGTGCCTGTGGTGCCGGCCACCGGCCCCCTGCCCGAGGATATGGCCGAAGTGGCCAAGATGGCCGAGGAGATCGGCTATCCCGTCATGCTCAAGGCTTCCTGGGGCGGCGGCGGGCGCGGCATGCGCGCCATCCGCGATCCGAAGGACCTTGCCCGCGAAGTGACGGAGGCCAAACGCGAGGCGATGGCCGCCTTCGGCAAGGACGAGGTCTATCTGGAAAAGCTCGTCGAGCGCGCCCGCCATGTGGAAAGCCAGGTTCTCGGCGATACGCACGGCAATGTCGTGCATCTCTTCGAGCGTGACTGCTCGATCCAGCGCCGTAACCAGAAGGTCGTCGAGCGCGCACCGGCCCCCTACCTCTCGGAAGCGCAGCGCCAGGAGCTTGCCGCCTATTCGTTGAAGATTGCGGCGGCGACCAATTATATCGGCGCCGGCACCGTCGAATACCTGATGGATGCCGATACCGGCAAATTCTACTTCATCGAAGTCAATCCGCGTATCCAGGTCGAGCATACGGTGACCGAAGTCGTCACCGGCATCGACATCGTCAAGGCGCAGATCCACATCCTCGACGGCTTTGCAATCGGCACGCCGGAATCGGGCGTGCCCGGGCAGAAGGATATCCGTCTCAACGGCCATGCGCTGCAGTGCCGCATCACCACGGAAGATCCGGAGCATAATTTCATTCCGGATTACGGTCGGATCACCGCCTATCGCTCGGCCTCCGGTTTCGGCATCCGGCTCGACGGCGGCACCTCCTATTCCGGCGCCATCATCACCCGCTTTTACGATCCGCTTCTCGTCAAGGTCACGGCATGGGCGCCAAATCCATCCGAAGCGATTTCCCGCATGGACCGGGCGCTGCGCGAATTCCGCATTCGCGGCGTCGCCACCAACCTGACCTTCCTCGAAGCGATCATCGGCCATCCGAAGTTCCGGGATAACAGCTACACGACCCGCTTCATCGATACGACGCCGGAGCTTTTCCAGCAGGTCAAGCGCCAGGATCGCGCCACGAAGCTGCTCACCTATCTCGCCGACGTCACCGTCAATGGCCATCCCGAGGCCAAGGACCGGCCGCGGCCGCTTGATAACGCGGCCGAACCGGTGGTTCCCTATGCCAACGGCAATACGGTCAAGGACGGTACCAAGCAGCTCCTCGACACGCTCGGCCCGAAGAAATTCGGCGAATGGATGCGCAACGAAAAGCGCGTACTCTTGACCGACACGACGATGCGCGACGGCCATCAGTCGCTGCTCGCCACCCGCATGCGCACCTATGACATCGCCCGCATCGCCGGCACCTATGCGCATGCGCTGCCGAATCTTTTGTCGCTCGAATGCTGGGGCGGCGCGACCTTCGACGTTTCCATGCGCTTTCTGACCGAGGATCCGTGGGAGCGCCTGGCACTGATCCGCGAGGGGGCGCCGAACCTTCTGCTGCAGATGCTGCTGCGCGGCGCCAACGGCGTCGGCTACACCAATTATCCCGACAATGTCGTCAAGTATTTTGTTCGCCAGGCGGCCAAGGGCGGCATCGATCTCTTCCGCGTCTTCGACTGCCTCAACTGGGTCGAGAACATGCGCGTCTCGATGGATGCCATTGCCGAGGAGAACAAGCTCTGCGAGGCGGCGATCTGCTACACCGGCGATATCCTGAACTCGGCCCGTCCGAAATATGATCTGAAATACTATACCGACCTTGCGGTCGAGCTCGAAAAAGCCGGCGCTCACATCATCGCGCTCAAGGATATGGCGGGCCTGCTCAAGCCCGCGGCTGCCAAGGTTCTGTTCAAGGCGCTGCGTGAGGCGACCGGCCTGCCGATCCATTTCCACACGCATGATACATCGGGTATTGCGGCTGCGACCGTCCTTGCCGCCGTCGATGCCGGTGTCGATGCCGTCGATGCGGCCATGGATGCGCTTTCCGGCAATACTTCGCAGCCCTGTCTCGGTTCGATCGTCGAGGCGCTGCGCGGTACGGAGCGCGATCCGGGCCTCGATCCGGAATGGATCCGCCGTATCTCCTTCTATTGGGAAGCGGCGCGCAACCAGTATGCGGCCTTCGAAAGCGATCTGAAGGGTCCGGCATCCGAAGTCTATCTGCACGAAATGCCGGGCGGCCAGTTCACCAACCTCAAGGAACAGGCGCGCTCGCTCGGCCTCGAGACCCGCTGGCATCAGGTGGCGCAGGCCTATGCCGACGCCAACCAGATGTTCGGCGATATCGTCAAGGTGACGCCGTCTTCCAAGGTCGTCGGCGACATGGCGCTGATGATGGTTTCGCAGGACCTGACGGTGGCCGATGTCGTCAGCCCCGACAAGGAAGTCTCCTTCCCGGAATCGGTCGTATCGATGCTGAAGGGTGATCTCGGTCAGCCGCCGTCTGGATGGCCCGAAGCGCTGCAGAAGAAGGCGTTGAAGGGTGACAAGCCCTATACCGTGCGCCCCGGCTCGCTGCTCAAGGAGGCCGATCTCGATGCCGAGCGTAAAGTCATCGAGACGAAACTCGAGCGAGAGATCAGCGACTTCGAGTTTGCCTCCTATCTGATGTATCCGAAGGTCTTCACCGACTTCGCGCTCGCCTCCGACACCTACGGCCCGGTCTCGGTGCTGCCGACGCCGGCCTATTTCTACGGTCTCAAGGATGGCGAGGAACTGTTTGCCGATATCGAACGCGGCAAGACGCTCGTCATCGTCAACCAGGCGATGAGCGCGACGGACAGCCAGGGCATGGTGACCATCTTCTTCGAGCTCAACGGCCAGCCGCGCCGCATCAAGGTGCCGGACCGGGCTCATGGGGCGACGGGTGCCGCCGTCCGCCGCAAGGCTGAGCCGGGCAATGCCATCCATGTCGGTGCGCCGATGCCGGGTGTCATCAGCCGTGTCTTCGTCTCGCCCGGCCAGGTCGTCAATGCCGGCGACGTGCTCGTCTCCATCGAGGCGATGAAGATGGAAACGGCGCTGCACGCGGAAAAGGATGGCACGATTTCCGAGGTGCTGGTGCGCGCCGGCGATCAGATCGACGCCAAGGACCTGCTCGTCGTCTACGCCGGCTGAGCAGGCGGGGTCGATGTTTCCGAAGGGTTGCATTCGGCCATGCTATCGATCACCCGATTGTGTACGGTCGGGCTGTTAAAAAGCTGATTTTGTGAAAAGTGAGCGGCCTCCTTGCCTTGCCCGGCGAGGAGGCTTTCTCATAGATTGGCACGCTCACCACCCGCCCCCAAGACCCATCAGGAAATCGTCTATGAGCAAGTTGAAGATTGCCGTCATTGTCGGCAGCACGCGTATTGGCCGTTTTGCCCAGCATCCGGCCAAGTGGATCGCAGATTTCGCCAGTCAGCGCTCTGATCTCGAAGTCGAAGTTCTCGACCTTCTCGACTACCCCATGCATTTCTTCGGGGAAGAGCGCGCCACCACGGCGGAAAGCGAAACCGCAGAGAACTGGAAGAAGAAGCTGCGCGAGTTCGACGGCTTCATTTTTACCGCCGCCGAATATAACCATGCGCCGACCGCGGTTCTGAAGAACGCGATCGATCTCGGCGAATTCATTCAGAAGCCGGTCGGTTTCGTCGGTTACGGCGGCGTCGGCGGCGCACGTGCGGTCGAGCAGCTTCGCCTGATCTTCGTCGAAATGAGCGCAGCGTCCGTCAAGACCGCCGTCCACATCGCGTTCAGCGAATATCTTGCGGTTCTCAAGGAAGGCAAGAGCCTCGGTGATTACGCCCATCTCAATGAGGCCGCCAAGAACATGCTCGATCAGCTCACCTGGTGGGGCAATGCGCTGAAGGCCGCGCGCGCCGTCGTTACGGCCTCCTGATTGCAGCGAGCAATGCCGGGATGTTCGCATCCCGGCACCAGAGCCTTTCCCGGTTGGATTGCAGCATTCTGCCGGCGCAAAGATGCCCGGCCCACCGGCCGCACTGCTTCACTATGCGAAGCAATAGGTGCGTCCGGCGCTTCTAAAGTCTTGCAGATTTGCAAGGCAAATCTGCGGGAGGGTTGGCTGAAACGGGCCGGCTTGGCCGTAGAGCCGGGCTACGACGCGCGCCGGCCGGTCGACCATCCGACTCCGTTTGAGCCAACAGAATGCTGCAATCTAACCCGGAAAGGCTCTAGCTCAGATATCGTAAGTATTGGCGGCGTTGATCGTCGAGATGAAGCGCTTGGTGCGCTCGCGCTCCGGCGTATTGAAGATCGCCCTGGCGCTGCCCGTTTCCACCACGCTTCCGGCTTCCAGGAAAACGACGTCATTGGCGATCTTCGAGGCGAGCCGGAGATCATGGGTCGCCATCACCATCGTCGTGCCTTCGCTGGCAAGCTTGCCAAGCACATCGACCACCTCGGCCGAAAGTTCGGGATCGAGCGCGGATGTCGGCTCGTCGCAAAGAAGCACGCGCGGCGATGGCGCCAGTGCCCGGGCAATTGCGACGCGCTGCTGCTGGCCACCCGATAGTGTCGAAGGCCAGGCGTCGGCCTTGTGGGTCATGCCGACCTTGGTCAGCAATTCCATTGCGCGTTCGCGGGCCTTTTCCCTCGGCCATCTCAGCACCGTCACCAGACCTTCCATGACATTCTCGATCGCGGTCTGATGCGGGAAGAGCTGGAAGTTCTGGAAGACCATGCCGGTCTGGCGGCGGATCTTCTGGATCGCCTGCCAGCTCGTTCGTTTGTCCGGGGTAAAGGCCAGCGTTTCCTCTCCCAGGCGGATCGCGCCTGCTGTCGGAATTTCGAGCAGGTTGATGCAGCGCAGCAGCGTGCTCTTGCCGCCGCCGGAAGGTCCCACCAGCGCGGTGACGCTGCCTTCGGGGATGCGGATGCTGATATCCTTCAGGATGACCGCATCGCCGAAGCGCTTTTCGATGTTGGAAAGCTCGATCATGCATTTGCCTCCAGCATACCGCCATAACGCGCGAAGCGGCGTTCCAGCCGCACTTGCAGCTGCGAGAGGACGGAGCTCAGGACGAGATAGATCAGCGCCGCCTCGATATAGAGGATCAACGGCTCATAAGTGGTGGCGACGATGCGCTGCGCCGCCTGGAAGAGTTCCGGCACGGTGATGGCGGCGGCAAGCGACGTGTCTTTGACCAGCGAGATGAAAGTATTCGACAAAGGCGGCACGGCGACACGGGCGGCCTGCGGCAGGATGGTGCGGCTCATCGCCTGGCGCCAGCTCATGCCGATCGAATAGGCAGCTTCCCACTGGCCTTTCGGCACCGAGGAAATGACGGCGCGGATGATCTCGGAGCTATAGGCGCCGATATTCAGGGTGAAGCCGATGAGGGCGGCCGGGAAGGCATCGAGCAGGATGCCGAGGCTCGGCAGGCCGTAGAAGATGACAAAGAGCTGAACGAGCAGCGGCGTGCCGCGGATGACCCAGACATAGAAGCGCGCGACGGCGGAGAGCGGCATCGGCCCGAAGAGTCGGGCGATCGCGGTGGCGAGCCCGAGGGCCAGGCCAAAGACGAAGGAGAGCAGGGTCAGCGGAATGGTGAAGATCAGCCCCGCCCACAGGAGCGAAGGCAGCGATTCCGCCATCAGTTGGAGCCAGTGCGCCAAGGGAATTCCTTCTGGTCGGTTGGTGCGTCGAAGTGGAATACCCCTCCCCAACCCCTCCCCACAAGGGGGAGGGGCTTATCGGGGCCTTCGGCGCGCCAAATAGCGACCGTACTGTGGCGGGGAGGCTGTTCTGAGATGAGGCGGCGCGGCATCGAACCCCCTTGCCCTTGTGGGGGAGGGGGTTCTTTTCTTGAACGAAGCTTACTTGGAAACGTCCTGGCCGAAATACTTGTCGGCGATCTTCTTATAGGTGCCGTCGGCCTTGATGTCGGCAAGCGCCTTGTTGATTTCGGCGAGAAGCTCCGGCTCGTTCTTGCGGATGATGACGCCGGAGTAGTCGGCATTTTCCTGTTCGGCGACGATCTTCACCGGCGCGTCCGGCTTGTGCTTCTTGAAATCGAGGAAGGAGAGGCTGTCGTTGATCGTGGCGTCGGCGCGCTTGGTCAGCACGAGCTGGATCGACTGATCGAAACCGTCGGTGCCGACGAGTTCGGCGCCGGCTTCGGTGGCGAGCTTGCCGAAGTTGCTGGTCAGTGATTGCGCGGCCTTCTTGCCCTTCAGATCGGCGAAGGACTTGATGCTGTCATCGCCGTCACGGGCGATCAGCACGGCCTTGGAGGCAATATAGGGCTCGGAGAAATCATATTTCTGCTTGCGGGTTTCGGTGATGCCGACCTGATTGATGACGGTGTCGTAGCGCTTGGCGTCGAGGCCGGCGATCAGGCCGTCCCACTTGCCTTCGACGAACTCGGCCTTGACGCCGAGCTTGGCGGCGATCGCTTCGCCGATCTCGACATCGAAGCCGACGAGCTTGCCGCTTTCGTCATGATAGGTGAAGGGCGCATACGTGCCTTCGGTACCGATCTTGAAGACGCCGGCCGATTTGATGGCGGCGAGGTTCTCGCCGGCATGGGCAGGCAGGAGGGCCGCAGCCTGAATGAGGGCGGCAGCGGCGACGGTTTTCAACCAGTTCATTGTTTTATCCATCCTTGGGAGGTTGTCATCGGATGGGGATACTTTGCAGAAAATTATGGCGCCGGAAGCGTAGAAAACTGCGAATAAAAGCAGCAACTGCAAATAATTTTCTCAAGCGGCCGTTCCAACCATGAATCCTGCAGAAACAGGCATCATGCTCCGGCCCGGCGGCGCAGCCTTTCGCTGACGATGATGATCAATCCGGCGCTGAGGATCAGGGCCGCGCCGACGACCACATTGTGCGTTGGGATGTCGGCCCAGATCAGATAGCCCAGGAGGAAGGCCCAGACGAGAGAGCTGTATTCGAATGGTGCAAGCACGGAGACGGGCGCCTGGCGCATGCCTTCGAAAAGGGCGAATTGGGCGCAGCCGGCAACGATGCCTGTGGCAATGAGCAGCGCGAGCTGCGTCATATCGGGGGTCTGCCAGGTGTAGAGAACGGCAAGGCCGGTCAGGGCAAGAAAAAAGACGTTGGAAACGGTGAGCTGCACGATGGTCTTTTCGTGCAGCGAGGTCTTGCGCAGCAGCACCATGGCGGATGCCCAGAGGACGGCCGCCTGCAGCGCAAGATAGACCGGCCAGGAAATGGTGAGGCCGACCGGATTGCAGGCGATCAAGACACCGACGAAACCGACGCCGACGGCCAGCCAGCGCGCCGGCGTGACCTCTTCCTTCAGGATGACCCATGCGAGCAGGGTACCGACGACAGGTGCGGCGTAATAAAGCGTCGTCACTTCGGCAAGCTGCAGGCGGCTTGCCGCGGAATAATAGGAAAGCCAGGCACAAAGAAGAAGGATGCTGCGGGCGATCATCGGCTTGACGATCGGCGATGTGATCGTTTGGCGAACGAGTTTGCCGCGACCATAGGCGAGACAACCGAGGAAGATCGTGAGGCTGCGGAAAAACAGGATCTGCCAGACGGGAATGCTTGAAGTCAGGATCTTGATGATCGCGTCATGGAAGGTAAACGCCATATAGGCGACCGTCGTGAGCAGGATGCCCAGGCTGACGGAGTTTTTCACAGGAAGACGCACCAAATGGCGGATATGCCGGAGGGAATCGGGAATGATGAATCGATATTCCTGCCTCTTAGACCGGTCAATAGGACATATTTCGCTCTGGTAGTGACTTTGTTTCAAAACGTCAGAAAACGTGTAGCAATGCGTATTGCCTGCACGATCATAAGTGTTTATGCACGTTCTGGATTTGTAAGATGTCGATCCGGTAGGAACATGCAGGATTTTCTATTACGCGAGCGTCAAGGGGTGATTTCCGAGAGGTTGCGGATGAATGGCCGCGTGCTGGCGGCGGAACTTGCGCTCGAATTCGGCGTCTCCGAGGATACGGTGCGGCGCGATCTGCGCGAGATGGCGGCCGCGGGGCTCTGCGAGCGGGTCTATGGCGGCGCATTGCCGGTCTCGCCGGCGCATGGAAGCCTGACGCAGCGCATCGGCTTTGCCGCCGACCGGAAACAGGCGCTGGCGCGCGCTGCGGCACAGCAGATCGCCGCCGGTTCGACCGTGTTCTTCGATGCCGGCAGCACCAATCTGGCGATTGCCCATGCATTGCCGGCCGATCTTGCGCTGACGGCTGCGACGAATGCGCCGGCGATTGCCGCAGCGCTGATCGACAAGCCTGCCATCAACGTCATCCTGATCGGCGGGATGGTCGATCGGCAGACGGGCGGTGCGCTCGGCGCCAAGGCCCTGCGCGATATGGAGCAGATTTCGCCCGACCTCTGCATTCTCGGCGCCTGCGGCGTCGACCTTGAGGCCGGCATCACGGTGTTCGGTTTCGAGGATGCGGAGTTCAAGCGGTTTGCGACGTCGAGGAGCAAAAGGGTGCTGGTGGCTGCAACCTCGGAGAAATTCGGCACTGCCGCCCCCCATAGTGTCCTGCCGGTTGCCCATTGCGAATGTCTGGTGGTCGAACACGATGCCGATCCGGCAATTCTCGGCCGCTACCGCGAGCGCGGATGCAGGACTGTTATCGCCGAGAAAACGAACTGAGGCGACGTCACAGAGTTTAGGGAAATCGGGCGCTTGCAAGCCCGGCAATGAGGAAAGACCGAGAAATGGACAGTCATGTAAGTGCGCCGGGGGTCCGGAGCGGCTTCGTTACCAGAAGCAGGGCGGCGGTTTCCCTGCTCTTTCTCATGAATGGCTTCGTCGTCGGCTGCTGGGCGCCGAAGATTCCGGACTTTGCCGAGCGTCTGGCGCTGAGCAAGTTCGAGCTTGGGCTGATGATCCTCGTCTTCGGCGTCGGCTCGCTGGTCATGATGCCGATTGCCGGTGCGCAGATTGCCAAGCACGGCTCGCGTATCGTCGTTCAGGTGACGGCTGTCTGCGTGCTGCCGTTGCTGCTGGCATTGACGCTCGCGCCAAATGTGATCACCGGGGCCATCTCGCTCTTCCTGTTCGGCGGCTTCATTGGCGCAATGGATGTGGCGATGAATGCCAATGCGGTGTCGGTCGAGAAATCCATGCGCCGCGCCATCATGTCGTCCTGCCATGCGTTCTGGAGTCTTGGTGGACTGATCGGCTCAGGTCTCGGCGGCATCGTGATTTCCAAGCTCGGTATTCTCGGTCATGCGGAACTGGCGACGGTGCTGGCGGCAATCTTCCTTGCTCTGGCATGGCCGATGATCCTTGCGGACCCGCCGCATCCCGACACCAAGAAGGAAAAGACGAAGCTGCCGATGGTGCCGCTGCCGTGGCTGCTCGGATTGATGGCGCTGTTCAGCATGGTGCCGGAAGGTGCGGTTCTCGACTGGGGCGCGCTCTATCTCCGGCAGGAAATGGATGCATCCGTGGCACTTTCCGGTCTTGGTTTCGCAGCCTTTTCGGCGACCATGGCGATCATGCGCTTTGCCGGCGATCTGGTGCGCGACCGTCTGGGCGGCGTCAAGACGCTGCGCATCTGCACGCTGTTTGCGATCGTCGGCATGCTGCTTGCAGGCTTGGCCCCCAATGCCGAGATCGCTATCCTGGGTTTTGCCTTTTGCGGGATCGGGATTTCCAACATGGTGCCGATCGCTTTCTCGGCGGCGGGCAATATTCCCGGCCTCAAGCCCGGCATCGGCATCTCGGTCGTCACGACCATGGGCTACTCCGGCATGCTGGTCGCACCGTCCTTGATCGGCTTCGTCGCCGAGCATGTCGGCTTCGCTGCGGTCTTCATGGCGCTGCCGGTGCTGCTGCTCGTCGTCCTCCTGTTTTCCAAACTGGCCCATTATGCCGATGGGACCTCCGGAGGCGGCCACTGAACCGCCTCCAACCAAAAGTGATATCGGGGGCGGTTGACAAGAAAGCGGTCATGATCCACCTGAAAGGCGCTGTTTCTAAAGCGCGTCGCAATCTTTCAGATTTGCTTCTCGCGCTTTAGGTCTTTATTTTGCGCATGTCGTGATCGCAAAACCGCTGCATACTTTTGCGCGACATGCTTTAGGGGTGCAAGAACTCTTCATGTTGTCAGCCGCCGATTTTGATCCGAAACCGCGCCGCGCTTCCGTTGCCGTCGATGTCGGCGGCGTCATCGTCGGCGGCGGGGCGCCGGTCGTCGTGCAATCCATGACGAATACCGATACCGCCGATATCGACTCGACCGTCGCGCAGGTCGCCGCCCTGTTCCGGGCTGGCTCGGAGCTTGTGCGTATCACCGTCGACCGTGACGAGAGTGCGGCTGCCGTGCCGAAGATCCGCGAGCGGCTGCTGCGGCTCGGCATGGACGTGCCATTGATCGGCGACTTCCACTATATCGGCCACAAGCTGCTCGCCGATCATCCCGATTGTGCCGCGGCGCTGGCGAAATACCGCATCAACCCCGGCAATGTCGGCTTCAAGGACAAGAAGGACAAGCAGTTCGCCGAGATCATCGAGATGGCGATCCGCCATGACAAGCCGGTGCGTATCGGCGTCAACTGGGGTTCGCTCGACCAGGATCTGCTGACGGCGCTGATGGACCAGAATGCCGCGGCCGGTTCGCCGCTTTCGGCCCGGCAGGTGACGCGTGAGGCGATCGTGCAGTCGGCGCTGCTTTCGGCAGCCCTTGCCGAGGAGATCGGCCTGCCGCGCAACCGCATCATCCTGTCGGCCAAGGTCAGCCAGGTGCAGGATCTGATCGCCGTCAATTCGATGCTCGCCGAACGCTCCAATCACGCGCTGCATCTCGGTCTGACCGAAGCCGGCATGGGCACCAAGGGCATCGTCGCCTCGTCGGCGGCCATGGGCTTCGTGTTGCAGCATGGCATCGGCGATACGATCCGCGTGTCGCTGACGCCCGAGCCGAATGGCGACCGCACCCGCGAAGTCCAGGTGGCGCAGGAGATCCTGCAGGTCATGGGCTTCCGCCAGTTCATACCGGTCGTTGCCGCCTGTCCGGGCTGCGGACGCACGACCTCGACGGTGTTCCAGGAGCTTGCCCAGAACATCCAGAACGACATTCGCAAGAACATGCCGGTCTGGCGCGAAAAGTATCCCGGAGTCGAGGCGCTGAACGTCGCCGTCATGGGCTGCATCGTCAACGGGCCGGGTGAAAGCAAGCATGCCGATATCGGCATTTCGCTTCCCGGCACCGGCGAGACGCCGGCCGCCCCTGTTTTCATCGATGGCCGTAAGGCGCTGACGCTGCGCGGCCCCAATATCGCCGCCGACTTCGAGGCGCTTGTCGTCGATTATATCGAGAAGCGTTTCGGCCAGCGGACGGCGGCGGAATGAACGCCTTCGAGTTCGAATGAGCCGGTATTGGTCTGATATCGTCAGCAAGCTTCGGCCCTATGTCGCCGGAGAGCAGCCGCGTATCGCCGGCTTGGTCAAGCTCAACACCAACGAGAATCCCTACGGGCCGTCTCCGAAGGCACTCGAGGCAATCCGGCAAGCGACGGACGATCGTCTGCGGCTCTATCCCGATCCCGCGGCGACGGAATTGCGCGAGACGATCGCCGCCCGTTTCGGCCTGATGGCGGAAGAAGTATTCGTTGGCAACGGCTCCGACGAGGTCCTCGCCCTCGCGTTTCAGGCGCTGTTGAAACACGAACGGCCGCTTCTCTATCCCGATGTGACCTATAGCTTCTACCCGACATATAGCCTGCTATACGATGTCGAAGCGATCGAAGTGCCTGTCGATCACGGGTTCCAGATCCGACTGGCGGATTACGACAGGCCGTGCGGCGCGATCATCATCCCCAATCCGAATGCACCGACCGGGATCGGCCTGCCGCGTGCCGACATAGAGGCGCTTGTCGCCGCTCACCCGGATGCGGTCGTCGTCATCGACGAGGCCTATGTCGATTTCGGCGGCGAAAGCGCCGTCCCGCTCATTTCAAAATATCCCAATCTGCTTGTCATTCAGACCCTGTCGAAATCCCGCTCGTTCGCAGGCCTGCGCGTCGGCTTCGCGCTGGGGCAGCGGGAACTGATCGAGGCGCTGGTGCGCGTCAAGGACAGTTTCAATTCCTATCCGCTCGATCGCCTGGCGCAGGTCGCCGCGACGGCGGCGATCAAGGACGAGGCGTGGTTCGAGACATGCCGGAGGAAGCTTATCGCCAGCCGGGAAAACCTCGTCTCCGAACTCCAAGCGCTGGATTTCGAGGTCTTGCCGTCCCAGGCGAATTTCGTTTTCGCAAGGCACCAAAGTCAGTCGGGTGCAGCGCTTCTCACCGCCCTGCGCGAGCGGAACATTCTCGTCCGGCTTTTTGCCAAGCCGCGTATTTCGGACTTCCTGCGGATCAGCATCGGCACGGACGAGGAATGTGCCCGCCTGGTTTCGGCTCTCACGGAAATATTGGCAGCCTGACCTGGAAAGGGATAGAGCGGTTCAGCTTTTAACGGAAGCGCAGAACCACTCTATTCCTTTGTTTTACGTAATTCCCGGTAAAAACGCTTCGCGCTTTGCCTGGGAAAACCGCTTCGCACTTTTCCTGGAATTGCTCTAGCTCTTCCGGTCGGCGATGAAATGCGCCGCAGCGGTAAGGGTCGAGGCACGGGCGCCGTAAGGGGTAAGCAGCGCCTCGGCATCGCGGACATGCTGGTGGAGCTGGCGCTCGGCCCATTCCATACCGCGCAGGGCGACGAGCGTTCCCTTGCCCCGGGCTGCGTCCTTGCCGGTCGCCTTGCCCATGGTCTCGGTGTCCGAAGTCAGGTCAAGAATGTCGTCGGCCAGCTGGAAGGCAAGGCCGATCTTTTCGCCGAAGGCGCGCAGGCGGCGGCGGTCTTCCGGCGCACTTGCCGAGATGATGGCGCCGGCTTCGCAGGCGAAGCGGATCAACGCGCCCGTTTTCATCGCCTGCAGGCGGATGATGCCGGCCTCGTCAGGGGCTTGTTTTTCCGCTGCCAGATCGAGGGCCTGGCCGCCGGCCATGCCGCCAAGACCGGCGGCGCGGGCAAGGGCCAGCACCAGCGATGCCTTGCTGGTATCGGGAAGCGCCGTTTCCGGCGCGGCGACGATATCGAAGGCGTAGGTCAGCAGGCTGTCGCCGGCGAGGATCGCGGTCGCTTCATCGAATTTAATGTGTACCGTTGGTTTGCCGCGGCGCAGGTCGTCATCGTCCATGGCCGGCAGGTCGTCATGGACGAGGGAATAGCAGTGGACGCATTCGAGTGCCGCGCCGACGCGAAGTGCTGCCTCAGCGTTGCCGCCGAGAAGGGCAGCGCTTTCGACGACCAGGAATGGGCGCAGCCGCTTGCCGCCGTTCAGCACGGCATAATGCATGGCATCGCGCAGCCTTTCGGGCCTGGCGATTTCATCGGAAAGGATGCTTGGTGAAAGCAATGCGTCGAGCAGCGCCTCGATCTCGTGGGCGTTGTTCTTCAGCCTCGTTTCGAAAGTGTCCCGGTTCGCGTCCATGGGCGCTGTTTGGCATGAGCGCCCCCGGGCTTGCAACGGAATTGTCGATGACAGCGGCAAGATTCACCACGCACTCTGGCATAAGCTCTGTACAGGCGCTATGAGAACGAGAGGAGCGAAATCGGACTGGGGAACATTGGATATAGCGCCGGAGAGAGAGGACAGCGTCGACATGCCGGTTCGTCGGCAATGGTTCGGAGATCGGCGGTTCGGAGATCGGCGCGTGTTGAAACGCATTGTTCTTGCCGTCCTGGTCTTTCTGATCCTTCCCTACGCGCTGATCTTTTTCTATCTGCTGCCCTTCATTCACCCCGTCTCGACGCTGATGCTGCGCGATCTTCTGCTGCTGCGCGGTTACGACAGGCAATGGGTGTCGCTGGATGACATCGCCCCGGTCGTGGTGCAGTCGGTGATGATGTCGGAGGATGGGCAATATTGCTTTCACGGCGGCGTCGACTGGGCTGAAATGCGCATGCTGGTCGAGGATACGCTGAAAGGCCAGGCGACGCGCGGCGGCAGCACCATCCCGATGCAGACGGCGAAAAACCTCTTCCTCTGGAACAGCCGCTCCTTCGTGCGCAAGGCCCTGGAGCTTCCACTCGCGGTCGCCACGGATTTCGTCCTGTCGAAACGGCGGCTGATGGAAATCTATCTCAATATCGCCGAATGGGGTCCCGGCATCTACGGCATCGAGGCGGCCGCCCAGCATCATTTCAAGGTGCCGGCCTCGAAGCTGACGCGGCGCCAGGCATCGCTGCTAGCCGTCTCGCTGCCGAACCCGATCGACCGTAATGCCGGCAAGCCCGGACGCGGCCTTCGCCGGCTTGCCGGCGTGATTGAGAGGCGTGCGCAAGGTTCGGGCGATTACATCAAGTGCATCTATGATTGACATCAGAGATTGACATCAGAACTTGTCGTCAGAACAGGATGATTTTAGGCCAGGGGCGGCCTGAAATCTGAATCCTGTTCTAAATTATATTGTGAGAGCGTGATGTCATGAGAAAACCGCGCACACTTTTCGGCATCATGCTCTAGAGGCGGTAAGCGTCATCTGACATTCTTGGTTCTGCCATATGGACGGATGCAGTCCAACCAGAGCTCCGATTCGCCCATGACCATCACGACATTTTCGCCCGAGCTTCTCTCTTATTCGAAGACGCACAATCCGAACCCGCCCGCCCATCTCGGCAGCCGCTATCGCAAAATCGGCGGCTTTCTCCCGGAAGCCGGCAACACCATCGTCTGCCATATCGAGAAGGGTTCGCAGACGCAGATGGCGCTGATCGAGGCGCGCGAGACATATCTGGCCATGCCCGAGGCTCCGCAGTTCCTCTTCACGCCGATATCAAGTCTTCACATGACACTTTTCGAAGGCGTCATCGAAACCCGGCGCCGGCAGGATTGCTGGCCGGGCGATCTGCCGCTCGATACGCCCATCGAAGACATGACCGAGTTGATGGTGGCCAGGCTCGAAGGTTTCTCGATGGCTGACCCCTTCAGGGTCGCGATCGTCGAAGCTCGCCCGTCGGGCCTGCTCGTCGACGGGGCGACGGAGACGGACCGCAAGGTCATGCGTGCCTGGCGCAACGCGCTGGCCGATCTTCTCGGCTATCGCCAGCCGAACCACGAGGATTATAAGTTCCACATGACCTTCGCCTATGCGGTCGAACGGCTTGAGGACGAAGCCTTGCCGCGCTGGCAGGCGATGCTCGATGACGTGGCCGAGGATATCCGCCGCAAGGCTCCCGTTTTCGAGCTTACCCCGCCGGCATTCTGCGTGTTCGAGGACATGAACCATTTCCACGAATTGCTGATCTTTGATTTCGAAGCCTGAACGGAGGAGGCCCATGGACAAACCGACGCTCTATATCGCCAACAAGAACTATTCCTCCTGGTCGTTTCGGCCCTGGATGGCGCTGACGGGCGTCGGCATCGATTTCGAGGAAGTGCTGATCCCCTTCGATTATCCTGGTGGCAATCCCCATATCAAGGCGGTTTCGCCGACCGGGCGAGTGCCGCTTCTCAAGCACGGCGCGTTGAAGATCTGGGAATCGCTGGCGATCATCGAATACGCCGCCGAGCTTTATCCGGAGGCCGGCCTTCTGCCTGGGGATCGGGCCGAGCGGGCGCTTGCCCGTTCGGTTTCGATGGAAATGCTCTCGAGCTTTCGGGCGCTGCGCAACGCCTGCCCGATGAATATCCGCCGGCCGAAGGCCAAGATCGCATTGCCGGATGGTGTCGACGCCGATATCAGCCGCATCGAGACAATCTGGCGCGACCTGTTGCAGCAATCCGGCGGACCGTTTCTCTTTGGTGCGTTCAGCGGGGCGGATGCGATGTTTGCGCCCGTCGTCAACCGCTTCGACATTTATGATCTCGTCAGCCGAAACGATACGCTGGCCTATATGGAGACCATGAAGGCGCATCCGGCCTGGCGAAAATGGGAAGAGGCGGCCCGCGCGGAGCCTTGGATCGTGCCGGAAGACGAAGTCTGAGCCCGGAATCATCGGCTTCGCAAAAAATACGCATGGGGACTGGTCAAGGCCACCCCTTGCATGTATAAGCGCGCCAAATTCCGAAATCGCGACATGTCCGTTTCGGCCGCCAGTCTGGCCGTGGGAATGTTTTGCCCGCAAGTGGAGTAAGAGAAATGGCTGTACCGAAGAGAAAAACAAGCCCGTCCAAGCGCGGTATGCGCCGTTCGGCAGATGCACTGAAGGCTCCGACCTATGTCGAAGACAAGAACTCCGGCGAACTGCGCCGCCCGCACCATATCGACCTGAAGACCGGTATGTATCGCGGCCGTCAGGTTCTGACGCCGAAGGAAAGCGCATAATTTCGCGATCCGGCTTGTCCGATCGAAAGTTTCAAGGCCGGCCTCAAGCCGGCCTTTTCTGTTTCGACGATATAATATTTGCAATGACTTGCGGTCTGGCAGCGGTTTGCGGCAGTATTCTTCTTGCGCTGAGGAGACTGCCGATGATAGCCGCAATGCCGCTGATGATTATCCCGTTTATTCTTTACAATCTGGCGATGCTGGGCCTGATGGGCGATGGCGGCATTCCGGCCCTGCAACATGATGTCATCGTGCTGTCGATGATCTCGGGCGCGATCTGGAGCATGGCGCTCGGCGATCTGTTCATCGTCATCGCCCTTGTCGTGCTGTTCTTCGAAATCCTCAAGGCGACCAGAACCGGCCCCGGCAATCTCGTCAACCATATGTTGTCGATGCTGGTGTTCATCGCCTTCCTGGTCGAGTTTCTGCTCGTCCGGGATGCTGCGACGCAGGTATTCTTCATTTTGATGACGATCGCCCTGATCGATGTGATCGGCGGTTTTGCCGTCTCGATCCGGAGCGCCGGGCGTGATGTCTCGATCGGATTATAGGTTGTCGAGTTTGTTCTGAAGGGCGCGGAGCTGTTCCTTCAGCTCATCGATATCCTTGGCCTCGGCCTTGCGGCTTTCCTTGGCAGGCGGCGTCATGAAGGGCGAGAACATCTGCATCGCCTGCTGAAACAGCTCGGTGTTGCGGCGAACCTGATCTTCGACCATCTGCATCGGCAATTGCAGGTTCTTGCCGAGCGGCGTCTCGCCGAAGGCGCGGTTCACCTGCTCGCGCATCTGCGACTGCTGTTCGGTGAAGGCGCGCATCGAATGTTCGAGAAAGCTCGGCACCACCATCTGCATCTGGTCGCCGTAATAGGTGATGAGCTGGCGCAGGAAGGAGATCGGGAGCAACGTGTTGCCGGTCTTCGATTCCTGTTCGAAAATGATCTGGGTCAGCACCGAATGGGTGATGTCATCTCCGCTTTTTGCATCCTGTACGGTGAAGTCTTCGCCTTTCTTCACCATCTCCGCCAAGTCTTCCAGCGTCACATAGGTGCTGGTGCCGGTGTTGTATAGGCGGCGATTGGCGTATTTCTTGATAACGATCTGACCCTCATGCTTCGCCATATCAGTCTCCTGAACCCCCGTCTGATTTATGGATCTTCCTCCACTTGAGACTGTAAACGCAAAAGAAGGCCGGTGACAATCTCTTTGTGCGATGCGGCAAACCTTTAACAGAGCAGATGAATCGGGCTTGGGAGCGCTTCGGCTGAAAAATGGCGGCAGCCGGTCTTCGCGTTTGACTTGTGCTCCAAGCTTTGCCAGTTTCTCCTTATGTAAGTGAGACGAAAACGAGGAGCGTCCCCATGAGCAATTCATCCATCGTCATCGCCAGTGCAGGGCGAACAGCAGTCGGCTCGTTCAACGGCGCTTTCGCGACGGTCCTCGCGCATGAGCTCGGGGCGGCGGTCATAAAGGGGGCGCTCGAGCGCGCCGGCGTCGATGCCGGCGAGGTGGATGAGGTGATCCTCGGCCAGGTGCTTGCCGCCGGCGAGGGCCAGAACCCGGCCCGCCAGGCGGCGATAAAGGCCGGCATTCCGAAGGAGGCGACTGCCTGGGGCGTCAACCAGCTCTGCGGCTCGGGCCTGCGCGCGGTCGCGCTCGGCATGCAGCAGATCGCCACCGGCGACGCCAAGATCATCGTTGCCGGCGGCCAGGAATCCATGTCGATGGCCCCGCATGCCGCGCACTTACGCAGCGGCGTCAAGATGGGCGACATGAAGATGGTCGACACGATGATCAAGGACGGTTTGACCGACGCCTTCCATGGTTATCACATGGGCATCACCGCCGAAAATGTCGCGCGTCAGTGGCAGCTGTCGCGCGACGACCAGGATCAGTTCGCCGTGGCTTCGCAGAACAAGGCGGAAGCGGCGCAAAAGGCCGGCCGTTTTGCCGACGAGATCATCCCCTACGTCATCAAGACACGTAAGGGCGACGTTACGGTCGATGCCGACGAATATATCCGTCACGGCGCCACACTGGAAGCGATGGGGAAATTGCGCCCGGCCTTCGACAAGGACGGCACTGTGACGGCCGCGAATGCATCCGGCCTTAACGACGGCGCCGCTGCGGCGGTGCTGATGAGCGAAGCGGAAGCCGTCCGGCGCGGCATCCAGCCGCTCGCCCGCATCGTTTCCTGGGCAACGGCGGGCGTCGATCCTTCCATTATGGGCACCGGGCCGATCCCGGCTTCGCGCAAGGCGCTCGAAAAGGCCGGCTGGTCGGTGAACGATCTCGATCTCGTCGAAGCGAACGAAGCTTTCGCGGCGCAAGCCTGCGCTGTCACCAAGGATCTCGGATGGGACCCGGCGATCGTCAACGTCAATGGCGGCGCGATCGCGATCGGCCATCCGATCGGCGCGTCCGGCGCGCGCGTTCTCAACACACTGCTGTTCGAAATGAAGCGCCGCGGCGCCAAGAAGGGTCTCGCCACGCTCTGCATCGGAGGCGGCATGGGTGTGGCCATGTGCTTTGAAGCACTTTAAATAGCATACGATCCAGGATTGATTGAAAATCCCGCCATGCGGCGGGGCGAAAAACAAAAGGGGAGCGAAGCATGAGCAGAGTGGCTGTGGTCACCGGGGGTACACGCGGCATCGGCGCGGCAATATCCATGGCACTGAAAAATGCCGGATACAGGGTCGCGGCCAGCTATGCCGGCAACGACGAGAAGGCCAAAGCCTTTCACGATGTCACCGGCGTTCCGGTGTTCAAATGGGATGTTTCCGACTACGCTGCCTGCGGCGAAGGGATCGCCAGGATCGAAAGCGAGATCGGGCCGGTCGAAATCCTCGTCAACAATGCCGGCATCACCCGCGACGCGATGTTCCACAAGATGACGCCGCAGCAGTGGCACGAGGTGATCAATACCAACCTCACCGGCCTGTTCAACATGACGCATCAGGTCTGGACCGGCATGCGCGATCGCGGCTTCGGCCGCATCGTCAATATCTCGTCGATCAACGGCCAGAAGGGCCAGATGGGCCAGGTGAATTATTCGGCGGCCAAGGCGGGCGATCTCGGCTTCACCAAGGCGCTGGCCCAGGAAGGGGCAGCCAAGAACATCACCGTCAACGCCATCTGCCCCGGTTACATCGGCACGGAAATGGTGCTTGCCGTGCCGGAGAAGGTGCTGAACGAACGCATCATTCCGCAGATCCCCGTCGGCCGTCTCGGCGAGCCGGAAGAGATCGCGCGCTGCGTCACCTTCCTCGTCTCCGACGATGCCGGCTTCATCACCGGTTCGACGCTGACGGCCAATGGCGGACAGTTCTTCGCCTAATTATTCCTTTAAACGGTTATACGCAGATTCAAAGCGATGGCGCGTCCGGCAGGACGCGCCATCGCTTTGATCATTTACGGGATTAAGAGCGGCGGTCGGCATTCGGTTGCCGCTCTGTCCGAACCTTGACCGGTACTTTCCGCAGCGAGCGATCCTGGCTGCTAAGGGCTGTTATCGCATTCGTCAGAAAGGCCGATGCGATGAGAACGGCGACAAGGGAATTCAGGAAAATCTGGATCATGAAAGCGTTCCTTTCCGGTGCGCCGGGCGGCTGTGCCTGTCCGTTGCGCTGGTGAAGGAAATATGTGCCTGCCTGTTGGGTAGCAGTAGGTGTGGCTTTCATAACCGATTGTCAACGTCTCGTTGACGGATGCGGCAGGCCAAAAAAACGGGCGCAGAAGCGCCCGTTGGGAGTCCGATATGGTTTTGCCGATTAGCGGCAACGAGCCTCGTAGCGGCGGCCGTAGCGGTCGCGATAGACGCAGTAGCCGCGGCGTTCGACCGAGTGGCCGATGAGAGCGCCGGTTAGACCGCCGGCCACGGCGCCGACGGCGGCACCGCCCCAGCTGTTGGTGACGACACCGCCGATGACCGCACCGGTGCCGGCGCCGATCGCCGTACCTTGCTCGGTTGCTGTGCAGGATGCCAGAGCGCCGACCAGCGCACCAATAAGAACAATCTTCTTCATCATGTCGTAACTCCCCAGGTTCGTTGGCCTTTAGATGCGGCCCATTAGTACAAGGATAATGATAATCACGAGAACTAGCCCCAAACCGCCAGAAGGTCCATAGCCCCAGCCACGGCTGTAACCCCAATTCGGCAAGGCTCCGATCAAGAGCAGAATGAGGATAATTAGAAGTATCGTGCCAAGCATGGTGTGTTTCCTTCATTTCATCCGCAATTTGGATGGACCAGAAACACGCATTGGCGATTTTTGTTCCCGGTTAAGCTTGGAAATGTGACAAGGGCGTGATTCACGGTTAATTTCCGTCATCTCGGAAAATTGCCGCTATGGTTAAAATTACATTTAAATACAATATGTTGCGGTGAACAAAGAGGGAAAGCCGCGGTGTCGCCGATTCGTCAGCGATTCGTTCCGCTTTTGATCGACCCATCGCGATTGGCCGCCTTGACTTAACGCTGTCTGAATCCGGCTTCAAAAAGATTAATGCCTATGCCAGGAGGCGGGCGAAGAGTTCCGCTGCCGATTCCGCATCTAGCGTCCGGACCTGGTGATGCCACCAGATTTGGTCGTGAACGAAAGGCGAAAACCGCGGAGTCAGCGATTCGTCTCCGATTCGTTCCGGCTTTGGTCGAGAGGTTAATTTCGGGACGCTCTCGCCTGTTCAAAATCGGCGCGGGAATCGTCGCTCACGACGGCGAAAATGCGAATGGGAGGGAGTCTCGCGATTCAGCATCTAGTGGGAAAAAGTGATTCAAAATCAATACTTAGCCGTGAACAAAAGCTGAATCAGCTGGAGTCAGCGATTCGTCGCTGATTCGTTCTCACGCTGTTCCGAATCGTGAATTCAGACGTTCCACAAGACTCGCAAAGGTCGTAATCCCCGGTGCATTTTGAAATCTGCCCTTGCGTTTGCGGCGGCAGCTGTCCATGTGTTCTTTAGCTTCCCTCGTGGGGCTGAGATTTTCCTGGGGCCACCCGCCTCATTTGCATGGACCCATGACTCTGACTTCGCAGCCGATGATTCTGAGTGGACGCGGTGTGACCGCGGTGCTCGGACCGACCAATACCGGCAAGACCCATTATGCCATCGAGCGCATGGTCGCGCACGGGACCGGCGTGATCGGCTTGCCGCTCAGGCTGCTGGCGCGCGAGGTCTATACGCGGGTGGTGGAGAAGGTCGGCGTGCAGAATGTGGCGCTGGTCACCGGTGAGGAAAAGATTTCGCCGCCCAATGCGCGTTTTTCCGTCTGTACCGTCGAGGCGATGCCGCGTGAGACCAAGGCCGCCTTCGTTGCCATCGACGAGGTTCAGCTCGCCGGCGATCTCGAGCGCGGTCATATCTTCACCGACCGCATCCTGCATCTTCGCGGCCGTGAGGAAACGCTGCTGCTTGGCGCGGCGACGATGCGGCCGATCCTGCAGCAGCTCCTGCCGGGCATCACTGTCGTCGAGCGGCCGCGGCTTTCGCATCTTTTCTATGCCGGCCAGAAGAAGATCACCCGGCTGCCGCAGCGTTCTGCCATCGTCGCGTTTTCGGCCGACGAGGTCTATGCCATCGCCGAGCTCATCCGCCGCCAGCGTGGCGGCGCGGCTGTCGTGCTCGGCGCGCTCAGCCCGCGCACCCGCAATGCGCAGGTCGCACTCTATCAGGCGGGCGACGTCGAATATCTGGTGGCGACCGATGCGATCGGCATGGGCCTCAACCTCGATGTCGATCACGTCGCCTTTGCCCAAGACCGGAAATTCGACGGTTACCAGTTCCGCAATCTCAATCCGGGCGAACTCGGCCAGGTCGCCGGGCGCGCCGGGCGGCACGTGCGGGACGGGACCTTCGGCGTCACCGGACAGGTCTCGCCCTTCGACGATGAATTGGTGCAACGTATCGAGGGGCACGAATTCGACAACGTCAAGGTTTTGCAATGGCGCACGACTGAGATGGACTTCTCCTCGATTCAATCCTTGCGGACAAGCCTTGAGGCGGGACCGCGCGTGCCGGGACTGACGCGAGCGCTGCCTGCTGTCGACCAGCAGGCGCTGGAACAGCTTTCGCGTTATCCAGAGGTCATCGATCTCGCCGACAGGCCGGCGCGCGTCGAAAAACTCTGGGAGGCTTGCGCGCTTCCCGATTACCGGCGTATCACTCCTGCGCAACACGCCGATCTTATCTCGACCCTCTTTTCCGATCTCGTCCGCTATGGCACGGTGAATGAGCAGTTTCTCGCGGAGCAGGTGCATCGCTCCGATCGGACAGATGGGGAAATTGACACGCTTTCGGCGCGAATCGCGCAGATAAGGACCTGGACCTACGTTTCGAATCGGCCTGGCTGGCTTGCCGATCCGACACACTGGCAGGAAAAGACGCGGGAAATCGAAGATCGATTGTCCGACGCGTTACATGAAAGGTTGACGAAACGCTTTGTTGATCGCAGGACATCTGTGCTCATGAAGCGCCTGAGAGAGAATGCGATGCTGGAAGCTGAAATCAGTGTGAATGGTGATGTCTTCGTTGAAGGACATCATGTAGGGCAATTGAGCGGATTCCGTTTCACGCCGGTGGCGGGAACGGACGGACCGGATGCCAAGGCGGTTCAGGCTGCGTCGCAGAAGGCGCTCGCGCTCGAATTCGAAGCCCGCGCGGCGCGGATGCATGCCGCCGGCAATAGTGATCTGGCGATCGGCTCGGATGGGTTGATTCGTTGGCTGGGCGACCCGGTGGCGCGGCTTTCGGGCAGTGATCACGTCATGCGTCCGCGCGTGCTTCTGCTGGCCGACGAGCAGTTGACGGGCAATGCCCGGGATCACGTTGCGGCCCGCATCGAACGCTTCGTCAACCATCATATCAGCACGGTGCTGAAACCGCTCGATGATCTGTCGCGCGCCGAGGATCTGCAGGGTCTTGCCAAGGGGCTTGCCTTCCAGCTCGTCGAAAATCTCGGCGTGCTGTTCCGACGCGACGTGACCGAGGAGGTGAAGTCGCTGGACCAGGATGCCCGCGCCTCCATGCGCCGCTACGGCGTGCGTTTCGGCGCCTATCATATCTTCGTTCCGGCACTTCTGAAGCCGGCGCCGGCCGAGCTCATCACGCTGCTCTGGGCGCTGAAGAACGACGGTCTCGACAAACCGGGCTACGGCGATCTCATTCCCGTGCTTGCCGCCGGCCGCACCTCCGTCGTCACCGACCCGAGCTTCGAGCGGATGTTCTATAAGCTCGCCGGCTTCCGGTTCCTCGGCAAGCGTGCCGTGCGAATCGACATCCTGGAACGGCTTGCCGACATCATCCGTCCGCTGCTGCAGTGGAAGCCCGGTCAGAATAATCGTCCGGAGGGCGCCTATGACGGCCGCCGTTTCACGACGACGACGGCTATGCTGTCGATTCTTGGTGCGACGCTCGAGGACATGGAAGAAATCCTCAAGGGTCTCGGCTATCGCGCCGATGCCGTGAAGGCGGAAGAGGCATCGGCACATCTTGCGGCGCAGGATGCGGCCTCAGTGCCCGCCGCCACCGCGGAAACGTCGGCGGATGAGACAGCCGAAAAGGCCGATCACGACGATGCCGACGGGGCGGCGGAAGAGACTGCTGCCGAAGCGCCCGCAACCGAGGCGGCGCCCGTGGCTGCCGACGCGCCCGTGGCCGAAACGGTCCAAACCCCTGCTCCTGTCGAAGCAGCCGAGACAGCCGCTTCGGTGGAAGCGTCTGCCGAGACGGCGGTATCCGCTGCTGAGGACGCCGGCGAGCCGGTCGAACCGAAGCCGGTTCTTCTGTGGCGTCTCGGCGGCCGCAACGACAATCAGCGCCAGGCGCGCGGCGGGCATGGCGAACGCCGTGACGGCCAGGGTCAGGAGCGCGGTCAGAACCAGGAACGCGGCGACCGCAATCGTCGGCCGGGCGGCGGTGAAGGCGGCGAGGGCAATCGCGGCGAAGGCCGTGACAACAATCGCAACAATCGCGGCAAGGACGGCGGCGGTCGTGATGGCGGCCGGCCGCAGCAGGCAAGGGGCGATCGCAACAATCAGCCACGGGGCGATCAGCCGCGCGGCGACCGGCAGGACCGTGGTGACCGCAAGGATCGTGGTGACCGCAACGATCGTAACGACCGCAACAACAATCGCGGCGGCTCGCAGCCGCTGCGCTTCGAGGCCAAGCCGCCGCGCAAGGAGAAGCCGATCGATCCGGATTCGCCTTTCGCCAAGCTCGCGGCTCTCAAGGAGCAGATGAAGAAGTAATCATGAGCGCGGAGACACAGCCGACAAGCGGTTCGCGCCAGCGCATCGACAAGTGGCTGTTCTTCGCGCGCATGGTGAAGTCGCGTTCATTGGCGCAGAGCCAAATCCAATCCGGCCATGTGCGCATCAACGGCGAACGCTGCAGCCATCCGAGCCAGATGGTCAAGCCGGGTGACCGTATCGAGATGACGCTGGAACGGCGCGACGTCGTTCTCGTGGTGCGCCTCGCCGGTGAGCGGCGGGGACCTTACGAGGAGGCGCGCCTGCTGTATGACGACCAATCGCCGCCGCCTGATGAGGCAAAACGTCTCACGCCCTACGAACAGGCGATCCGGGCGACCGGTACCGGCCGTCCGACCAAAAAGGAAAGACGTGCAATCGACAGGCTGATGTCGGACGAGGATTAGAAAACTCTGTCTGCGCTGGCGGCTTTTGCAGATCGTTTATCCTTGAAATCCGGCGCCAAAGCCGATAGGTCACTGTCAACCTGCCGGAAGCGTGCTTGCCGCCCAAGCCTGCCCACGCTTTTCCTCCGGCACGGGGATAGGCGCGACGTTCCAGGTTGCCCGGCCCCACCGCATGGAAATCCTGGAGTTCTTCATGACCTATGTCGTGACCGACAATTGCATCAAGTGCAAATACACCGATTGCGTGGAAGTCTGCCCTGTCGACTGCTTCTATGAGGGCGAGAACTTTCTCGTCATTCATCCCGACGAATGCATCGATTGCGGCGTCTGCGAACCCGAATGTCCCGCCGAGGCGATCAAGCCCGATACCGAGCCGGGTCTCGACAAATGGCTGAAGATCAATACCGAATATGCGACGATCTGGCCGAATATCACGGTCAAGAAGGAGCCGTTGCCTGAGGCCAAGGAAATGGATGGCGAGACCGGAAAATTCGAGAAGTATTTCTCCGAGAAGCCCGGTTCCGGCGATTGAGACAGCGCCCACATTCGGCCTCCGAATTCGGGCGGCTGCGGGGCGAAACGTTTTAAAAGCTGCGTGAGGCATATGGGTGACATGTGTTGCCCGCATGACTCAAGCGAAGCAAATTATTGATTTCCTCATATTTTTATGATAGGTTTCGTCTACTGTTCCATTTGTGGCATGACGCATGCCCAAAACCATCACGAAAGCAAAACAAATCCGTACGCGGTTTCCGTGACATATCAACGCTTTGAGCGCCGGGTCCCAAGATCGTGCGCAAAAAGTCTTTGCTTTTGCCCGATAGGACCAGAGTGAAGTCACCCGACGGATACTACCGTCTCACCCGGGCCTGACTGACCCGGCTCCGGCCGCCGCCGGATGCGTAACAGGGAGTTTTTGAATAGAATGACGACTCAGCAGAAAAAGCCTTCTACAGCACGTCACGGCTTCAAGACCGGTGAATCGATCGTCTACCCCGCTCATGGCGTCGGTACCATCACCGCTATCGAAGAGCAAGAAGTTGCCGGCATGAAGCTCGAACTTTTCGTTATCGATTTCGAGAAGGACAAGATGCGTCTGAAGGTTCCGGTCGCGAAGGCCATGAGCATCGGTATGCGCAAGCTTTCGGAAACGGATTTCGTCGAGCGTGCTTTGAAGGTCGTGCAGGGCAAGGCGCGCGTCAAGCGCACCATGTGGTCCCGTCGCGCCCAGGAATATGATGCCAAGATCAATTCCGGCGACCTGATTTCCATCGCTGAGGTCGTGCGTGATCTCTATCGTGCCGAGAACCAGCCCGAACAGTCCTATTCCGAGCGTCAGCTTTATGAGGCTGCGCTCGATCGCATGGCGCGCGAAATCGCCGCCGTCAACAAGATGTCGGAAACCGAAGCCGTCCGTCTCGTCGAGACCAATCTCAACAAGGGTCCGAAGCGCGGAAAGGCAATCGAAGAAGACGATTCGCAGGACGAAGCCGCATAAGGCGAGCCTGTTTTCCTGTCAAAAAACCCGGCCTTCGCGCCGGGTTTTTTTATTGGAACTTTTTCCCGACTGCCGCGTTTAACACACGTAATTGCGGACTGCTCGCGGGCAATGGCCTCGACGGGCGAACTGCTATTCCGTCAATGTTCGATGAGGAGCGGATCATGCCTTTTCAATATTGCCCATCCGGCAACGTGAAGAAACAGGTCCAGCCCGGCCGTCTTAGCGGCACATGATGAGAAATAGGGCCTCCCCCTGAAAAGTCCAGGGGCGGGGCCTTTATGCATTCAGAACCCCATTCAGTCTGGAACAGCGATGTTCCGGAAGGTGCGTTTTATTGTTCATTTTAGGGCGAGAGGCCTGTTTCAGGAGATCGAAATGAAGAACATGTCTGCAGATCGGCGCATGATCAAAATCGCGATGGCCGCCCCCTATCTCGCCCGTCAGGAAGAGCACGATCTTGCCACTCGTTGGAAGGATCACGACGATCGCGGTGCCCGCAACCAGATCGCCATGGCCCATATGCGCCTGGTCATCTCTATGGCCGGCAAGTTCCGCAACTTCGGCCTGCCGATGAGCGATCTCGTGCAGGAGGGCTATGTCGGGCTGCTGGAGGCCGCCGCCCGCTTCGAACCGGAACGCGACGTGCGCTTTTCGACCTATGCAAGCTGGTGGATCAGGGCTTCGATCCAGGATTATATCCTGCGCAACTGGTCGATCGTGCGCGGCGGCACGAGTTCGGCGCAGAAGGCGCTGTTCTTCAATCTGCGTCGCCTGCGCGCCAAGCTCGCCAAGGGTGACACGCAGCTGACGCTGCAATCCATTCACCAGGAAATCGCCGCTGCCCTCGGGGTCAGCCTCGCCGATGTACAGACCATGGATGCCAGGCTTTCTGGCAACGATGCCTCGCTGCAGGCGCCTTCGGTTTCCGGCGATGCCGAGAGTGCGGAGAAGATGGATTTCCTCGTCAGTGACGATCCCCTGCCGGATGAGCAGGTTTCCAACATGATCGACGGCGAGCGCCGCCGCGTCTGGCTCGCCTCGGCGCTGAAACATCTCAACGAACGCGAGATGAAGATCATCAGTGCCCGGCGTCTGGCGGAGGACGGAGCCACGCTCGAAGAACTCGGCGCCGACCTCGGCATTTCCAAGGAACGCGTGCGTCAGATCGAAAGCCGGGCGATGGAGAAGCTTCGCAGCGCGCTCGTCAGCGCCGATCCGCATATGGCCGCCTATGCTTGAACCCAAAGCGCGTCGCGATCCTTCAGATTCGCTCCTCGCGCTTCAGGTCTTTGTTTTACGCATGTCGTTATCGTAAAACCGCTGCACAGTTTTGCGCGACATGCTTTGTCCCCTCCAGCAGCACAGACTGGCCCGGCGTAAGCCGGGCCTCTTTTATTCGGCGATGATCTTGACGCGGTCGCCCGGTGAAACGGCTGCGCCCGTGGGCAGGGCGTTGATGAGCTTGAAGAGATCGAGCTTGCGGTCGGTGCCCATCATGCGGGCGGCGAGCGTCGAGATGTTCTCCCCCGGCCGGACGGTGACGACGCGGATGCGCAGCGGCTTCAGCGAGGCTGCCTCTGCCGGCGTCATACGCCGGAAACTCGCACGCAGGACATTGGCCGTCGGCTCAAGGGCGTCACTGCCTTTCGGCACGGCGGTCAGGAAGCGGAAGATTTGCGAATTGTTGCGGATCACGGTGACATCGAAATCCCAGCGGTCGGCGCTTGCGCGCGCGGTGGCTGCTTCCATGCCGTTGATGGTGATCGGCTGGATGGTCGAGGGGTCGAGACCGGTCACCCAGCCGCTGGAGATATAGTTGGTGAGGCTCTGGTTCTGATTGTCGGCGACGCCGTCGAAGCGGACGGCGATGTCGTTCGGGCCGGTGGCCATCACGGCTTCGACCTTGTTGTCGATGTGGAAATCCGGTGGCACGTCGAAGCGGATCCCGAGACCGCCATGCAGGAAGGTCTGGCCGCGCACATAGCCTTCCTCCGGGCTATCGCCGTAGAGCAGTCCATCTATGCCATCGAGATAATAATCGCGGCCCTTGTCGCCGACGGAACCTTCCTGGCCGAAAGCGCGGGCGTGGGTGCGGGCAAGCTCGATGCGCTGGGCGGAGTTCGGGTGGCTCGACAGGAAGTCGAGGCTCTGGTCGGCTTCGGGATCGACCGACATGAAGCGGCTGTATGCCGCCATCGAATCGAGGAAACGGGCTGCGGCATAGGGATCGTAGCCGGCTTCGCCGAGCATGCGCACGCCGATGACATCGGCTTGCAGCTCCTGCTGGCGGGAGAAGGCGGCGAGCCGCAGCTTGCCGCGGGCCAGCGCCTGCTTGCCTGCGATGTCGCTGGAAAGCACCTCGGCGACGACGCGGCTGGCGATGACCTCAGCCTCTTCGCGCTTCTGCCGCTCGATGCCGTGGTTCGCCGTCACATGGCCCATCTCGTGCGACAGCACGGCGGCGACTTCCGAGGCGTCGTTGGCAAGGGCGAGCAGGCCGCGGGTGACATAGAGATAACCGCCCGGCAGCGCAAAGGCGTTGATCGCCGGCGAATTCAGGATGGTGATGCGGTAGGACTGGCTCGGATTTTCCGACACCGCCGTCAGCGCGCCGGCGATGCGGGCAACGAGGCGTTCGGTCTTGGCATCCTTGTATTCGCCGCCGTAGCTTGCCACGATGCGCGGATGCTCACGGGCGCCCATCGCCGCGCGCGGGTCGTTCTTCTGCACCTCGTCGACGATCTGCGGATTGGAAGAAGGCGAAACACTCGGCTGATAGGATTGGTCAATCAGCGATTGACAGCCATTCAGCGCCATTGCGAGGGCTGAAAGCAGCATTAGGCGACGCGGGAAGCGCCGCGGCGTGGAGATGGCATCACTGGAAAGCGCGGGCGATTTCCACGTCGTCAAGCTGTCCAGTCTGTTTCTCCGCATCATGTCGCTGTTTTGCCGGTTTGCCGCAGATTCAAACCGACCGTGGCAAGGGGAATTCAACAGGTGCGCACCCCTGATCTCGCGCTGCACAATCGGCCGATACAAGTCCTTGCTGTAGCTGATTTACGCATCGGTTGCATAGCGAGACTCTGTTTAAATGTGGCGCCGTTGCATTTTGGCAAGCCTCGGGCATTGAGGCCTCCCTTCGCTCGGATGAAATTATGGCGAAAGTTCCGTCACAGAGGGGAGATTCGTCAACGGCGCGGAAAAAGAACGGGCCGATTGAATTAACCGGCGCGGCCGCGACAGCCATGCGCGAAAAGCGCAACCAGAAATATGTTCTTTGTGAGGGAGCGCCTCTTGGTGAGGCATTTCCGCGGGGCGATTCGACTATTCGGCAGCTTCCGCCGTCGCCGCTTGCGGCTTCTCCGTCTCGCCGGCGCGGGGCAATTGCACTGGCTTCAGCATGATGGCAGCCACAAGGCCGATCAGCGCAATGGCGCAGGAGGTCATGAAGAGCGGCGAGAAAGCGGCAGCATAGATATCGGCCACGGCCTGGCGGCTTGGCTCGGGAAGGGCAGCCATCATCTTTGGCGTCAGTTGCTCGATATCGGTGACGCCGGGAATGGAAATGCCGACCGTGCCGAGCCCAGAGGCAATGATCGCGCCGTAGATCGAGATGGCGATCGAAGCGCCTCCCATGCGCGACAGCGTCACCGAGCCGGTGGCCGCACCGACGTCGCGGGCCGGTGCTGCATTCTGCACGCCGATGATGGGAACCTGCTGGGCAAGGCCGATGCCGATACCGTGCAGCATCATGATCGCGCCGATGAAGGCGATCGGCGTTCCCGCATGGACCTGCGACAATAGCGCAAAGGCGGTGGCGCTGCAGGTGAGGCTTGCGATGGCGAAGGGCTTGTAGCGCCCCGTCCTCGAGATGATGCGGCCTGCCGTCAACGATCCGCAGACGAGGCCGCCGGTCAGGAGGATGAAGAGCAGGCCGGCGGCGGACGGTGAAAGGCCTGTGGTGGTCTGCAGGAAGAGGGCGAGATAATTGACCATGCCGATGGCGATGGCGCCGCCCATGATCGAGATCACCAGGAGCAGGCTGAAGGTCGAATTGCGAAAGAGCTGCAGGGGAACGATCGGCTCCGGCGCGCGGCGCTCCGTGAAAACCCAGATGACGGCACAGATCACACCGAAGGCGACGATGCCGACGCTCTGGGGTGAGATCAATGCGCCGAACAGTTCGCTGCTGTCGGTGGCAAGCACGATGCTTGTCGTCGTCATGGCAAGCAGAAGTGCACCTGCATAGTCGATCTTCGGTCGGCGATGCGGTTTTCGGTACGGCAACATGAAAGCAAGGCCGGCAAGTACGATGAAGCCGATCGGCACATTGACGAGGAAGATCGAGCGCCAGCCGAAGAGATCGCTCATCGTACCGCCGAGCACCGGGCCGATCGCACCAGATGCCATCAGCACGAGGCTGGAATAGCTTTGATAGCGCGCCCGCTCGCGCGGCTCGAACAGATCGGCGTTGACGGCGAAGATCGACACCATGATGCCGCCGCCGCCAAGGCCCTGCAGCACACGGGCGGCGATCAGCGTGTCCATCGAGACCGCAAGGCCGCAGACCGCTGAGCCGACGGTGAAGATCGTGATCGCCGTCATCATCACATATTTGCGGCCGAAGAGATCGCCGAGCTTGCCGTAAAGCGGCATGACGGCGCTCAGCGACAGGAGATAGGCCGAACCGATCCAGCCGAAGCGCTCGAGATGGCCGAATTCGCCGACGATCGTCGGCAGCGCCGTGGAAACGATCTGATTATCCAGCGTCGCCATGAACATGGCCGTCATCAGGAAGAAGAACAGGATAAGCCGGCGACGAGGATCGGTCACGAGCGGCGCAGGCACGAATTGCATGTCCATGGGAGCGTCATTCCGGGTTTGATGAGCTTTTATGTGCTAACAGCATATAATTGTCAACAGCACATTATTGACATCAGCATGTTCAAATTCCGCATCGGCTCTGTTATGGTCTCGTCATGAGTGACGTGCTGACCAAGACCATTTCCGCGCAATCCGCCACGCCGAATGAGGAAAACGTGCCTCGTATCGGCCGCAGCATGGCGCGCATGCGATTGATGACCGGTCGGCGGCTGATCGGTCGGCTGGCGATCCAGAGTGCCGCACCGGGCCTTGAACTTTCGCATCTCGATGTGCTCGATGCCGTGCGGAGGGCGCAGCCTGCCGGCGAGGTCACGGTCGGCATGATCGCGGAGATGCTGCGCATCGATCCGTCACGGGCAAGCCGCGTGGTGGCCGACATGGTCGGGCGCAACGTCCTGCGCCGCGAGGCCTCGCAGGCCGACGCGCGGCGGATCGTTGTCGTCATGACCGAGGTCGGCCAGGCTCTGCTTGCCGAGATCGTCGCGCAGAAGCTCGCGATCATCTCCGAGATCGTCGCCGACTGGCCGCAGGAAGATATCGATCGCTTCGCGATACTTTTCGAGCGTTTCATCGGCGGTTACGAGGCGGTCTTCCTGTCGCGCGACAAGGATACGCCGGGCTGAGGCGAGGCACGTCGTTCGGCGCCCCTTCCCCTCGACCCCCCGTTTGCGCTAAGGGCAGTGCCCATGAGCCAATCCACCTTCACCATTCTCCTTGGCGGCGAACTCAGCCTGACGGAGCGCCTGCGGCATGCCATCGGCGACAGCCGCTTCATTGCGGCCGATGGCGGGATGCGGCATGCGGCAGCACTCGGCATTATGCCCGAGCTCTGGGTCGGCGATTTCGATTCGACGCCCGCCGATCTCGAGGATGCATTTCCCGATGTGCCGAAACAGCCTTATCCCGCAGCGAAGGCGGCGACCGATGGCGAAATCGCAGTGTCGGAAGCGATCGCGCGCGGTGCGCGGCGGCTGATTCTGGCCGGTGCGCTCGGCGGCGAACGCTCGGACCATGCGCTTCAGCATCTGCTGTCGGCCGTCAGCCTGGCGGAAGAGGGCTTCGACGTGCTGCTGACCTCGGGCAAGGAAGAGGCCGTGCCGTTGATTGCCGGGACGATCGAACTGGACCTTCCCAAGGGCAGCCTGTTTTCCGTGCCCGGGTTCAGCGAGCTGATCGGGCTTTCCATCGAGAATGCGCGTTATCCGCTGGCCGATTTTCATCTGCCTTTCGGCTCGTCGCGCACCATTTCCAACGTCGCGGAAGGCAAGGTTCGCTTTTCGCTCCGCAGCGGCCAGGCGATCGTGCTCGCCAGGCCCTATGATCTTTCCGGAGTCTGATTTTGGCCCCTCCCATTCTGAAACTCGACGATATCTTCCTGAGCTTCGGCGGTGCACCGCTCCTCGCGGGGGCGGCGCTGCAGATCGAGCCTGGTGACAAGATCTGTCTCGTCGGCCGCAACGGCTCGGGAAAATCGACGCTGCTGAAGATCGCCGCCGGCCTGGTCGAGGCACAGTCCGGCGAGGTCTTCCGCCATCCGTCCTCGACGGTGCGTTATCTCGAACAGGCGCCGGATTTTGCCGGCTTCAACACGGTTCAGGCCTATGCCGAGGCCGGTCTCGGGCCGGGCGATGATCCTTACCGCGTCACCTATTTGCTCTCCCATCTCGGGCTGACCGGCGAGGAAGATCCGAAGACCCTTTCCGGCGGCGAATCGCGCCGGGCCGCCCTTGCCCGCGTCCTGGCGCCGGAGCCCGACATTCTCCTGCTCGACGAACCGACCAACCATCTCGACCTTCCCACAATCGAATGGCTGGAAGGCGAGTTGCAGAAGACCCGCAGCGCTTTGGTGCTGATCTCGCACGACCGGCGTTTTCTCGAAAAGGTCTCGACCGCAACCGTCTGGCTCGACCGCGGCACCTCACGCCGGCTCGACAGGGGCTTTGCGCATTTCGAAGCCTGGCGCGACCAGGTGCTGGAGGCCGAGGAGCTGGAGCAGCACAAGCTCGGCAAGGCGATCGAGCGCGAGGAGCACTGGTTGCGCTATGGCGTCACGGCGCGACGCAAGCGCAACATGCGCCGCCTCGGTGAACTGCAGACGATGCGCTCGCAATATCGTGGCCACAAAGGGCCACAAGGTACCGTGCAGGCGACCGTTTCGGACGCGCAGGAATCCGGCAAGCTGGTGATCGAGGCCGACAAGATCACCAAGAGCTTCGGCGACCGGACAATCGTCATGCCCTTCTCGATCCGCGTGCATCGCGGTGACTGCATCGGTCTGGTCGGGCCGAACGGCGCCGGCAAGACGACGCTGTTGAAGATGCTGACCGGGCAGCTTTCCCCGGATAGCGGCACGATAAAGCTTGGCACCAATCTGGAGATCGCGACGCTCGACCAGAAGCGCGAGGATCTCGATCCCGAGAATACGCTTGCCAACTACCTGACGGACGGGCGCGGCGAAAACCTGCTCGTCAACCGCGAGCAGCGTCATGTTACCGGCTATATGAAAGAGTTCCTGTTCCAACCGGAACAGGCGCGGACGCCGATCAAAAGCCTCTCCGGCGGCGAGCGCGCCCGGCTGATGCTGGCACGTATCCTCTCGCGTCCGGCGAACCTCCTGATCCTCGACGAGCCGACCAATGATCTCGATATCGAAACGCTCGATCTGCTGCAGGAAATCGTCGCCGGCTTTCCCGGCACCGTCATTCTCGTCAGCCACGACCGCGATTTCCTCGACCGCACCGTGACCTCGACGATCGCGCCTGCCGTGCCGGATGCGCCTGACGGTCGCTGGATCGAATATGCCGGCGGCTATTCCGACATGCTTGCGCAGCGCAAGGGCGCGCTTGAGGAGCGCAAGAGGGCGGAGAAAGCGGCGGAGAAGCCGAAGACGCAAGAGGCAGCGCCGTCCGCAGGAAGTGCCAAGACCAAGCTTTCCTTCAAGCAGAAATTCGCGCTTGACAATCTGCCGAAGGAGATGGCGAAAGCCGAAGCCGAGATCGCCAAGCGCGAACAGGCGATGGCCGATCCCAATCTGTTTACGCGCGATGCCGCGGCCTTCAACCGGCTTGCCGCCGAGATGGAAAAACTGCGCTCCAGCCTGACCAAAATGGAGGAGGAGTGGCTGGAGCTCGAAATGCTACGCGAAGAGCTGGAAGGCTGAGGCTTCCCAAACGCGCCGGCTCACCTTTCCTTGATTCGCCAGTTGATCGTCGTGCGGCATAGAGTGCCGCCCGGCAGCCGGGGATATTGCCGATCGCAATGGCGACAAGGAAAAGTCATATGTCTCGCAAGCCCAATTCCAAAATTTTCACAACCCTTGCCGCCGGCGGCATTGTCGCGCTTGCCCTATCGCAGGCCGTCGAGGCGCAGGATAGCCAGCGCGTCCGCATTCGCGGCGCCATCGAAAGCCTCAGCGGTGATCAACTCGTTGTCAAGACGCGCGAAGGCAGCGATGCGACGATCACGCTGAAAGCCAGCTGGAAAGTCGGCGGTATCCGGAAAGCCTCGGTCGAGGATATCAAGCCCGGCGATTTCGTCGGCGTTGCCTCACTTCCGAAGGGCAACGGCCCGGATGGGGCGATCGAAGTGCTGATCTTTCCGGCGTCGATGAAAGGCACCGGCGAGGGCAACCGTCCCTGGGATGCGCAGCCGAACAGCCAGATGACCAACGCGACCGTCAGCAACGCCGTCAAATCCGTCGAAGGCCACACGATCACGCTGACCTATCAGGGCAAGGAAAAGACCATCACGATTGCCGATGCGACACCGATCGTGACACTGGCGCCGGCGACCAAGGATGATTTGAAGACTGGCGCCGGCGTTATCGTCACCGGCGAGAAGGCGGCTGACGGCAGTATCTCGGCCAGCCAGGTGGCTGTCGGCCTCAACGGCATCACGCCGCCGATGTGAGCGGCCGGCTCATATCTTTATCTTAACGCATTCCGTTATGCCAAAACCGCTCTACACTTTGGGGCGGCACGCATCAAAGCGCCGGCGCGGGCACGGCGGCAGCGCCTGCACTGGCGCTGGCGCCAGTCTGGGCGACAGGCGGTTCCTCGGATCTTGACGGCAGCGCCTGCAGATGCAGCACGCGCGGCTTCAGCACCTCGAGATAGGCTTCGGAACGGCCGATATAGATCATGCCGCTTTCGGGCAGGGTGGTGAGCAGTTTGGCCATGGTTTCCTGCCATTCCGGCTCCATGCCTTCCAGCACCTCGTCGAAAATGATCCAGCGCGGGCGTACGAGCAGCAGGCGGGCGAAGCCGATCGCCTTCTGCTCGTCGCTGTCGAGCAGCTTGTCCCAGCGGGCGCGGGTATCGAGCCTGGCGATCAGCGAATGCAGGCCGGCCTTCTCGAGGGCAGCCTCGACGGCGGCTTTCTCGTAGGCATCAGGACTTTCGGGAAAGGCCAGCGCCTCGCGCAGTGTGCCGCCGGGAACATAGGCGATCTGCGGCACGAACAGCATGTCGTCGACCGGCGGCAGCCCCATCGTGCCGCTGCCGCACGGCCAGAGGCCGGCCATCGCCTGGAACAGCAGCTTACGATTGACGCTGTGATCGCCGTTGATCATGACTTTTTCGCCGGCCTTGATCACGACATTGGTTTCACGCAGGCGGAAACCGCCGCATTCGTCGATGTCTTCGCCGATCTTGGCGACGATCACCACATCCTTCAGTGTCAGCGTATCGGGCGCGGTGCTTTCATAGGCGATGCTGTCCTTCAGGTCGAAGTCCTCGTCCATGTCGAGCAGCGCCTGACGGAAATCGGTGACGCGCATCAGCGTGGCGCGCCATTCGGCGATCGGGCCGAAATTGGCGACGTACCAGCGCAATGCCGTGTTGACCTGATTGAAGGCGCCGACGGACATCATCAGCTGGCCAAGGGTGAGGCCGCCGGAGAAATAGGCGGGGGCGGCGACGATGATCGGGATGACGATCACCAGCCAGCCGTAGCCGGCCGAAACCCAGGTGAGGTTGGTATTGGCCATGGCGAGCCGCTTGACGACCCTCAGTACCGAGCTGATATCGGTGTTGATGCGCCGACGCTCGTTTTCCTCGCCGCGGGCGACGGTGATCGCCGGCATGTTCTCATTGGCATGCATCAGCGTGAAGCGAAGCTCGGCTTCCTTCGAGAACCGGTCGGCATTGAGCTTCACCAGCTTGCGGCCGACGACCTGGCTCAGCACCGAGGCGGAAGCGGCATAGAAGATCGCCGCCCAGACCATGTAGCCCGGAATGGAGAAGCTATGGCCGCTGATGCGGAAGATGAATCCGCTCGAAAGCTCCCAGAGCACGCCGATGAAGCTCACCAGAAGAATGGTCGACTGCAGCAGGCCGAGAACGAGCCCTGTCGTGCTTTCGGCGAGATTGCGGGAATCCTCGTGCAGGCGCTGGTCCGGATTGACGCCGATCAGGCCACTGGAAGCAAGCCGCAGCGCCCGCTTGCGCTTCAACCACTGGTCGACGAGATCACGCGACAGACCTTCGCGCATATAGAGCGCGGTCATCTGGTTCAGCCACGCCTGCAGCACGTTGAGCAGCAGCAGCGTGCCGGCGATCATCGCGAAGATTTCAAGCTGGTGGAAGAATTCGCCGAGGTCGCGGCGCTCCAGCGAGTCGTAGAACGGAGCATTCCATTCATTGAGGATGACCTGGCCGTAGGACGTCGCCAAGATGACGAGAATCAGCACGGTCGCCAGAAACAGCACCTTGCCACGCACTTCCGAATTCCAGAATGCTGAGAACATCACCCCGAGGCGATATGTCAGGCTGAGATCATACCCTACCCTATCCTGCCTCCGGATTCCCGGCCTCCTCTCGATCTTATCTGCCATTACACTTTTCCACACCGCCCATGCCCCCATTATTAACATGGTGGCGTTACCGGTCTATCAACAGATTCTATCAGTCATTAAAGTGTGATGATGCTTGCATGGGCCGTGCCTGCATGCTTTCGCCATTGATTCGCGGTCCGACTGGGGCTAATTAAAGTGCTCCGTGGTGATTTGGCCGGCCGGCTTGCAGCCACGTTAAAAAAGTCGCTAAAGGGCCGCGTGCGGACCGGTAGCGATTTTTTTCGCCGCCGGTTTTTTGTTTTTGATCGAGTGACCGCAATGCCCATCAAGATCCCCGATACGTTGCCCGCCTTCGAAACCCTGGTTCAGGAAGGTGTGCGGGTGATGACCGAGACGATGGCGATCCGTCAGGATATCCGTCCGTTGCAGATCGGGCTGCTCAACCTCATGCCGAACAAGATCAAGACCGAGCTGCAGATGGCCCGCCTCGTCGGCGCCTCGCCGCTGCAGGTGGAGCTGTCGCTGATCCGCATCGGCGGCCACAAGGCGAAGAATACCTCCGAAGACCATCTGCTTTCCTTCTATCAGACCTGGGAAGAGGTGAAGCAGCGCAAGTTCGACGGCTTCATCATCACCGGGGCGCCGATCGAGCTTTTGCCCTATGAGGACGTCACCTATTGGGCGGAAATGCAGCATATCCTCGACTGGACGGAAACGAATGTCCATTCGACGATGAACGTCTGCTGGGGCGCGATGGCTGCGATCTATCATTTCCACGGCGTTCCGAAATACGAGTTGAAGGAGAAGGCCTTCGGGGTTTATCGCCACCGGAACCTGAAGCCTTCCTCCATCTATCTCAACGGCTTTTCCGACAATTTCGAAGTGCCGGTGTCGCGCTGGACCGAAGTGCGCCGCGCCGATATCGAGAAATCCGAAGATCTGGAGATCCTGATGGAATCAGCCGAGATGGGCGTGTGCCTCGTGCACGAGAAGAAGGGCCGGCGGCTCTACATGTTCAACCATGTCGAATATGATTCCACCTCGCTCTCCGACGAGTATTTCCGTGACGTCGATGCCGGCGTGCCGATCAAGATGCCGCACAACTACTTCCCGCATAACGATCCGGCGCTTGCGCCGCAGAATCGCTGGCGCAGCCATGCGCATTTGCTGTTCGGCAACTGGATCAACGAAATCTACCAGACGACGCCCTATGACGTGGAAGAGATCGGCATGGACCTCTGAGGGCACCATCGCGCCTTGAGCCGATGCCGCATCGCTGCTGCGGCATTTCTTTCTACTCCGCCCGGTTGCGGTTTGGAACAAATGCGGGCAGGTTCCGGTCCGGAACACCACAGCGCCCGCGCGTCTTTGTCAGCCGTGCAAGGACGCTGCAACAGTTTGAATCGCTGAAATTCCTAAATCGATTTCGATGAGGAATAGGCAGCCGGGATAGAATGGACGGTCGATGATGTCGGATAAGTTGAAGCGGGATGTTTTCGGGCAGACGAAGGCGGGCGAGACCGTCTATCGCGTCGAGATCAAGGGCGGCGGGCTGACGGCCAAGATTATGACCTGGGGTGCGGTCATCCAGGATCTGCGCCTTGAGGGACATGACGCTCCGCTGCAGCTCGGCTTTGACGATTTCGACAGCTATCCCCTTTATTCGGCCTACTTCGGCGCGACCCCCGGCCGCTGCGCCAACCGTGTCGGCGGCGGCAAATTCACGCTTGACGAAAAGGACCATCAGCTCGAGCTGAACGAAAATGGCGTGACGCATCTGCATGGCGGCAGCGACAATATCGCCAAACGCAACTGGACGATCGTCGAGCATGACGTCGACCGCGTGGTGCTGAAGATCGTCGATCCCGATGGCCGTGCGGGCTATCCCGGCAATTGCACCATCCAGGCGACTTTCCGGGTGCATGGCAACGGCGAACTGTCGATCACCTACGAATCGACCAGCGACCAGCCGACGCTCGCCAATGTCTGCCAGCACGCCTATTTCAATCTCGACGGTCGCGAAGATGCGCTTGGCCACGACATCATGATTGCCGCCGATCACTATCTGCCGACCGATGAGAAGCAGGTGCCGACCGGGGAGATCCGTTCCGTCGACGGCACGGAATTCGATTTCCGCGAGATGGCGCCGATGAAGCGTTTCGTCGGCAGCGAACAAGTGTTGTACGATCATAATTTCTGCCTGTCCGCCGAGCGCACCGCCAAGCGGAGCGTCGCGCTTGCCCGCAGCCTCTATTCCGGGGTGTCGCTGGAAGTGCGCAGCACTGAGCCGGGCGTGCAGTTCTATGCCGGTTTCAAGCTTAATACCGAGGCGCTCGGCATCGGCGGGCGCAAATATGGTCCATTCGCCGGGTTCTGCCTGGAGACGCAGGTCTGGCCGGATGCCATCAATCACCAAGGTTTTCCGAATGCCGTCCTGCGTCCCGGCGAGGTGCTTCGCCAGGAGACGGATTATATCTTCACCAAGAACTGAGTTTCTGCGCACGCACGGCTGTCAAATTTGATTGCTATGAAACCCTTGCCGGTCCAGCGGTGAGGGTTTTTTCTTTCTATGCTCGATTCCGTCTTGCCGATTGGTTCTAGATAGGTTCTATTATGCGCCCATGGATAGAACCAGTCTGATAGCGGAACTGAAGAACCGCGGCCTGCGTGACGAGGCGCTGACCGGGCCGCTCTACAAGCGGCTGGCGCAGACGCTGACCGGTCTTATTCAGGAAGGATTGCTGAAGCCGGGCACTGCGCTGCCGGGCGAGCGCGACCTTGCCGAGGCACTGAAGCTCGGACGCGTCACCGTGCGCACCGCCTATCGCGATCTGATGGCTTCAGGGGCGCTGGAATCGCGCCACGGAAGCGGTACTTTCGTCTCGAGCAGAGTAGAACGCATGGAGCAGTCGCTCTGGCGGCTTTCCTCCTTCTCCGCCGACATGCGCTCGCGCGGGCGTCTGCCGGCTGCGCGGGTATTGTCGCGGGCGGTCAATACGCCGTCGCCGGAGGAATCCTTCCTGCTCGGCCTCGGCGGCGACGAGCCGGTGCTGAGACTCGACCGCTTGCGCCTTGCCGATGGCCTGCCGCTGGCGATTGAACGCGCCGTGGTGCCGATCAAGTTCCTTGGGCACGATGCCGGTGGCGAGGGATCGCTCTACGATGCGCTGACGGCCAGCGGCCACAGGCCCGTGCGCGCGCTGCAGCGGCTCACTGCGGTTACGCTCGACCCGTCTTCTGCGGCGATCCTGAACGTCAAATCAGGCGCGCCGGCGCTTCTGATCGAACGTGTCTCGCGCCTGGAAGACCAGCGCGTCGTCGAATACACCCGCTCGCATTATCGCGGCGATGCCTATGATTTTGTTGCCGAATTGAGAATTGGAGATGACCTATGAGTGAGAACCAGTCGCTGATGCTGCAGGAAGCCGGCCAGTCGCCAGAGGTGGTGGCCACGCTTCTCGAAAAGGAAAAGCCGGTCTTTGCCGAGATCGCCCGGCTGTTTTCGTCCGCCCGCCCGAGCGTGGTGACCACGGCGGCGCGCGGCTCCTCCGACCATGCCGCCACCTTCTTCAAGTATCTCTTCGAGATCACCTGCGGCGTTCCGGTCGCCTCGGTCGGTCCGTCAATCGCTTCCGTCTATGGTGCCGCGCTGCATCTGAAGGGCGGCGTCCATTTCACCGTCTCGCAGTCGGGCGCCAGCCCCGATATCGTTGCGCTGCAGGATGCGGCGAAGAAGGGCGGAGCGACGACGATCGCCGTCGTCAACGTCACCGACAGCCCGCTTGCGAAACAGGCCGATATCGTTCTCGGCCTCAATGCCGGTGCCGAAAAGAGTGTCGCGGCGACGAAATCCTTCATTGCCTCGGTCGCCGCCCTTTCCGGGGTGACGGCTGCGATCGGCGGCGCATCCGATCTGCAGACTGCGCTCGACAAGCTGCCGGAGGCGCTGTCGGCAACTGCCGGGATCGACACGGCGGCGGCCGAGGAGGTGCTCTTCAACGCAACCTCGCTCTATACGGCCGGCCGCGGCCCAGCTTTCGCGATCGCGCTCGAAGCGGCGCTGAAGGCTAAGGAGACCTCCGGCTTGCATGCCGAGGCCTTCTCGCTGGCGGAACTGATGCATGGTCCGATGCGCCTGGTGCAGCCGGGCTTTCCGATCGTCGCCTTTACGCCCGACGATGCCGCCTTCGCCAACAACGTCCAGGCACTCGAGCGCCTGCAGAAACTCGGCGCCACCACCGTCGGCTTCTCGGCGCAGCCGCTGTCCGGCGTCCATCTCCGCGTACCGACCACGGGCAACGGCCTCGTCGATCCGCTGGTGTCGCTGCTCGTCTATTACCGGCTGATCGAGTCGGTGACGCGCCGCAAGGGCTTCGATCCCGACAGACCGGCAAACCTGCTCAAGGTGACGGAGACGGTCTGATGGCCCGCAAGATCTTCCTTGGCGCCCGCATCTTCGACGGCGAACGCTTCCATGACGACAAGGCGCTCATCACTGCCGGCGGCCGAGTCGAAGCGATCGTCGCAAGAAACGATCTGCCGGACGGCGAGGTCGTGACACTTGCGGGCGGGGTTCTGTCGGCCGGTTTCATCGATGCGCAGGTCAATGGCGGCGGCGGGCGAATGCTGAACGACGAGCCTTCCGCCGCTTCGATGGACATCATCGCCGGAGGACACCGGCCCTATGGCACGACGTCGTTGCTGCCGACGCTGATCACCGATACATCGGAAGCCTCCATTGCCGCGATCGAGGCGGCCAAGGAGGCGGTCAAGGCGAGCCGCGGCGTCGCTGGCCTGCATCTCGAAGGCCCGCATCTGGCGCCGGCGAGAAAAGGCGCGCATCTGGCCGAGCTGATGCGGCCGGTGGAGGAACGTGACGTCAAGACCTTCATCCGAGCACGCGAGGAGATCGGCACGTTGCTCGTCACCATGGCGGCCGAGCAGGTGACGGTTGCCCAGGTGCGCGAGCTTGCGGAAGCCGGCGTCACGGTCAGCATCGGGCATTCCGATTGTTCGAGCGAGGCGGCGGAAGAACGCTTCGATGCCGGCGCACGCGGCGTCACGCATCTCTTTAACGCCATGAGCCAGCTGGGACACCGCACACCCGGCCTCGTCGGCGCGGCAATCGACCATCCCTCGACCTGGTGCGGCATCATCGCCGATGGCCATCACGTCGATCCGAAGGCCTTGCGCACGGCCCTGCGCGCCAAGCGCGGCGAAGGCAAGCTGTTCTTCGTCACCGACGCGATGTCGCTCGTCGGCTCGGAGAAAGACTCGTTCACGCTGAACGGGCGCACCGTCCGGCGAGAAAGGGGTGGCTTCTGCTCGAAGCTGGTGCTTTCCGACGGCACGCTCGCCGGTTCCGACGTCGATATGATCTCGACGATCCGGTACGGTGTCACCTATCTCGACCTGACGCTCGCCGAGGCCCTGCGCATGGCGACCCTATATCCCGCCCGCTTCCTCAGGCTTGCCGATCGCGGTCATCTCTCGCCGGGCATGCGCGCCGATCTCGTGCATCTCACCGATGCGCTTGCCGTCACCGCCACCTGGCTCGGCGGCGAAGCGGCCTGACATCAAGGAGACGTGGGATGACCGACATTACCGATGCCTATTTCGCCAACCTCATCGGCCGGCTGGAAGAGCTGAAGCAGGCGCTTGCCGAGCCGATGGCGCAGGCCGCGGCCGTCATCCTCGATGCTGCCCACGGCGACAAGCGCGTCTATGTCTTCGGCACCGGCCATTCGCATATGCTGGCGGAAGAGGTGCACTATCGTGCCGGCGGGCTCGCCTTCACCGTGCCGGTGCTGGTCGGCTCGGCCATGCTGCATGAGGGTGCGGTCATCAGTTCGGTCTATGAGCGCACGCAGGGCCTGGTGCGGCCGATGCTGGAGCGCTACGGCATGCAGCCGGGCGATGTCATCATCATCGCTTCCAATTCGGGCGTGAACGCCGCGCCGATCGAGGCGGCCGACTATGCGCGCGAAATCGGCGCAAAGGTGATTGCCATCACGTCGATCGCCTATTCGTCAGCGATCGCCAATGGCCGCCGGCGGCTCGCCGACGTGGCCGATGTGGTGCTCGACAACGGGCTGCCACCGGGTGATGCCGTTGTCGATCTCGAAGGCACGGGGCTTCGGGTTGGGCCAGTCTCGACGGCGGTCGGGGTAACGGTGATCAATGCGGTCTTCGCCGAAGTCGCCTCGCAGCTTTCGAAATCCGGCGATGCGCCAATTTATCTCAGCGCCAACATGCCGGGTGCGGCCGAGATCAACCAGAAGCTCGTCAAGAAATACCGGCCGCGCAACCCGCATCTCTAGAGCATGATGCCGAAAAGTGTGAGCGGTTTTCGGACAACATCATGCTGCAAAGAAGGCGGATACAAAAAGGCCGGCATAAGCCGGCCTCTTCAAGAGTTTGTCACTCAGGATCAATCCTTGGCGCGTTCGACGTAGGAATTGTCTTCCGTGGCGATGACGACGCGGGTGCCGGCATTGATGTGCGGCGGCACCATGGTGCGCACGCCGTTCGACAGCATGGCCGGCTTGTAGGAAGACGACGCCGTCTGGCCCTTGACGACCGGTTCCGTCTCGGTGATTTCGAGCGTGACGTGACGCGGCATCTGGATCGCCAGAGCAATGCCTTCATGCATTGACAGAACGCAGGTCATGCCTTCCTGCAGATAAGCCTTGTCGTCACCCATCGTCTCGACATCGACGACGACCTGATCGTAGTTTCCAGGGTTCATGAAGTGAAAGCCTTCGCCGTCCTCGTAGAGGAACTGATGGTTCACGTCTTCGACGAAGGCGCGCTCGACCTGTTCGGTGGTGCGCCAACGCTCGGAAACCTTCACGCCGTCGACGATGCGTCGCATGTCGACCTGGGTGACCGGCGTGCCTTTGCCCGGATGAAAGTTCTGGGCGGTGAGGACGACGTAGAGCTTGCCGTCGACGTCGAGAACGTTGCCCTTGCGGACCGAAGAGGCGATGACCTTGACCATAAGACTTCCTTGTAACTCGGCTTTCGGCGTCGTAGAGGACTGTCGAGACGCCCCGAAGACGCAAATGTTTTTCTTTGGGGGCGCAACTAACCTAAAATCCGGGAAATAGCCACCCCATACCGGCTTCTCCGGCGAAGAAAGCTTGGAATGAACTCTTCGGCCAAAGCGTCCCCCTGGTGGACCTCGTCCGTACATGCCGATCGCCGTCCGTTCCTGATCGGGCGCAATGCGATCCAGGCGGCGTTGCGCGGGTTTTTCGCGCGCGAGGATTTCATCGAGGTGGATACGGCGGTGCTGCAGGTCTCTCCGGGCAATGAGGCGCATCTGCATGCCTTCGCGACGGAAGCGCTGACGACGGACGGGCAAAGGGCTCCATTTTACCTGCACACCTCGCCGGAATTCGCCTGCAAGAAGCTGCTTGCGGCGGGCGAGGAACGGATCTCGTGTTTTGCCCATGTCTATCGCAATCGCGAGCGCGGGCCGCTGCATCATCCCGAATTCACCATGCTCGAATGGTATCGGGCGGGCGAAAGCTATGAGAGCCTGATGATGGATTGCGTGCGGATCCTGGCGCTGGCGGCAGAAACGGTAAAGGCGGGGACGCTTGCCTATCGCGGCGTCGCGAGCGATCCCTTCGCCGGGCCGGAGCGGCTCAGCGTTGCCGAAGCCTTCGAGCGGCATGCCGGCATCGATCTTCTTGCCTCGGTCGCCGCCGATGGTTCGACCGATCGCAACCATCTGGCAGCCGAACTCAGGCGCGTCGGCATGCGGGTTGCCGATGACGACGGCTGGGCCGATCTCTTCAGCCGGGTGCTGGTCGAGAAGATCGAACCGCATCTCGGCTTCGGCCGCATCACCATCCTCGACGAATATCCGGTCTCGGAGGCGGCACTTGCGCGTCCCTCGGCACGCGACCCCAGGGTCGCGGAACGTTTCGAGCTCTATGCCTGCGGCGTCGAGCTTGCGAACGGCTTCGGCGAGCTCACCAACGCTGCCGAACAGCGGCGACGGTTCGAGATCGAGATGGCCGAGAAGGCGCGGGTCTACGGCGAGACCTATCCGATCGACGAGGATTTCCTCGCCGCGCTGGCGCTGATGCCAGAGGCAAGCGGCATCGCGCTCGGTTTCGACCGGCTGGTAATGCTGGCAACGGGAGCATCGCGCATCGACCAGGTGCTCTGGGCGCCGGTTGCGGAGTATGGAAGATGAATGTCGTCAAACCGATCAAGAGCGTCGACGATCTTGTGAAGGCAGGGCTCGCCGCGTCTGCCGATCGTGCAACGCTCGAAGAGGTTGCTGCGCGCTATGCGATCGCGCTGACGCCGGTGATCAGCAAGCTCATCGACCGCACCGATCCCGATGATCCGATCGCCCGGCAGTTCGTGCCCGATATCGCCGAACTCACGATCGCCAGCGAGGAACGCGCCGATCCGATCGGCGATCATGCCCACAGCCCCGTCGAAGGCATCGTTCACCGCTATCCCGATCGTGTGTTGCTCAAGGCCGTGCATGTCTGCCCGGTCTATTGCCGTTTTTGCTTCCGGCGCGAAATGGTCGGACCGCAGGGCCTCGGCACGCTCGATGCCACGGCGATGCAGGCCGCTTTCGACTATATCCGAGGTCATGAGGAGATCTGGGAGGTCATCCTCACCGGTGGCGATCCGCTGGTGCTTTCTCCGCGCCGTCTCCACGACATCATGGAGACGCTCGCCGGGATCGCCCATGTGAAGATCGTGCGTTTCCACACGCGTGTTCCGGTCGTCGATCCGGAAAGGATCGATGCGGCGCTGGTCGCCGCGCTGAAAGCAGGCGGCAAGACGGTCTATGTGGCGCTGCACGCCAACCATGTCAGGGAACTGACGATGGAAGCGCGCGCAGCCTGCGCCCGCCTTGTCGATGCCGGCATCGCCATGCTCAGCCAGTCGGTGCTGCTCAAGGGCGTCAACGACGATCCCGACGTGCTTGCGGCGCTGATGAAGGCCTTCGTCGAAATCCGCGTCAAACCCTATTACCTGCATCATCCGGATCTGGCGCCCGGCACCGGTCATTTCAGAGTGACGATCGAGGAGGGGCAGGAGATCGTCGCGGCGTTGCGCGGGCGGATTTCCGGTCTCTGCCAGCCGACTTACATTCTCGATATTCCAGGCGGTCACGGCAAGGCCGTCATCAGTGGGAGCGCTATCCGGGCGACAGGCGACGGATGTTATTCCATCACCGATTATCGCGGCGGCGAGCATTCCTATCCGCCGGCCGATTGAGACAAAAAGCGGCGCGTTTGCGTGTCATTTCTGTACTCGTCACGCCAGAAGCTATTGTGTGTCGCAGCGGCAAGATTGTCCTAAGTCGTTGATAGAAAATCGTTGTTTACGACAATGCCGGAATGATCGCTAAAATCCTAACTGTGAGCCTTAGTCATATTTAACCCAACAAATTAGCGGAATGTTCTGTTTTCCGCACTAAAAGAACGCTCATGACAAGGCGATGAACGCCGGTTCGGGATCATGAGAATCTTGGAGTGATGGGATGAATACGACAATCCGCGACCTCGTAGCCAAATTCGGCAAGCTTCCTGTGTCGATCGACCAGGTTGGCGACGATGCCGATCTTTATGCGGCAGGTTTGACGTCCTTTGCTTCCGTGCAGCTGATGCTTGGCATCGAAGAGGCCTTCGACATCGAATTTCCCGACAATCTCCTGAACCGCAAATCCTTCGCGAGCATCTCGGCCATCGCCAGGACCGTCGATCTCATCCGGGACAGCCGGAAGGTCGCCTGATGAATTTCCCCGTCAAGATCATGCAGGACGGTCTTGTCGCAAGAGTGGCCCGCGTCGCCGAAATCGCGGCAAAGCACGCCGATGCCGTCGATGTCGAAGGCCGCTTTCCCCGCGAAGCCGTGGAGGCGATGAAGGCCGAAAGGCTGCTCGGCATCCAGGTGCCGCGCCATCTCGGCGGTGAATCCGCCTCGATCACCGAGATCGCCGAATTGTGCTCGATGCTCGGCCAGGCCTGCGCGGCAAGCGCCATGGTCTTCGCCATGCATCACATCAAGCTGTCGAGCCTCGTTGAACACGGCGCCGACAGCGAATGGCATCGCAGCTTCATGCGCCGCATCGCCGCAGAGCAGCTGCTGATTGCTTCCGCCACCACCGAAGGCGGCATCGGCGGAAACCTGCGCAACAGCATCTGCGCGGTCGAGGTCGATGGCGATACTTGCCGCCTCGAAAAGGATGCGACCGTCATTTCCTACGGCTCGCATGCCGACGCGATCCTCATCACGTCGCGTGCCCACGCGCAGGCGGCTTCCTCCGATCAGGTGCTGACGGCCTTCCTCAAGGATCAGTACACGCTCGAGAAGACCCATGTCTGGAATACGCTGGGCATGCGCGGCACCTGCTCCGACGGCTTCCTGTTCAAGGGCGAGGCGCCGGCGCATCAGATCCTGCCGAAGCCTTTCGCCGAGATCGCGGCGCAATCCATGCTCGCCTCCTCGCACCTGTTGTGGAGTGGCGTCTGGTACGGCATCGCAGTCGATGCCGTCGCACGTGCCCAGGCCTTCGTGCGCGCCGCCGCCCGCAAGGCGCCGGATGCCCAGCCGCCGGGCGCGTTGCGCCTCGCCGAGGTTTCGAACCTGCTGCAGATGGTGAAATCCAATGTGGTTGCCGGCCTCAAGGCCTACGAGGATGCCAAGGCCGATGTCGACAGGCTGTCCTCGATGGGCTTTGCGGTGGCGATGAACAACGTCAAGATCGCCTCGTCCGAGACGATCCTGGAGATCGTCAACCATGCCATGCTGATCTGCGGCATCATGGGCTACAAGAACGGCACGCCGTTCAGCCTCGGACGCCATCTGCGCGACGCGCATTCCGCACAGCTGATGATCTCGAACGACCGCATCCTCGGCAATACGTCGAGCATGCTTCTTGTCCATAAGCAGGACACTAGCCTACTGGGGTGACAGTCATGGATATGCAGACCTCGTTTCTGGACCGGCTTTTCGAATCCGGCCTGCTGATCGATACCGGCATCGACGGGCTCTATGGCCGCAGCGGCCAGTTCGAAGACGTGATCGCTGCCTTCGAGCGGCTGATCGACAGGTTCGGCGGCGCCGACGGCGCGGAGGCGATGCGCTTCCCGCCGGGCATGAACCGCGCCTTTTTCGAAAAGAGCGGTTACATGAAGAGCTTCCCGCAACTGGCTGGCACGGTGCACAGTTTCTGCGGCAGCGAACTCGATCATGTCAGCCTGCTGCAATGCATGGAAGTCGGCGAGGACTGGACCAAGGGGCAGGAGGCGACCGACATCGTGCTGACGCCGGCTGCCTGCTATCCGCTCTATCCGACGATCGCCAAGCGCGGCAATCTGCCAAAGACGGGCGGCCTCTTCGACCTGCAATCCTATTGCTTCCGCCATGAGCCGTCGAAGGATCCTGCCCGCCAGCAGCTGTTCCGCATGCGCGAATATATCTGCATGGGCACTGAACAGCACGTCACCGATTTCCGCCAGCGCTGGATGGATCGCGGCGTCGAGATGATGAAGGCCGTCGGTCTCGACGTGACGATCGACGTCGCCAACGATCCGTTCTTCGGCCGCGCCGGCAAGATGCTCGCCAACAATCAGCGCGACCAGAACCTGAAATTCGAGCTGCTGATCCCGATCACCTCGGCTGCCAATCCGACCGCCTGCATGAGCTTCAACTACCATCAGGATGCCTTCGGCACGAAATGGGGTCTCAATCTCGAAGACGGCAGCGTCGCGCACACCGCCTGCGTCGGCTTCGGGCTGGAGCGCATCGCGCTTGCCCTCTTCCACCATCACGGGCTCGATGTGAAGCAATGGCCGGCCAGCGTACGGAAAGCGCTGTGGGGCTGAGCACATCCATGACATCGGTATTTTCGGGAATCGACCCGGAAACCTACCGGGCGCATGCGCTGCATTCCAGTGAGCGCGCCTGGCCGGAAACCAATTGCTATGTCGATCTCTGGATCGAGGTGCTGGCATCATCCGGTGTCGCGCCCGAGGCGATGCTGGGTTTTACCCTGACGCAGGATTTCGAGGGCGACCAGTTCACCTTCTTCAAGGTGCCGCTCCAGGATCTCGAAGCGCTCTACGGTATTCGCGCCACCGAGCTTGCCATCTACGACCGTGTCGAACGCCATGTCGAGGTTCAGATCGCCCGTGCCCGTCTCTGCCTGATCGAGATGGATTCCTTCTACATGCCGGACACGCGCGGCACCGCCTACCGGCAGGAGCACGGCAAGACGACGGTGGCGATCAACCGGCTGGATGTTGCGGCCAAGCGCGTCGATTATTTTCACAATGCCGGTTATTTCCGCCTGGAAGGCGAGGATTTCGACGGGCTGTTCCAGCTGCATCTGACGGAGAACGATCCGCCGTTCCTGCCCTATACGGAATTTGCGCGGTTTCCGGAAAAGCCGGCTGATGAAACGCATCTGCGGAAGACCGCGCGGCAGCTTGCCGGCTTTCATTTCATCAGGCGTCCCCGCGAAAACCCGATCCGCGCCTTTGCAAGCGTCTTTCCGCAGCAGGTCGAAGCGGTAGCGGAACGGCCGTTCGGCTTCTTCCACAAATACGCCTTCAACACGCTTCGCCAGGTAGGCGCCAATTTCGAGCTGGCGGCCGATTACCTCACCTGGCTTTCCGCCGGTGAATTCGCGGCTGCCGCCGAGCATGCCAGGCGCATTTCCGAGGTGGCGAAATCGGTGCAGTTCCAGCTTGCCCGCGCCGTCACCCGCAGGAAGTTCGAGCCGTTGCAGGCAGCACTTGATCCGGCCGCCGATGCATGGGATTCCATGATGGCGTCGCTTGCGGGGCGAATCTGAAGCCGGAGATCTGACCATGCGGGGGCGTTTGGCAAGCATCGGTGCCGAGGAAAGCCTGCTTTCCGAAGGCTGGAACCTGATCCTGACGGAGCCGGGCGCCTGCGCCGTGCCGCACGACATTCACCTTTCCGCCCAGTTCATTCCCGCGCCCGTTCCCGGCACTGTCGCCGCGGCGCTCGAAAAGGCTGGGCTCTTCGACCGTGAAAATCCCGAGCCGCTGAACACGCGGGATGCCTGGTATCTCTGCCGGCTTTTCGATGCCGAGCCCGGCGAAGCGATCCTGCATTTCCAAGGGCTCGCGACGCTCTGCCATGTCTTCCTGAACGGCCAGGAAATCCTGTTTTCCGAGAGCATGTTCACGGCGCACGAGATTCCGGTGACGCTGTCGGGCGGCGACGAACTGGCGCTCTGCTTCCGGGCGCTCGGCCCCCGTCTGTCGGAGCCCGGCCCGCGCGCGCGCTGGCGGCCGCAGATGATCACGCCGGCGGGCCTGAAGAATTTTCGCACGACGCTGCTCGGCCATATGCCGGGCTGGTGCCCCGATATTCATGCTATCGGGCCGTGGCGACCGATTTCCATGGTGCGGCGCAATCCCGTCTCGATCGACAACGTCTCCATCCGCGCCCTCTTGGCGGAGAGCGGCGCCGGCCGTCTCAGCGTATCGCTGCATAGCAATGCCGAGGATCCCGCCATGCTGCTGCGCTGCGGCGGAATGGAGCAGCCTTTCGAGAAGGTCGGCGACAGTCATTACTCGGCTATTCTCAAGCTTCCCGACATCGAGCCATGGTGGCCGCACACCCACGGCGCTCCGCGTCTCTACGAGCTGACACTGGTTTCCGACGGCGTCGAATATCCGCTCGGCACGACTGGCTTCCGCCGGATCGATGTCGACCGCGGTGCCGATGGTGATAACTTCGCGCTCACCGTCAACGGCGAACGCATCTTCTGCCGCGGCGCGGTGTGGACGACGGCCGATATCGTGCGATTGCCGGGCGGCCGGGCGGATTACGAACCGTTCCTGCGGCTTGCCGCGGAGGCCGGGATGAACATGATCCGCATCGGCGGCACCATGGCCTATGAGACGCCGGATTTCTTCGCGCTCTGCGATGAACTCGGCCTGCTCGTCTGGCAGGATTTCATGTTCGCCAATTTCGATTATCCGCGCAACGACAAGGCCTTTCTTGGCCATGTGCATGCGGAGGTCGAGGAATTTCTGCACGGTGTCCAGGCGTCGCCCTCCCTCGCTGTGCTTTGCGGCGGCAGTGAAATCCACCAGCAGGCGGCGATGCTCGGCCTGCCGGCGGAATTCTGGAGCGGGCCGGTCACCGACGAGATCATCCCGGCGGTCGTCGCGCGCATGCGTCCCGACGTGCCCTATGTCCCGAATTCGCCCTATGGCGGGGCCATGCCTTTTTCGCCCAATGCCGGAATTGCACATTATTACGGCGTCGGCGCCTATATGCGGCCGATTGCCGATGCGCGCCGCGCCGATGTGCGGTTTGCCTCCGAAGGCCTCGCCTTCGCGCATGTGCCGCAGCAAAGGACGCTGCAGCGTCATCTCGACGTGCCCGCCGTCCATAGCCCGCTCTGGAAGGCCCGCGTGCCGCGCGACCGCAGCGCATCGTGGGATTTCGAGGATGTTCGCGACTTCTATCTGCACCTTCTCTACGGTTTCGATCCGGCCCAATTGCGCCGTGAGGATCCGGAACACTATCTCGATCTCTCCCGCGCCGTCACCGGCGAGGTGATCGAGGAGGCTTTTGCCGAATGGCGGCGCAAGGGCTCCGGCTGCAACGGCGCGCTCGTCTGGACGCTGCAAGACCTGTTGCCCGGTCCCGGCTGGGGGGTGATCGATTCCACCGGAGAGCCGAAGCCCGTCTGGTATGCGATGCGCCGTGCCTTCCGGCCGGTGCAAGTGGTCTTCACCGACGAGGGAACCAACGGTCTCGACGTGCATGTCGTCAACGAGGCGGACGCCGCGCTCGACGTGGAGCTCGAGGTCGTCTGCCTGCGGGACGGCAAGCAACAGGTCGTCAGCGGCAGCATGGCCTTCAAGCTGGCGGCAAGGAGCACGGAGCGTTTTGCCTGCACAACGCTGTTCGGCGCCTTCTTCGATACGACCTATGCCTTCCGTTTTGGACCACCATCGCACGACGCAAGCGTGGCGCGTCTGCGCTCGCTGGCAGATGGCGCCATTCTCGCCGAAAGCTTCCACTTCCCGTGCGGCCGGGGGAAGGCGCTCCATGACGCAGGGATCGAAGCGTCACTCGGCAGAGATGGCGACGACTGGTTCGTCGATTTGAGGACCGACCGGCTGGCGCAATCGGTGCATATCGACGTCGAAGGCTATCGGGCCGACGACGACTGGTTCCATCTCGCTCCCGGCGTGGCGTGGCGCGTGAAGCTGCATGCGCTCCTGAGCGCGGAAAGCGATGTTCCGCCTACGGGTGAGATCAGAAGTTTAGGCAGTTCGCATCGTGTCGCGTTCTAGAAAAGAGATAGAGCATGCTGCCGTCCGAAAACCGCGCACACTTTTCGGCATCATGCTCTGGGGCTGATGCCGATCCATTTGGAAAGACCGTGATTTGAGAACGATATACCGCTTTCTGCGCGCCCATGTCCTGCAGCGGCTGATTCCACGCGCGCGTCTTGCCTTCAATCCGCGCAAGCCGGTGGAGATCGTCGGCTATCTCTCGATGGCGGTCGGCGTCGGCGAATCGGCAAGGCTCTGCGCCGGCGCGTTGTCGGAGGCGGGGCGGGCGATTGCGCTTTCCGACGTCAGCACGCATCCCGACGAGAATGCCTTCGCCGGATGGATGCCGTCGCACCTTTCCACCGAACCCGCGGGAAGCCGGATCTGGCATCTCAATCCGCCGATGCTGCCGCGCGCCATCCTGAAGAAGGGCGTTGGAAATTTCACCCGCGCCTTCAACATCGGCTATTTCGCCTGGGAGCTCGAAGTTGTGCCGGCGGAATGGCGCAATGCGATGCATTACATGAATGCGGTCTTCGTGCCGTCGGAATTCACCCGGCGGACGATTGCGCCGCTGACCGCGGCACCCGTCATCGTGGTTCCGCATCCCGTCACGGAGAAGCCGGCGACGGAAGGCATGCGCCAGAAATTCGGCATCGAGGAAGACGCCTTTCTCGTCAGCTTCATCTTCAGTGCCGGCTCCTCGATCAACCGGAAGAATCCGAAGGCCATCATCGAGGCCTTCAGGATCTTCGTCGCCGAAGCCCCAAGCGCCTTCCTGTTGATGAAGGCCAGTGGCAATATCGATAGGGATGAAGGCCTGCGCGAACTGATCGCTTCGGTCGCCGGCAACCCCCGGATCAAGATCGTCACCGACAGGCTGTCGGACGCCGATATCAACGGCCTCATCCGCTGTTCAGACGCCTATCTTTCGCTGCATCGTTCCGAGGGTTTCGGGCTGACGGTGGCCGAGGCGATCATGCAGCGCACGCCGGTGATTTCTACCGCCTGGTCGGGCACGGTGGATTTCTGCGATCCCGACAATAGCTGGATGGTCGCCTCTCCGCTCATTCGGGTCATCGATACCCATCCCGAATTTGCCGGGCTCGCGGGCGCGGTCTGGGCTGACCCTTCTCCAGAGGCGGCGGCTGCGCACTTGCGGGACATCTTCCTCGCGCCCCAGCGTGCACGAGAGAAGGCCGAGAAGGCGCGGGAGTTCCTGCTGAAATACCTTGCAGAGAACAGCTATGAGAAGGCGCTCCAGAGGCTGTCGGCGATGCAAGCCAGCTAAGGTGAGGTCGTCACTCCGCTTTATTTTAACATTTTCGCATTAGAGATGGCGGGTATGCGGCTTTAGAGCATGGCGCGCAAAAGTGTGCAGCGGTTTTGCGATAACGACATGGGTAAAAACAAAAACCTAAAGTGCGAGAAGCGATCTGAAGATCGTGACGCGCTTTAGGCCGATGCTGACGGATGGATAGATGTCGAAGGGTATTATCGCAAACTCGGTGATGAATGCGGCGGCAGGCATGCTGCTGCTTCTGACGGGCTTCGTTTCCTCGATCATAACTGCGCGGCTGCTCGGGCCGGAAGCCAACGGCATCGTCGCTTTCTCGCTCTGGCTGGTGGTCACGGGCGCCTCGATCGCCGAACTCGGCTCCAGCATCACGCTGCTGAAGACCTTGCCGCAGCTTTCGGCGGAGGGCTACGATACACGCCGCCGGCGGGGTTTTGCCGCGATCCTCGTCAGCTTCATGATGTTCTCGACCGTCGCGCTGCTGGCGCTCTATGCGCTGTTCTTCCTGACTTCGGAAAAGATGCACTGGGCGGAGACCGCGCCATCCGTCGCTTTGGTCACGGGCGTGCTGTTTTTCGTCCAGGCGATCGGTTCCTTCGTCAAATTCTACCTGATCGGCGAAAAGAAACTCGGCGCCTTCTTTCGGCTGACGGTCGCCGTTTCGATTGTGCAGCTTGCCGGCGTTGCCGTCGGCGCCGTTCTCTATGGCGTCGAAGGCGTCCTCGTCGGTTATGCGCTCGGCCAGCTCGTGCTGTTTTTCGCCACGCTGCCGATCCTTCTTGCGCGGCGCGACTGGTGCGGGGTCTCGCTCAAATATCTCGCCTCCTCCTCCGCCATCCTGTCGATCCAGTTCATCATCGATTCCATCTTCCTCAACCGGCTCGAACTGCTCTTCCTGCAGCAGTTCTGGTCGGTGGAGATGGTCGGCTATTATGCCGTCGGCCTGTCGATCGCCAATATCGCGCTGCAGTTGCCGATCCAGATGACCGGCAGCCTGCTGCCCTATTATTCCGAGCGGCGGCATAACAGCGACGACTCGACATTGCCGGTCGAGGTCTTCGCCGCCGTCACCCGCTCCATGGCCTATATCGTGCTGCCGATGAGCCTCGGGCTTGCGGCGATCTCCAGCGAACTGGTGATCGTGGTGTTCGGCGAAGCGTTCCGCCGCAGTGGGACGGTGGTGGCGCTGCTTGCGCTGGTCGCGCCCGCCTATACGTTCATGCAGATCCTCAGCCTCTATTTGCTGTCGATGGACAGGGCCCGCTCCCGCCTGAATATCAGTGTCATAGGTGGCCTACTGATGGTAGCGGGTTGTTTACTGATCGTACCTAGGCTTGCCGCCGAGGGTGCCGCACTCGTGCGCATCCTCGTCTTCGTTGCGATGTCGGTGATGATGATCAGACAGACAGGATTCGGATCCCAACTATCGGGTCTCTACGCAAGCCTGACGAAGGTGACGCTCGCCTCCGTGCTGTGTGCTTGCGGAGCGATTTCGGTGCTGGAATTCGTCGGGGGTCCGGCCGGTCTCATCGGCGCGATCATTGCCGGTGCGTTCTGTTATTTCGCGGCACTGCGCGTGCTGCGCGCCGTGCCGGGCGAGGATGTCGACGTCATGCACTCCATTCTCGACAAGATGCCGTCCCTGCTGCGCCGGCCGGTCGGCCACGCGATCAATTTCATCGCGCCGCGGCTTCCCGGCGATCCCGATCGCGCCAAGGTCGCGCCCGGCGAATTCTCGCTCGAACCAGCCGAGGGCGCGGGACGCAGTGCTGCCCTGCCGGTTGTCTTCGACGGCACGATCGGGCTGTTCATGCCGGAGAATCGTCTCGTGAAGAAACGTTCGGCCGCCGTGCTTTTCGTCAGCCCCTGGGGGTTCGAGGAGATGTGCAGCCGCAAATTCTTCCGCGTCGCGGCCGAGCATTTCGCCGATATCGGCGTGCCGAGCCTGCGCTTCGACTATCGCGGCACCGGCGATGCGCTCGATTTCGATGCGCTGCCGGCAAGGCTGGAAACCTGGGAAAATTCGATCCGCGCCGCCGCCGTCAAGCTGAAATCGCTGAGCGGCTGCGACCGTATCATCCTCATCGCACAGGGCCTCGGCGCAACGCTTGCCCATCGCATCGGTTCCTCGATCGAAGGCGTCGACAGCCTCGTCATGCTGGCGCCGGTGCTGAGCGGCCGGGCCTATCTGCGCGAACTCAACATGTGGTCGAAGATCATCGATGCCGATCTCGGCCTCGGCAAGGAACATGTCCAGACCGCGAAGGTGCAGATTGCCGGGCTCGTCATGCCCGAAGAGATTGCCGCCGAGCTCGGCAAGCTTACCATCGCCTCGCCACAGGGGCTCGCAGCCTCCCGCTATCTGATCCTCGAACGTCCCGCGAAGGCCGAGGATACCGGTTTTGCCGATGCACTGAAGGCGCTTGGCGCCGATGTCGAGCAGAAGGCTTTCGAAGGCTATGACGAGCTCGCCACCAATCCGCTGTTTGCCAAGACGCCGATGGCCGTCGTCGAACTGCTGACGACCTGGCTGGAGGCGACGACGACGGAGACATCCGCGGCGCATTCGCCTGATGTGATCGAGAATCCGCCGCTTGCCGGCGAGGGTTTTGCCGAAACGCCGGTGCGTTTCGGCAGCCACAATCATCTGATCGGCGTCGTCAGCCGGCCACTCGGTGAGATCAAGGGCAATGCCGTGCTCTTTCTGTCGACAGCCTATGACCGGCATGCCGGCTGGGGACGGACGACGGTCGATATGGCGCGCGCACTTGCCCGCCAGGGCGTCGTTTCGCTGCGCTTCGATTCCGCCAATGTCGGTGACAGCCCGCCGCGGCCGGACGCGCCGGAACAGGTGCTTTATTCGGATACCCAGACCGCGGATGCGGTCGCCTCGCTCGATCTGCTCGAAAGCGTCGTCGCCGGTCCCGTCATGGTCGCCGGCCGATGCAGCGGCGGTTACGTCGCCTTCCGCGCCGGTGTCGCCGACGACCGCTTGAAGGCTGTCGTATCGATCAATCCCTTCGTCTATTACTGGGATCCGAAGATACCGGTGCGTAGGGAGCATGTCGTCTCCGTTCCGCGCAGCCTTGACGACTACGGCCAGCGCATGGCGCGGCTCGACACGCTGAAGCGGCTGCTGCGCGGCCAGGTGGACGTCGTTGCGGCGCTGCAGAATATCGTCATCGCCGCCGGCCGCCGGCTATCGCCGTGGATCGCACCGCTGCTCGAGCTGCTTCCCGACCGGCGCCATATCGCCCGCGAGGTCCGGCACTCCTTTGCGCTGTTCGGCAAGCGCAAGGTGCCGCTGACGCTGATTTACAGCGAGGGCGATGTCGGGCTCGACCACGTCTATTTCCACTTCGGGCCGCGCGGCGCCCGGCTTTCGCGCTATCCGAACGTGCGGTTGCTGATGCTGCCGGATGCCGATCACAATCTGACGCCGCCGCAATCGCGCAAATTCGTGCTCGACGAGATCATTCGCTTAGCGAGGGCGTGAGGCGGGTAGGATCAGCCCTAGCGAACGGTAAACGAAATCAACCAGTTTCTGCGTCCGACTGCATGATAGGCGTGGATTCGCGTTGTCTCGTGTGGAAGATACGATTTAAAGACGCATCAATTGGGCATTAAGATGACAGTATTCCTCCACGCGCTTTCCCTACAGTTTTACCGAGGAATAGGCGCAGAAGAACAAAAGCTTCGCGAATTTCGAGATTTCAACTTCTTCATCGGCGTAAACAATTCGGGGAAATCGACCGTCCTCAATTTCGTGTCAAAGTATTTGCCTTTTCGTGCGGATAATGTCGTGGACAGCGAAATTACTGCGTCAATAGAGCGCTACCGGGGAGCAAAAACCGGTGAGATTCAAGCTTTGATTGGCTTTCCGCTAGACATCTTCGTGGACTCGGCTCGCAGAAAATTTTCAACTTTAAAGTCTTCCCAATGGCCAGTGCTAGTTAAACTTATTGAAGCTTTGCCAGACAGAAACATTATCTGGATGGGCCGAAACGGGAAGGTAACCGAACCGGTTTTTGCGGAAGCCGGCCTCCAAGAGCGAATTGCAACCGTGCTCATCCGCGAGGAGTGGTATTACCTTTGGAATGCGTTGACCGGTCAGACAAATGGCAGCTTGGATCAGCACTGGATCCCCGAAATCCTTACGCGGCTGCAGCAAGTGATAAGCCTGAAACTTCCGGCAACCAGGCTAATTCCCGCTAAGCGCCAAATCGGGCCAGCAGGTGCAACTTTAAGCGATCTTAGCGGCGCTGGGTTAATCGACCGATTGATGGAAGTACAAAGTCCGGATCACGACAAACGGGCAGACAGAGTTGTTTTCGACAACATAAACCGATTTCTACAGAGCGTCACAGACCGCGACGATGCACTAATTGAGATCCCGCATAATAGGCAGCACATTCTCGTTCATATGGACAATAAGGTTCTGCCGCTTTCTTCGTTGGGCACGGGAATTCATGAAGTTGTACTGTTGGCATCTTTCTGCACGCTCTTTGACAGACAGATAATATGCATTGAGGAACCAGAGATACATCTCCATCCCATTCTCCAGCGGAAGCTTATTAAGTATTTGAAGGAATACACTTCAAACCAATACTTTATCGCCACCCACTCCGCGAGTTTCATCGACACCCCGGGCGCGGCGATTTTCCACGTATCGAACGATGGGACGCAGACCAAGATATCTGAGAGTATTCTACGCAGCGAGCGATATCAAATATGCGCGGACCTAGGATATCGGGCGTCCGACATAGTGCAGGCTAACGCGGTCATATGGGTCGAAGGACCATCCGATCGCATCTATCTGAAACACTGGCTCGTCAAGGCCGCACCTGACCTAAGCGAGGGCATTCACTTTTCAATCATGTTTTATGGCGGTCGTTTACTCAGCCACTTGAGCGCTGATGCAGACGAGATTGGCGAGTTCATCGCGCTCCGATCCCTCAATCAGAACCTTGCGCTTATTATGGATAGCGACAAAACAAGTGCTCGCGACACCATCAACGATACAAAGCAGAGACTGCAAGGTGAATTTCAGAAGGGAAGCGGCTTGTGCTGGCTGACCAAAGGACGTGAGATCGAAAATTACGTGGACTACAATAAACTCCAATCTGCGGTTTCTGAGGTTTACGGCGAGGTGTACGACCGCCCTGACCTTGCCCCGTTGAAATAATCCATTTTGAAGTAAGCTCTGGCCCATTGAGAGGACCAGAGAATGAAGCGCAACCGTTTCACAGACGAACAGATTATCGGCATT
>NZ_ML133529.1 GCF_003985145.1 Rhizobium anhuiense | reverse complement strand
GCGGTTCCGGCACCGAAAACTGCTCGCCGTACATTTCCTCGTTCTCGAGTTCGAAATGTTCGCCGATGCCGGCGGCGATCGGATGGCGCTGATTGATCGTCCACAGACGCTCGCGCTCACCCGCCTCGCGCCATTTCAGCGCGCAGGGTGTGCCCATCAGCCGCTTGAAGATCTTGGAGAAATGGCCGGAATGCAGCACGAGCAGCCCCATGCCTTCCCAGACGCGCTTGGCGACACGCTCAACGACGACGTCGGAGACCGCGCCGTGATCCTTGTGGCCCCACCAGGTCAAGACATCGGTTTCGGCAAGGCGGGCTTCGCTGAGTCCGTGTTCCGGCTCCTGCAGCGTCGCCGTCGTCGCCGAGATACTGGGATCGGTATTCAGCGCGTTGGCGATCGTCGTGTGCATGCCTTCGGGATAGATGCCCCGGACGACGGCATTGGTATTCTCGTGGATATTCTCTCCCCACACAACGGTGCGAATGGTCACGTCGTCCTCTCCTTATAGTTAAAAAACGGATCGAGTCCTGGGAAGAACATCGACCTTGGGAACATCAGGCAGCCCGAATGGAGGCTCGCTCAAGCGAACGGCCCGACCGGTCGAAACGGTGGATGTGGCCGGCAAGCGGCGTAAGGCCAAGCGTTTGGCCGGGCGCATGGCGGGAGACTCCGGCTTCCCGCACGATGAGCGGCTCATCCGCCCCGATATCCACATAGACGAAGCTATCGGAGCCGAGGATTTCTGAATGGATGACCGTGCCGCTCCAAACGGGCGACTCGGGCGTGATGCGAACATGCTCGGCGCGCACGCCAATCGTGTGGCTATCATAGGCTTGCGCCAGTTCGCCCGAGAGGAAATTCATTTTCGGCGAACCGATGAAGCCGGCAACGAAGACCGAATTTGGGCTTTCGTAAAGTTCCAGCGGCGTGCCGATCTGCTCGACGACGCCGTCCCTCAGCACGCAGATCCGATCGGCGAGTGTCATGGCCTCGACCTGGTCATGGGTCACATAGACCATCGTCGTGTTGTTCATGCTGCGATGAAGCTTCGCAATTTCCAGCCTCGTCGCGACTCGAAGCGCCGCATCGAGGTTGGACAGCGGCTCGTCGAAGAGAAAGACCTTGGGATCGCGTACGATCGCCCGGCCGATTGCGACGCGCTGACGCTGCCCGCCGGAAAGCTGTCGCGGCAAGCGGTCTAAGTAGGGTGAGAGCTGCAGCATACCGGCGGCCTGTTCGACACGCTGGCGGCATTCGCCTCTGGTACTCCCGGAAAGTTTCATGCCGAAAGCCATGTTGTCGAAGACCGTCATATGCGGGTAGAGCGCGTAGGACTGGAACACCATGGCGATCCCTCTCTTCGACGGCGCGTGCTGGTTCACCGTCTTGTTGTCGAAGGAGAGGGTTCCCGAGGTGATGTCCTCGAGCCCGGAGATAAGCCGCAGCAGCGTGGACTTGCCACATCCCGACGGCCCCACGAACACCATGAACTCGCCCCGGCGGATGTCCATCGTCACGCCTTTGATCACCTCGAAAGCGCCGAAGCTCTTGCGGATATTCTCCAGTCGGATTTCTGCCATGTTCTACTCCCTCAACCCTTGACGCCGCCGGCGGTCAGCCCCGAAATGATCCGGCGCTGGAATATCAAAACAAGCACGACAACCGGCACGGTGACGATCACTGAAGCCGCCATGATGTTGCCCCAGGGGATCTCGAATTCGCTGTTGCCCGAAAGCAGGGCGATCGCAACCGGGACGGTTCGCTGCGTATCCGACGATGTGAACGTCAGCGCAAAAAGAAACTCGTTCCAGGCGGTGATGAAGGCGAGCAGTCCGGTCGTCACCAGCGCCGGCCACATCAACGGCATGAACACCTGGGTGATGATGACCCAAGGTGAAGCGCCATCGACGATCGCCGCCTCTTCGATCTCGATCGGCAATTCGCGCATGAAGGTCGTCAGCACCCAGACGGTGAAGGGGAGCGTGAAGATCATGTAGGAAAAGATCAGCGCGAAGGGCGTGTTGAAGATGCCGATCCAGCGGATGAGTTCGAAGAGGCCCGCAAGAACGGCAATCTGCGGAAACATCGACACCGAGAGGATGGTCAACATCAACAGTGCCCGCCCGCGGAAGTGTACCCGGGCCAAAGCGAACGAAGCGGTGATCGAAAGTAGCAGCGATGCTGAAACCACGACGCAGGCGATCATCGCGGAATTCGCCAGACTGCGGACGAAACCGCCCTGGCCCATCACGGACGTGTAGTTGCCGAAGGAGATCGAGGTCGGCCAATAATCGACTTTGAAAAGGGCCGTGCCGGTCTTCAGGCTCGTGAGGATCGCATAGTAGAACGGAAATACCGCAATGATGACGATGATTGTGACGAGCAGGTAGAAGAGCGTATTCTTGACGATCGAAAGCAGCATCAACGTTCCTCCCCGCCGAGCTTGACGCGACCGAGCCAGATATAAAGGACGGTTACGGAGGCAATGATGAGGAAAAGCACCGTTGACGCGGTGGCGCCGTAGGCGAACTTGTCGAAGTCGAAGAGGTTCTCGCGCGCCATGACCGACATGGTCTTCGTCTGCGCATTGTTGGGCGTCAGAACATAGATCAGGTCGAAGATGCGCATCGCATCCAGCATCCGGAAGATCACGGCAACCATGATAGCCGGTCGGATCAGCGGCAGCGTCAGACGCCAGAAAACCTTGACCGGATTGACGCCGTCGATCTTGGCAGCCTCATAGATGTCTCCCGGAACCATCTGTAGTCCCGCAAGAATCAGAAGCGCCATGAAGGGCGTCGTCTTCCAGACATCGACGATCAGCACTGCGATCATCGCCGTTTCCGGATTGGCGGTCCAGGCAATCTTCTCACTGATAAGACCGAAGCCGAGCAGAATATCGTTCAGGATGCCGAACTGATCATTGAGCATCCAGGCCCACATCTTTGCTGAGACGATGGTTGGGATCGCCCAAGGAATGAGGATTGCGGCCCGTACGATCCCACGCCCGACGAACCGTGCGTTCAGCACCAAGGCGACGATCAGTCCGAGCACGGTCTCGATTACCACCGAAAGGACGGTAAACTTGGCAGTGTTCCAGACGGCGTTCCACCAGACCGGATCGGCAAGCAGTCCGCGATAGACGGTCCTTCCGCTCTTCAGCGTCACCCACGACAAATAATTGTCAAAGCCGACGAACTGCGCATTGCCAAGGTCGTTCAGCGACGCATTCGTAAAACTGAAATAGATCGTTCTGAACAGCGGCCAGCCAGCGACGATTGCCAAGATCAACAGCGTCGGCGCCAGAAACATCCATGCCGATCGGATGCGCTCGGACCGCAGCTCCGTGGAGGATCTGAAATGGGAAACCCTGGGCTTGACTGCTTGTGGAACTACGATTTCGCTCATGCAACGACTATCCCTCGCTAGCTCGTCCGAAGACCGGACCGGCGGCCTGACAGCCGCCGGTCGGAATACTCACCAAGCGTCGCCCTTGAGGGTCGTTAGGTCGGCTTCGAGAAGCTCGAGGTTCTCGGCAGCTGAGCCGCTGCCTGACAAGGTATTGTGCACTGCAGTCCAGAACTTCGAGGACACCTCGTTGTATTTCACCTTGGCCGTCGCCGAAGGGCGTGGCACGGCGTCCTGGAAAATGGGTTTCCAGTTCGGCATGAAGGGCTGCGCGGCAGCAACATCCTTGTCGTCATAAAGATCCGTCAGGGTCGGCAAATTGGACAGTTCGATGGCACGTGCCTTTTGAACGTCCTTCGACGCCAGGAATTTTACGAGCACGATGGCTGCGTCCTGCTTTTCGGAATATTTCGAAACCGCCAGGTTCCAGCCGCCGAGTGTCGAAGACGGCTTATCGCCGACGGCCGCAACCGGTAGCGTCATCACGTCGAACTTGCCCTTCACCGCGCTGTCGGCACCGTTTCCGAGAGAATAGGCATACGGCCAGTTGCGCATGAAGACGGCGTTGCCGGTCTGCCAGACGCCGCGCGATTCTTCTTCCTGATATGCGAGCACCCCTGGCGGCGAGATCGTGCCGATCCAGCCCTTGGCCCGCTCGAGCGCTGCTGCCGCCTTCTCGTTATTGATCGAGATGGTCCCGTCCGGCTCGACGATCTGGCCGCCGCCGGACGACTTCACCCATTCCAGTCCGTTGCAGGTCAACCCTTCGTAGGAATTGCCCTGGAAGACGTAGCCCCAGAGGTCCTTCTGTCCGGCCTGGCGTTCTTTATCCTGAACCTCTTTGGCTGTCGCAGCCATCTCGTCCCAAGTCTTCGGCGGCTGTTTTCCATATTTCTCTAGCAGGTCCTTTCGGTAAAACAGCGCCGGAGCATCGGTAAACAACGGCAACGCCACAAGCCGGTCATTGACAGTCTGAGACGCGATGATCGACGGGAAGAACTGGCCGACCACGTCCTTGGCTGCCTCCTTCAGATCGACGAACTGCTCGGCAAGCTGCGGCGCCCAGATGACATCGGTCTGATAAACATCGACGTCCTTGTTTCCAGCAGCAAGCCACAGGCGATATTGGGAAAACTGCTCGCTGCTCGATGACGGCATGGTGACGAGCTTGACATGATTACCGGTATTCTTCTCGAAAATTGCAAGCTGCTTGTGAAGGAATTCGACGTTTTTGCCGGTGGTATTTGCGGCAAACGAAATTTCAGCGGCACGGACAGAGCCGGCAGCGATGGCGACGCTGAGTGCGGACAAGGCTAAAGCAAACTTTTTCATGATCTCCTCCCAGAAATTGAAATCGATTTGGCAACCAGACCATTGCAGAAGGCCGCAGAGGCGTCAAGCCATTACGATTGGCGATCTTCAGTTGTATTATGATAGGAAAATGCCATATATACAGCGATTAGAGGTACTTCTTGACCTCGCGAGCAAAGATTCAATGTCAAGAAATTGAAATCGATTTCAATTTTTGCCGGATTGGCACTTGCCCGTTGCGCATCGCCAACGCTTCGTCCATTGATTGCCGGGACAAAGAAGACATTCGATGAAACTTCGTGAATTTGCAAAGCAGCTTGGGCTCTCACCGACGACGGTCAGCCGTGCGCTCAGCGGCTATCCCGAGGTGAGCGAGGCCACGCGCGCCCGGGTTGCGGGCGAAGCAATGCGGCTTGGCTATCGCCCCGATATCAATGCCGTGCGGCTAAAGACCGGGAGAGCCGGGGCGATAGGCGTGATGATGGGGCGTTCGGGAGAAATCCATTTCGCTGAATTCATATCGGGGATGGCGCAGCGCTTGGAAACGGCCGATACCGATATTCTCATCACGCCTATTACCGCGCACAATGATGACGACGAAATGCAGGCCTACCGACGCCTGGTCGAAAGTCGCCGAGTGGATGCAGTGATCATTCATTCGCCGCGCCCCAAGGACCCGCGGATCGAGTTGCTGAACAGCTTGGGCCTGCCTTTCCTGGTTCACGGCCGCTCGGAGACCGAGCACGTTCACGCGTGGCTCGATATCGATAATGAAAATGCCGTGCGTAGAGCCACCGAACACCTGTTCGATCTCGGGCACCGGCGCATTGCCATGATCAACGGCCTGCGGGGCAAGACGTATTCGATCCATCGCGAACATGGTTTTCGGATTGCCCATCAGGAGCGTGGGCTCGTCGTCGATCCCAACCTGATGGTCTGCGATAAATTCTCCGACGAGAGCGGCTTTCGTCATGCCCGCTCTTTTCTGGAGAGCGCGAATGCGCCGACCGCCATCGTTGCCGGTTCCACGATGACAGCGCTTGGTGTCTACCGTGCCGTCCGTTCGCTTGGGATGACGGTGGGTCGGGATGTGTCGGTCATCGCCCATGACGACGTCTTCCCTTATCTGACGGCAGAAAGCATGGTACCGTCACTCTCGACAACCCGATCGTCCATGCGTGCCGCGGGCACGCGATGCGCTGAGCTAACGCTACAGCTTATCGCTGGACGTGCCGTGGATGAGGTTCACGAATTGTGGCCAGTCGAACTGATCCTGAGGGAAAGTACCACCCCGCCGCCCTGACGGAGAGCAACCTCTCGATACGGAAAGGCTCTAAAGCTGATCGATCGCAGGTACCTTGCCGGTCAGAAACGCCAGAGCCGCTGCGCCGACGAGGCCCGAGTTCTGATCCAATGCTGCCAGCATCACCTTGACATCTTTGAATGCCGGCATTGCCGATTGTGTGATGTAGCCTTGAATGCCGGGTTGGAGCCGGTCGAACTCGTGGGAAAGCCCGCCTCCCATCACAATGATATCCGGACTGAAAATGTGGATCAGGCTGGTGAAGCCTCGGCCGAGAATTTCCGCTTCTTCGTCAACCAGTTGATTTGCCAGACGATCGCCATTTCTCGCGGCTGCGAAGATGCTGCGGCTGTCGATGACACCGCCATCGCTGCCTATCGTCGTCCCGCTCGATTCCATCGCCCTTATTTGAGCGCGTCGTGCAAAAGCCGGTCCGGATCCGTAGGCCTCGAAGCAGCCCCTGTTGCCGCAAGGGCAGAGCTCTCCATTCGGCACGACCGACATGTGCCCGACATGGGCGGCCATGCCCTTGCGGCCGCGCACCACGCGACCGTCCGAAATAACGCCGCCGCCAATGCCGGTGCTGACGGTGACATAGACGAGATTATCAAATCCCTTGCCAATTCCGAACTGCCACTCGCCGATGGCAGCGGCAATAGCATCATTCTCGAGGTCGACTGCAAACGGGAACCGCTTCTGCAACTCCGCCTTCAGCGGAAAGTCGACAAAGCCCGGGAGGGTCGGGATATCGGTGGCGACGCCCGTGACCGTATCGAGCGGGCCTGGAGCGGATACTCCGACGCCCACCACCGAAGCCGGGTTCGATGCCGCGAGCAGTCCATCGGCCAGGCCACAAATCTGGGCGAGCACGCGGTCGGGGCCTGCCAGCGCATCCGTTGGTTCGGCTGCGCGCGCCAGAATCCTGCCGTGCTCATCGACAAGGGCAGCGCGGACCTGCGTCCCACCGAGGTCGATTCCAATGGCAACCTGCTGCATGTGAAGACCATGAGTTAGAGTGCGCGGAGCCATGCCATACGCTCGTCGAGCGATGGCGCATTGAAAGCCAGGGAGCCGAGAACGACCGTCTCCGCACCTGACTGGCGCAGGAGAGGCACGGTGTGCTCGCGAATACCGCCGTCGGCCGCAAGCACGATCCGATGCGCCGCACCGCAGCCGGCGATGATCTGCTTGGCCTGTTGCAGCCGGGCGCCGGCCTTTTCGTCGAGGCCCTGGCCCTTCACGCCGATCGCCGTGCCGAGCAATGTCACGAAACTCAGCCGGGAAACATATCTTTCGACCCGCTCGACGGGGGTATCTACCTTGAGAACCATGCCGGCTGCGACACCGCGACGGTCGAGAAGATCGAGAGCCTGGTCGGCGACGCTTTCATTTTCAACGTGAAGACTGATCAGGTCGCTGCCCGCATCGGCGAATTGCTCGATCTGCGACAGGATGATGCTGTCGGCGACCATCAGGTGAACATGGATCGGGCGCGCGGAGACTTTGCGCACCCCGGCAACGAGGTCGGGGAAAAACAACATGGCCGGCGCGAAATGGCCATCGGCGACATCGATATGCAGAATGTCGACGTGAGGATCGACACGCGCGAGATCATCCGCCAAATGCACGAGATCGGCCGACCAGACGGAGAATTCCGCGATCAGGCGATCCTTCGGAAGGTCTTGGATCCAGGTCCTGGAGGGGGTCGTCATTGTTTCAGAGCTCCTTCAGATAATTGCTCATGGCAAGCCGGAAGTCCGCGACATATTGCGGACGGCTCTCAGTCTTCGGGGTGATCTGCGCGAAGCGCGCGCCGGCAATCCGCTCGGCAAGCGCGCGCGCATAGGCGAGAGGATGAATGCTGTCCCGCTCATGGCCGATGACGAGCGTCGGCGTAGTGAGACCGCGGACTTCCTCTTCGGTCACATCAGGACCGTCAATTGAGATCCTGGTGAGCAGTTCGGCGGTCACATCCAAAGGCGTGCGGGAGAAAAAACCGGCAAGCGAGGCCAGATTGTCCGGCGCCTCGGCGGCGAGCCGCAGGCCCACCGGCCCGGCCAGGAATGCGGCCTTTGCCTCGCCCGGCGGCAGAGTTTTCACAAGCCGCCCGACTTCGGCGTTGGGCGCCATATTTTCCGGCGCCGACGCCGTCAGCCAGGCCGGCCTTGCAATGATCAGAGCCTTGACAAGATCGGGCCGTTTGACTGCGAGCCGCAAGGCGATCGCAGCCCCCATCGAGATGCCGCCGATCACGACCGGCCATGCGAGGTTTTTCTCGATATAGGCGGCGATATCATCGCAGAAGGTCGCGATCGACATTTGCTCCGGATTGCCGGCTTGGGACTGGCCGTGGCCGCGCGCTTCGATGGTCACCCGGCGGAAACCCATGTCGGACGGAAAGACCTCATCGGTCTGCGCCGCATCTCCGCATAGGCCATGCTGGAAGATGACGGACACGCCCTCGCCCGCCGTATCCACATTGAGAATGGTCCCGTCGCTGGTTTCGAACGGTTGACCTCGTCTCATCTTCCTGCCTCCGCAGAATTACCGTCGAGGCTATTCTTCAGGAAGGCCGCCACACCGGCCGCCTCCGAGGCCGAAAGACCATGCGTGACGAGACTGCCGTCAAAGCCGATCGCCTTGAGCCGGCCGAGATAATGCCCATAGTCGAGGACACCCTTGCCGGCGGTCGCGAAACGACCGTCAGGATTGCGGTCTTTCGCATGCGCCATGACGATCCGATCGGCCAGGAGGTCGATGGCGGAAGACACGATGCGCCGCTGCTCATCCAGCGTCGCGACCTCGAAGAGATTGGCCGGATCGAGCACGATCTTGATGCGGGGGCTCGTCAGTGCCGTGATCAGCCGATCGGCTTTCTCAGCCGAGTTGACGACATTGGCAAGCTCGGGCTCGATGCCGAGATCCACATCATAGCGCTCGGCAATCTCGATGGCCGTCTCCATGGCTTCGAGGAGATCCCGCCACGCCTCCGGCGTGTCGTTGTCGCCGTGGGCCTTCCACTGGTCGATGGGGTCGCGCGTGCCGGTGCAGAGCGTAATCAGGTCGGTCGACATGCCGGCGCAACGCTCGGCCAATGTCGCCAGATTGCGAAGGCCGGCCTCGCGCACGGCGGGATCCGGATGGATCATGTTGAAGGTGCCGGAAACGGCAACGATCTCGACGCCGCTGCTCAGCGCAGCGTCGGCGACCGAGCGGGCCTGGGCTTGCGTGATGATCTCCGGCATCGGCGGAAGGCCAGAACAGGCCATATTGTATTGGGTGCAGGTGAACCCGGCCGCAGCGACCGAATTCAAAACGGTCAAGGGCTCCGTTCCCTCGAAGGTCTTTGCGAAGATGCCGAGCTTCATCACACGCCGCCCGTGACGTCAGCCAGCGCAACCGCCTTGCCGCTTTCGGCCGAACGCGCGACGGCGACCATGGCTCGTACGGATGCCACGCCATCATCGATGTCAGCGCCTTCCATCACCGCGCCGTCCAGAATGGTGCGGGCGAAGCCTTCGACCTGGCGGCGGTAGAAATGGCCGTCGGCGCCGAGAACGCGATGGGTGGCGCCGTCCGCTTCGCGGAAAATGTCCACCTCGCTGCTCTTGTAGTACCATGGGTTATAAGTCTTGCCCAAAATGCTGCCATTTCGGCCATAGATCTGGAAGCCTTCGTGCCAGTCCATGCGCACCTGGACGGTGAGATCGAGATGGCCGAGCGTGCCGGAGGCAAATTCCACGTCCACGAACCAGCACCAGATGCCCGCGCGCTCGGACAGGCGCGCGTTGACGGAAACGATGTCGCCGGCGAAATAACGTGCGGTGTCGATCAGATGGCAGCCGTGCGCAAGCATGTAGTAGCGCCGCAGGTCGGCTTTCGGATTGGCCCAGGGCTTTTTCGCATTGGCGCTGGTGACGATCAGGGGCTGGACCGCATCGGTCATCGGATAGCGGTGCGTGCTGTCGCAATACCAGGCTTTCAGAGCGACCATCTCGCCCATTTCATCGCGGATGAAGGATTTGGCAGCCTGGAGCCCCGCGTCGAAACGCTTCATGTGCCCGACCTGAAACACCTTTCCCGACGTCTCGACAGCGGCCTTCAGTTCAAGGCATTCCTCAATGGTGACACCGACGGGTTTCTCGCACAGGACATGCTTGCCCGCCTGAAGAGCGCGAATGGAGGCCGGGACGTGAAACGCATCGGCGGTGGCGATGATCACGGCATCGAGGTCGGGATCGGCCAGCATCCTGTCGTAGTCGTCATAGGTTTTTTCCGCTCCGTGGGTGATTGCCATACGTTCGCGGAGATCCTCGGCAACGTCGCAAATCGCATAGAGGTCGGCATTGGCCGCCTTGGTGCAGCTCTCGAAGTGCGCGGCCTGGGCAATCTGGCCCGCTCCCAATACGCCGATGCGGAGACGTCGTTCCTGTTTTGCTGGCATCGATGAGCCCTTCTTTCGCTCGTCACTTCAGAGCGCCATATGCGTTTGAGGATGGAAAAAGTGTAGTTTCGCCGGGTCGATTGCCAGATCGATCGATTGACCTGTCTCGACCGCACTGACCGCTTCGAACCGCGCGACGGCGTTGGCGGCCCCGCTCAGGTCTTCGACGGCATCGGGATCGCCCGAGTCGATCCGGACCGCGTCGATCTTCAAATGCACGATCAGCTCGGAGCCGAGCTCCTCGATCGACTTCACGACCACCGGGATCGTCGGATACGAAGCACCGGACGGCAACCGGCTGTCATAGAGATCCTCAGGCCTGACTCCAAAGATCACGGAATTTCCCTCGAAGGCGGAAAGACCGGGCGCGCGTTCGAAGGCGCCGTCGGTCAAGGGAATGGAGAAGCCCGGCAGATGAATTCGCCGGCCCTCCAGACGCCCCTCGAACAGGTTCATCGATGGCGAGCCGATAAAGCCGGCGACAAAGGCGTTGACCGGGCGGTGATACAAAGCCTTGGGCGTATCCACCTGCTGAAGCACGCCGCCCTTCAGCACCGCGACCCGATCGCCCATGGTCAGCGCTTCGGTCTGGTCATGCGTCACGTAGATCGTCGTCACGCCCAGCTGTCGCTGCAGGCTGGCGATCTCCGCCCGCATCTGCACGCGCAGCTTCGCATCGAGGTTCGAGAGCGGTTCGTCCATGAGGAATGCCGCCGGCTCGCGGACCATGGCGCGGCCCATCGCAACACGCTGGCGCTGGCCGCCGGAAAGCTGTGCCGGCTTGTTGCCCAACAAGGCTTCCAGCTGCAGGATCTTGGCGATCTCATGCACGCGCTTGGTGCGTTCGGCCTTGCTCTTTCCGGCCAGCTTCATCGAGAAAGCGATGTTGTCGAACACGGTCATGTGCGGGTAAAGCGCATAGCTTTGAAAGACCATGGCAATGTCCCGGTCCTTGGGCGCGAGATCCACCACGTCCTGGCCGCCGATGCTCAGGGTTCCGCTGCTGATTTCCTCGAGCCCGGCAATCATGCGCAGCGCAGTCGATTTTCCGCATCCGGACGGACCGACCAGGATCAGAAACTCGCCGTCATGGATCGTCAGGCTCAGATCCTTGATCGCATGGTAGCTGTTGCCATAGGTCTTGCAGATTTTGTCCAGTACAACCACGGCCACGTCTCGTCCTCCCGTACCAGTCGGATCACATCTTCAGACGGCGCTCCCCGCCGTCTCCGATCCTTTCGACAAGAAGGCTCAGGACTGCGCCTCAAAGTCAACAAAAGAATCGAGGTATGACTCGCCAGAAAGTGCCGATAATTCGGTATATATATCTGAAAAATATATCTATTTATGATGTTTAGTTGCGAGATTTTATTTTTTATCGCGCGTAATTTTTATGGCCGTGCTGCAGGTGTTGAGATCTCGCCGTGCGATCAATTATCCACCAGAGAGGTTTCACTCGACCGATCGGCCAGCGTCGACATCAGGCACCCCGCGCTCATTCCCGGCATTGGGGCAAAGCGAGCGGCACCGGCGCATTCTCCGCCGCCATCCATGCCAGGCATGTCCGGTTGTCCGGCAGGCCCCGGCGCCCTCCCCGTGCGGTCACGGAAATGGCGGCAGCCGCCGTAGCATAGGCAACGCAATCCAGCGGGCTTTTCCCTTCCGCGAGGGCAAGAGCGTAGGCCCCGTGAAAACAGTCCCCGGCGCCTGTGGTATCGACCGCTTGTACTGGATAAGCCGGCACATGCCACCGGACGGCATCGCCACTCTGGCGGAGGTAGGTCCCCCGTTCGCCATCAGTGAGGACAACAGCGGACCGATCCGCAGACCAGAGCTTGTCCAGGATCATCGTCGGATCACGCTCGCCGGTATATTCCTGCCCGAAGGCGAGCGGCAACACCAGATGGTCAGCGAAAGCCAATATCCGATCCGTCGTGGCACCGACCGTCCATTCGATATCGGCAATCACGGCCAGGCCCAAGGCACGTGCGCGGGCCACGACGCTTTCCGAGTGCGTGGCATAACCGTCGATCAGCATCACCGGGGCCTGCAGCAGAACATCGTCGGGCAGCGCATCCGACGTGCCGTGCAGCACATCGTCGTCATAGGCAATGAACCGGTCGCCGTCGGGACCGACCGTGATCACGGAGCGGATCGGAGCGGCATCCGCATGGCGGGGAGCCAGCGATATGTCGACGCCGTCACGCTCGAGTTCGCTGCCGGCCACATCAGTCGCGGGCTCATCGCCGAGCCAGCCGATGAAGCCGGCGCGCCCGCCCAGCCGGGCGACGGCAACAAGGGCCGTCGCCACGTTGCCGCCATGGTCGGTGGCGCGTTTCGTCACCTTCCCCTTGCCGGCCGTCAGCCCCCGATCGACATAGATGATGTCATCGATTGCCAGGGCGCCGAAGCCCAGAACCTGGAAAGGGCGCGACACGCCTCAAGCACCGGCCGCCGCCAGCGCCTCCTCCGGCGCCATCCCCTTATGAATGACGAGCTTGAAGGCGCGCGCGGCCATGGTCGTATCGCCATGACCCCAAAGGTTGCGACCGACAACCGCGCCTTTGGCGCCAGCGCGCAACGCTTCGGAAGTCTGGACGAGCGCTCCGAGCAGCGTATCGGTTTTCGGGCCGCCGGCGATCACCACCGGAATCGGGCAGGTCGCAACGGTCTCCCGGAAGGACTCGAAATCGCCGGTATAGCCGACCTTGATCACGTCGACGCCGGCCTCGAAGCCGATGCGCACCGCATAGGCAATCTCATCCGGCGTGAACACGATCTTGCCGCCGTCGGAGAAATCGCGGGGATAGACATGGGCGACGACCGGCATCTCGAAACGGGCGGCGGCGTTGACCGTATCGGTGAGCCAGCGGATATACTCTCCTTCGGTGGCGCCGCGCACGGGAATGGCGACCGCCAGAGCGTCCGCACCATAGCGCACGGCATCTTCCGGGGTGGCAATGAGCTGGCGAATGCGGTCGTCGGCGGTGAAGCAACCGCCCTGAATGACGAGCGCTGCCTTTCCGGCATATTCCGACCAGAGGTGACGCGCCGCACCAGGCTGGATGCTGATGTAGTCCGGCCCCCCCGCCATGACGCGCCGGAGCGCGCCCGGCAGGTCGGCAAGCCCGCCCTCACGCACATTGCCATAACCGACAAAATGATCGACGGCGCCTCCGAACAAATGACCCGAGGGGTTCGAGAACAGGCGTGCGAGGCGGACTTTGGTTCCGAGACCCATGGCGAGACTTCCCTTTGTGATGGCTGCTTTTTCAATTGTTGGAGAACCTAACTCGAAAACAAACAAACATTCAATATTTCGATTTCTTTCGTTTTTACGTGACGAAGGAATTTTTGACGTGCATTTTCGTCGTTCAACGGCTAGTTTTGCAGCAGAAGCTGTGAGCTGGGAGCTCAAGCTTTCGTTTTTCAAAAGTCAGATAGTCGCAAAAAGCGACAGTCGGGATCACATATGCTTGCAGAACAGAGGCGGCAGCAGATCATGCTGGAACTTCAGCGGGTGGGTCAGGCACGCACCCGCCAGCTGGCTGAATTCTTCGAGGTCTCGGAAGTGACGATCCGCTCCGATCTCGAAATCATGGACGCGAAGAAGCAGCTGATCAAAACGCATGGCGGCGCGATCGCCCTGCCGTCCGACTCGCCGGCGGCGGCCTTCGAGGAACGCATGCAGCGCAATTTCGATGCGAAACGGCGTATCGCCCAGATGGCTGCGCGGCAGATCATCGACAACCAGTCGATCGTCTTCGACAGCGGCTCGACGCTGCTGCAGGTTGCCATGCAGATGCCGCCGGTCAACAACGTCGTGGTTGCGACGACGGCGATGAACATCGCACAACATCTGATGTACCGGCCAGGGCTCGACGTGCACATGATCGGCGGCCGCGTGTTTCCGAGCACCGTGAGCACGATCGTTTCGGACTCCGACAAGGCGGTCGGTGGCCTCGTCGCCCACCAGGCCTTTGTCGGCGCCCACGCGATCGATCAGGCCTTCGATGTCGTCGACGTCTCCGAGGATATCGCCCGGACCAAGCGCAACCTGGTTCGCATGGCCCGGCGTGTCGTCCTCGTGGCGGATTCGAGCAAATTCGACATCGGCGCCTCCTCGAAAGCCTTCTCGCTGTCGCGTGTCGATCTGATCATCACCGACAGCAACATGCCGCACAGCATCCGCCACCGGCTGGACAAGCTCGGCGTGGAGGTCCGCTACGCGTGACCTGCCGTCCACCTCTCCGCTGCGTAAGAACGCCAGCAGAGACTTGGGCTCCGATCGACGGTTCAGGCCGACAGCGGGGAAAACGAGGCCGGCTAAAATCCGAGACGTCGAAGCGTCTCGCGGTTCACGCGAACCGCCGCGGCGGGATCGGTTCCGGCGTGGTCCGATTCTTCCTCGACCACGATCCAGCCGGTAAACTTCGGCGCATCCCGAACGGCCGAAATCACGGCAGGCACGTCGCAGACGCCGTCGCCCAGCATCGCCCAGACGCCACCGGCGTCGACATCCTTCAGATGCACGTAGCGGATACGCTCCCGGTAGGCCGCCAGCGTATCGCCGATCTGCTGGCCGCCACGCAGGATATGGCCGGTATCAGGCACCCAGCCCACGCGCGAATCCAAGAGAGCAAACAGGCGGTCATAGTCCTCGCGGGTGAAGAGGAGCGTGTTGTGGTGCGAGGAAGGATGGACGGCAACGGCGACACCGGCCGACTGCCCAATCTCGGTCGCACGATTGTAGCACTCGGCCGCAATGGCGAACTTCTCATCGCGCGGGCCATCCGAAACGACCGTCGCCGATCCCATCGAGACCATCGCACCGGGAAAGTTCGCCGCGAAATCGACCCATCGCCGCGCCGTGTCGAGATCGGAGGCAATCTTTTCCGCCACCGTGAAGCCGCTGGCGGAGCCGAAGGCAAAGGAAACCAGCGTCAAACCGGCGTCCGTCAGAGTACGGGCAAAATCGGCAGGATTGAGCGCGTAGTGACCGATCATCGTGTCGGTGATTTCGATGCCGGTATATCCGCCATCGGCGACGGCGCGCACCAGATCGTCCGGGCCGCCGCTCCAGCCTGCGCCGAGCATCTCCCAGGTGAATGTCTGGCAGCCGATCTGCAGCTCAGCATTTTTCATATCTTGGTCCTGACCTATTTGTTGATAACAGCCGATACCGAAGTCCTCGGGGCATTTCGCCTCGCCGGCCGAAAGCCCTTCCGCAGGGAGTGCGGATCGAAAACCGGAAGGGCGGCTCTTCTTCGGAGATTGCGACCCCAGTGTCTTGTCATTACGTACGGTCAAATGTTACCGTGCGTCAATATAATTTATTCCCTGCGCTTAAAACGTAACGCACCCTCAACTCTCCGCAGCCGCAACGGCAAAATCAGGTTCCTCGATGACACAGACCAATGGCATGAAACTCAGGATCGGCGTTGTGGGATGCGGCAACATTTCGCTCGCCTATATGCGCAACGCGCCGCTGTTCCGCGGCGTCGAAATCATTGCCTGTGCAGATCTTAACGCCGACGCCGCCAAGCGCCGCGCGGCGGAATTCAATCTGCGCGCGGCCGACGTCGATAGCCTCATTGACGACAAGGACATCGACCTCATCCTCAATCTGACGATCCCGGCTGCGCATTTCGACGTTTCGATGCGGGCGCTGTCGGCAGGCAAGCATGTCTTCACCGAGAAGCCGCTCGGCGTCACGGCCGCGGAAGGACGCCGGCTGGTGGATGCGGCCGCCACCAAGGGCCTTATGCTCGGCTCGGCGCCGGACACGTTCCTGGGGGCAGCCGGACGCCATGCCCGGCGGCAGATGGAAGCCGGCGCCATCGGCAAGCCGGTGACGGGAACGGCCTTCATGATGGGGCGCGGCATGGAGCACTGGCATCCCGATCCCAGCTTTTACTACCAGGCCGGCGCCGGCCCGGTCATGGATATGGGGCCTTACTATCTGACGATGATGGTCAATCTCATGGGGCCGATCCGCCGTGTGCAGGCGGTCGCCACAAGCGGGCAGGAAGAACGGCTCATCACCGCCGAGGGGCCGAAACAGGGCACCACGTTCAAGGTCGGCACGCCGACCAGCGTGCTGTCGCTGCTGGAATTCGATTGCGGCGCCACCGTCACCTTCGGCACCTCCTGGGACGTCTTCCGCCACTCCAACCACCCGATCGAGCTCCACGGTACCGAAGGCTCGCTGCGCCTGCCCGACCCCGACAATTTCGGCGGCTCCGTCGCGCTCTCCAGCCGTGGCGCTCCCTGGCAGGAAACGGATACATCAGGCGAACTCTTCGGGGCCGTCAACTGGCCGATCGCCGCGCCTGATCGCGCCAACTACCGCATGCTTGGCCTTGCCGATCTCGCGCGCGCAATCATCGAAGGCCGCACGCCACGCGCTTCGTGCGATCTCGCCCTGCATGTGCTCGAAGTCATGGAAGCGATCCTGCGTGCGGGTGAAACCGGCGTCGCGCAGACCATTGCGGGTATCGTCGCGCAGCCGAAAGAATTGCGGGAAGACGAAGCAAGGAGCTTGCTCGCATGACGCAACTGGACGAATCCGCCAAACGCGCCCTGGCATGGCCTGGCGATCCGGAAACGGCGGTGGAAAGCTGCACTCCGGCGCAGGCGCGGCAGCAATATCTGGACAGTTTCGCAGGCATCCAGTGGCCACTCGAAGAGGTGGCAGAGATGTTGGAAAGACGTGTGGGCGCCATCAGGGTGAAGATATGGCGCGGCCAAGCAGCGCCGCGCCAAGGGGCGCCGGCCCTGCTTTATCTCCATGGTGGCGGCTTTGTGATCGGCGCGCCGGAAACCCATGAGGATATCTGCCGGACGCTTGCCAATATGGCAGGCGCCGTCGTGGTTTCACCCGATTATCGCCTGGCACCGGAACATCCGTTTCCGGCCGCGATCGACGATTGCGCTGCCACACTTGTTTGGATGACGGAGCAGGCCGATGCACTCGGTATTGATCCCTCGCGCATTATCGTCGGCGGCGATAGCGCCGGCGGCAATCTGGCCGCCGTCGTTGCCCTCCTGGCGCGGGACGGACAGGTGCCGGCCGTCATCGGCCAGGTGCTGATCTATCCGGTGACCGACCAGTTGCAGGCCGCAGACAGCTACTCACGTTACGCAGAGGGTTTCGGCCTGACGGCAGCGGCGATGAAATGGTTCCGGGACCACTATCTGCCGGAAGCCGCGAGCAGGTCGGACTGGCGGGCTTCGCCGCTCAGCGCGATGTCGTTGGCCGGTGTGGCGCCGGCCTTCGTGATCCTTGCCGGACACGACGTGCTGGTCGACGAAGGGGCAGGCTATGCCGAGCGGCTCAGCCGGGAAGCGCAGGCCACAAGCCGGACCTGGCCCGGACAGATCCATGGCTTCGTATCGAAGAGACGGGCCATTCCGGAGGCGCAAGAGGCGCTTGAGGCCATTGCAATGGCGTGGCGCACCATGGACCCCGCGCTTACCCGCTGAGGCCGTAACCCTCGCCGGATCTCAAGCCGACCGGATCTCAAGCCGAGTCGCGCATGACAAGCGTTGCCTCAAGGATCACCTTGTTCGTGGCGGGGGTCGTTCCGTCATCCTCGCTCTCGATATGCGCGAGCAAAAGCTCCACGGATTTCGCGGCGATCTCGGATGCGTTCTGGGCCATCGTCGTCAGCGACGGGCAGGTATATCGGCTCAGCGGGTGGTCGTCGTGCCCGGCGATGCGCACGTCGCAAGCCTCGTTCCGGCCGATTTTCAGTCCCGAGGCGAATGCCGCCGCCATCGCGCCGAAGGCGAACCGGTCGTTGGCGCACAGGAGCGTTTTGCCGGGAAGTCCGCCATTCGCAAGCATCCTCTGCATCTGCTCGTATCCGAGACGCTCGAACTCCCAGGAAGGCGGCGCGTCGCAATCGATGACGAGCGGGGAATGCCCTTCCCTCGCCATGGTCGCGCGATAGCCCGCCTGCCGCTCGCCGGCATTTTCGGTCATATGCGGAATTTCCAGGAAGATCGGCGGCTCACCGGATCGGCAGAGATATTGCACAATGGCTGCCATGCTTTGCGCGTTGTCGTTGCCGACATAGGGAAGGTCACCGCTGGCAGGATTGTCGAAGCAAACGACGGGGATTGCATCCCTTAGTCTTTCCAGCGCGGAACGCCGCGAACCGGCGCCCAGCGGCGCCACGATCGCACCCGCGACCTTCAGCGAGAGCAAGGTCCGCACGGCCTCCGCCTCCAGCTCGGGCCGCGTGTGCGAGGAGATCTGGACAGGCCAGAATCCCCTTTCGCGCAACTCCAGCTCGATCAGCGACACGACCTGCACATAAAAGGGATCCGACATGGTCGGGACCAGAATCCCGATATTCCTGGTCCGCTTGCGATTGAGATGCCGCGCGAAAAGATTCGGCTCGAAGTTCGACTTCTTGAGAGCCGCCTCGATACGCTTGCGGGTCACTTCCTTGATCTGCGAGGGATCATCGAAATATTTCGACAGCGTCGGACGCGATACGCCGGAGGCGGCCGCAAAATCGTCCATCGATTTATAACTTTTCTTGGCCATTCAGTTCCTTAATCGGCGGCGCGACGGTGCGCTGAATCGAAAATGATGTCGCATCACACGCATTCGGCAATTTGTACAGGGTGGTCTTCGTTTTCCGGAATCGGGGAAAATCAACGGGCAGGCCGGCATGACTTTTCGCTGCGGACCCGGCTCTCTTTCGAAAAACGAAATATTCTCCTCTCTTGCGACGTCAGGTGCTCGCGCCGCATGGTTGCAAAAACGCTTGTTTCAGGCCCCGAATTCGAAAATTTGCGGTGAGGACGGCGGGCGTCTCCGCTTTTCGTTTTGTTGGGCAAACTTTCATTTGTTTACGAAAGTAAAGAAAAAAAGCGTCACAAGCAACACAAATGCTCCGAAAAAATTCGGACGATAACGAATAATTTTGTTATTATATTTCAATTAGTTGTGTGCGAACTCGCCATGAATACGGGCCTCCCATCTTTTCTCGATCGCAGTTCTTCATTGACAGATAGGCGCCTCAGGGAACCTACTTTGCCTACGATCTTGAGGAGGATCGATTAACTGAAAATCTATGGGAGGCACACATGAATATCAGAAAATTCAGCGTGACGATGCGGGCTGCCGTGGCGGTATGGGCGCTCTGCGCCACATCGGCGTTTGCCGACACCACCATCGAATTCATACAATGGTGGGAACCCGAAATGCCGTCCGGGGCGCTGCGCGGCATCATGAACGATTTCGAGGCCGCCAACCCCGGCATCAAGGTGACGCTGGTCAGCGGCCCCTATGCCACGACGCGTGACCAGATCGTCGTCGGCGCCGCCTCCGGAACGCTGAGCGACGTGGTGGGCCTGGATGGCGCCTGGGTAAACGGGCTGGCCAAGCAGGGCGCAATCGCCTCCATGGACGAACTGATGGACAAGGCGAAGTACGACAAGAGCCAGATCACCGATATCGTCAAGGTCGATGGCAAGAGCGTGATGTTCCCGCTCGCTTCCTTCGTCTATCCCGTCTTCGTCAACCTCGATATCGCCAAGGCATCCGGCGTCGACAAGTTGCCGACCACACGCACGGAATTCGCTGAAGCCGCGAAGAAGATGACCGATGCGCCGAAGAACCAGTATGGCTGGGTCCTGCCGCTGTCGCTGCAGTCGCCGAGCGGAATCCAGAACGACGTCATGTCCTGGGTCTGGGCCTCGGGCGCCTCGATGCTGAAGGACGGCAAGCCGGATCTCGAAAATGACGCTGTCGTCGGCACGCTCGATTATATCGCGTCCCTCAACAAGGAAGGCGTTATTTCGCCCGGCATTTTCGCCAAGAAGGAACAGGACAAGGTCGAGGAATTCGTCAACGGCCGCGTCGGCATGATGGTCGACTCGCTCGCCCACGTGAACCTCATCCGCGAGCGCAATCCGAAGCTCAACTTCGGCATCTCCGCCTTGCCGGCCACTGACGGCTACACCGGCAAGCGCGGCATGCCTTATGCCTCCTGGGGCATCGGTATCAGCGAAGGCAGCCAGCACAAGGAAGAAGCCTGGAAGCTTGTGGAATATCTGATGAGCCCAGACGTCAACGGCCGTCTGGTTTCGATTGCCAACGCCTTCCCCGGCAATGTCCACGCCAAGCCGGATTTTGTGGCATCGGACCCGATCTTCGCCGAAGCTTTCAAAATCTTCCAGAGCGGCTATCCTGCCAATGAATTCGTCGGTCTTCCGGTTGCCGAAGAGCTGATGCGCGACATGAACGTCGAAGTTCAGAAGATGTTCGACGGCGGGCAGTCGGCCAAGGACGCGGCTTCCAATACCCAGAAGGCCTGGCTCGCGAAGTTCTAAAGCACGTCGCTTTCACGAATCACCGGCAGCGCCAGATTGCGCTGCCGGTGCAAGTCGTCAAATCTCGGCAGAATGGGAACTCACAGCTCATGAATCATTCCGCTCCGGCTCTGGTCGCTGCGCACGCCAAAGCGCCAAGAAAAGGATGGCTTCGTTACAGCACCTTGAGGAAGCTGGTGCCGTATTTCTACGTGTCGCCCGCCACTCTGCTGCTTGTTCTGCTGATGCTGTTCCCGATGGTGATGGTCTTCAAATATTCGCTGATGGACGGCGCCATCATGAAAAAGGATGCGGCGTTCGCAGGCGTCCAGAACTACCTGACCATCTTCGAGAATCCGGTCTTCTGGCAGTCGGTCGCCCAGACGCTTTATTTTACCATCATGAGCGTCGTCTTCCATTTCATCATCGGCCTGGCCTTCGCGCTGCTGTTGAACACCAACCGCGTCGATCCGCTCATTCGCAGCATCCTGCGCGTGCTCTTCATCCTGCCCTGGCTGTTCACCGCCGTCATCATCGCCATCATCTGGCGCCTGCTGCTCGATCCGAACGGCGTCGTCAACAGCGTGCTGATGGCGCTCCATATCATCAACTTCAAGGTCGAGTGGTTCTCTTCGACGCGCACCGCCATTCATGCATTGACCTTCGCAAACATCTGGGCGGGTTACCCGCTCTACATGGTCAGCCTGCTCGCCGGCCTCCAGGGCATTTCGAAGGAGCTTTACGAGGCAGCCGGTATCGACGGTGCCAACGAACTCGAAAAATTCTGGTACATCACCATTCCGCAATTGATGCCGATCATCATCAGCATCGCGCTTCTCGACTTCATCTGGACGATGCAGGTTTTTCCACTCGTATGGATGACGACGGGCGGCGGTCCGATCTATTCGACGGAAGTGCTCTCGACTTTCACCTACAAGCTCGCCTTCTCCCAGTATGAGTTTTCCCTGGCTTCGGCGAGCGCGATGATCATCCTCATCATTTCGATGAGCGTCACCTACTTCTACATCAAACACCAGCAGCGCAGGTGACCGCCATGGCAAAGCGTTCCTTCAAAAGCTCGGCATTGCCGACCATCCTGACCTATCTCGGCCTGGCGATCGGCCTGGTCTTTTCGACCTTCCCGATCGTCTGGATGTTTTTCAGTTCGCTGAAATCGAATACGGAAATCTTCGCCCTTCCGCCGCGGCTGCTGCCGGATGACTTTACGGTGGCCGCCTATCTGACGATCTTCAACGATCCGGTGAAAGTGCGCTTCTTCATCAACAGCTACTTCGTCGCCGGCGTCGTCACCTGCCTGACCCTGGTTATCGCCATCCTGACCGCCTACGGATTCAGCCGCTATCAGTTCCGCTTCAAGAACACTTTGAACATCTTCATCATCAGCACCCAGACCGTTCCGCCGATCACCCTTCTCATCCCCTATTTCGGCATGGTGGTCGCCTTCAGGATCTTCGATACCTATCTGGCGCTGATCCTGACCTACATGGTCTTCACGCTGCCTTATGCCATCCTGCTAATGACAGGCTATCTCAATACCTTGCCGAAAGAGCTGGACGAGGCCGTCCTTGTCGACGGCGGCTCGAGCTGGACGGCGCTCTGGCGCGTCATCGTTCCGGTCTCCATCCCCGGGATCGTCGCCACGGCGGTCTACACGTTTCTGCTGGCCTGGAACGAATTCCTCTTCGCGCTAACGCTGACGAAATCGATGGATCTCAGAACCGTTCCGATCGGTATCCAGCTTCTGATGGGCCAGCACGCCTTCGAATGGAACGAGATGATGGCGATGAGCGTGCTTGGTTCCCTGCCCCTTCTGGTACTCTACCTGGTTGCCCAACGCTATTTCCTGGCAGGCATGACCGCCGGCTCGGTCAAAAGCTGACGGCTGGTGGCCACGGCTGCGCAGTATGATTTCGCGGAATTATTTCTCTAGAGCCGTCACCCCGCCATGACACGAAGTCGATCGTCGTTCATTCACCTGCGGCTGCTGCTTGCAAGATCGTTCTCGCAATATCAGCAAAACCAAGGCCGGCGGGCTGCAACGAGACCCACTTCGGTGCGTACTGCAATTGCGGAAGGACGGGAATGATATTGTTGACGCCGAAGGAGTTGCGGATAAAGCCGAACATCGGGGCATCGTTTCGAGAGTCGCCGACGAAGGCGGTAACGGCGGGAGTTTCAGCCGGGTCGATACCGAATATCTCGGTTAAGACGCGTTCGCTCATCGACCGCTTGTCGTAATTGCCGATCCACGTGTTGATGTGAATGGAGCTGATCGCAACCGTTCCGCCAATGGCTTTTATGCTGGACGCGAGATCCTCGACCTCATGCGGGTCGTGACCCTGGATATCGATCGCGACGTCCGCCAGCCGGAAGACCTGATCGTGGGCAATTCTGAACGTCTTGCCCCTTCGCGAAACCAGCTCTTTCACTGACTGGAGATGCAGGCGTTGGCGCTCAGCCTGCAGGGTGGCATCTTCCCAATAGTCGAAGACGACTGCGCCGTCCCTACGGGTGACACAATATGCGCCGCTTTCGCCGACGACCGCGGCCACCGGCCAGGCACGAACGATGTGTTCGCACCAACCGGCGGAGCCGCCCGTAACCGGCACGACGGCAATGCCTGCCCGGCTGAGATCCCAGAGAGCTTGGTAGGTTTGCGGAAGTAGCTTGCCTTCGGTGGTCAGGGTATCGTCGATGTCGGTGAACAGGTAGCGCACGTCCCGTAACTCACGAGCTGATGGCGCAAGGTCTACATAGCTCATGCCATATCCTCGCTGCATGTCACCACGTCCAAGCCGCTCTCGGAGAGGGCATTGGTGGCGGCCGCTTCGCCAGGCAGCCGATCCGTATAAAAGCGGGTGAGTTTGCTGAATGGCGCCACACGCACGGAAGCGTTTCGCGTCCACTTGCTGACGTCTGCAGCCAGAATCTGCGTTTGTGAATTCTCAAGGAGGGCATTGGTGATTTGGGCTTCGCTATAGCTGAAATCCATCAGACCGTTGAGCGGGCTTAGAGCGCCTGCGCCGACGACGGCGTAAGTCGCATAGAATTTTTCGACGAACCTGATCACATCCGTGCCCACCACGTCGCGATCGTCGTGACGCAAAAGGCCGCCCGTCAAATGCACCTCGACACTCGGTGCATCGCAAAGGCTCAAGGCGACGTGGATGTTGTTGGTAATCACCGTCAGGCCCTGGTGATCACGCAGCGCCTCGGCAACGAACCGAACCGTGCTGCCGATCCCCAGGAACACTGTCGCGTCGACCCCTATGTCGGCGGCGACGCGCTTGGCGATAAGCCGCTTGGCCCTTCGGTTGAGCTGGGCGCGAGCGTTGAGCGAGATGTTGCTGCCCTCGACCGGCAGGTCGACGCCACCGTGGAAGCGGCGCGCGTGCCCGAGATCGCACAATGCATTGATATCGCGACGGATCGTCTGCGTCGTCAGATCGTACCGACGTGCCAGTTCCTCGATGTACTGAACACCGTCCGTTTCGATCAGCGCAAGGATCTCACGTTGTCGGCTCGATATGATCCGCTGCCCCATCGCCGCTCCTTACGTGAGGTAGACACTGGGGTCGTCTGTTATCACCCCAGTCAAACCCACCTCCCAGAAAGACGCGAGCAGCTTGGGATCATTGCAAGTCCATGCCCGCACCGCGATGCCGCGACGCACGGCCTCCTCGAGAAACCCGACACTCAGAGCCTTGTAGTCGAGATGGATGGTCTTTGCGGGAATTGACCGAAGGATATCCAACCAATCCGCGGGCAGGTTGCTCCACAGCATGGCGAGCTCGTAGCTTGGATCGACTTCGTGCATTCCCTTCAGCGCAGCGGCATCAAAGCTCGAGATCATGATCTTGGTGTGCGCCGCCCGCCCTTTCAAATGTTCATCAACGACTTTGACCAACTGGTCGAGTGATTTGTGATGAGCATGCTGCTTGATCTCGACGTTGGCATTGAGACCGAGTTCGCCCAAGGCGGAAACGACACGGGCCAGCGTCGGCAGCGGTTCGCCTTTGAATTTTGGGCTGAACCACGAGCCAGCGTCGATTCTCGCGAGATCCGACGCGTTGAGGTTGGCCAGATTTCCCTTTGACGAGGAACAGCGGTCGATGGAAACGTCGTGGATCACGACCGGCGTACCGTCGGCAAGAAGTGCAACGTCGAGTTCGACCCATTCCGCGCCCTGGTCCGCGGCCGCTCGAAAGGCAGCAATCGTATTTTCAGGCGCAACGGCAGAAGCGCCTCGATGTGCCTGAACTTCACCGCGTCTCGGCCCGGATCGCGACTCTACGGTCGTCATCGTCTCATCTCTTTCGTCTTCTTCGAAGGTTGGATGGAGAAATAATAAACTGGAGTCAATCTGTGCGTTTTCCCGTATCGCTATTAAAAGGGTGCATCGCGTCAACACGTGCAAAGATGTCGATATTCGCATTCTCGGCAAAGTCCGGACGACCCGGTACGGTCAGGACAACCGTCTGCTGGCCCCCCCCCAATCGCACATGCAGATGGCTTTCTCCCCCGATTGGCTCGAGCAACTCGACGGTTGCGTTGAGACGGACGGAAGGCTCTGCCGGCCTGGCAACAAGTAACGCGTCCGGGCGGAGCCCGACCATGTCGGTACCGGCAGGCAATGCCAGGGTCCCAGCGCCGTCGGCCGCCCTGAGGACGTCGATCGGTACCAGATTCATCGGCGGCGAGCCGATGAAGCCTGCGACAAACAAGCTTGCCGGACGGTCGTAGACTGCCACTGGCGTTCCGACCTGTTCGACAAGTCCGCCGTTCATGACGACCAATCGGTCTGCGAGGGTCATCGCTTCAAGTTGGTCATGGGTGACGTAGATGCTGGTCGTCTTGAGACGCCGTTGCAGCCGACGAATTTCAACTCGCATCTGCACGCGCAATTTGGCATCGAGATTGGACAGCGGCTCATCGAACAGGAAGGCGGCCGGCTCGCGAACGATCGCGCGCCCCATCGCAACCCGCTGGCGCTGCCCGCCGGAGAGTTCGCGAGGTTTACGATCCAACATCGGTCCGATTTCGAGGATCTCGGCGGCTTCCGCCACACGACGGTTGATTTCGGCCCGTTCGGTGCCGCGATTTTTCAAACCATATTCGAGATTTCCGCGTACCGTCATATGCGGATAAAGCGCATAGTTTTGAAAGACCATGGCGATATCGCGGTCGGCCGGCTCTGCCTTATTGACATTGCGGCCCGCAATCTCGACCTGGCCTTCGCTGATCGTTTCCAACCCGGCAATCATGCGAAGCAGGGTGGATTTGCCACAGCCCGAGGGGCCGACGAGGACGATGAGTTCGCCGTCTGCAACGGATAGGTTGATGCCTTTGACAGCTGGAACGGTACCATAATTCTTCTTGACGTCGATGATGTTGATCGTTGCCATTTCATTTCTCCGTTTCGACCAGGCCTTTGACAAAAAGGCGTTGCATGGCGACGATGACGAGGACGGGTGGCAGGGCGGCGAGAATGACCGCTGCCATCACGAGGTTCCAGCGGGGCTCGGCATCGGCAACCGCTGCCATGCGCTGGATTCCCATCACGACTGTGTAGAAGCTCTGGTCGGTCGTTATGATGAGCGGCCAGAGATACTGGTTCCAGCCGAGTACGAAGAGGATGATGAAGAGCGCCGCGATATTGGTGATCGACAACGGCAGCAGAATATCCCGGAAGAACTTCATCGGTCCCGCTCCATCGACGCGGGCGGCCTCCATCAGTTCGTCAGGGACGGTCAGAAAGAACTGACGAAACAGGAAGGTTGCCGTTGCCGAGGCGATCAGCGGGATGATGAGGCCGCTGTAATTGTTCAGCATTCCAAGATCGGCGACGACTTTGTAGGTCGGCACGATACGCACCTCGACCGGCAACATCAGGGTGATGAAGATCATCCAGAATGCCAGGGTCCGGAACGGAAACCGGAAATAGACGATGGCAAAGGCCGAAAGGATCGAGATGACGATCTTGCCGACGGCGACGCCAACCGCCATGATCAACGAGTTGATCATCATCGGCCCGATCGGCGGCGCCCCGGAGCTCGTCATCCCGGATGAGAGCATCGTCGAATAGTTCTCGATGATGTGGCCACCTGGTGTCAGCGGCACGACGCCTGACAAGAAGTCGTTTGGGCCATGGCTTGATGCAATGAAAGCCACGTAGACCGGAAACACCACGATCGTCACGCCAATGATGAGGACAAGGTGCGCCAGGAAATTTAGGAAGGGGCGATTCTCAACCATCCTTGGAATTCCTCAATATTGTACGCGGCGTTCGATAAAACGGAATTGGACGGCCGTCAGAGCGACGACGATCACCATGAGAATGACCGACTGTGCCGCCGACGAGCCCAAATTCAGCCCGATAAACCCGTCGAAATAGACTTTGTAGACAAGGATTTCCGTCGCGCGCGCCGGTCCGCCTTGGGTGGTTGCATGAACGATGCCGAATGTGTCGAACATCGCGTAGACGATATTGATGACGATCAGATAGAAAGTCGTCGGTGAGATCAGCGGGAACACGATCGTCCAGAAACGCTTCATCGGACCGGCTCCGTCGATGGCCCCGGCTTCCTGAAGCGAGCGTGGGACGGATTGCAGCGCAGCCAAGAAGAACAAGAAATTATAGGAAATCTGCTTCCACGTCGCCGCGATCACGATCAGGACCATGGCATCGTCGGGATTGATCAGATGATTCCAATTGATTCCCATTGCCCGCAACATATAGGCGACGATGCCGATCGATGGATTGAACATGAACCACCAAAGAATGCCGGCGATCGCGGGGGCGACGGCATAGGGCCAAATGAGCAAGGTCGAATAGATTCGAGAGGTGCGCAACACGCGCATTGCCGCTGCAGCCAGGAGCAGCGCAATCGACGTTGATAGGACCGTCACGAGTATGGCGAAGATGAGCGTGTGGCCGAAGGCATTGATGTAGATCGGATCGGCAAAGAGCCGACGGTAGTTTTCAAACCAGACGAAGGTCGTTTTGAAACCGAAAGCGTCCTGACGCAGGAAAGATTGCCAGAATGCAGTTCCCGCAGGCCAAAGGAAAAATACCACGGTCACGAAAATTTGGGGAGCGATGAGCAGGTAAGGCAAAAGCTTGTTGGGAAATACGGTCCGTTTGGTTTGCATGGGCCCTCACACTGACGGATGGGAAACGGGGGCCGGTCTTTCACCAGCCCCCGTCACGGAGCCCATTAGTTGGCGGACTGGAAATCGCGAAGCTGTTCGTTGCCTCTTGCGACCACGGAATCAACTGCTTCCTTCGCCGTCTTCTTCTCGCCCAGCAAGGCCGCAAACTCATCGTCGATAATGCCACGCACCTGGACGTAGTTGCCGAAACGGATGCCCTTGGAATTGTCGGTGGGTGTCACCCGCGTCAGTTGCTTGATGCCGATATCTGCTCCGGGGTTCTTCTCGTAATAGCCCTGATCCTGGCCCAGCTTATAGGCAGCCTCCGTTATCGGCAGGTAGCCCGAGAACTGATGCCAATCGGCTTGGACTTCCGGCTTCTGCAGGTAGGTGAAGAACTTCGCGACACCTTTGTACTCCTCTTCCGGGCGACCTTTCAGTGTCCAGAGAGTGGCGCCGCCGATAATCGAGTTGAGCGGCTGCGGAATAACGTCGTCATAGTAGGGAAGCGGCGCAAAACCGACCTTGAAAGCCTTTGCGTTGTTGATGACCCCTGCCCGACCGGCGGACGAATTCATGTACATCGCGCATTCCTGAGAATAGAACATCGGAGGAGCGTTATCGCCGCCGCCAGGTCCTCCAAATTTGAAGAGCCCCTCGTCCTGCCACTTCTTCAGATTGCCCCAATGGCGGATCGTGAGATCATTGTTGAAGGTGAATTCTGCGTCCAAGCCGCCAAAACCGTTGGCCTTGGTGGAATACGGCTTATCGTGCAGGGCATTCAGGTTCTCAGTCTGGATCCAGGAGATCCAGGCGCTGGTGAAACCGCATTTAGCTGCGCCGGACTTCATGATCGTCCGCGAAAAGGCTTCAACGTCCGCCCATGTTTTCGGCGGCGTTTCCGGGTCAAGCCCTGCTTTCTTGAAGATATCCTTGTTGTAATACAGGATCGGCGTCGAGGAATTGAACGGCAAGGACAGAACGTTGCCGCTGGTGTCAGAGTAGTAACCGACGACCGGAGCAATGAATTTGCTCTGGTCCCAGGCCTCACCTTCGTCCTTCATCAACTGGTAAACGGGATAGACCGCACCCTGTGCTGCCATCATGGTGCCGGTACCAACTTCATAGACCTGTACGATTGCGGGCTGCTGGTTGGCGCGGAACGCAGCAATGGCGCCCGTCAGCGTCTCGTCATAGGTGCCCTTGAATACCGGAACGATCTCATAGTCAGATTGAGATGCGTTGAACCCCTTGGCGATCTGTTCAAGCTTCGCGCCATTCTCGCCGCCCATTGCGTGCCACCACTGGATCTTCGTGGCTGCCATTGCCGGAACGGATAACGATAGGCTGGTCAATCCTGCGGACAGGAAAAAAGCGATCTTGTTCATCCTCACTCCCACTTGTTGTCGGTCCGAAGCCTCCCGCTACGAACGTGAGCCCGATGGTAACAGGCGAAGTTCACTTTGCAAGAATGAAATGTTCAAATGAACATTTGCGGCCGGCGATCACCTGCGGACTGGCGCAATGCTGGCGACAGCATCAGGTTCGAGGTGGGCGGTTCTCGGGCCGAGGATATGGGATTGAGGGCCGTGACCCGGCGGCATGGGCTTGGTCGCCTTTGGGTGGCAGCACAAGCGTGATCAAGTGAACACCTCCATGGCGTTCACCATTAACGACGTTGCTGCCTGGATTGTCACAACTCTTCCGGTGTGATCACTTTCATCGTCGCCACCGCCGGGCGCCAATCTTGAAGCACCTTGCAGACTTCGGCTCTGGTCGGCGCGCCGGTGCGACCGCCGAAGACCTGGCACTTGAGCGCCGCCGCCATAGACGACAGGCGCATCGTCTCTTCGATCGGCATGCCTTCCGCGATAGCCAACACGAAAGCGCCATGGAAGATATCCCCGGCTGCAAGCGTATCGACCGCTCTCACCTTTGGAGCGGCAAGATGGCAGACTTCGCCGGTTGCGTCATCGAACCAGAAGCAGCCATTTTCGCCAGCCGTGACGCTGATGAAGGCATGCTCGAACTTTTGCTTCAGCAGGCCGACGACTGTCACCGGGTCGGCCGTTCCCGCAAGCCGCTCAGCGGCTGGTTGCGAGAACACGATATGGCTCGCCGCCGGCGCAAGCATCTCGACCACGCCATCGCCGGCAACGTCGCCATCGAGAATGGCCGGCTTGCCCGCCTCTCTCGCTGCCAACAGCGTCCGCAGCGCAAGCTTCGGCCAGCGGACGTCGACCAGCACCGCGTCGAAGGAGGAAATGTCCTGTTTTGTGACCGGCTTGACCGTCTCGTGCAGGCCAGCATCGTAGAAAGGCACGATCAAGCGTTCGCCCTGATCATCGACAAGGATCGTCGAGACGGCCGAGCGGGCGCCTGCCACACGCACCATACCGCTCGTGTCTATGCCGCTCTCGCCGAGGTCGGCAATGATGCGGTCGCCGGTGGCGTCATCGCCGACCGCGCCCCAAAGGCTGGCATGGCCGCCAAGCCGGGCAACGGCAAAGGCGGCGCTCGATGCCATGCCCTCGGCAATCTGCAGCATATCATAGGGCAGAAATTTGCCCTGGCCGGTCGGTAACGAGCGCACACGAAACAACGTATCCATAACCGCCGCGCCGACGCACAAAACGCGGCGCGCCTGACCGGGAGGCGGGTCGAAGGCAGAAGTCGTCAAAACCGTCGTCTCACCCGCTCACTTGACGGCTCCGGCCGTCAGGCCTGCCACGATCTGCCGTTGCGCAAACACCGTCAAGATCAGCACCGGCAAGGTGACGATCAATGCGGCTGCCGCGAGCGGACCCCAACTGACCTGTTCGAACGAGAGCATGTTGTAGACCGCGACCGGAAGCGTGCGCGTCTCGCGACTGGCGAGCACGATGCCGAAGACGAAATTGTTCCAGGAAAAAATGACCGACAGGATGAAGGCGACGACGATGCCCGGCCTTGCGATCGGCAAGGCGACCAGACGGAAAACCTGCCAGGGTGTCGCGCCGTCGATGCTTGCAGCCTCTTCCAGCTCCATCGGGGTCGTCTCGAAATAGCCGATCATGATCCACACGACGATCGGCACGGTGACCACGAGATGGATGATGATCTGCGGCAAGAGCGTGCCGAGCAGGTTCAGCCATTGGAACAGCAGGAAGAGCGGGATCAGGAAGGAAAGGCCCGGTGTCATGCGCGCGATCATGATGACCATCGCGGACTTCTCCGCCTTCAGCCGGGCGATGCCATATCCGGCGGGCACGCCGATCAGCAGCGCCAGAAGCGTGGCCGCACCCGTCACCAGCACCGAATTCCAGAGATAGAGGAAGAAATTGTTCTCCTCGAAGACTTTCAGATAGTTCGACCAGGCCAAGCGCTCCGGGATGAAGATCGGCGGATAGGCGCCGTTGTCGATTTCATACTTCAGCGACAGCGAGATCATCCAGAGGAAGAACAGGACGACCGGCGAGATCATCACCAGGGCGACGAACAGCAGTCCGATGCGATCGAGCGTCTTGCGCTTCATCAGCGTGCCTCCCCGTCGGACCAGTTCACGCGCTGCCTGAGCATCATAAGGACGAAAGAAAGCAGGACGATGAGGATGAAGAAGACAACCGCCATGGCCGAGCCATAGCCGATATCGTAATAGGCGAAAGCGGTGTTGTAGAGATAGATGTTGATCGTTTCCGACGCCGTGCCGGGGCCGCCTTGGGTCATGGCATAGATGATGTCGAAACTTTTCACTGCATCGATGCTGCGGATGATCACGGCGATCATCAGGAAAGGCGCGATCATCGGCAGCGTCAGATAACGGAATTTCTGCCAGACATTGGCGCCATCGATCTCCGCACTTTCATAAGGTTCGCGCGGAACCGCCGCCAGGCCGCCAAGCACGATCAGCATGATAAGCGGCGTCCATTGCCAGGTCTCGACCAGCACCAGCGACGGGATGACGCTGCTCTGATTGTAGATCCACTCCTGGGGACCGATGCCGATGAGGGAGAGGAGATAGTTGAGAACGCCGAGCTGCGGATGGAACATCATCGTCCAGACGAGTGCGATGGCGACGGGTGTGGCCATCATCGGCATCACGAATATGCCGCGGATGAGACCGCGCAGCGGAAATTGAGCATCGAAGATCAGCGCGGCGAGCGTTCCCAGAAAAAGGGGAACCACTACGGAGAGCGTCGTATAGAGCACCGTATGCCACAGCGACTCCCAAAAGCGCACGTCGCCGGCGAGGCGCACATAATTGTCCCACCCCGCAAAGACCTGCGCTTGGCCGAGCGTCCAGCTGTTGACGCTCATCCACACGGTAAACACCCATGGAAAGACGATCACGGCCGATATGACGATGAGCGCCGGGATGACGAAGGGCCAGTAGTTGGGAGCAAACCGATCCGGTTTGCTCCTTCCTTTCGACGCCTTGGCCGCTGTGGCCGTTTCGATGCTTGCCGAGGCCATTATCCCTCGCTTTTCGCCAGGACGGGTTCGAACTGTGCCGTCGCTGCCTTCAGTTCGGTTTCGGGATCAGCGCCGCCGATCATGTTGGTGAGACCGACGCCATAGATGTCGCGGAACTCGGTGACCGGAATGATGACCGGCAGCGCGAGCTGCGAGATCTTGCCCGAACCGACGACGGCATCAAGCCACGCGCCCGGCATCTTGACGCCTTCGCGAACCTTCGCATCCTCGAGGACGGACTGCCGGAAAGGAACGCCGGCGCCGGCCTGCAGCAGACGGGCGCCCATTTCATGCGAAATCGCCCATTGGCAGAAGAGGTAGGCTGCTTCCTTTTTCTGGCTTGCTGCGACGACGCCAAGGCCGTCGCCGAAGGTGCCTGCGGCCTGTGCCTTCGGGCCTTTCGGCATGATGCCGTAACCGACCTGGCCGACGACGCGCGACTTTTCCGGATTTTCGATCGGCGGTGCAAAACCGACGCCATCAAGCCACATGCCGATCTTGCCCTGCAGGAAGGCCGACTGCGCCTCCGCCCAGTTGAAGCCGGAGACGCCGGGAGGGGCGGTTTTGGTCATCAGTCTCTGGTAAAGCTTGGCCGCATCGATCGCTTCCGGCGATGTCGTGCGCAGCTTGCCGTCAGGGCCGAGCGGGCTCGAACCATAGCCGAGCAGCAGCGACGTCCAGACCGGCGTATTGGCGTTCTTCAGGCCGCGGGCAACGAAGCCATAGGTGTTGGTCGAAGCGTCGGTCAGTGCCTCCGCAGCACTTGCCAGCTCTTCGAAGCTCGAGGGGTAAGCAAGCCCCTTCTTCTCGAACAGCGCCTTGTTCCAGTAGATGATCCAATAATCGACTGAAAAGGGAAGAGAGCGCAGAACACCTCCGGCGTCCTTGGCGAAGGCGAGGCCGGCTTCGGCGAAATCGCCCTCCGTCAGGGACGGGTCGGTCAGCGAAGGGTCCTTGAGGAAACCGCTGATATCGGCAAGCCAGCCGCCCTTTTCGAACTGCCGCTTCTGGACATGGTAGCTCATATGCACGACGTCGAAACTCGGCTTGCCGGAGCTGAGCTCGATCGTCGTCTTCTGGCGCTGCTGCTGTTCGGGCGTCGCTTCGGCATTGACCTTGATGCCGGTGAGCGCCTCGAACTCGGACAGGTACTTCAGCAGTATTTCGCTGCGCGGGCTCTTGACCAGGTTGACTTCGAGCGTCGTGCCGGCAAAACGCTTCCAGTCGACGGCGGCCGATGCGAGCCGCATGCCGAGCATGCTGCTCGCCCCAAAAGCGGCTGTGCCCGCCAGAAAGCCGCGTCTCGTCGGATTCAAAAACGATGACATGTGATTCCTCCTCCTTTTGCCGGCGATCTCCTCACCCCCGGCTGTTTATTTCCGATTATATCCTGAGCGCACGATCTCTTGCATGATTGATGTGTGCGACAAGGCTGTTGACGGCGTCCTCCGCCGATCGTCGTTCGATCGCCTCGAGCACTTTCAGGTGCTCGCCCATGACAGGTCCGACGTGACCTTCGATGCGAAAACGATCCTGACTGATCAGGCGCATCTTGATCGAGTTCACCCGATAGGCGTTCGAAATGATGGAATTTCCCAGGGCATCGATAAAGGCGTCGTGCATACCCCAATCGACGGCCTGCGCGTGCACTTCCAATTCGTGCGATGTATCGCCGCTTCGAATGGCATCGGCGATATCCCGATGCTGCTTCAAAAGCCCGGCGATCGTCTCGTCAGACGCAGAGCGGGTGAAAAGCGCGACGGCCTCCTTCTCCAGGAACACGCGCAGCTGGAAGGCCTCGCGAATGAGGTTGAGGTCGATATGAGCAATCTGCAAACCCCGCTGGGGGACCGTCTTGATCAGCCCTTCGGCTTCGAGCCTCGGGATGAGCTCACGGATGGCGCCGAGCGTCAGTCCCGTCAGCTCGACGAGACGGCGCTGGGAGACGAACTGGCCGGGACGCACGTCACGCGCAAGAAGATGGCGCGTGAAGCTCGCATACGCCTTTTCCCGCAGCGTTGGCTGCTCGTCCGTTTCGTCCATCGCCTCTTCCCGAAACATGTCTGACCTATGCCGCTTTCGACTGGAAAAGACGATCGAAAGCAAGAGCGAGCTGCGCCTGCCCTTCGGCGGATATTGAAGCGAGCGGCGGGCGCACCGCAAGCCAGATCTCTTCGGACGCCACGTGCGCCATCATGGCTTTCACGGCCGGGACAACAGGATATTTGAGCAGCTCGGCCACAAAACCCTCGATGCGGGGATCGTCCTTGCCTTCTTCGGCCATCAGCTTGACGTCGCGGGGCACAAAATTCGCCATGCCGGAGATCGCCCCCTGGCCGCCGAGCCGCACGCCCCTGGCAAGATGCCGTTCATCGCCCACCAGGATAATGAGATCGCCATGCGCCTTGAGCAGGCTTTCGGTATACGGCCAGTCGCCGGAAGAATCCTTGACGCCTGTCACGATATTGGGGAAGGCGGTCCGCAGCCGTCCGATCAGCGACACGGTCAGCGGGACCATGGTGAGCGAGGGAAGATTGTAGACGATGATGTCCCGCGCCTTGTCTCCCAGAATGGCGAAGACGGCCGAAAACCACTGGAAGACACCGTCGTCGCTGACATTCTTGAAATAGGACGGCGGGGCAAGAAGAATATTACGAACGCCCTGGGAAAGAGCATGATCTGCCTGGATCGCCGCATCCTCGGCGGCATCGACCAGCACACCGACGATGATGTTTTTTGCCGCGATCCCCGCATCGAGGAAAGACGCGAGGACGCGGTCACGTTCCCGGCTTCCGATGGAGGAGCCTTCACCCGTCGTTCCGAACAGGGTTACGCTGGAACATCCTGCAGCGAGGCTTCGCCTTGCCTGCACGATCATCGCATCGATCGCAATATCGCCATTGCTGTCAAACGGCGTGGCAAGAGCGACTGACAGGCCGAATTTCTGGGTCAAATATGCTTCCTCCCGATTGTTGAGATTAGATGTAGCAGACTGACATGTTAGCTGTAAAGAGGTGATTGCAGACTCCTCGTTACGCGCGCCACGTCACTTTTCGCAGAGCCGCCGGCCGCCGGAATATGGCTGATAGGTACAGTCGGACGGCCGGAAGGAGCGGTAACTGCGCGAGCAGGCGGTGATGTTACAGGACTGCGGTGCGCCTTGACCATCGCTTGCCGCTTCTGTCGATCGCACGCCATTCAGCGGAGGTTCGGCCGTCGCCTGGCGCATGAAATCCCGCCAAATATGCGCTGGCAGGGCGCCGCCCGTCACCCCCTTCATCGGCGCGTCATCATCATTGCCAACCCAGACACCGACGACAAGCGCTTCCGTGAAGCCGACGAACCAGGCGTCACGATTGTTCTGGCTCGTGCCGGTCTTGCCGGCCGCAAACGTGCCGGGGTCCGCTCCACGCCCAGTACCGCGCTCGACCACCAACTGCAGGAGGCCGAGGAGATCGGACTGGTAGGGCGAAAGATCGACGTTCGGCTTTGATTGTGAGCCAACTCGAAATGTCTTGGGCTGCCCTGCCGCTTGAAAGTCGATGATGCCCCAGGGCTTGACAGGTGCCCTACCGAGTTGGACGGACGCATAGGCGCTGGTGAGGTTAAGCAGATTTACTTCGGATGTCCCAAGCGCCAAAGACGGCGTGTTGGCGAGTGGTGCATCGATGCCGAGTTCACGCGCTGCGGCAATCACATTGTCTAAACCAACCTCTTCGGCAAGCGCGACTGAAGCGGCATTGAGCGATCGCGCGAACGCCTCGGCAAGCGTTACCCAACCGCGATAGTTGCCGCCGGAATTTTCTGGCGACCAGCCAGCGATGTCAATTGGCGCGTCCAGAACCTGGTCAGACAAGGTGAACCCGGCCTTCAGTGCTGCGTAATAGACGAATAGCTTGAAGGTGGAACCCGGCTGGCGCATCGCTGCGACGGCGCGGTTGAACTGGCTTGCCTTGTAGTCGCGCCCGCCAACCATCGCGACGACCGCGCCATCGGGCGTCATCGCAACCAACGCGGCCTGCGATGCTCCAACTGCCTTCCCTTCACCGTCCAAGGCTCCTTTCACGACCCTTTCGGCGATTTGCTGCAATTGTGGCACCATCGTGGTTCGCACCGACGTCGAACCTGGCGAGGAGCCGGCGATTTCGCTCGCTTGCGGCGAAATCCAGTCCGCAAACCAGCTTCCCGAGCGCGGCGTCGGCGTCGTTGGATGCAGCTTGGCAAAGCTCGCCTTGGCCTCCGCCGCCTCTGGCGCGGTGATTTTTTCATTGGTCGCCATCGCATCGAGAACGACCATGCTACGCTGCCGGGCGCCTTCGAAATTGTCGATGGGATTCCATTGACTTGGAGCCCGCAGCAACCCCGCCAGCATCGCCGATTCCGGCAAGTTAAGGGCGTCGATATCCTTGTTGAAATAGATCCGCGCGGCGGCAGGCATGCCTGTCGCGCCAGCGCCAAGATAGACGCTGTTGAGATAGCGCGTCAGGATTTCCCGCTTGCCGAGCTTCCACTCCAGCCAGACTGCGATCACAACCTCCTGTATCTTTCGCTTTATCGTTCGATCGCTGTCCAGATATTGCAGCTTGATGAGTTGCTGGGTGATGGTGCTGCCCCCCTCCACCACCGAGCCAGCCTCCAAATTCCGGAGAAACGCCCTCCCGATCCCTCTCGGATCGACGCCGAAATGGTCCATGAACCGGCGGTCCTCAATCGAAAGGACGGCATCGATCAGATGGGACGGGAACTGGTCGTATTGCGTATATGGCCCTTGATAAGGTCCCTGCCTTACGAGCGGCGCACCGTCAGCGGTTTCCAGCACAACAATCGGCTTCAACGTTCCGTCACGAATCTCGCTCCAGGGCACGTCTTTTAGTGCCCACACCAGCACGCTGCCTATGAGGAGGCACACAAGCAAGGCCCAGCCCATAGCGAATTTCCACCAGTTCGCCGGAAGCCATCGGCGCCGGCGACTTTCGCGCGGCTTGCTATGCCAATGGCGAATGCCGCGCCCGGCTTTGATCGGAGCAGTCGTCATCCATTTGGTGAGAGCCGATGTGCTTCCCAGCCGCATCGACCTCGTCAGCCTCGTTATCAAAAACAAAGCCATCGACTTGATCTTCGCCAGCACAGGACTTGCCTGCAAATCGTGACGCAGCGCACGTAACAGATTGCTCGCGGCCTGGCGAGTTTGGACGAAGGGTCGGTGAGGGAGTTGCGGACTGTCGGCCTGGGTGGTTCTCGGCGAATCCGAGGCGGTCACTTGCGTTGCCGAAACTGCTTGCTGATTGCCACCCGTGCTCGATTTGCCAACGCTTTCGCCTGAGGATTCGGGAGGATTGGGCATCGGTTACCGCCAAAAGGCCAACGTGGCGTGAACTTTATAGCCGAGCGATGCTGCGTGTTCTACCGCAAAAGGCCCCAATCACTCCGAGGCGTTTTGGCCGGAATAAGCCCCTGATCGAACAGGCGTCGTAGACTTTCAATGCGGCGCTTCGTCCAGAGCCGACCTGCTTCTGCCTCAGGCTTACGACCATCACTTGTCTATTTTTTTCAATGCGCTAAATTACAAGAATTAGTTGCATCGGTTTGTCCCCGCTCGATTGGGGCGGATGCTGCAGAAGCGATACCTTCGGATGCCAACATGATCTGGAACCATCGCATCACACGCATTGTTGTCGGCCTGCTGCTGCTGGCACTGGTGACTCTCGTTTCATTGCCGACGATTACCGGCTTTACGAGCCTTGATGGCACGGTCAATGCGCGGTTTGCGGTCGTTAATGCCCCAATCGATGGCACAATTGCGGAAGAATCCCTCAAGGTCGGCAGCCCGGTCAAAGCGGGACAATCCCTCGCAGAAATCAGAAATACGCGCGTCAATCGCGCAATCCTCGCGTCGCTCGAGGCAGATCACAACACGGCGCTCGACCGCGTCGCGGCACTGAAAAAGGAACGGGAGGAACTCTCCGCGCTTCGCGAGGAATTGTCTACCAGATTGGAAGTCTACAAGCAGACCACCATTGCCAATCTCGAACGCGAAGTCGAAATCCTGCGGAAGAAAGTCGAAGTGTCGCAAGCTCAGGATCTGGTCGCCCAGGTCGACTTGAGCCGCCGGATGCAGCTCGAGTCAAAAGGCATTCTCACGCAGAAGCTGGTTGAGGCCGCGCGTGCCGCGGGCGCTGCGACCGGCGGCGAGGTCGAAATCAGCAACCTGACTGTCGATCAATTGCAACAAAGGCTCAATGCGGTCCGCCAGGGTATCTTTGTCTTCGGCGACGGGCAGAATGACGTGCCTTATTCGAGACAGCGTGAAGACGAGGTAGTCGTTCGCATCAATGACTTGAACTCGCGCATAGCGGAAAATGAAACACGAGCCACCGAAGTTCAAAAGCAGCTGGTCAAAGAGGCAAATCGCGTCAGCAGCCTTGAATCCGCAACCGCGATAGCGCCCTTTGACGGCGTTGTTTGGGCGAGGAGTATCGTCAGCGGTTCGAATGTTGTGCTGAATGACGAGTTGATGCGCCTCCTCGACTGTCGAGAGCTGTTTGTGGATATCCTTGTTCCCGAGGTCAATTATGACGAGATCTATCCGGGACTTGTCGCGCAGGTGCGTTTGTTCGGCCGCAGCGATGTCTTCAAGGGCACGGTCATTTCTGTCAGAGGCAGTTCGGCTTCGGTCGAGACCGATTCCTTTGCCGCCACTTTGCCGCCGTCGACTCAGCGCAATGCCCGCATTCGGGTTCGCCTTGATCCATCCTTCATGAACGACGACTTTGCGAACTCCTGCCAAGTGGGGCGCACAGTGCAGGTAAGGTTTTCCAAGCACGGCATCGACGTGTCCAACTGGGTCAAAAGCCTGTGGTTCAGTATCTTGTAGCGCTGGTTCCGACCTTTCTCGTTTTGGCCTTCTTTTGCCTGGGGCCGTTCAATTGGTCGCGCCGTCACACCTGGACACGGGCGGTGACCTGCGCGTTTGTCGCTGCAGTCGCATTGCGATACATGTTCTGGCGCTTGACGGAGACAGTGCTTCCCTATCCCAACAACGGTGCGAGTTTCTACTGGGTTTGGATCCTCTTCGTCGTCGAGATTCTGGCGTGCGTCGAAGTCATCCTTTTTCTGGTATTGATGAGCCGCTACGTCGACCGGAGCGCGGAAGCGGACAGGCTGGCTCGTGGTTTCTTTGCGCGCGACAAGCGTGAGCTGCCGACTGTCGATGTTTTCATTCCAACCTATAACGAGCCACTCGACGTGCTCGAGCGAACCATCATCGGCGCCCGCTCGCTGGATTATCCTCCCGACAAATTGAATGTGTACGTGCTTGACGATCAACGCCGGGACTGGCTGAAGGCCTATTGCGAAGAAAAGAACGTCATCCACGTCATGCGCGGCGACAACAACCACGCCAAAGCGGGCAATATGAACAATGGGCTGAAGGTCAGCTCGGGCGAGTTTATTGCGGTCTTCGACGCCGATTTTGTTCCCTATCGACATTTCCTTCGCCGAACGCTGCCCTTCTTTTGCGACGAAAGCATCGGCATCGTCCAGACGCCTCAACATTTCTTCAACGCCGATCCGGTGCAATCAAACCTCGGCCTGGAGAATATCTGGCCGGACGAGCAGCGTTTGTTCTTCGACGAGATCGCGCCCAGCAGAGACGCCTGGGACGTCAGTTTCTGCTGCGGGTCATGCTCGATTGCCCGCCGCAAGTCCATTGACGCAATAGGAGGATTCCCGACGGAGTCGATCACAGAAGACCTGCTGACAACTCTTTCAATGCTCAACAAAGGCTACAAAACGCGCTACCTGAACGAGCGGCTGTCGATGGGATTGGCTGCCGAAAACCTAACCGGTTATTTTGTGCAGCGCGAACGGTGGTGTCAGGGAGGTATTCAAACCCTTTACCTGCATAATGGCCCGCTGCGTGGCCCCGGATTGACGCTCTTTCAACGGATCATGTTCCTGCCGGCGTCCTGGCTGGTGCAGTATCTGGTCCGCTTCATGATATTGCTCGTCCCCATCGTCTATCTCTGGTTCGGCCTGCTCCCCCTCTATTTCACTGACATAGCCGATTATGTGTCTCATCAGGTGCCGCTGCTGGCAGCGTATTTTCTGCTTATGCTATGGATCACGCCGACGCGCTATCTGCCTGTGATATCAAGCGCCGTCGGGACCTTTGCGACATTCCGCATGTTGCCTACCGTGGTCTCCAGTCTCGTGAGACCATTTGGCAAGCCGTTCAGGGTGACGCCGAAGGGCAGTGGCAACGAGTCGAACCAGTTCGACCGCTACAGCTTCGCCTGGATCGCAAGCATCATCATGATCACCGTCCTTGGTCTGCTGGTCAACATCGTCCCGGAAACGGCGCATGTACAAGGCCAGTTTTCGCCGGTCGCGGCCTGGTGGTCAGGTATCAATATCGTCGTGCTGCTCATCGCATCGCTCATCTGCTTTGAGAAACCCCGACGCTTGTTTCATGCCTTCAAGCTCGATGAACCCGCGATCGTAGACGATGTACCTGGCCAAATCGTAAGTTTGGCCTTGGACAAGGCGGTCGTTGCGGTCCCCACCATGTCCCGATTTCAATCCAAATCCGTCGTGCTTAAACTGCCCGGCTTTGCTCCGTTCAAATCTGAGCTCAGACTGGTCACCCAACGACGCAGGAGCATAAGTCGCGGTGGTGACAAGCAATCTTACTACCTCCACCTGTATTTCGAACTCATTGGCTCTGCTCGCGACAGCATGATCGTGAAGCTCTACACTGGTCAATATTCGCAGGACATTCGCGACATCGATAAAGTCGCGGTCTCTCTTAATCTTCTTCTGCGTTCGTTCGGGCGAACGCGCACGTTGTAGTCGACGGTCAACCTCGGATCGTCCGGCCGGCGTCCTCTCGAGCGTTGCCGCAACAGAGCCGGATTATTCCATCGAAGGGGCGCCAACCAAACCCGCCCTCAGCGGCGGGTTTTTCTTTGCCTTGTTGCCGCTTTGTCAGCGTTGCGGATCATTGTCGTAGCCGCAACTTCCTTACGATCAACCGGCATGTCGCCGCACTCCACTGTTTGCCCGCACCAGCGCCATCAGCATCGGGCCGATAGCAAATTCGCCCCTCTCGGTTCTTCGGGTCAGATCGCGGAGATAACCGCCAGGCGAGTTGATATGCCCTCCCCTTTCCAGGATGCAGGCGATCACGGTTGCGGCATTTTCCGGCCCCATGCCCGAGCAGGCTTCCTCATAGGCCGAGGGGCTGACGCCGAGCATCGAGCGCACGATGACGGCAGCCGACATCAGATCCCGCCAGTTGCCGATCGTTCCACCCGGCCCGTAGTCGAGAATTTGAGGGCAGGCCTGGAGGACGAGGCCAAGCGGGAAGGATTTCAGGCTATGCCCGGCCCCTGGATCTGCCGTGTCTTTCGCCTTGTTGCCCATCCCGCCGGAAGGCTTCGGTTGTTTCAATCTTCGCTCGTCCGGCGCTTCGGCGTTCGGCTCATTATCGGCCACCGCCCTTTCGCCCTGCTTCGTTTCGAAGCTTGGTTCAAGTTCATAAGTGGAGTAGGGATTTGAATTCTGTTTGTGACGCTCAATCTGAAACTCATTGGCGTTTATTTTTTGTGTTTTTATCCGTCTTTCCAATGCGTTGATGATCTCATCGCGCAGTAGTCCCATCTCGTCGAGCAGCGGCGCCAGTGCTTCGGCCGTCGCAACGCGCGGAATTCGGGCAAGGAGCGTGCGGAACATCGCCGAAATTCCCTCCCAGTCACCGGAGACCTCCTCTTCGATGGCTGTCGCGATCAGCTTGGAGATATCGCGCCGGCACACCGTCAGGCGTTCCCTGGTCACCCTGAGCAATTCCCGGTCGGCGACCGCCTGGGCGGCCAGGTTTTCGATTTCAACCGCACGCGCGAGCAGCGGCGCGACGCTGAAGCCGAAGGCCTCACCGACGGCACCTGCTTTGTCGCGGCGCGCATAGCGCTTTCCATTCGGACTGTCCTTGCGCAGGATCAGGCCGGCCTCGACCAGGACGGCAAGATGCCGCCTGAGGGTGGCTGCCGTCATGCCGCGGGCACGCAGCGAAAGCTGCGCATTCGACGGGAAGACGATCAGGCCCTTTTCTTCGGAAATCTCGTCGTCAGGGTAGAAAGTCAGAAGCGCATCGAGCACCGTCAGCGCCCGATCGGTCACGCCGAGCGCCGGCCGCGCCTCGCAGATTGCCCTGAACAGCTTCCACTTGCTGCGCTTCATTCCCGGCTCGATGGTCTCGGCCAGTTGCTGGCTTGCCAGCATGCCAAGCGACATCGGCCGCCGCCCAAAGGGCGTCGTCACATATCCACTCTCCATTTGCCTTCACCTTCGTTCAGGCAAAAGAAAACCATCCACCAATTTGGTGCCTAAGACGCTTGACTGTGATTCGTGGAAATGCGATTCTCGATGTGCTTAAGATCTGAGAAGGGCTTCCACGACGGCGTCGTTGGGGGCCTTTTTCTTTTGCGCGTTACGCTCCTCTGTCCTTGTTGAATTCCTGGAACAGGCCCTTCAGCCTTTCCTGGACGAATTGATCGAAACCGGGTGCGGTCTTGCCGTCGAAGACGAAGGTTGCACCGGATGCTGTCTTTTTGATCACCACCGGCACGCCGCTGACTAGGGTTTTGGCGATCGCCGGCTTCGGCGCTGCCGTCCTCTTCGTTGCCAGAACGAGTGCCCGATGAAACCGCTCGTCGCTTGAGATTTTGCGAGCGTCGTCCGCGGACAACTCCGCGATGATCTTCTCGATGTCGGCGCCTTCCAGCCGCTCGCCCAGCTCCAACCAGCGTCGACGGCCGATATCGGGGGCCGCGCCGATGGCGTTGACGAGCGCCAGGGGGACCTGCCGGATGACGATCAGCATTCTCGACAGCGCCGCCTTATCGACGCCGAGAGCCGCCATGATGACATCGCGGCCAAAGCTGCGTTCCTCCAGCCGCGATGCGAAGAGCGCACGCTCGATATAGGAGAGATTGGTTCGAGCGCTGTTTTCCTGACCCTGGCTGACGACCAACTGACCGTCAGTAAGATCGCGGACGACCGCGCGCACCCTGATGCCGATTTCTCGGGCGGCAGCCAGGCGACGATGGCCGTAGGCAACCTGATAGCGTCCCCTAGTTTCGGGATGCGGACGAACAAGGATCGGAACCTGCTGCCCATGCTCGCGGATCTGCTCGACAAGCTGGGCGAGTTCGGCCGCATCGATCGCCAACCGATCGCTAACGAAGGAAGCGTCGATCAGGCCGGGATCGAGCTCGACGATGGTCTGGCCGGCGGCAAGCTGCCGTTCCAGTTCACTCGCCCGCTCCATTTTCTCGGTAATGTTGCCGAGCGTCTTGGTGATGCCGCCGACCGGCGCCGCACTGCGCTCCTGCGGCACGAATCCGGCGATCGGACGATTGTCGCGCGGCGCGACTGCCTCCACCCTTGCCGGGTTCGGAGCGGAGATTTCGATGAGGTTCTTGCGCGCCATCTCCTATTTCCTTCCCCAGGTCGAGCGAATATGCGCTTCGATCTCGCCATTCACGAGGTTGAGGGACTCCAGAGCCCGGTCATAGGTTCCGCGTGTGAACTGCGACCGCTCGACCTCGTAGAGAGTCTGCTTGGTGACGCCGGCGTCGGCGACCGCCGTCGACTTCACCATGGCATTGTGAAGCATTCGATTGCCGAAGATCGCCCGCATGAAGCCGGTCATCTGACTTTGCGGCCCGTCGTTCGGCTCGAAACGGGTCACGAGATAGCGCATCCAGTCATAGCTGGTGCGACCACCCGCCTTTTCCACGACCGACATCAGCTCACTCGTCATCGTCAGGAACTGCGACATCGACATGACATCCAGCATCTGCGGGTGAACCGTGATCAGGACCGAGGTTGCCGCGCAGAGCGCCGACATCGTCAGGAATCCCAACTGTGGCGGGCAGTCGATGACGACGATGTCGTAAAGGCTTTCGATCTCCGTCAGGACCTCGCCGATGCGGGCAAAGAACATCGTCTCCGCCGTTCCCGAGGCCATCGCCTTCGGTGTCTCGTGCTCGAATTCCATCAGCTCGAGATTGCCCGGAATCAGATGCAGATTGGGCGTGTAGGTGGCGCGCACGATGTCGGCGATCGGACGCGGCTCCTCATATCGGATCGCGCCATATATGGTTTCGCCCTCTCCGACGTCGAACTCCGGCTGATGGCCGAACAAGGCGGACAAGGAAGCCTGCGGATCGAGGTCGACGGCGAGCACGCGGTAGCCCCTGAGCGCCATGAACTGCGCCAGGTGGGCCGCCGTGGTGGTCTTGCCCGAGCCGCCCTTGAAATTCATGACGGAGACGATCTGGAGCTTTTCGCCCGGCCTGCGGGCCGGCACATATTTCGGCGTGCCGTTTCGCTCGTCGAGGACCCGGCGAATCCGATCCATATCCAGGGCACTGTAAAGCCGCCGTCCGTTTGCGAGCGGATCAGGGCCATGGCCATCGGCAGCCACCTGGCGGAGATAGCCTTCGCCAATGCCGATGAAGGCCGCAGCTTCCGCCGGCGAAAATGTTCTGATGGTCTTTTGCGACAGCGGGGGGAAGATTTTTGCCTGATGCTGCTGAAGTTGATAAGATAACTCCTTCGCATCTGTTGCCAGAAGCGACGGGAGATGCTCTTGATCGTCCTGAAGAGCAAGACTCGGCTGCATGATCTTTTTCCCACGTAACTGCGCAATTTTGAACGAAAGCGCTTCAGTTGCGCAGTTACTATATGCCTCGATTCGTTACCAATTTACAAATGCTTAACCAAGCTGCTCATTTCACCCATCGAGACGGCTGGCCAGGTCAGGCAGGTTTCGGGCGGCTGGCGCCATGGCCCCGGCTCGAAACGGCTGACAGCCCTGGCGGCTTTCAAACCGACCGGGAAGTTTAGGCCTTAGCCTTATAAATCTAATTTATTCAATACCTTGGATGCTACCTGGCTATCTCCCGTCGTCCTTGAGGTAGTTGTTGCCGTTGATCACCAGAAGCCCGTCGGATGCTTTGTCCGGTTCGAATATGCTCATGCTTTCCGTCCTGCCGTCGGCGTCGGTCAAGTCGAGGCGATAGCCGGAAAGCTTATAGCGGCCGCTTGCGACCGGCCGGTTTCCGGATGTGGTGACGCCCGATCGGGATCCGCCGATTTCGTTCATCATCGAGGCGCCGGACCAGCCCGTGCGTTCGAAGGTGCCGTTTCGACGAAGCGTCAGCGTATGGCTGGAGGCCACCGATCCCGATGAGGTCGCAGTCATGCCGCTCGAGGCAAAGGTGGAAACCCATTCGCCGTCGAGCGTCGTGCCCTCATCAAATGGCGGCACGGCGCGATAATCCGCGTCTGAAATCACCAGGTCCTCACCCTTTTTCGAGAATGGTTTCGTCTCGATTTCGATCGTGCCGTAGGCTGAGGTGACGCTGCGCATTTCGATCGACCCGGCCGAGGAGAAGAAGCCGCCGCCGGCAAGCTTGTAGAGACCGCAATCAGTCGGGGTCTCCTTGCAATGTTCGCCAATGCTCCGGCCGCCCTTCGGCAGCTCCGTGCTGAACCGGCCCTCCCGGTCGAACATGCTGATCGTGCTGTCCGAGTAGAAATCCATGCCGCCGAAGACATTCGGCCGGATGCCGGTATCGAGATGGGTGAAGACGCCGTCCAGCCCGCCATCGCCGCTCGCCGGAACAAGGTCGAAATCCCTGTCGGAAGGATCGAGCTTCACCGAGCGCACGAGGGCCGCGAAATCAGCCTCCGCCCCTTTGCTTCTGTCGCCGGTTACATTCAGCAGCACGAGCTGCAGATAGGCCTGCCGCTTGTCGCCGGCGATGCCGACCACGATCTGGTTGATGCTGACATTGTTCTGATGGACGCAGCAGCGTTCTTCCACGCGGATGTCGTGGCCGTTCACCGTCACCCCGTAATGTTTGATCAGGATATCTTCCTTCGCCATGTCGGGCAGCGTGGCGACGAAGGTCTTCATCCCGGCCTGCAGGGAATTGCGCGCGGCCGGGAGCGGCTTGGTGATCTGGATCAGAGCACTGCCGCGCTTGTCGTCATCCGTTTCAGGAAAATCCTTCTGCAACATGAAGAGATTGCCTTTGGCGGCCTTCCTCCAGCCGGAAGCGGCGTCGGGCAGGGTCACCGTCAAACCGCCGATATCGGCGGGCGCGGCAAATGCCGGAAGGCAGGACAGGAGGCAGGCAAGAACGACAATGAAGCCCAAACCTGACCTGGCCCGCCCTATCCGATCGACATACGCATTGCCCATGCGCCCCTCCCCTCGTGTTTCGACGACCGCCGACGAGATTTGGAGCCGGGGGAGGCCATTTCAACCCTGAGCTTCATGAAGGTTTCTTGAACGCTTCGACCCACGTTATATTCGTGAGCCTACGAAGTGGGTGCTGTCAGGAGAAACAGGGGCGATAACGGCCGACATTGCCGCTCAATGGCGGCAGTTGCTCTACCGCAGCTGAGCGCCGATCAAAAATCGGAAAGCACGCCAACCGCCGAGGGGCCACCACGGTGCTGCTGCGGTAGGCCAACCGCAGTTTCCCTCGACGAGTTTTGGTTTGGCTCGTCGAGAGAAATTTGTTTCGCCTAGAAGCGACGGGGTTCTTCGGGTTTGTTGCCGGCGATCATGTCGATCCGGTCCAGCACGTCAGACGTCATCTTTTGCCTGTGTGAGAGGGCCGCGAGATTGACCTGCAGCTGGCTGGCGCGCGATGCGCCAAGAATGACGGTCGAGACGTTCCGGTTGGCGAGGCACCACAAAAGGGCGAGATGCGTGATCGATATTCCGATCTCGTCCGCGAGCTTTGCGAGCTCGCCGACTTGTCGGAGCTGGGCGCGGCCGGCATCGCTGGACCACTTTTCCTTCAGCCATTCGTAGCCAGGCAGGTTCATGCGACTGTCGGCGGGCACACCGTCATTGTATTTGCCGGTGAGGACGCCCGAGGCGAGTGGCGACCAGATCGTGGTGCCAAGCCCGATCAACTCGTAGAGCGGGAGGTAGTCCGACTCGACCTTCTGGCGCTCGAAGATGTTGTATTGCGGCTGCTCCATCGTCGGCGGAGTGATGCGCAAGTCCCGAGCGACGGCATAGGCTTCCGTCAATTGTTGCGCCGACCATTCCGACGTACCCCAGTAGAGCACTTTGCCCTGGGCGACGAGATCGTGCATCGCCCGGACTGTTTCCTCGATGGGCGTGTCGATATCCGGGCGATGACAGAAGTAGAGGTCGAGATAGTCGACCTGAAGCCGCTTGAGCGCGGCATGGCAGGCGTCGGTCACATGCTTGCGCGACAGGCCGCGCTGTGTCGGTTTCTGCCCTCCCCAGAAGACCTTGCTGGAGACGACGAAGCTGTCACGGCTCCAGCCCAGCGATCTGAGCGCCTCGCCCATGACGATTTCGGACTTGCCGCTTTCGTATCCCTCGGCATTGTCGAAGAAGTTCACCCCGTTGTCATAGGCAAGCTTCATGAGATCGACGGCGTCGCCTCCATTTACCTGCTTGCCGAAAGTGACCCATGAACCGAAAGAGAACTCGCTCACTTTCAGACCCGACTTTCCCAAACGTCGATATTCCATCATGCAGCTCCCGCAAGTTATGAACATGTGCCGGCCTGTCACCGGCGTCGGCGTCGCACGATTGATCGACTGCCAATTCGCGTAATCTATGGCATGAGCAACGATATGCGAGGCTTAGCTATCGGTTCGCATCGCCTCTTTTGTGACGAGACGATCGATCCAGTGAAACGATCCGCGTTTGCCCGCCTGGACTGAAGCACGGGTGCGGTGGAACCGCCGCCACGGTTCTAGCCTGCGTTCCAGCCTCCGGCAAGAGAAAGGGCGCTCCGCACTTATGTCGGAGCGCCCGTAGCGTGCGGTCGACGACGTTTGCGGCGGAGGTCGACGGCAGCAACGCAAGATGAAGAGATTCGGAACGGATAGGCAACATATGATTAGAATAGGGGGCTTTGTCGGCCGCCGATCGATCGTGTCATCCACTGGATATCCACAGCTTATCCACAGGAACGGCGACCGCGACCGCAGCAACTTCAATGACATTCGCCTGGCGGCAAATCACACCTCACAAATGCTTATGTGACTGGTGAACGACACTGCGCTTTTGTTTGCCGGCTTAGATACAAACCAAGGCCTGGTTCGGATAGATTTGGTTCTCTTCCCGACCGTGGCGGCGGACGCCGGGAGGAGGTGGGCGGTGGGCAACATGAGGGTCCACCGCCTTCTTTTAACCGCCCCCTGGGGTCGGCCATCTCACACGTCGAGTTTGACAATTCCCTTGGCCGCCAGGGCCTCGACCGATACCCGACCTGCACGCTACGGAATGCGTCTTGGATATGAATCGGGTGCCACCGCGCGATCAAATGATCGACTCGCTAGTCCGCCATCGCTTGGTAGAGCCAGTCGGAGAGCTTCTCGGTCGCCACGCGCGCGCCGGCGCCAGGAAGCAGCGCGCCGGCGGTCAATTCGACGCCGAAATACGAGGCGGATGGGTCTGTCACCACCTGCCGCTCGTCCTCATTCGCGGCGAGATAGATCCGGGCGATTTCATCGATACCGAATTGATCCGGACCGCCGATTTCAACAATATCGTTCAACGGCGCTCCGACTGACAATTCCGCCAGCAATGCGGCGACGTCACCGGCCGCCACCGGCCTCATGAACGCCGGAGACAATCGGAAAACATCACCATCAGCACCGGTGTCGATCAATCCGCTGATGAACTCGTAGAACTGTGTGGAACGGAGAAGCGTATAGGGTCGATTTGAAGCCCTGATGAGATTTTCCTGCACCATTTTCGCGCGGAAATAGTCGCTTTCGACCAGACTTGGCGTGCCGACGACCGAAAGTGCAAGATAGTGCCTGACACCGGCCTCGGCCGCTGCGGCAAGCAAATTCTTGGTCGAAGCCCTGAAAAAATCCAGCGCCGCACTGTCGCCGAAAGATGCGGCGTTGGTAACGTCAACGATGACTTCAGTTCCCGCCAAGGCCGCTTCAAGGCCCTTTCCGCTAACCGTGTCGACGCCGAGCGACAACGACGCGGCGCTGACTTGGTGGCCGGACTGGCGTATGATTTCACTGAGGCGTGTTCCGACAACACCGGTTGCTCCCGCTACCGTGATTTTCATCTCAGCATCCTTTGTTGCATTGCACCGCGCGAATGGCGACGAGATCGCGGATAGGGATCGTCTTCAACGTCTCGGAATCGACCGGACCGACAATGACTGGAAAGCCGGGCGCTCTCCATCGTCCATGGGGTCCGGTCGCCTTAGCCGTACGTCTAGCGAAACCACCCCAAGGTTTAGGATGCCCCACCAGAAGGCAGGACAGGTCTCCAATTGCTCGTTCGCGCCGAACTACCGATTCCGGGCACGGCGGCCACATCCCCGCGCAATGCATGGGTTTCCATGAGTTGCGGTTGTAATGGGGCGGGGTTACGGTCTGAGCATGCGCTCGCCAGCCCCGAAATCGAGAATAACGACAATACAAAACGCCGACGATCCCGTGGCTTTGTCTGTCCGGCAGGAGCAACTGATAATGAGCGTCTGGTCGCACCGCCCTCAATTCCTGCACCTGGGCCTTTTCATCGTAGCCTATGTGCTGGCCTGCGGATTCGCCCAGTCGCTCGCAATCGTCCCTGGAACCGGAATTTCCATCTGGCCGGCGAGTGGCCTTTTCATTGCGACACTTGTGGCCGCCTCTCCCTACAGCTGGCCTTGGTGGGTGCTGGGAGGCTGCCTGGCCGAACTGTTCAGCAATTTGCTGTGGTTCCACAGTCCGCTGCCTGCGGCTTTTCTGATCTACATCGGTAACGCCCTGGAAGCGGTTGCCGGGGCATGGCTCGTCAACCGAATCTTGAAGCGGCCAGTTCGGCTGGAAACCTTGCAGGAAGTTTTCGCGTTCGTCGTACTGGGCGCGGGGATTGCGCCCATCGCAAGCGCGACCGTGGGAAGTGCGACCCTGGCGTGGTTTGGCATACAATCGCAATCCTTCGCAACGGCTTGGCCTCTTTGGTGGATCGGAGACGCCACCGGCGTCCTGATCGTAGCGCCGCTGGCGTTGGTCGTATTTCACAGCTGGCGCGGCAAGACCCGACTCTCAGCCCCGCAATGGGTGGAAGCTTTCGTCCTGGGGCTGATCTTTCTCGGCGTTGCGGCTCTTTCGCTGAGCGGCTACCTCCCCTTCGCATACATTATCATGCCGCCTCTTCTTTGGGCCGCCGTTCGCTTCGAATTCAAAGGCGCCGCCGTATCCTTGGTCCTCCTCGCCCTGATCACGGCGTTGTTCACGATAACAGGCACCAGCCAGTTTGCCGGCGATCCCGAGGCCCAGAAGCACAAGCAGGTCATGCTGCAGCTTTTTCTGGCCATCTCGGCATTTTCGGCGCTCATTGTGGCCGCCATATCCCGGCAACACCAGTTGGCAGTGCTCACATTGCGCCAAAGCCTGGATACGCTCCGCGACCGGGAGCGGGAACTCTCGCAGCTCGTGGATATGGTTCCGAGCCACGTCTGGCGTCTAACCCCCGACGGCGAGCCGACCTTCTTCAACCAACGGATGGTCGATTTTCTCGGTCTCGATGTTGCTGATTTCGACAAACCCGACATGAGCCGGCTGGAGTCCGTCCTGGACGCCACCGTTCACCCGGAGGATGCGGCGGGTTTCGGAGATGCCCTTCGCCATTGCCTCGCTACCGGCGCGAGCTTCGCCATGCGGTATCGACTGCGCCGCTCCGACGGCCTCTATCGCTGGATGTCGAGCCGTGCGGAACCGATGAGGGATCAATCAGGGCGCATTGTCCAGTGGTACGGCCTGTGTCACGACATCGACGATCAGGTTCATGCCGAAGAGGCTGTGCGGCGGAGCCAACAACAGCTTCAGCAGATCATAGACGCCGTGCCGGTTCGCATCTGGAGTGTGGAGCCCACGGGAGGATCGTTCTATTTCAACAAGCGGTATCAGGATCATTTCCGCTCCGTTATTGCCAATTTCGACGCTCTCGGTGAACCGCGCATCGACGATCTGCTGCAACAGCTGATTCATCCAGAAGACGCACCCGACATCCAGCGTACGCTCAGGAACTGCTTCGAAACCGGCTCCGGCTCCGCGATGCGATTTCGCTGGCGCGAACAGGATGATGTCTACCGCTGGGCGGAATGCCGGGTCGAGCCCCGCCGCGATGACGACGGAACGGTCGTGCAATGGTACGGCGTTTCTCTCGATATCGACGACGAGGTGCGTGCGCTGGAGGCGTTACGTGAACGTGAGCGCGAGCTCTCGCAGCTCGTCGACATGGTCCCGGTACAGATCAGGCGCTTGACGCCGGAAGGCGAGCCGGTCTTCTTCAACAAACGTCTGATCGACTTTTTCGGTCTCGACGTGGGCGATATGGACAGGCCTGGCATGAGCCGCCTCGCGTCAGTCATTCACACCCTCGTCCACCCCGATGACGCATCGAGGTTGCTGGAGACGGTTCATCGTTCCCTCGCCAGCGGCGATCCCTTCTCGATAAAATACCGCATGCGCCGCGTCGACGGTGCCTATCGCTGGGTCGACGGCCGCGCCGAACCGCTGCGGGACCAAAGCGGCGCAATCATGCAATGGTACGTGATCTCAGTCGACATTGACGATGAGATGCGTGCACAGGAAGCGCTGCGCGACCGGGAGCGGGAGCTTTCGCAACTGGTGGATATGGTTCCCAGCCTGCTCTGGCGGCTCAATTCGGACGGCACTCCGACCTTCTTCAACCAGCGCCTAATCGATTTTCTCGGTCTCGACATCGCCGATATGGAAAAGCCCGGCGTGAGTCGGCTGGCAGCCCTCATCGAAGCCGCCGTCCATCCCGACGATGCCGCCAGCCTCGCCGAAGCGCTCAACCACTCCCTCGTCACCGGCGAGGGCTTCTCGAAACAGTATCGCCTGCGGCGCGCCGATGGCGTCTATCGCTGGGTGAAGGGCAGCGCCGAGCCGCTGCGGGACGAAAACGGGCGGATCGTCCAATGGTACGGTCTCTCGCATGACATCGATGATCAGCTGCGCGTTGAAGAAGCGCTGCGAGAGAGTGAACGCTCGCTCTGGCAGATCGTCGAGACGCTGCCGGCCATGATCGATTGCGCCGCTCCGGATGGAGAGCCGGTCTATCGCAATCCTCAGCTTCGCGACTTTCTCGGATACAAGCTCGAAGAGCTGGACGGAACGGGAAAGTCCCGGCTGGCCGGCACACTCGACGCCGGTGTTCATCCCGACGAGGTGGCCGGAGTCAAGGAAAAGTATGCTCATTCGCTCGCTACCGGCGAGCCCTATGCACGCAGACATCGCCTACGGCGGTTCGATGGTGAATATCGTTGGGTCGAGACACGCGCGGCGCCGATGCGCAACGCTGAAGGCGAGATCATTCAGTGGAATGTCATATGCCTCGATATCGACGGTGAGGTACGGGCGCAAGACGAGCTGCGCCTGGCGCAAGAGGGCCTTGCCCGGGCGAGCCAAGCGGCGAGCCTCGCCGAGCTTTCGGCTTCGATCGCGCATGAGGTGAACCAGCCGCTGGCCGCCGTCGTGGCGAATTCGCATGCCTGCCAGCGCTGGCTCACGGCTGAGCCGCCGAATATGGAGCGGGCACAAAAGACGGTCGAGCGCATCATCCGGGACGCCAACTCGGCGGCCGAGGTCGTCAGCCGCATTCGCGCCTTATTCAAACAGTCCGCGGACAGGAGGATCCAAACGACGATCTCCGGCATCATCGACGAGGCGCGCAGCCTGATGACCGACGAGGCCTGGCGACGTCGTGTTCGCATCGGTGTCGACGTTGACGGCAATCTTCCGCTCATTGCAATCGATCGCATCCAGATCCAGCAAGTCCTGATCAATCTCATCCGCAACGGCATGGAAGCGATGGACGCCGTTGCAGACGACAGGATGATCGAGATCCGCGTGCGCCATATGGGGAATGCCGTCCAGACCGAGATTAGCGATCGCGGCCAGGGTATCGAGTTTCCCGAGAAAATGTTCGAGCCGTTCTTCACGACCAAGGAAAACGGCATGGGCATGGGGCTGGCGATCTGCCGTTCGATCGTCGAGCTTCATGGTGGACGATTGTGGGCCGAGAAGAACAATCCGCACGGAGCGACGTTGATCTTTACCTTGCCCATAGAAACGAAGGCGGCGTCATGACAGCCGATGACCATATTGTCTTCATCGTGGATGACGATGGACGTATTCGGGAAGCGCTCGGCGAGTTGCTGGAGTCGCACGGCATGCGCACCATCGCCTTCGAATCGGCCTGCGATTACGTGAGAGCGGACAAGCCTGACCTGCCCGCCTGCCTTATTCTCGATATCGAACTGCCTGACATCAACGGCCTCGACCTGCAGAGACAGATCGCTGACAGGGACCATCCGCCGATCGTCTTCATCACAGGACATGGCGACATTCCCTCCTCCGTGCGTGCGATCAAGCATGGCGCGGTGGACTTCCTGACCAAACCCTTCAGCGATGCGGACCTCATGGCGGCAGTCCACGCGGCGATCGCCGAGGATCGGACAAAGAGATCGGAACGCGCCGAACTCGACATGCTCAAACGACACTACCTCGACCTGACGCCGCGAGAGCGCGAGGTGCTGCCGCTCGTCGTCAGCGGTCTTCTCAACAAGCAGGCGGCAGCCGAATTGGGGATCAGCGAAGTCACGCTGCAGATCCATAGAAGAAATGTGATGCAGAAAATGGCGGCGGCGTCGCTCGCCGATCTCGTCCGGATCGCGGAGAGATTGGAAATACCGATAACCCACTCGCGCCGAGTGGGAGGGAATTGAACATGAACAAGACAAGACACGTCGTGGCAATTGTCGATGACGATCCAAGGCTGCTTGAATCGATGGGCGACCTTCTGGAATCCGCGGGTTATGTGGCCCGCAGCTTTTCGTCGGCGGGCTCGTTGCTCATCAACGGGCTGTCGGACCTCGACCTGCTCATCACCGATATCGGAATGCCTGGCATCGACGGCTTCGAACTTCGCGATTTGGTGCGAAAGTCGCGTCCGGAGCTGCCGGTATTCCTGATCACGGGCCGCCACGAGATAGCAGATCAGGGCCGCGCTCAAGGCGTGGGCGGATTTTTCCGAAAGCCCTTTGATGCCCAGGCGCTGCTGGCAGCCATAGCCAACGCTTTGCATAAATCGACAGATGGAGGGTGACATGCGAGTTGACCAGCCGTTGCTGCGGAGATCGGCGCCGTTATCGTTGCAGTGCAGATGTGAAGAGACAGAGCCACTCGTCATCATCGTCGATGACGACGCGTCCGTTCGTGAGGCGCTGTCGGAGCTCATCCTGTCGGCGGGTTTCCGGTCGACCAGTTTTGCCTCGACCCGCGAATTGCTTGACGCCGATATATTGGATAGCCCCGGTTGCCTGATCCTCGATGTGCGCATGCCTGGAGCAAGCGGCCTCCACCTGCAGCGTCATCTGGCCGAAAACGGCATTGCCAAGCCGATCATCTTCGTGACCGGCCATGGCGACATCCCGATGACCGTTCAGGCGATGAAGGCCGGCGCTGTCGATTTTCTCACCAAACCCGTGCGGGACCAGACGCTGCTCGACGCCATTACGGCTGCCATTGCGACGGATGCCGAGCGGCGAGCGGAAGCCGCGATCGCCGAGCGCAATATCAAGCGCCTGGAGACCCTGACTCAGCGCGAGCGCGAGGTTCTGCATGAAGTGGCACGCGGCCGCCTCAACAAGCAGATCGCCTTCGATCTCGGCATCAGCGAAGTGACGGTCAAGCTGCATCGCAGCAATGTCATGCACAAGATGGAGGCTGCCTCCATCGGCGAATTGATCCGGGCCTGGGAAACTCTGCCCGCACAAATGCGCCAGGCAGGCGCGCGCTAGCGCAATTCCAGACGCAGCACTGCTGCACAGTTTTGCTGGAATTGCTCCAGCTTTAGCAGCACGCCTCCAAAAACTCGGGATGCCGGCCTCGAAGATTACATACCGCCGCTGTCCATTTGATGCGCGCCGTATCCGATCTGCGCCGAAAAAGACCATCTTGCGCCGGCAATGGGGTTTCGGCCGCGCACCCATGCGTTATTCCTAAATTAAAGCTCGGGGATATGACCTGGTGCCCCGCTTTGGTTCCTAAAGGAGATCTCGCTTTGAACAATCACTCGTCAACCGCGCCTTCCCCTGAAACCACCGCCTTCGACAACGAAGCAAACTTCCTGTCGGCCATGGGGAATGCCAAACGGCTTCATATGCTGCATCTGCTGGCCGAGGGAGAAATGTCGGTGAGCGTCCTGGCCGACGAGGTGGGGTTGAGCCAATCTTCGACGTCCCAGCATTTGGCCATTCTTCGAGAACAGGAACTCGTGCAGACGCGAAGGGCTGCACAGACGATCTATTATTCACTTCAATCCGGCGCGGCCAAGGCGATGCTCGATACGCTCGCCGACATTTTCGGATCCTACCATCGCTCCCCGGTAGAACGTGTCCGAGCCGTAGGCACCTGATGACGAAGCGTTGCTCTTGCGGCTCATGATTGGTGCCCAATTCTGCTGAGGATGATCCTGTCGGCAACTCAGGATCGGCGCCGCCGCAGCGAGGTGCGGCATCACGGCGAAGAACGCAGTTTCGAAAAAGACGACTGCGGCTTGAGCGCAAGCGCCAAGCCGCCGTTCAAGGGCCGCAACTCCAAGGCCGGGATGCCGTGGCGCGGGAGTCCTGTCATGCTTCGCCTACATGCCCCTCGAACGCATCGATCCCCGATGTACGTTTGATGTACCCCTCCTAGACCACGGTGTGATTACGCCTCCATTGCGAATGGAGATAATGAACCGCATCAGGAACGGAACGGCAGCCCGACCATGCTCATCGATGCTGGGTTTGGGTCAGACGGAGGTGATCATGGACGTATATGAGGCAGTCAAAAGCCGACGGTCGGTGCGCGGGTTCAAAGACGCGCCTGTGGACAGGGAGGTTCTGGAGCGGGTGCTGTCCGCCGCGGCTTGGTCGCCGTCAGGATCGAACATCCAGCCGTGGAACACCTACGTGATGACCGGCGCGCCGCTGGCTGAGCTGAAGACGTCCGCCGTCGAGCGTGTGGCCCATGGCGACGCCTGGGACAAACGGCAGTACGAGATGTACCCGCCCGCACTGAAGTCCCCCTACGGGGAGCGCCGATCCGCCTTCGGCAAGGAGCGCTACAGCGCGCTCGGCATTGCACGCGAGGACTGGGAGGCGCGCCAGCGGGCAGCAATCGCCAACTGGAACTGTTTCGGCGCGCCCGCCGCCCTGTTCTGCTACATCGATCGCGACCTGGGCCTACCCCAATGGGCCGACGTCGGCATGTATCTGCAGACCGTCATGCTGCTGCTCCGCGCCGAAGGTCTGCACAGTTGCCCGCAGATGGCGTGGTCGCAGGTTCGCGAGACGGTCGCGGAGGTTCTGTCACCCCCGGACGGGCTCATCCTCTTCTGCGGCATGTCGATCGGGTACGAGGACCCCACGGTAAGTTACGCCCGTACAGGCCGCGCGCCGCTCGATGAGACGGTCACGTTCCTCGGCGATTAGTTACTTGCGATCAAAGGACAAGAGGGAGAACGCCATGACCACGCATAAAGTAGGCTATCTCATCGGCAGCCTCGCCAAGGGCTCGATCAACCGCAAACTCGCCACGGCGTTGGTGCGGTTGGCCCCGCCGGAACTCGAAATGTCGGAGATATCCTTCAAGGATCTGCCGCTCTACAGCTACGACTATGACGCCGACTACCCTCCGGCTGGCAAGGCATTCAAGGCGGCAATCGCGGCCGTCGACGCCGTGCTGTTCGTCACGCCGGAATACAATCGATCCATACCCGGCGGGCTGAAAAACGCAATCGACTGGGCGAGCCGCCCCTACGGCACCAACTCGTTCACACGCAAGCCGTCAGCAGTGATCGGCACGTCGCCGGGCGCGATCGGCACAGCCGTCGCCCAGCAGAATTTGCGCAGTGTGCTCAGTTTCTGCAACTCTCCGCAGATGAATGCCCCGGAAGCCTACATCCAGTTCACACCAGGGCTGATCACCGACGACGGCGAGGTCACGAAAGACAGCACCGCCGATTTCCTTCGCACTTTCATGCGGGACTTCCACGTCTTCATCGCAAGGGTTCGCTCAGTGCTGCCTAGAGATGCCTAGCGGGCGCTTGGAATGAGCGATTGCGTATCCTGTACTGCGGGAGCTGGCCACGTCCATCCGGGCGGCCAGCTCCGGTTTTTAAAGCGCACAATGCCTCAGGCGAAGGCGTAGGAGCCGTCCGGTCGCTTCGGCACGCGCCGCTGCCAGTGGATGTAGCCTTCCTCTTCCATCGCCTTCTCGTCCATTTCGACGCCCCAGCCCGGCCGGTCGGGACGCAATTCCAGATAGCCGTCCTTCGGCAGATAGGGATCGACGACATAGCGGGTTTCCCCCTGCCGTTTCTCGATATCGAGGCCGCCATAGACATAGGCCTGCCCCTTCGGCAGCCGGTATTCGAGGATGCGGAAATTCTGCGCCGCGGCCGAAAAATGAACGTTGACCGCCGTCGCAAGCGGCCCCATCGGGTTGTGCGGCGCCACCCCGACGAAATAGGCTTCGGCGAGTGTAGCAATGCGGCGCATTTCGCTGATGCCGCCGACGACGCAGATATCGGGCTGGATGAGATCGGCGCCCTTGACCTGCAGCAGCCGCAGGAACTCGTTTCTGTTGTAGAGCGACTCGCCGGTGGCAAGCACGCAGTTGAGCCCCTGTTTCAGATCGCCCCACGCCTCGATATTCTCAGGGCGCAGCGGTTCCTCGAAAAACAAGGGATCGTAGGGGGCCAGCGCGTTGCCGAGTTGCCTTGCGGCGACCGGCTCGAAAATCTTGGCATGGGCATCGAAGGCGATCTCGTATTCGTCGTTGACCGTCTCGCGCAGCGAGCGGAAATAATCCGCCGAGGCTTTCACGACATTGCCCCAGCGATGGGCGTGCATGTCGATACGCCAGGGGCTGAGCTTGAAGGCGGTGAAACCCCATTCTTCCTTCAGACGATCGAATTCGTCGCGGGCGGCGGGCGCGTCCGGTGCGGTGTAGACGCCGGCATAGACCTTGATGCGGTCGCGCACCTCGCCGCCCAGCAGCTTGTAGACTGGGACATTTGCTGCCTTGGCCGCAAGATCCCATAGGCAGTGATCGAGCGCAGAGATCGCGGCAAGGCCAAGCGCACCCGGCGGGAACCGGCTTTGCTGGATCAACAGATTGACGAGATAATCGACGCGTGTGGGGTCCTGGCCGGAGAGAAATGCGTAGAGATAATCCAGGAGCGGCGGCAGCGCCTTGTCGGGGCCGTGATTGTAGCATTCACCCCAGCCCGTCAGCCCGTCATCGGTGTCGAGCGCGACGATCACGCGGGGACGGTCCTTGTCGCGGGTCATAAAAACCCGCATGCGGTCGATCTTCATCTTTCTGTCCTTCTAGCGATTGAAATAGCTGCGGCGTGCGACGCGCGTCTGCACGTAGAGATGCTCTTTGTAGGTTCCGGGATTATAGGAGCCGGCAGCTTCCGGCACGGGAACGGAGACATTGCCGCCGCTCGGAAAACGAGCGACGAATGCTTCGTCGATATCGCAGCCGAGCCCCGGCCCGTCCGGAACCGCAATCAGGCCGTCGACCTGAACGGGGTGCGGCACGATCGTCTGGCGGCGGCCGTCCCAGTCGTCGTCAAGGCGCTCGAGAATGAGGGCGTTCGGGATCGCCGCAAGCAGATGCAAGGCGGCATATTCCGCCACCGGCCCGAGCGAGCCCGAATGCGGCGCCATCTGGATATGATGCGCCTCGGCCATGGCGGCGATCTTCTTCATCTGGGTGATGCCGCCGGCCCGGCCGGTATCCGGCTGGATCACGTCGACCAGTTCCTTCTCGATGAGCTCGCGCTCGCCGAAGATAGTCGCCGAGCGCTCGCCAGCCGCGAGCGGCACATGGGCTGCGTCGCGGATGCGCCGGTAGCCGTCGATATTGTCGGGCGCGATCGGATCTTCGACCCACATCAGCTCGTAAGGTTCGAGCGCCCGCACCAGCCGGCAGGCATCGGCTGGCGTCAGCCATGGCGGCCCATGCAGATCGATGGCGATGTCCATGTCGTCGCCGACGGCGTCGCGGAGAGCTGCAACCTTGCGAACGGGATCGGCAACCCCGCCGCATTTGATCGCCTTGATGCCGCGCTCCTTGATGGCAAGCGCGCGCTCGGGCGTATTCGCATGCGAATAGATCGGGATCCGGTCACGCACCTTGCCGCCGAGCAGCATCCAGACTGGCACGCCGAGCGCCTTGCCCTTGATGTCCCAGAGCGCCATGTCGATGCCGGTCATCGCACCGCCACCGACCGTCCCGAGCATGCCGTGACCCATCATGGCGATATGCATCTTCTGCCACAGCCGTTCGATATGGGCCGGATCCTCGCCGATAAGGAGGGGTGCAAGATCATGGATCGCCGTCTCGATGACGCGCGGCCAGCCGGAGCATTCACCAATACCGGTGATGCCCTCGTCGGTATCGATCTTCAGAAAGAGCCAGTTCCGGGTGCCGGCGAGTTGTCTGGACGCACCATCTCCGGAGCGCTCGTCCGAGGCCCATTTGGAGGGATCGGGCTGACCGGCATGCATGAGAAACGTGCGGATCCCGGTGATTTTCATCGCAGAGAACTCCCATTCTTCAGAATCTCCGGCGCGACGTAGCGGAAACGCCGCGAATGATCGCGGTCGCGCGGATCGGGGCGCGGGATGGCTGATATGAGCGCCTGCGTATAGGCGTGCTCGGGCGTGCGGCAGACTTTCTCCGCATCGCCGATTTCGACGAGTTGGCCTTTGTACATGACGCCGACACGGTCGCACATGTAGCGGATGACGCCGATGTCATGACTGATGAAGATATAGGCGAGGCCGAGTTCGTCCTGCAGGCGCATCAGGAGATCGAGCACCTGCGAGCGCACGGAGACGTCGAGCGCCGAGGTCGCCTCATCGGCAACGATGACACGCGGATTGAGTGTGATGGCGCGGGCAATGCCGATGCGCTGGCGCTGGCCGCCGGAGAATGCGTGCGGGTAGCGTTCGCGCGCCCTCGGGTCTAGGCCGACCTGCTCCATGAGGTGGCAAACGCGCTCGTCCAGCGCCCGCCCCTTTGCCACGCCATTGACGAGCAGCGGCTCGCCGATGATCTGGGAGACGGTCATGCGTGGGTTGAGGGAGCCGAAAGGATCCTGAAACACCATCCGCAATTCCCGCCGTGCGGCGGCGAGCGTCTGACCCTTTGCCGTTGCCAGATCGATGATGTCGCCGTCGGCGCGGCGATAGAGGATTTCGCCTGCTGTGGGATCAATCAGCCGCATGATCGAGCGGCCCATCGTCGTCTTCCCGGATCCGCTTTCGCCGACGATCCCAAGCGTCTCGCCCGGCAGAAGCGAAATGGAAACATCGTCCAGCGCTTTCACTTCACCGAAATCCATCGATACATTGCGGAGTTCGAGGATCGGTGGCGCCGTCGTGTCGAGCGGGGCGCGCGCCAGCCGAATTTCGGCCTTCGCTTCCAGCTTCAGCACCGAGCCGATCAGCATGCGGGTATAGTCGTCTTTCGGTGCATGAAAGATCTGCTCGACCGGCGCATATTCCTTGGCGACGCCATTGTGCATGACGAGCACATCGTCGGCGATCTGCGCGACGACGCCCATGTCATGGGTGATGAACAGAACGGCCATGCCCTTGGCCTTCTGCAGCCGGGCGATCAGGTCGAGAATTTCGGCCTGTGTCGTCACGTCGAGGGCCGTGGTCGGTTCGTCGGCGATCAGGAGCTGCGGTTTGCAGGCGAGCGCCATGGCTATCATCGCGCGCTGGCGCATGCCGCCGGAATATTGGAAGGCATATCGGTCGAGCGCCTTTTCCGGCGAGGGAATCTCGACCTGCTTGAGCAGCGATATGGCCTCGGCGCGCGCCTCTGCCTTGCTCATCCTGGTGTGAAGGCGAAGCGCCTCGACGATCTGGTTGCCGACCGTGTGGATCGGCGACAGTGACGACATCGGCTCCTGGAAAATCATGGCGATGTCGCGGCCGCGGATCGCCCGGATCTGGCGCCCACGCGGATTGAGACTGGTCAGATCGATCGAGCCGCCGTTCTGATCGTTCAAGATGATCGATCCGCCGGAGATACGGCCGGGCGCATCGACGATCTGCAGGATCGAACGCGCCGTCACCGACTTTCCCGATCCGCTTTCGCCGACGACACAGAGCGTCTTGCCCGGCTCGATCGTGAAGGACAGATCGCTGACGGCGCGAAAGACGCCGGTGCGCAGCGGGAATTCGACGGTCAGATTTTTCACCTGCAGCAGCGGCTTGCCGGCAATGGGAACGATATCGGTCATGCCGGCCTCATTTGTTGTAGGGATCGGCTGCATCGCGCAGGCCATCGCCGAGAAGGTTGAGCGCCATCACGGCAACGACGACGGCGCAGCCCGGCATGAAGAGCCACGGTGCCGTGGCGATCGAGCGAATGTTCTGGGCCTCGCGCAACAGCACGCCCCAGGAGATGGTCGGCGGCTGCAGCCCAAGCCCCAGGAAGGAGAGTGAGGTTTCGGCAAGGATCATCGCCGGCACCGCAAGCGTGATCGAGGCAATGATGTGGCTGGCGAAGCTCGGCAGCATGTGGCGAAAGATGATGCGTCTTTCGCGAACGCCGTCGAGCCTGGCGGCGGCGACGAATTCTTCGGTGCGCAGGGACAGGAAGCGGCCGCGAACGACGCGGGCAAGCTGCGCCCAGCCGGTCAGCGACAGGATGATCGTGATCATCATATATTGCAGCGTCGCCGGCCAATCCTGCGGCAGGGCCGCGGCCATGGCCAGCCAGATCGGGATCGTCGGCAGCGACAGCACGAAATCGATCACCCGCTGCAGGAAGAAATCGATGCGGCCGCCGTAGTATCCCGAGATGCCGCCGAGCACGATGCCGAGAATCAGCGAGAAGAATACGCCAACGAGGCCGATCGACAACGATATCTGCGAGCCCTGTACCGTTCGGCTGAAGACATCGCGCCCCAGCCTGTCGGCACCGAAGAGAAGCAGCGGCGTCATCTTGTCGGGCGAGGCGATCAGATGGATGTTGGTGTCGAACAGGCCGAACACGGAATATTCATAGCCGCGCCCGAAAAACTGGACGTCGACACGCTTCGTCGTGTCTTCCTTGAAGATAGCGGCCAGCGTTTCCGGATCGCGAGTCAGCTTCATCGGGTAATAATGCGGGCCGAAGGAGAAACCGTTCGCAGTATCGATCAGATGCAATTTCTGCGGCGGGTGAAAAGTCGCCCGCGCATTTTGCAGGTTCGGATCGTTGATGGCGAAGAAACCGGGAACAAGGGCGACGATATACATCATCACGGTGACGACGAGCGCGACCATGGCGAGCCGGTGGCGGCGGAAAGCCCACCAGATGAGCTGCCACTGCGATGCGACGGCAGCGCGATCCGGCTGAATATTTGTAACGGTGATGTCGGCCACGTGAGGCTCCTATTCCAACCGGATGCGGGGATCGACCAGCGCAAGCAGGATGTCGCTGATCAGAGAGCCTATCAGCGTCAGCGCGCAGATCAGCAGAACGAAGGCGCCGGCGAGATACATGTCCTGGGCCATCAGCGCCTGCAGCAGCAGGGGTGCTGCCGTCGGCAGATTGAGGACGATGGCGACGACGACGGAGCCGGAAATGAGGTTGGGCAGCAGCCAGGCAATCGTCGAGATGAAGGGATTGAGCGCGATCATCAGAGGATATTTCATCAGCAGCCGGAACTCCGAGAGCCCCTTTGCCCGTGCCGTGGTCACATAAGGCTTCGGCAGTTCGTCGAGCATATTCGCGCGCATCACGCGAATGAGGCTTGCCGTCGAAGAGACGGCCAGGATGATGACGGGAAGCCAGAGATGCGAGAACAGGTCGACCATCTTGGCGAAGCTCCAGGACGCGTTCTCGTATTCCGGCGAAAACAACCCGCCGACATCCTGGCCGAATTCGACCGCCGCGATATACATCAGCACCAGCGCCAGCAGGAAAGACGGAACGGCCAGGCCGAAGAAGGTGAAGGCGGTGAAGAAATAGTCGCCGATGGAATATTTGCGCACGGCGGAGAAAACGCCGATCGGCAGGGCGATCGCCCAGGTGGCGATCAATGTCGACAGAGCCAGGACGAGGGTCAGCGCCATGCGCTCCCAGATCAGGTCGGAGACCGGTTGCTGCCACTCGAAGGAAATGCCGAAATCGCCGCGCGAGAGGATGCCCCAGATCCATTTGAAATATTGGACGAGCATCGGATCGCCGAGGCCGAAGCGCTCGCGCAATTGTGCCGCCGTGTTCTGATCGACGATCTCGTTGGAGGCGGCCAGCGTCGCAATATAGGTCGTGACATAGTCGCCCGGCGGCAGCTGGATCAACACGAAAGCGAGGAAGCTGACGGCAAACAGCGATGGAATCATCCATAGGAAGCGTTTGGCGATAAAGATCAGCATGAGGCGCCTCTTGCATTGAACGCCGCCCTCCGGGCCCTGTCGGCCGTCAGCCGGCAAGGCATATCGGAGGGCGAACTGAAAGAAAGCGCCGTACCGTTGGGCACGGCGCCAAGATCGAAATCAGCTCGTAAAGGTGAATTGCTGCGGCATCGCAGGCCCCGGATTGGGCCAGGACCAGCTATCCGGCTCCTTCTCGGGAACATTGCGCAGATTGTTGCGGATGATGCCGAAGCCGCCGACGGCAAGGCATAGGCCGACTGTCTCGAACTCTTCCGCCGCGATATCGAAGATCTGCTTCATGATCGCGCCGCGCTTGTCGAGATCGGCCGTCGAACGCGCTTCGTCGAAGAGCTTCATGCGCTTCTTCTGGCTTTCCGGGGGCTCTTCGCCGCGGGCACCGTTGGAGGTGTACCAAAGCGTCCACGGAATGGCGTAACGCGATCCTTGAGGATGGAAGGCGAAGAAATCGCGCGGATCGAGCATCGGATCGAGACCGCCAGGACCCGGCCACACCGCCGCATCATGGGCGTTGTCGTCGCCGCGAGTGTAATAGAGCGCCCGCTCGATCGTGTTGACCTTCATGTCTATACCGATCTGAGCCCAATGCGTCTTGACCAATTCCAGGGCATCGACGAGGTCTGGATAGAGCGTCGGAATGACGTCGATCGAGAAGAACACTTTCTGGCCGTCGGGCCGCAGCCGGAAACCGTCGCTGCCCTTCTTGTAGCCGGCTTCATCGAGCATCGCGCCCGCCTTGTCGACATCATATTCGGTGAACTGGCGCGCGTATTTCTCGTTATACCAGGGATGGGTCGGACGCGGTCCGGCCTGGTAGGGTTCGCTCTGTCCGAAATAGACGATGTCGATGAGTTCCGGGCGATTGATGCCGATTGAGAGCGCTTGCCGGAACGCCTTATCCGCAAACATCTTGCGCATGGCAGGATCTTTGTGGGTGATGTTGAAGTAGATCTGGCACTGTTGCGAGGCCGAAGGCACCAGCGTCAGCAGACGATAATCGCCTTTCTCCATGTTCTGGGACAGCGTCGGCTTGTTGGCCAGAACGCTGATATGGCGTTCCTGGATATCGATCTTTCCGGAGATGACGTTCAGCATCAGCGATTCGACGTCCTGCGAGATGCCGAAGTTGATTTCATCGATGTAGGGAAGCTGGTTGCCCTCGGTATCGACCTGCCAGAAATAGGGATTGCGGGTCATGACGACGCGCGTGGCACCCCCGGCATAGGGCTCCTTGACCACCCACGGATCGAGCGTCGGCTTGTCGACATTGCCCCACCGCGACGGGATCTCGATATCGCCGCAACGGCTGCGGAACAGCTCCGTCCAGCTGGTGACGCCGGCCTTCTTCGCATCGGCCTCGATATTGGGATTGTATTTCGGCAGGAACTGACTGCAGTAATGCTTCGGGAACAATGTCGGATGCTGACCGAGCGGCGTGGCGAGGTTTTCGAGATAAAGCGCGTTGGCCGCCGCAAAGGTGAACTTCACCGTATAATCGTCGATCTTCTCGACCGTGACCGGCTTGCCGGCGACGGCAAGCTGCGCCGGTGTCGAGCTGTAGAGCTCGGTGTTCTTGACGCAGTCTTCGATCGCAAAAACGACGTCGTCGGCCGTGAAGGGGTGGCCGTCGGACCAGCGAACACCTTCGATCAGATGGAAGGTGAATTGGGTTGCGTCGTCGCTAACTTCCCAGCGTTCGGCAAGGTTCGGCTGCACGGCGGTAAAATCGAGGTTCCAGCGCACAAGGCTCTGGTTGCCGACCATGCGCAGGATGCCGTTATGGTCCGATGAACCGCGAAGGCCGCGCCGCAGCGAGCCGCCATAGGTGCCGACTTTCTCGTACGGCGTCACCACCATCGGCTTTTTCGGCAGGCGCTCGGCAAGCGGCGGCAGTTTTCCGTCTTTGACGAGCTGCGCAAGTGCCGGCGCTTCGCCGCCTGCGGCGAAAGCGCGGCCGGCGATGGACAGCGCTGCGACGCCAGCCATGCCACCAAGCACGGCGCGGCGTGTGACACCACGCGACAGAATTTCATTGGGCATCGAGTTCCTCCCTTTTTGCGCCGGCACAGCTTTTGCACCAGCTGATGCGGCGGGCTCCCGACCTGCCGCTTGCGCCCTCCTCGGCGCTGGGACCGAACCATAGACACGTTCTCAAATGATTACAAGAGTTGACAGATATTTACAAATTCGATAGCGATGCAGCCAGACACCGCAGGCGTCATGCCTCTGAAAATACTGTCGCCAGACCAAAAACGGCGGCAGATCTGTCAGATTCTGTAGGCCACACAGAAGACCTCACGATCGGCGACAGGGAGTACGTGGGGCGCCGCGTGGCTTGAGAGAAAAGGACCATAATGACTTTCGCAGTCGACGCCGTTTCCAACAGAGGCGCAACGCGCTTCAGCGACATCATCTACGAGAAGATCGTGGGGATGATCGCCGACGGCAACTTTCCGGTGAACGAACGACTGCCGTCGGAAACGAAGCTCGCCGCGGATTTCGGCGCCTCGAGGCCCGTCGTGCGTGAGGCGCTCGAACGTTTAAGAGCCGATGGCCTGGTCGTTTCGCGCAAGGGATCCGGCTCCTATGTTCGGCAAAGGCCGGATTCGTCGATGCTGAAAATGGTGCCGGTCGGCTCGCTCGCCGATGTCCAGCGCTTTTTCGAATTCCGCGCCGGCCTCGAAGCGGAGGCTGCGGAGCTTGCCGCACGAAACTGGCAGCCGGATGACAGGGAGCGGATAACGGCAGCGCTTCTTGCGATCGAGCAATGCCTGCGCAACGGGGAGCTTGGCGCCGAGGAAGACCAGGCACTGCATGATGCCATCGCCATGGCGACCGGCAACCAGTTCCACATCACCGTTCGTGAATGGTTCAGGCCGCATTTCGCCATCGGGCATTCCGTGACACGAAGCCTGAGCTTGAAACGAACGCTGGAGCAGATTCGCAGCGTCCAGGATGAGCATGCGGTGATCGTGGAGGCGATCTTCGCGCGGCGGGAAACCGACGCTCACGATGCGATGAAGAGACACATACTGAATGCTCGCGCCCGCATGTTCCAGGGCGTTTGAGCGAGAATGGGAGGAAGAACGATGAAACGGGTCGCTGTGACGGGTGCCGCCGGACGTGTCGGAACGCTGCTGCGCCCGCTGCTTCGCTCGCATGTCGAGCATCTGCGCCTGATCGATCTCGAGGAGCCTGCCGGGCTTGGCGAAAACGAGCATTTCGTGAAGGCCGATCTCGCCAATGTCGATGAGGCCACCGCTGCGCTTGAAGATATCGACGGCATCGTCCACCTGGCGGGCATTGCAAGCGGCATCGATATGAACGCCATCCTGCAGGCCAATGTGCTGGGAACCTACAATCTCTACGAGGCGGCGCGGATCAACAAAATTCCCAGGGTCGTCTATGCCTCGAGCAATCATGCCACCGGCTTTTATCCGCGCGGCCAGCTCGTCTCGCCGCTCGATCCGATGCGCCCGGACAGCCCTTATGGGCTTTCCAAATGCTGGGGCGAACTGGTGGCGGGGCTCTACTACGACACATCGGGCATTCGCTCCCTTTCGATCCGCATCGGCAATGCCGGCACCTATCCCAACAGCGAGCGATCCGTCGCGATCTGGATCAGCGCACGAGACCTGGCGCAATTGGTCAGGATCGGCCTGTCGCACCCGTCGATCGCCGCGACGGTGGTCTATGGTGTTTCTGACACCGACGAGAAATGGTGGGACAACGAACTGGCAGCGAGGCTCGGCTACCAGCCACAGGACCGGCCACGCGACCATGCCCGCATCGAGCAGGGATCCGAAGGGCCGGTGGCGCTTGCGTTCCAGGGTGGCGGCTTCTGTGAGATCAATCACGACGGCACCATCCGCATGCGGGACGCCGAGGGCTTGGCCGAGAGCCTGGAGATGGTTCCATGACGGCACCGCGCATCATCCGCCCGGACGTCCGTTCCGTGATCCAGCAACCGCTGACGGTCGGTGAATCCCCGGTATGGGACGAGCGGACCGGCACGCTGTGGCTCGTCGATATCCTGGCGCCGGCAGTTGTCCGCATCTCCGCGCAAGGGAAGGTCGACCGCTTCGACATGCCGGCTCCGGTCGGCAGCCTCGGGCTCTGCCGTGACAACAGGATCGTCGTGGGCCTCCAGACAGGCGTCCACCTCTTCGAGCCCGCCTCGGGCGATCTCGAGTTCCTGTGCGATCCGGTCGGGCGCCACATCAATGGCCGCCTCAACGATGGCAAGGTCGGTCCCGACCGACACTTCTGGGTCGGCTCGATCAGCGAAGCCAAGCCGCAAGTAAACGACGCCGCTCTTTTCCGGGTCGGCGCCGACGGCAGCGCGCGGACGGTGGCAACGGGACTGACGAGCTCCAACGGTCTTGCCTGGTCGCCGGATGGCCGGCGGATGTATCACTCCGACAGCCGGCAATGTTTCCTGCAGGCATTCGATTTCAATCCGGCGACGGGCGAAATCGGCGAAGGACGCCGGCTTCGCAGCTTCACGGAAGACGACGGGCGGCCGGACGGAGCGGCCATCGATCGTGACGGCTTTTACTGGAGCGCCGGCGTATCCGCCGGTCGCCTCAACCGGATATCGCCCGACGGCGAAATCGTCGAGATCTACATTCTGCCGGTCGCCGCACCGACCATGCCGTGTTTCGGAGGGCCGGATCTGCGCACCCTCTACGTCACGAGCCTGTCGACCGACCGCACTGGACGCTTCGAGGCGGGAACGGTCATCGCCTTCGACGCGGACGCAGAGGGCTTGGCGCCCTTCCGTTTCGGATGACAGCGTGCCGATCACCCGTCGGGTGACGGCGGATTGATGGAAAGCTAAGGGGGAAGAAAGATGAGCATCGCAATCATGCGCAAGGCGCTCACAGGCGTATCGGGTGTTCCCGTCACCGCCTATGACGGCAGCGGCGAAGTCGACCCCCGGATCACGGCGAAGGTCTATGAGCGGGTGGCGGCAGCAGGCATCCACAACATCGTTGCCGCCGGCAATACCGGGGAATTTTATGCGTTGACGCCTGAGGAGATCAGGATCGTCCACGAGGCGGCGGTGTCAGGTGTCGACGGCAAGGCGCCGGTGACGGCGGCGATCGGCCGGTCGCTGCGCGAGGCGGTCGGCATGGCAAAGGACGCGGCCCGCATCGGCGCCTCCGCCGTGATGTCGCATCAGCCCGTCGATCCTTTCGCAGCACCTTCGGCCCAGATCGACTATTTCTGCAATCTTGCGGATGCTTCCGCCCTGCCGCTGGTCGCTTATGTCAGGGCCGAGGGTTTCAGTGTCGCAGAGATCGTTCGGCTCGCAAATCACGGCAATATTGCCGGTATCAAGTTTGCGACGACCGATCTGATGCTGCTGTCGCGAGCGATCCCGGCGGCCGACCCGGCCGGTGCACTGTTCGTCTGCGGCCTAGCAGAAAGCTGGGCGCCGACATTCACCGCAGCCGGTGCGCGCGGCTTCACTTCCGGTCTCGTCAATGTTGCACCGAAGCTCTCGCTTGCCGTCCACGATGCGCTTGAAAATGGCGATTTCGCCGCGGCACGAGCGATCGTCAATAAGCTCGAACCATTCGAGCGGATGCGGACCAAATTCCGCAACGGCGCCAACGTGACCGTCGTGAAAGAGGCGGTCAGCTATTCCGGTCTCGATGTCGGCCCGGTGCGTGTGCCGGGCTTGCCGCTGCTCGACCAGCATGACCGCGAGGAACTTCATCGGCTGCTTCGAAGCTGGGAGGCCGAGGGCAATGTTCAAACGGATCCGAACCGGCAGGAGACTTCAAAGGCCGCCGTCTGAGGCCGACATTATTTCCGCAAGCAACAGGTGCCGGCATGGCCGCGCCACAGGATTGGGAGGTCTTGAGATGCTGAAACAGCTACTGACAACGATCGCGATAACGGGCGCCCTGACGGCGGCACAGCCGAGCTGGGCTGCATCGCCGCCAAACATGCTGGTCATCGGCACGAATCTCACCGGCATAAGAACGCTCGATCCGGCCCAGAACAATGCCCGCACGGTTTCCGAGCTGATCTCCAATCTCTACGACAACCTCGTGCAACTGTCACCGGACGATCTAAAAACGCTGAAGCCGATGCTCGCGACGCAATGGAGCGTCTCGGCGGACGGCAAGATCATCACGCTGACATTGCGCGACGACGCGGTCTTCCAGAGCGGCAACAAGGTAACAGCCGATGATGCCGCCTGGTCGATCCAGCGCGTTATCAAGATGGGCCAGGTCGGCTCCACCGATGTCGCGCTCTGGGGCTTCACATCAGACAACGTCGAAAAGCTCGTTCGGGCAAAGGACGAACACACGCTTGAGATCGAGCTGCCGCAGGCCGTGAACACCGATCTGGTGCTCTATTCGCTAGCCGGCTCGTCGATCGGCATCATCGACAAGAAGACGGCACTCTCGCATGAGGCAAACGGCGACTTCGGCGGCGCCTGGCTTTCTGCCAATTCTGCCGGCAGCGGCCCGTTCGCGCTGGCGCAATGGCGGCCGAACGATGTTGCGATCTTCAACGCGCAGCCGAACTACTGGGGCGGCAAGCCGGCCATGACCCGCGTCGTCGCTCGGCATATCCCAGAATCCGGTAACCTCAGACTGCAGCTCGAAGCCGGAGATGTCGATGTCGGCCAGTATCTGGCAAGCGGCGACCTCGATGCCCTGTCCAACAACAAGGACGTGGTGATCGAGAGCGTTCCGGGTCTGGGCTTCTATTACATCGCCCTCAACCAAAAAGACCCGGATCTGCAGAAGCCGAAGGTTCGCGAGGCCTTCCAGCATGCTTTCGACTGGAAGGCGATCTCCGGCAACATCATGCGCTACACCGGTTTTCCCTGGCAGTCGATGATCCCGCGCGGCATGATCGGCGCGCCCGAGGAAGCTGCCTCCCACTACGACTATGATCCTGCCAAAGCCAAACAACTGCTGGCGGAAGCCGGCTACCCCAATGGCCTGAAGAAGGTGCTCAATCCATCGGGCGCGGCGACACTGCCCTTCGCCGAAGCGCTGCAGGCGAGCGCCCGTGCTGCCGGCCTCGATCTCGATCTCGTGCCCGGCGAATTCACGCCCGCCTTCCGCGAGCGGAAATACGAGGTGCTGCTCGGCAATTCCGGCGCCCGACTGCCTGACCCTTTCGCTGTCGCCACGCAATATGCCTATAATCCCGACAATAGCGACGAGGCGCGTCTCGGCAGCTATTATCTCTGGCGCGCCGGCATGAAAGTGGACGAGCTCAACACACTCGTCGACCAATCGATGAAGGAGCGCGATACGGGCAAGCGCACTGACATCTTCAAGAAGATGGACGGCATCTATGCCGGCATGGCCTCGCCGCTCGTCATCTTCTTCCAGCGAACCGACCCCTATGTCACGCGCGCCAACGTCAAGAACTATCACGGGCACACAACCTGGTCGACGCGCTGGCACGACGTTACCAAGGAGTAGAACGCGTGGCGAGCGCCGATCTGACATCGAAGCGGGAGAGCGGCACCCGTTCTGCGGAGGGCGGGTTCGCCGATGCGGCCCCGCACCCTCTGGTGAACCTGTTGCGGCGCTTGGCAGGGCGGGTCGTGGCTGTGGTGACGACGTTGCTCGGCCTTCTCTTCCTGACCTTTTCGATGGGCCGTCTGCTGCCTGCCGACCCGGTGCTCGCCATCACCGGGGCGGAGGTCAGCAAGGAGGTTTATGATCGCGTCTATCATGAGTTGGGACTCGGGCAACCCGTCTGGATGCAGTTCCTCGCCTATGTCGGGAAGATCGCGACAGGCGATCTCGGCACCTCGGCGACGACCGGCCAGCCGATCCTCACCGACCTCATGACGATCTTTCCCGCCACCATCGAGCTTGCGGTCATCGCCATGATCATCGGCGCCATCATCGGCGTTCCCCTGGGGATCACGGCTGCCGTCAGACGCGGAACTGTCATCGACCACGTCGCCCGCATCGTGGCCCTTGCCGGCCATTCCATTCCGATCTTCTGGACCGGGCTGATGGCGCTCTTCATCTTCTACGCCAAGCTCAAGCTCGTCGGCGCATCCGGCCGCATCGACGTCTTCTACGAAGGCCTCGTCACGCCCATGACCGGCTTTCTCCTGATCGACGCAGCGCTGCAGCAGCAATGGGACGTGTTTCACAACGCTCTCGGCCACATCATCCTGCCGGCGGCGATCCTCGGCTATTATTCCGTCGCCTATATCAGCCGCATGTCGCGCAGCTTCATGCTGGAGCAGCTCAGCCAGGAATACATCATCACTGCGCGGGCAAAGGGGCTCGGCACCCGCAAGGTTGTCTGGCGCCATGCCTTCAAGAACATCCGCGTGCAGCTTTTGACGATCATGGCGCTGACCTTCGGCGGGCTGCTCGAAGGGGCGGTGCTGATCGAAACGGTTTTCGGATGGCCGGGGCTCGGCCAGTACCTGACCCGAGGGCTGCAGATGAACGACATGAATGTCGTCATGGGCTCTGTGCTGACGATCGGCGCCGTCTTCCTGACGATCAATATCCTGTCGGACTTCCTCTATCGCATTCTTGATCCGAGGACACGGTGACGCCATGACGATTTCCTCTGAGCACGCAGACAGCGTTGACACCGGCGGCTTTCGCAAATGGCTGCTCGCGCCGGAGCCTCGAGGCTGGTTTCAATCGTCCGCGCAGCAAATCCATCAGGGCTGGCTGAAATTCAGCCTGCACCCGCTTGGCCTCGCCGGACTCGCCATCATCGTGCTGCTGATCGTGGTGGCGACGGCCGCCCCCCTGCTGACGAGCTACGATCCGATCGTCCAGGACATGGCCGGGCGGCTTGCCGCCCCATCGGCAAGCCATTGGCTCGGCACCGACAATTTCGGCCGCGATGTGTTCTCCCGGGTGATCTATGGCGCCCGCACGACGCTCTACATCATCATGCTCGTCACGATCATCGTCGCCCCGCTCGGCCTGCTGATCGGCACCGTCTCAGGTTATTTCGGCGGCATCATCGATGAAATCCTGATGCGCGTCACCGACATCTTCCTGTCTTTCCCCGGGCTGGTGCTGGCGCTCGGTTTTGCCGCAGCGCTCGGACCGGGCATCACCAACGCAATCGTCGCAATTTCGCTGACGGCCTGGCCGCCGATCGCGCGCCTCGCGCGGGCCGAAACGCTCAGCCTTCGCAAGGCGGACTATATCGCCGCCGTGCGCCTGCAGGGCGCGAGCTCAATCGCAATCATCACCCGCCACATCCTGCCGATGTGCATTCCCTCGGTGATCGTCCGCGTCACCCTCAATATGGCCGGCATCATCATCACCGCCGCTGGTCTCGGCTTCCTCGGCCTCGGTGCCCAGCCGCCATGGCCGGAATGGGGCTCGATGGCCGCGAGCGGCCGTGAGTTCATGCTCGACAGCCCCTGGGTCATCGCCGCACCCGGCATTGCCATTGCGCTGGTCAGCCTCGCCTTCAACCTCGTCGGCGATGCGCTCCGTGATGTGCTTGATCCCCGAGGTTCAGAATGACCGAGCCCTTGATCGATATTCAAAACCTCGAAATCGCCTTCGGCGGTGGACAGGTGCGGGCCGTGCGCGGCGTCAGCTTCGCGCTCGGACAGGAAAAACTCGGGATCGTCGGTGAATCCGGATCGGGAAAATCCACTGTCGGGCGGGCGATCATGAAGCTCTTACCGCCGACCGCGATCGTCAATGCCGAGCGGATGCGCTTTCGCGACGTGGATCTGCTCAAGGCAAACGAGAAAACGATGATGACGATCAGGGGGCGGCGGATCGGGCTCATCCTGCAGGACCCGAAATATTCGCTCAATCCTGTCATGCGGATCGGCGAACAGATCGCCGAAACCTATCGTTTACATCATCCCAAGGCGAGCACCAAGCAGACCTCCCGCCAAGCGCTCGATATGCTCGAAGCCGTCCAGATTCGCGATCCCGAGCGCGTGGCCCGCCTTTATCCGCACGAAATCTCCGGCGGGATGGGCCAGCGCGCGATGATCGCCATGATGCTGATCGCCGAACCCGAAGTGCTGATCGCCGACGAGCCGACGTCGGCACTCGACGTGACGGTAAGGCTCGAAATCCTGGCGCTGCTGGACGAGCTCGTGCTACGCCGCAATCTCGGCCTGATCTTCATCAGTCACGACCTCAATCTGATCAGGAATTTCTGCGATCGCGTCCTCATCATGTATGCGGGGCGGGTCGTCGAAGTGCTCGAGGCGCGCGATCTCGACAAGGCCAGACACCCCTATACGCAAGGGCTTCTCGCATCCCTGCCGACGATCGAGAATCCCCCTGCCCGGCTGCCGATCCTCAAGCGCGATCCGGCCTGGCTCGACGAACCCGTATTGGAGGCGCCGCGGTGATCAAGATCGACAATCTCACGATCCGTTTCGGGCATGGCCAGCGACCCGTCGTCAGAGACATCAGCCTCGCCATCGAGAGCGGCACGGCCTTCGGCCTGGTCGGCGAGTCCGGCTGCGGAAAATCCACCGTGCTAAGGGCGCTTTCCGGCCTCAACGCCAATTATGACGGCCGGATCTCGCTCCAGGGCGAGACGCTGGACCGGCAGCGTAGCCGGCCGTTCTTCCGCCGGGTGCAGATGGTGTTCCAGGACCCCTACGGGTCGCTCCACCCGCGCAAAACCATCCGCTCGCAGCTGAAAGAGCCGCTGCGCAACCAGGGACTGGATACGAATTCCGTCGACGTGAATGCCGTCCTGAGATCGGTCGGCCTCGATCCGGCGCTGAGCTACCGATTTCCGCACCAGCTGTCCGGCGGACAGCGGCAGCGTGTGGCGATCGCCCGCGCCCTGATGCTGGACCCGGATGTTCTGCTTCTCGACGAACCGACATCTGCGCTCGACGTGTCGGTTCAGGCCGAAATCCTCAATCTCCTTCAGGATTTGCGTCGGGAACGCGGCCTCACCTATCTGCTCGTCAGCCATGATCTCGCCGTCGTCTCCCATATGTGCAGCCGCGTCGCCATCATGGAAGCCGGCGAGATCGTCGAACAGGTCGATATCGCAGCCCTGCGCAGAGGCGCGGTCGAGCATCCCTATTCGCAACGCCTGCTGCGGGCGAGCCAGATGTATGGAAAGGCGTAAATTCTCGATCGATGCGCGGCGGCTCGACGTCGTCGCAGGCCCGCCGTCCTCAGGATCGTCACTGGCGGATCAGAGACTCCCAATCCAGCACTATCCGCTCGATCTGGAGTACAGGCCAAGCTCGTCTCTCATAGCAAATCCGCAACGCTGATAGAACTCCGACAGCGCCCCACCTCGCTGCGAGATCAGCCAGACGCTATTACACCCTTCAGCTTTGGCTGTTTCAAACATTGCAGAAAGCAGAGCAGTGCCTATTCCCATACCCTGTGCGTCGGGTTGCACTGAAAGCTCGTCCAAGTAAATCACCGGGCCGGTGTGGCGCCGCTGTCGTACGCCCAGCGCAATCCCGAGCACCTTGCCTTCATCAACCGCCGCCAGCGCAACCGATCTAGGGGTTTCAAGCACATAGGTCACATTTTCCGCAGCCGCCTCAAGGGACCAGCTCTCGTTCCACGGCGGCAGGGCATAGGCTCTTACCAATACGTCGGCCGCGCCGCTGACGTGTTTTTCAACCAGACGTTCGATCCGAAATGACATGAACTTGTCTCACGCTACGTGAGGTGACATTTGCCGAGCGCGGTTGGTTTCGCAATGGTGTGTTGCCTGCATCCGCAGATTTTTTCCGAGCTTATCCCCAAAATGGCTAGGCGCCAGGCAGGCCGAGCCAGTCCTCCCGGCTGAGCCCGCCATTGAAAGTCCCTATTTCCAACTTGTGTAATCGTCAGCGACGCAACCAAACGGCGCACGATCCTGACCGAACCGCTTCTTGAGCTGCTGGCATCCCCACTCGTTCAACGGCGCCGGCATGAGATTGTTGATATCCATGCCAGGCGATTGAAATTGTGTCGTGGAGCTCGTGACGTACCAAAGCCAGAAGCCGACCACACCGACGAGGATCAGAAGCAACACACCGAAGAAAATCTGCAGCCGCTTCCAGATCGATACCGCCTTTTTGGGCTCTTCGACCAAGACCGTCGCATTCCGATCGCCTTCTTGCTGAGACGCGAGAGATGCAAGAGCGGCGGCACGCTCATCATCCGTAAGCTCGACGCGCTACAGACGATCGTCCAGAAGCACCGGAAGAGCAGTATTGCCGTGCCTGACAGCCAGTCCGATCGCTTTGCCCTTGGCTTCACCGACGATGAGCGGCTCTTCTCCATTCTTCATGCGCGTGTAAGCCGATCGCCCCGTTTTGTCGGCGGCGATCTTGTCATTATAGGTGATGGAAAGGACGCCGCGTTTGCGGTCGAATGCGGTCACCTCGACCGGGACAGGGGTCAGCATGGCAGGCCGGCGCAGTTGGCCCTTGACCCGCCAAATGCGGATACCGAGAAAAATCATACCCAGGCTCATGCCGCCAAGCAGGATGACAAACACAGTCAGCGTGATGATCCGGTTCCAGAGCATATCCAGACCTAGGCTCATCGTCGCGAGTTCCGGATGATCGGCTGATATCACAAGGCCGGTTTCGTAGTCGCCGGTATGGAAATCGACGAACATGACCTCGACCTCGGTGTCGTAGTCCCGTCCGCCGTAATTGTAGACAAGGCGTGCTTCGCAATCCGTGAAGATGGCTTTGCGCGTCGTGCATCGCCCGTTTTGCACATCGCCGTTTTCGAGCACCAAGGGGTTCTGGCTGATCTGGTAATCGCGGATCACGCCTGGCGCTTCCGAAACGAAGAGAAAGATAGCCAGTGCCAGGATGATAGGCGTTGACCAGAAGTAAGCATTTGGCGTGGAGATGACGTTGCGCGCCAACGAAAGCGGGCGACTAGGAAGAACAAGCGAAGACAATGGCGTCGACCCTTATGTGACAGCGCAGCGCGCTGGTAAAGCTTCAGACAGCCGATGATGAACGAGCGGCGTTGATGCGATTGCGACCGGCTTCACACAATCCCATTGTGTGATACCGATCTACAGCCTGAGGCGGGCGATCGGCAATCCCTTTCAGCGCGCGTGGGTAGCATTGGTATGTTGATCCCTTCGCGCACCGCGAGCGAGTCGGTGAGTTGCGCCCGGATATCGATGATTCGTGTCCTCGGCGCCGCGCTCGCATTTGCTTAGCAGGTGAGCTCTACAGCCGATTGGCGCGCAACAAGGTGTCTCGCGACAGATATCCCGCAAGCGTCCCATCGGCTGACCTGACATGCAGGCCCGGCATCTCACCGGACAGGATGAGCGCCAAGGCATCGTGAACCGTGGCGTCAGCGGCGATCTCGGCATCACCGTTGGACGGTTCCGGCGCGGTCATGATCGTCGATACGGCAATCAAGCTGAGCCTCTTTATGGCTCGGTCGGGGCCGAGGAAACTCTCGACGAATTCGTTGACGGGACGCGCAAGGATTTCCTGCGGGCTATCATATTGAAGGAGGCGGCCATCCCGCATGATCGCAATGCGATCGCCCATCTTGATAGCCTCATCGAGGTCATGCGTGACGATGACGACGGTTTTCTTCACCTTCCTCAAAATATCGCGGAATTCGTCCTGAAGCCGGACGCGGGTGATCGGATCGATCGCGCCGAACGGTTCGTCCATCAGCATGATTGCTGGGTCGGCTGCGAGTGCACGCGCGAAACCGACGCGCTGGCGCTGCCCGCCTGACAATTCATGCGGCAGGCGCTGCCGCATGATGGCCGGATCAAGACCGACGAGATCCAGGAGTTCGTCGACGCGGCGATCGCTGCGCGCCTTTTCCCAACCGAGAAGCCGCGGGACGGTCGCGACATTGCGTGCGATCGACATATGCGGAAACAGACCGACCTGCTGGATGACATAGCCGATGCTGCGGCGCAGCTCCTTCTGGTCGACCCGGGCGATATCCCTGCCGTCGACCAGCACACGTCCCGTCGTCGGGGTCTCCAACTGATTGATCATCCGCATGGTCGTGGTTTTGCCGCAGCCCGAAGGACCGATCAGGGCAACCGTCGTACCAGTCTCGATCAGGAGATCGAGGTTGTCGACCGCATGCTGGCCACTTCCGTCGTAGTTCTTGGTCACATGATCGAGATGAATCATCCTGATATCCGCTTTCGGCCGCTCAGCGCCGTTGAGTGAAGAGGCGCTCCAGGGCGCCGAAGGCCAATTCCGCGAAGATTGCGAGCAGGGCAATCGGCACCGCTCCGACAAGAAGGCGCGGCATGTTCATGATCGCAATGCCGGCATTGATGAAATCGCCAAGCCCGCCGCCGCCGATGAAGGAGGCCAGCGCCGCCCCGCCGATGACCTGGATGGCGCTCGTCCTGACGCCCGACAGAATCGCGGGAACGGCCAGGGGAAGTTCGATCTCCCACAGCATCTGTCCGGCGCTCATGCCCATTCCATCCGCCGCATCGATCACCGAGGCGTCGATCTCGCGGATGCCGATGATCGTGTTCAACAATAACGGCGGCACGGCCAGGACGATGAGGGCGATCACCGACGGCAGCAATCCGATGCCGAGAAAAGGCATCGTCGCCGACAGGATCGCCAGGCTCGGGATGGAGCGCAGGGCGCCGGCAATATTGACCACCGCAAAGGCGGCGCGCGGCGCCCGGGCGACGACGAATCCGAGCGGCACGGCGATGACGAAGGCGATGCCGAGCGAGAGGGCGCACATCAGAAGATGGCGATTGAACGCGTTGAAGAAGGTGCCGGAATTGTTGAAGATCCAGCTGAATGCATCGATCACGATCATGCCGGCTTCCCCCCGCTGCGCCGGCGCAGCAGCTTTTCGAAGGAGGCAAAACAGTAGTCGGCAAAGAGCGCCAGACATGACGTCAGCAGCCCGCCGGCGATGATCTTTTCGGGAAAGCGCTGGTCGATGCCTTCGAAAATGATGACGCCGAGCCCGCCGGCATTGATATAGGCGGCAACGGTGGCGATGCCGATGACCGTCACCATGGCGATGCGGATGCCGCCGACGATATAGGGCATGGCCAGCGGCAGTTCTACTTCCCAGATCCGCCGTGCCGTGCCGTAGCCCATGCCATCAGCAGCTTCCAATATGTCACGCGGAATAGCCTGAAATCCCATGCCGATATTGCGGATCAGGATCATCAGCGAGTAGGCGGCAAGACCGGTTATGGCGGGCGCCGCCCCGATGCCCATGATGGGGATCAGAAGCGCAAACAGCGCCAGGCTCGGCACGGCGAACAGGATGCCGGTGAAGATGACGATGGCCGCAAAACTCCGCGGCCGCCTCGCCGCCCATATCCCGACGATCAGCGAGATCACCAGGGCAATGCCGACCGAGGAAAAAACGAGATAGAGGTGCTCCAACAGCGCGTCGAAGAGCCGGTCGAGATGTTTGGGGACCCATTTCATCGTCGAGACCTCCGCATCCGAGCGCTCGTTCGGCTGTCTACCATGTGATCCCCAATCTGCGATCGGCGTCGTCGGCTCTTAGCGGCAGACTATCGTAGGCCGGGGGAACGACCGTCGAAAATCGCCGGAGGCCGAGCCGTTCCAAAACCGCCGCTCCCTCAGGCGTTTCATGCAACGTCACGAGGCTTTGCTGTAATGCTGTGGCGATGTCCGCAGGCAAGGTTTGCGCGGCAACCAATAGCGGCGCGGGAAGCGGATCGGTCGTCGCCAGAATACGAAGACCATCGATCGCATCGGTTTCGTGCATCGACAACAATTGGAAGGCGTAAGCATCGATCGCACCCGCATCGATCCTGCCGTCCTTGAGGGCGGCGACGATGCCTGACGGGTTGAGCAGCGGCCCGACCGTCATGCTCTGCTTCACTTTCCCGGCAAACCGGTCGGCAAGAAAAGAACGCGCCGCGTGGTAGCCCGATTGGGAATCGCGCACGGTCCAGCCCCAGCGGGCCACAGCGAGATCCGCTACCTCGTTCACCGCCCCGGTGGAGGCGACGAGAATGTGGCTGGCATAGAGCGGCTGGTCCAAAGACCATGCCTCGCTCGAAACGGGTGCAGCAAGGGCAGTCGGCCTGGCGCCCTCGGGCATACGCGAAAACGGATAGCCGCACATAAAGACCAGCCCCATGTCCGGCCTCGCCCATAGCTCCGACAGCGGCGCCGGTGCTGCATGAGCGATGATCTCGAGCTCAATGCCGGACTGCACGCTGACCAGCGCAAACAACGCATCCCACAGGCCGCGAATGCGCGGACTGAGATTATACATTCTCGAACAGGCGATCGGCTTGGACATCACCATGGCAACTATGCGAACCGCAGCCGCTGGCCGATGTTCATCTCTCTTGCCTTATCGACCATGGCGGCGCCGAGCGCCACGTCGGTGGTGCTGAGGCCGCGGTGCCAGAACAGGATCGTCTCCTCGTCACTTTCGCGGCCGGGCTTCATGCCGCAGACGATCTGGCCGATTTCGGCATGCAGGTTCTCGGCCGTCACCTTGCGCTCGTCGACGTGACGGCGAAGCGCTCCGAACGGCTTGCCGGGGCCGCATTGTCCCCAATCGTCGACGACGACCTTGTCCATGATGTCGGTGAGATCGAATTCAAGCGCGCTCATCGTGCCATAGGGCACGACGAAGGCGCCCTTCTTCACCCATTCCGTCTTGAACAGCGGCGCCGGTTCCGGCAGGCGGCTCGCCTCGACCATGATGTCGGCGCCCTTGAGGCAATCCTCCCAATTGTCGGTGACGATGATCTTCTTGCCGAGATCCGCCTCAAGACGCTTGGCGAAGGCATCCCGACTTTCCGGCCGGCGCGAATGCACGCGGATTTCCTCGAAGTCGAAGAGATGGTCGAGAAGCCGGACATTCCAGTAAGAGGTTCCGCGCGCACCGATATGGCCGAGAATCTTGCTGTCCTTGCGGGCGAGATATTTTGCGCCAAGAGCGGTGACGGCCCCGGTGCGCATGTCGGTGATGGCAGTTGCGTCGATGATGGCCTTCGGCACGCCGGTGTTCGGGTCGAACAGGTTGAGGACCGCAAGCTCCGAAGGCAGATCGACCTTGTAGTTGTCGACGAAGTCGCCGACGACTTTGACGCCGGCATAATTCAGCGCTTTGACGTAGCCGCGAAGCACGTTGAAATGGCCTTTGTCGGAGCTCTCCGGCACAAGATGAACACGCGGCTCGATGACGGTTTCACCCCTGCCCTGCGCATCCAGCGCCTTCGACACCGCATCGAGAATCTCGTCATTCGTCAGCGCCAGCGCCTTGGCATCGAGGGCGTTGAGATAATCGATCCAGATTTCCTGCATTTCCCGCTTCTCCATATTCCTGCCCGGCTGCTGACCGGACGGATTTTCGAACAAAAACCCTTAAATGGATCGCCGCGCCAGACCGCAGCCGGATTGATATCCGGCCGCGGAGGCATGACAATCATTTCGGCAGGAGGCCGTTTTCCTTGAGGAAATCGACCGCCACATCCTTGGCTTCCTCGTGATCGGTTTCGACCTTGGCATTGAGGACCCGCATCTTTTCGTTGTCGAGATGGGAGCCGACCGCTTCGAGCAGTTCGGCAACCTTCGGGTTGGCCTTCAGCACGTCCTGGCGGACAACAGGCGCCACGTAGTAGGGCGGAAACAGACCCTTGTCGTCTGCCAGCGGCACGAGATTCTTCGAGCCGATCTGCCAGTCGGTCGCCGCACCATTGGCAACGTCGATATCCTTTTGTTCCAGCGCGTCGTAACGAAGACCAAGCTTGGCGAACTGCTTGAACTCCTTGAACTCGGCGTCGTAGACGCGCTTCAGGCCGGGCAGGCCGTCGGCGCGATCCGGAAATTCGGCGCCGCCGCCGAAGACCAGTGTCTTGGAGACCTTGGCGAGATCCGACAGGCTCTTCAGATTGTTGGCCTGCGCCGTTTCTTGCCGGACGACGATGACATAGCCGTTATTGATCCCGCTCGGCTTCAGCCATGTGAGATTGAACTGCTTGGCGTAGAAGTCCTTGACCTGCGTATAGACCTTGTCGGCGTCGGTCGACATCTCGCCCTTGACGACGGATGCGAGCGCCGTGCCGGTATATTCCGGATAAAGATCGATCTCGCCGGCCACCAATGCCTGGTGCGCAATCAGCGTGCCGCCGAGGTTGATCTTGCGCTCGACGGTGAAGCCGGCATTTTCCAGAACGGCTGAATACATTTCAGCGAGGATGAACTGCTCGGTGAAATTCTTGCTGCCGACCTTGATGGTCTCTGCGGATGCAGACTGGAACATGGCGGTTGCCATGATGCCGGCTGCAAGGATGCCCTTTGTCCAATTTTTCATAGTCATTCCCTCTTGTTGACTTTTCAATGAACGAACCGGCGGCGTTCCCCGGAATAGCCGTCGGCATGACCGGTCGGCGCCCTGCCCTTCTTGGTGGGGCAGTGGCGAACCGGGCTTACTGCGGGCCAAGCCCGATCAATGCGGCGATCGTCGCAAAATCCGGCCCTTGCGCGCGATCCTCATCAAGCGCCGGGACGTGGTTGCGGACGAAAGCATAGGCCTCAGCCGATCCCTTGCCCAATTCGCCTGAGACGCCGCGCAGCTCGACGGCCTGCGCCGAGGCAATCAGTTCAATTGCAACGAGATAACGCAGGCGCTCGACGATCGCCTGCGTCTTTGCCAAAACGCTCGGCGCCATCGACGCTTGGTCTTCGACGCCATCGGCGACGGGAAAGGGCGAGAGCGAAACCGGCATGGCGAGATGGCGGATTTCGGCTTCCATGGCCGAGACGGTCTTTTGCACGGTCGCAAAACCGGTCCGGCTCTGGCCCATCGGGGTCAGGAAGCGCGGGAGGTCGGACATGCCGGGCGACATGATCTTCATGATCCGATAGGCGGTGCCTGCCGCACAATGCGCCATCGCCTGCCCCAGCCTTTCCCAGGCGAGCACAAAAGCGGTCATGTCGAAATTGCCGTGTGCAAGAATGACGCCTTCGGAGGCGATGACGACAGGATTGTCGCTGGAGCTGACGAGATCTATCTCCGTCGCCTGCCTTGCCTCATCGATCGCATGCCTCATCGCGCCCCAGACCTGCGGCGTGCAGCGGTAGCTCAAAGGATCCTGGAGACGTCTTGCGGCATCGGCCGCAAGCAAGGAGCTTCCCGAAAGCAGTTCCATCAGTTGAGCGGCGACACGGCGCTGCCCAAAGGCCGGTCTGGCAGCGAGAGCGCGATCGTCGAAGACGCTGACATTGGCCCGGAACGCTTCGAAATTAACGGCAATCGCCTTCAGGGACCAATCGAAGAGCCGCTCGATATCCTCAAGCGCCAGGCAGGCAAGGCCGATGGAGAGACTGTTGGCCACGACAAGCGCATGCCCGTCCTTCGGCGCCAATTCGAGTTGTTTCAGGCCGGCCCTTTCGAGGGCGATGGCGGCCGGCAGCACTTCGCCGCCAAGCTCGATCTCGCCGAAGCCGAGAAGCGCCCGGCTCATATGGGCAAGCGGAGCCAAATCCGCCGCACCGATCGAGCCCAATGACGGGACGACCGGATGGATATCTGCATTGATGGCGGCGATCAGACCACGAAACACGTTCAGCGAAATGCCGGAGCCGCCCGCCGCCATGCCGGCAGCCCTGACGGCCATCATCGCCCGCACGGATTCCTGGGCAAGCGGCTTTCCGACGCCGACCGCGCGGGCTTGCGGCACACGCATCTGAAACGCCACCAGATCTTCCGTTGCAAGTCGTGTATCGACCCCCGCTCCCAGTCCTGTCGTCAGGCCATAAACCGGCAGCTCCTTTTCCGTATAGCGATCGACGACGGCGCGCGCCGCCGTAATCCGGGCCTCGACCTCGGCGGAGATTTCGATCCTGGCGTGACGACGGGCAATTGCTGCGATGTCCTCGATCGTCGGCGGCGACGCGCTGAAGGTGATCGATGGAGAATGGGTGGCGCTCACTGTTTCTCTCCGAGAATGGCGACGGGCTTCGAGGGACCCTTGGTGGACCGTGCTTCCAGCCGATATTGCGCGCCCGGATAGTATAACAGCGCACAGGTCACGACGGCCTCGCCCGACCAGGTCCTTCGAAAGACGCGCAGGCAAGGGTGATCATTCTTCAGGCCAAGATATTTGCGGATCGTCGTGTCCGGTTTGACGGCCTGGACGATATGTTCGAACGCCGTTATCGGCGCAACCTTCGTCAGATATTCGTTCGGCGTCATGCTGCTGAAATCGGTCGACAGATAGTCGGGCGCGACCAGCGGATTGACGTAGCGCTCCTCGACCTGAATGGGCTGGTCGTTTTCCAGGTGCACGATCAGCGAGTGCATCACCTCAGCGCCGAGCGTCAGTTCGAGCGCGTCGGCAACGTTGGCATCCGCCTTCATCGAGCCGGCCTGAACGACCGCCGCCTTATGCGTGTGACCCCGCTCCAGTATTTCGTCGGCTATGTTGCGGATTTGAAGCAGATCGACGTCGAGGTGCTTTGGCGACACGAAGGTTCCGATCCCGGCGGATCGCTTGAGGACACCCTCGAACATCAATTCCCGCAGCGCGCGGTTCGCCGTCATGCGGCTGACGCCAAATGCCGCCACCAGTTCGCTTTCAGAGGATACCCGGTCTCCCGGCTGCAGCTTGCCTTCGGCGATGTCGGCCAGGATCTGCTCCTTGATCCTGATATAATGGCGCGCCTCGCCGGCGGCTGGTTTGACCGCTTTCGTCATGACAGCCTCGCCATGCCATTGTCGAGGATGGTCACACCCCGTGACGCAACGATCCCCCTGAAGCGAATCTCGGCGTCGTTGCGCCACATCTGCAGGGTGATCGTTTCTCCGGGAAAGATCGGCGCGCTGAACCGCGCCGCGATCGCCCGCAAGCCGATCTTCATGCCTGGATCGATGGCGGCGATGATGGCGTAGCCCGCATAACCGAAGCTGCACAGCCCATGTAGGATCGGCCGATCGAAGCCGCTTCGGCCGGCTGCCTGTGGATCCGCATGCAGCGGATTGAGATCGCCGTTCAGGCGATAAAGCAGCGCGGCGTTGTCAGGGAGGTCGACATTGAATTCGAAGTCCGGCTCGTCGTCCGGGACTTTGGACAGAGGTTCAGGCGCCGTTCCCGCCGAACCGCATCCACCGTCACCGCGGCAGGCGTTCGTCTGGACGATCGTCGCGATCGGCTCATCACCTTCCACGGTTGCGATCATGCGCTCGAAGCTGACGAACATGCCTTTCTCAAGGCCGCGATCGACCACCGACAAGACGCGCGACCGGGAGATCAGCGGCACATCGAGAGGGACTGGCCGGTGGATGGTCAGGCGATGTTCGGAATGCACGAGACGCGCCCAGTAGACACCCGTCTGCTGCATCCACGGGCCTGGATGCGCCACGACATTGGCAAGGGTCGGCGCGGTCACGAGATCGCGTTCATAGACATAGTTCAATAGGTTTTCGTCGAGCGGGTTGGTGCCGTAGCCGACAGACAGGGCGTAGAGGATGGCATCTCTTGCAGTAACCACATGCGTCGCCTGCGGCACCGGGAAATCGAGGATGGATTGGGCCGACAGTGTCACGATGCGGCTCCGCCGGATGCCACGGGTTTGCGAACGCCACCCGACAGGCGGATGCCGCCGTCGACGGAAAGCAATTCGCCAGTGACGAAGTCTGCCCCCTGAACAAGCCAGACAATGGCGCCGGCAACGTCTTCCGGTGTCGCGACCCGGCCGAGCGGCGCGGTTTCCGAAAATCGCTTGGCAATGGCGCCATAGGCATCCGGCCCGAGCGTGTCGCGCATCCAGCGCGTATCGATGATGCCGGGGCAAACCGCGTTCACCCGGATATCGGGACCGCAGGTGCGCGCTAGCGCCAGGGTCAACGCATTGAGCGCACCCTTGGAGGCCGTATAGGCAAGCGAACTGCCGCCGCCGGTAAAGGCAACGTTGGATGAGACATTGACGATCGCACCGCCGCCGCTGTCCCGCATCGCAGGCACCGCCGCCCGGCACATCTGATAGGCGCCGATGACATTGACGCCGAAAACACTCTGAAAATCTTCGGCCGACAATGTCTCCAGATCGAAAGGATCCGATTTGACCGTCGTTGCGGCATTGTTCACCAGGGCGTCGAGGCGCCCCCACCGGTTGACGGCCGTCGCGACCATCCGGCGGCAGGCCGCATCGTCGGCAACGTCGGCCTGGACGATCTCGACCTCCGCGCCCAGGCTGCGGCAGATATCGGCCGTTTCATCGGCCTCTTTGTTGCTGCTGTTGTAATTGACGACCACCCGGGCACCGCTCTCGGCGAACTGCTTCACGCATGCGGCCCCGACGCCTGTTGCCGAGCCCGTGACGATGATGACGGCTCCATCGATTTTCATGGGGCAAAGTCCTTCATGGCGTGGGTGGAAAACAGGCGCGCGTCCATCTGTTTCAGCTGGTCCGACACCGCGACGCCCTTCGGCAGGCGGTCGAGAACATGGGAGGCGAGATCGATGCCGGGGGCAAACTCCGTCAGCATCAGGCATCCCTCGATCACTCGAAAGACCGCCCGCTCGGTGACGACGAGCTGCGACTGCCCTTCCGGCGCAAAGGCCGGGCTCGAACTGATCTGGTCGACATGGTCGACGATCTTGCAAACTCTGCCGTCCCGGATGATGTCGAGCCTGCCGTCGGCAACCGCAATTTCCGCGCCGCCGGCCGAAAATGCGCCGAGATAGACAACACGCCCCGCCGTCTGCGAAATATTGGTGAAGCCGCCGACCCCAACGATGGAATTGTTGAAGCGGCTGACATTGACCGCACCGTGCCTATCCACCTCGGCCATGCCGAGAAAGGCGATATCGAGGCCGCCGCCGTCGTAAAAGTCGAACTGCGAAGCCTGTGGGACGATGGCGGTCGGATTGACGGCAGCGCCGAAGGACAGTTCCTCGGCCGGCACGCCGCCGATCACGCCGGATTCGATCGTCACCGTATAATCGTCGAATCCCTCTTCGCTGGCGATCCGACCGATCCCGGCGGCAATGCCGATGCCGAGGTTGATCGTCGGGCGATGGAGCGGCGCCAACTCCAGGAAGGCACGGCGCTGAATTATCTTATCGGCCGACAGCGGCGCCGGGTGCAGGCGGCTCACCGCCATCCGGACGCGCCCGGTATAGGCGATATTGTCTGTCTCGGCGAAACTGACGCCGTGCTGGGCCGGATTTTCGCAGACGACGACATAATCGACCAGCGCCGCCGGGATGCGAACATCGCCCGGCGGCAGCGAGCCGCGCTCGGCAATCCGCTTGACCTGCACGATGACGACACCGCCGGAATTTCGGCCTGCCTGCGCCATGGCGAGCACGTCGAGCGGAAAGGCTTCGTCCTCGAGGGTGACGTTGCCGTCTTCGTCGGCCGTCGTACCGCGCAAAAGCACGCAGTCGAGCGGCATCGAGGGATAAAGCAGCCATTCCTTGCCGCGCAACGACACGCGCTCGACAAGCGCTCGCGGCGTCGTCGCATTCATGCGGCCGCCGCCATGCAGCGGGTCCATGAAAGAACCGAGCCCGATATGGGTGATCACCCCAGGCTGACCGGCGGCAATCGCCCGATAGAGCTGGGCGATGACGCCTTGCGGCCAACAATGCGCTTCGATCTTTTCCTCGATCGCCAGCCTGCCAAGGCGCGGCGTTCCCCGCCATCCCCCGGCGATCACGCGGGCGACGAGGCCCTCATAGCCGAAATGCCCCATGCCGCGCGTCTGACGATCGCCCGTGCTGGCAGCAAACAGAAGTGTCAGCTTGCGCGGTTTTCCAGTGGCGAGGAAACGCTCCTCCACCGCGGCCGTGATGGCCTCGGGATGGCAGCATCCTCCAAAACCCGAGGCAGCGACCGTCATCCCGTCTTCGAGGAGATCCGCAGCTTGCTGTGAAGAGATGACCCGCATGACGATCTTTGCTTCTCCGCCCTGTATATACAGGCTAGTCGCTGATCGTTTGGAAGGCAACGGGAATTTTTGCAAGTATTTTGGGCACACCACCCCGTCTCAGACGATATTCAGCAGGCCGATCAAGCAAAGCCCAAGCACCGCCAGAGCTAGCAGCGACAGCGCCGCCGCGACGAGGACCCGACCGCCGGTATGGGCGATGGATCTGACATCGACGGAGAGGCCCAACGCGGCCATGGCAGTAACGGTGAAGGCGGCTGATACAGCCGACATCGCGGGCAGCAGCGGCGCCGGGATCGCGTCGAGCGAACGAAGCGTCGCCATGGCCGCAAAACCGAGGATGAACCATGGCAGAACATGGCGGAGATTGATTGCGGCGCCGCCGGGACGGCGACCATGAACTGCGCCGAGCACAAGAATGACGGGGCCGAGCATCATCACGCGGATTAACTTGACGAGCGTGCCCACCTGGGTGCTGACGGCGCCGGCGGAGGCCGTCGCCGCCAATACCTGCGGCACGGCATAGGCTGTCAGCCCTGCGAAAACGCCATATTGTACGGCGCTGAGACCCAGGAACAGATGCAGAAGCGGCAAAGTCAGCACCGCACCAACGCCGAGCAGCGCGGTAAAGGCTATCGAGGCGGCGATATCGTCCGGTTTGGCGCCGATCACAGGTGCTGCCGCGGCGATCGCAGAATTGCCGCAGATCGAGTTGCCGCAAGCAACCAAGGTCGCCAGGCTGGTCGACAGCCCGAAGAGCCGGCCAAGCAGAAAGCTGCCGGCCAAGGACAGCGCAACCAGGACGGCAATTCCACCGACAAGCGGCAGTCCGGCCTGCCGGATGGCGGCCGTGCTGAGCGAGGCGCCCAGCAACACGACGGCAATCTCGAGAAGCGTCTTGGCGGCGAAGTGAATGCCGGGAGTGAAGGTCTGCGGCAGGCGGACCGAGGAGCGCATGGCAATGCCGATCAGAATGGCCAGCACGAGGCTCTCGATCCAGTGCGCGCCGAAAATCATCAGCTGCAACTGCTCAACCAACTGCGCAATGAGCGTGACCGCCACACAAAGGACAAGTCCCGGCAGGACGGCAGGAAGCGACGGGGAACGGGAGGCGGAAACGAGCATCGGCAAGACCTTGCGGAATGCTTCACTGTCCCATACTCAATTGTCGACTTCCATTGAATAGTTTAATATAGTTCATTCGGTAAAATCGAACGATTGCATCATGACTTTCGAACAGCTCTCCATTTTCGTTGCGGTTGCGGAACGCGAGCACCTGACCAATGCCGCCGCGGCGATCGGCCTCACGCCGTCGGCCGTCAGTTCGGCCATCCGCAATCTCGAGGCCTCCTATGGCGTCGAGCTTTTTCACCGTGTCGGACGCCGCATAGAGCTGACATATGAAGGGCGGGTGTTTCTGGGGGAGGCACGAGCCACACTCGCGCGCGCAAAAGCCGCAGCACTCGTCTTGTCCGATCTCGGCGGCTTGCAAAAGGGTGAGCTCGTTGTTTTTGCCAGCCAGACGATCGCAAGCTATTGGCTGCCGGCGATGCTGATGCGTTTCAAGGTCCGCTACCCGGGCATCGACCTCAAGCTGATGATCGGCAACACGACCACGGCGGCGAAAGCGGTTCTCGATGGATTGGCGGAAGTCGGATTCGTCGAGGGCAGCGTTGACGAACCGGCGCTGAATATTCGGCCGCTCGCCGAGGACGAACTCCTTATCGTCGTCGGTCCGCGCCATCCCTGGGCGCGTGGCAAACCGATCGCCCCGGCGGAGCTGGTTTCGGGCACGAAATGGGTCATGCGGGAAAAAGGGTCCGGAACCCGGTCGGCTTTCGAGGCGGCGATTTCCAATCTCGGCATCGGCCCCGCAGATCTGACAGTCGCGCTTGAGCTGCCGTCGAATGAAGCCGTCATATCGGCAGCAAGAGAAGGCCTCTGCGCAACGGTCGTTTCCGGCGCCGTGGCCGCGCCGCTCTTGACGCAGGGTCTGCTGGTTAAGGCGCGCTTCCCTTTGCCGTCCCGCCAATTTGCAATCCTGCGGCACAAACAGAGGCACTCCAGTCGTGCCTCGTTGGCGCTGGAAACGATTTGCCGCGAGGACAAAGCTGCCGAGGTCCAAAATCGGGATGACTGGGCGCTTTAGATCGAAAGCGGTTCGGCCGAACCCCCTGTTATTACGCCGATTCCCGGCAAAACCGCTTCGCGCTTCGCCTGGGAAAACCGCGTTAAGCCTCTGATACAATGCTTTCCGCGGCCTTTTCGGCAATCATGATTACTGGCGAGTTGGTATTGCCCGAGACGATCGTCGGCATGATCGAGGCATCGACCACCCGCAGTCTCGCAAGACCATGCACCCGCAATTGCGGATCGACAACCGCCATGGTGTCGCTGCCCATCTTGCAGGTGCCGACCGGATGGAAAATCGTTGTGGCGATATCGCCGACCCGACGGATCAGGTCCTCGTCACTCTGATATTCCGTGCCCGGCAGCATCTCCTGCGGCCGGTAATTGCGAATGGCATCGGCCTCCATCAGCCGGCGGGCATGCCGGATCGATTTCGTCGCAACCATCCGGTCGCCGGCTGTCGAAAGATAGTTCGGGCGGATTTCCGGCGCCATGCAAAGGTCCGGGCCGCCAACATGCACGCTCCCCCGGCTTTCCGGCCGCAGATTGCAGACGGAGACGGTGACAGCGGGATATTTATGCAGCGGCTCGCCGAGCCGGTCTGTGCTCAAGGGCTGCACGTGATATTCGAGATCGGCGGTCGCAACAGCCGGATCGCTCTTGGCAAAGATACCGAGCTGGCTCGGCGCCATCGACAGCGGACCGGACCGGCGCAGCATATATTCAAGCCCCATACCCGCTCGGCTGAACAAGTTGTGATAGAGCTGGTTCAGCGTCTTTGCGCCCTCGATGCGGAAGACCGTACGGATCTGCAAATGGTCCTGCAGGTTTTCGCCGACACCCCGAAGTTCGTGGGCGACGTCCAGTCCGGCAGCGGACAACACATCCGGGCGACCGACGCCGGAAAGCTCGAGGATTTTCGGCGAATTGATCGCACCGGCAGACAGGATGACCTCGCGATCGGCGCGAGCCAGATGTTTCTGCCCGTTCAGCCGGAACCGCACGCCGGTCACCATCCTGCCGTCGAATTCCAGCCGCTCGGTTTCGGCGCGGGTCAGCACGCGCAGATTGGGCCGCTTCATCGCCGGGCGCAGAAAGGCCTTTGTCGTGTTCCAGCGCAGGCCGCCGCGCTGATTGACCTCGAAATAGCCGGAGCCCTCATTGTCGCCATCGTTGAAATCGTCGGTTTTTGGAATGCCGAGCTCCTCGGCCGCATCGCGAAAGGCATCGAGGATCGGCCAGGAAAGCCGTTGCTTTTCCACCCGCCATTCGCCGCCTGCCCCGTGCATCAGCGACTTCCCGCGATAATTGTCCTCGGATTTCAGGAAATAGGGCAGCACGTCATCCCAGCCCCAGCCGGAATTGCCGGCTTGCCGCCAGCCGTCATAATCGGCCGCTTGGCCGCGCATATAGATCATGCCGTTGATCGACGAGCAGCCGCCCAGCACTTTTCCACGCGGATAAGGCAGTGACCTGCCGTTCAGTCCGGCTTCCGCCGCCGTCTTCATCATCCAATCGGTGCGCGGATTGCCCATGCAATAGAGATAGCCGATCGGCACATGCACCCAGTGATATCGGTCGCTGCCGCCGGCTTCGAGCAGCAGGACGCGAGTTTTCGGATCGTGCGACAGCCGGTTGGCCAGAACGCATCCCGCCGATCCCGCGCCGACGATGATGTAGTCGTAGCTTCCCGCATCGATGGCCCCATCATTCACCCGCATGTTCATGCCGCCGCTCCCGCTGCCAGCGGAACCGCCGTCAGACGCCGCCAGAGCGGTGCCATTGCCTCGGCGATATCCTGATAGAGAGCGTAGCGCCGCGCATAATGTGCCTCAAGCGAGACATCCGGACGATAATGCCGCTCGGTCCGGACCATGGCCGCAGCACCGGCGCCGAAGTCTGCGAAGACACCGACGCCGGTTCCGGCTGCAATCGCCGCTCCCAGCGCACCGGTTTCACGCGAGCGGGCAACGCTGACCGGAACGCCGAGCACATCGGCAAAGATCTGAGGCCAGATCAGGCTGCGCGAGCCGCCGCCGGACAGCACGGCTTCGTTGAAGACCGCGCCGGCCTTTCGGATCGCCTCGATGTGCTGGCGATGACCGAAGGCGACGCCCTCAAGAAGCGCGCGAACGAGATGCCCCTTGGTGTGCCAACCGGCAAGACCGTAGAAGCCGGCGCGTGCATGGCCATCCTGCTGGGCGCCGTAGAGATACGGATGGTAAAGCGGGTCGTCTGCAGCGGGTTCGATCGCCTCGGCCAGCGCGCAGCAGGCATCGAAGGGCGAAACGTCTTCCGCATGCTCGCCTTCGAAAAACTCCCGCACCAGCCATTCGAGATTGGCAGCCGAGGTGGCGCTGTTCTCCATCGCCATGTAGCGGCTGCGATCGAAGGTCGACGACATGAACACCGGCCCGTCGAGGTCGGGGCCATCGATGATGACCTGGTTGATACTCCAGGTGCCGGCGATGATCGAGGCGCTGCCGGTGCGTGAAACGCCCGAGCCGAGCGCCGAGGCGACGACGTCGAACAGCCCGCCGACCACAGGAGTACCGGCGGCGAGCCCGGTTTGCGTCGCCACTTCTTCCGTTACCGTGCCGGCAATGTCGGCGCTTTCGATGAGCGGCGGCAAGAGGTCCATGCAATCTCCCAGTCCATAGGCCTCCATCAGCGCCTTGTCGTAGCGGCGCGCGGCAAGATCCAGCAGACCGGCACCCGACATATCGGACACCTCGCTGACGCGGCGGCCGGTCAGGCGGTTGACGACGAAATCCTTGGAGAAGAACACCGTACCGATGCGGTTGAACAGATCCGGCCGGTGACGCTTGAGCCAGGCAAGCAATGTCGGCGTCTGGGATGGCCACGGACGCTGGCGGGCAATCGGATAGGTCCGGTCACCAATGCCGGCCTCTCGCCATTCATCGACCAGGCCGGCGGCCCGCGTGTCGAGCGACTGGATGCCGAGCAGCGGAGCGCCGTCACGATCAAGCGCATAGAGACCGTTGCCATGCCCGGCGCAACCGATCGCGGCGATTTCCTCCGGCTGGATCTCCGCCTTTTCGATGCAGGCGCGGATGACCTGCCGTGCATTCGTCCAGAGTTCGTCCAGCCCTCGCTCGACATGCCCCGGGCTCGGCATGCGGCTGTGCCCTTCTTCGGACGCAGCCGCGATCTCGTTGCCGCTCAGGTCGAAAATCACCGCCTTGATGACGGTGTTTCCGGCGTCGAGCCCCAAAAGATAGTTTCCCATGCTGAACCCCTCCCAAGGTTCGAGATCGCATTCAACCCTGCTGGTAGAGCGCAAACGCCTGATCGCCGCTCGCATCCTCGTGCACGATCGCCATCAGTCCGCGCACCACGGCCCTCGGATTGGCGTGCTGATAGATGTTGCGGCCATAGACCATGCCTAGAGCGCCTTGTCGCATCAAGGCCGCCGATTTGTCGAAGACGGCACGAAGATCTTCCCTGCCGCCACCGCGGACGAGAACCGGGCAACGGGCTGCTTCCACCACCCTGTGGAAATCCTCGGCATTGGTGGTTGGGTCGGCCTTGACGATATCTGCGCCCATCTCACGGGCGAGCCGCGTCAACGTCACAATCTTGTCCGCGTCACCATCGACCATATAACCCCCTTTTTCGGTGACCGGCTGCATCACCAGCGGCTCGATCATCAGCGGCATGCCATACCTGTCGCAATCGCCCCGCACGCGGGAAATGTTCTGCACGCACTGGCGGAACAGGTCCGGCTCATCAGGCAGCATGAACAGGTTGACGACGACGCAGGCTGCATCCATCTCGATCGCGCCGATCAACGGTTCGGCGTCGTTCTGCAGCACCGCCCACATGTCGCGGTGGCGGATTCGGTTATAGGGATTGCCCATGTCGATGCGCATGACCAGCGCCGGCTTGTCCTTGCCGGGCACGTCCTGCAGCAGGTCCGCTTGGCCGTAATTCATCTGGATCGCATCCGGCGCGGCAGAGACCAGCGCCTTGACGACGGCCTGAATGTCCTCCAGCCCGTTGAGGAAGGACGGCTCGTTGCAGACGCCGTGATCGATCGCCACATCGAGGCAGCGGCCGCCGCCGAACAGCCGGTTCATCCGGACTTTGCTGTTGTGTCGCATTCTGTGCTCCTTGGTTCGTTCCTTGCGGAAAGCATGTCTTCGTCGACGCCGTGGCGTTCGTTGAGAAGGGTGAGAAAGCGGACGCGCTCACTGGCGCGATGCGCGAGCGTCCAGTTCTTATCCTGCGCCAGCAGGTCGAGTGCTGCGTCCATCATGTCGAGTGAAAGCTCGCCCGAAACGGCAAGCGTCGTGCGCCGCAAAAGCAGGTCGTCGAGATGTTCCACCGCTTCCTCGCGGATCAGGAACTGCAATTCGCGCACCGAGTAGGCGGCGTGCGGCAGCGCTTCATCGGGGCTTGGCGCGATGAAGCCGGCAATCGCCTCGGCATCCGTGCCATATCGGGCAAACAGCTCAGCCATGCGCCCTGCGGAAAGGCCTTTGCTGGCTGCCATCTGCGCTAGCCAGGCGGGCGTGTTCGCGGGAAAGGCCCGACCGCCGCCGATCGGCCGATCGGTTGTCGCAACGCGGCGCCGCCTGCCGAGCCTTTCCAGAGCCATGTCGGCCGCCAGTTCCCCGAAGGACCGGAATGTCGTCCACTTGCCGCCGATCATGCAGAGCACCGGCGCACCGCCATCGGGAGGCTCCAGCATGGTGCAGAAATGATCGCGCGGGATGCGTCCGGTAAAGCTGTCGGTGCTCGCCGGCAGCGGCCGCACGCCGGAAAACTGAAAAACGATTTGCTCCGGCCGAATGGTGATATCGGGCAGCACGAAGGCAAGCGATTGCAGGATATAATCCCGCTCGTCCGCCTCGCAGCGCACCGTTTCCGGATCATCGACGCGGATATCGGTGGAACCGACGAGAACCTTACCGAGATAAGGAAAAGCGATACAGATCCGCCCGTCCTCGTTCTCGTAGTAGATCATGTGATCGGCAAGTGCGTCGCGCAGCTCCGCATTGTCGATGATGAGATGCGAGCCCTTGGTGCCGCCCATCAGTGGTGACGGCCGTGCTTCTGGCGAAAACAGGGTTTGATTGGCAAGGTCGATCCAGCCACCGGTGGCGTTGATGATCAGCGCCGGTTCGACGGCAACGGACGCGCCGCCGATCTGATCCTCGACGTGATACTCACCATTTTCGGTACGCCGCAGTTCGGCATAGTTCAGCGCCATCACTCCGAACTTTGCCAAAAGACCATCCTGTAGGAGCTCGATGCCCAACCGCTCCGGATGGCTGACCCAGGCGTCGAAATAGGTGGCGGAACTCTTGATGTCGGGATTGAGCGCCGGCCACTTGGCAAGCGTTGTGCGCCGGCCGCGAAACTGGTGGCGCGGCATCAATGCCCGTTTGCGCGTCAGGAAATCATAGATGCTCAGGCCCGCCTTGATGGCGACGGCGCCACGTCGGCTCGGACGGCGGCTGAGGCCAAGGAAGCGGACAATGCCATTGCCGAGGCCGGAAAAGATATCGAACACCGGCACCGTCGTCGGCAGCGGCGCGACGTAATGCGGCGCGTTGCGCAGCAGCCGGTCCCGCTCGACCAGCGATTCCTGCACCAGCTTGAATTCGCCGTTTTCAAGATAGCGAAGCCCGCCATGGACCATGCGCGACAACGCCGAACTGGCACCGGAGCAATAGTCGTGCTTCTCGACGAGCAGCACGTTCAGCCCCTGCAGGGCCAGTTCCCGAAAGACGCTGATGCCGTTGATGCCGCCGCCGACGACGCAGACGTCCACCTTCGGGCTCTGGCGGAGCCCGTCCAATATTTCTTGCCGTTTCATGATGGCGATCCGCTACCTGTCCATATCAGTCAGTTTCGCCGCTATGGCCGTATCGATGGCCGCAAGATCGGCCGTATCCAGCCGGATGGTCCCGGCCCGCGCATTGTCGAGCGCTTGTGCCGGATTGCGCGCCCCGCAAAGTGCAAAGGTGACGCCCGGCTGCGCCAGCGTCCAGGCAATCACGATCTGGGCGATGCTGGCGCCGTGTTTTTCTGCGAGCGGCCGGATGGCGTCGGCGAGCGCCGCTGCCTTCTGGCGGTTGTCGACTGAAAAGCGCGGATTGTCCTTGCGCTGGTCGTCGCCGGAAAACACACGGTCCGGACCGATGGTGCCGGACAGCAACCCCAGCGCCAGCGACGAGTAACTCAGCGTCGCTATGCCGTTGGCCTTGGTCAGCGGCAGAAGCTCTGCCTCGATCTCGCGGTCGATCATGCTGAACCGCTCCTGGATCGCGTCGAGACCGCCGGCAGCGAGATAGGCATCGAGGTCGTCGGAACTGACATTGCTTGCGCCGATCGCCCGGATCTTGCCCGATGTTCGCAGGTCTTCCAGCGCCCGCATCGTTTCCTCGATCGGGGTCGTCGGGTCCTGCCAATGGGTGATGTAGAGGTCGATATAGTCGGTTCCGAGCCGCCTCAGGCTTTCCTCGACCTCATGCAGGATCGCATCGCCGCCGAGATAACGGTGGACCGGCTTGCCGTCTTGGTCGAAGAAATGACGGCCCTTCTGCGTATGCCAGACAAGGCCGCATTTGGTGGCGATCACAGCCTTGTCGCGTCGCCCAGCCAACGCTTTGCCGACGATCTCTTCGGAACGTCCAAGCCCATAGGCTGGCGCCGTGTCGATCAGCGTTACGCCGGCGTCAATCGATGCCTGGATTGCGGCGATGGATTCGGCCTCGTCGGTCCCGCCCCACATCCAGCCGCCGATCGCCCAGGTGCCCAGCCCGACCGCCGAGGCGGAAACGCCGGATTTGCCGATCTCACGTGTCAATTGCTGTCCATTCATGCCCATTTTCCTTCGCCATTCGCCAGTGCCAGCACCCGCGCACCTGTCGCCTCATCGGTCACCAGCGTATCGAGATGATTGCCCCTGAGAACGCTGAGGATTGGGCCTGCCTTGTTCGGCCCGCTCGCCACGCCGATCTTGGTGGGGATCGAGGCGAATTCCGGCAGCGTCAGCGACACCAGCGACCGGTTGAGGCTGTAGTCGCAGACCTGGCCATGATCATCGAGCAGATGCGCCAGCAATTCGCAGGAGGCGCCGGACCGCTCGATCGCGGCGCGGTCGGTGCTCGAGGAGGGATGCAGGTCGTAATAGCTCGAATCGTCCGACAGGATCGAGCCGATGCCGACCACCGCGACCTTCGCCTCGCGCGCCCGTTTGAAAACGTCGGCGACGGCACGCATGTTGATCAGCATTGCCCGCTGCTCGGCATCGTCGGCAAAGAGCGGCGCGTGAATCTGGTAGGAACGTCCCCCAAGCCGGTCGGCCATCAAGGTCGAGACATGGTTGACGTCGGTATAGTGCTTACCCTGCACGCAGCCCGTTGCTGGAATGACCTCGACATTGAAACGACGTGACGGCTGCAAGCCGGCGACGACGGCGCTCACGCCTTTGCCTCCCGTGATGCAGATCGTATCGCCATCGATGATCTCTTCCAGCAGCAACCGCGCTGCCGCTTCGCCGACGGCCTGAAGCGCCGTTTGCGGATTGTCGGACACAGTCGGCACCACCACGGCGCGGCCGATGCCACCAAGCGCTCGCAGCTGTTCCTCCATATCGACCAGCGGCTCGACCGGCGACTTGATCTTGATCTCGACCAGGCCGAGTTGCCGGCCGCGCTTGATCAGGCGGTTGACGGTAGCATGCGAGATGCCGAGTTGATCGGCAATCTGCGCCTGTGTCAGTCCCTCGAGGAAATGCAAGACCAGGGCCTGGTGCATCTGCCGGGCGATGACGATTTCCTCGCGCGGCGCGTTTGCGGGTTTGAGTTTGGCTATCGGCATGTCAGGCAGCCTTCCGCTTGTGCAGGAAATGGTCGATCGAGACGGCAGCAAGCAGAATGCAGCCTTTAATCATGTCTTGCCAATAGACGGACACGTCGAGCAAGATCAACGAGCTTGTAACGACCGACAGGAGGGCAATGCCGAGAATTGCCCCCAAGATCGTGCCGGAGCCGCCATTCAGCGACGCGCCGCCAATCACCGCGGCTGCGATGATATTGAGCTCCATGCCGACGCCGAAGGTCGGGGTCGCGGCGCCGAAGCGGGACATGTAGATCACCCCGGCAACCCCCGACAGCGTGGCGCAAAGCACCGTCACCCAGAACTTCACCTGGTTGGTCTTGATACCGGAATAGAGCGCCGCCTTCTCGTTGCTGCCGGTGTAGAACACCTTGCGGAAGGCGGTTGCCCGGCGCAGCAGGAAATCGAACAACACGACGACCGCAACAAAAATCAGGATCACATAGGGGACGCCGTAGAACGTGCCTTGCCCGACCGCCTTGAACGAAGGCGGCAAGGTGAACAGCGACAGCGGCGTGCCCTTGGTGATGATCAGGCAGATGCCGCGCACGATGACCATCGCCGCAAGCGAGGTGATGAAGTGGTTGAGCCCGACGACCGTGACGAAAAAGCCCATGACGCAGCCGATCAGGCTGCTGGCTATGATCCCGATCAGGGATGCGCTCCACGGATCGAGCCCCATCAGGAACAGCGAGCCAGACAATACCATCGAGAAGCAGACGACCGAGCCGACCGACAGGTCGATGCCGCCGACGATCAACAGGATGGTCATGCCGACGACGACGATTCCCTCCACCGAGAACGACATCAGCATCGCCCGGAAATTGCCGAGCGTCAGAAAATGCGGCGAGGCAAAGCTCATGACGATGCAGAGCGCCAGGATGATCGCGATCAGTCCCGCCTCGCGCATTGTCCCCAGCCGTTTCCAGCCGGGCGCGCGTGCCTGATGTACCGTTGCCAATGTAGCGTCCGCCATGACCTTGTCTCCCGCCCCTGCGTTTTCTTTATGCGGCATGCTCTGATGCCTTTGAATTGTTAAGACCGCCGATACCCGACGCGAGCCGCATGATCGCTTCCTCCGTCATCGTCTCGTCCTCGACCTCGCCTGCAACGGTGCCCTCGTGGATGACCAGCACCCGGTCGCATAGACCGAGAAGCTCCGGCAGTTCCGACGAGATGACGACAATGCCGATGCCAGAGCGCGCGAGATCGCGCAGCAGCCGGTGGATTTCCGATTTGGCGCCGACATCGATACCGCGGGTTGGCTCGTCCATCAGGATGACCTTCGGATTGACCGCCAGTTGCTTGGCAATCGCTACCTTCTGCTGATTTCCGCCCGACAGCGACGAGACCGGCATGTCGATGCCCCCCATCCGCACCCCGAGCCGCCGGACCAGCTCGTGGGCACGATCCGCCTCGGCTTTGGAATTCAACAGTCCCAGGGGTCCGGTCAGCGATTTCAAATCGAGAACGGCAATGTTCTGGGCGATGGAAAGATCGAGGAAGATGCCGGAGCCTTTCCGGTCTTCCGACAGGTAGACGACACCCGCCTGCGCGGCCTTCGCATAGGAGTGCGCCGGCAGCCGCTGTCCATGCAGTTGCACCTCGCCGGCGATCACCGGCCGCAACCCGCAAATGCCTTCGGCTATCTCGGTGCGCCCGGAGCCGATGAGCCCGCCGACGCCGAGAATTTCGCCCTTGCGCAGTTCGAAGCTCACATCCGTAAAGCGGCTGCCGTCGCCGAGATCGCGGACGCTCAGAATGATCTCGCCGGTCCGCTCCGCCGGCGCTTGCTTTTCTGGATAGAGCTGGGTGATCTCGCGCCCGACCATGCGGCGCACGACATCATCCGGCGTCAAGTCCGCCACCGTCTCCGTCGAGACATAGCGGCCATCGCGAAAGACGGTGACCCGGTCGCACAGGCTGAAGATTTCGGCCATGCGGTGGCTGATATAGATGATCGAAATACCCTGCGCCTTGAGGTCGCGGATGATCCCGAACAGGACCTGCGCCTCCGCTTCCGTCAGAGCCGCCGTCGGTTCGTCGAAGATCAGCACCCGGCAATCGAGCGTCAGTGCCTTGGCGATCTCGACAAGCTGCTGGCTTGATATCGACAAGTCGCCGACTTTGCGGCGAACATCGATCGGCGCCAGACGGTTCATCACGACCTGCGCATCCCGTTCCAGCCTGCCATAATTCATGAAAGGCGAGCGGCGGCGGTTGGTCGCGGCCATGAACATGTTCTCGGCCACCGTCGCATCCGGGCAAAGCGCGATTTCCTGATGCACGAGGCCAAGCCCGAGCGATTGCGCCACCGCCGGCGACGCCACTTTTATCGGCACGCCATCGACAAGGACGTCCCCGTCGGTCGGCTGCAGCACGCCGGCAATGATGTTCATCAGCGTCGACTTGCCCGCGCCGTTTTCGCCGCAAAGTGCATGAACCTCGCCTTTTTCCAGGTTGAAGCTCACATCCGTCAACGCCTTCACTGCACCGAAGTGCTTGCTGACATTGCGGATTTCCAGAACCGGCACCGACGCCACCATAATTTCCTCCTCACGCTCGCGATGGCTGCCCGGAGCTTGAAGCCCCGGACAGCAGGCACAAAGGTTTACTCCTCGATGCCCTTGGTGCCCCGCCGCTTCAGGTACTTGTCCCAGTAGAAGTCGTCGGCATTATTGGCCGTGACGATCGACAGGCCGTTGTCGACGAACGGAATGCTCATCGGGTTGAAGCTGGCGCGCTTGGCGTCGTTCATCGGGTCGATGAGTTCGGGATGCTTGGCGAGCCACAGGAGCATGAAGCCCATGTAACCCTGCATGCCCTGGTTCGGGTTGATCGAGCCGAACACTTCGCCCGCCTTGATCATGTCGAGGATGTTGGCGTTGACGTCGGCGCACATGACGAGGATCTTGCCGCCGCTTTCCTTGTTGGCCTGCGAAGCGCCGATGGCCGAGTTCGCTTCCGGCATGAAGACGGCGCCAAGGTTCGGATGTGCCTGCACCAAGCTCATCAAGCCCTGATAGGCCTTGTTCGGGTCCTGGTTGGACGCAGCGCGGCCGACCAGCTTCATATCAGGATACTTTTCGTCCATTCGGGCGATGAAGGCGGCGATACGCTTGTCGTGGTTGTCCTGGCCCGGATTTTCCAGAACGGCATATTCACCCTTGCCCCCCATCTTTTCGGCAATCGCGTCGGCCGCATAGGTGCCTTCGCGGGTATTGTCCGACGTGATGAACGAGATGCGCTTGGACAGCGGCGCGTCGGCTGCGAAGGTGACGACCGCCGTGCCCTGATCGATGGCCCGGTTGATCGGCTCGATGAACGGATCGGAGTTCATCGGATGAACGAGGATACCGGCCGGGTTCTGGGCCAGCGCCTGGTCGAAGGTGGCGATCTGTTTGTTGACGTCATATTCCGGCGTGCCGGTATAAGCCGTCTCGCAACCGAGCTGCTGACCGGCCTGCTTGAACATTTCATAGACCGGGAACCAATATTCGACGCCCGAAACCATGACATTCATGACGTATTTTTCACCGGGCTTGCAGCGGAACGGATTTTCCGCGTCCGCGCTGGCCACGCCGGCATAAAGCGTCGATGCGAGGACCGCCAATGCGGTCGTGCTTAGAAATCTGCGCAAGTTTCCTCCTCGAGGCCGAAGCCCCTCCCAAATATCCGGCGGCGCCTCAGCGGCTGCCGATGATCCATTGAAGACCGGAGTTCCTCCTCGAAGTCCGGTATGGGCAGATAATCGCAACGGCGGAGCGGTGTCAATATAATTCATCATGTGAAATATATTTCAAACGTCAGCGTCCTGCATGGCGATTGTTGCCCGCATTTGGCGCTCGAAGGCACCGCTTCATGAGAGGCACTTGATGCGGCGGCTGATGAAGCCGTGGGTCGACAGGCCTGAAGACGGTCGTTTGCGGGTTCGACTGCAATCTCTTCAACCGGCCCATTGACATCGGCAGGGTTAAGGCCGAAGCCGCACTCGGCCGCGTATTCGCGGCCGCTTTTGCAAGGATGTCTAAAATGAAGACCGAGACTGGTGTAGCCAATGCCGGAAACCTGATCATAACAGGCGTCGTGCTGATGCTGCTTGGCGATCTGCTTTTTGCGCTGAACGATGCGATGGGCAAGTGGCTTGTTGCGAGCTTTGCCGTCGGTCAGGTGCTGGTGATCCGCTCGGTCGGCGCTTTCATTGTGCTCGGACCAATGATCCTGCGGCAAGGACCGATGGGTTTGTTCCGCGTCGAGCAGAAGGGCCTCCAGTTCATACGCGTTTTCATGGCGACTTGCGATGTCGCGCTGTTTTACGCCGCCGTCGCCTATCTGCCGCTCGCAGACGTCATGACCTTCTATATGGCCGGGCCGATCTACATTGCGGCGCTCTCGCATTTCTTTCTCGGAGAAAAAATCGGCTGGCGGCGTTGGCTGGCCGTTCTGATCGGCTTCGCAGGCGTCGTCATCGCGCTGCGTCCGTCAACCGCAATGCTGTCGCTTCCGTCGCTCTTCGGCCTTGCGGGCAGCCTTGCCTTTGCACTGTCGCTGGTGATGAGCCGCTATCTGCGCTCGACCAGCGACACGACGCTCGTGACATGGCAGACGGTCGCCGCGCTCATCACCGGCATCGTTTTGAGCATCGGCCATTGGCAGCCGGGGACGATTGTCGACTGGTCCGGCATGTTGCTCCTCGGCATCGTCGCCACCTGCGCGCATCTGCTGATCACCCGCTCGCTGAAGCTTGCACCGGCATCGCTGCTCGCGCCGCTCCAATATACGCTGCTGCTCTGGGCGATCATCCTCGGCTACCTCTTCTTCAATGATGTTCCCGACATGCAGGTCATCATCGGCGCCGCAATCATCGTCGTTGCCGGGCTCTTCATCTTCCACCGGAAGAATCTGAAAGAAACGGTTCCGATTGAGGCCGTCCCGCCCGACGGCCATTGAAGCTACAGCGCTGCTTATCTTCAGAGGGATAGAGACATAGTCACGTGGACTTTCCACGGAACAATCTGGACGCTTGCACGCTACTCCCGAGCATTCAAACACGGGAGATCACAATGGCGTCCATGACCCTCGAAGACCTATCCTCGCAACTGAAGAAGATCGATTTCTGCATGCTGTCTACGAACGCCGGGTCGGGCCGCATCTCGGCCCGACCGATGAGCAATAACGGCGACGTCGAATATGACGGGGATTCCTGGTTCTTTTCGTATGAAGACAGCAGAAAAATCACCGAGATCGAAGGCATCGACGCCGTCTCGCTGACGTTCACGGCGCCTCCCAGCCTCCTCGGCAAGCCGGGGATTTTCATCGCTGTCGAGGGCTTTGCCTCACTGGTACGGGACAAGGCGACATTTGAAGAACATTGGGTCCCCGATCTCGAGCGGTGGTTTCCTGAAGGAGTGGACACTCCTGGGATCGTTCTCATCAAGGTTTCGGCGTCCTCCATCCGGTACTGGGATGGAGAGGAAAACGGTGAGATCGCCCTGCCTGGCTCCGCGCGTTAAGGAAAGCATGGCCGCCCCTGCGCCCTTGCATGTTTCGATGATGCACACGGCCCGTTCTATGGATCTAATGGCCCGCCCCGCATGATGTGAGGCTGGCGCGCATTGGTCGGCAGATCACGTCAATGACCACTCTCATCCACCGGCGGCGGCTCCCAGCCGAACACGCTGCGGCCGCCGAAATCCGCGGAGTGCCGGAATTCGCCGGCGATGATTTCCTTGAGGTCGGGGCCGGTCACATAGCGTTCCATCTGCCTGGATTGGTCGTCCAGGCGCCGCAGCGCCTGCAACTCCTCCTCCCGCCCCAGCTTGCCCTTCTGCACCGCCGATTTCATCACGGCGATGGTCTCGTCATAGACCTTGAGCGGAACCGGAAAGGGATGTCGGTCCTTGCCGCCATGGGCGATCGAGAAGCGCGCCGGATCGGAAAAGCGGCAAGGCGCGCCGTGGACGACTTCCGCCACCATCGCCAGCGCCTTCACCGTGCGGGCGCCGACGCCTGGAACCAGCAGCAGCTCTTCGAAATCCGCCGGTCCGCGATCGGCCGCGGCGGCCAGATTTCCGTGCAGGCGCCGCATATTGACGTCGCTCTCGCGGACGTCGTGATGGGCGGGCATGATCAGGTGCGGCAGCATCGGCTGTTCGGCAGGTTCGGGCGCGGGTTCTTCGGCACGCAGCAGCGCGGCGGCCTCGCGGATGATCCGGTCGGGGCCGAGCGTCGCCAGCAGATCGAGCTGGCCGCGCCGCGAGCGCTCGGCGCGCCTGTCGGCCAGATTGACGATCTCGCCCTGGCTCCTTCCCTCGATTGCCGCATGCGGCGAGTCGACGAAACTCTCCAGCCCTTCCGACAGCCAGTGATAGCGCCGGGCCTGCCGCCTGTCGCCATTCATACCCTGCTGCACCACCACCCAATGGCCGTCATCGGCAACAATGAACCCGTGGAGATAAAGATCGAACCCGTCCTGAAGGGCAGCACTGTCGACCTTGGCGATGAGACGGCTCGTGGTCGCCAGCCCCTCTCCGTCGAGACCGACACGCTCGCCGATCGAGACAAGCTCCTGCGGGGTCTTGCGCGAATGCGCGCCGCGACCGCCGCAGACATGCAGGCCGAGTTCGCCGGCACGCGGCTTCAGCCCACGCTTCAGCGCCCCGAGAACGCTGGTGGTGATGCCGGAGGAATGCCAGTCCATGCCCATGACCGCACCGAAGGACTGGAACCAGAAGGGATGCGCGAGCCTGCGCAGGAATTCGTCGCGGCCATAGTGATGGACGATCGCCTCGGTGATCAGCGTGCCGAGCCGCGTCATCCGATCGCCGAGCCAATGCGGCACACGTCCCCCGTGAAGGGGAAGATCGGCGCTGCCTGCTCGTTGTGACATCTCGTTTCCTTGCACTTTGTATCGCCCGTCGTTGCCGGCATGTTCGCCTCATCCGGCGCGACAGGGAACCCAAAAATATTCCAGGCGTTTGCTCTCCCAGTGAGAGGCCGAGGCAATCATGACGACATTCGAAACCATCTTCAATGACCCGAACTTGCCCCAGACAAAATCACAACGACCAGGCGACCGCCCAAAACAGGAGGGCGGCGCCTTGCGCTTGGAAGGAAGCGCGGCGAAGGCAGCCTTCCTGATCAACGGCAACAGCTATTTCGCCGAACTGGCGCGCGTGCTGCGGCAGGCGCGGCGCACCGTCTGGATCATCGGATGGGATTTCAATCCCGACATCCGGATGCAACCGGAAAAATCCGACGAAACATTGGCCGATCTGCTGCATGCCCTGGCCGCGGCAAATCCCAAGCTTGAAATACGCATCCTCATCTGGACGCTCGGGCCGATCTATTCGGAGAAATCCCTGCAGGTGCTGCGAAAGAAGAACTTTCCCAGGAATGCACGGATCGATCTGCGCTTCGAGCTTCAACCGACATTGCGCGGCTGCCACCATCAGAAACTCGTCTGCATCGACGACGCCGTCGCCTTCATCGGCGGCATAGACCTGACGTCGCGGCGATGGGATACCCGGCGCCATCGCGCCGAGGAGAAACTGCGGCGCGACCCGGAGGGCGTTTCCTACGATCCGCTGCACGACGTTCAGGCAATGGTCACCGGCGATGCCGCCAGGCTGATCGGCGACATCGCCAGGCAGCGCTGGGAAAATGCCACCGGCGAGATCCACCTGCCTTTGGCCGAAAATATCCGCTTCGTCTGGCCGGACGATCTCGCCATTTCCATGAGGGAGGTTGCGGTCAGCTTCGCGCTGACGGAGCCTTCGACCGCACTTCGCCCCGGCATTAGCGACGGCATCGCCATGACATTGGACGTCATCGCCCGCGCGCGGCGGCAGCTCTACATCGAGGCGCAATATCTCGCCTCTTTCCGCGTTGCCGACGCCATTGCCGCGCGGCTGCAGGAGGAAGACGGGCCTGAGGTCGTCATCATCTGTACGCGCAGTTCTCACGGACTGATCGAAAAGCTCGTCATGGGCGGCAATCGCGACCGCGTCATCCGCCGCCTCAAACGCGCCGATCGCGCCGGCCGTTTGCGCGTCTATTACGCGGTCACGCCGGGAGAGGACGGCGAGGTGGAGGTGCTCGTCCATTCCAAACTGATAATCGCCGATGACGAACTGGTCCGCATCGGCTCCTCCAACCTCAACAATCGCTCGGAAGGGCTGGATTGCGAATGCGACATGCTGTTCGAGGCTGGCAATGACGAGCACCGCGGCGCAATCGCGGATTTGGGCAATCGCCTGCTTTCGGAATATCTCGGAACCAAACCCGAAAGCTTTGCCGCAGCCTTTGCGCAAAGCGGCTCGGTCATCGCTGCGGTCGATGCGCTCAATGACGGGCCTCGGGGCTTGCGAGAATTCACCGTTGCGCTGTCGGGCAGCATTTCACCGATTACAGGCACAGGGCTCTTCGACCCGGTTCGACCCTTCGCACCCTTAGACCGACTGGGCCTCGGCGCGCTCGTCCGCCTCCTCATCCGGCCGGCGTGATCTCCGCCGGAAGATCATCTCGCTGATGACGAGAAGCGTGGATCCGAGCGCCAGCGGGATGAAGAAATAGGCGCAGCGGAACGCAATCAGCGCGCCGATCGAGGCCTCCTTCGGCACGGCATAGGAAACGGTCGCCTCGAGCACGCCGAGGCCGCCCGGAACATGTGTTGCGAGAATTGCCGAATTGGCGAGCACGTAAGCCGTCACCGACCGGAAAAAGGCGACGTCGCCAAAGGCCGAGAGCATCTGGTGCAGACAGGCGGAGACGAGCATGAAGTTGAGCGTCCCGACCCCGACCTGCGCGACCGCGGTCGAAAATCGCGGCAGCTGAAACGACCAGCGCCACAGCCGCAACGTGCCGCGGATGAAGAACGCCAGGCCCGTATAGACAACCGGCACGACCAGCGCCACCGCGCCGAAGATGCGCACACTCCCCGGATCAATGCGCAGCAGACGCCCAGCATCACCGGGATTGACGATCATCGCGAGACCGCTAAGCGTGATCAGCCCCAACCCCACCGTGACGCCACAAAACAGTATGACCTTCGCCACGTCCTCCGCCGTCAGCCCCCAGCGAGAATAGAAACGATAGCGGAAGGCGCCGCTGCTCAGGCCGGCAAAGCCGATATTGTGGCCGAGCGACAGGCTGATGAATGAAGTCAGCGCTATCCTGGAATAGGGCAAGGATTTGCCGAGCGAACGGATCGCCAGCAGATCGAAACAGCTGAGGCACAGATAGGATGCCGCCGCAAACAGAAGGGCTGTGCAGAAGGTCGAAAAAGGAATGCTGCGAACCGACTGGACGATCTGCTCGAGACTATACTGTTGGAAGATCCGATAGAGGAGAAAGACCGCAAGGCAAAGCGCGGCCATGAGCAGTCCATTCCAGATTACGCTTTTCAAGCTCATCGATTGTCCGTTTCCGAGATGCGAGCGCGACGGCTCGATGATCTGGAACGATCAAACGAGTTCTGTGTTCCCAAGGAGAACACGTTCTATGTTCTCCCTGGGGAGGAACGAGTTCCGTGTTCTCCCGGAGGGAACAAGCTTTTCAGCGGGGCCAATGCCGGATAAATCGATCAAACTTCTGACCTATAACGTGCACAGTTGTCTCGGCAGCGACCGGAAGCTCGATCCCGGCCGCATCGCTTCCGTCATCGCCGAGGCCGGGGCCGATATCGTCGCGCTTCAGGAGGTCGATGTCCTCAGGCGCAGGACCGGCGGCGTCGACCAGGCCCATATGATTGCCTCGCTGCTGAAGATGCAGGCGCATTTCCATCCGGCGCTGTCGGTTGCCGAGGAGCAATATGGCGACGCGATCATCACCGCGCTGCCGACAGGCGCGGTCAAGGCCGGCCCGCTGCCATCCATCGGCGAACAGCGCGGAGCGCTGTCCGTCGAAATACTGGTCGGCGACCGAAAACTGCTGGTCGTCAACACCCATCTCGGCCTTCGCGGCCGCGAGCGTATCCGGCAGATGACGACACTGCTGAATTCCGGCTGGCTGCGCGGCACGGCGGACGAAGCGCTTCCCAGCATTCTTTGCGGCGATTTCAACGCCATTCCGTCGTCGGCGGCTTACCGACTTGCCGCGCGCTCATTAAAGGACGCCCAACTCGCAGGCAGCAACGCGCCGAGAGCGACCTTTCCATCCCGCTACCCGCTGATGCGCCTCGACCACATCTTCGTTACCGAGGATCTGATCGTCAAACAGGCGGCGGTCCTGGAAAACCGGCTGACAAGAGTCGCCTCCGACCACCTGCCTCTGCTAGCGGAAATCGGTTTCGCGTGATCAGTCGTCGACGCTGACAGACGTCACCTGGCGAACTTCCGGTTCATCGCCGCCGCCACCAACGGCACCGCCGTCGTCGCCACGGCTCCCAGAGGCAGCCGCCGGATGCCCCGCGTAACGACGAATGCTGCCGCCATCGCGCCTGCCAGCTTGAGCCAGGGCTGATTGCCGAGCTGTACATGGGCGCTTGCATCGGCCCAACGGACGTTCTCCGCAACGACGGTCGCAGCCTGATGCTGGATCACGTGAAGGCGCGCGCGGAGGTTTTCGATCTCTTCTCTCAGTTCTCGCAAGCGGCCTTCCAGGGCATGACCATCGGAGACATCACCATCAGAGACCAGGAGAGGTTCCTCGACGATGTCGCCAACCGGAACATGACCACCGAGTGTTGCAATATACGCCCGATAGTCGGCCTCGCTCGCGAAACCCTCACGTCTGATGAGATCGGGATTGATGGTGGCTTCTTCCAAAGCCGCCGGTGCGGTGCCGGCACCGCCGGGCATACCCCTATTTGTGCCGATCTCTCCGCGTTCGTCCTTCAACATGATGCGTCTCCAGTTGTTTCCTGGCGATAGAACGTCTGACGGCTCAGAAGGATGCATCGGCCGCCGCTTCCCAGGCTGGACAAAATGCTGGTTTCGGCGAATATTGAAACGAATATTTCACGAGTCGTGCAGTATGAAATATCTATTCCACTGATGCGTCATGCGTCCGACAGGGATTATGTGCAGAACCGGTTCGAGGGGATCGGCATCTTCACCCGAGATTGATTGTTCTTCTTCAGGCATTTCCTTCCGACGGATCCAGGAATTTCGGAAGGTCAAGAGGAAGGGGCGAACGGCCGCTGGTTGCGAGCAAACCTGTGCGCCGACCGCCTCAGGCGGAAGAGGATTTTCACTCGACGGGAGGCGAACTGCAACAGCCCCTGCGCCCGGCGCCGTAACGAGACGCTGTGAGCCGAGGAGGGACTCATGTTGGGAAGGCTATTGTCACGCGTTCGAATCCAGACGCAGGTAATGGTGTTCATCATTCCGTTCGTCTTGAGCATCATGGCCGTGGGCGCGACAGGTTTTTATGCGTCGAGCCTGCTCCAGGGGCGGATGGATATTTCAAATTCCGTCCTGCAGTCCTTGAGCGGCTTTCGGGATTTGTCGGCCGCGATGGGCGAGTTCCTCGCCAATGCCACGCAAGAAAACCGGGATGTCGTCACCCGAAAACTTGCCGATCAACGCACCCTTCTGAAAGCCGGCATCGATAAGCTCGCCGCCGATCGCAGCGGTCAGCAGGAGCTCGAGCAGGCGCAATCCTCCATCGACGGAATTTCAACCCGCATGGATTCGCTCTGGCGACTTCAGGAGAACCGGGCGGCGCTGCTCATCGATCTTCAGAAGGCATTGAGCGTCGTCGTGTCGTCCCAGACGGATATCGTCGAAGGTACCAAGGTTCTTCAGCGGGCTGCCGACAGCCAGGAGGACGAAGCACGCAACATGCTGGGCGACGCGCAGCGTATTTCCGATTTCTTATCCTTCGCCCAGGCGTTTAACGACAAGGTTCAAGCCGCCGCCGGTATCGGCGGGCCTGACATGGAAGAACTCGGCCGGCAGCAGCGGGTCCTGGCGATGGCGCTGGCCGGCGAAGCGCCGGAGGCCAAAAAGGCGATCGACGACGCCATTGTTTCCTTGAAGCCGCTTGTCGAGGCCACCGGTCAAACCGAGGAACGCGCAGCCGGCCTCAGCAATGCGATGGGCCAGATCGTCGGCAGACTGCCTGAATTGCAGGCGGCCGCCGCACGGCGGGTGAAGGCGGCAACGGAAAAGGCGGCCGAGATTGCCAAGCCGGTCGAGCGCGCTAAGACCAGCCAGAGAGACGGCCAGAAACTGATCACGTCGGCTTACGTGATTCAGATCGTCATGGCCAAACTGACGCTCGCGCCGACGGACGCCAATCTTCAGAGACTCTCGCAGGAAATTACCGCTGTCAGGAAAGGCTTGGACATGCTGATTTCCAACGCCGGCAGCGTTGCGCAGTTCGACAAACTCAAATCGAAGCTTCTGCCGGCGCTGGACAAGATGCAGGAGGCTGCCGCGGACCTCGTCCACATCAGCGCACAGCGCCAGGAGGAATTCCGTTCGGCCGCCGCCGACGTGGACGGGATGTGGTCTCAACTGACGGCTTTCGCCGAAATGCAGCGGCAGAACGCGGCCGACGAACGCACGGACGCCAACTCGATGTCTCTCGGCACGACAATCCTCGGCGTGGTGATCGCGATCCTCGCAGGCGTCGGGCTGACCGTGACGCTCAAGGGCCCGATCAATCAGATCACCTCGGCCATGAGGCGCCTGGCGGATGGCAAGCTCGAAACATCAATCGTTGGCGAGCGCCGGGCCGATGAAATCGGCGATATGGCCCGCGCGCTCGGCGTATTCAAGAACAATGCCATCGCCAAGGTCGAGATCGAGGAGCGCAGCGAGATCGAGCGATCGAAGGCCGAAGAGGAAAGGCATCGCAACGATGAGGAAAAACGCGCGGTCGAAGAGCAGATAGACTTCGCGGTGACGGCACTGGCACAGGGTCTCGGTCGACTGGCGCAGGGCGACATTTCGCAGACGATCGCGACACCCTTTTTCGGACGGTTGGAGCAGCTTCGCAACGATTTCAACGCGTCGCTGCTACGGCTGCAGGAAACGATCGACCAGATCCGCACGAACACCCGGATGATCGAAGGCAATGCCGGGCAAATGGATCTCGCCGCGGGCGATCTAGCAAGGCGCACGGAACAACAGGCCGTCGCACTCGAGGAGATTGCAGCAGCCATCGAAGAAATCACCACGACGGTTCGTTCGTCTGCAGCCTGCGCCGATGACGCCCATCAGATCATCACCGACACCAAACAGGCGGCCGATTCGTCATCCCAGGTCGTCGCCAGTGCTATCGATGCGATGAGCAAGATCGAAGCGGCGTCCGACGAGATCGTTCAAATCATCGGCGTCATCGACGAAATCGCGTTTCAGACGAACCTGCTTGCGCTCAACGCCGGCATCGAAGCGGCCCGCGCCGGCGAGGCCGGAAAGGGCTTTGCGGTCGTGGCCCAGGAAGTGCGCGAGCTCGCCCAGCGCTCCGCGGAGGCCGGCCAAAGGATCAAACAGCTCATCGGACGTTCGCAGACGGAGATTGCCAATGGAGCGCGTGTCGTGCGCGAAACGAGCGAAGTCCTCGAAAGCATTTCGGCGAAAGTGGTCACAGCCTCCGGGCAGATGGACGTGATCGCCCGCTCGAGCAGAGAGCAGTATAACGCCCTTCATGAAGTGAATTCTTCCGTCAACCGGATGGACCAGATGACGCAGCAGAATGCGGCCATGGTCGAGGAAACCAGCGCGGCGACGAAGGAACTTGCCGACGAGACGAGGATACTCCTCCAATTGATCGATCAGTTCCAATTGGCGGAAACGGACACGCTTCGTCGAACCGCTGCGGCATAGAACCGTCACCCCCGGCCAGCGGCTCGAGCTTCGCGACCTTCACTGTCGCGACGCGCTGAAACGCTCCGGCCGAAACTCCGCCAGCAGTGGATGGCGGCGCCCAGTGACGATTTCGTCCGCCAGCAATTCGCCGGCAATCAGGCCGAGGGTGGCGCCGCTATGGCTGAAGGCAACGAAATAACCAGGGATTGACGAGAGCTCGCCGAAGACCGGCTCGCCATCGCCCGGGATGGGCTTCGGCCCGACTCCATAATCTTCGATCTCCAGTCGCGGATTGCCTTCGAGAACCCTTGAGGCCTCGCGCAGCAGCCCGTCCAGCGTCGATTGCCTGACTTCGTAGCTGCCGTCAGGCTTCACGCTCACCTCTTCCTCGGACCAGGCGGAATCGAGCGCAAAGCCGCCGCTGGGCGTCGGCCGAATGGCAATGCGGGGGGTATTGAGTACGGCCTTCAGCGGGTGGCGGATCGGTTTGGTCCTGACGAGAAGGGCGACAGGCGTTGCATCCTCGATAAGCTGGCCGGCCTCGGCCACGATTGCGGGAACATCGCCGCCCGCAGCAAGCAGCACGGCATCCGCATCGCGGCGTATGCCGTCGGCCGTGATCACGCCGCAGGCCCGCCCGCCTTCGACATCGACCGTCGCGCGCCCGGCATCGGTAATGATCTCACCGCCCAGCGAGCGGAACTCTTCCGCGAGTGTGGCGATCAAGGACGGAAGATCGATCCAGCCCTCCCCGGGGTTGAAGATCGCGCCTTGCGGCGTCACGGCGCTTGCGTCGACACCTGGCGTCGTCCCGGCAATTCCTTCCCGGGCGAGCCATTGCGCGTGATAGCCGCGATCGCGCTCATAGTCGAAGATCTCGGCGATCTCGTTGCCGGCATCGTCCGCATCCCATGTCAGGCCGCCGTCGAAACGCAGCCACGGCGCATTGGGATATCGGGCGGCCAGGGTGCGATAGCGATCTATGCCGGCCAAACGCAGCCGGTGATAGGCATCGGAGCGTTTACGCGCCGAGTTGAGCCAGGCAAGCGAACGGCCGGAGGCACCGTTGGCAAGCGGGCCGTCATTGACGAGCACGGTGCGGACCCCGAGCCGCGCCAGATGAACGGCCGTCGAGACGCCAAAGATCCCGCCGCCGATGACGATGACCTTCACGGGTTTGGTGGAAGCATTCATGTCGATAACCTTGTTTCCTGCTCTTTCTACATCGGGTGAAAAATCCGGTGCATCCGGCGTGCGGAAGACCGGCGCCCATGCCTTGCCTCGGGCGCTTTACAGGACCTCGGCAAGGAAGCGCTTCAATCGCTCACTTTGGGGATTGTCGAATATCTGCTCCGGGCAGCCGGCTTCGACGATGCGGCCCTCATCCATGAAGACGACCTGGTCAGCCACCCTGCGGGCAAATCCCATCTCGTGCGTCACCACGGCCATCGTCATGCCCTGGCGGCCGAGAGCGGCCATCAGGTCGAGAACGCCCTTCACCAGTTCGGGATCGAGCGCACTGGTTACTTCGTCGAACAGGATGAGTTCCGGATCCATGGCAAGCGCACGCGCGATGGCGACGCGCTGCTGCTGCCCGCCCGATAGACCTGCCGGGCGATGATCCTTGCGCTCTGCGAGACCGACCTCGGCCAAACGCGCCTCGGCGATGCGTCGCGCCTCCTGTCTCGGCATCTTTTTGATCTTCGTCAGCGAAAGCATGACGTTTTCAAACGCCGTGTGATCGGGAAACAGGTTGAAGTGCTGGAACACCATGCCGACACGCCGGCGCAGCCTCTCCGGCTTCATCGCCAGGATGCTTTCGCCATCGAGCAGGATGTCACCGCCTTTCGGTTCGACAAGCCTGTTCATGCAGCGCAACAGCGTCGATTTTCCCGAGCCGGAGGGGCCGATGATGCAGGTGACGGTCCCGGCGGCAATGTCGAGATCGACCCCCTTCAGGACGTCGAGATGGCCATAGGCCATGGTCAGGTCCCGGATATTGAGGGCCCCACCCTTGAAGCGCGGTTCCATCTCCTCGACAGATTTGGCCGCGGACTGCGGTCCGGCAGCGGCCTGCAACTCGCTCACCTCGAGCAGCCCACTTGCCGTGCCGGGGCCGTGGCCTTGTTTTCCCAGGCGCAGTCGCGCATCGATATAATTGACGAAGTGGGTCAGCGGCACGGTGATGACAAGGTAGAAAACACCCGCTAGCAGCAGCGGCGACAGATTACCTGTGACGACGGCCTGATCCTGCCCGACACGGAAGATCTCCCGCTCGGAGGCGAGCAATCCGAGGAAATAGACAAGGCTGGAATCCTTGACGTTTCCGATGAACTGGTTGACCAGCGCCGGCAGAACGCGCCTGATGCCCTGCGGGATGACGATCAGGCGCATGCCCTGCCCGTAGCTCATACTGAGCGCCCGACAGGCTTCCATCTGACCGCGCTCGACGCTTTGGATCCCCGACCGGAAGATTTCGCCGATATAAGCACCGGCGATCAGGCTGAGCGCCAGGATGCCGAGCGGAAATGGCGACGGACCGAAGATCTCCCGGCCGATCCGGGCAAAACCCTGACCGATGATCAGGATCGTGACGATCGCCGGCAGCCCGCGGAAAACATCGGTATAGAGGCGTGCCGGCAGCCGCAGCCAGCGGGACTGCGAGATGCCCATCACGGCAAGAACCATGCCGATGACGACGCCGAGCACGGTCGAGGCAGCGGCCAGGATCAATGTGTTTTTCAGGCCGACGCTGATCATGCTCGGCAGCACTTCCGCCATGGCATCCCAGTCGAGGAAGCTGCGGCGCAGATTTTCAAGCCAGTTCATCGAGATCCCCATTGGAGCCCTTGCCGGGCACGCTGCCGCTCGCAGGCTGCGATCGGCAGCGCCATTTGTCAGCCGTCCGCTCTGAACGGCCGGCCTGCGGCCTTACTTCTTGGGAAGATACTGGTCCGGCATGGGCGAGCCGGGAAACCACTTTTCATAAAGGGACTTCCAGGTGCCATCCTGCATCGCGTCGTGAAGCGCGCCGTTCAGCGCCGTCCGAAAGGCATCATTTCCCTTCTTGACTACGAAGCCCGCCGGCGCATCGAAGGACGGGATGTTTACAGCAACCTTCAGCGCGGGATAGCGCTCGCCATATTGCTTGGCGGCCTCGTAGTCGAGAAAGTGCGCATCGATCGTTCCGTTGTTGAGGGCGGCCACGGCGGAATTGTTGTCGGGGAATTTCACCAGATCGGTCTCACCGAAATTCTTGGCCGCATAGACTTCCTGCAAGGTCCCCTGCACGACGCCGAGACGCTTGCCCTTGAGGCCACTGGCATCCTTGATGGCGGCATCCGCAGTCAAGACAGAGAGATAACCGGCAAGATAGCCGTCGGAAAAGTCGACCGTCTTCTTGCGGGCTTCGGTGGTTCCGATCGCCGCAACGGCAACATCGAACCGTTCGTTAGCGACCGACGGCAGAAGGGCTGAAAATTCCTGGCCCGTGAACGTCACCTTGTCCTTTGGAAAACCGAGGCGGGAGACGACGTTGAGAAACAACTCGATATCGAAACCCGTGAACTGGCCGTCCGCCGTCGCAAACGTATAGGGCTTGGAATCGCCCATCGTGCCAACGCTGATCACCCCGGGCTCGATTAGCTTATAGGGATTGTCAGCCGCCGCCGCGGATCCTGCACCCACTGCAAGAAGGCATGTCAAAAGGCCGGCCCGCAATGGGGCGAGGGTGGCCGCAAATGATTCAAAAGGCTTCATGTTCGTTCTCCGCTCTGAAAGGAATGCTCTTGTCGGCATTGTCGCGTCGCCCCGCCCCCGTCGCATAGTGCGGCAGAGTCTTCTGGACAAGACACCGGTCTCCTGTATAAAGAGACCGGTCTCACAACATATTTGATATCCGTCAATTGACCGGCCGTCAACAACTCTTGTAGTCCTCGGCTTATGGAAGATTCCGCTCATTCGAAACGTTCAGTCACGGTCGCCGATGTCGCGAAGGCCGCAAAGGTCTCGAAGGCGACGGCCGCCCGCGTGCTCGGCGGCTACGGCGTGGTCAGCGCCAAGATCACGGATCAGGTCATGGCGTCGGCAGCCGCGCTCGAATACCGCCCGAACGAGCTCGCCCGGAGCATGAGCACCGGAAGATCCGGCATCATCGGGGTCGTGGTCGGCGATATCGAGAACGCTTTCTTCAGCCTGGCGGTGCGCGGCATCAGCGATGCTGCCCGGCTTGCGGGCTTCAACGTCATCATCGCGAATTCGGGCGAACAGCTGGATGCGGAAAAATCGGCCGTCGACCTTCTGATCGGCAAACGCGTCGATGGCCTGATCGTCACGCCCGCTCGCTGCGACAACATCGATCACCTCCGAGATATCCGCCGCGCCGGCGTGCCGCTGGTCCTGTTCGACCGGGCCATTCCGGAACTCGATGTCGACGCCGTGACCGGGGACGACCAGGATGCGGCAGTCACCGCGACCCGGTATCTGATCGGGCAAGGGCATCGCCGCCTCGCTTACGTCTCCGCCATGGATGCCGAAGGCGGCGGGCTCACCGATGTCGGGCGAATATCGAATTCCGCCGTGCGCGAACGCGTGGAAGGCTTCGTGAGCGTCCTGACCGAGGCGGGCCTGCCGAACCCTCTTCATTATGTCAGGCTCGGCGCCACCGACCAGCAACAGACGGACGGCGTGATCAAACGCCTGGTCTCGGAGGGATCATCGCCAACTGCACTCTTGGCATCCGACAGCCTCGTCGGCTTGCGCATCTTCAAGTCGCTGCAGTCGCTCGGCCTGTCAATCCCGAGCGACGTGTCGATGATCTGCTTCCTGGATGCCGACTGGACCAGCGTCACCGTTCCACCGATCACCATCATCGACCAGCGCGTCTACGAGATGGGCAAGCTCGCGAGCGAACGTCTGGTCGCCCGCATCGAACGCACGCCTCTTGCCGTCGAACGTCTGCGCGTCAGTACGCGCCTTGTCGTACGCGGCTCCGTCGCGACGATCGGCCGGTGAGACCGCAGATCCAGGCGGAATCAATCGGTCGCACAGCAGCATTGTGATCGGCCGTGTTGTATCGATGGCCACCGATTTGTTATTGCATATAGTTCCTGTTGTCTTTGCCTGGCCTACGTTATTTAATACTGAAAATACTCGTCATGGGATTTTCAGAAAGATCATGCTCCAGTCAAATGAGGTTTCATCTGAGCTGATAGATTTGATCTATGGAAGTCTCTTCGGTGAGTGCAACTGGCAAGATTTTCTGGATCGAGTTGCGCAAACTTCGCCCAATGGAAAAGCTGCACTCCATTACCACGATCTGGCCTCGCCTATTGCTCATGTTCCTTACGTATCGGGCTTCTCGAGGACCGAGGTCGACCAGTTCAGCAGCCACTTTGCCTCGGTGAACCCTTGGATTCCGAGATTGAGCGTCGTGCCCGTCGGCCAGGGTGTCTGTGGAGACGAAATCTTTCCACGCAAAGACTTGCTCAAATCGGAATTCTACAACGATTGGCTGAAGGGGCAGGCCGGCTGCGAGACCAGCATCGGTGTCTCCATCATCCGGGAGGAAACCCGCACCTTCGTTCTGTCGACCTGCACGTCGTCGGCAGACCCCGATTTCAACAAAGCGGCAACCGGGCGCTACACGATCCTCGCGCCGCATTTGAAAAGGGCTTTCGACTTCATTCGGAAGCGCGATCTGCTGGCACCGGAAAAACAGGCAACGCAAACCCTGTTTGATAGTATCGGCGCCGGACTGATCTACGTTTCCGAGCAAGGGCGAGCACGCCAATGGAATAGGAGTGCGGAAGCGTTCGTGGAAGCTGGCTTCCCTGTGCATATCGCGCCGGATGGCAGGCTCGCACTTCAATGCGAGACATCAGCTGCCGTTCTCGATTTCCTGACGTCCAGAAAGGGTGTGCAAACAAAGCCGCATACGGCGATTGTAAAGGGGAAGAACAAGGCCAATTACCGCATCACCCTCGTCCGACTGCAGTCCGACGCGTTCACCGAATTCCTGGAGGGGCCGACCGTGGCCGTGATCATCGAGCCGATGATCACGACACCATTCAATGAGCGGCGAGACTTCCTGATGGAAACATACAAACTGACTGCGACGGAAATCCGGATCGCATCCAGCATTGCCTCAGGCCGTTCTCCAAAGGAAGTGGCCGTAGCCGATCACATCAGCTACGAAACTGTCCGGACTCATCTCAGAAACATTTATTCCAAGCTCGGGGTCAATTCCCAGGTTGGTTTGGTGGCCCTGCTCATGCGCTGAGCATCGACGCGGCGGTCAGTTCGAGCAGAAAACCAACCCGTTTAGATCTTTGTTTTCATGCATGTCGTTGCCCAAAACCGCTGCACGCTTTTTGGGCGACATGCATCAATCGTAGAGCTCACCACGACCGATCTGTGCCCTGGCAGGTTCATCGCTGATGGCGGGATCGTCGGCCGGATCGGGATCTCTCTTGTTGGCGTCGCTCAGAAACTGCGCAGCCTTCAGGAGCGCTGAGGTTATCTCTTCGGTGCCCCATCCGGCTTCATTGGCGGCTGCAATCAGCCTTTCCAAAGCCTCGCGCGCAGCGGCGGTCGCCTCTTCGAAGCGCTGCGCAGGAGCTTCGGCCTTCGGTGGTGGAAAGGTCATCGGCATTCCCTCCATGGATTGGCTGTTGGAGATGAACGCAGCCCGCGCGAAATGGATGCATAACCGCGCTGATTTAACAAGCGAACACCCGCGGCGCGACAAGGGCCGACGACGCCTCTGCGTCAGATCACCGTCTGCAACAGAAACGGAGAGCGCTCCAATGGCTGCTGGGCGAGGATCCGCAGCATGGCGGGACCTTGTATGCCTGACGTCGTGCACGAGCGACCGTCGTGATAGACCACCGTCATCACGCGGCTGAGACTATTGTACCTGATCTCTGCGATCGTGCGCGTGTGAACCGGAAAGATAAATTCGTGGGGCTGTGATTTTCGCCCCGAAGTCTTCAAGGTCATTGCGACGCCCCCGCGAAACAATAGCATTTTGGCCCGACCGTGCCTTAACCCGAGCCTAACGACGCCTATCAAGCACATATTGCTGCGACGGTCGCGTGACATCGGCGTGACACGCAGAATCGACATTCCCAACTCAAAACCGACTTCGTGACACGTCAGTTGCAAAAGCGGCGATCAGCCGTCAATGCAATGTCCTGCGGATCTCGTGTGCAAGAACCGGCTGCGGCCAGCCTTCGACCGTGCGTGCCAGCGATCGAACAGCTTCGTCCATGTTGAAAACCATGTCCCCGAGCCGCTCGATCTCATAATCGAGCTCGTAGACCTCGACTTCGTCAAGACCTTTGCTCTGGAGCAGTCGCCTCATTGCTTCGATAAGCCGCTCAGTCCGCCCAACGATATCAAGAGCGCTTCGGATAATAATATCGACCATGCACATCCCCTCGCTTCGATAACGGAGCGTCGGCCATAATCGCGATGCTGACAATCCTGAAATCTTGTCAGACGCGGCCTCGGATCGTGTCGTAGAGAGTACTCGACTGACGCCGCGCTTAGTCGTCGTCGAGCGAAAAGACCGGCCGGTAGTGGCGCTCGGCGATCAGCAAGCTCCGGTCGGGCCGGATGATGTAGATCTCCTCGACCTGGCGTCCCCATTGATCTGTGAAGGTATGCGGGAAGGAAGAGCCGACGGGCGACTTCGTCAACTTCGTGCGCGGTTGACCATTATAGGTGATGCTGCCGGGAATGGGGGCCAGCCCCGCCGACGAATAATTGCCTGCGCCGGTGGTGCAGCCTGTCAGCACAACGGCAAGTATCAACCCAAATCCTATGCTCCGCTTCATCGAGCCCTCCAACTGCTTCGTCCTTCACGCAGCACTCGTCTTATCGTCAATGTAACAGGGGACGATAGACATTGTTCCAGAATCGGTCGGAGCACACGCAGTCGTCCATCCCTCGTGTTGGCGTTGAATTTTTCAGAAAAAGGCGGCATTAAAAATTCATTCAAAGCGTGGCAGTGATTTAACTCTTGGATGGAACGCTGTTTACCCATGCGAGTAGTTCCTGGAGCTATCCTTCTGGCTGTCGCGACGATATTGGCCGCACCGGTCTTCACACGTGCCGAACCGGTGAAATCCACGGATGTTTCCACGGTCATTCTCTCCGTTTCACCACGGACAGTTCGTTGGGCCACCGTCTACAAACATCCGGATCCCGCCGGTCACGATCCCTATTACCATGTGGAGGTGATCGAGAAGGAGCAAGGTTCGCCGCCATGGCAATTCAAACGGCTTGCCGCACATCTTGTCGTAACGGCAGACGCTTTGGACAGGAGCCGTCTGAGACAAAAGGCCAAGACCTATTTTTACAAGGACCTCGAATTCCGGATCGCCCACCGAGCCTGGCGCACACAACCTCTCATCCAGCGGGGCACCGGGGTTTGCCGCACGACAATTCTTGAATGCGTCGGGGCTGCAGGCAATAGGCGCCCATAATGCGTGTGGATACGGTGAAGGCATGGCCGTATCAATGCGGGAGGATGAACGAAAGGAACGTTCGGCGATGCTAGCAAGAGCAGCGGGATATGCAGGGGCGGCAATCGCCGCTCTGTGGGCGGCCCGTCAACTAAACCGAATTTATTCATTCCCCGAACCGCTTGATGCTGAACTCATGAATGTTGCGAGAAATTTTGGCATTTTCATTCTGCCAGCGCTCGTTCTGCTGTTGGCAGGACCGTTCAGGATGTGGTTCGACAGATTTGCGCCGCTTTATCCCTTGGTGCTCGGCGCCGGCGTCCTCAACATCTATCTGCAGAATGATGCGCTTGCCGCCGGTCTGCCGATCATCGTGCTCGTTTATCCCTTTCTGGTAATCTTTGCGCTCGCCTATCTGTTGCGCGGCCGAGTGCCGCGGGCTTAGAAAAGCCGGAACCCCCATTCCGGTGCATCTGACAACAACAAATGCCGACCCATATTTCCGGTTTGGCATCCGAATTCAAAGGGTTGCAAGAATCGAAGAAATACACTTTATGTGTGATAATGAATCGCCAAACTACCCCTGCTAGAGAAAATGCTGCCGCCCACGGCCGGCGTAGGGATGGCCATTTTTCGTCAGCCCTGGGGTTGCGGCTGATCCGAACCTTATCGCCCCCCAATTAGCTTACCTGATCACCAGGACATGCATTCGCCTCTCCGTTCTCAGCGTGGGAGAGACACGTCCGGATAATGTTCACAAACCTCGCATCTACTTTCTCCATAAGGACATCTCGATGAAGCCCATACGCAATCTCCACATGATGATGGCAAGCGCCGCATTCCTGACGCTCGCCGGCCCGGCGCTTGCCCTTGATGGCGCCGACATGATGAAGAAGCTCAATGCCGCAACCAGTGCCGGCGGTACGGTCATCACTTTTGAGAAGGCGGATGTCGACGGCGACACGGTAACGGCGACAGGCGTCCAGGTGGGATATGCGAACCTGCCCGGCGACACGCTGAAAATCGGCGACCTCACCTTCGAGGGCGTCGAGGAAACCGAAGGCGGCGGCTACTACGCCAAGGGCGTCTCTTTCCCGGATATCGATATGAGCCAGGAGGAAGGTCGTTTTTCCGCAAAGGACATCCTGATCGTCGGCCTCACGATCCCCGCCAATGCATCAGGCGACACGCTGAACGATATCCTCCTCTATGAAACCGTCAGCACCGGCCCAATCGCTTTCAACATCAAGGGCAAGGACGTGCTTGCTATCGAGAGTATCGAGTCAAACCTCGGACGCCAGGACGGCGGCTTTGCCTATGACGCCAATGTCGCCGGCATCAAAGCCGACCTGTCGCAGGTCGAGGAGGCGAGCGCGAAGGAGGCCATCGCGAAGCTCGGGTTGACGACGCTCGACGGCACCGTGACGATGAAGGGAAACTGGGAGATCGAAAACGGCAAGGTCGCTGTCGACGAATATGCCTTCGATTTCAAGAATATCGGCCGGCTGAATTTCGCCGTCGACTTCTCCGGTTACACGCTGGGCTTCATCAAATCGCTGCAGCAGGCGGTGAAAACCGCCGAGGCCAATCCGAACAAGGAAGAGGCCAACCAGGCCGCCGGCCTTGCGATGTTGGGGCTGATGCAGCAGCTGACGTTCAACAGCGCTTCGATCCGCTTCGACGATGCCTCGATCACCAAGAAGGCACTTGACTATGCTGGCTCGCAGCAGGGCGTCACGGGCGATCAACTGGCGCAATCGCTGAAAGGTCTTGTGCCGATGATGATGGCACAGCTCAACCTACCCGAGCTGCAAAACCAGGTGTCGGCCGCCGTCAACACCTATCTCGACGGTCCGAAAAATCTGACGATCAGCGCCGCGCCGGAAAAGCCGGTTCCCTTTCCGATGATCATGGGTGCTGCCATGGGTGCACCGAACACCATTCCCTCGGTGCTCGGCGTCAAGGTCACCGCGAACGACTAGAGCAATTCCAGCAAAAGGGCGTCGCAGTTTTGCGTCCGGACTTGCGTGAAAACAAAGAGATAGAGCATTTCCGTGATTCGGAAAAAAACGGAAATGCTCTAGGATCTTTGCTCTAGGATCTTTGCAGGGCGCTTCACGAACGCCGGCTGCCGGAGGCGGGTTATCTGCCAACCTGCCTCTGGATCAGCCCCTTCAGGAATTGCTCTAGAACTCGTCGCTGCGACGCTTCACGGCGTGCTTCAGAGCTACCATATGCCTTCGCCGCTCCAGCACATAATCGGCATATCCGACGCAGATGAACAGCAATGTCGGGCCGGCGTATATGATGATCAGCGCCAATGCGATAAGGATGAATGCGGTCGTCATGGTCGTATTTTCCATCAATATTAGGCGCGCCGCATCTGGAGCGGCGAAACGGACGGAGCCTCGTCTCGACGATCCCTGTCCTTATTCCTTCAAAATTCGCCGGCCTGCTATTCGTTCCCTTCCCGATCGATTTCCATTCGTTTGGGATGCCCGATCGAGCGACAATGACGAAGCTGACGGCTCGCCCCAACCTCGATCAGTCCCGTGGCCGTTCCTCCCGCATTGCCGCCGTCACGCTCTTGAGTAGCGGGCTCGACATCAGATCCCCGAGCAAAAACGATAGCTTCGGCTTCCAGTTCGGATAGCTGTCACTGGTGCCGGGAACATTGGTCGGTCTCTTCTCGTCGGTAAGGTCGGCGAGACGGACCACGGCGAGAAGCGAGGGTGTCCTGGCGATGAAGCGATAGGCGCTCACGGTCAATTCTCTCAGCGTCCGCTCGCTTGCTTTCGCGCGCGCGAGGCGGGCCGGCAGATCGAGGCCGGCGAGCTTGAAGGCGGCCTTCAGGTTTCTCCGTTCTCGCTTGCGGTATTCGCGATGTTTTTCGGTGAGATCGGCCGGCACGATGCCGTGGTCGGAGCGGGCCTGAATGTCGGCGCCACGCCACCAGCCGGCAAGCGTCTGATGGTCGTGGGTCGAAATGCAGGCCAAAGCGAGGACGGGATAGACGTCCGCCGGCTTGAAACCCTGTTCGTCCTGTTCATAGGAAAGAATGCGATAGGAGAGAATGTGGGCCGCCGCCAGATCCTCCTGCAATCCCTTGGGGATCAGCCCCAAATCTTCTCCAATGACCAGGCAGCGATGTTCTGCGGATAGCTCGGCGAGGATCTGCAAAAGCCGATCCTCGGGATAGCGGACAAAGGCGCCTTTGTCCGGCCTGCTGCCTAATGGCACCAGGAAGAGGCGGCGAAGCGCTGCGGCGTGGTCGATGCGAATGGCGCCCGCATATCGCATGGCAGCGCTCACCATCCGCCGGTAAGGCGACATTTCTCCTGAAGCGATTGCCGAAGGCAGGTATCCGGCGAGGTGCCAGTCCTGCCCGTCCACGGCGAAGGGATCGGGCGGGCTGCCAATTGTGGCCTTCGAGACATAGATGTCAGGCTCGCTCCATGTCGCCGAACCGTCGACCGCCTCGCCGACGGCCAGATCGAGATAGAGCCCGATCCGCAGGCCGGCCTTCCCAGCCCGGTCCGCCGCCTGCGTTAGCTGCCGATGGGCGAGCCATTGCAGCCACATGTGGAAGCGGACATCGTCCGCATGCCCACGCTCGAATTCGGCGACAGCGGCGCTGTCGAAGTGCTGGAAGTCTGCCGGCCAGCTTTGCCAGCCGGCGCCCGAGCCGCGCTCGACCATGGAAAAGGAGAGGCATTCGAAAAGCGCGTGAAGGCGCAGGCTGTCGCCGCCTTGCGCAACAAAAGCGTCGAAATCGGCCGGGTCGTATGTTTTGTCACTGACGCGGCGCTGTCGCCAGGCCGGCCAGAGATTGCGAAGGGCCTCGAGCTTGATCTCTGCTACTCCGACGTAATCGACGAGATCGGTTTGGCGAAGGCTTGCCAATTGCCGTTCGAGTTCCGGACTACAGACAAAACCCGGCAATCGGTCGACCGCGATATAGAGCGGGTTGAGATGCTGGCGGCTCGAGGGCTCATAGGGGCTGCAACGCTCGGGATCCGCGAGAAACGGCGCGTGAAGCGGGGTGAGGCCGATGAAATCGGCGCCCAGCGATCCCATGAGATCCGCCATATCGGCCAGATCCTCGAAGTCTCCTATGCCCCAGTTGCGTGCCGAACGGAGCTCGTAAAGCTGCAGGCTCACACCCCAGACCCGCGTAGCGGAAAGGAAATCCGGCAGAAATGACGTGGGAATCTTCCTGCGTGCCGGCCTAGGCTCCCGCCGCGGCGCGCCGGCCTCGTGATCGACTGCTCCCGTCACGTCGATCTTCAATGCCGAGAGGATCTTCCGCTTGGTCTCGCCCGATACCGTCACCTCCCGGTTGTCCGGACTGGGCCTGGTCGGGCTGATGCCGTGCCGGCGAGCGAGCTTGTCGAGCTCAGCGGATTTCATCGTTCGATCGCCTTCCTGTCAGCCCGCCCTCACGCTTCGCTGATGCTCCACATCACCGTCCAAGGCGCGAGATTATCGCCGTCGCTGCCGCCGAGACGGAAGATCGTCTCAGCGTCGTCCTGCTGCAAGGAGAGCGGCACCGCCTCGTTGCCGAGATTGGCGCGCAGATGAAGACGCCGGTTTTGCGCCAGGGTCCAATCCACCGCGAGCGCGCTTCCGGCTGAGCGATAGACCGCCTTTCCGGCGCCGGCGCCTTTCAGCAAGGGCACGATCCTTCGGTGCCGGAGCCCGAGAAGCGTCCTGTAAAAATCAAGAACATCGGAGGAAGCGCATTTCGACCAATCCAGCTTGGCGGCGGCAAAGGTCGATGGCGCCGTCGGGTCGAGAAGATCGTCTGCGTCGAAGCCCGGCAGACGCGACAGCTCCTCGCGGCGGCCTCTTCTGACCTTCTCGTTCAGATGCTCGTCGAAATCGCAGAAGAAGGGGAAAGGCTCTCTGGCGCCCCATTCCTCGCCCATGAACAGCATCGGGATCTCGGGCGCCAGCAGGTAGATTGAAGTAACGGCCTTGACGGCATCCGCCGGGCTCGAAGCCAGAATCCGGTCCCCCAGCGCCCTGTTGCCGATCTGGTCGTGGTTCTGGATGAAGGAGATGAAAGCGGTGGGCGGCAGGTGACCGCTCGGCCTGCCGCGGCTTCCGCCGCGATAGGGCATATGCTCTCCCTGAAACACGAAGCCTTCCGCCAGCGCCCGGCCGAGCTTGCCGGGGTCTTCGGCATAATCGGCATAATAGCCGAAGGTTTCGCCCGTGGCGGTGATGTGCAGCACATGGTGCACGTCGTCGTTCCATTGTGCGGTGAAGAGGCTCGCCTCGCCGTTTTCGTCACGCGACAACAACTCGCTGTCGTTTTCCTCGTTTTCGACGATCAGGTGAATATGCCGACCGACCGCCGCCGCCCTGACGCGGCGGGCAAGCGCGTGAAGCAGATGCTCGGCGCTGTCGTCCTTGATGGCATGGACGGCATCGAAGCGGAAACCATCGAGCCTGAATTCGGTGATCCAGTAGAGGGCATTCTGAATGATGAATTCACGGATCATCGCCGATCCGTCGCCGTCGTAATTGACGCCGTGGCCCCAGGGCGTCTTGTGGTGGTCGGTAAAGAGCGGCGCGTAGGAAGGGATAAAATTGCCGTCCGGTCCGAAGTGATTGTAGACCACATCCAGGAAAACCGAGATGCCGCGCGCATGCGCTGCGTCCACCAGCGCCATGAAATCTTCCGGACGGCCATAACTGTTGTCCGGAGCGTAAGGAAGCACGCCGTCATAGCCCCAGCCGTAGCGGCCCGGGAATTCGCCGACCGGCATGATTTGCAACGCCGTGACGCCCAATTGTTGCAGATGGTCGAGACGCTCGATCGCCGTCCTGAAACTGCCCCCAGGCGTGAAGCAGCCTATATGCATCTCATAGATGACCATCTCCTCCCAGGGGCGGCCCGCCCAGGCATCCGTCTTCCAGCGATAGGTGGCAAGGTCGATCACTTCGCTCGGACCGTGCGCATCCTGCGGCTGAAACCGCGAGGCGGGGTCCGGAACTTCGGAGCCGTCCGGCAGGACAAAGCGATAAAGCGTACCGGCATGGGCTTGCGCGACGGTGCAGCGGTGCCAGCCATCCTCAGCTGCCTGCATTGGGCGCAGGCCAGCGCCTTCGAGTTTCAGCGACACGCTTTCATGCAAGGGAGCCCAGAGGCGAAACAGAATGCCCTCTTCGGTGAATGCGGGGCCGAACGTCATTTTGGTCAAGGGAAAGCCTTCGATGAAATTGGGATGGGATTTGGGTAACTTTTGCCGGAGCAAAAAGTTTCGTCCGCAAGCGGACGCACGAAAGCGGCCGCTGTCACCAGGATGGCCGGGCCGGTCGCCTTACGCTTGGATCGTCAGGCCGCCGCGACTTTGCCTGAGAGCGCCTGGTCCATGGCCGCCTGGAGTTGCTCCTGCGTGAATGGCTTCTTCATCCGCAGCATCCGGCCGAGGCCATGGTCTTCGGAAAACTCGGCATAGCCAGAGGCAAGGATGATCGGCAGGCCTGGAAAGGAAGAGCGAAGGTGACGCGCAAGCTCCGCGCCCGTCATACCCGGCATGGCATGATCGGTGATGACGAGATCGCAATCCTGTCCGCCGGCAAAGAATTCCAAAGCCTGGGACGCGGAAGACGCTTCCTGCGGCAGGTGCCCGAGATCCTCCAGCATCGCTACGGTTCCCGTCCTGACCAGCGCGTCGTCGTCGACGACGAGAATGGCAAGCGGCCGAGACGAGGGTTTCAACGGCTCCGTCGCCGGAGGCTCGACGGCAGGCAACACCTTGACGAAGGTTTCGGCGACGGGCAGCCACAGGCATATGGTCGTGCCCTTGCCCCTTACGCTCGATATCTGGATCGAGCCGCCGGATTGCGCCGCCAGGCCATGAACCATCGACAGGCCGAGACCAGTGCCCTTGCCGACTCCTTTGGTGGTGAAAAACGGTTCGGCAGCACGCGAGACCGTTGCCTCGTCCATTCCCTCGCCATCATCCGACACCGATATCCTGATGTAATTCCCGCCCGCGAGGCTGGCCGGCCGGCTCTCTTCGGCCGCCGCGGCAACCGTCACGGCGCCGCCACTTTCGAGTGCGTCCCGGGCATTGACGAACAGATTGAGCAGCGCCAGTTCCAGCTGGTTGCTGTCGACCAGCAGGGGCGCGAGATCCGCCGGGATGCTTTTGCGGATTTCGATGCGCGGCCCCACCGCCTTGGCGAGGAGATCCTCGACGTTTTCGAATAGCCTGAGGAAATCCACCGCCTGCGGCTTGAGCTCCTGGCGGCGCGCGAAGGCAAGCAGGCGCTGGGTCAGTGCCGTGCCGCGCTCGGCCGCCTGGATCGCGTTCGTCACCAAGCGTTCGCTGCGTTCATCCGGCGGAAGCCGTTTCTTCAGAAGATTGAGGCTGCCGAGAACCGCCATCAGGAGGTTGTTGAAGTCGTGGGCGACGCCACCCGTGAGGTGACCGATCGTGTCGAGCTTCTGCGCCTCGAACAGCTGTGCGAGCGCCTCCTCGCGCTCCCGTGTCCGTTGATCGATCCGATGTTCGAGCTCTTCGTTGAGTTCACGCAACTGCGCTGCCGAAGCCTCGAGCTCGGCGGTACGCTGATGAACGCGGGCCTCCAGCTCGGCGTTCAGGCGTTCGAGCTCCCGCGTCTTCCTGTAGAGATCGGCAAAGACCCGCACCTTGGCTCTCAGCACCTCCGGGACGATCGGGACGGAGACGTAGTCGACCGCGCCCACCGCATAGCCACGCAGCCGATCCGGTTCGGCGAGCATGACGGCGGAGACGAAGATGATCGGCGTGTTCTGATAGCGCGGATGCTGCCGGATCATGCTAACGAGCTCGAACCCGTCCTGTTCAGGCATGCAGACATCGACGAGGATCACCGCGATTTCGGTGCGCAACAGGTGCTCGAAGGCCTCGCGGGCGGATTGCGCCTTTATGAGGTTTTCTTCGAGTTCTTCGAGAATGACCTCGTAACTCAGGAGCTTGGCCGGCTGGTCGTCGACGAGGAGGATGTTGACGGGGTTCATGGCCAGATCCTCAACGATGCAGCCACATACGAAGAGCCGACAGAAGCTGTTCGGTATTGACCGGCTTCGCCAGGTAGTCCGAGGCGCCCGCTTCCAGGCATTTCTCGCGGTCGCCCTTCATCGCCTTGGCCGTCAGCGCCAGGATCGGCAGCCGCCGGAACCGGGGTTCCGAACGGATGACCTGCATCGTCTCATAGCCGTCCATTCCAGGCATCATGATGTCCATCAGCACGATCGCGACAGAGGGTTCGTTGTTGATGACGTCGATGGCTTCGCTGCCGGTCGTCGCGGTCAGCACCTTCATTCCCCGGCGTTCGAGGACACTGCTCAAGGCGAAGATGTTGCGGGCATCGTCATCGACGAGCAGGACGGTTTCACCGACCAGATCCTCATCCGAGCTGTGCAAATCCCGCAGAGTTGCCTGCTTTGCGGCCGGCAGGTCGGCGACGACCCGGTGCAGGAACAAGGCCGTCTCATCCAGAAGGCGCTCAGGCGACTCGACGCCCTTGACCACGACGCTGCGGGCCATGCTGTGCAGCGTCGCGTCTTCCTCGGCGGAAAGCTCCCGGCCGGTGAACACGACCACCGGCACCTCGCCGATCTCGGCGTCGTCGCGAATCTGCTCCAGCACGTCGAAGCCGGACATGTCGGGAAGGGAAAGGTCGAGCACCACGCAGTCGGCGGCATTATGCCGAAGGACGGCGAGAGCCTCCGATCCGGAGCCGACGCTGGTGATATCGATGTCGTCATGTCCGAGAAGGGCGGTGACGCTCAGACGCTCGGCCTCGTTGTCTTCCACGAGCAGCAGATGCTTGCGGCGCGGCTGCGCATAGGCCTTCAATCGCGACAGCGCCTTGCCAAGCCCTTCCGGCGTCGTCGGCTTGCTCATGAACGCGAAGGCGCCGCGGGTCAGACCATGCTGGCGATCCTCGTCGAGGCTGATGATCTGGACTGGAATATGCCGCGTCTGCGGATTCTGCTTGAGCTGGCTGAGTACGGTCCAGCCAAGCATGTCGGGCAGGAAGATGTCGAGCGAGATCGCCGCCGGCCTGTAGTCCTGGGCGAGTGCGAGCGCATCGCTGCCGCGCATCGCCACCAGAACCTTGAAGCCGTTGTCGCGGGCGAGATCCACCAGGACGCGAGCATAATGCGCATCGTCCTCGACGACGAGCAGCACCGAGTCGCCGGCTGCTATCTGGTGGCGATCGTCTTCGACATGTTCGGCAGGTTTTTCGGCCCGGCGGCTGGCGGCCGCTTCGGCGAATTCCACGACATTTGCCGGCGGAACGGACTTCGGCGCAACCGCGCCGGCGCCGACATAGGTGAGCGGCAAGTAAAGGACGAAGGTGCTGCCAACCCCGGGCGTGCTGCGCAGCTGGATCTCACCGCCGAGGAGGTTTGCCAGTTCGCGGCTGATCGCCAGGCCGAGGCCCGTGCCGCCATATTTGCGGCTCGTCGAAGCATCCGCCTGCTGGAAGGCCTCGAAAATGATGCGCTGCTTTTCAGGCGGTATGCCGATGCCGGTATCGACGACTTCGAAGGCGATCACCGAAGGCGCGTGCTTGAGCGAGGGATGATCGGACGACCAGCCGCTCGTTGCCGCAGCGACGCGAAGCGTCACGCCGCCCTGCGCGGTGAACTTGAAGGCATTCGACAGCAGGTTCTTGAGGATCTGCTGCAACCGCTTCGAATCCGTGATGAGGCTCTTTGCGACATCGGCGCCGACATCGACTGCGAAAGACAGGTTGCGGTTTTCGGCCTCGTGCCGGAATGGCCGCGCCATCATCTCGAGCAGATTGCTGACGAAGATCTCCTCGGCATCGACCGAGACCGTTCCGGACTCGATCTTCGACAGGTCGAGAATGTCGCTGATGAGGTTCAGCAGATCGGTGCCCGCGCCGTGGATCGTCTTGGCGAACTCGACCTGTTTTCCCGACAGGTTGCCATCCGGATTTTCTCCCAGCTGCTGGCCGAGGATGAGGATCGAATTCAAAGGTGTGCGCAGCTCATGCGACATGTTGGCGAGGAATTCGGATTTGTACTTCGACGTCAGTGCGAGCTCGGTTGCCTTTTCCTCCAGCGCGCGCCTGGCCTGCTCGATTTCCTGGTTCTTCGCCTCGACTTCGACGTTGCGTTCCTCCAGCTGCTGCGCCTTCTGCCCGAGTTGCTCGTTGGTCTGCTGCAACTCGCGCTGCTGCGTCTGAAGCTCGGCGGCAAGCTGCTGGGACTGCTTGAGCAGGCCTTCGGTCTGCATGGTCGCTTCGATGGAATTGAGGACGATGCCGATTGATGTCGTCAGCTGATCGAGGAAGGACAGCTGCAGCTCGGTGAATTCGCCGGCGGAGGCAAGCTCGATGACCGCCTTCACCTGGCCCTCGAAATGCACCGGCAGCACGATGGCGCTTCTCGGCAGGGTGGTGAACACCCCGGAACTGATTGGAACGACGTTATCGGGAAGGTCGGTGACCAGGATGCGGCGGGCGTCGCTGGCGCATTGCCCGACAAGTCCCTGGCCGAATTCGAGCCGGGCCGGATGCGCCGCCTCAACCCCTTGCGCATAGACGGAGAGCAGCGACAAGACCGGCTGCCGCTCGTCGGCATCCACCTGGTAGATGACCCCCTGATGGGCGCCGACCAGAGGTGCTAGCTCCGAAAGCAGCATCTTGCCGACCAGCGTCAGGTCGCGCTGGCCCTGCAGCATATTGGTGAAGCGCGCCAAATTGGTCTTCAGCCAGTCCTGCTCGGTGTTGCGCTCTGTGGTCAGGCGCAAATTGTCGATCATCGTGTTGATGTTGTCCTTGAGTTCGGCCACTTCGCCACGCGCGTCGACCTTGATCGAGCGCGTCAGGTCGCCCTTGGTGACGGCGGTCGCCACTTCGGCAATGGCGCGCACCTGCGTCGTCAGGTTGGCGGCCAGCAGGTTGACGTTGCCGGTCAAGTCCTTCCAGGTGCCTGCTGTGCCCGGAACATTCGCCTGACCGCCGAGGCGGCCTTCCACGCCGACCTCACGCGCCACCGTGGTCACCTGATCGGCAAAGGTCGCAAGCGTGTTGGTCATGTTGTTGATGGTTTCGGCAAGGGCGGCCACCTCGCCCTTGGATGCGACGGTGAGATTCTGCTTGAGGTCGCCGTTCGCCACCGCCGTCACCACCTTGACGATGCCGCGGACCTGCTCGGTCAGGTTGGCGGCCATGACGTTGACGGTGTCGGTCAGGTCCTTCCAGGTGCCGGCGACACCCGGCACCTGCGCCTGGCCGCCAAGCTTGCCTTCGGTGCCAACCTCGCGGGCAACACGCGTCACTTCGCCGGCGAAAGCATTGAGCTGGTCCACCATCGTATTGATGGTGTTCTTCAGTTCGAGAATTTCCCCCTTCACGTCGACGGTGATCTTGCGCGACAGGTCGCCGCGCGCCACGGCCGTCGTCACTTCGGCGATGTTTCGAACCTGGGTCGTCAGATTGGCGGCAAGCAGGTTGACGTTGTCGGTGAGGTCCTTCCAGGTGCCGGCGACGCCGGGAACGACGGCCTGGCCGCCGAGCCTGCCATCGGTACCGACTTCGCGGGCGACACGCGTCACTTCGCCGGCAAAGGAGCGAAGCTGATCGACCATGGTATTCAAAGTATCCTTCAGGAGCAGGATTTCGCCGCGCACGTCGACGGTGATCTTGCGCGACAGGTCGCCATTGGCGATCGCGGTCGCGACCTCGGCGATGTTGCGCACCTGCGCCGTCAGGTTGCCGGCCATCGAGTTGACGCTGTCGGTCAAGTCTTTCCAGGTGCCGGCGACACCGGAGACCTGCGCCTGGCCGCCAAGCTTGCCTTCGGTGCCGACTTCGCGCGCCACACGCGTCACTTCGCCGGCGAAGGCGTTCAGCTGATCGACCATCGTGTTGATGGTATTCTTCAGTTCGAGGATTTCCCCTTTCACGTCGACGGTGATCTTGCGCGACAGGTCGCCGCGCGCCACGGCGGTCGTGACTTCGGCGATGTTGCGCACCTGGCCGGTGAGGTTGGAGGCCATGGAATTGACGTTTTCGGTGAGGTCCTTCCAGGTGCCGGCGACGCCCGGCACCTGCGCCTGACCGCCGAGCTTGCCTTCGGTGCCGACCTCGCGCGCGACGCGCGTGACTTCGGAGGCAAACCGGTTCAGCTGATCGACCATGGTGTTCAGCGTTTCCTTGAGCTCGAGGATTTCCCCCGAGACCGACACCGTGATTTTCTTCGACAGGTCGCCATTGGCGATCGCGGTCGAGACTTCGGCAATGTTGCGCACCTGTGCCGTCAGATTGCCCGCCATGGAATTGACGCTGTCGGTCAGGTCTTTCCAGGTGCCGGCGACGCCAAGCACGTTCGCCTGGCCGCCAAGCCGCCCTTCCGTGCCGACTTCGCGCGCCACGCGCGTCACCTCGCCGGCAAAGCCGTTGAGCTGGTCGACCATGGTGTTGATGGTCTCCTTCAGTTCGAGGATTTCCCCCGACACGGTGACGGTGATCTTCTTGGAAAGGTCTCCCTGGGCGACGGCGGTCGCGACTTCGGCGATGTTGCGCACCTGTCCCGTCAGGTTGGAGGCCATGGAATTGACGCTGTCGGTCAGATCCTTCCAGGTGCCGGCGACGCCGCGCACATTGGCCTGGCCGCCAAGTCGCCCTTCCGTTCCCACTTCGCGGGCCACACGTGTCACTTCCGAAGCGAAGGCGTTCAGCTGGTCGACCATCGTATTGATGGTTTCCTTCAATTCGAGAATCTCGCCCTTCACGTCGACGGTGATCTTCTTCGACAGATCGCCATTGGCGATCGCGGTCGAGACCTCGGCGATGTTGCGGACCTGCGCCGTCAGGTTGCCGCCCATCGAGTTGACGTTTTCGGTCAGATCCTTCCAGGTGCCGGCGACGCCGCGCACATTGGCCTGGCCGCCGAGCCGGCCTTCCGTACCCACTTCGCGGGCCACGCGGGTCACTTCCGAAGCGAAGGCGTTCAGCTGATCGACCATCGTGTTGATGGTCTCCTTCAGCTCGAGAATTTCGCCTGACACCGTCACGGTGATCTTCTTCGACAGGTCGCCATTGGCGATCGCGGTCGAGACCTCAGCAATGTTGCGCACCTGTGCCGTCAGGTTCGAGGCCATGGAATTGACGTTGTCGGTCAAGTCCTTCCAGGTGCCGGCCACGCCCGGCACCTGCGCCTGGCCGCCGAGTCGCCCCTCGGTGCCGACTTCACGCGCCACACGCGTCACTTCGCCGGCAAAGCCGTTGAGCTGGTCGACCATCGTGTTGATGGTTTCCTTCAGTTCCAGGATTTCACCCGAGACGTCGACGGTGATCTTGCGCGACAGGTCGCCGCGCGCCACGGCAGTGGTCACCTGGGCGATGTTGCGCACCTGGGCCGTGAGGTTGCCGCACATGGCGTTGACGCTGTCGGTCAGATCCTTCCAGGTGCCGGCCACACCCGGCACCAGCGCCTGTCCGCCAAGCTTGCCTTCGGTGCCGACTTCGCGGGCGACGCGCGTCACCTCCGAGGCGAAGGACCTGAGCTGGTCGACCATCGTGTTGATCGCTTCTTTCAGTTGCAGGATTTCGCCGCGCACGTCGACGGTGATCTTCTTGGAGAGGTCGCCATTGGCAACGGCGATCGTCACCTCAGCGATGTTGCGCACCTGCGCCGTCAGGTTCGACGCCATCGAGTTCACGCTTTCGGTGAGGTCCTTCCAGACACCCGTCACTTCGGGCACCTGCGCCTGTCCGCCGAGCTTTCCGTCCGTGCCGACCTCACGGGCAACGCGCGTCACTTCCGATGTGAAGACGCTCAGCTGCTTGATCATCGTGTTGACGATATCGGCCGAGCGCAGGAATTCGCCTTTGAGCGCCCGCCCGTCGACATCAAGCGGCACGGTCTGCAACAGGTCGCCCTTGGCAACGGCCGTGATCGTCCGGGTCACGGCCGTCGTCGGCCACAGGAGATCGTCGATCAGGCCGTTGATCGATCCTTCCATCTCTGACCAGGAACCATCAGACAGGCCGAAGCGCACGCGCGTGCTCGTTCGCCCGTCCCGGCCGACGACCTGACCCACATGTTCGAGCTGCTGGGCCATGCGTTGATTGGCGGCAATGATGTCGTTGAGAGCGTCGGCGACCTTGCCGGTGACGCCTGTGAGATCCGACCGCATCCGCACGGAAAAATCGCCGCGCCTGACTGCGACAAGGACCTCCAGAAGCGCGCTGGCGTCGTCGAACGCCATCGTCTTGTGGTCGTGCCCATTGATGCTGTCCGGCGTGACGCTATCCCGCGAAAATTCACTGGCTTGATTACTCACGAAAATCCCCCCTGTTCGACTGGAGATAATTTAGTGCTCGAGTGGAAAAAGGGTATGGCCGGACCGCGCGGTTGTACAGACCGATATGTCCTGCCGTCAGCCGTAAACTTCGCCTGCGCGGGAACAGTTTCCCGCCGGCCGTCGTTTCCACCCCGAATGGAGAGCGACATGTCGAACGTCTCGAGAACAGGCAAGGAAGAGATCAACAACGCGACCAACCCGAACACGTTTGGAAAGTCGGTCGAGAGCCAGGCGCAAATCGAGGACGCGGCTGCGCAGGCGGCGTCCGGCGCTGGCGGCGAAATGCTCAACATCTACCGATTGGAGCCCATCGCGGCGCCTGACGATCCGCGATGGGACAATTCCCCGGGGCACGGTATTGTCATCGTCGCCGCCAGGACGGCGGGCGACGCCAGGATCGTCGCTGCGGCTCGTGAGCTCGACTTCATGGAAGTGGATGCGGCGCCCGCCGAGGATGTCACAACGGCCAATGCGAGCGCCTTTCGGGACGACAAGCTCTACACCGTCATCGAGATCGATCGGAACCGGCGCGATGTCACGCGCGGGATCGTCGACGGTGAAGTTACCGTCGACACGATCCGGCCGGTTCAACCGGACTGACGTAGCAATGTCCCGGCGCAATCGGCGATGCGCCGGAGCGTCATCAAGTGGCCCCTCGTTTCCTCGGAGCTCTTATGAACACGGCCAACCTTCAGCTCAAGGGCCTGATCATGGCAATGGCGTCGATATGCGACGCAATCGTCGAGAAGGACCTGCTCACCCGTCAGGAACTCAATGCCGCGCTCTCGAAAGCCAAGAAGGCCATCGAGGAGGACGACGACCATGAGCTCTCGGATGCCAACCGCGCCGCGATCCTGTTTCCCATACGAGTGCTGCTACTCGCCGAGGAGGCAAGCGGGAGAGGCGAACAGTTGACGTTTTCGGATTATGCCAAGCTCGTGGGAAAGATGAGCTGATGACCATGTTCGAGTCGCGGTCCCCGCTCCGCGCCTCAGTGGCAGGCTTAGATGGTCTGAAATCAGTCGAGCGGTTGCAACCGGCTCGGTCTGTTCCTCTGTAGATCCGCGATAGAAACCAACGCGTTGTTCGACGCGTGTCGGCGGGAACAATTCTCGTTCCGCACCTTTCTCGAAAATCCTTGTTGCAAATCAGTCGCAATTGCAGAATAGATAGGGGCAGACTTATCAGCAGCAATTGCCAATGCGTCGCATTTGCATCAGCGGACTGATTGCGGTCGACGCTGCGCCAAGGCGAGATCGGGAAACGATGGATGACGCAAAGAGAGAGGAAAGTTCATGCTTAGTCGAATGAGACGCCGGGTCGTAACCGGGCTGGCGGCCATCGCCGCACTCGGCGTGATGGCTGGCAGTGCCGCCGCGCAGGAGAAGTTCAAAGCTGTGACCACCTTCACCGTTATTGCCGACATGGCCAAGAACGTGGCCGGTGATGCGGCGATCGTGGAATCGATCACCAAGCCGGGCGCCGAGATCCATGAGTATCAGCCGACGCCCGGCGATATCCAGCGGGCGCAGGGCGCGCAGATCCTCCTGTCGAACGGGCTCAACCTCGAGCTATGGTTCCAGAAATTCTATCGGAATCTCAAGGATGTTCCCGACGTCGTGGTCTCGACCGGCGTCGAGCCGATGGGCATCAGCGAAGGTCCCTATAGCGGCAAACCCAATCCGCATGCCTGGATGTCGCCGAAGAATGCGATCATCTATGTCGACAACATCCGCGACGCCTTCGTCAAATACGACCCGAAGAACGCCGCGATCTACAAGGCCAATGCCGAGGCCTACAAGAAGGAGATCGAGGCGACCATCGCGCCGATCCGCGAGAAGCTCGATACCATTCCCGAGGACAAGCGCTGGCTGGTGTCGAGCGAAGGCGCATTCTCTTATCTCGCCCGCGACTTCGGCTTGAAGGAGCTCTATCTGTGGCCGATCAATGCCGATCAGCAGGGCACGCCACAACAGGTCCGCAAAGTCGTCGATGCCGTCAGGGCCAATAAGATCCCTGCCGTGTTCAGCGAGAGCACGGTGTCGGACAAGCCGGCCCGCCAGGTCGCCCGCGAGACCGGCGCCCGTTATGGCGGTGTTCTCTATGTCGACTCCTTAAGCGACGCTGACGGTCCCACGCCGACCTATATCGACCTGTTGCGCGTGACCTCCGACACTGTCGTCAAGGGCCTAGCCGAAGGCCTGTCGCAATGAATGCGATCGTCTCCCCGGTTTCCCCCGCATCTTCGGATGTGGGCGCCGGCATTTCCGTGAGGGATGCCACGGTCACCTATCGCAACGGCCACACGGCGCTGCGCGACGCCAGCTTCCAGACACCTACTGGCACCATCACCGCGCTCGTCGGTGTCAACGGTTCCGGCAAGTCGACCCTGTTCAAGGCGATCATGGGCTTCGTGCGTCTGGCCAGGGGGGAGATTTCGGTGCTCGGCATGCCGGTCGAACAAGCGCTGCGGAAAAATCTCGTCGCCTATGTACCGCAATCGGAAGAAGTCGACTGGAATTTTCCGGTGCTGGTCGAGGACGTCGTCATGATGGGGCGCTACGGCCACATGGGGATGATGCGAATACCGAAGGCGGCCGACCACGAAGCCGTGTCCAAGGCGCTCGCCCGCGTCAACATGAGCGAATACCGCAAGCGTCAGATCGGCGAGCTGTCCGGCGGCCAGAAGAAGCGCGTCTTCCTTGCTCGGGCGCTGGCGCAGGACGGTCGCGTCATCCTGCTCGACGAGCCTTTCACCGGTGTCGATGTCAAGACCGAAGAGGCCATCGTCAAGTTGCTCCGCTCGCTGCGCGATGAAGGCCGGGTGATGCTGGTCTCGACCCACAATCTCGGCAGCGTGCCGGAATTCTGCGACCGCACGGTGCTGATCAAAGGCACCGTATTGTCCTACGGACCGACAGACGAGACCTTTACGCAGGAAAATCTCGAAAGAACCTTCGGCGGCGTGCTTCGCCATCTCGTGTTGAATGGCTCCGGCGGCAAGCCATATCCCGTCGGCATCCTCACTGACGACGAGCGGCCGCTGGTCCTGCGGGAGGGCAAGCTGCTCGCGCCGGCCCCGGCGAACAAAAGCGATGGACAAGCCTGATGGCCGGCATTCTCGAACCCTTCACCTATGACTATATGCTGAACGCCATGTGGGTATCGGCTCTTGTCGGTGGTGTCTGCGCCTTCCTGTCCTGTTACCTGATGCTCAAGGGCTGGTCGCTGATCGGCGACGCACTTTCCCATTCCATCGTGCCGGGTGTCGCTGGCGCCTACATGATCGGACTTCCCTTCTCGATCGGCGCCTTCTTCTCCGGCGGCCTGGCTGCCGCAGCGATGCTCTTCCTCAACCAGCGCACCAAGCTGAAGGAGGACGCCATCATCGGCCTGATCTTCTCCTCATTCTTCGGGCTTGGCCTGTTCATGGTATCGCTCAGGCCGACTGCAGTGAACATCCAGACGATCGTGCTCGGCAATATCCTCGCGATCACGCCCGAAGACACGCTCCAGCTTGCCATCATCGGTTTCGTTTCGCTCGCCATCCTGCTGGTGAAATGGAAGGACCTGATGGTCGTTTTCTTCGACGAGACCCATGCCCGTTCAATCGGACTTAACCCGACGCGGCTCAAGATCATGTTCTTCACGCTGCTGTCGGCATCGACGGTCGCGGCACTCCAGACCGTCGGCGCCTTTCTCGTCATCTGCATGGTGGTGACGCCGGGCGCGACGGCTTACCTGCTGACGGATCGCTTCCCGCGGCTGCTCGTCATCGCCGTGGCGATCGGGGCAGCGACCAGCTTCATCGGCGCCTATGTGAGCTATTTCCTCGACGGCGCGACCGGCGGCATCATCATCGTCCTCCAGACGCTGATCTTCCTTGTCGCCTTCTTCCTGGCGCCCAAGCACGGAATGCTGGCAAGCCGGCGCAGAGCCGCACAAGCTCTGGAGGTATCCCCATGAATGGTCTCACCGCCCTGCTGGCGCCGTTCCAGTTCGATTTCATGATCAACGCCCTGATCATCTCGGTGCTGATCGCCATCCCGACCGCGCTGCTCTCCTGCTTCCTTGTGCTCAAGGGCTGGGCGCTCATGGGAGACGCCATGAGCCATGCCGTATTCCCAGGCGTGGTCATCGCCTATATCGCGGGCTTTCCCTTCGCCATCGGCGCCTTTGCAGCCGGGATGGTCTGTGCGCTTGCCACCGGTTTCCTCAAGGATAACAGCCGCATCAAGCAGGACACGGTGATGGGCATCGTGTTTTCGGGCATGTTCGGGTTCGGCCTGGTTCTCTATGTGAAGATCCAGTCCGAGGTGCATCTCGACCACATCCTCTTCGGGGACATGCTCGGCATCGGGTTTCCCGACATCGTGGAGACGGGAGCCGTTGCGATGCTGACGGCCACCATCATCGCCGTCAAGTGGCGTGACCTGCTGCTGCATGCGTTCGATCCGGCGCAGGCCAGAGCGGTCGGACTGAGGGTGAATCTCCTTCACTATGGCCTGCTCTGCCTGCTCTCCTTGACGATCGTGGCAGCACTCCGGTCGGTCGGGATTATTCTCGCCATTTCGCTGCTGATCGCACCAGGCTCCATCGCTTATCTGCTGACGCGCCGCTTCAGTGCGATGCTCGCTCTGTCGGTCGCAATCGCGGTGGTCATGGCCTTTGCCGGCGTCTATCTTTCCTTCTTCATCGATAGCGCACCCGCTCCGACCATCGTTCTTCTGTTCGCGATCGCCTTCGTTGGAGCCTTCCTCCACGCCACCCGCAAGACCGCGCGCATCGAAACGAGCGAGGCAACCTGAGGAGCCGGCGTTGCCCGGCGCATGTGCTCTGCTCTCGAATTTTGCGATAAGTTGATTTATTCTGTCTTGTTTTCTGGCTACTCCCAAGGCTATACCCCGGCCGCATACACTCACGCACCGGGGATTTCTTCGTGACCAGCCTCAAATCAATTCTGGCCGCCTGCGGCCTTGCCGCCCTGATCGGCTTTGCCGCAAATCCATCTTTGGCCGGTTCGACGACCTACCCGTTGACGCTGGACAACTGCGGTGCTGAGGTAACTTTCAAGAAGGCGCCCGAGCGGGCGATCGGCCTCGGCCAGAACAGCGCGGAAATCCTGCTGTTGCTCGGCCTCCAGGACAAGATGGTCGGCACCGCCTTCTGGCCGAGCAAGGTCCTGCCGCAGCTCGCCGAGGCCAATGCCAAGGTCAAGCTCCTGACCGTCGAAATGCCGACCTTCGAGTCGATCCTCGCCGAAAATCCCGACTTCGTGGCGGTGGCCTTGCCGAGCCTGGTCGGGCCGAACAGCAAGGTCGCCAAGCGCGACGATTTCGACAAGGTCGGTGTCGCCACCTATCTCTCGCCCAGCACCTGCCTCAGCACCAAGGACGTCAAGGACCAGTACGGCAGCCGCGGCGAGCTGTGGAACATGGATCTTCTCTACAAGGAGATCGACGAACTCTCTGAGATTTTCGACGTCGCCGACCGCGGCCAGGCGCTGATCGCCGACTTCAAGGCGCGTGAGGCCAAGCTTCGCTCCGGCGTTTCCAAGGACGGCGTGAACCTGTCCTATGTCTTCTGGTTCTCCAGTCCCAGCCCGTCGGCCGATGCCTATGTCGGCGGCAAGAACAGCGCCTCCGGCTTCATCGCCGACCTGCTCGGCGGGCATAATGCGATATCAGCGGAAGCCGAATGGCCGACGATCGGTTGGGAAGGCATCATCGCCGCCAATCCTGACGTGATCGTCGTGGCCAGCCTCGACCGTAACCGTTGGGAACTCGACAAGCCGGAGGCCAAGATCAAGTTCCTGAACACCGACCCGGCCGTCAGCCAGACCCCAGCCGTCAAGAACAAGGCGATCGTCGTCATGGACGGCCAGGCGATGAACCCGACCATCCGCACGATCTACGGCGCCGAGCAGGTGGCCGAGCAGCTGAAGGCTCTCGGTCTGCTGAAGTGACGGAAGCGGGCAGTCTCTTCCGGCAGCTGGGAGCGGCCACCGCACTGCTGCTCGCCTCCCTCTGCCTCATCGCTGTCGCCGTCGGCGTCAGCGTCGGCATCGGCGACCTGCCGATCCCGCTGGCGACCACTTTTTCGGCCGTCACCAACCGGCTCGGATGGACCGCGGTCGAACTGAACCGCATCCACGAGACCGTCATCTGGGATTATCGCCTGAGCCGCGCGCTCGTCGCCGCCTTCTGCGGCGCGGGCCTTGCGCTGTCGGGCGCGATCATGCAGTCGCTGCTGCGCAATCCGCTTGCCGAACCCTATGTGCTCGGCATCTCCGCCGGCGCCTCCACCGGCGCCGTCGCGATCGTCATCTTGGGCGTCGGCTCGGGCGCGGTATCGCTATCGGCCGGCGCCTTTGCAGGGGCCTTCGCGGCCTTCTTCTTCGTCGCACTGTTGTCGAACGGCACGCGCGGCGGCGCGGACCGCACCATTCTCGCTGGCGTGGCCGCATCGCAGCTCTTCAACGCCTCGACCTCCTATATCGTCACCACCTCGGCCAATGCGCAGCAGGCCCGCGACGTCATGTTTTGGCTGCTCGGCAGTTTTGGCGGCGTGCGCTGGCCGGAATTCGCGCTGGTTTCGATCGTCGTCGGGTTCGGCCTCGCCGCCTGTCTGTTCTATGCGCGCGTGCTCGACGCCTTCGCTTTCGGCGACGAGGCGGCATCCTCGCTCGGCGTCAATGTCGGCCGCGCCCGCATGGTGCTCTTCGCGCTGACCGCAATGATGACGGCGACGATCGTCAGTATGGTTGGCTCCATCGGCTTCGTCGGCCTCGTCGTGCCGCATGTCGCCCGCTTTGTCGTCGGACCGCTCCATATCCGGCTGCTGCCGGCCTGCGCCATAACAGGGGCGATTTTCATGGTGCTCGCCGACATCGCCGCGCGCGCCCTCATTCCCAACCAGATCCTGCCGATCGGCGTCGTCACGGCCCTGGTCGGCGTTCCCTTCTTCTCCCTCATCCTCTACCGGTTCCAGCGCGCGACATGAGCATCAAGGCCGACAACCTCACCTGGAAAATTGGCAGGAAGACCATTCTGGACGGCGTCTCCCTGGAGGCGCAGCCCGGCCGGATGCTCGGCCTGCTCGGGCCGAACGGCTCGGGCAAGACCTCGCTGCTCAGGCTTCTCGCCGGCCTGAAGCGGCCGCATGCCGGCCGCGTCACGCTCGACCGCAGCGATATCGGCACGATCAACCGCCGCTCGATCGCCCGGCGCATCGCCTTTGTCGAGCAGCATGCCACGACGAATGCCAATCTGAAGGTGGTCGACGTCGTCAAGCTCGGAAGGTTCCCGCACCGGTCGATGTTCTCGGGCTGGACCAAGGCCGACGAAGAGGCGGTCGAAAGTGCGCTCGCGCGCGCCGGCATGGCGGAGAAACGCGACGATCGCTGGCAGAATCTCTCGGGCGGCGAAAAGCAGCGCACCCATATCGCAAGGGCACTCGCTCAGTCGCCGCAGGAGCTGATCCTCGACGAGCCGACGAACCATCTCGACATCCAGCACCAGATCGGCCTGATGCGGCTCGTCTCCGGCCTGCCGATCACCAGCATCGTCGCTTTGCACGATCTCAACCATGCCGCCATGTTCTGCGACCAGCTGATCATCATGCAGCAGGGCAGGATCGTCGCCACCGGCGCACCGCAGGACGTATTGAGCGAGGCCCTTCTGCGCGACGTCTTCTCCGTCGAAGCCCGCATCGAAGCCTCACCCTATCACTCGCGCCCGCATATCCATTATCTCAGGTGAGAGCGTCTCAGGTCACGATCTGCAGCGGCAAAGCGGTCGTCTTTTTCAGTGTCTTGAGGACGATGCTTGACTTGACCGACGCCAGATTGTCGGTGACCCGGATCATTCTTTCGAGAAACTGGCTGAGATGTTCGAGGTCGCGCGTCATGACCTTCATCAGAAAGTCGGCGTCGCCGGTCTGCGAATAACACTCCAGGATCTCCGGCGCGGTCTCGATGAAGCGATGAAGCCGCTCGTTGCCGCCTTCCGTATGTGCTCTCAAGCTGACGAGCGTATGGGCAACGACGGTAAAACCCAGTTTCACGGGATTGAGGATGGCGACGACACTCTGGATATATTGCTCGTTGCGCAGCCTTTCCAAACGGCGAGCGCATTGGGTCGCAGAGAGATTGACCTTCTGAGACAGCTCGCTCTGCGTCACCTCGCTGTTTTGCTGGAGGGCGGCAAGCAATTTGATATCGAATGGGTCAAGCATGACCGCCCTCCTCGAACGGTGAATTTCTGCACATCATAGCCATATCGCGCCGATTGTCTGCATGATGGCGCGGTTTCAGGGAGATAATCGCAGAAATTCGTCGTGAAAGTTCAGCTAGTCTGCGAGCCAGAATTCAAGAAACGAGGTGGACTTGTGTTTGACGAACTGAACAGTCGGCCGGCCGACAGCCTGCTTGCACTCATCAAGGCCTTCCAGGCCGACGATCGCCCCGGAAAAATCGACCTTGGCGTCGGCGTCTATCGTGACGCCATGAGACGCACGCCGGTGATGCGTGCCGTCAAAGCGGCGGAACAGTTTCTCCTGGAGACCCAGGACAGCAAGAAATATCTCGGGCCGGAAGGCGACCTGCAATTCGTGCGCCTGCTGCAGCCCATCATCTTCGGAAAATCGCCAACGTTTACGCAACGCCTCGTCGGCATTCAGACACCCGGTGGAAGCGGCGCCTTGCGTCTCGGGGCCGAGCTTATCCAGGCGGCAAATCCATCGGCGAAGGTTCTGCTCGGGACGCCAAGCTGGCCAAATCATGCGCCGATCTTCAGCTCGGCGCGCTTGCCGGTAAAGGAGTACGCCTTCGTCGACCTGGCGTCGCAGCAGGTGATATTCGAAAGCGTGATCGACGCCTTGTCTTCCGCTCGGGAAGGCGACGTCGTTCTCCTTCACGGTTGCTGCCATAATCCGACCGGTATCGACTTCACCATGGAACAGTGGCTAGAGATTACCGAGCTCCTTGTCGCGCATCGGCTGGTGCCGTTCATCGATCTCGCCTATCAGGGGCTTGGCGACGGCCTCGAACAGGATGCTGCGCCAGCACGCATGGTCCTCGACGCAGTCGATGAGGCGCTGATCGCCTATTCCTGCGACAAGAATTTCGGTCTCTATCGCGAGCGTGTCGGCGCGCTCTATGTCATGGCCCGCAATGGAGATGACCTGAGGAAAGCCGAAAGCAACATGGCGGCACTTGCCCGTGTGAACTGGTCCATGCCGCCCGACCATGGCGCCGCCATCGTCAGGACCATTCTCGAGAGCGCCGAGATGACGGCCATGTGGTGCGCCGAGCTCGAAGAGATGTGCCAGCGTGTCAACGGCAACCGGGCAGCGCTCGCCGCCGCCTCCCCTGATCTGGCCTTCATCGCCCGGCAGCGCGGTCTGTTCTCCAATCTCGCCATGTCGAAGGATACGGCCGTAGCGCTCAGAGCGAGCCACGGTATCTACATGGCGGATTCCGGGCGCATGAACCTTGCCGGCATGCAGCCGGCCGACGCCGGCGCCATTGTCGCGGCGCTTCGAGCCGAAGGCTGCCTGAAATCATCGGCAGTCGCCTAGCCGAACGCCCGCATTGGAGTCTTCAGATGAGCAGGAAAGAAACGACCGGTCAGGCGATGACCCGTTCCCTCGTCGCCCATGGGATCGACACGGTCTTCGGCATCCCCGGCGCCCACATGTATGATTTCAACGATGCCCTTTACGGCGCCGGCGATAAGGTTCGGTTCATTCACACCCGGCACGAGCAGGGCGCCGGCTACATGGCTTACGGCTATGCCAAGTCCACCGGCCGGATCGGCGCCTATACCGTCGTGCCTGGGCCGGGCGTCCTCAATTCCGGCGCAGCTCTCTGCACCGCTTATGGCGCCAACGCGCCAGTGCTTTGCATTACCGGCAACATCATGTCCCATTTGATCGGTCAAGGCAGAGGGCAGTTGCACGAATTGCCGGATCAGCTCGCCACGATGCGCGGAATCACCAAGACGGCGGAACGCATCAATCACCTGTCCGAAACCGGTCCCGTCATGGCCGGGGTCGTCAGTAAAATGCTCTCGGGCCGCCAAGGTCCGGGAGCGGTCGAAGCGCCATGGGACGTGTTTGGACAATCCGGCCCTGAAATCGACCTTCCCGTCGGTTCGAGAGCGCTTTCTCCGGTCGTGAACCCCGATGCGATCGCCGCCGCAGCGGCACTGATTTCAGGTGCCAAGAACCCGATGATCATGGTCGGCGGCGGTGCGGCAGATGCCGGCGCCGAGATCGCAGCACTTGCAGAACTGCTGCAGGCCCCCGTCACCGCCCATCGCTCCGGCAAGGGCATCGTCGCTGACGACCATCCGAACTATCTGAATTTCGTCGCCGCCTATGAATACTGGAAGAAGGTGGACGTCCTGATCGGCATCGGCAGCCGGCTCGAATTGCAGTTCATGCGATGGAAGTGGCTGCCCAAAGGTCTCAAGGTCATCCGCATCGATATCGATCCGACCGAAATGGTCCGCCTCAAGCCCGATGTGGGCATCGTCTCCGATGCCAAGGCGGGAGCACAGGCTCTGCTCGATGCCGTGGCAGGTTCCAGCCGCGAGGATCGCACACGCGAATTTGCCGAACTCAACGCAGAGGCCAGGTCTCGCTTCTCGGCAGTGCAGCCGCAGCTCGCCTATCTCGATGCCATCCGCGAAGCTCTGCCAAGGGACGGCTTCTTCGTCGAGGAAATCTGCCAGATGGGCTTTACCGCCCGATTTGCATTCCCGGTCTATGGCCCTCGCCAATACGTCACATGCGGTTATCAGGACAATCTGGGTTTCGGCTTCAACACGGCCTTGGGCGTCAAGGTCGCTCATCCCGACAAAGCCGTTATTTCCATTTCCGGCGATGGCGGCTTCCTGTTCGGCGTTCAGGAACTTGCCACAGCCGTCCAGCACAAGATCAATGTCATCGCTGTCGTCTTCAACAATTCTGCCTTTGGCAACGTGCTGCGCGACCAGAAGCAGGCGTATAAGGGCCGCTATCTTGGCTCGGACCTCACCAATCCGGATTTCGTCGCCCTTGGCGAGAGCTTCGGCATTCGCGCGTTCAGGGTGACGAGCCCCGGCGCATTGAAAGACGCGCTCGAGAAAGCCCTATCACTCGACGAACCCGTTCTCATCGAGGTTCCGGTCGAGAAGGGATCCGAGGCGAGCCCCTGGCCTTTCATTCATGCGGCTCCACATGCCGAATGATGCCAAACGACCGCGAAGCCGCAAGGGACTGAGACCTCGTCAAGGCGACGGCCCCTGCAGAAACATCGTCGACAGCGGCGGCAGCGTCAGCGACAGGGAGACGGGCCTGCCGTGGGCCGCCACGGGTTCAGTCGACACCGCGCCATTGACCAGACCCGAGCCGCCATATTCCCGTGCATCGGTCGTTATCCGTTCGATCCACACACCGTCGCTCGGCACACCGATCCTGTAACCGTAGCGCGGCACCGGCGTGAAATTCGACACGACCAGGAACGACGAAGCACGGGCGGGCGCGTAACGGAGCATCCCGAGAACGGAATTGACGGCGTCGTCGGCTGCCGCCCATTCGAAGCCCTCCGGGTGAAAGTCGCCGAACTGCAATGCCGGCTCTTGCCCGTAAAGCCTGTTCAGATCCCGCACCAGCCGCTGGATCCCGACATGCTGGGGCCGGTCCAGCACATCCCAGGTCACCGAACCGTCATGGTTCCACTCGCCCGGCTGGGCGATTTCGCTGCCCATGAACAGAAGCTTTTTGCCGGGATGGCCCCACATGAAGGCAAGATAGCTGCGCAGATTGGCGAATTTCTGCCATTCGTCGCCCGGCATCTTGGTCAGCAGCGAGCCCTTTCCGTAGACGACCTCGTCATGGGAAATCGGCAGCATGAAGCGCTCGGAATAGGCATAGATCATCCCGAAAGTCATCGTACCGTGGTGATAGCTCCGGTAGACCGGATCCTTCTCGATGTAGCTCAGGCTGTCATGCATCCAGCCCATGTTCCATTTAATGTCGAATCCGAGTCCTCCCTGCTCCGGCGGTTTCGTCACTCCGGGCCAGGCCGTCGATTCCTCGGCGATCATCATCGCGTGCGGGCAGCGCTCGTGAATGATGCTATTCAGGTGCTTGAAGAATTCGACCGCTTCCAGGTTTTCGCGACCGCCATATTGGTTGGGAATCCACTCGCCCTCGTTGCGGCTGTAGTCGCGGTAAAGCATCGAGGCAACCGCATCGACCCGCAAACCGTCGATATGGTAACGCTCGAGCCATTCGAGCGCGCTGGCGATCAGGAACCCTTTCACCTCGTTGCGGCCGAGATTGTAGATCAGCGTGTTCCAGTCGCGGTGAAAGCCTTCGCGCGGATCTTCGTGCTCGTAGAGTGCGCTGCCGTCGAAGCGAGCAAGCCCCCAGACGTCTGTGGGAAAATGGGCCGGCACCCAGTCGAGGATGACGCCGAGCCCGGCGCCATGGCACCGGTCGACGAAATAGGCGAGATCCTCAGGCGTTCCGTATCGGCCGGTGGGCGCAAACAGGCCGAGCGGCTGATAACCCCAGGAGCCGCCGAAGGGATGCTCCATGATCGGGAGGAGCTCGATATGGGTAAAACCCATGTCGCGGGCATAGGGAACGAGCCGCTGGCTGAGCTCGACCCAGTCGAGTGACCTGTTGCCATCCTTTTGATCGCGAAGCCAGGAGCCGGCGTGCACCTCGTAGACGGAGAATGCGCCCTCCAGTCTGTCTTGCAGGGATCGGCCCTTCATCCAGCCGTCATCGCTCCATCGAAACGGCGTCGACGATGCGACGATGGATGCGGTCGACGGGGCGGCCTCGCTCGCCCTTGCCACCGGATCGGCCTTCTGCGGCAGGCAGGTCCCCTGCGCGTCGACGATCTCGAACTTGTATCTTTCGCCGGGGGCGAGGCGCGGAACGAACAGTTCCCAGACGCCCGCCGACGGTCTCAGCCGCATCGGGTTTCGCCGCCCGTCCCAGGCATTGAAGTCGCCGACGACCGAGACACGGCGCGCATTCGGAGCCCACACGGCAAAGCGGACCCCTGATATGCCGTCGATCGACATCGCCATAGCGCCGAGCGTCCGGCTCAGGCTGTAGTGGGTGCCTTCCGATATCAAATGGAGGTCGAGTTCTCCCAGCAGCAGGCCGAAACTGTAGGGATCCTCGGTGATCTGGACGGCATCCGGCCAGGTGATCCGCAGCCGATATCCCGTCCTCGACGCGGCCACTGCCGCAAACAGGCCGGACGGATGGCCGATGCTGAAAGGCGTCACCACCCGACCGCTCGCCGCCTCGATGAGATCGACCGCTTCGGCGCCGGGCAGGTAGACCCGCACGATCGTCATGCCACCGCTTTCGTGGGGACCGAGGATCGAAAACGGATCGCCATGATGTCCCTCGATCAGGGCCCATAACGCATCCTGTCCGATGCCTGATAGAAGTTCCGAACGTTCAACATTCATGCCTTCACCCCCGCCAGACGCGATACGATTTCGGTAAAGCCGGATAATGGGATCGGAAGCCATTTCGGCCTGTTGCGGGCTTCATAGGCGATCTCGTAGGCGGCCTTTTCGAGAAGAAAGGCATCGAGAACCCTCCGTCTTTGATTGGCTGGCATGTCAAGCTCCTTCGATACGGAGACCGCCTGCGAATAGGCATCGAGAAAGGCCTCCTCGGCATGGCGCCCGAAGCGGGCGATCGCCTCGCGCCGGACTTCGTTCTCGTGTTCGATGACTGCGTCGTTATCGAGTTGGGCGGTGGCCACGAGATAGCTCAGCGATCTCAAAAGCCCGGCGACATCGCGCAGCGGGTTGGTCTTGGCGCGGCGCTCGGTCAGGTTTTTCGCGGGTTCCCCCTCGAAGTCGATGATGACGGCATCGCCCTCGCTGACGAGGATCTGGCCAAGATGGAAATCGCCATGCGTGCGCGTCATCAGCGTATGCCGGGCGCTCGCCGCCAGCGTCGCGGCGAGCTCGGCGAGTTCGGAACGGCGCTTGAGAAGCGGTGCTGCGAGCAGGTCGATCGCCGGATCGGCGTTCTCCTCGCGTTCGGCAAGTTTCGACAGGGCATAGGCAACCTCGTCGGCAACGGCGTTCTTCATCGCCTCGACCTCGCTGTTGCCTGCGACCACCGGACTGAAGGCTTCGTCATCGGTCTCCCCGGCGAGTACGACATGCAGTTCGCCGAGCCGGAGGCCGACCATCGCGACGAAACTGATCAGCGACCGGAAGACGTCGTCGCCGGGCTGGACGGCCGGGTCGTTCAGCACGAGTTCGTCCGCCCCACGGCGCAGATTGTTCAACATCCAGTTCCAGGCGTCGCCTTGATTGCGGATCGCGCCCTGGACGATGATCAAGGTCGAACGGCGTCCGCTGGAATCGGTGTGCGCGACCTCGCCGAGCAGGGGCGCCGTGTGGTCATAGCCGGCGCGGGTGAGATAGCGCGTCATCTCGACCTCCGGATGGATACCCGGAAAGATGTGCCTGATCAGCTTGATCATCGCGAGGTCGCCGACGATCAGCGAACTGTTGGACTGCTCGGCCGAAAGCCAATGGACCGCAAGGTCGTCAGTGACTTCAAGGCGATCGAGCCGCTCCGTGCCGAGAAATTCGAGGGTGCCGGTGCGGCCGGTGATGCGCGAGCGGTCGCGAAGTCCGCGCAGGATGCCGCGCGCCATCGCCTCCACGGCAAATCCATCCGTCAGGAAGCCAACGCGCCTGCCCTGGCGAATCCGTCCGAGCGCCAGTTGCTGGGTCAGCGCGGAGGGTTGCGCATCGTCCCAGGCGACCGCCAGCGGCAGTTGATAAGATTCGCTATGGTTCGGCAGCACGGCTTCCAATTCACCGAGAACGATGCCGTCGGCGAACGGGATCGGCGTTGCGGAGATCAGACGTGCTGCCTGAAGCGCCTGGTCCTTCGCCCCGAACCACCGCCGTTTCGCGAGATAGGCAGGCAGGATTTCAGTGCTGAGGGCGCGCGCAAGCTTGGGTTCATCGACAAGATCGAGCAGGCCGCGGCGGATGACCATCGTCACCAGATCTGGAAGCTGCTCCGGCGGCGCGGTGCGCCATGCCGGCGGGTCGGCATCGGCCTCCAATTGGAACCAGAAGAAGCCGTAGGGCGGCAGCGTCAGCAGATAGGTCAGTTGACCGATCGGCGGAAAGGGTGACATGCCGGTCAGTTCGATGGGCACGCGGCCCTCGAAGCTCGACAGGTCGAGTTCGACGGCCTGGGGCAGCCGCGAGAGGTTTGCGACGCAAAGCAGGGTCTCGTCTTCATATTCCCGGAGATAGGCAAGGATCTTGCGGTTCTCCGGTGAGAGGAACCGCAGCGAACCACGTCCGAAAGCCGGATGCCTGCCGCGTAGCGCCAGCATTTTGCGCGTCCAGTTGAGCAGCGAATGCGCGTCCGTGCTCTGCGCCTCGACGTTGACGGCCTCGAAACCGTAGAGCGGATCGGCGACCGGCGGCAGGACGAGACGCGCCGGGTCTACCCTGGAGAAGCCGCCATTGCGGTCCGGAGACCATTGCATCGGCGTCCTCACCCCATCCCGGTCGCCGAGATAGATATTGTCCCCCATGCCGATCTCGTCGCCATAATAGATCACCGGCGTTCCCGGCATCGACAGAAGCAACGCGTTCATCAGTTCGATCCGCCGGCGGTCGCGTTCCATCAGCGGCGCCAGGCGCCGCCTTATGCCGAGATTGATGCGGGCGCGCTTGTCGGATGCATAGGTCTCCCAAAGATAGTCCCGCTCGGCGTCGGTCACCATTTCGAGCGTCAACTCGTCGTGGTTGCGAAGGAAGATCGCCCATTGGCAGTTGTCGGGAATCTCCGGCGTCTGACGCAGGATGTCGGTGATCGGGAACCGGTCCTCCTTGGCGATCGCCATATACATCCGTGGCATCAGCGGGAAGTGGAAGGCCATGTGGCATTCGTCGCCGTCCCCGAAATATTCGCGCGTGTCCTCCGGCCACTGATTGGCCTCGGCAAGCAGCATCACGCCGGGATGGGTGGCGTCGAGAGCGGCGCGAATGCGTCTGAGGATTGCATGGGTTTCCGGCAAGTTTTCGTTGATCGTTCCCTCGCGCTCGACGAGGTAGGGGATCGCGTCGAGACGAAATCCGTCTATGCCGGTTTCCAGCCAGAAGCGCATCACCCTCAGCAATTCCTCCATGACGAGGGGGCTGTCGAAATTCAGGTCGGGTTGATGGGAATAGAAGCGGTGCCAGTAATAGGCGCCGGCAACGGCGTCCCATGTCCAGTTGGATTTTTCCGTGTCGATGAAAATAATCCGCGTTTCCGGAAATTTCTGATCGGTATCCGACCAAACGTAGAAGTCGCGCTCCGGTGATCCCGCTGGCGCCTGGCGGGCGCGCTGGAACCAAGGATGCTGATCGGAGGTGTGGTTGATGACGAGCTCGATGATGACGCGGATATTGCGCTGGTGAGCAGCATCGACGAAGGCGCGGAAATCCTCCACCGTCCCGTAATCGGAGCTGACATTGCCATAATCGGCAATGTCATAGCCGTCGTCGCGGCGCGGAGAGGGAAAGAACGGCAGCAGCCAGATGGCGTTGACGCCGAGGGCCGCAATGTGATCGAGCTTCTGGTGCAGGCCGGCAAAATCGCCGACCCCGTCGCCATTGGCGTCGTAGAACGACTTGATGTGCAGCTGGTAGATGATCGCATCCTTGTACCACAGCGGCTGGTGCGAGCCATCGGCATTCATCGCGTCCATTCATGCCTCCCTTGAGCGAATACGCCAGATCGCATAGGGCAGGACCTCGGGGTTGAACCCGATGCTCTGCCATTTCCCGGTCCACTTGAAACGATGCCCGACGATCAGATCTTCGGCATCCAGCGTGCCGCCGTCTCCGAGCGACCAGTGCCAGAGCGGCAGTTCGACGTCGCTTTGCTGGAAATTGTAGGGGTCGAGGCTGATGGCGATCAGCAGGACATTGTCGCGGGCACGGCTTGCCTTCTCGAAAAACAGGATATTGTCATTTCGCGCATTCAGCAGCGTCAGCCCGAGATGCGAATGCAGCGCGGTGTTTTCGGTCCGGATGCGGTTGAGCGTCCTGATTTCGGCAATGATATTGCCCGGCCGGTCATAGTCCCAGGCACGGATCTCGTACTTCTCGCTGTCGGCATATTCCTTGCGTTTAGCGTCAGGACGCCCCTCGCAAAGTTCGAAACCGTTGTAGACGCCCCACAAACCCGACAGGGTGGCGGCAAGGGCTGCGCGGATCAGGAAGGCCGGACGTGGCGCATTCTGCAGGAAATCCGGATTGATATCATGGGTGTTGACGAAGAAATGCGGGCGGAAGAACTCCTTCGCCGGCGTCTCGGTCAGCTCTCGCATATATTGCTCGAGCTCCCATTTGGCATTGCGCCAGGTGAAGTAGGTGTAGGACTGGGAGAAGCCGATCTTTGCCAGCCGGTACATGACCTTCGGCTTGGTGAAGGCCTCCGACAGGAAGACGACATCGGGATGACGCGCCCTGATATCGCCGATCAGCCATTCCCAGAACGGAAAGGGTTTGGTGTGCGGATTGTCGACGCGAAACAGCTTGACGCCCTGATCCACCCAAAGCTGGACGACATCCCTGAGCTCCACCCATAACGAAGGCAGCGCGTCTTTCGTGTAGAAATCGACGTTGACGATATCCTCGTATTTCTTCGGCGGGTTTTCGGCATATTTGATCGTGCCGTCGGGACGCCAGTCGAACCAGCCGGGGTGCTCCTTCAGCCAGGGGTGATCCGGCGACGCCTGGATCGCGAGGTCGAGAGCGATCTCCAGACCATGCCGGCTTGCCGCCTCGACCAGCCGGCGGAAATCCTCGAACTCGCCGAGCTCGGGATGGATGGCATCGTGGCCGCCGTCCTCCGAGCCGATGGCATAGGGGCTTCCGGGATCGCCCGGCGCGGCTTTCAAGCTGTTGTTACGGCCTTTCCGGTTGGTCGAACCGATCGGATGAATCGGCGGGAAATAGAGCACGTCGAAGCCCATATCGCGGATGGCGGGCAATCTGGGGATGACGTCGTCGAAAGTGCCGTGCCGGTCCGGATCGCCGCTCTGCGAGCGCGGGAAGATCTGATACCAGCTGGCAAAGGCGGCCGCCTTCCGTTCGGCATCGACGGTGCTTGCCTCTGAGCGAAGCCGAAACGGCCGGCTGTCCGCCCTGTCCATCAATCCGGATGTCCCGGCATCGAGCAGGATCGCCGTGCGCTCGACATCGGACGCCCTTTCGAGACTGTCGGCGAGGGCCTTCAATTCGGTGCGGAGCGCAGCAGCCGCATGCGTCTCAGCCGAGCGGACGAGGTTCAGCCCCTCCTGCAGTTCGAGCTTCAGGTCCAGCCTGGCATCGTTCTTCTTCGTCAGTTCGTAACGAAAGATCGCAAACGGGTTTTTCCATGCCTCGATGGCAAATTCGTAGCGTCCGGTGCGCTCCAGCAGGAATTCGGCGCGCCAGCGGTCGTTTTCGACCAGTTGCATCTCCGTCTCGTTCCAGTCCGCAGCATCGACCGGCCGCCAGAGCAGGACTGCGACGAGCGGGTCGTGGCCGTCGGCAATTATATCCGCCTCGACGGCCACGATGTCGCCGACCACCCGCTTGACCGGAAAGCGTCCGTCGTCGACCCTCGGCATGATGTTTTCGATGGCGAGCCGCGCCGACGCGACCGCCTGCTCGATCTCGAGGATCGGCTGGGATGTGATCGGCGACGGCGCCTTACATTCAACCACCCGGGCCTCCCCTGCCCGCAGCCGCAGCGGCGCGCCGTCGGCCGCGACGGGAAGAAAACCGGAAGCCGCTTCGCGAAGGGCCGTCACCGGCGCGGGTGCGCTCTTCCGAAGATCCCTATTGAGCAGGATGAAGCGTACATTCTCGGCGCTGCGCAGGTCTTCCGCCTCGGACTGCAGAAGTGCCGAGACCGGGCCATTGGCGTTGCGGATCAGCCGCAGCGATGCGGCACGCGCATGAGGGTTCTTGCCGATCTCATTGTTTGCAAGGCGAATTTCGGAGGAAAGATCAAAAGCGAGGTCATGGCGCATCCCTCGCAAGCCGGCTCCATTCCCATGGGTCGGATCGAGTGGCGTGGTTGCACCATATTCGAAGCCCATCGGAACCATCAGGCCGCCGCCGAGCGAGGCAGCAAGACGCAGCGCCCTGACCGCGCGCCGTTCGAGGACTTCGCGGCTCTCGGTTCCGTGCGCGATCCGCCGGGCGAATGGCGGCTCCGGAAAAGCGATCTGCCAGCCGAGCGGTGCCTGGACGCGGCATTCTTCGATGAACCATCTCTCGTCGAGATCCCACCAGGCCATCGATGAAAAACATCCATCGAAGCCTGTATCCCTGACCGCGTCCCTCACGCCAAAATCAGTACCGGGCGTCCAGGCGAGAAATTGCGCGTCCGCCTTCTCCTGGACTGCCGAAATCAGCGATCTGAAAATCGCCGGCGCGACGCGATCAATCCCGAGCGTCCGGTAACCGGCGAGGCCGAGCTCGGTCAGCAACCGCAGCCGTTCAGTCCATTCCGCCAACAGCTGCGATTGGCGCTCTGCGCCCATCGCGGATATCGGGTCCTCGGGGTCTAACGGCGAGCGCCGGGGGTCGACGGGATGAAAGCCCGCTTGGGAAGCCCGGACTTTGCCGTCGAGCATCAAGTCCATCATCAAGGCGACACCGCTCTTGCGGGCAGCCTCCGCCAGAAGCCCCACTCCATCCTCGACCTCGCGTCCGAGCGACAGTTGAGGATCGAGGCAATCCAGATCTTGGGAGGCGAAGACGCTGCGCTTCCCGCCCCGGTCGAAGAGAGGTGCGGTCAGCACACGGTCGAAGCCCATCTCCGCCGCATGGTCGAAAACCTCGCGCCACGCATCGACACCCTGAAGAAGGAGTGGATTGACATAATAAATCCGGGGTGGGGTGCTCAACACACCCTGGTTCGCAGAGAATAACATCGTCCGCCGCCTCGAGTTGGTTTAGAGGCAAACTTTTTTTGGCGGCGGTTGTTCCACTAAAACTGGCAATTCGCGATGCGCCAGATACCGTCGGCCGCGTTGGCGCGGGATCGATGGGGCGCGTTCCAAGGCGCTCGCACTGCGGCGAAGCCTTGAAGGTTCGTGCCGTTTTTGGGTAGTCTTCTGCCTCCCGGGAGGGTGACCCATTTGGCTGCTGACGACGTACCATTGCTTCGATCGATACAACTTGGCGCAGCCCTGTCGGCTTGCGCCTTGGGTCTGGCTTCCTGGAGCATCGAGACCGATCACTCCACGGAGCACACGCATGGCCTGTTCGAAATCCGCGAGGAGGCCAGGCGCTTCATTTCGCACGAGAACGCCAGGGGGGATCAGCAATGGGAAGTGCTGGAGCCCAATCTGAAGACGCTGGTTCCCCGATGTGCGGTCCCACTGGAAACACAGTGGACGCCGAAGAGTCTTGGCCGCTCGAAACCGAGCGTCATGGTGATATGCACGGTCGCCGTGCCGAACTCTGTGATGAAACGCTGGGACGTACACGTCCCCGTGAAGCAGGAACCAAATCCGACGAAAGCCGCCACAGATCCCGCCTCCCCCTGAAAGAGCAGGCGTCCGAACGTGATTTGATATATCCGGATGAGATCACTGCGATTGCAACAGAGGCGACCAGACGTGAATGCATCGGTGGAATTGCGCTCCTACCCCGGACTCGACGATCGCATCGTGATCGTCCGGGTCGGCGACGAAGTGGATGCCGTGTTCGTCCGGACCGAGAGATTCAACGTCCTGATCGATACGCTCGGCACGCCCGAGCTGTGCCGGATGGCGCTGGATCTGCTCGAGGAAAGGGCCGAGGCTCGTCCGCTGGTCGTCGTCAATTCGCATATGGATTGGGATCATTTCTGGGGAAATGCCGCCATTGCCGGGCGCGCGCCGATTATCGCGCATGCCGCCGCGCTCGACCGTTTGCGCGACCCTTCCACACGAGAAGTCCTCAGCGACAAGGCGAGCCAGGAATCGCGATTTCGGAACGTCGACCTCATCGGTCCCGCTATTACCTTCTCAGGCTCGATGACCCTCAACGGCGGCGATCTGACGCTGGAGCTCATTCATACGCCAGGACATACGCCCGACCATATCGTCATATGGATTCCCGAACTTCGCACCTGCCTGGCCGTCGACGCGGTGGAATACCCCATTCCCGAAGTCTGGAGCAGAACTGCTGGCGACCTTCGCCTGATCCGTTCCTCGCTCGAGCGCATACGCGACCTCAAAGCCAGACTGGTCATCCCTGCGCACGGCCACACGTACTCTCCTTCGGCAGTCGATGAGAACCTGGCCTATTTCCAGGCCCTGGCCGATCGTGTCGGCAGTTTGAGCGAAAGCCGGCTGGCGGATCAGCAACTCGGCAGCTCAAGCGGCCTGCGGCTGGAAGACTTCGTCCCCATCCCCGACGGAATGCCTTCCGACACGGTGACGTTCTACCGGAGCTGTCATGAGACAAACCTCGGCGCGACGGTCCAGGCCCATATCGAAAGACTGAAATCCGCGTAAAATATCTTTGGAGATCGCGAAGTGAAGCCATTGGAGGGCGGGCGAACCGCGCAGATCTGGCGTGACGGCGATACCGTCATCCGACCATCGGGCGCATGGACGCCGACGGTGCATCGGTTTTTACGCCATCTGAGGAGCAGAGGCTTTGCGGGAGCACCTGATCCCATTGAGATAACCGGCGAAAATCAGGAAGTCGTCAGCTATGTCGCCGGGCGTGTCTGCGAAGACTTGAACGATCCGTTTGTCGGATCGGAGCGCATGCTGGTTTCCGCAGCCCGGCTCCTGCGCGATTTTCATTCGGCATCTCAAGGGTTTCTGCAGAGGGATCGCGAGGTCCAGACATGGATGCTGCCGCCGCAAGAGCGGTGCGAGATCATATGCCACGGAGATTATGCGCCCTATAATGTCGCCACGGCAGAGCATGAGGCTGTCGGGATCATCGATTTCGACGCCGCCCATCCCGCGCCGCGCCTATGGGACCTGGCCTATTCGGTTTATCGCTGGGCGCCGCTCTCCGATCCCGCCAATCCGCATGTGCCATTCGACCTCGACGAACAACTGCGGCGGGCGGACATCTTCTGCATGGCCTATGGGGCGACGGCGGAGGAACGGCTCCAGCTCCCCGAAACGATCTGCCGGCGCCTTCAGGCGCTCGTCGATTTCATGCTGGCGAGCGCCTCAACCGGAGATGAGACATTCGTCGAGGACGTGAATGCAGGAGACGCCCGGCTTTATCTCAGCGATATCGACTATATCGGAAACCATCGGGATCGACTGCTGAAGGCGCTGTGCTGACGCGCCTCGCCAATGCAGACGTCCCGTCTGCCGCGTGTCCGCAGCGCCCACATATCTAGAGCCATTTCCTCCGACGGAAGAAAGTGAAGAGGAACAGACACAAGAAGGCGATGACGGCTAGCACGACGAAATAGCCATACTGGAATTTCAGTTCCGGCATATCGCTGAAATTCATCCCGTAGATGCCGGCGATTGCGGTGGGGACGGCGAGAATCGCCGCCCAGGCGGCGAGCTGGCGGGCAATCGCCGTCTGCTCCGTCTGGCCAATCATCACGCTGGCCTCGAAGGCGAAAGCGAGGACCTCGCGCAGCGCGTCGATATCCTCCTGGACCCGGCGCACGTGATCCGTTACATCGCGAAACAGCGACTGGAGCGTCGGATCCATGCCGGGAAGATCGATATGCTCGTAGCGCCGACAGACGTCTACCAGCGGGACCACGGCGTTGCGCAGCCGCAGCAGCTTACGCCGCAACAGGTAAAGCCGCTCGATGTCGGATTTTGCCAGCTGTTCGCGTAGCACCAGATCCTCGAGCTTCTCAACCTCCTCCTGCACGACCTCGATCACCGGCATGTAATTGTCGACGATGAAATCGAGGATGGAATAGAGAATGTAATTTTCGCCGTGGGCAAGCGCCGTGGGCGTGGCCTCGCATCGCTGCCGCACCGCAAGGTACGAGGACGAGTCTCCGTGGCGAACGGAGACGACATAGCCGCGACCGACGAACAGATGCGTTTCGCCGAAGACGATTTCGTCATCCTTCATATGCGCAGTCCGGGCGACGATGAACATCGCGTCCCCATAGATCTCCAGTTTCGGGCGCTGGTGGGGCTGTGCTGCGTCCTCGATCGCCAGCGGATGGAGATTGAACTCGGCCTGAACCTGGTGCAGCAGCACTTCATCCGGCTCGTGCAGGCCGATCCAGACGATGGCATTCTCCCGGCCTCGCCATTCGCCGGCCTCTTCGATCCTGATGTCCCGAATGCGTTGCCCATGCTGGTAAACGGCGGCAGCCACGACACCGGGCCGTTCAAACGGCGGCGATGCCGAACCGCTCCCTCCCCGCTTGGGAATACTGTCCAGATCCTTCAGCTGTTCCAATCCTGCCACCCTCCCATCCCTACGCATCACATATCCGCGGCCAACTCGTCCGCCGGCCGGGCGCGCAGCCGATCATAATGCTATTTGGCAAAACATGCATCATCTGCCTCGGTGGGGGCCTGACTTGGCGCTTTTCGTGACCGGACCCGGGCCGCGTCATGTGTCCGTGGATATATCGTCCCAGTCCTGATCCATGTAACCGGTCAGCCAGTTGAGGGCGTAATGCCGTTCGTAAACCACGCCCTTATCCAATCCGGCGGGTGGCTCTTCGCCCTTCAGCCGCGCGTTCACGGCGGCCCAATCGTAGCGGTAGACAAGGTCGGCGGCGTCGAGCAGCTCTTTCTGCGGGCGCAGCCTGGCACGCCGCATGAGCCCTTCCGTCCCCAGTTCGCGAAGCGTGTTCGCAATGAATGGCACATCGCAAATATGGTCGGGTCGCTCGAGGTCCGGCGAGATTCCGAGCGCCCACAGCATGACGTGGACACCCTCGTACCGCCAGGCGAAATTCGTCCGCTCCTGATCCGAAGGATCCGGATCGTCCATGAACGCCCGTTCCTTCGGGGTGAAAAAACTTGCGGCGTTAAACTGGCGGATGAGAGCCTGACCCATTGCGTGGTCGCCGGTCTCGCCTTTGACGGCAACGATTGCAAGGGCGATCGTGCGCTGAACGACAGCCTTGGTATTGCGGCGGGTGCTCTCGTTTTCGGGCTCGATGGTCGGCAGATGATCGATGGTCGGAACGCCTTCCGATCGAAGCTGGGCGATAGACCGGGCTTTGCGCGCTCCCGCCTCGTCAGCGGGCTGCGAAACGGCTGCCTGCACCGGCAGGATCAGTGCGAGAAAGGCGGAAAAAATGCGCTTCATCATTATCTGGCTCCCAGCATCGCCGACGACGCATGGATAGCCATTTTCCAGTCTGAGCGGGATCCCGAGACCGAAGGCAGCGGCGATATTCCGGAAAACTGGTAAACGGCTTTTTTACATCCCGGAACAAATCGTTAAATTTTTTTCGATACAAAAGTTGTCAGCCAAGCCGGTATGAGGCCGGACCTTCGATGGGGACTTTCAATGCGTCGTCCAAACATAAAATCGAGTTTGCTGTTGATTTTCAGCGGCATAGCTCTTCTTTTCGGCCTTGTCGCCTATCTCGCGGTCGACGGCCTTCGAAAGACGAACGGCTCCACCGAAGAAATTGCTGCCCATTGGCTGCCGAGCGTGCAGGCTTCGCAGGCGATCAATCTCGCCATGACGAATTTGCGTCTCGCCTATCGTGATCACATCATCGCGCAATCGGATGCGGAAAAGAAAACCCGCGAAGAGGCCATCAAAGTCGCCGAGGATACCGTCGGCAAATCGGTGGACGCCTATCTTTCGCTGGCTTCATCCGAGCACGAGCGCGACCTGATCAAGACGATCAAAGAGAGCGTTGGAGGCTACATCGCCAGCAGCTCGCAGTTGCTCGCCCTTTCCCGCGCCAACAAGACCGAAGAAGCCGGGCAATATCTGGGCGGGGAGATGCGCTCCTATTCGGAGAAGCTCAAGGAAGCCACGACGACCCTGGTCGAATTGGACGTCAGCGGCAGCAACAAGGCTGCCGAACTCAGCAAGGAAACCTTCGACTCCATAGAATTCTACCTGCTTGCCACAATCGGCGTTGCAGGACTGCTCGTTCTCGGCGCCATCGCGTTCGTGCTGACAGGCATCGCCAACCCGATTACCGGCATCACCGACGCGATGCGGCGGCTGGCCGAGGGAGACACCGCTTCGAAGATTCCGTTTGCCGACCGCGCCGACGAAATCGGATCGATGGCGGGCGCGGTGGAGATCTTCCGCCAGGCCGCGATCACGAACAAGCGCATGGAAACGGAAGCCGAGGAAAGCCGCAACAGGGCGGAAGGCGATCGCATTGCCGCTCAGCAGCAGGCGGAAGCCGACGCCTCGGAGCGGCTGCGCATCGCCACCTCGGGTCTCGCCGCCGGTTTGAAGCGACTGGCCGCAGGCGACCTCGCCTTCCAGCTCAACGAGGCCTTCGCCCCCGACTTCGAGGCGCTGCGCCATGACTTCAACCAGTCCGTCAACCAGCTTGGCGCGACGCTGAGAGCAATTTCCGAAAGCATCGGCACGATCGACGAGGGCACGCGGGAAATCTCCTCAGGGGCGAGCGATCTTTCGAAGCGTACGGAACAGCAGGCGGCCTCGCTCGAAGAGACGGCGGCAGCGCTGGAAGAGATCACGGCAAACGTCTCGAACTCCAGCAAGCGAACCGAGGAGACGCGTACGGTCGCCACGGAGGCAAATCGCAGTGCCGGGGTCTCCGCGGAAGTGGTCTCCCACGCCGAAGAGGCGATGGAGCGGATCGAGACCTCGTCGCAGCAGATTTCCAACATCATCAGCGTCATCGACGAGATCGCCTTCCAGACCAACCTTCTGGCGCTCAATGCCGGCGTCGAAGCGGCAAGAGCCGGCGAGGCCGGCAAGGGCTTTGCCGTCGTGGCCCAGGAAGTGCGCGAACTCGCCCAGCGCTCGGCAAGCGCTGCCAAGGAAATCAAGGGCCTGATCCAGAACTCCTCGAAGGAAGTGGAAAGCGGCGTCAAGCTGGTGCGCGATACCGGCCAGGCCCTGAAGACCATTGGCGGCTTCATCACCCAGATCAATCACCATATGGATTCGATCGCCACCTCTGCGAAGGAACAGTCCATCGGGCTGAGCGAAGTCAATGTTGCGGTCAACCGGATGGACCAGACGACGCAACAGAATGCGACCATGGTGCAACAGTCGACGGCGGCATCCGATTCGCTGGCGCAGCAAGCCCAGAAGCTTCGCGAACTCATCGCCCAGTTCAGGCTCGACGATGGGGCCTCCAGCCAGTCCGCAGCCCTTCGCTCGACGGCCAGAACGATGGCGCAGCCCTCTGCCCGTCCAACCATGCATGCGGTCGCCGCACGCCGCTAAAACACATGGCGGCAGGAAATCGGATATGAAAGGCGCCCGGCAATTGCCGGGCGCCTTTTCATTCGGTCATGACGCGAAGGCGGGATTGCGGCGCGCCCCCATTCTCAACACGAAATAGATCGCCCCGCCGATGGCGACGCCGAAGAACCAGCCGTAGGTGCCCCACCAGTCCGGCAGGATGGACGTGAAGGTCGGCAGGATCGAGGAGAACAGCGCTCCCACGGCAAATGCGATGAAGGCGCTGCCGTGCCATCCGCTCTGGAACCGGAACTCGCCATTCTCATGGTAGAGCGCCTCAACATTCAGCTGGCTTTTCCGGATAAGGTAATAGTCCACCATCATGATGCCGAAGATCGGCCCCATCGTCGATCCGATGAAATTGACGAAATGCGCCGCACCCGTCTCCCAGGGAGCAAACGGGTAAAGCACGAGAGCGATCAGGGCGGCGATATATCCCCCGCGTTTGAAGTTGATCTGCCGCGGGAAGACATTGGCGAAGTCGAAGGCCGGCGACACGAAGTTCGCGACGACGTTGATGCCGAGCGTTGCGATCGCAAATGTCAGCGCCGCAAGCAGCGCCAGGAACCAGCTCTCGAATTTCGCCGATATCATTTCGGGATGTAGCAAGACCTCGCCATAGACCGTGAAGGCGGCCGTGGTCGTAACACCCGCGACGAGGCAGAACGCCAGGAGATTGATCGGCAGCCCCCAGAGGTTGCCTTTCCGCAGCGCCTTTTCGCTCGTGGCATAGCGCGAGAAATCGCAGAAGTTCAGGTAGAGCGCCGCGAAATAGGTGATCCAGGTGGCCGCCACGGCGGCAAGCGCCGCGATCGAGCCGGGTTCACCCGGCACGCCGGCATCCTTGGTCTTCTCGATCAGCACTTCGCGCGGGATTTCGGAACCGAAAGAGAAGGTGCCGGATTTGACGACCAGATAGACTGCGAGGATCAGCATCATGATCCAGACGGCGGGACCGGCCCAATCCTGGAATTTGCGAACCGTTTCCATCCCCCGCTGGATGATCAGCAATTGCAAACCCCAGACGATGACGTAGCAGATGACTTCGAGGGTCGAGTGGCCGAGCAGGTGGCTGTTCTGATGGAAGGCGAGCAGGCTTTCGTTGCGGATCAGCAAGGCGACGATAGCGCCGGACGCGGCCGCGGTTTGCGCCCCATACCAGAAGCAGGCGACCACCGCGCGGACCAGTGCCGGAACATTCGCCCCGAATGTGCCGAAGGAGGCGCGCGCGAGAACCGGAAAGGGTACGCCGGTACGCACGCCGGCATTGCCGACCAGGCTCATCAGAAAGAAGATGACGAGGGATCCGATGCCGATGGCGATGACGAAATTGACGAAGCTGCCGCACAGCAGGAACAGGCTCGCCGCCAGATAATAGCCCCACAGGCTGTGGACATCAGATGTCCAGACATTGAAGATGCTGAATGCACCCCATTTGCGCTCCTCGGCGGGTGCAAGATCCTCGTTATACAACGAGGGAGACGGATTTCGTACGCTCATGAATGCCCTCCCATATCCTCGAGGTCAATTTGACCACAGGCGGAAGTCTGCTCTTCATTTGGGCATCTGACAATTTGATAGTCACATTGTACACATCTCTTGGCGATGCCTGAGGATTAGCCATCGCCGCCGGCTCTTACTTCAGTCCATTCATTGCGCGCCGACGACACGTCCTGCCAGGCGAAACGGACTTGCCACCGCGGCGCCGGCGGCATCGAAGACATAGGCACCAACATCACCGGCGGTCGAACGCCGCCCGCTTTCGAAGGAGGCGAGCTGCGCGCCGAACTTGGCGAGCGATGCATAGCGGTCATGCCCCAGCCCGTCGGAGGCCTGGATCGAAGTGATGTCGATGACCCGAAGCCTTTCCTTCAAGGCAGCCTCCTCGATGACGGGATCGTCGATATCGAGGCGCCCGACGCGCGGCCGCTCCCCCGCGATGAAACTCGAAGCCACGAGCGCCCGGTCATCCTTCGAGACGAGAAGGGATATCGGGAGCGGCATGCGCCCGATATCCTTCAGCTGGGATCGGAAGACATCGACGTCGATGTCAGGGGCGGCCAGGATTACCGCCAGCTTGGCGATGACGTCATCGCGATGTTCCAGGTTGAGCTGACGCACCGTTTCCATGACCAGGAACCCGCCCATGCTGTGGCCGAAAAGAATGATGCGTTTCACCTTCCCGGAAGCCGAAAGCGATCTGACGAGGGCGTCGAGGTCGCTGCGCGAGGAGAGCGCCGCATCCCGGTCGGCGACATAGCCGGCAACGGCCGCAGCCGAGGGCCAGGAAAACAGGATCGGTGCACCCGGAATGTTGGCGTCCGCGGCGATCTGGGCGGTGCGATAGAGCGCCTCCTGGTAGCTGTAGTTGTAGCCATGCACGAAGATGCCGACGGTGCCGTCGGGTTGCACGGAGGCGAGCGCCTGATGCACGAAGGCGTCCTTCGGCAGCTGCTTGCGCTCGACGACCGCAAATTGGCGTTCGGGATCCGGTTTTGCGCTGGGGTAAGTGATGGCGGTATTCTTCCTGCCGGAAGGGACCGAAAATGCGTACTGCTCGTAGGTGAGATTGTCAGCCCATGCACTGCCGAAGCCGCCCCGCACACTGTCGGGAGTTCTGTTGGTCGCGGCAAGAACGCTCACGCGATCCGGTGCGACGTCATCCGCATGAGAGGCTTCATCGCGATGACCCGCCAGATGGACCGGGTTCAAGACCTCTGGCGAGGGCCTCGTGGCGCAACCGGCGAGCACTGCCAGACCGATCGTGGCCAGCATCGCCGGCGCGCCCTTCGGAAGCCATTTCAAACGCAGTTCCGTCATCGAGCCGTCCCCTCGGAGACCAGGAGATGCAGCGGCCGCCCTGGCGGCCGCATGCGATATTCGGGGACACGCGTGCTCATGCTTCTGCAACGGCGTCGGCCTGGACGTCTTCATCGCGCGGGATCCGGAACCAGGCGACATAGAGCGCAGGCAGGAACAGCAGGGTGAGCGCGGTGCCGACGACGATGCCGCCCATCATGGCGTAGGCCATCGGCCCCCAGAAGATTTCGCGCGAGATCGGGATCAGCGCGAGGGTGGCGGCGGCGGCCGTCAGCATGATCGGCCGCATGCGGTGTTCGGTGGCTTCGATGACCGCCTTCCATGGCGCCATTCCTTCGCTGCGCAGATGCTCGATCTGGACGACCAGGATAACCGAGTTGCGGATCAGGATGCCGATCAGCGCCAGCACGCCGAGGATCGCGACGAAGCCCATGGGGGCGTTGCTTAGCAAGAGTGCTGCGACCACGCCGATCAGGGCCGTCGGCGCGACGGCGAACACCAGGAAAAGGCGGCTGAAGCTCTGCAGCTGGATCATCAGGATCGTCGCCATCGTAAAGAGCATCAGCGGAGCGACCGCAGCGATCGGCCCTTGGGCTTCCGCGCTGGATTCGACCGCGCCACCCACTTCCACCTTGTATCCCACCGGGAGGTTCTTCTGGAACTCCTCGACCTTCGGCTTCAGCTGGTCGACGATGGTGGCCGGCTGTGTCGAACCGATGACGGCAGCCTTGAGCGTGATGGTGGGTTGCCGGTCACGACGCCAGATCGTCGGCTGCTCGAGTTCGTAGCGGAAGTTCGCCACGGCCGAAAGAGGCACGACCTTGCCGTTGGAGGTGGAAAGCTGCAGGTTCTGCAGCGTCTGGATGGAGTCCCGTTCGGATGCCCTGGCTCGCCCGATGACGTTGACCAGATAGATATCGTCGCGGACCTGCGTTGCCGTCGAGCCTTCGACGATGCCGTTGAGGGCGGTGGCAATATCCTCCGAGGAAACGCCGAGCTGGCGCGCCTTGTCCTGCAGCACGTCGACCTTCACCACGCGGGACGGCTCGTTCCAGTCCAGGACCATGTTCGACAGCAGCGGATGCGAGCCGACGACGCCGGCAAATTGCTGCGAGATGTCGCGAACCTTTTGAATATCGGGGCCGCTGATCCGGTACTGAACCGGCTTGCCCACCGGCGGGCCGATGTCGAGAAGCTTCACGAAGGCGTCGGTGCCGGGGAAGGTTTTTGTCAGATAGTCCTGCAGCTCCGCCCGCACCTTGTCGCGCACGTCGAGCCCCTTCGTGACGATGATCGTCTGTCCGAAGGTGACATCGGGTGTCTGCACGTCGAAAGACAGGATGAAGCGGGGCGCACCCTGGCCGACATAGGTCGTCCAGTGATCGATATCCTTATTGTCGGCCAGCATCTCCTTTTCGAACTTGGCCATCTGCCTGTTGGTCTCGGCGATCGAGCTGTTGTGGGGAAGATTCCAGTCGATCACGAGCTCGGTTCTGTCCGAGTTCGGGAAGAACTGCTGCTGCACCAGCCCCATGCCGCCGACCGAAAGGCCGAAGACGCCGACCGTGAGGATGATGGTGACCCAACGCCAGCGCATCGCCAGCCCCAGAAGCCAGGAGAAGATCGAGGCGAAGCGCCCCTTCTTCTCATGATGCGACTTCATGGTCTTCGGCAGGATCGTGACGCCGAGAAGCGGAGTAAACAACACCGCCACCACCCAGGAAACGATCAGCGACACCGCGATGACCACGAACAGCGTGAAGGTGAATTCGCCGGCGGCGCTGCTGTTGAGACCAACCGGAATGAAGCCCGCGACGGTGACGAGCGTTCCCGTCAGCATCGGAAAGGCGGTCGACGTGTAGACGTAGGTGGCGGCTTTCCTGAGATCGTCGCCCGCCTCCAGGCGGGCAACCATCATCTCGACGGCGATCATCGCGTCGTCAACGAGCAGTCCGAGCGCGATGATGAGCGCGCCGAGCGAGATACGCTGAAGCGAAATGCCGGAATATTCCATCACCACGAAGGTGATGGCGAGCACGAGAGGTATGGAGATCGCCACCACCATGCCGGCGCGAAGACCGAGACTGATGAAGCTGATGACGAGCACGATGACGATTGCTTCGAAGAGTGCGCGGGTAAAGCCGGACACCGCTTCGTCGACGACGGCAGGCTGGTCGGAAACGCGGTGGACGTCCACGCCGATCGGAAGATCGGCGACGACGCGCTTCATCTGTGCGTCCAGCGCCTCGCCGAATTCCAGGAGATTGGCGCCCTGCTTCATGCCGATGGCAAGCCCGATGGCGGGCTGGCCCTTGAACCGGAACAGCGACGAGGGCGGATCGACGTAGCCGCGTTTGATCGTGGCGACATCGGTCAACGGGAAGAAGCGGTCGTTGATCCTGAGGTTGATCGTCCGGAGGCTTTCCTCGGAAGTGAACTGTCCGCTCACCCGCAGGGCGATGCGCTCCGGCCCGGCATCGACGAAGCCGGACTGGGTGACGGCATTCTGCGCCTGCAGGGTCTGGATGACTGACTGCTGGTCGATGCCGAGCGCTGCGATCTGGCGCGTGGAGAATTCCAGATAGATCGCCTCGTCTTGAGCGCCGATCACATCGACCTTGCCGACGTTGGGCACGGTCAAAACCTCGGAGCGGGCATTTTCGACGAGATCGCGAAGCTGCCGCTGGGTCAGTCCGTCGCTCGTGAAGGCATAGATGTTGCCGAACACGTCGCCGAAGCGATCGTTGAAGAAGGGACCGACGACCCCGCTCGGGAAATCGCCCTTGATGTCGGCGATCATGTTGCGGATGCGCAGCCAGGTCGGTGCGACATCCCTGGCCTTGGTCGTCGGCAGCAGTTCGACGAAGACGGTCGTCTGGCCGGCAACGGTCTCGCTCTTGGTGTAGTCGAGCGATTCCAGTTCCTGGAGCTTTTTCTCGATCCTGTCGGTCACCTGCCGCGTCACCTCTTCGGCGGACGCGCCGGGCCACTGGGCGGTGATCACCATCGTCTTGATCGTGAAGTTCGGGTCTTCCTCGCGGCCGAGGTTCAGATAAGAGAAGGTGCCTGCGAGAATGAAGACGATCATGAAGTACCAGACGAGCGAACGGTGTTCGAGCGCCCAGTCGGAAAGGTTGAAGGACTTCACTGGCTGATCTCCTGGTCGATCCTGATGGTCTGGCCATCTTCAAGTTTATGCACGCCTGCCACGACCACCCGTTCTCCAGCGGCGATCCCTTCGGTGACGCGGACGGTACCGCCGTCTTCGACGTCGCCGTCGATCGTCACGCGGCGCAGCGATACCTTTTTGGCCGGCGCGTCGACGATCCAGACGCTCGGGCCGTCGCTGCCGACAAGGATGGCAGAGGAAGGCAGAACGATCTGCGGATCGGCGGCAATGGTTGCCGAGGCCGAGATGACGGAGCCGAGCCTGAAAGTTTCAGGCGGATCGCTGAGCGCGATCTTGGTTCTGCTCGTGCGGGTGGCGGTCTCCGCCTCCGGCGCGATCTCGCGCACCACCCCGGATGTGCGGATGGTCGGATCGAGCTGCAGCGTCACTTCGAAAGGCGCGCCGATTTTCAGTTTCTGGGCGGCTGCCTGTGGCACATCGACCACGGCGTCGCGCCTGTCCGGCCGGGCGATGGTCACGACCGTCTGGCCGGCCGAGACGACCTGTCCGACCTCGGCCGAGGTCGCCGTCACCACGCCATCGAATTCCGCCTGAAGCTGCGCGTAGCCGAGCTGCTCCTTGGCCTTGTCGAGGTTGGCCTGCGCCTTGGCCACGGCGGCCGCGGCCGTCCGTCTCGCCTGCTCGGCCTCTTCGAGCGAGGCTTCCGTGCCGGAACGCGACTCCACCAGCGCCCGCTGGCGCTGCTCCGTGGTCACCGCGTTTCTGAGCTGGGCGTCGCTGTTCTCCACGTCCGACTGTGCGTTACGCACGGCAAGCTCCAGCGCCAGCGGATCGATGGCGGCGACGACGTCGCCCCGCTTGACGATATCCCCGACATTGACATTGCGGGCGATCATCCGCCCGAGAATCCGGAAGCCGAGTTCGGTCTCGATCGTCGGTTCGATCGTGCCGGTCAGGCTGAGGCTCGAAACGGACGTCTGTTTGACTGTCATCGACAGCACGGGACGGGGCGCATCCTCCTTGCTTTCCTCCTGCTTCGTGCAGGAGGAAATCAGGGCCGTACCCATCATCAGGGCGACTATCTTGGGACGAATACTCACTTGGAAGCTTCCTTGACATAAGACACGATTTCAGCCGGCCTGAGGAACTTGGTCCCGTCGGTCACCACGACGTCACCCGCCGACACGCCTGATTTGACGATGAAGCTGCCGGTCTCGTAGCCGGCGACATCCACAGCCCTTGCCGAAACCGCGGAGGATGCGGGATCGACGATCCAGACGGCCGGCTTGCCGTCCTTGGACGTCATGGCGGACCAGGGAAGCTGGATGACGTCCTGCGAGACGTAATTGAATCTCCCGACGACGGGAGCGCCGAGGGGAATGGGCGCGTCGCTCGATATCGCAACCTTGACCTTGATGGTTCCGGTGGAGGAATCGATGGTCGGCGAAATCTCGCGCACCTTCGCCGCGATCTTCTGTGAAGGGTCCGACAGAAGGGTCACAGTTCCGTCGCCGTCGATCGGGCGTAGGAACGCGCTTTCGACCACCTCGAAGACGGCATCCCGGTCGCCGTCATGGGCAAGGGTGAAGACGACCTGCGCGGCCTGCGCCACCTGCCCGACCTCGGCATTGCGGGCGGTGATCATCCCGTCGGCATCCGCCTTCAGCTCCGTGTAGGACAAAGTGTCCTGAGCCGTTTCCAACAGCGCCTGCGCCGACTTCGTCGATGCCTGCGCGGTCAGAAGCGCCTCCTGCGCCTGGTCGAGCGCCGCGCGCGTCGTCACCTGCGTTCGAAACAGGCTCTGCTGGCGGTCATAGGCGAGCTGTGCCTGGGTCTGCTGGGCTTCAGCCGACTGAAGATTGGCAGCCGCCACATCCAGTTCGGCCTTCTGCTCTTCCGGATCGATCCGCGCCAGCAGCTGCCCCGCCTTCACGGACTGTCCGACTTCCACCAGCCGTTCAATGATCTTGCCGCTGACGCGGAAGGACAGATCGGTCTGGACACGTGCGCGGACTTCTCCGGTGATCGCGCCGCCCTCAACCAGCGGCTCGGGTTTGGCGACGACGACGGTGACCTGCCGCGGGGTGGACTCAGTCGGCCCGCCCGCATCGCTGCATGATCCGAGACCGATGGCGCATACGATCGCTGTGGCGACCAGAATGGTTCTCATAGTTGACCTCTTGCTCTCAACGGCAGCTGCTATATAATTGACTGACGCATTAGTCAATGAAACTTTGTGCCGCAGGGGACGAGCCGCGCACGACACGGGAGGCAAGGAAAAAAATGACAACTCCGAAGAAACTCACACGCGCGGAACAGAAAGCGCTGCGGCCCATCCAGATCCTGGATGCGGCCTTCGAAGAATTCGTCAGAAGCGGTTTTTCGGGCACGCGTGTGGAAGACATCGCCGAAAGGGTCAACGTCACCAAAGGCACGGTCTATGTCTACTTCGAGACGAAGGAGAAGCTTTTCGAAGCGATGATCCACCATTTCTCCGTGCCGTTTCAGGAGTTGCTGGAGACGGCCGAGGGCCTCAGCGGCAGCGCTACCGACAGGCTGCTTTCCATTCTCGGCCTGCTTTACGAGCAAATTGCCGAGGATCGCACGACCCGCGAATTGACGCGGCTCGTCATATCCGAAGGGCAGCGGTTTCCCGACCTGATCGACCGCCACCATGATGAGTTCATTGCGCCGATCATCGCCAAGGTCGACGGCCTCATTCTGGAGGGCGTGGCGTCGGGGGAATTTCGGGCAATTCCGGTGGAATTCTCCGACATCGTGGTCGCACCCATCCTGACGACGACGGTTCTCAGGCTTATATTCGACGACCGCCGCGAGCCGCCCCCCAACAAGGAGGCCTTCCTGCGGGCCTATTTCGACCTGCTGCTGCACGGCCTGCTGGCCAAGCCTCACTGATCACAGAATGACGAAAAATACCGCGCAAAGCGCATAGCTTTTCTCAAGTTTTTATGTGAAAACATCGAGTTAGCGATGCCTTCGAAGGCATAGCCTCAATTCGTGACGGAAAAAGTGGAACGCAAAGTCAATCTCAAGGATGTCGCGCGCGATGCCGACGTGTCGCTGAGCACGGCCTCGCACGCGCTGAACGGAACCGCGCCGCTGACGATCGAGGTGCGCGAGAGGGTTCTCGACTCGGCCAAACGCCTGGGTTACCTCGACCGCCGGAGGAAGAAGGCGACGATCGCGGCCTTGCGCGTTCTGCTGCTTGCCATTCCCGACGACGCCGCGCCGCAGAGCGATCTCAACCTGGTGAGCTGGACGATCCTCAACGGCCTTCGACGGGAGTGCGAGCGCCGCGGCATCAGGATCGTGCCTTTCGTCAGCACCGGCCGACGCATCGACGGCGCTCAGGTCAGGCAGATCGCGCTCACGGAGCGCGCCGACGGCATCGTGATCCTGAACGACGATCAGCCGGAACTGATCCGAAGCCTCGCCTTCCCCGACATGCCCGTCGTCCTCGTTAACGGCGAGGATCCAGCCATGCTGGTCGATACGGTCACGCCCGAAAACCGTTTCGGCGCGCGGCTCGGCATCGAGCACCTGCTGGGGCTCGGGCATCGCCGCATCCTGCACCTGACCTGGAAGGGCCGCACCACGATCCAGCGCCGGTATGACGGCTTTTCCGATGCCTATCTCGCCGCTCAGCTTCCCGTGCCGGAGGATATGATCGTCGAGGCCGAAGGATATGAGCCGAGGCATGGCGAGGCTGCCATCAACGCGCTGCTCGACCGCGATCCCACGATGAAAGGAGCGACGGCCGTCTTCTGCGCCGCCGACAATCTGGCGCTCGGCTGTTTGAAGGCCTTGGCCGATCGCGACATCCGTGTGCCCGAAGCGATTTCCGTCCTCGGCTTCGACGACATCGTCCCCGGCGAATTCAGCCGTCCGCCGCTTTCGACGATCAGCGTTCCCACCGACAGGCTCGGCGCCGCCGCTTTGGCGCTCATCGAGCAGCGGCTGATCGCCAACGACCCGCAGCGGCCGGCCCATCGCCTGGAGCTCGGATGCCATCTCGTCTTGAGGGGTAGCGTCGCGCCGCCGCGCTAATGTCTAGTTCCGGGCACTAGGCTGAATTCCCGGCATTTTCGTAAAACGGAATTGGAGAGATCCAGGCGATCACGTGCGAACCTCTGTGCCTAGGCGACGGTGCGTGTCGCTCGAAAAATGGCCGGCCGCCTTGGGGGCCTCGCACAACAAAGACCGAAGCGCGCCGCATGAAACAAGTTCAATGCGACGCGCTTCAGTCGGGAGGAAGACGCAGTATGGGTTCTCCGACGGGGCGAGGAGATCTTTCTCCCCGCCTTGCCGTTCACTTCATCCCTGTTCCGGCAATGCCTGTGGTGATGTACTTCTGCAGGAACAGGAAGACGACCGTGACAGGCAGCAGGCTGAGGAACGTCATTGCCAGGATATAATGCCACTGCACAGAGAACTCGCCCTGGAACGCGTTCAGACCGACCTGCAGCGTGAAATTCTCGCGGCTGTTGAGGACGATGAGCGGCCAGAGGAAATCGTTCCAGCGCCAGAGCACGGAAAAGATCGCCAGCACCGCCAGTGCCGGCGCCGTCAGCGGCAGGATGATACGCCAGAAGATGCAGAATTCGCTCGCCGCATCGACGCGCGCCGCCTCTATCAGCTCATCGGGTATGGTCAGCATATATTGCCGCAGCAGGAAGACGGCGGTCGGAGAGGCGACCGTCGGCAGGATGACGCCCCAGAGATTATCGGCGAGCCCGACCCCGACGATAACGAGATAGGCCGGCACCATGACGACGGCGAGCGGGATCATCAGGGTTGAAATGATGATGACGAAGACCGCGGTGTCGCCTGCAAATTTGTATTTCGACAGGGCAAAGGCCGCCATGGCGTTGACGATCAGCGTCAGCAGCGTTGCGACGAAGGTGACGAAGACCGAATTCTTGAGGAAGGTCAGGAAGTTGAAGCGCGTCAGCGGATCGGTGTAATTTTCCGTGGCGACCGTCAGCTTCTGCACCGGCGTCAGCCCCTTCACGTCGACGCTGACGGGCTGTCCCGGATTTGCGGGGTCGACCATCTGGGCCTTGAGGCCGATGCGCCGGACCATGGCCATTTCGCGCTGTTGGCCGTCAACGGTGACCTGCCAGAGGCTGAGCGGCTTGTCGAAGCCGGGTACGGTCTGCTCCACGGCGGCCCGGGGAAGCAGGGTCGGTGGAAACCGGGTAATTTCGGCCGCCGGCTTCAGCGAGGAGAGGCCCGCCCAGAGGACGGGAACCAGCACCACGAAGGTTCCGCCGATCAGCCAGACCCATGACAATATGTCGGTTATATCGATGCGTCCGGCCCGGCGGGTGCGCGTGAGAAAACTGATCGGATTCATACGGCTGTTCATCTCAGGACTCCATTCGCTTGCCGATGCGCAGCTGTATGAGGGTGAGGACCAGAAGCACCAGCCCCATCAGAACCGATGCGGCGGATGCGAGACCGAAGAGACGGAGATCGCTGCCGAATGCCATCTGGTAGATATATTGCACGATGAAGCTGTTGGCCGTGCCGGGACCGCCGCCATTGGTCAAAACCCAGGCCTCGTCGAAGATCTGGACCGATTTGATCATCAAAAGAATGAACACGACCAAGAGATTCGGGGCCAGCAGGGGAAGCGTGATCCTGAAAAGCGTGCGGCGCGGTGAAGCAGCATCGATGGAGGCAGCCTCGTAAAGCTCCTTCGGAATAGCCTGAAGGCCGGCGAGCAGGATGAGGGTATAAAAACCCATGTGAAACCAGACCGAGACCACGACGACGAAGAAGCGTGACCAGCCGACGTCGAGCAGGAAGATCTCAGGGGGAACGCCGATCATCTGGAAGAAGGCGTTCAGGAGCCCGTTGCGATCGAGGAACCATTTCCAGATGAGGCCGATGACGACGGGAGACAGCAGAACGGGATAGAAAAACATCGCCCGGAAGAAGCCGCGCGCGACAATCGCCCGATTGAGGATCAGTGCCGTGATCAGCGCCACCAGCAAGGTGGCGACGACATTGAGGGCCACGAACCAGAGCGTGTTCCACACAGCCGTCCAGAACAGCGATTCCTGGCAGGTTCCCGGCTGCAGATAATTGCCGCAGGAAAGCAGTGTGCGGAAATTATCCAGGCCGACGAAGGGCCGCTCCGAGACGAAAAGGTTCGTGCCGCCGGTGAAGGCGTAACCGATCGCGATCGCGATGGGAAGGAACGTGAAAATGGCGAACAGAACGAGGTTCGGCGCCAGGAACAGCCATGGCATGCGTTTGCGGCCGAAGATGCGCTCGACCACATTCATCGGGGCTTCGACCACCCGCATCGCCGTTTCGCCTGCCTGGGACAGCAATGCACCTGCCTTGAGCGCCGCCATGTTCAGCGCCTCCCCTGTCCGGGCCGCCGGGCAAAAGCCAGGCCACTTTCGGGATCGAACAGGTGAACCCGTCCCGGGGCGGCGTCGATCAGGATGTGATCACCCGGCGCCGGCGCGAAATGGCCGGCCTCATGAATGATGATTTGCTCATCCTGGCCTGCAAGGTTGCCGTAGACATAGGTTTCTGTGCCGAGGCCCTCGTGATACTGGACGATGAACGGCAGACCTTGCTCGCCGGAGCGTGAAAAATGCGCGGGCCGGATGCCGGCGAGAACGGCCTGCCCGACCGCAATCCCCGCAGGATCGACATCGCTGACGATTTTGCCGCCGTTGCCGACATCGATCGCGACGCCGTTTTCGCCGATGCCTGATACCTTGCCCTTGATGATGTTCATGCGCGGCGAACCGAGGAAGCCGGCGACGAACAGATTGCGTGGGCTATCGAACAGGTCCAGCGGCGCGCCGACCTGCTCGACCCGCCCGGCGCGCAGCACGACGATCTTGTCGGCCATCGTCATCGCCTCGACCTGGTCATGGGTGACATAGATCATCGTCGTCTTGATGTCGCGGTGGAGCTTGGTGATCTCGGCGCGGGTCTGGACGCGCAAGGCGGCGTCGAGATTCGACAAAGGCTCGTCGAAGAGGAAAATGTCCGGTTCGCGCACGATGGCCCTGCCGATCGCCACGCGCTGACGCTGGCCGCCCGAAAGCTGCTTCGGACGCCGGTCCAGATAGGGTTCGATCGCCAGCATCCTGGCGGCTTCGGCAATCCGCGCCTCGATCTCGGCGCGCTTGAACTTCAGGTTCTCCAGGCCGAAAGCGAGGTTCTTGCGAACGCTCATATGCGGATAGAGCGCATAGGACTGGAAGACCATCGCGATCTTGCGCTCGGCCGGCGAGAGCGCGCTGACGTCGCGGCTCCCGATCGCGATTGCGCCCGTCGTGACCTCTTCGAGACCGGCGATGACGCGCAGCAGGGTCGACTTGCCGCATCCCGACGGACCGACGAAGACGACGAACTCGCCGTCCTTGATATCGAGCTCGACGTCATGCAGGACTTTGACAGAGCCATACGACTTGTTGACGTTGGAAAGTTTCAGTTCTGCCATGCCCCACTCCCATCAGGTGCCACCGTTTCGAAGACGGCGTCGTTTTTGTTCCAGCCTTGCGGCAGCGGTGTCGGTCTTGTGATCCGCACCTCGTTCATCAAGATCCCGGTGACATCAGCCACGTAGACGGCCGGCATTCCTCCCGGATAATTCTCAAGGCCGATCACCCGCCCGTCCGACCCGCGGGTCCAGGCATTGGCGCGGCCGCCGCCATCGGCTTTCGGGGAAAGGTCGGCGTTCGTCGGGCGCAGGTCGTAGGACCGCGCCGTGCCGAGTTGCCCGGGCTGCTGGTCGATGGCGATACGCGCCAGTGATGCGTTCCGGATGCCGGCCGACGAGGTCGAAATGACCGTGATCGCCCCCTCCATCCGGCCGGTGATATCCTCGACGATGAGATTTTCGATGGCGCCCGCCGTGCGCTCCGCGATGCGGTCGACCACATTGACGGTCAGCGCCTCGCCTGAGCCCCAGAAACCATCGGGGGTCTCGCGGCATTCCACCGCAATTCGCGAAAACCTCACATTCGATATCCGGCCGCCATCGCGGGAAAATATGCCGAGCGCCCTGTTGGAGGATGCGACGTTGCAATCCTCGAACACGACGTTGGTGACGTCGCCATGGGTTTCCGTGCCTATCTTCAGCGCACAGCTGAGGCTCTGAACGGAGCAGCGGCGGACAAGAATGTTTTCGCATCGTCCGATGGCGACACGATCGGGGCCGATGCTCGTCTTCAGGCATACGCCGTCGTCGGCCGTCGATATCCGGCAGTCCTCGATCACGGCGCCGCGGCAGGCATCCAGCACGATACCATCCGTGTTGGGAAGGCGACGGTCGTTGTCGATGGTTACGTTGCTGACGACCACATCGGTGCAGTTGACGAAATGCAGCGTCCACATCGGCGAGCGGCTAATATGGACAGAGCTGATCTCGACCTCGTCGCAGCCCTCGAATACTACGACGCGCGGACGAAACTCGGCCGGAATGAAGGTTCCGACTGTCTCGTCGTCTCCCACAATGAAGCTGTCGCAACCGGCTTCGATGCGCCCCGCCCCCGTCAGGCTGATCCGCCGTGCATCCCTAGCGACGATCATGCCGCGGTCCGACTTTTCGGCGATCACCGAAACACTCGTATGCGCATAGGCCTCGTAATCCGCAACGGGACGCAGGATCGCGCCGGCGGCCAGATGAAGGTCGACATCGGATCTGAGCTGGAGCCCCCGGCAGACATGGATGCCGGCCATGAGCTCCACGCGTCCGCCGCCCGAAGCCGACAGGCCGTCGATGGCCGCCTGCAGGCGGACCGTATCGTCGTCCTCCGCCGGCTCGATCGCGACAAGAGACACGGGGCTCATTGGCGATCGCCGTTCTCGAGGACGACTTCCGTCAGCAACAGCATGGTCAGCGCCTGGCCGTAAGGCGTCGGCACGTTCGGGATGCGCCTGTAGAAATCGAGGTCATGCCCCATCGGCGTGCCGTCCGAGACGCCGTGGACCACACCTTCCTCGTCTATCTGCGCCAGCACTGCCGCAAGCGCCCGCTCCGCGTAGGCCTTGTCGCTATCGTCGAGAATGCCGGCATCGACGGCGCGCAATATGCCATAGGCAATGCCTGCCGTGGCCGAGGTTTCCAGCGGCGAGGACGGGTCGTCCAGAAGCGTCGTGAACATCCCGTCCGGCCGCTGGCATTCCTTCAGCGAGCGCACCTGGCTGACGAGGACGTTCGACAGAAAACGCCGGTCCTTCTCGCCGAGCGTCGGAACGAGATCGAAGAGCTCGGGGATGGCAACGGTGATCCAGGCATTGCCGCGCGCCCAGAAGGCATTGGCGAAATTGTGCCGCCCGTTGAAGGTCCAGCCGTGATACCAGAGGCCGCTGACCGGATCGGAGAGGTAGCGGGTGTGGATCACGAACTGATAGACGGCCTCGTCGATCCAGTCGCTGCGTTCGCAGAGCACGCCGGCCCGGGCGAGAAACAGGCAGGCCATGAAAAGCGTGTCGTCCCACAATTCGCCGTCGTTGAGGCGCTCCTTGACGACGTGCTGAAAACCGCCGTCTTCGGTCTTCGGCAATTCCTTGACGAGCCATTCGGCCCAGTCCTCGACAAGAGCGCGAAAATCGGGACGGTCGACATGCTGGACGAGGATCGCAAGCGGCAGCATCGGCGCCGTGCTGTTGATCTGGCGCGGCGGCAGGCCGCGTTCGATCTGGCCGGCATACCAGGCAACAAGCTCCTGCAGCGCTTTCTGGTCATCGGTGGCAATGGCGCGCCGCAGGAAACCGTAAAGACCGACGCCGACTTCCCAGTCCCATTCGTCGAACTGGATTCCCGAGGCGGAATTTCCGGTCACGAGACCTTCCTTGATGCCCTTGAGCCGGCTGAAAGCCGTTGCAACGCGATCGATCGTCGTCAGGAGAGCGGCGTTATCGACAGATGTTGTGTTCATGCTTGGAGACCTATGTTTCAGGAGTAGAACGGCCCGTCAGTGCCGGCCCCGGAGGCTGCACTGTCGTGGGTGAGGATCGGGTGTGGCTGATCGTACGTGAACGGCCTCGCCTTGCCGGCGATCGAAAGACCGTCGGCATAGGACAGGCAGAGCGCCGGGCCGCCCGGCGGCGTCAACGCGAGCCGCCGAAGCCCGGGATCGAAGGAAACCGTCGTCTGGCACAGGCGTTCGATGAACGCCTTGAAGGCATCGCCGCTGCCGCATCCGACGACGGCCGCCCAGCCGCAAAGCGGCCCGTAGGAGCGCGCCTCGCGGCCGGCGGTCGGGCCGTCGGTGATCAGCTCCAGGCCGTTCGACGCCCAGAGGGCGGCAAATCCCCTGCCCGATCGCGCAATCAGCCACTTGTCTTCGGTGATGAGATCGTCCAGGCCGTCGCGACCGATATAGGCATGCGTCCATCCGTGCCGCGCATCGCTTGTGTCCTCGATCAGCAGGGCGACGTCACGATGCTGGGCAACGCGCGGCAGAATGCCGTTGCCGGCCCAATAGGACGGCCTCTGATTGCCCCAGGGATCGTCCTCGCCGGGATGGTTGACCCAGAGCCTCGCCATGGGGTGGCCGGCGAGCCGGATGTCGAGCACATGCTGCTGATGGCCCTTCTGGCCGGTCTTGTGATCGACGACGGTCGAAAGCTGCGCCGCCTCGTTTTTGAACAGCACGAGTTTTCCGCTCTCGAGCCCCTGGCTGTAACGCGCCTCGACGCTTCTGGTCCTGGCAAGCGACGCAAGCTCGGCGAGATCGGCCGGCGGCTCGTAGCCGCCGGCGCAGAACATGGTCAATGCCGCCACGCCATTGTTCAGCCAGCCGGTTCCGAAGGCGACCTGGGCGAAAGGTGCAAGCTCTGTCAGCGGGCCGGCGCGCAGTTCCTTGTCGTAGGCGCGGCCCTGCGATCCGGCCGGAACGCCTGCGAGCGTGTGAAGGGCGATCATGCGGAAGATGAGATCGATCTGGCCGCGGGCGCGCTCCGAAATCGCCGTCTCGGCCCAGCGCTCCAGCGCCAGCAGGCCGATGAAGTCGATCGGGTAATAGGCCGCCGAGTTCCACTCCGCCAATCCGTGGGCTTCGACGCTGTCGAACCAGCGCGCGAGGCGCGCGCGGCCAAGTTCCGCCTGCTGCCGGCCCGTCCTGCCCGAGGCTGAAAACACCTCGTCGGGCAGAAGAAGTCCGGCCAGCAGCTGGCTCGTGTGAAAGCAGAGCACATGGTTCTCGCTCCAGAACCACATCGCATCGTTGCCCGGCTCGTCGACCCAGTAACGATAAGAGAGAACGGAATGCCGGATGCGATCGACCACCGCCGCCGGCATCCGGTCGGCATAGGCGCCGAGCAGCCACAACAGTGGCACCATGATGAAATCCGAGCAATCCTCCCGCGCATCGATGGAGACGAGCGTTGCGTCGATGATGCGGTCGAAGCTTTCCTGGTCGTGGTGACCGGTTTCCATCATCGCAATGAGACGCCCGACGCGGTTGGCGCCGAAGCGGGCGCTGTATTCCAGCGCCTGCCGCTTGCGGGCAGAAAGCGATGCCTCGGCCGGCAACGGCGAAATGCAGCTCATGAAGGCGGCATCGATGACGCGGGTGACCGAGCCCGTACCGGAACCGATCGTCATGTGGATGCCGTGATAACCATCTGCGATGCCAGAGACATTCTCGGCGACCAGACGGTTCTGATGAGCATGCAGGGTCAGTTTCGAATGCGCGAGAACGGGCCGCTCGTGACCATGGCCGATGACCTTGAGCTCTACAGGCAGGTCGCGCTCCGGCGCCGTGTCGAAGATGATCTCCAGCGGCTGGTTGACGAAGACGTCGCGGGCCGGGCGAACGCCGCGCACAAGGGCTTCCAGCTCGCGAACCTCATCCTGGTCCAGCGATACCGGCAACAGCACGCAGAGCGGCTCCTCATCCAGCAGCTCTAGCTCGAAAAACCACGTCGTGTCGCGCTCGGCCAGGTCTTCGGTGTGAACGAGAATGTGGTTGTCGCCGGCTTCGAGCGTCAGCCTGATGTCGGTTGCGCTCTCGACATTACGCTTGAAGGGTTCGAAGCGCACCGCCTCCTGTCCGTTGACCCATATGCGAACGCCGCCGCAGGTCTTCAGTCTGAGATTGAGCGTTCGCGCCGTCTCGGTCCTGAACGTGCCCTTCAGCCATCGCCTGAGATGCGTCGGCACATGCCAGAAGCCGGTGAACTCGACGCGGCGGTTCGAACCGGGAAGATAGAGGCTCTCGGTCGGCCAGGACGTGTCGGGCGAGAGCGGCCGCCCCACCATGGTGGACCAGAAGGCTTTGCGGCAAGGCAGGTCGCCGACATCGACGAAACCGTTGATGAAACGATAGTTTACGCGGTCTTCGGCCGACGCCGGCTCGCCCGGAAAATAGCTGGCGATGAGGCCGGATACCGCCCATGCCGTTACCGTCTGGCCCGCGGCCACGCCATATGCTGGCGCCATATCGTCCGGCCGCTTGATGCATTCCGTTTTCACAGACCGCCTCCTCCGCAATCCTATGAAAATATTTTCATTAGGTCATTTGGGCGCGTCGTTTTTGAAAAATGCTCAAAAACATCGCTATTGCCTCAGAAAATAGCTTGACGGGACGAATGTCAAGTATATGAAATTCATTTATCGATGGCTGACGCCGCGATTGATGAAAATGTTTTCATGGGAGGATGAAAATGAAAACCTATCTCTCAGGAGCCCTCGCACTGGCGCTGGCTACCGTTTCTTTCGCATGGGCCGGCGCGGCCATGGCGGAAACCAAGACGATCACCTTTCTGTTTACCGACGACGACCAGGCTTACGTCGAGCGGATGGAAGCGCTGAGCAAGGAATTCGAGACGGCGCATCCCGATGTCAAGGTCAACTTCGTCTCGTCGGGCTATGATGCGGTCGCCAAGCAGCTGCCGGTGCAGCTCGCCGTCGGCGAAGGTCCTGACATCGCCAAGATCACCGACTGGCAGCTTGCGCCCTACTACCTCGACATGCGTCCCTACATGAAAGACCCGGACGGCTTTGCCAAGCTGCACGGCGACAGCCTGAACACGCTTCGCTTCCCCGGCGTCAACGATCCGAAGTCGATCAACGGCTATATCGCCTCGCAGACCTTCAACCTGCCCTTCGTCAACAAGACGCTCTTCGAACAGGCCGGCGAACCGCTTCCGAAGCCCACCGCCACGCTGAAGGACATCGTCGAAGCCTCGGCGCGCGTCGCCAAGGCGACCGGCGCCCAGATCCCCTTCACGATGGATCGCTCGGGCCATCGCTTTTCCGGCGCGGCATTCTCCTACGGCTCGAACTACGTCAAGGACGGCAAGTTCTTCTTCCCCGACGATGCCGCCAAGCGTTATGTCACGGATCTCTACGGCTGGACGAAGGACGGCTCCTTCCCCAAGGAAATGTGGGGCGCTGCCGGCGGAACCCAGTACAAGAACATGGGCGACGAATTCGTCAACGGCAACGTCGTGACCTATCTCGCCGGCAACTGGATGGTCAATCCGTTCCAGAAGAAGATCGGCGACGCCTTCGACTGGACGGCGATCAGCGCCCCGTGCGGCGATGCCGGCTGTTATGCAATGCCGGGCGGCACCGCGATCGTCGGCTTCAAGCGCACCAAGTATCCGGAAGCCGTGGCGGCGTTCATCGAGTTCCTCGGCTCCGAAAAGGTCCAGCGTGAAATCGCCGAAAACTACGTCATCCTGACGGGCGCCGACATCAAGGACCCGCAGTACAAGCTCGAGAGCAAGAATGCTAAGGACGCCATGGCCGTCTTCCTCGGAAGCCGCAATAGCGTGCCGCAGGCAGCCCGGGACCTGGAACGTCTCAAGGGATCCTCCGCCATCTATCAGCTGATCGTCCAGAGGATGAGCCAGCTGATCGTCGGCGAGCTTTCCCTCGACGAGACCTTCAAGGCAATGAGTGCCGACGTCGACAAGGTCAACGGGGCGCTCGCCGCCAAGTAACCCGGTCACGCGTTGTCCCGCAAAATGCGCGCATGCAGCAGCCACGGCCTCGCAACAGGGCCGTGGCTTTTCATTTTCCCTACGGACACTTCGACCTGTTTCGAATTGTCGACGGCCTGAACCACGCTACGTCTGCCTTCAAAGTGTTGCAGCGTCCCTTGCGCGTCTGAAAAGACGCACGGCGCCGTACTGGAAAGGCAGCGTCATGCACTCAATCGAACAAGGCACCCAGGCTTACTCGCAGCTGAAGCCGGCCGCTCTCGCCATTCTTTGCCTCGGCGTGATCGTAGCGCAGGTCGATACATCGGTCGTCAATCTGGCGGTTCAGCCGATAGGGCTCGATCTCAGGGCCTCCGTCACCGAGCTGCAGTGGGTCGTCGACGCCTACAATCTCGTTTACGCCGCACTTCTCATCAGCGGCGGCCTGTTCGCCGATCTTTACGGCCGCCGCCTGATGTTCGTGATCGGCTGCGCTGTTTTTGCCCTGGCGAGCCTTGGCTGCGCTTTCACCTCGACCATCGCGGTCCTCATTGCGGCGAGGGCCCTGACCGGCTTCGGCTCTGCCCTCCTCCTGCCCGCTTCTCTTTCGCTGATCCGGGTCATCTACCGGGATGAGAAGGTCCGTGCCCGGGCGCTCGGAATCTGGGCCGGCTGCAATGGAATGTCGCTGGCGATCGGTCCGAGCCTCGGCGGCCTCCTCATCCGTGATTTCGGCTGGCGATCCGTCTTCTTCGTCGTCATTCCCATCGCGCTGATCGCGGCGGCGGCAGCACGGTTTTTCGTTCCGGAAAGTGCCGATCGGCAAGGCCGGTCCTTCGACATGCCGGGGCAATTGCTGGGGATCGTATCTCTCACCGTGTTGACCCTCGCCGCAATCGAATCATCGCATCTGCCGCCCTTATGGATGGCACTCATGGCAATCGCCGGCGCGCTGCTTCTGCTGCTTTTCATCATCGTCGAGAAGCGCCTGGAGCAGAAGGCTCTGGTTCCGATCTCGATGTTTTCGGGCAGGCAGTTCCGCGGTGCCATGGCCGGAACGGCCGCAATGACTTTCGGCATGTACGGCACGCTTTTTCTTTTTCCGCTCGCCTCCCTCGGCCTCGGACGCCTGGCCTCGGTGGAGGTCGGACTGTCGCTGCTGCCGATGGCTCTCAGCTTCATCGCGATCTCACCCTTCTCCGGCTCGATTTCGGAACACCTTGGGAAGAACCGCACCATATCTGCTGGACTGGCGCTGATGGGTTTGGGCAACCTCCTGCTCGGCTCATCCTTTCTGGCCGACTGGCTCATCGCCGAAGAGATCGGATTGTTGGTAACCGGGATCGGGATGAGCATGGCGACGGGGCCTCTGACGGCGGTTGCGGTTTCGACCGTCACCGCCGATCGCGCCGGCACGGCCAGCGCCCTGATCAATGTTGCCCGCATGGTCGGGGCGACGATAGGCGTCGCTTTGCTCGGGGCGATCTTCGCCTTCCTGGGGGAGGCGGAAACTGCCTTTATCGTCGCGATGACGGCAGGCGGCAGCGCGCAGCTGCTTGGAAGCTTTATCGCCTGGCGCTTGCTTTGAACGCGCGGCCGGATGTCGCGGTCATGCGCAGCCTCCGCATCCGTCGGCGAAGGTCTCGTGACACGAGCCCCGCGAGAGGCTATAGGCGTTGTCGGTCTGCGCCAGCCTGCGGGTCCGTTAATTCACAAGTGCCGGCAACCCGGTTACGTCCGGCGACCCAGCGACTGCCTACCGTATAGAGGTGCATTTCCATGCCGATGGGCTCCGAGCATCCGCTGCGAAGGGAACTTCACAACGAGCTGCACGCGCGGCCGTCGCTTTATTTCGACGGCGACACCGATGTCTGGCACGTCGCCATCGTCGGCGAGAATGCTCCTCCTTCAATCCCAGTCTCGCTGCCGGGGCTGGAAGATGTCTCCACGACTCGCGAGGGTAACCACGGCATCGGCCGTTTCGGCGACGGCCGGCTGAAGTGGGAGGCCCATACCGAGTTCCTGACGCTGACCTTCGTCGTTCCGGCATCGGCCGAACCCGGCAGCCAGCCGCCGGAAGCCTTTCAGGCCTGCTGCCGCCAGATCGACGGAAAGATCATTGCAGCCGTTCGGGTGCTGGTGCGGGACGAGAAGGACGGACAGCGTCCGGAAAAACCGAAACTCGACTATGTCGCCTCTCAGGTCGGCGGCGGCGATGCGGAAGTGCATTCGAACTTCCGGCTGACCGACAGCGGTTTCGTCGAATTCCTGTTCTTCAACCGCAACCTCAACGCCTATCGCACCGGCCGCATGGTCAGGCGTTTCCTGGAGATCGAGACATACCGGATGATGGCGCTGCTGGCATTGCCGATGGCGCGCGAGACGGTCTCGAAGCTCTCCGTCTTCGACCGGCGCCTCGACTTGCTGATCGCGCATATGCAGAGTGCGATCAAGGTCGACAAGGCGCTGCTTTCCGAGGTGACCAGGCTCTCGTCGGATGTTCTCAACTTCTCGGCGCTGGCCCGCCACCGCTTCGGAGCGACGAAAGCCTATGCCGAAATTGTCGCGAGCAGAGTGTCGGAGCTTCGCGAGGCACGCGTCGAGCAGCGCCAGAGGCTCGGCACCTTCATCGACCGGCGCTTTCAACCGGCCGTCCGCTCGGTCGAAGCCGCCGAGCGCCGGCTCGACGAACTCGCCGAACGTGTGAGCCTGGCTGGAGACCTTCTCAGGACGACCGTGCAGGTCCAGCTCGAGGATCAGAACGCGTCGTTGCTGACGTCGATGGAAGAGCGGGCGCGCATCCAGGTGCATATCCAGCAGGCGGTCGAAGGCTTCTCCGTCATCGCCATCACCTACTACACCGTCGGGCTGGCGAAGATCTGCCTGGAAAGCATTTCAGAACTGGGTGTCGATCCGCATGTGGCGAAGCTCGCCGTACTCGGCGCCATCCCGCTCGTGCTCTTCGCCGTCTGGACGGCGGTCCGTCATGTTCGCAAGAGCATTGCCGGCGTACCACACGGTCCGGCACCCGGGAGCCACTGACGCGACCGCCGCCCTTTCGGGCGGCGGCGTTTACTTTCGTGCATCGATGGAAGGTCAGGATGCCAAGGCGTAGTGCCGATGCTCCGATGCCCGGCCGCTGCTCGTCCTGAAGCGCCGCAGCAATTCGGCAAGGCTTTCGGTTTCATGCGTCAGGCTCTGGGCGGCCGCCGTGGTCTCTTCAACCATCGCGGCGTTCTGCTGCGTCACCTTGTCCATCTGGTCGCCGGCGGCCGACACCTCGCGCAGGCTCGTCGCCTGCTCGCGGGCGGCAACGGCGATCTCGGCCACGGTCGCATTCATGGCGGTGACCTGCTCGACGATCTGTTCGAGCGACAGGCCGGATTCACCCACCAGCTGGACGCCTGTCTTGACCTGCGCCGAGGAAGTGGAGATCAACTGCTTGATCTCCCTTGCCGCGTTGGCGGAGCGCTGGGCGAGCTCGCGGACTTCCTGAGCGACGACGGCGAAGCCCTTGCCGGCCTCGCCGGCACGCGCCGCTTCCACGCCGGCGTTCAGCGCCAGCAGGTTGGTCTGGAAGGCGATCTCATCGATGACGCTGATGATGTTGCCGATCTTCGACGATGAATTTTGAATTTCCGTCATCGCGTCGATGGCGCGGGCAACGATCTCGCCGCCCTTTTCGGCATTGGTGCGGGCGGTTGCTACGACACCCTGGGCGCGGCTTGCGCCCTCCGCCGTTCCGTTGACGCCACGGGTCACGTCACCCAGCGCCGCCACCGTTTCTTCCAGGGACGCTGCCTGCTGCTCGGTGCGGCGGGCGAGATCGTTGGACGCCGTGGAGATTTCCGCAAGGCCGGACCGAATGGTGGCGACCGCGCGAATGACGGAATCCACCGCCTCTTCGAGGCTCGCAACCGAGTTGTTGAAATGATCCCGGATCCTGACGTAGCGATGATCGACTTCGCCGACGCGGACGGTGAGATCGCCCTTCGACAATGCGTCCAGCCCGACGGAGATCTGGCGGAAGGCATGTTCCATCACCTGCGCGTCGGAGAGCCGCTCGGCCTCCTGACGGAGCCGTTCCTCTTCGGCAGCGAGGCGCGCGCGTTCGGCATTGGCCTCGGCGATCAGCTTGGCGCGGCCTGTCTCCTGGAAGACCTTCAGCGACCGGGCCATGGCGCCCAATTCGTGGCGATGCTCGACGCCGGTGATGACGATCCCTTCCTCGCCGCGGGCAAGCTGTTCCATCGACTGGGCCATGTTGCGCACCGCCGAGGAAATCAGCCGGCCGACGAAATAGGAAAGCACCAGGCCGATGACGATCAGGAGACCGCTGATAACCAGCGTCGTGCTGGTCGCGGAGGCAACCGTTGCGTCGACCGAACCGTCGAGGTTCTTCTGCGCGCCGGTCACTGCCGCCTGCAGATTCTTGAACTCGCCTGATATCTTCGGCGCCAGCACGTTCAGCTGCGTCTGGCGGATATTGCCGGCAGCCTGCAGCACCTCCTTCATGTCGCCGAGACGGGCGGTGTAGTTCTGCATGAGCTGGCCGGCGCCCATCAGGCGCTTCTTCTGCAGCTCGTTCTTTGCGGCCTTGGCGGCGGCATCGTTGAGCGCCACGGCTTCGGCGAGTGCTGCCTGCGCCGTATCATAGGCGGCGAAATCATCGGAATGCACGAAGCGTTCGGAGAAATAGAGGCTGCGGTTCAGGGCCTCCAGCGTCGCCGCCGTCATCTGCAGCAGGGCCACGTCGTTCTGGCGCCAGGCGCTGCGCACGACGTCGTTGAGCGCGATGCTGGTCCAGGGGCCGAATTCGGTGACCTTGGAGATCAGCATGTCGCGTCGGGCCTGGAGGGAAACAATCTGTTCGAAAGCCTTGCCATAGGCGGTGATCTCCTGACGGATCGCCGCAAGGCCGGACTGCAGCTCCTTGTTGCCGGCAAAACGCGGATCATCCGCCTCGAAGGCCTTCACGCCGGCGCGAAAGCTGTCGACCACGGCTTGTGTCGGCGTCGAGCGGAACGCTTCGGCCGACATCTGAATTTCGTTCAACTGCTCGCTGTAGTCCGAGATGGCGAGACTTTGACCGGCCGTGACGCGATAGGATGCGAAGATCGCGGCGAGGCCGTTCATGCCCGAGATGGCGCTGACCGTCAGCAGGCTCATCAACAGGATCAGCGGCACGAAGCCGGAGGTGATCTGCGCGCGAATGCCGAATTTATTCCAGAAATGCAACATGATAGTCCTCTTATGCTTACTGGCTCTTCGGCAGATAGGCGGCAATGTTTTCAGGTGTGACGAGTTCGAAGGGAACGTTGTTTTCGCGCGGCACCTTCTCTTTGTTGATCAGCTTCACGGCGGCGTCGACAGCGGCAGCGCCCTGCCCGACGGCGCTCTGGAGAATGGTGACGTCGAGATCGCCGGCCACCATCGCGGCGAGCGCGTCGTCGGTCGCGTCGACGCCGCCGACGACGACGTCCTTCATCGGGATATTGGCCCTCTTCATGGCGCGGATCGCACCAAGCGCCATCTCGTCATTATTGGCGATAACCGCATCGAACTTGACGCCGGCCGCCAGCCATTCCTGCATCTGCTGATCGGCATAATCGCGTGACCAATAGGCCGCCTGCCGCTCGACGATCTCGAGGCCTTTGCATTCCGGCGTCGCAATGACATCGGTGATGTCCTGGGTGCGGGTGCGGGCAGCCACATGGAAGACCTCCCCCATCAGCACGACGACGCGGCCCTTGCCCTTGAGGAGAGAGCATACCTGCTTCGTCTCGAGCGTACCGGAGTCTTTCTCATCGGAGGCGACGACGACCTGATTGTCCGGCAAGTCCAAAAGATTGGAGGGCGTCGTGTTGATGTAGATCAGCGGAATGCCGGCATCCGCTGCGATCTTGGTCATTTGCGGCCCGAGATCGCCATCAGACAGCATCATGATAATGGCATCGACCTTGTCGGCGACGAACTGCTGAACCTGCTTCTTCTGCAGTTCGTTGTCGCCCTTGGCATTCGCGGTGACGAGCTTGAGGCCTGATATCGTCTTCCCGTGCGAGACGACGCCGTTCAGAAGCATCTCTCTGAATTTGTCGAGATTGGTCATCGAAACCGCGATCGTCTGCGCATTGGCAACAGAGACCGATATCGCCAGAGCGATGGATGCAAGCGTGGCCGTTTTCATGAATTCCCCTGCGCAATTCGGATACAACTGCGTTATTTCAAATTTTGGTTAAATTTTACTTTTCGACCGGAAACAAACGTTAAGCAGGGGATATGATCTTGCAACGCGAGCAGCGCGTTCTTCGGCGGCAATCGGCCGGACTTCAAGGACATCGCATCGAACTTGACGCAATGCGCTTAAGTCCTTGTACTTATAGACATCAGCGCCCGCCGAAGCCGGAGCCGACGCTGATGCCTTTGTAGATCACCCTCTGCAGCACGATGGCGAGCACGACGCCCGGCAGCATGGAGATCGTCGCACCCGCCATGATGTAGTTCCAGGCGGTGCCCTGCTGCGTCTGAAACAGGGTGAGGCCGAGTGGCAGCGTGGCTTTTTCGAGGCCGCTGGTAGCGATCAGCGGCCAGAGAAAACTCTTCCACTGCGCGATGAAGGTGAAGAGCGCCAGGAGACCGATGGCCGGCATGGCAAGCGGAACGATGATCCTGACCAGGATGCGCAGGCGCGAGGCCCCGTCCATCATCGCCGCCTCGTCGAGATCCTTGGGAATGCCGAGGATGAACTGGCGCAGTAGGAAGGTGCCGAAGGACGAGAAGGCGACCGGCAGGATCATGCCGTGATAGGTGTTGATCCAGCCGAGCTTGCTGACGAGAAGGAAGAGCGGGATGACCAGCATCACCTGGGGGATCATCAGCGTGCTGAGAAAGGTCAGCAGCAGTCCTTCGCGGCCCGGAAACCGCAGCCGTGCGAACGCATAGGCGGAAAGGCAGGATACCGCGATCACGATCGCGGTGACGCCGCAGGCGACGATGAAGGAATTCAACAGGAACGTGCCGAACGGCAGCGACACCAGGGCCTCGACGAAGGTGCCCCAATGATATTCCTCGGGGAGAATGCGGACCGGCACGGCCATGACCTCGGCATTCGAGCGCACCGCGTTCGACACCATCCAGAAGAAGGGAAAGAGGAACAGCAGCGCAACCAGCGAAAGCCCCGCATAGCTCAAGACGGTGCCGATCCCACGCAAGATGCGGCGGCGATCCGCAGAGACGGAATGTGGGTGCCGTGAGCTCGGATCAATCGTCATAATGCACCCATTTGCGCTGCATGTGGAACTGCAGGATGGTGAGCGCCATGATCATGACGAACATCACCCAGGCAAGAGCTGAGGCATAGCCCATCTGGAAATTGGCGAAGCCCTTCTGGTAGATGGCGAAGCCGAGTGTCGACGTCGCCGAGCCGGGGCCGCCGCGCGTCATCGCAAAGATCTCGTCGAAGACCTGCAGCGAGGTGATCGCCGTCATGACAGTGGCAAAGAAGATGGTCGGCGAGATGAGCGGCAGGCGAATGCGCCAGAAGCGTTGCCAGGCATTGGCTCCGTCGATCGTCGCCGCCTCGAGATAATGCTTCGGCACCAGATCGAGCGCAGCGTTGAACATCACGACGTTGTAGCCGACATTGGCCCAGAGCGTGACGATCACGACCGCCTGCATCGCCCAGCTCGAACTCAGCAGGAAATTCGGCAGGCCGAGGCCGAGCGAGCGGATGACGCTGTCGGCGAGCCCGTCCGGCGTGAAGATCAAGAGCCACACCACCGAGGCGGCAATGGTCGGGGTGAAGGTCGGCAGGAAGAAGATCACCCGAAAGATCGCCTTGCCGTGATTCAGGCTGGATATCCACACCGCCAGCGTCAGCGAGACGATGATATTCACGGCCAGATACTCGACGGCGAAGAACAGCGTGTTGTTCAATATCGTGTAGAAGGCCGGATCGACGGTGAACAGCTTGATATAATTCTGAAAGCCGACGAAGGACGGCGTCGAAAGCAGCTGCCAGTTGGTGAAGGAGAGCGCCAGCGACGCCAGGATCGGCAGGGCCATGAAGATCATGAAGCCGAGGAAACTCGGCAGCAGGAACAGCATGGCCGTCTGCGTCTCAGGCTTCAGAAAGCGCCGTGGCTGACCGGGCTGCAACGGAATTTCGGCGACGGCGCTTTGCGACATGTCTTCCTCCATGCGCGGCAATCCTGCCGCGCCATCCTATTGCTGCGCGAGGCTCTGGATCGACTCCATCGTCTGCTTGGCATCGGCGCTGCCGGCGAAAGCCGGTGGGAAATACTGGTTGAAGAGGTTTTCCACCGCCGCCCAATTGTTGGTGATCACATAGGGCACCGAATGCGCCAGGGAATAATCGAGCGCCTCGCCGCCATTGGTGATGTCCTTGGCCGCCACCTTATACCAGGAGGATTGCGAGGCCGTGCGCGCCGGCAGCGCGCGCCCCTGTTCGGCGAGATATTGCAGCGCCTCGGGACTGGTCAGCACCTGGATCGCCTTCCACGCCGCATCCTTGTTTTTGCTTGTCGTGGCAATGCCGAAACCGGAGCCCGCGGTCACGGCTGAAAGTTCGCCTTCGGCGCGCGGCAGAGTGGTGAGGCCGATCTTGAACTTCGCCTGGTCCTTCATGCCGATAATCGACCAGGGGCCATCGATATACATGGCGACGTTGCCCGAATTGAACCGGCCCTGGACGACCGTGCCGACATCGGCACTCGGCGGCACCAGCGGCGCGATCTTATCCTTGGCGGCAAAGCCGATCAGCCTGTCGGCAGCGGCAACAGCGCCAGGATTGGTCAGGTCGAGCTCTCCGGCGTCGTTGACGTATTTATCGCCCCAGGCCGAGGCCAGGACCGAATAGTTGACCGGGGTGATGCCGAAGCCGTACTTGCCGTCTTTCGTCAATTTCTTGGCGGCATCGGTAAACTCGGCCAGCGTCCAGCCCGGCTTCGGCAAGGGAATGCCGGCGGCTTCGAGCGCATCCTGGTTATAGTAGATGACCCACGGGCCGACATCATAGGGCAGACCGTAAAGCTGCTTGTCGACCGACATCCCGCCGATGATCGAGGGGGTAAAGGCTCCGACGTCGAACTTGTCGGCCGCTATTCGGTCATTTAGCGGCTCGAGCAGCGAATAGAAATTCGGCATGCGCAACGACTGCATGGAAACGATGTCGGCGAGCTGGCCCGACGCTGCCAACACCGGCAGCCGCGTCCAGTAATCGACCCAGCCCGTCGTCGTCAGCGTCACCTTGATATCGGGATATTTGGCCGTCACCATGTCGGCCAGGTGCTGCCAGCCCTTGGTGTCGGCTTCGGAGCCGGTCCACATCTGCCAGGTCAGGTTGACCTGTTCGGCCGATGCGGCTGTGGCAAAAAGACTGCTGCCGATTGCGGCAAGCAAAAGCGTTTTCTTCAGAACCTTCATGGGTTTCTCCTCCCTCCATGAACGCAAAGGACACGCGAGTGCGATCGAGCTCACGCCTTCAGGATGAGCTCGATCACCGGCACGGTAACGTCCGGGCGCCGGACCGGCAGTTCGAGTGTGATCATGCCTTCCGGCACCATCACGCCGATATTGGAATCCACATCCTTGGTGTGGCTCAGCCAGCGCACTTCGCTGGCGTCGTGCAGGAATTGCGCATAGGCGATCCTGTCGGCGAGGCCTTCGATGTGGATGTGGCGATAAGGCCAATTATAGACATGCAGGTAGAGGCGGTTGCCGCGCTGGGTATAGCGGCAGCCGGCCGGCACCGGATAGTCGGATGGCCCGGCCCCATAAATGGAGCGTGCGTTGACCTCAATCCAGTTCTGGTAGATTTCGAGCGCGCCGATGGCGCGCGCATCGAGCGTGCCGCGGCCGGTCGGGCCGACATTCATCAGGAGGTTGCCGCCGAGCGCGACGGAATCGATGAGCAATTGGATGATCTGTTCCGGGCTTTTCCAGCTATCCTCGTCGCGGTGATAGCCCCAGGAGCCGCTGAAGGTGTGGCAGGCTTCCCAGAGCACCCCCCGGCTGGCGATAGCGGGCGCCACGCGCGGCGTATATTGCTCCGGCGTCGTCACGTCGGGCAGATTGCCGGGCGGCAGATCGAGGCGGTTGTTGACGATGATGCCGGGCTGCAATTCACGCGCCAGTGCGAGCAGGCGCTCGCTCTCCCAATCGGCACGCCCCTTGCCGGGCAGGCCGCGATATTCGCGCTGGGGATAGCTGAAATCAAACCAGATGATGTCGATGCGGCCGAAACCGGTCAGAAGTTCACGCACCTGTTCGCGCATATAGGCGGCATAGTTGGCCATATCGCGGCCAGCATTGAGCGCCTCGGCCTGCGGATGGTTGCGCAAGGGATGGTGGACGTCGATCGGAAAATCGGGATGGTGCCAGTCGAGCAGCGAATAATAGAAGCCGATCTTCAGTCCTTCGGCGCGAAAGGCTTCGACCAGCGGCGTCAGCAAATCTTTGCCGCAGGGCGTGTTCGTCGCCTTGTAATCCGTCACCTTGCTGTCCCAGAGGCAGAAACCCTCGTGATGCTTGGTCGTCACCACGACATATTTCATGCCGGCAAGACGTGCCCGGCGGGCCCATTCCTTGGGGTCGTAGAGATCAGGATCGAAATTATCGAAATAGCGCTGGTAGTGGTCGTCGGTCAGCTCTTCGCGGTTCTTCAACCATTCATGCCGGGCTCCCAAGGCATAGAGGCCCCAATGGATGAACATGCCAAGGCGGTCGTGGCTGAACCAGGCGTGCTTGCCCGCTCCTTCCGATGCCGGATTTTCCGACAGGCGTTCCGAATTCGTCACAGGTTTCTCCTCCCTGCTTTCCGGCTCAACATCATATCGAACCGGTTCGGTGAGTAACAATCTTACTTGATCCAGCGCCTGTCAAGCCAAATTCGCGGTCGCAGTTTTAGAAATGCAAGCCCTACGGAATAACCAGTTTGAGGCATGGATGTTGCGCCGATCAATAAAATCGGACATAACAATGCATTAGAACCGGTTCGACAGACATGACCACGATACGAGACGTAGCGCGCATTGCGGGGGTTTCCATCTCGACCGTCTCGCTCGCGCTCAACAGCCCGAAGCGGGTCGGCGCCGAGACGCTCGACCGCATCCAGCAGGCGATAAATTCGACGGGCTACCGCATCGACCCGGTGGCCCAGACGCTGGCGCGCGGACGCAGTTCGCTGATCGGTTTCGTTTCGGCCAATCTCGGCAACATGTTCTTCGGCGACATCCGCCGCGAGATCGAGCACCAGGCGCTCGATCACGGCTATTTCGTCCTGATCGCCGACTCCTCCGGCAGGGCCGACCTCGAGCGGGCACTGCTGGAGCGGCTGGAGGCGCAGAAGATCGCCGGCATTGCGCTAGCGGCAAACGGGCGCGGCGAGGAATACGCCACGTTCCTGCGCGACTTCAAGACGCCGATCGTGATGTTCGACCAGAAGGTGGAGGGTGCAGAGCGCGATTTCGTCGGCTCCGACAATCCGCTGACCACCACCATCCTGACGGAACATCTGCTGCAACTCGGCCACCGGCGTATCGGCTTCATCTCCGGGCCTTCCGGTCTGCACACCGCCGACGAGCGCCTGAAAGGCTTTCTGAACACGATGACCGGCGCCGGTGTGGAGATCGATCCTTCGCTGGTGGTCGAGGGCGGCTACACCAGGACCGGCGGCCATGCGCAGGCGATGCGGCTGCTGACCCGCCGCGACCGGCCGACCGCCATCATCGGCGCCAACAACATGACGGGCCTGGCCGCACTGCAGGTGATGCAGGAGATGGGTTTCCGCTGCCCTGACGACGTGTCGCTGGCGATGGTCGACGACGTGCCATGGAGCAATGTCATCACGCCGCGCATCACCATGGTGGTGCAGGATGCGCAGAAGCTCGGGGAATTGGCGGCACAACGTCTGCTGACAAGAATAGCAAGCCCGGAGGGCGCCGCCGCGCCGCCTGAGGATTTCATCCTGACGCCGAGATTCGTGCGCGGGGAATCGACCAGGCGGCTGTGAGGGCTTCTACCGATCTTCCCGCGTATGCCAAAGCCGCAATACATAGATTGTCGACTGCTGGATTTCGTAGCGGAGCTCGTAACGGCCGACGAGAATGCGGCGAACCTCTCGAGGATCAAACTCCTCGAGTCGCTCGCCGAGACGTGGCTGCTCAAGCAGCCGCGCAGGGGCTGCCGTCAGCGCCTGTACGGTTCGGGCCGCAGCCCGCCGGTCGACCGGAGAGAGAAAGTCGTATAAGCGGGTAACATCCGAAACCGCTTTGTTCGTCCATTTGACTTCCATCACCGGGGCAACGAAATCGGCTCGTCACTGTCAAGACTATCAGCCCAGGCCTGAACAGCCTGGTGATCGACAACGTTTCCACTATCCACGTCGGCCAACGCCTCAAGCGTCAAACGCCGACGCTCCTCTTCCTGGTCGATCCATGCAGTCAGTGCCTGCTTGACGATCCAGCCGCGCGAGCGTTCGAGCCGCGATGCAAGTTGATCGACCTTCTGCGCAAGCGGCAGTGGAACATGGGCAGTCAGAACTTTGGTCTCCATCGAAAACTCCTTGTCAATCACTTATAATCATAGCGATTAATTCTGATTATATCCAGTCACCTATATCTCAGAAAAGCTCGAAACATGTCGGCGGACTGACGGAATGCCGAGAGTTTGCGCTAAAACACAGCGGCTGATCTCCAAGTAAAAACCGCCAAGGAACAAGCCCGACTGCCGCGACCATTGAAAGAGCGCGAAATTTGTCATACATGTGTGATGAATCATGAGTTTCGCAGTGCCGCGCGTTTGGACGGCATTCGGATCAAGCCGATGCGGGGGCAGGCGTGGCTATGCAGATGAAGGATCGCAGCAAAGGCTCCGGGTCGCTGGTCTCACAGGTCGGCGAAAGCCTTCGGCAAGCCATATTGAGCGGCCAGTATTCTGCCGGCGACAAGCTTCCGAGCGAGCATGAACTGACCGAAACGCATAGCGTCAGCCGGACCGTCGTGCGCGAGGCGGTGGCTGCGCTTCGCTCCGACGGGCTTGTCGAGGTGCGCCAGGGGGCAGGCATCTTCGTCCTCGGCGCCGATCCGGCTGTCTCCGCTGGGAAAGCCGACAAGGCCCGCGTTGTTTCCGATCTGGAAGTGCTCGAGATCAGAACGCCTGTCGAAATCGAAGCTGCCGGTCTTGCGGCCTTGCGCCGCTCGCCCGCGCAGGAGGAGGCGATTTTCGAATGCCACCGGAAAATTCTCAAGTGCATCGAGAGCGACCAATCCATTCGCGAGGCCGATCTCGAACTCCATGCCGCCATCGCCGAAGCCACGAACAATCCGCTATTCCGGCAGTTCCTGGAGTCCCAGGGCTCGGCGATCATCCCGCAGTCCAGGCTGGTCCCGGAAACAAGGACAGCCGAACAGACCGCCTACCGAAGGCTGATCCACAGAGAGCACGAGGCGATCGTCGTTGCCATTTCCGACAGGGACGATCAGGCCGCCCGAAATGCGATGCGCGAGCATCTGGTCGGCAGCCAGGCAAGGTACCGCAAGCTGCTGAAGGATCTGCGAAGCTTTACCAGCTGATAGTCGGTCGAGGAACTGTCTGAAAGCGCCCGTAGCGATTGGCGCGAATTGTCCGCTATTTGTCCGGCGCGCGCATTTTCCCGTGCCATCAAATTGCCGAATATGGCTTCATGATCAACCGCCATGGAGCAAAAAATGTCCGGCCATGATACTGTCCTTCTCGTTATCGACGCCCAAGAGTCTTTCAGACAACGCGATTACTGGGATGAAAACCTGGCATCCGCCTACATCGATCGTCAGCAGGCGTTGATCGACGGCGCGGAAGCCGACGGAATACCCGTCATCCAGATCTTCCATGTCGATGAAAACGCGCCGTTTTCGGAGGCATCCGGGTTCGTCAGGACACTCGCACCGCTCAGGATCGCGCCGAAGGCTACATTCAGGAAAAACCGCCATAGCGCCCTGGTCGGTTCGGGTCTCGACGTGTGGCTGACCGAGAACGGCGTCCGTCGTCTCCTCGTCTCCGGCATCCGCACCGAACAGTGCTGCGAGACCACCACCCGCCACGCCTCCGATCTCGGCTATCAAGTCGACTATGTCGGCGAAGCGACCCTGACCTTCCCGATGACCGACGCCACAGGGCGCACCTGGAGTGCGAGAGAAATCCGGGACCGGACCGAACTGGTCCTGTCAGGCCGTTTCGCTCGGATCGCGACCGTCGAACAGGCCCTGGCGGGGCGTGAAAAGCCACTCGCCGCATGACAGACGCCGCGCAGCCCTTCGATATTCCGGTCTTCGTCGTCGTGCCGCCGCGCGTGCTGCTGCTCGACGTGGCCGGTCCGATCGAAGTGCTGCGCAAGGCAAACCTCGAACAGCCCACAGTGCGCTTCACCGTCACCTATATCGGCCCGTCGGCGACGGTCGGCAGCTCGATCGGCCTTGCCGTTACGGGCGTCGCAGCATTGCCGGAATGCTTGCCCGATAGCGCGCTTGTCGTCATTGCCGGCAGCACCGACGTTCCGATGGAAAGCAGCCATCGGCGGGACGAACAGGAACGCGCCGACCAGGCTGCCATTGTCGCATGGCTGCAGCGCGCCATTCGTCCAGGAATTCGACTGGTCTCGATCTGCTCGGGCGCATTGCTCGCTGCCGAGGCCGGAATGCTCGACGGCCGCGAGTGCACCACCCATCACGGCTGCATGGAAGATCTGACCCGGCTCGCGCCGACGGCGCGCGTCCGGGACAACCGGCTCTATGTCGAGGATGGAGACCGCCTCACCAGCGCCGGCATCACCGCCGGCATAGACCTCATGTTGCATATCGTCGCCGAAGCGGCGGGACATGCCTGTGCGCTTGCGGTGGCGCGATACCTTGTCGTCTATCTCAGGCGCGGCGGCTCGGATCCGCAACTTTCGCCCTGGCTCGAAGGTCGCAACCATATCCACCCGGTCATTCATCGTGCGCAGGATGCAGTGGTCGCCGACCCCTCTCGGGACTGGTCGGTGGCATTGCTCGCCCGCCTCAGCGGCGCCAGCCCGCGCAACCTTTCACGGCTGTTCAACGAGCAGACGGGCATGAGCGTTACGGATTTCGTCAACCGTATGCGCGTGGCTCTTGCCCGCGAGATGCTCGCCGGTTCGCGACTGGACATGGAGGCCGTCGCCATGCGCGCCGGCTTCGGCTCGGCGCGGCAGCTGCGCCGAGCCTGGAATCGTCTGAATGATGGCCCGCCGAGCACGGCACGGTCGCGGCTGCAGCTGAAAGCTAGTTGAAAGCTTCGACGTCATAGGAAGGGGCAGCATCGTGGAGGAGACACGGGTCAAGGGTGGCGAGACGACGATGCGAGCAAACCACAGGAGGAGATTTCCATGCGTTCTTCACGCAGCCTTTTTCACACCGTCGCCTTTTCGACGCTTCTCGCCGCAGCATCTTTCGCTACGAGTGCCGCAAACGCAGCCGACAAGATCACCATCATGGTCGGCGGTTATGAGAAGCAGATCTATCTGCCCGCCAAACTTGCCGAATCGCTCGGTTATTTCAAGGACGAGGGTCTCGACGTCGAGCTCTTGAACGAAGCCGCCGGCGTCGATGCTGAAAACCAGCTTCTGGCCGGCGCCGTCCAGGGCGTGGTCGGCTTCTACGACCACTGTGTGGACCTGCAGGCCAAAGGCAAATTCGTCGAATCCATCGTCCAGTTCAGCCAGGCGCCGGGCGAAGTCGAGATGGTCTCGAGCAAACATCCCGACATCAAGTCGCCGGCCGACTTCAAGGGCAAGAGCCTCGGCGTCACCGGTCTCGGCTCGTCCACCAACTTCCTGACCCTCTTCATGGCCTCGAAGGCCGGCCTGAAGCCCGGCGACGTCGTGACGGTTCCAGTCGGCGCCGGCGGCACCTTCATCGCCGCCATGCAACAGGACCAGATCCAGGCCGGCATGACCACCGAGCCGACGATTTCGCGCATGGTCAAAACAGGCGAAGCGAGTGTGCTCGTCGACATGCGCACGGTCGAGTCGACCCGTCAGGCGCTCGGCGGCACCTATCCGGCCGCCTCGCTCTACATGGAGGCCTCCTGGGTCGACGCGCACAAGGAAGAGGCACAGAAGCTCGCCAACGCCTTCGTCAAGACGCTGCGCTATATCAACACGCATTCCGCCGCCGAGATCGCCGACAAGATGCCGAAGGACTTCTACGTCGGCGACAAGGACGGCTACATCAAGGCTCTCGACGAGGGCAAGGGCATGTTCACGCCCGATGGCGTCATGCCGGAAGACGGTCCGAAAACCGTGCTTGCCGTGCTCTCGGAGTTCTCCAAGAACGTCAAGGGCAAGCAGATCGACTTGTCCAAGACCTACACGACGGAATTCGTCAAGAACGTCAAGTAGGGCGTCACGCCGCTTCCGGCACCAACCGGAAGCGGCCAACCGATCGATCCATGGGCATTGCGTGCACGCGCCCAAAGGCACGCTTCAGGTATCATCATGCAACATGACAACAACCAGATTCCGGCGATCGAGCTGATCAATGTCAGCCGCCGCTTCGTCTCGCCGACCGGCAAGTCCCTTACCGCCTTGCGCGATTTCAACATGACCGTCGCCCGCGGAGAGTTTGTCGCCGTCGTCGGCCCCACCGGCTGCGGTAAATCGACGACCCTCAACCTCGTGACGGGTCTTGCACGCCCGAGCGCCGGCGAAGTCCGGCTGATGGGCGGCCCGATCACCGGCATCGACCCGCGTGTCGGCTTCGCATTCCAGACCGACGCGCTCTTTCCCTGGAAAAACGTCATCGACAACGTCATGGCCGGCCCGCTGTTTCGCGGCAAGTCGCGCACTGAAGCGGAAAAGAGCGCACGCGACTGGCTGGCCCGCGTCGGCCTTTCGAAGTTTGTCCATCACTATCCCCACCAGCTTTCCGGCGGCATGCGCAAGCGCGTCTCGCTGGCACAGACCTTCATCAACGAGCCGGAAATTCTGCTGATGGACGAGCCTTTCTCGGCCCTCGACGTCCAGACCCGCACCGTCATGCATGAAGAGCTGTTGAAGCTGTGGGCGGAGCGAAAGGCCTCGGTGGTGTTCGTGACCCATGATCTCGAAGAGGCTGTCGCGCTCGCCGACAAGGTCTATGTCCTGACCGCCGGCCCCGCGACGGTCAAGTCGGTCTATACGATCGATCTGCCGCGCCCGCGCGTCGTGTCGGAAATCCGCTACGAGCAGAGCTTCATCGACTATTGCAAGACGATCTGGGAAGACCTCCGCGAGGAGGTGGAGACCAGCTACCGGCGCGCGAGCGAAGCGGCCTGAGGGAGGATATCATGGCACACACCACTCTTGAGGCCGGTTCGGCCACCCTGTTTCGGCCGGGCACGTCGGACTCGGAAATCGAGGCGTCGGCGCTGAAGGCGATGCGCCGGCGCAACACCGCGGTGCGCTTCTGGCAGATTGCCATCCTGGTCTTCGTGATCGGCATGTGGGAGCTGTCTTCCAACATGCAGTGGATCGACCCGTTCTTCTATTCGAGCCCGAGCGGCGTCGTTGAGCGCCTCTACGAATGGGCGACCGAAGGCACCACGGAAGGTTCGCTCTGGTATAATCTATGGGTGACGATGGAGGAGGCCTTGATCGGCTTCTTCGCGGGCTCGATCACCGGCGTCTTCGTCGGCATCGGTCTTGGCCGCAACCGCTTCCTGTCGGACATCTTCTCCGTCTACATCAAGGCGATCAACTCGATCCCGCGCGTCGTTCTCGCCCCGATCTTCATCATGATCATGGGTCTCGGCCTGCCGTCCAAGGTTGCTCTCGCCTTCATCATGGTGTTCTTCGTGGTGTTTGCCAACGCCTTCCAGGGCGTGCGCGAGGCCGACCGCAACATGATCGCCAATGCGCGCATCCTTGGCGCCTCGGACTGGCAGGTCACCCGCACGGTGGTCATCCCCTCGGCGATGAGCTGGATCTTCGCAAGTCTGCACGTCTCCTTTGGTTTCGCGATCATCGGCGCAATCGTCGGCGAATTCGTCGGTGCCCGGTTCGGCATCGGCCAGCTGATTTCGATCGCCAAGGGTACGTTCGATGCCGCCGGCATGTTCGCGGCAATCCTCCTCGTCATGGTCGTCACGCTTTTCGCCGAATATATCATGACGCTGATCGAGAACCGCCTGGCGAAGTGGCGCCCGCAGCAGCATCTCGATACGCAGTGATCCAATCCGACCTCCTCCCAAGGCAGATCGAACAGGAGGCCGGGTGCATGCCCGGCCTTCTGTCATTTGATGCACTTGAGGTTTAAGCAAGCGGAAGCCGCACCGTCACGACCAGCCCACTGCCTTCCGCGTCATCGAGCGAGACTGAGCCTCCGGCGCCTTCGACAACCTCCCGCACGATCGCAAGCCCCAGACCGCTCCCCTCGGCTTCGGTCCCCATAATCCGGTAGAAGCGTTCGAAAACCTGCTCGCGCTCGCCGATCGGAATACCCGGTCCGTCGTCCTCGACGGTGACGACGGCGTTGCCGTTCGCCTGGCCGATCGCGACGGTCACCCGTCCATTGGCACAGGTATAGCGTATGGCGTTGTCTATGAGGTTGACCAGCATCTCGCGCAGCATCGTCCCATCGCCTTCGACGATGACCGGTCGGTCCGCTTCCAGTCCGAGATCGATGTTGCGCTTGAGCGCCTCTTCGGCATGCGCTTCCAGGATCTCGCGGGCAGCCTTGCTGAGATCGGTCGTATCGCTGCGCGGACGGCGGCTTCCGGGCTCGGCCCGTGACAAGGTGAGGAGCTGGCTGGCAAGACGCGAAATCTGCTTCGTGCTGGTGCGAAGGGCGAAAAGCGCCTCGTCGCGGCGAGCCGCATCGGCTTCGCGGGCTGCCACGCTCGCCTGCGTCGAAATCAGCGCGAGCGGCGTTCTGAGTTGATGCGCGGCATTCGATACGAAGCGTCGCTGTGCGGCCATCTGGTTCTGGACGCGCTCCATATGGTCGTTCAGGGCATGAACGAGCGGTCGCAGTTCGCTCTGCACCATCTCGGGCGGCAGCGGATCGAGACGGTTGCGCCCGCGCTGGCGCACGGCGTCCCGCAGTCTCAGAGCCGGCGCCAAGCCCCGCTGAAGCCCGAGGATGGTCACCAGGCTTGCGACGAAGACGAGCACGAACTGCTTCGAAAAATCCGAAAGCCATAGCTGCCTTCGCATCGCATACTGGCTGTTATGCGTCACGGCGACGGTGACGGAGATCGTGCCGTCATCGGGAAGGCCGACGACAGGATGGTCGAGCATCAGGACGCGCACATCGGCACCATGGAACGCACGATCCTCGCCCGCCCGCTGTACGGCTGGCAACGGCAGGTCGGGAAGACCGCTCACCAGACTGCCCCACACAGTGATGACCTGGTAAAATACCCGGTCGCCGAAGCCCGTATCGAACATCTCCAGCGCGGAAGGCGGCACGTCCACCTGAACATTGCCGCCCTCATCGACGCGGACGGCTTCAGCAATGACGCGGGCCGAGGCCAGAAGCGTTCGATCCGTCACCAGTTTTGCTGTCGCATCCGCCGTCCAGAAGCTGTCGTAAAGATTGAAACCGATCGCGCCGAAGAGAGTGAGCAGCACCCAGCAGAGCAGCTGTACCCTCAGGCTCTGGCTGAGCCGCGCGATCGTGGCGCCCAGCTTTGTGATGAGGCTACTGGACATGTCGGAGGAGATAACCGAGCCCGCGCAACGTCCCTATCTGAACCGAACTGCTCTCGAGCTTCTTTCGCAGCCTGTGGATGTAGATTTCGATAGCGCTCGGATCCGCCTCGTCGTCGAAACCGAACACACTTTCGGAAAGAGCGGCTTTCGAGATCGTGTTGCCGAGCTTCATGACAAGCTGTTCAAGAACGGCATATTCACGCGGCGTCAGCTGCAGCGGTTCGCCTGCGACGAAAAACTGCCGCGTTCCACCGGAGAAGCGCAGATTGCCGACGGTGATCTCGGAGGATGCCCGATCCTGACCGCGGCGAACCACCGCACGGATCCTCGCCTCGAGTTCGGCGATTTCGAAGGGCTTGGCGAGATAGTCGTCGGCACCGCTGTCGAGCCCCGCCACACGACCGTCCAGGCTCGCATTCGCAGTCAAGATGATGACCGGCAGCTTGTTTCCGGACTGCCGCAATCGTTTCAAGAGCGTCAAGCCATCAAGCTTGGGCAGCGCCAGGTCGAGGATCATCGCGGCATACTCCGCCACCTTGAGCATGTGCTCCGCATCCTCGCCATCGTGGGCAATATCGATAGCATATTGCGCCTGTCGCAGGGCTTTCCCCAGCCAGGCCGCCAGATCCTTGTTGTCCTCCACCACAAGCAGTCGCATCCGACCTCCTTAGCATGTGCAGAGTGCTTGGCGGAAGCGCATCCGTGGGGTCATAAGTTGAGAGGAAGAGCGGCCGGCTCTGGTTTATCTTCGGCCGCAACTGCGACGTCCCGATCGACGGCGCCCGGCACTTCCGTTCCCCAGATCTCGATCTGGGTCAGCGCCGGAAAGGGCGAGGCATCCTCGGCCTTGATCAGCCCATGCAATTCCACCCATTCGACGATACAGGGTTCTATGGAAAAGCTCTGAGCAACACCCGATTTCACCAAGGGAAAGCGGGAGGTCCTGCCGTTCGAGAAAGTGACGCTGGCCTCATTCCACCAAGAATCATGCGGGAAATCGGCCCGGAGATAGAAGACGATCTCGTCAATGCTGACCGGCCGGCCGAATTCCAGCTTCAGCGCCGCCTGCGGATCGCGATTGATGCCCCAGCTCGTATAGGGCCAGAAGCCGTGATCGTCGTTGGCCTTTTCGCCGTCGATCGCGTTGCGCGCGGCAAAGGCCGCTTCGCCCCGGGTCTCCACATTGGCGCGCGCATGCGGAAACAGCGCCCGGTTGGCATGATCGTCCCAGGGGTTCAGAGCGAGATTACGGCGTTGCACGATCTCGTCGGGGCGCGCGCTTCGCGCCGAAAGCCGGTGGAGATCACCCCGGAAGGCATTCGGCGAATAGGGCTTGCGCTTGTCGCCGAAGGGCACGGCGAGGGCATAGGCGCATTCCTTCATATAGACCAGGCCGGGTTGGATCGCGCCATCGAGGGCGAGGAAGACATGTCCAGGCTCGGAGACCTCCAAGACCACGCGATCGCCTTCGCGATAGCTCTGTCGATAGACCAGGAAGGTCTCGTCCCGCCCTGTGGAGCTTGCCAGCACCAGCCCATCGGCATCCACGATCTTCAGCGTCAATTCCATGCTCGCCTTCCTCATACGATCCGCAATCTCAGAACCCTGCCGGCGAACGGCACGCGCAGCCGGTAGATTTTCCCGGGCCAGGCCGATCTCAGCCGGGCGTCCTCCACGTCGATTTCGTCGATTTCGATCTCGCCACCGCCATCGACGAAGATGCTGCCGAGATCGGCGAGATCGATCCTGTCCGGGACGACGGTCGGCGCCAGGCACGTCATCAGCGACAGCACCGCCGGCTTGCCGCCGTCATAGCTGTCGACGATCTCGACATGGCGGCCGCGCAGCAGGGAAACGATGCGCCGGTAGCTGTGCAGCTCTGCTTCGGCGGGATAGGCGCCTGCTATATCGAGCGATATGCGCGCGCGCTCCTCGTCAAACCCGACCTCGACGTCTCGCGCGCCGAATGTGTCGCCGGCCGACTGCATGACGCCTGCGAATGTCGGCAGGTTGTGGAACGCCGATTGCATCGTCCAGATCTCGTAGCGCCGCGCCGAAAAGGTCTTTGCGGTATAGGTCTCGACACCGACATCGATCAGGAACGGGCGCCCATTCTTGTAGAGCGTCACGCTTCCGACATCGTTGTGATTGTGGCCCTCGCCATTGTTGCCGCCCTTGACGGCGAGCGAAAACTGCTCGTCGCGGGCGATGAACAGGCCAATGCCGGGATAAAACATATCGCGTCGGGACGCAGGATGCGGCGGGGCGGCATCGGGAAGCGTCGGGCCGATCAGCACTTCCTGCACGCGATACCAGAGGTTCCATTCTCCGGGCAGGTGCGAGCTTCCGGAGGCCGCCCTATCGGCCGCGGCGAACTCAGCCAGCACCTGCGAACCGACCGCCTGTCCGAACAGATATTCCCGCACACTGCAGGGTTCGACCACCGCGGAGGAATCGGCGAAGTTGAAATAATAGCGGCCGGCCACATGCATATGGGCGATATATTCAGCCATGCTGCGGATTTTCGGCTGTTGCCAGAGCTTGCCGAACAGGCCCGGCGCCACGCCATCCAGAATGGTCAGCGCGCCATGCAGGCAGAGTGCTGCGTGGCGATAGTAGAGCACGCCTTCCTCGCAGGCCCCGTCCTCGGCATAGTCCTTCAGGAAAGCATCGAGGCTGCCGAGCGCCTTTTCGACAACAGCACGGCGCGCCGGCTGGTCGGTTTTCAGCGAGAAGACCGTCAACAGGACATTCTGGCTTATCCAGGCCGTCCAGTTGTTCATTCGCTCCTCGCCGCGGCCCATCCACCAGAAATGCCGGCCGAGATAGGGCGAGACGATGCGGATCTGGATCTCGCGTTCCACCCGGGCGGTAATTTCGGGGCTGAAGCCGTCGAGCGCGTCGCCCAGCAAGGCGACGGCGGTGGCAAGCAGGGCCGCCGTTTCGGCGGCGAAGAGATCGACGACAGGCTGCGAATTGTCGGGAAGCGGCAGCCGCGCACCGCTTCGTTCATAGGCGTTGTGCGCCGGAAGCTGCCAGCCGCTCTCCTCGGCAATCAGGAAGATGCCGTCGACAATCCCAGGCAGGAACCGCGTCCTACCTTCGACGAGTTCGCCGAGCACCAGATTGTTGAGCATCCGGCGCCGCGCGAAATAAAGCTCCTCGAAGCGCGAGCGGTTGCCCGTTGCGGTGAACTCCCGGTAATCCGAGGCGGTGATGAGCGGAAAGGCGCGCGCAAGCGTCTCTTCGGCATCGCGAATGACCCGTTCCCGGACCGTCTGCGGCACGGAGTTCCATATGGCGCGATCTGAGCAAACCGACCCAGGCGTGAAATCGCCCAGCACATCCGGCAGCTCCCCTGAAATCTCGCTGAACATATCCCTCCCCGCACCGGAAAGCATTGATGAGCGTTTGGTCTGCATGCTCACCTATCATATGTATTTTGCGCTTTCTATTAAATTCGTATGACCTATTCAGAACTTGTTTGACCAGTATCGGAACTGTGCTATGTGGTTGCGAGAGGAAGAGGAGGCATCGGTGTCCATATCGAATTCGGCCATCGCTGGAGATGGCGCTCTGGCAACTTCCGGCAGGAAAGCCACCGTCTTGTCCAAGCGCCAGCGCAGGATACGCAGCGCGCTCGTCGCCTATTCCTTCATCGCGCCGAACTTCCTCGGCTTTGCCGTCTTCACGCTCGGCCCGATCCTGTTTGCCTTCGTGCTCGCCTTCATGCATTGGGACGGCTCGAATGCGATTACCTTCGCCGGCCTCGACAATTTCTGGCGACTTTTCGAGGACAAGGCCTTCATCGCGGCCTTCTGGAACACAGTCATCTATACGGTTGCCTCCGTGCCGGCGACGCTGCTCTGTGCGCTCGGCCTCGCCGTCCTCCTCAACCAGAAGATTGTCGGACGCGATTTCTTCCGCACGGCGATGTTCTTTCCCTATGTCGCCTCGCTGGTGGCCGTCGCGGTCGTCTGGAACATGATCTTCAATCCCGAAATGGGACCGGTGAACATGATCCTCTACACGCTGGGCCTCGATCCCAAGAACATGCCGGGATGGGCTGCCGATCGCCACTGGGCAATGGTGACGGTGATCCTGTTCGGCATCTGGAAGAACATGGGCTATTACATGGTCATCTATCTGGCCGGTCTGCAGGGCATCAATTCGGAGCTCTATGAGGCCGCCGATCTCGATGGCGCCAATTCCTGGCAGAAGTTCATCCATGTCACCGTGCCGCAGCTCGGACCGACGACTTTCTTCGTCACCGTCATGCTGACGATCCAGTCGTTCAAGGTCTTCGACCAGATCTACATGATCACTCAGGGCGGTCCCGGCACCTCGACCCTCGTCCTCGTCTACCACATCTACAACGAAGCCTTCATTTCCTGGGATCTCGGCTATTCCAGCATGGTTGCGCTCGTTCTGTTCTTCCTCGTGCTCGCCGTCACCGTCTTCCAGTTCCGGCGCCAGAGGGAGGACGAGGCATGAGGATCGCAGGACGCAGAGTCACCGCCAAAACGGTCCTCCTCTATGCCATCGTGATCACGGTCACGGTGGTCATGCTGATGCCCTTCGCCTGGATGCTCTCGGCATCCTTGAAGCTCAGCCGCGACGTCTTCGCCTTCCCCATCGAGTGGATACCGGCGGAGCCGCAATGGCAGAATTACGTGGATATCTGGACGAAGATCCCGCTCGCCCTCTTCATCTACAACACCTCGAAGCTGACGATCATCGTCACGCTGCTGCAGCTGCTGACCTCCAGCTTTGCCGCCTACGCCTTCGCCAAGCTGAATTTCCCCTACAAGAACACGCTGTTCCTCGGCTATATCGCCACCATCGCCATGCCTTGGCAGGTCTATATGGTGCCGCAATTCCTGCTGATGCGCGAATTCGGCCTCAACAACACCCATCTGGCGCTGATCTGCCTGCAGGCCTTTACCGCCTTCGGCGTCTTCCTGATGCGGCAGTTCTACATGTCGATCCCGACCGAGCTTTGCGAAGCGGCCCGCATCGATGGCATGAACGAGTACCAGATCTGGGCGCGCATCATGCTGCCGCTCTCCAAGCCGGCGCTCTCGACGCTGACGATCTTCACCTTCGTCACCACCTGGAACGATTTCCTCGGGCCGATGATCTATCTGACCAAGACCGAGCTGAAGACTGTCCAGATCGGCCTGCGCATGTTCATCTCGCAATATTCGGCCGAATACGGACTGATCATGGCGGCCTCCGTCGTCGCCCTCATTCCGGTCCTCATCGTCTTCCTCTCTCTCCAGCGCTTCTTCGTCGAGGGCATCGCCTCGACCGGACTGAAGGGTTAAATCCATGAACGCCGTTCCGTCCGTCGCCCCGCAACCGATCACCGACGAGGAAGCGAAAGCCGCGCTCGATCTTGCCGTCGCGCAGATCCGCCGCAACCTTCCTACTTTCACCTATGCTTCGCAGAACCATTCGAGTGTCGGGAATTTCTATCCGGCTGTGGCGAACACTCAATGGACCGCGGGCTTCTGGCCCGGCGAACTCTGGCTCGCCTTCGAGCATAGTGGCGATCCGGTCTTCCGACATGCGGCGCAGATCCAGGTCCAATCGTTCCTGCATCGGATCGTGAACCGCATCGAGACCGATCATCACGATATGGGCTTCCTCTATTCGCCGTCCTGCATCGCCGCCTGGAAGCTCGTCGGAGACGAGGATGGCCGCAGGGCCGCCTTGCTCGCCGCCGACCAGCTGATCGAGCGTTTCCAGCCCGTCGGCCAGTTCATCCAGGCATGGGGCCGCAAGGGGGTGGCGGAAGAATACCGCTATATCATCGACTGCCTGCTGAACCTGCCGCTTCTCTATTGGGCAAGCCGCGAGACCGGCGATCCGAAATACCGCGAGATCGCTCTCACCCACGCCCGCACCACGCTCGCCAATTCGGTTCGGCCGGATGATTCCACCTACCACACCTTCTACATGGACCCGGTCACCGGAGCGCCGGTGCGCGGCGCGACCAGGCAGGGCTACCGGGACGACAGCGCCTGGGCGCGCGGACAGGCCTGGGCAATCTCGGGGATGGCGCTCTCCTATCGCTATGAGCGGATCGAGGAATATCGCCAAACCTTCGACCGGCTGCTTGCCTTCTATCTCAACCGGCTGCCGGCCGACATGGTGCCCTATTGGGATCTCGTCTTTTCCGACGGCGACGGCGAGCCGCGCGACAGCTCGTCGGCCTCGATCGCCGCCTGCGGTCTTCTGGAGATGGCCGATCTCGTCGAACCGGAGCCGGCCGAGCGTTATCACATACTGGCGCGGCGCATGATGAAGAGCCTTGCCGATCACTATGCGGTCAAGGATCCCACCGTCTCGAACGGCCTGGTGCTGCACGCCACCTATTCGAAGAAATCGCCCTTCAACACCTGCCGCGGCGAGGGCGTCGATGAATGCGTCTCCTGGGGAGACTATTATTACATGGAAGCTTTGACGCGCCTTTCGCGCAGCTGGTCTTCCTATTGGTGAATTCAGGAGAACCCGATGGCCAGCATTTCGCTTAAAGAGCTGAACAAGAGCTACGGTGCGCTTACCGTCGTCCACGACATCGACCTCGAGATCGCAGACAAGGAATTCATCATCCTGGTCGGCCCCTCCGGCTGCGGCAAATCGACGACGCTGCGGATGATCGCCGGCCTCGAAGAAATATCGGGAGGAGAGCTCAAGATCGGCGGCGACGTCATGAACGACGTTCCTTCCAAGGATCGGGATATCGCCATGGTCTTCCAGAATTATGCGCTCTACCCGCATATGACCGTCTACAAGAACATGGCATTCGGCCTCCAGCTCAGGAAGGTGTCGCGCGATTACATCGATGCCCAGGTGCAGGATGCCGCCAGGATCCTCGACATCAGTCATCTCCTGAACCGCAAGCCGAAGGCGCTTTCGGGCGGCCAGCGCCAGCGCGTCGCCCTCGGCCGCGCCATGGTGCGCAATCCCGCCGTCTTCCTTCTTGACGAGCCGCTTTCCAATCTCGATGCCAAGCTGCGCGGCACGATGCGCTCCGAAATCACCAAGCTGCACAAGCGCCTCAATGCCACCTTCATCTATGTCACCCACGATCAGGTGGAGGCCATGACCATGGCGGACCGGATCGTCGTCATGAAGGACGGGCATATCCAGCAGGTCGACACACCGCAGAACCTCTATGACCGCCCCGTCAACATGTTCGTCGCCGGCTTCATCGGCGCGCCGCAGATGAACATGCTGCCCTCGACCATCCTGCGCCGTGGCGAAGGCTACGTCGCCGTCTTCGACGGCCGGGAACTGCCGCTGCCTGCCCATTTCGACCAGAACAGGATCGCTCCTTACGAAGGCCGCGAACTGGTGCTCGGCATCCGCCCCGAGAATTTCCACGAACTGCCGCCGGCCGACATCGCACCGGAGAACCTGGCGCCCCTCAAGGCGGTCGTCGAGCTTGCCGAACCCATGGGCTCTGAAGTGCACCTGAACATGGTGGCGGGCGGACGCAATCTCATCGCCCGCGTCTCGCCGCGCTACCGGCCTGATATCGGCGAGGAGGCGACGCTGGTCGCCGATATGACCAACGCGCAGCTGTTCGACAAGGAAACGGAACGTTCGATTCTATACTGAGGCGCCTGCGGGAGACGGCTATGCAGTGGTTGCGGGAGATGTGGACGAGGGAGGGACCGGGCATTCCGAAGGATGCTCCGAAGAAGACCGGCCTTGCGCTGTTCGCCGAGATCCTCGTCCGCGAATGGTGGGAGATGGTCAAGCTCAACATCCTGTTCATCCTGGCCTCGCTCCTCGTGGTGACGCTACCGGCAGCCCTGGTCGCCATGGCCCGGGTCTCGGTGACCTTTGTGGAAGATCGCAACACCTACCTGCTGCGGGACTTCACCGAAGCTTTTCTGCGCTATTTCTGGCGCGCCACCGCTTGGGGGCTGGTGCTCGCGGGCGGGCTTGCAATCGGCATCCATGCGATCGTTGCCTATACCGCCGGCGCGCGCGACAACCTGCTGCTGAGCGTGCCGCTGGCGATTGCCCTCGTCGCCACCGCCTTCGTCACCGTTCTCGCCTGCCATCTCATCATTCTGATGGTGATGCGCGATCTGCCGGCTTCCAGGCTGCTGCGCCTCGCCGCGCTCGCCTCCATCATCCGTCCGCTCCCGGCGCTTGCAGCGCTCGCCTTCGTTGCAAGCCTCTGGCTGGCGCATATCCTCTTCTATCCGGTTTCCGTGTTCATGCCGGCAACCTTCAATTTTTCACTCGGAATGTTCGCCGTCGTATTCGGCGCCCATCGGGCGGCGGTGATGGTTCTCGAGCTGCCGCCGTACCGCAAACCGCATGCACGAAACGCTTCATAAATAACTGATCCAGAGATGATCCAGGGAAGGAGAACGGGAATGTATTTGGATAAATTTGGGAGGACGATGAAACTTGCCTTGGCGGGTTTCAGCTTGGCTGCAACGACGGCCGGGGCAGCATTTGCCCAGGACGCCGTGACGCTCAAATGGGCTTTGTGGGACTGGGACAAGACTGCCTATTACAAGCCGCTGATCGAGGCCTATCAGGCCAAACACCCCAACGTGAAATTCGAGCAGATGGACCTCGGCTCGCAGGACTATCAGCAGATGATCTCGACGCAGCTGACCGGCGGCTCCAAGGACATCGACATCGTCACCATCAAGGACGTGCCGGGCTACACCAATCTGGTGCGCGCCGGCAACATCGCCGATCTCAGCAGCTTCGTGAAGGATCAGAAGATCGACCCGGCTCCCTATGGCGGCCTGATCGAGGAACTGACCATCGACGGCAAGCTCTATTCGCTGCCGTTCCGCTCCGACTTCTGGATCGTCTATTACAACAAGGACATATTCGACAAAGCCGGCGTGCCCTACCCCACGAATGACATGACCTGGGCGCAATTCGACGCGACCGCCGAGAAGCTTACGGGTGGCATGGGTACCAACAAGACCTATGGCGCGCTCCTGCATACCTGGCGGTCGACCGTCCAGCTGCCCGGCGTCCTCGACGGAAAACACACGCTGGTCGACGGTGAGTATGACTTCCTGAAGCCCTGGTACGAGAGGGCGCTCACCCTACAGAAGGATGGCGCGATTCCCTCCTACGCCTTCCTGAAGACGTCGAATACGCATTATTCGGCGCTCTTCTTCAACGGTACGATCGGCATGCTGCCGATGGGAACCTGGTTCGTCGGCACCCAGATCACCAAGGTGAAATCAGGTGAATCGAAGAGCAAGAACTGGGGCATCGTGAAATTCCCGCATCCCGACGGCGTCGCGGCCGGCACGACGGCCGCCCAGATTTCCGGCCTGGCGGTCAACGCCAATTCCGACCACAAGGATGCCGCACTCGACTTCATCAAGTTCGTCACCGGTCCCGAGGGTGCGGCCGTTATCGCGTCGACGGGCACGTTCCCCGCGCTCAAGACGGATGACGTCAGCGCCACGATCGCGGCAACGCCCGGCTTCCCGCAGGACGAGGCCAGCAAGGCGGCGCTGAAGCCGACGAAAACCTACCTGGAGATGGCGGTCAACCCGAACGCCGCCAAGATCGAGGTCGTGCTCAACCGTGCGCATGACGCAATCATGACCGACAACACGTCCGTCGACGACGGGTTGAAGGAAATGACCGACGGCGTGAAGGCCATCAAGTAGACGTCAAGAAATGTCGACGGCCGCGGGCAATATCTGCCCGCGGCCGATCCAGTTTTTCATGAATTTCGAGCCTGACAATGATATATGATCCCGCCCGGGCCAATCCGCTCTTCGGCAATCCGCTGAAGACCCGCGACGACCTCGCCAAGGCCGTCACCGATCTCTTCGAGCCGCTCCTGCCGTATTTTTCTGAAAGCGGCGCCCGTGTGCGCCTCGGTGCGGCCGGCGCGATCTTCGACCGGGCGGCGGCGGATCTGGAAGGATTTGCACGGCCGCTCTGGGGCATTGTTCCGTTCGCTGCAGGCGGCGGCGCGTTCCCGCATTGGGACCTCTATCGGCGCGGGCTGGCGAACGGCACGAACCCCGCTCATCCCGAATATTGGGGCGATCTTGCCGACCGCAATCAGCGACTGGTCGAGCTCGCCGCCGTCGGTTTCGCGCTGGCACTTGTCCCCGAACACATCTGGAAACCGCTCAGCGATAGCGAGAAGAAGACCGTCGCCGCCTACCTTCTCAGCGCGCGCGAACTGGAATTCATCGACAACAACTGGAAATTCTTCCGCGTCCTCATCGATCTCGGGCTGGAGCGCGTTGGTGTCGCCTTCGACCACGGGAAAACCCTTGCCTATCTCAACGAGTTGGAAGCCTTCGACCTCGGGGAAGGCTGGTATCGCGACGGGCCGGTGCGTCGGGTCGATCATTACATCCCCTTCGCCATGCATTTCTACGGCTTGATCTATACCGTGCTGGCGCGCGGCGACGAAGCGCGCAAGGACCGCTTCCGGGATCGCGCCCACACCTTTGCCGGGGATATCCGCCACTGGTTCGGCCCCGATGGCGCAGCCCTTGCCTTCGGCCGCAGCCAGACCTACCGCTTCGCGGCCGGTGGTTTCTGGGGCGCGCTTGCCTTTGCCGGCGTCGAAGCGCTGCCCTGGGCCGAGATCAAGGGCTATTACATGCGCCATATCCGCTGGTGGTCGGCGATGCCGATTGCCGAGCGCGACGGCGTTCTCTCCGTCGGCTACGGCTATCCCAATCTCTTCATGAGCGAGAGCTACAATTCGCCCGGTTCGCCCTATTGGGCGCTGAAATTCTTCCTGCCGCTGGCTCTTCCCGGGGATCATCCATTCTGGACCGCCGACGAGGCGCCGCAGCCGGAATTTCCGGAGCCGGTTGCGTTGAAACCGGCGGGCATGGTCGCCATGCACACGCCAGGAAACGTGGTCGTGCTCTCCTCCGGACAGCAGCATGACAAGATGCTCGGCGCAAACGAGAAATATTCGAAATTCGTCTATTCCACGCGCTACGCCTTCAACATCGAAGCCGACGACCGGAATTTTGCCGCCGCAAGCTTCGACGGCATGCTCGGCCTCTCCGACGACGGCGTCCATTTTCGCATGCGCGAAACTATGGAAGAGGCGCTCATCGCCGACAATCGCCTCTATTCGCGCTGGCGCCCCTGGAACGATGTCACCATCGAAACCTGGCTGCTTCCCGAAAACCTCTGGCATATCCGCATCCACCGCATCGCCACGCCGCGCGCCCTCAGCACAATCGAGGGCGGCTTTGCGATCGAACGCGCGGACTTCAATGCCGACCGCTCCGATGCAGGGGAAGGCCGAGCCGTCTGGTACGGACAGACCGATGTCAGCGCGATCGTGGATCTATCGCCCGATCCGAGGGCCGGCCATGCGATGAGCCCGATACCAAATACCAATCTCATCCACGCCAAGACCCTGCTGCCGCAGCTGCGCGGCGAAATCGGCCCCGGAACCACCGTGCTCGTGACCGCGGCAATGGCATTGCCCAGCCGCGAGAACTGGGCAAAAGCGCTCGATAATCCGCCCGCCTGCCCTCGCCTCGAAGAGGTGGAGCGGCTCTTTCGCGAGAACGGCGAGCGGGTGCCGGCATTCGCTCTCCAGTCATAGCCTGGGATTGGGGGAACAGGAGTGACTATCGTGCGGTCAACTCGGCACGGTATGCTTCTGCGATGCACTGTGCCAACTCTGCCATTTGATCGTCAGGTATGTGCAGGACCCCATTCTCCGCCATCAGCGCATGGTATTGCTGCTCTTCGAGAGGCACGCCTGAAGGCAAGGGAACGACATGAAAATGCAGGTGACTATTGGCTTGCTGGCTGCCGAGCGAAAGTACATAAATTCGCTCGGCGTCGAACACGCTTTTGAGGGCGCGCGACAAGACATGCACCTTGCCCTGTAGTCGAAGATATTCATCCTTCGACATGTCTCGCGCCAGATCCTCACGGTGCTCCTTCGGACAGACAAGGCAATAGCCGGGTAACGTGGGATATTTGCTCAGGAAAATGATCGTCTCATCGTCTTCAAAAACGCGATGATGAAAGAAAGCGGGGTCGTTCTTGAGCAAGCCGCAGATAAAGCACGGCCTTGTTCCGATGTCGTGGACATAGGCTTTGAGATCAAATGGCTGGCGTTCGATCATTCCAAACCTCTGCCATCTCGCACGCGGCGTATCCTATTGTCAGATTGATGCGACAATCGGAGGGAAGTCAAATTGACCAAGTCATTAGCGCCAATGACACTCGCTGACTCCGGAACCGTCACCAAAGCTATTGCAAAAACCCAATGCGCGCCCGACGCCGCCGTCGCATAACATTTTCGAATTACTCAATAGTTATATTTACATCTCCAACTAATGAATAAGAAAAACCCACTCTTCGCAACATTGCTGTAATGAAATCCGGCAAAGCGCAACAGCATACTTAGCTTTCAGTTTTCCGAGATCTTGAGAGGAGGACACAATGCCTACCATAATGATCTGTCACGACGTCAAGGACACGAAACACTGGCTCGCTTCACCCATCCGCAAACAGGTATTGGAACCCATCGGCGTCACGAACATTCGTACGTTTACAGACCCGCAAAACTCCAACCGCGTTGGTTTGGTCATGGACGTCGCAGACATGGAAAAGTTGATGGCCTTCATGCAGACCAAGGCAGCCGCCGATGCGATGGCGAGTGACGGCGTCTTGCCCGAGACCATGATGTTCCTGGTTCAATCGTAATAGCCATCCACGAGACTTGGAAATGCAATCGGGGAGGATGATATGACGACATTATTCGTGAGGCACGAGGTCTCCGACTACGCCGCCTGGCGCAAGGTATATGATGCGTTTCATCAGGTTCAGAAGGCCAATGGGGTGACAGCGCAAGCCGTCTATCGCGCCATCGACAACCCGAACGATATTACCGTCACCCATGAGTTTGCGACGTTTGAAGCGGCTCAGGCGTTCAGCAAGCTGGACGAACTGAAGACGGCGATGCGCACGGGAGGCGTGCTCGGCGTCCCGACAGTGTGGTTTACCAACAAAACATGAAATGAGGCACAAAACCTTCGCTGCACCAGCGGAAGTCAGGTTACGGTCGCCATCGGCCCATTATCGATCTTGGCGGCCAGGCGAACTGCGCAAATTTGTCCGAGCCCCTATTGTCGGCTCTTGATGTCGCGCAGGAGATCCAGGCCGCGCTGGTACTTTTCGGTGTTCTTGCCGGTCTGTTCGGCCTGCCGGAGATTGTCTTCGAGATCGGCCTGCTTGACCGGCAAGGCCAGCGGGTTGGATGCCGCGCGTCTGACGAAGTCGTCGTCCGGCTCGTCCGGCCGCCGTGTCAGAGCGTCCACGGCGGAGATGATCGCTGGCGCAAAGCCATCTTCCCTCAGCCTGTCGAGCGTCCAGCCGCTTCCTTTCTCGACCACGTCATGAAGGTAGGCGATCGTTCGCCGCTCATCGCCGGAAACGAGAAGTGCGACCCGCTGGCAATGTTCGAAGAACGGCCGGCCGGTCTTGTCTGCCTGACCTTCATGGGCTGTAAGAGCCACTTGGATGGCATGGTCGAGATGCTGCATGGCGATCACGGGCCCTCGGTCTTCCCGATCTTCTGTCGGGAAGGCTTCTCGCCCGTCGTCATCTCGATGTCAGGGACGGGAACCGCCGCGGCCTGGACAGGCGTTCGTCGCCGATCGAAATCGCCGCTCTCGCCGGCACCTTGGAGCAGTGCTGCATCATCCCTGTCGTCTTCATCGAGCAGGTTCTGCAGTGTTTCATGCTCATCCTCGCCCGCAAGTTCATCACAGGCTTGCAGCCAGTGACGCTGGTCGGCGCCATCCGGGCGGCCTTCGGCCTCCCAGATTTCGTAGGCACGGTGACGTATCTGCTCGTGCTTGTCTATCGCCATGATCTCCTCCAAGCGCATTTAAATAAGCCGTCCGAAGAACAGGCCCAGCCACTTTCACGGCGTGTTGATGGTTGGAAGAAAATCCTCCACCCGTTTGTGCTCGTCCTTTGAAAGCGTCTCCACCCGTTCCTTCCAGAAGCGTTCGGCCTCCCGCGGATCTTCATCCCATTGACGAACGTCGGTGATATTGTCGTCGATCATCGACCGGCGGTGGCCGCCGAGGCTGAGATATTCTTTGGCAAGCTTGAGGCTTAGGGTTTCGGTGCCGCTGTGGCGATCCAATGTCGAACTGACGTTGCGCCGGGCAGTTTCCAATGCCCTTTTGCGATCGGCTTCGGTCCGTTCGGTGTCGGCGGAACGCGCGTCGTCGGTCCCGCTCTCGGGCGGCACGGTGGATTTGACGGTCATCATGGATCACCCTTCGATGTTGTGATCCAATAACCTTCGCAAGCAGTGAGAGTTCCGCGTGGGTGGCGATTGATTTGAGCGCGCGATCGAGCCGCACGCGCCGGCGGCAATCAATGAACGGCCATACTCACCATTCGATAGGGGTGCACGGCCTCGAACTGCGAAATCATCGCCGTCGCCTGCAGCAACACGAGCTCGGCATTGTCGGGATCGTCACGGGCCAGTTCGTCGGCGTTGACGCGGATCGCTTCAGCCATGTTGTTGGACAGTGCCGCAAACTGCATGTTGCCTTCGACAAGAGCCTCACGCGCCGTATCCTCCAGCGTGCGAGCGATATCGACGAAGATTTCCTCACGTTCCTCAATGCTGAGGTCTCTGATTATATTGGTCTTTTCTTCCATGTCACTCACTCCAAAAGACGTGGGACGGTGATCGAGCTCGTCAAGCCTCGATCATGAGACAGTTGGGAATGTCAAATTCCGGATTCAAGCCTCGATGCGGCTTGAACGCGCCTTCGACGCAGTGTCATCCACCTCGTAGTCCGAACGCGGGAGCCGATTTTCTGTTCCCTGCAATACGTTAGCACTCGTCGGTGGAGAGTGCTAATTTTTCTCTTATTCCCTCTTGAAATTGCAGTGCCGTCGAACCAGATCAGTCGCGCAAGGCGCGCTCGCGCGGAACCTTGCACCCGCCCCGGATTGGTCATCCGGTCCGGCCCGGGGGAGCAACATCATCACTGTTTGTCGATGGAGGAAGACATGTCGTTCCGACCGCTTCATGATCGCATTCTCGTCCGCCGGGTCACGTCAGAGGAAAAGACCAAGGGCGGCATCATCATTCCCGACACTGCCAAGGAAAAGCCGCAGGAAGGTGAGGTCATCGCCGTCGGCCCTGGTGCACGCAACGATGCCGGCCAGATCCAGGCGCTCGACGTCAAGCCCGGCGATCGCATCCTGTTCGGCAAATGGTCCGGCACCGAGATCAAGATCGATGGCGAAGACCTGCTGATCATGAAGGAAAGCGACGTGATGGGCGTCATCGAAACCCAGGACGAACAGCAGCAGGCCGCCTGAGGTCCCTGCGAACATTCGTCAACGCTGGAGCGCTTCAGCTTGTCGTAGAAAAGCAGAACAGCTCCAACATTTTATTTCTGACGCAATTCCGAACGGAAAACCGCTTCGCACCTTTCCCGGAATTGCTCTGGCTGCCTATGAAGGAGTGAGGACATGGCTGCTAAAGAAGTCAAATTCAGCACCGAAGCCCGGGAGAAGATGCTGCGCGGCGTCGACATCCTGGCCAACGCCGTGAAGGTGACGCTCGGCCCGAAAGGCCGCAACGTCGTGATCGACAAGTCCTTCGGCGCGCCGCGCATCACCAAGGACGGCGTCTCCGTCGCCAAGGAAGTCGAACTCGAAGACAAGTTCGAGAATATGGGCGCCCAGATGGTCCGTGAAGTCGCCTCGAAGACCAGCGACATCGCCGGCGACGGCACCACGACCGCAACGGTGCTTGCCCAGGCGATCGTCAAAGAGGGCGCCAAGGCCGTCACGTCAGGCATGAACCCGATGGACCTGAAACGCGGCATCGATCTCGCCGTCGGCGCCATCGTTGCGGAACTGAAGGCCAACGCCCGCAAGATCTCCAACAATGCCGAAATCGCCCAGGTCGGCACGATCTCCGCCAATGGCGATGCCGAAATCGGCCGTTTTTTGGCGGAAGCCATGGAAAAGGTCGGCAATGATGGCGTCATCACCGTCGAAGAAGCCAAGACCGCCGAAACCGAACTCGAAGTCGTCGAAGGCATGCAGTTCGACCGCGGCTACCTCAGCCCCTACTTCGTGACCAATGCCGACAAGATGCGGGCCGAGTTCGAAGACCCATATATCCTCATCCACGAGAAGAAGCTGTCGAACCTGCAGTCGATGCTGCCGGTTCTCGAAGCCGTCGTCCAGTCCGGCAAGCCGCTCCTCATCATCGCTGAAGACGTCGAAGGCGAAGCTCTTGCAACCCTCGTCGTCAACAAGCTGCGTGGCGGCCTGAAGATCGCTGCCGTCAAGGCGCCTGGCTTCGGCGACCGCCGCAAGGCCATGCTCGAAGACATCGCCATCCTCACCGCCGGCACCGTCATCTCCGAAGACCTCGGCATCAAGCTCGAATCCGTCACGCTCGACATGCTCGGCCGTGCCAAGAAGGTGTCGATCGAAAAGGAGAACACCACGATCGTCGACGGCGCGGGCGCCAAGTCCGACATCGAAGGCCGTGTTGCCCAGATCAAGGCCCAGATCGAAGAAACCACCTCCGATTACGACCGCGAGAAGCTGCAGGAGCGTCTTGCCAAGCTCGCCGGCGGCGTTGCCGTCATCCGCGTCGGCGGCTCGACGGAAGTCGAAGTGAAGGAAAAGAAGGACCGCGTCGACGACGCGCTTCATGCAACCCGGGCGGCGGTCGAGGAAGGCATTCTGCCGGGCGGCGGTGTGGCGCTGCTGCGCTCCGTCAAGGCGCTCGACAACCTCAAGACCGCCAATAGCGACCAGCGTGTCGGTGTCGACATCGTTCGCCGCGCGCTCGAGACGCCGGCGCGGCAGATCGCCGAAAATGCCGGAGCGGAAGGCTCGGTCATCGTCGGCAAGCTGCGCGAGAAAAGTGACTTCGCCTACGGCTGGAACGCTCAGACCGGCGAATATGGCGACCTTTATGCGCAGGGCGTCATCGATCCGGCAAAGGTTGTTCGCACCGCGCTGCAGGACGCGTCCTCCATCGCCGGCCTTCTCGTCACGACCGAAGCCATGATCGCCGAGAAACCCAAGAAGGACGCGCCGCCGCCATTGCCCGCCGGCCCCGGCATGGATTTCTAACACATCTGCCGGCCCGCCGGCCTCGCTGGCGGGCCTTTCGAAGGGAATAGAGATGGTTCAAACGATCAAAAACCGATCGCAGGTACCGCTGGACTCCCGCGATCTTGAAACCTGCCAGCACGTCTTCGACAAGCTCCGCGCCGATTACGCGATAGCAAGAGACAGCGATGAAGCAGAACGAATGGCGAGCATCATCATCGAGATCTACCGACAGGGCGTACGCGACCCCAATCAGCTGCAATCGATGGTCGAGGCGGCCCGCGGTCTCTTCGAAACAAGCGAGCGCCCGCCTACGGCTCGGGAAATTTGACCATGGTGCCGCCGCCGGTCGCCTGGTCCGTCGGGAAGACTTCGATCCGCGACACGTCGACGAAGACGGGAAGCTCGATGGCGTTCGAGATGATCGAGGCGATGTGTGAAGGCTGTATCGGACGGTAGCCGTCATAGAGCAGCGTCCGCGCCTGATTGCCCGCCATTGCGGTTCGATAAAGTTCCGTCTGGACGCGGCCCGGCACCACCTCGGTCACCCGAACGGAGGTCCCGAGCAGGTCGCAGCGCAAATTGTCGCAAAACAGGCTGAGCCCGGCCTTCGACGGGCCGTAGGCCGCCATATTCGGATACGGCGCCTGGCCGCCGCTCGAGCCGATATAGATCAGGTGGCCGCGCTTTCGCTCAACCATGGCAGGCAGGAATGCACGGGTCAGCTGCATCGGCGCCTTGAGATTGATGTCGATCATGGCATCGATTTCGGACGGTTCGATCTCGCTGAATGTCGCCCGCGTCGAGAGAATGCCGGCATTGTTGATCAGGATATCGACCTCAGTTCCGTGAAGCTGCTTGACGATTTCGGCGGTATCGCGCACATCGGCCCGGATCGGCTTCGCCCCGCTTTCCCCAGCGAGTTCTTCAAGAGCCTCGGCGCTTCGGCCAACGGCATAGACCGTCAGCCCCATCTTACACAGCTTGTCGACGGTGGCGCGACCGATGCCGCTCGTCGCACCGGTGACCACGGCGACCCGATAGGGCAGCGGCTCAGACATAGATGTAGCCTCCGCTGACGACGACGTTTTCGCCTGTTGCATAGGTGTTGCGGCTCGATGCCATCATGACGATCCATTCCGCCATTTCGACCGGCTCGGCCGCGCGGCCAAGGGCGCTGGCTTTGGCCAGCTCCGGCAGGAATCCGAGCTCCTTGGCGCGATCCGTCGCGAAACCGGCGGGCGCTACGGAATTGACAAGGATCTGGTCCTTGGCGCATTCCTGGGCAAAGGATTTCGTCAGGCTGACGACAGCCGCCTTGGTTGCGGCATAATGCGCATTCTGGGGATGAGCCTTGAAAGCATCGACCGAGGTCACGTTGACGATCCGCCCCGTAACCTCGGGCGCGTTCACGTGCTGGCGCATATGAAGAACGGCAGCCACCATCATATGATAGGTACCCTTCACGTTGATCGCATTTTCGAGGTCCCATTCTTCGTCGGTGATCTCGAGGATAGGACGTCTCGGATAGATGGCGGCGCTGTTGACGAGCACATGGATCCGGCCGAGCTTGCCGGCGATCTCGTTGAACCCACGATGAGCCGTTTCCGCCCGGGAAATGTCGGCAGCGGCCGTCGCAACCTCGGCGCCGAGAGCACGAAGCGCCTCGGCCGAAGAGGCAAGCAGCTGCTCATTGCGATCGATGAGCCCGATCCTGGTCGCCCCATGCGAGATCATCAGCTTGGCCGTCGTCAAGCCGAGCCCGGAAGCGCCGCCGACGATGATTGCGGTCTGGTTCTTCAAAGTTCCACCTCAGTGTTTTGCGTTGCGCCGCTGACATTGTATGTTATCACTTATATGCCAACTTCGACAAAGCTCAAGTGCATTCTGAAGGTTTCGACATGATTCCGCGCCTCCGGCCGCATGGTTCAATCCCCCTTCCTCCTGCAGGATTCTTCCAGCGGCTCATCGAGGCGGGGTTCGATGGCGACATCGAAACCGGCGCGGCGAGCCGGACGGTTTTTTCGACCGACAACTCCATCTATCAGATCGAGCCGACCGGCATCCTTTTCCCCCGAGGCGTCGAAGACCTGCAGATCACGGCGGCCGTCTTGTCGGAGCCGGCGTTTCGCGGGATCACCGTCGCGCCGCGCGGCGGCGGAACCGGCACGAACGGCCAATCTCTCACATCGGGCATCGTCGTCGACTGCTCGCGACACATGAATTCCATTCTCGAAATCGACCCGGTCAGGAGAATTGCCCGCGTCCAAGCGGGCGTGGTCAAGGATCAGCTGAACCAGGCTTTGAAGCCCTACGGCCTGTTTTTTGCGCCCGAACTCTCCACCTCCAATCGCGCCACCATCGGCGGCATGGTTTCCACCGATGCCTGCGGCCAGGGGTCATGCCTCTACGGCAAGACCAGCAACCATGTACTGGGATTGCGCATCGTGCTTGTAGATGGCTCCGACTGGTGGTCGCGCCCGCTCGATCCGGAGGCGTTCACGGAGATCGTCGCGCGCCAGGACCGTGTCGGCGAGATCCACAGGACAGTCGAGCGGATCGCGCGGGAAAAGCGCGACCGGATCGCCGAGATCTTTCCGAAACTCAACCGCTACATGACCGGCTACGACCTCGCTCACATCTTCCGCAGCGACGGGCGCTTCGACCTCAATGCCATCCTCTGCGGCTCGGAGGGAACGCTGGCGATGATCGCCGAAGCCGAACTCAACCTTCTGCCGATCCCCGCCCATGCGGCCCTGATCAACATCCGCTACGGCGACTTCAACACCGCCTTGGAGGATGCCCGCAGCCTCGTGGCGCTGAACGTCGCCTCGGTGGAAACGGTCGACGAAAAGGTTCTCGGCCTCGCCAGAGGCGACATCGTCTGGACCGGCATTGCCCGCTTTTTTCCGGACGACGCGAGCGAAGCGACCAACGGCATCAATATCGCCGAAGTGCTGGCCGACGATGAAGCCGAACTCGAACGCAAACTCGCCGAGGTGACCGCCGCGCTTGCCACAGGCCCAAATGCGCGTCACCTGGGTTATACGATCGCGCGGGATCATGCCGAGGTCGAGGCGATCTGGTCGATGCGCAAACGGGCGGTCGGCCTGCTTGGCAATGTCGATGGCCCGGTCAGGCCGGTTGCCTTCGTCGAGGATACCGCCGTACCGCCGGAGAATCTCGCGCCCTATATCCGCGAATTCCGCGCGCTTCTCGATGGCGCGGGCCTTTCCTACGGCATGTTCGGCCATGTCGATGCCGGCGTCCTGCATGTGCGGCCGGCACTCGACCTTACCCGCGACGACCATATCAAGCTGGTCCGGGAGGTCAGCGACGCCGTCGTGGCGCTGACGCGCAAATATGGCGGCGTGCTCTGGGGAGAGCACGGCAAAGGCGTGCGTTCCGAATATGTGCCGGAATTTTTCGGCGATCTCTATCCCAGCCTGCAGGAGATCAAACGGGCTTTCGATCCGGAAACCTGCCTCAATCCAGGCAAGATTGCAGCCCCTGCCGGCCAGGCGCTGCTGAAGATCGACGATGTGCCGCTGCGGGGAGAGACCGACCGCATCATCGGCAACGAGATCCGCTCCGCCTTCGACAACGCCGCCTATTGCAACGGCAACGGCGCCTGTTTCGACTTCGATGAAACCAGCCCCATGTGCCCCTCCTACAAGGCGACACGCGATCGGCGCTTTTCGCCCAAGGGCCGCGCGGCTTTGATGCGGGAATGGCTGAAGCTGCTTGCCGAGAAGGGCATCGATGCTCGCGAGGAGGCAAAACGCTTGCGGCGGAGCGGTCCGCTGGCGAAACTGGCGCGGCGCGCCTTCAACTCGCTGAACCCCCAAAATCGTGACGACTTTTCCCATGAGGTCCGCGCTGCGATGGACACCTGTCTGGCGTGCAAAGCCTGCGCGGGGCAATGTCCGGTGAAAGTCAGCGTCCCGGCCTTCCGCTCCAAATTCCTCGAACTTTATTACGGACGTTACCTCCGTCCGCTGAAGGATCCGCTCGTCGCCGCCATCGAGACCACCCTGCCCCTGGTTCAGCGGATACGACCTGCCTATAACCTTATCGTCAGCACGCGCGCCGGCAGGATGATGATGCGCGTCGCCGGACTGACGTCCCTGCCCCGCCTGCCGCGGATCTCTCTGGCGAAAGAGGCCGCCCGCCTTGGGGTACCGCTTGCGACCCCGTCGCGGATCGAGGCCTTGTCGCCGCGCCAGAGGGAGCAGAGCGTTATCTTCGTCGCCGATGCGTTTACCGCCTATTTCGATCCTGAGGTCGCCCTCGCCGCAATCAGGCTTGCGCGGAAAATGGGGCTCTCGCCCTTCCTCGCCGCGTCCCACGTTAATGGCAAAGCGCTGCACGTTCATGGCTATCTCGGACGTTTCGAGGCTGCGGCCGGGCGGACCGCGCATTATCTTCAGCGGCTGGATGAAGCGGGTGTGGCGCTCGTCGGGCTCGATCCGTCGATGACGCTCGCCTTTCGCAGCGAATACAAGGGCATGCTGAAGGCTGCCATTCTTCTTCCGCAGGAATGGCTGGTCGCCAATCTTGACCGGCTTGCCGCGTCACCCTCCGCCGCCAAGGGTAAAAACTTCCGACTGATGGCCCATTGCACCGAACGCACCAATGCGCCCTCTTCCGTCGCACAATGGAAACAAGTGTTCGCAAGCCTCGGCATCGACCTTCAGGCGGCACAAACGGGGTGTTGCGGAATGGCCGGCACCTTTGGCCACGAGGCGCGCAACCGGCCGATCTCCGAGCGCCTTTATGCGATGAGCTGGAAGCCGGAGGTCGATGCATCAGGCGATACCGACAGTCTCATGGCCACCGGATATTCGTGCCGCTCCCAGGTGAAGGAAATCGACAACAAACGCATCCCGCACCCCTTTCAGGTCATCGATAAGATAATGTCTGAAAACCCCGGCATCCCACAATCAGACGTGGCATGATATGTGATATGTGCTAAATTTGATCGTGAAAACCGGAGTGAACCAGTGTCAATCATCACGCAACGAGGCAATCTCGCGGAAATCGTCGTTGCAAAGCTGATGGAACGGATCGATTCCGGTCTTTATGCCCCGGGCGAGAAAATTCCGTCAAGTGCCCAGCTATGCGAAGAGTTCGGGGTTTCCCGAACCGTCATTCGCGAGGCGCTCACCTCCCTCAAGGTGGGCGGACGGGTGACAGCGCGGCAGGGTGCGGGGGTCTATGTCAGCGAGAAGGACGCAAAGACCCTCAATTTCGAGATCAGCCGCATCGAGGACATTCGCTCGGCGATGCAGATCCTGGAATTACGGCTCGGCGTCGAGATCCAATCCGTTGCCCTTGCAGCGTCGAGGCGCACGCCGGAGGCGCTGGCAGAAATTGCCCGCGCCTATGACAACCTTGAAAACCTGGTGACGGACGATGCCGAGGTCGAGGCCCGCGCCGATTTCGAATTCCATCTTGCAATCGCCCGCGCCACCCGCAATCCCCACTTCCCGAGTTTTCTGGAAGCGGTGATAGAGAGCATCAATTTCGAACTCGTGCTCAAACATCGCCAATCGGCGCGCGGCTACAGCACCTACCTGAAGAAGATCAATAAGGAACACGCCGCTATTCTGGCCGCGATCACCCAAGGTGATGCCAAGGCTGCCAAGGCCGCGCTGATCGTCCATCTGGAGGAAAGCCTCCATCGCTACCGCACGATGCTCAATGAGCCGGCGAGCAGCGAAACAGAGGATTGATGCGCACCGCCTGCTTTTCAGGCGGTGCGTTTTCCTGCGATCACTTCCCCGCAATCACTTAGCCGTAATCACTTTCCCTGGGCGATCGCCTGTTCGCGAATTTGCGTCAGTGTCATTTTCGGTGTCAGCGCTTCCGGATCGATCCGGATTTCGATGAGACCCGGCTTGCCTGACGCCTCGCAGCGTTCGAAGGCGCCGGCGAAGTCCTCGGTTTTTTCCACGGTCTCGCCGTGGAGGCCATAGGATCGCGCCAGCGCGGCAAAATCCGGGTTCGTCAGGCGGGTAGCGGAGACGCGACCGGGATAGCTGCGCTCCTGATGCATGCGGATCGTGCCATACATGCCGTTGTTGATGACGAGGAAGACCACCCGAGCGTCATACTGCATGGCGGTTGCAAGCTCCTGGCCGTTCATCAGGAAACATCCGTCGCCGGCGAAGGCAACGACCGTGCGCGCGGGATCGGTGATCTTGGCGGCGATCGCCGCCGGCACGCCGTAGCCCATGGAACCGTTCGTCGGTCCGAGCTGGGTGCGGAAGGTGCGGTACTGATAGAAACGATGCGCCCAGGCGGAATAGTTGCCGGCGCCGGTGGTCAGGATGGCGTCGGGCTTGAGATGGCCGCGCAGCCATTCCATGATATCACCCATCTGCACCGGCCCCGGGACCTCGGAATGCGCGAGGTTTTCGAGGTAGTCGGCATGGGTCGCTCGGGTCCAATCCTTCCACACCGGCGCAGATGATGGATTCAACTTTGCCGCCTGCGACAGGAAACCCGCGACGCTGGCGTTGATCGGCAATCGCGCGTGATAAACGCGCCCCAATTCCTCCGCGCCCGGATGGATATGAACGAGCGACTGCTTCGGCACTGGAATGTCGATCAGCGTATAGGCGCCTGTCGTCATCTCTCCGAGACGGGCGCCAATGGAGATCAGCAGGTCGCAATCCTTCACATGGCGGATCAACTTCGGCCCTGCGGCAAGGCCGAGATCGCCGGCATAATTCTCGTGCTTATTGTCGAACAGATCCTGGCAGCGGAAGGAAGCGGCGACCGGCAGGCTGAAGGCCTCCGAAAACGCTTTCAGGTCGACAACGGCCTGCTGCGTCCAGCCGCCGCCGCCGACAACGACCAGCGGGCGCTTCGCCTCGGAGAGAAGGCCGAGCAATTCTTCGAATTGCTCGGGGCCGGCAAAGCCCTCGACCCGCTTGTAAGGTGGAGTGTCGGCGACATCGACCATATCGGTCAGCATGTCTTCCGGAAGAGCGACGACCACCGGCCCGGGCCGGCCGTTGACGGCCCGGTGGAACGCCTGGCTGATGAGCTCGGGAATGCGGGCGGCATCCTCGATCTCGACGACCCACTTCGCCATCTGGCCGAACATGCGGCGATAATCGATCTCCTGGAATGCTTCGCGCTCCATCTGATCACGCGCCACCTGGCCGATGAACAGGATCATCGGTGTCGAATCCTGGAAAGCCGTATGCACACCGACGGAAGCATTGGTCGCGCCCGGCCCGCGGGTGACGAAGCAAATGCCGGGTTTGCCGGTCATCTTGCCGTAGGCTTCCGCCATATAGGCAGCGCCACCTTCCTGCCGGCAGACGATGAATTCAATAGCGTCTTCCATGTCGTGAAAGGCGTCGAGGGCGGCAAGATAACTTTCGCCCGGCACGCCGAACACGCGCTCGACACCGTGGATGCGCAAGGCATCGACGAGCACCTGGCCGCCACTGCGCTTCAATGTTTCATTTCTCATCGGGAGCCCCTCTCCTTGTACGTTAAATGACGGCGTCTTCGAGGAAGGGCCGGTGTGCCGTCACTCGTTCATAGCCAAATGGCGAAAGATCGAGCGTCTTGAAGCCACCATAGGCAATCAGTTCCGAGAGACCCCGTCCCATCGCCGGCGACTGCTGGAGACCGTGCCCCGAAAAGCCGTTTGCGAAGAGGAAATTGCTGACCTCAGTATGCGGTCCGAGGACGACATTGTGATCGAGGGTGCAATAATCGTAGTGGCCGGCCCAGGAATTGACGACCTTGATCGCCTCGAAGGCCGGAACCCGGTTCGCCATGATCGGCCAGATTTCCTCATCGAATTCGTCGTGCATGACGTCGAAATCGTTGGGATCGACCTCCGGATCGTGCTTGGGATAGGTACCCATCAGATAGAATTTGCCCTCGGGCCGGAAGAAAACGCCGGTGGGGTCGATCGTCAGGCCGACCTTTCCTTCGAGCGGTGTGCGGCAATCGACGACGAACAGCGAGCGTCGGCGTGGCTCGACGGGAACGTCGAGCCCGGCCATGCGGGCGACCTTTTTACCGTTGGTGCCCGATGTGTTGACCATCGTGCCGCAAGCGATCGTCTGGCCGCTCTTCGTCGACACGGAAACGATGCGGTCTCCCTCTCTGTTGACGGCAACGACTTCGTCTTCGATATATTCGACGCCCAAAGAGCGCGCTTTCTTGCGGAAGCCCTGGAGCAGGCCGACGCTGTCGAACCAGCCTTCGCCCCGTTCGCCGGTGCTGCCGAGCGTCAGTCCTTCCAGGTTCAACCAGGGAAACCGCCGGCCGAGGCCGTCAGGATCGAGCAGCGTGACATCAGCCCCGCAGGAGATCTGGGTCTCGTGGTTGCGCCGGAGAACCTGATCGCCGCGTTCGTCCTCGGCGAGGAACAAATACCCGGCCTCATGGAAACCGATCTCCGGCGTATCGTCGTCGACGGCGACGTTTTCCTTGAAGTTGCGGATGAACTCCGTCCCGAACTGCGAGACTTTGACGTTGATCGCATTCGAGAACTGGTGACGGATGGAGCTGGAAGAGAGCGCGGTGGCCGACCGCTGATAGGTCCAGTCCTTCTCGATCACCAGGACCGATCCGTTGAAATCGGGGTTGGTCGCCAGAAAATATGCCGTCGAACTGCCAACCACTGCACCGCCGACGATCACCACGTCATAGGACGACTTGGAAGCTTGCATCGGTGCGTCTCACTTCTTCTCGTCTTCATAATGGCCGGCAGCCGCAAAGCTGCCGCCCTGGAAGCGCACCGCCGGATCGTTGGGATCGCCTTGTTTCGTCTTCGCAAAGACCTTGTCCGCGTAATCGTCGGCGCTGTCTTCCGGCTTGTATCCAAGCGATGCCGCCGTGCGGTTGTCCCAGAAGGCCTGGCTGTTGTCGGACATGCCATAGGCGACCATGAAGCCGACGCGTTCGGCCGACAGGCTCTTTTCGACGAGCTGGCGGCAATCGCGATAGGAAAGCCAGGTGATGAGATGGCGCCGGTCCGTCGGCTCCGGGAAAGACGAGCCGATGCGCAGGCTCACGGTCTCGATCCCGAACTTGTCGAAATAGTAACGGCCGAGGTTTTCGACGAAGGTCTTCGACACGCCGTAGAGACTGTCGGGGCGGGTCGGTACGTTGCCGTCGATCGTCTCGGTGCGCTCGTAAAACCCGATGGCGTGAACGGAGCTGGCATAGACGATGCGCTTGACGCCATGCTGGCGCGCCGCCTCATAGATGTTGTAGCTGCCGACGATGTTGGCGTTGAGGATGGTGTTCCAGGGAGCTTCCAGCCCCTGACCGCCCATATGAATGATGGCGTCGCAACCCTCCACGGCTTTGGAAACGGCGTCGAAGTCGGAAAGGTCCGCCGGGAAATCTTCCTCGTGCGGCGCGAGGTTGTCGCAGGGCTTGCGTGCGGACAGCCTGACGATCTTGCCGAGCCTTGTTCCGGATTCGCGCAACTGGGTTCCCAGAGCGCCGGCCGCGCCGGTCAGAAGCGTGCGCTGATAATCGGTCATCGAATTTTCCCTTTAGCGAAGTTTAGCCAGTGCATCGGCGGTGCGCTCGATGGCAATGGCAAGATTGTCGCGCGATGTCGCGAAGGAAAGGCGAATATAGGGTTCGACACCGAAAGCGGCACCCGGAACGGTTGCGACCTTGCCTTCCCTGAGGAGATAGGAGGCCAATTCGGTGTCGTTGGAAATCCCGGCGCCGTCGGGCGCCGTCTTGCCGATATAGTGGGCGCATTTCGGAAAGAGGTAGAAGGCCCCTTCCGGTGCCCGCACCTCAAGACCGGGTATCGCGCTGAAGCCCCTTGCGACGAGTTCGCCGCGCGCCTTGTATTCGGCAACCGCTGTCGTCACGAAGTCCTGGGGACCGTTGAGCGCTGCGGCGGCGGCAAACTGGGTGATGGAGGACGGGCAGGTCGTGCTCTGGGACTGAAGCTTGTTGAGGACCCTGGTCAGTTCCCGCGGGCCGGCCGCATAACCGAGGCGCCATCCCGTCATGGCGTAGGCCTTGGATACGCCGTTGATGATGAGCGTGCGGTCCTTCAGCTCCGGGCAAGCGACGACGAAGGACGTGAAAGGCACCTCGCCGCAGACGATATGCTCGTAGATCTCATCCGACATGATCGCCACATGGGGGTGGCGCGCCAGCACCGCGCCAAGCGCCTTCAGTTCGTCCGCCGTATAGATCGCCCCTGTCGGATTGGAGGGAGAGTTGAACAGGAACCACCGCGTCTTCGGCGTGATGGCTGCTTCCAGCCGCTCGGCTGTGATCTTGAAGGCATCCTCGACACCGCAAGGCACGGTTTTGGGAATGCCGCCATGCAGGATGACGATGTCGGTATAGGAGACCCAGTAAGGCGCCGGCACGACCACCTCGTCGCCGGGCTCCAGCGTTGCCAGGAACGCATTGAAGAGTATCTGCTTGGCGCCGTTGCCGATGGAAATCTCATCCATGGCGTAGTCGAGGCCGTTCTCGCGTTTGAACTTGGCGACGATCGCTTCGCGCAGTTCCACCAGTCCGTCCGGCGCGGTATAGCGGGTAAGCCCCTTGCGCATCGCCTCGATCGCCGCCTGGACGATATGATCGGGCGTATCGAAATCGGGCTCGCCGAGCGAGAGGTCGACGACATGCTCTCCCCTGGCCCGCATCGCCTTGGCGGCGATCGACACCGCCATGGACGGCGAGGATTTGATCGTCGCGACGCGCTTGCTTTCGAATGCAATCATATTCATGCCTTGCCTCCCTGGGTCCGGCCCCTGCCGTAGGCTTCAGCCTGTTCTTCGGTGATGTATCCATGCCTCAGGTCGTGTTCGATCGCGTCAGTCGGGCGATTTGCCGGATCGCCGTAACCGCCGCCGCCCGGAAGCGACAGAACGAGGCGCCGGCCTTCCGGCACGAATTGAAGCCCCTTGCCCTTGAGAACCGTACCGTCGTCGAGCGCAACGGCGCCGGCCGTGCCGCTCTGTCCGCCTTCGCGGCCGCGTGCGGGGTGGCCGAGCCTGTCGAACATGGCGGAGAAGCGGAAGCTGAAACCTTCGGCCGCTTCGATCTCGATCATCTGGCCGAGACCGCCGCGTTGCGCGCCGGCACCCCCTGACCCCTCGCGCAACTCCTTGCGCCAGATGATGACGGGGCCGACATTTTCCGTCGCCTCGATCGGCATCGTGTGCACGCCGCTCGGAAAGGCGGTGGCGTTCAAGCCATCGAGAGCGGCACGCGCGCCGGAGCCGCCGGAATTGAACATCAGGATTTCCGCGCCCTTGCCGCCGATCTGATCGGAGACGGAGCGCACGCTCATATGCAGGTTCCAGAGTGCGCTGGCACCCTCCGCAGGAACCTGGCCCGGAAGCGCCTGATGCAGCGCGCCGAGCACGAGGTCCGGCACGAAATGGCCGAGAACGTGGCGGACGGCGACCGGCGCCGGCCGCTTGGCATTGAGGATGCAGCCTTCCGGCGCCACGACGTCGAAGGGTGCTAGCGAGGCCGCATTGTTGGGAATTTCCGGCGCCACGACGCATTTGATGCCGTAGCAGGCATAGGCCTTGGCGTAGACGAGCGGCACATTGATGCCGAACTTGCTCATGCCGGAGGTGCCATCGAAATCGACCACGACTCCCTCGGGACCGATGGTAAGTCTTGCGGCGAGATGCACCGGCTCATCATAGCCGTCGAGATCCAGGCTATAATCCCAGGAGCCGTGCGGAAGATTCTTCAGCCGCTCCAGCGTTGCCTCGCGGCTGTGCTTGAGGATGAAGCCGCCGATCGTCGACAAATCAGGAAGATTGAATTCCGTCAGCATGTCGACGAGCCGGCGATGGCCCGTTTCATTGCAGGCGGCGAGCGCATAGAAGTCGCCGACGACCTTATCGTTTTCGCGGACATTGTTGCGCACGATATGGATCAGCGTCCGGTTCAGCTCGCCGCGCTCGAAGAATTTCATGATCGGGATGAAGATGCCCTCTTCATAGACTTCACGGGCATCCGGGCCGAAACCGCGACCGCCGACATCGACGACATGCGCGGTCGAGGCAAAATAACCGACCAACTTGCCGTGATGGAAGGAGGGCGTGACGACGGTGATGTCGTGCAGATGGCCCGTTCCCTTCCATGGATCGTTGGTGATGTAGACGTCGCCTTCGAAGATATTGTCCGGCCCGATATCGGCAATGAAATGCGCGACGGATTCCGCCATGGCGTTGACGTGGCCGGGCGTGCCGGTAACCGCCTGCGCCAGCATGCGGCCTTCCAGGTCGAAGACGCCGGCCGACAGATCGCCCGCCTCGCGTACGGAGGTGGAGAAGGCCGTGCGGATCAGCGTCTGCGCCTGCTCCTCGACGACGGAGATCAGCCGGTTCCACATGACCTGCATATGGATATCGATCATGGATTGGTTCATGTGACTATCCTCAGATCCGGGTTACGAGAAGGCAGCCATCGCGCTGAACGACGGCCTTGAAAGAGACGGTGAGAACCGTCGAGGTCTCGCGCTCGACGATGACGGCGGGGCCCTTGACCACGTCGCCGGGCGTCAGGCCGGTACGCTCGTGAATGCCGGCTTCGAGATAGGCGCCCTGCGCAGCCTCGAACAGGCGGCGCGTCTTGCCAGGCTGCACGACATTGCCTTCGGCGATGGAGGATACGCGCTCCACCGGCGGCAGCGGCGAGCTCGCCTTGACCGACCAGCTGACGATCTCGATATCGAGACCTTCGATGGCGCGGCCGAAGAAACGCTCATATTCCTTTTCGAACGAGGCGGCGATCGTCTCAGCACTCGCGGCGTCGAAATTGTCATCGGCAAGCGGGACCGGGATATCCCAGCCCTGCCCGGCATAACGCATGAACAGCGTGCGTTCGATCACCGGGGAGCCCGCGTCGAGCCCGCCTTCGACGAAGCCCAACGCCTCAGCCTTCATGGCTTGGAGGAGCCGGTTGGCCTCGGAATATTCGAAATTCGACAGGTTGAAGACGGCGCTGCGGACGGACTCATAGCCGAACGGCGCCTTGAGGAATCCGATCGCCGAACCAACGCCGGCGCCCGGCGGAACGAGGAAGGTCGAGATGCCCATTTTTTCACAGAGGCGCGCGGCATGCAGCGGTCCGGCGCCGCCGAAGGTGATCATGGTGAAATCGGAAATGTTCTTGCCGTTCTCGACGGTGTGGACGCGGCCGGCATTGGCCATGTTTTCGTCGACCATTTCGCACGTGCCGTAAGCTGATGCTTCCGGATCGAGGCCGATGACCGAGCCGATATCGTCGCTCATTGCCCGGCGGCTCGCCTCGACGGAAAGCGGGATGGCGCCGCCCGCGAAATTGGCGGGATCGAGCTTGCCGAGGATCAGGTCCGCATCGGTGACGGTGGGGTTCTTGCCGCCGCGCTGATAACAGGCCGGGCCGGGCTCCGAGGCCGCCGAGTGCGGCCCGACGCGGATCTGGCGCATTGCGTCGACCGAAGCGATCGAACCGCCGCCCGCGCCGATTTCGACCATCTCGACGACGGGGATGGAAATCGGCATGCCGGATCCCTTGCGGAATCGATAGGTGCGCGCGACTTCGAACGTCTTGGCCGTCTTCGGCACCTGGTTTTCGATCAGGCAGATCTTGGCGGTCGTGCCGCCCATATCGAAGGAAAGAACCGTATCGAGACCATATTGACGGGCAATGTCGGCCGCGAAGATCGCGCCGCCCGCCGGACCGGATTCGACCAGACGCACCGGAAACTCGGAGGCGCTCTCGACCGAGACGATCCCGCCGCCGGAATGGATCATGAAGACCGGGCAGCCGACTCCGATCTCCTTCAGCGACACGACGAGACGGTCGAGATAGGATTTGATCGCCGGCTTGACATAGGCATTGGCGCAAACCGTGTTGAAGCGCTCGAACTCGCGCATCTGCGGCGAAACTTCCGACGAGATCGAAACGGAAATGCCGGGAAGGCGCTTCAGGATCGCATCGCGGACGGCGACTTCGTGCGCGCCATTCGCATAGGCATGAATGAAGCCGACCGCGACGCTTTCATAGCCGCCTGCGGCAACCTTCTCGACGACGGCTGCGACCGAAGCCTCATCCAGAGCGAGCAGAACCTTGCCCTGCGCATCGATACGCTCCCGGATGACGAATCGGTCGGCGCGGGCAATGAGCGCCGGCGGCAGGGAGATATTGAGATCATACTGCTCGAAACGGTTCTCAGTGCGCATCTCGAGCACGTCACGAAAACCTTCCGTCGTCACGAAGGCGGTTTTGGCGCCGCGCCGCTCGATGAGCGCATTGGTGGCGAGCGTCGTGCCATGAATCAGGATGCCGATCTCTGAAAGAGCGATACCCGCCATGTCGGCGACGGCCTTCACGCCCTTGAGGATCGCCCGCTCCGGTGCCGTATAATCCGTCAGGATCTTCGTCGAGTGAAGCGTCCCATCGAGGTCGAGAGCGATATCCGTAAAGGTGCCGCCGATATCGACGCCCACCCGGCAGTTTCGTGGCGTGCTGCTCACCGTCTTGTTCCCCGCTTTCTTAACGTTGGAGGCCGCGCTCGCGCAGCCATGCGTCGTGCCATTCTTCACTGTTGCAAACGACACTGCAACATTTCCGCTTGACGATCTTCGTATATGTCACTTATCATATAAGTGTCAATTAAGAAAAGGATCGAAAATCTCGAAATCCGCTCTTCTCCGCAACTGCGGAGCAGAGAAATTACCTAACAAAAATAATATCTTCGCCTTTGATGCGAAGCATGAACGCGGACTGAACCGCGTCGAGAACCATTAAAAACCAGAGAGCTTCAACCAGAGGGAAAAGCACATGAAATCCATCTCGAAACTTCTGAGCGCCACCGCTGTGGCCTCCGCCTTGCTGTTTTCCAGCGCTTTGGCCGCCGACACGGTCAAGATCGGCGTCGCCGGCCCCTTTACCGGCGCCAATGCGACCTTCGGCGAGCAGGTGTTCAGCGGCGTGTCCGCCTATGTCAGCGACGTCAATGCGTCGGGCGGCATCAATGGCAAGAAGATTGAACTGGTGAAGGGTGACGACGCCTGCGAACCGAAGCAGGCCGTGGCCGTCGCCAATCGTTTCGTCGACCAGGACAAGGTTCAGGCCGTGATCGGGCATTTCTGCTCGTCCAACACGATCCCGGCTTCGGAAATCTACAATGATGCCGGCATCCTCGAAATGACGCCGTCCTCGACCAATCCGACCGTCACCGATCGCGGTTTCGACAATCTGTTCCGTGGCTGCGGCCGTGATGACCAGCAGGCCGTCGTCGCCGGCAGCTTCATCCTGGATACGCTGAAGCGGGACAAGATCGCGCTCATCCACGACAAGGACACCTATGGCCAGGGCCTGGTGGACGCCGTCAAGAAGACGATCGAAGCACGCGGAATCAAGCCGGTGATGTACGAAGGCCTGACCCGTGGCGAACGTGACTTCAACGCGCTCGTCACCAAGATCAAGAGCTCCGGCGCCAACGCCGTTTATTTCGGCGGCCTCATTCCCGAAGGCGGCCCGTTGATCCGCCAGCTGAAGGAACAGGGTGTCGACGTAGTCGTCGTCAGCGGCGATGCTTTCGCGCAGACGGAACTCGTCGCAGCCGCCGGCGGGCCTGAGAATCTGAAGAACGTCTATTATTCGGCGACGCCCGATCCGCTGGCCGATCCCTCCACGCAGGGCGTCCAGGATGCGTTGAAGAAAGCCAACATCACGCCGGCCAACTACGTGCTCTATGGCTACGCCAATGCGCAGGCCATCGTCGCTGCGCTGAAGGCCGGCGACGAGCTGGAGGCCCAGGCCGACTATCTCCGCAACAACACGGTCGATTCTGCCATCGGCAAAATCACCTGGGACGCCAAGGGCGACATCAAGGACTTCAAGTTCGTCTTCTACAACTTCGACGACAAGGGAACCCCTGTCTTGGTGAAGTAAGGCATTTTGCCCGAGTTGGCCGGACCGCAAGGTTCGGCCGGCTTATCCATCCCCGAAAACCATAAGAGGGGTTCACCATGGACTTTTACATCCTGGTTCAACAATTGTTCAATGGCATCACGCTGGGGACGATCTACGGTCTGATCGCGGTCGGATACACCATGGTCTACGGCGTCATCCGGATGATCAACTTCGCCCATGGCGACGTCTATATGGTATCGGCCTATATCGCCGCCATCACACTCGCCGTGCTTGGCTATTTCGGCGTTCAGTCGGTTCCCTTCGCCTTGATATCCGTGCTGGTGATCAGCTGCGCGATCACGGCCGTCTATGGCTGGGTGATCGAACGCGTCGCCTATCGGCCGCTTCGCGGCTCGACCAAGCTTGCTCCGCTGATATCGGCCATCGGCATCTCCTTGATGCTGCAGAGCTATGTCCAGATCGCTCAGGGCGCACGCGACCAGGGCGTGCCGACACTCATCCAGGGTGCGTTTCGCATCGGTGGCGATGTCCACTTCGCACAGATCACCTATATGCAGACGGTGATCCTGTTCGCGTCGCTGATCGCCATGGGCATACTGACCTATGTGATCAACTACACCAGGATCGGCCGCGAATGCCGTGCCACCCAGCAGAATATCCGGATCTCCGCGATACTGGGGGTGAACACCGACCGGATCATTTCGGCCGTGTTCGTCATGGGCGCGGCCACGGCCGCCGTCGGCGGCACGCTCGTCACCTTCAATTACGGCTCCTTCAACTTTTTCATCGGCTTCGTCATGGGCATCAAGGCCTTCACGGCCGCAGTGCTCGGCGGGATCGGTTCACTGCCCGGCGCCGTGCTCGGCGGTATCGTCCTCGGCCTGACCGAGGCTCTGTTCGCAGGCTATGTCAGCACCGACTACAAGGACGTCTTCGCCTTTGCGTTGCTCATCACCCTCCTGTTTTTCCGACCGTATGGCCTGCTTGGCCGGCCGGAAATCCAGAAAGTCTGAGAGAGGAGCAAGAAACCATGGAATCCAACCGCCTTCGCGCGCTCGTCAGGCAAGCGCTCCTCACCTTTACGGTCTCCCTCATCCTGTTCGGTCCGATCTCGGGACTGGTGCTCGAGGGATTTTCGTTCACCAACGAACTGATACGCGCGGTGTTGCTGGCTGCCGTCGTCACGGCAGGACGTCTAGCACTCTCGCTGTTCCAGATGAGCAGCCCCGGCCGAAAACTCATCCGGCGCATCGCAGGCAACGGTGCCGGCGTGACCGTCATGACCGGCAAGGAAAGGTCGCCGGCGCTGCTCCTTGCCGTGCTGTTTCTCGCAGGGCTGAGCCTGCCGTTTTTTGCCGACAAATACCTCCTGGGTATCGCGATCCTCGCCCTGATCTATTGCCTGCTCGGCCTGGGGCTCAACATCGTCGTCGGGCTTGCTGGCCTGCTCGATCTTGGCTACGTCGCCTTCTACGCCGTCGGCGCCTATCTCCTGGCGCTCGGATCGCAATATCTCGGCATCGGGTTCTGGGGCGCTCTGGTGCTCGCCCCATTCCTGGCCGGCCTCTTCGGCATGGTCCTCGCCTTTCCCGTTCTCAAGATGCATGGCGACTACCTTGCCATCGTCACGCTCGGATTCGGCGAGATCATTCGTCTTGTGCTGAACAACTGGCTTGATTTCACCGGCGGGCCGAACGGCGCTCCGGTTCCGGCACCCACCTTCCTCGGCCTCGAATTCACTCGTACCGCCAAACAGGGCGGCGTTCCCATTCATGAATATCTGGGCATCCCCTACAGCGCGGACTACCGGTTCTGGTTTCTCTATTTCGTGCTGTTTCTTGTCGTCTGCTTCGTCATCTACGCCGTGGAGCGGCTGCGCGTCATCCCTCTCGGCCGCATGTGGGAAGCGCTGCGCGAAGATGAGATCGCCTGTCGTTCGCTCGGCGTCAATCACGTCTTCACAAAGCTCACGGCCTTCATGCTCGGCGCCTCCACAGGTGGCCTGGCCGGCGTCTTCTTTGCCGCACAGCAGGGCTTCGTGAATCCGACATCCTTCACCTTCTTCGAATCCGCCCTCATCCTGGCCATCGTCGTCCTTGGCGGCCTCGGATCGACGGCCGGCGTCATCTCGGCAGCGCTCGTTCTCACCATTCTTCCGGAACTTCTGCGCGAATTCGCCGAATACCGCGTTCTCGTCTTCGGCATTCTGATGGTGGTGATGATGATCTGGAAACCGCGTGGCCTGGTCCGCATCAAGCGCCCGGCCTTCTTTCCGAGCTCGATGAAAGAAGGCATCGGCAACGAACTGTCCTTTGAGGGCAAGGCGGAGGCGGGACGATGAACGGATCTATCCTCGACGTGCAGAATGTCACGATGCGGTTCGGCGGCATCGTCGCCAACCGGGACGTCAGCTTCTCGGTCGAACGCGGCGCGGTGACCGCCCTGATCGGTCCCAACGGCGCCGGCAAGACGACGATGTTCAACTGCATCACCGGCTTCTATCGCGCCAGCGAAGGCAGCATCATGCTGAACGGACGCGAAGGCCCGACCGATATCGGCCAGTTGGTGACGAAACCGATTACCGGCGGCTCGCACCTCGTGACACGCGCCGGGATTGCCAGGACGTTCCAGAACATCCGCCTGTTCAAGGAAATGTCGGTTATCGAGAACCTTCTGATCGCCCAGCACCTCACCACCCGCAACAACATCCTCAGCGGTGTTTTCCGGACTGGAGCGTTCCGCAAGGCCGAGGGAGAGGCCATCGATCGTGCCTATTACTGGCTCGGGCAGATGAAGCTTGCCGACGACGCCAACCGCCTGGCCGGTGAACTGCCTTACGGCCGGCAGCGCCGCGTCGAGATCGCTCGCGCCATGTGCACGGGCCCGAGCCTCATATGCCTCGACGAACCAGCCGCGGGCTTGAACCCCTCCGAAACGCTGGATCTGGCGGAAGTCATACAGCGGCTCTGTGACGATCACGATCAGACGGTTCTCGTCATCGAACACGACATGGGCCTCGTCATGCGCATTTCGAACCACATCGTCGTGCTCGATCATGGCGAGGTGATCTCCGACGGCACGCCTGAGCATGTCGCCAATGACCCGGCCGTCGTCGCCGCTTATCTCGGTGTCAGCGAAGAAGAGGTACCAGCATGAGCCAATCGTCCGACACGCAGGTACCGCTTCTCGAATTCGCCGGCGTCCATGCTCATTACGGCGCGGTCGAAGCGCTGAAGGCGGTAAACGTCCACATCTCCGCCGGTGAGATCGTCAGCCTGATCGGTGCAAACGGCGCCGGCAAGACCACGCTGCTTTCTTCTATTTTCGGCGCCCCGCGCGCCTCATCGGGCAAGATCCTGCATCGTGGCGAAGATATCTCCCATATGCCGACCAGCAGGATTTCCCGGCGTGGCATCGCGCTCGTTCCGGAGGGCCGGCAGATCTACCAGGAGATGTCCGTCGAGGAGAATATGATGATGGGCACGACACCGATCGGCATGGCCCATTTCGAAGAAGACCGGAACACCATGTTCGAGCTCTTCCCGCGTCTCAAGGAACGTCGAAACCAGACCGCCGGCACCATGTCCGGCGGCGAGCAGCAGATGCTCGCCATCGCCCGCGCCATGATGGCGCGGCCCGAATTGATCCTGTTCGACGAACCCTCGCTCGGCTTGGCGCCGCTGATCGTCAAGCGCGTTTTCGAGGTTTTGCGGGAAATCGCCGCAATGGGCAAAACGATATTTCTCGTCGAGCAAAATGCCAATCACGCCTTGAAGCTCTCCCAGCGGGCCTATGTCATGGTCAACGGCCGCATTCATCTCTCCGGCGACAGCGCCGCCCTTCTCGACAACCAAGACGTCCGCAAGGCCTATCTCGGGCTGCACTGAACGCAGGGATTTCCATGCTGCACAAGAACCTGATCGCCGGGGAATGGGTTGCCGGCGACGCTTCGGCGAACATAAACCCGTCCAACACCCATGACGTCGTCGGCGAATTTGCCCGCGCCAATGCCGATGACGTCAGGGCTGCCATCGCGGCCGCAAAGTCGGCTTTGCCAGCCTGGTCCCAAGCGCCGATCCTGATCCGCCACGCCATTCTGAAGAAGACCGGCGACGAGATATTGGCGCGCAAGGAGGAGCTCGGACGCCTGCTGGCCCGCGAGGAAGGCAAGACCTTGCCCGAGGCAATCGGCGAAGTCACCCGCGCCGGCCAGATCTTCGATTTCTTTGCGGGCGAGGTTCTCAGGCTGTCGGGAGAAACGCTGCCCTCGGTTCGCCCCGGCGTCGGCATCGACATCACCCGCGAACCGGTCGGCGTCGTCGGAGTGATCACGCCCTGGAACTTTCCGATCGCCATCCCCGCCTGGAAGATCGCGCCGGCCCTTGCCTATGGCAATACGGTCGTCCTGAAACCCGCCGATCTGGTGCCGGGCTCCGCCTGGTCCCTCGTCGAGATCCTTCACCGGGCGGGCGCGCCGGCCGGTGTCGTCAATCTCGTCATGGGACGCGGCAGCGTGGTCGGCCAGACGATGCTCGACAGCCCCGATATCAACGCCCTGACCTTTACCGGGTCGGCAGCGACAGGAAAGCGTGTCGCGCTCGCGTCGATCGAGCATAATCGCAAGTTCCAGCTGGAGATGGGCGGCAAGAACCCCTTCGTGGTCCTTGACGATGCCGATCTCGAGGTCGCCGTCGAGGCGGCCGCCAATTCGTCCTTCTTCTCCACCGGCCAGCGTTGCACGGCATCCTCACGACTGATCGTGACGGAAGGCATTCACGACCGCTTCGTGGCGGCACTTACCAGGCGCCTTGAGGGGCTTGTCGTCGACGATGCTCTGAAGAGCGGCACGCATATTGGTCCCGTCGTCGATGAGGGCCAGTTGCGGCAAGACACCGACTATATCGATATCGGCCGACAGGAAGGCGCAAGGCTTGCCTTCGGCGGCAACCGGCTGGAACGGGCGACACCCGGCTTCTATCTCGAACCCGCGCTTTTCACCGAAGCGACGAACCAGATGCGGATCGCGCGGGAGGAAATCTTCGGCCCGGTCGCCGCCGTCATCCGGGTGAAGGATTACGACGAGGCCCTCGCCGTCGCCAATGATACCAGCTTCGGCCTCTCCTCCGGGATCGCCACCACCAGCTTGAAGCATGCGACGCATTTCAAGCGCAATGCCGAAGCCGGCATGGTCATGGTCAATCTGCCGACGGCCGGTGTCGATTTCCACGTGCCGTTCGGCGGCCGCAAGGGCTCATCCTTCGGCCCGCGCGAACAGGGCCGATATGCCGCGGAATTCTACACCTCGGTCAAAACCGCCTACACGCTTGCATAGGGAAAACCGATGAAAATTCTCGTGCCCGTCAAACGGGTTGTCGACTACAACGTGAAGATCCGGGTTCGTCCGGATGGCACGGGTGTCGAGCTTGCCAATGTGAAGATGTCGATGAACCCGTTCGACGAGATCTCGGTGGAAGAGGCGCTGCGGC
>NZ_ML133528.1 GCF_003985145.1 Rhizobium anhuiense | reverse complement strand
GCTGGCCATGGAAAGTTCCTCTCGTTGAAGGGAACTCAATCGTCTGGCAACAGCCTCTGCCTGCCTAGAACTTCAGATAATCACACCAACCTCACCGCGCGCACCCTCCCGCGAAGCGGGTTCGTGCGTGAGGCGCAAAGCGGTCATGAATGCAGAGAGCGCCAAACGGCAGCTGAGAGCCATCAGCAGTCATTGGTGCCACTTATGACGGAATACCAGAAAGTTCCAGCAGCCCCGGGCAATCCTTCGCGCCGCCGAACATTGCGTCTGTCCGCCGACTTTCCTTGAGCCTCAGATCTTCCTGAACGTCAGATAGGCCGAAGAGCGGCCCTCGCGCCGGGCCTTGGCCTCGTAGCGTGTGCTCGGCCAGCCCGCATAGGGGGTGAGCCAATCCGCTGCATTCTCGGCCACCCAGTCGAAGCCGCCATGGTCGCGGCATTTGAGCAGCGTCCAGTTCACATAGGTGTCGATGTCGGAGGCGAAGCAGAACAGGCCGCCGGGCTTCAGCACGCGATGAAAGCGGTCGAGATTGGTCTTCGAGACGAAGCGCCGCTTCCAGTGCTTCCGCTTCGGCCAGGGATCGGGATAGAGCAGATCGATCTGATCGAGCGAGGCGTCCGGCAGCCAGTCGAGCAGCTGTGTCGCGTCGTCATTATAAACGCGGATATTGGAGGTGCCGGTCTCGCCGATGCGCGACAGCAGCTTCTGCATGGAATTGACGAAGGGCTCGACGCCGATGAAGCCGGTCGACGGCGTCTCCAGGGCGCGGTGGATCAGATGTTCGCCGCCGCCGAAACCGATTTCCAGCCGCAAGCGCTCGACCGGAACCGGGAAGAGGGACGTCAGCGGCGCCGGGGGCGCCGCCGAGAGATCGATCAGGAATGCCGGCAGCAGGCTGTTCAGCGTCTCGGCCTGCTGTTCGCGCAGAGCCTTGCCTTTGCGGCGACCGAAAAAGGCTTCGGTCGCCCGGCCGCGACGTTCCATATCCGTCATGCTTTATCTCAGGCCTTTACGCTTTCCTTGAGCGCCTTCACGAGGTCGGTGCGCTCCCAGGAGAACGAGCCGTCGCGGCCGGCCTTGCGGCCGAAATGGCCGTAAGCGGAGGTCTTGGCGTAGATCGGCTTGTTGAGGTCGAGATGGCGGCGGATACCGGTCGGCGAAAGGTCCATGTTCTTGCGGATCGCTGCCTCGATCTGATCCTCGGTAACCTTGCCGGTGCCGTGCAGGTCGACATAGATCGACAGCGGCTGGGCGACGCCGATCGCGTAGGAGATCTGGATCGTGCAGCGGTCGGCAAGGCCGGCGGCGACGACGTTCTTGGCAAGGTAACGGGCGGCATAGGCCGCCGAACGGTCGACCTTCGTCGTGTCCTTGCCGGAGAATGCGCCGCCGCCATGCGGAGCGGCACCGCCGTAGGTGTCGACGATGATCTTGCGGCCGGTGAGGCCCGCATCGCCGTCCGGTCCGCCGATGACGAACTTGCCGGTCGGATTGATGTACCACTTGCAATCGTCAGCGATCTTCAGCTCGCCCAGCGCTTCGCGGATATAGGGCTCGACGACGGCGCGAACCTTGTTCGAATCCCAGCTCTCGTCAAGATGCTGGGTCGACAGCACGATCGAGGTTGCTTCCGACGGCTTGCCGTCGACGTAGCGCACGGTCACCTGGCTCTTGGCGTCGGGGCCGAGCTTGGCGACTTCGCCGTCGCCCTTCTTGCGGGCGACTGCCAGCAGCTGCAGGATCTTGTGGGAATAATAGATCGGGGCCGGCATCAGGTCCGGCGTTTCGCGGCAGGCGTAACCGAACATGATGCCCTGGTCGCCGGCGCCCTCGTCGCCCTGCTGGTCGGCGGCGCTGTCGACGCCCTGCGCGATGTCGGCCGACTGCGAATGCAGCAGCACGTCGATCTTGGCCTTCTTCCAATGGAAGCCGTCCTGCTCGTAGCCGATATCCTTGATGGCGCGGCGCGCGGCGGCCTTGAACTTCGACGGGTTGATGACGTCCTTGCCGTCCTTGTCCTTCTTCATCAGGCTCGGCGGCAGGCGGACTTCGCCGGCGATGACGACGCGGTTGGTCGTCGCCAGCGTTTCGCAGGCAATGCGCACGCCCCACGGATTGACGCCGGTCTTGGCCGCTTCGCGGTAGACCAGATCGACGATCTCGTCGGAGATGCGGTCACAGACTTTGTCCGGATGACCCTCGGCAACAGATTCGCTGGTAAAGAGATAATTCGCGCGCATTTCGGGATTCCCCTCAAAGAATAAAAGCCAGCTAGTAGGTACTCAGTTCGAGGCTTGATGACAAGCGCAGAAGGACATAAATATATCTTTATATCTGCGGCAAAGTGACAAATTTTGCCCCAAAAACGCAGAAAAGGCGGCCTTTCGACCGCCTTTCGAATTCCACGCCTGATGTGGTTCAGTCGGCGTCGGCTTCAGCCGCAAGCGCCTTCACCAGCTCCACGACCTTGCGGCGAACCTTGGGATCGGAAATCTTGACGAAAGCGCGGTTGAGCTGCAGGCCTTCCGAGGAAGACAGGAAATCGACGACGTAATTCGAGCTGGAGGCCTCGGCCATGCCGCCCATGGAGCCGGTATGTTCGCCGGGCGCGTCCTCGAAGAAAAAGGAAACCGGAACATTGAGAATATTCGAGATGTTCTGCAGGCGGCTTGCGCCGACGCGGTTGGTTCCCTTCTCGTATTTCTGGATCTGCTGGAATGTAATGCCGAGACTTTCGCCCAGTTTCTCCTGGCTCATGCCAAGCATCGTTCGGCGGAGACGAATACGGCTGCCCACGTGGATGTCGATGGGATTTGGCTTCTTCTTGTTTTCAATCATGGTCGTGCCCTAGCTAAGAATTTCAACTGTTTCTAACCGGCATGCCCCTGATCCATCCCAAAACGCCACGTTGCAGGCGGTAAGAACCCACCTTCAAACATACGCTAAGAACGCCGATTGTCATCACTATGCAATTTTAGGGGTTTTTGGTCAATTCAACCCGGAAATAAAACCTCTACGAGAAATTAGCGCAATCAAAATGAGCAGCGCCTCGGTCAACCAGAAGTATGTTTGCCGGGGGATTGGCGTTCCGTCCCCTTCGCCGAGCCTATCAAGAGTTGCATCGATAAAGCCGGTTTGCTCGAGATCGAGACCGGCGATAATTTCCCCATGTGCGTTCACCAGCGCCGAAATGCCGCTATTGGCATCACGAATCAACGGCAGCCCGGTTTCGACAGCCCGGACCCGCGCCTGCTGGAAATGCTGATAGGGGCCGGGTGTCGCGCCGAACCAGGCATCATTGGTGATATTGAGGATCGCATTGGCGTCTTTGATGTCGCCGGTCATTTCATCGGGGAAAATAATCTCGTAGCAGATCAGCGGATAGAGATTGAGCCCGCCGGGCAGCGCCAGCAGGTGCCGGCTTGCCGCGGCCGAAAATCCTCCCGGTATCTCGACGACATTCTGGATGCCGAATTCGGTGAGCACGTCCTCGAAGGGCAGATATTCGCCGAAGGGCACCAGATGCACCTTGTCGGAGGCGGCGATGATCTGGCCGCGGCCGTCGATCACGTAGATGGAATTATAGTAGCGCGCAGGCGTGCCCGGTCCCATCTCCTCGGCGCGGACGGCGCCGGCGATCAGGATCTGGTTGTCGTCGAGCGTATCGGCGATCCGTGTCAGCGCATCCTGATTGTCGGTCAGGATGAACGGGATCGAGGTTTCCGGCCAGACGATGATGTCGGGCTTGCGTGCGCCATTCCTCGGCGCTTCGGCCGACAGCTTCAGATGCGTCTCGAAGATCGCATTGCGGTCGGCGTCGTTGTCCATCTTCGCCGCCTGGTCGATATCAGGCTGCACCAGCCGCACCACCGGCCGCTTGTCCTCGGGCAAGGCTTCCGGCCGCGGCGCGAGATGGAGGGCATAGGCCCCATAACCGAGATGGGCGGCAAACAGCGCGACGGCGAGTGCGATGCCGCCGCGTGCATCTTGGCGTGTCCCGGCAAGCGCCGGCGCGGAAAAGATGAAGACGGCAAGCGCCGTCACCCCCATCGCCCCGATCACATGCGCCGACTGCATCATCAGCGGAACGGGCATCATGCCGTAGCCGATGGCGTTCCAGGGGAAGCCGGTGAGGATCACGCTTCGCAGCCATTCCATCAGCCCGAAGCAGGCCGCCAGTGCGGCGATCCGCCCCATGCCATCCGACCAGAAGATGCGGGCAAGGGCAGTCGCCAGCCCGTAGAAGATAGCCAGACAGGCCGGCAGCCCGAGGATGGCCAAGGGCAGCGCCCAGGCGAATTCCTCCTGATCGACCAGCAGTGCATGGCCGAGCCACCACAGGCCCGCGACGAAATAGCCGAAGCCGAACAGCCAGCCGGTGGCGAATGCCGGCCACAGCCTGCCGACCAGGCCGCTTTCAGGCGAAGCCGCCGCCCCGTCGATCAGCCAGACGAGCAGCGTGAAGGAGATGAACATTGCCGCGAAAAAGCCGATGGGCGGCAGCGCCAGAACCGCAAATGCTCCGGCGGCGATGGCCAGCAGCGACCGTTTGAAACCCCAGACGAGGATAACCCTGTCCGCAAGCCGCTCCATGCGCACTCCCATCAAACCGCGAATCAACCCGTTCGCAGTCTTTCAAAAAAGCGGCTCTTTGTCCTGTTAATGGATGTTAATGCATGTCGCCCGGAGATGTGCGGCGGTGCCGGGACAACGACAGGCACAAAAACCAACAGCTGAAGCGCATCGCATCAATCAAATTGAATGCGGCGCTCCAACCTTCACGCATCGTGCTTTCCGAAAATCGATTCCAATTTTCGTGCCGAAGCGCTAATTGGCAGCCGATTCCGCCGGCCGGTCGTCGCCGGTCTCGGAGCCGGGAGTGGAGTCGCCATCCGCCTTGGCGCGGCGGCGCATCGCATGGCGCTTGCGGGTGATGCGCAGCCGCTTGATGCGGCGCGGATCGGCGTCGAGAATGTGGAATTCGAAGCCAGGCAGCGCCTGGACGACCTCGCCGCGCACCGGGATGCGGCCAAGTGCCGAGAAGATCAGCCCGCCCAGCGTATCGACCTCGTCGACCTGCTCGCTGATGTCGAAATCCGGCCCGATCGCTTCGGCGATCTCTTCCAGTTCGACGCGGGCGTCGGCGATGAAGACGTCTTCGGCGACGCGCTTGAACATTACCTCTTCGTCGTCATGTTCGTCGTCGATGTCGCCGACCACCATTTCGACGATGTCCTCGTGCGAGGCGAGCCCGTCGGTGCCGCCATATTCGTCGATGACCAGCGCCATCTGGGTGCGGTTCACCTGCATGCGGCGCAACAGGTCGGACGCCAGCATCGACGGCGGCACGAACAGGATCTTGCGAATGATGCCGGCCTCGGCCAGCGTCTTCTGCAGGTCGACGCGGGCGAGATCGAAATTTGGCTTGGCCGAACGCGTGGGCTTCTGGATGTTCTCAGGCGCAACCTCGATCGCCGGTACGCCAGCGGCCGGTTTCGCCGGGCCGCGGCGCTTGTTGCGCGCCTGCTTGGCGACATAGGAGAGCAGGTCGCGGATATGCACCATGCCGCGCGGATCGTCGAGCGTATCGGCATAGACGGGCATGCGCGAGCGGCCGGATTCCTCGAACAGGATCATCAATTCGCCGATGGTGATGTTCTGGTCGACCGCCTCGATATCGGCGCGCGGCACCATCACGTCGGCGACGCGCACCTCGCGGAAGCGCAGGATATTGTGCAGCATCGCCCGTTCGTCGGGCGAAAAGGCGTCGTCGCCGGCCGCATCGGTCATCAGCGCGTCGGCGAGATCCTCGCGCAGTCGCGAGCCCTGCTGCGGGCGGAGGATGCGCGCGGCGCGCGACCAGAAGGATTGGGATCGGCCGGATGGCCGACTACTACTGCCCGCCTCGTCCGAAGAGGAGGATGGCTCGGAGTCCTTGGCGTCTGCCGCCGGCTTCGTCGTAAAGTCGCTCATGGTTCCATTTTAAGGTCTTGACCCTCGTAGGGATCAGATAGGCCGAGCTGCGCCAAAATGCGAGTCTCCAGCCCCTCCATAATTTCGGCTTCAGCACTATTCATATGGTCGTAGCCGAGAAGATGCAAGAAACCGTGCACCAGAAGATGGGTCAGGTGGTCGTCGAAACTCTTTTCGAGCTCGTGGGCTTCCCGCTCCACCGTCTCCCGGGCGATGATGATGTCGCCGAGCATCGGACCGGGCATTTTGCCGGGCTGCACCGGAAAGGCCGGAAACGACAGCACATTGGTCGCCTTGTCCTTGCCGCGCCATTCGGCGTTGATGTCCTGGATCGAGGCATCGTCGGTAAAGACGAGCGAAACCTCGGGCGGCATCTTGGGGAAGGGCTGCTTCTCGCTGTCGCGGAGATAGATTGCCGCGGCGCTGAGCACGCGTTCGCAAAACGACAGCAGCGTCTCCTCGCCGGGCCAGCCGATATCCTCGACGCTGATCTGGATGTCGAGTTCGGCCATCAGTCCTGCCGGCTGACGTCTTCGGCTTCGACGGCATAGGTGGAATCATAGGCCCTGACGATGCGCCCGACCAGCGGATGGCGCACGACATCGGTATCCTTGAAGCGCACGATCGAGATGCCCTCGACGCCGTTCAGAAGCTGCAGCGCCTCGACGAGGCCGGATTTGACACCGCGCGGCAGGTCGATCTGGCTCGGGTCGCCGGTGACGATCATGCGCGCATTTTCGCCGAGACGCGTCAGGAACATCTTCATCTGCATCGACGTCGTGTTCTGCGCTTCGTCGAGGATGATGGCGGCGTTGGCCAGCGTCCGGCCGCGCATGAAAGCGAGCGGCGCGATTTCGATGACGCCGGCGGTGATCGCCCGATCGACCTTGTCGGCCGGGATCATGTCATAGAGCGCATCATAGAGCGGGCGAAGATAGGGATCGACCTTTTCCTTCATGTCGCCGGGCAGGAAGCCGAGGCGCTCTCCGGCTTCGACCGCCGGACGCGACAGGATGATCTTTTCGACCGCCCCGCGCTCCAGGAGCTGGGCGGCATGGGCGACGGCGAGATAGGTCTTGCCGGTGCCGGCCGGGCCGACGCCGAAGACCAGCTCGGCACGCTCCAGCGCCCTGATATAGGCGTCCTGGGTCGGGGTGCGGGCGATGATCGTTTTCTTGCGGGTGGAAACCTGTGCCATCGTCAGCTTTGCCTTGCGCTCCATTGTGGGCAGGCTGAGCTGATCGTCGGCGGCGACCGCCATGCGGATTGCGCCCTCGACGTCGGATCTTTCCACGCTGCCGCCTTTCTGAAGCTTTTCATAGAGATAGTCGAGCGTGCGCCGCGCCTGGTTGGTTGTCACGATATCGCCTGTGATGACGACCGAATTGCCCCGCGCCCGCGCATCGATATTGAGCCGTTCCTCGAGCAGCTTGAGGTTCTGGTCGAATTGACCGAAGAGCTCGCTAGCGAAGCGGTTGTTCTCGAACGTCAGGACGAAGTGATTGGTATCGCTCGGCGTGCGGGGGTGGCGCGGTGAAGAAGAAACCAATTCTTGTCCGTTCAAGCGGTCGGGCTCCTTGGGTTAAACCGCAGCCTCTGCGCGTTCGGCAAACAGGCTGTTCGTTCCGGTTCCGGTGATTCGCACTTTAATAATGTCACCGATTTGCGATGCTTTTGCATCAACATTCACGGATTGAAGCCAGGGAGAACGTCCGATCAGTTGTTCCGGCATGCGACCGGGCTTTTCGAGCAACAGGTCGATCTCTTTGCCGATGCAGGATTCGGCAAATTCCTGCTGCTGCTTCAGGAGAAGCGTTTGCAGGCGTTCCAGCCGTTCTGCCTTGATCTCTTCCGGCACCTGGTCCTTCAGTTCCGCGCCGGGAGTGCCCGGCCGTGTCGAGTATTTGAACGAGAAGGCCTGTGCATAACGAACCTCCTCCACAAGCCTGAGTGTATCCTCAAAATCCTTGTCTGTCTCCCCCGGAAAGCCGGTGATGAAATCGCCAGACAGCGCGATGTCGGGCCGCACCGTGCGGATGCGCTCGATCAGCGTCAGATATTCGGCTGCCGTGTGGCGTCGGTTCATCGCTTTCAGGATACGGTCCGAGCCCGATTGCACCGGCAGGTGCAGATAGGGCATCAGCGCTCTCAAGTCGCGATGGGCGTCAATCAGCCGGTCGTCCATGTCGCGCGGATGGCTGGTGGTATAGCGCAGCCGCGCCAGGCCGGGGATCTCGGCAAGGCGGTAGAGCAGGTCGCCGAGGCTCCACGCCTCGCCACGCGGCCCGGCGCCGTGCCAGGCATTGACGTTCTGCCCGAGCAGGGTGATCTCGCGCACCCCGCCCTCAACGAGCTTTTCGGCTTCCTCGACGATCTGGGAAACCGGCCGCGATACTTCCGAGCCGCGCGTATAGGGCACGACGCAGAACGTGCAGAACTTGTCGCAGCCCTCCTGCACCGTCAGGAAAGCGGTGACGCCGCGGGCGCGGATCTTTCGGCTCTCGGGGATCGGCAGATGCTCGAACTTGTCCTCGATCGCATATTCCGTATCGACGACGCGTTGACCCTGCTTGGCCCGGCGCAGCGCCTCCGGCAGGCGGTGATAGGTCTGCGGGCCGATGACGACGTCGACGGCAGGCGCCCGGCGCAGGATCTCCTCGCCTTCGGCCTGGGCGACGCAGCCGGCAACGCCGATCATCATCTCCCGGCCATCCGCCGCCTTCTTCTTTTTCATCTCGCGCAGCCGCCCCAGCGCCGAATAGACTTTCTCGGCCGCCTTCTCTCTGATGTGACAGGTGTTGAGCAGAACGAGGTCCGCCTCTTCCATGTCTTCGGTCGGCTCATAGCCGTCACGGGCGAGCGCATCGCTCATGCGCGTCGAATCGTAGACGTTCATCTGGCAGCCATAGGTCTTGATGAAGACCTTGCGGCTGTTGCTGCCGTCGGGGATTGCCTCCGGGGCCTGGAGAAGGGCGCTGTCCTGTGTCATGGCGCGCTATTTAGTGGTTTTTGCCGCCCGAGAAAATCGAAATCTTGTTTCAGGAGATTTCCCTCCCGCGCAGGCGGCTGTTCAGGAGGTTGCGGATGCGCAAGGCGATCGTCGCGCTCACCTCCTTGCGATTGGTCTCGGTGCGGTAATCCACCGCCTCGCCGAAGGAAACCTCGGCGTCGATGGCGCCGCATCGGACGATATCGAGGAGATGCGGCAGGAGTTCGATATCACCCGGCCAGGCGGCGAGCGGCCTGTGATAGCGGCCCATGGCGATACCGTGCACGCGGGTATAGGCAACCGCCACCGGCTGCACCACGACGGTTCCCGTTGGCGAATAGGGCACGGCCATCGCGGCGGCGCCGAACAGCGAAGACTTGACCTCCAGCAGCCGGTTGCCGTCCGAGGTCGTGCCCTCGGGGAAGAGCACGACGATCTCGCCGTCGGCCATGCGCCCGGCGATCTCGTTTGCCTGGTGACCGGTCTTGCGCCTCTCCTCGCGCACGACGAAGACGCTCTTCTGCAGCTTGGCGAGCGTGCCGAAGATCGGCCAGTCGCGCACCTCGATCTTGGCGATGAAGGCGACGTCGGCAACGGCCGACATCACCATGATATCCATCCAGGACGAATGGTTGGAACAGAGCATCAGCGGCCGGCGGTCTTCCAGCCTGCCGGTCACGCGGACGCGGATGCCGAGGCAATAGCAGACGATGCGGTGCCAGACGCGTGGAAGCCTGCGGCGCAGCCGCCAGTCGAAATAGAGCGCCAGCAGCTGCAGCGGCATCAGCACGATGCTGGCCGCGAGAATGACGACAGCGGCCAAGGCGATGCGCAGCCAGGCGATCAAATACTGGTCTCCCGGGCTGCCATTGCTTCAGAGGTCTTCCTTTTTGAACGGAACGCCGTAGAGCTCCAGACGATGATCGACCAGCCGGAACCCATGCTCGCGGGCAATACGCTCCTGCAACGCCTCGATCTCGGGCGAACGGAATTCGATCACCGTGCCGGTCTTCAGGTCGATCAGGTGGTCGTGATGTTCTTCCGGCACCGTTTCGTAGCGCGAGCGCCCGTCGCGGAAATCGTGGCGGGCGATGATGCCCGCGTCCTCGAACAGTTTCACGGTGCGGTAGACGGTCGAGATCGAGATCTTCGCATCGACCTTCACCGAGCGGCGGTAGAGCTCTTCGACGTCGGGATGGTCTTCCGAGTCTTCCAGGATGCGCGCGATCACGCGGCGCTGCTCGGTCATGCGCATGCCGCGTTCGGTGCAAAGCTCCTCAAGGGTCTTGGCTACATCAGACATGGCCCGCCTTTAAAGAAATTCGTGTTTCGACAACGCCGCACGGCGTTCGCGCCGGCCTGCATGTCATCTCGCTGACAGGGAACTACCGAAGAACGCGCTTCATGACAAGCGCCGTGGAGAGGGCGCCGTTTTCCTGCTTGTAGTAACCCTGGCGCTCGCCGACTTTTTCGAAGCCGAGCTTGCGGTAGAGGCCAAGCGCTGCCGTGTTGCCGTTGTCGACCTCGAGAAACATGCTCTCGCCGCCGCGGGCGCGCGCCTCGCGCATCGCCGCCTGCATCAGCCGCCAGCCAAGCCCGGCGCGGGCGACCTTCGCCTGCACGGCGATCGTCAGGATCTCCGCCTCGCCGGCGACATGGCGGGCAAGAATGAACCCCGGAAGCGGCTTTTTCAGGATGGCGTTGGTCTGGCGCGCGACGAAGCCGAACACGGTGTCCTGCATCAGCAGGCCGTGAAATTCACCGTCGCCCCAGGGCCGGGCGAAGCGCTCGCCGTGCAGGATGGCGACATCGCGGCAATCCTCGCGCTCCATGGCGATGATTTCGAATTCCGGTTTCAGCGTCAGATAGGCTTCCAGCATCGTCATACTCGTCGGGCAATCGCATACCCGGCCTGCGGCTTGGCATCGGGTCCGCGCAGATAAAGGGGCTTCGGCTTTCCGGAATCGGGGGAGGCGGCAGCACCGAGGCGCGCCACCATGGAGATCGGGAATCGGTTGGCGTGATCGCCGCCGGCATCCGCCTTCAGCAGCGGTGTTGCCGAACCGGTGATCTCGCCGTCGAAGCCGGCGGCAAAAGCCTGGGCCTCCCCAATGCTGACCGCCCGGGGGGCGTCGAGCGGAGAACCGTCGGCTGCAAAGGATTGGAGATAGATTTCGTCCCGCTTGGCGTCCATTGCCGCGAGCACCGCGCGATCAGGCGTCTTGTCGCGCTGGGCAGCGGCCATGACTTCGAGCGTGGTAACGCCGACGGCCGGCACATTGAGGGAAAGCGCAAAACCGCGGGCTGCGGCAACACCGACGCGGATACCGGTAAAGGAGCCGGGACCGATGGTGACGGCAAGCCGGTCGATATCAGAAAGGGCAAGTCCCGCCTGATCCAGCGCGCGATCGACGATACCAATCAGATGTTCAGCATGCCCCTTGCCGATCATGTCCGATGCCTCCCCCAGCATCGTATTCCTGCCGCTGTCGTAGACGCCGGCAGCGCAATCTACACCTGCCGTGTCGAGCGCCAGAATGATCATGCCATCAATTTCCGAATAAACCAGTGTCGCCTATCGATAAATTCGCCTGGCCGAACCTGAGATGAACGACAGGGACGAATTCAAGATTTTTAAGCGGCAATCACTTCCTGCACTTCCGGAACGAAATGGCGCAGCAGGTTCTGCACGCCGTGCTTCAGCGTTGCCGTCGAGGATGGGCAGCCGGCGCAAGAACCCTTCATGTTCAAATAGACCTTGCCGTCCTTGAAGCCGCGGAAGGTGATGTCGCCGCCGTCCTGGGCAACGGCCGGGCGCACGCGGGTCTCCAGAAGCTCCTTGATGGTCAGCACGATCGATTCATCGCCTTCGTCGAAGAATTCGTCGCCGGCATCGGCGTCTTCGGAGAGGATGGAGGCATCGCCCATAACCGGCTTGCCGGACATGAAGTGCTCCATGATCGAGCCCAATATAGCCGGCTTAAGATGCTGCCATTCGGCATTGTCCTTGGAGACGGATATGAAATCATAGCCGAAATAGACGCCGGTGACGCCGGGGATTTCGAACAGGCGGGCGGCGAGCGGCGACGCTTCAGCTTCTTGCGCGCTGCGGAACTCGGCCGTGCCGTTTTCCATCACCACCTTGCCCGGCAGGAACTTCTGCGTGGCGGGGTTCGGCGTGGCTTCGGTCTGAATGAACATCTGGTTCTCCATGCGGACGGCCCGTCGGCTCCGCCGTCTTTAGAATTCTTCAAAAGAAGATAAGCCCATTGCCTGAGCTAATCAAGAGACTTGTACTCAAGAAAAGCTAGCAGAGGGCGTCGATTTCCTCGTTGGTCAGCGTATCCGGCAGCACGGTGACCGGGATCGGAAAGGCGGCGGCGCGGCCGGCGACCGACGAGACCAGCGGCCCCGGGCCTTCCTTGGCCGAACCGGCGGCCAGGACCAGGATCGCCACGTCGCGGTCTTCCTCGATCACGGTATTGATCTGTTCGGCGGCACTGCCCTCGCGGATGACGATCTCGGGCTCGATACCGATCGTTTCGCGCACGATCTGGGCGATCTTGGCAACGACCGCCTCGGCCTCCTCGCGCGCTTCCGCCCGCATGATCTCCTCGACTCCAAGCCATTGCTGGAAATCCCCGTCGGGGATGACGTAGAGCAGCACCAGCCCGCCATTGGAATTCTTCGCGCGCCGGCCGGCATAATGAACGGCGCGTTGGCATTCGGGTGTACCGTCGATCACCGCCATGAATTTGCGGCGATGACCTTCGAGCCGTGAGAGTCGTTTCGATACCATGGCGCGGACTCTGACACCCGAAGCGGGAAATTTGCAAGCCCAGTTTTTGCCCTGATGTCCGAGAAGAAAATCCTCTTCTCCCGCGGCGGGGAGAAGAGGAGATCTATCTCAGTAGAGGAAGCCGATGACGTCGCGCACCTGGCGCATCGTCACCTCGGCGCGGGCCCTGGCGCGCTCGCCGCCCTGGCGCAGGATGGCGTCGATGTGGCTGGTGTCGTCCATCAGCCGGCGCATTTCGCCGGTGATCGGCGCCAGTACCTGGATGGCGAGGTCGACCAGCGCCGGCTTGAAGACGGAGAATTGCTGGCCACCGAATTCGGCCAGCACATCCGCCTTCGACTTGTCGGCAAGTGCTGCATAGATCGCCACCAGATTGTCGGCTTCCGGACGGCCCTGCAGCCCGTCGACCTCGCTCGGCAAACCGTCCGGATCGGTCTTTGCCTTGCGGATCTTCTTCGAGATCGCGTCCTCGTCGTCCATCAGGTTGATGCGCGACAGGTCGGAAGGATCGGATTTCGACATTTTCTTGGTGCCGTCGCGCAGCGACATGACCCGCGGCGCCGGTCCGCCGATCAGCGGCTCGACCATCGGGAAATAGGCATGCACCGGCTCGTTGCCGACGGTGATGTCGATGCCGTAGTCGGTCCTGCCGATATGCTCGACATAATCGAGGTTGAACTTCATCGCGATGTCGCGGGCAAGCTCCAGATGCTGCTTCTGGTCCTCACCGACTGGCACATGGGTGGCGCGATAGACGAGAATGTCGGCCGCCATCAGGCTCGGATAGGCGTAAAGCCCGAGCGAGGCCTGCTCGCGGTCCTTGCCGGCCTTATCCTTGAACTGCGTCATGCGGTTCATCCAGCCGATGCGGGCGACGCAGTTGAAGATCCAGGCGAGTTCGGCATGCTGCGGCACGGCCGACTGGTTGAAGACGATATGTTTTTCCGGATCGATGCCGGCGGCGATGAAGGCGGCGGCGATCGAGCGCGTCTGGCTCGGCATGTCCTCATGCACGAGTTGGGCGGTGAGCGCATGCATGTCGACGACGCAATAGATGCAGTCATTGCCTTCCTGCAGCGCCACGAACCGGCGGATCGCGCCGAGATAATTGCCGAGATGCAGATTGCCGGTCGGCTGCACGCCGGAGAATACGAGTTTCTTGAATTCGCTCATGTCGTCCTCAATAGGCTGGTGGAGGGCCCACAGCGCCGCGCGTCTTTTCAGGCGCGCAAAGGACGCTGTAACAGTTCAAATTGCTGCGTTATGCGGCAGGGTTTTCACCCATGTTGCTAACGCCGCGGCTTATGCACGGCCGCCCGGTCGCAATCAAGGGGTTCAGGCCGCGTGATGCTGGATCAGATCGAAGGTGTTGCCGTAGGGATCCGCAAAGACCGCGACCGTGCCGTAGAGCTCATGGCGCGGCGCCTCCAGAAAACGCACGCCGGCGGCCAGCATCGCGGCATGGTCGCGCATGAAATCGTCGGTCTTCAGAAAGAAGCCGACACGCCCGCCCGTTTGATTGCCGATTGCCGCCCGCTGCGCCGCATTTGCCGCCTGCGCCAGCAGAAACGCCGCTCCGTCTTCGCCCTTGGGCTTCACCACCACCCAACGTTTGCCCTCTGGCTGTCGCTCATCCTGCAGGCAGTCGAAGCCGAGGGCATCGCAATAAAAGGTCTTGGCGCGGTCGTAGTCGTCGACCACGAGGGTGACGAGGAAAAGCGACTGGATCGTCATGTCTATCTCCCGATTGAGACGTTTATTCCATTTTGGATCGGAAATATCCGTTATTTTAAGCCGAATTGATCAAGCTGTTTACTCACAATTGAGTATAAAATTTCACAGAAAAGCTTTTTTTGAACTGAAAATCCTCCGCCTGATGCCGGTGCCGTTGGGGTCGCCGGATAGCCGATCGGAGCGACCATGCAGAACGCAACTTTGCTCGCCATGGCAGGCCTTTTCGCCCTACAATCAGCAACGGGTGCTGTCGGTCAAGAGATCAAAAGGCACGCTGTCCATCTTCCCAAACATGAGGCGCGCACCGCCTACACAGTGCAGACCGTCAGCGTCCGGGCCGGCTGCTTTCCCGAACGGCTGCGGGCGATCTTGTCGCATATTGCCGCAAAGACCGGGCGACGCCCGGTAATAACCTCTGGCCACAGACCGCATCCCCGCCGCCATGGCTCCCTACATGGGAAATGCCTGGCGGCCGATATCAGGATGCCCGGTCTCTCGTAACGCACCATCATCGCGGCGGCAAGAAGTGCGCCCGGCATCGGCGGCATCGGCACCTATTGCAATGGCATCGTCCATGTCGACGTCGGACCGCAAAGGCGCTGGGTCGACTGCTAGAGCGCCGTGCGTCCTTTCGGACGCACAAAGGACGCTCTAACACTTTCAATCTTCGCATCGCGCTTTCCGAAAATCGATTCCGATTTTCGGGCCGATGCGCTACAGCGCGATTACGCGTCTTCTGCCGGGGCCGGCTTGCGGTTCAGATTGCGCCTTATCATGCCGAGATCTGCCCCGCCGATCAGGAAGGCGGCGGCAAAATAGACCAGCATGGCGATCGCAATCAGCAGTCCGAGGGCGCCGATCTTGGTAAGAAGCGGCGCGCCGGAGGCGAGCCACGGCGCCCAATATTGCTTGAGGAAGACGATGGCCGCCCCCATGACGGCTGCGGCGACGATCAACAGGGCGGCGCGTTTTGCCAGCGCCCATTCCCATGTCAGATGGCCGCGGCGCAACAGCGTGGTGAACAGCAGCACGGTGCTGATCCAGCCGGCGGTGGCTTCGGCAACGGCGATGCCGGGCGCGCCCATATAGGGGAAGAGGGTCAGCGCCGTGGCGCAGTTGGTGGCGACTGCGATGGCCGAAAAGCGCATCGGCGTCTTGGTGTCCTCGCGGGCATAAAACCCCGGCTGCAGCGCCTTGATCAGCACGAAGGCCGGCAGGCCGATGCCGTAAATCGCCAGGATCGCGCCGACGACGGCGGTGTTTTCCTGATGGAAGGCGCCGCGCTCATAGAGCACGCGGATGATCTCGTCGGAGAGGATCCAGAGCGCGAAGGCGGCGGGAATCGTCAGGAACAGCACGAATTCGATCGAGCGGTTCTGCAGGTTTCCAGCCTCGCGCAAATTGCCGCCCTTCAGCGCCCGGGCAAGCTCCGGCAGAAGCACGACGCCGACGGCCACACCGACGACGCCGAGCGGCAGCTGGTAGATGCGGTCGGCATATTGCAGCGCTGCGATGGCGCCGTCGCGCGAGGAGGCGATCGCCTGGCCGATCAGCTGGTTGATCTGGGTGATGCCGCCGGTCACCGCGGCCGGCACCGCCAGGATCAGCAGCCGTTTGACGTTGGGCGTCATCTTCGGGAAGCGGAAGCCGATGCTCATGCCGGCCGCAAGCACGCCGACATAGACGACGGCGAGCTGCAGCACGCCGGCGGCAAGAACGCCCCAGGAGAGATACCAGGCCGTCGCCAGCGGATCGGCGCCGGTATAGAGCGCATAAAACAGCGCCCCGATCATCACCACGTTGAGGAAAACCGGCGCGATGGCGGCGGCGAAGAAATGATGCAGTGAATTCAGCATGCCGCTCATCATCGCCGTCAGCGACATGCACATCAGATAGGGAAACATCACCGCAGCCATGCGGATGGTGATCGAGAATTTGTCGGGATCGTCGGCAAAACCCGGCGCGATGACGAAGCGCACCAAGAGCGGCATGGCAAGCTCCATCACGATGGTGATGAGCAGCAGCACCGAAAACAACACGCCGAAGACTTCTTCCGAAAAGCGCTTGGCGCCCTCCGTGCCGTTCGCCTCGATCTCCTTGGCAAAGAGCGGCACGAAGGCGGCGTTGAAAGCGCCCTCGGCAAACAGCCGGCGGAAGAGGTTCGGAAAGCGGAAGGCGGCGTAGAAGACGTCGGCCATCGGTCCGGTGCCCAGCGCCGCCGCCATCAGCGTTTCACGGGCGAAGCCGAAGATGCGGCTGCCGAGGGTGGCGCCGCCGACGGTCGCGAATTTCTTGACGAGGCTCATGCGTTGGGGCTCATGCTCATATGGGGGAACCGGCTTTCTTTTCGGCGGAAGTCGGGGTCCGGGCGGTGGCGGCCGGCGCGATGATGCCGGAAGGCATGCGCTCGCGCAGCTCGTCTTCCTCCTCGGCCATGACCGCCTTCATCCGGGCGGTGATGTTGGCGCGCTTGCTGTCGCCGGAGATTTTCTGGCCGACCAGATCGGTGACGTAGAAGGTGTCGATCACCTTCTCGCCGAAGGTGGTGATGCGGGCCGACTGGATGTCGAGCGACAGATCGGAGAGCACGGCGGTGATTTCCGACAGCAATCCCGGCCGGTCGAGGCATTCGACCTCGATGACCGTGAACTTGTTCGACAGGCTGTTGGTGATGTTGACCGACGGCGGAATGACGAAGGCCTTGCTTTTCTTGCGGTTGCGCGTGCGCGTGGCGATGACCTCGGGCAGCCGCTTGCGGCCGGAAAGCACATCCTCGATCATCCGGCCGATCGTCGCGGCCCGGCGCAGCTCGTCGGCATCGTCGGGAAATTCGCGGCTGACATGGATGGTGTCGAGCGCCCGCCCGTCCGATGTCGTGAAGATCTGCGCGTCGACGATGTTGGCGCCGGCCGCGGCACAGGCGCCCGCGATGACGGCGAGCAGCCGCGGATGGTCGGGCGACAGCACGGTGATCTCGGTGATCGCATGGAAACTGTCGGTCCGCACCGTGGTGGCGAGCGCCTGGCCCGCTTTGTCGGCCTGACGGATGAAATTCGCGTGGCGAATCTGGTCTTCCAGCGGCACGGAGAGCAGATAGGGCTGGTAGTGCAGCTTCGTATAGGTGTTGCGGTCCTTCTGGCTCCAGTCGGCAAGGGCCGCATGCAGCGCCTCGGCGGCGGCATTGGCCCGCTCCTTGCGGGAAACCTCGGAAAAGCCGCCGGCGAGCAGCAATTCGGTTTCATAATAGAGGGTGCGCAGCAGCTGGCCCTTCCAGCCGTTCCAGACGCCCGGACCGACGGCGCGGATATCGCAGATCGTCAGGATCAACAGCATCTTCAGCCGCTCGAGCGACTGCACCCGGTCGGCGAAATCGGTGATCGTCTTGCGGTCGGTGAGGTCGCGGGTCTGCGCCACCATCGACATCGTCAGATGTTCCTCGATCAGCCAGACGACGATTTCGGTCTGCTTCTGCGACAGGGCGAAGCGGGCGCAGAGTTTGCGGGCGACGCGGGCGCCGGCGATCGAATGATCCTCCTGGCGGCCCTTGGCGATGTCGTGGAGAAGAACGGCGAGATAAAGCGCCTCGCGGTCCTCGATGCCCGAGATCAGCTTGTTGGCAAGCGGATGCAGCTCCTCGGCGCGCCCCTTGTCGATCTCGGAGAGAATGTCGACGGTGCGGATCAGATGTTCGTCGACCGTATAGTGGTGATACATGTTGAACTGCATCATCGCGACGATCTTGCCGAATTCGGGGATGAAGCGGCCGAGCACGCCGGCCTCGTTCATGCGGCGCAGGATGAGCGCCGGATCGCGCTTCGACGTCAGGATCGACATGAACAGGCGGTTCGCCTCGTCGTTTTCCCGCAGGCTGTTGTCGATCAGGGCAAGCGAACGGGTGACGCGTTTCAGCGCGTCCGGATGGAATTCCAGCCCGTTGATGTCGGCGACGTGGAAGAGCCGGATGATGTTGACCGGATCGCGCTTGAAGACTTCCGGATCGGCGAGCGTAATGCGGCCGCGGTCTTCGACGAATTCGACGCTGCCGGCGATCTTGCGGTTGCGATGGGTGAAGCGGCTGATGACGCCGGTCAGGCCGGGGATCGTCTTCGCCTGCTGGTCTTCGAGCGCGGCGCAGAGGATGCGCGTGAGATCGCCGACATCCTTGGCGACCAGGAAATAGTGCTTCATGAAGCGCTCGACGGCCGAAAGGCCCGGGCGGGTGTGGTAGCCGAAGGCTTCGGCGATCTCGCGCTGGATGTCGAAGGACAGGCGTTCCTCGGCCTTGCCGGTCAGGAAGTGCATATGGCAACGCACCGCCCAGAGAAAATCGTCGGCTTTCTCGAGCAGGCGGTATTCGTGTTTGGACAGCACGCCGAGCTTGACCAACTCCGCCTGGTCGCGCACGTGATAATAATATTTCGAGATCCAGAACAGCGTGTGCAGGTCGCGAAGCCCGCCCTTGCCTTCCTTGACATTCGGTTCGACGAGATAACGTGTGTCGCCGGCCTTGCGGTGGCGCTCGTCGCGCTCGGCAAGCTTGGCGGCGATGAATTCCGGGCCGGTGCCGGTGACGATCTCCTTGTCGAAGCGGGTCTCGAGCTCGGTTTCCAGCCGCTGCAGGCCGCAGATGTAGCGCATCTCGAGGATGGCGGTGCGGATCGTCATGTCGGATTTGGAAAGCGCGATGCATTCCTCCACCGTGCGGGTGGCGTGGCCGACCTTGAAGCCCATGTCCCAGAGCACGTAGAGCATGAACTCGACCGCCTTGTGCGTCTCTTCGGCCGGTCTCGGCAGGAAGAGGAAGAGCAGGTCGATATCCGAACCCGGCGCCAGCGTGTCGCGGCCATAGCCGCCAACGGCGGTGACCGCGAATTTGTCCTTCTGCCGCGGAAAGATATGGGCGGTGGCAAAATTGTAGAGGACGGTGATGATCTGGTCCTGCAGCCAGGAAATCCGGTAGGCGCAATTGAGCCCGCCGCCGTCGGCCAAGAGGGCGGCGCGCGCCTTCTGCCGGCCTTCCGCGCTCGCCTTTTTCAGCACCGCCAGAAGATCGGCGCGCAGGAGGTCGGGCCGGTTGCTGTTGGCCTCGGCAACGGCGTCGCACTGCTTCTGCAGCAATTCGACATCGAGGATATTGGAGAAATCGAGGTCGCGCATCGCTGTCGCCGGGGCGGTTTCCTGTTCATGCCGGACTGCCGGTTCACGGCCTGCCGCTTGTTTCGTCTGCATGCGCTATAGCCCCTTTGCCCGGCGATTGACACGGGCTTTCATACTGCAAGAACCTTTAAATTTGGCGAAATGGTGTTGGCTCGCGGCAAGAGGCGAGGGCGCTTTGACGCAAGGCGCGGGCTTTTTGCGAAAACTTCAGCCGGCGGCCCGCGCATTCAGCAAATGCAGCACCTGGCGTGTCTCGCCCATGATCTCCTCGATCGTCTGCCTGTCGCATTCGCGATAACCCGCCTTGGCGATCGCGGAGCCGAGCTCGCAGATCACGGCGCAGCAGCGGGTGATTTTCAGCATGCCGATCGGTGAGGTCCAGCCACGCGCGTTGCGGTCCTTATCTGCGCGCCGCATCGTGTCGAGCATGGAGCAGATGAGCGAGAGGCGCTCGGTTTCGCGAACCAGTTTTTCCATGAACATGGCGCGCCGCTCCTATTTCAGCTTCTTCTTGAGGTCGTAAAGTGCGTCCATTGCCTCGCGCGGCGTCATGTCGTCAAGGCTCATCGCCTTCAGCGCCTCCTCGACCTTGGACGGGCCGCGGGCCGTGTCCTCGCGGCGCACCGCCACCTGGAAGAGCGGCAGGTCGTCGATCAGCTGGCTCGCCGGGTTCTTGCGGTCGGCATCTTCCAGACGGGTGAGCACATCGCGGGCTCGCGCCACGACCGAGGCCGGAAGCCCGGCAAGGCGCGCGACCTGGATGCCGTAGGAGCGATCCGCCGCCCCCGGCCCGACCTCGTGCAGGAAGATGACGTCGCCGTCCCATTCCTTGACGCGCATCGTGGCGTTCGATAGCCGGCCAAGTTTTTCCGAAAGCACGGTCAGTTCATGGAAATGCGTGGCGAAGAGGCCGCGGCAGCGATTGGCCTCATGCAGGTGTTCGACGGCGGCCCAGGCGATCGACAGGCCGTCAAAGGTGGCGGTACCGCGGCCGATCTCGTCGAGGATGACGAGCGAACGGTCGCTCGCCTGGTTGAGGATCGCAGCCGTTTCCACCATCTCGACCATGAAGGTGGAGCGCCCGCGCGCCAGATCGTCGGAGGCGCCGACACGGGAGAAAAGCCGGTCGACGATGCCGATATGGGCTGATGTCGCCGGCACGAAGGAGCCCATCTGCGCCAGGATAGCGATCAGCGCGTTCTGGCGCAGAAAGGTCGACTTGCCGCCCATGTTCGGGCCGGTCAGGAGCCAGATCGCCCCGTCCCGGTCGCCGGTCTTCGGCGACAGATCGCAATGATTGGCGACGAAGGGCCCGCCCGCCTGCCGCCGCAGCGCCTGCTCGACGACCGGATGGCGCCCGCCCTCGATGGCAAACATCTTCGAGCCGTCGACCTGCGGGCGGCAATAGGCCTGCTCTTCGGCGAGAAGGGCCAGGCCCGCGGCGACGTCGATGACGGCAAGCGCCTTCGCGCCCGATTTGATCGCCTCGGCTTCCGCAACCACGGCCGCCGTCATCCTGTCGAAGGCTGCGAGTTCGATCGAAAGCGCCCGGTCGGCGGCGTTGGCGATGCGGCTTTCCAGATCGGCAAGTTCGGTGGTGGTGAAGCGCATCGCGCTCGCCATCGTCTGGCGGTGGATGAAGCGCGCCTTGGCCTCCGCCGTATCGGTCATCGGCGAGGCATTGCCGGCGGTGACCTCGATGAAATAGCCGAGGATATTGTTGTGCTTGATCTTCAGCGACCGGATGCCGGTTTCCTCGGCATATTGCAATTGCAGGCCGGCGATGACCCGGCGCGACTGGTCGCGCAGCGCCCGGACCTCGTCGAGTTCGGCGCTGGCGCCGTCGCGCAGAAAACCGCCGTCGCGTTTCAACAGCGGCAATTCGTCGGCAAGCGTTTCGGCAAGCAGCTTTTCCAAGGCTGCGGGAAGCGCCTGCAGCCCGGACAATGCCTGGCCGAGCTCTTCGGGCAGCATCGCCTTGTCGAGCAGGCCTGCAAGTCCCGCCGCCGCTTCCAGGCCCTGGCGGATCGCCCAGAGATCGCGCGGGCCGCCGCGGTCGAGTGCGAGGCGCGACAGCGCACGCGGCATGTCGGGCACATGTTTCAGCGTGTCGCGCAGGTTGCCGCAGAGCAAGGGTTCGTCGATCAGGAAGCCGATCGAATCGAGCCGCGCATTGATACGGGCAGGGTCGGTCAGCGGCGACATTAGCCGCTCGGCGAGAAGCCTGGCGCCGCCGCCGGTGACGGTGCGGTCGATCGCTTTCAAGAGCGAACCGTTGCGATCACCCGAAAGCGTGCGGGCAAGTTCCAGATTGGCGCGCGTGGCGGGGTCGATGAACAGCGTCGAAGCCGCACTTTCCCGCTCCGGTTTTCCAAGCGGCGGGCGCTCGGCGATCTGCGTCTTCTCGACATAGGCGACGGCAGCTGCCGCTGCCGCGAGTTCGGCGCGCGAGAAGGTGCCGAAGCCGTCGAGCGTCGCGACGCCGAAATAACGGGCAATCCGGCCCTCGGCGCTGGCGCTGTCGAAGAGCACGGAAGGCTGCGGTACGGCTGTCCGGCCGAGCACGTCGAAGACCGGCTTGAGCTCTGGATCGTGGAAGATCGTGTCGGGCAGGATGAGTTCGCGCGGATCGATGCGCAGGATATCGGCCAGCAGCCGAGAGGCTTCGGTTTCGGCAAGCCGGAAGACGCCCGTGGAAATATCGATCCAGGCAAGCGCCAGCAAGGGCTCGGCCCCGCCGCGAATGCGGGTCAGCGCCATCAGATAGTTGGACTCCGAGGGCGAAAGCAGCTTTTCCTCGGTGATCGTGCCGGGGGTGACGAGGCGGATGACGTCGCGCTTGACGACGGATTTCGCGCCGCGTTTTTTCGCTTCGGCCGGATCCTCGATCTGCTCGCAGACGGCGACGCGGAAGCCGAGCGAGATCAGCTTCTGCAGATAATCGTCGGCCGCATGCACCGGAACGCCGCACATCGGGATATCCTGGCCCATGTGCTGGCCGCGCTTCGTCAGCGTGATGCCGAGCGCGCGCGACGCTTCCAGCGCGTCCTCGAAGAACAGCTCGTAGAAATCGCCCATCCGGTAGAAGAGCAGCGAACCCGGATTGTTCGCCTTGATCTCGATATATTGCTCCATCATCGGCGTCGCCGAGGCACGGCTTTCCGCCGTGGCGAGCTCGGCAGCCGAAAAGGCTTCATTCCCTGTGTCTATTCGTGCGTTCACGGAGGTGGAGTTTTTCCCAAAAAAACAGGTGCCAACCCTATCCGCCCGCCGCTATAGATGACAACAGCATTTGAGGAAGAGCAAAGCGTCGCCCACAGGACGTTGGAGGATTTATGCCCGATATCGATAAGAAGGACCGGCCGGTGACCTCTGTTACCGACCAGGAGGCGCTCGAATTTCACGCCATGGGCCGGCCCGGCAAGCTGGAGATCAACCCGACCAAGCCGATGGCGACGCAACGCGATCTCTCGCTGGCCTATTCGCCGGGTGTTGCCGTGCCGGTGAAGGCGATCGCCGCTGATCCGCAGACGGCCTATGATTACACGGCGCGCGGCAATATGGTCGCCGTCATATCCAACGGCACGGCAATCCTCGGTCTCGGCAATCTCGGCGCGCTGGCTTCCAAGCCCGTCATGGAAGGCAAGGCGGTGCTCTTCAAGCGCTTCGCCGACGTCGATTCCATCGACCTCGAGATCGATACGGAAAATGTCGACGAGTTCATCAACTGCGTGCGCTTCCTCGGTCCTTCCTTCGGCGGCATCAACCTCGAGGATATCAAGGCACCGGATTGTTTCGTCATCGAAAGCCGGCTGCGCGAGCTGATGGACATTCCCGTCTTCCATGACGACCAGCATGGAACGGCCATCATCGCCGCTGCCGGCCTGATCAACGCGCTGGAGCTGACCGGCCGCGACCTGAAGACGACAAAGCTCGTCTGCAATGGTGCCGGTGCTGCGGCGATCGCCTGCGTCGAACTCATCAAGGCGATGGGGTTTGCCCCTGACAATGTCATCCTCTGCGACACCAAGGGCGTCATCTACCAGGGTCGCACCGAGGGTATGAACCAGTGGAAATCGGCGCATGCGGCAAAGACCGACGCACGCACGCTGGAAGAGGCGATGCAGGGCGCGGACGTCGTTTTCGGCCTGTCGCAGAAAGGTGCGTTTTCGGCCGAGATGATCCGCTCGATGGCCGAGCGGCCGATCATCTTCGCCATGGCCAATCCCGATCCCGAGATCACGCCGGAAGAGGTCGCCCGCATCCGCGACGACGCCATCATGGCGACGGGCCGGTCGGACTATCCGAACCAGGTCAACAACGTCCTCGGCTTTCCCTATATCTTCCGCGGCGCTCTCGATGTCCGTGCCTCGACAATCAACGATGCGATGAAGATCGCCGCTGTCAATGCGCTGGCAAACCTGGCCCGCGAGGACGTGCCCGATGACGTTGTCGCCGCCTATCAGGGCAACCGGCCGCGTTTCGGGTCGCAATACATCATTCCCGTTCCCTTCGATCCCCGCCTGATCTCGGCGATCCCGGTGGCAGTCGCGCAGGCTGCGATCGAAAGCGGCGTCGCCCGCAAGGTCATCACCGACATGGCGGGTTATGCCCGCGAGCTGTCGGCACGCCGCGATCCGATCGCCTCGACGCTCGCCAGCCTCTACGAGCGTGTCCGCCGCCGCCCGAAGCGGATCGTCTTTGCCGAGGCCGAGGAAGAACAGGTCCTGCGCGCAGCTCTTTCCTATGCCAACCAGCAGCTCGGCACCGCCATCCTGCTCGGCCGTGAGGATCTGATCCGGGCGACGGCGGAACGCGCCGGCATCGATCTCAACCGGCCCGGCCTCGAGATCGTCAATGCCCGTATCTCCACCCGCATTGAGGCCTATGTCGATTATCTCTATGCGAGGCTGCAGCGGCACGGTTATCTCTATCGCGATGCCCAGCGGTTGATCCACAACGACCGCAACCACTTCGCCGCCACCATGGTGGCGCTCGGCGACGCCGACGGCATGGTGACGGGCATCACCCGCAATTATTCGACGGCGCTCGAGGATGTACGCCGCTGCATCGACGAGAAGCCCGGCCACCGCATCATCGGCGTGTCGCTGGCGCTCTGCCGCGGCCGCACGGTCTTCGTGGCCGATACGGCGGTGCACGACATGCCGACGGCCGAGCAGCTTGCCGATATTGCCGAGGAGGCCGCGGGTCTGGCGCGGCGCATGGGTTATTCGCCACGCGTCGCCCTGCTTGCCTATTCCACCTTCGGCCATCCCTCGGGCGAACGCTCCGAGCGGGTGCGCGAGGCTGTGAAGATCCTCGACAAGCGTCGCGTCGATTTCGAATATGACGGCGAGATGGCGGCCGACGTCGCTCTGAACCGCAAGGTGATGGAGCAATATCCTTTCTGCCGCCTGTCCGGCCCGGCCAACGTGCTCGTCATGCCGGCTTTCCACTCGGCCTCGATCTCGACCAAGATGCTGCAAGAACTTGGCGGCTCCACGGTGATCGGTCCGATCCTCGTCGGCGTCGACAAGCCGGTGCAGATCACCGCGATGGGCGCCAAGGATTCCGACATCGTCAACATGGCGGCGATCGCCGCCTATGGGGCGGGTTCGTAAACGCGCCTCTTGCGACATATGAGACGGCATTCCGTGCCCGGCCGACTGCCCGTCGGCCGGGCACAAGTTTTCGTGGCAGCTGATGAAGTCTGCTCTTCCGATAAGTCATACTTTTGATACAATAGGCCTGTAGGGGGCGGCATAATTTGCCCGCAGGGACATTGAAAGACCGCGGGCAATCGATGCGGTTTTGCAGCTCAGTTGTTTGATATCAGCCGGTTGGTGTCCCATGCCAGAAAACGCATCCGCCAATTTCATCGCCCGATTTCAGGGGGCAACCTTCGACGATATGGTCGAGGCTCTGACCAGGGGGTTCGGTTCGTTCGATGCATGGCGCAATGGTCGGGAGAAACCGCTCGACTGGAAGGTTGGCTTCTGGGGTGATGAAAGATTGTCGCTGGTCAGCAACCAGGATTCCGGCGGCTGGGGTGCAAGAACGGCCCATGGAACGCCGGAAACGCTGGCAATCATCATGCCGCGGAGGGGCGCTCTGGATGTAACGCTGGGTCGGAACGTGATCCAAGGGACACCTGGGCGGCTCTTGTTGATGAACAATCTCGAGCCGGAACGGGTTTCCGTACGGGCAGCGCCTCACCGGTCGGATACACTGAGCCTGAACTGGACGATCATCGCTCAAACCGTCGCCTCCATACTGGAGACACCCCTGACCGGGCCAATGGACCTGGCGCCGCTCGTCGATCTTTCCACCGCAGCCGGACAGTTGATCGGCAGCCTCGCCCAAACGATCATCATCGGCATGCGCAACAACGGGCCGCTCCTTCACTCGCCAATCGCCATGTTGAACCTGACCCAGGGGTTTGCCGATCTGCTGGTGCGCTCGGTTCCTCATCGGCTCTCGCACCTTCTCGACAGGAAAATCCACCTGATCGCACCCCGGCATGTCCGTCGGGCAGTTGAATTCATGCATGCGAACATCGCACAGCCGTTGACGATGCAGAGCGTCGCGGAGGCGGCCGGCATTTCTATTCGCGCGCTTGAAAGCGGTTTTCGTGCCTTCAAGGAAACCACACCGGCTGCCTACCTCAGGACGATCCGCTTGCAGGCGGTGCGAGAGGATCTGCGCGATCCTTCAAACCGGCAGCCGTTGCGGGACATCTGCTTGAAGTGGGGATTCTTTCACTTTGGCCGCTTTGCGGCAACCTATCGGGCGGCCTACGGAGAGAACCCGTCGGACACCAGAAGGCGAGCCGATCTGTGACGGACGATCGTCACTCGAAGTAGACCAATTTAGCTCGCGAAGCGGCCGGCGTCGGCGCCGTAATAATTCAGGTAGCGGTCGGAAATGCTGGCGATCGGCAGCACGATCAGCACGTCGGTCGTGTTGAAGGCATGGTCGATGACCGCGCTGGAGCCGACCATGGCGCCGAGGCGCAGATAGCCCTTGATCAGCGGCGGCAGGGCCATCAGCGCCCGCTTCGGGTTGATGGCTTCGACCGGCATCAGGTCCATGTTGCGGGCGAGGTCCGGTAGGGCGCCGACGGCCCATTCGTTCTTCGCCAGCACATTGTGGTAGAGGAAGGACAGTGCCAGCGCATGGCTTTCCAGATAGACGCCGGGGAAGGAAGCGCAGCCGAACATGGCGCTCACGCCGTGCTTCAGCGCATAGGCCCAGTTGCCCTGCCACAGAAGTTCGACGGTGCGCTTGGTGCGATATTCCGGCAGCACACAGGAACGGCCGAGTTCCATGAAGCGCTTATCCGGATGTTTGGCAATGAGGCCCTCGATCTCGAATTCGGAAGCCGAGTAAAAACCGCCATTGGCGATGGCGACATCCTGGCGCAACAGCCGGTAGGTGCCGACGATCTGGTCTTCCGGATCGCCCTCGATTGCACGGTCGAGAACGAGAAGATGGTCGCAGAAAGCGTCATAGGCGTCGACGTCGCGCTGGCGGCGCATGGCCTCCAGCGGCAGCTGCGCCTTCATTTCGTCGACGAAGACGCGGTAGCGCACAGCCTGGGCGGCATCGATCTCTCGTGCCGTGCGGGCCAGGCGAGTCTCCAGATTGCCGATGCGGCCGAGAATGTCGCCGTCCTTCTGTGCAGCAGCCGTCGAAGGTCGCGCAGCCTCCGCCGTGGTGTCACGATTCAGGATGTCGATGGCGGACATGGCGATTCTCCCGTTGCCGGCTTATCGACGCCATAAAACACTTCTATACGACAGGAAAGTGACATTTTGAATTTCCCAAACGCAAGGAGCGTACCGGTTTCGACGCGCCTTACCGCGCCTCAGCACGGCGGGCGGAAAGTGCGGCGACAGCCTGAACTTCGGTCAGCAGCCGCACCGGGTCGACCGGCTTAACCATGACGCGGTTGGCGCCGTTGAGCAAGACCTGCCGGCGTGATTCGTCGCTCTTGTCGGCGGTGAGAACGATCACCGGCACCGGGGCAAGATCGAGCCGTCTTTCATGGCCGCGCAGGCGCCCCAGCATGTCGATGCCGTTCCCGCCCGGCATCGACAGGTCGCTGATGATGATGTCGGGCCGGGCATTCGCATCGCAGAGCGCATAGTCGAGCAGCGACTCGAAATCCTCGACATGGCGCACCTTGTGCCCGCCCTTTTCCAGGACGACGCGCACCAGCATGGCATTGATCGGATCATCCTCGCCGAGCAGGATGCTGAGCCCGCTCGCCGCAACCAGCGTCTCCGTCAGCGAAAGGCCGAAGCCCGGCTGGTTGTCGTTCAGCGCGTCGCGTTTCTCCATGCCGCGCATGCGCCCGCGCAGCACGTCGATCAGCGACTGCTCGCGCAGCGGCCGGATCAGCCAGGCGTCGAAGAGGTCGAGCGGATGGGCGCTGCGCTCTTCCGGATTGACGAGCAGGACCTTGCGCAGGCCAAGAGCGGCGATGTCGGCGCGGTCGGCAAGATGGGCGGAAAATTCCGCCGACATCCGGTGGTCGATGATGATATCCGTCGGCCGCTTTCCGCTCTTTGCCAAGCCGAGCAGCGTTGCCCGCGCTGTTTCGCCATCGCCGACGAGATGGCAGAAGCCGCCGAGTGTGCTGATCGTCTCGGCAATGGCGGTGCGGGCCGCACCTGCCGGCGCCAGCAGCACGACGCTGTTGCCGGCAAGCAGCGTGTTTCGCCGGTCGGGGCGCTCGCTGCCGATGTCGACGGGGAAGCGGATGGTGAATTCGCTGCCTCTGCCCTTTTCGCTGGCAACCGTCAGCGCGCCGTTGAATTCGCGCATGATGCGAGCGGAGATGGCAAGGCCGAGCCCGGTGCCGCTGCTCTTGTCGGCAAAGGTCCCGCCCTGCTCGAATTCGCCGAAGACGCGCGCCTGTTCCTCGGCCGTCATGCCGGGACCGCTGTCGGTCACGGTGATCAGCAGATCGCCGGCGTCGAGCGACACGCGGATGAAAACGCCGCCGACCTGGGTGAATTTCACGGCATTGCCGATGACGTTGAAGAGAACCTGGCGCAGCCGCGCCGGATCGAAGCTCATATTCTCCGGCACGTCGGACGATACGGTGGCGCCGATCTCGATACCCTTTTCATGCGCCCGGTGGGCGAGCATCTCGACGACGCTTTCCAGAAGCTTGCGCAGCGATTCCGAGCGCGGGTGCAGCGCGAAGCGGCCGACTTCGATGGTGGAGAAATCGAGCAGGTCCTCGACCAGCTGGGTCAGCGCGTGGCCAGACTGGCGGATGTTCGCCAGATAGTCCTGCTGCTCCTGGGTCAGCCGCGTCTCGGCGATCAGATGCGTCATGCCGAGAATGCCGGAAAGCGGGGTGCGCACCTCGTGGCTGACGGTGGCAAGCAGCCTGGATTTGGCGGCGCTGTTATATTCGGCCTTCTGCCGCGCCTCCTCGCGGCCCTGTGCGATCAGCCGCTCGTCGGTGACGTCGCGGGCAACGCTCTGCAGCAGCAGGCGACCGTTTGCCGGGTCACGGGTGACGACGTCGCGCCAGAGGAAGATGCGCTGGCCCTCCGGCGTCGAGATCTCGACATCGTAGCAGTGCGGGATCGGGCCGGGGCGGAAGGCAAGCCCGATCTCCTCACAGGTTTTGCCCTCCGGACGCAGCCGCCCGGTCAGGCGGCGAAACGTGTCGTTGGCGGAGATGATGCGCCGGTCCATGGTGCGGCCGAGGGTGATGTCGCCGAGCACGTCGTGCACGTCGGCAAACAGCTTTGCGCCATCGTTCGAATCCGTGGATTTGCCGTTGCGCCGTCCGGCCGTGCGCGACCGTACCATCAGCAGGGCGTAGCTGGCGATGACGGCAAGGCCAAGAACGACGAGACCGCCCGAAAGCAGCAGCGGATCGCCGGCATGGGCAAGCAGCATCAGGATCGTTGCGGCAAGCAGGCCGGCGCCGCCCAGCCAGTAGAACAGCAGGCGCCGCGTCGCGGCAGGCCCGTTCTGGCGGTCTTCGGTTCCCCGGGGTGCCGATGCTTTCGGTCGTGAAAAGATGGCCCCGATCCGCTCTTCATGCGGCTTGGCGGCGGGTCCACCGAAGGCGGCGGACAATCTTTCGTGCAACTGTCCCAGGTTGTGCATGGTACCTGGATAACATGAGGCCTCTTCCGAATGCCTTCAGGAATTCGATAAGATTTTAGCGGCCGGTCTTTTTCGGCAGCAGCAACTCATCGAGAATGACACAACCGGCGCCGATGGTGATGAAACTGTCGGCGAGATTGAACACCGCGAAGGACCAGCTTTCGGTGTAAAAAAGAATGTAATCGATCACATGCCCATAGGCGAAGCGGTCGACGAGATTGCCGATCGCCCCGGCGATGATCAGCGCATAACCGAGATGGGCGAGCCAGCGGTCCTTCGCCGTGCGATACCACAGCCAGATAACGAAGGCGACGATGACGAGCCGCATGCCGACGATGAACCAGCCGTCCATGCCCGACAGCATCGAAAAGGCGACGCCGAGATTGTAGGTGCGGTAGAGCGCCAGCATCGGAACGACCGGCACGACCTCCTGCAGCGGCAGGGTGTGATCGACGGCGATCTTGACGATCTGGTCGATAAGAACGGCGACGACGATGAAGAAAAGAATCGGCGCCGGGCGCGAAAACAGCGCGGGGCGTGCAAGCGTCTGTTCGGTCATTTGCCCTCGGCAAGTGAGAGGAGATGGCGGCGCGCCTCGAAAAGCATGACGGCTGTGGCGACGGCGAGGTTCAGGGAATCGGCGCGGCCCTGCTGCGGAATGCGGGCAAGCGCATCGGCTTCCCTCGCCAACTGGTCCGGCAGGCCGGATTGTTCATTGCCCATCAGGAGCACGACGGGCTTTTTCCGGTAGTCGATCGTGCGGTAATCGACCGCGCCGGCCAGATGCGTCGCGACGATGGAAACTCCGGCCGATTTCCGCCAGGCGATGAATTCCTCGGGGGTCGCCCGCGCCACCGGAACGGCAAAGACCGAGCCCATGGTGGCCCGCACCGTTTCGAGCGAGAAGGGATCGGTCGTTTCTCCCAGCAGAATGATGCCGGAAGCGCCGGCCGCATCCGCTGTCCGGATGATCGTGCCGAGGTTGCCGGGGTCGCGCACCCGGTCGAGCGCCACCCAGGTCTCGCCATCCCTTGGCCGAATATCCCGCAGCGGCTTCCAGCGCTGCTCGAAAATGCCGACGACCATCTGCGGATTGTCGCGGCGGGTGATCGAGGCGATCACCTTTTCGCTGACTTCGAGCACCAGCCCGCCCGAGGCGACGGTCCTGGCCGCCATCTGCTCGACCAGCGGCTTGCCCTTGGCGGCCTTGGCATAGACCAGCGTGCGGATCGTCCAGCCGAGTTCGATCGCATCGATGACGAGCTTCAGTCCTTCGGCGAGGAAAGTACCGCTTTCCTCGCGCGACTTCTTGTTCGTCAGCGCCTTGATGTCCTTGATGATCGGATTGGCGAGCGAGGTGACTTCCTTCACCTGTCCGACCCTGCGCGGTCCCTGATCGTGGAAGTCCTTGCTCATTTCGGCACCCAGCGGGAAAAGAGGGAAGTGGAAAGGGCGCGGCCCTCAGTCTTGCCGTCAGTGCCGGCTTCGCGAATCACCAGCTCGCCGGATTCGACCACGCCGCCGGCGCCGCGCATCGTCTCGCGCATCAGCTCGTGGATCGAATAGAAGCTGGCGCGGATCGAATAGGCCGTCAGCACCAGGCCCACCGCCTTCGGCGACAGGATCTCGCGGCAGATGTCGAGCATCAATGGCAGATGCTCGAACAGATGCCAGACCTCGCCATTCGGGCCGCGGCCGAATTTCGGCGGATCGGTGAGGATGATGTCGTATTGGCTGCCGCGGCGTTCCTCGCGCAGGATGAATTTCATCGCATCCTCGCAGATCCAGCGGATCGGCAGCTTCTCCATCCGCCCGAGCGCCTGGTTTTCGCGCGCCCAGCCGATCGCCTTCTTCGAGGCGTCGACATGGGTGACCTCGGCGCCGGCAGCGGCGGCAACCAGCGAGGCGACGCCGGTATAACCGAAGAGATTCAGCACCTTCAACGGCCGGCCCGCCTTTTCGACCTGCTCCTTCATCCAGCTCCAGTGCACGATCTGCTCGGGGAAGACGCCGACATGACGGAAGGAGGTGAAGCGGCCGAGAAAATCGACGCCGAGCAGATTGAGCGGCCACGTCTCGCCGAGCGCTTCTTTCGGAAAGCGCCAGCGGCCGGTGCCTTCCTCGTCGGTATCGCCGGTGAAGACGGCATCGACCTTTTCCCAGACATGGGCCGGCAACGATGGCCGCCACAGCGCTTGGGCCTCGGGACGGATGATGCGGTAAGGGCCGTATTGCTCCAGCTTTTCGCCATTGCCGCTGTCGATCAGGTGAAAGTCGCCGGCGCCGAGCGATTCGAGGATGACAGGCACGCGCTCAGCCGGACGCTCGCCGCTGCGCGTCATCAGGGGGCGCATGACGGCAGCCTGCGCGGCAGCCTCGCGCACAGTCTCGCGGGTCGCCGGTGGCCGCGCGACCGGCTTTGCCGGCCGGCCGGCCCGATCGTCCCTGCGGCTTTCACCGGAGGGACCGGATGTCTTCTTCTGGCCCGGCCGGCGTTCTCTTTGTTTCAACGTGCTCTTCCGCGTCTCTGTCGGGGTGTCTTATAGGCTATGCAGTAGCCCAGAAGACCGTGCCGGATCAACTGCGCGCTGGCCGGCCCCCGCGAGAGGGCGGGTTCTGCGGGCACAGTGCCTATTTCAAGCCCTCGGACGCCTCTCTTCGAAGCCAGCTTTCCGCCGCATAAAGTGCAGCGACATGCATCGACTGCATGATGACGGCGCCGGATTGCAGGTCGCTGAGGATGGCGGCGAGATCGGCAAACAGCAGCTCGACCTTCTCGCCAGGGTCGAAACGCGGTTCGCCGGCCCGGCTCAGACCGAGCGCCAGCCAGCTCGTCACCGCGTTGCTGTGGCTGGCCGCATTCGGATAGGAGGTGAGCAGCTTGACGAAGGTCGAGGCTTCATAGCCGGTCTCTTCCCGCAGTTCGCGCTGTGCCGCCGCCAACGCCGCGTCGCCGGTCTCGCCGTGGCCAGTCTTGCCATCGTCTGGTTCGACGCCGCCGGCGACGAGGCCGAGCACGATCTCGCCGCGGCCGTGCCGGTATTCCCGCGTCAGCAGCACCCGCCCGTCGGGCATGACAGGGATGACGTTGATCCAGTCGGGATAATCGAGCACATGGAATGGCGCGATGACGATTCCGTCGGCGGTGACACAATCGTCGCTCCGCACCCGGATCCAGCGGTCCTCATAGGTGATGCGGCTTGCCGTCACGCTCCAGGGCTTCAGTTCGTTCATCGGCCAATTCCTCGCTCGGGATCGTCACGCAGATAACATTCCCCTCCGCCTTGGCAAAGCGCTTTCCCGCTGGATAAGTTGAGCGAATCGAAGATGGGGCTGCCGAATGGATTTCACCGGCGAAGAACGCATCGCCGCACCGCGGGACGTCGTCTGGGCAGCGCTCAACGATCCCGAGATCATGCGCGGCTGCATTCCAGGCTGCCAGGGCATCGAGCGGCTGTCGCCTGATGTCTTCGAGGCGACGATCAAGGTCAAGTTCAGCCTGCTGTCGGCCACCTTCCACGGCTTGCTGACGCTTTCCAATGTCGATGCGCCGAGGAGCTATACGCTGTCGGCCGAAGGCAAGGGCGGTCTTGCCGGTTTCGCCAGGGGCAGCGCCGATGTCGTACTCGAGCAAAGCGGCGTCGAGACCATCCTGCACTATCGGGCGAGGGCCGAGCTCGGCGGAAGGCTTGCCCAGTTCGGTGCCCGCCTGCTCGATTCGACCTCGCAGAAGCTCGCCGAAGGGTTCTTTTCGGATTTCAACGCCGCTGTCGTCGCGAAGATGACGGCGGGGTAGGCTTGGCGCGAGCACAGGGTTTGTTTAAATCGACGTCATGACGTGGACCATCAGGCCGCCGCGGGCGGAAGACCAGGAAATGCTCGCGGAGATCTATCTTTCCGTGCGCCGCGAAACATTTGTCTGGGTCGATCCCGGCAAGTTCCATCGCGAGGATTTCGCCGCCCATACCAACGGCGAGACGGTCTTGGTCTGCGAGCATGCGGATGGCAGTGTCGCCGGCTTCCTGTCGCTCTGGCCGGAGGACGATTTCATCCACATGCTCTACCTGAGACCGGAATTCCAAGGGAAGGGCGCCGGCACGGCGCTGCTGCAGGCGCTGCCGGAATGGCCGCAGCACCGGTACCGGCTGAAATGCCTGGTGAAGAACCGGCGGGCGAAGGCGTTCTACCTCTCCCACGGCTTCCAGGTGACCGGCAATGGCGCCTCGCCGGAAGGCGACTATGAGGAACTGAGTTTTTTCCGGTTTGACGGCGCCCAAAGCCGTTGAAATCGAGCCGATCTTACCGCGACGGCAGCTGCCCGGCGATTTCTTCGGCGCGGTTCTTGTGACGATCGGCCTCACCCTGCCAGCGGATGGCTTCCTTGGCCTCGGTGCGGGCGCGCTTGCGGTGTTTGCCCTGGCTGAACCAGGTGGCGGCCGAGCCGATCAGCATGCCTGATATCAGCGCGATGAACAGGAAGACGAAGAAGGGCGCGGAAACCGCAAGCACCTTGTCCTCCGGCCGGAACGGATTGAAGGCGAGCGTGACGCTCTGCCGGTTGGCGACGCAGAAGACGATGAGGATGACGCCGAGCGGCAGTAGAATCAGCAGGTTGACGATCTTCTTGGCCATTTGAGGTCTCCACGCGGCATATTGCGCCGGTTTTTTTGAAGGGCGCGTTTGATGCTTGGCAGGATAGGAAAACGGCTCTCGAATTCAAGTGCGGTTTCGCCGCAGGCGGCAGCCGCCGCTCAATCCTCTTCGTCGGCCTGGCCGGGATTGAGCCGCTCACGCAGCTCCTTGCCGGTCTTGAAGAAGGGAACCCACTTCTCCTCGACGAACACCGTATCACCGGTCCGCGGATTGCGGCCGGAGCGGGAAGGGCGATTCTTGACCGAAAAGGCCCCAAAGCCGCGCAATTCGACTCGGTTACCCGCAGCCAGTGCATCCGTGATCTCGTCGAGAACCGCGTTGACGATATTTTCGACGTCGCGATGATAGAGATGCGGGTTGCGTGCCGCAACTATCTGCACCAATTCGGACTTGATCACAGTCGCCCCCTTAAATTATTGATTTCTTATCAATCGCGGCCAACCTGCCAAACTGAAAGCAGCCCGTCAAGAAGCAACTTTGGGGGCAGGATTCCATTAATATCCTGGGTTTTCATGAGATCATCATAACCGAAGATCGTAATCAACCGCGAAACAGCCCCAGCGAGCAGAAAGGGCGTATTGCTCTTCTTGTCCCAGTCGACCATCGGCAGGTCGGCATCGACGCCGCGCGATTTGAGATAGGCGCGGATTTCGGGCTCGCCGCCGATCGTATCGACGAGTTTCACCTTCAGCGCCTGGCGGCCGGTGTAGATCGTGCCGTCGGCGAGTTTCAGCACCTCGTCGCGCGGCAGCTTGCGCCGGTCGGCGACCAGGTCGACGAACCAGTTATAGCTGTCGACCACCATGTTGCGGATCATCGCCTTGGCCTCTTCGCTCGCCTCATGGAAGGGCGAGGGCTCGGCCTTCAGCGGCGAGGACTTGATCTCCTGCAGCGAGACGCCGATCTTGTCGAGCAGCGGCTGGATCTGCGGATACTGGAAGATGACGCCGATCGAGCCCGTGATCGAGCTGTCGCCGGCAATGATCGTATCGCCGGCGGTGGCGATCATGTAGCCGGCGGAGGCGGCAAGCGTGCGCACGTCGGAGACCACAGGCTTCTTGGCTGATATTGCCCGGATGGCGTTGAAGATTTTTTCGCCGCCATAGGTCGTGCCGCCGGGCGAGGAGATCGAAATCACCGCCGCCTTCACCTGGTCGCTGGTCTCGACCTTCTTCAGCCGCTCCAGAAGCTCGTCGTCGTCGACGATCAGTCCCGATATCGTCACATGGGCAATATGTGGGCGCTGCGTCCCGGCATCGCCGACGGCGAAGTGGTAGAAGGCGAAACCAAGCGCCACGATGAGGGCAACGGCAATGAGGCGCCAGAAGCCGAGCTTGCGGCGCAACCGCCGGCGATCCGCGATGATCGAACTGTCCATAGAAACCTCCAGCGCTGGCCCGGCTTCGGCATGCCGCCGAAAGGTCCGGTAAAATAAGGCGGCCGCGGCGCGTACGAATGCCACTTTTTGATGTTTTTCCGTTTTGTTGCTTGTTGCAGAAAAAATTCCATATTGGCAAGCCAATGTAATAATGCGAAACGAACTGTGATTGGCGGCCGGCTTTGTTAGAGAGGCGCGGCGATCACCGCACATGGACGAGGCCTATGCTCGACACCCTGAAGAACAACGGAAATGCCGCCTTTACAGGGTCCGGCAGAAGCGCCTATGGCGACGCGTTGTTCCATTCTGCCCGCGTGCGCCGGCTGAAGATATTGCTGCCGGTGGCCGCCCTCATCGTCGCCGCAGGCCTCACCGCGGTGGCGTTGATCAGCATCTATCTGCCCGAGAACATCAAGATGGAAGGCGCCAAGATCGAAAACGGCAAGGTCGTGATGGAGAAGCCGGCGATATCAGGACGCAATTCAGACGGCATCAACTATTCGATGTTGGCCGAAAGGGCGCTGCAGGATATCCGCAATCCCGATCTAATCACGCTCGAGACCATCAAGGCCGCCGTGCCGATGAATGACGGGCTGATCGCGCGCGTCGTCGCCTCGACCGCCGATTACAATCGCGCCACCGACAATCTGCATATGACGGCCCCCTTCACCCTCGTGCTGAGCAGTGGCCTCAATGCGCAGTTCCAGTCCGCCCGGCTCGACATCAAGGGCGGAAACATGCGGAGCGACGATCCCGTCACCATCACCAAGGACAATGCCTCCATTGTTGCGCGGACGATGGAGATAACCGATAAGGGGCGGGTGATCACATTCGAGGGGAATGTTCGCATGAATGTCGATCCATCCACCATCCATAAACAGGGCACTTAACCAGCCGGGTCACCATGACAAAAGATTGTCGCATATCCACTTGCAAGACTGGCATGGCATTCATTGCCGGCGCATTTGCCCTTATCCTGACGGCTTCGGGCGCGCCCGCGCAGCAGGCGGCCACGATGTCGGGCATGAAGCTTTCCAACGACCAGCCGATCCAGATCGAAAGCGACAAGCTGGAGATCCACGACCAGGAGCACACCGCGCTCTTCACCGGCAAGGTCAAGGTCGTCCAGGGCACGACGACGATGCAGTCCGGCAAGATGACCGTCTATTACAAGGACAAGGCGGCAAAGCCGGCCGCTGACGGGGCGCAACCTGCGGCCCAGCCGCAGCAGTCGGGCTCGCTTGCATCGGGAAGTGCTGATATCGACAAGATCCTGGTGACCGACAAGGTCCTCCTGACCTCGGGCACGCAGACGGCGACTGCCGATGACGGCAATTTCGACATGGCCTCGCAGACCTTCATCCTCACCGCGGATGAGGGGAATAAGGTCATTCTGTCGGACGGGCCGAACGTCTTTACCGGCTGCAAACTCACGGTTCACATGCAAACCGGCCAGGCGGAGCTTGAAAGCTGCGGCGGGCGTGTCCAGATTCAGCTCGATCCGAAGTCGCAGCCGAGTACGCAGCAGAAGCAGAACTGAGAAGCCGGCCTCCCACGTGAAATTATCATCGCTATCCACCATGTTCGGCAAGCCCGGGCCACAAGCTGCGGGTGCCGCCGACAAGAGCCGCTATCAAGGAACGCTGATCGCGCGCGGTCTGACGAAGACCTATGCGACGCGACGCGTCGTCAACGGCGTCTCGCTGGTGGTGCGCCGCGGCGAGGCCGTCGGCCTGCTCGGCCCGAACGGCGCCGGCAAGACCACCTGTTTTTACATGATCACCGGCCTAGTGCCGGTGGATGAAGGCACGATCGAGATCGACGGCAACGATGTCACGACCATGCCGATGTATCGCCGCTCGCGCCTCGGCGTCGGTTACTTGCCGCAGGAAGCCTCGATCTTCCGCGGCCTGACGGTGGAGGAGAATATCCGCGCCGTCCTCGAAGTGCATGTGAAGGACAAGGCCGAGCGCGAGCAGAAGTTGAACGAGCTTCTGGAGGAATTCCATATCCAGAAGCTGCGCAAGAGTGCCGCCGTCGCCCTGTCGGGCGGTGAGCGCCGCCGCCTTGAAATCGCGCGTGCGCTTGCGACCGATCCGACCTTCATGCTGCTCGACGAACCTTTCGCCGGCGTCGACCCGATCTCTGTCGCCGACATCCAGAACCTCGTTCACCACCTGACGGCGCGCGGCATCGGCGTTCTCATCACCGACCACAATGTGCGCGAGACGCTGGGACTCATCGACCGGGCCTATATCATCCATGCCGGTGAGGTGCTGACCCATGGCCGGGCCAACGACATCGTCAACAATCCGGAAGTGCGGCGGCTTTACCTCGGCGACAATTTCAGCCTCTGACGCCAGATCCGGATGATTTTGGCCCGGATCGGCCTGAAATCTGGATCTGGATCGAAATCCAGGAATGAGAGTATGATGTCGTTCGAAAACGGCTCACACGCCCCGGCCGCTCGCCCATGCGACTCGGTTTGAGCCAACAGATTGCTTCAATCTGACCAGGAAAGTCTCCAGCCGCAGAAATTCACCTTGTTGGCATAGTTCCGCTTGACCAAATAGAATAAAAAAGCAATTTTTGGGCCAACTTGGATTTCCGTGGCCTGAGGCCTTGATCAGACGCGGTTTCCCGGAGGAATTGAGGGGAGTTTCGCGTCCGTCATGGCACTGTCCGCCAATCTTTTCCTGCGCCAGACCCAGTCCCTGGTGATGACACCGCAACTGATGCAATCCATCCAGTTGCTGCAGATGACGCATTTTGAACTCAACCAGTTCATTGCCCAGGAAGTGGAGAAGAATCCGCTGCTCGAATTCCCGTCGAATGACGGCGAGGCGGGCGGCGAACGCGGCGAAAGCGAAGACGAGCAGTATGCTCATCAGCCGGAGGATGCCGGTTCCGACGACGGCTACGACAACCGCACCGACGCGCTCTCCAGCGACTGGTACGACAATGGCGGCAGCGCCAGCACCAGCCGGCTGAACGACGAACTCGACGCCAACTACACCAATGTCTTTCCCGATGACGGTGCCCCGCAGCGCCTCGATGCGCCGGAGCTCGTCAGCCAGTGGAAATCGATGCCGGGCAGCGGCGAGGGCGCCGATTACGATCTCGACGATTTCGTCGCCGGCCAGGTGTCGCTGCGCGATCATCTCGGCCAGCAGATCCCCTTTGTCCTGCCTGACATGGCCGACCGGCTGATCGCGCAGAATTTCGTCGACCAGCTCGACGACGCCGGTTACCTGCACGCCGATATCGTCGAGGCGGGCGAGAGGCTCGGCACCAGCGTCACGCAGGCCGAGCGCGTGCTTGCCGCCCTGCAGACGCTCGATCCGCCGGGTGTTTTCGCCCGCAGCCTTGCCGAATGCCTGGCGATCCAGCTCAGACAGAAGGACCGGTACGATCCCGCCATGCAGGCGCTGGTCGAAAACCTCGAACTTCTGGCGCGGCGCGATTTCGCCACGCTGAAGCGGATATGCGGCGTCGACGAGGAAGATCTTCTCGACATGCTCGGCGAGATCCGCCAGCTCAATCCCAAGCCCGGCAGCGGTTTCGAGGCGGGTGTTTCCGAAGCGATCATGCCGGATGTGGTCGTCAGGTCCTCCTCGGAGGGCGGCTGGCTGGTCGAGCTCAATCCGGATACGCTGCCGCGCGTTCTGGTCAACCAGTCCTATTTTTCCCGCGTGACAAAGAACGGCGAGGATCACGCCTTTCTCGCCGATTGCCTGCAGAGCGCCAATTGGCTGACGCGCAGCCTCGACCAGCGGGCAAAAACCATCATGAAGGTGGCAAGCGAAATCGTTCGCCAGCAGGACGCCTTCCTGCTGCACGGCGTCGACCACCTGCGGCCGCTGAACCTGAAGACGGTCGCCGAGGCGATCAAGATGCATGAATCCACCGTCAGCCGCGTCACATCGAACAAATATATGCTGACGCCGCGCGGCCTCTTCGAACTCAAATATTTCTTCACCGTCTCGATCAGCGCCGTCGAGGGCGGCGACAGCCATTCGGCCGAGGCCGTCCGCCACAAGATCCGCGCGCTGATCATGCAGGAGAGCCCGGACGCGGTGCTTTCCGACGACGATATCGTCGACATGCTGAAGAAGGGCGGCGTCGATCTCGCCCGCCGCACGGTTGCCAAATACCGGGAAGCGATGAACATCGCCTCCTCGGTCCAGCGTCGCCGCGAGAAGCGGGCGCTCGCCAAGGTCGCTGGCTTCTGAGGCGGCATACTTCGAGCTTGATCGAAGCATCCATCTCCAAATCCCCACTATTACGCTGATGTCTTGAACCAACATCGAATGCCGACCATGCAGCCGCAAAATTCCAGCTTTGCCAGAGAGCTTGTCCTGCTGCTGGTGCTGGCGACCCTCTGGGGTTCCTCCTATACCTTCATCAAGATCGGCGTCGAGACGATTCCGCCCGTGACGTTGATCGCCGCACGCACGCTGATTGCCGGCGGTCTTCTGCTGGCCGTCCTCCGCTACCGGCGTGTCCGCCTGCCGCGCGATCACGCGACATGGCGCCGGTTCCTGCTTCAGGCCTGCCTGAACAGCGTCGTCCCCTTCACGCTGATCGCCTGGGCGGAACAATCCGTCGATGCCGGATTGGCGGTGATCCTGAATTCGGCAACGCCGATCTTCACCTTCCTGTTGACCGTGCTGATTACCCGCCATGAGCAGGTGACGTCGCGAAAACTTTGCGGGGTCATGGCCGGGCTCGCCGGCATCTGCCTGGTCATCGGCATCGAAGCGCTCGGCGGTCTCGGCGAAAACCTGATGGCGCAGCTTGCCATCATCCTGGCGACCATTTGTTATGCAGGTGCCGCGATATTCGGCAGAAACTTCAAGGGGCTCGATCCCGCCGTGCCGGCCGCCGGCTCGTTGATCTCAGGCGCGGTCATCCTCTTGCCCGTCAGCCTCGTCGTCGACCGGCCGTGGGAACTCGATCCGTCGGCGGCATCGATGCTGGCGCTGCTTGGCCTCTCCGCCTTTTCGACGGCGCTGGCTTTTGTGATCTATTTCCGCCTCGTCCAGACGCTGGGTTCGGTCGGGACCACCTCGCAAGCCTATCTCAGAGTGCCGATCGGTGTTGCGATCGGCCTGGTCTTCCTCGGCGAAAGCCTCAGCCCGACGGCCTGGATCGGCCTCGTCTGCGTCATGTCCGGTGTGGCCGCCATGACGGTCCCCGCAAAGGCGGGCACAACGAAAGCGCGAAGTGCTTAAAGCCGATCAGATGGCGATTCGCGATGGACCTGCCTCACCGCGCCTTCCATGCACGTTTATCGAGCATCACTTATCGGGAATTTCCACGCTATTGACTTTTTGGTAACCTCTGGCTAGAAGCGCGCCGCAATCGATGCCGTGAACGGCGTCTGGAGTTATCCCCATCATCCCCAAGGCACCAAGGACCCGCAGGCCTAAGCCGATCTTGCTTGAGATTGCGCGAAGTGCTTGGATGAACCTGAGGCTTGGCGTAAACTGATACCCGCAAACGACCATAAGAAGGGAAACTCCATGAGTGTGCGTGTATCCGGGAAACATATGGAAATTGGTGAATCCTTCCGTCAAAAGATCGAGGACCAAATTGGTATGGCCATCACGAAATACTTCGACGGGGGGTATTCCGGCCAAGTGACCGTGGAAAAAGCGAGTTCTCGTTTCTCCGCAGACTGCAAGCTTCATCTCGACAGCGGGGTGGTGCTGCATGCAGCCGGCGAGGCGACCGATCCGCAGCTTGCTTTCGACGCCGCTTCGGAGCGCATCGAAAAGCGCCTGCGCCGCTACAAGCGCAAACTGAAGGACCATCACGCCGGAAACCACCTGAATGGTTTTGCAGAAGTCGCCTACACGGTCATGGATTCTGTTCCTGATCACGAAGATGAAATTGCCGACGATTTCGCTCCGGCGATCGTCGCCGAAAGCACGAAGCAGCTGAAGACCATGTCGGTCGCCACCGCCGTAATGGCGCTCGACATGACCGATGAGCCGCTTCTCCTGTTCCGCAGCCCCGGCAAGGAACATCTGAACATCGTTTACCGTCGGCACGACGGAAATATTGGCTGGATCGATTCAGCCAATATCAAAGGCTGAGATCAGGGTGATGAGCGGCGGTGTTGCCGCCGCTCCTTGCATCATCTGATCCCGGCGACAGAAGGAAAAAGAAATGGCATTGGCAGATTTGCTCCATCAGGATGCGATCATTCCCGCCCTCAGAGTAAATTCCAAGAAACAGTTGCTTCAGGAATTGGCTGCAAGAGCCGCCAGGATCACCGGGCTTTCCGAGCGGGAGATCTTCGACGTCATCCTGCAGCGCGAACGCCTGGGCTCCACCGGCGTCGGCAACGGTATCGCCATTCCCCACGGCAAGCTGGTCAACATCCATTCGATCGTCGGCATCTTCGCCCGGCTGGAGCAGCCGGTCGATTTCGAGGCGCTGGATGACCAGCCTGTCGATCTCGTATTCCTGCTGCTGGCGCCGGAGGGCGCGGGCGCCGACCATCTCAAGGCTCTGTCGCGTATCGCCCGCGTCCTGCGCGATCACGATCTGGTCGCCAAGCTCCGCGCAACCGATTCCGCCTCGGCGATCTATGCCTTCCTCAACGAAGAGCAGACGTCGAACGCCGCTTAACGCCGTATCGATGAACGCTGACATGTGAAAAGGCGCCGGGTTCCCCAGGCGCCTTTTTCAGGATGAGCGGCTGAAACGATCAGAATTCTTCCCAGCTGTCCTGGGCGACGGCCGCCGAACCGCGCGACGGGGCGGCTGCGTGGCGAACCGCAGGCGCGGCCACCCGATGCGAAGAGGCCGCGGCAACAGGGGCACGCATCCTTTGCGCGACGGAGGCGAGTGCGGCGGAGTTACCCCCCGAGACGCTGAAGCGGGTGGCGAGCGTCTTCAGCGTCTGCGCTTCGTCATTGAGGACCATGCTGGCGGCGGTCGCTTCCTCCACCATGGCCGCATTCTGCTGCGTCACCTGGTCCATCTGGTTCATGGCCTGGTTGATTTCCTTCAGGCCGACAGCCTGTTCGCTGGCCGATGCCGAGATTTGCCGGATGAGGTCGTTGATGCCCATCACCTGTTCGGCGATCTTGTGCAGCGTGCCGCCGGCGCGCCCGACGAGATCGACGCCTTCCTTGACCTGGACAGCCGAGGTGTTGATCAGCGTCTTGATTTCCTTGGCGGCATTGGCCGACCGTTGCGCGAGTTCGCGCACCTCCTGGGCGACGACGGCAAAACCCTTGCCGGCCTCTCCGGCACGCGCGGCCTCGACGCCGGCGTTGAGTGCCAGGAGGTTGGTCTGGAAGGCGATCTCGTCGATGACGCCGATGATCCGCGAAACCTCCGTCGAAGACTGTTCGATCCCTTGCATCGAGGCAATCGCCTTCTGCACCACTTCGCCGGATTTTTCCGCATCCTGGCAGGCGAGGTTGACGTTGTCGGCAGCCGTGCGCGCATTCTCGGCGCTGGAATCGACCTGCGCGGTGAGCTCGTTGAGCGCGGCCGCCGTCTCTTCCAGGCTTGCCGCCTGCTGTTCGGTGCGCTTGGCGAGGTCGGAAGCGCTGCTGCTGATCTCACCGGTGCCGGAGCCGATATTGGCGACGCTGAGGTTCATCGTGTTGATGGTCTCTTCCAGGCTCGCCAGGGCGGCGTTGAAATCCTGTTTCAGCTTGCCGTATTCGCCGGGGAAGTCGTCGGTGATGCGGTGAGCGAGATTGCCCTGCGACAGCTCGGAAAGGCCGGCGCCGACGATCGAAACGATATGGCGCTGCAGCGATAACGATTCCTGGCGTTCCGATTCCGAGCGGCCGCGCTCGGCTTCCGCAGCCTGACGCTCTCGGGCCGCCTCGTCCTCAAGGCGCCGGCTGTCGGCGAGCTTGAAGCGGAAACCTTCGAGCGCCTTGGCGACCGAGCCGATTTCGTCGCTGCGCTCCTGGGCGGCGACCGGTTCGGCATATTGGCCGTCGCTGAGCGCCTTGACGCTGGCGACGAGACCGCCGAGCGGCCGCTGCACGAAAGAGCGGACGGCGAAATAGAGCGCCAGCATGACCGCGCCGAGCACGATCAGGCCATTGACGATCATCATGTAGGTCTGGTCCTGCACCGGGGCGTTGATCGCCGTGTGCGGGACGTCGACGAGCACGACCCAGGTGGCGTTGACGCCGGGAACCGCGAAGGGATAGACGACGCGGTCGAAGGGAGCGAGGCCGTCATAGGTGAGGTTGCTGACGAGGCCGGGCTGCTTGCTCGACAGCGCCGCGATGTCGGCGCCTTCGCCGCTATATTCCTTGGTCATCAGGTCGGGGATCGGCGCGACGATCCAGTTGCCGGCCTGCGACAGCAGCGTGACGCGGCCCGAGCCGAAAGGATGCAGCGCCTGCAGCTTGTCGGTGAGCGACTTCAGCGAAATGTCGACGCCGGCGACGCCGATCATCTTGCCACCCGACATGACCGGATAGGCGATCGAGGTCAGCAGCGTCGGAACATCCGTTCCTTCGGCCATATAGGGCGTCGTGATCGCGCCCTTGCCGCTGTCGGCGGCGAGCTTCCACCATTCGGCGGTATAGTCATTGTCGAAGGTCGAATACTGGATGTCGCCATCCTTGGTCTTCGACCAGTAGGGCGTGAAGGCGCCGTTCTTGTTCGTGCCTTCGTCATTATTGTTGGCGATCTCGGTGGTCTTGCCATCCAGCGCGCCGAGCTGCTCGCAGAACCAGCTGCCGAAGGCGAAGGCGTTCTGTTCGAGATTGGCCTTCAGCACGTTGATCATGCCCTTGCGATCGAGCGACTTGCCTTCATGGCCGCGGCCGACGACGCCCGACATGGTGCGCGCGGCGCTGGCGAGTTCGCCGACATTGGCGGCGATTTCATTGGCGATCGATTTTGCCTCGAGGTTGGCCTGATCCATCGTCAGGATCTGGACCCGATCCCGGGTCTGACCGATGAGGAAAAAATTCGAAACGATGAGAACAAGCGCGATGGCGATGCCGGTGATGACGATGAGTTTCGCCGCAAGCGATTTCATTCGAAAAACGAACATGAGGTCCTCGGACAAGGATGCGCCGAACGGGCATTCTCCGGCGCAGGAGCGAAGGCATCGCCCCGTCATGGAGCCGCCGCGTGGTTGCCGATTCCTGAAAGCGCGAGGAACCTGCGACCGCGGGCAACATCGCCGGAGATCTCTTAAATTTGAATGAAACTTGCTTGATCAAGGCAAGGAAAACCGCCGGAACACCCTGAATTACCGGGGGTTTTGCCGGCGGCTTCGCAAAGGGACGCTTCCTATATTCTGTCTGCGACTTCCTCGCTCCAGGGGATCGAAGGTTGCGCGCCGGCCTTCAGGCACGCGAGCGAACCGGCGACGGCCGCACGGCGCAGCGCCGAGGCAAAATCGAGGCCGTCGTCGAGGCTGGCAGTGAAATAGCCGCAGAAGGTATCTCCCGCGCCGACCGTATCGACGGGTTCGATCTTGAGGCCCTGTGCCCGTGAAATTGCCCCGTCGCGAATGGCGATGACGCCATCGCCGCCGAGCGTCACGATCAGCGTCTGGCCCGTCTCCGCATGCAGGCGGGTAAGGGCGGCCTCGCGCGCTTCAGCGTCCATGCCCTCCTGGCCGGCCAGCCGCTCGAACTCGGTCTCGTTGGCAATGACGATATCGGCGAGCCGGCCGAGTTGGGCCGCATCGGGGATGAGCGGCGCAAGGTTGAGGATGCTGGTGACGCCCTTGGCGCGGGCTGCCGACAGCGCGCGTTCGACGGCGGCCGCCGGCACTTCGAGCTGCAGCATCAGGAGATCGCCTTCGTTCATGCGGCCGACCGCTTTCTCGGCATCGGCAGGCGTGACCAGGCCGTTGGCGCCGGGAACGACGGCAATCATGTTTTCGCCGTCGCCGCCGACAAGGATCAGCGCCGTGCCCGTGGGGCCGTCGACATGCTTGACGAGAGAAAGGTCGGTGCCGGCATCATCGAGCAGGGCCAGCGCATCCGCGGCGAAGCCATCCTTGCCGACGGCGCCGGCCATATGCACATAGCGGCCGGCGCGGCGCGCTGCCAGCGCCTGGTTGGCGCCCTTGCCGCCGGCGGCCGTGGCAAAGCCGTTGCCGGCCACCGTCTCGCCGGGCTTCGGCAGGCGCTCGGTCGTGGCGATGAGATCCATGTTGATGGACCCGAAAACTGTGATCATCAGGGTGTCCCGTCTTTTGGAGCCTGCAAGCGACGTCATGGCGAAAACTAGGCGCGGTTTTCGGACGGCGTCATGCTCCCGCTGTTTCATGCGGGCGAGACACTGCCCGAAGCGGTCACTCCTCGTCAACCACCCGGAGCTTCAGAAGACCGGTGCGGCTTTCCACCGATTTGGCCGCGGCTTCGCTGTCGCGGGCAGGCTTTGCCTCGCCGCCGCCCGCCTCGAATTCCAGCGCTTCGATCCTGGCGCCGCGCTTGGTGAGCTTGTCGGCTGACGTGACCACCATGTCGATATCCTTCTGCGCCATGGCGAAATGGCCCTGCAGCTTGCGCACCCGCTCGTCGAGCCGGCCGAGATCGTCCATCAGTATCGCCACCTCGCCCTGGATCAGATGCGCCTGCGCCCGCATGCGCTGGTCCTTGAGCACGGCCTGGATGACCTGGATCGACAGCATCAGCAGCGACGGCGAGACAATGACGATGCGCGCCCGGTGCGCCTTCTGCACCACGGCCTCGAAGTGCTCGTGGATCTCGGCGAAGATCGATTCCGAGGGCACGAAGAGAAAGGCCGTATCCTGGGTTTCGCCCTGGATCAGATATTTCTCGGAAATGTCCCGGATATGGATCTCCATGTCGCGGCGGAACTGCTGGCCGGCGATCTTGCCGGCCTCGGGGCTGCCGGCGTCGCGGATCGCGTTCCAGGCTTCGAGCGGAAATTTCGCGTCGATGACAAGCGGCGGCGCGTCGTTCGGCATGCGGATCGTGCAGTCCGGCCGTGAGCCGTTGGAGAGCGTCTGCTGGAAGGTGTAGGCGCCCATCGGCAGGCCGTCGGCGACGATCGTTTCCATCCTCGACTGCCCGAAGGCGCCGCGCGTCTGCTTGTTGGACAGAATGGCCTGCAGCCCGACGACATCCTTGGCGAGGCTCTGGATATTGTTCTGCGCCGCATCGATGACCGCCAGCCGCTCCTGCAGCCGCCGCAGGTTCTCATGCGTCGATTTCGTCTGTTCGGTGATCGTCGAGCTGACGCGCTGCGACATGCCGTCGAGGCGTTGGCTGATCGTCTGGTTGAGTTCGCTCTGCCGCGCGCCGAAGACCTCGGTCATCGCCGCGATGCGGCCCTGCATCTCCGCCTGGATCTTCAAAAGCTCGGCCATGCGCGCTTCGGTTTCCCCGGCGCGGAAGCTCGCCTCCTCGGCCTGTTCGCGGCGAAGGCTGGCGCCGCGCAGCAGAAGCACGATCACCAGCAGGACGAGGGCGGCGAGAACCCCGCCGCCAAGCGCCAGCATGGCCGGACTGATCGAGGCAAGGGAAAGGGCGAGCGATTCGGAATGGACGGTCATACCGCGAGCATAACAGAAGACACGGCAATATATAGATCAAAACGTGAACAGAATTGCCGGCCCTTACGATCTTCACAGGCTGCTGCTCTTCCCAGCTGATGAAGAAGAAATCGCCGGCCGATTTAACGATTGCTCAACCATATTCGCCAAAACCTGTGGCGCAGAAATTCCTTCCCGCGCCTTGCGCCAAGTACAGAGACCCTCCATGACATCCCAGCAGACCGACAGTGCCCTCAGGCAGCGCCTCGATTTCATCGAACTGGATGAGGCGGCGCGCAGGTCGATGCGGGATCTGCGCCCCGTCATATCGGAACTGATCGGCGGCGCCCTCGATAAATTCTACGCCAAGATCGCCAGGACCCCTGCGGTCGCAGGCTTTTTCGCCGATAAGAACCACGTCGGCCATGCCAAGAAGCGCCAGCAGGATCATTGGGCCAATCTTGCCGGCGGTGCATTCGACGAGAGCTATGTCGACGGGGTCACGGCGGTCGGGCGGACGCATGCCCGCATCGGGCTGGAGCCGCGCTGGTATATCGGCGGTTACGCCATCGTCATGTCCGAACTCGTCAAGGGCATCATGGAGAAACAGTGGCCGTCGGTCTTCGCGCGCCGGCAAGGCAAGCAGCTGGCCGAGAAGCTGTCGGCCGTCATCAAGGCCGGCATGCTCGACATGGATTATTCCATCTCGGTCTATCTCGAGACGCTCGAAGCCAAGCGCCGGGCCCTGGAAGAGGAGCGCACCCGGGCCGAATCCGACCAGGCAGTCGCGCTGGAACAGCTGCGCCGCGGCTTGGAAGCGCTGTCGCGCGGCGATCTCGAAGCCACCCTGCCGTCCGACCTGCCGGGCAATTTCAGGCAGATGGCCGAGGATTACAACCGCGCCGTCAGGGCGCTAAGCCAGTCCTTCGCCTCCGTGCGCGAGACCTCGGGCCATATCATGAGCGGCGCCGACGTCATTGCCAATGCGACCAACGATCTGGCGCTGCGCACCGCCCAGCAGGCGGCCGGTGTCGAGGAGAGCTCGGCGGCGCTGCAGCAGCTTTCCGTCAGCGTCGGCCAGACGGCCGCCAATGCCGAGAAGGCTTCGGCCGCCGTACGCGAGACGCAAGAGAAGGCGAAGAATTCCGGTGAGCTCGTCACCAGCGCCGTTTCGGCGATGGCCGGCATCGAGAAATCCTCGACCGGGATCTCCAAGATCATCGGCGTCATCGACGAGATCGCCTTCCAGACCAACCTCCTGGCGCTGAACGCCGGTGTCGAGGCAGCCCGTGCCGGTGATGCCGGCAAGGGTTTTGCCGTCGTCGCCCAGGAGGTCCGCCAGCTCGCCCAGCGCACGGCGGATGCGGCCAAGGAGGTCAAGAACCTGATCTCGCAGAGCTCGACCCAGGTCAATCAGGGCGTCGGCATCGTCTCCAGCACCGGCGAGGCGCTGAACGACATGATCAGTCGTATCGACATCATCAACCGTTTCGTCGCCGATATCGCCGCCGCCGCCCGCGATCAGGCGACCGGCGTCAACGAGGTCAGCGTGGCGGTCCGCAACATGGGGGCGATCACCCAGCAGAATTCGGACATGGTCGAGCACTCCTCAGCCGAAACCCGCCGCCTCAAGGACGAGGTGGAGAAGCTGATCGAGCTGCTGCGGCGCTTCCGCGCCCGGCCGGAGGGGCATTCCGCCCTCGCTGCCCGCCGGGCGGCCTGAGGAGAATATGGCAAAATTCCAGGCGGGGATGGAAAAAAGCGTATTCCCCGCCTGCCGGATAATTCCATAGTCGGAAAAGATGGGTTATGGGAACGCCATGACCATCAAGCCACTCATCATTCTTCCCGATCCTATTCTCCGCCAGCTGTCCAAGCCGATCGAGCGGGTGGATGCCGACCTGCAGCGTCTCGCCGACGACATGCTGGAAACCATGTATGACGCACCGGGCATCGGCCTTGCCGCAGTCCAGATCGGCGTGCCGCGCCGCATGCTCGTCATCGACGTCTCGCGCGAGGGCGAGGAAAAGCAGCCGCAGGTCTTCATCAATCCGGAGATCGTCACATCGTCCGACGAGCGCTCCGTCTATGAGGAAGGCTGCCTGTCGATTCCGGATTATTATGCCGAGGTCGAGCGCCCGGCCGTTGTCTCGGTCAAATATCTCGACCGCAACGGCAAGGAACAGACGGTCGAAGCCGATGGCCTGCTCGCCACCTGCCTGCAGCACGAGATCGACCACCTGAACGGCGTGCTCTTCATCGATCACATCTCGCGGCTGAAGCGGGAGATGGTCATCAAGAAGTTCACCAAGGCGGCGAAGTCCAAGGCGCTCTGAGCAGCACGTTGAAAACTTATCGGCAAAGCACTATGATATCAGTGATATCATGATGGAGGCGCCGCATGGGTGATTTTCTGATCAGAAATATTTCCGATGCGATGAAGCGAGACATTGCGGAATCGGCGCAGCGGAGCGGAAACAGCCTTTCTGACGAGGCCAAGGAACTTTTGCGGGAAGCGCTGAAAAGGAAAAACGAAGCAAAGCCCGAGACTTTGTCGGCCTATGAAGCAATACGCGCCGCTTTTGTCAGCGAAAACGCAGCGGACGATGAATTTGCTGCAATCATGGACGAAATCGAGGCCGCGCGGAAAAAGGATTTCGGCCGGCCGTTCGAGGATTTCGAATGATCGTTCTCGATACCAATGTGGTTTCCGAGTTCGCCAGGCCATATCCAAGTGAAAAGGTGAAGGCTTGGATATTGCGGCAGGATAGCTCGCGAATCTGGTTTTGCACGGTCGGCTTGATGGAGCAGATTTATGGAGCCGAAAGGGTTTTCTTGAAGACCGGATCGGACCGCTTCTTCCGGGCTATCGAGAATTTGGTGAAAGGCCAATTTCGTGACCGCATCGTTGGCTGGGATTTGGAAACGGCTATAGTGACTGGTCGCTTGCGGGCGAAACGCGAAAGCATCGGGCGGCCGATTTCGGTCCAGGACGCCATGATCGCCGCTATCTGCCTTGCCAACGGCGCGACGCTCGCCACCCGCAATGTCAAAGATTTCGAGGGGCTTGATCTCAAGCTCGTAAACCCGTTTGAAGACGGCTGATCCTCAATTGGCGAGATAGAATGTCTCTTCGCATCATCTTCATGGGAACCCCCGAGTTCTCGGTTCCGACCTTGCGCCTGCTCGTCGATGCCGGCCACCGGATCGTTGCGGTCTATACCCAGCCGCCGCGGCCGGGCGGGCGGCGCGGACTCGATCTGCAGAAATCGCCGGTGCATCAGGCAGCCGAATTGCTCGGTCTGCCGGTTTTCACCCCGGTGAATTTCAAGGACCCCGAGGAGCGCGAGAGGTTTCGCGCCCTCAATGCCGATGTTGGCGTCGTCGTTGCCTACGGATTGTTGCTGCCGGAAGCGATTTTGAACGGCACGAGGGATGGCTGCTACAACGGCCATGCCTCGCTGCTGCCGCGCTGGCGGGGTGCCGCACCCATCCAGCGGGCGATCATGGCGGGCGATGCAAAGACCGGCATGATGGTGATGAAGATGGACAAGGGTCTCGATACCGGCGCCGTGGCGCTGACCCGCGAAGTCGAGATCGGCCCGAACATGACGGCTGGTGAGTTGCACGACCGGCTGATGCTCGTAGGCGCCAAGGCGATGGCGGAAGCCATGGTGAAGTTGGAGATGAACGATCTGCCGCTGACGCCGCAGCCGGAAGAGGGCGTGCTCTATGCCGCCAAGATCGACAAGGCCGAGACCCGCATCGATTTCGCCAGAAACGCCAGGGACGTGCACAATCACATCCGCGGCCTGGCGCCGTTTCCGGGCGTCTGGTTCGAGCTTGCGATTGGCGGCAAGCCGGAGCGGGTGAAGGTGCTGGCCTCCGAGCTGGCCGAAGGGCAAGGCGCATCAGGCGAATTGCTGACGGACGATCTCGTGGTCGCCTGCGGTTCGGGCGCGGTGCGGCTGACCAGGCTGCAGAAGGCCGGCGGCAAGCCGCTGGCCGCGGACGATTTCTTGAGAGGCACGCCGCTTGCGGCCGGCACGAGGCTTAGCTGATGCCGCGTTTCCGCATGACCGTCGAATATGACGGCGGCCCCTATGTCGGCTGGCAACGCCAGGAAAATGGTCCCTCGGTGCAGGGCGCTATCGAAGCGGCGGTGCTGTCGCTGACCGGCGAGTCGGTGTCGGTGCGCGGCGCCGGCCGCACCGATTCCGGCGTCCATGCGATGGGCCAGGTCATCCATGCCGATCTTTCGAAGGACTGGTCGCCCTACAAGCTGCAGAATGCCTTGAACGCGCATCTGCGGCTGGCCGGCGAGCGCGTCTCCATTCTCGACGTCGAGGCGGTTCCCGAATTCTTCGATGCTCGGTTCTCGGCGCTGCGGCGCCATTATCTCTACCGCATCGTCAGCCGCCGGGCGCCGCTGGCGCTCGACGCCGGCAAGGCCTGGTGGGTGCCGAAAGGGCTCGACCACGAGGTCATGCACGCCGCCGCTCAGAGGCTGGTCGGCCGGCACGATTTCTCCACTTTCCGCGCCGCCCATTGCCAGGCAAACAGCCCGGTGCGCACGCTCGACCGGCTGGATGTGACCCGCAATGGCGAATTGATCGAGATCCGCGCCACGGCGCAGAGTTTCCTCCACAACCAGATCCGTTCCTTCGCCGGCACGCTGAAGCTCGCCGGCGAAGGCAAATGGACGCCCGACGATGTCGAGGCGGCGCTTCAGGCGCGGGATCGCAAGGCCTGCGGCCCGGTGGCGCCGCCCGACGGGCTCTATTTCATGCAGGTGGATTATCCCGACGTCATCATCGACCGCCGCCGGCCGCTCAGCGATACCGATGATGATGCCGATCTTTCGTAGGCCTGATCAGGCGGGATAGATGCCGAGGAAGTGCTGAAGATATTCCGAAAGGATCATCGATGGCACCAGCAGCACCAGCGTCATCGCCCCGACCATCAGCGCGTGACCGTGGCAGATCATCCGCAGAATGCGCGCCAGTGCGAAGACCTGCGCCAGCATGAAGGCCAGCAGCAGCAGCGAGACGAGGCCGACGGAGCCGGGCAGGAACACCACCATCGCCAGCAGCAGCCCGTTGATGTAGGAGAGCGGCACGCCGAGCCAGTTGACGCTGACGACGACGGGGGCAAAACGCTCGCCCATGCGGAAAGCAAGCAAGAGCAGCCCGGCAAAGACCAATGGCACGAACCAGTTGGCGATCTCGACGAGGCCGAGCCTGAGATAGAAGGCAACATCGACATCGGTTTCCGGCGGCATCGACCGCAGGAAGGCCTGCCGCCACCAGAGCCAGGAAATCCCCATCGGCGGCAGGCACCAGGCTATTGCCCAGAACGAGCGGTTGACGCCGCGCTCGGACATGTCGAGGTAGCGGAAGCCGCGCGGATCCAGCCGGATCAGCAACCAGAGGCCGGCCAGATAATATTGAACTTCTCTAAAGCCCGGCATTGGCGAACCAGCGGGCGATGAAGGTCTCGTAGATCGCCGTCAGCATCTCCAGATCGGCGACCGCGACGCGCTCGTCGACCATGTGCATCGTCTGGCCGACAAGGCCGAATTCGACGACCGGGCAATAATCCTTGATGAAGCGCGCATCCGATGTGCCGCCGGTGGTCGAAAGCTTCGGCGACTGGCCGGCAACGCTTTCGACGGCCGAGGACAGCGAGGCGATCAGCGCATTGTTGCGCGTCAGGAAGACATGGCTCGGCCGGTCGGCCCAGACGATGTCGTATTTCACCGGTTGGCGGCCCGGTCGCAGCGCCCCGTCCCCGGCGGCGGCTTCCAGCCGGCGCAGGATTTCGGCCCGCAGCGTCTCGACCGTCCAGCTGTCGTTGAAGCGGATATTGAAGCTCGCCGACGCCTTGGCGGGAATGACGTTGGTCGCCGGATTGCCGACATCGACCGTGGTCACCTCGAGGTTCGACGGCTGGAAGTCGTCGGTGCCGCCATCGAAGGCCGGATCCATCAGTGCCTGCGTCAGCTGCAGCATGCCGCGCACCGGATTGTCGGCAAGATGCGGATAGGCGGCATGGCCCTGGACGCCATGCACGGTGATCTTGCCCGACAGCGAGCCGCGCCGGCCGATCTTGATCATGTCGCCGAGCCTGTCCGGATTGGTCGGCTCGCCGACCAGGCAGGCATCCCAGCGCTCGCCGCGTTCGGCGGCCCATTGCAGCAGCTTGACCGTGCCGTTGATCGCCGGCCCTTCTTCGTCGCCGGTGATCAGGAAGGAGATCGAGCCGGCCGGCGGCCCGTTTTTCTCGATATGACGGGCGACGGCGGCGACGAAACAGGCGATGCCGCCCTTCATGTCGACGGCGCCGCGGCCGAAAAGCTCGCCTTTCGAAATCTCGGCGGCAAAGGGCGGATGCGTCCAGGCGGCTTCGTCGCCGACCGGCACGACATCGGTATGGCCGGCAAACATCAGATGCGGGCCGTCCTTGCCGAGGCGGGCATAGAGGTTTTCGATATCGGCTGTTCCCTCTTCGCTCGCCTTCACCTTGTCGACGGCAAAGCCGAGCGGCGCAAGCATAGCCTCCAGCGCCGTGAGCGCGCCGCCTTCGGCGGGCGTCACGGAAGGGCAGCGAATCAGCGTCTGGAGATTGGCGACGGGATCGGTAGCGGTCATGGCGGTCGAACTATCCGGCGGGAATGGCAAAGACATGGCAAGGCAGGGCTGCCTCGCGTAAAAAGACGCCGTCTGTTTACCGGATCAATGTCCCGGTGTCATCAATCTCTGAGCAGCTCGTTGATGCCGGTCTTCGAGCGGGTCTGTTCATCGACGCGCTTGACGATGACGGCGCAGTAGAGATGCGGCGCCGGCTTGCCGTTGCCCATCGTCGCATTGCCTGACGGCATCGAGCCGGCGACGACGACGGAATAGGGCGGCACTTCGCCGTAGGTCACCTCGCCGGTGGCGCGATCGACGATCTTGGTCGACTTGCCGATATAGACACCCATGCCGAGCACCGAGCCTTCGCGGATGATGCAGCCTTCGACCACTTCCGAACGGGCGCCGATGAAGCAATTGTCCTCGATGATCGTCGGGCCGGCCTGCATCGGTTCCAGGACGCCGCCGATGCCGACGCCGCCGGAGAGATGCACATGCTTGCCGATCTGCGCGCAGGAACCGACCGTCGCCCAGGTGTCGACCATCGTGCCTTCGCCGACATAGGCGCCGAGATTGACGAAGGAGGGCATCAGGATCGCATTCGGGGCGATATAGGCCGAGCGGCGCACGACGCAGTTCGGCACGGCGCGGAAGCCGGCGGCGCGGAAATGATTCTCGCCCCAGCCTTCAAATTTCGAAGGAACCTTGTCCCACCAGGTGGAATTGCCCGAGCCGCCCTTGACCACTTCCATGTCGTTGAGGCGGAAGGACAAGAGCACGGCCTTCTTCAGCCACTGATTGACCGTCCAGGCGCCGTCGGCACCGCGCGTCGCGACACGGACCGTGCCGGCATCGAGCAGATTGAGTGCTGCCTCGACCGCATCGCGAACCTCGCCCTTCGTCGACATGTTCACATTGTCGCGATTGTCGAAGGCGGCTTCGATGGTCTTTTCGAGGGATGCGAGGTCGGTGGCGCTCATGAGAATTCCTTAAACTTCGATCTTTATCGTGGAGACGGCGAAGTCTCCGGAATTGCGGTTGGCGGGGGTCAATCCTGCTCTACAGCATGAACCCGTAGAACGGAATGATTTTTCCGACAAGATCATATCTGGATTCAAGGCGTTATAGCGACATATCCGGCTTCTTGGCCGGCAATACTGAAAGGCATTACGATATGGCGAAGGGACGAAACGGCGGTTCGCGGCGCAAGGATGGCGTATGGGACCCGCTGAAGAGCAGCTCGACCGACAGGCAGCGTGCCGAAGCCGTGCCGAAGACGCCGCAGACGATGTCGCCGGCCTACCGCCTTGCCTATGTCGACGAGGATTTCCTTTGCCGCGAGGAATTGCGGCCGATCCGCCTGCAGCTGGAGTTGCTGAAGACGGAGATGATGCTGACCGAACGCGGCATCAAGTCGACCGTCGTCATGTTCGGCGGCGCCCGCATTCCCGCCCCCGGCCAGAGCGCCTGGGCAGCCCGCAACGATATCCAGCGCGTCAACCTGGAGGCGGCCTCCGTCTATTATGACGAGGCGCGCAAATTCGCCCGGCTCTGCTCGAAATATTCTGCCAAATTGAATTTCCACGAATATGTCATCGTCACCGGCGGCGGCCCCGGCGTGATGGAGGCCGGCAATCGCGGCGCCGCCGACGAAGGCGCCCCGTCGATCGGCCTCAACATCGTGCTGCCGCACGAGCAGGCGCCGAACGTCTATGTGACGCCGGAGCTCAGCTTCAACTTCCACTATTTCGCCATCCGCAAGATGCATTTCATGGTGCGCGCCAAGGCGATCGCGGTCTTTCCCGGCGGCTTCGGCACGCTCGACGAATTCTTCGAATGCCTGACACTGATCCAGACCGGCCGCATGGAGCGCCTGCCGCTGATCCTCTTCGGCGAGACCTTCTGGCGAAGCATCATCAATTTCGATGCTTTGGCCGAATTCGGCACGATCGCGCCCGACGACGTCAAGCTGATCAGCTTCGTCGATACGGCCGAAGCCGCATGGAAGATCATCCAGGATTTCTACGAACACCGCGAATAAGGACAAGAAACGCGGCGTTTCGCCGAACCTCCCACTCTTTCCCCGCCGGAGCGGGGAAAGATATCGGTTTGTCCGGCCTTACAGAAGCGGCCGGTCCGGCATGTCGTCGATCGAGATGACGCCGTCCTTGTTGCGGTCCATCCGGGTGAACAGCTTGTCGATGGCGGCTTCGGCTTCCTGTTTGGAGATCTGGCCGTTCTGATCGGTGTCGACCCGGTGCATCATGATCGAGGCACGCATGATGTTGCCGCCATGGCGCATCCAGCGATGTCCGTCGCGACCCTCGTGGCCTTCGCGAGGCGGCCGTCCCTGGTCGTCATTGTCCGCCGTCTCGGCTGCGGCGTTCGCATCCTTGTTTTCCCCAGCCTCCTGCTTGCGCTGATCTCTCATCGCCTGCATCTGCGCTTTCTGGTACGCTTGGATTTCGCCCGGGGTCAGCGAGCCGTCATTATTGGTGTCGATCGCAGCGAAGACCTTGTCGATGCCGGCGGTCGCCTCGTCCTTGGAGATCTGTCCGTCCTTGTTGGTGTCGAACTGCTTGAGCATGCGGACATAGGTGATTTCGCGGAAGGCGGCAGGTCCCCCACCGTGCATGGGACCGTGCCTGCCGGGATGCTGACGCGGCCCGTCACCGGGTGCGGCATAGCCTGCTCCGGCGGCTGCGCCGAAGATGAGGGTGGAGGAAAGCGCTGCCAGTATCAGCTTGTTGCGGTACATCGTGTTTGCCTTTCGTAAGGTGTCCCCTCACGAAAGAAGCTACGGCAGCAGCCCCGAAAGACCCAGTTAAACATCGGTAAGCTAAGTGAAAACTTCGTAATCAATGCAGGTCGGCCAAAACTGTGCAGCGGTTTTGGGACAACGACATGGATCAAATAAAGACTGGCTGTCAGCCGGTAATCTTGCCGAGGAAGGCGGCGAGGTCGTCGGTGACGAAATCGATATGATCCTCTTCGCCGCTGGTCTTTTCCCACCATTCGACGACCGTCTCTTCGAGATTGCGCGGCACCAGCAGCACGGTCTGCATGCCGAGCGCTTTGGGCACCGTCAGGTTGCGCGGCAGATCCTCGAACATGGCCGCCTTGCCGGTTTCGACGCGCTTCAACGCCGTGAACTTGTCGTAGGTCGCCTGCGCCGGCTTCGGCACGTAGTCGGCGGCGACGATGTCGAAGATATCGTCGAAATGCTCGAGAATGCCGAGCGCCTCCGCCGTCATTTCGGCATGCCTGACGCTGCCATTGGTGAAGATGAACTTGCGCCCCGGCAGCGCCTTGATCGCCTCGCCGAGTTCCGGCTGCGGCGTCAGCGCCGAATAGTCGATCGCATGCGCCTTTTCGAGGAAGTCGTTCGGGTCGATGCCGTGATGGATCATCAGGCCCTGCAGCGTCGTGCCGTGGTCGAGGTAATATTGCTTCTGCAGCTTGCGCGCCTCTTCCCGCTCCATCTGCAGGAGCGCCGCGACATAGGCCGTCATGTTCTTGTCGATCTGCGCGAACAGATTGACATGATGCGGATAGAGCGTGTTGTCGAGGTCGAAGACCCAATCTGTGACGTGCGCGAAATCGGCTTTATCAGGTTTGCGGTCGATCTTTGTCATGGCGGTCTTATGGCACGGCTGTTCGCCCAAGGAAATCGACAAGAAGAAATAGACGCCCGATTTTCGGCGGACGGCCGCGGCCGAGGATGCTAGAAAGCCGGCATGCTTTTCGAACGCCCCGATGACGATACGCTTTATGACGCCCTGATCGCGCGCAGCGCCGATTATGAGGGCCAGGCCTATGTCTGCGTGAAGACGACGGGCATCTTCTGCCGGCTGACCTGCCCGGCACGCAAGCCGAAGCGGGAAAATACCATCTTTTTCGACACGATCGCCGCCTGCATGCATTCCGGCTTCCGCCCCTGCCGTCGTTGCAGGCCGCTGGAGCAGCCGGGCAGGGAGCCGATCGTCGACGCACTGCTGGCAGAGCTCGATCGCGCGCCGCAACTGCGCTGGAGCGAGGATGAACTCGTGCGCCGGGGTCACGATCCCTCGACCGTGCGCCGCGCCTTCAAACGGGCGCTCGGCATGACCTTCCACGATATCGTCCGCTATATCAGGCTCGGCGAGGCGGCGCGGCAACTGGCCGACGGCGCGCGTGTCATCGATGCGCAGCTCGATGCGGGATATGAATCCCCAAGTGGTTTTCGAGCGGCTTTTCAGCGGCTCATCGGCAAGGCGCCGGCGCTGTCGCAGAACCGCGAACTGCTTTTTGCCGACTGGTTCGACACGCCGCTCGGCCCGATGATCGCGGTTGCCGACAAGACGCACCTGCATCTCCTCGAATTTCATGACCGTAAGGCGCTGCCGACCGAGCTCGAGGCGTTGCAAAAGCGCGTCCGCTCCTCGGTCGCAATCGGCCGCACGCCTGTTATCGACCAGATCGAGGCTGAGATCAGGGACTATTTCGAGGGGCGGCTGACGGTCTTCAAGACGCCGTTGGCGCTTGGCGGCACGGCCTTCGAAAAACATGTCTGGGCAAAGCTCATCGATATCCCTGCCGGCCAGACGCGCGCCTATGGCGATCTCGCAAGAGAGATGGAACGGCCGGAAGTGGTGCGCGCCGTCGGCCGTGCCAATGGCGCCAACCAGCTCGCCATCATCGTGCCATGCCATCGCATCCTCGGCGCGGACGGATCGCTGACGGGATATGGCGGCGGACTATGGCGCAAGCAATGGCTGCTGCGGCATGAACAGAAAATCAGCGCGCAAGCAGCTGACCAGGCACCTGATCAAGTACCTGATATGGAGGAGACAGCATGAACCAGAACGAAAAGGCCAAGGCATTCGGCACATTGCATCGGAAGGGCGACCCGGTCGTTCTCTACAATATCTGGGATGCCGGGTCGGCCAAGGCGGTTGCCGATGCCGGCGCCAAGGCGCTGGCGACGGGAAGCTGGTCGGTCGCTGCTGCCCATGGCTATGGCGATGGCGAGAAGTTGCCGATGTCGGTGCTGGTCGAGACCGCGAAATCCATCACCTCGGTCATCGACCTGCCGCTTTCGGTCGATTTCGAGGGCGCCTATTCGGCCGAGCCTGAGGGGGCTGCGGCCAATGTGGCAAAACTGGTGGAGGTCGGTGCGGTCGGCATCAATTTCGAGGATCAGGTGGTCGCCGGCAGCGGGCTCTATCCCATCGACAGGCAGGCGGCCCGCATCCGCGCCATTCGCGCCATGGCCGAAGCCAAAGGCATCGCTTTCTTCATCAACGCCCGCACCGACCTCTTCCTCGCCGAGAGCGATCTTGCCAAACATGCCGGTCTGGTGGATGAGGCGATCGAGCGCGGCAGGGCCTATGCGGCGGCCGGCGGCAGCGGCTTCTTCGTGCCGGGTCTGATCGATCCCGCCTTGATCGAGAAAATCTGTGCGGCATCGCCGCTGCCGGTCAACGTCATGATGAGGACGGGCGTCCCTGACGTGAAAACGTTGGCTGGGCTCGGCGTCGGCCGCATCAGCTATGGTCCGGGACCTTACCGGTCGATGATGGACAAGCTGAAGCAGGAAGCGGCGGCGATCTATAGCCAGCTTTGACGCCGATATCCCTGGCGATAGTCGCGAGATCAGGACGATGCGCCCTTCGCAGCGAAGGGCGCAAGCCTCGATCAGGGAACGATCAGCGTTCCGATGCCGTGCTCGGTGAAGATCTCGAGCAGCACGGAATGCGCGGTCTTGCCGTTCAGGATGACGACACCCTGGACGCCGGCCTTGATCGCATCGATGCAGGTCTCGACCTTCGGGATCATGCCGCCTGAAATCGTGCCGTCGGCGATCAGCGCATGCGCCTCGGCGACGGAAAGCTCCTTGATGAGCTGGCCGTTCTTGTCGAGCACGCCGGGCACATCGGTCAGGAAGAGCAGCCGGGTGGCGTTCAGCGCGCCGGCGATGGCGCCGGCGAAGGTATCGGCATTGATATTGTAGGTCGCGCCGTCGCGGCCAGGCGCCACCGGCGCGATGACCGGGATCATCTCGGAGCGGGCGAGCAGATCGAGCAGCGTGCGGTCGACCTCGACCACTTCGCCGACGAAGCCGAGATCGAGCACGCGCTCGATGTTCGAATCCGGATCCTTCACGGTCTTGCGTGCCTTTTCGGCGAAGACCATGTTGCCGTCCTTGCCGCAAAGGCCGATCGCCCATTCGCCCGTCTGGTTGATCAGCGCGACGATTTCCTTGTTGATCGAGCCGGCGAGCACCATCTCGACGATCTCGACCGTCTTCTGGTCGGTGACGCGAAGCCCGCCTTCGAATTTCGATTCGATGCCCATCTTGTTCAGCATGGCGCCGATCTGCGGGCCGCCGCCGTGAACGACGATCGGGTTGACGCCCGATTGCTTCAACAGCGCGATGTCGCTGGCAAAGGCCTTGCCGAGCTCGGGATTGCCCATGGCGTGGCCGCCATATTTCACGACAATCGTCTTGTTCTCGTAACGCTGCATGAAGGGCAGCGCCTTGGCCAAAAGCCGTGCCTGCAGTTCGCTTTCGGTTTCGTTCATGGGAACCCCGCAGAATTGATCGCGGCCTTTTATCGCAAGTTTCTGACAGAGGGAATAATCCAGAGGGTAATAGTTTTTCGTATCTGGCGCGGAGCCGGAGCACTTCGCCGCCCGGCGCACGCAAGCTTGAGATGAGGAACGCCATGCAAGGCGATGAGATCGCAGACCTGATCGGCCGCGTCGCACTCGGCGACCGCAGGGCTTTCGTGGCCCTCTACAACCAAACCGGACCGAAACTTTTTGCGGTCTGCCTGCGTATCTTGAAGGATCGCACGGAAGCCGAAGAAGCCCTGCAGGAAGTCTATATCAGCATCTGGCAACGGGCTCGGAGCTTCCAGGCTGCCACGGGTTCGTCGTCGGCGTGGCTGGCCGCAATCGCCCGCAACCGGTCGATCGATGCGCTGCGGGCGCGCAAGCCTGTCGCCGACGAACTCGACAGTGCCTACGATCTTGCCGATGCCGGACCCGACCCGGAAATGCAGACGGTGACGAAGGATGAAGGAAGGCGGATTGACACCTGCATGGAAGAGTTGGAAGCTGATCGTGCGGTCGCGGTGAAACGGGCTTATGTCGAAGGGCTGAGCTATCAGGAACTGGCCGATCAGTTTGGTGTCCCGCTGAACACGATGCGGACCTGGCTCAGGCGCAGCCTCTTGAAACTGAGAGAGTGCATGGAACGATGACATCGCCCGACAAAAGCAAGGGAGACCGCTCCCGCGACGAGGTTCTCGCCGGCGAATATGTGCTTGGCGTCCTGTCGCTGCAGGACCGCCGGGTGGTGGAAGAGCGCATGCGCCACGATCGGCCTTTCGCGGCGATCGTCAGCCGCTGGGAAACCAATCTTTCCGCCTTCAATGACGAGTATGAAGGTGTTGCTCCGAACCGGGAAACCTTCAAGCAGATCGAGGCGCGGCTTTTCGGCGATAGCCAAAAGGCCGCATCCTTTTCGCATGGGCTCTGGAATTCCGCCGTTTTCTGGCGCTCGCTGAGCTTTGCTTGCGTCATCGTCGCCGTCAGTGCCGTCATCTTCGCCTCCGGCGTGGTGCCGCAGCCGCAGGGGCCGGCGCCTTTGGTGGCGTCGCTTTCGGGCCAGAACAACGCCATCAATCTTCTTGCCTCCTATGAGCTGCAGAGCGGCCGGCTGAAGATCGTGCCGGTCGCGGCCGGCAAGCCGGAAGAGAAGTCGCTGGAACTCTGGCTGGTGCCCGGCAGCGGCCTGCCGAAATCGCTCGGCGTCTTCCAGCCGGGCGAAAGCGGCGAACTGGTCATTCCCGCCGATCTGCGCAGCCATATCGCCGATGGTGCAACGCTCGCCGTCAGCCTCGAGCCCTTCGGCGGCTCGCCGACCGGCCAGGCGACCGGCCCGGTGATCGCAAGCGGCCCCCTGCACCGGCCGTAAAATCACGCCGGCCGTAAAAATCATTTTCTCCTGTCTGAAACTCTTCGGCGCGGACCGTCGTAGTTCGAAATGTCCGGACGACGCTCAGGCATAAAGCCGGCGGATGGGGTCCGGTGAGGAGAAAATCATGATCAAGTCCGTATTGCGCGGCTTCGCGCTCGCCACCGCCATGTCGGCTGTCGCCTTTGCTGCCGCCAAGAACCCGATGGTCGGCGGTGCTGCAATGTTCGACAGCAAGAACATCATCGAGAACGCCGTGAATTCCAAGGATCACACGACGCTGGTCGCAGCCGTCAAGGCCGCCGGCCTCGTCGGCACGCTCGAGGGCAAGGGTCCCTTCACCGTCTTCGCGCCGACCAACGAAGCTTTCGCCGCCCTGCCGAAGGGTACCGTCGAAACGCTGCTGAAGCCGGAAAACAAGGCGACGCTCACCAAGGTTCTGACCTGCCACGTCGTTGCCGCCGATGCGATGGCCAAGACCGTTGCCAAGATGATCAAGGATGACGGCGGCGAGCACGACATCAAGACCGTCGGCGGCTGCGTGCTGAAAGCCCGCGAAAGCAAGGGCAAGATCACGCTGACCGATGAAAACGGCGGCGTTTCCCATGTGACCATCGCCGACGTCAAACAGTCGAACGGCGTCATCCACGTCGTCGACAAGGTGCTGCTGCCGAAGATGTAAGTCTCGTATCGACGAAGGCATGGGGCGCTGTTGAGGCGCCCCTAACGCAAATTGACGAGGTGGCTATTGGGCCGCTTCCGCTCTCGGGAAGACGAGGGAGACACTCATGCCGGTGCCAGGGGACGAGCTTACTTCAACCTCGGCGCGGGCATTCTGTTTCAGCGACTGTACGATCATCGCGCTCAGTTTTCCCGGCTGCGGCCAGGTCACATCTTGGGGAAGGCCGACCCCGTTATCAGCAACGGTGATCCTGCACCCGGTATCGCTGACGACACAGCGGAGCGTGATTTCGCCGCCATCACGCCCCACGAAGGCATGCTTCAGCGTATTGGTGAGGAGTTCGTTGATGACGAGGCCGGCCGGCATGGCGACATCGACCGAAACCGGCCAGGTATCGACCTTCATGTCCAGCCGGATCCCTTCCACCGCGTGGGCCGCCATCACCGAGGCGGCAATCTGGCTGACATAGGTGCCAAGATCGACAGTGGCGCCTTTCTCTTCGTCTGACAGCGAGCGATAGAGCAGGGCCAAGGCTTCAATCCGCCCGGCAAGCCGTGCAAACCTCTCGCTTTCCTCATTCTGTTGAGCGTTGCGCGCCTCCATTCGGATGAGCGCCGTGATCATCTGAAGATTGTTCTTCACGCGATGCTGAAGTTCCCGCAGAAGGACATCTTTCTCCGTCAGCAGTTCGCTGAAGCTCTCAGCGGCCGTCGCCTCATTGCGGGCAGCAAAGGCCACCAATCGGAAGAGTGGCGTGTCGTCATCGTCGACGATCGTATTCGACCAGACATCGACAATGACGGTGCTGTCGGGTTCGGCCACCAGCGAGAAGGCGCCAATATAATCCTCCGCAGTTGTCACAGCGGCCGTGAGCGACGCCTCTCCGGAGACAGCGGTGGAGTTCAGTTTAATTTCCGGCCAAGGTTTTCCCTGGACCTCGATTGCCTCAAGCGCCGTCAGCCGTTCGAATTCGAGGTTGACGTAAATCAGCAGCTCGTCGCCACTGAGTTGGGAGACAGCCACTGCGAATGGCACATGATCGAGAAAGTGTCGAAACCGGTCGTCATCAAGGGCTTCGGCAAGATGGGGCAAGTTGCCGACGCCTTCCGGCGAAATCGGCTGGTCTTTGCTATCGGTCATCAAATCTTACTCTTGGACGCGGCTGCTCCCGCACAGCAGGAGAACTAGGGTTGCTTTAAAACCTGCGGGGACGCAAGCGTTGATCGGCGGCACGTCCGCCGATTGCCGGCCACAGGATGATTTAGGCCCGGTCATAGGTAAATGACGTCAGCAGGGTCGTGACGAAATTGCTCGCCCTTTCCTTGACCAGCACTTCCGTCCATTCATCTGTCCCGCGCAGCCGCAAATCCGTGTAGATGCTGTCGACGGCCGCTTCTTCGATACGCTTGATATGGGTCCTGAACGACGCTTCGCCGCCGCCGTGATACATGTCTCTGATCACCATGCGCAGGATCTCCTGAATGGCGATCTGCCAGGCCGTATTGATCGATTGAAGTTCGTTCGCAGTCTCTGCCATTGACGCTTCCTTGGTGCGAGTGAATGCCAGCACGCCTTCGGCATGCTGCAGCGCGCGATCTGCAAGCCCGTCATTTCAGATGCGGTTTAAATCCCGAGCCTTGTCGATCGGGTTGTGATCTCAGCGGGCCCTGGCGCGTTTGGCAATGAGGGCCGAGGTTGCCGATACCCGGTCACTCTGTTCCCTAGCAAGCCGGGCTTCCCGAAGCCGCAACGTCTTCGCCTGTTGCGATTGGGCGTCGGATTCAAGCTCTTCGGCCGCCTGGTTCTTCGCGAAGAATTGGGTATGGACGTTGCCGAAGGCAATCTCCGCCCGCTGGCGAGATTTGCTGTATGTCTCAGTCATGTTGGCTCCGATATTGGAGGGCTCGACGCGCGAGCGAAAACAAAAAAGGCCAGGCAAATCGCCTGGCCTTGGATTGATAACGTGCTTCCGGCAGTGCCAGTACATCCGTGGTCAAAGGGAAGCAGATACCGAATTAAGCGTTCTGGAGATTGCAGGCGGACATCTTGCCCGACTTGTTGTCGCGCTCGAGATCGAAGCCGATCTTCTGGCCTTCGACGAGTTCGCGCATTCCGGCGCGCTCGACGGCGGAGATGTGAACGAAGGCGTCATCGCCGCCATTGTCAGGCTGAATGAAGCCGAAGCCTTTGGTGGAGTTGAACCATTTAACTGTGCCAGTGGCCATGATGATGAACCCTTTCATAGCAATATTGAAGAACCGTAACGCCAAGGCGATGCGGATGATGATAGCGATTTTTGAAAGGAAGTTCGTTCAGAGCGCGGTGCCAATCGCGCGATAACCAAGCCAGCAAGCAAAATTCGATGCTCGCTATCTAGCTCATCAAGCTTGCGTCGTCAACCGTTAGTTTTCCGATTGCGCTGTCTTCAACTTATGGGTGCCGCGGAGACCTTTACACCAAACAGGGCTCCGCGTCCGGGGCGCGTGCGCCTTCTACTTCCAGCGGGCGATGCCGACGGTTTCGCCAATCGCCTGGCGCAGATCGTCCAACCCATCGCCCTTTTCCGAGGAGGTGGAGAGCACGCCGGGATAGGCGGCCGGGCGCTTGCGGATCTTGTCGGCTGTTTCGGCCAGCAGCTTCGGCACGCCGGCCGCCTTGATCTTGTCGGTCTTGGTCAGCACGATCTGGTAGGAGACGGCAGCCTTGTCGAGCAGGTCAAGCACGTCGTCGTCATTCTTCTTGATGCCGTGGCGGCTGTCGATCAGCACGTAGACGCGCTTCAGCGTCGCGCGGCCGCGCAGATAATCGAAAACCAGCTTGGTCCACTTGTCGACCTGCTCCTTCGGCGCCTGCGCATAACCATAGCCCGGCATGTCGACGATCGCCATCGGCGGCAGGTCGCCGCCTTCGCCGGAATAGCCGTCGGGAACGAAATAGTTGAGTTCCTGCGTGCGTCCCGGCGTGTTCGAGGTGCGCGCCAGGCCCTTCTGGCCGACCAGTGCGTTGATCAGCGAGGATTTGCCGACATTCGAGCGCCCGGCGAAGGCCACCTCCAGCGGCCCTTCCGGCGGCAGGAAGTTCAGGGATGGCACGCCGCGGATGAAGATCCATGGGTGGCCGAAGAGCGGCTTTTCGGTGTCGGGCATGCGGGCTCTGCAATCTCTGGGTTGGGTGTCTTACCGGGCTTCATGGTTTTGCGGGCAGATGTCAAGCTTTAGAGGCGGCTTGCAGGGTCTTACCCTGCGTCCTTCTCCGACGCCCGGAAAAGAAAAGCCCCGCCGGAGCGGGGCTTGGCAGGCGTCATTTCGATGGCGCTTCTTTTCGTCGGAACAGGCCCTTCAGATTGTCGAAGAGTTCGACCTTGACGCCGTGGCGCCTCATGATCACCGACTGCTGCAGCACCGAGAGCGTGTTGTTCCAGGCCCAGTAGATGACGAGGCCGGCCGGGAAGCTTGCCAGCATGAACATGAACACCAGCGGCATCCAGTTGAAGATCATCGCCTGGGTCGGATCGGGCGGGGTCGGGTTCATGCGCATCTGCACGAACATGGTGATGCCCATGATCAGCGGCCAGACGCCGAGATGCAGCAAGGTCGGGGCCTCGAAGGGCAGCAGGCCGAACAGATTGACGATCGTCGTCGGATCGGGCGCCGAAAGATCCTTGATCCAGCCGAAGAAGGGCGCATGCCGCATCTCGATGGTGATGTAGATCACCTTGTAGAGCGAGAAGAAGATCGGGATCTGCAGCGCCACCGGCCAGCAGCCGGCGATCGGATTGATCTTCTCGTCCTTGTAGAGCTGCATCGTCGCCTGCTGCAGCCCCATGCGGTCGTCGGCGAATTTCGCCTTCAACTCCTCCATCTTCGGCTGCATGCGCTTCATGTTGGCCATCGAAGCATATTGCTTGCTGGCGAGCGGGAAGAACAGGAGCTTGACGACGATGGTGGTGCACAGGATCGCCACGCCGAAATTGCCGAAGTAGCGGAAGAAGAAGTCCATCAGCTTGAACATCGGCTTGGTGATGAAATAGAACCAGCCCCAGTCGATCAGACGGTCGAACTTCGGAATCGAGTAGCTCGCCTCATAGCCGTCGATGACGGGCACTTCCTTGGCGCCGGCAAAGACGAGGTTCTTCAGCTCGATCGATTGGCCCGGCGCAACGGTGAAGGCATCTTCCTTGTAGTCGGCCTGATAGCGCGGCTGACCGTCGGGAAAATGCGAGAAGCTTGCCTCATAGGGACTGGCCTGCGGCGGGACGATCGTCGCGGCCCAGTATTTGTCGGTGATGCCGAGCCAGCCGCCGGTGGATTTGGCCGGCTTCACGGCTTCCTTCTCGGCGGCGGTATATTTGGTTTCCACCAGGCCGTCATCGCCGATGACGCCGATGAAGCCTTCATGCAGGACGTAGACCGATGGCGTCGTCGGCTTGTTGTAGCGCGTGACGCGGCCGTAGGAATTCAGCGAAGCGGGCGCCTGGCCGGCATTCTGGATCTTGTCGGCGACGGTGAACATGTAGCGTTCATCGACGGAGATGGTGCGGGTGAAGGTCAGGCCCTTGTCGTTCGTATAGGTCAGCGTCACCGGCGTCTTTTCGGTGAGCTTGGCGCCCTCAGGTGCGGTCCAGAGCGTCGAGGGACCGGGAACGCTGCCCGTCGCATCGCTGCCGATATAGCCGAGTTCGGTGAAATAGCCGTCCTTGGTTTCGGCCGGGCTGAACAGCGTGATGATCGGGCTCGAGTCGTCGACGGTCTCGTGATAGCCCTTGAGCTTCAGATCGTCGAGGCGGGCGCCGGCAAGGTTGATCGAACCGGAAAGTGCCGGGGTATCGATGACAATGCGCGGCGACTTCTGCAGCGCTTGCTCGAGCGTCGCCGTCGCGGCCGCCTGGCTGGAAGGGGCCGCACCGCTCGGCTGGGCCGGCGCCTGACCGCTTGCTGCGGGCTGCTGCGCCTGCTCGGTCTGCTGCTGCGCCTTCTGGGCTTCCTGCGCCTTGCGCTGGGTCTCGATGCGCGGATTCATATAGAGAAACTGCCAGCCGAGGACGATCAGCACCGAGAGAGCGATCGCAATGAAGTAATTGCGGTTGTTTTCCATCATACGTTCCTGGGGCGTCCGTCTCCGGAGCGCCGGTGTTTCGGCCTGGTTTCCACGCGGGATTTCAGTTCCGCGGCCAATTCTTTGAAGGACGCCTGAAGCACGTCCCTGCGCGCGACAACCACATAGTCGTGTCCGGGCTGCATTGCAAACCCCGCATGAAGCCGCACCGCCTCTTTCAGGCGGCGGCGCATACGGTTCCGTTCGACCGCGTTGCCATGTTTTTTGGTGACTGTAAAACCGACACGGGCTTGGCTGTCGGGTTCCTTCCGGTCGAGGACTTCGAGAAGGAAGAGGCCGCCCCGGCGTTTTTCGCCCTCGCGCGCGGCAAGAAACTGCGGGCGGCTCTTCAGCCGCCCGACAGTGTGTTTCTTCTCACTGGTCGTCAATTCGCCCGCCATCTCTTACCGGGCAATCCGGCCTTAAGCCGAAAGACGCTTGCGGCCCTGCGCGCGGCGGGCAGCGATGACCTTGCGGCCACCCTTCGTGGACATGCGCGCACGGAAGCCGTGGCGACGCTTGCGAACAAGCTTGGATGGTTGGTAGGTACGCTTCATTTATTTGAATACCGCGGAGTGCGGCCCTTCTTGAATTTGCATAATGCAAGGAGCGTTGTTTTTCGAACGGGCGAGCCAAAAAGGCTGAGTGACCGGACGTGCGGCGGCTTATACGGATGAAGGCTTAGAAAGTCAATTATACCCGATAATTTCACTTTGCGCCGTCGGCCCGAAGTAATTTTCGCACTCTGGTGTTAAGAATTTCCGCTTGCTCCGAGCGGTTGTAATTTGGTGCCGCAAGCGATCGATAAGCCTGGTTTGCAGGGGGTTACGTCCCGCGACCGCGTCCAACAGGGATAATTTTCCCTCGGCATAATCGTAAATATTGGAAATCTAACTTTAATAAATGTCGCCGATATTCAGCGCATGGGCTGGAATTTGCTTTCCAGGCAGTGGCGTAGCTAGGAGGGCATTGCATTGAAGATCCGTGGCAAAATTAATCTGCTGGTGTGCGTGATGGGCGCGGTCGCGCTTCTGATCGGCGCAACGGCATTGTCCGCGATGCACGAATACAGTCGCAACCTGACGGCTTACGAACAGGCCGCCACCCGCGCCTATGCCGGCGAACGTCTCAACCGTTTCGTGACGGCGGTGGTGATGGAATCGCGCGGCATTTATGCCGCCAAGACGATCAAGGATACGCCGAATTTTGCCAAGGGCCTGCTGGCCGGCCTCGACGAGATCGACAAGGTCATCGCGGGCTGGGCGCCGCTCGTTCCCGAGGATGAGAAGGACAGTTTTGCCAAGCTTGTCGCCCGCGCTGCGGAATTCCGCACCTTCCGCGCGGAAACGGCCCGCCTCGGTACCGAGGTCGGCCCCGAGGCCGCCAGCCAACAGGGCAACAATGAGGCCAACCGCGCCAACCGCAAGGCGTTCCAGGCGGAAATCGACGCGGTCGTCGCCATCGACAAGGCCGCGCTGCAGACCGTCAACGCCGAGATCGAAAGCTTCCGCTCCTGGGTGCTGATGCTCGTCCTCAGCATCACCGGCATCGGCATTTCGGCCGGCATCGGCATGGGCTTCTACATCGGCACCAGCCATCTGAGCCGCCCGATCAAGCGCGTCACCCATGCGATCAAGGAGGTTGCCGACGGCAATTTCGAGGCCGAGGTTCCTTTCGCCGGACGCCAGGATGAAATCGGCGAGATGGCCGCAGCGGTCGCCGTCTTCAAGGCGAACGGCCTTGCCATCAAGCGCCTGAACGCTCAGGAGGCGGCGATGCGCGCCAAGAGCGACGACCTGCAGTCGAGCATGTCCGTCGTCGTGGCTGCGGCCGCGGCCGGCGATTTCGGCCACCGCATCGATAAGGACTACGAGGACGAGAACCTCAACCAGTTCGCCGGCAACATCAACACGCTGCTGGCGAGCGTCGATGCCGGCATCGGCGAGACCCGCCGCGTCATCGCAAGCCTTGCCGAAGGCGACCTCACCCAGACGATGCGCGGCAGCTTCCAGGGCGCCTTCGCCGAATTGCAGCAGAACGTCAACAATACCTTCGTCACCCTGCAGGCGACGATGCGCGAAGTGCGCGAGACGACGGAAGCGATGAACGGCAACACCGCCGAACTGCGCAATGCCAGCGACGACCTGTCGAAGCGCACCGAGCAGCAGGCGGCTGCCCTCGAACAGACTTCGGCCGCCCTCGATGAGATCACCGCTGTCGTCCAGAATTCCACCGAGCGGGCGCATGAAGCAACCATCATGGTGTCCGAAGCCAAGGAGAATGCCGGCCGCTCCGGCGTCGTCGTGCGCAATGCCGTCGAGGCCATGGGCCGCATCGAGCAGGCGTCGCGCGAAATCAGCCAGATCATCAACGTCATCGACGAGATCGCCTTCCAGACCAACCTGCTGGCGCTGAATGCCGGCGTCGAGGCCGCCCGCGCCGGCGAGGCCGGAAAGGGCTTCGCGGTGGTCGCCCAGGAAGTGCGCGAACTGGCCCAGCGTTCGGCAACCGCGGCCAAGGACATCAAGGCGCTGATCACCAAGTCGGGCGACGAGGTGCAGGTCGGCGTCAAGCTGGTGCAGGCGACCGGCGAGGCGCTCGCCGAAATCGGCACCCGCGTCATCGCCATCAACGACCATATCCATTCGATCGCGACAGCCGCGACCGAACAGTCGACCGGCCTCAAGGAAGTCAATACCGCCGTCAACCAGATGGACCAGGTAACCCAGCAGAATGCCGCGATGGTCGAAGAGACCTCCGCCGCCACGCACAGGCTGTCGGCCGAAGCCAATGGGCTGGTGAGCCTCATTGCCCGCTTCAAACTGTCGGACGGTGCGCCGGCGCCTGTGGCGCTCGTCCGCAACGAGCCGCACCGGCCGGTCGCCTCGCCTGCCCGCCGGGCGATCGCCAAGGTCACCCGCGCTTTCGGCGGCAACGCGGCGCCCGCCGAACAGAGCTGGGAAGAGTTCTAAGCTTTACTGATCACGCGCCTTTTAACGCCGCCTCCGGGCGGCGTTGGTTTTTTCTGCCCGGCCCGCGCCGGGCAAAGACCTCGCCCCAAACCTAACCTGTCGCACCGGCGCTTCCCACTTCGTCGTTTCACCCGCGGAAAGGCTGATATTTGCCGCGTGGGCGCCGCAAATTGGTCCCTCCCTCTTGTGGGCAAAGGTTGGGGAAGGGCCTTCCTTCTCCAAGCTGGACGCTTCTTTGTGACGACGTGACGCTGCTCGCAAAGATTTGAAAGCGGAGCATCTTGGTCTAATATAAAGCTCCAGCGGTAAGGGCGGCGCAAATGCTGCCGATCGGGCGAGACACGAATGCCGATGAAAGACCAGGGTGACAATCCTTCGGCGGAGACCCCTGCGGCCGGCGAGGCTGCGAGGGCGCCGTGCCCGTCTGCCCGCATGTTCGGCGGGCTCTCCGGCAAGCTGCTCTGGCTCACCGTCTTCTTCATCATGCTCGCCGAAATCCTGATCTTCTTCCCCTCGGTTGCCAGCATGCGCATACGCTGGCTGGAAGACAGGCTGAACACGGCCGCCGCCGCCGCCATCGTCATCGACGGGCTGCAGCCGGTCGAGCTGCCGCGAGCGCTGCAGAAGGAAACGCTGGAGGCAACCGGCACCAAGGCGATCGTGCTGCGAAAGGACGGCACCTCGCGGCTGCTGGCGACCACCGATATGCCGACCTCCGTCGATGAAGCCTATGATCTCACCGACGTGCCGCCAATGACGGCGATACGCGATGCGCTCGACACGCTGATCTTCGGCGGCAGCAGGATGATCCGCGTCTATGGCCCCGTCGGCGACACCAACACCGGCGTCGAGGTGGTGATGAGGGACAGGCAGTTGCGCACGGCGATGTTCGCCTATTCCCGCAACGTCCTCCTTCTGTCGGTGCTGATCTCCGTCTTCACCGCGACGCTGATCTTCTTTGCGATCAACCGCATCCTGATCGGCCCGATCCGCCGGCTGACCGGCAGCATGCAGCAATTCTCCTCCGATCCGGAAAACCCGGCCCATATCTATATCGGCGACGGCGGCCGCGACGAACTGGCGGTCGCCGGCCGCAACCTCACCTCGATGCAGATGGAGCTGCAGAAGACGCTGAAGCAGCAGAAGAACCTCGCCGCTCTCGGCCTTGCCGTCTCCAAGATCAATCACGACATGCGCAATATCCTGGCGTCGGCGCAGCTGATGTCGGACCGTCTCGTCGATGTCGACGATCCGATGGTCAAGAGCTTCGCCCCGAAGCTGCTGCGCACCATCGACCGCGCCGTCGGCTATACCACCGAGGTGCTGTCTTACGGCAAGGCGAGCGAATCGGCGCCGCGCCGTCGCCATATCCTGCTTTTGGAACTGACCCAGGAGGTCAAGGACATACTGGCGATCGATCCGCAGAGCGGCATCGAATTCGTCGAGCAGATCGGCGCCGAGCTCAAGGTCGATGCCGATGGTGAACAGCTCTTCCGCGTCATCCACAATCTCTGCCGCAACGCGCTGCAGGCGCTGACCGCGCCGGGCGAGGGCGCCCCGGGTACCTTGAGGCGCATCACCGTCGCCGCCCAGCGCGTCGGCAGCGTCGTCAGCATCACGGTCGACGATACCGGTCCGGGCATGCCGCTGAAGGCCCGCCAAAACCTCTTTGCCGCCTTCCGCGGTTCCGCCCGCTCCGGCGGCACGGGCCTCGGCCTCACCATCGCCCGCGAGCTGGTGCTGGCCCATGGCGGCACGATCGCGCTGGTGGAAAAGCCGACGGTCGGCACCCAGTTCCGCATCGAGATCCCCGATCGCCCGGTTTCGCTGGAGGATTACCGCAGCCGGACGCATTTGGAAAAGTGACCTCGCCCGGCAAGGCACAGCCGCGAACAGGCAAAGACGCGATTTTTTCAGAAATGCTCTTGCATTGTCCCGAAGGACGTTTTAGAGGATCGCCACGCAAGCGGCACCGCCGCATTTTGCACGCACCCGTAGCTCAGCTGGATAGAGCACCAGACTACGAATCTGGGGGTCAGGAGTTCGAATCTCTTCGGGTGCGCCATTCTTCCCAATTACTTAGCCCAGAGCCGCAGGCACCCAGTATGACTGGGTGCACACGGGCGGCATCATGTGCCAGAACCCTTGGCTTCATTCCTCCGGCTTCGATCGCAGCGTCGATGAACGCCTGCCGCGCCCCGGTCGGCCAGTCTTTGACCAACGCTCATGTTGCGGCCTGGGTCGCCTGAATAACCACCCACTGATCCGGGCCCTCAAGGGCGATTCATCCGCGTGGCGTGCGGCATGGCCGAGATGCTCTTCTCGATCAGCGAACTGGCGGTATGTGCATTTCGAAAGGGGGTTGGTGCCGCTGTTTTACGCGCTTATGCGCTTCTTAAAATTCCTGAACGAATTCACACGCCAGCAAGGTTTTGCCTGGCAGGGCGTTGCCTTGGCGGGCAATGATGGAGACCTTTCCGGGTCCGGCCATTCCCGGTTCCGGCTGCAGATCTGCCGGCAGCTCGCGCGAATAGCCCTTGGTGGATGTCCCCAGCAGGTCCGAGGTCTCGCGCTTCAAGCCGTATTTTGCGGCCAGATCGTCGGCGCGTTCACCTTCGACCAGTATTCCAACCGCGTTGCTTGCAAAGAAAACCTCGGTCGACTTAAAGCCGTCGCGGACTATCTGGTTCGGGAGTTTGTAGATCGCCGCACCCAGAGACGACGTGTCCGGCTTGGCCAAAGCTTCCACGACATCATAGATCTTCATTGCCGATGTCATCGTATAGGGTGGATTGCAAAGGGCTGCGTCAAAGAACTTGTCATTGGCCGACTCGGCCAGAACCTGTCCGGCCTGAAATGCCGCAAAAGCGACGCACACAGAGAAGGCGGCGGAGCGAATAAATTTGGCGTTGTGCATGGATCATTCCCGAGAAAGTGGCTGTAGCGGATTCGTGTGTTGCGAGTTCGAATGCCTAGGGGATTCGAAGCAACTATGCTACCCCAAGTTTAATCTCTGGGCTCCACTCTTCTCTTCCGTCTGGCCGTTCGCATGGGTAGGATGAGTGGCATCGGGCGTGGAGACGGAAATCGCAGCGCCGATCCAGAGGCAAGAGAGGCAATGATCGCAGCCTATATCGATGAAATCATCATGTTTTGCGCCGGCCTGTGGATGGCGTCCGTCGGCTTTGGTTATCTGCCCTTTCCCGGCAATCCGGCCAGCCGGCCGCCGGTGGTTCGTCACTTCAAGTGGATGGGTCCTTTGCTGCTCGTGATCGCCATCATTCTAGCCGCAGCCTCGTAGTCTCACCCGCAATGAACAATATGTTGGCCTGCCCGTCCTGCGGATTGGATGAAACCGAATCGATCGTCCATGGCGGTTCGTACATTCTTCGATGCGCCGCCTGCGGCGAAGCAATCGTCGCGACATCGTTCATGGCGATGCTCGACTCGGATCACCGGTGTTCGGCCTTTATCGATCCGGGTCCCGGAAAACACCCTGCGCCAGATATGCTCGTCGCCGATGGACCGCTCCGGCAGATCGCAACGGCAATCAGTGCTGCGGCGAGGGATGGAACTTTGATACGTCTGATCCCCGAAGCAAAGGATTGAAGCCCCGCGTCGTTCCCCCGTTCACTTTGCCATCGGCGATTGACCCGGCGGCTGAAGTGAGGGGCAGCTGACCAGGGCGCGGCCGATGATGCCGCCGGGAAGGCAGACTGCACAGGTGGCGCCTTCATGGGCGTAGCCGGACGACAATCTTGGCGCCGGGAGCCTTCAGCTGTTCCGCCAGCGCTTCCAAATCTTTCCGATCCGTTCCCGACAGAACAATGCGGCCATCCATGATCGGCTCCCTCATCCAGGGTTCCATGACGACATTGTCGTTGATCAGCATCTGCGTTTGTCGCCCCAATGCCGCCTGGGTGAAATCGCGGAATGCGGCAGCGCCTTCCGGGGTGAGCATGATATTCAGTCCGTGGTCGTAGGACACGGGGGACAGAGCTACCTCCGCACTCTTCACCGCAAGCGAGACAGGTGCGATTGCCTTGGCCCCGTCATCATCTGCGGCAGCGGCCATATCTTGTGATGCCGTTGGCGGCGCAGGAGGTGTCGAAAGCTCATCCAGGATGCCCGGCCCGGTCTTGGCCGATGGCAGCGGCTCGATGCCCAAATCAGGCGTCTGCAAGTCTTTTGCCGTCAGCACGGCAGGCAGCGGCAGCTTGGCCGGCATGTCCTCGCGTTGGATATGGGTGTATGTGCGAAACGTTGCGTCTCCCGTCGTAACGGTCACGATCTCCGACGCTTCGAGCGTCGAGCCATCGTTCAGGGACACCACGAGTTCGACGCTTCGGTTCTTGCTGGCGCGTTTGACGGAAGCCAGCTGATCGGCCGTCAGGCTCTTTGCCCGCTCGGCAAAGCTGCTCATCAAATTTGCGATCACCGGCTGCTGCGACTGGCTGAACGCTGCGGCATCGGCTTCCTCCGACAGCGAAAGGGTTGCCGTGCCTGCGGTTGCGTCGGTCGATTTCAGGGTCCAGGTCGAGGTCACCGGGACATTGACGCCGCCATAGTCCTCGTCTCGGGATGCCACCGAGGCCTGTCCCATTTCCATCGTCTCCGCCTGATAGGATTGCCCTGTGGCAAGCAGTTGCGCCTCCGGCACCAGGGCGGCAACAATCAGCAGAGGGTTCGCCTCTATCTTGGCGATGATGTCATAGCCCCCGCTTTCCCGTGCCGCGGAGCCGCCGGCTGCGGGAGCGCCGCCGGCGGCCATCTCCCGCATATGCGCCACGATCTGATCGGCATCGGAGAGAGTGCGCGGGTTGCCGTTCAGGTCGGTTTCGAATTCGAGCGTGGCGGTGCCATAGGCTGTGAGGGAAGTCCGATAGAGCAGGTTCATCTGATAACTATCGGCAAGGCCAGCGGTGCCTGCCGGCAAATCGGCGCTGAGGGACCAGCGGACCCGCATGCCGTCTTCATCCCGCGACGGCATCGTCATACGCCGGCGAAACGCGCCGCGCATCGTCATGGCCGAGGCGCCTGGCTTGTCGAACCAGAACGACATATCGGTCTCAGTTGCTTTTTGAACGTGGTAGCTGCGCTCGACGCCCGTCGCCGGCGCGTAGCCCGGGATCTCGATGCCGTCGGCGGACCATGCTGGATGGGAGAGTGTGAGGCACAGGAAAAACCAGACAAAACTCTTCCTGTACAATGACGTCATGCTGGCAAGGCCTCTGAACATTGAAGGTTGCGGCATCTTCCGGCTGCGGGTAGCGAGCATATTTGCCGATGAAGAGGATGGGTAGTACCCCTGTCGCAATAATCGTTTTGCGCGAAGCCGCTTCAGGTTTTCAACATCGAGATCGGGAGATTAAGGTTAACTTCTCAGCGGCCGCTCCGGTCTCTGCCCCAAGACAGCGAAGCGAAAGGCCCCCAAGACAGCGAATCGAAAAACTATTGCTCGTCCGGATGGTCTTTCATATAGGCTTCCCTTTCTTCCTTCCCGAACAAGGATGAGTAATAGCCGCTGCAAACCAGGTATGAGCACTCATCCGGGTTGCCCGTTTGCCATCCCGGCTGGCAGAGGACGACGCGACGGAATTTGGCGTTGCAAAGCCCGTGGTTTGCCAGGAGCCGCGGATCGTTTCCGAAATACGCGCTTATGGCGTCCTGGTGAGTCCATGCGGGAACGATTTTCCAATCAGCGGCGCCGCCCTCAGCGCTCACATTGCCGGTCGCACAGAACGACCAATTCGAGATCACGACCGGCTGATCGCAGGGAAAGGCCTGGACGGCGCTTGCCAGCAAGATCGAAAACAAGACCAGCAATCGCTTGCCGCAAACCACCACGCTCTTTTTTCCCATGCCGATCATTCGCATCGCGCTCCTACCCTTCGAGATTCAGCGCCCTGATCCTAGCAGACGCAACCGAACGATGTAAGATCGAAACTAAGAATATTTTCCTAGTTCATGGATCGTTCTTGCGCTAGGTTGCCGTGATTGCAACCATGGAATGCCGGATGTCGAGCAAATTTTTCCTTATCGGCGAGTTGGTCGCCGGGACGAGCCTGGGCCGTCGCCCGCTTTATGAACAGAATTCCCGGTCTCGCAGGGTGAGTAGATTGCCGAAGGATCGACCGGCAACGCGGGCGAGGGGCTGATGGTCAAATTCAACCCTCGCGACAAAAGCCGAACCAGTCAGGGAAAGACGCGGGCGATGGTGCGCAAGCATACTGCTCCGCCAAGCGGCACGGATAACGGGTGCCTTCGCTGGCAATGGTTCACCATTCAGTTGCTGGAATCTGCGGCCTTCACGACATTGAGCGCGAATGCCTGCCGCGCCTTTTTCCGCATCGTCATCGAGCACACGTCGCACGCCGCCTTGGAAAACGGCAAGCTTGTCGTGACCCATCCGCAGTTCGTTTCCTACGGCGTGACCGGCGAATATGTGGCCGATGCGCTCGATGAGCTGGAATATAAGGGGCTGATAAAAGTTCGCCGCGGCCGGGCGGGCAGCGGGGTCGCGCATCCCAACCGGTTCACGCTCACCTTTGTCGGTGATCATGAAGGCGCGCCGCCCACCGACGAGTGGAAGCGGTGCACGGCCGAAAGATGCCGGAAATGGTCCGAGACCGACCGCAAGATTGCCGCCGACAAACGCGGGCGCCTCGGCAGGAAGAAAAAAACGCCACTTCGGGATCCCGAAATTCCCCCACTTCGGGATTCCGAAATTCGCCGCGCTTCGTGAGGCGTCGGCATCAGGAAATATGGAATGATTTCAATAGTGCAGCCAATTTCGGGATTCCGCAGTGCTATATAGATTTTGGTGGGGAGTTACTGTCGAAGGCACTTGGCGACGATCAGGAACTCCGTCTCCCGTCCCCCGATCCTTCCGGCCGAAACTGCGCGCAGCAGAAGGCCGAAAGCCTCATAGAGCCAATAAAGCGGGGGAATTCTGTCCTTGAGCGCATGCACCTGGGTCGACACATATTCGCCGACGAAGACGATATCCATGCCGAGTTCCTTCAATGTCTGGGCAATCTCCGAATGGGATGCCTCGGCGGCGTGCTCGACGCGAAACGGCGCATAGCCCGGCTTCCCCGCGTTTTTCTGCCGCAGCACGTAGCGATAGAACAGGACATGGCTCCACCAGGGTGTGAGATCGGTGAAGATCCCCTTGGCGGAACTGAGGATCGGACCTTTGACGAACACCAGACCGCCGGGAGACAAGGTATCATGGGCTCTCAACAAGGCGGAGCGCGGGTTTTCCAAATGCTCGAGAACGTCCCAGAACACGCAGGCGTCGAAGCGGCGATCTCCATAGTCGATGGTTTGAGCATCGCCGAGGATCCTTTCCGCGGCGTCCTTGTTCTTCTCGAGCTGCTCCTTGGAGATGTCCAGGACCGTATATCGCGCGCCTTTTAGTGGGATATGCGTGCGAGAGCCGCCCCCAACCTCAAGGATATCCGTGTTGATCTTGCTGGAAAACGCTGATTGTGCATGTGACAGTGCGTCGTTTACCCACGGCGAAGCCATAATCTTCCTCCCCCGGAGAGATTAGTGTCTACTATTGTAAGTAAGCATCAATGTAATAATTTAGCAATATTTTAAACATATTCGGGGCGCCCGCCATTCTTGGCCCGCATGCCCGAAATAGACAAGCGGCGGCTTTTGTCTGAAAGGGTGATTTGCCTAGTTTCGCGCAACCTTCCTGATGTATCCGCAGCTCTGATGATCTCAGAGGCGCTTCGGCCGGAGGAATGCATGATGGTGGGAATTTTTCGGGCTCTGGCTGCCCTGGCGATGATGACGGCGCTTGCCGGCTGTGTCGACCATGCCAATGATCCCGTGCTCCTGGCAGTCGGCGTGCCGGTCAACCCGCCTTCTGTTGCGCACGGCATTTGCATGACCGACGGCAACGCTATGTATAACGAGGCGCGGAAGCAGTATCAGCTGCGCGCCCAGCTGACCGGTTATGCCGGGGCCGATGAACTTGAGGCGGAAACCACGGCGCGCGCCGCCGCCCATCGTCAATATGTCGCCTGCCTCTCCGGCCAGGGCTACCGGACATTATACGCGAATTGAGAACAGAGAATTCACGTTGCAGCCCGGCTGCTCTTTGAGCTCCTCTTCTGATCGCGACTTTTCACGTTTTTCGGCGATTTAGTCACGCCGGATCGCCTGCAATCACGAGTTTTGGAATTGCATGTGAGCCACGGAACTCCGCCGGTGGGGAAGGCATTCTCCCGAGATAAATCCAGTAAGGAGGGTTTATCATGAAAATGCTCAGACTTGCCCCTTCCACCGCCGCGCTCGCCACCCTTCTCGCCGTCGCCTCGATTGCATCAGTGCAGGCGGCTCCCGTCCAGACGGCTTTCCCGCCCGGTATTTCGGAGGTAAAAACGGTGCAATATAAACCACATGCCGGATCCTGGCATGGTTATCAGGGCTTCCGCACCGAACGCCCCGGCACCCGCCGCCATTCCGATGGCTATTGGTATCCGCTGGCCGCCTTCGGCGTCGAAGCCGGCACCACGGGCTCCATTATCCGCGAGCCGGTGAACAGGCCGGCAGCCCCGGAAATGTGCAACCCTAAGTTTTCTGGATCGATCGGCCCCGGCAGCATGCCGTGTGATAACGGCTATTGAGCCGGCACAGGAAAGAGGCGGCGACGAGCCGCCTTTTTCTTGCTCGGCGTGCCACTCACATATCCGTGACCTCTGTTTCGGCGCCGTAGTATGTGACAGATCGCCTTCCTAACTCCGGGGCGCAAATTCCCTGAATCCTCCCAAGGAGACGATGATGACCACCACGTTCAAGAACTGCCTGATGGCCGCTGCCTTCGGCGCAATGCTCGGCCTTTCCGCTTTCTCGGTCACGGCAGCTCCCCTCCAGTCGAGCGCGACGGAGCAGGGTGCAGCCACGCGTCCGGTTGCCGGCCAGGAAACCAGGGTTGAGCGCGACCGGCGCACGACCGGTTCGATCGGCGCGCGCGCCTCGGACACCACGGGCTCGACCCATTATATGATGAACCCGAAGAAGCCGTTGAACATGGATTGCAAGCTCGGCTTCAACCCGACGAGCAGTTCCAGTTGCAACTACTGAGGCCAGTGCGGTAGTCCTCCTGTTCGCGCTTGTGGCTGCCCCTCACCCCAACCCTCTCGCCGCTCGCGGGGCGAGGGGACGTGCCCCGCGAAAGGTTAGTGGGAACGGAGAGGTCGCGGCATGGTCCCTTCGCCCCGTTTGCGGGGGTCCGAAGGACGGGTCGAGACCCGTGGCTCGACCCCGGTCGGTGCCGGCAGGCGGATGAGGGGCGGGACCCCAGCCCACGACATGGCCTTCCGCAACGGTCACGCCCATATCTTGCATCAAATGCAAAAATGCAATAAGTACAGAATCAAACAATATTGGATGCCGGCGCTGCAATAAGCCGCATCGAAGAGCGATTGACCTGTCTGCCTTGGAATTGCCATGCTCGCCGCGATGGTCGCTTTTCATAATCAATCGAATTTCAGACAGGTGGGATAGTCATGACCGCAAAGGCCGCATGCTCCGATTTCCTGCATTTTTTCCGCTCCTGGATCAGCAATCCGCTTCGCGTCGCGGCCATCGCGCCGTCGGGCGATTCGCTGGCCAGGATCATGACCAGTGAAATTGCCGCACTCGACGGGCCGATCATCGAGCTCGGCCCGGGCACCGGCGTCTTCACCCGGGCGCTTTTGGCGCGCGGCGTCAGTGAGGCGGATCTGACGCTGATCGAATACGGTCCGGAGTTCATAAACTCTCTGCAGGCGCGTTTCCCCACGGCGCGTGTGTTGCAGATGGACGCGGCCCAGCTCGCTCATGCCGATATTTTCGACGGCGAACCGGTTGGCGCTGTCGTCAGCGGCCTGCCGCTGCTCTCCATGTCGCCGCGCAAGATCGCCTCGATCATGGCCGGCGCCTTCGCCTATATGCGGCCGGGCGGGGCGGTCTATCAATTTACCTACGGTCCGCGCTGCCCGGTGCCGCGGCCGATCCTCGACCGTCTCGGCCTGAAGGCGGTGCGCATCGGCGGCACGGTACGCAACCTGCCGCCGGCCTCCGTTTACAGGATTTCGCGCCGTAAGCCGCTGGAACTGTCGCGCGAGCGCTTCAGCTATCGCAACAGCGAGACCGAAATCGACGATGTCGCCGCTTTTTCCAACGAAACCGGCGGCTGAGCTGTGATGCCGGGCAGGAATGGCTGAGAGCAAGCGGACGGAGACAGGGGAGGGCCGGCGGGAACGCAAGCGGCGGCAGACGCGCGAGCGCATCGAAAACGCGGCGATGGCCCTCTTTCTCCAGCGCGGCTTCGACGCCACGACGATCGAAGACATCACCGAGGCGGCTGATGTCTCCAAGCGCAGTTTCTTCGACTATTTCCCCTCCAAGGAAGAGGTGGTTTTCGCCTGGCAGGATAGCTTTGCCGATCGGCTGATGGCGGAAATCGCCGCAAGGCCTGCAGAGGAATCCTCCGTCGAGGCGGTCGAGGCCGCGATCACCACAACCGTCATCGCTTCCGTCGACGAGCGTGGCCTGGCGCTCGGCGAACTCATCCGTTGCACGCCGGCGCTGAAAGCCCGCGACCAGCTGAAATACGCCAAGCTCGAACAGAAGCTCGCCGAGGCGCTGCTGCTGCGCAGGGGAAATGACTCGGAGCAGCGGTCGCGGATGCGCGTCCTGGCGGCAATCGTCATCGGCGCGCTGCGCGTCGGCGGCGAACTCTGGCAGCAGCGCCCGGCAGGCGCCTCGCCGCAGGATTTCGCGCATGAGATCTTCGCCGAGCTTTGGAAAATGCTGGCGGAGTTCGGCGACCAGGCGAAGACCAGGCTTTGACGTAGGGCGCCTCGCAGTCGCCTGTACGCGCTGCGCGTCCGTCCGACGGCAATGTTTTCATCGCCGTCACTGTTATCCCTGCAGTGCCATCCTATATGTGCAAGCGTCGCAGCGACCACATTCTCATTCATCATCTCGATGGGCGGGTCATCACCATGCCGGCATTCCTTTCGATCAGGGCGCATTCGCGCTCGAAGGCATCCCAAAAGCCCAGGCATCTCCGACCGTTTCATCGACTTTCAGTGATCTATTGACCCAAGAGAGGAAAGACCATGTCCAGTTACAACGCAGCCAAGTCAGGCACCTTCAAGATCGGCGGCGAGATCGAGGTCAACCGTCTCGGATACGGCGCCATGCGCGTCACCGGTGACGGAATCTGGGGCGAGCCCGCCGATCATGCCGAATCTATCCGCACGCTGAAGCGGCTGCCGGAGCTTGGCGTCAACTTCATCGATACGGCCGATTCCTACGGCCCCGATATTTCCGAATGGCTGATCAAGGAGGCACTGCATCCCTATGCCGCCAAGTCCGTCGTCGCCACCAAGGGCGGGCTCACCCGCCACGGCCCGAACATCTGGCTGCCCGTCGGACGTCCGGAATATCTGATCCAGCAGGCGCATAAGAGCCTGCGTAATCTCGGTGTCGAGCAGATCGATCTCTGGCAGTTGCACCGCATCGATCCGAAAGTGCCGGCCAAGGAACAGTTCGACGCGATCAAATCGCTGCTCGATGCCGGCCTCATCCGCCATGCGGGGCTGAGCGAAGTGTCGGTTGCCGACATCGAAGCGGCGTCGAAGCACTTCAAGGTCGCGACCGTCCAGAACCGCTACAATCTCGTCGACCGCACCAGCGAGGACGTGCTCGATTATTGCGCCAAGCACAATATCGGTTTCATCCCGTGGTATCCGCTCGCCGCCGGCGATCTCGCCAAGCCGGGTTCGCTGCTCGATACGATCGCCAGAAAGCACAATGCCGCCCCCAGCCAGATCGCGCTCGCCTGGGTGCTGAAGCGCAGCCCGGTCATGCTGCCGATCCCCGGCACCTCAAAGGTCAAGCATCTCGAGGAAAACGTTGCGGCGGTTGATATCACGCTGTCGGACGAGGAATTCTCGGCTCTCGATGCCGAGGGTCGGAGGGTGTTCAAGGCGGCTTGATTTGCACCCGGTGGCTGCCACTCACCGTAACCCTCTCCCCGTAAAAACGGGGCGAGGGGACCTGCCATGCGAGAGCCGAGGTGGGAATGGAGAGGGCGCGGTATATCCCCTTCGCCCCGTTTGCGGGGGGTCCGAAGGACGGGTCGAGACCAGTGGCTCGACCCCGGTCGGTGCCGGCAGGCGGATGAGGGTCCAGCCTCGCCGATCTCCCAGGCCGCAATTTTCGGCAGAATTTTGACCACATGGTCAAACATGCCGTAAAATGAGGCGCTGGCCTGTTATTTTAGAGGCAAGCCATGCGCTGATTGCATTGCTGCATTGCGGTATTTTCGCTATTCCCGATCAAAAGAATTGGGTATTACTATCTTCGTAAGCAGCGCACTCCTCCTCCCAGCGCTCTTACATCGGACTGACAACACTCCTCCTCCCAGTTGTCAGTCAGGATCAAGAGCCCGGCGCACCTCCTCCCGCGTCGGGCTTTTTTCGTTTCCCCATCGAAATCGATCAATTGCCGATCCGTGCCACGCCGGTCCTGCCGTTATCCCGGGTCCATTTGACCTTGTTGGCGCCAGTGCGTTCGAGTGCGAAGCACATCGGCCTGCCCTTATTCCAGCTCTGGAATTTCTGGCAGAGGCGGTTGGCGTCGATCCACCATCTGCCGCTATCGCTGGGCTTGAAATAGCGGCCGAGACCGATCGCCTTGCCGTTGCCGTCGACCTTGCCGGAGGAGCGGAAGATCAGCGGCAGTTCGCCGCCGAGCGGGGTGGAGAGGTAGACCGTCCTGCCGATGATATCGCGGCGGATCTCGGCCTCGCCGAGCGTCTCGGTCGAGCCGAGCGAAGGCATCAGCACCAACGTCGATAAGCATGTGATCCCGAGCAATTTCATCACCGTGATCCATCGATTGAATGCGATCGGGAAAAACGCCGTGGACGGCAGAAAGTTCAAGAGCAAGCCCGCAAAACTGCGCCGCGGTCCGGGTCCGGGATTGCGCAAACAAAAGGCTTCCAGCCCGCGCGGTTTGACTCGGCAAGCCTCGTCGGACTATTTGAACGGGCGCCGCCTGTCCGGTGCGTGAACCGATTGGAGTTTGGTCATGATCGGCAAAAGGCGCGGCTCGCGTGCGGCTCTGACAGGTCTTCTGGTGGCAATCATGGCGCTTTCCGGCTGCGGCGGCAGGCCGGTCGGTGTCATGCAGGCGGCCGGCAGCGTGCCGCCGGGCACCTCGAAGGTCGATCTGCTCGTCGCGACGACGCGGGCTGCCGATGACAATCCCGCCGTGCTGTTCTCCGGCGAACGCGGCACCGGGCTCGCCGTCAATGCCGTCGACGTCTCCATTCCGCCGGACGCCAATCGCAAGGTCGGCCAGGTGCAATGGCCAAATCGGCTGCCGGCCGATCCGCTGCGCGATTTCGTCACCGTTTCCGTCGATCCGCTGGAAGGCGAGCGGGCAGGCGAGACCTGGCTGAAGAGCCACATGCCGAAGAGCCGGCGGGTGCTGGTCTTCGTCCACGGCTTCAACAATCGGTATGAGGACGCCGTCTACCGCTTCGCACAGATCGTCCATGATTCGCATGCCGACGTCGCGCCGGTCGTCTTCACCTGGCCGTCGCGCGCCAGCATCTTTGATTATAATTACGACAAGGAAAGCACCAATTATTCCCGCGACGCGCTGGAGGAGCTGCTGACCCGCACCGCCGCCAATCCCGCCGTCAGCGACGTCACCATCATGGCCCATTCGATGGGCACGTGGCTCACCGTCGAGGCGCTCAGGCAGATGGCGATCCGCAACGGTCACGTCGCTTCGAAGATCAACAACGTCATCCTCGCTTCGCCCGATCTCGATGTCGACGTCTTCGGCCGCCAGTTCGCAAGTCTCGGCAAGGAGAAGCCGCACTTCACCATCTTCGTCTCGCAGGACGACCGGGCTCTGGCGCTGTCGCGGCGCATCTCCGGCAATGTCGATCGCCTCGGCCAGATCGATCCCTCCGCCGAGCCCTATCGCAGCAAGCTCGAGGCGGCCGGCATCACCGTGCTCGACCTCACCAAGCTCAAGGGCGGCGACCGGCTGAACCACGGCAAGTTCGCCGAAAGCCCCGAAGTGGTAAAGCTGATCGGCGACCGGCTGATTGCCGGCCAGACGATCACCGATTCCAATGTCGGGCTCGGCGAAGCCGTCGGCGCGGTGGCGATGGGCGCTGCCCAGACCGCCGGAAGTGCCGTCAGCGTCGCCGTCAGCACGCCGATCGCGATCTTCGATCCGCGCACCCGGCGCAACTACGACGCCCAGCTGAAACGTCTCGGCCAGTCGATGAACAATACCGTCGGTTCGGTCGGCGACAGCGTCGGTGCCGGTCTCCCCGAAAGCCAGTAAAAATTCCATAGGCATCATCGAAGATCTGATATATCAGAGTCGCGACGGCAATCCTGTCTGCCGTGCGATGGGTTGATTCATGGCGGATGAGACGAAGAAGAGCGTGGTTGTCGTCGGCGCGGGCGTGATCGGCGCCTCGATCGCCTTCGAGCTGCAGCGGCGGGGCCTGGCGGTGACGCTGATCGACAAGGGCGAGCCGGGACGCGGCACCTCTTTCGGCAATATGGCGAGCATCGCGCTGGATTTTGCCGCCGGTTCCGGCCCCTCGACCTGGAAGAAGATCCCCGGCTGGCTGCTCGATCCGGAAGGCCCGGTCTGGCTGCGGCCCTCCTATGCGGCAAAAATGCTGCCCTGGTTCCTGCGCTTCCTCGCCGCCGGCCGGCCCTCGCGGCTGAGAGCGATCGAGGATGCCGGCATGAGCCTGTCGAACCGTGCGCTCGGCGATTTCAGGCAGATGTTGCAGGCGATCGGCGCGCCTGAATTGATGACCGAGGAAGGATGCCTGGCGATCTACGAGACCGAGGCGGAATTTGCAGCCGATCGCGGCCACCTCGCCATGATGCAGCGCTACGGCCTCGAATACGAGGTCTTGAGCAACGGCGCCATCCAATATTACGAACCCGCACTATCACCGGCGATCGCCAAAGCCGTGCTGCTCCCCGACAATAAGTCGATCCGCGATCCCTACAGGCTGGTGGTCAAATTGACCGAGGCCGCCCTGGCCGCCGGTGCTGCCTTCGTTTCCGGCGGGGTGAGGAATATCGAGCGCCGGGGCGATGGCACATCAGTCATTCTCCTCGAGGATGGCAGGCGCATCGAGGCCGGTTCGGTTGTGCTTGCCGCAGGCGTCCACACCCGTTTCCTCGCCGAAAACCTCGGCGAGCCGATCCCGCTCGAAACCGAACGCGGCTATCACACCCAGATCATGAAGCCCGGCATCTCCATGCGCTATTCGGTGATCTGGCCGCATCGCGCCTTCATGGTGACGCCGACGGCGGGCGGCATCCGGGTCGGCGGCAATGTCGAACTCGCCGGTCTCGACGCGGCTCCGGATTTCCGCCGCCCCCGGGTGCTGGTGCGCCATGCCCAGCGTGCGCTGCCCGGCCTGAAGGTCGAGGAGGCGACGGAATGGATGGGTCATCGCCCGGCGCTGCCCGATACGATCCCGATCATTTCGCCGTCCTCGAAGATGCCGGGTGTTTTCTATGCGACCGGCCACGGCCATCTCGGCCTGACCCTTTCGGCAACGACAGCGCTTGTGATCGCCGATATGGTGACCGGGGCGAAACCATCCGTCGATTTGACCCCGTTCCGCATAGACCGGTATTAACTTGGAACGATCCGCGTCGATGGCGGCGTCACCCGTCACGTCCGAACTGGAGTTTTCGATATGAGATGGAAGCGCACAATCCAGCTGCTGGATGTCCATGCCGAGGGCGAAATCGGCCGCGTGGCGATCGGCGGCGTGCCGAAAATCCCGGGCGACACCATCGCCGCCCAGCTGCATTGGCTGAACACCGATCCGAAGGGCGATGAGCTTCGCCGCTTCCTCTGCCTGGAGCCGCGCGGCGCGCCGATCGGCTCGGTCAATCTGCTGCTGCCGGCGCGGCATCCTGACGCGGATGCCGCCTTCGTCATCCTGCAGCCCGACCAGGCGCATGCGAGCTCCGGCTCGAATTCGATCTGCGTCACCACCGCCCTGCTCGAATCCGGCATCGTCGAGATGCAGGAGCCGGAAACGATCGTCACGCTCGAAACCGCCGCCGGCCTCGTCAAGGCGACGGCAACCTGCCGCGACGGGCGCTGCGAGAAGGTCAAGCTCACCATGGTGCCCTCCTTCGTGCATGAGCTCGATGTCGGCGTCGACACGCCGCATTGGGGAAGGATCAAGGCCGATATCTGCTATGGCGGCATTTTCTATGCCCTTGTTGATGTCGGCCAGATCGGCCTGACGATCGAGAAGGCCAATGCCGCCGGCCTCGTCCAGGCCGGCATGATCCTCAAGGAGCTGATCAACCGCGACATCAAGGTCGTCCATCCCGAGATCCCGGCGATATCAGGCGTCGCCTATGTCATGTTCCGCGATACCGAAGCCGACGGCACGGTGCGCACCTGCACCACCATGTGGCCCGGCCGGGCCGACCGTTCGCCTTGCGGCACCGGCAATTCCGCCAATCTTGCCACCCTTTATGCCCGCGGCAAGGCCAAGGTCGGCGACACCTTCACCTCGAAATCGATCATCGGCTCGGAATTCGAGGTCGGGCTACAGGCGGTGACCGAGGTGGCCGGCCGCCCGGCGGTCATCCCCACCATCACCGGCCGCGGCTTCACCTTCGGCCTGACCCAGGTGGCCCTCGACCCCTTCGACCCGCATCCGAACGGCTTCGCCCTGACGGATGTCTGGGGACCCTCGGCGGGAGAGATTTGACGCTCAGGCTCGATCCGGCGAAGGCCGGGCCTGGCATCGGCATTAGTCAGATGGGTTGAAAGCGAGCATCGTGTCGGAGAGTTTGTGGCCGGCCGTGGGCGTAGCGTGCAATGCCCGCTGCGAGTACGCGTGCAGCAATGCGGGATCATCGATCACATGGGCCGGGACTGCGTAGTAGCGGCGAACCGTCACCTCCCGGCCGGCCGCTCGGTAGCTGAACGGTTCGGAACCATCGGCCTCGAACTCCGCGCGCATCGCATCGTCGACGCGGAGATACAAGATGCCCTTCATGACGAATCCGAATTGCGCGCCGTTTCGGACCAGAGCGGATCCGCCGAAGAAGCGTCGGACATCGATGGAGCCGGCTGGAGCGATCTGGCCCGCAAAGTCGAGCGCCAGCCTGCGTGTCGCCTCGCTACTCATGCGGCTGTGGCGCCAGAGGATCGAAGAAGCCGGTGATCGCGCCGAGCCGGCCATCGGAAATCACTCCGAAGCTGGTGCCTGTCTGCAAGACCATGTCGTCTTCCCGGCGCAGTGCCCAGCGTGCCAGCGAACGTTCATTATGATGGAGAACGCTCAATATCTTGAACCGGCCTCCCGGTACGCTCTCCTGAAATCCGGCCATGTAAGCCGAGAGACCGGTTCGTCCCGCGATCGCTCCATTCGGATCGCAATAGGTCACATCGTCAGCGAGGCAAGCCAACATTTCCGGCTCGCGAGCGGCAGCATCCAGCGACCAGATGGCTGCATATCGATTCCATAGCGCCTCAGGTGTCATGACAGCGTCTCCAGTTGATTGAATTCGTCTTCTATTGCCTGCCGCAGGCCGGTCTTGTCTTCGCCGCCGCGAATGAGCACGAGGAGGCCCTGATAGAGGGCAAGAAGGCGGATGGCTGTCCTCGTCGCCTTGGCGCCATCGGCATCCCGAGCGAAGGTCGACGCCTCGGTAAGCCTCGAGCCGAATGTGGTGCGGAGGAGACCGAGCGCGGCCTCGACACGGGGATGCGGTTGGACACCACCGCCGAATTCCACCGCCGTGTTTGTGATCAGGCAGCCGAGGGAGCCGTCGTCGGGCTCGTGCAGGAGTGAAAGGAACAGTTCGCGCAAGCCTTGAAGTCCGCTCCCTGGCGGCGCATATCGCGCGATCCGCCCTTCCAGGACAATCCGGTGGTAGTGTCCGAACGCTGCGTCGAAGAGGCCGGCCTTGTCGCCGAACGAGTGATAGATGCTGCCGCCTTTGAGGCCCGTCGCCTCCTCGAGGTCCCGGATTGATGCGCCTTGATAGCCCTGCTTGCGAAAGATGTGCATCGCCCCCGTCAGCACCGCCTCCTCATCGAATTCCCGCGTCCGGCCCATAGTCGCTCCGATTCTTTATCGCTCATTCTAGAATGGCTGATAAAGAATGCAAAAGCAACCGCCTCCCGTGACTTTCCGGAAAATCCCGCCAGATCGACCTCGGTCGAGCCAGAGGATTCCACGGGATTGGAATGTGCCGGGGAGCGACTCAGGACTTCGTACGAAATTTGGCGTGAGAAGAGACTAGCTCGACGGTTATGCCGTCCTGTAGCCATTACTCGTCTTGAAGACGTGGCGTCTCAGGCTAGAGCAATTCCAGGAAAAGTGCGAAGCGGTTTTCCGTTCGGAATTGTGTAAAAACAAAAAGTTAGAGCGGTTCGGCGTTTCCATGAGAAGGTGAACCGCTCTAGCGCTGATGAAGTGGTCGCCCGAAGCTTCCGAGACGATTGACCGAGGTGACACATGAGCATCCACGCAGCGATGTATGAAACGCGATCAGCCTTGCCCGCGTTCGGCATCCGCGGTCCGAGTGTCCCAACCCAGCATGGCCAACTCGGCGACTGCCTCCAGTTCGCTACGGCTCGCTCCGTCACGGGCCAGGATCGACATGCCGTTCTGAACGGTCTGGATGAAGCGGGCGAGCGCATGGACGTCGGTCGAGACCGGAATTTCGCCTCCTGATATCGCCTGGTTCAGGCGCAGCTTCAGGCGGTCGAGCGTCACCGTGCGGGCAGCTCGCACGAGTTTGCCGAGTTCCACATAGCCCTCACTGCCGACCGAAGACAGCGTCACCATGCAGCCGCGGGGAATATCCACGACACAGCCGGTCAGGACAGCGGCCGAATCCATCAGAAGCGACTTGACCGCTTCGCGGGCCGTGCCCGCCGAAAAGAAGCCTGCCCAGACCAGCGCCTCGTTGTCCTCGCGATAGTGGCGCAACGCTTCGGCATAGAGCGCCTCCTTCGAGCCGAATGCGGCGTAGAGACTCGGCGATCCGATCCCCATCGCCTCGGTGAGGTCGGCAATCGAGGTCGCCTCGAAGCCCTTGATCCAGAACAGACGGGTCGCCTGGGCGAGGGCTGCTTCCCGATCGAACGCCCGCGGCCGTCCGCGGCTGCGGGCAGGGCTGTCATCGACTTTCCGGTTTTCATCCGATTTTTGCATCGATCATTATATAAACCCGTTGACACCTCGCGGCAATGCGCCTAGCTATTTATGTATCGATCATTACAGAAAGAGAAGATCATGACAGAACTGGCTGGTAAGCGTGCCCTCGTCACCGGTGGCTCGCGTGGGATCGGCGCCGCCATCGCATTGGCGCTTGCCGACAAAGGCGCTGATGTCGCCATCACCTATGAACGTTCGGCCGATCGCGCCGCCGAAGTCGTCCGGGCGATCGAGCACAAGAGCCGCAAGGCGCTTGCCATCCAGGCCGACAGTGCCGATCCGGCGGCCGTGAAGCGTTCGGTCGACGAGGCCGCCCAGGCGCTTGGCGGTCTCGACATTCTCGTCAACAATGCCGCAATCGCGCTTTACGGTGCGATTGCCGACGTCAGCGTCGAGCACATCGATGCGCTGCTGGATGTCAATGTGCGATCGCCTTTGCTCGCTTCGCAGGCCGCCATTCCCTATCTGCAGGCGGGAGGCCGAGTCATCACGATCGGCTCGGCCGGTGCCGAACGCATCGTCGGTGACACCGGTACGGTCTATTTCATGACAAAATCCGCGCTTCACTCGTTTACCCGCGGCCTCGCTCGGGAACTGGGATCTCGCGATATCACCGTAAACCTGGTCCAGCCGGGCTCGACCGACACCGATATGAATCCCGCCGATGGCGACTTCGCCGACTTCCAGCGTGCGCTGATCCCACTTGGTCGTTACGGCAAGCCGCAAGATGTGGCGGCGGCTGTGGCTTTCCTCGCGAGCCCGGCTGCAAGGCACATCACGGGAACCATTCTCACGGTGGACGGCGGCTTGAACACCTGACCTTGTCGCGGCACTCCAATTGTCTTCATCCTGCGGCGCGCAGCCCGCAGGGCGAAGCCTCGAAGGACACGCCGCGACGCTGCTCCTTGCATAGATTCAACGACGGAATGCCCGACCTCGCATCCGCCAAGAATAGGCACGCGCTTGAAAACTCCCAGGTCCTGTCATAACCTGTTTGAGCAAAGATTGCTGTATTGATCGGCCACATCAGTGGCGACTGCAGCACTGCCAGGCGTATTGTCCTGGTGCCAAGCTTTGCCGATTATCCCAAAATATCCGGAGATTTCCGAATGACCCGTGCGCAATGTAGTTGCGGTGGACTCACCGTTACACTCTCGCAGCAGGCAAGATTGGTCGTTGCATGTCATTGTTTCGATTGCCAGCGCAGAACTGGCAGTCCATTCGGCGTCGGTGCGTTTTATCCCTCGGACTCCGTCGCCGTTTCGGGAAGCCAGCGTGAATTTAACCGGACAGCCGCAAGCGGTGGAAAGATCCGCAACTATTTTTGCCCGAACTGCGGGTCTACGGTCTATTGGAGGGCCGACAACCTGCCAGGTTTTACCGGTGTTGCCGTCGGTGCGTTGGCAGACCCGCAATCTCCGGCTCCTGCCCTGTCCATCTTTGAGCAATCAAAACATCACTGGCTTCATATCGACGGCGCCGTTGAGCATTTCCAACAAAGCAGCGCGACAAAGAATTCCAAGTAAGACCCGTCGACCCGTCAGCGCCGTTGCGAAAGTCTGGCGCTGACATGGTCTGCGGCGAGCATCTCGGCCGGGGCTGGCCTGCCGAGCAGATAACCCTGGCCGATGTCGCAGCCCAAATCCTGAAGCCGCTGAAGCTGGCTCTCCTCTTCGATGCCTTCGGCGGTTATCGTCACGCCAAGCCCGGCGCCGAGAGCGATGATGGCCTTGATCACCTTGTCCTGCTTGTCGTTGGTTTCGAATGAAGCGACGAAACTCCTGTCGATCTTGATCTTGTCGAACCGGTAGTTGGAGAGCTGCGAGAGGCTGGAATAGCCCGTTCCAAAGTCGTCGAGGGCAATCCTGACACCGGCGTTCACCAGATCGTCGAGCACGATACGTGCCGTGACGGCGTCCTGGATGATGGCGCTTTCGGTCACTTCGAGCTCGACCCTGTGCGCGGGCAGACCGACATCGCCCAATATCTTGAGAATTCTGAGGCCCAGCAACCGGTCGCTCAACTGGATCGGGGATAGGTTGAATGACAGGACGAGCTCATTTGGCCAGGACAGCGCGTCGGTGCAGGCGCGGCGAAGCAGTTGGTCGGTCAATTCGACGATCAGCCCGGCTTCTTCCGCCACAGGAATGAATTCGTTCGGCGGGATGAATTCGCCGGAAGCGGTCTTCCAGCGTGCCAGCGCCTCGAAGCCGATAATCTTGTTCGTCTTCAGGTCCACGAGCGGTTGATAGTAGGGAACGATCTCAGCCTTCCTGATGGCGGCTCTCAGATCGGCTTCCACCCGAATCCGTTTCGCCAACTCTTCCTGCATCGAAGGCACGAAGGGCTTCACCAGATCGCGCCCCTGCTTTTTGGCGACATACATCGCGCAGTCCGAATGTCGGATGACCTGGCTGAGGTCATCACCGTTCTCCGGATAAAGCGCGAAGCCGACACTGGCGCCGAGGTCGACGGCGACGCCATTGAAGGTGAAGGGCTTGCCGATCACGCTCACGATGCGGTTCCCCAAGGCGGCAAGATCGGGATTTCCCGTGCGCCGCGCCAGAACGACAAACTCGTCTCCACCAAGGCGGAAGACATGCTCACGCGGAAAGAGGGAGGAGAGCCGTTGCGCAACGGCCTTCAGCACCGCATCACCGTGATCGTGCCCCAAGAGGTCATTGATCTTCTTGAAGCCGTCGAGATCGATGCTGAACACGGCATAGGTCTCTTGTGCCCTCTGATCGCTCATCGACTGCGCGCAGACGGATTCCAGAAATCTGCGGTTCGGCAGTTCGGTCAGCGTGTCGTGACAGGCAATCCAATCCACGTTCTTTTCGGCCTGCAGCCTGCGACGAACCTCCCTCGAGAGATCACGGATCCGCAGTGCGGAATAGATCAGCCCGAGAAACCCTGACATATTCAGGGCAAGGAGCGCGTGGTCCAGCGGATAGTCATGATGCTTCTCGATGAACGCATCCAGCCCCTCATGCCAGTGGAAGAACCACGACAGGCAGAAGAGAAGCAGGAAGACCGCGAGCCAGACAAGGATCTCCACCTGGGGTCTGGTCGGTTGGACGCGAGGCATATGAACAGGCTCCTGTTGTGCGAAGAGCCCTCATGGCCAGTTTGGAGAACCGCATCGTCTCCGACATGTTTCAATCAACAGCCGGCACGGCTGCTGCTCGTGTCACCGGATACCGGCGACCAATGGGCAACTTCACGGCATCGGCGTCCTGTCCGTGATTGAAGACCGCCACAACTCATTCGGGCGGAATTAAGAAAGTCGGGCAATACCGTCGTTGATAAAGCCGCACAGGCCCGTAAGTCGTTTGTGACCCTTGAAAGTTAATGGCGGGTTGCATTGAAGAAGGGGCGGGCGTTTCGATGCGTGAAACGGATATTTCTCCCGCAAATCGGATGAGGCTTTACCAGGCCCGGAAAATCCCGCTTGACGACTTTGATTAATCAGCCGCTTCCACGATGCATTACCTCGCTTCAACGGAAACCATGAATTAGACATCGGCGCCTTTTCATAGGCCGGATTGTCAAGGCAATTTCGATTGGTGGAGCGAGGTGAGTTGGGCTTTTGCTTCAGCGAGGACGTTGTTCGTCATTCGAAGGTAGAGTGATGTGCCCGTCTGTTCGAATAGCGGCTTGACGCCTTCAGCTAAATTGACCGCCTCGTCCAACATCGCGATCCTCTCGTTTTTCGGAACCGAAGGAAGCTCTGCCTTTGCATAGTGCTGCAGGGTCCGCGCAAGTTTCATATTCATATAGGCGGAAGCGTCTTGCGAATTCTGCTTTTCCGTTATCGCGTATGCGTCACGATGAAGCTTCAACGCTTTCTGAAATCCAGCTTCCTGCTGGCTCAGTTCGGCTAGGAGTAGCGTGTCATCGCCAAGGTTCGCCATGTTTTCCCAGCTGGGGCCGTCCTTGTCTAATTTTCTGGCTATTTCAAATGCCTGACTATTGAATTTTACAGCCTTTTCAGCGTCTGTGCGCTGCTGGGTATCCGATGCGATGCGTCCGTATGCTGTGCCAAGTTTGCTATAGATGTATCGCAATTCACGTTCATCGGTGCTGTTTTCAAATTTGCTCAGCCACTCCTCCAGCGGCTTCACACCCCGCCTAGCGTGAGCGCTTCCGTTTCCTGGATTGAGCTCATTGGCATAGCCCAGCGTTGCAGAAAAGTCCTCAGCAAAGTCGAGCTCCGCTTCTTTGTCTGGATCTTTGATGCCTTTGTGTTCACGTTCCAATAGTTCTGCAGAACGCAACAGCAGGGTCTCGTTGGATTTCCAGCGCCCAAGCTCTTCCAGAGCCTTGGGCATTCCGCTTGGTACGAACCTATCGCAGTCGGTCCGACCGGCAAGCGGGCACAGGGCCAACAGCGCTTCACCAGATTCAGCTTTCATGGCAGAGCCAAACAGGAAGGGTGGATAATAACCGGTAGAGGCACCGCTCGCATTATTTGCGATCCAAAGGCTATCGAGAGCAGAGAAGGCTTCTTTCGCAGCATCCGGCGCAGCCGCATCCAGTGCGGCTCTCAGCATCGAGATTGCCAGGACAGCGCGCCTGTTTCGATCGGTTTCGTTGTCGGAAAGAGAATAAGTATACTCCTCGTCCGCGTCGCCAAGGATCATGGCCAACCAGATACGTTTTTGGCTTATCTCAGCTGCGCTGCCCGTTGAAATGTTGCCGCAGGCGTCTAGAAGCTCTTCTGCGGCATCCGCATTGGATTTTGTCATTTCCCGTAGTTCGATGCAGAGGTCGGCATCTCCGGCATAGGAGAATTTGTCTAGCAAGGGCGTCGCAATATGCGCCTCGCGCCCTGAAGCATCCTTGTAGATCCTGGAAGGCGGCGTTTCGCTCGCCGGTGGGATGCCGTCTGGCTTGATAGGGGTAGACAATCGAGTTTCTGTCGGGAGCGCCATGTAGGCGGCGGCAACGAGCACGCAAGCAATCACCAGGCGCTCCTTCATTTGATTTTCCCAAACCAGTTCGACGCACACAGATGATCGATCAATCGACACTCCCGGATTCCACATGTCTTACGGCGTTGAGCGCTTGACACCCAACCGCTTCATCACCCGGTAGATCGTCGTCCGCGATAGGGCGCGAGGCGCTGCACGGAAAGAGATCAGACAACACTATTGCAGATCCAGGTTGTGAAAGTCTAACTTTTGTTTGAGGTTTTGCGACTGAGCGACGGCTAATGAAGCCGATCCCGACTGGAATTTCCCATCACCGAACGGCGGTTTTCACCCGACCGTAGAAATCCTCAGGCTTCTTCGGCGCCGATCCTGAGCGGCCTTTGCCAACCGGTCGTTCTAAAGTTCCGCCTCTCGCAGCAGCTCGTCCAGGCGGGTGGCCCATTCCTTGTTGCCATCTCTGAAAGGACCAAGCGCATCGCCGGCAGCTTCGGGAAAGTCGCTGGCCGCCGTAGCAAAGCGGCGAGCCTGCTCACGATGTCCCGCGGCCGCATGGCAACACGCCTGAATGCGCAGAAGCGCCGGCCAGTCAGGCCGCGCCTTTAACGCCGTACGCCCCGTTTCGAGCGCGCTCTCCACGTCGCCCGAAAACAACAATGCAAGCATCAAGAGGCCGAACCAAACCCCATTCTGCGGATCATGGGGGTTGAGTTCGAGGCCGCGAGCCAGGGGCTTGCGCGCACCGGCGGCATCACCCGAAAAAAGACGGGCCATGCCGAGGACGAGATAGCCCAACGCGAAACTCGAACCGAGTTCGATGGACCGTTCCGCTGCGAGGATCGCCTGGTCAGCCCTGCCTGTATAGGCCGACACAATCGCCAGCGCATAGTGCGAATACGGGTTTCGCGCGTCGAGATAGATCGCGCGCAGCGCCGCATCCAAACCCTCCTTCCCGTCCGCGGCGGGGTTATCGGTCCAGCCGTAGGCAATGAGGCCCGCATTGACCCGCGCCCGCCAGATCTGCGCCTCCGGCAGCAGGGGATCGAGCTCCGTGGCCTCGCGGAAAAATCGCCGGGCCATGAGGTGGGTGGACTGCGTGACCTTGTGGAAATGGAATGTGCCTTGCCGGACAAGATCCCAGGCAGTGATGTTGCCGGTGTGCGGAGCGACCTGAAGCCCATGGCGCAACAGCAGCTCGGGCTCGACCGCCGCTGCAATCCGTTCGGCGATGGCGTCTTGCACCGCAAATACCTCGGCCACCTGAAGATCGTAATGTTCGGACCAGACGGTGGCGCCTTTCGCGACGTCGGCGAGGTGCACCGATATTCGTATCCGATCGCCGGCATGCCGAACAGCTCCATCCACCAGAAAATCGACGCCAAGTTCGTGCGCGATAGATTGCGGATCGCTCGAGCCATTCCTCCTTGTGAAACTCGCCCCACGTGACGCGACGCGGAACCATCTGAACCGGACGAGCGCCATGATCAGGTCGTCGGTGATGCCGTCGGCCAGATACTGTCTTTCAGCATCGCCGCCGAGATTCTCGAACGGCAGTACCGCAATCGCCGGGATCGAACTGGTCTGCGCATGCCATCCGCTATCGGCTGCATCGGTCCGGCTCTCCACCGGACCGGAGAATCTGTAGCCGACCCGCGGAACCGTGACGATCCATCCGCTGCCGTCTGATGCGGGGCCGAGCAGCTTGCGAAGGGCGGCAATCTGAACGGAAAGATTGCTTTCCTCGACGGCCAATCCCGGCCACGCGGCATCCATCAAGGCCGACTTGGAGACGACACCCCCCTGTGCCGAAAGCAGAACGGCAAGCAGCGAAGCACCTCGGGCGCCGATAGCGACAGGCCTATTGTCGCGAAACAGGCATCCGTTCTCGGCAATGAACTCGAAGTGGCCGAAGGCAAGGTGCTGGGTGTTCATGGCCGGGAATGATACCGCGATTTCGCAGCTTTTCGGAAACTTTTCGGCCCCGCTTCAGGACTTGCGCCGGCTGAACGCGCAGTCTGCTCCAGTGCAGCGGTTGAAGTGGTGAAAGCGATGAAGAACGAAGCAACGCAACCGAAAAATCCGCATCTGTTAGCCGCGAAAGTCGTACGCGGGAGCGGCAGCCATGTCGCCGAGCAGGGGTCTGTCTATCGCTCGGGCGTCTCGGCGGAAAGCGTCGGATCAACCATGCTGTGGCTCGGGACGATTTCGCTACCCGCAGGCAGACGAACCAGGGCCCATCGCCATGAGGGACACGAGACGGCCCTTCTCATGACCGCGGGTCACGAGATCGAGATCTGGTCGGGGTCGAGGCTCGAACAGTGCGAATTGGTCCACGCCGGCGACTATCTTTTCATTCCGGCCGGCGTTCCCCATGTGGCCGTCAATCGCTGCACCGAAAACGCCGAGTTCCTCGGTGCCCGCAATGACCCCGCCGCCAACGAGAGCGTCGTTCTGATGCCGGAGCTCGATGACATCCTACCTTGATCATGCCGGGAGGTGCACCATGGCCATCATCGAACAACGTCTGGCCGACATGGGTCTGGAATTGCCCGAGCCTTTGAAAGTTCGCGAAGGGCTGCGAATGCCCTTCGTCTGGGTTCGGGTGCGCGGCAACCGCGCCTACATTTCCGGTCACGTCGCGTGCAACCGCGATGGGACATTGGCAGCCCCGCTTGGCAAGGTCGGAGCGGAGGTCTCGCCAGAGCAGGGTTACGCGTCGGCCCGGCTCGTTGCCCTGGCCCACCTCGCCAGCCTCAAACGTGCTATCGGAGACCTTGATCGGGTCACGGCTTGGCTGCGCGTCTTCGCCATGGTGAATGTTGCTCCGAGTTTTAATGAGACGCCGCTGGTCACAAACGGCTATTCCGATCTGATACTGGAGCTGTACGGGCCAAACATTGGCGCCCACGCCCGCTCGTCCATCGGCATGGCCATCCCTTTAAATGCGCCCGTAAACTGTGAAGCGGAAGTCGAAATTGACGGGTGACCGCTAGAAGACGAACGGATCCACCCCGGCCGCCGCCTTGGCACCCGCCTCCCTCGGATAAATCACCCCCTTGCGCAAGATGATATTGGCATAGAGCCTCGGCTCGCCGGTCTGGATCACCGCATGAGCGGTTTTCACCCGACCGTAGAAATCCTGGCCGATCAGCGGCACCACCTGCCGGTGCGGCTCGTGGTGGGCGCAGCAGTCGATCATCTCCTCATGCACGGGGTCGAGCTTGTCGCGCTCGGCCTTGACGGTCGAGCGGAAGATCGCCTCGGGAACGAAATCGTCGATCGGCAGCACGCTGAGCACGGCGTTGAGCACCGGGATGAGGTGGTGGCCGTCGAGCCGGATCAGCCGGCGTGCATGTTCGACGCCCGGATAATTGCCGTCGACGATGGCGATCTCGTCGCCGTGACCCATGGCACGAAGCGTAAAAAGCAGCTCCGGGCTCAACAGCGGATCAAGTCCTTTCAGCATGGTCTACCTCCTTGAAGAGTACGTTCTGGTCGGTGAGGTAACGCGCGAAGATCGGCAGGCTGGCGCCGCCGATGGCGCGCGCCTGGGCGCCGACCGCGCCCTCGATGATTTCGGGCATGACGACGCCCTGCAGGTCGAGCTTGGCGGCTTCGTCGATGGTGGCCTGCACCACGCGGCTGCGCACCCAGCCGGGAAAGCCGCCGTCGATGACGGCCGCGCTGAAATCGAGGATCGAGGCGGCCGCGACGATCGCCTGTGCCAGCGCCTTGGCGCTATCCTGGATCCAGCTTTCCATCGGCTCGCCGAAATCCACCCAGTCGTCGGCCGAATACCAGAGCGGCTCGGGATCGATGCCGCGCTCGCGCAGCATGTTTTCGAGCACGAAGATCGAGGCGATCTCGAGCAGCTGCTTGGTCTCGCCATTCTTGCCGCGCACGGGCAGCGGCCCGATCGCGCCCGCCGTGCCGGTGCGGCCGGAAAAGATCGCCGAGTTCAGGACGATGCCGCCGCCGATGAAGGAGCCGATGAAGAAATAGACGAAATCGGGATAGGACGGCCCGACGCCGAAGACGAGTTCGGCGCCGCAGGCGCTGGTCGCATCGTTCTGCATGAAGACAGGGTGGGCGACGCGTTCGGCGATGTCGGCCTGCAGGTCGATATCCCGCCAGACCTCCATGGCACCCGGCGGCGCCCCCACCTCTTCGGCCCAGTTCCAGAGCTCGAAAGGCGCGGCGATGCCGAGGCCGGCAATGCGGCCGCGCTGCTTGTCGTCGAGCCGGTCTTCGAGTTCGCGGATGCCCGATGTGACGAAGGCGAGGATTTCATGCGGCAGCGGATAGGCATAGGTCCTATGCAACTGCATGCGAATGCGGCCGACGAAATCCATCAGCACCAGATCGGCGCTGCGCCGGCCCATCTTCAGGCCGAAGGAATAGACGGCGTCGGGATTGAGATGCATCGGGATCGATGGCTGGCCGACACGGCCGCGCACCGGTTCCCCGCGCGACAGCAGCCCTTCCTTCTCCAGGACCCGCATGATGACGGAGACGGTCTGCGCCGACAGGCCGCTGCGGCGTGCGATATCGGCCTTCGACAGCGCGCCGTAGAGACGCACCAGCGACAGCACGAGCCGTTCGTTATAGGCCCGTACCCTGACCTGGTTCGCACCTCCGGCCGGATTCAGAATTGGTGGCGGGACCGGTATATTCGCCGGTCCATCCAAGGACGACATGGCCGCTCCTCCCGATTGTTGGCCTATGCCCTAATTCGATTGAGCATGCCACATCGAATTAATAATTCAATTGGATTTATTTATTGACAAGCCGATTTCTTTTCGCTCTTAATTGCCGTCGTCAAGGGCACGGGACCGCTGGGAGGCATTAGCGATCCACGGCGAAGTGTCATATCTTAAGATTCCGGCCCCGCAGGGGCGGCGCCGGCAAACTCTGGGAGGAGTTCCATGAAGAAATCTGTTCTCGCTTTCGGCGCGCTCGCGCTTGGTGTCACTTTTTCCGCTCCTGTCATGGCGGCTGACGTTGCTGCCTGCCTGATCACCAAGACCGACACCAACCCCTTCTTCGTCAAGATGAAGGAAGGTGCGACGGCCAAGGCCAAGGAACTCGGCGTTTCGCTGAAGTCCTATGCCGGCAAGATCGACGGTGACAGCGAAAGCCAGGTCGCCGCCATCGAAAGCTGCATTGCCGACGGCGCCAAGGGCATCCTGCTCACCGCTTCCGACACCAAGGGCATCGTCTCGTCGGTCAAGAAGGCGCGTGATGCCGGCCTGCTGGTCATCGCTCTCGACACGCCGCTCGAGCCGGCCGATGCCGCCGACGCCACCTTCGCCACCGACAACCTGCTCGCCGGCAAGCTGATCGGCCAGTGGGCCAAGGAAACGCTGGGCGACAAGGCCAAGGACGCCAAGGTCGGCTTCCTCGACCTGACCCCGTCGCAGCCGACGGTCGACGTTCTGCGCGACCAGGGCTTCATGATCGGCTTTGGCATCGACCCGAAGAATCCGGACAAGATCGGCGACGAAGACGACAAGCGCATCGTCGGCCATGACGTGACCAACGGCAATGAAGAAGGCGGCCGCAAGGCCATGGAAAACCTTCTCCAGAAGGATCCTGGCATCAACGTCATCCACACGATCAACGAACCGGCCGCTGTCGGCGCCTATCAGGCGCTGAAGGCTGTCGGCATGGAAAAGAACGTGCTGATCGTCTCCGTCGACGGCGGTTGCCCGGGTGTGAAGTCGGTCAAGGAAGGCGTCATCGGCGCCACCTCGCAGCAATATCCGCTGCTGATGGCGTCGCTCGGTATCGAGGCGATCAAGAAGTTCGCCGATAGCGGTGAAAAGCCGAAGCCGACCGAAGGCAAGTCCTTCTTCGACACCGGCGTTTCGCTCGTCACCGACAAGCCGGTCTCCGGCGTCAAGTCGATCGACACCAAGGAAGGCACCGACAAGTGCTGGGGCTGAGCCCGCTTTATTAAAAGCAGACCGGCCGGGGCTTGATCCCCGGCCGTTTTCGACGGACGATGTGCCGTCGCCTCGCGAACCGGCTAAGCAAAGACCGGAAGGATATCGGTGACGGCCCCCGCGCGAGTTCGGCGCGCGGATGCGGAGGAGGAACCATGACCGGAACACAGGAATTCGAACGCGTTCTCGACGGCAGCGACAAGAGCGTTGCCTCCTTCGAGCACCAGGATGTCTCGCTGATCAAGCGCGCCCAGCATTTTCTGCACTCGACGCCGGCCGCCGTGCCGCTGATCGTGCTGGTGCTGGCAATCATCATCTTCGGCATCGCCATCGGCGGACGGTTCTTTTCGTCCTACACGCTGACGCTGATCCTGCAGCAGATCGCCATCGTCGGTATTCTGGGCGCCGCCCAGACGCTGGTGATCCTGACGGCCGGTATCGATCTTTCGATCGGCGTCATCATGGTGATCTCGGCCGTCATCATGGGCAATGTCGCCATCACCTACGGCATACCGACACCGATCGCGGTCGCAGCCGGCATGCTTGTCGGCGGCCTGTGCGGATTGCTGAACGGCTTCCTCGTCGCCTACATGAAACTGCCGCCGTTCATCGTCACGCTCGGCACCTGGAATATCGTCATGGCGACGAATTTCATCTATTCCGCCAATGAGACGATCCGCGACACCGACGTCGACGAACAGGCGCCGTTGCTGCATCTTTTCGCCATGAGCTTCAAAGCCGGCACAGCCGTGCTGACGCTCGGCGTCATCGCCATGGTGCTGCTCGTCCTGCTGCTCTGGTATGTGCTCAATCACACCGCCTGGGGCCGGCATGTCTATGCGGTCGGCGACGATCCGGAAGCGGCCAAGCTCTCCGGCATCCAGACCAAGAAGGTGCTGCTTACCGTCTATACGATTTCGGGCGTCATCGCCGCCTTCGCCGCCTGGGTCTCGATCGGCCGCAACGGCTCGATCTCGCCGTCCTCGGCGGTCACCGACTATAACCTCCAGGCGATCACCGCGACCGTGATCGGCGGCATCTCGCTCTTCGGCGGCCGCGGCTCCATTCTCGGCACGCTGTTCGGCGCGATGATCGTCGGCGTCGTGTCGATGGGCCTCAATATGCTCGGCGCCGACCCGCAATGGAAAGTCCTCCTGACGGGCGTGCTGATCATCGCCGCCGTCGCCATCGATCAGTGGATCAGAAAGGTTTCGGTGTAATCATGGCTCGCGAACCCCTTCTCACCGCCCGCGGTCTCGTCAAGCGCTACGGCCGCGTGACCGCCCTCGACAATGCCGATTTCGACCTCTATCCGGGTGAAATCCTCGCCGTCATCGGCGATAACGGCGCCGGCAAGTCCTCGCTGATCAAGGCGATTTCGGGCGCCGTCACCCCGGACGAGGGGGTGATCACGCTGGAAGGCCGGCAGGTGCAGTTCCGCTCGCCGATGGAAGCGCGCGAGGCCGGCATCGAGACCGTCTATCAGAACCTCGCTCTGTCGCCGGCGCTGTCGATCGCCGACAACATGTTCCTCGGCCGCGAGATCCGCAAACCGGGCATGCTCGGCTCGATGTTCCGCATGCTCGACCGGCCGGCCATGGAGAAGCTCGCGCGCAACAAGCTGTCCGAACTCGGCCTGATGACCATCCAGAACATCAACCAGGCGGTGGAAACGCTCTCCGGCGGCCAGCGCCAGGGTGTCGCGGTCGCCCGCGCCGCCGCCTTCGGCTCGAAGGTCATCATCATGGACGAACCGACGGCAGCCCTTGGCGTCAAGGAAAGCCGCCGCGTGCTGGAACTGATCCTCGACGTCAGAGCCCGCGGCCTGCCGATCGTGCTGATCTCCCACAACATGCCGCATGTGTTCGAGGTGGCCGACCGGATCCATATCCACCGCCTCGGCCGGCGTCTCACGGTGATCGATCCGAAGGAATACACCATGTCCGACGCCGTCGCCTTCATGACCGGCGCCAAGGCGGTGCCGACGGAGACCGTCGCGGCATGACGGCACGCATCGACGAAATCGCCGGCGCAGTTCTTGACCGCGCCGGCAACTCCAGGCGTTTCCTGGTCGCCATCGCCGGGCCGCCGGGTGCCGGCAAATCGACCATGGCCGACAATCTGGCCAACGCCCTGAAGGCGAAAGGCGAGCGTGTCGCGGTGCTGCCCATGGATGGTTTCCACATGGACAATGCCATTCTCATCGAACGCGGCCTGCTTGCCCGCAAGGGCATTCCGGAAACCTTCGATGTGCGCGGCTTCCTGGATATCGTCCGCGCGGTTCGCCCCGCAGATCAGGAAGTCCTCGTCCCGGTCTTCGATCGCTCGCGCGAGCTTGCGATTGCCTCTGCCCGCCCGATCTCTCCCGAGGATCGTTTCATCATCATCGAGGGCAATTATCTGCTCTTCACGCAGGGCAAATGGGCTGAACTCGACGGCATCTTCGACTACACGATCATGCTCGCCCCGCCGATCGAGGTGCTGGAAGAGCGCCTTTGGGATCGCTGGCGCGGTTATAAGCTGACCGAGGAAGCCGCCAGCGCCAAGGTCTACGGCAACGACCTGCCGAACGGCCGGCTGATCCTCGAAAACCGCCGCCCGGCCGATGTGACGCTGGAGATCGCGCTGGCGTGACGCCGTGCGGCATGCATGGAAAAAGAGCGAAAGCGCATCGCATGAATCAATTTCAATGCGAGGCGCTAATGCATGTCGCTCGGAAGTGTGCTGCGGTTCAGGGGTAACGACATGCATGGAAAAAGAGCGAAAGCGCGTCGCATGAATCAATTTCAATGCGACGCGCTTTAGTGCTATCGAGGCCGCAGACGCATCGCTTCGGAGGCCTGCCATGCAATCGATCACCATCCGCCGTCCTGACGACTGGCACCTGCATCTGCGCGATGGCGCCATGCTGGAAGGCGTGATTGCCGATACGAGCCGCACCTTCGCCCGCGCCATCATCATGCCCAATCTCGTGCCGCCCGTTGTCACCACCACTGACGCCAGGGCCTATCGCGAGCGTATCCTCAAGGCGCTGCCGGACGGCCATCGCTTCCAGCCGCTGATGACACTTTACCTCACCGAGCATACCAGTCCCGATGACGTGGAGGAGGGGGCTGCGAGCGGCCTCATCACTGCCGTCAAGCTTTATCCCGCCGGCGCCACGACCAATTCGCATGGCGGCGTGCGCGATATGGAAAAGGCGATGCCGGTGCTGGAACGCATGGCGAAGATCGGCTTGCCGCTCTGCGTCCATGGCGAGGTGACGACGCCGGAGGTCGATATCTTCGATCGTGAGGCCGTCTTCATCGACACCGTGCTCGATCCGCTGCGGAAGCGTCTGCCGGAACTGAAGGTGACGATGGAGCATGTCACGACAGCAGATGGCGTCGATTACATCAAGGCCGCCAAATCAAATCTCGCCGGCTCGATCACCACCCATCACCTGATCATCAACCGCAACGCCATCCTGGTCGGCGGCATCCGCCCGCATTATTACTGCCTGCCGGTCGCCAAGCGCGAGAACCACCGGCTGGCCTTGCGTGCGGCCGCCGTAAGCGGTGACGGCCGCTTCTTCCTCGGCACCGATTCCGCCCCGCATGTCGATCCGCTGAAGGAATGCGCCTGCGGCTGCGCCGGCATTTACACCTCGGTCAATACGATGAGCTGCCTTGCCCATGTCTTCGAGCAGGAGGCCGCGCTGGAGCGGCTCGAAGCCTTCACCTCGCTGAACGGGCCGGCCTGGTACGGGCTTGCGCCGAACGAAGAGCGCATCACGCTCTCACGGCAGACCGAGCCGGTCGCCTTTCCCGCGAAGATTGAAACCGGCGCCGGTCCGGTGACGGTGTTCGATCCGATGTTTCCCCTGCATTGGCAAGTGGTGTAGCAGGTATAGGTTTTCAGAATTCAATTTTAAATGGAATATTCATCTTAAGTTTCGGCGTGACGTTAAACGCGTAACATTTGCATTGTGCAGTGCATCATTTGTTAACGGATGCATAAGACATTCCTCGCTGCGAACCCCAGAAGCTGCCAACATCCGGCACTGGAATAGCTGCGGAGACTGAAGAGCATGATGCTTGACTACAACTCCCTTTTGCTAGCGCTCGGCGTCTCCGCGGCATGCCTTGCCGTGACACTGATGGGCAGCTGGATTGTCCGCCGGGCGGAAACGGTGCTGCTCACCGCCACCGTCGGCCTGGTCCTGGTCGTCAGCGGCATTTTTGTCTACAGCGCCTATGTCAATACGCCGGAGACATGGTTGGGCGTTGCCAACTTCGTGCTGTTTCATGCCGGCTTTGCCACCATCTGGGGGGCCGGCCGGCAGTTCCTCACCGGCCGTCCGTCCGTTCCGGCCATCGCGATCCGCGCCCTTGCGGCGATGGTCTTCTCCGTCGTGCCGATGCTGTTGGGTTATGACGGCCTCGCCTTCATCGCCGACAATATCGCCATTGCTCTTTTGCTCTTTGCCACCGCCCGGCAATATTGGCTCGCGCGCGCCGAGGCGCCGGCCCCGCTCCTCGGCATCACCGCGCTTTACACGCTGACCGCAATCTCCTTCGTCCTCTGCGCCGCCGTGCTGATCTCCGACGGAAAGCTGGTGCTCGGCAAGGCCCCCAGCAACTGGGCCGAAGATCTGAGTCTCGCCGTCTGCATCGCCGGTATGACCGGGATCGGCGCGCTGTCGCTGGCGCTGCATCAGTGGCGGCTCGCCGCTCGCCATCGCCTCGAGGCGATCACCGATCCGCTGACCGGCCTGCTCAACCGCCGCGCCCTGTTCGACGAGTACGGCACGCGCCCGATGGGCAACACCACCGCCGTCATCGTCTTCGATATCGATCATTTCAAATCCGTCAACGATCGCTTCGGCCATGCCGTGGGCGACAGCGTGATCAGGGCCTTCGCCGCCGAACTCGCCGCCCATTGCCGCGCCGGAGATATTGCCGCCCGGCTCGGCGGCGAGGAATTCGCGCTGGTACTGAAGGAGATCATGCCCGGCCGGGCGGAATTGGCGGCCGAGCGCATCCGCCGCGCCTTCGAAGCGCGCGAGATCCAGATCGACAACGAAGTGCTGACATGCACGGTCAGCGTCGGCGTTGCGCCCGGCCGCTCGAACAGCCTGGATTTCGACGCCATGCTGAGTGCCGCCGACAAGGCGCTCTACGTCGCCAAGCGCGGCGGCCGCAACCGGGTCGAGCTTGCCGGCCACCTGCAGGCGATTCCCTCGCGCACCGCGTCTTGATTCCTGACCGGTGCTTTCATAACATCGACCTCGGCCGGATGCGGCCAGCCGCCCCGCGACGCTCGACGTTTGACACTTTGGCGTTATGGTGAATGCATCCAGAAAACATCCTTCACATCCCTTGCCGTTTGGCGATCGATGGCGAACGGGTCAGCAGACGCGGGCACTGATCTTCCTGTTTGCCGCCAACGGAAGGATGACATCATGCGCGATTTTCGCGACGCCAAGCTCATGGCAAAAACCTTGCGGCAGGCTCTCGCCGACCGCGACATTTCGCTGACCCACAGCGAGACTCTCGAAATCGTCGCCCGCCAGTTCGGGCTCGACCAATGGAACATCCTCTCGGCCAAGATCGATGCGGCGGGCGCTTCCTCCGCCATCGGCATCGAGCCGCCGATGCCGATCTTCCGGATCTTCTCGGTCGAGAAAGCGATGGAATTCTATTGCGGATTCCTCGGCTTTCATCTCGATTGGGAGCACCGTTTCGGCGAGAACTTCCCGCTCTATTGCCAGGTCTCGCGCGACGGCATGGCGCTGCATTTGAGCGAACATTCCGGCGACGCCAGCCCCGGCGCCAAAGCCTTCGTCCGTGTCGCCAATATCCGGGCCTACCACGCCGAACTCGCCGGCAAGGACTACCGCTACATGAAGCCCGGCGTCGAGGAAGCGCCGTGGGGATTGGAGATGACGGTCATCGATCCTTTCAGCAACCGCATTGCCTTTTGCGAGCAGAAGTAGACGAGGGGCGGCTTGGCTCCCTCCTCTCCCCAGCGGTGAGAAGGTGGCCCGAAGGGTCGGATGAGGGGGCGCACGGCACACCCTATATGTTGCCCTTCGCTTACGCTCCGTGCATTCGCGGCCTTGCCGCTCACCCCCTCAACCGCCTGCCGGCACCGACCGGGGTCGAGCCGCGGGTCTCGACCCGTCCTTCGGACCCCCGCCGGGGAGAAGGGACGTGTGGCAGACGCGCCGCCTAGACAATCATCAGCGCCCGCACGAATGCCACCGAGGCGAGCAGCGAGGCGATCGTCCGCACATGGTTCCACCATGTCCAGTCCCTGAGATAGGTGGTCCAGAGCTGAACCGCCTCCGCCCCGCTGCCGCCGACCTTATCAAGCGCATCGTTCATCGGCACGTTGAAGATGATGGTCGAGAGGAATGAGGCGACGACATAGAGGGTCGCACCTGCGAGCATCAACACGGATGCCCCGCCGCGCCAGTCGATCACCGCCAGCACCTCGATGACGATGCAGAGGATTGCCGTCGGCACGAAAAGGCCCATGAAGGGCGAGCGGACGATCGTGGCGTTGATCGAGTTCATCGCCGCGATGCCCTGTTCCGCCGGGATGCGCGAGAAGGCGGTCATGATGAAGGTCGAGAAGGCGAAGAAGATGCCAGCGACGAGGCCGCTGCCGATTGCCGCGGCGGCGAGGGAGAGGGTGAGAACGATCTGCATGGTCAGGCGCTCCATATTCCGCTTGTCGCCGCTCGGCGGGCATATTGGCTGAAATCGGTGGCAGGGCGGCCGAGGATCTCGGCGACACCGCCCATCACCTTGGAATTGCGCCCGTCGAGCACCTGGCCGAACAGTTCCTCCAGAAGATCGATCAGGCCTTGGGGCAGGCCGGCTGCCGCAAGCCCGCCGGTGAAATCCGCCATCGACACCTGCTTATATTCGATCGGCTGCCCAGTGGCCGCGGCGATCTCGGCGACCGCCTGTCGGAAGGTCAGTGCCCGCGGGCCGGTCAGTTCGTAAACCTTGTTGCGATGGCGGGGATCGGTCAAGGCGGCGACGGCGGCATCGGCGATGTCGTCGGCATCGATGAACGGTTCGCTGATCTCGCCTGCCGGCAATTGCAGCCGGCTGCCGATGATCTGCTCGACAAAGGCGCCCTCACTGAAGTTCTGGCAGAACCAGGAGGCGCGCAGGATGGTGGTGTCAATGCCGGACGCCTTCAGCGCTGCCTCGCTGCGTTGCGCGCCCTCTTCGCCGCGGCCGGAAAGCAGCACGATATGCGCAAGGCCACAGTCGACCGCGACCTTGGCGAGTGCGCCGATCGCCTCTGCCGCCCAGGCGACGGAAAGATCCGGCTGGAAGGCGACATAGGCGCTCGATGCGCCATCAAGCGCCTCGCGCCAGGTCGACCTGTCCTCCCAATCGAAGGGACGGGCGCTGGAGCGTGACGCTGAGCGAACGTTGAGCCCGCGCGCTTCCAGGCGCTTGGTGATGCGGCCGCCGGTCTTTCCCGATCCACCGACGAGGACGATTTCGGAATTCTGCATGTCGAAGCTCCTTCCTTGGTCAAAACAAGAGAAACTCTCTCATTTGCAAAATGAGATAAACTCTCTTATTTTCTTTGTCAACTTGGAAAGGGAGCAGACGATGTCGGAGCAGCCGGTCGCAACGCGCAGGCGCCAGCAGGAGCATAGCGGCCAGCTGCGCCGGATCCCCAGCCAGCAGCGCGGCCGTGAGCGCTTCGAAAAGATCCTCGCCGTCGCCTCCGAGCTGATCGAAAGCCATGGCAGCGACGGCTTGAAAATGAGCGAGATCGTCGAAAAGGCCGGCCTTTCCTTTGGCGCCCTCTACCAATATTTCCCCGACAAGAGCTCGATCATCCGGACATTGGCCGAGCGTTTCAACGAAGAGGGCAGGCGGTGCGTCGAGGCGGAATTGGCGAAGGTCACCGATGCTGCCGGGCTGCAAGGCGCGCTCGCGACGATCGTTGACGAATATTACGGCTTCTTTCGCCGCGAGCCCGTCATGCGCGACATCTGGCATGCGACCCATACCGACAAGCTGCTGCAGCAGGTCGATGCCGAGGACATGGAATTTCATGCCCAGGCATTTCTCGCCGTGCTCGTCCGCCTATGGCCGGATCGCGACCGCAAGGAACTGCTGGCGATCGCCCGGCTGACGATGCAGCTGCTTGCCGCCGGCGTGCGATATGCGGTTTCGCTCGATGCGGAGGAGGGCGCCCAGGCGATCGCCCTGTTCAAGAAGATGCAGATCGCCGATATCGGTCGTCTGCTGCGGTAATTGGCTCGCCTTTCGTCTGGAAACGTCGGGCTCTTGCTGCTATTCCCCCAAGGACTCAAGCCGAAGGAGAGCCGCATGATCCAGACCACATTTCCCGACCGCGCCGTCATGGCCGAACTGGTGGCCAAGATGCTCTGGGAAATCAAGGCGGTGCATTTCAATGCCGCCCAGCCTTACAAACTCGCCTCCGGCATGGCGAGCCCGGTCTATATCGATTGCCGCAAGCTGCTTTCCTTCCCGCGCATCCGCTCGACGGTGATGGATTTCGCTGCCAGCACCCTGCTGCGCGATGCCGGCTTCGAGCAGTTCGATTGTATCGCCGGCGGCGAGACCGCCGGCATCCCCTTTGCCGCGCTGCTGGCTGACCGCCTCGGCCTGCCGATGATCTATGTCCGCAAGCAGCCGAAGGGCCATGGCCGCAATGCCCAGATCGAAGGCAACATGCCGGAAGGCTCGCGCGTTCTCGTCATCGAAGACCTGACGACAGCCGGCGGCAGCATGTTCAAGTTCATCGACGCGGTTCGTGCCGCCGGCGGCATTGTCGATCATGGCATTGCGCTGTTCTTCTACGGTATCTTCGGCGAACAGCGCTTTACCGACGGCAAGGTCCGGCTGCATCACATCGCCACCTGGCGCAATGTTCTGGCCGTCGCCAAGGCGCAGAAGCTCTTTGACGACGAGACGCTGACGGAGGTCGAGGCCTTCCTTGATGCGCCGCTGGCCTGGTCGGGCAGGAATGGTGGGGTTAGTGAGCTTTCGCTCTAGCCGGTTGACAAAAGCTCACTTAATCGATTGATGGACATATCAGTGCTGTTGGGAGGAATACGATGATTTTGTGCTGCGGCGAAGCCTTGATCGACATGCTGCCGAGGGACACGACGCTCGGCGAAAAGGGCTTTGCGCCCTATGCCGGCGGCGCGATTTTCAACACCGCGATCGCGCTCGGCCGCCTCGGCATCCCCACCGCCTTCTTCACCGGCATTGCCGATGACATGATGGGCGAAATCCTGCTCGCGACGTTGAAGGCGAGCAATGTCGATTACAGCCCGTGCGCCATCACGCCGCGTCCCTCGACCATCGCCTTCGTCAAGCTGGTCAATGGCCAGGCGACCTATGCCTTTTACGACGAGGGCACGGCCGGCCGGATGATCACCACGGCCGACCTGCCTGTTCTGGGCGATGATTGCGAAGCCTTGCATTTCGGCGCCATCAGCTTGATCCCCAGCCCCTGCGGCGAAACCTACGAGGCGCTTCTCGACCGCGAAGCCGCAAGCCGCGTCATCTCGCTCGATCCGAATATCCGTCCCGGTTTCATCAAGGACAAGCCGTCGCATATGGCCCGCATCAAGCGCATGGCCGCCAAATCAGACATCGTCAAATTCTCCGACGAGGACCTCGAATGGTTCGGCTTGGAAGGCGACCACGATACGCTCGCCGCCCACTGGCTTGCCCACGGCGCCAAGCTCGTCGTCATCACCAAGGGTGCGGAAGGTGCTTCCGGTTATACCAAGGAGCGTAAAGTCACGGTCCCGAGCCAACGCGTCACCGTCGTCGACACGGTCGGCGCCGGCGACACCTTCGATGCCGGCATCCTGGCTTCCTTGAAGATGGATGGTCTGCTGACCAAGCCTCAGGTCGCCTCGCTCGACGAAAAGGCACTCCACAACGCCCTGGCCCTCGGCGCCAAAGCCGCCGCCGTCACCGTCTCCCGCGCCGGCGCCAATCCGCCCTGGGCGCATGAGATCGGGCTTTAACCCTCGCGCCGGGGACGGTGCGAGGCTTTTTGCGATGACGGCTGGACGCTGATCGATCAGGCGATTGTCCGGGGAAGTTCGGGAGCGGTCACCAGGTCCCGCAAGAAGTTTTCGCACCAAAGCGAGACATCGTGAGAGAGCAGATGCTCCATCATCATGCTCCAGCGTTCGCGGCGCTCCCCAAGCGACATGGCAAGGCCCTTGGCAATCGCATTGGCAGTGCCTTCGACATCGTAGGGATTGACCAGCAGCGCACCCTTCAGCTCCCGAGCCGCGCCGGCGAAGCGCGATAACACCAGGACGCCCGGGCGATCCGGGTTCTGGGCGGCGACATATTCCTTGGCGACGAGATTCATGCCGTCGCGCAACGGCGTGACCAGCCCGATCGTCGCCAGGCGATAGAGGCCGGCGAGCACGGTGCGGTTGATCGAACGGTTGACATAGCGGATCGGCACCCAGTCGACCGTCCCGATGGCGCCGTTGACGCGGCCGGCCTGCTCGGCGACCATCTTCTGCATATGCTCGTATTCGGGAACTTCCGATCGCGACTTCGGCGTGATCTGCAGATAGGTGACCTTGTTCTGATAGGCGGGATTGCCGGTGAGGAAGCGTTCGAACGCTTCCAGCCGCTGAATGATGCCCTTGGAATAATCGAGCCGATCGACCCCGATGATCATGTCGCGGCCCTCGATGCTGCGCCGGGTCTTCTGCACCATGACATTGTCTGCGGCGCTCTCGGCGAAGTCGGCGAAGCCCGCGGTTTCGATACCGATCGGATAGGCGCCCGCCTTGAATATCCGCCCATGTGAATCGAACGATCCATTTCCGAGGTCGTCGCCAATGCCTTCCCTTCTGAGATACCCGGCGAAGTTCTGGAGGTCGTAGTCCGTCTGGAAGCCGACGAGATCGTAATGCGAGAGCCCGCGCATGATTTCTTCATGGACCGGCATCGTGACGAGAATGTCGGCCGGCGGCCAGGGAATGTGCAGGAAGAAGCCGATCCGGTTCTTCAGCCCCATTTGGCGCAGTTCGGCGGCCAGCGGAATGAGGTGGTAGTCATGAACCCAGATGATGTCGTCCGGCTCGATCATCGGCGCCAGCCGGTGCGCGAAAAACCGGTTGACGCGGAAATAACCGGCCATTTCCTTTCGGCCATATTCGGCGAGGTCGAGGCGGTAGTGACAGATGGGCCAGAGAACACGGTTTGCAAATCCGCGATAATATTCCTCGACGTCGGTGTCGGTGAGATCGGTCAGCGCATAGGTAATGTTACCCTTCTGCAGTTGCGACAGCGGGCCAGGCTCCCTGTCTCCGCTCGACTCTCCCGACCATCCCATCCAGATGCCGCCGCGCGCCTGCAGGGCTGCCTGCAGCGCGACCGCCAGGCCGCCGGCCGCGGCGCTCCCATCCTTGGCCGGCATGGGAACACGATTGGAAACGACGATAAGACGGCTCATGAATTTCCTTTGGTGAAGAAGGATCGTGAAAACGCTCTATGGTGAGCGTCTCGGGCAATCTCCCGAGCTGGGCGCGAAAGAGCGGATCCGGACGCGAGTGGCCCGGCGCATACGCCAGCGGAAACAATGAAACGGGGCATCGCCCCCGGCTTGTAGGCCATGTCGTCGGAAATACCCTGCGCACATATTTTGCTTGAATCTAGGGCGATGGCGGCAGATTGAAAGAATTCTTTCTAAAATTTTCTATTAGAAGAAAGTTCAATCCGGTTTTGCGCGACGGGCCCCATGCTATTCTTTCGCGCGGGCGCGCGCCTGGCTTTCCTTCTTGATCGGCCGACCGACGGGGCAGACCTCCTGTACGAAGCCGTTGAGCGTGTTGACAAGATTGTTCTCGATCAGGGAATAGTGCACGAACTGGCCCTGTTTCTCTCGTCTGATCAGTCCTGCGGTTTCGAGGATGGAAAGATGTTGCGAAACGGCCGGCTTGGACATGCTGAAGCGGTCGGCGATCTCGCCGGCGGTCAGGCCCGAGGCTGAGAGATAGGCGAGGATCTTTCGCCGTGGGGCACTGGAAAGCGCGTGAAATACCCGCTGGGCGGCGCTGACGGAGCTGCCTTCCACAGCGTCATCGAAAGTCTCTTCGTTCAAGTCCGGTCTCCGTGCCTGCGGCATCATCGCAACGATCCACTAACAAATTAAGCAATTAATGTATTGCTTAATTAATGCCGTTCGCGCAAAGTAATTAGGTAATTTCTTAATTAATGAATTGGTGGGCGATGTACAAGTGGAGAATGCGCCCGATAGGAGGGAGTTTGTCATGAGCAGTATTTCCACGGGGCGGATGATCGACAACGGAAGCGATCCCGTGAAGGGCAGGGTCGTCTGGATGCCGGCAAAGTCGATCTGGATCACCGCCATGACTTTGATCGCCATTATTGGCGGGCCGTTGACCCTCACCTGGAGCGCTTTTGCTGTCTTTATCCTCCTGACCGCCCTCACGATCTGCCTCGGTCATTCCGTTGGCATGCACCGGCTGTTGATCCACCGCTCGTTCAGCACCCATATCTGGATCGAGCACTTCCTTGTCTATCTCGGGACGCTGGTCGGCATGGCTGGTCCCTTCGGCATGATCTACGCGCACGATATTCGCGATTGGGCGCAACGGCAGCGAGACTGCCATGACCTCTATGCCCATCGCCGGCCTTTCTTCATCGATGCTTTCTGGCAGATGCATTGCATCGTGGTGCTGGACCGTCCGCCACGTTTCGTCCTCGATGAGCGCGAGCGGCGCAACCGCTTCTACCGCTTCCTGGAGGCGACATGGATGGCGCAGCAGATTCCCTTGGGGCTCGTGCTCTTTGCGCTCGGCGGCCTGCCGTGGATAGTCTGGGGTATTGCCGTGCGGATATCAGCGTCGTTAACCGGACACTGGCTGATCGGCCACTTCGCTCATCGCGACGGCCATCAGAGCTGGAGCGTCGATGGTGTCGCGGTGCAGGGCTATGACCTGCCGCGTTTCGGGCTGGTGACCTTTGGTGAGAGCTTCCATGGCAACCATCACGCCTTTCCGGAATCGGCGCGGCTCGGCATCGAGCCGGGGCAGCTGGATCTCGGTTGGTATTTCATCCGGCTGCTGGCGAGGCTCGGCCTGGCTTCGGCGATCAAGCTCCCGCACACGATCATGCCAAGGCGAGGGTTGAGGCGCGTCAAGGCAGCTGAAACTGTTGAGGATGGCGCCAATCCGCCCTGGGCAAGTGAGATTGGCTTTTGAGGCTTAAGCCAGCGTCCGCCCCTCATCCGGCTGCCGCCACCTTCTCCCCGTAAACGGGGCGAAGGGACAATGCCGCGGCCTCTCGATTCGCTCTTCTCCCCTTATGGCGCAACTTTTCCATCCCTGCCTGCGTCTCGCGTGGCACGTCCCCTCGCCCCGTTTACGGGGAGAGGGTCAGGGTGAGGGGCAAATTACTTCGCCAGCTTTGCCAGCGCCGCAACCAGGCCCTGCGTCGAGGAATCATGGCCTGCCGCACTTTCCTTGCCTTCGACGACCGGCAGCAGGCCGGTTGCCAGTTCCTTGCCGAGCTCGACGCCCCACTGGTCGAAGGAGTTGATGCGGAAAAGCACACCTTCGACGAAGACGCGGTGTTCGTAAAGCGCGATCAGGCGGCCGAGGGCGTAGGGGGTCAGCTTGTCGTAGACAAAGGTGATCGATGGGCGGTTGCCGTTAAAGACGCGGTGCGGCGCGATGAAGTCGGCCTTCTTGTCGTCCATACCCTTGTCGGTCAGCTGCTTCTTGGCTTCCGCGAAGGTGCGGCCCTTCATCAGGGCTTCCGACTGGGCGAGAACGTTGGAGATGAGCAGCTGGTGCTGGTGACGCAGCTCCGGCTCGAAGGCATTGGCGGCGATCATGAATTCGGCCGGGATGATGCTCGTGCCCTGGTGGATGAGCTGGTAGAAGGCGTGCTGGCCGTTGGTGCCGGGTTCGCCCCAGACGACCGGGCCGGAATTGCCCTCGACCGGCGTGCCGTCGATGGTGACGCCCTTGCCGTTCGATTCCATGTCGAGCTGCTGCAGATAGGCCGGGAAGCGCGACAGGCGCTGGTCGTAGGGCAGGATGGCGCGGGTGGGGTAGCCCAGCACATTGCGGTGGTAGAAGCCGATCAGGCCGAGCAGCATCGGCAGGTTTTCGGTAATCGGTGCCTTACGGAAGTGATTGTCGACGGCATGGGCGCCATCGAGGAATTTGCCGAAATTCTCCGGCCCGACGGCGATCATCAGCGGCAGGCCGATCGCCGACCAGATGGAGTAGCGGCCGCCGACCCAGTCCCAGAAGCCGAAGACCCGGGCGCTGTCGATGCCGAAGGCGGCGACCTTGTCGAGCGCCGTCGAGACGGCGGCGAAATGGTGCTGCACGGCCGCTTCGCCGAGCGCCTTGGCGATGAAATTGCGCGCCGTCTGCGCATTGGTCATCGTCTCGACGGTGGTGAAGGTCTTCGAAGCGACGATGAACAGCGTCGTTTCCGGCTGCACCAGCTTCAGGATATCGGCGATATGGGCGCCGTCGATGTTGGAGACGAAATGCGCGCGCGGGCCGTCATGAAAGGGGGCAAGCGCCAGCGTCGCCATCACGGGGCCGAGATCCGAGCCGCCGATACCGATATTGACGACGTCGGTGATCGCCTTGCCGGTGGCGCCCTTCAGCGCGCCGGAGCGGATCTCGTCGGCGAACTTGCCCATGGCGGCAAGCACGGCATTGACGTCGGGCATGACGTCCTTGCCGTCGACCAGAACCGGCGTGTTGGAGCGGTTGCGCAGCGCGGTGTGCAGAACGGCGCGGTCCTCGGTGAAATTGATCGCCTTGCCCGAGAACATTTCCTCGCGCTTCTTCTCGACGCCGCCGTCTTCGGCAAGCTTCACCAGCAGCTTGAGGATATCGTCATTCACCGCCGTCTTGGAAAAATCCATCAGCAGGTCGTCAAGCGAAACGGAAAAACGCGAAAAGCGCTGCTGATCGGCGGCGAAGGCGGCACGGATATCGGTCGCCTTGGTGGCATCAGCGGTGCTTTTCAGCTGTTCGACGATGGCGTTCATGGGAGGCTCCTTTGGAGGCGGAAAGGGTTGCGGAAACTATTCGCTTTATCACCCGCAAATCAAGTTCAGCCACCTGCCGAAATAGAAAAAAGCCACCCGCGGCGAGCGGATGGCCCTCAATTTCATTAGAGCGCCGCGCGTCCGAAAGACGTGCATAGGACGTTGTAACACTTTGAATTCGTCAAATTCAGCCGCGCAGGTCCTTGCGCAGGATCTTGCCAACCGGCGACTTCGGCAGTTCGGTGCGGAACTCGATGAAGCGCGGCCGCTTGTAGTTGGTGAGATTGGCGATGCAATGGGCTTTCACCTCTGCCTCGGTCAGGTTCGGATCCTTCCTGACGACGAAGAGTTTGACCGCCTCGCCCGAATGTCCGTCCGGCACGCCGATGGCCGCGGCCTCGAGAATGCCGGCATGCATGGCGGCGACCTCCTCGATCTCGTTCGGATAGACATTGAAGCCGGAGACCAGGATCATGTCCTTCTTGCGGTCGACGATCTTGGTAAAGCCGCGTTCGTCCATGAAACCCATGTCGCCCGAGCGGAAATAGCCGTCGTCGGTCATCACCCGCGCCGTCTCCTCCGGCTTCTGCCAGTAGCCGGCCATCACCTGCGGCCCGCGGATGCAGATCTCGCCGACCTGGCCAAGCGGTAACGAATTGCCTTCCTCGTCGCGGATGTCGAGGTCGGTGGAGGGCAGCGGCAGGCCGATCGTACCGGTGAACTCGGCCGAATCGAAACGGTTGGCGGTGGCGACAGGCGAGGTTTCGGAAAGGCCGTAGCCCTCCGTCACCGGCGTGCCCGTCATCTTGAGCCAGCGGTCGGCGACCGGCCGCTGGACGGCCATGCCGCCGCCGAGCGACATGATCAGCGGGGAGAAGTCGAGCTTGGCGAAATCGGCATTGTTCATCAGCGCATTGAACAGCGTGTTGAGGCCGGGGAAGATATGCACGTCGGATTTGCCGAATTCCTTGACGAGACCGGGAATGTCGCGCGGATTGGCGATCAGGATATTGTGGGCGCCGAGCGACATGCCCATCAGCGAATTCACCGTCAGCGCAAAGATATGGTAGAGCGGCAGGGCGCAGAGGAAATTCAGCACCTCCGGCTGCTTCTTGCGCTCGAAGGCCGAGCGGAGCCAGAGTGACAGCTGCTGCTTGTTGGCGAGCAGGTTCGCATGCGTCAGCACCGCGCCCTTGGCAACGCCCGTCGTGCCGCCGGTATATTGCAGGAAGGCGATATCGCCGCCGGCAAGCGTCACCGGCGCAAGCTTCTTTCCCGCCCCTTCGCGCAGCACCTGGCCGAAGCTCTTGTGCTGCGGGATCGACCAGGAGGGAACGAGCTTCTTCACCTTGCGCACGACGAAATTGACGATCAGCCCCTTGGGTCCCAGCATTTCGCCGAGCGAGGTGACGACGACATGGCGCAGATCCGTCTTGTTGAGCACCTGCTCCACCGTGCGGGCGAAATTCTCCAGCACGAAGATCGCCTTGGCGCCGGAATCCCGCAGCTGATGTTCGAGTTCGCGCGGCGTATAGAGCGGGTTGACGTTCACCACGACGAGGCCGGCGCGCAGGATGGCGTAGGTGGCGATCGGGTTCTGCAGCACGTTCGGCATCATCACGGCGACGCGATCGCCCTTCTCGAGGCCGATGCTCTGCAGCCAGGCGGCGAGTTTGCGCGTCTTGCTCTCCAGTTCACGATAGCGCATCGCCTTGCCCATGCTGGAAAACACCGTCCGGTCGGCGTAACGAGCGCAGGATTTTTCCAGCATTTCGGCAAGCGAGGCATATTCCAGAGGTGGGAGTTCGGCCGGAACGACATCGGGATAGCTGGCAAGCCAGGGCTTGTCGGGTTTGGCTCCGTTCGGATGGACGGAAATGCTGTTCATCGTATCCTCTCTCCCTTGCGGCCGCCGCTGAGCCAGCAATCGTCTGGCCCATATTGACCGGAAAGATCCTCCGTCTTCCAGTCCGGCAGCTTATGCCATTGCCTGAACGGTTCAAGCCGAATGAAGCTATACTAACCTTGACGTAAACGTCAACATTCGGCCATCGCCGGATCGTGGGAAGGCTGGGGAACTTTGAGTCGGCCATGACGTTGATCCTGCAGACTCACCATGAGGAAACACCAAAAGGAGGTGCACAATGTTGAACCAGGATACTGACGCCACCCGCCGCGACCCGAACGTCGAGGGCACGCATGCGATGATCGCCAGCGACCGTGTCGAAGGCACCCGTGTTTATGGTTCGGATGGCAGGCATATCGGCTCGATCGAACGCCTGATCATCGGAAAACTCGACGGCCGCGTCGCCTATGCCGTGCTGAGCTTCGGCGGCTTCCTGGGCATCGGCCACGATCACTATCCGCTTCCCTGGGAAAAGCTGAACTACGACACCCAACTGGACGGCTATCGCATCGACCTGACCAAGGAGCAGATCGAAGGCGCCCCGAGCTATTCGGACGATGACGACACCTGGTACAACGATAATGGCCGCCGGGTCTATGATTACTACGGCGTGCCGCCCTACTGGATGTAACGTCGTCCGATAGGCCGAGCTGGAAGGGCCCCGCGGCATGCGGGGCCTTTTTGGTGTTTGGTGACAAATGTCGTGGCTCGGCAGCCCCTCATCCGGCTGCCGCTACCTTCTCCCTGTAAACGGGGCGATGGGGATGTACCGCGACCTCTCCGTTCCCACATCGCTCTCGCAGGGCTCGTCCCTCTACCCGTTTACGGGCAGAGGGTTAGGGTGAGGGGCAGCTAGCGCGAACCGACAACAAGATCATTGGCCGATCGCAGCACGGTGCCGATGACAATATCCTCTGCCCTGATCGCCTTCGCCGTCTTGACCGCAAAGACATGGCTCTCGCCCGGCAACAGCGTCACCAGCATCGAATCGACGACGGCATCCGGATCCAGCCGATCCGCCATCAGGCAGAGATCCTTGAGGAAATTTTGCGCCGTCACCCGCACTGCATACCCACTCTCGATGCTGGTGACATCGACCGCCAGCCGCGGTGGCGGCAAGGCAAGCTCGATATCCTCGACGAAATAATGGAAGGCGCGCCTGTCCAGCATCTGCACGACGATGAGCTCGTCCTTCGGTAAGCCGGGAGTGACGATATCCTCGGGCAGCGGAAATTCCTTGGCCTCGAAGCGGTCGCAGAGCAGGCGCCAGAATTCGAATGCGGCAAGCACGGTGCCGTCGAGCTTCAGGCGTTTGCCGCTGATCTTCGCCCGCCAGAACAGGGTGCGTTCATTGACCGCCACCGCCGCAAGCCCGCTGCCGCGCGGCTGGATCGTCAGCAGGCGCGGATCATAGGCTGCCTTCAGCGCATACCAGAGCGGCTTGCGGCGGCCGGCCGAATCGAGCGCCGCCCATGAGGTCACCGGCCAGCAATCGTTGAACTGCCAGACCACCGCACCCTTGCAGACATTCCGGTGCGAGCGCATGTGCTCGACGCCGAAGCGGATGGCGCGCGCCTGGTTGAGCTGGGTGGCGAAATGCCAGTCGTCCATCGTCTGCGGCTCCGGCAGATGGCCGGCAAGGCCGCGGATCAGCTTGTCATTGCCCTCGGTTGCCTTCTGATGGTGGAAGACGCCGTTCGATTGCGGCGTCAGCGGCTGGTCATGCACGCTTTCTTCGATCGTTGCCCAGGCGGCCGGCGCCTGCCAGCCGAATTCGGAGCAGAAACGCGGGATATAATTGCGGTAGACCTCGTAGCCGACATCGTTCCACACGTCCCAGATGTGTTTGCAGCCATGGCCGTCGGCATTGGGTTCGATCTCCATCGAGCCGGAGTAAGGACTGCCGGGATAATAGGGCCGGTCGGGATCGAGTTCGCCGCAGAGCTTCGGCAGCAGGCCGAGATAATAGCCGAGCCCCCAGCTTTCGCCGGCCTGGATGATCGGCCGCCAGCCCCATTCGTCGAAGCCCCAGATGTTCTCGTTATTGCCGTTCCAGAGGATCAGCGAGGCATGCGGCATCAGCCGCACGACATTGTCGCGCACCTCCGCCTCGACCTCGCTTCTGAGCGGCTCCTCTTCCGGATAGGCGGCGCAGGCAAAGAGGAAATCCTGCCAGACCAGCATGCCCATGCGGTCGCAAGCCGCGTAGAATTCATCCCGCTCGAAGATGCCGCCGCCCCAGACGCGCAGCAGGTGGATGTTGGCGGCCTTTGCCTCCTCGATCCGCGCCGCATAGCGCTCGTCCGTCACCCGCGGGGGGAAACAATCGTCCGGAATCCAGTTCGCCCCGCAGATGAACAGCGGCACGTCGTTGATGACGAAGGTGAAGGCCGAGCCGTGTTCGTCGGCCGAGGTGTCGAGCCTGAGCGAGCGGAAGCCGAGTTCGCGTTCAAAGCTGTCGAGCAGATCGCCGCTGGCCTCGTCGACCAGCCTCAGCGTCATCGGATAGAGCGGTTGCGCGCCGAGATGATGCGGCCACCACAGCTGCGGCGAGGGGAGGGCAAGCTCGAAGACGATCTCGTCTTCATCAGCATCGATCGCCACCGTCTGGGTCACGTCGCCGATTGCGGCGACGAGCTGGCACGGCTCATGATCGCCATGCCGCGCCAGCTTCGCATGGACCTTCACCAACCCATCGCCGCCGGCAAGCGTTGCCGATACGCGCGTTTCGGCAAGCCGCGCCCGATCCCAGCTTTCCAGCCGGACCGGCTTCCAGAGCCCCGCCGTCACCAGCGTCGGCCCCCAGTCCCAGCCGAAATTGCAGGCCATCTTGCGCATCAGATTGCCCGGTCCCGGATAGTTGTTGGGGCGGTAGCCGTAATGCCTTTCCATCTCCGCGCCATAGGCGTAGGCCGAGCGGAAGGCGACCGTGAGTTCGTTGCTCCCGGCCTTCAGCAGCCCCGACACATCGAAGCGATAGGTGCGGTGCATGTTGAAGGTGCGGCCGATCTCTTCGCCGTTGAGGGAGAGCACCGCGACCGTATCGAGCCCGTCGAAGACGAGTTCCCATACCCTGCCATCATCAGGCATTGCCTCGAAGCTGCAGCGATAGGTCCAGTCGGTTTTGCCGATCCAGTCATTGGTGATCTCGTTGACGTCGATATAGGGATCGGGGATCAGCCGGTTGGCGAGCAGGTCGAGATGCACGCAGCCCGGCACCGTTGCGGGTATCGCGGCCGGCAGGCCGGATCTTCCTGTATCGTTACAGGTAAGCGTCCAGCCGGAATTGAGCGCGGTCTTCTCGATCATGGGCGGGCTCCTGATTCATGCCGCTCGAAGCTGTGGGATTAGGTGTGGAGTGGAACTATGTCGCCGCAAGAAGCGTCAGAGAAACCGGCCGTGGCGCTGCAGCACCTCGATCTTGTAGCCGTCGGGATCGCTGATGAAGAAGAACAGGCCGAAGAGCTTGCCGTCGCGGTTGAGCTCCACCAGTTCGCCGGGATGAAGCCCGAGCTTCGACAGCCGTTTGCGTTCGACCGCCACCTCTTCGACCGAGACGGCGAGATGACCATAGGCATTGCCGAGCTCGTAAGGCGCGGTCCGGCCCTTGTTGACGGTCAGCTCCAGCTCGAAGCCGGTCTCGGCATTGCTCAGATAGATCAGCGTGAAGGTTTCGAAATCGACGCGGTCGGCGACCGAAAGGCCGAAGGCCTTGCCGTAGAAGTCGACGGAGCGCGCCTCGTCGAGAACGCGGATCATCGAGTGGATCATCTTCGCCAATTCTGCCTCCCATTCCACGACGGCGCCGCGCGTCTTTTCAGACGCGCAAAGGACGCTGTGGCACTTGGTACCCGTCCCTTTACGCCGGGCGCAAGCCGATTCTTCGGGTGATCGCCGCTTCGACGAGGCCCATGGCGTCATAGATCAGCACCGCCATCAGGCCGACGATCAGGCCGCCCTGCAGAATGAAGGCGGTATTGTCTGAAATCAGCCCGGCGATGATCACCTCGCCGAGACCCTTTGCCGCAACCGTCGAGCCGATCGTCGCCGTGCCGATATTGATGACGGTCGCAACCTTCAGCCCTTCGAGGATCAGCGGCAGGGCAAGCGGCAGCTCGACGCGAAACAGCCGCTGCATGCCGTTCATGCCCATGCCGTCGGCGGCATCGAGCACCTGCGGCGAAACCTGTTTCAAGCCGGCGACGGTGTTTTCGAAGATCGGCAGCAGGCCGTAAAGAAAGAGCGCAATCAGCGTCGGCATGGCGCCGAAGCCGGTGGCGGGAACGGCGAGCGCCAGCACCGCGACCGGCGGAAAGGTCTGCCCGGCATTGGCGATGGCGCGCGACAGCGGCAGGAAGTCAGCCCCGCTTTCCCGCGTCACGAAAATGCCGCCGACAACGGCAAGCACGGCGCTGCAGACAATCGAGCCGATCACCAGTTGCAGATGGCCGACGGCCAGCGAGGCAAGGCTGTTCTGCGTATAGACGGCGGGCGCATTGTTGTTGGTCAACGGCGTGAGCAGGAAGGAAAGCCACTCCGTCCTGAACAGCAGGATCAACAGCAGGGCGAGCGCCGCCAGGCGGAAGAGGTTGGCGACGAGGAGTTTCATGCCTTGCGGCCCAGTTCGAGAAGCCGGCTCATCGAGATCGACCCGACAGCCGCCTTCTCGCCGTTCTCAACGGCCGCCTCGTCGACCCCCTGCCAGATCATTTCGGCCAGCGCATCACGCAGGCTGAGCGACTGCGGCAGGGCATAGGCGAGACCGCTTTTTGCCGGCGCCATGCTTTCCTTGAGCGGCAGCAGCGACATCAGCTTCAGCGCCCGGTCGGAGGTGCCGGTCAATTGCTGCACGAAGGGATCGGCCGGTTCAGTGAGGATCTTTTCCGGCGTCGAGCATTGCAGCAATCGGCCCTGACTCATGACAGCGATCTGGTTGCCGAGATGGAAGGCCTCGTCCATGTCGTGGGTGACGAGAATGATCGTCGTGCCGAACTGCTTCTGGATCGCCAGCAGATCGTCCTGCGCCTTGCCGCGGATGACTGGGTCGAGCGCTCCGAAGGGTTCGTCCATCAACAGCAGTTCCGGCTCGGCCGCCAGCGCCCGGGCGACGCCGACACGCTGCTGCTGGCCGCCGGAAAGCTGGTGCGGGTATTTGTCGGCGAAGGTCGCCGGATCGAGGTTGAAAAGCCCGAGCAGTTCCTCGACCCGTTTGGCGATGCGGGCGGAATCCCAATCGAGGAGCTGCGGGACGGTGGCGATATTCTGCGCCACGGTGCGGTGCGGAAACAGGCCGTGGCCCTGGATGGCATAACCGATCTTGCGGCGAAGCTCGGTCACCTCAACGTCCACGACATTCTGCCCGCCGACGAAGATCTGACCTTCGGTGATCGGCACCAGCCGGTTGATCATCCGCATCAGCGTCGATTTGCCCGAGCCCGAGGTGCCGACGATGACGGTGATCTCACCCTTCTCGACGTTCATCGAGACATTGTCGACGACGGTGGCCGTGCCGTAGCGCTTGGTGACGTTCCTGATCTCGATCATGCTCATGCGGCGGATCCCCGGATGCTGTCGATGACCGCATCGAGGATGACGGCCGATGAGAAGGCGAAGAAGACGGTCGGCACGGCGCCGAGCAGGACGAGGTCCATGGCCGTCTGGCCGAGCCCCTGGAAGATGAAGATGCCGAAGCCGCCGCCGCCGATCAGCGCGGCGATCGTCACCATGCCGATCGCCTGCACCAGCACGATGCGGATGCCGGTGAGGATGACGGGGAAGGCGAGCGGCATGTCGATGCGGGTCAGGATCTGCAAGCGCGTCAGTCCCATGCCGGCGGCCGCGTCGCGTACCGCGGGGTCGACGCCCTGCAGGCCGACGACGGTGTTGGCGACGATCGGCAGCAGCGAATAGAGCACCAGTGCGATCAATGCCGGCGCCGTGCCGATGCCGCGGATGCCGATGGCAGCGGCCAGCGGCACATGGGTGGCGAGATAACCGAGCGGCAGCATCAGCAGGCCGAAGAGCGCCAGACTCGGGATCGTCTGGATGAGGCTCAGCCCCTGCAGCACGATGGCCCGCAGCTTCGGCACCCAGAAGCAGAGGATGCCGAGCGGCAGGCCGAGAATGATGGCGATGGCGAGCGAGCCGAAGGCCAGCAGCAGATGCGAAATCGCCTCGGTCTCGAATTGCGCAGCCCGTGTGGAAAATTCCTTCATGATCGAAAGGCTGTCGAGCAGGCCTGACGTGAGCGAGAGGAACAGCAGCGCCGTATAGGCCGCAAGGGCTGCGACCCGCATCCACGGCGCCAGCCGGATTTTGACAAGCGCATCTGATATCACGAGCCCGATGACGGCAAACAGCACCCAGAAGCCGCCGCCGGGCGTCATGCGCGCCACCGTGCTGCCGGACGGCGTCGCCGCCGCCGAGACGAGCCCGATCGCAACGATCAGCGCCGCAAGGCAGAGTGTCGCGACCGTAAGCCGGGCGAGCGCGTTGGTGAGCAGCAGCGCGGCGAAAGCGGTGAGAAGGAGAAGCACGGTCAGGATGATGACGGAAGGCTGGGGAAGAAGCTGCGTGAGCAGCATCGGCTTGCCGGCGGCGATACGGTTCGCCTTCACATAGATGAAGGGCATCAGTGCCGTCGCCGCAATGCCGCCGGCCACCAGAACCACGCCGAGCCGGTCCAGCCTGCGGACCGCTGAGGTTTCTTCCATCAATTCAACCCTGTCTGCCAACCTGTCCGCTCAATCCTATCAGCAAAGGGAGGCTCCGCCCGAAATCGGGCGGAGCGAGCGATGACTATTTCAGGAAGCCTTTTTCCTTGAGATAGGCTTCGGCGACGGACTTTGCCGGCTCGCCGTCGACCTGGATCTTGGCGTTGAGCTTGCGCAATTCGTCGGCGGTCAGGCTCTTGAAGATCGGCGAGAGCACCTCTTCGATCTTCGGATTGGCCTTCAGCACCTCTTCGCGGATGATCGGCGTCGGCGCATAGACCTGCTGCACGTTCTTGTCGTCTTCGAGAACGGTTAGTTCGGCCGCTTCGATCGCGCCGTCGGTGCCGTAGACCATCGCGGTATTGACGCCGTTCGTCTGGTCGGCGGCCGCCTTGATCGTCGCCGCCGTATCGCCGCCGGAGAGAACGACGGTCTGGTCGGGCTTCAGCTGGAAGCCATAGGTCGTCTGGAAGGCGGGAAGCGCACCGGCCGAATTGACGAATTCGGCGGAGGCGGCAAGTTTGGCGGCACCGCCGCCGGCAACCCATTTGCCGAAGTCCGTCAGGCTCTTCAGCTTGTTCGGTTGGGCGACATCATTGCGCACGGCGAGCGCCCAGGTGTTGTTGGCAGGCGACGGCGTCAGCCAGACGATCTTGTTGGCGTCGTAATCGAGCTTCTTCGCCAGCTCATAGCCCTGGTCGATGTTCTTCCAGGCGGCGTCATCCGCCTTGTTGAAGAAGAAGCCGGCATTGCCGGTATATTCCGGATAGATGTCGATTTCGCCGGCGGTGATCGCCTTGCGCACGACCGGTGTCGCGCCGAGCGCGATGCGGTCCTGCGTCTTGATGCCGTTGGCTTCGAGCGCGAGCGCGATGACGTTGCCGAGCAGCGTGCCTTCGGTGTCGATCTTCGACGAGACGACGACGTCGGCGGCCTGGGCCGCACCCACCGCGAAGGCGGAGAGCGAGACGGCAAGTGCGAGTTTCTTCAGCATGGAATATCCCCTGTGTTAACACCGTTGAATGAGGCTCAAGCCCTTGGCGGTAGGCTTGCGCGCAGAAGATCCGCCGGCGAGGGCGACGAGGCCGCCATCATGCCGGAATTGCGTGCGTCATGGAAATAGCGTGCCCACCCGAAAAATCGATGCAAGCCCCCTCCAGTATTTGCGGTCGCGGCACGATTATGGCGGCGAATGCACCTCCACGCGCGGAAACGCATTCCCTTTTCCAAGGCCGGCGCGATTTGTTTTTGTCCCCTTGCGTGTTTCCACGATGCTCCGGTGCTCTTTCACGGTTTCCCGGCGCCCGGATTTTTTATGACGGAAACGATAGCCCGCCTATTCTGAGGCAGGGATATCTTTTTTCATGAACACATCATATCGTCCGGTTTTTTCAGCGCTTTCCGGAGGTGGCCATTGCATCTTGGTGCCCTGTTCATTGCAAGCCATGTGCTGACATCCGGCTCGGTGCGCGAGACCGCGCGCCGCTTCCAGCTGTCACCCTCCACTGTCTCCACCGCAATCCATAATCTCGAGACCGAACTGGCGATAAAACTGACCGAGCGCGCCTCCGGCGAGCTGGTGACGCTGATTGCGAGCGGCAGGGTGCTGGACGGGCTGGAGCCGATCATGGCTGCGATTGCCGAGCTCGGCCAACTGACCGGCCATGACGGCGCCGCCGAGGCCTACGAGACCTGGGCATCCCGCATCCCCGTCAAGATCGTCACCATGGAGCGTTTTTTGGAAGTGGCCGACCAGGGCAGCATCAACCGGGCCGCCCGCCGGCTTCGCTTGGGTCAGCCACAGCTTTCACTGCAGCTTGCCAATCTTGAGAAATTTCTGGGTGCTCGGCTGTTCGAGCGGCAGGCGCAGGGCTCGGTGCTGACGGAAGAGGGCAGGCGCGCCTATCAGATTTTCATGGCGATCAGCCAGGCATGGAACGACCTGAAATCGTCGGCCGACGAGCGTTACCGACGCACCGCCCGATCGCTGCGCATCGGCTCGATCATCCCGACCGGCTCGGAAAGCTGGGTGGCGCGCTGCCTGGGCGTGCTGGTCTCCGAATGGAATGCCCGTCGCAACAATAATGCGATCTCGCTGGTGTCGATGACCGCCGACGATCTGCGCGAGGCGCTGAAGAACGGTCGCATCGACGTGGCGATCCTGGACTCGGTCTTCGGCCTCGAAAGCTTCCGGCATCGCGAATTGCTGCAGACCGACATGGTGGTGATCGCGCCACCTGACAGCACCGAGATGAGCGTCGCCGATCTCGTCGCCGGCCATGCGATCTGCATGCCGAGCCCACGCACCGGCCTCGGCCATGCGGCCATGGCCTTCAGCTACGAGCGCGCGCCCAACCGGCGCCTGTGCGGCCAGGATATCACCGCGGCGGATTCGCTGCCTGTGATCGTCGACCTCGTCGCCAATCACGGCTATGTCTCCTTCCTCGGTCGGGTCAGCGCCCTGCCGATCGCCGACAAGGTGCGCATCGTCGATCTCGACGTGCACCTGCCGATGTCCTATCACGTCGCTTTCAACCATCGCAAAGCCGCCGCCGATGCCTGCACCGTCATCATCGAGGCGGCGGCGAGAATTACGTCGGAAACCGTCGCGCAAACCAAAAGGCAGGCGGACGCCGGAGCCAGGGAGACTGCAGCGTGACCATCTTGCTCGAAGTGTGCGTCGACAGCGCCGAAGGCCTTGCCAGCGCGATCGAAGGCGGCGCCGGCCGCATCGAACTCTGCTCGGCGTTGGAACTCGGCGGGCTGACGCCGCTACCGAGCCTGATGCGGATCGCCGCCCGCGCGCCCATTCCGGTCTATGCGATGATCCGCCCGCATGCCGGTCCCTTCATCTTCGACAAGGCGGACGAAGAAGCGATGATGATCGATATCGACGCGGTGCGCACAGCAGGCCTCGCCGGCGTCGTCATCGGCGCCAACCGGCCGGACGGGACGCTCGACATGCCGCTGATCCACCGCTTGAAGGCGCATGCGGCCGGCCTCGGCTCGACGCTGCACCGCGCTTTCGATCTGGTGCCGGATGCCGATCAGGCGTTGGAGCAGGCGGTCGAACTCGGCTGCGAACGCATCCTGACCTCCGGCTGCGCGCTGAAGGCCACCGACGGCCTCGAGACGCTGAAGCGCATTTCGGCCAAGGCTGCCGGCCGCATCTCGATCATGCCCGGCAGCGGCATCCGCCCGGCAAATGTCGGGGAGATCCTGCAGGCGACCGGCGCCCGCGAGGTCCACGGCTCCTGCAGTTCACCGGTCGAAAGCGCCGATCCGCGCGCGGTGGCCTTCGGGTTTGAGGCGAAAAGCACGAACAAGACGGATGTCGCGGTTGTGAGGGAGATGCGCAGGGCGATCGAGGCGGTAGGTTAGAATTTGTAGCCCGCGCCAGCATCGAGACAGCCCTTCATCCCATCGGCGTGAGGGACAGCAAAGACGGCCCATCACTCGCGATCGTGCACGACGCCCATGATATCGCCCCTGCGGGAGACGCTCACCAGGAGATCGTCCCCGTCTCGCCATGCTCGGATCAGATATCGTTCACCCACGTCCTTCACATCTCTGACGCGGTAACCACGTCTCTCAAGGAGGCGAACCGCATCGTCCGGGCCGAAATTGTCCCGACCCGAGCGCCATCCGCTTCGCTGGTCGTGGTGGTGATTCCATCGCTGCAGAAAATCCGTTTCCGTCTGGTTATCGTCAGGATCGGAATAGAACTCCGATCCCTGGCCTTCCTGGATGACCACCTGCGCGCGGGCCGGCACCGCAAGTGGCATTGTCAGCGCCGCAGCCATTGCCAAGGAAGCAATTCGCATTTTCATCGCTCGACCCTTTCCATCACTCAATCGACGAAGATCTGCCGGCTATCCGGCGGCCCCCACTTATGGACACTTCCGCATTCGTCTGTGTGCTTTTTGATTGAGAAATGTTGCGCGACATCTTGCGCGCCGGTTGGAGGCGAAGAGTACCAACAAAACGGATGTCGCCGTTGCGAGGGAGATGCGCAGGGCGATCGAGGTGGCCGCAGGATAACGGCGCGTGGGGACAGGGGGCCCCATTTTGTCGATTGCACCCCGTTTCGTCATCCTCCGCTCAAGGCCGAGGATGACGAGTGTGGGGGGAACCTACGCAGCAAGTACGGCGAACATGACAAAATAAGCGCCTAACTCTGCAGGACTTTTCCGACGCTGCCTAACCCCCGATACTGATGACAGCCTTGATCAACCCATTCTTCTCATGCGCCCAGCGGGCGAGATCGCGCGGCGCGTCGGCAAGCGTCGTGCGGTGGGTGATGAGTTTCTCCACCGGCACGAGGCCTTTGGCGATCGAATCCGCGACATGCTCGAAATCGACGCGGGTGGCGTTGCGGCTGCCGATCACCATCATCTCGCGCTTGTGGAATTCGGGATCGGAGAAGCGGATATCGTCCTTGACGACGCTGACCAGCACCAGCGCGCCGCCATGAGCGACGAAGGAGAAGGCCTTTTCCATCGAAGGGCCGTAACCCGTCGCATCGAAGACCACGTCGAAGCCGTCGCCGTTGGTTTTGGCGCGAACGCTCTCCGCTGCCGCCTCGTTGGCAACGATGCCGGAGGTGAAGCCGAAGCGCTCCGAGGCCATCTGCAGCCGCTCGGTGCTGGTATCGAGCAGCGTCACCTCATGTCCTGCGATGCGCGAGAAGATCGCCGCCCCGAGCCCGATCGGCCCGGCGCCGATGACGAGCGCCCGCGCACCGGGGCCGGTCATCGAACGGCGCACCGCATGGGCGCCGATCGCCAGGAACTCGGTCGTTGCCGCCGCCTCGAGGCTCAGGCCCTTGGCGGGATAGAGATTGCCCGATGGAACCGAAATCTCCTCGCAGAAGGCGCCGTCGGTATGGACGCCGAGCACCTTGATGTTGGTGCAGCAATTCGGCTTGCCCTGACGGCAGGCGACACATTGCCCGCAGGAGAGATAGGGATTGACGATGACGGGCGTGCCGACCGCGATCGCCACACCGTCGCCCGCTTCCAGCACCGTCGCCGAGATCTCATGCCCCATCACCCGGGGATATTCGAGGAAGGGGTGTTTGCCCTCGAAGATGTGGTAGTCGGTGCCGCAGATGCCGACATGGCTGACGGCAAGCCGCACCCAGCCGGCGGCGGGAGCCGCTGGCGAAGGACGCTCGACGATATCGAGCACGCCGGGCTCCCGGCAAAGAACTGCTTTCATGACGGGTCTCGCATTCCTTGAATGGAAGAAGCCGGCTCGTTCAAGCCGGCTGTCTCATGTCGCTCAATTGCTCCGGCGGCGGCGCAGCTGGTCGAAGAACACGATCACGATGATCAGCAGACCGGTGATGATGCGCTGCCAGAAGGAGTTGACGTTCAGAAGGTTCGCGCCGTTGTTGATGGTGGCGAGAATGAAAGCGCCGATCAGCGGCCCGTGCACCGAGCCGACCGCGCCGAACAGGCTGGTGCCGCCGATGACGGACGAGGCAATCGCCTGCAGTTCCCAGCCGTCGGCCTGCGTTGCATTGCCGATGGCGATGCGCGAGGCAAGCAGCACGCCGACGAAGGCGGCGAAGGAGGCCGAGAGGATATAGGCAAGATAGATCATGCCCTTGACGTTGACGCCGGAAAGGCGCGCCGCCTCGGCGTTCGAACCGACCGCGAAGAGATAGCGGCCCCAACGGCTCAGATGCAGGAAGATGAAGGAGGGGACCGCCACCAGGATGACCATCCAGAACAGGCTCGGAATACTGAGCAGATCGGCGCGGGCGAAATTGCTGAAGCCCTCATTGGTGATGTTGATCGTCGAACCGTTGGTGATCAGCAGGCCGATGCCGCGCAGCGATGTCAGGGTTGCCAGCGTGATGATGAACGGCGGCAGGCCCATATGAACGATGCCGAAGCCATGGAAGGCGCCGATCGCCACGCCGATGGCGAGCGTCAGCGCGATCGCCCCCCAGAGCGGCACGCCGGCCTGCAGCAGCCAGGCGATGATGACGGTGCAGAAGCCGACGATGGCGCCAACCGAAAGATCGATGCCGGCGGTGATGATGACGAAGGTCTGTCCGAGTGCGAGGATCGCCGTCATCGCGCCCTGACGCAGCAGGTTCGAAATGTTGAGCGGCGTCCAGAAGCTCGGGGTGACGACGCCGAGCACGATCCAGAGGAAGATCAGCAGGCCGATCAGCGTCAGGCCGAACAGGATGTTCATTTTCCGGCGCGGCGGCGGTGCGACGATTTCAGTGGGGGTGGCAGTCATGAATTTTCTCCCTCTTATTCTTTTGGCTCAGACGCCGATCGCTTCGCTGAGCACTTCTTCATGCGTCGCCGCGTGGAAATCATGGCTGGCGACGATTTTGCCGGCGCGGAAGACGTGCAGCCGGTCAGCCAGTTCGTAGACTTCGGGCAGGTAGGAAGAGATCAGGATGATGCCCGCGCCGTCCTTCAGAAGCTTGGCGAAGAGCCGGTAGATTTCCGCCTTGGTGCCGACGTCGACGCCGACAGTCGGTTCGTCGAAGATGAAGAGCCGGGCGCCATGGCTCAGCCATTTGCCGATGACGATCTTCTGCTGGTTGCCGCCCGACATGCTGGAGGCCGGAACGCGCCGGCTCGGCGTCTTGATGCTGAGATCGCGGATCTGCTTGTCGGCATTGGCCGACTCGCGCGCATGGTTGATCACAGGTCCGTGGCTCAGCCGTCCGAACACCGGCAGATTGATGTTGAGGCCGATCGGCAGGTTGAGGCAGAGCCCTTGGTCGCGCCGGCTTTCCGGCGCCAGCGCAATGCCGAGCTCCATGGCGGTGCGTTCGTTCTTGATGTCGACGCGCTTGCCCATCCACTGGATATCGCCTGATGTCGTCGGCTGGCGTCCATAGAGCCCGAGCGCGAATTCGCTGCGCCCGGCGCCGATCAGGCCGTAGAGCCCGACGATCTGGCCCGCCTTGACGCTCAGCGACACATCTTCGAAGCCCGGACCGGAAAGGCCGTTGACGGCAAGGATCGTCTCGCCGATCGCAATCTCTTCCTTGTGGTAGATCTGTTCGATCGAGCGGTTGATCATCAGCGCGATCAGCTCGGCATCGTTGGTCTCGCCGATCAGGCGCGTGCCGACATGCGTGCCGTCGCGCAGCACCGAGACACGGTCGGCAAGTTCGAAGACTTCTTCCATGCGGTGGCTGATATAGACGATGGTGACGCCTTCGCCCTGCAGGCGGCGGATCAGCTTGAAGAGCTGCGCCGATTCCTGGCGGGTGAGATAGGCGGTGGGTTCGTCGAAGATCAGGAACTGCGTGCCGCGCATTGCCGCGCGCGCCGTTGCCACCAGCTGCTGCTGGCCGATCGTCAGCGAGCTCAACAGCGCACCGGCCGGCAGGCCGAAGCCGAGATCGTCGAGCACGGCCTGCGCCATCTTCTCCATCTGCTTCTTGCGCATCAGGCCGTAGCGGTTGACCTCGTCGCCGAGGAAGAGATTGGCGGCGACCGTCAGGTGCCGGCAGAGCACGACTTCCTGGTGGACGGCATTGATGCCGCGGGCGATCGCCTCGTTCGGCGTCGACAGCCCCACCGGCTGGCCGCACCACAGCACTTCGCCGGCCGTGCGGGTGATGACGCCGGTCAGTAATTTGATCAGGGTGGATTTGCCGGCGCCGTTTTCGCCGACGATGGCGTGGATTTCGCCGGCGAGGAAGGTCAGCGTCGCTGGCTTCAGCGCCTGCACATGACCGTAATTCTTCTGCAGGCCCTTGAGTTCGAGGATAGGCGATCCGGCGGGAATTCGATTGGCTTCTTTCAGCGTCGCGCTGTCATCATGGCGATGACTGACCTCTTCCAGTCCGATCATGGACCTCTCCTCCTTGTGTCACGTCTGCTCCACCCCCGGTAACCATACCATGGATGGAAAAGGCCGCGCCGGTTTTTGAAGCCGGCGCGGCCTGTCTGTCTTTGTTACTTGATCTTCGGGTTCAGCAGTGCGTCGATCTTCGGATCGGCCATATTCGCCTTGGTGACGAGGTTTGCGCCGGTGTCGACATTGGCTTCGACCTTCTCGCCCTTGGAGACGGCAAGAGCGGTCTTCACGCCGTCATAACCCATGCGGTAGGGGTCCTGAACGACGAGGCCGGCAATCGCACCATCCTTGAGGAAGCCGACCGTCTTGTCGTCGCTATCGAAGCCGATGACCTTGATCTTGTCGCCGAGCTTGTTTTCAGCAATCGCCTGGCCGACGCCCTGCGCCATGATCAGGTTCGAGGCGAAGATGCCGACGAGGTTCGGGTTTGCCGTGATCAGGTCGGTCATCATGTTGAGGCCGGTCGTTGCCTGGCCATCGCCGTACTTGTCGGCAATCACCTTCAGGCCGGGATACTTGGTCTTTACCTGATCCAGGAAGCCTTCGCGGCGCTGTTCCAGCGAGCCGACGCCCGGAAGATTGGTGAGGATGACGATTTCGCCCTCTTCCTTGCCGGTGGCGCCCTTGATGGCGGCGGCAAGACCGTCGGCGGCGATGCGGCCGCCCTGAACGTTGTCGGTCGTCAGGAACGACTTGAACGCCTTGGAGTCGGCAGCGGAGTCAATGCCGATGATCGGAACCGACTTGGCGGCTTCATCGATCGGCTTGCCGAGCGCCTTGAATTCGGTCGGCGAAATGACGACGGCGGCCGGCTTGCCGGCAACAGCATTCTCCAGAATGCTGATCTGGCCGTTGACGTCGGATTCGGCCTGTGCGCCGAGTTCCGGCACGTTGACGCCGAGATCCTTGCCAGCCTTGCGCGCGCCGGCCAGAACGATCTGCCAGTAGAAGGACGTCGTGTCCTTGACGATGATCGGGATCGTCACGTCGGCGGCAAACGACGTTGCCGGCATCGCCGTGGCGATGACCGCGGCACCCGCAAGCGCCGTAAAGGCGCGACGGGACAGAAGGGATTTCACGATACTCATAAGGGTTCTCCTCTCAGGGTGCGTTCTCCTCCGAATAAATCGGCCGCTGAACGCAGGCGGACGATTTTTATCGATAAAAAACATTTGCAGGGAGAAGCTAGCCGAGGCGCAATCAAATTGCAAGTGCGTCAATCTGGCTTTTTTGCTTTGCTAAACTCCACCCAAGCAACTGATTTTATTCCAATAGTACGATACCCTAAAATAGGGTTCAGGCCAGATCAACCTCATGCGGATGGACGACACCCTTTTTCAAAATCAGGTTACCGTACAGCCGGAATTCCGTCGTCGCGACGATATAGGTGGCCTTGCGGGCCATCGCGTAGAAGGCAAAGCGCTCCACCGGCACGATGCGGAAATCGCCGGCACGCCTGGACACGATCTGCTGGAACTCGGCGCAGACTTCGGGCATCGCATCGGGATCGCCCACCACTTCCATCCGCCACGCCGTTTCCGGCACGAAAGTATCGAGCGGCATATGGGTGAGGATCGCCTCGGCCATGTCAGTGGCGCTGACGCCGTCGGCGCGAATGACGGGCGGGCCCATCGAGCCCGAGGGAAAATTGGCGTCCGCTATGACGATGTCGTCACCATGTCCCATCGTCTTCAGCGCATGAAGCAGGTCGGGGCCGAGCAATGGATGAATACCCTTGAGCATAATGTCTCCTCAGACCCGCACCGCTTCGGCGCCGAGCGGCGGCGCGACCAGCGTATAGGGCTCGAATTCCCCGTAGATCTCGTCGGTAAGCCGCGGCTCGACGATCTCCATGTTGCGCTTCAGGCTCGAAGCCTTGGCCGTGCCGATCAGCACCGATGCGACGACCGGATCGCGCAGCGGAAACTGCAGGGCGGGAGCCGCGAGCGGCACCCCATGGCTTTTGGCGATCGCCTCCATGGCGCCGACCTTGGCAAGCACATCGTCGGTTGCCGGCATATAATCGAAATGCGAGCCCGGCACCGGGCCGGTGGCGAGAATGCCGGAATTGAAGACGCCGCCGACGACGAGCGACGTGCCCTTCTGCCGGCAGAGCGGCAGGAGTTCGGCAACGGCCGAACGGTCGAGCAGCGTATAACGGCCGGCAAGCAGGATGCAGTCGAGATCGGCATGGTGCATGACGTCGAGGCAGACGGGCACTTCGTTGACGCCGAGGCCGAAGGCGGAGATCGCGCCCGAGGATTTGAGTTCCTCCAGCGCCTTCACGCCGGAATCGAGAAACTGCTTCTGGTGGACCGCATTCTTCGCCGCGCCATGCGTATAGACGCCGATATCGTGCACATAGAGAATGTCGATGCGGTTGAGGCCGAGGCGTGCATAGCTGAATTCGACCGAGCGCATGATGCCGTCATAGGAATAGTCGTAATCGGCGTCGAAGGAGAGCGGATCGACATAGCTGTAATCGGGCACGGTGCCGGTCGGCACCGGCCGCAGCAGCCGGCCGACCTTGGTGGAAAGCACGTAGCTGCCATCCGGCTGGTCGCGCAGGAAATCGCCGACCCGCCGTTCGGCGAGACCCAGCCCATACCAGGGCGCGACGTCGAAATAGCGGATGCCGCTATCCCAGGCCGCCTGCAGCGTGTCCATCGCCTGCTCGCGCGGGCAGGCACGGTAGAGACCGCCGAGAGCTGCCGCGCCGAAACTGATTTCGGTCACCTCCAGCTTGGTCTTGCCGATCTTTCTCGTCTTCATCATTCCTCCTCGCGAAGAAGCTGAAACTGTCTATCCGGAGCAATCCCGGGAAAAGTGTGAAGCTGTTTTCCAAGGGCTTGCGTAAAACAAAAAGCTAGAGCGTTGCGCCCAGATGCCAGGGCACGAATTCGTTATCGCCGTAGCCGAAGAGCTCGCTCTTCGTCTTCTTGCCCGAAGCCGTATCGACGATGAGGTCGAAGATTTCGCGGCCCTTGCCGCTGATCGTCGCGTCGCCGGTGGCGATGGTGCCGCAATCGATGTCCATGTCCTCTTCCATCGACGCATAGAGCGCCGAATTGCTGGAAAGCTTCAGGGACGGTGCCGGCCGGCAGCCGAAGCAGCTGCCGCGGCCCGTGGTAAAGGCGATCATATTCGCCCCGCCGGCCACCTGGCCGGTCGCCGAGACCGGGTCGTAGCCGGGGGTGTCCATGAAGACGAGCCCGGGGGCCGTGACCCGCTCGGCATAACCATAGACCGCCGTCAGCGGCGAGCGCCCACCCTTGGCAACCGCGCCGAGTGACTTCTCCAGAATGGTGGTCAACCCGCCGCGCTTGTTGCCGGGCGACGGGTTGTTGTCGAGCGAGGCGCCGTGCAGAGCGACATAATCCTCCCACCAGGCGATTTTCTCGTCGAGCTTCTTTGCCACCTCGTCGCTGACGGCGCGGCTGCGCAAAAGGTGCTCCGCACCATAGATTTCCGAAGTCTCCGACAGGATCGCCGTGCCGCCGGCCGCCGCCAGGAGGTCGGCTGCGACACCCAGCGCCGGATTGGCGGTGATGCCGGAAAAGCCGTCCGAGCCGCCGCATTGCAGGCCGATGATGATCTCGCTCACCGACATCGGCACGCGCTTTTCCTTGCCGACATCGGCAGCGATCTCGCGCAGCATACCCATGGCCCGCTCGACCGCGCGGCGGGAACCGCCGGCATCCTGAATATTGAAATGCCGCTTCGAAGCGCCCGCACCGCTCTGGCCGTACAGCGTCAGCTGGTTGACCTCGCAGCCGAGGCCGATCATCAGCACGCCGCCGAAATTCACATGCCTGGTATAGCCGGCGAGCGTCCGGTGCAGCACGTTCATGCCGTCGCCGGTCGAACTCATGCCGCAGCCCTGGTCATGCACGATCGGCACGAAACCGTCGATGCCCTCATAATGCGGCAAGATCGTCCGGTTCGCCTCGTCGGCGATCGCCCGGCAGACCGTGGTGGAACAGTTCACGCTGGCGATGATGCCGATATAGTTGCGGGTCGCCGCCCGCCCGTCGGCGCGGCGGTAACCCATGAAGGTGCGCGCCTTGTCGTCGGCCGTCGCCGTCTCCGGCGCCGAATTGGCGGTCGCCGCCAGCCGGTCGTTTTCGAAATGCAGGTTGTGGCTGTGCACATGGTCGCCGGCCCTGACCTCTTCAGTGGTGCGGCCGATCGCCTGTCCGTATTTCACCACGGGCGACCCGAGCGGAATATCCGCTATCGCCACCTTGTGGCCGGGGTCGATCTTCTGACGGGCTTCGATGCCGGCAACCGTCGAACCCGGCGCGATTGCCGCCGTTGCGACCGCGACATTGTCTCCGGCCGAAAGGATGATCCAAGGCAGTTTGTCCAATTTATTCTCCCTGGGAAACACTCGCTGCATCGGCGAATGCGCATTGATTTTGTTTTTTATCTACAATAAACATTTTCAAGTCAACGGGAATATTGATCCTGTGGACGAGGGAGGCAATGAGCCGCAGGCGACCGGAAATAAGCTAAAGGTCGTTTGAACAAGCCCCGGTCCGCTCTGTCCTGCTGTGAAGCGGGAAGGCGCTCACGAGGGCGGAAAGCGGGGTCTGGTGGCACGGCAGAATACGGTCTTCAAGGAAGCCTACAATAGGTATGCTGCAGCCTTGCGCACGGATACCGCACTGCCCTCGGAGCCGGAGATCGCCGCCCAGCTCGGCGTCAGCCGCTCGACGGCGCGCGCCATCCTGACGCGGCTCAGCGAAGAAGGCATCATCCGCTGGAACAAGCGCCAGAAGATCGTGCTGCGCCAGCCGACGGACCGCGACCTCTTTCCCTCGGAAGAAACCGATTCCCTGCACGACATCATCGAGCGCAGCTTCATGCAGCGCATCCTTGCCGATGATGCAGCACCCGGCATGCAGATCAACGAATTGGAGCTAGCTCGCGAGATCGGCACCGGCACAACCAGCGTGCGTGAATTCCTGATCCGCTTCTCCCGCTTCGGCCTCATCGAGAAACGGCCGAACAGCCACTGGACGCTCAAGGGCTTCACCCGCGAATTCGCCCTCGAGCTCGCCGATGTGCGCGAGATGTTCGAGCTGCACTCCGCCGCCGAATTCGGCCGGCTTCCGCGCGATCACCAGGCCTGGATCGATCTCGCCGCCATGCGCGATGAACATCACGCCATGCTTGCCGACATCAACCAGCGTTTCAAGGACTTCTCCGTCCTCGACGAGCGCTTCCACCTGTTGATCCATCGCGCCTCGAAAAACCGCTTCATCGCCGATTTCTACGACGCCATCGCCATCGTTTTCCACTATCACTACCAGTGGAACAAGACCGCCGCCCGCCAGCGCAACGAACGCGCCATCCACGAACATCTGGATTATATCGCAGCCCTGGAATCCGGCGACCAGGCGGCAATCGAAACCGCCTGCCGCGCGCATCTGCACTCCGCCCGCCAGACCCTGCTGCAATCCCTGCCGCAGATTGCCAGTGAAACTGCGTGAGGCGGGGAGAGTTATTCCGGGAAAAGTGCCGCATTGGGTGCCTGCAAAAACCGGCCGGCGTCTTCAGCTGCTCAATTCCCTTTCAAATATCTCCCGGCAATTGCGACAATATCCTTTCGCGCGCGGCGCGCGATGCGGAAAGGCGCTGCCTCGTATCTCCCAGCACTTTTGCTGAAGCTTCCTTCGGCGTGCCGGAAGAAAATGGTGGCGCGGGAGCATATTCCAGAGCGAGCTGGACCGTTTCGGCTTCTGTCTGCCCCAGAAGCTCGCCAATCACGGATAGTCCGAAATCGATGCCCGAGGTGACACCGCCTGCGGTGATCAGGTTGCCATCCTGTACGACTCGCTCCTCGACGGGCGTGGCGCCAAAGCGCGGCAGGAAATCGAGCGCATTCCAGTGGGTCGTCGCGCGTTTTCCCTTGAGCAACCCCGCCGCCCCCAGCACCAGCGCGCCCGTGCAGACAGACGTGACGTAGCGCGCCTTCACCGCCCGCTCCCGAACAAAAGCGAGCACCATCTCGTCGAGCAACAATGCGTTGATACCGCTTCCGCCCGGAATGCAGAGAACGTCGAGTGGCGGGCATTCCGCAAAGGTCGTGGTCGGCGTCAAAGACAGCCGGGTAGAGGCCAGAACGGGCCGCAAATCCTTCCAGATCAGATGAACCTCTGTGCCTTCAGCCGAGGCGAAAGCCTCGTAAGGGCCGGTGAGGTCGAGTTGCTGAACATCGGGGAAGACGAGGATTCCGAAAGAAAGAGGCATGGGGAAACTCCTGATTGACTTTCCCAATCCTAGTGGAGCAATGATTGGCGTGTTTGCCAATCATCCCTCCGTTCATGCCAAATAACCCTCGCCGTATCGAAATCCTGACCTTCCCCGACAGCCAGCTTCTTGATGTGGCAGGCCCTTTGCAGGTCTTTGCAACGGCAAACGATCTGGCTGCGCTTGCTGACAAAGCGAGGCCCTATGAGACTGTCGTGGTGGCGCAATGCGCTCAGGTAAGAACATCGTCGGGTCTCGCCTTGGCAGCCTCCCCGTTGCCGTCGCCGGATGCGCCGCTGGACACGCTCGTCGTGGCGGGAGGCTGGGGTGTCAATGCGGCTTGTGAAAACCGCGATCTGGTGGAATGGGTCAGAGGCCGCTCAAAGGCGGCGCGGCGCACCGCTTCCGTTTGCAGCGGTGCATTTTTGCTGGCGACAGCAGGATTGCTCGACGGACGGCGTGTCGTCACGCACTGGCAGCGTTGCGCTGAATTCACAAAACGCTTTCCGTTGGTGCGCCTCGATCCTGACCCCATTTTTGTTAGTGATGGCGACATGTGGACATCCGCCGGCGTGACAGCGGGCATCGACCTTGCCTTGGCGCTCATCGAGATCGACCTGGGTCGGAAGGCGGCGCTCGCTGTCGGGAGGCAGTTGGTGGTTTTTCTGAAGCGGCCGGGCGGACAGTCGCAATTCAGCACGGCCCTCTCACTGCAGGAAAATGACGGGCGTTTCGACCAACTGCACGCATGGATCATGGAAAACTTGAGCCGCCCATTGCCGCTGGCGGCTCTTGCCGCACGGGTCAACATGAGCTCGCGCAGTTTTTCGCGGCATTATCGGCAGGTAACAGGGCTGACGCCGGCCCGGGCGATCGAAGACATCAGGATCGAAACCGCCCGACGCTTGCTGGATGAAGGCCAGTCTGTTGCCCGGGTCTCCAGGCGTTGTGGCTTCGGATCGGAGGAAACCATGAGAAGGGCCTTCCTGCGCCACTTCGGTACCAGTCCGAAAGCCTACCGCGAGCGGTTTGCCGGGTAGACGCCGGATACCATCCTCGGTACCGGCATCATGAAACCTTTTGATTTGTAAGCCGTTATCGCTGACATGACCGACGCTAAATTGAAACCGAAATCGGTCGACGGCACCGAGCCGGACGGTGCCGAGAAGTCGCGCCAGGAGAAGGCATCGACTGTCGAAGTCGCGCTGCCGCCAGATGCCATCCAACCCGATCCGGAGCTAACGCCTGAAGAGACCGAGCAGGCGCGCAAGCGCTATTTGCTGAAACGTTTCTGGATCAGCGCGCGCCGTTACTGGAGCCGCGATGGCGACAAGTTCGCTTGGCCCTTCTCGATCGGGCTATTGGCCCTGATCGGCATGAATGTCGGCTTCCAGTACGGAATCAATCTGTGGAACCGCGGGATATTCGACGCCATAGAGCGGCACGATGCGGGCACCGTCTATTTCCTGAGCGCTGTATTCGTGCCGCTCGTGCTTGGAACTGTGGCTATTGTCACTGTACAAGTCGCCGTTCGCATGATGATCCAGCGTCGGTGGCGTTCCTGGCTGACAAGCGCAGTCATCGCGCGCTGGCTCGCAAACGGCCGTTACTATCAGTTGAATCTCATCGGCGGCGACCACAAGAACCCCGAAGCGCGCATTTCCGAGGATTTGCGGATTGCCACCGAAGCACCCGTCGATTTCATCGCCGGTGTCATTTCCGCATTTCTGGCGGCCTCGACCTTCATCGTCGTGCTCTGGACGATCGGCGGGGCTCTCACTCTGCCGATCGCAGGTTGGACCGTCACCATTCCCGGCTTTCTCGTCATCACTGCGGTCCTTTACGCCGCGATCACCTCCAGCTCGATGGCGGTCATCGGCCGCTATTTCGTCCACGTCTCCGAGGCGAAAAATCAAGCAGAAGCCGAGTTTCGCTACACGCTGACGCATGTGCGGGAAAACGGCGAGAGCATCGCCTTGCTCGGCGGCGAAGAGGAGGAGCGTAATGACCTCGATAAGACCTTCGCCAATGTGCTCAGGCAATGGGCGCTCCTTGCCCGCCAGCACATGCGCACGACGCTTGTGTCGCATGGATCCATGCTGATTGCGCCAGTCGTCCCGGTCCTGCTGTGCGCGCCAAAATTTCTCGAAGGCAGCATGACGCTGGGACAGGTCATGCAGGCTGCCTCTGCCTTCGCCATCGTTCAGGGGGCGTTCGGCTGGCTTGTTGATAACTATCCGCGTCTTGCCGATTGGAACGCCTGTGCACGGCGCATCGCCTCGCTGATGATGTCGCTCGACGGGCTGGAGCGCGCCGAACAGAGCGACTCGCTCGGGCGCATCAAGCATGGTGAAACCGAAGGCGAGGCGATGCTCAGCCTCAACGATCTCTCCGTATCGCTTGACGATGGCACCGCCGTGGTCACGGAAACGCGGGTCGAGATCGAGCCCGGCGAACGGGTGCTTGTGGCCGGCGAATCCGGGTCCGGCAAGAGCACGCTGGTGCGGGCGATCTCAGGTCTCTGGCCGTGGGGAAGCGGCAGCGTCAATTTCCACGCCGACAGACGATTGTTCATGCTGCCGCAACGACCCTATATCCCGTCCGGCACGCTTCGCCGTGCCGTCGCCTATCCCGGCGCCGCCGACAGCTGGACGCTGGATAAGATCAAGGCGGCCCTCGACAAGGTCGGGCTCGATTATCTCAACGACAAGATCGAGGAAGAGGCGCCCTGGGACCAGACGCTGTCGGGCGGCGAAAAGCAGCGTCTCGCCTTTGCGCGCCTGCTGCTCCACCATCCCGATATCATCGTGCTGGATGAAGCAACCTCGGCACTCGATGAGAAGAGCCAGGATAAGATGATGCATATGGTGATCGATGAATTGCCCGACGTGACCATCATCAGCGTCGCGCATCGGGCTGAACTGGAGGCCTTCCATAGCCGCAAGATCACGCTCGAGCGGCGCAAGGGCGGCGCAAAGCTTGTCAGCGATATCGATCTCATCCCGCGCAGGCGAAAACCGAACCTGCTTGTACGGGTTTTGAAGAACCCATCCGTGCTGAAAGACGGCACGAGTTCGCATAAGGACAGCACAGTCCCAGAATAGAAATTCTCCGCCTGGCCAAAACTCAGCAATCGCCTGACGCCGACTCTGCGCTCGCCATCTGATCCAGATTGTCGATCAGCCGCTTGAGCAGACCGACAAGTTGTCCTGCTTCCGCGTCGGTGAACCCGGCCAATGCCTCTTCATTCCCCTGGAACAAGGCCGCAATCGCCTCCGGCATGCCGTCCCGCGCGGCCTTGGCCAGCACGATGCGGCTGCTGCGACCATCAGCCGGGTCGCGTGTCCGCTCGATCAAGCCATCCCGCTCCATGCGGGCGAGCATCTGCGCCATCGGCGGTTGCTCGACCCTGGCAAAGCGGGCGAGATCGCGCTGCGTGCTTGCCTTGCCATCTTGCAGCGCCACCAGCACAGGCAATTGGCCGACACCGAAGCCGAGCGGTTTGAGGCGTGTTTCGCTCAAGCGCGCAAATCCGCGCGCCGCAAGACTGATGAGATGCCCCGGCGTCGAAAGCACGTCTTCATCCATTCCGCTTGACCTCTTGCCTGCGCTTGATCATAAGATATATACGTACATATGTATATTGATGCGCGGCATTCGGCAATATCGTTTGATGCCGCCAAGCTGATCTTTCAAACTCCATTGAGGAAATGACATGTCCAACAATGACGTCGAAATGCTCAAGCGCGTCTATGCCGGCTTCAACGCCAGGGACATCGACGCTGTCCTCGCCGTCCTTTCCGACGATGTCGCCTGGGCCAACGGCATGGATGGCGGCCATGTTCATGGTCGTGAGGCCGTGCGCGACTATTGGACACGCCAATGGGCTGTCATCAGTCCACATGTCGAGCCGGTCGCCTTTGCGGAAACGGACGATGGCACTGTGGCTGTCGAGGTGATCCAGTTGGTCTTTGACCTCGACGGCCGGCCGCTGGAAGGGCAAAGCCACGGCCTGAAGGACAAGACCGTCACGCATATCTTTCGCATCGAAGGCGACAAGATCGTCCGCTTCGATATTCGGGATGCCCTGTAAGGAACTATGCCGGAGGTTCGCTCCGGGCGCGTTGCGGCCGCCATGTCCGGAAAATCACCTCTGCATTTCGAGACAATCTCGTCGACAACGAGATTCAGGAGACGTGCGAAGCGGTTTGCCCGGAGCCCTTCCGTGAATAACTGAACCGCCTAATGCGAGGCCGCCTCGCTTGCGACAGCCGCCCCCTCGCGCTTCCGGCCGGGCCCGACCGGGATCAGCCAGGTGGTGAAGAAGGTCAGCACCGCGACGACGACCACGCCCCAGAAGCTCCAGTGCAGCGCCGCATTGAAGACGGCGCGGATGGCCGGATCGGCGGCGAGCGCCGAAAGCCCGGTCGGCTGGTTCAGCGCCTCATGCAGGCCCGCCGCCGCCTCGCCGCTCGCATAGTGATTGATGCCGGCATTGAGGATGGCGCCGAGCACGGTGGCGCCGAGCGTATTGCCGAGGCTGCGGGCAAAGATGATCGAGGCGGTGGCGCTGCCGCGCATCGACCATTCGACGCTGTCCTGCACCAGCACGATGCTGGTGAGGCTGATGAGACCCATGCCGAAGCCCATGAAGAAGGAGCCGGCGCCGGCAATAACAGGCGAACTCTCCGGTGTCAGGAACAGAAGAAAACAGGCGCCGAACGGAAACAGCAGGCTGCCGACACGCAAGGTGCGGCGGATGCCGAAGGCCTTGTAGAAGCGGCTGGAGAGCATCACCGACAGGGGCCAGCCGACAACCAGCATCGTGAGTGTGAAGCCTGCAACGATCGGCGAGCGGCCGAGCACGCCCTGCACATAGATCGGCAGGATTGTCGAAAGCCCGATCAGCGCCATGCCGGCCAGCAGCGTCGCCGCATTGCTGGTCGCGATCAGCCTTCGGCTCCAGAGCGGGATCGAAATGATCGGCTCCGGCGCCCGCTTCTCCTGGGCGAGAAAGAGAAGGCCCGTGACCACGAAGACGGAAAAAAGCGAAATCAGAATCCAGGCGCTGGCATCGGTTTCCGTCAGCATGACGAGCAGTGCGACGATCGAGATCGAAAACAGCACCGATCCGAGGTAGTCGATCTTTGCCTGCTTGTGCGCCACGTCCTCCTTCAGGAAGATCATGAAGGCGATGATCGAGATGATGCCGATCGGCAGGTTGATCCAGAAGATCCAGGCCCAGGAGATGTTGTCGACGATGATGCCGCCGGCCAGCGGCCCGACGACGGCCGAGGTCGCCCAGACGGTCGCCATCGCGCCCTGCACGCGGCCGCGTTCCTCGAGCTTGAAGAGATCGCCGATGATGGTCATCGTCACCGGCTGGATGGCGCCGGCGCCGAGCCCCTGCAGCAGCCGGAACAGCACCAGCGACATCATCGACCAGGCAAGCCCGCAAAGCAGCGAGCCGACGAGGAAGATCAGGATGCCGCCGATCAGCACCGGCTTGCGCCCGAAAATGTCGGAAAGCTTGCCGTAGATAACAGTGGTCGTCGACTGCGCCAGCAGGAAGGCCGAAAACACCCAGCTGTAATAGGAAAAGCCGCCGAGCTGCCCGACGATGCGCGGCATCGCGGTCGCCACAATCGTCGCCTCGATCGCCACCATGAAGGTCGCGAGCATGATGGTGGCGACGATAAGCACGCGGTTCGAGCGTTGCGCTGCATTCGACATGACGATCCTCTTCGGGTGCTCCGCATGGCCGGGAATGTCGGCGGGCTGGCTGAGATGTGGGGCGATGCGCCGCTTGCGGAGTGATGCTGTTCTTTTACGTCCTCACGGCCGAACGGTAAAGCAGCCCGCGCCCGGTTTCTCATGATGGCATTTGTTTTCGCGTCATTTGAAGGAAGGTCGGTCGAAGACGAAGGCCCGGTGCCATTTCGCCCGGGCCTTCGTTCTATCAGGAGGGAGGTGCAACCCGGTGTCGGCCGCAGGGGAAAGCCCAGCGATCCAGAGACACCAAAACCCCAAATGATCAAAAAAATTTCTCTGTCGATCAACTGGTGTAGGAAAGTTAGCTAAATTATGATTTTATATATTGCGAATTTTTCCAATATAAGGCATGACTATATTGAGAACGAAAGAGGGTTTTATGCCGCAGCCGATCCCATCCGAGGTTTTGAAGTATGTTCGGGAGACTGAAAAACTCAGTCAAGCCAACCTAGCCAGTCGGATGCAGACCGTGGCCAGCGTCCTCTCTAAACTTGAAAAGGCCGACGACGCCGAGCCAGAAATTGCCGAACGCTATCTTTCGGCGATTGGGACACCGTTGGCCAATGAAGTCCTCGAATTCTACAATCGAGATTGGAAGCATAGCGCTCCTCCGTCGTACCTGCATCCAAATCGAGAGGAATTGTGGGCAATCGACCATTCCCTGAGCCAACTCAGCGAGTTTGAGCGTAGTCCGCGCAATGACCCTATCCTGAGGGCTCCAATTGATCTTCTACGAGCTGAGCTCTCAGTTGCGGCAAATTATCTGCAGCGCCGAGACCATACTGTGGCATGGATAGGGGATATCGGGGTCGGCAAGACGACGGCTTTGGCGCATGCCGCCGGCCTGCTGGTTGGTGATGGTCGAAGCCAACGGAAGCCGGCCTTCCCTGTTGGTTCTGGCCGTACCACGGTATGCGAGACCGCTATTCGGGTCGCACCGACTTTCGGCATTGCCGTCGATGCCTTGGACGATGACGAGGTTGTTCGATTGACACGTGACCTTGTGACAAGTGTCGCCCCTGACGCATCTGGTGTGGGCATTCCGTCTGAAGTGGCCCGGGTGCTTCGGAACATGTCCGGAATGAAGACATCCACAGTCGAAATAGGGGAAGACGAGTTCCAAAGTATCGATCCGATCGCAGACTTGTTGGAAGGCGGACTTTCTATCGATCAGGCTGTAGATCAGCTCGTCTCGGCGATGCGGCTGCCTGAGCGCCGGGAGCGTCAGCTTGTCTTGCCGGAAGGGAGTGAAGACGGGCTTAGCTGGGTATCAAAGACTGTTTCCCATATCAATAATGGGATGGATGAGCGCTTTGGCGTACCTCGCCGTATCAACGTCCTCATGCCTTCGAGCAATTTGAGTGCAGATGGGCAGATTCTATCCGTTATAGATACCCGGGGTGTTGAGCAGGTTACACAGCGTGAAGATTTGACCGCGCTCCGCGACGATCCGCGAACCTTAGCCGTGCTTTGCACCAAATTTCCAGATGCCCCAAATGCCTCTGTCCAACGCCACCTTCAGGACTCGCAGGAGGCGGGCTCTGATGCTGCCTCTCGGAAGAGGCAATGTATCCTTGTGTTGCCCCGCGGCGATGAGGCATTGCAGGTTCCAGGATTCGATGAGCCTATTTCGTCCCGAGCGCAGGGTTACAGTATCCGGCGAAAGGACGTCGCCCAAGCATTGGTCAAGGCCACACTTCCCGCTACGCCAACCTATTTCTTTGATGCTCATAGTGATGACGCCGACCGCGTGTGGACGTCGCTGCGCGGGCAGATTGCGGAAATGCGCGCTGTCTACGCTGACCGGGTTTCCGCAGCCTCCGCAGGTGTGCAAAATCTCATTCAGAACGTCGATGTCGTGAAGACTGCCGAAGCGCGCCGGGGCATCCAACACTCGGTCGATCGCCTCCTTGAGGATGTCGCGCCGATGCCTACTACTGTCCGCCCGCCACATCAGAACCTCATCGATCAGCTCGCAACCGCCCATCACAGCTCAATTGCAGCGTCCATAGTGCGAGGAGGGGATTGGAGCAATTTCCCGGTCACACATATTCTCGGCAGCGGCGTACGTATTGATGCGAATCTGCGCATTGCGGATCATATTTCCAGGATCAATCATCGATTGGACGACTTTGAGAACGAGTATGGCGAACTGGAGGACGTCGTACAAAGTCTCAAGGCTGTCCGAACCCTCGTTGCAGAGGGGCGACAAGAATTTCTCGCAAGTTGCCTTACGATCGGCCGCGACGCCTATGGTAACTTATTGTCCGCCGAAAGGGACGTGTGGAAGCAGGCGATCGCGCGCTACGGAGAGGGCTCCGGTTACAAGCGTGACCTTGCCGGCATCTGGCGCGAATTTTTTGAGTCCCCGATCCCGGCGTCGACGGTGAAGTCGATCAACTCACGCCTTCGGAAGTCGTGGGAGACTCATGTTTTGGTACCTCTCAAAAGGGCAACTCGCGCCGACGCAGCGGAGGGGTAGCGAATGCATACTTAGGGGATCGAAAGTTCCCTAGATGAAAAAGACGAGACCGCGCCAACGATCTCGTCTCTCGGTTGGTCTGGATGGATTCGCGACACCGTCAAGACTGATCGGCCTCGCGGGACATCCGAGCAAGCACTACGGATTTATCCCTTCGGGCGAACAACATCAACCTGTCGCCGGAGTAAAAACTATGAAGCGTCCTATTGGAACAACCGCCCGCACTGGCGAGACGTGCCCCGAAAGCGGAGTGTGGGAGGTGGTCGGCACCCCATCGACCATCGCACCGATCGCAAAGGGTAACCGCTTTCCGCCTTACCGTGACAAGAGTGTCACTTGGCGGCTCGCTCGCTACGCCTAACGAAGGCCGTGCCCCGGTCGGCATGGTCGGGGCGCGGCGAATGGGGCCGCTAAAGGGCTCTTGATCGGTGGCGACCTGGTGGTGACCCGGTCGTCATCAGTGTAAGCCGCCATAAATTGGGTCGTAGTTTCAAAAGGTTAGTGGTGCCGCTTGCAGGACTCGAACCTGCGACCCCATCATTACGAATGATGTGCTCTACCACCTGAGCTAAAGCGGCATTTCACGGCCGAAGCAAGCGGCCCGCGATTTGCATGGCGCTGATACAGCCATTGTTCGAAGATTTCAAGCACCCTGTCATGGCTTTGGCAAAAAAGAGGGGAGGGGCCGAGAAGGCGCGGTTCAGAGCGCCAGCCGGGCGCGCGCCGCTTTGTATTCGGCCTCCAGCCGGTCGACGAGGTTCGCCACCGGCTCGACGGCCTTGATGGCGCTGATGCCCTGGCCGCTGCCCCAGATGTCCTTCCAGGCCTTGGCGCCGCCGGTTGCCTGCTCGAAATCCATCTTCGAGGGATCGGCGAGCGGCAGGTTGTCGGGGTCCATGCCGGCCGCTACGATCGAGGGCTTGAGGTAATTGCCGTGTATGCCGGTGAAATAGTTGGAATAGACGATATCCCCAGCGGCGCCTTCGACGATCGCCTGCTTGTAGGCGTCTGCGGCGCGCGCCTCTTGCGTGGCGATGAAGGGCGAGCCGATATAGGCCATGTCGGCGCCCATCGCTTCTGCGGCGAGGATCGCGCCGCCGGTGGAAATCGCCCCGGCGAGCAGCAGCGGCCCGTCGAACCACTCGCGGATTTCCTGGATCAGCGCAAAGGGCGACAGCGTGCCGGCATGGCCGCCGGCGCCGGCCGCAACCGCAATCAGCCCGTCGGCCCCCTTGCGGATCGCCGAATGGGCGTGGCGGTTGTTGATGATGTCATGCAGCACGATGCCGCCATAGGAATGCACGGCGGCGTTGACCTCGGGCACGGCGCCGAGCGAGGAGATGACGATCGGCACCTTGTATTTGACGCAGAGCGAGAGGTCATGCTCCAGCCGCTTGTTCGACATGTGGACGATCTGGTTGACGGCAAAGGGGGCCGCCGGCCGCTCCGGATGGGCGGCGTCGTGGCGGGCAAGCTCCTCGGTGATCTCGGCCAGCCATTCGTCGAGCTGGCTTTCCGGCCGGGCGTTCAGCGCCGGAAAGGCGCCGACGACGCCCGCCTTGCATTGCGCCAGCGTCAGCGCCGGATGCGAGATGATGAACAGCGGCGAGCCGATGACCGGCAGTCTCAGTTTATCCCTCAGGATCGCGGGCAGGGCCATGGTTCACCACTTCCATTGACGTTTACGAAAACGTCAATCTCATAACAGAGATGAAAAGGCGATAAAAGAGCGGCTGCCATGCCTTCGTCGATTTCACCCCGAATATATAGGTCTGAGAAGGCTGATAGAATAAGGTCCGCATGTGCTGAAAGCTGCCGATTATCCTCGCCGATCAACCGCGGCCAGGCCTGCAAGGCTTGCGGTTTGCCGCACTTGACGCTACCGAATTTTGAGAGAGAACGGCGGGGATTGCAGTCCGATGCCGAGTTCATGGTGAAGGACTGGATGTGAGCGGATTAGAAACGGCCATCAGAACAGCGCTCGAAAACTCCGATCGCGACAATCCGGAGGTTCGAGCGAGGATCTACCAGTCGGCCCGCCAGGCGCTCGAAGCCGGTCTGCGCAAGCAGGATATCACCGACACCGAGGTCGTTGCCCATCATCGCCATCGCCTGGAAAGCACCATCCACGCCATCGAAAGCGAGGAGCGTGACCGCCTGCATCCCCGCCAGAGGCCGCCTGAGGTGCCCGTGCCGCCGGTCGTGGAAATGCCCGCACCGCCGGTCCACCGCGACGAGGTGGATGATATCGACAGTCCCGCCGTGTCGGGCGAGACCCGCGCCCCCGAAGTGACCTTCGGCCGTCGCGATGAAGCGAGCCTCGACGACGTGCATGCCGGCAGTGGCGATCATCTGGCCGCCGCGCCGGTCGGCGAGGAGCGCCTTGCCCGCGGCCAGCGCGCCACCAACATGGATTTCCGCCCGGAGCGGGCGGCCGGCCGCCGCAAGCCGCGCAAATTCTTTTCGCGGCTGCTCGTCTGGTGCGTGCTGCTGGCCTTTATCGGCATCGGCGCCTGGTGGGCGCATACCTCGGGCCTGCTGTTGACCGCAGCCGAGCGCGACACCAGCGTTGCCAATCCGCCGGCAAGCACCCAGCCCGAGGATTTCACCGGCAATGACGACAGCGCCGGCAATGCGGCCTCTCCCACCGACCAGCCGGTGACCATCGATCCGCAGAACAGTTTTTCGGCCGATTGGATCCCGCTGTTCAAGCCCGAGGACGCCGACAAGATTAAGAGCGGTCCAAAGGCGCGCACCGAAAAGATCGCCGAGAATGACGGCCCCGCCATCCGCCTGATTTCCGAGAGCGGTGCAGCCGATGGCAATATCTCGATCAGCGTGCCGTCATCGGTGCTGCAGCAGCTTGCCGGCAAATCCTCGACGATCGCGCTGACGCTGCAATCGACCACCGACGAGCCGACCCAGGTCACCGTCGAATGCAATTTCCAGTCGCTCGGCAATTGCGCCCGCCATCGCTTCAACGTCACCCGGGAAAAGTCGGATGCGCTGCTGCAGGTGAAGTTCGACCGCTCGCTGGCGCCGAATGCGCCGGGCACGCTGACGATCAACAGCGATCTCGACGGCAAGGCGCGCGGCATCAACCTCTTTGCCATCCGCATCCTGCCGGGGCAGTGAACTCCTATTTCGGAAAGCCTTATTTCAGAAACCCGGACCCCGAGCCGATGATCTCTTCGTCGACCGTGCCGAGCGCCTTTTTATCCTTGCCGTCATAATCCATCGCGTTCAGCATGTGGCGGATCAGTTCGAGGCGGGCGCGCCGCTTGTCGTTGGCGCGGATCACCGTCCAGGGCGCAAAATCCGTATGGGTTTCCTTCAGCATCCGGTTGCGCTTATCGCTGTAATCGCCCCATTTGGTCAGCGCCGCGATGTCCATCGACGACAGTTTCCAGACTTTCAGCGGATCATGGCGGCGGTCGTGGAAGCGCTTGAGCTGCATCTCGCGGCCGATATCGAGATAAAATTTGAAGAAGAAGATGCCCTCATGGGCGATGATCTTTTCGAGCTGCGGCGTCTGCTTGAGAAAATCCTCATATTGCTGCGGCGTGCAGAAACCCATGACCGGCTCGACGCCGGCCCGGTTGTACCAGGAGCGGTCGAACAGCACGAATTCGCCAGCCGTCGGAAACTGTGCGACATAACGCTGGAAATACCATTGCCCCTGCTCGCGCTCGGTGGGCTTGGTCAGCGCCACGACGCGCGCAAGGCGCGGATTCATATGCGCCGAAGAGGCCGAGATCGCACCGCCCTTGCCGGCAGCATCGCGTCCCTCGAACAGCGCCATCACCCGCTTGCCGGTCGCCTGCAGCCAGAACTGCACCTTGACGAGTTCAATCTGCAGCTTTTCCAGCTGCTCCAGATAGTCCTCTTCCTTGAGCTTCTTCTTGTAGGGAAAATCGCCGGATTCCAGTGCGTTTTCCTCCACCCAGTCCGGCAGGACGGGATCGTCGACATCGAAGATGCGTTTCTTTCCGCGGATCTCCAGCTCGACGGCCCTGTTTTCGACGTCCTCGTCCATATGTTCCTCCTCAGCCTGATTGTTCTCTTCCCGCAGGCGAACATAGTTGCCGTTGAAAATCAAATCTTTCGCGGATGGCCGGCACTTTTTCGTCGGTTTCGGTGGCGGCCTTTCGCTTCGGGGCGGCAGCCCGAAAACTTCTGTCATGAATTGCCGCTATCAGGCAGAGTTCCAATATAAAGAAAAACGAATCGACGCCGCGAGGGCACTTGCCAGACGAAACTCCATGGAGAAAAAGCCTGTTGGCGCGCATAAGGCGCGAACGGCCGGTGCTGCTTGCGGCGATCCTCAGCGCGCTGATCGCGCTTGCCGCCGGCATGAACAAGTGGGTTGTGCTTGTCCTTCTGCTGGTGATGATCCTCACCGCGCTTTTCAACGAGGCGCCCATCATCGAGGCCGAACCCGCCCCGCCGGTGGAGATGAAGCCGGAGCTGCCGCCAAGCCGCCTGCCGGAGGTTTCCGCCACGCTCTCCGGCCTCGATTTCCCCGTCATGCTGCTGTCGGACGATGCCTCGGTGCTCTTCCAGAACCGCGCCGCCGAAAAGGCCTTCGGCGAGGTGGCGCTCGGAGCCCATATATCGGCCCGCCTGCGCTCGCCCGGCGTGCTCGACATGGTGCGTGAGACGATCGCCACCAACGCGCCGAACCAGATCGAGCATTCCGAGCGGCTGCCCTCCGAGCGCGTCTATATCGTCCGCAGCGCGCCCATTGAATTCGCGGCCGGGGACGGGCCGCATGAGCGCTATTTCATCCTCTCCTTCCGCGATATTTCCGAGGTCCGCCGCATCGACCGCATGCGCTCGGATTTCGTCGCCAATGCCAGCCATGAGCTGCGCACGCCGCTTGCCTCGCTGCGCGGCTTCATCGAGACCATCCAGGGGCCGGCGAAGAACGATCTGAAGGCGCAGGCGCGCTTCCTCAACATCATGCTCGACCAGGCGACGCGGATGAGCAGGCTGGTCGACGACCTGCTGTCGCTCTCCCGCCTGGAGCTGAAATCGCACATCGCGCCGGACGAGAAGATCGACCTGGTGCCGCTGCTCGGCCATGTCAGGGATTCCCTGGCGCCACTGGCAAGGGATGTCGGCGTCGACATCAACCTGCATCTGCCCGAGGGCAAGGTCGAGGTGCTGGGAGACCGCGACGAGCTTGTCCAAGTCTTCGAGAACCTGATGGAAAACGCCTGCAAATACGGCCAGGAGGGCGAGATCGTCGACGTCTGGTTGAAGAATGGCACCGGCCAGCCGGTCGAGGTCAGTATCGTCGACAAGGGTCCGGGCATTCCGGCCGAGCATGTGCCGCGCCTGACCGAGCGCTTCTATCGCGTCAGCATCGAGGATAGCCGCTCGAAGAAGGGCACCGGCCTCGGCCTGGCCATCGTCAAACACATCCTCACCCGCCACCGCGCACGGCTGATCGTCAAATCCGAAGTCGGCAAGGGCACCGATTTCACCGTGCGCTTTTGACAGGGCATGTCCCCTCGCCACGTTTACGGGGAGAGGGTTAGGGTGAGGGGCAAATCACACGGAACAACCTTGGTGAAAGGACGTAGTGCGGAAAGCCGCCGTCTCCCCATCAGGATATGAAGCCGATTTCTACAACGTAAGGTGGATTGGTCGCCGGACTTTGCCGTCCGCCGACACGATTGATCGGCGTGCTCAAAATTATCCGTTATAAATCAGCAGCTTAAGCTGTCACAAATGTTTCATCGCTTTGACATAAAAGGACGGTGCTTAAACCGCTAAGAGAGTCTCGCCGATGAAAAAAGGCACTGCGAGGGCCTCTCTACAGGCCGCACTCACACAAGCCCAATGCCGGGAGATTTACATGAACACCTTCAAGCTCACCGTTGCCGCGCTCGCTGCAACTGCTGCTTTCGCTGGCGCTGCCGTCGCCCGCGACCAGATTCAGGTTGCTGGTTCGTCCACCGTCCTGCCTTACGCAAAGATCGTTGCCGAGTCCTTCGGCGAAACCTTCACCAACTTCAAGACGCCGGTCGTTGAATCCGGCGGCACGGGCGCTGGCCTGAAGGAGTTCTGCAAGGGCGTTGGCGAAGACACCATCGACATTGCAAACGCCTCGCGTCCGATCAACAAGAACGAAGCCGAAGCCTGCAAGGCTGCCGGCGTGACGGATATCCAGGAAGTCAGGATCGGCTACGACGGCATCGTCTTCGCAACCGACGCTTCCAACCCTGACGTTGCCTACGTTCCTGCCGACATCTACAAGGCCCTCGCAGCCCAGGTCGTCGTCGACGGCAAGCTCGTCGCCAACCCCTACAAGAAGTGGTCGGAAGTCAACCCGAAGCTTCCCGCTGTTGATATCGCTGCCTATATCCCGGGCGAAAAGCACGGCACGCGCGAAGTCTTCGAACAGAACGTTCTCGCCGCCGGCTGCAAGGCCTCTGGCGCTACCGACGTCATCGCCAAGGAAATCTCCGACAAGGCTGCCCAGGGCAAGGCCTGCGTCGCAGTCCGCAAGGACGGCGTTGCTGTCGACATCGACGGCGACTATCCGGAAACCCTGGCACGCATCGCCGCCAACAAGACCGGCGTCGGCGTATTCGGCCTTTCCTTCTATGAAAACAACGCCGACAAGCTCAAGGTTGCCAGCGTAAACGGCATCGTTCCCTCCACGGAAACGATCGCGAACGGCACCTACCCGGTTTCCCGCCCGCTGTTCTTCTATGTCAAGAAGGCACATCTCGGCGCCGTTCCGGGCCTGAAGGAATACGTCAACTTCTTCGTATCCGACCAGATGATCGGCCCTGACGGCCCGCTCGTCGAATACGGCCTGGTTGCCGCTCCGGATGCCGAGCGCGAAGCGATCCGCAAGGACGTCGAAGCCGGCAAGTCCATGTAATCACTTTGCCGGCGCGGTGACTTCAAACCCGCGCCGGCATTGCCTTATCCCTCGCGCCGGTATTTCCGGGCCGCAGGGTTGAATTCATTCCGCATGATTGGAAGCTGAAGGCAGGCTGTGAAGCTGCCGGGCTTTGGGGCCACGGGCTTGGGGACGTAACGAATGAGCACATCCATCATACTTTTGTGCCTTGTGGTGATCGGTGCCGCCGCCTATCTGGTCGCGCGAAGCCGGGCCACGGCGCTTGCCGGAGGCAGATCCTCCGCATTGCATTCACGGCCGGCCTATTACGGCGCCTATGCCGCGATCTGGGCTGTTCTTCCCGCCCTCATCGTCCTCTGCGTCTGGCTCTCCGTCAGCCCCGGCATCATCCAGTCCTCGGTTCGCAGCGCCTTCCCTGCTGACGTCAAGGCTCAGGCCTCGGTCGAGCAGGATCTTGGTTATTCGATGGTGGCGACCGTCGCCCGCGGCCTGACGATGCTGACTTCGGATGAAGCCGCGGCAATCGCCAACGATCCGGCCGCCCTGCAGGCCAAGCTCCTCGAAAAGGGTGTGCCGCTTGCCGGCCAGCCGCAGCCCTACATGGTCGATGCCGCCAAGACGCTGAACGCCAAGAGCATGACGAGCCGCCTCGCCATGACCGCCGTCGTCTTCATTCTGGCTGTAGCTGGCGCCTTCTATGCGCTGCGTTCCATCGCCCCGCGCTTCCGCGCCCGCAACCGGGTCGAGCGCGTCATGCTCTGGGGCCTGCTGCTCGCCTCCTCGATCGCCATCCTGACGACGATCGGCATCGTGCTTTCGATGCTGTCGGAAGCCGCCCGCTTCTTTGCCGTGGTTCCCGCCGCCGACTTCTTCTTCGGCACCGTCTGGGATCCGCGCTTTGCCGGCGCCGGCAGCTCCTCCTTCGGTCAGTTCGGCCTGATCCCGCTGCTGCTCGGCACGGTTTACATCGGCCTGGTCGCCATGCTGGTCGCCGTGCCGGTCGGCCTCTTTGCCGCCATCTACATGGCCGAATACGCCTCGCCGAAGGTGCGCGGGGTCGCCAAGCCGCTTCTCGAAGTGCTCGCCGGCATTCCGACGATCGTCTACGGCTTCTTCGCGCTCGTCACCGTCGGCCCGTTCCTGCGCGATTTCTCCGCCCAGATCAGCGGTCTTTTGTCCGGCAGCTATTCGAATTTCATCCAGGCGCAGAGCGTTCTGACGGCCGGCATCGTCATGGGCATCATGCTGATCCCCTACGTCTCCTCGCTGTCGGACGACATCATCACCGCCGTGCCGCGGGCCCTGCGTGACGGTTCGCTCGGTCTTGGCGCCACCCGCTCCGAAACCATCAAGAAAGTCGTCTTGCCCGCAGCCCTTCCCGGCATCGTCGGCGCATTGCTGATGACCGCCTCGCGCGCCATCGGCGAAACCATGATCGTCGTGCTGGCCGCCGGTGTTGCCGCCCGCATCCAGATCAACCCCTTCGAGCCGATGACGACGGTGACCGTCAAGATCGTCAACCAGCTGACCGGCGACCTCGAGTTCACTTCGCCGCAGACCCTGGTTGCCTTTGCCCTTGGCATCACGCTGTTCTGCATCACGCTTTGCCTCAACATCTATGCGCTCTACATCGTGCGCAAATACCGGGAGCAGTACGAATGACGGATATTGTTTCTCCCGCCGGCGTCACCGTTTCCAAGGCGCCACCGCGCCGCGATATCGGCATCAAGCGCCGCTATGCCGCCGAGCGCCGGTTCCAGGCCTATGGCATCGCCGCCATCACCTTCGGTCTCGTCTTCCTCTTCATCCTGCTGTGGACGGTGATCGGCAAGGGCTACACCGCCTTCCAGCAGACGGCGATCACCCTGCCGATCGAATTCTCGGAGAAGACGATCGATCCGAACAACAAGCGTGCGACCGACCCTTCGGTGCTGATCGCCGCCAACTATCCGGTTCTCCTGCGCGACGCGATCGTCAAGCAGCTGAACATCAATGCCGCAAGCCGCCCTGATGTGCGCGATGCCTCGGCCATGCTGTCGAAGAGCGCCCCGATCCAGCTGCGCGACATGGTCATGTCAGACCCGTCGATCATCGGCAAGACGGTCAATGTCACGGTGCTTGCCGACGCCAATGTCGACAGCGCCAACAAGGGCCAGATCGATCTTTCGGTCGATGAGAAGAACCGCAAGGTCAACGACAAGCAGGTTGGCTGGATGAACGAGCTGAAGGCGAGCGGCGCTCTTCACAAGCAGTTCAACACCGGCCTCTTCGTCAACGGCAACTCCAGCCGTCCCGAAGCCGCAGGCCTTGGCGTCGCCCTCATCGGCTCGCTCTATCTGATGCTGATCGTGCTGGTGCTGTCGCTGCCGATCGGCGTCGCCGCCTCGATCTATCTCGAGGAGTTTGCACCGAAGAACAAGCTGACGGACCTGATCGAGGTCAACATCAACAACCTCGCCGCGGTTCCCTCGATCGTCTACGGTCTGCTCGGTCTGTCCGTCTTCATCAACTTCATCGGCCTGCCGCGCTCGGCATCGCTGGTCGGCGGCCTGGTGCTGACGCTGATGACCCTGCCGACGATCATCATCGCCACGCGTGCCGCTCTTCGCGCCGTGCCGCCGTCGATCCGCGCCGCAGCCCTCGGCCTCGGCGCTTCGAAGATGCAGATGGTGTTCCACCACGTTCTGCCGCTCGCCATGCCCGGCATCCTCACCGGCACGATCATCGGCCTGGCGCATGCGCTCGGCGAAACCGCGCCGCTGCTCCTGATCGGCATGGTCGCCTTCGTCGCCAACGCGCCGACGACGCCGCTCGATCCCTCGACGGCTCTGCCCGTACAGGTCTATATGTGGGCCAACGAGGCCGAACGTGCCTTCGTCGAGCGTACTTCGGGTGCCATCATCGTTCTGCTCCTGTTCCTGATCGTCATGAACATGGGCGCCATCCTCTTGCGTCGTCGCTTCGAGCGCCGCTGGTAAACGGAGTTAAACATCATGAACATGTTGACGGAAGCTGCAGTTGAAAAGGCGCTGGATCACAAGATGAGCAACGTCCCGTATAAGATGATCGGAAAGGATGTCTCGGTTTACTACGGCGAAAAGCGCGCGCTTTTCGATGTGAACCTGAACATCCGCGAAAACACCGTAACCGCCCTGATCGGCCCGTCCGGCTGCGGCAAGTCGACCTTCCTGCGGAGCCTCAACCGCATGAACGACACGATCGACGGATGCCGCGTCACCGGCAAGATCACGCTCGATACCGACGATATCTATGATCCGGATATCGACGTCGTCGAACTTCGCGCCCGCGTCGGCATGGTCTTCCAGAAGCCGAACCCGTTTCCGAAGACGATCTACGAAAACGTCTCCTACGGCCCGCGCATCCATGGCCTGGCCAAGTCGAAGGCCGATCTCGACCAGATCGTCGAGACCAGCCTGCAGCGCGCCGGCCTCTGGAACGAGGTCAAGGACCGCGTGCATGAATCCGGCACCGGCCTGTCCGGCGGTCAGCAGCAGCGCCTTTGCATTGCCCGCGCCGTCGCCGTCAGCCCTGAAGTCATCCTGATGGACGAGCCCTGCTCGGCGCTCGATCCGATCGCCACCGCCAAGGTCGAGGAACTGATCCACGAGCTGCGCGAGAACTACACGATCGTCATCGTTACCCACTCCATGCAGCAGGCCGCGCGCGTCTCGCAGCGCACCGCCATGTTCCACCTCGGCAATCTCGTCGAGGAGAACGACACCGACAAGATGTTCACCAATCCGGACGATCCGCGCACCCAGGATTACATCATGGGTCGCTTCGGCTGATCCTGGCGTCACCAAGCCTTCCCGTTATTCGAGGATAAAGCCCCATGGCATCGACACATATTTATTCTGCCTATGATGATGATCTGAAGTTCCTGTCCAGGCGGATTTCCGAAATGGGCGGCCTGGCCGAGCAGATGGTCGCCGAAGCCGTGCGGGCGCTGGTCAACGGCGATACCGCGCTGGCGCAGAAGGTCATCTCCGACGATGTGATCCTCGATCACGCCGAACGCGAAATCGGCGACAAGGCGATCGTCACCATCGCCCGCCGTCAGCCGATGGCCGCGGACCTGCGCGAAATCATGGGTTCGATCCGCATCGCCGCCGATCTCGAACGCGTCGGCGACCTCGGCAAGAACACCGCCAAACGCGTCATCGCCGTCCAAAGCACCGGCGTTCCCCGCAAGCTCGCCCGCGGCCTCGAGCATCTCTCCGAGCTGGCGCTCGTCCAGCTCAAGGAAGTGCTCGACGTCTACACCAATCGCTCCGCCGACAAGGCGAACGCGATCCGCGAACGCGACAACGAGATCGACGCGATGTACACCTCGCTGTTTCGCGAGCTCCTGACCTACATGATGGAAGATCCGCGCAACATCACCAGCTGCACGCATCTTCTCTTCTGCGCCAAGAACATCGAGCGCATCGGCGACCACGCCACCAACATCGCCGAGACGATCTTTTACATGGCGACAGGTGCGCAGCCGGAAGGCGATCGTCCGAAAGACGACAGCGCCAACACCGTCGGCGCGGTAACCGAATAACCGCCCGGGCCGGACGGCCGGGCTAGAAGCTTGCGTGCGCGCCCATCCGGGGCGCGCAAAGAGGTCGCAGCCAATTCTGAATTTGCGCAGGGTGCATTGCTTGAACCATCCCCGGTTCAAGGATCATGCGCGAGGAGACCGACACGCATGATCCCGAGAGTTGCAGTTGTTGAAGACGAGGAAGCCCTGAGCGTGCTTCTTCGCTACAATCTCGAAGCGGAAGGCTTCGAGGTCGATACTATCCTTCGTGGCGACGAAGCCGAAATGCGGCTTCAGGAGCGCACGCCCGATCTGCTCATCCTCGATTGGATGCTGCCTGGCGTCTCCGGCATCGAACTCTGCCGGCGCCTGCGCATGCGGCCGGAAACCGAGCGCCTGCCGATCATCATGCTGACGGCGCGCGGCGAAGAGAGCGAGCGCGTCCGCGGGCTTTCGACGGGGGCCGACGATTATGTCGTCAAGCCCTTCTCGACCCCCGAGCTCGTTGCCCGCGTCAAGGCGATGCTGCGCCGCGCCCGTCCCGAGGTGCTGTCGACGGTGCTGAAATGCGGCGATATCGAACTCGACCGCGAAACCCACCGGGTCCATCGCAAGACCCGCGAAGTCCGCCTCGGCCCCACCGAATTCCGCCTGCTGGAATTCCTGATGTCGTCGCCGGGCCGGGTCTTCTCCCGCTCGCAGCTTCTCGACGGTGTCTGGGGCCACGATATCTATGTCGACGAACGCACCGTCGACGTCCATGTCGGCCGCCTGCGCAAGGCGCTGAATTTCTCCAACATGCAGGACGTCATCCGCACCGTCCGCGGCGCCGGTTATTCGATGGAAGCCTGAGGGCCTCCATTCTGATTGCTGACAACGTCGCTCGAGCTAGCGTCTGCCCCTCACCCTAACCCTCTCCCCGTAAAACGGGGCGAGGGGACGTGCCCTGCGACAGGTTAGCGGGGAACGGAGAGGTCGCGGCATATCCCCTTCGCCCCGCAAGCGGGGAGAAGGTGCCGGCAGGCGGATGAGGGGCAGCCATCCGCGCGAACCAATAACCACAAAAAAACGGGCCAGTCGGCCCGTTTCTCATGTGCGGCGATGTTACCCGCTCAGCTGGCCCGCGCTGCTGCCCGGCGGCGTTCGTTGACCGGCTGGTAGGCAAGCTTCTGGTGATAGCTGCAATAGGGCGAATTGTCGGGGGATTCGCAGCCGCAGAAGTGGAAGTCGTCCTTCAGCGGATCGCCGACCGGCCACTTGCAAGTGCGTTCGGTCAGTTCCGTCAGGCCGAGGCGTCGGGAAATCGGAACGACCACGTTGCCTCTCGGCACGTATTCCATTTCCTCGATCGTTTCGATCTCGATCTCTTCCTTCAGCATCGTCGCGCCCTGCTGGCGGGTAACGGTGCGAGTGGCGACCCGTGAGGCGTAGTTCGGCGCGCGCGGCGCAGAAGTATTGCGTTTCGGCGTTCGGGCGGCATTGGCGGTACCGCCGGCCTTGGCACGGCCGGGAAGGCTCAGCCGATGCACCTTGCCGATGACCGCGTTTCTGCTGACGCCACCAAGTTGTGCCGCGATCTGGCTGGCGCTCAGTCCTTCGGCCCAGAGCTTCTTGAGTTTCTCGACCCGCTCGTCTGTCCAGTTCATGCCCTGTCTCCACCTTTTGCGTTGGTGATGGCAGAATCCCTCACCGTTGTCCCGGAAGGCTCCGAAACAAGAAACGCTTGATCAATTTTGGTGACTAGTTCCGCCGCATGCAGTCTAGTAATTGAACTTTAACCTAGTGTGAGGCTGACTCCGTGACAAGAGTCGCATGAATCCGGATGAATCGAATTTCAAGTTTTCCCCAACTTGCTGCCCCGGCGTGGCATTTCTGCAATAATGCCTGTTGAGGACGGATAATGCTGCTGTACAAGCTTGCTGCATGCGCTAAGGGCGCAGTTTTGTTGACATTGCAGCGCGAAAAGGAAATAGTGCCAGTCGCCGCCGCAAGGCGGCATTTTTGATTTTTCGGGCCTGGTTTTCTTAGCCGGAGTCCGGAGCTTGATAACATCGATGGGAGATCGCGCTATGGCTGAAGCCGCGCCGCTTTATGACACCTATTCTCGTGCCCCGTTGCGGTTCGAGCGAGGCGAGGGCGTGTGGCTGATCACCGAAAGCGGCGAGCGATATCTCGATTTCGGCGCCGGCGTCGCCGTCACTTCGGTCGGCCACAGCAATCCGCATGTGGTCGGCGCGCTGAAGGAGCAGGCCGACAAGGTCTGGCATCTCTCCAACATCTATGAGATCCCCGGCCAGGAGCGTCTGGCCAAACGGCTGACCGACGCCACCTTCGCCGACAAGGTGTTCTTCACCAATTCGGGCGCCGAGGCGCTCGAATGCGCGATCAAGACGGCGCGCCGTTATCAGTATTCCAAGGGTCATCCCGAGCGCTTCCATATCATCACCTTCGAGGGCGCCTTTCACGGCCGGACGCTGGCGACGATCGCCGCCGGCGGCCAGGAGAAATATCTTGAGGGCTTCGGCCCCAAGGCGCCGGGTTTCGATCAGGTGGCTTTCGGCGACATCGAAGCGGTGCGCGCCGCGATCACCGATGCCACCGCCGGAATTCTCATCGAGCCGGTGCAGGGCGAGGGCGGCGTGCGTCCGGCCACCCCCGAATTCATGAAGGCGCTTCGCCAGATCTGCGACGAAAATGGCCTGCTGCTGATCCTCGACGAGGTCCAGACCGGGGTCGGGCGCACCGGCAGGCTCTTCGCCCATGAATGGTCGGGCGTCACCCCCGACATCATGGCGGTCGCCAAGGGCATCGGCGGCGGTTTCCCGCTCGGCGCCTGCCTTGCCACGGCAGAGGCTGCCTCCGGCATGAAGGCCGGCACGCACGGCTCGACCTATGGCGGCAATCCGCTCGCCATGGCCGTCGGCAGCGCCGTGCTCGACATCATTCTCGCCGATGGCTTCCTCCAGCAGGTGCGCGACGTCGCGCTTGTCTTCCGCCAGGGCCTCGCCTCGCTGAAGGACCGTTATCCCGATGTGATCGAGGATATCAGAGGTGAGGGGCTGTTGCTCGGCGTCAAGGCCGCCATTCCCTCAGCCGAACTGCTGCAGGCGATCCGCGCCGCCCATCTGCTCGGCGTGCCCGCCGGCGACAATGTCATCCGCCTTCTTCCGCCCCTCGTGGTCACCGCCGAGGAAGCCCGCGAGGGCCTTGCCCGCATCGAGCGCGCTGCCGAGAGCATTCGCGCCTCCAAGGTCAAGAAGACGGCTTGAAGGGATTGCCGCCTGCGGGCGCAGCACAGGTAACAAGACTATGGCTCCTAAACATTTCCTCGATCTTTCGGCGGTCACGTCAGCCGATCTCAGAACCATCATGAACGATGCGCTCGCCCGCAAGCAGGCCTTCAAGGCCGGCACGGGCGACAAGCCGCTCGCCGGCAAGATGCTGGCGATGATCTTCGAGAAGCCGTCGACGCGCACCCGCGTCTCCTTCGATGTCGGCATGCGCCAGCTCGGCGGCGAAACGCTGTTCCTGTCCGGCACCGAGATGCAGCTCGGCCGCGCCGAGACGATCGGCGACACCGCCAAGGTGCTGTCGCGTTATGTCGATGCGATCATGATCCGCACCACCGAGCATTCCAGGCTGCTGGAGCTTGCCGAGCATGCGACCGTGCCCGTGATCAATGCGCTGACGGATGACACCCATCCCTGCCAGATCATGGCCGATATCATGACCTTCGAAGAGCATCGCGGCCCGATCAAGGGCAAGACCATCGCCTGGACCGGCGACGGTAACAATGTGCTGCATTCGCTGGTTGAAGGGGCTGCGCGCTTCGGCTATCGCATGAACATGGCCGTGCCCCTTGGCTCGGAGCCCAAGGATCACTATCTGAACTGGGCCCGCAATGAGGGCGCCGAAATCATGCTCTGCCATGATGCCGACCGTGCGGTCGCCGGCGTCGATTGCGTGGTGACCGATACCTGGGTCTCCATGAATCAGGAACATCGGGCCCGGGGTCACAATGTCTTCCAGCCTTATCAGGTCAACGCGGCTTTGATGGCGAAGGCCGGCAATGATGCATTGTTCATGCATTGCCTGCCTGCTCATCGCGGTGAGGAAGTGACGGACGAAGTGATCGACGGTCCGCAATCCGTAGTCTTCGATGAGGCGGAAAACCGCCTTCATGCGCAGAAGTCGATTCTTGCTTGGTGCCTGGGCGCGATCTGAACCATAATCTGGTGTCGCGAGTCACAAACTCGCGACCGCGCGAGCGAAGCCACGCTGGGCTGTCGCTTGAAAACTAGGAGTGAAAGCCATGGCAGAAGCTGCAGCCGCCCTCGGCCAGTTTGATTTCGCCGGCGATGACCATGTCGTCCCTTTTCAGGTGGAGGGTCTGGATGTGCGCGGCCGTGCCGTCCAGCTCGGCCCGATGCTCGATGCGATCCTCGAGCGCCATCATTACCCCGCCCCCGTCGCCCGGCTGCTTGCCGAAGTCGTCGTGCTGACGGTGCTGCTCGGCACCTCGCTGAAATTCGACGGCAAGTTCACGGTGCAGACCAAGGGCGATGGCCCGGTCGATCTTCTCGTCGCCGATTTCTCGACGCCGGAAAATGTCCGCGCCTATGCCCGTTTCGATCAGGCGCTGCTCAACAAGGCGATTGAAGCAGGTGAAACCGAGCCGGAGCAATTGCTCGGCAAGGGCGTGCTCGCCTTCACCATCGACCAGGGCAAGTTCGGCCAGCCCTATCAGGGCATCGTCGCGCTCGACGGCACCTCGCTGGAGGAGATAGCCGGCGTCTATTTCCGCCAGTCGGAACAGATCCCGACGCGCGTGCGCCTGGCCGCGGCCGAACTCTTCGATCGTGACGAGGCGGGCAAGCCGCGCCATCGCTGGCGGGCAGGCGGCCTTGTCGCCCAGTTCCTGCCGGAGGCGCCGGAGCGCATGCGCCAGCCGGATCTCCACGGCGGCGACGGCGACACCGGCAACCGCCCGCACGGCGAGGACGATGCCTGGGTCGAAGCCCGTTCGCTGGTCGAGACCATCGATGCGGATGAACTGACGGATCCGCTGGTCGGGACCGAACGGCTGCTGTTCCGCCTGTTCCATGAGCGTGGCGTCCGCGTCTACGAACCGCGCGCCGTCTTCGACCGCTGCAGCTGCTCGCGGGAGAAGATCAAGGGCGTGCTGAAGGGCTTTTCGGCCGAGGAGATCGAAGCCAGCCAGGAAAACGGCGAGATCGCCGTGACCTGCGAATTCTGCTCGACCACCTACCGCTTCGAGCCGGCCGAGCTTCAGCCAGCTGAATAGTGGAGTGTTTGCCAAGGCTGTCCCGCTTGCGCGGATAGCTGCCCCTCACCCTAACCTTACCGGGGTCGAACCACTCGTCTCGACCCCGGTTGGTGCCGGCAGGCGGATGAGGGGCAGGCCTCGGCAATCTCCCAAGGGCGGGACATCGTTACACGTCAGTTAAGCACCCGCAGCAGTCCCGGTGAATCCAGCGAGAAGGCGGGGATCTCGACATCGAACATCTCGCCTTCGTCCGTTTCCATCTGGTAATGGCCGAACATCAGCCCGGAGGGGGTGTCGAGCGGGCAGCCGGAGGAATATTCGTAGGTGTCGCCGGGGCTGAGCCGTGGCTGTTCGCCGACGACGCCCGGGCCCGTCACTTCGTCCACCAGTCCGTTCTGGTCGGTGATGTTCCAGTAACGGTTGACCAGGCGAACGGCTATGCCGGAATTGTTGCTGATGACAATCCGGTAACCCCAGACATAGCGGTCGTCTTCCGGATCGGATTGCTCCTCCAGATAGAATGGTTCGACCACAACTTCGATCTCTCTTGTGAGGGCGCGATACATGCCTTGCACCTTAGTCAAGATATGTTACCCGTATCTTATAAGAGGCCCTGTCCGTCAAGAAACGGAACGTTGATCGTCACTGAAACTATGATGATCGAAGGGTTTTCGATCGTTAAGCCTAATTGTCAGTGTTAATTCCAGATCGGAACGCCGGCACGACCGTAGTTGTTCCCCCGGCCGAACCGTGGTGAGGTCCGGCGAGCCGAACCCCAGTGAGATCCGGCGAGCCGAACCCCGAGGGAGGTCCGGCTGCCATTGTCGTCGATCAGGCCGAAACCTTGGCAAGCGCCCGCGCGAAATCCTCGATCAGATCGTCGGTATCCTCGATGCCGGCCGAAAGCCGCACCGTGCCCGGAGAAATGCCGAGTTCGGCGCGCGCCTCCTCCGTCAGGTTCTTGTGCGTCGTCGTTGCCGGATGGGTGATCAGGCTCTTGCTGTCGCCGAGATTGTTGGAGATCTTGACGATCTCCAACGCGTTCTGCAGGGCAAAGGCCGCTTCCTTGCCGCCCTTGAGCTCGAAGGCGACCAGCGTCGAGCCGCCGGTCATCTGCTTGGCGATGATATCGGCCTGCGGATGGTCCTTGCGGCCGGGATAGATCACCTTGGCGACCTTGCCCTGCTCGGCGAGGAAATCGGCGATCTTTGCGGCATTCTGCGTCTGCTGGCGCACGCGCAGCGGCAGCGTCTCGATGCCCTTCAGCAAAGTCCAGGCATTGAACGGCGACATGGCCGGGCCGGTATGGCGGAAATAGTCGTGCAGGTTCTCGTCGATCCATTCCTTGTCGGCAAGCACGACGCCGCCGAGGCAGCGGCCCTGGCCGTCAATATGCTTGGTGGCGGAATAGACGACGATATGGGCGCCGAGTTCCAGCGGCTTCTGGAACAGCGGCGTGGCGAAGACGTTGTCGACGACGACCTTGGCGCCGATCTGGTTGGCGAGCTTGGCGACGCCTGCGATATCGATCACTTCGAGCGTCGGGTTGGTCGGGCTTTCCAGGAAGAACACCTTGGTCTTCGCAGTGATCGCCTTTTCCCAGTTGGCCAGATCCCGGCCGTCGATCAGCGTGCAGTCGATGCCGTATTTCGGCGCCAGCGTCTCGACCACCCAGCGGCAGGAGCCGAACAGGGCGCGCGCGGCGACGATATGATCGCCTGATTTCAGCTGGCAGAGGATCGCCGCGGTGACGGCCGCCATGCCGGAAGCGGTGGCGCGGGCATCCTCCGCGCCTTCGAGCATGCACATGCGCTTTTCGAACATGTCGTTGGTGGGGCTGCCGTAGCGGGCGTAGATGAAGCCCTCCGTCTCGCCCTTGAAGCGGGCTTCGGCCGCTTCCGAGGTCTCATAGACGAAACCCTGCGTGAGATAGATTGCCTCGGACGTTTCGCCATATTGCGAACGCAGCGTGCCGCCGTGAACGAGTTGGGTTGCGGGGCGCCAGGACTTGCTCATGCCATCACCTTCACATAACAAAAAAACCGGTCGCAAAAGCAGACCGGTTTCAACCCGGTCTTTTTAGCCACTTGTTTAACGTGGCTGCAAGCCGACCGGCCAAATCACCACGGGATAATTCTGCAATACTGCTGTTAGCTGCTTGCGTCAATTCCCCGAGTTTGGTTTTGTCGGCCGCAAATGATGGATGAGGCATGATGGCTCGTGAAACGGGAATTCTGGCGGATCGCGCGATCTCCGCGCTGTTCGAAACGGAGCGTCTGATCTCCGAACGGGAGCTGGACCGCGACCAGATCCAGCCGGCAAGTCTCGACCTGCGCTTGGGCGCCAAGGCCTTTCGCGTGCGCGCCAGCTTCATGCCCGGCCCCTCGCATCTGGTGTCGGACAAGCTCGACCGGCTGAGCCTGCATGTGATCGACCTCTCCGAGGGCGCGGTGCTCGAGACCGGCTGCGTCTACATCGTGCCGCTGATGGAGAGCCTGGCGCTGCCGGCCGACATGTCGGCCTCGGCCAACCCGAAGAGCTCAACCGGCAGGCTCGATATCTTCACCCGCGTCATCACCGATTATGCCCAGGAGTTCGACAAGATCCCGGCCGGTTATTCCGGCCCGCTCTATCTCGAAATCAGCCCGCGCACCTTCCCGATCGTGGTGCGCCGCGGCTCGCGCCTGTCGCAGATCCGCTTCCGCGTTGGCCATTCCCTGCTCGGCGAACCGGAACTCTTGAAGCTGCATGAAAGCGAGACGCTGGTCGCCAGCAAGCAGCCGAACGTTTCGGGCGGCGGCATCGCGCTGTCGATCGATCTGGCCGGCGACAAGGACGGCCTGATCGGCTATCGCGGCAAACATCACACCGCCGTCGTCGATGTCGACAAGAAGGCCCAGCATGACATCTATGATTTCTGGGAACCGCTTTATAGCCGCGGCCGCAACGAACTGATCCTCGATCCGGACGAGTTCTATATCCTCGTCTCGCGCGAGGCCGTGCACGTGCCGCCGGATTACGCCGCCGAGATGACCCCCTTCGATCCGCTGGTCGGCGAATTCCGCGTCCATTATGCCGGCTTCTTCGACCCGGGTTTCGGTCATGCGCCTGCCGGCGGGCGCGGCAGCCGCGCCGTGCTCGAAGTGCGCAGCCACGAGGTGCCCTTCATCCTCGAAGACGGCCAGATCGTCGGCCGCCTCGTCTACGAACACATGCAGGAAAAGCCGGCAAGCCTCTACGGCTCCGGCCTCGGCTCCAACTACCAGGCCCAGGGCCTCAAACTCTCGAAACACTTCCGCATCTGAGGCGTTACACCAGGCGCGACTTGACAGCCGCCCCCATCTGTTGGAAATCTCAGATCATCGCGGGTGTAGCTCAATGGTAGAGCAGCAGCTTCCCAAGCTGAATACGAGGGTTCGATTCCCTTCACCCGCTCCAGTTACATCCATCTCACCGTCATCGATAGAAATGCGAAGACCCAGAAGTCGGCTTAGAGCCTGCCTCGCCTTATATCGGCTGCTGCGGAGCGAGATGAGACGACCTCAGATTTCCGCCTGAGGGTTTCCCGAGGACTTTCCCCGTAAACGGACCCGTACAGCGCAGAAAAACGGCCGGCGTGCAAGAATCCCCACTTCAGGCAGATATCCCGGATGCTCTGTTGGTTCGACCGATCCAGAAGGTCCAATCGAGCGGCGCGTAGTCGTAGAGTTCTCAAGTAACTTGCTGGTGTAGCTTCCTTGAAGGTCCGGAAGCCGTTTTCCAAGGTGCGAACTGAGACGTTGGCAGATTGAGCGATCATCGAGATGGTGATCGGCTTAGCGATATTCGCCTGCATGAAATCTATAGCCCGACGAACGTGCCGTGGAGCGGGCATAAACGGACTCCGTTCCAGTCGCTGAGAGTAACGATGGGATATCAATCGAATGAGCAAATGAGTGAGTGCTTGATTGAGATTGACCATTGCTATCGGCGAATGAAGCAAGATGGCGTCTCCAAGCATACCATCCATTATAGTCTCGACGAGATTCTTGATGAGATGTGCGGAGGCGCTTGATCCATCAACGAGGGGGGACAGGTCTAACGATCCGACAAGAGGGGCTTCAAACAGCTCCCCGAACGCTTGGCAGATCTGGCCCCAATGTAAAAAGAGTTTCTGCGATCGATGGAGCGTTCCCCGCACGAGGAAGCGATCCGCCTCGCGGCTTTGCCCAAGTAGCATCTGGCCCGGTGACGCTGTTGTCGTGGTTTGCCGTCGCGTCATGCCGGAAATGCCGTCTCGCGGCACATGGATGGTAAGCCATTCCGGTGTGTCCGAGGTAGCCCAAAGGTTCCACTCTCCATTGCATGCGAGATCGACAACCGTCATCGCACCGTGAGAACGTGCATCAGCGGACCAATTAAAGCCTAGAAGCGTATGAACCGGCGATGCGTCAAAGGGAGCAGATCCGAGGAATGTTTCTAACATTCCGTCGAAGTCTGCGCCGGTCCATCGTGAGGTCAATGCGGAATTATGAATCATGCGAGCCTGCTGAATTCGCGGGTGGCAGTGTGATGACGATGCGACGCACGCGTTCTCCGGCGGTGAATCGTTCCATACGCCCGAGCGAGGGTGAGGCTAATGGTCAACTCCAGGATGCGGCGATCTGCGAGGTGGAAGAGACATCCCACCGACGGAGCCGAGATCTCATTCTTCGTCTGTGCCGCTCGCAATGTGCTTGACCGCATCGGACGCGGCTTCGAGGAGGCGCTCCGACATGCCCCGGTCAGTCATGATGCGGGAGATCGTCACCGCGCCTACCATGAGGGAGAGGATGACCATGGCCCTGTCATAAGGTTCCGTGCCGTCCGATGCCGGGATCAATTCGTCGAGAATCTGGAGGTGAGCCTCTATGCCGTGCTGGAATGGAGCCCGCACCTCCTCGCTCTGACGCGCCGCGTCGGCCCCAAGTGCGGCGAGGGGGCAACCATCGCCTTTCTCTTCCCGGTGCCCGGCCGAGAGATACATGCCGACAACCGCGTCGAAGGGATCGGCGCTTCCGGCGGCAACCCTAGACCATCTGCGGATGGCGTTCTCCATCGCTCGCCCGGATGCCAGTGCCACAAGATCATCCTTCGATTCGAACTGCTTGTAGAACCCGCCTTGGGTGAGACCGGCGCCTTTCATCAAATCCTTCAGCCCGATGCCGTCGAAGCCATGCTCCCGGAAGAGCCGGCTTGCGACATTGATCACCGTTTCACGATTGGCCTCGGCCTGAGCGCGACTGACTCTCATAGCGATCTCCAGTTAGATTTCATTTGACATCTATATCAGAATTAGAGTTAGATCGCAATCTAATTTAAATGCTGCGCCCGTCAAGAAGGCTTACTGACATGAACCGCAAAATCCTCCTCGCCTCATTCGGCCTCCTGGCAGCCGCCGGCGCCACGGCATTCTTCTTTGTCGGGGTGTCCTCGGAAGGAAGCGCACAAGCCGCCGATCCCCGCACTACACCGCCATTCGTCAAACTGGTTGAGGCAAAGAGGCCGGAGACCGCCGAGCGCAGCTTCACCGGCACCATCGCCGCCCGGGTGCAAAGCAATCTCGGTTTTCGTGTGCCCGGCAAGATCGTGCAGCGTTATGTCGACGTCGGCGTGCAGGTCAAGGCCGGTCAGCCGCTGATGCGCATCGACGAAACCGATCTGCGTCTCGCCCTGACGGCGAAACGAAACGCCGTCGCCGCAGCCGAGGCTGTGCTGACCCAGGCGCAAGCAGACGAGACACGCTACGCCGCTCTGGTGAAAAACGGATTGGCCGCGACGCCGCAGCGCTATGAGCAGGCAAAGGCAGCGCTTGACACCGCTACCGCGCAGCTTGCCGCGGCGCAAGCGGACGCCAAGGTCGCGGAAAACGAGGCCGCCTATTCCGTCCTGGTTGCCGACACCGATGGAACGGTTGTCGAAACGCTGGGCGAGCCGGGGCAGGTCGTGACCGCGGGACAAACCGTGGTCCGGCTCGCACAGGCCGGCCCGCGTGAAGCGCTGGTCTGGCTTCCGGAATTTCTCAGGCCGCAGCTCGGCGAGATCGCCGATGCCAGCATCTACGGCAACGAAAGCCGGCAGGACAAGGCCCGGCTTCGCCAGATCTCCGACGCTGCCGATCCGCAAACCCGCACCTATGAGGCACGCTGGGTTCTGGATGGCGCCGCAGCGTCGGCGCCGCTGGGCGCGACGGTGACGATCAGAATCGCCAACGGCGGTAGTCAATCGCATGCCGCGGTGCCGGTCGGCGCCGTATTGGACGATGGCAGGCGCACCGGCGTCTGGGTCTTCGACCAGGCATCGTCGATCGTCCACTTCCGGCAAGTGAAAATCGAACAGATGGGTGAGGAGGTTGCGGTGGTTTCCAGCGTCAATGCAGGCGAGCCGGTCGTCGCTCTCGGCGCCCATCTGCTGCAGGACGGCGCCAGCGTGCGCGCCACGGTAGAACAGGCAGAGGCGGCAAACTGATGAACTTCAATCTATCCGCGCTCGCCGTTCGCGAGCGGGCCGTCACCCTGTTCTTCATCGTTCTGCTGGCCGCCGCCGGCGCCTATGCCTTCGTCAAGCTCGGGCGCGCCGAGGACCCGTCCTTCACCATCAAGACCCTGACCGTGACAACGGTGTGGCCGGGCGCGACAGCGCGCGAAATGCAGGATCTGGTCGCCGAGCCGCTCGAAAAGCGCCTCCAGGAACTCACCTGGTACGATCGTGTCGAGACGACGACGCGGCCCGGTTATGCCTTTTTGACCGTCACCTTGAAGGACAGCACGCCGGCCACGGCCGTCGAGGAGGAATTCTATCAGGCTCGAAAGAAGCTTGGAGACGAGGCCCGCAACCTGCCCGGGGGCGTGCTCGGTCCCTTTGTCAACGACGAGTACTCCGATGTCAGCTTCGGGCTTTATGCGCTGAAGGCCAAGGGCATGCCGATGCGCGAGCTTGTGCGCCAGGCCGAGGTGATCCGCCAGGATCTTCTGCATGTGCCCGGCGTCAAGAAGATCAACATCCTCGGAGAGCGGCCCGAACAGATCTTCGTCGAATTCTCCTATGCCAAGCTCGCCACCCTCGGCATTTCGTCACAGGACATCGCGGCCGCCTTGCAGCGGCAAAACACCGTGACGCCGGCCGGATCGATCGATACGCGTGGGCCCCAGGTGTTCATTCGCTTCGATGGCGCCTACGACAGCATCCAGGCGATCGCCGACACGCCGATCGTCGCCGCCGGACGCACCTTGAAGCTCTCGGATTTTGCCGAAGTGCGGCGCGGTTATCAAGATCCGGCCACCTATCTCATTCGCCATGACGGCGAGCCCGCCATCATGCTTGCCGCGGTGATGCAACAGGGCTGGAACGGTCTGGAACTCGGCAAGGCGCTGGAAGAAAGATCCGCCGCGATCGCAAAGACCTTGCCGCTCGGCATGACCCTCGCCAAGGTCAGCGACCAGGCCGTCAACATCGACGAAGCCGTCGGCGAGTTCATGCTGAAATTCGCCATGGCGCTCGGCGTCGTGTTGTTCGTCAGTCTCGTCAGCCTCGGTTGGCGTGTCGGCATCGTCGTGGCTCTGGCCGTTCCGCTTACCCTTGCCGTCGTCTTCCTCATCATGCTGGAAACCGGCCGGTTCTTCGATCGCATCACCCTTGGTGCGCTCATCCTGGCGCTCGGCCTTCTGGTCGACGACGCCATCATCGCCATCGAGGTGATGGTGGTGAAGATGGAAGAGGGGATGGATCGCATCAAGGCGGCCGCCTATGCCTGGAGCCACACGGCAGCACCGATGCTGTCGGGCACCCTCGTGACGATCATCGGGCTGATGCCGGTCGGCTTTGCCCGGTCGACCGCCGGCGAATATGCCGGCAACATCTTCTGGGTCGTCGGCTTTGCCCTGATCGTCTCGTGGATTGTCGCGGTGATCTTCACGCCCTATCTCGGCGTCAAGATGCTGCCGGCGATCAAGCCGGTCGAAGGTGGCCATCACGCCATTTACAACACCCCGAACTACCGGCGCCTGCGGCGGGTTATCGAATTCACAGTGCGCCACAAGTTCGTCACCTGTGCGGTGGTCGCCATCGTCATGGGGATCTCCGTCGTTGGAATGGGCGGGGTGAAAAAGCAGTTCTTCCCGACGTCGGACCGTCCCGAAGTCCTCGTCGAAGTCCGCCTGCCCGAAGGCACCAGCATCGAGACGACGACGGCAACGGTCGAGAAGCTCGAAGGTTGGCTGCAGAAACAGCCGGAGGCAAAGACCGTCACCAGCTATGTCGGGCAGGGCGCTCCCCGCTTCTTCTTTGCCATGGCGCCGGAATTGCCGGACCCGTCTTTCGCCAAGATCGTCGTGCTGACCCCTGACGCTCACACACGCGAGGTACTGAAGCTTCGGCTGCGCGCGGCCATTTCGGATGGGCTCGCCCCTGAAGCCTATGTCCGCGTCACCCAGCTCGTCTTCGGTCCTTACACGCCGTTTCCGGTCGAGTTCCGGATCACGGGCCCGGATCAGGAGCAACTGTACCAGATTTCCGACAAAGCTCTCGCTATCATGAAGAGCGTGCCGGATGTTCGCCAGGCAAACCGCGATTGGGGCAACCGCACGCCCGTGCTGCGTTTCGTTCCCGACCAGGATCGGCTGAACCTGATCGGTCTGTCGCCGGCCGAGGCAGCCCAGCAGATGCAATTGCTGCTGAGCGGAATTCCGATCACCGAGGTTCGCGAAAATATCCGCAACGTGCCTGTCGTTGCACGCAGTGCCGGCGGCAACCGGCTTGATCCCTCACGATTGGCAGATTTCTCGCTGATGAGCCGGGATGGGCGACAGGTTCCGCTCGATCAGATCGGCCACTCGGAAATCCGGTTTGAAGAGCCGATCCTGAAACGCCGCGATCGAATGCCTGTCATTACGATCCGGTCCGATATCAACGAAGCGACACAGCCGCCGGAGGTCTCAGCGCAGGTTATGAAGGCGCTTCAGCCGCTGATTGCCTCGCTTCCCCTGGGATATCGCATCGAGATGGGCGGAAACATCGAGGAATCACTGAAGGCCAACAACGCCCTCGTCAAGATCTTCCCGGCGATGATTGCCGCCATGCTGATCGTTATCGTTTTGCAGGTCCGTAGCCTGTCGACGATGACCATGGTCATGCTGACAGGGCCGCTCGGTCTTGCCGGGGCGGTTCCGGTCTTGCTGCTCTTCGATAAGCCTTTCGGCTTCAATGCCATTCTCGGATTGATCGGGCTGGCGGGAATTCTGATGCGCAACACTTTGATTCTGACGGAACAGATCAAGGAGAATAAGGCAGCCGGACTCGACGATTATCATGCCGTCATCGAGGCGACGGTGCAGCGGACGCGTCCGGTTATTCTGACAGCCCTTGCCGCTGTGCTTGCCTTCATTCCTCTCACGCACTCGGTGTTCTGGGGGTCGATGGCTTACACGCTGATCGGCGGAACGGCGGTCGGCACGGTGATGATCCTGCTCTTCCTTCCGGCCCTCTACGCTACCTGGTTCCGCATCAAGCCGACGAAAAACGAAAGCCATGAAAATTCTCCGAAGGAGGTAGAGTTACCCAAGGAGGTGGAGTTGCCGACGTCAATGGCTGCCGAGTGATGTTCTCCGGCGGCGGCGACGACTTTTGCGGGTCCGGAAGTGACCTTGAGCAGGCGCGGACGCGGATACTCGAGGTGGCGGAAAGGTATTTTCGGCGGATCGGCTATCATAAGACGTCGGTCGCCGACATCGCCTCCGAACTCGGCATGAGCCGCGCCAATATCTATCGCTTCTTTCCCTCGAGGACGGCGATCAACAGTTCGGTCTGCGGACTGGTTGTCAAAGACGTTGCTGAAATCGCTCTGGCGATCGCGCGAACGGATGCGCCGGCGAGCAAAAAGCTGGCGGATCTTTTGACCGCCATCCACCGGCACAGCACGAGAATGCTGGTGGAGGACAGACCGATGCACCAGTTGCTCGTCGCCGCCACGGACGGAAGTTGGGCGACCATCAACGCGCATAATGAGCAGATCCTGGCAATCCTCAAAGCGCTTGTCCGCGAGGGTCTGCAGACAGGCGAGTTCAAGGTCGAAGACGCCGATGAAGCCGCGCGCGGTATCATCACTGCGTTCCTGCCGTTCTTCCATCCGGTTCTGGTCGAGCAGCGGGTTCAGGAGGGAGGGGCCACCGCAGTCGGCCTCCATGCCCAAATCCGCTTCATCATGAAAGCGCTCGGCACGTCGGACCGCGAGACCTCCCTGAACGCGATAAGCGCCTAATTTAGCGCTGCCGACCTTGTTCTCTTCGACAAAGGCATTATCTAGTGCACTAGATAAAAGCACACTAGATGAAACCATGTCGAACAACGAAATCGCATCCCGCCGCGCGGTCGGCACCCAACTTTCGTTTGCGCTCTATGGCGCGGCCAACCGGATGGCGCGCCTTCACAAGCCATTTTTGCAGCCGCTCGGTCTAACATTCCCGCAATACCTGGTGATGCTTGAACTTTACGGCGGTACGCCCCGCGCCGTTGGAGAGTTGGGTTTGAAGCTCGATATGGACACCGGCACGATCACGCCGCTGCTGAAGCGCCTGGAATCGGCCGGCATGGTGACCCGGACGCGCGATCGTAACGACGAGCGGCGGGTGCTCATCCATCTTACCAAAGCCGGTGAATCCCTGCGTGAGGCGCTTTGGGCCGTCACCGACAAAATCAAAACCGCCTGTCAGCTCACGGACGAGGGGCTGGCCGATCTGCGCGACACGCTGCACGCATTCGCGCGTCCCGCCCGCGATTGAGGCGGGCTTAGTTCCACATCAGAGAAAGGACATGCCATGAAGATCGGAATCATCGGCGCCGGAAATATCGGCGCGACGCTGGCGAGAAAACTTGCCGCCGGCGGCCATGAGGTCAAGCTTGCCAATTCGAAGGGGCCGGACACCATCCGCGATCTTGCCGGCGATATCGGAGCGACCGCCGTTTCGAAAGAGGAAGCCGTCCGGGTCGTCGAGGTGATCGTTCTTTCGATCCCGTTCGCAAACTGTCGCGATCTCGGTCGGCTCTTCAATGGCGTGCCTGAAGACGTCGTGGTGATCGATACGTCGAATTATTATCCGTTTCGCGACGGCGCGATCGCCGACGTCGATGGCGGCATGCCCGAAAGCGTTTGGGTGAGCGGGCAGATCGGCCGACCCGTCGTCAAGGCGTGGAATGCCGTGCTGGCGGCAACGCTGGCGGAGAAGGGGCGGCCTGACGACACGGATGGACGCATCGCCATCCCGGTTGCAGGCGATGCTCCGCAAGCAAAGGCGATTGCCATAGATCTGGTCGAGGCCACCGGTTTTGATGCTCTGGATGCAGGAGGGCTGGCGGCGTCCTGGCGTCAGCAGCCCGGCACCCCGGCCTATTGCACCGAGCTTGCAGCAGATGAGCTGGAAGAAGCGCTGCGATCGGCGGATCGATCCCGCGCAGCCGATAATCGCGACGCGCTGATCAAGGAATTCTTCGCGGCAGGCACCAGCCTGACCCACGACGAAATCGTCGCTCGAAACCGAGCGGGGACTGTCGCTCCGAAATCCTGAACCCGTTGAGGCTCATGCCGCTCCCTGCCGACATGCCCCGGCACGTTTGCAGGCGCGATCATCGAAAAAATCGCCGTAAAGCAAAAAGTGCTTGATTTTATATTTCGATTGACATCTAAAGCAAGGATAGATGTTGATCGAAATCTTACGTGCTTGGATGCCAGGTTCTGAGACACTGTCCTTTGGCGACAGGGTGAAAAGTCTGACCCTATAATTGAAGCACGTATTCAACCACTCGCGCCCAGCCAGGAGCCTCCATGTCTCAAAATAAAGTCGTCGTCATCACCGGAGCATCCTCCGGAATCGGCGAAGCGTCGGCCCGCCTTCTTGCACAAAACGGTTTTCAGGTCTTTGGCGGCGTGCGTAGCCCGCAGCGTGTCAATGCCATTCCCGGCGTGCGCTATGGGACTGCCGACGTCACCGATGACGCCTCGGTCTCCGATTTTGTTCAATGGGTTTTGTCCGAGGCAGGCAGAATCGACATCCTGATCAACAATGCCGGCGTTTCGCTGGTCGGCCCGGTCGAGAACACGTCGCCTGCCGAAGCCCAGGCGGTCTTCGATACCAATGTTTTCGGCCCTCTGCGCATGATCCGCGCTGCCTTGCCCTCCATGCGCGCCGCTCGCAGCGGTCTGATCATCAATATCAGCTCGGTCCTCGGCTTCCTGCCGGCGCCGTTCATGGGAATATATGCCAGCAGCAAGCATGCACTCGAAGGACTGTCGGAGTCGCTGGACCATGAGATTCGTGAGTTCAACGTGCGCGTCGTGCTGGTTGAGCCGACCTTCACCAATACCAAGCTCGATGTGAACGCGGCCCAAACCGAGGCGCCCCTCGGCGCTTACGCAGCACAGGCAGATGCGACCATCAAGACGGTACAGGCCCAGATCAAAACCGCGCCGTCGCCGCTGGTTGTCGCGGAGAAAATCCTGGCTGCAATCAACGGTCCATACAAAATGCGTCAACCGACCGGTGGCCAGGCGACGCTTCTAAGCCGGTTACGCAGGTTTATGCCGGCAAGCGCGGTCGACAGCAGTCTGCGCAAGACATTCGGCTTCGGAAAGCGTAGCGCAACCTGAGTTTGCCTAAATTTCCAAACGTCGTCGGTTTCACAGCTTCGTTTCCGCGAATCTCGCTGTCGCATTCGTGCCGGCGCATTGCAGAGCATCAGTCGGGATCCTGGCTCGGCGACGTGCTGCTGCCGGCGCCGAAGGCGCTTCGCAATCTTTTATGAAAAGGGTTGCGCGCAGGCACCGGCTCCTACAAGGAAACAGATGGCGCCTCGGCCGCGCGCAACCCCTAGCTTCGCCTTTATTTGGTCTTACTGACGCTCGTCTCAATTCTCCCCAATTGAGACCTCACGTAGTCGCCGTGGCGAAGCTTTGCGAATTCGTCGGTGGCTTGTGTCCGTCTGCTCTTGAACACGTACCATTGACCGTCCGGTTCGCGTTTCTGATAGATCAGGCCGCCCTTCTTGCGGTGGCTGAAACAGGTGATTGCCGTCGCCGTTCCGGTCTTGGCGTGCCAGTCGGCGTTGAAGCAGAGTTTGCCCGACTCCGTGACGAACCAGCGGCCCATGCCGAAGGATGGCGAGCCATTTTCCCGCGACCAGGCGGTAAAGCGACGCGCCTTCGCGGAGAAGTAGCCGGCGCCGGCTTTCCACATCCAGGAATTCTGGTTGTAGAGCTGATAGATCTCCGCGCTGCTCATCGGCTTTGCCGTCTCGATCCCCGCAGGCTCATTGTTTGCGGCAGCGGACGCGGCCGTGGCGATACCGCTGGTCAGGGCGACGGCCAGGAACATTTTTTGAAGCATGGACATGTTCAGGTTCCTTCTGTTCAATTGATGCTTTCGCGGACGAGCCGCCAGTCGGGGCGGCCATAACCGTCCGGCCACGGATAGACTTCACGGTCGTTGAAGTAGATGACGGCGCTCAGGGCCGGGAACTGCGGATAGCGTTTCGTTACGCTCTCGGCCCAGTTTCGCACGAAGGAATCGTCGCCTTCGTAGCCGAGTTCGGCAACCATGATGGGCTTGCCGTAACCCGCGACACGGGCGTATCCGGGCGCAAGGTGCTCGGCAAACGTCTGGTCACGGCCAGTCTTGTCCCTGTCGTATTGCTCCAGGCCAAAGACCGAGAGGCCGATGATATCGACGACATCACTGCCGGGATAAAAGGCCTGAAGCCCCTCATTGCCCTTCGGTGACCACATGTATTTGGCCGTCTTCAGGTGGACCTTGCAGACCTCCACCATCCGGCGATAGGCCTTGGCATAATCGGCGCCCTGCCAATGCGACCAGGAGAACTGGCTGTCGGTTTCGTCCATTTCCTGTCCCCAGCGAATGATGACCGGACTTTTCAGCGTGGCAGCGGTCGAGCAGACGGCGGCCATGTTCGCATCGCGCGAACCGTCCAGGATGCTGTGCAGCAGTTCCTGCGAGGTCTGGCGCCAATCGCGTGACCAGGTCCAGGGCTCGACCGAGATCAGCAGGGTGCGGCCACGCGCTTGCGCATAATTGTCGGCGAGGACGAGCGTGCGCAGATCGACATCTTCCCAGGGCAGGAAGAGGTGTTCGATCTTCGAATCGGGCGAGGAGCCCAAATCTCCGTGCGGATCATAGGCGCCGAACGTGATCGACTCCTTCGTGACAACCGGCATTTTGGTCGGCGGCGCGATGGACGATGTCGTCATGGCAAGCGGCTGCCCTTCGGCAGAAGTGCCCAGAGCAGTCGGCAGCACCGCGACTCCCGACAACAACAGGCCGGTTAACGACAACAGGGCTATTTTGGATGGGCTATGCATTATGTAGTTCCTCCACGCTCGGCCGCACGTCCGGGTGAGCGGCATCGGTTCTCAGTTGGATCTCCTCCGGATCGGAAATCCATCGTGGTTTGAAAAAGATTGTGCGCAGCGCGGTCCCGCCCCGGCCTGCACCGGAGACGGCATAGCGCTCTTCGAACAGCTGAAGGCGGCCGCTGCCCCAGGCGAGTGCCTCGGTCGCATCCTTTCCGCGCATGATGGTGGCAACCCCAGGCAGCGCGACGAGCGCAACAAGCGCGGTCGCCATCGCCGGACGGTAGAAACGCGGGGCCGCCGCAACCGTATTTTCCTTCGAATGGCGCCCGACGATGACCAACAGCAGCGCGCAGTAGATTGCCGCGTTCAGGACGGTGAAGAAGTACCCCCCCTTGGAGGCGCCGGCATCGTCGATTGCCAGGGCGGGCAATACCGCCATGAGCGCCAGCAAAGCGTAGGGCGCCAGGACACGCACCGGCAGCAGATCGACTTCGGACCGCCCTTTCGGCGTGACGCGGAAATCGACGAAGGAGCCTGTCACAAAATCGTGCACCGCAGCCAGCGTGCCGGCGAGCGCCCAGGGCCAGCGCGCGAAGAGAAAGAGCATGCATTCCCAGCTCAGGATCTTGGCGTCGTAGGGGCGGAACGAGTTGCTGGCGCGCCAGCGATAAGCCATCACCACCAGAGCGATGGAAAGCGGTGCGAAATGCGCCAGGAAATCGGGGTAGGTCACCGTCACGAAGTTCTGGCCGCGCACGAGCGCGATGATCGGCAGCGCAAACATGAGCAACATGAAGAACGCAAAAAGCGGATACCAGAGTTGCGAAAAGAGGAACTGGAACTGGAGCCGCCGCGGCAGCCGGCCGACCAGGCTCGGCGAGTACCGCAACAGCACCATGACCAGGCTGCGCGACCACTGGAATTCCTGCGTCACGAGATCGCTGAAGGTTCTGGGGCCGTCACCATGGGCGATGGCATCCAGCGCATGCACACCCCGCCAGCCGCCGGCATTCATCATCAATGTCGTCGAATGGTCTTCAGCCAACTCCGGACCGAGGCCGCCGATCTGTTTGAGGGCGACGGTACGCACCGCGTAGTGCGAGCCTATGCACAGGGGCGCCAGGCCGCCATTGTAACCGGCTTGGAGCGAGCCATGCATGCTGGCCTCGGCATAGAGCCTTCCACGTGCCGACCAGCTTTCGGAAGCGTTCTTGTCGCAAATGCTGGGGGCCGAGACATAGCCGACTTTTGGATCGGCGAACGGACGCAGCATGTGGAAGAGATAGTCGGGCGCGGGAACATGATCCGCATCGAGTTGCGCTACGAAATCGTAGCGGTTGTAGCCGTAGTGGTCGTAGAAGAAGGCGAGGTTGCCCTCCTTGCACCGCGTGCGTCGGGGCCACGACGTCCGATGATAATCGGATCGCCCCTTGCGGGTCGAGACGAAGACCCCGTGCCTGGAGCACCAGTCGAGAGTCTCGGGGGAAGGGTCTTCGTCGGCAAGCCAGGTGTCGTGTTCCACCTCCTGGGCAAGCATTGCCAGCAGGGTTTCACTGACGACCGAGAAGGGTTCCGCCGGCGCCTTGGTCACGACCATGGCCACGCGACTGCCCGCCGGCAGGCGCAAGGGGCCGTTCGGTCTTGCCGCCCGATAGAACACGACGATGAAATAGGCCGGCAGAGCGGTCACCCAGGCAAGAACGAGGCTCACCGTAATTGTCCCGAAAGCATCGACGTGATGGCGCGGCTCCAGCCACCAGATCCAGAAATAGGCGAAGGCGCAGAGCCATACGGCCGCCGAGAGCAGATATTCGGCCCGCCGATGTCCGGTCAGAACCGGGACAAGAAGCGGCTCGTGGGAGAGTTCCGGAGCATGCGTCGCTTGGGTAATCGCAAGTTCGGTCACGCGCGCGCCTCCAGTCCGAAGAACGGAGCCGCCGTCCGCACGATGGTTTGGAGGTCGGAATATCGAGGCTGGAAGCGGAGCGTCTCGCGGGCCAGGCTGGCGTCGGCGTAGAGGCTGGGCGGATCGCCCGGCCGGCGCGGATGGATGACGACCGGGACTGCGCATCCGGTCGTTTCCTGGATCACGCGCAGGACTTCCCTGATGGAAAAACCCCGCCCGGTGCCGAGGTTGACAGCGAGGTTTGCTCCGCCTTTGGCGAGATGGGTGAAGGCCTGAACATGGGCGCGCGCGAGATCTGCGACGTGAATATAGTCCCTTATGCAGGTCCCGTCGGGAGTATCGTAATCATCGCCGAATATCTCAAGGTGCGGAATCCGGCCGGCCGCGGCCAGCAGCGCCCGCGGAATGAGATGAGTTTCCGGAACGTGCCATTCGCCAAGATCGCCGTCCGGATCGGCGCCACAGGCATTGAAGTAACGCAGGGCAACGTACCGCAGGCCGTAGGCCGCCGCATAATCGGCGAGCATATGCTCGCCAATCAGCTTGGTCTTGCCGTAGGGATTGATCGGAGCCTTCGGCAACGTCTCATCGATCGGCAGCACCGAGGGGACGCCGTAGACGGCACAACTCGATGAGAAGATGACGTTCCGAAGCCCCGTCTGCCGGCAGGCATCGATAAGCGACAACGCACCGCCGACATTGTTGTTGTAATATTTCGCTGGGTTTTGCACGGACTCGCCCACGTAGGCCGAGGCGGCAAAGTGGATGACGGCGTCGGGAGCATATTTCTCGATGACCTCGATCAGGCATGACGAGTCGAGGACGTCACCTTCGACGAAAGGGCCCCAGCGCACGGAGGAACGGTTTCCGGTCGTGAGATTGTCGTAGACGACAGGCTCAATCCCCTCCGAGCGGAGGAGCTTGGCGGTGTGGCTGCCGATATAGCCGGCACCGCCCGTGACAAGGACCCGGGGCGCATCCATCAGACCGCCTCCAGTTCGCGTGCCGGACGGGTGAGAAGGCCATCGAAATAGTCGATCGTCTGACGCAGGCCGCTCGACAGCTCGATCTTCGGCCGCCAGTCGAGTTCCTGCATGGCAAGCGAAATATCGGGGCGACGTTGACGCGGATCGTCAACCGGCAGAGCGCGATGGATGATTTGCGACCGCGAGCCGGTCAATCCGATCACCTGCTCGGCCAGCTCCCGGATCGTGAATTCGCCCGGATTGCCGAGATTGACGGGCCCCGTCAGCGACGACGGTGAGGCCATCATGCGGACCATGCCGCCGATGAGATCATCGACGAAACAGAACGAGCGGGTCTGCGAACCGTCGCCATAGATCGTGATGTCTTGCCCCGTCAGGGCCTGAACGATGAAATTCGAGACGACGCGGCCGTCGTCCGGACGCATCCGCGGGCCGTAGGTGTTGAAGATGCGGATGATCTTGATCTCGACGCCGTGCGTGTTGTGGAAGTCGAAGAACAGCGTCTCGGCGCACCGCTTGCCCTCGTCATAGCAGGAGCGCGGCCCGAACGAATTGACGTTGCCCCAGTAGCTTTCGACTTGCGGGTGGACGTTCGGGTCGCCGTAGACTTCGGAGGTGGATGCCTGAAGGATGCGTGCGCCGGTGCGCGCGGCCAGCTCCAGAAGGTTGAGGGAGCCCAGCACGCAGGTCTTTGTCGTATGGATCGGATCGGCCTGATAATGCGGCGGCGAAGCCGGGCAGGCAAGGTTATAGATCTCGTCGACTTCCAGATCGAGCGGGTGGACGATATCGTGGGCAATGACGTTGAAGCGATCGACCCCCTTCAGATGGGCGATATTGCGCCGCATGCCGGTGGAAAAGTTGTCGAGGCAGATCACCTGGTGTCCGGCGGCCAAAAGCGTCTCGCACAGATGGGATCCGAGGAAACCTGCACCACCGGTGACAAGAATTCTCTTGAGAGTACCAGATGTTCCGGATGGATACTTTGCATCACGAGCCGCAGTTAGAACAGAGCGCGCACGAATCTTACCAAGATAGTTCACGACCACCTCCCGTGTTTTCAGATTTTGCTATGAAATCTTCGATCTTTACTTCGACATACCGCGACACTAAGTCGTTCGATCATGCGAATATTTTATTCATCCGGCTTTTCTTTTGGAAAGAACCGATGTCTATTTAGATACAGCTAAGGGAGGCAATTGTCGTTATCCTCACGTCCTGGAAATTATCGCTCCGTACATTTCAGAGCGAAAAGGAATATGGTAAACAACTTATGGAGGATGCTTTTCGAGCACTTCCGCGTTTTCAGACGTAGTTCTGCGGAGATTTCAGCCGCAAAAACAATTGCTTTTCTCAATTTTCATGGCTCGGGTCGGGTTATGCGCTGGAGGAATTGGATGGCTACAGGGTCTGAATCCGACGATGATGCTGCCGCCGAACAGGAACGGCCGGCGCATATGGAGCGGCGGCGATGGCCGCGTGAACCGGCCATGCGCAAGGAACGCCCACTCCATGCCTCCCCTGCGCTCGTGCCGCTGCGATTCTCGACGCAGGACCTGCCGCCGGCAGAACAATTCGAGGCTTGGCGGGTACATATGGCGCCGCTCGTGGATGTTCATCTGCCGGAGGGAAAATCACCGGAAGACGGGTTCCTCGCAGAGCAGATCGGCTGGCATCTCGGCGATATCCTCGTCGTCCAGCAGCGTGCGCATGCCCACAGATATATCCGCGATCAGGCCATGCTTCGATCGAGCCCCATCGACCATTGGAACGTCGGCCTGCAGCGCAGCGGCCAGGCCTGGACCGAGGTCAACCGTCGTGTCACCGAGACCGGTGCCGGCGAGATATTTTTCATGTCTCTCGGCAGTCCCTATCGCGGACGGATGACCGATACCGAAGCTTTGCTCGTGTTCCTGCCGTATGAGCTGCTGGCTCGCGATGCGAGCCTTCTCCAGAGCGCCGGCAACACGGTTCTTTCGGGCAGCCACGCCGAGTTGCTCACGGGCTATCTCACGGGCCTCGAAACGAACCTCGGCAATCTGACGATAGAGGAAGTGCCCCGGATCATCCAAACCATCGGCGATATGGTCGTTGCGGGCGCCGCATCGTCCACAAGGACTGATACCGGTCAAAACCAGACCAACATGGGACTGATGGAGCGGGCGCACCGCTACATTCACGTCAATCTCCATTCGGAAAACTTGACACCGGACATGATGTGCCGCGCGTTGGGGATTTCGCGTACGCGGCTTTACCAGCTGTTTGAGGCGAACGGAGGCGTGCTCAATTATATTCGCAAGCGGCGATTGCTGCAGGCCTATGCGGATCTCAGCAATCCGGCCGACCACAGGCCGATTTCAGAAATCGCAGAAGCCGCCGGTTTCGAGGTCGCGGCCAATTTTACGCGCGCCTTCATCCACGAATTCAAGCTGAGCCCGCGTGAAATCCGAAGGACGGTGGCAACCCAACAGCGGCCGGCTCCGGCCATCCGCTCCACGCGGCGTTACGGAAAAACGATCGGTGATTGGCTGGCCCTGACGGGTTGATCCGGCTCGGACTGAAATCCAGACTCGAAGTCCGTCAAGCGGCGGTCGGCGCGCTTGCCGAAGGCGCCCCGGACTTGATCCAGACCCATGGCCTCTAAACCGTCTGGACGATGTATCTAGACCACGCCGACCAAGGCCTAATCCCCGAAAAAGCGGATCGGCTTATATTGCCGGTGCGCGATGATCAGGCTCCGGTCGGGCTGGATGATGTAGGTTTCCTCCACCTGCCGGCCGTATTGGTCGATGAAATCATGCGGAAAGGCGGAACCAACCGGCGATTTGGTGAGCTTGGTGCGCGGTTGGCCGCTATAGGTAATGCTGCCGGGGATGGGTTCGAGGCCTGGTCCGCTGTAGCTGACGGTGTTGCATCCCGCCAGAGCGAGCGTGCCGATAAGGCCGATGATTGCAGGTTTCATGTCCATCCCTCCCAATGCCGTGAATAGCGTCACTCTACCCCTTGCCGGAGAGAGTTCCCGACACGAATGCCCATGCCGCTCTTCAATCCTTTGGGAAGCACCCCGGGGGGACGTCGTGATCGAGCGGCCGGACGTGACATCCACCTATGGATAAGAGGGTGAGAATCCCGTTCCTCCAGACGCGCCGAGCCATCCATTGCCGAAACCGGTGCCGTCTGCTAGATCGGCATCGTCGAAAAAGGCAGGATCGGTTGAGGTAAGCCCGGTCCCTTCCTTTCGAGCGTTAAACGCTCTGGGGAAGCTCTGCTCCGTGCCATGGCACGAGAACCCGCGACGTGATCCGCATCAAGATGCGGGATCCCGGCGGCGTGCGGAGACGGCAAAAAGGCAGTCCCGGGATTTTTTCGAACGGAGACTGTCATGCGCTTGAACCATCTCGATTTCCACGTTCCCGATGTCGCTGCCACGGCGGATTTCTTCATCCGCCATTTCGGTCTGAAGCTTAAGGATATGCGCGGTCAGAACGGCCTCGCGATCCTGGAAGACGATACCGGCCTCGAAATCGTCCTCAGCCACGCAATCGCAAAATTCGGCACCGCCGATCAGGTGGAAATGGGGCGCCACACCTATCACATCGGCTTCATTCTGCCCGCGAGGGCGGATGTCGATGCGGTCCATGCCGGGCTTGCGGCTGCCGGTGCTGATCTGTCCGGCCCGCCGGCCGCCATGCGCGGCGGCTGGCTGTTTTATTGCACGGCGCCCGGAAACATCCTCGTCGAGATCGGCTGGCGGCCGGCTTAGACGATACCTAAAAGCAAAGGGCGGCCGCAGCCGCCCTTTCCAATGCCTGTATTGACCGGCTCAGAATTCCGTCCAGTCGGCATCTGGGCTTGACGATGATGTGCTGCTGCCGGCGCCGAAGGCGTTGGCGATTTTCTGGCCGAGCGCGCGGGCCGGCGAGGCGGCCGGACGGGCGGTGCCTTCTTTGGCGACGCGGATCGGGGCTGCCCTGACCGCCGGGCGCGGGGCCACGCGCGGTGCTGCGGCCGGGATCGGCGCGCTGGCGGTGAAGCCGCCTGTGCCGGTCAGCCTGAACTGGCCGAGCAGGTTGTTCAGCGCCGCCGCTTCGGTGGCGAGGCTGTGGCTGGCGGCGGTGGATTCCTCGACCATCGCCGCATTCTGCTGGGTGCCCTGATCCATGGTGTTGACGGCGGTGTTGATCTCCTGAAGCCCGATCGATTGTTCGCGGGAGGCTTCGGCGATCGCGTGGACATGCTGGTTGATTTCCTGCACTTCGGCAACGATCGCATCGAGCGCCTTGCCGGTCTCGCCGACCAGCGAGACGCCGGTCTGCACATGTGTGCCGGAATTGGTGATCAGCCCCTTGATCTCCTTGGCGGCATTGGCCGAGCGCTGGGCGAGTTCGCGCACTTCCTGGGCGACGACGGCAAAGCCCTTGCCGGCTTCGCCGGCGCGCGCCGCTTCGACGCCGGCGTTCAGCGCCAAGAGGTTGGTCTGGAAGGCGATGTCATCGATGACGCCGATGATGTTGGAGATTTCACCCGAGGATTTCTCGATCTGCTGCATGGCGGAAACGGCCTTGCGGACGACCTCGCCGGATTTCTCGGCGCCGAGGCGGGTGCGGGCGACGAGCTGGCTCGCCTCCTCGGCACGCTTGGCGGCGTCGCGCACCGTCGTGGTGATCTCTTCGAGCGCCGCTGCCGTCTCTTCCACCGAGGCCGACTGCTGTTCCGTCCGGTGGGAAAGCTCGTCGGCGGACGAGCGGATCTCGTTGGCGCCGGCGCTGATCGCCCGGGCATTGGCGCCGACCGTGTGCATGGTTTCGTTGAGCTTCTCGACCGAATTGTTGAAATCCTCACGCAGCGCATCGAGATGCGCGACGAAAGGCTCGTCGATATGCGAGGCGAGATCGCCGGCGGCAAGGCGGCGCAGGCCGTCGCCGAGTGCGGCAACGGCGCGTTCGAGTTCGGATGCTTCGCGGGCCTTCTGCGCCTCGCGTTCGCGCCGCTCGCTATCGCTGACATTACGGTCGGTTTCGGCGCGTGCCTCGATCTCCGCCCGTTCGATCGCGTTGTCGCGGAAGATCGAGACGGCCTTTGCCATCTGGCCGACTTCGTCGCGGCGGTCGAGGCCGCTGACTTCGCTTGTCGTATCGCCTTCGGCAAGCCGCGTCATGCGCTGGCGCAGCTGCGTCATCGGGCCGGCGATGCCCATCTGGGCGACGACCACGCTGACGCCGACGGCAATGAGAACGGCGATGCCGATCAGCACGAGGCAGAGGACGATCCGCCCGTTGACGGAAGCCGAGAGCGCATCGCCGCCATCATTGAGCATCGCCATCATCGCATCATTGTTGGCGATCATTTTCGGCGTCAGGGCATCGAGCTTGGCATTGATCAGGGCAACATTCGAAAGCGCGCCGGCGCTGTCCTTGGCCTTGCTCTGTTCGATGATCTTGTTTGCCAGGATTTCGATTTCGTCGATGCCGGCCTGGATCTCATCGATCGCCGCCTTGCGGCTGGGCACCAGCGCCAGCGCCTGCTTCATCCGGTCACGCGCCTGCGGCAGCTTGCTCGGCGTGGCGAGCGCCGTCTGGAATGCCGGCGTATCGGGCTTCATGTCGGCAATCAGGGTTACCTGCAGCACCGAGGCTACCGCCGATGCGCTGGCGCGCGCGCTCAGCATCGAGGCCTGCGCTTCATGATCGATGAAGGCGCTGTAGGCGGCGTCCGCACGGCGGAACTCGGAGATGACGTAGATCAGCCCGGCCATCGTGATCAGCCCGAGCAGCGCCACGACCGAGATGATTTTTGTGCGGATTTTCAGATGCTTCAGCATGGAAATGTCACCCGATTGACGGGGCGTGTCGCGCGCCCGGTGCTTTTGAAATCAATTGTTGCAGAAAGGACTGCTTCAATATTGCGGTTCAATGATAGGTTTGGACTGACGCGTGCATCATGCGATCGGCTGGCGGGGTCCGATGTCGTCGCAACAAATAAAAGGCGATATTCTTTAATTCCGCGCTAACACGGCGGCGCGGATGCCCGCAATTTTTAGGGGCAAGAGCTGCGCGCCATGGCACCCAGGATCAAGCCTCGGAACCGGCATGCAACAGAGCCTCATTCTGAGGTGCTCCGCCGGCCTCGAAGGGCGAGGCGGGTGTGTCGACGCGACTGTCATTCTGCTCCCCCACTCCCACACATATTCCCCGCCACGCATGACTCTGATACATCTCGCCGCAACGCTTCCCACTGAGCCCCGAGATCAAGATCACGATGACGCAATCCAAGCTGGCATCCCTGACTCTGAAGGTTTTCTTCGCGTTCGGCCTGTTTTTGCCAGCGCTCTTTTCGAGCCTTGCCGCATCCGCCCAGCAGGCGTCGCCCTCGCTGCCGCTGCTTTTCGATGCGCGCGAACGTCTTGCGAGACCGGATCTCTCCTCGCTGGTGCGCCTGCGCTTCCTGACGTCGGTCGATTTCCCGCCCTTCAATTTCACCGATCAGAACGGCAAGCTGTCCGGCTTCAATGTCGACCTCGCCCGCGAAATCTGCAGCGAGCTGGAGATCTCGGACAAGTGCCAGATCCAGGCGATCCCCTTCGCCGACCTCAAGGATGCGCTCGCCGCCTCGCAGGGCGATGCCGTCATTGCCGGCCTTGCCGTGACGCCGGAGTTGCGCCGGCAATTCGTCTTCTCCCGACCCTATCTGATGCTGCCGGCGCGCTTCGTGCGCAATCTCGCCGTGCCGCTCGACGGTAAGACGGCTGCCGCCCTTTCCAGCCATCCGGTCGGTGTCGTCCGGGGGACGGTGCATGAGGCGATGCTGGCCGCCTTCTTCCCGGCGATCAAGGCGCAAGCCTTCGACACCAAGGACGCCCTGCTGGCGGCACTCAAGGACCGCAAGGTCGATGCCGCTTTCGCCGATGCGCTGCAGCTTTCCTTCTGGGTCTCTTCGCCGGCTTCGGCCAAATGCTGCGCGCTTTTCGACGGTCCCTATCTCTCCGAACATTTCCTCGGCGAGGGCATGACGATCATGCTGCGGCAGAAGGATGGCGTGCTGACGGCGGCCATCGACCACGCGCTCGCCACGCTGTCGCGCAACGGCCGTCTTCAGGAAATCTATCTGCGGTATTTCCCCTACGGGCTCTATTGACGCCGCGGTCCGAACTGCGCGCGCTCAGCCCTTGCGGAAGCGCGCAATCGCGCTGCGCTCGATCGCCGCGCAGGTGAGCTTGTCGAGACCGAGCCGGTCGCGCAGCAGGCTGAGCAGCCGCAATTCTTCCGCCTTGACCGAAAGATCGGCGGAGGCCACTTCGACGGCCAGCGCATAGGCCGTGTCGTAAAGCTTTACCGGCAGGGTGTCGCGCACGGTTTCGAGGACGACGTCGAGGCCTTCCGGCCCGGCCAGCAGCGCGGCGCAGTCGCGCGCCACTGAAATCAGCTTGTCGTCGTCGAAATCCCGGAAAACCGGCAGGAACCCGATCAACTGGCCGATCCTTGTCATCTCCCTGTCGTTCATCGTGCTGTCGACGGCGGATGCCATGACCATCACGTAGATCAGCGCATCATGGGCGGAAAGCGGCTTGTTCATCTCTGATTCCTTTTTCGATCTGCCCAGATTAGGAATTGGCTGCAGTCATTACAAGAGATCGGCCATATCCGCGGCTGTTCGCGCTTGTCATGGCGGCCGGTCATTTGCGGCGCGGATCGGCGCCATAGACGCCTTTTCCCGCCTGCTTGGCCGTCTCGGCGATCCCCGCAAGCGGCGACCCCGCCGCCGCTTCCGCCCAGCCATTTTCGGCAAGCCATGAGCCGAGATCCTGGGTGCCGAGCCGGCAGGCGGCCGTCGCCGTTTCCTTCCATTCCGCTGTCTCGACATCGCAGCTGACGCTGCGGTTGCGCAGCAGCTGACGCAGCGCCGTCTTCGCCATCATGCCGCAGGGCCATTGCCGGCCCGCCGGCCCGCATATTCTGTCGGCCGGCGTCGGCACGATGCCGGTAAGCTGAAGTTTCCGCTCGCCAAAGGAAAGCATGCCGGCATTTTCGACCATCGGCCGCGCCAGTTCCATCGGTTTTTTCGCGGCCGGGCCGGCCGCCTGCCCGGCCGCCGTCTCCGCTCTTTGCGCTATATTGGCGGGTTTGGGTGCGACATCGCCGCCTGGGTCCGGAGCGGGCGGAACCGCCGGTTCCACTGACCGGGCGATCATTTCGGCTTGATCGTCCGAAATCGCAGCGGCTTTGCCGGCTGCGGGGGCAGCCTCCGCCGCGGTCGCCGTTTCCTCCGCGGACGTCGTCTCTTCCCCGACTGCGCCGTCGCGAAGTCTTGCTTCGCCCGCCATCAGCAGGCCGGCCACCACCACCATCCCTGTGAGACCTGTGAAGATGGCGGCTGGGCGCATGGAATATCTTCCTATTGGCTGGCCCAGATGATGCGGGCGATCCAATCGACGTCGGAAAGCTCGAGGGTGCGGTTGGGATGTTCGGGATTGAGTGACATCAGTTCGATCGACCGCGGGCTCTGCCGCAGCAGCACCTTGGCCATCACCTCGCCCTCGTTTGTGCGCACGACGATGCGGTCGTTGCGGCGCACCTGGGCGCCCGGCTCGACGATCAGCACGTCGCCGTCGCGGTAAAGCGGCATCATGCTCTCGCCCTGCACCTCCAGCGCATAGACGCCCGCCTTCTGTGCCGGGGCTGCCGGAAATTCCACCACGTCCCAGCCCTGGCCGGCCGGAAAACCGCCATCGTCGAAGAAGCCGCCGGCGCCGGCCTGCGCGAAGCCGAGCAGTGGAATGGAGCTGCCTTGCGGCGGAAACGCGCCGTCAGACTGTCCGGCCGGCTGTCCCGGCCCGCCGTCCGGCCGCATGAAGGCAAGAAACTCCTCCATGCTCGCCCCTGTCGCGTCGAGCACCTTGGCGATCGATTCCGTCGAAGGCCAGCGCAAGCGCCCGTCGGCGGAAAGCCGTTTCGACTTGTTGAACGAGGTCGGGTCGAGCCCGGCGCGGCGCGCAAGACCGGATGGCGTCAGCTCGCGCCGTTCGGCAAGCCTGTCGATCGCTTCCCAAATCTGGTCGTGTGACAGCATATGCGCCCGATCCCTGCGCGGCTGATTCAGCGGCGCGCTTCAACCGGGCGGAATGTTAACCGACCGGCCGGCCCGAGTAAAGATCAGGAGGAATAAAATCCTGTCACATCAGGCGTGCCACGTTCAGGCAACCATCGCCATATTGATCTTGCCGAGCTGAATCACGGCCTGCGTCCGGCTGTCGACATCGAGTTTCAGCAGGATCGCCGAGACATGCGCCTTGATCGTCGCCTCGGAGACGCCGAGTTCATAGGCGATCTGCTTGTTCAGCAGCCCTTCGCCGAGCATGGTCAGCACCCGGCTCTGCTGCGGCGTCAGCGTATGCAGACGGTGGATCAGGTCGGCGACATCGGGATCCTGCTCCTGCCCGTCGCGGTAGCTTTCCGGCGTGGCGATGTCGCCGGCAAGCACCGTCTGGATGCTGCGGCGGATATCGTCGATGCCGGAGGATTTCGAAATGAAGCCGGAAGCCCCGAGCTCCAGCGCCCGGCGGATCGTCGTCGCATCGTCGGTGGCCGAGACGATGACGATCGGCAGGCTGGCGAATTCCGAGCGCAATGCCATCAGCCCGGAAAAGCCGCTGACGCCGGGCATGGCGAGGTCGAGCAGCATCAGGTCGGCATCCGCATGGGCGCCGGCGGCCCGGCGTGCGGCCGCGAAATCGCCGGCTTCGACGATCGACTGCCGGCCTTCCATGCCGATCACCGCCTGGCGTAGCGCGTCGCGGAAAAGCGGATGATCGTCGGCAATGATGATGGTCTGTTCCTGCATCGAAAACTCCCTCCCAAGAGCCCGATCATGCCTGCATGCGACGCCGTCCCTCCGCGTTGCATGCTGGCTTGCTGGCATAGGACTATATCAATCAGGTCTTCTGCGGAAGGGGATTGGTGTTTTCCTCAGCCTGGAACTCCTTCACCATCCCCATGAAACTCTTCATCATCCGCTCCATGATGCTGATCGAGCGCTCGACCTCGGCGTCGCTCGGCAGCGCGCGCTGGGCGACATTGCCCTGTTCAAGCGCCGTCACCCGCTTTGCCAGCCGGTCGAGTTCGTCCTCATAGGCCGCCCGCTCGTCGGCCGCCATCCGGCAGACGAGAGCGCCGTCCTTGTCCTGGCAGATCGACATGGCCCCGGTCTGCCGGTCGAGCCGGACAAAATGATCGCCGCTCTTCTCCAGCTGGAAGCGGCCGGCATCGGTTTCAGCCGCCGAGGCCGCCAACGGCAGGAGAAAAACGCCAAGTGTCAGAACCAAAACCTTCATCGTCTCATCCTCCGGATTTTGCTACTGGAGCATGATGCCGAAAAGTGTGCGCGGTTTTCGGACGACATCATGCTCTAATTCTGTTCCAGCGGTCCCGTTTTTCGCGCCGGGGCGTGGACATCGCCGCCTCTTTCCGGCAAAGCCTCGTGACCAAGGACCAGCAGTCGCGAGGCCATGATGACCCTGACACCGACCCTTTACAAGATCGTGACGGAAACGCTCTGGCAGCAAGCCAGACAAACCGGCACTTTTCATGGCGCCGGCATCGATCTCACGGATGGCTTCATCCATTTCTCGACGGCAGCCCAGGTGAAGCAGACCGCCGCCCTGCATTTTGCCGGCCAGTCCGGCCTGCTGCTGATTGCGGTCGATGGCAGCGGCTTCGGTGACAAGCTGGTCTTCGAGCCTTCGCGCGGCGGCGATCTCTTCCCGCATCTCTTCGCCGATCTGCCGCTGGCGGCCGTGCTCTGGGAGGCGCCTCTGCCGCTCGACGAAGCCGGCGCCCATATTTTCCCGGAGCTTAGGCCATGATCGATCCTTTCAAGCGTCTCGCCCGCAAGGGTCTCTTCCTGTTCGATCCGGAAACGGCACACGGCATGTCGATCGCCGCGCTGAAATCCGGCCTCGTGCCCGCCTGCCAGCTCAAGCCCGATCCGCGCCTGCGCCAGACCGTCGCAGGCCTTACCTTCGACAACCCGCTCGGCATGGCCGCGGGCTACGACAAGAATGCCGAGGTGCCGGAGGCGCTGCTGAAGCTCGGCTTCGGCTTTACCGAGATCGGCACGGTGACGCCGAAACCGCAATCCGGCAATCCGCGGCCGCGCATCTTCCGCCTGGTGGAGGATGAAGGCGTCATCAACCGTCTCGGTTTCAACAATGAAGGCCATGATGCCGCCTTCGGGCGCCTCGCCGCGCTAACGGGCGGTGGCATGATCGGCGTCAATATCGGCGCCAACAAGGACAGCGAGGATCGCGTCGCCGATTATGTCGCCGGCATCCGCCGCTTCTATTCCGTCGCCCGCTATTTCACCGCCAACATCTCCTCGCCGAACACGCCCGGCCTGCGCGACCTGCAGGGGCGCGAAAGCCTGGCGGTGCTGCTGTCATCCGTGCTTGCGGCACGCGACGAGATGGCGGCGACAACAGGCCGGAAGATCCCGGTCTTTCTGAAGATCGCCCCCGATCTGACCGAGGAAGGCATGGACGATATCGCCGCCGAAGCACTCTCGCATGCGCTGGATGGTCTGATCGTCTCCAACACCACGCTGTCGCGCGACGGGCTCAAGGATCAGCGCCAGGCGAAGGAGGCGGGCGGCCTTTCCGGCGTGCCGCTGTTCGAAAAGTCGACGGCGGTGCTCGCCAGGATGCGCAAGCGCGTCGGCCCTGATCTGCCGATCATCGGCGTCGGCGGCGTCTCCTCGGCCGAAACCGCGCTGGAAAAGATCAGGGCCGGCGCCGATCTCGTCCAGCTCTATTCCTGCATGGTCTATGAAGGCCCGGACCTCGCCGGCGATATCGTCCGCGGCCTGTCGAAACTCCTGGACCGCGAAAAGGCCGGCTCGATCCGCGACCTGCGCGATACCAGGCTGGATTATTGGGCGGCGCGGAAGGTCTGATCGGCGCGCCGCTTGACCAGCATCGCCAGGAAGACGCCGCGGAAGAGCAGGAAGGCGTTCATCGCCAGCCACAGGCCATGATTGCCGAAGAGCGGCACGAAGACCGCCAGCATCAACAGATAGCCGGCAAAGGACATCAGCATCCGGTTGCGCATCTCGGCCGACCATGTCGCGCCGATGAAGACCCCGTCCATCAGGAAGGCGAGCGCGCCGGTCAGCCCCGTCACCGCCGCCCAGGGCAGATAGGTTTCGGCCGCCTGCCGCACCTCGGGTGAAGTCGTCAGCACCGAGATCAGCCAGGGTCCGGCGAGGAAGAAGAAGGCTGAGCCGATCGCCGCCAGCCCGAAGGACCAGAAGATCGTCAGCCTCAGCCCGCGGTCGAAGGCCGGCCGGTAACGCGCGCCGATCGCCCGGCCGATAATCTGTTCGGCGGCATTGGCAAGCCCGTCGAGATAGTAGCCTGACAGCAGGAAGAAATTCATCACCACGGCGTTGGCGGCAAGCGTCACCGCGCCGAAGCTGGTGCCGATCCGCGTCATGATGGTGAAGGCGCCGATCAGCACGAAGGTGCGGATCAGGATGTCGCGGTTGAGCGCGAAAAGCTCGGCCAGCCGATGCCGCGAAACGATCTCCGCCCATGCCGGCCGCTCTGCCTTGTTAAAGCCGCGCAGCACGATGACAAGCCCGGCAAGCGCGCCGACGGTTTCGCCCGCCATCGTTCCCCAGGCGACCCCCGCCACGCCCCAATCGAGGGTCAGGCCGAGATAGATGGAAAGCAGGATGTTGATGCCGTTGATGATCGCCTGCAGCAGCAGTCCGATATTGCCCTGTCCGCGTCCGAGCACGAAGCCGAGGATGGCGTAATTCGCCAGCGCCGCCGGTGCCGCCAGCATGCGGATGGAGAAATAGGTGCTGGTCGCCTCTGCGATCGCACCCTCCGCGCCCATCAGCGTCAAGCCCGCCGCCATCAGCAGTGGCGAAAGACAGAGCAGCGCCAGCCCGCAGCCGAGCGCCGAGATCATCGCCCTGGAGAAAACCGCCTGCTGTTCGTGCTGATCCCGGCGGCCATAGGCCTGCGCCGTCAGCCCTGTGGTCGAAGCGCGCAGGAAGTTGAAGCTGCCGAGGATCAGATCGAAGAGCATCGCGCCGATCGCCAGCCCCGCCAGCGCCTCCGCATTGCCCATGCGGCCGACCACGGCGGTGTTGGTCAGCCCGAGCAGCGGCGTCGTCATGAAGCCGAGCGTCATCGGAAGGGCGATCGACAGCACCAGCCGGTGGGTCACGTCGAAAGCGAGCCTGTTGTCGTCGATCCTGCTATCCATGCCTGCCTCGCCGCGACAGCGCCGCGCGTCCTGGTGAGAGGCGCTAGGGACGCTGTAACATTCTGAATTGCTGCAGGCGGAATCGCCTCAGCTGGAAAGCACCATGGCCCAATAGGGCAGGTTCCGGGAAGAGGGATTATGGGCGACGGCGACACCGAGGCCGTCATAACGCCCAAGCATGTTTTCCAGATGATGCGGCGAGTTGATCCAGGCCGTCACCACGGCATCGACGCTCTGCTGGCCGGAGGCGATATTCTCTGCCGCCGGCAGCCGGACACCACTTGCTTTCACACGTGCGCCAAAACTGTCGGTCATGCCCATGAGGTGCGCCATCTTGCCGGCGCTCGCCATGCGCTTCGCCTGGAAGAGAGCAGCCGTACTCGCTGCCGGGTCGACGGCCAGCGGCGGCAGGCCGTTTTTGGCTCTGAGCTGGTTGACGAGCGGCAGCACCCGCGCCGTCTCGTCCTCGCCGTCGGACGGCGTCCCGGCGATCCGCGGGGTCGTGGTGCAGCCGGCGATGCCGGCGGCGAGCGCAAGTCCGGAAAGGCGCAGCAGGCCGCGCCTGGAAAGATCGATGGATGTCATGTTAGCGGCGGTAGCTGAAAAGACGAAGGATGACGAAGAGCGGGATGACGATCGTCGCGCCGAGGATCAGATAGTCGCCGACGCGCCCGAGTGCCGAAAAGCCCCGGTGCCAGACTTCCAGGATGAAGTCGCGCACGCCGTCGATGATGCTCCACGGCGTCAGGCCGAAGACGGTCATGACGAAACCGACGATCAGCGACACCACGATTAGCTTTATCACTGTGCGGCCGATTGAATCGCCGAGGAACCTGTTCGCCTGATCGGACATAAGCCATCTCCTGTTTGCCCTTGGAATAAGGTCGCGGCCTTCAGCCCGCAAGCCCTTTCCGGAATTGGCCGCTTCGCCTCTGAAATAGGACTTGAGTTTTTTTGTGGCCGCCGCCAAATGCGGGCCAACCAATAGGTCCGTTGATGCACCACCAGCTTTCCTCCGGCGATGTCATCGCCGACCGCCGCGCCGACTATGCCAGGATGCTCGAAGAAGGCGGTGAGCCGGACGCGGCCGCCGAGCTGATGGAACAGGCGCTCGAACTCGTGCCGGCCTGGGCCGCCGGCTGGTATCGCCTCGCCACCTATCTGGAAAAGGCGGGCAGGGCGGATGCCGCGATCGAGGCCTACCGCAGGACGCTTGCCTTCGATCCCGATGATATTTTCGGCGCAACCCTCAAGCTCGCCCTTCTCGGCGACGTAGCCACGCCCGACCGGCCGCCAAGCCGCTATGTCGAGCGCCTTTTCGACGACTATGCCGATCGTTTCGAATCAGCCCTTGTTGAAAAACTCGACTACAGCGTCCCGCAGAAGCTCGCAGCGCTGATCGCCTCCACCGGCAGGCGTTACGACCGCGCCGTCGATCTCGGCTGCGGCACCGGCCTGCTCGGCCCGGAGATCCGTGGCCGTGTCGACCGCCTGGAAGGCTTCGACCTCTCGCAGAACATGCTGGTGAAGGCGGCCGAGAAACAGGTGTATGACTGTCTCGCCCAGGCCGACCTCTCGCTCGCACCCGATCTCTCCGGTCTCTTTGCCGATGCCGCCCGCCATCGCGCCGATCTGGTGACGGCGGCCGATGTGCTGATGTATCTCGGCAATCTCGAAAGCGTCTTTGCCATCATCGGAGAACTCGCGGCATCAGGCGCCGATATCGCCTTTTCCGTCGAGGATGCGGGAGACGGCGAGGGCTTCCATCTCGCTCCGTCACTGCGTTACGCCCATTCGGAAAGCTATGTCAGGGCGCTTCTTGCCGGTCACGGCTTGCAAATCCTTGCGACCGTCAAGTCGGTCATTCGCAAAGATGGCGGAAAACCGGTATCCGGCATTCTGTTCCTTACGCGCAAACCAGCGTGAGCGAACATTTCTTGCGATTTTTTAATAGGTCAGCATTGCTTACCTATTCTGCTTGATCAAAAGACCGAAAAACCCGATACTGCGCTGCATCTGCAGAGATGCCCGGCAATTATCGCCGAGGCGCTCCGGCTTCTTTCATTATGCAAAATTCCGTCGCGCCCGGGTCTCCCCCAGCGCGTTTTTTAACATCGTCTGCCTTGGAGATTGGCGACATGACACAGCTCATCAATGCTCTTGGCGTCTGGAACACCAGCGCGACGCGCCACACCCCGATCGAGGATGTGCAGGGCATATTCTCCGGCAGCCTCGTTGCCGCGCTCGGCCTCTACGTGCTGGCCAGCGCCGGCCTTCTCACCGGCAGCACCGCCGGTGTGGCCTTCCTTCTGCACTATGCCTTCGACGTCAATTTCGGCCTCGCCTTCTTCCTGCTCAACCTGCCGTTCTTCTATCTCTCCTGGAAGCGCCTCGGCATGGCCTTCACCATCAAGACCTTTGTCGCCATCGGCCTGACCTCGGTGATTGCCGATGTGCAGTCGCGCTTCTTTTCGATTTCGAGCATTCATCCGGCCTGGGCCGCCCTGCTCGGCGGCCTGCTGCTCGGCTTCGGCCTGCTGGCGCTTTATCGCCACCGCGCCAGCCTCGGCGGCGTCGGCATTCTCGGCATCTATCTGCAGGAGCGTTTCGGCATCCGCGCCGGCCTCGTCCAGCTCGCCATCGACATGTGCGTGCTCGCCGCCGCCTTCTTCGTCACCACCCCGCCGGTCGTCTTCTATTCGGTGCTCGGCGCCGTCGTCCTCAACCTCTTCGTCGCCATCAATCATCGCGCCGATCGCTACATCGCGCTGTAACCTTACAAAACGGTAAGCCATTCTAAACAAATCGTAACTTGCCTCAGATCGGCCCCGGCGCGACACTCCTCCCGCGCCGGATTTGATGAGGTGAACTATGTCAGATTTGGAAAAGCTTGTGAGACGCCGTATGCAGGAAGAATACGCCAAGGGCACTTCCGCAGAGGAAATTGCAAAAGTCGTCCGAGACCTGTTCAACAGCATCGACCTCTCGGACAATCGGTTTGACGCCGTTGCCGTACGGGCCACCCGGGATCACGAGTGACCCGATATTCGACCGACCCGAGTTTTCGGGTCGGTTGCCAGAGGATGTTTCCCCTCCAGCAAATATCTCAGGCAGCCTTCGTTGCCGCATCAATCGGATGCTGCGAGCGGAAGCCGACGGCAAGCCGGTTCCAGATGTTGATCGCGCCGATCGCCACCGTAATCTCAGTCATCTCCTTCTCGGAGAAATGCGCCTTCAGCGTCTCGTAGTCGCCATCCGGGGCGCCAGTTTTGGCGATGTTGGTGACGGAATCCACCCAGCCGAGCAGCGCCCGTTCGCGGGCGTCATAGACCGGGGATTCCCGCCAGACGCACATCAGATTGATCCATTGTTCGGAGAGCCCGTCATGGCGGGCTTCCTTCACATGCATGTCGACGCAATAGGCGCAGCCGTTGATCTGCGAGGCGCGCAGCTTGATCAGGTGGATGAAGCGGCGCTCCAGCCCGGAGGACTGGACATATTGCTCGAGAGCGGCGACCGCCTTGTAGGCGTCGGGAGCGGCTTTGGCGAAGTTGAAACGTGGTTGCATGGTCTTTCTCCTGTGTGAGTGGCTCAGCGAGCCGTCTTGCGTTCATGGATTTCGAGGAAAGCGCAGCCTCTGGCTGCGATCGATCCGTCGTCGAGGGCATTCAGTTCGATGCCGAGATCGGCAATGCTGGTCTTGGCAAGTTCGGCCCGATAGACCCGTTCGGCTCTGAGCATCGCCGCACTGATGGTGCAGGGTTGGGCAAAGAACCGATCGGAGACCGGGTTCGGTCCGCGCTGGCGGATTTCGGCGCAGCGGAAGGCCGGCGCCGGTCCTTCGACGGCAAGCAGGATGTCGAGCAGCGAAATCTCTTTCGCCGCCTTTGCCAGCCTGTATCCGCCTTTCGGCCCCGGCACGGTATCGAGGATGCCAGCGCCCGACAGCGCCTGCAGATGCTTCAACAGATAACTCGTCGAGACGCCGTGGAATTCCGCCAACGCGGCCGCCGAAAGCACGCCGCCTTCGGAGAGGCCGGAAAGCATCGCCACGCTGTGAATGGCCTGCTCGACCCCGTCGCTCATCTTCATGCAGGATGCCTCCTCAATTCGTGGATAAAAAATATCCACGATTATATCGGATCTCAAGAGGCGCGCTTGCTGCTTGCCACTTGCCTTTATCCTGACCCCGGATAGAAGACGGAAAAGCCGACAGGGGAACAACATGGCATCCAACGCTTTCGCAGGCCTTCTGAATTCCAGCGCCGATCGTCATTCGCTCTTCGACGACGCCCAGGGCATCGTCGCCGGCAGCATGCTCGCCGTGCTCGGCGTAACGCTTCTCTCCGGCGCCGGGCTGCTTGCCGGCGGCACGGCGGGCATGGCCTTCCTCGCCCATTATGCGACCGGCTTCAGCTTCGGCCTCTGCTTCTTTGTCGTGAACCTGCCCTTCTATTATCTTGCTTTCCGCCGTTTGGGTCTCGCTTTCACCATCAAGACCTTTGCCGCCATCGCGCTGACCTCGGTCCTGTCTGAATTCGTCTCGGGCTTCATCACCATTGCCCATGTCGATCCGATAGCCGGCGCGCTGTTCGGCGGCCTCGTCATCGGCGCCGGCATGCTGGCGCTCTTCCGCCACCGCGCCAGCCTCGGCGGCATCGGCATTCTCGCCCTCTATCTCCAGGATCGCTTCGGCTGGCGCGCCGGCTTCGTCCAGCTCGGCTTCGACGGCATCATCCTGGCGCTTTCCTTCTTCGTCGCCACCCCCTTCATCATCGCCTGCTCCGTGCTTGGTGCGATCGTTCTCAACCTCACGATTGCCATCAACCACCGCAAGGACCGCTATATCGCCATGTGAAGGCCCCCGGCTCTTCTTTTTCCCTGGCATTTCACTACCTTCCAGGCGTGGACCAGATCGATTCCGAAGCCCGTGCCCTGCTGCCTGCCGCCTTTACCCGCTGGTTTGCGGAAAAGGGCTGGCGGCCGCGCGCCCATCAGCTGGAACTGCTCGCCCGCGCCGAGGCCGGCGAAAGCACGCTGCTGATTGCGCCGACCGGCGCCGGCAAGACGCTCGCCGGTTTTCTGCCCTCGCTCACCGATCTCACCCGCCGCGGCAAGATCCCGCCCGGCTCCGCCTTCACCGGCATCCACACGCTCTATGTCTCGCCGCTGAAGGCGCTCGCCATCGATATCGAGCGCAACCTGATGAAGCCGGTCGCGGAGATGGGCCTGCCGGTCACGATAGAAAACCGCACCGGCGACACGCCGAACGCCAAGCGCCAGCGCCAGAAGCTCAACCCGCCGGATATTCTGCTGACCACGCCGGAACAGGTCGCCCTGCTGCTGGCCAACCGCGAGGCCGAACGCTTCTTCAAGGACCTGAAATATATCGTCCTCGACGAGTTGCATTCGCTCGTTACCTCCAAGCGCGGCCATATGCTCTCGCTCGGCCTGGCTCGTCTCCGCCGCCTTGCCCCCGACCTCAAGACCATCGGCCTCTCGGCCACCGTCGCCGAGCCCATGGACCTGCAGAAATGGCTGGTCGGCCAGGAGGAGGGCAGGGAGCATCATGCCGGCCTCGTCGTCGTCGAAGGCGGCGCCAAGCCCGATATCGCGATCCTGTCGACCGAGGAGCGCATTCCCTGGGCCGGCCATTCCGCCCGGTATGCCATTCCCGACGTCTACAACAAGCTCCTCGAACACAAGACGACGCTGCTTTTCGTCAACACCCGCAGCCAGGCCGAAATGTTGTTTCAGGCGCTCTGGACGATCAATGACGACAACCTGCCGATCGCGCTCCATCACGGCTCGCTCGATGTCGGCCAGCGCCGCAAGGTCGAGGCGGCGATGGCCGAAAACCGGCTGCGCGCCGTCGTTGCCACCTCCACCCTCGATCTCGGCATTGACTGGGGCGATGTCGATCTGGTCATCCATGTCGGCGCGCCGAAGGGCGCCTCGCGTCTTGCCCAGCGTATCGGCCGCGCCAATCACCGCATGGACGAACCCTCGAAGGCGATCCTGGTGCCGGCCAACCGGTTCGAGGTCATGGAGTGCCAGGCCGCCCTCGACGCCAATTATATCGGCGCCCAGGACACCCCGCCCGTCGGCCGCGGCGCGCTCGACGTGCTCGCCCAGCACGTGCTCGGCATGGCCTGCGCCGAACCCTTCGACATGCTGGAACTCTACGACGAGGTCACCAGCGCCTCGCCCTATGCCGATCTCAGCTGGGAGACCTTCGAGCGCATCGTCGATTTCGTCGCGACCGGCGGTTATGCGCTCCGGACCTACGAGCGTTATGCCCGCATCCGCAAGACCAAGGAGGGCCGCTGGCGCGTCTCCAATCCTGCGGTCGCCCAGCAATACCGCCTCAACCTCGGCACCATCGTCGAAAGCCCGATGCTGAATATCCGCATGGTCAAGCGCGGCGAGGGCGGCAGGATCGGCCGTGGCGGCGCCACGCTGGGCAAGGTCGAGGAATATTTCCTCGAGCAGATGTCGCCGGGCGATACGTTCGTCTTCTCCGGCAAGGTGCTGCGATTCGAGGGCATCCGTGAAAACGAGTGCCTGGCGTCGCAGGCCTTTTCGCTCGATCCGAAGATCCCCTCCTACAATGGCGGCAAGTTTCCGCTGTCGACCTATCTCGCCGAGCAGGTGCGGGCGATGATCGCCGATCCCGACCGATGGCAGCGCCTGCCGGATCAGGTGCGCGACTGGCTGTCCCTACAGAACGACAAGTCGATGCTGCCGAAGCGCGACGAGTTCCTGATCGAAACCTTCCCGCGCGGCAGCCGCGGCTACATGGTCGCCTATCCCTTCGAAGGCCGTCTCGCCCACCAGACGCTCGGCATGCTGCTCACCCGCCGGCTGGAGCGGGCCGGCGCCAAGCCGCTCGGCTTCGTCGCCACCGATTATTCGCTGGCCATCTGGGGGCTCGAGGATATGGGACTGATGATCCGCAATGGCCGGCTCAGCCTCTCCGACCTCTTCGACGAGGATATGCTCGGCGACGATCTCGAAGCCTGGCTCGACGAATCCTTCCTGTTGAAACGCACTTTCCGCAATTGCGCCGTGATTGCGGGCTTGATCGAGCGTCGCCATCCGGGCAAGGAAAAGAGCGGCCGCCAGATCACCGTCTCCGCCGATCTGATCTATGACGTGCTGCGCAGCCACGAGCCGGATCACATCCTCTTGCAGGCGACGCGGCAGGATGCGGCGACGGGACTTTTGGATATTGGCCGTCTTGGCGATATGCTGAGGCGAATCAGGGGCCACATCACCCACCGCGCCCTCGACCATATTTCCCCGCTCGCCGTGCCGGTGATGCTGGAAATCGGACGCGAGGCGGTGCCGGGCGAGGCCCATGATGTGCTGCTCGCCGAAGCGGCGGACGATCTGATCGCCGAAGCGCTTGCTTGACGAGGCTTGGGCCTGACGACGGTATTTGGGAATAACAGAAGTGATGAACCGCCTGGCGCTGGCGCGCGACATATCGGGATTGGCCACGGTGCCGGGCGTCGAGACGTCGGTCCATGGCATTGCCGCCGTCTGCGATCCGCTCGGCGCTCTCTATCTGCCGGATGCCGGCCTGCTCGTCGTCTCCGACCTGCATCTGGAAAAAGGTGCGGCCTTTGCCCGCCGCGGCATGATGCTGCCGCCTTATGATACGCTGGCGACGCTGACCGTCCTTGCCGCCGTCATCTCGCGTTACGATCCGAAGCTCGTCGTCTCGCTCGGCGATAATTTCCACGACCGTATCGGCTCAAAGCATCTGCCGGAGAATTTCCGGGCGCTGATCGTCGAAATGGCGCGCGGCCGCGAATGGATCTGGATCAACGGCAACCATGATCCGGACGGTATCGTCGATCTGCCGGGCGCTTCCACTGACGAGATGCATTATGCCGGCCTGACCTTCCGCCACGAGCCGAGGAACGGCTTGCAGAAGGGCGAAATATCGGGCCACCTGCACCCGTCGGCCACGGTCCGCCGCCGCGACAAATCCGTCCGTCGCCCCTGCTTTGCCACCGACGGCGCCCGCCTCCTCATGCCGGCCTTCGGCGTCATGAGCGGCGGCCTCGACCTCGGCCATCAGGCGATGCACGGTCTTTTCGACAGGGGATCGCTGATCGCGCATCTGCTCGGCAGGGACCGGATCTACTCGGTGCGGTATGGGAATTTGCGGGGTAGCGCTACGACCCGATGTGCCGCGTACCCCTCTGCACACCCTTAAATCAATCACACTCCCGTAGCTGCTGCTGATACGTCCCCGCCATCCGCGCGAACCTCTGCGCCGTCTGCTGTAATTGCCCGTTCGAGCGCCAGTCGCCGCGCTTATATCCGGTCGGACCGGAATAATAGGCGAGATAGAGATTATAGGCATCGTTCAGCGGAATGCCGGTCTCCACGCTGTTCTGGTAGTGATACCAGCCGATGAAATCGATCGCGTCGGAAAAGGTTGTCCGGCGCGCGGCCCAGTTCCCCGTCTGCGACTGATAGTGATCCCAGGTCCCGTCCAACGCCTGCGAATAACCGTAGGCCGTCGACGGCCGGGTCCAGGGAATGAAGCCGAACAGCTTGGTGCGCGGCGGCCGCGCATAGGGTTGGAAGCCGGATTCGGTATACATCGTCGCCATCAGGATCGGCACCGGCACGCCGTATTTCTTCTCCGTCCGCTCGGCGGCACGCTGCCAGCTGGTGAAGAGCCCGTCGCGCTCGTCGAAGACGGCGCAGATGTTCCGCGTCTGTTTGGGCGCCGTCGCGCAGCCGGCAAGCAGCGCCAGCCCGACGGCTGTCAGAACGATACGAGTACGCATAACAAAACCTCTCGTTTCCGAGAGATTACTAACTCGTAAATGTTAAAGACCGGTTTTTAGTCGAATACGAAGTTTCCCGGATGCTTTCCCGGGCGGCCAGGGGGATGCTGGCCTGATCGCCGGGAGGCCTAAGGAGAGGCGCCCGCTACGCTTTGACGGGCTCGTAGCGCAGGATCACCGCGCCGCCTTCCGTCGTCGAGGATTCGATCAGCTTCAGCGGCACCTGGCTTTCCGCAGATTTGAAAAGCGGGTTGCCGCTGCCGAGGATAACAGGCACGACGCAGACCCTGATTTCATCGATGAGGCCGGCTTTCAGCAGGTTGTCGGCAAGCTCGGCGCTGCCGAAGATGAAGATCGTGTTGCCGTCCTCCTGCTTCAGCTTCGTCAATTCCGGGATTGGGTCGCTGACGATGCGGGCATTGTTCCAGCCGGGCTCGGTCATCGTCCGCGATACGGCGATTTTGGCGATGCCGTTCATATAGGCTTTGATCTCACCTTCGCCCTCGGCGGTCGGCCAGTAGGAAGCCATGCCCTCATAGGTCTTGCGGCCAAAGACCAGCAGATCGCCCTCCCTGCCGAACTGTTCGGCATAGCGCTGCAGCTCAGGTCCCCAGGCGAGATTGTGGAAGTCGATATCCCAAGGCTTCGTGCCTTCGAAATAACCGTCGAGCGTCATGAGGTTCCAGACAACAAGCTTTCTCATTTCCATCCTCCTTCTGGATTGCTCAAAACCAGTTGCGTTTAACAACTGGTTGAAAACTAAGCTGACTGATAGCAAAATGCAAGCGGTGTTTGGAATGGACTATCCGGGCAGGCTGCTGCTGCCCGCAGGCCGTCGTGCTCGGCGCTTTGCCGAGCCTGTTTTCGGGGAGAAATCTTGAACGCCCTGCGGCGGATCAGTCCTTACGGAAGATCAGGCTGGCGCCCCAGCCGGTGATGACGGCGAGAGCCACGGCCGCGCAGCCGTAAAGGATCGGCTGATTGTGCGCCGCATCTGTGATCGTCTGTTCGATACCGGTCTTGATGACCCTGAGCGGCAGCGATTTGTCGGTCACGAAAAGGCCGCTCTTGAACAGATAGGCGCGCACCGTGTGCACCCCGTTCGGAATGTTGGCCGGCAGGCGCAGGCTCGCCTTGAAGAGGTTGGAGGAAACGAACCGCACGCCGCTGGTGTTCCGGTCATAGAGGCCGCCGCCCTGTTGCAGCCGCCGGAAGGCGTCGCGGAATTCGCCGAGATTGCTGCCGTCGCCGACGAAGCCGACCGGCGTCAGCGGAATATGATCGATGCCGATCCCCTGATCGGTCAGCTCGAGCGGCGTCGTCAGATCGTCGGTCATGCGCGAGCTCGACATCGAATAGGAATGCGGCACTGCCTCGAAGGTCATCGAGCGTGTATTCACCCAGATGCCGAAGACCCGTTCCTTCCTGCGCACCGTCGCATCCTCGCGCGGGCCTTCCAGCACCACGACCACGTCATACTGGCCGATGGCGAGCAGCAGCTGGTCGGTGTTCGAGAGCGCCCCGAAGATTGTCAGGTCGGCGCCGTGGAAATCCGAAGTGATGGCGATTTCGCTGGTTGAGGTGCCGATTTCCAACCCTTCACGCACCGCTTCCGTCGCCTGGCCCGGCAGCCATTGCGCTCCGGCAGTCGCCGGCAGCAGGCAAAACAGTGCGATGATGAAAGCCGGCAGGCGCATCAGTTGCCCGCTCCCATGACCACCGAATAGACGTCGGCCGGCGTCACCACCAGCGCGACCGCCAGACGCAGGCCGACGGCGAGCACCAGCAGTCCGAGCAGGGCGCGCAGCTGTTCGCCGCGCAGCTTCTGGCCGACCCGCACGCCGTATTGCGCGCCGATGACACCCGCCACCATCAGGATGAAGGCGAGCACGATGTCGACGGAGAAGTTCGTCGCCGCCTGCACGATCGTCGTATAGGCGGTAACGAAGATGATTTGGAACAGCGAGGTGCCGACGACGACATTGGTCGGGATGCGCAGCAGGTAGATCATCGCCGGCACCATGATGAAGCCGCCGCCGACACCCATGATCGAGGTGAGGATGCCGATCGCAAAGCCGAGCGCGACGACCGGAATGACGCTCAGATAGATCTTCGATTTCTTGAAACGCACCTTGAGCGGCAGTTTGTGCACCCAGTGCTGGTGGCCGGGCTTGCGCGGCGCCGGCGGCTCGTTGCGCGCTGCCCGCCGCATCGCATTGATGCTTTCGAGCAGCATCAGTCCGCCGACGGTGCCGAGGAAGATGACGTACATCAGCGAGATGATGAGATCGAGCTGGCCGACCCGGCGCAAAAGCGAGAAGATCCAGATGCCGACCGTGGCGCCCGATAGGCCGCCCAGCAGCAGCACCGTGCCGAGCTTGACGTCGAGCGTGCCGCGCCGGAAATGGGTGATCGCGCCCGAGATCGACGACGCCACCACCTGGTTGGCGCCGGTCGCGACCGCGACGACAGGGGGAATGTTGTAGAAGATCAGCAGCGGCGTGATGAGAAAGCCGCCGCCGACGCCGAACATTCCAGACAGGAATCCGACGGCCGCCCCCATGCCGAGAATGATGAAGATGTTCACCGACAATTCTGCGATGGGCAGATAGATTGTCACAGCTGACCCCGAATGATGACCGCTCCTGCCGGGCGGTTTCTGTCACGTCCCCGTTCGAATGCGCACCATACTGTGAAATCGTTGCCAGAGGCTTTCGATCGGGCCTGATTGGCGAAGAGATCGGCGGCAGAGGATTCGCCGGATGCGCGGATCGATATGTCCGGGCATAATCCGGCTTTTTTCAGGTTTTGTGACAGGCGGCGGAAAAATTGGAAGAAGCCTTGCGGCATTGTGCCGCCAGGCCCTTCAGATTGCCCAAAGCAGAGATATGAGACGATCCCTTGTCGATGCGACGCGCTTAGATTGCCTTGCTGCCCTGCTTGTTGCGTTCGAGCAGCGCCTTCACGGTTGCGTCGGTCACCTTGCCGTCCGGCTCCTGGCCGACCGACTTCTGGAAGTTCTTGATCGCGGTCACGGTCTTCGCGCCCATTTCGCCGTCCGGCGCGCCGGCGTCGAAGCCGTTATTGTTGAGGATCGCCTGGATGTTGCGGATCGCCTTCTTCATGTCGACGGTCGCCGTCTTGGCGCCGGTGCCGGCCCATTCGTCGGGGATGTCGATGGCGTTGGTGCGGTGGTCGAGCGGCTCCGGCTTCCACAGATCGGCCTTGGCGCGCGCCCGTTCGAGCTGATCGGGCTTCATGGCGTTGGCCACTTCGTCGCGCTTCTGCGCCGCATCCTTGTCGCCGGCCTTGGCGGCAATCGCAAACCACTTGTAGGATTCTTCGAGATCCGCCGGCACCCCGTTGCCCCTGGCGCAGAGAATCGCCAGGTTGAACTGGCTGTCGGTGATGCCGAGATTCGCAGCCTTGGTGAACCACGAGGCTGCCGTCGCATAATCCTGCTGGCCGAGTGCGCCGGAGGCGTAGAGGACGGCGAGATTGTGCATGGCGCTGGCATTGCCCTGGTTTGCCGCCTGCTCGTAGAAGCCCTTGGCCTTAGCGATGTCGCGCTCGACGCCGTTGCCCTTCTCGTACATGCTGCCGAGCCGATACTCAGCAGGCGCAAAGCCCTTGTCGGCCGAAAGCTGATACCAGCTTGCCGCCTGCTTCTGATCGACCGTCATGCCGTTGCGGCCGTCCGAATAACGCGCGCCGATCTCGAACAGCGCCAGCGCATCGCCGCCGCTTGCCGCATCGGCCAGCGATTTCGGCTGGACGGTGTCGGGAATGGTGATGGCGGCCTGCGGTGCAGGTGCGGGAACGAAGCCCGATGTCTCCTGTGCCGCGCCGGATGGAGCAGGGGGGGCAAACGTCGCAGCCCCTTCGCCGTCGAGCGGTGCTGCGTCGGTCAGATGCTCGCCGGCAACCGGCGGGGCTGCTTCCGGCTGCGCCTGTTCGCCAGCCGGAGGCGTAGCCTCCGCTGCCGGCGCGGTCGTTCCGATGGCTGCGGCGTCCGGCTGGGCGGGGATCGCTTCCGGCACAGCAGGCGACGGGTTTTCCGTCGCCCCGCTCAGCGCCGAAACTTCGGCTGGCGCCTGCGGTGCGCTCTCGCCGCTCGTCAGCGTCCGGGCAAGCGGAAAGGCCATGATGGCGAGCAGCACCGCGCCGACCGCCAGCAGGATCGGCCGCCGGTAGCGCGAAAAGGCGCTGGTCTTGCCCGTCTTGTCAGACGTCTTGCCAGCCTTGCCGGCGGTCGCGCCTTTCTTCTCGGGCTTGACGGCGGCCTGCTTCGGATTGGCGTCCACCTCCATCGCGGCCGCCTGCGCCGCACGGCGGGCGGCGGCGATATAATCGGCCCGGTCGGTTTCGCCGGCAGGTTTGCCGCGCGCCGCACTCTGGCTGGCGCGAACCCGTTCCAGGATCTTCTTCACGTCAGGTGTGCCCGAGCCCGGCTCGAGCAGTTCGTTTGCGGCATCCGTCGGCACCACGTCGGCGGGGTCGATCGACGGCGCGGGGTCGATCATCGGGCGTTCGCTCGCCCGGCTCTCGGTTTTCTTGGCCGGCAGCAGCCGCTTGCCGAGGCTGGCGAGCAGGCTGACCTTTGACGGCGCCGGAGCCGCTGCCGCAGCCTCCGTCGTCCGGGTCGCGGCTTCGATGGCGATCACGCTCGTTCCGCTCATGGCGCTGGTTTGAGCCGGGGCGGCAGGTTCGGCTGCGACCTCGGCCGTACGGATCACCGGAGAGGCCTTCAGCGTTGCGGCTGTCTCCGCCGCCCTGTTCATCTCCGCTTCGGCCACCATCAGCGCGTAGGGATCGACATCGAAATCGACCTCGGCCACCGGCATCTGGGCGAGCGGCCGCCCGCGCTCTTCCATGCCGTCGAGGCGGTCGGCGATATGGACCAGCGTCTCGTGCAAAGCCTTGAAAGTCTTGTGCGTGCGCTCCTCGCTGTCGCGGCTGAGATCTTCGAGGTGGCGCAGATCTTCGGCAAGTGCCGTCAGCGCCGACATGTCGGCGGGTGCCACGGCGCCCTGCGGGCCGCCATGGCGCGAATAGGCTTCGACGACGGCTTCGGCCGCCTGGCGTGCGGCTTCGATGATATATTCGTCGCTCGTCGCCATATAGTCTTCGATCGCGCCCATGCGACGGTCGAATTCGGCAGGCATCGCAGCGCTTTCGCGCGGCTCGCTCATCAGCGCTGAAAGATGGGCTATCTGGTCTTCGAGGTTCTTCAGCGCCCGCGGATCGGTCGGCGCTGCGGATGTGCTCTCTTCCAGCCGGGCGGCGATGTCGCTCAGTCGTCCTTCGAGGCGCCGGAAGGCGCCGTCGTCGACCGCAGCGGCCGGCACCGGCACTTGCTGCTGATGCGCCATCTCGTCGATACGCCGGGCGAGATAGTCGAGCCGCTGCGCCAGCACATCGTTGACGGCGCCGTTCTCAAGCGCGTCGATCTTGCGGGAAATGTCCGACAGCGTGCCGGTGAGGTCGGGCTGGGGCGCAGCCTTCTGCGTGCGCTCCAGCAGATAGGAAAGATGTTCCAGCCGTTCGTCGAGCCGCGACGTCGCTTCCGCATTCGCCAACTCCTCGACGCGTCCGGTCAGCGCCTCCAGCCGCATCGCCAGCTCGTCGGCCGGCGTTGCACGGCTGGCCGCATCATGGCTCATCAGGTCGATCTGATCGGCGAGCGCCGAAAGCCGGCTTTCCAGCCGCTGCATCAGCGCCGGATCGTTCGCGGCAGCCGCGCGTCCGCTGGCTGCGATCGCCCGGCTGATCTCGTCGAGCCGCATGTCCATGGCGGCGAACTGTTCGGACATGACCCGGTCGTGCGGCTGGATCATGTTGCCGAAATGCTCCATCGCCGTGGCGATGGAGATGAGCTTGTCTTCCAGCGCCCGCACGGCCGGGCTTTCGCCCATGCCGCCGATGTGGCGCTTGATGTCGTCGAGGCGATAGGCCAGCGAAACCAGCTCTTCCTGCAGCCCCTCGGTATCGAGTGCCGCAAGCCGGCTCTCGACGCCGTCCCAGCGGTTTTCCATATGGCGCAGCGAATCCTCGCGCGCCAGCCCGTCCATCAGCGAGCGCAGCTCCTCGAAATCCTCGCGCAGGCCGGCGGCCTCCGGGCCGCTCGAGCGGCCGGTCAGCTGGGTGATGCTCTGGGCAAGGCGGCCCATATCGGCGCGCATGTCGTCGGCGAAACGGCTGTCCCCGGCATTTTCCTTGATCTCGCGCAGCTCGGCGCGCAGCGTATTCATCTCGCGGGTGACACCCTCGGAAATGTCGCGCTTCAGGTCCTGCCGCAGATTGACGAGCGCCTGGGCGATCTCCGTCATCGTGTCGTCACCGGCGCGGAAGGCGGGCGCCGGCACTGGGGCGGCGCGTGGGGCGGGTTCACGTGAGAGCGGGGCCTGCTCACGTGTGTAGGGCCGCTCGCGGCCGGCTTCGAGGGCGCGCTGGCGCTGGCGGATTTCGGCGAGCGGATCTGGCCGCGGCTCGGGCGGGGCCTTTACGGGCCGGGGAGCATAGGAGCCGGCATAGGGATCGCGCTCGGGCGTTGCCGTGCGCGGCCGCTGTTCGCGCCCGGTGCTGCCCATCAGCCCCTCGATGCGCGCCTCCAGCCCTTCGATCGTGCGGTTCAGCGCATCGAGCGAGGTCCTGTCGGACTGTCGGGAAGGATTTGATCGCGATCCGTTCATCTTCTTGCTCGCTTCGACTGCTCGACCTCTCGTCAGAGCTCGATCTTTGGCTTTTCCGTCTGCTGCCCGCGCATTTGCGCGAACCGGAGCGCACCATTCACAAGAAGTTAGTCAATTAGACTTTCCTCAAGCTGAACGATGTAGCGGCATCCTTAAGGAACGCGAGACTGGGGCAAGGAATGCGGATCGCTACTGCTCAATCCGCACCTTTCACGAAACGTGGTAAACAAGCCGTTAATGTCGCTGAGAATTTTTTAACGTTTGCGGCCCAAACGCCGTTTTTGACGGCAATTGCCGTTCAATTCGTCAGATCGGATGGCGCCGCCACGATCAGGCCGGACGCGGATATTGCAGCTCGATCTTCACGCCCTCGGGGCCGTAGACGAAGACCTGACCGAGATCGGTGTCGGGAATATCGCAATATTCGTAGCGATAGCCGCTCGCCTTGATGCGTTCCAGCGCCGGCCCGAATTCGTAAAGGCTGAAGGCGACATGGTTGAAGATGCCGGGCGGAAAATCGGTGCTGCGCGATGTCAGGCTGAGATGGATGACCGGGCGCTCGTCCAGATAAAGCCAATGGCCGGGCGAGGCGAAGGGCGGCCGATAGCCTTCCCTGACACCGAGCAAGGTTTCGAGAAAACTGATCATGACAGGCGCATCGCGGGTTTCGATGGTGACGTGGTCCAGGCGCGGCATCGGTTTCCTCCCAGCCAGCTCAGAGGACGAAACATAGTGCGTTTGATGCCGCCGCGAAAGTTGCCTTCTCCGGCGGCGGCGCGCTGATCTAGCTCAGAAGCTCTCCGTCCACGGCCGGACTTCCACCTCCAGCGACCACGCGCTGCGGTGCTGGCGAAGCACGTCGATATAGGTCTGGGCGATCGCCTCCGGCAGCAACGTGCCGTCGGGCTTCTCCGCCCGATCCGGCCGGATCTGCGAGCGCACTGCGCCGTCGATGACGAAATGCGCGACATGGATGCCCATCGGCCCGAGTTCGCGGGCAGCACTCAGGGCAAGGCCGCGCAGCGCGAACTTGCCCATCGCGAAGGGCGCCGATTGCGCAAAGCCCTTCACGCTTGCCGAGGCGCCGGTGATGAGGATGGCGCCGCGGCCGCGCGGGATCATCCGCTGTGCCGCCTGCTGCACCACCAGGAAACCGCCGAAAGCGGTGGTCGTGATCGCCTTCTCGACTTCGGCGGGATCGAGTTCGGCGAGCGGCCCGCGCAGGCGGGCGCTGGCATTGAAAATCACCACGTCGGGCCCGCCGATGGCGGCGGCAGCCTCTTCGAACAGGGCTGCGACGCTCGCCGGCTGCGAGACGTCTGTTGTAAAGGCGCTGGCGCCGGTCTCCTCGATGAGCCCTTGCAGCTTTTCGATATTGCGGGCGGCGAGCCCGACCTTGACGCCCTGCGCCGACAATTGCCGGGCGAGCGAGGCGCTGATGCCGGAGCCCGCGCCGACGATGAGGGCACTCTCATAGGGAAAATCGGTCATGATGTCGTCCTCGATGGATCGTCGCAATCACGTAGGAAGTTCGAACGGCCGGCGCCACCGCTCGACCGGAATTTCAGTGCGCCGAATCGATCGAATAGGCGCTGATGCGTGAGAGATGGATGAGGGAAAGACCGGTTTCCCCGGCCCAGCCGTTGAAGGTCTGCTGGATCAGTTGCTGGTCCTTCTTCGTCGTGCCGGAGGAGGAGAGCGGCACCCCGACCGATCGGAGGCAGGTGAGCACATCCATCGTTCCGATGAAGCTGTCGCGGCCGATGCCACGCAGGAAATATTGTCCGGTCATGCCGCCGAGCCGGCTGCCGCGTTTGCTCAAGAGGTCGAGAAGGCCGATCTGGTCATCCCGTGGCCAGTCGGCGAAGAAGACGCCGGCGCGGCCATATTCCTTCGCCAACGCCCTGACGAAGGCGGCATTGGCGCGAACCGACATGATCTTGGCGCCGTTGCGGATGATCCGCTCATCCGAGGTCAGGGCATGCCAATAATCGTCGGGTGCGATATTCAGCGTCGCCGGATCGAAACCGGAAAATGCCGCCTCGAAACCCGGCCACTTCGCATCGATCACCTTCTGGACGAAACCGCTGTAGAAGACCCGCCGGGTCATATCCGCCAGGATGCGATCGTCGGGCATGGCGCGCAGCCGCTCGTGATCCGGCCGGTGATTCTGCAGCAGGGCCTGCAACGCGGCCGCTCCGCCCTTTCGTTCCTCGGCACGCTGCCTTATCGCCTCGAAACTGATCATGCGGCCCTCCTGAAGCATTGCCCGATTGCGGCTTGAACGAAGCCCCGCTTATACGCCTTTCCCAGATGGACAAGGAAGATGAGATGGCATCTCCTCCGCGCACGTCATGGCCCACGGGTTCGTGCTCGTGAATTTTTTCACGAAAAGACGGCCAGGGTGCAAAATTTGACGTTTACGCAAACGTCAATATTTTGTAAGACAGTGCCCGAGGCCGGGGCGATCCGGTCAAGCCGAATGGGAGGAATTCGAGAGATGCCAGTCTACAAGGCCCCGGTGAACGATACGCTCTTCGTCCTGAACGACGTGCTGGGCCTCGAACGCTACAACAATCTGCCGGGTTTTGCCGACGCGACCCCCGATATGATCGAGGCGATCCTCGGCGAGGCCGGAAGGGTTGCCGAGGAAGCGCTCTTCCCGCTGAATTATTCCGGCGATCAGGAAGGCTGCACGCGCCACGACGATGCCAGCGTCTCGACGCCGAAGGGTTTCAAGGAGGCCTATAAAGCCTATCGCGAGGGCGGCTGGATCGGCCTTGCGGTGCCGGAGGAATTCGGCGGGCAGGGACTTCCCTATACGCTGCATACCGCCGTCGGCGAATATACCTCCGCCGCCAACATGTCGCTGATGATGTATCCCGGCCTGACGCAGGGCGCGATCGCCGCGATCCTCGTCCACGGCAGCGACGAGCAGAAGGCCACCTATCTGCCGAAGATGGTGGACGGCTCCTGGTCCGGCACCATGAACCTCACCGAGCCGCATTGCGGCACCGATCTCGGCATGCTGCGCACCAAGGCGGTGCCGCAGGCTGACGGCAGCTACAAAATATCCGGCCAGAAAATCTTCATCTCTGCCGGCGAGCACGACCTGACCGACAATATCGTCCATCTGGTGCTGGCCCGCATCGAGGGTGCGCCGGAGGGTACCAAGGGCATCTCGCTCTTCATCGTTCCGAAATTCCTCGTCGGCAAGGACGGCGCGCCGGGCGCCCGCAACGCCGTCTCCTGCGGCGCGATCGAGCATAAGATGGGCATTCACGCCAACGCCACCTGCGTGATGAATTACGACGAGGCGACCGGCTTCCTGATCGGCGCCGAAAACCGCGGCCTCAACGCCATGTTCGTGATGATGAACGAGGCCCGCCTGATGGTCGGCCTGCAGGGCATCGCCATTTCCGAGATCGCCTATCAGAATGCCGCCAGCTACGCCCGCGACCGCATCCAGGGCCGCTCGCTGTCCGGCCCCAAGGCGCCGGATAAGAAGGCCGACCCGATCATCGTCCATCCGGATATTCGCCGGACGCTGATGACCATCCGCGCCTTCAACGAGGCCGGCCGCGCCTTCCTGCTCTGGACGGCGCTGAAGTCCGATATCGCCCACCGCGCCACCGATGAGAAGGAGCGCCAGACGGCCGACGATATTCTCGGCCTCGTCACCCCGATCCTCAAGGGCGTGATGACCGACAAGGGCTTCGATCATGCCGTCATGGCCCAGCAGGTCTTCGGCGGCCACGGCTATATCGAAGAACACGGCATGAGCCAGTATGTGCGCGATGCCCGTATCGCCATGATCTATGAAGGCGCCAACGGCATCCAGGCGCTCGATCTCGTCGGCCGCAAGCTCGCCTTGAACGGCGGCCGCGCCGCCATGGCCCTCTTCAAGGAAATCGGCGATTTCTGCGAGGAAAACCGCAGCAACGAAAAGCTCTCCTTCTTCACCAAGCATCTGAAGAAGGGCTTGAACGACGTCCAGGGCGCGACCATGTGGTTCATGCAGAACGCCATGGCCAAGCCCGACAATGCCGGCGCCGGCTCGACCGACTACATGCACCTCTTCGGCCTGGTCGTTCTCGGCTATATGTGGGCGAAGATGGCGAAAGCCGCCGAGGATGGCCTTGCATCGGGCGATGCCGCCCGCGAGGATTTCCTGAAGAACAAGCTGGTCACCGCCCGTTTCTTCATGGAACGCCTGATGCCGGAAACCGCCCTTCGCAAGGCCCGCATCGAAGCCGGCGCCGACACGATGATGGAACTGGCCGCCGAAGCGTTTTAAGACGAATTCCCTCTTCTCCCCAGCGGGGAGAAGATGCCCGGTAGGGCAGATGAAGGGGTGAGCGACAAAGGAGCGAGCAGCCGCGCGCAAGCAAGCTCGAGTTTGTCGCTCTGGCCCTCACATCCGACCTCTTCGAGGCTACCTTCTTCCACCGGGGAGAAGAGAAAAGACACGAATTCACCGGCGCCGCCGCGCCGTCAGGGAGATGAGATATGACCGAGGTTTTCATTTACGACCACGTGCGTACGCCGCGCGGCCGCGGCAAGAAGGACGGCGCCCTGCATGAGGTGCCATCCGTCCGCCTCGCGGCAAAGACGCTGGAAGCAATCCGCGACCGCAACGGGCTTGATACATCGACGGTCGACGACATCATCATGGGCTGCGTCGATCCGGTCATGGATGCCGGCGCCGTCATCCCCAAGGCCGCCGCCTTCGAAGCCGGTTACTCCACCAAGGCGCCCGGCATGCAGATCTCCCGCTTCTGCGCTTCCGGCCTCGATGCCGTCAATTTCGGTGCCGGCAAGATCGCCCAAGGGGCCGACGACATCGTCATCGCCGGCGGCGTCGAAAGCATGTCGCGCGTCGGCCTCGGCATGTCCGGCGGCGCCTGGTTCATGGACCCTTCGGTGAATTTCCCGGCCTATTTCATGCCGCAGGGCGTCTCGGCCGATCTCATCGCCACCAAATACGGTTTCAACAGGACCGATGTCGACGCCTATGCGGTCGAGAGCCAGAAGCGCGCCGCCCATGCCTGGGAAAAGGGCTGGTTCGACAAGTCGGTTGTTCCGGTCAAGGACCAGAACGGCCTGACGATCCTTGATAAGGACGAGCATATGCGCCCCGGCACCGACATGCAGGCGCTCGCCTCCCTCAATCCGTCCTTCCAGATGCCCGGCGAGATGGGCGGCTTCGAGGCGGTCGGCATCCAGGCCCATCCGGAGATCGAGCGCATCAATTATGTCCATCATGCCGGCAATTCCTCCGGCATCGTCGATGGCGCCGGCGTCGTGCTGCTCGGCTCCAAGGCCGGCGGCCAGAGCATGGGGATCAAGCCGCGCGCCCGCATCAAGGCTTTCGCCAATATCGGCTCCGATCCGGCCCTGATGCTGACCGGACCCGTCGACGTCACCGAGAAGCTGCTAAAGCGGACAGGCATGAGCCTTGCCGACATCGACCTATTCGAACTGAACGAGGCCTTTGCCGCCGTGGTGCTGCGCTACATGCAGGCCTTCGAGATCGATCACGACAAGATCAACGTCAATGGCGGCGCCATCGCCATGGGCCATCCGCTCGGCGCCACCGGCGCAATGATCCTCGGCACCGTGCTGGACGAACTCGAGCGCCGCGACCTCAACACCGCGCTGGTGACGCTCTGCATCGGCGCCGGCATGGGCACGGCAACGGTCATCGAACGCGTTTGATGGGATAGCCCTCTCCACAAGGGGAGAGGGCTCCACGGCAAAAGAATTCAGGGAGAGGAATTCCCAAGATGAGCACCTACACCAATTTCACGCTCGAAACCGACGCCGACGGCATCGCTCTCGTCACCTGGGACATGCCCGGCAAATCGATGAACGTCTTCACCGCCGAGGTGATGGCCGAACTCGACGCCATCATCGACGCCACGACCGCCGATGCCGCCGTCAAGGGTGTCGTCTTTACCTCGGGCAAGTCCTCCTTCTCCGGCGGTGCTGACCTCTCGATGATCAAGTCGATGTTCAGTTCCTATCAGGAGGAGAAGGCAAAGAGCCCGCAAACGGCGGTGCAGACCCTCTTCGGCCTGGTCGGCCGCATGAGCGGCCTGTTCCGCAAGCTCGAAACATCCGGCAAGCCCTGGGTGTCCGCCATCAACGGCACCTGCATGGGCGGCGCCTTTGAACTGTCGCTCGCCTGCCACGGCCGCGTTGCCTCCAATGCCAAGAGCGTCAAGATCGCGCTGCCCGAGGTGAAGGTCGGCATCTTCCCCGGCGCCGGCGGCACCCAGCGTGTGCCGCGGTTGGCGAACGCCCAGGATGCGCTGCAGATGATGACGACGGGCCAGTCGCTGACCGGCTCCCGCGCCAAGGCGATGAACCTCGTGCATCAGGTGGTCGAGCCGGATCAGCTTATCCCCGCCGCCAAGCAGATGATCAAGGATGGCCTGAAGCCGGTCGCCCCCTGGGACGAGAAGGGCTTCAAGGCGCCGGGCGGCGGCATCTGGACGCCAGCCTCCGCCCAGCTCTGGCCGGCGGCGCCGGCGATCCTGCGCCGGGAAACATCGGGCAATTATCCGGCAGCGCTTGCCATCCTGAAATGCGTCTATGAAGGCCTGCAGGTGCCGTTCGACACCGGCCTGAAGATCGAGCAGCGTTATTTCACCGAGGTGCTGCAGACCCGCGAAGCCTTCTCGATGATCCGTTCGCTGTTTATCTCCATGCAGGAGCTCGGCAAGGGCGCCCGCCGCCCGGCAGGCATCCCGAAGACCGAGCTGAAACATGTCGGCGTCGTCGGCGCCGGCTTCATGGGCGCCTCGATCGCTTATGTCACTGCCGCCGCCGGCATTCCGGTGACGCTGATCGACCGTGACATCGAAGCGGCAACCAAGGGCAAAACCGTCTCCGAAGGCCTGGTCAAGGATTCTGTCGGTAAGGGACGTCTTACCCAGGACGAGGCAGCCGCACTGCTCTCCCGCATCACGCCGTCGGCCGATTATGCCGACCTTGCCAACACAGATCTCGTCATCGAGGCGGTGTTCGAGGACCGCGAGGTGAAAAAAGCCGTCATCGAGGCTGTTGAAGCCGTGCTGCCGGAGGGCGCGATTTTCGCCTCCAATACCTCGACCTTGCCGATCTCGGGTCTTGCGAAGAATTCGAAGCGGCCTACCGATTTCATCGGCATCCATTTCTTCTCGCCCGTCGAGAAGATGATGCTGACCGAGGTCATCCTCGGAAGCGAAACCGGCGACAAGGCGCTGGCCGTTGCTTTGGATTATGTCGCCGCCATCAAGAAGACGCCGATCGTCGTCAACGACACCCGCGGCTTCTTCGTCAATCGCTGCGTGCTGCGCTACATGTCGGAAAGCTACGACATGCTGATCGAGGGCGTGCCGCCTGTGATGATCGAAAATGCCGCCAAGATGGCCGGCATGCCGGTCGGTCCTTTGGCGCTGAACGACGAGGTCGCCATCGACCTCTCGCTGAAGATCCTCAAGGCGACGGTCGCCGATCTCGGTGAAAGGGCCATCGACCCGAGGCATATGGAGCTGATCTCCCGCATGGTGGAGAAGGAGGGCCGCTTCGGCCGCAAGAATTCCAAGGGCTTCTACGACTATCCGCCGAAGCCGGCGAAGAAGTCGCTCTGGCCTGATCTCAAGACGCTCTACCCGCAGAAGCCGGCGGATGAAGTTGATGTCAACGTCCTGAAGCAGCGCTTCCTCGTCACCATCGCGCTGGAAGCCGCCCGCACCGTCGAGGAAGGCATCGTCACCGATCCGCGCGAGGCGGATGTCGGTTCGATCCTCGGCTTCGGCTTCGCGCCCTATACCGGCGGGGCGCTGAGCTATATCGACGGCATGGGTGCCAAGACCTTCGTGGAGCTGGCCGAAAAGTTAGCTGGTGCTTACGGAAATCACTTCCAACCGACGCCGCTGTTGAAGGACATGGCCGCCAAGGGCGAGACCTTCTACGGGCGGTTCGATCCCTATGCGAAGGTGGGGCAGGCGGCTTAGGCCGCCTTTGCCCTCGTGCCGCGGCGCCCGCTCTGGCCTGCCGCGGCACAACGTTAGAGAACGCTTGACCCGCTGAACTCGACTTTTCCTTGTTGCGGCCTTGCCACGGACACAATTCCCGATTAAACGTTCACGCATCGATCTTGCTAGATGAACTTTGAAACGGCGCTAGCGTCGTTCCTGGCGAACTTCCTCCAAAATCGGTTTTCATCGCCGCTTGGGCATCTGTCCGGGCTGCATTCTTCTATGAACGATTCGAAAAGGATATCGTCATGAGCACTGGTACCGTAAAGTGGTTCAACGCAACCAAGGGCTTCGGCTTCATTCAGCCGGATGACGGCGCAGCCGACGTTTTCGTCCACATCTCCGCCGTTGAACGTGCTGGCATGCGCGATCTCAAGGATGGCCAGAAGCTGTCTTACGAGCTCGTCCGCGACAACAAGTCCGGCAAGATGTCGGCAGACCGCCTCCAGGCGGCCTGAGCCTTTAAGGCTTTGAATATCATCTCCGGATCGTGACCACGGATGTACTGGCACGGTTCGTTGAGATAGCAGGGAAGGTCGGGTTAGCCCGGCCTTTTTTTGTTTCTGGCTGGCAGATGCTGTGCTCTTTCCTAAGAAATGCGTCCGCGACACTCCCTCTGCGGCCACGGCACGACCTCAAAGAATCTTTCGCACCACCAATTGAATTCGCCGCCAGCGACAACAAGCCTCGCAAGGCAGCTAAACCACTCAACCTCCACCCGTCTCACCACCCTCCAGCATCTCCATCACCCGCGCCATCACCGCCCGCGCCGCATCGAGTTCGGCTGTCGTAAACGCGGCACCCAGCCCGTCCGCCCATCCGGCCTGCGCGATCTCGATGACGCCGAGCCGTGCGGCCCCTTCCGCCGTCAGTCGCACCAGTTTGGCGCGCTGGTGCTGCGGATTGTCGGCATAGGCGATCAGCCCTTCGCCCTCCAGCACATCGGCAAGCCGTTGCACGCCCTGGCGGGCGAGGCCGAGGGCGCGGGCGATCTGCGCCACCGACATGTCGCCGCGCCGCGCTGCGGCCAGCACCTGCCAACGTGCGCTGGTTTGTCCCGCCGGCTTTGCCAGCTGGTCGCCGGCCGCCGTCAGATGGCCGGCGAGGCGAAGGGCGGTGATCGCGAAAGCGGAAAAGGCGTCCCCTTCCATCGTTCGCTCCGGTCGATTTCGTTTGACAACATGTTGTCCATTTTGTATCTCATCCATAGTGACAACATATTGTCATATTGGAATGGCAAAGGCAACGCCAAGGGAGGAGAGCGCCATGAAGAAAACCTACAGAGGAAGCTGCCATTGCGGCAAAGTGCACTACGAGGTGGACATCGACCTTGAGGAAGGCACCGGCCGCTGCAATTGCTCGATCTGCACCAAGCGCCGCTATTGGGGCGCCAACGTCAAGCCGGAGGATTTCCGGCTGATGTGCGATCCGGTGGAAACGACCGATTACCAGTTCAACACCATGAGCGGTCATCACCGCTTCTGCCGCACCTGCGGTGTGTCAGCCTTTGGCGACGGTTATGTCGAAGCGATCGGCGGCGCCTATGTCTCGATCAACATCGCCTGCCTCGACGATGTCACCCCTGAGGAACTGGCAGCACTGCCGGTCCGTTATTACGACGGCAGGCACGATGCCTGGTGGAACGAACCTGAAGTGACGCGTTATCTCTGAAGCAATTCCAGCAAGACTGCGCAGCAGTTTTGCCGGAGTTACGCAAACCGAGAACCATCCCTGTCGGATCGTCGTCCTCCCCTTCGTCCTCTGTCCATAACGGAGAAGGAGAACTGATGTGAAAGACGAAGCGAGTGCCAGGATCGAGGAAGAGGCGATCATCGCCATGCTGATGATGCGCGCCAAGGCGCTGGGCGAAAAGAATGCCAAGGACGCGCTTTCTTACGAGGTGGAGGATTCCGTCGAGTTTTCGCTGGCGCCGCCGCTTGCCTATTACGGCCAGGACGAGGCGGGTCTGCAGGCCTGGTTCGATACCTGGGAAGGCCCGATCGGCGGCGAGGTGCGCGATGCCAAGCTGACGGCCGGCGAAGATGTCGCTTTCTGGAGCGGCCTCATGCGCATGACGGGAACCAAGACCGATGGCGCTGAAGTCGATCTCTGGTTTCGCCAGACGCTGGGCCTCGTCAAGCGGGATGGCCGCTGGCTGGTCGCCCACCAGCACGCCTCGGTGCCCTTCGCCATGGATGGCAGCGGCCGGGCGCTGCTCGATCTCAAGCCCTGAACTGCGTCCTCAGGCGGCGCTCTCCGCCACCCTGCGCCGGTCGGCGCGAATGCTCAACAGTCCGGCGCCCATCAGCAGCAGGATTGCCGTCGCATAAATGTCGGTTGTCAGTGCGTAACCGGCTGATTTCGCCAGGAACCCGGCAAGGATCGCCGGCAGGCTGAAGGCGAGGTAGCTCTGCACGTAGAAGGCCGACAGCAGCCCGGCCCGCTCGTCCGGTTTGGCAAGCGGCATGATCGTGCCGATCGACCCGAGGAAATTGGTGCCGAAACCGGCGCCGGTAAAAATCGTGCCGACGAGCAGCAGCGGCACATTGGCGAGATGCACGCCGGCGACGACGGTCAGGATGCCGAGCGTCTTGGCCGACACGCCGAAACCGAGATTGGCCGAGGCTGTCTTGCTGCGCCTGAGATAGACGGCGATCGCCCCGCTCACCATCAATGCGGTGACGACGGCCCCGCCCGTCAGCGGCGCCCGGCTGCCGGTGGTGGTGGCGACCAACGACGGCACCAGGGAGAGATAGAAGCCGGCAAGCGTCCAGTTGGCGATGTTGATCGGCGTCACCAGCGAGAGCGGCCGTTTCACCTGCGGCGGAACGGTGACCCGCGGGATCAGCGAGCCGAGCGCGCCGGGCCGTGTGGCCCCGCTCTCGCGCGTCAGCCAGATGGCAGCCGCCTGCAGCGTGAAGGCGACAAGCAGCAGCGCATAGACCAGATGCATCGGGAAGGGGCCGTATTGGATCAGGGCGCTCGTGCCGACCGCGCCCACCGCCATGCCGGAAAGCGGCGCAATCGAGTTGACGATCTGGCCCTTGGCCCGGTCGACATCGACGAGCGCCGCTCCGAGCGAAGCGCCGGCGATCCCGGTCGCCAGCCCCTGGACGATCCGCGCCGCAATCAGCCAGCCGGGGCCGCTGGCGACGACGAAGAGGCCCATGGCGATGATTTCGAGCACCAGGGCGAAAAAGATCACCGGCTTGCGGCCGAGATGATCCGAGATCGAACCGGCAGTCAGCAATGCCGCCAGCAGCGCGAAGGCGTAGACCGCGAAGATCACCGTGATCAGCACCGGCGAGACGGAGAAGTTTTCCTGGTAGATCCGGTAGAGCGGCGTCGGCGCCGCGGAGGCGCCGAAGAAGGTGGCGAGCGTCAGCGCATGAAAACCGATCGAGGGGCGCGGCGAATTCTCTGTGGATTTGGCGGCGGCGACCATATATAAGCCCCTTAAAGCTAAACCATTGCTTTAGCCTATGTAGAGCCGGCATTTTGTAAAAGCAAATTATTTGCATTAATAGGTCTGTCAAAGATTTTGAACCATCGGCGTAAAAGGGGGAAAGTTGCGCGCATGACAGTGAAAGAGAATCTCCGTCCGGGCGGCCGAAGCGCCAGGGTTCAGGCATCGGTGCACAAGGCGGTGCGTGAGTTGATGGCTGAGATGAGCCGTGCCGATGTGACGATCCCGCTGATTGCCGGCAAGGCGGGGGTGACGCCGTCGACCATCTATCGCCGCTGGGGCGACCTGCAGGAACTTCTCGCCGATGTCGCCGTCGATCGGCTGCGGCCGGATATGCAGCCGGTCGATGCCGGCAGCGGCAGAGCCGATCTTCAGGCCTGGGCCGAGCAATATGCCGAGGAAATGTCCTCCGGGCCGGGCCGCGAGATGATCCGCGACGTGCTGGCGGCGCAGGCCGGCGCAAATGCCTGTAAATGCGCTGAATTTACCCGCCAGCAGATCGGTCTCATCGCCGAGAGGGCGAAGACTCGCGGCGACGCCTTTCCGGATGTCGACCGGGTCATGGACCAGGTGGTGGCGCCGATCATGTACCGCATCCTGTTCGGCGATGTGCCGGATGCAGCACGCGTGCGCGATCTCGTCGCCCGCGTCATGGGCGCGGCGCTGTAAGCGGTCTCTTACTCAGCGGCGGCGCGCTTGAGGCCGGATATCTGGGTGATATAGGCGCGCAGCGCCGCCGGCCGCACGGGTTTGTGCTGAACGGCGATGCCGTATCGCTCGGCCTCGCTGCGCACCTCCGGTGTCCGGTCGGCGGTGATCATCAGGGCAGGGATATCGGCGCCGAACTGCCGGCGCAGATGCAGGATGGCGGCTATGCCGGTGCCGTCGCCGAGATGATAATCGGCGATGACGATGTCAGGCGGTCCTCCCTGGCCGTCGCTTGATATCACGTCGGCGAGGCAATCCAGCGCCTCCACCTCGCAGCCCCAGCCGCTGATCAACAGCCGCATGCCTTCGAGGATCTTCGGCTCGTTGTCGATGCAGAGGATCTTCAGTCCGCTCAGCGGCTGCCCCGGACGGTCGGCGGGCGTGACGGCCGCGGCCGCCGCGGCCGGGCGCGAGACGTCGAGCGGCATGGCGATGCGGAATTCCGTGCCCTTGCCATGGGTCGACTGCAGTTCGACCGGATGGTTGAGCACCCGGGCGATGCGGTCGACGATCGATAGGCCGAGCCCCAGGCCTGAGGCGGTTTTGGCGCCTTCGTCCAGCCGCGCGAATTCCTTGAACACCGTGCGGAATTTCGATGGTGGAATGCCGATGCCGGAATCGATCACCTGGATGATCACCTGGTTGCCGCGCCGCCGCGCGCCGACCAGCACCTTGCCGGTGATCGTGTATTTGATGGCGTTGGAGACGAGGTTCTGCACCAGCCGGCGCAAGAGGTTGGGGTCGGAGCGGACGCGCAGCGACGTCGGCATGACCACCAGTTTCAGCTGTTTTTCCCGCGCGATCGGCGCAAAATCGGTCTCGATCCGCTTGAGCAGGTCGGAGAGCGCGACGGCGGCGAGCCGCGGCCGCATGGCGCCGGTGTCGAGCCTTGAAATATCGAGCACCGCGCCGAGAATGGTCTCGACCGATTCCAGCGCCGAATCGATGTTGCGCACGATCGGGCTGTTGTCGGATTGCGCCATGCGCTCGACCAGCGCCGAGGAATAAAGCCGGGCGGCATTCAGTGGCTGCAGGATGTCGTGGCCGGCGGCCGCAAAGAAGCGTGTCTTGCCGATATTCGCCTCGTCGGCGGCGGCGCGTGCCTCGCCGAGTTCGCGGTTGACGCGGGTCAGCTCGGCCGTGCGTTCGGCGACGCGCTGCTCCAGCGTCTCGTTCGCCTGTTTCAGCGCCTGGTCGGCAGTGACGCGCTGAGTGATGTCGGTGAAGGTGGCGACGATGCCCTTGTCCGGCATGGCGTTGGAGCGCACCTCGATGATCCGCTCGCCGCCGTCAAGCACCAGCGAAAAGGGTTTGTCGAGCGTCAGGAAATGCCGCACCGTCTGGCTGAGATCGCCGGGCGCGATATCGCCGCGCTGGCTGAGCGTGGTGACGATCTCGGACAGGGGAAAGCCGACCTGGCCGGCACTTTCCGGCAGATCCAGCAATTGCCGGAAGCGCCGGTTCCAGATCGTCAGCCGGTTGGAACTGTCGAAGACCGCAATGCCCTGGTCCATCTGCGACAGCGCCGTCTGCAGCATGTCCTGGTTATATTGCAGTGCCTCGCTCGCCTGGTCGAGCAACCAGGCGGTATCGGAAGAAGCATCTTCGATCTTCTGCAGGATCAAGGACAGCACCAGCCGGGCCGAGGACGAGCCGATGGCACTGCCGAGCAGCTGTTCGCTGAAATGGATGAGCGCCATATCGGCCGGCTGCTCGTCCTCCAGCTTGCGGCCGGAGCTTTGTTCATAGGTGGTGAACGAGCGCTGCATGCGCTCTTCGCCGAGATAACGCGAAATCGCCGCTTTGAGGTCGCCGACGCTGATACGGGTCTTCCAGCCGCGCGTGGCAAATTGCGAGCGCGAATGCCGCTTGACGAAGATGCCGGCCTGAATGCGCTCCAGCGGCCTGGCATTGCGGGTGAGCGAACCGACGATGAAGAAGGCGGTATTGACGAGCAGGCTCATGACAGTCGCATTGACCAGCGGATCGGCATCGGCTGCGGTGAACAAGGTGGTCCCGGGAAAGATGAAGCCGAGCACGGCGCTTGCCACATAGGAATAATCGGGCCCGCCGAGCGAGGGCAGGAACAACAGGTACACCCAGATGATGAAGCCGGAGGAAAGCCCCAGGATCGCACCGCGCGCATTCGCCCGCCGCCAGATCAGCCCGCCGAACAGCGCTGGGGCGATTTGCGCGATCGCGGCAAAGGAAAGCAGGCCGATCGAGGCAAGGCCGGCGGTGCTGTCGGTCGAACGGTAATAGGCATAGCCGAATAACAGCACGGCGAAGATGGCGCTGCGGCGGATATTGAGCAGCGTCTTGGCGAAATTGTCGCGCAGGCTGGCGCGGCCGGCGAGTTTGCGCCGGAGGAAGATCGGCATGATGATGTCGTTCGACACCATGATCGACAGCGCCACGGAATCGACGATGACCATCGCCGTTGCGGCCGAAAAGCCGCCGATGAAGATGATCAGCGAAATGACGGGCATCTGACCGGCAAGCGGCAGCGACAGCATGTAGAAATCGGCATTGCCGGCGCCGCCGAAGGTCAAGAGCCCACCGATCGCCACCGGCAGCACGAAGAGATTGATGGCGATAAGATAGGTAGGAAACAGGAATCCGGCGAGTTTCAGCTGTTTCGGCGTCCGGTTTTCGACAACGGTCACGTGGAATTGCCGCGGCAGCAGGATGATCGCGAAGGCCGACAACAGGATTAGGGTGATCCAGCGGCTGATCGGCGTATGGTAGCTGAGCGCCGACATGACCAGTTCGTTGTCGACGGTCTTCTGCCAGAGATCGGTCGGGCCGTCGAAGAGAAACCAGATGACGCAGACGCCGGCCGTCAGGAAGGCGAAGAGCTTGACGACGGATTCCATCGAGACGGCGAGGATCAGGCCGTCCTGGTGTTCGGTCGCATCCGTATGCCGCGTGCCGAACATGATGGCGAAGCAGGCAAGCACCAGCGTCGCGAGGAGCGGCAGGTCGAGGAAGTAGAGATTGCCGCTGCCGATGCCGTAATCGGACGGATTGACCATGGCGCTGACGGTGCTCGAAATCGCCTTGAGCTGCAGCGCGATATAGGGAATGGCGCCGATCAGCGAGATCAGCGCGACGATCGTGGCGACCGTCGGGTTCTTGCCGTAGCGCGCGGCGACGAAGTCGGCCACGGAGGTGAGCTTTTCCGCCTTGGCGAGCTCGATGATGCGGCGAAGCAGCGGCATGCCGAGCGTGAAGACCAGGATCGGGCCGATATAGATGCCGGCAAATTCCAGCCCGCGCTGCGCCGCAAGCCCGACGCTGCCGAAATAGGTCCAGGAGGTGCAGTAGATCGCAAGGCTCAGCGCATAGACCACCGGCCATCCGCCTTCCAGCGTGCCCGGGCCGAGCATGCCCGGGCTGCGGTTCTTGCGATCGCCATAGCTTGCCACGGCAAAAAGCAGGAGCAGATAGCCGAAGGCAGACGCGAATATGACCCAGCCTGGAAGCATTGACCCTCCGCCGGCGGAAAACCCGCCGGGACCTCCCGCAACATTGGTCAGCTTAAGTTATTTCAGACGCTTTGAAAATTCCCGGCCGTCTAGGCCTTAAGTCATAGGCCGCGAAGGGTATCGGCGAATAATTGCGATTGCCGATTGATGAATTGCAATGAAGGTGCAGCTACTGCATAATTCCTCAAATCGAAATTGATTAAGAATAAATTGTGCGTCAATTCAAAGCGTTGCAGCCTCCTTCACGAGGCTGAAGAGAGGCGTGACGCTGTAATAGACAGTTGCATATCTTTGAAATGCATCGAAGGGAGACGGATCCGATGCTCAATGAGTTCAAGGCCTTTATCGCCCGCGGCAATGTCATGGATCTTGCCGTCGGCGTCATCATCGGCGGCGCCTTCGGCGGCATCGTCAAATCGCTGGTCGACGACCTGATCATGCCGATCGTCGGCGCCATTTTCGGCGGCTTCGATTTTTCGAATTATTTCCTGCCGCTGTCGTCGGCCGTCAACGCGCCGTCGCTTGCGGCCGCCCGTGCGCAGGGAGCGGTGTTTGCCTATGGCAGTTTCCTCACCGTCCTCATCAATTTCCTGATCCTCGCCTGGATCATCTTCCTGATGGTCAAGGGCGTGAACATCCTGCGTGCCCAGGTCGAGCGCCAGGAAAAGGCCGCACCGGAAGAATTGCCTCCGCCGCCCGCAGACGTGCAGTTGCTGACCGAAATCCGCGATCTGTTGGCCAAGCGCCCGACGGCTTGATCGCCTGGAGCCCGTCCGTTCCGGCCGGGCTCATTCATCACCAAAATCGATATGCCATCACTGGATATCATGGGATTTGCCGACGCAAATCCTCTATGAAGGCGAAAACCGGAGATATGCATGTCGATCTTGAGCAGCCTTAGCCCGCGCGCCGTAGCGGCGCCCGAAAGCGGGATCGTCGAAGTCGTCAATTATGCCCGTGGCCGTGAGGGCCTGCTGCCGCTCTGGGTGGGGGAAGGTGACCTGCCGACGCCGGATTTCATCAGCAAGGCGGCGATGGATGCGCTGGCGGCCGGCGAGACCTTCTACACCTGGCAGCGCGGCATTCCGGAGCTTCGCCAGGCGCTTTCGGATTATTACAGCAGACATTTCGGAATCCGGCTTCCGGTCGAGCATTTCTATGTCGCCGGCTCCGGCATGCAGGCGATCCAGATCAGCGTGCAGGCTCTGACCTCGCCGGGCGACGAAATGATTTACCTCACCCCCGCCTGGCCGAATATTGCCGCCGCCCTCGAGATCGCAGGCGCACGTTCGGTCGGCGTTCAACTGCAGTTCGAAGGCGGCAAATGGGCGGTCGATCTTGACCGCATCGAAGCCGCGATCACGCCGAAGACCAGGGGTCTGTTCATCAACACGCCGTCGAACCCGACAGGCTGGACGGCAACCAGGAAAGACCTTGGTGATCTCCTGGCGCTGGCCCGCAAGCACGACCTCTGGATCATGGCGGATGAGATCTATGCGCTCTATTATTTTCCAGGCGGCCGTGCGCCCTCTTTCCTCGACGTGATGGCGCCTGATGACAAGATCATCTTCGTCAATTCCTTCTCGAAGAACTGGTCGATGACCGGCTGGCGCGTCGGCTGGATCGTCGCACCCCCCGAGATGGGGCAGGTGCTCGAAAACCTGATCCAGTATTCGACATCGGGCGTGGCGCAGTTCATGCAGAAGGGCGCCGTCGCAGCCCTGAATGAGGGCGACGATTTCGTGCTCGCCAATATCGCCAAGGCGGCCCGTTCCCGCGACATTCTCTGCGATGCGCTCGTTGCCACCAACCGCGTCGAGACGCTGAAGCCGGATGGTGCGCTTTACGCCTTCCTGAAGATCGACGGCGTCACTGACAGCCGCAGGGCTGCGCTCGATATCGTCGACAAGACAGGCGTCGGCCTTGCCCCCGGCACCGCTTTCGGCCCCGGCGGCGAACTCTTTCTGCGCGCCTGTTTCCTGCGTGACCCAGCCCAGGTGGCGGTCGCCGCCGAGCGTCTCTGCGACTATATCCTCAAGCTCTGACCAACATTGGCCACGAGACCCCATCTGGTGACCGGCCAAGTCGATTTTGTGCCGGAATCGCCGGATCGATAAAACTCTAGCAATGCCCGAAATCGACCTCTAACCACGACTCCAAACATACCGGTTCAAAGGCCCTCGAACGGCCATTCGATAAGAAAATTGGAAAGAAAAACCGGCGCCTGATGCCCCTGCTTATAAAAACGAAAGCAGGGATGCGGGACATGGCGGTTTTGGTGACGGGCGGGGCCGGATATATCGGCAGTCACATGGTTTGGGCGCTGCTCGATGCGGACGAGGATGTGGTCGTGCTCGACCGCCTCTCGACGGGCTTTCGCTGGGCCGTGGCGCCGGCGGCGCGTTTCTATCTCGGCGACATTGCCGATCCCGACATATTGAAGAAGATCTTCATCGAAAACGACATCGAGGCGATCATCCATTTCGCCGGCTCCGCCGTCGTCCCGGTCTCCGTCGCCGATCCGCTTTCCTATTACGACAACAATTCCGGCAAGACCCGGGCGCTGCTGAGCGCTTCGGTCAAGGCCGGTATCCGCAATTTCGTCTTCTCCTCGACGGCGGCCGTCTACGGTCAGCAAAAGTCGGACCTGCCGGTGAAGGAGACTGCCTCCCTCAATCCGGAAAATCCTTACGGCCAGTCGAAGCTGATGACCGAATTCATGCTGCGCGATGCCGCCGCCGCCTATGATTTCAACTATGTCGCGCTTCGCTATTTCAACGTCGCCGGCGCCGATCCGCACCACCGTGCCGGCCAGTCGACCTCAGGCGCCACGCATCTCATCAAGGTCGCCTGCGAGGCAGCGCTCGGCAAGCGCGACAGCGTCCATGTCTACGGCATCGACTATCCCACGCATGACGGCACCGGCGTGCGCGACTACATCCATGTCAGCGATCTCACGGATGCTCATCTGAAAGCGCTGCAGCATCTGCGCAAGGACAGGGGCTCGCTCGTCGCCAATTGCGGTTATGGCAGCGGCTATTCCGTGCTCGACGTGCTGAACATGGTCACCCGCCTGCACGGGCATTCCTTCAAGATCCACATGGCGCCGCGGCGCGCCGGCGATTCCGCCAGCGTCGTCGCAGACGCGTCGCTCGCAAGGCAGGTGCTCGATTGGAAGCCCAGATACGATTCGCTGGAAACCATCGTCCAGAGCTCGCTCGATTGGGAACTGTTCCTGTCGAACAAGGGTGTCGACGATCTGCAGAGTATCCACCGGGCACTCGCGGCCGCGTCGTTCTGAGCGGCGCACGACAGCGCCGCGCGTCTTTTCAGACGCGCAGGACGCTGTAGCACTTTGAACTGCTGCATCACTCCTTCAATCGATCTCGATTAAAGGAGTGATGCAATAGCCTGTTTATATCCCCCCGCCTGCGGGGGCGCATGCCGTTACGTGAATAAGGAAAAATCAGGCTTTCTCTGGCTGGCTCGGGCCAACGGAAAAGAGAAGATGAAGAAATTTCTGGCCGCATTGCAACTGCAAAAGGACAATCCGACGCTTCTGACGGCCCAGTTTCGGGCCCTGTCGTCACAGATCCCCATTCTCTACGTCCTCCTGATCATCAACGCCCTTGCGGTGGCGATCACCCACCTCAAATCCGCACCCCTCTGGCTTTCGCTCTACATTCCGGTCGGCTTGAGTGTCCTCTGCGTCTTCCGTCTCTGCTGGTGGGAGATCCGGGGCAAGGAAAACGTCACCGCCGAACGGGCCTATAAGCTGATGAAGGTGACAATGGTCGGGGCCGGCGTCCTGACTTTCGCCTTCGGCGGTTGGGCGATCGCGCTTTATCAATATGGCGACGCCTCCCAGCAGGGCCAGATCGCCTATTTCCTCGTCGTCACCGGCATCTCCTGCATCTTTTGCCTGATGCACCTGCCGATGGCGGCGGCACTGACCACGGTGATCACCTTCTCGGCCATGATTGCGACCTTCATGTTCTCGGGCAATCCCGTTTTCGTCGCCACCGCCGTCAGCGGCCTGTTCCTGATCCTGCCCTTCCTCAGGGTGATCAACAGCTATTTCCAGAATTTCGTCGGCCTCGTGCAATTGACCGAGGAGCTGAAGCAGAAGCAGGCGGAGGCCGAGGAACTGAACCTCGTCAACAGCCGCAACGCGCTGCATGACCAGCTGACCGGCCTTGCCAACCGCCGCAGCTTCTTTCTCTCGCTGGAGAAACGGCTGCAGAAGGACCCGTCCGCGCCGCCCGTCCTCGGCATTCTCGATCTCGACGGCTTCAAGCCCGTCAATGACGTCTTCGGCCATGCTGCGGGCGATCTCGTGCTCAAGGAGACGGCCCGCCGCTTCGTCGCGCTGGTCGGCGAAGAGGGCATCGTCTCCCGTCTCGGCGGCGATGAGTTCGGCATCATCTTCCCCTGTTCGATGACGCGCCAGGCGATCGCCGATCTCGGCCAGGCGCTTTGCGCCGCCGTCCGCGAACCTTACGAAATCCCCGACGGCTCGGTCCGCGTCTTCGGTTCCTGCGGCATCGTCTATCCCGATATCGGCGAGTACACGGCCGAGGATCTCTACGAGAAAGCGGACTTCGCTCTTTACCAGGTCAAGAGCAAGCGCAGCAGCGGCGTCGAATTCTTCTCGCCCGACCACGAGAAGATCCTGACGCAGCGCCACCTGATCGAACTCGAACTGCAGGCGAACGACTTCGCCAAGGAATTGAAACTGGACTATCAGCCGATCGTCGAATTGAGGAGCGGCCGCGTCGTCGGCTACGAGGCGCTCGCCCGCTGGGACAGCGCCCGCTTCGGCCGCATCAGTCCGGAAGCCTTCATTCCCGCTGCCGAGCGCACAGCGGTCATCGGCCGTATGACCCGCATCCTCTTCGCCAAGGCGCTCGAAGCGCTGGCGATCATTCCCAGGCATCTCAGGCTGTCCTTCAATCTCTCGGCGCGCGATATCTGCGACCACGAGACCTCGATGGCGCTGCTTGCCATGATCACTCGCTCCGGCATCGATCCGAAGCGCATCGAATTCGAGATCACCGAGACCGCACTGCTCTCCGATTTCGACACCGCCGATCAGGTGATATCAATGCTGCGCGCCGCCGGCATCTCGATCGCGCTCGACGATTTCGGCACCGGCTATTCGAGCCTCAGCCATATCCACCGTCTCGGCTTCGACAAGCTGAAGATCGACAAGGCCTTCGTGATGAATTTCGATCGCGACGCTCGTTGCATGAACATCACCCGCTCGGTCGCCAATCTCTGCCAGAATCTCGGCATTGCCTCCGTCGCCGAAGGCGTCGAAAGCGAAGAGATCGCCGAAGGATTGAAGGCGATGGGCGTTCGCCTGGCGCAGGGCTATCATTTCTCGCGGCCGCTGCCGCTGGAGCTTGCCATCGACTACGCCGCAAGGTGCGATGCCGCGGCCTCCGCCCGCAATTCACTGTCTGCCTGAACAATCAAATCCGCGACCGGTCGCAAAGCGACTGGAGCGAAGCTGGATCGTCGTCTATTCATGGTCGTAACCGAGGAGGTGAACCATGCAGGACGGCGAAGTCATCATTGAACGGCGGGGCACCGCAGGCGTGATCCGGCTCAACCGGCCGCGGGCACTGAACAGCCTGACGCTGCCGATGATCCGCGCGATCACCGAGGCGTTGCAGGCTTTTGCCGGGGATTCCGAGGTGGCAAGCGTCGTGGCCATGGGCGAGGGCGAACGCGGCTTCTGCGCCGGCGGCGATATCCGCGCCCTGCATGAGAGCGCCCGCGCCGGCGATGGCCTGGCGGCAAGCTTCTGGCGCGAGGAATTCCGCCTCAACCATCTGATCGCCTCCTACCCCAAACCCTATGTCGCGCTGATGGACGGCATCACCATGGGCGGCGGCGTCGGCCTGTCGTCGCACGGCCGCCACCGCATCGTTACCGAGCGCACGCGGCTTGCCATGCCCGAAACCGGCATCGGCTATGTCCCCGATGTCGGCGCCACCTGGCTGCTGCCGCGTAGCCCCGGCGAAGCCGGAACATGGCTCGCCCTGACCGGCCTCGATATCGGTGCCGCCGATGCCATCCATGCCCGCCTCGCCGACCTGCAGATCGCCTCGTCGCGGCTCGGCGCGGTGATCGATGCTCTGTCGACCCTGCCGCGCGGCAGTTCGTCCGGCGATGTCGATGCCGTCTTGCAGGCGCTTTCCGAGTCTCCAGGAGAAAGCCGGCTCAGGCAGAATGCGGCGATGATCGATCGCGCCTTCCGTTTCAACAGCGTCGAGGAGATCCTGGCCGCCCTTGCCGGGGAGGAGGGCGACTTCGCCGCCGAGACGCGGCGGGTGCTGCTGACGCGGTCACCGACCAGCCTGAAGCTCGCTTTGCGGCTGCTCAGGGCCGGCCGTCGCAGCGCCTCGCTCGCCGAATGCCTCGGCCGCGAACTCGGCGCCTGCCTGCAGATGCTGGATAATCCGGACTTCTTCGAGGGCATCCGCGCCGCCGTCATCGACAAGGACCGCAATCCGAAATGGTCGCCCGCGTCAGTCGAGGCCGTGCAGGTCGCAACAATCGAGCATTTCCTGAAACCGGCCGAGCCGCCGCTTTCGCTCTGAACTGTCCTGGGCCTATCGCCACATGCCGCGCATGCGGGCACCGACATCGATGCGTACCTGCCGCGCCTGCGCTTGAGCGGCGGTCTGCGATTTCACCTGCGGCCAGCTGCAGGCCTCGAAGAACTGCAGCAGGGTGGCGGGAATGAAGCGGCTGCGTGAGGCATAGACATGCCGGTCGCCCTGCGAATTCTGCCCATAGGTGAAGAAGCGTTGCGGCACGACGAGGTCGAGGCCATCCCGGGCGCGCGTCATCGCCACATAGAGCAGCCGGCGTTCCTCCTCGATTTCGGCGCTGGCGCCGACGGCGAGATCGCTCGGAATGCAGCCGTCGACGACGTTCAGCATGAAGACCCGCGTCCATTCCTGGCCCTTGGCGGAGTGGATGGTAGACAGGATGAGATAATCGTCGTCGAGGAGCGGCACGCCCGCCTGGTCGCTGGTCGCATCCGGCGGGTCGAGGGTGAGTTCGGTGAGGAAACGCTCGCGCGAGGCATAACCGCTGGCGATCTGCTCGAGCTGCAGCAGATCGGCCTGGCGCGTCGCGGCGTCCTCATGCAGCCGTTCCAGATGCGGCACGTACCATTGCCGCGCCAGACCGATTTCCGCCGGCCAGCCGGCCTTGCCGGTCTTCAGCTCCTGCAGCATCGAAACGAAATCAGTCCAGTCCTCGCCGGAGCGCGGCGGCGCGGGCATGGCGGCAAGCGCGGATAACGGGCTGGCATCCTCGGCCATCAGGTCGAGCGCCTTCTGCGCCGTCGACGGCCCGACGCCCGGCAGGATCTGCATCAGCCGGAAGCCCGCCACCCGGTCGCGCGGGTTCTGCGCGAAGCGCAGCGCAGCCAGCATGTCCTTGACATGCGCGCTGTCGAGAAACTTCAGCCCTCCGAACTTGACGAAGGGAATGTTGCGCCGGGTCAACTCGACCTCAAGCGGCCCGCTGTGATGCGAGGCGCGGAACAGCACGGCCTGCTGCTTGAGCTTGAGACCTTCTTCGCGGTTGTCGAGCACCATGTCGGCAACGTAGCGCGCCTGCTCGGCCTCGTCGCGCACCGTCACCAGGCGCGGCCGCTCGGACGATTGCCGCTCGGTCCAGAGATTCTTGGTGAAGCGCTCCGAGGCGAGATCGATGACGGCGTTGGCAGCCGCAAGGATCGGCTGCGTCGAGCGGTAGTTGCGGTCGAGCGTGACGATATCGGCGGCCGGGCTGAAGGCGGCGGGAAAATCGAGGATATTGCGCACCGTCGCGGCACGGAAGGAATAGATCGACTGCGCATCGTCGCCGACGACGGTCAACCCCTGGCCGCCGGGCTTCAGCGCCATGAGGATCGAGGCCTGCAGCCGGTTGGTGTCCTGATATTCGTCGACGAGCACATGGTCGAAACGATCGCCGATATCCTCGGCAATGACAGTCTCGCCGACCATCTGCGCCCAGTAAAGCAGCAGGTCGTCGTAGTCGAGCACGTTCTGGCTCTGCTTGGACTCGACGTAACAGGCGAAAAGTTCGCGCAGCTGTTTGTCCCACGCCGCGCACCAGGGAAAGGCGTCGCGCAGCACGAGATCGAGCGCGGTTTCCGAATTCACCGCTCGGGAATAGATGGCAAGACAGGTGCCCTTCGTGGGAAAGCGGCTTTCCGTCTTGGAGAAGCCGAGGTCGTGCCGGATGAGGTTCATCAGGTCGGCACTATCTTCGCGGTCGTGGATGGTGAAATCCGGATCGAGGCCGATCTGCTGGGCGTAATCGCGCAACAGCCGCGCGCCGATGCCGTGGAAGGTGCCCGACCAGGAAAGCGCGTCGGCCATGACGCCGGCATTGGCACCAAGCACATCGCGGCAGATGCGCTCGACGCGCCGCGCCATCTCGGCGGCTGCCCGGCGCGAGAAGGTCATCAGCAGGATGCGGCGGGGATCGGCGCCCTTGACGATCAGATGGGCGACCCGATGCGCCAGCGTATTCGTCTTGCCGGAGCCGGCGCCGGCAATGACCAGCAGCGGCCCGGCAATATGGCTGCCGTCGGTGAGCGTGCCGTGCTCGACGGCCATGCGCTGCTGCGGATTGAGCTTTTCGAGGTACATCCAGCCGTCCGGTCGGGCTCCCGCAGAATCACTGGGGAAAGATTAGATGTTCCTTGAATGTTCGCGATTGCCCTCGCTGTCAAGCGTTGTGGCGTGACGGCAGCCTCAGTCGGGGAAATCCGGGCCGACGACACGCCGCACCAGTTTCAGGCTGCGGTCCGGCTGAAGAATATAGGTTTCCTCCACGCGCTGGCCCGTCTCGTTGTAGAACTGGTTGTAGACGGCGCTGCCGACCGGCGACTTGGTGAGCTTCGTTCGCGGCTGGCCGCCATAGGTAATGCTGCCCGGAATGGGCTCCAGCGCCGGGCTATCGGCCGAGGAGCAGCCGGCAAGCAAGGCCGCGGTTAACAAGGCTGATAGAAGCGCTTTCATCGTCTTCATCCCTCTTTCGACTGCAGCCAGATATGGAAATCGCCGCGTCTTTCGCCAAGGGCTGTCCACCCGGCCGCAACGAAATGCCTCGCCGCGGCGTTAACCGATATCTACCAACATCAGGAGACGGCCACGGTGCTCGGATTTCCAGCATTCACCGACCATGAGGAGTCCGGCCGGCAGGGCCACAGCGATGCGGCGACGCGCGCTTCGGTGGAAAGCGCCCTTCATGCGGCCGGCGATATCGAAGCGGCGGACATCATCGTCAGCATATCGGGCGCCTATGTCGTCCTGGAAGGTTTCGTGCGCCGGCGCGGTGATGTCGAGCGGGCCGTCGAGATCGCCGAGAGCATCGTCGGCCGAGGCCATGTGCGCGGTCGCCTGCTGCGACGCTAGCCGGCCCGCGCGCCGTCATGTCTTGCGACGCATGAAGGGAACCAAAATGCCCTCCGCGGGTTGAAAGGCCGGACCCAAACGCTGGAGACCCTCATGCAGTCGCTTCTTCGCATCTCTGCAATGACCTTGATTACAGGCGGTGTCCTTGCCGGCTCCGCCCATGCCTCGCTGGAAACCGGCACGAATTATTCCGCTCTGCCGAAGGACCAGATCGCCCTCAACGAATATACCGGGGCCGTCGCCTGCCAGCCGGTAGAGCCCCACTATCTCCCCTCCTTCATCCGCGCGGCGGACGGTACGATCATCGGCGTCGGTTATGTCGAGGTCGAGGACGAGGGCGGCGCGGACTGCTGAAAACATGAGGACTTGCTCGGACGAGGCTCGCCTGCGTCTCCGCTAAGGGTACGAGCCTCTAACCATCATCATGATGGCTGGGCATCTTCTATGAAGACACCTGTACCAGGCGCAACACCTGTTGCACAAAAACCCGGCGCGAGTTCGATGCAGGGTTAAGCAAAATTAAAACATTGTTCCGTTCCGGCACGTTCCGTTTACGAACGACCTGAAGTGACCTGGAAATCCCGACCGAAGTGCAGCGCATAACCCCGAAAATCGGAATCGATTTTCGGAAAGGATTATGCGCCAGTTCAATGCAGCTTCAGCTTCGCCTCTTCGGCCGCCGCCAGGAACTCGGCTCTTGCTTCTTCCACGCTCTTGCGCCCGTCGAGCGCTGCCCGGCAGGCGCTGCGGGCCTTGATGTAACGAAGCCCGCGCATACTCGGCCAGAGATCCGCCAGGCACTTCAGCGCATCGAACGGACCATTGACCGTTCGCGCATCGGCACCTTCGAAACCGACCTTGACCGGGCTGTTCCATCTTTCAGTTGCCATCGATACTCCTCCACGATTGTCGACAGAAACGACGTGCAGCATCTCCCAGTTCCTCCGGGGAAACTCCGCCATGATAGGCATTCTAGCGCGATTTTTGCGGTCAACAATGGTGAATCGATTATTGCTGATGAGACGAAATGTCAGCCTGCATGGCCTTCCCGGCTCTCGTCAGATGGCTGCCCTGCGAGAGGTTGGTGAAACGGAGAGCGTGCGGCCGGGTCCCTTCGCCCCGTTTACGGGAGAAGGTGGCGGCAGCCGGATGAGGGGCTGGCCTCACCGAGTGAGCAAAATGATTCCTAATACTGAAAGAAAACTGGTGCTGCCGAGTGGGATTGAACCACCGACCTCACCCTTACCAAGGGTGTGCTCTACCACTGAGCTACGGCAGCAGGACCAGTACCCGTGCGAGCCGGGTGGCTCAATCGCGGGAACGGGGCGGCTATTGCCACAGCTTGACGGCAAGCGCAAGCAGCAAATTCCAACTTCGCGTGGATTGCCATGCAAGGGCCTTTTGGATCAGCGCGAATTCGGCTAATTCTTTTGGCATGAACGACAAGACCGAAACCGGCCAGCAGAGCCGCAAAAAGGCAATCGAGGCACAGGCGAAACTGCGTCGCGAGCGCGCCGCTGAAAAGCTCAGGGAAAATCTGGGGCGACGCAAACAGCAGGTGCGCGCCCGCCGTTCGGGCCAGGCCGACGAAACAAATGGACTGCCCGCCGCAAAAATGGACGAATCGTAATGTTCCGTCCCGGACGAATTGAAGCGTCGTCAGAAATCCCCTAAACACTCCACTCCTTATTCCAAGGCAGAACTTTCAGGAAAGGCGGGCGCGGCCCGTAAGCGCACATGGATCGTATCAGAATCGTCGGCGGTAATGAGCTGAATGGCATCATTCCGATTTCCGGCGCCAAGAATGCCGCACTGCCGCTGATGATCGCCTCGCTTCTGACCAGCGATACGCTGACGCTCGAAAACGTGCCGCATCTGGCCGATGTCGAACTCTTGATGCGCATCCTCGGCAATCATGGCGTCGATGTCGCCGTCAACGGCCGCCGCGAGCGCCAGGAAGATTCCTACGCCCGCACGATCCATTTCACCTGCCGCACCATCGTCGATACGACAGCCTCTTATGAGCTGGTCTCGAAGATGCGCGCCTCCTTCTGGGTCATCGGCCCGCTGCTCGCGCGCGAAGGCCATTGCCGCGTCTCGCTGCCGGGCGGCTGCGCCATCGGCACCCGCCCCGTCGATCTCTTCATCGAAGGCCTGACGGCGCTCGGCGCGACGATGGACATCGATGCCGGTTATATCAACGCCAAGGCACCGGCCGGCGGCCTGATCGGCGCGCGCTACACCTTCCCGAAGGTCTCCGTCGGCGCCACCCATGTGATGATGATGGCGGCAACGCTTGCCCGCGGCACGACGGTTATCGGCAATGCCGCCCGCGAGCCCGAAGTGGCCGATCTCGCCAACTGCCTGAACGCCATGGGCGCCAAGATCACGGGCGCGGGGACTGCGACGATCACCATCGAAGGCGTCACCTCGCTCTCCGGCGCCCGTCACCGCGTCCTGCCGGACCGCATCGAGACCGGCACCTATGCCATGGCCGTCGCCATGACCGGCGGCGACGTCGTGCTCGAAAATACCGATGTGGCGCTGCTCGAGACCGCGGTGGAAACGCTGCGCCGGGCCGGCGCGGAGATCTCGTCGACCAACAACGGCATGCGCATCAAGCGCAACGGCGCCGGCATCAAGCCGGTCGATATCGTCACCGATCCCTTCCCCGGCTTCCCCACCGATCTGCAGGCGCAGTTCATGGCGCTGATGACGCGTTCTTCCGGCGTCTCGCATGTCACCGAGACCATCTTCGAAAACCGCTTCATGCATGTGCAGGAGCTTGCCCGCCTCGGCGCCAGGATTTCGCTCTCCGGCCAGACGGCGAAGATCGAAGGTGTCCAGCGCCTGCGCGGCGCGCCCGTCATGGCGACCGACCTGCGTGCCTCGGTTTCGCTCGTCATCGCCGGCCTTGCCGCCGAGGGCGAAACCACGGTGTCGCGCGTCTACCACCTCGACCGCGGTTTCGAGCGGCTCGAGGAGAAGCTGACCCGCTGCGGCGCCATCGTCGAGCGCATCAGCGAGTAAACGCGCCCTTATCCCGGTTGCGTAATCCGCTGCGGCATCTTATTTCCCTTCTGACGCATCGCCATTCCGGCGGTGCCCGCGGGGGATGAGGCTGAATGACCGACCTGAAGCTTATTGCGCTCGATGACGAGGACCTTGCTGTCGTTTCCGCGCATATGCAGGACAGTGTCTTCAAGGTCGGAGACATCGACTGGTCGCCGCGCGACGCGCAGTTCGCGCTTGCCGTCAATCGTTTCGTCTGGGAAGGTGCCGAGCGCAAGCGCCGCGGTTTCGAGCGCCGCCGTGCCGCCCTGGTCTTCAAGCGTGTGCTGGCCGTCCGGTCGCTCGGCATCGATCGTGGCAAACGCGACGAGGTGCTGTCACTGCTGGCGCTGCGCTTCGAGCCGAAGGGCGAGGGGCCGGATGGTACGGTCGAGCTGTCGCTGTCCGGCACGGCCTCGATCGCGCTCGATGTCGAATGCATCGAGGTCCAGATGGCCGATATCGGCGGCGCCTGGGAGGCCTCTTCCAAGCCGCGTCACCGCTAGTGCATGTCGCCCGGAAGTGTGCAGCGGTTCCGGGATAACGGCATGCATAAAAAGAGCTTCAGTGCTTGACGCCTGAAGTTTGAATATCGCAGTTTCGAGTTGAGAGGGAATATCGGCCTTGGCAATCTGGCTGGATCAGGCATCGGAAGGTTTCGAGCAGCATTTTGCCGCCTTTCTGACGACCAAGCGTGAAATCTCCGAGGATGTGAACACCGTCGTTCGCGCCATCATCGATGATGTCAGGGCCCGCGGCGACGTGGCGCTCGCCGAATATTCGCTGAAATTCGACGGCATCGATTTCGCCACCGTGCCGATGCGCGTCACACCAGAGGAGATCGACGCCGCCGTCGAGGCGGTGCCTTCGGAAGTGCTGGGCGCGCTGAAGCTTGCGGCACTGCGCATCGAATCCCATCATCGCCGGCAGCTGCCGAAGGACGATATCTACGAGGACGACATGGGCGTCGGTCTCGGCTCGCGCTGGACGGCGATCGAAGCGGTCGGGCTCTATGTTCCGGGCGGCACGGCGAGTTATCCGAGCTCGGTGCTGATGAACGCCGTGCCGGCCAAGGTCGCCGGCGTCGATCGCATCGTCATCGCCGTTCCCGCCACGGGCGGCGCCGTCAATCCGGCGGTGCTTGCCGCCGCCAAGCTCGTCGGCGTCACCGAGATTTATCGTGTCGGCGGCGCCCAGGCGATCGCGGCTCTTGCCTATGGCACCGAGACGATCGCCCCGGTCGCCAAGATCACCGGCCCCGGCAATGCCTATGTCGCTGCCGCCAAGCGCCATGTCTTCGGCACCGTCGGCATCGATATGATCGCCGGCCCCTCCGAGGTGCTGGTCATTGCCGATAAGGACAACAATCCGGATTGGATTGCCGCCGACCTCCTGGCGCAGGCCGAACACGACGTCAGCGCCCAGGCGATCCTGATCACCGACGATGCCGCGTTCGGCAAGGCGGTGGAGCAGGCGGTCGAACGCCAGCTGAAGACGCTGAACCGCGCCGAGACGGCGGCGGCGAGCTGGCGCGATTTCGGGGCGGTTATCCTGGTTGCCGATCTGAAACAGGCCATTCCCTTGGCCAACCGCATCGCCGCCGAGCATCTGGAGCTCGCCGTCGCCGATCCGGACCGGCTGCTCGACGGCATCCGCAATGCCGGCGCGATCTTCATCGGCGCTCATACGCCCGAGGTGATCGGCGATTATGTCGGCGGTTCGAACCACGTGCTGCCGACGGCGCGTTCGGCGCGCTTCTCTTCCGGTCTTTCGGTGCTCGATTTCGTCAAGCGCACCTCGATCCTGCGCCTTGGCCCGCAGCAGCTGCGCAGCCTCGGCCCGGCGGCGATTGCGCTTGCGGTTTCCGAAGGCCTCGATGCCCATGCGCGGTCGGTCGCGATCCGCCTCAACCTCGAAAGGTGAGGGCATGGCGAAGGGCGAATTCCGGCTTTGCGACGTCGTCCTTGACGATACGATCGGCCGTTCGACGCCCGATGTCGAGCATGAACGCGCTGTCGCCATCTTCGACCTGATCGAGGAAAACAGCTTCGAGCCGCTCGGCCATGCCGGTGGGCCATACCGGCTGAACATCTCGCTGGTCGATTCGAAGCTGGTCTTCGCCATCACCACCGACGAGGGCGGCGGCGTCGCCACCCATATCCTGTCGCTCACCCCTTTCCGGCGGATCGTCAAGGATTACTTCATGATCTGCGAGAGCTATTACGAAGCGATCCGTTCGGCGACGCCGAGCCGCATCGAGGCGATCGACATGGGCCGGCGCGGCATCCACAATGAAGGTTCGCAGACGCTGAAGGACAGGCTGGCCGGCAAGATAGAGATCGATTTCGACACCGCCCGGCGCCTTTTCACGCTGGTCTGCGTGCTCTACTGGCGCGGATGACGGCAATGGATCGCGCCGCCGACATCGACGAGGGAAAGCGGCCGGGCGCCATCCTCTTCATGTGCGGGATGAATGCCATCCGCTCGCCGATGGCCGAAGCGATCGCCCGTAGCATTCTGCCGGCCAATACCTATATACGATCGGCCGGCGTTCGCGCCGGCGAGCGCGATCCCTTCGTGGATGCGGTGCTGGAGGAGATCGGGCTTTCCCTCGGCCGCCGCCAGCCGCAGACGCTGGAAGAGCTCGAGGACGATTATTTCGATCTGATCATCACCCTGTCGCCGCAGGCCCATCACGCGGCGCTCGAGTTGACCCGGTCGAATGCGATCGATGTCGTCTACTGGCCGACGATGGATCCCACGGTTGCAAGCGGAACGCGCGAGCAGATTCTGACAAGCTACCGCGAGGTTCGCGATCACCTGGCCGGCCTCATAGAAAGCCGGCTACTCAAGCGAAATGGCATCGCCGCGCAATCGGCATGAAAACAAATAAAGGAAAGCCTGATCAACAAGGTTCACAAACCATCGTTGATTGTGTAGTTTCCGCCCAAATTTTCAAGGCGCGCCCTGCGCTGCCTATTCAACCCACAGGAAGAAAACACTTATATGCCTAAAGAAGAAGTCCTCGAATTCCCGGGAATCGTCACCGAACTTCTGCCGAATGCGACGTTCCGCGTGAAGCTCGAAAACGAACACGAGATCATCGCCCATACCGCAGGGCGCATGCGCAAGAACCGCATCCGCGTTCTCGCCGGCGACAAGGTGCTGGTGGAAATGACGCCCTACGATCTTACCAAGGGCCGCATCACCTACCGTTTCAAGTAAGCTTGCCCAAGGCCCTGCAAGGCTTTTTCTCCCGTCTGCCGATGGTCGAGGTTCCATGACGCTGAAATACAAGCTCATTCTGGCCTCGGGTTCGCCCCGTCGCGTTGACCTGCTCAACCAGGCCGGCATTGAGCCTTCGCGCCTGATGCCGATGGATATCGACGAGGCGCCGAAGAAGTCGGAGCATCCGCGTTCGCTGGCCCGACGGCTTTCGGCTGAGAAAGCCGAAGCCGCCCTTGCCGCCATCAAGGGCGATATCACCTGGAAGGGCAGCTATATCCTGTCTGCCGATACGGTGGTCGCCGTCGGCCGGCGCATTCTCGGCAAGGCCGAGTTCGCCGACGAGGCGTTGAGCTCGCTGCATCTGCTGTCGGGGCGCAACCATATGGTCTACACCGGCGTTTGCCTGGTGACCCCGGATCGCAAGATCCGCCAGAAGATCGTCGAGACCAAGGTCCGCTTCAAGCGGCTCTCCGGCTTCGAGATCGAGAACTATCTGGCCTCCGGCCAGTGGCGCGGCAAGGCAGGCGCCTACGGCATTCAGGGCCTCGCCGGCACCTTCGTACAGAAGATGGTGGGCTCCTACACCAATGTCGTCGGCCTGCCGCTTTATGAAACCATTCTGCTTTTGACCGGCGAAGGCTTCGATGTGCATAGCCGGTGGCCCGAGGGCTGAGCCCGACGGCCGATCCTATAGGACAGACCGATATGCCTGAAGACAAGAAAGCGGCCGCCAAGGTCGAACCGCTGCGCAAAGCGCGCCCTTGCCCCGAATGCGGCAAACCTTCCCACCGCGAACACTACCCCTTCTGCTCCAACCGCTGCCGCGAGGCCGATCTCTCCCGCTGGCTGACCGGCGCCTATGCCATCCCGGTTGCCGACGATGAGGCCAAGGCCGATTATCCCGATGAGGAAAACTAATGCATGTCGCCCAAAAGTGCGCAGCGGTTTTGGGAGAACGACATGCATAGAAATAAAGGTCAAAGCGCGAGGAGCAGTCTGAAGGATTGCGACGCGCTTTAGAGAACTGCACCCGCGAAGCTCTTATATTTCCTCATGAATCCGCAAAGCCGGCAAGACCGTCAAAAAAGAGTCATTTGACGCTTGCCATGGCCGAACAAGATGCTATAACCCCGCTCGCTTCCGGGGCGAACCAAGGCCCCGCGGTTCTTTTCCTGAAAGGGGCCATCGGAAGCAGGTTAGCCCAGGTAGCTCAGTTGGTAGAGCAGCGGATTGAAAATCCGCGTGTCACTGGTTCGATTCCGGTCCTGGGCACCATTCAGTCTCTTAAAGCCAGTCTCATATGTTTGGTCTCGGAATAGCGGCAAGATTTTAATGGCTTAGCCCATATGTGCGTCCGTCTTTTCCACCTTTCTCAGCCTTCTGCATGTCATTCTCCACCTTTTGCCGGCCCGTCTCAGGTGGCTGTCGCCAGTAGCCAATAGCTCGCATCAGTTGACTTGCGCTTTCTTGAGACAGGTTCGCCTGTCTCGATCGACTCTGCTGCACCTGCGGAGAGCGCAAAAGGGCGTCTGCCGTGATGCCCTCCTCGATCAGCCAGCACGGCGCGGTTGAACGCCACCGGCGCCACCCGATTTCGCAACGTAGCGCGTCCGCTGTTGCGCCGGTGATGGAGTTCTCTCATCGCCGCGGCGATTCTTTCAGGAATGAGAGGGTTTGCAAGCAACGATGAATGGACCGCAAAACGAAATCAATAGAAGCTTGCCGAACTTCGTGACGTCGCCTCGTGATCGCGCGAAAACTGGGAGGAGATCAGGTGAAAGTCGCTCGGCATTGACGCCGTCTATGAAGTTCGCGGACTTAAGTCATCAAATAAGGCACTGAAAAAGCATGCATTTCGTGCGAGGCAGTGCAGCGGGGAACGACAGGCAAATTGCCAGCGTCGAGATCGCCGCGACAGCTTTACGATGATTTTCGACCTTTTTTGCTGGCACCCTGACGCCTCTTTTTGGCCAGGGCGCTGGAGCTCCGGCGTGAGGAGGGTGCAGCCGGGCACCGCTTTGTGGAGGAAGTGAAATGAAAAAGTTTATCCTGGGCACTGCGATGGCGCTCGTCATGTCGACGGCGGCTCACGCAGAAACCGTCGGCGTCTCGATGGCGAAGTTCGACGATAATTTCCTGACCGTTCTGCGCAACGGCATGACCGATTATGCAAAGACACTCAGCGGTGTGACGCTGCAGGTCGAAGACGCACAGAACGACGTGTCCAAGCAGCAGAGCCAGATCCAGAATTTCATCGCCTCCAAGGTCGATGCGATCATCGTCAACCCTGTCGATACCGATGCGACGACGGCAATGTCGAAGCTTGCGGCCGATGCCGGCATTCCGCTGGTTTACGTCAACCGTCAGCCGGTCAATGTCGACACGCTGCCGGAAAAGCAGGCCTTCGTCGCCTCCAACGAGCAGGAATCCGGCACGCTGGAAACCAAGGAAATCTGCCGCATTCTCGGCGGCAAGGGCAAGGCCGTGGTGATCATGGGCGAGCTCTCCAACCAGGCTGCGCGCATGCGCACCCAGGACATTCATGACGTCATCAAGACGGATGAATGCAAGGGGCTGGAGATCGTCGAAGAGCAGACGGCCAACTGGGACCGCACCCAGGGCGCCGACCTGATGACCAACTGGCTCTCCAGCGGCATCGAATTCGACGCCGTCATCTCCAACAATGACGAAATGGCGATCGGCGCCATCCAGGCGCTGAAGGCAGCCGGCAAGGATATGACCAAGGTCGTCGTCGGCGGCGTCGACGCCACCCAGGACGCGCTTGCCGCCATGCAGGCGGGTGATCTTGACGTCACCGTGTTCCAGGATGCCGCCGGCCAGGGCAAGGGCTCGCTCGACGCGGCGCTGAAGCTTGCCAAGGGCGAAAAAGTCGACAAGAAGGTCTATATTCCCTTCCAGCTCGTCACGCCTGAGAACGTCAAGGACTTCGTCACCAAGAACTGAGGCGAATGCCAAGCAGGATGCGGGCCTTGCCCGCATCTTTTTTTTTGAGTGCGCAAAGTCCCGTGGCTGATTGAGGATGAGACTGGCCGGCATCCCGACCTCGTGCCCGTAAAGAAGAGGCAGGGGCGAAACGTCAAGGAGTGAACCTTTGTCGAAGACGCTTTGCGCGCCGCGACAGAGGCCACCATTGTCGGCAAATATAGCTAAGCTAGGTTGCTCGACGGAACCTTGTTTTCGACATATGTGGGTCCGCGCGTTACTAGCGCATCGCCCCGAAAATCGCGGCCCCGAGGTTCCTGCTTGACGATTTATACAGTCGGCATCAGAATCGCAGCGTCGAAGGTGAGTCGACCGTGCCCGCTTTCACATCGTTGCTCGCCTCGGAAGAGACTAGCCGCAGCGGCCGTTTGGCCACGCGCCGACCGACGCCGCTGGTCGTAAGCTTGCGGGGGATCGCCGTGGATAAAGTGTCGTCGGCAGTTGGTCCTCCTCGCGACAGCCAGCCGCGGCACTGGAGGTTCCTCTTACGGAGCAACCGCCGCTGGCTGCTTTGGTCGGCGCTTTTGATGCCCGTTTTGTTTCTTGTCGGCATCGCTGTTTTTTACCATGAAATCCGTCACGTCGAAGATCCGGCTGGTCGCTTTGAGTATCAAGCGCTCGATAAGGCCGCCCGATCATCACGCATATCAGTCCGCCCTGATACGGCGGCTCCTTCTCCTCTTCCGCCGACGTCTATATCGCTGAAGCTGATCGAGGTTCCGAAACCGGAGCTGGCAAGTCAGTTTCTGCGGACGTGGCGCTTCGCGGGGCCAAATATCTGCGGCGCTCTTCGAGAGGCCGGCATCGAAATGAGCGAATGGAAAGCCGCATCGATGCGCAATCGCAGCTATGAATGTTATTTTCAGCGCATCCACGAACGGGACGAGGTGCGACCGCTCAGTTCGACCTTCGTTAGGGTTCGGGGAAATGAAAGGGGCGATATTGTTGAGATCCGCGCCAAGATCGTCGGGCCGCAGACAGATGCCCAGGGGCGTCTCGCTCCGGCTGTCCTGCGCATTTTCGAGATCATTGTGAAGCAGGCCTGCTGGCGTGATTTCGAAGATGCGCTTGCGTCGATCCAAAGCCTTCGCAATGTCGAATACGAACAATTCGGCGCCTATCTCAGCTTTACGCGCGAAGCCGGCAGCGAAAATAGCTTCAATTTCATTCTTGGCCTTAAGGCGACGTCAAGTTCGCAGGTAAGGACCAAGGCGTATTTTTCGGCAGACAGCTGGCTGGCCACGACAAAACTCCGCATTCCGCAAACTTCATCCTCATCGACGGCATCGTCACATCCACAGCCGCCACTTGCGCTCGATGACGGAGTGAGTAGCGGCCACAATTCAAGATCAATCTGGAACTGTGGCTGAACATCCATAAGTCCATCGTGACCTTAGTTTCGCCCCTTCGAGGTCTTCGCCAGCATCTCGCTCAGCGTTGCCGCCGAGAGCATGGATTCGGCCAAAAGCTTCTTGAGCTTCTGGTTTTCCTCCTCCAGTGCTCTCAGCCTTTTGGCATAGAGACCGACATTTCCGTACTGCAAGGATTGCCACCGATAGAAGGTCGGCTCGCTGATCCCGTGCTTGTGGCAAACATCCGCCACCGTCACCCCGGCTTGGTGCTCCTTCAGGATACCCGTAATCTGGTCGTCGTCGAATTTTCTCTTGCCCATCACGGTCTCAGTCCTCGCGAAATGCTCTGTTGAAACTGTCGAGGAGTGGTCTGACGGCATAGAGCGCCACGCTGCTTTCGCCCGTTTCGATCAGTGTCTGTGCGGGCATGCCCGCGACCAGTTCGACATCACTCATTTTTGCCAACCGCTCGTCCGTTACACGGATTGTCGCGGCAAAATAGGGCTGGCCACTCTGCGGATCGGTGAGACGGTCCGCTGATACATATTCGACCCGACCTTTCAGGAGTGGAACACGCCGCTGATTGTAGGGAAGGAGGTGGACCTGTGCCTCGAGCCCCGGATGGACGAGATTGATGTCTTCCGGTCTGACGTGGGCAGACACGACAAGACGATCGGTGCGTGGCAGAAGATCAACGAGTGGTTCACCCGCGCCGATCACGCCACCTGATGTGTGGATGCGCAGGTTCATGATTGTTCCATCTTCGGGAGCACGGATATCGGTCCTCGACAGTTGGTCGTCGATCGCCCGCAAGCGTTCGCGCAACTGCATGATCTGGCTTTCCGTATTGCGCATGCCCTGGGCGACTTCGTTCAGCCGGTCGCTCTCAAGCTTTGCGAGATCGGCCTGTGAGCCGCTGATCACCTGATAGGCGCGAGAGATCTGTGCCTCTACTGCACCGTGCTGGCCATCAAGGTCTGCTTTTTCCCGCTGGAGGTTGAGAAGCCTGCTCCGTCTTTCCAGTCCTTTGGCGGTGAGGACCGTAACCTGATCCAGTTCTTGGCTCGAGATTGCGGCTCTGTCGGCCAGTGCTGCCTTCTGCGCGCCAAGCCCGACGATTTCCTGCCGCACCTGCGCGATTTTTTCATTGGTGATCTGAATTTCCGCCTGCATGACCCGGCGACGGGCGTCGAAGATTTTCTGTTGCCCGATCAGAATGGCGCTGACCGAAGGATATTTGTCCATTGCTGCCCTGAGATCCTCAGGATAGGCGACATGGTCGCCGCCTGTCTGCTCCGCAAGCAGGCGGGCACGGCTTCCTTCGGCGTCCCAAAGTTGCCCTTGAACGCTGTCGCGCTCCGAGCGAGACTTCGTATCGTCGAGTTCTATGACGATCTGCCCGGCCGTGACCGCATCGCCGTTTTTAACGAGGATCCGTCGGACAATTCCACCTTCCAGATGCTGAATGGTCTTGCGGCTGGATTCCGGCTCGACAACGCCCGAAGCAATTGCAGCGCTTTTCAGCGGCGCCAGAACCGACCAGATTCCCAATCCGACGATGAAGGTCAGGATCAACAGGTTCCCCGTCCAGACAACACTTCTGAGCCGCGGCATGGGAGAAGGGGCGGCGGGTCCGCGCTGTTTCGACTCGATCACCGGCCAATAGGCCGACTGTTGCTTGGCTGTCGCTGTCGGTCGTTCGACCAGCTCCCGACCCGTCCTCGACGAATTTGAAAATCTCGCCGGCGTTGTCTCCAGTTGAACAAGGGCCATGGCAGCGTTCCCCTATGTTCCTGTTCGAGACGGTGGTTGAAGATAGGTTTCGTAAATCCGCTCACTGTCGCCGAAGGCAGCCACCGTCCCGTTGCGCATGATGGCAATCTTGTTGGTGATCGGCAGGATCCCCATCCGGTGCGTTATGATAACGACGATCATCCCCCTGGATCTCATGCGCTCGATTGCCGCAAAGAGCATGCGTTCGCCGTCATAATCCAGGCTCGAATTCGGATCGTCGAGAACGATAAGAGACGGATTTCCATAGGCAGCCCGTGCCAGTCCCAGCTGTTGGCGCTGAGCCCGAAGGAGCAGGTTTCCACCTTCACCGATATCGGTCTCGTAGCCCTGCGGCAGCCGCATGATCGCTTCGTGCAACCCAACGAGCTTTGCGGCGTCGATCGCTTTGCCGGGGTCTCCTCCGTCCAGCCGGCCGATCACATCCTTGATTGCTCCGCCGAAGAGTTCGATGTCCTGCGGCAGGTATCCAACATGGCAGGTCCCGCCGCAAAGGCGCAGAGCCGAGATATCGACCCCGCCGAGAAGGGCACATCCGCTCGTTGCTTGCACAACGCCTGCCATGATGCGGCCAAGTGTCGATTTTCCCGATCCCGACGGACCGATGAGCGCTATGCAATCGCCTGGCGCCAGCCGCAATGTGATATCCGTCAGTATCGGCCGATTGGCGAATGGCTTGAAATAGCTGACATTATCGAGAACGAGGCCATTGGGTTCCGGTCGCGGCACCATTCGAGCATCGCGGTCCGATGCAACTGCTATCAGCATTCTGTTCAAGCGATTGAAGGCATTGCGCGCAAACGTAAAGGAGCGCCAAGCACCTATTGCGCCCTCGATTGGTGCGAGCCCGCGCCCGAGCAGCAGGCTCGCAACGAAGATGATCCCGGGACTGCCGTCGTTTGCGAGCACCAGCCATGTCGCGGATCCCATCATCAGGATCTGCGCGAGTGTGCGGATCGATTTGGAGAAACCAAGAATGATCTCGGTGCGATGCATCGCGATGTCCTGCGCCCGTCTCGCCATTTCTGCATCGCGATAGACGATCAGCGCCGCGCCATCCTGCATGCCCATTGCCCGGATCACCTCGATGTTTTTGAGGGCGGTCGCAAATCGCAGATAACTCCTCGAAAGGGCAAGATTGGCGTGGGCAAGCGGCTCCCGCGTTGCCAGTTCCGTCATGAACGCAAACAGCAGAAGTGCAACTGCGCTCAGAAGACCGATGGTCCCAAGCAGCGGATGAACAAGAAAGAGCAGGAGCAGGAATAACGGCGCCCAGGGAACGTCAAAAAGCAGCGAGCTGGCCGGTGAATCGAGGAACTGGCGTAGGGCGGCCAGGTCCCTGTAGCATTCCGTAGCAGCTCCCGTATCGGCGCGAGCGGCATATTCGAACGATGCGGTCAACACCATGGGCCGTAGCCTGTGATCCAGCCAGCTGCCGAGGCGCGAAAGCGCAGCCCTGCGCACGATATCGAGCGTCGACCCGACCAGCACAGCGACGGCGATGATCATCGTCAGCATCAGGAGCGTGTCAGCGCTTCGGCTCGACAGGACCCTGTCATAGATCTGCAGGAGATAGATGGACGGCGCCAGAAGAAAGAGATTGTAGCCGCAGCTATAGAGGAAGACCAACCCGAAGGCTCCGGCACAGGCCCTGAGCGCGACAACAAGCTGTGTCGGCGGGCGCGGTGGCTTGATGGAAATCGTTGTCATTACCAGATCTCGCTGCATTTGATACTGACGAGAAAAGACTGCGTGCTGGTTCAGCAATTCAGGAGGGTCGCCAGCCGAAACCGGCGACCCTCAGAGTCTGAATTCATGAGCCGAGATGGTCGACGTCGATATGGCCGAAGGCGTTTATGAAGTGATCGAGAGAATTGTTCACCGTCGTCGTTTCGGGATCCGTGTGCACCAGAGCTGACGAGATATCGCCGCCCAGAGCGTTGTTTCCGTTGCCGCCGTTGCCGCCGACGCCTGCGAGGATGGTGGCATGCTGATCGGCCACAAGCTGCGTATATTGTGTCGCGGTCGTAGCTGCAGCCACCGCAGCCGTGTCGCCGCCGCTCGAGTTTCCTTGGCTGCCGTTGGAGTTGGAATCTCCCCCCGCGCCGCCGTCGCCGCTGTTCGTGACCGCCGCCAGGAAGCCGTTCTTGGCCTGAGCAAAGCCACCGTCTCCGCCATGGCCGGCGTCCCAACTTGCCTTCTGCCAAACGTGATCGCCGTTGTGCAGATCGGTCGTTGCCCCGTAGACCTTTTGCACGGGGTCTACATATGCAACTGGGTTGTAGTTGATGTTCCCATCGTTGTGGCCATCACCGCCGTTGCCGGCTTTCGCGTCACCAGCATCCGGGTTATTGAGTTGAATCGTGTCGGATATTTGTGGAATAGGCATTGATGTCACTCCTTCTACTTCGTTTCGTCCATGTTACTTTTACGGCGTGGGTATCCAGCATGTCACCGCTAGCCAATACAACCGCGGACGAATATTGCCTGCGATTTAATCTACGAACTACCCAGATATTCGGCGGCATTCCTTCGGATGTATACTTGAAGGTGATGGAGAGTTATTTGGATTAGTACTGAGTGATTTGACCCCGGCTGGTATGGGCAGGATCATTTCTGCGGCCTCGTCGAAGCGATGCCGTTTTTCGAAGCAACGGCCGTCCAAGCGAACCGGCTGCATCCCCGGGGCTGATCAGGCCGCGCCTGGCGGAGGCCCCGCTTGGAGCTGAAAAACTGTCATGACCCGCCGCGAGAACGGGGGCGCAAGATGGGGGCCTCTAACCCAAACGGGCGTTGAGTGCTCGCAGACTCGCACAAGGAGCACTGCGGCCCTGACAGCCAAATGGCTATAGAACTAGCCGACGGGATGTAGACGAATTGCAGGCTCTGCTTTTGTTGCGTTCAGATGCACAATGCCTGAACAATTCAGGCTGCATAGCGTCGCACGCTCGGTGGCCGTGCGGTTGACCGGAAATGGAGACGGTAATGGCGGAAACTCGTTCCTTATCGGAAGACTTGCCCAAGGCGGGCACCGATCAAAACCTCGCCCCTAATGCGGCCGCGGGGCATCTGGCACTGGTGCCGACCTGGCTTCCATTGGAGGTCGCTTCCAATCCGAGCTATAATTCTGCCGGCAGCGGTGGTGACGGGATAAGCGAAGGCGTGATCAGCAGCAACGCCTTGGCCGTCTTCATGCCGTCGAATGCCGCGATGGCCGGGCCTCATTCGGGCGCCGACGCTTTCCAGGGCAATGATGCGCTTATCAATCAGCATCCTACCGAAATGGCCGGGATCGGCGGGAATGGCGGAAGCGGCAATGTTGCCATCGGCAGCGGCGACGGCGGCAATCATGCCGGCACCGGCGGCAATGGCCTCTTCTACGGTGGACTGGTCAGCACCGAAGTCGCGGTGTTTGCGCCGGTGAATACGGCCGTGGCTGCTGGCCCCGGCGCGGAGGCTCACGCTGAGCAATCGAACAATGCATTGTTTCTGCAGGGCGCAACCCAGATGGGCGGCATCGGCGGCTCGGGCGGAGACCACAACGCCGCGGGCCACGGTGCGTCGCTGAGCCCGGGAACGTCGCTCACATTGACCGGCGACAATTATGCGGGCCACGGCGGCGATGGATATTTTATCGGCAGCATGGTCGACGTAAGCGTGGCCATATTCTCACCGATCAACATCGCCGTCGGCGCCGCGGGCGGCTCGGCGGTCGCTCATCAGACAAACAATGCAATTTTCGATCAGGGCACTGTGCAGATCGCCGGCATCGGCGGCAATGGCGGTGGCTTCAACATGTCGTCGGATACGATTTTCACCGGCAACCATGCGGGGGGCGGTGGCGGGACCGGATCGTCAACCGGCAGCATGGTAGACGTCAATTTCGCCTATTTCCATCCCATCAACATTGCCGTTCCCGCCGGCGGGACGGCGGACGCCCAACAGATCGATCATATTCTCTATGATCAGCAAGCGCTTCAGTTGGCGGGCATCGCGGGCCACGGCGGAGAGGGTAATCTCACGGACGCCCATTCGGCTCTCGTCGACGACATTCTGAGCTTCATGCATAGCTAGCGGATAGACTCCGCGCTTGCATTGCGGAGGCTCGACTGCACGAAACCGCTTTCGTGCCGACGGGCTCGCGCAATGCCGAACATTTCTCCACGACCTCATCCGTATTGTCGCCGATTTCGGCCGCCAGAGGCCGTGACCGCCGCCCGGCATCTGGGAGCGTCGGCGCAGTGCTGCCTGCGTGAAACAACGGGTATTCATGCCTCATCAGGGTGTAGTTTCACTAATCATAATGGGTAATCAGCGATCTTGTGGTTTTGTCGCTTTTTTCGGTTGTCGTTTTGCTGTCTGGGTCTGCGGCTGTTTTGAACTGACATATGGAAACAAAGCCGAGCCGATCGGCAGCTGGTTATCTCCACTGGTTCCTTCCAAAATGGGTCTGTAGCAGATCGGTTGCTTTTTCAGTGCCTTTGAAAGCTTTGTTGACCCGCTTGCCGTACGTGAATTCGGCGAAGGGATGGAAAGTCTGTAGCGACAAGTCGAACCAGCAGACCCTCATGAACAATCTCTTAAATACGCCCTGCAGGCCTAGTCATCTCTCACTCAAATCTTATAGACTATAAGAATTATCGTGAGAGATCAGACTATTGATATCTGAAATACACTCACTTTTTATCATGACATGTAATGAGAACAGGAATAATATGAACAGCTGTTGCGTTGCAAATATCTGGGGAGCGCGCAAGTGTCCGACATTGCTAATACCAAGCGCCGTATGGGGCGCAATGCACCAACTGTGATCATCATTGAGCATTCTACTTTGGCGCGCACCACCGTGGTGAAGCTTCTTGAGCGTGAACTCGCCGGGTGGAACTTTATAGATTTGATCTCGACCGAGAGTCTCGATCGGGCTCTTGGAGCCGAGGTGCGTTTGATTGCATTGGATCTGGCTGGCAGAGATGTCGAGAGCGCCAGCCTGCGGGAAGATCTCGCGGCAATTGCTGCACGTTTTCCTGAGGCTCCTATCACGTTGCTCTCAAGTACGGATGACGTCATCATAGTCCGTCAGGCGCTTGAGATAGGCATCCGCGGCTTTTTCTCGACGTCACTTCCCGTTGATATTGCCCTTGCCGGTCTTCGCCTTGTTCTGGCAGGAGGAACATTTTTCCCGCAGCTATTGGGAGCTGTTGCAAACGGCTCGAGCGAGCATAGCCCGGCCAGAAATGAGGCCGAAAAATGCTTGGATGATAGGACGCAGTACTTGGCGATTGCTGATTTCACTCCCCGGGAAGCGGATGTCCTCGCAGAGCTGCAATCCGGCTGTTCAAATAAGGTAATTGCAGGAAAACTCAATTTGTCGGGGCATACGGTCAAGATGCATTTGCAACACATTATGCGCAAGTTGCAGGCGCAGAACCGCACTGAAGTGGTTGCCCGCTTAATTCAAAGAGCCGCCGGTGGGCCTGACGCCTCGCCGAGTTAGGCGGTGTCGGCCAGTACCGGGGCGCTGTCTCAACGTTTGAGTGGGTGTCGGAGCGCGGTTTGATCCCATCATAGGCGCCGAAGATTGCTCCCTGACTCGAGCCGTTGCCACCCCCGGCGAAGCTAGACTGTGCTACCGTCGGTGCGTTGTTGCTTCTTCGCCACAACCGGCTCGAAATCAGGCGAGCTCCAATATCCCCCCGTGGCGCAGTATTTCCGAGTGAGTTACATCATCAGCAAGCAGCCGCAGCAGGCGGTTGGGCCGGTGGAGCGCGGTAATCTGTAGCTTCAGGGGAATAGTTCCGCGCATGGATGGCAGCCTTTCGCAGCATCTGGACTCCGGTCTTCGTGCGCTCTGCGGCATCGCTGCATTCTATCGCATTGCTGCCGACCCGGTTCAGCTGCAGCACGATCTGGCGTTGAAGGGGCGCACGTCCCAGGCCATCGACATTCAGCGAGCAGCCAAGATCATCGGGCTTAAGGCGCGTGTCGTGGAGAAGGTCACGGAGCAACGTCTTCGAGCCATGCCTGTCCCCGCCATTGTCCAGGTGCGCAGCGGCTCCTTTCAGGTGCTCGGCGGCTTGAACCCATCGGGAAAGTACAGACTCGTCGATCCGATAACACGCGTCGATCGTGAAATCGCTTCTGCGGATATACTAGCCGAAATCGACGCGCGCGTTATTCTTGTGGGGCGGCGCATAAGAGGCGAAGGGTCCGACCCGCGAGAATTCGGCTTCAAGTGGTTTCTGCCATCGATCTGGCGTTATCGAAAGCCGCTTGCCCATGTATTGCTTGCCTCGCTGTTTGTGCAGATCTTCGCGCTCATCACACCTTTGTTCTTCCAGGTCGTGGTCGACAAGGTCCTGACGCACAAAGCCTATTCGACGTTGTTCGTGCTTGTTGCAGGCATCGCGATCATTGGTCTCTTCGATGTCATGCTTCAATATCTGAGGGCCTATGCGCTGGCTCACACGACGAACCGGATCGATGTCGAGCTCGGCCAACGATTGTTCCATCATCTCCTGCGGCTACCGCTGGAGTACTTCGAGACGCGATCAGCCGGCCAGACCGTCGCCCGCGTTCGAGAACTTGAAACGATCCGCGCATTTCTGACCGGGCAGGGGTTGTTTTCGGCGCTCGACGTCATTTTCACTTTTGTCTTCATCGCGGTTCTTTTCGCCTATTCCTGGAGCTTGACCCTGGTTGTCGTTGCGGCGATCCCGATCTACCTCCTGATCGGAATCGTGGTTCGACCGCCGCTGCGCGAATTCGTCAAAGAGAAGTTCAATCGGGGAGCGGCAAGCCAGCAGTTCCTGGTCGAAGCGATCGTCGGTGTCCACACGGTTAAATCCGCCGCGGTGGAGCCGGTGATGCAGGCGCAGTGGGAGGAAAAGCTCGCAGCTTACGTGCGAACAGCCTTCGATACGACACTGCTGAGCGCTGGCGGACAAAATGCCATTCAATATGTGAGCAAGCTTTCGACGGCGGTCCTTCTTCTTTTCGGTGCGAGGGCCGTGATGAACGGGGAGCTTTCCGTTGGTTCGCTTGTTGCCTTCAACATGATCGCAGGGCAGGTCACCCAGCCGGTTTTGAGGTTGTCCCAACTCTGGCAAGATTTCCAGCAGGTGCAGATCTCGGTCGATCGGCTCGGCGACATTCTGAACACGCCGATGGAGCGTCAGCCAAGCTCCCGTTTGTCGTTGCCTGCCCCACGGGGGAACATTGAACTTCGAAATGTCACCTTCCGTTATCGGCCCGGCTCTCCGGAAGTCTTGAAAAACGTATCGCTGGACATCAAACCCGGAGAAATCATCGGTATCGTCGGCGCATCGGGTTCCGGAAAGTCCACGCTTGCCAAACTGGTGCAGCGTCTCTACGTCCCCGAAGAGGGTCAGGTCCTGCTGGATGGCATGGATCTATCACAACTCGACCCCGCTTGGCTTCGAAGCCACATAGGAGTCGTTCTCCAAGAGAATCTGCTGTTCAACCGCACGATCCACGACAATATCGCTTTCTCAAACCCGGCGATGCACCGCGCTCAGGTTATTGCGGTTGCCAAGCTCGCCGGGGCGGATGAATTCATTTTGCGGTTGCCGCAAGGCTACGACACGATGATCGAAGAACGTGGCGCGAACCTGTCCGGCGGCCAGCGTCAGAGGATCGCCATTGCCCGTGCGCTTGCCACAGCCCCGCCGATCTTGATTTTCGATGAGGCGACCAGCGCCCTCGACTATGAAAGCGAACGGGTCGTACAGACCAATATGCGCCAGATCGCCGCCGGCCGAACGGTTATCATCATCGCGCACCGGCTCGCAGCTGTGCGGCCCTGCAATCGGATCATCGGTATGGCAGACGGGCGCATAGCGGAAATTGGCAGCCATGACGAGCTGCTTAAGCGCCCGGACGGGCTCTATGCGCGGCTTTGGGCCTTGCAGAATGACAGAGGCGCCGCATGAAAAGTGGACCTGTCCAAGCTGTTCGATATGCCGGTCCTGCGCCGCGCCCGGCCAAGCGATCCGATCATGAGTTTCTGGCACCGGCGATCGAAATCCTCGAGACCCCACCCTCGCCGGTGCGCCTGGCGCTGATCTTGATCATTTGCGCCTTTGTCACAACGGCATTGATCTGGTCCTATATCGGCCACATCGACATCATCGCAGCCGCACAGGGCAAGATTCAGCCGGCCGGCCGCGTCAAGGTTGTTCAGCCGCTGTTGACGGGTAAGGTGAAGGCGCTTCCGCCATCAAATGGCACACAGGTCAAGACCGGTGATATCCTCCTCGAGCTTGATCCGACGGATGCTATTGCCGATGAGACGGATGCGGCAAAAGGCCTGGCGTCTGTGAACGCCGAGGTCCGGCGCCGAACAGCTGCGGTAAACTATGTTCGTTCTCAGGAGAGCGGCAGGCTGCCGCCAACGATCTCATGGGATGCGGACGCGTCCGATGAATTGCGTCGTCGTGAAGAAGGCATCCTGCGGGGCGACCTCGAACAATACCAGGCCGCAGTTGCGTCGCTTGATGCTCAGAAGCACCAGAAGGAAGTGGAGCGCGATCGTCTGACGGTGACGGTTGCGGCTCAGAACTCGCTGGTTGAAACGCTGAAAGAGCGTGTGGCGATGCGCAATATGCTGGCTTCGAAGGAAGCCGGCACCATGGCAAGCGTGATCGATGCGACGCAAACATTGAAGGAGCAGGCGACGCAACTGGCTATGCAGGAAGGTCAGCTCGCTGATGCCGCCGCTGGTATCGAGGTCCTTGCGCGGGAAAAGGACAAGCTAAAACGAGCATTCCTAGGCGATCAGCTCGAGCGGCTGGGTAATGCGGAACGTCGGGTCGAAGAGCTGGAGCAGCGACTGGCGAAAGCCATAAATGTTCGCGAGCAGATGACTTTGCGCAGTCCAATAGACGGCACGGTGCAAGCATCCTCGATTACCAGTGTGGGCCAAGTGGTGACCGTCGGCGAGGACGTGATGCGTGTCGTGCCTGAGGGAAGCACACTGGAACTCGAAGCTTACGCTTTGAACAAGGACATCGGCTTCATCAAGGTCGGCCAGGATGCTGTCGTCAAGCTCGAAGCCTTTCCCTTTACACGCTACGGAACGATCCCGGCCCGCGTCATCAAGATTGCGGCCGATGCGATTCCGGAACCCGATGCCGCGCGTCGTGAAGGCGACCCTGCGGCACGACAGTCGGAGACAACGTTCGGCGGCGCCGAAAGGATGCAGAACCTGGTTTTTCCGGTGACATTGAGTTTGGAGGCCGATCAAATTCTAGCAGATGGCAGTAACGTCCAGTTAAGCGCGGGCATGGCAGCAGTTGCGGAGGTTCGAACAGGCGAGCGCAGGATCCTGGAATATGTCTTCTCGCCTTTGATCGAGGTCGCGGAGGAAGCCCTTCATGAGCGTTAGTTACTTAGGTCAAAACCTTACTGAAGCGAGATAAGACTTGTAGTTGAAGTTTCACCCTCATGCGGAGCAGAGGGAACCGGCATTTGGCACGGCAGAGTGGATTAGGCAAACGGGGATTTTATGACGAACCTTATTACTTCGACGAAGAACGTCAGCTTGACTGGGGATCAGAAAGTTGACGGGCTGTTCAGCGGCACAGCCTGGGACGGAACGATAACCTATGCGTTTCCCACCTTCTCGACATCGTATTCCTATGCTGGCGAGAAAGATTGGGGTTTCTCTGCGATTTCCTCTCAGCAGCAGTCTTTTGCCTTGTTCTTCATGGAGCAATCCTACGGAAATACTGCAAATGACGGTTTCTCCGTTGAGGGATTTACGAACGCCAACTTTCAGGCCGGTAGTGCGGAGACCGCATCGGTGCGGTTCGCTCAGTCATGGATGCCCCCGACGGCATGGGCCTATTATCCAGACACTCCGGAGGCAGGCGGCGACGTCTGGTTCGGAACGTCATATGCCGGCACTGAGGTAGATCTTCGCTTTCCGGAGTTCGGCAACTATGCAGGGCATACCTTGGTGCATGAACTGGGTCACGCGCTGGGATTGAAACATGCTCATGAGCCCATATACTTCGACAATTCAACGGTCGTTCCGAGTGCCTACGATTCGCTCGAATACACGGTCATGACTTACCGCACGTTTGTTGGAGACGATACAACAAGCGGCTACAAATACGAGCATGACGGCGCGCCTCAAAGCTTCATGATGCTCGACATCGCCGCCCTGCAGGAAATGTATGGTGCGGACTACACGACCAACAGTGGCAATACCGTTTACAAGTGGAATCCGAACCAAGGCATCACCTATGTCAACGGCGTCGCGGCCATCACGCCCGATGCCAACCGCATCTTCGCGACAATCTGGGACGGCGGCGGAATCGATACCTATGATTTGAGCGCTTATACTACCAACCTCACGATCGATTTGCGAGCAGGGGGGTACTCGGTCTTTTCCCAGGGCCAGTTGGCCGATCTGGGGGGTGGTCCGAACAATGGTTACGCCCGCGGCAACATTTTCAACGCGCTTCTTTATCACAACAACGTTGCCTCCTTGATCGAGAATGTTCAGGCCGGCTCCGGCGACGATACGATTGTCGGTAACGAAGCGAACAATACGCTTTGGGGAAATGCCGGAAATGATTCGCTGTCCGGTGGTACTGGCGTCGACACATTGATCGGCGGCACTGGCAACGACACCTATTTCGTCGACAATGCCGCCGACGTCGTCACCGAAAACGCCAGTGAGGGGACCGACACGGTTCGCGCCACGGCAAGCTACACGCTTGGCGCCAATGTCGAAAACCTAACCTTTATCGGCACCGGGGCCTTCAGCGGTATCGGAAACGGGCTCGCCAACACGATCACGGGGGGCGCCTCCACCGATACGCTCTTAGGCGGCGCCGGCAACGATACGCTGGACGGTGGCGCCGGTGCTGACACGCTGCTCGGCGGTGCGGGGGACGACACCTACATCGTCGACAATGCCAGCGACAGCGTCACCGAGAACGCCAGCGAGGGGA
>NZ_ML133527.1 GCF_003985145.1 Rhizobium anhuiense | reverse complement strand
GCGACGTGATGCGGTGCTGCGCAGCCGAAATGGCTCCGCACCGCAACCCGCCGCTACCGCCCCGAACACAGCAACCCAAAACCGCCGGAGCGAACTCAAAACTGGATAAAACTTGGGGGCAAGGTCAAAACCCGAGCACGTGTCGAAATGAAGGGAATGGAGGTTTAGTTCGTCGTCGACTGCATCGAGAAATCCGCGACGTCATGCGCCTTTGACAGGGCATTCACGATCTCTCGGGCGGATGCGTCATGGTCTTTCGCCATCAATCGCAGCTCGAACGTCACGCCGGTGCGGCCATCGCTCGTCCGGCCAAACGAAACGAACAGAGCACGGCACCCCCAAGCTAGTGGCGGCTGATGAGCCAAGATTGGCGGTTCGTCTGCAGTCGGTGTATGTAGGGTGCCGACAAACAGATGGGGCATTCGCCCCGCCAGCGATAAAGCGCGCGCACTGCGCCTAAAACGGAGTTCGAGATTGGCCGTCGCCTTCACCAAGGAAGAGAGTTTCGAAACCGCTTCGGAAACCCTGCTGCCCGACCGTCCGATTTCGCCGCACCCCAACCTTGTCACGGAGGCGGGGCTGAAGGCTTTGGAGCTGCAATTCCAGCAGGCCCGCGAAGCTTATGATGCTGCGAGCACGATCGAAGACGTGAACGAGCGGCGGCGGCAGACGGCCAATCCCTTGCGTGATCTTCGCTACTTAGCGGCAAGACTTCGCACCGCCCAGATCATGCCTAACCCTACGTCAATCGACGCCGTCGCCTTCGGCACCACGGTGACCTTCCGCCGTGATGACGGGCGCGTGCAGACCTATCGGATCGTCGGGGAGGATGAAGCCGATCCCAAGGCCGGATCGATTTCCTACGTCTCGCCGGTGGCGCGGCTTTTGATGGGCAAGGCTGTCGGCGATGCGGTGGAGGCGGGCGGCCAGGAATTGGAGATCATCGCCATCGCATAAGAGCGCGATATTTATTGTGGTACTATTCGGTACTTTATTTATCGAACCTTTACTCTCCCTGGCTAGAACGGTGACATTCCATCATCGAAAGTCATGCTCATGGTCAGCGCAATTTCCAGTTCCGCATCCACAATTTTGAGTTCCGTCGCTTCAACCTCGTCTTCGAGTTCGTCGGATCAGCTTGCCTCTCTCGAGGCCCAGCTTGCCGAAAAGAAGGCAGACCTGGAGCAGACGCAGGACGAGCAAGAGAAGGCCACGATCCAAAAATCCATCGATACGCTGGAAGTCAAGATCGCCAAGCTCGAAGCGAGCGAAAGCAGCCAATCTCAGTCGTCTGCCGCATCGAAGCCCGCCGATGAAGCTTCTGGAGAATTCTCCGGCGAAAGCGAGCGCATCGGCACGAAGAATTTTGACGAGACCAGCGAGTTCGGCAACCGCACGGCTTACGTCTGACAAAGCGCACTCGGTCCTGCTGTATCTTTAAGTGATGCATCAAAGACGGCGCTTGGCCACCGTGACGACTTCACGCGTCAGGTCCGCCAAGCGGTCGGCGGCGAGGCGGTTTATCTGCCAGTAGAGCGGGACATCGAGCGGCGTGTCGGGCACCAGTTCGACCAGCCGTCCGGATGCGAGATGCTCGTGGGTCAGCTGGGTCGGGTTCATTCCCCAGCACATGCCCGAAAGACTCGCCTCGACGAAGCTCTGCGGCGACGGCAGCCAGTGGGTGGGATAATCGAGATCGCGTCCGAACGTTCGCCTGATCCAGCTGCTTTGGAGCCTGTCCTTCTGATTGAAGGTCAGCGCTGGAGCGTTGCGTATCGCCTCCGATGTCACGCCCTGCGGAAAGTGGCGCGCGACGAATTCGGGGGTTGCCGTGGCGTGGTAGCGCAGAAACCCAAGGGCAAAACGCCGGCATCCGCGAACCGGCTTTTCCAGGCTGGTGACGGCGGCGATCACCCGCCCGCGCTGCAGCCATTCGGCGGTATGATCCTGATCGTCGACGGCGATGTTCAGCAGATAGGAAGAGCTTTTGGCGAAATTCGACATGGCCTCGACGAACCATGTCCCGAGGCTGTCAGCATTCGTGGCGATTTGAAGCGTGACCCTTTGGCTGGGCTCGTCGGGATCGACGAGAGCCGGCAGCTGCCCGAAGAGTTCGGCTTCGAGCATGCCGACATTCTCCACATGGCGACAAAGCCATTCCCCCTTTTCCGTCGCCGTGCACGGCGTGCCTCTGACGATGAGAACGGCGCCGAGACGCTCTTCCAGCTGTTTCACGCGCTGAGAAACGGCCGAAGGCGTCACGTTCAGGACGGCCGCCGCTCTTTCGAAGCTGCCTGTCTGGACAATGGTTGCGACGGCGCGCAGCGCGGGATAGTCGAGCATGGATTAGTTTCGCTTAATCGGAGTTAGTTGGATTAATTAGCCTAATTCTCGTAATCGCGGTAGCGCAACCCTAGCGAATTAAGGGGCGTTGGCCGAAGCGATGAATTTTTCGATCTATATAACCGGCCTGATGATGGGCCTCAGCCTGATTGTCGCCATCGGCGCGCAGAACGCCTTCATCCTCCGCCAGGGCTTGCGCAACGAACATGTCTTTGCCGTCTGCCTCGCATGCGCTGTCTCCGATGCGGCGCTGATCGTGCTTGGGGTGACCAGCCTGCAGCAAATCGCCAGGTTCATGCCCTGGCTCGATCCCGTCATGCGCTACGGCGGAGCCGCATTTCTGGTTTGGTACGGGGCAAGAAGCCTCTATTCGGCCTTGCGGTCGTCCGCTACCCTCACGGCGGCGGAGGCCAGAACGGCGAGTTTCCGGCAGACGCTCATGACCTGCCTCGCGCTCACCTGGCTCAATCCGCATGTCTATCTCGATACGGTCGTGCTGCTCGGCACGATATCCACACGTTACCCCGGGCAGCAGACTTCGTTTGCCGCCGGCGCGGTGACGGGTTCCTTCCTGTTCTTCTTTTCGCTCGGATATGGCGCAACATGGTTGCGGCCGATCTTCTCGAAGCCCTCGTCCTGGCGGATGCTGGAAACGCTCGTCGCTTTCACGATGTGGGTGATCGCCTTCAAGCTGCTGGGCGGCATGTGACCGCCGTTCGATCGTCGATCATCCACTTCGGCGGCCGAGGCAAGGGTGCTCAATTCCATTTCGCGCTGACAATCCGCCAGCAGATGCGACGGAAAACGCTTTAACTGCCGGATCGCATATTCATGGTTTGCATCCCTGCGCCTCTGCGACTTGAATGCGGAAAGGGCCTGTACGATATTCCAGGTGCTTGATTGCGTCATGTCCGGCCTCCTTTGCTGGCATCATTGCTGCCGACACTGAAGATATCCGGTCGATTGACATTCAATCAAACAAAATGATATGCGGTTATAAATCAGAAAAATTGAAAGATGTGACGATGAGCATTCCCTTTCGCCGTCCCATTCCGCTGCTTGACAACGATGTGCTGCGGACCTTCGTGGCCATCGCCGAGACAGGCAATTTTTCGACCGCCGCGGAAGCGGTCTTCCGCACGCCATCGGCAGTGTCGATGCAAATCAAGAAGCTCGAGGAACAGCTTGGTGCGACGCTATTTTTGCGCGACGCCCGCTCGGTATCCCTGACGCGCCACGGCGAGATGTTGCTGTCCTACGCCCGCAACATCCTGGCGCTGTCGAACGAGGCGGTGTCGCGCTTCATCATGCCGGAGCTCAGCGGCGTCGTGCGGCTCGGCGCGCCGGAAGATATCGGCGAACGGCTGCTGCCGAGCATCCTGAAGAGTTTCGCCGAGAGCTATCCCGGCATCATGGTCGACGTGACGATCGACATGAGCATCGGGCTGAAGAAGCGCATGGAGGAGCAACGGCTCGACCTGGCGTTGATCAACTGTGCGACGCGGCCGTTCCCGACCGGTGGCGAGGTGGTCTACCGCGAGAGGCTGGTCTGGGCCGGCGCCAGGTGTGGTTCGGCCCATCGCCGCGATCCCCTGCCGATCTCGATCTGGGAGGACGGTTGCATCTGGCGCCAGGAGGCACTGACCCAGCTCGAACGCAACAAGCGGCCCTATCGCGTCGCCTATCTCAGCGGCCATACCATGGCGCAGCGCGCCGCCGTGCTCTCCGATCTTGCCATCGCGCCGCTGCCGCTTTCCTATGTCAACGAGGACATGGCGCTCCTCGGCCCGAATGAAGGTCTGCCGGAACTTGGCGCCTTCGATATCCGTCTGCTGACCGCCTCACAGATGTCGGGGCCGATCGAGACGGTGGCCGACAGCATTCGCAGCGCCTTTGCCGAACGGGCAAAGGCAGTCGCCGCCTGAGGGGCCTTTCAGCCAGTGAACCTTTTGGTTTGTCGCGCGTTATTGGCGCGGACGGCATTTTGTCGCCGTTCGGGGTTGATTTCAAACAAGGATATCCGAGATGACGACAACGGCCAAAATTGCCGCAGCTTTTATGGTTCTTCTTGCCCTTTCCTCCTGCGGCAACACGATCCGCGGCATAGGGAAAGATACGGCAAACACCGTGAACGCCACCCAGGATGCCGGCCGCTCGGTCGACCGCGCCGCGAAGAAGTAACGACTATTCAGATTGCTGCTGGGATCGCCAGATCAGGTGCTGACCGGGGAATCAAGTGTTGACCGGGGGATAAACCTTTTCCAGCCCGCCGGATCGGCTAAGGCCGGTCCGGAACGCCTGGTAGGCGGGATGCTGGCTGGAGCGGGCGGTTTCCGTCAGCCGGATCTGCAACCGGCCGGGCGCCTGAGTCCCGAGCCACATCCCAAGACTTTCGAGTTTCAAAGAGTTCAGGAAACGCGATCCGGCGGCAAGATCGAGATGGCGGCGCAGCCCGTCGAGCAGATTGTCGTCCTGGGCAGCGTTTTCCATGAGCAGCGCCAGGTATGACTTGTCGGCCTCCGACAGGGCGGCGAGCTTTTCCGCAACGGTATCGCGGTCGGGAAAGGGAATCATCGAATCGCCCGTGGTAATGGTGTTATTACCGTTATAAACTTGCCTTGACCTTCTCGGCTACATCGGCCGGCACCCATTTCGTCCACAGACCCTCGTAATTGCGAAGGAAATAGATCGCGGCATCCTCGTTGCTTTCGCGGTTTTCGTCCTGCCAGGCAAGCACCTGATTGATCGTCTCATTGTCCCATTTGCGGGTCTTGAGATAGGTCGCGACGGGCCCCGCCCGGCTGGCGAAGGACCTGGTCATCAGCGTAAAGGCGCGTGAGACCGGGTAGGAATTGACTTCAGGTCTGGCGCAGCCGGCAACGGCGGTGCAGCGGTCCCATTCGTTTTTGTTGTGGCCGACACCGAAGCTCAGGCGCGTCATGTCGTATTTGCCGAGGATGGCAGTCGGCGCCCAGTAATAGCCTAGCCAGCCGACCTTGTTTTCGAAGGCATGCGCAATCGAGGCGTCGAGCCTCTCGGGGCTGCCGGTTTCGACGAGCTCGAAACCCTTCTTATCGGCGGCAAGCGCCTTAAACAGGTTGGCGGTGGATATCTGGCAACTCCAGTCGGCGGGGCAGTTGTAGACTGCGCCCTTCGACGGATCGTCCTCGGCGGGAAACAGTTCAGGATGTTTCAGCGCGTCCTCGACCGAGCGGATGTCGGGGTGGGCGTCGGCGATGAATTTCGGGATCCACCAGCCCTCGACGGCACCGTCGGCCAGGATCTCGGCTCCCTGCACCAGCCGGCCGCTGTTGACCGCCTGATCGAGCAGGGACCTCACCGAATTGATCCAGTATTCCGAGGCAATGTCGGGGGTGCCTTTTTCATTCATCGAGGCGAAGGTCGGCAGGGTGTCGCCGTCGACGATGGTGACGGAGCAGCCATATCCGTTTTCCAGGATGATCTTGTCGAAGCTTGCGGCAATGCCTGCCGAAGCCCATTTCATTTCGGCGATCGAAACGCTGCCGCATTCGGCGGCTTCGGCCGGCGCAACGGTGGAAAGAGCCGCGGCAAAGACGGCCGGAATCAGAAACGTCTTCATCGTCATTCCCCGAATTCTTCTCAGGCGGACGCGCAGCAGGCTCTGAAATCCACCGAAAAATCTCTCCGGCACCCGAAGCGAAAATGTCTGCCGGGCGATGCCGTGCAGGCTTTTCCGGTTCATCGGCACCGTCCGTCCTTGCGGCTCCGGCAGCTCGTCGCAGGCCATGTTCAACAATGGCGTATTTGGATGAAGCCTACGCGTTCGCTCGGAGAAATCAACCGTCTTCTGCTCATGGTTGCGTGACTAAATGATTGAATTCGAAGAATTTATGACATCATCCCGAAAATGGCGCCCTCGGGCGAAATGCACGCTGTTCGCGATCGGCGGCGGATCTCCGGCAGAAATTTCGACGAGGATGTCAAAAAAGATCAAAATTAACATTTGCGTAAGCCTTCAATAACTCTCCGGTAAGAATGTGCCGTTATCAGTTGGGTCGTGGCGGCAATGACCGCCACTTCTCTGGTTCAGGTAGTGCGTACCGGAGAAAGCGAGCTTCGCCGTGTAAGGGTGAAGACGCCTGAGTTTTCGGCAAACCGCGCAGAGCCAAGGCCATGCGCGGTTTTCGCGTTTGCGGGCGGAGCTTGACCCGGGCCAAATCTTGACCCGGGATTGCTGTCCATTGTAGGCCTCGCTGAACAGAAGACGGATGCGAGCCACCATGGCAAGAGCAATCATGCTGCAGGGAACCGGCTCGGATGTCGGCAAGACGGTGCTGGTCGCTGGCCTTTGCCGGCTGGCGGCCAATCGCGGTCTGGCCGTCCGGCCGTTCAAGCCGCAGAACATGTCGAACAATGCAGCAGTCGCCGATGATGGCGGCGAGATCGGCCGGGCGCAGTGGCTGCAATCGCTGGCGGCGCGCACGCCATCCTCGGTGCACATGAACCCGGTGCTGCTCAAGCCGCAATCGGAAAACGGCAGCCAGATCATCGTGCAGGGCAGGGTGTTCGGACAGGCGAAGGGGCGCGATTACCAGCGACTGAAGCCGCAGCTGCTCGGCGCCGTGCTCGAGAGTTTCGAAAAAGTGGCTGCGGGCGCCGACCTCGTTATCGTCGAGGGAGCGGGGTCGCCGGCTGAGATCAATCTCAGGTCCGGTGATATCGCCAATATGGGCTTTGCGACACGGGCCGGCGTGCCTGTCGTCCTCGTCGGCGATATCGACCGCGGCGGCGTCATCGCCTCGCTGGTCGGTACGCATGCGATCCTCGACGATGGCGACCGGGCGATGATTGCGGGCTATATCATCAACAAGTTCCGCGGCGACGTCTCGCTGTTTGACGACGGCATTCGCGCCATCGAAGGCTTCACCGGCTGGCCATGTTTCGGCGTGGTGCCGTGGCTGCCGGGCGCGGCGCGCCTGCCGGCCGAGGATTCGGTCGTGCTCGAACGTCTGGCGCGGGGCGAGGCGGGTGCGCTGAAGATCGCCGTGCCGGTGCTGCCGCGCATCGCCAATTTCGACGATCTCGACCCGCTGAGAACCGAGCCGGATGTCGAACTGGTCTTCGTGCGATCAGGCGAACGGCTGCCTGCCGATGCAGGCCTGGTCGTCCTTCCCGGCTCGAAATCGACGATATCGGATCTCGCCGACTTCAGGGCTCAAGGCTGGGACCGCGATCTCCAGGCGCATGTCAGGCGCGGTGGCCGGGTGATCGGCATTTGCGGCGGCTACCAGATGCTCGGCCGGACGGTGCACGATCCGCTTGGGCTCGAGGGCGGGACGGTCGAGACGCCGGGGCTTGGGCTTCTCGACGTCGAGACCGAGATGGCGCCGGAGAAAACCGTGCGCAACAGCCATGCCCGCTCGACCGAATACGACGCGCCGCTGGCCGGCTACCAGATCCATCTCGGCATCACCCGCGGCCCGGATTGCGACCGGCCTTCGGCGATTATCGACGGCACGCCTGACGGGGCGCTTTCGGCCGACGGCCGGATCATGGGCACCTATCTGCACGGGCTGTTCGGCAGCGACGCCTACCGCGCCCGGCTGCTTCAAAGCTTTGGGCTCTCGGGCGAGCGGCGGAACTACCACGAGAGTGTCGACCAGGCGCTCGACGAGGTCGCCGGAGATTTGGAACGTCACCTCGATCCGCGTTGGCTGGCCGGGCTGCTCGGTTAGGCCAGGATGCGTCACGGATGTCGCCGTTCTGCTCTTGCCAAATTAGTTGACTGAGTCCATTAATTGTCGCGGCGGACCCTTTGAGAGCGACGAAAACCATGAGCATATTGGATAGATTTTCATTGGCAGGTCAGGTGGCGCTGGTGACCGGCGGCGGCCGCGGTCTGGGCTTCGAGATGGCGCGCGCCCTTGCTGAGGCCGGGGCGCATGTCATCGTCAACGGACGCACGGCGGCGACGCTGGAAGGCGCGGTCAGGACCATCCGGGCTGCGGGTGGCACGGCGGAGGCCGTCGCATTCGATATCGCCGACCGCGAGGCACAGCGTGCTGTGATCGCCGATATTGACAAGATCCATGGCCGTCTCGACATTTTGATCAACAATGTCGGCGCCCGCGACAGGCGGCCTCTGGCTGAATTCGACGATGATGCCATCATCGAGCTGCTTCGCACCGACCTGGCGGCGGCCATGACGCTTTCGCGCGACGCCGCCGTATTGATGAAGCGACGCAATCACGGCCGCCTGATCGCGGTGACCTCGATCAGCGGCCATGTCGTCATGCCCGGTGACTGCGTCTATCCGGCAGCCAAGCAGGGATTGACCGGCCTGATGCGCGGCATGGCGGTCGAATTCGGCCCGCACGGCATCACCAGCAACGCAATTGCGCCCGGTTGGTTTGCCACCGAGACGAACGCGGCGATGGCTGCGAACGAGGAATTGATGCCCTTTGTGCGCCAGCGTATACCGGTTCAGCGCTGGGGACGGCCGGACGAGATCGCCGGCGCGGCGCTTTTTCTGGCAAGCGCCGCCGCTTCCTTCGTCAACGGCCACGTACTGACGGTGGACGGCGGCATGACAGTCAGGATGTGAGATATCGGTAGGCGCTGCGGCACCATCTTTCACTTCTGCGGCACTCTCACAGCTCCTCGTCGGCAGGCGAATGACTGATTGTCGTTGCCGGAGACCACGGCTAGAAATATCTGCCTGACTCGACTATTGGTTGATGTGGCAACCCCGGTGGTCATCGCCGTCCATTTGCCCGATTTCCGACCATAATCTGCGTCGGTCATTTGGAGGTTCGGAAATTAACAATCATATTCAGTGGCTTATAGAACATGGAATCACAGCTGAGCATATTGGCGAGCTGATAGCCGGATTGTGCGATCGGCTGATCGCGGATGGCTTTCCGATCTGGCGGGGAAGCATCTCGATGCCGTCTATTCATCCCATGTATGGCGGCGTCTCGGCCAATTTCGTGCGCGGCGGTGCGACCACTATCGAGAATGCCGAATATGGCAGTGCGGCAGTGCTGAATTTCGAGAAGACGCCGATCTATTTTCTTTTGGGCCGCGGCGAAACATCAGGTCGATGGAACATCGCCAAGGGTGAGGGTGTCAATGACTACCCGCAGCTTGCAGAATTCGCGCATGCCGGCGGCACGGATCACCTGGTCAGCCTGCTGGAATTCCCGAAGGAGGCTGCGCTGCGTGGCGTCAGTCTGTCTCTCACAAGCGATAGGCCGGGCGGATTTTCGGATGATCAACTGGCGATCGTCGCGAAGCTCTTCCCAGCGCTGGGGCTGGCTTGTTATCGCATTGCGGCATCGAAAACCGCATCGGATATCCTTGCCGTCTATACAGGCGCCAAGACAAGTGCACGCATCCTTGCAGGCGATATTCAGAGGGGAAAGGGAGGGGCGATCAATGCTGCAATCCTGCTTGCTGACCTGAGAAACTTCACGGCGCTGACCGAGATCTATCAGCCGGGCGAAATCGCCGGGTTTCTGAATGAACATTTCGAGCTGATCGGCTGGCATGTCGAGGAAAATTCGGGCGAGATCCTCAAGTTCATGGGCGATAGCGTGCTGGCGATCTTTCCGACAGATGCTGAAGACCCGCAAAAGGCCTGCATGGCCGCACTGGCTTCCGCAAGGAATATTCTAGAAGCCAACAAGGTGCTGAATGGTCAGCGGAGGAATGATGGAGGTCCTGACATCGGCGTCGATGTCGTGCTGCATCTCGGCGAGGTCTTCTACGGAAATATCGGCGCACGCGGCAGGCTTGATTTCACGGTTATCGGCAGCGCCGTCAACGAGGCTTCGCGGCTTGAAAAACTCTGCGGCGCGCTCGGACATCACCTTCTGATGTCGGAAAGCTTCGCCGTCACCTGTGCCGTCGCCAACGACTGTCTGGGATCTTTCGAATTGCGCGGGGTTTCGAAAGCGGTAAACGTGTTCAAGCTCGCCGACATGGTATCCTGAAACGACGATCCGGTCGGCGCGACGACGCTTAAATCTCGCCTGAGACCTCGCGGCGGCGGCGGTCGAGTTCCTCGCTGTAGCGGCGTAGCGTATAGCTTTCGCTGAGCTGGCCGATCACCTTGCGTTCGATCAGGTTGTTGACGACGGCGAGAGCTTCGCTTTCGCTCTTGTCGAAGATCGCCGCCGCCTGCCTGGCATTCATCTGCGGCTGCAGGAAATCGTTGCGGTAGTGGATGAAATCGGCAAGCGTCTTGCCCTCGTCCTGTGCGTCGGTCGGATTGGCGTAAATCTCCGGCACCAGCACGAGGCCCGCATATTTGTCGCTCTCCTCGACGAGGACGACGCGTTGGACCGAGCCGATCGGGAAGGCTTGCTTGAATTCTTCCAGGGAGATGCTCGCTTTTGCCGTCTTGACGTCGGCGCGCATCAGCTTGTCCACCGTCAGGTTGCGAATCCAGCCGACATCGTGGGCGCTGCGGATGCTTTCGCCGCGCAGGTGGAAACGCCATGTGGCGAAGGAATAGCCGAAGGTCGAGCGTACGACGAGGGACGAGGTGATGACGGCGGCGAGCACCAGCGCGGTGATCGGGAAATCGCCGGTGATTTCGAGCGCCAGGAACGTCATGGTCAGCGGTCCGCCGATAACGGCGACGGCAAGCGAGCTCATGCCGACCACGGCATAGATGACGGGGGTCAGCGTCGCATCGGCGAAATAGGGTCCGCAATAGGCAAAGAGCTTGCCGAGCAGGGCGCCCATGAACAACGAGGCGAAGAACAGGCCGCCCCTGAAGCCGGAGCCGATCGAGATCGCCGAGGCCAGGGATTTCAACAGGAAGAGACCGATCAGTGTCGGGATCGCCACCTCGCGGGAGAGGTTGAGATGCAGCGCGCCGTGGCCGGCCGAGAGCACCTGCGGCGAGATCATCGCCAAGAGCCCGACGATGACGCCACCGAGCGCCGGGCGGAAGGGTGGGGCGATCGAACTCTTGCGCGCCAGTTCCTCGACGAAGGAGACGCCCTGCATGATCAGGATACCGATGCCGGCGCAGAAGGCGCCGAGCAGCAGCGCCGGGATATAATCGGCCGGCACGACCGAGCCGAAGCTGCCGATATCGATGGTGAAATCACCATCGGCAAGCAGCCTTGCGACAAGGGTGGAAATGAGAGCTGAGACGACGACGGGTGTCAGCGACACGATCGTATAGGTGCCGATGATCAGCTCGAAGGCATAGAAGGCGCCGGTCAGCGGCGCGTTGAAGGCGGCGGCGATGGCGCCCGCCGCGCCGCAGCCGACGAGGATGCGCAGGTCGGAGCGGCGAAGCTGCAGCTTCAGGCCGAATTTCGAGGCAAGGCCGGCGGCAAGCTGGGTATAGCCGGCCTCCAGTCCGACCGAGGCGCCGAACCCGTTGGAGATCAGGTTCTGGACGGCAACGATGATGCTGTCGGTCAAGGATAGACGGCCGCCATGCAGCGCATTGGCTTCGATCGGGTCGACCATCGGCTTCTTGCGCCGTTTCGCCAGCACCAGGAGCAACAGGCCGAGCAGAGCGCCGCCGATGACGGGCGCGGTGAGCAGCAGCATCTTGTTCTCGATCTCGGATGAGCTCAGCCGCTCGCTATCGGCGATGCCGAAGACCAGCTGATGCAACTCACTGGAGACGTAGCTCATACCGGTGACGGCGAGACCCGAGATGATGCCGACGACGGCGCCCGCCAGTGACAGGCCGACCTCGCTGCGGCGGGTCAGCGCCCGCAGGCGGCCCGGATCGAAGAAAACACGCAGCGCCCGGAAACGGCGCCGATCCAATTTCATAAGCATGGCTAGACAACTAGGCGGGGAGAGGCCCGGTCAAGGGCGGAGATGGTCGCGCAGTCCGCTTGCGACGCAATTGCGGCGAAAAGCCGGCGCCCGGGACAAATATTTATGACGTAAGCCTCTGATAAATGACGATATTTTAGGTAGAGTAAGTCGTGTTGACAGGGTTGGGCCATCTGCTCGGAAGCTGACCGGCCGTCAAGGCCGGTTGACTTCACACCCCGGCTTGCCTAACCATCCCTCAACGGATGGTCGCCCGACCATCCTGACATAACGGATGGTTCCGGATCGGTGTTGCGCCCTTCCGGATGAAAAGGGAATGTGAAGGGGCGGACCCAAACCGGGCGCCTTCATCACAGCCGACCCCGCGACTGTAGAGCGGTCAGGGTCTTCCATCCGGCACCGAGCCCCTCCGGCCGGCGGCTTGCAATCATGCAAGCGGGCGGGATGGGCGATATGCCGGAAAAGCCACTGGAGATGCATGGTGATCAACCGGGGTCGGACGCCTCTAAATCTACGAATCGTCCACCTTTTCACCAATGCAGCCGGGAAGGCGAGGATGATCCGCCGGCACGATCAGGGCGACCGGTTTCCGGTCTGCCCCGATCGCGGCCGATAACCGCGAGCCAGGAGACCTGCCATTACGTGCCGGGCCAGAAGCCCACACCTGGGCACACGCCCGTTGCCAGCACGGAGGTTGTCTTGGCTGAACGATTGAATTCAGCGCGGCCTGGTGCGGCGCTCGCGACGCCTCCAAGCAGCCCTGCAAGAGGAGTGCTTTCGGCCGGTTATGTCGAATACTCGGTCCCCCGAGCAGTCGAAAAAGGTGCACTCGGAACAAGCCACGGCTACGCACCCTCCCTGAGGAGCGTCTGAGCATGACCATCATCTTCATCCTCGGCGGCGCGCGCTCCGGCAAATCCCGCTTCGCCGAAGCTCTCGTCACCGCGACCGGCCTCGACCGCCACTACCTTGCCACCGGCCGGGCCTGGGACGAGGAGATGCAGGCGCGTATCACTCAGCACAAGGCCGACCGCGGTCCGTCCTGGACGACGCATGAGGAGCCGCTCGATCTCGTCGGCAAGCTTGGCGCCATCGACGGCGAGGGACGCATCGTGCTGATCGACTGCCTGACGCTCTGGGTCACCAATCTGATGATGGAGGAGCGCGACATGGCGGCGGAATTTGCAGCGCTCGCCGATTTCCTGGCCGCCGCGAAGGCGCGGCTCGTTTTCGTTTCCAACGAGGTCGGCCTCGGCATCGTGCCTGACAATCGCATGGCGCGGGATTTCCGCGATCATGCCGGCCGGCTGCACCAATCGATCGCGGCGAAGGCCGCCGAAGTCTATTTCATCGCGGCAGGCCTGCCGCTGAAAATGAAGGGTTAAGTTCATGAACCAGCAGAAAATTCCTGCAACCGTCATCACCGGCTTCCTCGGCGCCGGCAAGACCACGATGATCCGCAACCTGCTCACCAATGCCGGCGGCAAGAAGATCGCGCTCATCATCAACGAATTCGGCGATCTCGGTGTCGACGGTGACGTGCTGAAGGGCTGCGGCGCGGAGAATTGCACCGAGGACGACATCATCGAACTCACCAATGGTTGCATCTGCTGCACTGTCGCCGACGATTTCATTCCGACGATGACGAAGCTGCTCGAGCGCGAACAGCGGCCCGACCACATCGTCATCGAAACCTCGGGCCTCGCCCTGCCGCAGCCGCTGGTCGCCGCTTTCAACTGGCCCGATATCCGCACGCAAGTGACCGTCGACGGCGTCATCACGGTGGTCGATAGCGCCGCCGTTGCCGCCGGCCGGTTCGCCGACGACCATGATGCCGTCGATGCGCGCCGTGCCGAGGATGAATCGCTCGATCACGAAAGCCCGATCGAGGAGCTGTTCGAGGATCAGCTCACCTGCGCCGATCTCATCGTGCTCAACAAGACCGACCTGATCGACGCGGCAGGTCTTATCAGGGTGCGCGACGAGGTTGCCTCCCGCACGGTGCGCAAACCCGCGATCATCGAGGCGAAGAACGGCGAAGTCTCGGCCGGCATCCTGCTCGGCCTTGGTATCGGCACCGAGGACGATGTCGCCAATCGCAAGTCGCATCATGAGCTGGAGCATGAAGACGGCGCGCCGCACGACCACGACGAGTTCGACAGCTTCGTCGTCGATCTCGGACCCGTTGCCGATCCCGCCGGCTTCGTCGAGAAGCTGAAGACGATCATATCAACCCATGACGTGCTGCGCCTCAAGGGGTTCGTCGATATCGCCGGCAAGCCGATGCGCCTGCAGCTCCAGGCTGTCGGCAGCCGCATCGATCATTATTTCGACCGCGCCTGGGCTCCAGGCGAAAAGCGCACGACGCGCCTCGTCGTCATCGGCCTGCACGAGATGGATCAGGACGCGGTGAGGACGGCAATCGAAGAGCTGGCATAAACCAATGCATCTGCTTCTGGCCCAGCAGGGAACGATCAGCGACGGCGAGGAGGCGATCGACCTCGGGCAGACGCCGGGCGAAATCCTGTTCCTGTCGGCCGCCGACAGCGAGCTTGCCGCGATCGCGGCCGCCCATCGCGATCGCGGTGGGCAGCATTCGTTGCGGCTCGCCAGCCTGATGAGCCTCAAGCATCCGATGTCGGTCGATATCTATGTCGAGCGCACGGCGCGGCATGCCAAGCTGATTATCGTGCGGGCACTCGGCGGCGCCAGCTATTTCCATTATGCGCTGGAAGCGCTGCATGCGGCAGCGTCCCGCGCCGGTGCATTGATCGCGGTGCTGCCGGGTGACGCGAAGCCGGATGCCGGGCTCGTCCCTTTCTCCAATGTTAATCTCGAGGATCTTAATGCGCTGTGGGCCTATCTGATCGAGGGTGGCGATGCCAATGCGCGGGCCTTCCTCGACTATGCCGGGGCGATGCTGGCAGGCATGGAGAAGCCGGCGCCGGCGGTGCCACTGATGAAGGCCGGCATCTGGTGGCCGGGGCGAGGGCTGATCGGGGTTGAGGAGTGGCGGCGGGTTGTTGCTGAGGTGTCTTCGGGTCTGGCTGCCCCCTTGTCCGGCAGGACAGAGGGGGGTACCTCAAACTCGACGGAGAAGATGGGAATCGAACCCACACCTTCCCCTGTCGTCGCTATCAGCTTCTACCGCGCCCTCGTCCAAAGCGGCGAGACCGGGCCGATCGAGGCGCTGGTCGAGGCGCTGGTCGCACTTGGCCTCCGGCCGTTGCCGGTCTTTGCCTATAGCCTCAAGGATCCCGTTTCGACAGGCATTCTCGAAAGCGTGTTTTCGGCACTGAAGCCCGATGTCGTCATCAACACGACTGGCTTTGCCGTCTCGGCACCGGGTGCGGATCGGCAGCCAACGGTGCTGGAGGCGAATGAGGCGATCGTACTGCAGGCTATCCTGTCGGCTTCTTCGAGGGAGGCGTGGGCGGCTTCCTCGCAAGGCCTGTCGGCGCGCGATCTCGGCATGAATGTGGCGCTCCCAGAGGTGGACGGCCGGGTGCTGGCGCGGGCTGTCTCCTTCAAGACGGCGGCGCGTTACGATGCGGCTGTCGAGACGAATATCGTCGCCAGCGAACCGGATGCCGGCCGGGTGCGCTATACGGCGGAGCTTGCCGCCAACTGGGCGCGGCTGCGGAGGGCTTGCGCCGGCGACCGGCGTATCGCGCTCGTCATGGCGAATTACCCGAATCGCGACGGTCGGCTCGGCAACGGCGTCGGCCTCGATACGCCGGCCGGCACCATCGAAGTGCTGAAGGCTATGCGGGCGGCGGGTTATCCGGTCGCCGACATTCCGGCCGACGGCGATGCGCTGATCCGCCATCTGATGGAAGGACCGACCAATTCCGGTCATGACGGTAAGATCATCCGAGAGACGCTTTCCCTGAGTCTCTACAACGGCTTCCTGGAATCTCTTCCCGATCAGATTCAGGATGAGGTGAGAGCCCGTTGGGGCGATCCCGAAGACGATCCATATTTTCGCAGGGCAGCTTTCGCTCTGCCGTTTGCCCAGTTCGGCGGTGTGCTCGTCGGTATCCAGCCGGCGCGCGGCTACAATATCGATCCGAAGGAGAGCTATCATTCGCCGGATCTCGTGCCGCCGCACGGCTATCTCGCCTTCTACGCTTTCCTGCGCCGCGAATTCGCTGCCCATGCCGTCATCCACATGGGCAAACATGGCAATCTCGAATGGTTGCCGGGCAAGGCGCTGGCGCTGTCGGAAAGCTGCTATCCCGAGGCGATCCTCGGGCCGCTGCCGCATCTCTATCCCTTCATCGTCAACGATCCCGGCGAGGGCACGCAGGCCAAGCGCCGCAGCGCTGCCGTCATCATCGATCATCTGACGCCGCCTTTGACGCGGGCCGAGAGTTACGGGCCGCTGAAAGACCTGGAAGCGCTGGTCGACGAATATTATGAGGCCTCCGGCGGCGATCCCCGCCGCATCCGCCTGCTCAGCCGGCAGATTCTCGATCTCGTCGCCGATATCGGCCTCGACCGCGACGCCGGCATAACGAAGGGCGAAAGCGAGGGTGAGGCGCTGAAAAAGCTCGACGCCTATCTCTGCGACCTCAAGGAAATGCAGATCCGCGACGGGCTGCATGTGTTCGGCGTGTCGCCCGAGGGGCGGCTCTTGACCGATCTGACCGTGGCGCTGGCGCGGGTGCCGCGCGGGCTGGGTGAGGGCGGGGATGCGAGCCTGCAGCGGGCGATCGCGGCGGATGCTGGATTGAGCGGCGTCGTGCGGGGTGCCTCTATCTTCGACCCTCTCGATTGCGACATGGCCACTGCCTGGACCCGGCCGAAGCCCGCAATCGTCGCCGATATTCTCGACGCCGCCTGGCGGACCAATGGAGACACCGTCGAGCGCATCGAACTGCTGGCCGCAAAATTCGTCTCCGGCGAGATGGACTGCCCGTCCTTCTGGTCTCAAACCAGATCGGTACTCTCCGAAATCGACACCCGCCTCAAGCCCTCCATCCTTGCCTGCGGCCCCGCCGAGATCGACGGGCTGCTTAAAGGGCTCGACGGCCGGTTCGTCGCGCCCGGGCCTTCCGGCGCGCCGACGCGCGGGCGGCCCGACGTGCTGCCGACCGGCCGCAATTTCTATTCGGTCGACAGTCGCGCCGTGCCGACGCCGGCGGCCTACGAGCTGGGCAAGAAGTCCGCAGAGCTGCTGGTGCGCCGCTATGTGCAGGATCACGGCGAATGGCCTGTCTCCTTCGGGCTGACGGCCTGGGGCACGTCGAACATGCGCACCGGCGGTGACGACATCGCCCAGGCTTTGGCGCTGATCGGCGTCAGGCCGCTCTGGGACATGAGCTCGCGCCGTGTCACCGGCTATGAGATCATCCCGCCGGCGATGCTCGGACGGCCGCGTGTCGATGTGACGCTCCGCATCTCCGGCTTTTTCCGCGATGCCTTCCCCGAGCAGATCGCGCTGTTCGACAAGGCGATCCGCGCCGTCGGCGCGCTTGACGAGGACGAGGCCGACAATCCGATCGCAGCGCGCATGCGCGGCGAGGCCACAAGGCTTGCCGCCGCCGGTCTGGACGAGGTCTCGGCAAGGCGCCGGGCGGGCTACAGGGTCTTCGGTTCGAAGCCTGGTGCCTATGGCGCCGGCCTGCAGGCGCTGATCGACGAAAAGGGCTGGGAGCGGCGCGCCGATCTCGCCGAAGCCTATCTCGTCTGGGGCAGCTATGCCTATGGCGCCGGCGAGGAAGGCAAGGCCGAACGCGGCCTGTTCGAGGAGCGGCTGCGCTCGGTGCAGGCCGTCATTCAGAACCAGGACAATCGCGAGCACGACCTGCTCGACAGCGACGATTACTACCAGTTCGAGGGCGGCATGGCGGCGGCGGCCGAACAGCTCGCCGGCGCGCGTCCTTCGATCTATCATAACGACCATTCCAGGCCGGAAAAGCCGGTGATCCGTTCGCTCGAGGAGGAGATCGGCCGCGTCGTGCGCGGACGTGTCGTCAATCCGAAATGGATCGCAGGCGTCATGCGCCACGGCTATAAGGGGGCGGCCGAGATTGCCGCCACCGTCGATTATCTCTTCGCCTTTTCGGCGACGACGGGGGCGGTCGGCGCTCATCATTTCGAGGCGGTCTACCAGGCCTTCGTCGCCGATCCCGCCGTGCGCGATTTCATGATCGAGAAGAACCCGGCTGCATTCGACGAGATGAGGGAGCGGCTGCGCGAAGCCGTCGACCGCAGTCTTTGGACGCCGCGCAGCAATTCGGCCCAGTTCGACCTGGCCGCCAGACAACAGAATGAGGTGAACCAATGAGTGACGAGACTCCTGACAGCGAGATCGCAGAAGCCGGGACCGGCAAGGACGATGCGCGCCACGCCGAGAAGATGGCGAAGAAGAAGGCGGCGCGCGACAAGATCATGGCGACTAAGACCGACGGCAAGGGCCTGATCATCGTCCATACCGGCAAGGGCAAGGGAAAATCGTCGGCCGCCTTTGGCATGATCTTCCGCCACATCGCCCACGGTAAGCCCTCGGCCGTTGTGCAGTTCATCAAGGGTGCGATGTGGACCGGCGAGCGCGACCTGATCGAGAAGCATTTCTCCGATCTCTGCCAGTTCCACACGATGGGCGAGGGTTTCACTTGGGAAACGCAGGACCGCGCCCGCGATGTCGCGGCCGCCTCGGCCGCCTGGGAAAAGGCCAAGGAACTGATCCGCGACGAAAACAATTCCATGGTGCTGCTCGACGAGATCAACATCGCGCTGCGCTACGACTATCTCGACATCAACGACGTCGTCGCCTTTCTGAAGACCGAGAAGCCCGCGATGACGCATGTCGTGCTGACGGGGCGCAACGCCAAGGAGGAACTGATCGAGATCGCCGATCTGGTGACCGAGATGGAACTCGTCAAACATCCCTTCCGCTCCGGCATCAAGGGCCAGCCCGGCGTGGAGTTCTGAGACGGTCAGCTGAGCGCGAGGCTGCGCAGGATGGCCGCCGTTTCCTCATCCGCCGGAAAGAAAGATTCGACCGCGAGTTCCGACAACGTGATGTCGACGGGTGTGCCGAAGACCGTCGTTGTCGAAATCAGGGAAAGCAGGCCGGCCTTGGTCGAAAGTTGAAGGGGAACGGCGATGCCGGCATAGTCGGTATGGACCTCGCCGGCAGTTTTAGGCGCTGGATAGGATAGCAACTCCTTCAAAAGCTTGTCCAACATTAGATCGCCCGAAGCCGAGAACTGTTGGCGCAGCCTGCTGATAAGGTGGGCGCGCCATTCGGAGAGGTTTTTGACATGGGGCGCCAATCCTTGTGGATGCAGGCTGAGGCGCAGTACGTTGACGGGTGGCGAGAGCAAGGACTGGTCGGCAACGCCTGAGAGCAACGGCGCAATGGCCGCATTGGCTGCGATGAGTGTCCAGTGGCGGTCGATGGCGATTGCTGGGAAGGGCTCGTGCCCTTTCAGCACCATGTCGATGGCGCGACGGGCCGGTTCCAGTGCGGGATCATCCAGCTTGCGTTCGGCAAAAACAGGAGCGAAACCCGCCGCGAGCAGCAGCGGGTTTCGATCGCGAAGGGGCACGTCGAGCCGTTCGGCAAGATGCAGCAGCATGTCGCGGCTTGGTGTCGAGCGCCCGCTCTCGATGAAGCTCAGATGCCGCTGCGAGATCTCCGCCTCCAGCGCGAGGTCGAGCTGACTCATGCGGCGGCGCTGGCGCCATTCGCGCAGATGGTCTCCAAGCGAGCGGGCGGTCGGCGACATCAGGCGGCTTCCGGCAGCAAATCTATGAAACCGCGCACGGATTTCAGCTTGCCGCCTTCGAGCTCGGCGAAATCTGTGCCCTTGATCAGCGCTTCGCCATTTTCCGGGCCGAGCCCCCAGGAGAAGCGCAGGTTATCGCCGTAGCCGTCGGCCGCGCCGATCAGGGCGAAGCGGAAACCGGGGAAGCGGCTTTGCACCGCCTCGACCAGCGAATTGATCTGCTCATGGCCTTCACCGCGCATCAGTGGGTCGATATAGGTCGCGGCTTCGCTCCAGCTCTCGGCGATGAGGGCGCGGCGGCGAGCGGCATCCGTCTCATTCCAGACGGCGAGATAGCGCTCTGCGTTGTTGTTTGCGTCATTCATCAGGTCATCTCCTCTTGATCGCCCGTCAATTCCAGGCAGCCCGATCATGCGGGAAGGCGATGTACCGTATCAATTACGCCAGAGGTAATGAAGATGGTCGAGGGTTCGTGTCAGGCGCCGAGCCAGATGCGCAGCGGATTTGCCGGGTTGGCGAGCAGCTTCGCCGCAAGGGCGATGCAGACGAAGACGAGCAGAGGCTTGATGAGCTTTGCGCCGATGCGCATGGCCAGCCGGGAACCCAGCTGCGCGCCGAGGAACTGGCAGATGCCCATCAACAGGCCGATCTTCCAGAGGATCGCGCCGAAGCTTGTGAAGACGATGAGCGCGCCGAAATTCGATCCGAGATTGAGAAGCTTGGTGTGGGCCGTCGCCTTCAGCACGCCGAAGCCGGCGAGTGTGACGAAGGCCAGCATGAAGAAGGAACCGGTGCCGGGGCCGAAGACGCCGTCATAGAGGCCAATGACCGGAACAAGCGTCAAGCCAAAGGCAAAGGGTGTGATGAGACGGTGTTTGTCGAGGTCGTTGAGGTTCGGCTTGACGGCAAAGAAGATCGCGATCGCCACCAGCAGCACCGGCATGATCGCCTCCAGCACCTCACCGGGCACGATCGTGGCGAGTGCGGCGCCGAGTGCGCCGCCCATGATGGCCATCAGCGCCATCGGCAATTGCTCACGCAGCTCCACATGGCCCTTGCGAGCATAAGCGATCGTGGCCGAGGCGGCGCCGAAGAGGGACTGCACCTTGTTGGTGCCGAGGGTCTGGAGCGGCGGAATGCCGGCGATCAGCATGACGGGAACGGTGACGAGGCCGCCGCCGCCGGCAATGGAATCGACGAAACCGGCAAAAAAGGCAGCGATGCAGAGCAGCAGAAGCAGATGGAAGGCGATATCGGGCAAGGTGGTATTCCAGGCAGGGATTTCGGACGGCCTTGTTGCATTTGCCGCACCAAGCTGCAATGGCTGCGAGGACACGGGCAGGGCGCATTCGGCGGTTTTCCATGAGCGATATCTCTTTCGGTAGGGCGAGGCGCCACGTGCTCGGCCTCGGTTGCGAGCGGGGGACGCTACCTGCCGAGGTGTTGGCGCTTGCGATCGCAGCGCTCGACGCAGCCGGTATTGCTGCTGCGGAACTCGCAGCCATTGCCTCGATCGAAAGCCGGAGACATGAGCCGGCGATCCTTGCCGTTGCCGCGCATTTTTCCGTGCCCGTCGTGTTTTTCGACGCGCCGCGGCTGGAAGAGGAGACACCGCGGCTCAAGAATCCCTCCGCGAAGGTCTTTGCTCGCGTCGGCTGCCATGGGGTTGCCGAGGCAGCTGCGCTGGCGGCTGCGGGGCCGGATGCCGAGCTTGCCGTCGCCAAGATCAAATCTGCGCATGCGACGGCGGCAGTTGCCCGCAGCGGGTTGCAGAAAGCCTAGCCGACGTTATGGTGGCGCCAATTCGCGGCGCCGTCCGGCAGCTTCACGGGTTCACATCTAGAGGATATCTCATGCACAAGGTCATCTATGACACCGACCCTGGCGTTGACGACGCCATGGCGCTTCTTTTCCTGCACCGTCATGCCGAGATCGACCTTCTCGGCATTACCACGGTCTTCGGCAACGCTTCAGTCGAGACGACGACACGCAATGCGCTCTTCCTCAAGCGCGAATGGAATATTGCGGCACCGGTTGCCAAGGGCGCCAGCGTCACCATCGATTCCTCGCGTGCGGAGCGGCCGTGGCCGGCCATGGTGCATGGCGACAACGGTCTCGGCGATATCGACGTGCCGGAAACGATCGACCTGCCGCTCGATGCGCGCCCGGCGCATCGCTTCATCATCGACACGGTGCGCGCCAACCCGGGTGAGGTCCGCCTCGTCGCCGTCGGCCGGATGACCAACCTGGCGCTGGCGCTGAAGGAAGACCCCGAGATTGCGACGCTGGTCAAGGACGTCGTTATCATGGGCGGCAATTTCTATGTGCCGGGCAATGTCTCGCCGGTCGCCGAGGCCAATATTCACGGTGATCCCGAGGCTGCCGACATCGTCATGACCGCGCCGTGGAAAGTGGCCGTCATCGGCCTCGACGTCACCGCGATCACCACGATGAGCCGCAGCTATCTCGGCGAGATGGCGGCGAGGGGTGATAAGGCTCTCAAGCAGCTCGACGCGCTCTCGCAGTCCTATATCGATTTTTATAAGCACGCGGTCGAAGACGGCATGATGGTGCATGACAGCTGCGCCGGCGTCTATGTCGTGGCGCCCGAGCTGTTCTCGTCGATATCGGGTGCTGTGCGCGTCGTCTGTGGCGGCATCGCCGATGGCCAGACGATCGTCAAGCGGGACGGCCGGCATTTTCCGCCTAATGGAGACTGGGACGGACTGCCGAGCCAGATCGTCTGCACCGGCATCGAATCGGAGAAGGTCATCGACCTCATCCGCAACACGCTGCTTGCCGCCTGACGGCCGGGAAGGCCGGCTGCGCCGCGGCTGGCCTTCGTGATGATATTATAATCTATTCATATTGTTGGGCGGGTTTGTTGTGAAATCGAATCCGCCTCTTCACGAAGTGAGTCGTAGCAATCTCAGCAACTTCCAGTGAGGTGACGGGCGCGGCGTTGACCTTGCCCTTTGCGGGGCCTAGATCAACAGGATGATCGATGCCGCATTCTCCCATCTTCCGGCGCTGGAGCCGGGCAGCGTCTGGCTCGTCGGCGCCGGTCCCGGCGATCCCGGGCTTTTGACGCTGCTTGCCGCCAAGGGGCTTTTCGAGGCCGACGTCATCGTGCACGACGCGCTGGTGAACGAGGAATGCCTGGCACTGGCGCGGCCGGAAACGCTGGTGGAATATGCCGGCAAACGCGGCGGCAAGCCTTCCGCGAAACAGCGCGACATTTCGCTGCGGCTGGTGGATCTGGCGCGCGCCGGCAAGCGCGTGCTGCGGCTGAAGGGCGGCGATCCTTTCGTCTTCGGCCGCGGCGGCGAGGAGGCGTTGACGCTGGTCGAGCACAATATTCCCTTCCGCATCGTGCCCGGCGTCACCGCCGGTATCGGCGGGCTTGCCTATGCCGGCATTCCGGTGACACATCGCGATATCAACCATGCCGTGACCTTCCTCACCGGCCATGATTCCTCCGGTATCGTGCCTGACAGGATCGACTGGGAGGCGATCGGCCGGGGCTCGCCCGTCATCGTCATGTATATGGCGATGAAGCATATAGCCGAGATCAGCGCCAATCTCCTCGCCGCCGGCCGGCTGCCGTCGGAACCCGTCGCCTTCGTCTGTAATGCCGCCACCGGCCGGCAGCAGGTGCTGGAAACGACGCTCGGAGAGGCGACCGAGGCCGTTGCCGCCTCCGGGCTGGAGCCGCCGGCGGTGGTCGTCGTTGGCGAGGTGGTGCGGCTCAGAGCCTCGCTCGATTGGCTCGGCGCGCTCGGCGGACGGCGCCTGCAACCCGATCCGTTCCGCCGGTCCGGCAAGGTGCAGGCATGAGCGGCCTCCTGATCGCAGCCCCTTCCTCCGGCGCCGGCAAGACGACGGTGACGCTCGGGCTGCTCAGAGCGCTTCGCCGCCGCGGCATCGCGGTCGCGCCGGGCAAGGCAGGTCCTGACTATATCGACCCCGCCTTCCATGCGGCGGCAAGCGGCACGCTCTGCCTGAATTTCGATCCCTGGGCGATGCGCCCTGAACTGATCTCGGCCAATGCGGCCCTGCATCGCTCCGGCGACCGCATCCTCGTCATCGAGGCAATGATGGGGCTTTTCGACGGAGCGGCCGACGGAAAGGGCACGGCGGCCGATCTTGCCGCCCAGCTCGGTCTTTCGGTGGTGCTCGTCGTCGATGCCTCGCGCATGTCGCAGTCGGTGGCGCCGCTGGTCGCCGGTTTTGCCGGTTTCCGCGCCGATGTCCGCGTTGCCGGCGTCATCCTCAACAAGGTCGGCAGCGAACGGCACGAGGCGATGCTGCGCCAGGCGCTTGACGCTATCCGCATGCCCGTCATCGCCGTGATCGGCAGCGACAAGGCGCTTTCGCTGCCGGAGCGCCATCTCGGCCTCGTCCAGGCCGGCGAACATGCGAGCCTCGAAGATTTCATCGATCACGCGGCGGATGCGGTCTCCGAGGAATGCAATTTTGAATTCCTGCTGCGCATCGCCAGGCAGGGGCTCAACCGGCCGTCGGCCGCCAATATCGAGCGGCTGATGCCGCTGGGCGCCCGTATCGCGGTGGCACGCGATGTCGCCTTTGCCTTTTCTTATGAGCACATGCTGCTCGGCTGGCGGCGCCGGGGTGCTGCGATCTCCTTCTTCTCGCCGCTTGCCGACGAGGCGCCGGCTGGCGATGCCGATGCGATTTATCTGCCGGGCGGTTATCCCGAGCTGCATGCCGGGCGGCTGGCCGCGGCGCAGAATTTTCGCGCCGGCATGCTCGATGCGGCGGCACGAGACATCAGGATCTACGGCGAGTGCGGCGGCTACATGGTGCTCGGCGACGGGCTGATTGACGCGGAAGGGCGCCGCCACGAAATGCTCGGCCTGCTGCCCGTCGTCACCAGCTATGCCAAGCGGCAACGCCATCTCGGCTATCGCCGCGTCATGCCGCTCGACGGCGCCTTTTTCGCGCGGACGATGACGGCGCATGAATTCCACTATTCCACCGTCGTCTCCGAGGGCGAGGGGAATCGGCTGTTTGCAACGCAGGATGCCCTCGGAACCGATCTGGGTGCTGCCGGCCTCCGGCGCGACCAGGTGGCGGGCTCCTACATGCATCTGATCGATCTGGCCGGAGCTGCCGCATGAGCGCACCGATCGCCCATGGCGGCGGCATCACCGCCGTTGCCGCCACCTTCGGCGGCAGGCCGGAAGACTGGCTCGATCTTTCCACCGGCATCAATCCATGCCCTGTCGCCTTGCCCGACATTCCGGCAAGGGCCTGGCATCGGCTGCCGGACCGGCATCTCGTCGATGAGGCAAGGTGCGCGGCGCGCGATCATTATGGCAGCGGCGAGATCCTGCCGCTGCCGGTGCCCGGCACGCAATCGGTGATCCAGTTGCTGCCGCGCCTCATCGCGGCGGGTAAGCCGGTTGGCGCCTTGGACGACACGGTTGCCGTGGTATCGCCGACCTATGGGGAATATGCGCGCGCCTTCGCTTCGGCCGGCTTTGCCGTCGACGCGGTCGATAATGTTGCCGCAATCGGGATCGAGCATCGGCTCGCGGTTGTGGTCAATCCGAACAATCCGGATGGGCGCATATGGTCGACGGAAACGCTGGTCGCACTGCACGACAGGATGAAAGCGGCAAATGGGCTGCTCGTCGTCGATGAGGCTTTCGGGGATACCGATCCGGCGCTGAGCCTGGCGGCTCGCGTGCAAGAACTTTCCAACCTCATCATCTTCCGCTCTTTTGGCAAGTTCTTCGGACTTGCCGGCCTGCGGCTCGGCTTTGCGATTGCGCGTAGCGATATTCTCGCGCGCTTCGAGGATTGGCTCGGCCCCTGGGCGGTTTCCGGCCCGGCGCTTTCGATTGCAGCGTCGCTGCTGCGCTCGGATGTTACTTCGATCCGTAGCCGTATCGATGAACGTTGCGCCGGTCTGCATGCGGCGCTGATGGGAGCGGGATTACGGACGGCGGGGGGAACGGCGCTGTTTACCCTTGTCGCCGATGCGAGAGCCGGCGACATTTACACGCATCTCTGCCGCCATCATATTCTCGTCCGCAAGTTCGATTATGCGCCGGAGTGGCTGCGTTTCGGGCTGACGCCCGATGGGGCGGCGGACAGGCGGCTTATCGAAGCCCTTCAGAGATTTGAGCGATGACGATCGACGAAAACCTTCTCGTGCTGCTTCTGGCGCTGCTGCTCGACCGGATCCTCGGCGATCCGCAATGGCTGTGGTCGCGGGTGCCGCATCCCGTCGCCATCTTCGGCGCGGTGATTTCCTATGCCGACCAGCAGCTCAACCCATCAAGCCTGACAGGCTCGCAACGCCGGATGAACGGCGTCGCCGCCATCCTGGCGCTGCTTCTTCTGGCAGTGGCCGCAGGCTTGGTGTTCGACCGGTTCTTCGCGCTGTTCGGCCTTGCCGGCATCCTGCTGGAGACCGGGCTGGTGGCGATCTTCCTGGCGCAGAAGAGCCTTGCCGATCACGTCGCGGCCGTCGCTATTGCGCTGCGCGACGAAGGGCTTGCCGGTGGGCGGGCCGCCGTTTCCCGCATCGTCGGGCGCGATCCCGAGACTTTGGACGAGCCGGCCGTCTGCCGCGCGGCGATCGAAAGCCTTGCCGAGAATTTCTCCGATGGCGTGGTGGCGCCGGCGCTCTGGTATGCCGTCTTCGGCCTGCCGGGACTGCTTGCCTACAAGATGCTGAACACCGCGGATTCGATGATCGGCCACAGGTCGGAAAAATACATCGATTTCGGCTGGGCGGCCGCCCGGCTCGACGATGTCGCCAACTGGCCGGCCGCCCGCCTCTCGATCCTGCTGATCGCCGCCGGCGCCTGGATCAGGCGCGGCACCAGTGCCAGCCGAGAAGCGGTTCGGGTGGCGATGCGCGATGGCGGCCTCCACCGCTCGCCGAATTCCGGCCGGCCGGAAGCGGCAATGGCAGGTGCGCTCAATGTCCAACTCGCCGGCCCTCGGGTCTATGGCGGCGTCATCGTGGCCGAGCCGATGATCAACAATCCCGGGCGCGATATGGCCACTGCGGCCGATATCGAGGACGGCGTTTCGGTGTTCTATGCCAGCTGCATGGTGCTTACGGGCATCATCTTCGGGCTGTTCTTGTGTTTTCTCTAGGGTACATCACGCCCGGTGGACATGGCCGCCGCAAAGGTTTATTCGAACCGCCTCATATCTTATCAGACCGGAAGCAGAGCGATGACAGTTCAGGTTGAGTTACCGTGCCCGAAGTGCAAGAGCACGAAGATGAAGTTCGAACGTCCCGAGATCCGGGAGACCGACATCATCACCTGTGCGGCCTGCGGGCATAATCTCGGCACAATGGCCTCGATCCGCGAGAAGATGAACAAGGCCTACCAACAGCTCAAGCAGCCTTCGGCGGCGCGCAAGCTCCAGTGAAGCAGAGGCCGGTGTCTTACTCCGGTAACTCCCGCCTTGGCTCGTTAGAGTTGTGATTACCATTCGGATTAAAGCAATATAATAAGTATTGCCGTAGTCTCTCTTCCGTGAGGGCGCAATGAAGCTGCGCGGGCCGAAGAGGGGTTATCATGAAGACGATTTTGGCGGCTGCGGCCGCAAGTTTATTGCTGCAGTTTTCTCCGGTTGCCGCTCAGGCCGCAACGCTGGTCGCCAATATCAGCATCGGCAAGCAGACGATGACCGTTACCGAGAACGGCTTCGTCAAATATCGCTGGAAGGTTTCGACCGCGCGCAACGGCTATGTCACGCCGACCGGTTCGTGGAGCGCCAAATGGCTGTCGCGCGATCACCGCTCCAGGAAATACGACAATGCGCCGATGCCCTTCGCCGTGTTTTTCAACGGCGGTTACGCCGTTCACGCCACCTTCGACCTGAAGCGGCTGGGCCGGCCGGCCTCGCATGGTTGCGTTCGCTTACATCCGGACAATGCTGCCCAGTTCTTCTCGCTGGCACGACAGGCCGGCCTTGCCAATACCCGTGTCATAATCACGCGCTGATCCCGGACCGGAAAGCCGAATGCGGCATTTGATCCCTTTTTTACGCGCTGGTCATGCTCTGCAGCTCATCCATATCGGGGACGACGATATGTCGAAAGTTCTCGATGTGAATGACGCCCCGCTTGCGCAGCTTGGTCATCTGGCGGCTGACGGTTTCGATCGTCATCCCGAGGAAATCGGCGATCTCGGCGCGCGATAGCGGCAGATCGAAGGCGGTGCTCGTGGCGGTCTGCGGTTCGGCATGTGTGGCGATAAGGTAAAGCAGGCTTGCGACTTTCTCGCCTGCGGTGCGCCGGCCGAGCGTCAGCATCCACTCGCGCGCGGCATCGAGCTCCTTCAGCGCCTGATCGTGCAAGCTGCGCTGCAGCTCTGGTGTCTCGGATATCATGCGGTCGAGCAGGTTACGGGGAAAGACGCAGATTTCGGCGTCGGTCGCAGCCTCAGCCGATAGCGTGCTTTCACGCACGAAAGGTCTGCCGACAAAATCGGGGGCGAATTGCAGCCCGACGATCTGCTGGCGCCCGTCCTGCATCACCTTGCAGAGCTTCACCACCCCGCGCATGATGTTCGAATAGAAAGAGCTTTCCGCCCCTTGGGCGATGATTTCGCAGCCGGCCTCGATCTTGCGGCGCAGAGAGTGGCGGTTGAGCTCTCTCAATTGACCACTCGACAGGGCGCCGCAGACGACGCCGTGCCGTGCCTGGCAGGAAGCGCAAGCGACAGGAGTGCTGGTCTCGAAAAGCTCACTGCGTGCAACATCCATGTCCTGATCCCTTTTGAAATCTTCGTATGGCCGGCAGGATTGGCGCGTCCGGCATGGCCCATGCCCGCGCATGCCCCCAGCGCGCCTTGAGGATTATCAATTTCGCCGGGATCGCTGTTTGATTTAGATCAAAGCATCCCCGCCCGCCGGTTTTGCCGGAAGTTGCGTTTGCCGCGATGCGAGGGCCGTTCGCGGGTTTGATTCGGACGGCTTTTTCGCCTTCCGGCTGGGCGGGCTTTCGGGTGCGGCATCGCCGCGCGCCTCGGCGCCCGTCCCGGGGACGGCAAAGACCGGCATTCCATTGCTGTTTAGGCAACACCCAACCGGCAAATTGCCGCAACGCCGGGACGAAAGCATTGGCTTTTGAAATGGATTTGCCTATGAGGAGGTTTAAATCGTCATTTCATGAGGTACAGCGCGTGACCGCTACATTCGATAAAGTTGCCGACATTATTGCAGAAACCAGCGAGATCGACCGCGCGACGATCACGCCGGAGAGCCATACGATCGACGACCTCGGTATCGACAGCCTCGATTTCCTCGACATCGTCTTTGCGATCGACAAGGAATTCGGCATCAAGATTCCGCTCGAAAAGTGGACGCAGGAAGTCAACGAAGGCAAGGTTTCCACCGAAGAATATTTCGTGCTGAAGAACCTCTGCGCCAAGATCGACGAGCTCAAAGCAGCCAAGGCCTGAGCGACATAAAAGTCTTTTTTGAACGCCCTGCCGCCGTGAATATGGCGGCCGGGCGGTTTCGTTCCTAACTAGTGCATGTCGCCCAAAAGCGTGCAGCGGTTTTGGGGCGACGACGTGCACAAAACAAAGACCTAAAGTGCGACCAGCTTCTATGCGACGCGCTTCAGGCGTCACCGGCGGGCGGATCTGGCCTGTCGGGCCGGAGGATCCGAATGCTGCTGGAATATTTCCAGATGATTGACCGCGTCGAAGCGGTGGACCTGAAGAAGGGCACGCTTAAGGCGCGATCCGTCGTGCCGGCCAAGAGCCCCGTTTTCGAAGGCCATTTTCCCGGAATGCCGCTGGTCCCCGGCGTGCTTCTGATCGAGACCATGGCGCAGGCCTCCGGCATGCTGGTGCTTGCCGTCACCGATTTTGCCGCCATGCCTTTCCTGATGACTGTCGACGGCGCCAAGATGCGCACCTTCGTCGAGCCGGAAGCGGTGCTCGACATCGAGGCGGTTCTGGAGCATGACGGTTCGGGTTTTGCGGTCACCAAGGCTAAAATCACCAGCGCCGGCAAGAAGGTCTGCGATGCGCAGCTGAAGCTTCGCACCATGCCGTTTTCCGAGGTGCCGCTCGGCGATATCGTGAAGAAACGTGCCGGCGAGATCGGGCTTCTCGAAGCGATCGCGGCGCAGGGAGTGATTGGATGAGCAAGGCTGCAAACGACGTCGTCATCACAGGCATCGGCATCGTCACCTGTCAGGGCGTCGGCAAGGATGCGCATATCGCGCTGCTTTCGGCCGGCACTACCCCGAAGGCGATCGTCGAGACCGAGAAGTTCAAGCCCTATCCGGTGCATCCGCTGCCCGAGATCGACTGGTCGCAGCAGATCGCCAAGCGCGGCGACCAGCGCCAGATGGAGAACTGGCAGCGCATCGGCGTTTTCGCTGCCGGCCTTGCGCTCGACGATGCCGGCTTCAAGGATGATATCGAGGCCTGCGGCGCCATGGACATGATCGTGGCGGCCGGCGGCGGCGAGCGTGACATCAATGTCGATACGCTGATCGTCGACGAAGCGCTGAAGCGCAACGACCGTGAGCTGCTGCTCAACGAAAAGCTGACGACGGAGCTCCGGCCGACGCTGTTCCTTGCCCAGCTTTCCAACCTGCTCGCCGGCAATATCTCGATCGTGCACAAGGTCACCGGCTCCTCGCGCACCTTCATGGGCGAGGAAGCGGCCGGCATATCAGCCGTCGAGACCGCCTTCTACCGCATCAAGTCAGGCGAATCCTCGCATGCGCTGGTTGGCGGCGCCTTCGCGGCCGAACGGCCCGATATGATCCTGCTCACCGAAGCGATCGGCGCGCATGCGCGCGGCGACTGGGTGCCGCTCTGGTCGCGGAGACCCAGCGACGGCGGCGGCATGATCACCGGTTCGGCCGGCGCCTTCCTGGTGCTCGAATCGCGCAAGCATGCCGAAGCCCGCGGTGCCCATATCTACGCCGTCATCGACGCGGTCGAGGGTGACCGCGGCAACCGCAATGCCGGCAATCTCGAGGTCCGGCTGGAGCGGCTCCTGGCACCGGCCGTCGGACTTGCCGCCGAGAGCACGGCGGTCTTTTCCGGCTCGACCGGTATGCACGATCTTGCCGCCCGTGAACGGGCGGTGCTCGAACATCATTTGCCCGACGTTGCGATCCGCGGCTTCGGCGGCGTCACCGGCCATACGATCGAGACGCAGTTCACGCTGGGGCTGGCGCTTGCAGCCCTTGCCGTCGATGGCAAGGCCAAGGTTCCGCCCTTCGATGCCGCTCATGAGGCGCCGATGCGGGCAGGCGCCACCGCCGCCGTCGTAACCACGGTCGGACATCAGCGCGGCGAAGGTGTTGCCGTTCTTTCCGCAGATGCGTGAGGAGTAAGGACATGACAGCTTCCGCTTACAGGGATCATCTCGGCCGTCCGATCGTGGCGGTGACCGGCATGGGCATCATCACCTCGCTTGGTCAGGGCCTCAGCGACAACTGGGCAGCGCTCTCGTCTGGCACGTCGGGTATCCACGAGATCAACCGTTTCCCGACCGAGGGCCTGTCGACGCGGATCGCCGGCACTGTCGATTTCATTGGCATCCCGGTGCCGAATGCCGTTGAGCGCTCCTATGCCTTTGCCCGCGAAACGACGATCGAGGCGCTTGCTAATGCCGGCCTTTCCGGCGATTTCAACGGCCCGCTGTTCCTCGCCGCCCCGCCGATCGAGCCGGAATGGAGCGCGCGTTTCGAGCTTGCCGACCGTTCACCGGCCTCCGACCATCCGGGCGATGCCTATGAGCGCTTCCTGACGGCGCTGCGCCAGCGCCCGGACCCGGCCTTCCACGAGGCGGCACTGTTCGGCGCGATTTCCGAACGCCTGGCAGACCGGTTCGGCACGCGCGGCCTTCCCGTGACGCTGTCGACCGCATGCGCTTCCGGCGTCACGGCCATCCAACTCGGCATCGAGGCGATCCGCCAGGGCCGCACGACCCGGGCGCTGACGGTTGCGACCGACGGATCGCTGAGCGCCGAAGCGCTGATCCGCTTCTCGCTGCTGTCTGCCCTTTCGACGCAGAACGATCCGCCGACCAAGGCCTCCAAGCCATTCAGCAAGGATCGCGACGGCTTCGTCATCGCCGAAGGTGCCGCGACGCTGGTGCTGGAATCGCTGGAAGCGGCGGTCGCCCGCGGCGCCAAGGTGCTCGGCATCATGAAGGGCGCCGGCGACAAGGCCGACAGCTTTCATCGCACCCGGTCGTCGCCGGATGGCGGCCCGGCAATCGCGACGATTCGCGCGGCGCTTGCCGATGCCGGCATCGACGAGAGCGGCATCGGCTACATCAATGCCCACGGCACCTCGACGCCGGAGAACGACAAGATGGAATATGGGGCGATGTCGGCCGTCTTCGGCGAGCGGCTCGTCGGCATCCCGGTCTCGTCGAACAAGTCGATGATCGGCCATACGCTGACGGCAGCGGGTGCCGTCGAGGCGGTGTTCTCGTTGCAGACGATGCTGACCGGGACGCTGCCGCCGACGATCAACTACACCAACCCCGATCCGTCGATCGTTCTCGATGTCGTGCCGAACAAGAAGCGGGAAGCCCAGGTTTCAGCCGTGCTTTCCAACTCCTTCGGCTTCGGCGGGCAGAATGCCAGCCTTGTCATGGCGCTCGAACCGGCTTAAGCGGTTCCCGACAAATTTTTGAGAGAGATGACGCCTTCAGGCGAGGGATTTTGCCATGCGCGCTTTGCAACTGATCGACGACCGCAAGCTTGAGATCACCGATCTGCCGGAACCGGACGCACCTGGCGCCGGAGAGGTGACGTTGCGGGTCAAGGCGGTGGCGCTCAATCACATCGACGTCTGGGGCTGGCGCGGCATGGCCTTCGCCAAGCGCAAGATGCCGCTGGTCATCGGCGCGGAAGCTTCGGGCGTCGTGGAATCGATCGGGCCGGGCGTCGCCAACGTGCTGCCGGGCCAGCTCGTCTCGATCTACGGCGCGCGCACCTGCGGTCTCTGCCGCCCCTGCCGCGAGGGCCGCGACAATCTCTGCGAACATGTCTCAGGCGTGCACGGCTTCCATCTCGACGGCTTTGCGCAGGAGAAGGTCAACCTGCCGGCGCGCCTGCTGGTGCCGGCTCCTCCCGGTGTCGATGCGATCGGTGCAGCACTTGCGCCCGTCACCTTCGGCACGGTCGAGCACATGCTGTTCGACAATGCCAAGCTCGAGCCGGGCGAGACGATTCTCGTCCATGCCGGCGGTTCCGGCATCGGCACGGCGGCGATCCAGCTTGCCAAGAAGATCGGCTGCACCGTCATCACCACAGTCGGTTCCGACGACAAGATCGAGAAGGCCAAGGCGCTTGGCGCCGATCACGTCATCAACTACCGCACCGACCGCTTCGAGGGCGTGGTGCGCAAGCTCACCAAGAAGAAGGGCGTCGACGTCGTCTTCGAACATGTCGGCAAGGACACCTGGGCGGGCTCGATGCTCTGCATGAAGCGCGGCGGGCGGCTCGTCACCTGCGGCTCGACCTCGGGTGTTTCCACAGAGATGAACCTGATGATGCTGTTCCAGCAGCAGCTGAAGCTTCTCGGCTCCTTCGGCTGCCGCATGGAGAACATGGCGGATGCGATGCAGAAGATGGGCCGCGGGCTCGTGCATCCGGTCATCGACACCGAAGTCAGCTTCAGCGATATCGACCGGGCGCTGGAGCGGATGGAATCGCGCCAGATCTTCGGCAAGATCATCCTGAAGATGGATTGACCGCGTGAAGCTCTTCATCACCCGGATCGTGCTGGCGCTCAGAAATTTCCAGCAATGGCTGGTGGCGCAGGTGATGTTCGGCTTCCTGAATTTCCTGAAGCTGTTTCCGGCCGATGGCGCGATCCGCTTCGCCGACAGGATGATGCGTCGCCTCGGCCGGCGCACTCGCCGCCACCGGCTGATGCTGACCAATCTGCGCAACGCCTTCCCCGAGAAGAGCGAGGCCGAGATCGAGGAGATCGCGCTCGACAGCTGGGGCAATATGGGCCGGCTGGCGGCCGAATACGTCTTCCTCGACCAACTGTTCGACTACGATCCCGAAAAGTCGGAGCCGGGCAGGGTAGAGGTGTCTGGCGTCCCGATCTTCCTCGACCTGCGCGACAATCCACGCCCCTTCATCGTCTTTACCGGCCATACCGCCAACTTTGAACTGCTGCCGGTAGCAGGGGCCGCCTTCGGGCTCACCGTGACCGTGCTTTTTCGGCCGCCGAACAATCCCTATGTCGCCAAGAAGGTGTTCGACTTCAGGAGCGCGCGCATGGGCAAGCTGGTGCCTTCGCATGCCGGTTCCTCCTTTGCGCTCGCCCGCCAGCTGGAAGCAGGCCAGGGGGTCGGCGTGCTCGTCGACCAGAAATTCCGTAAGGGGCTGAAAGGCACCTTCTTCGGGCGCGAGGTCAAGACCAATCCGCTGCTGCCGAAGCTGGTGCGCCAGTTCGACTGCGAGGTCTATCCGGCGCGCTGCATCCGGCTGCCGGGAAATCGCTACCGGCTGGAGATCGAGCCGCGGCTGGACATGCCGCGCGACGCCAAGGGCAATCTCGACCTGCCGGCAGCCGCCCAGCTGCTCAACGACAAGGTGGAAAGCTGGGTACGGGAATACCCGGAACAGTGGCTCTGGTATCACGACCGCTGGCAGATCAAGCAGACGCTCGCGCCTTAAGACAGATTGATTTTAGGTGGGCCGGTCTAAAAAACGCTTACACTTTCGGCATCGTGCTGCAAAAAGGTCCACCCTCAATTATCAGCGGTGAAAAGCGGCAGGTGCCCTCGGATTGAAACTGAGGGCACTTCATGTTACCCGTCACCACCAAGACGCGAATAAAGTCTACTGCAGGGCGCATTTTGGGGAGATGCAGCCTTAGCCGGTTTCGGACTCGTTCTTGGGACAATGGGAGTTGGAGCGTCTTGCTGGAGCTTTTTCGGGCCTTTTCCTTGCGTTGCGTTCAAATCGAGGAAGCCATTCGTCTCGGCGACGATCAGCGCGTTACGGCGCTCGACCGCCATGTCGAGCCGCTGGTCGAAGCGATTCTCGCCCACAAGGCGATGAACCTGCTCGAAGTCTACATGCAACTGCAGTTTGTGACCCATCTGATCGGCCAGGACGCCGACGATAGCGCCAGCGTCACCGAGCACACGACGGTGCTTTCCTACCTGCTCGACCGTTATTTCGGGGCGCATGGGCCGGACTGGCGCACGCCTTCGCCGCGGGATGTGCGCATCGAACCGCCGGCGGCCTATGTGCCGGATACAGACAACGGCCAGTTCCTCAATGCCGCGATCTTGGAAAGCCTGCCGGACCGCGTGGCCGTGCTGACGAGAGACTATCGCTACCTCTATTCCAATCCGGCCAACAGCGCCCATCTCGATAGAAAGCCGATGGAACTCATTGGCCGCCACCTTTCCGAATTCATCGGTGAGGAGCGGTTTGCCGAATGCGCCAAGCACAAGCTCGACGCCTGTTTTGCCGGGGACCAGATCGACTATACCTATGAGCGCCCGGCCGGCAGTGTCGGATCGCGGCAGGTGCGCTGTCGCATGTCGCCGCTGCGCGATGCGGGCGGTACTGTCATCGGTGCGCTGATCGTCATGGAAGATCACGATCGGCGGCGGCAGGCTGCCTGACCCCGGCCGGCTGATTCAGGCGCGCCCTGACCAATCAAGTTACCGTCAGGCAGTCGCCCAGACGGCGAGTTCGTAACCGTCGCGGTCGAGGAAGTGGAAGCGGCGGCCGCCGGGAAAATCGGTGATCGGCCGGCAGATCGTGCCGCCGGCTCTTTCCACTGAGGTCAGCACTTCTTCCAGGTCCTTGGCATAGACGACAACAAGCGGGCCGCCGGGCCGCACGGGGCCGAAATCGGTGAAGCCGCCCTTCAGCCGGCCATCGTCGAATTCGCAGTAGTTCGGGCCGTAGTCGGTGAAACGCCAGCCGAAGGCCGAGCCGTAAAAGGCTTTGGCGGCGGCGATGTCGGCGACGTTGAATTCGACATAATCGATACGGCGGTCGTGGTTTTCTGCTTTATCGGCCATCTATCTCTCCATCAGGGCTTTCAGCATGGCGAGATCCTTCTCGACATGGGCGGCATCGGCGGAAAACTGCGCGTCGGTCATGCCGGGCAGGCGCAGCATCGTGAACATGACCTCGCAGCCATCGCCGTTCGGCACGATGCGCAGGGCATTATAGACCCTGAGACCGGATTCGATCGTCACCGTATGGTCGATCACGCCGAATTCATTGGCGGGAACGAAGCTCACCTTGACCGTGCCGAGAGGACCGTGGGCGATCCAGTCGGCGCCGTCGGGCTCGAAACCGGTCGCAAGGCCGGAGGCCCAGAGCGGCATGTTCTCCGGCTTGCCGGCAAAATCGTAGACGTCGCGCCAGTCGCGCTCGATCGACAGGTGGATGATTTTCGCGGGCATTGTCGACATGGCTTGCAGGTCCTTGGCATTTGGTTTCGTCAGAATAACAAACCAGCCGGCAGCGTCTTGAACAAAACGGTCAGTCAGCTCTTTTGCGCATGCTGAACTGGTCGAGAATGACGGCAGGCGTCAGAGTCGAAAGCTCGCCGACCTCGCGCGTCATGTGGGGCTGGTCGGCAAAGCCCGCTTCGAACGCCAGGCGGGCAAGCGGCATCGTGCCCGACCTGCGGCAGAGGTCGAGGAAACGCTGGAACCGGCGGATCCGTTCCAGTGTCTTTGCGCCATAGCCGAAATGATGGTGGCAGCGACGGCGCAGCTGCCTTTCGCTCATGCCGAGCCGGTCGAGCAGGCCGGATGCCGGGCGAGCGCTGTCGGCGGCGGCGAAGATCACGGCGGCGTCCCGGGCGGGTTCTTCCTCATGGCGTGCGGCTTCTTCGAGCAGGCGGCTGAAGAGCGCCATAGCGGCCGAGGGATTGGGACAATCCCCAAGCCGCGCCTCGAATTCGGCCGTGTCCTCCCGGCCAATGTCACTCAGGGGCACCGAGCAGCCGACCAGGGCCGAGAGCGGTGTCCTCAGCCAGGGTGCCGCGGCGCCCGGTGCAAAACGTGCGCCGATGACGGTTGCGCCCGGCCGGATGATGGGAAAGGCTGCCGTCCTGTCGGGGCCGGCGACGATCAGCCGGCCGTCGATCCAGAGAAGGTCGCAATAGCCGTCCGGCACGATTGCCACCATTGCCGGCGGTCCGTCATGGAGCGTATGCGACCAGAGGCGGCTGAAATGGCGCCGCAGCGCCGGCGGCGAGGCATGTTCGCGGTAGCGGCCGGCGCGGGCCGCCAGGAGAGCCGTATCTTTTCGTCTTCCTGATGCCAATGCGATATCTCCCGAGGCAATGATGATAACATGAGATAGGGCATTACGGGCAGGCCGCGCGAAAACTCGTCGCTTGCCGATCGGCCGGCCGCCGTCTGGGGTTGTCGGACAAGTCAGCAGTGCAAGCTTCATTTCATTGGCTTTTGCGAACCGATTAGACCCTTGCGAGACTTGCCGTTTGGCTGAGACAGTGCCACAACACCGGTCCAAATGACACATCGGAGGTTTGTCGTGGAAAAGGCAGAAATCGGACTGATCGGCCTTGCGGTCATGGGCTCCAACCTGGCGCTCAACATCGCGGAGAAAGGCAATAAAATCGCGGTCTTCAACCGCACGCCGGAGAAAACCGACGAATTCTACGAGAGCGCCGGCGATCTGAAGAAGCAGATCATTCCCTGCAAGACCATCGAAGAATTCGTCGAGGCGATCCGGCCGCCGCGCCCGATCATCATCATGATCAAGGCGGGTGATGCCGTCGACCAGCAGATGGAAGCGCTGCGCCCGCATCTTTCCAAGGGCGACATCATGATCGATGCCGGCAACGCCAATTTCCGCGACACCGTCGCCCGCTTCGACCGCCTCAAGGATACCGATCTGACCTTCATCGGCATGGGTGTATCCGGCGGTGAAGAAGGTGCGCGTCACGGCCCGTCGATCATGGTCGGCGGCACCGAGGAATCCTGGAAGCGCGTCGAAAAGGTGCTGACCTCGATTGCCGCCCGCTACAATGACGAGCCCTGCGTCGCCTGGCTCGGCAATGACGGCGCGGGCCATTTCGTCAAGACCATCCATAACGGCATCGAATATGCCGACATGCAGATGATCGCCGAAATCTACGGCATCCTGCGCGACGGCCTCGGCAAGAGTGCCTCCGACATCTCCGGCATCTTCGGCGAATGGAACAAGGGCCGGCTGAACTCCTACCTGATCGAGATCTCCGAAAAGGTGCTTGCCGCCAACGACCCCGTCTCCGGCGGGCCGATGGTCGACATGATCCTCGACAAGGCCGGCCAGAAGGGCACCGGCAAGTGGTCGGCGATCGAGGCGCAGAACATGGGCATTCCGGCAACGGCGATCGAAGCCGCGGTCGCCGCCCGCAGTCTCTCCTCGATGAAATCGCAGCGCGAAGCCGCCGAAAAGATCTTCGGCACGCAGGCCGTATCCTTCCCGATCGCCTACGGCCCCGAGCTCAACAAGGATCTGGAACTGGCGCTGTTTGCCGCCAAGATCGGCGCCTATGCGCAGGGCTTCGCGGTGATGGCGGAAGCCTCGCGCGAGTTCAACTGGTCGCTGCCGATGCCGACGATCGCCCGTATTTGGCGCGCCGGCTGCATCATCCGCTCGCAGTTCCTCGACGAGATCACCTCGGCCTTCACCAAGGCGCCTGATGCCGCCAACCTCATCGTAACGCCCGCCTTCTCGGACATGGTCAAGGAATCGATCCCGGCGCTTCGCCGCGTCGTTGCGGCTGCGATTTCCGCCGGCCTGCCGGTGCCGGCGCTAACCTCGGCGCTCACCTATTTCGATGCTTACCGTCAGGGCAGGGGAACGGCGAACCTCATCCAGGCCCAGCGCGACTTCTTCGGCGCCCACGGCTTCGACCGCCTCGATGGCAAGGATTTCCACCACGGCCCATGGGGCAGTGGTGCGGCAACCTTCTAAGGTCTGCCGAGTAGAGATCGAGAAGAAGCCCGGCCGTCGCGCCGGGCTTTTTCGTGAGGTGTGTCGCGCTGCTCCATTTTGCAGGATGCCAAATGGCGGACTTTCGGAAAGTGTAGGATTTAATCGTGCTCTGTGGGATAAGGGTGCAAAAGCTTTCCAAAGCGAGGAACGGTTCGGAGCGAGATTCGGGATGGCCTGAGGATCGTCGGCTTCGAACGAAGCCTGAGCATTGCTTTCACCGTTGAGGGTGAAACCGTCTATATCCTCAGGATCATGTCCGGTGGGCAGGAGCTGCGCCTTTACGAAGAATGATGCCATCGATGTCGCCGAGTGGTGCTTAATCGATGCCAACCTTGAATAGCGCTGGGGGAGTTGACAGTGTTCTCAATCCTCTTCCTGGAACACTGCCTCGCGCTTCGCCTTGATGCTCGGTAGGAAAACGACGACGAGAACGGCTAATGCGAGCAACAGCAGGATGGCGCTGATCGGCCTGGTGACGAAGGTCGTCGGATCGCCGCGCGACAAGATCATCGCCCGTCGCAGGTTTTCCTCCAGCAACGGCCCGAGCACGAATCCGAGCAGAAGCGGCGCCGGCTCGCAACGCAGCTTGACCAGCGCGTAACCGGCAAGGCCGAAGAAGGCGACCGCGTAGAGATCGTAGACATTGGAGTTGACGCTGTAGACCCCAATTGCGCAGAAGGCCATGATGATCGGGAAGAGCACATAGTAGGGGATGGTGAGTAGTTTCACCCAGAGCCCGATCAGGGGCAGGTTGAGCACCACCAGCATTAAGTTGCCGATCCACATTGAGGCGATGATGCCCCAGAACAGTGCCGGCTGCTCCACGGCGACGTTCGGACCGGGAACGATGCCCTGAATGATCATTGCGCCGACCATCAACGCCATCACAGGATTGGCCGGGATACCCAGCGTCAAAAGCGGGATGAACGAGGTCTGCGCGCCAGCATTGTTGGCCGATTCCGGACCGGCGACGCCGGCAATCGCACCGTGGCCGAATTCTTCTGGCGTTTTCGACAAGCGCTTCTCGACGGTATAGGAGGCGAAAGCCGCCAGGATTGCGCCGCCGCCCGGCAGGATGCCGAGCGCCGAGCCGATGCCGGTGCCGCGAATGACCGGCCACATCATCTCCTTGAAGTCCTGTCGTGTAGGCAACAGGCCGCTGACCTTTGCCATCAGCACCGTGCGGGTCTTCTCGCCCTCGAGATTGCGCAAGATTTCCGCCACGCCGAAGACACCGACGGCGACAGCGACGAAGTTCAGCCCGTCGGCATATTCGCGGATGCCGAGTGTGAAGCGCGGCGTGCCGGTATAGATGTCGGTGCCGACGAGGCCGAGCAGCAGCCCGAGCGCCACCATCGCCAGCGCCTTGACGATCGAGCCGTGCGCCAGCGCGATCGAGGAGACGAGGCCGACGATCATCAGCGAGAAATATTCCGCCGCGCCGAACTGGAGGGCAATCGCGGTCAGCGGCGGTGCGAAGATTGCGACGAGGAAGGTCGAGACCGTGCCGGCAAAGAACGAACCCAGGGCTGCGATCGCGAGCGCTACGCCGGCCCGGCCTTTGCGCGCCATCTGGTAGCCGTCGATTGCGGTCACCGCAGACGAGGATTCGCCCGGCATGTTGATGAGGATCGCCGTCGTCGAACCGCCGTACTGCGCGCCGTAATAGATGCCGGCGAGCATGATCAGCGAGGAGACCGGCTCGAGCTGGAAGGTGATCGGCAAGAGCATGGCGATCGTCGCCGTGGCGCCGATGCCGGGCAGCACGCCGATCAACGTGCCGAGCAGCACGCCGATCAGGCAGAAGAGCAGATTTTCCGGAGTGCCGGCTGTCGCAAAACCGAGCGCGAGATTGCTGAAAAGATCCATCATCGCCTCCTAGAACCGGACCCAGGGGCCGAAGCGCTCGAACGGCAGGCCGAGCCCATAGCTGAACACGGCGACGGAGAAGACGGTGATGCCGAACGACAGAGCCACCGCCATGGGCGGGCGCATCTTCTGCGAGGCAAAGGAGGCGATCAACGCGGCGAAGAATAACGCCACAACGAAACCGAGCCCACGAACGGTGAGACCGAAGAAGATCGGCGCCGGCAGGATGAACAGCAGGCCTCGCCAGGCAATCGGCCCGATCGGCTCACCCTCGACCCGTGCCGACTGGATCACGATAATGGTCCCCAGGAGCGTCAGGATGATCGCCAGGACCAACGGAAAATAGCCCGGACCCATGCGGAACGCCGTGCCGAGGTCAAGATTGAAGGACTGATAGGCGAAGAATACCCCGAGCGCGACGAAGATCGCTCCGCAGGTGGCGTTCGTGGAATCGAAGGAAACGGATTTCATGATAGCTCCGAAAATTGAAGGCGGTGCGATCAATATTCTCCGCTTCCCTGATAATAGGAACGGGATACATTCGATCGCCGCCGATACTTGTTATCGCGGGCCGTTCCGAAAGCTTCCCCCCTCAGAGAAGGGAGAAGGATGCAAAATGGAAGGCGAATGGAGCATCCGGCGTCCTGGTCGAATCTCAACTCGGAAAGGTGAGGCCCTCGGCGGACGTCAAACCAGTTTGGCCGGATGGCCGGTTCATCCCTGTTCTAAGGCATTGGAAAATAGGCCGAACATCGGTGTCGCTGTGTTGCCGCCTATTGCCGCACGATGCCCGAATCCTCGATGACTTTTGACCACTTCTCGATATCCGCTTTTAGACGATCTCCGATCTCCTGTGGCGTGCTGGAACGGGCTTCGACGCCGAGCTCGGCAAACCGCTTCTTCACGTCGGGATCGGCAAGCACCTCGACGAGCGTTGCGTTGAGCTTGTCCACTACGGCCTGCGGCGTGCCAGCGGGCGCGAAAATGCCGTTCCAGGACGTGACGTCGAACCCCTTCACACCTTCTTCCTCGGCCGTCGCCACATCCGGCAGGAGGATCGAGCGGGTAGGGCCAGAGGATGCAATCGCAACCGCCTGGTTTTGCTGGAGGGCAGCCTTCAGCGCGGTCTGGCTGTCGATGATCATGTCGAGTTCCCCACCGAGCAGGGCAACCTGAAGATCCGGCGTACCCTTATAGGGGACGATGGTAAAATCGACTCCGGCGGTCGACTTGAAGAGTTCGGCCGCAAGGTTCTGGCTGCTCCCCACATTGATCGTCCCGACGTTGAGCGCGGCTGGATTGGCGCGGGCAGCTTCGAGAATATCCTTGAGGGATTTGAATTTACTATCTGCCTTGGTGACGAATACAAAGTCGAAGTAAGCCAGGCTGGATACCGGCACGAAATCGGCGACGGGGTCGAACTGCAGGTTCTTGAACAGCGGGACACTGATTGCGGTGCCGTTTGAAAGCAATGCCAGCGTATATCCGTCGGGTTCACCATTCAGCGCAACCCGAGCGGCGACTGATCCGCCGGCACCTGGCTGGTTCATGATAACGATCTGTTTCCCGAGCTTTTTGCCAAGCGAATCGCCGACGATGCGCGCGGTAATGTCGGCAATTCCGCCGGGACCGAAGGGAATGACGAGACTGATCTCGCGGGTCGGATAGTCGTCCTCCTGCGCCGCGGCGGCCCCTGTCATCGCAAGTGTCAGAAGGCACGCGGGGATCAGTGATTTCATCAATGTTGGCATCCGCCGCGATAGCATATTCCGTTGGTGTTGTATGTTCATAGTCTCCTCCTCTTGATTGATGTCAGTCATGCAAGGCGAGCACGCACAGCCAAGGCATGAATGCCCAGTGCGTCTGGATTGATGTTTTCCTCGTGTTCGAGATGCTTCGCCCAGCGATCCACGATGTCCGGCTATCGCCAGTAGAGCCGCATCGGATTGTCCACGAGCAGCTTTTGCCGAAGCTCTTCGGTCGGCGCGATGCGTGGAATGATGTCCACCAGTGCTCCGTCGTCAGGCATATGGTTCGTCATGTTGGGGTGCGGCCAGTCGGTGCCCCACAGAACGCGATCGGGGAAGCGCTCGACCAGTGTGCGCGCGAAGGGGATGACATCGTCGTAGTTCGGCGGACCCGATCGCGATAGCCGTTCCGGGCAACTCACCTTGCTGACCACATTCTCGTGCTCGGTCATGAGCCGGATAAACCTACCGAACTCCGGACCGTCGACCGGTTTCGCAACGTCGGGCCGGCCCATATGATCGACCACCACGGTTGTCGGCAGCGAGGTGAAGAAATCCCAACGCTCCTCCAGATCGGCCGCTTCGAAGTAGATCACCACCTGCCAGCCGAGCGGCGCGATGCGCTCGATGATCGTGCGGTAATAGGCGTCGGGCTTGGGATCGACGAGGCGGCGCACGAAGTTGAAGCGGACGCCACGCACGCCGGCGTCATGCAGGTCCGTGAGTTCCTCGTCCGTCACCGTATCGCGCACTGTCGCGATGCCGCGGGCACGATCGCCGGCCGCCCGCAGCGCATCGACCAGTGCGCGGTTGTCAGCGCCGTGACAGGTCGCCTGGACGATGACATTGCGTTCGAAGCCGAGAAAGTCGCGCAGCGCGAACAATTGCTCCTTGCCGACATCGCACGGCGTGTATTTCCGCTCGGATGCATAGGGAAAGACATCACCGGGGCCGAAGACGTGGCAATGGGCGTCCACAGCGCCCGGAGGCGGTGCATAGGTCGGCTTGCTGGGCGCGGGATCGTAGCAGAGCCAGTCGGCATCCATCCGGAAATCGGCCATTACAGCCCCCTTGCGTTGAGCTGTGCATCGAGACGCGGATAGACGCGGCGGGCGTTGAGCTCGAAGACTTTTCGCTTGTCTTCGTCCGGAATCTGCAGCGCATCGACATAGCGCTTGGTGTCGTCGAAATAGTGGCCGGTCTGCGGATCGATCCCGCGCACGGCACCGACCATTTCCGAACCGAACAGGATATTCTCCACGTCGATCACCTCAAACAACAGGTCGATGCCGGGCTGGTGGTAGACGCAGGTATCGAAATAGACGTTCTTCATCACATGCTCGCTGAGGGGAGGGCGTTTCAGCATGTCGGAGAGGCCGCGATAACGACCCCAGTGATAGGGGACTGCACCGCCGCCATGCGGGATGATGAAACGCAGTGTCGGAAAGTCGCGGAACAGGTCGCCCTCGATGAATTGCATGAAGGCGATGGTGTCGGCGGCAATGTAGTAGGCACCGGTCGCGTGCATCGCGCAATTGCAACTGCCCGAAACGTGGATCATCGCCGGAACATCGAGTTCCACCATCTTCTCGAAGAAGGGGTACCAGGCCCGGTCCGTCAGCGGCGGCGAATCGAACTTGCCGCCGGAGGGATCGGGATTGAGATTGCAGCCGATGAAGCCGAGCTCGCTCACGCAGCGCTCCAGTTCGTCGATGGCGGTGGCAATCGAGATGCCCGGCGTTTGTGGTAGCTGGCAGACGCCGGCAAAGCTCTCTGGATAAAGATCGACCACGCGTTTGATCAAGTCATTCGAGCGGCGCGCCCAGACCTTCGCCACCGCCTCGCCGCCGATATGCGGCGCCATGGCCGAGGCGCGAGGCGAGAAGATGGTCATATCGGCGCCGCGCTCACGCAGCAGGCGCAACTGGTTCGCCTCGATCGTCTCACGGATCTCGTCGTCGGAAATGTCCGGATAGGCAGGATCGATATCGCCTCCCGATTTGATGGCAGCCTCCTGGCGCGCTCGCCATTCGCCATGGGGCGCGGGAGCGGTGGTATAATGGCTGTGGCAGTCGATAATCATGGCTTCGAGGTTCCTGTGGCAGCAAGGATGGCGTCGGCCTTGGCGGTGAAGCCATCCGGCAGAGGGGAAAGATGAAGGGCGCCGAGCCGTTGCTGCCAGTCCGCGGTGGCGCTCGCCATCGTTCCCGCCAGGCCTAAATCGGCAGCTGTAACGGCGGACTCGCGCATTTCGGCAGCGCGGCGAAGTCCGTGCACAAGCATGCGGTCGAGATTGTAGTCGGCGCGGGTACGCCAGGGCCAGCCGGGGAAGCTGGCATCGAGTGACGCGAGAACCTCCTCTTCGACGCCTGCTGCGCGTGCCGACAGCAGGCACTCGGCGGTCAAAGCCTCGATCCCCTTGATCATGATGGAGCGGATCATCTTGATTGCGCTCGCTACGCCGACCCCGCCATCGATAACCCGCCCCTTAAAGCCGAGCGCTGCGAGCAACCTCTCGCCCTCTTCGGCAAACGGACCGGATAGCAGCAAGGGGACGGCGAGCAATGCCGGGCGGACAGGTGCCATGACCGCGACATCCACATAGCGTCCACCGGCCGTCGAAATTACATCTGCTGCAGCCTGCTTGGTGGCCGGTGCGACGCTGTTGCAATCAAAGAAGAACGTGCCGGGCGAAATCCACCTTGCCACGTCCCTTGCGGCAGCAAGCGCCTGATCGGCGGTCACAACGCTGATGACTGCATCCGCTCCGTCAACGGCGGCGCTGGTGGCTTCGCAACCCACCACACCGAAGCGGCGGTAATCGTCGCGCTTGGCACCAGCGGAAGACACGTCATCCGTCTTGATGTCGTAAGCGCGCAAGCCAAAAGATGGTGTGTCGCCCCAACCTTCGCAGAAGGCCTGTGCGGCCTCGCCGAAACCGATGAATGCGACTGTCTGGTGTTTGTTCATGCCCCCGTTCTAATGGACAATAGGCCGATCAGGCATATCGGAACGGTTGACGCTCCATTGCTTTTCCTGAAGTCCAGTCCGCACACACGGCGCGGAAAGTGTCCATGAAAGCCGTCTGAAGCTGCGTCGGGCGCCAGTCATCGCGTGTCGTAAGGCCGATTTGGCGACGCAATGACGGCCCTGTGCCAGCGATCTCGTGGAGCAGCCCAGCCCGTCGCTCGAACAGGAACTGGTCGCGCGACATCAGCGTCAGCCAGTCGTCCTCCAGCATCAGTCCGCGGACCACCAGAACAGAACCGCATTCGATCCGCAGCCGGGGCGGCTCCAGCCCCTGATCCGTGAACATTTCTTCCCACCTATGGCGCACCGGGGCGCCCGTCGTGGCAATGACCCACGGAAAATCCAATAGCCGTGAGAAGGGAAATCCCGGCTCCGTCAGCAGGGGATGGCCCGCACGACCGACGATCACCGGGTCATCGATGAACAAGGGCTCCTGAGCGATATCCTTTACCGGCGGTGGGTCGCGCATTGCCCCGATTAGGAGATCCATCTCGCCTTCACGCAGTCTCGCCAGCAATTCCGTATAGGGGCCTTCGATGACGTTGACCGATGCCACCGGATAGGTGCGGGCAAATCGGGCCAATGTCTGTGGCAGCAGGATTGCACGCGCCAGTGGCATGGTGCCGACGGTGACACGTCCGGCGCCTTCTGACCGAAGTGCATCCAGTTCGTCGAAGCCGGAATTCAGCTCCGATTGTGCCAAGTGCGCGAAACGCAGCAACAGAACGGCCGCCGGGGTCGGCTGAACGGTACGTCCCTGGCGGGTGAGAAGCGGCACGCCCAGCAACTGCTCCAGATCGCGGCTCGCCCGGTGCAAAGCGGGTTCCGAGAGGCCTGTTCGTTTGGAGGCAAGTGCAAAACTGCCCGCCTTGTCGACCGCGATCAGCGCCCGCAACTGTCCAAAGGTGATGCGCCGTTCGATATGGGGTAGCGGCGGCAAGCGGGCGCCACGTCGCACGCTTTGCCCGCCGCGCGCCACGTAGGCAAGCGCGCGTTCAATGCGGGCTGTTATCAATCGCCCCGCCTCGGTGGCAATCACACCGCTTGGTTGGCGGTCGAACAGCAGATGGCCAAGTTGGGCCTCCACTTTGGCGACGGCCTGGGTTAGCGCCGGTTGCGACAGGTTCATAACCTGGGACGCGCTGCTGATGCTTCCCAGTCGTCCGGCAACGGCAACGGCTTCGAGGTGCCGCAGGTTGAGTTCTCTGTGCATAATCATGGCCACACTTCAGCATAGCTTATGGGGCGTGCGCAAATCCAGTTTGCTTTGCCGGCCAAAATTCCCCTTCCATAGATGCAATAGAATATGGATTGAGGATCAAACATGCCCGCAGTTATCACGCAAATCGATCGCGCCGATACCGCCGTCATTGACGGCTTGGCAAAGGCCGGTGTTGCCACGGTCCACGAGGCGCAAGGACGCATTGGATTGCTAGGCAGCCGCTTGCGGCCGATCTACGCCGGTGCCCGTATCGCCGGTTCCGCGGTCACCGTCTCCGTGCCGCCCGGAGACAATTGGATGATGCACGTTGCCATTGAACAATTGAAAGATGGCGATATCCTGGTGGTCGCCCCTACCTCACCCTGCGAGGACGGTTATTTCGGTGATCTGCTCGCCACATCGGCGATGGCCCGAGGGTGCCGCGGCCTGATCATTGATGCCGGCGTGCGCGACGTGCGCGATCTCACCGCCATGGGATTCCCGGTCTGGTCAAAGGCAATCTCTGCACAGGGAACCGTCAAGGAGACACTCGGATCTGTCAACGTGCCGATTGTCTGTGCTGGAGAATTGGTCCAGGCTGGCGATGTCATTATTGCCGACGATGACGGCGTCTGCGTCGTCCGCCGCGCTGATGCCGCAGACGTCCTCGAACAGTCGCAGGCGCGCGAAGCCAAGGAAGCCGAGAAGCGCGAACGGCTGGCAAAGGGTGAACTCGGTCTTGATATTTACGCCATGCGCGAGCGCCTGACGGACAAGGGGCTGCGTTATGTCTAAAGCCGTGCGCGCCATGTGGATGCGGGGCGGAACGTCAAAGGGCGGTTTCTTCCTTGCCGATGACCTTCCCGCCGACATCGCCAAGCGGGATACCTTCTTGCTGCGTGCCTTCGGCTCTCCCGATCCACGCCAGATCGACGGCATGGGCGGCGCCGATCCGCTGGCTTCCAAGGTCGCTGTGGTCTCCCGCTCCTCACGGGAGGGCGTGGACGTCGATTATCTGTTTCTGCAGGTCTTCGTCGATCAGGCAATCGTCAGCGATGCGCAGAACTGCGGCAACATGCTGGCCGGCGTCGGTCCGTTTGCGATCGAGCGCGGGCTGGTCGCGGCGAAGAACGGCGAGACCCCGGTCGCGATCTTCATGGTCAATACCGGCAAGATGGCCATCGCGACGGTGTCGACGCCGGGCGGTGAGGTTACCTACGAGGGCGACACGCGGATCGACGGTGTTCCGGGAACGGCGGCTCCAATCCCGCTCGCCTTTGCAGACATCGCCGGGTCGAGCTGCGGCGCTCTGCTTCCCACGGGCAACCCGGTGGACGTGATCGAAGGTGTCGAGACGACACTGATCGACAACGGCATGCCCTGTGTGATCTTGCGGGCCAGCGATGTCGGGATCACCGGCTATGAGGATCGGGCGACGCTTGATGCCAATGCCGAACTGAAAGCGCGGATCGAGGCGATCCGTCTCAAGGCCGGGCCGTTGATGAACCTGGGCGATGTCGCCGAACAATCAGTGCCCAAGATGATGCTGCTCGCCGCCCCGAGGACCGGTGGAGCGATCAGTGTCCGCTCCTTCATTCCGCATCGCTGCCATGCGTCCATCGGCGTGCTTGGCGCGGTCAGCGTCGCCACTGCCTGCCTTATAAACGGCTCGCCGGCACAGGTGTTGGCCGCGATCCCCGACGGAGAATCCAAGATGCTCGAAGTCGAGCATCCGACCGGCATGACCGGCTGCGTCATCGAGATGAACGGTCAGGGCGTGATCAAAGGAGCGGGCATGCTGCGTACTGCCCGGAAACTGTTCGACGGCACTTTGTTTGGCTGAGCAGCCGGGCAACAGGTCATTGGAAGCGTGACGTTTTTTGGGAGTGAGCAAGACGATGACGTATTCAGGAGAGACGAAAAGACCAGCAAGTCGGTTCGGCATCTTGGGCCAGCTATGGTTTCAAGTGCTGGCAGGAACCTTGATCGGCATTCTGCTTGGACACTTCGCACCCGCCGCAGCGGTGGCAATGAAACCGTTCGGCGATGCCTTCATCAAAATGATCCGCATGATGATCGGGCCGATCATCTTCGTCACCGTTGTGCATGGTATCGCCGGCATGAACGACATGAAGAGCGTCGGGCGTGTCGCGCTGAAATCCCTCATCTATTTCGAGGCGATCACGATCTTGGCGCTGATCTTCGGACTGATCGCAGTCGATCTGTGGCGTCCGGGCGAGGGCATGAACATCGACGCTGCCGCAATCGATACCGCATCGATCAAGACCTATCTTGCGACTGCGCACGACCAGTCCATTTCCGGCTATTTCCTCGACATCATCCCGGACACCTTCGCCAGTGCACTGACGGAAGGACACGTTTTGCAGGTGCTCTTTATCTCTGTCCTGTTCGGTATCGCCGTCGCCGCCATCGGAGAGCGCGGACGCCCAGTGTTCCAGGTGATCGAAAGCGCCTCGCAAGGGTTCTTCAAGATCATTGGCTATATCATGTACTTCGCGCCGCTCGGCGCCTTCGGCGCAATTGCCTTTACCGTCGGTCAGTTCGGCACCGCCTCGCTCTGGTCGCTGGGCGAGTTGATCATCGAGTTCTTCGTCGTCTGCGCATTGTTCACAACAATCGTCCTCGGCAGCGTCGCCCATTGGTGCGGTGTCAGTCTGTGGCGGCTGCTAGGCTATCTCTGGGATGAAATCGTGATCGTCGCTGCGACCACGTCGACTGAAACGGTGCTGCCGCGCCTCATCCAGAAGATGCGCAAGGCCGGCTGTGAGGAAAGCGTGGTGGGCTTCGTCATCCCGGCCGGCTATTCGTTCAATCTCGACGGCACATGCCTCTATCTGACCACCGTTGCGGTCTTTCTGGCACAGGCGACGAACACACATCTGACCTTCTGGCATGAACTCGGCCTGATCGCGGTGCTGCTGCTCACCTCGAAGGGAGCGGCGGGCATCGCCGGAGCGGCGTTCGTTGTGCTGGCGGCAACCCTGAATACCACCGGAACCATCCCGGTCGCCAGCATCGCGCTGATCCTCGGAATTCACCGCATCCTCGCCGAGGGACTGACTTTTGTTAATCTGATCGGTAATGCGCTTGCCACCGTCGTGGTCGCAAAGTGGGAAGGCCAGCTCGACGAGAAGATGCTGGCTGAGACGATTGGCAATGCACGCGTCCGCGCCGAGCAGGGTATCGTGGTGGCTTGAGCCATCAACAGGGTGATATAAGGAGACGCACGGCCGACTGCGTTTCGAGAGATCGTGAGAATTCATCCGTAGGGAACGCCCTCATGAATTTTCACGGTTTACGCGAATCTCGCGACCGGCGTTTCAAAGCTCCATTTTAAAGTGTTCGTCCATTCGACGTCGCAGCAAGCGCGGTGCAGCAAATGAGAGTCATCCGCTATTGAGGCTTTCGGCTCTCGTGTACAGCTAGCAGCACCGGAAAGAGTAGGCGTGCTGCAATTCCACAACCGCCGACGTGACAACGGAATTCGAGGAGGAACCCCTCGGCCTCAGTGCCATACCGACGGCGATCCGACTTGAAACCATAACATGCGAATGTTGAAGACGAGATTTCGAACTCCCAGCCTCCTCCCGGGGCACCTCGGCTGCCGTCGCACAGGTCTCGGCGGCAGCCACTTTTCTCGGGGGCATCGCAGTCTTGGCTTCTCCGAGACTTCAATGCTGGCGTCCGGTACCACACCTGCCGCCGACCTCGGCGCAACTGAGCGCGGTTTTTGTCATGAAGGAATGGATACTTTCGCCACTAACGAAGGCCGCCATGTCGACCCAGGGCAGGAGTTGCGCCTCTACGAAGAATAATGCCATCGATGTCGCGGAGTGGTGTTTAATCGATGCCAACCTTGAATAGCGCTGGGGGAAAATGACAGAGATGCTGATCCGATACGAAGCGCCTGATGATTTCGACGCGATCCACGATCTGACCTCGACCGCATTCAAGCCGATGCCATACAGCAACGGTACGGAAGCAGAGATCATCCGGAGACTTCGCGCGGCGGGCGATTTGACGATATCGTTGGTCGTCGAAGAGGGTGGCGAGATTCTAGGGCATGTCGCCTTTTCACCGGTGACGATTGACGGCGCGCATGGCGGTTGGTTCGGTCTCGGGCCGATATCGGTGAAGCCGGAGCGGCAACGGCAGGGCATCGGCATGGCGCTGATTACCAAGGGGCTCGAACTGCTGAACGCGATGGGTGCCAGCGGATGCGCGTTGATCGGCAATCCCGACATCTATAGCCGTGTCGGTTTCAGCAGCGATGGGCAACTGAAATATCTCGACCTCGATACGCGGCTCGTGCAGCGAATTGTTTTTCGCGGATCCCCGCCAGGCGGTACGTTGCAATTCGCCCCGGCATTTGAAGGCTAGAATAGTCCGTTCAACGGCCAAAACTCCAAAGCCAATCTGACAGAGAAGGCGATGACATGTCCGAAACGGGCGCGCTGACCATTCGAACCGAGCGTCTTAGGCTCCGCATGCCCGAGATCGACGATTTCGCCGCCTATGCGCAGCTGATGGCGTCGCCGCGATCGGTTGGAATGGGCGGGCCGTTCGGTCTGCGGGCGGCCTGGGGGATGTTCTGTCACGACGTCGCCCTGTGGCAGCTTTTCGGGCATGGAGCGCTGATGATCGAGCTTGGCGAAACCGGCGAATGCATCGGTCAGGTGGGGATCAATCACGGACCGCTCTTTCCCGAGAAGGAACTCGGCTGGTTCGTCTATGAGGAATATGAGGGCAAGGGCTATGCCACCGAAGCAGCCTCGGCGCTGCGCGACTGGGCCTTTGCGGCACTCAAGCTACTGTCGCTCGTCAGTTATATCGCTCCCGGCAATGCTGCTTCCGCTGCCGTTGCGGAGCGGCTGGGCGCGCGCCTCGATCTCACAGCACCCCGAGATGACCCTAAGGATCTGGTCTATCGTCACTTGGCGCCCTGAACGGAGAACACTGAGGCGCACTGCGACTGGTTGCCGACGTCTCAGTCCCTACATGTCGATCAGTTAGGATGTCGGGCTCCGCAAGAGATGGGGATATCGGATGACAAGCGCGAAACGGGAACACTGGGACGAGGTCTACCGCACGAAATCTGCCGACAGTGTCAGCTGGTATCAGTCGACGCCCGGGCCTTCCTTGCAGGCGCTTGACGAGCTGCAACTGCCGGTCACGGCCTCGCTGATCGATGTGGGCGGCGGCGCATCAAATCTTGTCGACCGTCTTATTGAGCGCGGCTGGTCTGATCTCACCGTTCTCGACATCGCCGCCCCGGCGCTCGAGGTCGCCAAGGTGCGGCTGCAGGATAAAGCCGCCCGGATCGCCTGGGTGGTTGCCGACGTTACGGCATGGCAACCCGACCGCCATTACGATGTGTGGCATGACCGCGCCGTCTTTCACTTCCTGAGCGAGCCCGAGCAGCGGCTGGCCTATCGACGCGCGCTCGAAACCGGGACGGCGCCGGACAGTATCGTGATCATAGCGACCTTTGCGCCGGACGGGCCCGAACGATGCAGCGGCCTGCCGGTCCAGCGTTACGACGCGGAAGCGCTTGCGACCGAATTCTCGTCCGCGTTTGCGCTTCAGCGCGAGTGGCGCGAGGAGCACGCAACACCCGCTGGTGGCCGGCAGTCGTTCCAGTGGTGCGTCTTTCGCAGGCGCTCAGGGCTCTCCGAGAAGGCGGCCGAGAGACACCCGACGACCTCTTCTACTGCTGCGAGAGGCATTCAAGGATGAAATCCGCTCGGTGGGCGACCGCGATTTTCGGCAGTATGACGACCGCATAGCCGAGTGCCGGATAGATCGCGGCAAGCCGGTCATATTCGGCGACCGCCTCATGGAAGCCGTGGCGCCGCTCGGGGTCGGTCGTGTAAATTTCCGGCCATGGCGGCGTCAGAAAAACCGTCTCGTGGTAGCGGTGTACGGCACTCAATTTTTCCAGGACCGGGTCTCCGGTCAGATGCTGAAGCGCTGCCGCCGCATCGAGCAGCCCACGGTCGAAAAACGTCCAGCCGGCCTGCTCCTGCGCCGCCGTGTGGTCGGCGATCGCCATTGCGATGGCGCGGTGGGCGAAGGCCACCATGTCGACCCATGGCAGGGCCGCACCGCCGCCTTCTAGCTCCTGCTTCACGATCCGCCGGCCGGGCTCTTCGACGACGGCATGGCCGCGAGCGGCAAGTTCCGCAAGCAGCGTCGATTTTCCGCCGCCGGAACAGCCCGAAATCAGGACCGACCTGTTCACGCTCAAGCTCCAGTCTCAGATTGCTGTATCAGGCGGCCCGGCCGGCGCGCGCCAGTCCATGATCCACCAGCCGGTCGATGATCTCGGCATAGCCGACGCCGCTTGCCGCCATCGCCTTGGAATACATGCTGATATCAGTGAAACCGGGGATGGTGTTGATTTCATTGACGAGGAACCGCATGTCATCAGTCAGGAAGAAGTCGACGCGGGCCATGCCGTCGCAGCCGACGGCCCGGAAGGCTCGGGCGGCCACGTCGCGCATGGCCGCCTCGACCTCTTGCGGCAGCTCGGCCGGGACTTTCAGCGCCGCGCCCTTCTCGTCGATATATTTGGCATCATAACTGTAGAAGCCGTGGCTTTCCGCCGGCACGATCTCTCCCGGCCGTGAGACGAAGAGTTCTCCTGCCGTATCCTCCAGCACGCTGAATTCGATCTCGCGGCCGCGCACGAATTCTTCGGCAAGCAGCGTACGATCATGACGGAAGCCTTCGGCAAGGGCGGGCGCGAATTCCTGGCTGGCATGAACCTTGGCGACGCCGACCGACGATCCTTGCCGCGCCGGCTTGATGAAGAGCGGCAGGCCGAGCTCGCCTTCGAGGGCTGCCAGCGATGGTGCTGCGCCCTCATGGATCGTCACCGCGCGCGCCACCGGCAGGCCCGCGGCTCTCAGCAGACGTTTGGCGATGTCCTTGTCGAGCGCCGCGGCGGAGCCGAGGATGCCGCAGCCGACAAGCGGAACGCGGGCCACCTCCGCTACGCCCTGGACTGAGCCGTCTTCGCCATGCGGGCCGTGCAGCACCGGAAACAGGATATCGATCCTTGCCAACTCATGCGGCGCGCCATGGGCCGGCATTGCCAGCATCCGGCCCCGTCCGCCCGGCACGAGGCAGATTTCCGTTCCTGACGAAGGTGTCGCCAGCGTGTCGCCCTCAAAACTGCTCAGCAGCCATTGTCCATCGCGGGTGATGAAGATGGGCACGGCGTCGTATTTCTCGGGCTTGAGCGCTCCCATGACATTGGTTGCCGAGAGCACGGAGACCTCGTGCTCGGCCGAGCGGCCGCCGAAGAGCACGGCAATGCGCAGCCGGTTTGGGGAAGGGGTCATGAAAGCCTCCGAAACGATCTGGTGTTGAAAAGGTCAGGCGCTGACCGAAATGCCGCGCTTGGCGAAGAAGCGATCGAAGACGGCAGGCGGCAGCGTGACATCAGCCTGGCTCGCCGCGTCGTGGCCGGACGGGTTGTGGAAGCGGATTACCTCTTGCGAGGCGGCCGTTACCAGCACCAGATGCCCGCCCTTCGACGGTGGCTCGCGTTCCGGCCAGCGGATGCCCGAGTTCACCGATGCGATGAAAAAGCGCCGCTTCGACAGAAGCTCCGGAAGGGCCGATGTCTCGACGCCGGTCACCGTCTCCGCGCCAAGCCCGAAGTGTTCGGCGACGAATCGAACGAAGGGCGCGTAGATCAGCCCCTTGATCGAGGCATCGATCTCGTCGACGACATAACCGCCGTGGCGAGTGCAGGCGCGAGCAAGCTCGAGGGTCGGGTGGATCTCGCCGCGCGCGGCAAGAATCATCTTCAGGCAGGCCATGCCGCAGACATTGACTGCCCAGCGCGCATATTCCTCGATCGTCGCGGCCCCCGATTGATGCCAGAGCGGGTCGCCGAGCAGGGCCTGTGGTCCCTCGGCAAGCACCGGCAGCGTCATGCCGGGTGTTTCCCATTGGCTGAAATAGGGCACGCCACTCTGCTGCATCCTGTCGATATCCCCGTGATTCACCTCATGAGATGGCTGGCAATCTTGGCTTTTTCGAGCCGATGCCCGCCTCCGAATCCGAGGGTAGGATGCGTTTTTCTGCAGGTCTACTTAATTAAAATAAGTATATAGATTAGAAAATATGGCTGATTGATACGATTGAAGGGAGCCGGATTTGGATTTTTTCCGATTGCGCACGCTTCGCGAGCTCTCACGCCGTGAGACGATGGCCGCGGTTGCCGATGCGCTCGGCATTTCGTCCTCGGCCGTTTCCCAGCAGATCGCCCAGTTGGAGGATGAAGTCGGAATTGCGCTGGTCGAGCGGCGTGGGCGAGGGGTGACGCTGACACCGGCCGGCCGGCGGCTGGTTGTGCATGCCGACCGGATATTCGCCGTTGTCGAGGAGGCCAAGACCGATATTGCCGAGCTGCAGAATATCGTCGCGGGGGATCTCAGGATCGCCGCTCAACCCTCGGCGGCGTCCTCCTTCATCCCGGCTGCGATGCGCCAACTGGCAAACGATCACCCGCATCTTGGCATGGTCATGACGACGATGGGACCTGCCGACGGGGTTGCAGCACTCAGATCCTGGCAGGCCGATATCGTCGTTGCCGACGACATATCCTTCGATCCCCATACCTTGCAAGGCCCGTTCGATACGCTGTTCCTGTGCCGCGATCAGCTCTTCGTGCTGCTGCCCGCCGGCCACAGGCTGGAGAGCGAGCCCGTCATCGAACTGGGACAGTTGAGGGATGAACATTGGGCGCTCGACGTCGCCTCCAGCGCCTATTCCATGGCCATCCGCCAGGCCTGCCGCGATATCGGTTTCGAGCCTGTTATCAACGGCTTCAGCGACAGCTTCGAAGTGGTCTTCGCGCTTGTCGAGGCCGGCTGTTCGATTTCGGTGATGCCTGGACTGGCGCTTCGGGATTTCGGTGGATCGCTGGTCGTGAAGCCACTGTCGCCAGCCGTCTACCGCAACATCTATGCGATCACGCGGCACGGCGAGGGGCGCAATCCGAAGATTGCAGCGGTGCTTGATGCGTTGGTGACGGCCGTCGCGTGACGCCGCGTCGCGGGGTGTCTTTCGAGGCGCCGGCCTTTGGCTTACGCGTACAAGGATGCCGAGTGTCGGACGATGCCGCGCTCCATCCGCTGCCCCCTATCTCCCGCTCTCCGGCCAGGTCGGCTGACTGATGCTCTGCAGCAGCTCCGGTTCGACGCCGTCGATGCGGGCGATGACGGCTTTGGCCATTTCGCGGCCGGCTTGGCGCACGTCTTCCTGGGCGGTGATGATCTCGGGGCGGATCCAATTGAGGATCGGCACCGATTGCTTGGAGACCATATCGAGGTCGCGGCCGAGCGCCTTGCCAGCGGCTTCAATGCCGGCATTGACGGCGATGGCTGCACTGCCGGCCGAACAGACGATGCCGTCCGGCGCATTGGCCGAGCGCATCATCACTTCGACGACGTCGCGGATGTCGGCGAGCGGGGCGTCGGTGTTGATGCGCAGCGGCACTTCCTCGGCGCCGTAATCGTGCAGGCCGGTCTGGAAGCCGATGCGGATATGGGCATAGTAGGTGAGCTTGCTCGGCGGCTGCAGCAGGGCGATGCGGCGCCGGCCGCGCTTGACGAGCTTTTGCACCGCCTGATGGGCGAAGGCCTCGTTGTCGAAATCGTGGAAAGGGTGCGTGAGACCCGCATCGGTGCGCCCATGCGTGGCAAAGGGCATGCCGCGTTCGCTTAGCAGCCTGACGCGCGGATCGTCCGGCTCGATGCGCGAGATGATGACCCCGTCGGCCGAGCCGGTATCGAGGATATAGCGCACCGGCAGCATCGGGTCCTTGCTATGGGAATGCGGCGTGATGACGATATGATAGGGCGTTCCGGACAGTACCTCGGAGATGCCGAAGACCATCTGGCTCGAGAAGCCCATGATCTCCTCGTCGATGCTGAGGACAAGGGCGATGACGTTGGTCTTGCCGGTGCGCAGGCGCACACCCGCCCTGTTCGGCTGGTAGCCCAGCTGGCGGGCGACCATGCGCACCCGCTCCTTGGTTTCCGCCCCAATGTCAGGCGCATCTTTCAGCGCGCGCGACACCGTGGTCACGCCAAGGCCGGTCATGAAGGCGATCGTCTTCAATGTCGGGCGCTCACGCGCTGCCGGCGTCGATGCCGTTTGCCCGAAATTTCCCTTGTTTTCCATCCCTTAGGCCTGCCTCGCGCGAATTGGTGTCGCTTATAGAGGCTTTTTCCAGCGCCGTAAGCCCGCCGCCTGCCAAAATCGCGCCTCCCTAAGGAATGCAATCTGTAACGATACAGTAGAAATGTCGAGTGCTTTTTCTTGTGTGCGCAGCAGCATTATAGCCATAGGTTGAATCGATGGTTTGTGGCTTGTTTTTCTGCAGTTGCGAAGGAGGTAATGCGAGAGGCGAGAATGTGTTATAAAATTTAATGTTTTCTATCAATGATATAAATCAATGACGCACATGCGAGAAAGCTTTGCTACATATCGATCCATGGAATGCATCGGTTCGGTGGAAAACAGGCAGAAGTAGCAATTTGGATGTTCGCGGAAAAATTTGCAGGCGGACAGTTGCGTGGAGAAATCGATTGATCTAAGTTTTTCCGGCAACGTTTCAGTGAGGGAGGAGAACTCATGAAAATCCGTATTATGGCAAGCCTGCTTGCCGCTTCGGTCGCGCTTCCGTTCGGCGCCGCCAACGCCACCGATCTCGAAGTCACCCATTGGTGGACTTCGGGCGGTGAATCCGCTGCCGTCGCCGAACTGGCCAAGGCATTCGACGCGACCGGCAACCACTGGGTCGACGGCGCTATCGCCGGTTCCGGCGGCACGGCCCGTCCGATCATGATCAGCCGCATCACCGGCGGCGACCCGATGGGCGCCACCCAGTTCAACCATGGCCGCCAGGCCGAGGAACTCGTTCAGGCCGGTCTGATGCGCGATCTGACCGACGTGGCGACCGCCGAGCACTGGAAGGACATCGTTCGTCCGTCGAGCCTGCTCGATTCCTGCACCATCGACGGCAAGATCTACTGCGCTCCGGTCAACATCCATTCCTGGCAGTGGTTGTGGCTTTCGAACGCCGCCTTCAAGAAGGCCGGCGTCGAAGTTCCGAAGAACTGGGACGAGTTCGTTGCCGCCGCTCCGGCGCTCGAAAAGGCCGGCATCATTCCGCTCGCCGTCGGCGGTCAGCCGTGGCAGGCGACTGGCGCCTTCGACGTGCTGATGGTTGCGGTCGCGGGCAAGGATACCTTCAACAAGGTCTTCAAGGACAAGGATGCGGAAGTTGCCGCCGGTCCTGAAATCGCCAAGGTGTTCAAGGCAGCCGACGATGCACGGCGCATGGCCAAAGGCAGCAACGTCCAGGACTGGAACCAGGCGACCAACCTCGTCATCACCGGCAAGGCCGGGGGCCAGATCATGGGTGACTGGGCGCAGGGTGAATTCGCGCTCGCCGGTCAGAAGGCCGGTACCGACTATACCTGCCTGCCGGGCCTCGGCGTGAACGAGATCATCTCGACCGGTGGCGACGCCTTCTACTTCCCGCTGCTGAAGGATGAGGAAAAGTCCAAGGCTCAGGCTGTGCTTGCCAAGACCCTGCTCGATCCCAAGACCCAGGTTGCCTTCAACCTGAAGAAGGGCTCGCTGCCGGTTCGCGGCGACGTCGATCTCGCCGCCGCCAACGACTGCATGAAGAAGGGTCTCGACATTCTGGCCAAGGGCAACGTGATCCAAGGCACCGACCAGCTGCTTTCGGCAGACAGCCAGAAGCAGAAGGAAGATCTCTTCTCCGAATTCTTCGCCAACCCATCGATGACGCCGGAAGACGCTCAGAAGCGTTTCGCCGGGATCATCGCTTCTGCTGACTGATCAGCAGATTCGCTGCCTTGCGATCCGGCTCTTGGTGAGCCGGATCGTTCCGGGCGATCGGTGATGGTCCGGTCCGCAGCGAGGTTTCTCCGGTATCTTCAGCAGGTTTCGGAGGTGGGGACGACAGGTGGCGCTTTGCTGTTCTGTCACGGGTCGCAGTCGCGATTTGAGGAGAAGTGTTCATGACGGGTCAAGCGAAAGCAGGCCGGCCAAACAAGTTACTGCGCAATCTGAATGCAAAGATTGCGTCCATCCCGATGATCCTGACAGCGCTGGTGATCTTTGTCGGCGGCACGTTCTGGACGGTGTTTTATTCCTTCACCAATTCCAAACTCCTTCCGCGGTTGAGCTTTGTCGGCATCGATCAGTACGAGCGCCTCTGGGCGGCACCCCGCTGGGTGACGGCGATCCAGAATCTGGCTGTCTATGGCATCCTCTCGCTGATCTTCAGCCTGGTCATCGGTTTCATGCTCGCCGCACTGATGGACCAGAAGATCCGTTTCGAAAACACCTTCCGCACCATCTTCCTCTATCCCTTTGCGCTGTCCTTCATCGTGACGGGCCTCGTCTGGCAATGGGTTCTGAATCCCGATTTCGGCATTCAGGCGGTGGTGCGCTCGGTCGGCTGGACGAGTTTCACCTTCAATCCGCTCTATACGCCTGAAATCGTCATCTACGGCATTCTGATCGCGGCGCTGTGGCAGGGAACGGGTCTCGTCATGTGCCTGATGCTTGCCGGCCTGCGTGGGATCGACGAGGACATCTGGAAAGCGGCGCGCGTGGACGGTATTCCGATGTGGAAGACCTATCTCTTCATCGTCATCCCGATGATGCGGCCGGTGTTCATCACGACGATCGTCATCATCGCCTCCGGCATCGTCAAGGTCTACGACCTTGTGGTCGCTCAGACGTCGGGCGGACCGGGTATTTCTTCGGAAGTGCCGGCGAAATATGTCTACGACTACATGTTCCAGGCGCAGAACCTGGGGCAGGGCTTTGCCGCCTCGACCATGATGCTCGTCACTGTCGCGATCATCATCGTTCCGTGGGCCTATCTGGAATTTGGTGGAGGGCGCAAGCGTGGCTAATATAGAAGCTCTCAACACCGTTGCTGCCGGCATCGACGCCGTTGCCCCGAAGCTTGGCGACGGCCCCAGCGGCCCGAGGCCGCGCCCGGCGCTGTCGGCGCGCAACATCATGCTCTACGGTACGCTGATCGTCGCAGCACTTTATTATCTGCTGCCGCTCTATGTGATGGTCGTGACGTCGCTGAAGGGCATGCCGGAAATCCGTCTCGGCAACATCTTCTCGCCGCCGATGGAGATCACCTTCGAGCCCTGGGTGAAGGCCTGGGCGCAGGCCTGCACCGGGCTCAACTGCGATGGCCTGTCGCGCGGCTTCTGGAATTCGGTGCGCATCACGGTGCCGTCGGTCATCATCTCGATCGCGATTGCCTCGGTGAATGGCTATGCGCTGGCCAACTGGCGCTTCCGGGGATCCGAGCTCTTCTTTTCGATCCTCATCATCGGGGCATTTATTCCCTATCAGGTGATGATCTATCCGATCGTCATTATCCTACGCGAAATCGGCATTTACGGCACGCTGAGCGGCCTCGTCATCGTGCATTCGATTTTCGGCATGCCGATTTTGACGCTGCTCTTCCGAAACTACTTCGTGTCGCTGCCGGAGGAGCTGTTCAAGGCGGCGCGCGTCGACGGGGCCGGTTTCTGGCAAATCTTCCTGAAGATCATGCTGCCGATGTCGCTGCCGATCTTCGTCGTCGCGATGATCCTGCAGGTGACCGGCATCTGGAACGACTTCCTGTTCGGCGTGGTCTTCACCCGTCCGGATACTTATCCGATGACCGTGCAGCTCAACAACATCGTCAATTCCGTCCAGGGCGTGAAGGAATACAACGTCAACATGGCGGCAACGATTCTCACGGGTCTCGTGCCGCTCATCGTCTACTTCGTGTCGGGACGGCTTTTCGTCCGCGGCATCGCCGCTGGCGCAGTGAAGGGTTGATCTCATGAATATGAATGCAAGCGTCTCCATCAAGGATCTGTCCCTGAACTTCGGTGCGGTGAGCGTGCTGAAGGATCTCAACCTCGATATCAACGACGGCGAATTCCTCGTGCTGCTCGGCTCGTCCGGCTGCGGCAAGTCGACCTTGCTGAATTGCATCGCCGGCCTGCTCGACGCCTCGGAAGGGCAGATCTTCATCAAGGGCAAGAACGTTACCTGGGAAGAGCCGAAGGATCGCGGCATCGGCATGGTGTTCCAGTCCTATGCGCTCTATCCGCAGATGACCGTCGAGAAGAACCTGTCCTTCGGTCTTCGCGTCGCCAAGGTGCCACAGGCCGAGATCGACAAGCGCGTGGCGCGCGCCTCCGAAATCCTGCAGATCCAGCCGCTTTTGAAACGCAAGCCGGCCGAGCTTTCCGGCGGCCAGCGCCAGCGCGTGGCGATCGGCCGGGCGCTGGTGCGCGATGTCGACGTCTTCCTGTTCGACGAGCCGCTGTCCAACCTCGACGCCAAGCTCCGCTCGGAGCTGCGTGTCGAGATCAAGCGCCTGCACCAGTCGCTGAAGAACACGATGATCTACGTCACCCACGACCAGATCGAGGCGCTGACGCTTGCCGATCGCATCGCCATCATGAAGAGCGGCATCATCCAGCAGCTCGACGATCCGACGACGATCTACAACAGGCCGCGCAATCTCTTCGTCGCCGGCTTCATCGGCTCGCCTTCGATGAATTTCCTGCACGGCGAGCTGGTCAAGTCAGGCGACGGCATTGCCTTTTCTGCCAACGGCGTCATTTTCTCGCTCGCGGCTTACGACGCCAACGAGACGCTGCAGCCCGGCCGCAAGGTGGTGCTCGGCGTCCGTCCCGAACACATCAAGGTCAACGAGAATGCCGGCGGCGAAGAACATGACGCCACCGTCGATATCGAGGAGCCGATGGGCGCGGACAATCTGCTGTGGCTGAAACATGCCGGTCACACGATGTCGGTACGCGTCAACGGCGCGCGCCGCTTCAATGTCGGCGCCAAGGTGAAGCTCAGTTTCGACATGACGGTCGCCTCGGTCTTCGATGCGGAAACCGAGCTGCGTCTCTAGAGAACAATGCGGGCGGGGCCGAAATGGCGCCGCCCTATCTCCAATCGGCCGTCAGGCCAGCCAAATTCGGCCGCGGTCCGGCTTGTCCGGCGATCCCCAGGAGCGGTCCGATCGGGATACTACTAATGACATCCTTGCCGAAGAACGGTTTCAACATCGACCTTTCCGGTTCGTGGCAGCTTGCCTCCGTCGATGGCGAGATCCGCACTGCGATCATTCTGCCGGGCGACGTGCACACCGCGCTCCATCGCGCAAGCCTGATCCCCGATCCCTATTTCGGCCGCAACGAGGAAAAGGTGCAATGGGTCGCCGAGCGCGAATGGGCGGTCGAGCGCAGCTTCACGCTTCAGGAGGTCGAGGGCGACTGGTATCTCGATATCGATTATCTCGACACGGTCGCCAGCGTTCACGTCAACGGCTTCCTGGCGCTTGAGGCCGACAACAGTTTCCGCCGCTACCGGCCTGATGTCTCCAGCATGCTGAAAGCAGGCGACAACAGCATCCGCATCGTCTTTGCCTCCAGCGTCGCCGTCGCTGCTGCGCGGCAGAAGCAGCAGCCCTTCTACATTCCCTACAGCACCGGCAATTCGCCGATCCCCGACGGCAACATGCTGCGCAAGCCGCAATGCCATTTCGGCTGGGACTGGAACATCGCCATTGCGCCGCTCGGCCTTTACGGCACGATCGCGCTGAAAAAGCTCGAGACCGCGCGCATCGAGCATGTGGTCACCCGTCAGACCCACAACAATGACGGCTCGGTCGATCTCAAAGTGACGGCGACGCTGTTTTCCAAGGGGCCGAGCATTGCCCAGGTCTATTTCGAACTCGACGGCGAGCGCGTGCGCCTGGATGTCGGCGTCAACGGCGAGAGCCATGTCAACCACCTCTTCCATATCGACAATCCGCGCCTCTGGTGGCCTTCCGGCAGCGGCGAGCAGGCGCTCTACAGGCTGTCGGTCGAAACGTCGACGGATGAGGTGATCAAGCAGATCGGCCTTCGCACCGTCGAACTGATCACCACGCCGGATGCATCAGGCAGTCGCTTCGCTTTCAAGGTCAACGGCCATGAGATCTTCTGCCGCGGCGCCAACTGGATCCCGGCCGACGCGCTGTTTTCGCTGTCTTCGCCTGAGAAGACCGAGGATCTGCTGCAATCGGCCAAAGCCGCCAACATGAACATGATCCGCGTCTGGGGCGGCGGCTTCTACGAGCAGGATCATTTCTATGATCTCTGCGACCGGCTGGGTCTCATGGTCTGGCAGGACTTCATGTTCGCCTGCAACCTCTATCCCTCGACCGAGGACTTCCTCGACAATGTGACGATCGAGGTCGATTACCAGGTGCGCCGGCTCTCCTCGCATCCGTCGATCGTGCTCTGGTGCGGTGATAACGAGCTGGTGGGCGCACTCACCTGGTTCGAGGAATCCCGCAAGGATCGCGACCGCTATCTCGTCTCCTACGATCGCCTCAACCGCACCATCGAGCAAGCGGTGAAGAAGGCGCTGCCCGGCGCGCTCTGGTGGCCGTCGAGCCCGGCCTCCGGCTATCTCGATTTCGGCGATGCCTGGCATGCCGACGGATCCGGCGACATGCATTACTGGTCGGTCTGGCACGAGAACAAGTCGTTCGACAATTACCGTTCGGTGCGTCCGCGCTTCTGCTCGGAATTCGGCTTCCAGTCCTATACGTCGCTGCCGGTAATCAAGACCTATGCCGAGGAGAAGGACATGAACGTCGCTTCCCCGGTGATGGAGCTGCACCAGAAGAATGCCGGCGGCAATGAGCGCATCGCCGGCACGATGTTCCGCTATTTCCGCTTCCCCAAGGATTTTCCGAACTTCGTCTATCTCTCACAGATCCAGCAGGGACTCGCCATCAAGACGGCAGTGGAATACTGGCGGTCGCTCAAACCCCATTGCATGGGCACGATCTACTGGCAGCTCAATGACACCTGGCCGGTCGCCTCCTGGTCGAGCCTCGATTATGGCGGCCGCTGGAAGGCGATGCACTATCTCGTCAAGCGCTTCTTCCAGCCTGTCGCGGTCGCCGCCATTCCTTCCGACGACGGAAAGACGATCCGCTTCTCGCTGGTCAACGACACGCTTGCCGATGTCAGCATCGACCTTTCGATCTCGCTGCTGACGATGAAGGGCGAACGGCGGCACCTCAAGGACGTGCAGGCCATGTGCTCGCCGGATGCGGCGGTGACGGCCACGAGCATCGACGTCTCCGACATTCCCGACGGAACGCTGCTGGCCTGGCATTTCACCGCGTCTAACGGCACGGGCGGCGAGGGGCACTATGTCAACGGCACCTACAAGGCGTTGGAGCTGGAGCCCGCGGGGCTTACCGTCACCCACGAATATGTCGAGGGGAATGGTTCGGTCGACATCAACGTCACCGCTGGAGGACTTGCGCTCTTCGTGATGATCGAGACCGAGACGGACGGCAAATATTCCGACAACGCCTTCGACCTTGCGGCCGGCGAGAGCCGCCGCATCACCTTTACCCCGGCACGGCCGCTTGATCGCGGCGCGCTTCCGGCGTTCCGGTTCTACGACCTGCATTCCTGCCAGTCGGCGGATTGATCTTGCAAGAATGGGCACGAGGCCCAAGGAGAACATGATGACGAAACTCAGCTATCAGCTTTATAGCGCCCGCAACTTCCAGCCCTATTCTGTGATTTTCGAAAAGCTCGGCAAGGCGGGCTATGCCGAAGTCGAAGGCTTCGGCGGCATTTACGCCGATCTCGACGATGCCGGGCTGAACAGCCTTCGCGCCGACCTCGACAAGAATGGCCTGGTCATGGCGACCGGCCATTTCAGCCCAGACTTCCTGGAGAAGGACGTTCAGAAGTCGCTGAACATTGCCAAGATCCTCGGCATGGATTCGATCTATGCGCCGCATCTGGCAGCTGACCAGCGGCCGTCAGACGCCGCCGGCTGGGTCGCCTTCGGCAAGCGCCTGCAGGAAATGAGCAAACCCTACAAGGATGCCGGTTACGAATTCGGCTGGCACAATCATGACTTCGAGTTCTTCAAGCTGCAGGACGGTTCGCGGCCCATCGAGCGCATCTTCGAAGGCGCACCCGATATTTCCTGGGAGGCCGATATCGCCTGGGTCATCCGCGGCGGTGCCGATCCCTTCGCCTGGGTCGAAAAGCTCGGACCGCGCATCACCGCCGTGCACGTCAAGGACATCGCGCCGGCGGGCGAAGCGACGGATGAGGACGGCTGGGCCGATGTCGGGCATGGCAAGGTCGAGTGGGCGAAGCTGATCACGGCGCTGCGTGCCACAAGGGCGAAACACTTCGTCGTAGAACATGACAACCCCAAGGATATCGACCGCAACATCAGCCGCTCGATTGCATCCTTTCAGACTTATTGAGGCACATCATGACCAGGGAACTTGGCGTCGGCATCATTGGATGCGGCAACATCTCCACCACCTACTTTTCACTGGCACCGCTCTTCAAGGGGCTGAAGGTGCTGGCCTGCGCCGATATCAACGTGCAGGCCGCCGAGGCGCGCGCCAAGGAATACGGCGTCAAGGCGCAGACGATCGACGCGCTTCTCGCCAATGACGAGATCGACGTCGTCGTCAACCTGACGATCCCGGATGCTCATTTCCGGGTGTCGAAGGCGATCCTCGAGGCTGGGAAACACGTCTATTCGGAAAAGCCCCTAGTGCTTTCGCTCGAAGAGGGCGAGGAGCTTCGGCGCATCGCCAAGGAGAAGAAGCTTGCCGTCGGCTGCGCGCCCGACACCTTCCTCGGCGGCGCCCACCAACTCGCCCGCAAGTTCATCGACGACGGCGGCATCGGCCGGGTGACTTCGGGCGCCTGCTACGTCATGAGCCCCGGCATGGAGATGTGGCATCCGAACCCGGATTTCTTCTTTCTGCCGGGCGGCGGCCCGATCCTTGATCTCGGCCCCTATTACATCGCCAATCTGATCAATCTGATCGGCCCGGTGAAACGCGTCGGCGGCATGACCTCGATGGCGTCGCCGACCCGCACGATCACCAGCGAGCCGCGCAATGGCGAGATCATCCCGGTCAAGACCCCGACGACGATCCAGGCGCTGCTCGAATTCGTCAACGGCGCCACGGTGACGCTGACGGCGAGCTGGGACGTGTGGTCTCACCGCCATGCCAATATGGAGCTCTACGGCACCGATGGCTCGCTCTACGTACCGGACCCGAACTTCTTCGGCGGCGTCGTCGAGGCCAGCGGCCGCGACAAGGACATCAAGCCGCTGGAGGCTTGGGAGCATCCGTTCGGCAAGATCAACCAGGAAAACCCGAACGGCGCGCGCGCCAACTACCGCACCGCCGGCCTTGCCGACATGGTGTCGGCGCTGATCGAAGGGCGCGATGCGCGCTGCTCGCTCGACCGCACGCTGCACGGCGTCGACGTCATGACCTCGATCCTGAAATCGGGCGAGGAGGGCCGTTTCATCGACCTGACGACAACCTGCACGCAGCCGGCCGCCCTCGGTATCGAAGAAGCACAGGCGCTCTTGAAGTAGGTCTGCGAAGCTCTATTGTCGGCGCGGGCGATAGGCCCGCGCCTTTTTACTTCGATCGTTTGTTACGCGCGATTCCTGGGAAAAAGGCTGCATACTTTTCCAGGAATTGCTTTTAAAGGATTGGGATCATGAGCTGGCAACCAGCCGCAGACCGCTATTCGAAAATGAAATATAATCGCACGGGCCGTTCCGGCCTGAAGCTGCCGGCCGTCTCGCTCGGCCTCTGGCACAATTTCGGCGGCGACACGTCGCATGACCGCAAGATCGACATGTGCCGCACGGCCTTCGACCTCGGCATCACCCATTTCGACCTCGCCAACAATTACGGCCCGCCGCCCGGCAGCGCCGAGACCGCCTTCGGCGAGATCCTGCGCACCGAATTTGCCGGGCTTCGTGACGAGCTGATCATCTCGTCGAAGGCCGGTTATGACATGTGGCCCGGACCCTATGGCGAATGGGGCAGCCGAAAGTACCTGATCGCCTCCTGCGACCAGAGCCTGAAGCGCATGGGCCTCGACTATGTAGACATCTTCTATTCGCATCGCTTCGATCCGGAGACGCCGCTGGAAGAGACCTGCGGCGCGCTCGACCATATCGTCCGCTCCGGCCGGGCGCTCTATGTCGGCATTTCCTCCTATAATTCGCAGCGCTCGCGCGAAGCCGCAAAGATCCTGCAGGAGCTCGGCACGCCGTGCCTGATCCACCAGCCGAGCTATTCGATGCTCAATCGCTGGGTCGAAGACGACAAGCTGCTCGATACGCTGGATGAGGTCGGCATGGGTTCGATCGTCTTCTCGCCGCTTGCCCAGGGCATGCTGTCGACGAAATATCTCGGCGGCATTCCGGAAGACAGCCGCGCGGCGCAGAACCACTTCCTCAAGCGCGATTTCATCCGCCCTTCGATCATCGACAATATCCGCAAGCTCAACGGGATCGCCGAAAAGCGCGGCCAGACGCTGGCGCAGATGGCGATCGCCTGGGTGCTGCGCGGCGGCCGCGTGACCTCGGCGCTGATCGGCGCCAGCCGCTCCTCGCAGATCGTCGATTGCGTCAAGGCGCTCGACAATCTCGAATTCACCGTAGAGGAACTTGCCGAGATCGACGTCTACGCCCGCGAGGCCGACATCAACCTCTGGGCCAAGTCGGCCGAACGCGCATAAATCAAGCCGGGCCCGGGGAGGAAACTCTTCCGGGCTCTTTTCTGCTATGATCTGATGTACGTGCAGCAAATAGCACCGATGCTCGGAGGAGACCGTCCATGATCCGCAATCCCATCCTGCCGGGGTTCAACCCCGATCCGTCGATCTGCCGCGTCGGCGCGGATTATTACATCGCCACCTCGACCTTCGAATGGTATCCCGGCGTGCAGATCCACCATTCGCGCGACCTGGTGAACTGGACGTTGGTGCGCCGGCCGCTGGAACGCAGGTCGCAACTCGACATGCGCGGCAATCCCGATAGCTGCGGCATCTGGGCGCCGTGTCTTTCCTATGCCGACGGGCAGTTCTGGCTTGTTTATACCGACGTCAAGCGCTTCGACGGCAGCTTCAAGGACGCGCCGAACTACATCGTCACCGCACCCTCGATCGAGGCCGAATGGTCCGACCCCGTCTATGTCAATTCCTCCGGCTTCGATCCCTCGCTGTTTCACGACGATGACGGCCGCAAGTGGTTCGTCAACATGCAGTGGAACCATCGCACCGAAAGCTACGGCGGCTCGCCGAAGTCACCGGCCTTCGACGGTATTCTGCTGCAGGAATGGGATCCGGCGACAAAGGCGTTGAAGGGGCCGATCAAGAACATCTTCGCCGGCAGCCCGCTCGGCCTCGTCGAAGGCCCGCATCTCTTCAAACGCAACGGCTGGTATTATCTGACGACCGCCGAGGGCGGCACCGGCTACGACCATGCCGTCACCATGGCGCGGTCGCGTGATATCGACGGACCCTATCAGATGCACCCGAACATGCACCTGATCACCTCCAAGGACCACCCGGGCGCGGTGCTGCAGCGGGCAGGGCACGGGCAGTATGTCGAGACGCCCGACGGCGAGGCCTACCACACCCATCTCTGCGGCCGGCCGCTGCCGCCGAAACGGCGATGCACACTGGGGCGAGAGACAAGCCTGCAGAAATGCGTCTGGCGCGACGATGACTGGCTTTATCTCGAAAATGGTACCAGCGTACCTGATGTCGATGTACCCGGTCTCTTCGGCGCGACGCCTGTGGAAAAGCCGATGCGCAGCGAATACAGCTTCGACGGCGGCACGCTGCCTGCCGATTTTCAGTGGCTGCGCACGCCCCAGCCCGAGCGCATCTTCAACCTGACGGATCGTCCCGGCCATTTGCGCCTGATTGCGCGCGAAAGCATCGGTTCCTGGTTCGAACAGTCGCTGATCGCCCGCCGGCAGGAACACCACAGTTTCCGCGCCGAGACCGTGATCGAGTTCTCGCCCGACACCTATCAGCAGGTGGCGGGGCTGACGCATTACTACAACCGGCACAAGTTCCACGCCGTTGCCGTGACGCTGCACGAAACACTCGGCCGCTGCGTGACGATCCTCTCCTGCAACGGCGACTACCCGAACGGACGGCTGAGTTTTCCCGCCGAAAGCGGCGTTTCGATTGCCGCCGAGGGCCGCGTCCAGCTCGCCATGGAAATCCGCGAGAACGACCTGCAGTTCTTCTGGCAGACCGAAGGCAAGGGCGCATGGCAGCCGATCGGCCCGGTCCTCGACGCCGGTGTGATTTCCGACGAGGGCGGACGCGGCGAACATGGCTCCTTCACCGGTGCATTCGCCGGCGTATTTGCCTTCGATACGTCAGGCCGGGCGAAGACTGCTGATTTCGACTGGTTTGTTTATGACGAGTTGTAAGGGCGAGCGACGATAGGACCGAATGCGCCGATCGCCAGCGAGGGGCAACAACGGATAACCCACAAAAAGAAAGCCGGCGCAGGGCCGGCTTAAGACGAACACGGCTGGACAGGGATACTGGCCGGTTCCAAGCACTTCGTAACTGAACAATAACTTTCACTACATGCCGAGGCAGCCAAAAAGAGGCGCAACGAGAACGCCCGGAGACGGCTCCGCAAAGGGATGGGCGGCGGGGGCGGATGCCGGTGCTGGCCTCGACTCTCTTATCGGGCATGAATATCACCGGATGATGACATCTGAGCCCGGCCGCTGCCTTTCTTTTCGCGAGGGGCGGTTCGTCACGAAGCCCGATGCCAACTACCCCGCCCGCGCCAGCGGATTGACAATGTCAGCGGGCGCCCTGTGTTAGTGGGCGCCTACGCTAGCGGGCCAACTATGTTAGCAGTGCGCGAATGCAGTGTTCAGCGCTTAAGGATGTTAAAGCGTTACAAAGGGACTATATAGCGGCCGAGTAACTTCCGAGAATCCTCAAGAGTTCCGCATGGCCCCCATCATTTCCGTTCAGAACCTCACCAAGACCTACGCCAATGGGTTCGAGGCCCTGAAGGACATCAATCTCGACGTCGAAAAGGGTGAGATCCTGGCGCTGCTCGGGCCAAACGGCGCGGGCAAGACGACGCTGATCTCGATTATCTGCGGCATCGCCAATCCGAGCGGCGGCCGGGTGTTGGTCGCCGGCCACGATGTCGTGAAGGATTTTCGCGCCACCCGCGGAATGATCGGGCTGGTGCCGCAGGAACTGACCACCGATCAGTTCGAGACGGTGTTCAATACCGTCAGCTTTTCGCGCGGTCTGCACGGCAAGAAAGCCAATCCTGCTCACATCGAGAGAGTGCTGCGCGCACTCTCGCTCTGGGACAAGAAGGACAATATGCTGCGCCAGCTCTCCGGCGGCATGAAGCGGCGAGTGCTGATCGCCAAGGCTCTCTCGCATGAGCCGGATATTCTTTTCCTCGACGAGCCGACCGCCGGCGTCGACGTGACGCTGCGCAAGGACATGTGGCATGTCGTCGAAGAGCTTCGGGCCTCCGGCGTCACCATCATCCTGACCACGCATTATATCGAAGAGGCCGAGGAAATTGCCGACCGCGTCGGCGTCATCAACGGCGGCGAACTGCTGCTCGTCGAGGACAAGGCGGCGCTGATGGCCAAGCTCGGTCGTAAGCAGCTCATCCTCGATCTCACTGAACGGCTCGACCGGCTGCCGGATTGTTTTGCCGGCAATGGATTGACGCTGGAGGCTGACGGCAACCGGCTGACTTATGATTTCGACACTGACAACGAGCAGGAAAGTATCGCGGCACTGCTGACCCGGCTCGGCGAGAACAATATCCATTTCAAGGATCTCTCGACGCGGCAAAGCTCGCTTGAGGACATCTTCGTGGCGCTGGTGGGAGCGGACAAATGAACGTCGAGGCCGTCAAATCGATCTATTTCTTCGAGATGGCGCGCACGCGCCGCACCCTGCTGCAGAGCGTCATCTCGCCCGTGATCTCGACATCTCTTTATTTCATCGTCTTCGGCGCCGCGGTCGGCTCGCGCATCCAGGAGGTGGAGGGCGTGTCCTACGGCGCCTTCATCACCCCCGGCCTGATCATGCTGACGTTGCTCGGCCAGTGCATCAGCAACGGCTCCTTCGGCATCTATTTCCCGAAATTCACCGGCACGATCTACGAGGTGCTTTCGGCGCCGGTGGCGATGACCGAGATTTTGCTCGGTTATGTCGGGGCGGCGGCAACCAAGGGAATGATTATCGGCTTCATTATCCTCCTGACCGCCAATCTTTTCGTCGACGTCAGGATCGAGCATCCCTTCATGATGATCCTGTTCTTCCTACTGACGGCGATCACCTTCAGCCTGTTCGGCTTCATGATCGGCATCTGGGCCGGCAATTTCGAACAGCTGAACCTTATTCCCATGCTGGTCGTGCCGCCGCTCACCTTCCTCGGCGGCAGCTTCTATTCGGTCAGCATGCTGCCGCCTTTCTGGCAGGCGGTCAGCCACCTCAACCCGGTGCTCTATCTCGTCAGCGGTTTCCGCTGGAGCTTTTACGGGATCGCCGATGTCAATCCGGCGATCAGCCTGGCGATGATCACGGCCTTCTTGGGCATCTGCCTGGGAACGCTCGCCTGGATATTCAAGACGGGGTATCGGCTGCGCAACTGACCGTTTTCCTGAATGACATCATCGGATTTTTCGATGATGTCATCGATTTCTTCCGTTTTTCTTCCGTTTTGGCCTGGGGCATCTGCTGGTCAGCCAAGAAGGAGACGGCAGATGACGGATATCAGGATCGAAGGCGCGAAGATCATTATTGTTGGCGGCAGTTCCGGCATGGGACTGGCGCTTGCTGCACGCCTACTTGAGGAGGGAGCGTCGGTGACGATCGCGGGACGTAGCGCCGACAGGCTTGCGGCGGCGCGGCGCGATCTCGGCGATCACCCTGGATTGGCGACGCTTGCCGTCGATATATCGCGAGAGGAAGAGGTCGCGGCGCTTTTCCGCAATAGCGATCCCGTTGACCATATCGTCAGCACCGCCGCTGACATCGAAGGCGCCTACCAGTTGCTGCCGTCGATCGAACTTGCGGCGGCACAACGTGTGGTCGAGAGCAAGTTCTATGGGCCGTTGCTGCTGGCGAAATACGGTGCGCCGCTCCTGCCGCTATCAGGATCTATTACTTATACATCGGGCGTTGCGGCCTATCGGCCGGCGGCGCGGGGATCGGTCGTCGCTGCGGTTAACGCTGCGCTCGAAGGCCTGGTCAGGGCGTTGGCGATCGAGCTGGCGCCGATCCGCGTCAACGCCGTGTCGCCGGGATGGGTGGACACGCCGATTTGGAGCTTGGTTGCCGGCGACGCCAAGCAGGCGACGCTTGAGGCCATGGCACAACGCCTGCCAGCCGGGCGTGTCGGCAGGCCCGCGGATATTGCCGATGCGATCCGCTTCCTGATCGGCAACGGCTTCACCACAGGCACTATCCTGCACGTTGAAGGCGGACATCGGCTGGTTTGAGGGGCTGAAGGTTGTCGGACGCTGATGCCAGCAAGAGAGAAAGCGCCGGCGGCTGAACGCGCCGGCGGCGCCACACCATGATCAGCGAAGCGGCAGGTGGATTGCCCGGCCATGGCAGTTCGACGACGTCGTCGCGTGTTGCCGCATGGCCGAGCGCAAGGCGTGGCACAAGGCCGTAACCAGTGCCGGATGCAACGAGGCGGATGATCGTGGCGATGCTGTCGGCCTCAGTGACGATCGGTGGCGTGGCGATGCCGGCGTCGGCAAAGGCGGTCTCGAACAGGTGACGGTAGACGCAGCCGGTTTCGGTGGCGACGAAGGGCGCGTTCTTCAGTGCGGCGAGGCTTGCGGGTGGTCGGGCTTGCAAATCGCGGCCGGCAATCAGCGCCAACTGTTCGCTGCAGATGCGGCGCGTCAAGAAGCGTTCGTCCTGATGCCCGCGATCGAAGGTGAAGGCGACATCGATCGAGCCCTGCTGCAACTGCTCAACCAATTCGCCGCTGCCGCCGACCTTGAGCTTGAGGCCGACGTCTGGGTTCTTCTTGCGAAAGAGTGATAGCCACGGCGCCAGCCTTTCGGCGGCGATGGTTTCGAGCGTACCCAAGGTGATGGACTGTCCAGCGCTGCCGGCTGCAGCACTGACGGCGGCCTTCGCCTCGTCGTTCAGCGCCAGTATCTCTTCGGCATAGGCCTTGAGGACCGCGCCCGCCGGTGTCGGGACCACGCCCTGCCGGGAGCGGAGGAAGAGCTCTGCGCCCAATTCCTCTTCCAGAGCCTGTATCTGGTCGCTGAGGCTCGACTGAGCGAGATTGACCTCGGCGGCGGCGCGCGTCAGATTTTCGTGCCGGATCACCGCAAGGAATGTCTTCAATTGTCGCAGGTTCATGTTGGCTCCGTACGACGCGTGGAGGCGCCTTGACGCAGGATATCAACAAAGCAGAACGTGCTGCAATGCAGGTGCATTTGGCGACGAAGGCTTGTCTTTCCTGCTGCGTGTTGCGCCCGCTTCATCTCAGGCGCTGCTGACGAGCAGAGCGCCTGAGATGATCAGGACGGTACCGGCGGCGAGCCTCATTATGTTGACCTCGGAGGCTTCACCGAGAATGACGGCGCCGATTGCCAGCGTCACCAGCACGTTGCAGCTCCAGATCGGAGCGAGTTTCGAAACCGGGACGCCATAAGCAAAAAGCGCAAAGCTGATGAGGCCGGTGCCGACGGCAAAGCAGGCGCCCGCGATGGCGGCAAAACCGAGACCCTCGGCAGTCCAGGGGGCAGGGCGCCAGATCAGCGCGGCGAGCAGACCGGCGAGTGCGCAGACAGCGCCAAAGGCGATCAGATAGACGGCGGAGCCGGTGGCTGATGTGGCGCTCTGTTTCTGGAAGATGGCAGTGATGCCCCAGAAGAAAGCCGGCAGAACCCCGCCGATGACGATCGGCCAAAGTGAATTCATCGCGAAACTCCTGTCGCACCCATGGATTAAGGCCTCGCCCAAGGCGAAGGCCGGTCGAACATGCGGTGCCACCAGACTACAGCGCCGCGCGTCTTTCAGACGCGCAAAGGACGCTGTAGCACTTTGAATTGCTGCATAGTTCCTGAAATCGATTCCGATTTCAGGAACTATGCAGAGGAAGTTTCTTTTTGCTCTTTGTGGTCTTGTTGTTGCGCTTGAAGCTGACAGATCCGAACGCTGCCGTAAAGCCGCTCCGCCCGTCAAAAAGCGGCACATTGACGGAGTGCGAATTTCTCTCTAGCTGTAGCGGCCATGAAGATCGCAATGGTTCTTGTCGTAGTGATAGAGCGCATGGGCAGGATGGTGTAACCATCCGGCAAACAGCCCCATGCGCGGAATCGAGCTCCTGACGGGGCTTTTTTTATGCCCTGAATTTGGCTGCGCCTCGTCAGATTTCCCACGACATCTCGCTGACAAGACGGGCAAGACCATGACTCGCGACAATGCTGTTCAGAACTCCAGCAGCCGCATGACCGACACGACGGTTGCGACATCGACCGCGGCGGCGCCCCGGCGCACGATCCTCCTCCTGCTCACGGCGCTTTCGGTATTGCCGGTGAACATATATCTGCCGGCGCTGCCGAACATCGCAGCCACGTTCCAAGCCGATTTCGCGCTCGTCAATCTGTCGGTTGCGGGCTATGCGATCGTCAACGCGCTGACAGAGATCGTCGCAGGCGCAATGTCGGATCGATATGGGCGCAGACCGGTCGCACTGATCGCCGTCGCCATTTTCATCGTCGCCTCCGTCGGTTGCGCCCTTGCTCCAAATATCGGCATCTTCCTTCTGTTTCGCGCCATGCAAGCGTCCATCGCCGCATGTTTTTGTGTCGCCCTCGTCGTCATCAAGGAGACGGCGGGCGAAGGTCAGGCCGCCAACAGAATTGGTTACGCCGCCATGGGATGGGCAATTGCTCCCATGCTGGGTCCCACCTTCGGCGGAGCTTTGGACGAGTTGTTCGGATGGCGGTCGATTTTCGTCGCCCTTGCGCTGCTCGGGGCCGCCATCCTCGCGATCTCCATGCGCGAGCTCAAGGAGACCGCCGAACACAAATCGAGATCGAGAGGCAACCATCTCGCCTCCTATGGGCAGCTTCTGGGTTCGGCACGGTTCTGGGCCTATGCGCTGTGCATGGCCTGTTCGACGGGCACTCTCTATATTTTCCTGGGAGGAGCATCGTCGGCCGTTGGCGAGTCGCTCGGCGGATCAAGCGCAAAGCTCGGCTTCTACATGGGAATGATCCCTGCGGGGTTCATTCTGGGCAGCTATCTCGCCGGCCGCTTCACCAGGAACTCGCCGGGCACGACCCTTGTCATTGCGCGCCTGGTGACGTGTATGGGTCTATTGTTTGGGCTTATCTTCTCGATGTCGGGCGCCACCCACGTGCTTGCGTTCTTCGGACCCTGCATATTCATCGGCATCGGCAACGGATTGACCTTTCCCGCCGCCAATCTGGGTGTGATGTCCGTGCGCGGCAATCTCGCAGGCACCGCCGCGGGCCTTGCTGCCGCGATGTCGATTGGCGGCGGAGCACTCATCGCCTCGGTCGCCGGGCTGTTTCTCGGTGGGCCGGGCGCGGTTCACACGCTATTCGGCCTGTTGCTGATATCGGCTTCGCTCGCATTGTCGGCAGCGCTTTTCGCGGCACTCGTCGATCGGCGAACGGCTGACAACGGATCGTGAGCGCCTCGGCGCCGGGTTCAATCGCGCATGCGCAGTTCATCGGTCTGCATCTGCAGGGAGCCCAGCGTTTCCAGGAAGCTCATGCCGAGCAGGCTCTGGTCGAGCCGGCCGTCCTCGGCGACGCTGGCTGCGACATTGTTGCGGACGATCGGGCCGATCGCCACCTGGTCGAGCGTGACGGGTGCTGCGCGGCCGCGGCCGTTGGCGGTCATGACGGTCATGGAATAGGTGAGGCCGGAGAGGTCGATGCCGATCCGCTCGGCATCTTCGCGCGACAGCGCCACCATGCTGGCGCCGGTGTCGACGAGCATCTGGATCGTCTGGCCGTTGACAGCGACATCGGCTTCGAAATGGCCGTTCAGCAGCTTGTGCAGGATGATCTCCTGGCCGCCCTCGCTTGTCGTGACGACGACGGCGTGGCCGGGAACGAGGCCGGCGAGCAGCCTGTTGCCGACGCCGAGCGCCTCCTGGCGATAGAGATAGACGGTCGCGAGCGCCAGGATGATGACCAGCCAGATCATCATCTGGCGCATCGTTTCGCCGACACTGCGCCGGCTGGCCCAGATGCCGGCCGAAAGCATCAGCGCGATCGGCAACAGATAGACGACGCGGCCGAAGTCATCGCTCTGCAGGCCGAGGATATGGCCGCTGTCATTGTTGACGATCAACACGGCAAGGCCGATGCCGATCACGACGAGGAATACGGTCAAACGGATCATAAAGGCCGCTCCGACCGACTGGCGAGGCTTGTTTCCATATGGTTCGGCACCGCGGCGATGCCTGCAAGCCTTGCCGGCAGCAGCGCCATGATCCGTCTTCGCTCGGCGTCGGAGTAGGTCATCCAGCTGCCAATCTCCTGAAGAGTCCGGCCGCAGCCGGCGCAAAATCCGGCGGAGGGCTCCATGGAGCAGACGTGAATGCAGGGTGTTTGCATGAGCGATATATCGGAGTTTCAAAGAGCGGTGGCAAGAGCGCAAAGGGTGGCGATCTCGCAAATTTGCTGGGTTGCGCCGAGCGTATCGCCGGTGTGGCCGGCAAGCTTGCGGCGGATGAAAACGGTGAAGGAAAGCCCTGCGATCCCGGTGGCGAGCAGGCTTGCGACCAGCGGCCTCAGGCCGAAGGCAGGCCAGATCAGAAGCGCTGCGACGAGGCCGGCCGCGGCGAGCGCAAACTGCATCGCCGCCTCGTCCGGCTGTCCGGTCGAGGCAGCCACGCCATCGGCCTTTGCCGGTGCCAGCCGCTGCCAGTGCCAGGTGATGGCGCCGCGGCTCAGTGCCGCGACGGCGAGAATGGCAAGGGCGGCAGCGAGCGGCGAGGAATGTCGGGCGATGGCGGCAAGCGCGGCTGCGCGGATCGCGAAAGACAGGATCAATGCTATCGCGCCATAGGTGCCGATCCGGCTGTCCTTCATGATGAGGAGGCTCTGCTCGCGGCTCTTGCCGCCGCCGATGCCATCGGCCGTATCGGCCAGGCCGTCCTCGTGCAGCGCACCGGTGACGAGAGCCTGGACGGAAAGCGCGATCAGAGCTGCCATCAGCGGGTCGGCCCTGAGCCCCAAAAGCAGGAGGAGCGCGAGCCCGGGGGCGAAGCCGATGACCAGGCCGGCGAAGGGAAAGGCGCGCACCAGCCGGCCGAGCCTGCCGTCATAGCCTTTGAACAGCGATTGCGGCATCGGAATGCGGCTGAGGAAGGCGACGGCGCGGGCGGTGTCGACCGCATGGTCCTTGATCTTCATTCTGCTTCGTTCTGCCAGAGGTTTCGGCTTATGGTCGCGGCGGCGCTTTTGGAGTTGTTCGCCTCGTCCGCCCGCTTTAAGAGAGTTGCCACCCGCAAGGAAGCTGATTTGCGTGGAAAAGACAAGAATACCGGATTCATAGGAAAACCGCACAGATGAGCGTTTCAGGCCTGCCGTTCGACGATTTCCGTACCCTGCTTCGTGACCTGCCGGGCCCGGATGCCCGCGCGCTGGTGGCGGCGCGCGAACGCGACGCGCAACTGACCAAGCCGCCGGGCGCGCTTGGACGGCTTGAGGAGATCGCCTTCTGGCTTGCCGCCTGGACGGGCCGCACACCTGCCGTCAACCGGCCGCTGGTGGCGATCTTTGCCGGCAATCACGGCGTCACCAGACAGGGCATCACGCCCTTTCCGCCCGCGGTGACGCAGCAGATGGTCGAGAATTTTGCCGCCGGGGGGGCTGCGATCAACCAGATCTGCGTCGCCTATGATCTCGGGCTGAAAGTCTTCGATCTGGCGCTCGATTATCCCACCGGAGACATCACCGAAGAGGCCGCACTTTCCGAGCGCGATTGCGCCGCGACCATGGCCTTCGGCATGGAGGCGATCGCCGGCGGCACCGACCTGCTCTGCATCGGCGAGATGGGGATCGGCAATACGACGATTGCGGCGGCGATCAATTATGCGCTTTACGGCGGTTCGGCACGCGACTGGGTGGGACCCGGCACCGGTTCGGAAGGCGAGATGCTGGAGCGCAAGATCGCGGCGGTGGAAAAGGCGGTGGCGTTGCATAGCGACCATCTCGATGATCCGCTGGAGATCATGCGCCGGCTCGGCGGCCGCGAGATCGCGGCGATGGCCGGCGCCATTCTTGCCGCCCGCATGGAGCGCATTCCCGTGCTGATCGACGGTTATGTCGCAACCGCGGCGGCAGCGATCCTGAAGGCCGCCAATCCGTCCGCACTCGATCATTGCCTGATCGGCCATGTCTCCGGCGAGCCAGGACATCTGCGCGCAATTGAGATGCTCGGCAAAACGCCGCTTCTGGCGCTTGGCATGCGGCTCGGCGAAGGCACCGGTGCGGCGCTCGCCGCCGGTATCGTCAAGGCGGCCGCCGCCTGCCATTCCGGCATGGCGACCTTCGCCCAGGCGGGTGTGACCAACAAGCATTGAGGCCGCGGCCGGTGCCGCCGATCCCGCGGTCGGCGCGGCCGATCCGCCCGCCTTTGCTTGCGCCGCCCAAGGGGATTCGGTATTTGCGTATTCGCTCATCGAAGGGGAGACGGCAAGCTTTCCCGGGTCTGTGACGCAACGGCAAGAGGAGAGGGTGTCTTGACGAAGCCTGCGGTGACGAAAGAGACCGGATTTCGGCATTTTTTCGCCGCGGCCAGCTACTCCTGGGCGGGCTTCCTGCGGGTGCTGAAAGAGGCGGCCTTCCGCCAGGAGCTTGGTTTCTTCGTCGTTTCGATCACAGCGCTGGCGCTCGTTGGTGCAAGTGTCGGCGAGATCGTCGTCGCGGTGCTTCTGTTTCTCGCACTCTTTTCGATGGAGGCGATGAATACCGCCGTCGAAGAGGTGATCGACCGGATTTCGCCGGAGGTTTCCATCGTCGGCAAACATGCCAAGGATCTCGGCTCTTTCGCGGTAAGCTGCATGATCGCCGCCTGCTGCCTCTATCTCGGCTTCGTTCTCGGCAAGCACCTATTCTTTAGCTGATTCAGGCAAAACTCTTGCGCTTGCGCGCGACGGCCTGGGCCTCCTCGACGGCCGGCAGGCTCTGAAGCACGCGTTTGGCGGGCAGGATGGCGATGACCTCGGTGCCCTCGCGCAGCTTCGATTTCAGCAGGAACTGTCCGTCATGCTTGGCAAGGATCGCCTGGACGATCGGCAGGCCGAGACCGGTACCCTGTTCGGCGCTCTTGATGGCAATCGAGCCCTGGCCGAAGGCCGACAGGACGACGGGGATCTCTTCTTCCGGAATGCCGGGGCCGTTGTCCTTGATCGAGATGTACTGACCGCCGCCGGCCGTCCAGCCGACCTTGACATGGATCTCGCCACCCTGCGGCGTGAATTTTACGGCATTGGAGAGAAGGTTGAGCACCACCTGACGCATCGATTTTTCATCCGCCCAGATGGCCGGCAGCTGCCGCTCGAACTGGTCCGAAATGGCAATATTCTTGCCGCGGGCGCGCAGCTGGACCATGCCGATGCAATCTTCGGTGATATCGAGAAGCGAGATCGCCTCCTCGCTCAGCTCGTATTTGCCGGCTTCGATGCGCGACAGGTCGAGAATCTCGTTGATCAGATCGAGCAGATGCTGGCCGGAGCGGTGGATATCGCCGGCATATTCCTTGTAGGTCGGATTGGCGAGCGGTCCCATGACTTCGGCCGACATCACCTCTGAGAATCCGAGGATGGCGTTGAGTGGGGTCCTCAGCTCGTGCGACATGGAGGCAAGGAAGCGGGACTTGGCGAGGTTCGCCTCTTCGGCGCGGCGGCGAGCCTCGTCCGACATCGATTTCGCCACCTCGAGCTCGGCGATCAGGTCGTCCTTTTCAGACTGGTAGGAGAGGATCCTGAGGTTCGACTTGAAGAGCCGGTCGCTGATATAGTTGAAGAAGACGAGAGTGGTGGTGAAGAGCCCCGTCAGGCTGATTTCGAGGAAGTCGCGCGACAGGCCGCTCTTGGCGGCGAGCGCCAGGACCGCCGGCGAGAAGGCGGCGAGCACGGCAGGCGTCAGCATGAAGTTCGACATCGCCGTGACGGAGAGCGCGATCAGCAGCGTGGCGCCCTTATAAAGAATGAAGCTCGACGGCTCGCAAGTGTCGCAGCCCTGCAGGGCGAAGACGGCCCAGCAGCAGCCGAGAAGGAACTGGCCGAGCAGCAGCATGCGGCGCCATTTGCGGGCGCTCTCGGGGGTGATTTCCTGCCGGCGCGCGCGCCGTGCGAGCAGGATATTGCCGGTGTGACAGGTGAGCGTCAGCAGCGCCCAGAAGAGCAATTGGGTGTTCTGGGTGAAATAGACGCCAAGCGCGGTGATGATGACAACAAACAGCGGCATGATCGTCGCGCCCTGCAGCATCGACGTCACATACATCTTGAGCACGTCACGGTCGAAGGAGGAATTGGACGCATGACCGGACTGAAGACGTTCGCGCGTTTGCCGCACGGCCTTGGAAACGGCCTTGTTGCGGTGGCTGCGCGACCTGTCGACGATGATCTTGTCGGTCGATGTGCTTACGCCGGTACTCATGTGCACGTTGAAACTTCATCCCAGGGTGGATAAGAGCTTAACCGGCAATTCTTAAGAAGATGTTTGCCATCTTTGCCAAGGATTTGTTTTTTAAGGAGGCAAAAGCGTGACACGGGGTCTGCGCCTGATTCGCGACGGCGTGACCGCTTTTGCCCTGCTGGTGCTCGTGGCGCTGATCGCCGCCAAGCTCAACGACGCAGCAAAGATCGAGCATATGGGTGCTTTCCACGCGGCCGACGGTGACAGTCTGACATTGGGAGCCGAACGTCTGCGCCTCGAAGGCATCGATGCGCCGGAACTCAATCAGAGCTGCCAGCGGGCAGGGAAGGCTTGGGCCTGCGGCCGGTCGGCGCGCGAGGCGCTGCAGGACATGATGCTGGCATCCGGAACGCTGTGCCAGGGCAGCCGGCGCGACCGCTACGACAGGCTGCTCGTCGTCTGCCGGAGCGAAGCGGACGGTGACATCAATGCCGCCATGGTGCGGCGGGGCATGGCCATCTCCTATGGCGGTTATGCTAAAGAAGAGGCCGAGGCGAAGGCTCGGAAGGCGGGCCTCTGGGCCGGGACCTTCGAGCGACCGCGCGATGTGCGCGACCATGCGCGCCACAGTTCCGGTTTCGACGGCGTCCTGCGCTTCATCGGGCAGATTTCCGGATGGGAGTGAAGCCATGAACGATGAAGCCACGCTGGAGACGTTGCGGCGGGAGATCGCGTCCTGCCGAATCTGTCGTGACACGCCGGCGAAGGGGCCCGAATACCGGCTGCCGCACGAGCCGCGGCCGGTGGCGGTGATTTCGTCGAGCGCGCGCATCCTGATCGCCGGACAGGCGCCGGGACTTCGGGTGCATGAGAGCGGCCTGCCGTTCGACGATGCTTCCGGCGACCGGCTGCGGTCATGGCTCGGCGTTGACAGGGCAAGCTTCTACGACTGCGACCGATTCGCCATCGTTGGTATGGGCTTCTGTTTTCCTGGCTACGACGATAAGGGTGCCGATCTGCCGCCGCGGCGCGAATGCGCGCCGTTCTGGCGGCAAAGAGTGATCTCGGCCATGCCGCAGATCGAACTGGTGCTGGTCATCGGCCAATATGCGCAGGCCTGGCATATGACCGGTGAAAAGCGGGGCAATATGACCGAGACGGTGCGGGCGTGGCGTGACGGTCTTCTGTCCGGCCGATCGCCGACGGTGCTGCCGCTGCCGCATCCGAGCTGGCGTAACAGCGGGTGGCTGAAGCGCAATCCCTGGTTCGAGAAAGAATTGCTCCCGGTCTTGCAGGATCGGACGAAAAAGCTGCTTTCCTGAAACAAAATTCTTTTCGTCGCGCGGAATCGAGTTATACAAAGAAAATAATTCGAAAGGACTGTTGTGCGCATGGACCGCCTCGACCGAAAAATACTGCGTCTTCTGCAAGAAGATTCGACTCTTGCCGTTGCCGATCTCGCCAAGAAAGTGGGGCTCTCGACGACGCCATGCTGGCGGCGCATCCAGAAGATGGAAGAAGACGGCGTCATCAAGCGCCGAGTCGCCATCCTCGATCCGGAGAAGGTCAACACCAAGGTCACCGTCTTCGTGTCGATTCGCACTGCCACCCATTCGATCGAATGGTTGCGGCGCTTTTCCGAGGTGGTCGCCGAATTCCCCGAAGTGGTCGAATTCTACCGGATGAGCGGCGATGTCGACTATCTCCTGCGAGTCGTCGTGCCCGATATCGCCGCCTATGACGCCTTTTATAAGCGGATGATCGCCAAGATCGAGATTCGCGACGTCTCATCGGCCTTCGCGATGGAGCAGATCAAGTATTCGACGCAACTGCCGCTCGACTACATGATTCTCGAGAATGCCAAGTCCAACGAGGATTGAGTCTCCCGGCGCGATCGCCGATCGCGTGGGAAAGCGATAAGTTGCAACAAAGCGAGTCGTGCGGTCCGAGACCGCACGCGACATGCTCGATCGCACGCCGATTGCGGCCTGCTTGAGGCAGGCCCCGCCACATTTAAGTATACTCGCTCGGTAAGAGCTAAGAGTAAGACAATGTGGCTTCGGACTGCACAAAACCCCCAAAAATAGCAAAAAACGCCCAAATCGTGCTGGAATCCACAAAATATATATAGCCTGGTAAGGATTGCGGAGTTATTATCCATCTCATCAGTGGGCGTTATGTCATTATTTCGTCGCATTGGTATCGAATTCAGAACACCATGTTCTAAGCCGCTGCCTTGTATGTGTTCATTAGCCGGCGGTAGAGTTTATGCGCTTCACCAGTGTGTTCGACGGGGGTCGAACGGTGGAGAACTTGACAAATGGGGCGTAGCGTTTGCGGCTTGCGATGGAGGATTTCCGTCGCGGAGCCGTTTGGTGTGTTTTCTTCCTAGATAATTGAAATTGTTGTATAAAAATCACGTCCTCAGGGAAAGTTGCTCAACGGAACCCATCTGGCGTGTATCGAGAATTGCTTGATCAAGCCTTGTATGTGATGACGGTTTGGCGGTTCGATCGATCCGCACGCCGAGATGGCTGTTCAAACTGGGCCGGCTTCAAATCGACTACCCGATTGGAAGCCAGCCCCGATCGACAAAGGAATGGATTGGTAAATGAACATCAGAATGGTTTTGCTTGCATCAGCAGCAGCATTTGCTGCATCGACGCCGGTTCTTGCAGCTGACGCTATTGTTGCTGCTGAGCCGGAACCGGTTGAATATGTTCGCGTCTGCGACGCTTACGGCACCGGCTACTTCTACATCCCGGGCACCGAAACCTGCCTCAAGATCGAAGGCTACATCCGTTTCCAGGTCAACGTTGGCGAAGATGTCGGCGGCGATTCGGACTGGGATGCCGTCACCCGCGGTCAGGTTCAGTTCACGGCCAAGAGCGACACCGAGTATGGTCCGCTGACCGGCGTCATCGTCATGCAGTTCAATGCTGACAACGCCACCGATCAGGAAGCTATTCTCGACTCCGCTTACCTCGACGTCGCGGGCTTCCGCGCCGGTCTCTTCTACAGCTGGTGGGACGATGGTCTCTCCGGCGAAACCGACGACATCGGTTCGGTTGTAACGCTCCACAACTCCATCCGCTATCAGTATGAAAGCGGCACCTTCTACGCCGGCATCAGCGTCGACGAACTGGAAGATGGCGTTTACAAGGTTGGTGAAGAAGCCAACAACGTTGGCGTTGCTGTTGGTCTCGGCGGCACTGCCGGTGCGTTCAGCTACCAGATCACTGCCGGCTACGACGTCGACAATGAAGACGGTGCTGTCCGTGCAATGGGTACGGTTGACATCGGTCCCGGCACGCTCGGCCTCGCCGGCGTATACTCCACCGGCCCGAACTCCTACTACTCGACGGCTGAATGGGCTGTTGCTGCCGAATACGCAATCAAGGCAACCGACAAGCTCAAGATCACCCCGGCCGTTCAGTACTACGGCAACTACTTTGGCGGTTCCAAGGTTGTTCCGGATGACTTCGACGGTCTCGGCGATGCATGGAAGGTCGGTCTGACGGTTGATTACCAGATCGTCGACAACTTCTACGCCAAGGCTTCGGTTCAGTACCTCGATCCGGATGATGGCGACGACTCCACGACGGGCTACTTCCGTCTGCAGCGTTCGTTCTAATCCACTTGGTGGATGCTCCCGGTCTTCGGACCGGGAGCACTTAAATCAGTTTCTGATCCGAGTGACCTCCGATCAGCTACGGGGACGTGTCCGGTCTTCCCTGCCGGACCGTCCTTGCATTGTTTTTGGCGGGCAGTCTTCAACGCCGTCGATCACGATGGCCTTTCAGGTGAGCCGAACCGGCGCGTTGCGTATCGCAGGTCGGCATCCTGCCAGCCTTGTTTCCCGAGGCCCCCGTTTTTCCAATTTTTGAAATGAGCTGGTTCAGCCGATAGAAATACCGCACAGACGGCTGTCGATTGCTGTCCTGCTCGGCGTTGGTTGGCTTTGCCGCAACATGTCGTGAAAAGAAAGTCCAATGCCGACAATGTGATCACAGCTTTTTTGGAGAGAGGGTACAACCTTTGCAGGGGCTGGCCTTCATTCCTACTCTCGGATAGCTTGTGCTTATGGATGATCTCAACGATTATTATTATTTCGCCGCTGTCGTCTCCAGCGGCGGTTTTGCTTCTGCAAGTCGCGATCTCAAGATACCGCGTTCGAAACTGAGCAGGCGGGTCAGCCGGCTTGAGGACGGTCTTGGCGCAAGGCTTATAGAACGCTCGACCCGTCACTTCCGGGTGACAGAGATCGGCCAAGCTTTCTACGAAAGATGCCAGACCATCCTGCAGGAGGCCGATCGCGCCAAATCGCTCGTCAGCGAGGCTCAGTCCGACCCGCAAGGTGTGGTGCGGATGGCCTGTCCGCTCGGTCTCGTCGACATTTCGGTCGGGGGGATCCTGCCCGAATTCCTGGAACGTTATCCGAAGATCAAGCTGCAGATCATCGGCTCCGACCGGCGCGCCGACCTCATCAACGAACGGATCGACCTTGAGGTGAGGGCGACCAACGAGCCGGAGACGCAGACGAGCCTGACGATGCGCAAGCTCGACCGTATCAGGCGTATCCTGGTGGCAAGTCCCGCGCTCGTCGAGCGTACCGGCAGCTTGAATGGTGTGGATGATCTCGCCGATCTGCCGACGTTGGCGATGACGTCATGGGTGTCGTTCCATACCTGGGAATTGATCGGTCCAAATGACGTCAAACGAGTGATTCGGCATCAGCCGCGGCTTACCTGCCGCAGCATGACAGCCATCCTCGACGCGGCCCGTGCCGGCCTCGGCTTCGGGCTTTTGCTCGAGAGTGCCTGCGAGGCCGATCTCCGGGCGGGCAAACTGGTGCGGGTGCTGCCGGAATGGCAGTCGGAGGAGAGCCAGTTCTACATCGTCTTCACGACCGCCAAGGGCATGCCGCCGGCAGTCCGCGTGCTGATCGATTTCCTGGTCGAGAAATCCAGGCAGCATTGACGAAGAGGCGCGGCACCTTGGAGCCGGCCTCTGCCTTATTTCAGCCGCGCCAGCAGCTTTTCGCCGGCCAATTCCCTGACGGCATCCTTGCCGATCCAGCGGGCGGTCTTATCAGAGCTCTCCGCCAGGGTCGTTGCGAGCGCCAACGCCGGCGCATGGCAGGCGAGATTACGCTTGCCGATGCTGCGCAGCGCCCAATTCACCGCCTTGCGCACGAAGTTTCGTGGATCGCCGGAATGGACCTCGATCAGCGGCAACCAGGCAAGGATAGCCGCATCGGGCTCCTTCTTTCGATGGACGGCGGCACCTGATATCATGGCGAAGGCGGTGCGTCGGACGAATTCGCGCTCGTCGTCTGCGAAGTCCCGGACGAGGTCATCCAGCCGAGCCTCGACGAAGAGATCGGCGGCGCAATCGACGATTTCCCATGAGTCGAAATCATTGGCCCAATTTCGAGCCTCTTCCATCGTCAAGCGTTTCGGCTCGGCGGTGTAGAGGGCGAGCAGGCGGGCTTCGCGGATATCGCTTCGCCAGAGCTGCATCGCCCTGACGTGATCCTTCTTCGCCAGTCTGGCGACCGCCCTGATATCGGGATTGGAGATACCAAGGGCGCGGCCGGTGACGATACCAAAGCGCGCCATGGCGGCGACATTCTCCTCCGAGCGCAGCGTTTCGAGATGCGCGATCAATCCGGCCGCATCGGAGGAGGGGCCGATCATTTCTCGAGGCGGGCGAGCAGCGAGGATGTGTCCCAGCGATTGCCGCCCATCGCCTGAACGTCGCCATAAAACTGGTCGACGACGGCGGTGACAGGCAGCTTGGCGCCGTTGCGGCGAGCTTCGGTGAGCACGATGCCGAGATCCTTGCGCATCCAGTCGACCGCAAAGCCGAAATCATATTTGCCGGCGTTCATGGTCTTGTGGCGGTTTTCCATCTGCCAGGAGCCGGCTGCGCCCTTGGAGATCACCTCGACGACCTTTTCGATATCGAGGCCGGCGCGCTTGCCGAAATGCAGCGCTTCGGCAAGCCCCTGGACGAGGCCGGCGATGCAGATCTGGTTGACCATCTTGGTCAGCTGGCCCGAGCCTGCCGGCCCCATCAGACCGACCATGCGGGCATAGGCGTCGATCACAGGCCTGGCGCGTTCGAAGACGGCTTCGTCGCCGCCGCACATGACGGTCAGGACGCCGTTTTCAGCGCCGGCCTGGCCGCCGGAGACGGGAGCATCGATGAAATCGACGCCTCGTTCCTTTGCCGCCGCATAAAGTTCGCGGGCGACCTCGGCGCTGGCGGTGGTGTTGTCGATCAGCACCGAGCCTGGCTTCATACCGTGCAAGGCGCCGTTCTCGCCCGATGTCACCGATCGGAGATCTTCGTCATTGCCGACGCAAACGAAGACGAAATCGGCCCCAGTGGCAGCTTCTGCCGGGGTAGGGGCGGATTTGCCGGAGAATTTCTCGGCCCAGGCGGCGGCTTTTTCGGCAGTGCGATTGTAGACGGTAACATCGTGGCCGCCCTTCGTCTTCAGATGGCCTGCCATGGGAAACCCCATGACGCCGAGACCGATGAACGCGACTTTAGCCATATGTCCTATCCTTTTCCTCAAGTGCAGGCTTGAGGATTAACCGAAACGGCGGGAGCAGAAAAGCCCGTGAAGAAGGACTTGTTTCCGATTGGTGCATAGGAGGCTGGCCACCGTTCGGCCGAGCCCTAGATTGGGAAGAAGGCATTATGTTCCGAGGGTGACATGAGCGAAATTCCGACGATCAAGCCGCGGCGCAAAGGCCGCAGCGGAACGCAGGCGATGCTCATTCCATCGCAGCAGATGGTCGTAGAGCAGATTCGATCAGCGCCGGAAGGTGTGCTTACCGACATCGGCGTCCTCCGCCGCCGTCTCGCTGTCCAATACGGGGCGGATGCCTGTTGCCCGGTGACCGTGCAGCGGCATTTGCGTGCGATCGCCGAACTGTCCTTCGGTGCGCTGGAAAAGGACGAACCGGTTTCGACGCTCACGCCCTATTGGCGCATGGTCGATCCCGCAAGCCTGCTTGCCAAGCGCCTTGCCGGCGGCCCAACCTTCATCCGTGAGCGTCTGGCCGCCGAAGGCTGGGACGGGGTGGAATAGCAGCCGGCAAAGCGGACGCGCGAAAAAAATCCGCTTAACCGCGATATCCGGGCCGCAAAATTTCAGCAATGGCCGAATCTTGCAAATAAAATTGTCGATATAAATTATAGATTTCATCATCATGACACTCATCGCTGAAAGGTCGACCAGCCGAAAACAGGCTCGGCGCCATCAAAAAGGGGAAAGTCATGATTTCACGTCGACAAACTCTCGGGCTTTTCGCAGCAGCCGCGGCCACGGCAATTCTGCCAGCTGTCAGGCCGGCACGCGCTGCCGCCAGCGAGTTCCGTATCGGCTGGCAGAAGAACGGCGTGTTGGCGCTCGCCAAGCGTCGCAGCGCACTTGAGAAGCGGCTTGCCGATCGCGGCATTACCGTCGGCTGGTCGGAATTCACCTCCGGCCCGCCGCTGCTCGAAGCACTGGGCGCCGGCGCCCTCGATTTCGGCGCGACCGGCGATGTGCCGCCGCTCTTTGCCCAAGCGGCCGGCGGGCAGCTCTATTATGTCGGTCTCTACAAGGGTAGCCCGGCAGCCTCGGCCATCGTCGTGCGCAAGGATTCGCCGATCAAGACGCTTGAGGACCTCAAGGGTAAGAAGGTCGCCTTCAAGCGCGGCTCTAGCGCCCATAACGTAACCGTCAAGGTTTTGCGTAAGGCGGGCCTGAAGCCCGAAGATGTCGAGCAGCTCGACCTTTCGCCGCCGGATGCCGCCGCCGCCTTCAAGAATGGTAGCATCGATGCCTGGTCGATCTGGGATCCTTATCTGGCGATTGCCGAAGCCGATCCGGAGACGCGTATCCTGACGACCGCCGAAGGCATCGTCGACTCCTACAGTTTCTTCCTCGCCAACCGTGATTTCACCGACGCCAACGGGCAGGTGATCGTCGACGTGATCGACGAGCTTGCCAAGGTCGGCAAGTCGGCACAAAGCAATCTCGACGCGACGGTGAAGGAGCTTTCCGAGATCACCGGCGTGCCGGTTGAGGTGACGCGCGTGACATTGACGCGCAAGGGCGCCGACCTCGGCAGCGTCTCGACCATCACCGATGCCGCTGCCGCCTATCAGCAGTCGCTCGCCGATGAGTTCTACGGGCTCGGCATCCTGCCGAAGAAGCTTACGACCGGTGATATCGTCTGGCGTCCCAAGGCGAGCTGATTTTTCGCCGGGGGCCAAGTTTTTCGCGCGGCGACATGGAGTGGGCCTCCATGTCGCCGATCCGGAAAAATATTCTCCAAAACGGATTACAATAGCAAATTGATATTGTCGATCTAATTGGTGGTCTATGCCACTATTCTGGCGATCGGTGGGTGGGTGCCGGGAAGGTAGCCAGCCGATCGACAGGAATATTCAGATGCTCACGCACAGTCAGTCACCCGGCCTTCTCACGACCTGCGCCGCCACCGCGATCCTCCCAAGCATCCGTGCGGCGGCGCTGCGTAGGCAGACGGTTTGCGCTTGCCCGGGGGCCATCTCGACCGCGTGTTGATTTTCGAATTCGCAGCAAAGGACCGTCTTCCATGACCACCACCTCAAATCCCATCAATTTCCTCTGGTTCATCCCGACCTCAGGCGACGGCACCTATCTCGGCTCCTCCGAGCTCAACCGCGCGCCCGAGATCGGTTATCTCACGCAGATCGCCCAGGCCGTCGACCGGCTCGGCTATTCCGGCGTGCTGCTGCCGACTGGGGTTGCCTGCGAAGAATCCTTCGTGACGGCGGCAGCTCTTGCCGCCAAGACCGAGAAGCTGCAGTTCCTGGTGGCGATCCGCCCCGGCACGGCGTCTCCTGCCTACTATGCGCGTCTTGCGACGACGCTCGACCGCATCTCCAACGGCCGGCTGCTGCTCAACATCGTCGTCGGCGGCAGCCCGGCGGAGCTTGCCGGCGACGGCATCCATCTCGAGCATGACGAGCGCTATGCCCATGCCGAGGAGTTCTTCACCGTCTTCGAGGAATTGCTGGAAAAGGGAACGGCAAGCTTCGACGGCAAATACATCAAGGCGACCAATGCGCGCCTCGGCTTTCCTTCGGTGCAGAACCCGCGCCCGCCGCTTTATTTCGGCGGCTCGTCGGACGCCGGCATCGATTTCTCCGTCGGCCGTGTCGACAAATACCTGACCTGGGGCGAGCCGCCGGCACAGGTAGCCGAAAAGGTCGCCAAGGTGCGCAAGGCCGCCGGCGAGCGCGGTCGCGAGGTGAGCTTCGGCATCCGCCTGCACTTCATCGTGCGCGAAACCGATGAGGAGGCATGGGAGGCGGCCGAACGGCTGATCCGCCATCTCGACGACGATACGATTCGCGAGGCGCAGGAGCGCTTCGTCCACGAGTCCGACTCGGTCGGCCAGAAACGCATGGCCGCCCTTCATGGCGGGCGCCGCGATAAACTCGAAGTCTCGCCGAACCTCTGGGCCGGCGTCGGCCTGGTGCGCGCTGGTGCAGGCACCGCGCTTGTGGGGTCACCGAAGACGGTGGCCGCGCGCCTTCGCGAATATCAGGAGATCGGAATCGATACGGTGATCGGTTCCGGCTATCCGCATCTCGAAGAGGCCTATCGCGTCGCCGAGCTGCTTTTCCCCGAACTCGGCATCACCCGCGAGCAGCAGCGCCTGGGCTTCAACAATGAGTTCGGGCGCAAGCAGGTTTTCGCCGGCGGTAGCCATGGCGGCAATCTGAAAGTCGTCTCCGGTTCCTGAGTTCGACGAAGACGCAGAGCGCGACACCGTCGCAAGCCGTCTACGGCTTGCGACGTCCTGTTCCCGAAAAGCGTGAGGACATTGCATGTCGACTTTCGATACTCCGTTTGTACGGTCTGTCGCTTCCGAAAAGGCCGCGAAGGCGGGTTTACGCCTGCCGTTGCCCGGCCTGGAGAAGCTGACGCCTTACCTAGTGCCGGTGGTGATCGTGGCCTTCTGGCAGCTTGCCTCCTCTGTCGGCTGGATCTCGTCGCGCATCATGCCGTCGCCGGCCGATGTCGGCCTCGCCTTCTGGTCGACGACGGTTTCCGGCCAGTTGCCGAACGACGTGCTGGTGAGCGCCGGCCGCGCCTTTGCCGGCCTTCTCGTCGGCGGCTCGATCGGTTTCCTGCTCGGCATTGCCAATGGCGTGTCGCGCATTTCCGAACAGCTGACCGATACAACACTGCAGATGCTGCGCACCATTCCGCACCTGGCGATGATCCCGCTCGTCATCCTGTGGTTCGGGATCGGCGAGGAATCGAAGCTCTTTTTGACCTCGCTCGGCGTGCTTTTCCCGGTTTATCTCAACACCTATCATGGAGTGCGCAATGTCGATCGCGACCTGATCGAGATGGGCAAGGTCTATGGCATGGGCAATTGGACGCTGTTCCGCAAGGTGATCTTTCCAGGCGCGCTGCCGTCGATCTTCGTCGGCTTGAGATATGCGCTGGGCATCATGTGGCTGACGCTGATCGTATCGGAATCGATCGCTGCATCGTCCGGCATCGGTCACATGGCCAACAATGCTCGCGAATTCATGATGACTGACGTCGTCGTGCTCGCCCTTGTCATCTATGCCGTGCTCGGCAAGCTTGCCGATGTCATCGCCCGGGCGCTGGAGAAGCGGACGCTCGCCTGGAACCCGGTCTATCAGAAATAGGAGAGACGCCATGACATCGATTGCGCATGAGCGTTTTCACGCTGCCGGCGACGAGCCGGCCTATGAATCTGCGGCGAAACGCATCGCCCCCGCGGGGGCGGCGGCGATCAGCCTGACGGGGCTTGAAAAGAGTTTTGGGACCAACCGCGTGTTGCGCGGCATCAACCTGCATATTCCGGCCGGCCAGTTCGTTGCCGTGATCGGCAAGAGCGGCTGCGGCAAGAGCACGCTGCTGCGCATCCTGATGGGCCTTGACGAGCCGAGCGCCGGCGAATTGCATTTCGAGGATGCCGAGGGCGCACAGGCGAGCCCGAATGCGCGCATCGTTTTCCAGGAGCCGCGGTTGCTGCCCTGGCTCAGCGTCGCCGACAATGTCGTGGTCGGGCTCGGTGACGGCATCGACCGACGGGCGGCGCTGAAGGCGACTGAGGCCGTGCTTGCCGAAGTCCAGCTTGGCGAGAAGACCGGCGAATGGCCGGCGCGGCTCTCCGGCGGTCAGCGGCAGCGTGTGGCGCTGGCACGGGCGCTGGTGAGCCGGCCGGGTGTGCTGGCGCTGGATGAGCCGCTCGGCGCGCTCGATGCGCTGACGCGGATCAGCATGCAGGAACTCATCAATCGCGTGTGGCGCGAACTCGGTTTCACCACTGTGCTCGTCACCCACGATGTCAGCGAAGCGGTGCATCTCGCCGATCGGGTCATCGTGCTCGACGAGGGGCGGATCGCGCTCGATCTTCCCATTCCCTATCCGCATCCGCGCCGGCATGGTAACCCCGACCTTGCCGAGCTCGAAGGCCGGCTGCTCGCCGCGATCCTCGGCACCGGCGGCGGTCATTGATCCCAGCGCTGTTCGCGAAGTTGCATGATCTCGGCATAAGCGAGGCGTGTCGACGCGAGCAGGCATGAGCGATGGCGAAATTGATAGGCGCATGGGTATGAGAAATCACTGTTCTCTGCCGAGGCATGCTGCTGCATGCGCGTAACTCACCAATAATGGCTCCCTCAAGTCGTCTTGCGCCAACTTGACTCACTCATACCTCTATGGCTATACGTATGACTCATAGCTATTGAGGTATGGATCGTAGATGTCGAACGCTCAGGACATGCTCTTCAGAACGCTCTCCGACCCGACCCGGAGGGCGCTTTTCGAGCGGCTGTGCCGTGAAGGAGAAAAGACGGTCGGAGCTCTGACGGCGCGGGCAGGGGTCTCGCAACCAGTCGTTTCAAAACATCTCGGAATCCTGAAGCAGGCCGGATTGGTGCGCGACCGCCACGAAGGTCGCCAGACGCATTATAGTGCCCAGCTCGGTGCGCTGGCGCCACTGGTCGACTGGACAAGTGAGATGGCGGGCTTCTGGCAAAGCCGTTTCGACGCGCTCGAAGATTTGCTGAAGAGGATGGATCAATGACCTATATATCGACCGAAACACGTTCCGTCGTGATCGAACGGGAGATGCCTTTTCCCACGGACAAGATCTGGCGCGCGCTCACCCAGCCGCACCTGATCCAGGAGTGGCTGATGAAGAGTGACTTCAAACCGGTCGTCGACCACCGTTTCAACTTCAATGCCGATTGGGGCTCGGTCGACTGCCGGGTTCTGGAGGTCGAGCCGAACAAGACGCTCGCTTATAGCTGGGGCGCCTATGGCCTCGAAACCGTCGTCACCTGGACGCTCACGCCGACAGGCACGGGCACGCATCTGCGCATGGAACAGTCTGGTTTCCGGCCGGATCAGCGGCAGGCCTATGGAGGCGCCAGGAGCGGCTGGCCGCAGTTCTTCGAAAAGCTGGAGCAGGTTCTCGCGCGGACAGAGTGAGAGGCGCCCGCCCGGCAAGCAGCCCATCGTCAAGGCTCATTTCGAGGAGGAGGTCCCAATTGAACTGGAACAACTGGTTTCGGCAGATCCACCGATGGCTGTCCATTGCCTTTACGGTGGCGGTCATCGCCAATATCATCGCCATGGTGCGGGAGAAATCGTCCGTCTGGGTGGGCCTCTTGGCGCTGTTGCCGCTCACCTTGCTCCTGCTTACCGGTCTCTACTTGTTCGTCCTGCCATATGCCACCCGATGGCGCGGCGCGGGACGCAACGGCGGATAGGAGTGAAGGCGATGGCCGGCAAGACGTCCAAGACCGAAGCGAAGGTCACCAAGAAGGCAGCGGCCAAGCCGGCCACCGGGGAGCCGACGCTTCTCTCCGGCGGCAACCCTCAAATCGCCAAGGGTTACGGCGACGCTCCGGTGCACGCCTATATCGCCGCCATGCCGGGCTGGAAAAGCGACGTCGGGCACCGCCTGGATGTGTTGATCACGCGCACGGTGCCCGGCGTATACAAGGCCGTCAAATGGAATTCGCCCCTTTACGGCATTGAAGGGCAGGGCTGGTTCCTCGGCGTTCATTGCTTCACGAAATACGTCAAGGTGGCTTTCTTCCGCGGCACGTCGCTGCATCCTCTGCCGCCCGGCCAATCCAAGCAGAAGGAAGTGCGCTACCTCGACATCCGCGAGAGCGACCAAATCGACGAAGCCCGGCTCGCCGCCTGGGTGGAGCAGGCCAGCCAATTGCCCGGCGAACGGATGTGAGCGGATGCCAGGCCGGCATCCAGCAACGACAACCATGAAGAAAGCGACAGCAGTCATGAAGAAGAGCGATTCCGGGGAAGGAAACGAGGGAGCCTCTCCCTCTCAGCTGATCGATGCGAGGATCGAGGAACTGCACGATTGGCGGGGCGAGATGCTTGCCCGCGTCCGCATGCTCATCCGGCAGGCCGAGCCCGCGGTGGTCGAGGAATGGAAGTGGAGAGGCGTTCCGGTGTGGGAGCGCGCCGGCATCATCTGCACCGGCGAGACCTATAAGAGCGTGGTGAAGCTGACCTTCGCCAAAGGCGCCTCGCTGGCGGATCCCTCAGGCCTCTTCAATTCCAGCCTTGACGGCAATGTCAGGCGCGCCATCGATTTTCATGAGGGCGACGAGATCGACGAGGAGGCGTTGAAGGCGCTCATTCGGAGTGCCGTCACACTCAACACTTCAACTCGCCCCGCCGGCTCGCGGAAGAAATCAAGCAACGCTTGACCCCTGGCAAGATCGCTGACATGCGATTTCAATGAATCGGGCTTTCCTCGCGCTCGAGGAAGAGTTCCAGATTGTCGAGGCCGATTTCGGTGCCCTGGAGGCGGGCACCGTTGTCGGCGTAGCCGTCAAGGAAGACCACCTGCTCAGTGAAGACCATTCTGGTTCCGCCGGGTTCGGCGTCGAAGACGACGGTGGTCAACGACGCGGAGATGCGGGTTTCCCCGAGCTTCATTTCATAGGCATAGATGATGCGGGTATCGGGTACGATATCGATGTAATGGGCGTCATAGGCGTGCAGAAGGCCGTCGGTATCGGCGACGTGGTTTCTTTCCGTGCCGCCGGGGCGGAAATCGAGCCGGTAGTCGAGCGGCACCCAGTCACCATGGCAGGCAAACCATTGGCGCTTGGCCTCCGGCGCCGACCAGGCGCGGAAGACGCGGGCAACCGGCGCTTTCAAATGGCGCTCGATGACGAGGGTGGCATGTTCGGCGGATCGTGTCGTCATTCGGGAAGGCCCTTTGTTTCATCGGCGAGAAATTGATCCAGCCTGTCGAAGGCGGTGGTCCAGCGGACCTTTCGCTGTTCCACCCAGCGTTCGACGGTGGCAAGCGCATCCTGCTGCAGGCGATAGGTTCGCACCCGGCCGGATTTTTCGGAGAGCACGAGGCCGCTCTCCTCCAGCACCTGCAGATGTTTCATCACCGTCGGCAAGGCAACCGCGAGCGGTGCGGCCAGTTCGGTAACGGAGGCCGGGCCGCGGCCGAGGCGATCGATCATGCCGCGGCGGCTGCGATCGGAAAGCGCATGGAACATACGGTCGAGATCCGCCTGGCTTTCGATCATCCCGCCGTATCCTGGAAGCGGACCGGCAGCCTGTCTTTGTAGGGGTAGAACTTGAAGTAGGGGCGGGCCTCTTCCAGAACCCTTGCAAAGGACGGGCGCGCTAGCAGTCGATCATAATAGGCGCGAAGGTTCGGCTGTTGCTGAGTGAAGGGGATCAGCGTCTCGGCATAGAAGAGAGCAGGCGCTGCGGCGCAATCAGCCATGGTGAGGGCGTCGCCTGATATCCATTGCTTGTCGGCGAGCTGCTTTTCGATCATCGCATAGGCGGTGGCGAGCGTCGCCTTGGCGGCGGCCACCTCGATTTCGTCAGCCGCTCCCTCGGGCCGCCGGCGATTGCTGACGAGCGTCTGCATCGGCGCCTGAACATAATGGTCGAAGAAGCGGTCCCAGAGGCGGACCTGGAGCGCCCGGTCGATCTCCGGCGGCAGCAGGCGAACGGGGCCGGGATAATATTGCTCGAGATATTCGATGATGATCGATGTCTCGGGAATGGTGCTGTCGCGCGCCTCGTCCCGGAGCAGCGGCATCTTGCCGATCGGCCAGAAACGGAAAAGATCGGCGCGTGAGGTCTCATCGGAAAGATCGACGATGCGATTTTCGAAGGGGGTGGCGTTTTCATAAAGCGCGATCAGCACTTTGTGGCAGAAGGAGGCGAGCGGATGCCCATAGAGCACGAGCGACATGCGGCAACCTTTCCTATCGTTGCGGTAAACTTTACCGATCGACTAACTATCAGATTGCGACGTCTCAGGCAATAGATACTTCGCCAATCGTGCAAGTATCCGTCAGCCGATATAGCGAGCGATGACCAGATGGCCGGGTGTCGGTTGGCCGTCTTCCATACGCACGTTGATATCCGATATCTCGACGAGTTCGAAACCGGTGGCAGTCAGGCGTTCTCTTACATAGGCGTCGGCATGGGCGAAGCGCTGGTGCGGCCCGACCATGTAGGCGCGGCCGGCGAGGATTTCCTCGGGCAGGGTCTCCGAGGAGAAGATGAACAGGCCGCCCGGCGTCAGGTTCTCGGCGGCGCCGAAGAACAGCGGTTCGAGTGCGCCGAGATAGGGCAGCACGTCGGTGGCGGTGATGATGTCGAAGGCTTCCTCATCGTTGTCGTCGAGGAAATCCTCGACCTCGGCGACGAAGAGCGTCTCGTAAAGATCCTTCTCATGGGCGATCTCGACCATCTTCTCCGATAGATCGATGCCGGTCATGTCAGCGCAGAGATCGCGCAGTGCGCCGCCGGTGAGACCTGTGCCGCAGCCGAGATCGAGCAGTCGCTTGAACGGTCCGAGTTTCAGCGTCTGCAGTCGCTGGCGCACCAGCATCGGCACATGATAACCGAGCTGCTCGACGAGCACGTCCTCGAAAACCTCGGCATGCTGGTCGAACAAGGTCTCGACATAGGCGTCGGGCGCCCTGACCGGCGTCTCGCCGCGGCCCATCGCGGCGATGCGCACGGCCGCACCGCCGTGATCGTCGGGATCGATTGCCAAGACTTCCTCATAGGCTGCAACGGCCGCGTCGACATCGCCGGCCTTTTCCAGCGCCAGCGCCCGGTTATAGGCCTCGCCAAGGGCTTCTTCGTCGATCTTCTTTGCCATAGCAGTCCATCGTCCTTTTGTTTCAAGCATGCGTCTAAGGCTGCTTTGGATGTTTTGCAATGGCGCGCTTGCGGGCGCAGAATGGCTGAAAAGAAGACGAAGGGAGGAACGAGCCATGAAAATGAAGGAAGACAGGACGTCATTGGTACGGGAAGGAGAGGGCGCACGGCCTTTGCTGCCAAGTACACCAGGCGAGGTTACGAACACGCTCATTCATTATTACCGCGGTGAACTCGGACGGATGACAAGTTGGCGCGACCGCATCGACCGAACCTCCAACTGGGCGATCACCGTGGTCGCAGCACTGCTTTCGGTGTCGCTGTCGACGCCGACTTCGCATCATGGAGTGCTGCTGTTCGGGATGATGCTGGTGACGCTGCTGCTGATGATCGAGGCGCGGCGTTACCGCTTCTTCGATATCTACCGTGCCCGCATTCGCCAGATCGAGCGCTGCTATTTCGCCGAGATTCTGGCGCCGGAGGCCGGGGCCGGCGGCGAATGGGCGATGGTGGTCGCCCGTAGCCTGCGCAAACCGCGCTTCCTGCTCAGCTATCAGGAGGCGATGCACCGCCGGCTCAAACGCAATTACGGCTGGATGTATTTCATCCTGTTGCTCGCCTGGTGCCTGAAGATCTCGACGCCGAAACTGCAGACGGAGGGCATGCCGGCGCTGCAGGCGCAGTCATGGGCCTATGTCATCGACAATGCCGTGCTCGGGCCGGTTCCCGGCCTTGCGGTCATTGCCATTGTCGTCGCCTTCTATCTCGGCATGCTCGCTTTCGCGCTTCGCCCGGATCGCGACGAAGGCGAATTCGGCCATGGCGAGGCGCATGTCTGACGCGGTCATAACATGCCGCCCGAACCGCTCACACTTTTCGGCATCCTGCTGCAGAGCCGATCAGTGCAGGATGAACTCGCCCTTCAGCGCCCGCCACTCGGTTGCCGAGATCAGCTTGCGGTGGATGTAGCGCACCGAATGCAGCGGCCCGTCGAGCTTCTCTTCCCAGAATTTCAGGAAGCCGCGCATTTCGGGAAAATCGGGGGCGAGGTCGTAGTCCTGCCAGACATAGGTCTGCAGGATCGCCGGGTGGTCCGGCAGGTGGTAGAGGATCTGGGCGGTCGTCAGACCGTAGCCCTGCAATTGTCTTTCCATGTCCTTGTGCATCGCATTCCACTTCTTCTTGTTCCCACTCGCGCGCTTATTAGCGCTACGTGATATGGAAACATGCGAGTGGTTAATGAAATCTTTACAGATACTTCATAAAAGGACAATTTATTTTTTATATCAATGACTTGGCAGCATCATACCGAGAGTGCTGCCAAATCGGCTTTGTCTCATGCACGCGCTTATCCCAAAACTGCGACATGCGTTTCGGCGTCACGCATCAGCGCTTGAGATGCCGGGTCAGGCGGCGTTCGATCCAGGCCCAGAGATGGCGTAAGGCCTCGACGATGACGAGATAGAAGATCGCCGCCCAGAGATAGGTCTGGTAGTCGAAGGTGCGGGAGAAGGCGTAGCGGGTTTCGCCCATCAGGTCGAGGACGGTAATGATGGCGACGACCGCCGAGCCCTTGATCAGAAGGATGATCTCGTTGCCATAAGGGCGAAGCGCGACGATGAGAGCCTGTGGCAGGATGATTTTCCGGAAAGCGATGAACTTGTGGATTCCGAGTGCGGCGGCCGCCTCGTGCTGGCCATGCGATACGCTTTCGATCGCGCCGCGCAGAATTTCGGCCTGATAGGCCGCGGTATTGATGGTCATGGCAAAGAGGCCGCAGTACCAGGCATCGCGGAAGAACCACCAGATGCCGACGGCCTCAAGCTGCGGCCGGAATATGCCGAGGCCGTAATAGACCAGGAACAGTTGGGCAAGCAGCGGCGTGCCGCGGAAGAAATAGATGTAGCTGTAGGCCAGCGCATTCAGTACCCGGTTCTTCGACATGCGCGCCACGGCAAGCGGCAGCGACAGGATGGCGCCGCAGATGACGGAAATGAAAACGAGGCTCAGCGTTATCCAGAGACCATGGAGGTAGCGCGGACCGTAACGGGTGAATTTTTCCGGATCCCAGCCATTGACGACGGAAAAGACAAGAAGCGCCGCCAGCAGAGCCCAGACGGCGACGAAGATATAGCCGGCCATGCGCGCCGGCGTCATCGGTTTCATCACCTCGCGGGGCGCGGGCTGCGGTGGAATCAGCGTTTCGGCATAGCTCATCGACTGATCTCCGAACGCTTGGCCCAACGCTCGACGTAGACGAGCAGGAAGGAGGAGAGGATGGCGAGCACCAGATAGAGGCAACAGGCCAGGCCATAGAAGAAGAAGGGTTCCTTGGTCACGCGCACGGCGACACTCGTCTGGCGGAGGATATCGGCAAGGCTGATGATCGAGACGTAGGAGGTGTCTTTCAGCAGCACCATCCAGAGGTTCGTCAGGCCCGGCAGCGCGATGCGCACGAGTTGCGGCAGGATGACCAGGCGCAGCGTGCGGCCGCGATGCAGGCCGAGCGAATCTCCCGCCTCATATTGTCCCTTGGGAATGGCGCGGAAGGCCGAGAGCAGCACCTCCGAACAGTAGGCGGAGAAGACGACCGAAAGCGCGATGACACCGGCGAGGAAGGCATTGATCTCGACGGGCGGCCCGTCATAGCCGACGAAGGTCAGCAGAGACTGGATGAGCATCTGCATGCCGTAGTAGATGATGAAGAGCGTCAGAAGCTCCGGCAGGCCACGGAAGATCGTCGTGTAGATACCGGCCGCCAGCCGCAGCGACTTTTCCTCCGACTGCTGGCCGAGCGCCACCAGGAAGCCGATGACGAGGCCGATCGGCAGGGTGACGATCGCCACCGAAATCGTGACCTGCAGGCCAAGCGCGATCTCATCGCCCCAGCCGGTATCGCCACAGGCAAGAATCGTCGACTGACCCAACCAGGTAAAGATGCCAACGGGTCCGCATAGCGGATCGAAAATGTGCACAATCCAGCTCCAGAAGGAGCCGAGCGCGGAAAATAATCCGCCCATGCGTAAATTCCCCTCACGGCTTTTGCCGTTTTGATCTTGCCATCTTTGTCAAACAAAAATGGCGGAAGAGCAAGCCTTCCGCCATTACCTTCCTCGGCCAGATACCGAATTTCTTATTCGCCGTAAACGTCGAAGTCGAAGTACTTGTCCTGGATCTTCTTGTATTCACCGCTGGCGCGGATCGCGGCGATCGCCGTGTTCAGCTTTTCCTTGAGCGGATCGCCCTGACGGATGGCGATGCCTGCGCCGTTGCCGTTGATTTCCTTGTCGACCGGCAGCGTCGTCAGGATCTTGCAGCAGGCGCCGGCGTCGGACTTGACCCATTCGGAGAGAACGACGACGTCGTCGATGACGGCATCGACACGGCCACTGGCAACGTCCAGCTTGTATTCATCAGCCGTCGGGTAGAGCTTCAGCTCGGTGTCGGCGAGATGCTTCTCGGCATAGTTGGCGTGAGTCGTCGAGGTCTGCGCGCCGATCACCTTGCCCTTCAGGCCGGCGACATCCGCTATCGTCGAATCCTTCGGCACGGCGATTGCCGGCGGGGTGTTGTAGTACTTGTTGGAGAAGTCGACGAGCTTCAGACGCTCCGGTGTGATCGACATGGAGGAAACGATCATGTCGAACTTCTTGGCGTTGAGCGCCGGGATGATGCCATCCCAGTCGGTGCTGACGAAGGTACATTCCGCCTTCATCTCGGCGCAGAGCGCCTTGGCAATGTCGATGTCAAAACCCTGGATCGTGCCGCTGGCATCGACGAATTCGAAGGGCGGATAGGTCGAATCGGTGCCGATCACATACTTCTCGCCATCGGCCATGGCCGAGCCGGCAAAAAGGGACATCGCCGCGATCGAGGCTGCCGCGAAAATACGGGTGGAGATATGCATGAGGATCCTCTCTGTTGGTAGCCGTCGCTCCTTTTTCTCTTGGGCTGACGGCCGCAGTTCAACGGTGCTGAGACCGCCTTGCGGCGATAATCAGACTTTTTTTCATGGAATTGCAACACAAATCCCACCGCAATTGGGCGGTGCAAATAGCGGGCGAGATGAACGTCGGCAGACTGCAACATTCACGCGAGGTTAATCCCGACCTCCCTAGAACCGGAACAAATCGGCGGCTCGGCGATTGCCATTCCGCCGTTTCGCCTCAATGCGAAGCTAGGGGCGGAACCAGGGCCTTGCGGCCTTCAAGAAGCTCAAACAGGATCGAGGAAACCCGATGGGCATGAAATCAAGATTGTTCGCGAGCGCGGCTTTTCCGCTGCTTTCTCTTTCGCTGGCGCTGCAGCCGGCATCGGCGATGGCGGCCGTACGCGACGTTGCGACGCAGGCCGCGGCCGTGCGGCAGGTCGAGCCGGGTAGCTTCGAGGTGGCGCAGGATGCGCCTTCCGAGGAGGAGTTGCTGAAGAAGAAAAAGCACAAGGGACAGGGGGAAGCCCCGGCCGAACAGGCGCCGGCCGCCGAGAAGCCGGCGCAGCAGGAAGCGCCCGCCGAAAAGCCGAAGGCCGAGCGGAAGGAAGCACCTGAACCCAAGGCAGAGCCGGAAGCGCCGAAGGCGGAGGCACCGAAGGAGGCGCCCGCGGAGCAGCCTGAAAGCAAGCCCGAGCGGAAAGCCAAACAGCAGGCCCAGCCCGAGGCAAAGCCAGAGGCCGCGCCGCAGCAGGAAGAGCAGCCGGTAACGCAGGAAAAGCCGAAGAAGCCGAAGAAGCAGGAGACGCAGCAGGCCGAGCCGGAGGCTCAGCCTCAGCCCGAACAGCAGCCGGCAGCAAAGGAAGCTCAGCCGGAAACGGAACAGGCACAACCTGAAGCCAAGCCGGAAGGCGGCAAGCGGGAGAAGGGGCAGGATGAGGCCCAGGGCAAAGATAAAGGCAAGGGCAAGGCTGAGACTGCCGCTCCCGAGGCGGTGACACCGACCGAAGAACAGGCCAAGCCCGAAGCGAAGCCAGAGATGAAACCCGCAGCCGAGGCGCCTGCCAAGCAGAAGCCGACAAAGGGCGAGACTGCAACACCTGCAGAAAATGCCCCTGCGGCTAAGACGACCGAAGACAAGGCGGCAGCACCGGAAGCCGCGCCGGCCGAGAAGCCGAAGGACGGCACGGCGGCAAAGCCCGCCGGCGAGCAGCCCGCCGGCGCCCCGCCGGCCGCGCCCGCGACTGACACTGCCCAGCCGCAGCCGGACGCCAGCGGTGGCCAGCAGGTGGAGCAGGCTATTCCGGCACCGGAAAAGGTTTCGCCCGAGGAACTGGAGCGCCGCAAGAAGATCGCTGCAGATCCGGCCAAGAGCAATGAGACCGTCGTTCTGCCGGTCGAGAACGGCGCAGCCGTGCTCGACAGCGACAAGGATGCCGACCGCAGCAAGGGCCGCGAAGGCCGCCGCGACCGCGACCGGCAGCGCGCCGACAGCCAGGAAGTGAAGGTGCCGACCTCAGATGCCGATGCGCAGGCTGCCACCGGCGGCCAGGCGACGGCGCCGGTCAAGCTCGAGGCGGTGACCCGCGAGAAGGGCAGGAAGCTCGATGAGCGGCCGCAATTCGTCCGTCCCGACGGCGCGCGCTTCGACGACCGCGGCGACGACGACAGCCGGGTGATCATCCAGTACGACAACAGGACGATCGTGCGCGGCGACGACGACCGGCGCTTCCTGCGCGACGGCGAGCGGCCGAGCTACGAGGAGCTTTCAGGCGACCGCTACCGTGAGACGATCACGCGGCCGGAAGGCTACCGCATCGTGACGATCCGCAACCGCTACGGCGACATCATCCAGCGGTCGCGCGTCGACGCCCGTGGGCGCGAGGACGTGCTCTATTATTCGCAGGACCTCTATGACGATCCGGACCGCGACTATTTCGAGGATCCGGGCGCCGACCTGCCGCCGATGCGGCTGCGCGTACCGCTCAGCGACTACATCATCGACACGCGCAGCGACCCGAACCGGGACTATTACGAGTTCCTGAGCGAGCCGCCAGTCGAGCCTGTGGAACGTGTCTACTCGCTTGATGAGGTGAAGTATTCGGCCCGTATCCGCGACAAGGTGCGCCGCATCGACCTCGACACGATCACCTTCGCGACCGGTAGCGCCGAGATTCCGATGACCCAGGCGCGCACGTTGCGCAAGGTCGCCGACGCGATCAGCCAGGTGCTCCAGAAGGATCCGAGCGAGACCTTCCTGATCGAGGGGCATACCGATGCTGTTGGCTCAGACCAGAGCAACCTCCTCCTGTCCGACCAGCGGGCGGAATCGGTCGCCAACGTGCTCACCGACGTCTACGGCATCGCGCCGGAGAACCTCGCGACGCAGGGTTATGGTGAGCAGTATCTGAAGGTCAACACGTCGGGCCCCGAGCAGGAAAACCGCCGCGTCACCATTCGCCGCGTCACCCCGTTGGTCCGCCCGGTCGCGGCCAACAGGTAATGATGTTGCCCCTCTCCAGTTCCGGAGAGGGGCATTTCTCCTTTTGCGCGACGCGCTTTCGCGCCTATGCAGCGCTGCCAATGCCACGCATCTTTGAATTCATACCGAGCAGATCGCGATCTCCGCATGTCCTTTGATGGATCGCTGTATAGGGTCGCGGTGGTTCTTAGCCGACCGTGTCTCCGGTACTTTTAAGGAAGAAGTGCATTTTTTGGGGATCAATTGGAACGCTGATCCTGTCATCCGGGCCAACGCGCGAGGATGCGTCGATTTGGGCAGTAAAGGCTGCTGACCCGACCTTGCCGATCGCCAGTGTGTATGGACCGAGGGGCTCGATATCGGCGACATGGAGGCTCACAGTCGAAGCGTTTGGATCCCTGACCATCGTATGTTCCGGTCGGATTCCGAGAACCACGGACTGTCCCACTGCCGCCGAAAGGCGCTCGGCTCTTTGCGCAGGAATCGCAATGTCGACGTCACCCTCGGCTTGGAAGGCAATTCCACCGGAGGTTTGCACAAGTCGGCCCTCGATGAAATTCATGCTGGGCGAGCCGATGAAGGCAGCGACAAAGAGGTTCTTCGGGGATTCATATAGGGTGATCGGATCAGCGGCCTGCTCGATCCGCCCTTGATTCATAACCACGACCCGATCTGCCATCGTCATCGCCTCTACCTGATCGTGCGTAACGTAGACGATCGTGGTTTTAAGTCGGCGGTGTAAGAGCTTGATTTCTGTTCGCATTTCAATGCGCAATTTAGCGTCGAGGTTGGACAATGGTTCGTCGAACAGGAACACATCCGGCTGGCGGACAATCGCCCGGCCAATCGCCACACGTTGGCGTTGACCACCCGAAAGCGCGTTCGGCTTGCGTTTCAAATAGGCACCGAGATTGAGAATGCGCGCCGCATTTGCAACGGCGGCATCGATGTCCTGCTTCGGCGTTCCGCGCACCTTCATGCCGTAGCCGATGTTTTCGGCGACTGTCATATGCGGATAGAGCGCATAATTCTGAAACACCATCGAGCAATTGCGCAGACCCGGACGCAGCGCCGTAACGTCGCGCTCGCCGATCCGGATTTCCCCTGATGTCGTCTGTTCCAGCCCCGCGATCATCCGCAGGGTGGTTGTCTTCCCGCAGCCGGACGGCCCCACGAGAACCACGAATTCCTTGTCGGCAATTGCCAGATCGAGCGGAGGGATGACCTCAACGCTGCCAAAGGATTTGGTGACCTGATCCAAACGCACCTGGGACATGCTGTAACCTTTTCACGAGAATTCCATCGCCAGTTCTAAGCGGCGATCGTCTCCGTCTTCTTTCAACGATGCCTGATCCCATCCCGGCACCGCCGGGATGGGATGTTGCGGATGGGTTTATTTTGCAGGCAGGCCCATCGACGAACGATAGGCTGCCAGTTGCTTGTCGCGGCCAAACTCGTCCGTCAGCTTGTTCCATCCGGCAGCCACGGTATCCAGCGCCTGCTGCGGCGTCACTTCTCCTGCCAATGCCTTGGAAAGCTCGATCTCAAGAATTTCCGTATAGGAGAAATAGCCCGGCAGGCGCATGTCGAGCGCCGTGTTCTTGGCGGTTACCGCGTCCTTCTGGCTTCCAAGATATTCCTTTGCCTCACGCTCGGTGAATATCTTCGACCACAACGCCGTATTTGTCGTGTGCGATAGACGATAAGGATTGACGCCTGTGCCGCCGGTGATCGCCGCCTGACCGGAAACTGCCGGGCTCGTCAGGAACTGGATATAGTTCCAAGCCGCCTCCTGGTTCTTGGAAGACGACGGTACGGCTGCCTGCCAACCGCCGAAGGCCATGAAAGAGGTCTGGACGACGTGGTCGAACTTATCCCACTTCTTGGTCTTGTAGTTCCAGATTTCGTCCGATCCCGGCAGTGATGCCGAGCCGACGCTACCGGCAACCTTCGACTGCTTCGGATCGGCGGCAATGACGCCGGTATCGCCCCAGCCGATCGACTCGGCGACCTGGCCTCCGGCAAAGGCCGCGTTCACTTCGCCGAACGAGAAGTTCAGCGCATTTGGCGGGGCCAGTTTCGACGCGCGAATATATTCCTCCAGACCGCGCACCCAGCCCGGATTGTTGACCTGCGCATCCATCGTGTCGGGATCGAAGAACATGCCGCCGGGATTGTCGGGATGGCTGGTGTATCCGGCGACGTGACTGAACAGGAACCAGAATTGCTGGCCACCACGGCGAAAGGCTTCCGCCGTGCCCCAGAGGCCCTTGTCCGGCTGCTGGAAGAACTCGGCGATGTCGAGATATTCCTTCCAGGTTTTCGGCGGCGCGAGATCATGACCATACTTTGCCTTGAAGGCCTTCTGGTTGTCGGCGTTCTCGAAAAGGTCGATGCGGTAGGTATAGGTATGCGCGTCACCGTCCATGGTCTGTGACAGCACTTTGCCGTTCCAGACCATCAGTTGCTCGCGGTAAACCGGAGCGATGTCGTCCCAATCGGCACCCGATTGCATCGCCTTGGGCATTTCCGAGAGAAAATCGGTGAAGTCCGGCGCCCAGGCTGGCGCGAAGGCGACCACGTCGAACGTGTCTTCGCCCGAAGTCAGCGAGGTGACGATCTTGGGATAGAGTTCCGACCACGGAAATTCCACCACATTAACCTTGCCGCAGGTCTTTTCCTCCCAGCCCTTGGCCGCGAGTTGCAGCGCAGAGGCGATATAAGGTCCCGTCTGCGTCGTGGCAGTCAGCGTGACACCGGTGTAGTCCGGTTCGCATGCGAGCGCGGATGTCGTGCCCGTTCCAGCAAGCAGTACCGCTGCCGTTGAACTCAGTAGTAATCTTCTCATGTTTTCCTCCCCGGAATTAAACAATGACTAGGGTTGTCGGACGGTCACTTTATTGCTCCCAAAAGCAGGCCGGACCGCATCAGCCTGCTCAAAATGCCCGCCATGACGACCATGGGTATGATCGCGACCAGGGCGGCTGCCGATATCGACCACCACTCGTCGCCGCGCTGGCTGTTTTGCCCTGCGACGAGAATGGGAAGGGTCTGCCATTTGGAACTGGTCAGGAAGAGCGCGAACAGGAACTCGTTCCAGACGAAGGCGAGGGTGATCATGAATGTCGCGATCAGGCCCGGCTTGGACATGGGCAGGACGATACCGAAGAAAATTCTCCACGACGGCACATTGTCGACCATCGCCGCCTCTTCGACTTCAACCGGCAGTGCCGCAAAGAAATCGCGCATCAGCCAGATCACGATCGGCAGTGAGAAGGCGACATAGGCGAAGGTGAGGCCTGTATAGGTGTCGACCAGCTTGAACCCCAACTTGCCCATTTCCGTATACATCAGGAACAAGGCAAAGGCGGCGACGATCGGCGGAAACATGCGCTGGCTCACAAACCAGAAGACGATATCATCATTGCCGAGGAGTGGCCCCGGAAGCTTGATACGGCTGGAGCCGATGGCGAGCGCAAGCGCTGCAACAAAAGCAAAGATCAGCGATATAGCCTGCCCGTAGCCCAGCACATGGCGGCCGAGCAGATATCCGCCGAAGGCAACGACGACGAAAATCACGCCGGACAGCAGCTTGACCTCGAAGGTGAAGCGCACCAGCGCATAGGCGGCCATCGATCCGATGAAGGTGGCCAGCACCGATGCGGACAGCCCGACGATCGTCGAGGCGATGAAGGTGTTGTAGAACTGGCCGCGTGCGCCCGACAGAAGCTCGCTCCAGGCTGTCAGCGTTGGGTCGAAGTCGACAAATGGAATATAGGTCGGCCCGCCGACGACGCCGAGCGGCGACTTGAACGAGGTGATCGCGACCCAGTAAAGCGGAAAGAAGGTGAAGGCCAGCCAGAGCAGGCAGCCTGCAAGCGCCCACCAGCGGCCGGATCCCTTGAGGTCACGCACGCTCATTTGTGCTTCTCCAGATAGGGCTTCAGGATGGCGAGATAGACCAGCCCGATCACGGTGATGACGATCAGGAACAGGAAGGACAGGGCGGAAGTGTAGCCGAGGTTGAACTTCTTGAAGCCCTCCTGATACGCGAACAAGGTGAGCGTTTCCGTGGAAATGCCAGGCCCTCCACCTGTCATGACGAACACCGTATCGATGATCTTGTAGCTTTCGATGAGGCGGATGAAGACCACAGCCACCGAAATCGGCAGCATCATCGGGAAGGTGATCCCCCAGAACTGCTGCCAGGGGCTGGCATTTTCAAGCGCGGCAGCCTCGTAGACGTCCTCCGGCAGGGTTTGCAGCCCGGCAAGCAGCATCAGGATGACGAAGGGTGTCCACTGCCACACTTCGACGGAAATGATGGCGCCGATAGCCCATCTGGTCTGCGTCAGAAACGGCAGATTGGGAAAGCCGAAGGCGGTCATCAACTCATTGAGCGGGCCCATCGTGGGATTGAGGATCTGGCGGGCGATGAGTGCAACGGCAACGGGCGCCACCAGCATCGGCACCAGGAAGCTCACCCGGAACAAACCTTCGCCAGGCACCCGGCGGTTGAGCGCCAGCGCCACGGAAAATCCGATGACATATTGCAGCGTCACCGCGACAAAAGCGATGATCGTCGTCGTCCAGGCGACATTCCAGAAGCGCGGATTCTGAAGCAGTTCCATATAGTTGCCGAAGCCGACGAAATGCGCGGGGATCGGCGGCACGAGCCGCAGGCTCATGAAGCTGGTGGTCAGCGAATAGATCAGCGGAAAGATCGAGATCACCAGCACGATCAGCAGTGCCGGCCAGATGAAGACGTGCTTGATCGGATCGTTGCGGGTCATGCCGCGCCTCCTTGCCGGAGAAGCGCCTCGATTTCCTCGATCTTCGGCATTGCAGGCGCGGTACCCCGCCGCGTCACCGCGATACCGGCGGTCGCGCAGCCGAAACGCACGGCCTCGACCGGAGTAGCGCCCCGCGAGAGTGCCGCCGAGAAGCCACCGACAAATGCGTCGCCGGCGCCTGTGGTATCAATGACTGCTCCCGACGAGACGGCCGGAACATGAACCGATTGCCCCGCCGTATGGTACAACACGCCGCGACCACCCAGCGTGATCAGCGCGGCTTTCACGCCCTTGGCAAGAAAGGCGTCGCCAGCCCGTCTGGCCTCGTCGAGCGTGTCGAGCGGAAAGCCGACGATAGCGGCTGCCTCGGTTTCGTTTGGCACGATATAGTCGCAGAGCGGATAGATCGTGTCCGGAAACGGCTCTGCCGGCGCCGGATTGAAAACTGTGGTCACGCCGGCCGCATGGGCGATTTCGAGGGCGCGCTGCGCCGCTTCGGCCGGTTGTTCGAGCTGGGTGACGAAAACCGCCGATTGCTCGATGGTTTCGCGTGCCGCCTCGACATCACCAACGCCGATGGTGCCCGCGGCACCTGGATAGACGATAATCGCATTGTCGCCGTTACCGTCATTGACGTAGATGAAGGCAGCGCCGGTCGGCATATCGTCCATCTGGACAACCTTCGGCGTCACGCCCGCTTCCGCATAGGTCTTCAGCGCCATATCGCCGAACGTGTCGCGGCCGATCTTCGAGATGAAGGAGACTGTTCCCCCGGCGCGGGCTGCGGCGACAGCCTGGTTGGATCCCTTGCCGCCCGGGCCCACTGCAAAACCGGTCCCGGTGATTGTCTCGCCAATGTTTGGCATGCGCTTGGCCAGATAGGCCGTATCGGCGACGAAAATCCCGAGGATCGAAACACCCACCTTCATTATCGTTTCCCTTCAAACGGCTTCCGGCGGAATCACACCTTTGGTGAACAGGAAGCAGCCGTAGAAGCGGTTTTCGCCCGTGGTGATGACGCAATAAGCCTTTTTGGCTTCCTCATAGAAGGCGAAACGCTCGATGCCATACATCGGCGCCGGCTTGCCCTCGGCGCTGTCGATGACGGCCTGGACTTCCTCCTGCACTGGAGGGATCTCGTCCGGCGCGCCCATGATTTCCATTCGCCCGGCAGACGGCTGCAGCGGCGTATCCAGCGGCATCACCGAAAGAATAGCCTCGATGGCGCGGGCAGCGGACACATTGTCTATCCGCAACAGCTTGCCGAGCACCGTTTGCCGGGCAATCGAATCCGAAGGGAAATTGGTGTCGGAAACAACGACCGTGTCGCCATGCCCCATGGACCGGAGCGCGTGCAGCACATCCGCGTTCAGAGCCGGATCGATATTCTTCAGCATGGAAGTCCTCCCTTAATTGCACTATTTCGCGGCTCGTCGTGCCGCGGAACAGACCCCACAATCGCAGCTCCGTTACAGCTCTGCGATTCCCTCAAATTCCGTTGTTCTCGCCTGCCGGTGCGGTTCTCCTCCCGCCCGGATGACTAGAGCTGGAGCCCTTATTCTCCGTAGGGTATCCAGATATTCTTCACATCCACAGCGCGGCGAAGGTATAGCGCGCCCTCGGCAGCGGCTCGGTCCATCCAGTCCGTCGCCTTGCCATTGTCCACGAAGGTTCGCTTGAGATTGCCCGAAGACAGCTTCTCCACCGTCGTCGACAATTCCGCGGAGCCGAAGGCCCACAACGCATCAACGTCGTTGTGGGCGGCAAGGATCTTTGCCAGTTCCATCGCCGACCCGGTGACGATATTGACGACACCGGCAGGCACATCCGACGTTTCCAGAACGGAATAGAAATCCGTCGCCGAAAGCGGGAAGGGCTCGCTCGGCACCGCGACGACACGATTGCCGGTGGCAATCAACGGCGCAACCAGACTGATAAAGCCGAGCAGCGGCGCTTCCGGCGGGCAAATGACGCCTACGACGCCGATGGCTTCCGGCATGGCCAGGGCAACGCCGCGAAGCGGCGGCTGGTGAATGCCGCCTTCATATTTGTCCGCCCAGGCTGCGTAGGTGAAGAGGCGCGAAATCGCGGCGTCGACCTCGGCATTTGCATTGGCTGCGGACGCTCCGGTCATCGCTGTTATCCGCGAGGCGAACTCATCGGCGCGACCATTGAGGTTTTCGGCGATGTAATAGAGGATCTGAGCGCGGTTATGCGTGGTGGCATTCGACCAGGCGGAGGCGGCCTGTGCGGCAACCACGGCATTGCGGATGTCCTTGCGGTTGCCCTCGCCGACCTCTCCGACCGCCTTGCCTTTGGGGGAGGCGATGACACGGGAATAATTGCCGTCCGGGCGCGCCTGCTTGCCGCCGATGAAGAGCTTTGCCGTCCGGTCGATGGTTGGCAGGGCAAAATCGCCGGCAACCGGCTTCACTTGCGAAAGTGCGGGCATTGCTGCGCGCGCCTTGCGACCGACCCAAGCCTTCGGCTTCAGATATTCGTAGCAACCTTCCCGTCCGCCTTCACGGCCGAACCCGGACTCGCGCTTGCCACCAAAACCGACGGCGGCGTCAAAAAGATTGGTGGCATTCACCCAGACCACGCCGGCTGCGAGCTTTGCCGCAACGTTCAGCGCCAAGCCGATCGTCTCACTCCAGACACTGGCGGCGAGGCCGTAGCGGGTATGATTGGCAAGCTGGACGGCTTCTTCCGGTGTGCGGAAAGTCATGGAGACCGCAACCGGCCCGAAGATTTCCTCGGTCGCGACGATCGATGTCGGCTGCACGCCGCTGAGAAGCGTCGGCGGGTAGAAGCTGCCGCCTTTCGGCAGGTCGATCTTCGCCTGATGCAGCGTCGCGCCTTCTGAAACTCCCTTTTTCACCAGGGTTTCGATACGCGTCAATTGCACGGGTGCGATGATCGCACCCATATCGATGCACTTGTCCAAAGGCTGACCGACCCGCAATGTCTGCATGCGGCGCTTCAGCCGCTCATGGAAAAGATCGGCAATGCCTTCCTGGACCAGAAGCCGCGAACCCGCGCAGCAAACCTGCCCCTGGTTGAACCAGATCGCGTCGACCACGCCTTCCACGGCGCCGTCGATATCGGCGTCGTCAAAAACGACGAAAGGTGACTTGCCGCCGAGTTCCAGCGTCAATGATTTGCCGCTGCCTGCGGTACGCTCGCGAATAACGCGCCCGACTTCGGTCGATCCGGTAAAGGCAATTTTGTCGATATCCTCATGCCCGACGAGCAGCGCGCCGGTTTCGCCTTCTCCCGTCACGATATTGAGCACGCCCGGCGGAAGGCCCGCCGCAGATGCCAGTTCGGCAAAGAGAAGCGCCGTCAGCGACGTGAATTCGGCAGGTTTCAGGATGACGGTATTGCCGAGCGCCAAAGCCGGCGCCACTTTCCAGGCCAGCATAAGGAACGGGAAATTCCAGGGGATAATCTGGCCGACGACGCCCACCGGCACATGGTCGGCGAATTCCGTGTCCTGGATTTGCGCCCATCCGGCGTGATGATAGAAATGACGGGCTGCCAGCGGCACGTCGAGATCGCGGGTTTCGCGGATCGGCTTGCCGTTGTCGATGGCCTCGACCACAGCAATCAGACGTGCATGGCGCTGGATCATCCGGGCAAGTGCATAGAGATGGCGCGCCCGCGCGTGGCCCGGCAATCGCGCCCATGACGCCTGCGCCTTGCGGGCCGCAGCAACCGCGTTGTCCACATCCGCCGCACCGCCGTTGGCGAGCTTCGCCAGGACCTTGCCGGTGGCTGGCTCGAACGTGTCGAAACTCTTGCCCGATACCGAGGGCACGAACGCGCCATTGATGAAGTGACCGAAACCGGAAGCGTGGCGCGCCAGCCAGTCGCGCGCTTCGATATCGGATTCAGGGGCAGGGCCGTAGGACATTTCGTCGAAATACTTGGCAACAGTCATCTGGATCATCCAATCGGGTGTCTGTTGAGGGCCGAATAGGCACCGGTGACATGATGCTCCAGCTGCCGTTCGATATCAGCAAGCAAGCTCGATGCACCGATGCGGAAGAGATCGGGCTCCAGCCATTCTCGCCCCAGTTCATCCTTCATCAGGAACTGGTAGTTTAACACGTCCTTCGCCGCGGAAATGCCACCGGCCGGCTTGTAGCCGATCTTGATGCCGGTGCGCTCGTAATAGGCGCGGATCGCCCGCAGCATGGTCAATGTCACGGCCAGCGTCGCATTGACGCCTTCCTTGCCGGTCGAGGTCTTGATGAAATCGGCGCCTGCCATCATGCAGACCAGCGAGGCCCTGGCGACATTGCGCAACGTCTTCAGGTCGCCGGTCGCCAGAATGGCCTTGACATGCGCATCACCGCAGGCGGCGCGGTATTCTTTCATTTCCTCGTAGAGTGCCGTCCAGTTGCCGGTCAGCACATGCTCGCGGGTGATGACGATGTCGATTTCCTTGGCGCCATCGGCAACCGATGCCTCGATTTCCTTGACCTTGAGGTGGTGCGGGCTGAGGCCGGCGGGGAAACCGGTCGAAACCGCTGCGACCGGAATGCCGGAATCGCCGAGCGCCTCGACGGCTGTTGCAACAAAACGATGGTAGACGCAGATGGCGCCGGTCGTGATCGAACGGCCGCTCATGCCAAGCGAATCGAGAAGGTCGGCGCGTACCGGATTCATCGCCTTCGCGCACAACCGCTTGACGCGCTCGGGGGTATCGTCGCCGTTCAACGTCGTCAGATCGATGCAGGTAACCGCCTTCAGGAGCCAAGCCGCCTGTGCGTCTTTTTTGACAGTCCGGCGTCCGGGAAGCGAGGCTATGCGGCGCTCGGTGGCAGACAGGTTGACCCTAGCATCGAGAACCCAAGAGAGATCGAGTTCCATGCCGGCATTGCGCGGCCGGTTATGGGTGCGCTCCGGCGATTGCGAGGGGGCGTTTGCCGCATTGTGAACAGCAACGGTTTCCAAACAGAATCCTCCCGGGCAGAGTGTGAAGATCCTGTTGCTCTCTGTGCAGATGCACGCAGCGAAAGACGGTCTTCACAATCAACGAAAATGTTAGTTTTTTTTCATTGTTTGTGAGAGTTGCATCACCTGGCTGTCGCGTCAAGTTAGATTTCGACAGGCGCAGAAAAAATGCGGATTTGTCAGTCGAAATCGCTCATGCCGTTTTCGGTAATGACCGCATCGAACGCCTTCATCTCGCTGAAAAAGGCTGGCTTCAGCTTGCCGATCTTGCTGCTGTCGGCGAGAAGAATATTCTTCCGTGCGCGGGACATCGCCTTTTTCTTGATCTCCGCTTCGTGGAAATGCGCGCATGTCGCGCCACGCCGGGCATCGATACCGGCTGCAGAAAGGAATGCCACGTTGATCACCAGCGAATCGAGCATTTCCAGCCCCGAGGCACCGGAAAAGCTTGCCGATGCGGGGTGATAGAGACCGCCGAGCATAACAAGGCGAACGTTGGGTTTTCGCGTCAGACGATCGGCGACGTTCAGCGCGTAACAGATCGCCGTTATATGAATCTTGTCTGGGAGAAGATCGACCAGATAGGGCAAGGTGGTGCCGCAATCGAAAAAAACGGTATCGTCATCGTGAATGTAATCAATGGCTTGTGTGCAGATCTGTCGTTTTGCCGCGGCATGGCTGTCGGCTGCCCTGGAAATTTCATAGGCATCGTTCTCCGCTTCGACAGCCGGAACGATATGGCCGCCCAGGAACGCGAACTGGCCTGCATTGGCGCTGACATCACGCCGAACCGTCATTTCCGAGACGCCCAGGATCTCGGCAGCATTCTTGATGTGCAGAATGCGATGTTGTGAAAGGGCCTCGGATAAGACTGCGATGCGCCGGCCCCTGCGACTATCCATATCGCGCGTCTCCCTTATCGTTTACACTGGAATAGTGTTCTGACGAAAATTTAACAAGGACTGCCATTCTCGAGTCTCGTTCGGCCGTGGATCTGCGATTCGGCATTTGCGCCGAGACACAGTTTCTGCACCAGCCGGTTGCGCCCGACATGGCATATCGCTTCAATTTTATAGGGAACCTCCTCAATTTGAAATGAGAATTTGTGAATGATCTTCCATTTTTTGATGGAATAGTCACAAAACTGTATAAATGGCGCCGACTTGGCCGCGGGAGCGGGTCCCGGCCGGCAGGGCGCGCCTCCGGTCGGGCGGACGCCCGACCGGAGGCATCATCCTCGCGACTGCTTAGGAACATTTCCTGGCTGCGCGCTACTTGCCGGCTTGTCTTGCCGCCTTTTCGATCGCATCGGCGACCTTTTCCGCTTGGGAGGCGAAGACGGCGTGGCTGGCCTTGATTTCGGTCACTTCGCTGCCGGCGCGTTTTGCCATGTCACGCTCCAGATCGGGGTTGATGGAGCGATCCTCGGTGGCGACGATCGACCAGCTTTTTTTTGTTCGCCATGCCGGCTGGGTGATCTTGGCCGAGAAAGCCTGCTTCGAGGCGAAGACCTGCGACCTTGCCATGAAATCGGTTTCGGCTTGCGGAAGGTCTGCTGCGAAAGCCGCAGCGAAGGCGCCGGGATCGAGATAGAGATATTTGCCGTCCTTCGTTTCCTTGATATCCATGCTGCCGGCGGGCTTCGAGCTGGCGAGGCTGAGCAGGCTTTCGCCCTTGTCGGGCTGGAAGGCGGCGACATAGACGAGCCCGGCGACATTGGGATCATTGCCCGCTTCGGTGATAACCATGCCGCCATAGCTGTGGCCGATGAGTAGGCTTGGTCCTTGCTGCAAGTCGAGAACGCGCTTGGTCGCCGCCACATCGTCCTCGAGCGAGGTGATGGGCTGCTGGACGATGGTGACGTTGAAGCCGCGTTTTTCGAGAATGTCGGTCGCCCTACGCCATCCCGAGCCGTCGGCCAGCGCGCCGTGGACGATCACGATGTTTTTCACCTCGGCAGCCTCTGCCGCGAATGCGATGACGGTGGTGGCAAATGCAAGCGCTGCGGTGAACATAAGACGTCTATTCATGACTATTACTCCTGTGGGTCAATGTTAAGGGTCGGGATATTGATGCGTCCCGGGTTCAGCCGAATGTGAAAGCGTAGGCTTGCACCCCGGGATCGAGGAAGCTGATTTCGAAATTGCGGGCGACGACCGGGCCGGACTGGCGGACAAGCTGGTAAAGCCTGGTCGCGGTCACCGTGCCGTTGCCGTCGGCATCGATGTCTGCGCCGTGGTCAGGCCCCGGCGCCTTGCCGTCGATCTTCACCTGGAAGCGGATCGGCTTGCCGTCGGCGCCAGGCCCGAGAACGAGATGCAGATCGCGGGCGCTGAAGCGATAAGTGATGCCGCCGCCCGGCTGATCAAGGGTCGCCTGATCCGGGCCGACGATCCAGGCTCCGGAGAGGCCCCATTCGTTGAGGCCCGGTTCGCCGATCGTATGATTTTGCGCCACGTCGGCCTGCAGCCCTTCCGCAGAGGCGAAGTTCGCCGCCTGTTCGTAGCCGAGATAGGTCTCGCCGGAGCGGATGTTGCGGAGATCAGGGCCGGCTTCCACGCCCTTGGCATCCGGCGTGACCGGCGCGCTTGCCGTCGTCTGGCTGCCGGCCTCACGCAACAGGTCCTGAATGGCCTTTTCGGTCCTGTCGTAATTGCCTTCGCCGAAATGGTGGTAACGAATCTGGCCCTTGGCATCGATCAGATAGGCGGCAGGCCAGTAGCTGTTCTGGAAGGCGCGCCAGATTTTGTAATCATTGTCGATCGCAACGGGATAGCCGATCTTGAAATCGTCGATTGCGCTTTTGACGTTGTCGATCTTCTTCTCGAAGGCAAATTCCGGGGCGTGGACGCCGATCACCACGAGGCCCTGGTTGGCATATTTTTCCGCCCAGGCCCTGACATAGGGGATGGTGCGAATGCAGTTGATGCAGGAATAGGTCCAGAAGTCGACGAGAACCACTTTGCCCCGCAACTGCTCTGATGTCAGCGGCTTCGAGTTCAGCCATTCGACCGCGCCGTCGAGCGAAGGCGCGTCACCTTCGACGGGCAGATCGCTGCGGAAGGGCTTCTTCGTATCGGCGGCGGCGATCACCATGTCTTTGCTCGCCAGCTCGGAGGATGCGCCACTCAGCGGCCTTGCATGCAACCTGTTGAGCACGGCCTGTTCCAGCGATGCGGTGCTGGCGTAGGAGAGCCGGGCGAGCAGGCTGGTATCGAGGCCGAGCGCGATGACGGCGACACCCGCCAGCACGGCAGCGCCGAGCCCTTGACGAATCCGGTCGCCGAGGCCGAGAGAGCGCTTCATGGCGGTGAATATCCTGCCGCCGACCAGCAAGGCGGCGGCAAGGGACGTTGCAGCACCGGCGGCATAGGCGATCAGCAGGAAGGTCGTCTGCAGATTGGCGCCCTGCAAGGCCGCCCCCGTCAGAACGAGGCCGAGGATCGGTCCGGCGCAGGGGGCCCAGAGCAGACCGGTGGCGATGCCGAGAATGAGCGCGCTCTTTGCCGTCGGGGCGGCGCGTCCGCCGCCGCTGGCATTTAGCAGGTTGTTTCCAAGGTCGACGACCGGCCGGGCAAGCGTGCTTGCGAAGCGTGGTGAAAGCAGGCTCAGGCCAAAGAGCCCAAGCAGGACGATCGCGGCAAGGCGGCCATATTCATTGGCGCGAATGGCCCAGCTGCCGCCGACTGCGGCAAGCGTGGCAACCAGCGCGAATGTGGCGGCCATGCCCGCCAGCATGGGCAGCGTGCTCCTGACGAAGGGCTGTCCGGCACGGGCAAAGACGAAGGGGAGGATGGGGAGGATGCAGGGGCTGAGGATCGTCAGCGCGCCTCCGAGATAGGCAATGATCAGAAGTGTCATCATCGTTTCCTTTGAAACCGATTGATCGGGCTCTGGACGGCGATGGGGCCCGAACCAGCAACGGCGGGGATATGGCCGGGCGGACGTATCCTCGATGTGTCCGGTTTCGCGGGGAAATGTACCGAACTATTGCGGTCGCGGCGGGCGATACAAAGCGATACAAACTGCCGCCCAGCGATGGGCTGTGGCGAAAGCGCCGGGGCCGGCGCGAGGCTTTGCTCGGTCGGCGCGATTGTATCAGAATGTATCCCGGCGGCCGAAAGCTACATCCGCATGCAAAACCGACGGCTTGCGACATATGAGGGATACAAGCGCAACCTCATTTCAGCACCGTGATCCATTCGACAGGAGAGACCGATGTCAGAGCAAATCAATCATCACCGCCGCCGCTTCTTCGGCATGACGGCCGTCGCCCTTGCGGCGGTCGAGTTCGGCGTGGCCGGCAAGGCCGCCGCTCAATCAGCGCCCGCCGCATCCGTGCCTGACGTCAAGGTGGGAACCCACACGTCCTTCGAAGCGCTGAAGCAGGTGAAAGCCGGCGTGCTCGATATCGGTTATGCCGAGGCGGGGAAGGCGGACGGTCCTGTCGTGCTGCTGCTGCATGGCTGGCCCTATGACATCTATAGTTTCGTCGATGTCGCACCGCTGCTTGCCTCGGCAGGCTACAGGGTGATCGTGCCCTATCTGCGCGGTTACGGCACGACCCGCTTCCTGGACGACCAGACGCCGCGCAACGGCCAGCCGTCAGCGCTCGCCGCCGATATGATCGCGCTGCTCGATGCGCTCGATATCGAGAAGGCGGTCATTGCCGGCTATGACTGGGGCGGGCGGACCGCCAACATCATGGCGGCGCTCTGGCCGGAGCGTTGCAAGGCGATGGTCTCGGTGAGCGGCTACCTGATCGGCAGCCAGGAGGCCAACAAGAAGCCGCTGCCGCCGAAGGCCGAACTTGCCTGGTGGTATCAGTTCTATTTCGCCACCGAACGCGGCCGTCTGGGTTACGAGAGCAACACCCATGATTTCGCAAAGCTTATCTGGCAGACGGCTTCGCCGAAGTGGAACTTCGACGATGTCACATTCGGCAGATCGGCCGCCGCCTTCGACAACCCCGACCACGTCGCCATCGTCATTCACAATTATCGCTGGCGCCTGGGGCTTGTCGAAGGCGAGGCCAAGTACGATGCCTATGAACAGACGCTTGCGGGAGCGCCTGTCATTTCCGTACCGACGATCACCATGGAGGGCGATGCAAACGGTGCACCGCATCCGGAGCCTTCCGCCTATGCCGGAAAGTTCTCCGGCAGATACGAGCATCGCACGATCGGCGGCGGCATCGGCCATAACCTGCCTCAGGAGGCGCCGCAGGCCTTCGCGCAGGCTGTCATAGACGTCGATCGCTTCTAAGTCGACGGTATCGTGCCGCAGGGCCTCGTTGCTCCGGCCGGCGGAATATGCGTAGGTCGCGTCAACCGCTTCGATATCGAGGCGGCGGGCGCGGCCGCCTTTACGGGTGAGGAACCGGGAAATATGGATCATGTCGATCACATCCTGATTGTCGATGACGATCGCGAAATCCGCGAGCTGGTCTCGGGCTATCTGCAGAAGAACGGTCTCAGGACGAGCGTTGCCGCCGACGGGCGCCAGATGCGCAGTTTTATCGAGGCCAATGCCGTCGACCTGATCGTGCTCGATGTTATGATGCCGGGCGACGATGGGCTGGTGCTGTGCCGCGAACTGCGTGCCGGCCGGCACAAGGCGATCCCGATCCTGATGCTGACGGCCCGCACCGATGAGATGGACCGGATCCTCGGCCTGGAGATGGGCGCCGACGACTATCTTGCCAAACCGTTTGCAGCGCGCGAGTTGCTCGCCCGCATCAAGGCGGTGCTGCGGCGGACGCGCATGCTGCCGCCCAATCTGCAGATCAGCGAGGCCGGACAGTTGCTGACCTTCGGCGACTGGCGGCTCGATACGGTCGCCCGGCATCTTCTCGACAAGGAGGGGACCGCGATTGCGCTTAGCGGCGCCGAATACCGTCTGCTTCGCGTCTTCATCGACCATCCGCAGCGGGTGCTCAATCGCGACCAGCTTCTGAGTCTTACACAGGGCCGCGACGCCGATCTCTTCGATCGCTCGATCGATCTCCTGGTCAGCCGGCTGCGTCAGCGGCTGGGCGACGACGCACGCGAGCCGACCTACATCAAGACGGTGCGCAGCGAAGGTTATGTGTTTTCAGTTCCGGTCGAAATCTCGGAGCTGCGCCAATGAAGTCGGTGGTCCCTTTGCGCTCGGGTTTGGCTTGGCCGAGCACGTTGCGCTCGCGGATATTTCTGATCCTGCTGATTGGCTTGGCTGTGGCCTACGGGCTGTCCTTCAGCGTTCTTTATATGGAGCGCTATATGTCGGCCAAGGCCGTGATGCTCGGCACGCTGGAAAACGACGTTGCGACGTCGATTGCCGTTCTCGACCGACTTCCGCCAGGCGAACGTGGCGATCTGCTGGATCGGCTGAGCCGCGGCAACTACCGTTTCGTGCTCGGACCCGGCCTTGCCGGCGTGCCTGACACGTCAAGCAAGGGCGCCGAGATATCAGGCAAGATCGAGGAGGCGATCGGGCACCGCTTTCCGATCCGTATCGAACGGATTCCTGGCGATGTGAACCGGTTGCAGGCGCATCTGACGCTCAGCGACGGAAGCCCGTTGACGATCGACGTCACGCCGAAGGGGGTCATGCCGATCGCCGCGTGGTTGCCCTATGTCTTCGTCATCCAGATGGCGCTGCTCATTCTTTGTACCTGGTTTGCGGTTCGTCAGGTTATCCGACCGCTCGGCGCGCTTGCTGCCGCCGCCGATGCCCTCGACCCGAACAAGGATGGTCCGGCCTTGAGCGAGGCGGGGCCGAGCGAGGTCGCGCATGCGGCAAGGGCGTTCAACGCGATGCGGGAGAGGATTGCCCATTACCTCGAAGAGCGCGTCCAGATCCTGGCGGCAATCTCGCATGACCTGCAGACGCCGATCACTCGCATGCGGCTGCGCGCCGACATGGCGGAGGATTCGCCGGAGAAAAACAAGCTGGTGCATGATCTCGGCGAGATCCAGCGTCTCGTCCAGGACGGGATTGCCTATGCGCGCAGCGCGCATGGCGACGGCGAGAAGAACGCCCGCATCGATCTCGCCTCGTTCATCGACAGCATAGCCTATGACTATCAGGATACCGGAAAGGCCGTCACCGTCGTCGGGCTGGTTCACGGCGCCGCCTTCACCAAGCCGCATGCGCTTCGCCGAATCCTGTCGAACTTCATCGACAATGCGCTGAAGTTCGCCGGCGCTGCCGAGATCAGCGTCGAGCGCAGCGCCGAGAACGATATCGTCATCACAGTCATGGATCGCGGGCCGGGAATTCCGGACGATCTGCTGGAAGCCGCCATGCAGCCTTTCTTCCGGTTGGAACAATCCCGCAACCGGGAAACCGGCGGCACCGGTCTCGGTCTTGCCATCGCCCAGCAGCTGACGGCCAAGATCGGCGGGTCGCTCCGGCTCTACAATCGCGCCGACGGCGGACTGGCGGCGGAAGTCACCATCCATTGACATCGGCAGCCGCCGCAAAATTTCGCGATGTTTGTATGTAAAGATGTCCTCGATATCGGATGCTACGTTTTGTGACATTTCGGGCGATTTCGGAAACATGGCGGATATATCCGTCGGTCAAAACACACTCCGTCAACCCGGCCGCGCAGCGCGGCCAGTCGCCTGAAGCGACGCAACACAAGGAGTGTTCCATGACAAAGATCGACAAGGTTCTCTATACCGGCAAGACCCATACGACGGGCGGGCGCGACGGCGCTTCGCACAGCGACGACGGCCAGCTGGATATCAAGCTTTCGCCTCCGGGCAGCAACCGGGCCGGCACCAATCCCGAACAGCTTTTCGCCGCCGGCTGGTCTGCCTGCTTCATCGGCGCGATCGGCTTTGCCGCGGCCAATCAAAAGGTCAGGCTCCCCGCCGATCTCGCCGTCGACACCGAGGTCGATTTGGGAACGGCCGATGGCGGCTATTTCCTGCAGGCCCGTCTCAAGGTCAGCCTGCCAGGGATCGAAGCGGATGTGGCAAGAGCGCTCATTGAAGAGGCGCACCAGACCTGCCCTTACTCGAAGGCCACGCGCGGCAATATCCATGTCGAATTGAGCGTTGCCTGACGAATGCATTGCCCGCCGAAGGCCATTGGCCGCGGCGGGCAAAGGACAGCAGCCGAAAGCAAACACGACGAGGCCGACCGGGCCTCGTCGTTGGAGGATCTGATGAGATTGATGATCATCTGCATTCTGGGAGCGGCGGTCTTCGCCGCGCCCTGCATCTACGACGTAAGCTCGCAGGAGCCTTCGCCGCTTGCGGGCCTCGTGACGGCAGCATCCGCAGCGTCGTCTTCCGGGGCGCCGCGGCCGTTCCAACCCCTCTTTTAGGTCGCTAGGGAGAAGACCCGTGAAGCTCTATCAGAATGAAATTTCCTCGGCGACGTCGAGAGTCCGTATCGCGCTCGCCCTCAAGGGATTGACGGCGGAAACACTGCCGGTGACCATCCTCGGCGAAAATGCCGAGAGCCGGCAGGCCGGATATCGCAGCGTCAATCCGCAAGGGCTGGTCCCGGCCTTGCTGACGGATGGCGGCGTCCTCATCACCCAGTCGCTGGCGATCGTCGAATATCTCGACGAGATTCAGCCCGAACCGGCGCTGCTGCCTGGAACGGCGGAGGACAGGGCGCTGGCGCGGTCGATCGCGCTTGCGATCGCCGCCGAGATCCATGCGCTGCTGCCGCCGCGGATCGGCCTGCATCTCGGCAAGACCTTCCAGGCGGATGCCGATGCCGTTGCCGCCTGGAATCGTCATTGGGTCGGCGAGGGAATGGCCGCGATCGAGACGATGATCGCCGGCCGCAGGCAGGGGGCTTTCGCCGTTGGGGATCAGCCGTGTGTTGCCGATATCTTCCTTTTTCCTCAGGCGATCAGCGCCCGGCGTATGGGCTTCGATCTCGCCCAATGGCCAAATATCGCGGAGATTGTCGCTCGGCTGGAAGCGATACCGGCCTTCCAGGAGAACGCGCCGGCACCGAGACGATGATGCGATCGACGAAGAAGCGGCCGCAAATGACTGCGGGCGCTCCTTTTCCATTGTTGGCGGCCCTCAGCGATTGACCCTTGCCTGCAGATGCGCGGGATAACGATCGCCTTCCACCTTGATGGTGGCGAGCGCGTTTTCGATGCTGCCAAGATCCTCGGCCGTCAGTTCGATCTCGGCGGCCTGAATGTTCTCCTCGAGGCGATGCAGCTTGGTGGTGCCGGGGATCGGCACGATCCAGGGTTTTTGTGCCAGCAACCATGCCAGGGCGACCTGGGCGGCGGTTGCCTTCTTGTGGGCGGCGATGTCCGCGAGCAGATCGACGAGTGCCTGGTTGGCCTTGCGCGCTTCCTGGGAAAAGCGCGGCACGATGTTGCGGAAGTCCTTGCTGTCGAAGGTCGTCGTTTCGCTGATCGCGCCGGTGAGGAAGCCCTTGCCGAGCGGGCTGAAGGGCACGAAACCGATGCCGAGCTCTTCGAGCACCGGCAGGATTTCCTGCTCGGGTTCGCGCCACCACAGCGAATATTCACTCTGCAGTGCCGCCACCGGCTGGATCGCATGGGCGCGACGGATCGTCTGGGCGCCTGCTTCCGAGAGGCCGAAATGCCTGACCTTGCCCTCGGCGATCAGCGCCTTGACCGTGCCGGCCACATCTTCGATCGGGACATCGGGGTCGACACGATGCTGATAGAAGAGGTCGATGACATCGGTCTTCAAACGCTTCAGCGCCTGGTCAGCAACCGCGCGGATCTGTTCCGGCCGGCTGTTCATGCCGCTCTGGCCGCCATTGGCATCGAAGTTGAAACCGAATTTCGTGGCGATCACCACCTTGCTGCGGAAAGGCGCCAGGGCCTCTCCCAGAAGCGCTTCGTTCTGATAGGGGCCATAGGCCTCGGCCGTGTCGAAGAAGGTCACGCCGCGTTCGAACGCGCGGCGGACCAGCGCGATCGCCTCCGGAATTGCTGTCGCCGGGCCATAACCATAACTCAGCCCCATGCAGCCGAGACCGATGGCCGAGACTTGAAGCCCGCTCTTTCCGAGTTCACGTTTCTGCATTGCCGTTTCCTTTTCTAACCCTGGTACTGCGTGTCGGTGACATGCTCCATCCAGTCGACAACCTTGCCGTCGAGCTGTTCCTGGATGGCGATATGGGTCATCGCCGTGGTCGGCGATGCGCCGTGCCAATGACGTTCACCCGGGGCGAAGCTGACGACGTCGCCGGCGCGGATCTCCTCGATGGGGCCACCTTCGCGCTGCACACGACCGCAGCCCGATGTGACGATCAGCGTCTGGCCGAGCGGATGGGTGTGCCAAGCGGTGCGGGCGCCGGGCTCGAAGGTGACGCTGGCGCCAGCCGCGCGAGCGGGGCTGGTCACGGCAAACAGCGGGTCGACACGCACATTGCCGGTGAACCAGTCGGCCGGTCCCTTGGCCGAAGGCTGCGAACCGCTTCGCTTTATATCCATCCTCGTCTTCCTTTCGATGTCGGGCTTTCGATGTCGAATGGACGTGTCCACTCGCGTAACAAGGTATTTAGGGCGTGCGCCTGGTTGCGATTAGATGGTATAAACGGCAAGAACCCATGAGGATTTTTCATAAATGTCACGCCCTGCCGTCAACGATCTCATCGCTTTCCTCGCCGTTGCGCGTGCACAGAGCTTCACCAAGGCGGCGGGCAAGCTGGGTGTGTCGCAGTCGGCGCTCAGCCACACCATTCGCGGGCTCGAGGAGCGGCTTGGATTGCGATTGCTGACACGCACGACCCGCAGCGTCTCACCGACGGAGGCGGGTGAACGGCTGCTCGTCTCCATCGGACCGCGGCTCGATGAGATCGAGAGCGAACTGGCTGCTTTGAGCGCGTTCCGGGAGAAGCCGGCGGGCACCATCCGCATCAATGCCGGAGAACACGCGGCCGATGCCGTCCTTTGGCCCGCCCTGGAAAAGCTGCTGCCCGATTATCCCGATATCAATGTGGAAATCATCGTCGACTACGGCCTCACCGACATCGTCGCGGGGCGTTACGATGCCGGGGTGCGGCTCGGAGAGCAGGTGGCGAAGGACATGATCGCGGTGCGCATCGGCCCCGACATGCGCATGGCCGTGGTCGGCACTCCCGCTTATTTCACCACCAGGCCGAAGCCGCTGACGCCGCAGGATCTTACGGATCACAATTGCATCAATCTGCGTCTGCCGACCTATGGCGGCGTCTATGCATGGGAGTTCGAGAAGGACGGGCGCGAGCTCAGGGTTCGCGTCGAGGGCCAGCTGGTTTTCAACAATATAGCCCTGCGGCTGAGCGCCGTGCTGGCCGGTCTCGGGCTGGCCTACATGCCGGAGAACCTGGTCGAGGGGCATCTTGCCGATGGACGGCTGGTGCGGGTCCTCGAGGACTGGTGCCTGCCGTTTTCCGGCTACCATCTCTACTACCCAAGCCGTCGGCACACGTCACCGGCATTCGCCCTCGTCGTCGATGCGCTTCGTTATCGAGGATAGAGGCCCATCATTCGAGCTGCGCGAACCGGCAGATATCCGAGCCATGGAGACGTTCAATCGATCGGCTCTTGCCGGAAGCGAAGTCATGCCTGCAGCGATTTGACATTCCATCACTCGCCACTAATTCACACTTGATATCGAAGGAAACAGTGAATGAATACTGCGGCACCTGCCACGAAAGCCCGGACCGGTGTGTCCGGTTTGGACACAGTTCTGGCGGGAGGCCTTTCCACGGGCCACGTGTTTCTCCTGGAGGGAAATCCAGGAGCGGGCAAAACGACCATCGCGCTGCAGTTTCTGATCGAAGGTGCGCGGCTCGGCGAGCAGGGGCTCTACATCACCCTTTCAGAAACCGAGAGCGAACTCCGGGCCGGCGCCGCATCGCATGGCATGGTGATCGACGGCAATATCGAGGTCTTCGAGGTCGTTCCTCCGGAAAGCCTGTTGGATGCTGACCAGCAGCAGAGCCTGCTTTATTCATCGGACCTAGAACTTGGAGAGACGACAAAGGAAATCTTTGCCGCTTTCGAGAGGATCAAGCCACGTCGCGTGGTTCTCGACAGCCTGTCGGAGATAAGGCTGCTCGCGCAAAGCTCGCTGCGCTACCGCCGGCAGATCCTCGCGCTCAAACACTATTTTGCCCGACAGGGGGCGACAGTCCTTCTGCTCGACGATCTGACGTCCGACGTGCTCGACAAGACGGTGCACAGCGTCGTGCACGGTGTCATCCATCTTGAGGAACTGGCGCCGAACTACGGCTCCGAACGCCGACGTCTGAGGGTCATGAAATACCGCGGGCAGGCCTTCCGCGGCGGCTATCATGATTTCATCATCCAGACCGGTGGCGTGATCGTGTTTCCGCGTCTCGTCGCTGCCGAACACAGGTCGAGCTATGTCCGCGATCAGATTTCCTGTGATATTGCGGAGCTGGATCTTCTTCTCGGCGGCGGCCTCGAGCGGGGTTCCAGTACCCTGATCCTCGGTCCTGCCGGCACAGGCAAAAGCACCTTCTCGTTTCAATTCCTGATGGCGGCGGTGGCGCGCGGCGAGAAAGTGGCGGCCTTCATTTTCGACGAAGAGCTAGGCCTGCTCTTCACGCGGCTGAAAGCGCTCGGAATGGATCTCGAAGCCATGAGGGATGCGGGTCTTATCCACATCGAACAGCTCGACGCCGCCGAACTGTCGCCCGGCGAATTTGCTGATCGCGTGCGCAAGTGCGTCGACAAGTCGGATGCGAAAACCGTCATCATCGACAGTATCAACGGTTATCAGGCTTCGATGCCGGATGAGAATTCGCTGATCCTTCATATGCATGAGCTGCTGCAATATCTGAACAGGCAAGGCGCCAATACCTTCCTGACCGTTGCGCAGCACGGGCTGGTTGGCGACATGAAGGCTCCCGTCGACGTCACCTATCTCGCCGATACCGTCATTCTGCTGCGCTATTTCGAGGCTGCGGGTAAGGTGCGTCGGGCGGTCTCCGTGATCAAGAAGAGGACCGGCTTTCACGAGGATACCATCCGTGAGTACCGCATCGACGCTTCCGGCTTGAGATTCGGCGATCCTCTCACCGGGTTCCAGGGCGTGCTTCGCGGCGTTCCCGAATTTATCGCGCCCTTGGCGCCGCTCCTGTCGACCAATGGCGGGGATAGCGGCAATTCCTAATTCCAGCAAACCGAAAGCATTGATCTACGCCCCCGCCGGTCGCGATGCCTGGGTGGCGAGATCGCTGGTCGATGAGGCCGGATTGACATCGATTGCCGCCGCCGACCTGTCTATGTTCGCGTCATCGCTCAGCGATGACATCGCGCTTGGCGTGCTGACGGAAGAGGCCGTTCGCTCGAGCGATCTCAAGCCGATCGCCGCCTGGGTCTCGGCCCAGCCGAGCTGGTCAGACCTGCCGTTCATCGTACTCACCATACGTGGCGGCGGGCCTGAACGAAATCCGGCCGCTGCCAGGCTTTCCGAGGTTCTGGGCAATGTCACCTTCCTGGAAAGGCCGTTCCATGCGACCTCCTTCATCAGCGTTGCCCGGACCGCGTTGAAGGGGCGCCTGCGCCAATATGAAGCGCGCGCCCGGCTCGAGGCTCTCAGCGAAGGAGAACGACGGTTGCAGACGGCGCTCGCCGCCGGTCGTCTCGGGGCCTGGGAGCTGGAGCTGTCCTCGATGGCCTTGTTCGCCTCGGCGACCTGCAAAGCGGTCTTCGGTCGAGCGCCGGATGATGAGGTTACGCGTGACGATCTGATTGCGAGCATCCACTCCGACGACCGGGACATTGTGCTGGCACGCCTGCGCCGTACGATCGATACCGGACTCGACTATTCGATCGAGCACAGAACGATCTGGCCGGATGGATCACTGCATTGGACCGAGGTCCATGCGCAGCTCTACACCGACAGATATGGTTCCGCCAGAAAGCTCGTCGGGGTCTGCTCCGATACCACCGCCCGCAAGACCATCGAGGAAAATCTGCGACGGCTCAATGAAAACCTCGAGGAGCGCGTGAGGGAACGGACCAGGGAGGTCAACGCCGCCCACCAGACCCTGCTCGAGGAAGTCGCCCAGCGTGAAAGAGCCGAGGAGCAGCTTCGCCAATCGCAGAAGATGGAAGCGATCGGTCAGCTGACCGGCGGCGTCGCCCACGACTTCAACAACCTGCTGATGGTCGTTCTCGGAAATCTGGAGCTGCTCGGCAAGCACGCGGCCGGAGATGCCAAAGCGACGCGTCTGATCGACGGGGCGCTTCAGGGGGCGCGGCGCGGGGCGGCGCTGACGCAGCGGCTGCTGGCTTTTGCCAGGCAGCAGGATCTGCAGGTCAAGCCCGTCGATCTGGCCGAGCTGGTCTCCGGCATGAACGACCTGTTGCGGCGCTCGGTCGGATCCTCGATCAGCATCGAAACCATGTTGCCGGCGACCCTGCCGCCGGCGCTGGTCGATGCGAACCAGCTCGAATTGGCGCTGCTCAACCTTGCGGTCAACGCCCGTGATGCGATGCCGGATGGGGGGACGCTGTCTATTTCGCTGCGCCAGGAACAGGTTGGCGGCAATAACGGCGATCTCGGCGAGGGGACCTATCTGGTGTTGGCGGTGGCCGACAGCGGCACCGGCATGGACGCGGAGACGCTGAAGAAGGCGGTCGATCCGTTTTTCTCGACCAAGGAGATCGGAAAGGGCACGGGCCTCGGCTTATCGATGATCCACGGGCTTGCGGTCCAGCTCAATGGCGCACTTCTTCTGACAAGCGAGCTTGGGGTGGGGACAACAGCCGAATTGTGGCTCCCGGCCACCGAACGACGCCCCGAGCGGCCGGCCGAGGCGGAGCTGCCCGTCGCGCAAGCCGCATCCAGACTGAAGATCCTTCTGGTCGATGACGATGCCTTGATTGCGATGAGTTCGGTCGACATGCTTGAAGATCTCGGCCATGAGGTCATCGAAGCAAATTCAGGCTTGCAGGCGCTGGAGTTGATCAGGAGCGGTCAGCATTTCGACTTGATCGTCACCGACTATTCGATGCCTGGTATGACCGGCGCACAGCTCGCTCAGGCCGCGCGGGACATTCATCCGGCGGTGCCGATCGTCCTGGCGACAGGTTACGCCGATCTTCCCGCCGGCACCGATATCGATCTTCCGAGATTGGGAAAGCCCTACAATCAGGCTCAACTTGCCAAGGAAATCGCCAAGGCGATGGCAGGCGAAACGGCTCCGACGCTCAGATCCGGCAGTGACGCAGCTGGCTTAGAGCCTCGCCTGTCCAAGGCCGACGACGTCAGCGATGAAATCGGCGATGGCGCCTGTGTCGTCTAGATCGAAGACCGGCAGGTTTGCATCCGTGACGGCGTGATCGGCGGCGATGGCGCAGATATGGGGATCGCTCGGCGCCAGCGGTTCGCGATTGGCGGCCTCCAGGCGGCGGGCCTCGATCTTCGGGATCGGCTCGCGCTTGTAGCCTTCGATCAGCACCAGATCGCAGGGTGCGAGGCGGGCGAGGATTTCCTCGAACTCGGGTTCGGGGGCGCCGCGCAGCTCGTGCATGATGGCGTAGCGGGTGCCGGAGACGATGGTGACTTCATGGGCGCCGGCCTGGCGATGGCGATAACTGTCGGCTCCGACCTTGTCGATGTCGAAATCGTGATGGGCGTGCTTGATCGTCGAGATCCTGTAGCCGCGGCGGGTGAACTCCGTCACCAGCCGGACCGCGAGCCCCGTCTTGCCTGAATTCTTCCAGCCGGCGATGCCGAAGATTTTCGGTGCGGTCATGCGTGAAGGGCCTCCAGCCAGCGTTCCGCCTCGACGAGATCGTCAGGCGTATTGATGTTGAAGAAGGGATCGAGCAGGCTGGCGCGGGTCGGATGCAGCGGGAACGCCACTTCCGTAACGTCATGCCGCAACAGGAAGTCGCGCACGCGGCGCTTCTCGTCGGTGGCGATCCAGGCTTCGAGATCAGCGGCCAGCGTCACCGGCCAGAGGCCGAAGACGGGATGGCTGCGGCCCTCGGAGGCGGCAATGGCGATCTGCGACGGGCGTTCGATCGCTGCGGCCAGCCGGGCGACGAGATCGGCCGGGAAGAACGGGCAATCTACCGAGACGGTGACGACATGGCTGATCGAGGGAAGGCCGGCGGCATAGACCATGGCCGCATGGATGCCGGCCATCGGCCCGGCCTTGCCGGGAAAACGGTCGGAAACGACAGGCACATCCTCGGCGGCGGCATCGGCGTTGACGGCAACGAGCAAAGTCTGTTGCGAGAGGCGGGTCAGCGCATGGCGGAGCAGGCTCTCGGTCCCGAGCATCACGCCCGCCTTGTCGCGGCCCATGCGCTGCGAGCGGCCGCCGGCCAGCACGACGCCTGCTATGTCGGATCTGTCCAGCGAGAATTCAGCCATCATCCTTCCTCAGCCATCATTTGTCTCAGCCATCATTTGTCTCAGACTGGCGCGCGCGGGGCGGATTCCTGCGCGATCGGCGATACGCGGCGCTTGGCCTCACGATAGAACGTATAGAGGCCGGAGGCGATGACGATCGCAGCGCCGATAAGCGTCCAGCTATCAGGCACTTCGGCGAAGAAGAAGATGCCGAGCAGGGAGGAGAAGATCAGGCTGGTATAGCGGAACGGCGCCACGAAGGAGATTTCGCCGGTGCGCATGGCAAGGATGACCGACTGGTAGCCGACGAGCACCAGCACCGAGGCGAGCGCCAGATGCCCGAGCGCGGTGGCGCTGACCGGTTGCCAGCCGCCGAGCACCGGGATCAGCAGCGCGCCGAAGAAGGAGGCAGACATGGCGGTGATGACGGTTATCATCAGCGAGGGAATTTCCGGGCTGATGCTCCGGGTGGCGAGATCGCGGCCGGCCGTCGTCAGCACCGCAGCGACGCAGAGGACGGCGGCGGGGGTGAATCCATCGGGGCCGGGACGGATGATGATCATCACGCCAATGAGGCCGACGAGGATCGCCGACCAGCGCCGCCAGCCGACCGGCTCGCCGAAGAAGAGCGCCGCACCGAAGGTGACGACCAAAGGCAGCGACTGCAGGATCGCCGAGGCATTGGCGATCGGCATCATGCCGAGCGCGGTGATATAGGTCACGGCGGAGAGCGTCTCGCAGATGATCCTGAAGATGATCATCGGCTGCAGCATGATGCGCCAGGAGCGCAGCGCGCCCATTTTCCAGGCAATCAGATAGACGAGCAGGCTGGTGAAGAGGCCGCGCAGAAACATGATCTCGCCGGCGTTCATATAGGCGATCACCGATTTGGACAGAGCGTCGCTTGCAGAAAAGCCGGCCATCGCCATGGTCATATAGATGGCGCCCTCAGTATTGCGTGACCGCGGCATGAAGAGATTCCCGTTACCTGTGCGCCCCTTTTAGTCGCGAAGATGCATCAAGGGAATCGGATGAATGTCACACCAGGCATAAATCGATGATGCGGTGCACAATGGCGCTGATGTCAACGCAGGCGTGTGGGCGGAAGTCCCGGCAAATCCGCGTTTTTTAAGTTGAATTCCGATATTTCCGACGCCGCAATCAAGGCGTCGATGGGGAATGCCATCGCGCCTGCCGGTTCGCCTCATTGGCGTTTTTCTCTTCCTACGCGGGAAACGGGTGGCTGTATCGCCTGATGTTTGAGCATCTCGGTTATCGCAACAATCCAGGAGAAACCGATATGACACTTCTCAACGACAAGATCGCCATCATCACCGGCGCAAGCTCCGGCATCGGCCGCGCGGCGGCGAAACTCTTTGCGCGGGAAGGCGCCAAGCTCGTGGTCACCGGCCGCCGACAGGACGCGCTTGATGCCGTCATCGCCGAAATCGAGGCGAAGGGCGGACAGGCGGTCGCCATATCGGGCGATGTCAGGGACGAGGCGCTGCAGGCACGGCTCGTCGAGACGGCAGTCTCGCGTTTCGGCCGGCTCGACATCGCCTTCAACAATGCCGGCATCCTCGGCGAGATGGGACCGGTCGCCGGGCTATCGCTGGAGGGCTGGCGCGAGACGATCGAGACCAATCTGACGGCAGCCTTCCTCGGCGCCAAGCACCAGTCGGCGGCGATGGGAAAAAGCGGCGGATCGCTGATCTTCACCTCGACTTTCGTCGGCCACACCGTCGGCATGCCCGGCATGGCCGCTTATGCGGCGAGCAAGGCGGGACTGATCGGCTTCGTGCAGGTGCTCGCCGCCGAACTCGGCGGGCAGAAGATCCGCGTCAACGCCCTGCTGCCCGGCGGCACCGACACACCCGCCAGCATCACCAACGCACCGGACGCGACACCCGAGGTGCTCGCCTTCGTGGAGGGGCTGCATGCGCTGAAACGCATGGCGCAGCCCGAAGAGATCGCCAAAGCCGCGCTGTTCCTCGCCTCCGACATGTCGAGCTTCGTGACCGGCACGGCGATGCTAGCGGATGGCGGGGTGTCGATCAGCCGGACATAGGTGGGGCGAGGGGCGGGGATCGGCAGTGTATGAGGTCGAGCCACCCGCCCTCGAAGGACGGGGCTGGCCGCCATGGCACCGTCGCCTCCGAGAGGGCTCAGGACATGATCAAACCACCGTCGACATTGATCGTCTGGCCGGTGATGTAGGCGGCGTCGTCGCTGGCGAGGAAGGTGACCAGGCCGGCGACGTCTTCTCCGGAGCCGGCCCGCTTCATCGGGATGCCCTCGACCCATTCCTTCATCAGCTCGCCGGGGGCGTAGTTGCCGAGCAGCTTACCCCAGGCCTGGTCGTTATAGGCCCACATATCGGTTTCGATGATGCCGGGGCAGAAGGCGTTGACGGTGATCTTCTCGGTCGCGACTTCCTTGGCCAGGCTCTGGGTGATGCCGACGACGCCCATTTTCGAGGCTGCATAATGCGGGGTATAGATGAAGCCGTCGCGGGCCTGGCCGGAGGCGGTGTTGATGATGCGGCCGCCGCGCTTGTGCTTGCGCATTCTTGATATCGCCTCCTGGGCGCAGAGGAAGACGCCCTTGGTGTTGACCGCCATCACCTTGTCCCACTCGTTTTCGGTCAGATCCTCGACGCGGGCAATGGTGATGACGCCGGCATTTTGAATTGCAATGTCGACCGTATCGAAGGCGTGTTCGGCAGCGTCATAGAGAGCCTTCACGCTCGCCTTGTCCGTGACATCGCCCACGAAAGAGATCGCCTTGCCGCCTTCGGCTCTGATCTGCTCGGCGACCCCATGCACCGAATCTTCGTTTGCGGAGATGACGAGGTTGGCGCCTTCTTTCGCAAACCGCCTGGCGATCGCCGCTCCGATGCCGCGGCTACCCCCGGTAATGACGACAGTCTTTTGCTCAAAGCGTTTCATGCTCTTTCCTTCCCGGTATCCTGACATAAACAGCAAATCTGGGCGCGTTCTACCCTGCGATCATTATTGAAACTCAAGCGGCCGCCCGAGAGAATTTCGGCGAATTCAGGTGGTCTTGAGCGGCGATAGCGACGCCCAAGCCCTCCGCCCGTGCAATCGGCGTGAAGGGCGGGCAGACGACGATATTGCACGCCGTCATGCCCGTTGGTCCCTTCAGCGCCTCGATCTCAGCCAGGGAGGGAGCGAGACCGTTCATTTTTCAGCGGCGGCATTGCGCTTCTCATCGCATCACCAGCAGCAGAAACCGCCGTCGACGAGAAGATCGACGCCGGTCACGTAGCTGGCTGCATTCGACAGCAGGAACACCGCCGGACCCACCATCTCGTCGACCGTGGCCATACGCTGCATCGGCGTCTGCTCTTCAAAGAGCTTGGTCTGATGAACCATCTCGGGACGGGTATTCATGGGCGTTGCCGTGTATCCGGGGGAGATGGTGTTGACGCGGATGCCGCGGTCGACCCATTCCATCGCCATAGACTTCGACATATGGATCACGCCCGCCTTGGAGGCGTTATAATGCGCTTGGCTCAGCCCCCGGTTTACGATCACACCGGACATGGAAGCGATGTTGACGATGGAGCCGCGTCCATTCTTCAGCATGGCGCGGGCCTCCGCCTGGCAGGAAAGGAATACGCCTTTCAGGTTGATATCCATCAACGTCTGATACTGGTCCTCCTCCATCTCTTCCGCCGCGTTGGCGTTAGCAATGCCCGCAGCGTTGACTGCAAGCGTCAATGCGCCGAGATCTGCTTCGGTATGTGCGACTGCCTCTCCAAGGGACGATTTGCTCGTGACGTCAGCTGCGATCTGGATCGAACGGCGGCCGGCGGCGCGAATATATTCGGCCGTCCTGGCCAGTCCATCGTCGGTTCGACGATCGAGCAGCGCCACGTCGGCGCCGCATTGCGCAAGGCCGATGGCAATGCGCTGCCCAATGCCGCTCCCGGCTCCGGTAACGATGGCAACCTGGCCGCTGAGATCGAAAAGCTTCGGGGCGTTCAGAGTGATGTCGGACACCGCTCTTCCTTTCTCTGTCTGTTTTGTTTTCACGCAATTCCTGACGCAAAACCGCTGCACACTTTTGCTGGAATTGCTTTAGATGGTGGCTAGCTCCATGACCGAAACGTCATTCGCCTCGTCACGATTGAGAATGCCTGCCTGTTTGCCTTGGGCAAGCACGAGAATGCGATTGGACACTCCGAGAACCTCCTCGAGGTCCGAGCTTACGACGATGACCGCCACGCCCCGTTTGGCAAGATTGACGATGATGTCGTAGATGCCCGCTCGGGCGCCGACGTCGATGCCTCTCGTCGGTTCGTCGAGTACGACGACCTTCGGATCGCGCATCAGCCATTTCGCGATGACGACCTTCTGCTGGTTGCCGCCGGACAGGTCCGAGGCATATTGCTCAGCACGGCCTTTTACGCCGAACTTGGTGACTGCCTTCTCCGCAAACGAGCGCTTGACGTGCGGCGTAATCCAACGCCCGCCCAGCTTGTCGAGATTGGCGTAGATAATGTTCTCGCTGATCCGGTGCCCGACAACGAGACCTTGCTCCTTGCGGTCTTCCGGGACCATCACGATGCCCTTGGCGATCGCGTCCGCCGGATCGCGCAGCCTGAGTTCTTCGCCTTCCAGCTTGATCGAACCCGCACTGATTGGGTCCGCGCCCGAAATGGCGCGGACAAGTTCCGTGCGGCCGGCGCCGACCAATCCGGCGATTCCGAGAATTTCCCCGGCCCGCACTTCGAAGGTAACGTCACGGAACGAATTATCAGGCGAGCTCAGCCCGGACACCTGGAGTACCGGACGGTCTGTCGGAACCGGCAGGGTAGGGAACAAGCGGTCAAGCGGGCGCCCGACCATGCTCTCGACAATCGTTCGCACCGGGGTCGCGCTATCGGAGAATTCCTGCACGCGCTCGCCATCGCGAAGGACGACGATCCGGTCTGTTATTTTTTTGATCTCTTCCATGCGGTGGGAAATGTAGACAATGCCGACGCCCTCTGACCGAAGCTTTCTAACCTGTTCGAAGAGAGCCTCCGTCTCTGCGCCACCAAGGGCCGCGGTCGGTTCGTCCAGGATCAGGAGCTTTGCATTGAGAGCCAAGGCCTTGGCGATTTCGATGAGTTGTTGATTTGCAGTGGAAAGGCCGGCGACCTTCCGCGTTGCGGGTATGTGAAGGTTCAGGCGAGCGAGCTGCTCCTGGGCGCGGCGAACCATTTGGCCGCGGTCGACGACGCCGTTCTTCATCGGCCAGCGTCCGATGAAAACGTTTTCCGCGATCGACAGCTGCGGCAGCAGCTGCAGCTCCTGATGGATCAGGACAACGCCCTTGTCGATCGCTTCCCTCGGGGAGGCTGGGGCATAAGGCTGCCCCAGCCATGTCATTGATCCTTCGGACGGTGTGCGGGACCCGGCGATGATGCCGGATAGTGTCGACTTGCCCGCTCCGTTTTCACCGAGAAGCGCAACCACTTCACCGGGATAGACGTCCAAGCTGACATTCTTCAGAACCTGCAGCGGCCCATACCACTTGGATATGCCCCTCAGGGAAAGAACTGGATCAGTCATGGCACACCTCCTCAAGACCTCGACTTCATTACGGATGGTTGGCAATGAAGCCGGCGACGTTTTCCTTGGTCGTCAGCGTGGCATCCAGGAGCTGGACCGGCGGCACCTTCTCTCCGGCGACAAGCTTGGCGGCGTTTTCAACCGCATCGCGGCCCATCTTCTGCGTCTGCTGGGTCGCAGTGACGTTGAAGACGCCCTTGCTGAGAGCTTCGAGAGCTGCGGTGTCGCCATCAAAGCCGCCAACCACGATCTTCTGGGACGGATTGGCGACCTTGATCGCCTGCGCGGCGCCAAGGGCGAGACCGTCGGCCTGGGCGAACACGATTGAAACGTCCGGATTGGCCTGCAGCATGTTCTGCATGATCTGGAAGCCTTCGTCCTGGCTCCAGATGTTCGAGAACTGCTCGGCGACAACCTTGACATCGGGGTATGCCTTGAGAGATTCAGCGCAGCCCTTCGAGCGATCGACTTCCGGCGTCGTGCCCTTCTGGCCGTGGATGATGACCATCTTGCCCTTGCCGCCGGCTTCCTTCAGGATGTAGTCGCAGACCGCCTTGGCAGACGCGACGGAATCCGTTGCAAGGAAGGTGTCGCCGGGTGCTCCCTCGGCGTTGCGGTCAACGTTCACGACCGGAATGCCAGCGCTTTTCGCGAGTTTGACCGGAACGGTCGCAGCGGCCGCACCTGCCGGAATGTAGATCAGCGCGTCGATTTTCTGGGTCAGGAGATCCTGGATCTGATTGACCTGCGTCGGCCCGTCGCCCTTTGCGTCGACGGTGATGACTTCGATGCCGCGCTTCTTGGCTTCGGCTTCGACCGATTGCTTGATCTGGTTGAAGAAGTTTGCCTGAAGGTTGGCAACGGCCAGGCCGAGCTTCTTCAGTTCCGCCGCGTGTACGGGGCCGAGCGTGAGGCCGAGCAGTGCAGCAGACGCGAGCATGGTGCGCGCAATTTTCATTGTATTTCCTCCGTTGTTTGATGGAACCCTCGGGTATGTCCTCCCCCTCGGGGTATTGATCCGCCCCAAACTCTTGGAACGGAATTCCGGGCCGCCGACGCGGCGGACCCCGTTCGTCAGGCGCGACGCCGACGAATGGTCTCCGCGCCGACCGCGAGCACGATGACGATGCCGATGATCACCTGCTGCAGGAACGGCGAAACGTTGAGAAGATTGAGCCCGTTGCGAAGGACGCCGATGATAAGAACACCGATAAGCGTTCCCCCGATACCGCCTGCGCCGCCCGAGAGCGAGGTCCCGCCGATGACGACCGCGGCGATGGTGTCCAACTCATAGCCCAGACCGCTGGACGGCTGGACGGAATCCAGCCTGGCCGCAAGTACGATGCCTGCGAGCCCCGCAAGGACTGAACTTACGATGTAGACGCCAATCGTCACGAGCGGGACGTTGATGCCCGCCAGCCGAGCGACTTCCGGATTTCCGCCCACCGCGTAGAGCATGCGGCCTTCGGACCGGAAGTGCAGGAAAAGCCAGGCCGCAAGAACAACCGCAAGCATGAGAAACACGGTGGCTGTCAACACGCCGAAATGGCGATCTATCGCCAGCATCATGAACCAGTCGGGGAAGCCCACGATCTGCTGGCCGTCCGTGATCATATTTGCGACGCCGCGAGCCGCCGACATCATCGCAAGAGTGGCAATAAACGCCGGAACCCTGAACTGCGTCACCAGAAGTCCGACGATCAGCCCCGAAATCCCCGAGGCGATCAGAGCAAAAACGATCCCGACCGGCAGCGGCAGGCCGGCGACATTCGCGGTCCAGCCCATGACCATCATCGCCAGAGCGAGTGCCGAGCCGACGGAGAGGTCGATGCCGCCGATCAGAATGACGAATGTCATTCCGACGGCCATGATGCCGAGAACAGTGATCTGATCGAGGATGTTGAGGCCATTCCGAACCGAAAGAAACGTGTCGGTGCTGAAGCTCAGAAAGACGCAAAGCGCCAGCAGCCCCACGAGCGGCCCGGTGGCGCCCTTGAGCTTGCTCAACCAGGCGCCGGACGAAAGCCCGTTTTCATTGATATCGAGCGCCACCATTGTTCCTCCCTATGCCTAGGCTACCAGCTAGTTCATTCTAAGAATAAATATTCACTCATGCTGGAAAATTCATTAACAAGTTGCTTTCCTGCTGTCAACAGGGTTTATGGACTTCGGGCGGCCGGTGTGCCGCTTAAAGGGCTTGACTAATCGGCTTCTTGTGCAAGAATATTGATAAATGAATATTTATGCACATGAGGAATCCATGAATACGATAGAACTCGAGCGGGTCGCTCGCGAGATTCGATTGCGCGATCTCCAGGCGGTCTTTGAAGCGGGCGCCGGCCATATTGGCGGGGAAATGTCGGTCATCGACATTTTGACAGCCCTCTATTTTCGTGTGCTGAATGTTTGGCCCGATCAGCCGAAGCACCCCGACCGCGACAGGTTCGTTCTTTCGAAGGGGCATACTGCATGCGCTCTGTATGTGACGCTCGCAAAACGCGGCTTCATTCCGGAGGATGAGATATCCACCTTTCTGCAGCCGCATTCGAGGCTGAACGGACATCCAAATTGCAACAAGGTTCCTGGCGTCGAAACGAATACCGGGCCGCTCGGCCACGGTCTTCCTGTCGCAATAGGAATGGCGAAAGCCGCCAAGCTCTCGGGCGCGAAATATCACACCTACGTCGTCACCGGCGACGGTGAGATGCAGGAGGGCTCCAACTGGGAAGCGATCATGGCGGCCGCGCAGTTCAAGCTCGATAACTTGACGCTGGTCATCGACCACAACAGGTTCCAGCAGGGCGCAGCCCTAGCTGAAACCAATGATCTCGCGCCGCTTCGACCGAAGCTTGAAGCTTTCGATTGGGAAGTCACCGAGATCGACGGCAACAATATGAGCGAAGTCGTTTCGGCCCTCGAACACCGGGGATCGAGACCGCATTGCATCGTGGCCCATACCAACAAGGGGCATGGAATCTCGTTCATGCAGGACCGGGTCGACTGGCACCACAAGGTGCCAAACGAGGAACAATACGAAATCGCATTGGCAGAATTGTCGGAGGCATTGTAATGAACGCGCCAATACACGCACCCAAGCTCTACGATTGCCGCGACGCATTCGCCTCTACGCTTGAGCGGCTGGCAGCCGAAAACGAAACGATCGTTGCCGTCTGCAACGACTCCGTCGGTTCCTCCAAGCTCGGCGGCTTCAAGGCGAAGTTTGGGGAGCGCCTCGTCAATGTCGGTATCGCCGAGCAGAACATGGTCGGAGTTGGAGCAGGCCTCGCCAACGGCGGACGCCTTCCGTTCGTCTGCGCCGCCGCTCCGTTTCTAACGGGACGGTCGCTGGAGCAAATCAAGGCCGATATTTCGTATTCGAACGCCAACGTCAAACTGGTCGGCATTTCTTCCGGGATGGCGTATGGCGAACTCGGCCCGACCCATCACTCGATCGAAGACTTCGCCTGGACGCGGGTTCTGCCTAATCTTCCGGTCATTGCGCCTTGTGACCGCATCGAAACAGCTGCTGCGGTGGAGTGGGCCGCGGCCTATAACGGCCCCTGTTTCCTGCGCCTGTCTCGCGTCGGTGTGCCGGATCTGCTCCCGGAGGGTCACAAGTTCGAACTTGGCAAGGCAAACCTCCTTCGCCAGGGTTCCGACGTCACCCTTATCGCAAACGGTACTTTGACCCATCGAATTTTGAAGGCTGCCGAAATCCTCGCAGAACGCGGCATCAACGCCAGGGTGCTCAACCTTGCAACGGTTCGTCCGATCGACGAGGACGCCATCATCGCTGCGGCGAAGGAAACCGGAGCGATCGTCACAGCCGAAGAGCATTCGATTTTTGGCGGTCTCGGTTCCGCGGTAGCCGAAGTGGTGGTCGACAATGCTCCGGTTCCGATGAAACGTCTCGGCGTTCCCGGCGTCTACGCTCCAACCGGTTCGGCGGAGTTTCTGCTCGACGAATTCGGGATGGCGCCGTCCGCGATCGCCGACGCCGCGCAGTCGCTGATCAGGCGCAAGTAACTGGGATCACGTGATCGGCCGGGACGCTTATTTGTCGTCCCGGCTGCCGTCTGATCCGAGGAGGATAGAATGCGGGCAATTCTGGCAATCGACCAGGGCACCACCAATTCGAAGGCAGTTGTCGTTTCCGAAAAGGGAGAAATTGTCGGCAGAGGTTCGGCTCCAGTCGGCATCGCCTATCCGAAGCCGGGCTGGGTCGAACAAGACCCACGCCGGCTCTACGCATCCGTCTGCGAGGCGATCGACGCCTGCCTGAAGGCCGCTCCCGACGTGGTTATCGAGGCCGTGGCGATTTCCAATCAGCGCGAGTCGGTCACGGCCTGGGACGCCGAAACGGGAGAACCACTTGGACCGGTGGTGAGCTGGCAGTGCCGTCGAACGGCACAGGATTGCGAACGTCTCATTGCCGAAGGCCACCTTGATCGCGTGCAGGCGCTCACAGGCCTGCCACTGGATCCGATGTTCCCGGGTTCGAAATTCCGATGGCTGCTCGACCGTATGCCGGCCGGGCGATCGGTGCGGCTGGGAACGATCGACAGTTGGCTCGTCCACTGCCTGACGGGTGGTCGCCGGCATGTCTGCGATGCTTCCAATGCCGCCAGGAGCCAGTTGTTCGATCTCCAGGAGCAGAGATGGAGCGAGGAACTGGGCGAGATTTTCGGCGTCGATATCGCACTCCTGCCCGAGGTGCTCGACAGTTCCGCCGAATTCGGCAGGACGCAAGGATTGCCAGGCGTGCCGGATGGAACGCCCATAATGGCCGCGATCGGAGACAGCCATGCTGCGCTGTTCGGTCATGGCGCATTCAAGCCGGGTGATGGCAAGGTAACCTTTGGAACCGGCTCTTCGGTGATGACGACGCTTGCGCGATTTATTCCCCCACGCAACGGCATCACAACGACCGTGGCATGGCGTATCAAGGGAAAGCCGACTTTCGCTTTCGAAGGCAATATTCTCGTTTGCGCTGCCAGTCTCCCCTGGATGGCAGGCATTCTCGGCCTTTCGGACGTGGCGGCCCTTGTCGAACTTGCGGCAAGCGCCGAACCGGGCGGGCCGGGCTTCGTGCCAGCATTCGTGGGATTGGGCGCGCCCTATTGGAACTCCGACGCCCGTGCCCTGTTCTCCCAGATCAATTTCAATACGACACGTGCGCAAATGGCGCGGTCGGTAACCGATTCGATCGCCTTCCAGGTGCACGACGTCATCGCAGCCATGCGAGCGCAAAGCGGCGGCGAGCTCGGAGCCCTCTATGTCGATGGCGGACCGAGCCAGAACCGGTTCCTGATGCAGTGTGTCTCGAACCTCATCGAACATCCCGTGATCCAATGCGAAGCACCCGAGGCGTCGGCTTTGGGAGCTGCATATCTCGCGGGTCTCTCACTTGGCTTGTGGAGCGATCTCCCAGTTATCGCAGAGCTGCCCCGCAGCTCACAGATCATTGACCCGGAACCCTTGGATCGAGCGGTGCTTCTGGATAGCTGGAATGATGCACTTGCCCGCTCGACGTCACGCATTACAACGGCTAATGATGAATAAAAATTCACTCCAGGATTAGCGATGACTCGCCTCAATGAACTCCGCCTCATCTCAAGGGTCGCCCAGATGTACCACTTGGAGGGACGGCGACAGGCGGAGATCGCACAGCACCTTCGCCTGTCGCAGGCGACGGTGTCGCGCATGCTCAAGCGCGCCGAGGCTGAAGATATTGTGCGAACCAGCGTGACACCCCCTGCTGGCACCTACAGTGAGCTCGAGGGCGCTCTTCGCGAGAAATATGATTTGCCGGAGGCGATCGTCGTCGAGTGCACGGAAGATCGGGACGGAGCCATCATGGCCCGTATCGGCGAGGCAGCGGCTCATCTCCTGGAGGTGACGCTTGCGCCAGGGGAGATCATCGGCGTTTCGAGTTGGAGCCAGACCATCTCCAAGATGGTCGAGAACATTCATCCCCTGAAGAGCGCTCAGGCGAAGTACGTCGTCCAGACCCTTGGAGGCATGGGCGATCCTTCAGTGCAGACGCATGCGACGCAGCTTACCACGCGGCTTGCACGGCTGACTGGCGCCGAACCGAAACTGCTCCCTGTGCAGGGCGTTACGACGTCCAGAGAGGCAAAGCTTCTTATGCAGGCCGACCCGTTCGTCCGCGAGACGATGGACCTGTTCGGCAGCATAACGCTTGCGATCGTCGGAATCGGGGCAGTCGAACCGTCCGAACTTCTCGCACGGTCCGGCAACATCTTTTCGTCTCGCGAACTGTCCGATCTCGCGGAAGCGGGAGCCGTCGGCGACATCTCGCTTCGCTTCTTCGATAGAAACGGCAAGCCGGTCAAGACACCCCTGGACGACCGGGTCATAGGGCTTCCACTTGAGGATCTCGAACGGGTGGATCGGGTCATTGCTCTTGCCGGCGGGACCAAAAAGACGGACGCTATCGCCGGTGCGCTCCGCGTGGGCGTCATCGACATGCTTGTTACGGACAAGTTTACCGCGCAGCGATTGATCGACTGACAGGGCGGAGAGAAGCGCAGCGCCTAGTCGAGGTCGTGGATGGCGACCAGCATGATCATACCTTTGGTGCGGGCCAGACGGTGCCCGGATATCAACCCTTCCTCCCTCATTCCTGTGCTCGTCACAGCAATCCAGCCACGGCGCGTCGGCGCCGTGAATGACCCCCGACAGCAAGTGCGTTTTCCGCACCCAAGGACTTGGGCGCACTGGATTCCTGTGACGAGCACAGGAATGAGGGCGGGTGGGGTGCGTACCACCCCTATTTTTCACCCACCGGTGACACTCATATGCCGGGCCACGGCCGGGCGGTTATGCGTGCGGTCGATGATGAAGTCGTGGCCTTTGGGTTTGCGGGTGATGGCCTCGTCGATGGCGGCGTGGAGGAGGGCGTCGCCTTCGGTGGCGCGCAGGGCTGCGCGCAGATCGGCGGCGTCGTTCTGGCCGAGGCACATATAGAGCGTACCGGTGCAGGTGAGGCGCACACGGTTGCAGCTCTCGCAGAAATTATGGGTCATCGGTGTGATGAAGCCGAGGCGGCCGCCGGTTTCTTCGACCCGGACATAACGCGCCGGGCCGCCGGTCTGGTAGTCGATGTCGGCAAGGGTGAACTGCTCCTCGAGATCGGCGCGCAGTTTCGAGAGCGGCAGGTACTGGTCGGTGCGGTCTTCTTCGATCTCGCCCATCGGCATGGTTTCGATGACGGTTAAATCCATGCCGCGGCCATGGGCGAAGCGCAGAAGCTCCGGCATCTCGGCATCGTTGAAATCCTTCAGCGCCACGGCGTTGAGTTTGATCTTCAGCCCTGCCTTTTGAGCTGCGTCGATGCCTTCCATGACTTTGGCGAAATCGCCCCAGCGGGTGACCTTGCGGAACTTGTCGGGATCGAGCGTATCGAGCGAGACGTTGATGCGGCGCACGCCGCAATCATAAAGCTCCTCGGCGTGGCGGGAAAGCTGCGAGCCATTGGTCGTCAGCGTCAATTCGTCGAGGCCGGAACCGATCTTCTGGCCGAGCTGGCGAACCAGATACATGATGTTCTTGCGCACCAGGGGCTCGCCGCCGGTCAGCCTGATCTTGCTGACACCCTTGGCGATGAAGGCGGAACAGAGCCGGTCGAGCTCTTCCAGCGTCAGGAGATCCTTCTTCGGCAGGAAGGTCATATTCTCAGCCATGCAATAGGTGCAGCGGAAATCGCAGCGGTCGGTGACGGAGACGCGAAGATAGGTGACCGCCCGCCCGAAGGGGTCGATCATAGGGTGCGCACCTGCCACCAGCGGCGATGCATTGCCTATCGTTCCAACTCTAGTGTTCACCTGTATCTCCGTACTCCAGTCAATGTGGGCATATGCTATTGTCGCGTCAAGGGAAACAGGCCGCGTGCGCATGCCAATTTCAGCTTGCGCTGAAAAAGATCAGCGCCTACTCCTCGCATGAGAAGAGGACAAAATGATGAGCGATATCTGGCCAACGGAACTCCGCGTCTCGAAAGACCGGCAGCGGCTGGTGGTGACCTTCAACGACGGTCAGAGTTTCGACCTGTCGGCCGAGCTCCTGCGCGTGCTGTCGCCCTCGGCCGAGGTTCAGGGCCACGGGCCGGGGCAGAAGGTGACGGTATCAGGCAAACGCAATGTCGCGATCATCTCGATGATGCCGACCGGCAATTACGCAGTCCGCATCGGCTTCGACGACATGCACGATACCGGCATCTACACCTGGACCTATCTGCGCGAACTCGGCGAACGGGGCGCTGAGCTGTTTTCGGCCTACGAGGACGAGCTGAAGGAAAAGGGCATGAACCGCGACACGGCGGAAAAGCCGCGCTGACCGGCGCCGTTATCACTCTCAATCCACGCATAATTCCAGCCATCGGGGGGCCATATGGCGAAGACGAACGGAAAGAACTGGCTGCGCGCCAAAGGGAGTGCTGCCGGCAGCAAGGTGACCTTCCTCGAACTGTTCTTCGACCTGGTCTTCGTCTTTTCGATCTCGCAGCTTTCGCATGCGCTCGCCGCCCACTACACGCCGCTCGGCGCCGCCGAGGCAGCGCTGATGACCTTCGCCGTCTGGTGGGTGTGGATCTTCACCGCCTGGGTGACGAACTGGCTCGATCCGGACAAGATGCCGGTGCGCGGCATGCTGGTGGCGCTGATGATGCTCGGTCTGCTGCTGTCTGCCTCGATTCCCGAGGCCTTCGGCGACAAGGGGCTGTTGTTTGCCGGCGCCTATGTGGCCATGCAGGTCGGGCGCTCGCTGTTCACGACCTATGCGATGACGCGCGTCGATCGCGCCAACACATTGAATTTCGTCCGCATCACCACCTGGCTGGTGGTTGCCGGGGTCTTCTGGATCGCCGGCGGGCTGCTCGAGCACGAGGCCCGGCTGATCGCCTGGGTGATCGCGCTTACGATCGAATATATCGGGCCGGCCGCGGGCTTTGCCGTGCCGGGGCTCGGCCGCTCGACGGCGCGGGATTGGGACGTTTCCGGTGCGCATATGGCCGAGCGCTGCGCGCTCTTCGTCATCATCTGCCTCGGCGAAGCGATCCTCGTTTCCGGACGCACCTTTTCGGAGCTGCCGTTTTCGGGGCTGACCAGCATTGTCTTCGTCACCGCCTTCATCGGCACGGTCGCCATGTGGTGGCTGTATTTCCGCTTCGGCCACGGCCGTGCTGCCCACCGCATCGAACATGAAGAGACGCCGGGCAGCTTGGCGCGGCAGGCCTTCACCTATGGGCATATTCCGATCCTTGCCGGCATCATCGTCCATGCTGTGGCCGTCGAGTTCACGTTCTCGCATCCGCATGAAACCGGCGATCTCGGCATCGCCGCGGCGGTGCTCGGCGGCTCCGGCCTGTTCCTGATCGGCAATCTCTGGTTCAAGGGCGCGACCAGCGGGCAGTTGCCGCTGTCGCATCTGGCCGGGCTGGTGCTTGTGATCCTGCTTGCCTTCGCAGCCCCCTTCATCGAGGTCTATTTGCTGGGCATTCTGGCGACGCTGGTGCTGATCATCGTTGCTGCCTGGGAGTACCGCTCGCTGACCGGCACGACGGCAGCACCGACGCTGCATTGATCATCAAGCGCTCGCATCGAACTTGGTTCATGCGAGGCGCTTTAGGTCTTGGTTTTATGCATGTCGTCCTGCCAAAACCGCTGCACACTTCGGGCGACATGCATTCGTCTAATCGTCGTCGCGCAACTCCTTGAGCAGCATGGCGATGATGCGCTCCATCGAGGTGGCGGTCGCCATGCATTGCTCGATCGGCTCTTCCGAGAGCGTGCGCTCGATGAGATCGGTCTGGATCGCCATCGCTGCCTCAGTCAGCTTCCGGCCCTCCGGCGTCAAATGAAGGCGCAGCACGCGCTTGTCGCGCTCGTCGCCGCGTCGTTCGATCAGCCGGCGGTGTTCCATCTGCGGCAGCAGCATGCTCATGTTCGAGCGGCCGACCAGCAGCTTGCGCGCCAGCTCCTGCTGCGAGATTCCTTCGAAACGATAGATGTTGACCAGGATATCGAGGTGCGGCGGCTTGATGTCGAGATCGGCAAGCGAGCGGGACAGCGTTTGCTGCATCAGCTGACAGGCACGCGCCACCGCGATCCAGCTGCGAAAACGCGGATGATCCCAGGGAAGGGATTGATTTTTGTTCATCGTTGTACTTTATTGTTCAGTGTTGAACAGTCTTTTGGAATCTCACTATGGCAAACTTTGCGCTTGACGTCACCCGCCTCGCGTTTTCGGCCCTTCAGGCAGTTTCGGCTGACCTGGCAGGCAGAGCGGCATTCCAGCTGTTCTGCCGGACGCCATCGCCAATCCCGAAGGGAGCCAAGGCGAAGATGGCGCATGCAGCGGGAGCGGCCCGGCTTGCCGGCGCCGAACACTTCACCCTCAAGCTTGCAGGCGGGCGAGGGGCGCATGCCTATCGGCTGAACGGCGGGGCGAGGGGCAAGCGCAAACGCTATCTGGTGACGCATGGCTGGGGATCGAGCGCCGCCTATGTGGCAGAGCTCGTCTCGATGCTTGCGGCATCAGGCGCCGAGGTCGTGGCGCTCGATTTTCCCGGCCACGGCCGTTCGGGCGGACGGTTCCTGCATATGGGGCTGGCGGTCGAGACGATCGCGGCGGCGGAGGCGCGTTTCGGCGCCTTCGATGCGGCAATCGGTCATTCCTTCGGCGGTGCGGCGCTGATGGTGTCGGCGGCAGGCTTGCTGCCTGGCGTGGCGCCTCTAACCGGCGAGCGCCTGGCGCTGATCGGCGCGCCCAGCGAAATGGGCTGGTTGTTTACCGATTTCGGCGGGATGATCGGCCTTCGCCCGGCGGCGCAGGCGGCGCTGGGGAATGAGGTTTACCGTGTCACCGGACGGAGACTGGAGGATTTCGACGCCGGGGAGGCGGCCGGCGCGATCGGCCGGCCGGTGCTCGTCATCCATGCCGAGGATGACAAGGAGGTGTCGTCGCTCCATGCCAGGCGCTATGGCGCGGCCGGAAAGAGCGTCCGGCTTTACTGGGCGAACGGCTTCGGTCACCGGCGCATCATCGGCGCCGCGCCGGTTCTTGCGGCGATCGCGGCGTTTCTCGATGGCGATCGGGACGTGGGTGATGCGGCGGACGAAAGCATCAAAAAAGATGCAGAGATCATTCCGTTTTTTGAGCTTCCGGCAAGGCGCGCGGCATTGTAGCGTCCGTCCTGATATCAAGCCGCGGCGGGACGCCTCATGAAAATCATCAGCAGCATCGAAGAGCTCAACACGATCTATGGCGCCGGGCTTTCGCCGGCCTCGGTCAGCAAGGTGACGAAGCAATTGACCCCGCTTTATCGGGAGATGATCGAGATCTCACCTTTCGCGGCGCTTGCGACAGTCGGCCCCGAGGGTCTCGACTGTTCGCCGCGCGGCGATCTCGGTGGCGTCGTGCGCGTCGTCGACGACGAGACGCTGCATTTGCCGGACTGGCGCGGCAACAACCGCGTCGATTCACTTTCCAACATCGTGCGCGATCCACGTCTGGCGTTGATGTTCCTGATTCCCGGCTCCAATACGACGATGCGCATCAACGGCCGCGGTGTCGTCTCCGACGATGGGACGCTGCTTTCGAGCTTCGAAATGGACGGCAAACACCCGCGCACCGTCGTGGTGATTTCGATTGATGAGGTCTATTTCCAATGCGCGCGCGCCGTGATGCGGGCCGAGCTCTGGAATGGAGAGCACTTCGCCGATCCGGCGAAGCTGCCGACGCCCGGGCAGATGCTGAAGGCGGCGGTCGGCGATTTCGATCAGGAAACCTACGACCGGGAATGGCCGGGGCGGGCGGCGAAGACGATGTGGTAAAGCCGCCGTCACCTTATGGTGACAGCGTGCACACGGTGCGGAATTCCCGTCAGGTCTTGTAGATCAGCCAGCTCTTGGTGAAATCCTTCTGCATGCCGTCCTGATAGAGGATGGTGCAGTTGCGGCCGGCATTCTTGGCGCCGTAAAGCGCGATGTCGGTCTTGCTGTAGAGTTCGCCGGCATCGTCGGCGCTTGAGGCCATGCAGATGCCGATCGAGACGGTGACCGGACCGTAATTCACCCGCGTGCGGGAATTCTTGAAGGGCGTCGTCTCCAGGGTGCGGCGAATGCGCTCGGCGATTGCGATGACTTCCTCGGGCGTGTTGCCGTCGATGATGAGGGCGAATTCCTCGCCGCCGGTGCGGGCGACGAAGATGTCGCGGCGGACATTACTGCGGATGACGGAGGCGACGGTGGCGAGCACCTTGTCACCGACCGGATGGCCGTAGGTGTCATTGATCTTCTTGAAATTGTCGATGTCGCAAAGCAACAGCGCCGTCACCGGCCGCATGCCCGGATTGTCGAAGACGGCGGCGAGGCGGTCGTCGAAGGCGCGGCGGTTGGAAAGGCGCGTCAGCGAGTCGGTGTTGGCGATGCGCTTGTATTCGTCGAGTTCCTTGCGGACCTGGTCCATTTCCTGCGAGCGCTGGACGACATCCTCAACGGTGCGTTCGCCATGCGCCATGGTGTCGCCGGTCGCCTGGCTGAGGAGATCGATGGCGTTTTCGATCAGTTCGACGCTGGCATTGCTCTTGGACGTGATGCGCTTGTGGGTCTCGCCGAGCAGCCTGGTATAGCTTTCGAGCGAGTTCTGCTCCTGCCTGAGGATGCGCAACAGGCCGTCGAGTTCGCCAGCAAGACGCGTATGAGCGTCGTCGAAGATGCGGGCGGGACTGTGGGTGAAATGCTGCGCGCCGAGCGCATCGAGTTCGGCCTGGGTCACCTGGCTGCCGAGCGCAGCAAGTTCGCGGGTGAGCGCCGGGTTGGACCCGATATAGGCCTCATAGAAGAGTTCGTAATTGCGCGGTATCGGCGCAACGCCCATGGAGCGCATGGCATAGGTGATTTGACCCGCAACATCGGGAACCGGCACCTTGGGCGCGACAGCCGTATTCATCCGGCGAACTCCTCATATATTCAAAGGCAATATTCTGTTTGTTAGCTTAAACTTCTTGGGAAAAGATTAAAGCGATATATACCAAAGATTACATACGACAAATGCCCGATGGGTCAATACTTCGATCAGGCCTATGATTCTCCACGGAAAAACGTATCTTCGGCGGGACAATGCATACCCGCTTTGCGGGAGCGGTGTCTAAAAAACTTACAGTTCTTCTTTGCTTGGAATCGTATTCATCTTGTCGACAGTTGGTTTTGGCCGTTTCGTATTTTGGTCCCGGCATTTCGGGGCGACATTTTCTGGCAGTGGACGCGATCGCAACGCGCAGACCGGGACGTGAGATCATGGAATCGCGCCCTCATGTTTCTTTCGCAATTCTGACCTTCACCGCCGTCGCGGCTGGCGCCCTGCTGCTGGAGCACACCGGCTTCTTCGCCGGTGCTTTCCGCAGGGAGATTCTGGCAAGGGTCGATGCCGGGGATGTGGTCAGTATCAGCGAGGCGGTGACGGCGCCGAACATCAGGGCATCGAATAAGGCGTCGGCGCGATAAAGCAGGCTGCAACGCAGCCCGCCCGGTCAGCCCAAATTCAGTTCCTGGAAAAAGTCGTTGCCCTTGTCGTCGATGACGATGAAGGCGGGGAAGTCTTCGACTTCGATCTTCCAGACCGCTTCCATGCCGAGTTCGGGATATTCGAAGACTTCGACCTTGCGGATACAGTCCTGGGCAAGACGGGCGGCGGGGCCGCCGATCGAACCCAGGTAGAATCCGCCGTGTTTCTTGCAGGCCTCGCGCACGGCGCGCGACCGGTTGCCCTTGGCGAGCATCACCATCGAGCCGCCGAAGGACTGGAACTGGTCGACGTAACTATCCATCCGGCCGGCCGTCGTCGGGCCAAAGGAGCCGGAGGCGTAGCCGGCAGGCGTCTTGGCCGGGCCGGCATAATAGACGGGGTGGTTCTTCAGGTAATCGGGCATGCCTTCGCCCTTTTCCAGCCGTTCGCGGACCTTGGCATGGGCAAGATCGCGGGCAACGATGATGGTGCCGGTCAAGGACAGGCGCGTCTTGACGGGATGCCGGGAGAGTTCGGCAAGCACCTCGGCCATCGGCCGGTTGAGATCGATACGCACCGTCGATTCCGACAGTTTCGCCTCGTCGATCTCGGGCATGTATTTCGACGGATCGCTTTCCAACTGCTCGATGAAGATGCCGTCGCGGGTGATGCGACCCTTGGCCTGGCGGTCGGCGGAACAGGAGACACCGAGCCCGATCGGCAGCGACGCGCCGTGGCGGGGCAGGCGGATGACACGCACGTCGTGACAGAAATACTTGCCGCCGAACTGGGCGCCGACGCCCATCTGCTGCGTCAGCTTATGGATTTCCTTCTCCATCTCGATGTCGCGGAAGGCATGGCCGCTCTCGGAACCTTCGGTCGGCAGCGCGTCGAGATAGCGGGTGGAGGCGAGCTTGACGGTTTTCAGGTTCATCTCGGCCGAGGTGCCGCCGATGACGATCGCCAGATGGTAGGGGGGACAGGCTGCCGTCCCTAACGTCAGGATCTTCTCCTTAAGGAAGTCGATCATCCGGTCATGCGTCAGCAGCGAGGGCGTGCCTTGGTAGAGAAAGGTCTTGTTGGCCGAGCCGCCGCCCTTGGCGACAAAGAGGAATTCATAGGCGTCGGTGCCTTCCTCATAAATGTCGATCTGGGCCGGGAGGTTATTCCTGGTATTCTTCTCCTCGAACATCTTGATGGGCGCGAGCTGCGAATATCGCAGGTTCTTCTTCTCGTAGGCATCCATGACGCCGCGGGCCAACGCTGCACTATCCTCGCCCTCGGTCCAGACCCTGCGGCCCTTCTTGCCCATAATGATCGCCGTGCCGGTATCCTGGCACATAGGCAGCACGCCGCCGGCGGCGATATTGGCATTCTTCAGCAGATCGTAGGCGACAAAACGATCATTGTCCGTCGCCTCGGGATCGTCGAGAATCGCGGCGAGTTGCTTCAGGTGGCCGGGGCGCAGCAGGTGGTTGATATCTGCAAAGGCGGTTTCGGCCAGCAGGCGGATGCCTTCCGGCTCGACGGTCAGAATCTCCTGGCCCTTGAACGTATCGACCGAGACATGGTCGCCGCTGATCTTGCGGTAGGGGGTGGCATCCTTGCCGAGCGGGAAGAGATCGTCAGCCATCGAAGTGACCTTTCTGGTAGGGCGTCGCTAAATTGGAACCGGTCTAAATCCGCTGCAGGGCAAATGCAATCGGGATACGGTCGCAGCCCCGCCGGTCGAGGCCATGGTCGCATATGTTTTCGCTGCCGGCGCGTAACGAGGTGAAATAGCGAGAAAGGCACGAGCTTCCGTTAAAGACGACTCAAAGTTGCCTTCGGTTCGCAGCCAGTCCATATTCCCGGCCGCGTTAACTTGCTGGAGCTTCCGATGACGAATGCAAAGCCAACTGCTAACGACGACCTCCGCATTTTCTTCGAGCACGATTGGATCCGAGGGGACTTGCTCCCCAATGACAGCGATCCCGAGGGATCGACGCTTTATCTTCGCTTTTTCGACGGTGTGCGCGTCGACGCGAAACATGGGCTCGCCCAGGAAACGATCATAAGAGGGGACTATGGAACCTTCACCGTGCGGCCGGACGGCCATTTCGAGTACGAGCTGGATTTTACGCTCGACGTGGTGAAGAACCTGCGGGCGCACGAACAACTGATCGAAGAAATCCGCTACAAGATCTCCGATGGCGCAGGCGGCACGGATGTCGGGGTTCTGACGCTCGCGATCGACGGCGTCAATGAAGAGGACAAATATCACGAAGTCCTCGATTTCGACGATATGGGCGTCACATCAAGGGCAGATAATTTCTTCCTCCCTGACTATCGGGGCTTTGCGCTCTCTGTGAACGGCAGTCATGAACTGACGCTTCTGAACGGTTATGTCTATGATACCATCCCGGGCGTCGACGCCATCACCGAGGATGGTTTCAGCGACACCGTTCTAGCCCCGGGTTCGGCGCCCGTCGTCTTGAAAATGCTCGATGGCGGTGAGTTCACCTTTCAGAGCGTTTCCATCGCCGAATTGTCGGCATCGCCCTTTCACCTGACGCTCACCGCACTGAACGACGGCTTGATCGTCTATCAGCAGGAACTTGAGGTCACCGGCCCCAATCTCGAGGTCAATCTCGAAGACATCGAAGAAATCCGGTTCGACTTCATGGGCAATTCTGTCGTGATGGACAATTTTTCGCTGTTGGTTTGACGTTTCCCAGGTTTGCCGTGAGTTGCTCCCCCGGCAGGGCAGGCATGCGAATGCGGGGTTTTGTCCGCGTTGGCAGGAGATTTTCGGACGGCGCTCCACGCATCCTCACTCATTCTTGTGACATCGCTCGGGCAAAGCCCGAGGAAGGGAATGAGTGAGGGGAGCGGACAGGCCTTCTCAACCGTCCTACTTCGGCCCAATCATCGTTTCCGGCCGCACGATCGCGTCATACTCCTCCGATGTCACCAAGCCGCTCGCAAGTGCCTCTTCCTTCAGCGTCGTGCCGTTCTTGTGCGCGGTCTTGGCGATCTTGGCCGCCGCGTCGTAGCCGATCTTCGGGGCGAGTGCGGTCACCAGCATCAGCGAGCGTTCGAGGCCGGCCTTGATATTGTCCTCGCGCGCCTCGATGCCGACGACACAATTGTCGGTGAAGGAGACGGCGGCGTCGGCGAGCAATTGCACCGACTGCAGGAAATTATAGGCCATCATCGGATTGTAGACGTTGAGCTCGAAATGGCCCTGGCTGTCGGCGAAGGTCAGCGCCGCGTTGTTGCCGAAGATATGAATGCAGACCTGGGTCAGCGCCTCGCACTGGGTCGGATTGACCTTGCCGGGCATGATCGAGGAACCGGGCTCGTTTTCCGGCAGTGCCAGCTCGCCAAGGCCGGCGCGCGGGCCGGAACCGAGCAGGCGGATGTCGTTGGCGATCTTGAAGAGAGCGGCAGCCGCCGCATTGATGGCGCCATGGGAAAAGACCATGCTGTCATGCGAGGCGAGCGCCTCGAATTTGTTCGGCGCGGTGACGAAGGGCATGCCTGTGATGGCGGCGATCTCTTCGGCGACCTTTTCGGCAAAACCCACCGGCGCGTTGAGGCCGGTACCAACGGCAGTACCGCCCTGGGCCAGTTCGCTGAGGCCGGGCAGGGTCATTTCGATGCGCTTGATGGCGGAGCCGACCTGGGCGGCGTAACCCGAAAACTCCTGGCCGAGCGTCAGCGGCGTCGCGTCCTGGGTGTGGGTGCGTCCGATCTTGATGATGTGGCTGAATTCGGTGACCTTCATGTCGAGGGCGGCATGAAGGTGCTTGAGGGAGGGTAGCAGCTGGTGCGCAATCCGTTCGGCGCAGGCAATGTGCATCGCCGTCGGATAGGTGTCGTTCGACGACTGGCTCATATTGACGTGATCGTTCGGATGCACCGGCTTCTTGGAACCCATGACGCCGCCAAGCATTTCTATTGCGCGATTGGAGATCACTTCATTGGCATTCATATTGGACTGCGTGCCCGAACCGGTCTGCCAGACCACCAGCGGAAAATGCTCGTCGAGCTTGCCGTCGATCACTTCCTGGGCGGCATCGACAATGGCTTGGCCGAGGGCAGGATCGAGCTGGCCGAGCGACATGTTGGCGCGGGCGGCCGCCTGCTTGACGATGCCGAGTGCCCGCACGATCGACAGCGGCTGCTTTTCCCAGCCGATCTTGAAATTGCCGAGCGAACGCTCGGCCTGGGCGCCCCAATATCGGTCGGCGGCGACCTCGATCGGGCCAAAAGTATCGGTTTCGGTGCGGGTTGCGGTCATCGGCCTTGCCTTCCCTTTACATGCTGTTTTCGGGCATCTTCGAAAGATGAGGTCTTATAGGTTGGAAAGTCCGACAAGAAAACCGGATGCCGTGCGAAATATTGAAGATGACAGTCATGTTTGCGCGGGCTTTTCGGCGTGCCTTTTAGGCCACTTCGGAAATTTTATGCGTCCGGGCGTTTTTGCCCCACTGGTCTGTGGCCGAAAATTCGGTAAAAAATTAACTAATAATTTCATAATTTTGTGTGAACTGCTGCACGGCGCCGTGCAGGACCTCCGTCACACAAAATTGAGTCCGCCGGCGCTGGCGGCGCAGGCCGGTTTCTGATCAATGAGGCCCTACGCTGCTTGAGTTTCGCGGGATTTGATCTGAGAACAGCATGACCGGGACTGGAAGATATATGACGTTCGTTTTGAAAAGCGCGGCATCCGCATTGGCAATTTCCTGCGGCATAGCAGTGATGAGTGCCGCACCCGCGCATGCTTACACACTGATGGACATGCTGCGCGGCGACAGGCAGCGGAGCCAGAGCACCATCTTCATGGATCAGGCGCCCGGCCGACCGGTGCCGCGCGGCGCCGTCGGGGGCTCGCTCGGCGGGCTCGACCCGGAAGCGCCGCTGCCGAAGGTGAGCGGTCCGCGTTATTATACTTATAAAACCGAGACGCTGCAGCTCGTCGATACCGGCAAGTTCGCCGATCCCGTCGTCACCGGCGCGGTCGCCGATGTTTCGGCAAGCGGCGATGCCGGCGCCGAACCTGCGGTGCAGCGGCGTTTCCTGGCGCAGGCCAAGGTGCGCGCCAATGCCGACGTCGCAAAAGCGCTCGAAGCCTATTATGGCGACAGCCGCAATCCGCTCGTCTGGGTCGAAGGCAACCAGATCAACGACCGCGCGAAGGCGGCGATGACGGCACTTGCCGATGCGGCCTCCGTCGGTCTCGACCCTGCCGACTACGCCGTCCAGACGCCGGCGATCGACCCGGCCAATCCCGATCCCGCCTTCCGCGACCGGGCGCTGACGCAGTTCGAGCTAGAACTCTCCGCCAAGGTCCTTGCCTTCGTGCAGGACACGGAGCGCGGCCGCATCGATCCGAACAAGATCTCCGGCTATCACGACTTCCAGCGCAAGGTCGTTAACCTGACGCCGGTGCTGAAGCTTGCCCGCATGAGCCCCAATGTCGGTGCCTATATCGGCAACCGCTCTCCCGACAGTCCGCAGTTCCAGGCGTTGAAGACGGAGCTTGCAAAGCTTCGCGCCGCTGACGGCGGCAACGAGGAACAGATCGTCGTTTCGCTCGACAAGCTGCTGAGACCCGGCGACAGCTCGCCCGAGATCGCCAATATCGTCAAGGCGATCGGCAAGCACGGTTCCGAGACGCTGAGGACGGATCACGCGGCAACGCTTGCTGCTTACGCAGGCGGCATCGACTATTCGCCTGACATCGTTGCGCTGGTCGAGGATTTCCAGAAGGAGCGCGGCTTGAAGGCCGATGGCGTCATCGGCCAGGCGACGGTGCGCGCCATGACCGGCGGCGACACCAATGCCTCGAAGATCGACAAGCTGGTCGTCGCCATGGAGCAGGCGCGCTGGCTGCCGGAGGATCTCGGTTCCCGCTACGTCATGATCAACCAGCCGGCCTACATGGCCTACTACCACAATGACGGCAAGGAACAGCTGTCGATGCGCGTGGTGGTCGGCGGCAAGAACAACCAGACCTATTTCTTCGATGACGAGATCGAGACGGTGGAGTTCAACCCGTTCTGGGGCGTGCCGCAATCGATCATCATCAATGAGATGCTGCCGAAGCTGCGCTCGGACCCGAACTATCTCGACCAGCTCGGCTACGAGGTCGAGGTGAACGGCCATGCCGTCGCCTCATCCAGCGTCGACTGGTACGGCTCGACCGACAACGTCTCGGTGCGCCAGCCGCCGAGCAGCGACAATGCGCTCGGCGAACTGAAGATCCTGTTCCCGAACAGCCACGCGATCTACATGCACGACACGCCGTCGAGGAGCTTCTTCAAGCGCGATATGCGGGCTCTCAGCCACGGTTGCGTGCGCCTTGCCAATCCGCGTGCGATGGCGGCCGCCGTGCTCGGCACGACGGTTGACGACGTCGCCAAGCAGATCGCCAGTGGGCAGAACCATGCTGTGCGCGTGCCGCAGAGGATCCCGGTCTACGTCTCCTACTTCACCGCCTGGCCGAACAAGGACGGTGTGGTGGAATATTTTGACGACGTCTACGGCCGCGACGCCTATGTCGACAAGGCCTTCGACGCGACGACCAAGGCGCGTGGGGCGCAGATTTGACCTAGGTTTCTATCGGTATTTTGGCGGGCGGTCTTCGGGCCGCCCGTTTTGTTTTGGCGGTGAGCACGGAAACAAAGTCAAAGTAGAGAGGGCGTGCCGTGTTGCACTCCCCTCTGGAGGAATGGCGGAGGCGAGCGATCGCCTCAGACCGCAACCTTCGCCGCGAAATCGCGGATCAGCATCTCGACCAGTTCCGTCGTCAGCTCATCGAAATGGGTGATGATGTGGTCCGGTCCCAGCGTGTTCACCGGCACGTCGGAATAACCGAACGGCACCGCAATCGACGGAACGCCAGCGTTTCCGGCGACGGCGATGTCGTTGACGCTATCGCCGATCATCACGGCGCGGGCGATGTCGCCGCCGGCGCGGTCGATGGTGCCGGTGAGGTGGCGGGCGTCGGGTTTTCGGTATTCGAAGGTGTCGCCGCCGGTGATGGCGTCGAAATATCGGGTGAGCTCAAGCTTGTCGAGGAGACCGAGCGCCAGGCTTTCCATCTTGTTGGTGCAGACAGCGAGTCGGTAACCCTGTGATTTGAGCCGGTCCATGGCGGCGACTAGGCCGGGATAGGGCTGAGTACGGCCGGGCATGTTGCCGGCATAATGGGCGACGAAGCGCTCGACCAGCGGCGGCAGAGCATCGCTTTCAAGCGGATGGCCGCGCAGCCGGCAGGCGCGCTCGATCATCACGCGCGCGCCCTGACCGACGAGGTGCGTGAGATCGTCATAGCTGACCGGTTCGAGGTCGAGGGCTGCGATCGTATGGTTCAGACTCTCGACCAGATCCACATGGGTGTCGAGAAGTGTGCCGTCGAGATCGAAGACGACAAGCGCCGGGCGAGTGGGGGCAGGGGTCAAGGGCATGTCTCTTTGAGGGATGGATCGTCCTGAGATACAAAGGATCGTCCCGGGGAGCGACGGGGTCGCCCCGGGAACGACAGCTCGTTCCTGGGGTAGGCGATCGCGCGGCGGAAAGCAACGTCCTGCAATGGTCGGGAGGGCCGCAGGCATCTGTTTCGGCTTTTCATTTTCCGTGATGATTTTGACTTTCGTTTGCCAGGCGAGCCGTGTAAACAGCACATCCAACGCAATAATCGGAGCTGGCGGCGCATGGATGCCCGCGAAATGAAGATCAAGGCCGCCGAGGCCGCACTCGCTCATGTCGAAAGCGGGATGCGTCTCGGGATCGGCACCGGCAGCACGGCGGAGGAATTCGTTCGGCTGCTGGCAGAGAAGGTCGCTGGCGGCTTCAAAGTCGAAGGCGTTCCGACGTCGGAAAGGACCGCGCGGCTTTGCGTCGAACTCGGCGTACCGCTGAAGTCGCTTGACGAACTGCCGGCACTCGACCTGACGATCGATGGTGCCGACGAGGTCGATGCGGGGCTGAGACTTATCAAGGGCGGCGGCGGCGCGCTGCTGCGTGAAAAGATCGTCGCGGCCGCCTCCGAGCGAATGATCGTCATTGCCGACGAGAGCAAGCTGGTCGAGACGCTCGGCGCCTTCGCGCTGCCGATCGAGGTTAATCCGTTTGGGCTCGTCTCGACGCGGATCGCAATTGAGAAGGTCGCGGCCCGGCTTGGTCTTTCTGGTGAACTTAATCTGCGCCAGTCCGGTGACGGAGAGTTTACCACCGATGGCGGCCATCACATCATCGATGCATCTTTTGGCCGCATTCCTGATGCAGAGGCGCTTTCGAGCGAGCTGAATTCCATACCCGGCGTCGTTGAACACGGGCTCTTTATCAATATGGCGGCACTTGCGATCATTGCCGGTCCTGCGGGTGTGCGCACACTGCAGGCAAACAGATAACAGGAGCATATACTCATGATGAACATTGCAGGTCTTGGCCGTTTCGCCGCTGCGACCGTCGTTCTTTCCGGGCTTGCCTTCGGCTCTGCCGTCAAGGCGCAGGAGGTCTCCGAGGAGCAGCTGAAGGCGTCTCGCGCCGCGATCGACGCCATCGGCGCCACTGCCCAGTTCGACAACATCCTGCCTGGTCTCGCCGAGCGCCTGAAGGCTGGACTGATCCAGGATTCGCCGAACTACCAGGACGTTATTTCCTCGACGGTCGACGCGCAGGCGCTGAAGCTGGCGCCGCGCCGTGGTGATCTGGAGAAGGAAGCAGCACTCACCTATGCCAAGACCTTTACCGTCGACGAGCTGAAGGCGATCGCCGATTTCTATAATTCCGACGTCGGCAAGAAGCTGCTGCGCGACGGCCCTGTCGCCTCGCGCGAGACGGCGAAGGCTGCCGACATCTGGGCGCAGGGCATTTCCCGCGATCTGGAAAAGCAGAGCAACGCCGAGCTTTCCAAGGTCATCAAGGCGCCGCCGCCGGCAACCGACAGCCCGGCCGCTCCGGCTCCCGCATCGGCAGCCCAGCAGTAAAGCCTGTCCCACCAAACTTGCGAAAGCCCGGCATCGTCCGGGCTTTTTTGCTATGATGCGGCAAATGCCGCCGGCGAGGTTTCAGGTGACTGCAGATGTGCGATCATGACAAGGCTGTCCGAGTGCGGATATCCGGCAAGGTCCAGGGTGTCGGTTTTCGCATGTGGACGCGCGATGAGGCGGTGCTCCTCGGTCTGACCGGCTGGGTACGCAATGAACAGGACGGGACCGTCGTCGCGTTGATCGCGGGACCGGATATCGCCATCGCGACAATGATCGAACGTCTCCGGCGGGGACCCGCGGGAGCGTCGGTTTCAGGCGTCGAAACGGAAGCAGCTAAACTCGAGACGACGCTACCGGATTTCCGGATTACCCGCTGACAACGGTGATATTTGAAAAGTATTCCCTGGCCGTTAGCCCCATGCATCCGAGTTCTTTGCCAGTTGCCACACACCCGTCTCATCCGGTTCCACGCGCTTGTTGCCGCGATAGAAGATCGGCAGCCCTGTTTTCTTGTCCATCGCGAACCGGCTTGGCGTAAATTTCTCATTCTCGTGGCCCTGGGTGGCGAGCCCGAGCGCCTCCTTGAAGTTGCCGGCCTTGCACAGGTTGGCGAAGAGAGTCTGATCCATCTTTTGCTCCGGCATGCTTTCTATATCCCGTGGATTGCCTGCCAGCCCGAGGCGGCCGGGTCAACCGTAAACCGTGGCCGGGTCAACCGCAAACGGTGACGGGATCAACCGTAACGGTGACCGGATTGACCATTTGCCGCGAAGATTCGGCGATGGGAACGGGATGACGCAGGAGCGGGCTTTTGTTTTCGTGACGATCGCCCCTATATCAGGAACATCCTTCCTGCGATTCCCTCCCGGAGCTCCTCATGTCTTCCTACGACTACGACCTTTTCGTCATCGGCGGCGGTTCCGGAGGCGTACGTGGCGCGCGTGTCGCTGCCTCGCTCGGCAAGAAAGTGGCGATCGCCGAGGAATACCGCTATGGCGGCACCTGCGTCATCCGCGGCTGCGTGCCGAAGAAGCTCTTCGTCTATGCCTCGCAGTTCCACGAGCATTTCGAGGATGCGGCAGGCTTCGGCTGGACGGTCGGCGAGAGCAGCTTCGACTGGAAGAAGCTGGTGGCGGCCAAGGATGTCGAAATCGCCCGGTTGGAAGGTCTCTACAAGAAGGGGCTCGCCGGCGCCAATGCCGAGATCCTGGAAACGCGCGCCGAACTCGTCGATGCCCATACGGTGCGGCTGGTGAAGACTGGGCAGACGGTGACCGCAAAGACGATCGTGATTGCCACCGGCGGACGGCCGAACCCGCATGCGGCCCTTCCCGGTCACGAGCTCTGCATCTCCTCCAACGAGGCCTTTCATCTCGAAGAACTGCCGAAATCGATCGTGATCGCTGGCGGCGGCTATATCGCCGTCGAATTTGCCAATATCTTCCATGGGCTTGGCGTCGAGACGACGCTGATCTATCGCGGCGCCGAGATCCTGTCACGCTTCGACGAGGATCTGAGACGCGGGCTGCACGAGGCAATGGTTGCCAAGGGCATCCGTATCCTCTGCCACGACATGCTGCAGAAGGTTTCGAAGGGTGAGGACGGCGGCCTCATTCTGGAGACACTGAACAGCGGCACGCTGCAGGCCGGCGTCGTCATGTTGGCGCTCGGGCGCGATCCGAATACGGAAGGCCTCGGTCTAGAGGCGGCCGGTGTCGCCGTCGACGAACGCGGCGCCGTTATCGTCGATGAATATTCCCGCACCAATGTCGAAAACATCTATGCGCTCGGTGATGTCACCAATCGGGTACAGCTGACGCCGGTGGCGATCCACGAGGCGATGTGCTTCATCGAAACCGAATACAAGAACAATCCGACCCGGCCGGACTACGAGCTGATCCCGACCGCCGTCTTCTCACAGCCGGAGATCGGCACCGTCGGTCTTTCGGAAGAGGAGGCGGGCAAACGTTATGGCGAACTCGAAGTCTATCGCGCGCAGTTCCGGCCGCTGAAGGCCACACTGTCCGGCCGGGCCGAGCGGATGATCATGAAGCTGATCGTCGATGCGGCGAGCCGCAAGGTCGTCGGCGCCCATATCCTCGGCCACGATGCCGGCGAAATGGCGCAGCTGCTCGGCATCACGCTGAAGGCTGGCTGCACCAAGGACGATTTCGACCGGACGATGGCTCTGCATCCGACGGCCGCCGAAGAGCTCGTCACCATGTATGCGCCGAGCTATCGGATCCGCGACGGCAAGCGGCTTTAGGCCGCGAGGGGCTTTAGCCCTGCATGTCGTCGACCCGGAGCCGCGGCACACTTCCGGGCGGCATGGATTAGCTGGTGATGCGGGGAGCGCGGATGACCTTGAGGAAGAGCGCTTTCATCGCATCGGCGATACCTTGGGTCGGCGTCACCTCGAAATAGAGGCCGGGCGAGGCACATGCCTGCATCTTCGTCGGAATCTCGCTCTGGAAGGGACTGATCCATTTGTTGTACCAGTCGTTGGTCGGCAGCGGCAAATAGGTGGTGTAGAGCACGGCGATCTTGACGCCGCGATCCTTCAGCGGTTTGCAGAAGGAGGTGTCGATCGGTTCCTGACAGCGGCCGCCGGTGGTCTTCTTGGTGCATGTCGACGGCTTGTAGCTGTCGCCGACGCCATCGGAAACGAAGAAGAGGATCTTTTCAGGGCTGATATTCGACGTGCCATCACCGGCCGGATCGATGATGGTATTCATCTGCGTCAGGGCGCTGTCGAAGCTGGTGAGCTGGTCCTGGTTGTAGTTCTGGTAGGGAATGGTCATCAGGTCGACGGCGTCGGTGTAATTCTTCACCTTCGTCAGATCGGAGGTTGGGCTGGAGATCGTCGTCAGCTTGGCGTCCTCAGCCTTGGTGCCGAATGTATAGACGCCCATGCGGAATTGGTCGCTGCTGACGCGTTCGGTCTTGGCCGTATCGGTCAGCGCCTGGGTTGCCTGGCGCACGACGTCGATGCGCATGGCGACGCCGAGGCTCTTGGCGATGGTGTAGTTGTTGGTGCTCTGGTCCATCTGATGGCAGGCGAAGGCGCAGCCTGTTTTAGCCTGCAGCTTGGAAACATCGGTCGCGGTGGCGCCGACGCCCATGGACGGCGTGTTGTCGAGCAGGATGTAGAAATCCATGAAAGCGGCGGTTTGATATTCCGCCGTCGCGGCGCCCGAGATCGTGATCGAGTCCCGACCGAGGATGCGCATGAAGGTGGTGGGCACGGTCGCGCTGAAGGAAACCTTCGAATTCAGCTTGTTGGCGGTCTTGGTGACGTCGATGCCGAGATCGACGTGAACGTCGGTCAGCTCCCCGGACATCTGGGACATGAAGATGTTGCGGGCATCGTCCTTGCCGAGCGAGATCGTGCCGTTGCCGCTCATCGTCATGGCGGCGGCGACCGCGCCGGATTTTTCGGCGATCGAACCGACGGCGGCGGCGTCGGCGGCGGCGAAAAGCTGTGTCCTCAGGCTGAGCGCGTGGGCGAAATCAACCGCCATGCCGGCAGCACCGAAGAGCGGCACCGCCAGCAGCGCCGTCATGATGCCGAAATTGCCCGAGCGGTCCGATATGAAACCGGACGGAAGGATCGCCATGCCATTTCCTCGATGTTGAAACTCTCACCGGTTCTACATGGAAAGTCTAAAATATGGGGAAATCGACATGGTATATGCTGGTTTAACTGGAGAATGGCGGGCGGCGGCGGCGAGGCGACAACTGTCGGCGAATGGTCTTTGCAAGATTGACCTAAAGGTCTATAAGCCGCCGCATATTGAGGGCATCCTAAGGTATGGATGTGAGTGAGGTGAGTGAGATGGCAGAGAATTGGACCCCGAGCAGCTGGCGGCAGAAACCGATCCTGCAGGTTCCCGAATATCCCGACGCAGCCGCTTTGGCGGCAACGGAGGCCCAGCTCGCCAGCTATCCGCCGCTCGTCTTTGCCGGCGAGGCGCGCCGCCTGAAGAAGCATCTCGCCAATGTCGCCGAAGGCAACGGCTTCCTGCTGCAGGGTGGCGACTGTGCCGAGAGCTTCGCCGAACACGGCGCCGACAATATCCGCGACTTCTTCCGCGCCTTTCTGCAGATGGCTGTCGTGCTGACCTTCGGCGCGCAGCTGCCGGTGGTCAAGGTCGGCCGCATCGCCGGCCAGTTCGCCAAGCCGCGTTCCTCGAATGTCGAGAAGCAGGGCGACGTAACCTTGCCGGCCTATCGCGGTGACATCATCAACGGCATCGAGTTCACCGAGGAGTCGCGCATTCCGAACCCGGAGCGCCAGGCCATGGCCTACCGGCAGTCGGCTGCGACGCTGAACCTTCTGCGCGCCTTCGCGATGGGCGGCTACGCCAATCTCGAAAACGTGCATCAGTGGATGCTCGGCTTCGTCAAGGACAGCCCGCAGGGCGAGCGCTACCGCAAGCTTGCCGACCGCATCAGCGAAACCATGGATTTCATGAAGGCGATCGGCATCACCTCGGAAAATCAGCCGGCGCTGCGCGAAACCGATTTCTTCACCAGCCACGAGGCGCTGCTGCTCGGTTACGAGGAGGCGCTGACCCGCGTCGATTCCACCTCGGGCGACTGGTATGCAACGTCGGGCCACATGATCTGGATCGGTGACCGCACGCGCCAGGCCGACCATGCGCATGTCGAATATTGCCGCGGCATCAAGAACCCGATCGGTCTGAAATGCGGTCCGTCGCTGCAGGCCGACGATCTGTTGCAGCTGATCGATATTCTAAATCCGGCTAATGAAGCCGGGCGCCTGACGCTGATTTGCCGCTTCGGCCACGAAAAGGTTGCCGAGAGCCTGCCGAAGCTTATCCGCGCCGTCGAGCGCGAAGGCCGCAAGGTCGTCTGGTCCTGCGACCCGATGCACGGCAATACGATCACGCTCAACAACTACAAGACCCGGCCCTTCGAGCGGATCCTGTCGGAAGTCGAAAGCTTCTTCCAGATCCACCGCGCCGAAGGCTCGCATCCCGGCGGCATCCATGTCGAGATGACCGGGAAGGACGTGACCGAGTGCACCGGCGGCGCCCGCGCCGTCACGGCCGATGATCTGCAGGATCGCTACCACACCCATTGCGACCCGCGTCTCAACTCCGACCAGGCTCTCGAGCTCGCCTTCCTGCTTGCCGAGCGCATGAAGGGCGGCCGCGACGAGAAGCGCCTGGTTGCCAACGGCTGATATCAGCCCGAAACGGATGAAGAAAAGCCCGGCCGATGCCGGGCTTTTTTATTGCTGTGCTTAGGGATGGCGGCTCAGATGCTGGCCTGGATACTGTGCAGGCCGGCATAGACGCCGCCTTGCGCCATCAAGTCGTCATGGGTGCCCTGTTCGACGATGCCGTCAGCCGTCAGGACCAGGATGCGGTCAGCATGGCGGACGGTCGAAAGACGATGGGCGATGACCAGAGTGGTTCGACCATTTGCCAGGCTGAGCAGCGCCTGCTGCACCGCCCGTTCGCTCTCGTTGTCGAGCGCGCTGGTCGCCTCGTCGAAGATCAGTATCTCCGGATCTTTGAGGAAGGCGCGGGCGATGGTAATGCGCTGGCGCTGGCCGCCCGAGAGCTTGACGCCGCGTTGGCCGATATCGGTGTCGTAGCCTTGGGGCAGGGCCATGATGAAGTCGTGCGCATTGGCGGTGCGCGCCGCCGCCTCTAGTTCGGCGTCGGTGGCGTCGGGCCGGCCGTAACGCAGGTTTTCCGCCACGGTACCGGCAAAGAGGTAGACATCCTGCTGCACCACGCCGACATGGCGGCGGAGCGAGGCCAGCGTCACCTCGCGGATATCGGTGCCGTCGATGCGGATCGCCCCGGCCTCGACATCGTAGAAGCGTGGTATGAGCGCACAAAGCGTGCTCTTGCCGACCCCCGAGGGGCCGACCAGGGCAACGAACTCTCCGGGCGCGATGGTCAGCGACAGCCGTTCGAGGACGCGCGGACCATCGGACTCGTAGCCGAAGGCAACATCGGAAAAGCTGATCTCGCCCTTTGGCGCCGCCATTGGACGGGCGGCCGGCTGATCCGTGATATCGGGGGCGATCTCCAGGATCTCCATGGCCCTGATGAAGCCGGTGTAACCCTCCTGCCAGAGGCGTACGAAATTGGCGAGCCGCTGCACCGGATCGACCAGCACAGCGACGCAGAGCAGGAAGGTCAGCATATCGGGAACGGTCAGCTCCGCCGCCAAAATGCGCAGGCCGCCGACGATGATCACCAATATGGTAATGAGCTGGGCGAAGGTTTCGGTGCCGACCGAGAACCAGGCCTCGCTGCGGTAGCCTTCGGCGCGGCTTTGCAGGAAGCGCCGGTTCTGCTCGGCGAAGCGTTCGCGCTCCAGCGCCTCGTTGGCGAAGGACTGGACAACGCGGATGCCGGCGAGGGCATCCTCGACGCGCTCGTTGACGGCGGCGATCTGCCGTTTGCTGGCCTCGAGCGCGCGGTTCATGCGCCGGTTGAAATAGAGCGCATAGGCCACCGCCACCGGAGTGAGCAGCAGGATGATGCCTGCCAATGGCGGATCGATGAAGAACAACACCAGCATGGCCCCGCCATATTTGAGCAGGGCGATGGAGAGATCCTCGGGGCCGTGGTGAAAGAGTTCGCCCAGCCACAGGCTATCATTGGTGATGCGGCTCATCAGCTGACCGGTGCGCTGGCGGTCGTAAAAGCTGAACGAGAGCTTCTGGCAATGCTCGAACAGCTCCTGCCGCACCGTGGCCTCGATGCGGGCGCCCATGACGTGGCCGCGATAGTCGACGAAGAAGATCGCAGCGATCTGGACCGCCAGAACGGCCAGCATGATGCCGCCCATCGCCAGGATCTGTGCGAAGGCCTGCGGTGCCTCGGGCAGAGCCAGAAGCCTGCTGGTGACGATGTTGGCGCAGAGCGGCAAGGCGACAGCGGTGCCGGCGACGAGGATGGCGCAAAGCAGATCGGCCAGCAGCAAAGGCAGATGCGGGCGGTAGTAAGAGAGGAATTTGCGCATGCGCGACCAACGCCGGCCGCTGTCGGCGGCACTGGAATCGTCACGGAAAAGGTTCAGGAAGAGGTTATGGCGTCGCGAGCTTTTCCTCGCGCGGGAGAACCGAATGTTCATGAAGCTGAATGTCCTTGTGGGGGATTTTTCCTTTCTGTTCGGACAGGGTCGCTCTCATGTCAGTCTCCCGGGGGTCGAGTGAATTGGACCTTAAGTATCGCCGACAACAGCCGGCGATTCAATGCCGGGATGAGATGAGGTTGGCGGCTGTTGTCGTCGAGCAACAGGTGCTCGAGCCGACCACGCATGCATAAGGCCAGCGATTTTCAAGATTTCTGATGATTTCGTTGAACGGAATGGATTTGACGCCGGGGGCGATCGGCGGCAACGTTCAGTCATAAACGGGGAACGATCATGACCGACCGGTATACAGGCGGCTGCCTCTGCGGCGCCGTGCGATTTTCAACGATGGCGACGCCAGGACCTGTCGTCGGCTGCCATTGCTCGCAGTGCCGCCGGCAAACGGGGCTGTATTATGCAGCCGTCAACCTGCCGCGTGCAGCTCTTTCGATCGAGGGCGATGCAGCAATCCGCTGGTACCGGTCGAGTGAAGAGGCGCAGCGCGGCTTCTGCTCGAATTGCGGCTCCGCATTGTTCTGGCAGGGTGACGAACGGGCGGAGATTTCGGTCATGGCAGGCGCCTTCGACGAACCGAGCGGCCTGACCTTCGGTTACCATATCTACTGCGCCGACAAGGGCGATTTCTACGAAATATCGGACGGCCTGCCGCAATATGCGGTGAATCCCCCATCTTCATCCTCGCCGGCCCGTGATTGACAAAGGTTGATCGCCGAGGCTAGGTTTACCGTGCTGCGTAGGGCGCTTCGTCGAATGTCGAAAGGGCAATGCCCGCCTACAATGTATCAACAGTTGCGCCCATGCCGAATCTCGAAAACCTCAAAAAGCAGGCCAAGCAGTATTTGCGATGGCACAGCGAAAGATACTATCCTGTTGCAGCCGAGATCAGAGCTGCGTTGCCGCGCTTCCGTCATCTCGATGACAGCCAGGTGCTGGAGGCGCGCTTCAAGCTTAGCGACGCGCAGGACCTGATCGCACGTCAAATGGGTTTCGAGGGATGGCAGGCGCTCAAGACAGGAGCCGCAGCCATGACAGATCCGAAAAAACAGCCAGCACCACAAGCCATCCTGAGTTCGCTATCCGCGCAGTTGTTCGTCACCGATATCAAAGCGTCGTGCGAATTCTTCACCGGCAAACTCGGCTTCAGGGTCGACTTCGTCTATGGCGACCCGCCGTTTTACGGACAGGTCATCCGCGACAATGCTCAACTCGCTCTGAGGCTGGTATGCGAGCCCGTGTTCGTCGGCGATATCAGGCAACGGGAGCATCTGCTTTCAGCCTTGATCACCGTCGGTACATCAGATGAGATCAAGCGCCTGTTCCTGGATTTCCAGGCCGCAGGCGTATCCTTCCATCAGCCCCTCAGGAAGGAGCCGTGGGGCGCCAGAAACTTCATCGTGCTGGATCCGGACGGAAATCTCATCCTGTTTGCCGGTCCGGGCGGCTGATCATTGCGCAATAAGCGCTGCCTCAGCTTCTGGCGGAAAGTTCGGCGCTGAGGCGGGCCACATCCTCGCGCAGCGCCGTCAGCTCGGTCAGCACGCTCATATCGATCTTCTGGTGCAGGGAGAGCACTTCGAGCTCGGCTTTGAGATTGACCTCATAATCCTTGGCGGCCTCGAAGCGGTCGCGCTCGGCCTGCCGGTTCTGCGACATCATGATGATCGGCGCCTGGATGGCGGCGATCATCGACAGGATCAGATTCAGAAAAATGAAGGGGTATGGGTCGAAGGGATTCGCCACCAGACCGATGGTGTTCAACAGTGTCCAGACGGCGAGAAAGGCGAGGAAGGCGAGTATAAAGGACCACGAGCCGCCGACGCGGGCAATGCCATCGGCGATACGCTCGCCGAAGGATGACTCGGCGGATAGAGCGGCATTGACGTCGGTCGAGATGATCTTGCGCGCGTGCGTTTTCGCCAGCACGCGCCTTTCGATATCGCCGAGTTCATCGGCCGGTTTGTCGAAATGATGGTGCACGAAATTCGAAAGATTAGACATTGCCTGTTTCCGATGCCGGTTATCGATGCGGTCGCTTTCGGCGCCAGTATTCCGCTCCGGAGGCAAATTGCAATGCGTATCGGTGCCGCGCGGAGCCACGCGTGATCCGTTCATAAAAATTTCGTCGTCGCGAGGTGCCGCTTTCGGCCCGAACGTGTTGCGGTCGCGAAAGGTGCAGGCTAAATAAATGACATGACACAGGAAAACGCTCTTTCTGATATCTTCCGCATCGCCATCGGCCAGCTCAATCCAACGGTCGGCGACGTCGCAGCCAATCTCGCCAAAGCGCGTGAGGCGCGCGCCGATGCGGGCAGGGAGGGTGCGCATCTGCTCGTCCTGACCGAGCTTTTCATCTCCGGCTACCCGCCTGAAGATTTGGTGCTGAAGCCCGCCTTCATCCGCGCCTGCTGGAAAGCGGTCGAGAGCTTGGCGGCCGATACCGCCGATGGCGGGCCGGGCGTCCTCATCGGCTTTCCCCGGCAGGACGAGACCGGGCGTTACAATTCCGTCGCCGTGCTCGACGGCGGCAAGGTGATTGCGGTGCGCGACAAGATCGACCTGCCGAATTACGGCGAGTTCGACGAGAAACGCGTGTTCGACCAGGGCGCCATGCCGGGTCCGGTGAATTTCCGCGGCGTGCGCATCGGCATTCCAATCTGCGAGGATATCTGGGGCGATCTCGGCGTCTGCGAGACGCTGGCCGAAAGCGGGGCAGAGATCCTGCTGTCGCCGAACGGTTCGCCCTATTATCGCGGCAAGGTGGATATCCGCCATCAGGTGGTGCTGAAGCAGGTGATCGAGACCGGCCTGCCGCTGATCTATGCCGCCCAGCTCGGCGGCCAGGACGAACTCGTCTTCGACGGTGCGAGTTTCGGCTTCAATGCCGACAAGTCGCTCGCCTTCCAGATGAGCCAGTTCGAAACCGCGCTGGCGGTGACGACATGGAAGCGTGGCGATGGCGGCTGGCATTGCGCCGAAGGGCCAATGGCGCACATTCCCGAGCGCGAGGAGGCCGATTACCGCGCCTGCCTGCTCGGGTTTCGCGACTACGTCAACAAGAACGGCTTTAAAACTGTGGTGCTCGGCCTTTCCGGCGGCATCGATTCGGCGATCTGTGCGGCGATTGCCGTCGATGCGCTCGGCGAGGAGCGGGTGCGCACCGTCATGCTGCCCTACCGCTACACCTCCGAGGATTCGTTGAAGGATGCGGCCGACTGCGCCAAGGCGCTCGGGTGCCGCTACGATATCGTGCCGATCGAACAGCCGGTGACGGGTTTCAGCAGCGCGCTCGCCAGCCTTTTCGAAGGCACGGATAGCGGCATCACCGAAGAGAACCTGCAGAGCCGGGCGCGCGGCGTCATCCTGATGGCGATCTCCAACAAATTCGGCTCGATGGTGGTGACGACTGGTAATAAGTCGGAAATGTCGGTCGGCTATGCGACACTCTACGGTGACATGAACGGCGGCTTCAACCCGATCAAGGACCTCTACAAGATGCAGGTCTATGCGCTTTCCCGCTGGCGCAACGAAAACGTGCCGCCGGGTGCGCTGGGGCCGTCGGGCGAGGTGATCCCGCAGAATATCATCGACAAGGCGCCGTCGGCCGAACTGCGTCCCGACCAGAAAGACCAGGATTCGCTGCCGCCCTATCCCGTGCTCGACGATATTCTCGAATGCCTGGTGGAGAAGGAGATGGCGGTCGAAGAGATCGTCGCGCGCGGCCATGACGTGGCGACCGTTCATCGGGTCGAGCACTTGCTCTATCTCGCCGAATACAAGCGCCGGCAGTCGGCGCCGGGCGTCAAGATCACCAAGAAGAATTTCGGCCGCGACCGGCGCTATCCCATCACCAATCGTTTCAGGGACCGCTGACGCAATCGGGATCGCTGGCGCAATCGAGATCGCTGGCGCAATCGAGATTGCTGACGTCATCACGTTTTTCGGGAGGAAACATGCGCAGCTCGGTTGAGATCTACAATGTCAGGACCGGCAGGGCCCGTGAGGTCTGGCAGACGGACAGACTGGTGGAGGCGCCGAACTTCTCGCCCGACGGTTCCTACCTGCTGCTGAACGGCGACGGACTGCTTTACCGGCTGCCGCTCGATGGCGGCGAAGTCACCAAGGTCGATACCGGCTTTGCCGTCAACTGCAACAATGATCATGGCATTTCGCCCGGCGGCACTGAGATCGTCATCTCCGACAAGACCGAATTCGGCAAGTCGGCGATCTACATCCTGCCGATCGAAGGCGGCACGCCGCGGCTCGTCACGCAAAATCTGCCATCCTACTGGCACGGCTGGTCGCCGGATGGTCGTCAGCTTGCCTATTGCGGCATCCGCGACGACGTCTTCGATATCTACACGATTTCCGTCGACGGTGGCGCCGAGACGCGGTTGACGCATGGCGAGGGCCGCAACGACGGACCGGACTATTCGGCCGATGGGCAATGGATCTATTTCAATTCCAGCCGTACCGGGCTGATGCAGATCTGGCGCATCCATCCCGATGGCACGGGTCTCCACCAGGTGACATCGGACAATCAGGGTAACTGGTTCGCCCATCCGTCGCCTAAGAACGACAAAGTGCTGATCCTGTCCTACGACCCTTCGGTGTTCGACCATCCGCGCGATCTCGATGTGCGGCTGCGGCTGATGGACATGGATGGCGGCAATCTGAAGACGTTGTTCGAGCTTTTCGGCGGGCAGGGCACGATCAACGTGCCCTGCTGGTCTCCTGATGGCGAGGAATTCGCCTATGTCCGGTACTTTCCGGCGGGTTAGGCCGCCGCTGCCTTGCGACGATCGCGTGCCGATTTCGCCAGGTCTTCGAGCACCGCGACCGACATATCCCAATCGATGCAGCCATCGGTGATCGACTGACCGTAGACCAGCGGCTTGCCGGGCACGAGATCCTGGCGGCCTGCGACGAGGTTGCTTTCGATCATCATGCCCTTGATGTGGCGGTTTCCGGCAGCGATCTGTGCGGCGGCGGATTTGACGACGCGCGGCTGGTTCATCGGATCCTTGCTGCTGTTGGCATGGCTGGCATCGATGAGGATGCGCGGGGCCACGCCGAGCTTGACGGCTTCGGCGGTGACAGCTTCGACGTCGGCCGCCTCATAGTTGGGCCGCTTGCCGCCGCGCAGGATGATGTGGCAGTCCTCATTGCCCGTCGTAGAAGCGATCGCTGCCTGTCCGTCCTTCGTCACGGCCGGGAAGTGGTGCGGTTGCGAGGCGGCGAGGATCGCGTCGAGCGCCACGCGCGCTCCGCCGTCGGTGCCGTTCTTGAAGCCGATCGGGCAGGAGAGGCCGGAGGCAAGCTGCCGGTGGATCTGGCTTTCGGTCGTGCGCGCGCCGATCGCGCCCCAGCTGACGAGGTCGGCGATGTATTGCGGCGTAATCGTGTCGAGGAATTCGACGCCGGCCGGAAGACCCATGGCATTGATATCGAGCAGCAGGCGTCGCGCAATCCTCAACCCTTCCTCGATGCGGTAGCTGCCGTCGAGGTGCGGGTCGTTTATCAGACCCTTCCAGCCGACAGTCGTACGGGGCTTTTCGAAATAGACGCGCATGACGATCTCGAGATCACCGGCAAAGCGCCGCCGCTGTTCCTCCAGACGCGCGGCGTACTCCCTGGCGGCAACCGGGTCATGGATGGAGCAGGGGCCGATGACGGCGATCAGGCGATCATCCTCGCCCCGGAGAATCTTGTGGATGGCATCACGGTTGCTGGTCACGGTGTCGGTGACGGCAGCATCGCGGTGAATTTCCGCGAGGATATCGGCGGGTTTGGTGAGGGGCGTGATCTCGAGGATACGAAGATCATCAATGGCATCAGACACGGTATGGCTCCTGTTTGGTCATACCGTGCGGAACAAAAAAGCCGCCAGGTAGACTAGCGGCTGTTCGGGTTGTCGTCGCGTCGAATTCAGTTACGCATAGACCCGCATCCGCTGTGAGTAGCGGTACCAATAAAATCGCGAGGCGTTGATTGACGTGATCGACATGCGGCGTGTTTAGCGCCAAGGCCGCGCGTTGTCACGTAGATTTTTCTGCCTAAAACCTGCGTTCCTTGGGAGAGCAACTGGTCTTGCGGGAGCGACACGCACGGGAGGCAGGCAGCACGCCGCACTCGATCTCACTCGTGCGGCGTGCTGGGTCTTTGAGATTAGAGGGCGTCGACGTTCACGCCGACGGTGATGGCGCCGATCGGTGTTCCCTTGTCGTCTGAAATCGTCACGCTTGCCTGCGACTGCAGCGTCTGGGTCGATTCATCCTTTTCGATCTCATCGACGAAGACGGCATCCTTGCCGGCGCCGAAGGACTTCTGGAACTTGCCTTCGTCGCCCTGCCAGTAATCTGACGTTACGTCGCTCTGGCCGACATTCAGGCCCTTTGCATCCATGACGAAGATCTCGGTGATCTTGCCGCCGGAGGCCTCCTTCTTCGCCTGAAGGAATTTCGACAGCGCATTGTTGAGCACGCCGTCGATCATCGAGTGGTCGGAACCATCGACTTCGGCGCGCCACTTCTTGTCGAGGGCGTCGATATCGGCTGCACTCAGGTTGGCGTTGGCGGCGTCCTGCGCCTTGACAGCCTCGATGATCGCGGGGTCGTTCAGCCAGGGCGTTACGTCGCTCTTCACGTAGTCGAAGATCGGGGCAAGCTTCGCATCCTCAGCCATGGATACGTCCATGGGGACGGCAAATGCGGTGCAGGCCAAAAGAAATGCGGGCACGAGTTTCTTCATAACTGTTTCCTTCCTGATTATAGGTTGCTGAGAACTAAGGCTTATCGGACGAAGGCGGCGTCAGAACTCTTCCCAGGCACCGGGAGCGGCGGCAACGGCGGCATTGCCTGCATGACGCTGCACGTAGGCTCGGGGTTCGGGACGAGATTGGCGGGCGGGTTGAACGGGTTTGGTCTGGCTGGCCGCGGCCGCGCCGACGACGAATCTGCCGGCCGAGTCCTGCAGTTGGCGTCCCTGCGACAGCAGTTCCTGGCAGGCCGCATTGGTTTCCTCGACCATTGCTGCGTTCTGTTGCGTCGCCTGATCCATCTGGTTGATCGCGCCATTGATTTCCTGCAGACCGGTCGCCTGTTCGCGATAGGACTGGACGATGGAGGCGATACTGTCGCTGATGCGGTTGATCTGCTCCTCGATCTTCAGGAGAGCGTCGCCGGTTTCGTTCACCAGCCCGACGCCTGCGGCAACCTCTTGGCCGGACACATTGATCAGGTTCTTTATTTCTTTGGCGGCATTTGCCGACCGCTGGGCGAGTTCACGCACCTCCTGCGCGACAACCGCAAAACCCTTGCCGGCTTCGCCCGCACGCGCCGCCTCGACGCCGGCGTTCAGCGCCAGCAGGTTCGTCTGGAAGGCGATTTCGTCGATGACGCCGATAATGCGGCCGATCTGGCTCGACGAGGTCTGAATACGGTCCATCGCGCCGATGGCATCACGCACCACCGTCGCCGAGACGTGAGCGCTGCGCTTCGTCTCCTCGACCAGCTTCCCGGTATTTTCGGCGCGCTGCGACGATGTTCGGACGGTGGTGGTCATCTCATCCAATGCGGCAGCGGTCTGTTCCAATGATGCCGCCTGTTGCTCGGTCCGCTTGGCGAGTTGATCTGCGGAGGAGGCAAGCTCGCTCGAGCCGCCTTCAACCGCCACGGAGGCGGCCTTGATCTCCGTCAGTGCGGCGGCGACGGCCTCGACCATGTTGTTGAAATCCTGCCGCAACTTATCGAATTCCGGACCGAGATCGGCCAGGTGTACGGAGAAGTCGCCTGCGGCGAGCTTTTCCAATGCATTTGCGAGAGCGGTCATGACCAGCCGCTGCGTGTTGCTGGCCTCTTCCGTGAACAATGCGTTGCGCGCCCGTTCGGCATCGAGCGAAGCGCTCTGCTCGGCAGCGGCCTGCTCCCTTTCGACCTTCGCAATCGCCTCGTGGCGGAAAACTTCCAACGCACGCGCCAGGAAGCCGATCTCGTCGCCATTTTCCTTGTAGGTGACGGGAGAGGCCAGGTCGCCTTTCTGCAAGGCGCTGATCCGTTCGCTGATGATCCGGATGGGCCGGCCAACGAGGCTGCGCATGGCAAGAAGGAAGGCGATGACGGCCAAGGCGGTGATCGCGGACTGCGTGAGCAGCGAAACGAGAACCTTCTGCTTGACTTCAGAAGCGATTTTTTCGACGGACCAGTTGGTGACGATATAACCGGTGACCTTGCCTGACTTATCCAGCGGGAGGGGTGCGGTGATCGTCACCACGCCGGCAGATAACCCGCCGTCATTGATGGTCGTCTTTTCCGGCTTTGCACTCAGGCCCTTCGCCAGATCGGCCGCTGCGGGCAGACCGTTGATGCCGTCACGTGTCCAGGTGTCGACGGCGACAGCCTCCGCATTGAATGCGGCAAACTGCACGAGATCGAGCGAGGGATCGTCGCGGTAGAGCGAATAAGCCTCTCGAACGGCATTCGCCTTGCCCCATTTCACGCCGCCCGCCGCCAGAGAGGCAAACTGCTCCGCATCCTTGGACCAGTTCGCCTTGGCGCCGTCGATCAGCGCTCGGGTTTCGTACATCCATGTGTAGGTAGCAAAGGCGGAAATGCCGCACAGATTGACGGCCACGATAATCGCCGCCAGCTTGGCTGTCAGAGGCATCGTTTTCAAAAATTGGAACATTCCGCGGGGGCCTAGAATTGCGGCTCAGTCGGACATGTTCCCGACCGGCGTATCAATACGGGCATCCACGCTGACGGTCACATCACGAGCGCTCATGCCCATGTCCTGATAGCGACCCAAAACGCGCAAACGCAGTGTGTATTTGATGTGTGAATAAATCATAAAGTAGAAAGGGATGCCGGAGCACACGCGTGTGATTTCGCTATCACGCCCGCTGGTGATCTGCCGCGATCAGCTGTTTTCCGCGATCGCCTCTTCAGGCTCCGTCTGCCGGTGTTTGCGGCGGCGCGTCGTCAGTTCCGCGCCGGCATCGCGCGGCAGGCGCAGGAAGGTGATGCAGGCGAGCGCCGAAATCGCCGAGACGCTGAAGAAGGCGACGTGGAAATCCGAGACCAGCAGCCGGCCGCTATGGAAGCTGCTCGAAATTTCGAGGATGCCGCCGGCGATCGCCACACCCATTGCCATGGAGATACGCTGGGCAACGGCATTGATCGCGGTTGCCTGGCTGCTGTCGGCGGCGTCGACATCGCCGAAGGCCATGGCGTTGACGCCCGAGAAAGCCATGGAGCGGAACAGGCCGCCGATCAGCAGGCAGGCCATGATCAGGAACAGCGGGGTTTCGGCGGTGAACAGGCCGTTGATGCCGAGGAAGATCGCCGCCAGCAAGGTGGTGATTGATATGACGGTGCGGAAGCCGAAGGCATTGAAGGTGCGCGAGGCGGCGAATTTCGAGCCCATGGAGCCGAGTGCGCTGACGAAGGTGACCGAGCCCGACTGCAACGGCGTCAGGCCGAAGCCGAGCTGCAGCATCAGCGGCATCAGGAAGGGCAGCGCGCCGAGCCCCATGCGGAAATTCGAGGCGCCGAGGATCGCCGCCCGGAACATCGGGTAGCGGAACATCTTCGGATCGAGAAGCGGATAGGGCGCGCGGCGAGCATGCAGGAGGTAGAGGAGACCGGAAAGGATGCCGATCGCAACCGTGACATAACCGTAGATGACGGGCACGGCCGGCAGGCTGATCACCGAGACGCCGAAGACGAAGCCGGAGAAACCGAGGCCGCAGAGGAAGAAGCCCGGGAAATCCATCGGCCGCGGGCTGCGCGGCTCGACCGCCGGCAGGAAACGGGTGACGAGGATGATGCCGAGCACGCCGATCGGGACGTTGATCCAGAAGATCCAGTGCCAGGTGAGATAGGTGGTGAGGAAACCGCCGATCGGCGGCCCCAAGATCGGGCCGATCAAGGCGGGAATGGTGAGCCAGGCCATGGCGTCGACGAGTTCGTGGCGTGGCGTTCCCCGGACCAAAAGCAGGCGGCTGACCGGCGTCATCATCGAGCCGCCGGCGCCTTGGACCAGCCGTGAGATGACGAAGGCCGTGATCGAGTTGGAGAAAGCGCAGGCGACCGAGCCGATCATGAAGACGAAGATCGCCATGCGGAAGATGTTGCGCGCACCGAACCGATCGGACATCCAGCCGCTGATCGGGATGAAGATCGCCAGTGCCACGAGATAGCTGGTGACGGCGAGCTTCAGCGCGATCGGCGAGGTGCCGATATCGGCTGCGATCGCCGGCAGGCTGGTGGCGATCACGGTCGAATCCATCTGTTCCATGAACAGGGCGACCGCAAGGATCATGGGCGTGAGGCGGGGCACGGGCAACCGGGATGCTGCGAGGGACTGTATCGTCCATACGCCTTCGGTGGTGATAAGGCCATAGAAACTATGGATGAAGGAGCTTGTCGAGCCGCTTCAAACCGACGCGGGAGGGTGCGTGGCTCAACGTGGTTCCCGACTGCGACCTCGGGCCGGCTTGCCGTCGCCGCGCTTTCCTGAAATAGATGCGCCGTCAGGTGCCCGCCATCAACGCGGGAGAATCGGGAATCCGGTGCAAGGCCGGAACGTGCCCAACGCTGTAAGGCCGACGCTTGCCGCTTCATCTCGCCACTGGCTTCTCGCCGGGAAGGCTGCGGCAGACGGATGACGCCGAGTCAGAAGACCGGCCTGGCAAGATTGACCGATCCGCGCGGACGGCGGGCGGTTGCGTTGTTGGGGATTTGACGATGCGACCCTTTGATGAGGATGCCCTTTCGGCGGCGTCCGGTTTTTCCTTGGCCGAGCGCGAGGCCGTCTATCACGCGATCAAGACGCGGCGCGACGTTCGCAGCCAGTTCCTGCCCGATCCCTTGCCTGACGATGTCGTGGAGCGGCTGCTGACGGCCGCCCATCATGCGCCCTCCGTCGGCTTCATGCAGCCGTGGAATTTCATTCTGGTGAAAAGTGCCGCGGTCCGGGCGCGCGTCCAGGACGCCTTTGTGAAGGCCAATGAGGAGGCGGCGCTGATGTTTACCGGCGAGCGGCGGCAGGCATACCGCTCCCTCAAGCTCGAAGGCATCACCGAGGCACCGCTCGGCATATGCGTGACCTGCGACCCCACCCGCAGCGGCAGCGTGGTGCTGGGGCGCACCCACAATCCCAGGATGGATAGCTATTCCACAGTCTGCGCCATCCAGAATCTCTGGCTTGCGGCGCGGGCGGAAGGGGTCGGCATCGGCTGGGTCAGCATTTTTCGCGAAGGCGATCTGAAAAGCATTCTCGGCATACCCGAGCATATCGAGGTGGTCGCCTGGCTCTGTGCCGGTTTCGTCGATCGGCTTTATGACGAGCCGGAACTCTCCGTCAAAGGCTGGCGGCAGCGCCTGCCGCTCCAAGAGCTCGTCTTCCATGACGGGTGGGGACGCAACGACCCGTAGCAATCACTGCTGTTGAGGCTGCGGCCCCGGCGTTGCCGGATTGGCGAGGTCGATCGAGCCTTGATCACCGGCAAGAAATTGCGGGCCGACCTGGCGGACCTTGTTCTGCACGGGATCGTAGGGGCGCTCCGGGACGGATGGTTGCGGTGGGGCTGCGGCAGCATCCTTCGCCGTGGGATTGGTGCGGATGGTGGTGATCGAACCTTGTTGCGGCGGTTCGCTTGACGGCTGCTTGCCGCGCATCTCATCGTAGTAGGCGGTGAGATTGCAGGCGCAGGAGGACTTTTCCCCCGGCGTGCGGTTCTTGTAGGCAAAGGCGTTTTTCATGGCGCTGTAGGGCGTGCCCGTTGCGACCGAGATCATGTTCGAGGCTTCGGTGCTCGTCACGTCACGATAGAACAGCTCTGTCTCGATACCCGGGCACATCTTGGCGCACGTCTGGGCGTCGCGGCCGAAATCGACCGAAGTGGCGTTCGAGCTGATCGGGAAGAAGCCGCCGTCGCAGGTGCGCACGCACATGGTGCTGACCGGCGAGAGCATTTCGGCCCGCGGCAGGCCGTAGCGCGGATCGACCTCTTCACCGCCGCCGAGCGGAATGAAGGTATCGGTGCGCATCGCCTGCTCCTCGATGCTCGGGGCGGGGTCGGCGGCGCTGCGATCGCTCGGGGCATAGAAGTTTTCGCTGTTGCAGCCATTGAGATCGAGCGCGGCGATCAGTTCACGGCGCGTCCCATCATCGCCGCTCTGGCCGGCCAGCTCGTTACGGCGGTCCTGGAGATATTGGATATTGTCGATCATGCGGGCTTCGGACTGCGAGAGTTCACCGCAATAATCGGCATTCTCGCCGCCGATCACGACCATGCTGCCCGAGGTGCAGCCATTGTTGCGCAGCTCGTTGCGAACCTTGCGCAGCTCGAGGTTCTGCTCGGCCATGGCGCTGGCATATTGGCGCGCCTCCCGGCCGTTGCTATTGCCGATCGATCGCGGCAGATCGGCGAGACGGCCGCGCAGGTCCTCGCAGACCGCGCTCGTCTGCGCGGCGGCGGGCGCTGCGAAGGCAAGGAGGAGGGCAAGAGACAGGTTTCGGCGTTTCACGGCGTCGTCCGGGGTGAGCAAAAAGTCGATCGGTCGATTGCGGCCTCGATCGCCGCGCATTGTCTCTTAAGGCGTTTCTCTTAATGAGCTTGGAGAAAATCCTAGCGCATTTTCGCGATCTTATCCAGCAGACGCGGGTAATCTTCCGTAAGGGGAGGTCGGGGCAGATTCATTGTCCATGATCCACATTGCCCTACAGTTCTCGGTCGGAGCGGGCACTGTTGCCGCCACCATCGTCAATGGTTGACACAACGCAGAGGTACAGTTCGAATGTCCGCTTCGGGGCGAGCAGGCAGTCGCAAAATTGCGCTGGCGCAGCGAAGGCAAATAGCGGAGAAAATGACGAGCATTTCCAACAAGCTTCACTTCCCTGCAACAACAGTCGGAATATCGGAAGGCCAACATCGCCTCCACCTCTTCGTCGACGGTTGCTACGAACCCGGTTCCGGGCATGGTGGCTGGGCTTTTGTCGCCTATCGCGATGCCGTGGAGATCGCCTCGGGCTTCGGCGGCGTCGAAGATTCCGCCAATAATTCGATGGAATTGGCCGCCGTCCTCGAGGCGGCAATATGGATCAATAACCAAACAACAGGCGAACCTGCGACCATCTGGTCGGATTCCGTCTACGTCGTCAAAGGCTGCAACAGCCGGCGGCATATCTGGAAGAATAATGGCTGGAAGAAAAGCAGCCCGAATGGCAATGGCCGAAGCCGAACGATCGCCAATGCGGAACTCTGGAAAGCGGTTGACCTTCAGCTGTCCCAAAACGGTCTGGTGGCAATTGCCTGGTGCAAAGGCCATTTCGGCATCGCCGGCAACGAACGCGCGGATGCGCTTGCGGATAAAGGGCGCCTTTCGTTACAAGGCGCCCGATAGCTGTTTTATATCAACCGGTTGCAGATGCCCAAGACCAGCCTGAGCATGACGAAATGAGGAGCCGGCTTAGGCCGGCTGCGATGCTTCGACGACGGCGAGTGCCGCCATGTTGACGACGCCGCGGGAGGTGACCGAAGGGGCAAGGATGTGGGCGGGCAGGGCCGTGCCGAGCAGGATCGGTCCGACATGCAGGCCGTCGGTCATCGACTTGACGACACCAAGCGTGATGTTGGCGGCATCGAGGTTCGGGAAGACCAGGAGGTTCGCTTCGTCGTGCAAGGTCGTGTCCGGCATGACGCGCTTGCGCAGCGCTTCGGTGATGGCGCTTTCGCCGTGCATCTCGCCGTCGACTTCGAGATCGGGAGCGGCGTCGCGCACGAGCTGCAGAGCGCTGCGCATTTTCGTGGCGCTTTCGGATTCGCGCGAGCCGAAGTTGGAGTGCGAGACGAGGGCGGCGCGCGGGGTGATGCCGAAACGGCGGATTTCCTCGGCCGCCAGCACCGTCGCCTCGGCAACCTCCTCGGCGGTCGGATTGAAGGTGACGTAGGTGTCGGTGAAGAAGGTGGCGCCGCGCTGCGAGATCATCAGGCTGAGTGCGGAGAAATCACGGACATCCTTGCGCTTGCCGATGATCAGGCGGACGTCGCGCAGATGCTTCTCGTAACGGCCTTCGAGGCCGCAGATCAGCGCATCGGCTTCACCGCGCCGCAGCGCCAGCGCGCCGATGACGGTGGTGTTGGTGCGCACGATGGTGCGGGCGGCTTCGGGAATGACGCCGCGACGGCCGACGAGCGAGAAATAGAGATCGACATATTCACGGAAGCGCGGATCGTCTTCCGGATTGATCACCTCGAAATCCTGCAGCGGGCGGATGCGCAGGCCATAGCGTTTGAGGCGCGTCTCGATGACCTGCGGGCGGCCGATCAGGATCGGTTCGGCGAGGCCTTCCTCGAGCAGCACCTGGGCGGCGCGCAGCACGCGTTCGTCCTCGCCTTCGGAGAAGATGACGCGCTTGCGCTCTGCAGCCTTGGCGGCGGTGAAGATCGGCTTCATGACGAAGCCGGAGCGGAAGACGAAGCGGTTCAGCTGGTCGAGATAGGCGTCGAAATCCTGGATCGGGCGACGCGCCACGCCGCTCTGTTCTGCTGCCTTGGCGACCGCCGGCGCGATGCGCAGGATGAGGCGCGGATCGAAGGGCGAGGGGATGAGGTAATCCGGACCGAAGACCGGGGTCTCACCGGAATAAGCACGGGCGGCGACGTCGGACGGCTCTTCCCGGGCAAGCGCGGCGATGGCGCGCACCGCCGCCATCTTCATTTCCTCATTGATCGTCTCGGCGCCGCAATCGAGCGCGCCGCGGAAGATATAGGGGAAGCAGAGGACGTTGTTGACCTGGTTGGCGAAATCCGAGCGGCCGGTGCAGATCATCGCATCGGGGCGGGCGGCGCGGGCGAGATCCGGCATGATCTCCGGCGTCGGGTTGGCGAGCGCCATGATCAGCGGCTTGTCGGCCATCTGCGCCAGCAGCTCCGGCTTCAGGACGCCGGCGGCGGACAGGCCGAGGAAGACGTCGGCGCCGCCGATATTTTCGGCCAGCGTGCGCGTGTCGCTCTTCTGGGCATAGACGGATTTCCATTCGTCCATCAGCTCGGTGCGGCCCTCGTAGACGAGGCCTTCGAGATCGTGGACCCAGATGTTTTCGCGCTTCGCCCCGAGAATGACAAGCAGGTTGAGGCAGGCAAGGGCGGCAGCACCCGCGCCGGAGGCGACGATTTTGATGTCGGCGATGTTCTTGCCGGCGAGTTCCAGCCCGTTCAGAATCGCGGCGGCGACGATGATCGCCGTGCCGTGCTGATCGTCGTGGAAGACGGGGATCTTCATCTTCTCGCGCAGGCGCCGCTCGACCTCGAAACATTCCGGCGCCTTGATATCTTCGAGGTTGATGCCGCCGAAGGTCGGTTCCAGCGAGGAGACGGTCGAGACCATCTGCTCGACGCTTGCGGCATCGATCTCGATATCGAAGACGTCGATGCCGGCGAATTTCTTGAAGAGTACGGCCTTGCCCTCCATAACCGGCTTGGAGGCGAGCGGGCCGATATTGCCGAGGCCGAGCACGGCGGTGCCGTTGGAGATGACGGCGACGAGATTGGCGCGCGAGGTGTATTCGGCCGCCATTTCGGGATTGTCGCGGATGGCGAGGCAGGGCGCGGCAACACCCGGCGAATAGGCGAGCGCCAGGTCGCGCTGGTTGCCGAGTGGCTTGGTCGCCTGGATCTCCAACTTGCCCGGACGGGGATAGCGGTGGAAGAAAAGCGCCTGTTCGTCGAGATCGCCGCTCGTCAGGTTCTTTTCCGTCTTGGATTTATCCGGGTGATCCATTGCCGCCTCCGTGCACGTCTTTTTGGGAGTTCCCTCCATACATCAATCGGATACGGGCGACAGTATGGAAATGGGGGATGGGAAAAGTTTTCGTGATGAGCGTGCCGTGGGGCCAAGCGGCGGCCCTGGTTAGCTAATCCTTTTGGAAAACTTGTTTGACGACCTCAACAGGCGCAGGATGCCGGCCGCGACGGTGCGGGGCGCCGGTCGCATGGAGGAAATCATGGACAATTTGAACCTGACGACTCTGCAAAGGGGTCAGACGATGGTCAATGACGTAGCCATCGATGCCTTTGCCGCCGGATTTCGCGGCAGTCTGCTGACCAGCAAGGATATGGATTACAACGATGCGCGGGCGATCTGGAATGCGATGATCGATCGCCGGCCCGGGCTTATCGCGCGTTGCGCCGGTGCAGCCGATGTCGTGCGGGCTGTGCGGTTTGCACGCGACAATAATCTGCTCGTTTCAGTGCGTGGCGGCGGGCACGGCATTGCCGGCAACGCCGTCTGCGAGGGTGGTATCGTCATCGACCTGTCGGCGATGAAGTCGGTGCGGGTCGATCCTGAGACCAAGCGCGCCAGGATCGAGCCGGGGGCGACGCTTGCCGATGTCGACAAGGAAACGCTGGCCTTCGGGCTGGTACTGCCGACCGGGATCAATTCCACCACCGGCATCGCCGGCCTGACGCTCGGCGGCGGCTTCGGCTGGCTGACCCGCAAATTCGGGCTAACGCTCGACAATCTGCTTTCGGTCGATGTGGTGACGGCCGACGGTGAGCTGGTCAAGGCGAGCGAGACTGAGAAACCTGACCTGTTCTGGGCGCTGCGCGGCGGCGGCGGCAATTTCGGCGTCGTCACCTCCTTCGAGTTCAAGCTCAACCCGCTCAACACAGAGGTGCTGGCCGGCCTCGTCGTGCATCCCTTCGCCGATGCGGAAAAGGTGCTTAAGGAGTACCGGCAGGCACTGGAAGAAGCACCCGACGAACTGACCTGCTGGGTGGTGATGCGCCAGGCGCCGCCGCTGCCGTTCATTCCCACCGAATGGCACGGCAAGGAGATCGTGGTGCTCGCCATGTGCTATTGCGGAGACATTGCGGCGGGAGAGAAGGCTGCGGCGAGATTGCGCGCGATCGGAAAGCCGATTGCCGACGTCGTCGGCCCGGTGCCGTTCACCGGCTGGCAGCAGGCATTCGACCCGCTGCTGACGCCCGGTGCGCGCAATTACTGGAAGAGCCAGGATTTCGCCGCCCTATCGGATGCGGCAATCGACGTGCTGCTCAAGGCCGTGCGCAAGCTGCCCGGACCGGAATGCGAGATCTTCATCGGCCATGTCGGCGGTGCTGCCGGCCGCGTGCCCACAGAGGCCACCGCATTTCCGCAGCGCAGCTCGCATTTCGTCATGAATGTGCATGCCCGCTGGCGGGAAACGGGAATGGACGGAAATTGCGTCGGTTGGGCGCGGGAACTCTTCGAGGCAACCAAGCCGCATTCGGTCGGCACCGCCTATGTCAACTTCATGCCGGAGGACGAGGCCGATCGGGTCGAAAGCGCTTACGGTGCCAATTACAGCCGCCTTGCCGAAATCAAGCGGCGTTACGATCCGAACAATCTGTTCCGGATGAACCAGAACGTCAAACCCACGGCGGCCGTACGGGCTGCCTGACGGGAATGGCGCGACATCAAGGCATTGAGCCTGCGCCGCGCGTTCGCTTTACGCGCGGCGGCAAAATGATCCGAATGCTCGACGACTGATGTCCTCGGCCGGTGACAATCTGTTCTTTGTCAGCCTTTGGTGAGTTCGATCAATTCCTGCAACAGCGCCGTGTCGTCGGGAGTCGCCTGGTTGTCAGGCCTCAAAACATGGGCAAGCCATGCTCCGTCCGCCGCCAGGCGAACGATTTCGAGCCGCATTCCAGCGTCGGTTTCGGCGTGTTTGATGAGCCGGTCATTCATCCATTTATGCCAGAGCGACTTGGAGTAGGGGTCGGCAAGCACGGTCATGGTCTGCGCCGACCAAGGGCTTTTGTTAAGGGCGCGGTCGGCAAATAGCGTGCGGACATAGGCGCGGGTGAATGTGCCGTGGCCGCCCTTATCCCTTTCCAGTTCCTGGTCGATCTCGCGGTCGAGATTTTCCATCATGCCGTCGAATACGGCTTCTATGAGCGCCTGCTTATTGGGGAAGTGGTGAAACAGACCTCCCTTGGTCACGCCGGCTGCGCTGGCGACTGCCTGCAGGCTGACGGCGGCGAGACCATGTTCGAGCGCCAGCTTCGTGGCGCAATCGAGAAGAGCCTGCCGCACGACATCCGGCTGTTTCTTTCTGTTGCGGGGGCTATCTACCAATGCATGACCTGTGTTCGGGATAAGCTTCGCGTCGAGACGGTTCGAGAGGATCAGTATCACTCCCGGGATCGCCGGACCATGGGAACTTCAAGTATGAGAATACTATCATACCGACCGGTAGGTATCTTGCAATGCGAAAAAAGATCGACTATCTGTCGGTTCACGAGGCCCGCCGAACGTCATGTCGGCGGGCTGTGCTTTTTTGGACCCCAGCGGACCATCAGGAAGGCTTATGAATATGCTTTTTCGTCCGAAATCATTAGGTTACGCGCTGACGTTGGCGCTGTTGCTCGGCGCCGGCCTGCCGGCTCACGCACAGGAAGGCGGCGCGATGCCGCCTGCAGCCGTCAGCGTCCTGACGCTCAAGGCGCGTCCGGTTCCCGTTGTCAGCGAATTGCCCGGCCGCATTGCCGCAACGCGCGTTTCGGAAGTGCGGGCTAGGGTTTCCGGCATCCTGCAGGAACGGGTGTTCGAGCAGGGCAGTCTCGTTCACCAGGGTGACGTGCTCTACCGCATCGATCCGGCGCTCTTCCGGGTCCGCGTGGCGAGTGCCGAGGCAAGCCTCGAGCGCGCCAAGGCGACGCAGTTGAATGCCCGCCAGCAGTTGGAGCGCCAGAAGTCGCTGCGCGACCGCGATGTCGCAAGCGGTATCGAATATGATGCGGCCGCCGTCGCCCTTGCCCAGGCCGATGCCGATGTCGCGCTGGCGCAGGCAGCGCTCGACGAGGCGAAGATCAATCTCGGCTATACCGAAGTCCGGGCGCCGATCACTGGAATCATCGGCGGCGCGCTGGTGACGGAAGGCGCGCTGGTGACGGCCGACGCCGGGGATGCACTGGCGATGATCCAGCAGATTGACCCGGTCTATGCCGACTTCACGCAATCCTCCGGAGACCTGCTGGCGCTGAAGCGGGCGGTCGAGAACGGCAGCCTGGCATCGACGGAAGCCGGGAAGGCCGATATCAAGCTCGTCTTCGACGACGGCACGGTCTATGGCGAAGCCGGAAAGCTGCTCTTCAGCAGCGCCAGCGTCGATGCGACGACGGGTCAGGTCACGCTCCGCGGTGAATTCCCCAATCCGAAGGGCGACCTGCTGCCGGGGCTTTATGTCCGTGTTCGCATCGAGCAGGCCGTCCGTGAGAAGGCAATCCTCATTCCGCAGCGCGCCGTCATCCGCACGGCCGATGGCAAGGCGCAGGTCTATGTCGTCCAGGAGGGAGACGTGGCGCAACCGCGCGATATCGAGCTCGGTCAATCCTCCGGCAATGAATGGGTCGTCGAAAGCGGCCTGTCGTCGGGCGAACGCCTCGTCGTCGACGGTGTCCAGAAGCTGCAGCCGGGCGCAAAGGTCGCGCCGGAAGAATGGCGGGATGGCCAGCTCGCGTCCGGTGACGCCAAGAAGCCGGAGTAAACTCGATGGCACGTTTCTTGATCGATCGCCCGATCCTTGCCTGGGTCTTTGCGATCTTCATCTCCATCGCCGGCCTGATCGCGCTGCCCTTCCTGCCGGTCGCCCAATATCCGAAGGTCGCGCCGCCGCAACTCAGCATCACCACCAGCTATCCCGGCGCGTCGCCGCAAGATATCTATCAGGGCGTCACCCGCCAGATCGAGGAAGAGCTGAACGGGGTCGAGCACCTTTCCTATTTCGAGTCGACCTCCGATACATCGGGCGCGATGACGATCACTGCGACTTTTGCGGCAGGCACCGATATCGACCAGGCCTCAGTTGACGTTCAGAACGCCATCCGCCGTGTCGAGCCGCGGTTGCCGCAGTCGGTCAAGGATCAGGGCATCACGGTCGAGGAGGCGTCGTCCGGCTTCCTGATGTTCATCTCGCTGACCTCGACAGACGGCAAGACCGATGAGGTGGCGCTCGGCGACTATCTCAACCGCAACGTCATCGGCGAGCTGCGCCGTCTCGAAGGCGTCGGTCGCGCGCAGTTGTTTGCCTCGCAGCGGGCGATGCGTATCTGGATCGATCCCGACAAGATGGTCGGCCTCAACCTCACCGCCTCCGACATCAGCGCGGCGATTTCGGCGCAGAATGCCCAGGTGGCGGCGGGCCAGATCGGCGCCGCACCCAATCCGATCTCGCAGGACCTGACGGCGACGGTGCTGGTCAAGGGACAGTTGACCGACACCAAGGAGTTCGGAGACATCGTGCTGCGCGCCAATGCCGACGGATCGAACGTCAGGCTGCGCGATGTCGCGCGCATCGAAGAGGGCAGCGAGAGCTACAGCTTTTCCACCCGCTTGAACGGACAGCCGAGTGCGGCGATCGCCATCCAGCTGTCGTCGACAGGCAATGCCGTCAATACCTCCAATCTGGTCAAGGCGAAGATGGAGGAGCTATCGCGCTTCTTCCCGGCGAGCGTCGAATATGCGGTTCCCTACGACACCAGCCCGTTCGTCTCGGCATCGATCGAGAAGGTGGCGCATACCCTCGCAGAAGCCGTCGCACTCGTCTTCGTCGTCATGCTCATCTTCCTGCAGAGCTTCCGCTACACCATCATTCCAACGCTCGTCGTGCCGGTCGCGCTGCTTGGAACGCTTGCTGTCATGTATGCCGCCGGCTTCTCGATCAACGTGCTGACGATGTTTGCGATGGTGCTGGCCATCGGCATTCTCGTCGACGACGCCATCGTGGTGGTGGAAAACGTCGAGCGGCTGATGGCGGTGGAAGGGCTGTCGCCAAAGGAGGCGACCAAGAAGGCGATGCGACAGATCACCGGCGCGATCCTCGGCATCACGCTGGTTCTTTCCTGCGTCTTCGTGCCTATGGCGTTCTTCCCGGGCTCGACCGGCATCATCTACCGCCAGTTCAGCCTGACCATGGTTGTCTCCATCCTGTTTTCGGCCTTCCTGGCGCTGTCGCTGACACCGGCGCTCTGCGCCACCTTCCTGAAACCGATCAAGGGCCATCATGAAAAGAAGGGCATCGCCGGCTGGTTCAACCGCAATTTCGACCGGCTGACCGGCCGCTACGCCCGCACCGTCGGGGGATTGGCCAAGCGCTCCTGGCGGGTCATGGCCGTCTATCTCGCGCTGGTCGTGGGCCTCGGCTATCTCTTCGTCAACCTGCCGAGCAGCTTCGTGCCGGATGAGGACCAGGGATTCCTGATCGTTGACGTGCAGGGACCGCCGGAGGCGAGCCGCAACCGCACCGTGGCTTCGCTCGAAAGCATCGAGGCGATCTTCAGGAAGGAACCGGCCGTTGCCAACGTCGTCGCGATCCAGGGCTTCAGCTTCTCCGGGCAGGGACCGAACGCCGCCCTGGTGTTTGTCACGCTCAAGGACTGGGCCGAACGCGGCGCCGGCAATTCGGTGCAGGAGATCTCCAACCGCGCCAATATGCAGCTGTTTGGGCTGAAGGATGCCACGTCCTTCGCGCTGTCGCCGCCGCCGATCGAAGGTTTCGGCACGACCAATGGCTTCACCTTCCGCCTTCAGGATCGTGGGGCGAAGGGCCAGGCGGCACTGACCGAGGCGGCGGGCATTCTGATCGGCAAGGCATCTGAGAATCCCATCATCGCCGGTATCCGCCCGGAAGGCATGCCCGACTCGGCCCAACTCGTGCTGGTCATCGACCGCGAAAAGGCAAATACCTTCGGCGTCGCCTTCGCCGACATCAACAGCACGATCACCGCCAATCTCGGTTCGAGCTATGTCAACGACTTCCCGAATTCGGGCCGCATGCAGCGCGTCATCGTGCAGGCGCAGGACAAGAGCAGACTTCAGGCCGAAGACCTGATGAAGCTCAATGTCCGCAATGCGAGCGGCGGCATGGTGCCGCTGTCGTCCTTCGCCATCGCCGAATGGCAGAAGGGACCGGCGCAGATCGTCGGCTATAACGGCTACCCCGCCGTGCGCATTTCCGGCGCTCCGGCGCCGGGATATTCATCGGGCGCGGCGATTGCCGAAATGGAGCGGCTGGCCGCCGAACTTCCCGACGGCTTCGGCTTCGAATGGACCGGCCAGTCGCTGGAGGAGCTCAGATCCGGATCGCAGGCGCCGTTCCTGTTCGGCCTCAGCATTCTTTTCGTCTTCCTGCTGCTGTCGGGGCTTTACGAGAGCTGGTCGATCCCGCTGTCGGTGATGCTGGTCGTGCCGCTCGGCGTCATCGGCTGCGTGCTCGCGGTGATGAGCCGCGACATGTCCAACGACATCTACTTCAAGGTCGGCCTGATCGCGATCATCGGATTGTCGGCGAAGAACGCCATCTTGATCGTCGAATTCGCCAAGGACGGCTTTGCCGAAGGGAAATCGCTGATGGAGGCTGCGATCGAAGGCGCTCGTCTGCGCTTCCGGCCGATCATCATGACTTCGCTCGCCTTCACCTTGGGCGTGGTGCCGCTGGCGATCGCCACCGGGCCAAGCGCGGCCAGCCAGAATGCCATCGGCACCGGCGTGCTTGGCGGCATGATCTCGGCGACGGTGCTGGCGATCTTCTTCGTTCCCGTCTTCTTCGTCTTCGTGCTGCGTCTCCTGAGGACGAAACGGCCGGAGGCGATGAACGAGGAAGCCTCGACCGCGCAGGAGCCGGCAACCATGACGTCACCGAGCTGACGCGACGTCACCGCCTGAACCGACGAGTTGGCGAGTTGCCTTGCGCAACCCGCCACACCCCTTCGCACCGGGCCGTTCATTTCTTGGCTGTGTTGCTAGCCGCCGAGCTTCGGCGTGATCGTCACGTCGGCGCCATACGCATCGCGCAGTTCGCCTTCGTGTCCCGGCTGCCGATCGACCGCCTGATGCAGCAGGATCGACTCGTATCCTTGCGAGCGCGTCCCCTCGATCAGGGTGATATCGGCATTTCCGGGATTGTCGGAGCGCTCGAACCACTCGACGGGGCGGTGCAGGAAGTTCATTTCCACCGCCCGGTTGGTGACGCCATGGCCGACGATCACGACGTTGTGGTCGCTATTTTCGGCGTCGTGCATGACGGTCTGCAGGAACAGGCGCACCCGCTGGGCCACATCCGCCCGGCTCTCGCCATCCGGCGGCCGCGCGTAGAATTTGCCGCTGTTGCTGCGCAGCCTTGCCCATTTTTCGAACTCATCGGGAAACTTCTGCTTCTGTTCGGCATGATCATAGATCTCGGTGAAGAGACCGAAATCTTGCTCGCGCAGCAGATAATCCTCCCTGATGTCACCGACGACGCTTTCCGGCAGGGCTGCAAGCAGCGCATCCTTGCTCTGCCGCGTCCTGAGAAAGGGCGAGTACCAGATGTGCAGCTTGCCGAAACCGGCGCTCGGCAACGCTTTGACATAGGAGGCGATCACGCTGCCTGCCTCCAGCGCCTGCCGATAGCCCCACTGCGTCAGCGGCACGTTATGATCGCCGAATTGGCGATAGGCCTGTTCATTGATGTTGCCGAGGGATTCGCCGTGGCGAACGAGAAAGATACGCATCAGCCATCCCGCATTGTCGGATATGAATCACTGTCATCATGAACGCCCTGAATGCGCAGGGCAACATGGCTGGCGGGCCGGGCGGCGATGGGCATTCTGCCCGCGTGGCGACGGGCATTCTGCCAGCGCGGCGCAGGCATTCTGCCAGCGGGGGATGAGCGGTTTGCAGCGCTTTTCCACATCTTGTCATCATCCTGAAACACGAGTCTGGTTTTGGAAGGTTAGATGAAAGATGGGGACATGAGCGGCAGCTCGTGAAAGACATGATGGAACCCAGATATTTCCGCACGCTCTTCATTTCCGATGTCCACCTCGGCTCGAAGGCCGCGAAGGCCGACTTCCTCTTGGATTTCCTGCGCCACCACGAAGCCGATACGATCGTGCTCGTCGGCGACATCGTCGACGGCTGGCGTCTGAAGCGCAGCTGGTATTGGCCGCAGGTCTGCAATGACGTCGTTCAGAAACTGCTGCGCAAGGCGCGCAAGGGCACCCGCGTCGTCTATATTCCCGGCAATCACGACGAATTCCTGCGAGACTTCCCGGGCATGCATTTCGGTGGCATCGAGGTCGTCGAGCGCATGATGCATGACGGCGCCGACGGCAAGAAATACCTGATCCTGCACGGCGACGAATTCGACGTCGTCGTCCGCAACGCCCGGCTGCTCGCCTATCTCGGCGACTGGGCTTACGATACGGCGATCCGCATCAACATTCTCCTGGCGGCGGTGCGCCGCCGGCTCGGCATGCCCTACTGGTCGTTCTCGGCCTGGGCCAAGCTGCAGGTCAAGCATGCCGTCAACTTCATCGGTGAATTCGAGCGCGTCGTGGCTGACGAAGCCCGCAAAAACGGCGCCGACGGCGTGATCTGCGGACATATCCATCATGCCATCATTCAGGACATGGACGGCATCCGCTACATCAACACCGGCGATTGGGTGGAAAGCTGCACGGCGGTCGCCGAGCACGAGGACGGTACGTTCGAACTGATCACCTGGCGGGCGCTCGCCAGCAGCGTGCCGGCGCTTGCCGCCATCGAAATGCATGACGAGGGCGAACTCGCCCCCCAAGCTGCCTGATTTTGGCGGCCTGATTTTTGTGCTGGCACATCCGTGCCCGCGCTCCCAAGAATTTAGCCGTTACCGTCAGGTGACAGGCCCTATTTATTTTCTAAAACGTTTCAGAACGGCTATTTCTCGCAATAGTCGCCTCCAGGGTGGCGTGTTAGGACAACGTCCGGTTTCCTTCAGGTCCGCCCATGATTCCCGCTCAACATTCCCCGACGGGTGAGGGAGCGCCGCCGCGCTTCCGGCTGCTCAGCGCGCTTTCCTATTGTGCGCCGCTGCTCGTCAACGGCATCGTTCTGCCGTTCTTTCCCGTCTGGCTCGCAACCCACAGCTTCAGCGATCACGAGATCGGCATCATCCTTGCCATACCGATGGTGGTTCGCGTGTTGGTGGCGCCTGTCGTCGCCATGATCGCCGATCGCTTGAAGGAACGCGCCGACGTCTTGCTCTGGTCTGGCTGCCTGTCGCTGCTGACGGCGATTGCGCTCTTCTGGACGACGACCTTCTGGCCTGTGACGATCGTCTATGCGCTGCAGGGCGCCACTTTCGCGCCCTATGTACCCGTCGTCGAATCGATCGTCATCTCGGGCGTGCGCCGTTGGGGGCTCGATTACGGATCGATGCGCGTGTGGGGCTCTATCGCCTTCATCGTCTCGACGTTGGTCGGTGGCCAGTTGATCAGCCGGTGGGGCGGCGAGATGGTGCTTGATATCATGGTGTTCGGCTTCATCATGACCGTCGTCATGGCGATCTTCTGTCCGCGCATCGGGCCGACGCGGCGGCGCGGCCAGCCGATCAACATTCCGGCCGCCACCGGCAGCGGGTTGCGCGAGCCGCATCTGCTGCTGCTTCTGATCGGCGTCGCCATCCAGCAGTCGAGCCACGCTGTGCTCAACGCTTTTTCCTCGATCTACTGGCATCAACTCGGCTTCTCCGGCACGCAAGTCGGCCTACTCTGGAGCGCCGGCGTCGCTTCGGAGGTAACGGTGTTTTTCCTGTCGAAACGTCTCAACCGGCGCTTCAACGCCTGGACGCTGATCCGCTTCGGCTGCGCCGTCAGCGTCTGCCGCTGGATCCTGTTTCCGATGAATACGGGCTTTGTCGGTTTCTTTCTGCTGCAGTGTTTCCACGGCTTCACCTATGCCTTCGTGCATACCGGGGTGCAGCGGCGGATCATGGCGACGGTGCAGGAAACACAGGAATCATCGGCGCAGGGCGCCTATTTCTTCTATGTCGGCATGGCGATGGCGCTGATGACGTTGACGTCGGGTTATCTCTATTCCTGGCTCGGTGTCGTCAGCTATTACGTCATGGCGCTGGTCGCGCTCTCCGGCCTCGGCCTCGTCATCTCAGCCTATTATCTTCAGCCCCAGAGGGTGCTTTCCGGCGGAAAGACCAGGGAAGCGGCGTAGCGCAGGCCGGGCTCGCGGTCGCGTGCAAGCAGCAACGGACCATCGAGATCGACGAAATCGGCAGTCTGGGCGAGCAGCACGGCCGGCGCCATGGCAAGCGAGGTGCCGACCATGCAGCCGATCATGATGCCGAATCCAAGCCGTTCGGCCTCGGCCTTCATTGCCAGGGCCTCCGTCAGGCCGCCGGTCTTGTCGAGCTTGATGTTGATCGCGTCATAGCGGTCGGCGAGGCTTGCGAGATCGCCGGTGTGGTGGACGCTCTCGTCGGCGCAGACGAGGAGCGGGCGGCGGATTTCGGCAAGCATCCCATCGCGGCCAGCCGGCAGCGGCTGTTCGACGAGCGCCACCCCCGCTTGCGCCGCGATATTGAGGTGGCGTTCGAGCACCGCTTCCGGCCAGCCCTCATTGGCGTCAAGGATGATTTTGGAATCGGGTGCGGCCGCGCGGACGGCGCGGATGCGGCTTTCATCATCGCCGGTTCCGACCTTGACCTTGAGCAGTGCGCGGCCGGCATGTTCGCGCGCCTGGGCGGCCATCACCTCCGGCTCACCGAGCGAGATGGTGTAGGCGGTGGTGAGCGGCTTCAGATCGGCAAGGCCGAGACGGACGGCGACGCTTTCACCCGTTCGTTTCGCTTCCAGGTCCCAGAGGGCGCAATCGACGGCGTTGCGCGCAGCGCCCGGCGGCATCGCCGACAGCAGGTCGCTGCGCGAAATGCCTGCCTCGACCAGCGGACGCGCGGCCTCGATCTGGGCGAAAACGCTCTCCATGGTCTCGCCATAGCGGCGATAGGGCACGCATTCGCCAAGCCCCCGGGCACCGTCTTCGGCGAGTGTACAGGTGATGACATCGGCCTCGGTCTTGGCGCCGCGCGAGATGGTGAAAGTCCCGGCAATCGGAAAGGAATTCATCTGGATATCGAGGGTGCGCGGCATTATTGCTGTCCTGCGAGCATGGAAATTGCACGTTGCTTCTGTATATTGACGCGCCGGTCGTCGAACGGTCCGTTCGCGATTCGCGGCAAGTTGCTGTAAGCCTTGAAAGACATAAGTATCTTGAACGCCGAGAATCGCAACGCTGCCTCGCTTGACGTGGACGACCAGGCCGATGGGTCGGGGCAGCATGTGCGTCTCAGAGGCAATTGGCGCAGCGCCTATATTCATTTCGTGCTGCGCGACTTCGAAAAGCTCCTTCATCAGAAGGCCGGCGACCTGACTGTCGACCTCTCGCATATTTCGGATATCGATACCGCCGGAATCTGGCTGCTGTGCCGGCTGAAGAAGGAAGAGGAGGCGGCTGGACGGACGGTTCGCTTCGAAGGCACCAATCAGCATATCGACGAAATGCTGGCGATGTTTTCCGAGGAGCCGGCCAAACCCGAGCCGGAGCAGCAGGAGAAGGTCTCGCTCGTCGCGCGCATCTTCGCGCCCGTGGGCAAGATGACCTACGAGGTCTGGGACAATTTCGCCGCCGCCATGTATATCCTCGGCTCGGCGGTGCGTGGTGCGCAGATGAAATTCGGGCGCGGCAGCGGCGTTTCGCCGGCCTCGATCGTCAACCAGATCGATCATATGGGCGTTCGCGCCGTTCCGATCATCCTCCTGATGTCGTTTCTGATCGGGGCGATCATCGCCCAGCAGGGCGCCTTCCAGCTGCGCTACTTCGGCGCCGAGGTTTTCGTCGTCGATCTCGTCGGCATTCTGCAATTGCGCGAAATCGGCGTGCTTCTCACCTCGATCATGATCGCCGGCCGTTCGGGCAGCGCGATCACCGCCGAAATCGGCTCGATGAAGATGCGCGAAGAGATCGACGCGCTGAAGGTGATGGGGCTGAACCCGATCGGTGTGCTGATCTTCCCGCGTCTGGTGGCGCTGACCATCGCGCTGCCGCTTCTGACGGTGCTGGCGAATTTCGCGTCGCTCGCCGGTGCGGCTGCGGTCGCCTGGGGTTATTCCGGCATCACCTTCGCCAATTTCCTGGCGCGTCTGCACGAGGCGGTGACGCTGTCGACGGTGCTCTCAGGCATGATCAAGGCGCCGTTCATGGCACTCGTCATCGGCATTGTCGCCGCCGTCGAAGGGCTGAAGGTCGGCGGCAGCGCGGAATCGCTCGGCCAGCACGTAACGGCCGCGGTGGTGAAGGCGATTTTCGTCGTCATCCTGATGGACGGGTTATTTGCGATGTTCTATGCAGCGATCAACTTCTAGCATGGCGAGCCCCGTGAACGAGCAACCGATCGAAAGCGAAGGACAGGGCAGGGATGTCGTGCTCTCGGCGCGCGACGTCACCGTCGGCTTCGGCTCCAAAGTGGTGCTCGACAATCTGAACCTCGATATCTATCGCGGCGAGATTCTCGGATTCGTTGGCGCGTCGGGCACCGGCAAATCCGTGCTGATGCGCACCGTGCTCCGGCTGCTGCCGCGCCGCTCCGGCACAATCAAGATCCTTGGCCAGGATTTCGACGAACTCGACGAACCCCAGCGCAACGCGCTCGATATGCGGCTTGGCGTACTATTCCAGCAGGGTGCGCTGTTTTCGTCGCTGACGGTCAAGGAAAATATCCAGGTGCCGATGCGCGAATATCTCGATCTGCCGCGCTCGCTGATGGACGAATTGGCGCATCTGAAGATCCGTATGGTCGGGCTTGCCGCTGACGCCGCCGACAAATACCCGTCCGAACTCTCCGGCGGCATGATTAAGCGCGCCGCCCTTGCCCGCGCGCTGGCGCTCGATCCGGAACTCGTCTTCCTGGACGAACCGACCTCAGGTCTCGATCCGATCGGCGCTGCCGAATTCGATGAACTGATCGCCAACCTGCGCGATAGTCTGGGACTGACCGTATATATGGTAACGCATGACCTCGACAGCCTGTTTTCGGTCTGCGACCGTATTGCCGTGCTCGGAAAGAAGCGGGTAATGGTGGAAGGCACGATCGACGACATGCTGGCCTATGACGATCCGTGGGTGCAGGCCTATTTCAAGGGTAAGCGGGCGCGGTCGATCGTGCCGCAGGACAATGGCGTGCGGCACGGCAGCAGCGGGAAGTGACCGGATAAGATGGAAACCAAAGCCAATTACACGATTGTCGGTTTTTTCACGGTGCTGGTGATCGCGGCTGCCTTCGGCTTCGTCTACTGGATGGCGGAGTATGGCCGTGGCGGCCCGATGACGGAACTAATCGTTCGGATTCCAGGATCGGCGAACGGCCTTAGTGTCGGCTCGCCGGTGCGCTTCAACGGCATCCAGATCGGCTCGGTGCAGACACTGTCGATCGATGCCGACGATCCGCAATATTCTCTGGCCTTCACCCAGGTGCGCACCGATGCGCCGATCTACCCGTCCACCAAGGCCGCCCTTGAAATCCAGGGCTTGACCGGGGCCGCCTATATCGAACTCTCAGGCGGCCGCAAGGGCGAGGAAAGCATCCTCCAGCATGCGATCGACAATAACAAACGCGCCGTCATCGTCGCCGACCAGTCAAGCGTCACCAATCTTCTGGCGACCGCAGACAAGATCCTCGATCGCGCCAACGACGCGGTCGGCGAACTTCAGGGTTTCATCGAGGATTCGCGCGGGCCGCTGACCGAGACTTTTAAGAATGCCGAGACTTTCTCGGACGCGCTTGCCAAGAATTCCGGCAATATCGACTCCTTCCTGCAGAGCGTCGGCCAGCTTTCGGAAACGGTGAAGGCGGTTTCCGGCCGCGTCGACTCGACGCTCAAGGCCGTCGAAGAGCTGGTCAAAGCGGTCGATGCGCAGAAGATCGACAACATCGTTTCCAATGCCGAGAAGCTCACCGCCAATGTTGCCGATGCCTCGGGCGACCTCAAGGGTGCGATCCAGAAGTTCGACCAAACGGCCACCACCTTCAACGATTTCGGCAAGCAGGCGCAGGCCACACTCGACCGCGTCGATACGCTCGTCGCCCAGATCGACCCGGCAAAGGTGAAGGGTTCCGTCGACGACATCGCGCAAGCGACCAAGGATGCGCGCACCGCCGTCGCCTCGATTCGCGATGTCGCCAACACGGTTTCATCGCGGCAGAAGGATATCGACCAGACGATCCAGGACGTCTCCCAGCTCGCCAATAAGCTGAATTCGGCCTCGACCCGCATCGACGGCATTCTCATCAAAGTCGATGCCCTGCTTGGAACCGACAATACGCAATCGCTGTTCACTGAAGCGCGCGATACGCTGGAATCCTTCAAGAAGGTGGCCGACAACCTGAATTCGCGCATCGGCCCGATCGCCGACAATCTGCAGAAATTTTCGAGTGGCGGCTTGCGCGACGTGCAGACTCTCGTCAACGACATGCGCGGAACCGTGAACAATCTGAACGATACGATCACCAACTTCGACCGCAATCCGCAGCGCCTGATCTTCGGCGGGGACACGGTCAAGCAATATGACGGCCGGACGCGGCGTTAACTGGGAAGTCAGGGGTAGCCTAATATGGTCGCATCGCATCTGTTGTCGCGCCGTTCGTGGATCAAGGGAACGGTGATCGCGCTGCCGCTGACGGCGCTGATCCTTTCGGGGTGCGGCACCGCGGCCAAGAACGATACCTATGACCTGTCCGCCGCCGTCGACGGCGACGGGCCTGCGGCCAAATCCCGCCAGGTCCTGATCGCCAGCCCGACGGCGCTGCGGGCGCTCGACAGCGAGCAGATCGTCATCCGTGTTTCGTCTTCGGAAATTCAGTATCTCTCGCGGGCGCAGTGGGGCGACAAGCTGCCGCGCATTGTGCAGTCGAAGCTGGTGGAAGCTTTCGAGAACTCCGGCAAGCTCGGCGGCGTTGGCATGCCGGGGCAGGGGCTGGCGATCGACTACCAGGTCGTCACCGATATCCGCTCCTTCGAGATCGATGCGTCGAGCGGCAATCAGGCTGTGGTCGAAATCTCGGCCAAGATCCTCAACGACCGCAACGGCTCGGTGCGCGCCCAGAAGGTGTTCCGCGCCACGGCACCGGCCGGCGGCGACAATGTCGGCTTCGTCAAGGGTCTCGACCGCGCCTTCTCCACGGTTGTCTCCGAGATCGTCAGCTGGACGCTGCGCTCAATCTGAGATGGCGTGTCGCGACCGCTGCGTCGACATCAAGGGTTGCTGATTCTGAAGAATATTTGGCCTCATGAGTTTGGGGCCGCCATCGTATTCAATTTCTTCATGAATTTGTGGAACGCATCATGTTATCGCTATCAGGAGGCATGCTGCATGGTGGTCGCACGCGTATTCGGAAAGTCGTCGTCGGAAGCGATTCAGCGCGAAAATGCTCGGTTGGCTGCGCTGCAGCAGCTCGACCTTCTCGATACGCCGAGGGACGAAGGCTTCGAGCGGATCGTCCGCCTGATAAAGCAGATATTTTCCATCGACATCGGCATCGTATCCCTGATCGATGCGCATCGGCAGTGGTACAAGGCATGCTCCGGCCTTTCGGCCGACGAGGTATCGCTCGAAGACACGTTCTGCCGCTGCGTTGTGGACTGTGACGAGCCTGTTATCGTACAGGATGCCACGAAGGATGCCCGCTTTTCGAAGCATCCTGCAGTGACAGGCGAAGACCATATCCGCTTTTATGCCGGCGTGCCGCTGAGAACAAAAGCCGGGCACTTGATCGGGACGGTATGCGCCATCGACCGTCGGCCAAGATCGTTCGGCAACCGAGAGCTTAGCATCCTCCAGGAGCTGGCGGGGGCGGCGATGGACCGCATCGAGCTCATGCAATCGGCCGCCACCGACAGCCTGACCGAGACGATGACACGGCGCGCCTTCAAGCAGGAAGCCGATCAGCTGATCTCGCTCGCTCTGCGGCATAAGCATGACCTCTCGTGCATCGTCTTCGATATCGATCATTTCAAGCAGGTGAACGATACGCATGGGCATGCCGCAGGCGACGAGGTTCTCAAGGCGGTGGCAGCGGTCTGCAGGACGGCACTCCGAGCCGGTGATCTTTTCGGCCGTCTTGGAGGCGAGGAGTTTGGCGTTATCCTGCCGCATGTCGACCGGGAAGGTGCACTCGCCGTCGCCGAGAAACTCAGAGCCGCCATCGCCTCTGAGATCATTCGCGGCGATCACGGCGCCCTGACCGTTACGGCCAGCTTCGGAACGTCGGCGCTTTCGATCGTCAGCAAGGAAATCGAGACCCTGCTGGCCCAAGCCGATGCCGCGATGTATCAAGCCAAGCACAGCGGACGGAATCGTTGCGTGTCGTGGAGTTCCATCCACGCCGATCACGCCATCGGCGCGCGACGGCGGGTGCTGAAGGCGGGTTCGATCCTGTTCAACGATCGACGCTCGACCATCGACTGCACCGTCAAGTCCATCGGTTCGGAGAGCGCCGGCATTTCGGTCTCCAATACGTCAGGCATTCCGCCGGAATTCATCCTTGCCATCAAAGGCGAAGGCTTCGAAACGAATTGCAGGGTGATCGCCCAAGACCGGCAACACCTGGAGGTGGCTTTCAGATAAGCCGTCAGCAAAAAACCTGCCGGAGCTACTTCGTCGGTTGCGAATCCGTCATCGTCGCTCCCGGCTGGCTGCCGGGTGTCGTGGAAGCTGTGGTGGTCGATGACGCCGGCAGGGTGCTGTCCAGCAGGCTTGCCATCTTGTCGTCGCGCAGGCTCGCGGTCTTTTCGCCCATGACGACGCCGACCACGCGGCGGCCATCCTTCTGCGCCGACGTCACGACGTTATAGCCCGAAGCGTCGGTATAGCCGGTCTTGATGCCGTCGACGCCGTCATAGCGATACATGAGGTTGTTATGGCCGCGCAGCTTCATGCCGCGGAACTGGAAGCCGCGCATGGAGAAGAGCTTGAACTCCTCGGGGAAGTCCCGCATCAGCGAAATTCCGAGTGTGGCCATGTCACGCGCCGTGGTGACCTGCTCCGGATCGGGAAGACCCGACGGATTCTTGAAGACAGTATCCTTCATGCCGAGCTGGCGTGCCTTGCCGGTCATCGCCTCGGCGAAAGCCTGTTCGGAGCCGCCAAGCTGCTCGGCGATCGCCACCGCCGCATCATTGGCCGACAGCACGACGATTCCCTCGACCGCTTCGCGCAGCGTCACCTTGCGGCCGGCGCCGACGGCGAGCTTGAAAGGCTCCTTGCTCTCGGCATTTTCCGACATGGTGAGCTTCTGGTCCCAGTTGAGGCGCCCGTCATGCAGGGCCTCGAAGGCAAGATAGAGCGTCATCATCTTGGTCAGCGACGCCGGATAGTTCAGGTCGTCCTGATTGGAGCTTTCGAGGACTTGACCGGACTGCGCATCGACGACGAAGCTTGCCTGGCCCGCCTCAGCCAGAGTGAAAGCGCCCATCAGGAAAAGGGAAGAGAGCGCGGTGGCAAGGAGCCGGGATGTCGTCTTGGTCATCAATGTGCTGTCTCTGTCGTTTCGATGGTCGAGTGGGCCGTTGGCCTGAATGCAGCGGATTATAAAAGTTTGTGACGGAATGAAGGACGAGGAGCAATAAAAAAGGGTCATCCACAGCTGGTTCCTTTTGTCTCACCGTTTTCGGTTTTGACAAGGATGCGCCCGGCACGTAGAAAACTCGCCATGAGCATGAAGCCCGCGCTTTTCTCCCGTCATATCAGCACCTGCCTGCAGGTCGTGACGGTGCGCGCTTTTGGCGGACGAGGTCTTCGCGTCCTGCTGTGACGTCGGAGCGCTGCGGGCGTCCGGCGCGCTGCTGGACGTAAAGCCCCTCACCACGCCAATCAAGGTTGCCAGGGAGACAGGCACCGTGCTCAATCTTTATCATGTCAATTCGCTCGTCCATTGGGAGGAGCGTGAGATCCATCTGCGCGATCATATGATCGCCTTCTTCTCGCAAGAGGTCCGCAGTTTTCTCAGGTCGGTCAATCCGGCCTGGGATGTCAGGAGGGTCGAGGCGCCGGCGCTGATGCCGCAGGCGCTGGTGTCGAGCGCCTATTCGAACGCCGATATCTGGGTTCAGGAACAGCTCTCCGCCAGCGATGCCGCGCTGGTCCTGCGACCGGAAACCACGCCATCGACCTACATCTACATGCAGCACATTCTCGGCAATCATTCGAAGACGCGACTGCCGCTCTGCGTTTGGCAGGCCGGCAGATCCTATCGCCGCGAGCAGGAACAGCCGACGAAACACATGCGACTGAAGGAATTCTGGCAGCTCGAATTCCAATGCGCCTTCACGGCCGACAGTGGCAACGACTATCACGCCGCCTGCCTAGAACCGGTCCGCCGCATGATTGCATCGCTGATCCATCTGCCGACGCGGATGGTGCCCTCCGACCGGCTGCCGGCCTATTCCGAGGTGACGATGGATATCGAGGTCGACAATGGCGACAAGTGGATGGAAGTCTGCTCGATCTCGCGGCGCACAGATTTTCCGCAGCGCTACCGGTCTGAGCCCAAGAAGGGAGCGGCGGTCGACCATGACGTTCTCGTGCTCGAGATCGCCATCGGCCTCGACCGCTGTATCCATAACTGGGACATAGCGGCCGATCGGTGAGGGCATTGTAAAACGAAAGCCGCCTGACACATGTTCAAGCGGCTTTCCTGTATCCGATTCAGATCAGCAAGTTCAGGTGAGCCTGCCTGCAGCGTGGGCGAGCATGGTGTAGACCTTGCCGGTGTCCGAGGTGAGGTAAGACTGCGTCACCGTGCGGTTCGGGTCGGTGCGGGCGACGTCGGCGAGCAGCTTTTCGAAATCGCCGATGTAGCGGTCGACGGCGGTGCGGAATTCCGGTTCGCGGTCGTATTTGCGTTTGATCTCGTCGAAGGTCTGCTGGCCCTTCAGCGTGTAGAGGCGACGGGTGAAGACATCGCGCTCACCGCGCTGATAACGGCGCCAGAGATCGACCGAGGCGTCGTGATCGATGGCGCGGGCGATATCGACCGAGAGCGAGTTCAAGGATTCGACGACGTGGCGCGGATTGCGGCTGTCGTTGCTACGCGCGGCCGGCGCGGCAGTTTCCGCCGGGCGGGCAGGGGCGCGGGCAGACGCCTCGTCGGCGGCCTCCTCACGCGATGCGCCGCGCAGGAGATCGCTGATCCAGCCACCGCTTTCCGGACGGGCCGGTTCCTGGCGCCCCGATTCCTGGCGATCGGGAGCAGGTTGCGGGGCGGCGCGTTGGGGCGCAGCCGCCGGCGCAGACGGCGCGATCGTTCCACGCAGGCCCGTCGCTTCGATCGACGGGGGCGCTACCGGCTGCGGCGGCTGGGCTGCGACCGGCTGGGCAGGACGCGGAGCCGGCTGCGCCTGCGCGAGCGTGCGGGCGACGGGCTGGGAGATCTCGAGCTGCTGGCTAGAGCGGCCGACGAGCTGGGAGATATCCTGCAGAGCCTTGATCTGCTCAGCCACGGCCCGGCGCATGGCCGAGGCGCTTTCCTTGGCTTCCTCGGGAAGGTCGAAGGCGCCGCGCTTCAGTTCGGCGCGGGTGGCGTCGAGCTCGTTACGGATGTCGGCGGCGGAGCGGCGGATATCTTCGGTGGCGCCGGAGAAACGGCCGACGGCATCATCGATCGCCTCGCGCAGTGCTTCCCGCATGTTCTGGGCGGCGCCGTCTGAGGCGCGGCCGGCTTCGCCGAGCATGCGCTCGACTTCCGACAGCGAGGCGGTGAGACCGCCGCGAATGCGATTGGAGAGATCGCCGGAACGCCGTTCGACATTGGCGAAGGTGCCGTCGATCGTCGTATTGGCCTCGTCGCCGGCGCGGGTGATCGCCTCGCGCATCGTCTCTGCCGCTTCCTGGGCGCGCTTCTCGGTTTCGCTAAGAATGCGGCCGATATCGGCGAAGGAAGACTGCACGCCCTGGCGCAGATTGCCGGTGACCTGGTTGGAGCGTTGCTCTGCCCGCTCAAACACGGTCTCGATCATGCTGCCGAGGCCCTGCATCGTCTTTTCGATCTCGGCGGAGCGCTGGACGAGGCCGACCGAGAGGGTCTGCAGAGCGCTCTCGCGCTCCTCGAGCGTCGAGGCGAGATTGGACTGGGCAGCGCCGAGCAGCTGCGAGGCCTGGGTCAGGACCTTGGAGTGTTCGTCGAAGCGGCCGATGATGCCGCCGACCTGTGACAGCGTCTGGCCCGAAATGTCGGAGAGGCGGTCGACCTTGCCTTCAAGAAGCCTGGTCGAGGCGGAGACCATTTCAGCGGCCTTGGTGGCGGAGTCGGCAAAGCGCGCGGTGGTGTCACCGAGACGGCCGTCGACGTTGGCCAGTTGCTCGGCGGCGCGGTTCATCATCATCGCCATTGCCGCACTGCTTTCCGACATGCGCTGGACGAGGCCGTTGACGTTACCGACCAGGCTGTTCTCGATGGCGCTGACGGCGTTGGCGACATTCTCGGTGCGGGCGGCAACGGCGCTGGCGAGCGCTTCGTTTTCGGCGCGCAGACGCTCGGCGCTGAGGTTGGCCGCAGCGGTGATGCGGGCGGCAGCCTGCTCGCCGGCATCGGTGTAGCGGTCGATGATCGGGCGAGCCGTTTCGTCGAGGATGCGCGTCAATTCGACAGAGCGGCCCGCCAGCATCGAGTTGAGATCGCGGGTGCGCTCGTCGAGCGTCGAGCGGATCGAGTTGCCGCGCGCTTCGAGCGCCTTGTCAATGTCGGAGAAGGTCGTATCGATCTCGCGGGTACGTTCCTCGAGATTGGTGCGGATGGCATTGCTGCGGGCTTCCAGCGCCCGGTCGACATCCGCCATGGTGGCGGATATCTCGCTGCCGGCCCCCGACAGCGTCGAGCGGATGGCATTGCCGCGCGTCTCCAGAGACTGGCCGGCATCCGACAACACCTTGGAGATGGCATTGACCTGCGTGCCGACGATGGTCTCGGCCTCGGAGACCTTGTTGACGATGGCGTTGCCGGCTTCCGAGAAGGTCTGGGCCACGGCAGCGGCCTGGCTCGCCAGCCGGTTCTGAGCTTCGGCGACCCGGGTGACGATTTGCGACGAACGCTCATCCATGGTGCGGGTGAATTCGTCGCTTTTCGCATTGAGATCCTCGGCGAATTGCTGGCCGGTCTTGCCGAGCAGTTCGGTGGTTCTCGTCGCTTCGCCTTCCATTCCCTGAGCCGCGTCGGCAACCGCGCTGCGCAGTGTCGAGGCGAGACCGGCGGCCTTGCCTTCGATGGTGCGATTGACGGCTTCAAGGCCGACGGTCAGCGCGCGGTCCATGGTGGAGAGGCGTTCCTCGATGCGTTCATTGCCGCGGTCGAGGGTTTCGCCAAGGCTTGCGGTGCGGCCGTCGATAGCGCCCGTCAGGCTTGTGGTGCGGCTGTCCAGCGTCTCGGCCAGATTGGCGGTGCGGCTGTCGATCGCCTGGGTGAGGTTTGCGGCACTGCCTTCGAGCGTCGCGGAAATGCGCCGAGTGGCGTCGTCGCTGAGCGCACCGAGACGGGAGACGCCGTCGGCGAGCACGCCGGACAGCTGGCCGCTGGCGGCTTCGACCTTTTCGGCAACGCCGCCGACGCCGTCGCGGATGCGGGTCTCGATCGCCGCAAGACCGGCTTCCACGCGCGATCCGGTTTCTTCAAAACGGCCGGTCAGGCTTTCGACCGACCGATCGAGATGGGCGGAGAAATCCTGGGTGGAGCTCGAAATGGCGTTCGCCGCCTCCTGGAAGCGGCCGGCGATCTGGCCGGCGCCGGCATGCATGCGATCTTCCAATGTCTGGGCGCCGGCATCGATCGCCTGGCGAATCGCGGCTTCACGGTCCTCCAGCGACATTTCGAGCATGCTGACGCTCGTCGCCACCGAGGTGCCGATGCTGGTCGCCTGTTCGGTCAGCGTATCGCTGATCAGCGCATGGGCCTGGCTCAGCGACAGGTCGATGGCATTGGCGCGGTCTTCGAGCGTCGTGCGGATGCGTTCATGGGCGGAGGCGAGCCCGCCCTCGATGCGCGCTGCGGCCTCGTCGGCGAGGCCTCCGAGCCGTGTATGGGCATCGGTCAGGCGACTTTCGATGCGGCCGGTCAAGCCGCCGACGAGATCCTCGAAGCGGGCGCCGCCGGCATCGAGAGCGCCAGAGAGGGCGGCGCTATGTTCGGAAAGCGCATTTTCGAGCCGCTGCTGATTGTCGGTATAGGCGGTGCGGATCGCATCGGTCTTGTCGGCGAAGGCGCCGGCGACGCGAGCCTCGGCACCGGAGACCGCTTCCATGATGGCATTGCTGCGGGCTTCGAGCGCACTGTCGAAGCGGCTCTGGTTATCGTCGAGCGAAATGGCGAGCGCCATCGTCTTTTCGTCGAGCGTATCGGTGAGCCGGTCGTGGGTTGCGGTTACAGCGCCGATGATTGCGGCGGTGCGGTGCCCCAAGGCTTCCTCGAGGCGGGCCTGGCCTTCGGTCAGCGAGGCGGCAATGGCGGCGGCCTTTTGGTCGAGCACACCGTTCAGGCCTTGATGCGTGCCGGAGACCGCATTGGTGATCGCATCGGCGCCTGTTGTCAGCGTCTCCTCGAGACGGCTCTGGCTCTCGTTCAGCGAGATGGCAAGCGCCATCGCCCGATCGTCGAGTGTTTCCGACAGACGATCATGGGTGGCGGAGACCGCATTGAGGAAGGATTCCGAACGGCTCTCCAGCGTGTCCTGCAGGCGGCTCTGACCTTCGTTCAGGGAGGCAGCGAGCGCCGCAGACTTTTCGTCGAGCGTTTCCGAGAGACGGTCGTGCGTGCCGGACACAGCCTGGAGGAAGGCTTCGGAGCGCGCTTCCAGCGTGTCTTCGATCCGCGACTGGCTCTCATTGAGCGAGATGGCGAGCGTCATCGCCTTCTCATCCAGCGTTTCGGACAGGCGGTCATGGGTGCCGGAGACGGCGTTCAGCAAAGCTGCGGAGCGGGTTTCGAGCGTATTTTCGATACGGGCCTGGCTCTCGCTCAAGGATCTGGCGAGCGCCATCGCCTTTTCGTCGAGCGTCTCGGCAAGACGGTCGCGGGTGCCGGATACGGTGTTCAGCAGCGCTTCGGCGCGCGTTCCAAGCGCATCCTCGATGCGGGCATGGCGCTCATCGAGCGAGGTCGTCAGGGCGGCAGCCTTGCTGTCCAGCGTTTCAGAAAGCCGGTCATGGGTGCCGGAGACGGCGTTCAGCAGGGCCGCCGAACGGGTTTCGAGCGTATCCTCGATGCGGGCCTGGTTTTCATTGAGCGAAATGGCGAGCGCCATCGCCTTTTCGTCGAGCGTCTCGGAGAGGCGGTCATGCGTGCCTGATACCGCTTTCACCAACGCTTCGGAGCGGGTTTCGAGCGTATCTTCGATGCGGGCCTGGCTCTCATTCAGGGAGATGGCGAGTGCCATCGCCTTTTCGTCGAGCGTCTCGGCAAGACGGTCATGGGTGCCGGAGACGGCATTGAGGATGGCGTCGGAACGGGTTGCCAGCGCTTCCTCGAAGCGGCCGTGATGGGTGGTCAGCGCCTCCACAAGTGCGTCGCCGCGCTCTGCCATGACGCTGTCGATGCGGCCATGGGCCGTGCCGAGCGCCTCGGTGATCTCAGCCGCACGCGCCGCAAGCACGCCGCTCAGCTCCTCGGCGCGACCGCCGAAGGCAGCCGTCACCTGTTCGGTGCCGGCGGCAACGGCGCTCGTCAGCTCAGTGGTGGTGGTGCGCAGCGTGTCGCGCAGTTCGGCCGAGCGTGTCTGAAGATTGTTCTGCAGTTCGGAGGTGCCGGATGCAAGCGCCAGCGCGATTTCCGAAGTCGCGTTCTGCAGAGACGAGGTCAGTTCGCCGGTGCGGCTGCTGAGTGCGGTGGTGATTTCCTCCGCCCGGCTGCCGAGCGTGCTTTCCAGCATCTCATGGCCGGTGGCGAGCGCGGTGGCGAGCGCCAGCGACTGGTCTGTTATCGACGAACCAAGCCGGTCGATACCGGAACTCAGGATGCCGTCGATTGAATCCGAGCCGCCGGTCAGCGTCTCGTTGATACGGGCGAGGCTTTCCATCAGCTTGGTGTCGAGCGAGCCGGTGCGTTTGTCGAAGGCGCTGGTGAATTCTGCGACGCGCTCGTCGAAGGCGGTGGACAACTGGGCAACGGTCGTCTGCAGCCGTTCCTCGAAGAAACCGGAGCGTACGTCGAGATCCATGACGGCGTCGTCGGCGGTGGTCTGCAGGCTCTGGCGGAAGCTTGCGCCCTTTTCGTCGAGGGCGCTGTTCAGCTTCGACAGAACGTCATCGAGCGTGCCGCCAATGGTGCGTTCGCCCGATGTCAGGCTCTCGTTGATCTCGCGGGTGCGGGCGATCAGGATCTCGTTGAGCTGGTGCGTGCGTTCGTTCAGCGCCGCATTCAGCTTCTCGGTGCTGCTGTCCATGGTCGAGGCGCGCGTCTCGAACTGGCTGAGCAGCCTTTCGCCATGGTCATTGAGATTGACGGAGAGCGCTTCGAGGCGATTGTCGAATTCGGTGGCGAGCGCAAAACCCGATGCGTTCAGTGTCTGCAGCAGGGTATCGGTCTTGGCGGCAAGCAGGCTGCCCATCGACTGCAGGGCGCTGTCCGACTTTTCCAGGATCGTCGCGGCGCGCGTATCGATCAGCGAAGCGAAGGCTTCGCCCGATGTGGCAAGCCGCACCGCGATCTCTTCGGTCGCAAGCGACAGTTCTTCCTTCAACTGGTCGTGGACACTGCCGATCGAGGTGCGGATGCGGTCGGCATGGTTGACGATCGCCTCGCGCTCGGAGCCGAGTTCGTGGACGAGGCCACGGACGCGCAACTCGTTGTCGGCATAGGAGCGTTCAAGGGCATTGACTTCGGAATGGACGAGCGTTTCCAGTTCGGACGCACGCGCGATCGTGCGCTCGATGCCTTCATTCATGGCCGAGACTTCACGGCGCACGGCCTGGCCGACGGTCATGATGCGCTCGGAGGCAATGGTTTCCGGCTCGGCCAGGCGCAATGCCACCTCCGCCATGGAGCGGGCGGCGTTGCGCATGTCCTGGGCGCGCGCGATCATGATGGCGAAGGCATAGAACATCATTACGGGAATGATGATGCCGACGAGGCCGGCGATGACGCCGGGCAGGGCGACGAGATCGGCGATAGAACGGATCTGCCAGATCTGCGGAGCATAAAGCAGCGACATCAGGCCGAGGCCGGCCATGACCCAAAGCACGGAGAACAGCGTGGCGGTGCGCACCGCCGAGCGGCTGGAGGCGCCGTCGAAGGATTTCAGGATCGAGGCAGGCGTGTTGCGGCTGGCATCGTTGGCGGGCGCGAAGGCCGGCCCCCTGGAAGCCTGCTCGCCGGCGGCACCGCGGCGGCTGCGCCGCTGCGCCTCTTCCTGGGCCTGCTGGTTACGCGCATTTACTGGATCAGACACATTAGCCTCCGGGGCCTGGGGCGCGTCGCCGCGGCGAGACGGTACGTTATCCTTGCTGAAGTCGATCTGGAGGGCCTCGTCCAATGCCTTGAACGCCTTGTCCTCAATCGACTCGTTATATTTGTTGTTCGCCATTCGGGTATGCCTCGTTACTGTCAGCCGGCCCAACCGCGCATCCCGGGCTTCCGCCTCACCCGGGGACAACTTTGCCGTTCCAGCCTTCCATCCCAACGACGGACGGATAAGCATGTCATTTCAGAGTAGATAGCCGCTTTTTCAAACGGAAGGTATCAAAACACTACCATTATCCACTCGCTCGGCAAAGGCGCGTACCATAAACCCGCTCCACCAGTATCGTAGTGACACATCTGGGCTCTTCACACAATTAATGAAGGCTTGAGATTTGCGGTTCGTTAACCCGTTGTTAACATCTTTGAATCCTGGGCAGCGCTTAAAAACCAATAATTTAGGGATATTTAACGGACGTTAACCATATGGCGAGATTTCCGCCCTGAATGTGCCGGAATTTAACGGGATGGCCACCCTCCTGACGCAGAACTGTTGCAACTGCGGACGACAGAGACGGGAGAATTGGCAATGGCAGCCCAGATGGCGGCATTGAACATCGTATTCGAGGCGCCGGATAATGCAAAGGGACCCTGTCCCTCGAAGGTCCGGCCGATCGATCTCGTCCATCTCGCAAAGCAGACGATGGGCGACAAGGCGCTGGAAATCGAAGTCCTTCAAATGTTTGCGCGCCAGGCCCGCGCATGCCTCCAGGATATTGCGAGCGGCGAAACCATCCGTATCGGCGCAGCCGCGCACCGGCTGAAGGGCGCGGCAAGCTCGGTCGGCGCATTCCGGGTGTCGCAGACGGCCGAAGCTGTCGAGGAAACCGGCGGCGATGCCGGCGCGACCGCAGCGCTCGGGGCCGCCGTCATCGATGCGGAGAATTTCATCCTGAAGCTCTGCCGCGGCTGATCTCCAAGTCGTTAGTTGATGCATATCATTGTCCCAAAACCGCCGCACAGTTTTGGGCGACACGCATTGAATCCCCTCCGAACGAAGCCCCGTTGTTCCATTGCGGAACCGCGGGTCTTTTTGCGACGTCCCGAATGACGCTTTGAAGATGGCGGGCGAAGGCACGATCTGCGAGGCTATGGCGGATGTCCCCAATGTTGACTGTCGCGTCGAATTGTCGGAAGAAAAATCCGCCCACCCACCTGAAGACCGGAAATAGTCCCGATGCCAAAACTTACCATCGTCGCCTTCGACGGCACGCGCTTCGACCTCGACGTCGACCAAGGCTCCACCGTGATGGAGAACGCCGTGCGCAATTCGGTGCCCGGCATCGAGGCCGAATGCGGCGGCGCCTGCGCCTGCGCGACCTGTCATGTCTATGTCGATGAGGAGTGGACGGAGAAGGTCGGTCAGCCGGAAGCGATGGAAGAGGATATGCTCGACTTCGCCTTCGACGTGCGCCCGACTTCGCGGCTGTCCTGTCAGATCCGAATGAAGGCCATCTATGACGGGCTCGTGGTGCACGTGCCGGAACGCCAGGCCTGAAGCACATCCGCTTCAAACGTCGCCGAAACATCCGATATCAAAAAAGACGCCTCGCGCGCTGGAGCGAGCGAGGCGAGGCGGGCGCATTACCTTCGGATGAGGGAGGAACATCCGAGGCTTCGGAACGCGCCAGGAGAACCCAGCGATGAAAGTGCAGGTGCCGTACTTGGTGTCGTACCTGGACTTTCGAATGTGTTCATATTAACGCGTTCCGGTTGAGTCTGCCAGGATGAAAAATGACCATTCAATCGCTGGGGAGAGCGCAAGTTTCGCACAAGTTTCGTTGTGCAGCTAAGGTTTCCTGCTCGCAAGCTGATTGAAAAAGCCCTATTTTGCGCCGGTTCGACCGTTGATTCGATTATTCAGCAATCTCAGCATGCGCTTCTGGAAGTTGACCGCTTCGACCCTGTCGAATCGCGCCTGCTGCCGATCGTGCTCCTCTATACCGCGTGCTGATTCGTCGGAGACGAGTTCCTGCATGGCTTCGCAGCTGCGCTGCTGCGGCAGCGCGCGAATGGCGCGCTCCATGGCGCGGGCCTGATCGCGGGCGATCTCGGCATGGCGCTCCTCATGGCGTTTGATATCGCTCGACAGGGCGTCCCAGATCATCGACAGCTCCTTGCTGGCACCCTTGCGGCTGCTCCAGCGCGGCAGGATGATCTGGGTGTGGACCGTGACCTTGACGTTGCCGACGCGGCAGCGCCCGTTATCCTGGATATAGGTTGCCTCGCCGCCGAAGCGGATCTTCGTGGCGCCGGGATGGCGCGCCGAGGAGCCGCTCGCCGTCGGGCCGCGCCGGCTGAGTTCGCGGTCGAGTTCATCCGCGGTTTTGCCGCGAATGTCGAAATAGGAATAGCTTTTCGATGCGATCACTTCGGCTGCCACGGGGCTGCAGAGGGAAAGAGCAATGGAAAAGGCGATAGGGAAGACCATATAACGCACTGCAAGCGGCATTCTGAACGCAACCCGTGTTGAAATCGACCGGAGCTTGGGGCATAGCCACCACAAGCGCAATATCGGATGGCGCTTTTTTCGTCATCAATGGGATAAGTCTGGTGACAGGGCTCGAAGGCAGCATATGGCGTGTCGGCCATGGCCGGGAGATCGAACTTGGCCGTCGTTCGACGATCATGGCGATCATCAACGTGACGCCGGACTCCTTTTCCGACGGCGGACGTTTTGAAACCGTCGATGCCGCGGTCGAACAGGCGCTGCGGGCGGTGAGCGAGGGTGCCGGCATTGTCGACATCGGCGGCGAATCGACCCGGCCGAACGCAGCAGCCGTCAGTCCTTCCGAGGAGCAGGCGCGCGTATTGCCCGTCATCGAGGCATTGCGCGGGCGCACCCAGGCGCTGATCTCCATCGACACCTATCGCGCCGAGACGGCGCGGCTTGCCATCAGCGCCGGCGCCCATATCGTCAATGACGTCTTCGGGCTGCAGAAGGAGCCCGATATCGCCAATATTGCCGCAGTGACCGGAGCCGGGCTGTGCATCATGCATACCGGCCGCGACAGGGTAAAACTGACCGACGTGATTGCCGATCAGGTGCATTTCCTCGAACGCTCGCTTGCGATCGCCGCTGCATCCGGCGTCAACGGCGACCGGATCGTGCTCGATCCGGGCTTCGGCTTCGCCAAGGAGACGGCGGAGGAAAACCTGGAGCTGATGGCGCGGTTTTCCGAACTTTCCCGCTTCGGCCTGCCGCTGCTCGCCGGCACGTCGCGCAAACGCTTCCTCGGTGCGGTGACGGGGCGTGAGGCGGCAGACAGGGATGTGGCGACGGCTGCATCGAGCGCGCTGCTCAGGCTTCAAGGGGCTGCGGTTTTCCGCGTGCACAATGTCGCAATCAACAGGGATGCGCTTGATATCGCCGATGCTATGCTGAATGCACGCCAGGAATTCGAGAGGAAGCGGCCGACATGACCACCTACACGATCACGCTGCAGAACTGCGCCTTCTTTGCGCGCCACGGCGTGCATGACGAGGAGGAATTCCTCGGCCAACGTTTCTTCGTCGATGCCGAGCTCGATGTCGTCGCCGGCGAGGCGCTGGAAAGCGATTCGATCAACGATACCGTCAATTACGGCATTGCCTTCACCGTGATCGAGCAGATCGTCACCGGCAAGCGGCGCTACCTCATCGAGGCGCTGGCGCTCGATATCGCCAAGGGGCTCTGCGAGACATTCCCGCAAATCCGGCGGGCGAAAATCACGGTGCGCAAGCCGAACGCGCCGGTGCCGGGCGTACTCGATTTCGTGCAGGTGAGCGTTGAGCATTTTGCCTGAGGCCGCATTGCAATCCGCCACACTCGGTCTCGGCGGCAATATCGGCGATCCGGTGAAGGCGATGGCGGGCGCGCTGCAAAGGCTGGACGGACGCGACGACTGCCAGGTGACGGCGGTCTCGCGGCTCTATCGCACGCCGCCCTGGGGCAAGACGGATCAATCCTTCTTCTTCAATGCCTGCGCCGCAGTTGAGACCCGGCTGGAGCCCGAGGCTTTGCTCGATGTCTGCCTGTCGATCGAACGGGAGATGAAACGCGAGCGCATCGAGCGCTGGGGGCCGCGCACGCTCGATATCGACGTGCTGACCTATGGCGACGTCATCCAGGACGCACGGCGGCTGGAACTGCCGCATCCGCGCATGACCGATCGCGGTTTCGTGCTGATGCCGCTCGCCGATATCGCGCCGGGCCTTCTCGTCAGGGGCAGGGCGGTCAGTGACTGGCTTGATGATGCCGAGGTGACGGGCATCGAGATTGCGGACGAGAGCCGCGACTGGTGGCGGAGCGCCTGAAGCAGAGACGCTGAAACGGAAAACGGCGGGAAACCCCGCCGCTTCAGGAAAATCCGCTGCGCGGTTTCTCTACTGGATCGAGCCGACGGCCATCTCGTCGACCTGGCGGGTCAGCGTCAGGCCGATCACCGGGATCATCTGGCTTTCGACCTTGACCGAAACGGTGACGTTCATCGTCTTGTCGTCACGCACGCGGGCGATCATCGCACCGTTCAGCTTGGCGCGGTTGATGCCGACGACGACGGTATCCTCGGAGACGGCGCCGGAGACGACGTCAAGGCCCTTGCCGGCGGCGCCGTCCAGGAACTTGCCCTTGTAGGTCGAGCCCGACTGCGAGATGACGGCAGTCATCGGCTGTTTGAAGACGCCAACGCGGCAGGTGCCGTCGAGCTTGATGCCGGCGCTGCTGTCGCCTGTGGGTTCGCCGATCAGGTTGCAGGTGAATTTCGTGCCCTTGTACTTGCCGGCGACGATTTCGCCGGGGCCTTTCCAGGAGCCGGCGACCGAATCGAAGAAGGCCTTGTCACGGGTTGCAGCAGTGGCTGCCGGAGCGACATCTGCGACGGGAGACAATGCCGCGGCGGCCAGGCCGCATACGATGAGAAACTTGCGCGAATACATGGATTTTCCTTGGCAAACACCACTCACGAACTGGGTGCAAGTTTTGCCGAAGAATGGTTAATCCTTCCTTTCAATTGTGCCGAAATGCGCGGAAAGACAGGAATTTCAGGCGCCGGAGATTTTAAAATACTGTCGCTAGAGCTCTGAATTCACTGAAATTTCTTCAACGTTACGCAAGGGGAGGCGAAAGACGCGGAATCGCTGTGTCGCTCAAGGATTGTTGCCGCGCGGCGACATGGACGGGGTGAGATCGCCGATGAAATCACCGATTCCCGGCCGCTTCAGGGCCCGGAAGGCAAGCGGACGGCAGAGATCCATGGCCGCGATTCCGATGCGGGCGGTCATCAGGCCGTTGATCACACCCTCTCCCAGTCGGGCCGAGAGCCTGGAGGCCAGCCCGTGACCGAGCACCTGCTGGACGAGGCTGTCGCCGACGGCGATCGAGCCGGTGACGGCCAGATGCGCCAGCACGTCGCGCAGCAGGCGGAACATGCCCAGCGTGCCGGGCCGGCCGCCGTAAAGTTCGGCCATGGCGCGAATGAGGCGCACGGCCTCATAGAGCACGTAGAGCAGGTCGACCACGGCACGCGGGCTGACGGCGGTGACGATCGAGACGCGCTTGGAGGCATTGACGATCAGCGCGCGGGCCTTGCGGTCGAGGGGAGCAAGCAGTTCGCGTTCGGCGAGCGCAATCAGATGCGGGGGGTCGATGACCTCGCCCTCGGTCGCTTTCAGCGTTGCGCGGCCCTTCGATGTCTCGGGATTGGCGGAAAGCAGGGTGGTGAGGCGCGCCACGACGGCGCGCGCCTTCGCCGGCCGGGTTTCGAGAATCGCGGCGTCTGCTTCGGCCTTGATCGCCTGGACGGCAGCAAGACGCATCATGCCCACAGTTTCGCGGACGACCAGGGCAAGCACGGCGAGGATGCCGACGGCGAGCACGGCAAGGGCTGCATAACCCAGCCAGTCGGCGCGAGTGAAGAGATCGCGGATCAGGCTGTCGGTCCAGAGGCCAATGGCGAGAGACAGCAGGATGCCGAAGGCGCCGGCGGCAATCTTGCCGAAGGAGGTTCGACGTTTCCGCGGCGTGGCAACCGGAACTGCGCTCAGATCCTTGTCGGGATTGAGGAAGGGATCGTCCTCATCGCGCGTCACGATGATATGTTCGGAGAAACTTTCCGGCTTGCGCCGTTGCTCTGCCTGCCTGCCGTTGTCTCGCGGCTGGGTGACCTCGTCCTCATAGGTGAAGGCGGCGGGTGCGCGGCGCGGCGGATCGGACGGGGGCTTGCTCATGCGAGACGGTCTCCGAACAGGAACTGCATGGCGCGGTCGAGGCGGATATGCGGCACCGACAGCTTGATGCCGCCGCCGGTTTCCTCAAGCTGCGGCGGGCGGAACCTGACGACGTTGACATCGTGCAGCTGCAGGCCTGTTACACCCGAGGCAATGCGGTCGAACAGGCTTTCCGGATCCTCCGGCAGGTCGCCGGGGAAGATCGCGGTCTTTCTCTGGCCGTCGAAGCGTTCGCCGGCAAGGGTTTCGCCGTCCATCGGCGTGCCGACGATGACAGGCAGCTCGTGGCCATCGCGCTTGACGGTCGCCTCGCGAGTGGCGCGGACGGAGGCAAGCGCCATGACGTCGATGCCGGCCCCCGCCATGCCGATGCGGTCGATGGCGCGATCCACCAGGCGGCGGGTCAGCGCATCAAGCCGGTCATGGCTTTCATGGTGGAGGTGATCGGCCTTGGTGGCGGCGACCAGCACGCGGTCGATGCGGCGTCCAAGCAGGGAGGAGAGCAGCGAATTGGTGCCGGGGCGGAAACAGGCGAGCACATCGGTCAGCGCGCGTTCCAGATCCTGTACGGCTTCGGGGCCGCGGTTCATCGCCTGCAGCGCATCGACCAGCACGATCTGGCGGTCGAGGCGGGCGAAATGCTCACGGAAGAAGGGTTTGACGACGACCGATTTGTAGGCCTCGTAGCGCCGCTCCATCATCGTCCACAGCGAGCCGCGCCCAGGACGTCCGTCCGACGGCAGCGCCAACGGCGCGAAGGTCAATGCTGGCGACCCATCCAGATCGCCGGGCAAGAGCAGGCGGCCGGGCGGCAGGGTGGAGAGCGAGCGTTCATCGGCCTTGCAGGCCTTGAGATAATCGGCGAAGGCGGTGGCGAGGTCGCGGGCGATCATCTCGTCGGCGCCGGCGTGGATATCGGCGGCGCGCGTCAGAGCCAGCCACTCACGCGACAGCTCCGAGCGGACGCCGGTTTCGGCGAGCGCGATGGTTTCCTCGCTGAAGGTGCGGTAATCCTTGCCGAGCAGCGGCAGGTCGAGCAGCCATTCGCCGGGATAATCGACGATATCGATCGACAGGCGGCCGGGGGAAAACAGCCGGTTCCAGCCGCTGGCGCTCTGGTAATCCAGCGTGATGCGCAGTTCCGATATGGCGCGGGTCGAATCCGGCCAGATGCGGTCCTTCACCAGCGCACGGATATGGTCCTCGTACTGGAAGCGCGGCACGGCATCGTCGGGCTGCGGCTCCAGCCGCACCGCCGAGACCCGGCCGGATTGCACCGGCTCGAACAGCGGCAGGCGGCCGCCATGCAGGAGATTGTGGACCAGCGAGGAGATGAAGACCGTCTTACCGGAGCGGGAGAGGCCGGTGACGCCGAGCCGCACGGTCGGATTGACGAGGCCGCTCGCCCGGTCGGCGAGATTGTCGAAGGCGATGCGGGCGTCATCGGCAAAGGATGTCAGGCGTGGCGGCAAGGCGCGATTCCGGTTGGTGACTGCCCCGCAATATAGGGAGGGCGCGCCGCCCGCAAAAGAAGAGCGGCGTGAAAGACTTCAGACGACCACGAAATCGGTGAGGCGCCAGACAGAGGCCGAAGCGTCAAAATCGACGACGGCAAGGCCTGCGGTTGGGAAGCCGCCGGGAAGGGCGCTTACCATCGCGTCATGGCCGATCAACGTCTCCAGCGCCTGCTCCATGGTCGGATTGTGGCCGACCAGCATGACGGCCGCCTCATCCTGTGCATCGACGATCTCGAGATAGGTATCGACCGTGGCGTTGTAGAGCGCATCGACATAACGCACCTCGAGCGCGACGCCCATCGCCCGGTGGACGGCGCCTGACGTGTCACGGCAACGCAGCGCTGTCGAACTGATCAGGAGATCGGGACGATAACCCTTGTCGGCGGCCTTGTCGGCGATGATCTCGGCATCGCCAAAGCCCTTTTCGCTCAGCGGCCGGTCGAAATCGCGCTGTCCGGGTTCGGCCCAGCTGGCCTCGGCATGACGCAGGAGATAGATGCGGTTGGGCGGAGGCAGCGGTACGGTCATGGGCAAATCCAGGATCGGGCGGGGTCTTTTCAGTAGCGGTTGCGATTGGCCGCCGTCAATCGCCAGCCATGTCGCAACTGCCCGAAACGTGGCCGATAACACGGCGTTTTGAAGGCGAAGCAAAAAACGGCAATCGGAATAACCATGACAAAATAGATCGTTAGCCGAAAATTGTAACAGATTTAAAAATCTGTTTACCTGTCGTATTTGGCTTGAATCGCGACTAGCGCTTGGGATATACACCCGGCCAGATGAGATGTTCTTCAGGAGAATCGCGTTGAGTGAGAAGATCGATCTTAGCAATTACGTTCCCTCGGAAGAGGAAGAGTTCATGAACGTAAACCAGCGTGCCTACTTCAGGGCCAAGCTGGTTGCATGGAGAAACGATATCCTTAGAGAAGCGCGCGAGACGCTCGACCATCTGGCCGAGGAAAGCGCAAACCATCCCGACCTCGCCGACCGGGCGTCGTCGGAAACGGACCGGGCGATCGAACTTCGCGCCCGTGACAGACAGAGAAAGCTGATTTCGAAGATCGACGCGGCACTGCAGCGCATCGAAGACGGTACCTACGGCTATTGCGAGGAAACCGGCGAACCGATCGGCCTGAAACGTCTCGACGCCCGCCCGATCGCGACACTGTCGATCGAGGCGCAGGAGCGTCACGAACGTCGCGAAAAAGTCTATCGCGACGAATAAGAGTTTTCATGCAGGCATGAGAGCAGAACAGGCGCCGCGATCCCGATCGCGGCGCCTTTTTCGATAGTCACGAAGGCCCGAGATCGAGCCTCCGCGACGGAGTTCCACTATTATAGCGGATCTCCTGCTGCCAGAGCTTTCCAAGATTGCTCTCGGTCGGCCTCCATGGCGAGGTCAATCACGACAAGGGTGCCATTCCTGATCCGCCGCCGCATGACGCCTGCTCGGTCAGGATCTGTCCGAACCATGCCTTGATCATGCAGAGCCTGCAGCCGCGAGCGTGACACTTTCAGTTCGGAGCCCAGCAGACGGTCGAGGCGTGTGCTCGTTGGAAACGGGACCATCAGTTCGATTGCCAATCTCGTCCAATTCGCCGTGTCGCTCTGCATCTCTTTTTTGATGTCAAATTCGGCAAACTCGTCCACACGCCGTGACTTCTGCCGGAGAGCATCGAGGTTGAAGGTTTCTGCCCGGATCCAGCCGGGATCGTTGGATTGCAACGCGTCAAGGACTTGAGGATCGATGTCGCGAACATTGCGGCGCTCGAGGATTGGCCGGTTCCATGTTCTTTCACAGGTCAGGCATTTGTAGATAAGCTAGGCGTCGAGCTTGCGACCGTTGGCGTTGAGCCGGATCTTGCCGCTGGGTTGGAAAGCTCTGAGGCCCCCGCATCCGCCGCAGGCCAACCAGGGCTGGGGAGCTGTCTTGGGAATAATGGTCCATCGGACCCGAAGCGTATTGCACATACCGTCTTGGTCTTCCGTTCGGAAGTCCACCAAGATGGTGCATGAGAAAACCCTTGCGGGCGCGGTGTGGCGATGTTGTGGGCGGCTGAAGAGCTGAGACAGCGGAGCTGCACATGGCACATTGTAACAATGCCAAACCGGTCTCTCGCCACCACCCGATGAACATGTTCGTATGCCGCCAGCGTGTCGCTTTGCGGCAGTACGGGTGAAACTGGAGTGAGACCGGTATTTACTTAGGCAAAGTGTTACCTCGAATGCACCAAAGCTCTTCGACTTCAGAGATAACAAATGATCGGCATCAAGGGGAGCCCCCGAGCCGTACGCGAACTGAAAGCCGCAGCATTGCGGCTTTTATGCAACTTGGTGATGAAGGCCGGCGTGTCTGCCCTCATTTGTCGCGATTGACGCTCATCTCGCCGAAGATGCGGGCGACTTCCTTCTGCAGTTCCGTATCGGCTCCGGTGATGGGAGCTAGCTCGGGATCGCGGCGCGGCAGGTTGCCCGGCTGCGGCGCGGCTTGGCGGGGTTCCTGGTTTGCCGGCGCCGGCACGATGCGCTCGGCCGTCAGATTGCTCGACATCTCCTCTTCCAGCACGCGCTGGAAATCATGACGGATCGCCGCTGCCGACTGCGCAGCCGCATCGTCCTCGGCCGTAACAGGCGCGGCGCGTGCTGCCGCCGGCACGTGCTGGACAGGCGGGGCGGAGACCTCCGGTTCGATGCGCTGCTGCGGCAGCACGCGCTGGCGGGCGGCATCGAGAATCTCGGCTGCACTCGCGGTATCATGGAACTGTGCGGGCTGCGCGGCTGGGGGAACGGCGGGACGCTCCGGCGGGCGCGACTGGGGCGGAGCGGCGCGCAGAGGATTGTCGCGTTCGGCCGACAGTGGAGCTGTCACCGGCTCTGCCGGAAGCGGGCTCGTGACCACCGGCGGCGCAACGGCCGGCGGGGCCGATGTTTGAGCCGATGATTCCGGGCGCGAGCGCGGCTCTGGCGGGACCGGCGAGGAGAAAGAGGGCTCGGCGGCCGGCTCGACACGGGCAGCGACCGGCGGGCGCGGCGGAGCGACCGGCGGCGTTTCCGGCCGCGCGACGGGTATCGGGCGCTGCTCGATGGGCTGCGGGCGGTTGACGCTTTCCGGTTGTTCGGTTGCCGCGGCGGGCAGGATGCGGCTTTCGATGACGATATCGCTCGGGCCGCCGATCATGATCAGGTGCTCGACGTCGTCGCGGCGCACCAGCACCAGCCGGCGGCGGGCATCGACGGCAGCGGCATCCAGCACCTGCAGGCGGGGCTGGCGGTTGCGGCCGCCGCGCACGAAAGGCGAGGGCGCCCGGCTGCGGATCACCCAGAGCACGAGGATGAGCAGGAGAAGCGCCAGACCGACGCCACCGGCTGCAAGCAGGAAACGACTGCCATAAGCTCCGACAACATCATCCAACATAGTCACTTACTCCATTTCGCATTTCGGCACATATTGACGACTTTTCCGTTCCTTAGGCAAGGGCCGCCCATGCTGTCCAGTCACGGGAGAACGCGATTTCGTGTTCAGCTGCCTGGCGCCCAGCGACCTTGCGCAGGGGCGGCCGCTTTGGGCTTCAGGGGCAGATGGCGCTGTTGCCTGTGAATTCAAGCAGTCTTGCCGGTTGCCGGTGTTTTTGCCGACGCGGCAAATTGCTAAGAAGGAAAGAGTGCCTGATTCCCGCTTTGTGTTCGTGCTACGAAGCGGGAGGGGCTTATGTGAGGAATACATGACGAAACCGCGTCAGGCCGACGATTATAACGCACCGCTTGTGGATCGTGGGGGGCGTTCTGGCACGGTTTTGCGCATTCTGCTGCTGGCGCTCGTGCTGATTGCTGCCGCCGGGGGCTTCGTCTTCTTCAAAAAGTCGCTCGACAACGAGATCGTGCTCGGCGGTCTCGGCGTGCTCGCCATGGTCGGCATCTTCTTCCTGGTGTCTTCGGTCATCGGCTTCATCGAGGTGATGCCGCAGCGCCAGTCCGACAGCCTGGCGCGCGCCTTCCTCAACAGCCATCCCGACGGGACGCTGATCACCGACGAAAAGGGCCGGATCATCTATGCCAATGCCGCCTATGGCGCGCTGACCGGCGCGCGCAAGGCGACCGAGGTGCAGACGCTGGAAACGCTGCTGTCGCGTCACCGCGAATCCAATGAAGCGCTCTACAGGCTGGTCAACGGGCTGCGCGAGGGCAAGGAAGGCCGGGAGGAATTTCGGCTGCTGCGCGCCGTCGGGCCAGGCAGCAACAGCTCCGGCGCGCATTGGTACCGGCTGAAGGCACGGCTGCTGCAGCCGGAGGAGAATAGCGGCAGGCCGCTGCAGATCTGGCAGATCACCGACATCACCACCGAGCGCGACGACCAGGAGCGCTTCTTCAAGGAATTGCAGAACGCGATCGATTATCTCGACCATGCGCCGGCCGGCTTCTTTTCCGCCGGCAGGAAGGGCGAGATCTTCTATCTGAATGCGACGCTTGCCGAGTGGCTGAGCCTCGACCTCACCAAGTTCGTGCCGGGCTCGATGACGATCGGCGACGTCGTGGCGGGCGAGGGGCTGGCGCTGATCCAGTCGGTGCAGGCCGAACCGGGTCTGAAGAAGACCGTGACGCTCGACCTCGACCTGCGCAAGACCAACGGCCAGAGCCTGCCGGTGCAGATCATCCACAGCGTCACCTCGATGCGCGATGGCGCACCCGGCGAAAGCCGGACGATTGTGCTGGCGCGTGAAAAGAGCGAGGCCGGCGGCCAGTCGGCTTCTGCCGCCGCCATGCGCTTCACCCGTTTCTTCAACAACACGCCGATGGCGATCGCCTCGGTCGACGGCGACGGGCGCATTCTGCGGACCAACGCACCGTTCCTGAAACTGTTCTCCGGCGTCGTCTCGCGCGACGATCTCGAAAAGGCGCCGCATCTCGAAACCATCGTGCAGGAGAGCGACCGGCCGCAGCTTGCCGAGGCGCTGGCGGCGGCCAAGGATCGGCAGGGCGATATCGCGCCCATCGATACCCGGACGCCGACCGACGAGGCGCGCTATTTCCGCTTCTATGTCAACGCGGTCATCGACCAGAGCGACGAGGCGCCCGAGGAGGCGGCGATCGTCTATGCCGTCGAGGTGACCGAGCAGAAGGCGCTGGAAGCGCAGATGGCGCAGACGCAGAAGATGAATGCTGTGGGCACACTCGCCGGCGGCATCGCGCATGATTTCAACAACGTGCTGACGGCGATCCTGCTGTCCTCCGACCATCTGCTGCTGCAGGCGCGGCCGGCCGATGCCAGCTTCGCCGACCTGATGGAGATCAAGCGCAACGCCAACCGCGCCGCCGTGCTGGTGCGCCAGCTGCTCGCCTTCTCGCGCAAGCAGACGATGCGGCCCTCGGTACTGAACCTCACCGATGTCGTCGGCGACCTGCGCATGCTGGTCGACCGGCTGCTCTCCGGCACCAACGTCAAGCTCGACGTGCAATATGGCCGCGACCTCTGGCCTGTCAAAACAGACCTTTCGCAGTTCGAGCAGGTGCTGATCAATCTCTGCGTCAATGCACGCGATGCGATGCCCGAGGGCGGCACGCTGACGCTGCGCACCAAAAACCTGACCGCCGCCGAGGTCTCCGCCTTCAACTATTCCTACATGCCGGCCGAGGACATGGTGCTGATCGAGGTGGCCGATAACGGCACCGGTATCGCGCCTGAGATCATGGACAAGATCTTCGAGCCCTTCTTCACCACCAAGGATGTCGGCAAAGGCACCGGCCTTGGCCTCGCCATGGTCTACGGCATCGTCAAGCAGTCGGGCGGTTATATCCAGCCGGAATCCGAAGTCGGCAAGGGCACGACCTTCCGGGTGTTCCTGCCGCGCCACATCCCTGAGCCGGCGGTCGCCGCCGAAGCAGGTTCCATCGACAGCGCCATCGCCGAGATCGGCGTGCGGCCCGAGGCGCCGGCGACACAGCAGCCGGAGGATCTGACGGGATCGGCGGTCATCCTGCTCGTCGAGGACGAGGAGGCGGTGCGCCGCGGCGGCAAGCGCATGCTGGAAACGCGCGGCTACACCGTACACGAGGCGGGCTCGGGCGTCGAGGCGCTCAGCATCATGGAAGAACTCGACGGCAAGGTCGATATCGTCGTCTCCGACGTCGTCATGCCCGAAATGGATGGGCCGACGCTGCTGCGTGAGCTGCGCAAGACCTATCCCGACATGAAATTCATCTTCGTCTCCGGCTATGCCGAAGATGCCTTTGCCCGCAACCTGCCGCCGGATGCGAAATTCGGCTTCCTGCCGAAGCCCTTCTCGCTCAAGCAGCTCGCTGTTGTGGTGAAGGAAACGTTGGACGGGTGAGTGGGGTGCGCCCGAGAGAGGGCGTGCCACACATCGCCTCTGGCACGGTTGTGCCGTGCCAGCCCCTCTGCCCGGCAGGCAGAGGGGCTTTTTCGGCACCATCTATCTGTCACGGCCATACCGACCTACCCGTCAATCCTCATTCCGCAGCGCCACCGCAATCTCGGCGGCAAGCCGCGCATTGTTCTCCACCAACGCAATATTGGTTTTCAGGCTCTGGCCGTCCGTCAGGTCGAAGATGGTCGAGAGCAGATAGGGCGTCACAGCCTTGCCGGTGATTTCGTCGCGCTCGGCGCTATCCAGCGCCCGCTCGATATAGATTTCCATCTCCTCGCGTGGGATTTCGTCGACTTCCGGCACTGGGTTGGCGACGAGCATGCCGCCGTCGACACCGAGCTGTTCGCGCACCGTCTGGAAATTGGCGATGGCGGCCGGGCTGTTCAGCGACAGCGGGCTTGATATGCCCGAGGAGCGTGACCAGAAGGCGGGGAATTCCTCGCTCTCATAGGTGACGACAGGCACGCCGCGGGTTTCCAGCACTTCCAGCGTCTTCGGAATGTCGAGAATCGCCTTGGCGCCGGCGCAGACGACGATGACGCCGGTTCGGGCGAGCTCCTCGAGGTCGGCTGATATATCGAAGCTTTCCTCGGCGCCGCGATGTACGCCGCCGATGCCGCCTGTGGCAAAGACGCGGATGCCGGCGCGCGCTGCCGCAATCATCGTCGCCGCGACCGTGGTGGCGCCGGTGCGGCGCTCGGCGATCGCGAAGGCGAGATCGGCGCGCGACACCTTCATCACCTCGGTCGCCTTGGCGAGCTGTTCCAATTCCGCGGCTTCAAGACCGATATGCAACGTGCCATGAATGACGGCGATCGTTGCCGGCACCGCTCCCTGTTCACGGATGATCGTCTCGACGCTGCGGGCCATCTCAATATTGCCGGGATAGGGCATGCCGTGGGTGATGATCGTCGATTCCAGCGCCACCAGCGGCGCGCCGCGCTGCTTGGCGCTGGCAACCTCCTTCGAATAGGCGATCGGCAGAAGAGGGGAGATGGGCTTGGTCATGGTCTTGTCCTATGATCGACAGAACATAATGCCGAAAAGTGTGGGCGGTTTTCGGACGGCATCATGCTCAACTCTTTAATTAGTCGCTTCAATGCAGAATTCTGATCTTGGGAACAAGGGCAAGCGCCTCATTCAAAAGATCCGGCGTCAGATTTTCGTTGACGGCGTGCCGCGACTGCACGGTCAGCGTGGCGGCCGCGGTGCCGTGGCGGACGGCTTCCTCGAGCGGCAGGCCGAGCATCAAGGCGGCGAGCGTGCCGGCCGCAAGAGAATCGCCGGCACCCGTGACATCGGCGACGGTGTCGGCGATCGGCGGCTGCAGCGTCACGGCGCGGTGCCCGCAAAGCGCGACGAGTTCGCGCCGGCCGCGAGTGACGACGGCATTCCTGATGCCGATCTCGTTCAGCAATGGTGGCCAGCCGGCGGCGTCTTCCGGCTGCTCACCGGTCAGGGCGGCGGCCTCGGCCTCGTTCAGGAACAGGTAGTCGATATCTCCGATGCAGGGTTTCAGCCTGACGACCTTGGCCGGCGAGATGGCGATCGCCGCGACGGGCTTGGCCAGGGAATGCGCCTTGGCGACGATCGCGGCGATCGTCTCTTCCGGCAGGTTGGCATCGAAGAGGATGAAATCATGGGCGTCGAAAGCTTCCCGCACCCAGCGGATGGATAGACGCCGCGGCACGAAGAAGCGGTAGAGATCCATGTCGGCCAGGGCGATCACCAGATTGCCGTCCTTCTCGATGATCGCCGTGTAGCTCGGCGTCTTGCGGTCGAGGAAGACGAAAGGCCGGTCGTCGATGCCGGCGAAATCGGCGGCTTCGCCGACCAGTTCGCCGTTGGGATCGCCGCCGCGCGGCGAGATCATCGTCACCTGAAAACCGAGCCTTGCGAGATTGCGCGCCGCATTGAAGCCGCCGCCGCCGGGCTCCTCGAACCAGGTGCCGGGATTGCTGGCGCCAGGCGCTGTCTCGCCGGAGATGCGGCCGCGCCGATCGATATGGGCACCGCCGAGAACGAGAATCTTTCTTTTCATTTCAGGCACTCTCCAGATGCCCGACGTGCGAATCGATGGGATGGGTTTTTGTGCGCGGGTGCCGGCACTTTACATCTAAGTCGTTGCTTTTCATCGATAAAACAAATACAGAACACGGGCCGTTTTACCTTTTTCTTTCAATTGTTTGATCGCCTATTGCGAGAGTGGAACAAATAGGGTACAAACTCGACATTGCTTGGGCGGCTTCAATAACCTAAAGGTGGATCGGATGTCTCAGAATTCATTGCGGCTGGTAGAGGACAAATCGGTGGACAAAAGCAAGGCGCTTGAAGCGGCACTCTCACAGATAGAGCGGTCGTTCGGCAAGGGCTCGATTATGAAACTCGGCTCCAACGAGAACGTTGTCGAGATCGAGACGATCTCGACCGGCTCGCTTGGCCTCGATATCGCACTTGGCGTCGGCGGCCTGCCGAGGGGCCGCATCATCGAAATTTACGGGCCGGAAAGCTCCGGTAAAACGACGCTTGCGCTGCAGACCATTGCCGAAGCGCAGAAAAAGGGCGGTATCTGCGCCTTCGTCGATGCCGAGCATGCGCTCGATCCTGTCTATGCCCGCAAGCTTGGCGTCGATCTGCAGAACCTTCTGATCTCGCAGCCCGATACCGGCGAGCAGGCGCTTGAAATCACCGATACGCTGGTGCGCTCCGGCGCCGTCGACGTCCTCGTCGTCGACTCGGTCGCCGCACTGACACCACGCGCCGAAATCGAAGGCGAGATGGGCGACAGCCTTCCCGGCCTGCAGGCGCGCCTGATGAGCCAGGCGCTGCGCAAGCTAACCGCTTCGATCTCGAAGTCGAACACCATGGTGATCTTCATCAACCAGATCCGCATGAAGATCGGCGTCATGTTCGGTTCGCCGGAAACGACGACGGGCGGCAATGCGTTGAAATTTTATGCCTCCGTGCGCCTCGACATCCGCCGCATCGGCGCGGTCAAGGAGCGCGAAGAGGTGATCGGCAACCAGACACGCGTCAAGGTCGTCAAGAACAAGATGGCGCCACCCTTCAAGCAGGTCGAGTTCGACATCATGTATGGCGAGGGTGTTTCCAAGACCGGCGAGTTGGTTGATCTCGGCGTCAAGGCCGGCATCGTCGAGAAATCGGGCGCCTGGTTCTCCTATAACAGCCAGCGTCTCGGCCAGGGTCGTGAAAACGCCAAGACCTTCCTGCGCGACAATCCGGATCTCGCCCGCGAGATCGAGTTGTCGCTGCGCCAGAATGCCGGCCTGATCGCCGACCGCTTCCTGCAGAACGGCGGACCGGATCCCGATGACGGCGATGGCGATGCCACTGCGGAAATGTAATTTTCGCGCTTGAACTCATCAGTCAGTTCCAGCCGGCCGCATTCCTGATGAGAATGCGGCCGGTTTTGTTTGTCTGCTGGACAGTGGCGGAGGCGAACGTTAAAAGCCGATGGATTTGTATTTACCTGCCTCCGGCAGCATTGAAGGGCATAGCATGAGCGGCGTGAACGATATCCGGTCGACCTTCCTCGACTATTTCAAGAAGAACGGCCATGAGATTGTTCCGTCGAGCCCGCTCGTCCCGCGCAACGACCCGACGTTGATGTTCACCAATGCCGGCATGGTGCAGTTCAAGAATGTCTTCACCGGCCTGGAAAAGCGTCCTTATTCGACGGCGACGACCTCGCAGAAGTGCGTGCGCGCCGGCGGCAAGCACAACGACCTCGACAATGTCGGCTATACCGCGCGTCACCTGACCTTCTTCGAAATGCTCGGCAACTTCTCCTTCGGCGACTATTTCAAGGAGAATGCGATCGAGCTTGCCTGGAAGCTCGTGACCGAAGGTTTTGATCTGCCGAAGCATCGCCTGCTGGTAACCGTCTATTCCGAAGACGAAGAGGCAGCGACGCTGTGGAAGAAGATCGCCGGTTTCTCCGACGACAAGATCATCCGCATTCCGACCTCCGACAATTTCTGGCAGATGGGCGATACCGGCCCCTGCGGTCCGTGCTCGGAAATCTTCATCGACCAGGGCGAGAACGTCTGGGGCGGCCCTCCGGGCTCGCCGGAGGAAGATGGCGACCGGTTCCTGGAATTCTGGAACCTGGTCTTCATGCAGTTCGAACAGACGGAGCCCGGCGTTCGCAACCCGCTGCCGCGTCCGTCGATCGACACCGGCATGGGTCTGGAGCGCATGGCCTGCATTCTGCAGGGCGTTCAGAGCGTGTTCGACACCGATCTCTTCCGGACACTGATCGGCGCCATCGAGGATACGATGGGCGTCAAGGCGGAAGGCAGCGCCAGCCACCGCGTCATCGCCGACCACCTGCGCTCCTCGGCCTTCCTGATCGCCGACGGTGTGTTGCCGTCGAATGAGGGCCGCGGTTATGTCCTGCGCCGCATCATGCGCCGCGCCATGCGCCATGCGCAGTTGCTCGGCGCCAAGGAGCCGCTGATGTACAAGCTGCTGCCGACGCTGGTGCAGCAGATGGGCCGCGCCTATCCGGAGCTGGTGCGCGCCGAGGCGCTGATCTCGGAAACGCTGAAGCTCGAGGAAAACCGCTTCCGCAAGACGCTCGAACGTGGCCTGTCGCTTCTGTCGGACGCAACGACGGATCTTTCCAAGGGCGATATGCTGGATGGCGAGACCGCCTTCAAGCTCTACGACACCTACGGCTTCCCGCTCGATCTGACGCAGGATGCATTGCGTGCCCGAGAGATCGGCGTCGACATCTCCGGCTTCACCGATGCGATGCAGCGCCAGAAGGCCGAAGCCCGCTCGCACTGGGCCGGTTCCGGCGAAAAGGCGACCGAAACCGTGTGGTTCGAGCTCAAGGAAAAACACGGCGCGACCGAATTCCTGGGCTACGACACCGAAACGGCTGAAGGCGTCGTGCAGGCGATCGTCAAGGATGGCGCGGTTTCGACCGAGGCCAGGGCCGGCGACAAGGTGCAGATCGTCGTCAGCCAGACGCCGTTCTACGGCGAATCCGGCGGCCAGATGGGCGATACCGGGGTGATCTCGTCCGACCACGGCAAGATCGAGATTTCAGATACGCAGAAGAGGGGCGAAGGCCTGTTCGTGCATCTGGGTACTGTCATCGAAGGCGTGGTCAAGGATGGCGATGCTGTCGCGTTGACGGTCGATCATGCCCGCCGTTCGCGCCTGCGCGCCAATCACTCGGCGACCCACCTGTTGCATGAGGCGCTGCGCGAAGTGCTGGGCACTCATGTGGCACAGAAGGGTTCGCTGGTAGCACCCGAGCGCCTGCGTTTCGACGTTTCGCATCCGAAGCCGATGTCGGCCGAAGAGCTGAAAATCGTCGAGGATATGGCAAATGAGATCGTGCTGCAGAATTCGCCGGTCACCACGAGGCTGATGAGCGTCGACGATGCGATCGCCGAAGGTGCGATGGCGCTGTTCGGTGAGAAATACGGCGATGAAGTCCGCGTCGTGGCGATGGGCGAGGGTGTGCGCGGCGCCAAGGCCGGCAAGCCCTATTCGATCGAACTCTGCGGCGGCACGCATGTCGGAGCCACCGGCCAGATCGGCCTGATCCGCGTTCTCGGCGAAAGCGCCGTCGGCGCCGGCGTTCGCCGCATCGAGGCCGTCACCGGCGAATCGGCGCGCGAATATCTGGCCGAACAGGACGAGCGCGTGAAGACGCTTGCCGCCTCGCTGAAGGTTCAACCGTCAGACGTTCTCTCGCGCGTCGAAGCGCTGATCGACGAGCGCCGCAAGCTCGAAAAGGAACTGGCCGACGCCAAGCGCAAGCTCGCCATGGGCGGCGGGCAGGGCGGCTCGGCCGATTCCGTGCGCGAAGTCGCCGGCGTCAAGTTCCTCGGCAAGTCGATATCGGGCGTCGATCCCAAAGATCTGAAGGGGCTCGCCGATGACGGGAAGACCAGCATCGGCTCGGGCGTCGTGACGCTCATCGGCGTTTCCGAGGATGGCAAGGCAAGCGCGGTCGTTGCCGTGACGCCCGACCTCGTTGATCGCTTCAGCGCCGTTGATCTGGTGCGCGTCGCTTCTGCCGCGCTTGGCGGCAAGGGCGGCGGCGGCCGTCCGGACATGGCGCAAGCTGGCGGCCCTGATGGCGCCAAGGCCGACGAAGCCCTTGAGGCGGTTGCGTCGGCACTTGCAGGCTGACCATCAGCCTGACGGCGTTTGACATGTGGACCGGCTGCGAGATCTGGATTTCGCAGCCGGTTTTATTTTGCGCAGAAGCCTGCGGCGGTCAGTTTCGCGCTTGCAAAGCGAGGCGGCAGGCGAGCCCTGTAAAAACAGTCGCCAGCATATATTGCGGCATCTTCGGAAAGCGGCTGAGCGAGGCCAGCCGCGTGCGAATTTGGCTTCCGAGAATAATGACGGCTCCATTGACGACGAGGCCGATGCCGTTCAGCACGGTCGCAAGCACCAGCATCTGCATCGTGATCGAGCCGCTTTGCGCAGTCACGAATTGCGGAAAGAGGGCCATGACGAAGAGGGCTATTTTCGGATTGAGCAGATTGGTGGCGAGACCTGCAAAGAAGATGCGTCTGCCCGAAAGCCGTCTCAATGTCGATGCTGGCGCAAAGGCGGTGACTTCCGAGCGGATTGTCTTATAGGCCAAATAGAGAAGATAGCAGCAGCCGGCCCAGCGCACTGCTTCATAGATAGCGGGCACCGTCACGAAGAGCTGAGAGAGCCCGAAAGCGGCGGCAAGGGCGTGGCAATAGGTGCCGAGTGCGATGCCTGCATAGGTCAGAAATCCGGCGGCGCGTCCCTGGCTGACACTGCGCGAGGCGATCAGCAGCATGTCGGGACCGGGCGTGGCTGTCAGCACCAGCGCTGCGGCGGCAAAAATCATCAATGTTGAAAAATCCGGCATCAGTCATTCCTTTTGGGTTCGAGCCGGACTTCCGCCCTATGCCGGATTCGTCGAAAGCGCAAGTCAGCAGGATTTGTCAAATCGGGTTATGTTCTTCTTTGGCCGATCGATTTGCACGAGGTTTGACATGAACGGCGAAACGGCATGGGCACTTTATGAAAACCGTCTGCGACGGGTTTCGGCCTATATTCACGACCATTTGGACGAGGAGCTGGATATGGAGCGCCTTGCCGAAATCGCCTGCATGTCGAGCTATCACTGGCACAGGATCTACCGGGCGATTTACGGCGAGACGCTGGCGGCAACCGTCAAGCGGCTCAGGCTGCATCATGCGGCAGGCGAGATCGTCCGCACGGAACTTGCCGTCAGTGAAATAGCGAAGCGATCAGGCTATCCCAATCTCCAATCCTTCAATCGCATCTTCAAGTCGGTCTACGGCATGCCGCCGGCCCGCTACCGGAAAGAGGGAAGCCACACAGCCTATGAGCCCTCACCCAACGGAAAGACCAAAGCGATGTTAGACGTTACCATACGCGAGATCGGGCCGATCGAGCTGATCGGCGTTGCCCATACCGGTTCCTACATGCAGATCGACAAGGCCTTCGAGACGCTGTTCGGCACGCTTTATGCCCGCGGCCTCGCCAAGCCCGAGATGCGGATGATCGGCGTCTATCTCGATGATCCCGATATCGTGCCGTTGGAAAAGCTGCGTTCGATCGCCTGCGTCACCGGCGCTGCCGACGTGCCGGCCGATGCGCCGTTCGAGCGGCGCACGATCGACGGCGGCGATTATGCCGTGCTGCGCCACAAGGGCCCCTATGCCAATATGCCCAAGTCCTATCAATGGCTCTTTGCCGAATGGCTGCCGAAGTCCGGCCGGCAACTGAAGGACAGGCTCATGTTCGAGGAATATCTCAACAATCCGCGCGAGGTGCCGCCGACCGAGCTTCTGACGGACATTCACATGCCGCTTGTCTGACGGCGGATATCTCCGGAGCGGCGGTCGGGCCGCCGCTCCAGGTTTTACAGATTAAGCCGCCTGCATCGTCTTGCCGGCTTCGTCGTCCAGCGCATTCGCGCGCTTGTAGGCCTCACGCCCGCTGATGCGGCCGAAATAATCGACGAAGGCCTGGCGCTTCTCGATACTGCCGAAACCGAGGCCCCAGCCGATATGCGAGCCGACATAGACGTCGGCGGCGGTGAAGCGTTCGCCGGCGACGTAGGTCGAGCCGGAGACCGCCATTTCGAGCGTATTCATGACGTCGCCGAAACCGCCGCAGCCGGCCATACGTAGGCGATCCTTCGGAATTTCGAAGCCGAGCCCCTTCATCGTTACCGCCGATTCGAGCGGACCGGCGGCAAAGAACATCCAGCGGTAATAGCGGGCGCGCTCCTCCGGCGTCGGCGCCAGCGCCTTTTCGGGGAAGGTGTCGGCGAGATAGGCGCAGATCGCCGCGCATTCGGTGACGATGGTATCGCCGTGACGGATCGCCGGCACCTTGCCCATCGGATTGACCGCGAGATATTCGGGCGCCTTCATGGTTTCGCCGAAGGTCAGCAGTTCGGTGCGATAGGGCTGGCCGATCTCCTCCAGCATCCAGCGCGCGATGCGGCCGCGCGACATCGGGTTCGTGTAGAATACCAGTTCTTCCGTCATGAGATCCTCCTCGTGCTGCCGTAATTCTGCGGTCTTGCCGTTCCCCGGAATCAATAGTGCGGCGAGGCCTTTGTGCAACCCCAGCCGCTTAAAGCGCCTTTCGGTACTGGATGAAACCCGAGCGCTCGGCGATCCTGTCATAGAGCCGCCGCGCCGTTGCATTGGTTTCATGCGTCATCCAATAGAGCCGGCCTGCGCCGTTTTTGCGGGCGAGGTCGGCGACGGCGTCGATCAGTGCGGCGCCGGTGCCGAGCCCGCGTTGGGTGTTTTCGACATAGAGATCCTGCAGATAGCAGGTCCATTGCGGCAGCCAGCAGGAGCGGTGAAAGATGGCATGGACGATGCCGACGAGACGGCCATCTTCATCAAAGGCGCCGAGCGCGTGCATCGGTTCGTCAGGATCGTGGAAGCGAGCCCAGGTGAGATCGGTGGTTTCGGGCGGAATGACCACCTCATAGAAGCGCTGATAGGCTTCCCATAAGGGTTCCCATGCGGCGCGGTCGGCGGGTTCAAGCGGTCGCAGGATGGCCGTCATCGGTTCATTCCCCAATTGAAAACGGCGGGGAAATCCCCGCCGTTTCGATCTTATCTCGGAAAGGCCGGCTTACGCCATGGCCTTCTGGAGGTTCTGGTCGATCTTGTCGAGGAAGGCGGTGGTGGACAGCCACGGCTGGTCGGGGCCGATCAAGAGCGCCAGATCCTTGGTCATGAAACCGGATTCGACGGTATCGACGCAGACCTTTTCGAGCGTTGCGGCAAAGCGGGCAAGCTCGGCATTGTCGTCGAGCTTGGCGCGATGCGCCAGGCCACGGGTCCAGGCAAAGATCGAGGCGATCGAGTTCGTCGAGGTTTCCTGGCCCTTCTGGTGCTGGCGATAGTGGCGGGTGACGGTGCCGTGAGCGGCTTCGGCTTCGACCGTCTTGCCATCGGGGGTCAGCAGCACCGAGGTCATCAGGCCGAGCGAACCGAAGCCCTGGGCGACGGTGTCGGACTGGACGTCGCCGTCATAGTTCTTGCAGGCCCAGACGTAGCCACCGGACCACTTCAGCGCCGAGGCGACCATGTCGTCGATCAGGCGGTGTTCGTAGGTGATGCCGGCTTCCTTGAACTGATCCTTGAACTCGGTCTCGAAGACTTCCTCGAAGATGTCCTTGAAGCGGCCGTCATAGGCCTTGAGAATGGTGTTCTTGGTGGAGAGATAGACCGGCCACTTGCGCATCAGCCCGTACATCATCGAGGCGCGGGCGAATTCGCGGATCGATTCGTCGAGATTGTACATGGCCATGGCGACGCCGGCGCCCGGTGCGTTGAACACTTCCTTCTCGATGACGGTGCCGTCCTCGCCGACGAACTTGATCGTCAGCTTGCCCTTGCCGGGGAATTTGAAGTCGGTGGCGCGGTACTGGTCGCCGAAAGCGTGGCGGCCGACGACGATCGGCTGCGTCCAGCCGGGAACCAGGCGCGGCACGTTGCGGCAAATGATCGGCTCGCGGAAGATGACGCCGCCGAGGATGTTGCGGATCGTGCCGTTCGGGCTCTTCCACATTTCCTTGAGGTTGAATTCCTTGACGCGGGCTTCATCCGGCGTGATCGTCGCGCACTTGATGCCGACGCCGTACTTCTTGATGGCATTGGCGGCATCGACGGTCACCTGGTCATTGGTGGCGTCGCGGTTTTCGACGGACAGGTCGAAATAGTCGATGTCGAGATCGAGATACGGATGGATCAGCTTGTCCTTGATGAGCTGCCAGATGATGCGCGTCATTTCATCGCCGTCGAGATCGGCGACGGGATTGGCGACCTTGATCTTGTTCATGTATCTGCCTCGTTCGAGCTTGAAGGGGGACGGGGTCCCGGGTGGGTGACGTGATGAGGAGCGCTATAGCATTGTGAACCGGGAACGCAAAGCTGCAACGGGTTCTGCAATGCGTTTTTGCTGCATTGCCAAGTGCCGGAATTCGGCTAGTGTCCGCCTTGATTTGCCGCCCCTCGGATATTCGACCATGAAGACAATCGCCGTTGTTATCGCAAGCCTTATCGCCTTTTCCGGCATCGGCCATGCCGCCGATGTCACCGCCCCCGTGAAGGAGATCATGGACGCGACCAAGAGCAACTGGGCGGACAATAACAGCGACTGGACCGACATCTTCGACGCAAGCCGGCTCGACCATCTTTACAGCCGCGATTTCGTCGCGAGATACCAGGCGGCGGCGCAATTTCCCGCGGTCGACGACGACGGCATATCGCCGTTCGACTACGACGTCATCGTCAACGGCCAGGATGCCTGCCCGCTGCAGGATCTGACGATGGCGGCAGCACCTGTGGTCAACGGGACGGCCGAGGTGACTGTGCGCTTCCAGAAATCCGCCTGCTCCGATGCGCCCGATGCCAAGGACTATACGACCGTTCGTTTCGAAGTGGTCGAAGAAGACGGCAAGCCAGTGATCGACGATATCGTCACCGAGAATATCGAAACGCAGGCCCGTGATTCCCTGAAGGCGACGATGGCGCTGATTGCCAAGGGCCAATAGACGCACCACATTCGATCGATGCCGAAGGATTCGAGCCCGGCGAATGTTCCGATCGTTGCCGTGGTTTGATTTCCGCTCTTGCGGCGGTATCTGTCGATCCTTCTGCGGCATGAGGGGCTTTGCATTTGTTTTCCGGTTTTCAGTTCCGCGACTGGCTGCTTGCCAATGATCCGGCGCTTTCGCGCCTGCGCATGGCCTCGCGGGTAACGCTGACGATCATCTTCTCATTTTTAATCCTTCTCGCCATCCATATGTTCATCCTGCCGTTGCCGACGGCGGCTTTCGGCCTCGGCATCGTGCTGTCGATCGAGGGTGGGGTGGCCGTTCGCGACAAGGGCAATACGCGCCAGCTGGTGACGCGGCTCTTCGGTTGCGTCGCAAGCCTTGGCGTCGTCGCCATCGCGGCGGGCCTCGAGGATCGCCGTTTATTCTCCGACCTCGTCTTCCTGGTGGTGATCGCGCTCGCATCGGCCGGGCGGGTGTTCGGGCCGCGCGGTTTTGCGATCGGCATGTTCGCCTTCACCTCCTATTTCATGGGCGCCTATTTCCGGCCTCCGCTGGCCGAGCTGCCTGATGTGGCGATCGGCCCCGTCGTCTCCGTGCTCGTCGGCCATCTGGTGAGAGCCGTATTGTTGCCGGACGACTGGCGGCGCGACCTGCTCCGCTCGCTCGAAAGTGTGCGCGGCCGGATCAACCAGATCCTCTTCAAGCTCGCCGCCCTCGCCGTCGGCGCCGAGATCGGTGAAGCCGACCGGCAGGAACTGCGCCAGTTGGAAGACCGGCTGAAGGAAGTGGTGCTGATGGCCGAAACCTTCATCCCGCGCCCGTCCGGCGGCGTTTTCGATGCCACCGCCGATCCGGCCGCAGAATTGGCGATCCGGCTCTTCGATGCGCATCTGGCCGCCGAGAGCGCAATCGTGCTGAGTTTCCAGAGCCCGCCGCCTTTTGCGCTCATCCATGCCGTAATCGAGGCCGATAGCACGGAACTTGCAAGATTTGCGGAGATGGCCGAAGCCATCAAGGACCAGCCGCAAGGCGAAACCGTGCGGGCGCTGCTCTGGCTCGGCGAGGCGCGGCAGCAGTTGACACAGGCGATCGGCGAGGGGCAGACCTCGGGATTCTCCGGCATCGACGCCGTCAAGGATACTGTGCTGCCTGAGAAGATCGACTTTTCCTTTGCCAATCCCCTGCTTCGCTCGGCGCTGCAGATCACGCTCGCCTCAGCGCTTGCCATGGCTTTTGGCCTGGCTCTCTCGCGCGAGCGCTGGTTCTGGGCGGTGCTTGCCGCCTTCCTCGTTTTCACCAACACCAATTCGCGCGGCGATACGGCGATGAAAGCGCTGTCGCGTTCGCTCGGCACCGTGTTCGGGATCGCCATCGGGCTTGTGCTGGCGACGCTGATTTCGGGCGAGCCTGATATCGCCATTCCGATCGCCGCCGTCTGCATCTTTCTGGCCTTCTATTTCCTGCAGGTTTCCTATGCGACGATGACCTTCTTCATCTCGATCGTGCTCTGCCTGGTCTACGGCATGACCGGCGTGCTGACGCTCGATCTGTTGAAGCTGCGCATCGGCGAGACCATGATCGGGGCGGCGGCGGGAACGGCGGTCGCCTTCATCGTCTTCCCCACGCGCACGCGCGGGGCGCTCGATGCCGCACTTGCCCGTTGGTTCCAGGCGTTGCGCGAGCTGCTTGGCGCGATCGGCGAGGGCAAGAGCGGTTTCGACCTGATCCGGTTGTCGCAGAAGATCGATGGCTGCTACCGCGACGTGACGGTGGCGGCGCGGCCCCTCGGCTCGTCCTGGTCGGTGGTGACGCGCCCGGGCCAGATCCGCCAGACGCTGGCGATCTTCCTCTCCTGCACCTATTGGGCGCGTATCCTGGCGAAGAGTTATGACGCGCCGGCCGCTGACGACAATCTGAAGACGCTGATCGCGGCGGATCTGGCGCTGATCGACAATGCGGCCCGGCGCGGCTCGAGCTGTTTCCTCATCAAGCGCAAGGCGTCGCGGACAACTGGCCGGCACCTGCCGCTATCGCGCGAGGGCGCGAAACTTGGGCTCGAAATGATCGGTTCGGCGCTGGAAAGACTCTATCCCCCTGCAGACGTCTTGCCGTTTGCAGCGGGCGAGGCTATTGCGCGCTCGAAACAGGGATAGGACCATGGCAGGTACGAACAGCGAGCGTCAACTTCTGGCCGAAGGCCCGGCCATCATTCTGGTCGAGCCGCAGATGGGCGAGAATATCGGCATGGTGGCGCGCGCCATGGCGAATTTCGGCCTTGCCGAACTGCGCCTGGTCAATCCGCGCGATGGCTGGCCGAACGAAAAGGCGCTGGCGACCGCTTCCAAAGCCGATCACGTGATCGAGGCGACCAAGGTCTACGACACACTGGAGCAGGCGGTTGCCGATCTTAATTTTGTCTATGCGACGACGGCGCGCGAGCGCGACGGCTACAAGCCGGTGCGCTCGCCCGTCATCGCCGCCGAGACACTTCGGGCGAGGTTCCGCGCCGGCGAGGGCACCGGCATCCTCTTCGGGCGCGAGCGCTGGGGGCTGACCAACGAGGAGGTGGCGCTTGCCGACGAAATCGTCACCTTTCCCGTCAATCCCGCCTTTGCCTCGCTGAACATTGCCCAGGCCGTGCTGCTGATGTCCTATGAATGGATGAAATCCGGCATGGAGGATCTCGGCGCCGTTCCGTTCCAGGCGATGGGGCAGACGCCTTCGACCAAGGAACAGCTTTTCGGCCTGTTCGACCAGCTGGAAGAGGCGCTCGATGCCCGCGGTTATTTCCATCCTGCCGGGAAAAAGCCGAAAATGGTCGACAATCTGCGCGCTGTCTTATCCCGCCGGGCTTTCACGGAGCAGGAAATCAGCGTGTTGCGCGGCGTCATCTCCTCCCTCGACCGCTTCTCGCGCAAGAGCCCGCGCGGAGGCCGGTTCCCGCCAGCGGCCAAGGAAACACCGCCCGATGACAGCGACGACGCGTGAGCTGAAACCTATTCTTCTCTTCGATTCCGGCATCGGCGGGCTGACCGTCTTGCGCGAGGCGCGCGTGCTGATGCCGGAACGCGGCTTCATCTATGTCGCCGACGATGCCGGCTTTCCCTATGGCGGCTGGGAGGAGCAGGCCCTGAAGGAGCGGATCATCGGACTTTTCGGCAAACTGTTGGCGGATCACGATCCCGAAGTCTGCATCATCGCCTGCAACACAGCCTTCACGCTTGTTGGTGCCGATCTGCGGGCCGCCTTTCCGCAGATGACCTTCGTCGGCACCGTGCCGGCAATCAAGCCGGCGGCGGAGCGCACGCGGTCCGGCCTGGTCTCGGTGCTTGCCACTCCCGGCACGGTGAAGCGAGCATATACGCGCGACCTCATCCAGTCCTTCGCACAGCAATGCCACGTCCGCCTCGTCGGCTCGGAGAACCTTGCGCGCATGGCGGAGGCTTATATTCGTGGTGACGCCGTCTCCGACGAGGCCGTGCTTGGCGAAATCGACCAATGCTTCGTCGAGAAGGACGGTCAGAAAACCGATATCGTCGTGCTCGCCTGCACACATTATCCTTTCATGGCCAATCTCTTCCGCCGGCTTGCGCCCTGGCCGGTCGACTGGCTCGACCCCGCCGAGGCGATCGCGCGCCGCGCCCGCACGCTGGTGCCGCTGGTCGCCGATGCCGTACACCCGGACAATTTCGACTTCGCGGTCTTCACCTCCGGCCAACAGGATTTCGCCACGCGGCGGCTGATGCAGGGCTTCGGCTTGCGGGCGTAGCGCGGCGACGGGATGTAGGATCGCGGCGATGGATCCTCTTCTCGGGTGAGCCCGGAATTGTCCTGTGGGTTGGCGAAATCCGGTCCTGAAAGATAGCGCATTCTTTGATAGACGGGGCGATGCCGTTTCGGAAGAATGGCGCTTCGTTCATGTGAGTCTCTTCGCCGCGAGGATCAGCATTGCAGGTTGGCATCGATATGGGATTGGCGTCCGGCAGCCCGGCGACGCTCGATATCGAGGAGCTGCTGGCGACCCGTCTGCTCGTGCAGGGCAATTCCGGATCGGGCAAGTCGCATCTGTTGCGCCGCCTGCTCGAGCAATCGGCGCAATGGGTGCAGCAGGTCATCATCGATCCCGAGGGTGATTTCGTCACGCTCAGCAACAGGTTCGGCCATGTCGTCGTCGACGGTGAACGGACCGAGGCGGAATTGGCGGGCATTGCCAACCGTATCCGTCAGCATCGCGTTTCCTGTGTGCTGACGCTCGAAGGCCTCGATATCGAGCAGCAGATGCGCGCTGCCGCCGCCTTCCTCAATGGCATGTTCGATGCCGATCGCGAATATTGGTATCCGGTTCTCGTCGTCGTCGATGAGGCGCAGATGTTTGCGCCGTCGGTCGGCGGCGATGTCTCGGAAGATGCGCGCAAGATGTCACTTGGCGCGATGACCAACCTGATGTGCCGCGGACGCAAGCGTGGTCTTGCCGGCGTGATCGCGACGCAGCGGCTGGCCAAGCTCGCCAAGAACGTCGCCGCCGAGGCCTCGAACTTCCTGATGGGCCGCACCTTCCTCGATATCGACATGGCGCGCGCCGCCGACCTGCTCGGGATGGATCGGCGCCAGGCCGAGATGTTCCGCGACCTGAAGCGCGGCAATTTCGTCGCTCTCGGACCGGCGCTGTCGCGCCGGCCGCTGCCGATCCAGATCGGCGCGGTGGAGACTTCGGCGCGCTCGTCCAGCCCGAAGCTGATGCCGCTGCCGGATGCGCCTCAGGATGTCGAGGACCTGATCTTCACGCCCGATCCGGAAGAATTCCAGCGCCCGCCCATGCGCCGCGCTGCGCCGGCGCCGCGGCCGACGACCGACATTCTCGCCGAACTCTCGCGCTCGACGCCGGCAGCCTCGGCCGCACCTGCCGAGGCGAGGGCGAGCCAGGTGGAGGTCTCTGCCGAGGAGCGGGAGGAGCGCCTTGCCGGCGTGCTTGCCGAAATCCTCGACGATCCCACCTCCGGTTTCCGCACCGATTCGGTGCTTTACCAGGATTTTCTCGTGCGGCTGCGCATGCGCCGCGTGCCGGGACCGCCGATCGCCCTGCCGGATTTCCGCCGGCGCGTGGCGATCTCGCGCTCGGGCGTTGATGCGGAAACGGCCGCGAGCGATGCCTGGGCGACGGCGCTGTCGCTTTCGTCAGGCGTCACCGACGATCTGCAGGGTGTCTTCCTGATGCTCGCCAAGGCGGCCGTCTGCGGCGAACCGTGCCCGTCGGACGCCCGGATCGCCCGCGCCTACGGCACCCATTCCGCCCGCCGCGCCCGCCGCCTGCTTGGCTATTTCGAGGAGCAGGGCATCGTCGTCGTGCACACGGATTTCTCTGGCAAGCGCATCGTCGCTTTTCCGGATATGAACTGCCAGACCGCACCTGGCGACGCCAACGCGCCTGATACAGGCGGCGACCAGCCGTTGGCGGCAGAATAGTGGTGCGTTCAGGCTGTGCCGCTGTTGACATTTTCATGACGGCCCTCTAAAGACCGCCGCAAGCACCGGGCAGCAATGCCCGGTGTTTCATTTGACATGTCCCGTGGATCGTTTCTGTTCGCTAACCGAAACATCCTGTCAGATCTCGGCAGAGATCAGAGGAGGGCGTGTTTCCTTCGTGCGGTTTGGTAACAAATCGTCATAAACCTTTGAAAGGAAATACGATGAGCAAGCGCGAATCGTCCAAGTACAAAATTGACCGCCGTATGGGCGAAAATATCTGGGGCCGTCCGAAGTCCCCGGTGAACCGCCGCGAATACGGCCCGGGCCAGCACGGCCAGCGCCGCAAGGGCAAGCTTTCGGACTTCGGTGTGCAGCTGCGCGCCAAGCAGAAGCTCAAGGGCTACTACGGCGACCTGCGCGAAAAGCAGTTCCGCGCGATCTTCGCCGAAGCTGACCGCCGCAAGGGCGACACCTCTGAAAACCTGATCGGCCTGTTGGAATCGCGTCTGGACGCCATCGTCTATCGCGCCAAGTTCGTCCCGACGGTCTTTGCTGCCCGTCAGTTCGTCAACCATGGCCACGTCACCGTCAACGGCGTTCGCGTCAACATCGGTTCCTACCGTTGCAAGGCCGGCGACGTCATCGAAGTTCGCGAAAAGTCGAAACAGCTGGTGACCGTTCTGGAAGCCGTCAGCCTCGCAGAGCGCGACGTTCCCGACTATATCGAAGTCGATCACAACAAGATGGTCGCAACCTTCGGCCGCGTTCCGACGCTCAGCGACGTTCCGTTCCCGGTCGTCATGGAACCGCACCTGGTCGTCGAATTCTATTCGCGCTAATGCCTTCGTCTCGCAGTCGAAACCGATTGCGAGACAACAGCATGCGCCGATATATGGAAAGCCGCTCTTTCGAGCGGCTTTTTTGCGATCTGGAGAGAAGCGATGGCAGATTTGCAGGCGACCCTCGATAGCATCTACGCCGATATCCAGCCGCGGATCGGCGAGGGCAAGGTCGCGGACTATATTCCCGAGCTCGCCAAGGTCGATCCGAAGCAGTTCGGCATGGCGATCGTCACCGTCGACGGCAAGGTTTACCGTGTCGGCGATGCCGATACTGCCTTCTCGATCCAGAGCATATCGAAGGTGTTCATGCTGACGCTGGCGCTCGGCAAGGTCGGCGAGGGACTGTGGAAGCGGGTCGGGCGCGAGCCCTCGGGATCGGCTTTCAACTCGATCGTCCAGCTCGAGCACGAGAGCGGCATCCCGCGCAATCCCTTCATCAATGCCGGCGCGATCGCCGTCAGCGACGTCGTCATGGCCGGCCATGCGCCGCGCGAGGCAATCGGCGAGCTGCTGCGCTTCGTGCGTTATCTCGCCGATGACGAGTCGATCACCATCGACGACAAGGTGGCGCGTTCGGAGACGCAGACGGGCTATCGCAATTTCGCGCTCGCCAACTTCATGCGCGCCTATCGCAATCTCGACCATCCCGTCGATCATGTGCTCGGCGTTTATTTCCATCAATGCGCGCTGTCGATGACTTGTGAGCAGCTCGCCCGCGCCGGGCTGTTCCTGGCGGCGCGCGGCAGCAATCCGACGACCGGCCATTCGGTGGTCTCGCCGAAGCGGGCGCGGCGCATCAATGCGCTGATGTTGACCTGCGGCCATTACGATGGCTCGGGTGACTTCGCCTATCATGTCGGCCTGCCCGGCAAGAGCGGTGTCGGCGGCGGCATCTTCGCTGTGGCGCCCGGCATTGCTTCGATCGCGGTGTGGTCGCCGGGGCTGAACAAGGTCGGTAATTCGCAACTCGGCGCCGCGGCGCTGGAAATGCTCGCGGCCCGCACCGGCTGGTCGGTTTTCGGCGATTGACGCTGTGTTGCCAGACGGGTTTCTGCTAGAGCAAGTGTGGAATTTCTGTAGGACGAAGCAATGAATATCGCAGCCAATATCGCCGATGAGTTGGAGAGTGGCGAGGCCGACACCGGCGGCCATGCGCTGTTTGCCGATGCGCCGCGTTCCGTCTCCTTCAACAAGCTGCGCAAGCGCTTGCTGCGGCAGGTGCGCCAGGCCTTCGACGATTTCGACATGCTGAAGGGCCAGAAGCGCTGGCTGGTCGGCCTTTCCGGCGGCAAGGATTCCTACGGGCTGCTGGCCTTGCTGCTCGATCTCAAATGGCGCGGCTTGCTGCCGGTGGAGCTCATCGCCTGCAATCTCGATCAGGGACAGCCGAATTTCCCGAAGCACGTGCTGCCGGATTATCTGAAAAAGATCGGCGTTCGGCATCGGATCGAGTATCGCGATACCTATTCGATCGTGAAGGAGAAGGTGCCGGAAGGCGCCACCTACTGCTCACTCTGTTCGCGGCTGCGGCGCGGCAATCTCTACCGCGTCGCGCGGGAAGAGGGCTGCGATGCGCTGGTGCTCGGTCACCACCGCGAAGACATTCTCGAAACCTTCTTCATGAATTTCTTCCATGGCGGGCGGCTCGCCTCGATGCCGGCCAAGCTTCTGAACGACGAGGGCGACCTGATGGTGCTCCGGCCGCTTGCCTATGCTGCCGAGGAAGACCTCGCGAAATTCGCTGTCGCGATGCAGTTTCCGATCATCCCCTGCGATCTGTGCGGCTCGCAGGACGGGCTGCAGCGCAATGCGATGAAGGATATGCTCGCCGATATCGAACAGCGCATGCCGGGACGCAAGGACACGATGCTGCGGGCGCTTTCGCATGTGAACCCTTCACATCTGCTCGATCCGAAACTCTTCGACTTTTCCACCCTTGCTGTCACCGACCCGTCATGAATGGCCGGCTAAGCAGGCGGCTCATGTATGACGGACAGGATTTCGCATGACTATTTCTGACAAGGACATTCTCTTTCTTGGTGATTGCATCCGGGAGGCGGCGCGTGCCGAGATCATGCCGCGTTTCCGCAATCTCGCCGATGCCGATGTTTCGGAAAAGACTTCGGCAATCGATCTGGTGACACAGGCGGATCTGCATGCCGAACACAGGATCACCGCGGCGCTAAGGGAGCGCTTTCCTCAAGCACTCATCGTTGGCGAAGAGGCTTATGATGCCGATCGGTCCGTCGTGCCGGCCCTTGCCGATGCCGAGCTTGCCTTCGTCATCGACCCTGTCGACGGGACGTTCAATTTCGCCGCCGGGCTTCCCGTCTTCGGGACGATGCTGGCGGTGACGGCCAGGGGCGAAACGGTCGCCGGCATCATTCACGATCCCGTTCTCGGCGACACCGTGACGGCGATCAAGGGTGCCGGCACGTTGCTGACGCGCCGGGACGGGCAGTCGACAAAGCTGAAGGTGGCCGAGCCTGCTAGCCTGAACCAGATGGTCGGCGGCCTCTCATGGGGCCACATGGACGACCCGGATCGCGCACGCATCTGCGCCAACATGGCGAAGATCCGGATGACCTTCTCCTTCAATTGCTCGGCCTACGAATATTGGATGGTCGCTTCCGGCAAAATGCACTTCATCGGCCATGCGAAGCTGATGCCCTGGGACCACCTGGCCGGCGTGCTCGCGCATCAGGAGGCCGGCGGCTATACGGCGAAATTCGACGGCACGCCCTATCGCCCCGGCGAGACGACGGGCGGCATCATCTCCGCACCCGATCGGGAAAGCTGGCAGCTGATCCGACGTGAGATCGTCGGCATTTGATGTGAGGCCCTTCCCGAAAGGCCGGACCGAAAGGATTTGACATGACTTCGACCGTTGACGTGACCGTTCTTGCCGATCTGCTGCGCCGCGCGGCGAAGGCGGAGATCCTGCCGCGCTTCCGCCGGCTCGGCCAGGGCGACGTGCGCGCGAAGAGCGAGGCGACCGATCTCGTCACCGAGGCGGATGAACAGGCCGAGCGGATGATCAAGGCGGAAGCTCAGCGGCTCTGGCCGAGTGCGCTGTTCCTCGGCGAGGAATCGGTCGCGGCCGAGCCTGATTTGCTCTACGGGCTCGAAGATGCCGATCTCGCCATCGTCGTCGATCCGGTCGACGGTACGTTCAACTTCGCCTCCGGTATTCCGGCTTTCGGCGTCATGGCCTCTGTCGTCTCGGCCGGCGAGACGGTTGCCGGTATCATCTACGATCCGATGGGCGACGACTGGGTGATGGCGGAAAAAGGCGGCGGCGCCTGGCTGCGCCGGCCGGATGGCGAAGCGCAGCGGCTCGCGGTTGCAGACCCGGTTGCGCTCGACCAGATGGTCGGCATGGCCTCGACCGGCTACCTGCCGCAGGAGAAGCGGGCGGAGATTCTCGGCAATCTGGCCAAGGTGCGTTTCCTCACCAATTACCGCTGTGCGGCCCAAGAATACCGCACCTTTGCCGGCGGCCATGTGCATTACCTGATGTACAACAAGCTGATGCCCTGGGATCATCTTGCCGGCACGCTGATCTCGCAGGAGGCCGGTGCCTATGCGGCGCGCTTCGACGGCTCGCCCTACCAGCCGCATCACCTCGACGGCGGTCTGCTGATTGCGCCCGACAAGGCCTCGTGGAACGTGCTACGGCGTGAGGTTTTCACGGTCTGAAAAGCGGTCCGACTGCCGCCTGTTATCCGTAGAACTTTTCCATGAGAAAGTTTTCCAGGCTTTGCCCACGTTTCTCGACGATTTGCTTCGTTATGACGCGGAAGCCTTTTCGCGCAAAAAACGGCCGGGCAGTTCGGCTGGCTTCGGTATAAATTCGGCTGAACCCCAGTTTCAGAGCTTCGTCCTCGATCCTGCTCAACAGCCGGCTTGCTATTCCAAGCCCTTGAAATTCGGGATGCACAAACATCATGTCCAGGCACCCGTCGCCGGTCAGGTCGGAAAACCCAACAGGCTGTCCGTCAAATTCTGCGATCCAGGCAGGCCTGCTTTTCCTTCGCTCTGCCCATAGTCCGCGATCTTCCACCTTCGCCCAAGCCTGGATCTGAGCGGGTGAGTAGTCTTTCGACGAGACCTCTCGAATCGCACGCAGAAAAATTTCAATCGTCGCGTCCACGTCGCCGGGCGCGTAAGACCTGATCAGAATTCGGTCGTCCATAGAGGATGCCTTCGCGCACTGCCGCACCAATCCGATGGCTTGAACCATCGATCAAATGACTACTGCTATCCTGTTATAGGGCAGCGAGAATGTACTCCCACGCCAGTCGTCCCAATTTGGCATCGGCTGTCTCACTTCCACCGTGAGCACGCAGCGATGATCGGGGAGTCGTTTCCCCCGGCAGCAAAATGCGATGGCCCGCATCTTCTCCCAACACAAGCTGGGTGAATAGGCCCGAAGCTGCGCGCCGGCGAACAATTGCTGCGGCAAATTCGTCTGACGGCCAAAGCGCATCATCGCCTCCTGCCACAAGCAGAATTTCGGCAGTTGTTTTCTCCAAAGGGATAGTTGCTGGCTCGATCTCAGACTCGTGCACTTGAAGACATCGTTCGAACAGGCCCCGGTAGGCAACGAGCCCGTCTCGGTATTCCTGCACCCATTCAGGGTCGGACGATACAAAGGGAAGCGGTGTCCCTCGCAACGTCCAGGATGAGCGTTCCGGCCAGCTGATGCCGTCAAGCCCCGGACCAATATTTCCCCATACGACCGAAGAAGGGCTCATTGCGATGACGGCGCTGATGCGTGGATCATATACCGCCGTGAGCAGCGCGGCTTCGGCGCCTTTCGATGTCCCCACCAAGACGATACGTCTGCAGCCGAGCTCCATCAAATAATCGGTGGCGGCGAAGAAGATTTCCAGCGGCACCTCGCAAATACCTGGCACCTGGCCTTCGCCGCCGAACCACCGAAGCGCGATTACCGTTGCCCCTTGGCTGGCAAACAACCTGGCACGGGCCACATCGACCCGACCACTGGAGCCGCCGAGTACCACAACGCCAGTGGCGGTATTTGTTTTGGCTTGAAATATCCCACCCTGCAATGGCGGGGGGAGATGTTGATATTCTACATCCAAAACTGAGCTCCTTGTTCCAAGGGCATCCAGATTTAGGAACGTGCCGAGTTTGTTATTTAAATGCAATGCCGCCGGGACCGAACCACCCAGCAGCTCGCACTTCAAAAGTGGGCCGCACCCGGATCGAGCTGCGGGCTGTCGCCGGGGTGGGTGAAGAGCTTGCCGTTCTCCGCCCAAAGGGTGGCTGCGATCGTCACCGCGCCGAAGAGCGCGAAGCCGCCGAAGAGCGGCTGCACCGTGCCGTTGAACATCTGACCGACCAGGCCGCCGAGGATGGCGCCGAAGGTCGTCGAGACGAAACCGGTGATGGCGGTGGCCGTGCCCGCGAGATTGCCCATCGGCTCGAGGCTGATGGCGGTGAAATTAGTGGCGATCAGGGCAAACATCATCAGCACGATGGTGAAGATGCCGTAGGCGATGGCGAAATCCGGCTTGCCGGCCAGCGAATAGAAGAAGCCGACAGCCGACAGTGCCGTGAAAATCAGCAGGGCGGCGTGCGAGATGCGGCGCATGCCGAATTTGCGCACGAAGAAGCCGTTGGCGAAATTGGCGACGGCGATGCCGCCTGCGGTGGCCGCAAAGGCGATCGGCAACCAGTCGCCAAGGCCATAGACTTCACCGAAGACCTGCTGCACCGAGATCACATAGGCGCTGATGACGCCGGTGAACATGGTGAGGCCGATCATGTAGCCGCAGGTGATACGGTTCGTGAGCACGGTCTTGAAGCCATCCCCGACAGAGGCAACCGACAGCGGCAGCCGCTCTTCCGGCGGCAGCGATTCCTTCAACCGCAGAAGAGCCCAGACGAACAGGATGGCGGCGATGATGCCGAGCAGGATGAAGATCCAGTGCCAGTTGGCATAGAGGATGATGAGCTGGCCGACGGAAGGCGCAACGATCGGCACGATCATGAAGACGATCATGACATAAGACATGACGCGCGCCATTTCGCGGCCGCCGAAGCAGTCGCGGACGATGGCCATGGTGGTGATGCGCACGGCCGCACCGCCGATGCCCTGGACGAAACGCATGACGAGCAGCATTTCGAAACTGCCGGTCGCTGCGGCGGCAAACATTCCGACAATATAGCAGGCCAGGCCGCCGAGCAGGATGTTGCGGCGGCCGAACGTATCCGAAAGGCTGCCGAAGAATATCTGTGAGACGCCGAAGCCTAAGAAGAACACGCCGATGATCAGCTGCGCGTCGTTGGTATTGGTGACGCCGAGGGAATGGCCGATATTGGGCAATGCCGGCAGCATGCTGTCGATCGCCATGGCGACGCTGGCGGTCATGATGGCGATAGTGACGACGAATTCGCCAAAGCCCATGCCGATGCGGCGAGAGCCTTGGTTTTCCTGGTGCAGTTTATGCGGCGGCGTCATGTGGTGAAATCCCGGATGCGAATGAGGCCGGCCGTTCAGACGGCTGGGTTCTGCGATTGGAAGAGGCGGCCCTTCTCGGCGATCAGCACGAAGACCAGGCCGACGATCGACACGGCGAAATAACCGGCGACCATCGGCAGTGCCGTGCCGTCGAAGGCCTGGCCGATGCCGGCGCCGATAATGGCGCCGCCGACCGTGCTCATGAAGCCGAGGACGGAGGAGGCGGTGCCGGCGACGTGGCCGAGCGGTTCCATGGCGAGCGAATTGAAGTTCGAGCCGATCCAGCCAAACTGGAACATGGCAAGGCCGAAGAAGGAGATGAACAGGGCAAACGGCATCGGCTCGGTGCTGGCCATCTGGACGATCAGCCAGATGGTGTTGATGGCAATGAAGCCGAGCAGCGATCCGTGCGACAGTCGGCGCATGCCGAGCTTGCCGACGAAGCGGGAATTGAAGAAGGACGACAAAGACATGAAGATCGCCACGCCGGCGAAGGCGAAGGGAAAATAGACGCCGAGATCGTAGATGCCGACATAGACCTGCTGGGCGGAATTGATGAAGCCGAACAGCGCGCCGAAGATGAAGGTGCTGGCGATGGTGTAGCAGAGCGCCACGCGATTGGTCAGCACCAGCTTGAAGGCGCCGAAGATCGAGCGGGCGGTAAAGGGGCGGACATTGCCGGGATGCAGGGTTTCCGGCAGACGGAGATAGGCCCAGACGGCGATAGCAGTCGCCATCGCGGCGATGAACAGGAAGATCAGGTGCCAGTTACCGAAGAACATGACGATCTGACCGGTGCCGGGCGCAATCACTGGCACGATCATGAAAACCATCATGATCAGCGACATGACTTCGGCCATCTGCCGGCCGCCATAGATATCGCGAACGATGGAGACGGTGATGACGCGGGTTGCGGCGGAGCCGACGCCCTGGATGAAGCGCAGGGCGAGCAAGCCAGCAAAGGACGGAACGAAGACGATACTGATGGCGGACAGGATATAGATGACGAGGCCGATTAGAAGCGGCGTGCGGCGGCCGAAACGGTCGGAGAGCGGACCGTAAAACAACTGGGCGCAGCCGAAGCCGAGCAGGTAGGTGGAGACGACGAACTGACGATGATTTTCGCTCTCGACGCCGAGGCTCGCGCCGATCTGCTGCAAGGCCGGCAGCATGATATCGATCGCCAGCGAATTGACGGCCATCAGGAAGGCAGCAAGCGCGATGAATTCTCGCTTGCCCATGGGCAGGCGGCCCGCGGACACGGCTTGTGATGAATCTGTCACAATGAAATTCCCATAAACAGGTCAAGGCGCTGCTAGCCGCAGCGCCTCGAACTCAAGAAACAGATTTGGAAACCGGGCGGACGTCCGGTGACCGGTCAGGCGGCGCCGCGCACGGTGATGCCGTTTTCCTGGAGGTGCTGCTGCAGCTCACCAGCCTGGAACATTTCCCGGACGATGTCACAGCCGCCGACGAATTCGCCCTTTATGTAAAGCTGCGGGATTGTCGGCCAGTTGGAGTATTCCTTGATGCCCTGGCGGATTTCCGAATCGGCAAGCACGTTGACGCCCTTGTAGTCGACGCCGATGTAATCGAGAATCTGCACGACCTGCCCGGAGAAACCGCACTGCGGAAACTGCGGCGTGCCCTTCATGAAGAGGACGACGTCGTTGCTCTTGATTTCGTTGTCGATGAATTCGTGAATGCCGCTCATAGGACCTGATCCTTTCAACAGGCGGGTTAAAGGCCCGCCGTTTCAATCGTTGCCTTTAGATAGCATGCGACGGCAGGAATTCCAGCCGCCCGAACCAAAAAAAGACCAATTCGCGCAGGCCGTTGCCGGGTTGTTGCCGTCGCGTTACGGTCGATTGGCGAGATAGGTCTGAATCTGTTCGATTTCGACATCGGTGAAATGGCTGAAATCCCATTGGGAAACCTGTGTCATCACGCCGAGATCGCGGTTGCCGACACCCTCGCCGGTGCGCAGCAGCGTCCTGAAATCGGCAGCCGAATAGGATTGCGCCAGGGGCTTAAGCGCCGGCGCCAGGAAGGCTTCCGACTGCTTTGCCGTATCGAGATTATGACAGTGGCTGCAATCGGTCCTGAAGGCGTATTCGCCGATATCGGCCGGACGCGTCGCGGCAGGGGTGCCCACGGCAGGCACCAGATCGGCCTCGAAGGGGATCTTGTCGAGCGCCAGGCCGATTCGCCCGAGCGGTCCCCATTGAGTCGTTCCGGCCACCGCATCGGGAAGGTGCTTCAAACTGCGCATCCACGCAATGATCGCCGCCATATCGTCATCGGTGATATTGGCGAAGTTGCTTGCCGGCATGATGAAGGCGCCGGTACCGTCCTTCTTGACGCCATGGCGGATGAGGCGCACGAGTTCAGCATCGCTGTACATGGGCACGAAGCGGGTCAGGTTCGGCGCGACGATGCGGCCGACGCCCGGTTCGTCGATGAGCACGTTGCCGGCATCGTGATGACAGCCGCCACACATCAGCGTGCGCGCGCGGCGTTCGGCTTCCTCGGCAGGCAGCGTCGTCTTGACGGTGAAATCGGCAACCGCGACGTCGTAGATCCTGGAAAGGCGCATCTCCGACAGGGCGTAGACGCCGGCAGCCGCGATGAGACAGATCGCGACGACGGCCGCAAGAATGATTTTCAACATGCGCATCATCGGTTTATGCCCTCAAGAGCGCCGCTATTCGTCCGAAGCCGCTCACATTTGATCGTGCCTTAGCTGCGTCGCTGGCGGCTGCGGCCAGCGGCGGTGCGGCGCTTGCTGACCTGTTTGCGGGCGGGCTTAGCCTTGGCCGAGGTCGTCTTGCGCGCAACCTTCGTCGTCGCGGCGGGTCGTGTCTTACGCCTCCTGCGCTTCGTCGCGACGCGGCCGGTGGTCTTTTTCAGGATCTCCTTCAGCACGCTGTCGACGACGCCTGATATCAATTCTTTGACTAGGTCGGCCACAAAACCCCTCCGTTCGTGATGGAAACGACATGGATGCTATTGAATTCCGGAAGAGTTCGGTTAGCAAGACGGCTTCGAGACCATAGCTGCTTTTTTGTCCCTATCAGCGGCGCAGCAGCCGGATCGCAGCAACATGCCGGCCATTCGCCGGACGGAAGAGTGGAATGAAACTGATCGAGAAGCGGGTCGTCCTGCATTTTACGGGCTTCGAGCCGCTCGACGGCGTTGCCCATAGGGCACGCTACGAGCGTTCGGCCAGGCAGAGTGCCGCCGTTTGGGGCTATTCGCTTGAAACGGGTGCGCCGGAGGCGGGAAGTGATCCCCTCAGTTTCGTGGTCACGACGGGCGGACGGGATGCCGACAAAGCGGCGGCCGGGGAAGGGACCGGTTTCCCCAGCTGGCAGACGAAGAGCCGGATCCACATGGTCGATCACGATACGCTGGTAAGCAGGCTGCGCGGGGGCAACACGCTGAGCCAGATTATGGCAGGTTTCCGAAGCTGCGCCGAGATCATGCTCGAAGGCGGGATGCGGGGATATTTTCGCCACGCCTGGCGCTTCGGTCTGTTCTTCCTCTTCCCGTTCCTGCTGACAGCGCTGGCGATCGCGCTGACGGCGCAGATCGCCATCATGCCCTATGGTCTCGGCTTTCCGCCGTGGCACATGCTCTGGAGCGGACCGCTGGCGCTTTGTTTCTTCATCTTCGCCTTCCTGCCGTTTTCCGAACGTTTCCATACGCTGCATCTCTTCGCCGATTGGGTAATGGCCGTGGCGCTCGGCCGCATGGACCGGACAGATTTCAACGACTGGCTGGAAGACCGGGCCGCTGCCGTGCGTAACGCGCTTGACGAAGAGGCGGACGAATATGTGATCTCCTCGCACAGCATGGGATCGAGTGTTGCTGCCCATGTCATCGGCATATTGCTGGAACGGGAGCCGGAGATATTCAGGGGCAAGCGGGTGGTGTTTGCCACGCTCGGCAGCGCCATCCTGCAATGCGCGCTGCTATCGTCGGCCACGCAGCTGCGCGCCCGCGTCGGGTTGATCGCGCGCTGTCCCGAGATTTCCTGGCTCGACGTGCAGTGCCTGACGGATTCGATCAATTTCTACAAGGTGCCGGTCGTCGCCATTTCCGGCCATGCGGATGCACCTCCGGCGAAGATGATCCTGATCCGCGTCAAGCAGATGCTGACGCCCGAGCACTATCGCAAGATCCGCAAGGACCAGCTGCGCGTCCACCGGCAATATGTGCTGGGGCCCGATCTGCAGGCGTCCTTCGATTTCACGCTTTTGACATCGGGGCCAATGCCGGCCTCGGTCTTTGCCGATCCCGACGAAAAGAGAATGCCCGGCTGAGGGCCGGGCACCGTTTATCCGGATCGCGTCGGGCTCTATTCCGGTGCGGAGGTCTGCAGCGCCAACGCGTGCAGTATGCCGCCCATATTGCCCTTCAGCGCCTCGTAGACCATCTGGTGCTGCTGCACGCGGCTCTTGCCGCGAAAGGCTTCGGCGACGACTTCGGCGGCGTAATGATCGCCGTCGCCCGCCAGATCGCGGATCGTCACCTTGGCACCGGGAATCCCAGCCTTGATCATGTCTTCGATATCGCCGGGTTTCATGGCCATGATCGTTACTCCTTGCGCATCATTCCGCAGCCAGTTCGCCGCGGCCTTCCATGAAATCAGGGAACCACGATTCATGGGCATCGCGCAATTGCTGAATCGGCAGCGAGATGAGATCGCCGACGATGAGTACCGTTCCTCCGACCGTGCCGAGACGGCGGAAGGGGACGCCGGCGCCTTCGGCATTGGCGCAAACGAAATTTGCGACGTCCGCAGGCACCGTCAGCACGTAGCGCGCCTGATCCTCGCCGAAGAGCAGCGCATGCGGCGCGCCCTTGGCTTCACCGAGATCGATGACGAGACCCTTGCCTGAGGCCATCGCCATTTCGGCGAGCGCCACGGCAAGACCGCCGGAAGAAATGTCGTGGCAGGCGGTCGCCTGGCCGTTGCGGATGACGGAGCGGACGAAATCGCCATTGCGGCGCTCGGCGAACAGATCCACCTCCGGCGCCGGACCTTCGCGGCTGGCAAGCACGTCTCTGACATAGACGGACTGGCCGAGATGGCTGCCGTCGACGCCGATCATGATCACCTTGTCGCCGTCGTTGGCTGTGCCGATGCGGGCCATCTGGCTCCAATCCGGCAGCAGGCCGACGCCTGCGATCGTCGGGGTCGGCAGGATGGCGACGCCGTTGGTCTCGTTGTAGAGCGAGACGTTGCCGGAGACGATCGGGAAATCGAGTGCACGGCAGGCTTCGCCGATGCCCTTCACTGCCTCGACGAACTGGCCCATGATCTCGGGCTTTTCAGGATTGCCGAAATTGAGATTGTCGGTGGCGGCGAGCGGCTCGGCGCCTGTCGCGGTGATGTTGCGCCAGCACTCGGCGACCGCCTGCTTGCCGCCCTCGAAAGGATCGGCCTCGACATAACGCGGGGTGACGTCGGAGGAGAAGGCGAGCGCCTTGCTCGGATGGCCGTCGACGCGCACGACGCCGGCATCGCCGCCCGGAAGCTGCAGCGAATTGCCCTGGATGAGCGTGTCATACTGTTCATACACCCAGCGGCGGCTCGACTGGTTGGCGGAACCGACGAGCTGCAGCAGCGCCTGGCCGTAATCCTGAGGTGCCGCGACGAGATTGGCGGGCAGGGGAGCCTGCTTGCCGGATTCGCGCCAGGGGCGATCATATTCCGGCGCCTGGTCGCCGAGATCCTTGATCGGCAGGTTGGCGACTTCCTCACCCTGATGCATGACGCGGAAGCGCAGGTCGTCGGTTGTCTTGCCGACGATGGCGAAATCGAGGCCCCACTTGACGAAGATCGCCTTGGCTTCCTCTTCCTTCTCCGGCTGCAGCACCATGAGCATGCGCTCCTGGCTTTCCGACAGCATCATTTCATAGGCCGTCATCCTTTCTTCGCGAACCGGCACCTTGTCGAGCTCGAGCAGGATGCCGAGATCGCCCTTGGCGCCCATTTCGACGGCCGAGCAGGTGAGGCCGGCCGCACCCATGTCCTGGATGGCGATGACGGCGCCGGTCTTCATCAATTCCAGGCAGGCTTCCAGCAGGCACTTTTCGGTGAAGGGGTCGCCGACCTGAACGGTCGGGCGCTTCTCCTCGATCGATTCGTCGAATTCGGCCGAGGCCATCGTCGCGCCGCCGACGCCGTCGCGGCCGGTCTTGGCGCCGAGATAGACGACAGGCAAGCCGACGCCCTTGGCTTCGGACAGGAAGATGGCGTTGGATTTCGCAATGCCGGCGGCAAAGGCGTTGACGAGGATGTTGCCGTTGTAGCGGGCGTCGAACTCAACTTCACCGCCAACCGTCGGCACGCCGAAAGAATTGCCGTAGCCGCCGACGCCGGAGACGACGCCGGAGACGAGATGACGGGTCTTGGGATGATCCGGCTCGCCGAAGCGCAGCGCGTTCATCGCGGCGATCGGGCGTGCCCCCATGGTGAAGACGTCGCGCAGGATGCCGCCGACGCCGGTCGCCGCACCTTGATAAGGCTCGATATAGGAGGGGTGGTTGTGGCTCTCCATCTTGAAGACGACGCAATCGCCGTCATCGATGTCGACGACGCCGGCGTTTTCGCCCGGACCCTGGATGACGCGCGGCCCCTTGGTCGGCAGCGTGCGCAGCCATTTCTTCGAGGATTTGTAGGAGCAGTGCTCGTTCCACATGGCCGAGAAGATGCCGAGCTCGGTGAAGGTCGGTTCGCGGCCGATCAGATCCAGAATACGCTGGTACTCGTCCGGCTTCAGGCCATGGCCTGCAATGAGTTCCGGCGTGATCGGGATGGTGTTTGGAATGGTCATGAGCGGAAAGTCCCTGGCGCGTTTTGCGCTGTCTTTAGCTTATGTAGCGGCGGCGCGCGACAGAAAAAAGCCCGCCGTCAACAGAGGGCGGGCAGGCTTTCTTCACAAAGGCGGCAACCACTCAGAACTTATAGCCGATCTGCAGGCCGGCGCGGGTCATGCCGTCGTTCGGGCCGTCGCAGAGATTGGCATGCGAGGAGTGGGCAACCTGGGCCATCACGTTCCAATTGCGGGTGAAACGGTAGCCGGCGCCCAGATATTCGTGGAAGAGGACGCGACAGCCGAGTTCCGGACCGTCATCATCACCCTCGAGATCGCCGGTATGGATGACGCCGCCGAAGCCGGCTTCGGCAAAGAGCTTCTCGTTGAAATCGACCGTCCAGGTGAAACCGGTGAAGAACTGAGTGGCCTCGCCTGACGTGCCGATCGACGTGCCGAGATGGATACGGGGATGCAGCAGCTGCTGCCAGCCGACCGCCGCGTCGTAGCCGAAGGGATCGAAGAGAGCGGTAATCTCCGGAAAGACGCCGTTTTCCCTGGAATGGCCCGATTGTACCGAGGTCGAGACGCCGAAGCGCAATTCATCGAATATCTGCTCGCCGGCCGTTGCCGAACCCGCGGCTGTCGCTGCCACGGATGCCATGCCCAAAAAACGCAACGCGATCCTTCCGTAATCGAGCCTCATTTGCTGTCCTTTGATTCGCGTCAGACGGGAACAACAAAGGCGTAACATGGACATCGAGCCGCTAAAGCACCTCGAAGAAGCTTCGGCGTTTTTTCCGATTTATGGCGTCGATTTGCAACACGTCATATTTCACCGTCATAGGCGGAGCCGCCATTTTCCAGCAGGCGGCGCAGGATCATCAGGCCCGAAATGAGTTCCTGCCCTGTCTTCGGCGAGGAAAAACCGATGCGGACGCGGTGATAGGTTTTCTCGCCGCGGGCTGCCTTGAACTCATCCTCGTCGTCGACGAGCACGCCGTCGCGATAGGCGGCGTTCTTGAAGGTGCCGGACATCCAGGGTTCGGGCAGTTTCAGCCAGAGGAACGGCGCATGCGGGTGCGATTCGAAATCGAAGCCCTGCAACTGCTCGCGGACGAGCCGGACACGCCGGGAGAGTTCCTCGACACTTGCCTTGCGGATTTCGTGCGCCGTGCCGCTTTCGACGAGACGTGCGCAGGTCTCCGCCAGGATGAAGGGCAGGCCGCCGGTGATCATCCTGTGCGTCACCTTGATGCGCTGGGCAAAATGCGGCGGGCAGGCGACCCAGCCGCCGCGCACACCGGCGGCGACCGATTTCGACAGGCCGTTGACAAGAAAGGTGCGATCGGGCGCAATCGAGGCGAGCAGTGGCGTGTCGTCATCGGCCATGCCGCCGTAGAGATCGTCCTCGATCAGCCAGACGCCGTGCTTCCGAGCGATCGCAGCGATTGCCACCCGCCGCTCATAGGGCATGATCGCCAGCGTCGGATTGTGGACGGTCGGCATCAGGAAGGCGATCTTCGGATGCTGCTGCTGACAGAGCCGCTCGAAATCCTCGGGAATCACGCCGAGTTCATCGGAATCGACCGTCAGCGTGCGCCTGCCGAGCAGGCGAGCACTGCGGCTGACCTGCGTGTAGGTGAGGTCCTCGAAGACGATCTTGTCGCCCGGCGCCGAGACGGCCGAGATCACTGATATCGCCGCCGCATGGGCGCCGAGCGTCGGCACGACGTTCTCGACCTCCGGCGTCCAGCCGCTGCGGGCAAGCCAGAGGCGGCCGGCCTCGAACCAGTTGCGCGGGAAACTCCGGGAATAGGAGGAAATTTCGGACAGATGCTGTTCGCCGATCTCGGCGAGGATGCCCGCTATGACCTTGCCCTGACCGAGATCGGGCGCGGCCGTCGTGTCAAAACGGATCTTGTTGGCAGGTGCATCCTGGACGCGGGTGCCGCCGAGCGAGACGGTCAGCGGATCGATCTGCTCGCCGGGCGGCGTTTCGGAGCGGTTCAGTACATAGGTGCCGCGCCCCACTTCGCCGGCGACCAGGCCCCGCTCATGCACCAGCGCATAGGCGCGGCCGATCGTGCCGATTGTCACGCCGATATCATAGGCAAGATTGCGCTGCGGCGGCAGCTTGCTGCCGGCGGGCAGGGCGCCGCTTGATATTGCGGATTCAATGCTGTCGGCGAGCCGGAGATAGACCGGCCCGGAACCGCGGGAAATATCGGGAAGCCAATTTGTCATGGTGACAATTGTATATATTGGCACATTGTATCGGTCAAGCGTATGAGTCAATTCCAACGACAAGCCGTGAGGATTCCTGGAATGTCTGCCTTACCCGAGATCAAAATGCCGATTGTACCGATTGTCTCCTATGAGGACAGGAGACAGATCATTCTCCCCGACGTGCCCGCTGAGGCGACGACGCGGCTCGGCCGGATCTGGGCGGCCACTCTTCTCTGGCATCAGAAGCGGGAAGGCCGGCGTGCGCTGAGAAACCTGACGGCGAACGAGCTCAAGGATATCGGCGTGTCGCAGTCCGATGCGGCGCGCGAAGTCAGCAAGTCGTTCTTCTGGGACTGAAGGTGCTTTCCGAACGGATCATGCTTTCGGAACTGAACGGGGCGATTAGAGCCCTTCCGGGTTAGATTGCAGCATTCTGCCGGAGCAGGTTTTCGTCAGGGCAAAGGCGATTGGCGAAGGGCATACCTCTTGGTACGTCCGAGCCGATCGCCTTTGATCCTGGCGGAAAGATGCCTGGCCCTTCGGGTTGGCTGAAACGGGCCGGCTGATCGACCGGCCGGCTTGGCCGTAGAGCCGGGCTACGACGCGCGCCGGCCGGTCGACCATCCGACTCCGTTTGAGCCAACAGAATGCTGCAAGCTAACCCGGAAAGGCTCTAGCTGCAGGCCTTGTTGCCTGCCGACCAGCGATTGACGTCGGCGGCGATGCGGCCCGCGACCGGCTCCTGCATCATCGGCCCGAAGGCCTGGAGACGCGAGGGGCTTCCCTCAGCCTGCACGACGAGCAGCGGCCGGCTTTCCGGGCTGCCCTTGTGGACGACCAGGATGCGCGGCCGGCCGGAAAAGGAATTGAGTTCCGGTGCGAGCTTATAGGCGGCAAAAGCCGGATCGCCCGACTTGAACCAGCAGGCATTGGCGCCGAGCGCCACGCGTTCCATCGTCGGCAGCGCGCCACGGTTCGGGCCTGTCGTCGGTGCCGGCGTCTGGCAGGCTGCGACCATGGCTGCGAGAGCGGTCAACAGGGTGGCGTTTGCGAGGCGAGGGCGCATCAATCTTGCTCCAGATCCGGACGGAAGGATTTTCGGGTGCATGCCGTTGCCCAAAACCGCTACGCGCGGGGCAACGTGCAGGTCTCAGGCGGCGATGACGTCGAGCGCCGAAGCAAAGAGACCGCGGCCGTCCGAACCGCCATGGGCGGCTTCGATCAGGTTCTCTGGGTGCGGCATCATGCCGAGCACGTTGCCCTTTTCGTTCATCACTGCGGCGATATCGTTGATCGAGCCGTTCGGATTGGTGCCCTCGGCATAACGGAATACCACCTGGCCATTGCCTTCGATCGCAGCCAGCGTCGCTTCGTCGGCGAAATAATTGCCGTCATGATGGGCGATCGGGCAGCGGATGACTTGGCCCTGCGCATAAGCGCGGGTGAAATCCGTCTCGGCATTGACGACTTCGAGCTTGATTTCGCGGCAGACGAATTTCAGCGAGGAATTGCGCATCAGCGCGCCGGGCAGCAGGCCGGCCTCGACGAGGATCTGGAAGCCGTTGCAGACGCCGAGCACCTTCACGCCCTTCGCAGCCTTGTCGATGATTGCCTGCATGACCGGCATGCGGGCAGCGATCGCGCCGCAGCGCAGGTAATCGCCATAAGAAAAGCCGCCGGGGATGACGATCAGGTCGACATCGGGGATCTCGGTTTCCGTCTGCCAGATCGTCACCGGCTGTTGGCCGGAGATTTTGGCCAAGGCTGCGATCATGTCGCGGTCGCGGTTGAGGCCCGGAAGTTGAACGACGGCTGATTTCATGGGGTCCCTGCGTCTGGCGAAAGATATTGAACTGGAACGCTTTCGGCGAGCCATACTCCATTGTCGGAGACAATGAAAGAATGACCCTCTGAAAACATGCGGGCCGCGTCGACACGCAGGATGATGTATTCACCCTTGCGACGCATTGCGACGATTTTAGCCGTGTCGACATCTGCTGAGAGATGAACGTGGTGTCGCTGCATCTTCTTCAAGCCTTCGCGCTCGATCGACTGCCAGTTCGTCAGAGATGTGCCGTGAAATAGAGCGGCAGGCGGCTCAACCGGGTTCAATGCGAGATCGACGTCGACGCTATGACCTTGGTTTGCGCGAATTCTATTATCGGCGAGGGCGAAGCGCTTCTTCGGATTGTTTTCGACAATCTCGATAATATCGGCGCGGGAAACGTCGAATTTCGACGCCAACGCTTTTTCGAGCGCATCGAACGACACCCAACCCTCGCCATCAAGCGTCAAACCCGCGGCATCAGGCGCATGACGCAAAACGTAGCTCATATATTTCGAGACTTCCGTCTCCAGCTTTGCTTTCATCATGACGCCAAATCCTCAAGGTCCGCCGGAAGACGGGTCTGTGATCGTCAGTCGATCGCGATTGCGTAGTTCTCGATCACCGTATTGGCGAGCAGCTTTTCGCACATTGCCTTGAGGTCGGCCTCGGCCTTGCCCTTGTCGGCGCCTTCCAGTTCCAGGTCGAAGACCTTGCCCTGTCTTACATGGCCGACGCCCGAGAAGCCGAGGGCGCCAAGCGCACCCTCGATAGCCTTGCCCTGCGGATCGAGAACGCCGTTTTTCAGCGTGACGGTGACACGAGCCTTGATCACTTTGTCTTTCCTGCCTTACTTGACGAGAACCGGGCCGGTGCCGCGCACAGGCTCGTTTTCATTGATGATGCCGAGACGGCGCGCAACTTCGGAATAGGCTTCGAGCAATCCGCCGAGGTCGCGGCGGAAACGATCCTTGTCCATCTTCTCGTGGGTCTCGATATCCCAGAGCCGGCAGCTGTCCGGCGAGATCTCGTCGGCGAGAATGATGCGCATCAGATCGCCTTCGAAGAGGCGGCCGCATTCGATCTTGAAGTCGACGAGCTGGATGCCGACGCCGAGGAACAGGCCGGTCATGAAGTCGTTGACCCGGATGGCAAGCGCCATGATGTCGTCGAGCTCGGCAGGATTGGCCCAGCCGAAGGCAGTGATGTGCTCTTCGGAGACCATCGGATCGTCGAGCGCGTCGGACTTGTAATAGAATTCGATGATCGAGCGCGGCAGCACGACGCCTTCGTCGATGCCGAGGCGCTTGGCGAGAGAACCGGCGGCGACGTTGCGCACGACGATCTCCAGCGGGATCATCTCCACTTCCTTGATCAGCTGCTCGCGCATGTTGAGCCGGCGGATGAAATGGGTGGGGATGCCGATCTTGTTCAGATGGCTGAAGATATATTCGGAAATGCGGTTGTTGAGGACGCCTTTGCCATCGATGACTTCGTGTTTCTTCTTGTTGAAGGCAGTGGCATCGTCTTTGAAGAACTGAATCAAAGTACCCGGTTCCGGGCCTTCATACAGAATCTTTGCCTTGCCCTCGTAGATACGGCGGCGACGGTTCATCGTGGTCATTCTCTGTTGTTGGCGCTCTTGGGATAGCGCGAGTGGATCGATCTCGTGGCGTCCCCTTAAAGGAAAAGAGAGGGTTTCACAATCCGCCTGTCGCTCCTTCCATGGTTTCCGAATTTCCTGGCCCCGGTTTCCGATTTTACGGAATACCGCCAAGAGAATCGAATGAATTCGCAAGACGAGTCTAGCGCCTTTTCCTCTACGGTGGAATGAAGGCGAAATGGCGGGCCGCTTATGCAGGTGTTTATTTGGCGGCTCTGCTGCGCAGCGCGCGGCGAAGCTCAGTCTGCAAGGCGCGAGCGGCGATTTGCCCGTGGCGCCAGCTTCCGGCGCGGATGAAGGAGGGGATCTGCATGGCCGGCATCGGCCGGGCGAGCGCGTAGCCCTGCAGCGTGTCGCAGTCGAGTTCCTCGAGGATGCGGATGTGATCCGCCGTCTCGACGCCCTCGGCGATGACCAGGATATCAAGCGAGCGGCCGATATCGATGATCGAGCCGACGAGTTTGCGCTGCTCGGCCGATTGCGGCAGCATGCGGATCAGTTCGCGGTCGATCTTCAGCGTCTTGGGGCTTAGGCGCAACAGGCTGACGATCGAGGCATGGCCGGTGCCGAAATCGTCGATCTGGATGTCGATGCCGAGCTTGCGCAGCTTTTTCAGGTTGGCGGCTACCCCCTCGTCGCAATCGTCGAGCGAGATCGATTCCAGCAGTTCGAAGGAGATGGTGCCGGGCTCGATCTTCAGAGCGCGGAGCTTTTTGCCGAGATCGGGATCGGCGAGCCGCCTTGCGGAGACGTTGACCGATATCTTCGGAATCGAGAACCCGTCCTTGATCCAGGCGCTGCGATCGGCCAGCGCGCGTTCCAGGATCAGCGCGTCGATGGTCGAGACGACGTCGAGATCCTCGGCGATATCGAGGAAGCGGTCGGGCGTCAGCAGCCCGTGCACCGGGTGCTGCCAGCGCGCTAGTGTTTCGACGCCGGTGACATCGAGCGTGCGGGCATCGAACTGCAGCTGATAGAAGGGCACGAATTCATTGCGTTCGAGGCCGATCAGTATCTCGTCGGCGAGGTGCTTGGCGGAGATGGTGTCGCGGCGGTCAGACGCCGAGAAGAATTCGAAACGGTTGCGGCCCAGGCCCTTGGCCCGATAGAGCGCGATATCGGCGTCGAGCAGCATCTGCTTGGCGTCGAGCGTCGGCCCGCTGTCGACGGTGATGCCGATGCTGGCGCCGAAACGGCAGTCGTGCCCTTCATATCTGACGGGTTTGCGCAATTCGCGGATGACACGTTCGGCAAGGCCGGCGATCTTCTTCGATGCTGGATCGACGGCGCAGAGGATGACAAACTCGTCGCCGCCGATGCGGGCGACGAAATCGGCGGTTCGGACGGAATTCCTCAGCACGTTTGCGGCATGCTGCAGCATGGCGTCGCCGGCCCGGTGGCCGAGCGTGTCGTTGATCTGCTTGAAGCGGTCGAGATCGATATGCAGGATCGCCAGTGCAAGGTCCTTGGCCCGGCATTCGGCCGAGCGCTCGCCCAGCATCTTGTCGAGGTAGCGGCGGTTCGGCAGGCCTGTAAGGTAATCGTGCAGCGCCAGATGCTCGATGCTCTCCTTGGCGGCTTCGAGCTCGCGGTTGCGCGCTTCCGCCAGATCCTTGGCGCGCTGCAGCTCGTTGCGGAGCGCGGCCTCTTCGGTAACATCCCAGTTGGCGCCGATCAGTTTGCGGTTGCCATTGCCGTCGATGAAGAAGGCCGAGCGGGCGCGGATGACGCGTTCGGCGCCGTCGCCGCGGATGATGCGGTATTCCTGCTGGAAATCACTTCCGCTTTCGACGCTGCGGTCGGACAAGCCAAGCACGCGTTCCCGGTCGTCGGGATGCAGGCTTTTCGCCCAGGCGTCGCCGCCGATCTGACGCGGGGCGCCCTGCAGACCGTAAATGGCAATGAGGCGCTCGTCCCATTCGACGGTATCATGTTCGATATCGGCTTCGAAGACGCCGATGCGGGAAACCTCCAGCGCCAGATCGAGCCGGCGCGACAAACGCGCCAGCGTCTCCTCGGCCTGCTTGCGGGCGGTGATATCGGTATCCGTGCCGACGATGCGCGTCGGTACGCCGCTCTCGTCCCATTCCACGCAGGCACCGCGGCACTCGATCCAGATCCAGTGGCCGTCCCTGTGGCGCTCGCGATATTCGAAGATCTGGTAGTTGGGATCGCCGGCGTTCTGCCGGTCGATGGCATGGATGACGAAATCGCGATCGTCGGGATGAACGAGCTGCAGCCAGGCGTCGTAATCGCCGGCGGCTTCCTCGTCGGGCGCCATGCCGCGCATGGTTTTCCACGTCTGCGAGTAATATTTCCGATCGAGACGGTAGTTATGATCCCATACGCCAAGGCCCGAGCCGACGAGTGCGTGGTTCCAGCGGCTTTCCCGCTCCGCCAGGTCGGAATCGTCGGCCGCCCCATTGCCTATGCCTGCCTCAGCCGCTGCGGCTTCGCCATGCGGATCATCAGCCTCTCGAAGGGCTTTCTTCACGGGCATTCTCGCTTATTTCACCTCGGTGCAGTCTGCTGTCATTCCATTAAGAAAGACTTAGAAAGCACTTGCTCAACAAGCGAGAAGGCGGGTTTTCCTCACTCAGCGGAGAGCCGGCTGAGGAACTGGGCAAAGACCATGGTGCCTTCGGGCCAGGGACCGTGACCGGAATCGGCATTGATGTGACCGGACTCGCCGGCATCGACGAGGAAGGAGCCCCAGCTGCTGGCGATATCGTCGGCATGGTCGTAACTGCCGAACGGGTCGTTGCGGCTGGCGACCGTGATCGACGGGAAGGGCAGCGGATCGCGCGGATAGGGGCCGAAGGTCATCAGATGCTTCGGGCGGATGTCGGGATTGGCGACATCGGGCGGAGCAACGAGGAACGCGCCCGCCACCCGGTTGCGGAAATGCGGGATGGCGTGGATCACCGAGGGCACGCCCAGCGAATGGGCGACGAGAATGACCGGGCGGGTCGAGGCGTTCACCTCCTCGGCGATGCGGGCGATCCAGTCCTCGCGGACCGGCTTCGTCCATTCGACCTGTTCGACACGGCGCGCCGTGCTGAGCTTTGCCTCCCAGCGGCTCTGCCAGTGGCTCGGGCCCGAGTTGGTGTAGCCGGGGATGATGAGGATATCTGCGTCTGAGGCTTTCATAGTGCCGCCGATGTGAGAAAGCTTGGCCGAGATGTCAAGAGGGGATGCCAAGGGAGAGAGCGACAGGGCGGCTGAAACTTGTTATATTGCTCGAGTGCCGGTTGCGGATTTCGTGTCGGCTTGCCCGCCGATGCTGTCCGCCGCCGATCAGGTCTCGGCTGAGGAGGAGAAAGCCATGGCGGCATTTCATGTCATGACGGGTTCAAGTGAAAACTTTGTGCGCCCCGTCGTCAATCGCATCAGTATCGCCGACGTCTTCGACGCGCTGAAGCGCGGGTACGATGATTTCATGGAGAAACCGTCCCACTATGTGTTCCTATGCCTGATGTACCCGATCGCCGGCGTCTTCCTGACGCTGTGGACCTCGGGCGCCAACCTTTTGCCGATGGTCTTCCCTCTGATGGCGGGTTTCGCGCTGATCGGCCCGATCGCGGCGATCGGCCTCTACGAAATCAGCCGCCGGCGCGAGGCCGGCCTTGACACGTCCTGGACGCACGCGCTCGAAGTGCGCCATTCGCCGGCTCTGCCATCGATCGTGGCGGTCGGACTGATGCTCTGCGCTTTCTTTGTCGTCTGGCTGGTGACGGCGCAGACGCTCTACAGCAATCTGCTCGGCGAAGTGTTCCCGCGCAGCATGGCGGATTTCTTCAGCCAGGTCTTCGGCACGCCCCAGGGCATGCAGCTGATCATCTGGGGCAATCTCATCGGCTTCGTCTTCGCGCTCGTCGTGCTGGCGATGACCGTCATCACTTTTCCGTTGCTGCTCGACCGCGATGTCGGGGCGGTGGCCGCCGTCACGGCGTCGATCCGCGCGATGGTTCTCAATCCGGTGCCGGTGCTGCTCTGGGGCCTGATCGTCGCCGCACTGCTCGTGATCGGCACGATCCCGGTCTTTGCCGGGCTTGCGCTGGTTATCCCGATCCTCGGCCATGCGACCTGGCATCTCTATCGCAAGCTGATTGCGCGGGAAGCCGCCGCGTAACCAAGCCTCGCCCCCAGGGAATTCTCGAATCCCTGGGGAACCTCAAACCTGCCTCGGAGTTTTTTGCCAGAGCATGATGTCGTCGAGACCATGCTCTGGAGACGTCGAGGGAGGATTTCAGAGGTGGCGATAAAGCATCTGTTTGCCCGCTTCGCAACCAAGACATCAGAATGGGCGGGCAAGCCCGTTATCTTCATCCTGGCGCTCATCGCCGTTATCATCTGGGCCTGCCTAGGCCCGTTCTTCGATTATTCGGAAACCTGGCAGCTGGTGATCAATACCGGCACGACAATCATCACCTTCCTGATGGTCTTCGTATTGCAGAACGCCCAGACGCGCGACACGCGGGCGATCCAGGCCAAACTCAACGAAATCATCCTGACGAGCCACGCCGAGAACCGTTTCATCGGTATCGAGAACCTCGACGAGGAGGAGCTGAAGCGCCTCGACGAGTTGGTCGCCAAGGCCGCCAAGGGCAGGGGTGAGACGGAGGCTTGCAGGACAGAGGAGGCGGCGAAAGCGGCGCCTTTGAAAAAGGCCGCGGCACGCAAGCGCCCTGTTGCCGCCAAAGGAAACAAGCAGAAACAACGGCCGCTTGAGAAAAACTGAACCATCATCCGCTCTGCAATTGCAGAGAGCCAAAGGCAGAAATAAAACGGCGCCGGCGAGGGCGCCGCCATATCGTTGATTGCAGATCGCTCAGGCGTTGCCGAACACCCGCCGGAAAATCGTATCCACATGCTTGGTATGATATCCGAGATCGAATTTCTCCCGAATATCCTCCTCGGATAGCGCAGCCCGCACCTCGGCATCAGCCAGCAGCTCTTCGAGAAAATCCTTGCCCTGTTCCCAGACCTTCATGGCGTTGCGCTGCACCAGGCGGTAGGCATCCTCGCGGGAGGTGCCGGCCTGGGTCAGCGCCAGCAGGACGCGCTGGGAGTGGACGAGGCCGCGGAACTTGTTGAGGTTCTTTTCCATATTCTCCGGATAGACCAGCAGCTTTTCGATGACGCCGGCGAGGCGTGAGAGGGCGAAATCGAGCGTCACGGTCGCATCCGGACCAATCATGCGTTCGACCGAGGAATGGGAGATGTCGCGCTCGTGCCAGAGGGCGACGTTTTCCATCGCCGGCATGGCATAGGAGCGGACCATGCGGGCAAGGCCGGTCAGGTTTTCGGTCAGCACCGGATTGCGCTTGTGCGGCATGGCCGAAGAGCCCTTCTGGCCGGGCGAGAAATATTCCTCCGCCTCCAGCACTTCGGTGCGCTGCAGGTGGCGGATCTCGGTCGCCAGCCGCTCGATCGACGAGGCGACGACGCCAAGGGTGGCGAAATACATGGCGTGGCGGTCACGCGGGATGACCTGCGTCGAGACCGGTTCGGCCTTCAGGCCGAGCGCCTCGGCGACATGTTCCTCGACGCGCGGATCGATATTGGCGAAGGTGCCGACGGCGCCCGAGATGGCGCAGGTCGCGACTTCCTCGCGGGCGGCGACTAGGCGCTGGCGGCAGCGCTCGAATTCGGCATAGGCGAGCGCCAGCTTGACGCCGAAGGTGGTGGGCTCGGCATGAATGCCGTGAGAACGGCCGATGGTGACGGTGTCCTTGTGTTCGAAGGCGCGGGTTTTTAGCGCTTCGAGCAGGCGATCGAGATCGGCGATGAGGATGTCGGTGGCGCGGACCAGCTGGACGTTGAAGCAGGTATCGAGCACGTCGGACGAGGTCATACCCTGGTGGACGAAACGCGCATCCGGGCCGACGATTTCGGCAAGATGGGTGAGGAAGGCGATGACGTCATGCTTGGTGACGGCCTCGATCTCGTCGATGCGGGCAACGTCGAAGGTGGCGGCGCCACCTTTTTCCCAGATTGTCTTAGCCGCGGATTTCGGGATGACGCCCAGTTCGGCCAGCGCGTCGCAAGCATGCGCCTCGATCTCGAACCAGATGCGGAACTTGGTTTCGGGAGACCAGATGGCGACCATTTCGGGCCGGGAATAACGCGGGATCATGGGCTGCTGCCTTCACTTCAAGAGATTTGTTCAAGGTTGAAGCCCCTGTAGCAAAGACGGGCGGCAATCTCAACGCATGCGTTTGGCAAGATGATAGCTGCTGACGACAAGGCAGACGAGACCAAGCGGCAGGAAAAGACGCAGGCCGATCACCAGGAACTGGTAGACGGCGCTGATACTGGTGAAGACGAACTGGAAAGCCCAGATGATGCTGCCGAAGGGGGCGTGCCAGCGCGAATAGAAGATCCGGTATTCCATGGCGAAGAGGAAGGCGGTCATCGCAATCGTCGCTGCTGTCAGCGTCACGAAAAAAGCGGCAAAACGTGCTTCCGGCGGCCTGTCATAGGCAAGGAAGCGGGCGACCGGCAGGGCGAAGGGCCAGGCGAGCAGGCCGCCGAGGAAATAGAGTGTGGCGACCTCGGCTAGACGGCTCGTCTCCAGGCCGTTGCGCAGGTAAAGGCCGAGCATGGCGGCGGCGAGCATCTGCATGCCCCAAAGCAGCGCGCCGGCAATCAGATCAGGGTAGGGCGGCCGCGCAGCTCTTAGACGATCCATCCTCGGGCGATCCGTCCTGGGGCGATCCATGCTCAGGGATGAACCGGAACGGCGATCCAGCGTCCGTTCCTCTCGGCATCGAAGGCGAGGATGAGGGCGATGTGAACCTGATTTCCGGTTTCCGGCTGATAGACCATCGCGCCGCCGATCCGGTATTCGACCGAACATACCCGCTCAGTCGGAACGGCGGTGGCCTGGCGTGCCGCCTGGCGGTTCGGAGCGCCCTCCTTCTCGATCATCTGCAGGCTGAAGCCAAGCACCCGCTTGTCGATCGAAGCGCACTCCTTCGGCGTCGGCACCGGCATCTCGCCGAGCGAGAGCGTATAGGGTGATTTTGGCGGACCGTCGGTCGCAAGCGTCGTGTAACGGATCGTCTTCGAAGGAGAACCGAGTTCGGTCGGCGGATTGAAGGCGGCGATCAGGCCGGGATTGGTCAGGAGATCGTATTTGTCCATCTCGCCGCGTGCCGCCGTCAGGTTCTGCCGCCGCGCCTTGGAAAGATTGGCGTCCTTATCGGTCAGTTCGGTGCGAAACGGCGTGCCCTCGAGATACTGGCCGCTGCCGGTATTGACGAAATAGGTGTTGGAGTAGGGGACGCGGCCCTCCTCCTTGATGCCGAATTCCTGAAATCCGAAGACCTTGCCGTCGGCGGAAAAGCCGATCGGCTGGATATTGGCAATGTCTCCGGCAAGTGACATGCCGGGCAGGCCGGCAAGTGCGGCGGCAAGCACGCCGCCAATGATGAGACGCTTCTTCATGTTCGTGCCCCTTCGGCTGCCTGACGCAGATCGGCGATGGTCCGACGGTAAGCCTCGACCGTATCGCCCTTGAAAATTGCCGAGCCGGCGACGAGGACGTTGCCGCCCGCCCGGGCAATTGCCGGCGCCGTTTCCACAGTCACGCCGCCGTCGACCTCGAGTTCGATCGGCCGATCACCGATCAGTGACTTCGCCGCCGCGATCTTGGCCGCCATCGCCGGAATGAACTTCTGTCCGCCGAAGCCGGGATTGACCGACATGATCAGGATGAGGTCGACATCGTCGAGCACGTTCTCGATGGCGCTGAGCGGTGTCGCCGGATTGATCGTCACGCCGACCTTCTTGCCGAGATTGCGGATGGTCTGCAGCGAGCGGTGCAGATGCGGTCCGGCTTCGGCATGGACGGTGATCCGATCGCAGCCGGCCTTGGCGAAGGCTTCGAGATAATCGTCGACCGGCGAGATCATCAGGTGGCAGTCGAAGGTGGCTGATGTGTAGGAGCGCAGCGACTTGATGACATCAGGGCCGAAGGAGATGTTCGGCACAAAATGCCCGTCCATCACGTCGAGATGAATCCAGTCGGCGCCGGCGGCCGTTACGTCGCGCACCTCCTCGCCAAGCCTGGCGAAATCCGCCGCGAGGATCGAGGGGGCGATGCGAAGGGGCAGCGTCATCAAATCTTACTCCATATGGGTCGCCATTTGACTGCGGCGCCCTGATTCAAGGCTGGCGCGCGCCGCTCATTGCGTTGGCGCGGCGGGTGGAAAAAAGCCGTTGCCCCGCCATTCGAGCAGGCGGTAGGGGTTTTGCGAAAGTTCATGCGCGCCGGTGAAGGCCATCGTGCCGATCGGCGTCTGGAATGTCGTGCCGAGAAGCATCTCCTGGAGGGGTTTGCTCGCTGCAGCGGCGGCTTCCGCAGCCTGGCCGGCAATGAGTGCCGCGGCCAGTGACGGCAGGACATAACCTTCCGGCTCGATGCCTTTGGCGCGCAAAGCGTCGGCTGCAGCTGCGCTTTCCGGCCGAACGGTATATTCGGGCAGGGCAACGGCGCGCACGCCTGTAATCAGCGGCAGCGGCTGGTCGGCGGCGCGCATGGCATCGCCGCCGAGGATGGACAGCGGGATGTTCTCCGCCTTGGCGTCGCGGGCGATGACGGCAACGTCGTTGCGGTCGCCGCCGATGAAGACCCTGGTGGCGCCGGCCCGTTTCAGGCGGCGCACGAGAGCAATCTGCTGTTCCTGTCCCGGCCGATAGGTGTCGGTAAAGACCGGCTTCAGGCCGTTCTGCTCCAGCGCGTTGCGCACTGCTTCCGTCAGTTCTCGGCCATGGATGGTGCCGTCTTCGATCAGGGCGATCGGATCGGCGGCCCAGTCCTTCAGGATGATTTCGATGATCTTTGCCGCCTCGGCGCCGTCGGCGGGCGCTGCCCGGAAGAGCGGCCAGCCGTTCTTCAGCGCATCCTCCATCAGGATGCGGGAGCGCACGGAGACGGTGATCGCGGGAATGTTGGCGTCCTTCAGCTTCGGCAGTGCGCCTTCCAGCGTCTCGCTGCAGAGAAAGCCGATCGCGACCTGCACCTTGGCATTGATCAGCGCGTCGGCAATTGCTGCGCCGCTATTCTCTTCGCAGGTCTCGTTGATGGCGACCAGAGTATTGCCTGATTGTTGAATCTCGAAACCGGCGCCGGCGGCAATCTGGGCGCCGAGGAGGGCGAGCGTGCCGTTCTGAGGGGCGACGACGCCGATCGTCGCGCCTGCCGCATGGCTCGGCACGGCCGCTCCCAGCAGCGTCAGAAAGGCTGCTATGCCACGCAGGTTGATCATGAAAGGCGAAGATCCCTAGCCGTCGTCCATGCCCTTTTATCCGCAAGGCCGCGATCGTCAAAGAAAAACAAGCGCAACGCAGCGCTTTTCACCGGTCCTATTGTAGAAAAGGTAACCGATGCTCGCCATATTGGCGCGATAACAAGTCGATCGATGCAAAAGCGCGCACGGGAGAAGCAGGTGTTGAACAGGCAGCATATCGACCCCGGCCTTTATCGCGATGCCATGAGCCGTTATGCCGGCCATGTGCAGCTCGTGACGACGGCGATGGGCGAGTTGCGCCGCGGCGTCACCATCACCGCCGCCTGCTCGGTCTCGGATAATCCGGCCTCGGTGCTGATCTGCCTCAACAACACCAACCCGAAGAACGACATCTTTTTCAGGAGCGGCATCTTCGCCCTGAATACGCTCGGCGCCCATCATCAGGGCGTCGCCGATGCCTTTTCCGGACGCACGGCGATTGCCGATGACGACCGTTTCGCCAGCGCCCGTTTTGAGATGCTCGTCACCGGCGCGCCAGTCCTGGCCGACGCGCTTGCCGCCTTTGATTGCCGGGTGACCGACATCAAGGAAATGCCGACGCACAATGTCATCTTCGGCGAAGTCGCGGCCGTCCGCTTCAGCGAAAAACACCCGGCGCTCATCTATATGGACCGGGATTATCACGCGCTGTGATGAGAGCGCCGTGGCCGAGATTTCGAGGGAATAGAGAATGGACAATGCCGGGATCGAGGAAATGTTTCAGGGGCTCGGCCCGGTCACGGTCAAGCGCATGTTCGGCGGCAAGGGCATCTATCATCTTGGGCGCATCATCGCGCTCGAAGTGCGGGACGAGATGCTGCTGAAGGCCGATGAGAAGAGTGCCCCGGAATTTGCCGCTGCCGGCGCCACGCAGTGGAGCTATGAAGGCAAGAAGGGCAAGCCGGTGAAGATGCCCTACTGGTCGATCCCCGACGAGGCCTATGACGATCCCGATCTGATGGCGAATGGGTGCGGCTAGCCTATGAGGCGTCGCTTCGCGCCGAATGACTAGCTGCCTTCGGCAGTCGGCAAAGCCGCTATCGCCGCCTTGGTGAAGGCCGACAGCGGCTCGGGCAAGTCCGTCAGCGGAAACCAGCCGAAATCCGAAAGCTTGTCCGGTTCGGTCAATTGTGGTTCGCCTTCGATGTCACGGGCGAGATAGAGAACTGAAATCCAGTGCTGGCGATCGGCATCGATGATCTGCTCGGTCATGCCGATTCGTTCGATGCGCCCGATCGTCAGGCCGGTTTCTTCTTCGGCCTCGCGGCGCGCGGCTTCCTCGGCCGGCTCCATGTGATCGACCTTGCCGCCGACAATGTTCCAATAGCCGGCTTCAGGTGGGCGCATACGTTTGTAGAGAAGGATCCTGGCGTCGCGCAGAATCACCAGCCCGACGCCGAGACCCGGAAAATCGATACCGGGTCTGGCCATGGCAATGCTCAGACCTTGGCGCTGCCGGCGATCAGCATGAAAGCGGGGATATCGTCGCCGAAACCGATCGGGGTCGGGCCGTCGTCGTGGTCGCGATGGCGGCGGCGGTCGCGGCTGTCATCATTTGCCGGATAAGGCCGATTGTTGCGCGCGTTGTTCTGCGGCTTCTGCTCTGCTTTGCGCTCGTTCTTCACGATGTCGGCCTTTACTGGTGCTGCCTGGATCACTTGGACGTCATTATCCTGTATGTCGTTGTCAGATTTATGACTCGCGGCGCCACGACTGCCGCGGCCGCGGCCGCGATCCTTCTCGCCTCGATCGTCCCGACCGCCGCGCTCGCGGCTGTTGCGGCGCGGGCGTTCGCTGTCCTTGCCTTCTTCCGCCGGCGGCAGGGAATTCAGGTCACCGTTCTGCCATTCGACCTTTTCGCCGATCAGCTTCTCGATGGCGTCGACGAATTTGGTGTCGCGCTTGGTGACCAGGGTGAAGGCGGCACCCGAGCGGCCGGCACGGCCGGTGCGGCCGATGCGGTGGACGTAATCCTCGGAGTGAATCGGCACATCGAAATTGAAGACGTGGCTGACATCGGGAATGTCGAGGCCGCGGGCTGCAACGTCGGAGGCGACCAGCAGCTGGAGATTGCCGTCACGGAAGCTCTGCAGCATCATCGTGCGGGAGCGCTGGTCCATATCGCCATGCAGGGCGCCGACGGAGAAACCGTGGCGCTCGAGCGACCGGAAGAGATCGGCGACATCCTTCTTGCGGTTGCAGAAGATGATGGCGTTCTTCAGCTCGGTCTGGGCACGGACGAGTTCGCGCAGAACCGCACGCTTTTCGTAGTCCTTGCTGTGCGAGGCGACGAAGCGCTGCGTCACGGTCTTTGCGGCGGAAGCCGGCTTTGCGACCTCGATGCGCTCGGGATTCTGCAGGAACCGGTCGGCGAGCTTCTGGATTTCCGGCGGCATGGTCGCCGAGAAGAACAGCGTCTGACGGGTGAACGGGATCATCTTGGCGATGCGCTCGATATCCGGGATGAAACCCATGTCGAGCATGCGGTCGGCCTCGTCGATGACGAGGATCTCGACGCCGCTCATCAGGAGCTTGCCGCGCTCGAAATGGTCGAGCAGGCGGCCGGGCGTGCAGATCAGCACGTCGGCGCCGCGCTCGAGCTTGCGGTCCTGGTCCTCGAAAGAAACGCCGCCGATCAGCAGGGCGACGTTGAGGCGGTGGTTTTTGCCGTATTTCTCGAAATTCTCGGCGACCTGGGCGGCGAGTTCGCGCGTCGGCTCGAGGATCAGCGTGCGGGGCATGCGGGCGCGGGCGCGGCCCTTCTCCAGAAGCGACAGCATCGGCAGAACGAAGGACGCCGTCTTGCCGGTGCCTGTCTGCGCGATGCCGCAAATATCGCGGCGCTCGAGCGCAAAGGGAATGGCTCCCGCCTGAATGGGCGTGGGGATCGTGTAGCCCGCGTCGGCAACAGCGGATAGCACTTTTTGGCTCAAGCCAAGGTCAGCAAATGTCGTCAAAGGGAAAACTGTTTCCGTTCCGGTTCGGCCGAGCTCTGAACGAGTCGGCGGGATTGCATGCCGCAATGCAGCGCGACATAGCCCCGAATGGCCGGCAAGTCAAGAATTAGAGAGGCCGCACCCCGTGCAGAGTGAAGCGATGGTTACCGGGCGGGTATTACTTGATATAGGTGGCGAGTTTAAGGCCGGCATTCATGAAATATACTGGATCGACCGCGTGACCGTCCTGGCGCACTTCATAATGCAGGTGCGTGCCTGTCGAGCGGCCGGTGCTGCCGGCAAGGCCGATGACGTCGTTGCGGTCGACCGTGTCGCCGACCTTGACCAGCACCTCCGACATATGCCCGTAGCGCGTCGAGATGCCGTTGCCGTGATCGACCTCGACCATGTTGCCGTAGCCGCCGGTCCAGCCGGCCGAAATCACCCTGCCGGGCGCCGTCGGGCGGATCCTTTCGCCCGGCGAAAAGCGAAAGTCGATGCCGGAATGAAGCGCGAGACGGCCGAGGAAGGGGTCGCGGCGATTGCCGAAGGGGCTGGTCACTTCCTTGCCGACGGCGGGATTGCGGAAGGGCAGGGATTCGGCGGTGCTGCGCACGGCTTCGAGCCGGGTTAGCGCGCCGTCGAGGGCGACCAGCGAATTGTTGAAGTCGTCGTTGCTTTCAGGCTCGACATAGGGGCCGCCGACGGCATCGTCATCGTCTTTCCTGGCCGCGGTCTCGGGCATCGGGATCTTGAAGCGGGTCAGCACGGTCTCGATAGCGTTGGCGGCACTGCCGGCATCGCTCGTCAGCTGTTCGACCCGGCTGCGCTGGTCCTGTTCGACATCCTTCAGCGACAGCGTCACCTTGGAGAAGATCCGGTCGGCGCGGTCGCCGACGGTCTCCGCGGTCGGCACATAGGCAAGCGTCGAATTGTCGGGCGTCGCATCGGCGGGGGCGCCGCTTGCCAGCTGTTTCTCGATCGCCTGGATACCGCCGCCGTCAAGCGAAGCGCGCTTGTCTTTGATCTCGGGGGCATAAGACTGAACGGGGGAAGACGGCGCGGGCGGGGCGCCATCCTTCTCTGTCAGGCCGGAACTTTCGGCCCGATCGAGCAGATTGTCGAGCTTGCCATGGCGCGAGGTCAGCGCCATCTGCTGCTCCATCAGCTTGTCGACCTTGTCCTCGACCACCTGCTGGTCGAGAAGCTGGCGGGAGGTGATGCGGTCGACCTGAGCGCGAAGGGCGGCGATCCGGTCTTCATAGTCGTGCTGCATGCGGGCCTGGCGCGCCATGGTGGCGCCGATCAGGTCGTCGCGCAGCACGAGATAGGAGGTGGCGAGAAGATAGCCGATCGAGAACACGCCGATGAAGCAGAAGGCAAGGGCTGCCATCCACGGCCGGACCGTCATGTGGCGGACATTGTCGCCGCTTGCCAGGATGAGGATATGTTCCTGCGCCCGCCTGCCGAATACCCGGTGCTGATGTCCGCTGTTCACGCAGGCTCTCCCGATTGATGCTCTACGCCTCTTTCGGAAAATTAGACACGTTTATGGTTAATGAATGCTTTCATTGCCGTCGTACCCGGCAGAAATACTAGGCATTTCAAGCGTGGCTGATCGATGCCAGCGCGCGGTAGAAGGACGGCGTCAGCCCCGCCTCGGCACGGGCGAGATCATTGAAGGGCGGCTTCAGCGGTCCGCGGAAATTGGCGCGTACCAGTTCCTGGAAGGCTTTTGCCGGGTCGCGCTTCTCCCGCGCGCAGAGGAAGCGGAACCATTTGGCGCCGATGGCGACGTGGCCTTTCTCGTCGTTGTAGATGACGTCGAGCACCGCCGCACTTTCGAGATCGCCGGTTTCGCGCATCTTCGCCTGCAGCGACGGCGTGACGTCGAGGCCGCGGGCTTCAAGAATCAGCGGCACGACGGCGAGCCTTGCCGTCAGATCGTTGCGCGTCGAATGGGCAGCCTGCCAGAGCCCGTCATGGGCGGGGAGATCGCCGTAATCGGCGCCGAGATCGTTGAGTCTGGCGCGCACCATGCGAAAATGCTTCGCCTCCTCGAAAGCGACTTGCATCCAGCCGTCGAAGAAGGAATTCGGCACCTGCTCTGTCGCAAATCGCGCGACGATATCGAGCGCCAGATCGACGGCGTTGAGTTCGATATGGGCAATGGCATGCAGCAGGGCGATTCGCCCCTTGAGCGTATGCAGCGAGCGCTTCTTCACCTGGGTCGGCGGCGTCAGCTCCGGCTTGTCGGGACGGCCGGGCCTGTCCGGCAGGGCGGCATCGAGCGGCGAGCGCAGCGACACCCGGCGGGCGAACCAGCGGGTGGCGCTTTCCTGCGCAAGAGCCGTCTTGCGGTCGAGATCGGCGGAAGAGATCGCATCGATGGCGCCACCGCGCAGCGAGGTTATCGCCAGATGCCCGGTCACGCGGCGAGATTCCGCACGGCCTCGAGCACGGTTTCGGCATGGCCCTGCACCTTTACCTTCTGCCAGATGGTGGCGATGATGCCGTCCTTGCGGATGAGGAAGGTGGTGCGTTCGACGCCCATGAAATTGCGGCCATACATGCTCTTTTCTTTCCAGACGCCATAGGCCTGCAGCGTCGTCTTTTCCTCGTCCGAGGCGAGCGCCACCGAAAGACGGTGCTTCTTGACGAATTTGTCATGGCAGGCGGCCGAATCGGGAGACATGCCGATGACGGCGGCGCCCGCCGCATCAAACTCGGCTGCTAAGGCCGTGAAAGCCAATGATTCGGCAGTGCAGCCGGTCGTATCGTCCTTGGGATAGAAGAACAGCACGAGCGGCCTGCCGTGGAATTCGGCCAGCGAGACGCGGCCGCCGCCGTCGCGGGGAAGGTTGAAATCAGGGGCCGTGGCGCCGATGCCGGGAACCGCCATTGGGAAAACCTTTCTTTTGCCGGGTTTGTGGATGACACTTTCTCTCCCCGAATTATATAGTGGATGGAAACCCGTCCAGCATGGCCGGGTTCAATTCTTCACTAAAGGGAGAACCCGAGGGCGCATGTCAGCCATCCGCGGCGAAAAGGTCACGTTTCGCAAGAAGGATATCGTTGCGCTGGACCGCTTGCCGTCCGCCCAGGCCGAGGATCCGATCATCGTCCATTGCCCGCCGCCGCGTTCGCCGATGCGCCGCACGGCGAAGCTGACCTGCGGATTTCTGGGACTGATCCTTGTTATTCTGGCCGGCATTGTTTTCACCGTCGAGAGCGGCATGTTCGACAAACCGCTGTCGCAGCAGGCGCAGGCGGCGCTGAACGGCGTGGCCGGACCGCGCTACCGCGCCGAGGTCGGCTCCACCGTCATCCGCTTCACCTCGGGCTTACGTCTGGCGCTGGAAGCGCGCAACGTCAACATGATCGATCAGGAGAGCGGCCAGCATCTGTCGACGACGGGTTCGGTGCGCCTGGGGCTCGATCCGCTGCAGCTCTTCCGCGGCCGCATCGCCGTCACGGACATCGAGGCTGACGATATCGCGCTCGATACCGCGCTTCTGCCTTCCGGCAATCCCGTCAAGCTCGACGATCTGCGCATCGACGCCATGCCGGCGGCGATGGAGAGGATCTTCTCGCAGTTCGACATGTTCGACAGTATCGCCACACGCGGCTCGACGAATTCGGTGCGCATCTCCGGCATCGACATCAAGCTTGCCGATACCGCCAATGGCCCGCTGTCGCTTGTTATCGACAATCTGGTCTTTGCCCATGCCGGCCCGTCCTCGCTGCAATTGACCGGCGAGGTGGCGCTCAACGGCGAGGTGGCGGAACTCGACGTGCTGGCCGAGAAGGAAGACGGCCACGTCTCGAAGGTGGTGGCGGCGCTGAAGCATGCCGACCTCACGCCGTTCGCGCTGAAACGCAACGATCAGGGTGTGATACGGCAGGGGCTTAGCGCCTTTGTCGACATGACGGTGTCGGCCACCAGGGCGCGCGATGGCGCGCAGCCGGCGCTTGCGGCAACGGTCGATATCGATCCCGGCCTGATCTATGCGGACGGTGATCCGCAGGAGCTGTCGGGCGGGCAAATCAACCTCGTTTATGATTTCGCCAAGCAGACGATCGAGATTGCCCGGTCCAACGCCCGGTTCGGCGCGACCACGCTGCCGATCAACGGCGCGCTGATCGATCTCGACAAGCTCGACCCGCAGGCCGGCAAGGGCTTCGGCATCGACCTGCTGGTCAGCGGCGGCACGGCGGCCCCCGGCGGTTCCGGCGAGCCGCCTGTTGCCTTCGATATCCAGGCGACCGGGCGCTACATGGTCGCCGGCCGGGAATTCCGGTTTCCCAACATGACCGTTTCCAGCCCGCTCGGCGCGCTCTACGGATCGCTTGATATCAAGCTCGGCGACAAATCGCCGGAGATCAGCTTCGCCGGCCAGTCGTCGCAGCTGCAGACGACGGCGATCAAGCAGCTCTGGCCGTTCTGGATGGCGCCCAAGGTGCGCAACTGGGTGCACGGCAATCTCTTCGGCGGCACCGTCACCGACGCTTCCATTTCCGTTTTCATTCCCTTCGGCCGGCTGGACGAGGCAGCCGGCGGCAAGGGATTGAAGCTCGACGCCAACCAGATCCGCATCGGTTTCGACATCGCGGGGGCTCGGATGAACGTCGCCGGCGACATTCCGCCCATCCGCGACACGTCGGCACATTTCGACCTGACCGGCCCCGTTGCGACGATCGCGATCAAAAGCGGCACGTCCTATTTCCCCTCCGGCCGGTCCGTCGGTCTCGGGCAGGGGACATTCGTCATACCATCCGCCTATGACAAGCCGCTGATGGCCGATATCGATCTCGCGGTGTCCGGCGCGGCGGACGCGGTCGGCGAGCTTCTAACCTACAGGCCGATCCGGGTGCTGCAGCGCGCCGGCTTTACGCCCGACGATTTCAAGGGCCGGATCGAGGCGAATGTGAAGGCGCATTTCGGCCTGCTCTCCTCGCAGAACCCGCCGCCGGCCGAATGGGCGGCGGCCATGAAGCTCAGCGATATTGATCTCGCCAAGCCATTTTCCGGCCGTACCATCACCAATCTCGACGGCACGCTGAACGGCAATCCGAAACAGATCACGCTCGATGCCAAGGCCCAGATCGACGGCGTTCCGGCCGATATCGATCTTACCGAACCGGTTGAGGCATCCGACAGTGCGTTGCGGCAGCGGGTGATCACCGCGACGCTTTCCGAGGACCAGCGCAACAAGCTGATACCCGGCCTTTCGGGCATCATCGGCGGCAGCGTGAAGATGGTGCTGACGCGGATCGACAACGACCGGCAGGACGTCCAGCTCGACCTCACCAAATCGCTGCTCGAATTGCCTTGGATCGGCTGGTCGAAGGGCAGCGGCATTGCCGCCACAGCCGAATTTGAAACCTCCGGCCCGGCCGACAACACTCAGATCAAGAACTTCCGGCTGAAAGGCGACGGTTTCGGCGCCAACGGATCGCTCAATATCGGCAAGGGTGGGCTGACCTCGGCCGATTTCGACAGTGTCAAGCTTTCCTCGCTCGACGATTTCGCTCTCTCGGTGAAGCGCAGCAAAGGCAATTTCGACGTCTCGGTCTCCGGCGACAGCGCCGATGCGCGGCCTGTTATCGCGCGGTTGAAATCGGGCTCGGACGGCGATGGCGACGGGGATGGCGGCGACACCAGCGTATCGGTGCGCGCCCGGCTGAAAAACGTCATCGGCTTCAACGACGAGAAGGTCGGCAATTTCCAGGCGCAGATATCACTGCGCGGCGACAAGCTGCAGACGCTCAACTTTTCCGCCGTCACGGACAGCGGCGAGGCCGTGGTCAGCCAGATGAAGGACGGCGGCGTCATCAACATCACCAGCGGCGATGCCGGCGCGGTATCGCGTTTCGCCGATCTCTACCAGCACATGCAGGGAGGGTTGCTCAATCTGGCGATCCGGCTGGGGGCAGAGGGCGGCTGGGACGGCTCGCTCGATGTGCGCCGCTTCTCGATCGTCAACGAACAACGCTTGCGCTCGATCGTCTCGACGCCTGTCGGAAGTGAACAGCGCAGCCTCAACGAGGCGGTCAAGCGCGACATCGATACCTCGTCGCAGCGCTTCCAGCGTGGCTTTGCCCGCGTCGTTTCACGCAATGGCATGGTCGGAATCGAGAACGGCGTGCTGCGCGGCGACCAGATCGGCGCGACCTTCCAGGGCGTCGTGCGCGACCGCAAGGGCAATATGGACATGACCGGCACCTTCATGCCGGCCTACGGCCTCAACCGCCTCTTTGCCGAGCTGCCGCTGATCGGCGTCATCCTCGGAAATGGCAGCGACCGCGGCCTGATCGGCATCACCTTCAAACTGACGGGCAAGTTCGACCAACCGAACCTGCAGATCAATCCGCTGTCGATTATCGCGCCTGGCGTCTTCCGGCAGATCTTCGAGTTCCAGTGAGGCTGTGAAGGCCGGACGGCAGAGGTCGTGGCGAGAACGCCTAAATTCCTTTCCGCCTGAGTAGGATCAGCAAAACGCGCAAGCATCGACCCGATCAGAATCGATCCGAAGCCCGGTGTCGAAACGAGCGAACGACGCTTGGCCTGCTATTTTAGGGAAATTTGATGTAAGCTGCGTCTCCGGCCTTGGCAACGGCCGTTGCGATGTCGGAGGATGCCATGCAGTGCGCTCGGACAGTCTCTTTCGTATCGGTCGCGGTGATCGCCGCTGCGGTCGGCGGCCATGCTGCATATCCCGCCGAAAAGAGCGAGCGACTGAAGCCGCCGGAGCTCATCCGGTCGGCCCATGTGCTGACGGTTCCTCTCGACGCGATGATGACGCCGCCTGTCTTCTCGATCAGCTGGTGGTCGCGCGTCAAACCTGCTTCAGACGTCAATCCGCCAAGCTATGTGTTTCGAGAGGCTGAACGGACGGATGCGCCATCCCGGCCGGGAGTCGAGTGACCGTATGCGGTAGTGCCGCGAAACTCTCGGTACGCGCGGCTGTATCGTCAACTTCGCAAATGCCTCGACACCGCCGTCAGCGAAATCGAAAAAGCCGGCGCGGAGGCCGGCTTTCATATCTGTTCGGAATTGAGGCCGCTTACGCCGCGCGGCGGATCAGGATGTGCTTCTTCTTGCCGAGCGAGAGCTTGATGACGCCGTCGGTGGTGATTTCGCCGCTGTCGATCAGACGGCGTTCGTCGCTGACCGCCTCGTCGTTGATGCGGACAGCGCCGCCCTGGACGTGGCGGCGGGCTTCGCCGTTCGAGCCGGCGAGGCCGGCGCGGACCATCAGCGACAGCAGGCCGATGCCGCTATCGAGTTCGCCGGCCGGGATATCGACCGAAGGCAGGTTTTCCGAAAGACCGCCTTCCTCGAAGGTCTTGCGCGCCGTTTCGGCTGCCTGTTCGGCGGCTTCGCGGCCGTGCAGGATCGCCGTGACCTCGGTCGCAAGGATCTTCTTGACCTCGTTGATCTCCGAACCGCCGAGTGCCGAGAGGCGGGCGATTTCATCCATCGGCAGCGTCGTGTAGAGCTTCAGGAAGCGCGAGACGTCGGCGTCCTCGGTGTTGCGCCAGTACTGCCAGAAATCATAGGCCGAGAGCATGTCGGCGTTCAGCCAGACAGCGCCCGTCGCCGACTTGCCCATCTTGGCGCCCGACGATGTCGTCAGCAGCGGCGAGGTCAGCGCATAGAGCTGCGGTGTCCCCATACGGTGACCGAGGTCGATGCCGTTGACGATATTGCCCCATTGGTCGGAACCACCCATTTGCAGGCGGCAATCGTAGCGCTTGGCGAGCTCGACGAAGTCGTAGGCCTGGAGGATCATGTAGTTGAATTCCAGGAAGGACAGGGACTGTTCGCGGTCGAGACGCGTCTTCACGCTGTCGAAGGACAGCATGCGGTTGACCGAGAAGTGCTTGCCGACATCACGCAGGAATTCGAGGTAGTTCAGCGAGCGCAGCCATTCGGCATTGTTGATCATCAGCGCGTCCTTCGGACCGTCGCCGTAGTTCAGGTAATTGGAGAAGACGCGCTTGATCGAGGCGATGTTGCCTTCGATCGTGTCCACGGTCATGAGCTGGCGCGCCTCTTCCTTGAAGGAGGGATCGCCGACCATGCCTGTGCCGCCGCCCATCAGCGAGATGGCGCGATGACCGGTCTTCTGCATCCAGTGCAGCATCATGATCTGGATCAGCGAGCCGGCGTGCAGGCTGGGCGCCGTCGGATCGAAGCCGATATAAGCCGTCACGGTTTCCTTGGCGAACATGTCGTCGAGGCCGCGCTCATCAGAGATCTGATGAATGAAGCCGCGCTCTTTCAGCGTGCGGAGGAAATCGGACTTGAACTCGGACATGGCCTTCGTCTCTTGATATCTGCGCTCGCCCATGCGGGTCTCGCGCAAGTTCGTTGTTGTTGATCTGTCGCGGCGCGTTTAGCACTGTTTTTATCAAAGTGCATCCGGGAATCGCATGGGAGGCAAGCCTCATGGATGTCATCAGGACTGCGATCGGTCTGATGAGCGGCACGTCGATGGACGGAATCGATGTCGCGCTGCTCAGGACCGACGGCCGCGGCTTCATCGAGCACGGGCCGTTCATGGGCGTGCCCTATGACGCCGATTTTCGCGGCCGGCTGAAACGGGCGCTGGAACTGGCGCGTCCGCTCAGCGACAGGAGCGAACGGCCCGCTGAGCTTCGCGACATCGAGCTGGAACTGACCTTACGTCATGCAATTGCCGTTACGGCATTCCTGGAGCGTTTCGGGCTTTCAGCCGATGCCGTCGATGTTCTCGGCTTTCATGGCCAGACAGTACTCCATCGCCCTGACGAAGGATTGACGATCCAGATCGGTGACGGTCCGGAACTGGCGCGCCGAACCGGCATACCGGTGGTGTACGACATGCGCGCCAACGACATGGTTCATGGCGGGCAGGGCGCGCCGCTGGTGCCTGCCTATCACGCCGCACTTGCGGGAAAATTCCAGCAGGCTGGACAGGCGGTGTGCTTCGTCAATATCGGCGGCATCTCCAATTTGACCTTTATCGGCACGGATGGCCGGATATCGGCCTTCGACAGTGGGCCGGGCAATACGCTGATCGACCAGTGGGTGGAGATGCAGACCGGCAGAACCTATGATCCCGGCGGCGAAATCGGTGGGCGCGGCAAGGTCGTGGCCGCTCTCGCGGAACGTTATCTGCAAAGCCCGTTCTTCCGCGGCAATCTTCGCCGTTCGCTCGACCGCGGCGATTTCGCGCCGCTTCGGCCCGAGGAAGCGAGCCTTGAAGACGGCGCCCGGACGCTCGCCCATGTCGCCGCCGCCTCGATCATCAAATCTGCCGGTTTTCTGCCCGAGAGCCCATCGATCTATATCGTCTGCGGCGGCGGGCGGCTGAACGCCACCGTGATGGCGGAGTTTTCCGCCATGGCCGGAAGGCTGGGCGCGAGGGTGTTGAGCGCCGAGGAGGCAGGCTTCGACGGTGATGCGATGGAAGCTGAGGCCTGGGCCTATCTCGCCGTCCGCTCGCTGGACGGGCTGCCGTTGACGTTTCCCGGCACGACGGGCGTCGGCGCCCCCGTCAGCGGCGGGGTGCTGGCGACGCCATGAGAGAGCAGAGCGTCATATTGAGCACGCCGCGGCTCAACTTCGTCATGTGGGACGAAGGCGATGCGGTCCTCGTGCAGCAACTGCATTCGACGATGGCGACGACCCGATATCTGTCCGGCAACGGGCCATGGAGTCTCGAAAAGGCTGAGGAGCGGCTGCGGGGCTGGTTCGAGGAGCAGGCGCGCCACGGCACGACGAAATACAAGATCCTCGACGAGGACGGCCGGTTTATCGGTCGCGCGGGGATTTCGAAGTTCAGGAACGAGCAATTCGAACTTGGCTATTCCCTGCGCGAGGAGGTGTGGGGCAAGGGCCTGGCGACCGAGGCGGCAGGTGCGGTGGTCGACTGGTTCTTCGAAAGGCAGCTTGCGCAGCGCCTCATCGCCTTCACGCATCCCGATAACATCGCCTCGCAGCGTGTGCTGAGGAAAATCGGCATGCGTGAACGCGTGCCGATCCTGATCGATGGAGTGCTTGACCCAGCTTTTGAACTCACCGCCGATATGCGGCCGGCAAAGTGCTAATTTAACTCTTTACGGCAACCGGCGGCCGGACGTGGGATTCGCGCCCAGCCTGATTGCCATCCTCGACGCCCCTGACCTGGGCGATGAATGAGAACTTCTTGCGAAGGCCAAGGATCGGCTTCTCGATGAAATGCCAGGACAGCACCGCCACGGCGAGGGCCGAGGGCAGGCCGACGAGATAGAGCGCCAGCGCACCATATTTCGGATAGAGAAATACGGACGGAAACGAGCTGATCCAGATCTGCAAAAACGGGTCATGATAGAGATAGACGCCGTAGGAATAGTCGCCCTTCCTGAAAAAGGCCGGAATGGGTACCTCCGACAGGCCGATAAAGACGGTGATATAAACGAGAGAGGTGATGACCAGGGGCCGGTTCATCACCGACTCCGTCGCTTGGCTGTCCAGGGTGAGAATGGCGACGAGGCAAACCAGGCCGGCGGCGGCGAACAGCCAGCGGGAATGCGGAATGACCGCTTTGAACTGAAAGACGACGATGCCCATCATGAAGGCCGTTATCAGCTGGGAGCCTCGGCTCATGAACAGGAAGCGAGCGATCGGCTTGACCGAGCCTGGCAGCAGATAGGGCATCTTCTGCACGACAAGGCCGATGACGATATAGGCGATCGTCACCGCAAGCAGCTTGTAGCGCGTCTTGACGATGGCAGTGATCATCAGGAACGACATGATGATGTAGCAGAAGATCTCCCAGGGAACCGTCCAGAGCGCGCCGTTGACACGTTGGCTCGGATTGTCCTGGAAAACGCCCGGCAGCTCGTAATGGATCCAACCGACGATATTCAGAAAGTATTTGAAAAACCGCGGATCGGTAAAATATTCGGCGTGATAGACGATCGTGACGAGCGGCCCGATGATCAGCGAACAAACGACGATATCGACGGCAAGCGCCGGGACGATACGCAAGCTTCGGTTGATCAGGAAATTTCTGAGGCTCAGGCGTTGGGCGCTGCCGGCGATCAGAAATCCGCTCAGCGCGAAGAACATCGGAACAAGAGCGTATTCCGTGAACCAGAATACCGACCCCCTGATGAAGTCATTGTTCCTGGTTAACAAAAAGGAATGGGTCAATACGATGGAAAAGGCGAGCCCTATTCGAAGAAAATCGAACCCCGGACCGATTCCCCTATACTTATCCAGGACTTCCCCGAACGACTTGGTCATTGCGGACCTCGCTTTTGTTAGGATCGCGAGGACCCTACCGCACTGCAACATACATTGCAACACGATAGGTGATCTGTTCTGACACGTTCGGTCCGGTGAGGTTCCGGACCGTCACGGCATCGATGGGGCCGAGATTTTGTGGTGTCAGCGAATCCGCTTGGCGGCCGGTTCCGGCACCAGTTCGCCGTTGAGGCGGCGGTCGAGATAGTCTTCGCATTCGCCCATCAGGGTTTCCACCTGGCCGTTGAAGAAGTGGTTGGCGTTGGCAACGGTGCGGTGGGTGATGAGGATGCCCTTCTGGGTCTTCAGCTTCTCCACAAGGCCATTGACATCCTTTTCCGGCGCTACCTTGTCGGCCTCGCCATTGATGATCAGGCCGGAAGAGGGGCAGGGCGCCAGGAAGGAGAAGTCGTAGGTGTTCGGCTGCGGCGCGATCGACATAAAGCCTTCGATCTCCGGCCGGCGCATCAGCAGCTGCATGCCGATCCAGGAGCCGAAGGAATAACCGGCGACCCAACAGGTCTTGGAATCGGGATGCAGGCTCTGCACCCAGTCGAGCGCCGAGGCGGCATCCGAAAGTTCGCCGGCGCCGTGGTCGAATTCGCCCTGGCTGCGGCCGATGCCCCGGAAATTGAAGCGCAGCGTCGTGAACCCGCGCTTCTGGAACATGTAGAAGAGCTGATAGACGATCTGATTGTTCATCGTGCCGCCGAACTGCGGATGCGGATGCAGAATCAGGGCGATGGGCGCGCTTTTTTCCTTGGAGGGCTGGTAGCGGCCTTCAAGACGGCCGGCTGGGCCGTTGAAAATTACTTCGGGCATTGGTACTCCGGGTTTTATTTCGCGTTCGCGCTGCGTTGGACGACAACATTGACTTGACTAGTGTTGTCAGCTTTTCTAAAACGCAGTTTAGAACAATTCGAAACTTGCATGGCGATCCACGCATCGTGGAATGTGTCATAAGGCAAGCCCGGCGGAAATTTCAAGAAAAATGAACCGCGGCCGCTGAAGCAAGCTCGTCAAGCGCAGGACTGAAGATCATGGCGCCGCCACGCCTTTATCTCGACTGGAATGCCACAGCGCCGCTACACCCCGCAGCACGCGAGGCGATCATGCGCGCCATCGACATTTTCGGCAATCCAAATTCCGTTCACGGCGAAGGCCGCGCCGCCCGCGCTGCGATTGAAGGTGCGCGGCGCAAAGTGGCGGCACTTGCCGGCACCGATGCCGGAAATGTGGTTTTTACCAGCGGCGCGACCGAGGCCGCCAACCTGGTGTTGACGCCGGATTTCCGCATGGGCCGCACGCCGCTCCGGCTCGGCCAGCTTTATTTTTCGGCGATCGAGCATCCGGCAGTGCGCGAGGGTGGCCGCTTCGCCAGAGAGACGATGACGGAGATCCCGGTGACGGAAGCCGGCATCGTCGATCTCGATGCGCTCGGCACCCTGCTCGATGCTCATGACAAGGCTGCCGGCCTGCCGATGGTCGCCATCATGCTCGTCAACAACGAGACGGGCATCGTCCAGCCTGTGGAGGCAGCGGCAAAGATCGTGCATGCCCATGGTGGGCTCCTGGTCGTCGACGCCGTTCAGGCCGCCGGTCGCCTCGCGCTCGATATCAATCGGATCGGCGCCGATTTCATGATCGTCTCCTCGCATAAGATCGGCGGACCGAAGGGTGCCGGCGCGCTCATTGCGCGCGGCGAGGCGTTGATGCCGCGGCCGCTGATCCAGGGTGGCGGCCAGGAGCGGGGTCACCGCTCGGGGACACAGAATTCACTGGCGCTGATCGGCTTCGGCGCGGCGGCGGAAGCCGCGGCCGAGGAGCTCGATGCGCGCAATGCGGCGATCGGCGCGTTGCGCGAGCGGCTGGAAGCCGGCATGCGTCGGGCGGCAGCCGATGTAATGATCCACGGCGAGGGCGGCGAACGTGTCGCCAACACGATCTTCTTCACCCTGCCGGGGCTGAAGGCCGAGACCGGGCAGATCGCCTTCGATCTCGAAGGCGTTGCCCTTTCCGCAGGCTCGGCCTGCTCATCCGGTCGGCTTGGCGAAAGCCATGTGCTGACGGCGATGGGACGTGACGCCAAGCTCGGGGCATTGCGCATCTCGCTCGGCTTTTCGACAACGGAAGACGATGTCGACAGGGTGATTGCGGCTTTCGCGAAGATTGCCTGCCGGCGAAGGTCGGCGGGTGAGGCGGCATAAGCCGCATCATAAACTTGCGGAAACGCAAATTTCCGCTTGCCAATCGGGCTGAAAAGTCCCTTTTGGCCTCTTACATCAGGGTAAGGCATTTGCCCGACATCAGGGCAGGACAATTGCCCGAACGCTACAAGCTGCCGGACCTTGTATCCGGCGAGATTGGAGAATGAAATGGCTGCGGTGCAGGAAACAATCGACCAGGTCCGCCTGATCGATGTGGACCAGTACAAATACGGTTTCGAGACCGTCATCGAGATGGACAAAGCGCCGAAAGGCCTGTCCGAGGACATCATTCGCTTCATTTCGGCCAAGAAGCAGGAGCCGGAGTGGATGCTGGAATGGCGCCTTGAAGCCTATCGGCGCTGGCTGACGCTGGAAGAGCCGACCTGGGCGCGCGTCAATTATCCGAAGATCGATTTCAACGACATCTATTACTACGCCGCGCCGAAGAGCACGCCGGGTCCGAAGTCGCTCGACGAGGTCGATCCGGAGCTGTTGAAGGTCTACGAGAAGCTCGGCATCCCGCTGCGCGAGCAGGAGATCCTTGCCGGTGTCGAGAAGCCGAAGATCGCCGTCGACGCCGTTTTCGACAGCGTTTCGGTCGTCACCACCTTCAAGGCGGAGCTGAAGAAGGCCGGCGTGATCTTCATGTCGATCTCGGAAGCCATCCGCGAGCATCCGGAACTGGTGCAGAAATACCTCGGCTCCGTGGTGCCGACGAGCGATAACTATTATGCGACGCTGAATTCGGCTGTTTTCACCGACGGCTCCTTCGTGTTCATTCCGAAGGGCGTTCGCTGCCCGATGGAGCTTTCCACCTATTTCCGCATCAACGAGAAGGGCACCGGCCAGTTCGAGCGCACCCTGATCATCGCGGAAGAAGGCGCCTACGTCTCCTATCTGGAAGGCTGCACGGCGCCGCAGCGCGACGAAAATCAGTTGCATGCTGCCGTGGTCGAGCTGGTTGCGCTCGACGATGCCGAGATCAAGTATTCCACCGTCCAGAACTGGTATCCCGGTGACAAGGAAGGCAAGGGCGGCATCTACAACTTCGTCACCAAGCGCGGCGATTGCCGTGGCGACCGCTCGAAGATTTCCTGGACGCAGGTCGAAACCGGCTCGGCGATCACCTGGAAATATCCGTCCTGCATCCTGCGCGGCGACGACAGCCGCGGCGAGTTCTACTCGATCGCCGTGTCCAACGGCCATCAGCAGATCGACAGCGGCACCAAGATGATCCATCTCGGCAAGAACACGTCGAGCCGCATCGTCTCCAAGGGCATCGCCGCCGGCGTGTCCAACAACACCTATCGCGGCCAGGTCTCGGCTCACCGCAAGGCGTCGAACGCACGCAACTTCACCCAGTGCGATTCGCTGCTGATCGGCGACAAGTGCGGCGCTCATACCGTGCCCTACATCGAGGCGAAGAATTCGACGGCGCAGTTCGAACATGAAGCCACGACCTCGAAGATCTCCGAGGACCAACTGTTCTACTGCCTGCAGCGCGGTATCCCGACAGAAGCGGCGATCGCACTGATCGTCAACGGCTTCGTCAAGGAAGTCCTGCAGGAACTGCCGATGGAATTCGCCGTCGAGGCGCAGAAGCTGATCAGCATCTCGCTCGAAGGCTCGGTTGGGTAGTGGACGAAAAGCCACCGCTTTGGCAGACAGGCGAACAAAGGCATTGGATAGCGAGCGCTCTGATGTTTTTGTTCTCTACGGCGCTGGCCGGTGTTGTCGTAGGAATGTTTGTTGCATTCGCCAACTGGAATATCGGCAAACTGATCGTGCTTTCGTCTCTTGGCCTATGTGCCGTTGTGCTGGTGCTCAGTAGAGCAGCCGAACTGGTCGATGAATTGTCAGAATTGATGGAACGCATTTTCCCTGGATGGAAAAGCCCCAAGTGAAAGATCGAGACTATGCTTGAAATCAGAAACCTCCATGCCCGCATCGCCGAAGACGGCACCGAGATCATCCGTGGCCTGAACCTGACGGTGAAGGCCGGCGAAGTTGCCGCGATCATGGGGCCGAACGGCTCCGGCAAGTCGACACTCTCCTATGTGCTGTCCGGCCGCAGCGACTACGAAGTGACTGAGGGCGACATTCTTTATAATGGCGAGAGCATCCTCGAGCTCGATCCGGCTGAGCGCGCCGCCAAGGGCATCTTCCTTGCCTTTCAGTATCCGGTCGAAATCCCCGGTGTCGCCACCATGCAGTTCTTGAAGGTGGCGATGAACGAGCAGCGCAAGGCGCGCGGCGAGGACGAGCTGACGACGCCGGATTTCATGCGCCGCGTCAAGGATGCCGCCGGCAAGCTGCAGATCAATACCGAGATGCTGAAGCGGCCGCTGAATGTCGGCTTTTCCGGCGGCGAGAAGAAGCGCGCCGAGATCCTGCAGATGGCGCTGCTCGAACCGAAGCTCTGCGTGCTCGACGAAACCGATTCCGGCCTCGATATCGACGCGCTGAAGATTGTCGCCGACGGCGTCAACGCGCTGCGTTCGCCGGATCGCGCCGTCGTGGTGATCACCCATTACCAGCGCCTGCTCGACTATATCGTGCCCGATACCGTCCACGTGCTCTATAAGGGCCAGGTGATCAAGTCGGGCGACAAGACGCTGGCGCATGAGCTGGAAGCCAATGGCTATGCCGACATCATCGGCACGGCGGCCTGAGTTCGGGTGGAAAGGACGACGTCCATGAACATGCAGACGACGAGCCGCCTGACAGCGGCCGAAGCGGCACTGATCGAGGCCTTCAACCAGCAGATCGGTGAGCTGCCCGGCAATGGCGCGGTGACGGCGCTGCGCGACCGGCTTCTCGACGACCTGAAGAAGGCCGGCCTGCCGACGCGCCGCATCGAGGCCTGGCATTATACCGACCTCAAGAATCTTCTGCGCACCGTTCCGCCACAGGCGGGTGATGCGGGCTCCGAAGCTTTGGAGCCGCTCGTTGCCGATGCCACGGTGCTGGCGGTGATCCAGGGCCATTCCAACCAGAAGGCTGCCGCCGACGGTCTTGGCATTTCGACCTATTCCGGCCATCTGCTCGATGGCTCCGCCGCAAACGGGCTCGATGCGCTCGGCAACGACGACGCCGTCGGCCGCATCAATGGCAGCTTCGTGCGCGACGGCTATGTCGTCGACGTGCCTGCCGGCACCGAGCTTGAAGCTCCGCTCGAAATCCAGTTCATCCATGCCGGCGGGCAAGCGCATACGCGCCTTCCCGTGGCCTTCGGCGCCGGCGTCAAGGCGACCGTCATCGAGCGTCACCTTGCGGCGACAAATGATGCGGCGCTGGTCTCCCATGTCAGCGACATTACGGTCGGCGAGGGAACGGAGCTGACCTGGATCATCCTGCAGCAGCAGGGAGCCGACGATACGCATCTTGGGCAGATCCGCATCGATCTCGGCGCTGACGCCAAGCTTCGGCTGTTCGTCATCAATGCCGGCGGCAAGCTGGTGCGCCAGGAGCTGCATATCAAGGTGACGGGCGAGGGCGCCGATCTGACGCTGCGCGGCATCAACCTGCTGGGCGCTGACAGCCATACAGACGTGACGATGGTGCTCGGCCACGACGTGCCGAACACCGGTTCGACCGAGGTGATCCGCAACGTCGTCTTCGACCGCGCCAAGGGCGTGTTCCAGGGCATGATCCGGGTGGCGCCCGATGCGCAGAAGACCGATGCCAAGATGGCCTGCAACACGCTGCTGATGTCCGACGATGCCGAATTCTCGGTCAAGCCCGAGCTTGAGATCTTTGCCGACGACGTGCAGTGCGGCCATGGCGCGACGGTGACCGATATCGACGCCAATCATCTCTATTACCTGATGGCGCGTGGTATTCCGGAGAAGATGGCGCGGGCGATGCTGGTCAACGCCTTCGTCGCCGAAATCGTCGAGGAACTGGAAGACGAGGCCCTGGTCGAGGCGCTGGAAAGCGTGATTTCGGCCTGGCTCGAAAAGCACGCCTGATCGGATATATCGATGGACAAGATAGTGCCGGCCACTGAGTACGACGTCGAAGCCATCCGCCGGGATTTTCCGATCCTGGCGGAGAAGGTGCACGGCAAGCCGCTGGTCTATCTCGATAACGGCGCGTCGGCACAGAAGCCGCAGGTGGTGATCGACGCCATCTCGCATGCCTATTCGCATGAATATGCCAATGTGCATCGCGGCCTACACTATCTCTCGAATGCCGCGACGGACGCCTATGAGGCCGCGCGCGAAAAAGTCCGCCGCTTCCTCAATGCGCCTTCGGTTGATGACATCGTCTTCACCAAGAATTCGACGGAAGCGATCAACACCGTCGCCTATGGCTGGGGCATGCCCAAGATTGGCGAAGGCGACGAGATCGTCCTCACGATCATGGAGCACCATTCCAACATCGTGCCCTGGCACTTCATCCGCGAGCGGCAGGGCGCCAAACTCGTCTGGGTGCCCGTCGACGACGAGGGCGCCTTCCATATCGAGGATTTCGAAAAGAGCCTGACGGAGCGCACCAAGCTCGTCGCCATCACCCACATGTCGAATGCGCTCGGCACGATCGTTCCCGTCAAGGAAGTCTGCCGGATCGCGCATGAGCGCGGCATCCCGGTGCTGATCGATGGCAGCCAGGGCGCCGTGCATCTGCCGGTCGACGTGCAGGATATCGATTGCGACTGGTACGTCATGACCGGCCACAAGCTCTACGGCCCATCCGGCATCGGCGTGCTTTACGGCAAGAAGGAACGGCTGCAGGAGATGCGTCCGTTCCAGGGTGGCGGCGAGATGATCTTCGAAGTCGCCGAGGACGTCGTTACCTATAACGATCCGCCGCATCGCTTCGAGGCCGGCACACCGCCGATCGTGCAGGCGATCGGGCTCGGTTACGCGCTCGACTATATGGAGAAGGTCGGCCGCGAGGCGATCGCCCGGCATGAGGCCGATCTTGCGGCCTATGCTGTCGAGCGGCTGAAATCGGTCAATTCGCTGCGGGTCTTCGGGACGGCGCCGGATAAGGGGAGTATCTTTTCTTTCGAGCTTGCCGGAATCCATGCCCATGACGTCTCGATGGTGATCGACCGGCAGGGTGTTGCGGTCAGGGCCGGCACGCATTGCGCCATGCCGCTCTTGAAACGCTTCGGCGTCACATCCACATGCCGTGCATCCTTCGGCATGTATAATACCCGCGCCGAGGTCGATACCCTGGCCGATGCGCTGGAATATGCGCGCAAGTTCTTTGCTTGAGGAGTGTCCGTGATGAGCCTGGACGAAAGCGAACAGAAGATCGACGTGCGCGAAGGCATCGTGCATTCCAGCATTCCGGCCGATGAACTGGCGCGGCTGAGTGACGACGTCATCAGCGCCCTGAAGACCGTCTACGATCCCGAAATTCCGGCCGACATCTTCGAACTCGGTCTGATCTACAAGATCGATATCGAAGACGACCGGATGGTGAAGATCATGATGACGCTGACAGCGCCCGGCTGCCCGGTGGCCGGCGAGATGCCAGGCTGGGTCGAGAACGCCGTCGGCGCCGTCGAGGGCGTATCGGGCGTCGAGGTCGAAATGACCTTCGATCCGCCGTGGACGCCGGACCGCATGTCCGAAGAGGCGCAGGTCGCCGTCGGCTGGTACTGATACGGTGCCGTGGTATTGATCCGTTTACCTCGGACGACTACATTCGAGTCACGATGCGCCGGATCTTGACCCCGGTTGCGGAAGGAGAATGAGCCGATGGGCTTTGCAATCATGAGCATGACGGACGGGGCTGCGGCCCGTGTCAAGTCGATCGTCGAGAACTCGGGACCGGACGCTAAAGGCATTCGCGTCGGCATCAAGAAGGGCGGCTGCGCCGGGATGGAGTATACCATCGACCTGGTGACCGAGCCCAATGCCAAGGACGACCTGATCGAGCGCGATGGTGCAAAAGTCTGGGTCGAGCCATCGGCGGCTCTTTACCTGCTCGGCACCGAAATGGGCTTCGAAACGACGACGCTGCGCTCGGGCTTCACCTTCACCAATCCGAACCAGACGTCGGCCTGTGGCTGCGGCGAATCCGTCGAGCTGAAGCCTGCCGATCTCGCGGCCCTTGCCACCCAGCGCCAGGCCGAGCCGGCGCATTCCTGATGGCCTTCAGGCCGACGGAAAATTCTCCGCCAGCAACTCCATGAAATCGGGCGTGCTCAGTCGCGCTTGATGCTCATCAGCATTTCCCACATATCGGCGCCGGTCTCGAAGACCACGGCGTTTGCCTTGTAGCTCTGCTCGGCTTCAACAAGGCCGGTCAATTCGGTGGCGGGATCGACATCCGACGCCGTCGGGCTGACGACGGCCTGGACACCGCCTGCTTCAACGGAGGTGAGGCTGGTGTTCAGCCTGGCATAGTCCGGCGTGCTGCTGTTTGCGATGTTGTTGGCAATCGCGCCGACCCGCGTCGTCTGCGCCCGCATTCCCGAAAGAGCAGTGCTCGTCATGCCCGATATGCTCATCAGCCGTTTCCCCAGAACTGGATGAAATTCTTGTACACGCGAGGATTTAGAGAATGCTGAAGGCGTTGCGTTAGCAAAGACCTACAGCTGAGTGCGTCTTGCCATTCATCTGTTCCGGATTGGCACGGAACGATGTTGGAAAGGCGCGGAAATCATGGACAGCTTGGCTATCGCGACGCCACCCAGTCGTGCCAGTCGCTTTCATTGCCGTTGAAGACGTTCAGGTCGATCTTGCCGTCGACGCCATCCGAAAGGCCGGAGCCGGAATACTGCCAGAAGAGCCACTTGCGGCCCGGATAGACCTTGGAGGGGTGAGCGGCCACCGAGCGCAGCCAGAAGGGATAGTCGAGCATTTGGCCCTTCAGGTTATCCCGGTAGAAGTCCGGCGCGGTGTAGATGATTGGACGCTGGCCGTAATGGCGCTCCAGCTTGTCCATGAAGACCTGCATCTTTTCCCGGACACGTTCAGGCGAGATGCGCCTCTTGCAGCTCGATTCGCCGTTCCATTCGACGTCGATCACAGGCGGAAGAGCGTTGGCTTCCTTCGGTACGTTGCGGATGAACCAGTCGGCCTGCTCGCCGGCTGTCCGGCACCAATAGAAGAAGTGATAGGCGCCGTGTTTCAGCCCGGCTTCCTTGGCCCGGCGCCAGTTCTTCTTGAACATCGGATCGAGGTGATCGCCACCGTCTGTCGCCTTGATGTAGACGAAGTTCGCGCCTTGCCTGCGCAGCGTCTCCCAATCGATCTCGCCCTGCCAGCGCGACACGTCGACGCCGTGCACGGCAAGCTTTCTCGGCGAGGTGGAACCGAAGTTGATCGGTTTGGCATCACGGAACCGGTGGCCGTAAATTTGGCCGCGTGAGGGCGGCCTCGCGCCGAGATCGGGCATCGCATTGCCCGCGGGATTGCTCGGCATCAGCATGGCGACCGGTTTTTCCGTCGGCATCGGCATGCCGACCGGCCTGTCTGCGGGGACGAGCGCCTGCGGCTCCGGAACCTGCCCCGTCCAGCTCAATGCCTCCTGCGGCGGGCTTGCCTGCGGAGCAGGATCGCCCACGGCTGCAGCCGGTATCGGGCCGCTCGGCTGGGTAATGGCATTGGTCGTTTCGCGCGACGGTACAGGGGTGAGCACATCTTCGGCGCCAGAACTTGCGGAGCATCCCGAGAGAATCAGGGCGGCGAGGAGGATTGCTGGCACAGCCGATGGACGCATAAGAACCTGCACGCAAAACAAGGGATCGACGATGATCCATGTTGATGGAAGCCGCCTTTATGAATTGCTAACAGAGACTTGCTAAGAAAGGTTAAATTTGATCCTTGTGCATCAGAAGCATCCAGCCGCTCCCAACCTATGGGAGGGGCCTTTAGCCACTGCGACTTGGCTCCCTCTCAGCGACTGGCTCTCATCCCCGCAATCAGAATATCGATGAGTTGTCTTGCCGCCTCCCGCCAGGCGGGGCCGCAGCTGATGCTTGCGCCGCCCGCCAGCGCGCGCAGGATATCGAGCGGGTCCATCGCCAGGCGGATTTCGCCGGTGGCGACTGCGCGATCCACCAGCAGATTGACGGCGCCTATGATCAAGTCGGCCGAATCGGCATAGAGCTCGGAGGTGCCGCCGACCAAAGAATCCAGCACCTCCGACATGCCGTGTTTCGTTACGACATAATCGACGAACTGCACCAGCCACAGACGAAGCGCTTCGACAGGCGGATGTGTCTCGGCAAGGCTTTTGGCGGCGGCGGCAAGCTGCGTCGTCTCGTTGCGGTAGATGGCGGCAACCAATGCATCGCGCGTCGGGAAATGGCGATAAAGTGTGCCGATGCCGACGCCGGCGATGCGGGCAATTTCTTCCAGGCTGGCGCTGGAACCCTTGTCGGCAAAGACGGTCTTTGCCGTTTCCATCAGCAGAAGGCGGTTGCGTTCGGCATCCGCACGCGGCTTTCGGACGGTGGGTCCGTCACTTTTTTCAGCCATTTCCAAGAAGTCCCCTTGATAAACGGAGGCGCCCTCCATATTTATCTGGAGGCATCCTCCTTTTATTTCATTTGAGGCCGGCGGACAATGGTCCTCCAGCCCGGAGCGGTGCGCCATGATCAAGGAGATAATCATGAGTGGACTTTTTGGCGCGACATCGACCACCGATGAGGTGCTCGCCGGCGTCGATCTCAAGGGCAAGCGTGTTCTGGTGACGGGTGTTTCGGCCGGTCTCGGCGTGGAAACCGCACGTGTCCTGGCAGCCCATGGAGCGCAGGTGGTGGGTACGGCCCGTGACCTTGCAAAGGCAAGGGCGGCAACGGAAGTCGTGCGCGCCGGTGAAGCCAATGGCGGCAGTCTTGACATCGTCGAGCTCGATCTTGCTTCTCTGGCAAGCGTGCGGGCCTGCGCCGATGCGCTCATCGCGGATGGCCGCCCCTTCGACGTCGTCATTGCCAATGCCGGCGTGATGGCTGCTCCCTTCGGCCGCACCGCCGATGGTTTCGAAACGCAGTTCGGCACCAATCATCTCGGTCATTTTGTGCTGGTCAATCGCATCGCATCGCTCGTCAAATCGGGCGGCCGTGTGGTGATCGTCGCGTCCTCGGCCCATCGCATGGCTCCTTTCAGCCTCGACGACCTCAATTTCGAGAGCAAGACCTATGAGCCCTGGGCGGCCTATGCCCAGTCGAAAACCGCAAATATCCTGTTCGCGGTGGAGCTCGACCGGCGCCTCGAGAAGCGTGGTATCCGTGCGACGGCACTGCATCCCGGCGGCATTCAGACCGAGCTCGACCGTCATGTCGGCGCCGGCGCGATCGAAGGCATGATGGCTGAGATCAACGCAGCACTTGCCGCCGAGGGCAAACCGCCCTTCCAGCGGAAGACGATCCCGCAAGGTGCCGCGACCTCAGTCTGGGCAGGTTTCGTCGCTCCGGCAGACGCGGTCGGCGGCAGATATTGCGAAAATTGCCACGTCTCCGAAGTAACGGATGCGGAAATCAGCCCGATTTCCGAAGGCGTGCGCAGCTACGCGCTCGATCCCGCGACGGCCAAGGCATTGTGGGCCAAGAGCGAGGACATGGTCGGCGAGCGCTTCTAAGCGGCAAACCGCACATTTTGGTACTGACGGAGAGCAGGGGAACCGGGAACGGGTGCCCCTGCCGAGGTATTGAAGCTGGATCGGCTGCAAACCGGTCCGCTTCTCTTACGTTGAACCTACGCGGGGCGTCGTGTCTCCGCCGTTCAGGTCTTGATATCGAGGCCAGCTTCGACCGCGGCGGCGATGAATGCTTTGCGTGCGTCCTCGCCGGTGCGCTTGCCCTTGATGACGTCGGCGCAGATCAGCAGCGCCTGGTCGAGTGCGGCACCGTCCTCGGTCGGCCAATCCTCGATCATCGCCCAGGAGGCGGCCTGGGTGGTATCGATGCTCGTGTATTTGCCGGACTCTTCGAGGGCGACGAGCACAGGTTTCGACCATGGCGCCTGCATTCTTGCTTCGCTTTGATCCTGGGGCATGGAATGACCTTCCTTCGCACATTTCTATCAGAATGAGGAAAGCCCCTCCCATGATGGAAGGGGCTTGGATTGCTCGGCTTTCGCTACGGCGTCAGGTGTGAGCGTTATTCGGCTGCCTCTGCGTAGCTTTCCACCGGCGGGCAGGTGCAGATCAGGTTGCGGTCGCCATAGACGTTGTCGACGCGGTTGACTGGGGACCAATATTTGTCGACGCGGAAGGCGCCGGGCGGGAAGCAGGCCTGTTCCCGGCTGTAGGGACGGTCCCATTCGCCGACGAGGTCTTCGACCGTGTGCGGGGCGTTCTTCAGCGGGTTGTTGGTCTTGTCCATGCGGCCATCCTCGATGGCGCGGGCTTCCTCGCGGATCGCCAGCATCGCCTCGCAGAAACGGTCGAGCTCGGCTTTGGTCTCGCTTTCCGTCGGCTCGATCATCAGCGTGCCGGCGACCGGCCAGCTCATGGTCGGCGCATGGAAGCCGCAGTCGATCAGACGCTTGGCGACGTCGTCGACGGTGACGCCCGAGCTGTCGACCAGCGGGCGGGTGTCGATGATGCATTCATGCGCGACCCGGCCAGTCTTCGACTTGTAGAGCACGTCATAGGCGCCCTTCAGCCGGGTGGCGATATAGTTGGCGTTGAGGATCGCCACCTTGGTCGCCTGCGTCAGGCCTTCGCCGCCCATCATCAGGCAATAGCTCCAGGAGATCGGCAGGATCGAGGCGGAGCCGAAGGCGGCGGCCGAGACCGCACCCGAACGGCCGTCGGTTTCGGGATGGCCCGGCAGGTGAGGCGCCAGATGCGCCTTGACGCCAATCGGGCCCATGCCGGGGCCGCCGCCGCCATGCGGAATGCAGAAAGTCTTGTGCAGGTTCAGATGGCTGACGTCGGAGCCGATGTCACCGGGGCGGGACAGGCCGACCATGGCGTTCATGTTGGCGCCGTCGAGATAGACCTGGCCGCCATGCTCATGCACCAGATCACAGATTTCCTTCACCGTTTCCTCGAAGACGCCGTGAGTCGAGGGATAGGTGATCATGCAGCAGGAGAGATTTGCCGCATGCTGCTCAGCCTTAGCGCGGAAATCGTCGAGATCGATATCGCCATTCTCGCGGACCTTGACGACGACCACCTTCATGCCGACCATCTGGGCCGAGGCCGGGTTGGTGCCATGCGCCGAGGTCGGGATCAGGCAGACGTCACGATGGCCGTCGCCGTTGGCGATATGATAGTTGCGGATCGTCAGCAGGCCGGCATATTCGCCCTGCGCGCCGGAATTCGGCTGCATCGAGAAGGCGTCGTAGCCGGTAACGGCGCAGAGCTTTTCGATCAGGTCGTCGATCATCTCGCGGTAGCCGAGCGCCTGGTCTGATGGCACGAAGGGATGGATGTCGGAAAATTCCGGCCAGGTGATCGGCAGCATTTCCGCCGTCGCATTGAGCTTCATCGTGCAGGAGCCGAGCGGGATCATCGAGCGGTCGAGCGCCAGATCCCGGTCTGAGAGCCGGCGGATGTAACGCGTCATCTCGCTTTCGGCGCGGTTCATGTGGAAGATCGGATGGGTGAGGTAGTCGCTGGTCCGAAGCAGGCCCTTCGGCAGGCGATAGGAAGGCTCGAAATCGGCAATGGTGAAATTGCCGCCGAAGGCGCGCCACACGGCTTCCAGCGTCGCAGGGCGGGTGCGCTCGTCGAGGCTCATGCCGATCCGGGTTTCGCCGACCTTGCGCAGATTGACGCCTTCGGCAACGGCGGCGCGCAGGATCAGGCCCTGCATGTGGCCGACATCGACGGTGATCGTGTCGAAGAAGGTGTCGGGTTCCACCTTATAGCCGAGCTTTTCCAGGCCCTTGGCCATCAGCACGGCTTTCTGGTGCACCTGCTGGGCGATCGCCTTGATGCCCTTCGGACCGTGGAAGACGGCATACATCGAGGCCATGACGGCGAGCAGCACCTGGGCGGTGCAGATATTCGACGTCGCCTTCTCGCGGCGGATATGCTGCTCGCGGGTCTGCAGCGACAGGCGATAGGCACGGTTGCCACGGGCATCGACGGAAACGCCGACGAGACGGCCGGGCATGGAGCGCTTGATGGCATCCTTGACCGACATATAGGCTGCATGCGGGCCGCCATAGCCGACCGGGACGCCGAAGCGCTGCGAGGAACCGATTGCGATATCGGCGCCCATTTCGCCGGGCGATTTCAGCAGCGTCAGCGCCAGGATATCGGCGGCGACGATAGCGATGGCGCCGGTCTGGTGCAGGCGCGCGATCAGGCCGGTAAAATCATGCACGTGACCATGCGTGCCCGGATACTGGAAGATCGCCCCGAAGACATCGACGGGGTCGAGATCGGTGAAGGGATTGCCGACGATGACGCTCCAGCCGAGTGGCTCGGCGCGGGTGCGGATGAGGGCGATGGTCTGCGGATGACAGTCTGCATCGACGAAGAAGGCTTTTGCCTTCGACTTGGCGACGCGCTCGGCGATGGCCATGCCTTCGGCGGCGGCGGTCGCCTCGTCGAGCAGCGAGGCGTTGGCGACGTCGAGGCCGGTCAAGTCGCAGATCATCGTCTGGTAGTTGAGCAGCGCTTCCAGGCGGCCCTGGCTGATCTCCGGCTGGTAAGGCGTATAGGCCGTATACCAGGCCGGGTTCTCCAGGATGTTGCGCTGGATGACAGGCGGCGTGATGGTGCCGTAGTAACCCTGGCCGATCAGCGAGACCAGCACCTTGTTCTTGTTGGCGGTCTCGCGCAACTTGTCGAGCGCCTCACGCTCGGTCATCGGCGCGCCCCAGACGAGCGGCGCCTTCTGGCGGATCGAGGGCGGCAGTGTCGCGTCGATCAGGCCGTCGAGGCTGTTATAGCCGATCACCTTCAGCATGTCGGTCATCTCAGCCGGCGAGGGGCCGATATGGCGGCGATTGGCGAAATCGTAGGGCTGATAGTCGGTAAACTGGAATTCCGTCGGCGTCGTCATTACGCAGTGAGCTCCTTGTAGGCCGCCTCATCGAGCAGGCCATCGGCGTCCGCAGGATTTGCAAGCTTCAGCTTGAAGAACCAGCCGGCTCCCTGAGGATCGGAATTGACCAGCGACGGATCGGCAACGATGGCCGGATTGACCTCGGTGATCTCGCCATCAAGCGGACAATAGACGTCGGAAGCAGCCTTGACGGATTCAACGGTCGCGGCATTGCCGTTCTTGGAGAAGGTCGCGCCGACTTCCGGCAGTTCGACGAAAACCAGGTCGCCGAGCTGATCGACGGCATAGTTGGTGATGCCGACCGTCGCAACGCCGCCTTCGATCTTCAGCCATTCGTGTTCTTCGGTAAATTTCAGCATTGTTCGTCCTCTCTGGAAAAGGTTAGCGTTTGTAGGTCGGTGTGACGAAGGGCAGGGCGCTGACGGTGATCGGCAGATATTTGCCGCGCACCTCGGCGTAGACGAGTGTGCCCGCCGCAGCATAAGAGATTGGCACGTAACCCATGGCGACGGGGCCTTCGACGCTGGGACCGAAGCCGCCCGAGGTGACTTCGCCGATTTCGACCTTGCCCTCGGCATCGGCATAGAGCTTGGCATGGCCGCGTACCGGGGCCTTGCCTTCCGGCTTCAGGCCGACGCGGCGGCGCGCGGCGCCGTTTTCGAGTTCGGAAAGGATGCGGCCGGAGCCGGGGAAGCCGCCGGCGCGTGCACCACCGCCGCGCCTTGCCTTCTGCATGGCCCATTCCAGCGCCGCCTCGACCGGTGAGGTGGTCGTGTCGATATCATTGCCGTAGAGGCAGAGGCCGGCTTCCAGCCGCAGCGAATCGCGGGCACCAAGCCCGATTGCCTGGACGTCGGGATGTTCGAGCAACCGCATGGTGACATCCTCGGCCTTGTCTGATGGAATCGAGATTTCAAAGCCGTCCTCGCCGCTATAGCCGGAGCGCGAGACAAGACAGGAAACGTCGTGCAGGCGGCAGTGGCGCACATCCATGAATTTCATCGCCGCGACGTCGGCCCAGAGCTCGGCGAGAACCTCGACGGCACGCGGTCCCTGCAGCGCGATCAGAGCACGATTGAGAAGGGTGATATCGCATTGGTCGCCGATATGGGTCTGCAGATGGGCGAGGTCGGCTTCCTTGCACGACGCGTTGACGACGACGAAAAGATGATCGTCGAGATGGGTGATCATCAGGTCGTCGAGAATGCAGCCGGTGTCGTCGGTGAAGAAGCCATAGCGCTGACGGCCCTCGGCAAGGCCCAGTATGTCAACCGGCACCAGGCTTTCGAGCGCCAGCGCGGCATCTTCGTAGCTGCCCGATTTCGCCTTCACGATCACCTGGCCCATATGGGAGACGTCGAAGAGGCCGGCTTCGGTGCGGGTATGAAGATGTTCCTTCATGACACCTGCAGGATATTGCACCGGCATGTCATAGCCAGCGAACGGCACCATGCGGGCGCCGAGCGAAAGATGCAGGGCATGCAGCGGGGTTTTCTTCAGGGCAGCAGTATCGTCCAAAAGACGCCTCCGGGGTTTGCGCCTTCTCAGGAAGGCGCGGGCTCAAATCTGAAGGCGCGGTTGCGCACTTCTCTCCTGAGCCCCCTCTGTCCTGAGTGCCTGAGATTGTTATCCCTTCGGCGAGCGTTTCGAGAACGCTTCTCTCCAGAGTTCCGTCTGCCCCTTGCTGGTCCTTTTGCCTGAGAGTTTCCGGGGCGGTTGCTCCTTCGGCACCGGTGGCGAAAGCACCGGATTCTCCCAACAAGGTTGGCGCAATTATCCGGCGGGTGCAGCGCTTGGCAAGGGGCAAATGTCGTGACCGGGCAAATTTTTGTCGTCTTATTCCAGCCAAGCCCTAATCTGCGGCAAATCTGCTTTTGCATTCGGCGGGGAAACCGGCTATCGCGACATGCTGTTGAAGGGGATCTCATGCGGCAGACCGGACTGAAAGCGACGCTCTTCCTGCGCATGCTTTGCGCATTGAGCTTGGTTTTGCTCGGCCTTGCCCATCAGGCGCCGCAGGCTGCCGCCGCCGAGGGCTACGATGCCGCGGCCTATGTGCTGCCCGACGGCACCTTCGCCTCGCTCTGCGTCACCATAAAGGACGCCGACGGCAAGACCCTTACCTTCAAACCGAATTGTGAAGCTTGCCGGCTGTCGGCCTCGGTCATCCTGCCGACGCCGGATGCGGGCTCCTGGCTCGAGCGCAAGCTCGGCTCGCTGATCAACGCGCCGGTCGAAATCTCTGTCGTTGTCGGCGCAGGCGCCGTCAGCCGGGCGAATTCCCGCGCGCCCCCCATCCTCGCCTGATCTGTTATCGCAACCATGATCAGTAATGCCGGTCCACTTGAGAGAAGTCCGCGGCCGGCGAGGAGATATCCGATGAAAACTTTCGAAAAAATTGGCAAGACATTCGGGCTTGCCGCCATTCTTTCCGCCACCGCTTTTGCCGGCGCCGAGGCGCATGTGACCTTCCTCGACAAGCAGGCAAAGCAGGACAGCACCATTCTCGCCACATTGCAGCTGCCGCACGGCTGCGACGGCAAGGCGACCACGGAAGTGCGGGTCAAGCTGCCGGAAGGTTTCGTCTTCGCCAAGCCGCAGCCGAAGGCCGGCTGGGAGCTCGAGGTGATCAAGGGCGATTACCAGAAGACCTACGACAATCACGGCGACAAGGTGAAATCAGGCGCGATCGAGATCCGCTGGAAGAACGGCAATCTCTCCGACGATTTCTATGACACCTTCGTGATCCAGGGTAAGGTTTCGGGCGTCGGCACCTCGCTCGCCTTTCCGGTGACGCAGATGTGTGGCGATACCGTCGCGGCCTGGGATCAGGTGGCGAAGGAGGGCGACGACGCGCATGGGCTGAAAAGCCCGGCGCCGCTCCTGAAGGTCGTCGCCGGCGAAGGTCACGGCCACGATCATGACGACATGGCCGGCATGGACATGACCGGTAAAACCGGCATGGACATGACCGGTAAAACCAGCATGGACATGTCCGGTATGGCGGGCTTGGGTGCTGCGGCGCCCGCCGGCGAAACGGTCAAGGCCGGCGATCTCGAAATCTCCGGCGGCTTCGCCAAGGCGATGCTGCCCGGCCAGCCGGTCGGCGGCGGTTTCTTCACGGTGAAGAACAACGGCCAGACGGATGATCGGCTGGTGTCGGTGAGCTCGCCTGCATCAGGCGAGGTTCAGATCCACGAGATGGAGACCAAGGACAATGTCATGCGGATGCGCCAGCTGAAGGACGGCATCGCCATCGCTGCCGGCGAGACGGTCAAGCTCGAGCCCGGCAACCTGCATCTGATGTTCCAGAAGGTGAAGACGCCGTTCAAGCAGGGCGACACGGTGCCGGTGACGCTGACCTTCGAAAAGGCCGGTAAGGTCGATCTGGTGCTGCAGGTATTGTCGGCCCAGGGCAAATAAGAGCAGCGGCAGTTAGGACAGACAAGCCCGCGGTTGCGATTGCAGCCGCGGGCTTTTCGTTCGGGGAAGGCGGATGCCTCAGAAATCTTCGTAGGATCGCAGCGCCTGTTTCAGGCCCGCCTGCGGTTGGCGATTGCCTTTGGCCATCAGGTCGAGCGCCACCTCCGTCGACTGGATGATGCTGGAGGGCTCGTCGATCTCGTCGGTGCTCTCAGCCTTCACTTGCCGGTCGGCAAGGCGTCGTGCGTCGCGCGCCGCCGTGCTCGTCGCGACACGCTGCGGGATGCGCAGCGATTCGAAGGCAACGGCGGCGGTGTTGGCCGATATCGACAGCAACTGGGTCATGCCATCACCGTATCGGCATGATCTTGGCGCCATCATAAGAAAATCATTGGCATTTTACAAAATGGTAAGAATTCATAGGGGTTCGGTTAGAATCACTTTCGCAACGCGGTAAATCCGGCTCATGATCCAGGCTCTTCTCGTCGCCGTCGGCGGCGCCATCGGTTCCCTCCTCAGATATTATGTCGGCCAGTGGGCGCTGAGGCTCATGGGGCCAGGCTTTCCCTGGGGCACGCTCGCCGTCAATGTCGTCGGCTGCTTCGTCATCGGCGTCTTCGCCGAGCTGATCGCGCGGAAGTTCAACGCCTCGGTGGAACTGCGCCTGCTGCTGATCACCGGCTTCCTTGGCGGCTTCACCACCTTCTCGGCTTTCTCGCTCGATGCCATCTCATTGTTCGAGCGTGGTGAGGCTGTTGCCGGCGGCGTCTACATCGTTGCGAGCGTCGGGCTTTCGATGGCGGCTGTCATCGCGGGCCTTGCCGTCATGCGCGCTTTGGCCTGATTTCTTTTCCGGTTTCCGTTTTGCGTGAAAATGCTCTAAAGGCAGCGGCAAGAACGCCGGCTCGGCCCGCGCAGCAATTTCCGAAAGATTTTTCATGGCTGGCATAGAACATATCAAGGTTGAACCCGACGAAGCCGGCATGCGGCTCGATCGCTGGTTCAAGGTGCACTTTCCGGGGCTCGGTTTCGGCCCGCTGCAGAAACTGCTGCGCTCCGGCCAGGTGCGCGTCGACGGTGGACGTGTCAAATCGGATGCACGCGTGCAGCCCGGCCAGACGGTGCGCGTGCCGCCGCTCGATGTCGATGCCAAGCTGAAATCCGGACCGATCGCCGGCAAGGATCTCAAGCATTCGACCGATTTCGAACTGCTGTCGCGCATGGTGCTGCATGAGGACGACAAGGTGATCGTGCTCAACAAGCCCTCCGGTCTTGCGGTGCAGGGCGGCTCCGGCGTCGCCAGGCACATCGACCAGATGCTCGAAGCCTGGACCAGCCCGAAAGGCGAGAAGCCGCGGCTCGTTCATCGCCTCGACCGCGACACGTCAGGGGTTCTCGTGATCGCCCGTACGCGTGGCGCCGCGCAGAAGCTGACGGCGGCCTTCCGCGAGCGCGACACCAAGAAGACCTATTGGTCGCTGGTCAAGGGCGTGCCGCGTAAGCATGAGGACAAGATCTCGACCTGGCTGGTCAAGGAGCCGACTGCCGACGGCGACCGCATGCGGATCGCCAAACACGGCGAAGACGGGGCGGACCATGCCGTCTCCTTCTACCGTGTGCTCGAAACCGCCGCCCAGAACCTCGCCTGGCTGGAGATGGAGCCCTATACCGGCCGGACCCATCAGCTGCGCGTCCATGCCCTGCATATCGGCCACCCGATCATCGGCGATCCGAAATATTTCGACGACGATCCGAATTGGGATTTTCCGGGCGGCGTCCAGAAGAAGCTGCATCTGCACGCGCGTCACATCGACATTCCGCACCCGTCCGGCGGGCGGCTGCGCGTCAGCGCGCCGCTGCCGCCGCACATGGTCCAGACCTGGAACCTTCTCGGCTTCGATCTCTCCAGTGCCGAAAGGGACGACGAATGAAACTGGCGCTTTTCGATTGTGATGGCACGCTGGTCGATAGCGCCGGTCTGATCCACGAAACCATGCGCCGGACCTTCGATAAGTTCGGCAAACCGGAACCGCGATTTGACGACACCAAGGCGATCATCGGCCTGTCCCTCGATATTGCGATCGCCCGTATGCAGGGCAGGCCGCATGTGGAACAGGAAGACATCGACATGACGGCGCATTACAAATCGCTGTTTTCGATCGTGCGTCAGGATCTTGATTACAAGGAGCCGCTGTTTCCCGGCATTCGCGAGATGATCGATGCGATCAGCGGCCGCGAGGACCTGCTGATCGGCGCGGTGACCGGCAAATCCAGGCGTGGGCTGAAGTTGGTGATGGAGACGCATGGCTTCGACGAGCATTTCATCGTCGCACGGACCGCTGACGATTGCCCCTCCAAGCCGCATCCGGCCATGGTGACGGAATGCTGCGATGAAACCGGCATGAATGCTGCCGACACCATTGTCATCGGCGATGCCGTTTACGATATGCAGATGGCAAAGGCTGCCGGCGCCAAGGCGATCGGTGTTGCCTGGGGCTATGCCAGCGTGGATGAGCTGATCGCCAACGGCGCTGATGCCATCGCCTACCATCCGAACGAGATATTGCGTCATTTTTCCTGAGGTGAGCACATGCGCGATCTGCTGAACGACCTTTCCGAAGGCCTGAGCCATCCCGATCCCATCCGCCGCGCGCAGATCCAGATGAAGAAGCCGCTGCCGAAGCGTTTCTATACCGACGTCTCCGTTGCCGAGCACGAGGGCGGTTTTGCGATCACGCTCGACGGCAAGATGGTGCGCACGCCGGCGCGGCAGGTTCTGGCCGTTCCGACAGAGGTGCTGGCGCGGCTTGTCGCGGCCGAATGGCAGGCGCAGGGCGAGGAAATCAATCCGGTGAGCATGCCGGTAACACGGCTCGTCAACACCGCGCTCGACGGCGTTACCGCCAATGCGCAGGCGATTTTCGAGGATATCCTGCGTTTTTCCTCCAGCGACCTGCTCTGCTATCGCGCCGATGGGCCGGAATTGCTGGTCGAACGGCAGGCGGAGCGCTGGGACCCCGTCATCGACTGGGCGGCAAACGATCTCGGCGCTCGCTTCATCCTTGTCGAAGGGGTGATGCCGCAGGAGCAGCCGCGCGAGGCGACCGCCGCCTTCGCCGTCACGCTCGCCAGATATGACAGCGCGATGGCGCTTGCAGCACTCCACACGGTCACCACGCTCACAGGTTCGGCGATCCTGGCGCTCGCCTTCGCCGAGGGCCGGGTGACGATGGAGGAGGCCTGGTCGCTTGCCCATCTCGACGAGGACTGGACGATCGAGCATTGGGGCAGCGACGAGGAAGCTGAGGAGCGGCGGGCCAAGCGCTTTGCCGAGTTCAAGGCGGCGACGGATGTTTTTTTCGCCCTAAGCGCCTGAAACATATTGCCTTCCCAGGCATTATGGCGAAATCTGCGACTCCAACGGGGTGGTGCGGGATTTTGCAATGAATTGGCTGAGGTCGTGTTTTTGCCGGGCCGCACTCGTCTGTATCGCGCTCACGGCCTGCGTCAGTCTCTCGGGCACGAAGCCGGAGACGCCGGTCTATGATGTGCGCAGCGCCGTCGTTCTCTCCGGCCCGAACATGCCGGCCGAGCTGCTTTCCGGCATCAACGACCGCGTCAACGCCGCGATCAACGCCACGGTGCGCAACACGGTGCTGCCGCGGGTGGTGCTGACGATCCGGGTGGTGTCCGTCGAAAAGGGCCTCGGCTTTCAGAAGGACCGCAACGTCGCCAAGATCAGCATCGACGCCGCCTCGGTCGAGGACGGCTCGGTCATCGCCGTCAGCGCCTTCGACGTGACCAGCATCGCTGCCGATCCCAAGCTTGCCGACGAGATCCTGGCCGAGGACGTTGCAGCAAGGATACGCTCGGTTTTCTCGCTCAGCGGCCGCAGCCGCTAGGACAAATCTACCGCCGGATTGCCGCCCGCAGCGGCGAGGGAGATCGCATGAAGGAAATTCTCGAAGAGCTGGAACGGCGCCGCGACATCGCCCGTCTCGGCGGTGGCAAAGCCCGCATCGACGCCCAGCACAAGCGTGGCAAACTGACGGCGCGCGAGCGCATCGACCTTTTCCTCGACGAGGGCTCCTTCGAGGAGTTCGACATGTTCGTCGAACATCGCTCCACCGATTTCGGCATGGACAAGAGCCGTGTTGCCGGCGACGGCGTCGTCACCGGCTGGGGGACGGTCAACGGCCGCACGGTGTTCGTCTTCGCCAAGGACTTCACCGTCTTCGGCGGTTCGCTGTCGGAAGCGCATGCCGAGAAGATCATGAAGGTACAGGACATGGCGCTGAAGAACCGCGCGCCGATCGTCGGCATCTATGATGCCGGCGGCGCCCGTATCCAGGAGGGTGTCGCGGCCCTCGGCGGTTATGCCGAGGTGTTCCAGCGCAATGTACTGGCCTCCGGCGTCATCCCGCAAATCTCCGTCATCATGGGGCCTTGCGCCGGCGGTGACGTCTATTCGCCTGCGATGACCGATTTCATCTTCATGGTGCGCGATACCTCCTACATGTTCGTCACCGGTCCGGATGTGGTGAAAACGGTGACCAACGAGACAGTGACGGCCGAAGAACTCGGCGGCGCCGTCGTCCATACGGTGCGCTCGTCGATTGCCGACGGCGCCTATGACAATGATGTCGAAACGCTGTTGCAGGTGCGCCGGCTGATCGATTTCCTGCCGCTGTCGAATACCGCGCCGCTGCCGGAGATCGAATGTTACCAGTCGGTGACAGAAATCGACGCCTCTCTCGACACGCTGGTGCCGGCGAGCGCCAACAAGCCTTACGATATCAAGGAACTGATCCGGAAGGTGGCGGACGAGGGCGATTTCTTCGAGATCCAGGCGAGTTTTGCCGGCAACATCGTCTGCGGTTTCGGCCGCGTCGAAGGCTCCACCGTCGGCTTCGTAGCCAACCAGCCGATGGTGCTGGCCGGGGTTCTCGACAGCGACGCCTCGCGCAAGGCGGCCCGTTTCGTGCGCTTTTGCGACTGCTTCAATATTCCGATCGTCACGTTTGTCGACGTGCCGGGCTTCCTGCCGGGCACGGCGCAGGAATATGGCGGCCTCATCAAGCACGGCGCCAAGCTGCTCTTCGCTTACGCCGAGGCAACGGTGCCGAAGCTCACCGTCATCACCCGCAAAGCCTTCGGGGGTGCCTATGACGTGATGGCGTCGAAGCATCTGCGCGGCGACCTGAACTATGCCTGGCCAACGGCGCAGATCGCCGTGATGGGCGCCAAGGGCGCGGTCGAGATCATTTTCCGCAAGGATATCGCCGATCCCGAGAAGATCGCCGCACATACGAAAATGTACGAGGATCGGTTCCTCTCGCCCTTCGTCGCCGCCGAGCGCGGTTATGTCGACGAGGTGATCATGCCGCATTCGACCCGCAGGCGGCTGGCGCGCGGCCTGAAGATGCTGCGCAACAAGGATCTCGCCAATCCGTGGAAGAAACACGACAACATTCCGCTTTAACGTTTCCGCCGAATAAAGCTGCGCGATCGGGTGTTTACCCGCTGTCGAAAATGTGAACGGCCGTCAGTGATCCGTGTGTTCAATCGCTGACGAGGACGGGCTAACGCTCGGCTGTAATTGTTTTAATGGAGAGGTTTAATGTCAAGTTTCGAGCGTCTTTCTGCCTATCGCCCCTACGGGCTGGCCGCTCTCAGAATCATCACCGCACTGCTGTTCATCGAACACGGCACGATGAAGCTTTTCGGCTTCCCGGCTTCGCAGATGTCCGGCTCGCTGCCGCCGCTGATGCTTTTCGCGGCTCTTCTCGAGCTCATCGGCGGTATCCTCATTCTCATTGGCCTGCTGACGCGCCCTGTCGCTTTCCTGCTCGCCGGCGAAATGGCGGTCGCCTATTTCATGGCGCATGCGCCGAGCAGCTTCTTCCCGGCGGTCAACCAGGGCGACGCCGCGATCCTGTTCTGCTTCGTCTTCCTCTACCTGTTCTTCTCCGGTCCCGGCGCTCTCGCCGTCGACAACCGCAAGACAGTCTGAACCGTAGCTGAGGGACGTCGCCGACGCCCCTCAGCCTCAATCTCAGGCAGTGAGTTTGAGGCCGGCGATACCGCCGACGATCAGCATGGTGCAGGCAAGACGGGAGACACTTGCCTCATCGCCAAGCAGCCAGATGCCAAGCAGTACGGTGCCAACCGTGCCGATGCCGGTCCAGACCGCGTAGGCGGTGCCGATCGGCAGGTGCTTTACCGCCAGGCCGAGCAGCACGATGCTGATCACCATGGATATGACGGTCAGCGTGGTCGGCAGCGGCCGCGTGAAACCCTCGGTATATTTAAGACCGATCGCCCAGCCACATTCGAAAAGGCCGGCGAGAAAAAGCAGAAACCAAGCCATACGACTCTCCTTGTTCAAGAGCGAGGCCGTCCCCGCGACGGTTGCATCCTGAGGGATGCCGCAGTCGTCTGCGATGGGGCGTATATGCGTGAGGAGACGGCTTACTTCAAGGTAGGAATCGGCATGGCTGCCATGCCACCCGTTTGTTGCTGACTTGTTTTGCTGGTTGGGGATGCGATCAGCCTTGGCCGCCGGCTTGCGCGGAAAGGCTCTTGGCGCGGCGGCAGAGGCGGTCGAAGGTTTCGAGGAAGCGTGACCGGTCTTTCGGGCTGAAGGCGGCGTTATAGCCCTTGCTCTCGCCGGTTTCACGCAAATGCGCGCCGAGATCGCGCATGGCGCTTGCCATACCGATATTGGTTTCGTCGAAGACGCGCCCGGTCGGGCCGCTGACGAAGGCGCCGGTCGCGACACAGCGCACGGCTAGCGGTACATCGGCGGTGACGACGACATCGCCCGCACCGGCGCGTTCGGCGATCCAGTTGTCGGCGGCGTCGAAGGCATTGGAGACGATGACGTTGTGGATCATCGGATCGCGCGAAGGGCGCAGGCCGGAATTGGCGACGAAGGTCACTTCGAGGCCGTGACGTTCGGCCACCTTGAGGATTTCCGGTTTTACCGGGCACGCATCGGCGTCGACATAGATCATGGCTATATCCTCATGCCGGCTGAATGGCCGGCTGTCTGATCATATCGATATGGGGAATGCCGTCTTCCAGATATTCCTGCGATATCCCGACAAAGCCGAAGGATTCGTAGAAACGGCGCAGATGGGCCTGCGCCGACAAGGCGATCGGATTTGCCGGGTAAAGCCGCTCACAGGCGGTGATCGCTTCGCGCATCAATGCATCGCCCAGCCGCTTGCCGCGATGGGCAGGCGAGACGACGACGCGGCCGATCTTTGATGGATCCCGCGGCTCATACGGTTTCAGGATTCGCGCCGCGCCCAGGAGCTCAGCGTCCTCCAGAAGGCGCAAATGCAGAGCATCGATATCCTTGCCGTCGAGTTCCGGATACGGGCAGTTCTGCTCGACGATAAAAACATCGACGCGCATTCTCATGAGGTCGAAGAGCTCCCGCGCGGGGAGCTCTTCGAGCTTCTTGAGATCGACCCTGTAGTTGGCTGCAGTCATCAGTACACGACCACGCCGCGGATGGACTTGCCCGCATGCATCAGCTCGAAGCCCTTGTTGATGTCATCAAGCGGCATGGTGTGGGTGATCATCGGATCGATCTGGATCTTGCCCTGCATGTACCAGTCGACGATCTTCGGCACGTCGGTGCGCCCGCGCGCGCCGCCGAAGGCGGTGCCCATCCAGTTGCGGCCGGTGACCAGCTGGAACGGACGGGTGGAGATCTCCTGGCCGGCGCCGGCCACGCCGATGATGATGGACTTGCCCCAGCCGCGATGGCTGGCTT
>NZ_ML133526.1:226035-321130 GCF_003985145.1 Rhizobium anhuiense | reverse complement strand
CGATGCCGGTGGTGACGCCGCAGCCGATGTAGCAGATCTTGTCGAAGGGGGCGTCGGGATTGACCTTGGCAAGGGCGATCTCCGGCAACACGGTGAAGTTCGAAAAGGTCGAGCAGCCCATATAGTGATGGATCTTGTCCTTGCCGATCGAGAAGCGGCTGGTGCCATCCGGCATCAGCCCCTGGCCCTGGGTCGCGCGGATCGAGGTGCAGAGATTGGTCTTGCGGGACAGGCAGGAATAGCATTCGCGGCATTCAGGCGTGTAGAGCGGAATGACGTGGTCGCCCTTCTTGACCGAGGTGACGCCCGGGCCGACATCGACGACGATGCCGGCGCCCTCATGGCCGAGGATGGCCGGAAACAGGCCTTCCGGATCGGCGCCCGACAAAGTGAAATCGTCGGTGTGGCAGATGCCCGTCGCCTTGACCTCGACCAGCACTTCGCCGGCCCGCGGCCCTTCCAGCTGCACAGTCATCACTTCGAGCGGTTTTCCGGCCTGAACGGCAACGGCGGCGCGAACGTCCATGGGTTTCCTTTCGATTGTTACGAAATTTGCCGCGGCGCGGCCTGAGTGCGAGTGTTACGTCGCAGATGAATGAGGGAGATTTTGATCGGCCGTTGTCACTCCGGATACGGTCGAGCTTGGCGGCGCGGCCTCACCACAAACGAGGACTGCAAACGAACGCATGTAAAGATCCTCCCGATGCGCGCTAACGGCTTTATCCCTGCCTTCCAGCAAGCGCTATCTCTCGTTAACATACCATTTCGTATTTGCATACCAAAAAGTATCTGAGAAGCCGGAAAAACCAACTCGGCTGCCTATCTCAGGCCGGACGGCATAAGGGTTGCGCCCATACGGAAAAATACCGTCGCTTTGTGGCGACGGTATCCTTTCGGGAAGGGACTCTACGGTCCGGATTGTTTGATCAGCCTTGGTGCTCGCGGCCTTCCACCTGAATCACGAGCTCGACCTCATCACCGATCATTCCGAGCGCTGCCTTCATGCCGAAATCGCTCCGCTTCACCTTGGTTGTCGCGCTGAAGCCGACCACGTGGCTTTTGTCCCACGGGTTCTGGCCTTCCTTATTGAACTTGACATCCAGGGCAGCGGACTTGGTGACCCCGGCAATGGTTAGGTCGCCAATAATTTGTCCCGTGGTGTCGGAGGTTTTCTTGAATTCCTTGCCGACGAAGGTGATTTCCGGAAATTCCGTCGCATTGAACCAATCGGCGCCCTGTATGTCGCCGTCGCGCTGCTTGTTGTTCGTCGAGATCGAACCGACCGCGACTTTGACATCAAGGCTGCTTCCCTCGGGCTTCGTGGCATCGAATTCGAAAGCGCCTGAGAATTCCTGCGCGACGCCAATCACTTTCGAGAAGCCGAGGTGATCGATGTAAAACGCGATCCCTGAATGGACCGGGTCGATGTCGAATTTGGTGGCCCAGGCGGGCGACACTGTTCCGGCGAGCGACGCCATCGAAAGCAACAAAGCTGCAAGTCTGTATTTCATTTTCATTCTCCTCCTCATGTTAAACTGGAAAACTCGATCCATAGTCCAGGAACGCGACAACGACCGCCAACGCGGCCGGAAGCGCAGCCAGGGCGATATGGACGAAAAGGCGCGGAAACTGCCGAGATACAGCAAGCAGCCGGCAGATACCCTCCGAGAACACTGGCAGCACAACGCAGAGGCCGAGGATCGCGATGGCGATGGGATCGGCTTTGCGCGTGATCAATACCACGGTGTAAGCGACGGAAATCAGTCCACCCAATGCGCCGGTCGCCGAGGCGCCGCCAAAGCGGAAAACGGGATTGATGATGTGTATCAGGAGAATTCCCAGGCAACCTGCTACGAGCATCAGACAGAGCTGAAACGAAGAGGACGATGCACCCAGAAGGGCAATCGGCGCGAAGCCGAGCGCGAGCACGGCAACGACGCCGCCCCGCTTTACGTCATCCTCCGCGCGAACCGACGCCCCGCCCAAGACGAGCCACACTATAGCCACGCCAGCCGTTGCAGCTGCCGCCACTTCCCACGTCGCCACTCCCAAGCGGGGCAGGCCAATATAGAATGCGGCCGCCACCGGCTGAAAAAGGGACACAACTCGAACCGCGCGTTGGGCGGCGATCTCGACCGCGAACCCGACTGCCGTCCCGATAACAATCACATAGAATACCTTGTTGACCGCCCCGACAGGCGGAAAAGCCGGCACTTTGTTGTAGACGAGCCAATAGGCTGCCAGCAATGCAGCAGGCATTAGGAGGTCAGTGGGGCGCATCAGGCGGCGCCAGCGCATCAGGCCCGACGCGATAATGCCGACGAGCACCATGGCGAGCAGGGACGCGGCCAGCGCCTCCTGCGGGGAGTTGCCAAATCCAAACATGCGAAGTCTTCCGAATTGCGAGATGTATATCCTGCAGCGCCAGCACGCTGACGCGTGGCACCCGGCGCCGACAAAACCGGTGCCTTAGCCTCCGGCTTGCGTGCTTCGACAGCTCACTGTCATCTTACCTTTGCTCATAATCCCCCCATAGCCCGCATGCTCCTCAACAGCGGTCGCCGCAGTCTGTAGCTTAAATACCGTATGGTTTTCACATACCAAATAGACTTTGAATGAAACCTAGTCTTTGAATTTTTAGATGTCAAGCTTGCTATAGGCGCAATGTGGGTGCTTCCCCCCGCAGCGCCGCAGCTTCGACGATCAACAGAATGTTGACAGGTCAAGTGCGTGCGGGACGACTAAGGCAGAGCCGCCCGTTTCTCATGTCGACGGCAGATGGCCTCTGTCAGGCTTTTGCAGGGACACCGGGCGTGGTTGCCCGCGACGAGCGGTACATGTCTCGCAAGACGACCCGGACCATGTCCCCAGGCGCTCCGTCCTTGAGGAAGCTCGAAATACCGCCATAGGTGAGCTCGAGAACGATACCGCCGATATAGAATGGGCTCGCAGGAGGCTGCATAACGAGATCCAACTTGTCGATGAGGATCTTACCTACGCCTTCCCATTGATCCCGGAAAAGCTTGATGTGACGATCTCCCAGCGTGTGATCATGCTGTGCCATGCGCAGCAGCTCGATCGCCAACATCCCCCACTTGCGGTCATCTCCGCGATTGTTCGCCCACGTTGCGAGAACGTCGATGAGGTCCATCGGATCATCACATTTCCCGAGAAGTTCCGTCAGTTGGACCACGTCGCCACCGGCATTGCCGGCGAGGAGTTGGAGGAAGATGTCTTCCTTGTTGGCAAAGTTCGAATAGAACGCTCCTTTCGAATAACCGGCCTCCTCGGCGATCCGCTCAATCGAAGCCCCAGCGTAACCGTAGCGTGCCATGACTTCATACGCCGACGCTAGAAGCTTCTCTTTCGTTCGAGCCTGACTTTGCTCACGTGTCAGCCGTGCCATTCGCAATTCCCGTTCTCGCGTATCCAGACACCGAGGCGTACCTCAAAATGCAGTGATCATACAAGAGCCGTTAGCAGACAAATGAGTGCCCAGAAGATCGGATACTCCGGCCCCATCTTCTGCCAGCGCCAGTTCATGCCGTTGATCTTCACGACCGCGTAGCCGGCCCCGAGCAATACCGAGGCACCTACGACGGCTGCAACCCTGGGGTAGATAGTAAAAGTCATGCCCACTGCGGCACATGCCTCAGCAACCATGGTAAGGCCCACGAAAAGTCTTCCGGGCTTGAAACCCGCCGCTTCGAATGTACTCCCGGCTTTCTCATAGTGCAGGCCCTTGCCGATGAGATGCGGAATGAACCAGACGCCGCAGAGAATGCGGAGCCAGTCAACCAAAACGAAATCCATTTCTCCTCCTTGACGCCGGCTCCGCCGGGTCGGCGAGGATAGTTGCCATTCCCCGCTTGCCTTTTCAGATACTAAACGGTATTCACAATCCATATAGGATGTCAATACGACGCAATCTTTGAGTTTGGGAGGAATACCAATGGAACTGATGCGTGCCGCCCGGCTTCATGCCGTGGGTCAGCCGATGAGCATTGATGAGGTCGAGCGTCCGAAGGCCACCGGAAGTGACGTGATCGTCCGCGTGAAAGCCTGCGGAATGGTTCCGAATCTCGCGAATGTTCTGGCCAACTGGGAGACTTGGTATCCGCAGATGCCATTGCCGCCACGGCCCGCGATTCATGGCCTCGATCCAAGTGGAGTGGTTCACGAGGTCGGTCCCCAAGTGGTCAGCATTAAGCCGGGCGACAGGGTGTACGTGAATCCCGGCCGCTTCTGTGGTGCATGTCATCATTGTTCTTCGGGCAAGCCGCAGGCCTGCGAATATTGGACGCTTGGCGGTTACTTCGGCTACAACCAAAAAAGCATGGATATGTTCGCCCGTTATCCTTATGGCGGGTTCGGCGAATTCATGCTCGCACCGCAGGCTCAGGTCATCAAAATCCCCGACAATATGACGTTCGTCCAGGGTTCCCGTATGGGCTATCTCGGCACCTCCTATGCCGCGCTCAAAAAATGCGGTCCGCTCATGGGCAAGACTCTGATCATCAACGGCGCCACTGGGACGCTAGGCTTGGGTGCAACGCTGTTCGCATTGGCGATGGGCGTTGCCAAAATCTACGCCGTGGCCAGGGGCGAGACATTGCTCAAGCGGCTGAAAGCGATCGCGCCGGACCGGATCGTCACGTTCTCGAACGTGAAGGGATCCTCGGGAGCTTTCGTCAAGGAGCAGACTAACGGGAGCGGCGCGGACTTGATGCTTGATACGCTCGGCGCCAAGGCGCCGCTCGACTCCATGCTGGACGCCATGGGTGGCGTCAAACGGGGAGGGCGCGTCGTCAATATCGGCGGCACGTCTGGGGCTTTGCCCGTCGACGTCAAATGGTGGATGGACGAGCAGATGGAATTGATCGGCTCGGTTTGGTTCACGGCCGCAGAAGGGGTGGAGATTGCGGCGATGGTCGCAGCAGGGATCATCGACATGTCGGTCATGTCACCGATGGTTTGGCCGCTGGAGAGGATCAATGAAGCCATTTCTGGTGTCGGAAAGGACGAAGGCGGCTTCACCTACTACGCTGTCGAACTGTAGCGGAGTTCCAATCGAGCGGCCTAATCGCTGATCGGCCACCTGCCGATCTGAAAGCCGGGCGCAGTTGTCTGGCCAAATAGGAGGAAAGAAGCAATGGCAACCATACACCCTTATGTCGATGGGGGATTGAAAAAGGGCGGCGGCCCGTTCGCTGGAGGCACTCTCGTATGTGAGTGCACGACGAACCCTGTAAAGGTGAAGATCAACGGCGATATCGCCCATAATCATGCCTGCGGCTGCACCAAGTGCTGGAAACCGGTAGGCGCAAACTTCTCGATTGTTGCAGTGGTACCCACGGAAGCCGTGGAAGTCGTTGAGAACGGCGATAAGCTCACGGTCGTCGACGCAACAGCCCTCATCCAGCGACACGCCTGCAAGGAGTGCGGTATCCATATGTATGGGCCGGTGGACCGGGATCATCCGTTCAAGGGCTTATCCTTCGTCCATCCTGAGCGTTTCGAAGAAGAAGGATGGGCGGAACCCGGATTTGCCGCTTTCGTATCCTCAATCATCGAGGCTGGCTATGACCCCTCGAAGATGGATGCAATCCGTGAGCGTCTCACCGAGCTGGATCTTGCGCCTTATGACTGCCTCTCACCTGGTCTGATGGACTACATCGCCACGTGGACGGCAAAGAAGAGCGGTGTCCTGGCGGCTTAGATCGCAAAGAGCCGGACAGCGGTCCGGCTCCCAACCGGAGCCAGTTCAGAAAAGTTCCATAATTCAGCTTATGCCGCAAATTGTTCTAGCGGGGGTGGGTTCAAGGATGAAGCGTCCTGTTTCTGCAAAAGTTGGAATGTCACTCTCCCCGAGTCTGAACGAGATCTGGGAGACGAGCGGATGGGATTGATAGCGACTTGAATACGTGATGACGGCGTCGTGTCTGGCGATCAGGCATCAAAGAATTCGGGGCCGTCACCTCGAACGAGACAGGACGCATTACTCGATATCCTTCAACGCATCGAGTGGGCCGATCAGCGCCGTGCGCGGCGGCACGAGTGTCGGCTGCACCAGATGCGTGATTGCCGGGCCGCGATCCGCATCGAGGATCGCAAACCCCCTGGTGATCATCGCCTCGCTATCCTGCCGGATCATGAAGACGGGGAAAGGCAGGAAGGAGCCGAAGGGATCGTAGTCGTAGCAGCCGACGATGATATCGGCGAAGGTCTCGTGCGGATGCAGCGCGAGGAAGCGCATCAGCCCTTCGAGATTGATCGAGGAATTGACGAAAAATGCGCGTGGCAGCTTTCCGTGGCCTTCGTAGAAGGCTTCGAAGGCGCGGGCAGTCATGGCGGGGGAATAGCCGGTCGGCTGGATGCAGATGTCCGGATCCGCGCCCAGCAGGGCGCGCTTTACGTCGCGGAAACCGCGAATTCGCTCATGGCTGGCATGGTCGTTGCGGCCGCCGAACAGGTACAGATCGTCGGGCGAAAGCGGGCCATCCTCCTGTGCGCGCTCGATGATCGCCTGTGTCAGCATGCGCGCACCTTCATAATTGTCGCTGATGATCGACGGCGCCAGCGTGCCCGGCAGATCGATGTTGACGTGCTTCAGCCCCGCCTTTTCGCAGACCTTGTGCACGCCATCCGGATCGGTCGCGCCGGCGATGAACAGCTCGTCGATAGAATAGGAGATCAGCGTCTCGACGACCTGCCGCTCCTCCTCCGGGTCGCGACAGGCGCTGACGACGAGCGGGCACTGGCCGCGGCTTCGGACCTGCGCCTCGAAAGACTGCGCCATAGAGGAGAAATAGCGGTTGTCGTGCACCGGCAGGAGAAGACCGACGAGGCCGGAGCGGGACGACCGCAGGCCACGCGCCTGCAGATTTGCCTTATAGCCGTGCTCGTTCGCCAGCTTCTGAATGAGCTGGGCTGTCGCCTCTTTGATACGCCGCTTCCGCCAGCTTCCGTTCAGCACGGCGCTCACGGTGGAAGGCGACGCGCCCGATAGGATCGAGAGATCGTAGATTGTCGCCTTTTTCTTGCTGATGTCCGTCATTCCCAGCCTTTCCTCTATCGTTCCCTTAGAAACAAACCCCTCTTGACGAAAGCCCCACCTTGATCGATAGTTATTGCACCATCGATTGTGCAAAAAAGAAAGATCGATTGTGCAGGATGGTTCGCCGGAGGAGGCGAGACGGGAGGCAAGGGTATTCCCTCGCCATGAAACAACCAGGAGCAACCTGCCGTGAAGCCGGCCGGTGGTCGTCGTTCGCATGAGCGACCTTTGAGGAGGAGTGAGGATGAGGAGCCTTATCGTAGCGGCATTTGCCGCATCGCTGTCGCTTGCCGGGGCGGTGGTCGCGTTTGCACAGGACGCGCCGAAGGTCGGCATTGTCGTCAAGATCGGCGGCATTCCCTGGTTCAACGCGATGGAAGCCGGCATCAAGGAACAGGGCCAGAAGTTAGGGGTCGATGCCTTCATGATCGGCCCGACCAGTGCCGACCCGGCGCTGCAGGTGCGCGCCATCGAGGATCTGATCGCCCAGGGCGTCAAGGTCATCGGCGTGGTCCCGAACGATGCCAAGGTGCTCGAGCCCGTGCTCACCAAGGCGCAAGCCGCCGGCATCAAGGTCATTACGCATGAATCGCCCTCGCAGAAGGGCGCCGACTGGAATTTCGAGCTCGCATCGTCGACCGGATTTGGTGAGGCCCATGGCAAGCTGCTCGCCGAAAAGATGGGCGGCAAGGGCGAATATGCCGTCTTCGTCGGTTCGCTGACCGTCCCGCTGCACAATGCCTGGGCGGACGCCGCAATCGCCTATATCAAGGCGAACTATCCGGACATGAAACTCGTCGGCGATCGCTATGGCGTCGCGGAAGACGTCGACAAGAGCCGCTCGACGGCGCTCGACCTTATTGCCGCCCATCCGGATCTGAAAGGCTTCCTTGCCTTCGGCAGCCAGGGTCCAATCGGCGCCGGGCGCGCTGTCGAAGAACGCCGCAAGACGGGCAAAATCTTCGTGCTCGGTCCGTTCTCGCCCGGCCAGGGCCAGAAGCTGATCAAGTCCGACGCGATATCGGGCGGCTTCATGTGGAATCCGAAGCAGGCCGGCGAAGTCTTCGTCACGCTCGCCGATCGCCTGATCAAGGGCGAGAGCGTCAAGGAAGGTGATGACATTCCGGGTCTCGGCGTGATCAAGCCGGTTGGCAACGACATCATCGTCGATCAGCTGCTGCCGATCAACAAGGATACGGTCGACGACCTGGCCGCAATGGGCCTCTGAAGAGGCCCCCTCCCCGGGTGTCGGGCCGGTCGACATGGACCGGCCCGACGTTCGGGAAAAGAGCGGTATCCGGCCATGGCTGGACCATTGACCTTTCATGGCATTCGACTGGACAGGCAACCGGCATGAGCATGGCAACGGATGATGGTGTGAAGGCCCCGCCGCTTCTTTCGCTTCGCGGCATCAACATTACATTCGGCGGTGTGAAGGCGCTGAAAAACGTCTCCTTCGAAGTCTTGCCCGGCGAAGTGCATTGCCTCGCCGGCGAGAACGGTTCCGGCAAGAGCACCCTTATCAAGGTGATATCAGGCGTCTATCGGCCTGCAGACGGCGCCGAGATCGTCTTTGACGGCGAGACGATATCCCACATGACGCCAGGCATGGCCCAGTCCCGCGGCATTCAGATCATCTGGCAGGACCTCGCGCTCTTTCCGGAAATGAGCGTGGCGGAAAACATCGCCTTCCAGACCCTTTCCGGTTCGCGCCCGCGCTTCGTCAATTATGCCGCGATCCGCGGAATAGCCGAGGAGGCGCTCGCCCGGCTTGGCGTCACCCTCGACGTCGACAGGCCTCTCAAGGATTTCGCCATCGCGCAGCGTCAGATCGTCGCCATTGCCCGCGCGCTGGTCGGAGAGGCCCGGATCGTCTTCATGGACGAGCCGACCGCCTCGCTCACCCAGTCTGAGACCGACCATCTGCTGGCGATCGTGCGCACGCTGTCGGCTTCGGGTGTTGCCGTGGTCTTCGTCAGCCATCGCCTTGCGGAAGTGCTGGATATCTCCTCGCGCATCACGGTGCTGCGCGATGGCGCGCTGGTCGGGGTCTACCCGGTGGAGGGCATGACCCAGTCTAAGATCACCGAGCTGATGACCGGGCGCACCTTCGACCAGAATGTTCTCGCCCGCGACGTATCGCAGAACCCGGTGGTGCTCTCGGTCAGCAAGCTTTCCCGGCCTGGCGAGTTCGACGACATCTCCTTTGATCTGCGCCGTGGCGAGACGCTCGGGATAACCGGCCTGCTTGGCTCGGGGCGCACCGAACTTGCGCTTACGCTGTTCGGCATGCGCCGGCCCGCTGCCGGAACGATCGTGTTGGAGGGAAAGCCGGTGCGCTTTGCCTCCAACCGCGAGGCGATCACATCAGGTGTCGCCTATCTCTCCGAAGACCGCCTTTCGCTCGGTCTCAACCAGCCGCAATCCATCGCCGACAATCTGGTCATGGCCTCGCTCAACCGCATCCTGGGCCGGCGGCTCATTTCGCCGGAAAAGAAGCGCTCGCTCGTCGCGCGCTGGATCGCTGATCTCGGCGTCAGGATCGGCAAGCAGGACGATGCGATCTCGACGCTTTCGGGCGGCAACCAGCAGCGCGTCGCGATCGCCAAATGGCTCGCCACCGATCCCAAGGTGCTGATCCTCGATGCGCCCACGGTCGGCGTCGATGTCGGCGCACGCGCCGGTATCTTCGAAATCGTTGCGCGTCTCGCCGAGGCGGGGCTGGCTATCATCCTGATTTCGGACGAGGTGCCGGAGGTCTATTTCAACGCCGATCGGATCATCCATATGGAAAAGGGCCGCATCGCCGGCTGGCATGATCCGCGCGCGACCACACTGAAGGACCTGGAGGCGGCGGTCTATGCGTAAGCTGTTCCTGTCCCATACGACTGAATTCGTGCTCATCGCCGTCATCATCGCGATGAGCATTGTCCTGGCTTTCATGACCGACCGTTTCTTGACGCTCGGCAATGTCTTCGACCTGCTCAATATCAGCGCGGTCAACATTATCTTTGCCGTTGGCCTGCTCGTGGTGCTGATATCAGGCGGGATCGACATCTCCTTCGCCGTCGCCGCCTCGATCGTGCAATACGTCACTGCACTTGCGCTCGAGAGGATCGGCGGGGGTGGATGGATATCCGGCTTCCTGATTGCGGCCGGCATCGGCATCGTGCTCGGCGTGATCAACGCCTTCCTGATCCACCGCTTTCGCATCATCTCGATCGTCGCGACGATCGCAACCTTCAACGTCTATTTCGGCTTGCTGATGTTCTTCACCAAGGGTGTGTCGATCTACAATCTGCCCGACTGGCTGACGAGCCGCGTCATCATCTACGAGCGCGAAATGGCCGATGGGAGCTGGGCTGAGATCACGTTGCCTGTTGTGGTCATGGTCGTCTGCACGCTCGCCACCTGGTTCTTCATTACCCGCACGACGACCGGCCGGCAGCTCTATGCCTTCGGTGACAATCCGGAAGGCGCGCGCCGCTTCGGCATCAATATCGGCGCCATGCAGTTCATCGCCTTCGGCTGGCTTGGATTGATGGCAGGCATCGCCGGGCTGATGCAGGCGCATTATGCGCAGGAGGTCGTTCCGAACGCACTCTATGGCCGCGAGCTCGATGTCCTGGCCGCAGTGGTGCTCGGCGGTGCGCGGCTGGGCGGCGGCAAGGGCTCCGTGCTCGGTTGCGTGTTGGGCGTGCTGCTCGTCTCGATCACCCAGAACGGCCTCAACCTGATGGGCGTCTCGCCCTTCGCCTTCAAGATGATCGTCGGCGCGATCATCCTCGTTGCGATCACTTTGTCGAGCGCTCGCATCGGCAATCTGGTGCCGGTGTTTGCGACCCGCAAATCGACCGGTGACAGACCTGCAGAAAGGGGAGAGAGTTGATGAACGCGCTCGCCGCCCGCTTCAACGCCATCTTCGGCGCCGACATGGCCGGTCCCCTCGCCGCGCTGGCGGCGGTGCTTGTCGTCTTCGGTTTCGCTTCGCCCCATTTCCTGACGGGCGCGACCTTCGGATCGGTCGCCTTTCAGCTTCCGGAGCTGGGCGTCTTGACGCTTGCGATGCTGATGCCGATCCTGACCGGCGGCCTCAACCTTGCGATCACCTTCACCGCCAACATCGCCGGCCTGACGCTCGCCTGGACGCTGCAGGCCAATGGCGGCATCGACGCCGGTCCGGGCGCCTTTCTGCTCGGCTCGGTTCTGGCGCTTGCCGTCGGCGCGGCAAGCGGCCTGGTCATGGGACTCGTCATCGCCTTTACCCGCGCCCACCCCATCCTCGTTTCGCTGTCGATGATGATCTTCCTGCGCGGCCTCGGTGAGTTCCTGACGCGCGGCGGCGATATCTCGGGCTTCCCCACCTTCATCGCTCCCATCGGCCACGGCAGCATTCTCGGCATCCCGGTACCTTTGTTGATCCTGATCGCCTGCGTGATCGCCAGCCACGTCCTGCTCTCGCGCTCCAAGCTCGGCTTTTCAACCTACATGATCGGCTCCAATATCGAGTCTGCCCGCTATTCCGGCATCAACACCCGCAAGATCCTGGTGCTGGTCTATATGCTCTCCGGGGTGATGGCTGCAGTTGCCGGCATCATCATGCTTGCGCGCTTCAATTCGGTGCGCGTCGGCCACGGCGAATCCTATCTGCTGATCACCGTGCTCGCCTGCTTCCTCGGCGGCATCAATCCCTTTGGCGGCTTCGGCCGAGTCCTGCCCGTCTTCGTGGCGCTCATCGTGCTGCAGCTTCTTTCTTCGGGGCTCAACCTGCTCGGCGCCAACCAGCATCTCACCACTGCCGTCTGGGGCATCCTGCTCATCGTCGTGATGGTGCTGCGGTGGTTCTCGGCCAAGTTCATCAGAATCATGAAATAGGAGATACGACCATGGAAGGTTTCGGCGTTCACACCAGCATGTGGACCATGAACTGGGACCGCGCAGGCGCCGAGAAGGCGATTGCCGGAGCCGTGCACTACAAGATGGATTTCATCGAGATCGCGCTGCTCAACGCGCCTGCCGTCGATGCCAAACACACTCGCGACCTGCTTGAAAAGAACAAGCTGCGCGCCGTCTGCTCGCTCGGCCTGCCGGAGCATGCCTGGGCCTCCATCCGCCCGGATGCGGCGATCGAGCATCTGAAGGTTGCGATCGAAAAGACCGCGGAAATGAGTGCCGAAGCCCTGTCCGGCGTCATCTTCGGTGGCATCGGCGAACGCACCGGCGTGCCGCCGACGCAGGGCGAATACGACAACATCGCCAAGGTGCTCGACGCCGCGGCAAAACACGCCAGGAAGTACGGCATTCAGCTTGGCGTCGAGGCCGTGAACCGCTACGAGAACCACCTGATCAACTCGGCGCAGCAGGCCGTCGACATGGTGGAGCGTGTCGGCGCGGATAACATCTTCGTCCACCTCGACACCTACCACATGAATATCGAAGAGAAGGGCGCAGCCAACGGCATCCTGATCGCCCGCGACCACCTGAAGTACATCCATCTTTCCGAAAGCGACCGCGGCACGCCGGGTTACGGCAACATTCCGTGGGATGCGATCTATGCCGCGCTCGCCGCAATCGGTTTCAAGGGCGGACTTGCCATGGAGAGCTTCATCAACATGCCGCCTGAGGTAGCCTATGGCCTGGCCGTCTGGCGCCCCGTTGCACGCGATATGGAAGAGGTCATGGGCAATGGCCTGCCATTTCTGCGCAACAAGGCGGAACAATACGGGCTGATCTGAGCGGATTGCCGGGTCACTTGAACACTCCGGTGGTGACCCTTACCGTTGTCGTAGGCCCCCTGCCGTTCAAGTGCCGTGGACCCTTGCGCGGCGTCGCAAAGGTCATCTTGTCAGCCTGGTTCTTCCTTCGAAAGACCAGGCTGATCAAGTGGCGAAAGGCGTGCGGCCGCATGCTGGTGACGAGCAGCAGGGCAGCCGCGTCGAAAGAAGCGAAAATAGTTGATTGCTGCTCTCATCTTTAGTACCGACCTATCACCCGGTTAAAGGATGTCACGTGGCCATAGTCCCCCCGATGCAAGATCCGCCTCGAGCGGCCGAAACTTTTGTCGCCGAAAATATAGGCCTTTCGATCGAGGGGAACGCAATTCTCAGCGACGTAAGCCTGACATTTCCGGGCGGAGAAGTCGTGGCCCTGGTCGGCCATAACGGCTCCGGCAAATCCAGCCTTCTCAAAATGCTGGCGCGCCAGCTCGTGCCGAGCGCCGGATCGATCTCTTACGGAAACAGGGATCTGAGGACGTATAGCGAACGCGCCTTCGCTCGTTCGGTCGCCTATCTGCCCCAGGATGTCACGACCGGATCGGACATGACCGTCCGCGAGCTTGTGGGATGCGGTCGCTATCCGTGGCACGGAGCGCTTGGCCGCTTCACCAAGGACGATGAAGGGAAAGTCGAGGAGGCTCTTCAAGCGACGCATATCGAGAAGTTCGCCGATCGTATCGTCGGAACACTGTCGGGCGGTGAGCGGCAACGAGCCTGGATCGCCATGCTGATCGCTCAGGATGCCCGCTGCCTGTTGCTCGATGAACCGACGGCGGCACTCGATGTTGCCCACCAGATTGAGGTGCTCTCACTTGTGCGACGCTTGGCGCATGAGGGCGGAAGGAGCGTCGTCATCGTTCTTCACGACATCAACATGGCCGCGCGTTTCTGCGATCGGATCCACGCATTGAAACGCGGTGGCGTGGTTGCCAGCGGAACACCGAGCGCGATCCTCGCGCCGAAGACGTTGCAGGAGATCTATGGGATCGACATGGATGTGATCTCCGCGCCCACCCTGCCCTACCCGCTCGCCTATGTTTGCTGAGGTTGGGCGTTCAATGGGTGTTTCGCGGCGCTTCCTTCTGCAGTTCGCGGCGGCCTCGGTCATTCCAGCTCCGCTGTTTGCGCAACCGATCGGCCCAAGGGTCGTCAGCCTCGACTACGGTCTTGCGTCCACGCTTTTATCCCTCGGATTGTCTCCGGTCGGGATCTCGGACCTCGCCGATTGGGACAGATGGGTTGTCGAGCCGCGAATGCCAGAATCCGTCGTCGATATTGGCAGTGCGTTCGAGGTCAATTTTGAAATTCTCGTCGCGCTGAAGCCCGATATCATCCTGACCACCCCCTACCTCGATGAGCTCTTGCCCAAGCTGCAGTCGGTGGCGAAAGTCGTTCGGCTGGAAATCTTTGTGCCGGGCATTGGAGCTATTCTTCCCGCTGCCATTGCGGCGACGCGCAAATTGGCCGTTGAGCTTGGTCGTCAGAATGAGGCGGAGCAGTTCCTCGCGCGCTCCGACGCCTTCTTCGAGCGATGCCGCAGCCGCCTGGCGGACAAGAACCTGCCGCCGGTCGCCCTGGTGAATTTCATGGATGCCCGCCATGTCCGCATCTATTCGAGTCCCGGGCTGTTCCACAATGTGCTCGAGCGCATCGGTGTCCGGAACGCCTGGACCAGAGAGTCGAATTATTGGGGTTTTGAAACGATCGGCATTGAAGAGCTCTCCAAGATCACCGATCCAGATGCGCGTCTGATCGCCTTCGACCCCGTTCCTCCGGACGTTCTTCCGAAACTCGCTCAGAGCCCGCTGTGGAACAGGTTGGCCTTTGCGCGTCCCGGCCACCTGTCGATTCTGCCGCCGGCCCTGATGTTTGGCATGGTGAACGAGGCCATGCGCTTCGTGGGCCTTTTGACAGATCTTCTGGAAAAAGAAGCATGATGATATCCCGCCGCGACAATATCGGGCCAGCATTAGTCTTCCTTCTCCTGATTGGCGGTGGAGGCGTGGCATCGTGGTTTCTTGCCGCTCCTGCGCTGTCTGAAATGGCGCTACCGAATTACGATGTCACGCGAATGGTATTGTACTATTCGACGCTTCCCCGCCTTGCGACGGCGCTCATTGTCGGCGCTATGCTTGCCTTGTCTGGTGCGCTGTTTCAGCAGGTTTTGCGAAACCCGCTCGCCGACCCTACCACTCTCGGCGTGTCGGCCGGAGCAAACCTGGCGCTGGTGGTAACATCGCTGTTTCTCCCGGACCTGCTCGGCGCCGGCCGTGATCTTGTCGCTCTGATCGGCAGTGCGACCGCGGCCGTGATCGTCGTCAGCCTTGGCGCGCGCCGCGGTTTTTCGCCTTATTCGCTTGTTCTGTCGGGGCTGGTTCTCAGTCTGTGGTGTGGCGGCCTCTCTGCGATCCTGATCTATCTGAACCAGCGCTACCTCTCGAGCCTGTTCATCTGGGGCGCCGGCTCGCTGGCACAGCAAAGCTGGGTCATTCCCGTGTCGCTTCTTTGGAAGTTGGGCGTCGTCGCCATCGTCTGCACTTTCGTGATCAGACCGCTTTCGCTGCTCGATCTTGGCGAGAGCAGTTCCACGGCACTCGGCGTCCGATTGGTCCGTCTGCGTTTCATTGTCGTCGCCCTTGCTGTCGCGCTTGCTGCATTTGTCACCAGCGCTGTCGGGGTCATTGGTTTCATTGGACTGGTCGCGCCGACGATTGCACGATTGTCCGGAGCACGACGTCCCGCTCAGCTCATCTTCTGGTCTCCCCTGATCGGCGCCGGGCTGCTTCTCTTCGCAGACTCTGTTCTGCAACTGGTCGCAGGCGGGCTTGGTGATTTCTTGCCGACGGGAGCGGTAACGGCCATCTTCGGTTCGCCGCTGCTCCTCGCGCTCCTGCCGCGGCTGAAGATCCGTCATCGATTGCAGCAATCGCCGGCGTTCGGACGGTCACGTCGATGGGATGGAACCGCACCGGTCGTCATCGCTGCTGCCGGCCTGCTTATGCTGTTGATGGTCAGCGTTTTTCTCGGACGTGACGTCAATGGCGGCTGGGCCTTCGCTTCCGGCGAATTCTCGTACGATGTCCTTGCCATCAGGATACCTAAAATCCTCGCCGCTCTGGCATCGGGCGCGATGCTTGCGGTCGCGGGCTCGATCCTTCAGCGGTTGACCGGAAATGAAATGGCAAGTCCCGAAGTTCTCGGGATCAGTGCCGGCGCGACCTTCGGCGTTGCGATTGCCCTCTTTGCCGTCGCTCCCGGATTTTCCGGTCAATTTGCGTTTGCCGTGGCCGGTGCGATCAGTGTGCTTGCCATCATCTTCGCCAGTTCCCGGCGATCGGCCTTCGCTCCCGAGCGGGTCCTGCTTGCGGGCATTGCCTTAAGCGCGATGGTCGATGCCGTCGTCGGCGTGTTGAGCTCGACGGGAGATCCGAGAGCCGTTCTGCTGATGCGGTGGATGAGCGGGTCCACCTACCTCATCGAAGGGTCGACCGCGACAACGGAGGCAGCGCTCGGCGCTGTGCTGATTGCCGTTGCGCTCGCCGCCCGCCGCTGGCTTGACATACTTCCCCTTGGGCCGTCGCCTTCGGCGGCGGTCGGCGTACCATTGGCGAAATCGCGATTTGCGCTTTTTGGCCTCGCAGGATTGTTGACGGCTGCCGCGACGCTGACGGTCGGCCCCTTATCATTTATCGGCCTCATGGGACCTCACCTGGCGCGGGAGGCGGGACTGACACGCGCGCTGCCGCAAATGGTTGGTGCCGCTTTGATCGGCGGGGGGCTTATGGTTGCCGCCGATTTTGTCGGCCGCACGATCGTATCGCCCTATCAGATCCCGGCCGGTCTTGTTTCCGCACTCATCGGAGCACCGTTCCTGATGCTGATGATGCGCAAGCGCGGTGTCGGCTGAGGGTTGCCACAGGAAGGCCCGGCATTAGGTAGCAAAGACCACCAAAAGCGCCTTACGCCTCTGAATCAAAACAGAATTTCAGGCCAGCATTCCCATGAATGCCGCTGACGTTGATTGGGTTATTGACAACGTTGCCACGGAGCCTACATCGGCGGAACGGCAATGCGATTGCGGAGAGTGACGCTTTTCAGAGTAGAGGGTGTGAATACTTCGGACATGTTGCCTCTGGTTGGGCAATTCGATGCACGGCTTGGGCTGCCTAAGCCTCCCTGGTCCCGCGCCCCTTTTCATCGGATGCAGGTGTTCGCGATTCCTGACCCGGCATCTGTTCCGCCTCGTCAAGAATCCATTCGCGAAAGGCGACGACACGGGGATCGGAAGCCGTTTCCTGCGGATACACGAGGAAATAGGCGAGTTCGGACGGAATCGGGATGCCAAGATCGAAAAGCCGGACAAGCCGCCCCTCGGCCAGATCGTTTGCGACAGTGGTGAGGTCCACAAGTGCCACAGCATCCCCGCTGATCGCGGCTTGAAGCATTTCCGATGACGTGGCGAGCGCAACCGTACGACTGTCGTCGAAGGCGTCGATACCGGCAGCCGCCATCCACGTCGACCAGTTCGGCCACGCGACACCCTGTCGCTCCCATTCGATATGGACCAAGGTGTGATCAAGCAGATCAGTCGGCGTTCGAATGGGCCTCTCGGACGCGAGTAGCCGAGGACTGCATACGGGCACGACAACGTCATCAAACAATCGATCAGCGCAAAGGCCGGGATAGTTTCCCGTGCCAAAGCGAATGCCGATATCGATGTCGTCCAGCTCGAAGTCGCGCACCTCGGGGGAGATATCAAAGCGCAGGTCGATTTCCGGCCAAGCGCCACGAAAGCGTTTCAGCCGCTGCATCAGCCATTTGACTGCAAAGTCCGGATCGACGGTGATTTTCAGGTGGCGGGAGCCGCGCTCGCTCCTGCGGGCCTGTGCGACGGCACGCTTCATGAGTTCGAGCGCGTCACCGGATGCGCGGCAAAGGATCAATCCAGCCTCCGTCGTGCGGATCGAGCGATTGGTGCGCTTGAAAAGCGACAGGCCGAGCTGGTCCTCGATTTCCTTGATCTGGTAGCTGACCGCCGCCGGGGTCAGGCCAAGTTCGTCGGCCGCTCGACTGAAGTTCAGATGTCGCCCCGAGGCATCAAGCGCTCTTAGCGCCCGCATTCCAGGAATTATGCTCATTTTTGCTTCAAAGAAAGTTTGAAATTCTGAACGAGAATACTCGTTTCCCTGCTCGCATTCAATATGCGAGTATGCCAATTATTCGAGAAATATCAGGTCGCCGCGATAACGGCAAGGAATATGCCACATGAACTCGACCAAAGTTACCATCAATTTTTTTAATTCAAAAATGCACGATCTGGTGCGTCGATTCAACGATGAAACGCGCCGGCGGCGGACACTGCATTACCTCAAGCGAGACTTGCGTCGTCTTACTGAGCAACGCCTACAGGACATAGGCATCAACCCGCAGAACATTCCTCATCTGACGAAATGTGAATTCGAGTTTTGAAATCAGGCCCCAATGGGCTTCTGGGAAGAAAGCCCCGACATCCGGGCATTCATTTCCACATGCCTGCAATGGGCCGAAAGCAATCGCGGGTCGCACGGATATCCAGCAAAAGGCTCTCGATCTCTCGCCAAAAATAACCATTTAGACCTCCTTCGGTCGACCTCGACGCGAAGTCCAGATAAGAACCTGGATCATGTTCAGGATGATACAAATACAGCTCTGATCTCCCGCGGCCTTTTCGTCCGCCGATCTGCTGTGCCTGCCGTCGACCTCTGGAGTCTGAACATGACCCTCATCGCCACCGCTGCCATTGCCCATCGCTCCCGCGCCGAGGTGTCGACCGTCAGTGTGTTGGTCGGGGGCTTGGAAATACGCCCAGCCGCCTTCCGGATGGCGGAGTGGTTGAGCCGTGGCGAACCCCGACGACACGCCCAAGGGCCAGCATTTCCTGCTCTCGCCAGAGTGCCGAACGCTGACGGTGCTCGATCTCGCCAAGATGCGGGATGCGACTGCCTACAGCTGGTTTAAGCGCCTGCGCTGGCACCAGACGGAGGGCAAGCCTTACTGCCCCCGGTCATGAGGCAGACACCAGCAGGATACCGGTGCGATGTTCGGCTTCTTCCGACGATAGGGCGCTGGCAGCACCGATAGCGAATAGCTTCTATGGTCAAAGACGGTAAGGGCGGCCGTTCATCGAAAGTTGAGCATTCACCATGGCGTTCGGTATAGATGCCTTGGAACACTGGCTACAGCGCAGCGATCCTTATAACTTCGACGTTCAGATTGCGGACGCCGCCTTGATCGGACAAGGCGGCGTCCGTCACCTTTACCAGGAATACTTCAGCGTGCCGACGACCTTGCGCCGATCGCCGTAGAACTCAGTTCCGTAGTAGCTGCTGGCGATATATTTGCGATCGAACAGGTTCGTCGCGTTGACGGCAAGCGTCACGTCCTCGGTCACCTTGTAGCTGACCGCGGCATCAAACAGCGTGTAGGCGGCAACCGACACGGTATTTGCATCGTCCCCATAGGACTGGCCGATATAACGCACACCGCCGCCGAGCGTCAGGTCGCCGCGCTTTCCGTCTCCGGGCATCGTGTAGTCGAGCCAGGCGGATGCCAAGTGCCGCGGCACGCGTGAAGGCCGGTTACCGATGTTGCCGCCGGTGCCGTCCTCGCGGATTTCGGCGTCCCAATAGGAATAAGCAAGCGTGAGATTAAGCCTGTCGTTGATTGCGGCTTTGCCTTCGAGTTCGATGCCGCGCACACCCACCTTGCCGATCTGCTCCTGAACCAGAGGGGTGACATAGCTCGGCACATTCGTTTGGGTAAGATCAAACAGCGCCAAGGTGAAGAGGCCATCAAACCCATCAGGGCGATATTTGAGGCCAATCTCGTATTGTTCACCTTCCTGTGGCTTCAGCGAGCCCGTCACGGTGTATCCGTTTGCGGTCTGCGCGACGAGCGGCTGGAAGCTTTCCGAATAGTTCGCATAGGCTGCGAGATTCGGCGTAAATTTATACGTCAGCCCGGCACGCTTGGTGAAGGCTGACGCCGTGTCGTCGTCGCTTGTCCCGCTGTCGAGGTAATCCGCAGTCGTGTGGACATGGTCCCATCGTCCGCCCAGGGTAACGATCCATCGGTCGTCGAAGGTCAGCTGCTCCTGTGCGTAGATCCCGACCGCCTGCTGCTTGACGCGCCAGTTCACGTACGGGCCGAGATTGATGCAGGAGAGACCGCAATAGACGGGGTCGTTGATATCGATCGGTCCGGCCGTCCCGAACAGGATGTTCTCGCGCGTATTGTCGTTGGTGTAATCGACGCCGACCAGCGTCTTGCTGTCGATCCCGTTCCATGTCGCATCATATTGCAGCTGATTGTCGATGGCATAACGGTTGGACATGCCGTCGACCGAGAACGCCGTTCGATCGGCGGTCGGATCCAGTGATGCGCCATAGACTTCGGCATAGTCGAGCTCGAGATGCGTATAGCGGGCATTCGAGCGAAAGGTCAGATTTTCATTGATCTCGTGTTCGAACTGATAGCCGATGTCGGCCTGCTCCGTATTGAAGCGATTGAAGTCCGGCTCGCCGAGGAAGGTGTCGATATCGATATCGGCGTCCGTGGGAAATCCGCGCGCGCCCGTTCCATCGCGTTTGTAATAGTCGGTCAGGATGGTGAGCCAGGTCCCCTCTTCCGGTTTGATCGTCAGGGCCGGTGCAACGTAGGTGCGGTCGTCGTTCGAATGATCCCAGCCCTGATCACCGTCCTTGACAAGTGCGGTAAGCCGGTAGCTCCACACGCCGTCGGGATCGATCGGCCCGCCGAAATCCGCGCCTACTTCCTTGGTGCCATCACCATAGGAGGTGTAAACTTCGCCATGCTTCTCATCCAAGGGCCGCTTGGTGATCGCATTGACCAGCCCTCCCGGACCGTTGAGACCGAAGAGGGTCGAAGTCGATCCCTTCAGGATCTCGACGCGCTGAAGACCATAGGGTTCAAGGCGGCTGGCCGTGAACCACGCGGGAATACGCGCCGCCAGACCATCCCGATAGGTGCCGAGCGCCGTCTGATCAAAGCCGCGAATTCTTATATAATCGTACCGGTCGTCGTTGCCGAACTCATCCGAAAAGACGCCGGCAGTATAAGCGACCGCCTGCTGAAGATTGTCCACATGACGCTCTTCCAACTCCTTTTGCGTCACCACCGATACGGAGGCCGGGACATCGATGACCGGAGTGTCTGTTTTGGTGCCGGTGGCGGTATTCTTGGCGACGATGGTGCGATCCGGGCCAACCACACGATCCGACTTGCCCGTTATGACGATCGGGGCCAATTGCGTCGCCTCTTCGGCCGAATTGTCCTGTGCCCAGCCGATGCCTGCCGATCCGAACGACACCGTTATCAACGCGCTGCTCGCAACCAATCGGCTTGTGAACATGCGCAACTTTCCCTGTAGTCCCACTGTCATACTATCCCCTGTCAGACCAATATCGGGCAGTGTGACGGCCGCCCCTCCGGCCACTGCTAAGGTTGCGTTTACTCAAACAGGAGAATTGGAGTCAACTTAATAATCACGGTTTGTGACCATCTTTGCACCCAGTCGAACCTTGAGGTTTTGGAGCAACACGGGCCGCGCGCCCGGCAGTCTCGATCGGGCTTGGGGGCGGGCAACGAAGCGGCAACAGACCCGCACAAGCTTCAATTGGAAGGATCGGCAATGGGATGGTTTGAGATGGACCATTCCGATCTAAACCGCTTCCGAAAGATGCAAGCTAGCCTGATGATCAATACAAGCTTCGAGGAGTCCTGTGCGCGGGTTCGTCGTATAATCGTCGACACCGCGTTTCGGTGCGGACAGTCGGCGCACATCGGCGGTAGCCTGAGCATGGTAGAGCTGTTGAATACGCTCTTCGGCGACGTGCTTTCGCATCGCCCCCATGAACCTCAATGGGACGGTCGCGACATCTTCATTCTTAGCAAGGGGCATGCAGTGCTGGGCTATCTGGCGGTGCTGCATCACTTCGGCTATTTCGACGCCGAAAAGCTTGCGACCTTTCAGACAAACGGCAGCGATCTGATCGCTCACCCGGTAAAGAAGGTTGCGCTCGGCATCGAAAGCTCCAATGGCAGCTTGGGCCAGGGCCTTGCCTATGGCATGGGCATCGCCCTTGGTATGCGCAAGCGCAAACAAGACCGTCGTGTTTATGTGCTTCTCGGCGACGGCGAATGCAATGAAGGGTCCGTTTGGGAGAGCGCCGCTTCCGCTTCGGAAATGGGCGTCGGCAACCTTACCGCGATCATTGATGAGAACGGGTTCCGCAACGACGGGCCGAATGCCACCTATAGCAATAGAATTGCATTGACGAACATCTGGAAAGCTTTCGGCTGGAACGTCATCAATGTCGATGGCCACGATCACCATCAGATCCTGTCGGCACTCCAGCAGGCAAAGCAGGTCGCGGATATACCGACCGCCATCGTCGCCCGTACCGTGAAAGGCAAGGGATTGTCATTCATGGAGAATAACAACGATTGGCATCACAATCGCATCACGGGAACTGTCTATGAAGAGTGCCTGAAGGCGCTCGGCGAGAGCACTGGGTCGGAGCTGGAAACGGAAGGAGAATTCCGTGGTTGAGTTGTCGAGCCGTAATGCACGCACATGGTCGCGCATCGGGCCGCGGGCTGTTTATGGCCAGGCGCTGACAGCGCTCGCGACCGAAAACGAGAACATTATCGCGATGAGCGCCGATCTTGGGCGGTCTTCCGGTCTAGACCGATTCTCCAAGGAATATCCGGACCAATTCCTTAATACCGGTATTGCCGAGCAGAACATGGTGGGCTGCGCTGCCGGTCTCGCTCGCATGGGGTTCGACGTGTTCGCCTCGACGTTTGCGCCCTTTGCTTCAATGCGGGCAAGCGAACAGGTGCGCATGAACATGGGTTATATGGGCGAGCCGGTGAAGCTCGTCGCACTTGGTAGCGGTCTGGCGATGGCTTATCTCGGCAACTCCCATTTCGGCCTGGAGGATGTCGCGGTCATGCGTACTGTGCCGGGCCTGACGATCATATCGCCGGCCGACTGCTCGGAAATTTACAAGACGTTGGAGGCTTGTGTCGGCTTCGACCAACCGGTCTATATCCGCCTGACCGGCACGCCCAATGCACCGGTCGTCTATACGGAAGACTACACGTTCGAAATCGGCAAGGCCGTTTGGCTGACGCCGCCACGCGAGGTGATGCTGATCTCGAGCGGCACCACGGTCGGGCATTGCCTTCTGGCCGCTGAAAAGCTGAGTGAAGCCGGTCTGGAAGTCGGCGTCCTCAACATGCATACGATCAAGCCGCTGGATGCGGTCGCACTGGCTGACGTCGCTCGCCATGCCAGCACGGTTTTCGTCATCGAGGAGCACACGACGGTTGGCGGTCTCGGCAGCGCAATCCTTGATCACTACAATGCTTCGGGCATGCCGTTTCCGCGCATCGTGACGCACGGCATTCCGGATCGCTTCGTCGAGACTGGTGACTATGCCTTCATGCTGAAGGCTGCGCGCTTGGATGGCGAGGGTATCGCCGGTTTCCTGCAGGAAAAGTTGTTGCAATAGGAAATCGAAGCATGAGTCTGGATCATTGGTACATCTACGGGGCGGGCGGCCTCGGCATTGAAACCATGGACATACTGCAATCGGCAATCCGCCGAGGCCTGCAGCAACCGCACCATTGTGCATTCATCGTCGATCATCCGACGGCGACTGAGGTGCTTGGGTTTCCGGTCGTCGCCGTGGGGGATCACGTTCCCGGCGCCAAAGTAACGATCGCAGTCGGGGAACCTTTTGCCCGGAAAGCTCTGCTCGAGAAGGTGGAAGGGTTGGGCCTCGTGCTTCAATCGATCTTCTCCCCCGATGCCTTCATTTCTGAGTATGCGGAGATTGCCGACGGCGTGATCGTCGCGCCGCATGTCTCCATTCAGGCGACGGCAAAGATCGGTCGAAACGTTGCCGTCAATACAGCTTCGATCCTTGGCCACGACATTGTAGTAGAAGAAAACTGCGTCGTCTCATCCATGGTCAATCTGGGCGGCGGCACGCAAGTCGGGACGTTGAGTTATCTGGGCATGGGCGCACTCGTCAAGGAACGCGTGCAAATCGGACACTCGTCGATCGTCGGCATGGGATCGGTCGTGCATATCGACATTCCGGATGAAGTCATTGCGCTGGGCAATCCCGCGCGCGTCGTTCGCAGGAACGAAGACAAAAAAGTGTTCAAGTAGGAGCAAGACATGAGCAACAAAGAAAAATACGATGCCGCTTTCATCGAAACGTTCGGTATTGGCGCCGAGGATTTGAGCGACGGCCTCCAGTATCAGAGCATCCGCGCTTGGGACTCGGTCGGTCACATGGCGCTTATCGCATCTCTTGAGGATACGTTCGACATCATGCTTGATATGGACGACGTGGTCGATTTCGGCTCGTACAAGACCGGCCTGAAGACGCTCGAGAAATACGGCGTGTCGTTCTGAATGTTCTGGCAAAGCCTCTCGGATGGCGCCGATGACAGGACGTTCCTGATCGCCGATGGACGCCGCTACTGCTACAACGACGTTTTCGGACTCGGAGATGCGCTATTCTCCAAGGCCGACAGGGCGATCGTACTGATTCTGTGCGATCGGTCGCCCGAAACCGTTGCGGCCTATCTGGGAGCCTTGCGGAAAGGCCTCGTGCCCATGCTGGTCGACGGTGAACTGACCCGTCACTCGCTGGAACGCACCGTTGGAGCCTATAGCCCCCGTTACATCGTCGCTCCCGCAGAGATGGCGCTGGAAGACTATGCGCCAAACGGGCGATTGGGCACAAAGGCTCTGTTCGAGCGGTCGTCGGTCGTAAACACGACGCTGCATCAAGATCTTGCCTTGCTCATCCCCACCTCGGGTTCGACAGGCGACCCTAAATGCGTGCGACTGACGGCCAACAATATCGATGCCTGCACGCGTTCGATCGTCGAATATCTCGGCATGACCGGAGAACGCATTACGGTCAGCCTTCTGCCATTTCATTACTCCTACGGGCTTTCCGTTCTTCACAATACGATCTTCGCGCGCGCCTGCATGGTGTTGACTGATAAGTCCATCCTCGACAGGAGCATTTGGCAAATGATCGAAGAGGAGAGGGTTACCGACCTTGCCGGCGTGCCCTTCACATTCGAAACATTGCGGCGCATTCGCCTGAGCGAGGCCTGCCTTGGCAATCTCGTCTGCGTGACGCAGGCCGGCGGGCGCCTGGCACCGGAACTGACTCGCCATTTCTGGCAGTATTTCGCCGATCATGGCGTGCGCTATTTTACCATGTATGGCCAGACCGAGGCTGCGCCGCGCATTTCCTATGTCCCCCCCGGCCAGGCGATCGAGAAGCTGGGAAGCGTCGGCATTCCGCTGCCCGGCGGTCGAGCTTTGATCGCGGAAACGGGCGAGCCGATCGGCGAAGGTGAACTGCTCTATGTCGGCCAGAACGTGTCGATGGGGTATGCGACCTCCGCGCAAGACCTTGAAAAGGGCGACGAATTCCACGGTAAACTTTATACCGGAGACTATGCCAAAATCGATGAGGACGGGTTCATCACAATCGTGGGCCGTAAGAAGCGTTTCATCAAACTGCACGGAATTTCAGTCAATCTCGATCATGCGGAGTCCGTGCTGAAGTCCGGCGGACTTGATTGCATCGTCATCGGTGCCGAAAACCGGCTGATGGTCTGCATCAGGGAGCCGGATGCGGAGCGAGCGCAGATGGCGTTGAAGGATAACTTCAATTTCCACCCGTCTGTTGCAAGGGTGGTTGTCTCCGAAACCCTACCGCTCACCTCCGCCGGAAAGCCGGACTACGTTACGCTGTCCGAGCGTTTCCTGTAGACCTCTGCGAAATCAAAGGCGGCAGAGCCGTATCTGTCCTGCAGCAGGTTATCGGCAATATCAGAGCTTCGCCAGCATGGCTTGCAAGTCGACGATCCGGGCCCTCAACTGCGGATAAGCGTTCTGCCAGTAGCCGTAATGCTCGAGCAGACGGCGCATGGAGGCCGGCAGATCCTCTCTTGTCATATAGCCCTTTTCGAAGGCCATCTTCATCACTTCCTCATAGTAAAGAATGCCGTTGATGAAGAGCGGATTGATCTCGTGATTTGAGGTCGAATTGGCATGCTGGCGGAAATAGGAAAGCGGATGCGGATGTCCGATGATCGGGCCACGTTTGGCGAGATCGATCCATGCCGATAGATCAAGGATGCCGCGGAAGATCCCATCCTCATCGACCCGAAACAGGCGGAATGCGCCGTTCTCGTCGAAGCAATCTTCCTTTCGGAACATCACGCTCGAGAACTCACCAATCAGGTTCATGTGATTGACAGCTGTCACACGGATGAAGGCGCCGCCGTCGATGACCTTTGCCTGGTCGGCGATGCCGAAGTGATTGACCAGCGACGTGATGCGGTTTTTCCCATCGATCAGGTAACGCGGCGAAAAGGCGAGCCTCGTGCCGAGATGGCGGCTCTCCTCCAGTGTCTCGAGCAGGAACTGAACGCAGAATGGGTTGATAATGTCATCATCGAACAGAAACTTGATGTATTCGCCGTTCGCAAGATTGGCCAGCCGGATGACATTGGAAAACTCGCTCGGCTTCGGATTTCGGCTATAGGAGAGATGCTGCTGATATCGCTCGCAGATATTTGCGATTGCATCCGTTGGGCAATCGTCTGAAACGATAATCTCCGTATCGCCATAGCTTTGCCCGATGGCACTCTTCAAGGCTTGCTCAAAGAAATCCGGCTTGTAGGCGGGGATGCAGATCGATACTCGGGGCATTGCTGGTCCTTTTTGCGGTTGTCTCACCCGTGAGCGGTTGGAAGTGGCATGACGCTGGCGCGGCGCGCGCAGTTCCCCAGCACGAGATTCAATGTCGGATGAAGTCGATGCCTGGCGACTGTCGATGGGGCGGCACGGCCGGTGCCCTGATTTCCGGCAGTCGTTGTCTGCTCAAAACGCTTGTTGTCGAAGAGCAGCTCGCTGCGGCATTTTCCACGGGCGCCTCATTGACGACGATACGGCGACCACTCGAAGCGTGTGAGATCATCAGGCGGACTGCACTTTCGGAAGCGGTTTCTGCGCGGAAACGGCCCATCTCAAACCATCTCGCCGCCGATTTTTCCAATTTAACCTTGTGCGAGTCTTTTGCCCTCTTGCTCACCGTCCGGCACCCCGCGCGCAAGCCACGAGAAAGCTAACCCCCCTAGTCTGCGGAGACAATCAAGGCCCGGTTTCCGCCTTGTGGCATATATCGTGATATGGAGCAGTGAAATGACGGCGAACGAACTACCCATTGTTCCAGTAACGAAGCCGCTCCTTCCCGATCTCGCAACGGTCAACCGTACCCTCGCCGACATCTGGGCTACCGCCTGGCTGACCAACATGGGTGCTCAGCACCGTGAACTGGAATCACGGCTTGCCCACTTTCTCGACGTTCCATTCGTCAGCCTGTTCAATAACGGCACCGTCGCCCTGCAGATCGCGCTGAAAAGCCTCGACCTGCCTGCCGGCGGCGAGGTCATCGTCACGCCCTTCACCTTTCCGGCGAGTGTACACGTCATCGATGCCTGCGGACTGACGCCGGTATTTTGCGATATCGATCCCGTCACGCTGACCATCGACCCGGTTCGGATCGAAAACCTTATCACGGACCGCACCTGCGCCATCCTCGGCGTTCATGTCTACGGCATTGCATGCAACGTGAAGGCCATTGATGCGCTCGCGGCAAAGCACGGCATCAAAGTCATCTACGACGCTGCTCACGCCTTTGCCACGCGTGTCGATGGGAAGCCGATCAGCCTCTTCGGCGACATCACGATGCACAGCTTTCACGCAACGAAGCTTTTTCATACCGTCGAAGGCGGTGCGCTGATTTCACCGCATGCGGAACTTCAGCGTACCATCTACCTTCAGCGGAATTTTGGCATTGCCAACGAAGAAACAATCCTGCTCGCCGGCCTCAACGGCAAAATGAACGAACTGCAAGCGGGCGTCGGCCTTGCCGTACTCGACATGGTGAAGGATGAATGGGAACGTCGCCGGTCATTGCTCGAGCAATACCGCACGTTGATCTCCGCCATGCGCGGCGTCACCATCCTCGAGCCACAGGCCGGTGTCACGCCGAGCTATCAATATCTGCCGGTACGCATCGATCCCGATCAATCCGGCTTCACACGCGACATCCTCTACAGCAGGTTCCGCGAAAAGAACGTGCTCGCGCGCAAATATTTCTACCCGCTTTGCAGCGATGCCCCGCACTACCGGAACCTGCCTTCCGCGCAGGCCTCCAACCTGCCGGTGGCGACCCAGGCGGCGAAGGAGGTCCTTTGCCTGCCGTTCTTCGGCGCGCTGACCGCCAGCGATCTGGCACGGATATTCAATGTCATGATCGCCACCTACGAGGATTATCACTCGGCGTCGCTGCCCACGGCCGACCTTGCCACGGCAGCCATGGGACGAAGAGGCTGAAACGCCATGGCCATGGACGACCAATTCGCCAATGATCCTGTTGTGTTCCTGAACGAAATCAATTCGTTGACCGAGCACCACAAGGCATATTGCGATCTTTACGGTCATTATGTGCACACGATGTTCGGCGACCGCGCGGCGACGTCGCTCGCCGAAACACCCTATCTGCCAGTCCGGGCCTTCAAGAACTTCGACCTCAAAAGCGTCCCCGATAGTGAGGTCGTCAAAATCATGACCTCGTCCGGCACGACCGGACAGGTTTCAAGGATCTATCTCGACAAGGAAACGTCACAGGCACAATCGCGCAAGCTCGTCGAGGTCTTCTCGATCGCCTTCTCGAAAAGCCGCTTCCCGATGCTTGTCATCGATGCGGAGAACACTGTTGCCGACCGCCGAAAATTTTCCGCGCGCACGGCGGCGATCAATGGTTTCAGCATGTTCTCAAGAGGACGCGATTTCGCGCTCGACGACGAACTTTCCGTCGACATCGATCGCGTGCAGGCCTTCGCCGAAAGCAATCGCGACAACCGCATCTTCATCTTCGGTTTCACTTCTATCGTCTGGTTGAACTTTGTTCAGATGCTGCGCCGCCAGAATGTGCGGCTCAACCTGTCAAACAGTTTCCTGCTGCACGGCGGCGGATGGAAGAAACTCGCCGATCAGAAGATCTCGGATGCGATGTTCAAGGACGAGGTCCGCGAATGGACCGGCTGTAGCGACATACGGAATTATTACGGCATGGTCGAGCAAACGGGTACGATCTTCATGGAGTGCGAACACGGCAATATGCATGCCGCACCCGGCTCCGATGCCCTCATTCGCGATACTTCGTCGCTCGATGCGCTCCCGCACGGCCGGGAAGGCCTTATCCAGGTCTTCTCCTCCATCCAGAAGAGCTATCCGGGCCACTCGTTGCTGACGGAGGATGTCGGCTTCACGCTCGACGGCGCATCCTGCTCCTGCGGCAATCGAAACACGATCGTCAAAATCAACGGCCGACTGCAGAAGGCGGAAATTCGAGGATGCAGCGATGCCTATAATTCGTGACGACAGGTTCGAAGCGGGCGACTGGCTGAAGCAATTCGATCTTTCGTCACGCCACGCTTTCTTCGATGAGCGGGTTGTCGATTTTCTGCATGAGCTTTCCCGTCGTCTGATGAAGGACAACGATGCCCGGCATTATCCGGACCTCGTTACCTTCGCCTATTTCTGCCGCAAGGCGAATCTGCGGACACTCTCGCAGCAATATCGAGATGCAGAATATCGCAGTGGATGGGGTACTGTGGCCCATATCGCGCCATCCAATATTCCCGTCAATTTCGCCTTCTCGTTGGTCTTCGGCATGCTGTCCGGCAATTCGAACATTGTGCGCATGCCGAGCAAGGCGTTTCCACAGAACGATATCTTCTTGCGGGCATTCGACGGCGCTGCAGAGTCGGAAACATTCCGATCGATCGCAGTTGGCAATGTATTCATCCAGACGGCGCGGGGAAGTGCCAAGCTCAAGGAGATCGTTGCAGCGGTTGATGGCCTGACAGTTTGGGGAGGCGACGCGACCGTCGCCGAATTCCGCTCGCTGCCGAAGAAGCCTCGATCCGTCGAGCTTTATTTTCCGGACCGGACATCATCGGCCGCGATCGACGCCAGCGCCTATTCCGCGCTTGAGACGGAACAGAAGACGAAACTGGCGCGAGATTTCTTCAACGACACCTATCTGGTCGACCAGAATGCCTGCTCCTCGCCAAGTCAGATCTTCTGGCTTGGGGAACCGGCCGCGATCGCCAAAGCCAAGGTCGATTTCTGGCATCATCTCGACGAAGAGCTGCATCGCCAGGACTTTCGTCTGGATACGGTCGCACGACTGGACAAGTTTCTCGACCTGATGAATGCAATACGCACGACCGGGGGAACCCTGGCGCTCAACCGCTATTCGCCGGATATCTGGTGCATCGGCCAATCCTTGCCGAAGGAAACGCGGCTGCGCTTCGGCCAGTTTGCAGAAATTGACGTCCAGGCGCCTTCCGACATCGCAGCGTTTCTTCGCCCGCAGGAACAGACACTGACCTATTTCGGACTGCAACCGCAGGCGCTCTTCCTCGCTCTCCAGTCGGGTTCTGCCAATCACGCGATCGACCGCATCGTCCCTATCGGCAAGGCGCTCGATATCAACCCCTTCTGGGATGGCAAGGACATTCTGTCGCTTCTATCCCGGCGCATCGAAATAGTGGAAGGGCGCGAGAATGCAGCAATATCCGCAACGGCTTTAGCGAGTTTCCAGACCTGAGCGGTTCAGCTCGCGATTCAATGCAGCCCCCTGTCCAGCCGCAGGATCTGTCCGGTCATCTTTGATGATGCATCGGACACCAGATAGGCGACAAGTTCGGCCACGTCGGCCGCTTCGACCACTTCCTGCAATGCCGATCGCTCATCCAACGCTGTTCTTGCTTTCTCGTCCATCTGAAGAGCCATATCGGTTTCGACCACCGCGGGCGCAATGGCGTTGACGCGAATCCCGAATGGCCCCAGCTCGGTCGCCATCACCTTTGTGGCGTGGATCAGCGCAGCTTTGCTGCCCCCATAAGCGAGCGTTCCCGCGTCTGAAAGCAGTCCGGCGGTCGATGCGATATTGACGATGGAGCCCGCCTTCGCGCGTACCATTCTCTTCGCCACATATTGAGAAAACAGAATCTGGTTGAAGTAATTGACGTCGAATATCCGTTTCAGATCCTGGATCGAAGCCATCGAAAACAGCCCGCCCGCAGCGACACCAGCGCAATTCACCAGCGCATCGATGCGCTGGTATTGCCGGTGAAGTGCCTGGGCACATTCCTTCACCGAATTCGGGTCGGCGAGATCGAGCTGGAAGAAGCGGACATCGCCTTCATCCCCCGTCGGAAGTGCGGGAGACGGATGGCGGCTGCAGGCAGCGACTGAAAAACCGTCCCCGACCAGCTTGCGAACAACGGCGAGACCTATACCTCTGCTGCCGCCTGTTACGACCGCAACGCGTTCAGGATCGTTCGGCATCTGCAAGCCCTCCGCAATTGGTGATCACCGGTTCCAGGAGATCATAGTCGATATCGTCCATGACGGTCCGGTTCGGGAAAAGCGGAACCGGTTTGCCGGTGAGTGCCCTGGAAACGGCCGGCGTCGAAAAATAGAGGACCACCGCTTGCTCTGTGAAATGATCGACCAGATCCGGTGCGCCACTTCGCAGCGCCTTGAGCAAGACATTGACGTCCTCCGGCCATGCGGCCTCCGTCTCCTTCAGAATCAATGCATCAATCTCGGCCAGACCGGCAAACCGCTCTTCCAAGCGCGCGGCCGCAATTGCATCGAATGCCGGGACCGACCTTTCTGGTTCACCGGGAAACATCCTTGCCAGCAGTTTATAGAATGGTCTGTCTGACACGTTCATCGATACGATCCGAAAGGAGAAGGGCAACTGCCTGAATGGTATTGGCAGGATTAACGCAGGAACCGGTGACGAAGACGCTGGAGTCGATCACGTAGAGGTTGTCGGTATCGTGAACTTTTCCGGATGGATCGACGACGGAGTGCTGCGGATCGTCGCCCATCCGCGCGGTTCCGAGCAGATGCCATCCGGTGTTGCGGACCGGGCCATAGGCCGAGCTTCTCACGGCTCCCGCCGCCGCCATGAGTTCGCGCCCGCGGGTCATGCCGCGCACCATCATCTTTTTCGTATTTTCGTGCAGCTTGTAGTGAACCTTGATGCCCGGATCTCCGAAACGATCCTGTCGTGTTTCGTCCAGCTCGATCCTATTCTCCACCTCCGGCAGATCTTCGCAGATGATCGCCACAACGAGTTGCTTGCCGTAGAGCGCATCGAAATCGCCATAGATATCGCTCCCGAAACGCAGCTTGCGTTTGCCGAGCGCAGACATCGCCGTCTCGACAGGGCCTGTCCCCCGCAATGCATGCATCATATAACCAAGCTTATGCCCCGCCTCTTGCGAACGGTAAAACTGCAGGCTGTAAAGCATGCACCCCTGCGGGCCGGCGTCCGTGTCCATCCGCTCGGCAAAGATGCCTTCCACATAACCAAGCGGATGGATCATCAGATTGCGGCCGACGAGACCCATCGTATTGCCGATCCCTGTCGGGCGCTCGGCATTCCTCGAGTTGAGGAGAATGCGCGGCGTACCGATAGCGCTTGAAGCAAGGATGATGTTGTCGGCGTGAAACGCATGGCGCTCGCCGTTCGCATCAAAACCCTCGACACCATAGGCCACACCGTCCTTGACAAGGACGCGCGACACAGCGAATTCGGGAACAATCGTTAGTCCTTGCCTCAACGCATCCGTCAGATAGGTATTGTCGGCACTCGCCTTGGCCCCTTGCGGGCAGCCCGTGTTGCAAGGGCCAAGGTTGAGACAGGCACTGCGCCCGCCCTTGTCCCGCGTGGCGATTGCGGCAAAGCTTGGCCACCAGTGCCAGCGTTTTTCATTGAACGCCCGAGCGAGCCGGGCACCCGCCACGCCAAGCGGCACAGGCGGAAGCGCCTCCTCGATGTGCGGATAATAGGGATCGCCGACGAGACCGGACATGCCCATCTGCCGTTCGTTCAATGCGAAATACGGCATCAGTTCGGCATAGCTCAGCGGCCAGTCCTCACCGAGGCCCTCATTGGTCTTCAACGAGAAATCAGGCTCAAGAAACCGTGGAAAATGACCGGAATACAACACCGTTGAACCACCAACAGCGTTGAAGTTGCATACCGCAATCGGGGAATCTGCGTCATCAACCGGGTAATCGAAACGGTTCTGCCGTTCTGCAATTGCTGGGTTGAACTCCGCCCTCTTTCGGATCTCCCAGTCCGGGCCTGTGGATGGGTAACTGGAGGGCTCCATCCGCGGGCCGCGGTCAAGGCACAGCACCCGATATCCCTTCGACGTCAACCGCCAGGCCGCTGCCGCTCCCGCGGCCCCGGCTCCGACAATGATGAAGTGGAAACGGTCCATTACTTCGGAAGAAACTGCTCTAGGATTTCCGGTATCGTAATCAACATATCGGCCTCGCAAGCGATCGTGCCGTTGGTATAGCCCGTCGCGTGACCCTTACATATGCCGCGTCGCCAGCTGTCCACGTAAGCTTCGATCTGCAGGCACTCTCCCGGCAGAACTTCCTTGCGAAACCGCACCGTGTGCTGAAGCGCATGAGTGACCATCCCCTTCAGCCCTTCCTGCGTGGTGATCGCGACGGTGAGCATCTGCGCCATCGCCTCAAGCTGCAGCGCGCCGGGCATGTTCGGACGGCCGGGAAAGTGGATGGGAAAATACCACTCGTTGTTGGAGAGGTTCTTGTAGCCCTTTGCATATTTACCTGGCTCGACATCGGTGACGCAGTCGATCATCAGGAAAGGATATCGATTTGGCTGATAATCCTTCAGCGCTTCCGCGTTCAACATGAATCCCAATGTTCTTACTCCTGTCTGACAGCTAAATTCAGCATATGCGGCAGCACGATCCTGGATAAGCAATGTTCATGGATCTGACTCGCGAAGTGAAGGCGTACTGCGACCTAGCAAGCCAACCCTGCCGCAGGCTTGCGCAGAAACCCCGCCCAACTTGCGCTGCAAAGGCGCCTATAGGCTGGTTTCACCAGCCAGTGTGGCTCTCATTGAGAACGAGAACAACGGCTTATCAAAGCAAACGAACTCATGCTTCCGGAGTGCCGTCAGCTATACCGAAAATGCGATAACCGTCGATGTCATGGATTGCAATGGTGCGCCTACCAGCGCATCGGCCCGAAAATCGGAATCGATTTTCGGGCCGATGCGAGGATTGAAAGTGTTAAGGCGTCTTAGGCAGCTCGCGAAAGCTGGCTGAGGGTAAAGACAGAATGCTCGCCGGCGTTCGAGAAGCGGGGAATTTCACTCGCCCTTTCGCTTTCGCAGGACATAGCTGCTCTCGTACTCCGGCAATTGACCCAAAACATCATAATTTTCGAAAAGGCCCGCTGCACCTATTCTATCTACGGCGGGTCCTACTTCTGGTGAATGGGCAAAATCGCCATAGTCGTCGAAGACGATATACCCACCAGGTACGACAAATCGCTCATAAAGAAGGAAATCTGCCCATACATTCTCGCTGGCATGACCGCCATCGATATGCAAAATCTTGAACCGTTTGGTGGCCTGAAGCGTGCGCTCGATGGCATTTTGCGAGTAGCCTCTTACCAAAATGCAGGTTCTATAAAGAACATTGCGAAAATAATCGACTTCTTGAAGTTGTCCTGGCAATTCGAATGGATCGATTCCAACGAGTTTTGTCGAAGGCGACGAAAGCCTTTGCATAAAGGCGAGAGACTTGCCTTTCCAGACGCCGATCTCAACGATGTCTCCCTCGAGTGAGGCCACGTCGATACTGAGAAATCCCAAAAGCTTCACGTAGGAATGAAAGGACAATTCTGTTCGGGACATGTACTTGACTGGCATCGCGGCATAAGCTGCGGCAAAATCTGTCTCCAGCTTATCCCATTCGTTGTCGACGCGTGCCCGCACTGCAGGGTCCGTCATCAGCGTTATTAGACTATCCATTACCCAGTCCCCTGCCAGATTTTTACCATTTCTTCGATGTGTTATTGCTCTGATTCTGTCAATATGGAGTGCCCCCACCAACTCCCGAGGGGAGGCCATTTCGCCGATGAAGCCTTTGCAGAGAGCGTTATCTGTCGGCCAAATCCTGGACGGCGAACGCAATGCTCACCGCGCGATTGACGGCCGCCGCAAGAACCGACATATGGGTCTCGCCGGCATACAGCTCGAATTCGGTACGCAATCCGTCGGCGGTGCCGTTTAATCGCTCCGCCATCTCCCGCGCCAGGAGGACGGTCCGCTCGATCTTCCTCTTCTCCAGACGTGTCGCGGCATCCTCGTTCCGGTACTGGAAGGGTGCCAGCTCATCGCCTTCGTGTTCTCCGGCGGACAAATGCAGGAAGGATGCCTTTCCCGGTATGACTTGGCGGTTCGCCTCATTCTTGAGAATTTCACTGTTCTCCCAATAGATGGTTGGGCTGGCGGCAATCCAATTGGCAAACAGACTTGGACGCTCGAACAGGCCATAGAGAGTAAAGAGGCCGCCGAAGGAATGTCCGAAAAGCGATCGGCGCATGGGATCCAGGATCACCATCTCTGCAATCCGCGGTATAAGCTCGTGCTCGATGAAATCGAGCAGCTTGCCGGTCCCTCCGATGACAACCGGCGGACCGCCCTCAACGAAGGGCGGATAGGATTTGACCGGCGGAGGCCCTAGATCCCAAGACCGGCGGAGTGGATCATAGGGCGCGTCGCAGGGGTAGCCGATCGCCGCGATCACCCCCCAGCCGACATTCGTTCCCGTGGGATAAGGTGCCTGCGTGACCAAGCTGGCGACCGCGAAGGGGAAAGTGGCGTTGCCGTCGGTCAACACGAGAAGCGGCCATCCTTCCGCTGGTGGTCTCTCTGCCGGAATGGACAGGAATATGCGATAGGGCTCGCCGCCCGCGACAGGAGCCAGATCGAAAAAATACGTTCCGGGCATTGAATAGACGCTGGAAGGAATGGTCATGAGAATCGCCTTGTCGATATGCGCGCCAACGGGAAGAGCCAGTACACGATGCCGAGTGAATATCTGGACGCCCTTATTCGCGAAGATATGGCACGCGAAGAAGATGGCCGCTATGCCCTATGCTCGCTGTTGCGGGCGGAAGAGGAATCCCGGCGCGGAGAAATGCTGCCCTTTTCGGCTCTGGATGCCGTCGACGCGGAACTGGATGAAGAGCTACGCTAGTGGCTCAGTGCGTTCTCATCCTGCCGGCCGACGACGCCGGCCGGCATAAGCGAGAGCATGTCGTCGTTTCTTAACTGACACCGAGGAACTGCTTCAGCTCTGCCGTCTGCGGATTGGCGAAGACTTCCTCCGGCCGGCCTGCTTCGTGGACCCGGCCCTGATGCATGAAGACGACACGGTTGCAGACGTCGCGGGCGAACTTCATCTCGTGGGTTACCATCAGCAGTGTCATGCCCTCGGCGGCAAGCTCGCGCACGACGGCCAGAACTTCGGCGACCAGTTCCGGATCGAGCGCGGAAGTGATTTCGTCACAGAGAAGGGCTGCAGGCTGCATGGCGAGCGCGCGGGCGATGGCGACGCGCTGCTGCTGGCCACCCGAGAGCTCGTCCGGATAGGCGTCGAACCTGTGGCCCAGCCCCACCCGCTCCAGCATCTTGCGGGCGGTGGCTTCGGCTTCGGCCTTCGGGGTTTTCTTGACCACGGTCTGCGACAGCATGACGTTGCCGCCGACCGTCAGGTGCGGGAAGAGGTTGAACTGCTGAAAGATCATGCCGACCTTGAGGCGCAAGGCCTTCAGATGCACTTCGTCATCGAGGAGCTGCGCGCCGGCCACGGAGATCGAGCCGTCGGTGATGGTCTCCAGGCCGTTGATGCAGCGAAGCAGGGTCGATTTTCCCGAGCCGCTCTTGCCGATAATGGCGATGACTTCGCCAGCCTCGACATCGAGATTGATGCCCTTCAGCACCTCGGTGGTTCCATAGCTCTTGCGGACTTCAGTGATTTCGATGAGCGACATTGAGCTTCCTTTCCAGGATCTGGCTGCTTTTCGACAAAGGCCAGCAGAGGGCGAAATAGATGAGGGCGACGAGCCCGTAGACGGTGAAGGGCTGGAAGGTGGCATTGGTGACCACGGTGCCGGCTTTCGACAGTTCGACGAAGCCGATGATCGAGGTCAGCGCCGTACCCTTGACGATTTGAACGGAGAAACCGACGGTGGGCGGTATGGCGACCCTCAGCGCCTGGGGCAAGATGACGTAGCGCATCTGCTGCAGCCGTCCCATGCCAAGGCTGGCGGAGGCTTCCCATTGCCCCTTGGCGACCGCTTCGACGCAGCCGCGCCAGATCTCGGCGAGGAAGGCAGCACTCCACAGGATGAGCGCCAAACCCGCGGCAAGCCAGGCCGGCACGTCGATCCCGAAGAGGCCGAGGCCGAAAAACGCGATGAAGAGCTGCATCAGCAGCGGCGTGCCCTGGAAGAGCTCGATATAATATTTCGCGATTGCCCTGAATGCCTTGCGCTTGCTGATGCGCAGGAACAGCAGCCCCAGTCCGACCACGCTGCCGCCGATGAACGAGACGAGCGAAAGCAGGATCGTCCAGCGGGTGGAGAGCAGCAGGTTGCGCAGGATGTCCCAGAGTGTGAACTCGATCATCGTGCCGCCCTCCTCGGGAAAATGAACCCGCCGACCACTCCCAGCAGCTGCCGGAGCAGGATTGCCAGGACGAGATAGATTGATGTCGAGACGATGTAGGCCTCGAAGGCGCGGAAGGTTCGTGATTGTATGAAGTTCGCCGCAAAGGTCAGATCCTCGGCGGCGATCTGCGACACGACCGATGAGCCGAGCATGACGATGACGACCTGCGACGATAGCGCCGGCCAGATGCGCTGCAGTGACGGCACGAGAACGACATGGCGGAAGGTTTCGAAGCGCGTCATGGCGAGGCTCTCGCCTGCCTCGAACTGGCCCTTCGGGGTCGCCTGGATGCCCGCACGGATAATTTCGCAGCTATAGGCGCCGAGGTTGATGACCATCGCGAGATTGGCGGCCGTCAGTTCGGGAAGCTGGAGGCCGAGCGACGGCAGACCGAAGAAGATGAAAAAGAGCTGGATCAGAAAGGGCGTGTTGCGGATCAGTTCGACATAGGTCGCAACGACAGGTTTCAGCCAGGCCGGGCCGAGTGCGCGCACCCAGGCGCAGAAGATGCCGAGGGCAATGCCGAGCACACCGCCGATCGCGATAAGCTCCAGGGTGACCAGTATGCCCTTGATGATCTCAGGGTAATATTGCAGCAGCCAGCCAAATTCGAAATGATAGCTCAAGGAATTGTCCCCTCTTGCGGTGACCGAGCGTCACGTCATCCCGCGTGCGGGCGCGGGATGACGTTGGTAAGACCGGGTCCTTAGAGATCCGACGGGAGATCAGCGCCGAGCCACTTCTGCGATATGGCGTTGAGCGATCCATCGGTTTTGGCGGCGGCGATAATGCCGTTCACCTTCTCCAGAAGCGCCGCCTGCTCCTTGTTGAGGCCGATGTAGCAGGGCGAATTCTTGATGAGGAACTTCAGCTCAGGGCGCTTGGGAGGATTTTTAGCGAGGATCGCAGCGGCCACGACGTTGCCGGTGGCGATGGTGTCGACCTGGCCGGACAGGAAGGCGGAGATGGTGCCGTTATTGTCCTCGTAGCGCTTGATCGTCGCATCGGCCGGCGCGATCTTCGTCAGTTCGAGGTCCTCCACGGCGCCGCGCGTGACGCCGATGCTCTTGCCCGCAAGATCCTCCGCCTTGGCGATCGAAAGATCGGCCGGCGCGAACACGCCATTGAAGAAGGGGGCATAGGCTGCCGAGAAATCGATCACCTTTTCGCGCTCCGCATTCTTGCCGAGGCTCGATATGACCAGATCGACTTTGTTCGTCTGCAGATAGGGGACGCGGTTGGCGCTGGTGACCGGCACGAGTTCGGTCTTGACGCCCAGCTTTTCGGCAATGAGATTGGCTACATCGATATCGTAGCCCATCGGCGCCATATCGGTGCCGACGCTACCGAAGGGCGGGAAATCCTGCGGGACGGCGACACGCAGCGTCCCGCGCGCCGTGATGTCGGCGAGAGCATCGGCATAGGACGCCGAGCCGAAGCCGAAGGTTGCAGCCAGGGTCGCGATTGCGAAGAAGAATCGTCTTGTCAGCATGTTTCAATTGCTCCTTTGAAGTTGTGATTTTTTGGGTCTGACGGTTGGGGATACGGCTCTGGGAGGAAGGGACAGGGAATTGCGCAGTTCCGAGAGCGGATCCGGACGCGCGGTGAGGTCGAGGCCCATTTCCACTTCGTCGAGATGTTCGACGGAGAGCTCCGCAGCTCTGCCGAAATCGCCCGCCTGCATCGCTTCGAAGATGCGGCAATGCCCGTCGTGAGACTGTGTCGCATGAAATTCAGACTGATAGAGCATCGAAATGAGGATCGTCCTCGCGGTGAGATCGCGCAGGATGTCGACGATGATGGCGTTCCCGCTCAATTCTGCGATGCGGATGTGAAAATCGCCCATCAAATAGGTCAGGCGCTGGCGGTCGCCGGCAGCCATGGCGCTTTTTTCCTCGTTCAAATGCGCGTCGAGAGCTTTATGTCCCTCGTCTGTCAGCACGCGCATGCTGCGCAGCAATCCGGCCTCGATGACGCGCCGCGCCTCATAGACCGCGATCGCCTCTTCGGCAGACGGCTCGACGACGAACCAGCCCCGTCTCGGACTGACATGTACGATGCCGCGTGTTTCCAGGCGCATCATGGCTTCGCGAACGCGGGTGCGGGACACGCCGAAAAGGGTTGCCAGCTGGTTTTCGCTGAGCCGCGTACCGGGCCGGATCTTGGCTGACAGAATCCCGGAAACGATCGTTTCCTCGATGGTCTTCTGCGTGGTCTCGGATGTCTGGCTATCTTGCATACAAGACAGAAAGCAAAGCGCGTGCCAAAATTCTGCGTTCAGGATTTCCAGGATATCTCGGATTCGGCGGCTGGAATTTGCACCCTGGGAATGCAGACTGAACGTAAATTGTGCGAGTGTCGGCAACTCGTTGTCAATCCGGATCGGCGCCGGCCGCCCAAAGCCCACAAAGCCCCTTCACTCTCGAAAAGCTGCTTGCGGCAAGACCGGTTCGGCCGGGGAATGGCAGCGGAAGACCGCGCGCAAGGGAGCCCTTGCAGAGTTTCTGATGCAATCGCTTTTGCGTGGCGCCGATCTGGATCTCGAACGGCAGCGCGACGAACCGCGTGATCTCCAGCTGTGAGACTTCTGCCGGCCACGAATGTGCTTTCCGAGGTGACACGGCCGCGTCCCGATACACATGCCTTGCAATGGCTGGACAGTCTCGATGAGGATCGCTCTTTCATCAGCGTCGTATCGATCGCGGAGATCCGGCGTGGCGTTGCATTGATGGCAAGCGGTCGGAATCGCGACGTGCTGGCCGAATGGCTTGCCCAGGACCTGCCAGCCGGTTGCGATAGGCTGGGGCGACTTGATGGGGTTCGCAAAGCGAAGCGGACGCGGCTTGTCGTCAATGGACGGCCTGATTGCCGCCACCGCGATTACTCATGATCTCACCCTCGCCGCCCGCAATATAAAGGATTAGAGGGCTTTGGGATCGAGCTTGTCGATCCTTGGACCGAGCGCCCGTGACGATCCGCAGAGCGGAGCGCCGTGGGATTTTTCTTTATTTATGCAAATCGTTTGCCCAAAACCGCTACGCACCTTTGGGCGACATGCATTAGAGCATTTCCGGTTTTCTCCGAATCATGGAAATGCTCTATCTCTTTGTTTTCACGCAATTCCGGGCGCAAAACCGCTTCGCACTTTTGCTGGAATTGCTCTAGTTGAAACTCGAGGTCTTGAGGAATTCCGCCAGCCGTTCGGTCTTCGGATGCACGAACATCTCCTTCGGATTGCCTTCCTCGCAGATGACGCCCTGGTTCATGAAGATGACGCGTGACGAAACGTCATAGGCAAAGCGCATCTCATGGGTGACGAGCAGCATGGTCATGCCGTCGGCGGCAAGCCCCTTGATGACCTGCAGCACTTCGCCCACCAGTTCCGGATCGAGTGCCGAGGTCACCTCATCGAACAGCATCAGCCTGGGCGACATGGCGATGGCGCGGGCGATCGCGACACGCTGCTGTTGGCCGCCGGAAAGCTGTCCGGGATAATGGTTCGCGCGGGCGGCAAGGCCGACACGATCGAGCCATTTCTCCGCGATGGCGCGAGCGTCCGGCTTCGTCATTTTCTTGACCTTGACGAGGCCTAGCATGACGTTTTCGGCGGCGCTCATATGCGGGAAGAGATTGAACTGCTGAAACGCCATGCCGGTCAGCGCGCGCTGTCGTGCAATCTCCTTCTCGCTCTTGCGTCGTCGCGTTGTCCCTTCCGCGCGGTAGCCGATCTCCTCGCCATCGAGGCTGATCGTGCCGCCCTGGAATTCCTCCAGCATGTTGATGCAGCGCAGCAGGGTGGTCTTTCCGGAGCCGGACGAGCCGATGATGGAAATGACTTCGCCTTCCTCCACGGCGCAATCGACGCCTTTGAGGACTTCGTGGATGCCGTAAGTCTTGCGCAGACCCTTGATGTCGAGAATGGTCTTGGCCATCGGGGGAACTCCTCAGGACGGCAGGGCGGTCTTGCGCTCGACATATTTGCCGAAGTGCTCGATGCCATAGTTGATGATGAAATAGAGACCACCGGCCAGGAAATAGAACTGGAGGCTCATGAAATTGCGGGAGATGATTTCCTGCGTACGCAGGAGAAGCTCCGCGACGCCGATGACGGAGAGCAGCGTCGAGGCCTTCACCATCTCGGCCGCCGTATTCACCCAGGCCGGCAGGCACTGGCGCATGGCCTGCGGCCACAGCACCGAGGTGAAGGTCTGGGTAAAGGTCAGGCCGATCGCCTTGGCGGCTTCGGTTTGTCCCTTCGGGATCGCCTGAAGCGCTCCACGGACGATTTCGCCGACATGGGAGGAGCAGAAGATAGCAAGGGCGAGCACGCCTGCCGAGAACGGCCCGAGATCGAGACCGACGGCGGCGGAGACATAATAGCTCGCCAGCACCAGCACGAGCACCGGCGTGCCGCGGATGATATCGGTATAGGCACGCACGGCCAGACGCAAAATGACGCCGCCATAGACGAGCGCCAAGCCGACGAAAACGCCGAGCACGGACCCCGCGAGGATGGCCAGCAGAGAGATCGACACGGTCACGCCGATGCCGTTCATGATGACGTAGCGGGCGATCCAGAGTTGTTCGAGAAAGGTGTGGGACATCAGGGTCTATCTCGGCAGCGCCAGACGGCGCTCGACGAAGCGCATGACGGCGGCGATGAGGAAACAGGTCGCGACATAAAGGGCCGATGTGACCATCCAGGTTTCGATGACGCGGAAACTCTCGACGTTGATCTTGCGGGCGGCAAAGGTCAGTTCCGGCACGGCGATGGCGGCGGCAAGCGAGGTGTCCTTGAAGAGCGAGATGATCGTCGAAGACAGCGATGGCAGCACGTTGCGCAGCATTAGGGGCGCGATGATGGAGCTGCGGATCTGCATCCCCGTCAGACCGATGGCAAGGCCCGCTTCCGTCAGGCCTCTTGGAATCGACAGCAGCCCGGCGCGGAACACTTCGGCCAGATAGGCGCCGGAATAGAGGGATAGAACCAGGACGAAGCTTTTTATCTTGTCGAGGCGCACGCCCATCTGCGGCAGCGCGAAAAAGGCGAAAAGCACCAGGACGAGAATCGGCAGGTTGCGAATGACCGTGACATAGACCCGGGCCGGCACGACCGCAAAGCGGCTTTTGGACGTCAGCGCGAAGGCCACGACGAGACCGATCACGGCTCCGATCAGGATCGAGATCACCGCGAGGCCGAGACTGAGCGCAAGCCCGCTCAAAAGAAAATCGAAATTGCGCCAGACGGCAGCGAAATTCAAAGTGTAACCCATACGGGCCGCCCTTTCAGACCAAAGCATGATGCCGAAAAGTGTGAGCAGTTTTCGGACGACATCATGCTCTCATTCTTTAGTCGAGCGGAGCGGGAGACAAGTCCCGCTCCGCATGGCTGTTACTTAAACTCGACGGGAAAGCCGATCTGCGGCGGCGCCAGATCCTTGCCGAACCAGGTCTTGAAGGACTTGGCGTAAAAGTCGAATTCAACGCCGGTCATGGCTTCGTGCAGGGCGGTGTTGACGAAGTTCAGCCAATCCTGATCGCCGCGCTTGACGGCGCAGGCATAGGTCTGCGGGTTCCAGCCGTAGCCGGCATCCTTATAGCGGCCCGGATTCTGCGTCATGTACCAGGCGAGCGACGACTGGTCCGTGGCGACTGCATCGGCACGTCCCGACTCCAGCGCCTGGTAGATCAGGTCGACGGATTCGTACTGGTCGACGGTCGCTTCCGGCAAGGCCGCATGCACCATGGCCTCGGCATAGACGTTCTGAAGGACGGAAATGGTGACGGAGGAGCCGGCTGCCTTGAGGGCGGCGTAATCGGCATATTTTCCGTCCGCTTTCAGCATCAGGCCCACGCCTTCGCGATAATAAGGAATGGTGAAGGCAACCTGCTGGGCGCGCTCGCCGGTAACGGTCATGAACTGGCAGGTGATGTCGACCTTGTCAGTGGTGATGTTCGGGATGCGGGCGTCGGAGGACTGGTTCACATACTCGATCTTCTCAGGATCGCCGAAGAGAGCCTTGGCGATGATATGGCCCATGTCGACGTCGAAGCCCTGAAGCTTGTCGTCGGCGCTTTTGAAGTGCCAGGGCGCATTGGTGCTGCCCGTGCCGAGGACGAGGTGGCCGCGGGCCAGCACTTCATCGAGCTTGCTGCCTTCGGCCAGCGCAGGCGTGGACAACAGGGCGGCGGCGATCAGCGACATCACGCCGGTGCGAAAGGAAATGGTCATGGCGTTCCCCTTGATAGGAAGTTTCTCATTAATCCAATATACCGGACATGTGTCTATTTTATTGGATTGGCTTATCAAGTGCCATCAGGGGTGAATTGTCAATGGGGCATGCTGAAAAAACGCGCAGTGGCGCGCGTGGCGGTTTTTTCGGCAGTGCAGCATTTCCCTCTTGTTTCAGAGGTTCCCCGTCATGCCCTTGCCGCCAGCGACTTGGCGGTCGTTGGCGGGCCTCATTTTCGGTGGGTTGAGGATGGTCCCGGTGAGCGAGGTGGAAGATGCAGCCCTCGGAGCCGGCGCCTCATGATCCGACTGCCTGGCGGCTTCTCGCCATATGTCGCGGCAGAATCGAGCCTGGCCCCGAGGCTCCGCCCTGCCCCGATGCGTGCACGCCGCTGCCGCTGGCGAGGCACGTTGAGCGGACTCGGCGACACGGTAGAATTCGCGCTTCCGCTCGATCGAAGGGGCAAAATGCGGATAACAAAGCCCAGCTTGTGGATTGGCTGGCCGACGCAGCGCATCGGCCACGGCCATTATGCAGCAAGGCCGTGGATGCGCCTGATCTCGTCGGCGACCAATGCCTGAAGCCGCCAGAGATTGCGGTCGCGAATGCCCTTCTCTTCGAGATGCTTGACGGTGAGATAGAGATATTCGGCGCAGGATCCCATATGGCCGCAAGCGCGTGCCAGGATCCCGGCGACTGTCGCCAATGGCAGCCTGCGCAGGACACGTTCTCCTTTCGGCCCGGCCCAGAATACCAGGGCGCGCAACGGCCCTTCCCGCGTTTCGACGGTAATCCAGCGGACGGAAGATGAATCGTCCAGGGTGCCGACTTCCCTGCGGATCATGCGGCGGATTTGGCCGAGGCGGTCCTGCTCGGCGAGCCTGAAGGCAACACCATTGCATTGCCCGCCTTGATCGAGCGCCATCATCAGGCCGGGCTGGACCTCCGTCGCGCGCCAGCGCGTCATATGCAGGCAGAAGGACCGGTGCCAGCCTCGGGCGCCGGCACGCCGCCATTCCACCGCATCGAAATCCGGCTTCCAGATCAGCGAACCGTAGGCAAATACCCAGAGCGGCCTGCCGAGCGACTCGCGGTGCAGACGTTCCGCAAGGTTTTCCAACTGCCCGTCGCTCAGCGGGAGCCGGCTGGGATCCGGTCCGGGATCTACCTCCAGCCGCAGGCTGAGCGAGACAAGCTCGTCGGTCAGGGCCATCGCGCTTCCACGATGCCGGCCCGAATTTCGCCCGGCAAAGGCGCCTTCCGTCAGCAGATCGGTTTGGGAGATCGCCCGCATCTAGTGAATAGTGTATTTGCTGAAATAGGTCTGCCGTTCCTTCAGGGTTCGCATCAACAGCGCAGCCTCCCTCATGATGGCGGTGAATGTCTTGTCATCGGCCGACGCAATGCTGTCCGTCATGGTCTGCAGGATGGCCATCAACTGCCCGACCGAGGCCCGGGACCGCTCGTCCCGTCCGTCGAGGCCGCTGATAAATTCCCCAAGCGTCAGAACGATCTTATCGACCATCTCGCGGCGGCGATCCCGCGGCGTCGCGTCACGAGGACCGTCGGCAAGCAGCGCGTCTTCGATATCGCTATCGGCCATGTCGCCCGCCGCATGACCGAATAGCCGGCTTCGACCCGTGCCGATCCCTGAACATCTCGGCAAGCGGCAATGTTCGGGATGGAGGATTGAAACTGGCTGTCATTCCAACGCGTTCGAGAACCGGCATTGATCGTCCTTTCGTTGAAATCACTATTGTCTACAAAACTAATGGATTAAAGAAATGGCAATTCAGGATTGAGGCGTAGTGCAGAAAACTATCCTTCTCCCGGCAGGTGACGAAACCGGCGACGGGCGGCGTCCCTGGGCGCGCGGAAATTGCGGTGGTGGCAGGCGAATAATCTACAAATTTGCTGGAAAAATAAAATGCGTTTTCTCCGATCGCCGAATTATTGCATCTGGCCCCTTTGAATATCGTCCCGCAGCTTGAGACATTATTGCCGGTCGCGGCAACGCGTGCCGTCCCCCTACCCCGACATGAGTTTCAGCAAGAAGGATAATGCCGTGACCGCTGCAGCAAGAACGCTTCCGATACTCGACCTCGGGCGTTTTGCATCCGATCACCCGGAACGGGAACAAGCGCTGGCCGAGCTTCGTGACGTCAGCCGGACACTCGGATTCTTCTATCTCACCGGACACGGCATTCCGCAGCGGCGGATCGACGATCTGAGCGAACTCGCACGCCGTTTCTTCTCGCTGCCGGAAGAGCAGAAGCTGGAAATCGAGATGCGCAAGTCGCCGCACTTCCGCGGCTATAACAGAGCCGGTTTCGAATATACGCGCGGCAAGCAGGATTGGCGGGAACAGGTCGATTTCGGTCCTGAACGTCGGAGGCTGGAGATCGGCCCGGGCGATCCTCCATGGAAGCGGCTGTTCGGCCCGAACCAATTCCCCTCGGCGCTTCCGCACATGCGTGCGGCCGTGCTCGAATGGATCGAAGAGGTGACCGCCGTCGGCCTGAAGGTGCTCCAGGCATTTTCCGAGGCGCTCGGCCAGAGCCCTGATGTCTTCGCACCGATCTACGCCAATGGTCCGAACCAGCTTCTGAAGATCGTGCGGTACCCCGGTCGCGATCAGACTGAGAGCGACCAGGGCGTCGGCGCCCACAAGGATGGCGGCTTCGTCACCATCTTGCTGCAGGACGTCATTGGCGGCCTGCAGGTGGACGACGGCGAAGGCGGCTGGATCGACGCGCCGCCGATCCGCGGCACCTTTGTCGTCAATGTCGGAGAGCTCTTGGAACTCGCCTCCAACGGTTACCTCAAGGCCAATATCCATCGCGTCGTCACCCCGCCGGCCGGCGGCGACAGGCTATCCATTCCGTTTTTCCTCGGCGCGAATCTGGCTGCGACCATCCCTGTTCTCGACTTGCCGCCAGCGCTTCTTGCAGAGGTGCGGGGCGTGACGCAGGATCCTCTCAATCCTTTGTTCCGCGAGGTGGGCCGCAACGTGCTGAAATCGCGGCTGCGCTCGCATCCCGACGTGGCGCGCGAGCATCATGCGGACCTTTTGGACGGGCGGTAACATAGACCTTGACCATCCGGCGTTCACCGAAGCACGCTGGAATCGACACATCCGGCGCGGGGGCCGCCCATGAAGCTGAATACGTCTTCGATCATAACCGTGATCCTGCTTGCGGCCATGTTCGGCCTCGTCGCGCTCAATCCCTTCGGCAGGAATATCATCGTCCACCAGGATGGCGGGCCGGCACCATCGGCGCACTGAAGTGTCTTCGCCGACCTGCCTTCGCTCTAAGGAGCGGCCCGGGAATTCGACCAAAAATGTGCCTGATGCGCCGCCAAATTCGGGACGGAGGCGATGAGCGAGCGCGTGTAGGGATGCTGCGGATGGTCGAACACCTGCTCCACCGATCCGCTTTCGACGATCACCCCATCTTTCATGACGGCGATCCGGTGGCTCATATGCTGGACGACACCCAGATCATGCGAGATGAATATCATCGAAAGCCCCAGCCGCTGCTGCAGATCGCCCAGCAGATCCAATACCTGCGCCTGGGTCGTCACATCCAGCGCAGAAACCGGCTCGTCGCAGATCAAAAGCTTTGGTTCTGCGGCGAGCGCCTGCGCAATCGAGACGCGTTGACGCTGCCCGCCGGAAAGCGCGGTCGGGCGGCGGGCGAGCAATGCCGGCGCGAGGCCGACCATCTCGATCAGTTCCGCCACCTTCCGCCGGCGCGCCACCTTGTCGAGCCTGCCGAGCAGCCGTAGCGGCTGTTCTATGATGCGCTCGACGGTGAAACGCGGATCGAATGAACTCAAAGGATCTTGACTGATCGTCTGGATGCCGGCTCGCGCCGGCCGGCGGGCGGCTTCGGTCAGCGCACTCCAGGGGCGCCCATCAAAGAGCACGTCGCCGCACTTCGGGCTGCGCAGCGCGAGCGCGATCTTGCCGAGTGTCGTCTTGCCGGAGCCGGATTCGCCGACAATGCCCAGCGTTTCTCCATGGCCGATCTGCAGCGACACGTCCCTGACCGCCTCCAGGAGACTGCCGTCGGGACGCCGGAAGCTGACGGAGACATTGCGGACCTGCAGCAGCGGCTCTCCATCGACCGGCGCGCGGCTATAGACCGGCGCGGCATCGGGCGCACTCAGGCGCCGGCCGCGCGTGGCGCCTGTGGGTACCGCAGCCAGCAGGCGGCGGGTATAGGCGTGCTGCGGGGCGGAGAGCACGTCTTGCGCCGGGCCTGATTCAACGAGACGGCCATTCTGCATGACCGCCACACGATCGGCCAATTGCGCCGCAACGGCAAGATCATGGGTGATCAGAAGAACGCCGAAGCCTGCGTTCGCCAGACCCTTGAAGACCGATAGAACCTGCTGTTGGACGGTCGCGTCGAGTGCCGTGGTCGGTTCGTCGGCGATCAGCAGACGCGGCTCGCCCGCAAGCGCCGATGCGATGAGGGCTCGCTGCCGAAGCCCGCCGGAAAGCTCATGCGGATACTGGGCGGCGCGCAATTCCGGCTCGGCAATGCCGACGCGCGTCAGAAGTTCGCCGACGCGCGCGGCCACCTGCGATCGCGCCACGAGCCGATGCGCAAGCAACGGCTCGGCGATCTCGCGCCCGACCATGCGCAGCGGGTTGAGGGAAACCAAGGCGTCCTGCAGCACGAAGCCGATCTCGCGGCCGCGGATACTTTGCCAGGCCTTCTGCGACTGCCGCAGCAGATCGAGCGGCCGGCCGTCATGTCCCGCCAGCACCATCCTGCGGGCCTGGACATGCGCATACGGGCCGGCAAGACCGACCAGCGTGCGCGCCGTCACCGATTTCCCCGATCCGGACTCGCCGACCAGCGCGAGGATCTCGCCCGGCGCGATCCGCAGGGAAAGATCCGAAACGGCCTCGACGACGCCCTGTGGCGTGTCGAAGGCGACATGCAACCCATCGATCTCGAGGAGCGGTGGGCTGGGCGAGGCAAAGATGGGCGGGCGCGGACCGGGTCGTATGTTCATCAGGCATCACCCCGCGCCAGAAGCGTCTGCAATCGCCTGGCGACAAGGGTGATCGAAATCACCGAGACTGCGACCACGGTGGCCGGCAGCAGACTTGTCCAGGGAGCGATATCGATGAAATTGCGGCCGTTCGCCAAGAGCGCTCCCCATTCGGCGGCAGGCGGCACGACACCGAGGCCGAGAAAACTCAGCGCCGAGGCGGTCAGTACCGAGGCGCCGACGCCGATCGTCGCAAGGATGACCAGCGGCCGGACGGCGTTCGGCACGATATGCTCGATAATGATCGTCCAGGGATGTTCACCAAGCGCCACGGCATGCTCGACATAGCCGGAGAGCTTGACCTGCAGGACTTGCGAGCGGATCAGGCGGGCGTAACCGGCGATGGAGGAGAGGCCAACGGCCAGCAGGGTGTTGAGCGGTCCTCGCCCGAGCACGGCGATCACCAGCAGCGCCAGCAATATTTCCGGAAACGCCAGGAGAATGTCGATCACCCGGACCAGAAGCCGGCTCATCGGCTTCGGCGACAGGGCTGCAGCCGTCCCCAGAATGACGCCGCCGAAACAGGCGATCACCGTGGCCCCGATCCCGATCGTCAGCGACTGCGATGTTCCGTAGACGATGCGGGAAAAGAGATCGCGTCCCAGTTCATCGGTTCCAAACCAGTGAATGCCGCTTGGCGCTTCCAAGATGGCATTGGTGTCGATCGCGTCCGGATCGAACGCCGTAAACCATTGCGGCACCCAGACGGCAAAGGCGAGGACGACGACCGCGGCAAGCGGCAGCAGCAGCCCCGGCGCGCGCCAGGGATGCCTGCGACGAGAACCGAGAGCCGTGCGGTCGCGCAGCACCGTATCGAACAATTCCGTACTGCTCATGCTGCCCTCCTTCGCAGGCGCGGATCGATCAGCAGATAGAGGGCATCGACCAGAAGGTTGATGATGACGAAGACGAAGGCGGACAGCATCACCAGCCCCAGGACGAGCGGCATGTCGCGGGTCTTGATGGCCTGCAGGGTGATCTGCCCGATGCCGGAACGGCCGAACACGGTCTCGGTGAGGATCGAGCCGCCAAGCGTGCTTGCAAACAGCGTTCCCGTCAAAGTAGAAGCAGCAAGTGCCGCATGGCGCAGGCCGTGCCGCAGCCGGAGAGCCGTCTCGCCGACGCCACGCGTGCGAACCGTCAGCGAAAAGGGCTGAAGCAGCGCCTCCTCCAGGCCATCCCGCAGCACCTGGGTCAGCAGTGCCGCCAGCGGCAGGCTGAGCGCAATGGCCGGCAGGACCAGCGCGGAAAAGCCGGCATTGCCCGTCACCGGAAACCATTGCAGTCGGAAACTGAAGACCGACAGCAGCACGATGCCGATCCAGTAGACGGGCGTGCTGAGCAGGACCAGTTCGATGCCGGAGATGGCAATAGCGATCCCCTTGCGCCGGCCGGCGGTAGCCAGCGCAATGCTCAAGGACAGGATCAAGGCGATGAAAATCGCACTGCCGGCGAGCTGCAATGTCGGCCCGGCCGCCTCGTAGATGAGCTCTGTAACCGGCTGGCGATATTGATAGCTTTCACCGAAATCGCCGGTCAGGGCATTGAGCACGTAGCGCGCATATTGAACGTAGAGCGGCTGATCCAAACCGTATTGCTGCGTCAGCACGGCGCGTTCAGCCGCGTCGACCACGTTCTCGCCGCCCGACAGCACCGAGACGGGATCGCCGGGAATAAGTTTTACGGCGACAAAGGCGATCGTTGCGGCGCCCCAGAGCACCGCAACGACGACACCGAGCCGCTTCAACCCGGCGCGGATCAAATTACGGCTCGAGCCAGGCATCATAGAACAGCGGCTTTGCGTTTGTTGCCCAGCTGATGCCGTGAAGCTTCTTCGACGCCCCGAGCTGGTAGGCGGCGACAAAGAGCGGGACCGCATAGGCCTGTCCGACGATTTCCGACTGGATCTCGCCATAGAGTTGCTTCCGTTCCGCATCGCTCGCACCGATGGCCTTGCTCAGCTTCTCATCGAGGCTGTTGACGCGCACGTAATCGGATCCGTTCGGCGGCGCATAGGCCGAATGGAACACCGTGCGCAATATGTCCGGTTCCGCTCGGACAAAGTAGAAGGAGACCAGATCGTAATCATTGCTGTTGGCCCGGGCGGTGTAGCCGCCGGCGTCGACCGGATCGAGCTGGAAATCGAAGCCGGCCTGGCGGACCTGATATTGCACCGCCTGCGCAAGGGTCACATTCGATGCGCCGACGGACGCGCTGTCATAGACATAATGCACGGTAAGGCGCCGGCCGTCCTTCGTGCGAAATCCCTCGGCATCTTTTTTCGTCCAACCGGCCTCGTCGAGCAGCTTGTTCGCCTTGGCGAGATCGAAGCCCCAGGTGCCGGCGACGCCGCCATCGTAATAGAGCGTCGACGGCCCGAGGATGTTGTCGGCCGGCTTGAGCGTGCCGAGATAGGCGGCCTTTACCGCCGCCGCCCCATTCACGGCGCTCTGGAAGGCCTGACGGACCTTGACGTCCTGGAAAGGCTCCTTGGAGGTGTTGAGGAAATAGGAACTGTTGACGCCGGGATTCTCCCTGGTCACGACCTGAAGCTTGTCATCGCCCCGCACGGAGCGGTAATTGGCGGGCGGAACTTCGTCGATCGCCTGAACCTGGCCGCTTGCCAGGGCGCCGAGGCGAACCGATGATTCCGGCAGATATTTGAAGTCGATGCCGTTGAAATGGGCCGGGCCGGTATGCTTGGCATAACCCGGCCCCCAATTGTAGTCGGCGCGGCGCGTGAGCTTGCTGCCACTGCCCTTGACGAAGCTTTCGAGAATATAGGGACCGGAGCCGACAACCGTATTGGTCGTGCTCGTCGCCTTCTGCAGATAGGTCGGCGACTGGATTCCGAGATAGGGCAGGCTCAACCCCTGAAGCAGCGGCGCGAAAGGCTTGCTATAGTGGATGACGAGTGTGCCGGCATCGACCGCCTCGATCTTGTCGATCGGGCCGAGCAGCGATTTTGCGTAGCTCGACGTCGTCTTCGGATCGAGGATCCGGTCGAAATTGTACTTGACCGCCGCGGCATCGAGCGGCGTGCCGTCGCTGAAGGTCACGCCCTGCCTGAGATGAAACGTATAGAAGGTGTTGTCGCCGTTGATCTCCCAGCGTTCGGCCAGCCACGGCGCGAAACTATTGTCCTCGGCTTGCCCGACGAGGGAATCGACGAGGTTTCGGCTGATGACGGCGGTAATCGAGCTGCCGGTAATCGACGGATCTATGATCGCCGTGTCCGTGGCCAGCCCAACGGTCAGCGTGCCGCCCTCCACCGGCTTTGCGCTCTCGGCCGCATGCGCTTGCGGGCCTGCAGATGCCAGAAGGGAAAATGTCAGAAGGGGAAATGTCAGGGCAAAAGCAATGCGATTTCGTCTAGGGAATGTCTTGAAAGTCTTTACGGTCATATCTGGTCCCGGAGTTGGTGATGCTTCAGGTCTGGCCCGGCGGCTGTTCAAGTGTCGATGAACAATCAGGCGTTAGCATATATTGTCTATTAAATTTATGGACTAAAGGCATTCTGGTTCATTTGCGCCCGCGGATGAAAAAATCCGTTCCGCAAAAATCTTCTCGGCGAGCTCGGGAAAAAACGGCTTCTTGATGCGGCATGGCGGGTTCCGACCTTCGCCGTCGTCAGCTTAGAGATCTACGAGGTGATCGAAATCGCCACAGTCCCTGGCGATCGGCTCTTTGCGCGCCCATCGGTGCTCGCTGGACGTGAGACAAGCGCGTAGGCGCTAAACGGCGGCGGCAAGATGCGGTGTCGAATATTGCGCGGCCGGATCCGGCAGTCCGAGGTTGGACCGCAATGTGCTCTCGCCGTAGTCGGTCCGGTAGACGCCTCTTTCCTGGAGGATCGGTACGACCCGTTCGACAAATTCGTCGAAGCCGCCGGGCGTCAGATGCGGTGCGAAGACAAATCCGTCGGCCGCGTCCGCCTGCACATAGCGGTTGATCTCGGTGGCGATTTCATCAGGCGTACCGACGAAATGCTGCCGGCCGGTGACGTGAATGATCAACTGGCGAATGCTGAGCTTGTCGCGCTCGGCCAGTTCACGCCACACACGCGCCGTTTCCAGCCTGCCGGCGACGTCCTGATTGTTGGCGCGTCCCTGTGCCAGTCGCTCCTCGGAAATATCCGGCTCGATATCCGGCAAAGGTCCCTCCGGATCATAATTCGACAGGTCCCTGTTCCAGACCTGCTCCAGAAAGACGATCGCATTCCTGGGGCTGACCTGCTGAAGACGAATTGCTCTCAGCTTCTCCTGCGCATCCGCCTGGGTGTCGCCGATCACGAAATTGGCGCCGGGCAGGATCTTCAGCGCGTTCGGGTTTCGACCGTATTTCGTCAGACGCCGCTTCACATCGGCATAGAAGACCTGACCGGCTTCGAGCGAGCCGTGGCGGGAATAGATCAGGTCGGCATGGCTGGCGGCAAGCTCGCGCCCCTCGTCGGAATCTCCCGCCTGCGCGATCACCGGGGCGCCTTGTGGAAGCGGCGCCAATGCCGATCGGGCAGCGATGTCGAAATGCCTGGAATTGGCGGCCAGATCACCGCCGGTCCACAGCTTGCGCGCGGCTTCGATGAATTCCCGGGCGCGCTCGTAGCGCTCGCGGTGCGGCAGGTGATCGCCGCGGCGGAAATTCGCGCCGGTAAATGCGCCCGGCGAAGTGACGACATTCCAGCCGGCGCGTCCGCCGGAGAGAATATCGAGCGTCGCCAGTTGCCGCGCGAGTGGATAGGGTTCGTTGAAGGTCGTGGTCAGGGTGCCGATCAGGCCGACATGATCTGTGATCGATGCAAGCGCCGTCAGAATCGCCAGCGTATTCGGGCGACCGGCGACATCGAGCTCATGGAAGCGGCCATCCTGCTCGCGGACCCGCAGGCCTTCCGCCAGAAAGATGAAGTCGAATTTTCCGCGCTCCACGGTTTCGGCAAAATGCCTGAACGACGAAAACTCGATCTGGCTTCCTGCCGCCGGATCGCTCCAGACTGTGAAGTTGTTGACGCCGGGAAACTGGGCTCCCAGGATAACCTGTTTCTTGGTCATGGACGGTCCTTTCCGCTCATGCAGCAGAGGTGTAGCGATTGATGGCGGCGGGCAGGCCGAGGCGTTCTCGAAGCGTCCCGCTTCCCGGCTTTCGCAAGAGCGATGCCTCGCCGAGCGCCGGAAGGAGCGTATCGACGAGGTGATCGAGTTGCCTGGGATCGCGCACGATCAGGCGGATGCCATTGGCGCCGGATGTTGCGATCCGGCCGACTGCAGCGATTAATTCGGCGACGGAAGACGGCGCAGGATCGATGTCGAGATCGACAAAGAAGGTTTGAGCTTTCGGGCCGGCGGGAAGATCGCGCAGATCGGAACCGATGAAGACGATATCGGCCGTGGCCGAGGCGTCGCCAGCCTCGGTCCGGACGGCGGCCACGACCGGCTGGCCCTGCGGCGGACGTGGTGTGATGGACGGTCCGAGGACTTTAAACCCTGCGCTCTCGAAATTGATGTAGTGAAGCTTGGCGCCGTCCAAAAAGCGAAAGCTTTCCCGGTCGCGGATGATAGCGTCTTCTTCCCAGCTGTCCCACAGGCGACGGATGACCTCGACCGCGTCCGTTGCATCCTGTTCCAGGGCCGGCCCGTCTATCGCCGGCCCATCTGTCACTGGAAAACCACCGAGTGTGCCGATCGCCTGCTTTGCCTGCAGAACACGATCGCCGCGCAGCTGCTGGGCGAAAAGCCCGGCCCGGCCTTCGCTGACATAGTCGAGGGTCGCCACTGCGGTCGAAACGTGGAAAGGCTCGAGAAAATTGATCGGGGCGCCGGCGAGGATGCCGATCTTGCGGCTGTGCGGCGCCAGCCAGTTGGCAAGCAGAATGGCATCCAGTCCGTCACCGCCGGCCGCGGCGAAACCGTCCTCCAAAGTGATGAATTCGACCACCTCGTCGAGACGAGAAACCAGGGTCCGCCAAAGGTCGCGCTGGGAGGTGTGGCTGTCGAGCGGGTATGCGGCGACATCAACGCCGACGCCGACTTGAAGTCCATGGGGAAGCGTCATGATCTTTTCCGTTGGAATGGTAGATTGGTCATCGCGCTCGCATCGTCATGCGGCGGAGGCGTCGTGGCTTGCCAGCCGGTCCCTGATCTTCGCTTCCTGTCCTGTTTTCAGTGCCGTGACCCGCGCAGTCGCCTCTTCGAAGGAGGCTGCGGGCGGATAGATCGGCGTTGTTCCCACCTGCCCGGCCCTTTCGCCGATATGTTTTTCGAAAGGCAAGGAACGGTAGAGCGAGGGATCGGCTGATGTATCGAAGAGCGGGCGGTAGCCGAGCGACAGATAAAGGGCGACCGCCTCCGGCTGGCGGAAGCCGGTCGAAAGATAGGATCTGGTGTAACCAAGCCGGGCGGCACTTTCCTCGAGCGCCAGAACGATGGCGCGGGCCAGGCCCTGACGCCTGAGATGCGGATGCGTCCAGATCCGCTTCATTTCGGCCGTCTCATCGTCATGGCTCATGAAGGCGCCGCCGGCAACGGTTTGACCATCCCGCTGCAGCAGCAGGAAATCTCCGAGCGGATGGGAAAACAGCGAAACGGGATAACGGAAGATTTCCGCCCGCGCCCCACCGGGGCGGCTCGCGGCTCCGTATCTCCCGTCATATTCGCTGACCAGCCCATCGATCAGGGGCTGGGCAGCAGGGTCCAGCAATGACGACCGGACAACTATATCAGTCATGAACACGCCTCCGATGAAGGTCTGCTCGCTTCCGGATGCGGCTTCAGAAAAATGGCCTGAAGGTCGTCCGACGCGCGCCTAACATCGTCAGCATGCCTGATCGAAGGATCGGTTTGCACGGCATGATTGTTGCGTTTGCCGCCGAATATTAAAAGATCATTGCTCGATTTGATAGATCACTAAAAATATAGATTACATGTTTTAATCGACCCGTCGGGTCGGGAGCAGATATGTCATACGCCCTCAGCTTTCTCGATAAAAGTCCGATCCATGGCCCGGAACGGGCAGCGGCGGCGCTGCAGCGTAGCCTGGACCTGGCCAAAAGGGCCGAGGAGCTGGGCTATCGGCGGTTCTGGGTGGCCGAGCATCATAACTCGCCCAGCCTTGCGAGCTCGTCGCCCGAGGTGTTGATCTCCTTCCTGCTGGCCCGCACGAGCCGCATCCGCATCGGTTCCGGCGGCGTCATGCTCCAGCATTACAGTGCCTACAAGGTCGCGGAAAATTTCAACCTGCTTGCCGCTCTCGCGCCGGGCCGGGTCGACCTCGGCGTCGGCAAGGCGCCCGGTGGCCTGCCTCTGTCGACACGCGCCCTGCAGCAGGCCTACGACCTCGACCGCAAACCGTCCTTCCCAGAACAACTGACCGAACTGGACGGTTTCTTGCGCCACGGAGATGCCGGCCAATCGCAGACTGAAAGTCCTGTCGCCTTTCCGGTGCCGGACCAGCCGCCCGGCCGCTTTCTGCTCGGCGCAAGTGCGGATAGCGCAACGCTGGCGGCTCGCCTTGGATGGGGCTTCGTCTATGCAGCCCATATCCATGGTGATGCGAGCGCGATTACCGAAGCATTGGCGGCTTACCGAAACGCCGGCGGCACATCGGTCCTGTTGGCCGTCAGCGTCATCATCGCGGAAACGAATGCGGCTGCCGAAAGCATCGGCGGCGAGACGCGCCGGTTCCGGGTCGAGGTCGAAGGCGGCCAGGCGGTGAATGTCGGCAGCGAGGACCAGGCGCGTGAATATGTGCGCCAGTCGGGCAAGACGCAATACCAGATCGAGGAGCGAAGCCCGCGGCTCATTCGCGGCACGCCGTCGAGCGTCCATGATGAGCTGCAGCAGCTGCACAAGACCTATGGCATCGACGAATTCATCATCGACTGCCCGCTCTCGGATGGCGCGCAGCGCCTGAAAACGATCGAACTCCTGGCCGGCGGGCGCGCAGCCATCGCCGCCTGACCATCGGACAACAAATCGGGGGCCATCACCGTGGTAACAAGACGAGATTTTCTAGCCGGCACCGGCATCGCGGCACTCTCCCTGACGGCGGGATTGCGGCCTTCCACGACAGAGGCCAAGGATCTGCCGGCGAGCGGCGGCTCGCTGAGCTGGGGTGTGGAAACGGAACCGAGCACGCTCAATCCGCACCTGAACGGCCAGGCGAAGGCGAAGCTGATCCTGCGAAATGCCTATGAAACATTGCTGGCCCGCACGCCGGATGGCGGTTACGTGCCGTGGCTGGCGAAGAGCTATTCGGTCTCCGAGGATGGCAAGACCTACACCTTCACCCTTCGCGACGACGTGACCTTCAGCGACGGCGAAAAGCTCGATGCGGCCGCCGTGGCCCTCAATTTCACCAAGCTGAAAGAGCCGACCTATTCCGGCAGCATCAGTGCCGGTCATGTTTCGCATGTCTTGGAAGCGGTTGCAGTCGATTCCCACACGGTGGTGCTGCAGCTTAACGACGTCTATTCGCCCTTCCTCGACGGCGCCGCCGGCATAGAGATCCTGTCGCCGAAATCATTTTCATCCTCGCAGCTGAAGTCGGGCGGCCCTGATATCGCAGGCACCGGCCCCTTCATTCTCGATCGCTATATCAAGGGCCAGGAAATCCGCTTCAAGAGGAATCCTGCCTATAATTGGGCTCCTGATAACGCGGCCCATCAGGGACCTGCTTATCTCGACGAGGTGATCTACCGTTTCCTGTCGGAGTCGGCTGTGCGAACGGGCGCGCTGACCTCCGGACAGGTGCATGTCATCGAAGGCATAGCCGGCAATGACGCCGCCTTGTTCAAGGACAATCCGGATTTCACCTATCAAAGCGCCATCAATACCGGAACGCCCTACACGCTCTTCCTGAACGTGACGGTCGGCCCGACCACCGACGTCAGAGTGCGCAAGGCGGTGTTGGCGGCTGTCGACGTGGAGCGGGTGATCGCCTCGGTCTATCGCGGCGAGCGCAAGCGTGCCTGGGGCATTCTCACGCCCGCCGACACGGATTTCTACGACAAGAGCATCGAGGGCCGTTACGGCTTCGATACTGGGCTCGCCAACAGCCTTCTCGACGAGGCAGGCTGGACCGCAAGGGACGCCGACGGTTTCCGCACGAAGGACGGCAAGCGCCTGACCATCGAGATCGTGCAGTCCCAGGCGACGCTGCGCGACCAGCGCGACATCCTGCTCCAGGCCGTCCAGGCACAGGCCCGCCAGAACGCAGGCATCGATCTTGCCCTGCAATATGTCGATGCCGGGACCTATACGAACCGTCAGAAGGATGGACAGTACGGCATCATCCCCAATTCGACCACGACGCAGGAAAACGGCGTCACCATTTATTTCCACTATCTGCCGCGCGCCAAGGGCGGATCGATCAATTACAGCCGAACCGAAGCGCCTGAAATTTCCGCCTGGCTAGCTGAAGCGGCTTCGACGCTCGATGCCAAGAAGCGCTTCGAGATCTACGCGCAACTGCAGCGCTTTGCGCTGCTCGATCAAGCGCTCGGCCTGCCGCTCTATGTGCCTGATGATCAGATCGCCGCCTCCATCGCGGTGAAGGGCGTCGGCTTCCGGCCGTTCAAGCGGCTTCCTGAAAATGCATACGACATCTGGCTGCAGCAGGCGGCATGAGCCGACCTGCGTCAGCTTTCAAAAGGGAGACGAAATTCGAAATGCTTATCCGCAGACAGTTCCTGACCGTGACCGCAGCCGTGCTTGCGGCCTCCATGCTGCCGGCTCTTTCCATTGCTGAGGACGCCAAACCTGTCAGCGGCGGCAAGCTGACATGGGGCGTCGAAACGGAGCCCGCCACGCTCAACCCGCAACTGAACGGCCAGGACAAGACCAAGCTTCTGCTGCGCAACGCCTATGAATCCCTGCTCGCCCGAACGGCCGAGGGTGGATATGTCCCGTGGCTGGCAACCGAGTACAAGATTTCCGAGGACGGCAAGACCTACACGTTCAAGCTGCGCAATGACGTCACCTTCACCGACGGCCAGAAACTGAACGCTGAAGCCGTCGTGACGAATTTCACCAAGCTCAAGGACGCGGCCTATTCCGGCAGTGTCAGCGCCGGTCCGGTCTCGCGCATCGCGGAAGTGAAGGCCGTCGGCGACGATACCGTCTCCTTCACGCTCAGCCAAGTCTATGCTCCTTTCCTCGACTATGTCGCCAGCCTGGAAATCCTGTCTCCTTCCGCTTTCGCCTCTTCGCAGCTGAAGTCCGGAGGACCTGAAATCGCTGGCACCGGACCCTTCATCCTGAAGCGTTACGCCAAGGGCCAGGAAATCCAGTTCGCCAAAAACCCCTCCTATAACTGGGCGCCGAAAGTTGCCGCTCATCAGGGGCCGGCCTATCTCGACGAAGTGACCTATCGTTTCCTGCCGGAATCCTCGGTGCGGGCCGGAGCGCTCACCTCAGGCCAGGTGGACGTGATCGAAGGCATCTCCGGCAATGATGCGGCGCTGTTCAAGGAAAATGCCGATTTCAGCTATCAGACCGCATTGAACACCGGCACGCCCTATTCGCTCTTCCTCAACGTCACCTGGGGGCCGACCCAGGATATCAACGTGCGAAAAGCGCTGGTCGCGTCCATCGATGTGGATGCCGTGCTGAAAGCCGTCTATCGCGGCGAGCGCACGCGGGCCTGGGGCATCACCTCCCCGATCGATCCGCAGTTCTACGACAAGAGCATCGAAAAGGTTTACGGCGCCGATCCGAAGCTCGCCAACCGGCTCCTGGACGAAGCAGGCTGGACAGCCCGCGATGCGGACGGTTTCCGCACGAAGGACGGCAAGCGGCTGACCATCGAGGTGGTCCAGGCCCAGGCCACCGTGCGCGACCAGCGTGACGTGCTGCTGCAGGCGCTGCAGGCACAGGCGCGTCAGAACGCGGGCATCGATCTCGCCATCGTCTTCGTGGATGCGGGCACCTATACGGACCGGCGCAAAACCGGTCAGTTTGGCTCGATCGCCAATTCCAACACCCCGACCGATGCCATCGACATCGAATATCACTACCTGCCGCTGGATAAGGGCGGCACCATCAATTACAGCCGCGCGGCCGCGCCTGAGCTGGCGCAGTGGCTAAACGAAGCCGCCTCGACCCTCGATAACAAGAAGCGCTTCGAACTCTATGCCGGCCTGCAGCGCTTCGCCATTCTCGACCAGGCCTATGCCCTGCCGCTGTACGAGCCCGAGGATCAGGTCGCGGCAGCCGATTATGTGAAGGGCATCACCTTCCGCGCCTTCAAGCAGCTGCCTGAAAGCGCCTACGACATCTGGCGCAGCGAATAAATCAGTCCCGTCAACGCAACCCTGCGGCCGTGGCCGCAGGGTCAATGCAGGAGCGACAGACAATGACTGCCGATAACACGACCGTCCTGGGCGAAGCGCCTGCCGCCTTTTTCGCGCGGCGACGCCGGCTGAAGCGCAACAGCCTGAGGTCGCAGATCCTGGCCCGGCTCGGCTCCGGTATCCTGGTTCTGTGGGCGGCCGTCAGCCTGAGCTTCATCAGTCTTCAGCTCGCCCCCGGCGATATTGTCAGCCTTCTGATCGGCGAACAGCTGCGAACGCCTGATGTGGAAGCCGCCATCCGCGCCGAGTGGGGTCTGGATGAGCCGCTGCTGACGCAATATTTCTCCTATCTCTCGCGCATCCTGCACGGCGATTTCGGACGCTCCTACATCCTGCAGACCGACGTTTCCGGCCTGGTCCTGTCGCAGATGCTGCCGACCTTGAAACTGACGGCGGCCGCCCTCGTGGTTGCGGTGGTATTTGCGGTCGCGAGCGCCGTCCTGACCGCCGGTAAGCGCCTGCCTCGCAGCATCGCCGGCGGGATCGAACTCATTCTGATCTCCACGCCAACCTTCTGGCTCGGGATCCTGCTGCTGTTCATCTTCTCCTTCACGCTGAAGCTCTTTCCCGTCTCCGGCGACCGGGATCTTTCCGCACTGGTGCTGCCGGCCCTGTCGCTCGGCCTCTCTCTCGGCGCCGTCATCGGCCAGGTCCTGCGTGAGGGGCTGGAGCGGGCGTTGGAAGAGCCGTTCGCTCTGACCGTTCGCAGCTGGGGTGCCGGCGACCTCGTGCTGCGGCTGCGGCACGGCCTGCGGCACGCCGCTTTACCCGCCGTCACGCTGACGGGCTGGCTGATCGGCAACCTGCTGTCCGGCGCCGTCATCACCGAGGCGGTGTTCGGCCGGCCGGGCCTTGGGCGGATCACGGTCAACGCCGTTCTGGCGCACGACCTGCCGGTCGTGCTGGCGGTCGCCGTGCTTTCCGCATTCATCTACGTCGTGCTGAGCACGCTGGTCGATGTTCTCTATCTGCTGCTCGACCCTCGCCTGCGCGATGACGCCAGGGAGACAGGCCGATGAGTGTTTCCTCCACAGTGCCGGAGCAAGAGAGAGGCCGAACCGTCCGCCTGCTCCGCGCAGCCTTGTCCCGACCAGGCGTCGTCCTATCCTCGCTTTTCTTGTTGCTGGTAGCGGTTGCAACCGTCTGGCCGCATATCCTGACCGCGGCCGATCCGATCGCCGCCGATCCCTTGCAGGCGCAGCTGCCGCCTTCCATCGACCATTGGTTCGGCACCGATCATCTCGGCAGGGATGTCTTTTCCCGTGTCGTGCATGGCGCCCGTTATTCCATTCTGATCGGGGTGAGCGCGGTTGCCATCGCCGCCGTCATCGGCTCTCTGCTCGGCCTTCTCTCGGGCCTTGCCCGCGGTCTCGTCGACGAGGCGATTTCGCGCTTCCTGGACGTCGTTTCCTCGTTTCCGGATCTGCTGCTCGCGCTGGTGCTGATCTCTTTCACCGGTCCGGGCACCGTCAACCTGATCTTCGCGCTCGGCGTGGCATCGGTGCCCCGTTTCGCAAGGGTGGTGCGCGCCCAGACCTTCGTGATCGCCAAAAGCGGCTATGTCGAACAGGCCAAAACATTCGGGCTGACGCCGCGCGTATTGGTCATCCGCCATGTCCTGCCGCATGCGATAGCCCAGGTTCCCATTCTGGCGACGATCGGCCTCGGCACGACGATCATCCAGGCCGCCGGCCTGAGTTTTCTGGGTATGGGGCCGCAGCCTCCGGCACCGGAATGGGGTGCAATGCTGGCCGAAGCCCGCAATTATCTTCGCGTCGCCTGGTGGATCGGGGTGTGGCCCGGTCTTGCCATCACGCTGACGGTCATTTCCATCAGCGTTCTCGGAAAACGCTGGCAATTGGCCTTCGAAGGCAGGAGGCAGTCGTGACATCAGTCGTTCACATCAACAATCTCACCATCGGCTTTCCCCAGAACGAAGGCGCCAATGCCGTCGTCCATGGCATCGACCTGACCATCAACAAGGGCGAGACCGTTGCGCTGGTGGGAGAATCCGGTTCCGGTAAATCCGTGACGGCCCGTTCGCTCATCGGGCTTTCCGGCGTCGGCGCCACTGTGCGTGCCGACCGGTTCGACATCGATGGTGAAAGCGTCCTCAATTTCGGTGAAAGGGACTGGCGACGCCTGCGTGGCGAAAAGATCGGCTTCGTTCTTCAGGATGCGCTGGTGTCGCTCGATCCGCTCCGGCGGATTTCCCAACAATTGTCGGATGCCTTCGGCAGGCGCGGCCTTTTCGTGCGCCCGGATGTCGGCCGGGACAGCCACGCGCTGTTGCGCTCGGTCGGTATTCCCGATCCGGAACGGCGCTTGCTGCAATATCCGCATCAATTGTCCGGCGGGCTGCGCCAGCGCGCGCTCATCGCCACGGCGATTGCCAGGCAGCCGTCGCTGCTGATTGCCGATGAGCCGACAACGGCGCTCGACACCACCGTCCAAAAGCAAATCCTCGATCTCCTGGCCGAACGCCGGAAGGCCGGGCACACGCTGCTGCTGATCAGCCACGATCTCGCTGTCGTCTCACGCCTGGCCGACCGCGTGCTGGTGATGCAGAATGGCAGGATCGTCGAGGAGGGACCGCCGGGCCGGATCCTCAGCCGTCCGGAACACCCCTACACGAGACAATTGCTCGATGCGGTGCCGTCGGCCGGATCGCGGGGCTATCGTCTGTCTTCTCCAAGCGAGCCTGATTCCCAGCAACAGACTGTGTGTGTGCCTGCGGCACCAGTCGAGCGGTTACGCGTTCCGCTGCCGGCTAAACATATCGACCAGCAGAACCGCGTCCTGTCGTCCCATAATCTCTTCAAGCGTTATGGAGGGGTCGGAGGCGCATTCGCCGTCAACGACGTGTCGTTCGACCTTGCCGCCGGCGAGGCGCTGGGGATCGTCGGCGAATCCGGCTCCGGCAAGACCACCGTTGCGAAAATAGTCCTCGGCCTGGTCGAGCCGGACGACGGCACGGTGTTCATCGATGGCGAGCAGTGGAGCAATATTCCGGAGGCCCGACGCCGCTTGCGGCGCGCCAGCATGCAATTGATCGCCCAGGATGCCTTGAGTTCCTTCGACCCGCGTTACACGGTCGAAAAGATCGTCGGCGAGAGCCTCGACTCCGTCGGTATCTTTGGCGCGTCCCGCCGCGAGCGCGTGCGCGAAGTGCTGGATGCCGTGCGCCTGGGTTCGGCCTATCTCCACCGTCATCCGCGGGAGCTTTCCGGCGGCCAGCGCCAGCGGGTGGCAATCGCCCGCGCCTTCGCGCCGCGGCCGCGGCTTCTGGTGGCGGACGAGCCGGTCAGCGCTCTCGACGTTTCGGTGCAGGCACAGGTTCTCGATCTGCTTGCCGAACTCCAGGCCGCCTCCGGTACGGCGCTTCTCTTCATCTCGCATGATCTCGGCGTCATCAATCATCTCACCGACCGGGTGCTGGTGATGAAGGATGGCCGGATCGTCGAGGCGGGCGGCGTCGAGCACGTCTTTTCCGCGCCGCAGCACAGCTATACCCGCGCCCTCCTGGATGCGGTCCCGGTGCTGGCCTGAGCGGCGCTTGCCAGAACGTCCGGCAAGCGCTTGCCGGAGAGATGAATTCAATCTGCGAGAAATCCGTCATGACCCCTACCCGCAAACGTCGCCTGAAGACCCTGACCGGCGCCAGCAGCGTCATCTTCGCATCGAATGACGCCACGCCTTCGGCCGGTGCAAAGCGTGCCGTCGAGCTCGCCCGCAAAGCCGAGGCCGAGAAGATCACGGGCCTGTTCACCGCCGATCTCTTGCATATCGACCCAGCCGGCCTTGCCGGCACGGCCGGCATCCAGGAGCCGATCATCGCGCTTGCGGCGCTCAGCCAGGCGACATCTGAGATCGGCCTGATCGCCACCGTCTCGACCACCTTCCATCACCCTTACAATCTGGCGCGCCAGATCGGCACGCTGGATCACGCCAGCGGCGGCCGCACCGGTTGGAACGCGGTGACGTCCTCCGTCGGCGAAGAGAATTTCGGAGAGACGCTGCCGAGCCCGGAAGAACGTTACGAGCGCGCTGCCGAATTCATCGAGATCGTCAATGCGCTCTATGATGCCAATGAACGGGACGCAGCCCAGCGCAAGGGTTCCGGAGCCATCGGCATCGACCCGGCCAAGTTCCACCGCATCGACTATCGCGGCAAGCATTTCAGCGTCGCCGGCCCGTTGAACGTGCCGCCCTTGCCGCAGCGCCGCCCCGTCCAGTTTCAGGCCGGTCAATCCGAAGCCGGGGTGACGGTGGGCGCGCGCTATGCAGAGGTCGTCTATACCTCGCAGCCCAAGCTCGAGGACGCCATTGCCTTCGCGACCGATCTGCGCCGCCGCGCGGCGAGTTTCGGTCGTGGAAACAATCTGCCCTTCATCATGAATTCCTTCCACTCGGTGATCGGCGAGTCCGACGCCGACGTGGCGCGGCGGCTCAAGGAAAAACACGAGCGCATCGACTATGAGCAGGGCCGCCTGAAGCTTGCCGACATGCTGGGCGGCGATCTCGACTTGTCCGGTCTGCCGCTGGACAGGCCATTGCCGGAAACATTGCTGCCTGACGTGACCAGCATCAACCGCCGGCGCGGGAGGGTGGAGATCTTCCGCCGCTATGCGCGCCAGGGACTGACGCTGCGCGAACTGATCATTCAGGCGCAGGAGACCGGCCACTGGTCGGTTGCCGGCACGCCGGAGCAGCTGGCGGATGCGATCGAAGAGCGCGTCCAGTCAGGCGTTCTCGATGTCCTGTCACTGCACGGCTTCGGCAACCCCGACCAGGAGGACCTGCTGGTGAACGGTCTGCTGCCCGAACTCCGCCGCCGCCAACTGATCGACACCGATTATGTCGGAGAGGATTTCCGCTCCAATCTGGAGCTGCCGCCGCTTGCGTCGCCGACGGTCGTCGAGGCATCGCGAACGGCCTGACGGCAAGCCGGCCTCAGCTTGGGGAGCAGATACATTTCACACGTCGCCAAAGCCTTTGGCGACGTGCCGCCCTTTGGCCACGTCACCAATCCAGCTGTTGAGCAACGACGCAGCCGCATGGCTCTGCAAGACGATCTGAGGCACTAGATCGATATCCGGAAGGCTGCCCAGGCCGAGCGGCCCCATCGCAAACAGCCCGTGTAACGCATTCGCCTTGGTCCGCCCGCATTCGTCTACGACGATGCCGATCTCGAGTTCGTCCCGCGTTGCAAGGCCTGCAACGATAAGCGAACGAACAAGCGGGCTATCGGTCCCGGACGGCCGGAAGCGGCAGTCTATCGTCAGATCTGCGGGAAGGACCTCGAGCCCGGCCGGCGCCGAAAACAGCACGCCATTCGTGGCGATGCAATTCACTTTTCCTTTCCTCACGGCGATCGCGCCGCTGGCGATCGCATGGTGCAGGCGCTGATAGTGCTCCGGCGGCAAGCGGTTGCGATGGCTGTCGTAAATGGCCTTCACGTGGCGTTTGAACCGCGCCCGCTCTTGTGGCGTCAATCCCGCCCAGAGATCGCGCGCACGTGAACGAAAGCCGTTCATAATGCCTTGCCATCCCGAACCTTCCAGATCGGCTTTGCTGGCGGCCTCACGCAGGAAACGAAAGGCGCCGCGCAGCGTCCCCGGCATGGGTTGGTCGGTGACAACAGCTCCGACGGCGGCGGGAGCATGCGACTGAGGCAGGAAGCCCGATTCCGAGATCAACGTGACATGGGAAATCTTGGCGTCCGCCAGCAGTCCGAGCGCCCTGTCGACCGCGTGGATGCCGCCGCCGATCACGACGGCGCTTTGCGCTCCACCGGCAGGCCCCACGTCCGAATTTTCCCGCATGCCGTAACCGGTCGCGAGAAACACGGCATCAAAGCGGCTTCGCTGCTCTGCTCCAAGACAAACGGAATACCCCCCGTCCAGGTGCCTGTCGATCGCCGTGACCGCATCCGAGCCAAATTGGACGATGACATCGGGCCGATGCGTCAGGGCTTCGGAAAAGCGTTTATACACATAGGTGCTGAAAATATCTCCAGGCACAAAGGCGTGTTCGAGACCTGCAGGATCCGAGCTCAGATGATCGCGCCACGTGTCGTCCGTTTCCAGCCATCGGCGAAAATCGTCCGGCAGCTCGGGGTCGACGGAAAGGTCGCGAACGCGGCTGGTCAACACCGTCGACCCGGGCTGACTGATGCCCTCGCCGATATCGATCTTTGCGCGTGGGTCGAACATCACCAGATGGAAGGGCCGATCAACTCTTTTGAAAAGAGCAATTGCGGTCATGATCCCCGTAAAGCCTCGGCCGACAATCGCAATCCTTGCAAGTTGGTCGGCATCCCTGCTCTCCGAATTCGAAGAACGTGACGAGAGAAGAGTCATTCATCGGCTCCTTCTGCGTTGGATCGCTCGGCTCCGTATCCATCAGAACCGACCGGTCGCATAATTCTCTACTAAAACCATAGAAATTTATATCCGGAACGCAAGCACTATTCGACTTCAAGTGATGACGGCTTGGCATTGGCGTCTGGCGAGCCTCGGCTTCCTTGCTGCTGCTCGCTTCAGCCTTCCGGAGCACTGGTGACGGGTGATGCGACGACTTGGAAATAATTTCCCGGTTCTTGCGAAAAAAGAGAGGAATTTTAGAGCGGCTGCGAAGATCCGCGTAATTATAGACCATCTATCGGGGGCCGGATTCACCTAACCTCATGCCGGACGTCGCGACGTTCGCCTGTAGAAGGAAGGTGCTATGACGGTTCCACTGGTCAGCTTGAGCAATCTGTCGACCGAGCCCTCCCCCTCGCCTCAGGTTGCCGCCATATGGGAGGCTCTTTGTGCGGAGGCCGTCAATGCTTCGGCTAGGGATGCAGCACTGACGCGCGCCATGAATTCCGCAGTGCTTTATCACGCGAGTTTCGCCCAGGCGCTGGCCCAGCGGGTCGCGATCAAGCTGGCCAATCACGACCTCGACCATGACGAGCTGCTGGCGGTGATTGCGCAGGCGTTCATCGGCAATCGCAATATTGTCGCCGATGCCGCGGCGGACCTGACGGCAATCAAGGAGCGTGATCCGTCGAACACGGAAATCCTGACGCCATTCCTGTATTTTAAAGGTTTTGTGGCCTTGCAGGGCCAACGCGTCGCCCACTGGCTCTGGCACCATGATCGCCTGCATCTGGCGCGACACATCCAGAGCCGCATCTCCGAAGTTTTCGGCGTCGACATTCATCCGGCCGCAAAGATGGGCAGGAGCATCATGCTCGATCACGGGAGCGGCCTGGTCATCGGCGAGACGGCGGTCGTTGAAGACGATGTATCGATCCTCCAGAACGTCACATTGGGAGGGACGGGCAAGGAGACCGGCGACCGGCATCCGAAGGTGCGGCGCGGCGCATTGATTGGAGCGGGAGCCAAGATCCTCGGCAACATCGAAATCGGCGTTGGCGCCAAGGTGGGTGCAGGCAGCGTGGTCGTCAATGCTGTTGCCGACTACACATCGGTCGCCGGCATTCCGGCAAAGCAGGTGGGCAGGCGCCATTTCAACCTGCCGGGTATTACGATGGACCAAACCTTGTCCGAACCGGAGTATATGATCTAGAGCAATTCCAGGAAAAGTGCGAAGCGGTTTTCCGTCCGGAATTGTGTAAAAACAAAAAGTTAGAGCGCTTCTGTGTTTCCGTGAAAAGCTGAAGCGCTCTAAGGGCGCGGTGCGAGGTATAGGCTGTCCCGGATCGAGCATCGATATGCGCGGCGGTCCGAAAGGGATTCGACGTGAGATAATGAAGGCGGAGGTCCCAAAGGGCATCGGCCGTCATTGTCTCCCCTGCCCCGGATTGACTGATAAATAAATGCGCGAGGCGGCCATCAACCGCATTTGCCTGCCCGGCCAGTTCGACGGTGGCGCATAAATGTCCAGCATCTCTGCAGTTCACTGAAAATATGATTAATTGATCGCCATAATGAACTTAATAAGGCGATTGCTTCCGCTACAACGGAATGGGCTCGAATACCTCTCTCACTGCCGGTAAGGGATCAAATATCGATAGTGATGGACCTAGAGCCGCAAAGACGTAAAACAGAACAGATCAGAGCCATGTCCGGAGATTTGCCTATGCCCAGTGCAATGTTCACGGCCGACGACCTTGCGGTGATCCGCCGCGCTTATGCCCATCAGGTGGCGGCAACTGCCGCGACGACGAACCCGCGGATCGAAGCTGCCTTTGCCGCTGTGCCACGCGAAAAATTCCTCGGTGCTCCGCCATGGCAGATCGCCAATCTGGGTGGCGGATATCGCCCCCTCCCCTCCTCCGATTTGGTTCTGGCCTATCAAGATGTGCTATTCGCCCTGCAGCCCGACAAGGGCGTCAACAACGGCAGTCCCTCACTGCATGCCCGGCTCCTGAGCCAACTGGACGTAAAGGTCGGTGATCGTATCGCCCATATCGGTGCCGGCACCGGTTATTATAGCGCCATCCTCGCGGAGCTGGTCGGTGCTGCCGGTCATGTCTATGCCGTCGAGATGGACGCCGATCTGGCCGGCCACGCTCAAACCGCGCTTGCCGACCGAGCCAATGTCACCGTCATCATCGCCGACGGCACTCAATGGCCGCAGCAAGAGGTGGATGCGATCTATGTGAATTTCGCCGTCGCGCGTCCTGCGGCATCCTGGATCGAAGGGCTGCGGCCTGGAGGGCGCCTGGTGCTGCCGCTTGGCGTGCCGCGCCAGGGCCGACCGTCGAATGGCGGCCGTCACGCATCCCACGGCGCCGCGCTTCGCATCGAGCGCGGCGAGAATGGATTTGCGGCGCGGTGGATCAGCACGGCTTATTTCGTCTGCGCCGAGGGCGGGTTGGCGATCGACGAGAACGAAATCGAAGCGCTGACGGCCGCCTTCAAGCGCGGGGGTATTGAGTTCATCAAAAGCCTGCTGTGGAAGGCGGACCCGCGGATTGGACGCTGCTGGTATATCGGCGACCAATGGGCGCTTTGTTACGACGACGTTTGAAACATCCGTCCCGCACGGGTCGACTGCTCCATCTTCGTGAGAAATGGGAGCGACGCAGCACACCGTCGTGCCAAAGAGATAAACGCCCTCGATGCCGCCCTGCCCTTTGGCGGCGCAATCAGCCGGTCACACTTCTGGCCGGCAATGGTATCGCCACACCCAAACACTCTGCCTAGGACGGCATGGGTGATGACAAAGCTTGGAGTGCCGACGTCTGACTCACCCTCCCTAAGCTGAGTGCAGGCGCGTCACGGTCTCCCCTGCCCTGGCGCCGGAATGCTTGCCGGTGAGATTTTACTGCCGGTGCCTTTGAGATTGGCCAAGTGCGCCGAGGTGTCCGAGCCACGGCCGTGTCCGCGGAGGACGAAGCGGGATTGCTCTGGTCCGTATGGATCTGGATACGGCGCGTCCACGGACGAGCTGCTGGCCGATCCGAGCGCGCGCGGTCTCGCCGAGGCATTCGAGGCTCCTCTGGGAAGGCGGCGTTCAGATGCCAGTGAAGATCAGCAGGCGACGGGTACTAAGTCGCTTCCGCCGGCTTCACCGGTTCACGGCCTATCGCTTGAGGAGCGTCCACAAGAATGGAGAAATTGGGAAGCGTTGCTGACTCGCCGGCGACGGAAGGCGGCCAAAACGACAAAAGCCCGGCGCGGGAGAGATGCGCCGGGCTTCGATTGTGACCGACAGCCGGGGAGGAGAGATGCTGTCCGTCGGACCGAAGCTGCTCGGAGGGGTTAAGCGCTTCAGTCCGTCACGAGGTAGTGCCGCAATGCGGCAAATTCAAGCCTGGCGGTTGCGCCGCTCTTTATGTGGATCACGCTGCGGACGAAGGCGGTCGGGCAGGTGCAGCTTTTCTCGCAGGTGATGGGGCTGGCATGGTGTTGTCCGCGGACAACCAGCCGAGGTGCGATGCCGGAGGAAGGGCTGCGCTTCGCTGCGAGACGACGGAGGTCGGCTCGGTCCGGGGTGAAGCGATCGGTGAGAGCATCAGTGATCGCATTGCTGCGCCTCAAGCGCCGGGGTGCGCGAAGGTGAGGGCGGCTCGGTGGTCGACGACGACGATCCTCTCTTGGTCTGTCTTGGTTGGGCCTTTCGCTCGGTCGAGCGCGTGACCTTACGCATCGCCGTCCAGCTGATGGGTGCATTGATCGAATATTCGACAAGCGGTCGCCAAACTGACCACCTTACACTGGTCATTTGCGGCAGGGACCGGCCCATCGGCTTCCACCGCATGCGGATGCTGCCGCTGTCATCAAGCCACTTTCGCTTCGGCCTTGTTAATTGGTCCAGTGGCTTCCCACCGCGCGGTGGATGAGTTCGTTTCCGCCTCGTCGCTGAGCCAGCCGACGATCATCCGTGGAAGCCTTCGGCGAGAAAAATCACTACGCCGGCAACTGCGCGGCTTTTCGAATGGGCCGCATTCCGTCCCTTGTGGAACGAGCGGGCAGATCTGCCGGCTGGTCCGATCTTTACCAAATTCTTTGCGCACATTCACGAAGCTGTTCGACAAGGCGCCGCTCTGCGATGGCTGGCGGCGCCGCCACGGCGGTCATGGTGCTGCGCGTCCAGGATGCCGGCTGGCAAGGTGACATCAGGGGTATCTCGTCGGTCGCGCCATCAATTGCTGTGGGGCCGTTCGCGCAAATGATCTGATTGGAATCACGTTGATCATCCCGTTGTCCGCGGACAACGGGGTCCATCAGGCAGTTGTCCGGGCGCAGGGATTGCCGTCCCGCCATTGAGGCTGCCGTCTCGGTGTGATGCGGTCCAGCGGCGCAGCTGTCATCTGCAGTCGGGTCCTTATGTGATTGAGTGGAAGGATTGCGGGGCAGGGGATCGGCAGTTCGCGGATGAGACCTTCGTTAGCGCACATGAAGCTGCGGTGACGTTCAGCGATTTGCCCGCGGTGGCGAGCCGAATGCATGTGTGAAACGGCAGCCCCCGGTTCATTCTCGTGGGATAGGCATATGTGGCGCTAAGGCCGCGCCGCCATGGCAGATGGAGCAGCGCCCGACAGTGGTGCGCGTATTGATGGGGAAGTCCCTTGCTCTCAGGCAGTCTGGGGAAGACCTGCGTCAATCCTGGCCACTATACCTCGAGATGATCCTGCGCCGTGCGAAGGGGGTGCCCACGGGCGCCTGATACTGAACTGCCGGAGCAGCGCCGCCGGCGACAGTCGGGGCGCCGATGGCTGAATGAGGCCAGGCTGCGAACTGCTCGCCATCCTGAGTGGGCAGCTGGCTTCGCCTTCTTGCTGCGCAGATGCTTGCGTGTTCGTCGATCGCTGGGCGTATTCTGTCAATTGCCGACAATCTGGTACGCGACAACGAGGCCTTCAAGATCGTGTCCGTGAGCAGGCAGCGTCTCGGTCTCGACGACGCTTGGTCGTGAGCTGTGCCGGGGGAAAGCAATCGGTCGTGGATGCTCTGACCCGATATTTGTCGGGTGAAAACGCAAGCGGCTATTGCAGGCCATCGTCGCCGGCGCTATTCTTTTGCCAGGCTTGTGATCAACGCTTCATCTGCGGATGCCGGTCGCCGAAAGGTGCCGGAATCGGGATGTTGGGGAGTGGATTTTGGAACCAAATTGCGCTCCGGATGTGAGCCGAGCGCCAATCTATGGCCTCGTGGCCGCCAAGAAACCCTAGTTGGCAGCCCTTTCGGACAGGCAGCCGGCAACGCGGTAACGAAACCAAAGTCCGATTTTGCTTCCGTAGTCTTATGTGATTGAAGCGATATCAATGACTTATGGCTTTCCGAATTGCTCCCGCTTTCGTGTCCATTCCCCTGCAGCCTGACCCGCCTGGGAACAGACTGACGTCGCCCCCGCATCAAATGTCCGTAGGAAAGCAACGGCTTGCATCCTTTAGCGGCGGCCTGCGTTATGTCAGCACCAGACCGGAGAACATCCTCATGTCCGATGTGCTTCACCTCAAGAGGCTCTCCATTGCCGCGACAGTGATGGCCGCGGGGATCGGCGCGCTTGTCTTGATGCAGGCAAAAGAGCGCAGTTCGGTCGCCCCGTCTGCGAATACCGGCCACCGGGGTGACGATCATGGCCGCAGTGCCAGTGTGCCCGAGGCCATTCCTCTCAGCGGTCTGCGCGACGTGTTCTGGCGTGTCTTCCACGAAGTCCTCGCCGACCGAGTGACGTTGATTGCGGCGGGCGTGACCTTTTATCTGTTGCTGGCGCTGTTTCCAGCCATGGCGGCCTTGGTCTCTCTTTACGGGCTGGTTGCCGATCCGATCACCATATCCGAACACCTTCGCGAATTGGCCGCGCTTTTGCCGCCCGGCGCGTTCGATCTTCTTGCCGACCAGATCAAGGAACTGGTCAACCGGCGCGACGCCACGCTCGGCATGACCTTCTTCGTCGGTCTCGGCATCGCCCTGTGGAGCACGCATAGCGGCACGCTGGCGATCTGAGACGCGATGAACGTCGCCTATGAGGAGGAGGAGAAGCGGGGGCTTGTCCGGTTGAACCTGATAGGTCTCTGCTTCACCTTGTGCGCGATGCTTTTGATGGTGGTCATGGTGGCGCTCGTCGGGGTCATGCCGGTGGTCCTCTCCTATCTCTGGCTCGATCAATTCAAGGAGCATATGGCTCTTCTCATGCGATGGCCGCTGCTTCTGCTGGTCGTCGCGGTGGCGGTCACATCAGTCTACCGCTTCGGCCCCAGCCGCGAGCCTGCCACGCTCCGGTGGATGACGTGGGGCGCGGTTCTGACCACGGTCGCCTGGGCTGCCATGTCCCTCGGTTTCTCCTTCTATCTGGATCATTTTGCCAATTACAACGCGACATACGGCACGCTCGGCGCGCTGATCGGCTTCCTCATCTGGATCTGGCTTTCCGTCGTCATTCTTATCGTCGGAGGGGAGCTTAACGCCGAACTGGAGCATCAGACCGCAAAGGACACGACGACGGGCACGCCGCTGCCGATGGGAGCGCGTGGCGCCTATGTCGCGGACACTCTGGGCGAGACCATGAGCTGACCGCGATGATTGCTCCTCTCATATAGTTTTGATGTATTCTGCCGTTTCTGCAGTCCCGAAACAGGAGACGATGATGACCGCCCCGCATCCTTCCAAAACCCATATCGGCAATCATGCCTTGCATCCCGAAACACAGATGCTGAACTACGGCTACGATCCGGAACTCTCGGAAGGGGCAGTCAAGCCGCCGGTGTTCCTCACCTCCACCTTCGTGTTCAATACCGCGGAGGATGGCCGCGACTTCTTCGATTATGTGTCGGGCCGCCGCGAGCCGCCCGAGGGGAAAGGGGCCGGCCTCGTCTACTCGCGTTTCAACCATCCGAACAGCGAGATCGTCGAGGACAGGCTTGCCGTCTACGAACGGACGGAAAGCGGCGTGCTGTTTTCATCCGGCATGGCGGCGATCGCCACCACTCTGCTTGCCTTCGTCCGGCCCGGCGATGCGATCTTGCATTCGCAACCGCTCTATGGGGGAACGGAAACATTGCTGGCGAAGACCTTCCTCAACCTCGGCACCGCCGCCGTTGGATTTGCCGACGGCGTCAGCGAAGGATCGGTGCAGAAGGCGGCGGAAGAGGCGATGGGCAAAGGCCGCGTCTCCGTCATCCTGATCGAGACGCCTGCCAATCCGACCAACAGCCTGGTCGATGTCGCGATGATCCGGCGGGTGGCCGACATGATCGGTGCAAGACAGGGCCATATGCCGATCATCGTCTGCGACAATACCCTGCTCGGACCGGTCTTCCAGCGGCCGATCGAGCACGGCGCCGATATCTCGCTCTATTCGCTGACCAAATATGTCGGCGGTCATTCCGATCTGATCGCCGGCGCCGTTCTTGGTCGCAAGGCAGTGATCAAGCAGATCAAGGCTCTGCGCGGCGCGATCGGCACGCAGCTCGATCCACATTCCTGCTGGATGCTCGGCCGTTCGCTGGAGACGCTGCAGCTGCGCATGGAGCGGGCAAACAACAACGCGCGGGCCGTTGCCGATTTTCTGCGTGATCACCCGAAGGTTGAGAAGGTCCACTACCTGCCCTACCACGATCCGGAATCGCCGGCCGGCCGGACCTTCAGGGCGCAATGCACCGGCGCCGGCTCCACCTTCTCTTTCGATATTCGCGGCGGTCAGCCCGCTTCGTTCAAATTCCTGAACGCGCTGCAGATCTTCAAGCTCGCGGTCAGCCTCGGCGGCACGGAATCGCTTGCGAGCCATCCGGCCGCCATGACGCATTCCGGTGTGCCTGCCGATGTCCGCCAGCGCATCGGTGTGTTGGAATCGACGATCCGCCTGTCGATCGGCATCGAACATCCGGATGATCTGATTGCCGACCTGGAACTGGCGCTGCAGGCGGCCTGAGACACGGCGAGGAAGTGATGCCCGGCGCCGCCGGGCATCACGCATGGCGTCACTTGTCGTCGATCGTCAGCTCCGTCTCGTCGGTGTTCAGCACGAAGACCGCAAGCAGGCGCGCCGGCTTTGTCTTGCTGGCGTTTTTGCTGACGCTGTGATGATCGCCGGGAAATTCGGGAAAGCTTTCGCCGGCCTTGTAGACTTTTTCCGGCCCGTCATTCACCTTGCTGGTGATCGCTCCTTCGAGAACGGTGGCATAGATGAAGGCCGAAGCCGGATGCGTATGGCCGGGCGAGGAGCCGCCTGGCCCATATTCGACAAGCACCGCCCGCACGCTCTTGCCGGGAACATTGGGGAGCTTCTGGTCGTAAACGACGCTTACCTTCGCGTCGCCGCCTGCCGCGTGAGCCTGAGTGCCTGTGGTAAGGACAACGGCGAGCGCCGCCGCCGAGATCATTTTGGTGAGCATGTCTGGTCTCCTACGTTGATGGGAATGGGTCGGACGCCCGGTATCAGGCGCTCTTTTTCTGGGCCGGCTGACGGCTGAGCCAGTCGTCGAAGCGGATCCGGCCGAGCCGCGCCTTGGGGCCGGTCACGAGCGAATTGTCCTCGAGCTCCACGCCGAAGTAGCGGGCGTGCGGATCGGCGATCACCTGGCGCGGATCGTTCGTCGCCTTGAACAGACGCGTTACGATGTCGGTAAGGCGGATTTTCTCCGGCCCGCCGATTTCGATCGTGCCGTTGACAGGCGGGGCGAGCGCCACCTCGGCCATGACGTCGGCGACGTCGTCAGAGGCGATCGGCTGCAGATAGGCCGGCGACAGATGCGCCGCCTGGCCGACGGTGTTCGACTGAGCGATGCCAGCCATGAATTCATGGAACTGTGTGGAGTGCACGATGGTGTAGGGTAGCCCGGAGCTCTTGATCAGCTCTTCCTGGGCCATCTTGGCGCGCATATAGCCGCTGCCCTGCAGCCGTTCCATGCCGACGATCGACAGAGCGATGTGATGCTTCACGCCGGCAGCAGCCCCCGCCTTGAGCAGGTTGCGGCCCGAGGTCTGGAAGAATTCCAGAACGGCCTTGTCCTCGAAGGAGGGTGAATTTGCGAGATCGAGCACCACCTGTGCGCCTGCGAGCGCTTCCGTCAGGCCTTTGCCGGTGATCGTGTCGACGCCCGAATTCGGCGAAGCCGCCAACACCTCGTGCCCTTTGTTGCGCAATCTTTCCACGGTCTTCGAGCCGATCAGGCCGGTGCCGCCGATAACGACGATTTTCATGGGTAGTCTCCTTGTCCTTGGTGAGGATAATCCTCTGGTGACTTGAAGGTGAGCAGGCAGCTGCTCGGCGTGCCCACCGCTTCCTCGATGAGCGAAGCGACTTCGTCGGCGCCGTCGCACGCAAGATCTCCGGTGCGGCCGGTAAACCGATGGATTGGAGAATGCGCCTGATCGCAGTCCCAAACCATTCTCCCTCGGTCGCTGTCACCCTATGCGAACGCAGTAGGGCAGCTGGCTCTGCGGTCCATGCATCCGGCCGAAATGGAGGAACGTGTCACGTCGACAGGCATCGGCCGAACTTACCGTCGGGGCAGCTAGCCGACCTGGAGGGCAAGGCGTATTCACTGGCCTGCAAACCTTGGCTTGCACCATCAATCCTCTCACGATGGAGACAAGAATGATCAAGCGTCTGAACTTCATGGCTTATAGAAATAGCGGCATCGATGGTCTAGTGGCGGTTGAAGCCTGGATTGCCAAGAGCTTCGATCCGAAGTTGCTCGAGCTCGTCAAAGTGCGCGTGTCCCAAATGAACGGATGCGCTCACTGCCTGCATATGCACCGCCAAGACGCGCTGAAGCTCGGCGAAACGGACGACCGGCTGCTGCTTCTGAACGCCTGGCGGGAGTCGCAGCTCTTCACCACTCGGGAGCGGGCCGCGCTCGTCTGGGCCGAGGCTCTCACCGAGATCACCAAAAGCCATGCGCCGGATGATATTTATGAAGAGGCGCACGCCAACTTCTCGGATGACGAGTTTCTGGCGCTTTCGATCGGCGTCGCGATGATCAATGCCTGGAATAGGCTGGCGATCGGCTTCCGGCTTCAGCATCCGGCGGATCACAAACGCGCCGCCGCCTGATAGCAGTTGAACGACGAATGAGCCGGGCGAAAGACTTCGTCCGGCTATTTGACTGGTTTCTTTCCAGCTCGCCGGGATCTGCCGGAATAAAGTGATGGATCAGCGTTCGACGGGCAATCGCAGCGTCACGACCGTGCCTCGGCCTGGCTCGCTTTCCAGATGGAGATTTCCCCGTGCTTCCTGGGCGAAGCGTTTGACCATCGGCAGGCCGAAGCCTCCAAGCCCCGATGCTTTCGTCGTGAAGAAAGGATCGGTCGCCCGGTGCAGCACATCTTCTGTCATCCCGAGACCGTTGTCCGAAATCCGCAATTCAATCCCGGCGCCTTCGCCTTCGCCGTCGATGGCGGCGGCTGCGATCGAAATCACACCGCCATCCGGCATGGCGTCGCGCGCGTTGAGCAGCAGGTTCATGATGGCGCTTTGCAACCCCACGCGGCTGCATCTGAGCATGGGAAGTGTCTCGCTCGCATATATCTCGAACGCGATATCACGGTCCCAGGTGGCTCTCGCCAGGGCTTCGATTTCCATCAGGCAAGCCCGGATGTCGATTGGCTCGGCCGCGGCATTGCCGTCACTCGCAAGGCGCATCGTCTGCTGAACGAGCGTTCCCGCCCGCTGAAGCGAGATCCTGGCACTGGCGAAGACCGGCACCAGGGTCGAGCCCATCTCGATGTCGGGACTGTGCGACATCATGTTCAGCGCGGAGGTGGCGACCTGGATCAGGTTACCCAAGTCGTGGACGATGCCGAGTATCGCATCCGCAGGATTTGCATTGAGGGAGATCGCTTCCGGTCGCGTGTGAGAAAAGTAAGCTTCACCGGCGAGGATATTCGTATCTGAATCCGACATGCTTTTGCTCCTCATCCGCTCCATCGACAGACATGTCGTTCCCGAGCAGATGGAGGCTATGATACGAGCCGGGCTGTAGTCGATTGGTTCAAGGGTGAGGGCAGGCAATACCGTCGTATGGTCTCGCGCCGGACGCTGTTGCCCCTTGGGTTCAGGAAAGCTCAATAGCCTCGAACATGGCAGTCAGTCCGATGCCGCCGCCGATACCGATCATCGCAAGCCCGGTCGTGCCTGTCATCAAGGTTCCCCCGGTGTCGCGGATCATCTGGCTGTATAGACGGGTCACGAGGACGGCGCCGGAGGCCCCGAATGGATGGCCCAAGGCAATCGCGCCGCCGCTCCTGTTGACCGCGTCGGCCGGGATTTCGAGCTGATCCAGCGATGCCAGAACCTGAGCCGCGAAGGCCTCGTTGAATTCGATGGCATCGATGCCTGCGAGCGAGAGCCCGGGCTGACGCCGCATGAGTTTCCTGGTCGAGGCGACCGGCCCGATGCCGAGCAGGTTGGGATCCACACCGGCAGCGGCACTGTCGATGAAGGCCAGGCCCTTGTCGATGCCCATGCTTCTTGCCATTCCGCGGCTCATGACAAGCACCAGGCAGGCGCCGTCATTCAGCGGACAGGCATTGCCTGCCGTCACCGAACCATCCGGCAGGAACACTGGCCGGAGGTTTGCAAGCGCCTCAAGAGATGTCGCGGCTCGGGGGCACTCGTCCCGTTCTATCAGGCCGTGGCTGGTGGAAATTTCAACGATCTCGGGTCGAAAGATGCCCGCCTCGGCCGCCTGCACGGCGAGCCGGTGGCTGCGCAGGGCGAATTCATCCTGTCGCTGGCGCGATATGCCGAACTGACGTGCGACGTTTTCGGCGGCAATTCCCATTTCCGGGTCGCCGATCGTTTCAGGCGAAAACCGGGCGCGGCCATAAAAGCGCGGCAGCGCCCCATTCGCCTTAGGTCTTTCGACGCGCCATGGCGCGGTGCTGACGCTCTCCACGCCGCCGGCCAGAAAACACGAGCCCGCTTTCGCCTGGATCAGCCGGGCTGCCATGATGATCGCTTCCAGGCCCGAGCCGCATTGCCGGTCGATCGTCATACCCGGAACCACCATGGGCAGGCCGGCGGTGAGGGCTGCCAGCCGCGCGATGTTTCCGCCGCCGCCTGCGGCATTGCCGACCAGCACGTCGTCTATGGTTTCGGGCGCAATTCCCGTTTCGGCAACAATGCGACGGATGATCGGCGCAAGCAGGTCTTCCGCCGCGACGGTCGCAAGCGATCCGAAAGCCCGGCCGATCGGCGTGCGGTAAGCGGCAACCACGACCGGCTGCCAATCCTCGTCAGGCTGATAGGCGTAAGACAAGATCGCCTCCAGAAACCACTGATGTCTCCACTTGCCCCCTCGAGATCTTGCCGCTGCTCGTCATCGGCCAGGTTCCGATATGGTAGAATTGCTTGGGGATCTTGTACCTGGCGAGCTCTCGCGCGCAATGATCGGCCAGGATTTTCGCGTCCTTCATCTCTCCCGAGACGACAGCAATGATCCGCTGACCCAGATAGGCGTCCGGTAGCGCGAAGACAACGGCATCTTCGACCCCTGGGCAGGCTTTCAACGCGCTCTCGACTTCGGCAGGATAAACGTTGTTGCCGCCTGATATCATCATGCCGCCCGCCCGGCCGATCACCCGCAACATGCCGTTTGCATCGAGTTCGCCGAGATCTCCGACCGTCGCTCCGGCTTCCGTGACCCGGAACGCCTGACCGTCGTCGCCCCAGAGATAGCCATCGGCGATCAGGTCGCTTCTGACGAAAATGGTGCCCGGCACGTCGCTCCCGACGTCGTTTTCATTCGGATCACGAATGGAGATTTCGACGCCGGGATAGGCTTGTCCAACCCGGTCGATCGGAAAATCGACTGCGCCGCCAACGAGGGTCGAGACCGTCATGAAGCCGATCTCGGAGGCGCCGTAATATTCGCGAATGCGCGCCTTCGGAAAGAGGCGGCGCATGGAGTCGACGCCGTTCACATCGAGTTTTGCGCCGGCGGTCAGCACGTCGCGCAGCGATGTCAAAGCGGGCTCCGTCGACCAGGCCCGAGCGATGCCCGCTATATGCGTCGGCACGGCAACCATCCGTTCTATCTGCGCGGAAGAGAGAATACGCGCGACCGTGCCGGGTTCCCATTTCCTGACCGAATGGAAGGTCGCCCCGGCATCCAAGGCTTCGACCAGGGCGTAAAGCGCCAGCCCATGCGCGAGGGCTCCCGGGCACATGGTGGAGGGTGCGTCTTCCAGTTGGAAAACGACGCGCCCCCGGTCGAGGCTTCGGCGCCACTGCTCGCGTGAGCGATAATAGGCTTTCGGCTCGGCGGTGGTGCCCGAGGTAAAACCGATCAGGAAGATTCCGTCGGTATCGACAGGCAGGTCGTCTCCCGTCGCGGCGAGGTCGAAGGGCTCCGCACTGGCCGTGATCACCGGTATGCCGAACCTGCGGCCGATTTCGGCGCTTGGGCCTGCAGCATCGTCAACAACAAGCACGTCCGGCGCCAGGCGCTCGACAATGCGTTCGATCCTTTCCGGCGGCATCATCGGATCGATCACCGCGCAAGCAGTCGGGAAGGCGGTAGCAGCTGCAAAATATTCGGCAAAGCCGATATGGTTGCCGAGGCTGAGAGCGGCAAGCTTGTCCACACCGGGTAGATCGAGCATGCGGCGGTTCGAGCGGGGGAGCTTCTGGAGAAACCGATAGATTGCCTTGGCGCGGGAATAAAGCTCGCCGTAGCTCAGGGAATGCCCGTCAATCACCAGCGCCGGCTTGTCCGGTGTCTCCGTTGCATGTCGAAGAAGCTGCGCATGGATCGGCATAAATACCCACTGGGCTTGATTGATCGGCGACTAACCCAGAGACAAAGCGGTTTTGGTCGCGTCCGGTATTGGTGTCGGGCGGCTGTCGGAAAGACTGACGCATACCCAGACGAGGCCAGCCGATGCGCAATGGGCGCCGTCGCGCTGGCGAAAGAGTTCGATTGCAAATGAGAGGCTCGATCGCCCGATTTTCTCGATGCTGACCTTCGCTTCGACGACGTCATCGACGTCGATCGGGCTGTGGAAGGTGATCTCCGCCTTCTTCACGTGATAGGCAACGCCGGAGGAGGTATGGCGGAAATGGCTGAGAATTTGCCGGTGCCGCAGGAACTCGACGACCGCATCCTCGCAATAATCGAGATAGACGGAGTTGTGGACATGGCCATAAATGTCGATGTCTCGCATCGAGACCCGGAAGGATGCTAAAGGCCTGTCGTCAACACTCATTCGATCACCCAAATTCGAAGGCGTGATCTAACCGGGAGTGTGTGGGGGATGCAATGCAATATCAGGCGGTCGTGCGAAAATTCGGGCCGGCTCAGGAGGTCGTCGAGCTCGAGCGGGTAGCACTGGCGCCGCTGCGGCGCGACCAGGTCCGGGTGCGCCTGCTGGCGCGGTCGATCAATCCCTCCGATATCATCACCATCTCAGGCGCCTATGCCGGGCGCACGACCTTGCCCTTCATTCCGGGCTTCGAGGCGTTCGGGGTGGTCGAACAGTGCGGCGAGGAGGTTCATGGGCTTTCACCGGGAACACGTGTGCTGCCGGTGCGCAGCGCCGGCGGATGGCAGGAGTTCAAGGATACCGATTCCGGCTGGTGCCTTCGCGTTCCGGATGAGCTCACCGACTTCGAGGCGGCGACCAGCTACGTCAACCCGATGACGGCCTGGCTGATGCTGCACAATAAGATCGGCCTGAGATCCGGCATGCGCATCGCCATCAATGCCGCCGCCTCTTCGATCGGATCGGTATTGATCGGGCTCGCCAATGCCGTGGGCGTCACGCCTATCGCCATCGTCCGCAACGAAGCCTCGCTCGCGCGTCTGCGCGGCCGCCTCGAGACGGTCATCGTCGACAGGGCGGACAGCGACCTCGCCGCCGGCCTCGCCGGCCGGCACGGGCTCGACGCGGTGCTCGATTGCGTCGGCGGTGCGCGCGCCTCCGTTCTCGCCGATGCGCTGAAGCCGGGCGGACATTTCGTGCACTACGGCCTGCTTTCGGGTCAGAGCATTCCGGCATCCTTCTGGGCCTCCCATCCCGATATCGCCTTTTCCTATTGCCATCTGCGGGAATGGGTCCATTCCGAAGCGATGAGCGAGGTCCAGCGCGCCTATTCCGAGATCGCGGCGCAGATCGCCTCGAAGGTCATCGCGACCGAGGTGCGGGAGGTGTTTCCTCTGGAAAAGGTCGGCCAGGCGCTGCAATCCGCCCTTCCGTTCCGGACCGGCGGAAAGGTTCTGCTCGCCTGACAGGAGGATTTCCCCGCTAAGGGGTTTCGTATCGCTGCCGCGCGCTCTTGATTGCCGTGTGGTTCTGCTCAGCCCATCCGATCAGGGCTTTCATGGGGATGAGAAAGGATTGCCCCAGCTCCGTCAGCTCATATTCCACGCGCGGCGGCACCTCCGGATAGACGGTGCGCCTGATGAAGCCGTCCTGCTCCAGATGCCTCAACGTCTTGGAGAGCATCTGTTTCGAGATGTCCCCGATCTCACGCAGCAGCTGGTTGAAACGCTTCTTCTCGTCTTCCAACGCCTCGAGGGTGAGCAGGCTCCATTGATCGCCGATACGATCGAGCACGCCTCTGATCGGGCATCCCGCCCCAGGCCGCTGTTTCGGCTCGTCCGTTTCCCTGGGCATGCTGCCTCCTCGGTCACTATCGGCTGACCTTGCCACCAAAACCTGCCTCCTTGCTCGACATGTCGAGGTTTCATAGACCAGTTCTCATAGTCTGCTTTCTAGACCAGATCGCCGATCCATACCAAGGAGCTTGATACATGACACTCGGGAAATTGCTTTTCGCACTCGTCATTCTGGCGGGCGTCGCCGCGCCGGCCGGCGCTTTTGCTGAATCGGCCTCGCGGGATTTGAAGGTCGAGGAAGCCAACCGGAAGCTGGTGGTGGAGTTCTACGACCGCTTCTTCAACAAGCACGATCTGGAAGCCGCCTCGGTCGTCGCCGACGACTACCGGCAGCACAATCCGCAGGTTCCCGACGGCAAGAAACCTTTGATTTCCTTCTTCTCCGGCTTCTTCAAGGACAATGCCCAATCGAAGGCGGAGATCGTCCGCAGCGCCGCCGATGGCGATCTCGTCTGGCTGCATGTGCATGCGACGAACGGCGCCGACGACCGCGGCCAGGCCATCGTCGATATTTTCCGCGTCAAGGACAGCAAGATCGTCGAGCACTGGGACGTGATCCAGGCGGTTCCGAGCGAGGCTGCCAACAAGAACACGATGTTCTGAATTCTAGGGGGCCGGCTTGCGGCCGGCCCCGTCATTGGCGCCACGCGCCTGGTTCAGCCGTTTCATTGCTGCCGATTTCCGCTGCGCTGCTGGGTCAACATTCGCCAATGGCCTGACGCCCATACGCCAAGATAACTGGCACCATCAATCGATTCCGATCAATCAATCCGCGGACGCTCCGATTTCGGCGTCGCCAGTCCGTGTTTGGCGAGTTCCAGTGTCAGGATACGTGTTTCGAGAAGGTTGAAGATGCGCAGCACCGCCTCGATCGCATCGAAGGGCTTCGTCAGAAAATCCTTCGCACCGAGCGAAAGCGCCCGTCTGCGCGTCGGCAGGGTCGCATCCGCAGTGAGCACCAGGATCGGCAGATAGCTGTTTTCGGGAATGAGCCTCGCAAAGGTCTCCAGCAGGGCGAAGCCGTCGAGATCGGGCATCATCAGATCGAGAAGAACGAGATCGACAGGATGTTCGCGGAAAAGCCGCAAGGCCTCGCGCGGTTCGGTGGTGCTGATCAGCGCGGTAAAGCCTTCGCGCTTGAGGATGCGCTCCAGCAGCGAGACATTGGCGGGCTCGTCGTCGACGATCAGGATCGTCGATCCTCGCACGATATCGGTGGAATCTGTCATGGACCCAATATTTCGTTGAAGCGATGCCGAACTGATATCAAGCGGCGCGGCCAAATCAAAGGCGATGCCATTAAGGTGGGCTTCGCATCGCAGCCTGCCTTGCCTCTACCGACGCCGGCACGCGCGGCAGATCGATATGGAACGTGGCGCCGCCTTCCCGGTTGCTGAAGCCGAGCGTTCCGCCCATGGCATCCGTCAGATGTTTCGACAGCGCCAGCCCGAGACCGGTTCCCTCCTGGCTGATCCGTTCGGCTCCCAGCCGATCGAACGGGGTGAACAGCCGGGAGACCCGTTCGGCCGGAATGCCGGGGCCGGTATCGCTGACCTCGATGCGGATATAGCCGCCATCCATCGCGCGGTGGCTGACGGTTACGCTTCCCTGGGGACGATTGTATTTCACCGCATTGGAGAGAAGGTTGAGGAACACCTGCAGCAGCCGCCGTCGGTCGGCGAGCACCGAAAGATCCGGCTCGGCCGGCTCGACGACCTCGATCGTGATCTGCTGCTTGCCGCAGAGCGGTCTTGCAAGCGACACGGCTTCGTCGATCACCTCGGCGACGGACTGTGCTTCGACCGCGAGATCCATGCGCCCGGCCTCGATCCTCGCCATGTCGAGAACCTCGTCGATCAGGCTGAGCAAATGTCGGCCGGCCCTCAAGATCTGCGCGACGCTCTCTTTGGACTCGGTATCGGTGACGTCCATTTCCAGAAGCTGCGCGAAACCGAGCACGGAGTTCAGCGGCGTGCGCAGCTCGTGGCTCATGCGCGACAGGAATTCGCTCTTGGCATTGCTCGCGCGGATCGCATCCTCGCGGGCGGCAAGCAGGGCCTCTTCGATTTGCTTGCGCTCGGTAATGTCACGCGTGATCTTGGAAAAGCCACGCAACCGGCCCGCCTCGTCATGGAGTGCGGTCACGACGACGTGCGACCAGAATTGTGACCCGTCCTTGCGCACGCGCCAGCCTTCCGCTTCGGTGCGCCCATGACGGGTCGCTTTGGCAAGCTCTTCTGCCGGAAAACTATCTCTGGTTTCGGTGGGATAGAAGCGGGAAAAATGCTGACCGACGATCTCCTCGGCGCCATAACCGGTGATCCGCTCGGCGCCGGCATTCCAGCTCACGACCCGCCCTGTCGTATCGAGCCCGAAGATGCCGTAGTCGCTGACGCCTTCGACCAGTTGCCGGAAGCGCTCCTCGCTCTCGGTCAGATCGGCCTCGCGTCTTTTCAGAAGGACGCTCGCATCTTCGAGCGCCTGTCCGAGGCTCCCCAGTTCATCGCGGAAGGGGTCCGCCACCGTCACGACCTCGCCTTGCGACAGCCGATGCGCCTCGGCTTTCAGCGCATGCACACGGCGCACGATGCTTGCCGAAAACAGGAAGACGGCGACGAGCGCGCCGGCAAAACCAAGAAAGCCGGCGGCGATCATCAGGCTTCGCGACAGAGTGCGAACCCGGTCCGCGGCCTCGGTTCTCGAGTGAAGCAGATCCGCCTCCCGCCGGCTCATCGCGTCGATCTCCTGTCTCAGCTCATCGAGGACCTGCTTGCCCTCGATGAGCTTGGCCGCAAGGTCCTCGCGTCCGCCGGCGCGCAGGGTATCGGCCTGTTTCAGGAGTTGGAGACGGTCGACTTTCGCGTCGACCAGGGCGCGGATGCGGTCGAGGCGCATCTTTTGCTCCCCATCCCGCAATCGGCCGCCGACCTCGTCGAGCACGACGGGCAGCCTATCCTCGGCGCGGTCGAAAGGATCGAGAAAATCACTTCTGCCGGTCAGCAGATAACCGCGCATCGCGGTGGCGGCTTCGGCGATCGAGGCGTGGATCTCCTGAATGCCCGATTGGATCTCCAGCGTCACCCGCACCTGATCCTCGGCAATCCGGCTTTGCCGGTCGGCCACGAAGACCGAGGCCAGCGCCGCCAGCAGCAGCGCCAACGGCACCGTGATGATGACGATGCCCTTTGCTCTGAGCGGAAGGTCGGCGAAACGCAACGCCCGCCGGCGCGTGGCGGTCATGGCTGCTCTTCCCGGGATGTTGCGACGAGCCCGCCGCGCACGGCCATGACCGCGGCCTGCGTCCGGTCCCCGGCATCCAGCTTGCCGATGATGCGCTCGACGTGGATCTTCACGGTGCCGGGCGAGATCTTCAGCGCCCTGGCGATTTCCTTGTTGGTCAGGCCTTCGGCCACTTTCGACAGGACTTCGCGCTCCCGGATCGTCAGCGTCTCCAAAGCGCTGCTGTTGGTCTGCGGCTTGGTGGCAGCGCGGCGCAGCAGCTTGGCGACGAGCGGACCGTCGAAGAAGGCGTCCCCCTGAAGGACACACCGGATCGTGCGGAGAATGTCTTCCCGGCTGGCATCCTTGAGCAGATAACCGGTGGCGCCGACTTCGATCGCCGCTTCCAGATAATCCAGGCTGTCATGCATCGTGATGATCATGACGCGTGTGCCTGGCGACACGCGCCGGATCTCCCTCGTTGCGGCGAGGCCGTCCATGCGCGGCATGCGGATGTCGAGGAGTGCCAGATCCGGCTTGTGCTGAGCTGCGGTCTCCACCGCCTCGACGCCGTCGCGCACGTCCCAGGCGACATGGAAATCGTCCTGGCCGCCGATCATGGCGATAAGGCCGGCGCGGGCGATGTCATGATCATCGGCGACAAGGATCGATGCCGTCATTCTGATGGCGTCTCCTGCATAAGGGGGGCTGCGGCGCGGAGATGCGTGCCGCCCGAAGATCCGGCCCCGATCTCGATGCGGCCGCCGAGCAGCGCCAGCCGTTCACGCATGCCGACGATGCCGAGCCGCCCGCCCCGCATCTGGGGATGGCGCAATTCGCCGATGCCTTTGCCATCGTCGATCACTTCGAGATGCGCTTCGCCCATGCCGTCCTCGAAGAGACGCACGACTAGCCGCCTTGCCTCGGCGTGCTTGATCACATTGGTGATCGCTTCCTGCGCGACGCGGTAGAAGATGATGCCGGTCGATGTCGGCCAGCGATCGGAGGCGGCATCGAGGTCGGCGATCACTTCGAGACCGTCGATCGCATCGAGACGCGTGCGCAGCGCCGCGGCGACACCGAGATCATCGAGTTCGGGCGGGCGAAGATCGGCGATAGCAGCCCTGAGATCGGCAACGGAATGGCGCGCCAATGCAGCGAGTTGGTCGATCTCGGGCTTCAGGGCATGCGCCTCGCCGATGCGGGCCGCAAGGTCTTGCAGGCGGTAGCTGAGGCCGGTGGCCAGTTGCGCCGAGCCGTCGTGAAGATCGAGCGCCACGCGCTGCCGCTCCTGTTCCTGCGCCTGGATCAACTGGGCGACAAGGGCCGCGAGTTCACTTCGCTGCCGCTGGAGATCGCCGAGAAGCGCCTGATTTTCCGCTGCCTGCCGATTGAGATTGTAGGCGTCGGCGAGCTGCCCGGCCACCACCTCCAATGTCTGCCGGTCGTCGGCATCGATGGCGCGCGCTTTCGACGAGCCGAAGATCGTCAAACAGAGATCGGAGCCGTCCTGAGAGGCAAACAGGATGGTGTCGCTTACCGGGCTCGTCGACTTACCCACCGTCAGCTGCACGGGCGCCTCTCCCTGCAATGACGGGAAAATGAGCCTGGCGAGCGATGCTCCTGCGAAGTCGGCAAGCCGGGACAGAACGTCCCGGGCAGCCGTTTCGAATGCCGCGGCATCGAGCAGGTTCTGCACTTCGATGATGAAACGCAGACGTGCCGCTCGCGCTTCCGCCGCCCGGTAAAGGGCTCGCAGTTCCGCAACGTTTGGCGAATGCGTCGGACTTGTATCGTGCTCCATGCCCAACAGGACTGCTCCGAAGATGAATGACGCCGGCACGATAGTCATTCCGGCGGGAATGTCATCTATGCCGTTCGGCAGATCGGATCGAAGCCACCCGGCAGATGAGGCGGCAGCTCAGGATACTTAAATTGCTGGTCATGCGGTTGACCGATGCGATGTCCGCCGGAACCGCCACATAGGAAAGTCAAAATGCGTACCATCATTGCTGCCGCTCTCGTTCTCGGTTTCGTTCAGGTCCAGTCGGCCGCGGCGGCTGCCGAAACCGCAGCCTGTGCGCCGACAAGCGAGGCGGAAATCGCCAAGCTCTTCGATCGCTGGAATACCTCGCTTGCGACGCTGAGCCCTCAGGAGGTCGCCAAGAACTACAGCGAAGATTCCGTGCTTCTCGCGACGCTGTCGAACAAACCTCGTCTGACCCAGGGCGAACGGATCGATTATTTCGAACACTTCCTGGCGAATGAGCCCAAGGGCCATGTCGACAGTCGCGACATCAAGATCGGTTGCAACTGGGCCGTCGACCTCGGCACCTACACCTTCACCATGAAGGACGGCTCGAAGGTTCCCGCCCGCTACACCTATACCTATGAGTTCAAGGGCGGGAACTGGCTGATCACCTCGCACCACTCCTCGATGATGCCGGAGAAGTAAGGCCTCATGGCTTGCCGGTCCGGCAGGGAGATACCCCATGCGGGGTCTCCTGAGCCTGGCCTGCCGGTCATCTCCCCCACAGGTGTGAGATCGGCCGGACGCACCAGTTTCCCCAAAACAATTGGCATCGCAGTGCGACGAAACGGCGGAGGGTGGCCACGGCACGCCCTCTCCTTATTCCTTGCAAAGCCTGAGTAATCCGCGCCCGAAGCTTTGACGGCTAAGCGGGATCGGGAGTAGCATCCACGCGGCAGCGGCAAGGTGGTCAAAGCGGCCGGCGGTGGAGATGCAATGATGAAACACAGACCTTTCCTCCTGACGTTCGCGGCGCTCGCATTTTGTTCCGCATGGCCGATTTCTGACGCCTTCGCTGCTGCGCAGCCTATCTTCTGGAGCGCTTTACGGCCGGCCGATCAGCCCAAGGCGACGGTGCCGCTGTCGGGTAAGCCGGTGAGCGGTCCGCAGGGCGAAACACTCGCCTGGCATGGCGAGGAACATCCGATCGAATTGACGGGCTTCGTTCTGCCGATCGACCAGGATGGCGATCTTGTCTACGAATTCATGCTGGTGCCTTGGGCCGGAGCCTGCAGCCACATGCCTTCCCCTCCGCCCAACCAACTGGTTCGCGTCGTTCCGCAAGCGCCTTTGCACCTTACAAGAATGTACGAGACCGTCACCGTGACGGGTGCCCTGCAGCCCGGCCTGGATGAGGCGCAATTCTTCATGATCGACGGCAACCGCATTCTCACCTACGGCTATAGCATGAACCATGCCGAGGTAGCGACGGCGACGGCCACGACCGATCCCGATCTGCTGTCACTTTCGCCTTTCGGCATTCTGCCTCGCTAAAACGCACATGTGGTGCCACCCCGCGTCTGCGCGGTGAATGACTCCAATCAAAGCAAGGACGTCTCGCGCGCCCAAGGACTTGGGCGCACTGGATCTCCGTGACATCACTCGGGTCGAGCCCGAGCACAGAGGTGAGGGAGAAGAAGGGTTGCAGTGGAAGCGCAAACCGACCCAAAAGAGAAATGCCCGGGCGCAGCCGAAACTGCGCCCGGGCAAAATGCTACCGATCAGACGTGGTCGAAGCGGTCGGCATTCATGACCTTGGTCCAAGCGGCGACGAAGTCCTTGACGAACTTCCCCTTGGCGTCGGCCTGGCCGTAGACTTCGGCGAAGGCGCGAAGCTGCGAGTGCGAGCCGAAGATCAGGTCGACGCGGGTGCCGGTCCACTTGGCAGCGCCGGTCTTGCGGTCGCGGCCTTCATAGACGCCTTCCTTGCCGGCGAGGGGAACCCACTGCGTGCCCATGTCGAGCAGGTTGACGAAGAAGTCGTTCGTCAGCGTCTCGGGACGCGAGGTGAAGACGCCGTGCTCGGGGCTGCCTGCCTTCAGGACGCGCAGACCGCCGACGAGGACGGTCATCTCAGGTCCGGTCAGCGTCAGGAGCTGGGCGCGGTCGACGAGTGCTTCTTCCGGCTTCATGAACTGATGGCGCTTGTCGTTCACGTAGTTGCGGAAGCCGTCGATACGCGGCTCGAGCGCTGCGAAGGAATGCGCGTCGGTCTGGGCTTCGGAGGCATCCATGCGGCCCGGCGTGAAGGGCACGCTGACGGCGTTGCCGCCGGCCGCTGCCGCCTTCTCGACACCTGCTGCACCGGCGAGAACGATCAGGTCGGCGAGCGAGATCTTCTTAGCCCCGGTCTGGGCGGCGTTGAAGTCCTTCTGGATGCCTTCGAGAACGCCGAGCACCTTGGCGAGCTGCGCCGGCTGGTTGGCGTCCCAGTCCTTCTGCGGGGCAAGGCGGATGCGTGCGCCATTGGCGCCGCCGCGCTTGTCGGAGCCGCGGAAGGTCGAGGCTGACGCCCAGGCGGTCGAGACCAGTTCCTGCACGGTGAGGCCGGTGGCGAGAACCTTTTCCTTGAGGTCGGCAATGTCCTTGTCGTCGACGAGCGGATGGTCGACGGCCGGGATCACATCCTGCCAGATCAGGTCTTCGGCCGGAACTTCCGGGCCGAGATAGCGTACCTTCGGTCCCATGTCGCGATGGGTCAGCTTGAACCAGGCGCGGGCGAAAGCGTCGGCAAACTGGTCTGGATTCTCGAGGAAGCGGCGCGAGATCTTCTCGTAGGCCGGATCGAAACGCAGTGCCAGATCGCTCGTCAGCATGGTCGGCAGGTGCCTCTTCGAGGCGTCGTAGGCATCCGGAATGGAGGCTTCGGCGTTCTTGGCCTGCCACTGCTTCGCGCCGGCCGGGCTCGTCGTCAGTTCCCATTCGAAGGCGAAGAGGTTTTCGAAGAAGTAGTTGCTCCACTTGGTTGGCGTCTGCGACCAGGTGACTTCGAGGCCGGCGGTGATGGCATCCTTGCCGACACCGGTGCCGAACGAGCTCTTCCAGCCGAGGCCCTGATCCTCGATCGCGCCGCCTTCCGGCTCGGGGCCGATCAGGGACGGGTCGCCGGCGCCATGCGTCTTGCCGAAGGTGTGGCCGCCGGCGATCAGCGCCACGGTCTCTTCGTCGTTCATCGCCATGCGGGCGAAGGTTTCGCGGATGTCGCGGGCGGAAGACAGCGGATCGGAATTGCCGCCCGGGCCTTCGGGGTTGACATAGATGAGGCCCATCTGCACGGCGCCGAGCGGTTCGGCCAGCTCGCGCTCGCCACTGTAGCGTTCGTCGCCGAGCCAGGTGCCTTCAGGACCCCAGTAGAGTTCTTCCGGCTCCCAGACGTCGGCGCGGCCGCCGGCGAAACCGAAGGTCTTGAAGCCCATGGATTCGAGCGCGACATTGCCGGTGAGGATCAGCAGGTCGGCCCAGGAGATGCGGTTGCCGTATTTCTGCTTGATTGGCCAGAGCAGGCGGCGGGCCTTGTCGAGGTTGGCATTATCAGGCCAGCTGTTGAGCGGCGCGAAACGCTGCTGGCCCTGGCCGGCGCCACCGCGGCCGTCGGTGATGCGGTAGGTGCCGGCGCTGTGCCAGGCCATGCGGATGAAAAGACCGCCGTAATGACCGAAATCAGCCGGCCACCAGTCCTGCGAATCCGTCATCAGTGCCTGAAGATCCTTCTTCAGGCCGTCGAGATCGAGCTTCTTGAACTCTTCGGCATAATCGAAGGCCTGGCCCAACGGATCGGCGCGGCCGGAATTGTGATGAAGAATCTGAACATTCAGCTGGTTCGGCCACCAGTCACGATTCGTCCTGGCAGTCGGAGCCTTATGCGTATGTGCAACAGGACATTTGCCTGCGCTGTCAGTGGGGTTGTCCATGATCGTCTCCTTCATTGCTTAATTTGTCTGCCCGTCGAAAAAGATGAGCCGAGCCGGCGCCCGCTCTCTCCCCTGCAGTCTTCATATCGGAAGCGTTTAATAATTTTAAGTTGGATTTACTGATCGTTGCGATAAGCTGAGCTTATGAAGAATCTTACCCTGAAACAGCTGCGTTATTTTGAAGCCCTGGCAAGGGATGGCCGCTTCCGACGTGCTGCCGACGCCTGTGCCATCTCCCAGCCTGCGCTCTCAATGCAGATCAAAGAACTTGAGCAAGAGTTGGGCAACGAGCTCTTCGAGCGCAGTGCGCGCGAGGTGAAGCTCACTCCGTTCGGCCAGACCTTCGCGCTGCGGGTCCGCGATATCCTGCGCGCCGTCGACGAGCTTGGGGAGCTGGCGCGCGCCTCGCGCAATTCCTTCCTGACGCGGCTGCGCATCGGCATCATACCGACGATCGCACCTTATCTGCTGCCTGTCATCATCAACGACCTGAACAGGACCTTCGCCGGCATCCAGATCGAGGTGCGCGAGACGCAGACGGCGAAGCTGGTTCAGGAACTGGCGCACGGTCAGCTGGATATGGCGATCGTTGCGCTGCCGGTGTCGGAACCCTCCCTCACGGAACTCGAGCTCTTCAAGGAAGAGTTCGTGCTGGTCAGGCGACATGAGGACGAGGGCAAACCTGTGCCGGAACGCGAGGTGCTGCGCGAAATGCGGTTGCTGCTGCTCGAGGAAGGCCACTGTTTCCGCGATCAGGCCCTGTCTTTCTGCAAGATAGGGCCGGCTCGGCCCCGCGAAGTCATGGAAGGCAGTTCGCTCTCCACTCTGGTGCAGATGGTCAGTGCCGGCATCGGCATCACCTTGATTCCGGAGATGGCCGTTCCGGTGGAAACACGCTCGGCGCGTGTGTCGATTTCCCGATTCCCGTCTCCGCAGCCGTCGCGCACGATTGGTATGGTCTGGCGCAATTCGACACCGATGGCCAAACAGCTGCTGCAGGTTTCCGAGGCGGTCCGCCGGTCGGCCGAGACGATGCGCCAACAGTCTATCGTCCGGTGATGGGCCGGGCGGCTCGCTTCAGGGCCGCCGCTTGAATGTATGCTCGGCTGCCGGAAACTGTCGCGACCGGACCTCGTCCGCATAAGCAGCGGCGGCCGCCGCGATCCTCTTGCCCAGTTCGTCGTAGCGCTTGACGAAACGCGGGGTGAAATCGTTGAAGAGCCCGAGAATGTCGTCGGAGACCAGAACCTGGCCGTCGCAGGCCGAAGAGGCGCCGATACCGATGCTCGGTATGTGCATGGCGGCCGTTACCTCGCGGGCGAGCGGCTCAACCGTGCCCTCGATGACGACTGCAAAGGCGCCCGAGCCGCCGATGGCGTGTGCGTCGCGCCGGATCTTCGACGTCTCGTGTTCGGAATGGCCGACGGAACGATAGCCACCTGCGGTCTGGACCTGCTGCGGCATCAGACCGATATGCCCCATGACCGGGACACCCCGCTTCGTCAGAAAGGCGATGGTCTCGGCCATCTCCTCGCCGCCCTCCAGCTTGACGGCATCGCAGCCGGTTTCCTGCAGGATTCGGACGGCATTGCGGAAGGCGACCTCCTTCGATTCCTGATAACTGCCGAACGGCATGTCGACGACGACGCAGGCCTTGCCGACGCCGCGCATCACCGCCTTGCCGTGCGCGATCATCATGTCGAGCGTGACGCCGATGGTGGTCTCCATGCCGTAGAGCACCATGCCGAGTGAATCCCCGACCAGCAGGAGATCGCAATGCTCATCGAGCAGCCGCGCCATCGGCGTCGTATAGGCGGTCAGGCAGACGATCGGCTTGCCGCCCTTCATCGCCAAGATTCGGGCTGGCGTAAGGCGCTTCTGAATTCCGGCGGCGCTCATCTGGCCACTCCCTTTCCCGGCAAGCTCCGCCCGCCGATAATGCGGTTGCCCCCGGCGACCCTGTTGCCCCCGGCAATCCTGTTGTCACCGATAACCCTGTTGTCGAGAAGCCGTGTCGAGCCGACCCGAACGAAGAGTGCGATGACGACGGGTTCCGCAATCGACGTGACCGGCTGCAGTGTCGAGGCATCCCTGACGGCGACGACCTCCGGCTTTGCCAGAGGCTCGCGATTAAGAAACGCCGTGAGCTTGGCCTCGAGCTTCCCCGGATCGGTAAGGCCGCCGGCGACCAGACGCTCCGCCTCGTCGAGGGTCTGAGGAACGATTACGGCGGCACGCCGCTCCGCTGCGCTGAGATAGACGTTGCGCGACGACAAGGCGAGGCCGTCGGCGTCCCTGACCGTCGGCACCGATATTACCCGCACCGGCACGGCCAGATCGTCCACCATGCGCTTGATGATGACGACTTGCTGGTAATCCTTCTCTCCGAAATAGGCGGTCTGCGGCTGCACGATGTTGAAAAGCTTGCAGACGACAGTGGCGACGCCGGCAAAATGCCCGGGGCGTACCGCCCCCTCGAGTTCGCAGCCGAGATCGGGAACGTCGACGACAGTCAGCATCGGGCGGGGATACATGTCCTCGACGCCAGGCGAAAAGAGGAAATTGACGCCGGCCTGTTTCAGCATGGCGGCATCGCGTTCCAGATCGCGCGGATATTTGCTGAGGTCTTCCGCCGGGGCGAACTGCAGTGGATTGACGAAAATCGAGACGACGACGATGTCGTTCTCAGCGCGCGCACGCGCGACGAGCTCCATATGACCGGCATGGAGATAGCCCATCGTCGGAACGAGGCCGACGGTTCGCCCCTGCCGCTTCAGTGCATCGAGCGTGTGGCGCAGCTCGTCAATACTCGAGAAAACCCGCATATATCCTCCCCGCGGCCGGTCACTCCATCTTGGGCGCGGATATGAAGTGTAATCGATGTGACAGGTCAATGCATATTTCTCGATAAAAACGATTAGATGCAACGGCAGCCGATGACAGCAGGCGATATCGACCCCGGAAACGCCATTTCACCACACGGGCTCCCATACCGCTCCTCACCGGCTTGCAGTGGAACCGACGATGTGCGACTTCCGTTACTCGCCCTGTCCGTCAAGATACCATCACAGTCGGTCGCTATGGACGTTACATGGAGGACGCATGGACAAGCCCTGGAAGATCAGCCGCGGACCGATTGCGGCAACCGAGCTCGACGTGGAGAAGGCAAACGCGATCAACATGCTGTTGATCCGGCCGGTCGGCGTCCTTCCGGCCAAGTCGGGAGATGCGATCCGTCCCTTTGCCGTCGGTCTTTTCAACGAGTTCCGTCCGCTCCTGAAGCCCGATGCCGGCGTCACGACCCTGCGGCGGGCGACCGCGGCCTATGTCCACTGCCGGCGCTACTATTTCGCCAGCGCCCAGCCCGATTCCATGCGCCATGGCCTTGACGGCGAACCCGTCGAGCCACTGTCGCCCGAAGACCGGCTGGTCGCGCAAAAACGTTTCCTGAGTCTCAAACAGATCACCGGCAAAGCCGACGCGCCAGAGCAGGCAGCACCGGTTCCCGCTCCCCTGTTGAGCAAAAGCGAACAGATCCGCGCGGCCCTCCTCGGCAAAAGGAACGTCGTCAGCTAAAGCACCCCATATCTGGCTGCAGTCATTGCGCGTTCTTGCGCAAGGCGATTCTACGAGATCGATAGAACAGTATCGTATTCCGCGGCGAATAATATCTGTGTGCGGCCGGCGGCTGTGGTTTCCTCCACCATCGCCGCGTTCTGCCGGGTTACCGAATTGGGCAGGGCGCAGGCCAACACGCGGACCTATCGCGACGCAGCTTGAGCGCATTCGGGGTCGGGGGGGGGGGGAAACCGCCCCCCCCCCCAAACCCCCCCCCACGGGGGGGGGGAGACGCCCCGGGGGGGGAGCCCGGCGG
>NZ_ML133526.1:0-226025 GCF_003985145.1 Rhizobium anhuiense | reverse complement strand
CCCCCCCCACCCCCGCCCTCCGCTGCGGGCGCGTGGGGGGGGGGGGGGCCCCCCCCCCCCCCCCCCCGACCGAAGCCCGGCCGAAGGGGAGGGGGCAATCGGCCGGGTCAGTTCAGCGCGGCTTCGCCTGACGTGATCCGCTGTTCGTCTGCGGCGAACAAGTGAACCGCATCGTGGATCGGCGCAATCCTCAGCACCTCGCCGGGTGCCGCCCTGATCCGTTCCCGGAAGACGCAGGTCAGCGTCTGCGTTCCCAGCCGGACGATGACCAGCGTCTCAGAACCCGTAGGCTCGACGACCACCGTCGTGACCTCGATCCCGCCGGGGTCCAACTGGATATGCTCGGGACGAATGCCGTAGGTCACGGCTGCGGGCGGACGTCGCTCGCTCGGCAGCAGCAGGCCGTCGGCAGTTCGAAACCCGTCTTCCGTCATCTTGCCCGCGATGAAATTCATCGCCGGGGAGCCGATGAAGCCGGCAACGAAAAGGTTGTTCGGACGATCGTACAATTCCAGCGGAGAGCCTGACTGCTCGATCAGCCCATCCTTCATGACGACGATCTTGTCGGCCATGGTCATGGCTTCGATCTGATCATGGGTGACATAGATGGTCGTCGTCTGCAGCCGTTGATGCAGTTCCTTGATCTCCGAGCGCATCTGCACCCTGAGTTTGGCGTCGAGGTTCGACAAAGGCTCGTCGAACAGGAAGACGGCCGGATCCCGCACGATTGCCCGCCCCATCGCCACCCGCTGCCTCTGGCCGCCGGACAGCTGTTTCGGATATCTTTCCAGAAGGCTCTCGAGACCGAGGATCTTGGCGGCATTGCCGACCCGCTGGTCGATCTCCGTCCTTGGCATTCGTTTCAGCCGCAACGAAAAGCCCATGTTCTTCGCGACGGTCATGTGCGGGTAGAGCGCGTAATTCTGGAACACCATGGCGATATCCCGATCCTTGGGCGCAAGCTCGTTGACGATATGCTTGCCGATCTGAATCTGCCCTGAAGTGATGCCCTCGAGACCTGCGATCATTCGCAGAAGCGTGGATTTGCCGCAGCCCGACGGGCCGACCAGCACGACGAACTCGCCGTCGCCGATGTCGACCGATACGCCTTTGATGGCTTTGAACGCACCGTAGTCCTTGCGCGCATTGTTGACCGAAACATGGGCCATAACAGTCCTCCAGAAATTGCCGTCAAAGTCCGTTCAGGACATTTCTCAAATAATCGAGCCCGAAGCGCTCGCCCTCTTTTCGCGCGGCTAAGTCCTTGCCTGGCCAGCCATAGGCGGCATCCTCGTGTTCTATGGACAGCGTGCCATCGAAGCCGGAGCCACGCGCCTGGCGCAGGAACCTCGGCCAATCGATGAGGCCGAGCCCGGGCAGCTTGTATTGCCACCAGCCTTTGCCGTGATAGCCGACAGCCTGCAGTATCTCCGGATCGATGGCCGTGTCCTTGGCATGAAGGATGGCAATGCGGTCCTTCACCGCCTCCATCGCCTGATAGGGATCGACGCCGATGCGGATGAGGTGCGAGGGATCGAATTCCAGGCCGAAGCGGGGATTGTCGATCCGCCGAAAAAGCTCCTGCCACCCTTTCGGTGTCGTGCCGATGAAATTGTCCTTCGGACCCGGCCAGTTCTCGATCGCGAAGGTGAGGCCGCTCGATTGCGTCTGCGCAATCAGCCGGTTTGCGAATTCGGCGAAGTCATCATAATTGGCTTCGTCGCTGGCCGTGTCGTCCCGGCCCGGGAAGATCACGAAGATCGGAACGTCCGCTTCTCCAATCGCACTGGCAAATTCGGCGGTCTTTGCTCGAAGTTCCTGGCGTCTTGTCGGGTCGGCATCGAGCTGGTTGCCGAAATAGGTGATCGACGACACGAAGAGGCCGGGGCCGCGTGCAAGCGCGACGGCGCCCGTCACCTGATCGGGTGTCTTGATATGGCCGCCGACATCGATCTCGATTGCGTCGAAACCGGCCGACGCGGCGAATTCCACCACTTCCTCCAGGGGACGATCATTGAATGTCGAGGTGTAAAAGCCGATCTTCACCAAAGTTCTCCGATCTTCACCAAAATCCCTGGGGCCTAGCTGGCCGTTTCAATTGTTCAGGCGATCCATATTCTTGAGTGGCGAACGTGTGCGTTGAGCAGCATCGGCCGATGCGAGCATCAGGGCCGCCGCCATCGGCATGACCGCCGCCCCCATGGCCGAAGCATCCTCTCCGAGCGAGGCACGGTGAAGCGAGGGGAGGTTGGTGTCCTCGGCGTCGAGATGCTCGTGCACATACCGAAGCAGCTCGTCGACGATACGGATCGGCAGCCGGCCGCCGACAAGGACGGCATCGGGATCGACGATCATGCCGATATGCTTGACGGCGACGGCCAGATGCGCGCTCATTTCCTTCAGCCACTGTGAAACCAGGCGCCTGCCCTGTGCATCCAGCGTCAGCAGATCGTGGGGAACGCTGACCTCGACGCCGTGCCGGGCAAGAAAATCATAGAGGAAAAACAGCGAGAATATCTCGCCGAGAAGCTGGACCTTGTGTGCCTTCTCGTCCCGGTCATCGGCAATTGGGAGCCAGCCGATCTCGCCGCTGAGGCCCATGGCGCCGCGATGACCGTTGCCGTCAAGCACCAGGCCTCCGCCCGGGCAGGCATTGATGGCGATGTAGAAGAAGCTGCTGCTTTCGGCACCCAATCCGTAATCGAGTTCGGCAAGGGCCGCGGCATTGGCTTCGTTTTCGATGAAGACAGGATGCTGCGTCAGGTTCTCCAAAGCAGCGCGCACATCGAATGAAGTCCATTCCTGATAGGTGTCGGGCTTGCCGAGGAGCGAAATCTCGCCGAGCCAATCCGGCATGGCGAGACCGATACCGGCCAGGCGCGCGTCGTCGATCAGGCGGCTGCGCTGGAAATGCGAAATCGCATCGGCGGTGAGCTGCAGGAATTCCGCCGGCAGGATGAAGCGCTTTTCGTGATGCACGCGGGCACGGACATTGCCGACGGCATCGACGGCCAGGATCGTCAGATGGTCGCGATCGATGTTGATGCCGATCGCAAAACAGGCATCCGGATTGATCTCGAGTTCGATCGCCGGCTGGCCCCGCAGCCCGTGTCGCCGGCGGGCTTCCATGATCAGGCCTTCGTCCAGCAGGCGATCGACGATCCGGGCGATCGCCGGTTTGGTAAAACCCGTCCGCCTGGCGATTTCGGCGCGCGAAATCGGCGCCTGGCGATGGATGCAGCGCAGGACGACCGCCCTGTTATGCTCGCCTGCATCTTCGACATTGGCGCCGGTCAGATCCGGGGACAGCCTGGCGCCGAGTGTCTGGTTCATCGGGTCAAATCCTTCATCGCGCATGGAGACCGAACCGACCCTCATCCCTTGACGGCGCCGCTGGTCATCGCGCCGAGGATCAGCCGCTGCAGCGACAGAAAGGCCACGATCGCCGGAACGACCGAGATCAGGCAGGCGGCGGCAAGCAGTTGAATGGACGAGTCGGTTTGCATGCCGCGGAAGTTAAAGATTCCGACGCCGATCGGCATCAGGTCATTTTTCGTGAGCAGCAGGAAAGGCACCAGGAATTGCGACCAGCCGGCAATCACCGTGATGATGAAGACCGAGGCAATGCCCGGCGCCGACAATGGCAGGATGATGCGCCAGAATACCGAAAACCGGTTGCAGCCGTCGATCATGGCCGCTTCGTCGAGGCTGCGCGGGATGCCGTCGACCGTGCTCTTCAAAAGCCAGGTCGCCAGCGGAACGCCGAGCGCGATATAGACCATGACGACGGCAAAATGCGTATCCAGCAGACCGAGCCGGTTCATGTAGCGGTAGAGTGGCACCATGATGACAAGCGGCGAGATCATCTGGAAGAGAAGCAGCGCCATCATCGACAGGCCTTTGCCGCGGAATTGAAACCGGGAAAAGGCGTAGGCTGCGGGCAATGCGACGATCAGCACGCCGAAGCCGCTCAAGGCCGCAAGCTTGAGGCCGTTCCAGAGATAGACCGGAAAATAGCTGTTGTTCAGAACGGTGATGAAATTGTCGATGGTGGGATTGTTCGGAATATACCGCGCCACGCCGCGATAGATCTCGCGCTTGTCACGCATCGCCATCGACAGGAGATAGGTGAGGGGGCCGGCGAAGAATACGAACATCGCCAGCATGAACAGATAGCTGAAGAAATCGCCGAGCCGCGTTCCTGTCCGTCCGCTCATTGCTCTTCCTCCTTCGGCAGGAATGACGCGTAGACGAAGGCAAGTCCGAGGCTGATGATCAACATAAGCACGGAAAGCACGCTGCCGCCGGAGAGGTCGTAGTTTCTGAAGACGATATTGAAGACGTAGAGCGAGATCACCTCGGTCGCGCGCCCCGGTCCGCCGCCCGTCAGCGTGATGATCGCATCGAAAGTATTCACGGTCTGGATGGTGATGAGGATCATGTTGACGAGGATTGCGGCGCGCAGCTGCGGAAGCGTGACGAAGAAGAACTGCTGCGATGCGGTTGCGCCGTCCACCTCCGCCGCTTCGTAGAGCGAGGGATCGATCGCCTTCAGTGCCGCATACATGACGACCATCGAAAAGGCCGTGCCGCGCCAGATGTTCGATATCAGCGTCGACCATGGCGCCATGGCCGGATCGGAAAGCCAGGCGACAACAGGCAGATGCATCAGCCGCAATATGCTGTTCAGCGCGCCGTAAGGCGCTTCGGAAAAGAGCATCTGCCAGATGATGCCGCCGGCAATGCCCGGCACGACCCAGGCGACGAGCGCTGTCGTCCTCAGGATGGTGGTGCCGAACAGGCCGCGCTTTTCGCCGCGAATGACCGTGACGGCGACCGCCAGGCCCAGGATCTGCTGGCCGATCACGCTGCCGCCGACGAAGATCAGGGTTGCCCAGAGAATGTCGGGCAGTTGCGGCGAGCTCAGCGCATTGGTGATCGACCCAAGCGTATATTCCTGATTGTCGCCGATCAGCGTCGCATTGGTGAAGGAGAGTCGGAAAACGTCGATGACGGGATAGAGGTAGAAGATGCCGATGACGACGATCACGGGCATGATCCAGGGCAGGGGCGCGCCGGCGAAACGACGCATGAACGTTCTGCTTTGAGGCGGGCTGTCAGCCTCGATGGCAATGGGGCTCATTGGGCCTCTCTGTCCGGGGTTGGCAATGTCGACGGCGCCTGAGAGCAGGCGCCGTCGCGATTGGAAGCGTCACGGACGCCCGGCACTACAGCCGCTTGTAGGCCTCCAATGCGGCGTTGAAGGCGGCATTTAAGGCGTCTTCCGGTGTCTTGGTCCCCGAGAGCACGTCGCCCATCATGATCTGGATCTGGTTGGAGATCTCGGGATAGATCGGTACGCCGGGGCGCGCCTGGCCGTCGACCAGAGCCTTGGCGAAGGTCTTGTTGGCTTCGGTGGAGAAGACCTCATACTTGTCGAAGAGCGACTTTCTGGTCGGCAGCTGCTGCTGCAGCGCATTTGCCGGCCCCATATAGACCTCGCGTGCAAGGTTTGCGCACATCTCGATCTTGTCCTTGTCCTTGCTGAAGGAGGCGATCGTCCAGCCGCCCGTGCCGGTCGAGAGTTGATCGGCCGCGGGGCCGGGGATCGGTGAGAAGGTCCAATTCTTGAACTCGTCTTCTTCAAGCGTCGTCTTCAGCTGCGCATATTGCCAGTTGCCGCCGATGAAGAGTGCCGTCGTTCCCGCTGCCGCCGCAGCATTCATGTCGTCATAATTCGCGATCGTGGTGACGCGTTTGGGCGCGGCGCCGGAATCGACGAGATCCTTGAAATAATTCAGCGCCTTCAGGAATTTCTCCTTGTTCTCGCCTTCGCCGAACACAGGCTTGCCGCTATCGTCGACGAGCTTGCCGCCCAGCGCCCAATAGTTCGCCAGCCAGTCAAAGGTCGTACCTTCCCAGCGTCCGCCGTTGAACAGAACGCCTTCCATGCCTTCCTTGGTGGAGGCGAGCGCAGCCTTTTTCAGGTCGTCCCAGGTCTGCGGCGCATCTGATACAATCGACTTGTTGCGGTAGAGCACACGAAGATCGGTATCCCACCACCACGCGCGGACCGTCTGGTCCTTATCGGTGATGCCGCTGCGGATGAAGGGGAAGAGGTCGTCCACTTCCTCCTTCGAAAAATACGGCGTGAAGTCCGCCAGCACGTGATTGACCATGAACTGCGAGAGCACGAAGGAGTCGACCGCGGCGCAGTCGGGCGCGTTGCCGGCCTTGGCCTGCTCCAGCATCTTGGCCTGTTCCGTGCCGATATCCGACGACATGAACTGCATCTGCAATTTCCAGTCGGGATGCTTCTTGATGAAATCGACGAAGAGCTGCTGATAGCCCTCGGCGATGGCCGGATCCGAATTGTTCGGACTATCGTTCGTCAGGCGGACGACGAGGGATTTTGGCGCATCGGCAAGGCCGATCCTGTCCTTGGTGGCAAGTTCCTGGGCAAATGACGTGGATGCTGAAAATAACATTGTGCTCAGCGCAAATGCGCTGACGGTGGCGCTCTTCATGATGGGTCTCCTCCCCATTTGAACGAATACAGCCTGGCGGTCGGTTGACCTCTCCTCAATTCCGTGCTGCATTAATTAGATTAAGTTACTTTGATTTGATGTCAAGCCACAGCTTGGAAGGCCAGAGCCTGGGAGGTTGAGATGCTGGCGACAATCAACAGCAGCTAGCGCATAATTTCCGAAAATCGAGATCGATTTCTGGAAAAGGATCCGCGCCATTAAAGCGATGGAGCGTGTTGTCGGGCGCGTGGGGCATCAACCGAAATTTTCCTGAAGAAGAGGACGAGGCGACCGCGGATGGCCGCGATGGCAGGAGTGCGATTTTGTCCGGCTGCGCTGCCGGAATCAGCTCTGACACACCCGCGTCCGATAGGACGCGCCAAGGGAGGATAAGATGCGTTTACTCATTCTCGGTACCGGCGGCATGGCCAACCAGCATGCCGCCAACTTCAAGGCGATCGAAGGCGTCAGCGTCCTGGGCGGCGTCGACGTCGTCCCGGAAAGGCTCGCGGCCTTCTGCACCGAACATGGCATCGCCAACCATTTCACGTCTCTCGGAGAGGCGCTCGCCTGGGGCGAGTTCGATGCGGTGGCGAACGTCACGCCTGATAGCATCCACCACCCGACGACGCTTCAGGCGATCGCCGCCGGCAAGCATGTCTTCTGCGAAAAACCGCTCGCCACCGATGCGGTCAAGGCCATGGAGATGACCGAGGCGATCGAACGATCGGGCAAGGTCGGCATGGTCAATTTCACCTATCGCAACTCGCCCGCCCTCCAGAAAGGCCGGCAGATGGTGCTCGCCGGCGAAATAGGAGACGTGCGCCACGTCGAGGCGTCCCATCTGCAAAGCTGGCTGGTCGGCCGTCACTGGGGCGATTGGAAGAGCGAAAGCAAATGGCTGTGGCGGCTGAGCAAGAAGCATGGATCGAACGGCGCGCTCGGCGATATCGGCATCCATATCGTCGATTTCGCCTCCTACGGTTCCGGCCTCGACGTTGCCCATGTCTTCGCGCGGCTGAAAACCTTCGACAAGGCGCCGGGGCACAAGATCGGCGAATATGATCTAGATGCCAATGACAGCTTCACGATGAATGTCGATTTCGCCAATGGCGCGATCGGGACGATCCAGGCGACGCGCACGGCGGCCGGACAGATGGATCAGCTGCGTCTCCGGGTCTATGGCGAAACCGGCTCGATCGAGATGATTTACGATACCGGAAAGTCGACGCTTCGCGCCTGCCTCGGCGAAGACGTGCACACGGCGACCTGGCGCGACGTGCCGTTCGATCCGGTCGAGACGAATTACCAGCGTTTCGTCCAAGCCGTGCGGGCGGGCAGGACGCAGGAACCGTCCTTCCGCCGCGCCGCCAATATCCAGAAAGTCCTGGATAAGGCGCTGGCCTCCGATCTTAGCCACACCGATGAAGCGCTCGGCTGAGCCGGCTCTCAAGCGGAAGCCGGCGGCAGCAGTAAAGTGTTGAGGAAGGGCAGGAGGGCAGCCCCCAGCGCAACGCCGCCGCCGCTGAAGCTCGCCGGTTTCATCGGCGAAATCCAGGGTGTCAGCAACGGTCTCGTGGAGGTGTCGCGGCGCTCGATCGAAAGCTGATGGATCAGCGCTTCGATCACGCCCTGCGGCAGATCGCTGCCGATCATGACGACGCTCGGGGCAAGGAAGCCGGCCATGGCGATGATCGGATCGAGCAGATGGCCGGCGGCCTCCCGTATCCATTGCGACAGCGATGGCGAGGAGATTTCCTCGCCCTTCAGCAGGCGGGTGAAGTCCTGGTCGCCGATCCGCGATCGCAGTGACTCGAAACCGACGACGGTGTTCAGCTGAACATTGTCCGGGCCGGTCAACATTTCGCCGATGCTGCCCGCCCTGCCATGCACGCCGGAATAAGGAATGCCGCGGATGAGAAAACCGGCCTGGATGTCGTCATCGATGATGATCATCGCCAGTCCGCCTTCCCTGGCGGAGCTGCCGATCGTGCGTTCGGCGAGAAGGCTCGCCGTGCATTCGTTCTCGACATAGGGACGCGCAATCGTCGACATGGCGGCGATTTGATCGCTTTGTTCGTCCGTCCAGTCGTTGGCGGCGATGCCTAGGCCGATGATCGGCAACATCGCGTGGCGATCGACCATGTCCCTGACGGCCGCGTGCACCAGCTTGACCTTGTCTGCTGGCTCCAGGCCGAAATAGACCCGGTCATGCACCTGGCCGCTGAGATCGATGAGCACCATCTCGCCGCGCCTCTGGCGAAGCTTGACGCCGATCGAGAAAGCGCCTTCCGGGCGCAGGGCAAATTCGGTCGCCGTCGCACCGCCGCCCGAGCCGTTGCGGCGGTTGGAGGTGACGAGCTTCTCCTCGGCCAATCGGCGGAGAATATTGGTAATGCCCGGGCCGGTCAGGCCGCAATGGCGGCCAAGCTCCATTCGCGTCAGCGGACCATGGCGGCGGATGGCTTCCAGGATGACGCGAATGTTTCGATCGGCGATTTCACCGGATCGCAGACCGACTGTTTTGGCACGCGGGGCGCCCGTGTCCTGGGTTTGAAGCCGACGCGGCCCTGATCGAAGATACCGCATGGTCGCCGTCCTTAGAGCTACAAGACGCTTGTGTATCACGCCTGCGTCCACCGCAATGAATTTCTTACGGGCTTGACGGGAAATCAAAGTTACTTAATCTAAAGCTCTCGGAATTGCTTGGAGGAGGAGACCGGGCAAATCGCGATGCCGGTCGCACCATCTTCATCTCCCAAAACTATGACCACGGATTGTCGCCGTCGATTTTCAATAGGATAAGCCATGCCTCTGACCATTGCCCAGCGTCTCGATCGTCTGAAAGTCCGCATTGCCGAGCTCGCTCATTGGCGGGATCGACACAGTGCTGCGATCGACGGCTGGACCTTCGAGGGCGAGCCGATCGCACATCACCAGGATTGGCCGCACCGCCAGGGGGTGGTGCATTTTGCTGCAACCGCCGAGGCACCCGAAGCGTGGCCTCTCGACGGTATTCGCCTGCAGCTCGATCTCGGTGGCGAGAGCCTGATTACGCTGAGCTATCCCGACGGCGAGACGGAAACATTCGGTCTCGATCCCTATCATCAGGAATTCCCGCTGAAGGGCCGCCGCTTTTCAATCGCAACGGAAACCGTCGCCCGTTTTCCGTTCGGCGAGCCCAATCGCGCACCGCGGCTCAACAAGGCCCGGTTTATCTGGCTCGACGGTCCCGCTCACCGTCTGCATCTTCTGTTGAAGCAGGTTGCCGAGGCGATCGAGGCGCTCGGCGAGCATGAAGTCGTGCCGCATCTGATGGATGCCGCCGAACATGCGCTGCGCAGCCTCGACTGGCCGTCGGATACGGCGGCTTACATCTCCCGCACGTCAGGCGCGGTCATGCAGCAGAAAATCTGGGAACTGCCGGAGCTTGAAGCTAATCCGGCGGGCCTCACGGACGAGCAAAGCGCTTCGGCAGCTACGGCCTTCGAGGCTCTGACGGCGCGGCTGAAGGAGCTGCAGAAGCGCTTTCCGCCGAATGGAGAACTGCTGCTCACGGGGCATGCGCATATCGATCTCGCCTGGCTCTGGCCCTATCGCGAGACGCGGCGGAAAATGCGACGCACCTTCAATACGGCGCTGTCGCTGATGGAGCGCTCCGATGATTTTCGTTTCAATCAATCGACCGCCCATTATTACGCGCAGATGGAGGAGGAAGACCCGGACCTTCTCGAGCGCATCAAGCAGAAGGTCGCCGAAGGTAAGTGGGAAACCGTCGGCGGCATGTGGGTGGAACCCGATACGAACATGCCGACCGGTGAAAGTCTCGCCCGTCAGGTTCTCTACGGCCAGCGTTATTTCGAGAAGACCTTCGGCACGCGCCATACGGTTTGCTGGTTGCCGGATTGCTTCGGCTTCTCCGGCGCGCTGCCGCAGATCCTGAGACAGGGCGGCATCGACAGCTTCTTCACGATCAAGGTCAATTGGAGCGAGACCAACCATATTCCCTCCGATCTCTTCTGGTGGAAGGGGCTCGACGGCAGCCGGGTGCTGACCCATACGTTCGACAATCCGATGCAGGGTTACAACGGCTTCGTGCAGCCCGATTGCTTCGTGCCGACATGGAAGAATTTCCGCGGCAAGACGCAGCACCATACGTCGCTTCTGGCCGTCGGCTACGGCGACGGCGGCGGCGGCGTCACGCCGGAAATGGTCGAGCGCGAAGTGCAGCTGCGCGATTTCCCGGCGATCCCGCAGGCACGCTGGGGCACCGTCAAAAGCTATTACGAGCAGGCGCACCGCACTGCTGGGGAAAAGACCCTTCCCGTGTGGGACGGTGAAATCTATCTCGAACTGCACCGCGCCACGCTGACGTCGCAAAGCGGCGTCAAGCGCAAGCATCGCCAGGCCGAACGTGCGCTGATCACCGCGGAAACCATCGCTTCGCTGGCGCATATGCTCGGAGCAGGCAGGCCCCAAAGCCTCGAAGCCGATTGGCGCGTGGTGTTGAAGAACGAATTTCACGACATTCTGCCGGGCTCGAGCATCCGTGAGGTCTATCAGGATGCCGAGCAGGAACTGGGTGGGGTCATCGACCATGCCAAAGCCGAGCAGGCAAAGTCATTGCAGGCGCTGTCGGCCAATCTGCCGAAGGGCGGGGTTGGAGACGCCCTCGTCGTCGTCAATCCGTCTCTTGCGGCCAGGCCGCTCAGCACAACGCTCTCCGATGGCACGGTCGTCGCGGCCGCCGATCTCGTCGCCCCCTTGTCCGTCGCGGTCTTCGACAAGCGTGCGCTCAAGCCGGCGGGCGGGCTGAGGGCAGGCTCCGACCGTCTCGAAAACGACCACATCTCCGTCGCCATCGGCGGGGACGGCGCGGTTGTCAGTCTCATCCACAAGGCAACGGGCCGGGAAGCGATCGACGGCTCGGCAAATCAGCTCTGGGTCTATCCGGCCGACAAGCCGCGCAATTGGGACGCCTGGGACATCGATGCCGATTATGCCGAAAAGGCCATTCGCCTCGATGCGCCGGAGAGCATCGCCCTCGTCGAAGAAGGCCCGCACCGCGCAGCGATCCGCGTCATTTACCGCTACCGGAATTCAAGCGTCACGCAGACCTATGTGCTGACGGCCAACGCCCGGCGGCTCGACATCGAAACGACGATCGACTGGCACGACCGCCGCACCCTTCTGCGTACGCTGAACCCGGTCGCCGTCCAGGCCCGGAAGGCGACGTTCGAATGCGCTTTCGGCGTCGTCGAGCGGGCAACCCATACGAACACCTCCTGGGAACAGGCGATGTTCGAGGCTGTCGCCCATCGCTTCGTCGATATCAGCGAGCCGGGCTTCGGCGTCGCGCTGCTCAACAATGCCAAATATGGCCATAGCGCCCGCGGCAATGTGATCGGCATGAGCCTGGTGCGCGGGCCGATCTATCCGGATCCGCTGGCCGATGAAGGTGAGCAGAGCTTTACCTATGCGCTGATGCCGCATGAGGGTGCCTGGCATGAAGGCGGTGTTCTCGACGAGGCGATCGATCTCAATCAGCCGCTCGTCGCGGCCGAAGCCAACGGCCTCTCCGCCGGCACTTTCGCGCCGCTTACCGTCAACGGCACACCCGTCGCTTTTTCGGGCTTGAAGCCGGCGGAAGAAGGCGATGGCCTCATCCTGCGCCTCTATGAACCGGCCGGCCGGCGCGGCCGGCTCTCCCTCGGCCTGCCTTCCGGATGGGCGGCATCGCAGCCGCTGAACATTCTCGAAGAGCCGATGGAGCGGATTGGACCTGCCGACATCATGCCGTTCGAAGTCAGGACCTGGAGGCTGCAAAAAGCCTGACGCCGCTTGCCTGGGAGATCACGCTCCGCCGCTTCGATTGCGGCGGAGCAGTTACCGGGCGCAGCCCGTGCAACCGGGCTGGTCGCCAGCGATGTCCGCTTTCGGCATTCATTATCCCGATCGCGCAGACAAGTCCCAAGCGCGGCGAAAATGGAACTTTTTATTAGTTTCTTATCGGCTGTTAGTCGGCTGTGGCCACGACAAAAAGACTCCCCTCGGAAGCGAAGGTGATCTCGGAACGTCGGTCGCATAGGTGGCGATCGAATGAAGTCGATCACCCATTCCGTAGCCGGCAGGGGATATGAGGACTCCTGTTTGCGCTAAGCAGGAACTGACACATGCCCGCAAGTATCTTTTCGCGCATCAGCACCAAACTGGCCATGCTTTCCGCCATCGGCATTTTGCTGGTTGCGGTTATGCTCCTTACCGTCTGGCAGGGAGGCCAGCATGTCGCTCAGCGCGCGAAATACCGGGACGAGCAGTTGATCGTCTCGCGCGATCTGGTCGATGCCAAGGCGTCGTTGCGCGGCCTGCAGGTCGGCGTGCGTGATCTGCGTCTCGCCACTTCCACGGATGAGATTGCCAAGGCAGCCGACTACATCGCCGCACGCCATCACTCGGTTATAAAATATCTGGACGATGCCATGGAGGGGTTGCGATTGCAGGTCAACAGGGACCGGATCGTGAAGCTCAAGGCGTTGGGCGACAGGCTTTATGCCGCCACCGACGACATGGCCGAAATCGTCAAGGCAAAGCTTGCCCTCAAGGCCGGCGATCCTTCGCTTAACGCAAAGGAGAAGGACGTTCAGGTAAAATTGTTGGCAATTTCAGACGAGACAGCCAAGCTGATCGATGAAGGGGTGGACGCCGCAAAGGCGATGGCGACAAAGGCTGAGGAAGAGGCGGATGCCGGCGCTCTTCTCGTTCTAAGCCTCAATCTTGGCATCGGCCTGCTGACCATCGCCACGCTGATCGGCGCTGCGGTCTTTGGCGCTCGCGTGATTGCAAAGCCGATCGGCCGGATTACCGCAAGCATGAGCAAGCTTGCAGAGGGCAATCTCGCTGCCGAGATCCCCTTCGCCAATCGGCGCGACGAAATCGGCCAGATGGCCCGCGCCGTCGAGATCTTCAAGCTAAACGGCATCAAGGTGCGTGAGTTGGACACTGCCGGTGCGGATAAGCGGGCGAAGGTCATTGAAATGCAGATGAACATCGACGCGGTCATCACCGCAGCGGTTGCCGGAGACTTCACGCGTCGCGCCATCGTGGAATATGGCTATCAGGACCTGAACCAATTCGCATCGGGCGTGAATGACCTCGTTGCGGCAGTCAACCGCGGAATCGCCGAGACCTGTCGCGTGGTTGCTGCGCTCGCCGACGGCGACCTGACCGAGAACATGAGGGGCGAATTCCAGGGCGCCTTTGGCGAGCTCAAGGAAAACGTCAACGCGACGATGGTCAGCCTGCGCTCCGTTCTCGGCGAGGTGCGCGCCGCTGTCGACATCATCAACGGCGGCGCCGGCGAAATGCGGATTGCCTCTGGAGATCTGTCGAAACGCACCGAGCAGCAGGCGGCGTCGCTGGAGGAAACCTCCTCTGCCCTGGAGGAGATCACCGTCGCAGTGAAGAACTCGACCGAGCGGGCACTGGAAGCCAGCTACATGGTGGATGAGGCGAAGAAAGGCACCGGGCAGTCGAGCGCCGTCGTCAGCCAGGCCGTTTCGGCCATGGGGCGGATCGAGCAGGCCTCCGGCGAAATCGTCCAGATTATCAACGTTATCGACGAGATCGCCTTCCAGACCAATCTTCTGGCGCTCAATGCCGGGGTCGAGGCGGCACGCGCCGGTGAGGCCGGCAAGGGCTTTGCCGTCGTCGCACAAGAGGTGCGCGAACTGGCGCAACGCTCGGCCAATGCGGCCAAGGACATCAAGGTGCTGATCAACCGCTCCAGCAGCGAAGTCCATTCCGGGGTGAAGCTGGTGACGGCGACGGGTGAGGCGCTTGGCGATATCCAGGGCCAGGTGGTCAAGATCGACGAGCATGTGCGCTCGATCGCCACGGCGGCAAGGGAGCAGTCGACCGGCCTCTCCGAGGTCAGTACTGCCGTCAATCAGATGGATCAGGTGACGCAGCAGAATGCGGCGATGGTGGAGGAATCGACCGCAGCCACGAACCGGCTGGCGGACGAGGCGGCGAATCTCGCCCGATTGATCGCCCGCTTCAAACTGGATGCCGCTCAAGTAGCCCCACGCGCCGTCACGTCGGAAAGCAGACCGGCGATCTCTCCTGCGCGCGCGCTCGGTCAGAGGCTGGCAGGCGCATTTGGCAGATAAGTTGCCGTGGCGGCTGCCGTGATTGCCGCCGGTCGAAAAGCGTCAGGGCGGGCGGCAAAGTTCGCAACCACAAAATCCACGAAAGCGCGGACTTTTGGTGAAAGCTGACGATTGGATGGCCAGACGAGCGAGAGCGAACCGTACGGCACCATGAAGGAGGTGAGGACGGGGACCAAATTTCCGGTTCGCATATCGGGCTCTGCGACGTAGACGGGCAGATGCGCAAGGCCCAAACCGTCCCGTGCTGCTCGCAGACCTGCATCCGTGTTGTTGAATGTCAGGCTTCTCGGCAAAAGCAGCCGCTCGCATGGCGGGCGGAATGCCCACGGCGCGACACGACCGCTGGACGGGTATTTGAAGTGAATGCAGGCATGTCGGGAGAGATCATCCGGGGTCTCCGGTCGCCCATGGCGCTTGAGATAATCGGGACTTCCGCAAACGACGAAATGTTGATCGCCGAGATGGCGGGCAATCAATCGTGCATCGGCAAGCTCACCGCTGCGCACGACGACATCCAGGCCCTCTGCGACCAGGTCTATGACCCTGTCTTCGAAATCGATGTCCAGCTCGATCTCCGGAAATCGCTCGGCAAAGATCGGCAGGATCGGCATAAGAAGGTGATGTCCGACGATATGCGGCACGCTGACACGCAGGCGTCCCCTTGGGCGTTCCCGGCTTCGTGAGACTGTAGCCTCTGCGTCATCCATGTCGTCGAGGATGCGTTTGTAGCGCTCGTAGAGAACGGCTCCTTCCTCGGTCAGGCTGATACTGCGCGTCGTCCGGTTGAAGAGCCGCACGCCCAGCCGGCTTTCGAGGCGCGCCACGGCTTTTCCGATCGCCGACGGCGAAACTCCGGCAACCCTGGCGGCTGCGACATAGCTCTGTTGTTCGGCGGCGTAAACGAAGGCGACAACGCCTGCGAGACTCTCCACATCAACACCCAATTGAAGACATTTTGTCCTTTATGTAAGTCCAGGAGCGGTAATTGATCAATATTGCATAGGAAATATCCTCTGTCTGAATTCGTGGCCAGCCAATATCAAAGGAGTGAGCGATATGCCGGACTATGCAAAAGAACGACCCGAGCACACGGAAAAATACATCGGAGAGAATGACTTATTTCTGGAAATATTTCATGGGCGCGGTGATTCAAGGCAGTCCGTTCGGCCGCCTTTGCTCTTCGTCCACGGCGCCTTTACCGGGAGCTGGATGTGGAGCAAGTACATTCCGCATTTCATATCGGCGGGATGGAACTCTTATTGCATCAACCTGCGAGGCCACTACAAAAGCAGGTCGGCGGATTTCACAAAAATCCTGTTTGAAGATTACCTGGAAGACATCCGGCTGGTGATCTCCGAAATCGTCGAAGAATGTGGAACTCCTCCCATCGTGATCGGATTCAGCATGGGAGGAATCCTGAGCCAAAAGCTGGCGGAAAGCGTGGGGATTGCCGGACTGGTGCTGATCGATTCCAGCATTTGCAGGGAAGTACATGCCGAAGTGCCCTATCGCGATCTCGCGTTAAGAATGCCCGGCCTCGTGGTCCCCGCGCCCGCACGCGACGAGCAAATCAGTATCGATGAAACATTCGAGGATATCGCATTCCAGCGGAAGTACCTGTCCATGGAATCTGCAAAGGCATTCGGCGCATTTTCCTTTCATTTCGGCGCGGAGGGGATTTCCGTCGAAGGCGAGAGGATCACCTGTCCCAGCCTCGTCATTTGCGCCGTCAACGATGAATCCGATGATCATCGAGGCCGGGCGACGGCTCGCCACATCGGCGGCGGGCTCCGGGGTACGACACATACGGGTCTGCTTGTCGGACAGAGGTATTCCGAAGCGGTAAGCCGAATTATCGACTGGTTGGCGCGCTTTGATGGATGATAGATCTGCCGATCGGGCGTCATCCTCGACCGGCTCCCGAGCACAGAGCCGCAAGCCGAAGCTCAATCCTCCAGACCAAGGCTCGCCAGCAGGCGGCTGACATAGGCTTCCAACCCGCCGACCATATCGAAACGCGCGGGATCGCGCAGCCAGAGCATTTGCAGGCCATCCATCACCGCAATCAGCTCGGCCGCTATCGCCTTGCCATCGATCCTGCCGTCTATCGAGCCATCGGCGACAGCCCGGTCGACGGTCGCGACGATATCGTTCTGCAACTGGGTGGCGCGATTGAGAAACCATGCCTTGGCCGGGTGGTCCTTCATCAGGCTCTCGGCATTCAGGATAGCGAAGGCCCTGATGACCTCGACCATTTCGGCGTTACGGCGGAAGACCTCGACCATACCTTTGAGAAGGCCACGCAGGTCGGCACGATGGATGCCGATGAAGCTTTCGCTTTCGAGATCGCGCTTGTCCAGAATGGCGAGCAGCAGATCGACTTTGGTCGGGAAGTGGTGCAGCAGGCCGGGCAGCGACAGGCCGACGTCGCGGGCCACATCGCCGATGGCGGCATTCTGGTAGCCGTCTTCGGCGAAGCGCCGCATCGCGGCCGTCAGGATCTCCGCGCGGCGCGCCTCGCCCTTGCGGGATCTGCGTCGTCGCTTTTCCTCCTGTCCAGACTTCAATTCGGCAAACTCTGCCATCGTCTCTCCTCTTCGGCACTCTCAATCCATACATCAGGCTTAGGCGGTTGACATCTTAAAAATACCGAGTAATCGGTAGGTTTAAGAATTGCATGGCGCGGAGCAGTCGCGCACGCCTGGCGCCGCCGCGCAGCGCCCGAATTCCAGTTCAAGGGGAGGTTTGCATGATCGATTCCATTCTCGACAAGATGACGCTCGAGGAGCAAGTCTCGCTGTTATCAGGCGCCGATTTCTGGACGACGGTTCCCGTCGAGCGTCTTGGTGTGCCGAAAATCAAGGTGACGGACGGACCGAATGGCGCGCGCGGCGCGGGTTCGCTGGTCGGCGGCGTCAAGGCGACCTGCTTTCCCACTGCCATCGCGCTCGGCGCCACCTGGAATCCCGATCTCGTCGGGCGCATGGGCGTGGCGCTTGCCCATCAGGCAAAGAGCAAGGGGGCCGCGGTGCTGCTAGCGCCCACGGTGAATATCCATCGTTCCGGTCTCAACGGGCGGAATTTCGAATGTTATTCCGAGGATCCGATGCTGACCGCGGAACTCGCCGTTGCCTACATCAAGGGCGTGCAGAGCCAGGGGATCGCGGCGACGATCAAGCACTTCGCCGGCAACGAATCCGAGATCGAGCGGCAGACCATGTCTTCCGATATCGACGAGCGGGCGCTGCGCGAAATCTACTTTCCGCCCTTCGAACAGGCTGTCAGGCGCGCCGGCGTGATGGCCGTCATGTCCTCCTATAACCGCCTCAACGGCACCTATACGAGTGAGCACGAGTGGCTGTTGACCAAGGTGCTGCGCCAGGAATGGGGCTTCGACGGTATCGTCATGTCCGACTGGTTCGGTTCGCATTCGACGGCCGAGACGATCAATGCCGGTCTTGATCTCGAAATGCCGGGTCCGGCCCGTGATCGCGGCGAGAAACTGGTTGCGGCCGTCCGCGAGGGGAAGGTCGAAGCGGCCACCGTGCGGGCGGCGGCGCGGCGTATCCTGCGTCTGCTCGAGCGGGTGGGCGCCTTCGAGACGGCGCCCGATCTCACGGAGCAGGCGGTCGACCTGCCGGAGGACCGGGCGCTGATCCGGCGCATCGGCGCAGAAGGCGCAGTCCTTCTGAAGAACGACGGCATCCTGCCACTTGCCAAGACTTCGCTCGACCGGCTTGCTGTCATCGGACCCAACGCTGCGAGCGCGCGGGTCATGGGCGGCGGCAGCGCGCAGATCGCGGCGCATTATACGATCAGTCCGCTCGAAGGAATCCGCGCGGCCCTTGCCAACGCCAATAGCGTCAGCCACGCCGTCGGTTGCCGCCATAACCGTCTGATCGAAGTGTTCAAGGGAAAGATCACCGTCGAATATTTCAAGGGACGAGGCTGCCAGGGCACGCCCATTCACGTCGAGACCGTCGACAAGGGCGAGTTCTTCTGGTTCGAGCTGCCTTCGGGCGAGCTCGACCCCGCCGATTTCTCGGCCCGGATGACGATGCAATTCGTGCCGGAGGAGAGCGGCGATCATGTCTTCGGCATGACCAATGCCGGACTGGCGCGGCTCTTCGTCGATGGCAGGCTGACGGTTGACGGCCATGACGGCTGGACCCGCGGGGAGAATTATTTCGGCACGGCCAATGACGAACAGCGCAGCATGGTTACGCTCGATGCGGGCCGAGCCCATGCCGTCACCGTCGAGTATGACCCGCCGCTGGCGAACGGGCAGGGGATCAATCTCACGGCCATTCGGTTCGGCGTCGAAAAGCCCTTGGGTGAGGCCGATATCCAGGAAGCTGTCGAGATGGCGCTGAACGCCGATGTCGCGCTCCTCTTCGTCGGCCGCGACGGCGAATGGGATACCGAAGGTTTGGACCTGCCCGACATGCGGCTTCCGGGTCGGCAGGAGGAACTGATCGCGCGGGTTGCGGCTGCCAATGCCAACACCGTCGTCGTGCTGCAGACGGGCGGTCCGGTGGAAATGCCCTGGCTCGGCAAGGTCCGCGCCGTGCTGCAGATCTGGTATCCCGGTCAGGAGCTGGGCAACGCCGTCGCCGATGTCCTGTTCGGCGATGCCGAGCCCGGCGGACGCCTGCCGCAGACATTCCCCAAGGCGCTTGCCGACAATTCCGCAATCACAGGCGATCCAGCCGTCTATCCGGGTAAGGATGGCCACGTGCGCTACGCCGAAGGCGTCTTCGTCGGTTATCGTCATCACGATACACGCGCTGTCGAACCGCTCTTCCCCTTCGGTTTCGGCCTTGGCTATACCCGCTTCAACTGGGGCGAGCCGCGGCTCTCGGCCAACGAAATGGGTCCCGAAGGCCTGACTGTCAGCATCGATGTGACCAATGTCGGCGACCGCGCCGGATCGGAACTGATCCAACTCTATGTGCGCTCGCCAAAGTCCAAGGTAGAGCGGCCGGACAAAGAGCTGCGCGCTTTCGCAAAGCTTTCGTTGCTCCCTGGTGAGACTGGCACGGCCGACCTGAAGATCCTGCCGCGCGACCTCGCCTATTTCGACGTCGAGGCCGGCGTCTTCCGCGCCGAAGCGGGCGGCTACCAACTGGTCGTGGCGGCGAATGCCGCGGATATCAGGTTCGTCATCGACCTGCCGTCACCACTCGAGTATCGGCTGCCGGCTTCGTATTAACGGCAGGCTGGCGGCCCATGTCGTATTTGAGCTGGGCCTAGCCGATACGGTCGATAGCGGTTGACGCCTCCGCGCCAGGCGTTGAGTGGCTGGAGCTGGATCAGGCCGCGTCGGGCTGAGTGCGCAGATTGGTGACGACGCGCCGGTTCTGCACCCTGCAGGAGCGCTCCGTGCAGTCGCGGACTTCGCGGTCGTTGCCGTAGCCCTTGGCCCACATGCGCCTGGCGTCCACGCCCTTCGAGACGAGATAGGCCATCGCCGCATCGGCGCGCTTCTGCGACAGCGTCTGCATTTTCGATGCGGAGCCGGAATCGTCGGCAAATCCTTGCAGCTTGAGCAGCCAGGTCGGGTTCTTGTTGAGCCAGATGGCCTGGTTATCCAACGTTGCCATGGCGACGGAATCGAGCGTGGCGGAATCTTGCGTGAAGTAGATCCGTCGGCCGACATTGAGGATGAAATCCTCCTCGCTGCCAGCCGCGACATTTTCGAAACCGGGCGCGGGATCGTTGGTCTGGCCGGTCATCGGCGCAGCCGTTGGTTCTTCCAGGGAGGCGATCTTGGTGGTGGAGCAGGCGGCAAGCGCCAGGAGCATGGCCGCGGCGAGAAGGCGCCTCGTATATCCGGTCATCGCAGACATCAGGGGATATTCCTTATTGGACCGGAGTTGCTTGACTGACCTGAGCTGCACTTTCAGCCTGATCGGCAATATGCGGCAGAACCTGTACAGCGGTGCCGATGGGGCAACGCTGGTAAAGATCGATGGCGTCTTCGTTGAACATGCGGATACATCCGCTGGAGGCATCCTTGCCGATGCTCCACGGCTCCAATGTGCCATGGAAGCGATAGCCGGTGTCAACGCCGTCGCGATGCAGGTACATGGCGCGGGGCCCGAGTGGGTTCTTTGGCGAGCCTCCGGCCACGAATTCCGGCAGTTCGGGATGGCGCTTGCGCATCTCCGGCGGCGGCGTCCAGCGCGGCCAAAGCGATTTAGCATCGATCGTGGCCCGGCCAAACCATTTGAAGCCCTCGCGGCCGACGCCGACGCCGTAGCGAATGGCGGTCTTGTTCTCCATGATGACGTAGAGAAAATGGTGCCGTGTATCGACGACGACGGTGCCGATCGGCTCGCTGCTGAAATATTTGACGACTTGGCGGTGCCACTTCCTGTCGATCTTGGCGAAGTTGGTCTTTTGGAAGGTCACGCCATTGTCGACGGCGGTGCCGGCAAAATTGGAAGACGCGACGGCAAAGGCGGGTTTCTGGATCGCACCCACGCCAAGTAACGCCAAACCACCAAGCAAAATATCCCTGCGGGTCCCCACCATCGGCAATATCCCCCTTAAAGCCAGCAGCGGAATATTAGTAAATCAGATTTTTCATTTGCGACAACAGAAAATTCTTCTCTTCCATAAAGACCGAGATCGCCTTTCCGGTTTCATGGGTCTGTATTGCTATGGTCGTTACCCCGGACGATCGTACGCCAGACAAACATACGGATCCCTCAAACGGACAGACAGTTGACAGTCGCCCAGGCCCCCCACTCCAGGCGCCCCGCACAACAGAACCGATTCCGATGGCAATTCACCTCTGCGCAGAGCGTGCTGGCCCGATATCTGCGTGCAACCTCTTCGGGAGTGTCGAAGGCGTAGATTTTATCGACTAAAAGGTGACTAAAATAATCATCTTATGTTGACAAGGTCTCTTTCGCTCCATAGTTTCCGCCCGCATCCGAGAGGTAGGGACCAAGCAATGGCGCGTGTTTTTTTGAATGTTTCTAATAACGTATCGAGAATTTATAGAGATAGCCTATTTGTCACGACAGCGATCGTCCTGATCGGCATTGCAGCATCGCCGGCCGCAGCCCAGAGCACTTCTGCCGATGCCAATGCGACAGCGCTGGATCCGATCGTCATTGAAGGCGGCGCATCCTCTGATAGCAAGACCGACCGGACCTCCGTTGCCGCCAAGAACAGCTCGGCTGCGACCAAAATCAACACGCCGCTCATCGAAACGCCGCGTTCGGTCTCGGTGACCACCGAGAAGGAAATCGAGCAGCGCGGCGCGCAGAGCATCATCGAGGCCGTGCGTTATTCGGCCGGCGTGACGACCGGACCGAACGGCTTCGATCCGCGCTTCGATCAGATCTTCATTCGCGGCTTCAACATCACGACGGTCGGTGACTATCGCGACAGCTTGCGCCAGCCTTATATCAATTACGGTATGTTCCGCACCGATCCATATCAACTGCAGCGCGTCGAGGTGATCAAGGGGCCGGTATCCGTTCTCTACGGATCGGGATCGCCGGGCGGTTTGGTGAACAAGATATCGAAGCTTCCAACCGAAGAGCCGATCCACGAAGTCGGTATCTCCTACAGCACCAAGGATCGGGCTCAGGCGATGTTCGATTTCGGTGGGCCGATCAGCGAAGGGAACGACGATTTTCTCTATCGCATCGTCGGCCTTGCACGCCACGGCGACAACAATTTCGATATTGCCGACGACCGGTATTTCCTGGCGCCGTCCTTCACCTGGAAGCCCGACGAAGGCACGTCCTTCACGCTGTACGGCCTGGCGCAGTCCGACGAGACCGATGCCAATGTCGGCGCGATCACGACCGTCGACGGCAAGATTCTCGACATAAGGCAGAGCGATCCCGATTACGACTACCAGAAGGTCAAGCAGCAGCAGGTCGGTTATCAGTTCGAGCACGAATTCGACAACGGCCTGACGTTCCGCCAGAACCTGCGCTATTCGCATCTCGATCTTAGGGCTCGTTACCTCGGCGTTTCCAGCTGGACCGGTACTGTCGCCCATCGTAACGCCAGTTCGATCCGGGACGAGATGAACGTCTTCCAGGTCGACAACCAGCTCGAGGCAAAGTTCGATACGGGTCCCCTTGCGCATACGATGCTGTTCGGGCTCGACTACACCAATCTCCAGTCGAACTGGGGCTACGGCATCGGGGCGGTGAACTCGGCATTCGATTTCGATATTGCCAACCCGACCTATGGTGTTTCGGGCGCTACACCGGACTATAACTTCATTGTTGCCGATGCCGATATGCGCCAAGTCGGCATTTACGCCCTGGACCAGATCGAGGCTGGAAACTGGCGCTTCAACCTCGGCGGCCGCCAGACCTGGGTGAACCAGACGCGCGACACGACCTACCCCTCTTTCGGCTTGAACGACTCGGAAGACGTCAACAAGAATGCCTTCTCCTGGCAGGCCGGTGCGCTTTACCTCTTCGACAACGGCATTGCGCCCTTCGTTTCCTACGCGACCTCGTTCGATCCGGTGACCAACCGGTCGACATCCGGCAAGATCCTGGAGCCGACGGAGGGCGAACAGTACGAGGTCGGCGTGAAGTACCAGCCGCCCGGCACCGACATCCTGCTGTCGGCGGTCGCCTATCACATCGTCGAAAAAAACAAGCCTGTGCTGGTCAATCCGCTGACCCTTGCCTATGATTCGCTCGGCGAAGTGACGGGAAAAGGCATCGAGCTTGAAGCGCGTGCGGCAGTTGCCGACGGCCTCGACATCATTGCGGCCTACACCTACAACCATTCCGAGGTGACCGGAGGCGACAATGAGGGCAACACGCCGGCCTTCACGCCCGCGCATGTCGCAAGCCTCTGGGCCAACTATACTTTCCAGGAAACCAATCCCTTCAACGGCCTCTCGCTCGGCGCAGGTGTCCGCTACATCAGCAACAACTGGACGGACACGGCCAACACGTCCAAGAACCCGTCGAGCTTCTATGTCGATGCATCCGCCGCCTATGATTTCGGAGCGGTCGACAAGAAATACGAGGGCCTGACGGCTGCCTTCAATATCCGCAACATTGCCGACCACCGCGACACGGTCTGCAACGAGGGCTTCTGCTATCTCGGCCAGGGCCGCAACATGACAGCCACCTTGAAGTATCGGTGGTAGGCGTGGCGGCAGCGACGAACGGGGCATCTCGGCGCCGGAATTCGATCGCCGGTCATTCTGTCGCCCACCAGGCCGTCGACCTCGATGGCCTGGTGGGCGACAGTCCGTTCTCCTATTGCCGCGGTAAGTTGCTCAGCGCGCCACCGCAGACAGGCATCGTCGTTCCCTGCAGGGATCTTTGCGACCGGGCGATCTTTGACGAGGTCATTGGCCGTTATGCGCAAAAGTTTCCCGGCAGCGACCGCCGCGCGATCGTCTCCATGTGGACGCTCTACTATTTCAGCATGCTGACGATCGCTCCCAGCGTCCACATGTTCGTGCATCGGATCGGGCTGCCGCTGGAGATCGATCGGCTTTCCCTCGTCTGCAACGAACATACGGGCGAGCCGGAGGCATTCGTGATGTCCGAAAGGCCTGAGGCGACCACCGATCCGGCCGCTGAGCTTCACTGGCTGATGCGCGGCCATGTCGAGCCGGTAATCGCGGCGATCGCCGCCAATGCCGCCGTCGCTCCGAAGCTTCTCTGGAACAATGTTGCGGCTTATCTCTCCTGGATTCTCAAGGAGATCGCCCATCGCCACGAGCCCGGCCTCGTCGAAGGCGGGATGGCCCTGATGGAAGAGGCTACATGGCCGTGCGGTGGGCGCAATCCGATGTTCGGCATGATCCGCATCGCACGACAGCAATGCGGCCTCGAATTCGCCCGCCGGAAAGTCTGCTGCCTGCGCTATAACCTCCCGGGAGTCGGTGGCTGCGGTGAAGCCTGCCCGCTGCCGGACGGGCGCCATTAGAGCGCCGCGCGCACTTTTGGGCGCACAAAGGACGCTCCAACACTTTCAATCCTCCTATTGTGCTTGATCAGCCGCATCGGGGCTCCGACCAGGGCAGGCAGAAAAGCCTTTGCCTCCTTCGGCCGCCCTCGTCGTCTCAACGCATAGCCGCACCTTCCGGGACGTCGGCGAGCGGCTTGACCATGAACAGGCACGGATGGTCCTCGTGCCAGAGCTTTGCAAAGACCTCCGCGCGCACGAAGCCGTTCCGGTCATAGAAACGCCGCGTCGCCTCGAATTGCGGCTCGTCGCAGCCGCGGGGGGCGAGCGTCTTGACTGTCAGCAACCGGGCGCCCGATTCATGGCCGAAGCGTTCAGCCGCATCGATGAGATGTCGTCCGGCGCCGCGACCGTGGTGTTCGGGTCGTGTCGCAATCAGCGCGATCTCGACGGCGCCGGGCGGGTGCGGCTTAAGCGCCATCAACGCCGTCACGACATCTCCTTCGATATAGCCGAACACCGGCAGGTCTTCGACCGCCCGGGCGCTCGCTTCGATAACCTCAGGTTCTGAAAACCAGTCGGGCAAAGCCCCCATGATCGATCGGCAGAGCTCCGCCTTGCCCGTCAGGATCTCCACTGTCCTTCCCATTTTTTCTCGCTTTCATCAGGTCGATTTAAACTTGACTCTTGTTATCACCTTAAAATAGACACTGCAATCAAATCGTGTAGTTTCTCTCGAAGAGGCCCGCCAAGACCGCACCCGACCAGCAACGACAGAGCCTGATTTTCCATTTGTAAAAGGGTACAGGACAATGCAAGCATTGCATCGTGATGTGAACGGAAATGCCGTTGTCAACGCCATGATCGAAAACAAGGACAAGCTCCTTAGAACGATTGAAAGTGTTGTCAAATCAAAGTCATATTCGGAGGATATCTTTCAGGACGGAGTCATTAAAGCCTATGGGGTCAAGACCGACGGCATTCGCTGCCCGATCGGTTACGCCTTCCGGATGGTCTATAATCTCGCACTCGACGAAAGCCGCCGCCGACGCCAGCAGATGAACAACTATAGGTCGATAGACCAGGTTCAGGAGATCACGGCTCCCATCCCCACCGTGCTCGACCAACTGGTCGCCGCCGAGACCTTGCGCAATGTGCTTGCCTCGCTCGAGGCGCTGCCGAAGCGAACCAATGACGCCTTCATTCGTCATCGCCTCAACGGCGTGCCGCAGAAGGACATCGCAGCCGAACTCGGCGTCTCAAGGACCCTCGTCAACTTCATGATCAAGGCGGCGGAGGAACATTGCCATCTGGCAATCATAGAACCTGCCTCCCGCCCTGATCATGCGAGCCGACAGGATCCTACCGTTTCGCTGCGTGCAGCGCCTGCTGCAAATCGCTCCACAGCAGTTCCGGCTCTTCCAGGCCAACGGCGAAACGAACCGTCTGCTCGCTCACGCCGAACCGGATGAAAGAGGTCATCCGGTCGGGGATCTGCAGCGCGACCTTGGCAGGGACCACCAGCGTTTCCGGTCCCCCCCAGCTGACGCCGAGGCGGATGTCGCGAAGGCTGTTTACGAAGCGTGCAACATCGATATCGGGATTGAGATCGAAGGCGAACAGCCCCGCATAACCCGTGAGTGTTGCCCGGCCGGGATGGTCCTGGAACACCGGATGACGAACGCGTGCGATCGCGGAATGCTCCTTCAGTCGCCCGGCCAGCAAAAGCCCGCTGCGCTCGTGCTCTTTGAGACGCACGCGCAGCGTGCGCATGCCGCGCAGCAGCAGCCAGGCCTCGAACGGTGAAAGCTTGGCGCCGACATAGGGGTAGGACGTGGCATTGATCCTGGCGATGGCCTCCTTCGAGCCGACGACGATGCCGGCGACCGTATCGCTGTGACCGCCGAGATATTTCGAGGCGGCGTGAATGACGATGTCGACGCCATGCTGGATCGGTTTCTGAAACAGCGGCGTTGCCCAGGAATTGTCGATGACGGTGGTAACGCCGGCCTCCTTTGCCATGGCCGACAGCGCCGCAATGTCCTGAAGCTCGAAGACGAAGGATGTGGGGTTTTCGAGGTAGAGCAGCTTGGCGCCCGACAGCGCCTTGCGGACCTCGTCGTGGTCGGCAGGATCCACGAAGTCCACCGCGACCCCGAGCCTGCCGAGCAGCTTCACCAGAAGGCGGTAAACATCGTTGTAGAGGTGACGGACCGCAACGACCCGGTCGCCCGCCTGCACGAGGCTCAGAATTGTCGATGTGATGGCGGCCGTTCCGCTCGAGAAGGCACGTCCGTCCTCTGCGCCCTCGAGGCGGGCGACCAGGAGTTCGAATTCGCGGACCGTCGGATTGTCGCCGCGCGAATAGATATAGTTGCGGGTACGACCGGCGAAGACATCCTCCATCGCCTCGTAACTGTCGTAGGTGAAGAGGGACGTCTGGAAGATCGGCGGAGACACGGCGTTGAATGCTGCCGGATCGACAGGCGTAAAGAGATCGTCGGCGGTCGCATGGGCGCCAAGGTCGTGCGGGTTGATCGACTGGTTCATGGTCATCCTCTCATGGACAAAAGCTGGGATATGGACGGATGGAGGTCAGATGGTCGGCGGAGCGCTGCCGCAGCGCTCGAAGTGCGCTCATCAGGCAGATGGCCGACAGCAAGCCGGTCAGGGCCGAGGCCAGGAATATGGCTGCCAGCAGACCTGAAAAGCCGAAAAAGGGCGGCAGGAGCGCCATCAGCGGAAAAAGCAGATACCCATTCTGCGCCAGGCCGATGGCAACCGCCGCTTTCGGTCTGCCCTGAGCCTGGAAGAGGATCAGCACCGTTTGCCGCAGACCGAACAGCAGAAGCGGAAGATGGGTTGAGATGATCGCTTGCCCCGCAATATCAATCACCGTGGGATCGTCGGTGAAGAATGAGGCAAGCTGTTCGGAGAAGGCGAGCGCTGTGAGCCCATAGGCGCCACTCACTGCACTGGTGACCACTGTCAGGATGCGCGTTGCCGACAGCACCCGGGCCATATCGCCTCGACCCCAGGCAAAGCTCAGGATCGACTGGGCCCCGAGTGAAATGCCGATGACGGGGAGCGTTCCCACGGCAAGCAGCCGCAAGGCAATGCCAACGCCGGCGATGCCGGCTTCTCCGTGATAGGTACCGGCGAGCGACACCATTGCCGCAATCGCGCCTGCGGTTGCGAGACTGGTCAGCGTCGTCGGCGCGCCCACGGCAAGAACCGCTCTGAGAGAGCCGATATCTCTCCACCGCCAGCCAAGCGTCAGCCTGACCGTTCCAAGCCGCCTGGCGTGGTAGGCGCCATAGATGCAAAGCGCGACGAGCTGGGACAGGATGGTTGCGATTGCAACGCCCTGCAGGCCGAGACCGAAGCCGAAGATCATGATCGGGTCGAGGATCATGTTCAGCGCAAAGCAGGCGACCAGCGTCCACATGCTGAAGCGGGCATTGCCCTCTGCGATCGCCAGGAAATCGAGAATGATCTGCGCCATCGTCAGCGGCACCGAGATCGCAATGATCATCAGATAATGCTGCGCGAGCGGCTGAAGGGCAGGCGTGGCACCGAACAGCAGCAAATCCGGAAATGCGACGATCGCAATAGCGCTGGCCGCGCCGAAGACGACACCGGCCGCAAGGCTGATCGAGGCGATGATGCCGGCCCGGGATCGGTTGCCGGCGCCGAGCATCCGCCCGACCTCTGTTGCGACACCGACGCCGATCCCTTCGCCGAAGGCGGCGATGAGCATCAGGATCGGCAGGACGATCATGATCGCCGCGATCTGGTCTTCCCCGATCATTCCGACGAAGACCATGTTTATCGTATGATGGGCGGCGTTGATCGACAGGCCGAACATGGCCGGCAGTCCGAGCCGAAGCAGCAGCCTGAAAAGCTGGGGACTGGCAAGGTCCTCCGGTGCGAGGCGTTGCCGTCTCCGGAAGCTGCCGCTTGCGTCGCTCATGTCGTTCATGATGCAGGCACCCAGAGACGGTCACCGAAGAAACGCTCGCGGCCGAGCATCACGAGCAGCGCCCGCTTGTGCGGAAAATCGAAATGCTTGACCTTGGCAAAACCGGAGCGATCGAGGTTGCGGATCTGCTGCTCGTGACTGGCGCGCGGCTCGCCGACGATGCGCTTGGTGCGCGGATCGTCGAGGAAGATGAAATGCATCAGCGAGGGAAGCCAGGCGCTGATCCATTTCTTGCCGCGATAATCGGGCTCGCCGATAGCGACATGCCAACCGCGATCATAGTCGTCGGCATCGTAAAAGGGACCGAGCCGGTTCTCCTTGGCCCAGTAGACTTCGAAATAGCCGAAGGGGATATCTGCGAAACTGCCGATCAGCGGCAGGACATGTGGATCGGCGATCCTCTCTTCCAGGATCTCCCGATGTTTGTCGATCGAGCCGGCATCCTCCCAGATCGTGTTGACCTGTTCGTCGTTCATCCAGCGATGAAAGACTGCAAGATCGGTCTCGGGATCGGCCACCGTGAAGGTGATATCCCGCTCCAGCCAGGGGATGAACCGCCTGTAGATGGTGCCCTTCAGCTTTGCCGGCCGGCGCGGATGATAGCGGCCCGCAGTCATCTCCTGCACGGGCGGCAGGGGATAGGATAGCTGCGGCAGCCAGAGCGAGGGCCACTGCCACAGGATCGCCGAATCGAGCCCTCCGCCTGCGTCCGCAATGTGTCCGGGAAGGCTTGTCTGATGCCCTTCGAAGACGACTGAGGTGATCGAGCGATCTTCTGCCGTCACCGCTTCGGCCGCCGCCATCAGAAGCTCCGGCGATTGAACCGGATCCCCATGGTAGAAGGTCACCGACGCTACGCCGGCCTCCACCTCGAATGCGGCTTCGTGGTGGCCATAGGCGGTCTTGAGGTGAATGAGATTGGGCGCGAGACTGACGTAGCTGCGCGACTGCAGAGCGCGCCTTTGTTTGGCGGCGTCGAAATCCATGATGTTCTCCTTGCCGAGTCGGGCCTTTGGCGCTGTGAGCATGAAGCGAGCTCTTGCGCCGATTTGGTAGAATGACGATCCATCTCCCGCCGAATTTAGGGATAAGCGAAGAAAAAAATTCTCATCAATTTTCTAAACTGCGGCCTGCCGGATCCGTCATTTGCGCATGACCATCATCACCGCAGGAGCTGCGAATGAATAATCTTGAGCCCCACGACGATCTCTGGATCGCCGTTATCGACACCGAGCGTCGCTACTCGGTCTGGCCGCAGGACAAGCGGATTCCCATCGGCTGGGAGCCCGCGGGTTTTGCCGGTTCGCGCCAGCAATGCCTGGCGCATATCCGTGAGGTCTGGGCGGATCCGCGTCCGCTCTCCTTGCGCTTGGCGATATCAGCAGATGCGCGTCTCTGAAACGGCTGGATGGCACGGATGAACAAGCAGATCACAAACTTTGCAGATGCCCACCCGACCGATGCGGCAACGGACGCGGTCTTCGAGAGCTTTCCACTGACGATCGCACAGAAGCGTATCTGGTCACTGGAGCAGATCGGCAACTACACGGTCTTTCCCGATCAGCTCATTGGGCTGCGATTGAGCCCTGCGGTCGACGTCAAGACGATTGCCGGCGCCTGCCGGGCGCTCGCGGCGCAACATCCGTCTCTCGCCATCCGCTTCCGGCGGCTTGCGGGCGGCCGCGTCGAGCAGTACCGCGGCACACCAAATGCTGTGCCGATCGAGATTGTCGGCGAAGGTGCTGTTCTTGACGAGCCGGATGCACTGGCCGCACAGAAAGCCTTTCGCGACAGACGCTTCGATCTTCTTGCCGGTCCGCCGGCGCGTGTTCAGATTGCCCTGCTGGCCGGCGGCCAATCGCTTCTGACGATCGTGCTTCATCCGATTATCGCAGACGACCGCGAGAAGTCGGTTCTTGCCGGCTCCCTGACGCGAATTCTCGATGGCAGGCCCGCCGGTGAGACGCAGCCGGCAGAAATCTTGGCCGGAACGCGGGAGGCTGAGTGGCTGCAGACGGAAGAGGCGCAGCAATCCCTCTCCTATTGGCGGGATACGATCGGTCTCGATTACGCAGCCTCGACCTTTCCCACCCGCTTCAACAGTGGTGGACTGGCAGGCGTGGCACGTGCTCAGCACGAATTTTCGATCGAGCCCGATCTCTGGGAAAAGCTCGAGCAGCATGCGCAGCAAAAGGGATATCCGGTCGAGCGCGTGCTTCATGCCGCCTTTTGCGCCCTGTTGGCACGCTATAGCGGCAACTATGCCTTGCTGACCGGGCTGCTCATCGCGCGGCCCCAGATGGAGCACCTTGCCGACCGTGGCCGTGCCGAACAGGTCCTTCCCCTCATCCTGTCGCTGACGTCGAGAAATTCTCTCGACGATGTCATTGCTGCGATCTCATCGGCGACCGAGGAGGGGCTTCGCCGGCTCGTGCCGCTGGAGCGCATCACGCAGGAATTGGTGGTCGACGAAGCGGCTGCCCAGGAAGCCGTGGTCAAGGCCCTGTTCGAATTCCGCGAGCCGTATCCGATCCCCGCGCACGCAACAAATCTGGAGCCACTGGGTGCGCGCGCCGACAGCGAGCTTTCCCTGGTGATCGAGGCAGATCTGAATGGGGCCGCATCCGGGCTGATCGATTATGCGCAGGATCTCTATGACAGCTCCCTGATTGCCCGTGTCTCCCGGCATTTCGGCCTTGTGCTCGAGCAGATCGTCGCGCGGGACAATGTGCGGATCAAGGATATCGAACTCGTCGGCAGCGGCGAGCTCGACTGGTTGTCTGCGCCCTACGAAGACGACGTCATCAACGATGACAGGCCGGTCTACGAGTTGATCGCAGCCCATTCGCGCCAGACGCCTGACAAGACGGCGATCGTCTACGGCGACGAGGAATGGAGCCATGGCTGGCTGGAAGCCAGCACCAACCGTCTCGCACATCGGCTGCGGCATCTCGGCGTTCGAGCCGAGGTGACGGTCGCCATCTTCATCAAACGCTCGCCGGAGGCCATCGTCGGGATTCTCGCGACGCTGAAGGCGGGCGGCGCCTATATCCCGGTCGAGCCCGACCACCCGCCGGTGCGCAACCATCACATTCTGCGCGACGGCGGCGTCAAGATCGTTCTGACCCACAGCTGGCTTCGCCATCGGCTGCCGGAAGAGCTCGACACCATTATCCTCGAACTCGACAAGATCGATCTCGACGGCGAGCCGGATACACCGCTTGATGTGCCGATCCACAAGGATCAACTCGCCTATGTCATGTACACCTCCGGATCGACGGGATTGCCGAAGGGCGTGGCCGTCGAGCACGGGCCGCTGACGCACCATCTGCAAAACACCTCACGTGTCTATGGCATGAGCTCGGCGTCCCGCGAGCTGCCGTTCCTGCCTTTCAGTTCGGATGGCGGGCACGAGCGATGGATGAACCCGCTGATGGAAGGCGGCAGTATCATTCTTCCCGATCAGCCGTTGTGGACGCCGGAAGAGACGTTGACGGCCATGCGCAAGCATGGCGCCAACAATGCCAGCATTCCCACAACCTATCTGCAGCAGCTGGCGGAGTGGGCCGATATAACAGATGGGGCGCCGCCGATGCGGCTTTACTCCTTCGGCGGCGAAGGGCTGGCGCAGCCAACCTTCGATCTATTGTCGCGGGCGCTGAAATCGGAATGGCTGATCAACGGCTACGGGCCGACCGAAACGATCATGACGCCGATGGTCTGGAAGGTGAGGGCCGGCACGAAATTCCAGGGGGTCTATGCTCCGCTCGGCCGTGCCGTCGGGCTAAGGCGGGTCTATGTGCTCGACCCCGACCTCAATCCGTGCCCGATCGGCGTCACCGGCGAGCTCTATATCGGCGGCGAGGGCGTCGCCCGCGGTTATCTCGGCAAGCCGGACACGACGGCGGACCGTTTCATTCCCGACCCGTTCTCCTCGGAGGGCGGCCGGCTTTATCGTTCCGGCGATCTGACGCGTTGGCGTGATGACGGAACCGTCGAATTCGTCGGTCGCGTCGACCATCAGGTCAAGCTTCGCGGCTACCGGATCGAGCTCGGCGAGATCGAAGCGGCGCTCCTGCAGCAACCCGGCGTCGGCGAGGCCCTTGTGGTTCTGCGCGATGACGATGCCGGCGGCGAAAAGGCGCTCGTTGCCTACGTCGTCCCGAAGAAGGACGAGACGCTTGACGTCGAGATGGTCCGCGCCGGCCTCGAACGCAGCCTGCCCTCCTATATGGTGCCGGCCGCGGTGGTCGAACTGGAAAAAATGCCGACCAATCCGAACAGCAAGCTCGACCGCTTTGCGCTGCCGGCGCCGCAACCGATCAAGCGCGCCATCGTGGAACCGGCATCGGCTCTCGAAGAGGAGGTGCTGGATGTGTGGCGTCAGGTTCTCAAGCTGGAAGCGATCAGCGTCGAGGACAATTTTTTCGCGATCGGCGGCAATTCGCTCGGGGCGATCCGCATCCTTTCGCTGCTCCGGCAGCGCCGGCCGAAAACCCCGCTCATCGTCGCCGATATCTTCAACAACCCGACCATTCGCTCCTTTGCCGGCGTGATGGAGCAGGGGGATCAGCGGGATCTGTCTGAGGTGATCGTGCTGCGCGCTTCCGGCGCCAAGCCGCGGCTTTATTGCTTCCCGGGGCTTCTCGTCAGCACCCGCGAATATGTGAAGCTCGTCGATTATCTCGGCGCCGATCAACCGGCGACCGGCTTCATTTGCCACTCGTTGTCCGAGAAGAAGGAAGTCGGCGCTCCGATCGAAGAGATTATCGAGAGCTACGTCGATTATATCAGGACGCATAACAAAGGCGCGCCCTGCTATTTCCTCGGCTGGTCGTGGGGCGGGCTTCTGGCCTACGAGGCCGCCCGCACCCTCGGCAACGAGGTCGACGTCAGGATGATGGCGATGGTCGACGTTTGCGACCTCGGATCGGAATTTGCGATCGGCGCCAAGCCGCGCTTCCGGCCGGGCGAGCGCGACGCGCTTCATAAAGATGTGCAGGCGTGGCTTGGACGAACCGCGATGCGTCCCGAATGGGACCGGCTGCTGTCGACGATGGATGCGGATACCTACGATCAGTTCCTGCGCTTCGTCGGCGACGAAAAGGATCCGCTTCCGAACGACGGGCCTGACATCAGTAGCCGCGAACATACGTTCTGGGTGCTGATCGACAATGCCCTGATCTTCCGCAAGCACCGGCTCGTTCCCCACGATGTGCCGATCTATCCTTGGGCTGCCGACGACAGCCTCAACCGCGGCCTCAACCTGATCGACTGGCGCCGCCTGTCGCCACGGGCGCGTGCCGCCGAAATCATTACCGGCACCAACCATCTGCATATGATCGGGTCTCCCGCCTTCCACTCAAGGCTTGCCCTGCGTCTCAAGGAAACAGAGAAGGATATCGCATGACCGTCGCTTTTGCCCGCAGGGATGCCATAAACGAGCCGCTCGATATCGCCGGCATTGGCATCGGCCCTTCCAATCTGAGCCTCGCCTGCCTGTTCGAGGCGGTGCCGGAGATCAGGAGCCGCTTCTTCGAACGGCGCGACTCCTTCGACTGGCATCCCGGCATGATGATGCCGGGCGTCGAGCTGCAATCGTCCTTTCTGAAGGACCTCGTCACCCCGGTCCTGCCGACCAGCCGCTGGTCGTTCGTCTCCTATCTGGTGGCGCACAAGAGGCTCTACGCCTTCCTCAACGCCAACTATGACGCCGTTCCCCGGCAGGAATTTGCACGTTATCTCGCCTGGGTCGCCAACGGCCTGGACGGCCTGCGCTTTGGAACCGAGATTCGCGACGTCGAGCACCGCGACGACCGCTTCTTCCTGCGGTTCGACAATGGGCAGGAAGAAGCCCGCAATCTCGTGATCGGCACCGGATCTTCGCCCTTCGTGCCCGACTGGGCAAAACCGTTTCTGGGCGCCGATTGCTTTCACAACAGCGAGGCCAAATCGCGTCTCAGTGGTCTCGCTGCTGCCCGTATCGTCGTGGTCGGCGGCGGTCAAAGCGGCGGCGAGGTCGTCGAAGCCTTGCTTGCCGATCCCGGTTCCATGAATGAGCTGACATGGATCAGCCGGCGTCATAATTTCGAGCCGATCAACGACACCCCGTTTTCGAACCAGGTTTTCTCGCCGGAATACGTGCAGGCCTATCTGAAGCTCGGCGGCGAGCAGAAGCAGGCAGCCTTGAAGAACTCGATCCTGACCAGCGATGGCCTGTCGATTTCGACGATTCATTCGATCTACCGCCGCCTCTATGCGTTGCGCTATCTCGAGCCGGGCACGCTCAACGCATCTCTGGCGCCCAATCGCGATGTGATCCAGATGGAGAGGAACGGCAATGCCTACCGGCTCATCGTCAGGAACCAATTCGACGGCGGAATCGAGGTGCTGCATGCAGATGCGGTGGTTCTGGCAACCGGCTACCGGTTCCGGTTGCCGGAGGCTCTCGGTTCGCTGGGTGAACGGATAGTGCTCGACAGAAACGGCTATCCCATTCTCAACGACGACTACACGATGCAGTGGACGGGGCCGAGGGGCAACCGGCTGTTCGCGCAGAATGCGGGCCGGTACTCGCACGGTATCGCCGACTCCCAGCTCAGCCTCATGGCCTGGCGCAGTGCAATGATCGTCAATACGCTTCTCGGCCGGCAGCATTTCGATGCGGAACCCGACAATGCGCAACTGGCCTGGGCGACGGAGACCGCTTCCGCAATGCCTCATCAGTTCCGGGCCGGTTATTCAGATGGCCTGCTATCGTCCTGAAATAGCCGTGTAGAAATGCCAGGGAGGCCGGATTGAGAGCAGGCAGCCAGCGCGACGACGTGCTGGCTGCCGCTTTCGATCAGACGGTGCTGCCATCGCCGATCGCGATCGCCGCCTGTTATGACAGGGATGCCATCTTTCCAGGAAAAGGCGATGTTGCAGGGATCCTCGCGCAGCCCGACGCCGAGTGCCTTCAGATGGCTCTCCTTGAGCGTCCAAAGTGCAATGGCCCCGCGCGCGCGTTCGTGCGCAGGCAATTGCGCGAGCCAGCGCCGTTCGTCTGCGCTGCAATAGCTATCCCATGCCGCCTCTTCGATCTCGGCGTCGGCACGCTCGCAGTCTATTCCGACGTAATCACATCCTGACGCGACAGCGACCGTCACCAGCCCGTCGGCATTGGCAAGGCTGAATTGCGGGCTATCACGCCTCTCAATTCTCAGCTTGCCGTGTTTGTCCGGAGACAATGCGACCTTGCCCGGCGCTGTCCCGGTATGCACGCTCAATAGCCGCCGCAAGAGATAGCGGCCGGCAATGAACGAGGCGCGATCCCGCTCGAACCGGTAGGTTGCTGCGCGCTCCTGTTCATCCTGCGAAAGCGACTGCAGCCAGCGGTTCCAGTCGCCTTCATTCCTGGAATACGGCCAGAGCGTGATTTCGATGCCGGCAGGTTGGTTTTCTGATTGCTGCATGGCTCCAATATCTGTCCCCCGGACCGATTGACAAGCAGTCAGGTGCTTGCCGACGTTGCCCCGCGGTTCGCCAATCCCTCAACTGCCCGAACTGAAGACTTTAGCGCAGCTTCTCAACGGCGATGGCAAGACATGTCTTGAACGCGGCAAGGTCCGTATAGAGTGCATCCGGCGGCGCGTCTCCGATGACGAGGACACCGCCGCGCCGCTCAATTCCGGCATGCAGCATCAGATTGTCGGCCAGGCCGAAATCCTCGATCGCAATCCCGTTCGGGTCTCGCAATCGGCCTTCCGCATCATAGGCGACGGCGCCGCCATAAAGATCGCTCACGCGTCCGCTGTGGTCGCGGGCCACATTCGTGTAGGCGAAGACCGGCTTACCGCTTGCGCACATAAAGCCGAGTTCGAAGGCCGTCCCCGTATCGGCGGCAACGCCGCGAAAGGGCGTCAGATTGGCGATGATCGCATCAGCCTGCATCATCATCTTCTCGTCCACCGCGTTGATCGCCGCGGCCCGCTCGCGCTTCGAGTTCGTCTGCGGGATTTCCAGATCGCCGGGCGAGAGCGGGAGAAGTCCCGCCTCACGGGCAAGTGCCGCTTTGCGGTCGAGGATTTCACGGGCATTGGGAAGGAAGACTTCCGGACCGGCGAGATAGACTTTTTTCGTCATGAAATTGCACCTGAAAGGGATGGGCTCGGCAACCAAAATATCTTCCCCGCTGTAGCGCGAAGAAGGATTTCAATCCAGTGGGCGAAACCGCCCATGCCCGGTTGCTTAAGCACACTCAGCGGAAAAGATCGGGAAGTTCCGAGCGTGCAATGTCCCGCAGCCTGATCGCTTCCGCCATGTCTATCGAGCGATAAGGAGACCGTAGACGGGTGCCCACGGGTCCCCAATTGCCGATGGCAGACAACAATTTGTCGAGAGCGGCGTTCGAATAGCCGAATTCCTGGCGGAAGGGGACGATATGCACGTCCATGAACGCGCGGATGCGCCGTTCCAGATCGAGTGCGGCATCGATATTGGTTTGCATCGATGTCGTCCAGCTCTGCGCACCGCGGGAGCTAAGGCAGGCGACATTGGAAAAGGAACCGGCCGCGACGCCCTCTTTGATGCCGGTTGCGAGATGATGACCGGGAACGAAAAGCGACAGACCGGAAAGATGCCGGCGCGCCTCTGCGTACCAGAGGCCGTCGCCGTCGGCGAGCTTGATGCCGATCACGTCAGGGGCGGCCGCACAGACCGCGCCGAGTTCCTTTGGCGTCAGCACGCGTTTCGCATGCGGCGGATTGTAGAGGATGAGCGGAATTCCGTCGGCAGCATTGGCAGCGCGATTCAAGAAGTCGATCGCTTCGGCATTGGTGAGCGGCCACCAGTCCGGCAATATGACCTGGATGGCGCGGGGATCGAGCGCGGCGGCACGGCGGATGCGGTTGAGCATGATCGATGGGTCCGGTTGGCAGGCCCCGATCACGAAGGGGGTTGAAGATGCTTTGCAGCGTCCAGCCAGCATCTCCTGGATCCTGTCGAATTCCTCCTCCGTCTGATTGTGGAATTCTCCTGCCGTGCCGTTGGAATAGATGCCGTCGACGCCGGCCTCGGTGAGGATGTCGATCTCCGCGGCGAGCTTGTCGAATTCGATGCTGTCGTCGGCCGCAATCGGCAGAAGCAGGCTCGCCCAGTTTCCGCCGATGGCGGCACGCGGCATCTTTGCGTTCATCTGTTTTCCCCAATGAATGACGGATCAATCGAGGTCGTCGCGGATGCAGGCCTTGAAGTGGCCGGGCGCGACCTCACGCAATTGCGGAACGGCGCCGGCGCAGGCCTCGAGAGCACTCGCACAGCGCGTGCGAAAGACGCACCCGCTCGGCGGATTGGCCGGACTTGGAATATCGCCTTTCAGGATCTGCCTGTCGCGACGGGCATCCGGATCGGGCGATGGGATCGCCGAGAGCAGGGCGCGCGTATAGGGATGCTGTGGTCTCGCATAGAGATCGGCGCTCGGCGCGATCTCCATGATACGGCCGAGATAGAGTACGATCACCCGGTCACAGATATATTCGACGACGGCGAGGTCATGCGAGATGAACAGCATTGTAAGGCCAAGCCGCTGCTGCAGGTCGCGCAGCAGGTTGATCACCTGCGCCTGGATCGACACGTCGAGCGCCGAAACCGGCTCGTCGGCGACGATGAATTCGGGCGACAAGGTCAAAGCGCGGGCGATCCCGATGCGCTGGCGCTGACCACCGGAAAATTCATGCGCGTACCGATTGATCGCCTCGGCAGGCAAGTCGACCTGGGCCAAGGCCGACAGCGCCCGATCGAGCCTGTCGCCGACGCTGCCGATCCCCTGGATTTTCAGTCCCTCCGTCAGGATTTCGCCGATCGTCATGCGCGGCGACAGGCTGGCGAAGGGGTCCTGGAAAATATACTGCATGCGCGGCCTTTGCCGTCTGAGCGCCGAGGCCGAAAGCGTAGTGAGTTCCGTTCCGTCAAAGCGGACGCTGCCGGAAGACGGTTCGACGAGCCGCAGGACGGAACGCCCGATCGTGGTCTTTCCGCTGCCGGATTCGCCGACAAGCCCGACGACTTCACCCTTGCCGATGTCGAAGGAAATACCCTGAAGAATGTTCGGTCGCGTGCCGCGGGAGGTATAGTGTTTCGAAAGGTCGCGGACGGAGAGCAGCGGTGCGCTCATCTAGATCTCCTGCCACCTGATGCAGCGGCTGCGGTGCTGCGGATTGACCTGTTCGAGCCCAGGCACGACGGCGCGACAGGCGTCGATCGCGAATGTGCAGCGCGGGGAAAAGGCGCAGCCGCTCGGCATGTTCATCAGGCTCGGGACCATGCCAGGAATGGCGGCGAGCTTTTCGCCGGCCTGTTTCATCCGCGCGGCGTCGCCGAGGCGAGGCATGGAGGCGAGAAGACCCATGGTATAGGGATGCCTCGGATTGCGGAAAACCTCGCCGACCGGCCCTTCTTCGACGATCCGGCCGGCGTACATCACCGCGACGCGATGGGCGATTTCGGCGACGACGCCGAGATTGTGGGTGACGAAGAGCATGGCCATGCCGCGCTCACGCTGCAATTTGAGAAGCAGATCGAGAATCTGCGCCTGGATCGTCACGTCGAGCGCCGTGGTCGGCTCATCGGCGATCAGCAGCGCCGGATCGCAGGCGAGCGCCATGGCGATGGTGGCGCGTTGCCGCATGCCGCCCGAGAGTTCGTGCGGATATTGGCCGGCACGGCGTCGCGCGTCCGGAATGCCGACGCTTTCAAGGAGCGCGACGGCTGCGTCCATCGCCTTCTTGCGGTCCGCCCCGCGATGGACGCGGAGCGGCTCGGCGATCTGGTCGCCGATCGTGAAAACGGGATTGAGGCTCGACATAGGCTCCTGGAACACCATGCCGATGTCGTCGCCCCTGATCCTGCGCATGCTCTCTTCGTCGAGGCCAACAAGATCCTGGGCCGCGCCGCCGCGCGTCGTCAGGCGGATACTACCCGCTGCGATCGCACCGATGCCGCGGGTGAGCAGCCGCATGACCGACAGGCTGGTGACAGACTTGCCGGAGCCGGATTCGCCGACGAGTGCCAGCGTCTCGCCGGCGGCAATGCTGAGGTCAATATCGTTGACCGCCGTGATCTCGCCGCCGCGGACGCGGAAGATCGTTCGCAATCCCCTGATGTCGAGTACGGGTTCGGCGGTCTGTTCCATCAGCCGTCTCAGTTCAGCAAGCCGGTCGCACGCAGGATCTCGTCGATCCGCGCCGTTTCGGCATCGTTCAGGGAGGCACGCGGCCGCGGCATGACGGCGGTGTCGATGATGCCGAGGCTGCGCATGGCAGCCTTGAAGGCGCCGATGCCGGCGGCGCCGCCGCTGACGCGGCTCTGTGCAACCCAAACGATTTCGAAGAGGCGGCAGAGACGCTCCTGCTCCTTCCTCGCGGCGACCCAGTCGCCGCGCTGCGCGGCATCCCAAAGGCGGACATAGCCGTGCGGATCGACATTGGCGATGCCGGGAACGACGCCGTGGGCGCCCATCAGCAGGGCGTTGTCGACGACGATCTCGGAACCGGTCATCAGGAAGACGTCCTTGTGTTCGGCAAGGTCGAGAAGCGCATAGCGGAAGTTGCCGTCGTCGCCGCTGGAATCCTTGAGGCCGATGATGGCGCCTTCCCTGGCAAGCGTGACGACGGTCTGGCGCTGCAGCTTGACGTGAACGCAAACGGGAATGTCGTAGGCGACCAGCGGAACGTCCACCGCGTCTCTGACATAACGGAAATGATCGACGATCTCGGACTGGCTGGTGACGGTATAAAATGGTGCCGTCACCACCACCGCGTCGGCGCCGGCGGCCTTTGCGACTTTTGCATGGGCGATGACGCGATCCGTGGTCGGATCGATGACGCCGACGATCAGCGGCACGCGGCCATTCACCACCTTGGCCGAATGTTCGATGATTTCGCGCCGGGTCTTCTCGTCATGGAAGATCACCTCGCTCGTCGAGCCGAGGACGAATACGCCATGGCAGCCGGCACCGATCAGATGTTCGAGCACGCGTGTATAGGAAGGATAGTCGACGGTAAAATCCGGATTGAGCGGTGTTACGACGGGAGGGACGACCCCCTTGAATTTGGTCATTTTCGCTTCTTTCGATTGTCAGTTCAGTTCGGCACGCGGGTCGAAGGCGTCTCTGAGGCCATCGCCAATGAAGTTGATCGCAAGCACGGCAAGGATCAGTGCGGTGCCGGGGAAGAGCCATTGCCACGGATATTGTTCGAGCACGGCCGTTGATCGGGCCGCGTTCAGCATGTTGCCCCAGCTAGCCGCCGGCGGAGCGATGCCGAGGCCGAGGAAGGACAGGCCCGCCTCTAGCAGGATGGCATTGGCGATCTGCAGCGTCGCATAGACCACGAGGATATCGATCGAGTTCGGCAGGCCGTGGCGGAAGAGCAGATGTCCGATGCCGGCGCCCATGCCGCGGGCGGCCATGACGAAGTCGCGCTCACGCAATTCCAGCAGCCGGGAGCGGATCATGCGCGCAAGCAGCGGCCAGGAGAGCAGCGAGATGACGAGTACGGTCGGCCAGATGCCGGTGCCGGCAATCGAGGCGAGCACAAGCAGGAAGATGACAGGCGGCAGCGTCATCACCAGATCGACGAAGCGCATCGAGACGGCATCCGCCCAACGTCCTGCAAGCGCCGAGATGGCCCCGAAGAGAAAGCCGATGATCGCGGAAAGCGTGGTCGATGCGACGGCGACCAGAAGCGAAATCCGACCGCCTTCGAGCACGCGCGCAAAGACATCGCGACCGACGCCGTCGGTTCCGAACCAGTGCTTTGCCGTCGGGCCGCTGTTCATCGCCAGAAGATCGATGTCGTTCGGCTGGAAAGCCCACCACAGCGGATAGGAGAGGATCAGCAGCAGCATCGGAAGAGCAATGCCGACGCCGGCAACGGCGGCGCGGTTGAGCAGAAAACGGTCGAAAGCGCGGGCAAGTGGCCCCGGGCTGCGGCGTTGCGGGGAGCGTGCCAGCATGCTTAGCCCACCTTGATGCGCGGATCGACGACCGCATAGGTGATGTCGGTCAGAAGATTGACGACGATAACGCAAGTACCGATGACGAGCGTCGCCCCCATGATGACGGGGTAGTCGCGGGTCTGCACGGCATCGACGAGCAAAAGACCCATGCCCGGCCAGTTGAAGACGCTCTCGATGAAGATGGCGCCGCCGATGGCAAGCCCGACGGTGGAGCCGATCAGGGTGACGATCGGAAGCAGCGCATTGCGCAACGCGTGTTTGGTGATGACCCAGAATTCGCGCACGCCCTTGGCGCGGGCCGTGCGCACGTAATCCTGGTTCAGGACTTCGAGCAGCGAAGCGCGCATGTAGCGCATGATCAATGCAGCTTGCGCGACGGATAGAAGTGCCGCCGGCAGGATCAGATGATGGAGGAGGTCGCCCACCGAGAACGCCTCGCCCGGCGTTAGCATGCCGCCAGACGGCATCCAGTGCAGGCGGACGGAGAAAAGATAAAGGCCGAGCAGTGCGCTGAGGAATGCCGGGCTCGAAATGCCGGCAAGCGCAGCCACCGATAGGGAGAGGTCGGCGAGCGAATTGCGGCGGACGGCGCCGATCACCCCGCAGGCGATGCCGACGACGATGGCGAAGACAAGGGCTGTGCCCATCAACAGCACTGTCGGCCCGATCCGCGATAGCACCAGGCCCAGAACCGGCTGGTCGAGACGCTTGATCGAATAGCCGAGATTGCCCGTCACCGCCTGCTGCAGCCAGCCCAGATACTGGACGGGCAAGGGTTGATCGAGCCCGAGGCTTCTGCGCAAATCGGCAAGATCCGACGGTGACATCGGCAGGTTCGGATCGATATAGGCATCGATCGGATCGCCTGGCGTCAGGCGCAGCAGCAGGAAGATCAGCATGCTCAGGGCGACGAGCATGCCCATTCCCATGATCAGGCGTCTGAGACTGTATCGGAGCATCGGCAATCCGTATTGTCAGGCCGTCTTGTCAGGGTGGCCGAAGCCACCCTCAAGGCTTTGCGGAAAACGCCTATTCGGCGATCGACCATTTCTGCGGGTCGGCCTGGTAGGGGCCGCCGCCCGGAGCCGGCGTCCAGACGAAATCCTTCACCTTGGTCGAGACGATGCCGTAGCGGTTTGCCACCCAGAGCGTCGCCCAGGGAAGGTTCGTGTTCATCACCTTGCAGACGTCCTGGTAGGCCGTATTCCGCTTGGCGCTGTCAGGCTCGGCAAGCGCGCTATCGAGTGCTTTGGTGAGGTCGGGCATGCGAACCCTGGCAACGTTCGGTCCGGCCGGAGGGATCTGCTTCTCGTTGAGGCCGACGTTGATGCTGCCGGCATCCGGCCCGTTCTGCAGCCCGGCATAGACCATCTGGAACTGGGCGATATCCGGCGTCGCATTGAGCACGATGCTGTTATAGGTCGGGGCATCGACGGCGCGCGGGACGATGTTGATGCCGACCTGGGCAAGCATTGCCTGGACTGCCGCAAGGACGTTGGTCGCCAGCGGGGTGGTGTAATAGGTCAGAAGCGTGATCGGCTTGGCGCCGTTGATCTGATCCCAGCCGGCGTCCGTCAGCAGCTGCTTGGCCTTCTCCGGATCATAGGCGTAGGTGTCGATATCAGGCGGTATCAGCTGTTCGGCGACATAGGCGCAGTTGGCGGGCTTTGCCGCGCCGCCGTAGAGGCTCTGGATGATGGCATCGCGATTGATCGCGTGCATCACCGCCTTGCGGACACGCACGTCCTTCCAGAGCGGGGAATCGTGGTTGAAGCCGAGATAGTTGACGACGAAAGAGTCACCTTCGATGACCTTGAAGTCCTTGTTGTCCTTGAAGGTCGGCACATCGTTGGAATCGACGTAAGTGAACTGGATTTCACCGGATCTCAGCGCTGCGATCGCTGCGGCCGGGTTGGCGAAATAGCGATTGATGACGCGTTCCAGGGCGGGCTTGCCACCACGATAATCGGTGTTTGCGGCAAGTTCGACATACTGGTCCGAGACGTATTTGGTGAATTTGAACGGGCCGGTGCCGATCGGGGTGGTGGACCACCAGGTGTTCTTCGCCAGCTGGTCGGCCGGTATGGAGGAGAGCGCATGCTCGGGCAGCATCATCACCTTGGTCATCGTGTCGAGAAGACTGCTGCTGGGTGCGCTGAGCTTGATGACGACGGTGTGATCGTCCGGCGCCTCGACGGACGATATGCCCTTCAGTCGGGCGGCGAGCACCGAGCCGGATTTCACATCCATCGCACGGCCGATGGTGAACTTGGCGTCCTTGGCGGTGAAGGGCTTGCCGTCATGCCATTTGGCATCGGCGAGCTTGAACGTGTAGGTCATCTGATCCGGGCTGACCTCGTAGGAGCTTGCCAGTGCGCCAACCACCTTCTGCAGCGTCTCGTCATAGCTGACCAGCGGTTCGTAGTAGATGCTGAGCCAGGTGAAGCCGGCGGTCGCGGCAAGCGGATTGAAATTGCCCTGGAAGCCGCCGGGGCCGACATCGAAACCGCCGGACAGGGTGGCGGCCTGAGCCTCTGTTGCAGCGCCCGAGACGACAAGAGCCGGCACGGCAACCGTCGACAGCATGGCGCCAAGCGCGATGGCGGATAATCTAGACAGTCTTTTCATGTGTTCCTCCCATGTTTGAACTTGCCTTGTTGTTGGCAATCACCCGGGCAATGCCCTCGTAGTGACGATCCAGGCGTCTGCGCGCCTCCTCCAGATCCCTTGCCTCGATCGCATCGACGATCGCGGCGTGATCGCGCCACGTCGCCATCGGATCGGTATTTTCAAGGTTGACGAAATCCGATGCCTTGTAGAAGGCGAGCCAGAAGACATCGATCAGCCGCACGAGCGTCTCATTGTCCTGGCAGCGAAACAGCAGTCGGTGGAACAGCTGGTCGTCTGTCGCAAAGGTTTCACCGCGCTCGGCATGGGCGCGCATGCGGTTGACGGTGGCGCGCAGTTCGGCGATGTCCTCCTCTGCGATCACCTCGATCGTCTTGCCGATCAACCCCACTTCCAAGGTCCGCCGGATTTCGAGGACCTCCTCGATCTGCCGCAGGGCGCCGCCGAGGCCGTAAGCGAGATTGTCGAGAAGCGGCTCGAAGGAAAAGGCCTTGACGAAGATGCCGACGCCGCGCCGCGTCTCCAGCACGCCGACCGATTCCAGCGCCTTGATGCCTTCCCTCAGCGAATTGCGGCTGACGCCGAGCTGGGTGGCGAGCTCTCCTTCGGCCGGAAGCAGGGTTCCGGGCGCCAGGCCATTATCATCGATATAGGCGCGCAGGCTTTCCTGGACCGATACGTGCAACAGCGGGGCGCGCGTCAGCGGCTTCATCGATTTCAATGTCATTTACCCCGGTCTTCTTCTGGTTTCGCCCATATGATGAAATCTACATATCCACTTGTAGGATATCTGTCAAATGGGCAAGTTTGCATCGCAGCGCGGAACTGGTCCGCTGCCTGGCGATTGCCCTTTCATTCTAATACCAGTATAGATCCAGGTGCATTCCACAGAAAAAACTGAATGTGCCGCGGACGGTATCGGGAGAAATCATGGCGACAGATGAACTGATCGAAGCGATTGGTAAGGAATTGCAGGTGTCAGCATCCGGTCTGCCGCTCTACAAGCGGCTGAAAGCGGCGATCGAAACCGCGATCCTTTCGAATACGCTTAAGGCCGGCGCCGTTCTGCCCGGAGAGCGTGTTCTGGCCGAGACGCTGTCGCTTTCCCGGGTGACAATACGCAAGGCGCTGGCGCTGCTCGAGGAAGAGGGTTTCCTCAATCGCCGCCACGGCTTCAAGACGGAAGTCGGATCGCGCGTCGAAAAATCCCTTTCCACGCTCACCAGCTTTTCGGAAGACATCCTCGCGCGGGGGCTCGTTCCAGGATGTATATGGCTTTCCAAGCAGATAAGCCGCCCGTCTCCGACCGAGATGATGGCGCTCGGCATTGCTGGAAATAGCAATATCCTGCGCATGAAGCGTATCCGCACCGCCGATGGTGTGCCCATTGCGGTCGAGACCTCAACGGTGCCGGTTCACTTCATACCTTTGGCAAATATGGTCGGCGACTCTCTCTACGAGACGCTGGAAACGCGGGGCTTCCTGCCGCAGCGCGCCGTGCAGCGCATGCGTTCACGCGCGGCCTCGGTGGAGGATGCGCAGCATCTCCACTGCGATGCCGGAGCGCCGTTGCTGATGACAGAGCGCCGTTGTTTCCTCGGCGACGGCCAGATCGTCGAATACTGCGAGAGCCGCTATAAGGGCGACGTTTACGACTTCGTCTTCGAACTGAGGCGATAATACCAGTTATAAACTGGTTGTAATCTGGTATTTTCTAACTATCGTGATGCCGAAATGGAGTGTCACGATTGCAGCGCGACGACATCAAAAAGAGCCTTATCGTTTCCTGCCAGCCGGTTCCGGGCGGTCCTACGGACACGGCTGAATTCGTGACGGGGTTCGCCAAGGCCGCCGTCGATGCCGGTGCAAAAGCGTTGCGGATCGAATCCATCGCCTATGTGAAGGCCGTTCGTCCGGCCGTGAACGTGCCGATCATCGGCATCGTCAAACGCGATCTCGATGACAGTCCGGTGCGCATCACGCCGTTCGTTGCCGATGCCGAAGCGCTGGTCGATGCGGGCGCCGATATCGTCGCCTTCGACGCCACGGATCGCCTGCGTCCCGTCTCCGTCCAGAATCTGGTGCAGGCGATTAAGACAAGGGGCAAGCTGACGATGGCCGACTGTTCGAACCTCGAAGATGCGCGCAACGCCCTGGCGGCCGGCGTCGATTTCGTCGGCACCACGCTGTCCGGCTATGTCGGCGGGCCTGAGCCTGTCGATCCGGATATCGGCCTGATCACAGCCATGCACACGCTGACGCCTTATGTCATAGCCGAGGGTCGTATCCGCACGGTGGAGCAGGCTGCCGCCGCAGCCAAGGCCGGGGCTTTTGCCGTCGTCGTAGGCTCGGCGATCACGCGCACCGAGCACGTGACGTCGTGGTTTCGCGACGCCGTCGCTGCGGCCTATGATGCCGACGATACCCAAACGGCGCTTGCAATCGATATCGGCGGCACGAAGACGATGGTGGCTCTGGTCAGGGGCGGCGAAGTGCTGGCTGAAATTACGGTGCCGACGGTGCGGGATATGGGCCCCGATGCCTGGCTTGCCATGATCGCCGACTCTATCCGATCATGGACGGATCGCTATTCGCGTGTCGGCATCGCGGTGACGGGCTTCATTCAGGATGGATGCTGGTCGGCGCTCAATCCGGCGACGCTCGGCATTCCCGATCGCTATCCGCTGGTCGATAAGGCGACGGCGACCTTCGGTAAACCGGTTTTTGCCGTCAACGATGCGCAGGCGGCCGCCTGGGGAGAATACAGGTTTGGTGCCGGCGATGGCGGCGATCTGGTGTTCCTCACCATCTCGACCGGCATCGGCGGCGGCATCATTGTCAACGGGCGCCCACTTGCCGGGCTTGCCGGTCATTTCGGGCTGATCCGTGGTCCGTCCGCCGGGCAGTCGCCTTTGGAAGACCAGACGTCGGGCCGCTGGATAGCGGCCGAGGCTGCAAAGGCCGGGCATCAGGCGACCGCCGCCGAGGTTTTCGAGCATGCCAACAGCGGTGAGGCCTGGGCCGAGGCGATCATCTCGCAATCGGCATTCCGCGCAGCGACGCTCTGCTGCGATATCCAAATGATGCTCGATCCCAAGCATATCGTCATCGGTGGCGGCATCGGCCTTGCAGTGGCCTACCTCGACCGGATTCGTGATTGCCTTGCGGGTATCGACGCCCGGCTGACGCCCGTTCTCGTACCCGCCAGGCTCGGCAGCCGTGCCGGCATCGTCGGCGTGGCGAGCCTGGCAGTGCGACGTGACTGAATAATTCCAGAAAACATGGATTCAGACGTAACAATAAGAGAAAGGGAACTACGATGACATTGAACAGAACGTCCTTATCAGCCCTTGCCCTGCTTCTCGCAAGCGTTGCTTTGCCGGGCACCTCGAATGCGACAGTGACCGTTCTTGGCTGGCCGGGTGGTTCGGAAGAAACGGCGCTTCGTGCGACCGTCGAAGCCTACAACGCCACTGCGGGCATCAGCGACGCCGACAAGGTCGAACTCTTATTCTTCAACCGGGAGGGCTTCTACGACAAGCTGCAGGCCGACATGGCAGCGGGGTCGACTGCCTTTGACATCAACCTCGTTGCCACCTACTCGATCGGCCGTTATGCACCGTACATGGAGCCAGTCGACCTCGGTAGCGATGCCGCAAAGACGTTTGGCGAATCCGTGCTGAAGACCATGCAGTTCGACGGCAAGCAATATGGAGTGCCGACAGATCTGTCGCTGCACTTCATGTATTATCGCAAGGATCTGATCGATGCGCTGATGAAGGACGATGCGGCAAAGGCGAAATATGCTGAAATCTCCAAGCAGTATCTCGGCAAGGAATTGCAGCCGAAGGACCCGGATAACTGGACCTGGGACGACTGGGCGGCAACGGCTCTCTACTTCTCGAAGCAGGTGAATTCCGAAAGCCCCGTGCGTTATGGCACCGTATTGCAGATGAAGAACCTGCTCTTCAACATGATGGTGTTCCAGTCGCTGCCGCGCTCCTATGGCGCAGACTGGACCGACAAGGACGGCAATGTCACCGTTGATTCCGATGCCTACAAGACTGGCCTTGAACTCTACAAGAAGCTTTACGACGCCGGCGCTTCGCCTAAGGATTCGCTGAGCTATGAATATGCCGAGACCAATGCCGCCTACGGTGCCGGGCAGGCTGCCACGGCACTTCAGTGGAATGCCGCTGCGGCGGATCTCACCAATGCCGAGAAAACCCCCGCAGTTGCCGACGTCACCGGTATTGTGGCACCGCCGGCCGGGCCGAACGGACGCGCCGACCATATTCACGGTCTTGGTCTCGGCCTCAACAAGAACGCCAAGAACAAGGACGGCGCCGTCAAATTCCTGAAGTGGCTGGCGACCGAGGATGCGGCCCTGCTCTATGCACGAAGCGGCGGCTCTCCGGCTCTTGCGCCCGACGTGGTGGCGAAAGTCGCCAAGGAACGTCCTGATCTCGTCAAACTCGGCGAGTTTGCCAGCAGGTACGGCTACGTGATGAACGGTGCGACTTCGGCTAACGCACTCTCCGTCTACGAATTGCAGGCGAAAGAGTTCACCGGCTACTGGTCGGGCCAGCAGAGCCTTGATGACGCGCTGGCTCATGCGAAGGCTGGCATGCAGGACCTCCTGAAGAAGTGATATTCGCCGGACGCCCTGTCTTTTGCAGGGCATCCGGCCCCAGCCGGCGGATCGAAATGGCCATAGTAAGACGTGCCGAGGGAAGAGCCTATCTCACGCCGCTCGTGGGTTTCCTGCTGCTGTTCCTCGGATTTCCCGCAGTCATCAACATCATCTATTCCGTCTCGACGGTCGATTTCCAGACACTGCGAAGTCCGACGCTGAGCGGCTTCGGCAATTACCTGGCGGTGCTTGCCGATCGGGATTTCTGGCGCGCCATTTTCTTTTCGCTGCGCTTCGGCATCTTGACGGCGCTTATCGAATGCCTGCTCGGCCTGTTTCTTGCGATTTTTCTGGCGCCTCTTCTGTCAAAGCGCTCGGTCCTTATGGCGCCCCTCATGCTGCCGCTCATGGTGGCGCCGGCCATGATCGGACTGATGTATCGCCTGGTGCTGCACGAATTTGCCGGGCCGGTGCCCTATTATCTCTTCGAGTGGTTCGGCGACAGCCCGGCCTTCCTCGACGTCGCTCACGCATTCTGGACGCTGACCGTGGTCGAAACGCTGCAATGGACGCCGTTTGCCTTTCTGCTGTTTTACATGGCCTATGTCGCCGTGCCGCTCGACGTGCGCGAGGCGGCCGCCCTCGACGGCGCGTCGGCAATCAAGCTGCTTTGGTTTATCGAGCTGCCGCTGATGCTGCCGACGCTCATGATCGCCTTCTTCATTCGCTTCATCGACGGCTTTCGTGTTTTCGACAACGTCTACGCGTTGACCGGCAGCGGTGCGGGCGGCTCGACCATGTCGCTGTCGATCTATATCTATCAGGCATTTTTCAAGGAGGGTGCGATCGGCAAGGCGGTGGCGGCTTCCGTTGTTCTCTTCCTTGCCTCGCTGCTCGTGCTCTATAGCCTCAACTGGCTGGCCGGCCGCAGGAGGACGTGAGCGATGATGAACACGCTCCGCTGGATCGTTTTTGCCGCCGCAGCTCTTGCGATGAATTTTCCGATCATCGTCACGCTCGTCACGTCGTTCAAAAGCGCGCGCGAACTGTCGGTCAATCCTGGTTTGTGGATCAGCCAGCCGACTCTCGAAAACTACCTGCGGGTTTTAACGCAGACGGACCGTTTCAATATCTATTCCTACCTCTGGAACAGCACCGTCGCTTCGTTGATCGGCACGGGGCTTGCGATCATGCTCGCCTTTCCCGCGGCCTATGCGATCGCCAGGAGCGAAGCGGGCAAGCACACGCTGCTGCCGATCATCGTCAATCTGCGCGCCGTGCCGCTGATCATTTTCGCCATCCCGCTCTACATGATGTACCAATGGCTCGGTTTGCTCGATACCCAGCTCGGTCTCGGCCTGATCCTGACCATCGTCAACACACCGCTGGCGCTTGTCATTCTCGTCAATGCGATTTCCGACGTCCCGCTCGAACTGGACGAAGCGGCAAAGGTGGATGGCGCGAATTCGTTTCAGATCATGATCCGCATCATTCGGCCGGTCGTGCGTCCTGCACTGGTGACGACCTTCATCTTCGGCTTTATCACCGCCTGGAACGAGTTCCTCTTCGGTCTGATGCTGACGACAAACAAGGCGGTGCCGATGACCGTTGGCGCTTCCTTCTTTTTTGCGGCAAGCGGCGGCGGCGTACAATGGGGGACGGCATCGGCCGTGATGATCCTCGGCGCGCTGCCTCCAGCCTTTCTAGGCCTCCTCATGTATCGGCAGATTTCCGGCTCGATGATCTCGGGTGCTGTCAAGGGCTAGTATCCGTTCAAGGCATTCATCCTGCCTTGTCACAAGACATAATGGGCGGTGGCGATATTCTCATATCCCGCCGCGTCCTGTAGGGTGCGGTATTTGCAGGCCTATGAGAAAATTTCAGAGCGATCGATGAAGAAGACCTTCAATCCGGCCTCGGTGCGCCGGCCTTTCGGGAATTACAATCACGGCCTGCTCGTGCCGCCCGGCGCATCGCTGTTGGTCACTTCGGGCCAGTTAGGTATCGGTCTCGACGATACTGTTCCGAGCGACGTGGCCGCGCAGGCGGAACTCTGCTTCGAGGCGATCAAGGCGATCCTCGAAGAGGCGGAGATGAGTTTTGCCGATGTCATCCGCATTTCGGGGTTCGTCACCCGGCGCGAAGACTTTCCGGCCTATATGGCCGTGCGGGATCGCTATACCCTCGATCCGAAGCCGGTTTCCACTCTGATCGTCGTCGGCGGCTTTACGCGGCCGGAATTCTTCGTGGAGGTCGAGGTGACGGCGGCGAAGATTTTTTAAAAGCGCTCCATCGCGTCTCCGACGCGGGTGAGGAATTTTGCCCGCGTCTCCGGCGTGCAATTGTTCATGTCGTAATGGGCGAGGAAGGTCACCGGCCTCACCGGATTGATCTGCGCCCTCAGCACTCTCTTGACGATCTTCTTCGGCGGGTTGCCGGCTGCAAAGGCGCGGAAGGGCGTTGCGCCATAGGTCAGGACGGCGGCGAGCTTGCGGATGTGGCGCAGCCGCGATTCTACCTTGCCGTTGACCAGTTCGAAGGAAACGCCCGGCAGCCATACGCGGTCGAAATATCCCTTCAGAATTGCCGGAAAGCCGAAATTCCAGATCGGGGTGCAGATCACCAGCCCCTCGGCCGCCTTCAGCCGCTCGACATGCGATTCCACCAGCTTCAGATTTTCCGGATAGTCGTGATAGACGAGCCGGTCGCGGCGTGAGAGCACCGGATCGAACTGCTCTTCGTAAAGGTCGCAGCCGTCCACCGTATGCCCGGCCTTCTCAAGGCTCTCGACGGTCTGCCGGTAGAGCGCCTTGCCGTAACTTTCCTCGACCGGGTGAGAGTGGAGGACGAGAACCCTCATGAAGCCTCCATCAGGGCCGCGAGACCGGGGAAGAGATAGTTCTTGCCGGCGTTGAAATCGAAATCGGGATTTTCCCAGGCAATCATCTTGCCGGGATTGAGCAGGCCTTTCGGATCGGTTTCCTGCTTGAAGGCGAGCTGCACCGTGTCGGTGCGCTTCATGCCGCCTTCCTCAAGCGTATAGCGGTGCGGGTTGAAGATCGGGCATCCATTGTCCTGGTGGATCTTGATGATCTCTTCCAGCCGCTCCTCGGTGGTGTAGCGCACCAGCGGCAGGCCGGAGCACTGGATCTGGCCGTCGAATTTGATGAATTCGAGATGACCCGGCACTTCGTCGCCGAAGATCTCCACCATCTTTCGCACCTTGGCGACATGGTCCGGTCCCGGATATTGCACCTGAAGATAGGTAAAGTTCGGGTCGACCTTAAGGGCGCGCAATGTCGTGTGGTTCCAGGCCAGCTCATAGGCATGCGGAATGCCGCGCATGCTTTCCACCGTGTCGGAGCGGAACATGATCTCGCCCTTCTGCGCCGCGGTGAAGGCAAGAAAGGCATCCAGGGAGTGCGGCGCGATCATCAGCACGACGATCGACTGGCCCTGACGGATGTAGGGCTTGTGGCGGGTGAAATAGTCGTAAGGAATGGGAGCCGCGATCGGCGCGATCTCTTTGACGAGGATGCCGTTGCATTTGGCCAGCGCGTCGGAAAAGCGCACCGCGTCCATGAAGTCGTCATAGCCGACCAGCACATCGACCCAGTCATAGGCAGGCGCAAGCGGCATCTCGATCTCGGTGATGATGCCGTTCGTGCCGTAGGCGTGGCTGACTTTCTGGAGATCCCAGCCGGTGAGATCGAGCACACGTGGCTCGGCCTCCATGGTGACGACGCGCAGGCGCAGGATGTTGCCAAGGTCGCGCAAGCCGCCCCAGGTGATCGAGCCGACGCCGCCCGAACCGCCGGCGATGAAGCCGCCGACCGTCGCCGTCTGGGCAGTGGAGGGGTGGAAGCGCAACTCCTGGCCGGAATGGGCCTTGGTCTGCTTGTCGAGCTGGGCAAGCACGATGCCGGGTTCGCAGACGACGCGGCCGGGATGGATCTCCTTGATCTTGTCCATGGCGGCAAGATTCAGCACGATGCCGCCGGAAAGCGGCATGGCCTGGCCGTAATTGCCGGTGCCGGCGCCGCGCGGCGTGACCGGCACGTCGTGGGCATAGGCGATCTTCAGCGTCCGGATGACCTCTTCCTCGGTCTTCGGCGTGACGACGAGATCGGCGGAAACATTGTCGAGCTGCGCCTTCAGGATCGGCGAGTACCAATAGAAATCCCGGCTCTTCTGGCGCACGAGCGCCGGATTGTCTTCGACGGCGATGCCTTCGAGTTCCTTTTTGATCTTCTGATAATCGGCCATGTCAGGCTCCAACGACGCTATCGAGTTCACGGTAATCCGGCAGGCTGCGGTCGATCACCTTGCCGCGACGAAGCACGACGCGGTCAGACTGCGGACGGGAAAGGAATTCACTCCAACGCCGCGCGCTGAAGAGCACGAGATCGGCCGGATCGCCGGCGGCGATGCGGCCCTTGTCCGGCCGTCCGACGATGGCGGCGGGCGAGGTGGTGACGACACGCGCCGCGGTATCGAGCGGGTGGTCGAGATGCAGAATCCGCACGGCCTCGCGGAAGACCTCCACCGGATCGAGATCGCCATAGGCATAGAAGGGGTCGCGGGTATTGTCGGAGGCGACCGCGGTCGCGACACCGGCGGCGGCCAGCTCGTGGAACAGGGTGACGCCGCGCCAGCGCGGGGTGCGGCCGGCATAGCGGTCCTGCAGATACATGTTGCACATTGGCAGCGCGATGACCGCTATGCCTGCCTTGGCGACCAGCTCGACCGTGCGCGCGGCGGTGTCTTCGTCCTGGCGGGCGAGCGAGCAGCAATGGCCGGCGGTCACCTTGCCCTCGAACCCGTTGCGCAGCACGGCCTCGGCGATCGCCTTCAGCGTCTCGGCGCCGCGATCATCCGTCTCGTCGACATGCAGATCGACATCCAACCCATGCTCTGCGGCAGTCCTGAAGAGCGTGTCGAGCTGCCAGATGAGCTCCGGCCCCATGCGCGTGACGCCGCCAAGCAGGCCGCCTGTTTGCCGGACGACGGTGACAAGATCGGTAAAAAAGGAGCTGTCCGCCATGGCGTCCAGCGGGAAGAGGGCGACGGCCTGCAGCGCGATCCTCTCCTTCCAGGCATCGCGGATTTCGGCAAAGACCTCGAAGGAGATGCGGTGCTGGGGCGCCAGCGAATCCAGATGGGTGCGGATCAGGCTGGTGCCGTGGGCATAGGCGGAGCGCAGCGAGAATTCCATGCGCCGTTTCACGTCCGCGGCCGACCAGTTGGCTTCCCGGTCGGCCCTGACGGCATCGAGCGCGCCCATGAAACTGCCGTCGGGATTAGCCTGACGCGGCCAGATATGGCCCTTGTCGAGATGGGTGTGGATATCGGCAAAACAGGGCCAGACCATGCCGTCCTTGAGATCGATCCTGGCATAATCGGCGGGTGCGGCGCCAGCCGGCCGGATGGCGGCAATCGTACCGTCGCTGATGACGATATCGACCGTGGCGAGTCCTTCCGTAACCGGCACGTCGACAGGCTCGACGGTGACGGCGGGCACCGTCGCATTGCTCAGCACGAAGCGGGCCGCATTTGGCGGGGATATGAAGGAATAGGTCATCAGTTTTCCCGTTTGATGCTGCTTTCATGCCAGCGGTGGAGGCTCAGCCAGGCGATGAGGGTGGTAAGGCCGAAAATGGCGACCCCAAGCATGGAGAGCATCAAGAGCGCAGCGAAGAGCCGCGGTATGTTCATCCGGTACTGCGCTTCCAGCAGGCGGAAAGCGAGGCCGGAGCCGGCGCCGGCGGAGCCCGCGGCAAATTCGGCGACGACGGCGGCGATCAGCGCAAGGCCGCCGCCGATGCGAAGACCGGTCATGAAATAGGGCTGGGCGGCTGGGATCTTCAGATGGATCAGCGTCTGCCAGCGCGAGGCGCCGTAGAGTTCGAAGAGGTTGATGAGGTTATGGTCGACGCTCTTCAGGCCCTGCACCATGTTTGACAGGATGGGGAAGAATGCGACGAGGAAGGCGCAGATGAGCAGCGCCACCTGCGTGGAGGGAGCGTAGATCAGGATCAGTGGCGAGATCGCCACGATCGGCGTCACCTGCAGGATCACGGCGAGCGGATAGAAGGCGATCTCGATCCAGCGTGATTGCACGAGAAAGATCGCAAACCCCACGCCGCCGATCAGCGCCAGTATCAGCGAGATGAAGGTAATCTGGGTCGTGACCCAGAGGGCAGGCGCAAGCGTACCCCAATCATTGACGAAGGCTGCCGCCACGGCGCCGGGTCCGGGCAGGATGTAAGGCGGTACGCCCGAGAGCACCACGTAAAGCTCCCAGATGATGATGAGCACGGTGATGACCAGGAAAGGCACGGCGATGCGCAGTGCCAGGTCGCGCCGCCCGACGTTCGCCGGTTTGGCGACGGGCAGGGATGCGACTTCGGCAGTTTGGATGCTTTCGACGCTCATCAGTGCTCCTCCGATCCGCCGATCGCCTCGATCAACGAACGCGAGGCCGTCTCGCAGGCCTGCCGATATTGTTCCGAGGTTCGATAATGCGAATCCCGCTCGAGGCTGGTCATCAGCGGAAAATCGGCATGCACGCGGCCGGGTCTCGCCTTCATCACCACGATCCGGTTGGAGAGGTAAGCGGATTCGAAGACCGAATGCGTCACGAAGATCACAGTGATACCCGTCGTCTGCCACAGCCGCAGCACGTCGTCGTTGAGCTTCTGGCGGGTGATTTCGTCGAGCGCCGCAAAAGGCTCGTCCATCAGCAGCAGCTTCGGCTTCGTCACCAGCGCACGGGCGATCGATACGCGCATCTTCATGCCGCCGGAAAGTTCTCGTGGATAGGCATCGGCAAAATCTTGAAGACCGACGGTCGCCAGCGCTTCCACAATCCGGTCACGGGCTTCCGCCTTTGAAATCCCCCGCAATTTCAACGGCAGGTAGACGTTGCCGAAGACGGTCTTCCACGGCATTAGCGTCGGCTCCTGGAAGACGAAGCCGATATCGCCCTCGGGCAGGCCTTTCGAATTGATGCGTGAACTCGGCCAGTCGATCTTGCCCGCGGTGACGTCGCCAAGGCCGGCGATGATGCGCAACGCCGTAGACTTGCCGCAGCCGGAAGGGCCGAGGAGGCTGATGAACTCGCCGCTTTCGACCGTCAGCGACATGCCTGAAAGCGCTGTCGTGCCGCTGGAAAAGACCTTCGACACCGATTGCATGACAACCAGCGGCCGCTTTTTCGTTTCCTTGGAAGGCGCCGCCTTGGTTTCGGCTAGGGACATATTCTCGCTCGTTTGTCGAAGGGATGCGGTCCGCCGCCAGGCAGGCGGCGGACCTGGCCTGGGAGGCTTATTTCTTCAGCGCCATTCCGGTGCCCTTGCACACGAACTTCGTCGTAAAGGCCTTGGTATAGTCGGTCTCGGTCTTGAACACCTTGATGGCGGTCATCTCGTCGAAGAACTTCTTGTAATGGGCGTCGGTAATGCAGCCGATGCCCTTGTCGAGGCTGTCGCCGGATTCGATGATGCCGTATTCCTTCATCTTGGCGATCGAATAGGCGATCTGGCCGTCGGTTATTTCAGGATTGTCCTTCTTGATCAGTTCGTTCGCCTTGGTGTTGTCGCCGTAGAGGTAGTTGTACCAGCCTTCGATCGAGGCATCGACAAAGCGCTGCACCACATCGGGCTTGCCGTCGAGCATCGCCTGCGTCGTCGTGATCATCGTCGAATAGGGCGAGTAGCCGTTGTCGGCGAGCAGGAAGACCTTCGGCTCGAAGCCTGCCTGTTTCTGGATCTCGTAGGGTTCCGATGTCAGGTAGCCCTGCTGGGCGGAGTCTTTGTCTGCGAGGAAGGGGGCGGGGCTGAAGTTATAGGGTTTGTACTGCTCGTCCTTGAAGCCTTTGAAGTTGGCCTTCATCCATTCGAAATAGGTGAGGTAGCCGTCCTTGCTGAGGAACAGCGTCTTCAGCTTGGCGAGGTCCTCGAACTTGTCGACGCCGTTATCCGGATGGGCGATCAGCACCTGCGGATCCTTTTGGAAGATCGCGGCGACATCGACCAGCGGAATGCCCTGCTCGACGGCGGAAATTTCTCCCTGCGGACCGCCCATGTAGAAATCGAGCTTGCCGGAGATCAGGAGCGCGCTGTTTGCCGCATTCGGGCCGCCCTGGACGATGGTGACGTCGAGGCCGTATTTCGCATAGGTGCCGTCGGCGACGGCCTGGTAGAAGCCGCCATGTTCAGCTTGGGCAAGCCAGTTCGTCCCGTAGCTCACCTTGTCGAGGGCAAGCGCCGGCGAGGCGGCGGCAAGCATCGCGGCAAGGCCGAGGCAGCTCAGGAATTGCGTCTTCGTCAGTGCTTTCAACATGGTCGGCAGTTCCCCTTTTTAACCGAAGGAAGCCTTGGTCGGCTCCCTTTTAAGGGAATTTGAGCCATTGCGTTGCGCTTTGAAAAGCATCAAAATTCGTGCGCATTGATGCCTTTTCGGCATCTGTCGGAAAGCTGAAGATAATTTGTGCGCCCTGCGTAAAATTTATGCACCGGAGAGATCATGCTGCACTCCAGACGCCTTCTTTACATCAACGAGATCGCCCGTTCCGGTTCGATCCGCAAGGCGGCCGCGCGCCTCAATGTTGCGTCATCGGCGGTCAACAGGCAGATTCTGGCGCTGGAGGAAGAGATCGGGGCGCCGCTTTTCGAGCGGCTGCCGCGCGGTTTGCGGCTGACGGCTGCCGGTGAACTCTGCATCGAACATATCCGGGACGTGCTGAAGAATTACGAGCGCCTGGAGGGGCGCATCCGCAGCCTCAAGATGCAGCAGGCTGGGAAGGTGCGCATGGTGACGACCGTCGGCCTTGCCGCCGGGCCGCTGCCCGAAATCATCGCGCGCTTTCTTTCAGAGCATCCACGCGTCTTCGTCCAGCTGCGCAACGATACCGGCGGCACGACGGCCAGCCCCGTTGTATCAGGCGAGGTGGATATCGGTCTCGGCTTCAATATCCCGGCCATGCCGGGGATCCGCACGCTCGGAAATTTCGATATCCCGATCGGTGTCGTGCTGCCGCCGGGCCATCACCTGATCGGTCCCGGGCCGATCAACCTTGCCGATGTCACGCAGGAAAAACTGGTTCTGGCGCAACCGGGCACCAGCCTGCGCGAGGTGATCAACCTTGCCTTTGCGCGCTTGCCCATCCCTGTCGAGCCGGTGCTGGAAACCAATGCATCGGAGATGCTGAAGCAACTCGTCAAATGCGGCACCGGGCTGACGCTGCTCAATCCGCTCGACGTCATCACCGAATGCCGGCGCGGCGAACTCGTCTTCCGTCCGATCGCCGAGCCGCATGCGCGTTACCAGCAGATGAAGCTGTTTGCGCGCGCCAGGGCGCCGCTCGACGCGGCCACCAGCCTTTTCGTCGAATATCTGCTCGCCGAACTGCTCGGCCTGGTGCAGGAATTGCAGGCCAAGGGCCATATCCCACCTGATACGAGATCCGCGGCCGAGCCTATTTCACATAGAGATTCGAAAGTGGATAGGCCTTGAGGTCTTCAAGCAATTCAACAAACCCCGTGACCTGATGGCGGCAGATCGCTTCGCCCTTTTCGGCGGTGGCGATCGAGGCATCGCCGACCACGCCGAGGGGGTTGAGGTCATGCGCGATCCAGGCCAGCGAATGCGGCGGCAGGGGCTGAAGATATTTGGATTGCTGCCGCATCCGTTCGGCCTTCGAGGCGAAATTCTCTGCCTTGTCCATACGCACCAAGTCGGGGCGGAAGTGCAGCATCAACGATGTCTCGACATCGCCGCCGTGAATGCCGTATCTGCTCTCGTGATCGCTGACCATGCCTTCCGGGTGGCCGAACCGGCCCCATTGCGTGGAGACCACCGCCATTTGATGGCGCACGCGCAGTTCACGCGCGACGATGCTCATGACGTCGACATTGCCGCCGTGGGAATTGACGATCACCATCTTCCTCAGCCCGGCTTCCGCAACCTTTGCGCCAATCGCCGTCCAGACGGGGATGAGCAGCTCTGCACTGAGCGACAGCGTGCCGGGGCCGTAAATATGTTCGTTGGCCTTGCCGATCTCCTGTGTCGGAAGGACCAGGATGTCCAGATTCTCCGGCCGCTGCCTCTTCAGCTCCGCCAGCATGCCGGTCGCGATGGCGACATCGGTTGCGATCGGCAGATGCGGGCCGTGCTGTTCCGTCGAGGCGATAGGCAGAACGGCAATCGTGGTCTCGGGGCAAAGGCCGGCAAAATCATATGTGTTGAGCTCGTTCCAGTAAAACGGCGTCGCCATCCGGTCGTCCCCTTTTCGTCACCTGTCTTGACAGGAAGTAGGGAATAACGATGAGCGCGAAAAGCATCATTTTGTGTGCATGGCGCTGCCTTTTCGAGTGCGCCAATACCCCAACTGCAGTTGCCTCCGGTGTGATGCTACCGGGATCTGAACCGGAAGGCCTCGACGAAGGCGCTGAAGGCCGGCGAGAAATGGCGGCGGCTGGGATAGTAGAGATGATAGCCTTGGAAGGTCGGGCACCAATCGGCAAGGACCTCCCGGAGCAAACCGGTTTCAACGTATCGTCGGATGAGGTCCTTCGGCAAATAGGCGAGGCCGACGCCGTCGAGGGCGGCATCGATCGCCGATCCGATATGGCTTAGGATCAGCTGGCCGTCGACGCGGACGCTGAACTCGCGTGCGTCCTTCTCGAATTCCCAGGCATAGAGCGCGCCCGAGGTTGGCAGCCGCAGGTTGACGCAATTGTGGAGGGTCAGGTCTTGCGGGCTTGCCGGCACGGAACGGCGGGCGAAATAATCGGGTGATCCGACCACGGCATAGGAGACATCGGGGCCGATGCGAACGGCCACCATGTCGCGTGCAACCGCCTCGCCCAGCCGAACGCCGGCGTCGAACTGACGCTCGACGATGTTCGTGAATCCGTTGTCGATAATGAGCTCCACGATGATATCAGGATAATCTCGCAAGAAGGCTGAGAGTCTTGGACGAAAAACCAACTCGATGGCGTCGTCGGGACATACGATGCGGACATGGCCCGAGGGCTTGTCGCGCAAGGCGCTGATTGCGCTGATCTCGGCGGCAATGATTTCGAAATGGGGTTCGATGCTCTCCACCAGGCGCTCCCCGGCCGCCGTCGGCGCGACATCCCGTGTCGTACGGGAGAGGAGGCGGACGCCGAGCCGTTCTTCCAGTGCCCGGATCGTATGGCTGAGGGCCGAGCGGGTGACACCCAGCTTGGCGGCCGCGCGCGTGAAGCTCCGCTCTCTGGCCACTTCGAGAAACGCCCGCATCTCGGTGAATTCGTCGCGCCGCATTGGTGAATCTCCTTCATCACAACATGCAGATTATAGCCGCTAGTCTGTCAAAACCAATCCGGCTATCTCATTCCGCAATGGACAGGAGAACGCGGAATGACCATCGAACTGACATTGGATGAGGCTGTTCCGGCCGACAGCACCGTTACTCCATGGGCTGCGGTCACCTGCCTCTCGCTTCTGACCTTTCTCCTGGTGGGGCTGGAGTTCATGCCGGTGAGCCTTCTGACGCCGATCGCCCAGGATCTGGCCATCTCCGAAGGTCAGGCCGGACAAGCGATCGCCGTCTCTGGCCTTTTTGCGGTGATCACCAGTCTTTTCGGCAACGCGTTTTTGGCAAGGCTCGACCGGAAAACGGTCGTCCTGCTCTATACGGCGGTGCTGGTCGCTTCCAGTCTGGCCGTGGCTCTTGCTCCGAACTTCCTCGTCTTTCTGGTCGGGCGGGCGCTGGTCGGCATTTCGATCGGCGGCTTCTGGTCGCTGTCGACAGCCATCCTGGCACGCCTGGCTTCTGGAGTCGACCTGCCCAAGGCTATCGCCTTGCTCCAGGGCGGCACCGCATTTGCGGTCGTCATCGCTGCGCCCCTCGGTAGTTTCCTCGGCGGGCTGATCGGATGGCGTGGCACCTTCTTCATCACGGTTCCGATAGGTCTGGCTGCGCTCGTATGGCAATTGGCCGTCCTGCCGAAGATGCCGGCAACGGCAGCGGTCTCGGTTGCCAGAATCTTCGGACTGCTGCGCAATCGCAGATTCGCGATCGGGATGGCGGCGACCAGCCTCGCTTTCATCGGCCAGAACGCACTGTCGATCTATCTGCGCCCATTCCTCGAAAGCGTCACGGGCGTTGAATTGAACGGACTGTCGATGATGCTTCTCGGGCTCGGCATTGGCGGCCTCGCGGGAACATCCATTGTCGGCTTCGTCCTCCGGCGGCATCTTGCCGCCCTGCTGATCGGATTGCCGAGCGGGCTCGCGATGCTTGCCCTTCTGCTGATTGCCCTCGGTCCCTTCACGGCCGTCACAGCAGCCTTGCTGGTGCTGTGGGGGTTCTTCACCACCCCTATTCCGGTGGCCTGGAATACCTGGATGACACGCATCATTCCCGGCGAACTTGAAGCCGGCGGTGGGCTGCAGGTGGCATTGATCCAATTCGCCATCGCCAGTGGCGCCTTTGCGGGCGGGGTGCTGTTCGACACTGCCGGCTGGTGGAGCGCCTTCCTGCTCGCCGCCTTCCTGCTCGCGGGATCAGCCCTGCTCGCCGCTCTGGCGAGCCCTCGCACTTAACCTTCCGAATTCGACAAAGGAGATCGGCATGTCTCAGGGCATTGAAAACAAAGTCGTCGTCATCACAGGCGCAAGCAGCGGGCTTGGCGAGGCCACGGCACGCCATCTGGCCGAGCGCGGCGCTCTCGTCGTCCTCGGTGCGCGCCGAAGCGGGCGCATCGATGCGCTGGCGAGCGAGTTGACCGCTAGAGGCTATAAGGCCAAGGCCGTTTCCACCGACGTCACCGACCGGAACCAGGTCAAGAAACTGGTGGACACTGCGGTGGAGGAGTTCGGCCGCATCGACGTGATGCTGAACAATGCCGGTCTGATGCCGCTTGCACCACTCGAACGGCTCAAGATCGATGAGTGGGACCGTATGATCGACGTCAACATCAAGGGTGTACTTTATGGCATCGCCGCAGCGCTTCCGCACATGAAGGCCCGGAAATCCGGGCACATCATCAATGTCTCGTCCGTCTACGGTCATGTGGTCGACCCCGGTGCCACCGTCTATTGCGCCACCAAATTTGCCGTGCGCGCCCTGTCCGAAGGCCTGCGGAAGGAAGTAAAGCCCTACAATATCCGCACGACGATCATTTCTCCCGGCGCAGTCAGTACCGAACTGCTCGAGCATATCAGCGAGAAGGATATCCAGGCCGGCACGAGGGAATTCGTCAGCAAGATCGCGGTCGGTGCAGATACCTTCGCCCGCACCGTCGCGTTCGCGGTGAACGAACCCGACGACGTCGATATCAATGAGATCCTGTTTCGGCCGACTGCTCAGCCGGTCTGACGGAGTGCAGTCATGTCGACATCCTCATATCTGACGCGCCGTGCGCTCCTCGGCGCAACCTTCGCAACCGCAACCCTGCCGTATGCGGCCAAGGGACAGGAAGGCCGGGATCCAGCGAGCCAAGTACCGACCGATGTCAGAATCCGGATAATCTTCAACGGCATGACCATGACGGCGACGCTCTACGACAATCCGTCGGCGCTCGACCTCGCTTCGATGCTTCCCCTGGATCTCAAGATCGAAGACTACGGCAAAAACGAAAAGATCGTCTATCTCCCGCGCAAACTCACCGAGGAAGCTACCGGTCCCTTCGACAACGAGCAGCCGGGTGATCTCTGCTACTTCAAGCCATGGGGCAACCTTGCCCTGTTTTATGCCGATTACAGCTGGGACGGGTTGATCCGGCTCGGTCGATTTGATAGCGGCTTCGACCCGCTGCTGGTACGCGGCGAATTCCCGGTCCGCATCGAACGGATATGACGAGGGGTTCACGGCTGAGGACTTCGTTTCAGTTCCTTCCGCCGGCAGGCCACGTGTTCAGCCAGTTGCGCTTCTTCACAGCACCGGTCGCGGCACGCCCCAGTCGTGCTGACCCTGAACTGGTCCGACACTTGGATGCAGGGCACGCCCACAGATCCGTCGACACATTCAGGCGTGAGGTGTCGCGCGATGCCTGGCATCTATCCTGAAACGCTTCTTGATCCTGTCGACGGGCGTCCCGTCTTGAAGCGGAACCTGGACCAGCCGGTCATAGGTCTCGAAGCCCATCTTGGCATAATAGGCAAGACCGCTGACATTGTCGGCCCGAATGGTGGCATTGATGAAGTCGAGCCCGAGTTCCTCCGCTGCGGCCCGGGTTGCGGGAAAGAGCGCGCTGCCGACGCCTGGAGCCTTTGGGTTCATACGGGCGAAGGTCCCGATGTCGGCAAAGCCTTTCGGCGGATCGCCGTATAGGCTGAGCGACTGAAAGCCGACAAGCGACCGATCATGCTCCGCGACATGGCAGAGAAGAGGAAACTCGCCGTCGATGAACCAGTCCACGAACTCGGCAGCCGAAAGCGGTGTCTCGAGTGCTGTTGTTCCCCCAGCCCGGATGATCTCGTTGAGGAGCTCGCTCAGTTCCGCTGCGTCGGCAGAAACTGCCTTTCGAATATGCATGTTCTTGGCGACCTCCAGACTGACGGCGTATTGGCGAAGTTGGAGATTACAAATCGCCATTTCGTCCGCAAAGGCAATTGTGGTTCGACGGTTCCTCCGGCCTCTTATGTTCAGGCGTTCAAACGCTGTTGCGTCTGTCGGTCGAAGAAGTGAACCTTTGATGTTTCGAAGGAAAGCTTCACCTGCTGTTCGGGCGCCAGTTCGACACGTTCGCGAACGACCCATGTCAGCTCCCTGCCGTCGAGGTCCACGGCGACATGAGTTTCCGACCCGGTGGGTTCGACCACCTTGACCACCGCGTCCACGCCGTTCTCGCCACCGAAGCTGATATCTTCAGGACGAATACCCAGCGTCATCGGTCTGTTTGCCGAATTAACGGGAGCCCGCGAGAGCGGCACGCGGGAGCCGCCCGGCAGCGACAATACCGGGTTGCCGGCATCTTCGATGGTCCCCTCGAGAAAATTCATCGCCGGGGAACCGAGGAAACCGGCGACGAAGATGTTGCGCGGTCTGTCGTAGAGTTCGAGCGGACTGCCGATCTGTTCGACGCGGCCGCCGTGCAGCACGACGATCTTGTCGGCCATGGTCATGGCCTCGATCTGGTCGTGGGTGACGTAGACGATGGTGGTCTTCAGGCGCTGGTGCAGGGCCTTGATCTCCGCCCGCATCTTCACCCGCAGTTTTGCGTCCAGATTGGAGAGCGGCTCGTCGAAGAGAAAGACTTTCGGATCGCGGACGATGGCGCGACCCATGGCGACGCGCTGGCGCTGCCCGCCGGAAAGCTGGGCGGGCTTGCGGTCGAGTAGCGGCTGCAAGCCGAGAATGGCCGCAGCCTCGCCGACCTTCTTGTCGATCTCAGGCCGCTTGGCTCCGGCGAGCTCAAGGGCAAACCCCATGTTCTGGGAGACCGTCATCTGCGGGTACAATGCGTAGTTCTGGAAGACCATCGCGATATCGCGATCCTTCGGCTGCAGATTGTTCACCACCCGGCCGTCAATGCTGATCTGGCCGGCGGTGATGTCCTCGAGCCCGGCGATCATGCGCAGCAATGTCGACTTGCCGCAGCCGGAAGGGCCGACGAGAATGGTGAATTCGCCATCCGCGATCTCGACGTCGACGCCGTGAATGATATCGACCGTGCCGAAGGACTTCTTGACGTTTCTGATGCTTAAACCTGACATCCCGGACCCTCTCGATTAGCGCTTCCTGCGCACACGCAAAGCCTGGTACGGCTTGCGCGGGATTTTCACGCCGAAGGCCGCGTCCGGCTTGCCGCCGCGCACGACCGAGCCATGGCGCGTCGGATGCGGAACGGGAGCCTCGACTTTCTCGGCCGGCGTGATCGTCATCTCCCAGGTGTCGATGATATCGACATCGTAGTCGTCGCCATCAACCGGCAGGCCGGTGGACCAGATCACCGGCTGATGCTCGCCGAAATAGATCAGGCGGAAATCGCCGTCGCCGTCACGCGCGCCGGAGACGCGCGACCACGGCCATTCGCCGATGATGCCGAGCGGTTCGAGACCGTGCTTGACGTCGGCCTCCAGGAGGTCCCGGAGGAAGCCGATGCGCTTCCATGCTTCGCCGCGCAATTCGCCACCCTTGGCCCACCAGATCAGATCCTCGGGGTGAGAATAGGTTTCGCCGTGACCGGCATAGCCGCCGCGCGCCATGGTGATCCAGAAACGGTGCACCAGCTCCCTCGGATGGAGATTGCCCCATGACTGCAAGATGTCGCCCTCATACTCGGGCTCGTCGTTGACGACGGGCTTGCCATAGGCATCGCGCCATTCCTGGGTCCGCTTGACGTCGGGGTTCTGGATGCAGGTGTGTGTCACCCACGGTTTGCGGTGATCGAAATTGGCGGTCACGTCGCCATTATGGATGGACCGCAGATGCTGGTAGGGGTCGTTTTCCTCCAGAATGTGGAAGTAGCGGTCCCACTGCTCCATCGGTTTCGTGTCGATCAGGAAATCATATTCATTGGCGAGCGACCACCAGACGTTCCGGTAGGCGGCAAGACGGGCGGCCAGATATTCGACATAGCGGAAATCCTGCGCGGCCGACATGTCCGCATAACCCCAGCGGTCATAGGGGTGGAAGATGATGATATCGGCCTCGATGCCGAGGTCGCAGAGTGCGGCGACCTGCTTTTCGAAGTGCTGGAAGGCGGCGGGGTTGGGCCGGTCGAAGTCTTCCTTGCCGTCGGAGCCGCGTTCGAAGCAGGCATGCAACGGCTCGTTGACGTTATAGGGATAATCCTTCGGAAACACGCCCATGCGCATCTTGTTGAAGCGCGCCGTCTTCAGCGTCTCCAGCGTCTGCTTCTGCATGTCGAACGGTTGATGCGTCCAGGCGTAGCAGGTCGTTCCGAAGGAGAGGAACGGCGTGCCGTCGGCATAGGCGAAATGGAATTTGTTGCGCACGCGCACCGGGCCGTGATTGCCGGCCGAAGGTGCGGTCGCGGCCAAAACACCCGTCTTGCCGTCGAGGGCCGCGGTCTTGGAGCGCGTCTGGAACGACCACTCGCCTTCGCTATCGGGCATGAAGCGAATGCGGTAGGTGCCGTTACCATCATAGAAGCCCGGCACGCGGACTTCGCGGCTCTTCTGGGTGAAGACGGCATCGAATGCTACGTCGAGATAGGGATTGCCGCCGGCAGGCCCTTCGAAGGAGGCCTCGAACACACCCCATTTTTCGACTGTTGCATCGGACATTCTGTCTCTCCTCGTAGAATGATTTTGTGATCAGCCTTTGACGGCGCCGGAGGTGAGGCCGGAGACGAAGTAGCGCTGGAACATGAGATAGACGATCGTCGCCGGCAGCACGGTCATGACGATCGCCGCGTTGAGCTGGCCGTAATTGCTGGAGAACTGCCCCTGAAACGACATCAGGCCGAGCGGCAGCGTCCACATGTGCTGGTCCTGAAGCAGCACCAGCGCCATGGCGAATTCGTTCCAGGTGGAAACGAAGTCGAGGATGAGCAGTGCGGCGAGGACGGGCAGGCATACCGGCAGAAAGATCCGCCGGAAGATGACGAAGTGGCTGGCGCCGTCGATCAGCGCTGCCTCCGATAGCTCCTTCGGAATGCCCTTGAAGAAGCCGTGCAGGATGAAAACCTGATAGGGAACGCCGAAGGCGATGTAGGGAAGGATGACGCCCGGATATGTGTCGATGAGGCCGAAGGAATTGACCAGGGTGAAGAGCGGCGCAAGCATCACCTGGAAGGGGATCATCGTGCCGAACACGACGAGCAGCAGCAGCGCCTTGGTGATCTTCAACTTGATCTTGGCAAGGGCATAAGCGGCCATCGCCGACAGGAACAGGCCGAGCGGCACCTTGATGACGGTGATGATGACGCTGTTGAAGAAGGAGTTTGCGAAATTGCCGCGGCTCCATGCGGCGCCATAGTTTTCGAAGGCAAGCTCGGCCGGCGGCATGAAGGCGCCGGTGCTCGTCACCGCCGCCGGCGTCTTCAGCGAGGTGAAGACGATGAAGACGAATGGCGCGACCCAGACGAGCGCCACGATGACAAGCGTTGTCCAGAGGCCGATCAGAACGGGATCGCGCTTCATCGACGATGGTTGGGCTTCGAGATGCACGGCGGCATGGTCGGTCGGCACTGCTGTCACGATTCGACCTCCTCGTGCTTCTGGGTCCATCTGAGATAGGGAATGACGACGGCCATGGTGATCAGCAGCAGCACGACGGATATTGCCGCACCTCGTCCGAAATCGAAGATCTGCATGGCCTGCGTGAACGCCCAGAGCGCCAGCATCTGGGTGGACTGCGCCGGACCGCCGCCCGTCAAACCGTAGACGATGTCGAAAGCCTTCAGCGACGAGATGACGGAGAGAACGAGGACGATGGTGATCGTCGGGCGCAACGCCGGCAATGTCACATGTTTGAACACCGCCCAGCGGCCGGCGCCATCGATGCGCGCCGCTTCGACGAGCGTCTGAGAGACGTTCTGCAGGCCGGCCAGGAATAGAACCATCGAGAAGCCGACCGTCTGCCAGAGATAGGCGACGAAGACGGAATAAAGCGCGATATCCTTATTGCCCAGCCAATCCTTGATCCAGACCTGCATGCCCCAGGAGGTCAGCAGTTGGGCGAACAGGCCGAAGAAGGGATCGTACATCCACTTCCACATGGTGGCGACGGCGATCGGCGCGATGATCACAGGCAGATAGAAGATGGCCCTGAGGCCATTGCGGCCGAATATTTTCTGGTTGAGGCTGAGCGCCAGCAGCAGTCCGACCAGCGGCGGAAAGATCAGGCTCATCACGGTCCAGATCACCGTGTTGCGGAACGCCACCCAGAAGACCGGATCTTTCGTGAAAATCGCCGAATAGTTCGCAAGGCCGACGAATTGCCGATTGGGATCGAGCCCGTTCCACTTCTGGAAGCTCAGGATCACGACGTTGAGCATCGGGTAGAGCGCGAAGACCGCATAGATCGCCAGCGCCGGCACGAGCAGGATGAGCGCTTGCACGCGCGGATCATGTGTCGATTGTCGAAGTGACATGCTTTCCTCCTGGCAGTGAAAAGCCGCTGCCAGCTGATGAAAGAATGTGCCAGCCGATCAACTCAGAGGCCGATCGACTGGCGCTTGGGAGGGATCAGCTTCTGCTGGCGATGAAGCTCTGCAACTGCTTGGCCGCCTCGGCCGGTTCGGTGCTGCCGGAAGCGACATCATTGATGACGCGGAAATATTCCGTCGTGACATCGAGCGGGAAGGCCTGGTCGCCGTTCATGTAGACCTTGCCGTATTTCTGGAAGATGCCCAGCCATTCGGCTTCGAGCGGCTTCTGATTGGCATACTGGACGTTCTTGTTGACGGAGGTCGAGCTCAACTGGCCGAGCAGATCCTGCTGCACCTTCGTCGACAGGAAATAGTCGAGGAATTTCGCCGCTATGTCGGGGTTCTTGCTCTTGGTGCTGATGTAATTGTACTCGGCAAAGCCGTAGAGACGGTCGGTATTTGTGGGGAAGGGGAAGATGCCGTAATCGTCGAGATTGGCGCCGGAGCCGTTGAGTTGGCTGACCAGCCAGTCGCCTTCGAGCATCATCGCTGCACGACCGGCCGTGAAGAGGCTGTAGGACTGTTTGTTGTCGATGCCCATGAACGGCTGCAGCGTATAGTCCTTCGTCCACTTCGCAAACTCCGCGAAGGAATCCGTCGCGCAGGGTTCTTTGGTCCAGTCCAACGTCATCGCCTTCAGCGCGTCGTGCTTTTCGGCGCCGCACTTGGTTTCGAGGATAACGTCCATGAGGCGCATGACGTGCCAGTTGACCGTGCCGCCAAAGGTGAAGGCGGGGATGCCCGCGGCCTTCAGCTTATCGGCCGCGGCAAGGAGTTCCTCGTAGGTCTTCGGCTCTTCCTTGATGCCGACCTGTTCGAAAAGCTTCTTATTGTAGTAGACGGCTTCGCCCTTGAAGGTGAAGGGAACACCGTGCTTGCCGCCGGTATAGAGGTCGGCGAAAGCGGCAGCCGACGGCAGCAATTCGTCGTTCCACTTATACTCGGTGTAATACTCGTCGAGTGGCAGCGACAGGCCGGCCTTCACATACTCGCCGCCGAGGCCGAGACCCGCCCAGCTGAAATAAATGTCGGGTCCTTTGTCCGAGCCCGCGGCGACGCGGAGCGCGGTCTTGTGTTCATCGACGGCGCGCTGAACGATCTCGACATGCGTTCCGGGATTTGCAGCTTCGAAGTCCGTCGCCACCTTCTTCAGGGCCGTATTGGCAGCATTATTGTCGAAGTTGAGGGTCCAGAGCGTGATGTCTTCAGCAAGAACCGGTGTTGCCGAAAGTGACGCCATGGCGATCGCAACGATGCTCGCAGTCTTCAATTTCGCAGAAAGGGTCAGCATTACCGTCCTCCTCTTGTAAGCCGGGACCCTTTTTGCAGATAGTCATTGACATGTCAACTGGTATGATGAGCTAACCATCGTGCCGTCGAGCAAATTTGGCTATCGCGGCGATGATGATGACCGCCGATGCCGCACCGGGATCGATGTGCCCGATAGCCCGGTCTCCCAATCGCGAAGCCCGTCCTTTCGCTGCCGTCATGTCTTTGGTTGCGTCACAGCCGACGCGGGCTGCATGCACTGCCATGACGAGGCATTCGGGAAGCGGCTTTCCTGTCCCCCACGCATCAAGTGCCGCGTCGGCCGCGGGCTTCCAGGCGTCGACCATCGTCTTTTCACCGGCTTCGGCCTTTCCGCGTTCCTGGATTCCCGTCGCCATGGCTGCGAAAACGCGGACGAAATCGTCATCGGTCAAGGTCTGCCTGTCCTTGGCTGCGGCCGCGGCGCGCATGAAGGCCGTGGCATATAAGGGGCCGGACGAAGCGCCGACCGCATTCAGGAATGCCTTTGCCGCAACGTTGAATAGCAGCGTCGGTGCTGTTTCCACATCGAGCGCGCCGACCGCCTTGGCGGCAGCCTGACAGCCTCCGTCCATGGCAAGGCCGTGATCGCCATCGCCGATGGCGCCGTCGAGCTCGCAAAGATGGTCGCGCTCTGCCGCGATATCCTCGGCAATCCCGGCAAACAGCTGTTGCAGGTCTTTTGTGGTAATCGTCATGATCACCTCGCAAACATCGCGCAATCGCACGGGTGGTCGATCAACCGCTGAAGCTCGTCGTCGAGATGCATGACGGTGATCGAGGCGCCGGCCATTTCGAGCGAGGTGCAATAGTTGCCGACGAGCGACGTGTGGATGACGAGCCCGGCATCGTCGAGTCGGGACTTCACGCGCCGCATCATGATATAGAGTTCCATCAGCGGAGTCGAACCCAGCGAGTTGACAAGCAGGGCGACACGATCGCCTGGGTCCGCCTTCATCTCCCGAAGCATGCTGTCCATCAGCTCGTCGGTCACGGCATCGGCCGACCTCAGCGGCTCGCGCGCCATGCCGGGCTCTCCATGGATTCCCATGCCGATCTCCATCTCGTCCTCGCCGATCAGGAAGTTCGGCCGGAGGGTCTGGGGCAGCGAACAGGGAGAGAGCGCCACACCCATCGTATAGGTTCGTGCATTGGCATGGCGGGCGGCGCGCTCGACATCGTCGAAAGAGTAGAGAAGATCGCAGGCCGCGCCGGCCGCCTTGAAGATGAAGACGTTGCCCGCCACGCCACGTCGCCTGTCCCTCTGATCGGCAGGAGCGGACGCCACGTCATCTGTGGTCAGGACGGTGCGGACCTCGATCTCGTCGAGCGCCAGCATCTCGGCGGCCATGTCGAAATTCATCACGTCGCCGGCATAATTGCCGTACATGAACAGGACGCCGGCGCCGCCGTCGACCGCCTTGGCGCAGGCGATGATCGGATCGGGCGGCGGCGAGGCGAAGACATTGCCGATCGCGGCGGCATCCGCCAGCCCCTTGCCGACAAACCCCAGAAAGGTCGGCTCATGCCCGGATCCGCCGCCGATGACCAGGCCGACCTTGCCTTTGCGCGGTCCGTTTCTGGCAATGATCGCGCGGGGCATGTCTTCGACTGCGTAAAGATGGCGTGGATGCGCCGCGAGGATCCCTTGCAGCATCTCATCGACGGCATCTGCGCCGGAATTGATAAGCTTCTTCGTCTTCACGCCGATCCTCCCCAGTGAACTCCGATTGCATAGATGCGGCCGATGCGCCGGAGGTCAATCCGCCAGCGGCAAGGCCACGGTGGCGAAGGGTGCGAGCAGCAGATCCTTCCCCGATGCGCGGTAATCGACCCTTCGCTCTCCGCTCGTCAGATTGACGACGTGGAGCCTGTTTCCTGCGGCGTCCCGCGCAACGAAAGACAGCACTTCGGAGGGCGAGGACGAGATGCATTCCTGCCAGAATGCACCAGCCAAGGCGGACAAAGTCCGCACCGCATTGAACAGCGGACGCCGCCCACCCTGCTCGATCGGCTCGGCCGGACCGGCAATCAGACCGAACGGACCGGTCAAGGCCGAGAGCGTCAGGCATTCGAGACCGGCATCCAGCACTCTGATTGCGTAACCGAGTGCGAAAGCTTCCGCGAAACGGCCGTTGTGGCGGGGGTCGCGGTTGGCCATGGGTATGCGTGCGCCCATGGGATTATCCATTGTGCGGCTGCCATAGGGGTTCTGCCGCATCGGGATCGTCGAGGGGCCGATCCGGTAGGGCTTGTCGCCGTAGATGGCACGAACGGAGCGGGTGATGAAGGGCAGCGCTTCCAATGTCTGCATGACGCTGAGATCGTCGGCCGCATGCACGATGGGGTTGGTGCAGTGGCTGACGAAGTCGAGCTGCCCATCCGGGACGCGCTTGCGGTTGAGTTCGGTGAAATAGCTCAGCATGCCGCCGCCGATGCGCATACCGGGAAACGTGGCGCGGGCCACGCCATAGATCTCTTCGAGCGGCGGGCAGTCCGGCCATTGGCTGCCGGGCGGCGTCGATTGCCGGTCGACGGATGGCGAGATCATGATCGCATCCGGCTTGAATGCCGCCAGCTGCATTTGGTGGGCGATCTCGGCCGCCTCGCTTGCCGGCGACGATTTGCAGGGGAGCGCGATCTCCAGCGTCGAGCGACCGCGATGGACGGCGGCGATCGCGGTAAAAGTCTTCAGTGCTTCGGCGGCGTGCCCGGCATTCGGATCGAAATGAAAGAGGAGTTCACGAGGCGCGATCTCCGACAGGACGGCCTTTGCCGTGAGCGTCGCATCGGCCTCCTCAGGCGTCACGATCACGCCGATATCGGGCATGATGCCATTCCGCTCTCCAAGCTTGAGTTTTATCGCGCCGCCCAAGGTCGCAGGCGCGAAGCGCGGTGCGGAATACCTGGTGTCTCTGATAACAAGCGACGTCTTTTGCCGGACAGGTTGGTTGGCAGAGATCTGGTAGGGCCAGGGCAGAGCGAGCGGCCTGACATATGTCTTATAGGATGCGTCCGACCAGTTTCTTTGATCTTCCATTTCAAAGGTGTCGCCCTCCATCCGGCATTCAGCCTGAACGTCAGGCATGACCTGGTGGGTGATGGCGCGCATGTCCTTGAATGGTTGCCAGGGTTCGATGACATCGGGGAACCGTGTCGTCACGATCTCCCCGTCGACATGCTCGACCTTCGCCGGCGAACCCGCCACGCCGACGATTGGATGCAGGATGCAGAAGCCGCAGCGGTTGGTCTCGAAGCCGGTCTCGGTCATGGCTTCGGCCTCGAAATCGAGCCGGTCCTGATATGCCGCGATGCGAACATCGATGACGAGCCTCGTTTCGCCGGGTCCCTCGCAGCGGGCCTGATAAGCGACTTCGAAACGGTCTTCCTTCTGCTCGATGCTGAGATCGACGATTTCAGGGCTGTAGGTGCCCCAGTCCCGGTCGCGAACGAGATAAGAAATCGCCCGTAGCACCTCGATGCCGTCGTAGCGGATCGCGCGGAGGTTGCCATCGGCGAGGTCGGCGGTCAGCTTTCCGGCCCTCAGCCGAACCGGCGGCCTCTCGACCAGGTGGGTGCCGTAGAGCTGGAACGCATTGATCGTCATCGCAGCATCGCTCCGACATCGATCGTCTGTCCCCTGGCAGCGCTGTCATAGGCGGCCTCGACGAGGGCGAAGGTCTTCAGATTATCGGCCCCCGAGGTCGAGTGCTCCGCGCCGCGCTTGATTTGATCGACCCAATGCTGCTGGATCGCATAGACGCTCTCCTGGATGTTGTGCCAAGGCCGCGAGGCCCAGGACAACAACTTCGGAGAGACATCCACTGTGGTGGTGCCCCTGCCGTGGGCGATTTCAAGGCGGTAGCCCTGGGTCAGGCGGATCGTGCCCTCGGAGCCGTCGAGCTCGATCAGCGTTTCGGGAAACGGCTCTTTCGAGAGCTTGGTGGCGTAGCTGACGTCGACCACCGAGGTGGCGCCGTTTTCATGATCGAGCAGAATGGTTGCGACATCCTCGCCCTTGATCTTGGGATTGACCCGTTTGGTGCGGGCCGTGAGTGATCTGATATCGCCGAGGATATAGCGGGCGATATCGAGCGTATGAATGCCGAGATCTTCGATGATGAAGCGCTCGCCTTCAGCAAGATACGGCTGGCCGGAGAAGACGTCGTAACCCGAGCGGAAGGAGAAGCGGCCCCAGAAGGGCGTGCCGATGGCGCCAGCATCGAGCGCCTTGCGGACCGCCTGGATCGGCGTCTGCCAGCGAAAATTCTCGTGCACCATCAGGGCCACGCCGGCATTGCGGCAAGCCTCGACCATCGCCTTTGCATCCGACAGCGTCTTGGCGAAGGGTTTCTGGCAGATGGCCGGCACCTTATTCACTGCGGCCATTTCCACCAGAGCGCGGTGACTCTGGACCGTCGTGGCGATGTCGACGAAATCGAAGCCGCCATCGGCCAACATGGCCTCGGCATCGCGGTAGCGGCGATCGATACCGAACTGGTCGCCGACGACCTTCAGCCGCTCCGGATCGCGATCGCAGATCGCGACGATGTCAGCACCTTCGACGTCTTTCCAGGCGTGCATCTGGTTGATCGCGAAGAAACCGCAGCCGATCAAAGCCCCCTTGAACTCGGTCATCTCAGCCTGCCTTTGCCATCTGCATGAGGGTGACGCGCTGCTGCAGGCGCCGCTGGGCCTGATCGACCACGACGGCAATGATGATGACGAGGCCCTTGATGACCATCTGCCAGAAGGAGGAGACGCCCATCATGACAAGCCCGTCGGAGAGGATGCCGATGACGAAAGCGCCGATGATCGTGCCGCCGATCGTGCCGCGGCCACCCGACATCGAGGTGCCGCCGAGCACGGCTGCGGCAATCGCATTGAGCTCGAAGCTTTCGCCGGTCGCCGGATGGGCGGCCATCAGTTCGGAGGAAATGACGACGCCGACGATGGCGGCGCAAAGTCCGGAAAACATGTAGACGAAGATCTTCACCACATCGACCCGGATACCGGACATGCGCGCGGCCCGCTCATTGCCGCCGACGGCGAAGATATGACGGCCGATCGGCGTCGAGCGGGCGACATAGGCGGCCGCGAGTGCCAGCACGATCAGGATCCAGATCGACACCGGCAAGCCGAGAATGCGCCCCGCGCCGAAGAAGTCGAAACCGGTCGTGGCATATTCGGGCCGGCCGACGAGGTTCGGAAAGGTCTGGCCGTCCGATGACAGCAAGGCGAGACCGCGGGCGACATAGAGCGTGCCGAGCGTGGCGATGAAGGGCGCGACGTTGAGTTTGGTGATCAGCAGGCCGTTGATAAGGCCGATGACGAGACCGATCGACAGCGTGATCAGCACGATCTCGAAGAGGTTGAAATAGATCGTGTAGCCGATCGGCAATTCGATACCGTAAAGGATCAGGCCGCCGGCGACCATGCCGCACAACCCGACGATCGATCCGACGGAAAGGTCGATGCCGCCGGTGATGATGACGAAGGTCATGCCCATCGCCAGGAAGGCGTTCAGCGCCACATGCTTCGACATCAGGATCATGTTCGCCGTCGAGGTGAAGTTCGGCGCGAAGATCGCAAAGAAGATGATCACGGCGAAAAGCGCGATGAAGGTCCTGAGCTTCATCAGCGTCAGAAGCGCCGAGCCGTTGGCGCCTTTCGGCGCAAGAGTGGTTGACGTAGCCGCCATCATGACGCGAGTTTCCCTTGATGTCCGTGTCCCTTGGCCGAAGCCGCGATGATGGCTTCTTCCGTCGCCTCGTTCCGGTCGAAGACGGCGACCAGCTGGCCGTTGCTCAAGACCGCGATGCGATCGGAAAGCGCCATGACCTCCTCGAGGTCGGAGGTCGAAAACAGAATGGCGAGCCCGTTTGCCGCCAGCCGCCGCATGGTGCGGAAGACGTCGGCCTTGGCGCCGACATCGATGCCGCGGCTCGGCTCGTCCATCAGCAGCACTTTCGGATTGGTCATTAATGCCTTACCGATAACGACCTTCTGCTGGTTGCCGCCCGACATCGAGGTCACCTCGAAATCCGGGTTCGGCGCCTTGATCGAAAGATCGCGGATGGCCTCTTGGACGGCGATCTTCTCGGCACCGCTGTCGATATGGAAGAGCCGGGTAAAGCGGCCAAGGCTCGCCAGCGTCAGGTTGGAAGCGATCGAGAGCACCTGGACCAGACCCTCGCGCTGCCGGTCTTCCGGAATGAGCGCAAGGCCGCGGCGGATGCGCCGGGTGGTGTCGCGGGCGCGAACCTGCTTGCCCTCGATGAAGATCTTGCCGGTCGAGTGTGCGTGGCGGCCGATCACACACTCGAAGAATTCGCTACGTCCCGCACCCATCAGGCCGTATATGCCGAGGATTTCTCCCGCCTTGACCGACAGCGAGACATCGTTGACCGACAGCCCGCCCGTCGGTCTGGGAAGGCTGATGTTTTCGGCGCGAAAGACCTCGGCGCCAACGGCATGGGTGACGGATTTTGCAAAGTCCTTGGCATCCGAGCCGATCATCGAGCGAACGATCCAGCGCGTATCGATGTCGCGCATCATCGCCTCGCCGGTGACCTGGCCGTCACGCAGCACGGTGATATAGTCACCGATCCGCATCAGCTCTTCGAGCCGATGTGAGATATAGACGATCGCAACTCCTTGAGCCTTCAGTTCCGCGATCACCTTGAACAGGATGTCGACTTCGGCCGCCGAAAGCGCCGACGTCGGCTCGTCCATGATCAGGATCCGGGCATTCAGCGACATCGCCTTGGCGATTTCGACGAGTTGCTGCTGGCCGATCGGCAGATCCTCGACCATCGTGTCCGCCTCGATCCCGGCATCCAGGCGCTTGAGAAAGCCATCGGCCTTTTGCACCTGCGCCTTGTGGTCGATGCCGAGCAGGCCGCGGGTGATCTCGCGCCTGGCGAAGATGTTCTCGGCGACCGACATGTTGGCGAAGAGATTGAGCTCCTGGAAGATCATGCCGATGCCATGCGCCTGCGCTTCCGCTGGGCTGTCGAAGGAGACGGGTTCACCGTCGAGGATGATGCGGCCATGCGTCGGACGCTCGACGCCGGCGATGATCTTCATCAGCGTCGACTTGCCCGCGCCGTTTTCGCCGACGAGCACGTTCACCGCACCGCGGCGCAGTTCCAGATTGGCGCGCTTGACGGCGACGATGCCCGAATAGACCTTCGACACGTCGTCAAGGCGCAGGATGACATCATCCTTTTGTGCCTCTGGAGCCGTCATGAGCCCACCCTCAATTCCGAAGGTGTCACGAGCGGCAACTCGCCGCTTTTCGGCAGCGGAAAGGCGCCGATCACGGTCACCGTCTTACCGGCGAGGTCCTCGCGCGGGACGGCCGACAGGAAGGCCGAGTTGGCCTTCTCGTTGAACGCCTTGCCGAACTGCGCCCATTCGATCTGGTTCTTGAATTCGTTGAAATTGACGAAGTCCAGCGTGTCGCGGAGCGCCGTGCCGCGGAGCGCCGGCCCGATCTGGACCTTTGCATCGGCCTTGCCGTCGCCATCGGCGTCGACATCGAGCGTTGCCGCGCGCGAAGCCGTATCGGCCGCCACGACCTTGCCGGTGATCTTCACCGCATAGGTCCATGGCGAACTGCTCTGCTTGCGGGGATTGCCGTATTTCTCGCCCGCGGCATCAGGGCTGGAGGCAGCCAGTTGCATGACGTCTTTCAGGTCGCCGGCGCGCTTTTCGAAATAAGGCACGACCTCGGGCTGCCAGATCGCCTCGACCTTTGCATTCGGGTCGAAGGCGGTCTTGGCCGCTGCCGCCGCCTTTTCCTCCGGCGTCGGCGTTTTGATGATCTTGCAACCGGGCAAGGCCGCCGCCACGACGGCAGCGATGAGGGCGCCCTTCATTCTCAACATGCTGTGAACCTCGACGTCTTGCGAAATGCATTGCAGAGGGCGCGGCCGCGCACCCTCTGCATCTCGCGGCTGATCAGTTCGTCAGCGCGAAGGTCTCGAGCTTGCCGGAGTTGTCGGCGTTGATGAGAACGCAATCCATCAACTGCTTCTCTTCCTTTGGCGCCGTCTTGGTCTTGATGTAGGCGTCTGCTTGTTCGACCGCGAGCTGGGCCTGGGCATAGGCGGGCTGCAGCACCGTCGCCTTGATGCCGCCCGACTTGATGGAGTCCCGCACGTCGTTGGAGCCGTCGAAGCCGACGACGATCACGTCCTTGCGGCCGGCCGCCTGCAGTGCTGCGATCGCACCCATGGCCATGGTGTCGTTGCCCGAAATGACGCCCTTGATGTCGGGATTGGCCTGGAGGATGGTTTCCATCTTCGAATAGGCTTCCGTCTGGCTCCAGTTGGCCGACTGCTTGGCGACGGACTTCAGGTCCGGGTAGTCGTCGATGACGTCGTGGTAGCCTTGCGAGCGGATGCCGGCATTGGTGTCGGACTCCTTGCCGACCAGCTCGACGTAATTGCCCTTCTCGCCCATCAGCTTGACGAATTCCTGCGCCCCGAGCTGCGCGCCTTGATAGTTGTTCGAGACGATCTGGGCGACGGCCACGCCCGTCGCATTGATTTCGCGGTCGATCAGGAAGGAGGGGATGCCGGCATCCTTGGCCTTCTTGACGGCCGCGACGGAGGCGTCGGCTCCGGCATTGTCGAGGATGATCGCCTTGGCGCCGCGCCCGATTGCCGTGTCGATCATTTCCGACTGCTTGTTGGCGTCGTCATCATGGGTCATGAGCAGCGTCTCGTAGCCGAGTTCCTTCGCCTTGGCTTCGGCGCCGACGGCTTCGGCCTTGAAGAAGGGATTGTCATGCGCCGGTGTGATGATGGCGATGAGATCGGCCGCAAAGGCCGGCATGGCCGTTCCCAGCGCCAGGGCGCCGGCGAAAGCCGCAAGTGTCAGTCTGCGCGTCAGTTTCATTTTTTCCTCCCTGTTGTGAATGAAGCTCCGTCTCCTCGGAGCGGTTGCCCGGTCTCCCGGAGCAGTTGAGGAGGAGGGCTTGCCTCCTCCAAGCCGAATTCAGGTGATGCGCCGGATGCTTTCGGCGATCTCCTGCGGTTCGAATACTTTCTTCCAGTCGTCGCGCATCAACGCCGGGATGCCGAACTCGATCGCCTTGTTGCAGGCATCCGAGAACACCCCGTCGACTTCCTTGAAGATGACGGCGCCGAGCACGTTCATATGGCCGAGCAGGAAGTCGCGGGCGGCCTGTTCCGGCACGCCGCGGGCCACGCATTCGTCCATGGCCTGGCGCATGATGACGAGCAGCGATGCGCAGACAGTTTCCGACAGGCCGGGTTCGAGCATGGCGAGTTGGTCGACCGTGACGCGGTGCGAGCGCATGACCGGAGCCCAGATGAGCTTGGCGATTTCCTCGCCAAGCGCATAGGCGCTTTCGGGACCCTGCATCAGCGCCGAAACGATGTGCTGCTTGGCGAACAGGCCGCCGAAATGGTCCTTCTTGGCCTGCATGTCGGTCTCGTCGTTGAAGATCGGCGGATGGCAGGGATGAGTGACGAAATAGGTGAGGTCGTCACGCTTCGGCAGGTGGCCGGCAAAGGGAGCCGCAGCATCCAGCGCGATCACCATGGTGCCTGACCTGAGCTTGTCGACGATGCCTGCCGCGACTTTGCCGATCGCCGTGTCCGGCACGGCAAGGATCACCACATCGGCGCCATCGAGTGCGGCATCGACTGGCACGCAATCAAGACCGAGATCGTTCTTCAAGCGGGCCTTGCCCGCGTCGCTCACCTCGACATGGCGCACTTGGAATCGTGAGCCTTTGAGATTTTTGGCAAGCCGATATCCCATTTTTCCGCCTGCGCCGAAGAGGGCAATCTGAGTCATGTTTCCTCACCTTTTCCGTTTGGATAGGATCATATACTGGTATGATGAGTCAATCACCATATCACTGCTTAATCTGTCGCCATCAATGTTTTTCGGCGTCGAGCCGGTCGATCGCCTGCACATTTCCGGCCGAGGGGCCGTCAGGGTCGAATTCCGATGCAAGCCAGACATCGACGATCGATTTCGCCAGCTCCGGTCCGATGACGCGCGCCCCCATCGTGATGATCTGGGCGTTGTTCGATTTTACCGCGCGCTCCGCCGAATAGGTGTCGTGCGTCAGCGCGGCACGGATGCCCGGAACCTTGTTGGCGGAAATGCAGACGCCGATGCCGGTTCCGCAGATCAGGATGCCGCGTTGATGTTCGCCGTTGACGATCGTCTGCGCGAGGCGCTGCGACAGGTCGGCGTAGAAGCCGGACTGGCTGAGATCATGAACTTCCAGGTCGGTCTTGTGCGCGAGATGGGCGGCAATGACATCCAGCAGCGGTTTGCCTGCGCTGTCCGCGCCGATTGCGATCTTCATAGCAGTTTCCTTTCGCTCGCCTTCAGGCATGGAAATCACGCTTTGATCGCCGCGCTGACGCGGCGAAGAATGTCGAGGTAACCGTCGACGAACCAGGCGGAGCGGCCGATGAACAGGCCGTCGATATGCGGCTCGGTGATCAGTTCCTCGCAATTTTGCGGATTGACGCTGCCGCCGTAGAGCACCGGCACGGAACGGCCAAGAATGGCTTTGGCCACTTCGGCGATCCTTCCATGCCGCTCCGAGGCATAGTCGGCGGTTGCCGGAATACCGTTGACGCCGATCGCCCAGACGGGTTCGTAGGCGAGCAGGACCGTAGCCTGTTCGGCGCCGGTATCGATGCCCCTCAAGGCTGCCTCGACCTGGCGCCGCAGCACGGCGTCGGCCTGACCTTCCCGGCGCTCCTGCAATGTCTCGCCGATGCAGATCAGCGGGGTGAGGCCATGGCGGATGGCGGCCGAAACCTTGAGGCCGACGGTTTCATCGGTCTCCCCGAAATGCTCGCGCCGTTCGGAATGGCCGAGCTCGACCATGTCGAGCTCACAGTCCTTCAGCATGAGAGGTGAAATCTCGCCAGTCCAGGCGCCAGCGTCCTCCCAGTGCATGTTCTGGGCGCCGACCTTCACCGACGTATCGGCAAGCGCGCGCTTGACCTCGCGCACTGAGGTAAAGGAGGGAATGACGAAGCGCTGCACGTGGACGTCGCGTTCACGGTCTGCATGGGCGAGGCGGCGCGCGAAGGCGAGCGCTTCTTCCACGGTCTTGTTCATCTTGAAGCTGGTGCCGACCCAAAGGACCATTCAGCTCTTCCTCCCGTCACGGATCTGGGCGAAATAGCCGTCGGTGCCGACCTGGCCGCCTTTGAGGGCGATCTGCAGGCCGTTGGTCGGCGGATAGTCGCCATGGGCGAGGCAAAGCGGCGAACCCGGAGTTTGCGGCAACGGCAGAAGCGTCGTCAGCGCGTCGACCTTCAACTGCTTGAGGGCGTGACTGGACGTGTCGCCGCCGGCAACGACGGCACGTGACAGCCCTTCGCTTTCGATCAAGCGAAGCAAGATCGTGCCGAGCGCACTCCCAAGCCGGTGACGCGCGCCCGGAAACCTGTCGATGTCGGCGCCACGGTCCGCGGACGGCCCAAGTGCGGTGTGGAGGATGACGCTCCTGCCTTGCCGAAGCTTCTGGACACCGGCCTTGACCGCTGCATCCACCGTGGCTTGGCCATGCTCTCCGACCAGGGCGAGTGGGTCGAGCGCCATGCTCTCGAAGCCGTTCTCGACAGCGGTGCGGATCTGGCGCTCGGTGGTCGGCGAGACGCTGCCCGACACGACGGCGAGGCGGTCGACGGGGCCGATATCGGGAAATTCGGTCCTGCTGTCGTCGATGAAACCGCTCCGCCGCCATGCGCTGAGCAGGGCATATTCGATCCCCGACGAGCCGGCGACAAAGCTTGCCGAACGGCCGGTGACACGGAGCAGCTGCCGACCTGCGGCCTGCTGTGTCGCTTCGGAGTCGACATCGATGAGCAGGATGCCTTCGGAACCCGACGCCAGCTCGTCGATCCGTTGATCGGCGTCCGCCGCGGTGATCGCCACGAGATCGGCGACCAGGACGGGTAGACGGGTCTGCTTTGAGAGATGCACCGCAAGATCCGCCTCGTCCATCGGCGTCACCGGGTGGCGGCTCATGACGGGGTGGCGGTCGATGCGGAAGATCCGGCCCTGATAGGCGGCAAAGAGATTGCCGAAGGCTGTGTAGCGTTTCAGTTGCGGCGCGCCGACGATGACGGGAACGACGGAGTGGCCGAACACCGCGCGGCCGATTTCGATCGCCTTGCCGATGCTGCCGATCCCTGGGCTGGAATCGAAGGTCGAGCAGACCTTGTAGTGGCAGATCGCGGCACCAAGCGAATTCAGCCATTCGAAAGCGCGGGCAAGGTGCACCTGCATCCATGCCGGCGTCTCGCTGCGGCTCGTCCCGGCAAGGCCGATGGCGCGGCAATCGCTAAAACGCGCGAGCAGTTGCGGCGTGGGAACGTCGAGGAAGAGCGCGGTCGAGACACCGTTCGATGCCAGGGCCTCCATGACATCGGTGGAACCGGTAAAGTCATCGCCGTAATAGCTGACGAGAAGTCCATCCATCGCAATCACGCGCCCTTGCCGTCGCTGAATTTTGCAATCGAGGCGGCGAGCTCCGGATGTTCTCTCGCATAGATCTCCAGTGGTATGCCGGCGACGGCTGCCTGCCACGCCTGCTGCACGGCCCGAACGCCGGCCGCCGGACCATGGGGGTGACTGACGATGCCGCCGCCGCAGAGATAGAGAAGATCGACGGTGCGGCCGGTCCGCTGGTAGGTCTCCGGTGCCTGTCCGCCCCACTGGCCGGAGCCGGCAACCGGAAGCGGGCAATCGGCGGCATCAAACAGCGGCGCGCTGACGGCCTTGAAGGACGAGACGAAGCTGTCGTCCGGCTCCCAATATTTGACCCTGATGCCGTTGATCTGGAACTGATCGACCCCCAACAGCCGCCAGAATTGCTGATAGACCTTGAAATCCATGCCGGCGCCCGGATCGCGGGTCAGCACGTCCCAGCCGTTTCGATGCGCATGCAGCACCAGATTGGAGCGCTTGCGCAGAAAGCTCATGCCGCCGAAGCCGATCGAGTTGATGTTGACGACGGCGCAGTTGCCCCCGGCCGCGGCGACGATATCGTGATTGCGCATCATCTCGTCGGGGTCGGCATGCGAGATGCCGAAGGCATACATCACCTTCTTGCCGCTCTTTTGTTCGTGATCGAGAATGCGCGGCATGATCGCCGCGACGCGATCCTTGAGCGGCGAATAGGCCGGGCTCATCAGCTTCTCGTCGTCTTTGATGAAGTCGACACCCGATGCGATCAGTTCGCCGACGAGCGCGGCCGTCTCCTGGGGTCTCAGCCCGAGCGCCGGCTTGACGATCGTTCCGATGATGGGGCGACCTTCGACGCCGGTGAGGCGGCGGCTTCCCGGGATGCCGAACTGTGGTCCTGGATGCGCGCTTCTGAAGGCGCCTGGCAGCTTCATGTCGACGATGCGGATGCCGGTCATGCCCTTGATGGAGTAGACGCCGCCGATTGCAATGGTCATCAAAGCCGAGAGGTCGGTCCCGATCGCCTCGAGGGGAAAGGCGATGTCGATATCGGCGCGATGGAGCAGCGTGCCGGGGGCGACCTCGGGCCAGGTCGGATGACGTGCATCTTCGAGCGGGCGGATCGCCAGGACGCGGGCGGCGACCCGCGACTTCAGCTCTTCGGTTTCACCGGGAACGGGCACGAAGGTTCCGGTCGACTGGTCGCTCGCGATCTTGTCCGCCATCGCCTCGACGCTTCCGGGCGTTTCGATGCGGTAGGTCAGGGTAATCATCATGAAACGGACGGTTGCTCCTCTCGCCACGCAGATTGCCATGGCGTCAACTTGTGATCTGGTATAATGAGTATTCCAACTAATGAAAAGCAGAATTTTCGGATGCGCAAATTTTCGTCGACAGCTTTGTTCTCGACATGGAAACTGCTAGGAGGAAACATTTTGAGCCAGCGAGATGTGATGACCCAGCCCCTCGAACAAATCGTCCGCCGCAAACTCTCTGACGAAGTGTTTGATCGACTTGAGCGAATGATCACCTCGGGCGAGCTTCAGCCTGGCGACGAAATGCCATCTGAACGCGTGTTGATGGAACGCTTCGGCGTCGGCCGGCCGGCGATCAGGGAGGCCATGCAGTCGCTTGCCAGCAAGGGTCTTGTCAGCATTTCGCACGGCGAGCGGGCGAAGGTTCTCAGGCTGACGGCGAAATCGATATTCCGCCAGGTTGATCTCACCGCCAAGATCATGCTGTCGCAATCGGCGGATTCGCTGGAGCATCTCAAGAGTGCCCGCATCTTCTTCGAACGAGGCATGGCGCGCGAGGCCGCGCAGCGCGCCTCTGCCAGCGATATCGCTGATCTCAGGAACATCATCGAACGTCAGCGCATGTCGCTTGGGCGGGCGGAAGAGTTCATTGACGCGGACATGGAATTCCACACCCGCATCGCCCAGATCTCAGGCAATCCGATCTACGTCGCCGTCAGCGAAGCGATGCTTGCCTGGCTGAAGGAATATCATACCGAGATGCTGATCTGGACCGGCAAGGAAAAATTCACGCTGGTCGAACACGACGAGATTGTCGACCGCCTTGAAGCAAACGACGTGGATGGCTCGGAAACGACCCTCCTCAAGCATCTCGAGCGCTCGCGTGCGCTTTACGCGAAGTAACCTTCACGAACGCGGTCGCCGCTGGCCGGCACGCCTGGCCATCACTCACTTCCTGACTCTGTCTCACCCTCGCCCTTGATCCTTGGTCGCGACCGGGCTCCAGAGCTTATGGGATGTTTGTAAGCAGGAAATGCGGAACAATGAGCTGTGGGCGAGGTTCTGCCTGATCACGCAAAGATCCCAAGGAGGACATCAGGATGCGTATGAAACTCATAGCAGCTTCGCTTGTCGCCATCGGCATGGCCACGTCTGCTTTCGCACAGTCCAATCCGGCACCAGCCGGCGCCACGATCGATAAAAACCAGGCCGATCAAGGTGGCGGTGCAAGCGGCGAAATGAAGGCCAAAAAGCCGATGGTGACCGATACCACCACGACCGGCTCCACGACCACCGGCACTATGAAAACCAACAGGCCCAAGTGCCCCAATCCGGTCAACAACTCCGACAATCTTCAGACGCAGGGCGGTACGAGCAACGCCACGCCGATGGATGAGGCCTGCGCCGCGCATAACAACTGATTATTCCTTTCGCAAAGAACCCCGCTTCGGCGGGGTTTTTTGTATGCCTGCTCGGCCTATGCCCTGAACTCTCCTTTTGAGTTTATGCGGCGGATTGACGCACAACTCCAGCGGTGATATCTATGCCGAATTGGTCAGGCCAATTGACCAGCTGCGCGCTTGAGGAGAAGCCGCCGGAGGAGGCCACGATGTTTTCGCCTGTTGAATCCCGCCGTCTTTATCGGCAGGTCGCGGATCAGATTCGCTTGATGATCGCGAGCGGCGAGCTCGCCGTCGGTCAGCGGCTGCCGGCGGAGCGCGACCTGGCGGAGCAATTGTCGGTCTCACGTCCGACCGTCCGCGAAGCGCTGATCGTCCTGGAGGTCGAAGGCTTCGTCAATATTCGCATGGGATCCGGCATCTATGTCGTGCGCCAGCATGCCGCGACCGTCACTGGCGCCGAGCGGGAACCGGTGGAAGGGCCTTTCGAGCTGCTGCAGGCGCGCGCCCTCATCGAATGCGCCATTGCCGAAGAAGCCGCAGGCCGCGCCAAGCCGGCGGATATCGCTCTGCTCGATGAAACGCTGCTGCGGATGAGCGGCGTGGTCAATGATGCGAGCGCGGTGCTTTCTGCCGATCGCGCCTTCCACACCGGCATTGCCGCCATCGTCGGCAATGCGACATTGATCCGCGTGACGGGCGAAATGTTCGACATGCGCATGACCCCTTACTTCGCGAGGCTCGCGAGCCATTTCGAGGGGCCGGGAACGTGGCGCAGCGCCGTGGACGAGCATCGGGCCATTCGCGACGCCATCGCCGCCGGCGATGCGGCGGGCGCCAAGGCGGCCATGCGCGCCCATCTCACCATGTCGCAGAAGAGGTTTTCCGAGAGTTTCGGGGAGGAGCTTTCGGGAGAGGAGGAGCGCGGCCGCAGCAAAGGCCCCGCGAAAGGAACGACCAAGATTTAACCGAGCTCGGAGGAGAGAGCGATGAAGAAGAGACTGGCAACGATACTTTGCACCGCAGCGGCGATCATGGCGAGCAGCGCGATTGCGCATGCCCAGACAGTGCTGAAATGGGCGCATGTCTATGAAACGTCCGAGCCCTTCCACACCGATTCCGTGTGGGCTGCGGAAGAGATCAACAAGCGAACCGACGGGCGTTATAAGATCGAGGTCTACCCGGCCTCGCAGCTCGGCAAGGAAGCCGACATCAACCAGGGCCTCAAGCTCGGGACGGTCGACATCATCATCTCGGGATCGAGCTTTGCGGCACGCGACTACAAGCCGATCGGCGTAACCTACTTCCCCTATATCTTCCGCGGTCCCGATCACCTGATCGCCTATACCAAGAGCGATGTCTTCAAGCGTCTTGCCAAAGGCTATGAAGACAAGACCGGCAACCACATCGCCGCCGTCAGCTATTACGGCACGCGCCATACGACTTCAAACAAGCCGATTGCCAAATGCGCCGATATGGCGGGCTTGAAGATCCGCGTGCCTGATGTTCCGGCCTATCTCGCCATGCCGCGCGCCTGCGGCGCCAACACCACGCCGATCGCCTTTGCCGAAGTCTATCTCGCTCTACAGAACGGCACGGTCGAGGCGCAGGAAAACCCGCTGACGACGATCGAGGCGAAGAAGTTCTACGAAGTCCAGAAGAACATCATCCTCACCGGCCACATCGTCGATCACCTCAACACCGTGGTCTCGAAGACGCGGTGGGCGAGCCTTTCCGACGAGGACAAGAAGATCTTCGGCGAGGTCATGCAGGAGGCCGCCGAGCGCACGAGCAAGACGATCGCCGGCAAGGAAAACAGCCTCATCGCGACCTTCAAGGAAAAGGGCCTGAATGTCGCTGAAGTCGACAAGACCGATTTCGAAAAGACCGTGATGGAAAAGGTCAAGTTCGAGGATTTCGGCTACGAGAAGGCCGATTGGGAAGCAATCCGCGCGATCCAGTAAAACTCGCGGCGCGGCGCCGTAAGGCGCCGCGTTCCTTCATTCCGACTGGAACAAGGCCGATCATGTCGCAAGAAATCCATACGCAAATCACGGCCGAAGAAATCGGTCACGAGTTCGAAGGGCACGCGCCGACTGCAAACATCTCGGACTATGCCATTGAAGACTGGATCACGCTGATCGTCTTCTGGCTGATGGCGGGTTGCGTCTTCCTTCAGTTCTTCACGCGTTATGTGCTGAACGACAGCTACGCATGGACCGAGGAAATCGCCATCAACTGCCTGATCGGCGTCGTCTTTCTGGGTTCCGTCATGTGCGTGCGCACCTCGCGGCATATCCAGGTCGATGTGTTCTATCACTATATGCCTGCGGGTCTGGCGCGCGTGCTTGCCACCTTCGTCGATATCGTCCGCATCGGCTTTTTCGCCTATGGCTGCCACCTGATGTGGCGCTACGTCGATATCGTCGCCGACGAGCAGATGGTCACCATCGACCTGCCGCGCAACATCGTCTTCTACAGCGTTCTCATCGCTTTCGTGCTGATGTTGATCCGCGCGGTCATCGTCTTCATCGCCAACATCCGCCGCGGCTACTCCGTTCTGGAGCGCCCCGAAGAATTCCAGACCATCGAGGATTGATCCGATGCTACTGCTTCTTGGCTCGTTTCTGGTGCTGATGCTGGTCGGGGTGCCCGTTGCCATCTCGATGGCCGTCGCATCGGTGCTTTACATCGTCCTCTACGGCATCGCACCCGACATCATCGTCGCCCAGCGCATGATCGCTGGCGTTGAAAGCTTCCCGCTGCTCGCTGTCCCGTTCTTCATCCTTGCGGGCAACCTGATGAACTCGGCGGGCGTCACCGGCCGCATCTATTCCTTCGCCGTCGCTCTCGTCGGCTGGATGAAAGGTGGTCTCGCGCAGGTCAACATCATCGGTTCCGTGATCTTCTCCGGCATGTCCGGCACTGCGCTCGCCGATGCGGCGGGGATCGGCACGATCGAGATCAAGGCGATGAAGGATCATGGCTATCCGGTCGAGGCCGCAGTTGGCGTGACGGCGGCTTCGGCAACGCTCGGCCCGATCTTCCCGCCGTCGCTGCCTTTCGTGATCTACGGCATGATGGCGAACGTCTCGATCGGCGCTCTTTTCATGGCGGGCATCCTGCCCGGCATCGTCATGACGCTGCTGATGATGATCACTGTCGCCGCTTTTGCCTATTGGAAGCGGTGGGGCTCCGACGCGCCGTTCGATGTGAAGCAGCTCCTGTCGGCGGGGATGGAAATCGTCGTCGTCCTGGCGGTGCCGTTGGCCATCTATCTGCTGATGCGGGCGGGCGTATCGATGAATGTTGCGGCGGGCATTGCCCTTGCTCTGCTTCTCGCCCTCGACTGGTATTTCCGCTTTTCCGCCGTCATGGCGCTGATGACGCCCGTCATCCTGATCGGCGGCATGACGATGGGCTGGTTCACGCCGACGGAGGCCGCCGTCGCAGCCGTCCTTTGGTCTTTGTTCCTCGGTCTGGTGCGCTACCGTACGATGACACCCTCGACGCTCGCCAAGGCAAGCTTCGATACGATCGAGACGACGGCTTCCGTTCTCTTCATCGTCACTGCGGCATCGGTCTTTGCGTGGCTGCTGACGGTGAGCCAGGCGGCCCAGCTGCTGTCCGATGCGATCCTGTCGATCACCGACAACAAATGGGTTTTCCTGATCTTGGTGAACCTCTTGATGCTCTTCGTCGGCTGCTTCCTGGACACGATCGCGGCCATCACCATCCTCGTGCCGATCCTTCTGCCGATCGTCCTGAAATTCGGGATCGATCCCGTCCAGTTCGGTCTCATCATGACGTTGAACCTGATGATCGGTCTGCTGCATCCGCCGCTCGGCATGGTGCTTTTCGTGCTGTCGAGGGTCGCGAAACTATCCGTCGAACGCACGACCATGGCGATCTTGCCCTGGCTGGTGCCGCTCTTCCTGGCGCTGATCCTGATCACCTTCGTCCCGGCCATATCGCTGTGGCTGCCGCAGCAGCTTGGACTGCTGAGATAGGAGTGGAAGATGCGGACACGTGTGGCTCGGCTCTACCAAAAGGGCGATCTCAGAATCGAGACCGCCGCGGTTGCAGCTCTCGGTCCCGGCGAGGTGCTCCTCAAAATGGCGGCCGCAGGCATCTGCGGTTCCGACCTGCACTACTATCAGGACGGCGGCTTCGGGCCGGTCAGGGTTCGCGAGCCGATCATCCCGGGCCACGAGGCAGCGGGAACGGTGAGCCAAGCAGGCGAAGGCGTCGATCTGAAAGCCGGTACGCTGGTGGCGGTCAATCCCAGCCAACCTTGCGGACATTGCGAATATTGCCACAAGGCAATGCCGATCCACTGCCTGGAAATGCGCTTCATGGGCAGCGCAATGCGCCTACCGCATGAGCAGGGCATGTTCCGGGAATGGCTGGTGGTGCCGGCCAGGCAGTGCTTTGCGGTCGGAGTTGCGACAACTGCCGCAGAGGCGGCCTGTAGCGAGCCGCTCTCCGTCTGCCTGCACGCCGCATCGCGTGCAGGAGATATCGCCGGCAAACGCGTCCTGATCACCGGAGCCGGCCCGATCGGCGCCCTGATGGTTGCCGTCGCCTGTTATCATGGTGCGAGCGAGGTTGTGGTCACCGATCTCGCGGATGCGGCGCTCACCAGGGCCAAGGCGATGGGCGCCAGCCGCACGTACAATGTTGCCAAGGATGCCCAGGCGCTTGCCGGATTCGAGGCGGGAAAGGGCTATTTCGATCTCGTCTTCGAATGCTCGGCCGCCGCCCCGGCAATCCGCAGCGCGATTGCCACCATCAGGCCGCGCGGAACGATCGTGCAGGTCGGCGTCTCGGGAGACGTCCCGATCCCTCTCAATGCCATCGTCGGCAAGGAGCTTCAACTCCACGGAACCCAGCGTTTCCACGAGGAATTTGCAACCGCCGTCGATCTGATCTCCAGCCGCAAGATCGATGTCCGGCCGATCATCAGCCACAGCCTGCCGCTCGAACAAGCCACCGCAGCCTTCATCCTCGCCGGCGACCGCGCGTCCGCCTGCAAGGTGCAGCTCACCTTTTAAGCGCGGCACGGCGTCCGTCGCGGACGACGATCTCGATCGAAGCCGAGCCGCCGAACCTCACAAGGTTGTTGCGGCTGCGGTCGAACGGTGCATGTTCTGTATGAGCCAATCTGCGAAAATTCGGGCCAGTCGCCGCTGCGTGCCGGTCTTCGGATAGGCAAGGTAATGTCCTATGTACCTGTTGTCGCGGGACCCTGCCGAAAAGGGCCGCACGAGCTTTCCACTTTCGAGCTCGCGAGCGGCGAGGATGTTGGATTCGAGCGCCACGCCCAGGCTGTTCACGGCAGCGTCCAGGGCAAGAAAGCTTCTGTCGAAACTCATCGCGGGCGGTGGCGGAGAGCCGATCTGATTGGCTTCGAACCAGTCGATCCACTGTATCCTTTTCAGGTCGCTTCTGATCAGGGGATGGCGCAGCAGGTCGCGCGGAGACTTGAGGCGCTGCGCTACCTCCGGCGAGCACATTGGAAAGACAAGCTCCTCACCCAACGGGATCACGATGAGATCGTCGCGGTTTTGCGGCTCGCCATAGACGATGTCCGCGTCGAACAGATTGTCGACGAAACGGGCATAGTTAGTACTGGCGGCCACCCTTACTTCGATGCCGGGATTCTCCTTGAGAAAACCCGGCAGACGCGGCGAAAGGACTTGTGCGGCGAAGCTCGGCGCACAGTGCAGTCGCAGGAGTTGAGCCTTTTTGGATGAAATGAGTTCAACACCGCGCCGCAGCTCTTCGAAGGCGTTCGACGCGTGCAGCAGCAGCGTCTGACCTGCAAGCGTCAGTGCAATGCTTCTTGTGTTGCGTTCGAAAAGACTCGCCCCCAGATCGCTTTCCAACCGCACGATAGCATGGCTGACAGCGCTCGGAGACAGGTTCAGCTCCTCTGCCGCACGGCGAAACGAACCGAGCCTGGCGGCTGCTTCGAATATTCGCATGGCGGAAAGCGAGATCGTATTGAGCATGCGATTAGTGAAACAGATTCACCTACTGATGTAAACTTGGCGTTTGATGACTCCTCTCCGTTCGGCCAGAACTATGGCCGTCGCAGTGACGATCGCTGCGGGGAAGAGAACCGGACGCCGGGAGAGCGTCAGGAGGAGATCATATGCTTTTGGAAGGAAAGACCGCGGTCATTTCGGGCGCGGCAAGCAGGCGCGGTATCGGCCGTGCAACCGCGCAGCTTTTCGCCGAACACGGGGCCAGAGTGGCAATCCTCGACATCGACGCTGGCGCAGCCAAGGAAGCTGCCGCCACCCTGCCGACCGTTGCCGGCGGTGACCACATCGGTCTGCGTTGCGATGTGGCCGACAAGGCGTCCTGCCAGGCTTCCGCCGACGCGGTGGTTGCAACGTTCGGACGCGTCGACGCTCTGATCAACAATGCCGGTATAACGCAGCCTGTCGCGACGCTGGAAATTTCCGAAGCGGATTGGCATCGCATCGTCGCGGTGAACATGACCGGCGTACTCTTTCTCAGCCAGGCCTTCATTCCGCAGATGCGCGACCAAGGCGGCGGCTCGATTGCATGCATGTCTTCCGTTTCGGCCCAACGCGGCGGCGGGATTTTTGGCGGGCCACATTATTCGGCGGCCAAGGCCGGTGTTCTCGGGCTCGCGAAGGCAATGGCTCGCGAATTCGGCCCTGCGGGCATCCGCGTGAACTCTGTCACACCGGGACTGATCCAGACCGATATCACCGGCGGAAAGCTTACTGACCAGATGCGGGTTGATATCATCAAGGGCATTCCTTTGAGCCGGCTCGGTGAAGCGAGCGACGTCGCCAACATCTATCTGTTCCTGGCATCCGACCTGTCCGCCTATGTCACCGGCGCCGTGATCGACGTCAATGGCGGCATGCTGATCCACTGATCGGCGAATGGAATTCCGGTGTCTTTGAAAGGCGTTTTTCAAGAATGAGCCAGATTGGTCATAACATCAGCCTTACCGAGCGCGCGCGACGAATTCGCCGCAACGCCCTGCGGATGGGCGAAGTCCAAGGCCAGGGTTACATCGCCCAAGCCCTCGGCGTGGCTGATGTGCTCGCCGTTGCCTACTTCCACGCCACAAACTACCGGTCGGAGGACCCGGAATGGGAGGGCCGCGACAGGTTCCTGCTTTCGATCGGACATTACGCGATCGCGCTCTATGCCGCCCTTATTGAGGCGAAGATCATCCCCGAGGACGAATTGGAGACATACGGCACCGACGAAAGCAGGCTGCCGATGTCTGGAATGGCCGCCTACACGCCGGGCATGGAAATCACCGGCGGCTCTCTTGGGCACGGGCTCGGCATCGCCGTCGGCATGTGCCTCGCCCTCAAACGCAAGAAGTCGCAATCCTTCGTATACAACCTCTTTTCCGACGGCGAGCTCGACGAAGGCTCGACCTGGGAGGCGGCGATGTCGGCCGGCTCTTACAAGCTCGACAACCTTATCGGGATCGTCGACGTCAACCAGATGCAGGCGGACGGCCCTTCGCTCGGCGTCCTGAATTTCGAGCCGCTCGCTCCGAAGTTCGAAGCCTTCGGTTGGTTCGTCCAACGGATCGACGGCAACGATATCAGCGCGCTGGTCAAGGCATTCGACGCCGCGCGCACTCACGCCGGGCCGGAGCCGCGCATCATCATATGCGACACGAAAATGGCGAAAGGTGTCCCGTTCCTCGAGGCTCGCGAGCGCAATCACTTCCTCCGGGTAGAGGCAGACGAGTGGGCCGAGGCAATCAGGATCATCGATGCGGGAGTTGAAGCATGAGGCGCTCGAAATACATACGCCCAACTCATCTTTCGCAGGGAAGCGACCGGCCGCGGCTGACGACCTCGGCGATGATCGCCTCGATCGCGAGCGCCGACCAGCCGACGAAGCCGGCTCCATTTGGAAAGACGCTGGCGGCGCTCGCGGAAAAGGATGAGCGGATCGTCGGCATGTCGGCGGACCTCGCAAAATACACCGATCTTCATGTCTTCCGAGCGGCGCATCCCGACCGCTTCTACCAGATGGGAATGGCCGAACAGCTGCTGATGATGTCGGCCGCGGGCATGGCGCGTGAAGGCTTTCAGCCATGGGTCACTACCTATGCGGTCTTCGCTTCCCGGCGCGCATATGACTTCATCTGCCTGGCGATCGCCGAGGAGATGCTCGACGTCAAGATCGTCTGCGCATTGCCTGGCTTGACCACGGGCTACGGGCCAAGCCATCAAGCCACCGAAGACATCGCCATGTTCCGCGGCATGCCGAACCTGACGATCATCGACCCCTGCGACGCGCTCGAGATCGAGCAGGCGGTGCCGGCGATCTCCGCCTACAAGGGGCCTGTCTATATGCGGCTCCTGCGCGGCAACGTTCCCCTCGTGCTGGACGAATATGATTACAAGTTCGAACTCGGAAAGGCGAAACTCCTGCGGGATGGCCGCGACACCCTGATCATATCGTCGGGGCTGATGACGATGCGCGCCCTCGAGGCGGCAAAGGAGCTTCGCAAGGACGGCGTCGACGCGGCGGTGCTTCACGTGCCGACCATCAAGCCTTTGGACGAGGAAGCCATTCTGACGGAGTGCCGCAAGAGCGGCCGCCTGGTCGTCGTGGCGGAGAACCACACTGTCATCGGGGGCCTAGGAGAGGCCGTGGCGGGCACGCTGCTGCGTGCCGGCGTCGCGCCTGCCGCATTCCGGCAGATCGCATTGCCGGACCAATTCCTGGAGGCCGGCGCGCTGCCGACGCTCCACGACCAATACGGTCTGGCGACCAGTCGCGTGACGTCGTCGATCAAGTCCTGGCTGGGAACATAGGGACGGGACTCGGTTCTTTCAGGAGGAGAGCCGAGTTCTGATGGGAGCACATAATGGAGGAGAAGATGAGCTTGCAGACCAACAGACGCAGATTTCTGGTAGCGACGGCGGCAGCCCTGGCTGCCCCCGCACTTCTTACGACCGTGCGTCCGGCGCAGGCAGGCACGGCACTGACATTGGGTCACGGCGCTGCTCCAGGCAATCCCCGGACAGTCGCCGCCGCCAAATTCGCCGAGCTCGTGGCTCAGAAGACCGACGGCCGTGTGAAGATCAACGTCGCGGGTGCTGAGACGCTCGGCAGCGACTCGGCGATGCTTACCAGCCTGCGCACCGGTGCACTGGATTTTACTGCAAACAGCCAGGGCGCCACCTCGGCAATCGTGCCGGAGCTTGCCGCGCTTGGTCTGCCGTTTCTTTTCGGCGATACCGAGAAAGCGATCCAAGTTCTCGGCGGTCCGGTCGGTGAGGATCTGAACAAGCGTTTCGAAGCCGTCGGCGTCGTACCGTTGGACTGGTGGGACAACGGAATTCGCCACCTGACGAATTCCAAACGCAAGGTCGCCGCCCCGAACGATCTCGCCGGCCTGAAGATACGCACGCCCGCGGATCCGATGACGATCGACATCTTCCAAGCTCTTGGAGCCGGCACGGAACAGATCGCGTTCGGCGAGTTGTATATCGCCCTGCAGCAAGGCGTGGTCGACGGACAGGAAAACCCGCTCGCCAACATCGAGAGCTCGAAGCTCCACGAGGTCAACAGGTTCATCAGCCTGACGGCACATAAGTGGGAGTCGACGCCCTTCCTGATGTCGAAGATCGCCGAGGCCCGGCTCGGCGCCGACCTCGACGCCGTCAAGGCGGCGGCGAAGGAGGCGGGAGCGCTGCAGCGGACGCTGTCGAATGAGAAGGCGTCCGAAGTTCTCGGCGCCTTCAGGAAGAACACGGCGATCGAAGTCGTGGACGTGGATCGGGAAGCCTTCGTGAAGGCGACCGCCGCTGTCGCCGAGAGCTGGAAGAAAAAGCCCTTCGGCGATTTCGTCAGCAAGGTTGAAGCGGAGGCAAAGGCCTGACCGGCCTTTGCCATGACGCGGAGTCATCTATGGAAAACGTGCTGAAGGCCGTCGACACGACGGCCGGCGCCATCGTTGCGCTGTCCCGTTTCATCATCATTGCCAGCGGCATTGCGCTGACCGTGGTGACGACTGCCAATGTGCTTGCCCGCTACACGCTGCAGAGCGGCGGCTTCTCTTTCGCCCAGGAACTGCCGCTGCTGATCTTCCCGCTCTTCATCCTGGCGGGAATCGTCATCGCCGCGCAGGCGGGTGGACACATGGCGGTCGAGTGGCTGTACGACCAGCTTGAGGGGCGCTCGCGGATCGCCGCCTTCGTGATCGCGAACGCCATCAGCGTGGCAGCCTTCCTCGTGCTCGGCTATCAGGCCGTCGTGGTCGCCGAGATCGCAGGCGTCGAGCACAGCCCGGTCCTGCAGCTGCCCAACAGTATCGGATATTACGCGCTCGCTATCGGTGCGCTTCTGGTGTCGATCGTGACCGTTTCGGCAACGCTACGTGTCTTGCGCCTCGGCTGGGGGCACCGGACGGTGATCGGATCCGGGGAGATGCCGCTATGACCCTTGTCATGATCATCTCCTTCTGCGTTCTCATGGTGCTGGCCGTTCCGGTCGGCTATGCCCTGATCATCGCGGCCGGCCTTGGAGTGCTGTTCAACGGCTACGTCCCTTTGTCGGTGGTGGCGCAACAGGTCTACGACCAGACGCAATCCTTTCCGATGCTTGCGCTGCCGTTCTTCATGCTCGCTGGAACCCTGATGCTCGGCGGCGAGCTCGGCCGCCAGCTTCTCGAACTGGCGTCCCGCGCCATGCAGCGCTGGCGCGGCGGGCCACTTTCGACCACCGTCGTCTCCTCCGTCGTCTTCGGTGGGGTGTCCGGTTCGGCGGTGGCCAATGCGAGCGCTCTCGGATCCGTCCTCATTCCCTGGCAGAAGCGCCAAGGCTTTCCGCCGGCCCTTTGCGCGGCCAACAACGCAACCTCCGCGGTCATCGACGTCCTCATCCCACCGTCGATCCCGATGATCCTTTATGCCCTGATCAGCGGCGTCAGCATCGGCGACCTGTTCATCTCCGGAATCCTGCCCGGGTTGATCATGGCGCTCAGCTTCATTTTCGTCTGCTGGTTCATCTCCGTGCGGCGGGGCTACGAAGCGCAGGCCGTCAAGGTTCGGAAGCGGGACCTGGCCAAGCTTGCCGTTCAGAGCTTCCCGGCGGTGGTCCTACCCATTCTGATTGTTGTCCTCCTGCGTTTCGGTTTTGCAACGCCGACGGAGGTCTCGGTCCTTTCAGTGGTCTACTCGCTGCTGCTCAGCCTGCTGTTCTACCGGGACCTCACCTGGAAGCGCTTCTGCGACAACATGGTGGAAGCCGGGGTCGCGACCGGCGTGGTCATGCTCGTCATCATGGGAAGTGCGGCCGTCGGCTGGGTGCTGACCTTCGACCAGGCGCCGCAGCAGATGGCCGAGTGGGTGGCGACCCACATTTCCAGTCCCGTCGTCATCATCCTGATGATGAACATTCTGATGCTGATCGTCGGGATGCCTTTGGACATGCCGCCTGCCATACTGCTGCTGGGGCCGATCTTCGTGCCCCTTGCCGATGCGATCGGTCTCGACCGGGTGCAACTCGGCCTGATGATGGTGATCAATCTCGGCATCGGGCTCTACACCCCGCCCATCGGCACGACGCTCTTTATCTCGTCGTCGATCGCCAAGGCGCCGCTTGGGGCGACGACCAGCGAGCTGTGGCCGTATTTCGGGATGGCGATGCTGCTGCTGCTCGCCGTCAGCTTCATCCCGGCTCTGACGATCTACTGAGGGCGGGATCATGGTCGAGACGCGAAATCCGGTTGTCAGCGTCAAGGGACTGACGAAGTCGTATGGGGCGACGTCGGTTCTCAAGGGCGTCGACTTCTCCGTGGCGCGTGGCGAGATCCACGCTCTGCTCGGGGGTAACGGTGCCGGCAAGTCGACGATGATCCACATCATCACGGGGTCGGCCTCGAAAGGGGACGGCGACATTAGCTTCTTCGATCCGAGTGGGGCGCCGCGCACCGATGCCGAGGGCCGCGCCAGGGTAGCGGTCGTCCATCAGGAGCTTGCCCTTCTTCCCCACCTTAGCGTCGCCGAGAACATCACCTTACCGCACTACCGCAGGGGTTTCGCGGCGGTGAAAAAAAGGCTGTCGATCGAGAAGGCGTTCGAAGCTTTGGCGATGATCGATCCGGAGTTCGCAGCCAGATCCCTGCACCGGCTCGTGGAAGACCTCAGCCTTCACGAGGGCCAGATGGTCGAGATTGCCCGAGCGCTTTCGTCAGGCGCCGAACTCATTCTTCTCGACGAGCCGACGGCGAACTTGACGGCCGCCGAGACGAGCCGCTTGTTTTCCGTGCTCCGCCGTTTGACCCGCGAGACAGGGCTGTCCGTCGTCTTCGTGTCGCACCGGATGAAGGAAATCCGTCAGATCGCGGACGTCTGCACGATCATCCGCGATGGCCGCACCATCGTCGACCGCTTGGCGCTTTCCGAACTTTCCGATGTCGCGATCATCGAGAAGATGGGGCAGGTCGCTGCGTCGCATTCTGCGTCGAGCGCGGCCGTGGACCGGAACGGAATGAAGGGAGAGCCGCTGTCGATCCGGGAGGCGGATCTCGAGATCACGCTTTCTCCCGGGACGATCCTTGGAGTGGCGGGCGCGCCCGCCGGTCCCGCGACGCTGATCTCGGCCCTGGTCGGAGCCGCTCAGGCGAAGCGTTGGACGGTGTCGCGCGCGGGTTGGCCAGAGCGCTTCGCCTCTCCTAGGAGGGCGGCTGCGGCCGGCGCCGGTTTTGTCACTGGCGACCGGACCCACAAGGGTATTCTTCACAGCCTTCCGATCGTTGACAACGTGCTGGCGTCGCGCCGGGTTGTCCGGGGTGCCACGTTCATCTCAGGTCGCGAACGCCTGGAATGCGTGGACTTGCTGCAGGCTCTCAGTGTGAAAGCCGCCTCGATCTGGGATCTACCCGCAACGCTGAGCGGCGGTACCCAGCAGAAGTTGCTTCTGGCACGGTGGCTCGGCTTGCCGTCGAGCCTGCTTGTGCTCGAAGAGCCGACGCGGGGTGTCGATATCCGCACCAAGAAGGAAATCTACCAGCTTATCCGGCAGATGGCGTCGACGGGAACGATCATCGTGTGGTGGTCGACCGAGAATGCCGAGCTCCTCGAAGTATGCGACCGGATCGTTGCATTCGACACCGAGGGTTGCGCCTCCGGCATCATCGAACGGCAGGACATGAGCGAGGACAGGCTCGCAGAACTGACAGGAATGGCGACATGATTCCAACATCGACAGAAGAGGCACGCGCAGTGGAGCCGTCTCCACAGGCCACCAGAAATCGCGACAGTCTCCTCAGTGCATACCGGACGGAAATCGCGATCGCAGTGGCAATGGTCATCCTAGGTCTTGCCGTCGCGTCGCAGGTTCCCCAGGCGCTGAGCTGGGGGAATTTTTCGAACATCACCCAGGCGGGTGCGCCGCTGATCATCATGTCGCTCGGTGTCCTCCTGGTGGTCATAACCGGTGGCATCGATCTGTCCGTCGGCTCGGTCTTTTCGCTGACCGGCATGGTGACGGCGCAGGTCATGGCAAGCGGCTGCGGCGGGATCACCTCCAGCCTCGCCGGTCTCGCCGTCGGACTCCTCTTCGGCTCCATCAACGGCTTACTGGTCACGGTCGCGGGCCTTGCGCCGTTCGTGGTCACCCTGATCACCTTCGCCGTCGCGGGGTCGCTCGCCTTCATCGTCACCAATGGCCGCTCCATGCCGATCCCGGATCCCGATTACTGGCTGCTCAATGCCGGCAGCATCGTGCCTGGCATGCCGAACTACATCCTGTTCTGTGTCGTCCTGCTGGTCACCATCGAGATCTTCCTGAAGAAGGTCGTCGCCGGGCGCTGGTTCTACGCCGTGGGCAGCAGCGCTGCGGCCGCCTATCTGCTGGGCATCCCGGTCAAACGCACAAAGTTCTTCGCCTATGTCGCTTCGTCCCTTCTGTCGTCCTTTTCGGGACTGCTGACGATTTCCTATATCCTGAACGCGGAATCGACGGCCGGCGCCAGTCTGATGCTTCAGGCGATCGCGGCCGTGGTGATCGGCGGGGCGAGCCTTCTCGGCGGCACGGGAACCGCGGTCGGCGCCGTCCTCGGCGCACTGATGATCACGGTGATCCAGAACGGCGTCAATCTCATCGGCATCAACAGTTTCTGGCAGGGCTCCGTCACCGGCCTTGCCATCCTGATCGCGGTCCTCATCGACCGCTTCGGCAAGGCCCGGCGCAGTGCGGGCTGACAACCAGCAGCCGGTTGTATACCGGCTCAATGAGGAGGAGGGAAAGACATGAAATCAATATCTGAAATGAGCCGCACCCTGGTGTTCGGTCTGGTCGCCGTCGGCATCGGACTGGCGGGTTCTGTCCACGCGCAGGATAAGAAGACCGTCGCCTATCTCGCGCCGTCGCTTGATATCTCCTATTGGCAGTGGGTCGGTTATGGCGTGAAGGAGAAGGCCAAGGAGCTCGGGATGGACTACGTCGAGTACACGTCCGAGAACTCCCCGGCCAAGCAGATGGACAATGCGCGCACCGCCGTCACCAAGGGCGTCAGCGCGGTCGTCATCGGCCCGGTGAGCTCGACCAGCACGCCGCCGCTGCTCGCCTATCTGAAGTCCCAGAACATTCCCGTTTCGTTTGCCGGTATCGGGCCTCAGCCCGGCCAGACCGACTACACCTCTGCAGTCACGGCGAACAACTATGAGACCGGCAAGGCGCAGGGCAGCTTCGTGTGCAAGCTTGCAAAGGAGCGAGGGGGAAACCAGGTGGGAGTGCTGTCGCTGCCGCAGGACCGAGAGAATGCTCAGAAGTACCTGAAAGGTGCCGAGGAGTCCTTCAAGGCCGACGGTTGCGAACTTGCGCAGATGCTGGAAACCCGCGGCCTGACGGTCAATGAGGCCGTCACGCAGGCGAACGATATGCTGACGGCCCATCCCGACATCAAGGCGATCTACGGCATGTATGACGAGGCCGGGACGGGTGCTGCGAAGGTTCTTCAAACCCGCGGACAGACCGGCAAGGTCGGCATCGCCGTCGCCGACGGGAGTCCGACCACGATCGCGCTGCTGAAGTCCAACGCCATCCAGGGCATCTTCTTCCAGGAAGCGGTGGGGCAGGGCATCGACGGGACCCAGCAGGTCTACAACGCGCTGACCGGTGCACCGGTATCCAAGGACCTTGCGCTGGTCATGCCGCTTGTGACGGCCGACAAGATGGACTCTCCGGAAGCCAAGGCCGTCATCGCGCGCGTCTTCCCGCCGAGCAACTGACCAGACGGAGTGCCGCCCCGGCGACACTCCTGCGCCAATCTCCAGCGACCATGGAAACGAACGAATGGACGACCTTCCCATCATCGATCCCCACTTCCATCTGTGGGACCTGAAAAACAACTACTATCCATGGCTGTCCGACGGTGTGAAGCCCTCGGCCTTCGGCGACTATACGGCAATCAACCAGACTTATCTGATCGGCGACTATCTCGCCGACGCCAAGAACCAGAACCTCGTGAAAGCGGTGCATCTCGACGTCGGCTACGACCCCAGGGATCCGGCTGGTGAAACGCGCTGGCTTCAGGGCGTTGCGGACCAACACGGCTTTCCCCATGGCATTGTCGGATATGCGGACCTGCGCAAACCCGACGTTGGCAGGCTGCTCGACGAGCACATGCAGTTTGCCAATTTCCGAGGCATTCGACAGTCGATGAACTTCCACGACGATCCCGCCAAGACCTATTTGACCGTGCCGGAAGTAAGCCGCACCCCGGAATGGCGGCGAGGATTCAAGGAACTGGCACGACGGGAACTCAGCTTCGATCTGCAGCTTTACTATTGGCAGATGGAGGAGTTCCTCGAACTTGCCCGCGACTTTCCTGATGTTCAGATCATCCTCAATCACACAGGCATGCAGGTAGACGGACCTGATCACTTCGAGGGCTGGCGGAAGGGGATGAAGGCCTTGTCTCAGGCGCCGAACATCGCATGCAAGATCTCTGGACTTGGGATGGGGGACTGGACCTGGACGACCAGCTCGATCCGACCCTATGTGGAGGAGGCGATCACTTTGTTCGGAACAGATCGATGCATGTTCGCGTCGAACTTTCCGGTCGACAAGCTGTTTTCAAGCTATGAGAGGATCTGGAATGCGTTCAAGGAAATCACAAGGACTTATACGGAAGGGGAGCGCCGCGCTGTCTTTCACGACAATGCTGCGCGCTTTTATCGGATCTGAATTCAGCCCGAGAGCGCACTTCTCGATCCTGCTCATTCGTCCTTGAAGTCTCGTGCCGTCTTGCGGCTCTAAGGTCTCAGAGGCCTGACATGCGCTCACCATTGGATCGCCTTCTCGTTTCCGATGGTGTTTCCCCGAAAGCGGTCCTGTAGCTGGCAGCAAATCGGCCGAAATGAAAGAAACCCCATTTCAGGCATATGTCCCGCAGCAATTGTCGGTTGGAAGGGTCGAGAAGATCTTCTCGGGCCGCTCGCAAGCGCATCGCGCGCAAGTAGGCTGACGGGGTCGTTCCCTTGAACGTACGAAACCCTCCCTCAAGCGCACGAATGGAGAGACGCCTGAGGCCTCGGCTACATTCTGCATGGTAATGGGCTCGCCGACGTTCGCATGCATGAATTCAACGGCGCAGCGTATATGCCGCGGCGCGGGCAAATGCACTTTCCTCTCGAGCAGATGTGAGAACCGATGCGGGATAGAGCGCAAGACCAGATTGGCAAAGGCTTGGGTCAGGTGCGACACGGCAATCGGAGAATGAATGAGCGGCCCGTTGTTCCGCACCCCGTTGATGATCGTTTGAGCCAGTCCTCTGACGAGTTGGCCGGCCGGCGTCGAAAGATCGATGGTCGGCGCCAACCGCAATGTCCCGATCAGCGGCGTCTCCAATATTGCGGCGGCGGTCTGCGCAATCACTTTCCAATCCAGGCGAAGCACGTCGGACTGATGCGGCGTTCCCCGGACGGAAAAGCGGTCGGCCTCGCGATTATTCACCAACAGCAAGCGCCCAGCTGTTCCTTCGATGACGGTCCGGCCAAGCGCCAAATCGATAGCTCCGGAGCGCACAAGGATGACCGACAGCCATTCCGCCGTTTCGGGGGCCGCTTTTACGCTCCATTCGTACGAATATTGGCCACTGACAAGGGATAGCGTGCCATCGGTCCAGAAGCCCGTCTTCCAGCTGATAGCCTGCTCCCGACCGGTACGCCATGCATCAAAGGGACCGAAGCTCCCGGTGAAGGCTTCGACCATATATTCGAACGTTGAACCCTCAAAGCTCGGTGAAAAATCTACTGGCGTATTCTCTGGCATTCGAAATCAGTGGCCGATCAAATATTGAGCAAATGCAGAAAGAAACGGCATGGATTTGTCCCGGCCGTCTTCCGGGAATTCGAGAAGCAAAATTTGTGCCGCGGACGCCAAGCTATCGGCGCGGCTGTCTGACCCACTCTTGCGCATCGCCGTGAGCTGCCGAATCTGAAGAAGATCGTCGGCTTAACCTCCACCACGGCGTCAGCAATCCTTCCTGACCTGAAACTGCTCTATCGCCCACCCGGGCAGGTGGATTCGATGTGGACGTCTCAAGGAATCCTTGACGTCTATCAAATGTCTACATAATGTCTTCTAAAAATATGAGGCGCCGATTTTGGATACTGACGTCAATCCCGACCGCAAAGCCAAGCTTGGCCTTATGCTCCGCAGACGCATCCTGACGATGGAACTGCAGCCGGGGGCGGTGCTGGACGAAGTGGCGCTGAGTGAAGAGTTCGGGCTGTCCCGTCCGCCAGTTCGCGAGCTGATGCGCCAGATGGCCGGCGAAGGCTACATCGAGCTGGAAGCCAACCGCGCAGCGCGGGTCAGCTCCATGAGCTACCAGTCGTTGCGCGACTTCTTCCTTCTTGCGCCGATGATCTATATCACCGCCAACAGGCTGGCGGCCGAGAACGGAACTCGCGGGCAGCTCGACGTGCTGAAGCAGGTTCAGCAGTCATTTCGCAAGGCCGTCGACCACTGCGATGTCGAGGGACGCGTCTTCCACAACGACCAGTTCCACCGCCAGATCGGCGAGATGGCGCACAACGTCTATCTGGTTCCAAGCCTTCGGCGTCTGCAGATAGATCATGCGCGCATCGGCAAGGTTTTCTACAAGCACCCGAACACGCCGCGCATGCAGGAAGAGCTCGAGCTCGCCGCGCAACAGCATGACGAGATGATCGAAGCTATCGAGAAACGGGATGTCGATGCATGCGGAGAACTGGCGCGGCTTCACCTCGAACTTTCACGACGAAACATGGCCATGTACGCGGCCCCGGAGGGTCTGGAAACGCCGACCCTTTAAGGCCTGGCGTTTCGAAGAACACATCGAACCACTGCTGGCGGGACAACGGGCGAACGTCTGAGCAAGCAGGAATACACCCAGATCAAAACCATCTGGCTCAACCTTTCGGCAGCCTAACGCGGGACACCAAACGAATGTCTGACTTCCAGTTTCCAGGCCTGAATCTTGCTATCGCCACGCCGTTCGACGATGCCGGACGCATCGACTACGCAAGGCTCGAAGACAATGTCGAGCGTTACCTAGCCGCAGGCGTCAGAAGTTTTCTGTTCAGTTCCGGCACCGGCATGCATGTCTACCTTTCCAAGGAGGAATCCGAGGAACTGATCCGGCGCGGAGCCCGGATCGTCAACGGACGGGCGAAGGTGATCGCACAGACCTCCGCACTTCTGGTGGAAGACGTCGTCGAGCGCACTGTCCGGGCGCGAGACGCCGGCGCCGAGGGCGTCATGGTGCTTCCGCCCTTCTTCGAAGGGCCGACCGACGACCAGGGCATCCTCGATTTTTACAGCGAGGTCGCGAAGGCCGGTCTTCCGGTGATCGGCTATAACGTTCCCCAGGCGGTCGGCGTCGCCGTCACGCCCGAACTTCTGGACAAGCTGAGCGAAATCCCCGGCTTCTGTGCCGTCAAGGACAGCGGCGGAGATCTTGCCAAGCAGGCCGCGCTTATCCGCACCGGCCACTTCGTCATGAACGGCGCCGACCCGCTCGTTCCCTATGCACTCTATGCCGGATGCGATGGCCTGATCTGGGGTGGGGCGAACTTCGCTCCGAAAACCTGCGTCGCCCTCGTCGAGGCTGCCGCCGGGCACAAGTGGGAGGAGGTTCGCGCGCTCTGGAAAATCCTGGAGCCGTCGATGGGGCTGATCTGGGAAGGCGATTACGTGCAATCCGTCTATGCGGCGGCGGATCTGGTGGGCTATGGCGCCGGCGCGCCGCGCAAGCCGCTGCGCGCGCTTGCCCCGGAAAAGCTTCCGGCCATCCGCCGCTCCCTCGAGACGCTCATGGAGCGGGAAGCGATCTGACGTGACCCAGGCCGGAAAGAACGTCTTCGTCGCATCCAGGCTTCCGAAACGCGCAGGCGTTTCGGGCTGGGTGGCCACGCTTGCGCCGCGCACGCCGCGGCCTGTGTTGAACGGACTGGTCGTTGCCGACCTTGCGATTATCGGCGGTGGTTTCGCCGGTCTTTCCGCGGCCCGGCGCATCTCCCGGCTGGATCCGAGCGTGCGGGTCGCCATCCTGGAAGCGGGTGTCGTCGGCGAGGGGCCGGCGGGCGCGAATTCCGGTTTCATCATCGACCTGCCGCACGAAGTCGCGTCAGACGATTTCAGCGGAGAGTCGGAGGCGAGGTTCAGGCAGTCTGTCCTCATACAGCGCTCGGCCATCGCTCTGGCGAGCGAGATGGCCGCGGAAAACGGCTGGGGCAAAGAAGTGTTCGATCCCTGTGGCCGATACAGCGTCGCCATCAGCGCGGAAGGCGACAGACATCTCGAGGACTATGCGCAACAGCTCACGAAAATGGGCGAAGCCCACCGGCTCCTGAACGGCAGGGAGATCGCGGCGGTGACGGGGTCGCCGGTCTATACCTCCGGTCTGTTCATGCCGGGTACGATCATCGTGCAGCCCGCCGCCTACATACGCGCGGTCGCCGACTGCCTGAAGGAGCCGGTCGCCCTTTACGAGCGGACGCCGGCACTCTCGTTCGAGCGCCTCGGCACGGGATGGCTCGTCAAGACGCCGCAGGGGTCGGTGCAGGCGGCAAAGATCATCATGGCGAACAATGGACATGCCGAAAGCTTCGGCTTCTTCCGCGGGCGCCTGCTCCATGTCTTCACCTACGCCTCCCTCACCGAGGAGTTCGACCCCTCGCGCCTCGATGGAGAGCGGAAGTGGGCCGCCACTCCGGCCCTGCCGATGGGAACAACCGTTCGCCGCATCGGCACGGCCGGCGGCGATCGAATCCTGGTGCGCTCCCGTTACAGCTACAATCCAGGCATCGAAATCAGCGACGCCGCGATCCGGCGGGCCGGCCGCCTGCACGACGGCAAATTCTCCAAACGTTTTCCCATGCTCAGCGGCGTCGGGATGCAGTATCGCTGGGCCGGCGCGATGGCGCTCACCCGCAATCATGTTCCGGCATTCGGTGAGATCGAGCGCGGCGTGTTCGCTGCATGCGGCTGCAATGGCCTTGGAGCGTCGAACGCGACGGCCTCAGGGATCGCAGCTGCGGAACTGGCGCTCGGTCACAGTTCCGAACTCGGCCGTATCTATGCGCGCCTGGCTGTTCCGACGGCATTGCCGCCGCAGCCTTTCACGACGATCGGAGCCAAAATGCATCTCGCCTATCGCGAGTGGAGTGCCGGACCCGAGTGATGCAAGCGATCTCCAATCTGCGCCAGCGGCACAGTTGACGACACGGCGAGGCCGACCATCTGGCGGCCTCGCTCCGTTTTATGACGCGCCGCTACATCCGTCAGCGAATGCCGCCATCGATCTCGAAATTTCGCCTCGGCAAAGAGAGCCCGCGCCGCGGCGAGGGGCGACGGCATCGATATGGCCGATGGCCTGTCCGGCGAGGAAGGCGAACAACACCCGCAATGCCGAATAGATCGGTTCGCTATAAATAAACGCTATAGCGGCAGAATGGAGTTGTGTTGGCCAGCGACGCTTTCCTGAACCTACTGTGACGGTGTCGGCGCTGGGCTGACGCCATAAGAACCGCGGAAAGCGGTCAGGAGTACGCTGGGCCATAAGCCCAAGCGTTTGCACCCGAGAACATGGAGTGGGAACATGAAACTTACCGTAAGCCGCAGAGCATTTTTCCTTTCTACCGCAGTCCTTTCGCTGGCGGTTGCCGTTTCCGGCCTGCCGGCCGGCGCGCTGGCCGCGGACGGGACGATCAAACTCGGACTCGTTGCGCCGATGAGCGGCCCGAATGCGCGCTACGGCGCATTTTCGATGCACGGCGCCGAACTCGCCGTCAAAGACATCAATGATGCCGGCGGCGTCAATGGGATGAAAATCGAACTCCTCAATGCCGACAGCCAGGGTACGCCCGTCGAAGGTGTTTCGGCCGCCCGCCGCCTGATCGACCAGGATGGCGTCGACTTCATCATCGGCGACGTTTCCAGTTCGGTGACGCTCGCCATCCAGCCCGTCGCTGAAGACGCTGAAGTGCTTCTGCTGAATGCGGCGTCGTCCAATCCGAAAATCACCTACCAGGCCGGTGTCGGCGGGTTCAAATGGACCTATCGCAACTATCCGACAGATGAGAACCGGGCGCTGATCGTCGCCAAATATGCAGCAGAGCAGCGCGGCTTTACCAAGTTTGCCGTGCTCTCCGTCGACAGCGATTATGGCCGCTCGGCGATTACATTCACGAAGAAATACCTGCCTGACTTCAAGGGCGAGATTCTCAGCGAGGACTATTACAAGGAAGGCGAAGTCGACTTCCGCAGCGTTCTCGCCAAGATACGCGACAATGGCGCCCAGGCCATCATCATGTACGGCCTCGCCGATACGACACCCATCATCGCCCGCCAGATGATCGAACTCGGAATAGCCGGCAAGGTGACGCTGATCGGCAATGGCGAGTTCAACACGGAAAAGACCGTCAAATCAGCCCCGTCGGCGCTCGAAGGCGCCGTTGAAGCCGCCGCATGGCTGCCGCAGTTCGACTCGCCCGAAAGCAAGGCTTTCGTCGACAAGTTCACGGCCACCTATGACGAAGCCCCGAACAACCACGCCTATGTTCACTGGGACACCGTCAATCTCCTCGCAGCGGCGATCAAGCAGGCCGGCAGCGCCGACAAGGTGAAGGTTCGCGACGCACTCTCCAAAATCAAGTACAAGAGCCCGGTTGGCGAGGTCACGTTCGACGACCACAACCAGGCCCGCCTGCCGATGATCCTGCTGCAGATCGAGAACGGCAAGCCGAGCATCAAGGGTGCCTATACGGCGGACATTCAATATCCTGCCAAGTAATCTGCCGGGAGGAATACGCCCATGCTCTCGACCATAGTTGAGCAAACTGTGAATGGAATCGTCACTGGTTCTGTTTACGCAATCGTCGCCGTCGGCATGACCATGATTTTCGGCGTGCTGAGAGCCATCAACTTTGCTCACGGCGAATACTACATGCTCGGCACGTTCGGGGCCTGGTTTGCGATCGACTATCTCGGACTGTCCTACGAAGCGTCGATTGTCGTGGGGGTTCTTGCAACGATTGCCGTTGCCTATGTGGTCGGGCAACTCGTCATGCGCCGGATGGTCGGCGCGCCCGCGGAATCGGGCGTGCTTGCCACCCTCGGCATCGCGCTGATCCTGCAGAACACCATCATTCTCGTCTTCGGCGGAGGCTACAAGTTCTTCGCCGGAGGCTATATCGAGCCGGTTTCCATCCTCGGCTTCAGCCTGGCCCAACAGCGCATTCTCATTCTCGTCGTCTGCTTGCTGGTGTTCATCGGCCTCGAACTGATGGTCAGCTACACCCGCTTGGGAATGGCAATGCGCGCCGTTTCCCAGAACGTCGAGTGCTGCAGCGTCGTCGGCATCGATGTGCCGCAGGTGGTGCTTCGAACCTTCATGCTGGGGGCGGCGCTGGCCGCACTCTCCGGGGTTCTGACGGCGCCGGTCAATGTCAGCGTCTATGGCGGCATGGGCGAGCTGATCACCTTCAAGACGCTGCCGATCATCATCATGGGCGGTTTGGGCAATGTGCGCGGCACTTTCGTCGCGGCGATGATCCTTGGCGTGGCCGAGAGCCTGGTCGCCACCTATGTCGGCCTGCAATTCCGCGACACCGTCGGCTTCGCCACGCTGATCCTGATACTGATGTGGCGGCCGCATGGTCTCTTTTCGACGCAGGCGCGCTTCTAGCAGCAGCGCCCGCCGACCCTTCTCGAACGACCGAGGACACGACATGTCTCTGACGGAAACCGCTCAACAGGTACGCAGGCGCGATCTTCGCATACCGCTTGCCGCAGTCCTGATCGTCGTCGCGCTCGCCGCGCCGTTCATCGGCAGCCGTTACATCACCCATTCCCTGATCATCGCCCTGATTTTCATGCTGCCGGCACATGGGCTCAATCTGCTTGTCGGCTACACCGGTCTGCTGTCACTGGCCCAGGCCGCGTTTTTCGGCATCGGCGCCTATACGGCAGGTCTTCTCGCCGTCACCTACGGCACGCCGTTCTACGTCAATCTCATCGCTGCGGGCGCCGTCTCCGGAGCCCTTGCTCTTCCGCTCGGCATTCCCGCCCTGCGTCTGCGCTCGACGTCCTTCGTGATGTGTACGCTCGGTTTCGTGATCATCGGTCAGGCGATCGCCAAGAACTGGATCTCGCTGACCCGCGGTGATATGGGGCTTTCGGGCATTCCCAAACCCTATTTCGAACTAGGCCCGCTGTCGTTCACGGTGTCCGGCACGACGAACTTCTACTATCTCGCCTTGATCATCGGGGTCCTCGCCACCTTCGCCGCCTGGGCGATCGTCCGCTCGCCCGCCGGCCGCAACATGGTAGCGATCCGTGAGAACGAAACGCTTGCCGAATCTCTCGGCGTTCCCACCTGGCACTACAAGCTGATCGTCTTCATGATCAGCGCGGTGTTTGCCGGCATCGGCGGCTGCCTTTACGCTTATTACCTGACGGTCGTCAGTCCGCTGACCTTCCAAATGTATTATTCGACGACGATGCTGATCATCGTGCTGGGCGGCGGGGCGGGCATGATTTCCGGCACCGTCTTCGGAAGCCTGCTTTTCGTCGGGCTGACCGAGGCGCTGCGCATCACCCCCGAATTGCGCATGATCGCCTACGGCTTCTGCCTTCTCGTCCTGGTCTTCTGGTTCAAGAACGGGTTTGCGCCGCTGATCAATCGCTTCTGGAATGCGATCGGAGGTGCGAAATGACCGGTCATCTTCCGCTTCTCGCGATCAAGAACCTCAGCAAGTCCTACGGCGCGGTGAAGGCCGTCAACGATGTCAGCATTCACATCGATCGGGGTGAGATCGCGGGCCTGATCGGACCGAACGGCTCGGGCAAATCGACCTTCTTCGATTGCAGCACAGGCCTTGCGAAGCCGGACACCGGCACGGTTGTCCTCGACGGACAGGACATCACCGGCTGGTCCCTGAACCGCATCGCCAGGGAAGGCCGCATGCTGCGCTCTTTCCAGAAGACCGTCACTTTCAAGTCGCTCGATGTCGAGGAGAACCTGGTCATCGCCGGTCAGATGTTCACCTTCCCGTCCATTGCATCGACCTTCGGCTTGGGAAAGATGTCGCGTCAGCGCATCGATGGTCTCAGGGAGAGAGCCCGCGAGCTGATCAAGATGGCGGGTCTTTGGGATGTGCGCCACCAGCCGGCGGGCAATCTGTCGGGCGGACAGCAGAAGCTCATCCAGTTCGCATCCATGCTGATGCCCGAACCGAAGCTCATCCTGCTGGACGAGCCGATGGCCGGGATCAATCCGAAGATCATCGAACGCGTCGTCGATACCATCCTGTATGCCAACAAGTCGCTCGGCGTGAGCTTCCTGGTGATCGAACACAATATCGATGTCGTCACCAGCATCTGCCAGCGCGTCATCGTGCTCGACCAGGGAGCCAAGCTCGTCGAAGGCTTGCCGGGCGACATCATTCAGGATCAGCGCGTCAGGGAGGCCTATCTTGGCGGGTAATTCGAACCTTTCGATCCGTGACCTGCGCGCAGGTTACGGCAATCTGGACATCCTCAACGGCGTCGATCTCGACGTGCCGGCGGGACAGTTCGTGGCGCTCATGGGGCCGAACGGGGCGGGCAAATCAACGCTTCTCAAGACGCTCTACGGCATGACGACCATCAAGCAGGGAAACATCGACTGGCGCGGCAAGAATATTGCCGGTAACACGTCGCGGGCCATTCTGGGCGAGGGGATTTCCTTCGTGCCGCAGGGACGCTGCAACTTCCCCGTCATGACCGTCGACGAAAATCTTCAGATGGCGGCCTATACAATCCGCGACGTCAAGGTGAAGGCTGACCGCGACTACGTCTACGACCTCTTTCCGATCCTCAAGAAACGCCGCGCGACACTGGCCGGCAACATGTCCGGCGGCGAGCAACAACTGCTCGAAGTGGCGATGGCGGTGCTGCAGCGGCCGAAGGTGCTGCTGGTCGACGAGCCGTCCGTCGGGCTGTCGCCGGCGGCGATCGGCATCGTCTTCGACGAGCTTCTTCGCCTTCACGCCGACGGCATGACGATCCTGCTCGTCGAGCAGAACACCAAGAAGGCCATGGAAGTCGCCCAGCGCGCAGTCATCCTGAGACTTGGCAAAGTCATCTGGGACGGCCTGCCGAAAGACATCACCCATGACGAACTCGGCGAACTTTTCCTGACCGGGAAAATGCGCGGCGAAACCGAGGCCGTTCACTGAAGGCGATCTCTTGCCTCTTATAAAATAAGCGAGGAAATTCCCATGAGCACCTTTGTGCCTGCATCACGTGTGTCCAGAATCAAGGTTTCGCCAAGCACGGCTGCGGCCGCCCGGGCGCGCGAGCTGAAGGCGGCGGGTCGCGACATCGTCGACCTGACGGTCGGCGAGCCGGACTTCGACACGCCTGACAACATCAAGGCCGCAGCGCACGCCGCCATCGACAGGGGCGAAACGAAATACACCGCCGTCAACGGCACGCCGGCGCTGCGCAAGGCAATCATTGGCGATTTCAAGCGCCGGCTCGGCCTCAGCTATGCCGACGACGAAATTTGCGTCGGCGGCGGCGCCAAGCAGATTCTGTTTCTCGCGCTGATGGCGAGCGTCGAAAACGACGCCGAGGTGATCATTCCCGCACCCTACTGGGTTTCCTATCCCGATATGGTCATCGCCAACGAAGGCAAACCGGTCATCGTCGAATGCCCGCAGGAAACCGGCTTCAAGCTGACGCCCGAAGCTTTGGAAAAGGCGATCACGCCGAAGACCCTATGGCTGGTCCTCAACGCGCCGTCCAATCCGACGGGTGCCGCCTATGACCGGCGCGAACTCGAAGCCCTCGGCGAGGTGCTGCTGCGCCATCCCCATGTCTTCGTGCTGTCAGACGATATCTACGACCAGGTCTGGTTCAAGGACGAGCCGATGACGACGCTGGTTGCCGCCGTCCCGGAACTGAAGGAGCGTGTTCTGCTCACCAACGGCGTCTCCAAGTCCTACGCCATGACCGGATGGCGTATCGGCTACGGGGCGGGTCCGGCCGCATTGATCGCCGCCATCAACAAGCTGCAGTCGCAGATGTCGTCCTGCCCGTCGTCGGTCAGTCAGGCGGCCGCCGCCTATGCGCTGTCTTCGGACCAGGCATTCGTCGCCGAAAGCGTCAAGGTCTATAAGGAACGCCGGGATTATGCGTGCGCACGGCTGAATGCCGTGCCCGGCCTCTCCTGCCTCGTGCCGGACGGGGCCTTCTATCTGTTTCCGAACTGCGCCGGCGTCATCGGCAAGAAGACTCCTGAAGGCAAGACGATCGAGACGGATCTCGATTTTGTGCTCTATCTGCTCGACGGCGTCGGGGTCGCGGCGCTGCAGGGGGCTGCCTACGGCGTATCGCCGCATTTCCGCCTGTCGATTGCGACGTCGATGGAGACGATCACCCAAGCATGCGACCGCATCGAACGGGCTGTTGCCGAGCTGCGTTAACCGCGAAAGGCCAGTGGGACTTGTGACTGGGACTTGCGTCCCTCCGGCTGCAGGCTTTACGTTTTGCATGAAACAACAAGCCGGTGACCATGAGCGTCGATTTCCGCAAACTGAAGAGCTTCGTAAAGATCGTCGATACGGGCAGCGTATCGCGCGCGGCAAGCCTTCTGAGGACGGCCCAGCCGGCGTTGTCGCAGCAGATCGCCGCTCTGGAGGCGCACTTCAAGCACAAGCTTCTCATCCGCAGCAATGTCGGCATTGCGCCGACGGAGGCAGGGCTCATCCTCTATCGGCATGCGCAACTGATGTTGAAGCAGATCGAGCAGGCTCAGGTCGACATCGATCAGTCCGCCAAATCGGTGGCGGGCCGCGTCTCGATCGGCCTTGCGACCTATTCCTCGTCAAGCGCCTTGTCGCTGCCGATCCTCAAGGAGATGAAGGCGAGGCATCCCCATATCGTCGTCCACATCAATGACAGTTTCGGCCAGATCCTCAGCGAACTGATCATGACGGGCAAGATGGATATGGCGCTGATCTATGCTGCTGCGCCGATCAAAGGCGTTACCCTGCAGCCATTGTTCCGCGAGGAAATGTTCCTCGTCTCGCCGCCGGGCATCGAACTCCCCGGGGATAGCAGCGCGCCGCTTCCGCTTGCCGCCCTCCAGGAGATCCCGCTGCTTCTTCCCAGCAAGGCCCATCTGCTGCGCCGGCTGATCGACGACGCGCTGGCGAGAGCCAGAGCGACACCTGAGGTCGTCTCGGAAATCGAGTCCGTTCCGGCCCTCAGCGCGGCTGTGCTCGAAGGGCTTGGATCGACCATTCTCCCGGCTTCGGTGGTGACGGAGACGGCGATCTTCTCAGGCGCGCAGGTGCGGGCACTGACCAAGCCGGTGATCGACGCGACCGTGTCGCTCTGCGTCGCAGATCATCTTCCCTTGTCGGAGCCCGCCATCGCCGCACGGTCGGTTCTGCTTGATGTCGTCGGCAAACTGATGAGCAGTCATCACCAGGGAATCAAGCCCGCCTAGCCCGAGCTGCTCCTCGCAGCGGCAGTCCGACGGCTGACCGCCGCCCGCCATAAGCAAACCCTATAGCGGCAGACTGTAGTTGTGTTAGCCAACGCGCCGGGCATTCCCCTAACCTTCAAGCAGACATCGGGTCCGGGCATCGGATCCGCATAGCGGCGCCTGCCGCGCCGAACAGTCGCTTCGAGGACAACATGGCAAAACTGGCTTTCGACACGGGTGGTACCTTTACCGACTTCGCGCTCCTGGATGACAGGGGCGACCTCCACCTTCACAAGGTCCTGAGCACGCCGAAGAACCCGGCTGAAGCCGTCGTGCAGGGTGTGTCCGAATTGCTGGAAAAATTCGCCGGCACCATCGCCATCGACCAACTGCAGGTGCTGGGCGCCACCACCGTCGTCACCAACGCCGTGCTCGAGCGCAAGGGCGTCGAGACCGGCTTCGTCACCACCGACGGTTTCCAGGACATGCTGCGAATCCGTAACGAAGGGCGCTACGACCTCTACGACCTGAACATCAAATATCCCGACCCGCTGGTCACCCGCGCAAACAGCTTCGGCGCCAAGGAGCGGATCGCCGCCGACGGTTCCGTCATGACCGAACTCAAGGAAGAGACGGTGCGCGAGATTGCCGGTCGCCTGAAGGAGAAGGGCATTCGCTCCGTCGCCGTCTGCCTTCTCCATGCCTATAAATATCCGCAGCACGAGCAGCGCGTCGCAGCGCTGCTGCGCGAAGAAGACCCCGATATCTTCGTCTCGCTCTCCTCCGAAGTCTGCCCTGAAATGCGCGAGTTCGACCGCGCGTCGACGACTGTCGTCAATGCCTATACGAGGCCGCAAATGGCCGGCCACGTCGCCCATCTGCAGCGTGAATTCGCAGCGAAGGGCATCGACCGCCAGGTCCTGTGGATGACATCCTCGGGCGGACTGGTGCCGAGCCGGCGTGCCGCGGAACTGCCGGTGCGCCTGATCGAGTCAGGCCCGGCGGCGGGTGCGGTGGCTGCCGCAGAGTTCGGCCGCACGGCAGGCGAGGCGAGCGTCCTGTCCTTCGACATGGGCGGCACGACCGCAAAGCTCTGCCTGATCCCGGACGGTGAGCCAAATGTCGGGACCGATCTCGAGGTCGCCCATTATCAGCGTTTCCGCAAGGGATCCGGTTTCCCGCTGAAGATCCAGTCAATCCAGATGATCGAGATCGGCGCGGGTGGCGGCTCGATCGCGGCCAAGAACCCTCTCGGCCTGCTCGATGTCGGCCCTCACTCCGCAGGCGCCATGCCTGGACCGGCCGCCTACCAGCGCGGCGGCACCCAGCCGACCGTCACGGATGCCGACATCCTGCTTGGATATATGGGCACCGAATCCTTCGTCGGCGGGTCGTTCAAGGTTTCCAGAGAAGCAGCTCACGAGGCGATGGCCAAACTTGCCGCCTCGCTCGAGGTCTCGGTCGAGCGCTGCGCATGGGGCATCCATGACCTCGTCAACGAATCCATGAGCAAGGCGGCCGCCATGCATGCGACCGATCTCGGCGTCGATCCCCGTTCGCTGCCGATGGTCGCCTTCGGTGGCGCCGGCCCGGTGCACGCCTATGGCATCGCCCGCAAGCTCGGCATTTCCCGCATCATCTGCCCGACCGGTGCAGGCGTGAGTTCGGCAATCGGCCTGTTGATCGCGCCGGTGGCGGTCGATCTTTCCGCAAGCCATCCGATGGTGCTCGACGCCTGGGATGTCGGCGCCATGAACCGCCTGCTGGACGAGCTTTCGGCCCAGGGCGCCGAAGTCGTGTCGGCTGCCGGCGTCCCGAAGGATACGATCAGCAACCGCTACACCGTCGATATGCGCCATGTTGGCCAGGGCCATGAAATCACCGTGGTTCTGCCCGATCGGACCCTGCCGAAGGAGGAATTCCTCAGCGAACTCCGCGGCAATTTCTTCAAGCTCTACCGCGAATTGTTCGGCCGTACCGTTGCCGCTCCGCTGGAGGTCATCACCTGGCGGCTGCGCGCCGGCGGCGAAAAGGATCAGGTCACGCGCCCGCACGAGACCGTCGTTGCCGACGCCAAGAAGGGCAGCCGCAAGGTCTATTTCCAGGAGATCGGCGGCTTTGCCGAGACCGCGGTCTACGACCACTACAAGCTTCCCGTCGGCGAAGAGGTCAAGGGTCCGGCAATCGTCGAGCAGCGTGAATCGACTGCAGTCGTCGGCCCGAGCGGCGTCTTCCGTGTGGATGCCCATGGCAACCTCGTGATCAACATTCACTAAGGGGTACTCAGATGTCGAAACCCGCCACCGATTTCAACGACCCGATCAACCTTCAGGTCATGTGGAACCGCCTGATCTTCATCGCGGACCAGGCCGACAACGTTCTCGGCAAGACGGCATTCTCGCCGATCGTCCGCGAGAACCACGATTACGTCACCGTGCTCCTCGACAGCAAGGGACGGGCGCTGGCGCAATGCACCTGGTCGATCCCGGTCTTCATCACCTCGCTCCCGGCTGCCGCCCAGAACTATTTCCTGCCGAAATTTCCGGCAGACAGGCTCGAAGAGGGCGACGTGCTGGCGACCAACGATCCGGAGATCGGCACCGGCCATCTTCCCGATGTCACGATGATCACGCCGATCTTCAAGAACGGCAAGGTCGTCGCCTATGCCGGCTCCATCGCCCATCTTCCCGATATCGGCGGCGCGCCTCTGCATTCCGAAGCGAGCGACATTTATGAGGAAGGTATCCGCTTTCCGATCGTCAAGCTGCTGAAGGCAGGCGTTCCGAACCAGGACGTCTTCGATATTATCGAAGCCTCGGTCCGCCTTCCGACAGAAGTGCGGGGCGACCTTGAATCGATGATCGCCGCCAACAACGTCATGGGCCGCGAACTCGTCAAATTCCTGGACGAATACGGGCTCGACGATGTCGAAGGCCTGGCCGCCGCCATTCATTCGCGCTCCGAAGCACAGACCCGCAAGGCGATCCGCGAATGGCCGAACGGCACTTATGCCGCCGAGGTTCTGCTCGACGGTTACGATGTCGACGTGACGCTGAAGGCTTCGGTCATCATCAAGGACGACTCTGTTCATGTCGACTACACCGGCACGTCAGACCAGGTTCTGCACTCGATCAACTGCCGGACGAACTATCGCTACGCCCATTCCGTCTATGCTCTGAAGTGCCTGCTCGATCCCGAGACGCCGAACAACGAGGGCTGCATCGTCCCGATCACCGACGAGGCTCCGCTCGGCTGCATCCTCAATCCGCAGCAATGGACGGCGGGCAATTCGCGAAACCTGATCGGGCACGTCATTCCCTCGCTGATCTTCAAGGCGCTCGAAGGCGTCGTGCCCGAGAAGGTGATGGGCGACAGCGGCGGCGCTCCGATCTGGGCTGCCAATTGCGTCGGTCAGCGCAATGACGGTACGCAATATGGATCCGTTCAGAATTTCCATGGCGGCCAGGGCGCGCGCGCAGAGCTCGATGGTCTGGATACGCTGAGCTTCCCGTCGAACTGCAAGGTAACGGCCATCGAGATGTTCGAGGTTGCCGTGCCGGTCCTGACCGAGCGGAAGGAACTGATCGCCGACTCCGGCGGCGCAGGCAAACATCGCGGCGGTCTCGGCCAGCGTGTCGTGCTCCGCAACCTCGGCAAGAGCCCGATGAACATCTATCTGGCCTCCGAGCGTGTCCGCCATCCCTGCTTCGGCGTCGTCGAAGGGCAGAGCGGATCGGCCGGAAAGGTCATGAAGGACGGCAAGCCTCAGTTCCCGAAGGGCAAGGTAGTCCTGAAGACGGGCCAGCGCCTCGAGGTCGAGACCCCTGGCGGCGGCGGTTGGGGACTGGCCAGCGATCGTTCGCGCGCCCTGATCGAGCAGGATCTTGCCGAGAACCTGATCACGGCGAAGGCTGCGCGGGAAATTTACGGCTATTCTGGCCCGATCGCTGCTGCGGCCGAATAGGGGAAAGATATGGGACGTCTTCAAGGAAAAATCGCTCTGGTAACGGGAGCCGGCTCCGGGATCGGTCGCGAGACCGCCCTGCTGCTGGCCAAGGACGGGGCCACCGTCGTGCTGACCGGGCGGCGGATCGAACCGCTGCGCGAGGTGGCGGCCTTGATCGAAGAGGCGGGTGGCAAGGCCGTCGCGCACGCGCTCGATATCGAGACGCGTGAAGAGATCTTTGCGGCCGTGAAGCAGATCAAGGACAGCGTCGGACCGGTCGACATCCTGGTGAACAATGCCGGCAGCGCAAGCAAGGTGCTGAACGCGCGGTTCTTGAGCGAGGCCGAGTGGACCTCCACCATCAACGTCAATCTGACGGCCGTCTTCAACCTGACCCAGGCGGTCCTTCCGGACATGATCGCTAAGGGCGAGGGGACGATCATCACGGTCTCGTCGCTTGCCGTGATCAACCCCAACCTGCTCGGCGGCGCGGCCTATGGTGCGGCCAAGGCCGGCGTGAAGAACTTCATGACCTTCCTGCACAACACCTATCGCAATCAGGGGATCCGGGCGACGACGATCCTGCCCGGCGAGACGAATACGCCGATCATGGACAATCGCGCGCGCCCACCTCTGCAGGAGGAACGTGCCGCCATGATGGATCCGCATGACGTCGCCCGTGCGGTCGTCCTCTGCGCCAGCCTGAACAAGAGCGCCGTGATCCCCGAGCTTCACATCTGCCCGACATTCATGCGGGACACGTCTGCGGATATCGAAATTGCCCGTTGGGTCGGAGCGCCCGCCGACACGCCGGATATGCCGAAAAAGTAGAAATGGGAGGACATCGATGAACGGAGCGAAGTTGCGCGCGCGGCTGCTGGCCGGTGAGGCAGTCACCATGTATACGCCGCATCACGTATCGTCGGGCCTGGCAGCCCGGCTAGTGGAACTCGGCGCCGATTCCGTCTTCGTCGACTGCGAGCACGGAAGCTGGAGTTTCGAGGATGTGCGCATGACCGCGCAGATCGTCCGCTCCGTCGGCGGGGCGGCGATCATTCGGCCGCATTCGCACGAGCGCCCGATCATTATCCGCTACCTGAATGCGGGCGCCGATGGGATCATGGTCCCGATGGTGGACACGGCCGAACAGGCGCGCGCCATCGTCGATACCGTCCGTTACGCTCTTCCGTCCGACTTCGACAAGCGCCTGGTGGTGGCGATGATCGAAACGGTGGATGCCATCGACAATCTCGATGAAATGCTGAAGGTCGACGGCATCGACGTCTTCTTCATCGGCCCCGGCGATCTCTCGCAGAATATGGGTTATCCGCCGGCTCCGCCCTTCGGCGAGCCGCGTCCCGAAGCAGTGATGGATAAGGTCGCGGTCGCCGTCGACAAGATTCGTGCAGCAGGCAAAATTGCAGGCACGCTCGCCACCGCCGACGAATTGCCTCATTGGCTGCAGAAGGGGGTCCAGTTGTTCTACATCCACACAGATCCCTTCCTGCGCCGCGGGATTGCCGACATCAGGCAAACGCTTGCACGATAGCGGGCGGAATTGGGCTTCCGCCATTCGATCTTTTGCTACTGAGATGCTATCGGACGGTTCACCGCAGGTCAGCGTCCAAGGCTGCCAGCGGCCGCGATGATCTCCGCCGCGGTCGGGAAGATGGAGAGGCTGTTCGGTCCATCGAGCGCCTCGATTTGTGCCCAGCCGATGGTGCCGTTCGCATTGACCAGGAAGTGTCCGACGAGTTGGGTCGCGTGGTTCGCGAAGATCTCATTGTCGGCTTCGTCAAGCTCAAACCGATCCTTGGCGTTGAGTATCGTGTTGGCCTCCATCGGGTGCAGCGGTTCCGGCAATTCGTCCGTGGGGTTGATGCGTGCCGCCAGGAACTGTTCCATCGTTGTACGATAGGGCCATTCGGGCTGCTCGCAACTCCCATCGGGCAGGAACTCGGCATGCGGCACACCGTAGGCCCGATGCGTGCGGCAGTCCGGGTCGCATAGAAGTGTTATTGGCGTCGGCCGGTGGCGGAAATACAGGCGGGCACGTTCCACCGGCGTGTTGATAACGGCCACGGTCTCCACCCCGGCGGCGCGCAGGGTCGGCTGTACGCCGGCAAGCTGTTCCAACTGACGCCGGCAGAAGGGGCAGTGCAGCCCGCGAAAGAACCCGATCACGAACGGGCGACCGCGCAAGTCGGCGAAAGAGACCGTTCCCTCGAAGTTGGCCGTGGCGAGCGCGAATGCGGGGGCGGTTTCTCCAGGTTGCAGCGGGCGTTTCTGGTCTCCCATGGAATAATTCCTTTGTCGTATCGTCCAGGTGGGACGACCGAAATTGAACTATACCACTTGTGGCAAGAAGGCCCCAGCGCTCGATGTTGAGGTTACTGAATGTGGTTCGGCATGCCCATCTGCCGTTCCACCCGCTAAAGCGCTGAACTCTCCATGCCCATTCTAATTTGCTTTCCAGTTCGCATTATCGGGGATCGATCGCTGCGGCACGACGACCTGGATGATGGACGGACTGTTCAGGTTTTCTTTGGCGCCGTCTATGGCCTCCCTCAGTTCGCCATAGGTGTCCACTTTCCAGCCTTGGCAGCCAAAGACTTCTGCCAACTTGCTGTAATTCCATCGGTGCAGGATGCATGAATTGTAGAACGGTTTGTCGCCATGGAAAACCGATGCGTCGGCAAGCCATTGCTCCACGCCATAAATGCCGTTGTCCATCACAAAGATGATCGGGTTGAGATTGAAACGGGTTTGTGTCGAGAGGCATTGAGCGGTCATCTGAAACCCGCCATCCCCCGCAAAGACCAGTAGCCTTTGTTGATTTTGCTTCGCCAGCGAAACCCCGGTTGCGGCCGGACCGATATAACCGATCGCCGAATAGGATGATTGCACGATGAAACCGCGGCGAGCACCCACTTCAAGAAGCAGGCTCCCGAAATAATTCAAACTCGCGTCGGCACCAACGATGGTATTTCCGTCGATCTGCGGCTGAATGAAATCGTAGAAGCCCTGATAGGTAATTTCGCCTGCCGGATTGACGACCGGCAGTTGCCGGGCCGGTTTCACCGGAAGACTTTGGCCTTTGCACGTCAGCCTTTTGTCAATCAAGCCGTTGACGAGATCCGCCAGCGAAACCTGTGCGTTGAAGATCGTGCCATATTTCACGGTCTCCCAGGAGGCGAATGCGGTTTTATCGAGATCGATAGGCCAGCCCAAATCATTGATATCAGTCAACCAGACGCCCAGTGCCAATACGAAGTCGGAGTCTTTGACCAAAGACTGGACATAGGGTGATGACGATTTGCCATCGAACACCCCGGCAAATTGTACATCGTCTTCCGATAGAATGGCCTTGCTCAAAAGCTCGGTCACGTAGGGAATTTTGAGGTCCCGGATGAGCCGCTCCGCCTGGTCGTGAAGGCCAAACCGGTCGATCTCGACACCGACCCAGATCAGCGGTCGGGTGGCGTTTTGCAATCTTTCGCTGATTTGCGCGATCGACTGATTGAGACTGTTCTCGTCGGATATAACAGGCGCCGCTTTTAAGGCATTCGACGGGCGCGTACATCCCAGGTCCACCATATCCTCCAGCAACTCGATATAGACCGGACGTCTTTCCGTGATGCACTGCGTCAGCGCATAATCTATGAGCATTGGCGCAAGATGAGGGCTGTCGATGCGGACGGCAGCGGCGGTGATGTATTCGAATACCTGAAGATCCGTTTCCCGGCCGCTGATGAAGTGATGCGAACTGTAGCCGGTTTGTTCGAACGTCAGCGTTTTCTTGATGCTGGGCGCACCGTTGATCAGAACGACCGGCACTTTCTCGACGTAGGATCCGGCGATCGCATTTGTTGCGCAAAGCGAGCCTGCGGAATAGGTGACGCACAGAGCGCCAATTCCTTTCAGTCTGGCATAGCCGTCAGCCGCATAACCGGCATTCAGTTCATTCGCCTCTTCGATGACCTTTATATCGCTTTTCTCGACATAACTGTTCACCCATTCGATCGAATAATCGCCTGCTACGGAAAACAGGTGCCCCAGGCCCAGTTCGCGAAGTCTGTCGACCAGATATTGTCCAACCGTGTATGTGTCGCCCATGTTCCAACGGCTCCCCTGTTGACGACAATTGACGGATATTAGAGTGCCGTGCGTCCTTTCGGACGCACAAAGGACAGCTCTAACACTTTGAATCTACGCATCGTTCTTTCCGAAAATCGATTCCGATTTTCGGGCCGATGCGCTAGAACTCGCTCGCGTTATCGAATAAGCGCGGTACGTATATGTCGAATATGCCGGGGCATTTCCGCTCGGGAAATCTTTCCAGCAGGAAGCGCTTGAAAGCGTCATTGGTGAGTCCGTTGCCGGCGGCCTCCAGGGCGACGGACAAATACTCTATATTTTTGGCAACCTCGTTTTTGTCAGCCGGAAAGCCGTGACCGGGAAGGAACAGGTCATAGTCGGACAGCAGCATACCCTGCAAAATCCCAATCCAATGCTCCATGTATTTCGTCAGATAAAGGTGCGTTCCGCTGTAGATCAGGTCTTGCGCAATAAAAACGCCCACGTCCGGAAGACCTATGGTGAGAAGAAAATCGATCTCCGTATCGACGACTTCATCAAATAGGTATTTGACTCCGTCGATGATTTCCTCGCCGGCGCGGACAGCTCTTTCGGGAATGATCAAGCTCTTCGGAGCGAGATTGCCCAATTTCCAGTGGTCATTCAGGGAATCTTCCCCATGCTGCTGCAGGAACTCTATCGTTTTCGGCAATGCATAAATCGGAATATCGCTGAATGCGGCTCCCAGGCCGAACCAATGGTCGGGGTGTCTGTGCGACAGATAGATCCGGTCGATCTTCTTGCCGATACTGTTGGCATATTCCCTGAATTGCAGCGCATAGGGAACGAGGAATTGCCCATCGACGAGAACAAGCTTGTTCCTGCTTTCGATGATGTGCGTTGCATTGGCGATATTGTCAGCCGTGAAGGCTGAAATGAAAGTATGAATACGGACATCGCCTGCTCGCCTGACGATTTTAATGGGATCCGGCAATTGCGTGACCATCGGTATCTCCCTGATTGAAAGGTCGTTTGCTGAGATTTGAAGTTCACTCGGGCACAACATCTGCGCCCGAGCGCCATCACGGATGAGATCAACGACTGCGGGACGCGAGTTTCTCCTCCAATGTCTTCAGGGCCGCGCGCGCAACGTCGTAGGCGCTGTCGACGTCTGCCTCCGGCGCGTCCTCACCGGGCCGCCAGAAGCGTCTGCGCGTCATTCGCATCGAACTCTCGAAGGGTGGAATCGCGTTGAAGACTTCGACGAGATAGGGGCCGGAATAGACCGGCTCGATTTCGTCCAGCATGATCTCCCAGGGAATCCAGCTATCTCTGACAGCGCCCCGGTCCGGCGCCGAGATGTGAACGTAATTCAACCGACTCTGCTGAACGGCACGGGCGACATTTTTCCTGAAGATCGCCGGTCCCTGGCTTTCCATGACGACCTGGGCTGTATCGATCGTGACGCCCCCGACCGGAATGTCGGCGCTTTCGAGAAAATCCAGCGCTTCCGAGACCATGGTCGGCCCGGGCGTTTCCCAATTCTTGACCGGTTCGATGGCGAGCTTCACCCGCTTCTCCGCAGAATATTGCGCCAATTCCCGGAAGATGGAGGCGGCCGCCGCGTATCGTGGCTTCATCCAATCCTGAAGCGCGTCGCTCCAGATCCCTTCGCCGTCATCCGTCAGTGGAAAGATGCCATAGGGGTACAGGAACGGCCCCGACATGATCGTATTCTCCCCGCCCAGCACCGAGGTGATGTCGACGCGGGATTTGAGATAGGACAGCGCCTGCTTGCGCTGGTCCTCATAGGGCGAGGTCGGATCGAAGGTTCGCGTGGTCCCCACATTGGTTGTGAACTTCACATCCCGGAAGCCGGCCCGATCGAACGCCCTCTTGAGGCCGATATAGCTTTCGACCTCAGCGTGATGACCGACGTTGGCCGGTCCTGGGGCGATATGCACATCGAAGCCGGTGTAGCCGATCTCGGTAAGCGCTTTCAGATGCCGGACAAGAACCTGGGTATAGCCCGCGTCGTTCGGCCTCAAATCGGCTGTAAACATAAAGAAGCTGAAATATATCTCTCGTCTGCGTGCCTCTTCCATCTTCATCGCTCCAGCTGTCGCTATCCAGTCATGCGTGGTTCAGGATGATGTCCCGCCCGACACCGTCATGAAGCGAGATCCCTGCCCGCCTCCTTCACATCGCCATCGGGCTGAGACAAACGGTCCGCGCCGGGCTACCATCCGAGCAGCTTGCGCAGATATTCGCGGCCCATTTTCGCGTATTGCAGCGGATTGGCCTTGGCTGGGTCCTGCTCTGCCTCGACGCAGATCCAACCGGCGAAATCCGCCTCGGCCAATGCATCGAGGATTTCCGGAAAGGTCCCTATGGAGCCGTCACCCGGGACGGTGAAGATCCCTGCCTCGATCCCTTGCTGGAAGGACAATCCTTCTTTGTGAATCTTCGTAACCACCTCGGCGCGAATGTCTTTCAGATGAACATGCTTGATGCGGTGGGCATATTTTCTGGCCAGCGCCAGCGGATCGACACCGGCAGCCGCCTGGTGCGCGGTATCGAGAAGCATGTTGACCAGGCGAGGATCCGTCTCGTCCATGAGCCGGTGGATCGCTTCCGTATTCATCACCCCGGTCCCCAGATGCGGGTGATAGCAGAGCCGGCGGTTACGGGCCCTGGCTTTCTCTCCGGCCTCATGCAGGCCTTCGATCAGCCGTTTCCACTGGTCATCGGAGAAATCGGGGCAATTCGGAAACAGGGCGACAGGAAGCGGATTGACCGCTCCGCCAAACTCGGAAACGACCAGGTCGGCCCTGCGCGGATCGTCGCTGCCGCCTTCCATGGCTTCGAGGAAGTCGAGTTGAGCATCGACATTATCAAGCGTATGACGCTTCATCGCATTGATGGTGAAGTAGGTGCTCACCCAGGGCTCGGAAATCCGTAATCCCCTGAGTTCGAGGACAGGCCGCAATATTTTCGGGTCCGTCGGATATTTGTGGCCGACGCCGCATCCGACATAGCCGGCGAGCGCCATTTCACTCAGAGCCTGCTCGTAGGGGATGCCGATGTCGATATTGATGAAATCGTCATTCCACCAGAGCGTGGGGATGACACCGAGCCAGACTTTGGCAGGCGTCAGTCGATGCAGATGTGTCGTCATGGCAATGATCCAGTTCTTGAAGACAAACGGAAGTGGCGTCAGGTCAGGTTTTGGAATCGAGAGCCGGAAAAAGCCGGAATTTTCGGCGGAAAGGCCCAGGAGCCGAAACCCGGCCCCTTGGCGCCTGCAGGGTGGGCTCCGATCGCCTTCCAGAGCAGACCCTCGACATAGGCATCGGGAGAAACGACGAAGGTGATATTCGCAGGCCTGGGGCCAAAGCGCTCGGTCCAGGCGGAGGACAGCTCGAACCAGGTGCCGGAATACCAGAGCTTGATCAGCGCACGGGCCACGTCTCCGAGCAATTCATTGCCCAGAATGGTCGTGCGCACCGCCTGGATGCGGACCTCACCTTCCGGGGATGGCAGGGCGGCGAAGGCGGCCAGCAGCGCGTCGACGATCTCGCCGCCGACCACCTTGTCGAGCGTGGCGAGATAGCGGTCCGCCAGGCCCGTTCCCAGGAGATCAAAGTGGGAGAAGGCCGTCAATTCGCCGGAAAGACCCAGAAATGCCTCGAAACGGTTGCTCATGCGTTTACCTCCGCCTGCCGGGTGGCGGCTGGCTGTTTGATGGCGCCGGGGATCTCATAGGTGGGGCTGCCGTTCTTACCGGGATGTTGCGGCAGGGGATTGCGGATGAGTTCGAGGATCATGTTGCGGAATTCGAACATCATCGGAACGGCTTCCAGCAGCAGGGTCGGCTGGCCGTTATAGGCACGCGTCAAAAGCTGGAGAAATTCGCCGTAGCGCGTGTTGAAGGCGATCGCCGCCCCACGCAGTTCCGAGCCTTCGAGTATGTCCTCCACTTTCAGGTTCTTTTTTATGGGATACGCGCCTTCCCAATCGACCTGCAACTCAGGACCTGTGGGGTGGCCGGGCTGGTCGCCCTTCTGGTAGTAGCGGCCTTTGACCAGTTCCTCGAAACGATAGTAATGGGCCAGTTCGTGGTCGTCATCGTCGTAGATACCGCCTCCGTCGCCCTCGCCCTGTTCGATGATGAGATCGATGGCTTCCAACGCGCTTTTCAGATCGGTCACCGGAAACAGCTCGCCGCCGCCGGAGTAATAATATTCCGAGGTGATCTGGCGCGATCTGTCGCCTGTAAAGATGGTTGTGCCCGCCCCATGCGCTTCGGCCTCCAGGTATTTGATGCCTTCCGCGATGGCTGAGTAGAACTCGCCGATACTGAAGAAGTGGAGGTCCTCATGGCTCGGATGGCTGGCAAGCGCGGTGATATCAGGGGGAGTTTTGCGATATATCAGGCCCTTGCCGACGAGATGTTCAGGACGCTGGGCCGGCCGCTCGATTTTCAGGAAAGTCGCCAGCGCCTCACGGCCGAAAGCCTGGATGCCGACCTTGAAATCCGTCTCGCCGTCCGGCAGGGCGGCGGGATAGCGGGCTACGAAGTCCGGCCTGACAAGATCCGGCGTGCCGCCGATGGCGTTGAGAATATTGGCCGCGATGGTCAGATGCAGCATTTCTTCCACGACGATCACGCGCAGAACCTGGGTCGCATCCTGATTGACGCCGGGCTTGATCGAGTAAAGCGCCGTCAGATAAGGCGGAATCGTCGCATGTTCGAGCTGCATCGCCCGGTAGAGAAACTCTTTCAGCTCATCGAGCGTCTTAATACTGGAGGAATACATCTCAAGCTCCATGAAAGATAAGTTGGGTTCACAGGCCGGCTTCGTGTCGCTTGCGAGGCCATCTGTTCGTTCCGCACAGCGGATGCCGGTCTTCGTTCAATGCAGAGACTTCAGAATGTCGCGGCCGCTTCGGAAGCACATGGCGGCCAGCGTCAAGGTGACATTGGCCGTGCCGATCGTCGGCATGCTGCCGCCGCCCACGAGATAGAGGTTTTCGTGGTCCCAGCTGCGCTGGTTCTTGTCCACGACGGAATTGGTCTTCGTCGTTCCCATGATATGGGTCCCGGCCAGATGATTGCCGCCGCGGATCGCATAGCCTTGCCCCTCATAGGCCACATAGCCGAAATCGCTGGGGTCGTATTGGGTATGATCCTGCGCGCCCAGACGCGTGAAGACGGTGCGCGCAAACTGGCGGCCATAGGCGGCACCCTTCATGGTATATTCCGGAACCGTGAAGGACAGGATGGGCCGCATATTGCCCAGAGCATCGGTATATTGCGGATCCACCGCGATGCGGTTGCTTTCGACGGGCATGACCTCGATCATGAATGCCAGCAGCAACTGCCGCGAAACCTGGTCGATCATGCCGCGCCGAAGATCCGCCCCGTAGAGGTTGCGATCATCCACCAGTTTGAGAAGGTCGGAAGTCGGCGCACCCGTGGCCCAGCCCCAGCCGTCATTATGGATATCGATGGCGAAGGCGGCCTGCTTTTCCCGGAAAGGCCCGTCCCGCAGGTCCACGATACCGCCCGTCGAGCTGGTTCCGCGCATCGTGCCGCAGATTTCCGGCATCAGCGCCCAGTTCAGCAGATAGGCGTGGTCCATCAGATTGCGTCCGACAAGACCGCTGGTGCTGCGCAGGCCGGAGGCCAGCATGAGACGCGCCGTTTCGATGGCGCCTGCCGCAAGCACGAAAACCTTGCCCTTCACGGTGATGGTCTCGTGAACAGGTGAGGCCGGGTCCTTGTAGATCTTCACCTCGAGAGAGCGGACTTTCCCGCTATCCGGATCGATGTTGACCTTCGACGCGACCGCCTGCGGCAACAATTCGACCAGCCGCTCGCCCCATTTCCCGTTTACCGCGAACGCCTTGGCAAGCGTTTTGCCCGAGTGGTAACGCGCTTGCACGGGACAGAGCGGTACGCAGTTGGTGTTGCCCTGGCAGCGACCGCCCTCTTCGACCTGATGCGTATCGACGGCGCCGATGGGACGGTAGCCCTTGCCGCCGTCATAGGCCGGGTTGGGTATGCTGTTGCGCCCCTGCGGATAGGGCCTGACCTTCAGGGGATAGGTCTTGTCGTAAAGTTCGACGCTGGTGCCTTCGATGCCCTTGTTGACCTGCTGATCCAGATAAGAAAGCGGCAGGCCGCGCATGGGAAAGACATAGTCGTCCGGGAAGGTCTGCCCCAGATATTGCTGATCTTCGACATCTGCCGATACACCGATTTCCCGCTCGGCCAGGCGGTAATCATCCTCGATTTCCTCAAAGCTCAGCGGCCAGTCCAACCCTTGGCCGAAAATGGTGCGCGTCTTGAAGTCCGAGCGAAGCAGGCGAGGCGTTTTCGCCTCCCAGTGCATGGTCGTTCCGCCGAAAATACGGGTATATGTCGTATCGCTGACATAAGGGCCGGATTGAACGATATAGGTCGAGCTATCGGTTTCCCCGGCCTGCAGCTTGCGAAGCTGCGGGCTGCGGGGCATGGCCGCGTTCGCATTCAGCGGAAAGGGCGACTGGTTGTCCTTGGAGGCTGCCGAATAGAAAGTCGTCAGCAGATTGTCATAGCCTGACAGTGTGCTGTTGGCACCGGTTCCGGCTTCAAGGATAAGGACACGCTTGCCCGCTTCGGCAGCCTGCTTGGCAATGATTGCGCCGGAAATGCCACTGCCGACAATCACGATATCGTAGTCGCCAGACGCTGCGACGGTTTCGGCATCGGCTTTTATCGCGGATTCAAGGGGAAAAAGCACTTTGGTCCTCCATTATCCTCGGAAAGCCGCATCAGGCTTTGCGGATCATGCGGTTCTGGACTCAATCGAGATTTCAGACCGGACGGCCTGACGTCGTCATGATCTCGGGCCGCGGGAGTTTCGGGGTTTGGACTTGGCGGCGGGGGCGGCGGCGGAGCGGGCTCTGACCGCCGACAGAAAGGAGGCGTAGCTCCAGGTCAGGTTCCGGACGCTTTTCTCATAGCCAACGGTTCCATCGAACTGTTCGCTCAGTTCATAGTGATCGCTGTGGTAGACGATGGCGCGCAGCATGACGTCAGACGAAGCCCGCAAGGCAGCTGAGGCGTCGGCGGCGCTGCTGGATGCGCCAAGTCCCAGTTCCGTGAAGAAGGGCTCGGAGAACTGATCGAGGGGGATGGCGCCGCTGGCCTCGATGGCATTGGCAAGCCGATATTGGAACTCGGCGAAGTTGGCCGTGCACAGAGCCCAGGGATGGCCGCCGACCACCGGGGCCGCCACATCGCCATCGTAATGATCGCCTGGATAGCGCCCGAAGAGTGGTCCGAGCCCTTTGGCCGCGTCGGCGCCATTGATCGGGTAATAGTTCGAAGACGAAGGATCGGCCCACTGGCGCCGCAGGATGGCCGCCGTTGCCAGCAGCTTGGTATCGGTCGGCTCGATCCCGCCATAGCAGACCGCAGAGACGATATCGATGTTCGCGTCGTAACCGGCTTGCTCCGCGGCATCCAGAATGCTCACATAGAGCTGCCCGTTCCAGTGGGTGGCCAGCTGGCTTTCCAGCCAGGAGATGGCATCGGCCACCCCGGCAGGCACGGCAATAGAGATCGTGTTTGCGGAAATTTCCCGGAAAAAGCGCAGCTGTACGGCCCTTGCGAAAAAGGAATAGCCCTCATATTCCTCCCAGAGATTGGTGGTCTTGTTCTGGTAAACTTCGAGAAGATAAGAGAGGTTGGTCTCGACCAATTGTTTGGCGATCGTCTGCGTGGCGCCATCCAGCTGATTGAACAAGGTCAGGATCGCAATCGACTGAATGGCCGGTCCGTCATTCTGCTCCGACCACGGACGAACCTCGCCGGTGATGGTGAAGCAGGCGTGGCCAAGTGTGACGGTCGCGGAATTCTGCGCATTCGCCTGGCAGAGCGCGGCGAAATTCACGTAGTCGACCAGGCTCGGCAAAACCCCGCCCGGAACGGGCAGCAAGCCGGCAAGTGCGATTTCGATGGCCGTAATGGCCCCGTCGCGGACCCAGTTGAAAACATAGTCCTGGTCGACACCCGGCGTGTTCGCTGGATAGGAGGGTGCGGCGATGACGCAGCCCGGGGCCGAAAAGACGCCCGGCGATGCCGGATCCTCGATGACATAGCCATCGCTTGTGATGTTGCGCATCATCAGCAGAGAAAAATAGCGCGACAATGCGACCAGATCGGTCTGCGCGAAGGCAGGCCGCGGTTTGACCGTAGGCGCATTGGCGCCGATATGGGCCGGGTTCGCACCGGTCATTGACTGACTCCAAAGCGCAACTGTCATTGACTGACTCCAAAATCGGTTGAGACTGCCGGGACCAGATCCAAAAATGTTCCGGACCGGTGGCGATGCGGTTTTTCGATAATTTTCGGGCTGCGTATTTACGGTTTCACGTCAAAAGCCGACGCCAACGACCCTTCTGCATTGAGAGTGAAAACAAGGTCTCTGCGGCGGCGAGGGCAGGGCGAGCTGGCCGCCCTGTTGTGTCGCCGTTGAAGCTTTAACTAGAAAGATCGTCGACGATCTGCTTTTTATCAACCTAAACGTGTTGACCTCAGGTCAAAAATTCGCGCAGAATTGCGCTTGGCGTTACGGGTGCTCCGGAGGGATGGATTCGACCAGCCCAGCGAGATTGGACCGTGTTGCCGCAGACCGGTTGCGCAACGCCAGAACCATTTGCAATTCCGTGGCGGAGATCGCGCTGTTCCTATGCCAGTCCATGGTGCCTCGCCCGAGCAGCAGCCAGTCGAGGGAGACATCCAGCAGGTCGGCGAGCGCGCAGGCGCTTTCCAGCGAGGTATGGCCGCCATTCTGCCAGCGTGAGACGGCGGCGACAGACACGTCCAGTTCGGCCGCCAGGGCGTGAACTTTCCGGAACTTGCCCCGGGATATCGCCTCTCGAATACGTTTGCCGCGGGCCATGTCGTGGGTCATCAGAATCCTCCCGTTGGTTGCGTTAAAATTGGCAATTACCAAGAGCTTTCGATCGACGAACATCAGAAACTTCTTATGAAAGGGGAAGGCAAAGCGAAGCACCGGTCAACCTGGTGAAATATCCAGATTGCTCCCGGTCGGCCTCCTGTTGTGAAACGTCAGAACATCAGGAGGGACGGATATGTTGCGGATACTCACCAAAGACATGCTCGATACCGATCGACGTGCTTTCGATGAAATGTTTCGGGCTCGCGCCGCCGTTTTTCGCGATCGGCTGGGATGGCAGGTCGATGTCCGGGACCAATGGGAGAGGGACCGATACGACGAGGCCGAGGATCCCGTATATCTCGTCACGCAACGACCTTCCGGCACACTGACGGGTTCGCTGCGCCTGCTACCGACGACGGGAGCGACGATGCTCAAAAGCGAGTTCCGGCATTTCTTCGATCAGCCTATCGACGTCGATAGCCCAACGACTTGGGAATGTACGCGCTTTTGCGTTCACCCGCTTGCCGGGCACATGGAGCAATCGCGCACAGTTGCCACGGAGCTGCTCTCAGGGCTTTGCGACCTTGCGCTCGACACCGGTATCGAAAGCATCGTCGGCGTCTATGATGGCGCCATGGTCGGAGTGTATCGCAGGATCGGCTGGAGGCCGACGCCGCTTGCCCGATCCCTGCCCGAGATTGGCAAGCTGTATGTCGGCCTATGGGATGTGACGGCGGACAATTGCCGGGCACTTCGGGCCAACCTGTCCCGACTGGAGCGAGCTTCGCCCAATCGTCCCAGAACCTTTGCCGATGGCGGCATGCGGTAAGGCTCGCCCAGCAGCGGGATATGCTCCCGCTAAGCCTTAACCCATTTTTCACCGCACCCATGGTTGTATTAGAATTAGCTGTTCCCCGATCCCGTGAAATGTTACCGGTACGAGTAGTCAATGAAACGCACAACCACGAGTCCATCTCATGCTGAGCAGTTCTCGTTTTTTCTATTGTCTGGATCGGATCTCCGCAGCGCCGACATTGCGGGATCTGGAAACGACGCTGGACGAAGTCCGCCACATCTATGCGATATCGCACATGGTTTTGCATGTGATCCGCTCCTCGGGGGCGGCGGCCAGCAATCCGTTACTGATGCTGACCTACCCGCCCGAGTGGGTGAAACAATATCTTGACCGGGACTACTTCAGCATCGATCCCGTCGTCCGTCTCGGCCGGCGCGGCTTCCTGCCCGTGGAATGGTCGGCGTCAAAATGGGATTCGGGCCGGGCTTATGGCTTCTTCAAGGAGGCCATGGCCTTCGGTATCGGCCGGCAGGGCGTGACTCTGCCGGTGCGGGGACCTCAAGGGGAGCGGTCGCTGTTTACGGTCACGTCCAATCACCCCGACGCCTACTGGCGGCATTTCCGCATGGACAGCATGCGCGACCTCCAGTTTCTCGCCCACCATCTCCACGACAGGGCCATGGTTCTGTCGGGCCTGAGAAAAACGGCGGATTTTCCGCAATTGTCGCGCCGCGAACTGCAATGTCTTGAAATGACGGCCAGCGGCCTGATGGCAAAGCAGATCTGCGCCCGTCTGTCCATTTCGGTGAGCGCGGTGCAACTCTATCTCGCCTCGGCACGCCGGAAGCTGACCGTCGCCACGACGAGTGAAGCGGTCGCCAAGGCTACGGCGCTCGAATTGATCTAGAGCCTGACGAAAACCTGCTCCGGCAGAATGCTTCAATCTAACCCGGAAAGGCTCTAAGCGTGGGGATCGCGGTTCAGCGCCTGCCCCTCGTGCGTGTCGCCAGAACATTGCGAATCGAGAAGCTGGAATGAATCCTGAGGACACCCGGCAAGGTCGACAGTATCTCCTTGTGAATCCGCTCGAACTCGCCGGCATTCGCGACCTCCACGCGCAACAGATAGTCCGAACCGCCCGTCATCAGAAAACATTCCCGGATCTCGGGATGCCGGCGAACCGCCGCTTCGAGGCGGTCGAGATAATCCTCTGTTTGTCGTTCCAGGGTGATGTTGATGATCACGGCGATCATCTCATCCGCATTGCCAGTGTCGATCAGCGCCGTATAGCCGCGGATCACACCTGATTTTTCCATGATTTTGATGCGCCTGAGACAGGCCGATGGAGAGAGACCGATCTCCGCGGCGAGCTTGGCATTGCTCATGCGGGCATCGAGGCGCAGCAATCTCAGGATATTGCGATCGATCACGTCAAGAGCGGGCATGAGATATCGTTCCAAATATTCGTTGATTATGCGGCTAATAGGCAAATCACACAATAATCGACTACTGAATGATAGGCAATTTCGCTCATTATTTCATAAACTCCTTGAAATCGACAAGGGGTGGACATGGATAGCGATATTTTGGTTTCCCGCACACGCACCGTTACTCCAGCGCAGGGAGCCACGGGCTATCTGACGATCGATCTTGCCGCCCTCGGCCGCAACTATCGCAAGCTCGTGTCGATGCTGTCACCGGTCCGCGCGGGCGCGGTCGTCAAGGCAGACGCCTATGGCCTCGGCGCCGAGCGGGTCTCAAGAACGCTCTACAGGGAAGGTTGCAGGCATTTCTTCGTCGCCCAGTTCGTCGAGGCCCTGAGGCTCCGGCCGGCCCTTGCGCACGATGCCCAGATTTTCGTGCTGAACGGCTTGCAGCCCGGAAACGAGATCGCCTGCGCCGAGATGGGCATCGTTCCGGTTCTCAATTCGCTGGCGCAGTGGCGGCAATGGTCGGCGGCTGCACGTATCCTGAATCGCTGCCTGCCCGCCGTCCTGCAATTCGACACCGGCATGTCGCGGCTCGGCTTTCCCCAGGAAGAGCGAGCGGAGCTGGCGGCAGCCCTCCGGGACGGCGCCAATGTCGAAATCCTGTTCATCATGAGCCATCTGGCTTCGGCCGATGACATGGACAGCGAGCAGAACGGCGATCAATTTGCCGAGATGTCCCGCATCGCCGACGAATTTCCCGGCTTCGACATCTCCTTCGCCAATTCCGGCGGGGTTTTCCTGGGGGACGCCTATCACGGCGTGCTTGCCCGCCCCGGCATCGCGCTTTATGGCGGCGCTCCGAACGCCGGCGAGAAGAACCCGATGGAACCGGTCGTCAGCCTCGATGTTGCCGTCGTGCAGACGCGCACCGTGCCGGCGGGTGCCAAGGTCGGCTATGGCGGCGCGCATGTCACGCAGCGGGAAACGCGTCTCGCCACCATTGCCGCCGGCTATGCCGATGGTCTGCCGCGGTGCCTGGGCGACCGCGGCGCCGTCTATTTCAACGGCACACGCCTGCCGATCGTCGGCCGTGTGTCGATGGACAGCGCGACCGTCGACATCACGGCACTGCCCGAAGGCGCGCTGACCTTCGGCAGCCTTGTCGAAGTGCTCGGCCGCCATCAGACGCTCGAGGACATCGCCGGCGACGCCGGCACCATTTCTTACGAAATCCTAACCGGCCTGGGCGATCGTTATCACAGGCAATATCGCTGAGAGCCGGCGGCTCCATCATTGGGAACATCATGAAGGTCATCGTTCTAGGAGCCGGCATCGTCGGCGTCACATCCGCTTATCAACTGGCCAAATCAGGCCATGACGTCACGGTCGTCGACCGGCAGTCGGGTCCGGCGCTGGAGACGAGCTTTGCCAATGCCGGCGAAGTCTCCTTTGGCTATTGCTCGCCATGGGCGGCGCCCGGCATTCCTATGAAGGCCATGAAGTGGCTGTTCATGAAGCACGCGCCGCTCATCCTGCGCCCGAAATTGGACATGGCCATGCTTGCCTGGATGGCGAGGATGCTGTCGAACTGTACCTCCGAGCGCTATGCGATCAATAAGAGCCGCATGCTGCGCCTTGCCGATTACAGCCGCATCGCGCTGGCCGACCTTCGCGCCGAGACCGGCATCGCCTATGACGAACGCATGCAGGGAACCCTGCAGCTGTTCCGCACGCAGCAACAGCTCGAGGCTTCGGCAAAGGATGTCAAGGCACTGGCTGCCGACGGCATTCCCTATGAGGTGCTGGACCGGGACGGCTGTGTCCGCTTCGAACCGGCGCTGAAGCACGTGCGCGACAAGATCGTCGGCGGTCTGCTGACGCCGAAGGACGAGACCGGCGACTGCTTCAAGTTCACCAATGCGCTGGCGGCCAAAGCCGCCGCGCTCGGTGTCCGTTTTGCTTACGGCACGACGATCAAGGCGCTGGATGTCGAGGCCGGCCGGGTGCGCGGGGTCATCACCGATCGTGAGCGGATGAGCGCGGAGGCGGTGGTGGTCGCGCTCGGCAGCTATTCGCCGCTGCTGCTCAAGCCGCTCGGCATCCGGCTGCCGGTCTATCCCGTCAAGGGCTATTCGCTCACCATCCCCATCACCGATGCGTCGCGCGCGCCGGAATCGACCGTCATGGACGAGACCTACAAGATCGCGATCACCCGGCTCGGCGACCGCATTCGCGTCGGCGGCATGGCTGAAATCTCAGGCTATACCAACGACCTCGGCCTGGCCCGTCGCAGCACGCTGGAACACTCGGTCACCGATCTCTTCCCCGGCGGCGATATTTCCAAGGCTTCCTTCTGGTCCGGCCTGCGCCCGATGACGCCTGATGGCACGCCGGTCATCGGCGCGACAAAGGTCGCCGGCCTCTTCCTCAATACCGGCCACGGCACGCTCGGCTGGACGATGAGCACCGGTTCGGCGCGGCTCATCGGCGATCTCGTCGGCGGCCGCCAGCCGGAAATCGATGCGAGGGATCTCGCAATCAGCCGCTACGGCTGAAAGCGCCCAGGGGGCAACACAAAAGAGGGATGAACATGATTGCACAAATCCAGTGTCGCTTGTGCGCCTCGTCTTTCGAGGTCCAGAATGTCCATTAGTTCTCAAGCATATAACAATGCCGGCCTCACCCGGCAGCTGGCAATGCAGAGCATGTCGTTTCGGGAGACGGCGCATAGCGGAACAGACCCGGACGCGCTTTCGGAAGTATTGTCGACGCCAAACTCCCCGATCAAAGTTGTGGCGGAAGGCAATATGCCCATAGCGTACCGCTGCAATTTCGTCTCCGTGGGAGACGAGGTGACCGTAGCCGACTGCACCTACGAAGGCACGATCCTGATCAGGCGGGAGGCGACCAGCGACAGGATGATCGTTTTTCTGCCGATGGAGGGAAACGCGTTCTTCGACGGCATGCGGGAGCAAATATACTCGGTCCCCGCGCGTGGTACGATCCTTGAGGCAGGTCGTGCCGCAGGCGCCCGCCTGTTTGGGCCTCGCCGTCATTTCGGCCTGTTCGTCGATCAGGCGAAGATCATCAGCCACCTCACGCAGATGTTCGAACGAACGATCAGCGGCGACATCGATTTTCATCCTCACATCGATCTGACGACCGGTCCGGGGCTTGTATTGCAGCAACTTGTCTCGAACCTCCATCGCGGGCTCAGCGGCAACGGACCGCTGCAACGGTCGCCGCTGGCCGCCGGCTCGCTCTGCGACGCCGCGATCTATCTGCTTCTGGAGGCCTGTCCCAATCGCTATTCGAACGAGCTTGCGCTCCCTGCACCGACACCGGCCCCACGCCATGTGAAGTGGGCGATCGACTTCATGCACGAACACATCGCCGAGCCGATTTCGCTCAACGACATCGCGATTGCAGCCAAGGTCAGCGTTCGGACTTTGCAACAGGGTTTCCGGCAGTTCAGGGATACGACCCCGATGGCCTACCTGCAGGAACTTCGGATGGTTGCCGCCCATCGCGATTTGCTCGAATCCGACGCCAGGCAGGGCATTGCGGACATCGCGCTGAGATGGGGCTTCACGCATCTGGGGCGATTTGCAGCCGAATACAGGAAGCGCTTCGGCCAGTTGCCGTCTCAGACCTTGAAGCGCTGAGCGCTCACCCGGTCTCACAGATCAGCCTGTGTGGAGCCGTCGACGAACAATCCCTGCGTGAAAGTTTGCTCCATGCGAGAGGCCGGCGTCGTTGAAGTCATAGGTCGGGTTATGGAGCGGCGGCGAGTGGACGCCATTGCCCAGGAATACGAAACAGCCCGGCACGCGCGCGAGGAACTGCGCGAAGTCTTCGGATCCAGTCATCGGCTTACTCGCGATGGCGACGTTCGAAACACCGTAGAGATCACGTGCCACGGTCAGGGCTTCCTCCGTCAAGACAGGGTCGTTCATGAGAGGCACGAATTCCCTGGTGTAGATCACATCGGCCTTGACGTTGTAGGTCATGGCCGTGCCCTCGGCGATCAGGCGCATCTGCTTCTCGATCGTCTCGCTGATCTCCGAACGGAAGCTGCGGGCATCGCCCAGAATGCGAGCGAGGCCGGGGAGCGCATTCCTCGTGCCGTCGGTGATCAGTTCCGTGACGGACACGACGCCGATATCGGCCGGATCCAGCCGCCTGGAGACGATGGTCTGCAGATTGGTCACGAGCGCACATGCCGCGACGAGCACCTCGTTGCCCCAGTGCGGCCTTGCGGCATGGCCGCCGATGCCCGTCAGCGTAATCTCGAAATTGTCCTCGGCCGACATGATCGCGTCAGGGCGCGTTTGGAAGCTGCCGACGCCGATCCCCGGCATGTTGTGGATGCCGTAGATCTCGTCGAAGGGAAATCTTTCGAAGAGCCCGTCGGCGATCATCGCCAGCGCCCCCTTGCCCCATTCTTCGGCCGGTTGGAAGATGAAGCGCACGGTGCCGTCGAAGCCGCCTTCACCAGCCAGGATCTTTGCGGCGCCGAGCAGCATCGTGGTGTGGCCGTCGTGACCGCAGGCATGCATGACGCCCGGGTTTTGAGATCGGTGCGGGACGGTCGTCTGTTCGCTGATCCTGAGTGCATCCATGTCGGCGCGCAGCGCGATGGCGCGGTTGCCGCTGCCGCGCTTCAGCGTTGCGACGACTCCTGTGCCGCCGACGCCCTCGACGATCTCGTCGAATCCGAATTCCCGCAGCTTTGCGGCGACGAAGGCGGAGGTCCGCTGCTCCTCGAAGCCGAATTCGGGGTACGTGTGAAGATTGTGTCTCCACGCCGTCATCTCTGCATGTAAAGCGTCCTTGTCGGTGGTCATGCCGGCAATCCTTCCGTGGCAAGCCGGCGAACGACATCGAGCAGGATGTTTGCGCCTGCGACGAGATCCTCGTCGTCGGTATATTCCTTCGGATTATGGCTGATACCGCCGATGCTTGGCACGAAGATCATCGCCGACGGGGCGATCCTGGCGATCATCTGCGCATCGTGGCCGGCACCGGAGGTCATCCGCCGGCAGGCGAGGCCCCGTTCCCGCGCCGCCTCTTCGATCAGCCTCACGATGTTCTGATCGAACTTGACTGGTTCGAACCGGGCAAGCCTCTCCACCGATACGCCGACCTGCTCCTCGGCCGATAGCCTGTCCAGGAGGGTCGCGAGCGCGGCTTCCTCTTCTCTCAACCGTTCTTCGTCCGGGTCACGGAGATCGACCGTGAACGTCGCCCGCGACGGGATCACGTTGATGACATCCGGTTCGAACCGCATGCAGCCGACGGTGGCGACCGTCGGCGTGTTCGATGCCTGCGCCCGGTCGCGCAGGAAGGTCACGACCCGTGCGGCCGCATGACCCGCGTCGCGGCGCATGGAGATCGGTGTCGTTCCCGCGTGATTGGCGTCTCCCGTGATAACAACTTTCTGCCAGGAGATGCCTTGCAGATGTTCCACGGCACCGAGGCGAATGCCCTCGCGCTCAAGCACCGGCCCTTGCTCGATGTGGAGTTCGATATAGGCATGCGGCCTAGGGAATCCTGGTTGATGCTCTCCGGCATAGCCGATCCGCTCGAGTTCGTCGCCGAGGATCGTTCCATCGGTGCCGATGGTGGCAAGCGCCGTATCGACATCCAGGCCGCCGGCATAGACCAGCGACCCCATCATATCGGGCGCGTAGCGCACGCCTTCCTCGTTGGTGAAGGCCGCGACGACAATCGGACGAGACGGCGTCAAGCCTTCTGCCCTCAGCGTTTCGATCACTTCAAGCCCGGAAAGCGTGCCGTAGCAGCCGTCGTAAATGCCGGCACCGATGACCGTGTCGATATGCGAGCCTAGCATGAGGGGTGCGTTGTCGGTCACGCTATCGGGCTTCCAGATGCCGAAGATATTGCCGATGCGATCGACGGCGACTTGAAGTCCCGCGCCCTCGATCCAGGCGACGAACCGGTCGCGGCCGAGTTTCTCCGTATCGGAGGCCGCCAGCCGGATCAGTCGGCCGTCGGCATCCTGGCCGATCTCGCCGAGCGTCCGGATCCGGCCGAGGAGACGCGCGGCATCGATCGATTGTCCGGTCATGTCAGGGCTCCTTCACGGTTCCTGGCGGCGACTGCTGCGGGCGACAGTCCGACGATCTCTTGATATTTGCCGGGATCGGTTGCGCCTTCCGTATTCACCACGAAGATACGGGAGCGGCCGTCGATCGAGAGCGCTGCCCTGAGCGCCGGGTCGGCGACGGCCTTGATGGCGCCTGCGAGGCCGACACCGCCGCTTTCGCCGGCAACGACGGCGGGGTCGCCGGAGACCGGGTTGGCAAGACGCTTCATGATGTCGGTCGCATCCGCCTCATCCACCGTCATGAAGGCGTCGGCGGCGCGGGCAAGAATCCGCCAGGCGACAAGGGAGGGTTCGTAGCATTCGAGCATCGCCATGACGGTCGGTTCGCCATGGGCGACCGTCACCGGACGCCCGGCCCGCGCCGTCTCGAACAGGCATGCCGCGCGGGCGGGATCGACGACCGTAAAGACGGGACGATTTTTGCCGAACTCGATGGCCAGATGGCCGGCGACCGCTGCGGCAATTCCCCCGACGCCGGACTGGATAAACACATGAGTCGGCGGTTCCTGCATCTGTCGGAGCGCTTCCCTGACGAGGGCGGTATAGCCTTGCATCACCAGACCGGGGATCCGCTCATAGCCCGGCCAGGACGTATCCGAAACGATGATCCAGCCGTTCGCCTCGGCCACGCGGGCCGCTTCGCGGACGGCGTCGTCATAGGTTCCCTCGACGCGGATCATCTCCGCGCCGAAGCGGGCGATGGCGGCGATGCGTTCGCCGCTGACGCCTGCGTGGACGAAGATTGCGGCGCGCGCACCGACCAACTGCGCACCCTGGGCAACCGAACGGCCATGATTGCCATCGGTCGCACAGGCGACCGTCATCGTCTGCGCAATGGCGCGAACCTCGGACGAATGCAGCTCCGCCATATCGACGACGCGGCCAAGCTGCTGCTCGGCCTGTTTGAGGACGAGGCGGATCACCGCATAGGCTCCCCCGAGCGCCTTGAAACTTCCAAGCCCGAGGCGGTGGCCTTCGTCCTTGACGTGGATTGCGGCGACGCCGATTTCGCTCGCCAATCCGGGCAAAGCCACGAGCGGCGTTACCGCATGGTCCTTCCGGAAAGCCAGGTGGCGTTCCACCTCCACGGCGGCGGAGGCGTCGAGCGTTTTCTCATCTCTCGGGTCAAGTGCCAGACGATAGTCTGCCGTGCTGTTCAAAAGAAACATCGCGCACCTTTATGTGGGTTTCGTTGAACTCTATTGCAGCGAACACGAAAAAGGCGCTGATATTTGGCCGTTCATTTGCAATTTTGTTTCATTGGAGCATCGGTTTGCGCAACCCCGTTCATCCGCCGCATCTCGACGATTTCGACCGGAAAATCCTCGCCATTCTTCAGCGGGACAATATGACCCCGCAGCGAACGATCGGCGATGCGGTGAACCTTTCCGCACCGGCCGTTCAGCGTCGGATCAAGCGAATGCGGGAGGAGGGCGTCATCCGGGCGGATGTCTCGGTCGTCGAGCCGGACGCGGTCGGACAATCCATCACGATCTTCGTCGAAGTGGAGGTCATCAGCGAAACCGCCGAGCAGATCGAGCAGGCAAAGCGTGAATTCACGGCCGCGGCCGAGATCCAGCAATGCTACTACGTCACCGGCGAAGCGGATTTCATCCTGGTCATCATCGTGCCGTCGATGGCCGACTACGAGGCTCTGACGCGCAGGCTCTTCTTCGGCAACAACAACGTCAAACGCTTCCGGACCTTCGTCGCAATGGATCGGGTCAAGGTCGGGCTTGGGGTGCCGGTGGGATAGCAGGATGCGGCGGCCCGTTTGCCGCCGCATCGGGAGAAGGTCATGCGGCGCGCTTCAACGCATCGCTGAGCGTCGAGACGATCGTGTCGATCTGAGCCTTCTCGATGATCAGCGGCGGCGAGAGGGCGATGATGTCGCCGGTCACGCGGATCAGCAGGCCCTTGTTGAAGCAGTCGACGAAGACGTCGTAGGCGCGGGTTCCTGGCGCCGCGGCTCTCGGCGCCAATTCCACCGCGCCGACCAGGCCGAGATTGCGGATGTCCACCACGTTGGGCGAGCCTCTCAGCGAATGGAGAGCTTCCTGCCAGTATTCGGCGAGCTCGGACGCGCGGGTCAGCAGGCCCTCTTCCTCGTAGATCTCGAGCGTCGCGAGCCCGGCTGCGCAGGCGACCGGATGGCCGGAATAGGTGTAGCCGTGGAAGAGTTCGATCGCATTATCAGGTCCTACCATCAGGCCGTCATAGACCTCGCGGCTGGCAAAGACCGCGCCCATCGGGATCGTGCCGTTGGTGATGCCCTTTGCCGTGGTGATCAGGTCGGGCGCGACGCCGAAATAGTCGGTCGCGAAAGGAGCGCCGAGACGCCCGAAGCCGGTGATGACCTCGTCGAAGATTAGTAGGATTCCGTGCTTGTCGGCAGTCGCGCGCAGCTTTTCCAGATAACCCTTCGCAGGCAGGACCACGCCCGCCGATCCCGACATCGGCTCGACGATGACGGCGGCGATGGTTTCGGCGCCGTGCAGTTGCACCAGCCGCTCGAGATCATCCGCCAGTTCGACGCCATGAGCGGGAAGGCCCTTCGAAAATGCGTTGCGCTCGATGTCGAGCGTATGGCGCATATGGTCGGCCGGTATTTGCGGGAAAACCCGGCGATTGTTGACCAGGCCGCCGACGGAAATGCCGCCGAAGCCGACGCCGTGATAGCCCTTTTCGCGCCCGATGATCCGCGTGCGGGTGCCCTGGCCGATGGCGCGCTGGTAGGCGATGGCGATCTTCAGCGCCGTATCGACCGATTCCGAACCCGAGCCGGTGAAGAACACCCTGTCGAGTTTGGCTTGCGGACCGCCCGGCGCATTCGCGGCCAATTTCGCGGCGAAGTCGAAGGCGATCGGATGCCCCATCTGAAAGGTCGGCGCATAGTCGAGCGTTGCAAGCTGCCGCTCGACCGCTTGCGCGATCTTCTTGCGGCCGTGGCCGGCATTGCAGCACCAGAGGCCGGCCGTGCCATCAAGCACCTGATGTCCATCAACGTCGGTGTAGTACATGCCCTCTGCGGCCGCGAGAAGCCGCGGCGTCGCCTTGAACTGCCGGTTGGCGGTGAACGGCATCCAGAAATTTTCGAGTACGGGCGCGTTCGTCTTGTTGAGCTGGTCCATCCTGGTCTCCTTGGAATGCGCCGAGAATGGCGATTTCTCCTTTTCAAACAAGTCCTTTTCTTTATCGTTGTAACCAATTGAAATATAAGGAATGAAAGGATATGTTTTCGATATTCTGAACAAGACAAACGAACTCATCATGTCCGTCGATATCGGCAGCCGCCTTCGCCATCTCCGCATCGCCCATAAGCTTTCCCAGCGCGAGCTCGCCAAACGCACCGGCGTTCCCAATTCGACGATCTCGCTGATCGAATCGAACGCCTCCAATCCGTCGGTCGGGGCCTTGAAGCGGATTCTCGACGGCATTCCCATCGGTCTGGCGGAATTCTTCGCCTTCGAGCCCGAACGTCCAAAGAAGGCTTTTTATGCGGCCGAGGAACTGGTGGAGATCGGCAAGGGTCCCATCTCCTACAGGCAGGTTGGGGAAAACCTGTTCGGACGCAGCCTGCAAATCCTCAAGGAATGCTACCAGCCGGGCGCCGACACCGGAAAGGTTCCCCTTGTTCACGAGGGGGAGGAGGGCGGGATCGTGCTCTCGGGAAGGCTCGAGGTCACGGTCGACGACGAGCGGCGCATCCTTGGACCGGGTGACGCCTACTATTTCGAAAGCAGGCGCCCGCACCGTTTCCGCTGCGTCGGGCCCGTGCCCTGCGAGGTTATCAGCGCCTGCACGCCGCCGACCTTTTAGTTCCTGCCCTCGATGCGGGCAAGCACGCCGTCGAGTGCGGCGGTCAGAGCGGCAAGGCCGCCCTTCTTCTCGAAGTCGGAAAAAACCTGCTCGTTCAGTCCGCCCTTGGTCGCGAATTCGCGGCTCAGCGCGCTGAACGGTTCGTTGCCGGGGCTGTTCGCTTTCTGCGCGAGGCTTGCAAAGAGCGGGGCGATATAGGCCTGTCCCTTCGCCTTTTCGAGGCCGCATCTTTCCAGCCAGACGGCAACCTGCTCCATGATGCCGAAATAGGTCGACATCATTGCGCTCGCTGCCGCGAGAAGATCGTATTCCTTCCTCGACTGGCATTGCACAGCCGTTCCGAGCATATCGAAAAGCGCGGCGACGGCGGTATCAGGCGGATAGATGGCGGTGACGCCTTGCCGGTCGGCGACGAAGGGCAGGGGGATCGCCTGCACGAGATGCACGTCGGCGCCGATCCATTCGGAGAGGGCTTGGCGCTCCGTCGCCGCAACGAGGCTGACGACCATCTGGCCATCCCTGAACGACAGCGCCTGCACGACCTCCTCGGCGACCTGCGGCCGTATCGCCAGGAACACCATGTCGCTGTGATCGACGACGTCCTGGTTGTCCTTGGCAATTCTGACGGCGGCGAATTCGTCGACGAGCGTCGCGGCGATGTGAGCGCTTCGTGGAGAGACGTGAATCTCGGAGGCATAGGCCGGTTCTGCGAGAAGCCCGCGAACCATCGCTTCGGTAATCGCGCCGGTGCCGACGAATCCAATAGCCTTGACTGTCACGTGATTACTCCGCGGCCCGCAGCGGGCCCAACGCGACATCCGTCGTGTAGTTCTCGCGCATGAAATTGATGAAATTGTCCTGGAACTGGCGGGTATGGGCATGGGCGAGTTCGTCGGCGAGCTCCACGTCCTTGTCCCTGATGGCATTCAGCATGAGTGAGTGCTCGTCGGTCAGGAGGTAGCCCTCGTGGGTCCGCTCCAGATATTCGAAATGCAGGTGGAGCATGCGCTGCCCCTGCGACAGCAGTTTCTCGTAGAACGAGGCCAGATACTGGTTTTTTCCGGCATGGGCGATCGCCATGTGGAATTCCTTGTTAGCTTCCGACATGGCCAGATGATTGCCGGTTTTAACAGCCGCTTCGAACGACTTCAGCCGCTTGGTGATGATCTTCAGGTCGGCATCGGTCCTCAATGCTGCGGCAAGCCGCGTATTCATGCGCTGCGCGATGTCGAGCGCTTCCACATATTTCGGAAACGTCGCCACTTCGATCGGCGCCACGATCGTGCTTCGGTTCGAAAGCGTCACCACCAGTTCGTCGGCGCCGAGCCGGATCAGGGCCTCGCGGACCGGCGAGCGCGACATGTCGAAACGCTCGGCAAGCGTCATCTCATCGAGAAGCTGACCGGGCGGCAAAGTGAGTGCCAGGATCTCGTTGCGAAGCGTTTCGTAGACGTTCTTCCAGCCGGTCCCGCGGATTCGTTTCACTTCCGATTCATCAGACACTTAGGTCCCTTTCTCTCGACGCGGATGCCATTGGGCCAGAAAAACAGCGTGTCGGCAATGTAATTTTTCCACTTGACTTTGTCGACACGCTGTTGACTTAATATTGCCAGTCGACACGGAGCCGACAAGAAAATAACAGAAACGGCTACAGCCGACGAGTGGAACCGCGCGCTTCGCGCACAGCAAAAGAGGAATGCCGATGCTTTCGAAGTTGATGACGTCCGCCTTGCGGGCGCTGCCCGCGCTCGCCCTGATGGGAGGCCTTTCCGCAACCGCCGCACGGGCTGAGACCGCCGAGGGATATTGGCAGGGCGTGCAGAAGGCGGGTGTGCTGCGCTGCGGTGCGGCTGTCGCGCCGCCCTATGTCATGCGCGATCCGGCGACCGGCGAATATTCCGGCTTCTTCGCCGATCTCTGCAAGGAATTCGCCGATGTCCTGAAGGTGAAGCCCGAATTCGTCGATACGACCTGGGACAATATCGTCGCCGGCCTGCAGGCGGGCAAATGGGATCTGTCGCTGGCGCTGAACCGGACGCCGACGCGCGCCATGGCGGTGCAGTTCTCGATCCCGGCGATGGAGTACCAGATCTCGCTCGCCTATAACAAAAACAATCCGAAAATTACGGCTGGTGCTGCCTCGGTCGCCGATATCGACACAGCAGGCGTGACGCTCGCCGTCATGTCCGGCACTGCGCAGGACAAGGCCATTTCCGCGGCGGTGAAGAACGCCACGATCATGCGTCTTCCCGGCAATGACGAGACCCGCCTGGCGGTGACCTCGAAGCGCGCCGACATCCTGGTCGACGCCTCCGACACCAACCAGCTCTTCACCCAGTCGAACCCGGATTGGGCGGTGGCGCTCAACCCGACGCCGGCGCTCGCCAAGCAGGGCGTCGCCTTCGGCCTGCCGCATAATCTTTCGGCTGCCGACGTCGAAGTGGTCGATATCTTCCTCGAAGAGAAGGTCGCGACCGGTCACGTCGACGAGCTGATCAAGAAGGCGGTCGACGAAGTCCTCAAGGGCGCAAAGTAATCTCGCCGGGCCGGTGCGAAGATCGCGCCGGCCCTCTCCAGCTTCGATCATCGGAGATTGGCATGACCACGTCCTTCAGCCTTCCCCTCGTGAAAATGCAGGCGCTCCACAAAAGCTATGGCAACGGAGCCATTCAGGTGCTGAAAGGCATCGACATCGAAATGAAGCCCGGCGAACGTGTCGTCGTCATCGGTCCGAGCGGCGGCGGCAAGAGCACGCTGCTGAGAGTGATGATGGGGCTGGAGCAGATCGACAGCGGTTCGGTCAATTTCGATGGAAAGCCTTATATTTCTTCCGACGGTGCGGGGAGGAAGACCCAGATCGACACCAATGTCCGCCGGTCGATCGGCATGGTCTTTCAGCATTACACGCTGTTTCCGCATCTCAACGTCCTTCAGAACCTGATCCTCGCTCCCTGCAAAGTGCGTGGAGAAGCCAAGGCGAAGGCCGCGGCCCGCGCTCAGGCGCTGCTCGAGCGGTTCGGGCTCGGCGCCAAGTCCAAGGCCTATCCGGCCCAGCTTTCTGGCGGCCAGAAGCAGCGTGTCGCCATCGCCCGCGCACTCATGCTCGACCCGAAGCTGATGCTTTTCGACGAAGTCACGTCGGCCCTCGACCCCGAGCTCGTCAGCGAGGTGGAGCAGGTGATCCTGCAACTCGCCGCCCAGGACATGCCGATGATGATCGTCACCCATGACATGTGGTTCGCCAAAAACATCGCCTCCCGCGTGATCTTCTGCGCCGGTGGCGTGGTCGTCGAGGACGGCCCTCCCGAGCAGGTGCTCGGCGCCCCGCGCGAGGAGCGCACCAAGGAATTCATCGACCGCGTCTTCCATATCAAGCAGTAGGGAGGGGCACCCATGAACTACACGTTCGACTTCAACGCGGTTTCGCTGGCGCCGCTTCTGCAGGGGTTGTGGGTTTCGCTGGAACTGACGGCTGCGGCAAATGTCATCGGTATCGTCTTCGGCTTCGCGCTCGCTTTGCTGATCATGAGCCCTTACCGGATCGTCCGGCTGCCGTTCATGCTGTTCGTCGAATTCTTCCGCTGCACGCCGGCCATCGTCCAGATCGTCTGGATATTCTATTGCGTACCGATGCTGTTCGACGTCTTCCTCGACCCGGTGACGATGGGCATCATGGCGCTCGGCCTCAATCTGATGGCGTTCAACGCCGAGGCGTACCGGGCGTCCATCCAGGCGGTGCCGCGCGAACAGCTCGACGCCGGCATCGCGCTCGGCCTCAATCCGCTGCAGCGCGTGCTCCACATCGTCTTCCCGACGGCCTTCCGCGCCTCGATCCCGGTGCTTCTGACCAACGGCATCGTCATCTTCCAGCAGAGCGCGCTGGTTGCGATCGTGGCGATCCAGGACCTGATGTACCAGGGCAAGACGCTGGCCACCGAGACCTATCGCCCGATCGAGACCTTCACCGTCGTCGCTCTCATTTATTTCGCCGTGTCCTTCCCGATAACCCAGATCGTCGGCCTGCTTGAACGCCGCCGCCAGATCCTCGTCAGCTAGGAGGCCCGGATGACTCTCGACTTCTCGATCCTGCTGCGTTTCGAAAACGCCCTTCTGCTCGGCCTGTGGATGACGATCAAGCTGACGGTCATCTGCATCGTGCTCGGATGCACCCTCGGCTTTCTCGTCGGCCTGATGAGGACGTCGCGCAACCTCGCGCTTCGCGCGGTCTCGGGCGCCTATGTCGAATTCTTCCGCGGCACGCCGGTGCTTATCCAGCTCTTCTGGATCTTCTTCTGCCTGCCGCTGCTCCTCGGCGTCGAGCTCTCGAACCTGGCGTCCGGCGTCATCGCGCTGACGCTCTATATGGGGGCGATCACCAGCGAGACCTTTCGGGCGAGCCTCAAGTCGATCGGCCGGGAGCAGCTGGACGCCTGCGTCGCCCTCGGTCTTCCGAAAAGGGCCCAGGTCGTCAACGTCGTGCTGCCGCAGGCGGTGCTGCGCGCAATCCCAACGCTGTTGTCGAACTGCGTCAGCCTCTTCAAGGAGAGCGCCCTGGTCTCGGCCGTCGGCATGGCGGACCTGATGTTCGTCGGCCAGAACATCTCCAACAACACCGCCCGTCCCGTCGAAGTGCTGACGGTCGTCGCCCTCATCTACTTCGTCATCGCCTTCCCACTCACGCGGGCCGTCTCCCTCATCGAGGGGCGCATTCTCAAGAAGCTCGCAATCTAATCAGTCTTTCCCAGGACAGGAGAAATCCCATGAAACTTTCCGGCGTCATGCCCGCGCTCATCACTCCCTTCGACGCGAACAACAGGATCGACTTCAAGGCGTTCGAAAGGCTTCTGACGCATCTGCGCGAGGCAGGCGTCACCGGCTGGGTTCCAAACGGCTCGACCGGAGAGTATTTCAGCCAATCCAGGGAAGAGCGCCGCGACGTGCTGCAGTTCGTCAAGGATTTCGCCAGGCCGGGCGAAATTCTGATCGCCGGCACCAACGCGCCCGCCACCCGCGAGGTGATCGAGCAGACGGCGATGGCGAGAGATATCGGTTATGACACGGTCCTGCTGGCGCCGCCATTTTATACCCGTCCGACACAAGCGGAGCTCATCAAGCACTATGAGGCCGTCCTCGGCGCCGTCGATGTGAGCCTCGTCCTCTATTCCTATCCGGCCAAGGATGGTTCGGACATCAGTTTCGAGCTGATGGATCAATTTGCCGATAATCCGCGCGTGATCGGGATCAAGGAAAGCTCGGGCGTGCTGCAGCGCGCGGTCGACATCGCCAGCCGCTATGACGGCAAGATCCAGCTTGTCAGCGGCTCTGACGATATCGCGCTCGACTTCATGTTCTGGGGCGCCGAAAGCTGGATCTGCGGACCGTCGAACTGCATGGCCAAGGCCTGCTGTGACCTCGACCGCACGTTCCGATCCGGCGATCTGGATAAGGCGCGCAAGCAGATGAAAACGCTCTACCGGGCGATGAACATCCTCGAAAGCGGCAAGTTCGTGCAGAAGATCAAGTATGGCTGCGAGCTTCAGGGCTTGCCCGTGGGTATATGCCGCGCGCCGCTCGGCGAACTGACACCGGAGGAAAAGGCCGAATTCAAGGCCGCGATGCAGCCGATCCTGAATTGGTAACAGATCTGGAGCGGCCAAGCCGCGCCAGGGACCACTGAAATCGTGAGGTTCGCCGTGTCATCCATCGTGGTCGTCGGCGCCGGCATTATCGGCGTCACCATCGCCTATGAACTCCAGCGCCGCGGCCTTTCCGTGACGCTTGTCGATCGCGACGCGCCGGGCCGCGGCGCTTCCTACGGCAACATGGCAAGTATCGCCGTCACCGAGTTCATGCCGGCCTCGCGGCCCGGCATCTGGGCGCAGATGCCGAAATGGCTGCTCGATCCGGAGGGGCCGGTACGCATCCGGCCTGGCTACCTGCCGAAGCTGGTGCCCTGGTTCCTCAGGTTCCTGGCCGCCAGCCGTCCTTCCAAGCTGAGGGCGCTGGAGGCGGCCGGCGCCGCGCTCTGCGGCCGCGTCTACGACGATCTGGACGCGCTGCTGAAGGAAACCGGCCTGACGCACATGCTGACTGCCGAGGGCTGCCTCAGCCTCTATACTGACGAGGCCGAATTCAAGGCCGATCGCGAGCATATCGAAATCCTGGAACGGTTCGGCTTCAGGTATGAAATTCTCGGCGGCAACGCCATCCGGGAGCTCGAGCCTTTTTTGACGACGAAGATCGGCAACGCGGTGCTCTTTCCCGACAACCGGTCGATCATCGACCCCTACAGGCTTGTCACCGCCCTTGCCGAAAGGTTCGAGGCGCTCGGCGGCAGGACCGTCCGTGGTGAGATCGCCGGCTTAGAGCAGGGCGAGGCCGGTGTTTCCGCTCTCCGGCTGGCGGACGGGCGCAGTCTTACGACCGAGAAGGTCGTGCTGGCTGCCGGCGCCTTCACCGCCCGGCTTTCCGCTCTGCTGCGCGAACATATCCCGCTCGAAACCGAGCGCGGCTACCACACGCAGATCATGGAGCCCGGTATCTCGATGCGCCATTCCATCATCTGGCCGGCGCGCGCCTTCATGGTCACGCCGACGGCGGGCGGCATCCGCGTCGGCGGCACGGTCGAGATGGCCGGCCTCGACGCGTCCCCGGATTATCGGCGCGCGAAGATCCTGGTGAAGCGGGCTCAGGAGGCATTGCCGGATCTGCAGGTCCGGCAGGCGACGGAGTGGATGGGGCATCGCCCGGCGCTGCCTGACACCGTTCCGGTCATGGGTCCATCAGCCAAGCGCCGCAACGTCTGGTACGCAACCGGCCACGGACATCTCGGCCTTACCTATGCGGCCACGACCGGCCGTCTGATGGCCGACCTCATCACCGGCGTTCAGCCGCCCGTGGATATGCAACCCTATCGCGTCGATCGCTTCTGAGAGCGGTGCCGTCGCAAGGAGAAAGGGAGTGAACATGCGAAGCGAACTCTATATCGACGGAAAATGGGTGAAGCCGGTCAAGGGCGGCGCCTGCGAGGTGACCAACCCCGCGACGGAGGAGGTGATCCAGACGATCGGAGCCGCAACAGCCGAAGATGTCGATCTCGCCGTCAAAGCGGCTCGCCGGGCCTTCGACAAGGGCGGCTGGCCGAAGCTGACGGGCGCCCAGCGCGCCGGATATCTTCGCGCGATTGCCAACGGAATCCGCGCCCGTCAGGCCGAGATCGCCCGCCTCGAAGTTCTTGACAACGGCAAGCCGTTTCCGGAGGCCGACTGGGACATCGCCGACGCGGCCGGCTGCTTCGATTTCTATGCGGGTCTGGCCGAACAGCTCGACAACAATCCCGAGGAGGCGATCGCGCTTCCCGACCAGCGCTTCACCTCCAAGGCGGTGCGCGAACCGATCGGCGTGGCCGGCGCCATCATTCCCTGGAACTACCCGCTGCTGATGGCGGCATGGAAGGTTGCCCCCGCACTCGCCGCCGGCTGCACCGTGGTGCTGAAGCCCGCCGAACTGACATCGCTGACGGCGCTCGAACTGGCTGATGTCGCCGATCAAGCCGGGTTGCCTCCAGGTGTCCTCAACATCGTAACCGGCGCCGGATCGGTCGCCGGCCAGGCGATCATCGATCACAAGCAAGTGGATAAACTCGCCTTTACCGGCTCCGGCCCGGTCGGCTCGAAAATCATGGCGGCCGCCGCCCGCGATATCAAGCGCGTCAGCCTGGAGCTCGGCGGCAAGTCGCCCTTCGTCGTCTTCGAGGACGCCGATATCGACAAGGCCGTCGAATGGATCATGTTCGGCATCTTCTGGAACCAGGGTCAGGTCTGCTCGGCGACGTCAAGAGTCCTCGTGCAGGACACCATCTACGAAGGTTTGCTCGCGCGTCTGGTCGAGGAAACCAACAAGATCAAGATCGGCAATGGCCTGGACGAGGGCGTGCTGCTTGGGCCGCTGGTTTCCAAGCGTCAGCACGAGCAGGTCGTCGCGGCGATCGAGGAGGCGCGGCGGGCCGGCGCGACCGTCGCCTGCGGCGGCGTCCGCCCCGAAGGATTCGACAAGGGTTACTACCTCCAGCCGACCGTTCTGACCGACGTTCCGCTCGACAGCGCCGCTTGGGTGGAAGAGATCTTCGGACCCGTCGTCTGCATCCGGCCGTTCAAGTCAGAAGCGGAGGCGGTCGAACTCGCCAATGATTCCCGCTTCGGTCTGGCGGCCGCCGTCATGTCGAAGGACGACATCCGGGCTGAGCGCGTCGCGGCCGCCTTCCGCGCCGGGATCGTCTGGATCAACTGCTCGCAGCCGACATTCACCGAGGCGCCCTGGGGCGGCTACAAGGAATCCGGCATCGGCCGCGAACTCGGACGCTGGGGTCTCGACAACTATCTCGAGACCAAGCAGATCACCCGCTTCGCCAGCGAGGATTCCTGGGGCTGGTACATCAAGCCGGAGGCGGCCGAATGAACTGGAACCGGACCCTCGATCTGCTGCAGGTCCACTGCCAGGGCGAGATCGGCAAGGTCATTATGTCGGGAGCGCCTGAAATACCCGGCGCCACGATGCTCGACAAAATGGACCACATCAACACGGTCGACGACAGCCTGCGCCGCTTCGTCACCTTCGAGCCACGCGCCAATGTCGCCATGTCGGTCAACCTGCTGGTCGAGCCGACACGCAGCGATGCGGACGCCGGCTTCATCGTCCTCCAGGCCGATCGCGCCCACGCCATGTCCGGCAGCAACTGTATCTGCGTGGTCACCGCACTTCTCGAAAGCGGGCAGGTGGCGATGTCGGAACCGGAGACGATCGTCCGCCTGGATACGCCGGCCGGCCTCATCGTCGCGCGCGCCGCCTGCCGCGACGGCCGCTGCCTGTCCGTCAGCCTCGACAACGTGCCGAGCTTTGCCGAAGCGCTGGACAGGGAGGTGGACACGCCGAAATGGGGCCGCATCAAGATCGACGTCGCCTTCGGCGGCGTCTACTATGCGCTGGTGGATGTCGAGCAGTTCGGCTTCGATATTGCGCCTGCCAATGCGCGGCTGCTGGCGGAAGCCGGCATCGAGCTGAAGTTGCTTCTATCAGGCCAGGTCTCGGTCGCTCATCCTGTCCTCAGCGGTATCGACGAGATCGCCTATGTGATGTTTCGCGGATGCGAAGCCGACGGCGCGGTGCGGACCTGCACGACGCTGCGGCCCGGCCGCGTCGATCGTTCGCCGTGCGGGACCGGCAGCTCGGCGAATCTTGCCGTGCTGCATGCGCGCGGCGAGGTCGCCGTCGGCGACCGCAGGACGTCCCGGTCGATCATCGGCGGTGAGTTTCTCGCGGAGGCGATCGGCGAGACCGAGGTGGGCGGCCGCCGCGCCGTTCTACCGAGAATAACCGGCCGGGCCTACGTCTATGGCCGGGAGCAGTTGCGTATCTCCGACGACGATCCCTTCGCAGCAGGATTTGCCCTGTCCGACACCTGGGGTCCCCAGGTCGGCCTGCTCGGTTAGGAGCCAAAGATGTCTCACGTTACACCACTGGCCGGCCAGACGGTCCTCATCACCGGGGCGTCGGGCGGCATCGGCGCAGCCATCGCCGAGCGCCTGTCTGCCGAAGGTGCGCGGCCTGTCATCCAATACGGGCGCGACAGGGAAGGGGCGGAAGCCCTGCATCGCAGGCTCGGTGGCGACGGCCTGATCGTCCAGGCCGATCTCTCCGGTCCGGACGGCGCCTTTGCACTCTGGCGCGACGCGCTCGCGGCGGCGGGGCGGATCCATGCCGTCGTCAACAATGCCGGTATCCGCAACGAGATTTCGATCGACGCCGATCCGTCCGATTGGCGGGCCGCCTGGCAGAAGGAGTTTCAGGTGAACTTCTTCGCGGCAGCGGACCTCTGCAAGGAGGCTCTGGTGCATTTCAGGCAACATGGCGGAGGGCGGATCGTCAACATGGCAAGCCGGGCGGGCCAGCGCGGTTACGCGGCCGATGCCATGCCCTACGGGGCGACGAAGGCGGCGCTGATCAATCTCACAAAGTCGATTGCGCGTAGCTTCGGGCGCGACGGCGTCGTCGCCGTCTCCATCGCGCCGGGATGGGTGCGCACCGACATGGCCGAGGATTTCGTGGCGAAGCATGGCAAGGATGCGGCGGTCGGCGATATCCCGATCGGCGAGATGGCCGAGACGGCGGAGATCGCCGAGCTGGTAGCCTTCCTGCTGCGCCCTTCGCAGGTCTCGGTCAATGGCGCGACGTTCGACGTCAACGGCGGCAGCTACATCAGATAGGGAGGTTCGATATGAAAAGATTTGTGGGTAAGGTCGCGGTGGTCACGGGCGGTGGCGGCGGTATAGGGTCGGCCATCTCGAAGAGGTTGGCCGACGAAGGCGCCCTGGTGGTGGTGACCGATGCCAATGCACAGGCTGCAGGCGACGTCGCCTCGCTCATCGAGGCGGCGGGCGGATCGGCGATCGCCATCGGGGCCGACATCTCCCGGAAATCGGAATGCGTCGACCTGATCGAGAAAGCCTTCGCGATCAAGGGGCAGCTGGATGTGCTGGTCAACAATGCCGGCATCAACCGGCGCGGAAACCTGCTGTCGCTTTCGGATGAAGACTGGCAGCTGAGTTTCGCAGTCAACCTGGATTCGATGTTCCATCTCTGCCGCGCGGTCCTGCCGCACATGATTGCGGCGGGCGGCGGCGCGATCGTCAACACCGCCTCGCAATGGGGCCTTTACCCCGCGCCGAACCATATCGCCTATAACACGACAAAGGCGGCGGTTGCCGCCTTCACCCAGAATCTGGCTCGCGACTATGCGCCCGACAAGGTCCGGGTCAATGCCGTCTGCCCCGGCGAGATCCATACGCCGATGCTCGAAGCCGGCGTTACGCGCGCCGGCCGGACGATCGCCGATCTCGACAAGCTCGTCCCCTACGGCCGCATCGGCAAGCCTGAGGAGGTGGCAGCGCTCGTTGCCTTCCTGGCATCGGATGAAGCGGCCTTCATGTGCGGCTCGCTGGTTGAAATCACCGGCGCGCAAGCCGTGGCGTGAAAGGACGGCCGAGTGCGCCGACACCGAGCCAGGGGTGGATGCCAGTCCTGCCCTGGTGGCCTTCGGCGCTCTGCGGCGGTTGGTTCGCCGCCGCCGCGGGCGTGCTGGCGCTAGACATGGCCGACAGTCCTGCCCATAGGCCCGCCAGAAAGGATCGCCGTTGCAGCCTCTCGCTCATGCTCAATCCGTCTGCTGTTCCAGTGTCTTGGCAAGCTCTTCATAAATGTGGGCAGATCCCGCATTGTTCTCGGCGGCATAATGGGCGCTGACCGACCGCGCGGCCTCGGCCGCAATACGAAAGGCATCTATCCGATTCTGCGGCTCAGGCTCAGCTTGCCCGCCGATATCGCCGTCGCGGAAACTGCCGGCTCTGTATCCCTCGGCCAGATCGATGACACCGATCTCAGGAATCCCCTCCTTCATCCGGCCGAAGAAGGCAGGCCCGGCCTGGCCGCCATCCCGGCGACGCAGCATCCCTTCTCCGGACGCCTTGCCGTCGATACAGGAGCCGATCCAGAAGGTGGGGCCGCTGGTCAAGGACGCTGGCGCGACGAATTTGCAATGAGTGCCTGGATCCTGGGACCAATGAAGATCGGTCGGTGCTGCCCCGCCAGTGCCATTCGAATACAAAATCACCACCAGGGCAATCGGGACGATAACCGGCAGCCGCCCTATGCCGCCGAAAACTCGTCTTGCCATGATGTCGCCCCTTGTTGAAGGACCTTCCATATCGTCCGCAATCGCCGTTGTCATGGCTTATTGGTTGACAATCCGGCGGACCTCCCAGCCGATTGCGGCAGACCTTACGGCTCAATTATAGGTGATCTTGTCGGTAACCCGCGGGCGATTGAAGAAATGGTGATCGAAGCTGTAGCCATTCATTCCGGTAAAGTTCGAAAAGAACGCCGAGACCGGTGTCGTCAATGTGTATTGCACCCGGGTCAGCACGACCTGCACGTCCGTTTCCTGTATCTCTGAAGGTATCGCGATCGCGCTCGCGGTGCCTGAGTTGAGCGCGGTGGTGTTGAGTGCGGCGGACCAGTTGACGGTCGCGCTGCCGCTGCTGCTGACATCGTTGACCGTAAGCGTGATCGTCAGCCCCGTCGTGTCATAGGGCTGTAGGATGAAGCTCGCGCCGGTGAGAAGCTTGGCAACGTCGGACTTTGTCCAGGAACTTTGCTGTGAAATCATATCGCCTGTGGAGGAGGCGATCTCATCGATCTTTCGGCTGACCGTGAGCGCGTGGCCGAGATCGACGGTGCCGAACAGCAGCATCACCAGGATCGGCAGAACGAGCGCGAATTCCACGCCCGAGGCAGCCGACCGGTCGTGCGTGAGGCGGCGGATCGCGGATAGGGTACACCGGAAAAAGGACAGGCTCCGTTTCATGGTCAGAAAGGCTCGTTGCGGAACAGAACGGCAGAGCCGAGCAGGTAGCGGCCATCGGAAAGCTTGGCGCTCGACAGGCTGAAGAAATTGACGACGGCCGTCCAGGGCAGGAACGTCTGAACCAGGATGTAGTCGCTGCCCTTGCCGACATCAAAGCTCTCGGTGACGGTGAGATTGCCGCTGTCGTCGATGGGGTCGGCGCTGGCGGCGGACGAGATGTCGGAGAGCACGTTCACCTTGACCAGGAGATCGCTGGAACAATTGAACGAGAGAAGCATGTCGCTGCAAATTTTGGCCTTGAAATCGGCCAAAGTCATATTGGAGGACGCGACCTCGCCGGTGCGGATCATCCGGGAGATCTTGTGCACCGAAGCATCCAGGGAAGAGTTGACGAAAAACATCAGCGACACTTCGATAATGCCGAATATCATGATGAAGAGCGGCAGAGCCAGGATCGCAAATTCGATCGCAGCCACGCCGTCTCGATCGGCGAGCAGGCGGCGCGGCGATGCAAAGAATTTCCTGCGGCTCATTGGGTCAGCCGAACGGATGCAAGATACTGGGTAAAGAGCGCCGACAGGCCGGCCGTGATCTCGGCCGATGATGACGCTGATATAAACAGGCTTGTGGACGATGCGCAGTCCGAAAGCGCATAGGGGATGTAGTCGCGCCTCGTGATGCTGGTCGACACGCCGCTATCCATGGTGCCGCCCCAGGTGCTCTTCCAGTTGGCGCTTGCCATTGTCGCGCCGACGGTGGCGTTGTAACCCCAGTCCGTGGTGATCGGCAGATATTCCGTGTAAAGCACGGCCATGGTGTCGGATTGATCTTTCAGATAGCCGCACCAGTCCGGATTGAGCGGCGCGACTTTGTTCCAATATGCCCCGGAGATCGCCTGTTTGTTGCTCCATGTGACCTTGTCAGTCACCCATTCGCGCTTCGACTGGACGCCGTCCGTCAACAGGAGAACCAGCTTGAGCGGTGAACCCGAGGAGGTTCCGTCCCCTCCGGCGCCGACCTTTTGCTTGAGCGTCGCCAAGGAGACGTCGAAATAGGTGGCTGCCTTCGAGGTCGCGCTGGTGAGGCCGTAACTTGCGTCCGCGAGGCGGGTGCGCGCCGTGTCCGTGCTGAGCGTCGGGCTTAGAACTTCTGTCAGGGTGTCGCCCAGGCTATACAATCCGACCTTGATCCGTTCATGACTGCTGTCGGACGTGTCGATCATGTCGAGCACTTCTTCGACGGCGTCGCCGGCGACATCGGCGCGCAGCTTTATGTTCTTGGCCGTGCTGTATTCATAGTTGTTGCTGTATGTCTTGTTGCCGATTTTGTGTGAATCGCCCGTGTGGCAGGCGAATTGGCATCCGATGCCGGCATACATGGTCGACTGCCCCGACGTCGTTGCCGCCAGCAGCATCGATGGGGATGTGTCGATGACGATATAGACATTGAGATAGGACGTGGTTGGTCCCTTGACGGCGCTTGCCACGCTGACGTCGACTGTGTCGATATTGGCGATCTTCATCAAGGTCGTCGGAACCGTGCCGCTGGCCGTCGCGGTGATCTTGTGGTTTGACGTATCGATGTCGATGTCGCCAAGCGTATAGCTGTTTTCCACTTGTGCGTGGAACCAGTCGGAAACCTTTTCCTCGAGGGCGTCCTTGTCCGAGGTGTCGATCTGCTTGACGGCGGCGATCAGGGCCGCGTCAAGGTCGCTCTGCATCCGCTGCCTGACATTGTAAGCGCGAATATAGTCAAAGCTCGCGCCGACCGCGACGATCATCGGCACCAGGGTGAGGGCAACGACAATCGCGACATTGCCGCTCCTATCTCTGCCGAGACCGCGGAGGGCTTTGAAGAGCCGAGCAAATGAACAGGAAAGACCCGAGCGCAAAAACCACCATCACATAAGTCATGAAAATTACTCATGTGCGAGATGTATCCAAGGTGCTTAAGTCTTTGTTAATTCCTGCACTTTTCGACATGAAGCAGGCTGCCGACGCGCTATTTGCTGCGCAGATTGTACATGTTTGCGAATTATGGATATCCGCGGGATGGCATATCGTCGTCTTTCACGTCGAGAGGACCCACATCCGTGGGGTGTCAGCGTTCGGCTGACAGGGGCTGACCAAGCGCGGCGATCAGCGCGTCGGCAGCAATTTCTGCTCTTTCCTGCTGCTGTTGTGTCGAAGGACCGGGAAGTCCCATCAGCACGCCGAGCATATGGGTGCCAAGCAGCCGGTCGATGAATTGCACGGCGAGTTCGCTTCGGCGCTCGGCGCTGATGCCGAGAGTCTCCTGTTTGAGCCCGAGCATGAAGGCAACCATGCCTTCGAGATTGCCGACGAGGCTGGTATGAGCCATCTCCGCCAGACCGGGAAACCGGCTGGTCCCGGCGATCACGGTGCGCATGAGGGCGATCGTGTCGGGATCCATCAGGCGGCTTTGCGCCGTCATCCCGGCCCAGAGCAGGACGTCTCTCAGAGGTTTTTCAAGGAGCGCCTCCATCTGCGCCCGCTCGGCCTCGTCGTCCGGGTCGCAGGCATTGGAGATCACGGCTGAAAACAGGTCATCCTTGCTCTCAGCATGCCGGTAGAGCGTCATGATCGAGACGTTTGCCGACTTGGCGATGCTTTCCATGCTCGTTCCCTCGTAACCGGTATCGAGGAATGATGCTTTGGCCGCCGCGAGGATGTCGGCCCGCTTGCTCGCCATCAACTTCGCTTTCGGATGGTCTGATGACCATGATTTCATGCGCTTGACTCCATGCGATAGTCAATCATATCGTATCAACGATAGTGAACGTTATCGTATCTCTACATCAGGTTATACAAAGGTGCCGACACATGAAAGCTGCCCGTCTCAAATCCTATGGCGACATTGACCAGTTCACAATCGATGACGTCGGCAGGCCCACGCCTCAGGCCGGTGAAGTCCTGATCAAGATCGAGGCTTCCGCCGTCAACCACTTCGATCTCATGATCCGCCAGGGCTATGTGGCTCAATACATTCCCCTGGAACTTCCCGCGGTGCTGGGCGGTGACGCTGCCGGAAGCATCGTCGAGATCGGCTCCAGTGTGACCGGATTTGCGATCGGCGATCGCGTTATCGCCGATTTCGCACCGAACGGTAAAGGCGCGCATGCGGAGTACGGCGTCGTTCCGGTCTCGGCGATTGCCAAACTCCCCGCCAATCTCAGCTTCGAGCAGGGCGCTGCTCTGCCCAAGGCGGGTCTTACCGGCCGGCAATCGGTCGACGCTCTTGGCGTCAAGGCGGGTGACCGCGTGCTGGTGTCAGGCGGTCTCGGGGCTGTCGGCCGTGCCGCCATCCAATATCTTCAGGAGATCGGCGCCAATCCGGTGGCCGGCGTCCGGGCGGATCGGCTCGACGAGGCGGCCCGGCTTGCGGGAGAAGCACTCGACATTGCCGAGCCTCCGGCTGCCACGACCTTCGATTACGCGATCAGTGCTGCTGCCCCTGTCGCGGCCAATCTCATCGGGCATGTCAGGGACGGCGGCCAAGTCGCCAGCATCGTTCCCGTACCGGAGGGTGCCAATATCGGCAATCGGGTGATCATCCACGAACTCTATCACCGCGCCGATGCGGCCACGCTCGAAGCCGTGGCCGACGCTGCCTCGCGTGGCGTTTTGATCGTTCCGATCGCCAAGACTTTCCCGCTGAGTGAGATCGGTGCGGCCCACAGCGCCGTCGCTGCCGGTATCCAGGGCAAGGTCGTCTTGAAACATTGAACGAGCGGAGCAGGCGATTGTGGAGGGGCCAGTTGCGCCGTCCCGCAATCGCCTGCCGGCAGGAGCCCTCCCGCCACAGGGAATCTGACTTAATCCCGCCTTCAGCGCTGCATCAGGAGATCATGCAGGCGTTTTTGAACGTATTGTGCAGTCATGTTTCGATTGTTGAAGAAGTCGCCAACCACGGCAATCCAGCCCTCAGACATCTGGGTCGGCATGGCCTGGGATTGGGCGCTGACTTCGCCCTTCCTCGCCTTGATCATCTCCAATCCAAGCTTGCCGCAACGATCAAGCCCGGACGGATCGACATCGGTGCGGACGGGCAACGACCCCTTGATCCGGCTGAAGGCAACCTGATTGTCGCGATCGAGCACCATGCGCGCGAAGGCCTGCTGCGCCTCTGCCGTGCCTTCCCGATTGGTCAGCGGAAAGGCAAAGGCATCGATCACCATGAAGTATGCGATGGATGTGCCCGGAACGAGGCTGCAATTGAAATCCTTGTCGACGCTGTAGCCGCGCGCCGCAAGCTCGCCCTTGGCCCAGTCGCCCATGAACTGCATGCCGGCCTTGCCCTGGCCCACGGCCACCGTGGCATCAGCCCATGTCTTGTCCTTTCGCTGTTCGATCGGTTCCACATAATTGGCCAGGCGCGACAGCATATCCAGGGCTTCGATCATCCGCGGGTCCTGCACCAAGTCGGCATCGCCGCTCATGAGACGGGCATAACCTTCCGGGCCGAACTTGTGATAGATGATGTCGTTGAAAATGAGCGACACTTCCCATCGCGCCCCGCCAAGCGCAATCGGCAGACGCCCCGTCGCCTTGATTTTTTCGGCCGCGTCGAAAAGTTCGTCCCAGGTCTGTGGCGTCTTCACACCCGCTTCGGCCAAGGCCGCTGCGCTTGTCCACAGCCAGTTTTCGGCATGGATATTGGTCGGCGCAAAGTAGACTTTCCCCTTGTAGGAGATCCGGTTGAGAACCGTTGCCGGGATGACGTCCTGCCAATGATCCGCCTGCGCGACATCATCTATATCTTGCACGATGCCCATTTCCGGCAGTTCGCGCGATCCCTCGTTTGCATTCCATTGCATCACCGCCGGCGCGTATCCATTGGCAATACGATCACTCACCACGCGCTGGACGGCGACCTTGTTCTCTGCCGGCATGTCCACCCACTGGTTGCCGGCGGCTGCCCAGGCCCGGCGGAAAACATCGAGTGCGGCAGACTCGCTTTTCGACACCCAGAAATGCACGACGTCGACGGCCATGTCCTGCCCCGCCAAAACCTGTGTCGCAGGACCTGCGGCCGCCAGAGCCGCGGCGAGCCATGTGCATATGATTCCCCGTTTCATTCGTTCCCCTCTTTCTTTGATAAACTCTGCCGCACCGTCCCTTGTGCGGCGCCTCTCTCAGGAGACAGTTTCAACCCGCAATTTGCGCGACCGGCCTGATATCCCGCGCAGAACCGCCCGGCGAGCCAATCGGTCGACCGCTACGGCCGCCGGTTCCGGCTTGGCATAGAAATAACCTTGGCCGATCTCGCAGCCGGCGTTCAAAAGGAAATCACGCTGGCTCTCGTCCTCGATGCCTTCCGCGACGCACCGTTTGCCGAGGTTGCGGGCCAGATCGATGATTGCCCTGATGATCTGTTCCGAGCGGATATCCTTGCCGATCTCGGCAACGAAGCTGCGGTCGATCTTCAGCTCATCGAAGGGGAAGTCGCGCAGATGCACAAGCGACGCAAAACCGGTGCCGAAATCATCGAGCGAGACCGACACGCCATGTTTGCGAAAACGGGAAATGGTTTCGATAATCTGATTGGCGCCGCGATTGAGGAAGACGTCTTCCGTGACCTCGATGGAAAAATCGAGCCAGTCGAGATGGTTTGCTTCGACCGCCGCAGCGATGAGGGCGTAACCGTCGTCGCCGACCAACAGGGCCTCCGGCAGATTGATGGCAATCGACCCCACCCTGAGCCCTGCTGCTTTCCAGGTCCTCAGATCACGCGCGACGATATTGACGATACAGCGCGTCATGCCTTGTATGATATGGCCTTCCATGAGCGGCAGGAAGCGGCCGGGCGGAAGGATGCCGAGCTGAGGATGGCGCCAGCGCACCAGTGCCTCGAAACCGAGATGCTTGCCGGTCTGCAGATTGACCTTCTGCTGGTAGTAGACGACAAACTCGTCGCGATCGGCCGCGACGGCGAGGGCCGCAGCAAGCCGGTTCTGTTCCAGACGTTGGGCAAAGGATGCTTCATCGAAGATGACGGCTGTGTTGCGCTTGGCCTTGGCGGCATAGAGTGCCAGATCGGCGATGCGCATGAGCGTCGCCTCATCTGACGCGTGGCCGGGCACGACCGCGCCGCCGATGCTCGCCGAAACCGGTAGCAACCGGCCCTCGAAATGACATTCCGCTGCAATGGCTGCCACCGCGCGCCCGGCAATTCCTTCCAGCGTTGCCGCATCTGAAATTCCAGGAAGGAGAGCGGCAAACTCGTCGCCACCAAGCCTTGCGACGACGTCGCCGGTGCGGAAGGTCTTCTGCAGCGCACTCGCGACATGGCTCAAAACCGCATCGCCGGCAGGATGGCCAAAGCTGTCGTTGGTGGCCTTGAAGTGGTCGAGATCGACCAGCAGCATGGAAAAACCTGAGCCTGTCCGATCGAGCGAACCGAACAGCCCGTTTAGGGCCTCATTGAACGAAGATCGGTTGCCAAGGCCTGTCAGCGTGTCGGTATGCGCCAGATGCGTCAGTTTGATCTCGAAATCGAGAGTCCGGCGGTGCTCGGTGCGCAGTTTTATCAGCAGCGGTATGAAAAGGATGAGGGTCGCCAGTATCAGCGTGGCTGCGGTGAGGCTGAGGAGCACGGCGCTGATCAGGCGGGTATGATCGATGCTCACATCGCTTCGGTCATGCGCGCTCTCGATCAGGGCGCTGAACTGACGCATGAGCATGCTGTCGGAGGAAACGGCGAAGTCGATTGGTCCCCAGAAGCTGTAACGCTCCCGCCGATCCAGCAATTTCGCGGACACGACGCGTTCAGCTCTTTCAAGAAAATCCTCCAGCCGCCCGTCGAGTTCCAGCCGTAATTTTTCAGATGCGGCATCCCGCCCGTTCAGCTTTTCGAGAAGATTTGCTTCGACCTCGATATTCAACGCGTTCAACTCTGCGCTCATGGCGCGGATGTCGTTAATCGCTTTTTGAACGTCTTCGACCATTGGCCTGACGATATATTCCGGCATATTCGGATCGGCCGAAGCGCGCATGATCGCTCGCGTCTGATTGGCAAGCTGCTGGAAGCGAATGAACTGGCGCCCGATCAGATAGCTGATGTTCTGCTGCAGGGAATGGCGATCAAGCGCCACCTTGACCGTCAGGAAGGTTGCCCCGATCAGCACCGTCATCACGACGACGGCGACGATGTAGTGTCGCCCGATGGAGCGGATATATTTCGCCACGGAGGAATGGGACTCGCCGGGCGGCATCACCGTGTTTTTCAAATCCGATCCCACCACCATTCGCGCTCCATCAGAAAGATACAAGCCGGCTGAGCAGCCGCCGGCATGCGGACGGTTGCATCACGATCATTTATTTAGAGATCGGCCATCATGGCCCTGTCCGCGCCTCGAGCACTGGCGCCGGAAATAGAAGGGTCACGTCGTGCGCTCCCCGGACCGCTGTCGCGATCGGATTTGCTGTCAACACTGCCAAGGGGAGGCTTTCAGCGAACCAACGCCGGTGCGGCTTTGCTCATCAACAACTGCTACCCGGAATGCTCCGGAGTTTCAGAGCCGGCGCGATCGCGCCATCTGCGCTGCACTTGGAATAGAGGCCGTCATATGCATGCCGATTATTGAACATTCCCACCTCTGATAGACGCGATCGATTGACGACAGCGCGGATTTTTGGCTCGTCCCTGAACCCGTCATCATGGCGGAGAAGTACAAGCAGCACCTCATTCGAATGACTCGAAATTGTGGACCACCTGGTTGAAGAAGCGTAAACACTTTTGTGAAAAGGCAATAAAACCAGTTCCTTGCGAAGAATTCGGTACAAAATCGTCGTGATTTGGCCATGGGATTCGGATTTCGGATAAGGCGCCCACCCTTGCTTTTCCGATCGATTGGCTTTGGCTTGTCAGTGTGCCTGGTTTGGACATCGGCAGCGTCGGCTGGGCGATGAAAGCCAAAGGACGCGCAGGTTGGGATCTGCGCGAGAGGCGAGGATGTCCATATTGCGCGGCCCGATCCGTTTCGCGCGTTGAAAGTTGCCGCGGCGCAAGAGAGGGCAGCGATCTCTTAATTTTCTGACCGCAATATTCAGGCCAAGCCGACATGCTCGGTCGCAGCGGCCGATGCCTTTGCGATCGGAAACTTCGGGCCTTCGTTTTCGCCTCAAATGACTTGGGCGGCCTTCTTGGAAGAATTCTCGACTGGATGGATGATGCATTCGGTTGCCCATGGTGAGGAAGATCCATGATGACGTTGTCTCAATCGCTTCGGCAGCCGGCCCTTTTCACGGAAGGGGACGAGCAGAGGCGAGACGGATCGCAGCATCAGGACGCCGCCGTCGACCGGGAAGCCCTTCTCGAAGCGTTGCTCGGCGCATTTCCCCTGCCGGTTTTCTATAAGAACTCCGAGGGGCGCTACGCCGGCTGCAACAAGGCTTTCGAAGACTTGCTTGGCCACAGGCGCGAGGAGATCATCGGGAAAACCGAGTTCGATCTCAATCCGGAGCACCCGGCTGAACTCCAGTTCACGTGGGATGAGAGATTTCTCGAAGGGCGCGGAGGCCGAGGCTTCGAGAAGAAGATGACTGCCGCGAGCCAGACGGTGCGGGATGTCGTCGTCAACAAGGCGGTGTTCACCGGGCACAACGGCGATCCGGCCGGGGTGATCGGCGCCATCGTGGACATTACAGAGCACAAGCAGGCCGAGCGGGAGCTCAAGAAAGCGCTTGAATTCGCAGAGGGGATCATCACCGCCATTCCCGATGTCCTCTTCGAGGTGGACGAGGACGGCCGCTACCTTCAGGTCTGGACAAGAAACCCAGAACTTCTGGCTCAGCAGAAGGAGATGCTGCTCGGCAAGACGGTCAACGAGGTTCTCGCGCCTGACCAGGCGGCCATCGCGATGGAGGCTCTCGCGGCTGCCGGCAAAGAGGGTGTTGCCTATGGCCGATGCATTCGGATCTCCTTGCCAAACGGCGAGACCCGATGGTTCGAACTCTCCGTCGCCAAACGGCCGAGCGCCGATCCGACGATCACCACGCTCCTCGCACTTTCGCGTGACATTACCGAGCGAAAACAGGCGGAGGAAGCCGTCAATTCCATGCGGACGCAGCTGCTCAGCGTGCTTCAGACCATTCCTGATATGGTCTGGGTGAAGGATATGGGCGGCGTCTATCTGTTATGCAACCACGCGTTCGAACGACTGACAGGTAAGGCGGAGTCCGAGGTTGTCGGCAAATCGGATCTCGAACTGTTTGGTGCTGAAAGGGCTCAGGTCTTTCTGGAGTCGGACAAAGCCGCGATCCAGGCCGGAGGTACTCTGGCCTCCGAGGAATGGGTCATCTCCCAGGAAAACGGTCAATCCGTTCTTCTTGAGACACGCAAGGTTCCGGTGCTGGGCGCGGGAGGAGACGTCGTCGGGGTTCTCGGTGTGTCGCGGGATGTGACTGAGTTGAATGTCTCGCGCCAAAAAATCCACCAGATGGCCTTCTACGATCCTCTGACCTCGCTGCCGAACCGATCGCTGTTCAGCGATCGACTGCGGCAGATGATCACCGCTGCCGTATCGCGTGGCCAACGCGCCGGCGTGATGCTGATCGACATCGATCATTTCAAGGCGGTCAATGATACGATGGGACATCCCGTCGGTGATCAGTTGCTCTGCCAGGCCGCCGCGCGGCTGAACGAAAGCGTTCGCGACTATGACACCGTTGCGCGCCTCGGCGGCGATGAATTCGCGATCCTGTTGCCGGATATCCGGCAAGGTGACGATCTCGGCCGGATGGCCAACACGATCCTTGAAAAGTTCAAGGAACGTTTCCTGCTGGACGGCCAGGAGCTGTTTATTTCTTGCAGCGTCGGCATCGCGCTCTATCCCGATGACAGCGCTGACGCCAACGACCTCGTGAAATACGCCGACTCGGCGATGTATCTCGCCAAACGCTCGGGGCGAAACAGTTTTCGCTTCTACTCGAAGGACCTGACGGCGAGCGCCGAAGAGCGCATGCGGCTGGAATCGGAATTGCGCCGCGCGATCGAGCGCGGAGAGTTGGAATTGCACTACCAGCCCAAGGTGCTTTTGGACAGCGGCGCCATAGTCGGCTGCGAGGCCTTGTTAAGATGGCGTCACCCCGAAATGGGCATGATCCCTCCCTCGAGCTTCATTCCGGTTGCCGAAGAGACAGGGCTGATCGTGGAGCTCGGACGATGGGTGCTGCGCGAGGCTTGCCAGACAGCGGCCGAATTCAACGCCGATAGCCGGTCACCGCACAAGGTGGCGATCAACCTCTCGGTCAAACAGTTCCAGTCCGCCGGCCTGGTAAGGTCGATCGCCGAGATTCTCGAGGAGACCGGCTGCCGCGCGGAATGGGTTGAAATCGAAATAACGGAAAGCCTGCTGCTGGATCAGAAAGACGAAACGCTGCAGATGCTTTCTGAACTTCGAAACATGGGATTTTCGATCGCCATCGATGATTTCGGCACCGGCTATTCGGCGCTGAACTATCTCGCGCGCTTTCCGATCGACACGCTGAAGATCGACCGGTCTTTCATCAACAGCGCGGATAAACGCAACGAGGAACTTGTGAAGGCAATCCTGTCCATCGCCCGTTGTCTCGGACAGAATGTGGTGGCGGAAGGCGTCGAGACCGCCGAGCAGGCAGCCTTCCTGGTGGCAAATGGATGCGGTTCGGCGCAAGGCTTCCTTTACAGCAAAGCTCTGCCCAAGACGGAAATCATCGCTCTGTGGCTGCGTTCCCTGGCCAACGGCTGCTCCCCACGCGAGGAGCGGCCTTGCATTTGAATTCCATCACGCAGGGAACATCGTCGAACTGAGTGCAACGTGGCGATCACCCGTCTCCAGGCGACGCCGCCCTGACGCGGGTAACATCCATGTTGCCGTCAGCTATCGGCTTCCATGAGGCCGGGTTCGACATCCTCCTCCGACGGCTCTCGGCTTCCAACCCCGCCTGAAAGCCTCGCCTGGAACGCCGCCGTCAGCCATCTCGCAGCGGGGCCCGGCGGGTTTGCAACATTGCGGACCGCATGGATGGGAAGCTCGCCCTGGTCGAAGGCAGAAAACTGGAGACGGACGAGGCGGCCTGCAGCGAGATCGTCCTTGACCACGGATGCGGGAAGGCCGCCCCATCCCAATCCGCCGAGGATGAACAGATGTTTCGTCGCGTTGTCGCTGACCCGCCAGGTCTTGAGAGAGAATACATTGAAATCCCGGCCCTTCGCCGTTCCCGAAGCATCGAAGACCACCAACTGGGTTTCGTCTCGCACGTCGGCAAGGGTCAATGGCCGGCGCAGCGTGGCAAGAAGATGATCCGGGGCTGCAACGGGGACCATCGCCGTCTGGCCGATCCGCTCGAAAACGATCTGATCGTTTTTGACTGCCATAGTGCCGCCAAAGCCGACGACGGCCCTGCCATGAATTACCTCGTCCATGACGATCACAGGTGTCCCCGCCGTTACTTTCAAGGAGACGGTGGGATAGTGGTTGCGGAAGGCACGCAGCACCTCGACGACGACGTCCGAGGGGACAATGGAGCTCATCGCAACGTTGAGCTCTGCCTCCAGGCCGTCGCTCAAGGCCTGCACGCGAGCCCGCATCAGATCGAGATCGCCAAGCAAGCGGCGAGCATCCTCGACGACGGATCTGCCGGCATCTGTCAGCTCCGGTCGTCTGGTGCCGGAACGGCTGAAAAGCGCCACCCGCAGCTGCGCCTCCAGGTTGGCGATCGTATAGCTGACGACCGATTGCGTTCGGTTAAGGGCGCGGGATGCAGCGGAGAAGCTGCCTTTCTCCACCACGGTCAGGAACACCTGAAGCTGATCCAAAGTCGGGTGGGGCTGCATATCTCATCGATCCTATCGATAACTTTTCTCGAAAGTTTAGCGGTTTTCGCGATGAGCTTCCAGCTTTATCTATCCCGCGCGACGCACCGCATTTTGCTCCAGAGGTTCGCATGCCCAACACCACGACTGTCTTGCCTGCACCTGCCGGAAAATGGCTCCAGATTGGGCTGTGGGCCGCGCAGGTGCTGATCTTTGCCGCCTTCACCCTGTTCGGCTGCATGAAATTTTTCATGCCGGTCGATCAATTGGCGGCGATGTGGGTATGGCCCGGCGACGTTCCCGTGTGGTTTTTGCGTCTGATGGGTATTATCGATTTTGCGGGCGGAGTGGGCGTGCTGCTGCCTGCGTTGACCCGCATCCAGCCTCGCCTGACGGTGCTGGCGGCGCTCGGCTGCGTGCTGCTGCAAATCGCCGCGATGATCTTTCATCTCTCCCGCGGCGAAGCCCCCGCCGTGCCGCTCAACGTCATCCTGCTTGCTCTTTCGGCGTTCATCCTGTGGGGCCGCGGCAGGCGGGCGCCGATCGCGCCACGCCGATGAGGATGGCGGCCGAGCGGGGAGCCCCCTCGGCTCTCAGCAAACGCAGACATTCATCATTGGCCAGAGGTAACCGGGAGTGCCGGACGTAAGTTGGAACACCTTCGACCATCTGTCGTTTGCCGGGGCGGATCTGCAGGAATTCTCAACGTCGCTTTCCCGTTTGCACAGCGGAATCCAAGTGAGATCGGAAAGTCAGCGGAATACGAAATATCAGGTCAATATGGTTCGCACGCGGGGGATCTCGGTCATCGCGAGCCGCTATGACGGCGATTTCTCGATCCACTTTCCCGCATCGATCGACACAGCCATGGTTCTCATTCCGCTGACCGGGAGCGCGATGGTCGCGGTAGCCGACCGTAATTTGCCGTCCATCCAAAACAAGGGCGTCTTCGTCGATCGGCTGTCTGACAATCAGCTGCGCATTGCGGGCCCCAGAACGCATCTTTGCCTTAGGCTGCCCCACTTCGAACTGACCCGGCGTATCGAAGCCCGGTTGAATGCCTCGTTGAGGGAGCGTCTCCAATTCGCAACCGAGATCGATCTGTCGCAAGGGCCTGGATTGGACCTAGCACGGCTCGCTATGGCCATCCATCACGGCCTGGCGGGTGAAACCCTCCATAAATCGCCTGCGGCGCTTGGTCATGTCCTGGGAGCAATGCTCGAGCTTCTCATCGACGCCCTACCGCACAACTATTCCCAGGAGTTTTCCCGCGACAGGGAGGCTCCTGTTCCATGGCACGTTAAGCGCGCGATCCACTACATGCATGGCAATATTTCCCGGGCGATGACTCTCAAGGAAATTGCTGAAGCATGCGGCGTCAGTGCCCGGACCCTGCAGGATGGCTTTCGAAAATTTCGCATGACGACGCCGATGGCCTATCTGGAGCATATGCGTCTTGATGTCGTTCGCCAGGAACTTTCATCGGCCGATCCCGAGCAATCGGTGAGAGTCATTGCGCAAAAATGGGGCTTTGCCCATGTTGGCCGGTTCTCAGGCCAATATCGAAAGCGCTTCGGCGAACTGCCATCGCAAACCCTTCGCAGGATTGTCGAAATTCCAGCCGATGTCGGGACGGCGGATTCAGGCCGCTCCCGACCAAGGGCGCTTGCCAAAGGATAAAGGAGCCGGCCTTCTCCTTTTGATCTGGCTTGCCGCTGTCCTCGATATGCAGTGGTAGAATTTGCAATCTACAAATGTGAAAAAATCACAACCTATGATATTTATAAAATCTTTGGTTGCGGTATCCGATTGTCGCATCTCTGTCCGTTTGACGCAGCAAAGCCGGCAAGCGCGCCGCTGTGCGCGCTAAAGTAAGAGTTTGTTAAGGCTGACACGGCGTTTACTAGCCATACGAACAGGCGCAACTCACTGAAATGAATAGCGAAGATGTTCCGGTTGATCGGCGAATGAAGCATGCCGGATCCTCGAGCCGTCGGACTTGGAGACATGAGAGTTTCCGATCCTCCCAGATTGTCAAGAATAGCGAATGCTCATGGCTGAAATCATCCCATTTCCAAACCCGGCCCCCAACACCTCGATCGAGATTCACGACCTCAACGTCGCAGGCGTATCGTCCGGAGATCCGGATATGGACCAAATGCTCCAGGCGCGTGCCCGGATCCAAAAGGTTCTGGATGAACTCGACAGATTAAGCGGAGCGCTGCAGACCGGTTCTGCATCGACAGGCGCCGCAGGGTAACCGCCCTTTCACTCGGACGATTTCTCGGCAAGACGGAGCGGGATGCAACGCGGCATTCTCGCCGCAACCCTGATGCTCGATATCGAGAAGATATACGGGCTGCTGCCTCACGTTAAGCGCTGAACCACCTCGACCAAGGTGCAGCTCTACAGGCTGCCTGACATCATGGCGTCTTGTGACGAAGGGCAGCGATCACACGATCGGCCATGAAAGCGCACCGCGCGCCATCGAACGGAAACAGCGCCGAGAATGCACCGGAGAGCTGGTTTTCGATCGACTGCCGCATCAGCTTTCGCGCCCGGTGCAGCCGGGTCTTGGCCGTTTCCGGTCTTATGCCAAGGTAAGATGCGGCCTCGTCCGTGCCCATGCCTTCGACATCCCGCAGCACGAATATAGCGCGAAAATCATCCGGCAGTTCGTCGACAGCATTTTCGAGGAGATGTCGCGCCTGGCTCCTGGCGAGTTCGGTTTCCGGATCAGTCGCCGACAGGGAGGACGGAAACTGCAATACGTCGCCGCCCCATCTCGTCTGCATGTCGATTTCCTCAAGTCCGGTGGTGTTCTTTTGCCGCCGCACGCGCGCCAGCGCCTCGTTGAGGGCAATGCGGGTCAGCCATGTCGAAAACTGTGCATCGCCCCGGAACGCGGCCAGATTGCTGAACGCCTTGATATAGGCGGCCTGGACGACGTCTTCGGCCTCCGCATCATTGCGGATGATGGCGCGCGCCGTCCGGAACAGGCGCCGATTGTGACGCTGAATGATGGCGCGGATGGCAGGTTCGTCGCCCATTCTTGCCAGGGGTACGAGCTCGGCGTCGGACAGTGTCGATACCTCCTGCCGGTGTCGCTCGGCCGGAACCGGAATGGCTGTCATGGAAATTCTCCCCTGCTTGCCGTCCTTCGATCGGAGCCCGGCCCTAAAGCCTTTTGTTTCTGCATGCCGGTATCCCGGAACCGCTGCACACTTCCGGGCGACATGCATTAGGGCCGAACATCCAGTTTGCCCGCCATGGCGGGATGAAAACGACAATAGAAATCAACGGCTCCCGCCTGGCTGAGCGTCATGCGGCCTTCCGATTTTGGCGGCAGGTCGAGATCGAAGCTTTTGTCGCGTGCGGTTGCCGTGTGCCGGAATATATCATCGTTTCGCCAGACGATCACATCGCCGACATGCAGCTCGGCAGATGGCGAGCCGAATTTCATGCCGGCGATGGTGACCTGATATTCCGCCGCCGAGGCGACGCCGTTGCCTGCCCAAAGCAGCGCAGACAGCAGCGGGAGCCGCAGCGATTTGACCAGCGAGCCCATCGCCATGTCTACTTGATCATCGAAGCCAGATGCTCGGCATGTATCTGGTGCTCCTTGAACAGGATCAGGCCCGTTTCCAGCAGTGACTTGAGCTCCTTATTCTCAGCCGACGGGATCAGGATCTTGGCAAGCGCTGAGTTGACCGACTTGTGATAAGCGACTTCGTTTTCGACATAAGCCTTGTCGAATGCCGCGCCGTCGAGCGCCTCCAGCGTTTTCAGTTCCTTCGCTGCCTGTGTCGACAATGATTGGCTGACGGCGTTGTCTTCGGGCGTCACGTTCAGCTTCTTGACGAGAGCGAGCGCCTGGTCGTTGACGGCCTTGTGGTCGCGCTCCATGGTCTTGGCGAATTCGATGACTTCGGCGTTCTTGCTTTTCTTCAGCGCCTGCTCCGCGGCGGTGACATCGATCTGCCCAGCCGTATAGGCGATGTGGGCGATCTGAGGATCGGTGGGCTTGGAGTCTGCGGCGATCGAAGCCGTGCTTATGGATGCCGCCATGAGGGCGGCGCCGAGAATTTCTTTCAACATGGTCTGTCTCCCTTGTGTCGATATGACGATGCCTCCCGGCAGCAGCGGTGTGCGCCTTTGAAGCGGACATTGGATGCAGGTCCGTCGAAAAGGTTCCCGGAAATTTCGGAGACGAAGAAACGGCTTGTTGCCGGTGTCAGTCCTTGCCGATGAAACGCTGGAGGACGATCGCGTGATTGTGGCGCAGATCTTTCGCAGCGTAGAGAAGTGTCGCGTCCGATTGCCGGATCTGGCGTTTCAATTCTTCGACGGCCGATGAATTTTCTTCCAGTTCGTCCCGGTAGCGGCGCTGGAACTCCGTCCATTTGGCGGGGTCATGGCCAAACCATCGGCGCAGCGCCGGGCTTGGCGCGATATCCTTCAACCAGATATCGACTGCCGCATCCTGCTTGCTCAATCCGCGCGGCCATAACCTGTCGACCAGGATGCGGGTGCCATCACTGTCTTCCTTCGGCTCGTAGATTCGTTTGATGCGCAAAGCCATTTGCTCATTCGCCATGAGTCGACGCCAACTTCGACCGAAAAGACGGGCGAAGGATTTGGTTCCACCGAGGGGCTGATGGTTGCCAATTAGTCACACATGCCTACCTCTGGACTGTCATAATTGATTTTTCGCGTGCAACTGGTATTGCTCGGTCGCATGCCGCTGATATTTTCCGATTCTCTCAATATTGCCAAAAGGATACTTGATGCGAAAGTTGGCGCCGCTCGTCCTTGTCGCAGTTCTCAGTGCCTGCGCCCGGCCATCGGATGGCCCAACCGCCGGTGGTTTTTATAATGCCACTGCCCCTCAAAGTAATGAGCGGATCCCGGTGGTCAGGCTCTCTGAAGCGCCGATGGGTCCGGTTGCGGTCACCCCGCTGGCCTATGCGGCCACGGATCCCGGGCTCAGCCTTATGCGCTCGGGTGGATTTGCCGATACGAAGCTGAGGCGCGGCGACGTCATCGAGGTGACGATCCTCGATCCCGGCGAAGATGGACTTTTCTCCTCGACCCAGAGCAAGACCCTCAATCTCGGCCGGTTCACCGTCGATTCGACGGGGAATGTGACGCTTCCCTTCATCGGCAAGCAGCGGGTGGTGGATTCCTCGCCGGAAGCCCTGCAGACGCGCATCGTCACCGGCCTCAAGGGCTCGGCGGTCAATCCGCAGGCCGTCGTCACCGTTGTCGACAGGCCCTCCAGCGGTTTCACCGTCAATGGCGATGTACGCTCCGCCGGCCGTTTCCCGCTCAGCGCACGCAAGGAGCGCGTGCTCGATGCGGTCGCTCTTGCCGGCGGTGCATCGTCGGCGCCAGGATCGGCGACCGTCACGCTGATGCGCGGCAAGCAGCGCGCCACGGTGCCGCTCCAGCGCGTCATCGATGACAGCAAACAGAATGTCTACCTGCTGCCTGATGATCAGATCTATGTCGACAAGGACTCGCCGACCTTCACCGCTTTCGGCGCCTTCAAGAGTGTCGGCGAGTTCGAATTCGAACCGGGCAAGCTGACGTTGGCCCAGGCGCTCGGGCGCGCCGGCGGCCTGCTCGACGATCGTGCCGATGCAAGCAATTTCTATGTGCTGCGCAACCAGCCGGTCTATACGCAGGTTGCAGCCGCAAATGGCAAGAATGCCGCGCCGGCTGTGGTGCGCACCAAGCCGGTGATCTACCGGGTCAATCTGAAGGACGTTTCCAATCTGGCGTTGATGCAGCGATTCCAGATGATGGATGGCGATATCATCTACGCCAGCAACGCCAGCCTGGTGGATTTTGCCAAGCTCTTCAACGTCTACCAGAAGAGCGTGCCGACGGCCGCAGCGCCGATCCCCGGATCGAGCGGCAACTAAGCGCCGACTGGACGTTTCGCGAGGCCGCCGAGCAGATGCAAGGCGGCCTTCGCATTCTCGGGCCTGTCTTCAGGATTGTGCTGTGACAGGCAGATCGCCAACGCCTCTAAAGCCTGAAGCTCTTCGCCTTCCTCGCCGCAATGATGCAGGAGCAGGGACAGCAGAAGTCCAGCGGCATAGAGATCGGATCGGCCGTCGAGCGATTCACCGGCCATTTGTTCCGGAGACACGAAATCCGGTTGGCCGGCGAAGGCGAGATCGAGTTGCCCGTGCCGGCACCCGACCTCGATCGCGATGCCGAAATCGGCGATCTTCAAATGGGAGAGGTCGCCATCGGCAACGAGAAGATTGAGCGGCGACAGGTCGCAATGCACGGTGCCGGCGGCATGGATGGCGTCCAGCCCGGACAGCGCCGAAATCATGATCGAGATGACCTCATCCGGAGATAACGGTTGTTCCTGCAAGCGATCCGCAAGCCGTCTCCCGAGCCATTCCATCACCAGGGCCGGGCGTCCGTCGGCGAGGCGCAGAACCGCTTGTGTTCCAGCGATATGAGGGTGACGGAGCGTTATGCCGATCTCGGCTTCACGCAGCATGAGCTTCCTCAGCACGGGGTCATCGGCGTGCTCGGGCCGCGGCATCTTGATGGCATGAAGCGTTCCGAGATCACGATGGCGGGCACGATAGATTTGGGTCAGCGCGCCGTCATGGACCAGCGCCTCGAGCGCGAAGCTGTTGGCGATGACCCCGGGATCGGTATCGCTGAGGCGGGCCTCGCCTCGATCGAGCGCATCCCGGACCCGGTCGACCAGCATCTGCCGGGTCTCGAGCGGATACCGACTGTCCGCCCTGGCATTCAAGGCCTGCCAGAGATGGGAGAAACGTCGCGCGATCTCCTCGAAATCCGCGTCCGGAGGTTCACGGCTCATCGGTCTTCACATCGATCACGATGGCGCTGAGATTGTCACGGCAATTGGCGATCAGCCCCTCGTGGACGAGGATGTCGGCCGCCTTTTCGATCTTTGCGGAAAGCAGGATTTCGGCGATGCCGCGTTCAGGGATCGCATTCGGCAGCGGCGCGCTGCAGAGCAGCAGCCGGTCGCCGGCCTGCAGTCCGCCGAAACGGACTTCGGGGATGAGATGTCCCCGCATGCCGATGGCGCGCGAGAGCGTGCGCCGCAGGCCGATCTCAACATGGTCGCGGGTGAGGCAGCGCATCATGCCGTCCCGTAAGAGATAGCAGCGGGCATCGCCGACCCAGAGCAAGGCGCAGCTGTCCCCAAGCGTGGCCAGCACGACGATGCTGGCGGCCGACGGCTCGCGATCGGAGGAATGATAGGCCGATTGAAGCAGGCCGTGGGCACGGCCGAGCTTGCCCTTGACCTCCTGCACCTGCGCTTCGATCGTCTGCTGCTTCGCCGTTTCGGCCAGCACGTGAACGGCGATCTTGCCGACTTCGGCCGCGGTGTTGCCGTCACCCACGCCATCGGCGACGGCAAAGAGCGAGGGCGTTTCCGAAACGAGCAGCGCATCGGCGTTGACGGCAAGCCTTGTTCCTGCATGCGTGGCATGGCTGTGCCGGAGCACCAGAGGAGGATGCGGTTCGACGACAACAGGACGCGGTGTCGCGACTGTTTCTGGCTGCGGCGCCGTTGAAACCACACTGGCACTTTCGCGCAGCAGCTTTGCGAAGTGAGCAGGTTCCGGGGCACCAGTGACGCCAAATCCCTTGGCCCGCCGCTCCTCGGGATCGATCCGCCACCAGATCGTGCCGCGGCTGGACGCTCTGTCCTGCAGCGTCTCGTTTTCCGCGAGATCGGCCGGCCGCAAGCTCCTCAGCCGCTTCAGGCTTGCGGTGAAATGGTTGATCTCGAAATCCCGCTTGGCCGAGCTTTCGGCGATCGCCTCGGCCGCCGTAAACCACGTATCGTCCAGATAGAGTTGGCGCGGATGCTCGGAAAAGCCGTGAAGCTGTGCCGCGATAACAAGCGGAAAGCTGCGCCCGACGCGGTCGAGACTGGGAAGCAGGACGCCGGCAACGGTTGCCGGTCCCCAGAGGCCGCGCTCGATGATGAAACGCCATGCCGGCATGAGGCGAAACCGGCGTTCCCAATCCTCGCCGAGGTCCTGCTGCGCTGCCTGCAATCCCGATTGCAGCCAGGCGTCAAGTGCTGTTTGCAGGCCGCGGCCGAGCCCCATCGAGACGAAATCGCCGTGGCTCGGCAGCTTGCCGAAGAAGCCGATCCTGTCGGTTTCGCTCGGGCTTCGGTCCAGGGCGGCGCGCTCGTTCATATCAGACCGGTCAGAATTGTGCCGGGCATGAGAAGGCGCCGAGCGCCTCCAGCCGGAATGGATTGAGCACCGAACCGAACTGCACGTCGAATTCCGCCGCTTGGCCGTCCTGCTGGAATTTCGCCCGGAAGAGGTCGTCGCCCTGTATGGCGATGTCGGCATCGTCGAACAGCCGGAAGGGCGACCAATCGCCATTTTCCGTCAAGGCCTGCTGCCAGCCACCCGGCTGGAAGGCGAGGCGGGAAGCATTGCTTGCTTCCGTCGACGGCCAAGTGATCGATTTCGATTGGATCGGGCCGTGGAAATAGACCACGCGTTCGCCTTCGATCTCCAGCATCACGGCGCTGGCCGCCTCGGTCAGTGATACCGGCTTGACGTTGATCGTAATCGACGGGTTGTCGCTACCGGCCGGGAAGAAGGCGCGGTTGATCTTGTCGGCATTTTCGAACTGGGCGATCGCCGTGCTTGGAATGCTCGCTGCGCCGAAGGTGCCCTTCCAGCCCCATGGCGACGCGCTGGTGTCGACGAAGGCTTCGAGCTTTTCCTTGAAGAAGGTCTTGAACAGTCCCTCCGGCCCGAAAAGCCTGATGAAGTCGCTCATCGCCACGTCGCGCGGTGATTTCCGCTCGAAGGGATAACGGCCGGTGACGACGTTCGAGCAGAAGCCTGCGCCTTCGGCCGCCCATGCGTCGCTGATGCGTGAGCGTGCGGATTTGACCGCCAGCGATCCGACATCCGCAGCCAGCCCGGCCATCCAGGTGTCGACCGGCGCCGGCAGCTTGCGGGCCTGCTGCAGCAGGTCCTGATTGGCGTCTGTCAGCTGACTGTCGACGTCGAAGACTTTCGCGACTTCGGCGGTGGAGGTCGTGGCGCGCGAAAGCTGCTCCTGCACTCTCTGCAGGATCGGCTCGAGCTGCCCGATTTCCGATCGCGGCGCATCCTTCGGCTGCTCGGCAGGCGGCGACTGGCCGGCAGGCGCCTTCAGCGCTTCGCGCAGACGGCCGAACGGGTCGGGTGCATTCGCCGCGCTGGCAAGCGCGGTGGTCGACGCGGGCAGGCTGTCGCTGGCGGCCGAGGCGATTTCCGCGCCGGGTCCACGCAGATCGGTGGTGGCGACGATCGATTTGGTGATCGTCTCGACCGGACCGGGCTTGCCCGCCAGGATGCGGGTGGTTTCTGCCGCATCGCCGATCGTCTGGGAAGGTTTTACCCTGATATCGGCCAGGATCGTCGACCAGCGCTGCTCGAACGTGTCGAAGTAAAGCTGCAGCGTCGCCTGGGCGACCGTATCGACCGTCACGCCGGCAGGATTGGGATCGCCGCGGACCCATTGCTCATCGAGCGCCTCGCGCGCGGCGTCGGTAATCCCGGTGAGAACGACGGTGCGGTAGCCGGTCGCGGAGAAAAGGCCGGGAATGCCTTCGCTGAGCGGCGCCTTGGAGGTTCTCTCGAAAGCCTGTTCACCGAGCGGCCCGAGCGCGCCTGCCGGGCTCCAGGCGGGAAGGGCGCGGGACTCGCGATATTCCGCCAGGATGTCATAGGCGCGGCTGGCGATATTCTGCGAGCGGATGATGTCGCGCGCCTTGGCGATCAGCGTCTTGTCGAGCTCGATCGGCGGCAGCGCGCCGCGCGCCATCACATTGGCATGGGCGATCAACGCCTTCCGGGCCGCGGCCCTGCCTTCGTCGGGGTAGAGTTTCGTGAACATGTCCTCCGCCTCAAGCGATGCGAAGTCCGCATCCATGGGGCCGAGCCCGCCGAGCATGCCGTAGAGCTTCAATGCGTCGAAGGTTCGGGTGACGTCGGTGGTTTCGGCCATGTCCTTCTGGAGCTGCACCAGCATGCGCGGCAGGAGCAGCGCGTTCAGCGCCCGCTGATAGGCCTCGCGCTGGCGGCTGGCGACCTTGCCTTCCTGGTCGAGGCCGAGGCTGACCGGCCAGACGCGGGTCTTCGAAAAGTCGGTGGTGACGGCGGCGAGATTGTCGAGCGCCGGCAGGATACGCAGGAAATCCGCATCCGAAACGTCGCGAACCGGCACGCCGCGCGCCAGTTGCTCATAGGCGTCTATGCGCCTTTCGGCGGCGGCGAGCGCGGTGGTGTTCTGGATATAGGTGGCCGTCCAGCTTGTCAGCACGACGGCCAGCAACAGAACCGCGCTCGCATAGGCGGCGCGGCGGAAGAGGAGTTGCCGGCCGGAAAGCCGCTTGTCGCGGGCGACCAGCGAGGCTTCGCCGAAGATCACCTCCTTGAAGAGACGCGGGAGGAAATAGCTGCGTCGCATGCGGGGAACGGCGACCGTCTCCTCCCTCTGGGTACCGGAAGCGAAATAGATGCCGCGCAAGAGCGGCGCCTCCACCAGTTTCGAACCCGAGCAAAGCTCGGTGACGACCTCGTGCAGACGCTCCTTCAAAGAGGTGAGTTCGGCCGGAAAGCGGAAGATCCGGCCGCGCAGCTCCGGATTGGGTTCCTGCTGCAGGCGTTCGATCAGCATGGCGTCGACGCGCTGCTGCAGCAGGGTGAATTCCTCCATGAAGCGTTCCGGCAGGTTTGCCGCCTTGTAGCTTTCGTCGAGGCCGAAGGTCGTGCCCCAGACCTGTTCGCGATCGCTTTTGTTGAAACCGTCGAAGAATTCCACGAAGCCGGTCAGGAGATCGGCCTTGGTCAAAAGCAGATAGACCGGCACGCGGGCATGCAGGAGTTCGTCGAGCTCGGAAAGCCGCTGGCGGATCGCCCTGACCTCCTCGCGCTGTGCCTCCGGATCGCGCGTCAGGAGATCGCCGATCGACAGCGTCACCAGCGCGCCGTTGATCGGCTGCGAACGCCGGTATTTGCGTAGCAGGCCGAGAAATCCTTCCCAGCCGGCCTTGGCGGCGCCATTCAGATCGTCCTGCGTCGTATAGCGGCCAGCCGTGTCGATGAGGATGGCCTCGTCGGTGAACCACCAATTGCAGTTGCGCGTGCCGCCGATCCCCTGCACCGAATTGCTGCCGAGCGCATCGCCGAGGGGGAATTTGAGGCCGGAATTGGTGAGCGCCGTCGTCTTGCCGGAACCCGGCGCGCCGAAGATGACGTACCATGGCAGCTCGTAGATATAGCCGAAACGCTTCTTGGTGATGCGGCGCAGCAGCTGCAGCGCTTCCTTGAGCCGATTGTGGATCTCACCCACTTCGGCTTGCTGGCTGGCCGCCGCTTCGGCTTCCGCGTCCCGCTCTATGCCTTCGACGAGCTTTTTGTCGCGGCGGCGGTCGCGGATGGTGGTGAAGACGAGATAAGCAAACCAGGCGGCGATGATGATGCCGATCAGCGTCAGCCGCGCACTGGCGCTCGCCAGCGGCTTGAAATCGCCATAGGCGGCGAGATAGCCGTAGAACCAGATGACGACGCAGATTGCCGCCACCCAGATGATCGAGATGAAGCGCCGGCCGAGGAGGCCGGCATAGGCCTCCACATAGGAGCGCAGCGTATAGAAATAACTGAGCGGGTTCATCGCGAACCACCTCCTGCAGCAGGCGCCGTCGGGTCATCCGGCATGTCGGCCTGGCGCGGTGTCGTCATACCCGCATCGCTCAGCCGCTCGCTCGGATCGGTTAGCACCAGGATCTCAGTGCGACGGTTCATCTCCCGGCCCTCCGGCGTATCGTTGCCGGCGATCGGATCGGTGTCGGCACGCCCCTCGGTCAGGATCGCGCCCGGCCCGGTGAACGAACCGAGGATTTCGCCCACCGCCTTGGCGCGGGCTTCGGAAAGGTGCCAGTTGGAGGGGAACTGGACGGTGCGGATCGGCACATTGTCCGTGTAGCCCACCACCACGGCGCGGAAATTCTCTGCGGCCAGCGCGCCGCCGATCCGCTGGAGAAGATCGTGGAATTTCTGGCTGACCTCCGCGCTGCCGGTGGCAAACAGGCCGGAATTGCTGATCCGGACCAGCAGCCTGCCATTCGAGTCCGAAAGCGTGACCAGCTTTTTCTCGACCTCCGGCTGAAGGAAGGCGAGCAGATTGTCGAGCCGGCTCGGCGGTTTCACTTGTGGCGGCGGCGGCGGGGTTTCGGCGACGACAACAGGCGGCGGCTGAGGGGGCGGTTCGGGCACCTTGACCAGCACGCTCGGCATATCACGCGGCGGCAGCTTGGCGAGCCGCTCGAAGGTTCCGTCGGAGGCGCGATTGAGCGAGAGCGTGAAGAACAGATAGCCGAACGCCAGGATCAGGGTCAGAAGCGAAAGCAGCGTCCAGATCGCGGCCGCGGTGCGCAGCGGCTGATGCCGGGCCGAAACACCCTTCCAATGGGGAGACAGCTCCCGTTCGAACACGCCGTACTGGCCGAGCAACGTCTTGTAGAGACTGTCGCGGATGCGGCCGAGCTCCAGCCCGCCGCGCGCCGAGACGCGGGTGCGGCCCTCGAAGGCAAGCGACAGGCAGAGATAGATGAGCAGCAGCAGGTCCTTGTTGGCGCCGGGGCTCTGCTGGAAATGATCGAGCAGGTCGAATACCCGTTCGCCGCCGGTCACGTCCATATGGAAGGTGGAAACGAGACCCGAGCGGGCCCAGCCGGCGCGAACGCCCCAGGCCTTGCTGAGCACGACATCGTCGACCGTCGCGCAGACGACGTAGTGGGCGGCGCGCGCGCGTTCGGGGCTGATGCGGGCGCTCGCCAGATCGCGCTCGTAGCGGCCGACGGCTTCGATCGCCAGCTGGCGCAAAGCGTCGATCTCGGGCTGTTCTTCCGTGTAGCGCAGGGCATGGGCGAGGTTGAGCAGCGGTGCGGCCGAGCGTACCAGCGTCGGCACGTCGTCGGCGCCGAAGCGAAAATCCCGGACGAGGGTTTCGATGGACGCGGCGCTCTTCGGAGGTGATCCCACCGGCGGCTTTCCTGCCTCGCTTTCGGGAAAGTCGAGGACGTCATCCAGCATCTCCGCCATCTTGCGGGCGGATTGCTTTTTCCGAGTGCCATCCTCGGTGAGTTCGACGATGGTCGGCAGGTTCTGCCAGGTGGAGGCGGGTTCGGTCTTCATTCTCTGAGGGCCCACAATTCTATTTCAAGCCCGGGGAAATCGCCGGCAAGATGCACGGCGATGGCGCCCGAAGTGTCGAGTTGTTTCCAAAGCGGGTTTTTGGTGTCGAGTTCGAAATAGATGGTGCCGGAGCGATAGGGGAGCTGGCGCGGCAGCACCGGCAGCGGCCGCACGGGAATGCCCGGCAGCGCCACGTTGACGAGGTCGGCGATGCGCTCGACCGGGCCGACCTTGATCTGCGCCGGCAGCTTGCGGCGCACGTCCTCGGCCGGCATCTCGGCCCGGACCGCCAGCACGAATCCGGCATCTCTGAGCAGCGAACGGTCGTTGATCGTGCCGATCCTGACACCATGCCGGCGTTCGGCCAGCTCGATTGCCACGGCCGCCTGTTCGAGCACGGAGGACAGCGAAGCGCGCAGATCGTCGAAGACGGCGGCGAAGGTCGCCTTCAGGTCGTCGTGCCGGTAGGGCGGGAAGTCGCTGGCGCGTTTGCGGTCTGTCGTGAAGGTGGCGAGCTCGCCGGCAAGCTGGATGCAGTTTTCGTAGAAGACGATGGGGTGGATCCGCGTCGCATTCGCCGAAATATGTTTCAGCATCGGGTCGGCGCGGTTGAGGATCTGCAAGAGCAGGTAGTCGCCGACCTCCGCCGTTCCTCGAATGGTGGGGTCGCCGATCCGTTCGGCGATCGCCTCCGCGCGGTGGCGCACGATGCCGAGCAGTTCGGTGATCAATTCGTTCAGCCGTCCCGCGGCCGTGCAGTTGAGACTCGGCACGATATAGTCCGGATCGAGGATCACGGCCCGGTCGGAGCGCACCTCGATGATGCGGGCAAGTCCGATGAGCTCGTAACCGGCAAGCTCGTCGCCGGTCCGGAGATAACGCAGGCTGAGGCGGCCGACATCGATCGGCGCCATGAAGTCGGTCTCGACATTGGCATCGGGCGCTTCGTAGGGCGAGGCGACGAGACGGACGCTGTTGCGTGCGGCGCCACCGTTCAGCGCCACGTCGGCCTTGCCCGGCTGGCGGGCGGGAAGCGCCAGATAGACGATCGTATTCTTGGTGTTCTCGTCGAGATCGAGCGGCGGCGGCAGATCGGTATCGATGGGGGCTTCGAACGGCGTTCCGTCGGGCAAGACGCCGCGCAGGTTCGACAGCGCGAATTGGCCGATCGCCAATGCGCCGCGGTCGATGCCGATCTCGGCCACACCCCAGGGGTAGGGCGACAGGCCGTGCGTCGCGGTGCGCACGAGCCGCTCCGTCCAGCGGTCCGCCTGCTGAAAATGCTGCACGCGAAGGAACATGCCTTCGCTCCAGGCCACCCGGTTCTCATTCCTCATGATGTGTGTCTTTTCCTTCCTGCCTGTCTTGCGGACGAGGCGGTGCCTGCGTGTCGTCCACCGCGCCGGACATCGCATCGCGGAACACGTCATGGATCGAGCGGCTCTCGCCGTCCTTTTCGAATAGTGCCCGGTAAGCCTGCCAATAGGCCTGGTCCCGGCGCCAGGGCAGGCGCCAGGCGCCGGTCTCGACCCGCGCCTCGATGATGCGCGGCTCCAGCCGGCCTGCCGCCTGAACGAGAGCCTCGAGCGCGGAATTGAGTTTGAGCTGCTGCCCGAGCATGGTCTCGAAGCGGGCAAGGAGCGCTTCCTCTCTGCCGCCGGCCAGGAAATCCTGCTCGCCGTCGGAGGATGGCGCGTTGATCTCGAAAACCGCATAACTATTCTCGATGGCTTGCTCGAGCCGGACAAGCAGCGGCTCCAGACGATCGGCGAAGGCGTCGGGCCGGCCGATCGCCAGCGCCGGAAATTCCTCGGGCTCCGGTTCGGGCCGCGGATCGTTGTCGTTGATGATCCCGATCACCGGCGCCGGCCGGCGCTGGGCGATCGGCACGGAGACATGGGTGGCGGCCCCATGTTCCAGGTGGCTGCCGTATTCGGTCTCCTCCACATTCCAGTCTTCCGGCAGAAGCTGGGTGGCTGACCGGATCTCCGGAGGGCCGCTCCAGCCGATCTCGACACTGCGGGATGAGGCCGCTCCGATTTTCCCGGCCTTTTCGGGAAGACCCCAATCATCGACCGCACGCTCGCCAAGGACGCCGTTTGCGGTATGGCCGCCCGGAGCGATATCGGCCAGGATTGCGGAGATGGTCAGCGGTTCGTCGCTCAGCACGAGGGCGGCATCGGGATCCTCGATCTCGCGGTCCTTGTCGCCTGATATGTGGACGGAAAAGGCAAGCCCGCCCATCTCCAGCCGCGACCTGTCGGAAAGCCGCACGATCTGGCCTTCATGCACGGCGATGCCGTTGACCCGGGAGCCGTTTGCGCTCTGGTCACGCAGCAGGAAGCCTTCGCGGTCGCGCTCGATGATGCAATGGAGCTTGGAGATGGAGCGCCGATCCTCCGGCAGCCGCCAATCGCAATCGGGCGCCCGGCCGAGCGTTCGCCGGCCGCGTTCGAAGAACCATTTCGGCTGGCCTGGCGCCATCGCGTCGCTGGTGATCTCTTTCAGTTCAAGCCGCATCTTCGTCTCCTCACCGCGCCTGGACCGACAGGCGCTCGACGATCACCGCATCGCCGCTGTCCTTTGCCGCCGGCGCGACCCTCGCCCAGCTGTTCCAGCCCAAGCGCGGCGGATCGCCTACCTGTCCGAGCTGGCAGAAGGGGACGTCCTCCTTTTTCAGGATGGCCTGTATGTCGAATTCGAGTGCGGCGCCGACATAGAGCCGCGTCAGGGCGAAGAGCTCGGTGATGGCGCGGCCGCCCGGCGCGAGCTGCAGGTAATCGGCATAGCCGAGCGGACCGATGACGATGCGAAAGCCGCCGCTGAAATCGTGGATGGCTGCACCCGCCGTCGCATTGATCCCAAGCTGGACGCCCTGCGGCTGGCCCATGCGGCTGCGCTCCTCCACCGGGATGGTCAGCCAGCGGCCGCGGAACAATTCGATCTCCACCGGCAGGCCGCTGAATTCGCGCAGCATGGCGCGCAGATTGGAAGCATTGCGGTTGCGCGCGGCGAAAAAGCCGGAGAAACGCAGGATCAGCTCTTCGTCGACGCCGCTCTTTTCGACGAGACGCTTGGTGCCGAAACCGGTGAGCGACAGGAGCGTGGTGACGAAGGCGTTGTTTGCCCACGTGCCGCCCCAGCGCAGCCGCCGGGCGATGCGGTATTTCTCGCAGGCGTCGGTGAAGAGTTCCGCCATCCGCGCACCGAACAGGTCGAAAAAGCCGGCCAGCGCCCGTGACCTGTTGCGCTCCTCGCGCATGACAAGTTCGTTATAGGCCGACGGCATCGAGCCGAGCGCGCCGACGAGACCGGCAAGCGCGCTGCGGATGACGGCCCGGCCGGCCTTGCGGCTGTATCCGCTGACCGCAAGCGGCGCCGGCGAGACGCCGACATGGGCGGCGACATCGAGCCGCCCTTCCTCCACCGAAGCCTGCGCAACACGGAAAGCCGTCACCGGCTCGAAGCGGCCGGGGTCGCGTTCGAGCAGATCGGCAAGGGCGTCTGGTTGGCGGGCGACGGGGAGATCCATGATTTGAGAGCGATCCTTCCTCAGAGCAGCGGGCGTTCGGCGGCGCGTGCCGGCCATCGGGCGATCGGCCTCGACTGCCCCTTCATCCCGATGGTCAGCCGGGTGAAGCTGTTGACCGAGGTATAGAGACTGAAGAAACGGTCGAGCACGCTGCCGAACAGGAAGGCCGAGGGCCGGTCGATGGCGGCCGGATCGAATTCGAGCGCGATCTCGGTACCGGGCACCATGCCGCCGCTGCCGAGACGGGCGGTCGAGTTGCCCGCCTTGATCCGGACGAGCGCATCGCCGAACTGCTTGGTCTCGGGACTGTCCCGGAAGGCGTAGAGCGACAGGATGTCCTTCAGCGCCGCGCCGTCATTGTCGAAGAGCGACAGGTGATTGAGAATGAGATGCGACATCAGCCGCCAGTTTCGGCCCTCCTGATCGTTCATCCTGACCGACGGCGTCGGCGGGATCAGCGCTTCGACACTTGCGACCGCTTCATGGCCGGAGGCGAGCTGCAGGAAAGGATGGCCGCCGCCGAAGGGGAGCTGTTCCGGCAGGTCGCGATTGAGGCAGAGCGTATCGACGCTCGCGACCGCATCGACGGGACCGGCGGAGCGGCGCTGGCGATCGACGAAGGCGACGTCCATGTCGCTGGTCCTGTCGTCTTCGTCGAAACGGCGATAGGCCTGCCAATAGGTCGGGCTCGCGCCTGCCCGTTGCGAGCGTCCGAAGAACGGCTGGCAGAATTCCTCCTGGCCGCGCGATCCGGTCAGGAGAACGCGATCGATCGAATAGATCTCGCGGGTCTTCTGGCGCCGCGCGTCCGGCAGGAGACGGTATTCGGTGCGGGTGCCGTCGATGGCAATCGGCTCGCAGACCTGGCGGAAGAGGTTGACGACAGGCGTCGCATTGAGCGCGAAGTCGCGGACCGACACCGCTCGCTCGAGCTTGGCGTCGCTGTCCCTCAGGTAGACGAAGAGCTCCAGCGTCTCGCCGCGCCAGCCATCGAGCCCTTCGATGTCGAGAAAAAGAAACTTCCGTGGCAGAGCGAAAAATTCGGTCAGCAGCCGGTAGCCGACAAAGCTCGGCGCCGGATAGGGCAGCATGGCCTCTTCGGGCTCGAAGCCGACCGGTTTGAGATTCCCCGCCGGCAGGAAGACCGGCGACCGGTCGTCCGCATGTTTGGCAAGCGCAATGCCGAGCGTGTGATTGGCAAGCAGTTCGTAGATCGCCACCGCCTGTTGCCAGGGGGAGGGAATGTGCAGGCGCAGCCGGTTCACGCCGAGGCTGCCAAGGGGCTTTTGGGCATCGAGAGAGCGGATGGAGAGCCTGAGGCAGCCGGCAACGCCGGCATAGGGCGAAAGCGGCGCATTGATCGGCTGGCCGGAAAGTGCTGCACCGGTGATCTCGATCGGCGCCATCTCGACATCCTGCGTGGTGCGGAAACGGCAGGCCTCCCCTCGCACTGGCTCGGCCAGGATTTCCGTATGACGCGGCACTGTCTGGACCGAGGCGAGCGTGTCGCTCGGTCGGAACCTGACGATGCTCATCGAGGGCAGCGGCGAGAGATAATGGGGATAGAGCGTTTCGAGCAGGCTGTCGGTCAGTTCGGGAAACTCGTCGTCCAGCTTCTGGCGGACCCGGGCGGCCGAATAGGCGAAACTCTGGATCAGGCGCTCCACATGCGGGTCGTCGGCGACGTCTCCCGTCATGCGCAGGCGGCCGGCGATCTTCGGGAAGGCATCGGCAAAACGTGCGGCCCGGCGGCGCAGCGCCAGCAACTCCTCATTGTAACGGTGCAGAAAACCTTCAGCCATGCGCCGCCTCCACGAGGAAGCGCTGGGTCGAGGGATCGATGGTCGACTCGAAGCTGATCGGCGGCATGCCTTCATGCAGACGGAAGGTCGCCTGGATGCGCATGCGCAGCGCTCGTTCGGTCATCGTCCGGCTCTTGAGGATCGTCACCCTGACATCGGAAAGGCGCGTTTCGAAAAGCGCGATCCGCCGCTCGATCGCTTGCGCCAGCTTGAGCTTGGCCTGGTCGGTCATCAGATTTGCCGAGACGACGCCGTCGACGCCATAGCTCACCAGGGCGTCCTTGAGTTCGGAAAGTGCCGTCGGCGGCGTGGTCGGGCAGCGCCGCGTGTTGAGCAGCGCTTCGAGATCGCGGCGGATCGCCTCCCTGACGTCGCGGACCTGATCGACGAGGCTCATCGGCGGATCGACGGCGCGATCCGGAGCCTCGTCGATCAACCTGTCGAGGATCGAGCGGGCAAGGACGCGGTCGCGCAGCCGGTAGCGTTCGAGCGGATCAACCATGCGCAACCTGCCTGCCGGCAGCCGTTGCCGGCACGATCTCCAGACTTTGGGTGTCATGGAAGGAAACCAGTTCGTCGCCGGCGAGGTAGCAGCGCTGGCCGCGGCCGGTGGTGATGCCCGTGGGTTCCTCGATCCATTCGGTCTCACGGCCAAGCCTGAGCGTCGCATCCTTGCCGGTGCCATGATAAACCGCAGGCAGAAGCACCGACGCGGCCGCGCCGTCGATCAGCGAGAGCTCGGCGCGGCGGAAGGCGAGATCCCGCGGACGGGCAATTGGCTCTATCGACAGAGCTGCGATCTTGGCGAAATCGATCCAGAGATAGGCGCCGCCGGTCATGATGACTTCGAGAGCGTGCGGCGTGCGGTCGTCGAGATCGCGGAAATCAGAGACCGCCCTGCCGTTCCAGATCAGTGGGCGCTCGCCCCTCAGGTTCTCGAGCGCAGCGAGCGCGGTCCTCGCCTCATCCGCATCCCCGCCGCGATGGGCGATGCCGAGGCGGACGGCGAGCTTGTCGAGCTCGCTCGGCCCCTGCGGAAATTCCGGCAGGGCGCTGCTCGTAAACCAGGCGTCACGCGCCGCCATTGCCCGAAGCTCATTGCGCAGCAAGGCGAACCCCATCGTCGTGTCGGGAGAGAGGGTGGCCGCAAGGCTGCACTGATTGTCCGCCCGCTGATAATCACCGGCAAGCACGAGAAGGTCGATATAGAGATGCCGCGCCTCCTGATCCGAGGGCTTGACCTTCAGATGCGCCTTGACCTCCTCGATCGCGTCATCGAGGGCGTCGTCGCTGAGCGATTGGGCGATGCTGGCGGAAAGCGTCATGCGGACATCCTCTCGGGTATGACAATGGGGCGGCTCGGGGTCTGGCCGGTGGTCGCGGTCTCGGCGATGAGATGGAAGCTGGTGGCAACGTCATCGAGCTGGAAATGCGGCTGCAGCCGGACGGTGCAGGAGAAGCTGCCGGGCTTGCCCGGAATCTCGGCGACGCTGATGCCGGCCGAGCGCAGGGGAAAACGGGTGCGCAGCGCGATGTCGGCGTCGTCGTTGCCGAGCGTATAGGCGGTCAGCCAGTCCGCCAGCTTCCGCTCGATCGAGATCGCATCCGAAAGCTGGCCGATTTCGTCGCGCATGATGACCTTGAGATAATGCGAGAAGCGCGACGCGCAGAGCACATATTGCAGCATGGCGGCGAGGCGGGCGTTCTGGCGGGCATGTTCGTTGGAATAGTGCGGCGGCGCATGCAGCGACTGATTGGAATTGAAAATCGCCGAAGCGGAGAGATAGGTGGTGGCGGCGGGGATGATGCCGAGATCGCAAAGCTGCTGCTCCTGGCCGCTGGTCAGTTGGATTTCCACCGGCGGCTGGGCTGATAGTCCGTTGCTTTCGGTGCCAAAATCATAAGGCGGCAGGTCGGCTGCACTCAGCAGGCCGCCGTCGACAGCATCCTGCGTGACGCCGCGGATATCCGCGAACCAGCCTGAGACGATGAAATTTCGGATGACGACAGTGGCAAAGGCGAAAGCGGCATTGCCCCACAGAAGCGAACTGCCGTCGGCGGCGATGCTTTCGCGGAAGGGAAAGCCGTCGTTGCGATCGCGCGCATGAGGCGTCAGCGGCGAGCGCATCAGGATGCGCGGTGCGACAAGCCCGAGGAAACGCGAATCCTCCCGTGCACGCAGACCGTTCCAGCGGATGCGGGCCGTCTCATGGGCAAGCCAGGAAAAGTCGTTGACCCGGTTCAACTCGTGAAAGTCTTCAAGCCCGATCGCCTGCGGCGCTGCACCCGCAATAAAGGGGCAGAAGGCGGCCGCCGCCACCATGCCGATCTGCGACAGCGTGCCGACCGGATCGCCACCGGCCGGGTCGGCGGGAGAAAGATGATAGTCGCCGACCAGCAGGCCGAAGGGCTCGCCGCCCGCCATGCCGAACTCGCGGCTATAGATCAGTTCAAAGAGATGGCTTTGGTCGAAATCGCTGGCACGCTCCATGCTTCGCGCGAGCTCGCTCCAGCTGACGCTGAGAAGCTTGACCTTCACCTCGCCGCTGCGGCTTGCCTCGCGCACGAGCATGGCAAGGCCTCGCCATCTCGCCTCCATCGCCTGAAAATCGGGATGGTGGAGGATGGCATTGACTTGCCTGTTCAGCGCTTCGTCGATCAGCGTAATCAGCTGATCCGCCCGGCGCCGCCATTCAGTGCTGGAACCCATCGTCAACCTGACACAGATGTTCGAACGCAAGGGTCAGGCGCGGCGGCGAACCCACCACGCCCGACCCTGCTTTCATCAGTTCTTCGAGGGAATCCGGGCGACCATGCGCAGCGAGGTGGTCAATTCCTCCATCTGCAACCACGGACGCATCCAGGCCACGGCATTGTAAGCGCCCGGCCTGCCGGGGATCTCCTGTACGGTGACCTTTGCCTCGCGCAGCGGATATTTCGCCCGCGATTCCTCGCCGGCGTCGTCATTGGCATTGACATAGTTGGAGATCCAGCGATTGAGCCAGGCCTCGCAATCTTCCGCCTCCATGAAGGAGCCGATCTTATCGCGGCCCATCACTTTGAGATAATGGGCAAAGCGCGAGGTCGCCATCATATAGGGCAGACGGGCTGAAACGGCGGCATTGGCTGTTGCTTCGGGCCGGTCGTAGAGCTTCGGCTTATGCGCGGTCTGCGCCCCGAAGAACACGGCATAGTCCGTATTCTTGTAGTGGCAGAGCGGCAGGAAGCCGAGCTTGCCGAGCTCGGCGTCGCGGCGGTCGGTGATGCCGACTTCCGTCGGGCATTTCAGGTCCAGATCGCCGTCGTCGCTCGAGAAGATATGCATCGGCAACCCTTCGACCTTGCCGCCGTTTTCCGCCCCTCGGATGGCGGTGCACCAGCCGTTCTTGGCGAAGGCTTCGGTCAGACGCGTGCCCATCACATAGGCTGCGTTCATCCAGCAGTAGGAATCGTGCGACAGTTCGCCGGTCTTGGAGCCGCCGGTTTCATCGAAGTTGAACTCTTCGATGGGGCTGGTCTTCGGGCCGTAGGGCATGCGGGCGAGCACGCGCGGCATGGCGAGCGTCACGAAGCGTGAATCGTCGCTGTCGCGCAGGCTGCGCCACTTGGCGTATTCCACCGTCTCGAAGATCTTCTCGAGATCGCGGGGTTTGGCCAGTTCGCGGAAATCCTCGAAGCCGAACATACGCGGGCTGGCGGCCGAGATGAACGGCGCGAAAGCGGCTGCGGCGATCATCGAGACGCCCTGCAGAAGCTGGACGTCGTCGAAGGAATTGTCGAATTCGTAGTCGCCGATCAGCGCGCCCATCGGTTCGCCGCCGGGTGTGCCGAACTCGTCTTCATAGACCGACTTGAAGAGCCGCGACTGGTCGAACTCGACGGCCTTTGCCAGATCCTTGGCGACATCGCGCTTGGATGCGTTGAGCACGCGGATCTTCAGATTGGCGCTGGTCTCGGTGTTCTTGACGAGATAATTCAAGCCGCGCCAGGCGCCTTCGAGTTTGGTGAACTCGGGCGACTGCATGATGGCCGCGAGCTGGCTTGAAATCGCCTTGTCGATCTCGGCAATGGCATTGTTCAGTGTGATCGTCAGGTTGCGATCATAGCTGACCGTACCCTTCAGGGCTTGATCGGTCAGCGTGCGCAGAAGGTCCTGGGCACGGTCGGGCTCGGTCTGGCGGGTTGCCGCAACGACCTTCGAGAGCAGGTTCTCATCAGGCGCGAACCCGGCTTCTTCCTTTGTTTGCAATTGCGTTTCGGCGGTCATCTATCGATCCTTTTTGCGAAAGCGGCGGCCCTCGAAGCATGAGGGGTTCCCTTCGAGAGGGGCGGCTGCCGGACAACGACTTTTCAGGAATTGAACGCGCGGGCCGCTATCGGTCCGCGATCCCAGGCACTCAGTTCAACACGTCCTTCGCCTCTTCGGCTTTGCCGCCGCCAAGCTGGGCCACCAGCTGCGAGAGATCGGCCTTGTTCTGCAGGATATCCTCGAGCAGGCGCTCGAGTTCCTCGGAGCGGTCCGCCTTGCTCATCAGGTCGCGCAGCTGGTTGCGGGCGTTGAGCAGGGCCTTCAGCGCCGGTACCTGATCGACGACAGAGCCGGGTTCGAAATCGGCCATGCTTTCGAATTTCAGCGAAACCGGAATCTCGGTTCCATCTTTCTCGAGGGTGTTCTCGACCGACAGGGTGAGGCCTGGCGTCATGCGGCGCATGACGTCATCGAAGTTGTCGCGGTCGATCTGCACGAATTTGCGCTCGCCGAAAGGCTTGAGCGCCTGCGTGGGATTGCCGGAGAAGTCGCCGAGCACGCCGACGACGAAAGGCAGTTCCTTCACCACCATCGCGCCTTCGGTTTCGACTTCGTATTTGATGTGGACCCGCGGCTTGCGAACCCGTTCCAGTTTTTCATGCACACTTGCCATCGAGATTCTCCTTCGTCTCATCGGCGGATTGTCAATTGAGATGCTGCGGCCTGCCGCTAGCCTCCCTTGTCGGTGACGGGCTGGATGCCGGCTGCCGTCAGCACCGCGTTGCGGGTGTGTTGTTCGGGCAGCAGTTCGGCAAGAAGCTCGAAAAAGTCCATGCGGCCGCGACGCACCAGCGTCTCGATCGACATGGAGATCGGTGAATGGGGCTCGGTACGGCGGAAATAGCGGGCAACGGCGATCAGAAGTTCGAAGGCCTCTTCCCGCGAACGAATCGTCTCGGCGCTGACCGGTGGCATGCGAATGGCCTCGGCTTCGGTGCCATTGCTTGCCTGCAACGGCTCGGATCCCTGCGGGACAAGGGCTTCAGGAGCGGTGAGCGGCTCTTCGATCCCGGCGAGCATCCGGATTGCAGAAGCGGCCTCCTGCAAAACATTGCGTGTATTCGAACTCGGTGGCGCCTGGTCGCCGCAGTGTCTGTCAAGTATTTCGACCATGCGATCGAAAGCGGCGATGCACTCGGTCAGCACGCCGAGATGGGCTGACATCTGAGCGACACCGGCTTCTGCCGCCGCCTGCTGCAATTCCTTGCGCCGTTCGGCTTCGTTCGGCCGCTGTGCAAGCTGAAAATCCCAAAGCGAAAACTGGGCGAACTTTCCGCCGGGGATCAACGATGTCAAACGAATAGCCTGGATCAGCGTTCCTTCGCCGCCGACGCCGTTCAGGCCCGCGAAGGGCGCGAACCGTTCCTCGATATCGCCGTCTCCGATCGAATGCAAAGCGTCGAAATACTTGTCCAAAAGCGACACGGTTGCGACGTAAACGTCATGCAATCCTGAGAAGCCGCGCAGCCGTAACTGCGCTTCCGCCAGCCAGGCCAATACTTCGATGTCCTTGCTTCTGGAAGAAAGGATCTGCAATCAAAGATTGCTAACATCATGCCAGGCAGGTGCAAGCGCAATAGTGTCGCCTGGAGAAATACTACGTTCGGCTGTACGCGCGGCGTTTCTCGCGTCCTTAATTCTATAGTATATTTCACGTGATGAAGTATTAATCCGAACGTTTTCTCCGCACGGATGATTTTGTTCAAATGGATCTATAATTTCGCGAACGTTCACGCGGTTAAATTCCTCAAAAAGCAGAGCATACTGCGAAGAACGGTCATTTTGGGCGGCTCATATTGGCTTGTCAACCATCGAAGGATGATGACGGATTTATGACGACTTTCGATATGCTCGTTTTTCAAAATAGAGTCGTTTTTCTTCTGGACAAGGGTTTATGAGCGCCCTAGTTGTTTCTTCGCGTTAGGAGAGCATACTGAATTTCGACGTAAACACAGGACTGGTGGATGTCCCATATCGATCTCAATCGTCTGATAAGAACGCTTGAGCCCAATTTACGTGTCGGTCTTGAGACAGCGGCTTCGCTTGCCGTACGGCATCAGCACGCCGTCGTCGATATCGCCCACTGGCTTCGCTCCCTTCTTGATATCGCAGGATTTTCTGCCGTTTTCGAAGAGCTCAAGCTCTCCTCCGAAATGCTGAGGACAGAGCTCGACGCGGCGATCGCCGACATGCCGCGGGAGGATGGCGCCTCGCTCGCGCTCTCTCCGAACCTGCTTGCCCTTGGGAGGGAATCCTTTCTGGTTGCATCGCTGCAATGCGGGCGGAATGTCGTGCTGCTGGCCGATCTGCTGGCCGCGCTGATCAATGATTCGACATTGCGGGCCGTGATGCGGGGCATTGCCCCATCGATGCGCAATCTCGACAGGGCGACGCTCGACAGGTTGCTGGAGAAAGCGTCGTCCGGTTCGTCGGAACCGCTTTCCATGCCCGCCACCCCGTCTCCGAACCTCTCTGGGGACAATGAATTCCTGCGGCTCTACACCCACGACATGACGGCGGATGCCCGCGCCGGCCGGATCGACCCGGTCATCGGCCGTGATGGCGAATTGCGGCAGTTGATCGATATCCTGATGCGCCGGCGCCAGAACAATCCGATCCTGGTCGGCGAGGCGGGAGTCGGCAAGACCGCGGTGGCCGAAGCGCTTGCCCTGGAGATCGCCGCCGGCAACGTGCCGACCCGGTTGAAGGACGTGAAGCTGCTGCTGCTGGACCTGAGCCTGCTGCAGGCTGGCGCCGGCGTCAAAGGCGAGTTCGAACGGCGCTTGCATGGCGTGGTCGATGCGGTGAAGACCTCGCCCGAGCCGATCATCCTGTTCATAGACGAGGCGCATGGGCTGATCGGCGCCGGCGGGCAGGCGGGACAGGGTGATGCCGCCAATATCCTGAAGCCCGCTTTGGCGCGGGGAGAACTGCGGACGATCGCGGCGACGACCTGGGGTGAATACAAGCGCTTCATCGAAAAGGATGCCGCACTCACCCGCCGCTTCCAGACAGTGCATGTCCGCGAGCCGGACGAAGAAGCCGCAATCCGCATGCTGCGCGGCGTGGCGGAAGGCCTGAAAACCCATCACAAGGTCCGCATCCGCGACGAGGCGATCATCGCCGCCGTCCGGCTTTCGGCGCGATATCTGCCGGACCGGCAGCTTCCCGACAAGGCGATCAGCCTGATCGACACGGCCGCTGCTGCGGTGGCGCTGGCGCGCCAGACGACGCCGGAGGCGCTGAAGTTGCTCGCCGACGAGCGCGATCTTCTGGAAACCGAGGCGAACTGGCTCGCACGCGAACCGGAGACGCCGGAAAAGCGCGCCCGGCTTGAGGAGATCGCCGGCAAGCAGAAGCAGATCGTTCTGGAGATCGAGACGCTCCAGTCGAAATTCGACGAAGAAAACCGGCTCGTCCGGGAAGCGGACCGGCTGGAGGAGTTCTTCTCGCCCGACGACGCCGTCGTCCCGCTGGCGCCGGCCGACAAGACGGGCGACGGCACGAATGTCGCGCCTTTCCCATCGCAAGCCATGACCGCGGAAAGCGCACGCGCCGCACTTGCCGTCACGGAACGCAGCCTGGCGGCAGTCGTGGATCAAACGCCGCTGCTACCGCGCGTCGTCGACAAGGAAATCGTTGCCGCCGTCGTCGCTCGCTGGACCGGCATTCCGGTCGGCAAGCTGCTGTCGGACCAGATCGAGACCGTCAAGACGCTCGATGCCCGCCTGAAGGAGCGAGTGCTTGGCCAGGACGCGGCGATCGAGCGCATCGCATCAGCGATGCGGGCGGCCCGCGCCGGGCTTTCCGATCCGCGCCGGCCGCCGGCCGTCTTCCTGCTGGTCGGCATGTCCGGCACCGGCAAGACCGAAACCGCGCTTTCGCTCGCCGACATGCTGTATGGCGGCAGCCGGTACCTCACGACCATCAACATGTCCGAATTCAAGGAGGAGCATAAGATTTCCATGCTCCTCGGCTCGCCGCCCGGTTATGTCGGGTACGGCGAAGGCGGCGTGCTCACCGAGGCGGTGAGGCGCAGGCCCTATGGGGTGCTGCTGCTCGACGAGATCGACAAGGCGCATCCGGGCGTTCAGGAAATCTTCTACCAGGTGTTCGACAAGGGAACCCTGCGCGACGGCGAAGGCCGGGACATCGACTTCAAGAACACCACCATCGTCATGACGGCGAATACCGGTTCGGAGATGATCGCCGCACTGGCCGCCGACCCCGACACGATGCCCGAGGCCGACGCGCTCGAAGCGCTGCTGACGCCGGAATTGCAGAAGCATTTCAAGCCGGCCTTCCTGGGCCGTACGACCGTGCTGCCCTTCATGCCGCTCGGCAACCAGACCCTCTCGGGCATCGTCGATATCCAGATCGGCCGCATCCGCGAGCGGGTCGAGGCCACCTACGGGACCAGGCTTTCACTCTCGCCGGGAGCCCGCGACGCGCTGATTTCGCGCGCCCGCGCCAGCGAGGTGGGCGCCCGCGCGATCGAGGTCATGATTGCCCGCGACCTCTTGCCTGATCTTTCGACATTTTTCCTCGATGCCGTTGGCCAGGGGAAGAAAATTCACGGGGTCACCATCGGTTACGACGGCCACCGTTTCGGCCTCGATGCCGAAGAGGCCGCCCCGCAGGAATTCGACACGCCGGGGGAAAACCGGTTGTCGGATGAAGTAGCCCCGAGCCGCAAGCGCACTCGGGGAGCAGCGAGAAGAAAGGCAACTACGCCTTAGACGCAACTAGGCACTCAACCGCCAATAGGAGAGCTGACAGCATGCCGATTTATCTTCAGATCGACGGTATCCAGGGGGATGCGACCCACGAGCAGCATCGCAAGTGGATGGACATCGAAGCCATTCACTGGAACGTCGCCCGCAACATGAACACCTCCGCCGGTTCGGCGGCAAACCGCGAAGCTTCCGAGCCGACCGTTTCGGAAGTGATCCTCACCAAGGTCAGCGACTCCTCGTCGACCAAGCTCTTCCAGGAGGCCTGCTCGGGCCGCACCGGCAAGCGCTCCGTCATCCATCTCGTCACCACGGGCAACCCCGGCGACACTTACATCGAGTATTCCCTCGAGAACACGCTGATCGCCAGCTACTCGATCGATTCCAACGGTGACCGCCCGGTCGAGACGATCAAGCTGAACTTCACCAAGATGGAAGTGAAGTACACGCCTTACGACGACAAGCACTCGCCGCAGTCGCCGATGATCGCCTCTTACGATCTCGCGACCACCAAGGCCGCCTGAGGCTTCTCAACATCGGCAGTGCCAGCCTTGTTGCTGGCACTGCAGCCGACGTTTCGAGCGCCTTTTCCATCACAGGGAAGGGCGCTGAAATAGGCTGTTTTCGCAGATGAATTGAGAGACATCCTTGCGCTTTAGACAATGGAGATGATCGTGTCGGCTGCAACTGAGCGTTTGAACGATATTCTTGTAGATTTGCCCAAATACAAATCCCAATGGGAGACGAATGTCGCCAATCCCTATGTGCGGGCTTACGATCTCGCCGTCGACAATTACCAGAAGACCACGAAAGCCCAGGAAGCCCGCGACCGGATGCTGGCCGAGCTCTTCGTGTTTTCCGCTTCGGTCCTGACGGGCAGCATCATGATGGCCGCCTTTGCCACGACCTCGGTGCGTGTGCTGGCGGGGCGCACGGCGCTTCGGGTGATCTGCAACAACAATCTCAACCGCACCTTCGACCTGATGCATGCCGCGGCCAACAGCAAGCCGGTGATGTTTGCGCTCGGCGGCGTGCTCGACGAGGCCAAGAAGCTCGCCAACAAGCAGGTGACCAGCGCTGCGGAAAAGCTGACGAGCAGCGCGCCGATCGCTTCCGCGCCGACCGCCCTCAATTTCATGACGCGGATCGCCGATTTCATCGATACCAACCACATCTGCGTGCATGATTTCGTCAGGGGCGTGCAACAGGACAATTCGATCAGCGAGGCCAACAAATCCAGGCTTGCCGATCTGGTCGGCAAGACGCCGTTCTGCAATCCGCCGGAGAGCCGGCGCGTCGACGAAAACCGGCTGTCCCAGAAGATGGAGCTCTTGTTCTACATGAGCGCGGTTCTGGATTCCGACAAGCTGGTGACCTATGTGCCGGCCACCGGCGGTACTGTCGGTGGCATGGGCCGGGATATCGAATACAGCAAGAACGCCATTCCGCAGATGCCCTCGGCATCGGATTATCCGAAGGCCACTTCGCCCCGCTTTATCGGCCGGCCGCTCCAGCCTTTCGAACCCGGTCAGCGTGTCGAATACGACAATATCGGATCGGTCGTACGGGATCGCATCAACACGCTCAGCCGTCTTACCGGCAATTCATCCTTCTATCCCGAGCAGAATTTTGCCGAAAAGCTTCTGATAGACCCCACAGGCCGCGCCCAACTGGCGAAGGCGGAGCAGATCATCAACCGACTTTCCACCGACGCGCGGCCCAAGCAGCTCACCGACGTCAGGATGATCTGAGGGGTGTCGATGCTGTTGACGGATCTCCTGAAGCCGCACGGATTGATGGGGCGCATGCGCTGGCCGCTGGTTGCGGCCGCTCTCGTCTGCGCCATGGCCGTAAGTGCGGCCGGCATGGTCGGTGCCTCTGATACCACCGATCAGTCCCTGCTTCAGATCGAAGAGGTGGCGTCGCGCCTTTCCGGCACGCCTGCCGCTGTCGACAATGTCGCCAAGGCTGCGGCCGATCGGGGCATTTCGGCGACTTCGGATGCGCAGCCGCTGCTTGAAACGGCGGCGCGGTCTTCCTTCAAGGCCGACAGCATGCTGGCCGAAGTTTCGAAGGCCGTCGGTGAGGCCGGCGACGATGCCGTCGATCCGAAAGCCTTCGCCAAAGCGGCAGCGGCTTTGGAAGAGGGGCAGGCGAAGATCGCGCGCATGTACGAAGCGCAGGACCAGACCGCGGCGAAGGATATCGAAACGCGTCTTGCCGACCCGGACAACGGGCCGCGTATCAATCGGCTTGCCGATCTGATGGCCGGCCCGGATCTTGCCGTGGAAACGGCTTTCACCGCCCAGCTCATGTATCTGTCCCTGGAGACCCTCTCCAGCTCCGATGCCGGGACGCTGGCGTCCGCTCCGCAGGACAAGCTGCAATCCGAGATGAAGAGCGTGATCTCGTCGCTGCGTTCGAAAAGCGAGAACGAGAAACCGCTTCCCAAGGACATGGCACGGGCGAATGAAAAGGCGCGGCTGACCTTCGTGCTCGCCACCCTGTCTCCGGAAGACCTGTCGGTGCTGACGGATTTCTATGAAAGCCCCGGTGGAAAGGCCAAGCGCGACGCGCTCATCGAAAGTTACAAGCAGGTCTCCGATCAGGCCAATAGCGAAATGCTGGGGCAGTATTTCCAGGCGCTGGTGGATTACCTCAAGACCCATCCTCGGCCGCAACAGCAGCAGTAATTCGGCTCCCAAGACGGAACGTGATGTTATGGACGATTTGCAATCCCTCGCCGCCGATTTCATCCAGGCGAACCGTATTCTGAAGATCGTCTCGCCGCTCGGCGAGGACCAGCTTCTGCCGGAGCGGGTGACGATCGAGGAAGGCATTTCCTCGCTCTTTGAAATCAAGCTGTCGGCGCGCGCCAAGAAGCCGTCGGTCAAGCCGGAGGAGTTGATCGGCCGGCTGATGGATGTCTCCGTCGAGGTGCAGCAGGGCGAGGATGGCGGCGGCGTGCGCCGGCCGTTCAACGGGCTGGTGACCGAACTCAACGAGGGGCCGCCGATCACCCGCGGCCTCAGATCCTATTCCATGGTGCTGCGCCCGCAGATGTGGCTGCTGTCGCGCCGTTCCGACTGCCGCATCTGGATGGACAAGACCTCGGTCGATATCGTCGAAACGCTGTTTTCCGAGCACGGCATCCCGGCGCCCGATACGTCAGGCGTGATCACGCCACCACCGCCGCAGCATTATTCGGTGCAGTGGAACGAAACCGACCTTGCCTTCCTCACCCGCCGTTTCGAGGAGGACGGACTGTTCTACTGGTTCTCCCATGAGGACGGCAAACACAAGCTGCATGTGGCCGACAGCGCCCGGTCTTGGCTCGGCCCGTCGCCCTCGGCGCAGGGCGAGGGGCAGGTCCGCCTGGCGCAGGGCTCGGCCGACCGCAACCATATCACCGAGTGGAGCCGGCGCTATTCCTATGTGCCGGGGCAGCGGGCCGGTGCCGACTGGAACTTCGAGACGCCGCGCATGGTGCCCGGCACGATGACGCCGTCGCTGGTGCAGATGCCGGAAGCGACCAAGCGCGAGCTCTACGAATACCCGGCCCGCATCTCGTCGGTCGCTGAGGCGGAGCGGGCGGAAAAACTCAGGATGCAGGCCTCCGAAGCCGACCACGACCGGGTCTTCGGCGGCTCCACATCCCGCATCCTGGAGGCGGGGCGCCGCTTCACCCCCTATGAAGTCGCCCATCCCGACCATGCCTATGAGGAGCATGTGGTGGTCAAGGCGGTGCATACCGTCGTCGACCGCTCTTACGAGACGAACAGCAACGAGCCGGAATACACGAACACATTCGAGGCGGTGCCGTCACGGGTGGCGATGACGCCGCACCGCGAGACCAAGCGGCCTCGGATAGAGGGCACGCAAGTGGCAATCGTCGCCGGCCCCTCCGGCGAGGAGATCCATCCCGACCAGTACGGTCGCATCAAGCTGTGGTTCCCCTGGGACCGCAAGGCCAAGAAGGACGGTTCCGACACCTGCTGGGTGCGCGTCAGCCAGGTCTGGGGAGGCGGGACCTGGGGCGCCCAAGTCATCCCGCGCATCGGCATGGAGGTGATGGTCGCCTTCGTCGACGGCGACCCCGACCGGCCACTGGTCACCGGCGTGGTCCCCAATCCCAGCAACGCAGTTCCTTACGACCTGCCGGCCAACAAGACCCGCATGGTCATGCGCTCGAACTCCCATAAGGGCACCGGCTTCAACGAAATGACCTTCGAAGACGAGGCCGGCCAGGAGAACATGTTCTTCCACGCCCAGAAGGACCAGACGACGCGGGTGCTGAACGACCGCACCAAACGCATCGACCGGCACGAGGTTTCGGCGATCGGCGCCAACCGGACGGTCGAAGTGGGCGGCAACCAGAAGCACGAGGTCGGCGGCTCGATGAACACCGTCGTCGGCGGCACCGGGCCGATGGCCATGGCGCTGATGGGGGCGGTCAGCGGTCTCTCCGGGCATACGGCCGGGCTCTTGGCGCAGGCTGGGCAAATTGCAGGCGGCGGTGGGCCGGGGCTCGCGGCCTTTGCCGGCACGCTGGCGTCTTCAGCGCTGGGTTTCCTTGGTGCAGGCGGACTGGGAAGCCGCGAGGGCGTTGTGTCCGGGCCGTCACCGAGAGCGGATGCGGGTACGGCGCTGGCTGGTTCCGGCACGGGTGTCGGCGACGCGGCCTCCAGCCTTTTTCCGCTGCCCGGCATCATGAACACGATTGTCGGCTCGTTCAAATCGGACACGATCGGGATTGCCCGTGCCGAGCAGATCGGCGTGAGCAAGGTGACCAATGTCGGCCAGACATCGCTGGAGAGCGTCGGCAAATTCAAGAAGATCGCCGTCGGCGAGGAATTCGTCATCGAATGTGGCGATTCCAAATTCATCATGAAAGCCAATGGCGAAGTGATCATTCTCGGCAAGACGTTCAACTTCGTCGCCACCGAACACTTCCAGATGCGCGGCAAGCCGATCGATCTGAACTGAGGAGGTTCGCTTGGAACTGATCAACCGGCTTCCCTTTCCGGCTATGGCCTTTCGGCAGTTCGATGCGAACGGGGACTTGGATTGTGTCGTGTCGGTTCGTGGCACGTTCGAACATGTTCAAAACGACAGATTGCGGTTACGTCGCGAGCAGGAAGACTTCCAGTGGGAGGACGCCTATGAAGGTGATCCCCATGCCAGCCCTCTCCTGCGTCAGACCGACCTCACGCCAGAGAAGGTCGGCACCGACATCACTTTCCTCGGCAATGCCTATGCGCCGGGCAGCACTCCAGCATCGTCATGGCAGGTCGGTCTGCAAGTCGGACAGCTCTCCAAAAAGCTTGAAGTCCATGGCGCGCGCTTCTGGCGCCCGGTCGTCAAGGAAAAATGGGCCGGCTTTTCGGCAAGGGAAGCCAAGCGGGTGCTGGCGGATTGGCATCTGAGCGAAGCAGAACCGGCATCTTCGGTGCCGATCTGCTGGAGCAAGGCCTATGGCGGTCAAATTCCCGGTACGGGCGATCCGCAAACCGAAACGCCCGCCGATGTCGAAGCGCGCAATCCGCTCGGCTGCGGCATCGTCAATCTCGACATGCCTTGGGATCAAGCGCCCGTCGCGGCACCGCAAATCACGTTGCTGGGACAGACGCTGAACTGGCGCGAGCCCACCGAGCCTCAGGGACTGGGCTTGGTGTCGCCTTGGTGGCGATCTCGTCAGCAACATGCCGGGACCTATGACGATGTCTGGCTCAACGAGCGTCACCCGCTTCTGCCGGAAGATTTCGATGCACGCTTCTGGCAATGCGCTCATCCGGATCTCGTTGCGGCCCCTTATCTGAGCGGGGACGAAGACTACGAACTGGATCATCTCCACCCTAGCTTCGCCCAAGCCACAGGGCGACTGCCGGGGATCACGCTGGGCGTCCGATGTGTCGGCCAGGAGCGCGATGAGTGGTATCTGCTCTCGCTGGACGGCGTGCATTTCGACTGGCGGAACGATGGTCGAGTTATGCTGACCTGGCGGACGCGCTTTCCGCTTCAGGAGGCAGGCCAAACATCGCTTACGTTGACGCGGGTTCAAATCAAAGCGGCGGATGATGCTCATCCCGACGGAGCAGCGGCATGAGCATTCCGCGCGACAACTATGTCGGCGAGCCCGACTATCCCACGCCCTGGACGACGAAGCAGCCGCGCGAAGGGCTCCGCGATATCGATGAGGCACGGATCGTTTCGCTGTCGCCGGATGTGTGCCTGACGCCGATAGGTTCTTCGGTCGTTCCCATACCATACCCGATCGTCGACTATTGTGGGCACGACAAGGGCTATACGCCATCCGTCCGCTTCACTGGCAAGAAAGCCATGGTCATGCGCTCCTGCACCACGCATGTCCATGGCGACGCTCCGGGCAATCGCAAGGGCGTTAAGTCAGGCGCGGTAGAAGACATCTGCGAGCCGATCGAGCATGCGGATCAGGTTCGAGCCGAGGGATCTCATGTCATCCGCCATCTCGACCGCTTCTGGATGAACAATCGCAATACGCAGGGCGAGGCGAATTTTGTGCGCGGTACCGAGACATTCGCGCCGCCTGAAGACGATGATCCCATTCCCGGCTCACTGCGCTGGAAGGGTAGTGACGAAGGCAAGGTCGTGAGCGACACGTCACCCGAACCGCTGATAATGGGGGCTCAATACGCGGATGCGGGGAGCGCTCTTCGCAAGGTAGCGCCGCAGCAATCGGCAGGAAATGCGCAACCGGCAACCCAGCCCAAGCCGCTGCCGCAGCCACAGCGGCCGCAAACGACCCGACCTTTTCCTCCCGCCGCGAATGACAACGTTTATCAACGCCGCGGAACCTTCGGACGCCCTTTGCCGACAGGAGCGGGCCGGGTGCTCGGTTTGCTCGGCCTTGCGCAAGCCGGCTACCAACTCGGCGACATGGCGGGACGATGGTATGTCGGACCGGATGGTGTCATGGCTCGGGCGATCGGGGACCATTTGCGCGGGCAAGTCCCTATTACGTCGACGCAAGCGCAGGAAATCAGCAATTTGCCCTGGCATATGCGGGAATGGTTTTCCGGGAATGCGACCATCCTCAATGCCAATGACATTCTGGCGTTGAAGGCCGGTGTGCCGCTCGATTTTCGCACGATGGATCCCGATGATCTCGCCGACCTGCTCGAGGCGCCGTGGCCCAGCGCCGAGCAGTTGCGGAAAAACGCAGAGCGCATCGGTGAGCGCCGGGCGCCTGCAGCACTGCCCGTCCCGGAAAACGTCCGCGTGGAGCAGGAGCGTGAAAAGCGGAGATGCCGGATCGACACCTACGAAAAGATGGAGCCGATCTGCAAGAGCATCGGCATGCAGGCCCATCATATCGTACCTGATTGGACCTTGCGCTATGGCACCCGCAAGGAAGCGATCGTCGGTGAAAAACGAATTCCGAATATGCCCGGTTTCTGGCAAGGGCAGAGCATGTGCGTCGTCGGGCAGGCAAGGACGCAGGGAACCGAACACAACGATTCTCACCTGGCCGATGGGGCGATCGAGGCGCTCGGTAGAAATTCCAATCCGCCGTTCACCGCAACTTTGGATGATGTTAAGGATGCCTCTATCGACGCGATGACGTCCGTTCGGCCGGATTGTGCCGCGCAGATCATCGCTGCAGTCAATGGCGAGTTCGCCGGGAGAGACCCCAACCAACTGTTGCGAGCCAAACAGTATCCGCCTTTGCCCAGCGACACGCTCAATGCGTTGCAGACGGGTGCCAAGAGAGGTGCAAATGCAAGACCTTAAGAGTGCGAGCAGCATGATAGAATTCACTCGCGCCTGCGCCCGCTCCGATGATGTCGTCGTGATCAATGCCGTCATGACAGGATCTGACGTCTATGCTCCAGAATCCCGCATCTTTCGCTTCGAACACGACGCCCGGATCGGAGAACAATGGTATTATGACGACTTCGATTTCCATATGCAGGACATCACCTTATTCAGCAATCCGGAAATCGACGCTACGACCGACTATCTCACCTATATGTCTTCTGAGGGGGATGTTTATCACGCTTGGTGGAAAGGAAACTTTCGCGAAAAGATCCCGGGCGCGGGAACCTGGGTGGCAGACGCTAAAGGGCATGGACGAATGTCAGCAATTACCCAGGTCGGAGGCAAACTTTATGCATGCGGACAGGGTGGGCAAATCTATCGGCGACACGGTCGGGACAGTTGGAGCCTTCTGACTGATAGATTGCTGTTCGACATGGCCAGCTATCAGAAGAAAAAAGAAGGAAGGCCTCGCACAGATGATCCGGACTACCTTTCCTGGCTGAGGGACTTTCAGAAGCAAGCGCCCAAAAACATTTCTCTGAACGCTATCAAAGGCTTTTCGGAGGATGCGATATATCTATGCGGATCAGAGGGACCCCGGCCCGTCCTCTATTTCTGGGACGGTTCGGAGCTGCATGAGCTGAAGGTTTATCTTGAGGAAGCAGCGCTGACGGGCATCCACATTGAGCACGCGGATAGCGTCTGGATATGCGGACGGGAAGGCGTGCTGCTGCACGGCAGCTATGCACGCGGGTTCACGCCAGTCAATCTGCGTCAACAGCTCAATCTCTTTCACATGATTACGCCCTATCGAGGCAAGCTGATATTGCCGTCGAGCGTTCGCCCGGGCGGCCTGTTCGAACTCGCGCCCGGCACGTCCGATCTGCGCCGGTTTTCCCCCGCTCTCCCTAAGCTGCGCGGTGAATACATTTTCTATGCGGGGGCTGTCGGTGATGTTCTTTGGGTTGTCGGTCAGAAGGATATTTTCCGCTTCGATGGGAATGAGTGGGAGCGGATTGAGCATCCTGATCTTTAAAACAAGGCATCTGTTGCCCACGGGTGTGGCTGATGCTCATCCCGACGGAGCAGCGGTATGAGCATCCCGCGCGATAACTACGTCGGCGAGCCCGACTATCCAACGCCCTGGACGACGAAGCAACCACGTGAAGGTTTGCGTGATCTTGACGAGGCAAAGATCGTCTCGCTGTCGCCGGATGTATGCCTGACGCCAGTCGGCTCTTCCGTTGTTCCCATCCCATACCCCATCGTCGACTATTGCGGGCACGACAAAGACTACACGCCATCTGTCCGCTTCACCGGCAAGAAGGCAATGGTCCGTCGGTCCTGTACGACCCACGTTCATGGCGATGCGCCGGGAACGAAAAAGGGGGTCAAATCCGGCACCGTTGAAAATATTTGTGAGCCGATCGGTCATGCCGACCAGGTACGTGCCGAGGGTTCGCACGTCATCCGGCATCTCGACCGTTTCTGGATGAACAACCGCAACACACAGGGTGAAGCGATCTTCGTACGTGGGACGCAAACTTATGCGTCGCCTGAAGACGACGATCCCGTCCCTGGATCGCTACGCTGGAATGGCAGTGACGAAGGCCGTGTCATCAGCGATGCCTCACCCGAGCCGCTGATCATGGGCGCGCAATATGCGCAAGCGGCGCCTGCAACGGTGCCTCAAACGGTTCCTGTACCGGCCCGACCTGCGCCGATGCCACGACCGCCGGGGCAGGTCATCCGGCCGAATGTTCCGCAGTGGAATAGGCCTCCACCCCGGCCATCCATCAAAGTTGGCAAATGGGTCGGAAGGCTCGGCCGATTTGGTAGGGCAATGACTGGAGTCGGAGCTTTTATCGAGGGTATGTGGCCAACCTCGACGGCAATGCCGTGGTATGATGAAATGCCACAAGATGATTTCGAACGGGCGCTTTTCCGGAAGGCACGCGAACTTGAGGAGCAAGGCGTCGACGTTGATGACGTTCAGGAGTGGTTCCGATCCGAGCGCGCAGAGAACGCACGACGCCGGAGGCAACAGGAGACAGAGGAAAGGCAGCAACCACAACCTCTACCACAGACCCAGGGTGCGCGTGTTGACGAGGAAGGCTCACAACGTCGATGCATTGTTGGCCCCTACGAGGAGATTGAGCCGATATGTCGGGGCAACGCTCACCATATCGTTCCTGATATGGCCTATCGGTTAGGGCGGCGACCTGCCAAATCGGAATATGATTCCACGGAGAATCGTATACCCAACGCGCCGACGCTTAACCAGGGGATGTCGATTTGCTTGCTAAGTCGGCAGCACGGAAGCGATAGCGAAGGATTGCATGGAATACTTCGACAACGGTTTGCGGAACTCGCAAGCCCTGTACCGGGGACAGCGCCAATGGGGGCAATTTTAGCTGAAAGTATCAAAGTCATCGAGGATATTCCGGATTTGCCGGAAGAATGCAAAGCGCTAGCTACAGCCATGGCAACAGGTCAAGTCGCATCAAAAACCGGATTTGCCGCTCCTGGGCGAACGAGGGAACGGCCACTTCCGTCCGGCGATGCCGAAACAGTACTGAGAAGGGGGCATTATTGATGAACGGCAGTGACTGGAAGGCAACAATTCAAGCCGCTGTGGCATTTGATGTCGACCGCTTTGCGATATGTCTTGGCGAGCTTGAATACGAGGATCCATTTACTGCGATCATTTCCTATGACGGGCGATTTTCTCAGCCGTGGAGCAGAACGGATGTTCGGCGCGAGATCGTCGATATCAGCTATATGGAAGCCGATCCTACGGAAGGCCATGTACCGGTAGCGCTCAGTAACGAGGGCGACGTCTATGTGTTGAAGGACGAACATGCGGAGCGATCGAAGATCCCCGGGGCTGGGATTCTCAGCGAAGATGCTGAGGGTTTTGGGGCAGTCCATACGCTGGTCGTAGATGGACATAGCCAATATGTCGTCGGGGATAGCCGCCAACTCTATCGCAGAGAGGGCTTTGGAACGTGGCAACGGCTTTCTGCGAACAAATCCCGAGAGGACGGTTATGAGGCCGAACATTTCGGAAAGGCGGTTTCCCTAGACGGTTCGCTTGTCATCGAAAGTGTTCAGAGACCTTATTCTGCACCAAGCGCTGCGCAGCTCGATCCTAAAAGTTGGGAAAATGTCAGCCCGGAGCAGTTTCTAAAGATGATGAAGGAGCAACGGTCCGAGCGCGTCACAAGGCCACGCATGCAACGCGTTTATCATTATCTTGATGGTGTCTTCTCAAGACTATTAGTTCCTGAAGATTGCGTGATCAGAGGGCTGTATCGCGACCCGGAACATCGTATTTGGCTTTTGGGCGTGGCAGGTCTGATCCTGGAGGGAACCATCGAAGGAGGATTTGAGAAGGTCGGCTTCCACGGGGATACGGAAACGTTGTTCAGCGCCGCGTGGTATCGTTCCGAGCTGCTTGCGGCTACCGACGACGGTCTTCGCCGATTTGACGGCCATAAGCTCGGCATCGTGAAACCCAAACTAAATTCCGCAGCTATAAACCGAAATGTTCCTGCACCTCTGAAAATTCAATCTTTCGATAACACGCTGATTTATTTCGACAGGAAGCATGGCGTCTGCAGGTGGGACGGGCAATCCTGGGATTGGTGCGAGATCCCGCCGTCACTTCTGCAACGCGAGTTCAAAGGCTTACCTGCCAGACGATAGGGCTCGTCTATCGTATCCTTGCAGCCATAGCTGTTAATGGGCGGACGTACGTCAGTACAGCCACCGGGATGCGGAGAAGTCCTTGATCGCGATTTGAAGGAGGTACGACTGATCGCAACGGAGTTTTTTGAGGCGCGAGGCAAACTCCACGAGGCCAGGAGGATTTCCGAGGCCGAAGCGGAAATTTCCGCCACTGACGACGAAGATTTCGAGACGTTTTACGGAGCATGGGAGCCAACGCTTTATGCCGCGACCATGGCGGATGATCGATATTTTGCGCTTTTGATCGGCGGCCCGCGCTGGGACGATCCCTATACCATCATCCTGACGCGCGACGCCGAAGCGCAGACATTCTCCCGCCTCGATGTGCGGCGGGAATTGCGGGATGTCAGGGTCGTGCCGCGGACCGATGACGTAGGTGAACCGTCTTACGTGACGCTCAGCTTGAATGGCGACATTTATGTGATCAGTCCGAAAGGCGCCGAGCATTCGGTCATTCCCGGGACACAAGCCGAATCTGATGACGCACCCGAGATTTTGTTCAGTTCCATTCTGCCGGTCGGGGATCAATGGCTGGTCGCTGGCAGCGAAGGTTTTCTGAGGCTTGGCAAGGAAAAATCCTGGCAAGATGTCTCTCCTCCATTGGAGACGAAACATCCCTATAAGGTTCCCGATTGGACGATTCTCGGCACTAACCGCGATGGCGATATTTTCATTGTTGCCACGCAAGCAGCGAGCACGCGGCATTTCAATCTCTATCCCGGCCATCCACTTTATCGAGAGGATATGTCCGAGGAACAAGAATTTCAGCTTCAGAAGAAGCTTTATGCCGAAATGGACAGTTATCCGCGTTTGAAAACGCTTTTCACCGGCCGGCCCGGAGCCTGGAAGCAGCAGGCACTGCCGGATCGTATCGCCCGGTCTCTTCCCGCTTATTCCTATGTTTCTGATATCGAGAGCGGTGGAAACGAAGCCGACTATGTCATCGGTTCCGACGGCTTGGTGATGAAGGGTAATCCTCAAGCCGGCTTTACCGACATTTCGTCCATTGCCGACCGCGAGAAGAATTTCAAGGACGGCGTCTGCTGGCGCAACGAAATGATCCTTGCAACCGGCACCGAACTGTTCCGGTTCGATGGCCATTTTGCAAAGCCATTCGCGCCCAAGGTGAAGATGCGCTCTGCCCCCTTCGTGCTGCAGCCGAGCGCGATCTTCGTTCAAAACGATAAGCTCTACGTGTTCGACTACGGGCTTCGCTATTACACATTCGATGATCAGGGTTGGAATCAACACGACATTCCGAAGGAACTTTCGCAGCGGCCGTTCAAGGGTGGTGGCGGGAAAGGACCGCCTTGACCAAATCGCGCGGCTGACGAGCTTGACGAAGTCTGTCAGTCAACTCGTTCGGGAACGAAAACGTGGCTGAAAAATCAAACTACAACATCTTTGAGATCAAGTGGTTCGACGAATTTCGCTCGGCTTACAAGATCGACAATGTCATTCGTCCGAGCGCGGCTGATGTGGAGGCCTATCGGGGAAAACTGCCGGATTTTCTTCTCCGTTTCTGGACCGATCATGGTTGGTGCAGTTGGTCCGACGGCCAATACTGGCTCTGCAATACCTCCTTGCCTAAGCCGGTGCTGGACTATGTCTTTCGCGGTGATCCGGAACTTGATCCGAAAGAGATGTACGCCTTTGGCTATACTGCCTTCGGTGAGATCGATATCTGGTACGGCGATGCCATGATTAGGTTAAACCTGCCGAGGGGAGAGGTGGCTGTCGACAATCGAGGATATAACGAGGAATACCAACGCCGGTGGACTGATGAAGTCATGTTGGGTCTATGTTTCTCAGGTCGATTTGCGCCGGTTACTCCGCCGTGGGAGGACGAAAATCAGAAAAACATGATGCCTCAGGCTTTGGAAACGCTGGGGCCTCTCGCATGGGGCCAAATCTACGGTTTTGCGCCTGCACTTGGTTTAGGCGGCCGCAACATTTTGAAGAATCTTCAGAAGATGCCATTGGTCGAGCATCTGGTCTTTCTGGCCTCCATGGAACCGCCAACCTATTACGACTATACACCGCCCGCTCGGGGAGAACGTGGTCTTGGTACGGTGACACCGCGCCGAACGATCGGGCCACAGAGCCGATGAGACTGAGGCTAGTAGATTCCGCCGAACTGGAGAGTATTGGCTCATTTTCTGACCGCGGTTTGGGATACGAATGACCGCAGCAGAATTTCTTCAGGCGCGAGGTAAACCCAACGAGGTAAGACGAATTTCTCAGCCCGACGCGGAAAGTGTCATCGGGCGTGTTCCGGAGGACTTGAGAGAATTCTGGATCCAACATGGCGTGGGGCACTATGCAGACAGGAACTATTGGATGTGCACTCCGGCTCTTTTCGAGAGCTTCTTTCGCCAGATCCTGGCCAATGTTCCGGAATTGTATGCCGATGACCTCGCCGCCTTCGGATATTCGAGCCTGGGAACCGTCAATCTGTGGCATAGGGCAGGGCGGCATTTCACATTTTCGCTCGATGTCGCACTGCTGATGGATTTGACGAGCCGAAGCCGAACCGATCCCCCACCCCATGATCTGGAGGAGATCTATCGCGCGGCCGGTGTGGACATGCCTCAAAACGCGGTTGAGCTGTTTCTCGAAGCCAGGTCTGCGCCGGAGAACATCTGGAACATATTGTTGGCGGCAACCAGTTCGGATTCATACAAGGCGATTTATGACGATAGCGGTAAAGCCCTCATGCCGCAGCTCCGCCGAAATCTCGGGGAACTCTCGCAGAGCGAGATCCATTTTCGAGATAGGACTGCGGGGGGAAATACGGCTGACCGCTATCAAAAACTGAAAATTTCCGAGGCTGTCTCGCGCGTACCTGACGAGATTTACCATTCATTCGCGGTCGAAGTCGCAGGGCAGCAGCAAATTGTATCCCAAACGATCGCCGTCGGTAGCGTTCGATAATTTGCTTCGACGCCCCGACGGGCAACGCGTGATGTCCTGAAGGTCGGTCGGCACCTATTGAAGTGAGGAAATATGCAGCCGTATGATCCACTCCGCCTTGATGGAGCCATTGCCCTGGCGAAGGACACTTTCTGCATCGTGTTCAGCGGCAAGGACTACGAGGATATGCACTCGTATATCCTTGTTTACGAAGGGCGATTGGAACAACCTTGGTCTCGTTCCGACGTCCCGCGCAAGATCGATAGTCTTGCTGGTAAAGTAGGGGCGGATGGACGACCGATCATCTATGCCCTCAGCGATGAAGGTGATGTTTATACCCTACCGATGGGGCAGAATTCCTCCCATCGAAAAATAGAGGGCGCAGGCGTCTATTCCGACGATTCGACGGACCTTGGATACGTCAACTCAATAGCGCTGATTGGCGATGCCTTGTTGGTAACCGGCTATCATTCGCAGCTTTACCGACTGACCGATACCGACTTGGGCTGGTTTCATAAGGAAAAGCTGCCGCAAGCACCGGAAACCTACGATTATCTCGTCTTCGGCGATCTGGATGGCTCGACCGAGAGCGACCTCTATATGAATGTGACCTATTCACCGACAAGCACAAACAGGGAATTAACAGACGAAGAGGAGGAGGAGATGGGTCGCCTCTACCTAGCCGGTCGGAATGGAGAGGCGGCAGCCATTCGACGAGCCTCAGAGGGGCCAAGCCGTGTCCTCGAAGGCCGCCTCTATCACTGGAATGGGCAGGAATGGCAGATCGTTGCCAAGCCGCGTTCGGGAAAATACTATCCGGAGCCTGCTACGCTTTCGGATATTTTTGTTGAGTCCTTGGAGAAGGTTTGGGCTGTCGGCGGCAATGGCGTCATTTTGGTCGGGAATGCCGAACATGGTTTTCAGGATGTTTCTTTCAAGGGAAACAATGAAAAGCTGCACTCGATCACGAAATTCAAGGGTCGGATGGTGATAGCCTCAGACTACGCTTTGCATTGGTTCGACGGGCATCTGTTGTCACCTTTGAAGCCCGTCCTTGATCCGAGCATCAATCGCAACATTCCGAACCCGCTCAAAGTCCAGGCTGTCGATGACGTCCTGTATTATTTCGACTCGAAGCATGGCGTGCACACCTTTGACGGTGATCGCTGGACAGAAATCGAAATTCCACCTGAGTTGTTGGAACGCGATTTCAAAGGGTTGCCGCCTAAACCTCGATGACCGACGCCCCTGACGACGATGAAGATTTCGAGGAGCTGCCGGACAATGGTCAAAATACGCCGTTCTGTCCGTTCTGCGCGTGAAAATGGAGGGCTGTGGGGCGCCGAAGGATTTTCTTAAGCGTTGCCGCCTTGGATGGGATCGCTGTCTGTCGATGGATGATACCGGCTCGGTCACAAGCGGCAGCGGCGCAATTGTTCGGCATGCAAACGGGAATACGACATGGTCCACGGCATTTGTGTTCTTACGATTCATCGCGGGTCTAATGCCCGCGATGCGTTGCGCTAAGGCTCGGTGCGCATGGTCGAGACCACCAACAGCTCCGGACGCAATATGGCGCATCAGGATCGAGCCGATGATCCCGACACCGGTGCGGCGGTCACGGATCCCGGAGATGAGAAAGCCAGATTCTGCGCAGAAATCGCGGCATTGGCCAATGCTGCCATGAACGGGGATCTCAGACGGCGAATGAATGCCGACTATGCGGATCCGGATCTGCGTCGTTCGGCAGTGATCCTCAACGAGCTGATTTTGTCGATCGACGGCAACCTGTCCGATTTCAACGATGCGATGGCCGCTTTTGCGCAAGGGGATCTGCGCGTCAGCGTGCGGGCCAAGCACCGCGGCGCATTCGGGCAATTGCAGAAGAACTTCAATCTGGCCGTGGCAACGATCCGCTCGGTGCTGGGGGAGCAAGGCTCGGAACGGTTCACGGACAAGGCGACAAAATTCGGCCGGATGCTGGCAGCCTTCAAATCGAAGGGGACTGCGTTCGGAGTTCGGATTCCCGGCGAAGATGCGCAGCCAATTCCCTCGCCTCCCCATGATCTCTGGCTGAAGCTTGCCGACGCCCTGGACGACTTCTCGATCTGAACGGGCGCCATGGCGCCGGTGCGCCGACCATTCGCGGCCTGACTGCACCGCAATTGCAACAGAGCGCCCCGTCTCCGACCGGGCGCCCCATCACTTTGCCGGCGATGCCTCTCAGCCTCAGAAAGGATAGTGCTGGGCGGAATCTTCCACCGTGATCCAGCGCAGGTCGGTGAATTCGGCGATTGCCGCCTTGCCGCCGAAGCGGCCGTAGCCGCTGCCTTTGACGCCGCCGAAAGGCATCTGCGCCTCGTCATGCACCGTCGGGCCGTTGATATGGCAGATGCCGGATTCGATGCGCGCCGCAACCGCCATTGCCCGCTGGATGTTGTGGCTGAAGACGGCTGCCGACAGGCCATATTCGGTGTCGTTGGCGATGCGGATGGCTTCCTCCTCACCGGCAACACGAATGATCGGCTTCACCGGGCCGAAGGATTCTTCTGCATAGACGCGCATTTCGGGCGTGACGTGATCGAGCAGCGTCGCCTCGACCACGGTGCCCGAGCGCTTGCCGCCGGCGACGAGCTTTGCACCCTTGGCCGTCGCGTCGGCGATCAGCTCCTCCATTTTCTTCGCCGCATCGAGGCTGATCAGCGAGCCGAGAACGACGTGGCCCCGCGGGTCGCCGGCCGGCAGCTGGCTGGCGCGGGCGGCCAGTTTGGCGACGAACTGATCGGCGATCGTCTCGTCGACGATGATCCGCTCCGTCGACATGCAGATCTGGCCCTGATGCATGAAGGCACCGAAAATGGCGGCATTGACGGCGCCGTCGATATCGGCGTCGTCGAGGACGACGAGCGGCGCCTTGCCGCCGAGCTCGAGAAGGGCGGGCTTGAGATGCTTGCCGCAGGTCTCGGCAATGATCTTGCCGACCTTGGTCGAGCCGGTGAAGTTCACGCGTTTGACGGCCGGATGGGCAATCAGCGCGGCGACGATCTCAGGCGCATCCTCCGGCGCGTTGGTGAGGACATTGATGACGCCGGCGGGCAGGCCCGCTTCGGTCAGCGCCGTGGCAATCAGCCGATGCGTGCCGGGGCATTGTTCGGATGCCTTGAGGACGACAGTGTTGCCGCAGGCGATCGGCATGGCGATGGCGCGGGTGGCGAGGATGACGGGCGCGTTCCAGGGGGCAATCGCCAGGCAGACGCCGGCGGCCTGGCGAACACCCATGGCGAGCGTGCCGGGTTTGTCGGAAGGGATGATTTCGCCGGTGATTTGCGTCGTCATGGCGCCGGCCTCGCGCAGGATATTGGCGGCGAGCATGACATTGAAACCGGCCCAGGGTGCGGTTGCGCCGGTCTCCTCGATCATCAGCCGGGTAAACTCGCCGACTTTCGAATCCATGATATCGGCAGCCTTCATCAGGATGGCGCGGCGCTGGCCGGGGCCGGTCTTCGACCAGGCGCCGAAGGCCGCGGAGGCGGCATTGACGGCTGCGGCAACGTCGTCCAGGTCCGCCGCCGCGGCGCGGCTTGCGAGCTTCTCGGTGAAGGGATCGATACGGTCATAGGTCCGGCCGGTGGAGGCTGCGCGGTCGGCGCCGTTTATGAGGAGGGAAATATTCATCGGAGATCTCCTGGGAACAAGAACTAGAAGCCGAGGACTTCGGCGTTGATGGACGCTTCGAGGCCGCCGTCGGCGGCAAGATTGGTGCCGTTGATCCAGCGCGCGCCATCCGAGCAGAGGAAGAGCACGGCCGGGGCGATATCGGCTGAGGTGCCGGCCCGGCCGACGCGGGTGATGTCGCTGTCGACCCTGGCATCGCCGAGCACGGCGCGGAACTGCTTGAGGATCGGCGTTTCCACCGGTCCGGGGCTGACCGCATTGACCCGGATGCCGCGGCTTTTGAACAGGGGCTGGTGGGCGGCGCGCATGGTCCAGAGCAGCAGCAGTTCCTTGGAGAGCGGGTAGCCTTGCTCGTCCTTGAGGCCGTGTTCGGCCACAACCGCCGCCACGTCTGGAAAGCCTTCGATGCCGGCCAAGGATTTTGCCCGCTCGAGATTGGCGCGCCAGCCATAGCCGGCAATCGAGGCGACGTTGACGACGGCGCCGCCTTCGCGAAGGCGGGGTGCCACGGCTTCCGACAGGGCGCGAAGGCCGTAGAAATTGACGGCGAGCGTCGAGGCGATACCGGTGCTGCCGGAAAGGCCGGCGACATTGGCGAGCGCGTCGAGGCGTGTCGGCAACTGCGCGACGATGTCGGCAACGCCTGATGGGGTGGACAGATCGCCCTTGATGAAGGCGGCACTTCCACCCGCCGGTTCGCGCACATCGACGCCGATGACCTCGGCCCCCATCTGGCCGGCCAGCTCGGCCGTCCGGGCGCCGATGCCGGAAGCCACGCCGGTCACCAGGATTGTTTTACCAAAAAGCATGAACGTCACCTTTCGCAAGAGAGTCCGGACATAAGCCGGCTCATTCTTCCCATTTGATTTTGTGCGGACCGGGCAATTTCAGCCGGTAGCCGACGGGCAGAAGTTGAAAGTCGTAGCGGCGCTCGATTTCGCCCCACAGGCCGCGCGGCAGGTAGAGGGAGAAAATCAGGGCGGTGGCACCGAGGCCGATCAGGTACCAGACGCCGGCTGCGCCGAAGAAGGTCTCGATCACGAAGAACAGGATGGCGCCGAGGATGGCGCCCTCGAACTTGCCGATGCCGCCGACCAGCACCATGAAGATCATGTAGGCTGTCCATTGGACGCTGAAATAGGTCTTCGGCTGGAAGGTGGTGGCGGTTGCCAGCCACAGGCCTCCGGCGACCGCGATGCCGAAGGCGGCGAGCACGAAAAGCAGCCTCTTCGTCGCGATCACGCGCACGCCGACCGAGGTTGCCGCCTCCTCATTGTCGCGGATCGCCTGCATGGCGGCACCTGCGCGGCTGCGCATCAGGATGAAGAGAGCGCCGAGCAGGGTCGCCATGGCCGTCAATGCGAGCCAGTAGATCGTTGCCCGCCGCGTGCCGCTGTCATAGACGTTGAGCGAGATCAGCGAGGTTCCGGTTTCCCCCTGGATCAGCCCGTCGAGGTTGACGAGCAGGTGGGCGAGTGTGGCGACCACCCACATGCCGATCGCGAACTCGCCGCCCTTCAGGCGCAGCATGAATAGCGAAAGCGGGATCGACAGGGCGCCGGTGACGATCGCGGCGGCAAACAGCGCGACGAAGGGATTGAGCCCTGCATCGGCAAGCCGGATGGTGAAATAGGCGCCGAGGCCGAAGAACACCTGCTGGCCGACCGAAACCAGCCCGCCGAAACCGGCAAGCGCATTCCACATGGCGGCAAGGATGACGTAGATGAACAGCGCCGTCATCCGGTCGATCGCGCCGGCGCCGAGCACGGCGGGAGCGAACATCAGCAAGGCGAGCACCGCGGCCATGGAGCCGAGCGCCACCCGAGACGATTTCGTCCAGCGCTCTATCGATATTCCGTTGGAGATGATGGTCATGTCGGGCTCCGGAGACGGGCGCGCAGCTTGAGAGAGGCGCCGAATTTGTCGAGAACCGGCATGCCGAACCGGGACAGCCTGATGAACAGCACCAGCAGGAACACGGCATGGCCGCCGATCAGGAAACCTTGCGGATGCAATTGCGCGCCGAGCGATTGGGCAAGGCCGAGAACGATGCCGCCGGCAAGCGTGCCCCATAGTGATCCCGCTCCGCCGATCACGGCCGCCTCGAAGGCGAAGAGAAGCTGCGGGCCGCCGGCATAGGGGCTGAAGGTCGCCCGCATCCCGAGAAAGGCGCCGGCGATGCCGACCGTGACCATGGTGATCGCAGTGGCGACGGCGTTGACCCTGCGGGCATCGATGCCGACCAGTCCTGCCGTATCGGGATCTTCCGCCGTCGCGCGGATGGCGCGGCCGAGGGCAAAGCGGCTGAGGAAGAACTGCAGCGTGCCGAGAATGAGGACTGCGGCCACCATCATCATGACGGCAAGCTTGCCGACGAAGATGTGGCCGGGCAGCTGCCAGGAGGCATAGGACAGGTTGCCGATGAAGGGCGCGAGCGACCTTGTGTCGGCGCCGAACTGCTCGAACAGCAGGTTATCGATGACGATTGACAGGCCGAAGGTCGTGAGAATCGGCAGGAGCGTGCCGCCGCGGGCGCTGCGTTCCAGGATGAAGCGCTGCAGCAGCCAGCCGACGGCCGCCATCACCGGCAGCACGATCAGCAGGCCGTAGAAAGGCGGAATGCCGGCTTTGGCGGCGAGCAGCCACAGGCCGTAGGCGGCTGCGACCGCCAGGCTGCCATGCGCGAGATTGATGATCCGCATGACGGAGAACATGAAGGACAGGCCGCAGGCGATAACGGCGTAGTAACCGCCGAGCAGAATGCCCTGGAGCAGGGTATTGATCACTATGCGCTCCTTTCGCCGGCTGCCCGGTGCAATCCGAAATAGGCTTGGGTGACGTGCTCGCGCGTGACGGCCGCCGCCGGCCTGTCGAGGACGATGCGTCCCTCGAGCATGCAGATGACACGGCTTGCCACGCTCATGGCGCGGGCGAGATCCTGCTCGACGAGCACGATTGTTGTTCCCGACGTCAGCAGCGCTTGCAGCTGGGCATAGACGCGATCGACGACCAGAGGCGAAAGCCCGAGCGAGACCTCGTCCAGGAGAAGAATATCGGGATTGCTCATCAGCGCCCGGCCGATGGCGGTCGCCTGCTGTTCCCCGCCCGAGAGGTGCCCGGTCTTGGCGTGACGACGGGGTTTCAGGTTGGGAAAGGCGTCGAGCACGCGATCGATGCTCCACTCGCCCTTGCGGCCGGAGCTCTTTCCGAGAAGCAGGTTTTCCTCCACCGTCATCTGTGAAAACAGGCGCCGGCCTTCCGGCACCAGGGCGATGCCCTTGGCGATGCGCTTGTGGGACGGCACGGAAGCCAGATCTTCGTCGTTGAGAAGGACGCGGCCGGAGGACGGAAGGTGGGCGCCGGCGATCGATCTGAGCAACGTCGTCTTGCCGGCGCCGTTCGCGCCGACCAGCGCCAGCACTTCGCCTTTGGCAAGATCGAAACTCACGCCGCGCACCGCCTGCAGCAGGCCGTGGCGGACGTCGAGGTCGCGGATGGAAAGAAGGCTCATGCGGGCGTCCCTCCAAGATAGGCCTTGACCACCTCCGCATTGCTCATGACCATTTTCGGTTCGCCATCGGCGATGATCCTGCCGGCGTCCATGCAGATCAGCCGTTCTGCCACCTGCAGCAGGATATGAACGATATGCTCGATCCAGACGATGCCGATGCCGCGGCGGCGCAATTCGAGGATGGTCTCGACAAGCTCGCTCGCCTCGCCATCGGTCAGACCGCCGCCGATCTCGTCGAGCAGCAACAGTCTCGGCTGCGTGGCGAGCGCGCGGGCAAGCTCCAGCCGTTTGCGATCCAGCAGGCCGAGCGTATCGGCGGGGCGGTTGGCGACATCAAGCATGCCGCAGAGCGAAAGCGAATCCACCACGCGCTCATAGGCCTCGTCGCGGCTGGCGGCATTGCCGTGCGATGCGGCGACGAAAACATTTTCGAAGGTCGTCATGCCGCTGAAGGGTTTGGGAATCTGATGGGTCCGGACGAGCCCGGAGCGGCAGCGTTCCGCCGCCGTCCGGTTCGTCACGTCGGCGCCGTCGAAGGTGATGCTTCCCTCGCTCGGCGGAAAGGCGCCGGCGAGCACGCTGAGCAGGGTCGTCTTGCCCGCGCCGTTCGGCCCGACAATGCCCACCGCCTCGCCATCGCCCATGGAAAAATCCAGATTCTCCAGGACCACGAGCGCGCCGAACCGCTTGTGGATCCCCTTGGCCGAGAGAAAGGCTCCTCCCGGCCGTCTTTGCGCTTGCTGCTGCACTTTGGTTATCCGTTGTAAGCGGTGAGCTTGGCGCCGACCGGAACGTTCGGGTCGGTGGCGTTTTCGGTGACGACATAATCGAGTGCGAATTTCGAGCCCTCCGGCGCTTTCACCCATTGCGTGCCGATGATCGGCCCGGGAGAAACATTGGCGACGGGACCGCTGGTGAAGTCGACCTTGCCGGCGATCGTCGTGGTCTTCAGCGTGCTGAGCGCCTTGGCGACGGCCTCCTTGCTCTTGACGTCGGCGCTTGCTTTCAGCGCATCGAAGCCGGCGTCGAGAAGCGCAAGGCTGGCGCCGAGCTGCTGCGTCCACTGTTTGCCGCTCGCCGTTTCATAACCGTCGGCGAGTTCGGTTCCGGAGACACCCGTCAGCGTCGATTTGTAAGGGAAAGCCTTGTGCCAGTACGCGGCGCTGCCGATGTTCAGGCCGAGGTCGCCGAGCGCCTCGATGTCGGAGGGAAACAGGCCCGTCTTGGCGATCTGGCAGATCTTGATCTGCTGGGTGAGGCCCTGCTGCGCGGCCTGGCGCCAGAAGGCGGCGAAGTCGGGCGGGATCGGGAACGAATTGAAGATCTCCACGCCCTCCTGCCGGAAGAGAGCGATCTGCGCGGTAAAGTCGGTGGTGCCGGTTTCATAGGCGCCGGGATCGACGATGGTGAAGCCCTCCTTGGCGAGTGCCGGCGCCAGATGGGCACGGATCGCATTGCCGTCGGCATCGTTGGGATACATGACGCCGACCTTCTTGTTGGTCTCGATCAGGTTCCATTGCGAAACATAGGCCTTGTGGAATTCTTCGACGCCGAAGCCGAAATGATAGGTCCACTTGAACGGCGAGGGTGCGCCGGGCTTGGCGCCGCGGCCGAAATACCAGGCTTCCCAGGGCATGACCGTCGAGAGGCAGGGAATGCCGGCCGCTTCGCAGGCGTCGGCCACCGGGTTGATGGTTTCGGGCGTCGAGACGGCGAGCATCAGGTCGATCGACTGGTTGTTGATCAGATCCTTCGCCAGCTGGCCGGCGCGCGAGGGATCGGATTGGGTATCCTGGTCGAGAATCTCCACCTTCCAGGTCTTGCCGCCCGCCTGCAGGCCGTTCGCCAGCGCCTTGCGCGCCAGGTCGAGCACATAACCGTCCGTCTCGCCGAAGCCGCCGAGCGGGCCGGTGCGCGGGCTGATGAAGCCGACCTTCAGCGTGTCGCTGCTTTGAGCAAAGGCGGTGCGGCCGGAAAGCGCCAGCGCCGCGCCTCCCGCCACGGTCGATGCGATGAAAGAGCGGCGGCTCAGCGATGCCGCGTTGAATTTTCCGCTGCGGAAAATGCCGTTCATGAAATCATTCCTCCCTCTTGATGGGGCCTCCCAGCCCGTTCCCAATGTTCATTTCCACCGATCTCAATTCAGATCGGGTAGTGCCGTTTTCCCGATGCGATGGTGACCCATCGGAGCTCGGTGAATTCATCGATCGCCGCCTTGCCGCCGAAGCGGCCGTAGCCGCTTGATTTGACGCCGCCGAAGGGCATTTGCGGCTCGTCGGAAACTGTCGCCTCGTTGATGTGGCAGATGCCGGATTCGAGCCGCATGGCGACGGCAAGCGCGGCATTGACGTCGGCGCCGAAAACGGCGGCCGACAGCCCGTATTCATTGTCGTTGGCAACCGTCACGGCCTCGTCGACGCTGCCGACCCGGATGATCGCGGCGACCGGCCCAAAGCTCTCCTCGCGGTAGATGCGCATGGCGGGTGTGACGTGATCGATGACGGTCGCGTCCATCAGCGTGCCGTTGGCGTGACCGCCGCAGACGAGCACCGCGCCTTTCTGCAGGGCGTCGTCGATGAGCGACCTGACCCGCCGGATGGCCTCGGCGTTGATCAGCGTGCCGAGCGGCGTGTTGCCGTCCTTCGGGTTGCCGGCGACGAGGGTTGCGGCCTTCGTCCGGAACTTGCCGACGAAGCCGTCGGCGATCTCGTCCATCAGGATGATCCGTTCGGTCGACATGCAGATCTGGCCCTGGTTCATGAAGGCGCCGAAGGCGGCAGCACTGACGGCCTCGTCGATATCGGCGTCGGCCAGAACGATGAACGGCGCCTTGCCGCCGAGTTCGAGCAGGCAGCGCTTGAGATGCCTTGCCGCGGATTCGGCGATGATCCGGCCGACACGGGTCGAGCCGGTGAAATTGATGCGGCGCACGGCCGGATGGGCGATCAGGGCGTCGACGACGGCGGCGGCATCGCTCGGCGCATTGGAAACGACATTGACGACGCCTCGCGGAAAGCCGGCGTCACACAGGACGTCGCCGATCAGGCCATGGGTTTTCGGGCAGAGTTCGGACGCCTTCAGGATGACCGTGTTGCCGCAGGCAAGCGGCATGGCGACGGCGCGGGTGCCGAGGATGATGGGCGCATTCCAGGGGGCAATGCCGACGCAGACGCCTGCCGGCTGGCGGACCGCCATGGCAAGGTTTCCAGGAATTCCTGAAGGAATGAGCTCGCCCGAGATTTGCGTGGTCATCGCCGCCGCTTCCCGGAGAATATCCGCGCCGAGCCCGCAATTGATCGCGGCCCATTGCGCGGTGGCGCCGGTTTCGCCGGTCATGGCGGCGATGAGTTCCGGTGCGCGGGCGTCCAGTATATCGGCGGCGGCATTCAGCAGCCTGCGCCGTTCGCCCGGCCCGGTCTGCGACCAGTCCGGAAAGGCTGCCGCGGCCGCATTGGCCGCCCTTGTCATGTCGGCAACGGATCCGGCCGAGGCAATCGTCGCGACATCGCCGGTCAGCGGATCGATGCGTTCGAAGGTGGCCCCTTCGGAAGCATCCATCGCCTCGTTGTTGATCATCAGCTTTGCCGCGAACACTGTTCCACCCAATTCGTCACGTGTTGGCGCCAAGTGCCGGCGCCTGCATTGTTGCCATGGGAGAAAACGAGCGGACGCGGCGCCACAAGGGTCGCCTGACGATTCCTGCATCTGTTGAAGAGCCTCCTCCCAAAGGCTGATGAGAAAAGGTTACGCCGATCTGGCCTGGATGGAATGCGATTTATTGGGTTAATATTGTAATTATCCGGTGATATCAGCATTGTTTGACGCGGGAATGGAGGAGAGGCCTTGGCGACGGACGGGGGGATTCATCACTATGCCAGGGGCGAGTGGCACGGGCCGTCGCTGTCGCACCGGCGCATCCGTTTCCAAAAGGGACTGTATGCCGATTTCTACCATTTCCTTCTGCTGGGGGAGGGGAGTGGGGAGCTTCATTTCGACAATGGCGACCATCGGGTGCTGCACGGACCGCTGCTTGCCTTCCTGCCGCCGCAGGCGCGGTGCGACCTGTCGATATCAGCCGGAAGCGCCGCCCATCTGGTTGGCGCCTCGCCGCAGATCATGGTCGATGCGATCGGCGACAAGGTGGAATCCTATTCGCTGCGCATCTTCACCGAGCAGCGCAAGCTGGTCGAGGCACTGGATCCCTCCGCGGTGGCCGAAATCAGCCCGCTGATTTCGGGCTTCGTGCGGGAACTGGGCGATCCCGCCCGCTCCTCCTGGATGGTCGCATCCGCCTATATCAGGCTCATTCTGATGGCGCTGTGGCGCGGCTCCGACGGCGAGAGAAGCGAGCAGCGCGGGCAGGGCGAGACCGGATCGATCCTGCAGAGATATCGGCAACTGGTCGAGGCCGGCTTCCGCCGGCACCGGCCGATCAGCGACTATGCCGCGGAGCTGGGCGTCACGGCCGACCGGCTGCATTCCATCTGCCAGAGGGCGCTCGGCCGCTCACCGATCCAGCTCCTGCATGAGCGCGTGGTGCAGGAGGCAAAACTCAGGCTGGAACGATCGGCCCGCAATATCCAGGAAATCTCCGACAGCCTCGGCTTCCGCGACCCGACCTATTTCAGCCATTTCTTCAAACGCAAGACCGGCCTTTCCCCCGCCGGCTACCGCGAGATCGCCCGCGCGTCCGCCGGCTCGGAAAACAGCATGCTGTCCTCGGGCTATGCGGATTGGCCTTAGGTTTGGGGCCATTGGGAAAAAGTTGGAGTTTGCCGGGTCTTGGATCGCAAATCGTGCGAACATGGAATCCCAAGCTGGGGTAGGATTGCAATGCGCCAGGAAGTGGTCGTTGCGCGCCGCAATCGGCAATGGTCGACATGGGGCCGATAGCGGACTAGCAGCTCCCAGTGTCGTTGAATTAGTAGAGACGTTTAAATCGAAGCGTGAAGCAATCGCCATCTGCCGATGTAAGGATCTCAGCTCTTGCAAGGGATCGAGTCACGTTTCCCCCAAATTGCTGCTCAATCCTCCAGAATGCTCGCGATCCTCACCAAATCTGCAACTGACGATGCGTGCATTTTTCGCATCATGTGACCGCGGTGAAGCTTCACGGTGGCCTCAGCGAGCTGAACTTCAGCCGCAATTTGTTTGTTCAGCTTCCCGGCGACGACCAATGTCATAATCTGCCGCTCGCGCTCGGTAAGTTTGGAATACCTTAAGCGCAATGCCGCCGTTTGATTTGCCTCTTCGCGTCGAGCACTATCTCTTACCAAAGCGCGGTTCACCGCTTCGAGCAGGTCCTGCTCGCGCACTGGCTTGGTAAGCACATCGATAGCTCCAGCCTTCATGGCGCGGACAGCCATCGCCACATCGACATGAGCGCTGATCAGCACCACTGACCTTGGGTGGTGGCTTTTTGCTAATGCCTCTTGAAACTCCAAGCCGCTTTGACCTGGCAATCGGATATCCAGCACAATACAGCCTGCACGATCAGGATCATCGACAGTAAGGAACTGTGCTACCGAACCATGGGTTTCAGCGACAAGTCCGACAGATTCGAACAATCCTCTCAGAGCTTCGCGGACACTTTCGTCGTCATCAATGACAATAACTGTGGGCCGGCCTCTCTTGCGATCATCTATCATGGCCAAGATCGCCCTCCGCCATTGGCAAAGTGAACGTGAACAGGCCTCCGTCCCCGTTCTCCCCCGATGAAGCCCAAATACGGCCACCATGTGCTTCGACGATTGAACGGCATATCGATAAGCCCATTCCGATACCGTCGGCCTTCGTGCTGTAGAATGCTTCGAAAACGCGCTCCAACTCGTGGATAGGTACCCCGCGGCCTGTGTCCGAAACACTCACTTTCACAAGCTGCTCATCTGCAGTACATCGGATGACGATGCGTCTTGCCCCGGAAGAAGCTGCCATCGCTTCCGCGCTATTCATGACCAGGTTTAGAACAACCTGCTGCAGTTGTGTCCGGTCTCCTACGACTTCGATAGGCATTTGGGCCATATTAAGACCAACTTCTATTCCGCGCCTTTGAAGTTCGCCGGTCAACAGATTCAGTACCTCACGCACGGCGGGTTTGAAGTCAGTTTTCTCAATTTTAGCAGGCAACTTCTGAGCCATTGCCCGGATACTGGTGATAATGTCACCGGCACGATGTCCGTCCCTGACGATCCTTTCGGCTGCCAGCCGCGCCTGCTCCAGATCGATATGACCCGGCTGTAGCCAGCGCAGACATGTGCCGGCATTCGTGACGATTGCCATCAGCGGCTGGTTGACTTCATGGGCAATCGAGACGGCAAGTTCACCTGTGGCTGTCATCCGGGTCACATGTGCGAGGTCACTCTGACTTTGCCGCAAGGACTCTTCGGCCCGTTTGCGATCCTCAATATCCACGACGACGCCGTACCATCGCACAACATTTCCATCTGAATCCAGAAGTGGGCTTTGTCGAAGGTTGAACCATCGATATTCGCCATCGGCGCGTCTGATGCGGGCATCCACCGGACGGCTTTTTTTCGAGGCTACGATATCGTCCCAAGCCATACGCATCGGCTCGACATCATCAGGATGAAACATGCGATAAAAGCCGAAGCCGACGATCTCTTCAAAAGGTAGTCCGACATAATCGATCAAGTTTCGATTAAAATATTCAAGCCGGCCATCCGAGGTGCAGGACCAAGCCATGGCGGGTATCGTGTTGATGATAAGATTGAGCTTGTGTTCACTTTCCCTGAGCGCAGCTTCGCTTTCTCGAAGAGCATTCTCCGCGTATTGCAGGTCTTCGATATCGATATTGACGCCGAACCAACGAACGAGCCCGTTGGCATCGACAAGCTTGCGGCCCGAGAAGTAAAACCAGCGGTACCCGCCGTCTGCTCCGCGAATGCGTCCTTTCAAAACAGTGTGGTCGGAATGCTCTAGGTCTCTCTTCCAGATGTCCACCATGCCGGGAATATCGTCTGGGTGATAAAGGTCCAGGAAGCCCCAGTCGAGAATTTGGTCAGCAGGACGGCCTGCATAGTCCAGCCAGCTTTTATTGACAAAATCGGCGCTGCCATCCGGTCGCGCTGACCACACGAGAACAGGCAGCGAATTGATGATAAGGCTGAGGTTCTCTTCGCTGGCCGCAAGTGCAGTCTTCGTTTCCTTCAATGCATTTTCGGCCTGTTTGCGGTCTTCTATATCGAGGACCACACCATACCATCGCAGGACATTTCCTTCGGCATCGAGCCGCGGCTTCTGCCGAAGCGTGCACCAACGATATTGGCCATCTGCGCGCCTGAGCCTGCCCACGACCTCTCTGGCATGCTTTGAGGCCATGATGTCATGCCATTCCGATGCGAGATGTGACGTGTCGTCGGGATGAAACAGTTTGTAGAAACCCACTCCGGAGATTTCCTCAAGCGGCGCCCCGATAAACTCGAGGAAGTGCTGGTTGGCAAAATCCAGCATGCCTTCCGACGTTGCCGACCACACCATGGCGGGGATCAGATCGATGATAGGATCGGTTTCCGGCGCTCGTTCCACCGCACTCTCCGTTCAGAGTTTGAGACGTTCCAGAGCCCAGACGCTTCGACTCCAAGTCAGGAAATATCGAAAGGTGGTCGATTGTCCGCCGGAAATAGTTACGAGATTTCTGTGAGTTGCGTAAGGACAAATCGATATACGAAGGTCTATGGTTACAATGCCATTGTCTAGTTGCACGTGACCTAGATCGTAATTGAGAGCGATCGCAAACCCGCTTACTCCTACACATCGAGACGTCTTTGATGAACGACGATGTCGGCTGAACCGTCGTCGTGTTCATATCGAACATTTACGTGCATCGAATTCCATACCACTGCCATTTCCTGACCTGAGGCAGCAGCCTCCGGTGACATTGTTTTATCGCGACGGCGCTTGCGCGATCCGGACGACCGACAGCAGCCCTCGTTCGAAACCAATTTTTGTTTCATCTCGATTTATGGGGAGACCATCATGCGTAGCTTGATTATGTGCCTGATGCTGGCGACCGCCAGCATGACTGTCGCAACAGTGGCATCAGCGCTTCCCGCGCAGGCCACGACAGACGTTCACGAGGCTCCGGTTCCCATTCACTACCGAACCGCGAAGATCGAGGGTCTCGAAATCTTCTACCGGGAAGCCGGGCCGGCTGACGCTCCGGTCGTGTTGCTGCTCCATGGTTTTCCGACGTCGTCCCACATGTTCCGGAATCTGATCCCGCTCCTCGCAGACCGATACCACGTCATAGCGCCGGACTATCCGGGTTACGGGCAAAGCGAATCTCCCGATCGTAGCAAATTTGCCTATACGTTTGGCGGGGTCGCTAATATCGTAGACAAGTTGCTGGATCATTTGGCGGTCAAAAGCTACGCGATGTACGTCATGGATTATGGTGCACCGGTGGGATACCGCCTGGCGCTGAAACATCCGGAACGGATCAGTGCGCTGATCATCCAGAACGGCAATGCCTATGATGAAGGGCTGAAGGAATTTTGGGATCCCATCAAGACCTATTGGTCCGATGGCGCAGAGAAGAGCCGTGAGGCGCTCTCCGGTCTGGTCACGCTCGAAACGACCAAGTTCCAATATACCGATGGCATGGAAGACGTGTCGCGCATCAGCCCTGACAACTGGGTTCACGACCAGGCTCTTCTGGACCGACCAGGCAACAAGGATATCCAGCTCGATATGTTGTATGATTATCGCACCAACGTGCCGCTTTACCCTGACTTCCAAAACTTCTTTCGTGAGCGCAAACCGCCCACGCTCATCGTCTGGGGCAAGAACGATTACATCTTTCCTGAGGCCGGCGCTCATCCTTATCTCAAGGATCTTCCGGATGCCGAAATTCATATCCTGAATTCAGGTCACTTCCTGCTTGAAGAAAAACTGGACGTCGTCGCCCCCCTTATCAACGACTTCCTGGATCGCAACATCGGAAAGAAGTGAACATCAGGCATGGTCACCGGCGGTGTGACCGAGGTTCCGCCAAACCGAGGTCGCACTGCTGAACAGCGGTTACTGAATTCCAGATTTTGGAGATCTCCCATGCCGTACCATTTTTTGGAAGTTGCAATTACTCCGAATGTGCGGCTTTCCCAAGCTGAGATGGGTGCTGATCAGATTTGGTTGGACGACCACCATCGCGAGTCGGATAGTTTCACCGACAGCGAGCTTTCTTTCATCGCCGCACGGGACAGCTTCTACGTTGCATCTGTGTCGGAAACCGGCTGGCCTTATGTTCAGCATCGCGGTGGGCCAAAGGGTTTTCTCAAGATCGTAGACAATAAGACGCTCGCTTTTGCCGACTATAGGGGCAACCGCCAGTACATCAGTACCGGAAACTTTGCCGCGAATGATCGGGCCTGCCTCTTACTGGTGGATTACCCTCGGCGAGCCCGGCTCAAGATCTACATGCGTGTCGAGAAGCTGGCACTTGATACCGACCCCGCACTGACCGATCTTGTTTTGGATGCCGGCTACCGAGCAAAGGCTGAGCGGATTTTCCGGTTACGGCTGGAGGCCTTCGATTGGAATTGCCCTCAGCATATCACACCGCGTTATACCGAACTCGAAGTCGAGAACGCGGTGACACCATTACGTGAGCGCTTGGCTCAATTGGAAGCGGAGAATGCAGAGCTGCGTGCTCGGATCACGGCCTTGGGAATTCTATGATGAACGCCACAAGACCCCTTTTACCACCCTTTTCAGCGGCTTCCGCAACAGAGAGGGTTCGGCTTGCCGACGATGGCTGGAATAGCCGTAATCCCGAAAAGGTAGCACTGGCCTATAGCGAGGACAGCCAGCACCCCGGTCTCAACGATTTCGGTTTCTAAGGGGGAAGAACGACATGAGGCATACCACCTATCACCGCGTTGATATCGACGGTCTCGAAGTATTTTATCGGCAGGCCGGAGAACCAGCCAAACCGACCCTGTTATTGCTGCACGGATTTCCGTCTTCGAGCCACATGTTCCGCGATCTCTTTTCCGCTGCTCGCCGACCGATTTCACCTTATCGCGCCCGACATACCGGGGTTCGGCCAGTCGGAGGCGCCCGCGCGCGAAAATTTCGCCTACACGTTCGACAATCTTGCCCACATCATCCAGAGGTTCATTGAGGTGCTGGGCATCGAACGATTTGCCCTCTACGCTTTCGATATCGGAGCACCCATCGGCTTCCGCATCGTGATGAAGAACCCGGAGCGGGTGGCGGCAATCATTTCCCAAAATGGCAATGCCTACGAAGAGGGGTTGAGCGACGTCTGGAATCCGATCAGGCGATACTGGTCCGATCCTACGACCGCCAACCGCGATGCGCTGCGCGAGATCATGAAACCCGCCGCCATCCGCTGGCAGTACGAGCATGGCGTTTCGGATTTATCGAACGTGTCTCCCGATGGCTATTCGCTCGACGCCTTCCACATGGCGCGTCCGGATAGTGAAGAAATCCAACTCGACCTTGCGCTCGACTACGCGAGCAACGTGGTCCTGTATCCGATGTTTCAAGCATATTTCCGCCGGTATCAACCCAGGTTCCTGGCAATCTGGGGCGACAAGGATCCCTTCTTCCTGCCCGCAGGTGCGGAGGCCTTTAGACGCGATCTCCCGAACGCTGAGATCCAGCTCCTCGATACAGGCCACTTCGCGTTGGAGACGCATTCCCGAGAAATTGCCACCGCGATAGCGGACTTCCTGACTTAACCCCGCTCGCAACCGCCGGCTTACACCGTTGCTGACGTCGCTGCGGTGAAGTCTGTTTGGCCGTTTGATCGTTAAGGACACGAGCATGGATCGCCCGTCAGCATCGCGCCAAATGGTGCCGGAAGAAGAACTCATCGAAGTGAAAGCATTTATCGACCTCTTCATGATCGCGCCCCAGACGTTCGTCGACCAGGCTGAGTTTCGCTGCATGCCATTGGCTGGAGGTTGCGCAATATCGCTGCCAAGCGCGCCCGCCAT
>NZ_ML133525.1 GCF_003985145.1 Rhizobium anhuiense | reverse complement strand
TTCCAAACTCGCGCCCAGAACACAAACCAGCAATCCGCCAATCCGCTTGAGGTTCTTTAGAACGAAAGACTTCGTCGCCAGCAGCGCCGCCGCCCTCGTTCAGTGAGGGGGCTTATAGAACTAACCCCTTTTCCAAGTCAACACACCTAGCCAAAGTTTTTTGACATTTTTGTAACAGGTTGATTCGGCTGGGGTTTTTGTCGGTGGATATTATCCACAGGGCGGATTCCCGGGACAGATTCCTGGAAAATCCTTTACCGGCCGGTCAAAAATCGATCGGAAAGTCGTTCTCAACCCCGAAAGATCGCGAAAAAACAGCGCCTTGAGCCGATTTATGGTTAACAGAGGATTAAACCGTCTCCGACCGGCGAGCTCTAAATTTCCGTCACAAATCAGCGGCTGACATTTCGGAACCTATCATCGACTTGGGTGTTTTCTTTCCCATTGAAGGAAGGAGACCGACATGGCTGCCAATACCGATGATATCAGAGCAACTGTCAGCAAGGACATCGCCGCACTCCAACAGGAAGTCTCGCGCCTGCAGAAGATGATTTCCGCTCAAGGCGCCGAAGCCTATTACGAAGTACGCGGCCGCGCCGGCAAGGCATACGACGAAGCCCTGCCCCGGGCAAAGAACGCCGTCGCCCAAATCAGGGCCGAAGGTGCGGCCGCCGCCGGCGCCGCCCGCGAGCATCCGACCGCAACGACCACTGCGCTGGCGCTTGCCGGCGCCATTGGCTTCCTCGCCGGATATCTGCTTTCCGGCAGTTCGCAGCCGCAGCCTCGCCACTGGTGGCGCTAAACAGACCACAGCCACCCATAAACCGGTTTTTACGCACCCGCCGATCCGTTTTTCGGCAGGGTGCGTAAATGCTTATGTCTTACAAAAACCAATTTTTAATGTGAGCTATGGGAACATAAAAAACGAAGGGAGGATCATCATGGAAAACAAGAGGGCCAACTGCATCATCGAAGTCAGCGTCGACGGCGCCAATGGCCGTCACGCGGTCGGCATCATGAATATGCGCCAGGCACTCGACCTGCCGGAAATGCCAAGCCTTTCTTATACACATCCGGACCCGGTCAAGGCCGCCGCCGGTATTGTCGTCAGCCGCCAAGAACTGGCGGGCTTCATGGCCTGCCACTGAGGCAGCGTTACCCTGTCAAAGCCCTGACGGCGCTTTATCCCAAAGCGCCGAAATTGTTTTGCGGCGTCTTTATATTCCCCTCGTTTTTTTGTTCCGATTGCTGGCATCCTTGTTCCGTTCATGCCAAGAAACGGCATCAAAAGCAGTACAAGGACGGCAGATGAGGGAGCGGCGCCCACCGCATAAGACGCGCGAGCGGACAAAGCCCGCCGATAACGCCGCGGCTAAGCGGGTTACCCTTCCCCGTGCCCTTTCCAAGCTCGGTTATTGCTCCCGCACCCAGGCCGAACGGCTGATTGCCGAAAACCGCGTTGCCGTCGACGGCCGCACGGTCAGCGAGACCTCGGCATGGGTCGATCTTAGCACTGCCAGGATCAGCATCGACGGCCTGGTCATCGCTGCCGAAGCGAAAATCTATCTGATGCTCAACAAGCCCCGCGGTCTCGTCACCACCCGCCACGATCCCGAAGGCAGGCCGACGGTATATGATTGCCTCAGGGATTTCGACATCCCGCATCTCTCTCCGGTCGGCCGGCTCGACAAGGCGAGCGAGGGCCTGCTGCTTTTCACCAACGACACCGAATTCGCTCAGATCCTGCTCGATCCGGTCACGCATGTGACGAAGACCTATCATGTCCAGATCGACGGCATCATGGACGACGAGGGCATTGCCGCGATGACATCGGGCATCCGCCACGACGGCGAGTTGCTGACGGCAACCGCCGCACGGCGCCTGCGCCAGGGCGACAGGAACTCATGGATCGAGGTTGAGCTGGACGAGGGCCGCAACCGCCAGATCCGCCGCATGCTGGAAGCGCTCGGAAGCGAATGCCTGCGCCTCGTGCGCGTTGCAATCGGCGGGCTCGCACTCGGCGAACTGCCGAAAGGCGCGGTGCGTGCCCTGACAGAGACGGAATTGCAGGCATTGCGCCGGAAGGCCGGGATGGAAAAGGCGAGACGCAATTGACTGAAATGACGGAGATGGCGCCGCACGATTTCTGGCAGGAGATTCACCCGTCGGGCACCTTTGCCGATGATGGCGAGTTCACCTCCTTCTATGTCGCCGTTCTCGAAGACGGCCGCCAGCTTCGCCTGCCGATCCGCGCGCTGGCGGATGGCGATCACGCTCTCGCTTCGCTGATCGTCAACCAGGCGAGCTTCGCCGTTCTCGATGCGTTCGCCGAAAGCCTCGCCGAAAAGATCAGGCCGATGCGCATCGATATCGTCGCCGGTCTGCCGACCCTCGGCCTGACGCTGGCCGCCGCCGTGGCGCAAAAGCTCGGCCACAGCCGCTACGTCCCGCTCGGAACCTCACGCAAATTCTGGTATCGCGACGAGCTCTCCGTTGCCCTGTCCTCGATCACCACGCCGATGCAGCAGAAACGCCTCTATATCGATCCGCGCATGCTGCCGCTGCTCAAGGGACGGCGCGTCGCGCTGATCGACGATGTGATTTCCAGCGGCACCTCGATCGTCGCGGGCATCAACCTGCTGACAGGCTGCGGCATCGAACCCGCCGTCATCGCCGCCGCCATGCTGCAATCGGAGCGCTGGCGCGAAAGCCTCGCGGCCGCTGGGCCGCAATGGACCACGCGCACCGTCGGCGTCTTCGCAACGCCTATTCTGGAGCGGAACGAAGCAGGCCGCTGGCAGGCACCATCGGCCAGACGCGGGACATGAGGATTGTTCTTCTTTGCTTGAGGGCGCCTCTGTCCAGCCTCGGCTTGACTTCCCCAGCAATAAAACTAGAGCAGGAAGTCTTCACCCAATAATCAAGGATAGTCGAGCGCCGTGCGAATTCTCTCCGAAGCCCATTTCCCCGAATTGCCGAACTATTATCGCGGCAAGGTGCGCGAGAATTACGATCTTCCGGACGGACGCCGTATCATAATCAGCACCGACCGGCTGAGCGCTTTCGACCGCATCCTTACCTGCATCCCCTATAAGGGCCAGGTCCTGACGCAGACAGCGCGCTTTTGGTTCGAGGCGACGAAGGACATCTGCCCCAACCACGTTCTCGACTATCCGGATGCGAATGTCGTCATCGGCAAGCGGCTCGACATCCTGCCGGTCGAGATCGTCGTGCGCGGTTATCTCGCCGGCACCACCGGTACCTCGATCCTGACGCTTTATAAAAAGGGTGAGCGCGAGATGTACGGCATGCGTCTGCCCGACGGCATGCGCGACAACCAGATCCTGCCCGAGCCCGTCATCACGCCGACCAGCAAGGAATTCGACGGCGGCCATGACGAGCCGCTGACGCCTGCCGAAATCGTCAGCCGCGGCCTTTTGACCAAGGAGCAGTGGGACACTCTGTCGGGATATGCGCTCGCCCTTTTTGCGCGCGGCCAGGAAATGGCGGCCAAGCGCGGTCTGATCCTCGTCGACACCAAATATGAATTCGGCACCGATGGCGACGGCAACATCATTCTCGCTGACGAGATCCACACCCCCGATAGTAGCCGTTACTGGCTTGCCGAAAGCTACCCGGCAAGTTTTGCCGCCGGAAAACGTCCGGAAAGTTTCGACAAGGATTTCGTCCGCGCCTGGGTTGCCGAGCGCTGTGATCCCTATAAGGACGAGATCCCTGAAATTCCTGTCGAACTGATCGAGCAGACCTCGGCCGTCTATATCAAGGCTTACGAGGCGATTACCGGCGAGCGCTTTGTTCCCGACAATAGCGGCGAGACGCCGCTTGCCCGCGTGCGAGGCAGCCTCGCTCCCTATTTCCCTTGACATGGCGATACATGAAAGCTGCCAGGCCGAGCATTGGCTTGGCAGCCTCCCTCCAATCGCGCTAGCATCAGAAAAAAGGGGCATCGGGCTCGGCCGGGCGGGGGACAGATGACGAGAAGGCCGAGACGCAAAGCCGAGGAAACGCGGGAGGACATCCTCTCCATGGCAGAGGTGCTGTTTCGTGAGCGCGGTTACCTCGCGGTGTCAATCGCCGATATCGCCAGTGCATTGCACATGTCACCCGCCAATGTCTTCAAGCATTTCCGTTCCAAGGTCGCGCTGGTCGATGCGATCGCCGGACGCCATCTCGACAATGCCACCGAGCGTTTCGCAGCCTTCGACCAGAATCTGCCGCCGAAGGAGCAATTGCTCCGCTTCGTCCTGCGCCTGCTGGAAGGTCATCTGCAGGACATTCAGAAAAATCCTTACATCTTCGAAATGGTGCTTTCGACGATCGAGGCCAAACTCGAGGCCGGCAACCGTTATCGCGCCCGAATCGAGTTGAAGCTCGGCGAGATCATCCGCGAGGGTATCGCGGAGGGGCGTTATCATTGCCGCGATCCCGAGCGCGCCGCACACACCGTCGCAGACCTCCTGGCCTGCGTATTGCACCCCATCCTCATCGCCCGCGACGACAAGGAAACCCTCGTGCACCGCGCCGAGGATATCGTCGGCTTTGTCGATGCCGCACTGCAAAATAACGCTTGCTAAGTGACGATTGCTGACTTACGTCACTTCATAAAGCTTTTGTTAAATTCGGCTAATGGCATTTGAAGCCAGATCAATCCTGACGCTTATATAAGCCTGCGTTCGGCCGGGCCGAGCCTGCGGATTGAACGCCGATTGCCACCGAACAGGGAATTCAGAATGATACGGCGTGCCCTCCTCCTCTCCACGGCCCTGGCGTTCGGCGCATTGCTCGCCGCCTGCAGCGACAATGCCGGCAAGCCCGCCGGCAATGCCGGTGCGGGCGCAGCACAACAGGCCTCGCCGGTCGGCGTGATCACCCTGAAAAAAGCCAGTTTCCCGATCACGACGATCCTTCCCGGCCGCGCCGAGACATTTCAGACAGCCGATATCCGGCCGCAGGTAAGCGGCCTTATCCGCGAGATCGCCTTTAAAGAAGGCGGCGAGATCAAGAAGGGCGACCTTCTCTACCAGATCGAGGATGCGCCCTATATCGCCGCCGTCGAGCAGGCCAAGGCGGCAATCTCCAAGGCGCAAGCCAGCGTGCCGAGCGCTGAAAGCAATCTCGACCGCTATCAGCGCCTCGTCGGCAGCGGCGCCACCCAGATCGAATTCGAAACAGCAAAGACGACGCTGCTCCAGGCCAAGGCCGAAGTCGAGTCGGCGAAGGCAGCACTTTCCGCCGCCCAGATCGACCTCGACCATACCAAGATCATCGCCCCCTTCGACGGCGTCATCGACCAGACGGCCTATAATGTCGGCAACGTCGTCTCGGCCAACCAGACGACGGCGCTGACGACGATCCGCCAGCTCGATCCGATCTACATCTCGCTGACGGAATCGAGCACCAACCTCTTGAAGCTGCGCGACGCGATGACCGCCGGCGACATCAAGGGTGCAGACAACGTCGCCTTCCACCTGATCCTCGAAGACGGCAAGGAATATAACCAGCAGGGCAAGCTCGACATGTCGAAGCAGGTGGTCAGCGAGACCACAGGCACCTTCATCATCCGCGTGCTCTTTCCCAATCCCGATCGCATCGTCCTGCCCGGCATGTATGTCCGGGCAACCGTCGAGCTTGGCGCCGAGGCCGGTTATGCATTGCCGCAGCTGGCGACGAGCCGTGATGCCAACGGCCGGCTGACGGCACAGTTCATTTCCGCCGAAGGCAAGGTCGAAACCCGTGCCTTCGAGAACAGTTCGCCCTCCAACAATTCCTGGCTCGTGACCGAAGGCATCAAGGACGGCGATCAGCTGATCGTCAGCGGCCTGCAATCGATCACATCAGGCATGCCGGTGAAACCGGTCCCGATGAAGATCAACGACAATGGCGTGGTCGTGGCTGCCGAGCAGCCAGCGGCCGGTGATGCTGAGAAGCCTGCAGCGAAATAATCGCTGAAGCCCCGCATCGTCACCGTCTCAGCCGCACAGGAACAACCGATGGCCAAGTTTTTCATCCGACGTCCGATTTTCGCCTGGGTCATTGCGATCACCATCATGCTCGCCGGCCTGCTGGCGATCTTCACGCTGTCGATCTCGCAATATCCCGACATCGCCCCGACGACGGTTCGCATCAACGCCACCTATCGCGGCGCCAGCGCTGAGACCGTCGAAAAATCGGTGACGACGATCATCGAGGATGGCATGACCGGCCTCGACGATCTCACATACATGACCTCAACCTCATCGACGGGCTCGGCCAGCATCCAGCTCACCTTCGGGACGAGCGCCGATCCCGATATCGCCCAGGTGCAGGTGCAGAACAAGCTGCAGCTGGTTCAGTCGCAGCTTCCAAGCGACGTCATCGATGCCGGCATCAGCGTCACCCGCTCGACCTCGAGCATCCTGCTCGTCGGCTCGCTGGTTTCGACCGACGGCAAGCGCAACTCGGTCGATCTCGGCAACATCATGTCGACGTCCATCGAGGATCAGATCCAACGCCTGGAAGGCGTTGGCAGCATCAACGTCTTCGGTTCGGGATACGCCATGCGCGTCTGGCTCGATCCCTTCAAGCTCTTGAAGTACCAGTTGACGCCGAGCGACGTCACATCAGCCATCCAGGCGCAGAACACCCAGGTCTCCGTTGGTTCGCTCGGCGCCCAGCCGGCTACCCCCGGCCAGCAGATCAACGTCACCATCACCGCCCAAAGCCAGCTGACCACCGTCGCCGACTTCGAGCACATCATCCTGAAGGTCGAAAAGGACGGCGCGACCGTGCGCCTGAGCGATGTCTCGCGCATCGAGATCGGTCAGGAAAGCTACGGCGGCGGTTCGCGGTATAACGGCCAGCCGTCGACCGGTTTTGCCGTCAACCTGGCGATTGGCGCCAACGCCATCGATACCGCCGCCCGTGTGCGCTCCGCGCTCGAGGTCATCGGCCGCGGCCTGCCGGCAGGTGTCGCGATCACCTATCCCTACGACACCACGCCCTTCGTCGAGCTGTCGATCGAGAAGGTCGTCCATACCCTGATCGAGGCGATCGTGCTGGTTTTCGTCGTCCTCCTCATCTTCCTGCAGAACCTGCGGGCGACGCTGATCCCGACGATTGCGGTGCCCGTGGTGTTGCTCGGCACCTTCGGAGTGCTGGCGGTCACCGGCTACTCGATCAATACGTTGACGATGTTCGCCATGGTGCTGGCGATCGGCCTTCTTGTCGACGACGCCATCGTCGTCGTCGAAAACGTCGAACGCATCATGACCGAAGAGAAGCTCTCGCCACTTGAGGCGACGGAAAAATCGATGGGAGAGATCACCGGCGCCATTGTCGGCATCGCGCTCGTGCTGACTGCCGTCTTCATTCCGATGGCCTTCTTCGGCGGTTCGACCGGCATCATCTATCGCCAGTTCTCGATCACCATCGTCTCGGCCATGCTGCTGTCGGCGCTCGTCGCCCTGGTGCTGACGCCTGCACTTTGCGCCACAATGCTGAAGCCGGTCGGCGAACACAGGAAACACCGCGTCGGCGACTGGTTCAACCGCAACTTCACGCGCTCGACCAACGGCTATATCAGCGCCATCGGCTATCTGCTGAAGCGGCCGATCCGCGTCATGCTGGTCTTCCTCCTCGTCGGCGCCGGCTGCGCCTATCTCTTCACCCGTCTGCCGAGCTCCTTCCTGCCTCAGGAAGATCAGGGCGTGCTGTTGACCATCGTCACCACGCCGCCGGGCTCGACCACGCAGCAAACCCAGGCAGTCGTCGAGAAGGTTGAGAAATACTATCGTGAAAACGAGAAGGACGCCGTCGAATCCGTGTTTGGCGCGCTCGGCTTCGGCTTCAACGGTTCCGGCCAGAACAGCGCCATCGTCTTCACCAAGCTCAAGGATTTCGCACAGCGCACCGATCCGACGCTGAGCGCCCAGTCGGTCGTCAACCGCGCGTTGCGCAGCTTCTTTGCCATCCGCGAGGCGCAGGTCTTCGCGCTCCTGCCCCCGGCGATTCAGGGTCTCGGCGTATCGAGCGGCTTCTCCATGTATCTCGTCGACACCGGCGGCCACGGCAACGACGCCCTGACGGCCGCCTCCAAGCGGCTGATCCAGATGGGCAACACCTCGGGCAAGATCGTGGCGCTGCGCAGCAGCAACAAGGAAGTCGAGCCGCAGATGCGCATCGTGCTCGATCAGGAGAAGATCGGCGCTATGGGCGTCGACATCGCCTCGGTCAACTCGATGCTGTCGATCATCTTCACCGGCCGCGACGTCAACGACTTCACGCTGAACGGCGAGATCAAGCCGGTCTATGTTCAGGGCGATGCGCCCTTCCGCATGCAGCCGGATGATCTCGACCATTGGTACGCGCGCAACACTGCCGGTGAAATGGTACCCTTCTCCGCCTTTACCAAGACGGAGTGGGTGAAAGGCGCGCCATCGCTTGCCCGCTTCAACGCCGTTAGCGCCATTCCGCTCGACGGCGCTTCCGCACCCGGTGTCTCCTCCGGCGATGCGATGAACGAAATGGAAGCGCTGACCGAACAGCTCGGCGGCGGTTATACGGTCGCCTGGCAGGGCATCTCCTATCAGGAGCGCCTTTCCGGTTCGCAGGCGCCGATGCTCTACGCGATCTCGGTTCTCGTCGTCTTCCTCTGCCTGGCGGCACTTTACGAAAGCTGGTCGATCCCCTTCTCGGTGATCATGGCGGTACCCGTCGGCATTCTCGGGGCACTGGCGGCGGCAACGCTCTTCGGCCAGGCAAACGACGTCTATTTCAAGGTCGGCCTGCTCACCACCATAGGGCTGGCGGCGAAGAACGCGATTCTGATCGTCGAATTCGCCAAGGACCGTATGGAAAGCGGCATGGGGCTCTACGAAGCCACGCTGGAGGCGGCAAGATTGCGCCTGCGGCCGATCATCATGACCTCACTTGCCTTCATTCTCGGCGTCGTGCCGCTGGCGATCGCGACTGGCGCTGGCTCGGCGGCACAGAACGCCATCGGCATAGGCGTTCTCGGCGGCATGCTGGCGGCGACGATGCTCGGAATTTTCTTCGTACCGTCCTTTTTCGTTGTCATCCGACGCATCTTTGCCACACGCGGCAAAAATGCGGCAGGAGTGTGATATAAATGCACTGTGATAATGCTGTTCCGATTGCTACATTGCGCCCGACTGCTTCGGTGTGTGTTTTTGGTAACGAGGCGCGGCGCGCGTTAGTGAAGCATGAAGCTTCGGACAAGAATTGACTTGCTCGAGTACAGGATGAAATGAATGGTATCTCTTCGTTTTGCCACCCCGGCATTATTGTTATTGTTGTCGGGCTGCGTTGTTGGCCCGGATCATGTTCCTCCTGAAATGCCGCTGCCCGCCAAATTCGGAGAAGGCGGAACGAAGAGTGATGGTGATGTTGCTACCGCAGCCTGGTGGACCGCCTTCAACGATTCGAGGCTGAACGGCTACGTCAACGCGGGCCTTGAGCAGAACCTGACAGTCCAGCAGGCGATCGAACGCATCAATGCGGCCTCCGCCGCCGTCACCACCGCCGGAGCCGGCGGCCTTCCGAACCTGACGGTTGGCGCGTCGCACACGATCAGCGGTCAGAAGGGCGAACTGCGCACGCAACTCGACACGCGCAACACCAGCGCCGGCGACGTCCAGCTGAGCTGGCTGCTCGATCTCTTTGGCCTCTACAAGCGCAGCACCGAAAGCGCGCTCGCTTCGCTCGATTCCGCTTACGCATCGGCTGATGTCGCCAAGCTGACCCTCGTCCAGGACCTGGTCTCGAGCTATATCGACGTTCGCTACTATCAGCAGCGCCTGGCGCTTTCGAAGGCCAACCTGAAGTCTCGTCAGGAAACCTACGAACTGACCAAGTTCCAGCTTGAAGCCGGCGCCGCCTCGCGTCTCGACGTCGTTCAGGCCGAAGGCCTCGTACAGTCCACGCTCGCCGAAATTCCGGGCCTTGAAACCAACATCCGCATATCAGCCCATCACATCGCCACGCTGCTCGGCCTGCCGGCCTCGGCCCTCGTCGACGAACTGCTGAGGGGCGCCGGTCAGCCGGTATTCCGCGGCGGCATCAACTCCGGCATCCCGGCCGATCTGATCCGCAACCGTCCCGACATTCGCGTCGCCGAGCGTGATCTCGCCGCCGCAACGGCCAATATCGGTGTTGCCCAGGCCCAGCTCTATCCGAGCATCTCGCTCAGCGGCTCGATCTCGCCATCCTACATCAACCAGCGCGGCGTCCACGGTGGCCTGACCCCCTGGTCCTTCGGTCCGACCCTCAACCTGCCGATCTTCGATGGCGGCCGCCTGCGCGCCAACGTCAAGTCGGCCCAGTCCGATGCCGCTACGGCCTACCTCAACTGGAAGTCGACGGTGCTGACCGCCGTCGAACAGGTCGAGAACGCGCTTGCGGCTGTCCGGCGCGACGCCCGTACGGTCGCCGCACTTCAGGCCCAGGTCAAGACCACCCAGGAAACGCTCGAGCTTTCCACCGCATCCTACAAGGACGGCGCCTCTTCACTGCTCGACGTTCTCGACGCGCAGCGCCAGGTTTCGCTGGCTCAGGCAAGCCTTGCCCAGTCCGTCCAACAGATGGCCAAGGACTACGTCTCGCTGAACATCGCAGTCGGCGGCGGCTATGCGCCCGGCGGCAAGACCACCGCACCCAATACCACAGCAGCGGTGAAGCCCGCCAAGAGCTGATCGGCGTTTGGCCCTTCTGAAAAGGCAGAGCCCCGCGATCGTCTCGCGGGGCTTTTTCGTTGCCGCCGAACTCTCCTCCAGCTAATTACACACAGGACGAATTTGGATTCGACAAGCTGAGATAGCTGAGGTAAGCCTTTGATTAAACGATTAATCAGAGCGCCGTCGATTATGGCTCCATCGCGTTCGGGACCAAATCTCAGCAGGATAGCGACGTCGCTCGGCGTCTCCGTCGCCACGGTCTCCAATGCGCTCTCCGGCAAGGGCCGGGTCTCCGGCCAATTGATCGAAAGAATCCGTGAACATGCAGCCGAGCTCGGCTATGTCCCAAGCCAGGCCGGCAGGGCGCTCAGGACCGGCCGCAGCGGCGTTCTCGGCCTGGTGCTACCCGATATCGCCAATCCGCTGTTCCCGAAGATCGCTCAGGCGATCGAATTCGCCGCCTCGGCTGCGGGTTACGGCGTGCTGATCGCGGATTCCCGCGGCGATATCGCCACCCAGACCGAAGCGATCGACCGTCTGGTCGAGCGTGGCGTCGATGGCATGATCGTCATTCCCCGCCGCGCCACCCGCATCTCGTCCACCACCTGTCCGGTCGCCATCATCGACACTCCCTCGACGCCGGGCAACACCGTTTCCGCCGATCATTGGCAGGGCGGCCGCGAAATCGCCGACCACCTCGCGGATCTCGGCCATCGCCACATCCTCATCATCGGCAACAATCAGGAATCCAGCGTTCAGAACGACCGCGTCGGCGGCATCCGCGCCGGCATGCGCCCGGGCATGCATTCCGAAACACTATGGATCGATAGGCTCGAGCAGGATGGCGGCAGGGGCTGCCCGCTCGGCCTTGCCGAAAAGGCCAGGCAGGGATTCACCGCTTTCGCAGCCCTTTCCGATTTGCAGGCGCTACGCGCGCTGACGGAGTTACAGCAGGCCGGCGTCAACGTTCCCGCCGATGTCAGCGTCACCGGCTTCGACGACCTCATCTGGTCGCCTGTTGTCACGCCGTCGCTGACGACGGTGCGGATGGACATGGATAGGATTGCCGGGATTGCCGTGTCGGCGCTGGTCGCTACGATAAGAGCAAACCGCATCCGGGAGGGCATGCTCGTTACCGCGGAGATCGAACGCGTTGCCATGCAGTTGATCGTCCGCCAATCATCCGGGCCTGCGAAGCCGGCACCAGAAACCTCAGAGCCGAAAACCTGAGAGATGGGGAACGTGTAAGATGAAAAAAGCTCCCATTGCCTCGGCAGTACTCCTGCTTGATACCATGCCCGGCCCAATCGAGACCGAGATCGATGTAGGCCTGCCGCCACACGGCGCGCTCGCCTGCGATCTACCAGTTGCCGACACGGCAAGTCTCAAACGGTTCGGATGAAATCATGGGCGTCTGGATCGACACGGACATGGGCTTCGACGACATCGCCGCCATTCTGGTGGTGGGACAGTCGGAATTCGAGATCGACGGCCTATCGCTGGTCTTCGGCAATACGCCGCTGCCGCAGGTAAGAATGAATGCCGCCGGCGCCGCCAGCGCCTTCGGCTGGAACTTCCCCATCCACACCGGTCGCGCCATGCCCGTTCTCGGCAAGCTTGAGACCGCTCAGGCGATCCTTGGGGAAACCGGCATCCCGACATCAGGCAAGAGCCTGCCGCAGGCACCCGCCCTTGCCGAAAGCGATGCCTTCACAGGGCTCTGCCGCTGGCTGGAACGCCAGGGCCAGCACCGCATCCTGGCGCTCGGCCCGCTCACCAACATCGCTGCCGTGGCGCTCGCCCGGCCTGATCTTGCCGCCCGCATCACCGAACTCGTCTGGATGGGCGGCGGCGTCACATCAGGCAACCATACGGCCTCCGCCGAGTTCAACGCACTTGCCGACCCGGAAGCGCTTTCGATCGTCATTGCCCACGGCCTGCCGCTGCGCATGGTCGATCTCGATCTCTGCCGCAAGGTGCTGGCAAGGCCCGAGGATGCCGAGCCGGTGCGCAATGCCGGCGGCGCCAATGCCGAGCTGATCGCGGATATGTTCTCAGGCTATATCCGCATCGCCACCAGCCGCGGCCGCCCCGCCATGGCGATCTACGATCCCTCCGCCGCCGTCGCCTTTGTCGCCCCCGATATCGTCAGCTTCCGTCCCGCGCGCATCGACGTCGAGCTGCAGGGCGCCCTCACCCGTGGCCGCACCGTTGTCGAGACCCGCGCCACACATGCGAGTTTCAATGCCCAATTCGCCGCCGACATCGATGCTGACATGGCCCGTGTCATCATTCTCGCTGCCCTGGTCAACGAGGCCCGCAAATGAACGCCAGCCCTCGCCAGGAACCCGCCGACCTCAATGATCCCGCTTTGCGCGCCCGCGCCGTTACTGCTGCGCGCGGCGATGCCCCCTTCGACGTGCTGATCACCGGCGGCCGGTTGCTCGATGCGGTGACGGGCCTGATCCGCGAGGCCGATATCGGCCTTGTCGGTGCGCTGATCGCCAGTGTCCATGCGCCGGCAAACCGAACGGATGCCGCCGAGATCATCGATGCGACGGGCAGCATCCTGACGCCCGGCCTGATCGACACGCACATGCATGTCGAAAGTTCGATGGTGACACCGGCCGAATATGCTAGCGCCGTTTTGGCGCGCGGCGTCACATCAATCGTCTGGGATCCGCATGAATTCGGCAACGTCCATGGTCTCGACGGCGTGCGCTGGGCGATCGAGGCCGCGCGTTCCCTGCCGCTGCGCATGATCCTGCTCGCCCCCTCCTGCGTGCCGTCTGCGCCGGGCCTGGAACTTGCCGGCGCCGATTTCGATGCCACCGTCGTCGCCGAAATGCTGCGCTCCTCGACAGTCGGCGGCGTCGCCGAGGTCATGAATATGCGCGGCGTCATCGACGGCGATCCACGCATGACTGATATCGTCAATGCCGGCCTTGCCGCCGGCAAGCTCATCTGCGGCCACGCACGCGGCCTCGAAGGCGCCGATCTCAATGCCTTCATGGCATCAGGTATCACCTCCGACCATGAACTCACCTCCGGTGCCGATTTCCTCGCCAAGCTTTCCGCCGGCCTGACAATCGAGCTGCGCGGCTCTCACGATCATCTGTTGCGGGAATTCGTCGAGGTTCTGAACGGTCTCGGCCACCTGCCCCCGACCGTGACGCTCTGCACCGACGACGTTTTTCCCGATGAGCTTCAGGAAGGCGGCGGCCTCGACGACGTCGTCAGGCGCCTGGTGCGCTACGGCATGAAGCCGGACTGGGCGATCCGGGCCGCGACCTTCAACGCCGCACAGCGTCTGAAGCGTCCCGATCTCGGCCTTGTCGCCGCGGGCCGCCGGGCCGACATCGTGCTCTTCGAGGACCTTACGGATTTCCGGGCGCGGCTGGTCGTATCAGGCGGCCGCGTCGTCGCTCACAACGGCCGCATGCAGCGTGCCGTCCAGCAGATTGATACGGCGCCGCTCGTCAATTCGGTGAAGCTGCCGCCGCTGACCGAGGATGATTTCCGCATTCCGGCGACGGGCGAGCGTGTCCGTGTCGCCACCATCGACCGGCCACGCTTCACGCAATGGGGCGAGGTCGAAACCGAGGTGCGGGATGGTTTCGTCGTGCCGCCGGCCGGCAGCGCCATGATCGCCGTCGCCCATCGTCACGGCAAGGCCGACGGCACCCCACGCGTCGGTTTCCTCACCGGCTGGGGCGAATGGCGCGGCGCCTTCTGCACCACCGTCTCGCATGACAGCCACAACCTCACCGTCTTCGGCGGCAATGCGCGCGACATGATGCTCGCCGCCAACGCCGTCATATCAGCCGGCGGCGGCATGGCGGTCGCCAAAGACGGCCGGATCGAAGCGCTCCTGCCGCTGCCACTCTCCGGCCTGGTGACGGATGCAGCGCTTGAGGACACAGCCCTGGCCTTTACCGATATCCGCAAGGCCATGGACAAGATCGTCGACTGGAAACCGCCCTATCGGGTCTTCAAGGCCTGCTTCGGCGCCACTCTCGCCTGCAATGCCGGCCCGCACCAGACGGACCGCGGGATTGCCGATGTGGTGACGGGGAAAGTGATGGAGAGTCCGGTGCTGGAAGATTGGTAAGTCAAGACGCACAGATCATAATGTGAAGGAGTGCTGCTGTAGCCCAAACACCAGTTATGCCTTCAACTCCCGCTCCACCAGCGCCACCCAATAAGCCGCCCCGTATCCAAGCGCCCCATCGTTGAAATCATAAGCCGTATTGTGATGCAACGCCCCGTCCACCGCCGGCCCATTGCCGAGCCAGACGTAACAACCCGGCGCATTCTGCGCGAAGAAAGCGAAATCGTCGCCCGCCGTCGACGGCGGAAAGCTTGTCAGCACCTTTCCGCCGAACGCCGATCGGGCCGCTGCGAGCGCCCGCGCGGTCGCATCCGGATCATTGATGACAGGCGGAATCCGCCGCTCGAATGCATAGTCGACTGATATGCCGTACATAGAAGCAGTGCCATGCGCCAATCGGCCGATCTCGGTCTCCAATTGATCGCGCACCTCGGGCGAATAAGCTCGCGCCGTTCCACCGATCTCGACCATATCCGGAATGACGTTCAGCGCCTTCGGGTCACCTGCCTGCAAGGAGCAGGCGCTGACGACGGCCGGCTGCAGCGGATCGACCACCCGTCCGACGATCGTCTGCAGCGACGACAGGAAAGTGCCGGCGGCCGTGATCGAATCGCGGCCGAGATGTGGCTTGGCGCCGTGTGTGCCGGTCCCACGAAAGGTCGTGCGCCAGCTATCGGAGGAGGCAAGCTGCGGCCCCTCGACCACGGCGATCTCATCGACCGCAAGTCCTGGCATATTGTGCAATCCATAAACGGCATCGCAAGGAAAAAGCCGAAACAGCCCCTCCTCGACCATGCGCCTGGCTCCGCCCCGCCCCTCTTCGGCGGGTTGGAAGATGAAATGCACCGTGCCGGAAAAATTCCGAGTCACCGCCAGATGCCGCGCGGCGCCAAGAAGCATCGCCGTATGTCCATCGTGCCCACAGGCGTGCATCTTGCCGGGTATGGTCGATTTATAAGGCCGCTCCACCAGCTCGGGCATGGCGAGCGCATCCATATCGGCGCGTAGCCCGATCCTGCGCGCGCCCCTCCCGACCTGCAACGTACCGACCACGCCGGTGCCGCCGAGGCCGCGATGCACGGTGATACCGGCATCATCGAGAAGCCTCGCGACGATGCCGGCGGTGCGCTCTTCCTCGAAACCAAGTTCGGGATGGGCGTGCAGGTCGCGGCGCAAGGCCATGAGAAACGGCAGATCGTCCTCGATCCGGGCGGGAATGCTCATCGGGCGATGCTCCTGGGGCCTGGATATCCTGTCATGCGAAACGGGCGCCCAACCGGCGCCCGCCTCAGATCATCCGTTGTTCATCAAACAAGGCGCGAGTTCAACCCTTACGCCTCTTCGACGAACACCTCCTCGCGCTTCTTCTTGACGCTCGGCAGGAAGACGACGATGAGGACGGCAACCGCAATGGCCAGAAGAATGGCGCTGATCGGCCGCGTGACGAAAGTCGTCGGATCGCCGCGCGAGAGGATCATGGCCCGCCGCAGGTTCTCCTCGAGCAGCGGCCCGAGCACGAAGCCGAGCAGAAGCGGCGCCGGCTCGCAGCGAAGCTTGGCCAGCACATAGCCGATGAGCCCGAAGAAGGCGACGGCATAGAGGTCGTAGACGTTGGCATTAACGCTGTAGACCCCGATCGAGCAGAAAGCCATGATGACCGGGAAGAGCACGTAGTAAGGCACGGTCAACAATTTCACCCAGAGCCCGATCAGCGGCAGGTTGAGGATGACCAGCATCAGGTTGCCGATCCACATCGAGGCGATGATGCCCCAGAACAGCGCCGGCTGCTCGGTGGCGACATTCGGACCCGGCACGATGCCCTGAATGATCATCGCGCCGATCATCAGCGCCATGACGGGATTGGCAGGAATGCCGAGCGTGAGCAGCGGAATGAACGAGGTCTGCGCACCGGCATTGTTTGCCGATTCCGGCCCTGCGACGCCGGCAACCGCACCCTTGCCGAATTCCTCCGGCGTCTTCGACATCCGCTTTTCCACCGTATAGGAGGCGAAGGAGGCAAGGATGGCGCCACCGCCCGGCAGGATGCCGAGCGCCGAACCGATCGCCGTGCCGCGAATGACCGGTGCGATCATCTCCTTGAATTCCTGGCGCGACGGCAGCAGGCCGGACACCTTGGCCATCAGCACCGTGCGTGTCGATTCGCCCTCGAGGTTGCGCAGGATTTCCGCCACCCCGAAAACGCCGACGGCGAGCGCCACGAAATTCAGCCCGTCTGCATATTCACGGATGCCGAGCGTGAAGCGCGGCGTGCCGGTATAGATGTCGGTGCCGACAAGGCCGAGCAGCAGCCCGAGCGCCACCATCGCTAAGGCCTTGACAACGGAACCATGCGCCAGTGCGATCGAGGAGACGAGGCCGACGATCATCAGCGAGAAATATTCCGCCGAGCCGAATTGCAGCGCGATTGCGGTGAGCGGCGGCGCGAAGATCGCGACGAGAAAGGTCGACACGGTGCCAGCGAAGAACGAGCCGAGCGCGGCGATCGCAAGCGCTGCGCCGGCCCGGCCTTTGCGCGCCATCTGGTAACCGTCGATCGCGGTGACGGCCGAGGAAGATTCGCCCGGCATGTTGATGAGGATCGCCGTCGTCGAGCCACCATACTGCGCGCCGTAATAGATGCCGGCGAGCATGATGAGCGACGAAACCGGCTCGAGCTGGAAGGTGATCGGCAAGAGCATGGCGATCGTCGCCGTGGCGCCGATGCCGGGCAGCACGCCGATCAGCGTGCCGAGCAGCACGCCGATCAGGCAGAAGAACAGGTTTTCCGGAGTGCCGGCTGTCGCAAAGCCGAGCGCGAGATTGCTGAAAAGATCCATCATCGCCTCCTAGAACCGGACCCAGGGGCCGAAACGCTCGAACGGCAAGCCGAGCCCGTAGCTGAACACCGCGACCGAAAAGATCGTCAGCAGCAACGACAGCACGATCGCAAAGAACAGGTTCATCTTTTGCGATGCGAAACAGGCGATGAAGGCGGTGAGGAACAAGGACGGTGCGAAGCCGAGCCCGCGCACGGTCAGCCCGAAAAAGACTGGCGCCGGCAGGATGAAGAGCATGCCGCGCCAGGCAAACGGGTCGATCGGCTCGCCCTCGACCCGAAGGGCCTGAATGAAGATGATCGCACCGAGAAGCACGAGCACACCGGCAAGCAGCAACGGAAAATAGCCTGGCCCCATACGCACCGTCGTGCCGAGGTCGAGCCCCAGCGACTGGATGGCGAAGAAAGCCCCGGAGGCGACGAAAAGCGCGCCGCAGATCGCATTGGTGGTATCGAAACTGATGGATTTCATGGTGTCTCCTGGGGTTGGAGATGGTTCACGTCACGCCGCGGCAAAGGAGCTAGCCCCTCATCCGCCTGCCGCCACCCTCTCCCCGTAAACGGGGGTCCGGAGGACGGGTCCAGACAAGTGGCTCGACCCCAGTAGGTTAGGATGAGGGGCTCGTCCGGCATGCCCGGACGAGGACAAGCCTTAGTCGGCATATTCGCCAGCGGCCTCGATCACCGTTTTCCAACGGGCGATCTCGCTTTCGAGCTTGGCTTTCAGTGCGGCCGGCGTCGCATCGGCGTCTGAGGATGGTGCGGTGCCGAGCTCGGCAAAGCGGGCGCCGACATTCGGATCCTTCAGCGCCACCTGCAGCGATTTCGACAGACGCTCGTTGATCTCGGCCGGCGTGCCCTTCGGCGTATAGATGCCATGCCAGATGCCGACTTCAAAACCCGGCAGGCCGGCTTCGACGGCCGTCGGAATGTCCTTCATCACGTCGAGGCGCTTGGGCGAGGTTACGGCATAAGCCTTGATCGTGCCGCCCTGGATCTGCTTGGTCGTGTTGGTCGTCTGGTCGCACATGACGTCGACCTGGCCGCCGAGCAGGTCGGTCATGGCAGGGCCGGTACCCTTGTAGGGCACGGTCGTCAGCGGTGTCTGGATGGCGCTCATGAACATCATGCCGCAGAGATGCGAAGCCGCACCGATGCCGGCATTGGCGACCGTCACCTTGTCCTTGTTGGCCTTGATATAGTCGATCAGCCCCTTGAGGTCGGTCGGCTCCATGTCCTTGCGTGCAACGATCGTCATCGGCACTTCGGTGACGAGGCCGACATAATCGAAAGCGCCGAGCGTGTCGTAGGCGAGCTTGCGGTAGAGCGTGGCGCTGGTCGCCATGCCGATATGGTGCAGCAGAATGGTGTAACCGTCGGGATCGGCATTTGCCACGCGGCCGGCGCCGAGCGTGCCGCCGGCGCCGCCGACATTTTCGACGACGATCTGCTGGCCGAGATCCTTCGACATGGATTCTGCGACCAGGCGCGCCACGGTGTCGGTCGGGCCGCCGGCCGCAAACGGCACGACCATGGTAATGGTGCGCTCGGGATAGGTCTGCGCCGAAGCGACGCCGGCGAGAAGAGAGACCGCGGCAGCCGCGGTCAGGCCGAGCATGGCCTTCAGTATTTTCATCGTTTCCTCCCTGATGAAACAAGCAAGCCCGCCGACACATCCTCCGCGCCGGTTGGGATGGCCTATTTGCCGCCGGGAAAAATCGACCTGCAATCATTGCAGCCGCTTTCGAAAGGCGATTTTGCAAAAGTGCAATGCAGCATGGGTCGATTCGGAAACAAACGGCCGGTGCGATGGGTGGAAATCCACCCATCGCACCGGAGGACAATCGACTTGAGATTGGAAAGAGTGCGCGGCCACAGCCGGAATCGTCACTCGGAAAACAGGCATTTTCCGAAAGCAGTCAGCTTTCGATAATCATCATCCGCTTGTCGAGACCGTATTTCTGCATCTTTTCATAGAGGGTCTTGCGGGAAATGCCGAGTGACTCATAGACCGCCTTGAGGCTGCCGCCATGCGCCACCAGCGCGGTTGCAATCACCCCTCGCTCGAATTCAGCGACGCGTTCCGCAAGCCCCGTCGCCTCCTCGGCCTGCCGCCCGCCATTGTCGAGACCGAGGACCAGCCGGTCGGCGGCGTTCCTCAATTCACGCACATTGCCGGGCCAGTCGCGTTGGGCAATGTCGGAGATCACCTCCGGCGGCACGGGCATCTCGTCGCGGCCGTAGCGGGCCGCCGCCTCCCGCACCAGTTGCAGGAAAAGCAGCGGAACGTCCGCCCGCCGCTGCGACAGCGACGGCACGTGCAGCGTCGCAACGTTCAGCCGATAGAAGAGGTCGGCGCGGAAGCGCCCGGCTGCCACCTCCGCCTCCAGATCGACCTTGCTTGTGGCGATGAACCGCACGTCGAGCGCCACCACTTCGTTCGATCCGAGCCGCGAGATCACCCGCTCCTGCAGTACCCGCAGGAACTTGGCCTGCAGGTCGAAGGGCATGGAGCCGATCTCGTCGAGCAGGATCGTGCCGCCGCGCCCGTGTTCGAATTTTCCGTAGCGCGGCCTCACCGCGCCCGGAAAGGCCCCCACCTCATGGCCGAAGAGTTCGCTCTCGATCAGGTTTGCCGGCAGTGCGGCGCAATTGATCGCGATGAACGGCCGGCTTGCCCGGGCGCTGATATCGTGGAGCGCCCGGGCCACCACTTCCTTGCCGGCTCCCGTTTCGCCGACGATAAGCGTATCGGCATCGCTCGCCCCGATCGCCCGGATACGGTAGCGCAAATCCACCATCACCTGCGTGCGCCCCGGCAGCCGCGCCTCGATATCGTCGCGTTTGCCGGCGACCGCTTTCAGCAGCCGGTTTTCGAGCACGAGGCCGCGCCGCTCCATCGCCCGGCGGATGACGCCGGCAAGCATTTCGGGCGTGAACGGCTTCTCGATGAAATCATAGGCGCCTTCGCGCATCGCCTTCACCGCGAGCTGCACGTCGCCGTGGCCGGTGACAAGAATGACCGGTACCTCTGGATCGAGCTCGCGGATCTTCTGCATCAGCGTCATGCCGTCCATGCCGGGCATGCGGATGTCGCTGACGACGACACCGGGAAAGCTGTAGCCGATCAGCTCCAGCACGTGGTCGCCGTTCGAAAAGGTCTCGACGCTGAAGCCGGAGAGCTCCAACGCCTGCGCCGTCGAGCGGCGCAATTCCTCCTCGTCGTCAACCAGCAGGATCTTCGCATCGTTCATTCCGCCGCCTCCGGCATCAGCCCTGCCGCCGACTGCAGCTCGATGCGGAACACCGCGCCCCCTTCGGGATGATTGGCCGCCTCAAGGCTGCCGCCAAAATCCTTGATGATGTTGTAGGAGATCGAAAGCCCGAGGCCGAGCCCCTTGCCGACGCCCTTCGTCGTGAAGAAGGGATCGAAGATACGCTGGGCAATCGCCGCCGGCACGCCCGGCCCGTGATCCCGCACCGTCAGCACCACTTTGCCGGCCTCCTCGAAGGCCGAAACCTCGATACGCCTGTCGTCCAGCCCTTCCACCGCATCGGCCGCATTCGAGATCACGTTCACCAGCACCTGTTGCAGACGCACCGAACCGGCGCGCACGACGGGCGGACGTGGGCCTAGATCGAGCAGGAGTTCGGCATCCGCCGCCTTTAGCCGCCAGGCGATGATCTCGAGCGTGTCATGCATCGCTTCGTCGAGAGAAACCGAGCCGAGCTTCTCGTTCGGTTTGCGGGCGAAGTTGCGCAGGTGCCGGCTGATCGCCGCCATGCGGTCGATGAGCCCGCCGATACGCCGGATATTGTCCCGCGCCTCCTCCGTCCGGCCCCGATCGATGAGCACGGAGGCGCTGTCCGTATAGGTCTTCGCCGCGGCGAGCGGCTGGTTGAACTCGTGCGAAAGAGCGGCCGACATCTGTCCGAGGCCGGCGAGCTTTCCGGCCTGGATCAGATCGGCCTGTGTCTGGCGGAGCTGTTGCTCGGTCAGGCGCCGCTCGGCGATCTCTTCTTCAATGCGGCTGTTGACGCGGGCAAGATCGGCTGTGCGTTCCTCGACGCGCCGCTCCAGCTCGTTGCGGGCGTCGGCCTGCATCTGCATGCGCTCGGCAAGCCGCGCCCGCCGCTGGCGAATGACCGCGACTGCGAGCCCGGCAATGCAGAGGATGAGAAAGACCGCCGCAAGCGCGGTGCGCGCCTGGGCGCGGATGGAACTCGTCTCCATCAGCACGTTCACGGTCCAGTCCTCGGCCGGCATGTAATGCGAGAGCACCAGATATTCGCTCGAGCCGCGCTCGCCGGCGAGCGTCATCAACTCATGCGGCTCTAAGCGCTGACGCGTCACCGGCAACGCCGTCAGCCTGGCATTGGCATACCGCCGCGACGCTTCGGTGCGTGCGATGCGATCGGCCGTCAGCGGCAGGATGGCGCCATAGAGCCATTCGGGGCTGCCGGACATGAAGATGATGCCCTCCGGATCGGAGACGAAGATCTTGTATTCGCCGCCGCCCCAGGAGGATTCGATCATGTCGATATCGACTTTGAAAACGATGACGCCCCGAATATCCGCGCCGGTCCGGATCGGCGCGGCAAAATAATAGCCGCGCTTCAGCGAGGTGGTGCCGAGCGCGTAGAACCTTGCCTGCCGGCCTGCGATCGCATCCTGAAAATAGGGCCGGTAGCTGAAATTCTGTCCGACGAAGCTTCCCGGTCCGTCGTAATTGCTCGCCGCGATCGTCTCGCCATCCGGTTTGACCACATAGATGTCGGAGGATTTCAGCAGCCCGTTGATCTCCTTGAGATAGAGATTGGCGGCATCGCGTAGCGCCGCATCCTCAGGCGCGCTCACCAGTTCCTTGATGTCGTCGTGATCGGCAATCAGCGCCGGCAGCGCCTCGTAGCGGTTGAGGTGGCCGCTGAGCGCCGACACGGCAAGGCGCAGCGCCGTTCCTGCCTGCGCCGAGGCTTCCCCCATATAAGCGCGTGTCGCAATCGCGCTTCCATAGGTGAAGAAGGCGAAGATGATCAGCGGCACCATGAGCAACGCCGCTATCGCACGATATCTCGAAGACAGATCCGGCTCCTCCCCTTTCTGCCTCCACTCCCCAGCAAGGCATACCCAACAACGCCAAGTCTAGCGCATCGGCCCGAAAATCGGAATCGATTTTCAGAAAGCACGACGCGTAGATTCAAAATGCTAGAGCGTCCTTTGTGCGTCCGAAAGGACGTACAAAGGACGCTCTAATAACCCCGGCAAGGTTTTCCAAGGGCCTGCCGAAACTTGACACTTAACGAGCGCGGATATCCTATTGCTGCATCGCAAGGAAGCCCATCATGAGCGACGATCAGACCCCCGCCGACAGCAAGCTCACCACATCCAAGCGTCGCTGGGCGGCCGAGGGCAAGTTCCTGACCGGCCGCATCAGCCGACCTGAAACCGAGCGTTTGCCGCCCGGCCAGCACCTCGTCAAAAACTGGCCGGTGCTCGATCTCGGCCAGCAGCCTGTTGTCTCCACAGAGACTTGGCGGCTCGACGTGCGCGGCCTCGTCGAAACACCGCTCACCCTCACCTGGGCCGCCTTCCAGGCGATCGAGCAGAGCACCAGGATGAGCGATATTCACTGCGTCACCACATGGTCGCGCTACGACAACAAATGGAAGGGCGTTTCGACGCGCGATCTTCTCGACCTCGCCATGCCGAAACCCGAAGCTGGTTACGTCATGCTGACGAGTTATGACGGCTATACCACCAACCTGCCGCTCGCCGATTTCGCCGCCGAGGATGCGATCCTTGCCACCGCCTGGGAAGGCCTGCCGCTGACGCCGGAACACGGCGGCCCGATGCGCCTGGTCGTGCCGCATCTCTATTTCTGGAAGAGCGCCAAATGGCTGCGCCGCATCGAGCTGATGCCCGACGACGAAGCCGGCTTCTGGGAAAAGAACGGCTACCATATCTACGGCGATCCATGGCGCGAGCAGCGCTATTCCGACGATTGAGCCTTCGGCCGCAGGAAGTGGCGAAGCCCAAAAAAACCAAGGCCGAACAATGCAGCGAGCCCGGTCAGCGACGCCATGCTGGCTGGATGAAGTGGCATCTTGCCCCAGTGTGGCTTGATGACATCGGCGGTGTTGAAGGCCTCGCCGCTGAACCGGCAGGTGACGAGCGCAAGGCCGCGCCGCGTCATGTCGGCGTCGACGGCGGAAATGATTTCATTCGCGGCAGCCCTCTCTTGCGGCATCTCGCGCATCGACAGCAAGACCGCCTTGGCCGCCGCGAGATAGGCATGGGCGCATTCGTTGAACGGGCTTTCCTCGTCCGTCACGCTGCCCGGCACCCGGCCCCAGAGACAATAGGAATACTGGATCTCGGCATAGTTCAGGACGCGGCGGAACGGCTCGTTGGTATCGACTGCACGGGAAGCAAGATCGATGATCCCACTGCGATAGTCTGCAATCACCGCCATCTCGCCATGGGAAATTTCCGGAATATCCAGTCCGGTATGGCTGCCGCCGCCGCTAGGGCTATGGGCAAGAGCGCTTCCAGCAACCACACAAAAAAAGACGGCGGTGGCTAACGCCGTCGACACGAGTGGTATGGTTCTGCTGCTTGTCATGGCCGCCCGAAAAGTTCAGGGCGCCGGCAAGCGGCGCCCTTCGATGCGTTCAGTGAAATGCCGTTGCCGGCCGGCCGCGTTGACCGTCCTTAACGGCAAGCCGCTTTTCCGCCAGCACTCCGAAGGTAAGGCCCAAGGTTGTCCAGAGGATCACATGCATGCCGAGCGAAGTCGTGCGGAACCGCCAGAGGACCATCGCCGAGAAGTTCTCCGGCAGCTCGTTGATCGGCGGCAGCAGATAGAGCACGACGCCGATGAAGACGAGATAAGCGATGCCGGCGATGATCGCGCCATTCCAGAGACCGAAACGCTCCGCGAGGCGGCGCGACAGCGCCACCGCGGCAATCAGCGCGGCGAGCGAGACGACGATCATCAGGAAGAACAGTTCGGTCCTGACGCCGATCGTATCGGGATTGCCGACCGCCGGCGGGTTGGCCGGATACTTGATACCGGGAACGAGGACGATCGCCACGAAGGCGGCAATGGCGATGACGGCCGAGGTGCCGCGCGCCGAAAGGCTGCTGAAACGGCCGTGCACGAAAGCGAAGGCGAGAGCGAAGAGCCCGCCAACGGCAACGCTGTAGGCCATGACGCCGGTGAAAAGGCCGAGACCGGCCTGCGTGGCGCGGCTGACGATTTCAGGTTCGGCAGCTTCACCGGCCGCCTGGGCACTCGCCTCCTCGAAGGCGATCGCCGCATCGACCAGCGGCTCGCCGAAGATATGCGCAAAAGCGAAAACGAGGATGCCAGCAATCAGGCCCGCGAGCATGCCGCGAAGCAGAAGATTTCCAACCATGTCAGGAACTCCCCTAAAGCATGTCGCGCAAAAGTGTGCAGCGATTTTGCGATAACGACATGCGAAAACAAAGACCTAAAGTGAGGCGCGAATCTGAAAGATCGCGACGCGCTTTAGTGGCAGGGAAAGCCGAGGAGATGACGGCCGTCATGCACGAATTCGTGCACATACATCCCGTTGAACAGCGCCATCGCGCCTTCCTCGGTGCCGACAAAATAGAGAACGATGAGCATCAGCAGGCCACCGAAGATCGCCCATGGCAGGATCTCTCCCAGGGGGATCGGCGCCGGTGCCGCGACGGGCGCAAAAGTGGTGTCAGACATGTATTCCTCCGGGAATGACGCGTTCAGTCGAAAGAGTGCTTGTGCAGTAGGGTCTGACTTCCAGCGCGAAGAGCTTTCGACACGCTGGTCACAGTGGCGCGACCGCGCCGGATTTCCACCGGCTTCCAAACCCGCAACAGCACGGTTATATCTGCACGCCGAAGAGACTGTCAACGAAACTTCACAAGCCGGCCAAGGGCCGTCCTGCGCCGCTACAGCCGCACTCCGGGAGATCAGAACGACCGTGAATACGCGCCTCACCTGGATCTGCCACGGCGCGACGATGGCGAGCCGCAAGGCCCTGTTCCCGCTCGACGAACCGCTGGAAGGCAAGGCGGCGGAAGAAGCCGACAGGATGGCCGCCCTGCCCCGCGCCGATCGCGTTGCCACGAGCCCCGCTTTGCGCGCCCGCCAGACTGTTGACGCGCTCCGCCTCCAAGCCCGGATCGATCCGGCGCTTCGCGACTGCGACCATGGCCGCTGGGCCGGCAGATCGATCGCCGCGATAGAGGCGGAAGAGCCTGAGAACCTCATGGCCTGGATGAGCGATCCGGAAGCGGCCCCGCATGGCGGCGAGAGCCTTCTTGATTTGAGAACACGCGTCGCCGACTGGATGGAGAGCGAATCCGCCCTCGGCGGCCATGTGATCGCCGTCAGTCACGCAGCCGTCATCCGGGCGGCGGTCGCCCATGTGCTTCAGGCGCCGCTCTCCTCTTTCTGGCTGAGCGACATCGAGCCGCTCGCCGTCATTCGCATGACCAGCAAGGGACGACGCTGGTCTCTGCGCTTCCAGCATTAGAGCGCCGTGCGTCCTTTCGGACGCACAAGGACGCTCGGACACTTTCAATCCTCGCATCGCGCTGTCCGAAAATCGATTCCGATTTTCGGACCGATGCTTTAGCGAGTCCTGATCATATCCAGCCTTACACAAGCAAATCGCGTCATCTCTGTTGAACCCGGTTTCGCGGGGACTACTTCCTTATCCCAAGGAGATGGAAGAATGACATATGATTGGAGTGGGGAGCGCACGCGGCGCCTGCGTTTGATGCGTGTCGCCACAGTCACAGTTCTGGTCGGTCTCATCGTCAGCGTCCCGCTGCTGATCGTCACCGCCTGAAGCACGAAAAAGGGCGAGCGATGCCATGGCACGCTCGCCTTCGTTTTTTCCGCACCTGCCATTCTGCCAACCACGAAGAGGGCTCGCTCGGCGTTTTCCTCTGGCGCCAACGGTCTCTCGACGGCACATCAGGAGGCTGCCGCCTCCGATAATTCGCCTTCTGGTTTCAACGAACATTTCAGACTTTCGTGCTACTTCCGCGAAGGGTGGAGATGGAGAAGGCGCAGTGCCGGTATTTTTCCAGAGCAGGGCCGGAAGGCAATGTGTTTCGATCGTCGGGTTCGGGATTACTCTCTGGCTCCTCTGCACCCTGTTGCAGCTTGACGACAGCCTTGTCTACTTCATGACCGGTTTCGGCGAGTACGGCGCCGACAAGCTCGTTCTGGCGCTCGGCATCGCCGGCGCCATGAGCTTCATCTATTCGGTGCTGCGCATAGCCGACCTGCGCAAGGAAACGGAACTGCGCGCCACCGCCCAGGCAAAGGCCGATTGGACCGCAACCCACGACCATCTCACCAAACTGCCGAACCGCTACGCCTTCGAGCGCAAGATCCTCTCGCGGCCGATCAAGGACGATGAGGCCGAGATCGAGGAGTGGGATCGCAACGTCACTCTCTTCTCCGTCGACCTCGACGGTTTCAAGAAAGTCAACGATCTCGTGGGCCACAAGGGCGGCGACGTCCTGTTGATCGAGGTTGCCAGACGCATCTGTGCACTCGGCAATGCCGATTGCGTCTATCGCTTCGGCGGCGACGAATTCATCGTCGTCGCCTTCGCCCTGACGGCGCAGCGCGAGGAGCGTTTTGCCAAGCTGCTGATCCAGGCGGTCACCCGGCCGATCCATATCGATGGCTTTGCCGTCGAGGTCGGCGCCAGCGTCGGCTACGACCGCTGGGCCGAGGGAGCCGAACCACTGGAAGACGCCGCCCACCGTGCCGACCTCGCCATGTATGAGGCGAAATCACGCGGACCGAACCACTATTTCGTCTTCGAACCTTCGATGCAGGACAAGGTGACCGAACGCGCCGCACTGGAAACCAGGCTGCGCGCCGCGATCTCCAACAAGGCGATCAAACCCTTCTACCAGCCGCTGATCGATCTGAAGACCGGCCAGCTCTGCGGCTTCGAGGCGCTGGCGCGCTGGATCGGCGACGATGGCGTCAACATCCCGCCGCCTGTTTTCATCGGCATCGCCGAGGAAACCGGCATGATCACTGCATTGTTCGAGGATCTTCTCGCCCAGGCCTGCAGCGACGCACTCACCTGGCCGGAGCATGTGATGTTGTCTTTCAACGTCTCGCCGGTGCAGATGGAAGACAGGCTGCTGACCTCCCGCATCCTCAAGGTGCTTTCGGCAAGCCGGTTGCCGCCGCAGCGCCTGGAAGTGGAGATCACCGAAAACGCGCTGATCCAGGATCCCGCCATCGCCGCCGTCATTCTCGACGAACTGCATGCGGCCGGCATCCAGATCGCGCTCGACGATTTCGGCACCGGCTATTCGAGCCTCGCCCAGCTCGCCCGCTATCGTTTCGACAAGATCAAGATCGACAAAAGCTTCATCGCCACCTATCGCGACGACGAACGCCAGGAAAAGATCGTCCGCGCCATGCTCGGCCTCGGCCGGAGCCTCAACATCAAGACGACCGCGGAAGGCGTCGAGGAGCATGGGCAGCTCGCCTTCCTGCTGCAGCTCGGCTGCGACATCGGCCAGGGCTATCTCTTCGGCAAGGCGATGCCCGCCGCCGAGGCGGGCATCTTCATCAGCGATCGCAATGCCAGTCTGGCCTCGACGGCCTGACGGGACGTCTTAAAACACCTGGCGCAGGATCACGAAGGGCACGAAGGGCACGAAGGCGATCGCAATCGAGGCCGGCAGCGTCAGCACCCAGGCCATCAGCATGTCGCGCACGGTCGACCATTGCAGGCCGGAACCGTTCGCCGCCATGGTGCCGGCGACGCCTGACGACAGCACACGCGTGGTCGAGACCGGCAGGCCGAGATGATCGGCCGAAGCGATGGTGACCATCGCACGACTTCGGCTGCCGCGCGGCGGCAAAAACACGTGGAGGCCCGAATATTCCCTTTCCGTCAGGAGGCCCGACGCTAAGTTCAGCTATCGTCACGCCCGCGCGGAGTCTGAGAATGTCATCGACCGACCTCCTCCTGACCTTCAATGCCGGTTCCTCGACCGTCAAGATCGGCATTTTTACGATGGAGGGTGATGCGGCGCGACGCCTCGGCAAGGGCGTGATCGATTTCCGCGCCGAACCGCTCTCGCTCGGCCTGACCAGGGGATCGCAGACATTCGAGATGCCATTGAAGGCCGAAATGACGGAAGACCTGCACGGCGTTATCGACGAGACCTTGGCGCATCTCGCCGACCATTTCGACACGACCGCCACACGCGCCGCCGGCCACCGCGTCGTCCATGGCGGCGATCGCTTCACGAAGGTGATCGCCCTCGACGACGCAGCAATCGATGCGATCGATGCGCTGACCCCGCTTGCGCCCCTGCACCAGCCGCAGGCGCTGCGTTTCATCCGCGCGCTCCGGCATCTGAAGCCGCATCTCACCCAGACGGCCTCCTTCGACACCGCCTTCCATGCCACGCAGGACGATCTCGTTCGCCGCTTCGCCATTCCCCGTGCGCTGCATGACGAGGGCGTCAAGCGCTACGGCTTCCACGGCCTCTCCTATAAATTCATCGCCGGCGAGCTTGCCCGCAAGGCGCCACGCGCGGCAAAGACCGTCGTCGCCCATCTCGGCAGCGGCGCCAGCCTCTGCGCGCTGGACGGCGGCGTCAGCCGCGATTGCAGCATGGGCTTTTCGACGCTCGACGGCATCCCGATGGCGACACGCCCAGGCCCGCTCGATCCCGGCGTTATCCTGCATCTGGCCGGAGAGAGAAAACAGTCCTTCGAGGCGATCGAAGACCTGCTCTATCACCGCTCCGGCCTGCTCGGCGTCTCCGGCATCAGCGCCGATACGCGCGATCTGCTGAAGGATGGACGGCCGGAGGCGCGTCAGGCGATCGACCTCTTTACGTTGCGCATCGCCGGCGAGATCGGCCGCATGGCGGCGACACTCGGCGGCCTTGACGCCATCGTCTTCACCGCCGGTATCGGCGAACATCAACCGGCGATCCGCGCCGGCGTTGCCAAGCGGCTGTCCTGGCTTGGCCTTGCGATCGACGAAAAGGCCAATGCCGCCAATGATTTCACGATCAGCACTGGGGAAAGCCGCATCGCCGCTCATGTCATCGCCACCGATGAGGAGCAGGTCATCGCCGACGAGGCGCTGACCCTTCTTCGTGGTGGATGATCCAGATCAATAACAGGCTGACGCCGGCCGATAGAATTGACGTTGAACACGTTTTCGAACGGGAGAAATCCATGGAAAAGCATGTCTCGACCGCCCTGGCCGATGCCGAACTCACCCTGATCGACCGCTATTGGCGCGCCGCCAACTATCTCTCGGTCGGTCAGATTTATCTGCTCGCCAATCCGCTGCTGCGCGAGCCGCTGAAACCGGAGCACATCAAACCCCGCTTGCTCGGCCATTGGGGCACGACACCCGGCCTCAACTTCATCTATGCGCATCTGAACCGTCTCATCCGCGCTCGCGACCTCGATATCATCTACATGTGTGGCCCCGGCCATGGCGGACCGGGCATGGTCGCCAACACCTATCTCGAAGGCATCTACAGCGAAATCTATCCCGATATTTCCGAGGATACGGAGGGCATGCGCAGGCTCTTCCGGCAATTCTCCTTTCCTGGCGGCATTCCGAGCCACGCGGCACCCGAAACACCGGGCTCGATCCACGAGGGCGGCGAGCTCGGCTACGCCCTCGTCCATGCCTATGGCGCCGCCTTCGACAATCCCGATCTGATCGTCGCCTGCGTCGTCGGCGACGGCGAGGCCGAAACCGGGCCGCTGGCGGCGAGCTGGCATTCCAACAAGTTTCTGAACCCTGCCCGCGATGGCGCCGTGCTGCCGATCCTGCATCTGAACGGCTACAAGATCGCCAATCCGACCATTCTTGGCCGCGCCAGTCACGAGGATTTGCATAGCCTCTTTGAAGGCTATGGCTACGAGCCCTTCTTCGTCGAGGGTCACGAGCCGCGCGACATGCACCAGCAGATGGCCGCAACCTTCGACAGGGTCTTCGATCGCATTCGCGAAATCCAGGAGGAAGCACGCAATGGCAAGGCGCCCGATATCTGCCCGCGCTGGCCGATGATCGTGCTGCGCAGCCCGAAGGGCTGGACAGGACCGAAGGAGGTCGACGGCAAGAAGGTCAAAGGCTTCTGGCGCTCCCACCAGGTGCCGGTCTCCAACTGCCGCGAGAATGACGGCCATCGCAAGATCCTCGAGGACTGGATGCGCAGCTATGATCCGAAAGACCTGTTCGGCGCCGACGGCCGGCTGAAACCGGAACTGCGGGCGCTGGCACCGGCCGGCGAACGCCGCATGGGCGCCAATCCGCACGCCAATGGCGGATTGCTGCGCAAGGAGCTCGATGTTCCCGATATCAGCGCCTATGCGGTCGAGATCGGCAAGCGCGGCAGCGCCATGGTGCAGTCGACGGAAATCCTCGGCCATTATCTGCGCGACACGATGAAGCGCAATGCGGAGGCCGCCAACTTCCGTATTTTCGGTCCTGACGAAACGGAATCAAACCGTCTCGGCAGCGTCTTCGAAGTCACCGACCGTGTCTGGATGGAGGATATCGAACCCTACGACATCCACCTCTCCCGCGACGGCCGTGTCATGGAGGTGCTGAGCGAACATCTCTGCCAGGGCTGGCTTGAAGGCTATCTGCTGACCGGCCGGCACGGCCTGTTCTCGTGCTACGAAGCCTTCATCCACATTATCGATTCCATGTTCAACCAGCACGCCAAATGGCTGAAGGTGACGCGCGAACTCGAATGGAGAAAGCCGATCTCGTCGCTCAACTACCTGCTGACCTCCCATGTCTGGCGCCAGGACCACAACGGCTTCAGCCACCAGGATCCCGGCTTCGTCGACCTCGTCGCCAACAAAAAGGCCGATATCGTCCGCATCTATCTGCCGCCGGATGCCAATACCCTGCTCTGGGTCGGCGACCATTGCCTGCGCACCTATGACCGCATCAACGTCATCGTCGCCGGCAAGCAGCCGGAGCCGCAATGGCTGTCGATGGACGAGGCGGTGAAACATTGCGAGGCCGGCATCGGCATCTGGCACTGGGCGAGCAACGAGGACGACACGATCCTGCCCGATCTCGTCATGGCCTGCGCCGGCGACGTGCCGACCATGGAGACGCTGGCTGCCGTCGATCTTCTGCGCAAGGCCATTCCGGAGCTGAAGATCCGCACCGTCAACGTCGTCGACCTCCTGGCGCTGCAATCCAGCGATCAACATCCGCACGGCCTGACCGACGGGGCCTTCGACGCGATCTTCACATCAGACAAGCCTGTCATTTTCGCCTATCACGGCTATCCCTATCTCATTCACCGCCTGACCTATAAGCGCACCAACCACCGCAACATCCATGTCCGCGGCTTCATCGAGGAGGGCACGACGACGACGCCCTTCGATATGACCGTCCTCAACGAACTCGACCGCTTCCATCTCGCCATCGAAGCGATCGAGCGTGTACCCGGCCTGAAAGAAAAGGCAGGCGAAGCGCTCGCCGCCTTCCGCGGCAAACTTGCGGAGCATCACGCCTATGTCCGCGAACATGGCGAGGACATGCCGGAGGTGCGGAACTGGACGTGGCCAGCGGCGTGAAGCGAAAACCAAACAGGACCGCAGCGAACCGGCCCGCAGAGATCATCCGTCGGGCGCGACACGTCACGCGCCTTCAAGCCGACCCTTTTCCTTGATGCGCCAGACCCGCGGCGTTTCGCCGGTATATTTGAGAAAAAAACGCGAGAAATAGGCCGGATCGGCAAAGCCGAGCCGAAACCCGATCTCCTGGACGCTGCCAAGTGTGAAAACGAGCTGGCGTTTCGCCTCTTCGATGAGTTTGCCGGCGAGCAATTCATGGGGGGTGTTGCCGGTCATCGACCGGACGATACGGGTAAGATGCGTCGGCGAAACTCCAAGCTCCCTGGCGTAGAAGGACGCGGGCTTGTGCGATCGGAAATGGCGTTGAATGAGCTCGTTCAGCATTTCCAGCCGCCGCTCGTTCTCGTCGGGCGGGAGCTCGTGCATGTTTCCTTGATGGGAAATCCTCGCAGTCAGCCTGAGCACCAAGCCGACATAGGCCGCCAACACCTCGTTGCGGCCGCTGCGCCGGTTTTCGAATTCGTCGCCCAGCCGCCTCAACGTCTGCATCACATAGGCTGCCTCGGCATCCTCAGGATCGAGTAGCGTCAGATGCGGTGTCGCCAGCCATTCGCCGAGCTGGCTTCGCTCGCCAAGCGGATGGCTGAGATGGGATCTCAATAGGGTGATCACCAAGCCGTCGATGTCGCGTGAAAAACGAAAGCCGTGATTGAGCCCAGGCGGGACCGTGATGACTGCCGGCGGCCGGATGGCATGGCTCTTTTCGCCGAAGATCGCATCGCCGGAACCGCCTTCGATGTACAATATCTGAAAGAAGCTTTCGTGGCGGTGCGGGCGAATTTCCCATTGATGCAGGCTGCTGCGGGAGCGAATTGTTTCGCAATGCAACCAAAAATCCGGCCCTCGCCCGGTATTTTCGCCGTAAAGTTCGTAGGTCGGAACATGTTTGCTCATGGGGCTCCTCCCGCACCAATGTTCGATTAGTGCAATTTTTAGGCGGAGATGTCCATTGCTGCGGCGAGAGCGGCACGGCAGAATCTGGCAAAACGCAAAAGTGCAGGGAGGAAGCATTTGCGAACCCAGGTCACCATCATCGGTTCGGGACCGTCCGGCCTGCTGCTCGGTCAGCTTCTCGCGGAAGCCGGTATCGACAATGTCGTTCTCGATCGTGTGAACAAGGAATACATCCTTGGGCGGGTTCGCGCCGGTGTTCTGGAGGAAGGCACCGTCGGGCTGCTGGACCAGGCCAAAGCGGGTGCGCGGCTGCATGCCGAGGGCCTGCCGCATGACGGTTTCTCACTGGCCTTCGACGGACGTGACCATCGTATCGACCTGCACGAATTGACCGGCGGCAGGCGTGTCACCGTTTACGGACAGACCGAAGTGACGCGCGATCTCATGGAGCGGCGCGAAGCGAGCGGCTCCCTATCGATCTACGATGCCGTCAATGTCACGCCGCATGACTTCGACGGCCATTCTCCTTTCGTCACCTACACCAAGGACGGCGCAACACAACGCATCGATTGCGATTTCATCGCCGGCTGCGACGGCTTTCACGGCGTCAGCCGCAAGGCCATCCCAGAAAAGGCGATCAGGAGTTTCGAGAAGGTCTACCCTTTCGGCTGGCTGGGCGTCCTGGCCGATGTGGCGCCGGTGAGCCATGAACTGATCTACGCCAACCATCCCACGGGCTTTGCGCTCTGTTCGATGCGCTCGGCCACGCGCAGCCGCTACTATATCCAATGCGCGCTCGACGAGAAGATCGAGGACTGGAGCGACGATCGCTTCTGGGACGAGTTGCGAAGACGACTGCCGACCCATCACGCCGAGGCACTGGTGACCGCGCCGTCCTTCGAGAAATCCATCGCCCCATTGCGCTCCTTCGTCGCCGAACCGATGCGCTTCGGCCGGCTTTTCCTCGTCGGCGACGCCGCCCATATCGTACCGCCGACCGGCGCCAAGGGGTTGAACCTTGCCGCCAGCGACGTCCACTACCTTTTCTCCGGGCTGATCGAGCATTACCGCGAACGCTCGAATAGCGGCATCGACGCGTATTCGCAGAAGGCGCTCGCCCGGGTGTGGAAGGCCGTACGGTTTTCCTGGTGGATGACGACGATGATGCACCGTTTTCCCGATACCGGTGATTTCGAACAGAAGATCCAGGAGGCGGAGCTCGACTATCTCACCCATTCCCGCGCCGCCTCGACGGTGCTCGCGGAAAACTATGTGGGATTGCCATTCTGACGGGGAGATTGGCGATGGATGCAAGCCACGTTGAACACGGAGCTGGCCGTCCATTGTTTCCGCTCCCGTTCATAACCGTGTGAACATGAATTCCGGGATTTATTTCATTTTACATCACCATTTCGCATGACAAGCTAACGCTCAATTTTGAGAGGTTGGCGGATACGGCGCGGGAGTGCGCCCAAAAGGGAGAGAGAGAATGAAGAAGCTGTTTCTGGCCGCCGTTGCGGCCATCGCCATAGGCACGAGCGCCTATGCCGAGACCATCAAGGTCGGCGTCATCGGCCCGTTCTCCGGTCCGTTCGCGCTGCAGGGCAAGAACTTCAAGGCCGGCATCGACGCCTATATGGCGGTCAACGGCAACAAGGTCGGCAGCGACACGGTCGAAATCGTCTATCGCGACGTACCGCAGGCCGATCCCGCCCAATCCAAGGCGCTGGCGCAGGAACTGATCGTCAAGGAGAAGGTCCAATATCTCACAGGCTTCTATTTCACGCCCGATGCCATGGCAGTGACGCCGATCCTGAAGCAGGGCAACGTGCCGATGGTCATCATGAACGCCGCCACCTCGGCGATCGTCACCAAGAGCCCGCTCGTCGTCCGCACCTCCTTCACCACCTGGCAGACCTCGACGCCGATCGCCAAGGTCGCCTTCGACGCCGGCGTCAAAAAGGTGATTTCGGTCGTCAGCGATTACGGCCCCGGTATCGACGCCGAGAATGCCTTCAAGGCGGGGTTCGAAAAGGCCGGCGGTCAGGTGGTCGAGGCAATCCGCATGCCGCTTGCGACCAACGACTTCAGCCCGATCATGCAGCGCATCAAGGATTCCGGCGCGCAGGGCGTCTTCGCCTTCCTGCCATCGGGGCCGACGACACTCGGCTTCGTCAAGGCGTACAACGACAATGGCCTGAAGGCCGCCGGCATCAAGTTCTTCGCGCCGGGCGATCTGACGCAGGAATCCGACTTGCCGGCGCTGGGCGATGCCGCGCTCGGCATTCAGACGACCTTCCACTACGCGGTGTCGCACGACTCTCCTGAGAACAAGGCTTTCGTCGAGGCGGCTGCCAAAGCGATCGGCAACAAGGCCGAACTCTCCTTCCCCGCGGTCAGCGCCTATGACGGCATGTATGTGATCTACAAGATGATCGAGGCGACGGGCGGCAAGCAGGATGCCGAGAAGGCCGTCGATGCGGTCAAGGGTCTTGCCTGGGTAAGCCCACGCGGCCCGGTTTCGATCGATCCGGAAAGCCGTCACATCACGCAGAACATCTATCTGCGCGAAGTCGTCAAAGCCGATGACGGGACCTATATCAACAAGGAAGTCCAGACCTTCGAGAAACAGGGCGATCCAGGCCTGGCGGCGGCCAAGTAACCGACGCCATCCTGATTTGCGACGGGTTTGGCGATTGCCGGGCAGGCTTCCGATCTCCGGAACGGTCAAGGCGCGCCAAGCCCGTCGCATCGAAGCAAGGTAGTTCCATGCAGACAGTCTTCAGCATAGCCGTCGATGCCTTTGCCTACGGCATGGTGCTCTTCGTGATATCGATTGGCCTTTCCGTCACCATGGGGCTGATGCGTGTCGTCAACCTCGCTCACGGCGCCTTCGCGATGATCGGGGGCTATATCGCCTCCTATGTCGCCCGCGACCTCGGCCTTGGTTATGCCGTGGCGGTCCTCGCCGCCGTTGTGATCACCATCATCGTCGCAATCCCGGTCGAGCGTTTCCTCTACCGCCGGATCTATGGCGCGCCCGAGCTGACCCAGGTGCTGATGACGATCGGCCTCACTTTCTGCATCATCGGCATCGCAAACTACCTGATGGGGCCGACGCTGAAGACCATACCGCTGCCCGCTGCGTTGCAAGGATCGGCCGATCTCGGCTTCCGCACCATTCCCGTTCAACGGCTCTTTGTCATCCTCTGTGGCCTGGCCGTTGCACTCGCCCTCTGGTTTGCGATCGACAGGACGAGCTTCGGCGTCAAGCTGCGCGCCTCCGTCGATGATGCGGCGATGGCTGCAGCACTCGGCGTGCGCACCGAGATCATCTATGCGGTGAGCTTTGCCGTTGCCGTCGGGCTTGCCGCGTTCGGCGGCGTGGTCGGCGCCGAACTCCTGCCGGTCGAACCCTATTACGCGCTGCGCTACATGGTCACCTTCCTGGTCGTCGTCTCCGTCGGCGGCGCGGGTTCCATTCCGGGCGCGCTGATCGCCTGCCTGTTGCTCGGCGCGATCGATACGACCGGGCGGTATCTGATGCCTGAATTCGGCGAATTCTTCTTCTATCTCGCCGTGATCGCGATCATCTGCGTCTTCCCGCGCGGCCTTGCCGGAAGGGCGAAATGAGATGGCACTTGTGATCAACAACGAAAACGGACGTCTCCAGCATCGGCGCGGCACCATGGGCCGGGATCTCGCCGGAATAGCGGTCATGGCAGTCTTTGCCGCGATCGGCTATTTCGCCTTCCCCGATAATCTCGCCCTTCTGACCCGGATGATCACGATCGCGCTGCTCGTCCTGTCGCTCGATCTCGTGACCGGTTATTGCGGCGTCGCAACGCTCGGCCATGCAGCACTTTTCGGCTCCGGCGCCTATGCCGCCGGGATCCTGTCGGCACATTACGGCATCAATGATCCACTGCTGATGATGTTGGCCGGCATAACAGGCGGCGCGGTTGCCGGGCTCTTCTGCGGCGCAATCATCCTGCGTGCGCATGGCTTGCCGCAGCTCGTGCTGTCAATTGCGCTCATCAACCTCTTCCATGAATTCGCCAACAAGGCGTCGTCATGGACAGGCGGCAGCGATGGGCTTTCCGGCATCGCGCCGGATCCGGTCTTCGGCCTCTTCGAATTCGACCTCTACGGACATACCGCCTTCTTCTTCGGAATGGCGCTGCTGCTGATCGTCTTCGTGCTGCTGCGGTTCCTGGTCCGCTCACCCTTCGGCATGCTCTGCCGCGCCATCAAGCAGGACCCGCTGCGCGTTCGCGCCATGGGCGCTTCGCCTAAGGCCGCTCTCATCAGGATGTATGGAATCTCGGGCGCGGTTGCCGGTGTCGGCGGCGCCTTGAATGCGATCTCGACACAGGTCGTCGGCCTGGACAGCCTGTCTTTCACCCAATCTGCCGAAGCGCTTGTCATGCTGGTGCTCGGCGGCACCGGTTCTCTCTTCGGCGCGCTCTCCGGCACTGTCATCTTCATGCTCTTTGAAGATTATGTCTCGGCCGCCAATCCCTTTCATTGGCTGACGATGGTCGGCGCGCTGCTGATCGCCGTCGTGCTCTTTGCGCCGAAAGGCCTCTATGGCACAGCCGCGGCCTTCATTGGACGTCGCACGGAGCAACGCTCATGAGCCCCGTCTTCGAAGTCGCCAATCTCAGGAAAGCCTTCGGCGGCCTTGCCGTCACCAACGATGTATCGCTCGCAATGTCGCCAGGCGATCGCATCGCATTGATCGGCCCGAACGGCGCCGGCAAGACCACCTTCGTCAACCTCGTGACCGGCAATCTGTCGCCCGATTCCGGCGAGGTTCGCCTCGGCGGCGAAAGGGTGACGAAAGTCGATGCGATCGGCAGGGTCAAGCGCGGCCTTGTCCGCTCCTTTCAGGTGACACGGCTTTTCCAGGAGATGACGCCAGCCGAGCATGTGGGGCTTGCCGTCCTCCAACGCGACGGAAAGACCGGCCATATGTTCGGAAATTTCCTGCGAATGCCTGACGTCATGGCGGAAGTCGACGATCTCTTGGGAAAGCTCGGATTGGCTTTGCTGATGCATCGCAAGGTCAGCGAGATCGCCTATGGCCAGCAGCGGCTTCTCGAGATCGCCGTGGCACTGGCGCTGAGACCGAAGGTGCTGCTGCTCGACGAGCCGGCAGCCGGCGTGCCGCAGAGCGATACCGGCCGCATCGAGCAGGCGCTTGCCGATCTGCCCGCCGATCTCGCCGTGCTGATGATTGAACACGACATGGACCTCGTCTTCCGTTTTGCAAAACGCGTCATCGTGCTTGCATCAGGCGCAATCATCTTCGACGGCCTGCCTGAAGACGTCACCAAGGATGCGCGCGTGCGCGAGGCCTATCTCGGGAGCTATGCCAATGCCAGCCATATCGCTTGAGGTCGAAAATCTGTCGGCGGGATATGGGCCGACGAGAGTGCTCGAAGGCATTTCTCTCTCCGTGCCGGCGGGCGCACGGCTGGCCGTGCTCGGCCGCAACGGCATGGGCAAGACCACGTTCTTGGCAACGCTTGCCGGCCAGACCAAGCGCTACGAGGGCAGCATCCGCCTCGGCGGTTCGGATGTCACCACGGCAGCCAGCGCGACACGGGCGCATAAGGGCCTGGGATATGTGCCGCAGACGCGCTGCGTCTTCCCGACGCTGACGGTCGAAGAGAACCTTTTCGTCGGCTTGAAGACGCGGCCGAGGACGGCGCTGGAGGAAGCCTATGCCATGTTCCCGCGTCTGAAGGAGCGCCGCCGCAACCTCGGCAGCCAACTCTCGGGCGGCGAGCAGCAGATGCTCTCGACGGCCCGCACCATTCTCGGCCGCCCCTCCGTCCTGTTGCTCGACGAACCGCTGGAGGGCCTCGCCCCCGTTATCTGCGAGGAATTGATGGCTGCCTTTGCCGAACTCGCCAAGACGGGAGACATGACGATCCTCCTGGTCGAACAGCGTATCCAGAGCGCGCTCGATTTCGCCGATCAGGTCGTCATTCTCGAACGAGGGCGACTGGCCTGGGCGGGAACGCCGGAGCGCCTCACCAGCGATCACGAGGCTGTCGAGAGCCTGCTCGGGGTCGGCGGCCTGCATTGACGCACGGCCGGAGCGGCCGATCAATCCCTCGTCCTGTCTTCACCGTTGCGCCGGACAGACAGAGGAATTCATCCAGTATATCGTCATTATGACGTCATCGTTGGCCTGCCACTATTATACTGCCTGGAACGTCTTGTGCCGGCGAAAATGGTAATCGTCTGAAGAGGCGGGAAATGCTCTGATCGACAAGGCAGCAGCAGCGCGAGACAGGCGTAAAAGCTTGGATCATAGGCAGAATCTGCGTCGATTGTGCCTTTTTTACTTGGAAGCTGGAGCAATAGCCGGTTGATTTATCCGATGCTTCATCGATTTCTGTTGTCAACACACTCGATAAAGTTGCACACTGGAACAGCAGATCAAACGGGGGGATAGAAATGGCAAACCACAAGCCGGTCGCAGGTGACGTGTACCAGCCTATTTTCAACATCGACAACCCGATCGACGGCAACATCCTGGACAACACCAGTTCCACCGATGCCGATGGAGATCGGGTGCGCCTCAACTTCGTGAATGGACAGCGAATTCCGCAACCGGCCGATCCGGATGGACCCGCCACGACGACGACAATCGAGGGAAAATACGGCACGCTGACCGTCTATTCCAACGGCAACTACACGTACGAACTCGATCACTCCAACCCGATCGTGGCCGCGCTCGGCCCAGGAGATCAACTCGCCGACCAGTTCAATTTCAAGATCTCGGATGGCAAAGGCGCCACCGACTTCGGCCTGCTCAATATCGCGGTCGACCTGCCGGAACGCGGCGACGTCTTCGTTAACTTCGAGGATGTCGGCAAACACGACTTCCCTACAGGCTATAAAGGTTTCGATTGGGGCGCCTGGTACGATGGTGACGACGCGACTGTGCGGGAGGAAGCGGATGGCAACCACTATCTGGGAGGAGGCGTGTTCTGGACACCCATCCAAGCCGCCGATGGCGGTGACTTTCAGATCGAGCAATTCAGTGTCGCAAACGGCACATCGGACTATGACAACGTTCTAACGATCGAAGGCAAGTTGAACGGCGATACCGTATTCTTGGTCACGGTCAACGTCACCGCCGACAGCATTCATGACCCGCAAATGATCGATCTCAGCGCCTACGGCCCGATCGACTACCTCATACTCGACACCGAACCCGTGATCACCGAAACGAGCGGCCCGGATTATTATGGTGCGCAATACGACAACTTCCATTTCATCGTTTGACGGATGGGGAAAAAGGCATCGTATCGCCGACATCTTTGCATCTTCGCCAAGCGCTCTCTGCTGTCGTTATTTGATACCAATATCTTGCGATAGCTGACCGAGTTGCGTCTTGCTAGCATAGGATCGTGCGAGGAGGCACGGTTATGCTGGGATGGAGGAATTGATGCAGCCAGTCGGGATCAGGTTAGCGGCGGTCATGTTCTCGCTTGCCGTATGGGCTATTATTATCGCTGTCGCATCCCATTTTTGGGCGACGAAGATGCCTGTATTGCTTTTGACGCTTTACAGATAGGTCTGTCCTCGGCGTTGGCGGCTGCAGACCAGGGGCAACTGGTTTTCCCCTCGCCGCGACATCTGGCGCTGCTACCAACGTGCTACCACGGCCTTCGGAACCGGCTCAAAATCGAGCCGCATAAATCGCTATTTCTGCAATAAGGAGATGGTAGCGGAGGAGGGATTTGAACCCCCGACACAAGGATTATGATTCCTCTGCTCTGACCTACTGAGCTACTCCGCCACTGGTCAACGATACCCGCTCGCGAAGCGATGCCGGTTCGTGGGATGAGCGGCTTATAAGGTGCGCTTCGGCTTTGTGTCAAGCGCATGATCGAGAAAAACGGTGGGCTTTATAGGGCGCCGTTTCCTCTGGCTTTCAGGCGGCGACGGGGCCGGCCAAAAGGGCCTTCAGCGAAGCTTCCGCCGACGGTTCGCGCTCGGAGCGCTCGATGAAGCCGCCGCCGAAGACGCGGGCGTTGTCGCCGGGGGCGGAATAAAGCGCGCAGGCCTGGCCGGGCGCGATGCCTGCCTCGCCGACCGTCAGGTCGACATAGGTGCCGGTCGCATCGACATGCAGCACGGCAGGTGCCGGCGCCCTCGTCGAGCGGACTTTGGCGTAGCAGGCAAAGCCGTCGCCGGAAGCGGCTTCCGCAAGCGTCTCGTCGCCCAGCCAGTTGACATCGCGCAGGTAAACGCGGTGCGTTTCCAGAGCCTCTTTCGGCCCGACGATGACGCGGCGCGAACGGGCGTCGAGAAAGACGACATAGAGCGGCTCGCCGGTGGCGATGCCGATGCCGCGGCGCTGACCGATGGTGAAATGCAGGATACCCTCATGGGTCCCGAGCACCCGGCCATCGAGATGGACGATCTCACCGGCCAGCGCCGCATTCGGCTTCAGCTTGGTGATGATGTCGGAATATTTGCCCTGCGGCACGAAGCAGATGTCCTGGCTGTCGGCCTTCTTGGCGACGACGAGGCCCATTTCTTCGGCAAGCCTGCGGGTCTCGGCCTTCGGCAGGCCGCCCAAGGGAAAGCGCAGATAGTCGATCTGTTCCTGCGTCGTGGCGAAGAGGAAATAGCTCTGATCGCGGTCGGCATCGGCCGGGCGGAACAGCGCGCGGCGGCCGGGATTCTCCGGCGAAGGGTTCGGGCCCGAGCGGATATAGTGGCCGGTCGCCAGCGCATCGGCGCCGAGCTCCTTGGCGGTCGCCAGCAGATCGGCGAATTTGACGGTCTGGTTGCAGGACACGCAGGGGATCGGCGTTTCGCCCGCCACATAGCTTTCGGCGAAGGGATTGATTACCGTCTCGCGAAAACGCTTTTCGTAATCGAGCACATAATGCGGGATGCCGAGCGTTTCGCAGACGCGGCGCGCATCGTCGATATCCTGGCCGGCGCAGCAGGAGCCGGCGCGATGAACGGCGGCGCCATGATCGTAAAGCTGCAGCGTGATGCCGAGCACATCGTAACCCTGCTGTTTGAGAAGGCCGGCGACGACGGATGAATCGACGCCGCCCGACATGGCGACGACGACGCGGGTCTCTTCCGGCTTCTTATCAAAATCCAGTGTGTTCAACGATGATGCCAATTCTGCTTGGGTCACGATCCGCCCTTGCGCTGCAATTGCGGCGGATTTGCTGATCTCCGGCGGGATCGGCCGCCGTCTCTCGATGAGGGACCGATATAGAAAGGATTGTCCCTGGACGCAAGGGGCGGGCCTTCGGACGCCCGATAGTTTCGAATTCGCGTGGAAAAGAAGGCGCAGCCGAAACCGCGCCTCGGAAGCGGGGGGTGCGGCTCAGGTGCCGATCAGCTTGTTGCAGGCGAATGCGATACCCGGATTGACGATGATGGCAGTCACGAGCGCCAGTCCGATCATCGAGAATGAATAGCGTTTCATATACATCCTCCTTCCAGCCCACGAGAATTATGCCGGTTCGGCCGCCGTTCTCAAAATAACGAATGCTTGATGGTCTCAAGCGGCATGCCTGCTCCTCGGACGGCTGAACCCAGCTCCCGCGCAAGCACCGCCGTTTGTCACCCGCGTGAGGAAGCGGCCTTCAGCGCGTGGCCGTGGATCAGCACCTCTGCCTCGTGCTGCGGCATCGGCCGGCCAAGCAGATAGCCCTGCACCTCGCGGAAACCTTCAGCGCGCAGCTTCTGCAACTGCTCTTCGGTCTCGATCCCCTCGGCCAGCGTCGTTGCGTTGAAACCGGAACCGATACCGACGACGGCGCGCACGATGGCAAGATTGCCGGCATCCGTCTCGATGCCTGAAACGAAGCTGCGATCGAGCTTGATCTTGTCGAAGGGGAAAGCCCTGAGATAGCTCAGCGACGAATAACCCGTACCGAAATCGTCGATGGCGATGCGGATCCCAAGCTCCTTCAGTGCCCGCAGCAGCGGCAGGCTTTGGTCGGCATCGGTCAGGAAGACGGATTCGGTGATTTCGATCTCAAGCCGGTCGGCATTCAGCCCCGTTTCGTTGAGCGCCGCGACTACGGTCGAAAGCAGGCTCGCATGCCGGAACTGGCTGACGGAGAGATTGACAGCGATCCTGAGATGGGCGGGCCAGCCGGCGGCGGCACGACAGGCTTCCCGGATCACCCAGTCGCCGATCGGTACGATGAGGCCGGTCTCCTCGGCGAGCGGAATGAAATCCATCGGCGCCACCAGGCCGCGCTTGGGATGGCGCCAGCGGATCAGCGCCTCGAAGCCGGCGATGCCGTCATTGTCTAGCTGCACGATCGGCTGGTAATGCAGCTCGAACTGGCGCTTCTCCAGCGCCTCCCACAGCTCTGCGGTCATCACATGCCGCCGCTCGGCGGCAAGCCGCATCTCCGTCTCGTAAAAGCGATAGGTCGAGCGCCCACTCTCCTTGGCGGCATAGAGCGCCAGATCCGCATGGCGCATCAGCACATCCGCGTCGCCGGCATGATCCGGCGCCAAGGCGATGCCGATGCTGCAGGTGGCATGCTCCCGGGCGCCGTCGAGATCGAAGGCATGGCTAAGCGTCTGCAGCAACCGCTGTGCAAAACGCCCGACCCGCTCAGGCTCGCCGAGTTCGAGCACGATGGCGAACTCATCGCCGCCGAGACGGGCGACGAGATCGCCCTCCTCCGCCAATTGCAGCAGACGCTCCGACACCTGGCAAAGCAGAGCGTCGCCGGCGGCATGCCCCTTGCTGTCGTTGATATGCTTGAAATGATCGATGTCGATATAGAGCAGCGCGATCGGGCTCTCTGTGGTCGCTTCGGCCACGCGCTTATCGATATGTTCAGAAAATGCTGCCCGGTTCGGTAAGCCGGTCAGGGCATCATGCATAGCAAGATGGGCAAGCTTTGCCTCGATGGCACGCTCCTCCGTGACATCCTGCGAAATGCCAAGCAGATAGCGCGGCGCATGGCCCTCCGGCGCCGGCAGGACGCGCTTGACGGTGCGCAGGATGCGTTGCGCTCCGTCGGGACGCAGCATCGTCTCTTCGAAGCTGATCGTCCTCTTGGCTTCGAAGGCCCGGCGATCCTGCTCACGGAAAGCGTCTGTCTGGCCGGCGGCAAACAGCGCCCGGTCGGTTCGGCCGGCCACATCCCGCGCCTTCATGCCAACGATGTCGCCGCAGGCCTCGTTGAAGAGAATGTAAAGCCCGTCCGCTTCCATGTCCTTGACGAAGACCCCGACCGGCAGATTGTCGACAATGCTGTCGAGAAGCGAGCGTGCATCGCTCATCTGGCGCCTGGCGGCGTTGACCTCGGTGCGGTCCTGCACGATTGCCAGGATCGCCGCCCGTCCCTCGAAACGCACTTCACGGCCATAGGTCAGCACCTCGAAGGTCTCGCCGTTCGCCTTGAGATGAAGCCAGCGCTCCGCCTTTTCCATGTCGGTACGGCCGTTGACGGCCTCGATCATCCGTTCCCGCTCATGCTGGGGGCGGATATCCAGAACCGTCATGCGCCGGTATTCGTCCGCGCCATAGCCGTAAAGGGCTACCGCCGCTTCGTTGACGCTGAGAAACCGCAGCGATACCGGATCATAGACCCACATCGGGGATGGGTGCGTTGCAAACAATGACCGGAAGTCATCGTTCAGTGCCTCGATCTGCTCGGTCTTCTGCAAAGGGGCCATGGAAATTCACGCGCGGTTGATGCCGATGCCAGGGTATACTGAGAAAAGTTAAATAAAATCAGAATCATACTCGGCCTAAACTTTAGGCTTCCGCCTGTGAAACGAGCAAACGGCGCTCTGCCTCATCTTCAATAAAATAATTTGGATGCCCCGGAACAATTGCGTCGATCGTGCGTTCGGGGTCATCGATGTCGCATTGCTGAGGAGGGTTTCATGGGCAGGTTCGGCACGACGACGGATTACAGCAGGATTAGGCATTGGATCGAGGCGCGTGGCGGCCATCCCGCCCGTATCAAGAACGCAGCGGATAGCGAAACCGTTCGCGTCGATTTTTCCTCTGAAACGCAGGAAGAGATTTCCTGGGACGAATTCTACGAGGGTCTGGACGGCAGCCGGCTTGCCTTCCTTCACCGCACGAAGGCTGAAGACGATATCGCTCGTTTCGGCAAGATCGTCCGCCGAAAACGCCGGCCGCACTGAGATCCATTCGATTCCGACACAACAAAAACCCGGCGCCGTTTCCCGCGCCGGGTTTTTGTTGTCATTCTTGCCGGATCGAGATCCCGAGGAGGAAACTCAGTCGATGTTGAAAGTGAGCAGCTTTGCCTGGCGGATCGCCTGATGGGCCGTCAGCTGCGCAAGCACGGCGTCGTCAACCTCGCCGTCGACATAGAGCAGCGCAATGGCGTCGCCGCCCTGCTTGTCACGACCGAGCTGGAAGTTGGCGATGTTGACGCCGGCCGCTCCGAGCGTCGTGCCAATGAAGCCGATCATGCCTGGGACGTCGGTATTGGTGATATAGATCATGTGCGAGCCGACATCGGCATCGAGGTTGATACCCTTGATCTGGATGAAGCGCGGCTTGCCATCCGAAAACACCGTGCCGGCGACCGAGCGCGTCATGCTTTCGGTCGTCACCGTCAGCTTGATGTAACCGTCGAATACACCCGTCTTGTCGCGCTTGACCTCGGACAGCACGACACCCTTTTCCTTGACCATGATCGGCGCCGAAACCATGTTGACGTCGGCGACCTGCGGCCGGATGAGGCCGGCGAGCACGGCACTCGTCAGCGCCCGCGTGTTCATGTTGGCGGTGATGCCGTCATAAAGGATTTCGATTTCCTTGATCGGCTCTTCGGTGACCTGGCCGACAAAGGCGCCGAGAACGTCGGCAAGGCGGATGAAGGGCTTCAGGATCGGCGCTTCCTCAGCCGTGATCGACGGCATGTTGATGGCGTTGGAGACCGCACCATTGACGAGGTAATCGGCCATCTGTTCGGCCACCTGCAGAGCGACGTTCTCCTGCGCTTCGGTCGTTGAGGCGCCGAGATGCGGCGTGCAGACGACGTTCGGCAGGCCGAAGAGCGGACTTTCCTTGGCGGGCTCGACCTCGAACACGTCGAAGGCGGCACCCGCGACATGCCCCGACTTGATCGCTTCGGCAAGCGCTGCCTCATCGACCAGGCCGCCGCGGGCGCAGTTGATGATGCGCACGCCGGGCTTGGTCTTTGCCAGTGCTTCCTTGTTGAGGATGCCGCGCGTCTTGTCGGTCATCGGCACATGCAGCGTGATGAAATCGGCGCGGGCGAAAAGCTCTTCCAGCTCGACCTTGGTGACGCCCATCTCCTCGGCGCGCTCCTTGGAAAGGAACGGGTCGTAGGCGACGACGTGCATCTTCAGGCCGATGGCGCGCGCGCAGACGATCGAGCCGATATTGCCGGCGCCGATGACGCCGAGCGTCTTGCCGGTGATCTCGACACCCATGAACTTCGACTTCTCCCACTTGCCGGCCTGCGTCGAGGTATCGGCGGCCGGAAGCTGGCGGGCGACGGCGAACATCAGCGCAATCGCGTGTTCGGCTGTCGTGATCGAGTTGCCGAAGGGCGTGTTCATGACGATGATGCCGCGGCGCGAGGCGGCCGGGATATCGACATTGTCGACGCCGATACCGGCGCGGCCGACCACCTTGAGGTTTTTCGCCCCTTCGATGATCTTTTCCGTCACCTTGGTGGCGGAGCGGATAGCCAGGCCATCATAATTGCCGATGACTTCGAGCAGACGGTCCTTGTCCTTGCCGAGCTGCGGTTCGAAATCGACTTCGACGCCGCGGTCGCGAAAGATCTGGACGGCGGTTTCCGACAATTCGTCGGATACGAGAACGCGAGGTGCCATGAGGGCCTCCTTCAAAAGTGTTCAGCGATGAATGAAATCAGAAATGCTGGGCTCCGCCGCCTTGTGGCGGAGCCGGATGCGATCACCTCAGGCGGCGGCCTGAGCGAGCTGTGCCTTCTGGGTTTCGAAGGCCCAGGAAAGCCATGGCATGAGCTTCTGCATGTCGGATGCCTCGATCGTGGCGCCGGCCCAGATGCGCAGGCCGGACGGCGCGTCGCGGTAATGGCCGACATCGAAAGCGACGCCTTCCTTTTCCAGGAGGCCGACCAGACCCTTGGCGAAATTCGCCTGGCCGTCGTCATCGAGGGCTGCGATGTCCTTGTCGACGATCTTCAGGCAGACGGAGGTGTTGGAGGCGGTTTCCGCCTTGACGGCGAGATTGGCGATCCAGTCGTTTGCCGCGACGAAATCGTGGATGACCTTGGCATTGGCATCGGCGCGCGCAATCAGCGCCTTAAGACCGCCGAGCCCCTTGGCCCAGACGAGCGCATCGATATAGTCCTCGACGCAGAGCATCGACGGCGTGTTGATCGTCTCGCCCTGGAAGATGCCTTCCGTCAGCTTGCCGCCCGAGGTCATGCGGAAGATCTTCGGCAGCGGCCAGGCCGGCGTGTAGGTGACGAGGCGCTCGACTGCGCGCGGCGAAAGAATGATGACGCCGTGTGCGCCCTCGCCGCCCAGAACCTTCTGCCAGGAGAAGGTGACGACGTCGAGCTTGGCGAAATCGAGTTCCTGGGCGAAAGCCGCCGAGGTGGCGTCGCAGATCGTCAGGCCCTTGCGGTCGGCAGGAATGAAATCGGCGTTCGGCACGCGCACGCCCGAGGTGGTGCCGTTCCAGGTGAAGACCACGTCGCGGTCGAAATCGACGGTCGCGAGATCGGGAAGCTCGCCGTAACCGGCTTCGAGCTTGCGCACGTCCTTGAGCTTCAACTGCTTGACGACATCGGTGACCCAGCCGGCGCCGAAGCTTTCCCAGGCGAGCATATCGACGCCGCGTTCGCCGAGCAGCGACCAGAGCGCCATTTCGACGGCGCCGGTATCGGAAGCCGGGACGATGCCGATACGATAATCTGCCGGCACTTCGAGAATTTCACGGGTAAGGTCGATGGCCTGCTTCAGCTTGGTCTTGCCGACCTTCGCGCGGTGCGAACGGCCAAGGGCCGCGTCGGAAAGGGCTTCGAGCGACCAACCGGGGCGCTTCGAGCAAGGGCCAGAAGAAAAATGAGTATTGTGCGGACGGATGTCCGGCTTTGCGGTCTTCGCCATGATGCTATCCTCTCAGATAGAAAGCCCTTCGTTGGGGAAGGGTGTCCCGCCGCCGTGTGTATGGATCGGACGCGTCATAGTCAAGATGGAAGTGTCGCAGAGGGAGGATATTTTGACGCAGGAGAGGTGGCAAAATGAAAAAGCCGCCCGGAGCGAGGGCGGCTTTTGATCTGGTGGCTGGACCAGACTTATTTGTAGACCGGCTGCTGCAGCGGAATTTCCGGCGGCGGCTCATAGCTCGCCTGGGCGCATCCGCCGAAGAGATAACGGGCGCCGACGCGGGCTTCATGGGCGCTGAGGCCCTTGTCACGGCCCGGGCCGCCATTGTCCGAATAGCCGAACATGTTGCCGCCGTCGATATGCAGGTAACGGTAACCGACATCGGCCTTGATGTTGCAGGTGACGTCGATCGAGGCGCCGGCCATGAGCGCGTAGGTGAAGCGCCAGTTGCCCTTGCCGCCATGGGTAACCTCGTCGTCGCAGAAGCTGCCGTCATCGGCGCAGGCAACGTTGCGCAGGTTCTTCCACTTGACGTAGGAACCGCCGATACCGGCGCCGACATAAGGCGTGACATAGCCGTAGGTGCCGAGATCAACGTAAGCGTTGGCGAGCAATGTGTAGGCGGTCAGCGAGGAGCGGTCGCTCGAGGTGCAATCCACCAGCGGGAAGCCGCACTGTCCGACCGTCGAACCGTGGAAATCCGCCTGCGTGAGATAGTCGAAGGTCAGGTCGGTGCGCAGATAGCTGTTGATCTGATAACCGACACCACCGCCGACCGTCCATGCGTCGTCCAGGTCGGCACGGTCGAAATCGACCTCCGTCGCATTGCTGCCCTGGAAATAGCGGGCGCCACGCAGATCGGTGAAGGCATAACCGACATCGCCGCGCAAGTACCAGCCCGTCGCTTCGCTGACCGCCACCTCGGGCGGCTGCTCCGGGATCGGCTCGGCAGGGGCGAGGTCCGCGGAATAGGCGTTTGTCGCGATCAACAATGCGGCGAAAATGCCGGACAAGCTTCTTTTCATGGATCCCACTCCAAAATCCCGTTGCGTCGGCAGGCTCAGTCGCTGCCAATCTGATACGCTTCGGATGGATAATGAATGGGAAACGTTAAAAGCTACTTAACCACGATTATTTACTTTGATGCCGAGGCATTACGGCGGCCCGAGCATAGATCAGTTTGGATCGTGGGGAGCGGCTTGCCAGTAACCGGCTCACGATAGCGGGCATGCATAACGAAAAAGCCGGCGCTGACGCACCGGCTTTTTCGTTATTCTTTCCGCATTTTATCAGGCGGCAGTCCGGACGTTCGAGATCGTGCCGATCAGCTCGTTGACGATGCGTTCGATCTGGGCACGGTCGTCGCCCTCGGCCATGACACGGATCAACGGCTCAGTGCCCGAGGGGCGGATGACGAGGCGGCCGTTCCTGGCAAGCTCGGCTTCGGCATCGGCGATCGCCTTCTGCACCTGGATATCCTCCAGCGGCTTGCCGCCGCTGATGCGGACATTGCGCAGGAGCTGCGGCACCGGCTCGAAACGGCGGCAGACTTCACTCACAGTTCGGCCGGTGCGCTTGACCGCGGCTAGGATCTGCAGAGCAGCGACGAGACCGTCACCGGTCGTGCCGTAATCCGACAGCACGATATGACCGGACTGCTCGCCGCCGACATTGTAATTATTCTGGCGCATATGCTCGACGACATAGCGGTCGCCGACTTTCGTGCGGGCAAGCGCCATGCCGCGGTCGTCGAGGAAGCGCTCGAGGCCGAGGTTGGACATCACGGTGGCGACGATGCCATTGCCGCGCAACTGCTGGCTCTCGGCCCAGCTCTCGGCGATGACCGCCATGAGCTGATCGCCGTCGACGATCGAACCGTTTTCGTCGATGATGATGACGCGATCCGCATCGCCGTCGAGGGCGATACCGATATCGGCACGAACCTCGTCCACCTTCTTCTGCAGCGCGACGGGGCTGGTGGAGCCGCAATTGAGATTGATATTGGTGCCGTTCGGCTCGTTGCCGATGGTGACGACGTCAGCACCGAGCTCCCAGAGCACGGCGGGCGCCACCTTATAGGCGGCGCCATTGGCGCAGTCGATCGCAATCCTCAAACCCTGCAGCGTCACATCACGCGGCAAGGTGCGCTTGGCATGTTCGATATAGCGGTCATGCACGCCGTCGACGCGCTTGGCGCGGCCGATATCGTCGGATTTGGCAAGCTGCGCGTTGAGATCCTTTTCGAGCAGATCCTCGATCTCGGCCTCGATATCGTCGGAAAGCTTATAACCATCGGGGCCAAAGAGCTTGATGCCGTTATCCTCGTACGGATTGTGCGAGGCCGAAATCATCACACCGATATCGCAGCGCAGCGAGCGCGTCAGCATGGCGACGGCAGGCGTCGGGATCGGGCCGAGAATAAAGGCATCGAGGCCTGCGGCGGTAAAGCCTGCGACCATGGCATTCTCAAGCATATAGCCGGAAAGGCGCGTATCCTTGCCGATGACGACGCGGTGGCGGTGGTTGCCGCGGCGGAAGATCGTGCCGGCGGCGATGCCGACCCGCATGGCGAGATCCGGCGTCATCGGGAAGACGTTGGATTGGCCGCGAATGCCATCCGTACCGAAATAGCGTCTTTTCATCTGCACTCCTGTGCTCTCGGCGCGCCATTCAAGGCAGCGCATTCTTCCAAGCGAATCCGGCTTCAGTGAGATCTCGTCAATTCAGGAGCGTGATTCATGCTTGCCTCAATTCAGCGGAATGCCACAAAATGCGGCGATCGGCACGTAAATTAGCAAGAAAAATGATTATATCCCGTTACCAATAGAAAAGGCCGGATCTCCCACTTCGGAAATCCGGCCTTGTTCGAGTTGGTCGACGCAGTTAATGCGGCTGCGGTTCGAGACCGCCTTCCGGCTCGTCACCCTTGGTGGCGGGCCGGGCGCCGGCCTTCGGAACGGCCGAGCCGCGGCTTGGCGGCGAATCATCGCCGAGATCGCGGGAAGGCTTCTCGCCGCGGATCAACGCCTTGATCTCTTCGCCGGTCAGGGTCTCGTATTCGAGCAGACCTTCAGCAAGGGCGACGAATTCGTCGTGCTTTTCCGTCAGGATCGTGCGGGCCTGCGTATAGGCTTCGTCGATCAGGCGGCGCACTTCATTGTCGATCTTCTGCGCGGTTGCTTCCGAAACATTCTTCGACTGCGAAACCGAGTGGCCGAGGAAGACTTCCTGCTGGTTCTCGCCATAGGCGACCTGACCGAGCTGATCGGAGAAGCCCCACTGCGTGACCATGGCGCGGGCAAGCTTGGTCGCCTGCTCGATGTCGGAGGAGGCACCCGAAGTGATGTTCTCCTTGCCGAAGGTGAGCTCCTCGGCGACGCGGCCGCCCATCATGATGCAGAGGCGCGAAACCATCCACTTGTAGCTCATCGAGTAGCGATCGCCCTCGGGAAGCTGCATGACCATGCCGAGCGCACGGCCGCGCGGAATGATCGTCGCCTTGTGCAGCGGATCGGCGACGGCGACATTGAGCGCGGTAATGGCGTGTCCAGCCTCATGGTAAGCGGTGAGCTTCTTTTCCGCCTCGGTCATCGCCGAAGAACGGCGCTCGGCGCCCATCATGATCTTGTCCTTGGCGTCTTCGAATTCCTGCATGGTGACGACGCGCTTGTTGCGGCGGGCGGCCATGAGGGCGGCTTCGTTGACGAGGTTCATCAGGTCGGCGCCGGAGAAACCGGGCGTGCCGCGGGCGAGAACCTTGAGATCGACATTCGGCGCCAGCGGAACGTTGCGAGCATGCACCTTGAGGATACGCTCGCGGCCGACGATGTCGGGGTTCGGCACCACGACCTGACGGTCGAAACGGCCGGGACGCAGCAGCGCCGGATCGAGCACGTCGGGACGGTTTGTGGCGGCGATCAGGATCACGCCCTCATTCGCCTCGAAGCCATCCATCTCAACCAGCAACTGGTTCAGCGTCTGCTCGCGTTCATCGTTGCCGCCGCCGAGACCGGCGCCGCGATGGCGGCCGACGGCATCGATTTCGTCGATGAAGATGATGCAGGGAGCATTCTTCTTGGCCTGCTCGAACATATCGCGCACGCGGCTTGCACCGACGCCGACGAACATTTCGACGAAGTCGGAGCCCGAAATGGTGAAGAAGGGCACGTTGGCTTCGCCGGCGACCGAGCGGGCGAGCAGTGTCTTGCCGGTACCCGGAGGGCCGACGAGCAGCACGCCGCGCGGAATCTTGCCGCCGAGACGCTGGAACTTCTGCGGATCACGCAGGAATTCGACGATTTCCTCGAGATCCTGCTTGGCCTCGTCGACACCGGCGACGTCTTCGAAAGTCACGCGGCCATGCGCTTCGGTCAAAAGCTTGGCCTTGGACTTGCCAAAGCCCATCGCGCCGCGCGAGCCGCCCTGCATCTGCCGCATGAAGAACAGCCAGACGCCGAGAATCAGAAGCATCGGCAAAAGCGTGCCGAGATAGCTGAGGAAACCCGAAGAGCCGTCCGTTTCAGGACGGGCGGAAACCAGGACGTTCTTCGACTGCAGGCGATCGAGCAGGCTGTCGTCGATCACAGGCGAATAGGTCTGGAAGGTGGTGCCATTTTCAACATAGCTTCCGGAGACACGGTTGCCCGTGACCACGACTTCCTTCACGCGGCCCGCATCGACCTCACGCAGAAACTGCGAATAAGGGATTTCGCGGGAGCCCGTCTGCGCCGGCGCCGTCTGAAACATACTGAAAAGGGCGATCAGCAGAAGCGCGATGATCGCCCACAAGGCGAAATTACGTAAGTTAGGGTTCATTGAACTCCCCAGCACTGGAACAGCCGCCTCATGGCGACCGTCTTATTCGTTTCTAACATAGGGTTGCGCCGTGCCGTTGCCAAGGCGACGCCCCATGTCAGATGGTTTTTCCGTCAATACTTCTTAAAGGCAGCCTCGCATAGGGCGCCGTCGCGAAAACCGCCGAAAGCCTGTTGGCAAAGATGAAATCAAATCGTGTCAAAAAGCGGTCGAACGGCGCGGAATAAGGCGTGAGGCGCACCCGGCCGGCCAAATCGTCGGAAAAAACAATGCCAGCCATTGGCAAAACGACCGGCAACGCAGCAGTTGCACGCTTCAATGCCGCTTTTGGTAGGGTATCGTCCCTTCTCGCCGCATTGCTGTGCTCGTAGCAGGAACCCGATCGGCGGGACTCTGTGGTTGCGGAACACTCTTCTTCACGCTTTGGTGACCCAGCCGCACCCGGTCCTGCATTCATCCCGGCCGCCTCGATCCTGACGCCGAACGGGGAATTGTTCACAACCTCGAAACGTCCATCCCAGACGCTGCGCTCACCCGGCTGCAATGACAGCGGGAGGATGCCGCGGCTTTCGCGGGCGAGATAGAGCCCGCTACGTCTGAGATCGAACACCACCCTGCCCGCCGTCATCCGCCCTGCCTTGGCCGCTGCGATAAAGGCGAGAATGCCGTCCATCTGCTTGCCGCCCGGTGGAAAATCCCGGCCGCCGAAAACGGCGGCAAGACGGCCAAGCGCGTAATTCAATACAGCTGCTTCGGCCCTCAGGCCGTCGGGAGAGATATGACCAAGCATACCGCCATGCAGCCGGAAATGCAGATCGAGCCAAGCGGCTGCATCTGCCGCGAGCAAAAGACGTTGCCCTTCGGTCTCCGCCCCTGCCTTGGAAGCCACCTCCTCCGCGAGCCGCTGGCGCATGCGCACCCGCTCATAGGTCACATCCTCGTTGCTCGGATCGTCGAGCCAGGAAATGCCACGTGTCTTCAGATAAGCGCGGATATCTGCCCGCCGACTGCCGAGCAGCGGCCGCATGATCCAGATATGACGGTCGAACAGCACCGCATCCGCGATGCCGGTTGAAACTTGTTCGGAGCGCAGACCCCGCATGGCAAACGTTTCGCGCTGGTCGTCGAAGGTATGGCCGGTGACGATGAGATCGGCTTTGAAATTTTGGGCGGCGGCTGCCAGCAGGTCATAACGAGCCTCGCGGGCCGCAGCCATGATGCCGGTTTTGGGCTTGTCGCCCTGCCAGATCAGGATGGTGTGAGGAATGCCGAGCGATGCGCAGAGGTCAGCGACCTCGCGCGCCTCGTCTGCGGAGCCGGCGCGCAACGCATGATCGACGGTCGCGGCGCAAAGGGAAATCTTGAGATCGGGCGCGGCCTTTACGGCTTCATCGAGAAGAAAAAGCAGGCCGGTGGAATCGCTGCCGCCCGAGATCGCGACAAGGATGCGCGCGGGGCTTTGAAGCGAGGTGAGAAACTGGAGGATCGCCTGTTGCGGCGATGAGGCTTCCGGAGACATGCCGGAAGACCTTAGCAGGCGAGGCGCTTCTGTTCGCTCGCAACCTTGCTTATGACCGCACGCGAGGCCTTGGGATAACGCTTCGAGACTTCGCGCAGTGTGGCGCATGCCGTCTCGGTATTGTCGAGGGCGGCGAGCGACATGCCGAGCTTCAACAGCATTTCCGGCGCCTTTTCGGATGTGCCGTATTTCTGGTGCGCATTGAGGAAAGTCTTGGCCGCCTCATTGTACTTGCCCTGCGAATAGAGCGCTTCGCCGAGCCAGAAATTGGCGTCCGCCGCCCGCGCGCTGCTTGGGTAGCGGGTGATGTACTGCGTGAATTCCTGCTCGGCCGTGCTGTAATCGCCCGATAACACGTGGCCATAGGCCGCCTTGTACTGATCGGCCTCGCTGCCGAGCGAGGCGGTCTGCTGCGGCGTCCCGGGATTGGCATCGGGAATCGGGCCGGAGCCGATGGTGGCATTTCCATCCACGCTTCCGCCGATCGGATTGCCGTTCTGATCGAACTCGATCGAGCCGAGCTCCTTCGGTGGCTGGCCGAGGCCGGTATTGGCGGGTACGTTGGTGGAGGGAGCCGTTTCGGCTCCCTGCGGTGCTTGAATCACCCTGGCGATGTCGTCGCCGCCGGAAGCAGCCGGCGCGACATCGGTCTCACTCTTCTTGACCGGAGCCTTGGCGGCACCGCCGCCGCCCGTCTTTTCCAGCTGCTGGAATCGGAATTCATTGTCTTCCTGCTGCTTGCGGATCGTCTCCTGCATCTGCAGAAGCTGAAAGCTCATCTCTTCGATCCGGCCGTTCAGCTGCCGCAGTTGCTCTTCGAGCTGCTGCACACGGACCTCCGCGTCGCCGCTCTGCACCTTGACAACAGGTGGCGCCGCCTGGTTTTCCGCGGATCGGCCGCCAAGATGCAGCCCGAAAAACGAAGCGGAATAGGCCGCTCGTTCGCTCCCGGTCACAGCCGCGAGGCACAGCATGCCTGCCACGACAAGTTTCTTCATATGTATCGTCCTGTCCCAGTGATTCTTCGCACCTCGATGGCACGAACAGGAGATTTTTCCAATTGCTTTCAAAAAGCAACGGAGTCTGGCCAAAGTGTGGTCAAAAAGAAAAGGCGGCCCCTGATGGGACCGCCCGTCGAAAAAGCGAATGTTGCCGGAATTACATACCGGCGCCGCCAAGCACGGTAACCGCGCGGCGGTTCTGCGACCAGCAGGAAATGTCGTCGCAGACGGCGACCGGACGTTCCTTGCCGTAAGAGATCGTCTTCAGGCGCTGCGCCGGGACGCCGCGCGAAGCGAGGTAATCCTTGGCGGCAGCCGCACGGCGGGCGCCGAGCGCGAGGTTGTATTCGCGCGTGCCGCGTTCGTCAGCATGGCCTTCAACGGTGATCTGGTAGTTCGGGTAGCGGGCAAGCCACTGGGCCTGACGGTCGAGCGTCTGCGAAGCATCGGCGCGGATCGACGAGGAGTCGGTGTCGAAGAAGATGCGGTCGCCGACATTGACCGTGAAGTCCTGGGCAGAGCCCGGCGTTGCAGCCCCACCAGCACCGGTGCCGAGGCCGAGGTCGCCGGCGCTGTTCGGCGGCTTCTTGGCGCAGCTTGCGAGCGCGAGGCCGGCGATAAGCGCGATCATGACGGGGTTGCGGGCGAAATTCTGCATGCGGCTCATTGCCGGGGTATGAATTCGGCTCATGGCCGGTCTCCTTGCGATTTCATCAGGGTTTCCGGACAGTAACCGCACTCGGTTAACCGCCCCTCAAAGATTATGGTTAACGATTTACTGATTTGTCCCGTAGTCGCCCGGTTTCCATGACTTTGAGGCGACATGAAGGCAGCACCACATCGCCTACTCCAGAAGCGGCGACCAGGCCGGGTCTGAACCGTAGGTCGGCGTCTTGACCAACTGCTCGTTGTAACCGGTCAGATCGATCGAATAGAGCTGCGGGCCGCCGGACCCCGCCGCCTGGCGGAAGAACATCAAAACGCGGCCGTTTGGCGCCCAGGTCGGGCCCTCATTGTGGAAGCCCGTCGTCAGGATGCGCTCGCCCGAGCCGTCCGGCTTCATCACGCCGATCGAGAACTTGCCGCCGGCCTGCTTGGTGAAGGCGATCAGATCGCCGCGCGGCGACCAGACCGGCGTCGAATAGGAACCATCGCCGAAGGAAATGCGCGTCTGGCCGGAGCCGTCGGCATTCATCACGTAGATCTGCGGCTTCCCGCCGCGGTCGCTTTCGAAGCTGACACGGGCACCGTCGGGCGAATAGGAGGGCGAGGTGTCGATCGCAGCCGTCGAGGTCAACCGCGTCGTCGTGCGCGAGCGCAGGTCCATCGTGTAGATGTTGGAATTGCCTTCCTGCTGCAGGCTCATGATCACCTTCTGGCCATCCGGCGAAAAACGCGGCGAGAAGGTCATGCCGGGGAAATTGCCGACGACCTCGCGCTGCCCGGTCTCGAGCTGCAGCAGATAGACCCGCGGCTGCTGGTTGGCAAAGGACATGTAGGTGACTTCCTGCCGGTTCGGCGAGAAGCGCGGCGTCAGCACGAGATCACTGCCATCGGTCAACATGCGCACGTTGAACCCGTCCTGATCCATGATCGCCAGCTGGCGCTTGCGCTGCTGCTTGGTGCCGGATTCGGAAACGAAGACGACGCGGGTGTCGAAATAACCTTCCTCGCCGGTGATCTGCTTGTAGATCGCATCGGCAATGATATGGGCCACGCGGCGCCAGTTCTCCGGCTGGGTGTAAAACTGCTGCCCGGTCATCTGCTGCCCGGCAAACGTGTCCCAGAGACGGAATTCGGCACGAAGGCGACCATCGGCTTCCTGGGTAACGCGGCCAGTCACCAGCGCCTGGGCATTGATGACCTTCCAGTCTTCGAAGCGCGGCGACGCATCCGGATTGGAGATCTTCTCGATAAAGGCCGTCTTGCTGATCGGTGCAAACAACCCGGAACGCTGAAGATCTGCGGCGATGACCTGCGAGACCTGCGCACCCATGTCGCCCTGAAGGAAGTCAGTCACCGCAATCGGCAGCGGCTGCACATTGCCCTTGTTGATGTTGATTTCGACGAGAGCATTTGCAGGCGAGGCGAACGCCGCAATGGTCATGAGACCAGCAGCGACCGCAATAGCGCGGATGAAGGAAAACTTGTTCATGGAGTAAAGGCCTTTCAGCATTTAAATTCCTAGATCGCTGGGATCGAAGTTGACCACGACTTCGTTCCAGGCATCATATTTGTCTTTCGGAAGCGACGAGAAGGGTGCCGATTTCATGATGGCGCGATAGGCCCCCCCGGCCAGCGCCCGTCGAGTGGATTCATTGTCACCACCGACCGCCTCTACGTCGGGTTCGCCGACGATATTGCCGTCCTGATCAAGCTTCATATGCACCTTAATGCGTACGTCGCTCATGCCTTCCATGCCAGGAATAACCGACCAGTTGCCAGCGATGGCGCTCTTCAGCGCATCCATCTCGCTCAAAGATAGCTTGGAGCCACCATTGCTCTTCTTCGCACCGAGCGATGCCTCCTGCGTCGAGCGCTTGGCGCCACCGGCGGAAGGGTCCGTCTTGTTCAGCAACGCCGCAACCTCGTCGGCATTGAAATCGCTTTTCATCGATGAGGCGGATTTCGCCGTCTCCTGCTTCTGATCCGACTTCTTCTTTTCGGTCGGTATTTCGGCGGCCTTCGGCTGGTCCTGGGTCTTTTCCGGTGGCTTTTCTGCGGGTTTCTGTGGTTCCGGCGGCTTCACCTGCGGCTTGGCAACAGGGGTCGGCACATTGTCCGGCAATGCTTCCGCATCCGGCTTCGGCGGTTCCTCGGGCTTGGCCTGCTCCTCAGGTGGCTTTTCTTCCGGCTTCGGCGGCGTCACTTCGACCGGCTTCGGCGGCGGAATGGAGGCGACCTCCTTCGGCTGCTCGACTTCCGTTTCCTCCTTGACGATGTCCTTGACATCGTTTGGGACAGGATCGGTCTTAGGCATCGGCTTTTCGCTCGAATTCGCTGCCGCAGCCTCGGTGGTGCTCGGCTTGGCATTCGGGACCGGCGGCGTCTTCAGGTCGACATTGTTGTCGCCGGCATTCTCGGCCGGCTGTGCGATCGGTGGCCGCGTCGTCGGCACGGGCGCGGAAGTCTCCTTCTTCGGAGCCTTCTTATCGCCCTGCTGCATCTGGGTGATGGATTCCACCGGCACGAGATCGACCGGCATAGCCTCGAAATCCTCCACCTTGAAGGATTCCGGGGCACTGAGCGACACCATCGCCCAGGTGAGCACCAGGCCATGCAAAACAGCAGATGTGATGACACTGGCCTTCATTTTGAGCGCTATTGGTCCTTCTTCTGCTGCGTCACGAGGCCGATATTCTTGAAGCCTGCGCCCTGAATACGGGCCATGACGTCGGCGATGACGCCATAAGGCGCGGTCGCGTCGCCGCGCACGAAGATACGTTCGTTATAACCGGTGGTGGCGATCGCCTCGAGCTTGGCAGCGATCTCCGCAGCCGGGATCGGCGTTTCCTGCAGGAACACCTCGCCGTCGTTCTTGACGGAGATGGTGATCGGCTGCGTCTCGGAATTCAGCGCCTTGGCCTGCGTTTCCGGCAGGTCGATCGGCACGCCGACGGTCATCATCGGTGCCGCGACCATGAAGATGATTAGAAGCACGAGCATGACGTCGACGAGCGGCGTCACGTTGATTTCGGAGATCACGGCCCTGTTCCGACCGCCGCGACGGCGGCGTCCGCCGCCCCCGCCGCCATTGCCTCCAACAGCCATACCCATGTCAGAATACTCCGTTGGTTACTGAGCGGCAGCGCGCGGCTGCAGCTTCTCGTCGATCTGGCGCGAAAGTATGGCGGAGAATTCATCCGCGAAACCTTCCATGCGGCCCGAAAGCTTGCCGGCATCGGCAGAGAACTTGTTGTAGGCGATAACCGCCGGGATAGCGGCGACGAGGCCGATGGCGGTGGCAAGCAGCGCTTCGGCGATGCCGGGCGCGACGACCGCAAGGTTGGTCGACTTCGAACCGGCAATCGCCTGGAACGAGGTCATGATGCCGACGACCGTGCCGAAGAGACCGATGAACGGACCGGCCGAGCCGATGGTCGCGAGCGATCCGAGGCGGGCGCCGAGATATTCGGTCTCACGGGCGAGCGTCACGTCCATCGCGCGGTCGATACGCATCTGCAGGCCGATCGGCGAGCGGGCGCCGCGTTCGAAGGATTTCTTCCACTCGCGCATGGCCGCCACGAAGATCGCAGCCAGCCCGGTATTGTTGCGCTCCGACAGCGAGCGGTAGAGTTCTTCCAGCGATTGGCCCGACCAGAAGACCTGCTCGAACTTGTCGAACTGGCGCCGTGCGCGGCCATAAGCCAGGTATTTGTCGATGACGATCGCCCACGTCCACACCGAGGCCGCGATGAGCCCGAGCATGACGAGCTTGACGACGATGCCGGCCTGCATGAAAAGCGACCAGAGGCTGACGTCCGCCGTTGCTGCTGCCAATCCTACTTGTTCCATTGATCCAAAATCCCCGAATCCAAACGCCCGGTGCTAGACCGGGCGGCACAAAGTGATCTCGCAAGAAGTGTTCCGGCGGCCGCCGCCCAAAGCCCTGGTCAAACTTCCAAGCTCATCTTCCGCCTTCTTGCCGTCAAATTTGGTCAAAGGAAGGCGTGCACCGCACAAACTCTGACTTTCCCAGTAAGACACTATTATGGTTAATAGATCGTTAGTGCCGGACTGTGACAGTAAGCCTGGTTTTGGAAGATTTTCGTCCATGGATTACTTGACCGGAGCAAGGTCCGGCTGCCGAAAGAGCGCTCATCCTGCGGCGTGGGAATTCCTTCACATAAAGTTCAAGTTTTGACAAGCCTGAAATCTGGGCGATTCGTGGCTATAGCGGCGTGCTGCCTTCCAGGAATTTCGCCGCCAGTGTTTCCGGCAGTCGCCTCGGGCGCCCCCGAGCGTTGATGACGGCGATAATCACCTTGGCGACGATCAGCAGCGTCTCGCCGGAGCGTATTTGCTGATTGAGCACCATCTTGGCGCCGCCGGCCTTTTCCGTGTGCGTCAGGACCGTCAGCACATCATCCATGCGCGCCGGGCTCTTGAAGTCGATCTCCATGCGGTGGACGACGAAGACGAGGCCCTCCTCGTCGGCGCTGACCAGCTCGCGCTGCTCGACGCCGAGGCAGCGCAGATAATCGGTGCGGCCGCGCTCCAGGAAATGCAGGTAACGGGCGTGATAGACCAGGCCGGAGAAGTCCGTATCTTCATAATAGACCCGCTGGACGAGGCGATGTCCGGCCTCCGTCAACTCTCCCGAAATGGAAAAAGGGCGTTCCGTCATAATTTTCTCCAAACTGAGGTGCCCTCTTTGGCGCAACGCTTCAAGACAGGCAAGCATTGAATGCCCGGCCGGCAGGCATTGAATGATTGTCATAATTCCTAACTATTCCCGATAATGAGCGACCGATCAGGAGACGATGTGATGAAGATTGCGGTTATGGGCGGAGACGGTTTCATTGGTTGGCCAACGTCGCTGCATCTCTCCGATGCCGGGCATGACATTCATATCCTCGACAACCTCTCACGCCGCTGGATCGACACCGAACTTGGCGTTCAGTCGCTGACCCCGATGGATTCGATCCAGGAGCGCACCCGCATCTGGCATGCCGAAACCGGACGCCGCATCCACTTCAATCTGATCGATCTCGCCAGGGATTACGAACTTCTGAAGAACTGGCTTTCCGAAAACCGCCCGGACGCCGTCATCCATTTCGCCGAACAGCGGGCCGCGCCCTACTCGATGAAAAGCGACCGCCACAAGAACTACACCGTCAACAACAATGTCAGCGCCACGCACAACCTGCTGAACGCGCTGACGGAACTTAACCTGGACGCCCATCTCATCCATCTCGGCACCATGGGCGTCTACGGCTATTCGACGGTCGGCGCGGCGATCCCCGAAGGTTACCTGCCGGTGGGCATCGAAACCACAGGCGGCGAGACGGCCAGCCAGGAGATACTCTATCCCTCCAATCCCGGCTCGATCTATCACATGACCAAGTGCCTGGATCAGCTTCTCTTCCAGTTCTACGCCAAGAACGACGGTCTCAGGATCACCGATCTGCACCAGGGCATCGTCTGGGGCACACATACCGAGCAGACGCGCCGCCACGCGCAGCTCATCAATCGTTTCGACTATGACGGTGATTACGGCACGGTGCTGAACCGCTTCCTCATCCAGGCGGCGATCGGCTATCCGCTGACGGTGCACGGCACCGGCGGCCAGACCCGCGCCTTCATCCATATCCAGGATTCGGTGCGCTGCATCGAACTGGCGCTCGAGAACCCGCCGGCGCGCGGCGCGCGTGTCGAGATCTTCAACCAGATGACGGAAACCCACCGGGTACGCGACCTCGCCGAGATGATCGCCAGGATGAGCGGCGCCCAGATTGCCTGGTTGCCAAACCCGCGCAAGGAAGCCGCTGAAAACGATCTGATCGTCCGGAACGAAAAATTCCGCAATCTCGGCCTCGAACCGATCACGCTGGAAGCGGGTCTGCTCGGCGAGATCGTCGACGTGGCGAAGAAATTCGCCTATCGCGTCGACCGCTCGCGCGTTCCGGCCGTCTCCGCCTGGACCAAGGACATCGCCGCGACGATCAATCACGATCCGGAAGGCAAGCGACTGAAGTCGGTTTCATGAGCGGTATCTTATGTTGAAGCCCCTGCAGCGATGACTCTTACCTCAAACCTCGCCTACGTCACCCTCGTCACCAATGCCGACTACGCCATGGGCGCCACCGCCCTGGCAAATTCGCTTCGTCGCACGGGCACAAGCGCCGACATCGTCGTCCTCCACACCGGCGGCGTCGATGCAGGCGCCCTCGCCCCCCTGAAAGCGCTCGACTGTCGCCTGATCGAGGTCCAGCACCTGCCGCTCTCCGACGCCTTCAACGAACGCCATGCGCATCGCCAGCTCCATTCCGCAGCCCCCTTTACCAAGGGCCGCAAGCCGGATTTCCATTCGCCGCTCGACAATTTCTGCAAGCTCAGGCTGTGGCAGCTCGTCGAATACGAGCGTTGCGTCTTCATCGACGCCGACGCCCTCGTGCTGAAGAATGTCGACAGGCTCTTCCTCTATCCGGAATTTTCCGCCGCCCCCAATGTCTATGAAAGACTCGCCGACTTCCGCCGCATGAATTCCGGCGTCTTCGTCGCCACGCCCTCGCATGACACATTCCGGCACATGCTCGAAAGGCTCGACAGGCCGGACGCTTTCTGGCGGCGCACCGATCAGACGTTTCTTGAGACGTTCTTCCCGGATTGGCACGGCCTGCCGGTTTATTTCAACATGCTGCAATATGTATGGTTCACCATGCCGGAGCTTTGGGACTGGAAGAGCATTTCGATCCTGCATTACCAGTATGAAAAACCGTGGGAAAGGGATCATCCCAAGGCAGCGCGACTACAACCTTTGATCGATCTGTGGCACCGTTTCCACGATGACGATGATGTGCCTGAGATCACGGCGCTGAACAATCCGGAAGGGGCAGCATGAAGGTATTGGTATCTGGCGGAACGGGTCTCGTCGGCCGGTATGTCGTCGAGGAACTGCTGGCCGCCGGATATCAGGTGATCGTTGGCGGGCGCCGCGCGCCGCCGCCCCGCCTCTTCTCCCGCCCGGTCGAGTTCGCAGCGCTTTCGCTCGATCCCGACAAGGATCAGATCGACGCTTTCGACGATGCCTATTTCTTCGTCCATGCCGCCTTAAGCCATGTTCCGGGCAAATATCGCGGCGGAGAGGGTGACGACCCCAAGACCTTCCACAGGTTGAACCTTGACGGCACCGTCCGGCTTTTCGAAGCCGCCAAACGCGCCGGCACGCGCCGCTGCATCTTCCTGTCCAGCCGCGCCGCCTATGGCGAACATCCCGGGGGAACCGAACTGGCGGAGACGATGCTGGCCAAGCCTGAAACACTCTACGGCCAGGTCAAGCTCGATGCCGAACGCGCACTCGCCCACCTCGCAGCACCCGGTTTTGCCGGCGTCAGCCTGAGGGCGACCGGCGTCTATGGCGATCTCTCGCCGAACAAATGGGACGGACTCATCGCCGACTACCTCGCCGGCCAACCGGTTGTCGCCCGCATGGGAACGGAGGTTCACGGCCGCGACCTCGGGCGGGCGGTACGGCTGATGCTGGAGACGGAAAGCACCCGCATCTCCGGCGAGGTCTTCAACGTCTCGGACATCGCGATCGACACGCACGATATCCTTTCCGCTATTCGCCGCGAGACGAGCTGTCGACACGCGCCGCCGGCTCCTGCCGACAGGGCGGCGCTCAACCCCATGAGCACAGCGAAAATCCGCGCCCTCGGCTGGATGCCCGGGGGAACCTCTCTGTTCGAAGAGACGATGCAGCGGCTGGCCGCTGTATTGCCGACGTCCCGCAGACACAGGTCCACACAAGCCTGACGTTGCAGAATGCGCCGAATTGCAATCGGGAGCCCGAATTGAAAATCGGGGGATTGTCCATGCAGGTCGCAACCATGTCTGCCTCCATCATCTTGCGCGGCGCGTCTTCGACGGCAGCCACATCGGTCGCCGGAAGCGAGGCCGGTCAGGGTGTGCTCAAGCTGCAGCGCACCACTCAGGCGCTGCAGCAGATGCGCCAGACCCTGGCGAACTCGGGGGATGAAGCCAAGGCGAAGGCGCAACGCAAGCTCGAAGAGGCACAGCAGCAGTTGCAGATGCTGCGCAGTTCCAACATGCCGCCTGAGGTGGTCACCCGGCTGGCCGTCGAACTGGCGCGCAAGGTCGGCACCGCCGCCTCCGAATTCGCATCATCAGTCGCGACCGGCAGTCCGGCAACGGCGGTTCCGGTGGATACAGCGGCGGTCGCAACCAGCGGGACCGATGCCGCGCTGACGGATATCTCAGGAGACACTCGGACCGGCGAGACCGGCTCGCAGGAACCGGACGCCGCAGCCAACGCCCGCAAGGCCTATGAAAGCGTTGCCGAGGATGCCCCGAAATTCTCCAACATCTCGGCTGGTGATCGCGAAACGATGGAAGCGTTCAAGGCGGTTGTGCGCGAACTCAAACAACTGCTCGAAAAGGCGATGCGCGATCTGCAGCAGAACCGGCAGGCCGGGGTCAATGCCATTCCCGACATCGCTGGCTTCTCCATCGCCGCCGCGACGATACCGACAAGCATCGTCGTCTGACGATCCGCAGCCGCCGGCGGGCGAGGCGTGAAACCGGCGTGATGCTGTCGCATCCCGCATTTGCATCGGAGATCCAGCCGTCTATGCTCGGCCAAATCTCTCAGAACCGGCAGATCGAATGACCGCGAAAGAATTGAAAGCGCAGCTGCGCAACGAACGGCTGTCCGCACGCGACGCCATCCCCGCCGAAAAACGTGCCGCCAAAAGTCTCGCAATGGCCGATCATGCCGGCGAGGCCGTTGGTTTTGCGCTGGGTACGATCATCTCCGGCTTCCTGCCGATCCGTTCGGAGGCCGATCTCAGGCCGCTGATGGCACGCTTTGCCGTGCGCGGTGCGCGGCTCTGCGTACCGGCGATCCTCGACCGGCAGACCATCGTCTTTCGCGAGCTGGCCGAAGATGCGCCGCTTGTCGATACCGGTTTCGGCACGGTCGGCCCCGGCGCCGATGCCGCCATTCTCGATCCCGAAATCATGCTGGTGCCGCTTTCGGCCTTTGATGTCCGCGGCCACCGTATCGGCTATGGCGCCGGCCACTACGACCGCGCCATCAGCCGGCTAAGGCAAAAAGGCCTGCATCCGAAGCTGATCGGCATTGCATTCGACTGCCAGGAAGTGGCACATGTGCCCGCTGAGCCGCACGACATTAGCCTGGATGCCATCCTGACAGAAAGCGGCCTTCGCTTTTTTGCCTCTTGGATTGGATAGGGAATGCGGCTGCTTTTTCTGGGTGACATGGTCGGCAAGACGGGACGCACGGCGGTCTGGGACCGCCTCCCCGGCCTGATCTCCGACCTCAAGCTCGATTTCGTCGTCGTCAACGGCGAGAACGCCGCCGGCGGCTTCGGTATCACCGAGGACATTTTTCTGGAGACGATCAATGCCGGCGCCGATGTGGTGACGACAGGCAATCACGTCTGGGACCAAAAGGAAGCCGTTGCTTTTGCCGGGCGGCACGATCAATTCCTGCGGCCGGCCAACTATCCGCAAGGCACGCCCGGCCGCGGCTCCGGCCTTTTCTATGCCCGGAACGGCGCGCGTGTGCTCGTCGCCAACGTCATGGGCCGGGTCTTCATGCACCCGGAACTCGACGATCCCTTCAAATCGGCGGAGGCGATCCTCGACGCCTGCCCGCTGAAGGAGCAGGCCGATGCGATCATCTTCGATTTCCATGCGGAAGCGACCAGCGAGAAGCAGTGCTTCGGCCATTTCGTCGACGGCCGCGCCAGCTTCGTCGTCGGCACCCACACGCATGTGCCGACGGCCGATGCGCAGATCCTGAACGGCGGCACGGCCTATATGTCGGATGCCGGCATGTGCGGCGATTACGACTCCTCCCTCGGCATGGACAAGGAGGAGCCGCTCAACCGCTTCATCTCCAAGATGCCGAAGGGCCGCATGGAAGCAGCCAACGGCCCCGCGACGATCTGCGGCGTCGGCGTCGAGATTTCCGACAGCACCGGACTGGCCGAAAAGATCGGGCCGCTCCGGCTCGGACCGCGGTTGGCCGAGACGGTGCCGGAGTTCTGGCGGTAATTCATCCCGCGACCAACACGCAATTGTGAGCATCCCCAGTCTAGACCCCTGCGACCACTTGCCGCATTCTCCGGCCGCCAATTCAAAGTGATCGAGCGTCGTTAGCGCGCCCTTCGGACGTGCGGCGCTCTCTGTGAAAGCGCCGGAGGGGTGGCATGAAGCCGCAATATCTTGTCCTCGCTATCGCATGCCTTGCAGCCTTCGCCGCGCCGGGTCCTGCCAGGGCACAGGAGCAGCGAACGCCCGTCAGCCAATGCCAGGCGATCGCGCAGACTATCCCCAAGGCGACCTTTGCAAGCTTTTCCGGCGCCCCGCCGCCGATACCTGCTGTCTCCGAGGGCGAAGACGTCAAATTCACCTTCCTCGGCCATTCCACCTTCGAAATCGACACGCCCGGCGGCATCATCATCGCCACAGACTATAACGGCTGGTACAGGCCGGCGACGTTGCCCGATGTGGTGACCATGAACAAGGCGCACACCACCCACTTCACCTTGACTCCCGATCCCGGCATCAAACATGTTCTGCATGGGTGGAGCGACGTTCCCGGCGAAAAGGCCGACATCGATCTCGTCGTCGGCGATGCCTATATCCGCAATGTTCCGACGGATATCCGCTTCAGCTACGGCCTCGGCGGCTCGCAGGAGAACGGCAATTCCATCTTCATTTTCGAGATCGCCGGCCTCTGCATCGGCCATCTCGGCCACCTGCATTACGAACTGACGGATACCCATTATATCGAGATCGGCCGCCTCGATGTCGTCATGGTGCCGGTCGATGGCGGCCTGACCATGGGCGCCGACAGCATGAGCCGCGTCATCAAGCGGCTGCGCTCGTCGCTGATCCTGCCGATGCACCGCCGCGGCCCGCCGGTCGATGCCTTCGTTTCGATGTTCGGCAAGGATTTCGACGTCGCCTATGCGCCCGACGACAGCATCACCGTCTCGATGCGCACGCTGCCGAAAAAACCGCTGATCTATGTGCTGAAGGGCGTGCGGTAAAAGGCCCGGCGGTTTCCCTCCTGCAGCGCCGCGCGTCTTTTAGACGCGCAAAGGACGCTGTAGCACTGTGAATTGCTGCAATTTTATCCTTAAATCGGTTCCGATTTAAGAATTATGCAGGAGCCTTGCGCGTCAGGCGAATTGCAGATGACGCTTGATGCCGACATCCGGCATCTTGTCGTCGTCTAGATTGGCCTTGGCGATTTCCCAGCCGAATTTCAGCTTGTTGCCTGTCGAAACCCAGATCTCGGCATCGTCGACGTGGAGGGAAAGCATGGTGAGCTTGGGGTCCTTCTTGCCGCCGTCGTACCAGGCGGCAATGATCGAACTCCAGTACTCCTCGATCTTGGAAGGGTCGGGGCGCACTTCGATCACGCCGGCAAGGCAGGCGTGATAATCGTGATCCTTGCCGATGACACAGAAATGTGCGCGGCTGCCGGGCTTGATGGCGCGCACGATGTCGGCATCGGTCTTGGTATAGAACCAGATGGTATTGGTGGTGGGATCGGCATGCGGCGCCATCGGCTGCATGTGCATGTCCAGCCCCGAAATTCCGAGCATGCCGGCATGAACATCGTTGACCTGATCCCAGAGCTGACGTGCTGGATGTTCCTGCGCCTCGCTGAGACTTGCCATGACCGTTCCTTTCGTTGGGTGGAGTTCGATTGAAACGTCATCCCCTCGCCTTTGTTCCGAACTGCTTTTTCCTTGAACGGGTGCCGTTTCGCTCTTATAAGGCGGCCCATTCCGAACAATGAGACGTGAACAGGGGTGCCATGGCTGGCCATTCACAGTTTAAAAACATCATGCACCGCAAGGGCCGTCAGGACGCCGTGCGGTCGAAAATGTTCTCCAAGCTCGCACGCGAAATCACCGTTGCCGCCAAGGCCGGCCTGCCCGACCCAACGATGAACGCCCGCCTCCGCCTGGCGATCCAGAACGCCAAGGCCCAGTCCATGCCGAAGGACAATATCGACCGCGCCATCAAGAAGGCAGCCGGCGCCGACGGCGAAAACTACGATGAAGTCCGTTACGAGGGCTATGGCCCGGGCGGCACGGCGATCATCGTCGAGGCGCTCACCGACAACCGCAACCGCACCGCCTCCAACGTCCGCTCGATCTTCACCAAGGCCGGCGGCGCTCTCGGCGAAACCGGTTCCGTTTCCTTCTCCTTCGACCATGTCGGCGAAATCACCTACAAGCTTTCCGTCGGCGATGCCGACAAGGTGATGGAAGCCGCGATCGAAGCCGGCGCCGACGACGTCGAGACCGACGAAGACGGCCACTACATCACTTGTGGCTTCGAAGCCCTCGGCGAAGTGGCGAAGGCGCTGGAATCGAGCCTCGGCGAAGCCGAAACCGTCAAGGCCATCTGGCGTGCTCAGAACAACGTGCCGGTGGACGAGGAAAAAGCCCAGTCGCTGATGAAGCTCATCGACTCGCTCGAAGACGATGACGACGTGCAAAACGTCTATTCCAACTTCGAAGTCTCGGAAGAAGTGCTGGCGAAGCTCTCCGCCTGAGTTTCCTCAGACAGGCGTTAAATAAAACCCGGCCGCAACGCCGGGTTTTTTCTTGCGGGCAAGATCCTTGTGTAGATCCTAAGCGGCGGCTCGCATGAAGCTCCCCAGCCCCGCGAAGAGCTCCACCGATTTCAGCCGCGCCTCGATGTCATGGATCGGCATCGAGATGATCACCTCGTCGGCCTCTGTTTCCCGCAGAAACTCCGTCAGTTTCGCTTCGGCCGTCTTTGGCGAGCCAACGACGGCATAACGCAGCGTGTGTTCGACATTCATCTTCTCCATCGGCGACCAGAAGTCCTCCATATCGGCCACCGGACGCGGGAACGGCCCGCGGACATTGCGGCGCAGATTGACGAACTGCTGCTGGGCGGAGGTGAAATGGTACCGCGCCTCCTCGTCCGTCGCCGCCACCGCGCCCATGACGCCGACCATCACATAGGGCTCGTCGAGTGTCGCCGAAGGCTGGAAACGGTCACGGTAGATGGCGATCGCATCGAGCAGCATGTCGGGTGCGAAATGCGAGGCGAAGGCATATGGAAGCCCGAGCATGGCGGCGAGCTGCGCACTGTAAAGGCTGGAACCGAGCAGCCAGATCGGGATATGCGAGCCATTGCCGGGAACGGCGAGGATCGCCTGGTTCTCGACCGGCGTGCCAAGGAGTTGCTGCAATTCCACCACGTCGTTGGGGAAGCTGTTTGCGCCGGCTTCGAGGTTGCGCCGCAGCGCCTGTGCCGTGCGCAGATCCGTTCCCGGCGCGCGCCCGAGGCCGAGATCGATGCGGCCCGGGAAAAGCGCCTCCAGCGTGCCGAACTGCTCGGCGATGACGAGCGGCGAATGATTGGGCAGCATGATGCCGCCCGAGCCGATGCGGATGCGCTTGGTCGCAGCCCCGACATGGCCGATGACGACTGATGTGGCGGCACTGGCGATCCCCGGCATGCCGTGATGTTCGGCGAGCCAGAAGCGCTTGTAGCCGAACTCCTCGGCCTTCTCAGCCATCCGCGCCGAACTTTCGAGGGACTGACGCACGGTGCTGCCTTCGGCAACGGGGGAAAGGTCGAGTATGGAGAAGGGAACCATGGAAAACCTGCCGGGCAGTTGAAGGATGCAGCCTATGTAGGTTCGCCCTCGCGCCATTCCAAACCATGCGCGCAAACAAAAAGGGCCGCGCGAGCGCGACCCTGCCAGATGCTGGAAGCGATAGCTTAGCGGTGACGGCGCAGCACATGCACCTCGGCGCTCGGCTGGTGGTGGCCTTGCGGCAGCGTGAAATTGCCGAGCTGGCGGTCCATTTCCAGGGCTTCCGTCGCCAGCCGGTGGATCGCCGCCGTCGTCTCCTCGACCATCGAGGCGTTCTGCTGCGTCATCGCGTCGAGTTCGGCGACAGCGCTATTGATCTCACGCAGCGTATTGGCCTCCTCGCGGGTCGCGCCCATGATCTCGTTGATCTGTCCGTTGATCGCCTCGACATGGGCGCCGATGCCCGTGAGAGCAACGCCCGCCCTTTCCACCAGCGTAACGCCGCTTTCGACCTCATGCGTCGATTTCTGCAGCAGGTTGGAGATCTCCTTCGCCGCGCTCGATGAGCGCTGGGCGAGCTCGCGCACTTCCATGGCGACGACGGCGAAGCCCTTGCCGGATTCACCGGCGCGCGCCGCCTCGACGCCGGCATTGAGCGCCAGGAGGTTGGTCTGAAAGGCGATGTCGTCGATGACCGAGATGATCGTGTTGATCTGGCGCGAGGAAGCCTGGATTGCCTCCATCGCCGCGATCGTCTCCTGCATGATCTGGCCGGAGCCCGTCGTTTCCTTCTTGGCGTCGCGAGCGATGCGCTCGGCCTGTTCGGCCCGCTCGATCTGCTGACGGACCGACTGGGTGATGGCGCTGATCGCATTCGCCGTTTCGGTGATCGAGCCGGCCTGGCGCTCGGTGCGCCCGGCAAGCTCGTCGGCGCCGGTGCGCATCTCCTCGGAGCCGGCGCGCACCGCCATCGAGTTGCCGCCGATTGCCGTCATGGTTTCGCTGAGCGTCGCCAGCGCTTCGTTGAAATTGACCCGCAGGCTTTCGAGCTCGTTCGGGAAGCGTGTATCGATCTGGTAGGCGAGATCGCCGTTCGCCAGATGATGCAGGCCCTCGTCGAGCGCCTCGACCACCTGCTGCAGCGTCTTCGCCTCTGCCTCGCGCTCGGCCAGATTCTGCTGGCGGTCGTGCTCGGCCTGCAGGCGCGTCTCTTCACTGGCGGCTTCGAGCTCGCGGCCTTCGATCAGCGACTGCCGGAAGCGGGCGAGCGCGTTGGCCATCGTGCCGATTTCGTCCTTGCGGTTCAGGCTGCCAATCTCGCTGTCGAGTTTGCCGTCCGCGACATCGCGGGTGACGCCGGCAAGGCGCGCAAGCGGCGAAAACAGGAAATTGGTGACGAGGCCGGTCGCGACCGCCATGACGACGAGCACGCCGATGCCGATCATCGTCAGCAGAGTGGCGATCTCGATCGAGCCGGCATTGAGTTCGCTGAGCAGCACGCTCTCGACCACCAGGAAGCGGTCGCCGCGATAGTCGATGCCGCGGACATAGGCACGGGCGGCGCCATCCGCCCGGTTGAAATCGGCAACCGTCATCGCCGAACTGGCAAGTGCGCTCTGGATGAAGGTGAAGGGTGTGGCATCGAGCATCGCAAGCTTGCCGGCCGCATCGAGACCGATAGCCGATCCATCGCCGGAGACGATCGCCGCCCGTGCCGTGCTGCCCTGGACGATGCCCTTGGCAAGGATGCCGGTGACGATGTCGTCGCGCACCTTGAAGAGGATGATGCCCTTGGCCGCTCCGAGCTTGATGATCGGCACGGCATAGAAGATCGCCGATTTGCCGCTGCCGGCATCGACGCGAAGGCCGGAGAAACCTGTCGGCGCGGCATCATCGGTCGCCTTGGCGGTATTCTCGATCGCCTTGGCGAAAGCGATGCCGGCGCCGGTTGCCTTCCAGGCGTCCGACTTCAGGTTCTCGGCGAAATCGTCCTCCTTCTTATAGGAATAGAGGACCGTGCCCTCGAGATCGGCGATCAGCAGGTCGCTGAAGGCGGTATCCTCGAGGTCGCGGGCGACTTCGCCCTGCGTCTTCTCATGGTTCGAATAATAAAAGCCGCTCGGCCCTTCCGGCTTCATAAGCTTCTCGCGCTGGTCGGCCGGGTTGGGATTGTTCGATATGAAAACCTTCTTCAGCTCGGCACGAGCGTCGCCCGAGGTCTTCTCGATGGTTTTCCAGCCGCTCTTCAGGCTGGTGATCGACATTTGCAGCGCCTCGATGCGCGCAATCGAGTTGGCCTGGTTTTCAAGCTGCGCCAGCTGGTCCTGCAGCATGTCGCCGCGGAAGATCAGCACGCTTTCCTTGGCCTTCAGCGCCTGCTCGTCGGAGATGCGGCTGCTGGCGAAATAGGCGAGTACGTCGATGACCGCGATCGACAGCACGGTCAGCAGAATGAATGTTACGATGACCTTGAAGGACAGGGATTGAAATCTCTGTGCCATGTACGACGAACCCCTTCTGAACGCGCTTGCCAGCCTGGCATGCAGCGCATGCCCGATCGACTGACCTGTAAACAGAACATCGGGGGCTTAATCTTCGTGAAAAGAAGCCCCTCTCGTATTGACGACTAGAATTCGGGCATCTGTTTTAATTCGCGGTAAATGGCGGGGCCTAAATCCGGGAGTGTTTTTGTTTTGTTCACATATCGATGGCACTTATTTCGCGATCGCTATAGGTTGAACCATGCAAAATACGATTCGCATTGTCGGTATTGATCCCGGACTTCGCCGCACCGGCTGGGGAATCATTGACACGCTGGGCAATTCCTTGCGGTTTGTCGCGTCTGGAACCGTGACCTCCGATGGCGACATGGACCTTGCCTCCCGCCTTTGCCAATTGCACGATGGCCTGGCGGAGATCGTCCATAGCTACAAGCCGGATGAAGCCGCCGTCGAACAGACCTTCGTCAACAAGGATGCGGTGGCGACCTTGAAGCTTGGTCAGGCCCGCGGCATCGCCATGCTGGTGCCGGCGCGTGCCGGCCTGCCGGTTTCGGAATATGCCCCGAACGCCGTAAAAAAGGCCGTCATCGGCGTCGGCCATGGCGAAAAGCACCAGATCCACATGATGCTGAAGATCCTGATGCCGAAAGTCGAATTCAAGGGCGACGATGCTGCCGACGCCCTGGCGATCGCCATCTGCCACGCGCATAATCGCGGCAGTAACAGGATGCGCCAGGCACTGGCCGGTTAATCTATACTTGACTTGTTCCCATCTGCTGAGAGACCGCGACCCATGATCGGCAAGCTGAAAGGCACCATAGACGAGATCGGCGAAGACTATGTGCTCGTCGATGTGCACGGCGTCTGCTACGTCGCCCATTGTTCGGCCCGCACCCTGTCCAAGCTCGGCTCGGCCGGCGAGGCCTGCGTGCTGTTCATCGAGACCTATGTGCGCGAGGACCAGTTGAAGCTCTTCGGCTTCATGAGCGCGCTGGAGCGGGAATGGTTCAACCTGCTCCAGAGCGTCCAGGGCGTCGGCGCCAAGGTGGCACTCGCCGTGCTGTCGACGTTGACGCCGGGCGAACTTGCCAATGCGATCGCCCTGCAGGACCGCGCCGCCGTCTCCCGCGCACCGGGCGTTGGTCCGAAAGTGGCGATGCGCCTCGTCACCGAGCTCAAGAACCGGGCGCCGGCCTTTGCCGGCGAAGCGATCAATATCGGCCTCAAACAGGAACTCGGCGAAGGTGTCGCGGCAGCACCTGTCGCCGATGCGGTTTCCGCACTGACCAACCTCGGCTATTCCCGCGACCAGGCGGCGAATGCGATTGCCGCAGCCATGAAGACGGCAGGCGATGGTGCAGACAGCGCCAAGCTGATCCGATTGGGATTGAAGGAACTGGCGCGGTAGAGTAGGATAAACTGTCGATTTTCCGACAAATGACAAATTTTCCGACTCACTCACCAAAATAGGACTACTGATCGATGTGGGGAGAATTTACGCTTTCACCCAAGGGCCAGATAACGCTTCCGAAGGAACTGCGGGATGCTCTCGGTCTTCAGCCCGGCGATCAGCTTGTTTTCTCCATCATCGACGGAGAGGTCGTGATCACACCAAAATCGATCAACTTCAACGATCTCGCAGGCCTTCTCGGATCGCCTCCAAATGGACGTGCTTCGCTGGAGGAGATCGACGCAACGGTGACCGATGCTGCGGGCAGCGATGTGGTCGACGAAGCCACGCAGTCGAAATCGGATGTCGCCGCATGATTGCGTATGGTGTGGATACAAACGTCCTGCTGAGGCTTATTGTCGACGACGATACGGAGCAAAGGGCTGCCGCGCTGAAGTTCGGTGAAGGTATCGGCAGGGACTATCGTGGATTTCTCTCGCTTCTGAATCTCTTGGAACTGGATTGGGCGTTGCGCGCCCGGTTCGGCTTCAAGAAAAAGGATGTTGTCGAGGCAATCGGCAAATTGACACGCGTCAGAGGATTGGACATCGAGAACCAGACCCTGGTGATCAAGGCCCTGAGGGCCGTGGAAACGCGAAACGCAGATTTTGCCGATGCCTTGATTGGCTACCGCGCCGCGGATGAGGGATGCCAGGCGACCAAGACATTTGACCGGCACGCGTTCAAGACTGTGCCAGGTATGGAGCTTCTGACATGAGCGAACCCGCCCGCCTGATATCACCGGAAAAGCGGGGCGAAGACCTAGATATCACCTTGCGCCCGCAATCGCTGGACGAGTTCACCGGCCAGGCGGAAGCGCGCGCCAATCTCAAGGTCTTCATCGAGGCGGCGAAAAACCGTGGCGAAGCGCTGGACCACGTGCTCTTCGTCGGCCCGCCCGGCCTCGGCAAGACGACGCTGGCGCAGATCATGGCGAAGGAGCTCGGCGTCAACTTCCGTTCGACGTCGGGTCCCGTGATCGCCAAGGCTGGCGATCTCGCCGCCCTGCTCACCAACCTCGAGGAGCGAGATGTGCTCTTCATCGACGAGATCCATCGTCTCAACCCCGCCGTCGAGGAAATCCTCTATCCGGCCATGGAGGATTTTCAGCTCGACCTGATCATCGGGGAAGGCCCTGCAGCTCGCTCGGTGAAGATCGACCTGTCGAAATTCACGCTGGTGGCAGCCACCACTCGCCTCGGACTGTTGACGACGCCGCTGCGCGACCGCTTTGGCATTCCGGTCCGCTTGAGCTTCTACACCGTCGAGGAACTGGAACTCATCGTGCGCCGCGGCGCGCGGCTGATGAACCTGCCGATCACCGAAGAGGGCGCCCGCGAGATCGCAAGACGCGCCCGCGGCACCCCGCGCATCGCCGGCCGGCTGTTGCGGCGCGTGCGCGACTTTGCCGAGGTGGCAAGGGCAGAGGCCGTCACCCGCGAGATCGCCGACGAGGCGCTGACCCGCCTGCTGGTCGACAATGTCGGCTTTGACCAGCTCGACAAACGTTACCTCAACATGATCGCGGTCAATTTCGGCGGCGGCCCAGTCGGCATTGAAACCATTGCCGCCGGCCTTTCCGAGCCGCGCGACGCGATCGAGGACATCATCGAGCCCTACATGATCCAGCAGGGTTTCATTCAGCGCACGCCACGCGGCCGCGTTCTGACCGCAATCGCGTGGAAACATCTGGGAATGCAACCACCTAAGGATATGGAGGCTGCGCAGTTCCGGCTGTTTCAGGAGGATAGCTGAGTGATCACCCGCCGCGGATTTTTCAAGGTTCTCGGCGGCGGTGTCGCAGGCGTCATGTCGCTCGGTGGTTATGCCTTCGCCTATGAACCGCTCGCGCGGCTCGCCATCACCCGCTACCGGCTGACACCGCCGGGATGGACACCGGGGCTGAAGCTCCGCATCGTCGCGCTCGCCGATCTGCACGCCTGCGAACCCTGGATGTCGGCAAGTCGCATTGCCGCGATCTGCCACAGGGCAAATGAACTCGAAGGCGATATGACCATTCTGCTCGGCGATTATGCCGCCGGCATGAACATGGTGACCCAATACGTGCATTCGGGCCAATGGTCGAAGGCGCTCGCCACCTTGCGGGCTCCTCTCGGAGTCCATGCGGTCATGGGCAACCACGATTGGTGGGAGGACCGCACCGCCCAGAAGAACGGCGGGATGGAAACATTCGGACACCGGGCTCTCGCCGATGTCGGAATCCCGGTCTATGGCAACCGCGCCGTTCGGCTCGAAAAGGATGGCCGCGGCTTTTGGCTCGCAGGCCTCGAAGATCAGTTGGCGCTGCTGCCCGGCCGGAAGTGGGGCCGCACGCATATGCTCGGCCTCGACGATCTCGAGGGAACGATGGCTCAGCTGACCGACGATGCGCCTGTCATCCTGCTCGCCCATGAACCCGATATCTTCCCGCGCGTGCCAGAGCGCGTCTCGCTAACGCTATCGGGCCACACGCATGGCGGACAGATCCGGCTGCTGGGCCGTTCGCCGGTCGTGCCCTCGCGTTACGGCAATCGCTACGCCTATGGCCATATGGTTGAGGAGGGGCGTAATATCATCGTGTCCGGCGGTCTCGGCTGTTCCATTGCACCGGTGCGCTTCGGCGTGCCGCCGGAAATCGTCGTGATCGATCTTGGATAGAATGGCATGACCAAGCGCACTCTCATCCGCCTGAATGCGGGCGCCGAGCGTTTCAACTATCGCATCGCCGGCCTCGGTTTTCGCAATGGCCATGTGCTCGTTCACCGCGCCGTGCATGAACCCTTCTGGACCTTTCCGGGCGGCAGGGCGGAAATAGGCGAGACGTCGGAGGAGACGCTGAAACGGGAGATGATGGAGGAACTGGGCGTCGACGTCACCGTCTCCCGCCTGCTCTGGATCGTCGAGAATTTTTTCCACTATGAGCAGCGCGACTGGCATGAGCTCGGCCTCTATTATCTGATGGAGATCCCGCCGGACTTCCCTTTTCAGTCACACGAAATCATCCATCGCGTCGAAGACGGCGACAATCATCTCGAATTCAAATGGGTGTCGGCGACGCGCACGGCCCTGACCGCGCTCGACATCCCGCCCTATTTCATCGCCGATGAAATCGAGAACCTGCCTGCCGCGCCCCGTCACCTCGTCTGGCGGGACGGCAATCTCGATGACGAGGATTGACGCAAACATTCCAGCACGTGTGAAGAGGAGATGTGCCAATGCCGACCTTCGATCCCGTCAGGCCGTTTCGCAAACTTGCCTATAACAATGCGCTTGCCAACCGCCGGCTGCTTCAGGCCTGCGCGGCATTGAAGCCCGGTGAATTCGAGGCACCGCGCACCAGCTTCTTCCCCTCGCTCAAGGAAACCTTGAACCATATCATCACGGTCGATTGGTTCTATGTCGATGGCCTGGAAGGCGGCACGCTCGGGTTCCAGGCCTTCGAGGTCGACGAACCCTTCGATGACGTTTCCTCGCTGGCAGAGGCGCAGGCGAAGGTCGATCAGCGCCTGATAGCGCTTTGCGAGGCCCTGACGCCGGAGAAGCTGGCCTCCACCGTCCGCCTCCATCGCGGCGCTCGCATCCAGGAGGAGCGGATGGAAGACGTGCTCGCCCACCTCTTCCAGCATCAGACCCATCATCGCGGCCAGGTGCATGCGATGCTTTGCGGCACCAGCGTCGCTCCGCCGCAACTCGACGAGTTCATCGTCGCCGACGATGCGCGGTTACGTGGCACAGAACTTGCCGAACTCGGCTGGAGCGAAGAGACGCTGATGCGCTGATAATCAGCGTCCTTAGCGCGTCCTATCGGACGCGCTGCGCTTCAGAGCGGTTCGGTTTTTCGCAGAAGCGCAGAACCGCTCTAACTTTTGTTTACACAATTCCGGACGGAAAACCGCTTCGCACTTTTCCTGGAATTGCTCTAGTCCTGCAGTCGCCTCTTCAGCCCGTCGATGATCGTCTTGGTGAGAAGGTCGTAATTCTCGTCGAAGTGATGGTCGCCGGGCAGTTCGATGACTTCGGCGCCGCTATCCTTCAGCGCCGGGCAGGCGACATCGTCATCGTCGTCCTTGCCGTAGATGCATTGCACGAGCTTCGGATCGATGTTCTTCACATCGCTGACGGGATCGCCTCCCGCCCCTTCCGTCCTCTGACCGAGCCAGCCGAGAACGGAAATGACATAGTCGACTTCGTGCGACAGCGACAATAGCGATAGTTGCGCCACCGCCGACTTTTCAGCCGGCTTGAGGAGCTGATAAGTGGCGGGTACGACATCGGCGCCGAAGGAATAACCGACGAGCAGCACATGCTTCACCTTCCACTGCTTGCGGTAGAAGTCGATGATCTTCGAAAGATCGCCGGCTGTCTCCTCCGGCTTACGCTCGGACCAGAAATAATGGAGCGAATCCACGCCGACGACAGGAATGCCTTCCTTCTGCAGCGTGCCGCCGACCTCCTTGTCGATGTCGCGCCAGCCGCCGTCGCCGGAATAGATCACCGCCATCGTATCGAAGGCGGGCGTCGCCTCGAGCACCGCCAACGGCAGGCCAAGCGGGTTGCCGAAGGCACCGGAGGCGGTGACGAGATCGTCGAGCGTATCGGCAAACACCGTCTGCGCATCATCGGTGGAATCGCGGATTTCTATCTCGGCATGGGCCTTCTTCAATGCCTCGGCATGCGCCCGGCCATCCTTGTTGGCATTAGGCGTGAAGACGGTGATCACAGGGTCCGGCAGAACGCCGTCGCTGAGTCCATAGACTGTGCGTTGACCAACCACCTGCTTGGAAGCCGGCGTGCAAAGTGCCTGGGTGAGCGGAATGCCGGCGACCGGATCGACGGCAAGCGTCTGGCCGATCGTCGCATCCGGCGTTTGCGCCGCGATCGCCAGCGCCAAGGCTCCGCCCTCGCCGATGCCGGCGACGATCGGCAGATGATAGGCGCTGTTGCCGGTCGCGCGCTGCACCTGCTGGCTCAGCGATTCGATATCCGAGACCATGTAGATGCAGCCGTCGTTGAGGCTGACGTCGTACCGGCTGAGCGCCTGGATGTAGGAGGGAAAGTCGACGCCGATGACGACGGCGCCTTCGGCGACCAGCCTGTCGGCCTCGGCCTTCTCATAGTCGCCCCAGCCGGCGGCATCCGAGATCAGCATCACCGTGCCTTTCACCTCTCCTTCCGGCAGGAAGATGTGCGGCGACGGAATGAGCCCGGTTTCGAAGCTCTGCTTGGTTTCCTCGGCGGCATTAGCCGGTGCGGCCGCGAGCATGCAGGCGCATGCCGTGGCAAGAAGGATTGTCCTGATCATTTTCTCACTACCCCTTTCAATCCGCCCCCGATCAGAAATGTCGCGTCCATCAACGCGATCATCGGATTGCCCCCTCCTGAGACCGCAAGATAGCGCGGTTGCCAGTGCGGATGAAACTTGGATTTGAATGCCCGAAGGCCTTTGAAGTTATAGAAGCGCTCGCCGTGTTCGAAAACAGTGCTGCCGATGCGGTCCCAGACGGGCGCCGCCTCGCGTTTCGACATGCCGGAAAGAGGCGCCATGCCGAGATTGAAGTGGGTGAAACCCTGTCCGCGCAGATATTCCATGATCTGCACGAAGAGAAAGTCCATCGAGCCCTTCGGTGCGTCCGGCGAGAAGCGCATCAGATCGATCGTGCTCTCCTCCCTGGATTCGGTGACAAGGATATTGGCGAAAGCGACGATCCTGCCGTCCTTTTTCAGGATGCCGACCGGCTGCGATGAAACGTAATCGGGATCGAAGGCGCCGAGCGAGAAGCCTTTTTCCTTGGCGTTGTGATGCTCGAGCCAGGCGGCGGAAACGGCGGCGAGATCATCGATGACCGAGGCTATGTCCTGCGGCTCGACGACGGCGAATTCCAGCCCGTCGCGCTGGGCGCGGCTTGCCGTCTGGCGAAGGTTCGCCCATTTGCCGCCCTTCATCTCGAAGGTCCTGAGATCGGCAACCGCCAGTTCGCCAAGCTTGAAGGCGCGAAGGCCTGCATCGGCGCAATGGGAAAGCAGCGCCGGTGAGATCTGATAGAACACCGCCCGGCAGCCGGCGGCGCGCGCCGCTTCGACGAAACGCCAGACGAGCTCCTGCACGGCGCGATGCTCGCCGACCGGGTCGAACAGTGCGATCCAGGAGCGGCCCTGCCGGCCATACATGATGAAGGCGTCACCTTTTTCCGAGAACATGATGCTCTTGTCGCCCATGCGCACCAGATTGGCGTCGGCATTGCCCTGCTTCATGACGATCTCGACGGCACGCGCCAGTGCCTCGTCCGTGGCCGGTTCCGGCCGGAAGGCCGCCGGCCGAAGCAGGCTGAAGATGGCGATCGCCGACGAGATGATGGTGATGCCGAGCACGGCGCGCAGCCCGCGCGGCGCCTCGGCGGTAAATTCGAACTGCCACCAGAGCTGGTTGCTGTATTCGACGTCACGATAAACGAAGAGCAGGATGACGACGGCGCCGACGACAATGACGGCAATCGCCATCAGCCAGGACGCCGTCAGCGCCTGGTTGAGCAGCGAGGCATGGCGGGTAAAGAGCCGGCGGCTGACGAAGAGCCCGAAGATGAGGAAGGCGAGAAAAGCGGCTTCAACCAGCGCGATCGCCTTCAACAGCGACAAGGTCAGCGCGGCGACAGCCGAGAACACCGCCACCCACCAGGCGCCGTCGAGCCGCTGGCCGAGGCCGCGTGCGGCGACGACGAGCGCCAGCCCCAGCAGGCTGGAGAGGAAATGCGCCCCTTCGACCATCGGCAGCGGCAGATAGTTGGAGAGGAATTCTAGGTTCTGGTCCGGCGTCGGCGTGACGCTCGAAAACACCAGCATGACGCCGAGCAGCAGCGCAAGAGCCGAGAGCAGCTGCGGCATCAGCCGTCCGCCGATGCGCCGCACGCTGGAGGCGGCCGGATGGTCGACGAAACGACGCAGCTCCGCCGCCGACACCGCGAGCACGGCGATCAGCAGCGGCAGCACATGGTAGACCAGCCGGTAGAGCACCAGCGATCCGAGCACGGCATCGATGTTCACCGCGCTGCCGAGCGACGCGATGATCACGGTCTCGAACACGCCGAGGCCGGCCGGAACGTGGCTGAGCACGCCGAGACCGACGGCGATGGCATAGACGGCGAGGAAGACCGGCCAGCCGATTGCCGTCTGCGGCAGCAGCACGTAGAGCACCGACGCCGAGGCGGCGATATCGAAGGCGGTGACGAGGAACTGGCGCGACCAGGTGCGCGAATCCGGCAGGCGGATTGCCACAGGGCCGAGATCAAGCACGCGCCCGTCACGGCCGATGATCATCACCGCGCCCAGGATGGCGACGATCGAACCGGCGATCAATCGCAGGAGGAAGGCGCTGACACCGATGAGCGGGCCGATCTCGTCGGCGATGATGATGAGGGCGATCGCCGCGACGCCCGCAAGCCCGAGACCGAAGGACAGCGTGACGAAGGCGATGATGCGGCCGATATCCTCCGGCGAGAGCCCGAGACGCGTATAGGCACGGTAACGGATCGCACCGCCTGAAAGCGCGCCGAAGCCGGCGGTATTGCCAACCGCATAGGCGCTGAACGCCGTCAGCGCCACATGCGGAAAAGGCAGTTTCTTGCCGATATATTCGATCGCGTTGAGGTCGTAGAAGATCAGCGAGAGAAAACTCAGCCCCGTGAAGAACAGAGCAAGCAGGATGGCGCTCGGCCGGGTTGCCGCCAGCGCGTCGACGACGTCATCGTAGCGCACCTCGTTGGTCAGCTGCATGATCGCATAACCGACAAGGCAGAAGACCACGAGTGTCGCCGCGGCCGTCAGCGGCGTTCTGTACCGTCTGAATAGCCCGCGAAAAGAAAACCCGCCGTCCGATTCTTCTATATTTTCCAAATTGCCGTGACCCGACATCTCGTACCTGTCGCAACTGCTAGCGTGGCGGGAATCATTTTTGAAAGACGTAACATAGGAGGCATGGAAGCTCTATGAAGCCATGCCGCCGCTACCCCGCCCCGCCCTTTGCGCCTCAATCATCCTCAATTGGGGCGAATTTGCGCAGGCCGGCGTCGCGGCACATTGCATTTTCGTAAGCTTCGAAAGAACTTGGCCCTACGATGGGATTTGAGATCCGGGAGAACGGTTCGATATGCAGGATAGTCCGGCCCTCATGATGCTTGTCCTCGGACGCCTATTGCTGGGCGGCCTCTATGTCGCGGGCGGGATTCATCATTTTTTCGTCATCGTGCCGTTGACCGCGGCAATCGAAGCCCGCGGCGTTCCCTTTGCAAAATGGGTACTGCTCTCGGGCAGCCTGTTCCAGATCGCGGCCGGCCTCCTGCTGATGCTGGGACTTTTCGTCGCGGCGGCGGCATTCGGCCTCATCGTCTTCACCCTTGCCGCCACCATCATGCTGCTGAATTTCTGGGACATGCAGGGTACGGCGCGCGACAGCGCGATCAATACCTGGAAAACCAACATGGCGATCATCGGTGGCCTGCTGATTGCAGCCGCCGGGGCGATGTGAGGGTTTACGCCGCCGGCTCGCTGCCCGCCCGTGCATGCGCGGCGTAGCGCGCCACGGCGGCATCAACCTCCGCGTCGCGATCGCCCGCCACCTGCACGGTCGGCACTGCGAATTCGATGTCGTTTTCCTTGAAGGCATTGCGGATCATCGCCAGCGCATTGCGGCGGATGACGAATTGCTCGCCAGGTTTCGTCATCATCGACAGCCGGATTTCGATTGCGAATTCGCCGAATTGTTCGACACCTTTCATCTTCAGCGTCTCGATGATGTGCGGACCAAATTCCGGATTTTCGAGCAGCGTCTGGCCGATCTGCTTGATCACCTTCTTCGCCTTGACGAGATCGGTGTCGTATTTGACGTTGAGGCTGATCTTGTCGATCGTCCAGTCGCGGTTGAGGTTCTTGACCGCCCCGAGTTCGCCGAACGGCACCGTCGTCAGCGGGCCGCGATGGTGCCTGAGCTTCACCGAACGCAGGCTGAAGGCCTCGACCACGCCCTTGTGGCTGCCGCTCTCGATATATTCGCCGATACGGAAGGCATCGTCCCAGAGATAGAACATGCCGCTGATGACGTCCTTGACGATCGTCTGGGCGCCGAAGCCGACAGCGACGCCGACCACACCGGCGCCGGCGATCAGCGGCCCGATCTCGATACCGAGGCCCGACAGCACCATCAGCACGGCGATGACCGCGATCACCACGGCAAGGATATTGCGGAAGATCGGCAACAGCGTATGTATCCGCGCGCGTTTGGCCTTCTCCTCATCCGTTGTTCCGCCATCCACGGATGAATCGAGCAGCTTGCCATTGATATAGGCCTTGATGACATGCCAGAGCAGGTCGGCGGCCAACAGGATGACGATGCCGCCGATGACGCCGCGCGCGATCTTGTCGACCATCGTGTCGCCCGCGGCCATCGTATCGGCGCCGACGCCGAGCATATGGCCAAGCCAGATGGCGGCAACGGCAATGATCAATGCCCGCACGCCCCGGTCGAGCAGCACCGTCGCAATCCGGCGCGTGGCCAGGAAACTTGCTTCGGTCTGCTGCAGCGATCTCACCGCAAGCGTCGAAACGGCGAGCACGCGCGGCAGCAGCAGCACATAGATGCCGAGCCAAAGCAGCCAGTTGAAGCCCGCAACCCAGATGCTCCACAGCAACAGGAAATAGACGGTGAGCGCCCAGGAGGTCCCGTGACCGCGCTTCTCGTCCTTGTGCGGCCGTGACCAGACCGCCTCTATCGCGATCAGCAACAGGCCGATGCCGAGGATATAGCCGACGAGGAGCCGGGCGCTCGGGGTATAGCCAAGCGGCTCCATCGACTGGATCGCCGCCCAGCCGAAGATGAAATAGATGACGAAGGTCGCACAGCGGCGATACCAGAAGAGCGCGACGTCACGTCCCGGCATGATCGGAGCGGTGATCCCCTGCCGTTCTTCGTCGGCCCGCGCCAGCCCGATGAGATCGACCAGCACGCCGCCGAGGCAGATCGTAAAGCGCTGGACGATGAGCGCGACGACGCAGACGATCGCGATGCTTTGGCTGAACGGCGGCCAACTGAGGCTGAGAAGCGTGAGCATGGTCGCCGCCGCGAAGATCAGCGCCGGGATGACGCGCGGCGCCAGATGCATGCCCGCCATCTCAATCAGCCGGCGGCGACGGCGGCGGAAGGCATAACGGGCAATGCTTTCGACGATCGCGCCGAGCAGGAAAATCGCCAGGAATTGCGCCACCATCCGCGGCCAGCCGGTGACGGCGATTTCACCGAAGAACAGCGAAGACGCATTGCCGACCTGCGAGGGCAGCGTCATCGCCGCATCGGAGACCATCGAGACATGCCGGCGGGCATGCTGCAGCAGACCTGACAGAACCGACATCTGGTTTTCAGACGCTGCGTTGGCCGCAGGCGTCGCGGCCATCTGCGTCGACATCCACTGCTTGACCTCGGGCGTCTGCATGAGCTCCATCATCTCACGCACCTGCGCCGGCGGGGTGGCCGCGGCAGGGACTTGCGCCGGCGGCGTTTGGGAAAAGCCGGGCGAAACAGCCGAAAAAAGCGCAAGCAATGCCAATATGCCGAATAGGACGGCCTTCAAGCCCCCTGCCATGCCACGCTTCATGACCGCCTCCGATGAAAAGTCGGCCGCCTGGATGAAGCAGCCCCAACATTTTGCAATGGATACCCGCGACCGTTGCCGCCAGCAAGCAGTAGGAAAACCATACCGATGGCTAGGAGATGCCGACATCGCCGCCCTCGAACGAAGCGCTGCGCTCGCTCTGTCAGGATGACGGCTTGTCGGAACGGCGAGTGAAACCGCCGGCCTTCAGGATTTCGGGACCGGTTTTTCCACGTGGCCGCCGAAGCCCGCGCGCATCGCCGACAGCACCTTGTTGGCGAATTCGTCATTGTCGCGCGAGGAGAAGCGGCCATAGAGCGCCGCACTCAGCACCGGCGTCGGCACGCTTTCGTCGATTGCCGCCATGATCGTCCAGCGGCCTTCGCCGCTGTCGGAAACGCGGCCGGCATATTTCGATAGTGCCGGATCGGCATGCAGCGCATCGGCCGTGAGATCGAGCAGCCAGGAGGTGATGACGCTGCCGCGGCGCCAGACTTCGGCAACATCCTGCAGGTTCAGGTCATACTGGAAGTGTTCCGGATGGGCGAGCGGGGCGGTTTCAGCGTCGACCTCGTGCGAGGCAGCGCCGATATTGGCGTGCTTCAGGATATTGAGGCCTTCGGCATAGGCGGCCATCAGACCGTATTCGATGCCGTTATGCACCATCTTGACGAAATGGCCGGCGCCATGTGGGCCGCAATGCAGGTAACCCTGTTCGGCGGTGCTGGCCGCCGCCGCTTTGGCGCTCCGGTTCGGCGAGGCTTCCGTCGTGCCGGGGCCGGGCGCCAATGTCGCGAAGATTGGGGAAAGATGCTGGACGATGCCTTTCTCGCCGCCGATCATCAAGCAATAGCCGCGCTCGAGGCCGAAGACGCCGCCGCTGGTGCCGACATCGACATAATGAATGCCCTTGGTGATGAGTTCGGCGCCGCGGCGGATATCGTCGTGGTAATAAGAGTTGCCGCCGTCGATGACGATATCGCCGTTCTCAAGCAGCGGCACCAGGCTCGCCAGCACCTTGTCGACGATCGCCGCCGGCAGCATCAGCCAGATCGCCCGCGGATGGGTGAGCTTCGAGACGAATTCCTCGAGAGAACCACTGCCGGTCGCACCGAGGCCCGTGAGATCGGCGACGCTTTCCGGCCTGGCGTCGTAAACGACGCATTCGTGACCGCCTCGCATCAAGCGCTGGACCATATAATTGCCCATGCGGCCCAAACCAACCATGCCAAGCTGCATATGAATCTCCTGGAAACCGAAATGAAGTATCGAATCCGGAAATTAGCACCCGCAGTGTGACAGGCAAGCGAAGTCTCGGTGATATTGGCGGATGCGACGATTGCGCCGCCGATCTCCTGCAAACCAATGCTTCGTCAAGCGTCAGGTGCGCTGGCCGGCTCACCCTTCATTTCGCTGAGGAACATGCCCTCGCGCAGGTTGATGCCATATTCGACGAAGGCCTTCATGCAGCAAAGCATCTGCGTCCAGCCTTCGCAGTTGAGATAGGTGCCGCGCCGGCCGGCATCGTCTTCGCGCCAGCCGGTCTCGGCGATGGTCACCAGCGTGCCGCCATCCTCCAGCGGCTTGAAGTTCATCTCTACCAGCGTCTTGTATCTTGCCTCATCCTCGCCGGTGCCGCCGTCCCATCGCAGCACGATACGGCTTTCCGGCACGAGTTCGATCACTTCGACTGGCGCATCCTTCCACCAAGTCACCGTCGTGCCCTGGACGAGCGGCGCGCTCGCCCCGCCGATCGTGGTGAAATAGCTGCTGAGTTTCTTCGGGTTGACGACGGCGTCGAATACCTCCGCCACGGGGCGGCCGATACGGCCGGAAATGCGGATTCCGAGAGACATGGCACTTCTCCTCTTCTCCATTGTGCTGTTCCATTGTACTTGGCTTCATTATGTTATAAAAATATAACATGTCAAGCGAATCAACCGACGACCCTGTTTTCAAAGCGCTGGCGCATCATCGCCGCCGCGAAATCCTTGATCTGCTCAAGGATGGCCCCCGCACCACGGGAACTCTCTGCGAGATGTTTCCTCAGATGGACCGCTGCACGGTGATGCAGCATCTGAAAGTGCTGGAGGAGGCAGACCTGGTCATCGCCAGGAAGGAGGGCCGCGAACGCTGGAACCACTTAAACAGCCTGCCGATCAAGCACATCTACGACCGCTGGATCAGCGCCTATGCCGGCCATGCGCTCTCTATACTCGACCGGCTGAGAAGCGATCTCGAAGGCCAGCCCGAATAAAATGCCGACTGTCCAACCGCCTTGTCGCCCGGCCCGCCACAGCCCTATGCTGGCGGCAAAGCATTGGACAGGACAGATGATGATAACAGGGGCCGGCATACGCCGCATGCGGCTGTTGCGCAGCATGAAGCAGGAACATCTCGCCGAACTCCTCGGCGTCAACCAGGCGACGGTCTCACGCTGGGAGCGCGATCAGCTCGCCCTCTCATCCGAACAGGCCGTCAAGCTGGAACGGATTTTCGCCGCGCCTCGACATGCGGCAGTCGATGCGGCGCTGAAGCGGCTGGTCGAGGATTCCGTTCGCCCGGTGCATCTGATCTGCGACCGGACCCACCGGCTGCTATCAGCCTCCCGCCCGCGGCAGGCGGAATGGCGGGCGCCGCTCGCTGCCTTTCTCGGCCGTTCCCTTTTTTCTTATGCTTCCGCCGAAATCGCCGCAGCCGAGCAGTCGCTGGAGGAGCGCGGCTGGCATGCAGGCAGGCTCTCGTCGCTGATTCTCGAGACCGGCGCCAACGGCAATGCGCTGCTGCCGATTGCGGCCGGGCACGTGAGCTGGGAAAGGATCATGCTTTCCGATGGCAGCGCCGGCCGCCTTGTCACGACCATCGGCTGAGCCTGCAGCTTTCCTGCATTCCCATGCATAATTTATGCGTTGTCCGGAAACCTCGGTCTTTATAGCGTCGGCCGCCGAAACGCTCAGGAGACGATGTGATGACGATACTGGTGACGGGAAGTGCCGGCCATCTCGGCGAGGCGCTGATGCGCACTTTGAGGGCGCAAAGCCGCTGGGTGCGCGGCATAGATATCAAGCCCTCGGCTTTCACCGATAGGGTCGGCTCGATCGGTGATCGCGCCTTCGTCCGGCAGGTAATGTCTGGTATCAGCCAAGTCATCCATGCCGCAACATTGCACAAGCCGCATGTGGCGACCCACGACAATCGCGATTTCCTCGACATCAATATCGCCGGGACGCTGAACCTGCTCGAAGAAGCCGTCGCCGCAGACGTCGCAAGCTTCGTCTTCACCAGCACCACCAGCACATTCGGCGCGGCATTGACGCCGGCTGCCGGCGAACCGGCGGCATGGGTGACGGAGGACGTGCTTCCGGTCGCAAAAAACATCTACGGAGTCACCAAACTCGCCGCCGAAGGCGTGTGCGAACTCTTCGCCCGCAAATCCGGCCTGCCGGTTGTCATTCTCAGGACATCGCGTTTCTTTCCCGAAAACGACGACGATCCTGATATTCGCAACGGCTATTCGCCGGAGAATGCCCAGGCCAACGAGCTTCTTCATCGCCGCGTCGATATCAGCGATGTGGCCGGCGCCCATCTACTGGCGCTCGAAAAAGCTCCGGCCATCGGCTTCGGCCGCTACATCATCTCCGCCACAACGCCGTTTTCATCAGGCGATCTCGCCGAGATCAGACGCGATGCGCCTGATGTCGTCGAACGCCTGTTTCCGGGTGCGAGCGCCCTCTATGCATCACGCGGCTGGAAGATGTTTCCGGCGCTCGACCGTGTCTATGTCAACGCGCGCGCAAGGCGGGAACTCGGCTGGCAGCCGCGATATGATTTCCGTTTCGTGTTGGATTGCCTACGCGAGAATAGGGAATGGCGAAGCCCTTTGGCGCTGGATGTCGGCTCGAAAGGCTACCATGACCAGGCCTTTGTCGAAGGGCCTTATCCGGTCCGATAGAACAACGATCTGGAATACGGATAGGCGAAAGCCCGGCATCCTCGCGGCATGGCCTTTTCGCCGAAAAGCGTCATCCAGATATTATGATCCCGTCATAGACCGTCTGACGGGGATATGGGGCGACGAAATCCAAGGCGTGTTCTGCCATCGGGAAATCGAATCCAAGGCGGGGGTGTCATTTGAAGCAGTGTCCAGCCTGCGGGCTGAGCCCGTTTTGAGAGCGCTTTTGACCGAGAGGGTATCTCTATGAAGAATGTCAGACCATAGCATCGCGGCTGTTTGCCGTGGCTCTCGCGGCATCCGCCGCCATTCCGACCGTCGCAATGGCCGAAAATTCCGCTGTCGTCGGCGGCCTCACCTTCGTCAACAAGGGCCTGGTCGGCGTTCGCCCGCCGGATGCGACGTCCCTGCCGACGATGAAAGGGAAAGGTGCGATCCACGACCACCGATGGATGTTTACGATCCTGGGTGCCTACAAACGTAGGTGGGCGCCGTGTGTCCAGGCCCACGGGCCTGGCCAGGGACAGCTCCCTTTGGATCGAGTATGGCCCCAGGGATTGTGGTTCCTGTCGAGAGGCGCAGACCGCATCGCGATATATAAGGACGTTTGCGCTGCCGCGCCAGTGGCGGTGGCAGACCGTCCTGATTTAATTGAGATCAGTTCAGGTCCGGGGCGGAGCGGCCGTTCAGCTTGTCGGTGATGCCGCGGATGCGGCTCGAAACCTCACTGAGTGCTGCCGCAAGGTTTTCTTCGGTGCGCGCGGTGGCCGCAAGCACCGTGTCGCGGTTGCCGCGCAGCGACTCGAGTTCGGATTCCAGCCCGGCGACGCGGCGCGTCAGCTCGGCAATCTCGTCCATGACCATGATGCCGGCCATGACCGTGATCCTCAGATCGCCGATTTCACCGAACTGTCCCTTGAGGTGGCCGACATAGCCGTCAAAACGGGTGGCGAGATCGGACAGGTGCTCCTCCTGCCCCTCCTCGCAGGCCATGCGATAGGCCTTGCCGTCGATCGTTACCGTCACCTGCGCCATGCCAAACTCTTTCTATAAGAGCATGATGCCGAAAAGTGTGAGCGGTTTTCGGACGACATCATGCTCTAACTTTTTAAATTAGAACAGGATTCAGATTTTGGGCCACAGCCCAAAATCATCCTGTTCTAGCGATCCAGAACCGCGCGGATCGTTTCCATGGCCGTCACCAGCCGCCGGGATACCTCGCGATTGACCTCTTCCAGCCGGTTGGCGCGGAATTCGGCCTGATCGAGCTCCTGCGCCAGCCGGGAGCGGTCGGCGTGCACGCGTCGTACCTCGCCCTCGATCTCACCCTGCTCGCGCTGCCGCTCGACGCGCATGTCGACGGCGTTTTCGAGGCTCGAAATCGCCTGTCTCAATTCGTTGAGCGCTGCTTCCATGGTTTTGCCTGTGGGCATCATGTCTTTCCGATTCCCGCACAGAATCCGCGAATCGGCACGCCGCGCCGATCCTGTGATTTCAAAAGGATATGCCGCTCGCAAACGGCCCGTCAATAAATCCTGTCACTTGCCCACCGGCCTATCCTGTGGATGAGCACTTTACACGTGCTCGCCGCAGCAGATTCGTCATTTGTATAATCGCGCGATCAAATGTCAAAAATCGCCGCTGTCCGCCCGGATTTAGCCTGCCATTTATTGACTTGCCCGTTCCAACTGCTATGTCTCTGCCGCTTTCACACGATGGTCTTGGAGGCTCGAGGCCATCCCCCGACACCCGGAACTTGCGGAAAAGCCATGACCTCTCCCGAACAACACGACCGGATGGCGAATGCGATCCGTTTTCTCGCCATGGACGCCGTCGAAAAGGCGAACTCCGGCCACCCGGGCATGCCGATGGGCATGGCTGACGTGGCAACGGTCCTGTTCACCAAATATCTGCGCTTCGATCCAAAGAAGCCGCACTGGCCGAACCGCGATCGCTTCGTGCTGTCGGCCGGCCATGGCTCGATGCTGCTCTATTCGCTGCTGTATCTGACCGGCTATCCCGACATGACGGTCGAAGATCTGAAGCAGTTCCGTCAGATCGGTTCGAAGACCGCCGGCCATCCGGAATATGGTCACGCGACCGGCATCGAAACGACGACCGGCCCGCTCGGTCAGGGCATTGCCAATGCCGTCGGCATGGCGATTGCCGAGCGCAAGCTGCGCGAGGAGTTCGGCTCCGACCTGCAGGACCACTACACTTATGTCATCAATGGCGACGGCTGCCTGATGGAAGGCATAAGCCATGAGGCGATCGCGCTTGCCGGCCACTTGAAGCTGAACAAGCTGATCCTCTTCTGGGACAACAATTCGATCACCATCGACGGTGCCGTTTCGCTGTCGGACTCCACCGACCAGATCGCTCGCTTCAAGGCCGTTCACTGGAACACCATCGAGATCGACGGTCACGATCAGGCCGCCATCGCCGAGGCGATCGAAGCCGCCCACAAGTCCGACCGCCCGACCTTCATCGCCTGCAAGACGATCATCGGCTTTGGCGCCCCAAACAAGCAGGGCACCCACAAGGTACACGGCAACCCGCTCGGTGCCGAGGAAATCGCCGCCACCCGCAAGGCGCTGAACTGGGATTACGAGCCCTTCGTCATCCCCTCCGACGTCCTCGACGCATGGCGCGCAGCTGGCACTCGCTCTGACAATATCGTCAAGGCCTGGGAGGAAACTCTCGCCAACGCCGCCGCCAAGGCCGAGTTCACGCGCCGCATGGCAGGCGAACTGCCGGAAGGCTTCGACGCCGCGATCAGCGCATACAAGAAGAAGGTCGCCGAAACCAAGCCGACGGTTGCGACCCGCAAGGCTTCGGAAGATGCACTCGAGGTCATCAACGGCTTCCTGCCGGAAACGCTCGGCGGCTCCGCCGACCTGACACCCTCGAACAACACCAAGACCAGCCAGATGCACTCGATCACACCGACGGATTTCGCCGGCCGTTACGTGCATTGGGGCATCCGCGAGCACGGCATGGCCTCTGCCATGAACGGCATTGCGCTGCATGGCGGTCTTATTCCCTATAGCGGCGGCTTTCTGATCTTCTCGGATTATTGCCGCCCGCCGATCCGCCTGGCGGCGCTGATGGGCATTCGCGTCATTCACGTCCTGACGCATGACTCGATCGGCGTCGGCGAAGACGGCCCGACGCATCAGCCGGTCGAACAACTCGCCGGTCTGCGCGCCATCCCGAATCTGATGGTCTTCCGGCCTGCCGACGCCACGGAAACAGCGGAATGCTGGCAGATCGCCATCAAGACGCACAACCGTCCTTCGGGCCTTGCTCTGACGCGCCAGAACCTGCTCGCCGCCCGTACCGAATACAGCGAAAAGAACCTCTGCGAACAGGGCGCCTATACGCTGGCCGGCAATGCCGACGCCAAGGTGACGATCTTCGCCTCCGGCTCGGAAGTCGAAATCGCCGTTGCTGCTCGTACGGCGCTTGAAGCCAAGGGCGTGACCGTCCGTGTCGTATCGGTTCCCTGCACGGAACTGTTCTTCGAGCAGCCGGACGCCTACCGCAAGGAAGTCCTCGGCAATTCGCCGGTCAAGATCGCTGTTGAAGCCGCGGTTCGCGAAGGCTGGGATGCGTTCATCGGACCGGAAGGCACTTTCATCGGTATGAAGAGCTTCGGCGCTTCCGGCCCGGTGAAGGACGTCTACAAGCATTTCGGCATCACCGCCGACGCCGTCGTTGCGGCCACCGAAGCAAAGCTTTAATGAGGGCGCCTTGAGGCGCTCTCCATCTCCTCAATTCCAGGCCCTGCCTTATCGGGCCCTACTCTATCGGGAGTGAATGCACATGACAGTCAAGGTTGCCATCAACGGTTTCGGCCGCATCGGCCGTAACGTCCTTCGCGCCATCATCGAATCCGGCCGCACCGACATCGAAGTCGTTGCCATCAACGATCTCGGCCCGGTCGAAACCAACGCCCACCTGCTGCGCTACGACTCGATCCACGGCCGCTTCCCGGCGACGGTGAAGGTCGAGGGTGACACGATCATCGTCGGCAACGGCAAGCCGATCAAGGTCACGGCGATCAAGGATCCGGCAACGCTCCCGCACCGCGAACTCGGCGTCGACATCGCGATGGAATGCACCGGCATCTTCACCGCCCGCGACAAGGCCGCCGCTCATCTGACGGCCGGCGCCAAGCGCGTCATCGTCTCGGCTCCTGCCGATGGCGCCGACCTGACGGTCGTCTTCGGCGTCAACCATGACCAGCTCACCAAGGAGCACCTGGTCATCTCCAACGCGTCATGCACCACCAACTGCCTGGTGCCGGTCGTGAAGGTTCTCGACGACGCCGTCGGCATCGACCACGGCTTCATGACCACCATCCACTCCTACACCGGCGACCAGCCGACGCTCGACACGATGCACAAGGACCTGTATCGCGCCCGCGCGGCCGCCCTTTCCATGATCCCGACCTCGACGGGTGCAGCCAAGGCCGTCGGCCTCGTTCTGCCGCATCTGAAGGGCAAGCTCGACGGCACTTCGATCCGCGTTCCGACCCCGAACGTTTCCGTCGTCGACTTCAAGTTCGTCGCCAAGAAGGCGACCAGCGTCGGCGAAATCAACGAAGCCATCAAGGCTGCTGCAGACGGCAAGCTGAAGGGCATCCTCGGCTACACCGACGAGCCGCTCGTCTCCCGTGACTTCAACCACGACAGCCACTCCTCGATCTTCGCAACCGATCAGACCAAGGTCATGGAAGGCAACTTCGTGCGCGTCCTGTCCTGGTACGACAATGAGTGGGGCTTCTCCAGCCGCATGTCCGACACAGCAGTCGCCTTCGCCAAGCTCATCTAAGAGCCTGACGATTGACTATTGTAAGCGGCCCGGGAAACCGGGCCGTTTTTTGCTATACACGCTCACGCCGCATCATTTCCCATTTCCAGCACCGGATCTGGTAGGATGGGCGGCCTTGGGCATTCGATATGCACAGGCCGTCAGTACCGGCTCGGTTCCCAAGCCGACACGGCGTCATCCATAACCCCTGCAGCCGCATCGTCGTCTCGGGGAGATAAAGAGAGATGAATGGATTACTTTACCGTTGAAATCGCCGGCCGTGCCGTTGCCAGTTTCCGCTCGGAAAACAGTGAGGAAGCGACGCATTTCTTCGAGGCGGAAGACTTTCGCGACGACCTGACCATCCTGGAATCCGAAGGCAAGCCTCTTTGGGACCGCAAAGCGGCCCTGAGCTTGCGCAAGGCGACAGCCGAGGAAGCAAGCGAGGTCGAGCACGCCTATGAATTCGACGACGATCCTGAACGGACGATCGAGGACGAGTTCGTCGTATTCCTGGTCCCGGTCGAGGATCTGACCGACGAGGGCGAGGACACAGAAGACTGAGCGAGTTGGCAATCCGCTGGCTTGGCGTGCTAGATTGAGGAAATGCGTAGCGCTGCACAATGGCTAGAATGAGCCAAGTGGAGGTGATCAATGGCAGAAGCACAAAAACGCTTGTCCCACACCAGCCTCAAACGGCGGCAGCGGTTTCACCCCAAGCGGGACGTCAGGCCTGCCGTGCTGGCAAAGGCCAATCGTCTGGTCATCTGGGTTGCCGCGTTCATTGGCCTCTCGTTTCTCGCCATCGTCATACTTCAGGCAACGTTGGGATAGCAGAGCAAGAGCCGGCGCTTCTGGCACGAAACGACAGCCGGCTGCTCTCGCTGGGCGGCCGGCATTTCCACCCGATATCGAAAAATCTCCGCGTTCAATTTCCCCGCTCTCCGCATTCGCGCCTGCAATCCATTCTTCCCGTCATTGGACAGCGCAAACGGGCCGCGTGAAAGGAGGGAGCGTGTCTTATCCTGTTGCCATTCGCAGATGCCGGCAGGAAAAATCCGTGCCCGGCTCTTTTGCCCTGCTCTCGCCTGATTTTCCTATACATTCTTTATAGAGAGTTTCTCCCGTAGCATTCCGTATCGGTTGGCCGTCCGGCAACCGTTCAGCAGCATGATGCAGCATCGCGACGAGGTTAAGCCGCAAGGCCTACCCTTCTCTGGCGTTTTGCCGTTTACTGATGGATCGCCGCGCGTGTGGAGGGGTTGAAACGGGACGGATCGGTCCGGGGTGGCCGTATTCGCGAAGCAGTCGATGGAAAGGGGTGGGCATGGAAGCGTTCTATATCGTGGTGCTGGTCTCGACGGCGCTCGTGCTTCTTGCCGCTTTTTCGAGCTTGCTCGCCTTCCGCTTCGGCGCCCCCCTGCTGCTGCTCTTCCTGATGATCGGCCTTGCCGCCGGCGTTGACGGCCTCGGCATCGAGTTCAGCAACAATTATCTCGCCTATATTCTCGGCTCCATCGCGCTGGCCGTCATCCTGTTCGATTCCGGCTTCGGCACCCCGATGCAGGCCTTCCGGCTGGCAGCCGTGCCCTCTCTGGCGCTCGCCTCGGTCGGCGTGCTGATCACCGCCTCGCTCTTTGCCGTTGCCGCCATGTGGCTTTTGAACTTCACCTGGCTCGAAGGTCTGCTGCTCGGCTCGATTGTCGCGTCGACGGATGCCGCCGCCGTCTTCTTCCTGCTGCGCATCGGCGGCATCAACATCCGTGACAAGGTGCGCTCGACGCTGGAAGTCGAATCCGGCACCAACGACCCGATGGCGATTTTCCTCACCATCGCCCTCGTCGAGGTGCTGGCGAGCGGCGAGCGTTACGCCGGCATCAATATCGGCATGCTTGCCATGTTCGTGCAGCAGATGGGCCTCGGCGTCATCCTCGGCCTGCTCGGCGGCATGATGATCGTGCTGATCGTCAGCAAGCTCGATACCGATCGCGGCCTGACGCCGATCTTCGTGCTGGCGCTCGCCCTTCTCGTCTTCTCCTTCACCGGCGCGGTCGGCGGCAGCGGCTTCCTCGCCGTCTATGTCGCCGGCATCTACGCCGGAAACCGCAAGATGCAGGCGATCGGCACCATCAAGCGCTTCCAGGACGGCATGACGTGGCTGGCGCAGATCATCATGTTCCTGGTGCTCGGCCTGCTCGCCACGCCATCGCAATTTCCGGTCATCATCGTGCCGGCCATCCTGCTCGCCCTCTTCCTGATCTTCGTCGCCCGGCCATTGGCGGTCTGGCTGTCGCTGCTTCCCTTCGATTACACGCAGCAGGAAATCGGCTTCGTCGCCTGGGTCGGTTTGCGCGGCGCCGTCTCCATCCTGCTCGCCATCATGCCGATCCTCGGCGGGCTGGAAAACGGCCAGATCTATTTCAATACCGCCTTCATCATCGTACTGGTCTCGCTGCTCCTGCAGGGCTGGACGATCAAGCCCGTCGCCAAGAAGCTCGGCCTGATCATTCCGCCGCGCATCGGCGCCGTCGACAAGGTCGAGGTCGACCTGCCGGGTGCTGCCAACCACGAACTGCTCTCCTACCGCGTCATCAAGGATAGTCCGGTGCTGCGGGGCGAGCGTATTCCGCGCTGGGCGACACCCTCGCTCGTCATCCGCGACGGCAAGTCGATGCGTTATCAATATGCCGGGCGGCTGCGCGAGAACGATCTCGTCTATCTCTTCATCGTGCCGAGCTATTCCCGCCTGCTCGACCGGCTCTTCGCCAGCCGTGCGCCTGTCGATGAAGACGACGCCGAATTCTTCGGAGCCTTCGCACTCTCCCCCGCCCGCCCCGCCGCCGATCTCGACGCCGCCTATGGACCCGGCCTGCTCAATGAATCCGAAAAGGGCCTGACGATCGCCGAATTGATGCGGCAGCGCCTGGGCGGCAAGGCCGACTATGCCGACCGCGTCCGCCTCGGCTCGATCATCCTCATCGTCCGCGATCTCGACGAGCACGACCACATCACCTCCGTCGGCATGTCGCTCGAAGCTGTGGAGCCGGCGATCACGCTGCCAATCTTCATCAATCTCAAGGACATCATCCAGCGCATCCGCGACCGGCTGAACGGGCGCCGGAACCGCGAAACCAAGGCCGCCGAAAGCGCGCCGAAAGCGGCCGCCAGAGGCGACGAAGGCACACGCGAAAACGGCCGTTGAACGCCTTGCGTCTCGAATGATCCTTGCTATGGTCGGCGCAACTTCCGCCAACCAAGACTGGATCTGCCCATGCCTTCTTTCAAGACCCTTGACGATCTCACTGACATCCGCGGCAAGCGCGTTCTCGTCCGCGTCGACCTCAATGTTCCGGTCAAGGACGGCAAGGTCACCGATACGACCCGCATCGAGCGTGTGGCGCCGACGATTCTCGAACTGTCTGAGAAGGGCGCCAAGGTGATCCTGCTGGCCCATTTCGGCCGGCCGAAGGACGGCCCTTCGCCTGATCTCTCGCTGTCGCTGATCGCCCCTTCGGTCGAGGAAGTGCTTGATCATGCCGTGCTGACGGCCTCCGACTGCATCGGCGAGGCAGCCGCCTCCGCCGTCGCCGCGATGAATGACGGCGATATCCTGCTTCTGGAAAACACCCGCTTCCACAAGGGCGAAGAAAAGAACGACGCCGACTTCACCAAGGCGCTTGCCGCCAATGGCGATATCTATGTCAACGACGCCTTTTCCGCCGCCCACCGCGCCCATGCCTCGACCGAGGGCCTTGCTCACCACCTGCCGGCCTATGCCGGCCGCACCATGCAGGCCGAGTTGGAGGCGCTGGAAAAAGGCCTCGGCGATCCCGCTCGTCCTGTTGTCGCGATCGTCGGCGGCGCCAAGGTCTCGACCAAGATCGACCTCCTGATGAACCTCGTGAAGAAGGTCGATGCGCTCGTCATCGGCGGCGGCATGGCCAATACCTTCATCGCCGCCCGCGGCACCAATGTCGGCAAGTCGCTCTGCGAACATGATCTCGCCGAAACCGCCAAGCAGATCATGATCGAGGCCGCGACCGCCGGCTGCGCCATCATCCTGCCGGAGGATGGCGTGATCGCCCGCGAGTTCAAGGCAGGTGCTGCCAACGAGACGGTCGATATCAACGCTATTCCCGCCGATGCCATGGTGCTCGATGTCGGCAAAAAATCCGTCGAGGCCATCAACGCCTGGATCGAGCGCGCTGCAACCCTGGTCTGGAACGGCCCGCTCGGCGCCTTCGAGATCGAACCTTTCGATGCCGCAACCGTTGCTGCCGCGAAATACGCCGCGGGGCGCACCGCCGCCGGCAAGCTCACCTCGGTTGCCGGCGGCGGCGACACCGTCTCAGCCCTGAACCATGCCGGCGTTGCCGACGACTTCACCTATGTCTCGACCGCCGGCGGCGCCTTCCTCGAATGGATGGAAGGCAAAGAGCTTCCCGGCGTCGCCGTCCTCAACGGCAGATAATCGCGAAACCTGATTTGACAGGTTTTACATGTGGATAGACCGTGGAGGCCAAGCGCTTTCCGCGGTCTTTTGCTCAGCGCGCGGAAAAAATCCCAGATTTTCAAACGATTGAATTGATTTCAATCGTTTCAATGACTTAGCCTTCCATTTTCCTCTCTATAAACTTCTGTTATCGCCGTCCTATATTCTTAATCGCCGATGTTTAATGCTGTGGAGAGAACGAGATGAGCGAACGACTGGAAGACATTGCAGTGCAGATGGTTACGGGCGGCCGGGGACTGCTCGCAGCTGATGAATCGACCTCCACCATCAAGAAGCGTTTCGACACGATCAATCTCGAATCGACCGAAACGAGCCGTCGCGACTACCGGGAGATGCTCTTCCGCTCCGACGAGGCGATGAAGAAATATATCTCCGGCGTCATCCTTTACGAAGAGACGCTCTTCCAAAAGGCCGCGGACGGCACGCCTTTCGTCGATATCATCCGCGCTGCCGGTTCCATTCCCGGCATCAAGGTCGATACCGGCGCCAAGCCGATGGCCAAGTATCCTGGCGAAACCATCACCGAAGGCCTAGACGGTCTCGGCGAGCGCCTTGCCCGGTATTATGAAGCCGGTGCCCGCTTCGCCAAATGGCGCGGCGTCATCGCCATCTCATCGACGCTGCCGACCCGCGGTTCCGTCCGCGCCAACGCTCAGGCGCTTGCTCGTTATGCCGCACTCTGCCAGGAGGCCAGGATCGTCCCGATCGTCGAGCCGGAATGCCTGATGGACGGCAAGCCGGGCGACCACACTATCGACCGCTGCGCCGAAGTGACCGAATCCACGCTGCGCATCGTTTTCGAGGAACTGGCCGATGCCCGCGTCAGCCTCGAAGGCATGATCCTGAAGCCGAACATGGTGATCGACGGTAAGAATGCCCGCAAAGCCTCGGTCGCGGAAGTCGCCGAACGTACCGTGCAGGTGCTGAAGCGCACGGTTCCGTCAGCGGTTCCCGGCATTGCCTTCCTCTCCGGCGGCCAGTCGACCGAAGAGGCGAGTGCGCATCTTTCCGCCATCAATGCCACAGCCGACCTGCCCTGGTTCGTTACCTTCTCCTACGGCCGCGCCCTGCAGGACAGCGCGCTCAAGGCCTGGAACGGCAAACAGGAAAACGTCGCCGCCGGCCAGCGCGAGTTCACCCACCGCGCCGAGATGAACAGCCTCGCCGCCAAGGGCAGCTGGAAGAAAGACCTGGAAAAGGCAGCCTGATTTTTCAAGCTTGAGATTTGGGCAGGGAGCGGCAAACACAGCTTCCTGCCCTCTCATTGTCACGGCGACAAGAAACCGCTTCGTTCCTTGAAAAACCGTGATTATTCATAGCGGCCTGCCACAACGGGAGCCGCAATGAACACCCTCTCCTACATCACTGTCGATGTCTTCACCTCCACCCGTTTCGAGGGTAACCCGCTTGCCGTCATTTCCGATGCGCGCGGTCTCAGCGATGCGGTGATGCAGAAGATCGCCACCGAGTTCAACTATTCCGAAGTCACCTTCGTGCTGCCGCCGGAAGACCCGCAAAACTCCGCTCATGTGCGCATCTTCACCCCGACGATGGAAATACCCTTCGCCGGCCATCCGAATGTCGGCACCGCCTATGTGCTCGGCCAGCAGGCGAAGATCTTCGGCAAGCCGGTCGGCGATACGCTGCGCTTCGAGGAAAAGGCCGGCATCGTCGAGGTCAGCCTGAAACGCAGCGGCGGAAAGGTTGTTGCTACCGCCATCCGCGCACCGCAATTGCTGACGATCGGCGATACCATTGCCGCAGAAACCATTGCACGCTGCGTCTCGATCGATCCCAGTGTCATCGTCAGCACCACCCATGCCCCGGTCTTTGCGTCCGTCGGGTTGAACTTCGCCGTCTCAGAGCTGAACGGGCTCGAAGCACTGGCCGCTGCCCGTCCGGACCTTGCCGGTTTCCAGGGGGCGGCTGGCCGCCAGGCGACGAACGGCCACGATTTCTCGCTCTTTCTTTATGTCAGAACATCCGATGATCCCTGGCATATCCGCGCCCGCATGTTCGCGCCCCTCGACAACGTGCCCGAGGATCCGGCGACGGGCAGCGCTTCCGCCGCCCTTGGCGCCTATCTCGTCTCGCTTGCGCCCGATCGCGATATGAATGTCCGCATCACCATCGAGCAAGGTGTCGAAATGGGCCGCCGCAGCATCATCGCCCTCGATGTGGTGAAATCAGGCGGCATCGTCACCGATGTCGTCATCTCGGGAAGCTGCGTTCCCGTCATGCGCGGAGAAATCGGCTTGCAAGACTGACGGTCGCAGATCGTGCCGTACCCCAGCTAACCAGGGATTACATCAGGAAGTCGCGCGAAAGCAGTGCCAATGCCCAGACGGCAAAAGCGATCAGCGCGATCTTCCAGAAATCCATCCGTCGCCTCAGGCCTGGAAGCCCGAGCGGCTTGATCAGCTGTATCGCCATGGCAAGGATGAGCAGCAAGGCTATCAGCTTTGTCATGCTTTATTTTTTCCGTTTTTCGGAATGTCACAGGACGGACATTTTTCCGCGCGAACAAGAGAATCTCGACACGCCGTAAAGACATTCCGGGGCACAATCAATCATCTTGAGGCTGGGCTGACGCCGCTCCTGCCTTATGTCCATGCAAATCGCTTAAGACCGAGTCTGGGGAAATGAAGAGAAATCTGCTGTCCGTCGCTGCGCTGCTCTTTGGCACGCTCTTCCTTTTCATGGGCAATGGCCTGCAGGGCATCCTGCTTCCCGTGCGCGGCAATCTCGAAGGTTATGCCACGACGACGCTTGGTCTGCTCGGTACGTCATGGGCTGGGGGCTTTGTCATCGGCTGCCTGGTGGCGCCGAAATTGGTGCGCCGCGTCGGTCATGTGCGCGCCTTTTCCGGCTTCATCTCGATCATCGCCATCATCGCGCTGGTCAGCGGCATCATCATCGATCCGATCTGGTGGGTGATCCTGCGCGCCGTCACCGGCTTCTCCACCGCCGGCACCTCGATGATCATCGAAAGCTGGCTGAACGAGCGCGCCAGCAACGAGAGCCGCGGTGCGATCTTCTCGCTCTATATCGGCATCACATTGCTCGGCGTCGTCGGCGGCCAGATGATGATCCCGCTCGAGGATGTGCGCACGCCTGTCTTGTTCATGATCTGCGGTATCTTCTATTGCATCGCCATGCTGCCGACGACGCTATCGACGGCCGCTTCGCCGCAGCCGTTGAAGGCGGTGCGCCTCGATCTGCCGGCCCTCTATCGCAACTCGCCGGTCTCCTGCCTCGGCATCCTGCTCGTCGGCATCGCCAACGGTGCCTACGGCACGCTCGCTCCTGTATTCGGCGCCGGCGCCGGCCTCTCCGACACCAGCATCGCCATCATGATGAGCTCCACCATCTTCGCCGGCGCCATGATGCAGCTGCCGGCCGGCCGGCTTTCCGACCGTATCGACCGGCGCTACGTGCTCGCCGCCATGTCCGGGATCGCCGCCCTTGCCGGCCTGCTGATCTTTTTTCTCCACCCGACATCCGCCGGCTTGCTGATCGGGCTCGTTGTCCTTTACGGCGCGGTGGCCAATACGCTCTATCCGATCGCCGTCGCCCATGCGAACGATTTCGCGGCGTCGGAGGACTTCGTCAAGGTCTCTGGCGGCCTGCTGCTGCTCTACGGCATCGGCACGGTGATCGGCCCGACGATCGGCGGCCCCGTCATGTCGATGATCACCCCGCATGCGCTTTTCCTTGTCACCGCCATCGCTCACGTGCTGATCACCGTTTATGCCATCATCAGGAGCCGTATCCGCGCCGCCGTCCCCGTCAGCGACCGCGACGCCTATACGACGATCCCGACCGGCACCTCGCCGATGCTGACACCACAGAGCATGTCGCTTGCCGATCGCGGCGCCGGCAAGGCTGCCGACACCGGAAAGTCTCCCGAAAGCGGCGATCCTGCTGTAAAGTTCGGTTAGAGCAGTTCCAGCAAAAGTGCGCAGCGGTTTTGCGTCCGGAATTGCTTTGACAGAACAGCAAAACGGAGGACGAACCATGAGCTTCATCGATGACGACCGGCCGCAGAAGAAACTCGCCCATGAGATCGGCGCCGATCTCTCCATGCTTTCGGTGGACGAGTTGAAGGCGCGGGTGGAATTGTTGAAGACGGAGATCGCCCGTCTCGAAGCCGAAGCCGCGCGCAAGGCTTCCGGGCGGCAGGCGGCGGAAAGCTTCTTCCGCTCGTGATCCGGTAAACCCCGAAAAACAAGGCTATAGGCGGATAAATGAGCCTGACTCAAGTCTTACTTCGGTACAGTGTTAATAAAATATTAAGCTTTATAAGGTATTACTATATTCATCCGGATTTTCTCTGGATCTCAGACAGTTTTCCAAGCGGTGAATTGGTCTGATTTTTCTCCCTGTTTTACCTTGAGAGCCGCTTTTGCGGCTCTTCTTTTTCCTATGCCGGCGCGTTTCCACGAAACTGTGGAGATTAACCCTTTCTTAAGAAACGGCTTGCGCATTTGGGCTAATGATACCATCTTAAAGTCATAAAGACCGGGCCTGGAAACTTTTCCGTCGGTGTCGGCGTTACCTGAATATAAAGTAGCTGCGTGCAACAGGGACTATTGCGATGTCGGAAGTTGGATTGAACACGATCAGTTTTGCGGGCCGCGCCGCTGCATCCTCGCAGTTCAAGGCACTTTATGCGGAAGGCATGTCGCTAGTCGAAGAGACCGCCGCCTATCTCGACGGCCAGGGCCGCGCAGCCTCCAAGGTTCTGCCGCGGATGGCCTCGGTTCTTTACGCCGCGGAATCGATGCGTCTCACCACCCGCCTGATGCAGATGGCCTCCTGGCTGCTGTTGCAGCGCGCCGTCAACAATGGCGAAATGTCCCGTGACCAAGTGCTGGCCGAAAAGAACAAGGTCCGCCTCGACGGCTTCAACGTCGACCGCACAGCACCCGGCTGGGGCGACCTGCCGGAATCCTTCCGCGATCTCGTCGAGCGCTCACTGCGTTTGCAGAACCGCATTGCTCTGCTCGACCGCGAGATCTACCGCCCATCCGAAGCCGTGATCGTTCATGACAACCAGAACAGCGTCCAGGCTCAGCTTTCCCTGCTGCAGACCGCCTTCGGCAACAACTGAACGGATCTGCGAGAATTCGATAGAGACCGGCTGCGTCCTGCGCGGCCGGTTTTTTGTTGTCGTCGAACGCCGGCATGCCGACTGCATAATTCAAACTGTTCCAGCGCCGTTTGCGCGTCTGGCAAGACGCGCGGCGCTGTAAGCCACTGCACACGCAAAAAAGCCCGGCGAAACCGGGCTCTCTTCGAATTCCGTCGGGCAGAAGCGATTAGAGGCCGAGGCCGCCGAAACGCTTGTTGAACTTGGAGACGCGGCCACCGCGGTCCATGAGCTGCTGGCTGCCGCCGGTCCAGGCCGGATGCGACTTGGAATCGATTTCAAGGTTCATGACAGCGCCTTCCGAACCCCAGGTCGAGCGGGTTTCGTATTCGGTGCCATCGGTCATGACCACCTTGATCATGTGATATTCGGGATGGATGCCTGCCTTCATAACAATCTTCCTGCGATACCGGAGTTCAATTTGCCGCATGCAGTTGCGGCCAACGAACCGATTGAATAAATGAAGCCGCAGTCGTGATGGCTACGGCTTCCCATTAGGATGCGGTGCCTATACATGAAGGACGCCTAGATAACAAGAGCCAACAGGCCGCATTGCGCGGGTCCTGCGGGCGATCGGAGACGATTTGGCAGAGCAGGCACGGGCTGAAGAAAACAAAAGTCGGTCGCTGCGACCGCTCGGCAGGCTGACGCCCTATGTCATGCGTTATCGCGCCATGGTGGCCGGCGCGCTGATGTCGCTGGCGCTTGCCGCCGTCACCTCGCTGGCGCTGCCGCTTGCCGTGCGCCGCATGATCGATCACGGCTTCACTCATTCCGACGGCCGTTTCATCAACAGCTACTTCGCCATGCTGATGGTCATGGCCATCGTCCTCGCGGTCGCGAGCGCGCTGCGCTATTATTTCGTCATCACCATCGGCGAGCGCATCGTCGCCGATCTACGCCGCGATGTCTTCTCCCATGTGACGAGGCTGTCGCCCTCGTTCTTCGATGTCAACCAGTCCGGCGAGATCGTCTCGCGCCTGACTGCCGATACGACTCAGATCAAGTCCGCCGTCGGCGCCACCGCTTCGGTGGCGCTCAGAAACCTCATCCTCTGTATCGGCGCCATGGGCATGATGATCGTCACCTCGCCGAAGCTTTCGAGCCTCGTCATCGGAGCGATCCCGCTGATCGTCTTCCCGCTCGTCGCCTTCGGCCGCTCGGTGCGCAAGCGCTCGCGCGCCGCCCAGGATACGCTCGCCGACGCCTCCGCCTTCGCCAACGAGACGATCGCCGCGACCCGCACCGTCCAGGCCTTCAACGGCGAGGATGCCGCAGCGACGCGTTACGGCACCGCCGTCGAATCCGCCTATGACGCCGCCCGGGCAGCCATCCGCTCGCGCGCGCTGCTGACGGGGATCGCCATTACGCTGATCTTCGGCAGCGTCGTCGCCGTGCTCTGGGTCGGAGCCCATAGCGTTCTTGCCGGCACCCTTTCTGCCGGCACGCTCGGCCAGTTTCTGCTCTATGCCGTCATCTCCGCCGGTTCGCTGGGCGCCCTGTCGGAGGTCTGGGGTGAGCTCTCGCAGGCAGCCGGCGCTGCCGACCGGCTGACCGAACTTCTCGACGAGGTTTCGCCGATTGCCGCCCCCGCCAGTCCGCAGCCGCTTCCGTCCCCTGGCCGCGGCCGCATCGAATTCGCAGACGTGCATTTCGCCTATCCCTCACGCCCCGGCAAATCGGCGCTGCATGGCTTAAGCTTCGCCATCACGCCGGGCGAGACCGTTGCCATCGTCGGCCCTTCCGGTGCCGGCAAGAGCACCGTCTTTTCGCTGCTGCTGCGCTTCTACGATCCGCAGCAGGGCAGCGTGAAGATCGACGGGGTCGACGCCCAGCTGACCACGCCCGACGAGCTGCGTCAGCGCATCGCCATCGTGCCGCAGGACGTCACCATCTTTGCCGCCTCGATCCATGACAACATCGCCTTCGGCCGTCCCGGCGCCTCGCGTGACGAGGTCCGCGCCGCAGCCCTTGCCGCCCAGGCCGACGAATTCATCGCTCGATTGGATAGGGGCTACGAGACGGAAGTCGGCGAACGCGGCATCACGCTCTCCGGCGGCCAGCGCCAGCGCATCGCCATTGCCCGCGCCATCCTGAAGAACGCGCCTGTGCTGCTGCTCGACGAAGCGACCTCCGCCCTCGACGCCGAAAGTGAGACGCTGGTGCAGAAAGCCCTCGACGGCCTTGTCGACGGTCGCACGACGCTGGTCATCGCCCATCGCCTGGCAACCGTTCTGAAAGCCGATCGCATCCTGGTCATGGATCAGGGCCGCGTCGTCGAGGAGGGCACGCATAAGAGCCTGATCCGCCATGGCGGTATCTATGCGCGGCTGGCACGGCTGCAATTCGACGCCGCCAACGAGGATGTACTCGCCGCCGCCAAATAGCCGGCGCGCATCTCTCCTGCCAAAAGCGACTAAAGTCTGAACCTCGCAGCACCTCTCCGCGGTTGCCTTTCGCGCAGCCTGCCCTACCCTCTTCATTCCCCGGGGTGGGGATATCGCTGTAGAAATTCTTGGGAGGAGATGGGAATGGCGCTTTCCGATATGACGCGACGTGCGGGCCTTGTGCTCGGTTTCGGTGTGCTTGCGGCCTTTGCCGCCGGCGCAACTGCCGCTGCCGCGGATTTTCCTGATCGCGCGATCACCATGGTCGTGCCCTTCGCGGCCGGCGGCTCGACCGATGTCGTTGCCCGCATCGTCGCGCAGAAGATGTCGGAGGATCTGGGCCAGCAGGTGATCGTCCAGAACGTCGCCGGCGCCGGCGGCAATCTCGGCGCCGGCAATGTCGCCCGCGCTGAACCGGACGGCTACACCATTCTGATGGGCACGGTCGCAACCCACGCCCTCAACCCGCTGATCCTCAAATCGACCCCATACGATCCCGAGAAGGATTTCGCGCCGGTCTCGCTGCTCGTCATCGTGCCCAACGTTCTGGTCGTCAATCCGGAATTGCCGGCAAAGACCGTGCAGGAGTTGATCGCGCTGTTGAAGGCCGAGCCCGACAAATACAGTTACGCCTCGTCGGGCAACGGTACGCCGCTGCATCTTTCCGGCGAACTCTTCAAGTCCATGGCCGGCGTCAGCATGCAGCACATCCCCTATAAGGGCGCCGGCCCGGCATTGAACGACGTCATCGGCAACCAGGTGCCGATCATGTTCGACAACCTGCCCTCTTCATCGAGCCACATCAAGGCCGGTACGCTGCGGGCGCTGGCGGTGACCACAGGCCAGCGCGCCCCTTCCTTCCCCGATGTGCCGACGGTCGCCGAGTCGGGCATACCAGGTTACGAGACCTATACATGGAACGCCCTTTTTGCCCCGGCCAAAACGCCGGACGAGGTGATCTTGCGTCTCAACGCTTCGGCCAAAAAGGCGCTCGCCGACCCGGCCGTTGCCGAACGGATGAAAGAATTCAGCGCCACCATCGTCGGCTCGACGCCGGAAGAACTTGCCACCCATGTGAAGGCCGAACTCGCCAAATGGGGACCGGTCGTCAAGGGGGCGAATATCCAGATGGAGTGATGCCGGAGCATCATGCCTCTTCCATCGCGAACAGGATTCGGATTTTAGGCCGGCCCGGCCTGAAATCTCTTGTTGTCGCGGCGAAGCGTCCGGCCTCTCCTTTGCTCGCGTCCAATGGAAATGGTGACAATTGGACGCTAAGCAATTCAATTCAAATTAAGGTAGTGGAAAAGCTCGCCATTTTGATCTAGCCTCCGCTACGCTGATGGTTGCAATTCAGCGTTTCGGGAGACATCCATGTATAAATTCGAAGTTTATAAGGATAAGGCCGGCGAGTTCCGCTTCCGCTTCAAGGCATCGAACGGCGAAGCCATGTTCTCGTCCGAGGGCTACAAGGCGAAGGCGTCGGCCGTGAACGCCATCGAATCCATCAAGAAGAACGCACCGGGCGCCGAAATCGTCGATCAGACGAAGGCCGAATCCTGATCAGATCGGCAGGGGCGGCGTCAACGCAGCTCCTGCCCTTTCGCGCCCTTGAGCAGCGCCGGCACCCTTGAGTCTGCCCGTTTGCTGGTGATTTTTCGGCGCCATTTTCTTTTTCGCATATTTTTTGAAAACCATGTCGAAACGACCGATGGCCGCGCCTCATTGTTTTGGAACGGCCCTCCGCTCCGCCGGGCTTTACAGCTCTCGGGATATCGGTCCCCGATATCGGCATGCCCGGATCAACGCCAACAACGAGATCAGGAGTTTTCCATGCAATATGCTCTCATCATTCGCGAAGCCGCCGAGGATTTCGAGCGCCGCAGCGATCCGGCCTATCGAGATGGCTGGGTCGCCTACAGCAAGGCGCTTGCTCAGGCAGGGATCATGACCGGCGGCGCCGGGCTGACCGGCCCGGAGACCGGCACGATCGTACGCCGCAAAGGCGGGGAACACGATGTTCAGGACGGCCCCTATCCGGAAGGCAAGGAACAACTCGGCGGCTTCTATCTGATCGACGTCCCCGACATCGACACCGCGCTTGAATGGGCGACCCGCGTTCCGATCTCCGACAAGGGTTCTGTCGAGGTGCGCCCGCGCCTGCAGATGTGAGGCGACGATGCCGCCTGATGCCGGACGCGCTGCCGAAAAGGTGGCGCGTCAATCCTACGGCAAGCTGATCGCTTTCCTCGCCGCCCGCTCGCGCGACGTGCCGGCGGCGGAAGACGCATTGTCGGAAGCGCTGGCCTCGGCCCTTCGCGCTTGGCCAGAGCGCGGCATTCCCGGCAATCCGGAGGCCTGGCTGCTGGTGGCTGCACGCCGCAACCTCATGCAGGCCACCCGCCACCGCACCGTCGAGGCCAAGGCGCAAACGACGATATTGATCGCCTTCGAAGAAGCGGAGGAACGCATGAACGAGGCCGGCAAAGCCATCTTTCCCGATGAACGGCTGAAGCTGCTCTTTGCCTGTACCCATCCCGCCATCGACAGCTCCGTGCATACGGCGCTGATGCTGCAGACCGTTCTCGGCATCGAGGCGCGAACCATCGCGCGAACCTTCGTCGTTTCGCCGGATACGATGAGCCAACGGCTGGTGCGGGCCAAGGCGAAGATTCGCGATGCCGGCATTCCCTTCGCCGTTCCGCCGCGTCCCGCCTTGCCCGGGCGGCTCGCCGCGGTGCTCTCGGCGATCTACGCCGCCTACGGCCTCGGCTGGGACGGCCTCGACGGCGAAGAAGAGCGCCATTCGCTCGCCGGCGAAGCGATTTGGCTCGGCCGAGCGCTTCTGGCGGTACTGCCGGACGAACCGGAGGCAATCGGTCTCCTCTCGTTGATGCTTCACTGCGAAGCCCGTCGCAACGCCCGGCGCGACAGCGATGGTCGATATGTGCCGCTAGACGAACAGGATACCGCTGCGTGGAACGCGATCATGATCGCCGAAGCGGATTCGCTGCTACGCAAGGCCGGGAGTTTCAACCGTTTCGGCCCCTTCCAGTGCCAGGCGGCGATCCAGTCCGTGCATGCGGCGCGCCGGCTGTCGGGAAAGACCGACTGGCAGGCGTTGACAACACTCTACGCGGCGCTGGTGATGATGAAACCCACGCTGGTGCACATGTCAGCCAGGCTGCGGTGATCGGCAGGGCGCTGAATGCCGCCGCTGGCCTGAAACGGCTCGACCAGCTCGATCCGCGCGCTGTCGCCAGCTACCAGCCCTACTGGGCGGTGCGCGCCTTTCTTCTGTCGCAAGCCGGCGACGATACCGCGGCGGCCGACGCCTATATGACGGCGATCGGCCTCAGTGACAGCCCCGCCGTCCGCGATTTTCTCGCCGGCCGGCTGAAGGAGGCGCGGCTGTAATCATTTCTCAGTGAGCTTCAGCTCGATGCGGCGGTTGGTGGCGCGCGCGTCCGGCGTATCGCCCGGCGCGATCGGCTGAAACTCGCCGAAGCCGGCGGCAACGAGCCGGTCGGCCGGCACGCCCTGCGCGATCAGGAACTTGACGACCGAGATCGCGCGCGCCGAGGAAAGTTCCCAATTGTCGCGATAGCGGCCCGTTCCGCCAAGCGGCACATTGTCGGTATGGCCGTCGACGCGCAGCACCCAGTTGATCTCCGGCGGAATTTCCTTGGCGAGATCGAGAAGGGCGGCGGCGAGCTTTGCCATCTCCGTCTGCCCCTCCGGATTGAGATCGGCGCCGCCCGAGGGAAACAGCACTTCCGACTGGAAGACGAACCGGTCGCCGACGATACGGATATTCTCGCGGTCCGAAAGGATCTCGCGCAGGCGGCCGAAGAAGTCGGAACGGTAGCGGTTCAGTTCCTGCACGCGCGCCGCGAGCGCGACGTTCAGGCGGCTGCCGAGGTCGGCGATCTTAGTCTGCGAGACCCGGTCTTTCTCCTCCGACGCCTGAAGGGCAGCTTCGACGGCGGCGATCTGGCTGCGAAGCGCTGCAATCTGCTGGTTCAGCAGTTCGACCTGGCTGAGCGCCCGCTCGCTCACCTGCTTCTGCTCGTCGAGCTCCTGCGTCATCGCACCGATCCGTTTCTGCGCTGCATCCTGACCGCCCGAACCGGCATTCAGCAGCGCCTGCAGCCGCGAACGGTCGCCTTCGGCACTGGCAAGCGAGGCCTGCAGATTGGCGACCGAATCCTGAAGATCCTGGTTGCTGCCCTTTTCGAGCGCGAGTAGCTGCGTCAGCTCGTTGATCTGGCTGTTGAGGCGATTGAGCACCTCGTCGCGTCCGGTGATCTCGCGGCTGAGGATGAACTGCCCGACGACGAAGACCGTCAGCAGGAACATGATCGAGATGAGCAGCGTCGACAGCGCGTCGACGAAACCCGGCCAATAATCCACCGTGCGTTCGCGGCGGCGGTTGCGGGCAAGAGCCATGGCTTACTTGCCCTCGCTCTTTTCTGTCTGGCTGGCGCGGTCGCGCGTGCGCTCGCCTCTCTCGCCTGCGCGCTCCTGCACGCCGATGCGTTCGGCCAGCCGGTCAAGCGTGCGGCGCATCGCCTTCGCCTCGTCCTGCTGCGCCTCGATCCAGTCGCGCAGCATCTGCTGTTCGTTGCGCATGTTCTTGACGAGGCCCTGAATGCCTTCGGCAAGGCTCGCCATGGCGGCGACGGAGCGCTGGCTGCCGGTGCCGCCCTCTTCGGAGACCTTGCGCAGATAATCGGAGAGCGCGCGCATGTCGTCCGAGGAGGCGCCGGAAACGGCGTCGAGGGCCGGGGCAAGATCGGAGCCGACATCTGTGACCGAGGACAGCCAGTTTTCCAGTTCCATATAGAAGCGGTTCTGCGCGCGGCCGGCCTGCAGATCGAGGAAACCGAGAATGAGCGAACCGGAGAGGCCGAGCAGCGAGGAGGAGAAGGCCTGGCCCATGCCCGAAAGCGGCATGGAAAGCCCTTCCTTCAGCGCCGAAAGTACATCCCCCGTTCCGTTCGAGCCGGCATCGAGCGACTGGATGACGATGCTGATCGAACCGATCGTGCCGATGAGGCCCCAGAAGGTGCCGAGCAGGCCGAGGAAGACCAGGAGGCCAATCAGGTAGCGCGAAACGTCGCGCGATTCGTCAAGGCGGGTGGCGATCGAATCGAGGATCGAGCGCAGCGCCGTCGTCGACAGCGCGACCGAGGTCTTGCGGCTGCCGATCAGCGCCCGCATCGGCGCAAGCAGCCGCGGATTGCGGCTGACCTTGTCGGCGCTGCCGGCGGCGCGGAACGAGTTGAACCAGCGCACTTCGGGGCGAAGCGCCAGCACGTGATTGAAAACAAGGATGATTCCGACCGCGAGAACGCCGACGATCAGGCCGTTGAGGCCTGGATTGTGCATGAAGGCGGTCTGCGTCTGGCGGAAGAGGATGGCGGCGATAAAGCCGACGATGACCAGGAAAAGCAGCATCGTCCAGAGGAAGGGCATGGGGCTCGAAAGCCTGTAGGCATAACCGCCGGCCGTCTTTTCGGTGGAGCCGATCTCCGCCACATTCACATTTTCCATAGGGTCGCTGCCTCCGGAGTCATTGCTGGCGGAGACTAGAGCAACATTGTGCCGAATTGAAGTATGCCGGGGCGAAAACCGTGACTTTACAACAGCCGGATTTTCGTTCGCTTACTTGGCGGGGATCGGTCGCTTGACGACTTCGATCAGCGCCTTGTGGATGAGTTCGTTGCCGGCGACGATCGCGCCGCTCTCCAGAATGGCCGTCCCGCCGTCCCAATCGGTGACGAACCCGCCGGCTTCACGGATGAGCAGGATGCCGGCCGCCATGTCCCAGGGCGCAAGCTCCGCTTCCCAGAAACCGTCGAAGCGCCCGGCGGCGACATAGGCGAGATCGAGTGTCGGCGAGCCCAGGCGGCGGATGCCCGCCACTTCGCCCATCACGTGGCGAAGCTCGACCAGAAACTTGCCGTGATTACGCTTGCCGAGCGCCGGCACACCGCAGCCGATGACGCAATCCGACAACACGCGGCGCGCAGCGACGCGCAGGCGCCGGTCGTTGAGGAAGGCGCCGCCACCGCGCTCGGCTGTATAGAGCTCGTCGGTCGCCGGATTGAAGACGACGGCGGCAACGATCTCGCCTTTGCGTTCGAGCGCGATCGAAACAGCGAAGGCCGGAATGCCGTGCAGGAAGTTCGTCGTGCCGTCGAGCGGGTCGACGATCCAGCGGTGCGCGCCGTCCGTGCCCTTGATCTCGTCGCTTTCCTCGCCGAGAAAGCCATAGGTGGGACGCGCCTTGAGCAGTTCTTCCCGAACGATCTTTTCGGCCTTGCGGTCGGCAGTGGAAACGAAATCGCCGGGTCCCTTCACCGAAACCTGCAGGTTCTGCACTTCGCCGAAATCACGTCCCAGCGATTTTCCTGCCTTGAGGGCAGCCTGAACCATGACATTGAGAAGAGCTGAACGGGCCATCGGCGCATTTTTCCTTGGGACTGATACGGGGCGCGCACTGCCAGGGGCGGGAAATGTCCCTGAACATGCATGACAGGCGGCGCTGCAAAGATTGGCGGCCTCAAGACCACAAAATCAGGGAAATTTCAAGGGGAGGCGCGCATGGCTGCCCTGCGACACCGGAAACCGCCGATTATGCTGAACGGATTAAATCCGCGCCATCTTCCGGGACCGCCCGTTTTACGTGGTTTCCCTCGAAACTCATCTCAGAATTTCTGCTGCGTTATCAGCACTTCGCGAGCGATCTGATCGAGCGGCAGGATACGGTCGACACCGCCCTTGGCGATCGCCTCCTTCGGCATACCGAAGACAACCGAACTCGCCTCGTCCTGCGCCACCGTGTAGGCGCCGGCCTGATGCATTTCCAGCATGCCGCGCGCGCCGTCGTCGCCCATGCCGGTCATGATGATGCCCATGGCATTCGAGCCGGCCGAGCGCGCCGCCGAGCGGAAAAGCACGTCGACCGAAGGCCGGTGGCGCGACACCAGCGGTCCGGTCTTCACGCTCACATAGTAGCGCGCACCCTGGCGTTCGAGCAGCATGTGTTTGTCGCCTGGCGCGATCAGCACATGGCCGCGCAGCACCGGATCGCCATCGACGGCTTCCTTGACCTCGACCTCGCAGAGCCCGTTCAGCCGCTTGGCGAAGGCGGCGGTGAATTTCTCTGGCATATGCTGGACGATCACCATGCCGGGTGCATTGGCCGGCAGTTCCTCCAGGAATTCGCGCAGCGCCTCGGTGCCGCCTGTGGAGGCGCCGACGCAGACGACCATCTCCGTCGTCTTCGCCATGGCCCGCCCCGTCGGCGGCGGCAGCATCACGTCCGCCGTCAGCTTCTTGGCCGGCCCTTCCGCCGAAGCCGAGCGGATGGTTCCGGCGGCGCGACGCACCGTGGTAAGCCGCGCATGCGAGGCGCTCTTGACGACTTCGCGAATGCGCATCGCATCGTCGGCAAGGCTGTCGGCGGCGCCGATCTTCGATTTCAGGATGACGTCGACGGCGCCGGCCTCCAGCGCCTGGATCAGCGTTTCCGAACCCGCTTCCGTCAGCGACGAGCACATCACGACGGGGATCGGCCGCTGCGACATCAGCTTGCGCAGGAAGGTAATGCCGTCCATGCGCGGCATTTCCACATCGAGCGTGATGACGTCGGGGATCTCCTCCAGCAGCTTCCGCGCCGCCACGAAGGGGTCGGATGCGACCGCCATGATCTCGATATCGGGATCCTGCTCCAAGACATGGGTCAGTGTCTGACGGACGCTGGCAGAATCGTCGATGATCAGAACGCGGATTTTTTTAGCCATGAATGCTCCTAGAGCATGATGCCGAAAAGAATTGGCAATTTTCGGACGACATCATGCTCTAACTCTTTAGTGACACAAAGAGATAGAGCACGCCCGTGATTGGAAGAAAACGGACATGCTCTAGATGCGCTGAAACACCGTATTCGAGACCTGTTTCAATGGCAGGTCGAAGCCGGTAATCGATTCGGAATGACCGATGAACATGTAGCCGCCCTTCGCCAGGCAGTCGCAGAGGCGGTTGAGCACGCCGGCCTGAGTCTGCTTGTCGAAGTAGATGAGCACGTTGCGGCAGAAGATGACGTTCATCGCCTCGCCGATCGGGTATTTCTCGTCCATCAGGTTCATGCGGGCAAAACCAATCTTGCTGCGCAATTTCGGCGTGATGCGCACCTCCCGCCGATCCGGCTGCTTGGCCGTCAGCACGTATTTGCGCTGCAGGTCACGCGGCACAGGCGCGATGAGGTCTTCCGGGTAGATGCCCCGGCGCGCCGTCTGTAGCACGTCGGTGGAAAGGTCGGTGGCAAGCACGCTGTAGGAGACGTCGTTGCGGCCTTCGGTGAATTCCGCCAACACCATCGCCATCGTATAGGGTTCCGCCCCTGTCGAGCAGGCCGAACTCCAGGTGCGGATGGTCCGCACGCCGCTATTGGCGATCGCCGGCAACGCCACGCTCTGCAAGTAATCGAAATGCTTGGCTTCGCGGAAGAAGTCGGTCTTGTTCGTCGTCACCACGTCGATCAGGTAGACGGTTTCCTGGGCGAGGCCGTCGTGATTGAACAGGAAGTCGCAATAATCGTCGAAGGTCGAATGGTTGGTTGCGCGAAGGCGGCGCCTCAGCCGCCCTTCGAGCATCGTCAGCTTGGTCGGCGGCATCTTGATGCCGCTATAGTCGTAGATGAACCGGGCAAGCTTGTCGAAATTGCGCTTGCTGATCCGGTCCCCCGGCAATTGGGTTTCCACCGCTGCCATACTCATAGAACGCCGTACTCCCAGTTGATGCGCGGGTCAGGCCGCCGATTGCAGTGCCGAGGCGTCCTCGTGCGACAGCAACCGGGCAAGATCGATGATGACGACGAAACCGTTTTCACGGCGAACGACGCCGGCAATATAATCCGAGCGCCAGCGCACGCCGATATCAGGCGCCGCCTCGATCTGTTCGCGCCGGAACGGCGTCACCTCGAAGACGCGGTCGGCGACGAGGCCGAGCGTCAGCAGCCGGCTTTCCATCGGCACGTCGAGGACGAGCACGCGTGTGTGCGGCGTCGGCACGGTCTTCGTCATGCCGAGCTTCAATCGAAGATCGATCGTCGGCACGCCCTGTCCGCGCACGTCACGCAGACCGAGCAGATAGTCGGGACCATTCGGAATCTTGAAAGCTTCCGCATAGTCGAGGATTTCCCGTACCACCTCGACCGGCACGGCGAAGATCTCCTCGCCGAGGCTGAAGGTCACGAATTGCGCTTCCAGGGATGTCGTGGCCATGATCATGCACTTTCCTTAAATTCGACGTCCCCATCATCGGGACCGCCCATGGAGAGATCGAGAGCAAAACCCTTTGCCCGCGCCTGCTGACCGGCGACGCTGTTGGCGGCGAGTTTCCTGGTGCCGAGGTTGCGGCCGGCGGGCGCCGAGCTGCGGACAGTCGCCCTGGCAGCGGGCACGCGGGATTGGCGGGCGCCTGCGGTATCCACCTTGAAGAAGGCGATCGAGGCCTGCAGTTCTTCGGCTTGGCTCGCGAGCTCTTCCGAGGTCGCAGACATTTGCTCGGACGCGCCGGCATTCTGCTGCGTCACCCGATCGAGCTGCTGGATCGCGTCGTTGATCTGCGAGGCGCCCACATCCTGTTCGCGGCAGGCCGCACTGATTTCGGAAACCAGTTCGGCCGTCTTGCGGATGTCGGGCACCAGGCGGCCGAGCATGTCGCCAGCGTCCTGGGCGGCCTTGACCGTATCGCTCGACATCGAGCTGATTTCGGCGGCGGCCGACTGGCTGCGTTCGGCAAGCTTGCGAACCTCGGAGGCGACGACCGCAAAACCCTTGCCGTGTTCACCGGCGCGCGCCGCTTCGACGGCGGCGTTGAGCGCCAGAAGATCGGTCTGGCGGGCAATTTCCTGGACGATGCTGATCTTCTCGGCAATGGTCCGCATCGCCTGCACGGCGCGCGACACCGCTTCGCCACTCATTTCCGCATCCTTGGCGGACTGGCGGGCGATCTTTTCCGTCTGGGCGGCGTTGTCGGCGTTCTGCTTGATGTTGGCGGCCATCTCCTCCATCGAGGCCGACGCCTCTTCGGCCGAAGCCGCCTGTTCGCTGGCGCCCTGCGACACCTGTTCGGAGCTCGAGGACAGTTCCTGGCTGCCGGCCGAAACATTTTCGGCGGCCGCGACCGCATCGGCGACAACGCCACGCAGGCGCTCGACCATCTGGTCGAGCGCAATGCCGAGCGTATCCTTCTCCGAAAGCGGCTTCGGAGACACCGTCAGATCGCCGTCAGCGATCTGTGCCGCAATGTTGGCGGTGACGCGAAGGTTGTCCGTCATGGTGTTGATCATGTTGACCAGATCCTTGATCTCGTCGTTGGTCCTGATCTCGACCTTTTGGTTCAGGTCGCCGATGGCGACGGCGCTGGCAACGTTCATGATCTTGCGCAGGCCGCTGTTGACACCGAGCGCGATCCAAAGCGCGGCGGCGAAGGCGATAAGGGAAGCCCCGATTGCGATACCGATCAACATGTTCTTTGTTGAGCTATAAAGAGCATCGGTATCGCTATCGGCTTGCGCCATCGACTTCTGTTGAAGCGTAACGAGTTTCCCGAAAACCTCTTCCATTTCCGCGACGAGGGCGCGAACCTCCCCTGAGGAAAGGGCCACGGCCGCCGCTCTGTCGCCGCTTTGTTGAATGGAGGCTACTTTGTTGGAGCCTTCATCGAAGCGCTTGGCCAGTTCGATCAACCTGTCCCAGAGCGGCTTGCCTTCAGCAGTTGCGAGCTGTAGGCCGCTTGTCGCGAAGCTGAGCATTTCATCCACGCTTCTCGCCGAATTCTGATAATCCTTTTTGACGATTTCGGAATCCATTTCCAGAAGCGCGTTCTTTTGCCAACGGACGGCATCGAGCTCGGCAGTTTGCGCCTCCAGAGCCAGTTCCAGCCTTTTTGCAGGCCCGGAAACAAGGTCGCCAACAGCGTCGTTCAGCAAGCTGAGGCTGATGATTCCATAAACCGCGCTACCCACCAGCAACAATATGACAAAGCCGAATGCGGCCGCGAGCTTAAGTTTGATCGTAATACGCATCTCAATATTCCTCTCAGAGAGCGAAGCAATAAATATGGTCCAGGTGGCGCGGCGTCATGCAGCAAAGAAATTCCATCAGGCAAAAGCATCCAACGGAAAGAAATGAATAGGTTCCGTGCCTATCCCCTCGAGCACCGGAAGCCTGCGTCGCGGGCCATGTTGGCTGGCCCACGACAGTTGCAAACGGAGAGAGCACCTATGCGCTTTCTCCAAGGGAGCGCTATGCGCTCTCCCTAAACTCGTCATCGGCCATGTCGGGACCGCCCATCGACATGTCGAGGGCAAATCCTTTCACGCGGGCCTGCTGGCCGGCGACCGTATTGGCCGGCGTCTTGCCGCCCGGTTTGCGTGGTGCCGCCTGAACCCGGCTGCGGGCGGCGAGTTTTGCCGCCGGGGCGCGGTCACGGCGACTGCCGGCCGTATCGACCTTGAAGAAAGCGATCGACGTCTGCAGCTCTTCGGCCTGGGAGGCGAGCTCCTCGGAGGTCGCCGACATCTGCTCGGAAGCGCCAGCATTCTGCTGCGTCACCTTGTCGAGCTGTTGGATCGCTTCATTGATCTGGGCCGCCCCGATATCCTGTTCGCGGCAGGCGGCGCTGATCTCGGAGACCAACTCGGCCGTCTTGCGGATATCGGGCACCAGCCGGCCGAGCATTTCGCCGGCTTCCTGGGCGGCTGTCACGGTATCGCTCGACATGGCGCTGATTTCGGCGGCCGCCGACTGGCTGCGTTCGGCGAGTTTGCGAACCTCGGAGGCGACGACCGCAAATCCCTTGCCGTGTTCACCGGCGCGCGCCGCTTCGACTGCGGCGTTCAAAGCCAGCAGATCGGTCTGCCGGGCGATTTCCTGGACGATGCCGATCTTCTGAGCGATCGTGCGCATGGCGTCGACGGCACGGGAGACGGCTTCACCACTGGCTTCCGCATCCTTGGCCGACTGACGGGCGATCTTTTCCGTCTGGGCGGCGTTGTCGGCGTTCTGCTTGATGTTGGAGGCCATCTCTTCCATCGAAGCGGAAGCCTCTTCGGCGGAAGCCGCCTGTTCGGTGGCACCCTGCGAGACCTGCTCGGAGCTTGCCGAAAGCTCCTGGCTGCCGGACGAGACGTTCTCGGCCGCGGAGATTGCGTCGGCGACGACGCCGCGCAGGCGCTCGACCATCTGCTCCAGGGCGAGGCCCAGCGCATCCTTGTCGGAGAGCGGCTTCGGAGACACCGTCAGGTCGCCGTTTGCGATCTGATCGGCGATGCCGGCGGTGGTTCGTAGGTTGGAGATCATGCTCTGCATCGCGATGCCGAGCGTATCCTTGTCCGAAAGCGGCTTGGCGTCGGTGCTGAGGTCGCCCATGGCGATCTGGTCGGCAAGGGCTGCCGTGGCGCGCAGATTGGCGGTCATGGTATTGACCGTGTTGATGAGATCCTTGATCTCGTCATTGGTCTTGACGTCGACCCTCTGGTTGAGATCACCGATTGCGACGGCGTTTGCGACGGTCGTGATCTTCCGCAAGCCGTTGTTGATTCCGAGCGTGATCCACAATGCGGCGGCGAGTGCGACGAGCACGGCGATGCCGGAAGCAGCAGTGAGGATCAGCTTGGTCGAATTATAAAGATCGGTGTTCGAGTGGTTGGTTGCCTGCATGCCCTTGCGCTGGATCTCCGTAAGGGCGGCGATTGCATCGCCCATGTCATTGGTCATCGCTCGAAGGTCGCCGAGTGAAAGCGCCAGCGCGCCTGATTTGTCGCCCTTCGCGTCAAGTTGCTGCAACTCAGTGGATTTTTCACGGAATTTCCCACCGACCGTCCGCAGCTTTTCCCAATGAGGCTTGCCTTCAGCGGTGGCGATGGCGAAACCGGCGTCAACAGCATCGAACATGGCCTGCAGGTTCTGATCGGCTTCCTTGTAGAAAGCGGCGGCCGCGTCGGGATCCGTGGAAAGCAGCGCGTTCTTCTGAGCGCGGATGGCGTTGACTTCGGCGACATTGGCATTCAGCGCCAGTTCCAGGCGGCGCATCGGGCCGTCGATCATATTGCTGCTCGCCTCGTTCAAAGTGCCGAGGCTGAGGCTTCCATAAACCGCGATGCCGATCAGCAGCAGCGTCATGATGCCGAAGGCAAGACCCAGTTTGAGTTTAATGGTGAAACGCATGTGATACCCCCGATTTGCGGTCAAAACGAATGGAGAGAGACATGTCCCCTTGGCGGGACGTCGAGCTTGGAAGTGATGTGTTGAAACGGGGAAAAGCGATTACATTCACTTCCCGGCAGCCGGACATCTCCATCGCAGCGCCAACGCCTACATGCGTTGGGGGATATTCCCTCCTCGGGCCGCCGGAGCAGCCCGAGGGATCACATTGAGGGCAGGAGCGCTTATGCGCTCTCCCTAAAATCGTCGTCGCTGGCGTCTGGACCGCCCATCGACATGTCGAGAGCAAAGCCCTTGAGACGCTGCTGCTGAGCCGAAACCGTCTGGCCGCGACCCTGTCCATGGGCCTGCGGGGCGGTTCTGCGGACAGCGGCCGGGGCTTTGACCGCCTTGGCCGAGGTTTTTGGCTGTGCCTTCTGGGCGCCGGGCCGCGCACTGCCCGCTGTATCGACCTTGAAGAAGGCGATCGAGGCCTGCAGTTCTTCCGCCTGAGAGGCGAGCTCCTCGGAGGTCGCCGACATCTGCTCGGAGGCGCCGGCATTCTGCTGCGTCACCTTGTCGAGTTGCTGGATCGCCTCATTGATCTGCGAAGCGCCGATATCCTGTTCGCGGCAGGCTGCACTGATCTCGGAGACCAGCTCGGCCGTCTTGCGGATGTCGGGCACCAGCCGGCCAAGCATGTCGCCAGCATCGGCGGCGGCCTTGACCGTATCGCTCGACATCGAGCTGATTTCGGCGGCGGCCGACTGGCTGCGTTCGGCGAGTTTGCGAACCTCGGAGGCGACGACCGCAAAACCCTTGCCGTGTTCGCCGGCACGTGCTGCTTCCACAGCCGCGTTCAGAGCCAAGAGATCGGTCTGGCGGGCGATCTCCTGGACGATACCAATCTTCTGAGCGATCGTGCGCATGGCGTCGACGGCACGCGTCACCGCTTCACCGCTGGCTTCCGCGTCCTTGGCCGACTGGCGGGCAATCTTTTCCGTCTGGGCGGCGTTGTCGGCGTTCTGCTTGATGTTGGCGGCCATCTGCTCCATCGAGGCCGACGCCTCTTCAGCCGACGCCGCCTGTTCGGTGGCGCCCTGCGAGACCTGTTCCGAGCTCGCCGAAAGTTCCTGGCTGCCGGAAGAGACGTTGTCGGCAGCCGACAATGCGTCGGCGACGACGCCGCGCAGGCGTTCGATCATCGTATTGACATTACCCAGAAGCTCGCCGATTTCGTCATGGCTGGTGATATCGGCCATCTTCGTCAGATCGCCTTCCGACACCTCGCGAACCACGGTGTTGGCGCGGCTGAGTCCCTTGCTGATCGTGCTGGCGATCCAGAAGGCGGTGAGAGCAGCGATCAGCAGCGCGACGGCGGCGACCGCCATCATCGTCGTGCGGGTCGTCGTGTACTGCGCTTCGGCGCCGTCATCGGCAGCCTTCATACGCTGCTTTTCAAGTGCCAGGATTTCGCTGAGTGTCGAGTCGATGTCGTTGGCAGCGGCCCGGGCCGTCGAGACGGAGATGGCATTTGCGCCTTCAGCATTGCCGGCCTTCACATATTCGCGGATCTGATCGTCGGCCGCATTGAAGGTCTTGGACAGCTCGGCGATGCGTGCCCAGCGCACTTTGCCCTCTTCCGTTGCCAGCGCCAGCACATGGCTGAAGGCGTCGGCGAATTCCTTGCGGGCCTGGTTGCCCTTGGCGATTGCCCCGGCCGACTCGTCCGCGGTCCGGGCGGTGAGCAGGTTCTTCTGCTGGCGGATGGCCTCGAGCTGGGCGATGTTGATCTGCTGCGCGAGATCGAGGCGGGCTGCCGGGCCGGAGAGAAGCTTATCGATCGTATCGTTCAGCGATCCAAGGCTGAGGACACCGTAAGCGGCGGTGCCCATGAGCATCAGAATGATGAAGGTGAACGCGGTCACCAGTTTCGTCTTGATTGTCAGTCGCATGGTCCAAACCCCTCGTTGAATTCATCCGGCGTCAATTAACGGCTCCCGCCGCATCGTGCCTCGATGAGAAAATCGCCTGCAGATTAGGGAGAATGATGAATTCTCCGCCCCTCTTCACGAGGCAGTTGATGTAGTCGGCGCGCCAGCGCATGCCGACGCTCGGTGGTGCCTCGCTCGCGGTCTTTGCAAGCGTCGTCACTTCGTTCACCTTGTCGGTTCTGAGGCCGACGAGCGTCTGCTCGCCCTGCAGATCGATCTCGATGACGATAATGCGGCTGTCGATCGTCGCTTCTGCCGCTTCCATCCCGAAGGCGAGGCGCAGATCGGCGAGCGGAATGACCTTGCCGCGAAAGTTGATGACGCTGGCGACGAAGGGCTGGCTGCCCGGTACCGCTGTTTCAGGGAGCAGGTCCAGGATTTCCTGGACGATGACCGCTTCCAGCGCGAAGGTTTCGCCGTTGAGATCGAAGGTCAGGACCTCCACTTCCTCGGCATAGCTCCAGTGATTGTCAAATCGTTCGGCTGCTGCTGTTGCACTCATCCTGCTACACGCAATTGCGCCTCCTGTTGCTGACCCGCGGCAACCAGGTGCCCGACGTCGAGAATGAGAGCGACGCTGCCGTCGCCGAGAATGGTGGCGCCCGAGAAGGTCGCAACGTTATTGTGCAGTTTCGACATCGACTTGATGACCGTCTGGTGGTCGCCGATGATCTGGTCGACGACGAGGCCGACACGCTCGGTGCCGGTCGAGATGACGACGACCTTCTGGTGCACGTCGGGCTTGGTGCCGGTGCGGAAGAGATCGCGCAGGCGCAGGAACGGCACCAGGCTGTCGCGCAGTGAGATGAAGCTGCGGCCGCGCGAACGGAGATCTTCCTCGAGCGACAGTTCGAGGCATTCCTCGACCGCCGAGAGCGGGATGACGTAGCGGCCGGAACCGACCCGCACCAGCAGGCCATCGATGATGGCAAGCGTCAGCGGGATGCGCAGCGACACTTCCGAACCCTGTCCGGGCACACTGACGATGTCGATTGCGCCGCGAAGCGCTTCGACCGTCTTTTTGACCACGTCCATGCCGACCCCGCGGCCGGACAGATTGGTGATCGCCGCGGCTGTCGAGAAGCCGGGGGCGAAGATCAGTTGCAGCAGCTCGGAGTCGGAAAGCGGCTGCCCGGGGTGGATGAGGCCGGAAGATTCCGCCTTGGCGCGAACCCGGTCACGATTGATGCCGCGGCCGTCGTCCTTGATCGAGATGATCACCTCGCCACCGGCCTGGCGGGCCGAAAGCGTCACCGTGCCGGCTTCGGTCTTGCCGGAGGCAAGTCGATCGGCCGGCGTTTCGAGGCCGTGGTCGATCGAGTTGCGCACCAGATGCACCAGCGGATCGGCCAGGCGCTCGATGACCGTCTTGTCGACTTCGGTGCTCTCGCCCTCCGTCACCAGCTCGATCACCTTGCCGGTCTCGCGGGCGAGATCGTGGACGAGGCGGCGGAAGCGAGAGAAGAGGGTGGCGACCGGCACCATGCGCAGCACCATCATCGTGTCGCGCAATTCGCCGGAGAGGCGTTCGATTTCTTCAGAGACGGAGCGCAGCGCGATATCGGTGCTGGCGCTGGCGAGCTGGCTGAGGCGCGATTGCGCAATGACGAGCTCGCCGACGCGGTCCATCAGCTCGTCGAGACGTTCGGCCGGAACGCGGACGTTCTCGGCCGCCTTGGCCTGGCTGACGGCAACGGGCGCCTCGCGCTTGGCCGGAACCGCCTCGACAGGACGGAATTCCGGAACGGCGGCCGGCGGAGCGGGCGCCGTCGACGCCGCGGCGGCAGTTGCAGCTGCTGTCTTTTCCTCGATGGCCGCGACCGTTGCCGCTGCCGGCGCGTCGATTTCCTCGACGCTGAGTTCCATATCATCGAGTACGAAGATGAAGACGTCGTCGATCGCCGAACGGTCCTGGTCACTCACCAGCGTCACGTCCCAGGAGATATGGAGTTCCGTCGGAGTGAGCTCGTCGAGCGGCGGAATAGCCGAGCTATTGGCGCGCACGGTGCATTCGCCGAGATCGCGCAGCTCGTCCAGCAGGCCGAGCGGATTGGTGCCGTTGGCCATCGAATTGGCGGGCAGGCTGAAGCGAATGCGCCAGCTGTTCTTCCTCTTCGCCGATGCCTCGCGTACGGCCACGGGTGGAGGAACGGCGACCACAGGGGCAGCTACCGCTGGCGCCTTGCCGCCGACGGCGGCCTGCAGCTGCGCCAGAAGCTTATGTCCGGTATCGCCGTGATCGGCGTCCGGCTGGTCGACCAGGGCGCGCATATGGTCCTGGGCGGCGAGAACGGCGGCGACGAGTTCGCTGGTCGCTGCGACCTCACCCTTGCGGACGCGGTCGAAGGCTGTTTCGCAATGATGGGTGAAGGCGGCGAGCGCCTCGAAACCGAACATCGCGCCGGAGCCCTTGAGGGTGTGGAGCCCGCGGAACACGGCGTCGACGAGATCCCTGTTGTCGAGTTGGTGGGTCAGGTCGAGAAGACCGGCCTCGATCGCTTCGAGGCATTCGGCGGCCTCCATGCGGAATACGGCGACAGGATCGATCGTGCTCATCGTCCGAGAACCTTTTTCACGATTTTCACCAGACTTTCGGGGTCGAACGGCTTGGTCAGCCAGCCGGTGGCGCCGGCGGCCTTGGCACGCGCCTTGAGATCGGCATCCGATTCCGTCGTCAGGAAGATGATCGGAACGCCGGCCTGCGCCGGCAGCTTGCGCAGCTCCTCGATCATCGTCAGCCCGTCCATGACAGGCATGTTGAGATCGGTCACAATCAGATCGAAGGTGCTGCCCTTAGCCGTCGCGAGGCCCTCTGCCCCGTTGACTGCCTCGGTGACGCTATAGCCGGCATTGGTCAGCGTGACCTTGGTAGTCAGACGAATGCTGGCGGAATCGTCGACGGTCAGGATATTTGCACTCATAACGTTACCTCTTTATGCAACCAGAAATTTGCATCTTCTTGATCGAAAGATTCGATGAAACCGGCGCGCTCAAGTACCTTCAGGACCGAACCACTGGCCGGCGAAGAAAGTTTGAACGTCTTTCCTTGGGATTTTGCTTGGCAGCGCGAGGATTCGATGAGTTGAACGAAACTCAGATCCGCTTCCGCGCCTTCCGGAATGCTGATGATGATTGAATCACGACTATGAAATTCATCAGTAAGCTTGGAATATAGTTCTGAAACGTTGCGAATGCTGAGCACATCCGGCAAATTTATAGATTCGTAATATTGCTTCGGAGTATCCAATGCCGCCTCCTGGGCCAGAGAAATACTTGATGACCCTAAAAGGACTCTCATGGCAGCGTTAATGCGGGGTAAACAGCGGTTGTAGGAAACTGCCGTATAACGAGTCCCGAGACTCCCAATTCTCATCCGAGATAAGTTGTATTTTTTTCTCAAAAATTAGAAATAAATAAAGTAAAAACAGTGTGTTAAATTGCATTTCTCGGCCCTGACACTTTGCCCTGGGTCGCATCGACATCTTTCGTTAATCACAACGCTGGCGAGTCCGGCGCGTTTACCGGACGTTTCCATCCTGCCCGTAAAAATAGAATCGAATTGCCTGTATTTTAAGAAAAGGTATAAAATTGGCACACGCTCTGGTATCGCCGAACGCTGCAGCCTACTCGTCGGGGCGGGACATCAGCCGGACCTTGGAATCCGCCCGCAACCAGGTCGAGGAGCGTTTTCTCGAAGGCGGCACCGTACTGCTGTCGGTGATGGATGTCCTCAACCGCCTGTTGAACTCGCTTGAGAGTGTGACCACGGCGCTCGACAACAAGGAAGCCAGCGATACCACCGCCGATCTCCGCGCCACGGTGGAGAGCCTGAAGGCGTTGCCCGTCACCGAGGAAAACCGTCAGCAGGCGTTGGTCTCGCTGGCGCATACCGGCAGGGAACTGCGCAAGCACGTTTCCGACATGCAGGAGACGATGCGTTATCTCAGAACCTTCGCCGTGACCGTGAAGATCACCGGTGCCGGCCTTGCCGAATTCGCCGGCTTCGCCCAGGAGATCCTCGAACGCATCTATTCCGGCACCGACGAAGTCAACCGTTTCGCCACGCATCTCGATAGCCTCGACAAGGAGGTCAAGCTCGCCGCCTCCTTTGGCGCCAGCGTTTCCAAGGGTTATGCCGAGACCGTTCCGGCCGTCGCCGCAGCCCTGCGCGATGATGCCGCCAAGATCGCCGCACACCGCAAGGATCTCGGCGTCATCGCCCGCGAGGTCGGCGCGATTGCCCGCGATGTCCAGAGCAAGGTCGGCTCGACGCTGTCTGCCCTGCAGATCGGCGACATTACCCGCCAGCGCATCGAGCATGTGCAGGCCACATTTTCGTCGCTCGACGATTTCTTTGCCGGCGAGGATGGCGCAAGGCTCGACGCCGGCGCCCGCCAGCGCCTTCAGAACGTCATTCACCATCTAACCGCAGCGCAGATGCGCGACATGTGCGCCAATTTCCAGCGGGATTCAGAGAATGTCGTCAAGACGATCGCGAGTTTCGGCCACGACATGCGGGAGATCCTCAAGCTTCGCGATCAGATGAGCGGGCAGAGCGGCGAAGCCGGCGGCAACTTCATGCGCGCGCTCGAATCCAGCGTTTCGGCCGCTCACGAAATCGTCAAGCAGGTCGACACGGCAAGCCGCCAGGCCGACCAGGTGAGCCAGTCGACGATCGGCACGGCCGCCAAGCTCTCCGAAGCCATCGCAAATATCCGCGCCGTCAAGACCGACATCCATTATATGGCCTTGAATACCAACCTGCGCTGTAGCCGTCTCGGCGAGGAAGGCAAGTCGATCAACGTCGTCACCGCCGAGCTGCGCATCTTCGCCGGCAAGCTCGACGATTCCGCCGACGCCATCGTCAACGGCCTGCCGGCGCTCGAAGCCGCAGCCGGACGCGTCGCCCCCGCTGCCGGCGCCGGGGCCGGCAACCTCGGGGAGAGCCTGACGTCAGCCGTCGGCAACATCCGCTCCGCAGCCAACGTGATGGAAGATGAACTGAAAGTGCTCGCCGAGAACGGCCGCGAGGTCGCCACGAAGATCAGCCTGCTGATCGGCAAGCTCGATTTCCAGCATGATCTCGGCGAAGTCCTTGGCCGCTGCGCCGATCTGCTCGAAGGCATCGCCGGCAGCGATATCGAAGATATCTCGGATCTCGCCGAGACGATCGCGCCGCTCGACCGCACGATCTTCAAGCACTACACGATGGTCCAGGAGCGCAGCATTCATCGCGACATCATCCCGGCGGCCGCGGACAGCGCTCCCGCCCCCGCCCCCACCGAGACCGCCAAAGCCGAAAACGACGAAGATCTGTTCGCCGACGCGCTTTTTTAAAGCGCGTCGCGTCGGGCCGCTATCGCCGCCGGAACTTGTTGGCGGCCTCGATCGCCGCCTTCTGCTGATCGTCCTCGATACCGAGATAGAAATCCTCAAGCGACGGATCGGCAAGCCCGGCACGCCGAGACAGCACGTACCACTTCGCTGCCTCGATCGGATCGGGCGGCGTGCCGATGGCGTTGATGTAGAGATGGGCGAGCTTGTTCTGCGCCACGACATTGCCGCCATTGGCGGCAAGTTTCAGCCATTCGAAACCCTTGACGTAATCCTTCGGTCCGCCGACGCCATTGACGAGCCAGATGCCGAGATCGAGCTGGGCGGTGTCGAAGCCGGCGCGCGCCGCACGCGCCATCCACTCGCGGGCGAGCTGCTTCTTTTCCTCCGGCAGGTCCTTCAGCGTCGCATAGATCTGCGCCACCGCATATTGCGAATCGGCAATGCCCTGCTCGGCCGATTTCTCGTAGAACGGCAGCGCAAGCTTCAGCCCCTTCTCGCCGGGATTGTCGGCGATGAGAAGCTGCGCCCAGTTGAACTCCGCTGAAGGATTGCCGGCCTCGGCCGCCTTGCGCATGTAGTCGTCGGCCTTGACCTTGTCACGCGGCACGCCCTGGCCTTCCATCAGGATCAGCGCATATTTGAACATGGCTGCCGCATCGCCGCCTTCGGCCGCCTTGCCATACCAGAAGGCGGCATTCTTCACGTCCTTCTTGACGCCGAGGCCCTGCGAGAGGATTTCGCCGATCAGCGTTTGCGCCGCCGGATCGCCGAGCTGGGCGCGCGGCAGCGCCTTGTCCATTGCCGTCAGGTAATAACCGCGCTGGAAGGCGCCGTAAGCCTCGTCGATCGGCCCCTTGTAATCCTTTTCCGGCGGCAGGTCCGGCAGCTTCGCGCCCATACGGTCGAACACGCCAACACCATCGGAGGGCTTGACATCCGGGCCAGTGGGCCGGTCGGTGCGGAAGGTCGATGCCGGCGCCGTGCCCGGCTGGCTGATGACGCTGTCCGGCGCCTGCGCCAAAGCGACATCCGGCCCGGCAGCAACCAAAGCCGCCACGCTGGCAAGGGCAAATTTCAAAAGGGGGACGGGCGGGATCGGCATGAGGGCGATTTCAATCCTCAAACCGTGGCGCTTTTTCGTCAAGCAACGCGTTGATTTCGGCGACGATCGACGGCGCCCGGCCGGGCTCGCCGAAGACCGCCAGCCGCAGCGCCACGAACTCCGCTCCGGTCTCGGCAACGGCAAGCGCCGAGGCCGGATCGGTGCCGCCCATGACGATACAGGGAATCTCGATCATCGAGGCCCACCATTCGCCGAGCGCAAGGTTCTTCGGATGCGCCTCCGGCTTGATGTCGCCGTCGAGCTTGCCGAAAAAGATATAGTCCGGCCTGACTTCGCCGATCTCCAGCGCGTGGTGGCGGTCAGCCGCGTTGCCGCCGCCGATGATCAGCTTCGGCGCGTGTTTGTCGATCGCTTCCGAAAGCGCCTCAGCATTGCCGGAAAGATGCAGGCCATCGGCCTTCGCCCGGCCTGCGACGCGGCTGTCGCCTGAAATCAGCGCAGCCGCTCCGGCATCCTGGATCAGCGGCACCAGCTTTTCGGCATGTTTCTGGAAGGCGCCATCGTCGAGCCCGTATTGCGGCACGATCACCGAAGCGACGTCGCCGCCCTTCAGCGCGTCGGCGACGATCTTTGCCTGTTCATCGGCATCGGCAATATCAGGTGCGATGAGCACAAGGCGGCAGCGGTTTTCCGGTTCGGTCATGAGGTCTTTCCGTTTCCGGCGAATTCCCCTTCGAAATGAGGGATCCGCACTCGTTTTGTGTGAGTAGTTCCGTTAGACGAGGCTTGCAAGAGGAGGACGTCGAAAGCATGCCGCAGGATTTGTCATTCTACTACGCCGCCGTGCCCGCGGTTCTGCTGGTGGGCCTCGCAAAGGGCGGCATGGGCGACGCTTTGTCGCTGATCGGCTTGCCTTTCCTCGCCCTCGTCGTCTCGCCGGTCGAAGCGGCGGCGATCCTGTTGCCGATCCTGGTCTTCATGGACATGATCTCGCTCGTCATCTGGCGCAAGCATGGCGACTGGGCGACGCTGAAGATCATGCTGCCGGGCGCAGTCTTCGGCATCGCGCTCGGCTGGGCGACCTCGGCACTCGTTCCGGGCAGCATGCTGCGCATTGTCATCGGCGCGATGACCATCCTCTTCTGCCTGCGCTATTTCTGGAATAATTTCGGCCCGGGCGCCGGCAAGGTGATCCCGCCGCGCGGCCAGCGGCCGGTGGCCGCCAGCCTCTGGGGTACATTTTCCGGCTACGGCAGCTTCGTCGCCCATGCCGGCGGCGCGCCCTTCCAGATCTATGCCCTGCCGCTCAAATTGCAGCCACGCGAATATACCGGCACCAGTGTGCGCTTCTTTGCGATCCTCAACGCCATCAAGCTGATCCCCTATTTCGCGCTCGGCCAACTCGACACCCAGAACCTTGCGACCTCCGCGACGCTCCTGCCCTTTGCCCCGCTCGCCACCTTTGCCGGCGCATGGTGCGTGCGCCGCATGAGGCCACAGATCTTCTATCCCTTCATGTATGCGATGGCGCTGATCGCTGCCTTCCTGATCGTGCGCGAGGGCCTTGGTTGGTGAAACCCTGAAGCGCCGCGCTTCTTTTGAGACGCGCGAGGAACGCTGCAGCACTTTGAATTGCCGCACGCTGCAATGCACAATTTCCTTGCTGGAGCGCCCGGTTTGACGTAGCGTTCCCGCCATGTCGAACACGGACCCTTTCTCTGCGATTGCCGATCCGAACCGGCGGTTTCTGCTGGAGGAACTGCGCCGCGCACCACGGACGGTCAATGAACTCGCCGAGGGTCTGCCGATCAGCCGCCCCGCCGTTTCGCAACACCTGAAAGCGCTGTTGGACAGCAATCTTGTTTCGGTGACATCCGAAGGCACGAAGCGCATCTACGCGGTCAACAACCGCGGCTTCGACACGCTCAATTTATGGCTTGATCAATTCTGGGCCTGATGCACGTCACGCGTCTCTGAAGACGTTTTATCACTTTGAATCGCATAATTTTATCCCGAGCAGTTCCGCTTCAGGGTAAAATTATGCCGGCCGGAAACTCGATGCGGATCATCAGACCCTTTGAAGCTTGACGAACCAAAAGCGCCAGCCGCGATGCGGCGGGCATCGGACTGGCGCAAATCGAGTGTGTGATCACCGGTTCTTGCTGATTTTAGGCGGAATGGATGGATTTACCTCTTTGCGCAAGATGATCGTCCGGCGACCCTTGGGAAGATCAGTGGACGGATGACTTAAGACGCTGAATCTCGTCCTTGATGCGCAGCTTGCGGCGCTTGCACTCGGCAAGTTCCGTATCGGAAATAGAGGGAGATGTTCTGAGCGTGTGCAACTCCTCCTCGAGAGCAACATGCTTTTTCTGGAGTGACTCAAGATGAGCTTGAACAGTCATATGACCCTTCCTTCCTCTTACCCTCCCCGGCCATCATCGTCGGGGATCAAGGTGTCAACGGCGGGGACTGTGACATATTTTTGAAGGCTTGTCGAAGGCCAAAAGATGAAGACTGGATGGCAATTTCATGATCAAGACTAACTAGCCGTTACCTGTATTTGGTGATAGGAGCTTGCGGAAATCATCGGCAGATCGGACAAGGTCCGAGGACGATAACGGGGATTGCATATGGCCGATCAGGAACAGGCGGAAATCAGGCTCACAGTGGCGCGTCTGCGTCAGGAGCATGAGGATTTCGACGCCGCGATCAACGCCATGATCCAGACCGGATGCGATGCTCTGCGGATCCAGCGTATGAAAAAGAAGAAGCTCGTCATCAAGGACAGGCTCTCCAAGCTGGAAGATCAGATCATCCCTGACATCATCGCCTGAGAGGGAATAGCAGCAACGATGACAGACAGACCGCCCGTCGCCATCATCATGGGCAGCCAGTCCGACTGGGAGACCATGAAGAACGCCGCCGACACGCTGGAGGCGCTTGAGATCCCTTACGATGCGCGCATCATTTCGGCGCACCGCACACCCGACCGGCTGGTCAATTTCGCCAAGGGAGCGCGGGCTGAGGGCTTCAAGGTCATCATCGCCGGCGCCGGCGGCGCTGCCCACCTGCCGGGTATGGCCGCATCGATGACGCCGCTGCCGGTCTTCGGCGTGCCGGTCCAGTCAAAGACCATGTCCGGCCAGGACAGCCTTCTTTCCATCGTGCAGATGCCGGCCGGCATTCCGGTGGGCACGCTCGCCATCGGCAAGGCCGGCGCGGTCAATGCCGCCCTTCTCGCCGCCGCCGTCCTTGCCCTTTCCGACGAAGAAATCGCCGACCGGCTCGACGAATGGCGCGAGCGCCAGAGTGCTGCCGTCGCCGAATACCCGATGGACGACCTATGACGGCAAGAACGATCGGCATTATCGGCGGCGGCCAGCTTGGCCGCATGCTGGCCATTGCCGCCGCCAGATTGAATTTTCGCACGGTCATCCTCGAGCCGCAGGCGGACTGCCCGGCCGCCCAGCTCGCCAACCGGCAGATTACCGCCGCCTATGACGAGCCGGCGGCACTCGCCGAACTCGCTGATATCTGCGATGTCGTCACCTACGAATTCGAGAACGTGCCCGTCGCAGCTGCCGAGACGCTCTCGGCGAGCGTGTCCGTCTATCCGCCGCCGAAGGCACTGGAAGCCGCCCAGGACCGCCTCGTCGAAAAGCGCTTTCTCAATGGCTGCGGCATATCGACCGCCCGCTTCCATGCGGTCGACAGCCAGGCCGATCTCGAGATGGCACTGAAGGATTTCGGCGGTCAGGGCGTGCTGAAGACGCGCCGTCTCGGTTATGACGGCAAGGGCCAGATGGTTTTCCGCTCCGTCGCCGACAGCGCAGATGGCGCATATGCCGCGCTCGGCGGCGTGCCGCTCATCCTCGAAAGTTTCGTCGCCTTCGAGCGCGAGGTCTCGATCATCGCCGCGCGGGCCACCGACGGCACGGTCGTCTGCTTCGATCCCGCCGAGAATGTCCACCGCAGCGGCATCCTTCACACCTCGACGGTTCCCGCTACGATCTCGCCAGCGACGGCGGATATTGCGCGCCGATCGGCCGAAAAGATCCTCGCCGCCTTGAACTATGTCGGCGTCATCGGCATCGAATTCTTCGTGCTGCGCGACGGTGGTCTGATCGCCAACGAGATGGCGCCGCGTGTCCACAACTCCGGTCACTGGACGGAAGCCGCCTGCGTCGTCAGCCAGTTCGAGCAGCATATCCGCGCCGTCGCCGGCCTGCCGCTCGGCAATGGCGAGCGCCATTCCGACTGCGTCATGCAGAACCTGATCGGCGACGATATCCTTGCCGTTCCCGACTGGTTGCAGCGTCCCGATACGCTGGTTCATCTCTATGGCAAGACCGAGTGGCGCTCCGGCCGCAAGATGGGCCACGTCACCACCTTGACGCCGAAATCACCGGTTTCGGCTTGAGAAAACACCGCGACGCCTTGGGAAAAACACCTTCATGCGGTTGACATGGAAAAGGTGAAGAGGTATCTGCTCCCCCACCTAAAGAGCGCGCCCGATGGCGCGCTTTTGATTGTTAAAGATACGGGCGAATGTGAATTCCCCCATAGAGATCGCGGATCAGAAAAATGAAGATCAAGAATTCGCTCAAGTCGCTCAAGGCTCGTCACCGTGACAACCGTCTGGTTCGCCGCAAGGGCCGCATCTACATCATCAACAAGCTGAACCCGCGCTACAAGGCTCGTCAGGGCTGATTTCGCGCATCCGGATCGCCGCGCCGCGTGAGCTTGCGCCGGCGGATATATCCGGTGGGTCACTATGGTGATCACGTCAAATTTGTTTGATCTTCGGCGTTGGCGGGCTAATATGTCCGCCATGCGCTTTTTTGCTTTGACATCAGCGGCGCTGCCGCTCGCCCTCATTCTCCTCTCCGCCACTTTTCCGGCCACCGCCGCGGAAAAGGACGTCATCGTCGAACAGACGGATGTCAGCAGTTCGCCGAAGCAGCACCTCGACCAGCTCTTCAGCCAGTTGAAGCGTGAGCGCGACCCCGACAAGGCCAGCAGCATCGCCAATGAAATCCGCATGGAATGGAACGATTCCGGCAGCGCCACCATCAATCTGCTGATGCAGTGGGCCGACAAGGCGATCGAGGAAAAGCGCAATCCGGCTGCCCTCGACTTCCTCGACGAGGCGATCGCGCTGAAGCCCGATTATGCCGAAAGCTGGAACCGCCGTGCCACGCTGAATTTCGTCATGGGCAATTATCGCAAGTCGATGTCCGACATCGAACGTGTGCTCGATCTCGAGCCGCGCCATTTCGGCGCACTCTCCGGCATGGCGGCGATTCTCAGCAATTCCGGCAACGACCAACTGACCTTGAAGGCCTGGGAGCGTTTCCTCGATGTCTATCCCGCCGAACGCACCGCGCAGGAACAGGTCAACACGCTTGCCGAAAAACTCGCGGGCAACCGCACCTGATTCCCGGGCTGACATCTTGACGTCGGATCACGTCGCGCAATTTTAGAATATAGAGGGAATGATGTAGCGGTTTGTTCGCCCGCAGCTCATCCCGCAACTGTCGCTCGTTGTTAACATCATGCTTGCAGAAGTTTCCGCTCTTCTCGCCCCGCTCGCCGCCGCCATCGGTTACTCATCCTATAAGGCGCGGCAATTCGAACACGCCTATCCCAATATCGGCGAACTGACGGATGTCGGCGGCTACTGCATGAATGCCGTCCACATAAAGCGTCCCGAAAATGCGGATCTGCCGCCGCTTGTCTTCATTCATGGCGCCAGCGGCAATCTGCTCGACCAGGTCGTCGCCTTTCGCGCAGCACTCGAAGGCCGGGCGGAAATGCTGTTCGTCGATCGTCCCGGTCACGGTTATTCCGAGCGCGGCGGCCCTGAGAACGCCGTTCCCTCCGGCCAGGCCGATGCGATCGCCAGGCTGATGGAAAAGCGCGGCATCGAGAAGGCGATCATTGTCGGCCATTCCTTCGGCGGCGCGATCACCGCCGCCTTCGGCCTGCGCCATCCCGATAAGACATCGGGCCTGCTGTTCCTCGCACCCGCCACCCATCCATGGCCGGGCGGCATCGACTGGTATTATCATGTCGCAACCGTGCCGGTCGTCGGCTGGCTCTTCAACCATGCGATCGTCGTGCCGCTCGGGCTGAGCCGCCTGGAGCGCGGCACGCTGAACGTCTTCCGCCCCAATCCGCGCCCGGCCGACTATATCGAAAAAACCGGCCCGTCACTGGTGCTGCGGCCCCGCGCCTTCCACAACAACGCCGCCGATTTCAAAAGACTGCTGGCCTATGTGAAGGAACAGTCGCCGCTCTACTCGCAGATCACCGCGCCGACCGTCATCATAACAGGCGACCGCGACGAGATCGTCTGGGAGCACCTGCATTCGCGCGGCCTTGCCCGCGACATATCGGGCTCCGAACTCATCACCGTTCGCGGCGTCGGCCATAAGCCGGACTACCTCGCAACCGATGTCGTCATCGCCGCCATGGAGAAGATATCAGGCAAGCCGCGCGACCTGCAGGCAATCGCCCGCAGCGCCGAGGAAAGGCTTGCCGCCGCATCACGTGATCGAAAGGTCGCAGCCGTGTCGCCATTGGGGCCAGGCGCCCTGCACGGCGCATGACCTCTCCGGTTTGAATTTACCTGCCTCAGGCGCCAAGACGCACGCCGCCATCGCAGGTGATGATATGGCCGCTCATGAAGGTGTTTCCGACCAGGAAGGCTATCGCCTCCGCAATATCCTCCGGCCTGCCGACACGGCCGACCGGTGTGCGGCCTGCGAAATCCGCAAAGACGCTGCCGCGCTGCTCAGGCGGCAGGAAACTCCACCAAGGCGTATCGACGACCCCAGGGGAAACGCCGTTGACACGCAACGGCTTCAACTCGGCCGCCAGCACCGGCACCATCGCCTCGATGCCGGCATTGACGGCAGCAAGCCCAGCCGTACCGGGCATCGCGGCCTGCGCGCTGACCGCCGAAACGAAAGTGATGCTGCCGCCCGGCTGCAACAGCGGCAACGCCGCCTGGGTTACCGCGGCATGCGGAATGAGCTTGGTCTGGAACCCGGCAAGCAGATCCGCCATATCGAGCGATGCAAAAGGTCCGGCGCCATGGCCGCTGCCCATCGCCAGCACCAGATGGTCGAACGCGCCGATCCCGCCAAAAGCCTCCCCGAGCGTGGAAAGCTGCGTCGCATCGAGCACCAGGCTGCGCAGATTGCCATCGAGCGAAGCCTTGACCGCCGCGAGTTTTTCGCCGTCACGGCCTGCAATAGTGACCCTATATCCTTGTTTCAAAAGTAATGTCGCCGTGGCGAGGCCGATGCCGGAAGAACCTCCGATGACGACCACATGCTGCAAAGACATGATGCTGCTCCTTGAATTGATCGGGCTGCAGGCGCTTCAAGCACCTGCGACACCGGCATCATGCGTGGCCTGGAAACGGCAACCAGTTCCAGTTTTATCCTGGTATCGATACTGATATGATTACTGCCATGGACCATAGAGCCGACACATTCGAAGCCCGCCGCCGCGAATTCGCGGCCTTCCTGCGTTCCCGCCGCGAGCGGCTGACGCCCTCCGAGGTCGGCCTGCCGGAGGGATTTCGACGGCGCACACCAGGTCTGAGGCGCGAGGAACTCGCCATGCTCGCCGGCGTCGGCACCACCTGGTACACATGGCTGGAACAGGGCCGCGACATCAGGCCTTCCGTGCAGGTCCTCAACGCCCTTGCCGATGCGCTGCGCCTCGACGAGGCCGAGCGCCGGCACCTCTTCACCCTCAACAATCGCCAGGCGCCACAACCAACGTCGTCTGCTCCCGAATGCGTCGACGAACCGCTGCAGCGCATGCTCGCCAATCTGACCCACCAGCCGGCCTATGTGCTCGGCCGTCGATGGGACGTGCTTGCCTGGAACCGTGCCGCCGACGTGCTTTTCGGCGGTTATGACACGCTCGACCGCGACGAACGCAACATCATGCACCGTCTCTTCGCCGACCCCGCGCATCGCCGGCTGCTCGTCGATTGGGAATCGGTTGCCCGCGTCTCGCTGGCGACGTTCCGGGCCGACAGCGCGCGTTATGCCGGTGATCCGGATTTTGAACGGCTGATCGCACTGCTGAAAGAGGCAAGCCCTGAATTTCGCGACTGGTGGCAGCGCCACGAGGTCATCAGCCCGCTGTCCGGCATCAAGCGTATCGACCATCCCGTCAAGGGCCGCATGTCCTTCGAGCATACCGGGCTGACACTGACGAACCGGCCGGAGATGAAGCTCATCGTCTATACGCCCCTCGATGACGACGACACCAACAGAAAACTCGCCGAACTCCTCACCTAAAGCAGCTCCCTTGCATTGCCGCGAACTGCCGCAGCCCCATATGTTTTCCATCATTGTCCATAGGAGGGGAAATCATGGGCCGCCTGCATATCGGGACGATCTCCGTCATATCATCATTGTCGCTGGGCCTGACCTCGGCTTTCGCCGCCTCGCCCGCACCAGTCGAAGCCGAGCACGGCATGGTCGTCACCGCCCAGCATCTGGCGACCGATGTCGGCGTCGAGGTGCTGAAGAGCGGCGGCAACGCCGTCGATGCGGCGGTCGCCGTCGGTTATGCCCTGGCGGTCGTCTATCCCTCGGCCGGCAATCTTGGCGGCGGCGGTTTCATGACCATCCGCCTGAAAGACGGTACGAAGACCTTCCTCGACTTCCGCGAACGCGCGCCGCTTGCCGCGACGAAGACCATGTATCTCGATGCCAAGGGCGATATCGTGCCGCGCGCCAGCCTCGACGGTTATCTCGCCGTCGGCGTGCCCGGCTCCGTCATGGGATTGGAGACCGCACGCGAAAAATACGGCACGAAATCGCGCCAGGATCTGATCGCGCCGGCACTCCGTTTCGCCAAAGAGGGCTTCACGCTGGAACAGGGTGACGCTGCAAGTTTCGCCGGCAGCGCCAAGCGCCTCGCCAAGGATGATGCGGCAGCGAAGATCTTCCTGAAACCCGACGGCAAGCCCTATGCATCGGGTGAGAAACTCCTGCAGCCGGACCTTGCCGCCGTCCTGGCCGGCATCTCCGAAAAAGGTCCCGACGCCTTCTACAAGGCCGCGCCCGCCGAAGCGATCGTCAAGGCGAGCCAAGCCCAGGGCGGCATTCTCGCCAAGGAGGATTTCGAGCAATATGCCGTGCGCGAGTTGAAGCCGATCGAGTGCAATTACCGCGGCTACGACATCATCTCCTCGCCGCCGCCCTCCTCCGGCGGCGTGATCATCTGCGAGATCCTCAATGTTCTCGAAGGCTATCCGCTCTCCTATCTCGGCTACAATTCGGCCGAAACCGTACACATCATGGTCGAGGCGATGCGCTATGCCTATGTCGACCGCAATGCCGCACTCGGTGATCCCGATTTCGTCGAAAACCCGGTCACGAAACTGCTCGACAAGAAGTATGCCTTGGAAATCGCCGCCAAGATCGATCCGTACAAGGCCGGCACCTCGGCGAACCTCAAACCGCTCGGCGGCAAGGAAAGCACCGAGACGACGCATTATTCGATCATCGACGACGAGGGCAACGCGGTTGCCGTCACCTATACGCTGAACGGCTCCTTCGGCGCCGCCGTCGTGGCGCCGGGCACCGGCGTCCTGCTCAACAACGAGATGGACGATTTCACCTCCAAAACAGGCGTGCCGAACCTCTACGGACTGGTGCAGGGCGAGGCCAATGCCATCGCCCCGAAGAAGACGCCGCTCTCCTCGATGAGCCCGACGATCGTGACCCGGGACGGCAAACCCTTCATGGTGATCGGCAGCCCCGGCGGCTCGCGCATCATCACCATCACGCTGGAAGCGATCCTCAACGTCGTTGATTTCGGCATGGATATCAGCCAGGCGGTCAATGCTCCGCGTGTGCACCATCAATGGCAGCCCGACAAGATCTATCTCGAACCCTATGCGCTTTCGCCCGATACCGAAAAGACGCTCGCCGCCATGGGCTACAGTTTCGATGGCGGCAATGACGCGCCACAATGGGGCCAAGCCGCGGGCATCCTCGTCGGCGGCAAAAGCCTTGCCGCCATCGAAAAGGGTGGCGGCGCCCGGTATAACGGCGCCATGGACAGCCGCGCGGCGGAGGGGTCGGCGAACGGTTACTGACGACGGCGGATCGCCTGATCGACCAGGCACGATGCGGCTCCAAGAGCCGCAAAGGCAGCATCGCCATATTCATGTCACCGTGACAAAGTCGCCGTTCACAATTGGCTGGCCGCGCCCTATGCATGAGCGAACCCGCAAGCAGAAAGATTCCCGCATGGCCAGCATTGAAATGATTGTCGCAGCCCGCGCCCGCCTGCGCGGTCATATCAGACGCACGCCGCTTCTCTCTTCCCCCTTCCTCAACGAGATCGCCGGCCGGCGTCTGTTCGTGAAGGCGGAATGCCTGCAGCATACCGGTTCGTTCAAGTTTCGCGGCGGCTGGTCGGCGGTCTCCGGGCTCGATCCGGCGGTGCGCTCGAAGGGCGTCATCGCCTTCTCCTCCGGCAACCACGCCCAGGGTGTTGCGCTTGCGGCCAAGCTGCACAACGTCCCCTCCGTCATCATCATGCCGAGCGATGCGCCGAAGCTGAAGATCGCGAACACCCGCGCCTTCGGCGCCGAAGTCGTCCTTTACGACCGCGTCAACGAGGACCGCGACGAGATCGGCGCGAAACTTTCGGCCGAGCGCGGCCTGACGCTGATCAAACCCTTCGACGAACCGCTTGTCATTGCCGGCCAGGGCACGACCGGTCTCGAAATCTCCGAACAGGCCGAAGAGGAAGGCGTGACATCAGCCGAAGTTCTCGTTCCCTGCGGCGGCGGCGGATTGACCTCCGGAATCGCGCTCGCCCTGGAAGCCAGTGCCCCCGGCTTCCGCGTCCGCCCTTGCGAGCCGAAGGATTTCGACGACACCACCCGCTCGCTCGCCTCCGGCAGGATCGAACGCAACGCCTCGGTATCAGGCTCGATCTGCGATGCGATCGTCACGCCGCAGCCCGGCAACATCACCTTCCCGATCCTCAAGCGTCTCGCCGGCGCCGGCATCGTCGTCACCGACGAGGAAGCGCTGCGCGCCATGGCGCTCGCCTTCACACGGCTGAAGATCGTCGTCGAGCCCGGCGGCGCCGTGGCGCTGGCTGCCGCTCTCTTCCATGGCGAGGCGCTGGAAAGCGACACGGTCGTCGCCGTCACCTCAGGTGGCAACGTCGACGCTGATATCTTCGCCATGGCGCTCGAACGCTTCGGCTAGATAGCGCGCGGGCGACCGCCAGCCGCCCGCCTGGAGATGGAAACTGCAGATGTCATGCAGCCGGTTTGCGCGGCCGGATGCATCCCGTCTCTGCTAATGCTCCCGAAGCGCCCCGCGGATTGCGATTTCGACCGGCGAATAGGCGCCGTCCTGCCGTTCGAGGCGAAGCGGTTCGCAAGGCGCAAGGCCGGGCTGCGCCATGAAACGCGGCTCCCCGCCGCGATGCATCTGCGCAGCATGGATCAGGAACGGATGGCAGAGATAGACCGTGCCCGCCGGCCCTGTCGCCAAGGCCAGCGGTCGCTCTTCGCCGACATGTTCCAACCAGAGATGCGCCATTCCCGCTTCGCCCGCCGGCGCCAGAAGGCGGGCGATATCCTTGTGCGAACCGACGCGGATACGGGTCGGCGCATCCTCCTCCCCGACATCCGAAAACAGGAAGAGCATCAGCAACGCCCGCCCGCGCGAGGTGATGTTCACCCGCCATGCCGAAAAGTCCCTTTGCTCGTTCGGATCGCCATCCTCGCCGGGGAAGCTGAGGTCGACATGCCAGCCCGCATCGCCGGGATCATCGGGATGGGGAAAGCGGACCGGGAAGCTGCCAAGCCCATCGCGTGGTTGCCAGCGTCCCTTGCCGACGAGCTGGTCGAAGGCCAGATGCAATACCGGCGTATTGACGGCTTTCTCGAACGGTCCGCCGCCATAACCGGCAAGCCACACGACGGGCTGCGTCCACGTGCTTGGATCATCGGCATCGAAGGGAATATCGCGCCACATGATGGCACGAGCTTCCTCGGCCAATGCGCGGGGAAAAGCGTCGTCGATCCTGATGAAGCCGTCTTCGATGAATTGCTCGATCTGCGCAGCGCTCAGCGCCGGCGGGTAAACAGCTGATGTCATGAAAGCTCTCTCTATCGCCAAACCTGCCGGCTCTTTCCTTGGCCAGACGCAGGGTGGTTACAACAACGGCAACGAGCCAGCCGCGAAGGCTGGTCAGTAGCCGCATCTTCTGATGCCCGAAGGCAGAGCCTTTAGAGGCTCAAGAAGAAGATTGTCGCGATATTGAGGGTGATCGTCTTCATAGCGGTGCGAAGCTACAGGCTCGCGCTCGAAGGGTCAATGCGGAGATGTCAGGCCAGCACCTCGCGCAACGCACCATGCACCGACTGCAGTACGAGCTCGGCAAGGCGTGCCGCCGCCGGCTGCGGCTCGGCTTCCGCCCGGTGCAGGATCAGACCGAGCTTCGGCAAATCGGGCAGGCCGACCGTCTCGGGCGCCAGCGGCCGCACCTTCGCCGGCAGACCGATCGGCGTGCGGATGGTGAGACCGAGGCCTGCCGCCGTCGCGGCCCAGAGACCGCCCAGGCTGGGGCTGACGAAAGCGAGCCGCCAGGAAATGCCCGCCGCATCAAGCGCCCTGGTTGCTGCGCTCCGCAACAGGCACGGCGCCTCCAGCGAGGCAAGCGGCATCGGCTCACCACTTGCGGCCTGCCAGCCCGGCGGCCCCTCGGCAGGTCCGATCCAGCGCATCGGCACCTCGCCGATCCGCTCGCAATGGGCGGTCAGCGTGCCATCGCTCCAGGCAAGCGCCAGATCAAGCTTGCCTGATGTGACACGCTCGAGCAGCTCGGCATTGCGCACCACCCGCGCTTCGATGCGAACCTTCGGATGGGCACGCGCGAAGCGGCCGAGCACCTCCGGCAACAGGCTTTCGCCGAAGTCCTCCTGCAGGCCGAGCCGCACCCAGCCCTCCAGCTCGACGCTGTGAACAGCCGCAGCCGCCTCGTCGTTGAGTTCCAGCAGCCGCCTGGCATAGCCGAGCATCGTCTCGCCGGCATCGGTCAGCGCCAGCCCGCGCCCGGCCTTGCGGAAGATCGGCGTGCCCGCCTGTTCCTCCAGCTTCTTCAGCTGCGCGCTCACTGCCGAGGTCGACCGCCCGAGCCGCTCGGCCGCCTTGGCGAAATTACCGAGCTCCATGCCGGTCGAAAAGGTTCGAAGCACATCGAGATCGAAGGTCGTCCGCCGCATCTTATAATCCTATTTTTCAGGATCATTAATCCATAAAATTCTGATTTTCAGTATCATCGTGCCGTGCGATGGTTCTGCTGTCAAGGCCGACAGACGGCCCTAACCATGGAGATCCCGATGCCCTTCGTTCGCATTTCTCTTCGCAAAGGCAAGTCGCCGGACTATCTCACGGCGCTAGCCGACAGCATCCAGCGTGCACTGGTCGAGACCTTCGACGTGCCCGAAAACGACCGTTTCCAGACTATACACCAGCATGACGAGAACGAGCTGATCTTCGACCGCACCTACCTCTCCGGCCCGCGCTCCGCCGATTTCGTCTACATCTCCATCACGATCGGCAGGCCTCGCACGGCCGAGATGAAGGCGGCGCTCTATCGGCGGCTCGCCGAACTCCTGGCGCAATCGCCGGGCCTTCGGCCCGAGGATGTGATGATCGTCATCAGCACCAGCGCCCCGGAAGACTGGTCCTTCGGCGACGGCATCGCCCAGATGACCGACCCCGACTGGCGGCTGCGTGCGGTCGGAGGCCGGCAATGAGCGTTTCGAACCCGAAGATCATGACTGTTAGACGCTCCGGCAAGGCGGTCCGCTCGCCAGAGGGCGTCGCGACGGCGCCCTTCTGGGTCGAGATGCTGCTCGAAGGCAGCGCCGATGGCGAGAACACCGCGATGCGGGCGACGCTCGATCCCGGCACCATCACCCGTTGGCACACCCATCCCAGGGGTCAATTGCTCTATGTGCTCTCAGGTCATGGGTTGGCGCAGAACGACGGCGGCCCGATCGAAGCATTGCGTGCCGGCGATGCCGTCTGGTTTGCGCCCGGCGAGCGTCACTGGCATGGCGCCGCCGATGACAGCCCCTTCAGCTATATCAGCGTCCAGCCCACGGAAAACGGCAGCGTCGTCGAATGGCTGCAACCGGTGGAGAGACGGTCATGATCGCCATGCAATACGCCTTCACCCTGCCCGCCGATTACGACATGTCGATCATCGATCGCCGCATCCGCGACAAGGGTCCGCTGCTCGACGGCTTTCCCAATCTCGGTTTCAAAGCCTATCTCAGCGCTCGCAAGGGGGAGTTCGGCAGCCGCGACAATCTCTACGCGCCCTTCTATCTCTGGCAGAAGCCGGAAGGAGCAAGCGACTTCCTCTGCGGCCCCGGGTTCGAGGCTCTCACCAGCGCCTTCGGCTGGCCGCAGGTGAGGACCTGGATCGTCTGGCAGGCAGAAATCTCGTCCGATATCGCCTCAGCCAGGTTCGCCACACGCGATATCCTGCGGATGGAGCCTTACGCGCTGCTCGCCGATATCCGCCGCGCCGAAAGCGCAGAGGCTGCAGCCGACGTTGCGACAGCCGGCGCGCTCGCCTCGGTCTCCGCCTTCGAACCGACGAACTGGACACGGGTGCGCTTCAGGCTCTGGCGAGAGATTCCCGAGATTGACGAGCAAACGCAGGCCTATCGCGTCGGCCATCTATCCCTGGCCCGATCCTGAACTCAGACAGTTGCCCGGCGGTAGAAGGCCAGCGAACCGGCAAGCGCCAGCAGCGCACCACCACAGGCTCGCTCCAGCCACATGGCGCCTGAGGTTTTCAGGAAACGCACCGCTTGCGAGCCGAAGAAGGCGTAGCCGAACATGATGAGGAAATCGAGTGCGGCAAAGACCAGCGCAAGCAGCGCATATTGCGTTGCCTGCGGCAGGGCCGGATCGATGAACTGCGGCAGGAAGGCCGAGAAGAACAGATAGCCCTTCGGATTGGTCGCCGCGACCATGAAGCTTTTCAGTCCGATCGAGAAGGGCGATGTCGCACCCGCAGGCGCCCCGGACTTCAACGCCGCGTCGATCGTGCCCTTCGAGCGCAGCAGCATAATACCGAGAAAAGTGAGATAGGCAGCACCCGCCCATTTCAGCATCGAGAACCAGAATTCCGATGCCGCCAGCAGCGCACCGAGCCCGATCGCGACGGCGCCGATCAGCACGAAATCGGACAGCACCGCGCCGATCATGCCGGCAATCGCCCGGCGCAGGCCGTGCCTCGAACCGTTGGTCAATGCCAGCAGCACCGTCGGCCCCGGCGTCGCGATGCCGACGAAGGAAACAGCTGCAAAAGCCAGAAGCGTGACGATATCCATGATGATCCCTCCGAACCTGGAGCATAGCGCTAGGTTCGAAATTTGCACGTGTCGCCAACCTTGGCAATGCCGGCCCTTCAACGAAAAAGCCCGCCGCCTCTTGAGGCAGCGGGCTTTCGAAGGGACACGATCGGATCAGACGCCGCTCTGGCCGTCGGAGCCGATATAGGCAATGCGGATCATATTGGTGGCGCCGGGCGTGCCGAGCGGCACGCCGGCCGAGATGATGATGCGATCGCCCGGCTTGCCGAAACCTTCGTCGGCGACGATGCGGCAGGCACGATTGACCATGTCGTCAAGATCGGTCGCATCATGGGTGACGACGCAATGCAGGCCCCAGACGATGGCAAGCCGGCGCGCCGTCTTGATGATCGGCGACAGCGCCAGGATCGGCACCTGCGGACGCTCGCGCGAAGCGCGAAGGCCTGTCGTGCCCGACGAGGTGTAGCAGACGATTGCCGACAGTTTCAGCGTCTCGGCGATTTGGCGGGCGGCAAGCGAGATCGCGTCGGCGCCGGTCGCTTCCGGCTGGGCTCGCTGAGCATAGATGATGCCGGGATAATGCGGCTCGCGCTCGATGGCGGTGGCAATCGACGCCATCGTCGAAACGGCTTCGACGGGGTAGTCGCCCGAGGCCGATTCGGCCGAAAGCATGACGGCATCCGCACCTTCGAAGACGGCGGTCGCGACGTCGGAAACTTCAGCGCGCGTCGGCACCGGCGCCGAGATCATCGATTCCAGCATCTGGGTGGCGACGACCACCGGCTTGCCCGAACGGCGGCAGGCGCGGATCAACTGCTTCTGGATGCCGGGAACCGATTCGAGCGGCATTTCGACGCCGAGATCGCCGCGGGCGACCATCAACGCGTCGGAAAGCTCGATGATTTCCTCGATGCGTTCGAGAGCTTGCGGCTTCTCGATCTTCGACATCAGGCCGACACGGCCGCGGGCGATCTTGCGCACTTCGGCAAGGTCGTCCGGACGCTGGACGAAGGACAGTGCCACCCAGTCGACATCGTCGGTGGCGAGCACGGCGTCGAGGTCGGCGCGGTCCTTATCCGTCAATGCGCCGACGCCGAGCAGCGTGTCGGGAAGGCTGACGCCCTTGCGGTCGGAAATGCGCGTGCCCGAAATAACTGTCGTGACGATGCTCTTGCCGTCGCATTTTTCTGCGCGCAGAGCGAGCTTGCCGTCGTCGATCAGCAGGCGGTGGCCGGGCTGCACCGATTCCAGGATCTCCGGATGCGGCAGATAGACGCGGTTCTGATCGCCAAGCGCTTCGTTGTTGTCGAGCGTGAAGGTCTGGCCGGGCTTCAGGTCCACCTTGCTGTCGACGAACTTGCCGACGCGCAGTTTCGGCCCCTGCAGGTCGGCGAGAATGCCGATCGGCCGGCCGGAGCGCGCCTCGACCGAGCGGATGCGCTGGATGAGCGTACGCATCAGGTCGTGGCTCGCATGGCTCATATTGATGCGGAAGACATCCGCACCGGCCTGGTGCAGCTTCTCGATCATCGATTCCTCGGAGGAGGCTGGCCCGAGGGTGGCGAGGATTTTAATTTTGCGATTGCGCTTCATCAATTCTGGCTTTCTTGCGTCCCTGGGGTGTCGGAGAGCTGAACCATCCAGCTACCCTGGCGGCCCGTATCATATTCCTTGAATCCCATTTTCTGGTAACCGCGGGCATAACAATCCTGCACACCCGTGATCTTGAATTCGTTTTCCGCCACGCACATTTGCACGTCACCCGTCCATCGTCCTCCCCGGGCGGCGTCCTCTGCGTAGAGGTAATAATAGCGCGACTGCAATTCTCCCTCGATCAACGTAGCGCAGGTCGTTGCCGGCACCTGCCACCAGCCCTCCGTCACCCAGCCATCCTTGGCCCGGTATCCGATGGCGACGCCGACGAGATTCTGTGTTCCGTTGCAGACGCGAAAATCGGCGCGTGCGGCATCTGCGATAAAAAACGGCATGGCAGCTGCAAGAGCGAACAGAGCGAGACGGACCAGCGGTCCGGACCGCGTGAGGAAACTTGGCGCGGCTTGGATCAACACGGCTCCCAAATAGCTCCACGGTTATTCGTATCCGTGTCTTCTTGCGCCGCCGTCAAGCGAAAGTCAACGCAATGCTAATCGATTATATTTCCTTTCATATACCGCCTGTCGAGGGTGCGGCTCGACCTCTCCCCACCCGCCGCGCTTGAACCCGCCGCAGGTGCATGCGATCACTGCGCCCGACGGCGCAATGACGAACGGCAATTCCCTGATGGACGACTTCCAATCCTTCGAAATCCTATCCGGCAAACATGACAAAGGCATGGTGATCCTCGCAGATCACGCGATGAACCGCCTCCCCGCGCGATATGGCCGGCTCGGACTGCCCGACGCAGCCTTTGCCCGCCACATCGCCTATGACATCGGCATCGAGGGTCTGACGCGGCAGCTTTCGGCAAGACTCGGCGTTCCCGCCGTGCTCGGCGCCTTCTCGCGCCTGCTGATCGACCCGAACCGCGGCGAGGACGATCCGACGCTGATCATGAAAATATCAGACGGCGCCGTCATATCCGGCAACCATCCGATCACCCAGGAAGAGTGGGACCACCGCATCGAAACCTTCCATCGCCCCTATCACGATGCCGTGGCCGCAACGGTCGATAGCGTGGCGAATGCCACCGGCCGAGCGCCGCTGGTGCTGTCGCTGCACTCCTTCACCCCGGCCTGGAAAGGTACTCCCCGCCCCTGGCACGCCGCCGTACTCTGGGACAGCGATCATCGCGCCGTCGGCCCGCTGCTTGACATGCTGCGCGCCGATCCCGATCTCGTGGTCGGTGACAACGAACCCTATGACGGGGCGCTGAAGGGCGATACCATGTACCGCCACTGCATGATTACGGGCATTCCGCACGCGCTGCTCGAGGTGCGCCAGGATCTGATCGGAGACGAGGCCGGCATATCGGCATGGGCCGGACGCCTGGCGCAGATCTTTGCGGCGATGAATGCCGATCCCGCCTTGCACGAATACGACGTCCACCTCTCACGCACCGGTCCCTATTGAAAGCCGGCCCCTATTGAAAGAAGGAGAGCGAAATGACCACGCTCAGCAAGGAACAGCAGACCGAATTCGAGGCCGCCGCCTTCCGCCGCCTCGTCGCACATCTTCGTGAACGCAGCGACGTTCAGAACATCGATCTGATGAATCTGGCCGGCTTCTGCCGCAACTGCCTGTCGAACTGGTATCGCGAAGCCGCCGAGGCCGAAGGTGTCGCCGTTACCAGGGACGAATCGCGCGAGATGGTCTATGGCATGCCCTATGAGGACTGGAAGAATCTTCACCAGAACGAGGCCTCGCCTGTGCAAAAGGCTGCTTTTGAACTGAACAACCCACACAAATAGCCCGACCTGCCCCGAACAGGCTTGACCGTGACGCCGCTTCGCGGCAGTCACGTGCATCCAAAATTAATCACCGGAAAATCAGGAGAACACGATGTCTGATGCTCATGGCGTCGCCCGCGATCAGCTTCGCGCTTTCATCGAGCGCATTGAACGGCTGGAAGAAGAAAAGAAGACCATCGCCGACGATATCAAGGACGTCTATGGCGAAGCCAAGGGAATGGGCTTCGACACCAAGATCCTGAAGAAGGTCGTGGCGCTGCGCAAGAAGGACGAGCAGGAGCGCATGGAAGAGGAAGCAATCCTCGACACCTATCTGCACGCGCTCGGGATGATCGAGGCGCCGCCGGAAGGCTGATCCGCCGGCATACTGATGTCGACCAAGCCGCCGGGCCTTCGCCCGGCGGCTTTTCTTTTGCGTAGAATCCGCTTGGCCAAACGGCCATCTTGCCCGATCGAAGCAGCCAAAAGAAAAACCGCCGGATCGCTCCGGCGGTTTTTCGATATTTCCGTGATTGGCCGGCTCAATTCGTGTTGAACTTGCGCACTTCCATGAAGTTCACAGCCGTGCCGCTGAAGCGGGCCGGGTCGACCGAGGCGGTCTTGATATTGAAGCCCTCGGCGTAGACGGCGGTCGGCTGGGCGCGCATCGTCTGGCTGACGAAACGCGGCGCCTTGACCTGCTTGGAAGCCATTTCGAGCCGAGCGTTGGTAAGCGCCCACTGCGAAATCATCTTTTCCGTCAGCTTCGGCTCGGTGCGCACCGTCGTGCGGCTGGCATCCGCTGCTGCGGCTTCCTTCTGCGTCGGGCGACCACCCTTGGTGGGAAGGCCCTGTGCCACGGCGCTTTCGGCGGCCGGCTCGTCGAAACCATCGCCGAAGCTTGCCGACTTGGTCATCGGCGCCAAAGCTGCAAGCTCGAGCGGCGGCTTTGCAGCCGGCTTTTGCGTCATCGCGGCGTTGATCGCCTGCTCCACCGTGACCGGCCCCTTCGACGCGATCTCGCTTTCACCCTCATTCCGCTGCTGCTCGAGCGCATCGGCGACGGCAGGAGACAGCGCGTCCTGATCGGCTTCGTCGGCATCTGCTTCCGGATCGGCATCGGCGGCGGCAAGCAGGTTCTCGGCAACGGAGGGGCGTTCGATCGGCGTCGGAACCGGCAATCCGTTCGCACCCGTCAGCACGCTAGGATCGACGGACGCGACCTCGGCGTCGCCGGGCGCGCGGCGCGGGCCGAGAAGCGAGGGAACCGGAATGCTGTAGGCGCTGAGATCGGCGAATTGCTGCGGCGGCGCCTGGTCGGCCGGAAGGGCCGCCGCAAGAGCCTGCTGTGCGGCATTACCCGAAGGCGGTGCGACGAGCGCGCTCGCCACTTCGCTGCCGGCCGGCTGACCGCTGAATGCGGGGCGAACCTGCGGCACGGGCGCGTTCAGATCGGCGACTTCGGTCTGCTGCGGCTCGACCGGCGCGGGCTCAGCCGGGGCGGGCTCCGCCTTCGGCGGCGTCGCCTTGGCGACGGCAACAGGCGTCGAATCATCCGACTCGTCTTCCTGCTCGTCCGCTCCGCCGCCAAACAGCGCGGCAAACAGCGTCTTATGTTTTGGCGCCGATTCGGAAGCGCTGGCGATCTCTATCTGCGTGCCGCTGGCGCGGCGCTTATAGTCGGCCATCGCCTGCTGGTAGCCCGGTAGCGGCTTGCCGTCAGCCGGAATATGAATGGTATTGCCGTTGGGGAAGAGCCGGACCAGCTCGTCGCGGCTCATGCGCGGCCAGGCGCGAACACCACCGACATCCATGTGCACGAAGGGCGAGCCCGACTTCGGATAGAAACCAACGCCACCGACCTGCATCTTCATGCCGATGGCGCGCAGCGTCGCCAGCTTGACGTCGGGAATGAAGAAATCCATCGCCTTGCCGAGCATATGCTGGCTCTTTTCGGCGACCCCGGAATTGCGCGAGCGGCCGCGCAGCATCTCGTTGGTTCCCGGCGAACGGAAACCGCAGACGACGTTGATATAGTCCCTCGAACCGCTCTGGCGATAGACTTCCCAGATCAGGTCGAACAGGCGCGGGTCCATCTTCGTCGGCTGGTTCTTGCGCCAGTCGCGCAGGAAGCGGTTCAGCTGCTCCAGACCCTTGGGGTCGAACTTGCCGTTGCGCTTGTAGGTGATGACGGCTTTTTCGCCGGTATGAATGAAATAGAGCTTCAGGCTGCGGGTGTCGCCCGCTGCCTGCGAAGGTGTACCAACGAATACCGGTGAGGAAACCGCAAGCGCAAGAAGGGCGGCCGCTACCGTCCTTATTGCCTTTCCGCAAATGTTGGCGCCCAACGAACGCCAGCTCAAGCGCGAAGGCTTAGAATTCCCATTCAGATTCGGCAACTCGATCCCCGTCAGACAGACAATGTCCCGTACTGTCTCAGATGACTGTCAAATGCGGTCACACGATGGCAAAAATGCCACACATGATCAACCTTTTCTTTACATAGTGAACGAGCCACTAACAAGTGGTTTATGACCGGTAACAAATCGTGGTTGCCTTAGTCTTAACAAAAAGCGCTTAAGCCGCATCTTTCTGGGGATTATCGGGATCGATACCGTAATCCTTGAGCTTGCGATAAAGTGTGGATCGGCCAATGCCGAGCTTCCGTGCCACTTGACTCATCTGCCCGCGATAGAATTTGAGTGCGAATCGGATGAGTTCTTCCTCGACATCGGCAAGCTTGCGCACATCTCCGGCGGGATTGACGCTGGCGATCGCGTTTTCCGAGGCTTCGGACAGGCGGTGGTGGTGCACCTCCCCCGATATCGACGCCCGGAACTCCTCACCATAGCTATCGTCGGGATCGAGGCCGGTATTGTCGGCAACCAGCGCCAGGTGATCCACCACCTCGTATTCCGGAAGCTGGGCAGCGATCTGCGGGAAGTCCGCCTCGGTCAGCTCCGGCCCTTCGGCCAGAACGACCGCGCGGAAGATCGCGTTTTCGAGCTGGCGGATATTGCCCGGCCAGTCATAGGCGGTCAGCAGCGCCAGCGCGCCTGAGTTCACCGTCATGCGGCGGCCGCTCTTCTGTTCGCTGGAGAAGCGATCGGCAAAGACACGCACCAGATTCGGAATATCTTCCTTGCGTTTGCGCAGCGCCGGAATGGTGATCGGGAAGACATTGAGGCGATAGTAGAGATCCTCGCGGAAATGGCCGTTCTTGACCTCCTCGATCAGATCCTTGTTGGTCGCCGAGATCAGTCGGACATTGACCTTATGCGCGGTGCGCGCACCGACGGTCTCGATCTCGCCCTGCTGCACGGCGCGCAGGAGCTTCACCTGGACTTCGAGCGGCAGGTCGCCGATCTCGTCGAGGAAAATGGTGCCGCCGTCGGCTTCCATGAATTTGCCGATATGGCGTTCGGTCGCGCCGGTAAACGCGCCCTTCTCGTGACCGAAGAGAATGCTCTCGACGAGATTATGCGGGATCGCCCCGCAATTGACGGTGACGAAGGGCTTGTTCGAGCGGTCGCCGCCGGACTGGATGGCGCGCGCCACCAGTTCCTTGCCGACGCCGGATTCGCCTTCGAGCACGACGGGAATGTTGGATTGGGCCGCCCGCTGGGCGAGATCGATGACGCGGATCATCGCCGGGCTTGCCGATACGATGTCGTCGAAGCCGACCGAGCCTGAGCGCGACCGGCGTCCGGCCCGCGCCTTCACCTCGCGCTGGTCGAGTTTCATCGCGTTCGAGATCGACGTGGCGATGCGTTCGGGCGAGACCGGCTTGACGACGAAATCGAAGGCGCCGGCGCGCATCGCCTGCACCACCGTTTCGATGCCGCCCTGACCCGTCTGCACGATGACCGGGATCTGCGTGCCGAACTCGTGAAGCGCGTCGAGGAATTCGAGGCCGGTCATCTCCGGCATCATCAGGTCGAGCACGATGACGTTGAAAAGGCCGCCGTCGCGTTTGACCATTTCCAGGCCGATACGGCCGTTCTCCGCCTGGTGCACGACATGGCCGTGACGCTCGATTGCGTTCTTGAGCAGGCGGCGCTGCACCGGGTCGTCCTCGACCACGAGGATTTGCCCTGCTCCCTTGAGCTCATTGTAACCGGTCATTGTCGCCTCACTTCATGCGAAACCATAAAGCGCACTCTGACAGAAAGGCTTGAACATCCAGTTTTGAGAAACAATTGCATTTTAACGATTGGAACGGGTCATTTTCGTGCCGAAGCGACGCCTTTCATGCGCCGAAAGTCCCTTGATGCGGGGGCTTCTCACGCTTACAGCGCTGCGCGTCTTTTCAGACGCGCAAAGCACGCTGTAACACTTTGAACCTGCGCATCGTGCTTTCCGAAAATCGATTCCGATTTTCGGGCCGATGCGCTAGACAATCAGACCTGTTATGAAAGTGGAGAGGAATTGCACCCATGAAAATCAAGCTCCCGCACGCCAGCCTTCTATTGTCGGCAGCAGCGCCAGCTGGGGCCGCCGATCCGGCGCTTGGCGATCTGCCGGTCTGGAAGCTGCAGGATCTCTACCCTTCCGCCACGTCGACCGCTTTCGTCGCCGACATGGAAAAGGCCGGCAAGGCGGCAATCGCCTTTGAAGAAAAATGGAAGGGCAAACTCGCTGAGGCCGCGACGAAGACCGGTGCCGAGGGCATCGGCGCGGCGCTGAAGGAATATGAGGCGCTTGACGATATCATCGGCCGCCTCGGCTCCTTTGCCGGCCTCACCTATTTCTCCGACACCACCAACCCGGCAAACGGCAAGCTCTACGGCGATGTGCAGGCCAAGATCACCGAATTTTCCGGCCACCTCCTGTTTTTCGCGTTGGAGCTGAACCGCATCGACGACGCGGTGGTCGACGCCTGCATGGCGAATGATCCCGCCGCCGGACACTATCGCCCTTGGCTGCTCGATCTCAGGAAGGACAAGCCCTACCAGCTCGACGACAGGCTGGAACAGCTCTTCCTCGAGAAGTCGATGACATCGGCCGCCGCCTTCAACCGCCTCTTCGACGAAACCATGGCGGAGCTTCGCTACGACATCGATGGCGAGAAAGTACCGCTCGAAGTGGCGCTGAACAGGCTGCAGGAAAAGGACCCTGAAGCCCGCCGCAAAGCGGCCATGGCGCTCGCCGAAACCTTCAAGGCGAATATCCGCACTTTCACGCTGATCACCAACACGCTTGCCAAGGACAAGGAGATCGCCGATCGCTGGCGCGGCTTCGAAGACATCGCCGACAGTCGCCACCTGGCAAACCGGGTGGAGCGCGAGGTCGTCGATGCGCTGGCCGCGGCCGTCCGTGAAGCCTATCCCCGCCTTTCGCATCGCTATTACAAGATGAAGGCGAAATGGCTCGGCATGGAGCAGATGAATTTCTGGGATCGCAACGCGCCGCTGCCGGAAACCTCCAGCGCCATCATCTCCTGGCCGGAGGCAAAGGACACGGTGCTTTCGGCCTACAGCAATTTCGCCCCGGAGATGGCTGCCATCGCCAAGCGCTTCTTCGACGAACAATGGATCGACGCCCCGGTCCGTCCCGGCAAGGCGCCAGGCGCCTTCGCCCATCCGACGGTTCCCTCGGCCCATCCCTATGTGCTCGTCAATTATATGGGCAAGCCGCGCGACGTAATGACGCTTGCCCATGAACTCGGGCACGGCGTGCACCAGGTTCTCGCCGGTGCGCAAGGGGCGCTGATGTGCCAGACGCCGCTGACGCTTGCCGAAACCGCGTCCGTCTTCGGCGAGATGCTGACCTTCCGCGCGCTTCTGCAAAAGACCACCGACACGCGCGAGCGCAAGGCGATGCTCGCCCAGAAGGTCGAGGACATGATCAACACGGTCGTGCGCCAGATCGCCTTCTACGAATTCGAGCGCAAGCTCCACACCGCCCGCAAATCAGGCGAACTGACAGCCGACGACATCGGCGAACTCTGGCTCTCCGTCCAGTCGGAAAGCCTCGGGCCGGCGATCAACATTTCGGAGGGTTACGAGACCTACTGGGCCTATATCCCCCACTTCATCCACTCGCCCTTCTATGTCTACGCCTATGCCTTTGGCGATTGCCTGGTGAATTCGCTCTATGCCGTCTACCAGAAGGCCGAGAAGGGCTTCCAGGAGAAGTATTTCGAACTGCTGAGGGCCGGCGGCACCAAGCATCACTCGGAATTGCTGAAGCCTTTCGGCCTCGACGCCACCGATCCGTCGTTCTGGAGCCAGGGCCTATCGATGATCGAAGGGCTGATCGACGAGTTGGAAGCGTTGGATAGAGGCTGAGATCTCTTCTCCAAAGGCGGAAGGGCAGCAACGGGTCTCGTCTCCCCTCGGGGAGAAGGTGCCGGCAGGCGGATGGGGGGCGACACGGCTGAACCTCTCCTTCGCATGTGCTCAGGACGTCGCTCCGCTCCGCCCCCTCATCTGCCCTTTGGGCATCTTCTCCCCCGTGGGGAGAAGCGGAAAAATGCCTCACGCTCCCATTGGATTTTGAGCAATGAGGAGCAGAACAAATTGAAAGCGGCGCGTGGCTGACCAACCCTACATCCTCTTCCGCGACGACACGACCGGGCAGGTGATGCTTTTCGCCGAACCGGCCGAGATCATCGTTGCCAGCACACGCGTCGAGTTATTTGCGGGCCTTGCCCGGATGGAGCAGGCCAAGGCCGAGGGCAAATGGCTTGCCGGCTATATGGCCTACGAGGTCGGATACTTCTTTGAGGAGAAACTCGCCCCCTTCGCTGGGGAACACCGCGAAACACCGCTGCTTTGCTTCGGCGTCTTCGATGCGCCGCAGCCGGATGCGCATCCGCTTGCCCAGCCCAAACAGCGTCTCGAAAACGAGGAATTCCTCACTGCTCCGAAAGCTGCCTGGGATTTCGATATATATAAAGAGCGCTTCGACCGACTCCACCAACATCTGCGGCTCGGCGACGCCTATCAGGCGAACCTTACCATGCCGGTCGAAGCCCGCTGGAACGGCGATCCCCGTGCCGCCTTCTGGTCGTTGATCGAACGCCAGCCGGTCAAATACGGCGCGCTGGTTGATCTCGGCGGTCCGGTCATCCTCTCGCGATCGCCCGAGCTTTTCTTCCGCACCGACGAACAGGGCTGGATCGAGACCCATCCGATGAAGGGTACGGCGAAACGCGGCGCCACCGCCGCCGAGGATGCCGAAATCATCGAGGCCATGCGCCGCGATATCAAGACGCAGGCGGAAAACCGCATGATCGTCGATCTCCTGCGCAACGATATCTCCCGCATCACCGAAGTCGGCACGCTCGACGTCCCGAAGCTTTTCGACATCGAGACTTATCCGACCGTCCACCAGATGGTGAGCCATGTGCAGGCAAGGCTCCGCCCCGATCTTTCGATCCGCGACATCTTTTCCGCGCTTTTTCCCTGCGGCTCGATCACCGGCGCGCCGAAGATGCGGGCAATGGAAATTCTCCATGCGCTCGAGGATGCCCCGCGCGACGCCTATTGCGGCGCAATCGGCATGATCTCGCCCGCCGGCGCCATGCGTTTTTCCGTCGCCATCCGCACCATCACGCTTTTTGAGGGCGGCAGGGCCGTCTTCAATGTCGGCGGCGGCATCGTCTTCGATTCGACCGCCGAGGCCGAATATGAGGAATGCCTGCTCAAGGCCCGCTTCGCTGTCGGCGATCAATGGATTGCACGATGATCGATTTTTCGTTGATCGAGACGCTGCGCTGGCAGCCGGGCGAGGGCTTCATCCGGCTGCGGCTGCATCTCGCCCGGCTTTCCCGCTCCGCCCGTCGCCTCGGCTTCCCGCAACCGGTCGACGCGGCGGCCAAGCTCGACCAAGCCGTTGCAGGCGCTACCGGTCCGCTGCGCATCCGCCTGACCTTCGACGCGCAAGGCCGCATCGAGGTGACGAGCGCCGCTTTCGTGCCACTGGCGCCCGATACCACCTGGATCGTCCGCCTCGCCGAGACCCGTCTGGATTCCGCCGACAGGCTGCTGCGGGTCAAGACCACGCGCCGTGCCGTCTACGAGAGAGCCCGCGCCGAATATGGGCCTGATGAGGCCGATGAAGTCATCCTGTTGAACGAGCACGACGAAGTCTGCGAGGGCACCATCACCTCGATCTTCCTCGACGACGGGAGCGGCATTCTGCGCACCCCGCCCATCTCCTGCGGCCTGCTCGCCGGCGTGCTGCGCACCGAACTCATCTGCCAGCGCAAGGCCCGCGTCGGCCGCCTCACGCTTGCCGATCTCGATGCCGGCACGCTTTATATCGGCAACTCGCTGCGTGGCCTGATCCGCGCAAACCTTCTGAGGCACTGACCATGTTCATTCTCTCCCTCACCTATCTCAAGTGCAACGATGAAGCCGACGGGCAGATGGAGCCGCATATGGCCTGGGTGAAGGGGGGTTATGCGAAGGGCTGGTTCCTCGCCTCCGGCCGCAAGGTGCCGCGCACCGGCGGCGTCATCCTGGCGATCGGCGAGCGGGCCGCGATCGAGGCCTATGTCGCCGCCGATCCCTTCACCATCCACGGCATCGCCGAATACGAAATCACCGAGCTTGCCGTAACGACGGTGGTCGAAGGGCTGGAAATCCTGAAGCGCTGAATCTACGCGAACCGATCGTGGATAGTCGCGCCGGCCTCCATCGCCCGACCGATATTTGGCCTTTCCCCGTCAACGCTCTTTATTGTGACGTCGTTTTGTGATTAGAGCCGGTCACCTCGCACTCTCTGCGGCAATTTCAAATAATTCTTCGGGCTGAACGCCTTCGTCGCCTTCCACAGGAGAAAAGAATGACGGAACAGAACTATCCGGTATATGCCGAAATTACCGGTCCGATCGTGATGATCGGCTTTGGCTCCATCGGCCGCGGCACCCTGCCCCTGATCGAGCGCCATTTCAAATTCGACAAGAGCCGGATGGTCGTCATCGACCCGCGCGAAGAGCCCTCCGACATGGAGATCCTGAAGAAGCATGGCGTTCGCCATATCAAGGAATATGTCACCAAGGAGAATTACAAGGAACTGCTGAAGCCGCTGCTGACGGAAGGCGAAGGCCAGGGTTTCTGCGTCAACCTCTCGGTCGACACCTCCTCGCTCGACCTCATCAAGCTCTGCCGCAAGCATGACGTGCTCTACGTCGATACCGTCGTCGAACCCTGGCTCGGCTTCTATTTCGACAAGGGTATGAGCAATGCCGACCGCACCAACTATGCGCTGCGCGAAACCGTGCGCAAGGAAAAGGCGAAGAACCCGGGCGGCGCCACCGCGGTCTCCACCTGCGGCGCCAATCCGGGCATGGTCTCCTGGTTCGTCAAGCAGGCGCTCGTCAACCTCGCCAACGACACCGGCCTGAAATTCGACGAGCCGGACCAGCACGACCGCGAAGGCTGGGCAAAACTGATGAAGAAACTCGGCGTCAAGGGCGTCCACATCGCCGAGCGTGATACCCAGCGCACCAAGCATCCGAAGCCGCTCAACGTCTTCTGGAACACCTGGTCCGTCGAAGGCTTCATCTCCGAAGGCATGCAGCCGGCCGAACTCGGCTGGGGCACCCATGAAGAGTGGATGCCGAAGAATGCCAAGAAGCACAAGAAGGGCAACAAGGCGGCGATCTACCTGGAGCAGCCGGGCGCCAACACCCGCGTGCGGACCTGGTGCCCGACGCCCGGCCCGCAATATGGCTTCCTCGTCACCCACAATGAGTCGATCTCGATCGCCGACTATTTCACCGTGCGCGACAAGGACGGCGAAGTGACCTTCCGCCCGACCTGCCACTATGCCTACCACCCGGCCAACGACGCCGTGCTCTCGCTGCATGAGATGTTCGGCAATGGCGGCACCCCGCAGCCGGTCCATCACGTTCTCGACGAGGACGAGCTGGAGGACGGCATCGACGAACTCGGCGTCCTGCTCTACGGTCATGAGAAGAACGCCTACTGGTACGGCTCGCGGCTGTCGCTGGAAGAAACCCGCCGCATCGCGCCCTACCAGAACGCCACCGGCCTGCAGGTCACATCAGCCGTTCTCGCCGGCATGGTCTGGGCGCTGGAAAACCCGACAGCCGGCATCGTCGAAGCCGACGAGATCGACTACAAGCGCTGCCTCGAAGTGCAGATGCCCTATCTCGGCCCGGTCGAAGGTCATTACACCGACTGGACACCCCTCGACGGCCGTCCGGGCCTCTTCCCGGAAGATATCGACACCAAGGATCCGTGGCAGTTCCGGAACATTCTGGTTCGCTGAGATCAGTTCCTCGGCTTTGACAATGCCCGCCGCAAGGCGGGCATTTTTGTAACGCCTGCTGTCTAAATGCTGGCCGCTGCCCCTCCAAGGCTTGCCTTCAAGCCGGGCGCGCGCCATGTTTTGCCCGAACTTGGCGGGTGTCCGCCGCGCCGATTCGCCGGGAGAAGCCTTATGAAAATCAGAACTGGTCTCGTTCTTGTCGGCGCAGCCGCCGCTCTTGCCGCCTGTGTTTCATCGGAGCCGCGTCGCCTGCCGGTTGCAACCGCACCCGTCGCCACCGGCGTCGAAGGCAATTGGAGCGATCCGAACGGCATCGTTTCCACCTTCCAGGGCGGCACTTTCACCACCCGCACCACCGATAGCAACCAGCTTCTCGCCTCAGGCACCTATATCAACACTTCGCCGACCCTGGTGGAGATCAACATGACCTCGCTGGTGCGCAAGACCCAGTCCAAGGTCAATTGCGCTCTCGTCAATCCGAGCCAGTTGAACTGCACCTCCGATTCCGGCGCACAGTTCACGCTTTCCCGCCGCGGCTGAAAGATGAGGCGATAGGCTAGGCACACCATGCGGGCCTTCGCCTTTTACCTCGTTCTGCTGCTTGCAATGCCGCTTGCGGCACTTGCCGTTATTTTGCCGGCCAATGTCTATCGTGCCCAGGGCATTGCCGCTCCCGATTGCGACGGGCCGCTGCAGGTGTTGATCTTCGCCGTACCGGCAATCCTGATTTATGGTGCGGGCGCATTCCTTGTCTACCGGACCGGCCGGCGCTTTCATCGCCTCTTTGCCCTTTTCTGTTTGGTCATCGCGCTGGCGACAGTTCCGAATATTGCCGAGGCCGTACACGAACTCTACCGAAACGCGGCCGATGGCGAATGCCAGGGATAAGCAGCCCGGCTTTTTTGCCCTGTCCCCTTGGAAAGCGCCCTGCCTGGCCCAGCTTTCTCTTGCGGTTGCACATCGTCTGATGGAACAATCCGAAGGCCGGGCAATCGCCCCGGCGCACAATGAAAGGGAACGGCGAGGGATCAGGGGAATCTTTCGCCTCAATCAGGAGAACAGGGATGACGAAGTCTTTCAGCTTCGGTCTTTTGACCGCGTCCATGCTGGCGCTGAGCGCGGGCGCCGCCTTTGCGGATTACGAACTTAATATTCTTCATATCAACGATTTCCATTCGCGCATCGAATCGATCAACAAATTCGACTCCACCTGCTCGGCCGAGGAGGAAGGCAAGAAGGAATGCTTCGGGGGTGCTGCCCGCCTGAAGACCGCGATCGACCAGCGCCGTCAGGCGCTATCCGGCAAGAACGTCGTCCTCCTGAACGCCGGCGACAATTTCCAGGGCTCGCTGTTCTACACGACCTACAAGGGAGCGGCCGAAGCCGAATTCCTCAACCTGATGAAGTTCGACGCCATGACCGTCGGCAATCATGAATTCGACGACAGCGAGGACGGGCTTGCGACCTTCCTCGACAAGGTGCAGTTCCCCGTCGTGACGGCGAACGTCAAGGCGACGGCTGCCTCTAAGCTCGGCGACCGCATCAAGCCCTCGCTGGTGCTTGATGTCGGCGGCCAGAAGATCGGCATCGTCGGCGCCGTCACCAATGATACCCCCGAGCTGTCCTCCCCCGGTCCGAACGTCACGATATCAGATGACGTCCAGGCCATTACGTCAGCCGTCCAGGATCTGAAGGGCCAGGGCGTCAACAAGATCATCGCGCTGACCCATGTCGGTTATCCCCGCGATCTCGCCCTGATCGCCAAGATTCCGGACGTCGATGTCGTCGTCGGCGGCCACTCCCATAGCCTGCTCTCCAACACCGATCCGAAGGCCGAAGGCCCCTATCCGACGATGGTCGACAATCCCGGCGGCTACAAGGTGCCGGTCGTCCAGGCCGCTTCCTACAGCAAGTATCTCGGCGATCTCGTCGTCAATTTCGACGACAACGGCGTCGTCAAGGATGCCAAGGGCGATCCAATCCTGATCGATTCCACCTTCACGCCCGATCCGGCTGTCATTACCCGCATCGCCGAACTGGCAAAGCCGATCGAGGAACTGCGCAACAAGGTCATCGGCTCCTCCGAAAGCCCGATCGAGGGCGATCGCAAGGTCTGCCGCGTCAAGGAATGCTCGATGGGCAATCTGGTGGCTGACGCCATGCTCGACCGTACGAAGAACCAGGGCGTCACCATCGCCGTCCAGAACGGCGGCGGCCTGCGCGCGTCGATCGACGGCGGCGAGGTCACCCAGGGCGAGGTCATCACCGTCCTGCCTTTCCAGAACACGCTCGCCACTTTTGAATTGACCGGCGCAGACGTCGTCAAGGCGCTCGAAAACGGCGTCAGCCAGATCGACCAGAGCGCCGGCCGCTTTCCGCAGGTCGCCGGCCTGAAATTCTCCTTCGACCCGTCGAAGCCCGCGGGCAGCCGTGTCAGCGATGTTCAGGTGAAGGACGGCGCCAATTTCGCGCCGATCGATTCGGCCAAGACCTACAAACTCGCCACCAACAACTTCATGCGGGCCGGCGGCGACGGCTATTCGATCTTCAAGGAGGGCCAGAACGCCTATGATTTCGGCCCGGATCTTGCCGATGTGACTGCGGCATACGTCGCCGCGCATTCGCCCTATAAGCCATACACGGATGGCCGCATCGCGGAACTGGCGCAGGCAGCGCCGGCCCCCTCCGCTTCCGAACCGGCGCCTGCTGCACCGGCTGCTCCTGCTCCATCCACAGAGCCGGCTCCCGCACCCGCTGCACCGGCACCTGCCGCTCCGGCACCAGCAGCCCCCGCGCCCGCTGCGGAACCCGCACCGGCGCCGGCAGCCTCCGCACCTGCCGCAACGACGCCGTCCACCCACGTCATTGCCGCCGGCGACACATTCTGGGATCTCGCCGTAACCTTCTATGGCGACGGCACGTTGTGGCGGAAGCTGTCGGATGCCAACGGCAAGCCGAACCCACGTCACCTGACGGTTGGCAAGGAGATCGAGGTTCCCGCCAAGTAAGACGATTTGTCCCGATGCCACTGGCCGGTCCGGGGTTTCCCGGGCCGGCTTTTCTTTCTATAGGGTGAACCACGATCTCCAGGCTGCGTATGAGCTGACGAGACAAAAAAAGCGTTGGGGCCAGAATGACAGCAGATATTTCACTCCGCCCGGCGGACCATCCGGCCGTAAAATCAGGCAAGGTCGGTGTCCTGCTGGTCAATCTCGGCACGCCCGATGGCACCGATTACACGTCGATGCGCCGCTATCTCAGGGAATTTCTGACCGATCGCCGCGTCATCGAATGGTCGCCCTGGAAGTGGTACCCGATCCTGTTCGGCATCGTGCTCAACACCCGCCCGCAGAAGGTCGGCAAGGCCTATGAGCTGATCTGGAATAAGGAGAAGAACGAAAGTTATCTCCGCACCTACACCCGCAACCAGTCGGAGCTGATGGCCGAGCGCCTGAAGGATCTTGATAGCGTCAAAGTCGACTGGGCGATGCGCTATGGTACGCCGTCGATCGCTTCGCGCATCGACGCGCTGAAGCAAGAGGGATGCGACCGTATCGTGCTCTTCCCGCTTTATCCGCAATATGCGGCGGCAACGACCGCCACCGTCAACGACAAGGCCTTCCAGAAGCTGCTCTCTATGCGCTGGCAGCCGGCGCTGCGCACCGTGCCCGACTATCACGACGACGAGACCTATATCGAGGCACTCGCCAGTTCCGTCGAAAGACATCTTTCGACGCTCGACTGGAAGCCCGAGATGCTGCTCGCCTCCTTCCACGGCATCCCCATGTCCTATTTCAAGCAGGGTGATCCCTATTACTGTCAATGCCAGAAGACCGGCCGGCTGCTGCGCGAGCGGCTCGGATTGACCGAGGAAAACTTCATGGTCACCTTTCAGTCCCGCTTCGGGCCGGAGGAATGGCTGCAGCCCTATACCGACAAGACGGTGGAGAAGCTCGCCAAGGACGGCGTCAAGCGCATCGCCGTCATCAATCCGGGCTTCGTCTCCGACTGTCTGGAGACGCTCGAGGAGATCGCCGAGCAGGCTGCCCATTCTTTCCATGAGAACGGTGGAGAGAAGTTCGCGCATATCCCCTGCCTCAACGACGGCGAGGACGGCATGAAGGTGCTGGAAAAGGTCGTGCGCCGCGAATTGCAGGGCTGGACCTGAGAGATCTTTTCAGAAAGCATCGCCGCACGGATAGCTGGCGAAGATCCAAATAACCCAACCGAGAGGAAACCTCCACCTCACACGGATGTGTAGCATCCATACGGCATTTCTTCCTCGCAAAGAACATGCTACCCCACCACATCAGTGTATGGGCGCATGCGCCGATAGGAGGAATTCTTCATGTTGTTCGGCGGCTTCGACATTGTCGTCATCGTGCTGGTCATCTTCGTCATCCTCGTGCTCTTTGCCGGGATCAAGACCGTGCCGCAGGGCTACCGCTATACGATCGAGCGCTTCGGGCGGTATACCCGCACGCTGGAGCCCGGCCTCAACCTGATCACCCCGTTCATCGAGCGCGTCGGCGCCAAGCTGAACGTGATGGAACAGGTGCTGAACGTGCCGACCCAGGAGGTGATCACCAAGGACAATGCCTCGGTTTCGGCCGATGCCGTCTCCTTCTATCAGGTGCTGAACGCCGCCCAGGCCGCCTATCAGGTCTCCAACCTCGAAAACGCCATCCTCAATCTCACCATGACCAATATCCGTTCGGTCATGGGTTCGATGGATCTCGACGAACTGCTTTCCAACCGCGATGCGATCAACGACCGGCTGCTGCGCGTCGTCGACGAGGCCGTGCATCCCTGGGGCATCAAGGTCACCCGCGTCGAGATCAAGGACATCCAGCCGCCGCGCGACCTCGTCGACGCGATGGCCCGCCAGATGAAGGCCGAGCGCGAGAAGCGGGCGCAGGTGCTGGAGGCCGAAGGCTCGCGCAACGCGCAGATCCTCCGAGCCGAAGGCGCCAAGCAATCCGCCATTCTCCAGGCCGAAGGCCAGCGCGAGGCCGCCTTCCGCAACGCAGAAGCCCGCGAACGCCTGGCCGAAGCCGAAGCCAAGGCGACGAAAATGGTCTCCGAGGCGATCGCCGCCGGCGACATCCAGGCGATCAACTATTTCGTTGCGCAGAAATACACCGAAGCGCTCACCTCGATCGGTTCGGCGCCCAATTCCAAGATCGTCATGATGCCGATGGAAGCCTCTTCCATCTTGAGTTCGCTCGGCGGCATCGGCGCCATTGCCCGCGAGGTCTTCGGCGATGCCGGCAACAGCCCGGCAACCCCGCCGCCGCTGCCGCCGCGTCCGCGCCCCGCGCCGGCGCGCTCGACGCCGCCGATCAATCCGTCGACTCCCAATCCTTTCAATCCCGATCAGGAGCGATAAGCCATGCTGGCGAAGATCATCGCCGAACTCGGTCCGTGGAGTTGGTGGGTCGCAGGCCTCGTGCTGCTCGCCGCGGAAATGATCGTACCCGGCTTCTTCCTAGTCTGGATCGGCCTTGCCGCCTTGATCGTCGGCGCGCTGTCGCTGCTCTTCTGGGACAGCGCCTTCTGGGTCTGGGAATTGCAGGCGATCCTTTTTGCGCTGCTCGCCGTTGCCACGACCTTCGCCGGCCGGCGGCTGACGCTGCGCAATGCAACGACCGACGAGCCCTTCCTCAATCAGCGCGGCGCGAGCCTCGTCGGCCGCACGGCGACGCTGCACGAACCGATCCGCGAGGGCCGCGGCCGCATCCGCCTCGACGATACGCTATGGCAGGTGATGGGACCGGACCTTGCGGTGGGAACACAGGTGAAGGTGGTTTCAAGCAACGGCCGCGACCTGACGGTCGAGCCCATCTGATCAAACGAGCTTGATCGAACGAGCTTGATCAGGCGACGCCGATGCGCAGCAGGTCGTGGAAATGCACCAGTCCGACCGGCCGGCGGTCGTCGTCGATGACGATCAGCGCGCCGATATGATGCTGGTTGAGCAGCGCCAGCGCCGCGGTCGCCAGTATCGTCGGCTTCACCGTCTTCGGCGTCTTGGTCATGATATCGTCGACCGCGAGCTCGGCCAGATTGCGGGTCAGATTGCGCGCCATATCGCCTTCGGTGACGATGCCGCAAAGCCGGCCATCCTCATCCAGCACGCCGACGCAGCCGAAATGCTTGCGCGATAACACCGTGATCGCCTCCGGCATCGGCGTGCCCTTGGCAACGAGCGGCAGCCGCTCGCCGGTATGCATGATATCGGCGACATGCATCAGGCTGGCGCCCAGCTTGCCGCCGGGATGGAAGACATGGAAATCCGTGGCGGTAAAGCCGCGCGCTTCCAGGAGCGCCACTGCCAGCGCGTCGCCGAGCGCAAGCTGCATCAGCGTCGAGGTCGTCGGCGCCAGCCCATTGGGGCAGGCCTCCTGTTCGTTCGGCACAAGAAGGACGATATCGGCGGCGGTCGCCAGCGAGGAACGGTCGCTGCAGGTGATTGCGATCAGCGGAATGGAGAAGCGCCGGGTGAAGGAGATGATGCTCTTGAGCTCGGCGCTCTCGCCGCCTTTGGAAATCGCCAGCACGACATCGTCGCGCTCGATCATGCCGAGGTCGCCGTGATTGGCTTCGGCCGCATGCACGAAAAAGGCAGGTGTCCCGGTTGAAGCGAATGTCGCCGCGAGCTTGGCCCCGATATGGCCGCTCTTGCCGACGCCGGTGACGATGACGCGGCCGGAGATGTCGCCGATGACTTCGACGGCCCGTGTCAGAGGATCGGCCAAGCCATTGTCAAGGGCCCGTTCCAGCGCTTCAAGACCGCGTCTTTCGGTCTCTATCGTGCGTTTTGCCGATTCGAGCACGCTGTTTTCAACGAGGTTTATCGCTCTTCTGTTCATGAAGTTGCGTTAGACCTTTTCACTTTCCAAGTCCACCCCGCACTCTTTCCGAAATGTGAACGGCGCCCGCTGACGGCAACGAATGATTAACCACAAGGCTTTACCTTTGGGTAAGAACCGAAAGCATGTCAGGCGCGAATTGCATGGGCCAGCCAAAACAGACGAGCAGTGTGACGCCGCTCCGCGCCATGAGCCGTGCCGTCTCTTTTGCCGCGTTCGGAGGCCTGATTCTTGCCCAGACGGCAGCCCTTGCGCAGTCCGCCGCACAGCCGGCAGGGATGGCAAACAGCCGCTCCGCGGCCAATCAGGACAACAGCACCACGAACAACGCCGCCGCCACCGGTTTCGATGACGAGACCGACGGTGCCGCCGCGCCTGCGGCAAATGGTGCGACCGCGAATGCCGACGATGCCCAGCAGAGGCCAGCCATACCGGATGCGCAGGCCGGCGACGACATTACCGGCTCCATCCTCGACGAGGACATACGCCGGCTGAACACCCGCGAAGCGCCGCTCGACGAGACGCTGCCGCGCCGCAGGGCTGCCACAAGCGCCTCGACGGAGGAAACGCCGGGAATCCCGATCGGCACGTTCGTGCTCCGCCCGAGCGTCACCCAGAGCATCAACACCGAGACCACCAAGGACGGCAATACCCGACAGCGGCGCGCCTTTTTCGAAACAGACGCAGCAGCGACCTTGACCTCCGACTGGGGCCGCCATCAACTGTCCGTAACCTCGGAAGGTGCCTATCAGAGGAATATCAGTGGCGAGGGCGAAGAACAGCCCTCCTTCAAGATCAACAGCGACCTTAGGCTCGATCTTCCCGACGACACCACGGCGCACCTGACCGCCGGTTACAATTTCTACCGCGAGGATACGGACGATCCCGACGCCATCGCCAATGCCGCGCAGCAGTCTGATGTACAGGAATTTTCGGCCGGCGCCTCCGTCCAGCGCGATTTCGGCATTCTACGCGGGACGACGGCCCTTGCCATGACCCGCTCGATTTATTCGGATGCCAAGCTTTCGAACGGCACGACCGTCACCCTCAGCGATCGCGACCAGACGACGGGTACGCTGCGCGGCCGCGTCGGCTACGAGCTGTCCCCCGCGCTCATCCCCTTCATCGAAGCCAACATCGGCCGCACGATCTATGACGAAACGCGCGACTCGGCCGGCTATGAGCGCTCGGGGCACAGCTATGGCGCCAAGGTGGGCGTCGAAGTCGATCTCGGCGAGAAACTGAAGGGTGAAGTCGGCGTCGGTTACGAGCAGGCCGATTTCGAAGACAGCCGCCTGTCCTCGATCGATACGGCGACACTCGATGCAAGCCTGCTCTGGTCGCCGATCCGCGGAACCGACGTCAATTTCGACCTGCAAACCAGCATTCAGCCCTCAACGACTGCCGGTGAGAGCGGCTACGTCTCGCACGCACTGACGACGACGCTCACCCACCAGCTGCGCGACAATCTGGTCGGGACGATGATCGGCGGGGTAATATGGCGCGACTATCCCACGGATAGCACCATCAACGACGAGCTCGTCTATACCGCGGCGACCGGCCTGACCTGGAACATCAACCGCTATCTCGATTTGACCAGCACACTCGGCTACGAGCTGACGACGCGCAAGGAAGGCACCGACTCGCAGCAATTTCGTGCCGGCGTCGGCCTCAAGCTGAAACGTTAAACGCCGCGCATCCAGCCCGGATGCGCGGCGTTCTGTCACTTCATAATCCAGGCGTAGCCCTTACTTCAGGCCGGCAAGCAATTCCCTGAAGCCGCCTTCGACGGAGGGACGGATATCGGCGCGTTCGAGAGCGAAGGCGACGTTTGCCAGGATGAAGCCGTCCTTGGCGCCGCAGTCGTAGGTCGCGCCGCGGAAGTGGTAACCGGCGAAATCCTGTTCCTTCAGCAGCTTCAGCATGCCGTCGGTGAGCTGGATCTCGTTGCCAGCGCCGCGCTCCTGGGTTTCGAGGATCTTGAAGATCTCCGGCTGCAGGATGTAGCGGCCGTTGATGAAGAAGTTGGAAGGCGCCGTCCCCTTGGCAGGCTTTTCCACCATGCCGGTGATGCGGAAGCCGTCACCGATCGCTTCGCCGACGCCGACGATGCCGTATTTATGCGCCTGGTCGGGCGCGCATTCCTCGACGGCGATGATATTGCCGCCGCTCTGGGCGTAAAGGTCGATCATGCCCTTCATGCAGCCCTTGTCGCCCTTCATGATCATATCGGGCAGCAGCAATGCGAAGGGCTCGTCGCCGACGATCTCGCGGGCGCACCACACGGCGTGGCCGAGGCCGAGCGGCTCCTGCTGTCGGGTGAAGCTCACCGTGCCGGCCTTCGGCAATTGCTGGGCCAGAAGGGTGATCTCCGCCTTCTTGGCGCGCTCGCGCAGCGTCTGTTCCAGCTCGAAATGGATGTCGAAATAGTCTTCGATGACGTGCTTATTGCGTCCGGTGACGAACACCAGATGTTCGATCCCGGCCTCGATCGCCTCATCGACGACATACTGAATGATTGGCTTGTCGACGACGGTCAACATTTCCTTCGGAACAGCCTTTGTCGCCGGCAGGAATCGCGTCCCCAATCCGGCCACCGGAAATACTGCTTTACGAACTTTGTTGTGTTGAGCCACACCGGCCTCCTGCTTCGATCATATCGCTTTGGAAATAGGGCTTTTTAGCCTTAACTAGTATAGAATTGCTACTGTTTTGCAATGGTGACCGCAGCGGTTCGCTATGGTAAAGAATTTGTTGACTCCGTTCCTGTAGTCTTGGTTCTGGCGCGGACATGATGCCTCGCTGTCCCCGGAAACTGAAGATGACGGATACGACTGTCGATGACCCAGAATCACAAAAACTCCCTTCGTGGTCTTGCTCTCGCCCTCATTGTCGCCGCCCAGGTGGGGCTGGTCCCCGACAACGCTAGAGCTGATTCCCGGTTCCAGAAATGGATCGCGGATTTTTACCAAACAGCCGCTCAGAGTGGCATCAGTAAGGCAACTTATCAAAAGGCCTTTTCCGGGGTGAGCGAGCCTGATCCGACCGTGCTCGAAAAGGCCGCCTATCAGCCGGAATTCACCTCGAAGATCTGGGACTATGTCGATTCCCGCGTCAATCCCTACACGGTCAAGATCGGCCGCGAGATGGCCGCCAAACACGCAAGAACACTCGATGCGATCGAGCGGCGATTCGGCGTCGACAAGACCATTCTGCTCGCCATCTGGTCGATGGAATCGAATTACGGCGCGATTCTCGACAAGGACGACCGGCTGCACTATGTGCCGCGCGCGCTGGCAACGCTGGCCTATGCCGATCCGAGCCGCGCCAAATTCGCTAAGAAGCAGCTGGTCGCCGCGCTGAAGATCCTGCAGAACGGTGACGTGCCGGCTCGCGAAATGACCGGCTCCTGGGCCGGCGCCATGGGCCACACCCAGTTCATCCCGACAAGCTACCTGCTTTATGCCGTCGATGCCGACGGCAACGGCCATCGCGATATCTGGAACTCGGTGCCGGATGCGCTGGCGACTTCGGCCAATCTCCTGATGAAGAACGGCTGGGACACCGGCAAGACCTGGGGCTACGAGGTCGTCGTTCCCGCGGCCGCGGCCAAGCAGGCCGGCAAGACCCATACGCTGGCCCAATGGGCAGCGCTCGGCCTGACACGCCCGAACGGCAAGGCCTTCCGCGACGGCGGCACCAAAGCCATGCTGAAGATGCCGGCCGGAGCCGGTGGCCCCGGCTTCCTGATGACCGCCAACTTCTTCACCATCAAGAACTACAATGCCTCGGACAGCTATGCGCTTGCCGTCGGCCTGCTGGCCGACCAGATCGCCGGCTACGGCGGCATGCAGCAGCGCTGGCCGCGCCCGGACGGCGCCCTTGATATCACTGAGAAATTCGAGCTGCAAACGCGTCTGAAGACACTCGGCTATTACAATGGCGAGGTCGACGGCAATTTCGGCTCGGGTTCGAAGGCGGCGATATCAGCCGTGCAGGAGCGCATCGGCATGCAGCCGGACGGCGAGCCCTCCTTGCCGCTTCTGAACGCGCTGCGTCGCTAGATCGGGATGATCCCGGCCGAATCCGCCGGGAAGCTGAACCCGCATTTGGATCAAGAAAGTAGGGCATGACACCGCCCGAAAACCACACACACTTTTCGGCATGCTGCTCTACAACAGCCAGAACCTTGACCTAGATAGCGAGAGTGGACGCTGGCCTACCCCACGTGCAAGATGCCGGCAGATGCGGAACTGCCCATGACGAAGAAAACTGATCGCACCCCAATCCGTTGGCTCATGCTCGCCTTGACGGCGGCTTCGCTATTCGTTGGCGCGCTTGCGCCGATGCAGGTTGCCGAAGCCCAGGAGCAGCGCTACCAGCGCCGGTCGATCCTCGATTTCCTCCTCGGCCGGCGCTATCTCGACGACGCACCGCAGGCGCCTGATGTCCAGCAGCCGAGACGCCAGCAGCGCAAGCGCCCGCCGGCGCAGAAAGCCATCGTCAATACCCGCACCGCGCCGCCGGTCCGCGCTCCCGTGCAGGAGGAGCCGGCGGTGCAGAAGCTCGGCGACGCCCGTAAGATCCTGATCGTCGGCGATTTCCTGGCGAGCGGCCTCGGCGACGGCCTCACCGCCGCCTTCGAGACCTCGCCCGGTGTCGTCGTCGAAGCCCGCGGCAACGTCTCCTCGGGCCTGGTTCGTGACGATTATTACGACTGGCCGGCACAGCTGCCGAAGATGATCGACGAGCTGAAGCCGGCGATGGTCGTCGTCATGATCGGCGCCAACGACCGCCAGCAGATGGTGACCGACACCGCCAAGGAAAAATTCCGCACCGATGGCTGGTTTACCGAATATCGCCGCCGTGTCCTTTCCTTCGGCAAGGAGGTCACCGCCCGCAAGATCCCGCTGCTCTGGGTCGGCCTTCCCGCTTTCCAGTCCGATTCGATGACGGCCGATGCCGTCCAGATGAATCAGCTTTACCGCAACCAGGTTGAAAGCATCGGCGGCGAATTCGTCGACATCTGGGATGGTTTCGTCGACGAAAACGGCACCTTCATCGTCACTGGTTCGGATGTGAACGGCCAGCAGGTGCGCCTGCGCACCTCCGACGGCATTAATCTTACGCAAGCCGGCCGGCGAAAGCTCGCCTTCTATGTGGAAAAGCCGGCCCGGCGTCTTCTCGGCACCCAGGCAAGCCCCGACCTAATTCGCCTCGACTCCAGCAATCTGCCCGGCCTCGGCCTCCCCGCCAATCCGGTCGAACATACCGTGCCGATCAGCCTCTCCGATCCCAATCTCGACGGCGGCGCCGAGCTTCTCGGCGCCAGGCCGCCGCCTGTGGCTTTGACGCGGTCGCCGCGCGACCTCCTGGTCGAGCAGGGCGAAATGACGCCAGCACCTCCCGGCCGCGTTGACGATTACCGCCTGCCTGCCGCAAAGGCGCCGGCCGAAGTCTCGGTCAAATAAAGAGACCGCCCGCTCTGCTGCGCTGGATCAGCGATCAATCGCGGCGGGCGGCATTGTGCTTGCGGTTACAAGCTGCTCTTCGGCGAGCATAAAAGCACATCTCCTGCGTAACAGCGTCCTGCAATTCGGCTAGCTCTAGTCTAGATCGTAGATCAGTCGGCAACGCGCTGTGCGTGAAGCAGCCTTTCGCTCCGTTCCGGTCTAGGTCGCCGCCTACGGCCAGCTCAGATAATAATGGTTGGAGCCGGATAGGCCGAAGAAGGCGTCGCTGTCGTTCGTCTGAAATCGCTCCGGCCGCTGACATCGATGTCCTTGCCGTTGCCCGAGGCTTGCGGCACGGTTCCGCGGTAAGCGGTCGCATCACGTCCTGGCGGACGCGCGGCGCTCCATGAAAAAACTCCGCCGATAGGGCGGAGTTCTTGTCTTCTTGAGGGTGTGAGCGGCCGACGGTCAGTTCGGCAGGACGGTCGAGCCCATCAATGCCTCGTCGATCGCGCGCGCCGCCTGGCGGCCTTCACGGATCGCCCAGACCACCAGCGACTGACCGCGGCGCACGTCGCCGGCCGTCCAGAACTTGTCGATCGACGTCTTGTAGTCGCGGTCGTTGGCGACGACGTTGGTCGAGCCGCGCTTGTCGGTGTTGAGCGTCAGCTTGCCTTCGAGTTCCTTCAGCACGCTTGATGTGAACGGGCCGCGGAAACCGATGGCGATGAAGGCGAGATCGGCCCGGATGACGAATTCCGTGCCCGGAACCGGCCGCCGGCGCTCATCGACCTCGCAGCACTTGACGCCGGTCAGCACGCCGTCTTCGCCGACGAACTCGAGGGTGGCCACCTGGAATTCCCGCACGGCGCCCTCGGCCTGTGAGGAGGAGGTGCGCATCTTCGTCGCCCAGAATGGCCAGACGGCAAGCTTGTCTTCCTTCTCCGGCGGCTGCGGCCGGATGTCGAGCTGGGTGACCTTGACGGCCCCCTGGCGGAACGCCGTGCCGACGCAGTCCGAAGCCGTATCGCCGCCGCCGACGACGACGATATGTTTGGCGCCGGCAAGGATCGGGTCCGATGGCCAGCCGACGCTGTCGATGTTCTCGCGACCGACGCGGCGGTTCTGCTGGACGAGATAGGGCATCGCATCGTGGACGCCCGCAAGCTCGGTGCCGGGAATGCCCGCCTCGCGCGGCGTCTCGGAGCCGCCGCAGTAAAGAACGGCGTCATGATCGGCGAGTAGCTGCTCGACCTTGACATCGACGCCGACATTGACGCCGCAATGGAAGGTGACGCCCTCGCCCTTCATCTGCTCGACGCGGCGGTCGATGAAGTTCTTCTCCATCTTGAAATCGGGGATGCCGTAGCGCAGCAGCCCGCCCGGCTTTGTTTCGCGCTCGTAGACATGCACCTCGTGGCCGGCGCGGCCGAGCTGCTGGGCGGCCGCCATGCCGGCGGGGCCGGAGCCGATGACGGCAACCTTCTTGCCGGTATGCACCGTCGCCGGCTGCGGCCGGATGAAGCCGAGCTCATAGGCCTTGTCGGCGATCGCCTGTTCGACCGTCTTGATGGCAACAGGCGCATCCTCGAGATTAAGCGTGCAGGCTTCCTCGCAGGGTGCCGGGCAGACGCGGCCGGTGAACTCAGGGAAGTTGTTGGTCGAATGCAGGTTCTGGATCGCCGCTTCCCAGTTGTTGTTGTAGACGAGGTCGTTCCAATCGGGAATCTGGTTATGAACCGGGCAGCCGGTCGGGCCGTGACAATAGGGGATGCCACAGTCCATGCAGCGCGCGGCCTGTTTCTGCACTTCCGGGTCCGACATCGGGATCGTGAACTCGCGGAAATGACGGATACGATCCGACGCCGGCTGATACTTCGCTACCTGCCGGTCGATTTCCAGAAACCCTGTTACCTTACCCATGCTTTCGTCCCTTACCCTCATGACCGCCTCACCGCAGCCAATCTGTCTATCGTCAGTCCCGGTATCCGGGGCAAGTTGCTTCTCTTGACCGTCATTGGCGCATATCCCCTGGAAGACATCCGTGCGATCTGGACAGGTTTCGCTGTCGGCACGATCGGAGTCATCGAGATATTTTCGTCATCCGTCACCTGCGGTCAGCAGGTGACGGATGTCCCAGTGCAAATCATTCCGCGGCGATGCCCATCCGGCTGCGCTCCATTTCCTCGAGCGCACGGCGGTATTCGACCGGCATGACCTTGCGGAACTTCGGACGGTAGTCGGCCCAGCTGTCGAGGATCTGCTTGGCGCGGGTTGAACCCGTATAGTGCAGATGGTTGGAGATCAGCTGGTAGAGGCGCTCCTCGTCGTGGCGCGTCATGTCGCCGGAAACGTCGACACGTCCCTTGTGCATGAGATCGCCGCCGTGATGATGCAGCTTCTCCAGCATGTCGTCCTCCTCGGGCACCGGCTCGAGTTCGACCATCGCCATGTTGCAGCGGCTGGCGAAATCGCCGGTTTCATCGAGCACATAGGCAACACCGCCGGACATGCCGGCCGCGAAGTTACGGCCCGTGGCGCCAAGCACGACGACGACGCCGCCGGTCATATATTCGCAGCCATGGTCGCCGACACCCTCAACGATGGCGATCGCACCCGAATTGCGCACGGCGAAACGTTCGCCCGCCACACCCCGGAAGTAGCATTCGCCCTCGGTCGCACCGTAAAGCACGGTGTTGCCGACGATGATCGAGTTCTCGGCCACGATCCGCGAATTCTCCGGCGGCCGGATGATGATCTTGCCGCCCGAAAGCCCCTTGCCGACATAGTCGTTGCCGTCACCGATCAGGTTGAAGGTGACGCCACGCGCCAGGAAGGCGCCGAAGCTCTGCCCCGCCGTACCGCGAAGTGTGACATTGATCGTGTCTTCCTTCAGCCCGCGGTGGCGGAAGCGCTTGGCGACCTCGCCGGAGAGCATCGCGCCCGCCGAACGGTCGACGTTCTTGATCCCGACCTCGAAGGCAACGGGTGTCTTGGCGGTCAGCGCCGGCTGTGCCTGCTCGATCAGCACGCGGTCGAGAATATCGTCGATCGGGTGCTGCTGCCGGCTCGTCCAGAAGGTCTCTTCCTTGGCGGCATCGACCTTATGGAAGATGCGGCTGAAGTCGAGGCCGTTGGCCTTCCAGTGCGCCAGCATCTCGTCCTTCTCCAACAGCTCCGAAGCGCCGATGATCTCGTCGAGCCGGGTAAAGCCGAGCGAGGCGAGAATTTCGCGCACTTCGTTGGCGACGAAGAAGAAGTAGTTGATGACGTGCTCCGGCGTGCCCTTGAAGCGCTTGCGCAGCACCGGATCCTGGGTTGCCACGCCCACCGGACAGGTGTTGAGATGGCACTTGCGCATCATGATGCAGCCAGCAGCAATCAGCGGCGCGGTGGCGAAGCCGAATTCGTCAGCGCCGAGCAGCGCCCCGATGATGACGTCGCGGCCGGTCTTCAACCCGCCGTCCACCTGCAATGCGACACGCGAGCGCAAGCCGTTCAGCACCAACGTCTGCTGGGTCTCGGCAAGGCCGATTTCCCAGGGGCTGCCGGCATGCTTGAGCGAAGTCAGCGGCGATGCACCTGTGCCGCCATCGAAGCCGGCGACCGTGATATGGTCGGCGCGCGCTTTGGCGACGCCGGCGGCGACCGTGCCGACGCCGACTTCGGAGACGAGCTTGACCGAGACATCCGAGGTAGGGTTGACGTTCTTTAGATCGTAGATCAGCTGCGCCAGATCTTCGATGGAATAGATGTCGTGGTGAGGCGGCGGCGAAATCAGGCCGACACCCGGCGTCGAGTGGCGGGTCTTGGCAACCGTCGCGTCAACCTTGTGACCCGGCAGCTGGCCGCCTTCGCCAGGCTTGGCGCCTTGCGCCACCTTGATCTGCAGCACGTCGGCATTGACGAGATATTCGGTGGTGACGCCGAAGCGGCCCGAGGCAATCTGCTTGATCGCCGAACGTTCCGGGTTCATCGAACCGTCGGCCAGCGGCATGTAGCGGTCGGATTCCTCGCCGCCCTCGCCGGTGTTCGACTTGCCGCCGATCCGGTTCATGGCGATCGCCAACGTCGTATGCGCCTCCCTGGAGATCGAGCCGAAGGACATCGCTCCCGTCGAGAAACGCCTGACGATATCGGCCGCCGGCTCGACCTCGTCGATCGAAACCGGCGTGCGGCCGAGCGCCTCGGCGCTCTTCATCCTGAAGAGGCCGCGGATCGTGTTCATGCGCAGCGCTGAATTGTTCACCATCTCGGCGAATTCGCGGTAGCGATCCTCGGCATTGCCGCGCACCGCATGCTGAAGGGCAGCGACTGCATCCGGCGTCCAGGCGTGGCTTTCGCCGCGCATGCGGTAGGCATATTCGCCGCCGATGTCGAGCGTCGTCGCAAGAAGCGGATCCTTGCCGAAGGCCGCGTTATGGCGGGCGACGGTTTCGGCGGCAATCGCCTCGAGGCCGACACCTTCGATCATCGTCGCGGTCCCGAAGAAATATTTGTCGATGAGTTCCGACTGTAGGCCGATCGCATCGAAGATCTGCGCCCCGCAATAGGATTGATAGGTCGAGATACCCATCTTCGACATGACCTTGAGGATGCCTTTGCCGACCGCCTTGATGTAGCGGTAGACGATTTCGGAAGCATCCACTTCCTTCGGGAATTCGCCCTTGGCATGCATGTCGAGCAGCGTGTCGAAGGCGAGATAGGGGTTGATCGCCTCGGCGCCGTAGCCGGCGAGCAGGCAGAAATGATGCACTTCGCGCGGTTCGCCGGTCTCGACGACGAGACCGACCGAGGTGCGGAGCCCCTTGCGGATCAGGTGATGGTGTACGGCCGCCGTCGCCAGCAGCGCCGGAATGGCGATCCGGTCCGGGCCAATCTGGCGGTCGGAGAGCACGATGATGTTGTAGCCGCCCTTGACGGCCGCTTCCGCGCGCTCGCAGAGTCGGTCGAGCATCTCCGGCATGCCTTCGGCGCCACGCTCGATATCATAGGTGAAATCAAGCGTCTTAGTGTCGAAACGATCTTCCGTATGGCCGATCGAGCGGATCTTCTCGAGATCGCCGTTGGTCAGGATCGGCTGACGCACTTCAAGCCGCTTGGCGTTCGCCGCGCCCTCGTGGTCGAGAATGTTCGGCCGCGGCCCGATGAAGGACACCAGGCTCATGACCAGTTCCTCGCGGATCGGGTCGATCGGCGGGTTGGTCACCTGCGCGAAGTTCTGCTTGAAATAAGTGTAGAGCAGCTTCGGCTTTTCCGACATCGCCGAGATCGGCGTATCCGTGCCCATCGAGCCGATCGCCTCCTGGCCCGTCGTCGCCATCGGCGACATCAGGATGCGAGTATCCTCGAGCGTGTAGCCGAAGGCCTGCTGGCGATCGAGCAACGACACGTCGCGGCGCAGCGCCCGTGGCTCCACCGGCTTCAGATCTTCGAGGATGAGCTGGGTGCGGTTCAGCCAGCTGCGATAGGGATGCGCCGTCGCCAGCTGCGACTTCACCTCGTCGTCGGAGATGATGCGGCCTTCCTCCATGTCAATCAGCAGCATCTTGCCCGGCTGCAGGCGCCACTTCTGGATGATCTTCTCTTCCGGAACCGGCAGCACGCCGGCTTCGGACGCCATGATGACGCGGTCGTCATCGGTGACGAGGTAGCGCGCCGGCCGCAGGCCGTTGCGGTCGAGCGTAGCACCGATCTGCTTGCCATCGGTGAAGGCCACGGCAGCCGGACCGTCCCAGGGCTCCATCAGAGCGGCATGATATTCGTAGAACGCCTTGCGGTCGGCCGCCATCGATTGGTTGCCGGCCCAGGCTTCCGGGATCAGCATCATCACCGCATGTGCCATCGAATAACCGCCGCGCACCAGGAATTCGAGCGCGTTGTCGAAACAGGCCGTATCCGACTGACCCTCATAGGAAATCGGCCAGAGCTTGGAAATGTCCTCACCGAACAGCGGCGAGGAGACCGACGCCTGGCGCGCCGCCATCCAGTTGACGTTGCCGCGCAGCGTGTTGATCTCGCCGTTATGGGCGACCATGCGGTAGGGATGCGCGAGCTTCCACGACGGGAAGGTGTTGGTCGAGAAACGCTGGTGCACCAGGGCGACCGCGCTTTCGAAGCGCGGATCCGACAGGTCCTTGTAATAGACGCCGACCTGATAGGCCAGGAACATGCCCTTGTAGACCACCGTCGCCGACGACAGCGACACCGGATAGAAATTGCTCTCCTCGCCGTCGAACTCATCATAGATACGGTTGGAGATCACCTTGCGCAGCGTGAACAGCCGGCGCTCGAACTCGTCGTTGTTTTCGGCATCCTCGCCGGCGCCGATGAAGACCTGCACATGATGCGGCTCGGTTGCGGCAATCGCCGGCGCCTTGGAGAGCGAGGAATTGTCGACCGGCACGTCGCGAAAGCCGATGAAGACCTGGCCTTCCTCGGTGATGACGTCTTGGATCACCTTCTTGAAGTGCTCGATCTGCTTTTCATCGCGCGGCATGAAGATATGGCCGACGCCATATTCGCCGATCGGCGGCAGGGTGATGCCCTGCTCGGCCATCTCCTCGCGGAAGAAACGGTCGGGGATCTGCACCAGGATGCCGGCGCCGTCACCCATCAGCGGATCGGCGCCGACGGCGCCGCGATGCGTCAGGTTCTCGAGGATGAACAGGCCGTCCTTGACGATCTGGTGCGACTTCTGGCCCTTCATATGCGCGACGAAGCCGACGCCGCAGGCATCGTGTTCGTTGCGCGGATCGTAGAGGCCCTGTTTCTTCGGCAGGCCGGAGGCGGATGTGGAGATATTGGCCGTCGCGCGCACCTCGGCAGCAGCAAACCGGTCAAATTCCATGGATGGCGTCTTCGTCATCATCTTTCCTCCTGTCGAAGCCCGCGGGGCCGCGGGCGGCTTTTCGTCATGCGCCGCAACCCGAAGATAGGTTCGGCGCGTGACAGCGCTGTTGCAGTGTGAAGATCGGCCGCAGACATCTGCTTCAAAGGAAAGCAAACCGTCGCGTTCCGCGCCTGCCATTCGCCTCCGCGCGCCGCCGGCAAGGCTTTGACGCTCGGAAGAACTATAGCGTGAAAGCCGGTCTGTTCCAGGGCTTTCGGCGCCTCTTCGGCCACAAAGGCCAAAATAGGACAGCAACACTGTCCTAATTCATCAGTTCTATGCCAGAAAGCATTCGGCTCCGCAAGAGCGCTCTGTCAAAAAACATCAATTTGCGACTGAAGATTGCCGGATCAGTCGGCATGGCGAAATAAAATTACGCAAAGCCACGCTATTTTGTTTATTGATTGCGTAGTTCAATTTCTGTGATGTGTCACGGGCGACAACCTTGATCCTGTGAAGCTTTGGCGTAATGTCCGCTGCGGACTTGCCAACCTTATCCTTCCCCAACGGTTTCCCCCATGTTCTTTGCTTCCGATAACTGGGCCGGCGCCCATCAATCCATTGCCGAACGTCTGCTGACGGAATCGGCCGGTTTTGCCGCCGCCTATGGCGCCGGCGACCTCGACAGGAAGGTCGAAGCCCGCTTTTCCGAGATTTTCGAACGCGAGGTTTCGGTCTTTTTCGTCGCCACCGGCACGGCCGCCAACTCGCTGTCGCTGGCAAGCGTCCAGCGCCCCGGCGGCATCACCTTCTGCCATTCGGAAGCCCATGTGATCGAGGATGAATGCGGCGCGCCGGAATTCTTCTCCGGCTCCGCCCGCCTCGTTGCCGTCGACGGCGAAGCCGGCAAGATCGATCCGGCCGGGCTCTCGGCAAAGATCGCGCATTATCCCGAAGACGCCCTCCGTCATGGCCGCGCCAGCGCGGTGACGATCACCCAGGCAACCGAGATCGGCACCGTCTATTCGCTGCCGGAGATCGGCGAGATCGCCGCCATATCAAAAAAACGCAATCTGCCGCTCCATATGGATGGCGCCCGCTTCGCCAATGCGCTGATCGCGCTCGGCGCCACCCCGGCCGAAATGACCTGGAAGCGCGGCGTCGACATGCTCTCCTTCGGCGGCACCAAGAATGGTTGCTGGTGTGCGGAAGCGATCGTCTTCTTCAATCCGGATCAGGCCCGGGAAATGCCCTTCATCCGCAAGCGCGCCGCCCAACTCTTTTCCAAGTCGCGCTTCATCGCCGCCCAGTTCGATGCCTATTTCGAAAACGGTCTCTGGCTCGATCTCGCCCGCCATTCGAACGGCATGGCCGACGGGCTGCGCGCCGGCATCAGAGACAGCAACGCCGCCCGCCTCGCCTGGCCGACCGCCTCCAACGAAGTCTTTGCCGTTATCAGCAAAAGCGCTGCAAAAACCGCGGAGGAAAAGGGCGCGAAATTCTACGAATGGCCGGTTCCGGCGGCAACGCCCGAGCTCGTTTCCGAAAGCGAAATCCTGATCCGTCTCGTCACCAGCTTCGCGACGACGGAAGCGGATGTGGATGGTTTCCTGAAGTGCCTGGTTGCCTGATTGCCCCGATTGGCAATGCTTCACGCCGATTTCAGTCCCCTCACCTTTTGCAGAATATCGTCGGAAAGTGCTGAGACCAGCGCCTGATCCGCTCCCTTGCGCGGCACCAGCACGAATTCGACGTCCTCTAGCGCCGGAAGTTTTCCCGCAGCAATCTCCTTCAGGCCTGATGGTGCCATGCTGCGCGGCTGCACCAGCACGCCCATCCCGGCCCGCGCCGCCGCCGTCAACCCACTCAGGCTGCCGCAGGTGCAGACGATCCGCCACGGCACGCCGTTTCGCCCGAGCGCTTCCAGGGCAATCACCCGTGTGACGCTCGGCGGCGGAAAGGCGATCAGAGGCAGAGGGCCGGAGGCGAGCACACGCTCGGGATCGCGCGCCAGCCAGACGAGCGGCTCGCGATAGACGAGTTTTCCGCGTGCATCGCCGAGCCGGCGCTTGGCGAGCACCAAATCGATCTCACCATTATCCTGCATCTCGTAGAGAACGCCTGATAGCGCCACCGTCAGTTCCAGATCGACGGAGGGATGCGAACGAACGAAATCTTCCAGCACCGCCGGCAACTGGCTGGTGACAAAGTCCTCCGACACGCCGAGCCGCAGGCTGCCGCGCAGGCTGTGGCTCTTAAACAATGACTGCACCTGCCCCTCGATCGAAAGCATGGCGCGCGCATGCGAGAGCAACGCCTCGCCATCGCCGGTCAGCATCACCTTATGCGTGTCGCGCGCCAGCAGCTTGCGCCCCAGGGCCGTCTCCAGCCGCTGGATATGCTGGCTGACCGTCGATTGCCCCAGGCCAAGCCTCTCCGCAGCAAGGGTGAAACTGCCCATCTGTTCGACGGCGACGAAACTGCGCAATTGCGAAAGGTCCAGCATGATCCAGATTCTCGATAACTGTTATTTCTTGCATCCTGGATCATAATGGACGACAGAACAACGACTGTTTTTATCACGCCGCGAGACCGCCATGCGCCGCTTTCTGCCCGATACATTCACCATCCTGCTCGTCTGCACCGTCATCCTCGCCTCCTTGTTTCCGGCGAGCGGCACATTCGCGGATTATTTCGGCATCGCCACCGATCTTGCCATCGCCCTGCTGTTCTTCCTGCATGGCGCCCGCCTCTCGCGCGACGTCGTCATAGCAGGCCTGCTGCACTGGCGGCTGCATCTCGTCATCCTGCTGACGACCTTCGGCATCTTCCCGCTGCTCGGGATGGCGCTCGGACTGATCCCGGACACGATCCTGCCGCAGCCGCTTTATCTCGGCATTCTCTTCCTCTGCGTGCTGCCATCGACGGTGCAGTCGTCGATCGCCTTCACCTCGATGGCCGGCGGCAATGTGCCTGCCGCCATCTGCTCGGCCTCGGCGTCCAACATCTTCGGCATGTTCCTGACACCGCTGCTCGTCGGCTTGCTGTTTTCCGTCGGCGGCCATGGCGGCTTCTCTTTCGACGCCTTGGAGCAGATCCTGCTGCAGCTGCTTGCCCCCTTCATCGTCGGCCAGATCCTGCAGCCCTGGATCGGCGACTGGATCCGCGCCAAGAAGAAGATCCTGATGCCTGTCGACCGCGGCTCGATCCTGATGGTCGTCTATCTCGCCTTCAGCACGGCGGTGGTCGAAGGCCTGTGGCACACTTTCTCGATCGCCGATATCGCCGTCGTCATCGCAGCCGACATCGTGCTGTTGGCACTTGTTCTTGTTTTGACGATGTTCGGCAGCCGCTGGCTCGGTTTCAACAAGCCCGACCAGATTACCATCACCTTCTGCGGCTCGAAGAAGAGCCTTGCCAGCGGCGTGCCGATGGCAAATGTCATCTTCGCCGGCCAGTCGATCGGCGTGATCGTGCTGCCGCTGATGCTCTTCCACCAGATCCAGCTGATGGTCTGCGCCGTCATCGCCCAGAAATACGCCGCCGCCGCGGCCCGCCGCGCAACGGAAAAGGAAATGGACGAGGCAGCCAGCCCGGCATAGAGCAGGTCGCGCAAAAATAAGGAGCTAAAGCGCGAGGAGCGAATCTGAAGGATCGCGGCGCGCTTTGGGCGACAAATAAAAAACGGCGCCCCGATGGGAGCGCCGTCCGTTTTACCCGTAAGGGATCGATCAGCCGTTGATGATCTGCGCTTCGATGGCCCTCGGAGCCTCAACCGGTTCTGCGGCAATCGCGATCTTGCGGGGCTTCATGGCCTCGGGAATATTGCGCAGAAGGTCGATGTGCAGCAGGCCGTTCTTCAGCGAAGCGGCAGTCACCTCGACATGGTCGGCAAGCTGGAAGCGGCGCTCGAAGGCGCGCTTGGCAATGCCGCGATAGAGGAATTCGCCACCTTCGGCAGGTTCCTCGTTCTTTTCGCCCTTCACGGACAGAACATGGGCATGGGCTTCGATCGAAAGTTCGGTCTCGTCGAAACCGGCGACCGCCATGGTGATGCGATAGGTGTTTTCACCGGTGCGCTCGATATTATAGGGCGGATAGGTCTGCGCCTGCTCCGGCTGGGCAAGGCTGTCGAGCATGGTGAAGAGCCGGTCGAAACCGACGGTCGAACGATAAAGGGGAGAGAAGTCTACGTGACGCATGATGTCCTCCTGTGGAAGCGACGTGTTGCGATGAAATGCCCCTGAAACCCCATCTTTGGCGGCCTCGGGACGGTTGCGCGGGCCCTTTCCGGCGCCCGCAGGAAGGAGATGGTGATGGGATTTGACGAGTTCAAGACCTTTTGGGAATCGCCTTGATCGGCCAGTGAACCCCGCATGAACGACCGGTTCGGCACGCGTTCAGGCGCATTCGCTTAGGAATTTCAGCGTCGGGTGAATCTGGTCCCGATGGCTGAAGTGCATCGTCCCTTCTTCTTCAGTCTCAACTTCGGCCGGCCGCGAGCACCCTCATGCTCCTGCCGGCCCTTTTCCCGCGCCTTGCGGGCGCACCGCTTTCCAAGGCGGATACCATGCGCTATCCCTGATAGGCGAAGCAGTCAGCAGCGGCGCATTGGCAAGGTCATGGATCAGGTTCTCTATTCGACGCCCGACAATCCCGCCCCGGAAAACCGCACCGAGGGGTTCTTCGAAACCCATGACGGCCACCGGCTGCGTTACGCCGTCTTCCGCTCGAGCGCCCAGATGGCCAGGGGCACGGTCGTCATCCTTCATGGCCGCAACGAATATATCGAGAAATATTTCGAGACGATCCGCGACCTGACGGCCAAAGGCCTCTGGGTGGCGACTTTCGACATGCGCGGCCAGGGCGGTTCGTCAAGGCTGCTGAAGCACCGCAACCACGGCCACATCCGCCGCTTTGCCGATTACGAGCGTGATCTCGACATCTTCCTTGAAAAGGTGGTGCTGCCGGATACCCGCCTGCCCTTCTACCTGCTCGCCCATTCCACAGGCGGGCTGATCGCGCTCTCGGCCGCGCCCTATCTCACCACCCGTATCGACCGGATGGTGCTGTCGGCGCCCTTCATCGGCCTGACCGGCCAAGCGGCTTCGCCCCGTGTCATCCGCGCTGTGGCCGGCACGCTGAACGCCATCGGCCTGGGCTTTCTGCCGCTGACCTCGAAACTGAAGGAGCCGGATTTCCGCGACAATCCGCTGACCTCCGACGAACTCCGCTTCGAGCGCAACGTCGCGATGATGAAGGACCATCCGGAACTGACGCTCGGGCCGCCGACAGCCCGCTGGCTGATCGAGGCTTTTCGCACGATGGACCGGGTCACCTCGCCCGACCATCTCTTCTCGATCACCATCCCGACCATCGTCATCGCCCCGACGCGGGACGGTGTCGTGCCCTACACGGCGCAGGAGCGGCTCTCGCGTTATTTCCGCGCCGGCCAGTTGGTGCCAATCAACGGCGCCCGTCACGAGATCTTCCAGGAACGGGATACCTACCGCGCCGCCGCTCTTGCCGCCTTCCACGCCTTCATTCCCGGCAGCGACGCCGAAGAAAACCAGGACGTCGCCGCCCTCGGCACGTGACCCGACCGCTGTTGCTGACCGGGCGATTAGCAAGGCTGATCAAGGATCAGCAGGGCTGATCCGGATTAGCGCTGCAGGATGGCGATCGCCTGCTCGTAGACCGCCCGGCTGCCGGCGGCGATGATCGAGCCGCCATTTTCCGGCCGTCCGCCGTCCCAGGTGGTGATGATGCCGCCCGCCCCTTCGATGACGGGAATGATGCCGCCGACGTCATAGGGCTTCAGGCTGTTTTCGACGACGAGATCGATATGGCCGGCGGCAAGCAGCGCATAGGCGTAGCAGTCGCAGCCGTAGCGGAAGAGCCGTACTTGGCTCTCGATCTCGCGGTATTTTTCCATCTCCTCGCCGGCAAAGAGATGCGGCGAGGTTGTGAACAGGATGGCGTTCGACAGCGCGTCGCACTGGCGCGTCATCAGCCGCCGTTCGCCCTCCGGTCCTGTATAGATCGAGCCGTTCTGGTCGGCGAAATAACGCTCACCGGTAAAGGGCTGTTCGATCATGCCCATGATCGCCCGGCCCTCTCTCTGCAGACCGATCAGCGTTCCCCACACCGGCACGCCGGAGATGAAGGCGCGCGTACCGTCGATCGGATCGATCACCCAGACATATTCGCGGTCGAGCCCGACATTGCCGTGTTCCTCGCCGAGAATGCCGTGGCCGGGAAAACTCTCCTCGATCAGCGCCCGGATGGCGAGTTCGGCCGCCTGGTCGCCCTCCGTCACCGGATCGAAACCGGAGGAGAGCTTGTTGGTGACATCGAGACCGGAGCGGAATCGCGGCAGCGTCTCGGCTCGGGCGGCTTCCGCCAGGCGGTTGAAGAACGAACGGTCAGGAAGCATGATTTATCCGTTTGGCTGGCGGGAGTGGCGCTTTTCATAGCGAAAAGCAACGGGAATGCAAACGTAGCAGGCAATTTCAATCTAACTGCCCAAAGATGTCGCAGCGCAATATATTGCTTGACATTTGTGCAATGCAATAGTAGCTTCTTCCGTACAGTCTTCTGACTGTAAATACCCTCCTTGGGTGTTTCCTCCCTAGACTTAGCCGCGCTCACAAGCGCGGTTTTTTTTGGCCAGGGAGGACTAGGCCTGACAGCAGCGAAATCGAAAAAGAGATTTATTCGGCGGCCAGCGCCCGATCGCCGGCGAATTTCTCGACGTAATCCGCCATCTGCCGCATGAAGGCGGTGACGGCATCGGCAACTGCGGCGAAATCCTCGCGTTTCTCCAGCGTCACTTCATCGACATAGATCGCCCGGTTCACCTCGATCTGCAGTGCATGCAGGCCCCGCGACGGCCGGCCGTAATGTTCGGTGATGAAGCCGCCGGCATAGGGTTTGTTGCGGATTGCCGCAAAGCCCATTTCCTCGAGAATGGCGATGGCCGCCCGCGAAAGCTCGGCCGAAGCACTGGTGCCGTAACGATCGCCGATGATGAAATCAGGCCGCCCAACGTTGCCGGCGACGCGCACATTGCCGGGCATCGAGTGGCAGTCGATCAGCACGCCGAAGCCGAACTGCACATGCGTCCGCGCGATCAGCCGGCGCAGCGCCGCATGATAGGGTTTATAGACCGCTTCGACCCGGTCGAGCCCCTCCTGCACAGGAAGACGACGTGCATAGATTTCCATATTTTCGGCGACGATGCGCGGAATGGTGCCGAGCCCGCCGGCGACGCGCAGCGAATTGACATTGGCATAGGGCGGCAACAGCCCGTCGAACATCCGCGGATCGAGCTCGTAGGGCTCGCGATTGACGTCGAGATAGGCGCGGGGGAAGTTGGCTGCGAGCAGCGGCGCGCCGAGTGCGACGGCAGAGCCGAAGAGCTCGTCGACATAGTGATCCTCGGAACGGCGGATGGCGATGCCCTCGAGCCGCGACTGGGCAATAAATTCCGGTGGATAAATGCGGCCGCTATGGGGGGAGTTGTAGACGAAGGGAATGGTCTGCGACACGGGCTCATGAACCTCAAAAAGCTCGTATTCGCGTATTTCCGGCACTTTCGGCCCTCTTTACCATGTCATGAACTGGCTGCTGCGCCCATGTTGCCAGTTGCCCGGCCTCAAGTCCATACTATGTAGAAGGGATGGCAATCACGCACAGGCAATTCACCGGTTGTTTACCGGCTCAAGACTAGTGTAAACGGCTGGCAGCCCACCAAAACTTATTGATCAGCGGTCTGGATTAATGACTCAGAAGATACTTCTCGCAGAAGACGACAATGACATGCGCCGCTTCCTGGTGAAAGCGCTCGAAAAGGCCGGCTACAAGGTCCTTTCCTATGACAACGGCGCCAGCGCCTATGACCGGCTGCGCGAGGAGCCGTTTTCCCTGCTGCTGACCGATATCGTCATGCCCGAAATGGACGGTATCGAACTGGCGCGCCGCGCTACCGAGCTCGACCCCGACCTGAAGGTGATGTTCATCACCGGTTTTGCCGCCGTGGCGCTGAACCCCGATTCGAAGGCGCCGAAGGATGCCAAGGTCCTTTCCAAGCCCTTCCACCTGCGCGACCTCGTCGACGAGGTCAACAAAATGCTTGCCGCGTAAGGCTTGCCGGGCGGCGCGTCACAAAACTGAAAAAAGCCTATTGACGGCTCCAAAGGTTTTGTGATCTATGCGCCGCCATCGGATGGGCGTGTAGCTCAGCGGGAGAGCACTACGTTGACATCGTAGGGGTCACAGGTTCAATCCCTGTCACGCCCACCATCCGATCCCCCTGACATCGTTGACAAATCCCCGCTTCGGGGATTTTTCGTTCTTCGCTGGCATGCGCTCCCAATCCGACACTTTACGGGCGCAAGGGCTTTTTAACTCGGATTATGTCCGGGCGGATTTCAGTCGGCTGTGCGGTCACCCGCACACGTGGGAAATTGGGGGGATGTATGGCGCAAAGAACGCGGACACGGAAAGCGATATCGATAATACTCGGCCTCGCCCTGGTTGGGATTGGCCTCTTCGGTTTCGGTTACATGCAGTTTCATGTCGTCGAACCGATCAGCATCACGTTTTGGCTGATTCCGACCACGATATTCGCGGCTGGGGTGGCGATCCTCTGGGATGATTTCAAAAATCCCTAACGCCCCGTTCGACGCCGAGCAGCGCCGGACAAGACCAAAATAAGTCACAGAACGGTGCCAATGCCTGATTATCCAACGCATGGCCGATTCGCCGTCGCAGACAGATGGGGTTGAGACAGAGAATGAGATTTTTCGCACCGGCAGCCGCCGCCATTTTTTCCGCCGCCTTCACCTTGCCGGTCTCTGCAGCACCAGCTGCTCCCGAGACGTTTCCGGGCGCACCCGGCGTCATTACCCTTTCCGGCAAATGCGCCAAGCTTGTTGTCGCCAAATTCGACGCCACCAAAGGCTGCAAGAACGAGCTTGCCAGCGTCACGCTGGCCAATGGCCTGGTGACCTTCATCTTCACCTCTGACGGCAAGGCGCTCGGCTTCCAGGGCGACGGCGCCGGCATCAAACCCGCATCCAACGGCAATGCCCGCCTGCCGCTCAGCCTTGTCACCACGGGTGTCGGCAACAAGATGACCGGGGAGGTCAAGGTCGCTGGCTTCTGCACCTTCGGCAATCCCTATTCCGGCAAGCCGATCGCAATCGAATGCACCGCCGAAAGCAAGGATTCCTCCTTTACCGGCAGCTTCCGCACCGGCGGCAAGCTGGTGAAGAAGGGCAAATAGTCCCCGTCAGAGCAGTTCCAGGAAAAGTGCGAAGCGGTTTTCCAAGGCAAAGCGCGAAGCGCTTTTGCCGGGAATGCGAAAAACAAAAGGATCGCGCGGTTCGGCGCTTCCGTTAAAAGCTGAACCGGTCTAGGCGCACCAGGCGGCGCCGGCAGCCCCCGGCTTGCGTGCCAGCCCCTCATTGATCAGCTGTGCGCCGAAAGAGCGCCCGTCGCGCGAGACGACGCGCGGCGCCCCTGAAGGCTCGGCTTTGCCCGCGGCATTCATCGTGAACGGTCCGGCGTTCAGAAGCGCCAGCAGCCGCGACTTGGCGGCAAAGGCCACCCGGCGTTCGCCGTCGCAACGCGCCTGGTCGACGACAGGGCTTGCCATGTCGGCTATCACGATCTTCTCGCCCTTGTACCAGAAGACACCGCCATCGCCGACGCAATTGATATGGGCGCCCTGCCCGCAATAGCCGAAGGCCACCGTCCCAGTTTCCGACACGGCCGGGTAGGCAGGCGACGGCACCGCCTTTATCGGCTGGATCGCCGGCGTCGGGATCGCGGCTGGCGGTAACGGTTGCGACTGTTGCACCGGCGGTGCAGCTTTCGGCGTCGGTGTGGCCAGCGCCACCTGCTTCGCCGGCACGTCCTTCCTGACTGAAGGTTTCAGCTCCGCCGTTTCCCGCGTGACCGGCGTTGCCTGCCTTGCAAGCATCGGCTGGATGCTCTTCCAATTGTCGTGGGCGACGATGCCGCCGATCGCGGCAATGCCGATCACCGCCCAGGGCAGCAATCCGCCACCGCTGCTGCGTGCTCTGCTCTTTCCTCTCGCCGGCGCCTTGCGGCGGCCGCGTGTCGCTGTCTTGGCCATCTGTCCGATTCCTGTGAGGCCGCAATTATCGCCGCCCAATCCTTTCTGAAAGGTTGGCGCGGCGGCAGGATGATGCTTGATCCGCCGATCTTTCCCTCGAATGGCATGCAAGCGTCGGCGCCTATCGGAGAGGCCAGCGTGGCGGCCGAAACGCGTGAGGGGAAAAAGCTGAACAAATCCCGCGCTCATACGTTAGCCAGCGAAAAATTCCGTATGTTCTGGGGAAAATCCATGGATCTCATCATCGCCGACATGATACCGGCGTCACGCATCCACTATCCTGTCATCTTCGCCCGCCTGATCGGCGCCATCCTCTTCGGCGGACTGATCGGTTTCGAACGCGAGGCCCGCGACCGCCCGGCAGGCTTCCGCACCCATATCCTGATCAGTCTTGCCGCTGCCCTCTTCGCCATCATCTCGATCGAGGCCGTGCACATGCCGGGTTTCGCCGATGATGAGCAGGTGCGCATCGATCCGCTGCGCGTCATCGAAGCGGTGACCGCCGGCGTCGCCTTCCTTGCCGCCGGCATGATCGTCTTTGCAAGAGGCCGGGTGCACGGGCTGACTACCGGCGCCGGCATGTGGCTCTCCGGCGCGATCGGCCTCGCCATGGGCTTCGGCTATTGGCCGATCGCCTTCTTCACGACGATTGCCGCCATCTGCGTGCTCTTCGCCTTCGGCAAACTCGAACAACGCTTCGGCTATAATTCCGGACAGCGGGTCGACCGGGATGAACATCGATAGAAAAAACGCCCGGCATCATGCCGGGCGTTTGTGTCAGCGTGACTGTCTGTCGGTTATTCGGAGCATGCGGCCGAAAGATCGTTTTTCTCAACCGGCGTCGCGTCGCCGATGGACGAGGCAAGCGGCTTCTGCCGTTTGCCGATCTGGATGCGCTCGTCCGCCGCCTCGCGTATGGCCTGCCATTCTTTTTCGTGCCGGATGAAGATCTCGCGGGGCACAAAGTTGATCGTCATATGTTTTTCACCCTGTTTCAAATCGACCGTCAGCGCGCCAAAGAGGCGGGAATGCTGGTTATTTCTTGGTCTCTGCATTGCTCTTGATGTCCGGGCCACCCTTGGAAAGATCCGCACCGGTAACATGGGCCGGCACATGAATGTCGTGATAGACACCGGGCGTCAGCGTCAGGTCGACATGATGCGGCGGCAGCACCTGCGCCTTCTGCATGCGGTTCGGCTTCGCCCGCTTCATGCGGTCGGATGCCTCCGTGCGTTTGTCGGGAATATGGGTCGAAGTGTGCATCATCGGCCTCCTTTTTTAAGCTCAACCAGAGCCTAACGGGCGGGCATCGGGATGGTTCCAAAAAAATTGCCTGATCTCCGGTGTGCCCGGAGCCTTGACTGGCCGGGGAAGTTCATTAACTAGAGCCTATCCCGCAGCCTTCCAGACATCGGCTGACGGGGAACTTTGGTGCCGGGCCCCTCTGGCGAGAGTTTTTACGGCGCTCTCGTGATGTCGGTACCGCCTGCAGCTTAGCCGGCGGATTTTTCATCGATGAACAAACTCACCATGCCTGACCCGCATGCCCGTTGTGGCGTGCCGCGTCTTTCCAATATATCCACCCTCTTCAACACGATTTGCGGCCACGAGGTGCGGCCATGAATCAGCCCGTAGTCCCTCAATCCTCGCTCGGCTATTTCCGCTGGGCTTTAATCGTCACTGCCCTCGGCCTCGTTCTCGGCGCCGTGCTCGGCTGGCAGACGACCGGCACGATCGGCGGCATGGCAACAGTCTTCTTCATCTGCACGGTGCTTGCCGTGCTGGAGATCTCGCTCTCCTTCGACAATGCCATCGTCAATGCCAACAAGCTGAAGGAGATGACGCCCGTCTGGCAGAAGCGCTTCCTCACCTGGGGCATCATCATCGCCGTCTTCGGCATGCGCATCGTCTTTCCGCTGGCGATCGTCGCGATCGCGGCGCGGATCGGCCCTTGGGACGCGCTGGTGCTGGCTGCCCGCGAACCCGAGGAATATGCCCGCATCATGAACGACGCGCATCTGCCGATCGCAGCCTTCGGTGGTACCTTCCTGATGATGGTCGGCCTCAGCTATTTCTTCGACCATGAAAAGAAGATCCATTGGTTTCGCGGCCTGGAAAAGGTGATGGCACGCTCGGCTACCATCCGAGGTATCGAGATCGCTTTCGTGCTGGCGCTGATGCTGGTTTTCTCCTGGTTGATCGGCGGCGAGGAGGCTAGCGTCTTCGTTCATTGCGCCATTTACGGCCTGCTCACCTTCCTCGCGGTCGAGGTCGTTGGCGAGTTGCTCGATGCTTCGCAGCAGACGATGAGCGCTGCCGCCAAGGGTGGTCTTGGCGCTTTCATCTATCTGGAGGTGCTGGATGCGAGCTTTTCCTTCGACGGCGTCATCGGCGCCTTTGCCCTGACGCAGAACCTATTCGTCATCGCGATCGGCCTCGGCATCGGCGCCATGTATGTGCGCTCGATGACGATCATGCTGGTGGAGAAGGGAACGCTTGCCGAATACCGCTATCTCGAGCATGGCGCCTTCTACGCCATCCTGATCCTGTCGGTGATCATGTATGCGCAGACCCTGATGCACATCCCCGAGGTTATCACCGGGCTCGGCGGCGCGGCCCTGATCGGCCTGTCGCTCTGGTCGTCCATCCGCCACAAGAGGCGCGAACGAGTGGAGGAGCACGGCGCCGAGCGGGAGGAGCTTCACGCCTGACGATGCAGGAAGCGCAGTGCGCAACAGCCTTGCGGTTAAAAACAAAGCCCGCGACCATCCGGTTGCGGGCTAATTCATTCATGCATGGCTTGAAGGCCTTAGCGGGAAGCCGGACCGAAGGAGGCCGGGTCGATGCCGAGTTCCTTGAGGTCGCTGGCACGCGGGCGGCGGCCGGCTTCAACGGCGGCGCTGACGGCGTTTGCGGCGCCCAGCACCGCAAAGGCGCGGCCAAAGAAACCTGTACGGACTGAATTGCGGATGGCGGACATTGTCCTTTTCCTCTTGCTCTATGATTGACTACCTATAGATGGCATCGCGCCCATACCTCCACAATGCTCAGAAAATCACCTCAGCCATGCAAAAACGAGAGGCCGGCGCATGTCTCCATGGCCGGCCTCGAGGGAGGGGTAAGGTCGTCTTTTTCTTCTTAGAGCGCCGCGTCTCTTCGGACCACAAAGGACGCTCTAACACTTTCAATCCCCGCATCGTGTTTTCCGAAAATCGATTCCGATTTTCGGGCCGATGCGCTAGTCTTCGTTTGCCGCCAGTTGCGACAGCACCTGGCCCCTGCCGCGCAGCCGCAGGATCAGCGGGATGAGGAAGGCGGCCGCCGCAACGATGAGCAGACCGGCCGCGATCGGCGACATCACCAGCGTCGTGACGTCGCCCTGGCTGATCGCCAGCGCACGGCGCAGCTGCTGTTCGGCCAGCGGCCCGAGGATCAGGCCGACGACGGCAGGCGCAATCGGATAGCCGAAGAGCCGCATCACATAGCCGAGCAAGCCGAAGGCGAGCAGCATGCCGAGCTCGAACACCGACGGATTGGCGCCGATCGTCCCAAGCGTTGCAAACAGCAGGATGCCGGCGTAGAGCCACGGTTTCGGAATGGTCAGCAGCCGCACCCAGAGCCCGATCATCGGCAGGTTCAGCACCAGGAGCATCGCATTGGCGATGAGCAGGCTGGCGATCAGGCCCCAGACGAGTTGCGGATTGGTGGCAAACAGCAGCGGTCCGGGCTGCAGCCCGTATTGCTGGAAGCCGGCAAGCATGATCGCCGCCGTCGCCGTCGTCGGCAGGCCGAGCGTCAGAAGCGGCACCAGCGTACCGGCGGCCGACGCGTTGTTGGCCGCCTCGGGACCGGCCACGCCTTCGATTGCGCCATGGCCGAACTCTTCCGGGTTCTTTGCCAGCCGCTTTTCAGTGGCATAGGAGAGGAAGGTGCCGATTTCGGCGCCGCCCGCCGGCATCGCGCCGATCGGGAACCCGATCAGCGTGCCGCGCAGCCACGGTTTCCACGAGCGCGACCAATCCTGCGCGTTCATCCACAGCGAACCCTTGACCGCCTCGACCTTCTCCGCGATCCGGTTGCCCTGCGCGGCGATGTAGAGCGTCTCGCCGATGGCAAACATGGCCACCGCCAGCGTCGTGACCTCGACTCCGTCGAGCAGGTCGGGGATGCCGAAGGAAAGCCGTGCCTGGCCCGTCTGCTGGTCGATGCCGACCATGGCAAGCGCAAAACCGATGAACAGAGAGGTCAGACCCCTCAATGCCGAATCGCCGAAGGCCGAGGAGACGGTGACGAAGGCAAGCACCATCAGCGCGAAATATTCGCGTGGTCCGAAGACCAGCGCCAGCTTGACGATATAGGGCGCGATGAAGGCAAGCCCGAGCGTGGCGAGCAGGCCGGCGACGAAGGAGCCGATCGCCGCCGTCGCCAGCGCCGGTCCGCCGCGGCCGGCGCGCGCCATCTTGTTACCCTCGAGCGCGGTGACGATCGAGGCGCTTTCACCCGGCGTGTTGAGCAGGATCGAGGTCGTCGAGCCGCCATACATGCCGCCGTAGTAGATGCCGGCGAACATGATCAGCGAACCGCCGGGATCGAGCTTGTAGGTGGCGGGCAACAGCAGCGCCACGGTAAGGGCCGGGCCGATACCGGGAAGCACGCCGACGGCGGTGCCGAGTGTGACGCCGACCAGCGCATAAACCAGGTTCATCGGCTGCATCGCAACCAGGATACCCTGCCATAGGAATTCGAATGTGCTCATCTTGGTGTCCCAAGCGGCATTCCCGACCCTGCGGTTTCGGGGTCAGGCGCCGCGCAAAATCAAAAGAGCTGACAGCGCCTCGCGCGGTCAGAAGAACAGATGTTCGAGCGGGCCGGCCGGCAGCGTCAGCTGCAGCAACTGCGAGAAGATCGCCCAGACGACGAAGCTGAAAACGATGCCGAACGGCAGCGAGATCCAGAGCTTGCGCTTGCCGAAGCCGCGCGCCGTCAGTGCGAACAGCACACCGGTGGCAATCGAGAAGCCGGCGGTGCGCAGAAGCAGCATCTGGGCGGCAAGACCGGCGACGATCCAGATGACCGGCGCCACTTCCTGCCGGTCGCGTTCCGGAAACTCGCCGCGCCAGGCTTCGGCGACGGTCCAGACCCCAAGACAGAAGAGCCCGAACGCCACCACTTCAGGCACCGTTGCCGGGCCAATGCGGTCGTATTGCGCGATCGTTTTCAGATGCGAGGCATCCCAGGCCATCACGCCGGCGACGACGAAGAGGAAAACGGCAATGATGAACGCCGCCCAATCAGGGCGGCGCTCGGTTGCCGAGGAGGTGTTATCCTCGCTCATTGAACAAGTCCGATCTCTTTGAGAATGCCTTCGGTGGCGGAGACGTCCTTTTCGAGCTGCGCCTTGAAGGCGTCGCCGGACAGATAGGTGTCGGCCCAGCCCTTGGTCTTCAGGGTTTCCTGCCAGGTGGCCGAGCTATGCAGCTTCTCGAAATCGGCGGTGACGGCGGCGACCTGTTCAGCCGACAGGCCGGGGGCAGCCGCAACCATGCGCCAGTTCTGGATGGTGACGTCGGTGCCGGCTTCCTTCAGCGTCGGGGCATCGACGCCGTCGATACGCTTGTCGCTGGAAACGGCGAGAAGGCGGAGCGTGCCGGATTTCACTTGCGATTGGAACTCGCTGTAGCTCGAGACGCCGGCCGTGACCTGGCCGCCGAGAATGGCGGCGAGTGCTTCACCGCCGCCGGAGAAGGCGACATAGTTGATCTTGGTCGGATCAACGCCGGACGCCTTAGCGATCAGGCCGACGGTGATGTGATCGGTACCGCCGGCCGAACCGCCGCCCCAGGAAACCGAACCCGGATCCTTCTTCAGCGCCGCAACCAGATCGGCCATGGTCTTGATCTCGGATGCGGCGGGAACGACGACGGCTTCGTACTCGCCGGTCAGCCGGGCAATCGGCGTAACGTCCTTGAGCGTCACCGGCGACTTGTTGGTGAGGATCGCGCCGACCATCACATAGCCGCCGACGATCAGCGAATTCGGGTTGCCTGCAGCCTGGCTGCTGAACTGCGCAAGCCCGATGGTGCCGCCGGCGCCCGGAACGTTCTGGACCTGCACGTTGCCGGAGATCTTCTCCTGCTGCAGCGCGGTCTGCAGCGAACGAGCCGTCTGGTCCCAGCCGCCGCCGGGAGCGGCCGGCGCGATGATGGTGTAGTCGGCCGCATAGGCCGGCAGCGCGATAACAGCTGCAAAAAGGGTTGCGATGAACGTATGCTTCACGATGTGTCCTCCGTCGGCGGCTGAGCAAACCGCCCGTTATTCTCCAGGGAATCGGGAGGATGGCTGATCAGCGGACACAAGTGTCCTGAATGACGAGCGGAATACCTCCCAAGGCTTCAGCTCTCCGCCTCCACGGAGAAGAAGTAGCCAAAGGCACCACAACAAGCTGTCATTTAGCTGACATCGGCAAGATATCCAGCAGCAGCGGACACTTTTTTGCCGTAATTGGCGGACGGCAGTCCGATTTCCAGCTTCAAAGGACGAAGCAGCTGGAAGCGGAACACCTTCACTGCGCGCGCAAGACCTCATTCCAATGCGCGATGAGCCGTGCCCGCTTCACCTGGTCGAGATAGACCATCAGCCCGGGGCTGACCGGCACCGGCCGAAGCTGGGCGCCCAGCAGCTCCTGCAGCGTATTGGCGGTATTCTCCCCCGCCACCTCAGGACTGACGGCCGGGATCTGCAGCTCCCGCGCCATGATCGTCTGACCCGCCTTCGACATGAAGAAGGCGAGATACCGCCGCCCGAGCTCCGGCTCGGCGGCCGCCTGCGGCACCAGCCCGATCCGCGACATCACCACCGTGTAATCCTTCGGCAGAACGATGCCGACATCGGGATAGCGCGAGGCCCAGTCCGCCGCATAGGAGCCGAGAATGTTGTAGCCGAGCACGAAGCGCCCGTCGGCGACGCGCTCGAGGATTGCCGAACTCGTCGAATAGAGCTTGACGCCGGCAGCCCCCATCGCCCCGATCACCGACCAGATGTCGCCGAATTGCTCCTGGTCGCGCGCCATGAACAGAAAGCCGACCCCGGAGCGTTCGATATCGTAGGTGCTGATCCGGCCATAGACCTTGTTGCCCTTGCGTTTCAGATAGTCGACGAATTCCGCCCGCGAACTCGGCACCGGCTCATGTACAAAGCTCGGCTTGTGATAGACGAACACCGCCGGCTCGAAGGTGAGCGCATAGGCGGTGTTGCGCCAGTTCGCCCATTTCGGCCATGCTGCACTCATCGGCAGGTTGCTGACCTGCGCATATCCGTCGTTGGAAAGCTTCACCTGCAGATCCATCGCCGAGGAAAAAGCGAAATCCGCCGTCTTCTCGCCGGCATCCGTCTCCTTGACGATCCGGTCGTAGATGTCGCCGGTCAGCATATCCTCGTATTTGACCGCAACGTCGGGATTGGCATCCTGGAAACCGCGGATCATCGGCCGCGCCAGCGGCTCGTCGAGCGAGGAGTAAACCGTCAGCACCGCCGCATCGGCCTGACCCGACTTCGCCGGATAGAAGGCCTGATCGGCGAGCGCGACGCCCGGCCAGAAGGCCAGCAGCAAAATGAAAACTCTCCTCATGCCGCAACAATGCCTGAGCGCGCCGGGAGGAGCAAGGCCGCCGACTAGGCGGCGACCCACTCCATCAGCGCATTCTGCGCATGCAGCAGAAAGGCTTTGGCGGCACGGCTCTGGCAGCGCGGATGTTCCATCGCTTCGGCCGTCACCTCCTGGCCACGCCTGACTGGCATGGCACGGCAGGAAGATCGCATCCTCCGACAAACGATCGAGCAGGTCGGCGCCGATCCGGTAGCCGGCGAGCGTCTCCGAGGCGGCATCGCCCGGCCATGAATCGGTGATGACGACGTCGGCGTCCGATAGCTCGCCCATATCGGCGCTCACACGGAAACGCCCGTTGAGCAGTGCAGCGTCACGGATGTGCCAGCGTTCGGGAAAGACCTGCACAACCTCTATCGGCAGCGCAATCGAGGCTTCGGCCCAGGAGCGGAGGATATTTGCGTCCGCCGCCACGCCAACGACCTTCAACCCGTCGATCGAGCCGCGCCGGCTCCTAATATAGGCAAGGTCACCGAGCGTCTCGCAAGGGTGGTTGGAGCCTGTGCGCGCATTGATGACAGGCACCGGCGAGACTGCCGCCGTCGCCTTCAATGTCGCAAGCGCCTTGGTGCGGATCACCAGCATATCGAACCAGTTGCCGAGATAACCAGCGAGATCGCCGGTCTCCTCCCTAACATCGAAACCGATCGGCACATGCGCGCAAATACCGCCCATTGCCTGAATGCCGAGATCAAAGGCAGTGGTATTACGCCAGCCACTATCGTCGGCAATCAGCGCGACACGTTTGCCCGCAAGGCTCTGCGGCACGGTGCGCTCATCCCAGCTTTTGGCGAGTTCGCCGGCGCGAGCGACAATCGATCGGAGCCCGGCCTCCGGAATATCGTGAAACTCCAGAAAATTCCGGGCCGAACCTGTCATCCAAAATCTCCGCCGCGCATGAAACATCGCCACAATAGCCGGCGCCGGCCTCATCGCAACCACCGAAGCAGCCGCGAATCACAATCATACGGCGGATACCCCTCGCAATTGTCTTCCGGCCCAACCCCTGGCTCCGCTTCAAGCCCCAAACCGCTCGACGGCCACTTTTATAGTGCCGCCCCCGAAGTATCGACCGATGAAATAAACCCGAATTTCTTCGATTAGAATTACCTTTTCATCACAAAGGATTAGCGCCGCGCACCATCCTTCACCCATTCAGAGTATTGATGAAGATCGGCGACCTTATATGGTCGCGCTGCCGCGTCAAAACGTCGAAACCGCCCGAATTTCTTATTCGGGGGACGACTCCGCGCAACAAAAACTCTATAAAAAGCTAGACTAAACTGGGAAGATCCTGGGAGGGGTCATGGAACGACGACTGAGCGCTATTCTCGCTGCGGATGTCGTCGGCTACAGCCGACTGATGGGCATCGATGAATCCGGCACGTTGCAGGCGCTGAACCGCCATCGCTGCGAACTGGTCGATATTCGTATTGCCGACTACAAGGGCCGGATCGTCAAACTCACCGGCGACGGCATCCTTGCCGAATTCCAGAGCGTGGTGAATGCGGTCGCCTGCGCCGCCGAGATCCAGCGCAGCATGGCGGCCCGCAACGAGAGCGTGCCCAAGGACGAGCGCGTCGAATTCCGCATCGGCATCAATCTCGGCGACGTCGTCGTCGAGAATGGCGACATATTCGGCGATGGCGTCAATCTCGCCGCCAGGCTCGAGCGTATCGCAGCGCCCGGCGGCATCGCCGTGTCCGCCTCGGTGCGCGATCAGGTCGGCTCGCGCCTCAATCTTGGCTTCGAGTTCATCGGCGAACATACGCTGAAGAACATCAGGCAGCCCGTTCAGGTCTATACTGTCAGCTTGGCGCCGCCCTCCTCGGCGAAATTGGTCGCGCAGAACCGCAACACGTGCTTCATTGCGGTGCTGCCCTTCACCAATATGAGCGGCGATGCCGACCAGGACTATTTCTCCGACGGCATCACCGAAGACATCATCACCGATCTCTCCAAGATCTCCAGCCTGCACGTCGTGCCGCGCAACACCATCTTCACCTACAAGGGCATATCGGTGAAAGTGAAGCGGCTCGCCCAGGAACTCGGCGTGCGCTACGTGCTCGAGGGAAGCGTGCGCATCTTCGGCAATCGCGTGCGCATCTCCGGTCAGCTGATCGACACCGCCAATGGCGACCATCTCTGGGCCGAGCGTTACGACCGCGACCTGACCGACATCTTCGCCATTCAGGACGAGATCACTCACGCGATCGTCGGCCAGTTGAAGGTGCGTCTGCTGCCGGAAGAGAAGAAAGCGATCGCCAATGAGCCGACCGCCAATGTCGAGGCCTATACCTATTACCTCAGAGGCCGCCAGCTCTCCCACACCTGGACCAAATCCTATCTGCAGCTTGCAAGGCGGATGTTCTGCAAGGCTGTCGAGCTCGACCCGGACTATGCCCGCGCCTATGCCGGCATCGCCGATTGCGATGCGGCGATCCGTGATTGGGCACCAGACGACGTGCCGCTGAGGCGCATTCTCGAGATGAGCGCCCGCGCCCTGGAACTTGATCCCGACCTTCCCGAGGCTCACGCCTCCCATGGTCTCGCCTTGCATCAGAGCGGCTATGACGACAGGGCGGCGGCGGCCTTCGAACGGGCTTTGGCGCTCGACCCCAACCTCTTCGAGGCGAATTTCCACTATGCCCGGTTCTTCTTCATGCACGGCAACTTTGCCGAATCGGTTCAATACTTCACCCGCGCCGCCGAGATCCGCCCTGACGACTATGTTTCGCCGATCCACCTGATGTCCGCCTACCGCTCGCTCGGCCGTGTGCTGGACACGGAAAACTGGGCGCGCCTCGGCCTGCTGCGCGCCGAACGCGCGCTGAACCTCAATCCGGAAAATTCCGGCCCCGCCCATCGTGGCGCGCTGGCGCTTGCCCATATGGGCGATGTGACGAGAGCCCGCGACTGGGCGGCCCGCGCGATCGCCATCGATCCCGACGACATCGTCGCCCAGTATAATCTCGCCTGTGTCTATTCCGTCCTCGGCGACGCCGACCAGGCGATCGACCTTCTCGAGAAGCTGCTGCCGAACAGCTCCGTCTACCATATCAAATGGTTCGACAATGATTCTGATCTCGACAACATCCGCGACGATCCCCGCTTCCGAAGACTCCTCAACGCCGCAATGACGCAGCGCGAACGAATCGAAATGACCGGGAGCTGACGCCAGTCTTTCCCGGCATTCGGTGGCGCATCGGCCGGAAATCGGAATCGATTTTCGCAAAGCTCGATGCGAGGATTAAAGTGCCACAGCGTATTTTGCGCGTCTGAAGGACCCGCTGCGCTGTAAGCTGCAAAATCGCTGTGACATCGCTCCGCCACCTCTGTAATCTCCTTTGAAAAACAGGGGGACATTCGTGCGCATCCTGCTCACCGAAGACAATATCGCGCTGGCCGACGGCCTGTCGGCGATCTTGCGCGGCACGGGCCACGCCGTCGATGTCGTCCATGACGGCGCATCCGCCAATGCGGTCATTGCTGCGGAAAATTTCGATCTGGTGATTCTCGACCTCAACCTGCCCGAGATGGACGGGCTCGACGTGCTGCGTGCCATGCGCGCCCGCCAGAACCAGGCTGCCGTCCTCATCCTGACGGCGCGCGGCACGCCGGAAGAAAGGGTGAAGGGCCTCGACCTCGGCGCTGACGATTACCTGATCAAACCCTTCGACATCGCCGAATTCGAGGCGCGTGTGCGGGTATTGCTGCGCCGCCAGGCGGGGCTGCGTTCGGCGACCGTCGGTTTCGGCGGCATTTCTTTCGATCTCAATTCCCGCACCTTTTCATCAGGCGCCGCACCCCTCGATATTCCCGCCCGCGAGCTCGGCCTGCTCGAAATCCTCTTCATGCGGGCCGGCAAGGTCGTCGCCAAGGAAGCGATCATCCAGTCGCTGACGGCCTTCGACGACGACATTTCCGCAAACGCCATCGAGCAATATGTCAGCCGCTTGAGAAAGCGTCTCTCGCCGCACGGCCTGACCGTCAAGACTGCCCGCGGCATCGGCTATTATCTCGACAAGCTGCCCGAGGCCTCATGAAAGCCGCCTATTCCCTCCGGCGCCGGCTGCTCTTCTGGCTGCTCGTCTCCACCGCCGTGATCGGCACGCTGGCGCTTGCCGATACCTATCGCGAGGCGGTCCAGACCTCGAACATCGTCTCCGACCGCGTGCTCGCCGGTTCGGCGCTGGCGATCGCCGAACGCGTCGTCGTCGCCGAGGACGGCACGCTGCAGGTCGATATCCCCTATGTCGCGCTTGAAATGCTGACCTCTGCCGCGCAGGATCGCGTCTTCTATCGCGTCGACGGCCCGCCGGGCCAATTCATCACTGGCTACCAGTCGTTGCCGGTCCTGAAGAAGACGCCGCCCAATGCTGCCGCCTTCGCCGACGACACCTTCCGCGGCGAGCCGATCCGTGTCGCCACACTCGAACGCTCAGCCTCGACGGGCATCCGCTCCGTGCCCTTCGTGGTAACGGTCGCCGAAACCACCATCGCCCGCCGCCAGCTGGCGCGGGCAATCCTCGTCCGCTCGGCATTGCGCCTCGCCTTCATGATTGCGGGCGCGGCCGTCATCGTCTGGATTTCGGTGACGGTGGCGCTCCGCCCGCTCTATAAGCTCGGCGACGCCATCGGCGAACGCAGCCCCGATGACCTGCATCCAATCAAGCAGACTGTGCCAAGCGAGGTCGAGCCGCTGGTCGATACGGTCAATTCCTTCATGGTCCGCCTGCAATCGGCGCTCGATGCGCTGCGCCATTTCACCGGCAATGCCAGCCATCAGCTGCGCACACCGCTGGCGATCATCCGCACCCAGCTTGCTCTTTCCGCCCGCGCCGGCTCGCTGGATGAGGCGCAGGCGGCGGCGCTGAAGGGCGATCAGGCGGTGGCGCATGCCGAGCGCATCCTCGCTCAGTTGCTCCTGATGGCCAAGATCGACGCCGCCACAGCCAAGGAAGCGCTGACCGCCTCCGCCATCGATCTTGCCGCAATCGCCCAGGAAATCACCGGCGAGCAGATCCCGACGGCGGCCGTCGCCGGCATCGATCTCGGCTTCGAGGGCGAGAGCCCGGCGATGATCCGCGCCGAGCCGCTGCTGATCGGCGAAATGCTGCGCAACCTCGCCGGCAATGCCATCGCCTATGCCGGCAACGGGGCTGAGGTCACCGTCCGCATTATCGCTGCGTCAGAGACGATCCGCCTCGAAGTCGAGGATAATGGCCCCGGCATTCCGCGCGAGAAGCTGGAGGCGGTACGCCAGCGTTTTTCGCGCGGCCATGATTCCGGCGCGCCCGGCGCCGGCCTCGGCCTGCCGATCGTCGAAGAAATCGCCAATCTTTTCAATGCCGACCTGACGCTGGAGCCGGGTACGGACGGCAAGGGCCTGAAGGCGGCCGTCACCTTCGCCAAGGCAGCGTAAAAGCCTTCGGCTCGTTTGACCTTTCCACCTTGCTTTCTTTCGCTGCATTGCACACACTGATTTTCGGGAACAGCAAGCCGCACGACGATGCGAGCCGGAAAAAAAGAGAAATATGTCGATCAAAGCCAGCATCTATCATCTGACGCATTACACCTATGACAAGCCGGTCCGCCTCGGCCCACAGATCATCCGGCTGAAACCTGCCTCGCATTCGAAGACACGAGTGCTCAGCCACTCGCTGAAGATCACGCCCTCCAACCATTTCGTCAACCTGCAGCAGGATCCCTACGGCAATTACCTTGCCCGCTACGTCTTTCCGGATCCGGTGACGGAGTTCAAGATCGAGGTCGATCTCGTCGCCGACATGACGGTTTATAATCCCTTCGACTTCTTCGTCGAGGAAGAGGCGACCAAGTGGCCCTTCGGATATCCGGAAACGATCCAGGAGGATCTGTCGATCTACATGACGCCGGAGCCGGCCGGCCCGCGCCTGAAGGCGCTGCTGCCGACGCTCGACTGGTCGCCCGGTCAGCCGACGGTCGATATGATCGTCGGCCTGAATGCCCGTCTGCAGCGGCAGATCGGCTATGTCATCCGCATGGAAACCGGCGTGCAGACGCCGGAGGAGACGCTGGAAAGCGCCAAAGGCTCCTGCCGCGACACCAGCTGGCTGCTCGTTCAGATCCTTCGCCATCTCGGCCTGGCCGCCCGCTTCGTTTCCGGTTACCTCATTCAGCTGACACCGGACCTGAAGGCGCTCGACGGGCCCTCCGGCACCGAAGTCGATTTCACCGACCTGCATGCCTGGGCGGAAGTCTATCTGCCCGGCGCAGGCTGGGTCGGCCTCGATCCGACCTCCGGCCTCTTGACCGGCGAAAGCCATATCCCGCTTGCCGCCACGCCGCATTACCGCAACGCCGCTCCTATCTCCGGTGGTTATTTCGGCGAGGCCGAAACCGAATTCGCCTTCGACATGAAGGTCTCGCGCGTTGCCGAACATCCGCGCATCACCAAGCCCTTCTCCGATGAAAGCTGGGACGAACTCAACGAACTCGGCGAGAAGGTCGATCGCGTCCTCGAAGCCGAGGACGTGCATCTGACGATGGGCGGCGAGCCGACCTTCGTTTCGATCGACGATTTCCAGTCCGAGGAATGGAACACCGCCGCCGTCGGCCCGACCAAGCGCGAAAAGGCCGACAGCCTGATCCGCCGGCTGCACGAACGCTTTGCCCCCGGCGGCTTCCTGCATTACGGCCAGGGCAAATGGTATCCGGGCGAAAGCCTGCCGCGCTGGACCTTCTCGCTCTACTGGCGCCGCGACGGCAAGCCGATCTGGCAGAACCTCGATCTGGTGGCCGCCGAAGGCAAGGATACTGGTGTTGCGGCCGAGGATGCCGAGAAGCTTCTGACGGCGATCGCCAAGGAACTGGCGATCAAGCCTGACATGGTGCAGCCGGCCTATGAGGATACTGCCGACTGGATCATCAAGGAAGGTAATCTTCCCGAAAACGTCGATCCCGCGAATTCGAAACTGAAAGATCCCGAGGAGCGCAACCGCATCGCGCGCGTCTTCGCCCGTGGCCTCACCGTCCCCACAGGTTACCTCCTTCCGGTTCAGGCATGGAACGCCAAGGCGGCCGAAACACGCGTCTGGATCAGCGAGAAATGGCGCACCCGCCGTGGCAAGATCTTCCTCGTTCCAGGCGACAGCCCGATCGGTTACCGCCTGCCGCTCGGCACGCTGCCCTATGTTCCCCCGGCGCGTTATCCCTATATCCACCCTGCCGATCCGACCATCCCGCGCGAACCGCTGCCTGATGTTTTCGTACCGGCCGGCCGAGCCATGCCGGAAGCCTCCTTCCACGCCGACGAGAGCAATCGCGGCCGGATCGAACAGACGCTCGGTGAAATTGGCGGCGCCGTGCGCACCGCCATGTCGGTCGAGCCGCGCGACGGCAGGCTCTGCGTCTTCATGCCGCCGGTCGAACGCATCGAGGATTATCTCGAGCTGATTGCCGCGGCCGAAAACGCCGCCGCCGAACTCAAGCTTCCCGTCCATATCGAAGGTTATCCGCCGCCGCAGGATGAGCGCATCAACGTCATCCGCGTCGCCCCGGATCCCGGCGTCATCGAGGTCAACATCCATCCGGCCTCGAACTGGAAGGAATGCGTCGATATCACCACGGCGATCTATGAAGAGGCGCGCGCCACCCGGCTCGGCGCCGACAAGTTCATGATCGACGGCCGCCATACCGGCACCGGCGGCGGCAACCACGTCGTCGTCGGCAGCGCCAATCCGAACAACAGTCCCTTCCTGCGCCGTCCCGATCTCTTGAAGAGCGTCGTCCTCCACTGGCAGCGCCATCCCTCGCTCTCCTACCTCTTCTCCGGCATGTTCATCGGCCCGACCAGCCAGGCGCCGCGCATCGACGAGGCCCGTCACGACGGCCTCTACGAGCTGGAGATCGCCATGGCGCAGATCGCTGCCCCCGGCCGCGGCCAGCAGCCGTTGCCCTGGCTCGTCGATCGCCTGTTCCGCAACCTGTTAACCGACGTCACCGGCAACACCCATCGCGCCGAGATCTGCATCGACAAGCTGTTCTCGCCCGACGGCCCGACCGGACGGCTCGGCCTCATCGAGTTCCGCGGCTTCGAGATGCCGCCGAACGCCCGCATGTCGCTTGCCCAGCAACTGCTGGTGCGCGCACTGATCGCCCGCTTCTGGGTCAATCCCGTCGACGGCAAATTCGTCCGCTGGGGCACGACCCTGCACGACCGTTTCATGCTGCCGCATTTCGTCTGGACCGATTTCCTCGACGTGCTCGCCGACCTTCGCGAAAACGGCTTCGACGTCAGCCCGGAATGGTTCAAGGCCCAGCTTGAATTCCGCTTCCCCTTCTGCGGCGAAGTCGAATATGAGGGCTCGAAGCTGGAACTGCGCCAGGCGCTGGAGCCCTGGCACGTCATGGGTGAGGAAGGCGCGCCGGGCGGCACCGTGCGCTACGTCGACAGCTCTGTCGAACGCCTTCAGGTGCGGCTCGAAACCAGCAATACGGCGCGCTATACCGTCACCTGCAATGGCCGCACCCTGCCGCTGACACCGACCGGCACGTCGGGCGTGTCGGTCGCCGGCGTCCGTTACAAGGCGTGGCAGCCGGCCTCCGGCCTGCATCCCGTCCTGCCGATCAACACACCTTTGACTTTTGACATTTATGATACATGGTCGAAGCGTTCGATCGGTGGCTGCATCTATCATGTTGCCCATCCGGGCGGCCGGACCTATGACACCTTCCCGGTCAACGGCAACGAGGCGGAAGCAAGGCGGCTCGCCCGCTTCGAGCCGTGGGGACATACGGCGGGCGGCTATATCCCGCGTGCCGAGACGGGTTCGCTTGAATTCCCGCTGACGCTGGATCTGCGGCGGCCCGCCGGAATTTAAGGCTGAGGTGAGGGCCGGGGGTTTAGGGCTTGGGTTTTGATGGGTAAGAGGCCGGCAGTGGAACGCAGGGGAGAGGCAGAGGACCGCATCAAGGATGCGGCCTTCGACTATGCGCCGCTTCCTGGTACCGCTGACGAGATGGTCGACAACAAAGGCGTAGTCCGCCCCGTCTGGCAGCGTTTCCTCTCGCATCTGAGCGCAATGCCGGAAAAGGATCTCGCCGAGCGCTTCGCCCGCGCCGACCGCTACCTGCGCGATGCCGGCGTCTTCTACCGCGCCTATGGCAGCAAGGGCACCGGCGAACGCGCCTGGCCGATTTCGCACATCCCCGTGCTGATCGATGAGCGCGAATGGCAGACGCTGTCGGCGGGCCTCGTCCAGCGCGCCGACCTGCTGGAGGCGATCGTTGCCGATATCTACGGCGACAACCGGCTGGTGGAGGAAGGCGTCCTGCCACCGGCGCTGATCGCCGCCAATCCCGAATTCCAGCGCCCGCTCGCCGGCATCCGGCCGGGTTCCGGCCACTATCTGCATTTCTGCGCCTTCGAGATCGGCCGCGGACCTGACGGCAACTGGTGGGTGCTGGCCGACAGGACGCAGGCGCCGTCAGGCGCCGGCTTCGCGCTGGAAAGCCGCGTTGCGACGACCCGGGCCTTCTCGGATATCTACGCCGAAACTCCGGTTCACCGCCTCGCCTCCTTCTTCGGCGCCTTCCGCGACGCGCTGCAGGGCATGAAACATTCGGGCGACGACCGCATCGCCGTGCTGACGCCCGGCCCCGCCAACGAGACCTATTACGAGCACGCCTACATCGCCCGCTACCTCGGCTTCATGCTGCTCGAGGGCGAGGACCTCACCGTCGTCAAGGGCCGCGTCATGGTGCGCACCGTCGCCGGCCTGAAGCCGATCGGCGTGCTCTGGCGTCGTCTCGATTCGGCCTTTGCCGACCCGCTTGAGCTGAACCAGAATTCGCATATCGGCACGCCCGGCCTCGTGGAAGCGCTGCGCGCCGAAAGCGTCACCATCGTCAATGCGCTCGGCACCGGGGTTCTCGAAACCCGGGCGCTGCTGGCCTTCATGCCGACCATCTGTCGCCGCCTGCTGGGCGAGGATCTGCACCTCCCTTCGATCGCCACCTGGTGGTGCGGTCAGAAGGAAGAGCGCGAGCACGTCGCAAAAAACATCGAGAAGATGGTGATCGGCCCAGCCTATTCCCGGGCACCCTTCTTCGACGACAACGGCGAATCCGTGCTCGGCTCGTCGCTGCGTGCGACGGCCAAGGATTCCATCACCGACTGGCTGAGTTCGGACGGCCCGAAACTGGTCGGCCAGGAAGTCGTCACGCTTTCGACGACGCCCGCCTGGGTGGACGGCAAGCTCGTGCCGCGGCCGATGTCGCTGCGCGTTTTCGCCGCCCGCACGGCAAACGGTTGGCAGATCATGCCCGGCGGTTTTGCCCGTATCGGCTCCGGAGCCGATGTCGCGGCGATCGCCATGCAGTCGGGCGGCGCGGCCGCCGACGTCTGGATCGTCAGCGACAAGCCGGTCGAGCGCCACACGCTACTGCCGGCCGAGGGCAGCTTCACCCGCAACATGCCGGGCAGCCTGCCGAGCCGGGCAGCCGACAATCTGTTCTGGCTCGGCCGCTACATCGAACGCGCCGAAGGGGCGCTGCGCATCCTGCGCGCCTGGCATGCACGTTTCGCCGAAGCGGCCGATCCAAGCCAGCCGCTGCTTGCCGATGTCTCCGAATATCTGACGGCCGTCGATATCGATACCGCCGAACCCGTGCCGGAAACGCTCCTGCGCAACATCGACAGCGCCGTTTATTCGGCAAGCAACATCCGCGACCGTTTCTCTCCGGACGGCTGGCTGGCGCTCAACGATCTCGCCAAGACCGCCCGCCGCTTTCACGTCACCGTCTCTGCCGGCGATGACGCCAGCCATGCGATGACGATCCTTCTGCGCAAGCTTGCGGGCTTCGCCGGCCTCGTCCACGAGAACATGTACCGCTTCACCGGCTGGCGCTTCCTTTCGCTCGGCCGTTATATCGAGCGCGGCCTGCACATGACGCGCCTGCTTGGCCACATGTCCGGCCCGGAAGCGCCGGACGGCGCGCTCGACATGCTGCTCGAGATCGGCGACAGCGTCATGACTCACCGCCGCCGCTACAACGTCAACACGGCGCGGCTGACCGTCACCGATCTCTTGGCGCTCGACCCCCTCAACCCCCGCTCGGTCCTCTTCCAGGTGAACGAGATCCACCACGAGGTCGAGCAACTGCCGAATGCCCTGATCAACGGCCAGATGTCACCCTTCTACCGCGAAGCGATGCGGCTCCATTCCGGCCTGGCGGTGATGACCCCGGAGGGCATGGGCGTCGAGGTCTATCAGCGGCTCGAACGCGAACTGGAGCAGCTTTCCGATCTGCTCGCCCAGACCTATCTCGGGTGACGTCAATGCTCTACGATCTCACTCTCCGCATGGGTTACAGCTACGACGTGCCGGCCTCCGGCGCCCGCCACGTCATGCGGCTGATGCCGCTGTCGCTGGCGAACCGCCAGCGCCTGGTCGCCGGCTCGATCACCGTCTCGCCGACGCCGGATGAGCAGGCGCATTTCGTCGATTTCTTCCATCATCCCGCCACCTCCTTCATGCTGCGTGCGCCGCACGAAACACTCGACATTCGCATGCAGGCCCGCGTGCAGGTGGAAAGCCAGCCGATCGCCGCCGATTTCTCGCCGCTGCTTGCCGACCTGCCGGAGGAGATATCAGGCATCTGGTCGTTGGCACCGGATTCGCCGCACCACTTCCTTGGCGACAGCCCGCGCCTCACCCAGGCACGCGAGATCAGCGACTATGCGCGAGGCTGTGCCCTGCCGACGCTGACGGCGATGCAGATCGCCCATGCGCTCTGCGCTCGCATCAACAAGGATTTCACCTACGATCCCGATGCGACGACGGTGGACACGACGCCGCTCGAGGCGTTCCGATTGAAGCGCGGCGTCTGCCAGGATTTCACCCACATCATGATCCTGGCGCTTCGAAGCCTCGGCATTCCGGCCGGCTACGTCTCCGGCTTCCTGCGCACCATCCCGCCGCCCGGCAAGGAGCGGCTGGAAGGGGCCGACGCCATGCATGCCTGGGTGCGGATCTGGTGCGGCGAGACGATCGGCTGGATCGAACTCGACCCGACCAACAACATCCCCGCCGGCATGGACCACATCGTCGTCGCCTATGGCCGGGACTATTCCGACGTCGTTCCCGTCATCGGCGTGCTAAAAAGCTATGGCGGCCAGCGCGCTGTCCAGGCGGTCGACGTCATCCCGCTGAAATAATCCCAAAACTGGAAAAATCCGCCGATTCGTTAAAATTCTATTGACGCCGTAAGGACCGCGGAAAGGAGAGACGTGCCTAATATCACCTCACAGGGTTTCCAGTTGGGTGAACATGATGAGCACCTCCTTTTTGCATCCCTGCCTGCGTCGCATGTTGAGCGACCGTGGCGGTAATTTCGGTATGATGACGGCTATCCTGCTGCCCGTCCTTTTCGGAGCAGCCGGCATGGCGATCCAGGTGGGCGATATGCTGCTCTCGAAGCAGCAGTTGCAGGAGGCCGCTGATTCGGCGGCGCTCGCGACCGCCACCGCCCTGGCAAACGGCACGATCCAAACGTCGCAGGCCGAGGCCTTTGCGCAGAATTTCGTTGCCGGGCAAATGGCGAATTACCTGCAGAGCGGCACCGATATCAAGAACACGACGAGCGTCAGTGTCCTGACGACGACATCGGGCAAGTCGACATCCTATCAGGTGACGGTTTCACCGAGTTACGACCTCACGGTCAACCCGCTGATGCAGGCGGTCGGCTTCAGCACGCAGCATCTCTCGACGTCAGGCACGACGGTCGGTGGTCACTCACAGACCCAGGGCTCGATCTCTATGTTCCTCGCACTCGATAAGTCGGGGTCGATGGGAGAGGATACCGCGACCCTCACGACGGAATCATACACCTACAAATGCAACCCTCACCCCAACAAAAACGGTAAGACAATTTACGACACCTGCACCGGCACGCGTACGCGTTATTACACAAAGATAGAAGCGCTGAAGCTCGCCGCCGACAAACTCTTTGGTCAGCTCGATAGCGCGGATCCCAATGCCGAATATGTCCGCACAGGCGCGGTATCCTATGATATTGTTGAATACCCCGCCAGCAGCCTCGCCTGGGGAACTGCCGCTGTCACGAGCTATGTCAACGCGCTTCAGTCGGGAGGTGGCACGAATTCCAGCGGCGCAGTGAACACGGCTTACACGTCTCTCACCGCCAAGAACGCCGCGGGCAATGACGCCGAAGACGCCGCCCACCGGCAGAAGACCGGGCAAGTGCCCAAGAAGTACATCGTCTTTATGACGGACGGCGACAATAACAATGATAGCGGCGGCGGCCGTTCCTACGACACCGCGACGAAGAAGACATGCGACGACGCGAAATCTAAAGGCATCGAAATCTATACGATTGCCTTTATGGCACCCGCAGGCGGACAGGCGCTGTTGCATTATTGCGCCTCCGACGACTCCCATTATTTCCAGGCTGAAAAAATGGAAGACCTCCTTGCGGCCTTTCAGGCGATCGGTGCGAAAGCCTCCGCTCAGCTGACACGTCTGACGAACTGAGCATACCGCTACGAAAAAGGGCAAAGGAAAAGCCGCTCCGGAACAAACCGGCGCGGCTTTTCGTTATTCTCGTCCAACCCATCTGATCGGGAAAAGCGATTGAAATCAATACCCTCAAGCCCCGTGAATATGAAGGTTTCGCAAATTTTTCGTTTGTCCAAATCCTTTGTTGCAAGTGCTTCCTAACGATGCATAAACTGTCGGAGCACAGGCGACAAATCGATTAAATCAGGCATAACATCCTGAAACCAAATTAAAATTGGCGAGATCTGACCATGAATACCGTTTCCAAGCCGGTTATCCCCTCTCCCGCTCCCCGCAGTTCAAGGCCGGAAATTCTCGCCGAAGAAATCATCGAACGCCTGACCTACCGCATCGGCAAGGACGCCAAGGTGGCAAAGCCGCATGACTGGCTGACGGCGACGATCCTGGTGGTCCGCGACCGCATCATCGATCGGTGGATGGCCTCCACCCGCGAGGTTTATGCGACCGGCGCCAAGCGCGTCTATTATCTCTCCCTCGAATTCCTGATCGGCCGCCTGATGCGCGACGCCGTCTCGAACCTCGGCCTGATGGAGGAGGTGCGCGATGCCCTCGCCTCGCTCGGCGTCGACGTCAACGTCATCGCCGGGCTGGAGCCGGATGCCGCACTCGGCAACGGCGGCCTCGGTCGTCTGGCGGCCTGTTTCATGGAAAGCATGGCAACCGTCGACGTGCCCGCCTATGGTTACGGCATCCGCTATGTCCACGGCCTGTTTCGCCAGCAGATGGCCGACGGCTGGCAGGTGGAACTGCCGGAAAACTGGCTCGCCCACGGCAATCCCTGGGAGTTCGAGCGCCGCGAAAGCTCCTATGAAATCGGCTTCGGCGGCGCCGTCGAATTCATCACCACCCATGACGACCAGCCGCGCTACGTCTGGAAACCCGCCGAGCGCGTCATCGCCGCCGCCTTCGACACGCCGGCCGTCGGCTGGCGCGGCAAGCGCGTCAACACGCTGCGCCTCTGGTCGGCGCAGCCGATCGATCCGATCCTGCTCGATGCCTTCAACGCCGGCGACCACATCGGAGCGCTGCGTGAAAGCAACAAGGCCGAAAGCCTGACCCGGGTTCTCTATCCCGCCGACGCCACCCCGGCCGGTCAGGAACTGCGCCTGCGCCAGGAATTCTTCTTCTCGTCGGCCTCGCTGCAGGACATCCTGCGCCGCCATCTGCAGCAATATGACGATTTCACCTCGCTGCCGGACAAGGTGGCAATCCAGCTGAACGACACCCATCCCGCCGTCTCGGTCGCCGAACTCATGCGCCTGCTCTGTGACGTCCACGGAATGGATTTCGACCAGGCCTGGGAAATCACCCGCCATACCTTCTCCTACACCAACCACACACTTCTGCCCGAAGCGCTGGAAAGTTGGTCGGTGCCGCTGTTCGAGCGTCTGCTGCCGCGCCACATGCAGATCATCTATGCGATCAATGCCAAGATCCTGATCGACGCGCGCAAGGGCAAGAATTTCACCGATGGGGAAATCCGCTCGATCTCGCTGATCGATGAAAGCGGCGACCGCCGCGTGCGCATGGGCAACCTCGCTTTCGTCGGCTCGCATTCGATCAACGGCGTCTCGGCCCTGCACACCGACCTGATGAAGGTCACGGTCTTTGCCGACCTGCACAAGCTCTATCCCGACCGTATCAACAACAAGACCAACGGCATCACGCCGCGCCGCTGGCTGCAGCAGTGCAATCCGGGTCTCACCAGCCTGATTCGCGAGGCGATCGGCGACGAATTCCTTGACGATGCCGAGAAGCTGACGCCGCTCGACAAGTTCGCCTCCGACCCGACCTTCCAGCAGAAGTTCGCCGCGGTGAAGCGGGCCAACAAGGTAGCGCTCTCCAATCTCGTTGCCAGCCGCATGGGCGTGAAGCTTGATCCCTCGGCGATGTTCGACATCCAGATCAAGCGCATCCACGAATACAAGCGCCAGCTGCTGAACATCATCGAGGCCGTCGCGCTCTACGACCAGATCCGCTCGCATCCGGAGCTGGATTGGGTGCCGCGTGTAAAACTCTTCGCCGGCAAGGCAGCGCCGAGTTATTACAATGCCAAGCTGATCATCAAGCTGATCAACGACGTCGCCCGCACGATCAACAACGACCCGTCGGTCCGCGGCCTCCTGAAGGTCGTCTTCGTACCGAACTACAATGTTTCGCTCGCCGAAGTCATGGTTCCGGCCGCCGACCTGTCCGAGCAGATTTCGACCGCCGGCATGGAAGCATCCGGCACCGGCAACATGAAGTTCGGCCTCAACGGCGCACTGACGATCGGCACGCTCGATGGCGCCAATGTCGAGATGCGCGACAATGTCGGCGAGGACAACATCGTCATCTTCGGCCTCAAGGCCGACGAGGTGTCGAAGGTCCGCAGTGATGGCCACAATCCCCGCGCCATCATCGAGGGGTCGCGCGAGCTCGCCCAGGCGCTCGCCGCCATCGGCTCCGGCGTCTTCTCGCCTGATGACCGCAATCGCTACACCGCACTGATCGACGGCATCTATTCGCACGACTGGTTCATGGTCGCCGCCGATTTCGACGCCTATGCCCAGGCACAGCGCGAAGTCGACCAGATCTGGACCAACCAGTCCGCCTGGTACACAAAGACGATCAACAATACGGCGCGGATGGGCTGGTTTTCTTCCGACCGTACGATCAGGCAATATGCAGACGAAATCTGGAGAGCCGGATGAAAACGCCGAAAACCGTCCCTGAAGTAAAGCTTTCCTGGGAAATTTCGGCAGATGAAATCGCGGCGATCCTTGCCGGCTCGCATTCCAATCCCTTTGCCGTCCTCGGTGTGCACCAGGCCGGCGACGTTTTCGTCGCCCGGTGTTTCATCCCGGGCGCCGAGGAAGTGACCGCCATGACGCTCGATGGCAGCGTCATCGGCGAGTTGAAACAGCTCCATGCCGACGGCGTCTTCGCCGGCCCGGTTTCCCTGACCAAGCTCCAGCCGGTGCGCTATCGCGCCCGGCGCGGCGATGCCGAATGGGCTGTCACCGATCCTTACAGTTTCGGTCCGGTGCTCGGGCCGATGGACGATTATTTTGCCCGCCAGGGCTCGCACCTGCGCCTGTTCGACAAGATGGGCGCCCATCTCATCAAGCATGATGGCGCCCAGGGTATCCATTTCGCCGTCTGGGCCCCGAATGCGCAGCGCGTCTCCGTCGTCGGTGATTTCAACAATTGGGACGGCCGTCGCCACGTCATGCGCTTCCGTTCCGATAGCGGCATCTGGGAAATATTCGCCCCCGACGTCCCGATCGGCGTTGCCTACAAGTTCGAGATCCGCGGCCAGGACGGCGTATTGCTGCCGCTGAAGGCCGATCCCTTCGCTCGCCGCAGCGAGCTCCGGCCGAAAACCGCCTCCATCACCGCCGCCGAGCTGGAGCAGGAGTGGGAAGACGAAGCCCATCTGAAGCACTGGCGCGAGACCGACAAGCGCCGCCAGCCGATCTCGATCTACGAGGTGCATGCCGCCTCCTGGCAGCGCCGGCAGGACGGCACGATGCTGTCCTGGGACGAGCTCGCCTCCAGCCTCATCCCCTATTGCGCCGATATGGGCTTCACCCATATCGAGTTCCTGCCGATCACCGAGCACCCCTATGACCCCTCCTGGGGTTACCAGACGACCGGCCTCTACGCGCCGACCGCTCGTTTCGGCGAACCGGAAGGTTTCGCCCGTTTCGTCAACGGCTGCCACAAGGTCGGCATCGGCGTCATCCTCGACTGGGTGCCGGCGCATTTCCCGACCGACGAACACGGCCTCGGCTGGTTCGACGGTACCGCACTCTACGAGCACGAAGACCCGCGCAAGGGCTTCCATCCCGACTGGAGCACGGCGATCTACAATTTCGGCCGCACCGAGGTCGTTTCCTATCTCGTCAACAATGCGCTTTACTGGGCCGAGAAATTCCATCTCGACGGCCTGCGCGTCGATGCCGTCGCCTCGATGCTCTATCTCGATTATTCGCGCAAACACGGCGAATGGATCCCCAACGAATATGGCGGCAACGAGAACCTCGAGGCGGTCCGCTTTCTGCAGGATCTCAACATCCGCATCTACGGCCAGCATCCCAACGTCATGACCATCGCCGAGGAATCGACCTCCTGGCCGAAGGTCTCGCAGCCCGTACATGAAGGCGGCCTGGGCTTCGGCTTCAAGTGGAACATGGGCTTCATGCATGACACGCTGAGCTACATGAGCCGCGATCCCATCTACCGCGGGCACCATCACAACGAGCTGACCTTCGGCCTGCTCTACGCCTATTCGGAAAATTTCGTCCTGCCGCTCTCGCATGACGAGGTCGTCCATGGAAAAGGTTCGCTGATCGCCAAGATGCCGGGCGACGACTGGCAGAAATTCGCCAATCTGCGCGCCTACTACGCCTATATGTGGGGCTATCCCGGCAAGAAGCTCCTGTTCATGGGCCAGGAATTCGCCCAGTGGAGCGAGTGGAGCGAGGAGAGGTCGCTCGACTGGAACCTCCTTCAGTATCGTATGCACGAGGGCATGCGGCGCCTGGTGCGCGACCTCAATTTCACCTATCGCAGCAAGCCGGCTCTGCATGAGCGTGACTGCGAAGGCGAAGGCTTCGAATGGCTGGTCGCCGACGACCATCAGAATTCCGTCTTTGCCTGGCTGCGCAAGGCGCCGGGCCAGAAGCCGGTCGCCGTCATCACCAATTTCACCCCTGTCTACCGCGAGAACTACTCGATCCGCCTGCCGTCCGCAGGCCGCTGGCGGGAAATCCTGAACACCGATGCCGACATCTATGGCGGCAGCGGCAAGGGCAATGGCGGGCGCGTGCAGGCCGTCGATGCCGGCGGCAACATCACCTGCTCGATCACCTTGCCGCCCTTGGCGACAATCATGCTTGAACCTGAAAATTAGTGACTGGTGGGAGGAGAAAATGGTAGAAAAACGCGTTCAGCCACTTGCCCGCGATGCAATGGCTTATGTTCTGGCGGGCGGTAGGGGAAGCCGTCTCAAGGAACTCACCGACCGGCGTGCCAAGCCGGCCGTCTATTTCGGCGGCAAGGCTCGCATCATCGATTTCGCCCTGTCGAACGCCCTGAATTCCGGTATCCGCCGCATCGGCGTCGCCACGCAATACAAGGCGCATTCGCTGATCCGCCACATGCAGCGTGGCTGGAACTTCTTCCGCCCCGAGCGCAACGAGAGCTTCGACATCCTGCCCGCCAGCCAGCGCGTCTCCGAGACGCAATGGTACGAGGGCACCGCCGACGCCGTCTATCAGAACATCGACATCATCCAGGATTACGGCGTCGAATACATGGTGGTGCTTGCCGGCGACCACGTCTACAAGATGGACTATGAATGGATGCTGCAGCAGCACGTCGATTCCGGCGCCGACGTCACCATCGGCTGCCTGGAAGTGCCGCGCATGGAAGCGACCGGCTTCGGTGTCATGCACGTCAACGCGAAGGACGAGATCATCGCCTTCGTCGAGAAGCCGGCCGATCCGCCGCCCATTCCCGACAAGCCGGATTTCGCCCTCGCCTCGATGGGCATCTACGTCTTCCACACCAAGTTCCTGCTCGATGCGCTGCGCCGCGACGCCGCCGATCCGAACTCGAGCCGCGACTTCGGCAAGGACATCATCCCCTATATCGTCAAGAACGGTAAGGCGGTCGCCCACCGCTTCGCCAAGTCCTGCGTCCGGTCCGATTTCGAGCACGAGCCTTACTGGCGCGACGTCGGCACGATCGACGCCTATTGGCAGGCCAATATCGACCTGACGGCGATCGTTCCGGAGCTCGACATCTACGACAAGTCCTGGCCGATCTGGACCTATGCCGAGATCACCCCGCCGGCGAAATTCGTCCATGACGACGAGGATCGCCGCGGCTCGGCCACCTCCTCCGTCGTGTCGGGCGACTGCATCATCTCCGGCGCCAGCCTGAACAACAGCCTGCTCTTCACCGGTGTCAGGGCCAACTCCTTCTCCAAGATGGAAGGCGCCGTCATCCTGCCGAACGTGAAGATCGGACGGCGCGCGCAGCTCAAGAATGTGGTGATCGACCATGGTGTCGTCATTCCGGAAGGCTTGGTCGTCGGCGAGGATCCCGAGCTCGACGCCAAGCGTTTCCGGCGGACGGAAAGCGGCATCTGCCTGATCACGCAACCGATGATCGACAAGCTGGATATCTGACTTATGAAAGTTCTTTCGGTTTCGTCCGAAGTCTTCCCTTTGATCAAGACAGGGGGCCTGGCCGATGTGTCAGGCGCCCTGCCGATTACTCTCAAAGCCTTCGGGGTCGAGACCAAGACCCTTCTGCCCGGCTATCCCGCCGTCATGAAGGTCATTCGCAACCCGGTCGCCAGGCTCGAATTCGCCGACCTGCTCGGCGAGCGGGCGACGGTGCTCGAGGTTGAACACGAAGGCCTCGATCTGCTCATCCTCGATGCGCCGGCCTATTACGACAGGCCGGGCGGCCCCTATCTCGATCCGCTCGGCAAGGACTATCCGGACAACTGGCGCCGGTTTGCCGCTCTGTCGCTTGCCGCCTCCGAGATTGCCGCCGGCCTGATGCCCGGCTGGCGGCCGGATCTCGTCCACACCCACGACTGGCAGGCGGCGCTGACGTCGGTCTATATGCGCTATTACCCGACGCCGGAACTGCCGAGCGTGCTGACCATCCACAATATCGCCTTCCAGGGCCAGTTCGGTTCCGAGATCTTTCCCGGCCTGCGCCTGCCCGCCCATGCCTTCGCCACCGAAAGCATCGAATATTACGGCACTGTCGGCTTCCTCAAGGGCGGCCTCAAGACCGCTCATGCGATCACGACGGTCAGCCCGACCTATGCCGATGAGATCCTGACCTCGGAATTCGGCATGGGGCTCGAGGGCGTCATCGCCAGCCGCATCGACAATCTGTACGGCATCGTCAACGGCATCGACACCGATGTCTGGAACCCGGCGACCGATCCCGTCGTCCACACCCATTACGGCCCGGCAACGCTCAAGAACCGCGAGGAGAACCGTCGCTCGATCGCCGAATTCTTCCATCTCGACAATGACGACGCCCCGATCTTCTGCGTCATCAGCCGTCTCACTTGGCAGAAGGGCATGGATATCGTCGCCAACGTCGCCGATGAGATCGTCGCCATGGGCGGCAAGCTCGTCGTGCTCGGCTCCGGTGAAGCGGCGCTTGAAGGCGCGCTGCTCGCCTCCGCCAGCCGCCATCCCGGCCGCATCGGCGTCTCGATCGGTTATAACGAGCCAATGTCGCACCTAATGCAGGCCGGCTGCGATGCGATCATCATCCCCTCGCGCTTCGAACCCTGCGGCCTGACCCAGCTTTACGGACTGCGTTACGGCTGCGTGCCGATCGTCGCCCGCACCGGCGGATTGAATGACACGGTGATCGACGCCAATCACGCCGCACTTGCAGCGAAAGTCGCAACCGGCATACAATTTGCCCCCGTGACAGAAACAGGCATGCTACAGGCAATCCGCCGTGCGATGCATTTTTACCAGGACCGAAAACTCTGGACCCAATTGCAAAAGCAGGGCATGAAATCGGATGTCTCCTGGGAGAAGAGCGCCGAACGCTACGCTGCCCTCTATTCAAGCCTCGTCTCGAAAGGCATGTGACCTAAAATGATCAAGTCCGTACCCACCACGCCCTATCTGGACCAGAAACCCGGCACGTCTGGCCTGCGCAAGAAGGTTCCAGTCTTCCAGCAACCGAATTATGCGGAGAACTTCATCCAGTCGATCTTCGATTCGCTGGAAGGCTATCAGGGCAAGTGCCTCGTCATCGGCGGCGACGGACGCTACTACAATCGCGAAGTCATCCAGAAGGCCGTCAAGATGGCCGCTGCCAATGGCTTCGGCAAGGTCATGGTCGGCAAGGGCGGCATCCTGTCGACGCCGGCCGCCTCCCACATCATCCGCAAATACAAGGCTTTCGGCGGCATCATCCTCTCCGCCAGCCACAATCCCGGCGGCCCGACCGAAGACTTCGGCATCAAATACAACATCAACAATGGCGGTCCGGCGCCGGAAAAGATCACCGACGCGATCTATGCGCGTTCCAAGACGATCGACAGCTACAAGATCGCCGATTTCGCCGACGTCAATCTCGACCGCATCGGCAAGGACGAGCTTCCCGGCGGCACGATCCTCTCGGTCATCGACCCGGTCGAGGACTATGCCGCGCTGATGGAAGAGCTGTTCGATTTCGGCGCCATCCGCAACCTGATCAGCCTCGGCTTCCGCATTGCCTTCGATGGGATGAGCGCCGTCACCGGCCCCTATGCCAAGGAAATCTTCGAAAATCGTCTCGGCGCTCCGTCGGGCTCCGTGCGCAACTTCATGCCGCTGCCGGATTTCGGCGGCCATCATCCCGACCCGAACCCGGTTCACTGCAAGGAACTCTTCGACGAGATGATGGGCGATGATGCGCCCGATTTCGGCGCCGCTTCCGACGGCGACGGCGACCGCAATCTGATCATCGGCCGCGGCATCTTCGTCACGCCGTCCGACAGCCTGGCGATCCTTGCCGCCAACGCCAATCTCGCCCCCGGCTATTCCGGCGGCCTCGCCGGCATCGCCCGCTCGATGCCGACATCGGGTGCTGCCGACCGCGTCGCCGAAAAGCGCGGCATCGGTATGTACGAGACGCCAACCGGCTGGAAATTCTTCGGCAACCTGCTCGATGCCGGCATGGCGACGATCTGCGGTGAGGAAAGCTCCGGTACCGGCTCCAATCATGTCCGCGAAAAGGATGGCCTCTGGGCCGTGCTGCTGTGGCTGAACATTCTTGCCGTGCGCGGCGAGAGTGTCGCCGATATCGTCACCCAGCACTGGCAGACCTACGGCCGCAACTATTATTCGCGCCATGACTATGAAGGCCTCGACACCGATGCGGCAAACGGCTTGGTCGACAATCTCCGCAGCCAGCTTTCCACCCTGGCCGGCAAGAGCTTCGGCAGCCTGAAGGTCGAGAAGGCAGACGACTTCGCCTATCACGATCCGATCGACAAATCGGTCAGCGAACATCAGGGTATCCGCGTGCTCTTCGAGGGCGGCTCCCGCGTCGTCTTCCGCCTGTCCGGCACTGGCACGTCTGGCGCAACCTTGCGTGTCTATATCGAGCGTTACGAGCCGGATTCGACTCGCCACAACATCGAAACGCAGGAAGCGCTCGCCGATCTGATCGCGGCCGCCGAAAGCATTGCCAGCATTCGGGAACGCACGGGACGCGACGCGCCAACCGTGATCACCTGATCCGGGGGGAACATGCGGGGAAGCAGTGCGGCGCAAGCCGGCGCGATCGTTTTCGAGACCGGCGTCGAATTTGCGGTGTGGTCGCATGATGCCGCACAGATCGAACTCTGCCTCTTCGAAGATGACGGCAACAGGGAATTCGCGCGCCTGCCGATGGCGCGCGACAGCAATCACATCCATCGTCTCTTTGTCGACGGGCTGAAGGCCGGCGCGCGCTATGGTTATCGCGCCGATGGTATCTACGCGCCCGATAACGGTCTCTGGTATGACCCCTCCAAACTGTTGCTCGATCCCTATGCCAAGGAGATCGACAGGCCGTTCCGCTACGATCCCCGTCTCGGCATCTATGGCGAAGACAGCCAGGATCTGATGCCGAAGGCGATCGTCACTGCCGATATACCCGCCTTGGTCAGCAAGCCGCTCTTCAATCCGGGCGGCTTTATCTATGAGGTGGCGGTGCGGCCCTTCACCATTCTCCATCCCGACGTGCCGGAGGCAGAGCGCGGCACGGTTGCAGCCCTTGCTCATCCCTCCGTCATCGCACACCTGAAGCGGATCGGTGTCGACGCCGTCGAACTGATGCCGATCACCGCCTGGATCGACGAGCGCCACCTGCCGCCGCTCGGCCTCACCAACGGCTGGGGCTACAATCCCGTCGCCTTCATGGCGCTCGATCCGCGGCTTGTCCCCGGCGGCATGACGGAGCTGCGCGAGACGGTCGCGGCCCTCCATGCCGAAGGCATCGCCGTCATCCTCGACCTCGTCTTCAACCATACCGGCGAGAGCGACCGTTACGGCGCGACGCTGTCGCTGCGCGGCCTCGACAATCTGCATTATTATCGCCACGCCCAGAATTGGCCGGGCGAGCTCATCAACGACACAGGCACTGGCAACACGCTTGCCTGCGATCATCTCGAGGTCCGCCGCCTCGTCATCGACAGCCTGCGCCATTTCGTGCTCAACGCCGGCGTCGACGGTTTTCGCTTCGATCTCGCCCCCGTGCTCGGCCGCACCGCAACGGGCTTCGAGCGCGACGGCGGAACGCTTGCCGCGATCCTCGCCGACGATGTGCTTGCCGACCGGATCATGATCGCCGAACCTTGGGATATCGGCCCGGGCGGCTATCAGCTCGGCAATTTCCCGGCGTCCTTCCTGGAATGGAACGACCGGGTCCGCGACGACCTGCGCTGTTACTGGCGCGGCGACGATTGGAAGACCGGCGCGCTGGCAACCGCACTCGCCGGCTCCTCCGACATCTTCTCCCGCAACGACGGCAGGCAAACGCGCAGCGTCAACTTCCTCGCCGCCCATGACGGCTTCACGCTGATCGATCTCGTCTCCTACGCCGGAAAGCATAACGATGCCAACGGCGAACACAATCGCGACGGCCACAACGAAAACCACTCCTGGAACAACGGCGTCGAGGGGGAAACCCTCTATCCCACCATCCGCAAGCGTCGCCGTGACGACGTGATGGCGCTGATATCAACCCTCTTTGCCACCCGCGGCAGCATTATGCTGACGGCAGGCGACGAGGGCGGCCGCAGCCAGCACGGCAACAACAACGCCTATTGCCAGGACAACGAGATCACCTGGCTGGACTGGAACGCGTTGGACGGGAATCTCATCGCCCACACCGCCTTCGTTGCGGAACTGCGCCGCCGCTTCACCGTCTTCTCCGAAACGGGTTTCCTGTCAGGAAATGGCGACGTCGAATGGATTTCGCTCTCCGGCGAGCCGATGACCGTTGCCGAATGGGAGACGCCGTCGCTTTCCACCCTCGGCATGCTTCTGTCGACCGAGGACCGCTCCGCCGGCGGCAGGCAGACCCGGCTTGCCGTGCTTTTCAACCGCTCGGGGAGCCGCCAATTTTTCACGCTCCCTTCCCGGGGCGAACCGGGCTGGCGCCAGTTGACGCCTGAAGGAGCGCAGAAAGCCGGCAAGAGTGCAGCCGTCGAGCCGCGCTCCGTCGCCTTTTTCGTAGAAAATTGACCGCCTGCCTTCGCTTGCGCAAATCCTTGTCGCAATCGTCACAAATGCGCGATAAGGCTTTGCCGCGACGGCTTGTTTCACGAGGAATTTATGGTCACGGAAATTTCACTCTCCGACGTGCGGGGATTGATCGGCATGGAAACGGGCCTATCGGATTGGATCACGGTCGACCAGTCGATGATCGACGCCTTCGCGGCGGCGACCGACGATCATCAGTTCATTCACGTTGATCTTGCACGCGCGGCAGCCGAGAGCCCCTTCGGTGGTACCATCGCCCACGGCTTCCTGACACTGTCTCTGCTGTCGACGATGAACTACAACTGCCTGCCGAAAGTGCGCGAGCAGACCATGGGCATCAACTACGGCTTCGAGCGCGTCCGCTTCATGACGCCGGTGAAGAGCGGCGCCCGCGTCCGCGGCCGCTTCCTGCTCTCCGAGGCCCGCTTCCGCGGCGCCGGCATGCTGATGACCACCTATGACGTCTCGATCGAGATTGAAAACGAGAAGAAGCCGGCGCTGACGGCAAAATGGATCACCATCATCCAATTCGACCCGAAGGACCGTCCCGAGGACGTCTAAGCAAAACTGCTTTTGCTACTCGGCCGAATTGAACACAGCTTCGAGAGCATGTCCGTCGGGATCCGTGACGAACGCCGCGTAATAGTGCTCACCGTAATGGGGCCGCAGGCCGGGCCGGCCATTGTCACCGCCGCCATGCGCTATGGCCGCCGCATGAAACCGATCGACCGCCTGGCGGTTCGGGGCGGCAAAGGCCAGATGAAAACCCGGGCCGGCTGGACGCTGGCCATCCGGGCGATGCTTGATCGCCAGTTTGTCCCCGCCGCCGGCAAGGCCATAGCCGATTGCCTGCCCCGTTTGCCCCGGCCGGATATCGTCCCAGACCCTGACGTAACCGAGCGCGGCCAGCGTGGTATCTTAAAATGCCGCCGACCGTTCAATATCGGAAACGCCGAGAGAAGCATGGTGCAGCATTGGCCTACCCCTTGAATGAAGGCTGACCCAGCCGGGATTGGCGCGGGTTCAATGCCCGGCGTCGTGAGCCGCCTCGTTCAGCAGCCCGAAGACGTAGTCCGAGAACGACCGCCAGCATTCCACCCGGAACGTGTCTTCTTCCGTGCGGAAAAGCACGATCTCCGCCTTGCCCAGGATCGTGCGCGATGCGGCTCCGACCGGAAAGCCAGCAAGCGACAGATCCTGCGGGCAGCCGGCCGAAAGCGTTGCCTCCGCACCCGGTCCCGAGACGATGATCGCGACATTGCGGTGGGACACGTCGGTCGCCGAATGCAGCGCGCCGGCACCGGAAAATGCCGCCATCAGGTCGGCGCCGTCCTCATCGATGACAAGCCATTCGTCCGGCCCGATCCACAGCGCCGAGCGGGCGCCAGCCCGGCCGGATGTTTTCGGGGCGGCCGGCACAGACAGGCCGAGAGCAGCGGAAAGTGCTGCGAGCGATTCTGCGGGCGCCCGCAGCGCCACCCGGCTGGCAGCGGGTGCGGTCGTCAGCCGCACCGTTGCGGAGCCGCCGAGACGGCCGGCAAGCGCCGGTTTGCGAATTGCGACTTCAGCCATGGATCCGGCCTCCTTCCTTGTCAAAGAATACGAGATCCGTCACTTCGACGGCGATCGTCCGATCCGGCATCGGCACATAGAGCGTTTCGCCCATCCGCGCCCGGCCGCCGGCGACGAGTGCAAAGGCGATCGACCTGTCGCAATTGTCCGACCAGTAAGCTGATGTGACGTGGCCGAGCATGGTCATCGGCTTCGGCTCGTTCGGGCTCGCGACGATCTGCGCGCCTTCTTCGAGCACCAGCTTCGGGTCCTTGGTGACGAGGCCGACAAGCTGCTTGCGCCCGTCCTTGACGAGATCCGGCCGCTTCAATCCGCGAATGCCGACGAAATCCGTCTTTTTCTTCGAAACCGCCCAGGAAAGTCCGGCGTCATCGGGGGTCACGGTTCCATCGGTGTCCTGCCCGACGATGATGTAACCCTTCTCGGCGCGAAGCACGTGCATCGTCTCCGTGCCGTAGACGCAGGCGCCGAGCGGTTCGGCATTGGCCCAGACCGCTTCGAGCACCGACTGGCCGTAGTCGGCCGGCACGTTGATTTCGAAGCCGGTTTCGCCGGTGAACGAGACGCGGAAGAGCCGCGCCGGCACCCCGCAGACCGTGCACTCGGCAACGCTCATATGCGGGAAGGCCTCGTTCGAAAGATCGAGCCCTTCGACCAGCGGCGCGACGATCTCGCGCGCCTTCGGCCCCTGCACGGCGATGACAGCCCATTGCTCGGTCACCGAGGTCAGCCATACCTTCAGATCCGGGAATTCCGTCTGCAGGTAATCTTCCATGTGGTGCAGGACGCGCGGCGCGCCGCCGGTCGTCGTCGTGACATGGAAACGGTCGTCCGCCAGGCGTCCGACGACACCGTCGTCATAAACGAAGCCGTCCTCGCGGGTCATGATGCCGTAGCGGGCCTTACCGGGCTTCAACGTATCCCAGGCATTGGTGTAGATGAGGTTGAGGAACTTCGCCGCATCCGGACCGACCACCTCGATCTTGCCGAGCGTCGAGGCGTCGAAGATACCGGCCGACTCGCGCGCCGTCCGGCATTCGCGTGCAACCGCCTGATGCATGGTCTCGCCAGCCCGCGGATAGAACCAGGCGCGCTTCCAGTTGCCGACATCTTCGAAGACCGCGCCATGGGCCTCCTCCCAATCGTGCAGCGGCGTCTTGCGTGTCGGGTCGAACAGCTCACCACGCGAATGGCCGATCAGCGTACCGTAGGTGACCGGCGTATAGGGCGCACGGAACGTGGTGAGCCCCACCTGCGGGATTTCCTTGCCGAGCATTTCGGCGGCAATCGCCAGGCCATGCATGTTGGAGAGCTTGCCCTGGTCCGAGGCCATGCCGTTGGTCGTGAAGCGCTTGATATGCTCGATCGAATGCATGCCTTCGCGCACGGCAAGGCGGATATCCTTGGCGCAGACGTCGTGCTGGAAATCGATGAAGGCCTTGGCGTTGGTCTTCGGACCGGCGCCTTCGGCAGCGCCGATCATGCCGCCCGTCCAGTCATAGGCCTGCTCGGCCGAAATTGCGATCTTCTCGCCGCTGCTTTTGCCGGTGGCCTGCGCCATCAGCTCGCCGGCGGCAAGCGATTCCTCGATCGTCCGCTGCAGGTCGTCGGTGCCGTTGCAGGCACCGACCGAAAGGCAATCCTGCGCGTAAGAGCCTGGCAGGAAACGCTGGCTTTCGGCATCGAAGGCCACCTTGCCGCGCGACTGCGAGAAGAGATGGACGGACGGCGTCCAGCCAGCCGAAACCAGGAGCGCATCGACCGCGATCTTGCGCGATGAACCGCCGCCGTTGCGCGCCACCGTCATCGATGAGATACGCAGCCGTCCCGCGGTGTTGATAACAGACTGGCCTGTGAGAACATCGATGCCGAGCGCACGCGCCTCTTCCAGCACCGCCGCGCCCGGCGCTTGCCTGCTGTCGACGATGGCGGCGATCGAAACACCGGCCCGTTTCAGATCGAAAGCCGCTTCATAGGCTGAATCGTGCGCCGTGTAGATGCCGACCTTGGTGCCGACGGCGACGCCGTAATGATTGAGATACATCCGCCCCGCCGAGGCGAGCATGATGCCCGGCCGGTCGTTGTTCGGAAATACCATGTGCCGCTCGATCGCGCCGGTGGCGAGGATGACCCGCTTGGCCCGGACCTGCCAGAGCCGCTCGCGCGGCAGATCGTGGGAGGGCTTGGCGATATGGTCGGTGACGCGCTCGGCAAGACCGACGAAATTGTGGTTGTAGTAGCCGAAGGCGGTCGTGCGGGTGAGCACTTCGACATTGTCCATCGCCTTCAGCCGCGCCACGGCCTTCTGGGCCCAGGCATAGCCGTCCTGTCCGTCGATCGTCACGCCGGCATCGTAGCGCAACGCACCGCCGGCTTCCGCCTGCTCGTCGCAAAGGATCACCCGGGCACCGGTCTCAGCCGCAGCCAACGCAGCCGAAAGCCCGGCAACGCCGGCGCCGACCACCAGCACGTCGCAATGGGCATAGCGGCTGGCATAATGGTCCGGATCCTCCTCCGTCGGCGCGACCCCGAGGCCGGCGGCGCGACGGATGAGCGGTTCGTAGACGTGTTTCCAGGCGGCGCGCGGCCACATGAAGGTCTTGTAGTAGAAACCGGCGGCGAAGAACGGCGACATCAGATTGTTGACGGCGCCGACATCGAAGGCGAGCGAGGGCCAGCGGTTCTGGGAGTTGACGATCATGCCGTCAAAAACTTCCTGCACGGTGGCGCGCACGTTCGGCTGCTTGCGCGCCGTATCACGGGCGACGTCGATCAGCGCGTTCGGCTCCTCGGCCCCTGCAGACAGAATACCGCGGGCCCGGTGATATTTGAACGAACGTCCCAGAAGATGCACATCGTTAGCGATCAGCGCCGAGGCGACGGTATCACCTTCGAGCGCCGTATAGCTCTTTCCGTCGAAGCTGAAGCGTGCGGTCTTGGCCGGTGTCAGGCGCCCCTTGCCGGCGATACGGTTCACGCCGCTCATTGCGCCTCTCCTTCCACGGCTTCATATGTCTCGACAGGCCCATGCTGCTTGGCCGCAGCCCCGATCTCAGGCTTCGGCTCGCCCGCCTTGTAGGTCACGATGAACTTGTCGGTCACCGTATCTCGCGCCGCGTTGAAGAAACGCCCGCAGCCGTGAATGTGTCGCCAACGTTCGAAGATCAGCCCCTTCGGATTGTCGCGCAGAAAGAAATAGGCCTCGAATTCCTCGTCCGAGATCGAGGCGATCTCGGCGGGCCGCGCGATATGCGCGTCACCCGCGCCGCGGAATTCGAGCTCGGAACGCTCTTCCTGACAGTAAGGGCAATGGATCAGCAGCATGTGGGATTTCCTTCTCCTCCCCTTCTCCCCAGCAGAGAGAAGGTGCCTGAAAGGCGGATGAGGGGGTAAGCGACGAAAGGAGTGAGCGTCCGAGGCTCAGCCATAACATTTGTCATCAGTGCGCCACCGCCGCCGCCGCTGCTTCGTCGATCAGCCGGCCGCTGCGAAAACGCTCCAGCGTCAGCCCGGCATTGAATTTATGCGGCTCGTCGCGGGCAATCAGATGCGCGAAGAGATTGGCCGAGCCTGGCGTCGCCTTGAAACCGCCGGTGCCCCAGCCGCAATTGACGTAGAGCCCGGGAACCGGCGTCTTCGACTGGATCGCCGAACGATCCGGCGTATTGTCGACGATGCCGCCCCATTGCCGCATCATCTTGACGCGCCGGAACATCGGGAAGAGCTCGCAGATGGCATCGAGCGTGTGGGTGATGATCTGCAGCCCGCCGGTCTGGGAATAGGAATTATACTGGTCGGTGCCGGCGCCGATGACCAGCTCTCCCTTGTCGGACTGGGAGATATAGGCATGCACCGTGTTCGACATGACGACGCAGGGAAAGATCGGCTTCAACGGTTCGGAGACCAGCGCCTGCAGCGGGCTCGATTGCAGCGGCACACGCACGCCGGCCATCTGCATGACCGTTGTCGTATGGCCGGCCGCCGACACGGCGACCTTCTTGGCGCCGATGAAACCGCGCGAGGTCTCGACCCCGGTCACCCGTCCGTCCGCACCGCGCCGGATCCCGGTCACTTCACAATTCTGGATGATGTGCACGCCGCGGTCCGAGGCCGCTCGCGCATAACCCCAGGCGACCGCGTCGTGCCGCGCCGTGCCGCCGCGGCGCTGCAGTGCTGCGCCGTTGATCGGGTAGCGCGCGCTGGCCGAGATATCGAGCGGCGGACAATAGGCCTTCGCCTGCTCCGGCGTCAGCCATTCATTGTCGATGCCGTAGAGCCGGTTGGCATGGATATGCCGCTTGAAGGACTGCTGGTCGTGAATATTGTGCGAAAGCATCATCACGCCGCGCGGCGAATACATCACATTGTAGTTGAGCTCCTGGGAAAGCCCTTCCCAGAGTTTCATCGAATGCTCGTAGATGTGCATGCTCTCTTCATAGAGATAGTTCGAGCGGATGATGGTGGTGTTGCGCCCGGTATTGCCGCCGCCGAGCCAGCCCTTCTCGATCACCGCAACATTGGTGATGCCGTGTTCCTTGGCGAGGTAGTAGGCGGCACCCAGCCCGTGGCCGCCGGCGCCGATGATGACGACGTCGTATTCAGCGCGCGGCTCAGGCGAAGTCCACTGCTTCTCCCAGCCCTTGTGGCCACGAAGGGCCTCCCGCGCCACGGCAAAAACCGAATATTTCCGCATCCGCCTTCTTCTCCTTCGGGCAAGGGGCTGTTCTCCGCGCCCATACAAATCGCAAATCCAAATGCGGCACAACGGTTCTTTTGCGACGCGCGAGAGCTTTGCTTTTGACACTAAACGACATGATGGCGAAAAACTGCGCGGTTTTCGGTCGACGCCATGCTCTGCCTCCTCCGTCCTAGCCCAACAGGGTGAGAAGACAAGCAATTGCTAAAATGCTAATCATCGCATGTTCTGGGGTATGTGTATCATGTGGGGTTGGCGCTCAGTATCAGTCGCGACGCTTTGCGTCGCGTTAAGCAGCGCATGGCCGGCACCCGCCGCCGAGCCGGTCGGCCAGGCTGTCGTCATCAAGACCGAGGTGACGGGACAAAGCGGCCCGATCGAGGTCGACACCAAAGTTCATCGCAACGAGCGCATCAAGACATCGCAATCGGGGCTCGGCCAGTTCCTGTTTCGTGACGGCACGAAGCTCGCGGTCGGCTGGGGTTCGTCGGTTGTCATCGACAAATATGTCTTCGATGATTCCCAATCGGTCAAGAAACTGACCATCAGAGCGGCAAAAGGGACGTTCCGCTGGGTCAGCGGCAGTTCCAACTCCTCGGCCTACCAGATCCTGACGCCGGCCGGCACGATCGGCGTACGCGGCACCGCTTTCGATTTCTACGTCGGCCCTGACGGCACGACCGCCGTCGTGCTGCTGAACGGCGCGGCCCAGTTTTGCGGCCCGGGCGGCTGCCGGCAGTTGCAGCAGCGCTGCGATTGCGTGGTGGCCAAGCCGAACGGCAATATGTCGGCGGCACGCCGGGTCGATCCCAGTGTTCTCGAGACGCTCGGAAATCCGCGCGCCCTCCCCTTCCTCTCCGGCAATCAGCGACTTTCGGGCGGCATCGGCATGCTCGGCGGCTGCAATGTGGCCTCCGTCGCGCCGGACAGAAAAGAGAGAAACCGGCCCTCGCCTCCGTCTTCAACCGAGCCGGCGCCCAATCCGCAGCGACAAGATCCGCCGCAGCGGCAGGCCGAGCCGCAGAAAGAGCGGCCGGCCACGCCCGACAAGCCCGACAAGCCTGACAAGCCGCATCACGACAAACCGGATAAACCCGATAAGCATGATGGCCGTGGCCGGCATGAACATCACGATCAGCACGATGATCACGACTATCACGATCGAGGGGATCATCGGGATCGTGACCGCGATCACGATAAAGATCGGGATCACAACAGGGATCGGAACCATGGCAAGGGCTGGGGTCTCAATCGCAACCGCTGACGCCCTCAGTCGGCCGCACTCTTCTCCAATCCATCGGGCGCCTCGCGAAAATGATCCGTCCTGCCGGATATTCGTTGATAGAATTCCGCCAGGCCGTCGATCACCTGCACCGCCCTGAGCTTTGCCGTGCCGATAAGCTTGCGGGTGTTCTTCGAATGCGAAAGCAGGGCCTGCATCAGTTGCTGATGAACGCCAACAAGTGCTGCAAACTCGGCAGATGCGGCAACACGTTCGTCGCCGACGACGGCAAGGATCTGCGTTCGGCTGCTCTTGCCTTTGAGCGGAATGGCGCCAGCCTCGATCAGCGCCATCCCCTGCACCGACTTTGCCGTGCTGTCGGATATCAGAATATCGAAGCCAACCTCCTTGCAGCATGATTCCAGCCGCGCCGCGACGTTGACGGCGTCGCCGACCGCCGAATAGTTGAAGCGGGTCTTGGCGCCCATATTGCCGACGCAGGCAAGGCCGGTATGAATGCCGATGCCGATCCCGACCTTTTGTTCAGGCCCGAAGCCGAAGGCGTCGCCGGCATTCAATTCGGCCAGCGTCTCGCGCATGGCAAGTGCAGCGCGAACCGCCTTGGTCTCATGATCGGCCACATCGACGGGCGCATTCCAGAATGCCATGATCGAATCGCCGATGAACTTGTCGAGCGTGCCTTCATTGGCCACCACATGGCGGCTCAGCGCATCGAGCAACGTGTTCAGGAACGCGACGACATCCGTCGGCGCCAGCCGCTCGCTGATCTCGGTAAAGCTCCTGACATCGACGAACATCACCGTCAGCTCGCGGTCGTCGCCGCCGAGGCGCAACGCGTCGCGGGTATGCTCGATGCGATGCAGCAGCGACGGAGAAAGATAATGGCCGAAGGCCCGCCGCACCGCCCGCCGCTCCCGGTCGATCACCAGGATCCGGAAGGAGGTCGCGGCAAAATGGATGATCGATCCGCTGACGATTGGAGCCAGCGGATCGAAGAGAAGTCCTGCATACAGAAACGAGAGCCAGGACGCCACCAACCCCATTGCCGTGATCAGCAGGCCGCAGATCAGCGCGACCGCCGGGCTGACGAAGGTCGTCACCACGACGAGCAGGCATCCGAGCACGGCAATCATCAGGATTTCCAGGCCGTCCGCCCAGTCGGGCCGCGACAGGTAATGACCGGAGAGGATCTGCTCCACAGCCTGCGCATGCAGCGAAACGCCGGGAACGTTCTCGCCGAGCGCGGTGACGCGAATGTCCTGCAGGCCGGCCGCCGACGTGCCGACGAAGACGATGCTGCCGTCGATGGCGGCCGCGACCTCGGGAGCGGCCCCTTCGGCGGCGAGCACCTGCCGGGCGGATATGTACCGCTCGGCCCGGTCGGGACTGACATAAAGCCAGAGTTCGCCCGCCGCCGTCAGCGGCACGACGAAATCCCCGATCTTTGCCGATGTCATGATGCCGGCGCGATCGGGCGCGCCTGACAGCACATAGGTCGACACTCCCTGCGCCACGCGCAGGGCCTCGATCGCCAGATTCGGATAGAGCTGCGTGCCGTCGGTCAGAAACAGCGGCACCGCCCGCACCACCGGCGAGGGATTGCCGGGGTTGAGGCTGATATGACCCAGGCCCGCCGCCTTGGCCTCCAATTGCGGCCTGAGTGGTGTCGAGGCGCGGAGATAGGGTGGAGCCGAGACGGGGCTTTCGCCGGTGAAGGCAAAGCCCGCCTTGACAGGCGGCCGGTAATTGCCCTCGTTGGAAAGACCGAAGCCGAGGACGACGGGTTTCTCGGCAATTGCGCTGGCGAATATCTCGTCATTGTCAGGCAGCTTCTCGGCAAGGGAAGGATCGACGCCGGCAACCTCGCGGACAACGTTGCGCGGCGACAGCCGGTCCGGCTCGGCGAACAGAATATCGAAGGCGATGGCCGCAGCCCCCATCTGCGAAAGCCGGTCCACCAGCAGGGCGATCCGGTCCCGCGGCCATGGCCATTGGCCGAATTCGCGCAACGATGCCTCGTCGATGTCGATCACGCGGACCGGCATCGGCTCGAAGGTTCTGGGAACCAGCCGCTGATACTCGTCGAACGTCACGCCGCGGATCAGCTTGAAAATCCCGGGATCGCCGGCCCGGAGGATCGTCAGCGCAGCCACGATCGCCAGGCCGATAACGACACCGATTTGCTGCACGCGCGTCATCATCTCACCGGGCGTCCCCTCCCACGGCAGACAGGGTAGGGCGGACCGAACCTGCCGTCAGACAGGCTACGCCGCTTTCAGTCCAAACGCCATTCGCACATGCATCCCGAGCAGTGTCTTTTCCGCCTCCCGCATTTCGTTTTCCGGCCGGCGGCCTGCAAACCTCTTCAATACCAACACACCTCCAATTTTGGCCGTGCTTTTGCTTGGATGACAAGGCTTCGACCTTGCTCGGCGCGCGGCGAAATGTTCTTGTAGCGACCGAAAAATCGGATGCTTTCGAGAGCGATGGAGGTCGCCGTGATTTCCGAAACCGCCGCGCGTCGCAGCGGCCACTGGCTGATTGTCGTCGTGCTGGCAATGCTCGCAGGGCTGCCGCTGGCCGTCTGGCTCGATATCAGCGATCTCTCCGGAAACACCCTGCGGCGTCAGGCGCGCGACATGAGCTCGCTGATATCGAGCATCCGCTCCTACTATTCCGCCAATGTCGTGGGGCGCGTGCTGGCCGCCCATGCCAGCGGCGCGACCGAAGGCACGATCGTCTCTCACAACTACGCGAATATACCAGGCGCCATTCCGCTGCCGGCCACATTGTCCCTGGAACTCGGCGACGTCATCAAGGAACAGCAGGCCAATATCACCTACCGTTTCGTCTCCGACCTGCCGTTCAAGAGCCGAGCCTCTCACGAGCTCGACGACTTCGAGAAGAAATCGCTCGCCGCGTTGCGCGCCAATCCGCAGCAGACGCTGAACGATCTCACCCGCGTCGGATTGACCGACACCTTGCGGTTCATCACCCCCGTCGTCATGGGCCAGGCCTGTGTTGCCTGCCACAATAGCCATCCCGAAAGCCCGAAGACCGATTGGAAGGTGGGCGATGTGCGCGGCATTCAGGAGGTCATCATCCGGCAGCCTTATGCGAGCAACGTCTTCGCCTTCAAATATCTGCTCTGCTATTTTCTTTTCGTCGCCATCATCGGCATCAGCTTCATTCTGCTCCAGCGGCAGCAGGCGCGCGCGATCCATAGCGCCAACCAGGATCTGGAAGCGGCGAACGAGTTTCTCGCCAGCGTTTCCCTGAAGATATCGCGCTATCTCTCGCCGCAGATCTACAAGAGCATCTTCTCCGGGCAGAAGGACGTGGTCGTGCATACCGAGCGCAAGCGCCTGACGATCTTCTTCTCCGACATCAAGGATTTCACGGCGACGACCGAGCGCCTGCAGCCGGAAGCGCTGACGGAGATGCTCAACGAATATCTGACCGAAATGTCGAATATTGCCCTGGAGCATGGCGGCACGGTGGACAAGTTCATCGGCGACGCGATGCTGGTCTTCTTCGGCGATCCCGAAACCAAGGGACCGGAGGAGGACGCCAAAGCCTGTCTGCGCATGGCCGTCGCCATGCAGCACCGTCTCGGCGAACTCAAGGACAGATGGCGCAGAAACGGCACCGAAGAGCCCTTCGTCGTCCGCATGGGCATCAACAGCGGCTATTGCAATGTCGGCAATTTCGGCAGCAATGACCGTATGGACTATACGATTATCGGGGCGGAGGCCAATCTCGCGGCCCGGCTGCAATCGATCGCCCAGGGAGGAGAGATCGTCATCAGCTACGAAACCTATGCGCTGGTGAACGAAATCGTCGACGCCCATCCCCTGCCGCCGATCACGATGAAGGGCATCCAGCGCGAAATCGTGCCCTATGCGGTGGATGGGCTGACGCTCGGCGCGGATCACAAGAGCCGTGTTCTCAGCGAGCATCTCTCCGGCCTTGACCTGCATCTGGATATGAGCCGGCTGGAGCCGGCCGACCGCCTCCGGGTCAGGACGGCTCTCAAGGAGGCCATTGCCGCGCTGGATGAAGCCGCGCCCGAAACGGCCGGATCGTGAGCGGATTCGGGGCAGGCGTGATTTTTCCACCTGCCTCCCATATCCATCTGGACTTCCCATACCCGATCTGCTATTTCGCATCACCAATCGCAAGGCTGCGGCCGCGCGAACGTTATTGTTTTGCCTCTGGCCGCTGCGCCGCCTCCGGCATCAACCAACCAAAGGAACGTGATTCTCGTGCAGGTACTTGTCCGCGATAACAATGTTGATCAGGCTCTCCGCGCTCTCAAGAAGAAGATGCAGCGCGAAGGCATTTTCCGCGAAATGAAGATGCGCGACTACTACGAGAAGCCGTCGCAGAAGCGTGCTCGCGAGAAGGCCGAGGCTGTTCGTCGCGTTCGCAAGCTGGCCCGCAAGCGCGCCCAGCGCGAAGGTCTGGTCGCACGCTGAGCGTTGCCGTCGTTTTTTCGACGTTTTCAGATGCATTGTGGCGGGGGCGATGGGTTCGCCGCCGCCTTTTTAGTTTGCCGCTGAAGATCGCATATCCGCGCACCGGATATGCCGCATGGGGAAAGCGAGCCCGAATGGCTGTCAACACCTTCAATCCGTCCCGCGCTTTGCGCTTGCAGAAAACCGCATTCCTGCCCGCCTTGGCGCTGGCGGCGATGTTCGGCCTCGCCGGCTGCGAGACGACCAACACCTCGGATGCCGTGATCCGCATCGACAAGGCGCAAGGTTCGGAAGAGAACATCGCTTCGCTGACGGCTGTTATCAATGCCAATCCGAGAGATCCAGAAGGTTACAACGTCCGCGGCTCCGCCTATGGCCGCGCCGGCGAGTTCCGCCAGGCGTTGAACGATTTCAACACGGCGCTGCAGATCAATCCGCGGTTTTTCCAGGCCTACGCCAACCGCGCCCTTGTCTATCGCAACATGGGCCAGCAGGCTCAGGCGATTGGCGATTACAATGCCGCCCTGCAGATCAATCCGAGCTACGACGTCGCCTATATCGGCCGCGGCAATGTCTATCGCATGGCTGGCCAGGACGATCAGGCTTTCAACGATTTCGACAAGGCGATCCAGCTCGGCACCACCGATGGCCGCGCCTATCACAATCGTGGCCTGATCTATCAGAAGCGCAATCAGCAGGACAAGGCGATCGACGATTTCTCGAAAGCCATCTCGCTCGCGCCGAATTCTGCCGAACCCTATAATGGCCGCGGCATTTCCTATATCGCGCTGAACGACGACGACAACGCCTTTGCCGATTTCAACCATGCGATCGAGCTCAACGGCAACCTCGCCGAATCCTGGGCCAACCAAGCGCTCGTCTACGAACGTCGTGGCGATAAGGCGAAGGCCGCCCGCTCTTATCGCCACGCGATCGGCCTCGATCCCAAATACCAGCCGGCACGCGACGGTCTTGCCCGAGTCGGCGTTGCCCCAGCCGGCTAAGGATATGAATCGGGCGGCCCGAAAACATCGGCCGCCCGTAGCAGCCCCTGCCGATCGCACCGCCCATCGGGGCGCCGGCCAAAGCCCTGAAGATTCAAACGAATCTTGCGGAAGCACCCTGCCTATATCGTCAATGTGAGATTGTGTCGCGCCGGGCGGCGGAAGCGATCCCCGCCAAAAAAAGCAGCCGCGCGCCTCCTTCAGAAGAGACGCCGGAAAAAGCGTCCGTCACGGTCGATCGCGTGTCATACCATGTTGCAACCTGCTCTTGCTCCCCCTAACATGGCGCTGCTTCGATAGCCCGCTATCGGGCGTTCGAACACGTGTTGGGGGCGGTTTGCGAGAGATGCGGATCTTTGCTTTCCTGGCCGCAAGCGAAAACCGTTGCGGGCCACGCGCATTCCGGCGCCGCGCGTCTTTTCAGGCGCGTAAAGGATGCAGTCACCCTGTGAATGGCTGCATAATTGTACCGTTAGATCGATCCGATTTAAGGAATTATGCCGTAGCCCACGTCATGTGGCGCGGCAGATGAAGATCGTCGCACTGTTCTTTCCCAAAGCCTCGATCGGCACCTACCTCGTCGCCATGGCGGTGGCGATCGCACTGCCGATCTTCGCCTTTGTGACGTTGCTTCTGCTACAGCTGGAAGACAACCAGCGCTCGGCGCTGAGGCGCGAGACGGCCCAGGATGCGCTCGCCCTTTCGCGCATCATTGATCGCCAGCTTCAGGATATGGCAACGACGCTGCGGCTGCTTTCCAGCTCGCCGGAGCTGGAAAATGGCAATCTCGCCGCCTTCCACGAACGCACCGAAACGGCCCTTCGAGACAATACGCTTTTCGTCATCGCCGTCGATCGCAGCGGCCAGCAGTTGTTGAACACACGCCGGGCATTCGGCACACCGCTCGACAAGACGGCGAACATGCCTGCCCTCGAGGCGGTCATGGCTTCCGGTCGCATCGAAGCATCGGACGTCTTTCGCGGCCGGACCAGCGGCGATTGGGTCTATAACGTTACCCTGCCGCGGAAGAACGATCCCGTTGCTGCCCTCATCATTACCCAGGATGCCAAGGATCTGCGCAAGCTCGTGACCACCGAGGGTCTTGCAACCGGCTGGTCGGCTGCCGTCATCGATGACAGCGGCCATGTCGTCGCGGCCACCGGCCCCGCCAATCTAGAACCCGGCACGGCTTTCGATCCGCGCATCCTGCCGGCACTCACCGCGCCGCGTGGCGTCTTCCGGGACGAGACGATCCTGCCGCACATGCTCCTCGGTTATGCCCAAATCCCAGGTTGGTCGTGGAAGACAGTGATCTGGGGACCGATCGCCCAGGCTTCGATCCTTAGCACCTGGCGTTTCCTCATCATCGGCGGCGTCGCCCTGGTGCTCGTCGCCGTGCTGGGCGCCTATGCCGTCGCAAGGCAGGTGCGTACCACCATCCGCGATATCGCCGAAATGGCGAACCGCATGGGCGAAGGCCATATCGTCTCGCCGGTCGAGACCAGCGTCATCGAGGCGAACCAGGTGGCGATTGCTCTTTCGAATGCCTCTTTCGATCGCAGCCAGACCGAGGACCGACTGCGTTTCGTCATGCATGAGCTCGTCCACCGCACCAAGAATCTTCTGACGCTAGCCCAGGCAATGATGCGCCAGCTCGCCAAGCAGTCCGACAGCGTCGAGACCTTCCGCGCCGCCGTCGCCGACCGCCTCGAGGGGTTGGTGCGTTCGATCGAGCTCCTGACCAGCGAGCAATGGGGCGGGGTGTCGCTGCGACGGGTGGTCGACATTCATCTGCAGGCCTTCCCGCAATCGCGCGAGCAGATCGACATCAGCGGGCAAGACTTCGTGCTGAAGCCGGATGCCGTGCAGAATCTCGGCCTCGCTTTGCATGAACTTGCCACCAATTCGGTGAAATACGGCGCGCTCTCGGTGCCGCAAGGCCGCGTCCGCTTCGAATGGCGCGATATCAGGGAGGAAGACAAGCCGGATGCCCTGCTCCGCTTCACCTGGGAGGAGCAAGGCGGCCCGACGGTCACCGAGCCATCACGCTCGGGCTTCGGCACGACCGTGATCAAAGCCCATGCCGCCTCCGCCTTCCGCGGCACGGTTGAGATCGATTTCCGCCCCGAAGGTCTGCTGTGGGTGCTGACGGCGCAACGCGCCACGCTGGAGCGGGAATAGAGCGCTGCGCGTCTCTGCAGACGCGCTGTCACTTTGAATCTGCGCCCGGAACAATCGCTATTTCCACCCGTTTCGGACAGGTCGTTCCAAAGGAGAAAGGCCATGTTCAAGCAAATCATGATCGCAGCCGCGGCACTGACGGCCGCTGCCTGGGCGAGCCCGGCGGGCGCGGAAAACTATGTCACGCTTGGCCGTCTGGTCTGCGGATCGGATGGCGGCCAGGGTCTGATCGTCACCTCGCAGAAGAACCTCATCTGCACCTACACACCGGCATCCGGCGGCGCCAAGGCGGTCTATGCCGGAAAGATCGAGAAATTCGGGCTCGATATCGGCCAGACCGGCAAGAGCGTCATGATCTGGCAGGTGCTGGCAAAGACCGGCACGGATATCCCGCAATTCGCCCTCGCCGGCGAATATTACGGGATCGGCGCCGATGCGAGCATCGGTGCAGGCGCCGGCGCCAAGGTCATCGCCGGCGGCACCGACAAGGCCTTCATGCTGCAGCCGTTGAACGTTCAGGCGCAGGAAGGTTTGAATCTGGCGATCGGCGTCGAGAAGATGACGCTGGTGCCGGGCGAGACCTGAGGAAACTAGCCAGGTCTGCCGCAAATCGAACAGCCGCCCCGAGGGCGGCTGCATCTTTGTCGATCAATGCGCGATCGCCTTGTTGATATCCTCGGTCATCTTCTTCGCGTCACCGAGCAGCATCATCGTGCCGTCCTTATAGAACAGCGTATTGTCGATACCCGCATAGCCCGAGCCGAGCGAGCGCTTGACGAAGAGGCAGGTCTTTGCCCGGTCGACATCGAGGATCGGCATGCCGTAGATCGGCGAGGTCTTGTCGTCGCGCGCCGCCGGATTGGTGACGTCATTGGCGCCGATGACATAGGCGACATCGGCCTGAGCGAATTCCGAATTGATGTCCTCGAGCTCGAAGACTTCGTCATAAGGAACGTTGGCTTCGGCGAGCAGCACGTTCATGTGGCCGGGCATGCGGCCTGCGACCGGATGGATCGCATATTTCACCTCGACGCCGTTTTTCTTCAGATTGTCGGCGAGCTCACGCAATGCATGCTGGGCCTGGGCGACCGCCATGCCGTATCCCGGCACGATGATGACCTTTGAAGCATTCGCCATCAGATAGGCTGCATCCTCGGCCGAGCCGAGCTTCACCGTCCTGTCGGATGTGTCCGGCCCGCCGATGGCCGTCTCACCCCCGAAACCGCCGAGGATGACGGAGACGAAGGAGCGGTTCATGCCCTTGCACATGATGTAGGAGAGGATCGCGCCGGAGGAGCCGACAAGCGCGCCGGTGATGATCAGCGCCAGATTGCCGAGCGTGAAGCCGATCCCGGCCGCAGCCCAGCCCGAGTAGGAATTCAGCATCGAGACGACGACGGGCATATCGGCCCCGCCGATCGGCACGATCAGCAGAACGCCGAGCGCCAGCGACAGCGCCACGACGGCCCAGAAGTCGAAATGGCTTTCGGTGGCGGCAAGCCCGATGATGAAGAGCACGATCAGCATCAGCAGGCTGGCATTGATCACATGCCGGTAGGGCAGCAGGATCGGCTTGCCGGACATGCGTCCGTCGAGCTTCAGAAAGGCGATGATCGAGCCGGTAAAGGTCAGCGCTCCGATCGCCACGCCGAGCGCCATTTCGACACGCGCCTCGGTGTGAATGTGGCCGATCTCACCGATGCCGAAGGAGGCAGGCGTATAGAGTGCGGAGGCCGCTACCAGTACGGCCGCAAGGCCGACCAGCGAATGGAAACCGGCGACGAGCTGCGGCATCGAGGTCATGGCGATGGTGCGGGCGACATAGGCGCCGACGCTGCCGCCGATGGCGAGGCCGAGGACGATCAGCACGAAGCCGCCAAAATTCGGCGTGGCCAGCACGAGCGTCGTCAGGATTGCGATCCCCATGCCGATCATGCCGTAGAGATTACCCTTGCGGCTGGTGGCCGGATGCGACAGGCCGCGCAGCGCCAGGATGAAGAGAACGCCGGAGACGAGGTAGAGAAAGGCTGCGATATTGGTCATCGGTCCCTTACCTGTCCTTCTTGCGGTACATCGAAAGCATCCGCTGCGTGACGAGGAAGCCGCCGAAGATGTTCACCGAGACGAGCACGAGGGCGACGAAACCGAAGCCGGTCGCAAGCCCGCTTGTGGAGATGCCGACCGCCAGAAGCGCGCCGACGACGATGACGGAGGAGATCGCATTGGTGACGGCCATCAGCGGCGTATGCAGTGCCGGCGTCACCGACCACACGACGTAATAGCCGACGAAGATCGACAATACGAAGATGGCGAGCTGGAAGACGAAAGGATCGATCGCCCCGCCGGTCGCAGCACTTGCCGCTTCCGGTGCCTGGGCCGCCGCCGTGATGACGGCGGTCACCGCCTGGTCGAGCTGCTCCAGCGCTCTGTCCATTGCTTCACTGGCCATCAGATGTCTCCCTTCTTCGCGCCGCCGAAGGCGGGATGAACCACGTCGCCGGCATAGGTCAGCATCGTCGCCTTGACCAGCTCGTCGTCGAGATTGACGACGACGCGGCTGGTTTCCTTGTTGACCATGGTCTCGAGGAAAGTGACGAGATTCTTGGCGTAAAGCGCCGAGGCACTGGCCGCAACCCGGCCCGGCATATTGGCGAAACCGATCACCCTGACGCCTTCGACATCGGCGATCTCGCCGGCGACGACGCCCTCGATATTACCGCCGCGCTCGACCGCAAGGTCGACGGCGACCGCCCCTGATTTCATCCCGGCAAGCATGGCGCGCGAAACGAGCCGCGGCGCCGCACGACCGGGAATCAGCGCGGTGGTGATGACGATATCCTGCTTGGCGATGTGTTCGGCTACCAGAGCCGCCTGTTTCGCCTGATAGTCGGCGGACATTTCCTTGGCGTAGCCACCGGCCGTTTCCGCCGCCTTGAATTCCTCGTCCTCGACGGCGATGAACTTGGCGCCGAGCGAAGCGACCTGCTCCTTGGCAGCGGGGCGAACGTCGGTGGCTGAGACCGCCGCGCCGAGACGACGCGCGGTCGCGATCGCCTGGAGACCGGCGACGCCGGCGCCCATGACGAAGACCTTGGCGGCCGGGACGGTGCCGGCCGCCGTCATCATCATCGGCATGGCGCGGTCATAGACACCAGCCGCCTCGATGACGGCCTGGTAGCCGGCGAGATTGGCTTGGGACGAAAGCACATCCATGGACTGGGCGCGGGTAATGCGCGGCATCAGCTCCATTGCGAAAGCCGAAAGCCCGGCACTTGCCAGAGCCGCGATCGCTTCGTCATTGCCGTAGGGATCCATGATGGCGATGACCACAGCACCGCTTTTATAGCCTGAGATTTCCGATCCGCTGGGACGGCGCACCTTCAGCACCACGTCGGCGGAGGCCGCATCGGCAAAACTGCCGATCCTGGCCCCAGCAGCCTCGAACTCCCCGTCCGGAATGCGGGAAGCCGCACCGGCGCCGGCTTCGACGACAACGTCGAAGCCGAAACTCTTCATTTTCTTCACGGTCTCGGCGGAGGCGGCGACACGCGTCTCCTCGCCCTCAGTTTCTCTCGCAACGAAAACAATATTGCCCAACTGCCCCCTCCTCCGGGTCAGCCGGACCGCCACAGGCTAGCCTGCGCGGGCCAAGCACCTAGTTCACAAAGCTTCGGAGAAGCTCTCCTCCCCTCAGAGCGCCGTGCACCTTTCGGACGCACAAAGGACGCTCTGACCCTCCGAATCTACGCGATTAGCGGAGCAGGACGATGCCGATGGCGAGAAGAATGATGAAGACGAAAAGACCGCCCAAAAGACCGGCGCCGCCGAAGAAACCGGCTGTCATTGCAAGCAGGAGGACGATGAGGAGCATCGAGCCGTATTTCGCGCCGGCGATGAACATGTCGTAGGTCTTTTCATGTTCCTTGTAATCCATCGGCGCGCCGGTCTCGACCGGTCCGGTATGATGTTCGGCCATAAATATCGTCTCCCTGAAATGCCTCTGCGCTGCCTGATTCCCCCGCTCTTGCGAGGGAAGTCCCTACGTGCAGGGATTACACAATGACAGGCGAAAGCGCAATGCATGAGAATGCCGCAGGCGCGGGTGACAACCACTATGTCAGAGGCCCGGAAAGAGCCTGAAGAGCGGCTGATATCTCTGCATTCGTCGCCCAATTCATCGGCCCCGCGGACATCGTCCCTCCGTCGGGGCAAGGACAAATCACAGCGGCAGGTCGGTGCCGAGTTCGCCTTGCGGCACGAAGCGTGCCGTCGGAATGATGGTGAGCGGCGGCAAGGTGTCGTTGGGATTGCGCGAAAACATCATGCGCTGCTCGCTGGCGCTGGAGATGAAGAAGGGATAACGCGTCAACAGCTTGCGCCCCACCTCGATCACATTCGTCGCCATCAGCGTCATGTCGATCCCGTAATTCTTCGCCAGCCGGCCGGGCACGACCGTATCGGCGTAGAAGACCCGCTTGTAGAAAGCCGCATGCGGCGGCCGAACGAACTGAAGAACGCGGTCCGCACGGAAATACGCTGCCGCCACGATGGTCGGCCTCAGCGTCAGATAAGGGATCCAGGGCAGATCGGCGGTGAGCTCGGGGTCGGCCGCAAAACGCGCCGGATCGATCAGGGTCAGTCCTGCATCCAGAAGCTCGTCCATCGCCTCGGGGAAGGCGCCGCCGGACTGGCTGAGGCGATGCTCGGGTGTCACATAATGAACCCGGATCGTGCTGACCAGCTCACCATAATAATACAGTCCGAAAATATAGGCGTGGCTGTCGAAATCGCTATCGTCCAGCAGCCCTTTCGGGGCGAGCGCCAGCACGTCATGGGCCTTGTAGGCCTTGTAGCGCAACCGTTCCACCTCTTCCATGTCTTCGCTGCTTTCGACGCGGCGATACTCGACATGATCCAAAATTTCCAAAATTTTTGTGCTGAAATCGCTACGCTTGAACAGTGTTTCTGACATTTCTCGATCCGCTCGTTAACGGATCATTAATCATACGCCAGTGAAATTTAGGCAAGGAAATCCGATAATTTCGGCCGTTTTTAAATTGTTAAGGTTAACGCGGCGCGTGACTTTCAGTGGAGAAAATCGGCCGATGAAGAGCGCTCAGGCGACTTTGTTGCGACGGCGTTGAACGACGCGGCGGCCGATGCCCTGCTGCAGCAGCGGGATATTTTGGGAAGGCACCGGCTGCGAGAAAACGTAGCCCTGCACAAGATCGGCGCTGCGGTGCTTGTTGAGCAGTGCGAGCTGCTCCTCGGTCTCGACGCCTTCGATGACGATCTTCAGGCCCAGTTCGCGGGCGAGATGGACGGTGCCGCGCAACAGCTTGAGCCGGCGGGTATCCTCGACGATGTTGCGCACGAAGGAGCGATCGATCTTGACGATATCGAGCGGCAGCGTGTCGAGATAGCTGAGGCTGGAGAAGCCGGTACCGAAATCGTCGATGGCGATGGTGATGCCGCGAGCCCTGAGCTCCGCCAGGATGGCGCGTACCGCCGCCGGCTCGTCGATCAGGCAGCTTTCGGTGACTTCGAGATGCAGCCGCGCCGCATCGAGGCCGGAATGGGCAAGCGCATCGGCAACCACCGCAAGGATGTCGGCATCGCGCAGGTCCCGCGCCGAGAGGTTGACCGAGACGGCGATATGGTCCGGCCAGTTCATGCATTCGCTGCACGCCTTGAACAGGACGAAACGGGTGATGTCGGAGATGATGCCCATATCTTCGGCGAGCCGGATGAAGACGTCGGGCGGGATCGAGCCCTTCTCCGGATGCACCCAGCGCGCCAATGCCTCGGCGCATTCGATGCGCGAGCCGTCGGCCCGGAACATCGGCTGGAAGACCAGATGCAGCGCCTGCGCCGACACTGCGTCGCGCAGATCCGCCTTCAGCTTCTGCTGCTCGATATAACGGCCGTCCATCTCCCGCTCGAAGCCTGATATGCCGCCCCTGAAGCGCGACTTGCTTTCAAACAGCGCCAGATCCGCCTTGACGCTCCATTCATCCATCGCAAAAGCGGTGCTTTCAAGGATCGCGTAGCCGGCGCTGAGCGAAACGAGGAAGGTCAGCTCGTCGACCTCATAATGACCCTGGATCGCGGCGTGCACGCGACGAATCTCGATGTCGAGCGAAGCCGGCTCCTTGGCATGCGGGAAGAACAGGATGAACTGGTCTCCCATCAGCCGGCCGAGGATGGCGTTGCCGGAGGCCTGCTTGATGCGGGCGGCGATGGCACAGAGCAGATGGTCGCCGGTGACGTGGCCGCGCATGTCGTTGACATGTTTGAACTCGTCGATATCGAGGACCATGAAGCCGAGCGGCCCGGACTTCCTCTGATGTTTGCCGAGATACTCCTGCACAAGCTGCCCGAAATATTCGCGGTTCGGCAGGCCGGTCAGCGCATCGAAGCGGACCATGTGCATGATCTTCTGCTCTGCCTTCACCCGGCTCGACACGTCCTCGAAGATCAGCACGGCGCCGCCATCGGCCCTACGGCTGGCGGAAAATTCGAGCGACAGGCCCTCGGGGAAATGAATGAGCGTGCGCGACAGGTTACCTTCGGCAACCTGGGTGAGCTGGCGCAGGATCAGCTCCGGCTGCGAGGCGTCCATGAAGCTGTAGCGCGCGCCATAGCGCAGCACGGCGCCGAGGTCGCGGTCCTTCAACCGCTCCGGCGCACCGATCTTCAGAAGCTCGCAGGCCTTGCGATTGACGACCTGGATACGGTTTTCGGCATCGACCATGACCAGGCCATGCGGCATGTTGTTGAGCGCCGTATCGAAGCGGTCGGCGATGATGGTGATTTCCCGGCGCGCGATGACATTCTCATAGAGGAACTCGCGCACACCGTTTGCCATCGCCCGCGTCGTCAGCCAGAAGGGAATGAGGAAGATCGACAGCAGGCCGCGATAAAAATCCAGCGCCAACAGGCTGCAGACGATCATCGGCAGACAGCAGGAGAAGGTCTGGAGGTCGACCGCCAGGCGTGAACCGTAATTGCGGCCGACGACGGAGACCATCGTCGCCATCGTGACGGCAATGCAGGCAAGCTCCGCAAAGGAATCGTGCACGACGAAGATGGCATAGCCGCTGGCGATGCCAAGCAAGGCGGTGGTGCAGGCCGCACCGGCAACCAGGATCCGCTCCCAACGCTCTATTCCGGCGCGCGACAGGCTTTCCTTGTCGACGCAATCGAACTGCCGGAAGATGACCATGCGAACGCAGAAGACCAGAAGGAAGGCGGCCGCCAGCGGGATATAGACGAAGAACTGCGTCTTGGCGGCAACGGCAAGGCACGTGGCGACATGCACGATCACGCCAGCAAGAAGCGTCATGCGATTCCCGGAAAGGGAACTCACAAACGACAGATACACATCTATAGGGACCCTGTTCGGGTTATCTGGCTTCATCCACACTTTCCCTGTGCGCGGGAATTCTAAGCCCAACCCTTTAAAAATTGATTTCAATGGAATCAAACATTTGGTCAAATTTTCTAAAACCAGAGGATGAACAGCACAGCCTACGCGAGATAATGCATCCTTCTCGCGAGTTTATTGAAATAATTTATCCACGCCTGGGTTGTCGAAATATTCGACGGCGCTAAAGCACGACCGGCGCGGATAAGACTATACTCCAAGGCCAGGCATTTATCCTTTCAATTTCAAAGGCCGTAGTCTACATCGGTTGCAAAGGGAAAACTGCCGGAAAACCGGCAGGATAAGAACAAGGGGAGAAAATGTCGGTACTTCTGGCCGCCAGTCGGCTGATCGACTCGATCAGCCAGTTCATGGGCAAAATTTCCGAATATATGGTGCTGTTCTGCTGTCTGATAAGCGCCGGAAACGCCATCGTCCGCTATGCCTTCAACTACAGTTCGAACGGTTGGCTTGAGATCCAGTGGTATCTCTTCGCCTTCGTCGTCCTGCTCGGCGCCTCGCATGCGCTGCGCAACAATGAGCATGTCCGCGTCGATCTGATCTATGGCTCGGTTTCCGACAGGGCGAAGATCTGGATCGACATTGTCGGCCTTATCGTTTTCCTCCTTCCCGCATGCATCTTCCTCACCTGGATTTGCTGGCCGTTCTTCGCGCTTTCCTACCAGCAGGGGGAAATATCGGGCAATGCCGGCGGGCTGATCCGCTGGCCCGTCAAGCTGGTCCTCGTCGCCGGTTTCGGGTTGCTTTCCCTTCAGGGCGTTTCCGAACTGATCAAGCGGATCGCAGCCCTTACCGGCCATATCAGCATCGATATGAAATACGAAAAGCCGCTGCAGTAGCGCGGGCTGGGAGAAACGGATTTGTTTGATTTCGGCATCATCCCGCCGGCCATGTTCCTGGGCATGGTCATCTTCATGCTCTACGGCTTTCCGGTCGCCTTTTCGCTCGCCGCCGTCGGGCTGTTCTTCGGCATTATCGGCATCGTCACCGGCCATTTCGGCGAGGTCTTCCTGCAGGCTCTGCCGCTGCGCTTCTTCGGCATCGTCTCCAACGACCTGCTGCTCGCCATCCCCTTCTTCACCTTCATGGGCGCGGTGCTGGAGCGCTGCGGGCTGGCCGAGGATCTGCTCGAAGGCACCGGCAAGCTCTTCGGTGGCATCCCCGGCGGCCTCGCCTATGCCGTCATCCTCGTCGGCGCCGTGCTCGGCGCCATCACCGGCACGGTGGCCGCCTCCGTCATCACAATGGGGGTGATCTCGCTGCCGATCATGCTGCGCTACGGCTACAGTCCCCGCCTTGCCACCGGCGTCATCGCCGCCTCGGGCACGATCACCCAGGTGATCCCGCCCTCGCTCGTGCTCGTCGTTCTCGCCGACCAGCTCGGCAGGTCGGTCGGCGACATGTATCTCGGCGCGATCGGTCCCTCGATCCTGCAGGTGACGATCTTCGTGCTCTTCATCCTGGTGATGTCGATCATTCGGCCGAAGTCGATGCCGCCGCTGCCGAAGGAGGTGCGCGGCGACTTCAACTGGGCGCTGCTCGTGAAAGTGCTGATGGGCATGGTGCCCTCGATCGTGCTGATCTTCCTGGTGCTCGGCACGATCTTCATGGGCCTTGCGACACCGACCGAAGCCGGCGCGCTCGGCGTTGTCGGCGCCATGCTGCTCGCCGCCATGAATCGTCGCCTCACCTGGCCGCTGATCCGCGAGGCGATGACATCGACCACGCATATCACCTCGATGGTGGTGATGATCCTCATCGGCTCCACCTGTTTCAGCCTTGTGTTCCAGGGCATGGACGGCTCGCGCTGGATCGAGCATATGCTGTCGGGCATACCAGGCGGCCCGGTCGGCTTCCTGATCTTCGTCAACATCTTCATCTTCGTGCTCGCCTTCTTCCTCGATTTCTTCGAGATCGCCTTCATCGTCATCCCGATGCTCGCCCCCGTCGCCTCCAGTCTCGGCATCGACCTGATCTGGTTCGGCGTGCTGATCTGCGTCAACATGCAGACGAGCTTCATGCACCCGCCCTTCGGCTTCGCGCTCTTCTACCTGCGCTCGATCGCCAGCAAAGACGTCAAGACCTCGGATATCTACATGGGCGCACTCCCCTGGGTCGGCATGCAGCTGATCCTGGTGGCGATCGTGATTTTCTGGCCGCAATCGGTAACCTATTGGCTGGATCGCGGCCCGAAGGTCGATCCGAACTCGATCAAGATCGAAGTCCCGGGCTTCGGCGGCCAGCTCGGCCTGCCGCCGCTGGGCGGCGGCAACGGCTCACCGCAGATCCCCGGCCTGACCCTGCCGCCACTGAACGGCCTGCCCGGAGCACCGCCGCCACCTGCCAAATAGCAGCCCAGAAAAACAAAACCCCGGACGGAATCCGGGGTTCTGCCATTGCGTTCATCTCAACTGCCGAGCTTGCCGGCGGAAAGCTTAAAGCTTCCCAGCCCGCTGCTGGATCATCATGAACGTGTCGAAGGTGTATTCCGAAAGCTGCATCCAGAGATAGGCATCCCGCTTGAAGGCGGTCTGATCGTCGTAGATCTTCTTGAAATACTGGTTGGTGCCCGAGATTTCGCTGTAGATGCCGGTCGCAGCCTGGAAGCATGCTTCCATGATCTCCTGGCTGAACGGGCGCAGCGTCGCGCCTTCCGCAACGAGCTGCTTCAGCGCCGTCGGGTTCTTCGTGTCGTACTTCGCCAGCATATTGGTGTTGGCGAAGGCGCAGGCATCGGTCAGGGCTGCCTGATAATGCTTGGGCAGGCTGCTCCATTTTTCGAGATTGAAGAATCCGTGCACCGTCGGGCCACCTTCCCACCAGCCCGGATAATAGTAGTACTTCGCCACCTTGTGGAAGCCGAGCTTCAGGTCGTCATAGGGACCGACGAATTCGGCCGCATCGATCGTGCCTTTTTCCAGTGCCGGATAGATGTCGCCGCCGGCGATCTGCTGCGGGATCACGCCGACCTTTTCCATGACACGGCCGGCAAGGCCGGCAATGCGCATCTTGACGCCCTTGAGGTCGTCGAGCGTATTGATTTCCTTGCGGAACCAGCCGCCCATCTGCGCACCGGTATTGCCAGCAGGCAGCGCATACATGCCTTGTGTGGCATAGAATTCGTTCATCAGCTTGTTGCCGTTGCCTTCGTAATACCAGGCATTGGTCAGGCGGCTGTTCAGGCCGAACGGAATGGCCGTTCCGATGGCATAGGTCGGGTCCTTGCCGACGAAATAATAGGAGGTGGTGTGGGCTGCCTCGACCGTACCGGCGGCGACGGCATCGACGGCCTGCAGGCCCGGCACGATTTCACCGGCCGCAAAGGGCTGGATCGTGAAATTGCCGTCGGTGGCGGCGGCAACATGCTTGGCGATATCCTCGGCTCCGCCATAGATCGTATCCAAGCTCTTCGGAAACGACGATGTCATGCGCCACGCGATCTTCGGATTCTCCTGCGCGATCGCAGGCGCTGCCAATGCCGTTGCGGCGACCGCACCGGCGCTGGCGGTTCCCGCCTTCTTGAAAAACGAACGACGATCCATCAAAAACCTCCCATATAGATGGCACTGCGCGGTCAGTCTTCACCCCTACCCGCAGCGAGGGCAAAGCTAAGCATGGCAGTGGCCGCGATTCAAGCTTTAGTCTATTAGCCTTTGGCATCAAGATGGCAATAGGACGGCGCACACGTACCCATCAGAATCAGCGGCTTAGCGGCAAACGCCAGCGGCGGCACCGCCTCCGCCGCAATTTGCCTGGCTGATACAGCCAAACGTTGACTTGACGGCTGTTCTGGCGGCAGAAATGACCAGCATAAGATTTTTGACCGGGGCTGATATGACGAAACCGATCGTTGCCATTCCTGCCGATATCCGTAGCTTCGACGGCGCCACCTGGCACGCCGCGCAGCATCAGTATCTGCGTGCTGCATTGAATGCGGCGGGCGTCATGGCCTTCATCATCCCCGCTTTCGAGGAAGGCTACGATACCGACGCGATTCTCGACCGCGTCGACGGCCTGCTGGTTTCCGGCTCGGCCAGCAATGTTCATCCCTCGCTCTACGGCGCGGAGGCGAGTGACAAGGACGGCCCTTTCGACCCTGCCCGCGACGCCACCAGCCTGCCGCTCATCCGCCGCGCCATCGACCGCGCCATCCCGATGCTCGCCATCTGCCGCGGCATCCAGGAGCTGAATGTCGCCCTCGGCGGCTCGCTGGCAAGCGAGATCCAGGAGCAGCCCGGCATCTGGGACCATCGCCGGCCGGAAGGCGTCGACCGGGACGGCATGTACGCCGTTCGCCAGAGCGTCCATGTCAAGGAAGGATCCTGCATCGCCGGCATTCTCGGCCCGGGCGAGGTCCGCGTGAATTCCCTGCATCGCCAGGCGATTGCCAGGACCGCCCCGCGCCTGCAGGTGGAAGCGACCGCCGAGGACGGCACGGTGGAAGCCGTTTCCGTCATCGACGCCAAGGCCTTCGCCGTCGGCGTGCAATGGCATCCGGAATATTGGGCTGAAACCGACAAGCCTTCGAACAAGCTGTTCGCCGCTTTCGGCGACGCCGTCCGCGCCTATGCCGCCGGGAAGCTGCCAGCCATCCCCGCGCAGGCAATCGCCTGATGCTGCGGCGCCGACGCGCCGTGCGTTAGACAGCGCGCTTGAGCCGGCCGCAGAGTCGGTGCGACACGCCTAAGCCTTCTGCGGCGTCTCCGGCACCGGCGTCAGCGCCGCACCGTTCTCGAACCAGGCGATGAGATTGTCAGCGACGAGATCGGCCATCGCATTGCGCGTCGGCACCGACGCGGAGGCGACGTGCGGCAGCAGCACGGCATTGGCCGGCTCCAGCAAGTCGGCCGGCACGGTCGGCTCTTCATAGAAAACGTCGAGGCCGGCCGCTCCGAGCGCGCCGGAAGCGAGGGCAGCACTCAGCGCCTGCTCGTCCACCGTCCAGCCGCGACCGACATTGACGAGAATGCCGTTCGGGCCGAGTGCGGCCAGAATATCGGCATCGATCGTCTTGTGCGTTTGCGGCGTCTTCGGAACGATCGCGATCAGCGTATCCACCGCTTCCGCCAGCCCCTTCAATGTCGGGTGATAATCGTAGGCCACATCGGCATGGCGCGACCGCGTGTGATAACTGATCTTCACCTTGAACGGCTCGAGCCGCTTGGCGATTTCGAGCCCGATGCGGCCAAGACCATAAAGCCCGACATGGCGGCCCTTGAGCGAGAAGCGCGACAGCGGATAGGCAGTGCCCGGCTTCCAGTTGCCCGCCCGCAGCCAGGCTTCGGCCCGCGGCAACTCGCGGACCGTATTCAGCAGCAGGCCGATCGCCGTATCGGCGACCTCGTCGTTCAGGACATCAGGCGTATTGGTGACGACGATGCCTTTCTCGGCAGCATGTTTCACATCGACGCCGTCATAACCGACACCGAAATTGGCGACCACCTCGACTCCAGGCAGTTGGTCCATCCAGGCGCCCGGAAACGGGCCGGAAACGGCGACGCCGCGGATACGGCCGGCGGTCTCGCCCTCAAGCGCAAGCCTTTCCTCGCGTGCGACGGCGATGATATCAAAACGATCCTTCAGCCTTTCGAGAACACGCTCGTGTATCTTCCCAGGGACGAGAATGGCAATGCGGGACATGGCTTTTCCTCTTGGATGACGGTCTTGGTTCAGGCGCGGGGCCGATGGGGACTGGTGGATTGGCGAATGCGCATTTCCGGTTTGATCAGATGCATGCCGTCAGGCTCGTGGCTGCCGGCAAGGCGATCGAGCAGCGCCCGGGCGGCCAGGCGCCCGACTTCGGTCTGGCCGTTCCAGACAGTCGTCAGCGCCGGAGTGGCGATCGAGGCTTCCTCGAGATCGTCGTAACCGGTGACGGAAATATCGCGTCCGGGCACCAGGCCGGCGCGCGCAATGCCGTTCATCAGACCGATCGCCACGAGATCGTTCCAGCAGACGGCCGCCGTCGGCTTCTGCGGCAGCGACAGGAAATGTACGGCGGCCTCGAAGCCGCCCTGCTTCGAGCGCGGGCCGGGAATGCGCAGGTTCGGATCGACCTCGATGCCGGCCTTGCGCAGCGCATTGACATAACCCTGGTAACGATCGCGGCCGGTGGATGTCTGGTCCGTGCCGCCGATCATGGCAATCGAGCGGTGGCCAAGGCCGATCAGGTGATTGGTGGCAAGCGAGATGCCGTAGCTGTCGTCACCCCGATAGGTCGGCAGGTCCTGCCCTTCCATCGAGCGGGCGACCAGGATCGCCGGCATGCCGTTTTCTTCCGCCAGTTGCACGTCCTCAGGCGGCGTACCGATCGCCGGCGACATGATGACGCCGTCGCCGCCGAGCTGCAGGAGCGTCTCGATGAAGGTGCGCTGCTTCTCGACATTGTCGTAATGGTTGGACAGGATGAAGGTGTGGCGGCTGCGGTCGAGCTCGCTTTCGATCGCCTTCAGGATCTCCCCATAGAAGGGGTTCATGATGTCGTGGACGACGACGCCGATGATGCCGGAGCGCGAGGTGCGAAGGCTGGCGGCGCGGCGATTGTAGATATAGCCGAGCGCGCGCGCCTGTTCCTTGATTTTCTCCCGGGTATTGCCGGCGACGAGCGGGCTGTCGCGTAAGGCAAGCGATACGGTCGCCGTTGAAATGCCGAGTGTTTCGGCGATTGTCGAAAGCTTGATTTTCTGGACCACGTGTCCTCCTCCAGGCAGCACGCAAGACAGGCAAGACCCCGCCGGAAACCGGCGCGGCCCTTAAAATGTTTAATTAAAAGATTTAATCGGCGGAAGCAATTCGTCTTTCAGGGAAATTTCAGTCTTCGTCCGGTTCTTCGATATGAATGGCTTCGGCCTGCAGATTGGCATCGATCGCCTTCAGCAGGCGGACGAGATTGCGGATTTCCTTTTCGGAAAACTCCTGCGTCGCCAGCTTGTCGCAGGCCGAAGCCGCCATCTCGATCCCCTGCACGCTGCCGCGGCCGAGTTCAGTGAGATAGACCTTGGTGAGGCGGGCATCCTCGGCATCGGGCTTGCGCTCGAGGAAGCCCTGCGCCTCCATGCGGCCGATCGTGCGCGTCATCGTCGGCGCCTTGACGCCGAGCTTCTGGGCAAGGCCGCCAGCCGTCATGCCGTCGCTCTCGGCAAGCGCGAGAATGACGCCGTCCTGGCCGGCATAGAGGCCGCTTTCAAGCAGGTTGCGCGACAGCACCGTACGCATGGAACGCGCCGCCTGGGTGAGCGCCGGAGAGAGATCGACGAGCGTATACTCGGTCTGGTCCTTCTTCTTGGACTTGTTCTTTTTGCCGTCCTTGTGCTTCTTTCCCATAGCCATCCCTTTGATCTTTAAGCCCCGGCGCCGCTGCGATATGACATTGCCCAGGATCTCGTCATAAACAAGAGGGTACGACCGGATGATGACGCCTTCGCCGCGCTTCGAGGACAGCAACCCGGCCTTTGCCCCGGACGGAGGCCGTCTGATCGCCGTGCTGCCGCTCGGCGCCCATGAACAGCACGGCCCTCACCTGCCCTTTGAAACCGACACGCTGATTGCCGAAGGTATCGCCGGACGATTGAAGATGGCCTTGCCTGCCGGCCGGCCGGTCACCTTTCTGCCCGCCGAATCCGTCGGCTATTCCGTAGAGCATATGGATGTCGAAGGAACGAAGTCGCTGGCTTTCGACGAAGCGGTGAACCGCTGGCTCGGCATCGCTGAAGGCGTGGCGAAGCAGGGCATCCGCAAATTCGTGATGCTGAACGCCCATGGCGGCAATTCGCCCTTGATATCAATCGTCGCGACCGAGGCGCGGATCCGCTTTGCCATGCTGGCGGTGGCGACGAGCTGGACCCGCTTCGGCGTGCCCGACGGCGTGGTCGCGCCGGAGGAAAAGGCGATCGGCATCCATGGCGGCGATATCGAGACCTCGGTGATGCTGGCGCTTCATCCCGACAAGGTTGATATGGCGAAGGCGGCGGACTTTTCCTCGCGGCAAACGGAGTTTGCCGCGCGTTTCAAACATCTGCGCGCCTACGGGCCGCACGCCTTCGGCTGGAAGATGTCGGATCTCAATACCGCAGGCGCAGCAGGAAACGCCGCGGCCGCCACGGCAGAAAAGGGTGAGGCGCTGATTGCCCACGCGGTGAAGGGACTGGCGGAATTGCTCGAAGATGTCGATGCATTCGACGTCACGCAACTCCGGTGAAGATGCGTCACCTGCACCGGCCAGACGATGTGATCTTATAACATTATAAAACCCTTTGAACTGCCACGCCCAAGCCATTATATGAGACCAACCGTTCAAGCAGCCGATCCCAGCCGCTCGGCCGCACGCCTAATCCTAGAGGTTCTCATGACCGACGCGATCTCCACCCAGAAGCCTATTCCCGTTACCGTGCTCACCGGTTATCTCGGCGCCGGCAAGACGACCTTGCTCAACCGCATCCTGTCCGAAAATCACGGCAAGAAATATGCGGTCATCGTCAACGAGTTCGGCGAAATCGGCATCGACAACGACCTGATCGTCGAGTCGGACGAGGAAATCTACGAGATGAACAATGGCTGCGTCTGTTGCACGGTGCGCGGCGACCTGATCCGCGTCGTCGAAGGCCTGATGCGCCGCCCCGGCCGCTTCGACGGAATCATCGTCGAGACGACGGGCCTTGCCGATCCGGTCCCGGTCGCCCAGACCTTCTTCATGGATGACGATGTGCGCGCCAAGACCGAGCTCGACGCCGTCGTCGCCCTCGTCGACGCCAAGCACCTGCCGTTGCGCCTGAAGGACAGCCGCGAAGCCGAAGACCAGATCGCCTTCGCCGACGTCGTCATCATCAACAAGAGCGACCTCGTAACCCCGGAAGAACTTGATGTGATCGAGGACATCGTCCGCGCCATCAACCCGGCCGCCCGCGTCTACAAGACCAGCCGCTCCGGCGTCGATCTCGCCCGCGTGCTCGACCAGGGCGCCTTCAACCTGGAGCGCGCGCTCGAAAACGATCCGCATTTCCTGGAGCACGGCCATGACGACCATGTCTGCGGCCCCGATTGTGATCACGACCACCACCATCATGACCACGATCATCATGATCACCATGGTCATGACCATCACCACGATCATCATCATGGTGCGATGTCGGCGATCCACGATATCACCGTGCAGTCGGTGTCGCTGCGCGGCGGCCAGATGAACCCGGAGCGTTTCTTCCCCTGGATCCAGAAGATTACCCAGACACAGGGACCGAATATTCTGCGTCTCAAGGGCATCATCGCCTTCAAGGACGATCCTGAGCGCTACGTCGTTCAGGGCGTGCACATGATCATCGAGGGGGATCACCAGCGGCCGTGGAAAGAAGGCGAGAAGCACGAGAGCCGTCTCGTCTTCATCGGCCGCGATCTTGATCGCGCAAAGCTTGAAGCCTCCTTCAAGGCCTGTGAGGCAGCCGCCTGATGCCGACAGTTGCACCGCTTGATCTCGACGGCCACGTTCTGGCCGTCGAATTTTTAGGTGAAGTTCCCTTCTTCGCAACCGCAAACGGTACATTCCACCGGCTGGACGGCGGCGACAGGGTGTCCGAAGCCCATCAGGGCATGCTCACCGTCATCCGCGATCCCTATAGCGAGAGTCTGATCTCGGGCGGCGAGGACGGTAAGGTGCTGCGCATTGCCGCCGACGGTAGCGTCAGCGAGATCGCCACCGCGCCGCGCAAGTGGATTTCGCAGGTCGCAGCCGGCCCGCAGGGTGCCGTTGCCTATTCCTACGGCAAGAGTTCGCTCCTCCGCCTTGCCGACGGCACGACCAAGGAATTCCCCGAAGAGCGCACGGTCGAAGGCCTGGCCTTTGCGCCGAAAGGCCTGCGGATTGCGGCCGCGCGCTACAACGGTGTGTCGCTGCATTGGATCGGCATGAACGCCAAGCCGGTCGATCTCGAATGGAAGGGTGCGCATACCGGCGTCACCTTCTCGCCGGATGGTAATTTCCTCGTCACCTCGATGCAGGAAAACGCGCTGCACGGCTGGAAGCTCGACATCAAGCCCGGCGCTGAGGCCCGCCACATGCGCATGACCGGTTACCCCGCCAAGGTCAAATCGCTCTCCTGGTCGGTCAAGGGCAAATGGCTCGCCTCTTCGGGCGCGCCGGCGGCAATCGTCTGGCCCTTCCAGGGCAAGGACGGGCCGATGGGCAAGGCGCCGCTGGAACTCGGCACCCGCGCCAATATCATGGCGACCGCCGTAAAATTCCATCCGCTCGAAGACATCCTCGCCATCGGCTTCATCGACGGCATGATCCTGGCCGTGCGCATTGCCGACAGCAAGGAGGCGCTGCTGCGCCGCCCCGGCAAGGGGGCGATCACGGCGATGAGCTGGAGCAAAAACGGCAAGCTGCTTGCCTTCGCCTCCGAAGCCGGCGATTGCGGCGTCATCGATATTTCGGCTTGAGGCCACATTAGCCGGCGATGAATGACATTTCGATCGAGCCGGACATCGTGGCGCTCGCGGCCGACCACATGCAGGCGGCCGCCGGTATCAGACGTGTCTCCTTGTGGCAGCGGCTGCCCTGGCTGCCGGACCTGCATACGCCGGCCGAAGAAGAGCAGTATTGGCGCATGCATCTGTTGCCGAACTGCACCATCTTAGGTGCTGCCATGGCCAACCGGCTGGTCGGCGTCATCGCCTATGGCGACAGCTGGATAGAGCGGCTCTACATCCTCCCCGGCTTTCAGGGCATGGGCATCGGCTCTCTGCTTCTCGGCCGCGCCAAGGAGGAGATGTACGAGATCAGGCTCTGGACGTTCCGGCGCAATATCGGTGCACGCGCTTTCTACGAGAAACACGGCTTTACCGCCGAGGAGGAGACCGACGGTGCCGATAACGAGGAAAGAGAGCCGGATGTGCTCTATCATTGGCGCCGGCGTCCGACGCTGACACCGGCCCTGCAACCGTCCAGCAACTAGAATAAAGCTTGCCAAATGCCTTGCCCGGGCGAAACATGAACCACGCAGCAAGCGCTTGCGCCGGCGCCCTGGCTGACAGAGGAAACGGAAATGCCGAAATCGACCGGCCTCGGTTTGGCCGAGCAACAGCCGCAGGCTTTGGGCGGTGCATCCGTCTGGGCGGTGATCCGCGCCGAAGCGGCCGAGCTTGCCGCACGCGAACCGATATTGCAGCGGCTGCTGGCCGCGCAGGTGACGGACACCGCCGGCAACGAGGATATCATCGCCCGCGTGCTGGCCGCCCGGCTTTCGGTGGCGCAGGTGGAAACGGGGGATATCTTCGATCTCATCCGATCCACATTGAACGACGATATCATGCGGCAGGTCGAGGCCGATCTCATCGCCGTGCGCGAACGCGATCCGGCCTGCACGACATTTCTGCACGCACTTCTCAATCTCAAGGGCTTTCATGCGTTGCAGACGCACCGCATCGCCCATGCGCTGTGGATCTCCGGCCGGCCGGAGATCGCCAGCTGGCTCGCCAATCTGGTTTCGCTGGTCTTCGGCCCGGATATCCATCCGGCAGCAAAGATCGGCGCGTCGATCATGCTCGACCATGGTTCGGGCATCGTCATCGGCGAAACGGCTGTTATCGAGGACGAAGTGTCGATCCTGCAGAACGTCACGCTCGGCGGCACCGGCAAGGAGACCGGCGATCGCCACCCGAAGATCCGCCACGGCGTGATGATCGGCGCGGGCGCCAAGATCCTCGGCAATATCGAAATCGGCGCCTTCAGCAAGATCGCCGCCGGCAGCGTCGTGCTGAAGCCGGTGCCCACCCATTGCACGGTCGCCGGCGTGCCGGCAACGCTCGTGCGCGTCCACCGCGCCGACGAAATCCCGGCCGAGACGATGGATCAGAATATCTAGGGTCGCTCTGAGATGGGGAATTCGCCCGATCCTACGCGGCCTGCTGATTCTCTCCGAAGGCTTCGACCCGGTTGCGGCCTTCGCGCTTCGAACGATAGAGCGCCTCATCCGCCTTCTGCATCAGCCGTTCAAAATCTCCGTCGTTTTCCCGACGCGCGGCAACGCCGATGCTGAGCGTCGGAAAGATCGCCAGATCCGGCCGCTGCATGACGGCGGCGGCGAAGGTGAGACGGATGCGCTCGGCAATCGCCACCGCATCTTCGCAGGAAATATTTTTCAGCACCGCCAGGAACTCATCCCCGCCTTGACGGGCGAGCAGATCGCCGGACCCCATGATCCCTCTCGCAACACGGGCGAAAAGCCGCAGGATATCGTCGCCGGCGGCGTGGCCATGCCGGTCGTTCAGTTGCTTGAAATGATCGATATCGATGATGAGCAGCGATGCCGGCTGAGAACCGAGAGCGGGCAGATGCTGCGCGAGGCCGCCGCGATTGAGCGCGCCGGTCAGCGGATCGTGGTGAGCGAGTTCCATCAGCTGATTTCGGCTGCGCTCGGCGGCCATCAGCACCATCGCCATGCTGCGGAGCATGATGAACGCGACCGCCGATACCGCCATCCAGCTATGGACCACATTGGCGCCGAAAGGATCCGGCCCGCCGATCTCGCCGGTCGCCGCGAGAATGCTGCGAGCCGCAAAGATCGCGGCAGTGCAGACATAGAGGCCGACAAGCAGGGCTGCCGAATAAAGCCTCTCGCGCCGGACAATGCTGATTGCCTCCCTTGCGACGGCAAGATCACAGAGGCAGCAGATGACCGAGACGTAGAGGAGCCTCGCCGATACCGCCGAGGGATCGCTGACGATGAGCACGACAGGCACGCTGACGAGCAAGATGGCCAACCAGAAAGAACGCTGGTCGAGCGCTCGCCCCGAAAACACGCGTACGGCAAAGAACATCAGCATGTAGCCGGCGATGGTGACGATATTGCCGCCGTCGATCGAGACCGAATAGGGAACGAGATTGCGCAACGCGACGAGGAAAGACCCGATGCCGACAAGAAGGTTGCTCAAGCCCCACCAGAGCGGCCACCGCTCAAAGCGACCGGTCGCATAGGCTGCAAGCTGGAGAATGCCCAGCACGAAGCAACTCACGGCAACAATGAAATAGATTGTCCTGAGATCCAGCAACATGGCGCTTTCCCGAAGTTCTGGCGGGGAAGCTACAGCAAGCGCTTTGCGGTTTGATTGGAGGCTTCGCTAAGACTTTAACGATCGCGGTTTTTCCGCTGCAGCACAATTCAAGGGATGCTGCCGTCAGGCGGCCCGCACCGTGCCGATGATATCAGCCAACAGACCATGCAACAGATCCCGGTAGCCGTTTCGGGCAGACGGACCGCTCTCTTCTGAAGTCATGACGACGGTGAGATCGAGCGACGGGACGATGTAGAGCATCTGCCCGCCGTAACCCCAGGCGAAATGCACCTCTTCGCCGCCGATCTGCCGCGTGAACCAGCCGTAGCCATATTCATCGCCGGAGAAGCGCGAGTTGGTGCGAGGCTGCCACGACTGGGAGATCCAGTCGGCAGATACGATCTGGCGGCCGTCGGCAGTCTTGCCGCCGTTGCGATAGAGTTCACCGAAGGCAAGCAGGGACCGGGCGCTCATCGCCATCTGATTGCCGCCGAGATAGATGCCCTGCGGATCGCGCTCCCATGCGCCGATGCGGAAACCATCGACCGGACCGAGCCATTCCTGCGCCAAGGCCAGCGTCGACCGCCGGCTGACCTTCGTGAGAATGGCCGAGAGCAGATGCGTGGACGCGGTGGAATAGAGCATCTCGCCACCGGGCTGATCGACGAAAGGCTGCGAGAGCGCAAAACGTACCCAGTTGCGCGAGGAAACCCAGCGGCCGTAGTTCGCCCCCGACATGCGATCGAGCCCGGCTTGCATGGAGAGAAGATTGCCGATGGTGATGTCGTTGAGGCGCGGATCCGGCGTTAGCGGGAGATCGACCTTCAGGATCGGCGCGATCTTCTGATCCGGCCCCGAAAGCAGGCCTTTGTCGATGGCGATACCGACCAGCGCCGAAATGATCGATTTCGAAGCGGATTTGATATTGGTCGATTCCGCCGGCGAATGACCATGAAATCCGCGTTCGGTAAGCACACGCCCATCGCGAGCAACAATCACCGTCTTTAGAGGCCGCATCGCAGGATCGGTCGCCACTCGATCGAGACGCGGCCCAAGCCCACCGGCGGTGGAAGCCGTGCTCTGGGCAACCGCCGATTCCGCCGCTGCAAGCGGCATGCAGAAGAGAAGCAGAAGGGAGAGAAGACGGATCATCTGGCGCAAGATAGGATATCGCCGCGCCATGTTCGCGTGACTGCGGCACTTTTCACGCGATTGTGTTTCCGCGCGCGATGCTTACCCAGGTGACCGCAGCTGGGCTCGCGCCCAAAAGAATAATCCGCGCCGCAACCACGACAGGCCCGTCTGCCTCCATGGTCAAGCGGCGCGGATATTGCCGGACGGCGAAAGGACGTCCAACCCCGACCGACCCATCGACACAGCTCAGGCCGCGCGGCGAACCGGCGCGCTGGCCAGCATGCGCCCCGAGGGGACGATCATGCCGGCCGCGCCGTCAAGCCAGCCTTCCGTCAGCTCGAGCGCAAGAAAGCGCGAGCGTTCGAACGGACCCGGCATGACAAGATGGCGAGCCTTTTCGGCAAAAAAGCCGAAACGCTCGTAATAGGCAGCATCGCCGACGAGCAGGACGGCGCCATGCCCGCGGTTCTTCGCTTCAAGGATCGCAGCCCGCATCAGCGCCGCACCGATGCCCTTGCCGCCATGTTGCGAGGCAACGGCAAGCGGCCCGAGCAGCAGCGCATTGATCGGCGTGCCTTCGTCATTGACGCCGGCCTCGATGTTCCAGAGCCGCACCGTACCGATGATCCGGCCGTCGCGGTCACGCGCGACGAGCGCAAGACCCTCGGCCGGGACGCGGTTGCGGCGGATCTTCTCCGACGATTTCTTGCGGCGATCCGCGCCCATGACGCGGTCGAGCAGGTTTTCGCGAGCAACGACATCCGAGGGATTCTCGGCGTCGATGGTGAAAGTGGTGGGCGCAAAGAATGCGCGGACAGAATCAAGAACAGCGGCCATCTTGGCCTCCCGTACCCAATACCGTTATCAGCGGCGATGAAGGAAAATTGTGAAGTTGCCGCCCCGGCTGGTTACGGGGCCGGCGGAAACGACCTCAGATGACGTAGGCCTTCAGCGGTTCGAAACCATTGAAAGCGACCGCCGAATAGGTCGTCGTATAGGCGCCGGTGCCTTCGATCAGGACCTCGTCGCCGATCGAAAGGGAGATCGGCAGCGGATAGAGGTTCTTCTCGTAGAGCACGTCGGCCGAATCGCAGGTCGGGCCGGCGATGACGCAGGGCTCCATCTCGTCGCCGTCGTGCTCCGTGCGGATCGGATAGCGGATGGCTTCGTCCATCGTCTCGGCGAGACCGCCGAACTTGCCGATGTCGAGGAAGACCCAGCGGGCATCGTCATTGTCCGACTTCTTCGAAATCAGAACGACTTCCGCCTTGATGACACCGGCATTGCCGACCATGCCGCGGCCCGGCTCGATGATCGTCTGCGGGATCTGGTTGCCGAAATGCGTGCGCAGCGCCTGGTAGATCGACTTGCCGTAAGCTTCTGCGGACGGAACGTCGCGCAGGTACTTGGTCGGGAAGCCGCCGCCCATGTTGACCATCTGCAGGTGGATGCCCTGCTTGGCAAGCGATACGAAGACACGCTTGGCATCGGCGAGCGCCGAATCCCAGGCATCGACCTTGGTCATCTGGGAACCGACATGGAACGAGACGCCGTAGGACTGCAGGCCAAGCTGATGGGCGTAGACGAGAACGTCGACGGCCATCTGCGGAACGCAGCCGAACTTGCGCGACAGCGGCCATTCAGCGCCTTCGCCATCGGTCAGCACGCGGCAGAAGACGCGGGCGCCGGGAGCGGCGCGCGAGATCTTCTCGACTTCCTCGTGGCTGTCGACCGCAAAGAGGCTGACGCCGAGCGCATGCGCGCGGGCAACGTCACGTTCCTTCTTGATCGTGTTGCCGTAGGAGATGCGGGCGGCGGTCGCACCGGCTTCGAGCGCCATTTCGATTTCGGCTACGGATGCGCAATCGAAATTGGAGCCGAGGCCTGCAAGCAGCTTCAGCACTTCCGGGGCCGGGTTGGCCTTGACGGCGTAGTAGATGGCGCTGTCCGGCATGGCGTGACGGAAGGCGTGGAAATTGTCGCGAACGACGTCGAGGTCAACCACGAGGCAGGGACCGTCGGGACGTCGGGTTGCGAGAAAGTCGCGGATGCGCTGGGTGGTCATATCGATTCCCTCTTCCAATTCCAGAGCTCCGGCATGAACCGGAGGACAAAGGGCATACGATAGCTCGCATTGGAACCAGCCGGTGGAGACCCCGGAACCATAGCAAGCGCTCGATGCGCAGATAGTGAACCAACGCCGCGGACGCGGTGTAAGTTCGGCTTTGTCTGCCATGGATTGGAGGGAGAATCCCAACCGCACTTCCGGCAATGATGGTGTGCCTCTTCAGTAACCCCCGCTGATGGAAAGCAGGGAGAGAACAAAAAGGCCCGCACCGTCGTTGCTTCAGGCGTCCTCGCATTTTCCGGTTGGCCGGAATAGCGACTGGAGGGGTTAATTCCAGGTACCTTACCGATTTCCTCACCAATTCGAGGGTTCGGCGGACACCCATGGGCACGTGCGACTTTGGGCTGAGTGGGAAATAAGAATATTCGCCTTCATAATCAAGCGATTTTTTAATCTGGGGCCAAAAAAATAATTGAACAAAATCGCCCAATTTGTTCAACATTCCGAAACAGCTTCGGGAACAGCCATGGACACCTTGACACGCATACGGGCCTTCATCGATGTCGTCGAGGCCGAAGGCTTTTCCGCCGCGGCGCGGCGCACCGGCCGCTCGAAGGCGCTGCTCTCCAAATATGTGCGCGAACTGGAGGATGAGCTCGGCGCCCTGCTGCTCAACCGCACCACCCGGCAGTTCTCAATGACCGAGGCTGGCCATACCTACTACCGCACCGCCTCCGATATCCTGAAGGAGATCGACAACCTCGCCGATCTCGTGCGTGAAAACAATGCACAGCTCAAAGGGCGGCTTCGCATCTCGGTGCCGCGCACCTTCGTCGATGCCGATGTCGGCCAGTCGCTGATCGATTTCGCCAAGGAGAACCCGGACCTTTCGCTGGAGATCGCCGCCGACGACCGGTTCGTCGACCTGATCGAGGAAGGTTTCGACGTGGCGATCCGCGTCACCAAACTCGAGGATTCCGGCATGATCGCCCGCAAGATCTCGGATTTCCGCGTCCATCTCTGCGCCACCCCGGAATTTCTCGAACGCCATCCCGATCTCGAGCACCCCAGCGACATTTCCAACGTCCCCTTCATCGTCGACACCAATGCGCGCACCCAGGCAAGCATCCGCTTCCACAATCCCGACAACACCTCGTTCGCCGTCGCCGTCAGCGGACCGATCGAGGTCAACAGCCCGCATGCGACATTGCGCGCAGCGCTCGCCGGCATCGGCATCGCCCTCATCCCGGATTTCATCGCCCGCAAGCCGATCGAGAGCGGCGCACTGGTGACGCTGTTCAACGACTACCTCCCGACCGACCGCGGCATCTACGCCGTCTATCCGCATCGGCGCTATCTGCCGGCCAAAGTGAGGATCTTCGTCGACTACCTGCACAACTGGTTCAAGAAACATCCATAATGGGGCGGATGCGACATTCCGTCCGCGCCAGCCACCACTAACCCGGTCCCAATTCCGTCCCAATTTCTGGCAAGAAGTCAGGGTCACCGAACAGGGCAGCGGAACAGATGAAACATTCGACGATATTGATGGCCGCGCTTCTTTCGCTGGCGCCGGCCGCCGCCTTTGCCCATCCGCACATCTTTGTGGAGGCGCGTCTCGAAGTTGTGGCCGGCAAGGACGGCAGCGTCGAGGAACTGCGCAATGTCTGGCGCTTCGACGAGGTCTTCTCCTCCTCCGTCGTCATGGATTTCGACAAGAACACCGATCTGAAGCTGGAGCCGAACGAACTCGCCGAGGTCGGAAAGACGGTGAAGCAATCGCTCGCCGATTACGACTACTACATGAACCTGACGATCAACGGGAAGAACATCACCGTCCAGAAGCCCGACATCATCCATGTCGACTACAAGGACGGCCAGCTCTTGATGTTCTTTGCGGTGAAGCCGGTGGAGAAGATGCCACTCAAGGGCAGGCTCACCTTCGGCGTCTACGACCCGACGCTCTATACCTCGATCGATTTTCCCACAGACGGTGAACTGGCAACGGTCGGCGACGGTTTCAAGGCCTGCAAGCATCAGGTGGTAAGGCCTGATGCCGACCAGGTGATCTCGGAAAACAAGCAGTCACTGACGGACGCCTTCTTCAACGATCCCACCGGCACCAACATGTCCAAACTCTTCGCCACCCGGCTGGAGGTCACATGCTGACGAAACGGTTACCCCTCACCCTTTCCGCTGCAGCTCTCGCGCTGCTGACGGCGGCAAGCCTCGCCCATGCGCAATCGCCGCTCGGCATCGGCACGGCGGAGCCGAGCTTCCAGCCGACCGGCGGGCCGCTCGCACCGCTTCTGCTCTACGTGAACTATGAGCAGCAGGCCTTTTACCGGGCGCTGACCGGTGCCTTGAAGGCCATGCGCCAGGACCCGTGGCAGCTGGCATCGCTGATCGGCCTCTCCTTTGCCTACGGCGTCTTCCATGCCGCTGGCCCCGGCCACGGCAAGGCGGTCATCTCCTCCTACATGATCGCCAACGAGGTCGAGTTGAAACGCGGCGTCGTGATTTCCTTCATTTCGGCCTTCGTCCAGGGCGTGATGGCGGTAGCGCTGGTCGGCGGCGCCTGGCTGGTGCTGCGCGGCACCGGTATCACGCTGACGGCGGCGACCCATGCGATGGAAATCGCAAGCTTCGTCATGGTCATCCTCTTCGGCGGCTGGCTGCTGTTCCGCAAACTGCGCTCGATGGTGGGCAACATGCCGCGCCGCCGGCTGATGGCGACGTCCGCCGGCCCGGTCAGCATGATGCTCGACTGGAAGGATAATGCGGCCGAGCGCCAGGTCTATGCCTTCAACGGCAAGGCACAGGCCATCGACGCCGGCCATACCTTCGTTCCCGGCATGGCCTGCGAGACCTGCGGCAATGCCCATGTGCCTGATCCGGCCCTGCTCGCCGGCGACAGGTTCAGCGCCCGCGAGGCCTGGTCGGCGATCGTTGCCGTCGGTCTGCGCCCCTGCTCGGGCGCACTGCTGGTCATGACCTTCTCGCTGCTGAACGGGCTCTATCTCGGCGGCGTGCTTTCCGTCGCCGCCATGTCGCTCGGCACGGCGATCACCGTTTCCCTGCTTGCCACACTTGCCGTCACGGCCAAGGGGGCGGCCGTCCGACTCTCCGGACGCGGCTCGACCGCCTCGATCTGGGTCGGCAACGCCATCGAAATCCTCGGCGCCGTGCTCGTCATGCTGATGGGCGCCCTGCTGCTCGGGGCCTCGCTGCAGGGGTAGAGCTGTAGCCCTATTTCTCTCTGCCGCGCTGATAGCGCGCCCGCAGCCAGAACACCGCGAAGAACGCCATGATCAGGCAGACGCCGACGGCAATCGCCAGTGTCGGCGAGAAATTGCCGATCCACAGCACGATGGTCGGCAGGAAATAGATGACCAAGGCGGCACCAAGCAGGATGATGCCGGCGGCTGTCGCCTGCGAGCGGCTCTCCGGACTCATACGAGCCTTTCCTTTTCGAGATCGGCGCGGATATCCTGCAGGCGGCGGATCTGGTTGCCGGCGGCGTCGAAATTCTCAGGCGAAAGCCAGGCCTCGAAGGCATCGTTGATCATCGGCCATTCGACATCGATCATCGAGAACCAGGCGGTATCGCGGTTGCGATGCTTGGAAATCATGTGCTGGCGGAAGACGCCTTCGAAGCTGAAGCCGTAACGCGCGGCCGTCGTCTTGCTCGCCTCGTTCTTATTGTCGCATTTCCATTCGTAGCGGCGGTAGCCGAGATCCTCGAACACGTGCTTGGCCATCAGATAATGCGCCTCGGTCGAAAGCGGCGACCGCTTCATCTCGGCGCCGTGCGCCACTCCGCCGATCTCGACGACGCCGTTTGCCGGGTCGGCGCGCATGTAATTCGCCATACCGACAATCTTGCCGGTGGCGTTGTCACGGAAGATATGGGTGAGCCAGCCGGACTTGGTGTGGACGGCTTCCAGCCAGTTGGCGAAATCGTCGATACCGGAGAAATCGTCCTGCGCGAAATAGAGAAGCAGCGGGTTGATGCCCATACCGCCGAGCCCGTCCCACAGCGCCTCGAGATGTTCCGCGCGCCGATAGGGCTCGACGGTGACGAAACGACCCTTGAGCGTGACCGGCGTCGGCGCCGGACAACCGTTGAAATTTGCTAGATCGCGCATGTTCACTCCCCTTGTCTAGGAGTGGATAGGCCAGCCGCCCGACAAAGGCAACCGGCCTGCTTGTCACTGTGACAAGGTCACCTTGGCGGAGGACACCGTCGCCTCGATATGGTCGACCAACTGGTCGGCAAGACCGAGGCGGCCGGCGAGCAGATCGAGATAACCGCGCTCGGCGCGCGAATCCGGCTCGATGGTGAGCCGCGAGGCGGTGTAAAGTTCGACGCGCTGTTCTTCGGTCCTCGCCGCGGCCACCAGCGCATCGATATCCGTCGGCGAAGCGAGTTCGTGCTCGATGAAGGCCGCGGCCTCACCACTGACGTCGGCGGCCTTGACCTTGTCCATGATGAGGGCGCGTTCGGCATCGTCGATATGGCCGTCGGCCTTGGCGGCGGCGATCATCGCGCGGATCAGCACCAGCACGAATTCATTGCTGCCGGCAGGCGACGTCGGTCCGAAACCGGATTCGGCGGGCGGCGGCAAGAGAACCGGATTGTTGGCCGAGGGCGCATCCGAGGGGGCTGCGGGCGCCTGCCCCGCCTGGTAATTCTTGTAGGCCTGGTAGCCGAGGCCGGCAATGGCGGCAAGACCGCCGATCGCCAATGCATTGCCGGCAATACCCCGGCCGGTCTTGGTGCCGAGAAGCGCGGCTGCAATCGCGCCTGTCGCCAGCGGGTTGTTTTTAGCCGTCTGAACGGCGTCGCCCGCCCTGTCGCGGACCGAACCGCCGAGACCCGGCACCTGCGAACCCAAGAACTGGTCGAGAAGCTTCTTTGCGTCGAACATTCCTCGTCATCTCCCTGTTTGAAGCTGGAGAGGTACATAGGTTTGCGACGGGTGAAATACAAATTGAGGAGTGGGGATTATGCCCGAAGGCCGACCCCACCCCTACCGAAACTCAGGCCTTCAGTGCCGCCGCTTCTGCCGCGAGCCTGGTAATGCCAGCCCAGTCGCCGGCCGCGATCAGTTCCTTCGGCGCTACCCAGGAGCCGCCGACGCAGATGACGTTCGGCAGCGAGAGATAATCATTGGCGTTCCTCAGCGAAATGCCGCCGGTCGGGCAAAACAGCGTGCCGGCGAGCGGTGAAGAGAGCGCCTTCAGCAAGGCCGCGCCACCGGCCTGCTCCGCCGGGAAGAATTTCAACACTTGGTAGCCTTCTTCGCGCAAAGCCATCACTTCGCTGGCGGTCGCAGCCCCCGGAAGCAACGGCACATCGGAGTCGGCAGCGGCATCGAGCAGTTCCTGTGTCGTACCCGGGCTGACGATGAACTTCGAACCGGCCTCGACGGCGGCTTGCCAATGGGCGGCATTCAGGATCGTGCCGGCGCCGACTTCGGCGCCCTCGACCTCGGCTGCGACGGCGCGCACGGCATCGAGTGCCGCCGGCGTGCGCATGGTGATCTCGATCGCCTTCAGGCCGCCCGCGACGAGCGCCCGGGCCAGCGATACCGCCGACTTGGCATCGTCGACGATCAAGACCGGAACGACCGGCTGGAGTTTCAGGATGGAAAGGAGCTTTTCTGTTTTCTCGCCCATGGTCGTGCGACTTCCTTGAAACGATTGAATTCGGATCCCGAATAACGCCCCCGCCGACCCTTGTCGAGATAAAACCAGACCATATGACAAGATGGGTAGGAAATGCGTGGAAATTGGTCTACCGTGCCGCAATCGTCACAAAAGGTTCACCGATATGGCGAAAGAGATCGAGCGGAAGTTTCTTGTACGCAGCGATGGATGGCGTTCCGCCGTCGAGACGAAGTCTGTTCTCCGGCAGGGTTACATCGCTTCGATGGACGACCGTTCCGTCCGGGTGCGCATCCTCGACGACAGGAAAGCGAAGCTGACGATCAAGATCGGCCGCAGCACGATTACCCGCGACGAATTCGAATACGACATCCCGATCGCCGATGCCAAAGAGCTGCTGCAGAATGCGATCGGCATCGTCATCGAGAAGACGCGCTACCGCGTTCCACATCAGGGTTTCGTCTGGGAGGTCGACGTCTTTACTGGCGAGCATCGTGGCCTTGTCATCGCCGAGGTGGAGATGACGGCGGAAACCGACAATCCGGCCCTACCCAGCTGGCTTGGCCGCGAGGTGACCGGCGATTTCCGCTATTCCAACCAGGCCCTTGCCACAGAATATGAGCACGACAGGCATGGCCTATCGCATTCGGCCTGACGCCGATTTCACGAACGCGTTCCGCAGCGTCGCGACACAGCAGCTGGAACGTGCCATTACGCTTGTCGAGGAACGGCCGGACGGCACCGATGAGGCAATCCATTCCTTCCGCAAGAGCCTGAAACGACTGCGCTCGCTCTACCGCCTCGTTCGTCGCAAGGTGCCGGATTTCCAGGCCCAGGAAAACACGAGGCTGCGCGGTGCCGCAGTGTCGCTTTCGGCGATCCGCGACGCTGCCGCCCTCATCGGCACCGCACAATATCTCCAACAATCAGCCCGGGGGAACGAGGAAAGCGAGGCGCTCGGCCGCATCGTCACTGTTCTCGAAGGACGCCGTGACTGGATGGCCGAAGCCGAAAGCGGCCTGGAGCAGCGGCTGACGGAAACCTCTGCCGTCCTGACGGCGGCGATCGCAGCCCTGGATAAAGTGTCCTTCGACGGCAGCCACCGCAAGAATGCCCGCATGCTGGCAAAGAGCTGGCGCCGCACCGCGCGCAAGGCGAAGACCGCGCTTGCGGCCTGCCACGGCGAGGCATCGGCCGACGATTTCCACGATCTGCGCAAGCGCGCCTACGACTATCGGCTCTACCATGCTCTTCTGCGTGACGTCTGGCCGGGCGCGATGAAGGCCAAGCGCGATGCCGCCACGGAACTTGTCGAAGATCTCGGCCATATACACGATCTCGCCGTGCTCTCCGAACTGGTGGAGGCCGAACCGCAGCTCTTCACCCGCAACGACGATCTCGCACACCTGCTTGACGCCATCATCTTCCGCCAACAGGAAGACCGGCGGCAGGCGCTTGTCAAAGCCGAAATCGTCTTCACCGATGATCCCGACGAGGAAGCCGACCGCATCGAGCTTCTCTGGCTGGCCGCCGGGAATCGATAGGTGGCGACACCGGCAGTGCTTGCGAACGCTGCATTTCCGAATGCCTCAGCGCATCTGAAATATCATGGGCAAACCCATTGACCTCAACCAGTCTTGAGGTCCTAGCCTCCGGTGGTCGAACAAGCAAAGACCTGACGCTGCGAGGAAAAAATGACCGCCGAAAATGCCGCTATGCCGAAGGTGCTCGGACTCTACGAGACCCATCTGACCGTTGCCGATCTCAAGACCTCTACGGATTTCTACCGCGATGTCGTCGGGCTAGAGCCCGCAGGATCGTTCGAGGAGCGCAAAGTCACGTTCCTCTGGGTGGACGACCGGAAGACCGGCATGCTGGGCCTTTGGGAAACCGGAACCGGACCCTTGAAGATGCGGCTGCATATCGCCTTCCGCATGACCGCCGATAGTGTGCTGCAGGCTCCCGCCTTGCTCAAGGCAAAGGGCGTGGAGCCTCTCGGCTTTAACGGTGAACCGGCAACGGAACCGGTGGTTCTCGGCTGGATGCCGGCGCTGTCGATCTATTTCAAGGATCCGGACGGGCACTCGATCGAGTTCATCAGCATTCTCGACGCCATCCCCGACCGGAGTTTCGGCGTGCGGCCGTTTTCCGAATGGCAGGCGCGAGCGTAGTCCGCCACCTGTCGAAATCGCCTCTGGCGAAGGCAATTGCGTGGCCCGCCGATTTTCTGTATTTCCAGGCCTATGACCGACAGCCTCACACACACCAGCCCGTTCCTCGTGGCGGCCCTCTACCATTTCGTTTCCGTGCCGCGTTTTGCCAGCCTGCAGGCACCGCTGCAGGCGCTTTGCGAGGAAAACGGCGTCAAGGGAACGCTGCTTCTGGCGCATGAGGGCATCAACGGCACGATCGCCGGACCGGATGCCGGGATTGGCGCCGTGCTCTCCTTCCTGCGCGCCCAGGCGGAATTTTCGGGCCTGGAGCACAAGGAAAGCCGCGCCTCGAAAATGCCCTTCCTGCGCATGAAGGTGAAGTTGAAGAAGGAAATCGTCACCATGGGCGTCGAGGATATCGACCCCAACAAGGTGGTCGGTACCTATGTGGCCGCCAAGGACTGGAACGCGCTGATCTCCGATCCCGATACGATCGTCATCGACACCCGCAACGATTATGAGACGGCAATCGGCACCTTTCGCGGCGCGCTCGATCCGAAGACCAAGACCTTCCGTGAATTTCCGGATTGGGTGCGCAACAATCCCGGCCTGCACAACAAGCCGAAGGTCGCCATGTATTGCACCGGCGGCATACGCTGCGAGAAGGCCACGGCCTTCATGAAGGCTGAGGGCTTCGACGAGGTCTATCATCTGAAGGGCGGCATCCTGAAATATCTGGAGGAAGTGCCGCAGGAGGAAAGCCTCTGGGATGGCGCCTGCTTCGTCTTCGACGAGCGCGTCTCCGTCGAGCACGGGCTGACGGAAGGCGAACACAGGTTGTGCCATGCCTGCCGTAACCCGATCACATCAGAGGAGATCACCTCGCCGCTCTACGAGGAAGGCGTTTCCTGCAGCCACTGTTATCCCAAGCGCACGGAAGAAGACCGGCTGCGCTACCGTCAGCGGCAGCACCAGATCGCCCTCGCCAAAAAGCGCGGCCAGCGGCATATCGGCAGCTGAGCCGGATTCTGTGTGAATCAAATTTGCTTTCTGAAGATCAGGCCGCCGGTCAGGCTGCGCCTATACGACGCCGGCCTGTCGGCTCCGCTGCCCGTCGCTCGCTCAGCATCTTGGTGATGAGGTCTGCTGTAACAGGCTTTCCGAACAAATAGCCCTGCAGGCAGTCGCAGCCGAAAAGGCGCATGGCGATCGCCTGCTCCTCGGTCTCGATACCTTCGGCCGTCACCGGAATGTCGAGCGAACGGGCAAGCGCCACTGTCGCCTGCAGCATCTCGCGCTGGCGCTTATCCTCGTTGACGCCCATGACCAGCGAGCGGTCGATCTTGATGCGGTCGAAGCCGAACTGCCTGAGATAACCGATCGAGGAGAAGCCGGAGCCGAAATCGTCAAGCGCCACCTTGACCCCCAGCCCCTTCAGCCGTTCGATCGACTGGCGGGTCCGCTGCGGATTCTGGATCATGTAGCCTTCGGTAATCTCGAGCGTGATGCGGCTGGCTTCGATCTCCGTCTGCTTCAGCACGTAACGCACATAGTCGCTGAAGGCGGGATTGCGGAACTGGCCGGGCGAGACGTTGACCGAAACGTTGAGTTCCGGCCATTGCTTGGCCGTCTCGCATGCCTTGCGCAGCACGAACAGGCCAAGCGATTCGATGAGGCCGCTGGTCTCCGCGATCGGGATGAACAGCTCGGGCGAAACAGGACCGTGGCCCGGGCGATTCCAGCGCACCAGTGCTTCGACGCCGGTCATCGCCTGGGTGGTCGCATCGATCAGCGGCTGGTAGGCGAGCGTCAGGTCACCGCTTTCGATGGCGATCCGGAGATCGAGTTCCAGCGCGTTGCGCTGCTCTCGATCCGCATCCATCGACGGATCGTAGAGCGTCATCCGCGCGCGGCCGGCCTCCTTCGCCTTGTACATGGCAAGATCGGAGCGGCGCACCAACTCCTCCCGGCCGATCGAACCGAAGGGTGACATGGCGATGCCGATACTGGCCCCGACGACGACGACGCGGCGCCCGATCTCCAATGGCTCGACAAGAAAATCGAGGATCTGCTCGGCAAGCTGCAGTGCGGCGGCATTCTCGCTGTCGGAGAGAAAGGCGATCGCAAATTCATCGCCGCCAATGCGCGCCAGAACCGCATCCTGTGGAATGAGCACTTCGAGCCCGGCAGCGACCGCACGGATCAACTGGTCGCCGGTGCCATGGCCATAGCTGTCATTGACTTCCTTGAAGCCATCGAGGTCGAGATAGAGGAGCAGCACGTTGCGCCTGGTCTGGCGTGCTTCGACGACAAAACGATCGACGGCGAGCCCGAGCCCGTCGCGATTGGAAAGGCCGCTCAGCCTGTCGCGCAACGCCTCCTCGCGGGCGCTGCCTTCCTCTGCCTTCAGGCGGCGGCCGGCAAGCAAGCCGATGACCAGCAGTACCGCGAAAAACAATCCGACGAGGCCGAGCGCCTGGATGACCATCGGCCGCACCTGCGCATAGGCGATGTCGCCGGGTGAACGCGAGGTCCAGACGAGCTTGCCGAGCGTTGCCCCCGTCGGATCGACGATCGGGACGCGATAGTCGGCCGCAAAGCTGGGTGGCGCCAGCCTCAGGCCGCCAATGACATAGGTCTGGCCGAGAGCGGTCACCCTGTCGTCATCGAGATGGCGGGCGAAAACGAGATACCGGTGCTGGCCGGCGGGCACGTCAAGCGCACCGGACTTCTTCCGAACCAATGCCACGCCGACAGCGGCAATGCCCCGCTTGGTGGTGACGAAACCGACCGCTTGAGGACGATCTGCCGGGCCGGCCGCCTTCACCGTGTCGAGCAGGGTCCAGAGCGACGGCGCGAAGAAATCCGTGAGCGGCTCCTCCATCGGTTTGCCGTCGCGATAGGCGATGATCGCCTTCTTCGCGTCATCGATGACGATCGCCATGTCGAACAGCGAGCTGTTGAGCGACATCTCGCCGTAATTGCTCACCGTCCAGTCCATACCGTCAGGCGCGTAGACGTTGACGGCAGCGTCGTCCCAGGCGGCATAATCGTCGAGTGTCGCGCCGAGCTGATCCTCGAAAGTCTTCACCGCGCCGATCGTCGTTTCGCGCGAGCGCTCGTCATCGAGGAGATTGGCATTTTCGGCCACGCGTTCAAGCGCCGTCAGCACCATGATGGTGACGACGGCGACGACGATCGCGAAGGAGAAAAGCACGCCGGTGACGGCGATGTGGCGGCCTATTCCCGATCCCTTGCTTTGCGACTTTCCGACTGTCTGCATTACGACTCCCTGACCGTTGGACTTTGCCAGTCAAGGGTTCAAAAACGTTTAAGCAACCGCCTGTTGTACGTTTCTGACAATCTATTTTTATGCGTGCCGCCGGCCGCCGTGACATTGACGGCAGGCAGCGTCAGCTTGCCGTGCCGGCCGGTAGTTCGAGTTCAAGAGGCGCCTTATCAACTGCCCGCGCGAGGAATGGCGCTAACCCGCTTTGTAATTGCCCTTCGGGAATTGAGCCGCAAGGTCGCGATACCATTTGCCGCTCTTCTTCACCGTGCGCTGCTGGGTCTCGTAATCGACGTGGACGAGGCCGAAGCGCATGCGGTAGCCTTCCGCCCATTCGAAATTGTCCATCAGGCTCCAGGCGAAATAACCGCGCAGGGGATAGCCGTCCTTGACGAGGTTGGCGACGACATCGAGGTGCTCACCGACATAGTCGAGGCGCATCGCGTCATCGACCTCGCCATCGACGACATCGGTGTTGTCGCAGGCACCGTTCTCGGTGATGTAGCATTCCGGCAGTTCGTAGCGGCGGTAGAGGTCCTCGACGGAGAGCTTCAGACCCGGCGCATAGATTTCCCAGCCGATATCGGTCTTGACGTCGCTTGCCGGCGGCGCCTCCACCGTCCAGGGGAAATCGCCTTTGCGATCGGCATCATCAGTGACTCGCTCGGGCTTGTAATAGTTCAGGCCCCACCAGTCGAGTTTCTGGCTGATGAGCTTCATGTCGCCATCTTCGATGACGGGCATGCGGTCGCCGAGCGCTTCGACGAATTCCTTCGGATATTCGCCCTTGAAGACAGGATCGAAGAAGGCGCCGTTGTGGAACTGATGCGCACGCTCGCCGGCGGCAAGATCGGCGGGGCTGTCGGAGCCAGGGATGATCGAGGCGGCGTTGAGCACGAGCCCGACAGGCACATCAGGGGCTTCCGAGCGGATCGCCTCGACGCCGAGGCCATGGGCAAGGTTCATGTAGTGCATGGCGTGAAGGGCGGCCTGCATGTTGCGCTCGCCCGGAGCATGGATGCCGTAAAGGTGGCTCAGCCAGACGATGCACCAGGGTTCGTTGAAGGTCGCGACGGCATCGAGGCGGTCGCCAAGGCGGTTCATCACCGTCTTGGCATAGCGGTGATAGGCATAGGCGGTCGAGCGCGCCGTCCAGCCGCCGTCGCCGGCGAGCAGCAGAGGCAGGTCCCAGTGGTAGAGCGTCGCAAAGGTCTTGATCCCCCGCGCCTTGCAACCGTCGACCAGCCGGTCGTAGAAATCGAGGCCGGCCTCGTTCACCGGACCCGTGCCGTCGGGGATAATGCGCGGCCAGGCAATGGAGAACCGGTAGGCTTCGACGCCCATATCCTTGATGAGATCGAGATCCTGCTCCAGGCGATTGTAGTGATCGCAGGCAACGTCGCCATTATGGCGATGATAGACGCGACCCGGCATATTGCAGAAGGCATCCCAGATGGACGGCTTGCGGCCGTCTGCCTTGCTGGCGCCTTCGATCTGGAAGGCGGCGGTGGCAACGCCGAAAGTGAAATCGCCTGGAAAGCGGTCTGCGAGTTTTTTCGGATCGATCATCTGTAAATCCCGTTCTCGGCGTGTGGGTGAACCGTTTGGGTTCGGATTTAGCCAAGCCGAAAAGCAAAGTACAGGCCCGGACGCAGAAAAACTGCAACGTTACAGTACGGCCGCGAAGCGGCGGTGACTGCAGTATTCGGTCGCCCTGACCTGCGGCACTTTCCGGCGCGGACTGCTCCCATAACGTGAACGTCAGAAGTCGTGACTTGCCGGCGCGCCCGCGATCGTTGCACAGCCAAGACATCACAAACAGGAAAGGAATCCAATGCTGTCTTCGATCCATCTGCTGCAGCCGCATCTGTTGAGCTTGCTGCGCATCATCTCCTCACTTGTGCTTTTTAGCTACGGAACGCAGAAGATTTTGCATTTTCCGGTTGCGGCAAGCGTGCCTCCCGTCGGCTCGCTGTCCTGGGTTGCCGGTCTTCTCGAACTCACCCTCGGCTTCCTGGTGCTGGTCGGATTCCAGACCCGTATCGCCGCCTTCGTGCTCTCGGGCCTGATGGCCTTCGCCTATTTCATCGGGCATGCGTCGAAGGGCATCTATCCCGCGCAGAACGGCGGCGTCGCGGCAATCCTGTTCTGCTTCGTATTTCTTTATCTGGTGGCGGCAGGCGCCGGACCCTTGAGCGTCGACAACCTGCTGAAGCGTGGCCGCACGGCTGCGGCCTGATCGAGAATAAACAAAAACGCCGAGGCGACTCGAGCCCGCCTCGGCGTTTTTCATTGAGTGACTGGGAACGTCAAATTCAGACCTTGACCCAGGCGCCGTTCTTCTTCGAAGATGCGACGCAAGCCTCGACGAAGGCCACGCCCTTCACGCCGTCATCGACCGTCGGGTAGACCACCGCCTTGTCGACAGCTTTGCCCTTCTTGCGGGCGTTGATGGCATGCGCCGCTTCCGTATAGATCGTCGCAAAGGCTTCAAGATACCCCTCCGGATGCCCTGACGGCACGCGCGAGACACGGCCGGCAGCCGCGCCCGAACCGGCGCCGCCCCGGGTGATCAGCCGCTTCGGCTCGCCGAAAGGCGTGTACCAGAGATAGTTCGGGTCCTTCTGGGTCCATTCCAGCCCGCCCTTGGTGCCGTAGACGCGCACCATCAGGCCGTTTTCATGGCCGGGCGCCACCTGGCTGCACCAGAGCATGCCCTTGGCCGGCTTCTCCGAGCCTTTTGCCTTGAAGCGCAGCAAGACATGGGCGTTGTCATCCAGCCGGCGGCCCGGGACGAAGCTGTCGAGATCGGCGGCAAGGCTGTCGAGTTCCAGGCCCGATATGAAGGCGGCAAGATTATAGGCATGCGTGCCGATATCGCCTGTGGACCCACCGACGCCGGATTGCGCCGGATCGGTGCGCCAGGCGGCCTGTTTCTGGCCGGTCTGCTCGACCGCTTCCGTCAGCCAGTCCTGCGGATATTCGGCCTGAACGACTCTTATATCGCCGAGTTCGCCGTTCGCGATCATCGCGCGCGCCTGGCGGACCATCGGATAGCCGGTGTAATTATGCGTCAGCACGAACAGCGCACCGCTCTCGTCGGCGATCTTCTTCAGCTTCTTCGCATCGGCCAGGTTTGACGTCAGCGGCTTGTCGCAAATCACATGGATGCCGCGCCTCAGGAATTCCTTGGCCGCATCGTAATGCACATGGTTCGGCGTCACGATCGCCACCGCCTCGATGCCGTTCTTCAGCTTCGCCTCGCGGATCGCCATCTCGCGATAGCTGGAATAGGTCCGCGACGGATCGAGGCCGAGGTCGCGGCCGGACTGCACGGCCTTCTCGGGCGTCGACGACAGCGCGCCGGCGATGAGATCGTACTGATCGTCGATGCGCGCAGCGATACGGTGCACGGCGCCGATAAACGCGCCCGCGCCGCCGCCCACCATGCCGAGCCGGATGCGCGGCTCGCGTGTCTGTTCGGATGATGCTTCGATTGCCATTAATTCCTCCTGAAATTTAAACTTGGTGCGGACGCATGCCCCTCATCCGGCTGCCGCCACCTTCTCCCCGTAAACGGGGCGAAGGGGATATGCCGCGATGTTTACGCCCATCTCAACGGCTGGTGCGGCAACTCCCCTCTCCCCGTTTACGGGGAGAGGGTTAGGGTGAGGGGCACCCACGAGATGCCCTGTTTTAGGAAAGCCCCAGCATCCGCCGGTTCGCCGCCTGATCCGTGCCGCTGCCGGCGAAATCGTCGAAGGCTTTCTCGGTGACGCGGATGATATGGGCGGCCACGAATTCGGCGCCTTCGCGGGCACCGTCTTCCGGATGCTTCAGCGCACATTCCCATTCGACCACGGCCCAGCCGTCGAAATTATTGGCGGTCATCTTCGAGAACACCGCACCGAAATCGACCTGGCCGTCGCCGAGCGAGCGGAACCGGCCGGCGCGTTCCACCCAGCCCTGATAGCCGCCGTAGACCCCCTGGCGCCCGGTCGGATTGAACTCCGCATCCTTGACGTGGAACATCTTGATGCGGTCCTTGTAGATGTCGATGTTGTCGAGATAATCCAGGCACTGCAGGACGTAGTGCGAGGGGTCATAGAGCATGTTGGCGCGCGGATGGTTCTTCACGCGCTCCAGGAACATCTCGAAGGTGATCCCGTCATGCAGGTCTTCACCGGGATGGATCTCGTAGCAGACGTCGATGCCGTTTTCGTCCGCATGGTTGAGGATCGGCGTCCAGCGGCGGGCGAGTTCGTCGAAGGCCGTTTCGACCAGACCGGCAGGGCGCTGCGGCCAGGGATAGATGAACGGCCAGGCAAGCGCGCCGGAGAAGGTCGCATGCGCCTTGAGGCCGAGATTTTTGGATGCCGTCAGCGCCATCTTGACCTGCTCGACAGCCCATTCCTGGCGCGCCTTCGGATTGCCGCGCACCTCCGGTGCCGCGAACCCGTCGAAGGCTTCGTCATAGGCCGGATGAACGGCGACGAGCTGGCCCTGCAGATGGGTGGAGAGTTCGGTGATCTCGATGCCGTTTTCGCGCGCCTTGCCGGCGAATTCGTCGCAATAATCCTTCGACGTGGCAGCCTTCTTCAGATCGATCAGCTGACTGGCCCAGGTCGGCACCTGGACACCCTTATAGCCGATGTCGGCCGCCCATTTGGTGATGGCGTCCCAGGAGTTGAAAGGGGCAGTATCGCCCGCGAACTGGCCAAGAAAAAGGCCCGGGCCCTTGATCGTCTTCATGTCAGATTCCTCCCTGAATATGGACCGTAAACGTTTCTGAAGTGTTGTAGCACGCTATTTTGCGGGCGCAAGGCGCCTCCTCGCCCTTGCCAGCGGATTTGGCGCAAAGCCATATGCGGTATGGCCGCGAGCTAATCATGATGGGCTTTGGCGGGCAAGAGGTACGTGCAGCATTTTCGGCCGCACACTGTGTGGAAGCATTAAAAATGCGCCCATCCTTACGAATGGGCGCATGTCTCCAATCGATGGATCAGAACGGCGAATCCGGGAAGTAGAAGTCCTTGGCATTTTCCTTGGTGACGAGCGTCGCGTCGAGGATATAGCTGCCGTGAACCGGGACCTGATCGTAAAGGGCTGCCGCCGTCAGTTCCATCGCCGTGCCGACCATTGCCGGCGGATAGAGGACGTCGACAGGGATCAGCTTATCCCCGTCCATGACCTTCTTGACCATATCCTTGGAGCCGGCACCGGCGACAACATATTTGATGTCGGTGCGCTTGGCCTGCTCGATCGCCTGCAGAACGCCGACGGCCATGTCGTCGTCCTGGCACCAGACGACGTCGATCTTCTGGTACTTCGTCAGGTAGTCCTGCATGACCTTGAAGGCATCGTCGCGGTTCCAGTTGCCGTACTGGCGGTCGAGAACCTTGACGTTCGAGCCGGCAATGCCCTTGTCGAAACCGTCCTGGCGCTGCTGGTCGATCGGGATCGGCAGACCGCGGATGATGACCACTTCGGCATCAGGCGTGTTGTCCTTGATGTATTTGCCGGCGACTTCGCCGAGAGCCGGGTTGTTGCCGGCGACATAGAGGTCGCGCACGGAATTGTCGTTGTTGCTCGGCGCACGGTCGACGAGGGCGACAAACTTGCCCTTGCCCTTGACTTCCTTGATGGCGTTGACGAGCGGATCCGGATCCGACGGCAGGATGACGAGGGCGTCGATGCCTTGCGTATCGAGATCCTGCACGGCGTTCGCCTGGCTGGCGGCATCCGGCGAGGTCTTGACGATGACGTTGAGACCGGGATGTTCGGCCATCAGCAGCTTGGCGACGCGCTCGGCATGGAACACCACGCCCGAAGTCCAGCCGTGGTCGGCCGCCGGAATGGAGACGCCGATGGTGAATTTCTTGTCCTGGGCGTGAGCGGCGCCGGCGAACGTCACCGCCGCAACCGCGAGACCCAACATCAATCTACGCATGCTATTTCCTCCCACTAACTTCAGGGACTTTTCCATATCGGGACCGGACGCCCTGTCAGCCCGGTCAATTCATGATTTGCGCACCAGCGAGCGCTGGACGAACATGGCAATGATGATGATCGCACCCTGGATGGCGCCGATCAGATATTCGCTGATGAAATTCGAAAGCAGCATGATGTTGCCGACGAGTTCGAGAATAAAGGCGCCGCAGATCGTGCCCCAGACCCTGCCCGCGCCGCCCTTGAGCGCCGTGCCGCCGACGACGACGGCGGTGATCGCCTGCAGCTCCCACAGGATGCCCGTCGTCGCCGAGGTCGAGCCGAGACGCGGAACGTAGAGCAGCACGGCAATGGCTACGCACAGTCCCTGGATGACGAAAGCAATCGTCCTGACGCGGTTGACCGCGATGCCCGAATAGCGGGCGACATCGCTGTTCGATCCCACTGCGACGACATGGCGCCCGTAGCGGGTGCGATAGAGGATGAAGGCTGCAACCGCCGTCACCGCCAGGATCACCACGATCGGTATCGGCACGCCGGCGATATTGCCGAAATAGGCAGGACGATAGAGCGTCTGGATATCGGCGGAGCGAAGCGTGATGGCGCCGCCCTGCGACAGCCATGTCGTCAGGCCGCGATAGATGCCCATCGTGCCGAGCGTCGCGATGAACGGCTCGATCTTGCCCACTGTGGTGATCAGGCCGTTTGCCAGGCCGCAGAGCGCGCCGGCGACGATGGTGAAGGCGACCGCGACCGTCAGCATCAAAGCCGGGTTTTCGACGGCGCCCGAATTCATCAGCAGGATCATCAGGCTGGCGACGAAGGCCACCATCGAGCCCACAGACAGATCGAGGTCGCCCGCTGATATCACGAAGGTCGCGCCGACCGCGATGATGGCGATGAAGGCGCTACGCGTCGCGACATTGGCAAGGTTGGTGATGCCGATGAAATTGGGATTGACCAGGGCTCCGACGATCAGGAGCAGGGCCAGGGCGACAAAGGGCGCGACCGCACGCAGGTCGACATCCCGCCAGGATCGGCGCCGGATTTCCCTGGTCTCCTCGTTGACACTCATTTCCAAAACCAACCTCCCGTCCCATATTTTCTGGGCATCTTATCTGTCGTCCTGATCGGCGAAGCCCTGCTTCAGCCTCAGGCGGCCGCCTTCTTCTTGAGCCCGGCGGCGTAACGCATGATCTCCTGCTCGGAAATCTCGTCTCCTTCGAGCATGCCGACGATACGCCCTTCGCGCATCACCGCCACTCTGGTGCAGAGACCGATAACCTCCGGCATCTCCGACGACACGACGATGATCGACCGCCCGTCCCGGGCGAGCGCCGAAATGAAATGATAGATTTGCTGCTTGGTGCCGACATCGATGCCGCGCGTCGGCTCGTCGATGATGATGATATCAGGATCGGTCTCCATGACCTTGGCCAGCAGCAGCTTCTGCTGGTTCCCGCCCGACATGCGCCCGGCGACGATATTGCCGTCGCGAACCCTGATGTCGAAGCGGCGTTTGGCCTTTGCCATGGCGGCCGCCTCGCTTCCCGGGCTGAGATAGCCGTGACGCGCATGCCTTCCGAGCGATTGCAGCGTCAGATTGGTCACCATGCCGGAGCGCAGCAGCAGGCCCTTCGACTTGCGGTCCTTGGTCATATAGGCGAGCCCGCAGCGATTGGCGGCATGCACGTCGCCGGAGGGAACCGTTTCGCCCTTGATGACCACCTCGCCCTCGAGACGGGTCCGCAATCCGGCGATCGCTTCCATCAGTTCGGTGCGGCCGGAGCCGATCATGCCGGAGAAACCGATAATTTCGCCCTTGCGCACCTCGAAACTCGCATCCTTCACATAACCGGTCGACACCGAATCGACGCTGAGAACGACCTCCTCGTCGATATCGGGCTCGACCTTGGCGGGATAGAGGCTGGAAAGTTCGCGGCCGACCATCAGCTGGGCGATCGATTCCCCGTCCAGAATGGACGTCGGCGACGTCTTGATCCATTGGCCGTCGCGCAGCACGGTGACGCGGTCGGTCAATTCCATCACCTCGTCGAGCTTGTGGGACACGAAGACGAAGCTCGTGCCCTGGTCGCGCAGCTTGCGAACCTGCTTGAAGAGCATGCTGGTCTCTTCCCGCGACAGCACCGCGGTTGGCTCGTCCATGAATACCACCCGCGCATCGCGGCTGATCGCCTTGGCGATTTCGACCATCTGCTTGTCGGCGATGGAAAGCGTGCTGATCAATGCGTTCTCGTCGACATGCGAACCGAGCACGTCGAGAACCTTGCGGGTCTCCGACCGCATATATTTGCGGTCGAGCACACCGAAGCGCGTGACTTCTCGCCCGAGGAAGAGGCTCTCCGTTACGGTCAGGTGGTCGGCGAGGTTGAATTCCTGGTGAATGATGACGATGCCGAGCGCCTCGGCAGCACCATTGGGCGGCAGGACGACGGGCTTGCCGTCGAGCAGGATCTCGCCGGAACTCGGCTGTTCGAAACCGGACAATACCTTGACAAGCGTGGATTTGCCGGCCCCGTTTTCACCCATCAGGGCATGGATTTCGCCGGCGCGAAGATCGAAGTTCACGCTGAAGAGGACCTGCACCCCACTGAAGGATTTGCATATGCGCCTGGCGGACAGCACCACGGGTGCGGTGTCGGCGGCTTCCACGGTCATCTGATCCTCCCCAAAGCGGCTCTCCATCCGCTCTGGACCCTATGTAAACCTTTACATACATCGTGTAAAGGTTTACATCGTTGATTTACACAGATCAGTTGAAGCCTGCCTTTGACCTCTCGACAAGTCTGTGTAGTGTCTCGGCGAAGACAGCCCCAAGGCAGAGCCCAGTGTCGAATTCCACGCCCGCAACCATCGAAGACGTCGCCCGGATCGCCGAGGTCTCCATCGCGACGGTGTCCCGGGCGATCCATATGCCCGAGAAGGTCGCCAACTCCACACGGCTCAAGGTCAACCAGGCGATCGCCATCACCGGTTATACGACCAATGCGATGGCGCGCAGCCTGAGGCTTGGCCGCTCCAACATGATCCTGGTGGTGGCGCCGGATATCGGCGATCCCAATTTCTCCAACATTCTCGTCGGGCTGGAGAACGAGGCGCGCGCGCATGGCTACGGCATCCTGATCGGCCACACGCAGAACGACGCCCAGCGCGGCCTCGAATATCTGAAATTCTTCAATTCCAACCAGGCGGCCGGATTGATCCTCTTCACCGGCATCCTGCCCTTCGGGCATCAGACGATGACCGCGCGGCTGCCGCCGAGCGTCGGCGTTTTCGAGCCTGTCTTCAACGGCGGCATTCCCTATGTCGGTGTCGACGATACCGAAGGCGCCAGGAAAGCGGTGGATCTGCTGCTGGCCGAAGGGCATCGCAAGATCGCCTTCATCGGCGATTCACGCACCCGGCTTGCCTATACCAGGCGCCGCATGGGTTACGATGCCGGTCTCGACGCCGCCGGCATCCCGCCCGACTTGAGGATCGTGCTCGAAGGCGACGGCACGATCGAAAGCGGGCGGCATGCGGTCGAACAGCTTTTCATGCGTGACACGCTTCCCACAGCCTTCATGTGCGTCAACGACCAGACGGCGATCGGCGTCATGGTCGGGCTCGGCGCGCGGGGTTACGACATTCCGCGGGATTTCTCGGTGACCGGTTTCGACGACGTGCCGCAGGCCGTCTTCATATCCCCGCCACTGACCACGATCCGCCAGCCGAGAACGGCAATCGGCAAACAGGCAATGGCGCTGCTGTTGGAACTGCTGTCCGATGGCCGGCCGACCGAAACGGAAATCCTGCTGAGGCCGGATCTGGTGGTTCGAAACTCCGTCTCGGCGCCGTCGCGCAACTGGTTGAAACGGTAAATCCATATAGGCTTCCGGCCGGAGAGGGCTGCGCCGGCGGCCGATGACCGCCGGCGCGCTTTATCAGACGTAACGATTGACGACGTTTTCCAGCAGCTCCTGCTTGCCGGATCTCGGCTGCGGGTTGACGTCGTGGCTTTCGACATAATGGCTGATCTCATCCAGCGAATACTCGCCGCGGAAGAGCTTCTGCGCCTCGGCGGATTCCCAGCCGGCATAACGATCGGCGAGCGGCTGCGACAGAGCCTTGTCCTCGATCATCTTAGCAGCGGCCTTCAGACCGCGGGCGCAGCAATCCATGCCGCCGATATGGCCGATCAGTAGATCCGCCGGGTCGAGCGACTGACGGCGAAGCTTCGAGTCGAAGTTGGTGCCGCCGGTCTTGAAGCCGCCGCCTGCCAGAACGTGATAATAGGCCAGCGCCATTTCGGGAACATTGTTCGGGAACTGGTCGGTATCCCAGCCGGACTGGTAGTCGTTGCGGTTCATGTCGATCGAGCCGAAGATGCCGAGCGCATTGGCAAGCGCCAGCTCGTGCTCGAAGGAGTGGCCGGCAAGAATTGCGTGGCCCTGCTCGATATTGAGCTTCACCTCGTTTTCAAGGCCGTGCTTCTTGAGGAAGCCGTAGACGGTCGCGACGTCATAGTCGTACTGGTGCTTGGTCGGCTCCTGCGGCTTCGGCTCGATCAGGATCGTGCCCTTGTAGCCGATCTTGTGCTTGTATTCGACGACGAGGTTGAGGAAGCGGCCGAGCTGGTCGAGCTCGCGCTTGATATCGGTGTTGAGCAGCGTCTCGTAACCTTCGCGGCCGCCCCAGAGCACGTAGTTTTCGCCGCCGAGCTTCTGCGTGGCATCGATGCAGGTCTTGACCGTCGCGGCTGCGAAAGCAAAGACATCTGGATCCGGATTGGTCGCCGCACCCGACATGTAACGGCGGTGAGAGAAGAGGTTCGCCGTGCCCCAGAGCAGCTTGGTGCCGGTTGCGGCCTGCTTCTCGGCGAAATAATCGACGATCTCGTTGAGGTTTTTGGTGTTCTCGGCGAAATTCTTGCCCTCCGGACGCACGTCGGCGTCATGGAAGCAGTAGTAGGGCGAGCCGAGCAGCGAGAAGAATTCGAAGGCGACGTCGGCCTTGAGCTTGGCGGCCTTCATCGTGTCCTCGAACCAGGGACGCAGGAAGGTCTGGCCGCCGAAGGGGTCGCCGCCCGGCCATGTGAAGGTGTGCCAATAGGCCACCGCAAAGCGCAGATGGTCTTCCATGCGTTTGCCCATGACGATCTCGTCCGGCTGGTAATAGCGGAAGGCCAGCGGATTGGTGCTGTCGGGGCCTTCGTATTTCACTTTCTGGATATCGCCGAAAAATCCGGTGCTCATGTTGGGTCTCCTTGGGTTCGTATCTTTTCGAAGTTCTGAATTGTTAGTCTATGCTAGGGGCCCCCTCATCCGCCTGCCGCACCTTCTCGCCGGCGGGGAGAAGAAACTTGTGGCAACGTCGCGGCTCCCTCGAATGAGGGTAGGGTGAGGGGGCGCCTCGATCTCAATGCGCCAGCGACTTGATCGCCGGATAGAGCGCCCGATAGCGCTTGTAGGCATCCTCGTAAGCGCCGCTCAGCGCCGACACCGGCTCGATCGTTCCGGCCGTTACCGGCGGCGTGCAGACGGCAATGGGATCTGCCCCCGTTGCCGCGATCAGGCCGAGGCGGGCTGCCCCGAAGGCGGCGCCGAAATCGCCGTCGGCCGGCAGGTCGACGGGAACGCCGAGCGCGGTCGCAATCGAGGCCAGCCAGTAACGCGAGCGCGACCCGCCGCCGATTGCGGTGACCCGGGATATGCCGGTGCCGGCCGAACGCAGGGCTTCGAGATTGTCGCGAATGGCGAAGGCGACGCCTTCGAGCACCGCCTGGGTGAGCACGACACGGCTGCTTTCATGTTCGAGGCCGATGAAGGCGCCGCGGATGACGGCATCGTTGTGGGGCGTGCGCTCGCCGGAGAGATAGGGCAGGAAGGTGACGCCGGTTGGCGCCTTCAGCGTCTCCCCGAGTTCACCGGTAAGATCGGCGGCCGACTTGCCGGTCACGCCGGAATGCCAGTTGAGCGCATCGGTCGCCGACAGGATGACGCCCATCTGGTGCCAGGTGTTCGGCAGCGCGTGGCAGAAGGCATGCACGGCGCTTTCCGGTTTCGGCAAATAGGAACCGTTGGCGGCAAAAAGCACGCCTGACGTGCCCAGCGAGACGAAAGCGGCGCCATCGCTGACCGTGCCCATGCCGCAGGCCGAGGCTGCATTGTCGCCCGCGCCGCCGGCAACGACGACATCGCCGGAAATACCCCATTGCGCCGCCAGTTCAGACCGCAGCTTGCCGGCCTGCGCGGTGCCTTCGACAAGCGCCGGCATCTGCGCCTCGGAAAGGTTGGTGGCGGCGAGCAGTTGCGACGACCAGGCGCGCTTGCCGGTGTCGAGCCAGGACGTGCCGGCCGAATCCGACATTTCCGAAATATATTCGCCGGTCAGCCAAAGACGCAGATAGTCCTTCGGCAACAGCACCTTGGCGATTTTGGCGAAGACATCGGGCTCATGCTTCTGGACCCAGGCGAGCTTCGGCGCCGTGAAGCCCGGGAAGACGATGTTGCCGGTCAGCGCGCGAAAACGCGGATCGGCATCGAGCGCCGCGGCCTCTACATAGCTGCGCGTATCGTTCCAGAGGATGCAGGGCCGCAGGACCTTATCGCTGGCATCGATGAGCGTCGCCCCGTGCATCTGGCCGGAAAGGCCGATGCCCCTGACCGCGGCGAACTCTTTCGGATGTTTCGCCTTGAGGCCGGTGACAGCCTCCTCGGTGGCCCGCACCCAGTGGGCTGGCTCCTGCTCCGACCAGCCGGAATGCGGACGCGAGACGTCGAGCGAACCATTGGCCGAGCCGACGATCTTCTGATCACCATCGATCAGCATCGCCTTGACGCCGGAGGTTCCGAGATCGAGACCCAGATACATGTGGTATTTCTCCCTTTGCCGTTACGGCAGATTGTCTTTCAGGAATATGTCGAGGCGGATGCGCTCCTGCGCCTCGATGACGGCCAGCCCGTCCGCCTTGGCTTTCAGCACGCGAATCGCGCTGCGTACCTCGTGGCCGGCGTCCTGGTTGAGGATCGCATCGATCGTATTGTCGATCAGGGCTGCACGCGTGTGGGCGGTCAGTTCGTGGGCAATCACCGTCAGCACGCGATCGACGGCCTTCTCCTTCAACGCCCGGATGAGGCCGCGATTGCCGGCGCCAAGGCTGTAGACGCCGATGATGCCGGCATTCCTGCAAAGCGCGTCGGCAACGAGCATATGGGCGATCTCGGGGTCGTCGCGGCCTTCGAGAACCGGCAGGATCGCCAGATCGGGAAATTCCTCGGCCATGACGGCGGTGAAGCCCTCTAGCCGCTCGCGATGGTCGCGCACCAGCATGGAGCCGGCAAGCACGGCAATCTCGCCTTTTTTCGGTCCGAGGAATCGGCCGAGCAGGCGAGCCGCCGTGCGCCCGGCGGCGATATTGTCGACGCCGGCATAGTGATGGCGCAGCGAGCCGGTGAGATCGGAAACCAAGGTGACGATGGGAAAACGCTCGCGCACCAGCCTGTCGACGACGGCGCGCACGCCAGGCGCATCGGTCGCAACCAGTGCGATGCCACAGGGCTTTTCCCGGGAAAGCTCCTCGAGCACCGAGACAAGCGCTGCGGGATCGAAGGCCGGCACCTCGATGGTGCGGATATCGGTGCGCTCGGCCGACGATCGGAGGACTGCCTGGCGGATCTCGGCATTGAGCCCGTGCATGAAGGAGTTGTCGCTGGCCGGGAGGATGAAGACCAGCGGATAGGTGCGCCCTTTGGCAAGATTGGCGGCGGCGACGTCTCTGATATAACCGAGCTCGCGGATCGCGGTCTCGACCTTTTCCCGCGTGACGTGGCGCACACCGGGCCGCTGGTTGAGAACCCGGTCGACAGTCGCCAGACTGACACCGGCGGCGGCGGCGATATCGTGAACGGTTGGTCTCATCATTCCTCCTGACGAGACCATTAGCGCCAATTTTGATGTACGTAAATCAAAAAATCGAACGGGCCGGTTTCCGCGTGGTTTTCCGGCATGGCCTACCCGATTCGGATCGATCCGACCGGCGATCATTCGCCTGATGACACGACGGCCGGAAAACAGCAACAAAAAGGCCCTCCGAAGAGGGCCTTTTCAAGGGGCGGCAGGCCGGAGGTCAGTGGCCGCCACCGCCTCCCCCGCCTTGCGGCGCGGGTTTCTTGATCATGGCGACACCGAGGATCATCGCCAGGAAAAGCGCGGTCAGGATCAGGAATACGTCGCTGAAGGAGAGAATGATCGCCTGCTTGGTGGCAAGGCCGACCATCTGCTTGACTGCGACCGAGGCGCCATCCATGCCGTAGGTGTTGAAATTGGCGGCCATGTTGTTCATCTGGTCGACCGCCGCCGGATTGCCCCAGTCCATATTCTCCCGCAGCCGCTCGTAGTGCACGTCCTGCCGGTTGGTGAGCACGGTGTTGATGACGGCAAGGCCAACGGCGCCGCCGAGGTTTCTGGTCAGGTTGAACAGGCCGGACGCGCCGCGAATGCGCGAAGGCGGCATCGTGCCGAGCGCGATGTTGTTGATCGGCACCATGCACATCATCAGCCCGAAGCCGCGCAGGATCTGCGGGATGAAAAGTTCGTAGAAATCCCAATCCGCCGTCAGATGCATCATGATGAAGGTGCCGGCGGCAAAGCTGACGAAGCCGATCACCATCATCAGGCGCAGGTCCATCTTGGTCGACAGCCGGCCGGCGATCGGCGCGGTGAAGAACATCGCAAGCCCGGAGACGAACATCGTCTCGCCGATCATCAGCGAATCATAGCCGCGGATGCGGCCGAGATAGACCGGGTAGATATAGGTGAGGCCATAGAGGCCGATACCCATGACGAAGGAGAAGACCGAGCCGAAGGAAAAATTCCGGTTCGCAAAGGCCTTGAGGTCGACGACGGGGAATTCCACCGTGAAGGCGCGATAGAAGAAGATGATGGCGGCAGCGCCGGAAGCGACCGCTGCGATGGTGATCGAGCTGTCGTTGAACCAGTCGTTCGAATTGCCCTCTTCGAGCACATATTCCAGCGCGCCGAGGAAGACGCCCATCGAGATCAGCCCCCACCAGTCGAACTTCTTGAAGAGCGACAGTTCCGGCTTGTCGAAATCGATGAAGTTCCAGGTGACGATCGTGACGATGATGCCGGGTACGATGTTGACGAGGAACAGCCAGTGCCAGGAGAAGGCGTGGCTGAGGTAGCCGCCGACGGTCGGGCCGATGGTCGGCGCCAGCGTCGCGATCAGACCGATGATCGGCGAGACGATGCTGCGCTTCGACGGTGGGAAGATGGTGAAGGCGGCTGCGAAGACCGACGGGATCATACCACCGCCGATGAAGCCCTGGATGACCCGGTAGACGATCATCTGGTCGATATTCGTCGCCGTCGCCGCCAGCGCGCTCGCCATGGTGAAGCCGGCAGCCGAGATCGCGAAGAGGTAACGCGTCGAGATGATGCGCGCCAGCGTGCCGGACAGCGGGATCATGATCACTTCGGCGATCAGATAGGATGTCTGCACCCAGCCGATTTCGTCGCTGCCGGCCGAAAGGCCGGCCTGGATTTCGGCAAGCGAGGCCGAGACGATCTGGATGTCGAGGATCGACATGAACATGCCGAGCACCATCGCAAAGAAGGCGATGAGCTTCTTCGGATCCATGCGCTCGTCGGCCTGCGCAGGCGTTGCCGGAATCGTCCCCGCTGTTGCTGTCGCGCTCCCGGCCATCAGACCACCTCCGCCTTCCGCCTTTTCGAAAGGCCTACTTGCTCGGCGCCGTGCGGGTATCGACGTCGACGACGACGCTGAGGCCCGCGCGTAGACGCCCGCTGTCGAGCGCATCCTGCGGCAGCGCGATGCGCACCGGCACACGCTGGATCACCTTGGTGAAATTACCAGTCGCATTTTCCGGCGGCAGCAGCGAAAAGACCGAGCCGGATGCTGGCGAGATCGATTCGACGGTGCCGACGATCGGATGATTGCTATAGGCATCGACATGCACGTTGACCTTCGATCCCGCCACCAGATGCTGGATCTGCGTTTCCTTGAAATTGGCGTCGATATAGAGCTGGCGCACCGGAACGAGCGCCATCAGGCGCTGGCCGGGCGAGACGAGATCGCCTTCCTGGACCGAGCGGTTGCCGACAATGCCGTCATAAGGCGCCTTCAGCACGGTGAAGGAAAGGTCGCGGGCAGCCTTGTCGCGCGAGATCTCGAGCGAACGGACCGAGCCTTCGGCCTCTTTGCGCTGGGCCTGGAGAATGGTGACATTGGCCTGCGCAACCACGATGTTGGCATCGCCGCCGGAAAGATTGGCCTTGGCCTGATCGAGAGCGATGTTGGCGTTGTCGAGATCGGCGGCAGTGCCGACCGACTTCGCCTGAAGCTCGCTCTGGCGCTTCTGGGTGATCTCAGCACCGCGAACGGCCGCTTCGAGTGCCACCTTCTGCGCCCGCGCCTGCACGAGGCTCGCATTGGCGCCTTCGATCTGCGCGTCGATACGCTGCAGCGAAAGCTGTTCGGTGGCGATCTGGGCCTGGGCCTGGTCGAGGGCGTTCTGATAGTCGCCGTTATCAAGCGTGGCAAGCACGTCGCCCGCTTTGACTTCCTGGTTGGCGACAACATTCACCTTCGCGACGTAGCCCGTGACCTTCGGCGAAATCGTTGCAATATCGCCCTCGATATAGGCGTCGTCGGTCGACACCATGAAGCGGCCGTTCGTCCACCATTCATAACCATACCAGCCGCCGCCCGCGAGAAGGGCGAGCACGACGATCGGCAGCACCGGGCTGCGGCGTTTCTTCGCAGCCGCAGGTGCGGCGACCGGGGCCGGCGCCGACTGGGCGGGAGTGGAAGGGACTTCGCGGGCTTCCGCCGTCGGAGCTTCCGCAACAGCTGCGACCTCGGCCTTGACCTCTTCGGTCTCGGCGTTTTCGCTGACAATCCGCGCGACATTGCTCTTCTGGTTGCTCGACATGGCCACTTTACCGATCTTGGAGTAAATAATCGAACTGAACGGTTCGGTTCAGTTGACTTAAACCTGTTTTACCGTCATATCAAGATGTATAGAACCAATCGGTTCGATTTCTTTTAAAGAAAATACGAAACCGTCAACACGGTTAAGGAGACATGACGCTGAACCCCGACCACGCCGCCGTCTTCAGCCCTCCCGCGCCCGGAGGCCGATTTGCTGCAGGCGAAGATCCGGCCAAGCGCCAGCAGATTCTCGCCGGCGCCAAGCGTGTCTTCATGAAAATGGGTTTCGACGCCGCCAGCATGAACGACGTGACGCGCGAGGCCGGTGTCTCCAAGGGAACGCTCTACGTCTATTTCACCAACAAGGAAGAACTGTTTTCGGCGATGATCGAGGCCGAGCGCGCCGCCTTCGTGGCGGCCGTGCGCACGGCGCTTGCCGAACATGACGATCCCGAAGCCGGCCTGTATGAATTCGGGATAAGCTTCGTCACCCATATGACCGATGAAAAGGTCATCAACGCGATGCGCACCGTTCTCGGCGTTCGCGACCGCATGCCGGTTCTCTGTCAACGCTTCTTCAAGGGTCCGGAAAACCTGCGCACCATCATGCGCGACTTCCTGGAGCGGCACATCGCCGAAGGCAGATTTGAGATCGACGACATCGATCTGGCCGCCGGCCAGTTTCTCGATCTCGCCAGCGGCAGCTTCTTCAAGCTCCGGCTGTTCGGAAGCATGGAAGAACCGCCGTCTCGCGACGAAATCGAGCGCGTCATCCGCGGCGCCATCCGGGTCTTCATGGCCGCCTACGGTGCGCCCCGACACAAGACCGACTGACCGCACCCTTGACTGCCCGCCTCCATCGGCCAAAAGTCCGCAACTGCGATCAAACCCGGCTGCCGGCTTTTCTTTAAGGAAGAAGCCGCAACCAGGGGAGTGAGGATGAGCGCCGTTGGACGGGCGATCTGGTTCATAGAGAGCCATTTCGAAAGCGATATATCGCTGGAAGAGATATCGGAAGCCGCCGGATTGTCGCGCTACCATCTGTCGCGCGTCTTCGGGCTCGTCACCGGCCACTCGATCAGCAGCTATATCAGAGGGCGGCGCCTCAGCCGCGCCGTGCCGGCCTTGGTCGGCGGTTCATCGACCATTCTCGAGGTTGCGCTTTGCGCGGGCTACGGCTCGCACGAGGCTTTCACCCGTGCCTTCCGCGACCAATTCGGCATGACGCCGGATGCGGTGCGCAGACAGGGACACGCCCGTAACCTTATCTTGCTGGAGCCGATCAGAATGGACCCCGCCCACCTCAACGACCTCGAACCGCCCCGCTTCGAAACCCTTCCGCCGATGCTCTTTGCCGGCCTGCAGGAGATCTATCCCTATGGTGGCAATGCCGCCATTCCCTCCCTCTGGCAGAAGTTCAATGCCCATTTCGGTCATATCCCCGGCCAGAAGGGCAACGTCGCCTACGGCATCTGCACGCATATCACCGGCGAAGCGGAGAAATTCCGCTATATGGCCGCCGCCGAAATCGCCGATGCTGGCGATCTGCCAGCGGATTTTGCAACGCTCAAGCTTCCCGGCCAGCGTTACGTCGTCTTTAGCCATCGCGGCCATGTCTCGGGCATTCCGGCGACGATGAACCGGATTTTTGGCGCATGGTGGCCGACATCCGGCCTGGAGCACGGCGAGATACCCGACATGTTCGAACGCTACGACGAGCGCTTCGATCCCTATACCGGCATGGGCGTCACCGAAATCTGGTTGCCGATCAAGGAATAAAAGTCACATCACTTTCGTATACCCCCTTGCGGCGCTTGTCTGGCAGGCCGGTGTCATTACATTGCGAGCGTCATTTATCCATATGACGCAAAAGGGATATACGCTGATGCAGGAAATCATGACGCTCATTCAGGATCCGGCCGCCTGGGTGGCGCTCATCACGCTGGTGGTGATGGAAGTCGTTCTCGGGATCGACAACCTGATCTTCATTTCCATTCTCACCAACAAGCTGCCGCCCGAGCACCGGGAGAAGGCCCGCAAAATCGGCATCGGCCTTGCGCTCGTCATGCGCCTGGCTCTGCTCGGCACCATCGCCTGGATCGTGCAACTGACCGAACCGCTATTTGAAGCCTTCGGCCACGGCTTCTCCTGGAAGGATTTGATCCTGATTGCCGGCGGCCTGTTCCTCGTCTGGAAGGCCACCAAGGAAATCCATCATACCGTCGACCCGGAAGACCATCAGGAGGATTTCATCGCCACGTCGGCAACGACCGGCTTTGCATCGGCCATCGGCCAGATCCTGCTGCTCGATCTCGTCTTCTCAGTCGACAGCATCATCACCGCCGTCGGCATGACGCCGCATCTGCCGATCATGGTGGTCGCAGTCGTCGCCGCCGTCACCGTCATGCTGGTTGCGGCGACCCCGCTGGCCAACTTCATCGAGAGGAACCCGACGATCGTCATGCTGGCGCTCGCCTTCCTGCTGATGATCGGCACGACGCTGATCGCCGAAGGCATGGGCTTCCACGTGCCGAAGGGCTACGTCTACGCCGCCATGGCCTTCTCGGCGCTGGTCGAGGTGCTGAACATGTTCGCGCGCAACGCCCGCAAGCGAAAACGCGACGCCGCCCATTGAGGCTTGGACTGGAGGGCGCGGCCGAACCGCCGCGCCCTCACCCGCCGCCATCAGGCCTTTGCAAACGTGGTTTTTCTTGACGCGCCCGGTTGAATATGGCCTAAGGCCAGCCGAACGGACGATCGGCGGAGAGTGCGGGCGCATGCCCTTTTCCGGCCGGTTTGCCGATGAAGATATCTGCATCCTTCCGGCCGAACGTCGCTTTCCCATGAAAGCCGTCCGGCATTCATTGACGGGCACACACAATGACAGTTTCCGGGACAGCTACCGGCGTCCGCGTCCGCATCGCTCCCTCGCCGACCGGCGAGCCGCATGTCGGCACCGCTTATATCGCTCTCTTCAACTATCTTTTCGCCAAGAAGCATGGCGGCGAGTTCATCCTGCGCATCGAGGATACCGATGCGACGCGCTCGACCCCGGAATTCGAAACGAAGGTGTTGGACGCACTGAAATGGTGCGGGCTGGAATGGAAGGAAGGCCCGGATATCGGCGGCCCCTACGGCCCCTATCGCCAATCCGACCGCAAGGAAGTGTACCAGCCTTACGGGCAGGAATTGCTGGACAAGGGCCATGCCTTCCGCTGTTTCTGTACGCCCGCTCGGCTGGAGCAGATGCGCGAAACCCAGCGCGCCGCCGGCAAGCCGCCGAAGTACGATGGTCTCTGCCTCAACCTCACGGCCGAGGAAGTCACCTCGCGCATGGCCGCCGGCGAAACGACCGTCATCCGCATGAAGATCCCGGCCGAAGGCTCCTGCGACTTCACGGACGGCGTCTACGGCGATGTTTCCATCCCGTGGGATTCGGTCGACATGCAGGTCCTCATCAAGGCCGACGGCATGCCGACCTATCATATGGCCAACGTCATCGACGACCATCTGATGAAGATCACCCATGTGGCGCGCGGCGAGGAATGGCTGGCTTCGGTGCCGAAGCACATCCTGCTCTATCGCTACTTCGGCTGGGATCAGCCGGTCTTCATGCATCTGTCGCTGATGCGCAATGCCGACAAATCGAAGCTGTCGAAGCGCAAGAACCCGACCTCGATCTCCTATTACTCCGCGCTCGGCTATATCCCGGAAGCGCTGATGAACTTCCTCGGCCTGTTCTTCATCCAGATCGCCGAAGGCGAAGAGCTGCTTGAGATAGACGAGCTCTCCGAAAAATTCGACCCGGAAAACCTCTCCAAGGCCGGTGCGATCTTCGATATTCAGAAGCTCGACTGGCTGAACGGCCGCTGGATCCGCGAGAAGCTGTCGGAAGAAGAATTCCAGGCGCGCGTGCTGAGCTGGGCGATGGAAAACGATCGTCTGAAGCAAGGCCTGCGGCTGTCGCAGACGCGCATCTCCAAGCTCGGCGAGCTGCCCGATCTCGCCGGTTTCCTGCTGAAGTCCGATCTCGGCCTGCAGCCTTCCGACTTTGCCAAGATCAAGTCGCCGCCGGAGGAGATCCTCGAGATCCTCAACACCGTTCAGCCGGATCTCGAAAAGATCCTGGAATGGAATGTCGAGACGATCGAGGCCGAGCTGCGCGCGATCGCCGACCGCATGGGCAAGAAACTGAAGGTCGTGGTCTCGCCGCTCTTCGTCGCCGTGTCCGGCTCGTCGCGGTCCCTGCCGCTCTTTGATTCCATGGCGATCCTCGGCCGCTCCGTCGTACGCCAGCGCCTGAAGCTCGCCGCACAGGCGGTCGCCGCCCTCGTCGGCTCGAAGTAAGAACAGTCAGAGGATTTCGACAGTGGCTGACAACAAGACCGAAAACACCCTCTCCTCCGACGCGACTGAGGTGCGCGCCCAGAAGCTGAAGCTGCTGCGCGAACAGATCGGCGAGGTCTATCCGGCGCATTTCCATCGGACGATGGGCAATGCCGAGCTGACCGCGAAATACGAGAGCCTGGAGCCGGATACAGAGACGCAGGATGTCGTCACCGTCGCCGGCCGCGTCTATTCCTCGCGCAACTCCGGCATGTTCATGGATATCCATGACGCCTCCGGCAAGATCCAGATCTTCTCGCACAAGGACGTCACCGGCGAGGAGGCCCGCGCCCTGCTGCCGATGATCGACATCGGCGACATCATCGGCGTCACCGGCATCGTCCGCCGCACCAAGCGTGGCGAGCTGACGATCAATGCGCAGAAGATCGAAATGCTGACGAAGTCGCTGCTGCCGATGCCCGAGAAGTGGCACGGCCTCTCCGACATCGAGCTGCGGTACCGCAAGCGCCATCTCGACATCATGACCAACGAGGATTCGAAGCTCCGCTTCCAGCAGCGCTCGAAGATCGTCTCCGGCATCCGCCGCTTCATGGAAAATGACGGCTTCATGGAAGTCGAGACGCCGATGCTGCATTCGGTCTATGGCGGCGCCACCGCCGAGCCGTTCAAGACGCATCACAACACGCTCAAGCTCGACATGTATCTGCGCATCGCGCCGGAACTGTTCCTCAAGCGCACGCTGGTCTCGGGCCTCACCGACAAGGTCTTCGAGATCAACCGGAACTTCCGCAACGAGGGCGTCTCCACCCGGCACAATCCCGAATTCACCATGATGGAATGCTATTGGGCCTATGCCGACTACGAGGACGTCATGGACCTCGTCGAGCGGCTGTTCGAGACCCTGGCGCTCTCCATTCACGGCACGACGGAATTCGACTTCGGCGACAAGCGGATCTCCTTCAAGGGACCGTTCAAGCGCGTACCGATGCCCGATGCCGTCAAGGAAGCCACCGGCATCGATTTCCGCGCCATCAAGACCGATGAAGAGGCGCGCGCCGCCGCCAAGGCTGCCGGCTTCGCGGTCGAGAAGGATTGGACCTGGGGCGAATGCCTCGCCTTCATCTTCGAGGAAAAGGTTGAATCGACACTGATTCAGCCGTCGCATGTCACGCATTTTCCGAAGGACATCTCGCCCTTCGCCAAGGAAGTGCCGGGCGAGCCGCGCCTCGTCGAACGTTTCGAGACCTATTGCAACGCCTGGGAACTCGGCAACGCCTTCTCGGAACTCAACGATCCCGAAGAGCAGCGCCGCCGCATGGTCGAGCAGCTCGAACAGGCGCATGCCCGCGGCGAGAAGGAAAAGCAACTGGACGAGGAATTCCTCGACGCGATCGATCAGGGTATGCCGCCGGCCGGCGGCCTCGGCATCGGCGTCGACCGCCTCATCATGCTTCTCACCAACGCGCCGTCGATCCGCGACGTCATCCTCTTCCCGGCCCGCCGCAACAAGGCCGACTGACGGAAAAAGACGCAGAGAAACGAAGCGGAGTGCCATTGCGTAATTCCTTAAATCGGAATCGATTTAAGGATAAAATTATGCAGCGATTCAAAGTGCTACAGCGTCCTTTGCGCGTCTGAAAGACGCGCGGCGCTGTAGCCGGCGCTCCGCTTTTTTCATGCCGATTAATCAGTGTTTCTTGGCAGGCGCGGTTTCCGGCGGCTCTTCGGCCGGGGCCTCCGCCACCCCATCGGCGCTCCCGCCCTTTGCGGCAGGCGCGGCTTCGCTTTCGCCCGCCGGTGCGGCACCATGGCCGCCGCCGGCAGCCTTCGTTTCCCTGGCTTTTTCCCCATTCTTCGTCGAGCCGACCGCGACCGGATCGACGCAATCCTCGGGGTCCTTGAAGGCGGCGCTGATCATGGCGACCTCCTCGGACGGCATGTCTATGCGCTCGCCGAAGAACAGCCCGTTTTCGCTGGCCTTGCCGTCATAATAGCGCGCCGTATAGGACTTGTCGTTAAGGCCTGGAACGGTCTGATCGGGATGCGGGATATAGACGACATCGGCGCCAATCGCCCGGCCGCGAATGTCGGCACGCAACGTCGGGCCGTTCTCGTCGAGCACCACCACCTGCACCAGATCCGGCTTCTGCGCGGCATAAACGGCCTGGGCGACACGAAGCGCGGTCCTGACGCGCGTCATCCCGTCGGTCGGTTCGGTCTTGATGTATTTGCGCACCCAGACGTGGTTCTGCTTGCGGATCGTCACCAGGTTGACGTCGCTGCATTCGAGCCCGTAGCCGCCACCAGCGGCGCCGATCAGCCTGTCTTTGCCGACATAGACTGCCGCACCGCCGGAAACGCCCGCCAGAAGAGCGACTCCACCGATGATGATTGCCAATTTCCGGGAGGGCCGGAAGATGCGCAGTAAGGCCTTCACGCCAACTGCTCCGCCATCTGAAACTCCAACGCAGGACTAGTGCTGAGAACGCTAAGGAAATGACGTTTCAGAAAGTTTAAGTGGGCGCGCAAAGCCTGCGCCATTTTGGAAAAACACCAAAAAAGGTCCACTTTTTTAGGCCGCTTGCCACGGCCTGTTTCGCCATGCTCTAAACGCCCATGGCTTTCACGCTTCGCCAGGTTCAATATTTCGTCGCCGTCGCCGAACAGGGTTCGGTGACGCGCGCCGCGCAGAACCTTTCGATCTCGCAATCCTCGGTGACGGAAGCGCTGAAGGAGCTCGAAACCGACCTCGGCGTCGAACTCTTCGAGCGTCATCCGCGCGGCCTGACGATCACCCATAACGGCCATCAGTTCCTGCGCCACGCGACGAAGATTCTCGCCTCCGTCTCCGATGCGCGGACCAGCTTCTCCGGCCAGCAAAGCACCCTTTCCGGCGCGCTGAACATCGGCGTCACCTCGCTCGTCGCCGGCTACGTCCTCTCCGACCTGCTGGCGCGATACCGGCGCGCCTGCCCGGGCATCGAGGTCAGCGCCATCGAGGACAATGGCGGTTACCTCGAACATCTCCTGGTCGGCGGCGAACTCGATGTCGCCGTCATGGTGATCTCAAACCTGCGCGACCGCATGGCGCTGCAGGCGGAAATCCTCGAAACCTCGCCCTATCGACTGTGGCTGCCGATGGGCCATCCGCTGGTGTCGGCCGACATCATCTCGATCGCCGACATCGCCCGCGAACCGTTGATCATGCTGACGGTCGACGAAATCGAGGAGAATACCGGCAAGCTGCTCTCGGCACTCGGCGCCCGCCCGCATGTCGCCTTCCGCACCCGCTCGGTGGAGGCGGTGCGCAGCCTGGTTGCAACGGGCGCCGGCGTGGCGCTGCTTCCCGATCTCGTCTACCGACCATGGTCGCTGGAAGGCGACCGCATCGAGAGCCGCGACGTCTCCGGTTCGCTGCCGGTCGTCCAGGTCGGCATGGTCTGGCGCAAGGGTTCCAGCCTGCCGCAGGCGGCGCGCGATTTCGTCGGCATCGCCGAAAGCCTGCGGTCCGGCCGCATCCGCTGATATCGGAATTTCCGATAACGCCCTTCTGATAAATGAATTTGCGAAAGCGACCTTTTCGCGTCACCTTTTCATCCGGGAACAAACCGCCACAAAAGTGGCACCAGACCGGGAGACGGATGATGACGAATCTCTTGAAATCCTGCACGGCAGCGCTTGCCTGCCTGAGCTTCGCGACGCAGGTGGTCGCCGCCGAACCGCTGAAGGCGCTCGGCAAGGGCGAAGGTGCGGTCAGCATCGTCGCCTGGGCCGGTTATATCGAACGCGGCGAAACCGACAAGAACTATGACTGGGTCACCGATTTCGAAAAGGAGACCGGCTGCAAGGTTTCCGTCAAGACCGCCGCCACCTCGGATGAAATGGTCTCGCTGATGAACGAGGGCGGTTTCGATCTCGTCACGGCGTCCGGCGACGCCTCGCTGCGCCTCATCGCCGGCAAGCGCGTCCAGCCGATCAACACCGATCTGATCCCGAGCTTCAAGACCGTCGACGAGCGCCTGCAGAACGGCCCATGGTACACGGTCGGCGGCGTCCATTACGGCGTGCCCTATCTCTGGGGACCGAACGTGCTGATGTACAATACCGATGCCTTCAAGGACAAGGCGCCGACCAGCTGGAACGTCGTCTTCGAGGAGCAGACGCTGCCCGACGGCAAGTCGAACAAGGGCCGCGTCCAGGCCTATGACGGCGCGATCTATATCGCCGACGCCGCCATGTATCTGATGGCCCACAAGCCGGATCTCGGCATCAAGGATCCCTACGAACTGACCGAGGACCAGTACAAGGCCGCCCTCGACCTGCTTCGCGGCCAGCGCAAGCTCGTCTCGCGCTACTGGCACGACGCAATGATCCAGATCGACGACTTCAAGAACGAGGGCGTCGTCGCCTCCGGCTCCTGGCCCTTCCAGGTGAACCTGCTGCAGGCCGACAAGCAGAAAATCGCCTCCACCTTCCCGGAGGAAGGCGTCACCGGCTGGGCCGACACCACCATGCTGCATGCCGACAGCGAACATCCGAACTGCGCCTATATGTGGATGGAACATTCGCTGAAGGCCAAGGTCCAGGGCGATGCCGCCGCCTGGTTTGGCGCCGTGCCCTCCGTTCCCGCAGCCTGCAAGGGCAACGAACTGATGGGCGAGGCCGGCTGCGCCACCAACGGCTTCGATCACTTCGACAAGATCAAGTTCTGGAAAACCCCGGTCGCCAAATGCACGACGCAGAGCGAATGCGTGCCCTATCATCGCTGGGTGTCGGATTATATCGGAGTGATCGGCGGGCGATGAACCGGGCCGGTCCGCGTCCATAAAGTCCCCTCCCTACGAGGGGGTCTGAACGGCACCGCCGAATCCTGCCGAAACACCAAGGTATTTGCGAAAGGGTACGGCAGGTTAAGCCCCTCCCCCTTGTGGGGGAGGGGTTTGGGGCCGGGTCTTTATTGACCAAGACCGAGCCTCTCTCTGAACACACACGACCCGGAGCTCCCATGACGTCAGCCGTCCGCTTCCAGCAGGTATCGCGCCATTTCGGCCAGGTTCGCGCCGTCGACGGCGTCGATCTCGAGATCGCACCCGGCGAATTCTTCGCCATGCTCGGACCTTCCGGCTCCGGCAAGACGACCTGCCTGAGATTGATCGCCGGCTTCGAACAGCCGACATCGGGCCATATCCAGATCTTCGGCGAGACGGCCGACGGCGTTCCGCCCTATCGCCGCAACGTCAACACCGTATTCCAGGACTACGCGCTTTTTCCGCACCTCAATATCTTCGACAATGTTGCCTATGGGCTGATGGTCAAGGGTGTCGGCAAGGCGGAGCGGATGAAGGCGGCGGGCGATGCTCTGGAACTCGTCAAGCTGCCGGGCTACGGCGCCCGCCGCCCCGGTCAGCTGTCCGGTGGCCAGCGGCAGCGCGTGGCGCTCGCCCGCGCGCTGGTCAACAAGCCGAAAGTGCTGCTGCTCGACGAGCCGCTCGGCGCGCTCGACCTGAAGCTGCGCGAGCAGATGCAGGAGGAATTGAAGAGCCTGCAGCGCGCGCTCGGCATCACCTTCGTCTTCGTCACCCACGATCAAGGCGAGGCGCTGTCGATGGCCGATCGCGTCGCCGTCTTCAACGATGGCAACATTGTCCAGCAAGGCACGCCGCAGGATATCTATCGCTGCCCGAAGACCCGCTTCGTCGCCGATTTCGTCGGCTCCTCGAACGTCATCGCGCCCGATCTCATGGCCTTGCTCGGCGGTGAGAAACGCTGGGCAAGCCTGCGTCCCGAGGCGATCCGGCTGACAGGCGACGGCGTCGAGGCGAAAGTCGAAAACGCAAGTTTCCTCGGCGCAGCCACGCGTCTCAGCGTCGACCTCAAGGGCAGCCGGCTGCATGTCATGCTGCCGGCAGGCACGCCGGTGCCGGATGTCGGAGCCGGCATCCACCTCGCCTGGCAGCCGGCCGATATCCACTATATGGACGATGCGGCATGACGGCGCTCACCATCTCAGGCGGCAAGACATCGATCCTTCCGGGGCGCGGCGGCTTCTTCGGCCAATTGTCGGATGCCTTCTGGCGGCACCCGAAGCTGCTGCTCTTGCTGATGCTGACGCCGCCGCTGCTCTGGCTGGGGATCATCTATATCGGCTCGCTGATCGCCCTGCTTCTGCAGAGCTTCTTCTCGATCGACGATTTCTCCGGCCTGGTGAATTACGAATTCACCCTCTCGACCTATGCCCAGCTGCTGAATCCTGCGAATTTCGACATCATCATCCGCACCGTCGTCATCGCGGCGCTGGTCACCGTCGCTTCCGCCCTGATCGCCTTTCCGATCGCCTATTACGCGGCGCGTTATGCGCAAGGCAAATGGAAGGCGCTCTTTTATCTCGGCGTCATGCTGCCGCTCTGGTCGAGCTATCTCGTCAAGATCTACGCCTGGAAGCTGATCCTCGCCAAGGAAGGCATCCTCACCTGGATCTTTGAGAAGCTCCATCTCTCCTGGCTGCTCGACGCCGTCCTGAATCTGCCCGTCATCGGCGGCAATTCGCTGTCGGTGAGCTACCTCGGCACCTTCATCGTCTTCGTTTATATCTGGCTTCCCTATATGATCCTGCCGACGCAGGCGGCCCTGGAGCGCGTGCCCGGCAACCTGATCGAGGCCTCGGCGGATCTCGGCGCCACGCCGCGCCAGACCTTCCGCACCGTGCTGCTGCCGTTGGCGCTGCCCGGCATCGTCGCCGGTTCGATCTTCACCTTCTCGCTGACATTGGGCGATTACATCATCCCGCAGATCATCGGCTCGTCCAGGCTGTTCATCGGCCAGGCGGTGTATGCCCAGCAGGGAACGGCCGGCAACGTGCCGCTGGCGGCCGCCTTCTCCGTCGTGCCGATCGTCATCATGGCGCTCTACCTGTCGCTCGCCAAGAAGATGGGGGCCTTCGATGCGCTCTGACCTCAAGACATCGCCGCTGGCTTTGAAGATCGCCGCAGCCGTCGGACTGCTCTTCCTGCATCTGCCGATCCTGTTGATCTTCGTCTATGCCTTCACGACCGAGGAAAAGAGCTATCAATGGCCGCCACCGGGGCTGACCCTGCAATGGTTCCCCGTTGCCTGGAACCGGCCGGATGTCTGGTCGGCGCTCAGCCTCTCCGTACAGGTCGCAGTCATCGCCACGGCGATCGCGCTGGTGCTCGGCACGCTCTGTGCTGCGGCCGTCAGCCAGACGAAATTCTTCGGCCGCGAGGCGATCTCGTTGCTGGTCATCCTGCCGATCGCCCTTCCCGGCATCATCACCGGCATTGCGCTGCGCTCCGCCTTCAGCCTGTTCGACATCCCGTTTTCGGTCTGGACCATCGTGCTCGGCCACGCCACTTTCTGCGTGGTCGTCGTCTACAACAATGCGGTCGCCCGCTTCCGCCGCACCTCCGGCTCGCTGATCGAGGCTTCGATGGATCTCGGCGCCGACGGCTTCCAGACCTTCCGCCATATCATCCTGCCGAACATCGGCACCGCTCTTCTTGCCGGCGGCATGCTTGCCTTCGCCCTGTCTTTCGACGAGGTCATCGTCACCACCTTCACCGGCGGCCAGCAATCAACCTTGCCGATCTGGATGCTCGAAGAACTCATCCGCCCGCGCCAGCGCCCGGTCACCAACGTGGTCGCCATGCTCGTGGTGCTCGTCACCTTCCTGCCGATCCTGGCAGCCTACTACCTCACCCGCGACGGCGACCAGATCGCCGGCGCCGGCAAATAAAAGGGAGAACATCATGGATACCCAAATGCTGATCGGGTCCCGCTTCGAAAAGGGCACGGAGACGGAAGAACACATCCTCAACCCGAAGACAGGCGAGACGGTGATCGACCTTGCCGAAGCCTCGCTTTCCCAGGTCGATGCCGCCGTCGATGCTGCCGAAAAGGCCTTCGCACGCTGGTCGCAAACGACGCCGGGCGAGCGTTCCGGCTACCTGCTGAAGATCGCCGACGCCATCGAGAAGGATGCTGTCGGCTTCGCGACTCTGGAAGCGTTGAACTGCGGCAAGCCGATCAATGCGGTGCTGAACGACGAAATCCCGGCGATCGTCGATTGTTATCGCTTCTTCGCCGGCGCCGTGCGCAACCTGCACGGCCCGGCCGCCGGCGAATACCTGCCCGGCCACACCTCGATGATCCGCCGCGATCCGATCGGCATCGTCGGCTCGATCGCGCCGTGGAACTATCCGCTGATGATGATGGCCTGGAAGCTGGCGCCGGCGATCGCCGGCGGCAATACCGTCGTCTTCAAGCCCTCGGAACAGACGCCGCTGACCTCGCTGAAGATGGCGAAACTGCTCTCGGACATCCTTCCCGAAGGTGTCGTCAACGTCATTCTCGGGCGCGGCGAAAGCGTCGGCAACGCCCTGATCAACCATGCCAAGATCGGCATGGTCTCGATCACAGGTGATATCGCCACCGGCAAGAAGGTGCTGCAGGCCGCCGCCAAGACGGTCAAGCGCACCCATCTGGAACTCGGCGGCAAGGCGCCGGTCATCGTCTTCGACGACGCCGATATCGATGCCGTCGTCGCCGGCATCCGCACTTTCGGCTATTACAACGCCGGTCAGGACTGTACCGCGGCCTGCCGCATCTATGCCGACGCCAGGATCTATGACAATTTCGTCGCCGATCTCTCCTCAGCCGTCGGAAGCATCCGCTTCAACCGGGCCGACGATACCGAAAATGAGATCGGGCCGCTGATCTCCAGGCGCCAGCGCGACCGTGTCGAAAGCTTCGTCGCCCGCGCTTCCGAACACAAGCATATGGAGATCACCACTGGCGGCAAGGTTTCCGGCGACAAAGGCTTCTTCTTCGCCCCGACCGTCATAGCAGGCGCCTTGCAAGACGACGAGATCGTCCGCCGCGAGGTCTTCGGCCCGGTCGTCTCGGTCACCCGCTTCTCCGATGCCGACGATGCCGTTGCCTGGGCAAACGACAGCGATTACGGCCTCGCCTCCTCCATCTGGACGAGGGATATCGGCCGCGGCATGAAGACCGCCGCCCGCCTGCAATATGGCTGCACCTGGATCAACACCCATTTCATGCTGGTCAACGAGATGCCGCATGGCGGCCTCAAACAGTCGGGCTACGGCAAGGACATGTCGGTCTACGCGCTGGAGGACTACACCGCCGTGCGCCACGTGATGATCAATCACGGCTGATCGGGAGAAGGCAAGGATACGAAATTCGACGTTACACCCATCAGCAGCACCGGGAGGGGCAGGCCGAAGATCAGAGCCATTCCATTCCGACGATCTGGAACATTTTCCCGGTTGCTGCGTCTTCCCAGGCAAAACGCAAAGGATGACGCCATGCTGAAATGGGCTCTGATATTTTTCGTGATTTCGATCGTCGCCGGCTTCTTCGGTTTCTCCGGCGTATCGGCAGCAACCGCGACGATCGCCCGCGTTCTTTTCGGCATCGCGCTGGTGATCTTCCTGATTTTCCTCGTCCTTGCGCTGATGGCCGGCCAGGCGATCTTGTGAGCGGAAACGCAGCGGCAATGAGCGTGGACGTAGAACATGTCCACGCTCATTGACCCATCCGGCTATTTCAACTCCGCAAGGAGCGCGTCGGCGCCTTTCCGGACGCCGACCATCGAGGCATCCATCGCCGTGAAGCTTGCACCGATATTCATCGCATTCGGATATTGCTTGGTGACATAGGAAGACAGGAGACGATTGCTCGCAGCATCATAGATCTCCACGGCATAGTTCACCGAACCGGTCATCGAGCCTTCTCGGCCGCGCGCCGCCTGGACGGTGTTGTACAATCCGCCGGCGACGTCGATGCGCGTGACCGTTCCGAGCACCGCAGTTGTTGCCTTCGCGCCCGTCAGCGTCAGATGCAATCTGAGCGTTGCCGGAGCAGGGGTGCTGACGACGGCAAAGCGTGTCTTCAATTTTTCCGTGAATTGCTGCTGCATGTAACTGGCGAGGAAAATCCTGTCCTTTTCAGAAACCTTGCCGAACTGATTGTCAGGGCCGTTATAGACCGTAACGGGATCTACGATGATCCTGTTGTACTGGCTCCAGATGACATTCGTCTGATAGCGATATGGCACGCGGCCGGTCTTATCCTCAATGTTCGGTCGAAGCTGTGATGCCGAAGCAAGTCCGGAATACACCGTCGGGTCAGGGGTCGTGCATGCGGCAACGCTCAAGCAGGCGAGCATCAGTGCGGCGCCGATTTTCAAATTTTTTATCAATGGCTTGGCTCCAGCTTTGGAAATGCCGAACGGCATCTGCTGGCACCGGTTTTATGGAATTCGGATGTTGCTGTGTTTGTTATGATATGCGGAAATGTTCGCAAACCCTCTTTGCGACCAAGCAGCGCGACGCGACGCATGACCACGCCGTCGGTCGGCCGGCAGTCAGTGTGATGAAGGGATCGACGGCGAGCCTTCGGGCTGGATCACCTGACGAGCGGGCAGATCGATCACGACGACCAGGCCGCGTGGTTTCCCGTCCAACAACGTCAATTGTCCGTTATGCGCTTTGGTGACGATCCCTTGGGCGATCGGAAGACCAAGCCCAAGCCCGGAACCGCCTGCGGCGGCGATCTGCCGCGATTTGTCCCCCTTGAAGAATGGCTCCAGAACCTTCGCCTTGAGCTCGTCCGTCAGACCGGGACCATTGTCCCTCACCTCTATCCGGATCCCGCCATCGTCACGGCCTTGCAACTCGATGTCGACCTGCGTTGCATAACGGGACGCGTTTTCGACCAGATTGGTCATCGCGCGGGTCAGCGCCTGAGGTTTGCAGACAAACGCCAATCGCCGCGGACCGATGAACCGCACATCGACGCCGGTGTCGGAGAAATCGGTCGCAATCGTCTGCAGCAGGCTTGAGATATCGACCTTTCGATCGACCGCCCTCACCGAGGGATCTTTGAAATAGGCCAGACACTCGTCGATCATGAAATTCAAAGTGGCGATATCGGCGAGCATCAGGCTGCGAAGTTCCGGCTCTGCGGAACGCTCGGCACGCATCCGCAATCGCGTCAGCGGTGTCCTGAGATCATGGCCCACGCCGCTCAGCACTCTTGTTCGATCCTCCGCCATGCTCTGGATCCGGTCGCTCATGACGTTGAGCGATTCCGCCAGGCTTCGGATCTCGGCTGCACCATCCGGTTCGAAAGGCTTTTCCAGGCTGCCTTCCATGCTCGCGCGTTTGGCAGCGGCGGCAAAGCGCCTCAGAGGTTCGGTAATGAGCCGGCTGCTGAAATATGCGAGCAGCACCAACGGAATGACGATTTTCAAAAATCCGCTTGCAGCTGCCGGAACGAACCACAGATAGCTGGGAAAAACCGGCAGTTGAAAGATGAGAGCACGCCTGTCGTCAATTCCGACAGTCAGCACGTCTGGATGCGATGGACCCATGACGAAACGATGAAATGCCGCGAAAATATTGTCGGCGAGCAGCGCGTCGATGCGCGCCACGATCTCGCTTGCAGCTATCATCGGCTGTTTGCCGGCAAGCGGCTGATCCAGGGACAATTTTTCGACCTCAACGCCGAGTGCCGCTGCTCTCTTGAGAACCGCGGCTTCGTCCTCGACTGACCTTGCCTGTGCAAATTGCTCGGCGACCATCGCCGCCCTGCCGGCAAACAGGCCGTTTTGAAAGCCGCGATCATGACGGCCGTAGATATAGGGCTCCATCGCGGTCGCCACGACGGAAACCAGCACGACAAGAAAGGTCGCCAATATGAGGATCTGGCTCTGGATCGAAGCGCGCCGGAAATTTCTCACGAGAGACGCTCTACCTTGGATGCGAAAAGATAGCCCCCCAAGCGCACAGTCTTGATGAACGTCGGGTCTTTCAGATTTGGCTCTATTTTTTGCCTGACCCGGCTGATGTGGGCGTCGATGCTGCGTTCCACCGGCCCTGCCGACCCTGCATGTGTCATCGACAAAAGCTGTTCGCGCGTCAGAACCTTATTGGGATTGCAGCAGAAGGCCAGGAGGATATCGAACTCCGCGGTTGTCAGGGAAACCTGCGCGCCGTCCGCGTCGAGAAGTTGACGGCTTTTCGGATCGATGCGCCATCCCGAAAACGTCATAGGCCCAAGCGTTTCCTCGTGATGGTGCGCATATGATGATCTGCGGAGAATGCTCTTGATCCGGGCCAGCAGCTCGCGTGAGTTGAATGGTTTCGTGACATAGTCGTCAGCACCGAGCTCCAGGCCGAGAATGCGGTCGATATCCTCCTGGAGCGCCGTCAGCATCAGGATCGGCACCGAGCGCGAAGCGCGAAGCCGCCTGCAGATGCTGAAGCCGTCCTCCCCCGGCAACATCGCATCGAGGACGATGAGATCGAATTGCTGTCGCGCCATCATTCGGTCCATGGCCGCGCCGCTCTCCACCGACAAGGCTTCGAAGCCGCTGGTCCGGACGAGGTCCACCAGCATATCGGCGATCGCGGAATCGTCTTCGACGATGAGGATATGAGCCTGATTGGGAACTGCCATTTCATATGCCATCGTCATTTGCTCTCTTGCCAGGAGTCCTGTCGGCGCGAAATTATCACGTTTCCGCCTTTATCAATCAGGCGGCCTCATCCGCCATCGATCACGGTGGTTAAAATCTCCAATGTCGTGTCGCCAGGCATTTTTCTCCGTACGATATCAGCTGCCACACCGATACGGCTCCGCCTTATCAGGTCTCGTGCAATGCTATGTTCGATAATGTTGCGAAATGTTGCGAACAGGGATGCCAACGTCGCCGACACGGCGCCCGGTATCAAAACTGCCTTTCGGGATCGCCACTGACTTTCACATGGTCATCTCGGATTGTGCTGTCGATGATAACCGTGGCGACGAAACAGACGCGGATGACCAGCAGACAAAAGAATAACAGCGAGAGGCTCGCCGTCGCATAGTGCTTCAACGCGGAACGCTTGGGGAGCCGGGCGGTGAGTTTGTGAAGGGCGTTTCTGGCGAGACGACCGATCGCCACGAGCAGAAACAGTGCCGTAATGATGTACCCGCTTGCCGAGGCCGCCCCCAATAGCTGGAACATCAAAAGACACCCGCACCAAGTGAAGACTTCGCGTTTTGGAATGACGCCTTCAAACCGACGAAACCCGATGGAACGACGCCGATGAGATCCGTCCGCAAGGCGCGTGATCGGTCGGCAAGGCGGGGCCGGATGGTCCGGATCCAGGCCCAGCGAAGTCCGGTTCTGCGACGGGAATTCGGCCACCGCTAGTCGGCTCGCTCTGCGCGGGGCGAGGCGCGGCGACTTAGAAGCAGAGATGTGGCGGCACGCCACCGGGATGCCTTCGCCGCGGCTGCAATCACCGTCTCATTGAGAGTTGGCGTTCTTTGGACCGCAGCAATCCTGGCTGTCTTTGACTCCGTGAGCGCCGCGATCCTTCTCAGAAAGGCATCGCTGTCGAATTCTTTCGAGGAAGGAACCGACTTTGCTGTCGGCTTGATGGCATGGAAAAACACCTCCAGATTGATGACTGGTATCGGCTTGATGTTTCGCACCAGGTCGATATCCGCCCGCATCGTTACCGCCAGACAATATCGGTCCGAGCGCAAAGCGTCGAAGAGCTCCGGTATGGAAGACACAGCCGTCGCGGCATATCCGTTCTCATTCAGCTTCGAGACGATACCGCAGGCAGCGCCTTTGCCGAGAAAGACGAGAATTGGCTTTTGCTGGTTGCTTTGCACTGATGACATCACTGGCATACTCCTGACCTGTCGCCAGAAGTTTAGCCCGCATCGGCGCTGCTGTTTGTTCGGTTTTATTCGGTTTTATTGCGCCGCGAAGCGCCCGCGAAGTTCAGGCAAGCGCGGCGGACCTCGCTATTTACGACAACGCTGCCCTGAGCCAGGGATGCATCGAGGCCCTCTTTCTGAGCAGCCTGTCGATCGATATCGATCCCGCGCCGGAAGCCGAAAGCACAAACATGCCGCCGGCAATCGCCAGGTCCTTCTCGAAATGCAGCAACTCGTTCTGGCTTGCGAAATTCGTATGGAAGAGCAAGGCGGTCGCCAGGCAGAAGAGCGCCAGCGCCAGTGCGCCAAGCCGGGTGAGGAAACCTGCCGCGACGGAAAGGCCGGCGCCGATCTGAAGGGCGATGGTAGCAAGTGCCATCGGCGTCGACAGCCCCAGTTTTGCGAAAGTGTCGATGGTCGCAGTGAGATCTGCCGCAAGGGACCAGCCCTCATGCAGAAAGATCAGCGCCAGCAGAAACCTGCCGAGGAGCAGAACGAAATCGGCCGGTCGGGACCGGCTTGAGGCGCTTTCCATCATACCCTCCGGTTTGAAGAGCAGGCGGCGCGGCCCGCTCATGCCTTCGGCTCCTCAGATCCTCGCAGCCGCTCTGGCAAGATGCATTATAGCAGGCTTGCCCCGACATTGATCGCCAGCGCCAGGATCGTCGTATTGAAGAGGAACGACAGCACGGCATGCAACAGCGTCAGCTTGCGCATGCTGGTCGAACTGACCGCGACATCCGCCGTCTGTGCGGCAACGCCGATGGTGAAGGAGAAATAGAGGAAATCCCAGTAGCCGGGCTCTTCGATCCCATCGGGAAATTTGAGCCCGCCCTCCTCGTCCGCCCCGCCGTAGAAATAATGGGCATAGTGGATGGTGAAGAGCGTATGCAGGAAGAACCAGGAGATCAGGATCGTCAAAATCGCCGCACTTGCCCGTGCCAGCGCGACGTCAGGTGCCGCCTCCTTGATCGAATGAAGCTCGATGCCGATGCCGGCGATGCTGGCAAGTGCGGCACCGATCGAAAGCGCCAAGAGCACGGTATCGGAGAAATCAAGATCCGCGGAGCGTTTTCGGATGCTGTCAACCGTCGCCCGCAGCATCTTGCGCCAGCTCAGCGCGACAAAAACGCCGGCGCTGACATTCCAGCCGAACAGGATATTGCCGGCGCTGACCTCGCGCGAGGTCACAGCCAGGAAGACCGCCAGTCCAGCAAGAGTGGCGATGATGAAGCTCGCATGCTTGTAGACAAATGCCGCAAGCGAATTCGTCCTTTCCTCATCCGCCATATCGGTCTCCGACAGCATATGCCCTTGATAACAGCACGAAAAAGGCGCGCCTGCCAGCCGGCAGCCGCGCCTCCGATTGCATGCCGTGCCGATCAGGCGGCGGCGAGCTGCAGTTCCTTCTGCACCATGGTCCGCAACGTCCCCAGATCCTTGGCGAAGGCGCGAATGCCTTCGGCGAGTTTTTCCGTCGCCATCGCATCTTCGTTCATCAGCCAGCGGAAGGTCTTCTCGTCGACGGTGATCTTCGCAGCCGGCTTGATGATCTCGGGCGAAAGCTTGCGCTCGAGCTTGCCTTCGTCCTTGGAGAGTTCGTCGAGCAGGTTCGGAGCGATCGTCAGGCGGTCGCAACCGGCCAGCGCTTCGATTTCGCCAGCGCTGCGGAACGAAGCACCCATGACGATCGTCTTGATGTCGTTGGCCTTGTAATAATTGTAAATGTCGCGAACCGAAATGACGCCCGGGTCTTCCTCAGGCGTGTAATCCTTGCCCGTCGACTTCTTGTACCAGTCGAGGATACGGCCGACGAAGGGCGAGATCAGGAATACCTTGGCGTCGGCGCAGGCAACGGCCTGTGCCTTCGAGAAGAGAAGCGTCAGATTGCAATCGATGCCTTCCTTCTGCAGCACTTCGGCAGCGCGTATGCCTTCCCAGGTGGAGGCGAGCTTGATCAGGATGCGATCCTTCTCGATGCCGCGTTCCTTGTACCCGGCGATGATGCTGTGAGCCTTGTCGATCGAAGCTTGTGTATCGAAAGAAAGGTCGGCATCGACTTCGGTCGATACGCGTCCCGGAACAAGCTTGGAAAGCGCAGCGCCGACGGAGATGGCGAGGCGATCAGCGACGGCGGATGAAACGGCTTCGGGATTGCCGCCTTGCTTCTTGCCCCAGGCGACGGCTTCCTTGATGGCGTCGGCGAACATGGGCGTGCCGAGTGCCTTCAGCACGATGCTCGGGTTCGTCGTGCAATCAACCGGCTTCAGGCGGGCGACGGCCTCGATGTCGCCGGTATCGGCGACGACGGTGGTAATCTCGCGAAGTTGGTCAAGCTTGGATGTCATGGTCAATAATCCTTGTTGAACTTGGGCTGCGACCGGCGCGAGTTCCGCCCGGCAAAGGTGATCTACCGGCAGGTTGTTTGCATGCTGCAGGCGAAAATGCGCGCATCCGTCACGGATGATTTATAAACGTGAAGGACAGTCGCCGTGTTCCAGCCGCCAACGAACGACGGCTCGAACGCAAGCGATGCCGCCTGCGGCTGGAAGGCCGGTCGTGACTTTCGGCATGCCCGCACTATGTCCTCCTCGACGGACAAGAACGACTTGTGTCACCCGGACTATCGCCACTCACCCAAGGAAAAGTCAAGGACATTTGTGCATTTCAATTGACATAAGTGTCACACCCGTCATTATCCCCCAACAAAAGCGTCGTTACGGCCCTTCATCCCATGGGGGATTGAGGGCGGGCATCCTGCGGAGGAGATGTGGTCAAGCTCAAACGCGGCACGCACACGGCCTATTCCGAAGCATCCTCGCTGCGGCTGAGGGCGGCATGGCTCTATTATAACGAGGGCCTCACCCAGAAAGACGTGGCCGAACAGCTCGGCATCAGCCGCACCACCGTGATCCGCCTGCTCGACGAGGCGATGAAACGCAGCGAAGTCCAGATCTGGATCAACGATTCGATCGGCGATTGCGTTGAACTTTCGGTGAAGCTGGAGCGCGCCTACGGCCTCGACGAGGCGATCGTCGTACCCGCACCGATCAGCTGTGATGTGAATTCGCTGGCGAAAAATGTCGGCCTGGCGCTTGGCCAGTTCCTCTCCGAAGCCATTCCCGACGACTATACGATCGGCGTCGGCTGGGGCCGCACCATGACCGCCTCGCTGTCAAGCTTCCGGCCGCCGCGCCGCACCAATTGCAAGGTCGTGTCGCTGCTTGGCGGCATCGTCGCCGTGCACCAGACCAACCCGATCGACTACACATGGCGGCTGGCAAATCAGCTCGGCGCCGAATGCTACATGTTCCTGGCGCCGCTTCTCGTCGATTCCATCGAGACCAAGCGCAATCTGATCGAAAAATGCGGGCTGGACACGATCTATCGTCTCGCCGAGAACCTCGATCTGGCGATCGTCAGCTGCGGCGATATCGGCCCGCATTCGACCTCACTGTCGGAGGGCTGGATCTCCAAGGCCGAGTTGCAGGAACTGATCGATGCTGGCTGCGTCTGCGACACCATGTTCAACTTCCTCGACAAGGACGGCAATTCGGTCGACCACTCGATCAATCGGCGCGTCATGTCCGTCGATCTCGACACGCTGAAGGAGGCCAAACATATCGTGCTCTCTTCCGGCGGCGCTCATCGGGCCGTGGCGATCCGCGCCACGATCAAGCGCATTGGCTGCAATACGCTGATCACCGACGAAAGGGCTGCACGGGCATTGCTGGAACTGGCGGAGACATCGCCGTCCGCGCCTTCTCCCCAGTGGGGAGAAGCGCAGGAGCGATAGCGAGCGGAGCAAGACGAACGGGTCGGGGGTTGAACGGCCCGCCGCTCCGCCCGGGAAGCCATCAGGCGTGCGCCGATTCCCAGCCGAGCATCGCCCGTTTGCGGGTGAGGCCCCAATGGTAGCCCGTCAATGCGCCGTTCTTGCCGAGCGCCCGATGGCATGGCACCACGAAGGAGATCGGGTTAGCCCCCACCGCCGCACCGACGGCGCGCTGCGCCGTCGGCCGGCCGATATCGTTGGCGATATCGGAATAGGTCACGGCCTTGCCGAACGGGATCTTCAGCAGGCTCTGCCAGACGCGCACCTGGAAGTCCGTGCCGATCAGCACGACGCGCAGCGGCTGCTCCGAGGACCATTTGCCGGGTTCGAAGATGCGGGCCGCATAGGGAACCGTCGCCTGCAGGTCTTCGACATAAGAGGCGTTCGGCCAGCGGCAGGTCATATCCTCGAGGCAGGCCTTCTCGTCGCCGGAATCGCTGAAGGCAAGGCCGGCAAGGCCGCGGTCGGTCACCATGATCAGCGCGACACCGAAGGGGCAGATGTGGAAGCCGTAGCGGATGGTGAGGCCGCCACCCTTGGCCTTCCATTCGCCGGGCGACATCGCCTCATGGGTGACGAAAAGGTCGTGCAGGCGGCTCGGCCCGGAGAGGCCGACCTCGATCGACGTCTCGAGCAACGGCATGTCTTCGCTACGCAGCAGCCGCTTGGCATGGTCGAGCGTCACCGCCTGCAGGAAGCCCTTGGGCGACAGGCCGGCCCAGCGGGTGAAGGTCTTTTGCAGCTGGGTCGGCGACTGGTTGAGCCGCGCCGCGATCGCCTCCAGCGAAGGCTGATCGCGGTAATCCTCGGTGATGAGTTCGATTACCCGACGGACAATGTCATAATCAGGGCCGTCAGGCGTGATGTCTGTCTGAAGGTTGGCAATCATATTCATCGTCTTTCTCCTTGTCACAAGGAGATAGTCAATAGGGGGTGAGCAAACCACCCGATTCTTGCGCATCCGCCGGATAGTCTCAGATCCGCTGCTTGACCGTCGCGAGTGCGCCCTTGAAGGCCTTGGCGAAGCTTTCCCGATCGTCGGGATTGAGGAAGGATCCGATATCCGTGCGCCGCCCCTCGCCGAAGATATGCATGGAGAGGATGCCGATCTCCTGGTGCCGGCGAACGAGGAAACGCGCCCAGAACGGATTGAAATGATGCTCCACCATCCGTCCCGATGGTGCAAACTTGCGCACCGACACGTCCATGCGCGACACCGTCACCTGTTCGCGCGCTTTCCCGGAGCGGTAATTCAGCCAGAAGGCGCCGTACAAAAGCACGAAATCCAGTCCGAAGAAGAAGCCGATCGGCCAGGCGCCTGTCACGACGAAGAACATGCCGTAGAGGAAGCAGACGGCGCCGGACAAAGCAAGCAGCACCTTGAAGCCCCGACGGCCAAGTGACCGGTGGGGAAAGAGCTCGGCGGCGAAAACAGGCTGCTCGTTGGAGCTGTCGGCGTTGCTTTCCATCATGGCTGCTGAGTATAGAGTTTCCATGGCAAATCCGAAACTCAAATCCGTTACCAAGATGCCTCAGGGTGCGAATGTGATCGCCCGCCGCAAACCGGCGGCAGCGGTGCGCACGGTCTATTCACTGGCCGAGCGCGAGGAGATCTTCCGCCGCTTCTCCGTTCAGCGGCCGGAACCGAGAGGCGAGCTCGAACACACCAACGCCTTCACACTCGTCGTCGCCGTGGCACTTTCGGCGCAGGCGACCGATGTCGGCGTCAACAAGGCGACACGCGCGCTCTTCAGGATTGCCGATACGCCGGAAAAGATGCTCGATCTCGGCGAGGAACGGCTGCGCGACTATATCAGGACGATCGGCCTCTATCGCAACAAGGCGAAAAACGTCATCGCGCTCTCACAGATGCTGGTTGAGCAATTCGGCGGCAAGGTGCCTGAGACGCGCGAGGAGTTGGTCAGATTGCCGGGCGTCGGCCGCAAGACCGCCAATGTCGTGCTTTCCATGGCCTTCGGCCAGGCGACGATGGCCGTCGATACGCACATCTTCCGCATCGCCAACCGCATCAGGCTCGCCCCCGGCAAGACGCCCGATGAGGTCGAGGCACGGCTGATGAAGGTGATCCCGAAACATTACCTCTATCACGCCCATCACTGGCTGATCTTGCATGGCCGCTACACCTGCAAGGCGCGCCGCCCCGAATGCGAACGCTGTATCATCGCCGATCTCTGTAAGTCGCCGGAGAAGAGTTCGGATATACCGGCGGCGCTGGTCACGCTACCGCCGCAGGTGATCGGCGAGGCCGTCGAGTAGAACAGCGATCGCCTGCTCGTATTCCCGCCTTTCCCCGCCCGCCTCGATCGCGATCGCCGCGCGGTCAAAGGCTGCCGATAGCAGCAAGGTCAGCGGTGCGAGCATAGCACCGGCTTGCGGAAGCATGGCTGCAAGCCCTGCCCGCAGCGTCGCTTCCGCATTTTCTGCGTCGATCGTCGCGGTCGCCGGCAGGCCGAGAACGGCAGGCGCCTCGATCAGCAGCAGCCGTGTGCGCCCTTCTGCCATCATCGCGTCGAAATAGGCCGAGGCACCGGCGATCAGCGCGGCACGCGGCGCGTCGTGCGACGCCGAATGCGCCTCGATCGTCCCGGCCACTGCGCGCGCCTCGCATTCGATCACCGCGCGAAAAAGCGCCTTCTTGTCTTCAAAATGATGATAGAGCGCGCCTCGCGTCACACCCGCCGCCGCCACGATCTCCGGCGTCGCGGTCTCGGCATAACCCTTCTCGACGAAAAGACGCCGACCGGCATCGATCAGCGCCTGCCTCGTCTGTTCCGTTCTCTCGCGATTGCTGCGGCTCATGCGTTTTCTTTACATACAAACAGAATGTATGCTAATGGAAAAACATACAGAATGCATGTAAATGGAAAGATGGAGGAAAAAGATGAAATCGACGAGCTATTATCCTGTCATCATGACTGGCGATGTCGCCGGCACTGCCAGCTTCTATTGCAGGCATTTCGGCTTCAAGGCGCTGTTCGAAAGCGACTGGTACGTTCACTTGCAATCGATAGCGAAAGAGCATATCGCGCTTGCCATCCTTGACGGCAGCCACGAAACCATCCCGGCCATGGCCCGCGGCAGGGTGTCCGGCCTGCTCCTCAATTTCGAGGTCGCCGACGTCGATCCGATCTATGCCGCCTGCCGGAGCGCCGGCCTGCCTATACTGAGAGAGATCCGTGACGAGGATTTCGGCCAGCGGCATTTCATCACCGCAGATCCGAACGGCGTCCTGATCGACATCATCAAGCCGATCCCGCCGAGCGCCGAATTCGCGGCGATGTACGACACCGCCGCCCTGCCCGGCTGAGCCTCAGGGGTGGTGCAACGCGACATCCCTGGCGGAAACCAGCTTGTGCAGATGCACCATCATGCCGGCGGCAAAGAGCGGCGTCAGAAGATTAACGAAGGGGATCGCCAGGAAAAGGGCGATCACCAGCCCGCCGAGAAAGACGGTGGAAGCATGCTTGGCGCGGAAGAGCCGTGCCTCCTCAGGCGAACGGAATCGCATGGCGGCGAATTCGAAGAATTCCCGTCCGAGCAGATAGCCGTTCACCAGAAAGAACGCGACCAGATTGACCCCGGGGATGAACAGCAGCAGCAAGGCGACGATATTGCCGAGGATCACCACGCCGAGGAACTTGATCGAGCTTGCCATCGCCGGACCGAGCGGCATGGCGGTGCCCGGCGCATCCCCGGGATAGTCGCGTTTTTCGATGACGTCGGCGACATCGTCGAGAAACAGGCCGGCGATCAGCGCCGTGACCGGCGAAAGCAACAGCGCCAGCATCAGGGCGAGGCCGATACCGGCAAGGATCGCGAAGACGAAAGCGAACCACCCCGCCCAATCCGGCACATCGGGAAAGAAGCTCGTGAGCCATGGAAAGAGAAAGGCCATGAAGGCCCCGCGCAGAGCAAACCAGAGGCCGACGAGCACGAGAATCGTCAGGCCGAGCACCTTCCAGAAGACCGAGCGCGTTTCCGCCGCGAAGAGATTGGTGAGCGATAGTCGAGCGGCGTCAAGAATCATGTCTCAGGCGTCTCCGGTTGCGCGCAAGATGTAGGAAAGGTGGGGGTCGCCGACAAGAGAATAAAATTACATGCAGTAATAGAAAACTTGTCGAAAACTAAATACTAATATAATATTGTGACGTATATGAAATACGCACGGGCCTGAGAAGCAGCTTCCGAAATAGTTGCAAAGACAAGGGGTCGCAACAGCGCATCCACGGAACGCCTCTGAGGGAAGACGGGGAGGCCGATGTGGAAGACTTTGTGCAAAAACTCAGGCAATACGCAAAAAACGGCACACCAGCCGAACGCCGTATCGCGAAATATTTCACCGAACACCTGAATGACCTGCCGTTCGAGACAGCTGCATCCGTCGCTGACAGGCTGGATCTCTCGCCGATGACCGTCGGCCGGTTCCTGCGCGCGCTCGGCTATCAAGGGTTGGACAGCGTCAAGGTCGAGATTCGCGAGACCGTGACCACATCGCCGGCGCAATTGCAGAGCGCCATGAGCGAGCTGCATCAGGACGCCGCGGAGGGCAAACCGCTCGCCGTGCTGGTTGCCGAACAGATCCAGGCGCTCCATCATATCTATCATCTGACGGCGCAGCCGCATTGGTCAGAAGCCGTCGGCTTGATCAGCACGGCCCGAGAAGTATCAATCGCCACGCATGCGCGGCTCGCGAGCCTCGCCAATCATTTCTGCCAGCGGCTGACACAGGCCCGCGACGGCGTGCGCACGCTCGACGCCGCCGACAACCGTTTTGCCGAGCTCTTCGCCCGGCTGGCGGTCGATGACGCGCTGCTTGTCATTATCGACTGTCGCCGCTTCGCCAAGGCGCGACTGCTGGCCAGGACGGCGCGGCGCTACGGCTATAAGGTCGTGCTCATTTCGCCGCAACAGGCGGACTGGATGGCGGACCAGTCGAACGTCATGCTGCCCTTGCCGCCAGCGCGCGCGCCCGATCTCGACAACCTTCCGCCGCTGATCGCGCTGCTCGATTGCCTGTCGGAATCCGTTATCCTCGAAGTCGGAGAAGAAGCGGCCCTTCGCCGTCGCCGCATGATGGAATTCGCGACCGTGCTCGGCGAGGCCGCAAACCACTGAGGTCCTTAGCGCGTCTCAAAAGACGAGCGGCGCGCTATAGCATCGTTTCCAGTTCGGCGCGGTGGCGGTGCATGGCGAGAAGACGGCGGTAGTCGCGGTCGTAGAGCGCCTGTTTCGCCTTGTCGGGAAGCCGTTCGTCGCCACCTGGATACATCGCCTCGCCGGCCGCCGCCAGATCCTTGTACAAACCGCAGGCGACGGATGCGGCGACCGCCGTGCCGAGCAGCACCGCCTCGTTCATTTTCGGCACCACGACCTTGCAGCCGGTCGCATCGCTGTAAAGCTCCATCAGCACCGGGTTCTTCACATGCCCGCCGGCAATATGCAGCGTATCGGGCATGTAGCCATATTCCTTCATCATTTCCAGGATATGGCGGATGCCGAGGGCAATCCCCACCGCAGACCGCCAATAGAGCGCGCAGAGCCCGTCGAAGGACGTATCGAGCGTCAGCCCGCTGACGACGCCGACGGCATGCGGATCGGCGAGCGGCGAGCGGTTGCCATGGAAATCCGGCAGCACGAAAATCCGCGCACCGAAGGCATCGCCCTCCTCGGCCCTCAATTCGGCGATGCGCGCGACGATCCTCTGATGCAGCGCCGCCGTCGGCTCGCCGCCGGCCGCATGCATACGCACGATGTGGTCGAGCAGCGCGCCGGTCGCCGATTGCCCGGCCTCCACCAGCCAGGATTGCGGGAAGACCGCCTCGTAATAGGGTCCCCACATGCCATGGCTCGGCTTGCGTTCCCGGGAGAAGGTAACGATGCAGCTCGACGTTCCGGCAATCAGCGCCAGCTGGTGCTCGCGTTTTACAGGATCGGCGGCATAGCCGCCGAGCGCGCCCAGTGCACCCGCATAAGCGTCGATCATCCCGGCAGCGACATGGCAATCCGTCGTCAGCCCCAGCGCTTCCGCCGCTTCCGGTGTCAACTGCCCGACACTGTCTCCTACAGGCGTGGTCTCGTCCGGCAGATGGCCGCGCTCATGAAGGTCCTCGAGGCCGATCCGCTCCAGGAAATCCTGCTGCCAGCCCTTTTCGAGATGGGCGAGATAATTCCATTTCGCCGTCAGCGTGCAGCGTGAACGGGCAGGCGAACCGGTCGATTTCCACGTCATGAAATCGGCGAGATCGAAGAAGTAGCCGGACTTTTCCCAGGTGGCCGGCAGCTTCTTCTTCAACCACATCAGCTTCGGCATTTCCATCTCGGGCGACATCACATGCCCGGAATGTTCGAGCACCCTGTGCTCCGTCGCCGTGCAGAAATCGGCTTCCTTCAGCGCCCGGTGATCGAGCCAGACGATCGTGTCGAAACGCCGCTCGCCGCCGGTGGAAACGCTGAGCTGACGTCCCTCGACGTCGCGGACGACCAGCGAACAGGTGGCGTCGAAGCCGATCGCTCCAACCGAGGCGGCGGCGATGCCGGATTGCTCCATCGCCCTGCGCACTGCCGTGCAGGCGGCCGACCAGATATCTTCGGAATCGTGCTCGGCATGGTTTTCACGCGGCCGGTTCATCACGATCGGATGTTCGGATTTGGCGAGCAGGCGGCCGCGTGCGTCGAAGACGCCGGCGCGCGCGCTGCCCGTGCCGATATCCACCGCAACCACATGATCACGCATCAAATCTTGGTCCCGTCCAGCTTATGGTTGCGGACAAGGTGTATCAAATCCGGCATGGCGTCAAACACCACCTCAGGCGAAAGACGATCGAGTTCGGCGCGGTATCCGGCGAAATTGGCGTGGGACCCACCGGTGAAGGCGAAGACCGTCATGCCCGCCGCCTTGGCGGCAGCAATACCGGCCGGGCTGTCCTCGACGACAAGGCAATGTGCCGGCTCGACCCGCATTTCACGCGCCGCATGCAGGAAAAGATCGGGCGCCGGTTTGCCGCGCTTGACCATCGTCGCGCTGAAGATGTCGGGCAGCTTGCCCAGAAGTCCGGTCACCGACAGCGACAGGCGGATTCGCTCCATCTGGCTGGACGAGGCAACGCAACAGGGCACGCCAAGTCCGTCGATCGTCGCGGCGACACCCTCTATCGGCTTCAACTCGGTGCGGAAACGGGCATAGAGATCGGTGCGGATGCGCTCGAGGAATTCCTCGCCGGCATGGACGTTGAATTCGGTTTCGAGCGTATCGATGAGGGTCGACAGGCTACGGCCGAGAAACCGCTCATAGGCCTGGTCCTCGGTAATCGAGACGCCGAGATCGTTCATGGCGCCGACGAGCACGCTGATCGAAATCGGCTCGCTGTCGACAAGCACGCCATCGCAATCGAAGATGACCAGCCGTGTTTCAGCATCAGCCATGGAAGACCCAACCTGAGTTCAATTCGGACGCATGACCGTCCCGCTTTGCTCGCAAGGCCGGATGGATGGTGACAACAGCGTGCCGCCATCCCATTCCCTTACACTGCGAGCTTGCCGTCGAGATAGAGTTGCAGCGTCTCCCGCGTGCCCTTTTCCCACAGGGTTTTGAGTGCGTGGGCGAAACGCTTGCGGAAAAGTTCGGATTTTGCCACTTCGCCAAAAATATCGTCGAAGGCGAGGAAGGCTGACGGATCGTCCTTGGCTTTCAGCGCCGCCGCATGCAGGCGATCGGCACTGGCGTCGTTGAAGACGATATCCTTGCCACTGTCGGTCTTGCCGGCGAAATAACGGCACCAGAGTGCTGAAACCAGCGCCAGGCCGACGACGTCCCTGCCCTGATGCAGATTGTCGAGCGTCGACGGCAGGATGAATTTCGGCTGGCGGTTCGAGCCGTCCTGCGCCAGTCGCGGAATGGTGTCGGCAATCTTCGGATTGAGCAGGCGGTGCTCGATCAGGGCGAAATAATCCGTCAGCGACGTGTTCGGCACCGGCGGGACGATCGGGATGATCTCATCTTTTTCGAGCTTGGCGAGGAAGGCGCGGATCAGCGGCTCTTCCATGGAATCGTGAACGAAATGAATATCCATCAGCGCCGCCGGATAAGCGATCGCGGCATGCCCGCCGTTGAGGATGCGGATCTTCATATGCTCGTAGGGCGTGACATCGAGAACGAAGGTCACCCCGACCTTTTCCAGCGCCGGCCGGCCGGCAGTGAACTTATCCTCCAGCACCCATTGCTTGAATTCCTCGCAATAAACCGGCCAATTGTCCTCGATCCCAAAATTGTCGCGGAGGAAATCGACCTCACGCTGGCTGGTCGCCGGCGTGATGCGATCGACCATGGCGTTCGGGAAGGCGACATTCGCCCTGATCCAGTCGGCAAGGGCAGGGTCTGAAAGTGCGGCCGTGCCGACGACGGCATTGGCGGTGACAACGCCGTTGTGGGGAATGTTGTCGCAGGACATGACGGTGAACGGTCCGATGCCCCTGGCCTTGCGCGCCTTCAGGCCGGCGACGATCAGGCCGAACACCGTCTTCGGCGCATCGGGATTCTGTCCGTCGGCAGCGATCGCCGGATGAGCCGGATTGAACCTGCCCGATGCGTCGATGAAATAGCCGCCCTCGGTGATCGTCAGCGAGACGATCCGGATCTCGGGATCGGCGAGCCTGGCGATGATGGCGCTCGCATCGCCGACCGGCAGGATGTCGATCATCGGCGCAGTAACGCGCGCCGCCGTCTTGTTGTTGTCCTGCTCGACCACCGTCGTCAGGAAATCCTGCGCCGCAAGTTTTTCGCGCATGGCGGCATCCGACGGCAGCACGCCGGCGCCGACGATCGCCCAATCGTGATCCGTGCCTGCATTGAAGAGATCGTCGAGATAGATCGCCTGGTGGGCGCGGTGGAAATTACCGACGCCGAAGTGCACGATGCCGGCTTTCAGCGATGCCCTGTCATATCCAGGGATAGCCGCCGTGCGGGCCACATCCGAAAGCGTTGCCAGCGATAATTTGCACGTCATGTTTCAGTCCTCTTGAAGGTCTTGCCGAGACGGCCGGGCGTCATCGTCCGGCTCGCATGCCTGCCCCCCGGCCGCCTGCTCAGATGGCAAGGCCGCCCTCGTTGAATTTATGGATGCGTGAACGGTCCGGCGTCAGATAGACCGTATCGCCCGCCTTGGCCGCGAAATCGCCGCTGCCGCGCGCCGTCACCATGCCGATGCCCTCGGCATCGATATGCAGGAAAGTGTCGGAGCCGAGATGTTCGGCGACCACGACCCTGCCCTTCCAGTCGCCGCTCTCCATCGACAGCAGCACATGCTCGGGACGGATACCGATCGTATGGGCTCCGAGCTGGGCCGCATTCTGGCCCTTGATGAAATTCATCTTCGGCGAGCCGATGAAGCCGGCGACGAACAGGTTGCGCGGGCGGCTATAGAGCTCGAGCGGCGAGCCGACCTGCTCGATATTGCCCCTGTTCAACACGACGATCTTGTCGGCCATGGTCATCGCCTCGACCTGGTCGTGGGTGACGTAGACCATCGTCGTCTTCAGCTGCTGGTGCAACTCGCTGATTTCGAGGCGCATGTTGACGCGCAGTGCCGCATCGAGGTTCGACAGCGGTTCGTCGAACAGGAAGGCCGAAGGCTGGCGCACGATGGCGCGGCCGATCGCCACGCGCTGGCGCTGGCCGCCGGACAGCTGGCGCGGCTTGCGTTCGAGATAGTCGGTCAGGTTCAGCACCCGGGCGGCATCCGTCACCTTGCGGTCGATCTCCGCCTTGTCGACGCCCGCCATCTTCAGTGGGAAGGCGATGTTGTTGCGCACGCTCATATGCGGATAGAGCGCATAGGATTGGAACACCATGGCCAGGCCGCGCTCCGAGGGCGCCTTTTCGGTGGCGTCCCTGCCGTCGATGACGATCTTGCCGCCGGAGACGTCCTCGAGCCCGGCAATCAGCCTAAGCAAGGTGGACTTGCCGCAGCCCGACGGGCCGACGAAGACGACGAACTCGCCGTCCTTGATGTCGAGATCGATCGACGGGATGACCTTGGCTTCGCCGAAGACCTTCGAAACCTTCTGAAGGGTAATGCTGCCCATGTTTCTCTCCCTTTATCTTATTTCACAGCGCCGAAGGTCAGGCCGCGGACGAGTTGTTTCTGGCTGAACCAGCCAAGGATCAGGATCGGCGCGATCGCCATCGTCGATGCCGCCGACAGCTTGGCATAGAACAAGCCCTCGGGGCTGGAATAGGAGGCGATGAAGGCCGTCAGCGGCGCCGCCTTCGAAGCGGTGAGGTTGAGCGTCCAGAACGCCTCGTTCCAGGCCAGGATGATGTTCAAAAGCAGCGTCGAGGCAATGCCGGGCACCGCCATCGGCGTCAGCACGTAGACGATCTCCTTCATCAGCGATGCCCCGTCCATGCGCGCCGCTTCGAGGATCTCGCCGGGGATTTCCTTGAAATAGGTGTAGAGCATCCAGACAATGATCGGCAGGTTGATCAGCGTCAGCACGATCACCAGGCCGGTGCGCGTGTCAAGCAGACCTGAATTGCGGAACATCAGATAGATCGGGATCAGTGCGCCGACCGGCGGCATCATCTTGGTCGACAGCATCCACATCAGCACGTCCTTGGTCCGCTTGGTCGGCGAAAACGCCATGGCCCAGGCGGCCGGAATGGCGATGATCAGGCCGATCAGAGTCGAGCCGAAGGAGATGATCACCGAGTTCATGAAGTGGCTGAGATAGTTCGACCGGCTCTGCACCTCGGCATAGTTTTCCGTCGTCCAATGGAAAAACAGGAACTGCGGCGGCGAGGCGATGGCGTCGGCTTCCGACTTGAAGCTGGTGAGAAAGGTCCACAGAATCGGGAAGAAGATCAGGATGCCGAGCGTCCAGGCGATTGCGGTGACGATGAGCTTGCGCTTCGTTGTGACTTTTCTGGCCATCTCAAGCCTCCAGATTCTTGCCGACGAGGCGCACGAGGAAGATCGCAACGATATTGGCGAGGATAACCGCCACGATGCCGCCGGCCGATGCGCCACCGATATCGAACTGCAGCAGCGCCTGGGCATAGACGAGATAGGTGAGGTTGGTGCTGTCGGTGCCCGGCCCGCCATTGGTGGTGACGAGGATTTCGGCGAAGACCGAAAGCAGGAAGATCGTCTGGATCAGGATCACCACGGTGATGGCGCGCGCCATGTGCGGCAGGATGATGTAGATGAATTTCGAGATCGGCCCGGCGCCGTCCATCTCTGCCGCCTCCTTCTGCTCCTCGTCGAGCGACTGCAGCGCCGTCAGCATGATGAGGGTGGCAAAGGGCAGCCATTGCCAGGCGACGATGAGAATGACGGAAAACAGCGGCACATTGGCCAGCCAGTCGATCGGCTGCAGGCCGAGCGCCTTGGCGAGATGGGCAAACAACCCGTTGACCGGGTTCATGAACATGTTCTTCCAGACCAGGGCTGCCACCGTCGGCATGACGAAGAACGGCGCGATCACCAGGATGCGCACGATGCCCTGGCCGTACATCGGCTGGTCGAGCAGCAGTGCAAAGGCGATGCCGCCAATGACGGTGATCAACAGCACGCCGGCGACGAGCAGCAGCGTGTTGATCAGCGCCGCAATAAAGGCCGGGTCGGACAGGAAATATTCGTAGTTCAGAAAACCGACGAAGCTTTCCATGCCGGGGCTGAGCAGATTGTAGTTCAGCAGCGAGAAATAGATCGTCATCGCCAGCGGGACGATCATCCACGCAAAGAGCAGCAGCACGGAGGGCGCAATCATCAGGCGCGCAGCGGAGCGGGTATGTAAGGTCGCCATGGCAATCACCGATCTGGACTGAAGCGGGGAGCGGCCGCAAGGCAGCTTTGTCTGAAAAAAGAGGCCGCCGATGCAGTTCGGGCAATCGGCGGCCCAGAGAGGCGGATTGTCAAGGATCCGCCTCTTGCTCGGGAGGCTTTTATTTAATGTAGCCGGCCTTGGTCATTTCGCGGGTGGCGAGCTGCTGTGCGCTCTGCAGGGCCTGGTCGACCGAAATCTGGCCGGCAAGGGCTGCCGAGAACTGCTGACCGATCGCCGTGCCGATGCCCTGGAATTCCGGGATCGCCACGAACTGGACGCCGACATAGGGGACCGGCTTGACAGTCGGCTTGCTTGGGTCGGCCGAGTTGATCGAGTCGAGCGTCGTCTTGGCGAAGGGGGCCGCCTTCTGATACTCCGCATTCGCATAGAGCGAGCTGCGGGTGCCAGGAGGTGCATTCAGCCAGCCTTCCTTTTCGGCAACGAGGTTGGTGTAATCCTTGCTCGTGGCCCAGGCGACGAACTTCTCGGCCGCTTCGGCCTTCTGCGAACCTGCCGGGATGGCGAGGCTCCAGGCCCACAGCCAGTTGCCGCGCTTGCCGAGGCCCTTATCCGGAGCGAGCGCGAAGCCGACCTTGTCGGCGACGGTCGATTCCTTCGGGTTGCTGACGAAGGATGCAGCAACGGTCGCATCGATCCACATGCCGCACTTGCCGGTCTGGAACAGCGCCAGGTTCTCGTTGAAGCCGTTGGAGGAGGCGCCCGGAGGGCCGGCATCCTTCATCAGCTTGACATAGAAGTCGAGCGTGTCCTTCCACTCGGGCTGATCGAACTGCGGCTTCCAGCTTTCATCGAACCAACGAGCGCCGAAGGAGTTGGACATGGCCGTCAGGAAGGCCATGTTCTCGCCCCAGCCGGCCTTGCCGCGAAGGCAGATGCCGTAGACTTCCTTGTCCTTGTTGGTGATCTTGCGGGCAGCGTCGGCAATGAAGTCCCAGGTCGGGGCGTCGGGCATCTTCAGGCCGGCGGCGTCGAACAGGTCCTTGCGGTACATGACCATCGAGCTTTCGCCGTAGAACGGCGCCGCATAGAGCTTGCCGTCCAGGGTCAAGCCGCTGCGGATGGCCGGCAGCAGGTCGTCGACGTCATAGTTGGCGCCGAGATTGTCGAGCGGCACCAGCCAGCCCTGCTTTGCCCAGATCGGAACTTCATAGGTGCCGATCGTCAAGACGTCGTACTGGCCGCCCTTGGTCGCGATGTCGGTCGTGACCTTCTGGCGCAGCACGTTTTCTTCGAGGGTTACCCATTCAAGGTCGATGCCGGGATTCTTCGCCTTGAAATCATCCGTCAGCTTCTGCATCCGGATCATGTCGCCGTTGTTCACGGTCGCGATTGTCAGCGTCTCGGCCGAAGCCATGCCGGCAAACGCCAGTGCTGAGCAGGCGCCCAGCAGAAAAGTTCTCAATGTCATATCTTCCTCCCAGAAGATGGAGTGTGAGCATTCGCTTTGCTCATGGGCAATTACTCAACAATCAACAAAGAATGTCAATCGGCAATCGTTGCTGCGATGCCGAAGGCGATAGTCATCTCATTGATTTAACTAGAATATTTTTTGCTCAATTCCTGAGCAAAAACTCAGCAGTTTCTTCATCGGTGATCAGAGCATTGATTTGATGGCCGACAATGGCAGCCCTGATCGCCTTGAATTTGCGCTTGCCCTTGGCCAGTCCAATGACGATCGACGCGTCGCGGGACGGGATCGGCGCCGACGCGACGCGCTCGTTGATCGGGTTGTCGAGCAACCTGCCGTCGACATCGAAGATCCAGCCGCAGATCTCGCCGACCGCGCCGCCGCGCATCAGCTCCATCATCTCGTCCTTCTCGAGAAAACCGTCGACGCAGAGCGGCCCGTCGATGCCGAGTTCGCCGATGCCGACGAAGGTAACATCGGCTTGCGCACTCATGTCGAGCGTCGAACGCACCAGTTGCTGGCCGTGCAGCAGCTCCCGTTCCTCCGCCGAGGTGACGAGCACCGGCAACGGCATCGGATAGTGCCGCGCCTTCACCGCATCGGCCATGCTGAAGATGACGTTGTAATAGGCCGCCGACCCGTCCGGGGCGATATTGCCGGTCAGCGAAACGATGCGGTGATTCGGACATTCGATCGCCGGCAGTTGGTCGACGGCCGCTTTCAGCGTGCGGCCGGTGCCGATGGCGAGGACGATTGGCTCCGGCCGTTTCAGCCACCGCTCGATCTCGGCGGCCGCCGCCTCGGCGATACCGACCGTCGTCGATGACGACGCGGGATCACTCGGCACCACCTCAACATGTTTCAGCCCGAATTTCCGGCGCAACTGACTGCCGAGTTCCAGGCAGGCGGCGATCGGATGATCGAGCCGCACCTTGATCAGGCGCTCGGCGACCGCCAGCGACACCAGCCGCTGCGCCGATTGCCGCGAGATGCCCATCGCAGCGGCGATTTCATCCTGCGTGCGCCCGGCGACGTAATAGAGCCAGCCAGCCCGAGCCGCATCGTCGAGCCGTGCAGGGGTCTCTGATCTTTTTGCCATTTAATGCCTACCGCGCAAAGTGAGCCGGCGTGCCGCCGCCGAACATGATTTGAATTTGTATCGCGCCAGATCAAAACAAAATTCCGGCAAATGTCGAGCCTGTTGCAAAGAGCCCCGCCAAATAACCGCTATCCCCGATGCAAACTCCGCTCATGCAACCCCGCTTAGGCAACCCGCACTTAGCCAAACCTCACTCAGGCGAACCATTGCACGACGAGATAGATCGCCGCCTTCACCAGCCCGTAGATCACCCCGCCGGCGATGACGAGCGACACGGCCGTCATCACGAAGCCGATGAGCGCGAAGAGACCGTCACGGCCCAATATGCCGAAAGCGAAGACCGAGATCGTGATCGCCGGCAGGATGTTGCCGAGCGGGACCGGCAGCAGCAGCACGATCGACAGCAGCAGGCATGCGGCCCCGGCGAGATATTCCGCCGGCGGCTCGGCAAAGATCGCAAGCCTCGGCTTCAGCATGCGCTCGGCCCAGGCGAGCCAGCGGTGAATGCGGCCGACGATATTCTCGAAATCCTCCCGCCGCATCGAACGGTCGGCAATCACCCTCGGCAGCCAGGGTTTCAGCCCGAAGGTCAATTGCGCGGCCAGGAAGACCAATGGCGCGCCGAGCACGGCCGAAGTGCCGGGCGGCGTGGGAAAGGCGTTCGGCAGCGCGAAGATCAGCATCAACGCGCTGATCGCCCTGTCGCCCATCGTGTCGAATAGATCACCGATCGAGATCCGCTCACGGCTCTGGTCGGCGGCCATCTGCCGTAAAATGGATGAGAGGCGGCGGCCTTTGGGACGTGGTCTTCGGATGGTACTGTTTTCTCTCGTATCGATGATCGTGGATCCGGCGGTTGATGAAAGTGTAGGGCCGGATTCTGGCGATGCAATATGCCAATTGAATGACTTGCGGGTTAGAAATTGTAGCTGCGATCGGAGCCGATCCCGGCTATCCAATCGCCCCACCCGTGGGCGAGATATCCGACAGAACAGCGGGGTGCCACACGGCACGCCCCTGAAGCAGCCAACACCGCCGCCGAATGAGCGCTTGAAATTCCCCGCCAACAATGCAAGCAGACGCGGAGACCAGAGAAACGGCAGAGTGCAATGATCATTTCATTCGACATCGGCGGCACCGCCATCAAAGGGGGCATCGCCCGCTCCGAGACAGACATCGTTCCCCTCGGCCGCCGCCCGACGCCGAAGGATGATTTCGCCGCTTTCGTCGAGACCCTGCGCGACATTATCGCTGAAACCGGCGAACGGCCGAGCCGCATCGCGCTTTCCATCGCCGGCGTCGTCGATCCCGATACCCAGCGCCTGATCTGCGCCAACATTCCCTGCATTCACGGCCGCACGCTCGCGGCCGACCTCGAAACCGAGCTCGGCCTGCCGGTGCTGATTGCCAACGACGCCGACTGTTTCGCCATGGCCGAAGCCGGCCTCGGCGCCGGCCGCGGCCACCGCATCGTCTTCGGCGCCATCCTCGGCACCGGCGTCGGCGGCGGCCTGGTTGCCGACGGACGCCTCGTCAATGAGGCCGGCGGTTTTGCCGGCGAATGGGGTCACGGGCCGATCATCGCATCCGCAGCCGGCAATCCACCCGTCGCCATTCCCGCCTATGCCTGCGGCTGCGGCCAGAAGGGCTGCGTCGACACCGTCGGCGGCGCTCGCGGCCTGGAGCGGCTGCATCAGACGCTGCACAATCTCGACCTTTCCAGTGAGGAGATCATCGCCCAGTGGCAGCATGGCGAGGAGAAGGCGACACGCACGATCGACGTCTATGTCGATCTCGTCGCCTCGCCCTTGGCGCTGACGATCAACATCACCGGCGCGACCATCGTCCCGGTCGGCGGCGGGCTTTCCAATGTCGAGCCGCTGCTGGCTGAACTCGACCACGCCGTGCGCGCCCGCATCCTGCGCAAGTTCGAGCGCCCGCTGGTGGTGCGCAGCGAATGCCGCATCGAGCCCGGCCTGATCGGCGCAGCCCTGCTGGGGTTGAAGGCCGAGGCGGCCTAAATCCAGAGGACTCCCTAAAGCACCGGCCACATCCGCACGATCGCTGCGAACCGATCCCAGTCCTTGCGCGCCAAAGGCGTCCAGGCAGCCTCGGCAACGGCCGGAAGGCGCGGAAAAGCCAGCCGGTTGAAATAGGCGCGGGACAGGAAGTTCTCGGTCCAGATGCAGGCCTGGATGCCGCGCATCTTCTGCTGCAGCGCCTCCGGCAGCTCGCCCTCGGCCTCATAAGCATAGGTGTGTTCCGGCGGGCTGAACCCCGCCCAGCCCGCGCCGGGTTCGGCCCAGGCTTCGGCCTGCGCCATGTCGAGATAATAGGCCTGGCCCGGCGTCATCACCACGTCGTAGCCTTCCTGTGCCAGCTCGATGCCGACGGCAGGCTTTTCCCAGGCCATCAGCAGCGTGCCGTCGCGCTCGACGCCGCCGCCATGCGAGACCTCGTTCCAGCCGGCGAGCTTCCTGCCACGCTCCGACAGCATGGCTTTGATACGTTTCAGGAAATAGGATTGCAGCTCGGCGGTGCCGGCAAGTTTCTCCCGCTCCATCAATGCCTTGCAGAGCGGCGAGGAAAGCCAGGAACCCTGCGCCACTTCGTCGCCGCCGATATGAAGATATTCGCTGGGAAACAGCGCCACCATCTCGTCGAACACCTTGCCGAGGAATTCATAAGTGAATTCGACAGCCGGATTGAGGGCATTGTTGGGATAACCCTGCACCGAGCGGTAGCTGTCCGGCGCCTCCTGCCCGTCGACAAGCGCAGGTAGCGACAGCAGCGTCGCGCTGCTGTGGCCGGGAATATCGATTTCCGGCACCACCTCGATGTGCAGAGAGGCCGCATGCGCAACGATCCGCCTGACATCGTCCTGGGTGTAATGGCCGGAGCGCGGTTCCGCCCCGTCGCCGAGCTGGGGCATGAGCACTTCATCCGGCCCGCGCCGCGCGCCGATCTCCGTCAGTGTGGGATAGGCCTTGATCTCCAGCCGCCAGGCTTCGTCGTCGGTCAGATGCCAGTGGAAGATGTTGAGCTTGTTCCAGGCGAGAATATCGATCAGCCTCATGATATCGGCCACCGGATAAAACTGCCTGGACACGTCGAGATGACAACCGCGCCAGTCATAACGCGGCTGGTCGGCGATCGTGCCGAAATTGGGGAATTTGAAGCTCTCACGATCGGCGCGGCCGCCATGCAGCAGCTGCGCCAGGCTGATCAGCCCGTATTGCCGCCCAGCGGCATCGGCACTCGACAGAACGATCTCATGCGCGGTGAAACGCAATTCATAGGCAAAGGCGGCGATCGAGGATTCGGTGACGAAACGAATGGCCCGTCCGCCTTTGACGGCACTGAGGGAGAACGGCACGCTGTCGGCCGGATAGAGCCGCTGGTAGAGTTCCAGAACCAGGGAGAGCGCCTTGACCGCATCGGGCCGCGTCCGCTCGGCCGGATAAAGGACGACGGGCAGCTCTCCCGCCTTCAGCCCGAGAGCCAGCGGCCAGGGCAGCAGCGCATAGGGCTCCTCGGCCCGACCCGGCGGCAGAAGCGGCGGCGCCACGCCGCCTTCCCGGCCTTCGAGCATGAGATCGCCGAAACCGACGGGAACATGGCGCCCGTCGCCAAGTGTCAGATAGGCCGATTTGATACCTGATGTCGCATGTTTCGGCTCTCTGGTCAGGCCCTCGACGGTGAACCGCCAGCGCCCCCCGGGCGCCACGCTCAGGCCGTCGCTCGGTAGGAATTCGTGGAAATGCGCGAGCTGCTGTTTGAGGCTGCCGCCATCGCAGACATGTTTGTCGGCAACGCGCGTTTCCGAGGTGTAGGCCAGCGAGAAGCCGGAGAGCGGCTCGGCCGAAAGATTGAACAGCGTGAAGGTCAAGCGCCCAAAGCTGCCCTCGATCGGGCTCCAGCTTGCTTCCAGATGGTAATCGGCCATGGTCGTGCCCTGCCCCGTCGATGAGTGACCGGGATCGCGACTGGACTCCCGGCGTGCTTTCGCAGCTTAGCTTTTTCGAGGCGGCAATGGAATCGGCGCGCAGGTTCAGGGCGGGCTGCAGCATGAAAACCGTTCAAAGCCTTCCAACCAGGCCCTACGGGTTCAACAGCGGTGCATCTTGGTCGGGATCTGCGGGCCTGCAAGGAAAACGGCGCGGCTTTCGCCGCGCCGTCCTCACTCTGCTGCCAACGCCGGCGGATGTCTGTCATCCGCCTCTTCCTGGATGGCGTCGGCATGCTGGCCTGGCTCGTCCTTCGCCTTCGGCTCCCGGCCGAAGAAAAGGGCGTAACCGGCGGGCAGAACCAGAATGGTGAGCACTGTGGCAACCAGGATGCCGCCCATCATCGCGTAGGCGAGCGGACCCCAGAAGACGCCGCGCGAGATCGGGATCAGCGCCAGCACGGCGGTCAGCGCCGTCAGCATGATCGGCCGGAAACGCCGCACGGCCGCGCCGACGATCGCCTCCTGCCGGTGCATGCCGGCCTTGATATCCTGGTCGATCTGGTCGACCAGGATGATCGAGTTGCGCATGATGATGCCGAGCAGCGCGATGACCCCGAGGATCGCCACGAAGCCGAAGGGCGCGCCGCTGATCAGCAGTGCCGCCGCCGCACCGATAATGCCGAGCGGCCCGGTGGCGAGCACCAGCATCGCCTTGCCGAAATGCTGCAGCTGTATCATCAGCAGCACGATGATGACGGCGAGCATGATCGGCGCCTTGGCGGCGATCGACATCTGGCTTTCCGCCGCATCCTCGGCGCCGCCCTGGATCTCGACTTTATAGCCGGCCGGCAGGCTGTCGCGCAGGTCCTTCATGTCGGCATACATCTTCATCACCACATCGTTCGGCTGCACATCGTCGGGCAGCGTCGCACGCACGGTGATCGTCGGCAGGCGGTCGCGCCGCCATTCGATGCCCTGCTCCATGACCGGCACGACCTTGGCGACCTGCGAGACCGGCACGAAGCCGCCGAAGTCCGTCGGCACATAGACAGAGTTGACCGCCGACAGCAGCGAACGGCTGGCATCCGGCTCGCGGGCGACGATCGAGACCGTCTCCTCGCCGTCGCGGAAATCATCGAGCGCCGCACCCGACATGGCAGTCTGCAACATCTGGCGAACGCGCTGCGAAGTGACGCCGAGTGCCCGGGCGCGATCCTGGTCGATCACCAACTTCATCGCCGGCACCTGCTCCAGCCAATCGTCATGGATGGCGCCGAGCATCGGATTGGCCTGGAAACGCGCCTTCACCTGATCGGCGATCGCCCTGACTTCCCCGCGGTCCGGCCCCATGACGCGCATTTGCACGGGCCAGCCAGTCGGTGGGCCGAGGAAGAGGCGGTCGACCTTGCCGCGAATGTCGGGGAAGTCTTCCGCCAGGATCGTCCGCAGCTTGGTGATCAGCCGCTCGCGCGCCGGTTCGTCATTGGCCATGACGAGCAACTGGGCGAAGTTCGGATTGCGCAGCTGCTGGTCGAGCGGCAGGAAGAAACGCGGCGCGCCTTCGCCGATATAGGTGGCGATGAACTTCTTGTCGGGGTCGTCCATCATCTTGGCTTCGAGCGCCTTTGCCTGCACCTCGACTTCCTTGATGCTGGTGCCCTCGGGCAGCCAGAGATCGACGAGGATTTCCGGCCGCGAGGACTGCGGGAAGAAATTCTGCGGGATGAACTGGAAGGCCCAGAGGCTGGTGACGAAGGTGCCGAGCGTCAGAAGCAGCACGATGACCCGGTGGCGCACCGCCCAGCCGACCGTGCCGCGCAGCCGGCGATAGAAGCCGGTGTCGAAGGCATCGTGATGCTCGCCGGCGTGATGGCGCTGCTTGAGGATCATATAGCCGAGCCACGGCGTGAAGTAGACCGCGACGAACCACGAGGTCACCAGCGCGATACCGACCACATAGAACAGCGACCGCACATATTCGCCGGCCGTCGATGCGGCAAAGCCGACGGGGATGAAGCCGGCCGTGGTGATCAGCGTACCCGTCAGCATCGGGAAGGCGGTCGAGGAATAGGCGAAGCTCGCCGCTTCGATCTTGACGAGCCCCTCCTCCAGCTTTCGCTCCATCATCTCGACGACGATCATCGCATCGTCGACGAGCAGGCCGAGCGCGATGATCAGCGCGCCGAGCGAGATGCGCTGCAGGTCGATGCCGAGTTCGTACATCAGCGCGAAGGTGGCTGCGAGCACCAGAGGAATGGCGATGGCGATGACGAGGCCCGAACGCCAGCCGATCGACAGGAACGAGACAACCAGCACGATGACGAGGGCTTCGCCGAGCGCATGCATGAATTCGCTGATCGCGTCCGTCACCACGTCGGGCTGGTTGGCGATCTGATCGACCGAGACGCCATAAGGCAGCGCCTCCTCGAAGCGCTGATAGGTCGCCTCCACATCCTTGCCGACATCGGTGACGTTGAAGCCCTTGGCCATGACGACGCCGACCTGAACGCTCTCGTGGCCGTTGAAACGGTACTTGCGCTGATAGGGATCTTCGAGCCCGGAACTGACGGTGGCGATATCGCCAAGCCGCGTCACCTGGCCGCCGGCGCGAAGGCGCAACTCGCGAATATCGGTCGCCTTCTTCACGTCGCCTTCGACGGATATGCGCACCGAGCGCAAGCCGGTATCGACGGAGCCGGCCGGATCGACATTGTTCTGGCCCTTGATGGCATTCTGCAGATCGAGGATCGTCAGGCCGCGCTCGGCGAGCGCCTTGGACGAGACGTCGATATAGATCTTCTCAGGCTGGTCGCCGATGATCACGGCCTTCTCGACGCCCGGCGTCGTCAGCAGCATGTCGCGCGCCTGGATCGCGAATTTCTTCAGTTCCGGATAGGAATAGCCGTCGCCGCTGATCGAATGCAGTGTGATGAACGTGTCGCCGAACTCGTCGTTGAAATAGGGGCCGAGCAGGCCCTGCGGCAGCTCGCTGGAGATGTCGCCGACCTTCTTGCGCACCTGGTAGAAAGCGTCCGCCACATCCTTCGAATTCGTATCGCCCTTGACCTGCAGGGTGATGATCGCACTGCCCGCCCGCGTATAGGACTTGACCCAGTCGATATGCGGAGTTTCCTGCAGCTTGCGCTCGATCTTGTTGACGACCTGATCTTCCATCTCCTGTATGGAAGCGCCCGGCCAGATCGCCTGAACGACCATGACGCGGAAGGTGAATTCGGGATCCTCGCGCTGGCCCATGCGCATCAGCCCGAGCACGCCGGTGATGATGATCAGCCCGAAGAGGAAGCGGGCGATGCTCGGATGTCCGATTGCCCAGCGCGACAGGTTGAAGGGCCGCTTCTCGGTGGTGGTGGCGTCCATGGTCTTATTCCCTATCCTATGGCCCGATCAGCGGACGGTCTGGTCCGTGGCGGCCAGGGCCGACTGCTGGTCCGGCACCTTCACCTTCAGGTTTTCGCTCATGAACTGCGTGCCGGCCGCAACGACGAGATCGCCGCTGTCGAGGCCCTCGATCACATGCACGCCGTCGCCGGTGAAATCGGCGACCTTGATGTCGCGGCCATGCACAGTCGACGTATCGCGATCGACGGTCCAGACCATCTTCTTGCCGTCCTTCTCGGCGAGCGCGCTGAGCGGGATCGAGACATAGCTGTTGCCATTGCTGACATTGGCCTCGATCGTCGCCGTCATGCCGAGTAGCACCTGCGGATCGTTCGGCAAGCTCACGCGAACCGCAAAGGTGCGCGATTGCTGGTCGGCGCTACCGGAAACCTCCCGCACCTTGCCGTCGAGCACCAGCCTGTCGTCGGCCCAGAAACTGGCCTTGACTGTCTTGCCCGGCTTGAATTCGGCAATGTCGTTTTCCGGAACCGCGATCTGCACTTCCTTCTCGCCGTCGACGGCAACGGTGACGACGGCGGTGCCGGAGCCGACGACCTGGCCGGTATCGGCATTGATCGCGGTGACGATGCCGTTCTGACCGGCCTTGAGCTCGGTGTAGCTCACCTGGTTTTTCGCCTGGTCGAGCGCCGAAAGGGCGGCATCGCGCTGCGAGATCGCCTGGTCATGGCTGAGTGAGGCCTGTTCAACCTGCGACTTCGGGGCGACACTCTTGTCGAAAAGCTGCTCGGCGCGTTTGTTGACGAGATCGGTGGTTTCGACACCCCTTTCGGCCGCGGCGAGATTGGCTTCGGCCGTCCTGACCGCCAGCTGGTAATCCGTGGCGTCGACGCGGGCAAGAACATCGCCCGGTGTCACCCGGTCGCCGATATCGACGAGGCGTTCGGTGATCTTGCCGGCGACGCGGAAACCGAGGTTCATCTCCGTGCGCGCCTTGACCGAGCCGGAATAATCGAGCTTGCGCGTGTCGCCGGCCTTGGCGATCTCGACGACCTTCACCGGCCGGACGACTTGCTTGACCTCAGCCTTCTCTTCCGAGCACGCGGAAACGCCGATGCCGATCGCGCCGACGAGCGCGAGACTGGTGACGGACGGCATGCGGTAGCTGAGGGTCTTGAGCGAAAACATCTTCCGCACTCCTGGATCGTTTCGGGGGTCTCGACGGCGGCTGCCGTCCATTATTTCTTCAGCGCCCTGATCACGTAGTCGATCAGTTCGTCGACGCTTGCGCGGTTGGTTTTGGCAAGGCATTGGGCCACCATTTGCGGATGGCAGAGATTGATCGTCGCCGCGCCGAAGCAGCGCGAGGCAACGACCGGGTCCTGCTCGACGAACTCGCCGGCGGCAATGCCTTCGGCAATGATTTCGGCAATGAGATCATGGACGCGGTCGATATGTTTTTCGATGACGTGCCAGTCGCGCTCAATCGCGACGATGATCATCTCATGCACCTTCATCTCATCGAGCATCAGATCCAGCGTCAATTGATGCTGGGTCTCGACATAGCGGCGCAACCGCTCACTGGCGCTGATCGGCTGATGGCGGATGTCGTAGGCGATCTGATACGCGGTGGCGAGCATGCGCCCGCAGAGCGCCTGGTGGATTTCCACCTTGGAGGCGAAGAAACGATAGATATTGGCGGGCGACATGCCAAGATCGCGGGCAATGTCGGCCACCGTCGTCTTGCTGTAGCCATAATGCCGAAACAGCCGCTCGGCCGCATCAAGAATGCGGGTGACATTCTCCTGCCGAGTGATGTCGAGCGTGTTTTCCGCAATCTCGTCCATGATTTTCGATGCCTCGAATTACGACTGACGAATTTTGAATTTCGTCAGTCGTAAAATATCAGGCGTCACTTGTCAACATCCCTGAGCGCAGTACAGCTCTCGGCAGGACGGCCATTTGGTCGTGTGAGGGATTTTCTGAAGCAGATGGACGATGGCGATCGGGCGCAATTGAAAAGTGCCGCGACGCGAAACGCGCGCGGCACCTCATCGGCGGCCGGAAATCAGGCGAGCTTGACGTCGAGCGTGATCGGAACGGAGGCGAGCGCCTTGGACACAGGGCAACCGGCCTTGGCCTTGTCGGCAAGCTCGGTGAAGGTCGCCTCATCGGCACCGGGAATACGGCCAGAGAGCGAAAGATGGATGGCGGTGATGGCAAAGCCGCCCTCGACGCTTTCCAGCGTTACCTTGGCGGAGGTTTCCATATGCTCGGCGGTAAAGCCGGCTTCGCCGAGGATCAACGACAGCGCCATGGTGAAGCAACCGGCATGGGCTGCGCCGATCAGTTCTTCCGGGTTGGTGCCGGCAATGCCTTCGAAGCGACTTGCGAAGCCGTAGGGATAGTCCTTCAGGGCGCCGCTCTGCGTCGAGATCAGGCCTTTGCCGTCCTTGAGGCCACCGGTCCAATGGGCCGAAGCCGTACGATTGATCTGCATGCCGTCCTCCTGTTTCGATTGTGCTTTCGAGCAAGCGGCAGGGCGCCGCTCCATGCCCGCGGGAGATCAAATAGCCTTCCCGAAGGGCAATATAATGCTCTATCCGGAGAAGACGACAGGCCTGTAAAAATCAGCGAAAATCGAAGCCCTTTCAGCCGGGATGCTGCAAGACGCTGAGACCACCGTCGATCGTCAGGCAAGTGCCATTCATGAACGGGCATTCGTCCGAAATCATGAACACGGCCGCCATGGCGATCTGCTCCGGTGTCGCGATGCGCCCGCCGGGATGCAGCCTCATCGTTTCGGCCTTTGCCGCTTCCGGATCGGGGAAGCTGTTCCAGTAATCGATCACCTTCTGTGTCGAGACATAGCCCGGCGCCAGTGCGTTGACGCGGATATTGCGGGCCGCATATTCGAGACCCAGGGATTTCGTCATCCCGAGCAGGGCGTGTTTTGCCAGCGGATAGGGAAATGTGTGCGGGATGATGGTGAAAGCGTGCGTCGAGGCAATGTTGAGAATGACGCCGCCGCCCTGTTCGATCAGGCCGGGCAGCACCGCCTTGCAGCAGTTCCAGGCGCCCTTGAGATTGATGTCGAAGCAGCGGTTCCATTCCTCGTCCGTCGTCTCGAGTGGTTCGGCAAAGACATTCACCCCGGCATTGTTGACGAGCGCGTTCAGCTCTCCGATCTCTTCCTTCGCCTGGGCCACCAACGTCGTGATCGTTCCGGCATCGGTAATGTCGGCCGGCAGATAACCAAGCCGGCCGCCACTGCTCTGAAGCGCTTTCGCTGCCTTCGCCAGCCGCGCCGCATCGCGATCGACGAGAAAAACGGCGGCATCCTCCCGCATGAAAGCCTTTGCCATCGCAAGACCGATACCCTGCGCGGCACCCGTGATCAGGATGTTCTTGCCATGCAGGCGGCTGCCCATCTATCTCACCTCCGATTGAACCGGCAGTTCCGACATCAGGATCGTCACCGTGCCGGCAAGAGCCTCCCCCGGCGCAAGCCGCCTGAGCCCACCGAAATCGGGCAGGTGGTGGCCGTTCGGCAAGTGGCTCATCGGCTCGAGGCAGAAGAAGTCGCCGCGGGTGACGGGCATATAGAGCATGAAGCGATCGAGCGCACCATCGGCTTCGAGCGCCGCCTGAATTCCAAGTTCCGGCCAGGTGATAGCAGCCCGTCCGTTCCAACCCTCGAAGGCATTGTTCATCCATTTCTGCGGCAACAGCCTGCCGGACCTGAAATCGAAATCATCGGGCACGGAGCCGGGCATATCGGGAAGATGGTCGGGTCGCTCGTTCCAGTAACGATCGGCCGCAATCATCAGCCTCGTCTTTGGCGTCCGCGCGAAGAAGGGATGCTGACCGAGCCCGAAGGGAAGAGCGGTTTCGCCCCGGTTTTCCACGAAAAGTGTCAGCACCAGCGCATTGCCGGCGAGACGGATCTCCTGCCGGGTGAGATAGGCATAAGGTGAAACACTGTCGGCGCCCCGGGAAAAGCAGAACTGCGCGTGCTCCGGGCTCGAGTCTTCAAGCTGCCAGAGGCTGAGCCAGCCATCGCCATGCCGATAGAGCGAATCGGCAGTATTCGGCTGGAAGGTATAGTCGCGACCGGCAAAGGACATGACATTGCCTTCCACGCGGTTGCCGAACGGCACCATCGCGAAATTCGCCATCGTTTCTTCAGGCCCGCCGGCCGCAACGAGAAAGGGCACGTCCCGATATGTTGCGGCGGTGACGGCGGCACCCCGATGGCTGACCCGGACGACGAGGTCGCCGTGCCGCAATTCGATTTCGTCGCCGGCTCTTCCGTGGTTCATCCGCGTCGCCCCGCAGCTGAAGACCTCAAATTGTCGAGCAGCACCGCGATCAGCAGGATCAGCCCACGTACGACATATTGATAGAATGCCTGGATATTCAAGAGGTTCATGACATTTTCGGCAATGCCCATGATCAGCACGCCGACGATCACACCGCTCATCGCCGCCCTGCCGCCGGCCAGCGAAACACCGCCGAGAACGCAGGCCGAAATCACCGAGAGTTCGAGTCCCGTCGCTGCATTCGGCTGGCCGGAGGTGATGCGCGAGGCAAGCAGGATGCCGGCAACGCCGCAGACGAGACCCTGCAGCGCAAAGATCCAGATGCGCATGTTGACGACGTTGACGCCCGCAAGCCGCGAGGCCTCGGGATTGCCGCCGATCGCCAGGGTGTTCTTGCCGAAGACGGTGCGGTTGAGAACGAAACCGAAGAGGATGAAAAGGATCAGCATGATCCAGATCGGCGTCGGCACGGTCAGGAAACGCGACAGGGCAAGCTGGTAGAAGGCAGGATCGTTGATGCCGACGGCGCGACCATCCGAGGCGATCAGCGCCAGCCCGCGCACGATCTGCATGGTCGCCAGCGTGGTGATCAGCGCATTGATGCGAAAGCGGGCGATGACGATGCCGTTGACGAAGCCGACGAGGGCGCCGCACAGCAAGGCGGCGAGCAGCCCGAGGGGAATGGAGCCCGTCGCATTCGAGACCATCACCGCGATCATGCCGGAGAAGGCGACGATCGATCCGACTGAAAGGTCGAAATCGCGAGACGCCAGGCAGAACATCATCGTACAGGCGACGATGCCGATCGTGACGACCGACTGAAGCAGCCCCAGCATGTTTCGCTCGGTCAGAAAGTTCGGCACGAAGAGCGAGACGATCACGAAGGCAGCAGTGAAGATCACCACCAGTCCCTGTTCGCCGAGAAGGATTTTTTTCACCGAATGCATCGTCCGTGTTCCCAGTCTTAAATGGTGCCTGCGGCATTCTTGTCGGGGAGCGCCGCCGTCAGGATGCTGCGCTCGTCGAAATCTTGGCGGGCGACATTGGCCGCCACCCTGCCCTGGCACATCACCATGATGCGATCGGAGATGCCCATGACTTCGGGCAACTCGCTTGAAATCACCACGATCGCCATACCGCCGGCGGCAAGCTCGTAGAGGATTTCGTAGATTTCCGATTTCGCCCCGACGTCGATGCCGCGCGTCGGCTCGTCGATGACGAGAACCTGGATGCCCTGCTCGGACAGCCAGCGGCCGAGAATGACTTTCTGCTGGTTGCCGCCGGAGAGATTGATGATGTCCTGCTTGCGCGACGGCGTTCGCACCCGAAGCTTGGCGATGAACTGGTCGGCGAGCGCCGCCTCTTGTCTCAGGCTCAGAATGCCGAAGGGCGAAAAATGCCGGCGCGACGAGATCGCGATATTCTCTTCGATCGATCGGCCCTGGACGATGCCGTCGAACTTGCGGTCCTCGGGGCACAGCACCATGCCGGCATTGATCGCCGCTTTCGGATTGTTCGGCGAAACGGCGACGCCGTCGATCGTCACTTGGCCCTGATGCCGGGCATCGGCGCCGTAAAGCAGCCGCGCCATCTCGCTGCGGCCGGCGCCGATCAGACCGAAGAAGCCGAGAATCTCGCCCTGGCGGACCGAAAAGCTGATCGGGTGGCGCAGCCTCGGCCCCGACAGGCCCTTGACCTCTAGCCGAACGGCGCCGAGCGGACGTTCGCGCCATCCCCAGACATTGCTGATCTCGCGTCCGACCATTTCCGAGATGATCTGTTCGCGCGTCGTTTCGCCGATTTGAGGATGGTGGGCGGCAAGCTTGCCGTCGCGCAGCACCGTCAGGCTGTCGCAAAGCCTGAAAATTTCGTCGAGACGATGCGAGACATAGAGGATGACAGTTCCCTTCGCCTTCAGTGTCTCGATGAGAGAAAACAGGATCTCGCTTTCGCGCGAGGAAAGCGAGGAGGTCGGCTCGTCGAGCGCGATTACCCGTGCATCGAGCATGACGGCCTTGGCGATCTCGACCATCTGCCGCGCGCCGATCGAAAGTGAGGCAACCTTGGCCGCGGGATCAACTTCGATGCCGATCTCTTCCAGCTTCGTGCGCACCGTCTCGATCAACGTCTTCGAATGGATGACGCCGCCCTTGGCCGGAAAGCGCCCAAGCCAGAGATTTTCGGCGACCGTCAACTCCGGAACGAGCTGTAGTTCCTGATGGATGACGATGACGCCGGCATGGAAGGCGTCGCGGACGGAGCCGTATTTCTGCTCCTCGCCGTCGATGAGGATGGTGCCGCTATCGGCGGCCTGGTCGCCTGACAGCACCCGGATCAGCGTCGATTTACCGGCGCCGTTTTCGCCCATCAGGCCGTGGACGGCGCCCTTCTCGACAGGGAAGGAAACATCCGCCAGCGCCTGCACGCCGGGATAACCCTTGGAAATATTGTTGAATTCGAGGAAAGCCATCGTCGCTCCGTCGAGAAAGACCCGGCGGCGCTGAGCGGCCGCCGGGCATACATCATCCTCAAAGGACGATCACTCGATGCCAAGATCCTTGCGAACCTTGTCGTAATCGCCGCGCAGCGCCAGGGAACCGGCGGTCAGCGTCAGTTTTGCCGGCTCCTTGCCGTTGGCGATCCAGTCATACATGTTGAGCGCCGTCTCATAGCCGTGACGCTTCGGTGAGATGATGACGGTGCCGAAGAAGCCCGTCGCAGCCGGCTTCTTGAATTCGTTGATCGCCGATTCCGCGCCGCCGATGCCGACACCGATGACGTTGGCCGCCGGAATGCCGACCGACTCGGAGGCACGGACGGCGCCGAGAACGGCTTCGTCGTTGAGGCCGAAGGCGACCCAATATTTCACATCAGCATGTTTGTTGAGAACGGTGGTTGCCGCATTGAGCGCCGCTTCCGTGTCGGTCTTTGCCTGCGGCGCGTCATAGATGTTCTCGGCCGGGAAGCCGGCGGACTTCAGCACCGAGATCGCCCCTTCGACGCGGTCGACGGCAGTCGGTAGCTGGTCGTAGGAGACCCGCACCGCACCGACATTTTTCATATCCCAGCCGCGCTTCTTGATTTCGTCGACGATGGCCTGGCCGACGGTCTCGCCGATCTTGGTGGCAGAAATGCCCATATGCGGTACGTCTTCCAACGGCTTGCCATCGGCGCTGACGAGGCGGTCGTCGACCGTCATCAGCTTCAGTTGGTTGGCTTCAGCCTTGGCGACAATGCCGGGGCCGAGTTTGACGTCGGGCGTGCAGATGATGAAGCCCTGCGCACCCTGGGCGCCGAGATTGTCGATTGCCGACTGCACCTTCTCGCCGTCTTCGGCGCCGATCTTGACGACGGTGAAGCCTTTTTCCTTGGCGGCCTGGTCGGCGAATTTCCATTCGTCCTGGAACCACGGCTCCTCGGGCTGCTTGACGATGAACCCAATCTTGACGTCTGCGGAAAATGCCGAGCCGGCCGCCAGAATGGCGAAGGTGCCAGCCAGGATGGCTGCTTTGAACAAGCGCATGTCTCTCTCCCTGAACTCTAAAAACCGAGCAGCTGCCTCCCCGGCAGCGCCCTATGAATTATGATAAATCATCATACCAGTCAATTGCCAATGTATGATGATTGGAATAATAGGATTATTGACGAGAGGCCGGGAGGAAGCGTCGCAAAGCGGATCGAATTCGGATAATGAGGTTCGATTGCTTCGCGCCGGAGATAGAGCGGAGAGGTGAGTTGGAAACAATCGAGCGACAGGACGCGGCCGAAAAGCGCCGACCGCGCGTAGGCCGCAACGTCACGGCGGCGATCGCTCAGGATATCTGCGCGGACCGCTATCCCTCAGGCACGCCGCTGCCGCGCGAGAACGACCTGTGCGAGCTCTACGGCGTCAGCCGCACCGTCATTCGCGAATCGCTGAAGGTGCTGGAATCAAAGGGCCTCGTCCGCGGCAAACCGCGGGTCGGAACCACCGTCTGCGACCGGGACGACTGGAATATACTCGATGCCGACGTGCTCGAGTGGATCGGCCCTTACATCAAGGATTTCGACCTGCTCGGCTGCATTCTCGAAGCCCGCCGCACCATCGAGCCGGCAGCTGCGGAATATGCCGCCGAGCGGGCCAGCGCCCAGGAGATCGCCGATCTCGACAAGGCCTGGCGGCAGATGCGCGACAGTGCCCGCGACCCGGAAAGCTTCACCGAGGCCGATGTCATGTTCCATACGGTGCTGCTCACCGCCAGCCACAACCAGGTCTTCCGCCGCCTGTCGAGCGCCATCCATGCGGCGCTGAAATATGCGCTGCATGCCTCCAACATCGCCGTCGAGAATCGCGAGGATGCGGTGCTCGTTCACGGCCAGTTGGTCGAGGCCCTGCGCATGCGCGACAAGGCGGGCGCCCGCGAATGCGCCAACCGCATGCTCGATCTTGCGGTGCGCGACCTTGCCGCCGCCGAAAAGGCGATCGGCAGAACGAAATGATGGATCACCACCTGCGGACATGCCGATCGCAAACCCGGGAAGAGACTGAAAGACAGCGATGAAGATCACCAAACTCACCACTTATATCGTGCCGCCGCGCTGGCTGTTTTTGAAGGTCGAGACCGACGAGGGCATCGTCGGCTGGGGCGAACCGGTCGTCGAGGGCCGGGCGCTGACTGTTCAGGCGGCCGTCCACGAACTGGAAGACTATCTGATCGGCAAGGATCCCTTCCTGATCGAGGACCACTGGACCGTGATGTATCGCGGCGGCTTCTATCGCGGCGGCGCCGTTCATATGAGCGCGATGTCGGGCATCGACCAGGCGCTCTGGGACATCAAGGGCAAGGCGCTCGGCCAGCCGATCCATTCGCTCCTCGGCGGCCAGCTCCGTGATCGTATCAAGGTCTATTCCTGGATCGGCGGCGACCGTCCCTCGGATGTCGCCAACAATGCCAGGGAGGTGGTTGCCCGCGGTTTCAAGGCGATCAAACTCAATGGCTGCGAGGAGATGCAGATCGTCGACACCAACGAGAAGGTGGAGAAGGCAGTCGAAACCATCGCCGCCATCCGCGAAGCGATCGGCCCGCATATCGGCATCGGCGTCGATTTCCACGGCCGTGTGCACAAACCGATGGCGAAGGTTCTCGCTAAGGAGCTCGATCCCTACAAGCTGATGTTTATCGAGGAGCCGGTGCTTTCGGAAAACAAGGAAGCGCTGCGCGATATCGTCAACCATACCTCGACGCCGATCGCGCTCGGCGAACGGCTGTTTTCGCGCTGGGACTTCAAGCAGGTTCTGTCCGACGGCTATGTCGACATCATCCAGCCGGATCTCTCCCATGCCGGCGGCATTACCGAATGCCGCAAGATCGCGGCGATGGCCGAAGCCTATGACGTGGCGCTGGCGCCGCATTGCCCGCTCGGCCCGATCGCGCTCGCCGCCTGCCTGCAGGTCGATGCCGTCAGCTACAACGCCTTCATCCAGGAACAGAGCCTCGGCATCCACTACAACAAGGGCAACGACATCCTCGACTACATCTCCAACAAGGAGGTGTTCCACTATGCCGATGGTTTCGTTTCGATCCCGCAGGGTCCCGGCCTCGGCATCGAGGTCGACGAGGCTTATGTCATCGAACGCGCCAAGGAGGGCCATCGCTGGCGCAACCCGATCTGGCGGCACGCCGACGGCAGCTTCGCCGAGTGGTAAGAGATAAGGGTCGCGCAAGCGGCCCTTTTTCATTCATGGTGTCGGACATCGAGCCTCTCATCCGTCATAGTAGAAGCTCAAGAGGAGGTTTCCATATGGCCAGAGCGATCGCAATCATCGTCGCCCGCATCATCTTCAGTTTTATCTTCTTCATGGCGGCCGGCTTCAAGTTCGCCGATATCGGTGCGACGGCGGACTACGTCGCCGCCGCCGGTTTTCCGATCGCGACATTCCTGGCCTGGATCGCCGCCTTCTTCGAGATCGCGCTGGCGCTCGCCTTCATAACAGGTGCCTTCTTCACGGAGGCCAGCCTGCTCGCCGGCATCTATGTGATCTTCCTCGCCTTCGCCTTCCACGGCCCATCGCATTGGCAGCAGAACCAGGCCGAGTTCGGCTTCTTCGTCGATCACTTCACCTTCCTCGCCGGCCTGCTCTTTGCCGCCGTCCACGGGCCGGAGAAGTGGGCATTGAGGCAGAGCCTCCTCGGAAAGCTCTGACGACCCGCTCTACCTCCTTGCCGATGCTGCTGCGATCAGCCGTTCAGCCGGGCGCTATCGAGCGTATAGAGCTCCTGCGCACGCTGTACGCCGCGCAATGCGTAGCGGCCGATGCAGGCGAGTGTCGCGCGCTCCTCCTCCGGGATCGCCGAGGCGAAATCGGAGGACATCAAGAGGTTGAGATCGACCGAGCGGCAGATCGAGGCGATGCGGCTGACCTCGTTGACGGCAGGCCCGATGACGGTAAAGTCCAGCCGGTCCTGGCTGCCGATATTGCCGTAGAAGACGTCGCCGATATGCAGGCCGATATAGACGTCGGTCGCGGCCCGGCCGGCCCTTCGGCGTTCATCATTCAACGTGCCGAGCTTTTCGCGCAGAAGGGATTCGGCGCGTAGGGCCGCGGAACAAGCCTCCGCCGGAACCTCGCCCTTGAAGATCGCCAGCACGCCGTCGCCGATCAGCTTCAGCACGTTGCCGCCGGATGCGTGGATCGCCGTGATCACAGCCTCGCTGTAGTCGTTGAGCAGCGGGATGATCTCCTCCGGCGGTACGCTGTCGGAGATCTTGGTGTAGTTCAGCAGATCGGAAAACCAGAGTGCTGCGGAAATCCGCTCCGATTTGCCGCGGCTGATCTTGCCTTCCATGACCTGGCGCGCGGCGTCCTCGCCGAGATAGACCTCCGCGATGGTGCGGGCGATGCGCCCAAGCGCGATGCATTTGATCGCCAGCCCCAACACCGGCACCAGCTTGCGCAGGATGGCAAGGTCGTGATCGGAAAAGCCCTCAGGATGTTTCGTCGCGAAATGCGAGAAGAAGCAATCCATCTCGCCGATCGTGCCAGCCTCGGAAAAACGATGCATCATCGCCACGAAATCCGTGTGGCCGGCTTCAGCGATCGTATCGAGCAGGCTGAAATCGATCGGATCGCCGAAACCGAGACGCCGGCGGATCTCCCGCTCGTTGCGAGACCAAAGATGATAGAAAGCCGAACGCTGCCAGTTCGACGCCGCTTCCCCCGAGCTCGTCGGACCATATTCGAACTCTGTCTGGATCTCCTCGACGCTGTCCCAGCGGAAAGCACGGCCCTCATGCACCGGATGCAACGTATCCATCAGCGCCAGACCGCGGTCGAGCGGCAGGCCGGCATTACGACAGGCCGCGCAGAAACCGGTCATGAGCTCGGCTTCGGAAACACCCTTCAGTCCCTGCTCGGTCACCCAGGCTGCAATCGTGCTGACGTCGCTGTAATCCATGGCGCTCACCTTCACTCGTGCTTGGTCTGAGCTGTAGCCCGAATTCGGCACGGAAGGAAAGTCAATTGGCTCAATCGCCCGCAGGCATATTGTAGGGCGTGATGATTTCGACCGTTGAAAGCGAGGGCGAAACCGCCCGCCCCGACGCTTGTGCCCGGCTCATGATCGCCCTAAAGGCCGAGCGCGCATCGGTTCTGAGATCGTGATGCAGCACGAAGCCGATCCGACGCGCGGCAAGCAGGGCGCGATTATCGGCATCGAGATCATGGGCGACGAAGACGCGGACGGGACGTTGGGCCGCATCGAAGGCCGAAAGCACCGCCCGGTTGCCACCGCCGATCGAATAGACGGCGTTGATGGCGGGATCGGCGGCAAGCGCTGCCGCCGCAAGCGTTCCCGTGGCGGCATCGGTGCCGTGCCCCTCGCTGATTTCGGTAATGCCGATGTCGGGATAATGGGCGCGGATGCTGCGGCGAAAGCCGATTTCGCGCTCCTCCTCGCCGCGGAACCGCCCGCTCGACAGAGTCACCAGCACCTTGCCGCCATGGTCTCCAAGGAATTCGCCGATCAGATAGGCGGCGGTCTCTCCCGCCGCCCGGTTGTCGGCGCCGGCATAGGCGATGCGGGCCGAATTCGGCAGGTCGGTCACCAGCGTCACCACGGGAATGCCGGCCACATCCGCCCGGGCAACCGCGGCAGCCACCTCGGCAACGTCAGGCGCCTTGAGCACGATCCCGTGCGTGCCACGCAGCCGGATGCGATCGAGAAGCTGCACCAGTTCGGCCGGCTTCATCACCTCGGCGAAATGGAACCGGCAGCGGAAGACGCCCGGCAGGAAGGCCGCCATCTCCGCTTCGAAGGCAGTGCGCACCGCATCGCTGAAACGCTGGGGCGTCTCCATGACGATATCGATCGCCAGCACACGCCCGCTGCCCATCGCCCCCGCCTGCTGCTTCTCCAGCTCGGCGATCGCCGCCTTCACCCGCATCTCCGTCTGCCGGCGCACGCCCGGCCTGCCGTTCAGCACCCGGTCGACAGTTGCGGTGCTGAGCCCCGCCTGGAAGGCGATGTCCTTGACGAGAAAGAGATGCGCCATCGGTCCGGCCTGATGGTTTTTTGATGGATTTCTGATCTATATCACCTGGCATCGCGGCGTATAGTGCCTCCATCGGAAAGAGGGAGGAGCCCGCCATGAAAACCGACAACCCGCAGACACTGCGCGCCGACCGCGTTTGGCTGAGCGAAGAAGCCTGCGATCTCGACGATTTCCGCAGCCTTGCGGAAAAAACGACGGTGCTTGCCGATTATCCCTTGGCGTCCGCGGTCGAAAAAAACGTGCTGATCTATGACAGCCGAAAGGTGATGGCCGAAGTCGCAGCGCCGGGAGGCCGGCGCGCCGTGTTGGCCGAAATCTGCGAAGCCTTCGGCGAAGGCCCTGGGGTCGTCGTGTTCAAGCGCGCTTACGAAGACACCGGCATCATCGACCGCGCCAGCACGATCTTCGACGCGATCATCGAGGAACAGCACCGCACTGCGACCGGCGGCGGCGATCATTTCGCCAAGCCCGGCGCCAACGACCGCATCTGGAATTCGCTGGAAAAACATTGCCTCGCCGATCCGGCAAATTTCGCCGAATATTACGGCAATCCCATCATCGCGCTGGCAAGCGAAGCCTGGCTCGGCCCGAGCTACCAGATGACGGCGCAGGTCAATCGCGTCAATCCGGGCGGCGCGGCGCAGTCGGCGCATCGCGATTACCATCTCGGGTTTCAGTCGTCTGCGGTGATCGAGCAGTTTCCGGCGCATGTGCACCGGCTCTCGCCGGTACTGACACTGCAGGGCGCGGTCGCCCATTGCGACATGCCGCTCGAAAGCGGCCCGACGCTCTTTCTGCCGCACAGCCAAACCTATGTGCCCGGTTATCTCGCGCTGAAACGGCAGGAGTTCCGCGATTATTTCGAAACCCATCATGTCCAGATGCCGCTCGAAAAAGGCGACGTCGTCTTCTTCAATCCCGCCCTTTTCCATGCCGCCGGCACCAACCGCTCGGCCGACATCAAGCGTGTCGCCAACCTCCTGCAAGTCTCCTCCGCCTTCGGCCGGGCGATGGAAACCGTCAACCGCGAGAAGATGAGCGCCAGGCTGTTTCCCGCCTTGAAGAGCTTGCAGGAAAAGCTCTCGCCTGATGAAATCGCCAACGCCGTCGCCGCCTGCGCCGAAGGTTATTCCTTCCCGACCAATCTCGACCGCGACCCGCCGCTCGGCGGACTGGCGCCGAAGACACAGGCGCAACTGATGCACGAGGCGCTGAAGGAAGGCTGGAGCGACGAGGCCTTTACCGCAGCACTTGCGGCGCAGGCGCAGAAGAAGCTGAGCTGATTGGAAGCGTAAGTCTCTTGTATCCGTACTGACACAAGCCTCCCGCATCCGCGGGAGGCCATTCGCACATCATCACAACGGAGGAACCACATGAGCACAGACCACGGCCGTCTCGACGGCAAGATCGCCATCATTACGGGCGGCACGCAAGGCTTGGGCGCCACCATCGCCCGCCTCTTCGCCGAGCGCGGCGCAAAGGGCATCGTCATCTGCGGCCGCAACGAAGCCAAAGGTAATGCGAAGGCCGCGGAGATTTCGGACGTGACCGGCGCCAGGGTCGTTTATATGAAGGCCGACCTCGGCAAGGTCGAGGAGGCGCAGAATGTCGTGCGCGCCTGCGATGAGGCCTTCGGCCGTGTCGACGCGCTGGTCAATGCCGCCGCCATTACCGATCGCGGCACCATTCTCGATACCAGCCCGGAGCTCTTCGACGCCATGTTCGCCGTCAATGTGCGCGCGCCGTTTTTCCTGATGCAGGAAGCGATAAAGGTCATGCGCCGCGAAAAGATCGAAGGCACCATCGTCAACATCGGCTCGATGTCGGCCAAAGCCGGCCAGCCCTTCATCGCCGCCTATTGCGCCTCCAAGGGCGCGCTGGAAACGCTGACGAAGAACACCGCCTACGCGCTGCTGCGCAACCGCATCCGCGTCAATGGTCTGAACATCGGTTGGATGGCCTCCGAAGGCGAGGACCGGATCCAGCGCGAATATCACGAGGCACCGGCCGACTGGTTGGAGAAGGCGGAGGCAAGCCAGCCCTTCGGCCGTCTCGTCGATCCGCACGAGGTGGCGCGCGCCTGCGCTTACCTGTCGTCTTCCGAATCCGGCCTGATGACCGGCTCGGTCATCTGCTTCGATCAGTCGATCTGGGGCGCCTACGACGGCTCGCCGCATCCGGTCGCAGCCCTCTGAGAAAGGCAGAGCCCGGCAATTCCGTCGCCGGGCTCTGGCACCTCCAGGTTTTTGCCGCTAGGAAAAGAACGGCAGCATTCAGGGAGGAAACCGGCATGGGCGACAATCCGATTTATGAGATCCGCGACGAACGCTTCGGTGCAATGATCATCGGCAGCGCCACCCTCGAGGAGCTTTATTCCGGCTGCCGCTGGACGGAAGGCCCGGTCTGGTTTTCCGACCTGAACTGCCTTCTCTGGAGCGATATCCCGAATGAACGGATGATGCGATGGACACCGGATGGAACGGTCTCCGTCTTCCGTTCACCATCCAACTACGTCAACGGCAATACCCGCGACCGGCAGGGCCGGCTCATCTCCTGTGAACATGGCGGCCGCCGCGTCACCCGTACCGAGACGGACGGCACCATCACCGTTCTCGCCGACAGCTATGAGGGCAAGCGGCTGAATTCGCCGAACGACGTCGTCGTGCACTCCGACGGCGGGGTCTGGTTCACCGATCCGACTTACGGCATCCTGTCCGATTACGAGGGCCACAAGGCCGAGCCCGAGCAGCCGACCCGCAACGTCTACCGGATCGACCCCGTAAGCGGCGAGATCGATGCCGTCGTCGAGGATTTCATCCAACCGAACGGCCTTGCCTTCTCGCCCGATGAGACGAAGCTTTATATTGCCGATTCCGGCTCGGCAAAACATGACGTGCCGCGCCATATCCGCGTTTTCGACGTCATCGACGGCAGGAGGCTTGCGAATAGCCGTTACTTCTGCAGCCTCGACGTCGGCAATCCCGACGGCTTCCGCTTCGATGTCCAAGGCAATCTCTGGACGAGCGCCTCCGACGGCGTCCACTGCTTTTCGCCCGAGGGAACGCTGCTCGGCAAGATCAGGGTGCCGCAGACGGTGTCCAACCTCACCTTCGGCGGCCCCAAGAAAAACCGGCTCTTCATCACCGCGACGCGTTCGGTCTATTCGATTTATATCAAGACGACCGGCGCACAATATCCATAGATCAGGCCTTCAGCTGTCGGGACGCCCATGCAGCGGCTCGGCCCGATGCCAGTTTTCCAGGATGCGGCCATCTGTGTGTTTCTGCTGCGCCCAGCGGATGCCGTTCGAGATCACCTTATGCACGATCTTGTCGTGATAGATCGGGTAGGTCTCGTGGCCGGGGCTGAAGAAGAAAATGCGCCCGCGCCCGCGCTGGAAGGTGCAGCCGCTGCGGAACACCTCGCCACCGGAATACCAGGAGATGAACACAAGCTCGTCCGGCTGCGGAATATCGAAGGGCTCGCCGTACATTTCCGAGGCATTGACCTCGAAATAGGGCGGCAGTCCCTCGGCGATCGGATGCGAGGGATTGACCACCCAGACGCGTTCGAGGTCGCCATCCGGCGTCTCGCGCCAGGAAAGGTTGGCGTTGGTGCCCATCAGCCGGCGGAAGAGCTTGGAATGATGGCCGGAATGCAGGACCAGCAGGCCCATGCCCTTCAGCACACGCTGCTGCACGCGGTCGATCAGCCCGTCGCTGACCTCGTCATGCGCCATATGCCCCCACCAGAGCAGCACGTCGGTATCATCGAGCACGCTGTCCGGCAGGCCTTCATCGGGATCATCCAACGTGCCGCGGCGGATTTCGAAATCCGGATGGGCAATACCGGCGGCGATCGCGCCGTCGATACGGTCGGGGTAGATCTCCTGGACCTCCCTGTGGAGCTGTTCGTGGCGTCCTTCGTTCCAGATGGTGATCTTGATTGTCATGGCATTCCTCGATGTTTGGGCGATGGTTCAGGTGTCAGGCAGTTGCCGGACGGATCACTCGGCCGGCGGAATCGAACAGATGGCAGGCAGCCGGATCGGCCATCAGCGGCACGCGGTCGCCCGGCCGCACCGCGATATCGCCTTCGGCGCGCACCACGATCGGTTGCTGCGGCGAGCCGACGGTCATGTAGGTCTCGACGCCGAGGCGCTCGACGATGACCACCTCGGCGGTGAAATTTCCCCGCCCCTCCGGCGCGATCTTCAAATGCTCCGGCCGGATGCCGAGCTTGGCCTCGCCCTGCGGCACGACCCCGTTCGCATCGGCAAGATCGAGCGAAAGCCCGATCGGGCTGTCGAGATGCAGCCTGCCCGCTGAGGCCTGCGTCGCGGTGACCGGGATGACATTCATCTTCGGCGAGCCGATGAAGGTCGCGACAAATTCATTCTCCGGCTGATGGTAGAGCGCCATCGGCGCCCCCGCCTGTGCCACCAGGCCCTTGTTCAGCACGACGATGCGGTCGGCCATCGTCATCGCCTCCACCTGGTCGTGGGTGACGTAGACGACAGTTGCCTTCAGCTCGCGGTGCAGACGCTGCAGCTCGGCGCGCATCTGCACGCGTAGCGCCGAATCGAGGTTCGACAGCGGCTCGTCGAACAGGATCAGCGCCGGTTTCTTGATGATGGCCCGGCCGATCGCCACACGCTGGCGCTGGCCGCCGGAAAGGGCGGCAGGGCGGCGGTCGAGATAGTCGGTCAGCTGCAGGATCTCGGCGACGGCTTCGACCTGCCGGCGGATTTCCGCCTCCGGCACCTTCTTCAGGCTGAGGGAGAAGCCGATATTTTCGGCAACACTCATATGCGGATAGAGCGCATAGGACTGGAACACCATGGCGATGCCGCGCTTGTCGGGCGGCACGTCGTTGATACGCTTGCCGTTGAGGATGAGGTCTCCGTCGTCGATGCCTTCGAGGCCGGCGATCATCCGCAGCAGCGTCGACTTGCCGCAGCCGGACGGGCCGACGAAGACGGCGAATTCGCCGTCTTCCACTGTGATGTCGACGCCTTTGATGACCTCGAGCGCGCCGTAGAATTTGCGAACGTTTCTGAGATTGATCATCTGTTTCTCTTTCTTGATCTCAGCCCTTCACGCCGCCCGAGAATGTCTGGACGAGGAAGCGCCGCGCAAAACCGAAGGCGACGACGGCAGGCAGCAGGTAGATGAAGGCCAAAGCCGTCAGAAGGCCGTAATCGATCTCGTTGATGCGCAGGAAGGCCCGGAAGAGACCGAGCGGCAGCGTCTGCAGTTCCGGTGACGACAGGAAGATCAGCGGCAGAAGGAAGTCACCCCAGGCCGACATGAAGGCGAACAGCCCGGCGGCCGTAAGCCCCGGCAGCGCCAGCGGGATCAGCACCCGGCGGATGCGCTGGATCAGTGTCGCTCCATCCATCAGCGCCGCCTCTTCGTAATCCCTCGGCAGCCCGTCGAAGAAGGTCTTCATGATCCAGAGCGCCAGCGGCAATTGCATGGTCGCCAGCACCAGGATCAGCCCGAGATAACCGTCGATAAAGCCGGTCCAGCGCATGATGTCGCGGGCATAGCTGCCGAAGATCGGCCTGAGCACTGCCGCTTCCGCATTGTTCAGCGTCAGCAGGAACTTGTAGAGCGGCACGACCAGCGCCGTCGGCGGCAGCACCCGGATGAGCAGGATCGCGTAGAGGAAGGGCAGCTTCCACCAGGCCCTGGTGCGTGACAGCGCATAACCGCCGAGCCCGGCAAGCACCATGACCAGCAGCGTCGCACCGCCGACCACGAAGAGCGAGTTGAACAGCCACTTCGCCCCGTCCTCCTTGGTGAAGACCTTGATATAGTTGGCGAAGGTCCACTGCTCCGGCCAGTGCAGGAAAAGCTGCGCATTGCCGTCGAGAGAGGCGAGCAGCACCCAGAAGAAGGGAACCGCGCAGAAGATCGAGATCAGCGACAGCGTCGCATAGGCGATGAGGTCGGAGCGGCCTTTGTTTGCGGTCTCGCTCGGGGAAACGACGGCCATGTCAGACCTCCACCTTCATGGCCCGGACATAGGCGATGCCCAATATCAGCGAGATGACGAGCGCGACGACCGCGACCGCCGCCCCATATCCCAGCTGGAAGGCCGTGAAGGACTGGTTATAGATATAGATGCTGACGACCTCGGTCGCCCCGCCCGGCCCGCCGCGCGTCAGCGCATAGACGAGGCCGAAGACGGCAATGGTGGAGACGGCCGAGATCAGCATGTAGAGCAGGATCGTCGGCATCATCAGCGGCAGGGTGATGCGGCGAAACATCTGCGACGGTGTGGCGCCATCCATGCGGGCCGCCTCGTAAATCTCCCCCGGTATGGTGCTGAGGCCCGCGGTCAGGAGGATCATCGCCGTGGCGATGCCGCGCCAAGTGTTGACGACGATAATCATCGACAGCGGGAAGACCTGCAGCCAGTCGGCCGGCGCGACACCGAAAAAGCTGACGATGCGGCTGAGCGTGGCATTGTCGCCGCCGGCCAGCATCGAGATCCACATGAAGCCGGCGACGACCTCAGGGGCGGCATTCGGCAACAGGATGATCGACGAGAACAGCCGCCGGAAGCGGATCGGCCGGCGCAGCGCCATTGCCGAGATCAGCCCAAGCACGAACTGGCCGATCACTGCCGAACCGATGACGAAGACGAAGGTGACGAACAGCGCGTTCCAGAACTTCGCGTCGTTGAGGAGCCGCGTATAATTCCTGAGACCGACGAAGCGGGGCCGCAGCGCCGCCGCCCCGGTCAGCGCCTCATTGGTAAAACTCAGATAGATGGAATAGAGGGCCGGATAGATGACGAAGGCCAGAAGCAGCACCAGCGAGGGCAGCAGGATCAGCAGCCACTGCCGCTCGGCGCGCTTTTCATGAGAGTTTCGGGCCATGGAAGCTCACAACCTTGTCGAATGAAGCCGGCTTATCGAATGAAAAGGGGAAGACGCGGGCGATGTCGCCGCGTCCCCGTTCGCTGGGAAAGAAAGCGGAGGCTTACTTGACCATGTCGTCGCCGAGCGTTTCCTTGACGTAGTCGACAAGGATCTTCTGGGCGCCGGCGGCGTCGGTTTCCTTGCGCAGCAGCGCTTCGGTGGCCCGCGCCACACCTTCGGAGACCGTGCCGAAGCCGGAGGCCTGCTTCAGGAACACGCCGTTCCCGGCCGCCGCATGGATCGGAACCAGTTCCGTCAGCTTCTGGAACTCGGCATTGTCGGCCGCGTCCTTGCTGGCGGGAATATTGCCGATGCGGGCGGCGTAGGAAACCTGTGTCTCGATCGAGCCGATCTCCATCAGCGCCTTGATCGCCAATTCGGTGTTGGCCGACTTGGAATTGACCGCCCACGGCGCGGCGAGATTGGCAAGCACATACTGGCCGCTGCTCTGGCCCGGTACTGTCCAGGTGCCGACCACCTTCGTCACGTCGGGAATCGGATTTTTGCTCTCGCGGCCCCAGTCGAAAATATAGCACCAGGAGCCGCAGGTGGTGGCGGCAAGCTTGCCTTCCGGGAACATCTGGTACTTCGGCACGACCCAGGGCTCGGGTCCGAGCAGCGGCTGCGTCGGCATCAGATCCTTGTCGATCAGTTCCTTGTAGACGTTGAAGACATCCTTGATGCCTTCGCCATTCAGATCGAGCTTGCCGTCGGCATCGACGAGCTGCGGCGTCTTCGAACCGACGAGCAGGTGCTGGAAGCCTTCGTCGAAGGCACCGCTTCCCCAGGAAACGCCGGCCGGGAACAGCAGGCCATAGGCGCCGGTCTTCTGCTTGATTTCGGCGGCACGATCGAGAAGCTCCTGCCAGGTCTTCGGCTGTTCGGTCGAGATGCCGGCCTTTTCGAGAACGTCCTTGCGATAATAGATTTCCTGGATGCCGAGCATGAACGGCATCACATAAGTCTCTCCGTCCGGGCTGACGGCGAGGTCCTTGGCGACATCATAGAGGTTGGCGTAGCCATCCCAGGCCTTGAACTCCTTGGTCACAGGCGCGAGGTAGCCGGCTTCCACCATGTCGGCGACGGCTGCCGTCGTCGGGATGGAGAACAGGTCGGGGGCGTTGCCGGCGCCGAGCTCCGTCAGGAGTTTCGTCAGGTAATCCTTGTCCGGCGCCGGATATTCGATGACCTCGACGGTGACGCCGTATTTCTTTTCGATCCGCTCGACCGTCGACTTCATCGCGTCGATGCCGGCCTGACCGTGATTTGCAATTCGGATTGTTTCAGCCTGCGCCAGCGTCGAAACCGCGCTCAGCAGAACGGCGCACAGGCCGCCAAGAACCATCTTCTTCAACGGAAGTCCTCCCTTTTTTAGAGACACGGCGCCCTCCAGCACCGACCGCGAAAATGTACACGCATTCCCAATGCTGACAAGACGGTTTTTAAAAAGATTCGTTATCGGGTTTTAATACACTGATATTACTTATTTAATTAGATATTGCCATCACCGTAACGTTTGTGTAATCGTGTGCACAAATGCAATCAGGGAGGAAATTTCATGCCTGGGAAATTGCGCCTCGGCGTCATCGGTGCCGGCCTGAAGGCGGCGGAATATGCCGCGAGCTGGGTCAAGATGCCGGAGATCGAATTTGCTGCACTCGCCGACACCACGGCGGCTTCGCGCCAGCGCCTGCTCGACGTCTGCCTCGCCGCCGGCGCCCCCGAACCGAAGAGTTTCGAGGACTATCGTCAGATGCTCAGCCAGTGCCGGGACGAACTCGACATCGTCTACATCTCCACCCCGCATGCCTTCCATGCCGAGCAGGCAACTGCCGTTGCCGAGGCCGGCCTCGACCTCTTCCTCGAAAAGCCGATGGTGACGACAGTCACCGAGGCCGAGAGGCTGATCGCCGCGCAGAAGAAGAGCGGCGTCACCATCGTCACTGCCTTCCAGGGCGGCCTCTCGCCGCTGGTGCTCGACACGCGCCGACGGGCGCTCGCCGGTGAATTCGGCGAACTGATCGCCATATCGGGGATGATCTGGGAAAGCTGGTCGTCGAATTATCATGGTCACTGGAAACAGCAGCCCGAGATTTCAGGCGGTGGCTTCATGTTCGATACCGGCGCCCACATGATGAACACCGTCTGCCTGCTCGCCAATTCCGATTTTGACAGCGTGTCGGCCTACATGAACAATCACGGCAGGCAGGTCGACATCGCCACCGCCGTCTCCGCCCGGCTGAAAAACGGTGCGCTGGCGACATTGACGGCCGCCGGCGAAGGCCCTCCGGGCTGCGCTTCCCACATCACCTTCTTCTATTCGAAGGCGATCGTGCGCATCGACGCCTGGGGCGGCTGGCGCGAAATCAGCGTCGGGCGGAGCCCCGAGCCGCGCGAGGAGGCCGAGATTCTCGGCAATCCGATGAAAAATTTCCTCGCCATTCGCGCGGGAAAGATGGAAAACTCCGGCTCCGTTGAAATGGGCCTCAGATTCGCTAGGCTATGGGATGCAATCAAGGAATCGGCAGCGGCCGACGGCGCTTCCGTCAGGATCGTCGCCCGATAGGCGCTGAAGATGGGCGGAATGAACAGACGGCGGATCACTTCGAAGGAACTGGCGAAACTCGCCGGCGTCTCCTCCGCCACCATTTCCCGCGCCTTCTCCCCGGATTCACGCATCGGCAGCGCCACCCGCGATCGCATCCTCGCCGTCGCCCGTGAACATGGCTACCAGCCGAATGCGATCGCCCGCTCGCTGAACAACCAGCGCTCGCGCCTCGTCGCCCTGGTCGTCAATGCGATCGGCAACCCCTGCGAGGCCGAGGAACAGCAGCTACTCGTCCACCGCCTGCAGGCAAGACAATTGCTGCCGATAATCCTCTGCTGCGCCGATCATTCCGACCGGCTGCAGCTGATGCGCCTTGCCTCCACCTATCAGGTCGATCACGTCGTCGTCTTCTCCGACATGGTGTCGATGCAGGATGCCGTCGACATCTTCCACACGACGAAGCCTATCATCGTCTCCTTCGAGCCGCTCGACAACGAAAACGTCTCCAGCATCCGCATCGACGGCTCTGGGGCCGCCGACGAGATCATCGACAAGATCGTCCGCGACGGCAAGAAGCGTTTCGCCTACCTCTCCGGCACCAATTCAAGCTGGATCGACAAGCTCAGGCGCAAATGGTTCGCCGATGCGCTCGCCAAGCGCGGCCTCTCTTTCGAGGCGCAGGCCTTCGGCGACTATTCCTATGATTCCGGCTTCAAGGAAGCCGTGCTGCTGCTGCACCGGAACAAAGTCGATGCCATCATCTGCGGCAACGACGTCATGGCGATCGGCGCACGCGATGCCGCCCGCCGGGTGATCGGCAAGAACACGCCTGACGATATCGCCATCGTCGGCCAGGACGGCATCGCCATGGCCGCCTGGGATTGCAACGACCTCACCACGCTGAGCCTCGACCACGTCGCCTTCATCGATGCCGTCGTCGAACTGATCGAACGCCATGACGCCGAGATCGAAGGCCCGCACAGCATCACACTCACCTGCACCGCCCGCTGGGGCTCGACCGCATAGCGGCACACATCCATTGCATCGAGGAGGAATACCGATGACCAGATTTTCACGCGCCGAAGGGCGCCGCAATGTCCCTGATGCCGCAAGCTGGAGAGCCTGAAATGCGTTCCGTCGTCTCCTTCAATGAAGGCTGGAGTTTCCATGAGGGCTTCGGTCAGCGTTTGCTCGAATCTTTCGATGCCGCCAAATCAGTCAGCCTGCCGCATACCGCCGTCGAACTGCCCTTCAACTATTTCGACGAGACCAGCTATCAGCGCGCCTTCACCTATCAGAAGGTGCTGCGCTGGCTGCCGGAATTCGAAGGGCGCGAGGTTTCGCTCGTCTTCGACGCCGCCATGGCCGACAGCGTCGTCTATCTGAACGGCGAAGAGATCATCGCCCACAAGGACGGCTACACACCCTTCGAGGCCCGCTTCACCGGCAGGCTCGTCAAGGGCGAGAACCTCGTCACCGTCAAGATCGACGGCAGCGAGAACCCCGCCATTCCGCCTTTCGGCGGCCGCATCGATTATCTCACCTATGCCGGCATCTACCGCGACGTCTGGCTGAAGGTCACCGATCCGGTGTCGATCCGCAATCTCAAGATCGAAACCACAGACGTTCTTCGCCCGGAGAAATCGGCAACCGTGCGTGTCGATATCGCCAATCCCGAGAGCCGCAGCTTCTCGGCGACCGTCACCGCCACGCTGAAGCAGGCCGACGGCACCGTGGTCGCCACCGCCGCCACTGAAACGATCGGCAGCCGCACCACGCTCTCCTTCGGCGGCCTCACCGGCATCACCCTCTGGGACGTCACCGATCCCACACTCTATGACGTCACCGTCGAACTCAGGTCCGAGCACGGCTCGGACCGTCTCTCGACCCGGTTCGGCTTCCGCACCGCCGAATTCACGCCGGAAGGTTTCCTCCTGAACGGCAAGCCGCTGAAGCTGCACGGCCTCAACCGTCACCAGTCCTTCCCCTATGTCGGTTATGCCGCCGGCCGCTCCGCCCAGGAGCGCGACGCCGACATCATGAAGACGGTGCTGAAGTGCAATATCGTCCGCACTTCGCATTATCCGCAGTCGAAATGGTTCCTCAATCGCTGCGATGCGATCGGCCTGCTGGTTTTCGAGGAAATCCCCGGCTGGCAGCATATCGGCGATGCCGATTGGCAGCAGGAATCGATCGAGAACGTCCGCCGCATGATCGAGCGCGACTGGAACCACCCCTCGATCATCATCTGGGGCGTGCGCATCAATGAATCGCAGGACAATCACGATTTCTACGCCGAGACCAACCGCCTCGCCCGCGAGCTCGACAGCACCCGCCAGACCGGCGGCGTGCGTTATATCACCGAGAGCGAACTGCTCGAGGACGTCTACACGATGAACGACTTCATCCTCGGCAACGAGGAACTGCCGGGCGCCAACCGCCCTCGCACGACGCTGCGCGGCCAGCAGGAAAATACCGGACTGTCCCACAAGGTGCCGTACCTCATCACCGAGTTCAACGGCCACATGCACCCGACGAAGATTTACGATCAGGAGCAGCGCCAGGCCGAGCATGTACGCCGGCACCTGGACGTGCTGAACGCCGCCTACGGCGATGCCGATATATCCGGCGCCATCGGCTGGTGCATGTTCGACTACAACACGCACAAGGATTTCGGCTCCGGCGACCGCATCTGCTATCACGGCGTCATGGACATGTTCCGCGAGCCGAAATTCGCGGCCTATGCCTATATCAGCCAGTGCGATCCATCAGACGAGATCGTCATGAAGCCGGTGACCTTCTGGGCGCGCGGCGAACGCAATATCGGTGGCGTGCTGCCGCTGATCATCCTGACCAACTGCGACGAGGTGGAGCTGCAATATGGCGCGCTTTCCAAACGCATCGGCCCGGACCGCGAAAACTACCCGCATCTGCCGCATCCGCCCGTCGTGCTCGACCATCGCCACTTCACCGCCGATGAGCTCGGCACCTGGGGCCTCGAATGGATCGACGGCACCTTCACCGGCTATATCGACGGCCAACCGGTGGCCAGCCTGACGCTGGCGGCCGATCCGTTGCCGACGACGCTTGAGGTCGTTGCCGACAGGTCGACGCTCAGAGCCCGCGAACGCGACAGCACACGCGTCATCATCCGCGCCCTCGACCAGAGCGGCCAGCGCCTGCCCTTCATGAATGACAGCATTTCGCTGAAGGTGCACGGCCCGGCAAGGATCGTCGGCCCGACCACTGTGCCATTGCAGGGCGGCACATCAGGCTTCTGGCTGGAGGCGACGGGCTTCACCGGCGAGATCACCGTCGAAGTCGTTTCTACACGTTTCGCACCGGTGACAACAAGCGTGACGGCCGCCTGACGGCCATCACCCGATCCTGGCCTGGCTTTCTGGATCGAAGAAGACGGCCTTATCGAGATTGAAGGCCAGTCGGGTTGTCTGGCCAGGTGCGATACCGGCATCGGCGCGCAGGCGGGCGACGACGGACTTGCCGCCGAGCTTGGTGACGGCGAAGGTGTCGGAGCCGGCCGGTTCGACCACCTCGATCAGGCAGTCGCCCTCGCTCAGCATGCGCGCCTTGCGGTCGGCGCCGTCGGGATCGGTCAGCGCCTCGGGCCGGATGCCGAAGATCACCTGTCTGCCGGTATAGGTGGTCAGGCCATTGTTGCCAGCCATGACGGGCAGCTTGAGCGGGGCGGCATTCGGCCGCTCCAGCGAGACTTCCAGCCCACCGGCGCCGTTTTCGACGGTGGCGGTCAAGAGGTTCATCGCCGGCGATCCCATGAAGTCGGCGACGAAGATGTTGGAGGGGCTGTTATAGATCTCGGCCGGCGTGCCGAACTGCTGCAGCACCCCGTCCTTCAGCACGGCGATCTTGGTCGCCAGCGTCATCGCCTCGATCTGATCATGGGTGACATAGACGAAGGTGGTGCCCATGCGCTGATGCAGCCGCTTGATCTCGGTGCGCATGTCGACGCGCAGCTTGGCATCGAGATTGGAGAGCGGTTCATCGAACAGGAAGACCTGCGGGTTGCGCACCAAGGCTCTCCCCATGGCGACGCGCTGGCGCTGGCCGCCCGACAGCTGGCTCGGCTTGCGGTCGAGCAGATGGCCGATCTGCAGCATGTCGGAGACCTGTTTGATCGCCTTGGCACGTTCGTCCTTCGGCACGCCGCGGATCTCCATGCCGAAGGCGATGTTGCCCGCCACCGTCATGTTCGGATAGAGCGCATAGGACTGGAACAC
>NZ_ML133524.1 GCF_003985145.1 Rhizobium anhuiense | reverse complement strand
CAGGACACCTTCGTCATCAACGCCCAGAACTGCGTGCACTGCAAGACCTGCGACATCAAGGACCCCAACCAGAACATCAACTGGGTGCCGCCGCAGGGCGGCGAGGGGCCGGTCTATCCGAATATGTGAGGCGGATTATCCCCGCTGCCGACAATTTTCACGTGCTGACGCCTTCGTGATCGCTTATTGCGGGCCGTCGTTAGTCGTTCGTTAACCATAATTTCCTTAGCTTGCGACATCATGTTGACGCACTAAGGACACATTCATGACGATCTCCCGCCGGGGCTTTTTGATCGCTCTGCCGCTTTTTGTCGCCGGCTGCTCTTCGACCGGCCTGAACAGCCAGACCAATTACGCCGCACTTCCGGAAGAAAAATTTCCGCTGAAGCAGGTGCCGATCGACAAGATCAAGCCGGAGCTCCGCCGCCAGGAAGTGGCCTATGAAACCACACACGCTGCCGGCACAGTGGTGGTCGATACCCCGGCGCGCCGCGCCTACTATGTCCTCGGCGACGGCAGGGCAGTGCGTTACGGGGTGGGCGTCGGCCGCGAGGGGCTGGCCTTTGCCGGCGACGCCTATATCGGCCGCAAGGCCGAGTGGCCGAGCTGGACGCCGACCGAAAACATGCAGCGCCGCGAAGAGCGTTATCGCAAGCTTGCCGGCGGCATGCCGGGCGGCCCGAACAACCCGCTCGGTGCGCGGGCGATGTATCTCTATCGCGGCGGCGGCGACACGCATTTCCGCATTCATGGCACCAACCAGCCGCAATCGATCGGCCTTGCCATGTCGAGCGGCTGCATCCGCATGATGAACCACGACGTGATCGACCTCTATAGCCGCGTCGAGGTCGGCGCCAGGGTCGTCGTCATCCAGGCTTGAGCAATATGTCTGCTGAAAAAGCCGCCGCAGCGATCGCTGTCGGCGGCTGTTGACGTGTTGGTTCCCGCTGATGGTCAATGGCGCGGCGCGGCAATACCCGTCGAAAGCGCCACCCCGATGCCGGTGATCACCGCGGCGCTGATTTCGGTGATGCCGATCGCTTCGCCGAGCAGGAATCCGCCGCCGAGGGTTGCGAGCACCGGTGTCAGCGCCGTGAAGGCGGCGGCCTGCGTTCCGCCGAGTGTTCTGACGGCGGTGCCATAAGCCAGCATGGCGATCAGGCCGGACAGAATGCCCTGGCTCAGCACCTGCAGGCCGATATCCGGGAGAGAAGCCTGCGGCAGTGAGATGCCGAAGACAAGGGCAAGCGCGCCCATGATCAGGAAGGACCAGACGGCGATCAGGGCGCTCGCCTGTACGGCGGTCAGGCCGGAGCGGCGGAAGGCATGTGTATAGCTTGCCCACAAAACGGCGCCGGCCGGCAGCAACACGAAGCTCGTCCAGGGCAGCGAGGCGTCCGCAAGGCTCTGCGTCAGCAAGATCAGTACTCCGGCGATGATCGCGGCGAGCCCGGCGATGCGCGTGCTGTCAGGTCTTTCGCGAAACAGCGCAATGCCGATCAGCGCCGCAGCGAGCGGCATCGAGCCGCCGAGCAGAATGCCTGAAGAGGCGGCGGGCGTCGAATGGATTGCCAGCGTGGTCAGCAGGAAGAAGACGGCGCCGGAACCGGCGACCATGATCGCCAGCAGGTGGAGCGGCAGGGCCTTCGGCAGCAGTCCCGTCTTCAGCCAGACGGGCGCAAGCACCAGCGCCGGAATTCCGAAGCGGATCAGTCCGATGTCGATCGAGCCGAGTGGCGTTGCGGCGCTGTGGCGGGTGACGAGAAACCATGTCGCCCAGATCAACACGGTCAGAGTGCCGCTGGCATAGCCCAACGCCTGCGACGGCGACTTGTCGTTCGTAAATGCAATGGTGGTCATCGTCCTGTCCCTTCTCTCGTCCGGAGCCTCTCCGGTTGAGAAAAGACTAGCGCTAGAGGGCAGGGCATGTCCTTGCTATCTCTGGCTCTAAAATCATGCTAGACGCAATCTTCTGCCAATCCGTGCCGACAGGGATCGCGAAAATGCCAAATCTCGATAAATTCGATATTGCCATCCTGAAGTGCCTGCAGGAGGATGCGCGCGCAACCAATGTCGAGATCGCCGAGAAGGTGAACCTTTCACCGTCGCCCTGCCTGCGCCGCATCCGCAATCTCGAACGCTCCGGCGTCATCCGCGGCTATACGGCCGATATCGATCGCAAGGAGGTCGGTCTCGGCTTGACCGTCTTCGTCGAATTCAAGGTCGTCCATCACAGCCGCGAAAATTCCGAGGCGCAGCAGAAGGCGCTGCTCGCCATCCCCGAGATCGTCTCCTGCTTCCTGATTTCGGGCACGGCCGATTTCCTCGCCGAAGTGGTGGTGGAGGATCTCGCCGCCTACGAACGGCTTCTGACGGAAACGCTGCTGACGCTGCCGAATGTCAGCGACATCCGCTCCAACTTCGCCATCCGCAGCATCAAGACGCATGGGCCGTTGAAGCTGCCCGAGGGGAAATAATTCTCCTCGGGCTTGCCGTTTTGGGCGCTACAGCAGCGTTCCGCTGAGGATGAGCAGCGCCACCGAGAAGTAGATGACGAGCCCGGTGACGTCGACCAGCGTGGCGACGAAGGGGGCCGAGGCGCTGGCCGGATCGAGCCGGAGTTTCTGCAGCACGAAGGGCAGCATCGAGCCGCAGATCGAGCCGAAGGTGACGATCCCGATCAAGGCGGCGAATACCGTGACGGCGACCATCTGCCAGTGCGGGCCGTAATCGTAGAGCCCGGCCGACTGCCAGAAGACGATGCGGACGAAGCCGACCAGGCCGAGGATCGCGCCGAGCACGATGCCGGTCGGCAGCTCGCGCAACAGCACCTTCCACCAGTCGGAAAGCTTCAGCTCGCCGAGCGCCAGGGCCCGGATGATCAGCGAGGTCGCCTGCGAACCGGAATTGCCGCCGGAGCTCATGATCAGCGGGATGAACAGCGTCAGCACCACGGCCTTTTCCAGCTCGCCTTCGAAATGCTGCATGGCGCTTGCCGTCAGCATTTCGCCGAGGAAGAGCGCGGCGAGCCAGCCGGCGCGCTTGCGGATCATGCCGGCGAAGCTGATCTTCATGTAGGGCTGGCCGAGGGCTTCCATGCCGCCGAACTTCTGCGCGGCTTCCGTCGTGTCCGATATCATCGTGTCGATCACGTCGTCGACGGTGACGATGCCGAGCACCTGCCCATGTTCGTCAATGACGGGCAGGGCGAGCAGGTCGTGCTTGCGGATCAGCCGGGCGACATCTTCCTGCTTCATCAGCGGATCGGCCGAAACCGGCGCACCCTTCTGCGCCACCGTGAGGATCGAAGCCTCCGGCTCGCCGGTGATGAGCCGGCGCAGCGTCACCACATGCATGAGCGCGTGGCTGATCTCGTCGAGCACGTAGATGGCATAGACGGTCTCGCGCGAGCGTTCGACCTGCCGCACATGATCGAGCGTCTGGGCAACTGTCCAGCTGTCAGGCACGCTGACGAACTCCGTCGTCATGATGCCGCCGGCCGTGCGTGGCGGATAGCCCATCAGGTGCTGGATCGCGATGCGCACCGGCTCGTCGAGGCTGGAGAACAGCCGGGCGCGGGTCTCGCCGTCGAGTTCGAGCAGCACGTCGGCGACGCGGTCGTTGGACATGCCGTGCAGCAGCCGTGCGGCGTCCTCCGCGCTGATCAGTGCAAGGATCTGTGCAGCGTTGCGAAGCTCCGGCCGGTCGAGAATGTTGACGGCATAGTCCAGCGGCATGCCGGACAGCACACGCCCGGCATCCTGGACGGCGAGCGCGTTCAACGCATCGACGCGTTCGGCGATCGTTGCGCCGCGGCTGTTGTTGATGAAGGCACGGGCGGCATGGCCTGCCCGAAGAGGGAAGCGATTGATATTCATGTGAGGCTCGCCTTTCCGTCGATCCGCCGTAGCGTCCGATCGGGCGAGCCGACAGGAGTCGGTCAGCGCACGAGGGCCGCGTACGGCAAAGGCAATCGACTGCTACTGTCGCTTGGCATCGTGAAGATGGCTCCGTTGAAATCCGTGGCTGACAGGTGTCGGCCACGTGTTTGCTAGGTGGTCCCGAATGCGGAAAAAGTCAAGCGGGGTCAATGCTTAACGCCAGAATGTCGCACCCCGCGATGCGGCATTCCGGGCGGATGGTTTGCATGACCTTGCGGTTCCGAAAAAATACCGGCCATGCTGGCGATCTCAGAATCCTGCAAGCACCGCCTTGCCCTTCATCCTGCCGCTTTCGACCATGGCATGCGCCTTCTTGAGATTGGCAGCATTGATCGGCCCGACGATCTCCGAAAGCGTCGTGCGAATCTTTCCGGCGTCGACGAGCTCGGAAACCTTGTTCAGCAGCTTGTGCTGCTCGATCATGTCAGGCGTGCCGTAGAGCGGGCGGGTGAACATCAGTTCCCAATGAACGGAGATGGCTTTGCGCTTGAAGGGCACGATGTCGAGCGTCTTCGGGTCGTCGATCAGCGCGAAGCGGCCCTGCGGCGCAATCGCTTCGACGATGTCGCCGATATGGCTGTCGGTATTGGTGGTCGAGAAGATGAATCCCGGCGCGCCGATGCCGAGCGCTGCCACCTGTGGCGCGATCGGTTTGGAATGGTCGACGACGTGATGCGCACCGAGTCCCTTTACCCAATCCTGCGTTTCCGGCCGCGACGCGGTGGCGATCACGGTGAGATCGGTCAGCGCCCGGGCGATCTGGATGGCGATCGAGCCGACGCCGCCAGCGCCACCGACGATCAGGATGGAGCGTGCCGCTCCCGAAACTGCGTCCTGTACCTTCAGCCGGTCGAACAGGGCTTCGTAGGCTGTGATCGAGGTCAGCGGCAGGGCGGCCGCGGCCGCGAAATCGAGGCTCTTCGGTTTGGCGCCGACGATGCGCTCGTCGACGAGATGGAATTCGGCATTGCTGCCCGGACGGCTGATGACGCCGGAGTAGAATACTTCGTCGCCTGGCCGGAACAGCGTGACCTCTGCGCCAACGGCTTTGACGATACCGGCGGCGTCCCAGCCGAGCACCTTGAGCTCGTCAGCGGGTGGCGCCGAATGGGCGCGGACTTTCACATCGACGGGATTGACCGAAATGGCCTTTATTTCGACGAGCAGATCCTGACCCTTGGCCTCCGGCATCGGCAGTTCGACATCGATCAGCGAGGTCTCGGCGGAAATCGGTTGGGGCGTTTTATAAGCGACGGCGCGCATGGGAGACTCCTGTGTTAATTGCACGGAAGCTAGATGCGCACTATGTTCTGACAACGCAAGAATGCACAAATTCTGTACGTAGTACCCAAAAGGATACCGTAAAATGTCATTGCCGCGCGCCAAGCTCGTCAAGAACTTTCCCGGTTGCCCGGTCGAGGCGACGCTGACTTACCTCGATGGCAAGTGGAAAGGCGTGATCCTCTTTCATCTGATGGAAGGAACCCTGCGTTTCAACGAACTGCGCCGCAAACTGCCGGCCGTGACCCAGCGCATGCTGACCAAGCAACTGCGCGAACTGGAAGAGTCCGGTCTGGTGTCGCGCACCGTTTTTCCGGTGGTGCCGCCGCGCGTCGAATATGCAATGACGCCGCTCGGCATGACGCTGAAGCCGGTCATTCGAGCGCTCGCAGCATGGGGCGATGATTATGTCTTCTGCAGCCCGGAAGGCCGCGAGTTGCGCATGGCCTCAGACGGCCTGCGCGCTCCGGCTGCGGCGCTCGAGGTGGAACGAGGCTGCAAACACGAAGAGGCCGAGGAATGAGAGCGCTGCGCCGACATAACCGGTTGCCGCAAAACCGTAACCCCAGGCGATGACGAGGCCGCCGAGCCAGGCGCCGATCGCATTGGCGATGTTGAAGGCGGAATGGTTGGAAGCGGCGGCAAGCGTCTGCGCATCGGCGGCGACATCCATCAGCCGCGTCTGCAGCGCCGGGCCGGCGGCAAAACCGCAGCCGACGAGGAAGACGCAAAGGCCGAGCATATAGGGGTTGGCGGCGGTCAGCGAAAAGATGGTCAGCACGACGATGTTATAGACCAGCGACCCGCCGATCGTGCCGAGCAGCGACTTGTCGGCGAGCCACGAGCCGATGAAATTGCCTGCGTTCATGCCGACGCCGAAGAGAACAAGCATGATCGGGACCGCACTTTCCGGCAGCATCGCCACTGCAGTCGTCGTCGAGGCGATATAGCTGAACATCGCGAACATGCCGCCATAACCGACGGCGGCGATGCCGAGCGTCAGCCACACTTGCGGCCGGCGGAAGGCGCCGAGTTCGCGCAGGAACCCCGCTTCCTCGGAAACCCGGTCCTTCGGAACGTAGAACCAGATCAGCGCCACGGTCAGCAGGCCGAGTACGCCGACCGAGAAAAACGCCACCTGCCAGTCGAGCGACTGGCCGAAGAACGTCGTCAGCGGCGTGCCGAGAAGGGTAGCGACCGTCAGGCCGAGCATGACGCGGCCGACGGCACGGGCGCGGCGATGCACCGGCACCATCGAGGCGGCAACAAGAGCCGCGACGCCGAAATAGGCGCCATGCGGCAGGCCGCTGATGAAACGCAGCAGAGTGAAGGTCTCGAAGGTCGGCGCCAGGGCGCTTGATATATTGCCGGCGGCAAAGATCAGCATCAGCGTCAGGAGCAGCGTGCGGCGTGCCATCTTCGCGGCGAGCACGGCGATGACGGGCGCGCCGACGACGACGCCGAGCGCATAGGCGCTGATGACGTAGCCGGCCTGCGGTGTGGTGACCGAGAAAGTCTCGGCGACATTGGGCAGCAGCCCCATGATCGCAAACTCGCCGGTGCCGATGCCGAAGCCGCCGCAGGCGAGCGCCAGTTGCACCAGCGCCACTGTCGTTGCCGACGGCAGCTCTTCATCCCGGCTATCGACGGAAATATTGACGGCAATCTCACTCACGAGAGCTCCTCGAGGCGGTTTCTGCTTGGAAATGGCCCTTGGCGCAGGCGCGGCCGCGAGCCGATCGTAAAATGGCGGGAGGTGGAGACCCATGTCCCCGATACTTCATCTATCCCTAACGTTCAGGCTGGCGTCGAGTGCATTTTTTGCAGTGCAGCGTCCTGCTATGTGCATACGTCTATTGCAAATTTTGCATTTCTGTCATTTCTGCGGGGAAGCGGTGGCGCTTGAAATCGCCATGATCGCAACCATCTGATGGACAAAGGCAGGATTATCTCCACGCCAGGGACTGGAGCCCTTATGAAGCTTGTAGGCTTTTTCAATCGCGATGGCGGTACCTTCAAGACCACCGACATGCTGGCCTACGAAAAGAGGGCAGAGGCGGCTTTCCGCGAAGCGGGGCACGATTTCGATGCTATCGTCTTCTCCGGAAAAGAAATCATTCCCGCCATGGAGCGAGCGGCCAAGCGCGACGATATCGACGGGATCGTCGCCGGCGGCGGCGATGGCACGATTTCGGCGGCGGCCTCGATCGCCTGGAAAAACGGCATTGCGCTCGGTGTCGTGCCTGCGGGCACGATGAACCTCTTTGCCCGCTCGTTGCGTGTGCCTCTCGACATCTGGCAGGCGCTCGATGTGCTCGCCACCGGCGAGATCGACAATGTCGATATCGCCAGCGCCAACGGCCGGCCCTTCATCCACCAGTTTTCCGCCGGCCTGCATGCCCGCATGGTGCGCTACCGCAACGCTTACAGCTATCGCTCGCGGCTCGGCAAGATCCGGGCGAGCACGAAGGCGGCCTTGGGCGTCGTGTTCAATCCGCCGGAATTCGAGGTCGATTTCGAGGCGGCCGGCATGAGGGAGCGTCGCAGGGTGTCGGCGATTTCAGTCTCCAACAACCCCTTCGGCGAGAATGCGCTGCTCTATGCCGATAATCTCACAAGCGGCGAACTCGGCTTCTACACGGCAAATCCGCTGAAGCCTCTGGGTGTCGCCCGTCTCGCCATCGACATGCTGCGCGGCAAGTTCCGCGAGAATGCCGACGTCATGGTGATGCACCCGGCCGAAGTGCACCTGCATTTCCCGAAACTGCGCTTCAAGGCCAATTGCGTCATGGACGGTGAGTTGCTGCCACTCGAACGCGATGTCTCGATCCGGCTGCATCCGGGCGAATTGAAGGTTCTCGTCAAGCAGGGTCTTGCGGCGCAGGTGCACGCCAGCGAACGCCGCGAGCCCGCCGCGTAAGTCGGCGGCCGCGTAGATTTCAGAGCCGCGGCAGGTAGGTGCGATAGTCGAAATCCGAGACGGTGCGCAGATGCGCCAGCGCTTCCTTGCGTTTGGTGTCGCCATAGAGCGCCTGATACCGGGCGCCGAAGATATCGGCGATGAAGGGCGAGGTGCGGAAGCTTTCGACGGCGCTCAGGAAATCATGCGTCAGCCGTGCCGTATTCGCCGGCATGTGCGACGGCGTCGTCTCTTCGCCGGGGTCGAGTTCGTCGTCGAGACCGGTGAGCATGCCGCCAAGGATCGCCGCGAGCAGCAGATAGGGATTGGCGTCGGCGCCGGCGACGCGATGTTCGATGCGTGCAGCCGGCCCGTCCTTGTCGGGTATGCGGATCGCCGTGCCGCGATGGCCGCTGCCCCAGGTCAGATCGACCGGTGCGAACGAGCCCGGCTGGAACCGACGGTAGGAATTGGCGAAGGGCGCGAAGATCAGATGCGCCTCGCGCATGGTGTTAAGCAGGCCTGCCGTCACCGATTTGAGCCGCTTCGGCTCGCCGCCTTCGGCATCGAGGATGTTGCGGCCTTGGCTGTCGATGATGCTCGCATGCACATGCAGGCCGGAGCCGGCATGTTCGGAATAGGGCTTGGCCATGCAGGTCGATTTCAGCCCGTGCCGGCGCGCCGCCTGCTCGGCGATGCGCTTGAGATAGAGGCAATCGTCGGCGGCTGCCAGCGCATCGGGGCGGTGCAGCAGGTTGACCTCGAACTGGCCCGGGCCGAACTCCGCCGTCGTCGCATCCGCCGGCAGCCCCTGCACCCTCGCATAGGCCCTCAGCGTTTTGAGATAATCGTCGAGCGCGTCGACGGCGCTCATGTCGTAAAGCTGGAAACCGTTCGGCGCGCCGCGATAGGTCAGGCTTTCGGGCGGGGAGGGGCGCCCGGTCTCGCGCCAGTCTCCCGCCATCACGTAGAATTCCAGCTCGGTCGCCACCACTGGCGTCAGGCCGCGCGAGGCATAGCGCTCCAGCACCGAGGCGAGGATGGCGCGCGGGTCCATGAAGCTCGGGCTGCCGTCGAATTCGTGCATGCTGGCGAGCACCTGCATCGAGCCTTCGGGCGCCCAGGGCATCGGCGCCAGGCTGCGCCGGTCGGCAACGAGCATGCCGTCGGGATCGCCGATCGTCAGCGACAGGCCGGTGATGTCGTCATTGTCATCGCCCCAGATGTCGAGCGATTGCGTCGAGGTCGGCAGGCGGATGTCTCCGGACCAGATCTTGCTTTCGGCGCCGATCGGAAGCTGCTTGCCGCGCAGGTCGCCGTTCATGCCGACGATCAGGACCTCGAAACGCGGGTCGCCGCCTTCGGCCGTGCCGTCCATCCTGTCGCTCGCCATGACCTTGAAAATCCTCCGGGACAAGGCCAAGCTCCTAACCCATCGACATCAGCCTTTCAATCCGCGAGGGTCTTTACCACCATGCCCGATACCTACCCACCCTCGAACCTTGCGGCGATCGACGCCGCGCACCACCTGCATCCCTTCGCCGACATGAAGAAGTTGAATGCCGAAGGCACGCGCATCATCCAGCGCGGCGAGGGCGTCCACATCTTCGACAATCACGGCAGGAAATATCTCGACGGCTTCGCCGGCCTCTGGTGCGTCAATATCGGCTATGGCCGCCGGGAGATCACTGACGCCGTCGCCAGGCAGATGAACGAGCTGCCCTATTACAACACCTTCTTCGGCACGACCTCGACGCCCACGACGCTGCTGGCGCAGAAGGTCGCCTCCCATGCCGGCGCCCGTTTCAACCATATCTTCTTCACCGGCTCCGGCTCGGAGGCCAACGACACCTGGTTCCGCATGGCCCGGGTCTACTGGAGCGCCGTCGGCAAGCCGTCGAAGAAGATCGTGATCTCGAGGAAGAACGGCTATCACGGCTCGACCGTCGCCGGCGCCAGCCTCGGCGGCATGAAATACATGCACGAACAGGGCGACCTGCCGATATCAGGCATCGTCCACATCGGCCAGCCCTACTGGTACGGCGAGGGCGGCGATCTCTCGCCCGCCGAATTCGGTCTCAAAGTCGCGCGCGAGCTCGAAGCGAAGATCGACGAGATGGGCGAGGAGAATGTCGCAGCCTTCGTCGCCGAGCCGGTGCAGGGCGCTGCCGGCGTCATTATCCCTCCCGAGACCTACTGGCCGGAGATCGACCGGATCTGCAAGGCGCGCAATATTCTGCTGGTGACCGACGAGGTGATCTGCGGCTTCGGCCGGCTGGGCGCCTGGTTCGGCCATCAGCATTTCGGCGTCGAGCCCGATCTCGCGCCGATCGCCAAGGGGCTTTCCTCCGGTTACCTTCCGATCGGCGGCGTGCTCGTCAGCGACCGCATTGCCGATGTGCTGATCAACGAGGTCGGCGAGTTCAATCACGGCTTCACCTATTCCGGACATCCGGTCTGTGCGGCCGCCGCACTCGAAAACCTGCGTATCATCGAGGAGGAGAGACTGGTCGAACGCGTGCGCGACGATATCGGCCCCTATTTCGGCAAGGCCTGGGCAGCGCTCGCCGAACATGATCTCGTCGGAGAAGCCGTCAGCATCGGCCTGATGGGCGGCCTGCAGCTTGCCGCCGAGAAGAGCACTCGCACCCGTTATGTCAAGCCCGATCAGGTCGGTGCGCTGGTGCGCAACCACGCGCTGGCGAACGGCCTCGTGCTGCGCGCCACCGGCGACCGCATGCTGGCCTCGCCGCCGCTCGTCATCAGCCATGCGGAGGTGGATGAGATGGCAAGGATTACCAAGCTGGCGCTGGACGCGGCCTGGAAGGAACTGAAATCCTGATGCCGTTCAGCCCGGCTGGTTGACCCAGGCATAACCGAAACGGTAGCTGCCGCCGCCACGCCCATGGAAATAGGGCAAGTCGACCACTGAGGGCTCAGGTGCGGCTACGCCGAGATTGCCTACAGCATTGAACCATGGCTGGCGGCGGCGCTTCGCTTCGACCCACCGGTCGAAGATCCGTGGCCGCAGGCGCGCAACATCCTGCTTTGGCGATGGGGCGCTTGCGAGGAAGCGGCTATGCCGATGCCAGGTCACCGCAGCTGCTGTCGGATAATGGGCAGAGCCAAGGTGAGGAGCGCGGCGAAAACCATGACGACGCCATAGGGCACCTTCCGGCTCGCCCGGATTTCCTCCACGCGCATGAAAAAGGCGAGATGTGCGACGGGCAGCGGCACCGGCAGCCGCAGGACCAGGAGCGTCACGACGCCGAGGACGAGGAGCAAAAACGAAAACGGCAGCATTCCGTGCCATCCGATAAAAAGGCCGATCGGCAGGAAAAGCTTGGCGTCTCCTGCGCCAAACAGCCGGAACGCCCAGAGCATCACCCCCAGCATGAACATCAGCAGGCCGGCCCCGACGTCGCCGCCAATTCCGCTCGAAGCAAATAGCGCGGCGCCGACGTCCTGTGAGCCAAGTATCACGGCCACCGTGCGCAATGCATAAAGTACAACAAGCGCGAGCACTATCGTGTTGGGGATCTTCCATGTGCGGAAATCGGTCCAGGCGGCGTAGAGAAAAAGAAATACCGAAAGCGAACTAATGACATCGATTACTTGCAGCATGGTATTCAACCTTTTGGGCTACTATAGTCGGATCTTTAAGTTCCGTTCCAATAAATCCAGACGAGTGTGTCAGTTTTTGCGAATGACGGCCGGACTTTGGTCTTAACCATAAAGTATAGATGCCGAACGCTCACGTATAAAACAATTGACTAAATTAGTCTTAAGAGATTATTAATATTCCCAGTCGAAGGGGCGGTCTCGACGACAAGGTGGCCGGGGGAAGTTACGGCGCACAACTTATCTGGGAGGAAATTCTCGATGAAAGCCTTTGTAAATAGCGTACGCGCTTTCGCGCGGGAAGAAGACGGCGTCGCACTCACGGAATACCTCATTCTGCTCGCCTTGCTGGTTGGCGGCGTGATCGGGGCGGTGACATTGGCCGGCACCAATCTGTCTACCGTTTGGAACGGCTGGGCAGGCTGGTTTACGGCCAAGCTGGCTGTCCCAGCAGCCTGATATTGGCGTTCGAAGAGGCGAGGGGTTTTTGTTAACCCCTCCCTCCTAAATTAGCATCAATGAATGGATGCGTTCCGTCCAGTGTAGCGAGTAACCGCGATGCGTTCTTCAACGATTTTAAGTCTCGTTATTGCGTTTGTCCTCGCAGCAGCAGCAGTTTTCGGCATGCGCGAGTATCTCTCCGATCAGAAGGCCCGGCTGCTGGCGATGAACGGCATGAAGGCCGAGGAACGGACACTCGTTGTCGCCGCCAAGGCGATGCGCTTCGGCGATCGGATCCGATCCGAAAATCTCAGAGCCATTCCGTGGCCCTCGAATGAAACACCTACAGGCTCGTTCGTCAGCATCGAGACGGTCGTCGGCAGCGATGCCCAGCCCCGCTATGCCATGGCGGCGATCGACCCCGGCGAGCCGGTGCTATCGTCGAAAATCACTGGTACCGGCGAACGCGCCACGCTGTCGGCGGCGCTCGACCAGGGTATGAAGGCGGTTTCCATCCGCGTCAACGACGTGCTCGGCGTTGCCGGCTTCGTCAGGCCTTCCGATCGCGTCGACGTGCTTCTGACGCGGGTCGTGCGCGGGCCGGCCGGCAACGATCAGACCTTCGTCGACGTGTTGCTCCAAGGCGTCAAGGTGCTGGCGGTGGACCAGACGGCAGACGAGCGCAAGGACGAGCCATCCGTCGTTAAAACCGTGACCTTTGAGGTCACGACCGATGAGGCGCAGCGCCTTACCCTCGGCTCCAGTATCGGCACGCTCTCGCTGGCGCTTCGCAATATTGCCTCTTCCTCTGTCGAGCAAACCCGACCGATCACCGTCGCCGACCTGGGTGGCGGGGCGATGGCGACGGAGCTCGGCCATGATCTGGAAAAGAATAAGTTGCCAGAAGCTGAAAAACAAGTGCAGATTGTGGAGCCAAAGGTCGAGCCGGTGTTGCCGGTCGAGCCGAAGTGGGTGACAGTGGGGGTCTGGAACACGACGAAGCGCGAGGAGCATCGAGTCGGCCTGATCCAGTGATGTTTATGCGGCCTGCCGCGGCGCGGCCAGCCGAATGAGGGGGGCTAAAGCAGGCATGGCGAACGACAAGAGACGAATCGCAAGGACCAAAAGCCTTGCGGCACTTGCGGCAGTGTTTTCGGCCTGTGTGTGTTTGGGGCCCGGATTTGCCGGCTGCGCCAACGCACAGGAAAAGTCGGTCACCCTCGGCAAATCGGTCCAGCATGTGACGTTGCCTCCGAACGAGACGCTGACGCTCAATACCGGCCAGCCCTTCGGTGATCTCGTCATCGGTAGCGCCGATATGATCGACGTGGTGCCGCTTTCCGATCGATCGCTGTTCATTCGCGGCAAAAAGACCGGCGCCACCAATATCTCGGTCTATGGCGACGACAAATCGCTTCTCGGCGTCATCGACATCCGCGTTGCCAGCGATTTCACCGAAGTCGCCGCCGCCATTCGCTCTGCCGCACCCTCGGCCCGGGTCAGAGTGGTCAACTCCAACGATCGTATTCGCCTGACAGGCATCGTCCGCGACGGCATCGAATTGCAGCGGGTGATGGAAATCGCCCAGTCCTATTCCGAGCAGCCGGTGCTGAACCAGTTGCGCGTCAGCGACAGCCAGCAGGTGATGCTGGAGGTCCGTGTCATCGAAGCCTCGCGTCAGACGGGTCGTGATCTCGGGATCGGTTGGTCCGGGCATGGCAACAACGGCATCGGCAAGGCAACGACCAGCCAGGGTATCACCGTGGACGATAACGGCAACCTGGCCCGTAGCCTCCTTGATCCCAAGGGTGCGGCAACGGGTATGCTGCCCTTCGGCCAGTTGATCGCCAAGGTGCTGGAAATCTCCGGCGGCCGCATCGACGTGGTCATCAATGCGCTCGAGCAGAAGGGATTGGTGCGTCGCCTGGCTCAGCCGAACCTGATCGCCATGAGCGGCTCGACCGCCAGCTTCCATGCCGGCGGTGAAGTGCCGATCCTGAAGACGACGAACAACGGCACGACAGTCGCCACCGAGACGGACTATCGCCCCTTCGGTGTGCGGCTGACCTTCAAGCCGGTGGTGCTTGACGACGGCGTCATCAATCTGGAGATCGAGCCGGAGGTTTCCGAGCTTGATCCGTCGATCAACGTCAACGGCAATCCAGGTTTCATCTCGCGTGCTGCGAGCACCACGGTAGCGCTTCGCGACGGCCAGAGCTTTGCCATGGCGGGCCTGCTGCAGTCGATCAATGCCAAAGACATCCAGCAACTGCCGGGCCTCGGGAAGATACCGATCCTCGGCGCACTGTTCCGTTCGACGAGTTTCCAGAAGAAGGAATCCGACCTCGTCATCGTCGTCACCCCGCACATAGTGCGACCGGCTCGCCCGGGCGAGGACCTCTACAGTCCGCTCGACCAGACGCGTTCGTCCAACGACGTCGAGCTTTTTGCGCTCGGTGTCCTGGAAGTCGACAAGGACATGCTCCGACGCTTTCGCAATGGCGTAGGCGTGACTGGGCCCTATGGCCATCGTCTCGACCTGAATCAGGGAGTCCAAGCCGTTGCTACAAAACGCTAAACGCGTCCTTCTCGTCCTTGCAGCCGCCGGCCTCGCTTCCGGCTGTGCCGACTACATGAACCATCGCGATACGATCACCTTCGGGGCCGGCAACGCCATGGAAGCAAACAAGGCCATCCATACCGAGGACCCGTTCCCGCCGGAAGCTCAGCGAACCCGCATCGCAAGCGACGGCAAGGTAATCCGCAGGGCGGTCACTCAGTATCAGAACGGCGGGGTGGGCGTTATTCAGCCGTCGCCGGCCATGGAGGCCAACGGGGCGTCCAGTGGGGCCACCGTCAGCCAGTAGCTGTTCGAAAGGCATGAACGGCGGCAGCGCGCCGGAAGGGGAAATGCACGAAACAGGGTCGTCACGGCGATAGCGCCGCGATGGGGGTATGCCAATGCTGAGCAGGGTTATCAGACGGTTCTGGAACGATCATCGTGGCTATGTCATCGCCTTGACGCTCATCGCCATGCCGATGCTTCTCGGCTTTTCGCTGCTGATCATCGATGTCGGCCGCAGCAGCAACCTGCACACCGATCTCCAGAACGCGGTCGATGCGATGGCGCTGGCCGGAGCCCGCGAACTCGATGGCCGCGATGATGCCATTTCGAGGGCGCAGACGGCGATCGAGAAAATCGCCAATAGCGCGGCTTTTTCCGGGGGCGGGGCCGGCATGTCGCTTGGCTCGCATATTACCGTGGCCTATGACGCCGGCAACGATGCCGGGAGCACGGTCACCGTGCTTTTTCTGAAGAGCATCCCGGCCAATGACGATACGCCCATCCCGTCTTCGATGGAAACGACAACGGCCAGCGAAGCGTCCTACGCCTGGGTCATTGCCAAGCCGCAGGCGATGCAGACGATCTTTCCGATCCCGGTTGGCTTCACCCGCAGTACGATCAATATCGCTGCCGACGCCGTGGCGGTATACCACGCCAGCGCCTGCGACGTGACGCCGATCTTTATCTGCAATCCGTTCGAGCCGGCGGGCAACACGAGTGAAAGCGCCAGCGAAGTTGCAGCCGCGGCCCTGCACACCAATTTTGCGGCCGGCAATCTCTACGGGCGACAGATCGAGCTTCACAGCACCTCGGCGTCCAATCCCGGTCCCGGCAATTTCGGGTTCCTGCGGACCCCCTTGGGCAATGGTGCGTCCGTGCTGGCGGAGGCTCTCGCCACCGGCAACCCCGGTACCTGCTACACGCAGGACAGCCTCGATACGGAGACCGGCGCAAAGGCGGGGCCAGTCGAGGACGGCGTCAATACGCGCTTCGGTTTTTACTCCTCGTCGTTCAACAAGGCGAACGGCGACTATCGTTACCGACCCGCCCAAAACATACGCTCCGCTCAGTCGATCAGCGGCAAGGGAAAGAACGACTGCGATACTTATGATCCGGTCACGGTCGGAGCCGTTGTCGGCGATGCCACCAAGGCTTTGCCGCTCGGCTACGGAGCGTCCATGACCTCGCTTGCCGGCGGCAAGATCAGCAGCAGCAACAATTGGCAGTACATGACATATTGGAATGTCGCGCAGGGAACGGCCGCGCCCTCGGTGAGCACGGTCCTCGGCAGCCACTCCAGTTATCCGGCGCCGACCGGAACGCCAAGTCAACCCTCCGCTTACGATGTTTATCGTTACGAGCTGGCAAACCCGTCTCTCATCAGCCATGCCTCGGCCAATGGTGAGACCGGGACACCGGCAACCGGCGGCCAGTGCTATACCGGCCCGGACCTTTCGAACTATACGGCGGCCGAATACGGTGATCGCCGCGAGATCTTCTCAGCCATCGTCAATTGCGGCTATGAAGCCTCGGTCGGCCATTTGAACGGCCACAAGGCCACGCGCGCCGTGGCCTTCGCGCGCATGTTCCTGACCAAGCCGGCGATAAAGGATGGCGGCGAACGATACCTTTCCCTGGAGATGATCGACATCACCGGCAAGGGTGGTCGCGGTACGCTCGACGAATTCCTGCGGGAAGAAGCGGAGCTGGTCAGATGATGGCGCTCCGCAACTTTATCCGGCATCGGCTTTGCCTCGGCTTCTGGCGGCGGGAGGAAGGCGCGGTGCTTGCCGAAGCGCTACTCGCCATTCCCTTTGTGACGCTCTTTGCGGCGGGGATACTGGAGTTTGGCAGCATCTTCTGGGAGCGGATGCAGATCGACGCAGGCTTGCGCGATGCGGGGCGTTACCTTTCGCGATGCCGGCCGGTGTCGGGAACCTATGTGCCGACATGCAATCAGGCGACTGCGAAGACGATCGCCTTTTACGGAACGCAAACACCTGCGGCAGGCGCCATACCCCGTGTCCCCGGCTGGAAGGATGCTGCCGACATCACCATCACTGCACCCGATGCAGACGGGAACATCACCATTTCCACTGCTCATCTCTACGAGACCTCGCCGGTGTTCGGCTTTCTCGGAATCGACGCCATCACGATCACTTCCTTCCATGAAGAGAGGTACATCGGATGGTGACCTCTAGGGCGATCAAGACCTTCTGGCAGGATAGCAGCGGCGCCAGCCTTGTCGAAGCATTGCTGACTTTTCCGATCGTTATGCTGGTATTCGCCGCCTTCATCGAGTTCGGCTATGCCATGTCGCAGTGGAACCAGACCGTCAAGGCACTGCAATATGGTGCCCGTCTGGCGGCCGTATCCGATCCGGTGACGACGAATTTCAATGCCGTTTTCCCGATTGAAGCTGCCGATCCACTCAACAACGGCAAAGCGGCGCCGAACGATGCCACGATATCCTCGACCTGCGGGCCGGCTCTGGCGAACTGCACGGCGGCATTGAACCGGATCGTCCTGGGAAGCGACGGCGTTTGCAACGCGGGAACTGATCCTCACCCCGGCATTTGCGACCTCAATTGGCGCATCACGCCGGATAAGCTGATGGTCACCTACCAGCGATCGGGGCTCGGCTATTGGGGCCGGCCGGACGGGCCCGTGCTGACGATGCGGCTGGAGGTGCGCGATATCACCTTCGATCTGCCGATCCTCGGCGGGCTGCTGGGACTGAACGACATCACCGTCCCGGCCCACCCGGTGACGATCACGACGGAAGATCTAAAGACGTGCTCAACCTGCTGACTCCTTAAATTATGCGTAGGAAAGCGAAATGACAGCTCACATGAACATTGCCGCATCCACCAAGATCCTGGTTCTGTCCGACGACGCGGCTGCTGCGAGCTTCATGCTCGATACGTTCGGGTCGCTTTCGCGTTACGATGTCCGCCATCTCTCGCTGAAGGCGCTCGGAGAAAAGGGCCGCTTCGATCCGGCGCAATTCGACCTGATCGTTCTCGACGTCGACAACGGGACATTGCTGCACCAGCCGGAGCTTTTCGCGTTTCGCACCAGCTATCGGGACATTCCGCTCGTCGTCGTTTCCGAAGACCTGGCGGACGACATGCTGCGGCTGCTCTTCCGCCTAAACGGCAATGACTGGCTGAAGAAGCCGCTCGATCGCCGCGCACTGATCGACATGATTTCGACCCACGCGCCGGGCACCGGGGCCAGCGACAGCCGGGTGCATGCCGTGGTCTCGGCCGTCGGTGGCGCGGGCGCCAGCATGATTGCTTCGTCGCTTGCGCATGTGCTGGCCCAGCCGACCAAGAATTCCACGCCGCGGATCGACTTGTTCGACACGGATTTTTGCTCCGGGGCGCTTGGCTATTATCTCAACCTTGTCAACGACTACGACTTGAAGCCGGTCATCGCCAATCCTTCCCGGGTCGATCTGGAATTCATCGATCTGGTCCGAAAGCGTCATTCGGGCGGCTTTTCACTGCTGTCCTTCAAGCAGCCATCAGTCCTTCTGGCGCCAAAGGGCCGTGAACTCGTGCTGCGTATGCTCGACGTGGCCGCCTTCGAGAGCGACCACACGATCATCGACGTTCCCTATTACGACACGCCGTGGAAATACGAGGTGCTCACGTCGGTCAACAGCATCTGCATCGTCACTGAAATGACGGTCCCTGCGCTTTCTCAAGCCAAGGATTTGTTTGCCAATCTGGTACGGCTGCGCGGTAGTTCGGATCAGATATTCATCGTCATCAACAAATACCGCAGCAAGCTTTTCGGCCTCGGCCTGCGCCGACAACAAACGGAGAAGATCTTCAAGGAGATCCCGACGCATGTCATTGCGGATGACTGGGATACTCTGAGCGAGGCAGTCAACCGCGGCGTGCTGCCATTTCAAGTGAATTCCCGGGCGCGCTTCTGCGGCGCGGTCGGTAAGCTTGGAGCACTGGTGCGATGAAGGCGATCGTCGGCCTTGCAGTTTTGGCAATTCTGGCCGCTGTCGGCGACGCCGCGGCAGGCGGGCTTGTGCCGCGAAGCCTTGGGCCGACGACAAGCGCCGTGGTGACGATCGAAAAAAGCTACGCGGCTGGGACGATCGTCATCGTCAGCGGCAATCGTACGCTGGATCTCGTCATCTCCGAAGGACGCGCGATCCGTTACAAAATCGGAGTCGGACGAGACGGATTTCGCTGGAGCGGTACCGTCAAGGTTGGACGCAAGGCAGAGTGGCCTGACTGGCGCCCGCCTGCCGAGATGAAGGCGCGCGCGGCCGGACTTCCGGACCTTGTGCCGGCTGGGCCGCTCAATCCATTGGGTGCCCGCGGGATCTATCTCTACAAGGGCGGGACCGACACGCTCTATCGCATTCATGGAACGAACGAGCAGTCGACGGTCGGCGGTTTCGCGTCATCGGGCTGTTTTCGCATGAGCAATGCCGACGTCATCGATCTCTATGCGAGGGTGAAAGTCGGTTCCACGGTCATTGTAAAATAAGAGTTCGGGGATGGGAAACATGGCGAACGGTATCATCGGGCGTTTCTATAAGCAGCGGGAGCCGGAAAGCCGCGAAGATCTGGAGGCGGCCGAACTGTCTTTGGTCGGCGCCGTTGAGAACATGCCTGCCCAACCGGCCTCCAACAGCGCCACTGCGAGCGGCGAAGAGGCTTCGCTGGGGCCGGACATGGTTTCCGAGCGGGTCAATCTGCACCGCTACCTGCTCGATCGCATCAACCTCGGGATCCTCGACACGCTCGACAACGAGGAGATCGCGACCGAGATCCGGCCGTTGGTCAAGGACTATATCCGGAACAACAACTTTCCGCTGAATGCCAAGGAAATCAATGATCTGATCCGCGATATCACCGACGAGATGCTGGGGCTGGGACCGATCGAGCCGCTGCTGGCCGATGATACAATCGCAGATATTCTCATCAACGGCTACAACAGCGTCTATGTCGAGCGGAGCGGCAAGCTGGAAGGCACCGCCGTGCGTTTCAAAGACGAGGACCACCTGCTTCGGGTGATCAACAAGATCGTCTCGGCGGTCGGCCGCCGTGTCGACGAGTCAACGCCGATGGTTGACGCCCGCCTCAAGGATGGCTCGCGTGTCAACGTCGCCATCCGGCCGATCTCTGTCGATGGACCGCTCGTTTCCATTCGCAAATTCACGCGCAAGCCGCTGACAATGGAGCGCCTGGTGCAATATGGCGCCATGGCCGATGCGATGCGCGTCCTGCTCAGCGCCGCGGTCAAGGGCAAGGTGTCCATGGTCATTTCAGGCGGCACCGGTTCTGGCAAGACCACCTTGCTGAACGCGCTCTCGTCGCAGATTTCTCCAAAGGAGCGCCTGATCACCATCGAGGATGCGGCCGAGCTTCAACTGCAGCAGCCACATGTCGGGCGTCTGGAAACCCGGCCGCCGACGCTCGACGGGCGCAACGAGATCCGGCAACGCGAGCTTTTGAAAAACGCCCTGCGCATGCGTCCCGACCGCATCATCGTCGGCGAAGTACGCGGCGACGAGGCGTTCGACATGCTGCAGGCGATGAATACCGGTCACGAGGGGTCGATGACGACCATTCACGCCAACACGCCGCGCGACGCCGTCGGTCGGCTTGAGCAGATGGTCGGCATGGCAGGGATGCCGATGTCGCAGTTGAGCATTCGCTCGCAGATCTCGTCCGCGATCACCATGATCGTGCAGGTCCAGCGCCTGAGCGACGGCAGCCGCAAGATCGTCTCGATTTCCGAGATCACCGGCATGGAGGGCGAAGTCGTGCAGATGCAGGAGATCATGAAATTCAAGAAAATCGGCACCGACGAAGGCGGACGGATCCATGGAGAATTCCGCGCCACCGGCATCCGGCCGCGGTTCGTCGAGGAATTTGCCGAACTCGGGATCGAGATCCCTTTGACGATTTTTGATCCCGGCAAACCGCTGCAGACAGGACCTGTTCAATGACCCTGACGCTCCTTTACGCCGCCGTTTTCACCGCCGCCCTTGTTGCTGTCGAAGCGATCATGCGCAGCTACTTCAAGAGCTCCGAACGACACCGGGCCGTGAACCATCGGCTGAGCTTGCTCGAGGTCAGCGATGATCATCGCAAGACCTATAGCGATATGCTGAAGGAGCGCGGTGCCGGAGGCGGTTGGCGGCAAACCCCCATCACGCAGCGGCTGCTGCAGTTCTACGCCCAATCCGGTATCAAGTTCGATGCCAGGCGATTTGCTCTCTTCGCGATCGCGGGCGCCCTTTTGACGTGGTTGGCCGTGGGATTCCTCGTGCCGAACCCTCTGTTTCGGATCCCCGTCTTTCTCCTGATCTGCCTCCTCATCCCTGTACTCGTCGTCTGGCGCACCCGGGCGCGCCGCATGCGGAAATTCGAACTGAAGCTTCCTGAAGCGCTCGATGTCGCCAATCGCAGCTTGGCCGCCGGCCACCCGCTGCCGGCGGCGATTTCTTTGGTGGCACGCGAGATGCCTGATCCGATCGGCACCGAGTTCGGCCTCCTCTCGGATGAGCTCACCTACGGCGTGACGTTGGACGATGCCCTTGTCAACTTGGCGAACCGGGTCGGCGTCGAGGATCTGAACCTGCTTGCGATATCGCTGAGCGTGCAGGCCGGAACCGGTGGAAACCTCGTGGAGATCCTGCAGAACCTTTCGAAGACGCTGCGTGACCGGATGATGCTGAAGGCAAAGGTCAAGGCGATTTCGTCGGAAGGACGCATCACGGCGATCTTCATGTCGGCCTATCCGTTTCTGCTCTACGCGATGATCAAGGCGTTGTCGCCGACCTACTTCGATCCCCTCTGGGATAGCGGCCACGGAACCATGGTGGTGAGCGTGCTGCTGGCCGTCATGGCGATCGGGAATGTCATTCTCTACAAGATGGTCAACTTCGAGTACTGAGTCATGTCGAGTGAGTATGGAATTTATCTCATCGTCTTCTTTGCAGTGCTGATCTTTTCCGCAGCAGCATCGGAATTGTTTTTTCGACAGCGCGAGGTCTCGGTCCGGGTGTCGAAGAGCTCGGTGGCATCAGGCGACGAGTTCCACCTTGGCGATACGACGATTGCCGATCTCGGCGAGGCGGAAAACCGTCTGATCCGTCGCTATTTCGAGATTACGCGACGTGACACCAATGTGAACTCCACCCAGAACCGGCTGATCCGGGCGGGGTATTTCGCTGCCGGTGCCGTGACCACCTTCCAGGTGGTTCGCGCGGTGGTCTGTATCAGCATGCTCGTCGCAGCGGTCTGGGCCCTAAACCGGTTCGCGCCTGATATGTCGCAGATAGTGATGCTCATCCTTGGCATGTTTGCTGCGGGCGCGACCTTTATTCTGGTCAACATCTATATTGACCGGCGTGGTGCCGCCAAAGAGAGGGAGTACCGGCGCCTCTTTCCCGATTTCATGGATATGCTGATCGTCTGCCTTGATGCGGGGATGAGCATCGAGGCGGCGGCGAACCGCGTTGCCCGGGAATTCGTTGCCAAGCAGCAGGACTTCGGCCTGCATCTCTCGATCATGATGCTGGAAGTGCGAGGCGGCCGGCGATTGCGTGAGGCGCTCGCCAACCTTGCCGTCCGCCTGAGGATCGACGAGGCCCGGGCCCTTTCCGTTCTGTTCCGCCAATCGGAGGAACTCGGGACCAGCGTAACGCAGACATTGCGGGTCTACTGCAAGGAAATGCGCGACCTCCGTGTTGTTCGCGCGGAGGAAAAGGCAAACGCCCTGCCGGTCAAAATGCTGCTGCCGCTCGGCGCATTCCTTTTTCCGGTAAGCCTGGTCATCGTTCTTGTACCCGTTGTTATGCGTGTCGTCAGTCTTCTCATCGGCATGAAACCCGGCGGTTGAGCCAAGCGAGGTCGTATGCAGTATTCGCTCGAACAGAATCGTAACGAGGCCATCATTACCCTCGATCCGCGTATGCCCATGGCACCGGCAAGCATAGAACAAGCCGGACTGGATCCGTCGTTCCTGCTTCGGCTGGCGGCAAAATGCGCGGCCGAGCAGGATACGACCACGGTATCTCATCTGGCTGACCGCATGAAATTGCCGAAAGTGATCGTCAATATCCTGATCAAGGAGCTCGTGAAACTCGCATACCTTGAAGCTCGCGGCTTGGCTGGTGAGGATGTGCGATCCGATATTCGATATGCTCTTTCCATGAAGGGGCTCGAATATGCCCACGCGGCGTCGCGTCAAAGCCAATATGTCGGGCCGGCGCCGGTGTCGCTCGACGCGTTCTGCCGGCAAGTCGGTTTGCAGTCCATCCATTACGAGCGCGTGACCCCGGAGCGGCTGAACGACAGCCTTGACGGGCTGGTGCTCTCGCACACCCTGGTCGAAAAGCTCGGCCCGGCCATCAACTCCGGTCGCTCTATCCTGCTTTACGGCCCCCCCGGCAACGGAAAGACGAGCATCGCCGAGCGGACGTCGCAACTGTTTCGCCAAACGATCTGGGTGCCCTATGCCATCGAGGTCGGCGGCCATGTCATCAGTTTCTATGACGAAGCGGTGCATCACCCCGTATCGCAGGCTGACACGGAATCTCATCCGAAAGCGGATCAACGATGGATCGAATGCCGCCGTCCGGTGATCAAGACGGGCGGGGAATTGACCCTCGATCAGCTCGATCTTACCTTCAACGAAGGACCGAATGTCTATGAAGCGCCCATACACTTAAAGGCGTCCGGAGGTGTTTTCATCATCGACGACTTCGGACGCCAACAAGTGGCGCCGCAGGCGCTCATCAATCGCTGGATTGTGCCGCTCGAGCGCGGATATGACTTCCTGACGCTGCACACCGGCAAGAAGTTCAGGGTTCCCTTTGACGAGCTGGTGGTGTTTTCGACGAATATCGCACCGAAGGACCTTTCCGACGAGGCGGGCTTGCGGCGACTCAAGTACAAGATCTTTGTGAACACGCCGTCGCGCGACGAATATATCAGAATTTTCAAATCCTATGCCAGCAGCACCGGATTGGCTGTCTGTGATCCAGACCTGAACCTGTTCTACGATCGCAAGTACAAAGGCGATGTGCCGGCGTCTTGCTATCATCCGAAATATCTTCTGGATTTCGTCGGTTCTTACTGTGATTTCAATGGCATAGATAGAAATGCATCGCTCGAAATGCTCGAACGGGCATGGGAAGGCGTGTTTACATCGGAATGATTGCGCACTTGCCGCCGATCGCGGCCAGGTAGATTTGATGACTTACGGGGGAGTAAACGAATGACCAGCATTCCGAGTATCGAGGTCGAAGCAGAACGCCCAAAACCAGGCAATTTGCGAACAGTAGAGCAGAGGGGCTCAAAAAGCCCGCTGCTCATCGGTTTGCTCCTGATGCTCCTGCCGGTGAATGCCGGCGTTCTCATCTATACCGCCAAAAACTCGGCGGATGTTCGCGAGAGCCGCGAGACCATCGCCGCGCTGAAAAGGTCCATCGACGGCCTGAAAGGACAGATGGAAAAGCAGTCGCGCAAGATCGACGACAATGCCAAGGCCGACGACGTCGCGCTGATCCGCCAGGGGATGGATAGCCTGCAAAAGGCTGTTTTGTCGATGAACGAACGAATGCGCGGCGACACCAGCCTCACACGCATGGGGTCAGCTTTGGTCCTCAGTGCACCCGGCAAGGAACCAGCACAATTATTCGCACCCCGTGCCATGCCGGCGGAAACTCAAACTCCGAATAGCACTCTTGCATCCATCGAAGCCGGAGGCATTTCCGTGAGTGACCTGCCACGCTACGAACGGACACTCTCGCCGGAAGGCCAACTCATACTTCGCAAGGCGCGGTAAACAACGACGCCACCGAAATCTCCAAAGCAATCGCCGGACGCTGCCAGGGGACGGCGCCGATGCGCGCAATGCGGCAAGGGCGCTCCAATCTCGACGCAGATTGCCGATCGCCGAAGGGCCTATCCCCGCTGTGCGTAATTCACGCTGTTCTTCATCAATTCGAGATTACGGGCAGTGACTTCGTTTCCGGGATCAAGCTCATAGGCTTTCAGGAAATACCGTCTGGCAGTGCGCAAGTCACCGCGCAACAGGTGGGAATATCCAATATTGTTGTAGTAGACCGGGGTGTTGCCGATCATGCGCGAGAGTTGCTGGTAGGCGCGGTCGGAGGTGTCGAAGCGGGCAACCATGTCGGCGGAGGCTGCCAAGCCTAGCCAAGCGGCCGGATCCTGCGGAAAAACGTCAACTGCTCGCTTGTAAATGGCGTAAGATTTTCCGTAGTTCTTTTCCTGAAACTGCAGTTTGCCGGTGGTTATCAACTCGTCGTTCTTATAGAAGGCGACGGCTGAGTCATCCTCGAGGGTCTTTGCACTATCGCCATAAGCAGCCAGACCATCGCTGGATGACTGGCAACCAGCTAAAATCGCTCCGGTCGCTATCAAAAGCGCGATGCATTTCGTTCCAACTCTGATCTGCAACATTGGCAATTTGATCCCCATCAGACATTCTTACCTAAGACTCGGATGTGTTCACCCGAGATCATCGTGAAAAAAAGCTAACAACTCAAGAATTTAAGCATATACTCACAAAAAAGCGAGAGAGGCGGTCTTCGCCGGAATGCGACAGTGTGATAAAAATGCCTACTATCCAAGGTAGGCATCATCTGCCTCGTGACTCCTGAGTAGAAATCAAATCGACGTCGCCTATCCTGCTCGTCAGGTCAACGGATGGAACGCCGCATGTGGATCGCGATTTTCACGCTGATGCGACTTGGGCCATCGCTGGCTTACGCGATAGCATCAATCTTCGTACTCAGCATACCGCTCCTGGAAAGCCACCCCTCAAGTGCCTCCGCCTGGTGGCTTTACATGACAATACTTCCGGTCATGCGCGAGCCCATCTATCTGCTTTTGGCGGTACCCGGCATTGGAATTTGGAGCGCCACGGTCCTGTTGATGCTTGCATCGATTTTCGGGGTCAGAGTGGCCATGCAGCCACAAAGGCACCCCCGTTCAGGCTTCATCCATGCCCATATCGCGCTGATCGCGACCGGTCTGCCTATGGGGCGGGGAGCCGTTGCGCAAGCCGGCCTTTCCGAGTTTGCGCTGCCTCAATTTCAACGAGGCGACTGGTCGTTCCTGCCGCTATCCCAACCGCTTGGGACCTTCCTTTTCATATCCGTGTTTTTGGCTTGCATTTGCTGCCATTTGACAGTGATCAAGCGTGCAATATCGGCGTGATAGAAAAGGGTCAAGATCCTGATTTCGTTCAGCCCGGCTGGTTGACCCAGGCATAACCAAAACGATAGCGGTCGTCGCCGCGCTGATAGAAATAGGGCTTGTCGATCACCAATGCCTCAGGCGTGGATGCGCCAAGATTGGTCTGTAGCCATTGCGCCATATCAGGCGGCAGTGCTTCGCTGCCGTCCTTGGGGAGGAGCCACACCAGGAGAAGCGGTCGCCGGCCGGAGAGATCCGGGCTGAAACCGGGATAATCCACCGAGAGGACCGGCACGCCGGGAATATCCTGCCTGAGATTGCCGGCGAGCAGACTGTCGCCGGCAAGGATCGCCGCCGGTTCGGCCTGCTGGCGCAGGGTTTCCAGCATCGGGGCATAAGGCCTGTTCAGCCGCTCGTAATGGCCGGTGAAGCGTGCGGCCGCGACGCTGCCGTAAAGGGCCGCCGGTACGCCGATCATGATGATGGCGACGACAGCCATGAAACGCCGGAATGCCTTGGCGGTCGTGACACCTGCGGCCTCGATCTTCAGGCAGACATAGAGCGGCAAGATGAAGAGCATTGGCACCAGCCAGCGATCCTTGATGCCGGCAGCACCCCCGAAGACGATCAGAAGCAGAATGCCGATGAGGAAGACCAGCATCATCCGCTCGAGCAACTGCGTCCATTGCGAGCCGGAGCCGAGCGCCGGACGAAGGCTTTTGCCGAAGATGATGGCGAATATCGCCACGGTCAATCCGGCAAAGCTGATGACGGCGAGGGCGAGCGAGCTGACGCCCATCGCCACCTGCGCAAGATAGCTCGCATGGCCGCTGGCGGTCATCTTCTCCAGGGTGCGTGCGGTGGCGAAATCGAGATTGTCCTTCAGCCAGAACAGATGCGGCAGGATGATGATGAGCGCCACCACTGCCGTCAGCACCAGTCGCCTATCGAAGATCCGTGGCCGCAGACGCGCATCCGCCAGTGCGGCGATGAGGGCTGCCGCCGGCAGGATCGCAAAATTATATTTGGCAAGCAGGCCGAAACCGATGCCGACGCCTGCTATCAGATAGGAGGCAAGACTAGGCTGTTTCAGGCTGCGGATGAAGCCGTAGAAGAAGATGCTGGCCGAGAAGAACACGGCAACCGTATGCGTCAGGTCGCGCTGCATCTCGAAAACCATCTGCGGGATGGTGAGCAGGCCGAGCGTGGCGACCGCCACCAGCGCCTTGTCGCGCAGGACAAGCCGCGCTGTCAGGCCGTAGAGCAGGTAGGAAATGAACAGCAGAAGATTCTTGACCACCGAAAGGGCGGCAAGCGAGACGCCTGTCAATTGGAAGACGGTGTATTGCAGCCAATTGTAGAAGGGCGGCTGCGGGCCGTAGCCGGCGGCAAGCCATTGCGACCGGAAGACCTGTTCGGCCTCGTCGAGATCGAGCGAATGCGAGGTTGCGAGCCGTACGCCGACCTGAAGCATGAAATAGGCGGCCAGCAGGGCGAAAATCCAACTGATGTCGCGACGATTGGTTTCGGTCATCCTATCTGGTCTCCGGCCGAACCCAGCCATAACCGAGCGCGAAATTGTCGCCCGGTCGGCCGAAATAATAGGGAAGCGACAGCGAGCCGATCTCCTGCGGTGCGATGCCCGCCGCCATCAGCGCCGATGAAAACCGCTCCGGCATGACGGCATCCGCAGCCGTCGCCGTCTTCTTGCCGCGCCAGACGATCAGCACCGGCCCCTTGGCCTCGGCATAGGCCGGAATGCCCGGTGCCGGAAAATCCGGGATCACCACCGGGACGTCGGGAAGCTGCAGCCGCATGTTGCCGCCGATATAGGGATCGGAAGCGATCACCAGCGCCGGTTCAGCCTGTCGCGTCATATCGCGCGAAAAACCCGCCATCGGCACATTCGGCCTGCTGTAGATGCCGATCAGCCCGGCGCCGACGACACGGAAACCGAGCGCGATCAGCACGCAGGCCATCAGCACCGGCAGCACCGGCCGGAAGCGGCGCAGCCCGGCGGAAAGGTCGAGGTCGGCAGCCTGCATCTTCGCCAGGAAATAGAGCGGCAGCACCAGCAGGAACGGGTCGAGCCAGCGTTCGCGCACGGTGGTTGAGCCGGTGAACAGCACGATCAAAGCGATGCCGGCAAGACTTGCGAGCATCATCCGCTCCATCATCCCGGTCCAGCGGTTTCCGGCCGAAAGCGCCCAGACGAAATCCCGGCGGAAGGTGACGGCGAAGATTGCGACCGGCAGCGCCGCAAAGGCGATGATGGCGACGAGAAAGGCGAGAAGGCCTTTGCCGATCCGTACAATGCCGGCCGGTTCGCTGCCGGCGGCCATCTTGACCAGAGTGTCGGAGGAGGCGAATGCCAGATTGCCCTGCAGCCAGATCGCGTGCGGCAGGACGATGACGAGCGCAACGGCGACTGCGGCCAGCATGCGCCAGTCGAGCGCCCTGCGCCGCCATTCGGCATCGGGCAGGATGGCGATCAAGGCGGCGACGGGCATCAGCGCGAAATTATACTTCGAGATCAGTCCGATGCCGGTCGCCAGCCCGAGCACGAGATAGCTGCCGATATCGGGTCGGTCGAGCGTGCGGATGAAGCCGTAGAGAAACAGCGAACTGGCAAAGAGCAGCGCCGTCGTGTGGGTGAGATCCTGCTGGGCCATGTAGGAGACCTGGGGCAGGGTGATCAGCGCCAGCATGGCGACGGCGGCAAGCGCCTGGTCCTTCAGCACGCGCCGCCCGGCAAGGCCATAGAAGAGATAGGATAGGAACAAGAGGATGTTCTTCGGGACAATAAGCGCGCCGATCGACATGCCCGTCACCGAAACGACGGCATATTGCATCCAGTTGTAGAAGGGCGGCTGCGGGCCGTAGCCGGCCAGCAGATATTGCGAGAAGAAGGATTGCTCGGCCTCGTCGAGCTCCAGCGAATGCGGAAGCACGATGCGAAGCACGATGTTGAGCACGAAATAGGCTGCAAGCAGCAGGCCCGCGGTCTTGATCGTCCTCGTTGCGCGCTCCAGCATCGGGCTGCCGGCTTAGGCTTGGCTGTGATCGTCGAAGATCTGTCGCACGATGTAGTTCGGAGAGGCGTCGTCGCGATAATAGGTGCGCGCAATCATCTCAGCCAGAATGCCGGTGGTGATCATCTGCACCGACGACAGCAGCAGCACGACGCCGACCATCAGCATCGGTCGCGTGCCGATATCGTTGCCCAGGATGAACTTGTCGAAGCCGAGATAGAGCAGGATCAGCATGGCGACCGCGCCGAGGCCAAGACCCAGAGAGCCGAAGAAATGCCCGGGCCGTGCCTTGTAGCGCATGAAGAACATCACCGACAGCAGGTCGAGGATGACGCGGAAGGTGCGCGAAATGCCGTATTTCGAAACACCGTGCTCGCGGGCATGATGGGTGACGGCCATCTCGCCGATGCGTGAGCTCGGGACGACACCGGCGACCCAGGCCGGGATGAAGCGGTGCATTTCGCCCATCAGCTTCACCTGCTTGATGATCGAGGCACGGTAGATCTTCAGGCTGCAGCCGTAATCGTGCAACTTGACGCCGGTGATACGGCCGATCAGGTAATTGGCGCACCACGACGGGATCTTGCGCAAGAACAGACCGTCCTTACGGTTCTTGCGCCAGCCGACCAAAAGGTCGAGTTCGCGCCGTTCCAGTTCGCCAACCATCGAAGGAATGTCCTTCGGATCGTTCTGGAGGTCGCCGTCCATTGTCGCGATCAGCCGGCCTCGCGCGGTGTCGATACCGGCCTGCATGGCGGCGGTCTGGCCGAAGTTGCGCTGCAGCTCGACGATTCTGAGCGCCAGCCCCTCGCGTCCGACAAACTTGCGCGCGTTGACGAGCGTCGCATCGGTGCTGCCGTCATCGACGAGGATCAGCTCCCAGCGATGCGGGTAGCCGGCCATCGCGGCCGCGACACGCTCGACAAGCGGACCGACGCTTTCCTCTTCGTTGAAAATGGGCACGACCAGCGACAGTTCGAGCGATTGTACCGGATCATTCGTATCGCGAATGGGCTCTACCGTTGTCTGCAACTTTCATCTCCAAAAGGCCGGGCGGCCGAGTATTCGTTACTGCTGCCGCCGCGCTTGCGGAAGGCTACTACATGAAGTGTCCGCCGGTTGCCAGCGGCAATGGCGGTTTCCCAGCAATCGGCTGCGCTGCCGGGGCGCTATTTCGCGCCTCCCTCCACCCAGGAGTAACCGATGGAGAAGCTACGTTTGCCGTCACCGAAGAGATAGGGCAGCGTCAGCGTGTTCAACTCTTGCAGATGAATGCCCGATTTGATGAGATCGCTGGCGAAACCGGGAGCAATTGTCGGGTCGTCTGCGGTCTCGCCGCGCCAGATTACCAGCACCGGCCCCTTCGCCGCCGCATATTCGGGAACCCCGGCACCCGGGAAGAACGGTATCACGACGGGAACATCGGGAAAGGCCAGCCTCAGATTGCCGGCCACGAACTTCGTCCCCGCCACGATCAGAACCGGCTTGCGGGTCGCGGTCAATTCAGCGACGTAACCGGAGAAGGGCACGTTCGTTCTCGTATAGGTGCCGATGTATTGAATGCCGACGATCCGGAAAAGAAGGATCGACAGGATGACGACCATGAAGACCGGCACCACGGGCCGGAAGCGGGCGAGGCCGGCAGAAAGATCGAGATCGGCGGTTTCCAGTTTCAGGAACAGATAAAGCGGCAGGACGAGCAGGCACGGGTCGAGCCAGCGCTCGTGGATATCGCTGGCGCCGGCAAAGAGGACCACGCCGACGAAGGCGACCAGGCTGATGACCATCATCCGCTCGATCACCCGGATCATCGGGCTGGACGAGGAGAGCGCGCGAAAGAAATCGCGCCGGAAGGCGGCCGCGAGGAGAACGATCGGCAATGCGACGAAGCCGAGGACGGCGACGACGAGAGACAGCAGCCCCTGTCCGATGCGCGGCAGGCCGGCGGGGGCCAGGTCTTCGGCGGTCATCCGCTCCAGTGTCGGCGCAGAGGCGCTGGCGAGGTTGTCAGGCAGCCAGAGCGCATGCGGCAGCACGATCAGAATGGCGAGGACGACCGCCGGCAGCAAACGCCAGTCGATCAGACGGCCGCGCCATTTCCGGTCCGGCAGCACGGCGATCAGGGCGGCAGCCGGCAGGATGGCGAAATTGTATTTCGAGATCAGCCCGATGCCGGTGGCGATGCCGATGATCAGGTAGCTCCCGATCGTCGGCTGGCGCAGCGTGCGGAAAAAACCGAAGAGGAAAAGCGAGGTTGCAAACAGCAGCGCGACGGTATGCGTCAATTCGCGCTGCGCCATCAAACCCACTTGCGGCAGAGTGATCAGGCTCAGCATGGCGATGGCGGCGAGCGAGCGGCCCTTCAGCACCTCGCGGGCGGCAAGCCCGTAGAACAGATAGCAGCCGAAGAGAATGATATTCTTCGGCACCGACAGCACCCACATCGATATGCCGGTCACCGAAACGATGGCATATTGTATCCAGTTATAGAAAGGCGGCTGCGGGCCATAGCCGGCAAGCAGATATTGTGAGTAGAAGGATTGCTCCGCCTCGTCGAGATCGAGCGTATGAGGCAAGGCGATGCGCAGCGCGATGTTCAGCAGGAAATAGACTGCCAGAAACATGCTGGCGCTCGTAATGCTTCTGGTAATTCGCTCCAACATCGATCTCCACGTCAAGCCGGCAAGGCGTGTCATATACCGGTCAGCGCCCGGATCGTCGGCGGGAAGGCGCCTTCGCCTCCATCGCCATCAACTCCGCCGTTGTGCGCAACCTGCATTTCTCTTAAAAGGCCTGGCGACGGGACCGGTCCCATGCCGACCCAAGCGAGGAATGCCTACTACATGAAGAGCTCGATCGTTGAAAGCCGGCAATCCTGGTTTATGCGCAATCGCATGACCATTCTGACGGTCGTCATCGTCGCAGCCTATGCGCTCTTCATCCAATGGTTCTGGGGGTGGCCCGTCATCATCAGGCAATGGGCCGATGTCGGCGCCGGTCCGGTGATCGGCGCGCTCGTGCTTTTGACGAGCACCTATTTCCTGCGCACCTGGCGCATCTATGATTATTTTCCAAAGGAAACGGCCGGCCGGTTCGCCGTCCTCTTCCGCGTCACGCAGATCCACAACCTCTTGAACATCATGCTGCCCTTCCGCACCGGCGAGACCAGCTTTCCGCTGCTGATGCGCACCGAATTCGGCATTCCGCTGACGCGCGGAACCTCGGCGCTCTTCGTCATGCGGCTGCTCGACCTGCACGCGCTTCTGGCCGCCGCTGGCATCGGCTTTGCCGTCGCCGCCGCCAATGCGGCTGTTGCCTGGTCGCTCTGGACCGCCTTTCTGCTGTTGCCGGTCGCAGCCTTTGCCGCCCGCAAGCCGCTGCTGCGCCTCGCCGCCCGGCTGCTGCCTAATAAGGCGCAGAAATTCGTCGCCGAGATCGAAAACGGTTTGCCGCTCGATGCCGTGGCCTTTGCGCGCGCCTGGGCGATGACCATCGTCAACTGGCTGGTGAAGGTGATGGTGCTTGCCTGGGCGCTCGGCCTGATGGGCGTGTCGCCGATGGCGGCAAGCTTCGGCGGCGCGCTCGGCGGCGAGCTCTCCTCCGTGTTGCCGATGCATGCGCCGGGCGGCGTCGGCACCTATCCGGCCGGCATCACCGCCGGCGCCATCGCTCTCGGTGCCTCGAGCGAGCGGATGGCTCTGGCCGCGCTGGCGCAGGCGAGCATCAATGCCCACCTGCTGATCATCGTCTCGGCGCTCACCGGCACGGCGATCTCACTGCCGCTCGGACGCCGCGGCAAGCTCTGAAATCCGTTTTCTCAGAAACGCCTGCTCCGGCTCCTGCCGGCAGAGCGACAGCGCCGTTTCATAGGCGGCGATCGCCTCTTGTCTCCGGCCGAGACGGCGCAGGAAATCGGCGCGCGCCGAATGGGCGAGGTGATAGGCCTGCAGCTCCCGGCGGGCCAGAATGGCATCGATCAGTTCCAGCCCCTTTGCCGGCCCGTCCGCCATCGCGATCGCCACGGCGCGGTTCAGCTCGACGATCGGGGAGGGCTGGGCTGCCAGAAGCAGATCGTAATAAAAGGCGATCCGCCGCCAGTCGGTCTCTTCGGCAGCCGGCGCCCTGGCATGCTCGGCGGCGATCGCCGCCTGCAGCGTATAGGTGCCGATCTCTCCCGCCCGCATCGCCTCCTTGAGTAGCGCCAGGCCTTCCCTAATCTTCGCATGATCCCAGAGCGAGCGGTCCTGATCGGCAAGCAGCACCAGCGATCCCTCTTCGCCGCGGCGGGCGGCGCGGCGGGAGTCCTGCAGCAGCATCAAAGCCAGCAGGCCGGAGACGTCGGGATGCGGCAGCAGCGCCAGAAGCAGCCGCGCCAGACGTATCGCCTCTGCGGTCAGGTCGGCGCGGACCACGTCTTCGCCCGAAGAGGCGGAATAGCCCTCGTTGAAGACGAGGTAGATGACGTGTAACACCCGGTCGAGCCGCGGCGGCAGCGCTTCGCGGCCCGGCACCTCGTAGGGGATCTTCGCCGCCCGGATCTTGCCCTTGGCGCGCACGATCCGCTGCGCCACCGTCGGCGCCGGAATGAGGAAGGCATGGGCGATCTCTTCGGTGGTCAGTCCGCAGATTTCTCTGAGTGCCATCGCCATCTGCGCATCGGCCGGAATTAGCGGATGGCAGCAGGTGAAGATCAGCCGCAGCATGTCGTCCTCGATCGGTTCCATGTCGCCGATCTCCGTTGCGTCGGGGGAGTAGAGGCTGTCTTCGATGTGATGCTGCGAAGCATCGAAACGCGCCCGCCGCCGGATCGTGTCGATCGCCTTGAAGCGTCCCGTCGAAACGAGCCAGGCGAAGGGATTGCCGGGAATGCCGTCCGTCGGCCATGTCCGGGCGGCCGCAGCGAAGGCGTCGTGCAGCGCTTCCTCCGCCCGGTCGAAATCGCCGAGCAGGCGGATCAGCGTCGCCAGCACCCGGCGCGACTGCGTTCGATAGATCTCCTCGATCACGCGTTCCAACGGGCCACCTCAGTCCGGCAGGGTCAGCATTCGCACGGGCCTCAGTTCGACCGCGCCGAAACGTGCCGATGGGATCCGCCCGGCAATCTCCCTGGCTTTCACCATGTCAGGCGCCTCGATGACGTAGAAGCCGGCCAGATGCTCCTTGGTTTCGACATAGGGGCCGTCGGTAGCTGACAGGCTGTTGTTTCGAACACGCAGCACGGTCGCCTTATCAGGCATCTCAAGCGCATCGGCATGGATCATGATGCCGTCGCGGCGCAGCTCCTCGTCGAAGGCGAAATGCGCTTTGACGAGTTCATCGGTTTCCGCCGCGGTCAGCCTGCCGTCGGTGTCGGCACTGTTATAAATCAGGCAGATGTAGCGCATGGCTATTTCCCATCCTGGATGGAGTAAGTCGGGCGCACTTCGATTGAGCAATATTTGAGGATCGGAAAACTCGACACGATCGTCTTCGCCTCCTCGATGTTCTCGGCTTCGATCAGCACAAAACCGCCGAGGTGCTCTTTGATTTCGGCAAATGGGCCATCGGTCGCAAAGGCCTCGCCATTGCGCAGGCGGACCGTGATCGCCGTTGACGGTTCATGCAAGGCGAGCGCCACCTGCAGATGACCGCTCTCGCGCCAGCGATTGTCGCTGGTGATGCACTCCTGTGTGAGCGCATCCCATTCGGTCTGAGGGACCAGCTTGCTTTTTTCCGTGTCGAACCAGATCTGGCATAGAAATTTCATCGGTCTCTCCTCATTTAGCTCCGAATTCGTGGATTGGCCGCACTTCGATCGCACCGAGCCTGGCGAGCGGAATGCCGGCGGCGATGCGGATCGCCTCGTTGAGATCCTTTGCCTCGATCAGGATAAAGCCGCCGAGCGCCTCCTTCGTCTCGGCGAAGGGACCGTCCGTCACCGACATCTCGCCGCCCCGCACCCGCACGGTCACCGCCGATGTCGGCGGCTGCAGCGCCTGCGCGACAATCATATGCCCGCTTTCGGCAAGGTCCTTGTCATAGGCCAGGGAATTGGTGTCGAGTTCGGCCTTCTCCTCTTTCGTCATGGCGTCGAGCACACCGCCATCGAACCAGACCTGACAGAGATATTTCATCGCAGGCAGCCTCCTTGTGAGTATTCAATAACCCTGGACGACCGAGCTCCACGCAATTCGACAGCGGCGGAAAAAATCTTTGTTCCGGCCGGCTGTCGAAATCGCAAGGCAGCGCTCGACAAGGCTTCATCGAAACCTGTCGAGGAGAACGACAATGAGCATTCTTGAAATCGCCCTGGCAAGCCAGATCTGGGCACGCCGCCGCGAGAAGCGTCAATTGGGGCTGGACGATGCCGACGCGCTGAAGGCTCTTCTGCGCATCGCTTTCGTCATCGCCGCCTTCACCCTGCTGATTTCAGGGCTGAACCTTGCCGCGGGCAGGCCGCAGATGCTAGCGGACGGCTCGGCGTCTGTTGTGACAGGCAGGTGACGGCCTATTGGAAGGCCGTTTCGAAGAAGCTGCGCAGCTTACGTGAATGCAGCGCTTCCTTCGGCATGGCGGCCAGCTTCTGGACGGCGCGGATGCCGATCTGCAGATGCTGGTTGACCTGCGTCCGGTAGAAGGCCGTCGCCATGCCTGGCAGCTTCAATTCGCCGTGCAGCGGCTTGTCGGAGACGCAGAGCAGCGTGCCATAGGGCACGCGGAAGCGGAAGCCGTTGGCGGCGATCGTCGCCGATTCCATATCGAGCGCGATGGCGCGCGCCTGGGAGAGCCGCTTCACCGGCCCGCGCTGGTCACGCAGTTCCCAGTTGCGGTTATCGATCGTGCCGACCGTGCCGGTGCGCATAATGCGCTTCAGCTCGAAACCTTCATAGCCGGTGATTTCGGCAACGGCCGCTTCCAGCGCCACCTGGACTTCGGCCAGCGCCGGGATCGGCACCCAGACCGGCAGGTCGTCGTCGAGAACATGGTCCTCGCGCATATAGGCATGGGCGAGAACATAATCGCCGAGCCGCTGGCTGTTGCGAAGACCGGCGCAGTGGCCGAGCATCAGCCAGGCATGCGGGCGCAGCACGGCGACGTGGTCAGTGATCGTCTTGGCGTTGGAGGGGCCGACGCCGATATTGATCATGGTAATCCCGGCATGGCCCTTCTTCTTCAGATGGTAGGCCGGCATCTGCGGCAGGCGGGTAAGCGCCGCATCCGTTTCCGGCGCGTTCGAGCCGGGCAGGGTGACGACATTGCCGGGCTCGACGAAGGCGGTATAGCCATCGCCGCCGCCCTCGGCCATCAGCTTGCGCGCCCAGCCGCAGAATTCGTCGATATAGAACTGGTAGTTCGTAAACAGCACGAAATTCTGGAAATGCTCGGCATGCGTCGCCGTATAATGCGACAGCCGGGCGAGCGAATAGTCGATGCGTTGCGCGGTAAACGGCGCAAGCGGCGAGGGCTCTCCCGGCGGCGGGATATATTCGCCGTTGGCGATCTCGTCGTCGGTGGTGTTGAGATCGGGCGTGTCGAAGATATCGCGCATCGGAACGTCGATGAAGGCGTTGGTCGATGCTTCCACATGCGCACCCTCGCCGAAGGCGAAGTGCAAGGGGATCGGCGTCGTCGATTCCGAGACGATGACAGGAACATTGTGGCTCTTCATCAGCAACGTCAGCTGCTCCTTCAGGTAATGCTTGAAGAGCTTCGGCCGGGTGACTGTCGTCGTATAGATGCCGGGCGCCGTGACATGACCATAGGAAAGCCGCGAATCGACATGGCCGAAGCTTGTCGTCTCGATGCTGACCTGCGGATAAAAAGCGCGGTAGCGCGAGGAAATCGGTGCGCCCTGTGCGAGTTCGCTGAAGTTCTGGATCAGAAACGCCGTATTGCGCTCGTAAAGCGCCGTCAGCGCCTCGACCGCCTTGGCGGGATCATCGAAACTCTCAGGCTGGAAAGGGGGTGGAGAGGATGTGTCGAGGGGCGACAAAGGGGAGATTCGTTTGTTCATGACGCATTATAGAGAGTTGTTTTTGACAAGCAAACGACGCGCCGGCGGATTCCGATTTTTTATCCTCTTCCGCGTCTGGTGCGGATGCCTGTCGCCCAAAACTGCGCAGCGGTATTGGGACAACGACATGCGTAAATCAAAGATTTAAAGCGCGTCGTACGATGCGCATTGGTCAGCGCACCGCAGGCGCGCAGAAGGTGCCGTTTCTCTCCAGGCAGGTATAGCTCGCCCCGAAATGCGACTGGGCACCGCCACCGCCTTCGTGCACCACGACCGCCGAAAATGTGACCGCGAAGATCGCCGCAAACAGCGTGATGATGCTAAAGCGTCTTGCCAGAATATAGAGGTCCATTGCCTTGCCCCCGATCGCAACTCTATCGTGACAAGAGTTTTGCCATGCCGCGGCTGAACGAGTGCTGAGATGCCGGTTCATCCACCGTTCAGCTTGCCGGGCAGGCTCGGGAGGGGTGCGGAGAGGATTTATAAGGGTTCGTCGGGCGGATCGCCCCCTTCGGCCATCGCCGGACGGCTTACCAAATGGGGCGGTAAAGAGCATAGAAGCATGCCGGTGTGCCGGCATGCTTCTATAATTGGGATGAGTTGTCTATGGTTCAGAGCCGCGTCCAGGTCTGCGACTTGCAAAGGATCTTCATCACGCAGCCCTGCATCCTCAGCGAATTGCCGGAAATCTTGCCCGAACCGCTATAGGTCTTTTCGGCCGCCGGGTCGGTGATCTCGCCGGCATAGCTGCCGCCGGTTCCCGCAAGCGTGCCGATCTTCCGGCCGGCATATTTGCCGGTCTTCAGCGTCACGCAATAACTGCCGCCGCAGGATGCGATCACCGCCGTATCGCCGGCGGCCGTCTTCCAGCTGCCGACGATCGGCTCCTCGGCATGCGCGATACCCGCGATCATTGCAATAGTGCCGGCGAGAACGAAGCTGCGGATCATCTTTTCCTCCATGATGTCCCTTGATCGGCCGCGAAAATAACTGACGCGAACGTAAAGGTAAATAAGCCCGATCGTTGTTCTGCGGATCGAGTGAAAAACCGGAGAAAAAAGCCATGCGGCGAGCTTGCAAAGATATCGCCTGCTGATTTCATGATGAACGATCCCTTTATTTTCAAATCTGAATCTTTCGTAAAATTGGCGCGAAAATCCTTAATTCGCAAGGAATCTGATGTTTAACAAAAACCCAAATTTACCAAGCATTTGCACTTTGTTTGTCTAGAATTAATCATGCATTTTAGGCGTTTTTTGAAGGCCGTTCGGCATAGTGAAGCCATCAAACGAGCGGGGCAAACCCGCCGGACCGGAAGGGCCGCCAAGCCGCGATAGACGGCAAGGCCCGGAGGTAAAACAGGGTAAGTCATAAACAGGCTAACAGGGATAAAACCGATGGCACGCTTTGAAATGCACAATGCTGAAACGGCCACCATGGGTGGCGACAACAACGCCGATGTCTTCTGCGAAATGGGTCTGATGTATGCGACCGGCCGCGGCTGTGAAGTCGATCTCGTCGCCGCCCACAAATGGCTGAACATCGCTGCCATCAAGGGCAACGATCGCGCCGCCGAGCTTCGTGCCGACGTGGCCGCCGCCATGGACAAGATGCAGCTCGTGGCAGCGCTGCGCGCCGCCCGCGAGTGGATGACGGTTCACTGACACCCACCTGCCGGCAATTCGGTAGGAACGATATAACAACCTCGGAAAGAGGGAGCTGGCGGGGCGCTTTGGACGGGGCCGACGCCGGGAGAAGGGAACCGCGACCGGATCCTCCACCGGCCGCGGTTCTTGCCCTTATCGGCCGATCTTTTTCAGCACCTGCGGCAGCGCGTTTTCGAGGAGCGCCATATCCGCCTCCGGCCCGACGCTGATGCGAATGCAGCGATTGAGCGGCGCCACGCCAGGCATGCGGATGAAGACGCCATGCTCCATCAGCCCGTCGACGATCGCGCGGGCATAAACGCCGTCGCGTCCGGCGTCGATCGCCACGAAATTGGTCGCCGAGGGCAGGGGCTCGAGACCGTTCGCCCGGGCGATAGCGCCGATCCGCTCCCGCGCCGCATGGATTTTCCCGACCACCTCGACGAGATAGGCCTGGTCCTTGAGGGCGGCCAGCGCTGCTGCCGTCGCCAGCCGGTTCATGCCGAAATGATTGCGGATTTTGTCGAAGGCCTGCGCCGTGCCTGGCGTCGAGATCACATAGCCGATCCGTGCGCCGGCAAGTCCGTAGGCCTTGGAGAAGGTGCGGGTGCGAACGACGTTCGGCAGCTCGATCAGCGAGGAGATCGACGGCAGCGACCCTGCCGGCCCCGTCTCGCTATAGGCCTCGTCGAGCACCATCAGCGTCGTCTCGGGCAGCGCCCGGGCGAAAGCGACGATGCTCTTGGCATCCCACCAGCTTCCCATCGGATTGTCGGGATTGGCAAAATAGACGAGCGGCGCATTCTCCCGCTTCACGGCATCGAGCAGGCCGTCGAGGTCCTCGCGGTCGTTGGCGTAGGGAACGGTCACCAGCCGGCCGCCGAAACCGGCGACGTGGAAATTGAAGGTCGGATAGGCGCCGAGCGAGGTGACGACGGGCGCGCCCGGTTCGATCACCAGCCGGACGATCTGGCCGAGCAATTCGTCGATGCCGCTGCCGATGGCGATGTTGGCGGCCGAGACGCCGAGATGGGCGGCAAGCGCTTCCCTGAGCGCGAAATTCTCCGGATCATTGTATTTCCAGATATTGCCGGCCTCTTCGCGCATCGCGGCAAACACGGAAGCGGCTGGGCCGAAGCCGTTCTCATTGGCGCCGATGCGTGCCGAAACGGCAAGTCCGCGCTGGCGTTCGATCGCCTCGGGGCCGACAAAGGGAACTGTGGAGGGCAGGGCGCTGGCAAGGGGGGTGAAGCGCGAAAAGGCGGACATGCGAAAGCGGGTTCCCGAGCATATTGACAATTGACGAAACAATAGGCCCGGGCACGGCCAACGCAAGCAAGATTATTTCTGCAACAAGCCTGTTATGGGACGGTTCACGCCCTGAAGATCGGCGCACGTCGGGCGGCGATCGCTTCCATGTTGCCGACGAGGAAATCGGTGCGCACGACGCGGCGCAGAACCTCGGGGTCCATGATGTTGATGAACCGGACGCCGATGCGTTCCTTGTGGCGATAGACCTCGGCGCAGCCGATGCGATAGGCGAGGCCGAGAATGTTGAGATAATAATGCTTCGGCAGGCCGGCCGTGGTCGAGACGATGAAGGTGGCGCCGCCTTGGGATATATCGATGATCTCGGCGCTTCGCATCGAGACGCCCGTCAGGCACGGCCGGACGGCGACGATGCGGGCTGGCCGTTTGACGATGAATTCTTCCCAGCGCTGGTCGTAGACGGCGGACTTGACCGTGGCAAGGTGTGTAGCGCGGAGCATAGTCATTCACATTCTCCGTCAGTCAGGACGCATTGGGGTTAATTTCAATCAAGCTGACCTTGATCTCATTCAGGCTGGCTTGATCGAGCAACTGGTCTTGATCCCAACCAACGTCACATGAATGTTTTGCACATTCGTCAAATATAAAATTACAATTTTAACGAGTTCAAACTTTGTTCCCAAGCGGGACGCCTTCATGTTCATTATCGGGACGCGGTTTTCCGGTTTCAGCCCAGAAATCTGACGGCAAGATATCCGCCGGCGGCGGTCAGCGCCGTCAGAGCCGTGCCCCAGGCCATGTCGACCAGGCTCATGACGACTGGCCAGTTGCGAAGCGTGGCAAGATTGGTGATGTCATAGGTGCCATAGGCCGCCAGTCCCAGAATGGCACCGTGGAGAAATGCGGTGACGATCGAGCCTGTCGACAGCGCCGGCAGCACGGCGAGCACGACCACTGCCGCGGCAAAGAGCAGGTAGAACAGGGCGGCGATCGCAAGATTGGGCGAGGGCAGCATCAGCGCGCCCAGCTGGTCGCGATAAAAATTGCGAGCGATGAGGCCGAGCCAGATTCCGTCGCAGGCGAGAAGGGTGAGAACGGCGCCGGCATAGGCGAGCAGTGATGTCTTCATCGTCAGTCTCCCGAACTTGGCCCTTTTTACGCAGCAAAGGCCGGCCGGATCGCTGCCCGTTCGATTTCGGTGCAATTTTCCCGAACTCTTTCAATAGCCAGGCGTTCTGCCTTGATCGATGAAGCATGGCGCGCTTCGAATGACGACAGTGAGGAATTGAAGATGACTGATGTCAAAGTCCCTTGGAAATCATGGGTCGTGGTCTGCAATGGAGCCAAGGCTCTGATCATGCAGAATGCCGGCGATGCCCAACTGATGAACCTGAAGGTGCTGGAAACCCTGACGCAGCCGAGCGCGCCCGATCGCGAGATTGGCGCCGATAAGCCCGGCCGCAGCCATGCCGCCAACGGCTTCAGCGGCAGCGCCGTCGAGGAGACCAACTGGCAGGATCAGGCCGAAGCCCAGTTTCTGAAACAACTGGCCGAAAGGCTGGACGAATTGGCGCAGGAAAAGGATGCCCGCCGCATCATCCTCGTTGCGCCGCCGAAGGCGCTCGGCGCGTTGCGGCCGGCCCTCAGCGCCGATACGCAGGCAGCGATCTCCGCGGAATTGGCGAAGGACTATACCAATATGCCGGTCGACGAGATCGAGCGGCATCTCGCGGCCTGAGTCCGTTCGCAGTAACTTGAGGAAACGCGGGTCGAGAGGCCCGCGTTTTCGCGTCATACCAACGGCATCCGCCCAACAAACAGCTCTTCACGATCGGCAAAGAGCGCCGCCAGGCGGTCGATGACGATCCTGACCTCCGGCCGTTGCCGCTCGTCATCATGCGCAACAATCCACATCTCATACGTCAGCTCGTCGATCACAGGCCCGGCGCGGACGAGCCTGCGCTCCTGATCGCCGATAAAACAGGGAAGCACGCCACGGCCGGCACCGCCGCGGATCAGGTGAAACAGCATATGCGGCGTGTTCGTCCAGCTGGTGATCCAGTAATCCGGCTGTTCGAAAGTCCATTTGTCGGCCGGCGTGATGGCGGTATCGGTGCCGAGCGAGATCCAGTTGCAATTGGCCTCGTCATAATCTGCCGCCTGATAGGCCGCATGTGCCACCTTGACCGAACGGCGGATCGCGACGTTGCCGCTCTCCGGCCGGCTGTGGCCAACGGCGATATGCGCTTGCCGATAGGTGAAATCGACACTCGCATCTGAGGTTTTGTAGCACATGCGGAAGCTGTCCTTCGGCGTCCAGACGCTGGCCAGATGATCGGCGATGAAGCGCAAGGTCCAGCTGTCGGCGGCCGTCGAGACGATCGGTAGTGTCAGCACCTCACCGCGCCAGTCCGAGATCGCACGCGCGGCATCCTGCATCAGCCGGACGCGATCGAGCAGTTCCTGCCCATCCTTGGCGAGCAGATAACCGGTGGGGCCGCGGCTGAACAGCGAGCGGCCCGTCACCCGTTCGAGCGCCAGCATGCGCCGGCCGATGGTCGGGGCGCTGAGCCCGGTGCGCTGAGCCGCCGCCGAAAGCCCGCCGCCGGTCGCGACATGGAAGAAAAGCTGCAGGTCGTCCCAGCTGGCATCTTTCATGGATGAAAACCCCCTTTCCCCCACGCCTCTACATCGGATGGGCGCGAAGGCTTAGCTCAAGTGCACGAGCCAATAGATGGAGGACGAAGCAATGGATCTCAACTGGGTTACTCTCTTTAAGGAAGTCGAAACCCGCAATCGCCGGATCCGCCGCGATCGCTTTGCCGATCCGCTTGATAGGCCGGAATGGCGCGGATTTCTCTGGGTCGTTCCGATCATCGCGCGTCTCGCTGCGCGGCGGGGCGCCGAAACAAAGGCGATGCGCCGCGATGCTTCGCGGATCGCCAAAGGCCTCAGCTTTCGAAACTCAGCCGCAGCACGTGGTGCAGGAATTCCGGATTGAGCAGCATGTTGAAGCTGATCGTCACCAATTCGCCTTCGCGCTTGACGACGGTCGAGCCGATCTCGTCATGGATGCCGAGGATCTCGAGGAAGAAATGGCTCGGCATTTCCAGGTTGGGGCTGACTTCGAGCAGGGCGCCGGCGAGCGTGATCGTGCGGATCAGGCAGCGCACCTGCGTTCCGGTGCTGAGATGATGGCCGACGAAGATGATGTTGCCCGGCCTGTCGAGATTGAATTCCCTGTAAGCACGTTCCGGCTTGGAGTGTTCTGTGTCGAGGTGCATCTGAAAGGCCCTTTTAGCCTCCGCTGGTATAGGACAGGATATTAGCTTAGGAATGCTGACGCTTGCTGAAGAACATCGTTAGAATTGAATGCGTCCGCGAAATCTGCGGGAAAATCGCACCGATTTCGGGCAGGTTTGCTCCAAATTTGCTCATTTCCCAGCGCATATGCGCCATTCTTGACATGCCTGCGTCCTTGCCGCATACAAGGGTCGGTTCGAGGCACCGGCCGCTCGCGGATGAAAATCCATGGTGAAGCCCTCGCGATCATGGTCACGGCCCCTTGTGCATGCTGACTGGCGGCAATGCGAGCTCCCATCCGCAGTCGAAGAGCATGCCTTGTGAAGGCTCACTCCATGACGACCTATCCTGCCATTGAAGAATTGAAGGCTCAGGCCAAGCGTCTGCGCCAGGCGATGAACGATCGCGGCACTCCGCTGACCCACAGTGCGGCGCTGGAAATGATCGCCCGCCAGCACGGCGTGCGCGACTGGAACACGCTCGCAGCCCTTGCGGCAAAGCCTAATGCCGCTCCAAAGGCGCCGCTTTTCGTCGGCGCGCATATTCGCGGCCGTTATCTCAACCAGCCGTTCACCGGCGAGGTTCTGGCGCTTTCGGCCCTGCCGGGCGGCGATCTCCACAGGATCACCATCCATTTCGACGAGCCGGTGGATGTCGTCACCTTCGAGAGCTTCTCGGCCTTTCGCAGGCGCGTGAACGCGCAGATCGATGCCGACGGCGTGTCGCCGAGAAAGACCTCGAACGGTCTGCCGCATCTGGTGCTCGACCTGTAAGTTGCTTCTCTCTTTCTTTTGAGGCGGCCCGAATCCGCATGGTTACAAGCCGGGCTCGGGACTCGCCGATATGACACGGATTTCTCCATGACCGATCTTTCCCAAGGCAATGCCTTCCTCACCGGCTGGCTGCCGGGCGTCTTCATCAAGACGGCGGCGCCGATCGTCGCGATCACCACCGTCAACGGCCTGTTCACCGTCGTCGACGCCTATTTCCTCGATGCCTATGTCGGCCCCGACGCGCTCTCTGCCGTCAGCCTGATTTTCCCGGGGCTGATGCTGCTGATCGCCCTGCAATCGCTCGTCTCGAACGGCATGGCAAGCATCCTCGCCCGCCGGCTGGGTGCCGGCAATCGCGATGGTGCGCGTCGGGTCTTTGCCGGCGCGCATGCGCTGGCGCTCGCCGTTACCCTTATCCTCAATCTGGTCTACTGGACGGTGGGCCGGCAGATCATCGGTGTCGGTGCTGCCGGCAATTCCGCCGTAACCGATGGCGCAACGCTGTTCATGGGCGCGATGATCGCCTGTGCGCCGGTCAGCTTCTTTCTGTCACTGCATCTCGACGGATTGCGCTGCGAAGGCAAGATCGGCTTCATGACGCTGGTGACGCTGTCGGCCTCGCTGCTCAACATCTTCGCCAACTGGCTGTTCATGGCGGTGATGCATTGGGGCGTGCTCGGTTCGGCAGCCGGCTCCATCGCCTCGCAATTCGTCTGCCTAGCGGCCGTGCTCGCCTACCGCTGGCGTCGGCCCACGGCACTCAGGCCGTCCTCTGGAGCAGCACTTGCCGAATGGCGTGGCATCGTCGCCTTCGGCGCGCCGATGAGCCTCGGCTTCATCGGCATATCGCTGGCCTCGGCCGCCATTCTGATCAATGTCTCGCTCTGGAGCGTGGCAGATCATGTCGCCACGATTGCCGCCTACGGCATCATCACCCGGATCATGACCTTCACCTATCTGCCGCTGCTTGGCCTCAGCATCGCCCTGCAGACGATCGCCGGCAACAATCACGGTGCCGGCCTCGGGCTTCGCGTCGGCCGCAGCCTGCAGATCGCCATGCTCGCAGCACTCGTCTATTGCACTTTGGTGGAGGTTACCGTCGAGTTGCTGGCTGGCCGCCTTGGCGCCGTCTTCGTCGCCGATCCCGCCATAACAGCCGAGGTCAGGCGAATTCTGCCCTGGACGATCGCCGCCTATTTTCTCTTTGGGCAGATGCTGATCCTGTCGTCCTATTTCCAATCGATCGGCGATGCGCCGCGCGCCGCGATCTTCGGCCTGTCGCGGCCCTATCTGCTGACCCTGCCGCTCACCTTCCTGCTTCCCTTCATCTTCGGCGAGCAGGGAATCTGGATGGTGCCGGTCTTTGCCGAGGCAGGCATGGTCATCCTTGCCGTCCTGGTGCTGTCGCAGAACGCCAAACGCCGCGGCTGGCGCTATGGGCTTCTGCCCGCCTGATACGGCAAAGCCGTGCCGCCTCGTGAATTGACCCTCGAAGGTTAACATCAACCCTCGAGGTCAGTTCACTGGCGGCTCTATCTGATACCGTCATTCATTGGCGCTCGAAGCGGCCGATGTCGCAGCTTCCGCCTCGTTCAACGCCTCGGCGCATTCCTGGCAGCAGACCTCGACAGTCTTGCCCCCGAGCTTGACGGTGATGGTTTCCGGACCGAGTTCGCAGTCGCAGGCAGCGCATGTGGTCTTCTTCATCTGGTGATCCTCCGGTTATCGTCCCCAGATCGGGACAGGCTCATAAGATCATCGAAGACCGCATCGCCGCTGTCGAAATCTTTAGCGATTTACGGAGGCTTTTACCTCAGCCGTAGTTGCGCCGAGCGCTGGAATTCGGCCGGAGTCTGCCCGAAGGACTGCTTGAAGGACGCGCTGAAATGGCTGTGGCTGGAAAAGCCGAGATCGAGACCGAGCGCCGTCAGATCCTCATACTGGCCGAGCAGATCGAGCGCCCGGGCAAGCCGCAGCCGCAACTGGTAGCGATAAAGCGGTGTGGCCTCGACCTGCTGGAAGACCTGGGTGAGATAAACCGGCGACACGCCGACTTCCGAGGCGATTTCCGCAAGCGTCCAGCGTCGTGCGAGATCGGAGGAGAGCACCAGCTTGGCCCGGTCGACAAGTTTCTGCCGGCCGGCGCTGGCGCCCGCTGCGTGCGATGTGCGCTCGCCGAGCGAGCGGCGCACCAGCGTCAGCGCCAGTATCTCCGCCTCCAGCGTTTCGGCGACGTTGCGGCGCAGACCATGACGCAGGAGCGCGACCAGCGCCTGGGCCCGCGGATCGATCCGCCGGCGCTGACGGCGGAAGGAAAAGGCCTGGCCGGGCTGCACCTGATCCTTCGGCGTGAGTTCTTCGAGCATGGATTCGTCGATCGCCAGATCGATGCAAGCATCGCCGCCCTCGATGGGGTGGCTGATCCGATATCCCTGGCCGGCATTGAAGAACACGACCTGATTGGCTTCGGCCACCGTGTCGTTGCGGCCGACATGCCGCATGAATACGCCGCGATAGGGATAGACGAGGCTCGTCCTGTGGGCGCATTCCTCGTCGCTCTTGTGGCGGCATTCGCCATTGCAGACAATGTCACGAATGGTGACCGTCTTCGTTTTCAGGAGCGGTGCTGTTGAAAACTGAGACATGGCATGTTCCGGGTCAGGCAGGTCGCCCGGTGAGGCGACCTGCCGGCACAATATCACGCTCAAGTTTCAGGTGCGACTGTAGACATGGACGTCGCTTTCGGTCTGCCCCCTGGAAAGGCCGATATCCTTCAGCTGCTCGTCGGACAGCTCCATCAGCGCATTGCAGTTGCGCCGTTCGTTCATCTTGCGCGCCAGCCAGTGTGCTGCGTTGATGATGGCAAGGAACAGGCCGGGCCGCATATTGCGGGCCGAGATTGTGGAATTCGAGCTATGCATGGTGATCCTCCATCCGTGTTTGGATGGAGCAGTGAACCATCAGCGGCGATTTTGCGCTGTCAGATTATTTAGCGATCTGAGACAGCCCTCACGCCTTCATCAGCCACTCATGTTCGGCGGCATTGTGGAATTTCCAGATCCGCTTCGGTCCGGCCATGACGTTGAGATAATAGAGATCATAGCCATGGCAGGCGGCACAGGGGTGATAGCCCTTCGGCACCAGCGTCACGTCACCGTCCTCGATCGCCATTGCCTCGTCGAGCGAGCGATCGTCGGTGTAGACGCGCTGGAAGCCGAAGCCCTGCGGCGGATTGAGGCGATGGTAATAGGTCTCTTCCAGGAAGCTCTCGTTTGGCAGGTCGTCCTGGTCGTGCTTGTGCGGCGGATAGGAGGAGGTGTGGCCGCCCGGCGTGATCACCTCGACGACCAGCAGCGAATGGGCCGAGCTGTCGTCCTCCGGCATGATATTGTTGACGTAGCGCACATTCGTGCCCTTGCCGCGCGTTACCTGCGGATGCGTGCCGGGCGGGATGGCCTTTGCCTGATAGGTGCCGCCGCCGGGCGCCGAGCAGACGGCAAGCTCCAGATCGGTCTCCGCCGTCACCGACCATGTCGATTCCATCGGGATATAGAGCGCATGCGGGGCGCCTTCGAACGGGCTCATGCGGCCGCCGAGCGTGCCGAAATCCCTGGTGCCGGCCGATGCCTTGCCCTTGCCGGTCACCCAGACGAGGCAGACTTCGCGATCGCCCGTCTCTCCCGAAACGGTCTCGCCCGGCTTCAGCCGATGCAGATCGAAGCCAACATAGGTCCAGCCGGCATTTTCCGGGGTGACGTGCGTGACGCGGCCATGCGTGCCGGACGGTTTCACCTTGAGGTTTGGCATTGGTGTTTCTCCTCGTAAATTGGCGGATGCGGCCTCCCTCATCCGGCTGCCGCCACCTTCTTCCCGAGAGGAGAAGGGACATGCCTCGCCGTTTCCATTCCCCCTTCTCCCCGGTGGGGAGAAGGTGCCCGGAGGGGAGGGGTATTTCGTTCTGTTATCCCTTTGGAAAACCTTCCGTTTCCACGGTATAACCCGCGGCCGTCATGACGCGCATAAGTTCGGCATGGCCGATCTCGGCCATTTTCTGCGGCGGCGCCTTGCGCGGATCCTGTTCGGCCTCGACGACGAACCAGCCTTCATAGCCGTGATCGGCCAGCCGCTGGACGATGGCGCCGAAATCGAGCGAACCGTCGCCGGGCACCGTGAAAGCGCCGAGCGCCACCGCATCGAGGAAGGACTGCCGGCTGCGGTCCAGCCCATCGACCACGGGCTTGCGGATGTCCTTGACGTGAACATGGTTGATGCGGGCGTGGTGATTGTCGATGGCGCGCAGCACGTCGCCGCCGGCAAAGGCGAGATGCCCGGCATCGAGCAGCAGCGGAATGCCTTCACCCGAAGAGCGCATGAAGGCGTCGAGTTCCGGCTCGGTTTCGACCACGGCAGCCATGTGGTGATGATAGGAAAGCGGCATGCCCTGCTCGGCGCACCATTCCCCGAATTCCGTGACGCGTCGCGCATAGGCCTTCATCTCGTCATCGGAGAGGCGCGGCTTGGTGGCGAGCGGCTTCGAGCGATCGCCCTGGATGGAGCGGCCGACTTCGCCATAAACGATGCAAGGCGCATTGACCGCCTTGAACAGCGCGATCATCGGCGCGATGCGGTCCTTGTTGGCGGCAAGCTCCTCATTGACAAGCGTGCCGGAGAACCAGCCGCCGCACAGCGTCACGTCGGCGGCGCGCAGAATCGGGAGCATCTCTTCCGGATTGCTGGGGAAACGGCGGCCTTGCTCCATGCCCGTGAAACCGGCGCTGCGCGATTGCCGCAGGCATTCCTCGAGGGACACATCGTCGCTGAGCTCAGGAAGATCGTCGTTCCACCACGCGATGGGCGACATGCCGAGTTTGGCCTTCATCAACATTCTCCTTAAAAGTATTGCGGAAGAGCCGGGACGCTCTTCCGAAAAAATGACAGCAGTCGGTCAGCCGATGCGTTGGGCGGCGCGTGCTTCGACATAGCCCTTGCGCGCTTCGTTGACCTGTTCGCGAGGACTGACCTCAGGCACCACGACATCCCACCAATGGCCGCCGGCTTCCGTGGTAATGAGCGGATCGGTGTCGATTAGGAAGACCGAGGTGCGGTCGTTCGTCTTCGAATCGATGATCGCCTGCTCGAGTTCCGCGATGGAACCGACCTTGACGGCGATGGCGCCCATGCTTTCGGCATGCGCGCGGAAATCGATCTCCGGCATCACCTCGTGATAGGAGTCCTTCAGCAGATTGTTGAAGTTGGCGCCGCCTGTTCCCATCTGCAATCGGTTGATGCAGCCATAACCGCGATTGTCGAGCACGACGATGTTGAGCTTGAGGCCGAGCATGACCGACGTCGCGATCTCGGAATTCATCATCATGTAGGAGCCGTCGCCGACCATGACGACGACATCCCGTTCGGGATGCGCCATCTTGGCGCCGAGACCGCCGGCAATCTCATAGCCCATGCAGGAGAAGCCGTATTCCATATGATAGCTGCCAGGCGCGGTCGCCGGCCAGAGCTTGTGCAATTCGCCGGGAAGGCCGCCTGCAGCGCAAAGAACCGTCGTATTCTCGCCGCCGATCGTGCGTGCCACCGCGCCGATCACCTGCGCATCGGAGGGCAGGGCGGCATTGCTCGTGGCCATCGCCCTGGCCGCAGCCTCCATCCAGACCTTCTTCTCCGCGGCCGCCTTCTCCGCGAGTGCTGCCGGCGCCTTCCAGCCGGAAAGCCCTGCCGAAAGCGCCTTCAGCCCTTCGCGGGCATCGGCCACCAGCGGATGGCTATCGTGCTTCACCGCGTCATAGGCGGCGATATTGAGGCCGACCATCTTGAGGCTGTCGTTCTTGAACAGCGCCCAGGAGCCGGTGGTGAAATCCTGGCAGCGGGTGCCAACGGCGATGACGAGGTCCGTCTCTTCCGCGATCGCATTTGCTGCCGAGGTGCCGGTGACGCCGACCGAGCCGAGCGCCAGCGGATGGGTCTCGTTGATCGATGACTTGCCGGCCTGGGTGACGACGACGGGAAGGCCGTGGGCTTCGGCAAAAGCGGCAAGCTCCTGCGTCGCCTGCGAATAAAGCACGCCGCCGCCGGCAACGATCACCGGCTTCCGCGACGCCTTGATCAGCGCAATGGCATTTGCCAGCTCGTCCGCATCCGGCTGCGGCCGGCGGGTTGTCCAGACCTTTTCATCGAACAGGCTTTCCGGATAATCATAGGCTTCCGCCTGAACGTCCTGGCAGAGCGACAATGTCACCGGGCCGCAATCCAGGGGGTCGGTCAGGACCTGCATGGCGCGCTTCAGCGCCGTGATGATCTGCTCGGGCCGGGTGATGCGGTCGAAATAGCGCGAAACTGGACGGAACGCATCATTGGCCGAAACCGTGCCATCGCCGAAATCCTCGATCTGCTGCAGCACCGGATCCGGCGCACGGTTGGCAAAGACGTCGCCCGGCAGGAAGAGAACGGGAATACGATTGACATGCGCGACGCCCGCGGCCGTCACCATGTTCAGTGCGCCGGGGCCGATCGAGGTCGTGCAGGCCATGAAGCGCGTGCGGAAATTCGCCTTGGCATAGGCGATCGCGGCATGCGCCATGCCCTGTTCGTTGTGGGCGCGATAGGTCGTCAATTCGCCGCGCACCTGATAGAGCGCCTCGCCGATGCCGGCGACGTTGCCGTGACCGAAGATCGCCCAGACGCCGCCGAAGATCTGCACCTTCTTGCCGTCGACGATCGTCATCTGCTTCTTGAGGAAATGCGCGACGGCCTGCGCCATCGTCAACCGTATCGTCTTGCCCATCGGGTCCTCCCGCAATCTTTCTTTCACGTTTTTTCCTTCCCCAACCCTCCCCACAAGGGGAGGGGTTAACCTGGCGGGCTCTCACCATTCTCGCCGCAGGATCTCGTCCAAAAGAACGTTCGCTCATGGCGTGAGGCGAGCCTCAAGTTAAGTCCCTCCCCCTTGCGGGGAGGGGTTGGGGAGGGTCTTAATTCTCAGTGACGCCCACGCGTCTTCAGCCACGCTTCGGTCAGTTGCCGGAAGCGGCCGGCCATGTCGGCGATCGCCTCCTCGTCGTTTATTTCGCCCGAAAGCCAGGCGCGCGCCGGATCGGCAAAGATCGTCCGGCCAACGGCGAAGCCCTTGACGGAGGGAGCCGCCAGCGTCGCCTCGAAGCAGGAGATCAGCTCGTCGGCGGGCGCCTCGAGGCCCAAGAGCACGATACCGCGGCACCATGGATCATTTTTGGCGATCACCGCATCGATTTTCTTCCAGGCTTGGCTCGATGCCTGCGGCTCGAGTTTCCACCAGTCCGGCTTGATGCCGAGCGCATAAAGCTCTTCCAGCGCGGTCGCGATCGTATCGTCGGTGAGCGGCCCGTTCTTGCCGGCGATGATCTCCACCAGCAACTCGCGGCCGACCTTGCGGGCGGCCTCGAACAGCGTGCGCAGTTTCTCCTGCTGCTCCGTCTTCAGGTCAGCCGGATCATCGGGATGATAGAAGCACAGGCACTTGATGCAATGACCGAGCGGCCATTCCACAAGCTGCGAGCCGATATCCTGGCTGAATTCGAAGCGCAGCGGCTTCGAGCCCGGCAATTCCACCGGTCGGCCGATCCAGGAGAAATTCTTCGTTGCCGCGTCGAAGAAGGCGTCGCGGCCGAAACGTTCGTCGATCAGCATGCCGTAGCCGTCGCGGCCGTTCGACACCCGTGCCGCCGCCGCGACCGCCAGCCGCTTGAAGGCGCCGATCTTCTCATGGCCGACGCCGAGCTCATCGGCGACGCTGACGAGCTGCGAGCGGTGGTCGATCGCCAGCGCCATCAGAAGCGGGACTTCGCCGCGCCGGGTCGAGGCCCAGTGGATATGGTTGATCGCCTCGTCCTTGCGCAGTGCCCGGTGTTTGCTGCCGTTCGTCAGGAAGAAGTCGAGTTCCGCCCAGGTCGGATATTCCGGCGAGCAGAGCAGGCGGGAAACGGCGAGGGCGCCGCAGGCATTGGCCCAGGTGGCGCAGGTCTTCAGCGGCTCGTCGCGCAGGAAGCCGCGCAGGAAGCCGGACATGAAGGCATCGCCGGCACCGAGCACGTTGAAGACTTCGATCGGGAAACCCTGGCCGACGATGCCGGCCTCGAGATCGTCGGCGATCGGCCCGTCATAGACGATGCAGCCCATCGCGCCGCGCTTCAGTACGATCGTTGCCGGTGACAGGCGGCGAATCTCCTTCAGCGCACCGAGCACGTCGTCGGCGCCGGAAGCGATCAGGATTTCCTCTTCTGTCCCGACGATGAGGTCGCAGTCCGGCAGCGTCTCCTTCATCTTCGAGGAGACCCGGTCGGATTTCACGTAGCGCTCGAAGCCTTCCGCATGGCCGGCAAGTCCCCACAGGTTCGGCCGGTAATCGATGTCGAAGATCACCTTGCGGCCGTTCGCCTTGGCGATACGGATCGCCTTGCGCTGCGCGGCCTCGGTATTCGGCCGCGAGAAATGCGTGCCGGAAACGAGAACGGCGCGCGACGATCTGATGAAATTTTCGTCGATATCGCCTTCATCGAGCGCCATATCGGCGCAGTCCGATCGATAGAAGATCATCGGCGAGACGCCCTCGGCCTCGACCGCAAGCAGCACCAGCGCCGTCAGCCGCTCCTTGTCGGTGATGATACCGTCTGTGGCGACACCTTCGCGCGCCGACTGCTCGCGGATGAAGCGTCCCATCTGCTCATCGCCGACGCGGGTGATGAGGCCGGATTTGAGGCCGAGCCGCGCCGTGCCGATAGCAATATTGGCCGGGCAGCCGCCGACGGACTTGGCGAAGGAGGCGATATCCTCCAGCCGTGAACCGATCTGCTGACCGTAAAGATCGACCGAGGAGCGGCCGATGGTGATCACATCAAGCGCCGGCTCCGGCTGCGAACCCGGATTCGATTGTACCATGATGTCCTCCCGCTAGATTTTGCGCGGCTTCCAGTGCCTGCGAATTTTCAATAATGAAACATTGGTTCCGATATTTTGTCAATTCGGAATGTTTATTCCATTTTGCCTTTTACAGGTTTTGACTGCTGCCGCTTGCGCCGCCGCTCGGCAATTGCAACCGGCAGTGCCATGGTGAGCGCCATTGAGGCCGAAAGCGAGCGGAAGCCGGCGAAATCGGCCTCCGCCACCTCGAACCAGTGCGTGGCACAGGCGGCAAGCGGCGAGAAAGCCGAATCGGTGATCGCGATAACGGGCACGCCGCGGTCGGCAAGTTCCTGGCTCTGGCTGAGGCTGTCGGCCGCATAGGGCGAGAAGCTCGCCGCGATCGCCGCATCCTTGGGTGTTGCAAACTGCACCATCTCCGGATCGACGCCGTTCGGCGAGGCGACGATCTGGTGGCGGATGTTGAGCTTGGAAAAAGCGTAGGTCATGTGCGCCGTCAGCGGGTAGGAGCGCCGTTTGGCGATCAGATAGATCGTCTCGGCGCCGGCAAGGATATTCACCGCTTTCGTGAAAGTATCGCTCTGCACTGTCGCCGCCAACCGGTTGACCGACTGGTTGGCCGCGGCAATGAAGCCGGAAAGCAGATTGGCGTCCTCATCGTCGCCGCTCGATTGCTCCAGCGTGACGAGCCGCTCTTCGTAACTCAGCGTCCGGTCGCGCAATCTTTCGCGAAAGATGCTCTGCAGGTCGGAAAAGCCTCCATACCCCAGATGATGCGCCAGGCGCACCAGCGTCGAGGGCTGGACGTCCGAGGCGGCCGCGATGCTCGCCGTCGTGCCGAAGGCGATTTCGTCGGGATTGCCGAGCGCGAAGGCTGCGACCTGCGCCAGCCGCTTCGGCATGTTCGCCTTGCGCTCGATGATGGTGCTGCGCAGGCTTTCAAAATCGCGCGGCACACGCGCGTGCCTCTTGGGATCGTTATCCATGCTTGCGGCTCACGAGATGAAACAAATATTCCATATTGTCGAACATAGACGATTTCAAACGACACGCCTAATTGTTTTTAATCGCCTGTAATTGAAGGCTTTTGGACAGTTGTGCGGGGAAGGGCGCGAGAAATGCCATGCGTAGGTCTCTTGTCAAAATGATCCAAATATTCCAAAAATCCGCGCGCAGCTCTGGAGGAGACGGAAATGAAGCCACTCGGCATCGGTTTGATCGGCACCGGTTATATGGGCAAATGCCATGCGCTGGCGTGGAATGCGGTGAAGACTGTGTTCGGCGATGTCGAGCGTCCGCGTCTCGTGCATCTGGCCGAAGCCAATGCCGGGCTTGCTGAGGCCCGTGCCGGTGAATTCGGCTTCGAGAAGGCGACGGCGGACTGGCGGGCGCTGATCGCCGACCCCGAGGTCGACGTCGTCTCCGTCACGACGCCCAATCAGTTCCACCCCGAGATGGCGATTGCAGCCCTCGAAGCCGGCAAGCATGTCTGGTGCGAAAAGCCGATGGCGCCGGTCTATGCCGATGCCGAGCGCATGCTGGAAACCGCAAAGCGGTCCGGCAAGGTCGCCGCCCTTGGTTACAATTACATCCAGAATCCCGTCATGCGGCATATCAGGACGCTGATTGGGGAGGGCGCCATCGGTACGGTCAACCACATCCGCGTCGAGATGGACGAGGACTTCATGGCCGATCCCGATGTCTTCTTTTATTGGAAGAGCGAGCTTTCCGCCGGCTACGGCGCCCTCGACGATTTCGCCGTGCATCCGCTATCGCTGCTTTGGTACCTCTTCGGCCATGTCGAGGCCGTCATAACGGATATGGTGAAACCCTATGCCGATCGCCCGCTGAGCGAAGGTGGTCGCCGTGCCGTCGAAAACCACGATGGCGCCAACGTGCTGATGCGGCTTGGCGGCGGCATCTCCGCCGTGTTGATGGCGAATCGCGCCGCCTGGGGCCGCAAGGGCCGCATCGCCCTGCAGATTTTCGGCTCGAAAGGCTCGATCGTCTACGACCAGGAGCGCATGAACGAATTCGAACTCTATCAGGCCGAGGGCCGCGGCTCCGAACAGGGCTTCCGCAAGATACTGGCGGCGCCCGCCCATCGGCCCTATGATCGCTTCATCCCGGCGCCCGGCCATGGCCTCGGCTTCAACGATCTGAAGATCATCGAATGCCGCGAGCTGATCCGGGCAATTTCAGGCGAGCCGTCGTCGATCGTGACATTCGAAGACGGTCTCAGGATAGAGAAGTCGGTGCATGCCATGGCACAGTCCTTCCATGAGCGCCGCTGGATCGAGATCGGCTGAATGTAAGAGGCCGCTTTCCGTTGACGGCGTATCAGGCCGCTGCATAATCCTTAAATCGGAATCGATTTGAAGAGTATGCGGCAAATTGAAAGTGCTACAGCGTCCTTTGCGCGTCTGAAAAACGTGCGGCGTTGGAGGGGATAGCCTCGGCGCGAGTGTCGGGCGCAGCTTCAGGAGTGAGATCGTGACGGATAGACTGGTGATCATCGGCGCGGGACAGGCCGGTTTCGCATTGGCGGCCAAGCTGCGTGCGTTGAAGGACGCGCGCCCGATCACCCTTATCGGCGCGGAGGACGTGGCGCCCTATCAGCGCCCGCCGCTTTCGAAGAAATACCTGCTCGGCGAAATGGCATTCGACCGTCTGCTGTTCCGCGCCGAGCACTGGTATGCCGACAACGATGTCGACCTTCGCGTTTCGACCTGGGCCGAGCAGATCAAGCCTGACACCAAGCAGGTTCTCCTGCAGGACGGCTCCGTTCTCGATTACGGCACGCTGGCGCTGGCCACCGGCTCGACGCCGCGCCGGCTGCCGGCCGCAATCGGCGGTGATCTCGAAGGCGTCTATGTCGCCCGCGACAAGCGCGATGCCGATCTGCTCGCCGAAGAGATGCGTCCCGGTCGCCGCGTCCTCATCATCGGCGGCGGTTATATCGGTCTCGAGGCGGCAGCCGTCGCCCGCCATCGCGGCCTTGAGGTGACCGTCATCGAGATGGCCGACCGTATCCTGCAGCGCGTCGCGGCGAAGGAGACCGCCGACATCATGCGCGGGATCCATGAAAGCCATGACGTGATGATTCGGGAAAAGACGGGGCTCAAGCATCTGATCGGCACGGATGGCCGCGTCACCGGCGCCGCACTTTCCGACGGTTCGGTCATCGATATCGACTTCGCCGTCGTCGGCATCGGCGTTGCGCCGAACGACCAGCTCGCCAAGGAAGCCGGACTCGAAGTCGCCAACGGCATTGTCGTCGACGAATTCGCCCGCACCTCCGATCCGTCGATCTTTGCCGCCGGTGATTGCGCCGCCCTTCCCTGGCAGGGCGGCCGCATCAGGCTCGAATCGGTGCAGAACGCCGTCGACCAGGCCGAAGCGGCGGCTGCCGTCATCGCCGGTGGCAGCGAGCCCTATGAGCCGAAGCCATGGTTCTGGTCCGATCAGTATGACGTCAAGCTGCAGATCGCCGGCTTCAATCTCGGTTATGATGAGACGCTGCTGCGCCCCGGCGCCCGCGAAGGCGCCCACTCCGTCTGGTACTTCAGGGATGGCCTGCTGATTGCCGTCGATGCGATAAACGACGCGAAAGCCTATGTGACCGGAAAGAAACTGCTGGAATCCGGGATCAATCCCGACAGATCGATTCTCGCCGACCCCTCTGCCGACCTCAAGAGGCTGCTCGGCTAAATCAGCACCTGTTGTCGCAGGGGATTGGCGCCGGCGGTAACGCCGTCCTGGATTCGCTGATCCTGCCGGAGGCCGGGCGGCAAGGCTCGGCGTCTTTCGCCAAGACAACGAAGCGCGATTAATTTCTTCTGATCACGGCAGGAAATGCCGTTCTGTTTGCGCAGCCAGCCGAAAGGCTGCCTGCTGTATTTCTTCTGGTGAAAATTCAAAAAACTCTTGCATTCACAGGCCGGTCACCATAGTTAGGCCGCACCGGAGAGGTGGCCGAGTGGTCGAAGGCGCTCCCCTGCTAAGGGAGTATACGTCAAAAGCGTATCGTGGGTTCGAATCCCATCTTCTCCGCCATTCCGATTTTCCAAGAGTCTGCCGCTTCTTAGTTCCTGCCAGGAATCATATTCGCTTGGTCGATTACAGCGCCGCGCGTCTTTTCAGGCGGACAATGGACGCTGAAGCGACTTTGAGTCGCTGCGTAATTCCTTAAATCGGTTCCCGGTTTTATTGAATGATGCAGCGGGGCTTTGCGGCCACGCGACGGGAAGGTCTCTCCGCCTCGAGCGAGAGAATCGCTTTGCGGGAATCACTTCCCGCGCCCTGCATCGGCAGGTGACGAAAGCGGATTGGTGCACCTCCGGTTACGCTTCCCAGCGCTACGGTATCCCAGAAAGAACCGGATTTTGTCAAAAAAGTGTCGCGAATGTGTCACAAAGCGCATGTCCAATTCTTTGTCGATCAGAGCTAAGCAGCCGCAAAATCAGGGTTTTCTTAACAAAGCATAAAGGAAATCGGGGCTGGTTGCCCGACTTGTGTCCTTTCAGCAACAGAATGTCGGGAAGGCTCCCGCAAACCCCCCATCCGAGTAAGTTGGTGATTGCGTGACGGCTTCCGTCTTGTATTTTCAGCGTCGGAAGCAAGGGCGACTGATCGTCCACTTCTTGAAACACGGGGATGGGGCAGGGAACGCTGCTCAGCGAAAGATCCCAAACCCGATCGAAACTTTGAATTGGAGGTCATTTATGAACATCAAGAGCCTTCTTCTCGGCTCCGCTGCTGCTCTCGCAGTAGTTTCCGGTGCTCAGGCTGCTGACGCTATCGTTGCTGCCGAGCCGGAACCGGTTGAATACGTCCGCGTTTGCGACGCTTACGGCACCGGCTATTTCTACATCCCGGGCACCGAAACCTGCCTCAAGATCAACGGCTACATCCGTTTCCAGGTTAACGTCGGCGAAGATGTCGGCGGCGACTCTGACTGGGATGCCTTCAGCCGCGGTCAGGTTCAGTTCACGGCCAAGAGCGACACCGAATACGGTCCGCTGACCGGCGTCATCGTCATGCAGTTCAATGCTGACAATGCCTCCTCTCAGGGTGCCAAGCTCGACTCCGCTTACCTCGACATCGCCGGCTTCCGCGCTGGTCTGTTCTACAGCTGGTGGGACGATGGCCTCTCTGGCGAAACCGATGATATCGGCTCTCCGGTCACCCTGCATAACTCCATCCGTTATCAGTACGAAACCTCTGACTTCTACGCTGGCATCAGCGTCGATGAACTCGAAGACGGCTTCTACAAGACGGACGAAGAAGCCAACAACGTTGGTGTTGCAGTCGGTCTCGGCGGCAAGGCTGGCGCGTTCAGCTACCAGATCACTGCCGGCTACGACGTCGACAACGAAGAAGGTGCTGTCCGTGCAATGGGTACGGTTGACATCGGTCCCGGCACGCTCGGCCTCGCTGCCGTATACGCTACCGGCCCGAGCTCCTACTACACCAAGGCTGAATGGGCTGTTGCTGCCGAATACGCAATCAAGGCAACCGACAAGCTCAAGATCACCCCTGGCGTCCAGTACTACAGCGACTACTACGTTTCTGGCGACGACTTCGGCAACGGCGATGCCTGGAAGGCCGGTCTGACGGTTGATTACCAGATCGTCGACAACTTCTACGCCAAGGCTTCGGTTCAGTACCTCGATCCGGAAGATGCTGACGACTCCACGACGGGCTACTTCCGCCTGCAGCGTGCGTTCTAATCTGACCAGATTAGGCAATACGGAAAGCCCGGCTCTTGAGCCGGGCTTTCTGCTTTTGGTCACTGTCTCGATAGATGGAGATCAAAGCGCTTATCGGCAATTGGCGAGAAAAGCCTGAATCATTGCGGGGATTCTGCCGAGATGGAGGAGCGGTGCATGCCCTTGCTTCGCCGCGGTGTGCAGAACCAGTCCGGAATGGCGGCGTGCCATTTCGTCGGCCGTCTGCTTTGAGAGCAGCGACGTATTCTCGCCGCGGATCAACATGAGCGGCAACCGGCTCAGGCTTTCGAATTGCTCCCACAGATCGGGTAGCGGCTGGCTGAAATCGACCGATTTGAGTGCCTCTGCGATCGCCGGATCGAAATCGGCGACCGGCCTTCCGCCGACGTCGCGATAAAGCGCAAGCGCCATCTCGCGCCAGTCTTCCCCCGCAAGTGCGGTAAACGACGCCCCATGATTTTCCTTCAATATATCGGCCGCCTCGCTCCACTCCGCCGGCTGCCTGCCGTTGTTGAGGTAATCTCGGATTCGTGCCAGCCCCTCAGCTTCGATCACAGGCCCGATATCGTTGAGGATGACGGCTTCGAGGAGAGCCGGACGCGTCGCTGCGATCAGATGCAGGATCAGCCCGCCGCGCGATGTGCCGATGAAGATCGCCCGCTCGAAGCCGAGCGCCGCGCAGGCGGCTATGACGTCGCCGGCTTCGACGGCGAGATTGTAGTTCGCCTTATTCTCGTCCCATGCCGAGTTTCCCCGCCCGCGCGAATCGAGCGCGATCACCCTGCGCGGCGCTGTTCTGTCCCGGGAGAGAAGCAGCGCCAGCCGATGAAAATCCCGCGTATTGCGGGTCAGGCCGGGCAGGCAGATCACTGGCAGCCGTCCGCCTGTTAGGGCCTCGTCGGGCCGGTAGTCGCGGGCATAGAGCCTCAGCCCGTCGGAAGATGTGTAAAACCGTTCCTGGAAATCGCCTGCGTAAGTATCCGGCATCGCATCCCCTCGAGATCTGTTGATCCCGAAGATGTAGCCTGCTTTGCGAGCCGCACCAAACGGCTTCAGGAGGCGCTGCGTCCGCCGATCAGGTCGCGTTCGATATCGGTCGGCTGGCCAAGGCGGGCCTTGTAGACTTCGTAATTCTCCATCACCCGCTGCACGTAGTTGCGCGTTTCGGGGAAGGGGATGCGCTCGATCCAGTCGACGATCTCGTCGATCGGCCTGCCGCGCGGATCGCCGTAGCGGCCGATCCATTCCGGCACCCGCTTCGGCCCGGCATTGTAGGCAATGAAGGTGAGGATATAGGAGCCGCCAAAGGCGTCGATCTGCTCGCCGAGATAATGCGCGCCGAGCGTCGCGTTATAGCCGGCATCGGCGGTCAGTTTGTCTTTGGAATAGGTAATATTGTGGCGCTTGGCCACCGCCTGGGCTGTTCCCGGCAGAAGCTGCAGCAGGCCGCGCGCATTCGCCGCCGAAACGGCGGCCGGGTTGAAGGCGCTTTCCTGCCGGGCGATGGCATAGGCGAGTGCCTTGCCGGAGCCTGATATATTGGCGTTCGCTGGGATCACGCCGACCGGAAAGGCCAGCGCTGCGACATCGATGCCGCGCCCGTAAGCGATCTTGCCGATCTGCAACGAGAGATGATGATCGCCGGATTGCTCGGCCTTTGCTGCAAGGACGGCCAATTCACCGGGGCTCTGCAGCTGATCGGCGAGCGCGAGATAGAGAATATCGGCCCGCCATCCATGGCCTGCGGCTTCCAGCCGGGCGATCGCCTGCACGGCTTCGCGCGCCTGGAAGCGTTGCCGGTCGGCCGTGCTCGGAGAGGGATAGGCGACGTTCAGCGTCTTTCGCCCCAGCCGTTCGGCCGCGAGCTGACCGTAGAAGGTGCCAGGAAAATTCGCGGCTTTCGTATAGAATTCACTGGATTGGCCGGGGCCGCCGGCCTCCGCTGCCCGGCCCAGCCAATACCAGGCGCGTGAAACCGAGATCGGCCCGTTTGATGTCTGGAGGATCTTGCGGAAGTGTCTTTCCGCCGTTGTCGGGTCCTGCAGGCCGCGAAGCGCGTACCATCCGGCATGGAACTCGGCCTCGACGATATCCGTCGGGCTTGTTGCGGCGTAGTTTGCGACGATGCGATAGGCGGGCTTGAATTGCCCCTGGTCGACGAGGCCGCGGCTGATGATCCGCTGCTCGTTCCACCACTCGCCGGAATTGACGAGTTCGCTGCGCTCGGGCGGCATCTGCTCCAGCAGCGCCGCCGCTTCGGCATATTTGTCCTGCTTGCGCAGATATTCGATCCGGGCAAACAGCAGGCCGGCATCGCCGCGCCATCTCGCATCGACGGCGTTAAGCAGGGCGCCGGCATTGCCGGCCTTGGCGTCGACGGCAGCCCAGGCCTTGTAGAGCGACTGCGCCTGGCCCATGTCGCCGAAGCGCTTGGCCTGCGCCACCCGGCCGCGATACATCAGATAGTCCATCCGCGCCTTATGGTCGGCAGGCGTCAGCAGCGCGGAAAACTCGATGAGGATCTTGTCTTCCGTCGCCTTGTCGAGAGCCTCTCCGCGCCAGACCTTGCGGATATATTTTGCTGCCTGCGCCTGCTTGCCTGTCGCAACCAGCGCCCGGCCGAGGATGACGGCGCCCTGCATCGTCTCAGGCGCAGTATCGCCGAAGGCGGCGAGCACGGCGGAAGGGGCGGGATTTTCGTCATAGAGCGCGCGCTCGGAATAGGCGCGCAGCCGCGAAAGACCCGGCCAGCCCTTGAGCTCCTGCGCGGCGCTGGCGATTTCATAGGAGGGAACGCCCTTCAATCCAGAAACGGCGATCGCCCAGGTGAGGATATGGCGGTCAAGCGTATCGTCGCGCATGCTGTCGCGGATCGAAAGCGCCAGCTGCGGGTCCTTGTCGGAAAGCGCGTCGAGGCCGGTTTTCAGGTCGCTGTTGACAGGCGCCACTGCCGGATTGCGCGGGATGGCGCCTGTTGTGATCGCTTCCGGTATGGATGTCTCGGGGATGAAGCCGAGCGGCTTGACATCAGGCATGGCAGCGCTCTCGCCGGGAAGCGGCGACGCAACGCTGCCCCACGCGGCGGCAATGAAGCCGAAGGCGGACAGAATCAGGACAGCTTTCTTCATCCGGGATCTCGCACCGAAAACACGCCCTGCCATTAGGCTAGAGGCATCTTAACGAAACCTTACCGTACCAGGTAAAATTCATTCACATCTGCTATCGGAATTTGCCCTAAACCGAACTCTCCGCGCTTGTCGCGATGATTTCGGCGCTCTATGGTGCGCAACTCTTATTCATGGAATGCGGCCGAAGCAAGGATTTGGTCGTGAGGAGCTTTGCATGTTCAATGGGTCCATTCCCGCCCTCGTCACCCCCTTCACCGACGCCGGACTGATCGACGAAGATAGTTTCGCCGCTCATGTCGACTGGCAGATCAAGGAAGGCAGCGCCGGTCTCGTTCCGGTCGGCACGACGGGCGAATCCCCGACGCTGTCGCATGCCGAACACAAGCGGGTCGTGGAACTCTGCATCGAGGTTGCTGCAAAACGCGTCCCCGTCATGGCCGGCGCCGGCTCGAACAATACGCGTGAGGCGATCGAGCTTGCCCAGCATGCCGAAAAGGTCGGTGCGAACGCCGTTCTGGTCGTCACTCCCTATTACAACAAGCCGACGCAGAAGGGTTTGATCGCGCATTTTTCGGCGATCGCCGAGGCCGTCGATCTGCCGATCTATATCTATAACATCCCCGGCCGCTCGGTGGTCGACATGACGCCGGAAACGATGGGGGCGCTGGCCAAGGCGCACAGCAATATCGTCGGCGTCAAGGATGCAACGGGTAAGATCGAGCGCGTCTCCGAACAGCGCATCACCTGCGGCACGGATTTCCGGCAGCTGTCCGGCGAGGATGCGACGGCGCTCGGCTTCAACGCCCATGGCGGTGTCGGCTGTATTTCGGTAACGGCCAATGTCGCCCCGCGGCTCTGCGCCGAGTTCCAGGCGGCGACGCTCGCAGGCGATTATGCCCGCGCCCTGGAATATCAGGATCGGCTGATGCCGCTGCACAAGGCGATCTTCCTCGAGCCGGGTCTTTGCGGCGCCAAATACGGGCTCTCCAGGCTTGGCCGCATGAGCCGCAACGTCCGCTCGCCGCTGCTTTCGACGCTGGAGCCGGCCACGGAAACGGCAATCGACGCCGCGCTGCGCCATGCCGGCCTGCTGAACTGAAAAGACCGGCCATCTTCACAAGGCCGGGTCGCTCCCTTACATAAAGGGCAAGCCCTCACATAGAGGTCGGGAATGAGGGCGCGGCTTTTCGCGCTCTAAATGAATGGAATGTCGTCATGGCCCCCAAAGGCAGCCAGCGCGTGGTGAACAAGGTCGTGGCCGAAAACCGCAAGGCCCGCTTCAACTACGAGATCATCGATACCTACGAGGCCGGCCTCGTGCTGATGGGCACGGAGGTCAAATCGCTGCGCGAGGGCAAGGCCAATATCGCCGAATCCTATGCCTCGGATGAGGGGGGCGAGATCTGGCTGATCAATTCCTATCTGCCGGAATATCTGCAGGCCAACCGCTTCAATCACGAACCGCGCCGACGCCGCAAGCTGCTGCTGTCGGGCCGTGAAATTCATCGCCTGCGTTCTGCCGTCAACCGTGAAGGCATGACGCTGATCCCGCTGAAGATCTATTTCAACGATCGCGGTCGGGCGAAGATGGAACTGGCGCTCGCCAAGGGTAAAAAATTGCATGACAAGCGCGAGTCGGAGAAAGAACGCGATTGGAACCGGCAGAAGAGCCGCCTGTTGAAGGACAATGGCTGATCTAAGATCGGCCGCTGTCGTTAAGCGCGCATGCCAAAGCATGGCGATGCGGGAACGCGGCTGCCGTGCCGCGGAGCTTCGCAGCTCCGCTTCGAGATGGTGGAGAGATCACTCCTCGAAATCGCTGGCCGGGACGACTTCGACCGGACGTGGCGCCCGCTCGGAAGGATCACGACCGATTTCAGCCTTCAAAGACAAGAGATCGATGAAATGATCGGCCTGCCGACGCAGGTCGTCGGCGATCATCGGCGGCTGCGTCGCCATGGTTGAGATCACCGAGACCTTGCGGCCTCTGCGCTGCAGCGCCTCGACCAGATTGGTGAAATCGCCGTCGCCGGAGAAGATGACAAGATGATCGACCGTCTCGGACTGTTCCATGGCGTCGATCGCAAGCTCGATGTCCATGTTGCCCTTGATCTTCCGGCGACCCATGGAATCTGTGAATTCCTTGGCGGGCTTGGTGACGACTTTGTAGCCGTTGTAGTCGAGCCAGTCGATCAGCGGCCGGATCGATGAATATTCCTGATCCTCGATCAGAGCGGTATAATAATAAGCGCGCAGCAGATAACCGCGTTTCTGGAATGCTTTCAACAGCTTGCGGTAATCTATGTCGAAGCCGAGGCTCTTGGATGCAGCGTAGAGGTTGGCGCCGTCAATGAAGAGTGCAATTTTTTCGCGTGGGTCAAACATCGCTTACCAATCCAATGAGAGCAATCGAAATCCGCAGGTGACAAACTTCAATAAAAACAATATCTTGCGTTTCTATTTCGCTTTGATCCTTACTTTATGAATTATTCATATATGAAAGATTTAGGGCACGATTCGGCATATTCCAAGCAACCTTCGGTGGAATTATGACATTCTCCATGGAAATTTAGCTCAGTCGCGGATAAAGACGAGGGGCGCCGGAATGAAAAACTTGTATTTGCCCGGTTTTAATTGTATCGGGCGTGCTAATCCCGAAATGACGACCGCAAAGGACAGGCAATGGCCCGTGTCACAGTTGAAGATTGCATCGACAAGGTGGAGAACCGCTTCGAGCTGGTTCTGCTCGCCAGCCACCGCGCCCGGCTGATTTCCCAGGGTGCCTCGATCACCATCGATCGCGACAATGACAAGAATCCTGTCGTGGCCCTGCGCGAAATCGCCGACGAGACGCTTTCGCCCGATGACCTCAAGGAAGATCTGATCCATTCGCTGCAGAAGCATGTCGAAGTCGACGAGCCCGAGCCCGATCCGGCAAGCATGATCGCCGCCGGCGGCGTCGCCGCAGCCGACAGCGAGGAGCAGGACGACCTGCCGGAGACGATCACTTTCGACCAGATGTCGGAAGAAGAGCTGCTTGCCGGCATCGAAGGCCTGGTGCCGCCGGAAAAGAGCGACGACTACTAAGCGCATAGGCCGGATCCCGGTCACATCGGTCAGATGTGATACCGAAACAGCTTCATGCGATGCAAAAGAGCGATGATTACCAATCGTCAATCTTGCGCCTTTATTGCTTAGGCATATTATTGCCCATGTGTGCGCCAATCGTTGATTGGCGCGCTTTTATTTTTATCGGAGTGGCTTTGGAATGATGCGGCAGTACGAGCTCGTGGAGCGGGTTCAGCAATACAAGCCCGATGCCAATGAAGCACTGCTGAACAAAGCCTATGTCTACGCCATGCAGAAGCATGGCCAGCAAAAGCGCGCGAGCGGCGATCCCTATATTTCTCATCCGCTCGAAGTCGCCGCCATCCTCACCGACATGCACCTCGATGAATCGACGATCGCGGTTGCCCTTCTGCACGACACGATCGAGGATACGACGGCGACGCGCGCCGAGATCGACGAACTGTTCGGCGAGGATATCGGCCGCCTGGTCGAGGGGCTGACGAAGATCAAGAAGCTCGATCTCGTCACCAAGAAGGCCAAGCAGGCGGAAAACCTGCGTAAGCTGCTGCTCGCCATATCCGATGATGTGCGTGTGCTGCTCGTCAAGCTTGCCGATCGCCTGCACAATATGCGCACCCTCGATCACATGTCGGCCGACAAGCGCGCCCGCATCTCCGAGGAGACGATGGAAATCTATGCGCCGCTGGCCGGCCGCATGGGCATGCAGGACATGCGTGAGGAACTCGAGGAACTCTCCTTCCGGCATATGAACCCGGAAGCCTACGAGACCGTCACCAAAAGGCTGGAAGAGCTTTCGAAGCGCAACGAGGGCATCGTCAAGAAGATCGAGGCCGAACTGCGCGACCTGCTGGTCGCAAGCGGGTTGACGAGCGCCTATGTCAAGGGCCGACAGAAGAAGCCCTATTCGGTCTTTCGCAAGATGCAGTCGAAGTCTCTTTCCTTCGAGCAGCTTTCCGATGTCTACGGCTTCCGCCTGATCGTCGAGGACATCCCGTCCTGCTATCGGGCGCTCGGCATCGTCCACACGCGCTGGCGCGTCGTGCCCGGCCGCTTCAAGGACTATATTTCGACGCCAAAGCAGAATGATTACCGGTCGCTGCACACCACCATCGTCGGTCCGTCCAGCCAGCGCATCGAACTGCAGATCCGCACCAAGCGCATGCACGAAATCGCCGAATTCGGCATCGCCGCCCACGCGCTTTACAAGGACGGCGCCACCAATGCCGACGGCGACATCCTTTCGCGCGAATCCAACGCCTATTCCTGGCTGCGCCATACGATCGAGGCGCTCGCCGAGGGCGACAGCCCGGAAGAATTCCTCGAACACACCAAGCTTGAGCTCTTCCAGGACCAGGTCTTCTGCTTCACGCCGAAGGGCAAGCTGATTGCCCTGCCGCGTGGCGCCACCCCGATCGATTTCGCCTATGCGGTGCACACCAATATCGGCGACACCACGGTGGGCGCCAAGATCAACGGCCGTATCATGCCGCTGGTGACGCGGCTTGCCAATGGCGACGAGGTCGAGATCATCCGCTCCGGCGTGCAGGTTCCGCCCGCCGCCTGGGAAGAGATCGTCGTGACCGGCAAGGCGCGCGCCGCCATCCGCCGCGCCACCCGCATGGCGATCCGCAAGCAATATGCCGGCCTCGGTCACCGCATTCTCGAGCGTACCTTCGACAGGGCCGGCAAGATCTTCTCGCGCGAGGCGATGAAGCCGGCGCTACACCGTCTCGGCCAGAAGGATGTCGAGGATGCGATTGCCGCCGTCGGCCGTGGCGAGATGTCCTCGCTCGATGTGCTGCGCGCCGTCTATCCCGATCATCAGGACGAGCGCGTCACCGTGAAACCATCAGGCGACGACGGCTGGTTCAACGTGCGCAGTGCGGCCGGCATGATCTTCAAGATCCCCGGCAAGACCAAGGCCGGGCCCGACGGCGGCCATTCGGAAGTCGACACGCATGCCGATATCGGTCCGATCCGCGGTCTGTCCGGCAATGTCGACGTCAAGTTCGCGCCGACTGGTGCCGTGCCTGGCGATCGCATCGTCGGCATCATGGACCAGGGCAACGGCATCACCATCTATCCGATCCAGTCGCCGAGCCTGCAGCGCTTCGACGATCAGCCCGACCGCTGGATCGACGTCCGCTGGGATCTCGACGAAGCCAACAAGTCGCGTTTCATGGCGCGCATCATGGTCAATGGGTTGAATGAGCCCGGCACGCTCGCCAAGGTCGCCCAGACGGTCGCAGGCCTCGACGTCAATATTCGCCTTCTGAACACGGTGCGGGTGGCGGCCGATTTCACCGAAATGATGCTCGAGGTCGAGGTCTGGGACTTGCGCCAGCTCAATCAGCTGCTCGCCCAGATGAAGGAACTGGATTGCATCGCCACCGTTCGGCGGCTTTACGAGTAAGCTTTTGTTAAGCCTGTCAGTGGGCTGGGCGAGAGATTGCATATTTTATGATCGTTTTGTGCGCAATGTGGAGCATCAAAAAGGCAAGCAATGCATTAGGCGCATGGCTGTCTCCATGTTGCGGCTGTAGTAATTAACCTGCGCCGGGCCTATCTTCTGATCATCGAAACGCAAACAGAAGATGAGACAAGATAATGTTTGACCCTATCAGGAAAATCGCTCGTGCCTTCCGCGCTCAGACCACGCAGGAACGTGAAATGGCATATCTCAATGGCTCGCTCGATCGTATCGATCTCGAATTTCGTCAGCGCCAGGTCGACCGCGGTCTATTCCGCAATCGCTAATAGTGAGCTTTATACTTGAGGCGAGTGAGGGACGTTTTGCATAACGGACGCCCCTCGGCTGAAGAAGTTCCTCTCCGCTGAGAGAGCTGAGCTGTTTTTCGGGCGGTATCATTTGCCGCTCTTGTCATGGTCATGTGCGCTGCACTAAATACCGGCCATGTTGTTTCGCCGTCGCAAGCCTGCGGGATTCAAGGAAAAGATGCGAGAGCTTTTATGGCCCCGCAAAGGTTTCCTTCGCCCGATCCGTTACCTGACAATGCGCATCCTGCGCCTGAGCGCCTCGCCGCACGCGGTTGCGGCTGGCGTCGCCGCGGGTGTCTTCGTCTCGTGGACGCCGTTCATCGGCGTGCATTTCGTCATGGCCTTCGTCATCACCTATTTCCTCTCTGGCAGCATGGTGGCCGCCGCCCTTGGCTGCGCGGCCTTCGGCAATCCGCTGACCTATCCCTTCATCTGGGGCATCACCTGGGAGATCGGACATCTGCTGCTCAGCCGCGAGGATCATCTGGCCGGTCAGACGGTGGATCTGGCCGCGCTTTTCCATAAGCTGAATTTCACCGAGCTGTGGAAGCCGGTGCTGGAACCGATGCTGGTAGGCGCCATCCCGCCGGCGATCGTCACCTCCGTTGCGCTCTATGCGCTGACGTTCTACACCGTGAAGGGTTTTCAGACGCGCCGCCACATACGGCTGATCGAGCGGGCGCGCCTGCGCCTTGCCAGCCCGGCCGGCGACATGCCGAGCGTTTGAACCCGATCGAGAATTCTCAAGCGACGGAAGGTTCCGGCATGATCATCGGCATTGGCAGCGATCTGATCGACATTCGCCGCATCGAGAAATCCATCGAGCGCTTCGGCGAGCGCTTCACCCAACGCTGCTTCACCGAGGTCGAACGCGCGCGTTCCGACCGTCGGGCAAATCGCGCCGAATCCTATGCCAAGCGTTTCGCCGCCAAGGAGGCCTGTTCCAAAGCACTCGGCACCGGTATCGCCCAGGGCGTTTTCTGGAAGGACATGGGCGTCGTCAACCTGCCGAGCGGCAAGCCGACCATGGTTTTGTCAGGCGCCGCCGCCCTGATCCTCGAATCGCTGCTGCCCGCGGGCCACAAGCCCGCCATTCATTTGACAATAACCGATGATTATCCCTTGGCGCAGGCCTTCGTCATTATCGAGGCGTTGCCCGAGAACCTTTGATCCGGAGTGTTATCGCGACCCCCGTAAGCCTGTAGTCGCGACCTCTCGTCGCTTTTGACGTTGTCGCCATTGCCGCAATCGGCCGAAGCCGCTAGAGAGAACGACAGAAAGAATTGCGCCTCCGCGGCGTCTTGAAGGAATAAGACTGCGTGTCCGAAAAAGTCGAAGCCAAGCCGAACGCCCTCTGGGAAAATATCAAAGTCATCATCCAGGCGCTGATTTTGGCGATGGTGATCCGAACGGTGCTGTTCCAGCCCTTTACCATTCCGTCCGGTTCGATGATGCCGACGCTGCTCGTCGGCGATTATATCTTCGTCAACAAGTTCGCCTACGGCTATTCGAAATATTCGCTGCCCTTCTCGCCCGACATCTTCAGCGGCCGCCTGTTCGGCGCCGATCCGAAGCGTGGCGACATCGTCGTCTTCCGCTTCCCGCCAAATCCCGAGGTTGATTACATCAAGCGCTGCATCGGCCTGCCGGGCGATCACATCCAGGTGACCGACGGCGTGCTCTACGTCAACGGTAAGCCGGTTCCGAAGGTGGCGGACGGGACCTTCACGTCGGATTACAAGCTCGATCCGGGCGCCGATGTGCCGGTGTTCCGCGAAACGCTCGACAGCGGCAAGACCTACGATACGCTCGATCAGTCTCCGGTGTCGCGGGGTGACAACACCCGTGAATTCATCGTGCCGGAAGGCCATTATTTCATGATGGGCGACAACCGCGACAACTCGCTCGACAGCCGGTTCGACGTCGGCTTCGTGCCTGCCGAAAATCTTGTCGGCCGCGCCAGCGTCATCTTCTTCTCGCTCGGCAACGACACCTCCTTCCGAGAAATCTGGAAGTGGCCGACGAACATGCGTTGGGACCGCCTCTTCAAGGTTGTTGAATGAGCAAGGCGCAGACGCTTTCTGCGGCGGACCGCGCAAAGCTTGAAGGCCTGATCGGTCACGACTTCGCCGAAAAGGAACGCCTCGATCGGGCGCTGACTCATGCCAGCGCCCGCACGGAAAAGGGCGGCAATTACGAACGGCTGGAATTCCTCGGCGACAGGGTCCTCGGGCTCTGCATCGCCGAGCTTCTGTTCCGCACCTTCGGCACGGCAGGCGAAGGCGAGCTCTCGGTTCGCCTCAACCAGCTCGTCAGCGCCGAAACCTGCGCAGCGGTCGCCGACGAACTCAATCTTCACCTCTATATCCGCACCGGCGCCGATGTGAAGAAATTGACCGGCAAGCGCATGATGAACGTGCGCGCCGATGTCGTCGAAAGCCTGATCGCCGCGATCTATCTCGACGGCGGCCTTGAGGTCGCCCGCCGGTTCATTCTGCGCTATTGGCAGGGCAGGGCGGCGCGGGCCGATGGCGCCAAGCGCGACGCCAAGACCGAGCTGCAGGAATGGTCGCACGCGAAATTCGGCGTCACTCCGATCTACCGGGTTGATGAACGCAGCGGACCGGATCATGATCCGCGTTTCAAGGTGACGGTGGAAGTTGCTGGCATTAAGCCCGAAACCGGCGTAGAGCGGTCGAAGCGTGCCGCCGAACAGGTTGCGGCGACGAAGATGCTTGAGCGCGAAGGCATTTGGCAGCAATCGCCTGCCGGAAACTGACGGGACAATGACACAAGAAGAAGATATCGCGGCCGAAGCTGCCGCAGAAACCAGTGGTCCGACGCATTCGGGCTTCGTCGCGCTGATCGGGCCGACCAATGCCGGCAAGTCGACGTTGGTAAACCGCCTCGTCGGCGCCAAGGTCTCGATCGTCAGCCATAAGGTGCAGACGACGCGGGCGATCGTGCGCGGCATCGCCATCCACGACAATGCCCAGATCGTCTTCATGGACACGCCTGGTATCTTCAAGCCGCGTCGCCGGCTTGACCGCGCCATGGTGACCTCGGCCTGGGGCGGTGCCAAGGATGCCGATCTGATCGTGCTCTTGATCGACAGCGAGCGCGGTCTGCGCGGCGATGCCGAAGCCATCCTCGAAGGCCTCAAGGAGGTCCGGCAGCCGAAGATCCTGTTGCTCAACAAGATCGACCGCGTCAATCGCGAGGATCTGCTGGCGCTGGCCGCTGCCGCCAACGAGAAGATCGCCTTCGAGCGCACCTTCATGATATCGGCCGAAAACGGCTCCGGTTGCGACGACGTCATGGACTATCTGGCGAAGACCCTCCCGGAGGGGCCGTGGTACTATCCGGAAGACCAGATCTCCGATTTGCCGATGCGTCAGCTCGCCGCCGAGATCACCCGCGAAAAACTGTTTCTGCGCCTCCATCAGGAGCTTCCCTATGCCTCGCACGTCGAAACGGAGAAGTGGGAAGAGCGCAAGGACGGCTCGGTGCGGATCGAGCAGGTGATCTATCTCGAGCGCGACAGCCAGAAGAAGATCGCCCTCGGCAAGGGTGGTGAAACCATCAAGGCGATCTCGACTGCCTCCCGCAAGGAACTGTCGGAAATCCTCGAACAGCCGGTCCATCTCTTCCTGTTCGTCAAGGTTCGTGAGAATTGGGGCGATGATCCCGAGCGGTTCCGCGAAATGGGCCTCGATTTCCCGAAATAAAGCATGGCAAAGATTTCATCGGGCACGCGCCAGCCCTTTGTTTTCGCATAAAAAATCTGCCTCGCTCGTGGAACAAATCCGTGGCCTGCGCATTCTTTGATGAGCGGCGCGCCAACGTTGGCGCGCCGGTTTTGCGACGGCAAGGGCAAATATGGCGACGTCGAGACCCATCCATTCTTTCAAGACCCCTTGCGAGCAATGTCCTTTGCGCCCCTTGCCGCATTTCAGGGAGTTCAGCCGCGACGAGTTGGAATTCGTCTCGCGTTTCAAGAGGGGCGAGCTTGCCGTCGATGCCGGCTCCACCATCCTCGTCGAGGGCGCACACAGCGCTCATCTCTTCACGGTGCTTTCCGGCTGGGGCTTCCGCTACAAGATGTTGGAGGACGGGCGCCGCCAGATTCTGAATTATATCATGCCGGGCGACCTGATCGGCCTGCAGGGAACGATCGCCGGCGAGATGCAGCACTCCGTCGAAGCGCTTTCGCCCGTTTCCCTGTGTGTCTTCGAGCGTGACCGGTTGATGACGCTCTACAACAAACATGCCTCGCTCGCCTTCGACATCACCTGGATCGCCGCGCGCGAGGAACGCATCCTGGATGAGCATCTCCTGAGCATCGGCCGCCGCACGGCGCTGGAAAGAGCCGCCTACCTGATCGCTTTCCTGTTCGAGCGCGGCCGGAAGCTCAATATCTTCAACGGCCGCAAATTCATCCCCATCACCCAGCAGCACATTGCCGACACGCTTGGTCTTTCCATCGTCCACACCAACAAGACTCTGAAAAAGCTCGCCGAACGTGGGTTGATTCGCTGGCAGGAGCGCGGCTGCGAGGTGCTGAACGGCGAAGAGTTGATGGCGATCGCCGGTTGGGAAGGGCTCGGAGAGGGCAAACGCCCGTTCATCTAAATTCCATTCTCCGCGTCCCGGGCATGCTCTATCGCTTTGTTTTGGCGTTATTGCGATCGATTTCGATCGCTTGCTACCATCCACATTTGATGGGCAAACTCTCGCATTTCTGTGAGATCGGTCCGCCTGCGACGACAAAACTGCCGGTAGCCGTCTTGGCTTCGCGCAAATCACAGTCATCCGTCTGAGGACACGATTATTTGTCGACAGACTCCTGGCCAACCAGCTTGGTTATGTCTTTTTTAAATGCAGATTAGCATCAGGGAAAATAAGGTCGGGCATCATCTTTCCTCCGATTTTGATTCTTATCGACCGGGCAGAAAAATGGTTTATTCAGACAAGGTGGCGGAATTCACCGATAGCGTGCCATGCGGGGCACCGGAGGGCAATGATGTTGGCGAAACGGCCGGGGCGCTGCGACAGGCGCTCGACGAGGGGCATCGAATCATGAGCGCAATCCGTGTTCTGGTTCTTGAGGACAGTCTGATCATCGCGATGGAGGCGGAGGATATTCTGCGCCTGGCCGGCGTCGAGAGCATCGATATCGTCGGCAGCGTCGAGCAGGCGAGGGCTGCCATCGCGGCGGAGACATATGATTTCGCCCTTCTCGACGTCAATCTCGGTGACGGCATGAGCTTCGGATTTGCCCGCCATCTTTTCGATATCGGCATCCCCTTCGGCTTCGTCAGTGGCTATTCCGATACGGGCGATTTCCCACCCGACCTGCAGCACATCCCGCTTTTGGTCAAGCCTTTCGACGAAACGGCGATGCGTGACTTCCTGCTGAGGCTTTTCCCGGCTGTCGCCTGACGCGGTCCATGACAGAAACCGGTCCTTGGATTAGGATGGATTCGTCATCCGCAAGGACTCTTTCGATGCAGTGGCAAGACCATGCGATCATTCTGGGCGTCAAGCGCCACGGTGAGACGAGCGTCATCGCCGAGGTGATGACGCGTGATCGCGGCCGCCATCTCGGCCTGGTGCGTTCCGGCCGCTCGCGCGCCATGCAGCCTGTGCTGCAGGCGGGCAATGCCGTCGAAGTCACCTGGCGCGCTCGGCTTGACGAGCATCTCGGAGATTTCCGCGTCGAGCCGGTGACGCTGCGCGCCGCCCGCCTGATGGAAACGGCGACCGCCGTCTACGGCGTCCAGGCCATGGGCGCGCTGCTGCGGCTGCTGCCGGAGCGTGACCCGCATCCGCATCTCTTCGATGCGCTTGAAGTAATCCTCGATCACCTGCACAACCCGGCCGATGCCGGCGAACTCTTCGTGCGTTTCGAGCTTGCGGTGCTGAATGATCTCGGCTTTGGACTCGATCTTGCCGAATGCGCCGCAACCGGCGCCCGTTCCGATCTTGTCTATGTCTCGCCGAAATCCGGGCGTGCCGTCAGCCGCACGGCCGGTGCCCCCTGGGCGGACAAGATGCTGCTCCTGCCGCCGTTCCTCAGTGCCGAAGGCAATCATGCGGCCGACTTCGATAGTCTCGCAGCAGCATTCCGGCTGACGGGGTTCTTTCTGCATCGCCACGTCTATGAGCCGCGTGGCATCGAGGCGGCGGCGGCCCGCGACGGTTTCGTTCAGGCCGCGCTCAAGGCGCTCAATCCAGCCTTGCGGACGCTTTCCCCTCCGACTGGTATTTCCGCCTGACCTCGTTTTTTACGGGTGCAAAACATCCTCCGGATTTGGCGGTTTACCTGCCGAAGAGTGCTTCCTATGTCTTCACAGGATTGCCAATCAAGGAGGACCTCATGCTGACCAAGACCGCATCACCGACGACGATCACGCTCTGGAACGGCCGCGAAATTCCGCGCCTCGGCATGGGATGCTGGGCGATCGGCGGTCCCTTCTTCGCCGGCGACACGCCACTCGGCTGGGGCGATGTCGACGACGATGAATCCGTCGAAGCGATCCATCGCGCCATCGAACTCGGCATCCGCTTCTTCGACACGGCGTCGAATTACGGCGCCGGCCACTCGGAGGACATGCTCGGCCGGGCGATCGGCAATCGCGACGATATCGTCATCGCCACCAAATTCGGCTTTGCCACCGATCCGGAAACCAAGCAGGCAACCGGTGCCTTTGCCGATGAGGCCTTCATTCGCCGTTCGGTCGAGACCTCGTTGTGCCGCCTGAAGCGCGACCGCCTCGATCTGCTGCAGTTCCACATCAATGATTTTCCGCTGGAACAGTCGGATGCCGTCTTCGATACGCTGGAGGCGCTGCGGGCCGAAGGCAAGATCGATGCGTTCGGCTGGAGCACCGATTCTCCCGATCGCGCCGCCCGTCATGCCGGCCGCCGGGGCTATGTCTCGATCCAGCATACGATGAACGTCTTCGAGCCGGTGCCGGAGATGATTGCGGTGATCGAGGGGAAGGGGTTGATCTCCATCAATCGCGGCCCGCTGGCCATGGGTCTCCTCACTGGCAAGTTCACCGCCGACAAGGCGGTGGGCGCGAAGGATGTCCGCGGTGCCGCCCTCGACTGGATGGTCTATTTCAAGGACGGGCGCATCGCCCCCGAATTCGCCGCAAGGCTCGATGCCGTCCGTGATCTCCTGACCTCAGGTGGCCGCACGCTGACGCAGGGCGCGCTTGCCTGGCTTTGGGCACGCTCGCCGCGCACGCTCCCCATTCCGGGTTTCCGCACCGTCGCCCAGGTGGAGGAAAATGCCGGCGCACTGGAAAAGGGACCGCTGCCGGCCGATGTCATGGCGGGAATCGATGCCGCGCTTGATCGCGTCTGAAAAGGCTAGAGCCTTTCCGGGTTAGATTGCAGCATTCTGCCGGAGCAGGTTTTCGTCAGGGCAGAGGCGATTGGCGAAGGGCGTACCTCCTGGTACGTTCGAGCCGATCGCCTTTGATCCTGGCGGAAAGATGCCCGGCCCTTCGGGTTGGCTGAAACGGGCCGTCTGATCGACCGGCCGGCTTGGCCGTAGAGCTGGGCTACGACGCGCGCCGGCCGGTCGACCATCCGACTCCGTTTGAGCCAACAGAATGTTTCAATCTAACCCGGAAAGGCTCTAGGCTGCGGCGCGACGTTTGAGCGCCCAGCCTTCCGGTCTCTCTTCAACGATGCTGACGGCGTCGCCGACCGTAATCCTGCCGCTGCCGCGCGGCGTGACGTTCCAGCCGAACAGTGGGCCGGGCACGCGCCGGTCGGCCGACATGCGGATGCGGCCCATGGCCGGCATCGGGTTTGGCCCCTCGCGTGAACCGGTCAGCTGGTCTTGCGTCGTCATGATGCAGCGGGAGCAGGGTTTGACGAGATCGAAGCGGATGCCGGCGATCTCGATTGCCGCCCAGCGGTCCTCTGGCCAGGCCTCGTCCGTATCGATGACGATGTTCGGACGGAAGCGTTCCATGCCGACACTGCCTTCGCCATGGGCGGCGAGATCGGCATTCAATGCCTTCAACGAGCCGGTTGTCGTCACAAGGATCTGATAGCCGTCGGTGAAGGTGACGGGCGTGCCTTCGCCAGCCCATTCGGCATTCGCCGTTCGCCGCGCCTGGCCATCGAAGAAGACCAGCCGCACCTCGCGGCCGAGCCACTCGGAAAGCTGCCGGTTGCTCTCCGGATCGGCGACGGCGGCACTGACGGCAGATTTCCACACGGTCACATCCATGCGATTTTCAGGCTGAGGCGGCTGAACCGATATGTCAGGCTTTCCCTGCATCAGCAGCCGAAAGGCGTTCGCTTCCGGTCGCACCTCGATACGTGCGAGGTCTGGCAGCTCGCGCTGGGTGATGAAGTGCCCCTGCGCATCGGTGATCATCGCCCGTCGGTCGCCGGGAAGCCCGTAGGCGTCGATGTCGGCGGCCGGCAGCGCAATGCCGCGGGCGCTCTTGAGCGGGTAGATGAAGAGGTCGCTGACACGCATGTTGTGCTCCTGTAGAGATGCCCGGCCCACCGGCCGCACTGGTTCGCCATGCGAAGCAACAGGTGCGTCCGGCGATTTTAAAGTCTTGCAGATTTGCCAGGCAAATCTGCGGGAGGGTTGGCTGAAACGGGCCGTCTGATCGACCGGCCGGCTTGGCCGTAGAACTGGGCTACGACGCGCGCCGGCCGGTCGACCATCCGACTCCGTTTGAGCCAACAGAATGCTGCAATCTAACCGGAAAGACTCTAGATTTCATCCATGAAGGCCGAGAGGAAGTCGCGCAAGCTCTTGTCGCGCGCGGCCGCCAGCCTGCGGCCGGTCTCGGTCTGGAACCCTTCTGCCAGTTTGAACAGCTTCGTCTGGAAATGGTCAATGGCATAACGCTTGTCATCGAGCGGACGGTCCGCTGCCACCGGATCGAACGGATCGTAGAGCCCGGATCCTAGTCGCCCGGCGATATAGAAGCAGCGTGCGGCGCCGATCATGCCGATCGCGTCCAGCCGGTCGGCATCTTGCAGGATCTTCGCCTCCAGCGTCTGCGGCGCCAACCCGGCCGAGAAGCTGTGCGCGGTGATTGCATGGGCCGCGGCGTCAATATCCGCTTCGCTCCAGCCGAGTTCCGCCAGGATTGCCGATGCCTTCTCCGCCGCCAAAGCCGATGCTTTTGCCCGCAACGGCGAATTCTTCTCGACGGCGACACAGTCGTGCAGCAGCACGGAAGCGGCAAGAACCCGCCCGTCGCCGCCTTCGCCCGCATGGATGCGCATGGCATTCCTGAAGACGCGCAGGATATGCGCAAGGTCGTGCGAGCCGTCGTCGCCGTCGGTCGCATGCGCAATCAGCGCCGCCGCGAGCGTTTCGTGTGGGGAGAAGGCTTCGGCCTCGAACATTGCGCCACCTGTCATAAGGAAAATCGTTTCCGCCAACAGGGCATCGGGGCGGAAGTGATGCCGGCGGGTAAAGTATGCGACAACGAAGACACCGGGAATCGTAGCCGATTGTGTAGCGGCTTGCCGTGCGAGTCGCAATCGACGGCACTGCCCGTCTGAGAAGACGAGAGCGCCGCAACGCCCTGAATTGGGATCTCAGTGCTTGGCTTGAGGACGATGCGCCACGGCGCCGTTATTTGGCGGCAGGGAGAGAAGATGGGCCACGTCACCTGCAGGTCTTGGCGGGCTGATATGATAGCCCTGGATCTCGTCGCATTCCTCGCGTTCGAGCAGCGCCAACTGCGCTGCGGTCTCGACACCTTCGACCGTGACGCGCATGCCGAGCGCATCGCCGAGCAGGATGATCGCGTGCATGATCGCATGCGCTTCCTTGTTGTCGACGATGTCGTTGACGAAGGATTTGTCGATCTTGATCTTATCGAAGGGGAAGCTCGAGAGGTAACTCAGTGAGGAATAGCCGGTGCCGAAATCGTCCATCGAGATGCGGATGCCGCGCTCCTTCAGCGCATGCAGGATCGGCAGCACCTCGCCCAGATTTTCCATCAGCACGCTCTCGGTGATTTCGAGCTCTAGCCGCGACGGCGACAGCGATGCAGCGCCAAGCGCCTCGCTGACATCCTGCGTCAGGTCGCTGCTGCTGAACTGGATCGCCGAGACATTGACGGCGACCTTGATGCCCTCCGGCCATTGCGCCGCATCGCTGCAGGCCTGGCGCAAAACCCATCGGCCGATATCGACGACGAGGCCGACCTCTTCGGCAAGCGGAATGAAATCCATCGGCGGAACGCGGCCTCGGACGGGGTGGTTCCAGCGGATCAGAGCTTCGAAGCCGCAGACGCGCCGCTGCGAGAGATCATAGAGCGGCTGGTAGTGCAGCTCGAATTCCTCGTTCTCAACGGCGGCTTTGAGGTCTGCCTCAAGCGCGTGGCGCAGCTGCATCTGCGCTTCCATCTCGCCGGTAAAGAAGCGCTCGCGCTTGCGCCCATCTGCCTTGGCATGTGACAGCGCCACGCCGGCGTTCCTCAACAGGATGTCGGTTTCCTCCCCATCATCAGGGGCGACTGCGATGCCCATGGAGACGCTGAGTTCCACCTGTTTTTCGCCGTGGAAGAATGGTGCGGAAAGCTCTTGGCGGATCTGCTCTGCAAGCGCCGTCACGTTCCACGGCTGCTGCTTGCCCGTCTGCAGGATGGCAAATTCGTCCGAACCGAGGCGCGCCAGGGTGTTCTCCGAACCGGCCGAGATTCGGATACGCGCGGCGACCTGCTGCAGGATCGTGTCGCCGGCCGAAACGCCCATCGTGTTGTTGATCGATTTGAACCCGTCGAGATTGAGGTGGACGAGGGCTATCTGCTCATCCGGCTTGCGCTCGGTGAGCGTCGCATCGACCTGCTCGCGGAAATGGATGCGGTTCGGAAGGCCGGTCAGCGGGTCGTGGTGGGCGAGATAGGTGATGCGCTCGGCCGCCCTTCGATCCTCGGTAATATCGGCATGTATGGCGATGTTGCTGCCGTCGGCAAGAATGGTCACCATGCTCTGAATGATGCGGCCATCGTCCATCACCCATTCGCGCCGGCGGATGCTGCCGGTTCTTGCGGTTGCGGAGGAATGTCGCCCGCTCCGCCGGCCGGGCTTGGCCCCGGCGCTCTCTGTACCGCGCATTTTGGCCGTGAGATCGGCGATTGCCGCGCCGGCAGTGACATCTTCCTGCGTCAGGCCGAAGAGTTGACGGAAGCGGATGTTGGAAAGCGTCAGCCGCTGGTCGGCGTCGAAGACGCTGAGACCGAGCGGCAGATTGTTGAGAATGATTTCGAAGAGCTTTGTCTGTCCGTCGAATGCCTGGCTGAGGGCGGAAATATTGCCTCGCAGCGCATGGTTTTCCCTGAGCAGCGTCTCCGCGCTTCTTTCGATTTCGTCATAATCGCTTTCATGGACGCGATAGGTCGCGATCACAAGTTCCATCAGTCGCTGCGCATCGATCGATCCATCGGCGGCGACGGCCTGGCTACATTGCTGCCAGAAGAGCGCTTCAGCTTTCATGCCGATACATCTTGCGAGACGGCTGCGACGGCATGGTCGTCTTCATTGATGAACGTACCTCATTGCGTTGGGAAACCTCTAAAATTGATTTTTTATAAGCTGAACGCCTGGGTGGTGCCTTGTGACGCCCATTTTGTACGGGCCGGATTAATATTCGGTTGCAGTGCAGCAGCGGCGTTGACGCGATAGACGTTTGTTTTTTATGTGAAAAATCGCTGAAATACGGAGAAAATCGGCCCGTTGACGCTGGCGGAAGCCTGTACCGAGGCGTTCCGTTAACGTTTGTCAATCATCGTTAATGAGAAGTTAACAACTTATTGACGCACTGCGCAAATCAGTTTAACCACCGAGTCAACAGTGATTTTCCACCTTCGTATTGCGTACAAACACCACCGGCAAAAGGCGGTGAATGGAGGTTTGTATGACCAGCACCACATCCGTTTCAGACACCTCATATGCATATCTGGCGACGCTTTCGCGGCTCGATGCCAATGGCGATGGCGTACTCAGCCGCGGCGAACGTGCCGCCGACAAGAAGCCCGGCATCATCAAGGAGCTCCTCGAAGAGGACAAGGCCAGCGAGACGCAGCCGAAGTTTTCCGGCAGCCTGATTGCGCTGATGATGGACACGCGTGACAGTGGCACGGCAAGCAGCATCGCCGTTTCCTATCCGTTGCAGCAGACCGCGCCGACAACGGGCGATCAGCCCGAGGATCTCTACCGCAAGACCTACGGCCAGTTCGATTTCGACGCCGTCGCCTGAACGGCATCCCGATCCAGGTGATCTGCAAGCCGGCCGTTTGGCCGGCTTTTCTCGTTCCGTCTTCTTCGTTCGATCTTCCTCGGTCAGGAACACCTTCCGGTTTGACACGTTCAGGAGGACAACCGAATGGAAGGAGATCTCCATGAAAGCCATGCGCACCATCGCCGCTCTGAGCCTGCTTGCGGTCGCATTGCCGGCGGCGGCTCAGGACAAGCAGACGGCGGTCGCCAATTTCGTCGGCAAGGACGGCAAGGAAGACGGCCGCGCCCAGCTGACGGCCGCCGCCACTGGCGGTGTGCTGATCGAAGTCGAGATATCGGGGCTGCCGGCGAACAAATGGGTGGCCTTCCATGTTCATGAGACCGGCCGATGCGACGCCGCGACCCATCACGAGTCGGCAGGCGGCCACTTCAACCCTGGCAAGGCCGAGCACGGCATCCTTGCCGCCAAGGGGCCGCACGCCGGTGATATGCCCAATCAATATGTCGGGCAGGACGGGGTGCTCCGGGCGCAGATCTTCGACAGCATGGTCACGCTCGACGACAAGACCGACGGCATTCGCGGCCGCGCCTTGATGGTGCATGCCAATTCCGATGATTATCGCAGCCAGCCCTCGGGGGATGCCGGGGAAAGACTGTCCTGCGGCGTCATCCAATAATCCACGGGGCAACTCCTTGATCGGATCGATTCAAGGGCAAAATTATGCACAAATTCAAGGTGTTACATCGTTATTTGCACGTCTTGAACGACAAGGCGCGCTGTAACCTTTCATTGCCGTGTCGCCGCCTGCTTTTCGGCCGCCGTCCTGCCGTTGGACTTCTTTGTCGGTGTTGCGTCTGAGGTATCCGACAGCGTGGCCGGACGACCCTTCTCGTCGAAGGCGAGTTTCACGCGCTTCACCATGTCACGGCTGAGCGACCACCAGTCGCCGGTCTTTGCCCAGTAGCGCAGCGTTACGAAGATCGCGCCGTCAGCGATGCTGTCGATAAAGACGCTGGGAGCCGGTGATGGCAGCACCCGCGAATCGGCTTTGGCGAGGCCCATCAGCGTCCCCATCGCCAGATCGATATCATCCTCATAGGCGACCTTGATCTTCACATCGTTCTGCCGCGTGGGCTCGCGGCTGAAATTGGTAATCGGCGTGTTCCAGAGCGTCGAATTCGGCGCCAATCGGTAGAGCCCGTCGCCGGTCCTGAGTTCGGTCGCAAACAATCCGATTTCGCGCACCGTGCCGGCCACGCTGCTGGTTTCGATATATTCCCCGACGCGAAACGGCCTGAGGATCAACAGCATGATGCCCGCAGCGATATTCTGCAGCGTCCCTTGCAGCGCCAGTCCGATCGCGAGGCCGGCTGCGCCGAGTGCCGCGATGATCGAGGCGGTCTGGACGCCGAACTGGCCGAGGACGGTGATGAACACCAGGATGAGCAGCGCATAGCGCAGCACGTTGGTGAAGAATCGCGCCAACGTCTCGTCTATGCCACGGACACGCGACAGGCCTTCATAGGCCCAGCGGCTGGTAAAGCCGGCAAGCGCCCAGCCAAGAACAAGCAGGATCACCGCGCCGAGGACGGAGAAGGAATACTGCACCGCCAGCGCGCTTGCCTGGCTGAGTGCGGTTTGCGTGGCGAGGAGGACATCGGCTGCCTGTTGTTCCATGATCTGGCCCTGTCGTTGTGCTTGGTCGGGGGCTAGATGGAGCGGCTGGCGGCAGCGTCAACCGCAGGCGGTGTCCCGGATATCAAGCACGAAGGGCGCATTGCCGTCGGCATCGGCACCGCGGCCGATCGCCCGCACCGCCGCGACCAACCGGCCGCCGCGGTCAAGCAGCGCGTCACCGATCTCGACCAGCCGGGTATTCGGTGTTGCGAAAGGCGAGGCGGCCCGCAGCCGGCGGGCAAGCGTTCCCTCGCTCTGATCCGGTGCCAGCGACAGGGCGGCGATCAGGGCTGCGGCCGGCGATCGCGACACGCCCATCCAGCAATGGATGAGCAGCGGCGTCTCCTGCCGCCACGAGGCGGCAAAGTCGATAATCCCGCGCACATGCGTCTCGTCAGGCGCTACGAGATTGCCGGTGCCCTTGAAGGCGATGTCGTTCATACCGAGCGTCAGATGGCGATCGGCCGCGATCACGCCCGGCCGGTGAAAGGCCTGCTCCTTGGCAATCAGGCTGATCATGTCGCGCGCCTTGTGGCGCACCGCCATTTCCGCGATGCGGGCCAGCGGCGAGACGACGATGAAGCTCACGATACCGTCTCCCGCTCGGCGTCGATCGCCGCGAAACGCTCGCAGAACAACCGCTGCGCTTCGATCGCCGGCAAGGGCTCGATCATCAGCATGTCCTTGCTGATGCCGCGTGGCTGGCCGAAGAATTTCTGCGCCTCGGCGGGCGTGAAGCCGGCAAGCACCGTCGCTTCGAAATAGGCGGCGATCGCGTCGGCCTTCTTGATCCGGTCCTTGAGGTCGCGCGAGGGGTGCGGTGGCAGGCCGAAGCGCAGGTGCACGGCGGCCTCCAATCGCTTTTCCACCGTCTTGTAGCCGCCGCCGACCACCGATTTGAACGGCGATATCATATCGCCGATCACATATTCGGGTGCATCATGCAACAGCGCCATCAGGCACTCCTGCGGCCGCGCGTCGTTGAAGCGGCGGAAAATATCCTCGACGACGAGACTGTGCTGGGCCACCGAAAAAGCATGATCGCCTGAGGTCTGGCCGTTCCAGCGGGCAACGCGCGCAAGCCCATGGGCGATGTCGGCGAGTTCGACGTCGAGCGGCGAGGGGTCGAGCAGGTCGAGCCTGCGCCCGGACAGCATGCGTTGCCAGGCGCGCGGAGTTTTCGCCGTTGTCACGCGCTGGCCTCGTCGGCGCTGGCGGGAAAGACAAGGCCGGACCATGCCGGCAGGACGAGGGAAACAGGCGTTTCGCCGGCGAGCAGCGGCGTGCCTGCCGCCATCGCGGCGCCGGCGCGGTCGATGCGCACGATCGCAAGCCCATGGCCGCCTTCGACGGAGCCGAGCGTTCCCACGGGCTTGCCGGCGGCGGTGATCTCCGTCCCGGTCTCCGGCAAGGCTGTTGCGGCGGACACCGTGACGACGCGCCGGCGCGCGGTGCCGCGGTGCTGCATCCGCGAGACGACCTCCTGGCCGACATAGCAGCCTTTCCGGAAGGAGAGGCCGCCGTTGAAATCCATCAGCACGTCATGCGGGAAGGCGTCCTGCAAGGCGAAGTCCGATCCCGATGTAACGATGCCGTGGCTGATGCGCAGCGCGTCGTAGAGCGCTTCCTGGCCGTCGCCATGTTTGCCGGGACGTCGGATCAGCGTGACGCCGGCCTTGGCAAAGCGGCTATCCCGGACGCCTTGGCTGTCTCGGACGCCTTGGCTGCCGTCGGCGTCCTCATCCCAGGAAACGGTGACGCCCTCTTCGGCACTCGGCGCAAGTGTGACGGCGGCGCGCAGCTTGTACATGGTCAGCCGCTTCAGCAGGCCGTCGCGCTGGCCGGCATCGGTTTCGATCCTGTAGCCGTCGCCGTCCTGCCAGATCATGAAGTCGAACAGGATCTTGCCCTGCGGTGTCAGCAGTGCCCCGGGCCGCGCCTCGTCGGCGCCGAGCGAGGTGATATCGGTGGTGATCAGGTTCTGCAGGAAGGATTGGGCTTCCGCACCGCTGACGAGAAGCAATGAGCGGTCTTTCAGGAATACGGCTGGCATGGCGGAACCTGTCGCGTTGGTCATCGCTCAGAGGTATGTCTTCATGAGGTGGATCGCAAGCGCCATGCGAGATGTGAAAGGCGCAAGTGAGACGGGGTGTCAGTCGCCCGCCGTGAAGAATTTCCATTTGCCCGCAGGTGTGATGCCGAGGCGGTAGAAATTATATCCGCCGAACTCCTGCATGTCGGAGAGATCGCCGGCGGTGACGATGCGCAGCAGCTCGACGCGCTCCGGCGGCGTCAGCGACTTCAGATCCTTCTCGGCAAAATAGGGCCAGACATACATGTCGTCTGCTGTGCCCTGGCCGACATGCACGAAACCGGTCGAGACGATGTCGAGCATGATGGCAAGAATCTCGTCTCCGTCAGGATCGCCTGAAAGATCCTTCAGCGTGCCGATCGGATCGTCGGTCGGCTCGCCTACCGTCACCTGCGTCTGTTCGGCGCCGGTGCCCATCAGCGGCCGCAGCCGTTCGAGATCGCCGGAGGCGGCCGCCTCGACGATCTGCTCACGCATTTTGCGAACCGGCTCCGGCACCTTGCCGATATCGTAGATCACCTCGACGGGCTTGGAAGCATCCTGGGCGCCGGGCGTCTTGTCGACACCCTGATTGTTCTGGCTGTTGACCAGCGGATCAGCCATCGGAACACCGGGAGTGGTCCCGCCTTGCGGCTGGCTCTGTCCCTGAGCGTTTCCCTGCGCGGGCGGAGTGTCGTTGGCCGCCTGGCCCGGGATCTTGTGCAGTTCGGAAAGCGCATAGGCTGCCGGCGCGAGGAGAACATTGCCGACGGCGAGGCTGAACGCAAGCAGCACCGGCGCGAGGGGAGTTCGCGAAATTTTCTCTTTACCGGGGCGCATCAATCTCTCTGATTGGTCGTTATTGCAGGGTGCGGTTCGCGGAGAATTCGCCGGCAAGCATGCGCTCACGCAGCGAATCCAGCAGGGCTTCGGCACTGTTTTCCCCATGCAATCTGATCGTCTCGCGCAGCGCATGCGCAATGGCTGCATCAGCGATGATTTCAGGCTCGATTCCGTCGGCCATGCCGTCGGCCCAAGCCTCGTTCTGGTACTCCAGAGCCGCCTGCATCTTTTCGTGGACGATCATGTCGTCGATGTCGTTGAGGCTTGCTTCCATTGTTTTTTCCTCAGAACTTCTCATGTCTTACTGCACCGTTAACAACACTAACAGCCTTTTCCCAAAACGACACGTCCGCATGCGAAAACAGGTTAATTTAAGGTTAATTTCCAAAGCGCGAGGTAATTTCTGTGGCGAGTGTTGCACCTTCGTTACGGTAGCGCTCTTCTGCCACGATGGCCGCCGGGGTGCAATCCGTATAGACCGAGGCGAAGGTGCGATAGCCGCGATTGAAGGCCGCTGTGAGCTTTTCCCGGCGCTGCGGTTCGTTGCCGGTCTCCGAATCGAGCAGTTGCTGCATGCCGTCTCGCCACTCGTCGCCGCCCGCCGCCTTGCAGAGCGTTCTGAGATAATGCACCGATCCCAGCACTTCGGCGAGCCGCGCCAGCTTGTCATCATAGGGCACGGCTACAGCAGGCGGCGGCGCAATTTCCTCCTCCTGTGGAGGCGGCGTATTCTTGCCCTGCGCCATCGTGGGGCCGGCGAGCACGAGCAGGGCCAGGAAAACGCGTCGAACGGGAATCATGCTCGTAGTTGATACGCTGAGCATGACGGCAACAAGGCGTGCCTGAAAGTTTCCACTTCTATTCGCCGCGCGAAAGCCGCTCCGCGCATTCGAGCACGCTCTGCGGAACCGGCAGCCGCCGGATTTCCTCCACCGTGTACCAACCGAGGGCGGCCGCATCGTCGGCGGCTTCCGCCACCGCGTCGCGATCCGCGTCGACGCGAAAGACCGACAGCAGGAAATGGCTGTTGATGCTGCCGTCGGCCGCATGCGTCTTCAGGTCATAGGTCGAAAACAGCCGCGGATTGCGAGCGGAAATGCCGGTTTCCTCGCGGAATTCCCGCAATGCCGTTTCCTCCGGCGTTTCGCCGGGTTCGGCACGTCCGCCGGGAAAGGCATACATGTCGGCTGAAGGCGGGTTGCGTCGCAACACCAGAAGGAATCGTCCGTCACGTTCGAGAATGGCGGCGGAGCCGGGTTTGGCGGTGGATGTCATCGGGCCTGCTCTTGCTGTGATCGCCCATCTTATCGGATGAAGAGTGCGGCGGGGATTCGAAAGGTGCTTCCGTGACCTACATCATCTTTGCGTTTGCCGCTCTCTTCGAGATCGCTGGCTGCTTTGCCTTCTGGGCATGGCTGAAGCTCGAAAAGCCCGCTTGGTGGCTGGCGCCGGGCATGGTCTCCCTGGCGCTTTTCGCCTGGCTTCTGACGCTGGTTCCGAGCGAGGCCGCCGGCCGTACCTTCGCAGCCTATGGCGGCATCTACATCCTCGCCTCGCTGCTCTGGCTGTGGCTGGTTGAGAGCCGCGTGCCGGACCGTTACGACATCGGCGGCGCGCTGATCTGCCTTGCCGGCGCCAGCCTCATCCTCTTCGCGCCGAGAGGTTGAGGCGCCTTGACCGGACACGAGCTGGGTGCAAAAACACGCCGATGTGTGGACGTTTCTCCCTGACAAGCTCCCGCGGCGACCTGCGCGATTTCTTCTCCGGTCTCGATCTCGACGATTTTCCGGCGCGCTACAATATTGCGCCGACGCAGCCGATCCTCGTCGTCATCGCGGGCGAGGGCAGGGAGCAGGGCAGCAATCTGCCCGACCGGCGCGCCGTGCTCGTGCGCTGGGGTCTCACGCCGGGCTGGGTCAAGGACCCGAAGGATTTCCCGCTGCTGATCAATGCGCGCTCCGAAACCGCGATCGGCAAAGCCTCCTTCCGCGCCGCCATGCGCCATCGCCGCGTGCTCATTCCGGCCTCCGGCTTCTATGAATGGCATCGCCCGTCCAAGGAAAGCGGCGAGCGGCCGCAGGCCTACTGGATCAGGCCGCGCCAGGGCGGGGTCATCGCCTTTGCCGGGCTGATGGAGACATGGTCCTCGGCCGACGGCTCCGAGGTCGATACCGGCGCGATCCTGACGACATCGGCCAATTCAGGCATATCGGCGATCCACGATCGCATGCCTGTCGTCATCAGACCTGAGGATTTCTCGCGCTGGCTCGATTGCAAGACGCAAGAACCACGCGACGTGGCCGACCTGATGCAGCCCGTTCAGGATGATTTTTTTGAAGCCGTCCCGGTCTCCGACAAGGTCAACAAGGTTGCCAATATGGGGCCGGACCTGCAGCAGCCGGTCGTCATCGAAAAGCCGCTGAGGGCGCCCGAGAAGCAAAAGCCGGAAGACGGCCAACTCAGCTTCTTCTGAACGATATCCTAAGATGTTCAGGGCCGCCGGCGGCCTATCGGCGCCGACATCTCACATCAGCGGCGGCGTCACGTCGCTTCGTCCATCAGGTTTTTCGGGTTGTGCTTATGTCGCCAGAGCGTTGTTAGGAGATTTCCGGCGATCGCCTCGTCATTCACTTCGTCAGCGGTGCCTAACGCATGTAACCCGAAAGCACGCATAATCCCAATTTGAAGTCTTCCGCCTCAAGCGGATTTCTTGACGCTGGTCGGCTTATGCTTTGCCATCAGCGATGCTGCGGCAACAGCCTTCAGGCCGACGGGGCGATAGTTGGCGGCGAGGTCTGGCTTGGACGCCTGCTGTTCGCCGGTACTGCTCTTCTTCGAAGTCACGATACTCTCCTTACGTGGTTCTTCCCTGGGTATTTTATGGTTTGATGTTTGGTCACGAATAGCGACAAAACGGGGGCGTAGCTTATCAGGATTTGTAAACGCCGACCATAATTCGCGAGGCTTAACTGAAGCCTACGTTGGTTAATACTTACTGAAGGGAGCGGTTCCAATAAAAGCGCGAAAGCGGTTTTCTGGGGAAAAGCGCGCAACGGTTTTCACCGGGATAAAGCGCCTGCTTTCCCGGGGATAGCTGAGAATGAAGGAAAAGAAGCATTTCCGTCATTTGGAGAAATCCGGAAATGCTCGAAGATCAGATGTGCCGGCCGATATCGTCGTCGCCGACGCCGGGTTCCTCGATCGTCAGGGTCCCGTATTTCCGCTGCCATTTCCGTGCGCCGAAGGGAAGCGAAACGAGGTAGGCGGCAACGGTAAAGACCATTACCTCCCAGGTGTAGCTCATCAGCAGCGCCACATAGAGCACGACGCCGAGCATCATCGGCAGCACGAGATCGCGCCGCAGACGGTTGCCTTCCGATTTGCCCGACCAGACCGGCAGCCGGCTGATCAGCAGGAAGGCGATCAGCACCGTGTAGATCGACGAGAGATAGGCGAAGGTGCGGTCCGTTGCCAGTCCGAGGAAGCCGAGATAGACCGGCAGCAGCACCAGCATGGCGCCGGCCGGCGCCGGCACGCCGACGAAATATTCCGATTGCCAGCTCGCCTTGTTCTCGCGTTCTGACATGACGTTGAAGCGGGCAAGGCGAAGTCCGGCGGCGATCGCATAGATCAGGGCGGCGATCCAGCCGAGCGAACGCGCCTGGTCGAGGGCGAAGACATAGACGACGAGGGCGGGCGCGACGCCGAAATTGACGATGTCGGCAAGCGAATCCATCTGCGCGCCGAACTTCGAGGTCGCCTTCATCAGCCGCGCCACGCGCCCGTCGATGCCATCGAGGAAGGCGGCGAGCAGCACCATGGCGACGGCGAGCTCGTAACGATTCTCGAAAGCCAGCCGGATGCCGGTCAACCCGGCGCAGATCGCCAGAATGGTGATGAGGTTCGGAAAGACGAGCCGGAGCGGGATTTCGCGCAGACGCGGGCCGCGGGCGGAATCATCCGGCCCATTGGGCTCGAAAGGCGGAAAAGGCGTTTCCATATCGCGTTCCAATCGTTCCTAAAGCAATTCCAGCAAGGCTGCCCAGCGGTCGCTTCCGTGAAAAGCTGAACCGCTTTAGCTGCGGCGGCTGATGACAGGACCCTTGGCGGAGGCGAATTCGGCAATCACGGTTTCGCCGGCAACCGCCGTCTGGCCGAGCGAGACGCGTGGTGCCGCACCGGCGGGCAGGAACACGTCGAGTCGCGAGCCGAAACGGATCAGCCCGAAGCGCTCGCCGGCATCCACCGGCTCGTTCGGGTTCGCCCAGCAGAGGATGCGCCGCGCCACCAGGCCGGCAATCTGCACGACGCCGATCTGGCCGTGGCGGGTTTCGATCACCAGTCCGTTGCGCTCATTGTCCTCGCTCGCCTTGTCGAGTTCGGCGTTGACGAAGCTGCCGGGGCGGTAGTTGATGCTGACGATCCGCCCCCGCATTGGCGCCCGGTTCACATGGCAATTGAAGACGTTCATGAAGACCGAGATGCGCAGCATCGGCTCGGAGCCGAGGTCGAGCTCGGCCGGCGGCGTCACCATCTGGATCGCCGAGACCTTGCCGTCGGCAGGAGAGATCACCAGATCGTCGTCCTGCGGGGTCACGCGCTCCGGATCGCGGAAGAAATAGGCGCACCACAGCGTGAAGATCATGCCGATCCAGAAGAGCGGCTTGAAGATCCAGCCCAAGACCAGCGATGCGACGAAGAAGGCGGCAACGAAGGGATAACCCTCCTTGTGCACGGGGACGATCGTGTTGCGAACCGTGTTGAACAGGCTCATGCTGCCGGTCTCCTTGCGTTGTCGTTTTTTGCTGGTTAGCGAAAAACCGTCTCCGGGGCAATGCTGTGGCCCTGGCCCTGGTTCCCATGCCGGGGTTCTGAACAACAAAAGCCGGCCGGCGCCGGTTTCCAGGTTCAGCTTGCCGGAGCAAGCCGCGTGATCACGCCCATGTCGTCGCTTTCGCGCACCTGCTTCAGATGTTCCTCCGCCTGTGTCGCCTCGCGCTGGCGGTTCCACATCGAGGCATAGAGGCCGTTCCTTTCGAGCAGGGCGGCATGTGTGCCGCGCTCGGCGATCTCGCCGCTTTTGAGCACGATGATTTCATCGGCGCTGATGACCGTCGAAAGCCGGTGGGCGATAACAAGCGTCGTGCGGTTCTTCGAGACCACGTCGAGCGCCGTCTGGATCTCCCGCTCCGTCGTCGTGTCGAGCGCCGACGTCGCCTCGTCGAGGATCAGGATCGGCGGCGCCTTGAGGATGGTGCGGGCGATTGCCACCCGCTGCTTCTCGCCGCCGGAAAGTTTGAGCCCACGCTCGCCGACCTTGGTTTCGAACCCCTCGGGCAGCGTTTCGATGAAATGCGCGATCTGCGCCACCTCGGCCGCCGCAAAGACCTCGCCGTCGCTGGCCGATGTGCGGCCATAGCGGATGTTGTAGGCGACCGTGTCGTTGAAGAGCACCGTATCCTGCGGCACCATGCCGATATGAGAGCGCAGGCTCTTCTGCGTCACCGTGCGGATATCCTGGCCGTCGACGGTGATCGCGCCGCTCTGAATATCGTAGAAACGATAGAGCAGCCGTGACAGCGTCGATTTGCCGGCACCCGACGGACCGACGACGGCGACCGTCTTGCCGGCCGGCACCTCGAAGGAAATGCCCTTCAGGATCGGACGGGCCGGATCGTAGGCGAAGTGCACGTCCTTGAAAGAGATTGCGCCCTGGCCGATCCTGAGCTCGCTCGCATCGGGTGCGTCTTTGACCTCGGACTTCACCTCGAGCAGGTCGAACATCTGCTCGATGTCGGTCAGCCCCTGGCGAATTTCGCGGTAGACGAAGCCGATGAAGTTGAGCGGCACGGAAAGCTGCAGCAGCATCGAATTGACGAAGACGAAATCGCCGACCGTCTGCTCGCCGCGCTGCACCGCCAGTGCCGACAGCACCAGCATGATAGTCGTGCCGATGCCGAAGATGACGCCCTGGCCGAAGTTCAGCCAGCCGAGCGAGGTCCAGACATCGGTCGCCGCCTTTTCGTAGCGTTCCATCGATTTGTCGAAGCGCTTTGCCTCCATTTCCTCATTGCCGAAATATTTGACGGTCTCGAAATTGAGGAGGGAGTCGATCGCCTTGGTGTTGGCGTCGGTATCGCTGTCGTTCATCGACCGGCGGATGGCGATGCGCCAGTCGGATGCGCGGATCGTGAACCAGATATAGGCCCAGACGGTGAAGGCGGTGACGGCGAGATAGGAGAAACCGTAACCCCACCAGAAGATCACCGCCGTCAGCAGGAATTCGATGACGGTTGGGACCGAATTGAGGATCGTGAAGCGTACGATCGTCTCGATGCCCTTGGTGCCGCGCTCGATGATGCGCGAAAGCCCGCCGGTCTTGCGCTCGAGATGGAAGCGCAGCGACAGTTCGTGCATGTGCACGAAGGTCCTGTAGGCGAGTTGGCGCACCGCATGTTGCCCGACGCTGGCAAAGAGCGCGTCGCGCAGTTGGTTGAGGCCGAGCTGGATCAGCCGGGTGATGTTGTAGGCGATGACAAGGGCGATGGCGCCGGCAAAGAGCGGCGGCACGGAGCCGGCAAGATCCATCCTGCCGTTCAGCGCATCGGTCGACCACTTGAAGAAATAGGGAACCAGCAGCAATACGAATTTGGAGATCAGCAGGTAGACCGAGGCCCAGACGACGCGCATCTTGAGGTCGCTTCGGCCGGCCGGCCACATATAGGGCCAGAGGTTGAGAAGTGTGCGCAGCAGATTGGATTCCGAGACTGTCTTGCCGTTTGCCATGCTTATCTCCAGCCCGGACGAAATGTACCGTCGTAGCGGCGCTTCGATGCCGGCAAAGCGCGGAATCGGAATGTGCCTGAAGGCGTTTCCCACAACCCGCAGCCGCCAGATAGGGTGCCGCGCGGACGAATACAACACGTGCGGGCTTCAGGAAAAGAGAAGCCGGGCGGGTTATCCCGCCCGGCCTCGTCATGTTGTTGTTGGAGCTTAGAGCCGCTGACCGGAAAGACGCTTGCGGTGCAGCTCTTCGGCATTCGGCAACACATCCTTCGGCAGGCCGAAGATCTGGCCGGGGCGGATGCGATCGGGATTGATGATCTTGTCTTCGTTGGCGATGTAGATCGTCGTGTAGCGCACGCCGAGGCCATAGGTGCGGCGTGAGATCTGCCACAGCGTGTCGCCGCGGCGAATGATGACCGCCGCGTTGTTTGCCGTCAGCGGCGCCTGTTCGATCGTCTTCGGCTCATTGCTGCCGATGTCGTTTGCAGTGGGTGCCGCCGGAGCGGGTGCAGCGGTGAGTTCGGCAATCATGCCGCCCAGCCTGTCGAGTGCGGCGCCGACGGACTTCGCATCCCCGGGCAGGCTTTGCAGCAGCTTCAGCGCATTGCCGGCGACCTGCGACGAAGAGCCGGAGGCTTGTTTGAAGGCGTCCGGGGCATCGGCCGCCGGGCGGAAGTCGGCGACGGAGCGCAGCGCGAATTCCGTTGCCGAGCGCGCCGCCGCAAGCTGTTCGGCGCCAGGCAGCTTGCCGTCGGCAAACAGCCCCTTCAGCAGGCCGAAGGCCTTGCCGGCCTCGGCCTTGAGCTTGCCGAGCTCGCCTTCGTCGAGCGGCACCATCGAGGAGGCGCCACTCGCATCGGCCGGGACCGATTGCGCCGCGACCCTCACCTGATCGCCGGCCGGGCGATTGAAATTCACCGCCGCGCGCACGATCACTTTCCCTGTGGGGTCGACGACGTCGACGCGGATTTTGTGGTCGCCGACCGAAAGCGCCACCACGCCGTCGATGACGAAATGACCGTCGGTGCCGGCCGTGTCCTGGCCGATGAGGTTGTCGTCTGCATAGCCGATGACCTTGGCATTGGAGCGCGTCGTGCCGGCAATGAAGATCTTGTTGCCCTCGATCTCGACGGCATTGACCATCACATCGGGCGCAGTCGTCTTGTCAGGTGCGGCCGTGCCGGGAGTGGCCGGTGCCGTATCCGTGCCGCCGGAGGTGTCGGTGACACCAGGCGTCTGCAGCGCCAGCTCGCCGGTCGGCGCAGCCGCGGTTTCGCCCGCCGGCTTGTCCGCAGGCGGCGCCGCCGGATTGGAGGCATCGGCGACTTCGGTTCCGGCCTTCGGCGCGGTGATGATCCGGCTCGCCGCGCCGGGTTTGGAGACCATGGCGAGCAGGTTGGCGCCATTGCCGTCCTTCGGCACTGATATGGTCGCGACCTCTTCGGAAAGCGTGCTCTTGCCGTCCTTGTCCGTGAATTTGAGCACGAGCTGGTGGTCGCCGGCTGGAAGCGGATCGTCGAGGACGGCGGCAAAATCGCCGCTCGCATCGACATTAGCCGTCGTCACCACCTTTTCGCCGTCGAGCACCTCGAGTTTGCCGTTCGGTTCGGCGGAGCCGGCAATCACCGTCGAGCCGTCGGGTTCGACGCGCAAGACGTCGAAAGCCGGAAGCTTCGGTCCGGTATTCGCCGCCGCATTATTCGCAGTTGGGGCGGGCTCGGGCGCACCGGTCAGCGCGGCCTCGGCCCTGGCGACCGCGGCAGACGCATCGGCGATGTTCTCGGGCAGCGACTGAACGATGGCGAGCGCCTTTGCGCCGCCGTCCTTGGCCTTGGCGGCAAGGGTCTGGGTCGCGGGATCGAGACCCTCGGGGATGGCAAAATCGGCAAGTGCCGTCAATGCGTTGACGGCCTTGGTCTTGGCGGCGGTGAAGGCATCGATGGCGGGGCCTTTGCCATCGGCGAACAGCGCCTTGAGCTCGCTGAGCGACACGCCGGCATCGGCCGAAAGACGACCCACCTTATCGGCGACCGCAGCCGTGTCGGCGATGGTGGAGCGTGATGTCTTTGCCGCCTCGTTGACCGTGTTCTTGAGCTCCGTGCTTGCCTGGTTGATGGCGTCGCCGACCTTGGTTGCATCGCCGCCGATGCGCGGCATGACGAAAAACACCATCAATAGGATTGCGATTACGAGGACTGCAAGAGCCAGCAAGCCGGCACGGTTCTTCATCATTATGTCTCCCAAGGCGGCAATTTGCCGTAGTAACCAAAATTGCTAGCGATTCCCGTTGCTTTTCACAAGCATTCAAAGCAATTAGGCAAGCTAGGCATGCTGCTTTTCAGTCAATTTTCTTGACTGCATTGAAATGGAATAGTTGTTTGCCTCTATGACCGAACAATCTGTATCGATTCGATCCATCTGCGTTTACTGCGGCTCAAGGCCGGGACGCGATCCTTCCCACATGGCGGCCGGGCGTGCTCTCGGAAGAGAGATCGCCGAATACGGCCTGCGCCTCGTCTATGGCGGGGGTACCAAAGGCATCATGGGCGCGGTTGCGAGCGGCGTTCTTTCAGGCGGCGGTCAGGTGACGGGCATCATTCCCGAATTCCTGATCGATATGGAAGCGACTCGCCACTCGCTCGGTCAGCTCAACGAACTCATTGTAACCCCTGACATGCACGCGCGCAAACACACCATGTTCGAGCGCTCCGATGCTTTCGTCGCACTGCCCGGCGGCATCGGTACGCTGGAGGAGATCGTCGAGATCATGACCTGGGCGCAGCTCGGCCGCCACGAGAAGCCGATGGTCTTCGCCAACATCAACGGTTTCTGGGATCCGATGATGGAACTGATGCGCCATATGACCGAAGAGGGCTTCCTGCACACCGCCCACCGGGTTCAGCCGCTCGTCGTCGACGAGATCTCCGGCATCATCCCGGCGATCATGGCCCAGGCAGCCCAGCTCGCCGCCGATCGTGACGGCGAGGAGGACGTGATTTCGAAGATGTAGGGTTTCAATGCAGGTCGCCCCAGCGGTTTTGGGACAACGGCATGCATAGAACAAAGACCTGAAGCGCGTCGCGTGACTCCGGTTTGACGCGACGCCATTTGGCGCTTCAGCGTCCGCGGCTCCCCTTCAGCATCGACCAGCTATAGAGGAACAGCCCCGCCCAGATCAGCGGGAAGGCGATCATGCGCGCCGTGCCGAGTGGCTCGTGGAAGACGAAAACCGCGATCAGGAAGATCATTGTCGGCGCGATATACTGCATGATGCCGATCGTCGAGAGCTTCAGGAGCTTGGCGCCGTTCGCATAGATCATCAGCGGCACGGCGGTGATGACGCCGCAGCCGAGCAGCAGGGTCGTGTCGGCGAGGCCGGTGCGGTAGAGATGACCCTGGCCGCTGCCGAATTCGAGATAGAGGATATAGAGCAGGGCCGGGCCGCTCAGGATCAGCACTTCGAGGAAGAAGCCCTGGTTCGGCCCGAGCGGCAGCGTCTTGCGCAGCAGGGCATAAAAACCCCAGCTGATTGCCAGCGTCAGCGCCACCCACGGGATGCCGCCGCTATCCAGCGCGAGAACGGCGACGGCGAGGGCTGCCAGTCCGATCGCCGCCATCTGCAGCGGCTGCAGCTTTTCCTTGAGGATCACCGCGCCGAGAAAGATGCTGAACAGCGGATTGATGAAATAGCCAAGCGCCGCATCGAGCGAATGGCCGGCGCCGATCGCCCAGACATAGGTGCCCCAGTTGACGGTGATCAGCGACGCCGTCAGCGCCCCCATCGCCAGCATGGGCGGCGAGCGGAGCGCGGCACGGATATCCCCGGTGCGTCCGAGCACGACCAGCACTAGGCCTGCCAGCGGCAGCGACCAGACGATGCGATGGGCGATCACCTCGGCCGGCGAAATATGCGCCACCGCCTTCATGTAGATCGGCAGGAAGCCCCAGAGCAGATAGGCCGTCAGCGCGAAGGCGAACCCGCGCGGACTGTCTTCGTTCTTGGCCAACGGAAGGGATGCATCGGTCGACATCGGTGTTTCCATCTTTGTTCTTCTTCTGATCCGGCCTAGCTTAAGCGCCGTGAATAGGCCAATTCATTTCGTTGAATGAAGGGTGAGAAGATCTGAAGCGCAAGACGCCGGCCGGCATTGGCCGCGGCGACGCCCGAAGGGGACGAACGGTATTTGGATGGGTCTTGTCGCCGAACCGGCGGAATAGACTTATTCCGCCGCGATCTTGCCCGCCAGCTGCCGGTTCTTCATCAGCTTATAGATGACTGAATCCATCAGCGCCTGGAACGAAGCGTCGATGATGTTCTCCGAGACGCCGACCGTCCACCAGCGCACGCCGTCGCTGTCGGTGGATTCGATCAGCACGCGGGTGATCGCCTCCGTGCCGCCATTGAGGATACGCACCTTGAAATCGGCGAGCACCAGATCGTCGATCTCGTGCTGGTACTTGCCGAAATCCTTGCGCAGCGCGAGGTCGAGCGCGTTGACGGGACCTTCGGCATCGGCAACCGACATCAGCGTTTGGCCGTCGATGGTAATCTTGACCACCGCTTCCGAGACGATCTTCACACGGCCAAGACTGTCGAAGCGGCGCTCGATCATGACGCGGAAGCCGTCGATGGTGAAGAATTCGGGGATCGTGCCGAGCGTGCGGCGCGCCAGCAGCTCGAAGCTCGCATCCGCGCCCTCATAGGCATAGCCCGTCGCCTCGCGTTCCTTGACGATCGAGATCAGCAGGTCGAGCTTCGGATCGTCCTTGGCGACCTCGATGCCGCGCCGTTTCAACGCATTGATGAAGTTTGCCTTGCCGCCCTGGTCCGACACCATGACCTTGCGGAAATTGCCGACGCTTTCCGGCGGCACATGTTCATAGGTGCGCGGATCCTTGAGCAGCGCCGAGGCGTGGATGCCGGCCTTGGTGGCGAAGGCGGAAGCGCCGACATAGGGCATCTGGTGATCGGGCGAGCGGTTGAGCAACTCGTCGAAGGCATGCGAGAGCCGGGTGAGGTTGAGCAGCCGCTCCTCGTCAATCGCCGTTTCGAAACGTGTATTGTAGGCGCTCTTCAGCGCCAAGGTCGGGATCAGTGTCACCAGATTGGCATTGCCGCAGCGCTCGCCGATGCCGTTCAGCGTGCCCTGGATCTGCCGGACGCCGGCTTCGACTGCGGCAAGCGAATTGGCGACCGCCTGGCCGGTGTCGTTATGTGCATGGATGCCAAGACAGTGGCCGGGAACACCCGAGGCGATCACCGCCTCGACGATCGCCCGCACCTCCGGGGGCTGCGTGCCGCCATTGGTATCGCAGAGCACGACCCAGCGTGCGCCGCTCTCATAGGCCGTCTTGGCGCAGGCGAGCGCATAGGCCGGATTGGCCTTGAAGCCGTCGAAGAAATGCTCGCAATCGACGATCGCCTCCTTGCCGGCGCCGACCGCCGCTTTGACGCTTTCGCCGATGCATTCGAGGTTTTCCTCATTGGTGCAGCCGAGCGCCACCGCGACGTGATAGTCCCAGCTCTTGGCGACGAAACAGATGGCGTCGCTCTTGGCCTGCAAGAGCCCCGCAATGCCGGGATCGTTGGACACCGAAATGCCTGCCCGTTTCGTCATGCCGAAGGCGACGAAACTGGCCCGGCTGGTGCGCTTCTCGCCGAAGAAGGCAGTATCCGTCGGATTGGCGCCGGGATATCCGCCCTCGACATAATCAAGGCCGAACTCGTCCAGCATGGCGGCGATCGCAATCTTATCCTCGACGGAGAAATCGATGCCGGGCGTCTGCTGCCCGTCCCGGAGCGTCGTGTCAAAGAGATAGATGCGTTCTTTCATGTCGTTTCCTCCCGCCAAGCGGGTGTTGTTTCTGTCGTGCGGATGCCCCCTCATCCGCGCTACGGGCACCTTCTCTCCGAGGGGAGAAGGGTAGCCACGTCGTTCGCCTTGTCCCCTCTACCCTCGGGGAGAGGGTTAGGGTGAGGGGGGCTTCACGGTGTGGCTTATGCCTTCCCGGCAAACTGATCCGTCGCCCGGATCAGCCGATCGAGAATCCCGGGCTCCGAATAGGCATGGCCCGCACCCTCGATCAGATGGAACTCCGCCTTCGGCCAGGCCTTGTGCAACTGCCAGGCATATCTAGCCGGGCAGGGCATGTCGTAGCGGCCATGCACGATGACGCCGGGAATATCCTTGAGCCTGCCGGCATCGCGGATCAGCTGTCCCTCGTCCATCCAGCCGGCATTGACGAAGAAATGGTTCTCGATGCGCGCAAAGGCATAGGCGAATTCCGGCTCCTCGAACTTGCCGCTCGTCGAAGGTTCGGGCAGCAGCGTGATCGTTTCGCCTTCCCAGATACTCCAGGCCTGCGCGGCCTCGAGGCGCACCTTCCTATCCTCGTGCGTCAGGCGGCGATGATAGGCATGCATCATCTCATGCCGCTCTTCCGGCGGAATGGGAGCGATGAAGCGCTCCCACTTATCCGGGAACATTTCCGAGACGCCGAATTGATAGTACCAGTCGAGCTCGGCCTTGGTCAGCGTGTAGATACCGCGCAGGATGAGCTCGGACACGTGCTGCGGATGCGTCTCGGCATAGGCGAGCGCCAGCGTAGAACCCCAGGAGCCGCCGAACACCTGCCAGCTGTCGACGCCGGCCATTTCGCGCAGCCGCTCGATATCGGCGACGAGGTGCCAGGTCGTGTTGGCATTGAGATCCGCATGCTGCGTCGACCTGCCGCAACCGCGCTGGTCGAACAGCATGACGTCGTAAAGCGCGGGATCGAAAAGCCGGCGGTGTGCGGGCGAAAAACCGCCGCCCGGACCGCCATGGAGGAAGACGGCGGGCTTGGCGCCAGGCGTACCGGAGCGCTCCCAATAGATCACATGGCCATCGCCGACATCGAGATGGCCGGACGCATAGGGTTCGATTTCCGGATAGAGCGTGCGCAGGATCTCGGTCATATCTTCACGCCTTTCGCGGGCCAGACTTCTGTGTCGTGATCGGGATGCTGGAAGGAGATGATCGCCTCCTGCCGGGCGTAGAAATCCTGATCCTTCAGCACCGGCGCCTTGAAGATTTCCTCGACCCAGGGCAGGCGGGCCTCGTAGTTGACCTGGATCAGCGGTGCGAGGTCGCTGCGGTCGTCGAAGGTGCCGATCGCAAGCTCCAGTCCGCCCGGATGACGATAGGTCATCGGGGTGCCGCAATTGCTGCAGAAGCCGCGATCGATATTGACCGAGGACTGGAAGTAGCTCGGCTCGCCGCGCGTCCACTCCATGCCTTCCTCAGGCGCGGTGACGAGCGCCGAGAAAAAGCCGCCGAACTGCTTCTGGCACATGCGGCAATGGCAGATCGAGGGACGCCCCAACTTGCCTGAGATGCGGAAGCGCACGGCGCCGCACTGGCATCCGCCTGTCTTGATCGTGTCCGTCATGAGGTCTCTCCGAAAGGCCAGCTTTTCGTGTCGTGGTCGGGGTGCTGATGATTGCTCGCCGCGATCGCATTCTCGCGGTCGGGCGTCTCAGGCTCCGGTTCGAGCGGCAGGCCGTCCAGCGCATGAAACCAGGACATCTTCTGGCCGGTATTCGATTGCGCCACCGGCCTGACCGCGTCGGGCTCGTCGAGCGAGCCGAGCGTGAGGTTGATGAAGTCTTCGCCCGGAATGTCGTAGAACAGCGGCGTGCCGCAATCGCCGCAGAAACCGCGCCGCACCAGATCCGAGGACTGGAACCATTTTGGCGCGCCGCGCGTCATGGTGAAATCGCTGCGCTTCACGCCGGCCAGCGGCATGAAATAATTGCCGGCCGCCTTCTGACACATGCGGCAATGGCAAAGATGGGGATAGCCGAGTTCGCCTTTGGCGCGGTAACGCACCGCCCCGCATTGGCACCCGCCGCTTTTGTCCGTTTCCGTCGTCATTCGAGCTCCTTGGGGGGGCATGCCTGCGTCTCATGATCTGGATGCTGGTAGGAGACAAGCTCGAGCAGGAAGGGAGCGGCTTGCACATCCTCCTCCGTCCTGTGCCCCGGCAATTCGTGCAGATGATCGACGAAACCGATCTTGCCCTCGACGCCGAATTGGACCAGCGGCGGAAACGCCGAAGGATCGTCGAAGGCGCCCGCGGCAATCGCCATTCCATCCGGCGCTTCGTAGGTGAGCGGCGTGCCGCAATCGCCGCAGAAGCCGCGCTCGACGAAATTGGAAGAGCGAAATCTTTTCCGCTCTCCGCGGGTCCATTCGAAATCGGCACCGCGCACCGAGACCAGCGGCGCATAATAAGCCCCGAACGCCTTCTGGCACATGCGGCAATGACAGATCGACGAATCCTTGATGTCCCCGCTGACCCGGAAACGGATCGTCCCGCATTGGCAGCCGCCGGTGTAGGTGGTCATCTCTTGACCTCCCACGTCGTCACGCGCTCGCCTGTCACCGGATCCTTGCCGTCTTTCAGCTGGATACCCTTTGCCGTCAGTTCGTCGCGGATCTTGTCGGCCTCGGTGAAGTTCTTCGCCTTCAGCATTTCGAGACGCATGGCGACCAGCGCATCGATCGCCGATGCGACGGCTTCGTCGATCTCCATCTTTTTCGGCAGCAGGCCCAGAAGGTCGGCCGTTGCCGCAAAGGTGGCGCCCACGGCGGGATCCGTATGGGCGGCCTGCGCCAGTGCATGCAATGCCTGCACCGCCGCCACCGTGTTGAGATCGTCCGCCAGCGCATTCAGCACGCTTTCATCGGGCGCCGCGTCGCCGGCTTCTGTGGCCGGCCATTTGGCGAGCAGACGTTCGGCCTCTTCCAGTCGCTTGATCGAGAAATCGATCGGCTCGCGGTAATGCGTCATCAGCATGGCAAGGCGCAGCACCTGGCCCGGCCATTGGCGGCCGCCGAAAGTATCCGTGTGCAGCAATTCGTGGATGGTGACGAAATTGCCTTCGGATTTCGACATCTTGCGGCCTTCGACCTGCAGGAACCCGTTATGCATCCAGACATTCGCCATCACTTGGGTACCATGGGCGCAGCGCGACTGGGCGATCTCGTTTTCATGGTGCGGGAAGATCAGGTCCAGCCCGCCGCCGTGAATGTCGAAGACATCGCCGAGATAACGCTTGCTCATCGCAGAGCATTCGATGTGCCATCCAGGCCGGCCGCGGCCCCACGGGCTCTCCCAGCCGGGCTCGTTGTGGCTCGACAGTTTCCAGAGCACGAAATCGCCCGGGTTCTTCTTATGCGCGTCGACGGCGATGCGCGCACCTGCCTGCTGCTCGTCGAGCGGACGCTTCGAAAGCTGACCGTAATCCGCCATGGATTTGGTGTCGAACAGCACTTCGCCCGATGCGACATAGGCATGGCCGTTACCGATCAGCTTCTCGATCATCTCGATCATCTCGGCGATGTTGTCGGTGGCGCGCGGTTCGAAATCCGGCTCCAGGCAGCCGAGTTCGGCGACATCGGCGTGAAATTGCGTTTCGGTTTTTTCGGTGACCGCGCGGATCGCCTCATTGAGTGGCAGGCCCGGGTGGTCCCGAAGTGCGCGCGCATTGATCTTGTCATCGACGTCGGTGATGTTGCGGGCGTAAATGACGTGGTCTTTGCCGTAGACATGACGCAGCAGCCGGAACAGCACATCGAAGACGATGACCGGCCGGGCATTGCCGATATGAGCGAAGTCATAGACGGTCGGCCCGCAGACATACATGCGGACAGCGTCGGGATCGATCGGCGAAAACACCGATTTTTCCCGTGTCAGCGTGTTGTACAGCTTCAGTTCCGGCGTCGCGTCCATTCCACTCTCCCAAAGGCACGATCAGAAAAATAATGCGACCGGCGGACCGGGGCGTTTCGCATCTTGACTATTTGGGAGACGAAAACGGCCGGGCCAGCGCTCGCGCTAGCGAATAATCTTCCGGCAGATAATGCAGATAACCGTTTTCATGGCGGGTTTTATGGCCCGGTTCGCGCTTCCGGTCAAGGGGGACGAAGAGCGATCGGCGGCAACAGGATCCATCCATCCGATTCTGCCATTTTCGCGGCGCAAATCTCGCATAGCCAGATGAGAAGCTGTCGAAAATTGGGGGGAAGGGATGCGGAAACTGGCTCGATCGACGATCGGAGCAACTGCAATTCTGGTGGTCGCATTCGCGGCATATCTGGCATACGATTTCGGGATGCTTCGCTTCAACAATCCCTCTCTCGACAGCTATCCGATCCAAGGCATCGATGTCAGCCATCACCAGGGTGATATCGATTGGAAGGCGGTCGCTACGCAGGCGAATGTCCGCTTCGCCTTCATGAAGGCGACCGAAGGGGGAGATCATCGGGATTCCAAATTCGCCGACAACTGGCAGCGCGCCAGAGATGCCGGCGTGGTCAGGGGCGCTTATCATTTCTTCACCTTCTGCCGCCCGGGCAGGGATCAGGCGCAGAATGTCCTGGCGACCGTGCCGAAGGAGCAGGGAACCCTGCCCATCGCCGTCGATCTGGAGTTTGTCGGCAATTGCAACAGAGTCCCGACGCTCGAGGAAATGGCGGCCGAGGTGAGCGCCTTCTTCGCCGAACTGAAAGTCACCTTTCCCGAAAAGCCTATCTTTTACGTCACGCAGGAATTCTTCGATCAATATCTGAAAGGCAATGAATCCCGCTTCCCCGATCATTACCTGTGGCTGCGAAGCGTGTTCAGGGAGCCGAGGCAGGAAGAATGCAGCCGTTGGTCGATCTGGCAATTTGCCGATAACGGCACATTGGACGGCATTCAGGGACCGGTGGATCTCAACGTCCTATGCCCGTCGGAAACGGGCCTGGCGCATCTGTTCCCGGCCGTTGCTGCGAAGTGAGACGTCTATAGCGCCGCGCGTCTTTCTATTCCGGCAGCCGGTAATCGACGAGCTTGTTTTCCCGCACCATAAACAGTTTGCCCGTCTCCGTTACTCCGGGACCGAGCAACGGCAGGATCGCCTTCGCCACTTCGGATGGATGCGGCAATGTCTGCGGATCTTCGCCGGGGACCGCCTGCGCCCGCATCGCGGTGCGTGTCGCGCCGGGATCGACGCTGGTGATCCGCAGCGGTGTGCTTTGACTTTCGCCCGCCCATGTGCGCGCCAGCGCCTCGACGGCGGCCTTGGAGGCAGAATAGGCGCCCCAGAAGGGGCGGCATTTATGGGCAGCGCCTGAAGACAGGATGACCGCTCGGCCGGCATCGGAACGGGCGAGCAGCGGATCGACCGAGCGGATCAGCCGCCATGTCGCGGTGACGTTGATGCTCATCACCTTCTCGAACACTTTCGCTTCGATATGGCCGATCGGCGAAATGACGCCGAGCACGCCGGCATTGGCGACGAGGATGTCGAGCTTGCCCCAGCGCTCGAAGATCGAGCCGCCGAGCGCATCGATCGCATTCATGTCGGCAAGGTCGAAGGGCACGAGCGTCGCCGTGCCGCCGACGGCCTTGATCGCATCGTCGAGATCCTCGAGCCCGCCGACCGTGCGGGCGCAGGCAATCACATGGGCGCCGGCTTTGGCCAGTTCCAGCGCCGTGAAATAGCCGATGCCGCGCGACGCGCCGGTGACGAGTGCGATCTTGCCCTCAAGATTGATGTTCATGATGTCGTATTCCCCGACGAAGGGAGAGGGGTGCGGTGAACCCCTCCGGGATGGATGATAGGAAAGCCGGCCCCGGTCAGCCGTTGCTTGTCAGCCGTTGCTGGCAAGCATCGAAAGCTTGTTGCCCATCGACTCGCCGTTCTTGTCGAGTAGGCGGGTCGGGTAGTCACCGGTGAAATAGTGATCGGTGAATTGCGGCCGGGCCGGATTGCGATCCTCGCCGCCGACGGCGCGGTAAAGCCCGTTGATCGACAGGAAAGCCAGCGAATCCGCACCGATATATTTGGCCATGGCTTCGACATCGGCATACTGGTTTGCCAGCAGCTTTTCGGCATCGGGCGTGTCGATGCCGTAGAAATCCGGGAAGAAGATCATCGGGCTTGCGACGCGGACATGGACTTCGCGCGCGCCGGCTTCGCGGATCATCTGGACGATCTTGAGAGAGGTCGTGCCGCGCACGATGGAATCGTCCACCAGCACCACTCGCTTGCCTTCGATCATCGCCCGGTTGGCCGAATGCTTCAGCTTCACGCCGAAGGCGCGGATCTGCTGCGTCGGCTCGATGAAGGTACGGCCGACATAATGGTTGCGGATGATACCGTATTCGAAGGGAATGCCGCTCTGCTGGGCATAGCCGAGCGCTGCTGGCGTGCCGCCATCCGGCACCGGCACGATCACGTCGGCATCGACGGGCGATTCCTTGGCGAGGTTCATGCCCATGTTCTTGCGCGTCGTATAGACGTTGCGGCCGCCGACGACCGAATCCGGCCGGGCGAAATAGACATATTCGAACAGGCAGAGGCGCTCCGGCTGCGGCTTGCTGGGCTTGCGCGCATCGATGCTGATCGAGCCGTCGGGCTGGATTTCGCAGATGACGACTTCGCCGTTTTCCACGTCGCGGATGAACTTGGCGCCGATGATATCGAGCGCGCAGGTTTCCGAGCAGAAGATCGGCTTGCCGTCGAGTTCGCCCAGCACGAGCGGGCGGATGCCTGTGGGGTCACGGGCGGCAATCAGCTTCGTGCGCGTCATGGCGAGCATCGAATAGCCGCCTTCCATCTGGCGGATCGCATCGATGAAGCGGTCGGATGTGGACGCATGGCGCGAGCGGGCAATGAGGTGGAGGACGACTTCCGTGTCGGAGGTCGACTGACAGATGGCGCCGGTGGCGATGATCTGGCGGCGCAGCGTCAGGCCATTGGTGAAATTGCCGTTATGGGCAATGGCGATGCCGCCTTCTTCCAGTTCGGCAAAGAGCGGCTGCACGTTGCGCATGGCCACTTCGCCTGTCGTCGAGTAGCGCGTATGGCCGATCGACATGCTGCCCGGCAGGCGGGCGAGCGTCATCGGATTGGTATAGTGGTCGCCGACGAGGCCCATATGGCGCTCTTGATAAAAGCGCTTGCCGTCGAAGGAGACGATGCCGGCCGCTTCCTGTCCGCGATGCTGAAGCGCATGCAGGCCAAGCGCCGTGAGCGCTGCGGCATCGGGATGTCCCAAAATTCCGAATACCCCGCATTCTTCATGCAGCGTATCTCCGTCGAGCGGATCGTCGGTCGGGATGGCATGGGACTGGTTCATTTCTGCGGGCCTCTGCTCTCACAAGAATGGATCGGCATTTCCAGAAATAACGGAAGCCCGGCGGAGCTGGAATGCCCGACCGGACCCTCATTCACATTCCGCTCAAATGGCAATTGCCTTAAGGCGGGTCAAGCTCTTGAACACTGTGTCAATTCGCCGGCTGCTGTGCGCCGTCTGCAGGCGCATTCGGTGCGTCTTCCGCTGGAGCCTGGTCGCCCGTCGGCGGCGTGGTACCCTCAGTGCCCTGTGCCTGCGGCTGAAGCTTATCACGGATGCTCGCCGGTATCATCTGGGCAAATTGCTCCGGCAGAGCCGATTTCAGCTTCACGACCATCGAATCCAGGAAGGGTTTCGATTTGGCTTCGTTGACCCAGGCCGGGCGGTGATCGACATCGACCAGCCAGTTCCAGAAGGCGACGGCAACGACCAGGAGCAGCACGCCGCGGGCTGCCCCGAACAGGAAACCGAGCGTGCGATCAAGCGCGCCGACGCGGCTGTCGATGATGAAATCGGCGATCTTCATCGTGATGAAGGAGATGACGATGAGCGCGATCAGGAAGACGACCGCTGCCGAACCGATGATCGCGATGCGGTCGTCATCGGTGTATTTCTTCGCATAGGGCAGCAGGTAGGGATAGAGGTAATAGGCCGCCGCCGCCGAACCGCCCCAACTCGCGATCGAGAGGATCTCGCGCGAAAAGCCGCGGACCATCGCCAGCACGGCGGAGAAGAGCACGACGCCGATGACAATACCGTCGAAAATCGTAATGGGCATGTAAATTCAACTCCAGGACTGCCGCTTGGCGGCCGTGTCGTGCCTTATCGTGTGCCTCCTATATCATCACCAATCTTGGCAATGAAAGGATCAAACCTCGTCTTCCACACGCAACGCCCCCTTCGACCCGGCGATGCGCGCGACCAGATCCGGCAGGCTTTCGACCTCGCTCCAGCGCCCGCCGGAACCCTTCGGCAATTCGGCGGAGGCGGATGGAAGCAATGCTGCGGAAAAACCCAGCTTCTCGGCTTCCTTGAGGCGCTGGGCGGTGTGCGCAACCGGCCGGATGGCGCCCGACAGGCTGACTTCGCCGAAATAGACGCAATCGGCAGGAAGGGCAATACCGGCAAGCGAGGAAACGAGCGCCGAAGCGACGGCCAGATCGGCCGCCGGTTCGGTGATGCGGTAACCGCCGGCAACGTTGAGGTAGACGTCGTGCTGGCCGAGCCGGACGCCGCAATGGGCTTCGAGCACGGCCAGGATCATCGATAGCCGGGCCGAATCCCAGCCGACCACGGCGCGCCGCGGCGTGCCAAGCGAGGTCGGCGCCACCAGCGCCTGCACCTCGACGAGCACCGGACGCGTGCCTTCCATGCCGGCAAAGACGGCAGCACCTGGCGATTTTTCGTTGCGCTCGCCGAGGAAGAGCTCCGACGGGTTGGCGACTTCGCGCAAGCCCTTGTCGGACATTTCGAAGACGCCGATCTCGTCGGTCGGGCCGAAGCGGTTCTTGACCGTGCGCAGGATGCGGTAGTGATGGCCGCGATCGCCTTCGAAATAGAGCACGGCATCGACCATGTGTTCGACGACGCGCGGGCCGGCGATCTGCCCGTCCTTGGTCACATGCCCGACGAGCACCATGGCGGCCCCCGTCTGCTTGGCGAAACGGATCATCGCCTGCACACCGGTGCGCACCTGCGTCACCGTTCCCGGCGCGGATTCGGCCAGTTCGCTCCAAAGCGTCTGGATCGAATCGATGATGACGAGGTCCGGCCGCTTGCCCTCGGCGAGGGTCGCCAGAATATCCTCGACATTGGTTTCGGCCGCCAGCATCACGTCGGTATCGGCCGCCGCGAGGCGTTGCGCCCGCAGCCGGACCTGCGCTACGGCTTCTTCGCCGGAGACGTAGATGATCTTGTGGCCGCGCCGTGCAAGGGCGGCGGCCGCCTGCATCAGCAGCGTCGATTTGCCGATGCCGGGATCGCCGCCGATCAGCACCGCCGAGCCGCGCACGAAGCCGCCGCCAAGCGCCCGGTCGAGCTCCGACATGGCGGTGTGGATGCGCGGCGCCTCCTCGATCTCGCCGGATAGCGCCGTCAGCGCCACCGGGCGGCCCTTTTTCGGCGTCTTGCCCGGACCGGAGCCGATCCCGCCCATCGGGTCCTCTTCGACGATGGTGTTCCACTCGCCGCAGTTTTCGCATTTGCCGGCCCAGCGGTTATGAACCGTGCCGCAATTCTGGCAGATGAATTGTGTCCTGGCCTTCGCCATCAATTACTCTTTCAGTCCGGGTTCCCGAGGCAAGCAGACGCGCCGCTTCATCGAATCATTGTCGTGCTTGAGATAATGGCTATCGCGACGGATCAAAACTAATGATTTCCCCATCAGCGCGCGCCGTGCCTATCCTTTGTTCTCTGCTTATCCGGAACGGTGGAAGATGTTCGATTATTCGCTCGCGCACTGGCTTGCATTTCTGTCGGCTGCGGTTTTGCTCAACCTCTCGCCCGGCCCCGACATCGCCTTCATCCTCGGTCACACGATGAGAGGCGGAAAACGTGCCGGTTTTTCCGCGTTGTTCGGCGTCTGGTCTGGCGCCTGCCTGCACGTGCTGATGGCGGCACTCGGTCTTTCCGCCGTGCTTGCCGCTTCCGCCGCCGCCTTCTCGACGGTCAAATGGATCGGCGCCGCCTATCTCGTCTGGCTGGGCATCCAGGCGTTGCGCGCCGGCGGCGGCAATGGACTGATAAAGGCTGCCGGTGAAGAAATGCCGGGCGCAAGGATCTACCGGCAGGGAATCCTGGTGTCGTTGCTCAATCCGAAGGTGGCGATCTTCTTCCTGGCCTTCCTGCCGCAATTCGTCGTCGAAGGGGCAGGACCGGCATGGGCCCAACTCCTGCTGCATGGCGGGCTTATCATTGTCGTCGCTGCCTTCATCGAGCCGCCGCTCGTCCTTCTCGGCGGGCGCCTTGCCGATGCGCTCAGGCATAATCAGAAAGTCGGGCTATGGCTCGATCGCAGCCTCGGCGCGCTTTTCGTAGCGCTCGGCGTCCGCCTTGCGCTCAGCAGCCGTTGACGGGCGAACTCTACTCCTCGGCGACATAGCGCCGCTCATGGCGGAGCCCCATGCTGGTCAGGATCTCGTATCCGATCGTGCCTGCTGCCCGCGCCACGTCGTCGACTGGCATATTCTTGCCGAACAGCTCGACATAATCCCCGGCGCGCACGGCATTGTCAGGCAGGTCGGTGATATCGAAGATCGTCAGGTCCATGGTGATCCGGCCGGCAACCGGCACCTTGTGTCCGGCGATAAAGCCTTGCCCGCCTTGCGGCACCGCTTGGCGCAGCGGCACGCCGCCGCTCGACTGGCTGCGCATATAGCCGTCGGCATAACCGGCCGAGGCGATCGCCAGCCGGCTTTTGCGGTTGAGCTGCAGCGCCCGCCCATAGCTGACGGTCTCGCCGGCCTCGACATTTCGCACCTGGATGATGCGCGCTTCCGCGGTTGCCACCGGCCGCATCGGGTTCGTCATGCCGCAGACCGCTTCGCCGCCATAGAGCGCAATGCCGGGGCGGGTCAGGTCGAAGTGATAATCCTCGCCGAGAAAGATGCCGGCCGAGGCCGCAAGACTTGAATCGATGCCTTCATAGGCGGCGCTAACCCTGTGGAATGATTCGAGCTGCCGCCGGTTCATCGCATGGCTGGGATCGTCGCCGCAGGCGAGATGGCTCATGACAAGCACCGGCGCGAAACTAGCCGGCCGCGAAACATCGTCGACGAGCGCGATCGCATCGTCGATATGTAGTCCGAGCCGATTGAAACCGGTATCGACATGCAGCGCGCAGGGGTAGTCGCCGTAATCGGCCAGCACCGCCATCCAGAAGGCGAGTTGCTCGTCGGAAGAAATCACCGGCACCAGATCATTGTCGAAGAAGCGTCGCTCGGTGCCCGGCCAGATGCCGGAGAGCACGAAGATGCGCGCCTCCGGCGCATAGAGGCGAAGGGTGACGCCCTCGTCGACGGTCGCGACGAAGAAGTCGCGGGCGCCTGCCATATAGAGCGCTTCGCCGGCATCCTCGATGCCCATGCCATAGGCATCCGCCTTGACGACGGCCGAGGCGCGCGCTGCACCGGAGCGGCGCGCCATATCGCGCCAGTTCTCCGTAAGCGCGGTCAAGTCGACGGTCAGCCGCAGGCCTGCGGAAGCGAAAAGATCGTCGTCGTCGAAGGGAATGGGAAAATCTGTCATGAATCGCCGTGAAGAAATGAAGGGAAAATCACCTCACCCAGTCTAGTGAGCATTGTGGCCAAGGGAAAGCGCGGGCGGTCACATACCATCCTTTGCCGCCTGTACGATCACTTTTGTTCAAGACGCATGGCGGCTTCGGCGCTAATCTACCCGCATGCAGAACGTATCTCAGAAAGAGGCGGCGGAGGCTATGCCGCTCGCCAACGTGGAATCGGCCCGCTTTTGGCGGGACAGCCGCTTCCGTGACATGGAGTGTCTGAGCGCTACCTTTCTCACTCATGAATATGCGCCGCATGCGCACGATACATTCAGCATCGGCGCGATTGAAAGCGGCAGCCAGATCGCCACGCTGAGCGGCAGGCGGGAGGAAACCGGCCCGGGCGACCTTTATCTTATCGATCCGGGCGTCATTCATGACGGCGCTCCCGGCGGCGAGGGCTACCGTTATCGCATGATTTATCCGGACATGAAATTATTCATCGATATTCTGGAGGATGTGACGGGCAAGGCCTTTCACGCGACGCCGTCTTTTTCCGGCGGGCTTCCACGCGATCCGCAACTCGCCAATGCTTTTCACGCCGCCCACCGCACGCTCGAAAGGGGCGCAGGTGCATTGGAGTCCGATGAAAGCATGTTCTCGGTGCTGGCGGCGATCTTTGCGCGCCACGGCAGCACAATCGTCGTGCCTGTCGATACGCAGGAGCGAAGCGCCGTCGCCCGCGCGCGCGAATATCTCATCGAGAATTTCGACAGCGACGTCGGCCTTGAGGAACTGGCCGGGGTGGCGAGGTTGAGCCGCGCGCATCTCATCCGCGCCTTCCGCAAGGAATACCACATCACGCCACATGCCTTCCTGACGGACCGGCGCGTGCAGGTGGCCCGCAGGCTGCTGCGGCAGGGGCGCATGCCCGCCGATATCGCGCTCGAATGCGGTTTTGCCGATCAGGCGCATTTCACCCGGCACTTCAAGGCGCGCACGGGCGTAACACCCGGTCAATTCCGTACTGGCTGATCACTTTCGTTCAATACGGCTGTGTCGGGCTGGGCTACTGCTCCGTGATCTCAATCAGGAGGTTGCCATGTTGCAGCAAAGCCGGCCATCCAGCGAATTTCTTACCGGCGAATTTCTTGCCGGAATGCGCGCCATCTTTCCGCTTGTCGTCGCCGTTGCTCCGATCGGTCTGGTTTTCGGCGCGATTTCGGCCACCAAGGGTCTTTCGGTGTTGGAAACGACGCTGATGAGTGCGCTGGTCTTCGCCGGCGGCTCGCAGTTCGTGGCAATGGATATATGGGCGCATCCGGCAAGCTGGGTCGGCGTCGGCTTCGCAACACTGCTGGTCAATATCCGCCATGTGCTGATGAGCGCGTCGCTCGGTATGAAGATGCAGTCCTTCTCCACCATCAAGCGCTATGCCGCCATGCTGTTTCTCGCTGACGAACTCTGGGCCATGGCGGAGTTCCGCGCCGGCAGCACACGGCTGACGCCCGTCTGGTATGCCGGCATCGTCGCGCCCTTCTATGTCGCCTGGGTCGGCTCTTCGCTCGCAGGCGCGTTGCTCGGCGTCTTTCTGGGCGATCCGGCGGTCATCGGTCTCGATTTCGCTTTTCCGGCCGTGTTTGTCGTGCTGGTCATGGGCTTCTGGAAGGGACCGGAAACGGGCGCAATTCTGGCCGCGAGCGGAATTGCAGCCGTCGCCGTCCATCATTTCGTGCCGGGCGTCTGGTATATCGCAGCCGGCGCTTTGGCCGGACTGGTGATGGCTTTCTGGAAGGGTGGGGTCCAGGAGCAGGCCGCATGACGCTTGATATCAATACCCTGCTTGCCATCCTCGCGATGGCATTCGCGACGATTTTCACGCGCATCAGCGGTCTCGTCCTCATCCGTCACGTGCAGCTGGACGAGCGCTGGAAAACGGCGATTGAGGCGATCCCGCCGGCGGTCCTGATGGCGGTGATCGCTCCGACCGCCTTTGCGACCGGCTGGGCGGAGACACTGGCATGTGCCGCAACGGCGCTGGCCGCCCGCCGCCTGCCGATGCTTGCCAGCGTCGTCGGCGGCGTTGTGACGGTGGCCTTGTTGCGGGCCACAGGTTTCTAGGGGAAATTGACCCGGAAATACCGTGTCAATGTTCCTCGTACTGTGTGAAGGAGGGATCGGCGAGATCGGCGAAGCGGGTGAATTCCGACTGGAAGGCGAGCTTCACCGTGCCTGTCGGCCCGTGGCGCTGCTTGGCGATGATGACGTCGGCCGTACCTTTTACCTTGTCGAACAGCGCTTCCCATTCCGGATATTTCGGATCGTGGATGTCGCGCGGCTCCGAATTTTTGACGTAGTATTCCTCCCGGAACACGAACAACACGACGTCGGCGTCCTGCTCGATCGAGCCGGATTCGCGAAGGTCGGAAAGCTGCGGGCGCTTGTCGTCCCGGCTTTCGACCTGACGCGAGAGCTGCGACAGCGCGATGATCGGAACGTTGAGTTCCTTGCCGAGCGCCTTCAGGCCGGTGGTGATCTGGGTGATTTCCTGGACACGGTTGTCGCTGGATTTGCCCGAGCCGGTCATCAGCTGGATGTAGTCGACCACAAGCACATCGAGGCCGCGCTGGCGCTTGAGGCGGCGGGCGCGCGCCGAAAGCTGGGCGATCGAGATACCGCCGGTCTGGTCGATATAGAGCGGCACCTTCTGCATCATCATCGAGCAGGCGACGAGCTTTTCAAAATCGGCATCGTTGATGTCGCCGCGGCGGATCTTCGAGGAGGAGACTTCCGTCTGCTCGGAGATGATACGGGTGGCGAGCTGTTCGGACGACATTTCGAGCGAATAGAAGCCGACGACGCCGCCGTTCTTCGCCTTCATGCTGCCGTCCGACTGGACTTCGCCTTCGTAGGCGGCGGCGATATTATAGGCGATATTGGTGGCAAGCGAGGTCTTGCCCATGCCGGGACGTCCGGCCAGCACGATCAAGTCCGAACGCTGCAGGCCACCCATCTTGGAATCCAGCGAATGGATGCCGGTGGAAATGCCGGAAAGCCCGCCATCGCGTTCCTTGGCGACAGCCGCCATGTCGATCGCCAGCGCAACGGCATCGTTGAAGGCCTGGAATCCGCCGTCGTAGCGGCCGTTTTCCGCCAGTTCGAAGAGGCGGCGTTCGGTATCTTCGATCTGCGACTGCGGCGGCATGTCGAGCGGCGCGTCATAGGCGATGTTGACGACGTCCTCGCCGATGGTGATCAGCGCCCGGCGCAGCGCCAGGTCGTAGATCGCCCGGCCGTAATCCTCGGCATTGATGACGGTGACGGCGTTGCTGACGAGGCTCGCCAGATATTGCGAAACCGTCATGTCGCCGACCTTCTCGTCGGCCTTCAGGAAGGTCTTGATCGTCACCGGATTGGCGATCTTGCCCATGCGGATGATATCGCCGGCAACCTCGAAGATCTTCCGATGCAGCGGTTCATAGAGATGGATAGGCTTCAGGAAGTCCGACACCCGGTAATAGGCGTCGTTGTTCATCAGGATCGCGCCCAGAAGCGCCTGCTCGGCTTCGATATTGTTGGGTGCTTCGCGATAATGCTGCTCCGACGGAGCAACGGCTGCAATCTTTCGAGCGGCGTCGTTCATCATCATCCGTTCTGTCTTTTTCCAGCTCCGGATTTGCAATTCCGGACGCGAAAATCAAGAGGCTACGAAAGGAGCGGGGGCTCTCTTCGCCTAAATCCTGAACGCTGTGCACGTTGTTCGACTTCTCCACAGTCCTGGGCGACACAAAGGAGAAATACTGGCAGTGTCACCCGCACGACACGGTCTGGCGCCGACTCAGCGCATCCGTTTCGGAGAAGGGTATTTTAGCGTGGCGCGATAAGGCGCGCAGCAAAAACATCCGGGAAATCCCCTTAAAAAAGCGACCCCGATCGGCCGCGCCTGTCGAAGGGGTGGAAAACGGTCTGTCGAAGGTGTGTAAACGAAAAAGCCCGGCGCGATGGCCGGGCTTTCTCTCTCGTGGATCGCTCCGACGAAAATTATGCTTCGTCTTCGTCGACGCCGTCGGCTTCCGGATCGAAGAAGTCTTCCGGACGCAATGCGTCTTCGTCGACACCGTAGATCGCGTCGACCGAGGTGAGCTCTTCACCCTTGGCCTGGCGCTCTGCCTCTTCGGCAGAACGGGCAACGTTGAGCTCGACGTGGATTTCGACTTCGGCATGCAGCTGCAGCTCAACCTTGTGCAGGCCGATCGACTTGATCGGCGTGTTGAGGTGAACCTGGTTGCGGCCGATGTTGAAGCCTTCGGCGGCGAGGATCTCGACGACGTCACGGGCGGCGACCGAACCGTAGAGCTGGCCGGTTTCGCCGGCGGAACGCACGACGATGAAGGACTTGCCGTCGAGAACGTCGGCGACCTTCTGGGCTTCCGACTTGCGCTCGAGGTTGCGGGCTTCGAGCGTCGCACGCTCGGCTTCGAAGCGGGTCTTGTTGGCGGCGTTGGCGCGCAGCGCCTTGCCGAGCGGCAGCAGGTAGTTACGGGCAAAGCCGTCGCGAACCTTGACGGTTTCGCCCATCTGGCCGAGCTTGGAGATGCGTTCAAGAAGAATGACTTCCATTTTCTTTTTCCTTTCTTGTGTCTCAGATTTTCGTATCGGGTTGTTTGGGGGCATCAGCATCTTTCGTCGGGGTCAGCGCGATCGCCTTGCGCGTATCGCTGAGACCAAGGACGAGGATGAGGAGAGCTGGCAGCAGCATGAGCATCGAAGCCAGGTAGCTAAGGATGAGGGCCGGCATGCGCCAGTCCTTGCCGCGCGTGCGGAAATGCAGCGAGGCGAAACCGGAGAGCATGAAACCGGCGCCGAAGGTGCCGATCACGGTCGCGCCGACCAGCGCCGGAACGCCGCCGAAGAAGCAGGCGGCAAGCCCGGCCAGGAAGATGAAGATCGAGTTGCGGTTCATGCGCAGCGACGAGGGAATGTCCTCGCGCGGGCGAAGGCCGCGGCCGGAGGCTGAGACGATGCGCACCGCAAAATAATAGGCGGCAAACAGCATGGAGACCCACATGCCGCCCTGCAAAGCCGGCAGCATCAGCAGGATCAGCGATTTGGTCTGCGCGGTCGCGGCCGGATCGGGCATGAATTCCGGTTGCTGCTGTTTGAGCGAGGTGATCAGCAGGTCGACGATCGGATCGGTGATCTCAGGCCCGTAGCCGATGATCACGCCGATGACGATGACCGCAAGCGTCACCAGGCCGCAGAGATGCAGCAGGATATCGGAGAGCGGATACCAGGCAAGCAGGTGGTCGGGGCCACCGAGTTCGGAGGCGGGACGCGCGAGATTGGCGAGATGGCTCAGCCAGCCGGCCGGCAGAAGCGTCACCAGCGTCATGATCAGCGCGAAGGAAGGCGAGATCAAGATCGCGCCGAGTGCGGCAGCGGTGGTGACGGCCGAGATCGCCGCGGCATTGCCCCATCCGAGCCCGACGATCAGAATCGGCAGCGCTGAAGCCGTGTAGAGAAGCGCGCTGAAAAACGACGGCTGCATGCTCGCGCCCAGCACCAGCAGGGCGGCGGTCAATCCGGCGAGTGCGCCGATCAGCAGCGTTCTAATGTTTAGTCGTTTCAAGGTCGCTGTCCTGCTTCATCAAGCAGTTAGAGGATGTTGCTGAATCGAATTCAGAAACGTCTCAACATGGGTTTTAAGAGTTCCGATCCGCGCCCATCGCGAAAGGGAGAAGGGAAGGCACGAATGCCTTCCCTCAATGGTATTGGTGTCGGCCGATCAGGCGACGACGTAGGGCAGCAGGCCGAGGAAACGGGCGCGCTTGATCGCCTGGGCCAGTTCGCGCTGCTTCTTCTGGGAAACGGCCGTGATGCGGGACGGAACGATCTTGCCGCGCTCGGAAATGTAGCGCTGCAGCAGGCGTACGTCCTTGTAGTCGATCCGCGGCGCGTTGGCGCCGGAGAACGGGCAGGTCTTGCGGCGGCGATGGAACGGGCGGCGGACCGGAGCGGAGGAAGTTTCAGACATATCTCGGATCTCCCTTATACACGGTCTTCGCGCGGACGGCGCGGACGGTCGTCACGGTCGCCGAAGCCACCTTCACGCGGCGGACGCGGGCCACGGTCGCGATCACCGAAGCCGCCTTCACGCGGGCCACGGCCGCCTTCACGCGGACGGTCGTCACGGTCGCGCTTCTGCATCATGGCAGACGGACCTTCTTCATGCTTCTCGACGGCGATCGTCATGTAGCGAAGAACGTCTTCGCTGATGCGCATCTGACGTTCCATTTCCTGGACGGCAGCAGCCGGTGCATCGATGTCCATCAGGGCGTAGTGCGCCTTGCGGTTCTTCTTGATGCGGTAGGTGAGGGACTTGAGGCCCCAGTTCTCGATACGCCCGACTTTACCGCCGTTTGCTTCGATCACGCCCTTGTACTGTTCTACGAGGGCATCGACCTGCTGAGCGGAAATATCCTGCCGGGCAAGGAATACATGTTCATAAAGAGCCATGACAGCTTTGCCTTTCTTGCGTTTGGTTCAACCCGATATTCGGCGGCTAAGCCTCAACGACTGCTCCTGATTGGGCGGGCCCAGGCAAGAAAGCGTTTTCCGAGACGGTCGAGAGCGGAGACACGGGAGGCTGGAACGCTTCCGTTCCGAACGATTTCCAAAAGGAAACCGGCCCTCCGTTCAGCCACCAGCCAGAAGACCGGGTTAACGAACAGGGCGGCTTATACGGATTTTTTGGGCAAAGGCAAGTGCAATCGGACCCGACGCAAACCGATGGTCGGCGTCGGGGGGCCTTACGGCAAGATGATCAAAGCGTCAGCGGATACTGGCGGTGCACCTTGGCGATCTCCGCCAGGACTTCGTGAGAGAGCGTCAGCTCGGCTGCGCCGATATCGACTTTCAGCTGCTCCATCGAGGTTGCGCCGATGATGACCGAGGCCATGAACGGCCTTGATCGGCAGAAGGCGAGCGCCATGGCCGCCGGGTCGAGGCCGAAGGTTGCGGCGATCTGCAGGTAGGCTTTGGTCGCCGGTTCCTGCAACGGCTGCAGGCGACCGCCGATATCGGGGTTGATCGAACCGCGCGAACCCTTCGGCCTGCCGCCATCTACATATTTGCCGGACAGGATGCCGCCGGCAAGCGGCGAATAGGCGAGCAGCCCGACATCCTCGTGATGCGAGAGTTCGGCGAGGTCGAGATCGAAATGACGGTAGAGCAGGTTATATTCGTTCTGGACGCTGGCAACGCGCGGCAAGCTCTTCTGTTCGGAAAGCGTCAGATATTTCTGTATGCCCCAGGTGGTTTCGTTGGAAAGGCCGATCGCGCGGATCTTGCCTTCCTGCACCAGCGCGCCGAGCGTTTCCAGGATGTCGAGCATGTTGGCGACGGCCTTGTCGCGATCCTGGTTGAAGGGATTGTAGCTCCAGTTCTGGCGGAAATGGAAATGGCCGCGGTTCGGCCAGTGGACCTGGTAGAGATCGACGTAATCGGTCTTCAGCCGCGCCAGGCTGGCCTCGAGCGCCAGTCGGATATTCTTTGCATCGGCGCCTTGGCCGCCGCGAATATAGTCGCGGCCGCGGCCTGCAACCTTGGTGGCGAGCACGATATCCCCGCGCTTGCCGGTCTTTTCGAACCAGCTGCCGATATAGTCTTCGGTCCAGCCCTGCGTTTCGGCCGAAACCGGCGTGGTCGGATAAAGCTCGGCCGTGTCGAAGAAATTGACGCCTTTTTCGACGGCGTAGTCCATCTGCGCATGCGCGTCGGCTTCGCTGTTCTGCGAACCCCAGGTCATCGTGCCAAGGCAGATCTCTGAAACGGAAATCTCGGTGCGGCCTAGTGAATTGTACTTCATGGAAAAACCTTGGAAGAGAGGTGAAAGCCTTGGGAGGGTCCGCGCAAATCTAGGCTGGATTTGGCGGAGCGCAAGAGCAAAAACCGGGCTTTTGCGCGCGTGCGAGAGGCTTTGCGCAGAAGGGGCCGCCACTTGACTCTGCCGGAAAGAATGTCAATTGGAGGCAAAACAGCCTCAAGGGGCGCAATCAGGGACATGAAAATGACCATCGCTTTCACTTTTCCCGGCCAGGGCAGTCAGGCCGTCGGCATGGGCAAGGATCTCGCCGAGAATTTTGCCGAAGCCCGCGCCGTCTTCGACGAGGTCGACGAGGCACTCGGTGAAAAGCTTTCGGACGTCATGTTCAATGGTCCCGAGGATACGTTGACCTTGACGGCGAACGCCCAGCCGGCGCTGATGGCCGTCTCGATCGCCGTCGTCCGCGTTCTTGAAGCCAAGGGGCTGGATCTGAAGTCCAAGGTCGCCTATGTCGCCGGCCACTCGCTCGGCGAATATTCGGCACTTTGCGCCGCCGGCACCTTCTCGCTCGCCGATACTGCGCGGCTTTTGCGCATCCGCGGCAATGCCATGCAGGCGGCCGTCCCCGTCGGCGTCGGCGCCATGGCCGCGATCATCGGCCTCGAACACGCCGACGTCGTTGCCGTCTGCGAGGCAGCGGCTGCCGTCGGCGCCTGCCAGATCGCCAACGACAATGGCGGCGGCCAGATCGTCATCTCTGGTGAGAAGGCCGCCGTCGAAAAGGCCGCCGGCCTTGCGACCGACAAGGGCGCCAAGCGCGCCATTCTGCTGCCGGTCTCCGCTCCCTTCCATTCGACGCTGATGGCGCCGGCCGCCGACGCCATGCGCGAAGCACTGGCAAGGGTTTCGAAATCCGATCCGGTCGTGCCCCTCATTGCCAATGTGCGTGCCGCCCCCGTGACCGGGGCCGACGAGATCGCCGGCCTCCTGGTCGAGCAGGTCACCGGCCAGGTCCGCTGGCGCGAGACGGTGGAATGGTTCGCCGGAAATGGCGTCACGACGCTTTATGAACTCGGTTCCGGCAAGGTGCTGACCGGCCTTGCCCGTCGCATCGACAAGACGATCAACGGCATCTCCGTCAACGGTCCGGCGGATATCGACGCGGCCGTCGCCGCCCTCATGGCCTGATTGGTATCTCCAGATATAAGGAACGTTTCCATGTTCGATCTTTCCGGCCGCAAGGCTCTCGTCACCGGCGCATCAGGCGGTATCGGCGAGGAAATCGCCCGCCTTCTTCATAAGCAGGGCGCTATCGTCGGCCTCCACGGCACCCGCGTCGAGAAGCTGGAAGCGCTGGCCGCCGAACTCGGCGAGCGCGTCAAGATTTTCCCGGCCAACCTCTCCGACCGCGATGAGGTCAAGGCGCTCGGCCAGAAGGCCGAGGCCGACCTCGAAGGCGTCGACATTCTCGTCAACAATGCCGGCATCACCCGCGACGGCTTGTTCGTGCGCATGAGCGACGAGGACTGGGACAGCGTGCTCGAAGTCAACCTGACGTCGACCTTCCGCCTGACGCGCGAATTGACACATCCGATGATGCGTCGCCGCTATGGCCGCATCATCAACATCACATCGGTCGTCGGCGTCACCGGCAATCCGGGCCAGGCCAATTACTGCGCCTCCAAGGCTGGCATGATCGGCTTCACCAAGTCGCTGGCGCAGGAAATTGCCACCCGCAACGTGACGGTCAACTGCGTGGCGCCCGGTTTTATCGAGAGCGCCATGACCGGCAAGCTGAACGACAAGCAGAAGGAAGCGATCATGGGAGCGATCCCGATGAAACGCATGGGTACGGGCGGCGAGGTCGCTTCGGCGGTCGCTTATCTCGCCTCCTCCGAGGCTGCTTACATGACGGGCCAGACGCTGCACGTAAACGGCGGCATGGCGATGATCTGAAACGACAAACTGTCGGCGTGGGAAGAATTCCGCCAATAGCATGTTGAGCAATCACGAACCGTTGATTTTGTGGCTTTGCGGCAGACATAAAGCATGTTAAGCGGGCCATGACTGTGAACAGTCGTCCCGAGAAAGCAGACGGACCGGCGGGCTTTTTGCAAGCCTGGGACATCTCTGAAGCCGGGTAAACGAGTTTGCCGAGGATGTCTGAAAACATCGCAGGCTGAAACAGGGTAAGGGTGCCGCAACGGCATTCCGATCAGGACATAAGGTCGAGGAAACCGACATGAGCGATATCGCAGAACGCGTAAAGAAAATTGTTATTGATCATCTTGGCGTCGATGCCGACAAGGTCGTCGAGAGCGCCAGCTTTATCGACGATCTGGGCGCTGACTCGCTCGACACGGTCGAACTTGTCATGGCTTTCGAAGAAGAATTCGGCGTTGAAATTCCTGACGACGCTGCCGACTCGATCCTGACGGTCGGCGATGCCGTGAAGTTTATTGAGAAGGCCCAGGCCTGATCCTATGCATTTGAGAAAGGGCGGGCCTGGAGTCCGCCCTTTTCTTTTCGGCATATTTCTCCATAGAACATAAGAGACGGGGGAAAGCACGCGATGAGACGTGTCGTCATCACCGGTACCGGCATGGTATCACCCTTGGGATGCGGAACAGAGGTGACGTGGTCCCGGCTGCTTGCCGGCCAGAACGGCGCCCGCCTCGTCACCGAATTCGAAGTCGATGACCTTCCCGCCAAGATCGCCTGCCGTATCCCTGTCGGTGACGGCACCGACGGCACATTCAATGTCGATCAGTGGATGGAGCCGAAAGAACAGCGCAAGGTCGATCCCTTCATCATCTTCGGCATGGCCGCCGCCGACATGGCGCTTGCCGATGCCGGCTGGCACCCCGAGACCGATGAGGACCAGATCGCCACCGGCGTGCTGATCGGCTCCGGCATCGGCGGCATCGAAGGCATCGTCGAGGCGGGTTACACCCTGCGCGACAAGGGCCCGCGCCGCATTTCTCCCTTCTTCATTCCCGGCCGCCTGATCAACCTCGTCTCCGGCCAGGTCTCGATCCGCCACAAGCTGCGCGGCCCCAATCATTCGGTCGTCACCGCCTGCTCGACGGGCGCGCATGCGATCGGCGATGCCGCTCGGCTGATCGCGCTGGGTGACGCCGACGTCATGGTCGCCGGCGGCACGGAATCCCCGGTCAGCCGCATTTCGCTTGCCGGCTTCGCCGCCTGCAAGGCGCTGTCGACCCAGCACAATGACGACCCGCAAAAGGCTTCGCGCCCCTACGACCGCGACCGCGACGGCTTCGTCATGGGCGAGGGCGCCGGCATCGTCGTGCTCGAGGAACTGGAACACGCCAAGGCGCGCGGCGCCAGGATCTACGCCGAAGTCGTCGGCTACGGCCTGTCGGGCGATGCCTATCACATCACCGCGCCGTCCGAGGACGGCGAGGGCGCCGGCCGTTGCATGGCGATGGCGCTGAAGAGGGCCGGGCTGACGCCGGCCGATATCGATTACATCAACGCCCACGGTACTTCCACCATGGCCGATACGATCGAACTCGGCGCCGTCGAACGGCTGGTCGGCAATGCGGCGTCGAAGATCTCGATGTCCTCGACCAAGTCGGCGACAGGGCACCTTCTCGGTGCTGCCGGCGCCATCGAGGCGATCTTCACCACGCTCGCCATCCGCGACAATATCGCGCCGCCGACGCTCAATCTCGACAATCCCGAACGTGAGACGGCGATCGATCTTGTGCCGCACAAGGCGCGCGAGCGAGAAATCAATGTGGCGCTGTCCAATTCGTTCGGATTCGGTGGCACGAACGCGTCGCTCGTGCTGCGCCGCTACGCACAATAAGGGCCTCTACGCGGCGTAACGGGTGTCCCTTGCGCCGCAGGGCGGCCGTTCCCTACGTTGCGTAGCGGGACGTGCGGGAGCATAACGACCGGCAGCGGCGCCGTTGAACGGCGGCAGAACCTGCTTTTGCCGCATTGCTTCGCGAAATAGCGAAGTGAGGGTCAAGTTTTAGAGGATTGCCGGTGAGCGATACGACGAACCAGAGCAACGATACCCCGCAGGGCGAGAACGACCGGCAGGCACAGAAGGGACCGATCATCCCGAAGTCGCCGAGCGAAGCCCTGCGTCCGGAGCGCGTTCCGGAGCCGCCGAAGCGGTCCAAGAAAGCCCGCGGACAGGTGGTTCTTTTCCTGAACTTCATCATGACCATGGCGGTTCTGGTCTGCGTCGTCGCCGTCATCGGCTTCTACTATGCCACATCGACCTATCGAAACCCCGGTCCGCTGCAGACCAACACCAATTTCATCGTCCGCAACGGCGCTGGTCTGGCCGAAATCGCCTCGAACCTCGAGCGCAATGCGATCATCAGCGATGCCCGCATCTTCCGCTATCTCACGGCAACGCATCTTTCTGCCGGTGAGAGCCTGAAAGCGGGTGAATACGAGATCAAGGCGAGGGCTTCCATGAGCGATATCATGGAGCTTCTGAAATCGGGCAAGTCCATTCTCTATTCCGTTTCCTTCCCGGAGGGCCTGACGGTCCGCCAGATGTTTGACCGCATGCTGCAGGATACTGTGCTGGAAGGCGACTTGCCGGCCGCCCTGCCGACCGAGGGCAGCCTGCGTCCGGATACCTACAAATTCTCGCGCGGCACCAAACGCTCGGAAATCATCGACCAGATGGCGGCTGCGCAGCAGAAGCTCGTCGATCAGATCTGGGACAAGCGCGACTCCTCGCTGCCGCTGCGATCCAAGGAGGAGTTCGTGACGCTCGCCTCGATCGTCGAAAAGGAAACCGGCGTTCCCGACGAGCGTGCGCATGTCGCCTCCGTTTTCCTGAACCGGCTCGGCAAGGGCATGCGCCTGCAATCCGATCCGACGATCATCTACGGTCTCTTCGGCGGCGAGGGTAAACCGGCCGACCGGCCGATCTACCAGTCAGATCTGAAGCGGGACACGCCATACAATACCTATGTCATCAAGGGTCTGCCGCCGACGCCGATCGCCAATCCCGGCAAGGATGCGCTCGAAGCCGTCGCCAATCCCTGGAAGACGCAGGATCTCTATTTCGTTGCCGACGGCACCGGCGGCCATGTCTTTGCCGCCACGCTCGAGGAGCACAACGCCAACGTCAAGCGCTGGCGCAAGCTCGAAGCCGACAAGGGTTCGGATCCGAACATCGCAGTCGACGGCCAGCCGGAAGAGCAGCCGGCGGACAGTGGCGCGACCGTCGTGCCGCCGAAGAAAAAGAAGATCAACTGATACCTTCGGGAGGTTCGCATGGCTTTGCAGTCCATGACCGGTTTTGCGCGGCGCGAGGGAACGAGCGGCCGCTGGCGCTGGGCATGGGAACTGCGCTCGGTCAACGGCAAGGGCCTTGATCTGCGCCTGCGCCTGCCGCCCGGCCTCGAACGCATGGAGGCGGAGGTCCGCCGCCTCGCCGGCGAAAGCTTCAGCCGCGGCAACCTGCAGGCATCCCTATCCGTCACCGCCGACGAGAACCGCTTCGAGGCGGTGCTGAACAGGGAGGCGCTCGCCGCCGTGCTGGCCATGCGCGAGCAATTGGACGGGGTGATCGATCCGTCGCCGCTGAAGCTCGATACGCTGCTCCTGGTGCGCGGCATCGTGGAATTCCGCGAAGGCGAGGACGGCGAGGAGGCGCTTGCCGCCCGTGACGCCGATATCGCTGCCGGTCTGTTGGCCGCGCTTGCCGATCTGAGGGCGATGCGCGAACAGGAAGGGGCGGCGCTGACCCGCATTCTTCTCGACCATGTCGCGACGATCGATGGCCTGGCACGGACGATCGAGGCCGATCCGTCGCGCTCGCCGCAGGAGATCGCTGCGCGGCTTGCCGGGCAGGTCGCCTTGCTGATGGACGGCATGGCCGCGCTCGACCGCGACAGGCTGCATGCCGAAGCCGCGCTGCTGGCGACCAAGGCCGATCTGCGCGAGGAAATCGATCGTCTGAAGGCCCATATCGCCGCCGCGCGCGATCTTCTGGTGAAAGGTGGCCCTGCAGGGCGCCGGTTGGACTTCCTTGCACAGGAATTTAACCGCGAATCGAATACCATCTGCTCGAAGTCGAATGCCTCGGCGGTCACCGCTGCCGGCATCGAGCTGAAAGTCGTGATCGACCAGTTCCGCGAGCAGGTCCAGAATTTGGAGTAAGACATGAAACCGGCGAAAACTTCGCCCGTGCAGATCGCCCGCCGCGGTCTGATGCTTGTCATTTCGTCGCCGTCGGGCGCCGGCAAGTCCACCATCGCGCGCACGCTGCTGGGGATCGACAAGAATATCGGCCTTTCCGTCAGCGTTACCACGCGCCCGCGCCGCCCGAGCGAGGTTGAGGGCGTGCATTACCACTTCAAGAGCGTGCGTGAGTTCGAGCGGCTGCGTGACAGCGATGCGCTGCTCGAATGGGCCGAGGTGCACGGCAATTTCTATGGCACGCCGCGCGAGCCGGTGGAGCAGGCCATGGCCGAAGGCCGCGACATGCTCTTCGATATCGACTGGCAGGGCGCCCAGCAATTGCAGGAGAAAATGTCGGCCGACGTCGTCTCGATCTTTGTGCTGCCGCCGACCATGACCGAACTGCAGTCGCGGCTGCATCGCCGCGCCGAGGATTCCGAAGAGGTCATCCAGACGCGCCTCGCCAACAGCCGCGCCGAGATCGCCCACTGGCGCGAATATGACTATGTCATCGTAAACGACGACCTCGACACCGCCTTTGACGCCGTTCAGTCGATCGTCAAGGCCGAACGCCTGCGCCGCGACCGCCGCCATGGCATGTTCGACTTCGTCCGCGGACTGCTGGAAGAAACGCCGTCGCTTTAGAGCAATTCCAGCAAAAGTGCACGGCGGTTTTGCGTCCGGAATTGCGTGAAAACAAAGAGATAGAGCATTTTCGTGATTCGAAGAAAAACGGAAATGCTCTAGAACTGCTGGCTTTTCGCCGAGCTTTAGAGGCTGTTCGCCAACAGGCAGAACTCTTCGACGGAAAGGGTCTCGGCTCGCCGCGCCGGATCGATCCCGGCCTTGATGAGCAGGCGCTCACCGCCGAGCGGTTTCAGGCTTTGGCGCAGCATCTTGCGGCGCTGCCCGAAGGCGGCCTGCGTCACCTTTTCCAGATCGGCGACAGCGCAGGGGATGGGATTTTCGCGGGGTGTGAGATGCACGACCGTCGACGTCACCTTCGGCGGCGGTGTGAAGGCTTGCGGCGGCACGTCGAAAGCCATGCGGGCCTCTGTCCGCCAGCCGCAGAGCACGCCGAGACGGCCGTAGTGATCATCGTCTTCGCCAGCGACGATACGCTCGCCGACTTCCTTCTGAAACATCAGCGTCAGCGACTGCCAGAACGGCGGCCAGGCTTTCGGCAGCAGCCAATTGACCAAAAGCTGCGTGCCGACGTTGTAGGGCAGGTTGGCGATGATCTTGATCGGGCCTTCCGGCGCCAATGTCTCGAAATCCGTCTTCAGCGCGTCGCCTTCGATCACCTCGAGCCGGCCGGGATAATGATCGGCGATCTCGGCGAGCGCCGGCAGGCAGCGTGTATCCCGCTCGATGGCGATAACCTTCCTGGCGCCGAGCGCCAGGATCGCGCGGGTCAACCCGCCGGGGCCGGGGCCGACCTCGATGACGGTTGCCTCGTCGAGCGTCCCCGCCGTGCGGGCGATCTTCTGGGTGAGGTTGAGATCGAGCAGGAAGTTCTGCCCGAGCGCCTTGCGCGCATCGAGGCCGTGGCGTTGGATGACGTCACGAAGCGGTGGCAGACCGTCGAGTGCAGCCATCAGCGGCGGCTTTCGGCGCTGCGGCCAAGCTGGGCGGCGAGCTTCAGCGCGGCAATGAGGCTCTGCTCGCGCGCCAGTCCCTTGCCGGCGATGCCGAAAGCGGTGCCGTGATCCGGCGAGGTGCGCACGAAGGGAAGCCCGAGCGTCACGTTGACGCTGTCGTCGAAACCGAGTGCCTTGGCCGGGATCAGCGCCTGATCGTGATACATGCAGACGGCGACGTCGTAACGCGCCCGCGCCTCGTCATGGAACATCGTATCGGCGGGCAGGGGGCCGATCGCATCGATGCCCTCGTCGCGCAGGCGCTCGATCGCCGGACGGATAATGTCCTCGTCCTCCCGGCCCATCGTCCCGCCTTCGCCCGCATGCGGGTTGAGGCCGGCAACGGCGAGCCGCGGCGCCTCGATGCCGAAGCGGTGCCTGAGGTCTTCATGGGCAACGCGGCAGGTTTCCACGATCAGTTCGCCGGTCAGCGCCTGCGGCACGTCCCGGACCGGAATGTGGATGGTGACGGGAATGGCCCGGAGTTTCGGACCGGACAGCATCATGACAGGCGTCACCGGCAGGCCCGTCGCCCTGGCGGCGAGATCGGCGAGAAATTCGGTATGGCCGGGAAACCGGAAACCCGCCTCGTAGAGCACGGCCTTAGCGATCGGGTTGGTCACGACCGCGAGCGCCTCGCCGCTGATGACGAGCGACACGGCTTTCTCGATCGATGCGATCGTGCCCTTCGCCGTAGCCGCATGCGGCTCGCCGGCCACCACTTCGATGCCGGCCGGGACGGTCATGACCGGCAGCGCGTCGGCAAATAGGCCGGCAGCCTCGCTGGCCGTGTGCGTCTCGCGGATCGAAACCGCCAGATTGAGCTGGCGGGCTCTCAGCGCCAGGACATCAGGATCGCCGATCAGGAAGAAAGGCGGCAGCCCGAGTTCGCGCCGCCGCAGCCACGCCATCAGCGTAATATCCGGCCCGATGCCGGCGGGGTCGCCCTGGCTCAGCGCAAGCGGTCGCGAAAACGGTGTCGCCATCGTCGGTCAGCGGTAGGCGATCTGCGCCTTTTTGCGCAGTTCATCCAGGTATTTCTTGCTGTTTTCATTTTCCGGGCCGGCATCTTTTTTACCGGCCTTGGACTTGTCGAGATCCTCCTGGCGGAAGACCATTTCGGCGGCCTGGTCGTCGGAGACCTGGCGCTGGCTGCAGATCGCCAGATATTCGACGCCCTTGTCGGTGACGCGGGTGCCCGTCGTATTGCCCTTGGCCTGCTCGACCAGCGGTTTCCAATCCGGCGGGATCTCGGGGGCGAGCATGCGGCCGAGATCGCGCACAGACACGTCGCGCATCGTCGCGGCAAAGACCTTTGCCTGATCACAGCCCGGAAATTTCGAGCGCGACGCCTCGGCCTCGCCCTTACGCTTGCCGGTGATGGCGCTGCGCTTGGCTTGCGGAATGACGAAGATGATCTGCTGCAGCATATATTCCGTCGTCACCGGCTTCTGTTTGTTGTTCTGCATCATGCGCGAGACGAGATCATAGTTCGACAGCCGCGAGGTCGAGCCGTAGCGCGCGTTGACGACGCGCGGCCAGCTCATCTGTACGGCGATGAAAGCCTTGAAATGATCGACGCCGACGCCGGCGCGATCGAGGATCTGCGACATTTGCTCGACGGAAAGCTTGTTGCCGCTCGAAAAGCGCGCGAAAGACGCATCGACGTCCTGCTGCGAAACCGACATATGGACGCGGGAGACCTCCTGCCGCTTGAGCGTTTCGTCGACCAATTGCTCCTGCGCAGTCTTCGCATCGGCCTTCGTGTGCTGCAGGCGCAGGAAGGCCTGGCGCTTGGCGACATCGCCGCTGGTGATGGCGGTGCCGTTGACCACGGCCTTGACTTCGCTTGCCGCAAGCGCGGGACCGGCGAGACTTGTCAGCAATGCAAGCGCCGCCCCGGCGAGGAACGTGGTTATGGCTTTTTTCGCGTCAATCATCTGTTGACCTCCCAATAGCGCCGCGAGACGTGTTCGCGGCGTCCTTACCACAGTGCGAGACATGCAGAAATCGCTCCCGTCACGGCGCGAAACCCCTATGCCTCAGATATCGACTGGCGGCAATGTCCTGCACAGGCTTACGGCGAAAGAATGGCTTCAGGCGATGTTTGCGCCCGCCTGCCGTCACTCCAGGCTGTCGGTGCCGATCTTGATGTCGCCGAGCGTGCGGAAGGTCAGCCGTGCGCCGATCGTCCAGTCGCTTGCCGTCTCGTCGTCGGAATCCCTGCTGTCGGTGTAGGCGATCGTGAAGATCGTGCACTCGTCGTCATAGGAGAGACCAAGCGTCCGGCGGCTGATCACATCATTATTCAGATCCCAGGCGATGCCGCCGAAAATCGCCCAGTAATCCTTGAACTTGATTCTGCTGCTGGTCTGGATCTCGTCATTGTCTTCGTCGAAGCCATATTCCGGCTGGGCGCTGAGATGGGTGAAGGTCACCTGCGTCGAGAAGGTGTCGTTCTGGTAAGCCGTCGTCAGGTCGCCGCGGCGGAAATCGAAATCCTTCTCGTCGAGGCGGTAGGAGGCGGTCACTGAAAGGCCGAACGGTGTCTCGACGCCGCCGAGGCCGACATAGTCGGAACGCGTGGTTTCAAGGCCGGAATCCGCGCCGACATTGACGAGATCATCGGTCGCAAACGAATTCTGACCGGCGATCTGGTAGGACTGGCCAAAAATGCCGTGCAGCTTGTAGCCGCTGTCGAACGTACCGGTGTACTGGACGCCGACATTGGCGCGGGTCCCGCCTTCGACGCGGTCATAGCCCGAGAATTTGTCGCGGTCGAACAGTGAGGTGGCGTCGAAGACGAAGCTTTGCGCATCCTCGTTCGGCAGGCGGCCTGCCAGCTGCTCGTCGGGGCGGGCATAGATCTGTGCGATCGGCTCGAGAATATGCGTGCTGTTATCCGTCGTCATCAGGATCGGATAACGCATCTCCAGCCCGGCCGTGAACATCGAACGGGTGGCGGAATTGCCGTCGACATAGTTGCCGGTGTAGCCCGTGGGATCGTCCATGTTCAGCGCGAAGGCGTCGCCGCGCGCAGCCAGCAGCGGCGTGATCACCAGGCCGGTCGGCGTGACGTAGGTGCGTTTCCACTGCAGCTCGGCAGTCAGCCGCGAGGTCTGGCCCTTCAGGCCGCGGAAGCGGTCGAAGCCGTCGACGGTATAGAAGTCGTCATGGGTGCGCGAAATATTCGTCAGGTTGACATCGGCCGAAAGCTCGCCGCCGGCAAGCGGCTGCGGCGCCACATAGTGATAGTCCATCGCGGGATAGACGATCGCCTGCTTTTTCTCGGCCGTGTTCGTCCGGTCGGCATCCTGGACGTCGAAATAGAACGCCCGCATATCGAAATAATTGCGTTTTCCAAGCCCCGTCAGGTAGATCTGGTTGGTCCGATCCGTGCTGCTCAGACCGCGCAGCTTGTAGGTGCGTGAAAAATTGTTGTCGCTCTGCATCATGACGTCCCAGCCGAACGTCCAGCGCGGATTGATGCGGAATTCGGCCTTCGACGCCACCATGCCACGCTGGCCGGCTTCGGCATCGCTGGTGCCGGAGCTGAAATTGTCCGGCTTTGCCTGGTCGATGCCGGCGACGCGCAGGATATGCGTGCCATTTTCGAAGCGCTGGCGGAATTCGCCTTCGACGAGGAAGCCCTGGGCCGTGTAGCCGGTGGCGGTGACCGTCGCGTCCATGCTCGGCGAGATCACGTAATAATAGGGAACGGAAAGCCCGAAGCCGAGATTCTGCGACAGGCTCATCGTCGGGAAGAGAAAGCCGGACTTGCGCTTCACCGTATTGTCGGGAACTTCCATGACCGGCACGAAGGCGATCGGATAACCGAGCAGTTCGAAGCGCGCGCGCTCCAGGCGGATCGTGTGCGTCACGCCGTTCTGGATCACGCGCTTGGCCTTGACCTGCCAGAAGGGCGCGCGTTTCGGATCTTCGGCGCAGGGAAGGCAGGCCGTGTAGACACCCTTGTTCAGAATCATCTGCGTGCCGCCGACACGCTCGCCGCTCTCGGCGACGATACGCGTATTGTCAGCCGTTTCGATGCGCAGTTCGTTCAGGAACCCGTCCGCGAAATTGTCGGTCACGTCAAGGTTGTCTGCATAGATGCGGTTGCCGTCGGGGCTGACCAGCTCGACATTGCCGAGCGCCATCATCCGGCCGGTCTTCTGATTGTACTCGACCTTCTGTGCGACCATTTTGTAGCCGCCATAATTGATCTGAACGCCGCCGACCGCCGACACCAACTGGGCGTCGCGATTGTAGAGGAGTTCGTTGGCCGAAAGCAGAAGCTTCGCCCCTTCAGGAATCTTATTCTTTATCGTTTGTTCGGGCGCGCTGGCCTGGCCGTAAGAGGCCGGGGCACTGCCGAAATAGGAAGATACAGTCGCGCCGACAAGCAGGGCAACCAGCTGTTTACTAAAATACTTGCGGTCGCCTGCCGCCACTAGCCGTCCTCCTGATGAAGCAGAATAGTCGCACCCAAGGCCAGCGCGACGACCACCGGTATCCACGTCGCCACGAAGGGAGGCACGACTCCACTGCTTCCGAATGCCTTTACAAGCACGGTGATGACATAAAGCATGAAGCCCGAGAGGATGCCACCCAGAATCACGGAGCGGGATTGGTTGAACCGGCTAAATTTTAGGGACACTGTTGCAGCAATGAGAGTCATGGCCACCAGCAGCAATGGCTGGGACAACAGGGAGTTGAATTGCGTCTCCAACGCCTTGGTTGAAATACCGAAGGATTTGGCAGCCGCAATCCGGTTGGAAAGGTCAAAGAAACCAATTGTTTCCGGCGCTGTCAGCCGCTCCTGGACGAAATCCTGTTTCAGATTGGTGCGAAGTTGAACCGAAGCTTTACGCAGGGGGATTTCGCCAGGCTTACGCTCGACGACGTTGTTAAGTTGCCAGTAACCATCTTCCAATTTTGCCGTGGCGGCATCCTGTCTCAGAATGACCTGACCACCTGAATCGAAATGGATCAGCACGGCGTCGATCAGCTTGGTTCCGTTCTCCTGAACCGTCTGAGCGCCGATGATGACATCGTCTCGGCCACTGATCTGGCGCAGCCACGGAATCTGCGGCGCCTTGCGCAGGACCGCGTTCTCGCCGCGCCAGTCGGATTCGACCAGCAGCGCCTGGCGCTGTCCCCAGGCCGCGAGCGGATTGAGCGCCGTCATCGTCAGCAGGCCGAGCGCCAGCGAGCCGGCGATGAAGGGGAACATGAACTGCCAGACCGAAATGCCGGCTGCGCGCGTGACGACCAGCTCATATTTGCGGTTGAGCCCGATCAGCACCGTCATGCCGACGAACAGCGCGATGAACGGCACGGTCTGCTGCAGGATGAGCGGCAGGCGCACGGCGGTCATCAGGATGCCGCCGCTGATCGTGTAGCCGGGCAGGCCGGACATGCGGCCCGCCGTCTCGCTGAAATCGAGCAGGAAAGAAATCGCCGAGACGCCGATCAGGAACCAGCCCGTCGTCGCCAGGTAGCGGCGAAAGAAATAACGCGACAATGTCCCGAACATCATTGGGCAGTGCCCCCGCCGGTCCTGCCGGTGGCGGCAAGCAGTCTTTCCTGCGTTCGTCTCCAGAAGGACGACATCCGGTCCCGAACGAACGACGGCATGACCAGTCGTTTGTGCAGGCCGAGGAAGACGATCGAGATGATGCTGCTGACGATCGGGATGGCGTAGAGGACGGCAATATATTCAGGGTCGGTGTCGATCTGATTGGCCGCGTAGAAGGCCGCCCATCGCATCGCGAAGGCATAGGCAAGCGCGCTCACCATCGGATGCAGCCGCGCTTCGCGGTGCGAGCGCGCGTCGCCGGCGATCGCCAGCGAAAACAGGGCAAAGACGACCGGCAGGATCCAGTCCGTCAGCCGGCGGTGCAGTTCGGCGCGGTAGCTCTGCGGCCGGATCGTATAGTCCTTGTCGGCCGGATCCGGGTTGAACAGGAACCACAGGTCACGGTCGCTGGCACGCAGCGTCGCCTGGCCGCGATTCTCGGTCATGTCGGAGAGGTCGAAGGAATAGGAATCGAAGTTGATCACCGAGACATTGCCATCGGGCGTTTTGCGGTGCACTTCGCCCTCATGCATGATCAGCGTCGTGCCCGTATCGTCGACGGCGCCTTCCTTCGCATAATAGATCAGTTCGTAGGCCGGATCGCGCTCGTCGGCGACGAACAGGCCCTTCAGCATGCGGCCCGCCATCCGCTTCGAGATCTGCACATAAAGACCTTCATCAAGCTTGCGGAAGGTCTTTTCTTCGATCACCGAAGACAGCAGGTCGGCATAGGTCTCGGCGATCATCTGGCGCACGACGGTCTTTGCACGCGGCTCGACGACGTTGTCGACGAAGAAGGAAAAGACGCTGATGACGGCGGCAAGCAGCAGGATCGGGCGGATCAGCACACTGCGCCGCGCCCCGGCCGCGTCGATGACGGTGAGCTCGGAATCGTTGTTCATCGTCGTCAGCGTCTGGGTGACCGCGATGACGAGTGCGAAGGGCAGCACGACGGGAATGATCGACGGCAGAATCATCGTCGCGAGCTTGGCGAACGAGCCGATCGACTGGCCGCTGTCGGTGACCAGGTTGATGCGCTGCAGAACCTGTGTCGTCCAAATGATCGCCAGAACGGGCAGGAGCGCCACGAGAAACATCTGGCCGACGCGCCGCAATATGTATGTCTCGAGTAGTTTCATGCCTGCCCTTGAAAGCACCTGCACGCCCAAACGGCTTTGCAGGAGAATCCCTCTACGCTCTTTGTCGCGCTTTTGCGACAAGCTGGTGTCAAAAATTCATTCAAATTTCAGAATTTTTTTGATGCTGTTGCGACTCAGTTAACGCCAGCAGTGCGGCGAAGACGACCAGCGAGGAAAGCCATCCAAGAACGACGTCGGAGAGGTAGTGCGCGCCGAAGGATAGCCGCATCGCCGGCGTGAGGATGGAGATCGCCGCCACCGGCGGCACCAGCGCGTAACGCAGGGATTTCGGAACGAAGATCAGAAGGCAGAAGAGCCAGCCGGCGCTTGCTGCCTCGCCTGATATGAACGAGCAATTCGAAACGCATTTTCCGGCAAGCGAACCCGCCTCGGCGAAATGCAGCGCACCGCCGAAAATATCCGTCTGTATCGGCCGCGGCCGGCCCCAATGTTCTTTCAGCACGACATTGACGAGCAGCACCGGTCCGATCAGCAGCGTTCCGAGTGCGACCTTGAGCTTGCGGGCCCGATCTGCGTTGAAGGTCGCGCCATGCTGCTGGTAGCATTCGATGATTTTCCACACCATCACGATCGCGACGACATAGGGTAGGCGGAAAAAGATGGTGCGTAGCAGATCGAAGGTCGCGACGTCGCGATAGGGAAAGCCGCCGCAGATGCTCCCGGCGGCGGCAGTCGCACCGCAATCTGTGGCCACGAAAAAAAGCTGGGAAAAATAGATGTCTATTCCGGGGAATGCGCGGAAGACGGCAAGCAGCGCCCACCACGTCCAGAACAGCAGCATGAATGCGCCGAAAGTCGTTTTCGGCAGGCGGATTGCGAGCCCCCGCCATCGATTTTTCGAAAAAACTGTCAACGCGAATATCTACGAAACTGACGAAAACATGAGGGCCGTGATGGCCGCGGGCGACCATAACAATTGTCGCAAGCCATTGACAGACCCGCCAAACGCGAAATTATCCGCCAGGGACGGATTTCAAAGAATCCCAGCGGAGAAGACATGTCAGCAAAGTTGGAAATTTCATTCGCAAAGTCGGCAAAGCTCAATGGCGGCCTGTCGATCCTGTTGAAGACCGTGGAGGCCGACAGCGCTGCCGGCGCCGAAACGGTCGACCCGGCAGGCGTGATCGTCAAGGCTGCCAGGATCGCCCGATTCTCCGCGAAATCCATGAGCGCTCTCGATATCGTCGCCCCCGAAGGCGCGCCCGTCGAGCGCATCGTCGTCATCGGGCTTGGCAAGGCCGCCGAACTCACCGCCCATGACTGGCTGAAGGCCGGCGGTGCCGCGGCATCGAGAATCAAGAATACCGACAAGGCCGCTGTCTTCATCGACGTGCCTGGGCTCGAGACGAGCGCGCGGGCCGCCGCCGACTTCGCGCTCGGCATTCTGCTGCGCGCCTATAGCTTCGATACCTACAAGACGAAGAAGGGCGACGAGGAGGAGAAGCCGGCGAAATCTGTCAAGGTGACGATCGTCACCGCCGATGCGGCTGGTGCCAAGAAGGCGTTTTCCGATTCCGAAGCGGTTGCCGGCGGCGTCAATCTGGCCCGTGACCTCGTCAACGAACCGCCGAATGTGCTCGGGCCCGTCGAGTTCGCCGCCAAGGCGAGAGAGCTGGAAAAGCTCGGCGTCGAAGTGGAAATCCTGACCGAGAAGGAGATGCGCCGTCTCGGCATGGGCGCCCTTCTCGGCGTCGCCCAGGGCTCCGTGCGCCCGCCGCGCCTGGCGGTCATGCAGTGGAAGGGCGGCAAGGCCAAGGATCGTCCCGTCGCCTTCGTCGGCAAAGGCGTGGTCTTCGATACCGGCGGCATTTCGATCAAGCCGGCCGCCGGCATGGAGGACATGAAGGGTGATATGGGCGGGGCGGCAGCCGTCACCGGCCTCATGCATGTGCTCGCCTCGCGCAAGGCCGCCGTCAACGCCGTCGGTATCATCGGCCTGGTCGAGAACATGCCCGACGGCAACGCCCAGCGTCCGGGCGACATCGTCACCTCGATGTCCGGCCAGACGATCGAGGTGATCAACACCGATGCCGAGGGCCGCCTCGTGCTCTGCGATGCGCTCTGGTACTGCAACGATCGTTTCAAGCCGCAGTTCATGATCAATCTCGCCACGCTGACCGGCGCGATCGTCGTGGCGCTCGGCAACGTGCATGCCGGGCTGTTCTCCAATGACGACCAGCTTTCCGCCCAGCTGACGGCAGCCGGCCTTTCGAGCAATGAGAAGCTCTGGCGCATGCCGCTCGGCCGGGACTACGACAAGCTGATCGACAGCAAGTTCGCCGACATGAAGAATACCGGCGGCCGGCAGGCCGGCTCGATCACGGCGGCGCATTTCCTCAAGCGCTTCGTGCAGGACACGCCCTGGGCGCATCTCGACATTGCCGGCACGGCGATGGGCTCGCCGCAGGACGAGATCAACCAGTCCTGGGGTTCCGGTTTCGGTGTGCGCCTGCTCGATGAGTTCGTCCGCGCCCATTATGAATCCTGATGACGGACGTTCTCTTCTATCATCTGACCGAAAGCCGGCTGGAGGACGCGCTTCCGCCGCTCATCGACAAAAGCGTCGAGCGCGGCTGGCGCGTTGCCGTCCAGACGCGTGAGCCGGCGCGGCGCGATGCTCTCGATCAGCATCTTTGGACGTTCCGCGAGGAGAGCTTCCTGCCGCACGGCACCGACGAGGCCGATTTCGCCGAAAGCCAGCCTGTGCTTTTGACGGTGACGTCAGACAATGCCAATGCGGCGACCGTGCGTTTCATCGTCGACGGCGCCGAGCCGCCGCCGGCCGATGCCTATGAGCGCATCGTCTTCATGTTCGACGGTCATGACCAGGAGCAACTGGAAGCCGCCCGTGCGCAATGGAAGAAGCTGAAAGGTGAGGGGCATAACCTCACCTATTGGCAGCAGACGCCGGAGGGGCGGTGGGAGAAGAAGGCCTGACGCTGTAAGATTTTGAATTGCTGTATGAAGTCTTCCGACGTCGTTCTCAGCGGCCGTCGGAAGCCGTTATCCTTTCGACCCTTTGTCCTCGTCGAGGTTCGTCAGGATGTTGAGGGGGACGATCCCTCCCGCATCTTCCGACGGATTGAGCGCCTCCACTGCCAAAACCCGCTTTCCGCTCGGACTGACAAAAGCGAATGCCCACGCGCTGTCGGCAAAAGTGCTGACCGGCATTTCCGCCCAGCCGGCTTGATGGACAAGGCGTTCGGCATAATAGGCCTTGATGCTTTGCGGGCTGGTGGTGCTGGCGAGATTGCGCGCCAGGACACGCACGAATTTCTCTCCGAACCGCCCTTCCAGTTGGTCCAGTACCTTTTTGGTGGCCTGCCAATCCTGGGCCTGGGTCGCAGATCCGAAGGAATATTCCTCGGATCGGGAAACGCCCGGTGCATCAGGAGGCATGACGACCTGTTCGCCCGAACATGCTGCAAGGCCGAGAAGCGGCACCACAAGGATGCCAATCTTCAACACGCGGAAAAATCGGCCCTTGCGGCGGAATTTGTTGCTCATGAGCGGCTGCCCCCGAACACTATTGCACATAGGCCGGCAAATCTTGCCGGTTTCTATGACGTTATTGCGACCCTCAGTCGTGGAATGCGTCGACGAACTTCCGCTTGCCGAGCATGAAGGCGTCGGCGACGTGGCGCAGCGGCGCGAGGTCGACATCCGATCTGCCGGCTTTGACGATTTCGGCGAAGCGACGGTAGAGCGAAGGATATTCCTGCTCCGGTTCGGCGAATGTCAGCGCACCGTTGATGGAAAGCTTGGCGCCGCCCTCGGAAAGCACCATCTGGCCGGCGGCCGTCTCCGCGACGATGTCCCAGCTCTGCTTGCCGGTCTGGCGCCAGTCGAATTCGGCATGAACCGGCAGGCCGTCGGCATTGCGGAAGTGGATGTCGGCCGCGATCGGCGCATCGCGATTCTCGGGAAACTCGAGAACGGCCTCGGTGATGAAGATCGGCCGCGGCAGGATATGGGTGACGATCGACAGCGCATTGATGCCGGGATCGAAGACGCCGAGGCCGCCGGCCTGCCAGATCCAATCCTGGTTCGGATGCCAGTGGCGGACATCCTCCTTCCAGATCACATGCACGCTTTCAATCGTCGTCGAGGCAAGAAACGCCTTCGCGGCCTCGACGCCCGGCGCATAGCGGGAATGCCAGCTGGCAAAGAGCGACGCGCCCTGCTTGCTCGCAAGCGCCTCGAGATCGGCCACTTCGCTGAGCGTTGCGCCGGGCGGCTTTTCCAGGAAGACATGCTTGCCGGCGACGAGTGCCTTGTAGGCTGCCTCATAGCGATATTGCGGCGGCATGCAGAGCGAAACCGCATCGATCGACGGCTCGGCGTCGAGCATCGCCTCGATCGTGGTGTAGCTCGTGACGCCTTCGACCGTGCCGTGGCGGCTCGCCGTGGCGACGAGCTTAAAATCCGGGGTCTTGGCGATGGAGGGAAGATGCTGGTCGCGGACGATCTTGCCGACGCCGACGATGGCGAGGTTGATAGGGGACATGGTGTTTCGCTCGAGCCTGTTAAAAAGTATGATTTATTGAGCCTGTTTGTAGCAGAAAGAGGCGCGCCGACAAGCTCTCCTCCTCCAATTCTGTTGTATCCTAATACATGTCGCAGCGGTTCCGGGATAACGACATGTATAAAACAAAGAGCTTTAGCGCATGATGGTTTGGCGAAGGAAGCTGTAACCCATCGCCGCGCGGGCGGCGCGCTCTTCGGAATTGCCGTCGCCACCATGCCCGCCGGAGCCGAATTCATGGAAGAGCGAACGGTGTCCCGCTTCCTCCAGCCGCGCGGCAAAGCGGCGCGCATGCGAGGGATGCACGCGGTCGTCATTGGCGGAGCTTTCGATATAGATCGGCGGATAGCTGACCTCGGTCGCCGGCCCGACATTGTGCAGCGGCGAATAACCGAGCATGAAATCCCGGTCCGCCGGCGTCTCCGGATCGCCGTATTCGTCCATCCAGGCTTGTCCTGCGCTGAACAGGTGGAAGCGTGTCATGTCGAGGACCGGCACCTGGCACCAGACGGCGCCGAAATCCTCCGGGTAGCGCGTCAGCATCACGCCGGTCAGCAGGCCGCCATTGCTGCCGCCCTGGCAGGCGATCCGCGACGGCACGGTGTAGCCGCGGGCGACGAGATCGCGGGCAATGGCGACGAAATCGGCAAAGGCCCGGTCTCGCCCCTGCCGCTTGGCGCTGCGATACCAGTCGGGTCCGAATTCGCCGCCGCCGCGGATATAGGCCTGCACATAGGCGCCGCCTTGCTCCAGCCAGCGTCCCGTCACGCCGGAATAGTTCGGCGACAGCGAAACATCGAAGCCGCCATAGCCGTAAAGCAGCACCGGCAGCGCGCCTTTGGTCCACTGCTTCGGCAGGATCAGCCGATAGGCAACCTTCGTCCCGTCCTCGGAAACAGCCTCCAGCAGTTCGGATGACATATCGGTCGCATCGAAATAGCTTGGCGCCGCGGCGACGAAAATCGGTTCGGCCTCTCTGCTGCGATCCGACAGCTCGAGCCGATAACAGGCCGGAGGCTGCAGGAAGCCTTGGCCGACGATGCAGAGCGTATCGTCGCCAAGATGCAGATCGGCATGCATCGGCCTGAAATGGGCCGTCTGCATGTCCGCCGGCAGCGCGATTTCGCGCTGTTCGGCATCGGGCCTTGTCAGGTCCAGCACCATGAGACGCGGACGCAGCCGATCGGAGATGATGAAGACGCACCACTCCCGCATCAGCATCATTTGCGAGATGGACTGGCCCTCGGCAGGCTGAAACAGAATCCGCTCCGGCCCGAGCAGAGCCGTCTCCGAGTTGGGGTTGAAACGTTGCAGCACGAGGCTGCCGGACGCAACGCGCTCATCGGTCTTTGCCCGCCAAAGGCAATGATCGTGATTGAACTGGAAATCGGCCTCCTGAGGCAGATCGATGCGCCGCTGCGTGCCGTCATTGGCGATCAGGAACGCGCTGGCGACGCCGATCTCATGGGCGGCGACGAAAATGTCGATCAATCCGGCATCGGCCGAAGCGCCTGACAGGGCCGGGTCGATGACGAGATTGAAGCCGTAGACGTCCTCGTCGGCGGCTTCGAACATGACGGCGGCCTCTTCCGGCCGCTGCCCGCGCTTCAATCGCCGCCCGACCCGCGGCCATCCCGAACGGGTCGCCGAAAATCGGTCGATGGAGCCGAAATAGCAGATCTCGTCACGGCTCAGCCAATTGGCATGCGATCGCGCGGCTGGCGTATCGAAGCCGCCCTCGACGATCTGCTTGCTCTCGGCGTCGAATTCGAGCAGCCGGAGAAGATCGGAGCCGCCGTCCGAAAGTGTGAGCAGCACTCGCGTCGGTTCCCATGGGCAGGTGACGGCGCCGCGCCAGTTCCAACGCTTGCCTTCGCTCACGCAGAAGGCATCGAGATCGAAGACCGGTTCCCAGCCGGCATCGGGCAAGGGCTGCTGATCGGCCGGCAGGCGGAGCCAGACGCCGAGAGGATTGTCCTTGCTCTGCCGGAAATCGAACAACCACCCGCCTCGGCGCATCGGGACGATCAGCCTGTCCTGCCGTTCGATCAATGCTTTTATCGCATCGCGATCCCTAACGAATTCCGGTGTTCTCAGTTCCTTGTCGGAAAGCCCGTTATGCTCGTCGATGAATTGGCGGGTACGCGGATCGTCGTCCGTTTCGAGATGAAGGTTCATGTTCGACCTGCCTGATTCCGTTGACGTCGTATGTCTAGCCAATATTTCGCACAGTTAGGGCGAAATTAGTGCCGGCCGCGCAAGGCCGAGATGCTCGCGCAGTGTCGAGCCATCATATTGGGTGCGGAACAGGCCGCGTTCCTGCAGGATCGGCACGACCATCTGCGTGAAGTCTTCGAGCCCTTCGGGAAAAAACGGCGGCATGACGTTGAAGCCGTCGGCGGCGCGGCTTTCAAACCATTGCTGCATCCGGTCGGCGATCTCGACCGGCGTGCCAAGCACGATATGGTGGCCGCGACCGGCGGCAACGCGCAGCGCCAACTGACGGATGGTCAGGTTCTCGCGCCTTGCAAGCGCGGTCAGCAATTCGGCACGGCTGCGCAACTGGTCGGAGATCGGAAGGTCCGGCAGAGGGCCATCGACATCGTAATCGGCAAGGCTGTGGCCGATGCGTTCTTCCAGAAGCGGCATGGCGCTTTTGATGTCAGTCCACTTGTCGAGTTCTGCAAGTTTGTCCTCGGCTTCCCTGGCGGTGCGGCCAATCACCGGCAGGAAGCCCGGCATGATGGCGACCTCGTCCGGCTGACGTCCGAAGCGCGCGACGCGCTCCTTGACGCTCTTGTAGAAGGCCTGCGCCTCTTCGAGGCTCTGCTGCGCGGTGAACACCACGTCGGCGGTGCGGGCGGCAAGATCCTGGCCGGGGCCGGATGAGCCGGCCTGGATCAGGATCGGATGGCCCTGCGGTGCGCGCGGAATGTTCAGCGGCCCCTTGACTGAGAAATACTTGCCCTTGTGATCGAGCACATGGAGCTTGGCAGGGTCGGCATAGACGCCGCTCTGCTTGTCCTTGACGAAGGCGTCGTCATCCCAGCTGTCCCACAGTCCGCGCACGACGTCGACGAATTCCTCGGCCACGGCGTAACGCTCATCGTGCTCCGGGTGCGCCTTGGAGAAATTGTTCGCCGTGCGGGCATAGGATGTCGTGACCACGTTCCAGGCGGCCCGGCCGTGGCTCAGGTGGTCGATCGAGGCGAAGGCGCGGGCAGTGTGATAGGGCTCGCCATAAGTCGTGGATGCGGTTGCCGCGAGGCCGATCTTGTCTGTCACCACGGCGAGCGCCGAAAGCAGCGTCAAAGGCTCGAAACGCGCGATCGTCGAGGGATGAGCGTCGATGCCGCTGGTCAATCCGTCGGCCAGAAAGACCATGTCGAATTTCGCTGCTTCGGCGATCTGGGACACGCGTCTCAGCAAGTCGAAATTCTCGCTTCCCGCCTCGGCGTGAGGATGACGCCAGCCGGATACGTGGTGGCCCGCCCCTTGCAGAAACAGGCCCAGGTGGATTTCTCTTTTGCGAGTCATGACAATATCCTTCGTCATTCTGGATTTCGGGCGGCATCCTGGTTGAGCAGCGCCAGAAGTTGGCGAAGGTCGGCCGTGCTGCTCATTGTCCGGACGAGCGACGGGACATCCGCGAAGGCGGGATTGCGCGCAGTTGCGTCGCGAAATTTTTCGGCCGGATCGCTCAGCCCCGGCAGGCCGTCGAAGCGGCGCTGTATCGCGCTGCCGTCGCGAAGCACGATATCGACGATCACGAAGCGGGTGCGTGGATCGCTCGACATGCGGGGCGCAGTCTCGTCGTGGCGGCGGCCGGCGCGCCGGGCAAGGTCCATCAGGCGCGGCAAGACAGGCCGCTCGTCGAAATGGTCGAGCCGCAGAGCCCCGTCGATGAGGGCGGCGGCGAACACGTATTCGGGACTGAAGCGCGCCTCGATCCCGTTGCCGGGCTTGTTCACCACCAGGGCGGCATCGGCGCCGGGCGGGTAGGTGAAGGTGATATGCTCGATCGCATCAGCCTCCAGACCTTCCCGGTTGAGGCCGATGCCGAGAGACGCGACCGGATGGCTGGCGGTGCAGCAGGGATAGGCCTTCAGCGTCAGCCCGGGCGCCACGATCTGCCATGGCGAACCCCAGTTCTCGGTCACGGCGGACGGGCGTTCCGCGCCGAAGGCATAGACCGAATGGAAGCCGACCGGATTGTCGAGGAAATCGGGAGCGCCGCCGAAACCCGCAGCTGCCATTCTCGCCGAAAGGAGTCCGGATCGCGCCGCCATGCCGGCGTGGAAAGGTTTGGCGTCCGTGCCGAATTGCAGCCGCAGCCCGGACGATTGCGTTGCCGCAAGGCCCAGCGCGACGGCGGTCTCGTCGATGGAGGCGCGGGTCAAATGGGCGATTGCCGCCACCGCGCCGATCGTCCCGAGCGTCGCCGTGGCGTGGAAACCGTTCTCGTAGTGATTTGAGCCGAGCGACAACCCCAGCCGCGCCATGGCTTCGAGCCCGACGATATAGGAGGCGATCAGCGCATCTGCGGAAAATTCGCGCTCGGCGGCGAACGCCAGCAGGGCCGGGATGATCACGGTCGTCGGATGGCCGCGCACGCTTGCATGCACGTCGTCATAATCGAGCACATGGCCGGCATGACCGTTGACGAGCGCCGCGACCAGCGGATCGGTTCGGCGCGAGCTGCCGAGCAGGATCGCTTCGCCCGGCAAATTGGCGCCGACGGTATCTGCCAGAATGCCGGTCGTGCGGTCGCCGGCGCCTGCGATCGCACAGGCGAGAAAATCGATGATCGCCTTGCGTGCCGCGTCCAATGCCACGGGATCTTTCGATGGATCCGAGGAGATGATCGCCTGGGCGAATGCCGACGTCAGGGGCGCGAATGTGCTCGTCATGAAAAAATCCTAGATGCCTTCGCGCACTGGCCCGCGCCCTCCGGCGAGACCGCCGACGAATTGGCGGATACGGGGATTGTCGAAGGTGTGGAAAATCTGTTCAGGCGAGCCTTGGTCGACGATGCGGCCGTTCTCGGTGAAGACGACGATGTCGCTGATCTCCTCGGCGAACCGCATTTCGTGGGTCACGAGGATGCTAGTCATGCCGTCGCGGATGAGGTCGCGGATCACCCACAGCACTTCGCCCACCGTCTCGGGGTCAAGCGCCGAGGTGACTTCGTCGAACAGCACCAGTTCCGGCTTCATCGCCAGCGCGCGGGCGATCGCGACGCGCTGCTGCTGACCACCGGAAAGCTGGCCGGGATAGGCGCCGGCTTTTTCCGAAAGCCTGACCTTGTCGAGCAGTTCGCGTGCGAGTTTTTCCGCTTCGCGCCGTTCGACGCCGAGGATGCGGGTCGGGGCCAGCATGATATTGTCCAGCACGCTCAGGTGGGGAAAGAGATTGTACTGCTGGAAGACGATGCCGATACGCTTGCGCAGCGCGATGCGTTCGCTCTCCTTGGCCAGTTGATCGACGCGGGTGCCGTCGACCGTGATGCGGCCGCGCTGCGGCGCCACCAATGCGTTGATGCAGCGCAGGATCGTCGACTTTCCCGAACCGGACGGGCCGATAATGGAAACCGCATTGCCCTTGTTGACGGTGAGGTCTATGCCCTTCAGCACCTCCGTCTGGCCGAAGGACAGGTGCACTTCTTCCAGTCGCACGATCGTTTCGTCCGTTTTTGCGTTCATCATTCAAATCCTCAGGCCGTCTTGAAACGCCGCTCGAGGCGTCGGGTCAGGCGGGCGATCGGGTAGCAAAGCGTGAAGAAGGCGGCCATCACCACGATATAGGCGATGATCGTGAAATCGAGGCGGCGCACGGATGTGCTGGCATCGGTTGCGGCATGCAATAGTTCGTGCACGCCAACCAGCGAGGCGAGCGACGTGCCCATGGTAATGGAGGCCAATATGTTCATCCATGGCGGCAGCGAGCGCCGCAGGCATTGCGGCAGGATGATCCAGCGCAAGGCCTGGCCGCGCGAAAAACCGAGCCCCTTTGCCGCTTCCCATTGCGTGGTCGGGATCGAAAGGACGGCGCCGCGGGTGATCTCGGCCACATAGGCGCTGGCCGGTATGGCAAGGCCGATCACCGCCTTCAGCCAATCCGGGAAGGGCAGATAGTTGCCGGCCACCACGATTTCGAAGGGAAAGATGTAAGTCGTCGCGAAGATCAGCACGAGATGCGGGGCATTGCGGAAGACTTGCACATAGGCCACGACCGGGTAGCGCACCAGCTTGAAGGGAACCAGTTCCAGTATGCCGAACACGGCTCCGACGGTCGTTCCAAGCGTCATCGCGCACAGGCTGATGATGACGTTCATCATGAAGCCCGAGCCGAGATAGGGAAGCCACGTCACCAGTTCGCGCCCCAGCGTCAGGTCGGTCAGCGACCACAGGACGATAACAAGCGGGAGTGCCGTAAAGCCGATATTGCGCAGCAGGCGACCATTCCTGCGCTGCTCGGAAAGTACCGCAGTCGTCATAGGCCATACCCCGGAATGGCGAGCTTGCGCTCCACCCACAGGCCGATGCGGGCAACGGCAAGGTTGATGATGCTGAAGAACAGCAGAATGACGATCATCAGTGACACCACGTTGTCGCGCTGCGTCCAGACCATGATCGAGGCATAGGTAATCTCGCTGACTGCGATCGCATTGCCCACCGTCGTCAACTTCACGAGATTGATGAGATTGTTGACGATCGCGGGCAGCGATGCCCTCAATGCCAGGGGAACTTCGACGTAACGCAGGATCTGCAGCGCGCTGAAGCCGATGCCGCGCGCCGCTTCCACCGTGGCCGACGGCACCGCCTCGATACCTGCGCGGATCGCCTCGGCATGCAAGGCGGCGATGTGCAGTCCGACCACCGCCACCACCCAGAAGAAGGGTGTGAGCGGATTGTTCTGCGTCCCGCCGACCAGGTTCGATACGAATGTATTGAGAACGAGGAAGCTGAACATCAACTGTACCAGCGTCGGCGTGTTTCGGGTAATTTCCACGAAAGCGCGGACCGGCGTCGATAGCCAGGGCTTGCCGGATGTCAGGCAGGCGGCAAACAGCAGCCCGGCAATCAGGCTGACGGGGATCAAGAGGGCAATCAGATAGAGCGTGGTGATGAAACCATCACGCCATATCTGAGCCTCGTACCCCGTCGCCAGGAACTCGTAGTTAAGGCCAAGCCTGTTCGTCAGGTTGACGAACAGGCTGGTCATGCTGGTGTCCTGCATGTCGATCCGCCAGTGTAGCCTGTCTTACTTGCCAGCCGACAGGGTCTTGCGCTCTTGTTCGAGATAGTCGGTATTGCGGAGCCGGTTTGCCTTCGCAAATTCCAGGAGCTTTCCTGACGTATGGAGCTGCCGGATCGACTTATCGAGTGCCTCGGCCGTCTCCTTTTCGCCTTTTCGCACCCAGATCACCGAGTCGGAAGGGAGCAGTTCGGTCGGGAAGAGAATAGTGTAGTCCTTCCACTCCTCGGGCCGGTCCTCCAGCAGAAGGCCGACGGTTGCGCCGACATGGACGGCGGCGACACAATTGCCGCCCTGCAGCGCCAGCAGCGATTCCGGCTGGCTCGGCAAGCCCTTTACCTCGGCGCCGTATTGTTCGATGAGCGGCTGCGTGAAGTTCGACCCTTGCGAAACGCAGACCGGCTTTCCCTTGAGATCTGCCCAGTCCTTCAGGCCGCTGTCCTTGCGTCCGACGGCAGCACCGCCGCTGCGATCATACGGCGTCGCCACCCAATCAAGAACTTTGGCGCGGTCCTCGGTATATTGCATGTTCGCAATCAGGATATCGACCTTGCCCTGCTGGAGAAATTGCACCCGGTTCGGGGGCGTGACGGTGACTGTTTCCAGCTTGACGCCAAGATCGTCCGCGAGCGCTTTTGCAATATCGAGATTGTATCCCTTCTGCGTTTGCGATGTCGGATCGATATAGCCGAAGGGCGCCCCCGAGAGGATGACGCCAACGGTAAGGGTGCCGCGGGCTTTGATGCGGTCGAGCGTGGCATCCGCCGATGCCTGCGTTGCCGCCAGCAAGGCAATCGACATGGCGAGGAGCGCCTTCGGGAGAAATTTGCGTGACATGTTTGAGCTCCGTCTTGGGAAGGTGGAGGGACCGGTTCAGGTCCTCGAGCAATTGCAGCGCTCTTTGGCTCGACTGCTATGGCGTGGATGTGCGCCACTTCGAGGTGAGGCCGAAAGGCTGGTGATGAGATGGACGTCGGCTTCCCGCGCAATATTGGCCATGCTTCTCCGCGCTGATAGAAAAGGACGCTGACCGCATCGCTTTCCTGCGCGAATCGGCAACTGGACGGCTTTGAAAGGCATAGGGAACCGATGAGAGAGAAGGAACGTTCTGTCTCAGAGAAAATCATCATTGTGATGGATTTTGTAGATTTTATTTTCTGAAATAGGCGCGTTCGTTGAAAAATCTTGTGCACGAGAGGGTTGCTGATCGGCAACCTTCCCGCCCGGTAATGGCATCAAAAAACGGATTTTGCTCGGCCGAATTCCTGCCGTCTTGCGGCTAATCCCGACTTGGCAACCCGCCTTAGCGGATCGTCACGAAATCGGCCGAGGCAAGGACGTTGTTCGGCATCGGCGTCTTCTTGAATTTCAGCGTCACGACCTTGTAGCCTTCGGTTTCGAGTTCCGAAAGCAAGGTTGGCAGCATCGTCGCCGTGCGTTTGTGGATGTCATGCATCAGGATGATGCCGCGGCCGCGCTTGTGCAGCAGGTCCATCGTCCGCTGCGTCACGGAGACCGGCGTCGTGTTGAAATAGTCCTTGCTGTCGATGTCGACATCCATGACCACCATCTCGCGCATGGCGATCGCGGCGCGCAGCCTGTGGCTCTCGGCTAGATAGGGGAAGCGGAAGAAGGAGACATCCGTGCCGGTCGCCTTGGTCACCGCCAATTCGCCCTTGATCACCTCGGCCATCGCCGCGTCGAAATCCAGCGAACTCAAATTGGCGTGGTCATAGGTGTGACTGCCGATCGTGTTGCCGTCCTCGGCGACCTTGCGGGCGAGCGCCGGATGCATCTCGGCCATTTCGCCGACCATCATGAAGGCGCCCTTGACGCCGAACTGATCGAGGATCGCCAGCACCTTGTCCGTCCGGCCTGGGATCGGGCCGTCGTCGAAGCTCAGGATCACTTCCTTGTCCTGCAGCTTGAGATCGGCGAGCGAGGAAACCTCCAGCGTCCGCCCGGCCAGATGATGCCAGCCGGTCATGCGCGGCGCCGCAGCGTCGCCGGTATAGGCAAGCTTCCGCTCCTCGGGTGCGATCACCGAGGAGGTCTTGATCGATGTGTCCGGCGCGGATTGTCTGGTGGTGCTGCAGGCAGAAAGAGTGGCCGTGAGGGCCATGCAGGACAGAACGAAAAAACGGTACATGGAAAGGGCTCAACAAATCGGTAACGAATGTTGAGACAACCTTTCGAATTATGGTTAACGATCGGTTGATGCAGGCGGGAATTGTGCCGATGCGCGGCACTTCGCCACGCTTTCGCCAGAGCATGATGCCGAAAAGTGTGCGCGGTTTTCGGACGACATCCTGTTCTAAGGCCTGTGGCTATCCCGCCATCGCTTCTTCGTATTCGGCCGAAAGCATCAGCCAGTCTTCCTCGGCGGCAGCCAGTTTTGCCGCCGCTTCGCCGCGCTGTTTTGCCTTCTCGGCGGCCTTGGCCGGTGTCTTTTCATAAAGGGCGGGATCTGCAAGTTCCGCGTCAAGCGCCTGAATCTGTTTCTCCAGTTTCGCCGTCAAGGATTCGATTTCGTTGATCTTTTTCTTGAGTGGGGTCAGCGAGGCGCGACGTTCGGCATTGAGCTTGCGCTGGTCGGCCTTCGACGTCGCCTCTTCAGTTAGCTGCGGCTTTTCTTCTTTTTTTTTACCGGATGTGACGATCAGGTCGCGATACTCGTCCATATCGCCTTCGAAGGTCGTCACCGTACCGCCATTGACCAGCCACAGCCGGTCGACCGTCGCCTCGATCAGATGGCGATCATGCGAGATCAGGATGACGGCGCCTTCGTAATCGTTCAGCGCCTCGATCAGCGCGCGGCGGCTGTCGATGTCGAGGTGGTTGGTCGGCTCGTCGAGGATCAGCAGGTTCGGCGCATGGAAGGCGGCAAGCCCCATCAGCAACCGGGCTTTTTCGCCGCCGGAAAGATCCTTGGCGGCCGTCGCCATCTTCTCGGTCGCAAGCCCCATCTGGGCGACGCGGGCGCGCACCTTGGCCTCCGGCGCGCCGGGCATCAGCCGGCGCACATGTTCCACCGGCGACTGCTCGGGAATGAGGTCGTCGAGTTGGTGCTGCGCGAAGAAGCCGATCTTCAGGCTCGGCGCCAGCTTCACCTCGCCGCTCTCGGGTGCAAGTCGCCCCGAGATGAATTTGGCAAAGGTCGATTTGCCGTTGCCGTTCGAGCCGAGCAGGGCGATGCGGTCGTCATTGTCGATGCGCAGATTGAGGTTCTTCAGGATCGGATTGCCGGGCTCGTAGCCGACGGCGCCGCTCTGGATCGCGACGATCGGCGAGGCCGGCTGCTTTTCCGGCTCGGGAAAGGTGATCGGCTGGACGTGGTCCTCGATCACCGCGGCGACCGTTCCCATGCGCTCAAGCGCCTTGACGCGCGATTGCGCCTGCCGTGCCTTGGAAGCCTTGGCCTTGAAGCGATCGATGAAGCTCTGCAGATGTTTGCGGGCCGCGTCGTTCTTGGCCTTCGCCTTGGTCTGCAGCTCGTCGGCTTCGGCCTTCTGCCGCTCGAACTGGTCGTAGCCGCCGCGATAGAAGGTCAGCTTCTTCTGGTCGAGATGGACGATCGCATTGACCGCATTGTTCAGGAGGTCGCGATCGTGGCTGATGATGATGACGGTGTGCGGATAGCGGCGGACATAATCTTCCAGCCACAGCGTGCCTTCGAGGTCGAGATAGTTGGTCGGCTCGTCGAGCAGCAGCAGATCCGGCTCGGAAAACAGCACGGCGGCAAGGGCGACGCGCATGCGCCAGCCGCCGGAGAAGGAGGAGGCGGGGCGGGCCTGCGCCGCCTGGTCGAAACCGAGGCCGGCAAGAATGCTCGCTGCGCGCGCCTCGGCCGAATGCGCGTCGATATCGACGAGACGCATCTGGATTTCGGCGATGCGGTGCGGATCGGTCGCCGTCTCCGCCTCGGTCACCAGGGCCGTGCGTTCCTTGTCGGCGGCAAGCACGATCTCGATCAGCGCGTCTTCGGTCGCCGGTGCCTCCTGCGCCACCTGGCCGATGCGTGCGGCCTTCGGGATCGACACCGATCCGGTCTCCGAGCCGAGATCGCCGGTAATGACGCGAAACAGCGTGGACTTGCCGGCGCCGTTGCGCCCGACCAGCCCTGCCTTCGTGCCCGAAGGCAGCGAAATGCTGGCATTGTCGAGAAGCAGGCGGCCTGCAATGCGGGCGGAAATGTCGGTGAGCGTGATCATGGCCGGCGTTTTGGCCGAAAGCGCTCGCCAAGGCAAGAGTGCTTTGCCTGCCGCAAGAGACTTGTACGCCTCAGCGGCCGAAAGCCTGCACCGGTTGTCGGGGGTTCGACTGCGCGGCGAGAAGCGCCACACGGGCATTGGCCTGCAACTGCCCGGGCGTTGCCGCATCAGTGCTGAGCGCCACGCCGATCGAAATGGTGAGCCGGCCGGGATCGGCCTTGTCGGATGTCGCGAAGACGAGATTGTCCTCGACGGAGGTGCGCAGGCGCTCGGCGATCGTGATCGCATCCTGCATGCCGACATGGGAAAACAGCAGGGCGAATTCGTCGGCCTCGGTGCGGGCGATGAAATCGTTCTTCTTGACGCATTTGCGGAAGAGGCCGGCGAGCTTCTTCAGAAGCTTGTTGCCCGCCTGGGTCCCGTATCTGTCGTTGAGATCGCTGAAATTGTCGATATCGACCATGATCAGCGCGCTGCCGGCGGCACCCTCTTCGCGCGCGTAGAGATCTGATATCGTCCGGTTCAGCGCGATGCGGTTTGGAAGCCCGGTGATCCTGTCGGCCACAGTGGCCGATTGCATCGCCGAAATGCCGCGTTCCAGCGTTTCCAGCACCCTGATGTCATCCTGCAGCCTGACGCCGATTTCCATCTCGGCCGACAGCACTGTCGTCAGCGAGGCGGTGAGATAGTCGATCTCGCCGAGGAAGGCGGCAAGGCTCTGGTCGTCGTTGCCGGAAACGGATTTCAGGATCGTCCCGCAGGCGCGGGCAAAGGCGTTCTTGTGCTTCAGCCCTTCGGCAAGCCTTTCCGCCACCTCGCGCAGCATCCGGCTCGCCTCGTTGCGTGAGGTCTCCCCCGCCAGTCCGCAATGGCCGACGAGGCGGTATTTCAGGCCGAGTTCGTCGAGCATCGGCTGCTGCGGTTGCGGCCCGAGTGCTGCGATATCCTGCGCAAGGCCGGCATTGAGCCCGACGATCGCTTCATGGAAGAGTTCATAGTTGCGCGGCAGCGCGGCAACGTTGAGGCGCGCCATGTGCTGGGCAATCTTCTGAATATCCGCCATCGGCGCCGGACGCGCGGTCTCGCGCGGCACCAGTGCGTTTGCGTTCGCATTCTGCATGACGATCCCTCGCAGCCCGGCCACATCTCTCACATCCCGCTATGCCCGCAAGCTTTTAAAAGAGGCTGAATTTTCAATCGGAAAGCTATGGATCGGCGGCGGAACCGGCAAAGGCGGTTAATTCAGTGTTGATCGCCGGAGCATGATGCCGAAAGTGCGAGCGGTTTTGGATGACATCATGTCCTCGCTTTTAATTTGGATCGGATCTTACATCCACTCGCGGCCCTCGTTGCGCAGGAAGTAGATGAGATCCAGCGTGAGACTCGGCTTGCCGAGTGCCGTCAGCGTCATATGGCACTGGCCGCGATGATGGGTCTGGTGGTTGAAGAAATGCGCGACCGCTGCCGACAGCGGTTGGGTGATCTCGACCGGCTGTACCACCGTGACATAAGTGAAGTCGCCGGCGAGGGTTTTCTCGTCCAGCATGCTCGTCCAGGCAATGATCCGCTCATCCTCCGCTTTGCGGGCGGCGGCCAGCGCATCCAGCTCTTCGAAGAGCACGGCATCGAGTGTCGTCGGCGCATTGCCGGTGCCGGTGAAGCGCTTCATCCATATCCGGTCGGCGACGAGCAGATGATTGAGCGTACGATGGAGCGAGCCGAAGAAGGCGCCGCGATTGCTGCGGAAGTCTGCATCGCTGAGTTCGGCCGCGGCCGCGTAGACTTGCGTGTTGGCCCAGCGATTATAGGCGGCGAACATCCTGTAATGTCTGAGCATTCACTCCCTCCCGGATTGGTCGCTGCAGTCTAGCCCGGTTTCCCCGAAATCGCAGTGATATGCCCATGAAATTTCCTGATTTGATCGCCGGCGCTTTCTGTCGTGGAATGGATGCAGCCGTGATCTCGAAAGGACTGTCATGACCAGAGCCCTCTATTCCCTCTGCGGTGCCGACGAGCGGCGCTTCTTTTCTCCCCATTGCTGGAAGGCGGTGATGGCGCTGGCGCATAAAGGGCTCGATTTCGAGGAGATTCCGACGACCTACGCCCGCATCCGCGCGATCGGCGGCGGCGTGTCGCCGACCGTGCCGGTGCTCGATGACAACGGCCGGCTGATCCCCGACAGTTTCGACATCGCCCTCTATCTGGAGGAGGCCTATCCCGAGCGGCCGTCGCTGTTTGGCGGCGAGGGCGGCAAGGCGCTATCGCGCATGGTCGAAGGCTATTCGCAGATGATCATCCATCCGGCGATCATGCGCATTGCCCTTCTCGATATCCACGCGAACCTCGACGAGGGCGACAAGGCCTATTTCCGCGAAAGCCGTGAGGTCAGGCTGGGCAAGCCGCTGGAAGTGGTTGCCGCCGATAGCGAAGCGGAGAAGGCTTCCTTCGGCGCCAAGCTGGAGCCGCTCCGCCACATGCTGAAGTTCCAGCCCTTCATCGGCGGGCAGACGCCGCTGTTTGCCGACTATATCGTCTTCGGCGCGCTGCAATGGCTGCGTGTCTCCGCCGGTCTCGCCATGCTGGCCGCCGCCGATCCGGTCATGGGCTGGTTCGAACGCTGCCTCGATCTTCACCAAAGCCGCGGCAGGACTGTGACAGCGGCGTGAAATTGCCGCCGACCCCTTGTTTTCGGGCGTTGGGGCGGGTAAAGACCGCCCACTTTTCCCGAGAAAACAGAGGATTTGACTATGGCGATTGAACGCACCTTCTCGATGATCAAGCCGGATGCAACCAAGCGCAACCTGACGGGCGCCATCACCAAGATGCTCGAAGATGCCGGTCTGCGCGTCGTCGCCTCCAAGCGCGTCTGGATGAGCCGTCGCGAAGCCGAAGGCTTCTACGCCGTTCACAAGGACCGTCCCTTCTTCGGCGAACTGGTCGAAGGCATGACCTCCGGCCCGACCGTCGTCCAGGTGCTGGAAGGCGAAGGCGCGATCCTCAAGAACCGCGAGATCATGGGCGCGACCAACCCGGCAAACGCTGACGAAGGCACGATCCGCAAGGTTCACGCCCTGTCGATCGGCGAAAACTCCGTTCACGGCTCGGATGCTCCGGAAACGGCCGCCCAGGAAATCAAGTACTGGTTCTCCGACACCGAAATCGTCGGCTGAGGCCTGACGTCGGCATTCGTGCCGAACACCTTGAATTGACTCTTGAAAGCCGGGGGCTCTGCTCCGGCTTTTTCTATGTGCCCTTGTTTCTATGCCGGGCATTTATCGGTATTGGAGAAATCGACGCTGCCGTCAGGCTTGAAGACCTCAGGATTCTTTTCATAAAGCGCGCCGATAACGAGCGGTTTGCTCGGCAGCACTGTCTGGTCGAGGTCGGAACGGAACTGCGTTTTCAATTCCTGCAGCACCTTGCCGTCCTTGTCGACCAGCCGGACACTCACGGAATAGGGGCGGTCCTTGCGCACACAGTGCAGGTTCTCGCTCTGCAGCGCGATCTTGTCGTCGATCGGGTAGATCTTCTGATTCAGTACCAGCGGATCGCCACCTTCAGGATTTTCGAATTCGGCGATGATCACCGAACCGTCGGGAATGGGTCCTGTCTTCTTCAGCGTCAGCAGATAGGTGGCGCTCGCCACCCGATAGTTGAAGACGAAGAGATGGCCGGTGACCTCGACCAGATTTTCCGCCTGGCGCTGGCAGGCGGACAGCAGCCCGACAGTGACCGCCATCACGATCCAATAATTCCTCATGGCGTCTCCTCCTTCTTGCGGCGATAGTGCCGATTGGCCTTGGCGCGGTTGCCGCAGACCGCCATGTCGCACCAGGCCCGGCTCCGGTTCTTGCTGCGATCGATGAACAGCCAGCCGCAATTTCCGCAGATCTTCATCCGCTCCGGATCCGGCATGGCGATCAGCCGTAGCACCGAATGGGCAGTAGCCGAGGCCAGGCTGCCGGGGCTTGGGTCGCGCAATGTCTTCGCCAAGGCTTCCAACAGCCCGGCCAGCAGTTGGTCGTTGCCGCCATCGAGTATACGCTTGCGGAAATAGAGGTCGATCTCTTCCCGCAGCGCGATGAAATCCGGCTCGTTTTCCGCCGCCACCGGCGCGATGTCGCCGAAGAGGGCGCGTTCGGCGCAGAATTCGGCGGCCGCGCGCGGAAAACTCCGCATCTGATCGCTGACTGCGAAGCGATCGATCCGCCGCGCAGCATCGTGGCGCAGAACGACGCTGTTGGCGACATCGAGCGCCAGTGCGCCGCCGGCAAAGCGGTGAGGGGTCCAGGAAAAGCTCATATTGAAATTATAACTGGCAAAATAGGTTTTACCAGTTATAATTTTGCGGACGCGGAGTGTCTGGAATGGCCTATCTTCTGCAGCAGCTGGCGAATGCGGTTCCGCTCGCTGCCCTCTATGCCGCGCTCGCCTTCGGTTATGCCGTGGCCTTCGGCGTGACGAAGCGGGCCGACATCACCTATGGGGCGATCTTTGCCTTCGCCGGCCAGATTCTGCTGCTCTTCACCGAACTCGCCTATGTCAGGTTCTGGCTGGTGCTGCCGGCGGCTCTTGCCATCGGCGCCGGCGCTTCCATCGTCTATTCGCTGGCGGCGGGCCTCTGGATCGGCCGCTCGATCATGCTGCCGCTGGTCAGCAAATCGCCGAATACGGTCATCGTCGCCGCCCTCGGCATGATGATCGTGCTGATGGAGACAGCCCGGCTTGCCGCCAATAGCCACGGCATCTGGCTGCCGCCGTTCCTGAACGACACGGTCGTCTTCTGGAGCGACGGCCTGTTCAAGGTGACGCTCACCTATATCCAGCTGATCGACAGCGCGCTGATGTGCGCCATCGTCGCGGTGGGTGCGCTGATCCTCAGGCGCACGGCCTGGGGCCGCGTCTGGCGCGCCGTCACCGACGATCCCTTGGCCGCCGAACTCTGCGGCACCAGCGCCGATCGCGTCTTTCTCGGCGCCTATGCTGCCGCGGCCCTCGTCGCCACCCTCTGCGGCATCCTCGCCACCTTCTATTACGGCTCGATGGATTTTGGCGCCGGCCTGATGTTCGGGCTGAAGGTGCTGCTGATCGCTGCCGTCGGCGGCTACTCCGATCCGCTGCGCTCGGCCGGTGGCGCTGCCGGGCTTGCCGTCGTCGAAACCTTGTGGGGCGCCTACGGCCCCTTCGTCTGGCGGGATCTCGTCATCTTCTCGCTGCTTGTCCTGCTCCTGGTCATGAGCCGCAGGGAGCGCGTCGTGCTCTGATCATTTCCACTTGTCGCGCGCCGTATCGTCGGCGTCTTTCGCCGCGACCCAGTTGCCCGTAGCGCCATCCTTGCCATGTTCCTTCTTCCAGAAGGGGGCGGCGGTCTTCAGGAAATCCATGACGAAATTGGCGCCGTCGAACGCCGCCTGCCGGTGCGGTGCGGCTGCGACGACCAGGACGATATTCTCGCCGGCCGCGATCTTGCCGTAGCGGTGGATGGCGGTCAGGCCGAGAAGTCCGAAACGCGTTATGGCAAGATCGCCGATGCGCCGTATCTCCGCCTCCGCCATGCCGGGATAATGCTCCAGTTCGAGGGCCGCCAGCGTACCGCTTTCATCGCGGCAGAGACCGGAAAAAGTGACGACGGCGCCGATACCGGCTTTATCTTTGGAGAGCAGATCGACCTCGGTCTGCAGGTCGAAGTCTTCGTGTTGAACGCGGATGGTGGGGGTAACGGTCATGATAACATCCCCGACTGTTTTGATGCCGTAGCGGGAGGTATGGAGAGGGCGGAGGGGGGTATCGACACGACACCACCATCACCGCTTCATCCCCCCGTCATCGGCGGAAATATCCCGATCTCCCGTGCGGCGCCGATCGGTTCGTCATGCTCGACATGCTCCATGTCGAGCGCCACGCGGATCACCTCGGGATATTGAAGTGCGGTCTCATATTCTTCGCCGAGCGTCTTCAAATGATTCAGAAGATCGGCGACGGTGACGACGGAGGAGGGGAGGTCGATCTCCTCTTCTCCCTTGCCGATGCGCTCGCGCACCCATGCGAAATAGACAAGCCGCGTCATTCCTCGTCATCCACGATATGTTTCAGCCCGGCGCGGAAATAATCATAGCCAGTATAGATGGTCAGCAGTGCGGCGATCCACAGCAGCGCAATGCCGGTCTGCGTCGTATAGGGGAAGATCTCGTCACCGGCCGGGCCGGCGAGGAGGAAGGCGATGGCGACCAGCTGCAGCGTCGTCTTCCATTTGGCGATCCGTGTCACCGGTACGCTGACCTTCAGCGCCGCCAGATATTCGCGCAGTCCCGACACCAGGATCTCGCGGCAAAGAATGGTGATCGCCGCCCAGATCGACCAGCCGGCAATCGTCTGGTCGGCCGCGACCAGCAGCAGGATCGAGGCGACCAGCAGCTTGTCGGCGATCGGATCGAGCATGCGGCCGATATTCGACGTCTGGTTCCAGATGCGTGCGAGATAGCCGTCGAGGAAATCGGTGAGCGAAGCGATGACGAAGATCCACAGCGCCACCCAGCGCGCCGTGTTGCTGATCGACAGCCTGCCCTCGATGAAGAAGCAGAGAACGATCAGCGGCACGGCGAGGATGCGGCCGTAGGTCAGAAGATTGGGAATGCTGTACGCACGCGATGCCATGGGATCGTTTCTCTGAATTGATGCGCCGTTACAGCGCCGCGCGTCTTTCTGAGGCGCGCAAAGGACGCTGTAACATTTTGAACCTGCGCATCGTGCTTTCCGAAAATCGAGTCCGATTTTCGGGCCGATGCGGTAGATGACGGCTTTGGCCGCGGACCGTCAACATTCTTTCTGTCTTTTCACCGCCTTTGCGTGGAATTTGCGACGGAGGCCGGTTATTTCGCGGCGTCGTCGTGGAAATGATTATAGACCTGCTTGGCGACCGCTTCGGATATGCCTTCCACCGCCATCAGGTCGGACAGGGCGGCGCGCGAAACCGCCTTCGCCGTCCCGAAATGCTGGAGCAGCGCCCGTTTGCGGGATGGGCCGATGCCGCCGATCTCGTCGAGCGGGTTCTTGATCATTTCCTTCTTGCGCCGCGCCCGGTGTGAGCCGATCGCGAAACGATGCGCTTCGTCGCGCAGGCGCTGGATGAAGTAGAGCACCGGATCGCGCGGCGGCAGCGTGAAGCTCTCGCGCCCCGGCGGAAAGAAACGTTCGCGCCCGGCGTCGCGGTCGACGCCCTTGGCGATGCCGATCGCCGTGACGCTGTCGGTGATGCCGAGTTCGGCAAGGATGGCGCGCACCGCCGTCATTTGCCCCTGGCCGCCGTCGATCAGGATCACATCGGGCCAGGTGGGGAAGGGCATGTCGGCGGCGTCGGGTGTGGCCGCCTGCACCGTCCGGTCTGGAATGCCTTCCTCCTTGATCAACCGCGAGAAACGCCGTGTCATCACCTCCTTCATCATGCCGAAGTCGTCTCCGGGCGTGATGTCGGTCGATTTGATGTTGAACTTGCGGTACTGGTTCTTGACGAAGCCTTCCGGCCCCGCGACCACCATGCCGCCGACGGCATTGGTGCCCATGATATGCGAGTTGTCGTAGATCTCGATGCGCTGCGGCGCATAGGAAAGCCCGAACGTTTCCTTGAAACCCTCGAGCAGCCGCGACTGCGACGCCGTTTCGGCGAGCTTTCTCCCATGCGCCTCGCGTGCATTGCCGACGACATGATCGACCAGATCGCGCTTCTCGCCGCGCTGCGGCACGAGGATGGAAACCTTGTGGCCGGCCTTTTCGCTGAGTGCGGCAGCGAGCAGTTCCAACTCCTCGACCGTTTCCGACAGCATGATCTGCTTCGGCACCGGCTTGTCGTCGTAGAACTGCGCCATGAAGGAGTTCAGCACTTCGGCGCTCGAAAGCTGCGGATCGGCCTTTGGGAAATAGGCGCGATTGCCCCAGTTCTGTCCGGTGCGGAAGAAGAACACCTGGATGCAGGAAACGCCGCCCTCATGGTGGATGGCGAAAACATCAGCCTCTTCGACGCCGGCCGGATTGATGCCCTGGTGGCTCTGCACATGCGAAAGTGCCGCCAGGCGATCACGATATATCGCCGCCCGCTCGAAATCGAGGTCCTCGGCCGCCTGGTTCATGGCCTCGGCCATATGCGACTTCACCTTCTGGCTCTTGCCGGACAGGAAGTCCTTCGCCTCCTGCACCAGTTCGCCATAACCCTCGTCGCTGACCTCATGCGTGCAGGGCCCGGAACAGCGCTTGATCTGGTAGAGCAGGCAGGGTCGCGTCCGCGTTTCGAAGACGCTGTCGGTGCAGGTGCGAATCAGGAAGGCGCGCTGCAGCGAATTGATCGTCCGCCCGACAGCGCCGGCCGAAGCGAAAGGTCCAAAATAGTCGCCCTTTCGCGCTCTCGCACCGCGATGCTTGAAAATCGCAGGCGCCCGGTGGTCGCCGGTGATGAGGATGTAGGGGAAGGACTTGTCGTCGCGCAGCAATACGTTAAAGCGCGGCCGCAAGCGTTTGATCAGATTCGCTTCCAGAAGCAGCGCTTCGGTTTCCGTGCGCGTCGTCACGAATTCCATGTTCGCCGTCTGGCGTACCATCTGGGCGATGCGGTTGGAATGCACGCGGCCGACGGCGTAATTGCCGACGCGCTTCTTCAGACTGCGCGCCTTGCCGACATAAAGTACGTCGCCCTCGGCATTGAACATGCGGTAGACGCCGGGGCTGTTCGGCAGCCGCTTGACGAATTCACCGATCAGTTCCGCGCCGATGAGCCCGGTTTCATTGAGGCTGCCGGCGTTCCAGTCGACGGCTGCGGCAAGCGGGGCGGCGGCGGAAACATCGCCTTCCACCTCGATATCGTCTTCGCTCTCATCCGTCTCGTCGTAGAGAACGCCGCCATCCGGCAGCTTTCGTCCGTTCATTCCGTAATCTCCGCCACATCGGGCGTCTGCCAGGCGAGGTGCTGGCCGCCGTCGAGGGCAATCATCTGGCCGGTGATCGAGGGCGTGTCGTAAAGGAAGCGAATCGTTTGTCCGAATTCCTCGAGCGCCGGCCCTCGCTGCAAGATAAGGGCTGAGACCTGCGCTTGGAAGTCCTCCATCGCCTGCCGCTCGCTCGGCATCGAGGGACCGGGGCCGACGGCATTGACGCGGATGCGTGGCGCCAATGCCTGTGCAAGCGTCTGCGTCGCCGTCCACAGCGCGGATTTGGAGAGGGTATAGGAATAGAAGCTGGGCCTCAGCGCCCAAACCCGCTGGTCGATGATATTGACGATCAGCCCCGATGCCGCAACGGGCATCTGCTGCGCGAAGGCCGCCGCAAGGATAGAGGGCGCACGTACATGCAGGTCGAAGTGCAATGCCCAGGTGGCGGCATTGAAACTACGCGCTGAATCATGCTGGAAGACCGACGCATTGTTGACGAGCAGATCGAGCGGCCCGAGTGCTTCCGACGCCTTCGCGACCAACGCGCCGGTTTCGCCGATATCGGTCAGGTCGGCCTGCAAGGCGGCTGCCCGATATCCCTTCCGCCGCAATTCCGCCACCAGCTCTTCGGCTTCACCAACGGAGCCGTTCGCGTGGATCGCGACGGAAAAGCCATTTGCAGCAAGGTCTTCGGCGATTGCCCGTCCTATTCTCTTAGCTGACCCTGTTATAAGGGCCGTGCGAAGTCTTTCGTCGTTCAAAATCTTGCTTTCTGATCCCGCGAGTCTGCCTGCAGACTATATAGGGGCCGGCGGAGATTATATAAATAGGCCGTTGCGGTTGCGTCCCCGAGCGAGATATTCTATGTATTATTTAAGAATGCGATTTACTAAAATAAGTATTTTAAGTTTAACTCTTCGATAGGGTTAATGAAGTGTATGTTGCGTCAAAGCAACATCGAATTTCAGCCATGCGGCTGCCACAATGATATCACAATTTGGCTCTTTCAAATCCGCATTTGAGTTCCAATTTCAGTCTCGATCCGGAAGGGACATCTGGCAATATCCCGCCAATGCTTCACTGATAGACAGATGACAAGCGGCGCGGGACTGAAAGGAGACTAAGTATGCGTGTACTCATTGCTGGCCTCATGGCCTCCGTTTTTGCAATTGCGGGCGTCTCGGCAGCTCAGGCGGCCGATGCCGTCGACCAGGTTCCGGAAGCGCCGGTTGCCCAGGACGCTCCGGTCAAGCCGGCAGGAAACTGGGAAGGCTTCTACCTCGGCGGCGCCGGCACCTACAACATGGGTGACTTCGGTTCCGACCGCCACACCTATGGTTTCGGCGGCCAGGTCTTCACCGGCTACAACTGGCAGGCGGGCCAGATCGTCTACGGCGTTGAATCCGACCTCGGCTACAGCGGCGACGACGTCTCCTCGGGCGGCGTCAAGAACAAGTATGGCTGGAACGGCTCCGTCCGTGGCCGCGTCGGCTACGACATGAACCCCTTCCTGCTCTACGGCACGGCCGGTCTGGCGATCGGCGACGTCAAGGTTTCCGACGACACCTCGGACGAAAGCAAGACGAACTTCGGCTATACGGTCGGCGCCGGCGTCGAAGCCTTCGTGACCAACAACATCACGACGCGCCTGGAATATCGTTACACCGACTACCAGAGCAAGGACTACGACCTCGACTCCGGCAGCTTCTCGCGCGGTTACGACGAGAACAGCGTCAAGCTCGGTATCGGCGTCAAGTTCTAAGCCGGACAAACTGTTCAAGCATGAAAAGCCGGGCTCATCGCCCGGCTTTTTGCTGTCCGCTTGTTGGTCCGGTCGTTCAGCCGTGCGCTTTGAGCACACTCAGCCCTGGGATTTGAGCTCGTTATGGGCAGGGAATTTCTTGCCGAACTGCCGCAGCCAGTCGGTCAGCGGCGCATGATCGGCCTCCCACTGGTCCTTGAAGCGCAGTTCGAGATAATCGAGCGTCGCGGCCAGCGCGAAATGCCCGCCGCTGAGCTTCTTGCCGAGCTTCGGCGGATTGGCGCTCAGATGAGCGAGCCCGCTCGTCGCCTTCTTCCATTGCCGGTCGATCCACGGCTGGTGAACCTTGTCCTCGTCGCGGAAGCGCCGCTCATAGACGATCGCCAGCAGGCAGTCGCAGATGCCGTCGCAGAGCGCCTCGAGGATTTCCGCATCCGTGCGCTTGCCCTTCTTGGAGGGGTAGAGCCCACCCTTCGTCAGCCGGTCGAAATAATGCATGATCGCCACGCTGTCATAGATCGAAAGCCCGTCATCGGTCAGAAGCGTCGGAATCTTGCCGAGCGGATTGTTATCCACCAGGATCGCCGGTCCGGTATTGGTGTCGACCCGGATGGCGTTCAACTCCAGCTCCAGAAAATGCGCGGCCATCCGCACCTTGTTGGAATAGGGCGAGGCGGGCGAACAAAGGAGCTTCATGGGACACCTGATGAGATTGTGGATTGCGGCGCGGACTATCCGCGAAGCTAGCGCATAACCCCGAAAATCGAAATCGATTTTCGGAAAGGATTATGCGCAAATTCAAAGTGCTACGGCGTCTTTGCGCGTCTGAAAAGACGCGCGGTGCTGTAGTTAGCTATCGTCCTTTATGGCCTTGTTCTCGCCGCGCAGCCAGAAGGCGCGGTGCGAGGCGAAACGATCCTGCGCCAGATGGTCCTTCAATGCGGGCAGCAATTGGTGCAACTCGTCCTTCAGCGTGAAGGGCGGGTTGACGATGACGAGGCCTGAGCCCGTCAATCCGGTAGTGCCGCGGTCGCTGCGAACCACGAGCTCGGCGCAGAGCATTTTCGGGATGTCGAGCGCCTGCAGGCTCTCGTGGAATTCCTTGATCGGCGCGCCCTTCTTCAGTGGATACCACAGGCAATAGGTGCCGCCGGGAAAACGCCGATAGGCCTTTTCCAACCCTTCGGCCAGACGCTGATATTCATCCTCTTCCTCGAAGGGCGGATCGACGAGCACGATGCCGCGCTTCTCCTTCGGCGGCAGATGCGCGCCGAGCGCCAGCCAGCCGTCGAGCTCGGTGATGCGGGCATGGTGATCGCCCTCGAACAGCCGGTGCAGCCTGATAAAGTCCTCGGGGTGCAGTTCCATGGCCGACAGCCGGTCCTGCGGGCGGAACAGCATGCGCGCAAGTTTCGGCGATCCAGGATAGAAGCGGACGCCGCCCTCTGGGTTGAGTTCGCGGATTGCCCAGAGGTAGGGCTCGAGCAGTTCGGAAACCTGAGGTCCGAGCTCGGCCTCCATCAGCTTGCCGATGCCCTCGAGCCATTCGCCGGTTTTCTGCGTTTCCTCGGAGGAGAGGTCGTAGAGGCCGATGCCGGCATGCGTGTCGAGCACGCGGAACGCCCCATCCTTCTTCTGCATGTAGCGGATCAGCCGCGCCAGCACGGCATGTTTCAGCACATCGGCAAAGTTGCCCGCGTGGTAGATATGGCGGTAGTTCATTTTCGCTGATGTCCGTATGAATTCGCGTCATGGCGAGCTTTTGTGGCTTTTGGCCGTGCAAGCCTTGGAATATACAAATGCCATGAACATTGCGACCCCCATCCACGCCAAATCAGAAAAGCCGGCCAATAGGGTGGGCCACACCGCCTGTCCGCATGACTGTCCCTCCACCTGTGCGCTGGAGGTCGATATATCAGAGGATGGCCGCATCGGCCGTGTGCGCGGCGCCAATGACCATTCCTACACGTCAGGCGTCATCTGCGCCAAGGTCGCCCGTTATGTCGAGCGGCTCTACCATCCCGACCGCCTGATGCATCCCTTGCGCCGCGCCGGCGCCAAGGGCGCAGGGCAGTGGCAGCAGATTTCCTGGGACGATGCGCTGGATGAGATCGCCGAAGCCTTTGTGAAGGCCGAGGCGAGGGACGGCAGCGAGGCGATCTGGCCCTATTTCTACGCTGGCACCATGGGCTGGGTGCAGCGCGATTCGATCGATCGTCTGCGTCATGCCAAGCGTTACTCCGGCTTCTTCTCCTCGATCTGCACCAACCCCGCCTGGACCGGCTTCACCATGGCGACCGGCACGCTGCGTGGTCCCGATCCGCGCGAGATGAGCCGCACCGATTGCGTCGTCATCTGGGGCACCAACGCGGTCTCGACGCAGGTCAATGTGATGACCCACGCCATCAAGTCGCGCAAGGAGCGCGGCGCCAAGATCGTCGTCATCGACATTTACGACAATCCGACGATGAAGCAGGCCGACATGGCGTTGATCGTCAGGCCGGGTACCGATGCAGCACTCGCCTGCGCTGTCATGCACATCGCCTTCCGCGACGGCCATGCCGACCGTGATTATATGGCGCGGTATGCCGACGATCCCGAGGGTCTCGAAGCGCATCTGAAAACCAGGACGCCGCAATGGGCCGCCGCCATCACCGGTCTTTCGGTCGAGGAGATCGAAGCTTTCGCCAGCCTCGTCGGCACCACGAAGAAGACCTTCTTCCGCCTGGGCTATGGCTTCACCCGCCAGCGCAACGGCGCGGTCGCCATGCATGCGGCCGCCTCGATCGCCACCGTTCTCGGCTCCTGGCAATATGAAGGCGGCGGCGCCTTCCATTCGAACAGCGATATTTTCCGCATGAACAGCGCCGAACTGACCGGCCGGTCGATGAAGGATGCCGATATCCGCATGCTCGACCAGTCGCAGATCGGCCGGGTGCTGACCGGTGATGCGGTGGCGCTCCGTCATCGCGGCCCGGTGACGGCGATGCTGATCCAGAACACCAATCCCGCCAACATCGCCCCCGAGCAGCGCCTCGTCAGACGCGGCTTTGCCCGCAACGACCTCTTCGTCGCCGTCCACGAGCAGTTCATGACCGAAACGGCTGAGATCGCCGATATCGTCATTCCGGCGACGATGTTCGTCGAGCATGACGATATCTACCGGGCCGGCGGCCAGAACCATATCCTGCTGGGGCCGAAGCTGGTCGAGCCGCCGCCGACCGTGCGCACCAATCTCTTCGTCATCGAGGAACTGGCCAAACGCCTCGGCGTCGCCGATCGTCCCGGCTTCGGCTTCACCGCCCGCGAGATGGTCGACCGCATCCTCGAATCGAGCGGCCTGCCGGATTATGAGCATTTCCTCGAACACAAATGGTTCGATCGCCAGCCCGCCTTCGAGGAGGCGCATTATCTGAACGGCTTTGCCCATCCGGATGGCAAGTTCCACTTTCGCCCGGACTGGATCAATCAGCCGGCGCCGAACAAGCCGCCGGCCGCTATCGGCGTGCTCGGGCCGCATGCCGAGCTTCCGGCCTTCCCCGATCAGGTCGATGTCATCGAAGTCGCCGATCCCGAGCATCCTTTCCGGCTGGCCACGTCGCCCGCCCGCAACTTCCTGAATTCGAGCTTCTCCGAGACCAAGACCTCTCGCCAAAAGGAAGGGCGCCCCGAGGTGATGATCAATCCCGCCGACGCCGAAGCCAATGGCATCGCCCATGGCGATCTCGTTCGCATTGGCAATAGCCGCGGCGATCTGCGCATCCACGCCCGCATCACCACCGAAGTGAAATCCGGCGTGCTGATCGCCGAGGGGCTTTGGCCGAACAAGGCGCATGTCGATGGCGAGGGCATCAATGTCTTGACCGGCGCCGACCCCGTCGCACCCTATGGCGGGGCGGCCGTTCACGACAACAAGGTCTGGCTTCGCAGGGACGCAGCATGATGCAGCCGACATCACGCGTGAAGATCGTCAGCGGGGAAATTTTGTCGAATGGGTGGACGCGGCTCGCCAGCTACCTGCTCGATTATATCGACCGCAAGGGCGCAACCCAGCGGTTGAAGCGGGAAGTCTATCACCGCACGCCCGCCGCCTGCATCCTGCTTTATGATCCCAGGCGCGACCTTGTCGTGCTCGTCCGCCAGTTCCGCCTCCCTGTTCATCTCAACGGCGATCCCGCCTGGACAATCGAGGTGCCGGCCGGCCTTCTCGACGATGATCATCCCGAGGCGGCGATCCGCCGCGAGGCGATGGAGGAGACCGGCTATCGCCTGCGCGACGCGCGCTTCCTGTTCAAATCCTATACCTCGCCGGGCGCCGTCACCGAGGTCGTCCACTTCTTCGCAGCCCTCATCGACACCGCCGACCGCGTGGCGGAAGGCGGCGGCCTGGACGAAGAGCACGAGGATATCGAGGTCCTCGAAGTCCCGCTCGACGCCGCCGCGGCAATGATCGAAACTGGCGAGATCTTCGATGCCAAGACGATCGTGCTCTTGCAATGGGCGCTTTTGAACAGGGGCAAATTTCATTAGCGGTAAGGCGATCGAGACCTGGTTCGTCAAGTTACTTCGGGCGGATCGACATGATCCGCGACCCGTTTAGTTTTCCCCGCGAACTCGCATCATCTGCTGAAAGGCGCGCTGCTTCAGTGCAGGTACCGCATTGATGATGCGCATTACGCCGCGCGTGACAGCGAGTTGAAGTCTGCCGACAATTGGCCGATGGACCAGGTCGCGGGCATCCATCTGCTTTTTCGATTCTCGGATTGCTTCGGTACTGTAGCGAAGCATCTCGACTTCGTAGGCATGTATGGCTTCGACAAGCGGTTTTCGCCCTTGGTTCGCTTCAACCAGCATGCGTCCGAGCAGTGCGGCATCGCGAAGCGCGGTATTGGCGCCCGCGCCTCGTCCTGGTGTCATCGTATGGACGGCGTCACCGAGCAGAGTGACATTCGAACTCGCCCAAGGCGTCAGCGGGACGGCGGTTCTCATCCTGATATCGTGGATCGTCGAGGGCTCCGTCATCTGAATGAGCGCATGTAAGTGCGGATGCCAGTCCCGGGTGAGTTTCAAGCCCAGTTCTCTCAATTGTTCGCCGCTCAGACCGGTCGGGTCCCGCGGCCAGTTCTGCCGAGCTCCCCATACCCCCCAACCGACGCTGTCCTCGTCGAGTGCTTCGACGAAGTCCGGCCAACGAGCAATAAAACCTGGGTCGCTTCTAGTGCCGGCGAACTCGAGCGAGTGAATGATTGCGCCGAAGCCCATCGGCGCCATGATCAGCGACATGCCTTGAAACATTTTGTCCGACAGCAGAGCTTTCGTCGCGTCCGTCATCGGAATTTTGCCCCCGACCGACACGATCCCCGTGTCTTCCAGACGCGCTTCCGGCAGACGTTGCTTGCGTACAGTCGAATTCGTGCCGTCAGCGCCCACCAGCACATCTCCCGTCGCGAGACTTCCATCCTGAAAGCAAGCTATGACCGACCCGTCGGCGCTGTTTATGTAACTTTGAAGCGTCTTCCCGAAGAAGACGTCGTCTTCAAGTCCTCTGAGCAGAACCCGCCTCAGCGTCTTTCGAATGACGTTCTTTTCACCGTCGAGAGTGTTCGGGCCTGCATCATCGATATCGAAGCTCAGGACTTCGCCCAGTTGTTCAGTGAGCATGTTGAAATAGCGTGGCGACCTCGCGCAGGTGGCGACATAGAGATCGTAGAGTTCGCCGGGGACACAGGCTTTTAGCGCGCGGCTTCCAGCCGGGCTGATGCCGACGCGATAACCACCACTGTCGGTGCTCGGCGCAAAGTCGCGCTCATATACCGCTATGCAAACCCCAGCCTGCTTAAGCAGATGTGCGAGTGCCAAACCGCCGGTCCCGGCGCCGATAATCAAAACCTTCATGGTGTTGGTCCTAGTCGAGTTTGGGGGCGATTGAGAATTTGGCGGCGATCTGTCTCAGCCACTCCTCTGTCCAGGTGATACGCTGGGCGCTGAGGTCCCCGACAATGCCACTGACCCAGGATAATTCGGCTGCGTGGATCGCTCGGAGATATTCCATCTCGAGAAGGAAGAGCCTTGGAACAGCCTGAGCTTCCTGCAAGACGTCGTCGATCCTGCGAAGTTCCGACTCGATGGCTTTTGCTCTGAGCTCAAGCTGGCTCGCCACATCATCAGGCGTAAGCAGCGGAAGAGATGACATCGCCGCGGGGAATTCCGGATATTCTCGCGTCAGGGTCGACAATATCGCCCGCATCCATTCAAGCGCGATTTCGCGGCCCTTCTCAGTTATCTCGTACACGGTTCGCTCTGGACGCTTGTCGTCCCGGACTGTTTTCCGCGGGATGATCAAGCCCTCGCGTTCGAGCCGCTGGATTGTTTGATAAAGGCTCGCCCTCTGCGTGACATTGATCACTTCGTCCTTGCCGCGCTCCTTGATGAGCCGCTGCATTCGGTAAGGATGCATTGGCTCTTCCATGAGCATTGCAAGGACGGCGAGCGCGACTGGAGAGCGTTTGATAGATGGCATAGTAATAATACTACTAGTTAATTTATAACTAGTCAATTCGAAGGCTCCGGTCGCTGGATTCGAGACTCGCGCTGGTTGAATCGATGGTCGTGAATCCGCGCGGCGAGCGCATTCAACCAATTCCAAAGCGCAAGTTTCCGCTTTAAGGTGATCGCGCTCGAAATTTCATACGACTGTCACGAAGCGGTTTTATCCGCTGCGGCTTGTCAATCATCGGATGCGGTCAGGAGAAAGCCCATGTGGCTCAGCAATTTCACCCTCGTTCTCCCAAACGAGGTGGTGAGTGAAGGTGCCGTGCGTGTTGAGGATGGCGTCATCGCTGAGATCAGGCCGGAGCCGGTCGCCGCCGCTGCCGTCGATGGCGGCGGACGGCTGCTGATGCCCGGATTCGTCGATCTGCACGGCGACATGATCGAGCGCGAGATCGCCCCGCGGCCGAACGCGACGATGCCGATCGATTTCGGCATCCACGAACTCGACAAGAAGCTTGCCGCCGCCGGTGTCACGACCGCCTTTGCCGCCGTCTCTTTTGCGACCGAGAGCGTCTACGGCCATGTCCGTTCGCTGGAGACGACCTCGGCAGTGATCGAGGGCATCAACCGTCTGCGCGATGATCTGCTGATCGACCACCGCGTCCATGCCCGCTACGAAATCACCAATGTCGGTGCAGCCCCGGCACTCGAGCGTCTGCTGAATGCCGACCAGATCGACATGGTGTCGCTGACCGACCACACGCCGGGCCAGGGCCAATACAACAATCTGCAGAGCTACATCCTCAGCATTTCCGAGCGCCGCGCCATCTCAGAGGACATGGCGGCGGAGATCGTCGCCAAGCGCATCGCCATGCGCAACAATCCTGACATCGAGGCCAAGCTGAAGGAGATTGTCGCGCTGTCGCTGAAGCACAAGCTGTCGCTTGCCTCGCATGACGATGACAGCGTCGAAAAGGTCGCCGAAATGCATGATCTCGGCGTGACCATCAGCGAGTTTCCGGTCACGGCGCCTGCGGCGGAAGAGGCGCGCCGCCGTGGCCTCTGGACGCTGATGGGCGCGCCGAACGCGCTGCGCGGCCAGTCGATGTCGGGCAATCTCAGCGCCCTCGATGCCGCAAGGGCCGGCCTGCTCAGCGTCATCGCCGCCGATTATCATCCGGCCGCCTTCGTGCCCGGCATCTTCAAGCTTGCCGACATGGTGGAAGGCGGCCTGCCGGCAGCCGTTGCCATGGCGACCGGCAATGCGGCCCGCTCGGCCGGTCTGTCGGATCGTGGCGAGATCGCCCTTGGTCAGCGCGCCGATCTCGTCGTGGTCGAACCGGGCGATATCAACCGCATCCGCGCCACTTTCCGCGCCGGCCGCTTCGTCTACAGCGACGGCACGCTGCATCCGCTGCGGGCTTTGGCGGCTTAGCTGCACGTCTGAGCGTCGAAATAATCCCTCCACCACAGAATGACGAGATCCCGGCTAAGCTGGCTTTCTCGTCGACGGTACCCCGACTATCACATAACTCCGGAACAAGACGCCAACGATGCGGAGTCAAGATGTCATCTGAGCCGAGATTGCTGCACAAGGAGTGGGGGCTGCTGCCGTTCGTTTTAAGTGGAATCGCGACAATATGTGTAATTGTTGTGTCAATTTACTACGATAACCAATATGGTATCCCGAACGTCTATATAGGTGGCAAATATATACAATGCAAAAAATCGGCTGCTTCCTTATTGAATGCGATTATATTTGTATATAAGTATCCAGGATTTGTTTTGATATTTATTTCTTTGATTTCTGTTGTTTTTTGTTATATATACGACAGGGGAATATTTGTTTTTGTTGTAATATATTTTGCAATATTCAACTATCCATTTGCTACGATATTGAGCGGATCCAAGATTGTTTTAAGTCAAGCTTCGGTAGAGACGCTGTGTGAGAGGGGAGGTTACGGCTCGGTCGCGATTCACCTTCCTCTATTGTTTTTGTCCTCTTACGTAATCATTGGAAATATTGTTCTGGTGGCCAAGCGATGGCTCAGAAGGAGAATCAAGAATACCTGATACCACAGGATGGAATCAGTTGGCTGACCTCTGTGATTATTTTGGGGTCATAGCGGCGGGCGCTGCTCAATTCTTTCCGAAAGCTCCGGTGTTCAGATCAGTAGGGAAGACCTGATAAAGTTACCGGCTTTCAGAAAATAGCGCAGCAATCTAAGCGCGGTCGCCGATCAGCGAAATCAGCTGTGCCTTGGGTGCGGCGGTCGAGGCCTCCGCGCCGACGGCCTTGCCGCCTTCCATCGTCACCCGGCCTTCGGCAAACAGCCGCAGCGCCTGCGGATAGATTTGATGTTCGATGGTGAGCACACGCGCGGCAAGGCTTTCGGCTGTGTCGCCCGAGAGAACCGGTACGGCCGCCTGGCCGATCACCGGCCCTTCATCCATGCCCTCGGTGACGAAATGCACCGTGCAGCCCGCGATCCGCATCCCGGCGTCGATCGCCCGCTGATGCGTATGCAGGCCGGGAAACAGCGGCAGCAGGGAAGGGTGGATGTTGAGCATCCGGCCTTCGTAACGCTGGATGAAAGTTGCCGTCAGTAGCCGCATGTAGCCTGCCAGGCACAGAATGTCGGGCGAAAGCTCGTCGAGCGCCGAAAAGATCGCCGCCTCATGCGCGTCCTTGCTGGCGTAGTCCTTGCGGGGGAAAGCGAAGGTGGCGATGCCTTCGGCATCAGCCTTGGCAAGCCCGCCGGCATCCGCCTTGTCGGAGATCACCCCGACGATCTCGGCCGGATAGTCGGCGGCCTTCGCCGCCGCAACCAACGCCATCATGTTGGAGCCGCTGCCTGATATGAAGACGACGACGCGTTTGCGCGGTGCGCTCATATCGCAAGCGTGCCCTTGTAGACCGTGCCGGCAGCGCCTTCGTTGCGGGCGATCATGCGGCCGAGCGTGATCACAGTCTCGCCCTCGGCTTCGAGGGCGGCCGAAACGGCCGCGACGTTCTCGACGGCAACGACGGCGATCATGCCGACGCCGCAATTGAAGGTGCGCAGCATTTCCCTGGATTCGACGCCGCCCGTCTTGGCGAGCCACGAAAACACCGCTGGAACCTTGACGGCATCAAGATCGATCTCGGCGGCTAGGTGTTTCGGCAAGACGCGCGGAATGTTTTCCGGGAAACCGCCGCCGGTGATGTGCGCCAGCGCCTTGATGGCGCCGGTCTCGCGGATCGCCTTCAGAAGCGGCTTCACATAGATGCGGGTCGGCTCGAGCAGCGCTTCGCCGAGCAGCCTGCCTTCGGCAAAAGGTGCGGCGGCGCTCCAGTCGAGGCCGGACAGTTCCACGATCTTGCGTACCAGCGAAAAGCCGTTGGAATGGACGCCGGAGGAGGCGAGGCCGAGGATCACGTCACCCTCGGCGATATCGCCCGAGGGCAGCAGCTTGCCGCGTTCGGCAGCACCCACGGCAAAACCGGCGAGATCGTAGTCGCCGGAGGAATACATGCCGGGCATCTCGGCGGTCTCGCCGCCGATCAGCGCGCAGCCGGCCTCGCGGCAGCCGGCGGCAATGCCGCCGACGATGGCTGCGCCCTGGTCGGGGTCGAGCTTGCCGGTCGCGAAATAATCGAGGAAGAACAGCGGCTCGGCGCCCTGCACCACGAGATCGTTGACGCACATGGCGACGAGGTCGATGCCGACGGTGTCGTGATAGTCGGCATCGATGGCGATCTTCAGCTTGGTGCCGACGCCGTCATTGGCGGCGACCAGAACCGGATCGCTGAAGCCCGCCGCCTTGAGGTCGAAGAGCCCGCCGAAGCCGCCGATCTCGCCATCGGCGCCGGGACGGCGCGTCGAACGCACTGCCGGCTTGATCTTCTCGACGAGGAGGTTGCCGGCATCGATATCGACGCCTGCATCGCTATATGTCAGGCCGTTTTTCCCAGACTGGCTCATGCTGGTCTCCGATGGCTATTTCAGGCGGCAAACGTGCCGCGTCATCTGCCGGTCGCAATTGCATGACAGGGGCGTTTATGCAAGCGTTGCATGGCAAAAGCCCCCAATTTCCCGCGTCTCCCTCCACCCTTTCCGGGATTTGACGCGACAGGGTTGACCATCTTTGCGCCTGCATCCTATGTGCTGAATGGCCGCTTCGGATCGGATGCGGCGTTTGGCGGCGGCGAGCAATCAACGGGGAAGCGATGCCACAGCATGTCAGCGGCAACAGTCTCAAGCGTCAGATCTTCTTCTGGCTGGCAGTGCTCGTCTTCTTCATCGTCTTTCTCTATGTCTTCAGCTCGATCCTGCTGCCTTTCATCGCCGGCATGGCGATCGCCTATTTCCTCGATCCGGTGGCCGACCGGCTTGAACGCCTGGGCCTGAGCCGCATGATGGCGACCATCGGCATTCTGGTCGCCTTCGTCATCGTCTTCGCCTTAGCGCTGATGATCCTCATTCCGGTGCTCATCAGCCAGTTCAACGATTTTGCCGAGCGTCTGCCGGGTTATATCAGCCAGTTGCAGCAGTTCATCACGCAGGCGCAGAATTCGCTGCTGCCGGACTGGGTCGAGAACCAGATGGGCGCGATCAAGGACAATCTCTCCGGCATCCTGTCGGAGGGTATGGGGTTCCTCACCGGGCTCTTCGCGCAGATCTGGAATTCCGGCAAGGCGATCGTCGACGTCATATCGCTGCTCGTCGTCACCCCCGTCGTCGCCTTCTATATCCTGCTCGACTGGGACCGCATGGTTGCCAAGGTCGATCAGTGGATCCCGCGCGATTATGTCAGCGATGTCCGCCAGATCGCCAAGGAGATCGACCAGGCGATCGCGGGCTTCATCCGCGGCCAGGGCTCGCTCTGCCTTATCCTCGGCATCTATTATGCCGTCGGCCTTTCTCTCGTCGGGTTGAATTTCGGCCTGCTGATCGGCCTCTTCGCCGGCATGATCAGTTTCATTCCCTATGTCGGCTCGATGGTTGGCCTCGTCCTCGCCATCGGCGTGGCGCTCGTGCAGTTCTGGCCGGATTATCCCTGGATCGGGCTGGTGCTCGTCGTCTTCTTCAGTGGTCAGTTCCTGGAAGGCAACATTCTGCAGCCGAAGCTCGTCGGTTCCAGCGTCGGCCTGCATCCGGTCTGGCTGATGTTTGCGCTTTTTGCCTTCGGCGCGCTCTTCGGTTTCGTCGGTCTTTTGGTCGCCGTGCCGGCCGCCGCAGCCGTCGGCGTCCTTGTTCGCTTCGCGCTTTCACGCTACCTTCAGAGCGATCTTTATTTTGGCGGGTCATCAAGCGGCCGCGCCAGGAAGACGAAATCAGTTCCCAATGAATGACGTCAAGAACGCTGATCCGAAGCGCAAGGCCGGAGAGCAGTTGCCGCTGGTCTTTTCGCACGATGCCGCAAGCGGGCGCGACGACCTCCTGATCTCGGAGCGTCTCGCCGCCGCCGTTTCGATCGTCGATGCCTGGCCCGCATGGCCATCGCCGGTCGTCGTGCTCGCCGGCCCGGTCGGCTCGGGTAAATCGCATCTTGCCCGCATCTGGCGGGACTTGAGCGGCGCCGTCGACATCCATCCCGAGCTCGGCTCGGATGCCGCCGTTGCCGCCGCCGCCGGCCCGGTGCTGTTCGAGGACGCCGATCGCCTCGGCTTCGATGACAACGCGCTATTCCACGTCATCAACAGCGTGCGCGAAAACGGCACCAGCCTGTTGATCACCAGCCGTCTCTGGCCGATGTCATGGCCGGTTTCGCTGCCCGATCTGCGCTCACGCCTGAAAGCGGCAACCGTCGTCGAGATCGGCGAACCCGATGAGGCGCTGTTGTCGCAGGTGATCGTCAAGCTCTTCGCCGACCGGCAGCTTTATATAGATGACAAACTCGTGCTCTATATCGTCAACCGGATGGAGCGGTCGCTGAACGCGGCCCAGACGATCGTCGAAAGGCTTGACCGGCTGGCCCTGTCGCGGGGTACGAAAATCACCCGGTCTCTTGCGGCCGAAGTATTGAATGAATTGGGAAATTCAGAACCGGCCGATTGACTGTCACAGTTCCGTCGTCAAACTGATATAATTGCCTTTGGCGATTGAGAACGGGGTAAGCGGACAATGGATAGTGCAGTCGCAGAACATCAAGAACTCGCTCCCGAGATCAACGACAACACTCCCCCGCTGGAAGAGCTGCTCAAGAGCCCCGAGCGCTTCATCAACCGGGAATTCTCCTGGCTGCAGTTCAACCGCCGAGTCCTCGAAGAAACGCTGAATACCGAGCATCCGCTGCTCGAGCGCGTCCGCTTCCTGTCGATCTCGGCCGCCAATCTCGATGAATTCTTCATGGTGCGTGTCGCCGGCCTCGAGGGCCAGGTGCGCCAGAACATCGCCATCCGCAGCCCCGACGGCAAGACGCCGGCCGAGCAGCTCGACTCGATCCTGCAGGAGATCGACCATCTGCAGATGGAGCAGCAGGCCTCGCTCGCCGTCCTGCAGCAATATCTCGCCAAGGAAGACATCCTGATCGTGCGCCCCGGCGCCTTGAGCGATGCCGACCGCCAGTGGCTGGCCGCCGAATTCGAACAGGCGATCTTCCCGGTCCTGACGCCGCTGTCGATCGATCCGGCCCATCCGTTCCCCTTCATTCCGAATCTCGGCTTCTCGATCGGCCTGCAGCTCGTCAGCAAGAACGGCCGCGAGCCGATGACGGCGCTGCTGCGCCTGCCGGTGGCGCTCGACCGCTTCGTTCGTCTGCCGGATGATGGAAACACGATCCGCTACATCACGCTGGAAGATGTCGCCAACATCTTCATCCATCGGCTCTACCCGGGTTACGAGGTGCAGGGTTCCGGTACGTTCCGCGTCATCCGCGACAGCGATATCGAAGTCGAGGAAGAGGCCGAGGATCTCGTCCGCTTTTTCGAAACGGCGCTGAAGCGCCGCCGCCGCGGTAAGGTCATCCGCATCGAGACCGACTCGGAAATGCCGGCCTCGCTGCGCCAGTTCGTCGTTCAGGCCCTCAATATCCCGGACAATCGCGTCGCCGTTCTGCCGGGTCTTTTGGCGTTGAACACCCTGTCCGAGATCACCAAGGCGCCGCGCGAGGATCTCAGGTTTGCCCCCTACAATGCGCGATTTCCCGAGCGCGTCCGCGAACATGCCGGCGACTGCTTTGCCGCCATCCGCGAAAAGGACATGGTCGTCCATCACCCCTACGAATCTTTCGACGTGGTGGTCCAGTTTCTTCTCCAGGCTGCGCGCGATCCTGACGTCCTGGCGATAAAGCAGACGCTTTACCGTACCTCCAACGACAGCCCGATCGTCCGCGCCCTGATCGACGCCGCCGAAGCCGGCAAGTCGGTGACGGCGCTGGTCGAGCTCAAGGCCCGCTTCGACGAAGAGGCGAACATCCGCTGGGCGCGCGATCTCGAACGCGCCGGCGTGCAGGTCGTCTTCGGTTTCATCGAGCTCAAGACCCACGCCAAGATGTCGATGGTCGTCCGGCGCGAGGAAGGCAAGCTGCGCACCTATTGCCACCTCGGAACGGGCAACTACCACCCGATCACCGCGAAGATTTATACCGACCTTTCCTATTTTACCTGCAATCCCGTCATCGCCCATGACATGGCGAATATCTTCAACTTCATCACCGGCTACGGCGAGCCCGAACAGGGCATGCAGCTCGCCATCTCGCCCTATACGATGCGCCCGCGCATCCTGCGCCACATCGAGGAGGAGATCCAGCATGCCAGGAACGGCGCGCCGGCCGCGATCTGGATGAAGATGAACGCGCTTGTCGATCCCGACATCATCGATGCGCTCTATCGCGCCAGCCATGCCGGCGTCGAGATCGATCTGGTGGTGCGCGGCATCTGCTGCCTGCGCCCGCAGGTGCCCGGCCTTTCGGAGAAGATCCGCGTCAAGTCGATCGTCGGCCGCTTCCTCGAACACAGCCGCATCTTCTGCTTCGGCAACGGCCACGGCCTGCCGTCCGATAAGGCGCTGGTTTACATCGGTTCGGCCGACATGATGCCACGAAACCTCGATCGCCGCGTCGAAACCATGGTTCCGCTGACGAATCCGACCGTTCACGAGCAAGTCTTGTCACAGATTATGCTCGGCAACGTGATTGACAATCAACAAAGCTACGAGATATTGCCCGACGGTACGTCGCGACGCATGGAAGTGCGCAGGGGCGAAGAACCGTTCAATGCGCAGCAGTATTTCATGACCAATCCGAGCCTGTCGGGCCGTGGTGAAGCTCTGAAGTCCAGTGCGCCGAAGCTGATCGCCGGCCTGCTCGAAGGCCGCAACAACAAGTAAAACTGGACCTAAATGGTTGAATCTGAAGCCCAGGGGCGCCTTCCGGGGATCGCTCCGGTCTCCGTCGTCGATATTGGATCGAATTCCATTCGTCTAGTCGTCTACGAAGGCATGTCCCGTTCGCCGACCGTCCTGTTCAACGAAAAGGTCCTCTGCGGCCTTGGCAAGGGCGTCGCCCTTACCGGCAAGATGGATGAAGACAGCGTCGCGCGGGCTTTGGCGGCGCTGCATCGTTTCAAGGCTCTGTCCGACCAGGCGCGCGCCGCCACCATGTATGTGCTGGCAACGGCAGCCGCGCGCGAGGCGAGCAACGGTCCCGATTTCATCCACCAGGCAGAAACCATCCTGAACCGCAAAGTCCGCGTGCTTTCGGGCGAGGAAGAGGCGAAATTCGCCTCGCTCGGCATCATCAGCGGTTTCTACAATCCTGACGGCATTGCCGGCGACCTTGGCGGCGGCTCGCTGGAGCTGATCGATATCAAGGGTAAGGAATTCGGCAAGGGCATCACTCTGCCGCTCGGCGGCCTGCGCCTGTCGGAATATGCCGGCGGTTCGCTCTCCAAGGCCCAGAGCTTTGCCCGCAAGCAGTTGAAGACGGCAAAGCTGCTGTCGAAAGGCGAGGGGCGTACCTTCTACGCCGTGGGCGGCACCTGGCGAAACATCGCCAAGCTGCACATGGAAATCACCCATTATCCGCTGCACATGATGCAGGGCTATGAGGTGTCGCTCGAAGCGATGATGCAGTTCCTCGACCAGGTGGTGGCCGCGCGCGACTCCAGGGAGCCGGCGCTGCAGGCCGTTTCCAAGCACCGTCGGTCGCTGCTGCCCTTCGGCGCCGTCGCCATGAAGGAAGTGCTGAGCGCGATGAAGCCGTCGATGATTTCCTTCTCCGCGCAAGGTGTGCGCGAGGGATATCTCTATTCGCTGCTGTCGGAGGCCGAGCGCCGCGCCGATCCGCTGCTTGCCGCTGCCGGCGAGCTGGCGATCCTGCGTGCCCGCTCGCCGGAGCATGCTCGCGAGCTGGCCGAATGGACCGGCCGCATGATGCCCCTCTTCGGCATCCAGGAAACCGAAGAGGAAAGCCGCTACCGTCAGGCCGCCTGTCTGCTTGCCGATATCAGCTGGCGCGCCCATCCTGACTATCGAGGGCTGCAGGCGCTGAACGTCATCGCTCACTCTTCCTTCGTCGGCATCAGTCATCCCGGCCGCGCCTTTATCGCGCTTTCCAACTATTACCGTTTCGAAGGCCTGCATGACGACGGCGCCACCGGCCCGCTGGCCCAGATCGCCACGCCTCAGCTCATCGAGCGCGCCAAGCTGCTCGGCGGCATGCTGCGTGTCGTCTACCTCTTCTCGGCCTCGATGCCCGGCATCGTCAAGAACCTGACCTTCCGCAAATCGCCGAACCCGGACCTCGACCTCGAATTCGTCGTGCCTCCCGAGTACCGCGATTTCGCCGGCGAACGCCTGGACGGTCGCCTGCAGCAGCTGTCGAGACTGACCAACAAGCGGCTGGCGTTTCTGTTCGAGTAGGGTAGGCATCTTTACGGCGGGCTGTTTTGACCGTGCCGTCCCTCCGCCTTCCCTCATTCCTGTGCTCGTCACAGGAATCCAGCCACCGCGCGTCCGCTCGGTGAACGACTCAGTGCGAGGGTTGAAAAAGTCTCTTGCGCCCAACGACTTGGGCGCACTGCATTCCTGTGACGAGCACAGGAATGAGGGAGAAACTTAGATGCCCACGACCAGATAAAAAAGGGCGGCGCTTACGTACCGCCCTCTCTATCTCACATCAAACCCGAATTACTTCGCGTTCAAAAACTCGCCGACCTCAAGCAGGCTGAACTCGTTATTGTCGGCCTTGTCGACGGCGCGGCCGGCCGAGAAGGGCAGGTTGTTGTCGTTGCCGATGATGATGTGCGTGGCGTCGACGCGGTCGACGTTTTCGATCGTCACGAACGGCATGTCGTAGACGCCGTCCTTGCTGCCGGCCTTCTTCTTGTTGTCGGGGTCCTGGATATTGAGGAGGTCGATATAGCCGATCTTGCGGACGGCCTTGCCGACATTGGCATCGTTGAACTCGATCTTGTAGACGCGCTTCAGTTCGGCCGGAGCCTCGAAGCAATCCGGCTTCGGCTGCTTGGGGTCGGCGCAGGCCTTGTCCTTGGCGCCGGCGCCGCTGTCGCGCTCGATGACGAGAGCGGTCGTGTCGTCGAGCATGTTGAAGTCGCCGATCGACACGCCCTTGTCTTCGAACGGATAGAGCCAGCTGCGGCCGGTCCACTTCTTGGCGGCGACGTCGAATTCGATAACGCGGATGGCGGTGTGGCCATCGACCGTTTCCATCGTGCCGTCATCCTTGTAGATGGCGCCTTCGAGTAGGCCGTAGAGCTTGGAACCATCCTTCGACATGGCGAGGCCTTCGAAGCCGCCGGAGCGCTTCAGGTTGAAGACCGGCATCTTCGCGGCCGGGTTGCCCGGCAGCTGGATCAGCGGATTGTCGGGCGAAAACACCGGCTTGCCGTCGAGCGTCGTCGGGATGACGTCGGTTAGGCGGCCTGACGGGTCGAATTTCAGGATGTAGGGACCGAATTCGTCGCCGAGCCAGAAGCCGTCGGCAACCGGCTGGATCGATTCGATATCGAAGTCGGCGCCGGTGAGGTAGCGCGTGTCGGTGCCTTCGAGCACGATCGGGAACGGAGCGATCTTGTTGGGGTCGGAGAGGAAGAGGTTCTTGACGACATCAGCCTTGTTGCCGGCCCAGTCGAACTTCATCTGGTGCAGGAAGAGCATGGAGTCGGACGAGTTGGCCTTCGAGCCGAAGCCGTTGTCGGAGAGCGTCCAGAAGGTGCCGTCGGTCATCGTCTTGATGCCGGAAAAACCCTGGATCGGCTGGCCGTTGAAGTGAAGCTTCAGATCGGTGATGCGGGCGCCGTCCTTGCCGGGAACGGTGCCGAGCGCTTCGGTGCGCTTGCGGTCCGCCGTCGTGAACTTGCCGGAATGCTTGAGGAATTCGGGGGCATCGGCCGGTGCCGGAACCATGGTGTTGGCAGGCAGGATCGCCTGGCCGGCGAGCTTGGCCGGAAACTGCTGCTGGTCGGCCGCAGCGGAGGTCGCGACCAGGATGAAAAGCGATACGGAAGCAAAAAGGACGGTCTTCATAATATCCCCGTGGAACGGATGCGAATGCTTTCCGCTTAGCAGGGCTTTGATGTCAGCGAATTGACGGTTGGGTGAAGCTTTGGTGACGTGCGGCCGAACCGCTGCTCAGCCGTGCAGAATGACGGCGGGCGTGTTCAGGACGGTCACCGCGCGTGAGGAAAGCGCCATGACGCCAAGCGCCTGGCCGCGGCCCCTGACGGCATGGGTGCCGAGATCTTCGCAGGAGATGTTGTCGGGAAACTCCATGCGCCGGGCAAGCTCGGCGGAGATCAGCACCGGCCGGTTCAGACTGCGGCAGAGGGTTTCCAGCCGAGCGGTGGTGTTCACCGTATCGCCGAAATAGCTGATTTTGTGATGGTCGACGCCGACTTCGGCGGTGATGATCTCGCCGCCGTGAAGGGCGGCGCGCAGCTTCGGCACCTGGCCGTAATTTTTCCGCCAGCCGGCGGCATTGGCGTCGATATCGGCGAGAATGTCGAAGATGCAGCGCACGCAGCGCGCATTCTTGACACCACGGGCAAGCGGCCAGGTGATGATCGCGGCATCCCCGACATAGTCGTTGATCATGCCCTTGTGACGCCTGACGGGCTCGGCGAAGGTCGCAAACAGCGAGCTCAGCAGCTGCTGCGCCCTGAGGTCACCGTGCTTTTCGGCAAAGGCCGTCGAATCGACCAGATCGATGAACAGGAAGACACGTTCTTCCCGGACCGGATTGCGGTAGCGGCTGACGAGCATGCTGAGGAAAACGTCGCGGCCGAGCAGTTCTCGCACACGCAGGACGAAGATCATCAAGGCGCAGACCGCCAGCGCATAGAGGAAGACCTCGAACGGCATGATGACGAGATCGAGGAGCGACGGCGGCTTCAGCATGCCGACCGACCAGAGCAGCAGGCCCGCGCAGGCAAAGCCGATGCTCATCAGGATCTCATAGATCACCAGCTCGGTGATGATGAAGGCGAAAGTCGGCAGCTTTTGGATGCGCCTGTAGAGCGTGCGCAACAGCACCTTACGCTCGAAAGCGATGATCGGCATGCCGATGAAAAGCGCGAAGATCGCTCCGATGACGGGCGTCTGGTTGGAATAGAACATGGAATCATAGATGACGCCGCTGGCCGCGAGGACGATCGCGATCAGGATCCAATTCTGCGTCGGAGATATTTCCCGCATGCCGCCTCTGCGCCGTGATGTTTCACCCAGCCATTGTTTCCGGCCGGAACCAACCGTCAAGCGAATTCGAAAGGACGGCGCCGCGTCGTTCGGACGCGTGAAGCACGATGCAGCACTTGGAAGTGCTGCATAATCTATCCAACCTCAGAGGCTGACGGTTTCGACCTTCCGGTCGACGAAGCGCAGAGCGATGTCGCCCTGGATCAGCCGCAGCGCCGGCTCGCCGAAAAGATCGCGCCGCCAGCCGCTGAGGGCCGCGACATCGGCCTTTTCGCCCTCGGCGGCGATCCTGTCGAGATCCTCGCTGTTGGCGATCACCTTCGGCGCCACGCCGTGTTTTTCCGAAATCAGCTTCAACAGCACCTTGAGCAGTTCGACGGCGGCAGCGGCCCCTTCGGGCGCCTGCGCCTGGCGTGGTGCGTGCGGCATATCGGCCTTCGGAATAGCAAGTGCCGTGTTGACGGCCTCGATGACAGCGGCGCCGGAGGTCGAGCGCTCCCAGCCTTTCGGAATGGTGCGCAACCGGCCCAGCGCCTCGGTATCCTTGGGCTGCTGCTGGGCGATCTCGTAGATCGCATCATCCTTCAGCACGCGCGACCGCGGCACGTTGCGGGCGCGGGCCTCGCGTTCGCGCCAGGCGGCGACATATTTCAGGATCGCCAGCTCCTGCGGCTTGCGCAGACGCATCTTCAAGCGCTGCCAGGCATCGTCGGGATGCATGTCGTAGGTTTCGCGCGCCTCGAGAATATCCATTTCCTCCGAGAGCCAGGAGGTGCGGCCTTCGCGATCGAGCTCCGCCTTCAGCGACAGGTAGACGTCGCGCAGGTGGGTGACGTCGGCCAGCGCATATTCCAGCTGCTTGTCGGAGAGCGGCCGGCGGCTCCAGTCGGTGAAGCGCGACGACTTGTCGATATGGACACTCTTGATGCGGCTGACCAGTTGATCGTAGGAGACGCTGTCGCCGAAGCCGCAGACCATGGCGGCGACCTGCGTGTCGAAGATCGGATGCGGAATGAGATTGCCGCGATTGAAGATGATTTCAATGTCCTGGCGCGCCGCATGAAAGACCTTCAGCACCTTCGTATCGGCCATCAGCTCGAAGAAGGGGGCGAGATCGATGCCCTTGGCCAGCGGATCGACGAGAACTTCGGTCGTCGGGCTTGCCATCTGGATCAGGCAGAGCTCCGGCCAGAAGGTCGTCTCGCGCAGGAATTCGGTGTCGATGGTGATGAAGTCGGACTTGGCCAGCTCTTTGCAGGCGGCCGCCAAATCGGCGGTGGTTTCGATCATATCATTTCATTCGCAAGGAAAAGGTCGGTTGAACCTTCCTTCTCCTTTCGGTTCGATATGTCAATACAACAGCATACGCTTCGAGCATTGCTGGCGAAGAATCACGTCCAAACTGAGGCAAGGGCGAACCACGGCGCGACGCGCGACCACGATCGTGAAGGCGCGCGGTCTCAGCTCACCCTGAGATAACTCGTCATCCCCGTCTTCTGATGCTCGATGATATGGCAATGCAGCAGCCAGTCGCCGGGATTGTCGGCGACGAAGGCGAGCTGCACCTTCTCGTCCGGTTGGATGAGATAGGTATCGGAGGTGAGCGGCATCACCTCCCGCGTCGAGGAGGAGATCACCGTGAAGCTCATCCCGTGCAGATGGATCGGATGCGTATGCGGCGTGGTGTTCTCCAGATTGAAGACATAGCTCCTGCCGAGCTTCAATTCCGCAAGCGGCGCCGTCGGATCGGGCGTGTCGCCCGGCCACGGCACCTTGTTGATGGCCCAGAAACTGTAGCCGAGCGTGCCGCAGATGCTTTCGACGGCGGCATTCTCGGCGGTGGCGCTCAGCACCAGCGGGATCTGTTCGGCGGTGGAAAGATCGGCCTTCGGCACCGGATTTTCGACAAGCGGCCCGAGATCGCCGATATCGCGCTTCAATGATGATCCGACCGCGCGCAGGCTGGCGATCGTCTTCGGCGTCGTGCCGCGGATATCTTCCAGCGTCGCGACCACGCCTTCGCTATCTGGCATGCGCACGGCGAGATCGAGCCGTTGACCCGGCCCGATCTGCAGGAGGTCTAGGGGAAAGCGCTTCGGCACCGGGTTGCCGTCGATCGCAATCACCGTCGCATCGGCGCCTTCCATCTTCAGCGAGAAGATCCGCGTCACGTCGGTGATCGCGATGCGCAGCCGCACCAGCCCGCCGGCCGGCGCGTCATATTGCGGTTCCTGGTGCCAGTTGGCCGTGCGCACCGTGCCGTAGGTGCCGGTCTTGGCCGCGTCGCGCGGCCGGAAGGGAGCGATGAATTGCCCGTCGCCGCCGAGCCGCCAGTCACGCAGGTTCAGCACCACTTCGGCATCGAACCCCGGATCGGCTGGGTCCTCGACGACGATGACGCCGGTCATGCCGTGCCCCATCTGCGTCAGCGTGTTGCAATGCGGATGATACCAGAAGGTGCCGGCATCGGGTGGCGTGAAGGCATAATCGAAGCTGTCGCCGGTATAGATGTAGGGCTGCGTCATGAACGGTACGCCGTCCATGCGGTTGTCGATGCGAAGCCCGTGCCAGTGGATCGTGGTCGGCTCGTCGAGCCCGTTTTTCAGCCGCGCCGCATAAGGGCGTCCCTTGGTCATCCTCAAAACCGGCGGCATGCCGTCGTGGCCCCAGCTCATGATATCCCTGGTCGGTCCCGCCTCGGTCAGCATGGCCTCGGTCTTTACCGCCGTCAGCAACTGCGGCTCGGGAGCTGCCTCGGCAAGCCCGAATTTGCCGGCAATGCCAATGCCGGCGCCATAAGCGCCCGCGACGGCGGATGCCTTCAAGAGGTTGCGGCGGGTAAGCAGAGGCATGCGGACGCTCCACGGTGAGAATGCCGATCCTTTTAAAGTTGACCGGTAGCTTCAGCAATACGGCAAGCGCGGCCAAACTGCCGCAGCATGGCGGCCGCCGCCTCGCCATAAACGCGTGTCAAACGCCCGGCCGCGTGCGCCAAGCCTTGACAAATCGGAGCGTCCATGCGCTTTTCCGCCCGATTTTCTTGTCGGCGCTTGAGGGTCCTGAAACCCTTGCTGCCGTCTCAGTACATGCCAGGATTTGACATCATGCATCGCTATCGCAGCCACACATGCGCCGCACTCCGCAAGACGGATGTCGGCTCGACCGTCCGCATTTCCGGCTGGGTCCACCGCGTTCGCGACCATGGCGGCGTTCTCTTCATCGACCTTCGCGACCATTACGGCATTACCCAGGTCGTCGCCGATCCCGACAGCCCGGCCTTCAAGATGGCGGAAACCGTGCGCGGTGAATGGGTCATCCGCATCGACGGTCTCGTCAAGGCCCGCACCGAAGACACCGTCAACAAGACCATGGCAACCGGTGAGATCGAGCTCTACGCACAGGAGATCGAAGTCCTCTCCGCCGCCAAGGAATTGCCGCTGCCGGTCTTCGGTGAGCCGGACTATCCCGAGGACGTCCGCCTCAAGTATCGTTTCCTCGATCTTCGCCGCGAAACGCTGCACCGGAACATCGTCAAGCGCACTCAGGTCATCTCCGCCATGCGCCGCGAAATGGGCAATGTCGGCTTCACCGAATATACGACCCCGATCCTGACGGCCTCCTCGCCGGAAGGCGCACGCGACTTCCTCGTGCCCTCGCGCATTCATCCCGGCACCTTCTACGCGCTGCCGCAGGCGCCGCAGCAGTACAAGCAGCTGCTGATGGTCGCGGGCTTCGACCGCTACTTCCAGATCGCGCCCTGCTTCCGCGATGAAGACCCGCGGGCCGACCGCCTGCCGGGCGAATTCTACCAGCTCGACCTCGAAATGAGCTTCGTGACCCAGGAAGATGTCTGGAACACGATGGGTCCGTTGATGACCAACATTTTCGAGGAATTCGCCGAAGGCAAGCCGGTCACCAAGGAATGGCCGCGCATCCCCTATGACGAGGCGATCCGCAAATATGGTTCGGACAAGCCGGACCTGCGCAACCCGATCGTCATGGAAGCGGTGACCGAACATTTTGCCGGCTCCGGCTTCAAGGTCTTCGCCGGCATGATCGCCTCCAACCCGAAGGTTGAGATCTGGGCGATCCCGGCAAAGACCGGCGGCTCGCGCGCCTTCTGCGACCGCATGAACGCCTGGGCGCAGAGCCAGGGCCAGCCCGGCCTCGGCTACATCTTCTGGCGCAGCGAGAACGACAAGCTCGAAGGCGCAGGTCCGCTTGCCAAGAACATCGGCGAGGAACGCACCGATGCGATCCGCACCCAGCTCGGCCTCGGAGATGGTGACGCCTGCTTCTTCGTTGCCGGCGAGCCGGAAAAGTTCTACAAGTTCGCCGGCGAGGCTCGCACCAAGGCTGGCGAAGAACTGAACCTCGTCGACCGCGACCGCTTCGAACTGTGCTGGATCGTTGACTTCCCCTTCTTCGAGTGGAGCGAGGAAGACAAGAAGGTCGACTTCGCCCACAACCCGTTCTCGATGCCGCAAGGCGGCCTTGACGCGCTTAAGAACCAGGATCCCTTGACGATCAAGGCGTTCCAGTATGACGCCGTCTGCAACGGTTTCGAAATCGCCTCGGGCTCGATCCGCAACCAGTCGCCGGAAACCATGGTCGCCGCCTTCGAGAAGGTCGGCCTCAGCCAGCAGGATGTCGAAGATCGTTTCGGCGGCCTCTACCGCGCCTTCCAGTATGGCGCGCCCCCGCATGGCGGCGCTGCCTTCGGCATCGATCGCATCGTCATGCTGCTCGTCGGCGCGAAGAACCTGCGCGAAATCTCGCTGTTCCCGATGAACCAGCAGGCCCAGGACCTCTTGATGGGGGCGCCGAGCCCGGCAACGCCGACGCAGCTGCGCGAGCTCTCGATCCGGCCGATCCCGCCGGTCAAGAAAGAATGAGATCTCTGATCCCAAATGCAAAAAGCCCGGCGGCACAACCGCCGGGCTTTTTGCTTGTTTCACTCGCTCATAATGCCGCGTAGATCGCCTCGCGAAGATCGACGGTGAACTTGCCCCACATGCCCTCCAGCGTCGTGTTGGTCAGCGCCACGACGGTCAGCCCGTTGACCGGGTCGATGAACCAGCTATGGCCGTAGACGCCGCCCCATTTCAGCGTGCCCTTGGGGAAGGGGACGCCTGCCTCGGCCGGATTGGTGATAACGGACCAGCCGAAACCGAAGCCGGAACCGGGCTCGTGCTGTTGGCGGCGCCCGCCGGCCTGGTCGGTCGTCATCATCCGGACGGTTTCGCTCGAGACCAGCGGGGCGCCGCCCCTGCGGATGGTGTCGAGGATGGCGAGCACGTCACCCGCGGTTCCCGCCATGCCGGCGCCGCCCGAATGATAGGAGGCGGGGTCGAAGATACGGTTCGGCGCGAAGCGGATGGGACCCATCAGCGACATCACCAGCGCATTCTCGCCCATCAGCGCCGGTTCCGGTGAAGCATCCATATAGGCCGCCGCCAGCCGGCTGCGGTCGCGAACCGAAAACGTGGTATCGGCAAGACCGAGCGGTTTCGTCACCAGATCAGCGACCGCGTCGCCGAGCGGCACGCCGGTTTCCGCCTCGATGACGCCGCCCAGAACATCCATGGCGAGGGAATATTGCCAGTCGCTGCCCGGGGTGAAGCGCAGCGGCGCGCTGGCGATCCGCCGCAGGTTCTCGGCCAGCGGCAGTCCCGGTTCGTCGAGGCCGTCGGAAACGCCGGCGCTGATATAAGGGCCGCCGTCCTCTTCGGAGAAGCTGTAGCCGAGGCCCGCTGTATGGGTCAGCAGGTGGCGGATGCGAATGGTTGCTTCGGCGCCGTCGGGCAGCCTTGGACGGAAGTCCGGCAGCCATTGCGTCACCGCGTCGTCGAGCCCGATTCTTCCCTGCTCGACGAGCCGCATCGCGGCGATGGTGACGATCGGCTTGGTAATGGAGGCGAGCCTGAAGATCGTGTCCTCGCGCATGGCCAAACCGTTTTCGCGATCGGCAAGGCCGGCGGCGCGGCGATGGACGATCTCTCCGTCGCGGGCGACGAGCACCACCGTTCCAACCAGCCGTTTTTCGGTGATCGCGCTTGTGATTGCCGCATCGACTGCTGCGGCAAGGGATGAATTCCTGTCGGCATCCGCCGTTTCGAGGGGAAGACTCATCAGATTAAATCTCCTATAATCACAATGACCGTTCCTGAATATAGCAAGCTGCTTCGAATTTCTAGAGTGATCATTGTGAAAAATAGCGCTGACACGAAAAATCCCGCCGCCCGACGACGCGGCCGCCCGCCGGCCTTCGACCGCGAGACCGTTCTCTCGGCGGCGCGCGAGACCTTCTGGGCGCATGGATATGAGGGCGCCTCGATCGCCGATCTCACCGCCGCAATGGGCATCACGCCGCAAAGCCTCTATGCCGCCTTCAACTCGAAGGCCGATCTCTATCGCGCGGCGCTCGAGCAATATCGCGGCCTGGGCGCTGACACCTTTTCCGCGCTCGGCGAGCCGATCGACACCGTCTCCGCCTTCGAGCGCATATTGCGGGGCTCGGCGGCGATCTTCTCGGCACCGGAGCATCCGAAAGGCTGCATGATCTCGACGGCGGCGCTGAACTGCGCCAGCGAGAACGAAGCGATCGTCGACCATGTCGCGGCGATGCGTCGTCGGTCGCTCGACGCTTTCACCGCGAGGATCGAGCGCGGCATTCGCGAACGCGATATCAAGGCCGGGACGAATCCTCGCGCACTCGCACGGTTCCTCGGCGCCATCATCCAGGGCATGTCGGTGCAGGCGAGGGACGGGGCGCCTCTTGAAGAACTGCTTGATATCGCAGCCCACGCGATCGCCGAGGTCGCCCGCCACCGCGCCTGAAAACGAAAAGGCCCGGCAGTCCGTGAACTGGCCCCGAGAGTTGGACATCAACCTTTGGGGCGCAGTTCACTGCTGCCGGGCCTTTGATCGCAAGATCGAAGCGATCAGTCGTTGGCGGTAACCTTGACGCCGAGCACCTGCGGCAGGGTGTTCGGGGCGCCCATGGCGGCGCCCACGATCGTCGGGAACGGCACCGGCTTTTCAGGCGCGGCCTTGACCGTCAGGCTCTTCGGATCGTCGAGGAAGGTGTTGACGGCGGCCGAAACGGCGTTCTGCAGTTCCGGGATATTGAGCTGCGCCAGCATGATCGGCGTCATCGCCTTCAGCGAATCCGCCATCTGCTTGCCGGACATGTTCTGCTGCGAACCGGCATAATCCAGCGCGCGCTTGGTGATCGAAGCATCTTCGAAGCGCACCTGTGCGGCCTCGAAGGACAGCTGCTGCATCAGGCCAAGCATGGCAAGGCCGAGCGCCTGCTGCGACTGTTCCTTGTTCGGATTGGCTTCGGATTCCTTCATCGCATCCTGCATCGATTTCATGAAGGCCATCGTGTAGCCGGAGATCTTGAAACCGAGATTGAGCTTGCCGACGTTGGTGAAATCGAGGGCGAATTCCGAAATGTCGATCGTGCCGGGGGCAAGTTCCCAGGCGCCCTTCATGGTGATGTCGCCCTGGACGTGCTGCAGTGCGAGCTTCTCGATCGCGTCCTTGCTTTGCGCATCCTGGGTCTTGGTCAGATCGGCCTTCATGCTTTTGAAGGCGCCGTCGAAATCGAAGCCGGATTCGTCCTCGCGCAGCGTCAGGTTCATATTGCTTTCGAGCACCGAGAACACTTCCGCGCCGTCCTTGACCACCTTCAGCGGGCCGGTATGGGCACTTTCGTAGAGCATCATGGTATCGAGCGTGTCGCCGCCCGCCGTTGCCGGGATCGAGATGCCGCCGAGCGTCAGCTCCTGCGCCGTCACCGTGACGCCGTCTTCCGTTTTGTTGATATCGGGGAAGGCGGCCTCTTCGATGTAATAGCCGCCATCCTCGTCTTCTTCGACGCCGGTAAGGGTGACTTCGCCGATGGGCAGGCTCTCGCCGCCGGTCGGCTTGACGGTGACATTCTTCAAGGTCACGGTCGTGCCGTCGATGTCGATGTTCTCAGCCGCAATCGTCCCGCCCTGAGCGGCATAGGCGGCATTAAGCTTCTTCAGCAAATCGGTGCCGTCGAGAGCGAAAGCCGAACCGGCGAGCGAGAAAAAGGCGGCGCCCGACAGCATCAGCCGCGTTGTCCGGGAAATATTCATGGGGTGATTCCTCTGGTGGCGTGTGGCGGTTGGAAATCTGCAGTTACGCTACTACGGATTGGGCCCGCTTTATATTTGCGGACTTCTAAATTTCCGTTGAAAGGAACGGCAAACGAAGTCCAAATTACGGCGGAACGTTTGTCTCATCCTTGCAGTGCCGCGCGTCTTTCAGACGCGCAAAGGACACTGTAACACTTTCAACCCTCGCATCGTGCTCTCCGAAAATCTATTCCGATTTTCGGAGAGCACGATGCGTTGGAGATGTCATTCCCAAGACTTCATCCACAGCTGCAATAGGCTAGATTCCTTGCCCGCCGGGCTCTTCTGGGCTAGTCAAGACCCATGGGACAAGAGATTTTGCCGCCTTCCGGCGGAGACGACGACAACATCCAGCCGGTCGACCTCAAGGCGGCGCTCGAGCAGCGTTACCTTGCCTATGCGCTGTCGACCATCATGCACCGCGCTTTGCCTGACGTGCGCGACGGGCTGAAGCCCGTCCATCGCCGCATCGTCTATGCGATGAACGAGATGGGGCTGAGGCCGAATACAGCCTTCAGGAAATGCGCCAAGATCGTCGGCGAAGTGATGGGTAACTACCATCCGCACGGCGACCAGTCGATCTACGATGCGCTTGCCCGTCTCGCCCAGGATTTCTCGCAGCGCTACACGCTGGTCAACGGCCAGGGCAATTTCGGCAATATCGACGGCGACAGCCCCGCCGCCATGCGTTACACCGAATCGAAGATGACGGCGGTCTCCGAACTGCTGCTCGAGGGCATCGATCAGGATGCCGTCGATTTCCGTGATACTTACGACGAATCGAATACCGAGCCGGTCGTCCTTCCCGGCGCCTTCCCGAATCTGCTCGCCAACGGCTCCTCCGGCATCGCCGTCGGCATGGCGACCTCGATCCCGTCGCACAATGCCCACGAGCTTTGCGATGCCGCCCTGCATCTGATCAAGCATCCGGATGCCACCGTCGAAAAGCTCGTCGAATTCATTCCCGGCCCGGACTTCCCGACCGGCGGCATCATCATCGACAGCCGCGACAGCATCATCGAGAGCTATCGTACCGGCCGCGGCGGTTTCCGCGTGCGGGCGAAATGGCAGACGGAAGATCTCGGCCGCGGCGGCTACCAGATCGTCATCACCGAAATTCCCTTCCAGGTGCAGAAATCGCGGCTGATCGAGAAGATCGCCGAGCTGCTGATCGCCCGCAAGCTGCCGTTGCTGGAGGATATCCGCGACGAATCGGCCGAGGACATCCGTGTCGTGCTGGTGCCGAAGACCCGCAGCGTCGATCCGACGATCCTGATGGAATCGATGTTCAAGCTGACGGAGCTCGAGAGCCGATTCCCGCTCAACATGAACGTGCTCTCCATGGGCCGCATCCCGCGGGTCATGGCGCTGAACGAGGTGCTGAAGGAGTGGCTGGACCACCGCCGCGAAGTTCTGCAGCGCCGCTCGCGCTTCCGTCTGGCGGCGATCGACAGGCGCCTCGAAATTCTCGGTGGTCTTCTGGTCGCCTATCTCAACATCGACGAGGTCATCCGCATCATCCGCGAGGAGGATGAGCCGAAGCCGGTGATGATGGCGCGCTGGGATCTGACCGACAATCAGGTCGAGGCGATCCTCAACATGCGGCTGCGCGCCTTGCGCAAGCTCGAAGAGTTCGAGATCCGCAAGGAATTCGACGAACTCACCAAGGAAAAGGGTGAGATCGAGACACTTCTTGCCTCCGACGAAAAGCAGTGGCAGACGGTCGCCTGGGAAATCGGCGAAGTGAAGAAGAAATTCGCCAAGGCGACCGAGGTCGGCCGCCGCCGCACGCAGTTTGCCGATGCGCCTGAGGCCGACGAGGAAGCAATCCAGCAGGCGATGATCGAGAAGGAACCGATCACCGTCGTCATTTCCGAAAAGGGTTGGATCCGCGCGCTGAAGGGCCATATCGCCGATACGGCGACGCTGACCTTCAAGGAAGGCGACGGCTTGAAGATAGCCTTCCCGGCGCAGACGACGGACAAGATCCTGATCGTCACGACCGGCGGCAAGGCCTTCACGCTCGGCGGCGACAAGTTGCCCGGCGGTCGCGGTCACGGCGAGCCGCTGCGCATCATGGTCGACATGGATAACGATCAGGCGGTGTTGACCGCTTTCGTCCACGATCCCGCGCGCAAGCAGCTGATTGTCTCCACAGCCGGCAACGGCTTCGTCGTTCCGGAGGCAGAGCTGGTCGCCAATACGCGCAAGGGCAAGCAGATCATGAACGTCGCGCTGCCCGAGGAAACGCAACTGCTCGTGCCCGTCAGCGGCGACCATGTCGCCGTCGTCGGCGAAAACCGCAAGCTGCTGGTCTTCCCGCTGGCGCAGGTGCCGGAGATGTCGCGCGGCAAGGGCGTCCGTCTGCAGCGTTACAAGGATGGCGGCATTTCCGACGTCCGCTGCTTCGCGATATCAGACGGCCTTATCTGGGAAGACAGTGCCGGCCGTACCTTCACGAAGAACAAGGACGAGCTTGCCGAATGGCTGGCCGACCGCGCCACCGCCGGTCGCACCGTGCCGAAGGGCTTTCCGCGCAGCGGTAAATTCGCCGGCTGAGGCATAAATTCCGCGCTCGTCTCTTGGCGGGCGCGGCAACTCCTCTATCTCATTGCTGTTACCAAAAATATGAGAGGCCGGCTCCGGAGGCGGACGGAATGGTCGCAGGCCGCGCACGGGAGGAGTGTGCGCGCATTACCGGAGGAAAATTGATGCCCGCCAGCACCATTAAAGTGCATGTCAGCCACACCTATAGGGCCCCGCCCGCCGTCGTCTACGACGCCTGGCTTAACCCCGAAATCGCCCGCCGCTTCCTGTTCGCGACCGATGACGGTCACGTCATCCGCGCCGATATCGATCCGCATGTCGGCGGCCGTTTCTTCGTCGTCGACCGCCGCCCGACCGGCGACGCCTTCCACCAGGGAGTCTTCCTGGAACTGAAGCGCCCACGACGTATGGTCTTCAGCTTCTCCGTCGAGGAGCATGATCACAATTGCGACCGCGTCGAAATCGAGATCGAGCCTCTCGGCGGCGGCAGCCGCCTGACGTTGACCCACGAAATGTGCGCCGAATGGGCCGAACATGAGGAAAAGACCCGGCAAGGCTGGGCGCATGTGATCGAGGGGCTTGGCAGGGAACTGGAGCAGCAGCAGTTCAAGGCGACGGGTTGAGCGCTATGCTGAAATCCCGAAGGACGCGGGTCGCGCCTTCCTCGTCGATCACGCCGGCGGCGACGTCGAGTATAAATGCAATGACCTGCGCGTTATCGGCGTTGATGACATAGCGGTTGATATAGAGAAACGTAAACGCCGCGAGATAGCCGGTACGCTTGTTTCCATCCTTGAATGGGTGGTTTCTAACAATGGCGTAGAGATAGGCTGCGGCGAATACGAAGATATCGGTTTCGCCATGTGCCGCCTTGTCGAGCGGCCGTGCCAAACTGGTTTCCAATGCGTTGGCATCCCGCAGGCCAGACAGACCGCCGTGCTCGGCGATCTGCTCGTCATGCATATTTTCAATCGCCTGGCGGATTCGCGGAGCGCCACTCGATATTTTTCCATGCCGATGCGGGCTGCCCGCACTTGCTCGGCAAGGTCCGCCGATTCCGGCACGAGCCGAATATTACCCTCGACCTCTCGCAATTCGAGGCTGTCCCACCGCTGCTCAAGCCCAGCCGCTGCAGTACCTCTTTAGGGATAATAACGCCCTCGGAATTGCCGACCTTGCGGATTGTGCCCTTCATCATTTTATCCCCTGTAATAACGGAGTTACAACATGGTCCGATCCGGCGGCAACGTCCTATTCCGCTGGTTGCCTGATGCTCTTCTCCCGCACCATCCAGAAGCAATGCCCGGCGATCGCCGTCACCAGGATGCCGCCGCCGACCAGCGTCATCGTCGCCGGCGTTTCGGCGAAGATCAGCCAAACCCAGATCGGCGCGAGCACGGTTTCCAGCAGATAGAACATGCCGACTTCAGGCGCGGAAAGATAACGCGGCCCCGTTGCAAGGCACCAGAAGGCGACCGGCATCATGATGGCGCCATTCAAGAGGATCCAGCCGGGATGGGCGATGGAAAATCCCAAGGGCAGAGCTTGCGCGAGGCCGAGGGCGGCCGGCAGGATGGCGGCAAGCAGCGGCACGAAGCCCATTTCCCGGCGCGAGCCACGTCCGATGGTGATGGCTGCGGCAAGAATAAGCGCGCTGAGAAGCGCCATGGCGTCGCCAAAAATATGGCCGCTCGCAAGCCCCTCGCGCACGATCAGCCCGACGCCGAAGATCATGAACAGCATGGCGATCAGCGTCGCGGCCTGCGGCTTCTCCTTCAGGAAGATCCAGGAAAGCAGGGCAGCGAACATCGGGTTGAAGGCGACGATGAAGACGACATTGGCTGTGGCCGTATTGAAGACTGAAAGCACGAAGGTGAGGGAGGAGAGGCCGTAAAGCAGGCCGGCGAATAGGCCTGCTCGCCCAGGAATGAGGACCGGCCATTTGCCCGAGGCAAGGCGCATTGCTCCAAGGATGACGAGCGTCGCAAGAATCGTTGCTGCGCTTCGTATTCCCAGGATCGACCAGATGTCGCCATCGCCAAGACGGACGAGCGGGATATCCATCGAAAGCGCCAGCCCGCCGATCGCCGTCAGCAGCAGACCCTTCCGATGATCGGAAAGAGCGGTGGGGAACATTTAGAGCCTTTCCTGGTCAGCTTGAAGCATTCTGCCGGAGCAGGTTTTCGTCAGGGCAGAGGCGATTGGCGAAGGGCATACCTCTTGGTACGGTCGAGCCGATCGCCTCTGATCCTGGCGGAAAGATGCCCGGCCCTTCGGGTTGGCTGAAACGGGCCGGCTGATCGACCGGCCGGCTTGGCCGTAGAGCTGGGCTACGACGCGCGCCGGCCGGTCGACCATCCGACTCCGTTTGAGCCAACAGAATGCTTCAAGCTGACCAGGAAAGGCTCTAATCGTGGGTGCTTTCGGGCATGGAGGCGGGATCGAAGCGTTCCCAGCCGCGCGGCGTCAGATGCTCCTGCGGCTGGAAGCGCGTCTTGTAGTCCATTTTCCGCGACCCTTGAACCCAGTAGCCGAGATAGACATGCGGCAGTCCCAGCGCTTTCGTGCGCCTGATATGGTCGAGAATCATGAAGGTGCCGAGCGAACGCCGATCGAGCGCCGGATTGAAATAGGAATAGACCATCGACAGCCCGTCGCTCATCGTATCGGTCAGCGCTGCGGCAAGCAGCTCGCCCTTCGGCCGCTGCTCCAGTCCGGAGCCTTCCTCGCGCCGGCGGTATTCGATGATTCTCGTATTCACATGCGTGTCTTCCACCATGATCGCATAGTCGAGCACGGTCATGTCGGACATGCCGCCCTGCTGGTGGCGAAAATCGAGATAACGCCGGAAGAGCGAATATTGCTCGCTGGAAGGCTGGGCGGGGAATTCAGTGGCCATGACGTCGGAATTGGCGGCAAGCACCCGCTTCATCGATTTCGTCGGCTCGAATTCCTGGGCGAGAATGCGCACGGAAACGCAGGCGCGACAGGATTCGCAGGCCGGGCGGTAGGCGATGTTCTGCGAGCGGCGGAAACCGCCCTGCGTCAGGATGTCGTTCATCTCGGCGGCACGCGGCCCGACCAGATGGGTGAACACCTTGCGCTCCATCTCATGCGGCAAATATGGACACGCAGCCGGAGCCGTCAGATAAAACTGCGGGGATGGCGTGGTCTGCGTATTCATTTGTCGCGGAAATTTCCTTGTCGAGACAGTGCCGTTTTCAGACAGCATGACCTAAGAATAGAAAACGTCAACAGCGGGGCGGGTTTCGCCCTTCATTTCAGTCTTCTAATTTTAGATATGGAGCGTCCGAAGTTCCCGGCAAAGGCAAGGCGGAGACTTTATTTCGTCTCCGCCCTCCAAAAAAGCCCAAAGGTGCAATGAGGCTTTGAGCCAGGGTCTCAGGCTGTGCGCACCGTTGCCGTGCCGACCAGCAGGTCGTGGACGAGACGGCTGCGCTCGATGAACAGGCCGGCCAGCAGGATGAGCGGCGTCAGCACCGAGTTGAGGATCCAGAACAGCGCCAGATGCACGATCGCCGTCATGAAATCCATCGGCCGCCCATCGACGCGCACGATTGCGATTCCCATGGCGCGCATGCCGAGCGAGGCCTGGCTCGGTCCGCCCACCGTCAGGCCGAAATAAATGCCGGCGACGATGACGAAGAGGGCAGGGTAGAGAAAGAAGCCGAGCCCCAGCGTGACGATCGACAGGAAGAACAGTACGATCGCCGCGGGAATGCAGAGCAGCGCCACGATGACGTAATCGAGGATGAAGGCGAGGACACGGCGGCTCAACACGCCGCTATAGGCGCGCCAGTCCTCCGGTGCGGCATAAAGCGGATTGGGGTTGTAGCTCATCTCAATCTCCTGCGGAAAAACGATGCCGCTGATATGGTATCGGCCGGGCAAAATGCAATAATCTGCCCCCAAATCGCCAATCTGCTTGAAATCACCGCTTCGCGAGAATCTTCGCCACCTCGACCGCGAAATAGGTGAGGATGCCGTCGCATCCTGCCCGCTTGAACGACAGCAGCGTTTCGAGCATCGCCCGCTCGCCGTCGATCCAGCCGTTCATCGCCGCAGCCTTGATCTGCGTATATTCGCCGGAAACCTGGTAGGCGAAGGTCGGCAAGCCGAAGGCCTCCTTTATCCGCCAGCAGATATCGAGATAGGGCAGGCCGGGCTTGACCATCAGCATGTCGGCGCCTTCCTCGACGTCGAGGGCCGCGTCGCGGACTGCCTCGGTGCCGTTGGCGGGGTCGAGATAATAGGTCTTCTTGTCGCCTTTCAGCAGCCCGCCCGTCGAGATCGCCTCGCGATAGGGACCGTAGAAGGCGGAGGCGAATTTCGTCGCATAGCTCATGATGCCGACGTTCTGGTGGCCGGCCGCATCGAGCGCCATGCGGATCGCGCCGATACGCCCATCCATCATCTCCGATGGTGCGATGATGTCGGCGCCGGCATCCGCCTGCATCACGGCGGCGCGCGCCACCTGGTCGACCGTTTCGTCATTGACGATTTCGCCGTCTCTCAGAATACCGTCATGGCCGTGGCTGGTGAAGGGATCGAGCGCGACGTCGGTGATGACGCCGATATTGGGCACCGCCTTCTTGATCGCTGCCGTCGCCTGGTTGATCAGATTGTGGGCTTCGAGGCTGTTCGAGCCGGTCTCGTCGCGCAATTCCATCTCGATATTCGGAAAGGTGGCAAGTGCCGGAATGCCGAGGCCGGCCGCTTCACGCGCGGCTTCCACGGCTTTGTCGATGCTCATCCGGTTGACGCCGGGCATGGCCGGGATCGGATCGACGATGCCGGAACCCGGGACGATGAAGATCGGCCAGATCAGGTCGTCGACCGTCAGCCGGTTCTCCTGCACCAGCCGGCGTGTCCAATCCGCCTTGCGGTTGCGCCGCATGCGGCGATGGCCGGTGATCTCGTCGACGAGATGAGTCCTGTCCTGCATGATATCTGTCCCAAGCCCATTCCATTTATCCGAGCGCTCATTATCATGGCGCCCGGAAAATCCAAACCGGACGATTGGCCGCGGCGGAAAACCTCCGGCGCATAACCGCGAAATTTGGAGTCGATTTTCAGGGTTATGCGCCAACGCAATGTGATAGAGCGTCCTCAGCCCGTCTTGTCAGATGCGCGGGCGCCTTTGTGAAGATGCAACCCCAAACCGATGTCTGCACTATGGAAACCGATTCCCCGACGATACCGAAACGCACGCTGGCGGATATCCTCTTCATTCTCTTCCTGAGGCTGGTTGCCGTCTCCTGCTTCTGGTTCGGCCTGCAATATTGGGCGATGCTCGTCGGCTATTCGCTGGTCGGCGCCGGCCGCTTCGATCTTTTGAGCCTGCCGTGGAAGGTAGCGAGCACCAGTCTCGCGGTGCTTTTCCCCGTTGCCTCCCTCGGTCTCTGGCTCACCGTTTCCTGGGGACCGGTGATCTGGGTGCTCGCTGCCGGCGGGCAGATCCTGATGTATGGCCTGCTGCCGGATATTTTCGGCCCCAACCAGCTGATCATCCTGCTGCATGTCTTGGTCGCCGTCGTTTACTGGATTTTCCGCCTGCTGTTGTGGCTGGAAAAGCGCCGGCATCGCCGCCAGGTAAGCGTTGATTTACCCTGAGACAACGTGGAGTTACCGGTAAGGCTCCGTTAAGCCTGCGGTTTAAGTCGAATTTTATATGTATTCGATAGGGTCTCACTCAAGGCGGGAAGAAAACACACCGCCAAACAAACAGTGAGGCAGTCAATATGAATACGAAAATCAAGCCGCAGGCGGTATCGACCTTCCGTGACCAGCAGGATCATGACATCCGTGATCTTTACATGGAATCCCTTCATCTCGTTGAACGTCTGCACCGTCGTCTTCTCGATGTCATCAAGGACGAATTCGACCGTCAGGGTCGCAGCGACGTCAACGCCATCCAGGCGCTGCTCCTTTTCAACATCGGCAATTCCGAACTGACCGCCGGCGAGCTGCGCTCGCGTGGCTACTATCTCGGCTCCAACGTTTCCTACAACGTCAAGAAGCTGGTCGATCTCGGCTTCATCAACCACCAGCGCTCGCGCATCGACCGCCGCTCGGTCCGCATCAGCCTGACCGAAACCGGCCAGGACATCGCCGAAACGGTGGCCAAGCTCTACGAACGCCACATCGCCTCGATCGACAAGGTCGGCGGCATCGGCACCGACGAGTTCACCCAGATGAACAAGCTGCTCCAGCGTCTGGACCGTTTCTGGAACGATCAGATCCTCTATCGTCTCTAAAACCCGGACCTCCTTTCAGGGTTGCAGAAAATCGGACGTGTTCCCTGCACGTCCGATTTGCCGTTTGATCCGCGTGGCATCTTTGCAACGCAGGGCAGACAAGCGCAAAGCCCGGTATTCAAGCCGTTTTTTAGCCGTTATTAACCGGCACGGTTTACCCCGTCATATGGTTCGTTGCGTCGTGTTCCCGGCAGCCGACAGTCCTTCTGCCGACCTGGCAACACGAATTGGCCATATTGGTGTGGCAGCGGAAGGCTTAACAACCGGCGCTTTCAATGGACCGATCAGAGTTCAGGCTTTCTCATCGCAATCTTGTGATGGGGGAGGCGGAGTTTTTTGATACGCCGGGACAACGAATGGACAGGGATCTGCGTTAAAGCGCAGTGATTTCGCAAAGAGCCGCGGCTTGTTCTTATGGCGGCATTGAGTGGTTGGGACTATGTCGAAGAAAAACGGAATTGAAGCTCTCTCTCGCCGCGCTTTCCTTGCGTCCGCGGCAACGGTTGGCGCCAGCGCGATCGCGGCGCCGGCATTTGCGCAATCGGCGCTCGATACGCTGATCAACGCGCCGCGCCGCGGCAACTGGGACGACCAGTTCGACGCCAAGGCGGCGTCGCGCACGGCGACCGCCATGGTTTCCAACACGCCGATCCTCGGGCCCCAATCGGTCGCGAGCGCCCAGCAGGCAATCATGCAGTATCAGCAGATCGCCGCAGCCGGCGGCTGGCCCGAGGTCAATCCCGGTGACCAGCGCCTGCAGCTCGGCGTCAGCTCTCCCGCCGTCCAGGCGCTGCGCCAGCGTCTCGCGATCACCGGCGATCTGCCGCGCGAGGCCGGCCTGTCCAACGCCTTCGATTCCTATGTCGACGGCGCCGTCAAGCGCTTCCAGGCGCGTCACGGACTGCCGGCCGATGGCGTTCTCGGCGAATTCACCCTGAAGGCGATGAACATCCCCGCCGATGTTCGCCTGCAGCAGCTGAACACCAATGTCGTCCGTCTGCAGACCTTCCCCGAGGACTTGGGCCGCCGTCACCTGATGGTCAATATTCCGGCGGCCTATGTCGAGGCCGTCGAAGACGGCAGTGTCGCGACGCGTCACACCGCGGTCGTCGGCCGCTTGAGCCGCCCGACGCATCTGGTCAATTCGAAGATCTACGAGGTCATCCTCAATCCTTACTGGACGGCGCCGCGCTCGATCGTCGAGAAGGACATCATGCCGCTGATGCGCAAGGATCCGACCTATCTCGAAAAGAACGCCATCCGCCTGATCGACGGCAAGGGCAACGAAGTCGCCCCCGAAACCGTCGACTGGAACGGCGAGGCGCCGAACCTGATGTTCCGACAGGACCCCGGCAAGATCAACGCCATGGCGTCGACGAAGATCAACTTCTACAACAAGAACGGCGAGTATATGCACGACACGCCGCAGCAGGGCCTGTTCAACAAGCTGATGCGCTTCGAATCCTCGGGCTGCGTCCGCGTGCAGAACGTGCGCGACCTGACCAACTGGCTGCTGCGCGAGACCCCCGGCTGGAGCCGCCAGCAGATGGAGCAGGTGATCGCCACCGGCGTCAACACGCCGATCAAACTCGCGGCGGAAGTTCCGGTTTACTTCGTCTATATCTCTGCCTGGGGCATGCCCGACGGCATCGTCCAGTTCCGTGACGACATCTATCAGATGGACGGCAATGCCGAGCTGGCGCTCGACACCACGGCTGGCATGGAACAGCCGGTTCAGTAAGCGGCAAGCTCTGCATCGCAATTTGAGAACCGCGCTTTCGGGCGCGGTTTTTTTATGCCGGGAGGGGCTCTCCATAAAATGGCCGCCGGGCATCGGCGCGGCGCGGCCGGAAAAGAGCGTGAGCGCGCGCTTTGCTCAGCAAATGTCGTTCTTCGTATTGCCCTTGCCACAGCGGAAGGCTAATACCTCAGCGCATTCCAGTTGAGGAGCCCGCCCATGACCAATGCTTCCACCGAATCCTTCTTCAATCGCTCGCTTGCGGACGTCGATCCGGACATTTTCAGCGCGATCGGAAAGGAACTCGGTCGCCAACGGCACGAGATCGAACTGATCGCTTCTGAGAACATCGTCTCCCGCGCCGTGTTGGAAGCCCAGGGCTCCATCATGACCAACAAATATGCCGAGGGTTATCCCGGCAAGCGTTATTACGGCGGCTGCCAGTTCGTCGATATCGCCGAGGAACTGGCGATCGAGCGCGCCAAGAAGCTGTTCGGCGTCAATTTCGCCAACGTCCAGCCGAATTCCGGTTCGCAGATGAACCAGGCGGTGTTCCTGGCGCTTCTGCAGCCCGGCGACACTTTCATGGGTCTCGACCTGAATTCGGGCGGCCATCTCACGCATGGTTCGCCGGTCAACATGTCCGGCAAATGGTTCAACGTCGTTTCCTACGGCGTGCGCGAAGGCGATAACCTGCTCGACATGGATGAGGTCGCCCGCAAGGCCGAAGAAACCAAGCCGAAGCTCATCATCGCCGGCGGCACTGCCTATTCCCGCATCTGGGACTGGAAGCGCTTCCGCGAGATCGCCGACAGCGTCGGCGCCTATCTGATGGTCGACATGGCCCATATTGCCGGCCTCGTCGCCGGTGGCGTTCATCCGTCGCCGTTCCCGCATTGCCATGTCGCGACGACGACGACCCACAAGTCGCTGCGCGGCCCGCGCGGCGGCGTCATCCTCACCAATGACGAGGATCTGGCCAAGAAGTTCAATTCGGCCGTTTTCCCCGGCCTGCAGGGTGGTCCGCTGATGCACATCATCGCCGCCAAGGCCGTTGCCTTCGGCGAGGCACTGCAGCCGGAATTCAAGGATTATGCCGCTCAGGTCGTCAAGAATGCCAAGGCGCTCGCTGAAACGCTGATATCAGGCGGCCTCGACGTCGTCTCCGGCGGCACCGACAACCACCTGATGCTGGTCGACCTGCGCAAGAAGAACGCCACCGGCAAGCGCGCCGAGGCAGCGCTCGGCCGTGCCTACGTCACCTGCAACAAGAATGGCATTCCCTTCGATCCGGAAAAGCCCTTCGTCACCTCGGGTGTGCGCCTGGGCGCACCGGCCGGCACCACCCGTGGCTTCAAGGAAGCGGAATTCCGCGAAATCGGCAATCTCATTGTCGAGGTTCTCGACGGCCTGAAGGTCGCCAATTCCGATGAAGGCAATGCCGCCGTCGAAGCCGCCGTGCGCGGCAAGGTGGTCAATCTCACCGACCGCTTCCCCATGTATGGCTACATGGGATAAGGAGTAGGGATGCGCTGCCCCTATTGCGGTTCGGAAGATACTCAGGTCAAGGATTCGCGCCCGGCGGAGGACAACACCTCCATCCGCCGGCGGCGCATCTGTCCGGATTGCGGCGGTCGCTTCACCACCTTCGAGCGCGTGCAGCTGCGCGAGCTGATGGTCATCAAGAAGACCGGCCGCAAGGTGCCATTCGACCGCGACAAGTTGGTGCGCTCTTTCGAGGTGGCGCTACGCAAGCGCCCGGTCGAGCGGGATCGCATCGAGCGCGCCGTCTCCGGCATCGTCCGCCGGCTTGAAAGCTCCGGCGAGACCGAGATCTCTTCCGAGCAGATCGGCCTGCAGGTGCTGGAGGCGATGAAGAGCCTCGATGATGTCGGCTTCGTGCGCTACGCCTCGGTCTATCGGGATTTCTCGCTTGCCGAGGATTTCGAAAAGGTCATTTCGGAAATCAACGCCAAGATTGCCCGCGACCCGCTGGACAGGTGAGCCATGAGCATCACGCCGCATGACGAACGTTTCATGGCGGCGGCGATCCGCCTGTCGCGCTGGCATCTCGGCCGCACCGCTACCAACCCCTCCGTCGGATGCGTGATCGTCAGGGATGGCGTCATCGTCGGCCGGGCGGTGACGGCGCTCGGGGGCCGCCCGCATGCCGAGACGCAGGCGCTGGCTGAAGCCGGCGCGCTCGCCCGCGGCGCCACCGCCTATGTGACGCTCGAACCTTGCTCGCATCACGGCAAGACGCCGCCCTGTTCCGAGGCGCTGATCGCCTCTGGCGTTGGCCGCGTCGTCATCAGCGTCACCGATCCAGATCCGCGTGTCTCGGGCCGCGGCATCGCCATGCTGCGTGAAGCCGGCATACAGGTGGATGCCGGTGCTCTGGAGGAAGAGGGCCGGCGTTCGCTTGCCGCCTATCTCACCCGCCAGACGAAGAACCGGCCCTATGTGACTCTCAAGCTTGCCGTTTCCGCCGACGGCATGGTCGGCCGTCAGGGGGAGGGACAGGTGGCAATCACCGGCCCGCTCGCCCGCGCGCAGGTGCATGCGCTGCGCGCCGAAACCGATGCGATCCTCGTCGGCATCGGCACGGCGATTGCGGACGATCCGCTGCTGACGGTGCGAACACCAGGTCTCGAAGCCCAGTCCCCGATCCGCATCGTTCTCGATCCCACCCTGGCATTGCCGCTGACCAGCAAGCTCGCCCTGACGGCGCGGGACGTGCCTGTCATCGTGGTGGCGAGTGAGGAAGTGTGGCCTTTGTCGGCGGATGCGGAGGGGCTACCCCCCTCTATCCTGCCGGACACCTCCCCACCTGTGGGGGGTCCGAAGGACGGGTCGAGACCTGTGGCTCGGCCCCGGTACTCCGGCAGGGCAGAAGGCGGTACCCCACCCACAGACGCTACCGACATGGACTCGCGCCGCGCCGCACTCGAAGCCGCCGGCGTCGAGATCGTCTATTGCAATCCTTACCATCCGGAAATCCTGCTGCCGGCACTCGCAACACGCGGTATTTCCTCGCTTCTGGTCGAGGGCGGCGCAAAGACGGCGCGGCTTTTCCTCGAGGCTGGCCTCGTCGACCGTATCCAGCTTTATCAGGCGCCTGTAGTTATCGGCCAGCGCGGTATTGAATCGCCGCTTGATGCAACCGACATACCATCGGGTTTTGCCCATAGGGGCACGCGGATGTTCGGCGAAGATCGCCTGGACGAATATGAAAGAGGGTTTTGATGTTCACCGGAATAGTCACCGATGTCGGCACGGTCGAATCCGTTTCCCCGCTGAAAGAAGGCATCCGCTTGCGGGTCGCGACCGCCTATGATCCCGCGACCATCGACATGGGCGCCTCGATCTCGCATGCCGGCATCTGCCTGACCGTCACCGCCCTGCCGGCCGAAGGCAGCAACGGCCGCTGGTACGAGGTCGAGGCCTGGGAGGAGGCGCTCCGGCTGACGACGATCAGCACCTGGCGGGAAGGCAGCCGCATCAATCTCGAACGGTCGCTGAAGATCGGCGACGAGCTCGGCGGCCATATCGTTTCCGGCCATGTCGACGGCAAGGCGGAAATCCTCTCGGTGACATCGGAGGGTGACGCCACGCGCTACCGCCTGCGTGCGCCCGAACACCTCGCAAAATTCGTCGCCCCCAAGGGTTCGATCGCACTCGACGGCACCTCGCTGACGGTCAATGCGGTCGACGGCACGGATTTCGACGTGCTGCTCATCCGCCATACGCTCGAAGTCACCACATGGGGCGACCGCAAGGCCGGCGATTTCGTCAATTTCGAGGTCGATACCATGGCGCGTTACGCCGCCCGGCTGGCCGAATTCCCCAGCGCCTCAGCCTGAAATGTGCCCCTCACCCTAACCTGCCGGGGTCGAGCCACTCGTCTCGCCCTGTCCTTCGGACCCCCGTAAAAGCGGGGCGAGGGGACGTGCCATGCGAGACGCCGGCGAAGGACGGAGAGGTCGCCGCATATTCCCTTCGCCCCGTTTACGGGGAGAAGGTGCCGGCAGGCGGATGAGGGGCCGCTACCGCGAAAACTGAATAATCTCGCCATTGTATTGCGTCCGCGCCGTCTCGCGAAAACCGAGCTTGGCTGCCACCCGCAACGAAGCCTCATTCTCGGGGCTGATGATGCAGCTCATTGGTTTTCCTGGGAAATGCGCCTCCGCCCAGCCGATCAGGATTGCCAGCGCCTCGGTGGCATAACCGCGGCCGTGTGCTAAGGGCATCAGCGCCCAGCCGACTTCCATCGTCCCTTCGATCGACGGTTCCATCTCGCGGCGGGCTTCGAGGAAGCCCGCTTCGCCGATGAACCGGCCGCTCTCTTTTTCGATGATCGCCAGAAAGCCGAAGCCCATATGATGCCACATGCCGGCGAGGCGCAGCATGCGGCTCCAGCTCTGCTCGCGCGTCGATGGCACGCCGGTGATGAAGCGAACGACGTCCTCGTTTGCCCATAATGCCGCATGCGCCTCGAAATCGTCGAGGCGGTGAGGGCGCAGCGTCAGCCGCGCCGTTTCGAAGGTCGGAATGTCGGTCACATCAGGTCCTTATGGAAATCGCGCCCTCAGGCGCCGGGCTCGCCGTCCCAATAATCGAGATCACCTTCCGGCCGTCCGATGTGGCGGAAGCGCCCGGCTTTTGTGCCGTCCCTGTTGGTCTTGGCAAGGAACTTTCCGGAATCGGGATATTCGACGATCTCGGTCTTCGCCATCGTCGAGATGCCGAGATAGACAAGCGTCGTCGTGCCGGTGTTGATGATTTGGTGCGCCGTTTCCGGCCCGCCAGCCGGCGCGCCGAGCACGTCGCCCGCCCTGATCGGATGGCGCGCGTCGCCGAAGCGGTATTCGCCGGTGCCTGCGATTATATGGAAGAGTTCGTCTTCGACATGATGATTGTGGAAGGGACAGCCCGACTTGCCTGGCGGTACCTCGTTGTAGCTGACGCCGAGTCCGGCGAGGCCGAGAAGCGTGCCGAACGAGGTGTCGACGCTTTCATAGAACTCGCCCTGTTTCCAATGGTCGAGCTTGAGATCGGCGGTATTGATCACCGCCTTCGGTTCCATCGCCATGATGTTCTCCTGTTCCAGGAAGAGAAACTATCATCGCGCCGGAAAATTCAATGCCTATCTCGGAAATCCCCGGCATGGGCGGAGAGGAGACCGCCGCCCATGCTGTGAGCGGCCGCGCATGGAATGGAACACGCTAGGGACGCTCGATCACTTCAACCCACGCATACCCCCGAAGATCGATTCCGATCTCGGGGGTATGCGCTGGAGCGTCAGCGGACGTAGAAGGTCAAGCTTCCGTCGGCTGCCTGCTCGGCGTTGACGATGTTGCGGACGTCGACGCCTTCATTGTTGAGCCGGTGGGCCAGCGATCTGTTGGCGTCGATCGAGGCCTGGATGCCGCGAACGGCCTGACCGGAGCGTTCCGGCGCCGAGCGCGGACCGGTCGTTTCGTCGTCGAGATTGCGCCAGTTATGGACCTGCTCGACATTGAAATCATTGCCGTGGAAGGTCCGGAGTGTCTGTTCGATGCCCTGGGCCGTGTTCATTCCAAGGCTTTCGGCCCGGCTGACGCCGGCAAATGCGAGCGAGGAGAGGGCTGCGGCGAGGGTGATGGTGACAACGCGGTTCATGATGGTATCCTTTCATCTGCTTTGACGGTCGACTGTCGTTGCAGGGGATCGTCTGCGTCACGACATGGAATTGGCGTTGCCCTCTTCGCGATTCAATGGGTTAAGCCACTGAAAATCCATTAAGAATTGTTCATGAAAACCGCCTTCGAATTGCCGTTTTCAAGGCATCCGGGAAAGCTGATTTGAAAGGCTTGCCCAGCAGTGCAGGCAGGACGCGGCTATCCCCTTGCAGATATTTCTTCTTTGGCATTGGGGCATCGGGCGAAATTGCTTGCCATTCGGACGAAGGCATGTTTTGACCGCGGGCTGCCGAGTGGGAAATGTCCCGCCAACCGAAGGTGAACCATGCCGAGAGAGACCGCTCCCCATATTTTGATCGTTGAGGCCCGCTTCTACGACGACATGGCCGACGCCCTGCTCGAAGGCGCGACTTTCGCATTGCAAGAAGCCGGCGCCACCTTCGAGGTGGTCACCGTTCCCGGCGCACTGGAAATTCCGGCGGCGATTGCCATGTCGCTCGATGGAGACGACAATGGCGGCACGCATTATGACGGCTATGTCGCCCTCGGCATGGTCATTCGCGGCGAGACCTATCACTTCGATATCGTGTCGAACGAATCCTCGCGCGCCTTGATGGATCTTGCGGTCAGCGAGTCCCTTGCCATCGGCAACGGCATCCTGACCGTCGAAAACGATGAACAGGCATGGGCGCGCGCGCGCCGCTCGGATAAGGATAAGGGCGGATTTGCCGCTCGTGCAGCTCTGACGATGATCGAGCTGAAGCAGAAACTGGGTGCATAACGAATGAACGACGACAAGACGGAACGGCCGGTCAAGACTGCAAACCAGCGGGGCGCTGCCCGTCTTGCTGCCGTTCAGGCACTTTATCAAATGGATGTCGGCGGCACCGGCGTTCTGGAAATCGTCGCCGAATACGAGGCGCACCGTCTTGGCCAGGAACTCGACGGCGCGACCTATCTGAAGGCCGATGCCGCCTGGTTCCGTTCCATCGTCTCCGGCGTCGTGCGCGATCAGGTCCGCCTCGATCCGCTGATTGCCGCGGCACTGCAGGATGATTGGGCCTTGTCGCGCCTCGACAGCACCGTGCGCGCCATTCTGCGCGCCGGCGTCTTCGAGATCACCGACCGCAAGGACGTTCCCGTGGCGGTCATCGTCACCGAATATGTCGAGATCGCCCAGGCCTTCTTCGACGACGACGAGCCGAAGCTTGTCAACGCCGTGCTCGACCGCATCGCCAAGCAGGTCCGCGGCGAGGCGAAGAAATAACTCCTTAGCCGCCAAACAATCTCCCTGCGTCTTTCTTCGCACTGCAATGGTTTTCGCCCGTTGCGGTCTTGACGCAACGTGATCGACCACGCAATCTCCGCACCGCTTAGCTGTGGCATTTCTGTGGAGAGGAAGGCGATTCGGCGGCGTATCTGCCGGAGAAGGAGTGATCTCCGGCCTATGGGAGGAACGAGCGAAATGACCATTCTTTTATGCGTAATCGCATGCGGTCTGCTCTCGGTGGTCTATGCCGCCTGGGCAACCCGGTCGGTGCTTGCCGCCGATCAGGGCAATAGCCGCATGCAGGAGATCGCGGGTTACATCCGCGAAGGCGCTCAAGCCTATCTGACGCGCCAGTACAGAACCATTGCCCTTGTCGGCGTTGTTGTTTTCATCGCAGCCTGGCTGCTTCTTTCCGCCACGGCCGCCATCGGTTTCCTGATTGGCGCCGTACTATCAGGCGCTGCCGGTTTCATCGGCATGCATGTCTCCGTCCGCGCCAATGTGCGCACCGCCCAGGCAGCCTCCATCAGCCTTTCCGCTGGCCTCGACATCGCCTTCAAGTCGGGTGCGATCACCGGCATGCTGGTGGCCGGTCTGGCGCTGCTCGGCGTCTCCATCTACTACACTATTTTGACCATAGGGCTCGGCCATGAGAGCGGCTCGCGCGAAGTCATCGATGCGCTGGTGGCGCTCGGCTTCGGCGCTTCGCTGATCTCGATCTTCGCCCGTCTCGGTGGCGGTATCTTCACCAAGGGCGCCGACGTCGGCGGCGACCTCGTCGGCAAGGTGGAAGCCGGCATTCCCGAAGACGATCCGCGCAACCCGGCAACGATTGCCGATAATGTCGGCGACAATGTCGGCGACTGCGCCGGCATGGCCGCCGACCTCTTCGAGACCTATGCGGTCTCGGTCGTCGCCACCATGGTTCTCGCCGCCATCTTCTTTGCCGGCGCGCCGATCCTCCAGTCTGCGATGGTCTATCCGCTGGCGATCTGCGGTGCCTGCATCATCACCTCGATCATCGGCACCTTCTTCGTCAAGCTCGGTGCGAACGGCTCGATCATGGGCGCTCTTTACAAGGGCCTCATCGTCACCGGCCTGCTGTCGATCGTCGGTCTCGGCGCTGCCACCTCGCTGACCATCGGCTGGGGCTCGATCGGCTCCGTCGGCGGCGCCGATATCTCGGGCGCGCACCTCTTCTTCTGCGGCGTCATCGGCCTCGTCGTCACCGCGCTGATCGTGGTGATCACCGAATATTATACAGGCACCGGCAAGCGCCCGGTCGTTTCGATCGCCCAGGCCTCGGTCACCGGTCACGGCACCAACGTCATCCAGGGTCTGGCCGTCTCGCTGGAATCGACGGCACTGCCGGCGATCGTCATCGTCGGCGGCATTCTCGCCACCTACCAGCTCGGCGGCCTGTTCGGCACCGGCATTGCGGTCACGGCGATGCTGGGCATTGCCGGGATGATCGTCGCGCTCGACGCCTTCGGACCGGTGACGGACAATGCCGGCGGTATCGCCGAAATGTCGCATCTGCCGCCGGAGGTGCGCAAATCCACCGACGCGCTCGATGCTGTCGGCAATACGACCAAAGCCGTCACCAAGGGTTATGCCATCGGTTCCGCCGGTCTCGGCGCACTGGTTCTCTTCGCCGCCTACTCCTACGACCTCAAATATTTTGCGGCGAATGGCGACAAGTTCCCTTATTTCGCGGGCATAGGCGAAATTTCCTTCGATCTTTCCAACCCCTACGTCGTGGCGGGATTGATCTTCGGAGGTCTCGTTCCCTACCTCTTCGGCGGCATTGCCATGACCGCCGTCGGCCGTGCGGCCGGCGCGATCGTCGAGGAAGTCCGCCGTCAGTTCAAGGAAAAGCCCGGCATCATGCAGGGCACGGAAAAGCCGGATTACGGCAGGGCCGTCGACCTTCTGACCAAGGCCGCCATCCGCGAGATGATCGTGCCGTCGCTGCTGCCGGTGCTGGCGCCGATCGTCGTCTATTTCGGCGTGCTGCTCATCTCCGGCTCCAAGGCTTCCGCCTTTGCCGCGCTCGGCGCATCGCTGCTCGGCGTCATCATCAACGGCCTCTTCGTCGCCATCTCGATGACATCGGGCGGTGGCGCCTGGGACAATGCCAAGAAGAGCTTCGAGGACGGTTTCGTCGACAAGGACGGCGTGCGTCACATGAAGGGTTCGGATGCGCACAAGGCCTCCGTCACCGGCGATACGGTCGGCGATCCCTACAAGGATACCGCCGGCCCCGCCGTCAACCCGGCGATCAAGATCACCAATATCGTCGCACTTCTGCTGCTCGCCGTTCTTGCTGGCTAGACAGATCAGAGACCATTAAAAAACCCGCCGGAGCGATCCGGCGGGTTTTTCGTATGAGGTATGTCCGATCAGCGCAGGCTGCTTGGGTTCTGCGGCGTACCGCCCGCACCGCCGCCGAACAGGCTGCGGGCAGCACTCGCGGCGCTGCCGCCGGAGAGCATCTGCTGCAGGAAGGTGAGTTCCTTGCCGCCGGTCGGCGTGACGCGTCCGATCGTGTCGAACACCTTGCCGTCCTGCAGCGTATAGTTGGCACGGCGGCTGACGACGTTGTCCTTGTCGAAATAGATTGCCAGAACGCTCTGGTCGACGACCTTCAGCTTCTGGAAGGCGACGGCACGCGTGCGTCGCTGCGAGATATAATAGAAGACTTCGCCGTCGAAGGTCGCCGTCGTCGAGGGGGTGCCGAGCGACAGCAGCACCTGCTCGCGGCTTGAACCCTCCGGAACGAGGTTCAGCGACTGCTGGTCGGCGACATAACCGCCGTTGAGCACGGTGCTGGTTTGGCAGCCGGAAAGAGCTGATGTGGAGGCGATTATGAAGGCAATGGCCGCACTGCTGAAGAATTTCATGTCAGACTTGAAATACCGTTTCTTCAACGACATCTACTCCCTTGAGTGTCGATAGCAGCCATTTTGGGCCTTGCACGCTTTCCTCCTGCAAAACCATTGTGGCCATTCCGAGTCGAATGTCCCGAATTCGCTTCGTAGACGCATTGAAGGCATTGTCCCGAAACTGGCCACGATCAGCATTGCAATTCGCGCCTGCTTCGGTAAACCAGCTTTCGAAATCATGCAACAAGGCCAGACGCCAGCCGGCATGAAGAATGAGGCATTTCCGGAAAAAACAATGATCTTCGGGCTCTTCCGTAAGAAAAACAACAATCAGGCGATCGTCGACAGGCAATATGCGGCCTTGGCGGCGGCCGCGCGCATGCCGGAACTCTACGAGCAGCTCAATGTGCCCGATACGGTCATGGGCCGTTTCGAGATGCTGTCGATCACCATGATTCTGTTTTTTCGCCGCACGCGCGCTTCCGCCACCAGCGGTCAGGAGATCGCCCAGGAGATCGTCGACGCCTTCTTCCAGGATATCGACTATTCGATCCGCGAGCTCGGCATCGGCGACAACAGCGTGCCGAAGCGCATGAAGAAGCTTGCCGGCATGTTTTACGGCCGGCTCGAAGCCTATTCGAAGGCGATGGACACCGGCGATGCCGAAGCCCTGGCTCTTGCTCTTCAACGCAATATCTACCCCGAAACCGAAGCGCCGGCCGATATGTCCGGCCTCGCCGGATGGATGATCACCGCGGAAGCGCATCTGTCCGCTCTAGCCGAAGAGGTGATCGCCACCGGCTCGGCAACGCTTCCGCCGGTCGCCAGCCCACCGGTTGCCTGAAGGAGGAAACGATGAAGAATGATCGGGACGATGTTCCCTTCTCCTATCATGTCAAGGTCGGCCATATTTCGGCCAACCCCGTCGAGGTCCATGTCGAGGCCGACGCCAGCGAACTCACGGCGCTTGCCAAGACCTGGAACGTCGTTTCCGTCGACGATCTCAGCGCCGATCTGCAGATTGCCCGCTGGAAGCGCGACGGCGTGCGCATCAAGGGCCGCGTGCAGGCGAAGATCGTCCAGTCCTGCGTCGTGACGCTGGAACCGGTCGAATCCGCCATCGATGAGAGCTTCGAGCAGATCTTCGTGCCGGAGGGCTCCAAGCTTGCGCGCCAGCCCGGCAGCGACGCCGGCGAGATGCTGCTCGATCCCGACGGTCCCGATCTGCCCGAAACCTTTGTCGGCGATACGATCGATGCCGGCGAGGTGGTTGCAGAATTCGCCGCTTTGGCGATTGATCCCTATCCGCGCAAGGAGGGTATCGAATTCTCAGGTCATATCGAGGATAGCGGCGAGGACGATAAAAAACCCTCCGCTTTCGCGGTCCTCAAGGACTGGAAAAAGGACTGAAGCGTCTCGGGCATTTGACACAATTCAGTTGTAAGCGACGCCAAAACCGGTATTTTGGCCGAAATTTCGCCCCTCGGCGAAAAGAAGGATCAGGGACGCGTGATCAGAATATCTCTCGACCTCATGGGTGGCGACTTTGGTCCCCAGGTTGTCATCCCCGGCGCCGCCAAGGCGCTGGATCGGCATCCGGATATTTCCTTCGTTTTCTACGGTCTCAAGGAACAGTGCGATCCGGTTCTCGCCAAGTTTCCGAAACTCAAAGAAAAATCGCTCTTTCACGATTGCGAACTTGCCGTTGCTATGGATGAGAAGCCGAGCCAGGCGCTGCGCCGCGGCCGCTATATCTCCACCATGTGGCGTTCGATCGAGGCGGTGAAGACGGGGGAGGCCGATGTCGCGGTCTCAGCCGGCAATACCGGGGCGCTGATGGCGATGGCGAAGTTCTGTCTGCGCACCATGGCCAATATCGAGCGCCCGGCGATCGCTGCGATCTGGCCGACGCTGAAGGGTGAGAGCATCGTCCTGGACGTCGGTGCGACGATCGGCGCCGATGCGCAGCAGCTGATGGATTTCGCCCTGATGGGTGGCGCCATGGCGCGCGCGCTGTTCGAAGTCGAACGCCCGACGATCGGCCTTCTGAACGTCGGTGTCGAGGAGATGAAGGGCCAGGAGGAGGTCAAGGAAGCCGGCCGGCTGTTGCGCGAGGCCAATATCGATTCGCTCGAATATTCCGGCTTTGTCGAGGGCAACGACCTTGGCAAGGGCACGGTCGACGTGGTCGTCACCGAAGGATTCTCCGGCAACATCGCACTCAAGACCGCCGAGGGCACCGCCAAGCAGATCGGCGAATATCTGCGTGCCGCCATGTCGCGCACGCTGCTCGCCCGCATCGGCTACCTCTTTGCCAAAAGCGCCTTCGACATGCTTCGTGAGAAGCTCGATCCGAGCAAGGTCAATGGCGGCGTGTTTCTCGGCCTGAACGGTATCGTCATCAAGAGCCATGGCGGAGCGAATGCCGAAGGCATCGCAGCCGCCATCGAAGTCGGCTACGACATGGCCAAGAACGGCCTCAATCAGAAAATAGAAAACGATCTTAAGAAATATCATGCCAAACGGCTGCCCCCAATGGGCCCGGAAGCGGCATGAGCGATAGGGTTCAGTCAAATATGATCCGTTCAGTGGTTCGCGGGTTCGGAGCCGCACTTCCGAAGCGCGTGATGACCAATGGTGACATGGAGGCGATCGTCGACACATCCGACGAATGGATCGTCCAGCGCACCGGCATCCGCCAGCGTTATATCGCCGGTGATGACGAAACGACGGCGTCGCTCGGCGAGGCCGCCGCGCGTGCAGCCCTTGCCAATGGCGGTCTGACGCCCGCCGACATCGATCTCATCATCTGCGCCACCTCGACGCCGGACAACACCTTTCCGGCAACGTCGGTCAACATCCAGAACCGTCTCGGCATGAGCCACGGCTTCGCCTTCGACGTCCAGGCCGTCTGCACCGGTTTCGTCTATGCGGTCACCACAGCAGATGCCTATATCCGCGGCGGGCTTGCCAAGCGTGTTCTCGTCATCGGCGCCGAAACTTTTTCGCGCATTCTCGACTGGAACGACCGCACCACCTGCGTGCTTTTCGGCGATGGCGCCGGCGCGATCATACTCGAAGCGACCGAAGGCGAGGGCACCGTTGCCGACCGCGGCGTGCTGACCGCGCATCTGCGTTCCGACGGCTCGCATAAGGAAAAGCTGTATGTCGATGGCGGACCGTCGACGACCGGCACTGTCGGCAAGCTGCGCATGGAAGGCCGTGAGGTCTTCAAATATGCCGTCGGCATGATCACCGATGTCATTCAGGCGGCTTTCGATTCGACCGGCACCACTGCCGATGATCTCGACTGGCTGGTGCCGCACCAGGCCAATCGACGCATCATCGATGGTTCGGCGAAGAAGCTGAACATCGACGCGGCGAAAGTCGTCGTAACCGTCGACCTGCACGGCAACACGTCGGCCGCCTCGATCCCGCTCGCACTGGCGACCGCTGCCGGCGACGGCCGCATCAAGAAGGGCGACCTGGTGATGCTCGAAGCGATGGGCGGCGGCTTTACCTGGGGCGCCGTTCTGCTGCGCTGGTAGGCAGGAATCCTAAAAAACTGGCGGCGAACAAGAGCTTGACCGTAAGGCGCAAGACAAATACTCTTCGTGCGATTTCACAAAATAGTTTGTAGTGGGCGGGGAAACCATGACCGGAAAAACAGTGACGCGAGCAGACCTGGCGGAATCCGTTTTCCGAAAGGTCGGGCTTTCCCGGACCGAATCTGCCGAACTCGTCGAAACCGTCATCGACGAGATCTGCAATGCGATCGTGCGCGGTGAAACCGTCAAGCTTTCCTCCTTTGCCACTTTCCAGGTGCGCGACAAGAACGAGCGGATCGGCCGCAACCCGAAGACCGGCGAGGAGGTTCCGATTTCCCCGCGCCGTGTCATGACCTTCAAGGCGTCGAACGTGTTGAAGACGCGCATCCTCAAGGCGCATGTCGCTCGCAAGATCAAGCTGAAGCCGCAGAATCCGGCTCCCTGATCATCGGCTTCCCGTTTCTAAGCAGCGTTTTTTGCTTTCGCACTGTCCAACGTTGTGCGCAACGTCGAGACATGACTTGAATTGTCGACGCCAAACCGTTGAAATATGATGAGTCGCCGTTGGATCGAGCCGCGAGGTCGCGTAGCAGTATGACGTTGGACAAGAGCCCCGATGCCTTTCGCACCATCAGCGAAGTCGCAGACGATCTTGATCTGCCGCAGCATGTGCTGCGCTTCTGGGAAACGCGTTTTCCCCAGATAAAGCCGATGAAGCGCGGCGGCGGCCGTCGTTATTACCGGCCGGAGGACGTGGATCTCCTCAAGGGCATCCGGCATCTGCTCTATGATCACGGCTATACGATCAAGGGTGTGCAGAAGCTTCTGAAGACCAACGGCAACAAGTTCGTCATATCGGTCGGCCACGGCGATCTCGCCAGCGTCGAGGCGCTTGCCTCGGGCGTGCAGGATGCCGGTGCCGGCGAACCGCGCGTCGGCATGGCCGACGAAGATCAGATCGTCGGCCGCGCCAAGCCGCCGATCACCCGCCGATTCTTCAATTTCGTCGCTGGAGACGACGAGCAGGAAGTTTCGATCGGCAAGTCGAGCGTCGGCAAGGAAGACAGGGCGCTACTGCAGGAGGCGCTCTACGATCTCCTGGAATGCAAGCGCCTGCTCGACCAGGTGCGCTGAACCGCTTCAGGCTTCGGTCAGTCGCTTCATCGCCTGTTCGAGTTCGCTAAGCTGGAAGGGTTTTTGCAGCACGGGCAATGTGCTGGGGCTGCTGCCATCAGGCGCGGTGCCGTATCCCGTCGCGTAGAGATAGGGTTTGCCGCGTTCGTCGAGCAGCTTTGCGACCGGTAGTGAACTCTGCCCGGCCAGCGAGACGTCGAGTATGGCAGCGTCGAACTCCGTATCCCTGGCGGTTGCCAGCGCCCGCTCCAGATCGGGCGCGCTGGCGCAGACCCGGTAACCCAGATCGGCGAGCATGTCCTCGAGCAGCATGGCAATCAGCGCGTCGTCTTCGACGATGAATATGTCTTTCATGATCCGGTCCACCCATTGCCCCCTTGCTAGAGCGCCGTGCGTCCTTTCGGATGCACAAAGGACGCTCCGACACTTTAAACCTACGCATCGTGCTTTCCAAAAATCGATTCTGATTTTCGGAAAGCACGATGCGTAGGCATGATGGTTTATGTGGACCGCTTGCACGGCTCGTCAAGACGTCGTGCCCGGCAGTGTGAGAAACAGCATATTGCCGGTTGAAATTCGATGTGCAAAAGCTGGGATGCCGGCCGCGCAACGGCCACTTGCTGCATAATTCCTGAAATCCGAATCGATTTCGGGATAAAATTATGCAGAAATCCAAAGTGTTACAGCGTCTTTTGCGCGTCTGAAAAGACATGGCGGTGCTGTAAGAAGGGGTGTCGGATGGATTTGCTGAGTGCCACGGATTGGCTGCGTCACAGGCCGGGTTTTACCTACCCGCTTGCCGTTGCCTTCGTTGGTCTGACGTTTCTTTTGAGGCTTGCCGCCAGCGACTATCTCTCCGGCTTTCCCTTTCTGAGCTTCCTTCCGGCGATATTGCTCGCAAGTTTCATCGGCGGCGCCGGGCCGGGCCTTGTCGCGGCCATGCTTGCCGCTTTCATCGTCCAGCAATTTTTCGTCGAGCCGCACAATATTTTCTGGCCGGTCAGCGCCGGCCAATGGGTCGGTCTTTCCACTTATCTCATCAATGCCGCGATCATCGTCGGCCTGATGGAGATGATCATTATCGCCCATGAGCGGCAGAGCCGCCTTCGCAACGAGCTCAACAGCTTCAACACGCGCCTCGAAGAGACGGTGGTCCAGCGCACGGCCGAGCTCCGGCACGAGATGGAAGAGAATGCTGCCGCTCAGGCGCAGGTCCGCCAGTTGCAGAAGATGGAGACGATCGGACAGCTGACCGGCGGCGTCGCTCACGATTTCAACAACATGCTGGCGATCATCATCGGTAACCTCGATCTCGCCCAGCGGCGCCTGACCGGCAACGAGGATCCCCGGCTGCTGAATTCCATCCAGAACGCCAAAGACGGCGCGCAGAGGGCGGCCGTTCTGACCGCGCGCCTTCTCGCCTTCTCGCGCCAGCAGCCGCTCGCGCCTGAAGTGATCGACCTCAACAAGCTGGTCGGCGGCATGTCCGAGCTGCTACGGCGCACGCTCGGCGAGCAGATCCGGATCGAGACCGTGCTCGCCGGTGGCCTCTGGCCAAGCTTTGCCGATCTGAGCCAGCTCGAGAACGCTATTCTGAACCTGGCCGTCAACGCCCGTGATGCCATGCCGGGCGGCGGAAATCTGACGATCGAGACCGCCAATACCGAACTCGACGAGCGCTATTCGCGCATGCATTCGGAGGTGGAGGCCGGCCAGTATGTGATGATCAGCATCACCGATACCGGCACCGGCATGTCGCCGGAGGTGATCGAGCGCGCCTTCGACCCGTTCTACACGACCAAGGGACCCGGCAAGGGCACCGGTCTCGGCCTTAGCCAGGTTTACGGCTACATCAAGCAGAGCGGCGGCCACATCAAGATCTATTCGGAAATCGACAGGGGCACGACGGTGAAGATCTATCTTCCCCGTCATGTCGGCGCGACGGACGCCCGCTTGAGCGCCGCCGGCGCTCAGCCGCTTCCTCAGGGCAGCGTCAACGATACGATCCTGGTGGTGGAGGATGATGAGAACGTCCGCACCATGACCGCAGAAAGCCTGCATGAACTCGGTTACACCGTATTGCAGGCGGCAAGCGGTATGGAGGCGCTTTTGCTTCTGGAGGAGAATGCGGCAGTCGACCTGATCTTCACCGATATCGTCATGCCGCAGATGAGCGGACGCCAGCTTGCCGATGTCGTCCAGGAAAAATGGCCGGCGATCCGGATCCTCTACACGACGGGCTACACCCGCAATGCCATCGTCCACAATGGTGTGCTCGATCACGGCGTTTCCCTGCTCGCCAAGCCCTTCAGCCTGGAGCAGCTCGCCCACAAGATTCGTGAACTTCTGAATGTGCCGGTGAGGATGGAAGATGAGCGGACGTGAAGCCGCTAGATCATAATGCCGAAAAGTGTGTGCGGTTTTCGCACGACATCATGTTCTACTCCTTAATTTAGAACAGGATTTAGATTTTAGGCTGGCCGGGCCCAAAAAACATCCTGTTCTAGACGGCCGCACGTCCACAGTTAGATCAGATTATTCCAGGACCTGGATTATGCGGTGCGTCTTCGGGTCGACGATCACGCGCCGCTCGTTGACGACGGTGTAGCCGTAGCCGTCGACGTTGGGCACGGTATGCACTTCGACGGTATCGGGCAGTGTCGCGCCGACTGCGATATCGCCTTCATAGACGACGGACGGCGCGGTTTGCTCCATCACATAGGTGCGCACTTCGCCGGGCAATACCACGGAGCCGGTCGGTGCGGGATCGGTGACGATGACGGTGCTCTGCGCGAAGGCGGCGGAGCTGATGGTCAGCATGGCGGCCGCAGCCAGCATGATCTTGCGCATGGGATATTCTCCTTTTCCTACCCAGACATCAACGCAACGCCGGCCATGCGGCATAGTTCCCCACTGACTTTTGCCGGACGGAGACACGCGCAATGAGAGCGGTTGAGGTGTTGCGAAACTGGTTTGTGCATCATACGGTTGAGCTGTCCGAATAACGTCCAGTGTGATTCCCTCCGGTGATATCAGCGGCTCGTTCTTTTTTACTCTTCATTAACCATGCTGGCGGTTTATGTCGGATGAACGGCCGGGTGGTCGTTGATTCGAAGGTCCGTCGCGTTTCGGTTCGCGAATGGATATCTGAAAAGACGATTGCGGCGGCTCGAAACATGCGTTTGCGGAAGACGATATCGCTGATGGCCGTGGCAGGCGTGATGGCCGGCTGCACGTCGACCGGCGGTGTGCATCAGCCTTCCGGGCCGGAAACCGTGGCGCCTGAAAAGGCGCTGGTCCTGCCGCCGCCGGGCGGCCCGTCGATCGTCAGCGTCGTCGAGCGCAAGCGCGGCAACGGCGTCGAGCAGACGATCTCGCTGTTTACCTCATCCGCCGTGCCCGGTCAGAATTTCCTCAAGGTCCAGTTCCTCGGCGCTTCCGGCGCCAATCCCGGCACCGGCAATGCCGGCTTCAGCATGATCAACGAGAGCGGCATTACCCGCGAGGTGGCCCGCTCGGCCCCCGGTGTGCCGATGGCGACCTCGGCGACCTTCCTGCAAAACGCTTATGGGCCCTTCGGCTATGCCGCCGGCCGCAGCCGCGCAGGCGACACCTGCATCTATGCCTGGCAACAGATCCGGTCGAGTGCCGCCGCCAATACCCAGGCGCGCAATTTCGGCATGATCCAGCTGCGTCTGCGTCTCTGCGATGCGAGTGCTACCGAGCGTCAGCTGCTCGGCATTGTCTACGGCTACACCGTATCAGGCACGTTCGACGGCGAGATCTGGAATCCTTACGGCAATCCGCCGCCCGCCGATGGTGCGCTCGGGCGCAGCGGCGCGCCGATCTATCCCGACGAGGGCGGTTATCGCGCCAGTCCGATGCCGATCGGCTATGAGCCGGCGCCCGCGATTGTCAGCCGGCCGCGGGCAACGCCTCTTCGCAAGACCCCGACCTCGCAACCGGCTCAAGGCGCAGCACCTATGCCCGCGCCCATTGGCCCGCGCGTGCCGCTGCCGGGCGAGGCGCCACAGACGAGCGCAAAGCCGGATGCCGCGCCTGCGCCGAACCAACAATCGGCAAGGGCGATCGGCGTCACCGTGCCTTCGCCGGACTGTATAGGCGACGCGGCCATGACGGCCGCCTGCCGGAAATAGTGAGCATGCCAGGGGCGCCGGAAGGCGCCCTGGTTGAGCAACTTCGAAGGAACGACGATGCGCAAAGCCCGCAGTGTCATCATATGGGCCGTGGTTTCGCTCTGCCTGATCGTGCTGATCACGCTGCCGGTCAACCTGCAGACCCAGCTCATCACCAGCATCACCGTGGTAACCGTCATGGCGGTGATCAAGGTCTTGAAGGGCGAGGGGACGTGGCGCCTCGTGGCGCTTGCCTTCGGCACTTCGATCGTGCTGCGTTATGTCTATTGGCGCACCACCAATACGCTGCCGCCTATGAACCAGCCTGAGAATTTCATTCCCGGCCTGCTGCTCTATCTCGCCGAAATGTATAGCGTCGCGATGCTGGCGCTCAGCCTTTTCATCGTCGCCACACCGCTGCCGCCGCGCCCCTCGCGTGCCGCCAATCCCGGGCGTCTGCCGCATGTCGATGTCTTCGTACCGTCCTATAACGAGGATGCCGGGCTTCTCGGAAACACGCTCGCCGCCGCCAAGGCCATGGATTATCCGGCCGAGAAGCTGCATGTCTGGCTGCTCGACGACGGCGGCACCTTGCAGAAGCGCAATTCCGGCAAGCTGCTCGAAGCCCAGGCGGCTGCCGCCCGCCATATCGAGCTGAAGCAACTCTGTCAGGATCTCGACGTCAGCTACCTCACGCGCGACCGCAACGAGCACGCCAAGGCCGGCAATCTCAACAACGGCATGAAACATTCGACCGGCGAACTCATCGCCGTCTTCGATGCCGACCACGCGCCGGCTCGCGATTTCCTGCTCGAGACCGTCGGTTATTTCGAAGACGATCCGAAGCTCTTCCTCGTCCAGACCCCGCACTTCTTCATCAATCCCGATCCGCTGGAGCGCAATCTGCGCACGTTCGACAAGATGCCGAGCGAGAACGAGATGTTCTACGGCATCATCCAGCGCGGCCTCGATAAATGGAACGCCGCCTTCTTCTGCGGCTCGGCGGCGGTTCTGAGCCGCAAGGCGCTCGAATCCCAGAACGGCTTTTCCGGCATCAGCATCACCGAGGATTGCGAGACGGCGCTAGCGCTTCATGGCAGCGGCTGGAACAGCATCTATGTCGACAAGCCGCTGATCGCCGGCCTGCAGCCGGCCACCTTCGCAAGCTTCATCGGTCAGCGCAGCCGCTGGGCGCAGGGCATGATGCAGATCCTGCGCTTTCGCTTCCCGCTTCTGAAGCGCGGCCTGACGATCCCGCAGCGCTTCTGCTACATGTCGTCTACGCTTTTCTGGCTCTTCCCGTTCCCGCGGACGATCTTCCTGTTTGCGCCGCTCTTCTACCTGTTCTTCGATCTGGAGATCTTCACCGCCTCCGGCGGCGAGTTCCTTGCCTATACGCTGGCCTACATGCTCGTGAACCTGATGATGCAGAACTACCTCTACGGGTCGTTCCGCTGGCCCTGGATTTCCGAGCTGTACGAATATGTCCAGACCGTACATCTGCTGCCGGCCGTGGTCTCCGTCATGCTCAATCCGAGGAAGCCGACCTTCAAGGTCACCGCCAAGGATGAATCGATCGCCGTCAGCCGTCTGTCGGAGATCAGCCGTCCGTTCTTCGTCATCTTTGCGGTACAGATCGTCGCGCTCATCATCACCATCTACAGGATCTATGCCGAGCCTTATAAAGCCGACGTCACGCTCGTCGTCGGCGGCTGGAACCTCATCAACCTGATCATGGCCGGTTGCGCGCTGGGTGTCGTGTCGGAACGCGGCGAGCGCGCCTTGTCCCGCCGCGTCCGAGTTAACCGGCGCTGCGAATTCGGCGCCAACGGCAAGTGGTACGCGGCTTCGATCGAGGACGTTTCCGTCCACGGTGCGAGGCTTCACATCTTCAACAAGCAACTCGACGAGATGCTGGTCGGCGCACTCGGCGAAATCCGCTTCCGACCCTATAGCGGCGCCGATCTGGAAACCCTGCCGCTCATCGTCCGCAACATCGAGCCGTCGGGCGACATCAGCAATGTCGGCTGCCAGTACGTGCCGAAAAGCGCGCTCGACCATCGCCTGATCGCCGACCTGATGTTTGCCAATTCCGGTCAGTGGACCGAGTTTCAGGCCTCGCGCCGCCGCAATCCCGGCCTGATCCGCGGCACCATCTGGTTCCTCGGCCTGTCGTTCTACCAGACGAGCCGCGGCCTCATTTACTTCTTCCGCAGCATGCGGCCGGAGCGGGAAGCCCAGCAGCGGGCGGCAAAGGTCAATGCCGGATGAGAAGGATCGTCGCCGCCTCGCTTCTCCTGCTGAATGCCTCCGCCTTTGCCCAGGCGCAGACGGCGCCCTTCGACATGTCCGGCGAGCGGCCACCCGGGGCATCCGTTACCCCGAGATTGACGCCACCCACGCCGCCGACAGCCCCTGCACCCGCTCCCGGCACGCCTCCGGTTTCCGTAACACCCGCACCTGCAACGCCGGCCGCTCCTGCTCCCGCAGCCGTTCCTCCGACGATTGTCGTCCAGCCGCAACTGGCAGCACCCGCGCTCCAGCCAGCCGCGGCGGCAAATACCGCTGCGCCGCCGCGCTCCGGCGATGTCCGTCGCTATGTCGTGCCCTTTTCGAAACTGGATCTCAGTGGCGAATACGATCGCCGGTCATGGTCGGTCTATCTGACGCCGGAACAGGCGGCGGCCAAGGCAAGCTTTACCTTCGCCTACCAGAATGCGATCGTCGTCGCGCCTGAGGCCTCGGCGGTGACCGTCTATCTCAACAACCGCCCGATCGGCCAACAGCGCGTCGGCTCGCCGGATGGACCGTCGGCCGTCACCTTCCAGGTTCCGCCCGGTTTGCTACAGCCCGGCGCCAATCTCGTCACCTTCGAGGCCGCCCAGCGCCACCGCACCGATTGCAGCATCCAGTCCACTTATGAGCTGTGGTCGAATATCGATCCGGCCGGAACCTATCTGAGCTTTGCCGGCAGGGATGCCGCCCAGCTGTCGAGCGCCGACGCGATCCGCGCCATCGGCGTCAACGGCGCCGGCAAGACCGAGTTCGACATCGTCGTCCCGGCACTGGAGCAGCCGGGAACCACCAAGCCGCTGCTGCGACTGGCGCAGGGCCTGTCTGTGCTGAGCAGCATGCCGAACCAGATCTTTGCCTTCAGCACCGCTTCGCTTCCGGCCGCCGGGCCAGGTAAACTCAGCGTGCTCGTCGGTACCGCGGCGGAGCTGCGGCCGCTTTTTCCGAGCCTGCCGCCCGGCGCCGAAAGTGCGGCATTCGCCGCTTTTGCCACCGATCCGCGCAGCGGTTCGCCGGTGCTTCTGATCAGCGGCCCCTCCTGGCAGGCGGTCTCCTCGGCGATTGATACCATCGTCTCGCCGACCGACAGGTCCTCGGATGTCCGCCGCGACGTGCTCACCACCGAGCGCTGGAGCGCGCCGAACGCGCCGCTGGTCTTTTCCGATACGAACATCGCCTTGTCCCAACTCGGCGTGAAGACCACCGAATTCTCCGGCCGGCGGCTGCGGACCAGTTTCAACGTCGCCGTGCCGGCCGATTTTTATGCCAATGCCTACGGCGAGGCGAAGGTGCTGCTCGACGCCGCCTATACCGATAACGTGCTGCCCGGCAGCCACATCGATATCTACGTCAACGACAACATCGCCTCCACCGTGCCGATCACCACCACCACCGGCGGCATTCTCCGTCATCTGCCGATTCGCGTGACGATGCGGCACTTCAAGCCCGGTCTCAATTCGGTGGCGATCGAGGCGATCCTGATGACCAAGGGCGATGCGGCTTGCGCGCCGGGCGCCACGGCCGGTGCGACGCCGCGCTTTGCCCTGTTCGACACATCCGAGCTGCAGATTCCGGATTTTGCCCGCGTCGGTCAGCGTCCGAATCTGGCGGCAATGTCCGGCACCGCCTATCCCTATGGTCGGGCCACCGAGCCGACGCCGCTCTTTATCGACCGCGTCGATGCCGATACGCTTTCGGCCGCCGCCACGCTGCTCGGCCAGATGGCGATCACGGCCGGCCATCCGATTGCCGTCGACACCGTCGCCTCGCCGAATATGATCGGCGATCGCGACGCCATCTTCATCGGCTCCGTCTCGCAGATGCCGGCCACCGCGTTGTCGCAGGCCAATATTTCGACGGAGAGCCAGGCCTCGTGGCGTCCGGTGGCCGATACGCAGGCGAGCGTCGTCGATACCGGTACGGCCTTTGAGGAATGGAATTCCAAGGTCAGCGGCGGTGTCTTGCACAACCGGATCACGGCTTTCCGCGAATGGGTGTCGCGCAATTTCGATATCTCCCGCAGTTCGCTGCAATTCGTGCCCGGCGCCGAGGAGATTTTCACGCCGTCCAACGTCGACACGCTCCTGGTGGCCCAGGGCTCCAGTCCCGCGGGGGCGGGCGCGTGGACCGTGGTGACGGCGCCGTCGGCGAAGGATTTGCGCGAAGGGCTGGAGGTTCTGACCGCGCAGCTGAACTGGCCGCAGATATCAGGCCACATCACCACCTACTCGAGCAAGACAGGCAAGATCGAGACCGTGCCCGTCACCCGTTTCGATTTCGTGCCGTCCACCCCCTGGTCGATCTCCAATTACCGCTTGATCGCCGCCAACTGGCTGTCGACGAATATCCTCTCCTATGCCTTCCTGCTGGTCGTCTTCGTGCTGCTGATCGGGGTCACCACCTCAAGCATGCTCGGAAGGCTGGGTCGGTCGAAATGAGACGGTTACGCGCGCTCCTGCTTGCGGCATCGGTCGCGCTCGCTCCGGCTGGAGCGCCCGCCGTTGCGCAGCAGGCGATGATCAATGCCGGCGCATGGTCGGCATACAAGGCGAAGTTTCTCGATGCGAGCGGCCGTATCGTAGACAACGGCAACGGCAATATCAGCCACAGCGAAGGGCAGGGCTATGGCATGCTGCTCGCCTATCTCGCCGCTAGCCCCGCCGATTTCGAGCAGATCTGGTATTTTACCCGCACCGAACTGCTGCTGCGCGACGATGGCCTGGCCGTCTGGAAATGGGATCCGAACGTCAAGCCGCACGTCACCGACACCAACAACGCCTCGGATGGCGACATGCTGATCGCCTATGCGCTGGCGCTGGCCGGCACGGCGTGGAAACGCGAGGACTATATCCTTGCCGCCTCCCGCATGGCGCAGGCGCTGCTTGCCGAAACCGTCGTGCGCTCGGCTGGCCGGACGCTCCTGTTGCCGGGAAGCGAGGGTTTTACCGGCAGCGACCGTGACGACGGTCCCGTCGTCAACCCGTCCTACTGGATTTACGAGGCTATTCCGGTGATGGCGGCGCTCGCTCCGTCAGATGCCTGGAAACAACTGTCGGAAGATGGCGTGGCGCTGCTGAAGACGATGCAGTTCGGCCCGCGCAAGCTTCCCGCTGAATGGGTGAGCCTGCGCGGTCAGCCGCAGCCGGCCGAGGGTTTCGACGCGGAATTTGCCTATAACGCCATTCGCATTCCGCTTTATCTCGTTCGCGGCGGCGTCACCGACAAGGCGCTGCTGACCCACCTGCGCGAGGGGATGTCGAAAGACGGTGTTCCTGCCACCTTCGATCTGACCACCGGCCGGCCGAAGGCGGTGTTGCCGGATCCGGGTTATAGAATTGTTAACGATGTTGTGGCCTGTGTAATCGATGGGACCAAGCTGCCGGGCTCGGCCCTGCAATTTGCGCCCGCACTCTATTATCCGTCTACGCTCCAGTTGCTGGGGCTGGCCTATATCGGGGAGAAGCATCCGGAGTGTCTGTGAAGTCTTCTCTCGTGGCGGTTTCAGCGGCAGTCGTGGTGGCGACCCTCGTCACCGGGCTGAAGGATCGTGCCGCTCTGCAGGAACGGTTCGGCCTTGGGCCTGCCGGCAAGCCGGTGCCGGAGCTGATGATGGTGGGCCGCATCAAGCCGGCCGATGCTCCCGGCGGCAATTCCGAATTCAACGCGCAGCTCGTCGCCGACAAGATCGAGGCAATCACCTCCTCGCCGCCGCCGGCACCGGATACCTCCGCGCCGGATGCCGCAGCACAGCAGCCTGAAGCGCCTCCACCTGTGGCATCACAACCTGCGGCACCGCAGACGGCCGCCCCGCCGGCGCCGGTCACGCCCCCCATCGTTTCCGAGCCGCCCGCGCCGCAACAGGCTGCGGCGCCGCCGCCGCCCGCCGTCGATGAAAGTGCGCTTCGTTATTTCGCCAGCCGCGGCGACAAGCTGCGCCTGCAGGCCGAAATCTCCCGCCTTCAGGCGCTCTACCCCAACTGGGTACCGCCGGCCGATCCGCTCGCCGTGCCGCAGAATGGCGACAAACAGCTTGAGGCCATGTGGCAACTCTATTCCGATGGCCGCTATGCGGAGCTGCGCAAGGCGATCGCTGACCGCCAGGCAGCCGATGCCGGATGGCAGCCGCCGGCCGATCTGCTCGACCGGCTCGATGTCGCCGAGGCGCGCGCCCGCCTCATCAATGCGTCCGACCTCAAGCAATATGCAACGGTGCTCGATACCGCTGCCGCAACGCCGAGCCTGCTCACCTGCAGCGAGATCGATATTCTCTGGCGCGTGGCCGAAGCTTTCATCCGGACCGAGAGGACGCAGCGCGGCCAGGACGCCTACACCTATATCCTGAAGAACTGCCCCAATCCGGCCGAGCGGCAGGCGACGGTCGAAAAAGCCTCGACGCTGCTTGCCTACCAGCCGATGCAGGCGCTGCTTGCGCTGGAGAGGCCTGCCAGTGAGGGCAGCAGGGAATTCGATGCGATCCGCGACAACCTCGCCCGGCGCTTCATGGCCGAAGGCAATGACGATCCGAATCTCGCCATCGCGCCCGATTATGTCGCCCGTCTCGAAAAGCTCGCCGCGACCCAGGGGCTTGCCTCGGATGCGCTGCTGCTCGGCTGGTATCAGCTTCGCCGCAACAACGATGCCGATGCCGAGAAGTGGTTCCGCGCCGCCCGCGCCAAGCAAGATTCGGCGGCCGCTTCGCAGGGGCTGGCGCTGGCGCTGATTGCCCGCAAGGCGCCGCAGGAAGCCGAAGAGGTGATGTTCCGCTGGCGCGCCGATTCCGAGGATGCAACATCAACCTATCTCGCCGCCACCGCCAATCTGATGGCGCTGCAGCCGCCGGCCGATCTGGCCGAGGATGTGCTGCATCGCGTCGCCGCCGAAGTCATCGCCCGCAAATACGCGCCGACGGCGCAGCAGTTCGGCTGGTATGCCCGTTCACTCAATCAGTTCCAGACCGCCGCACGCTGGTTCGAGACGGCTCTTGCCTGGAAACCTGATGACGAACCGTCCGCCTATGGCCTTGTCATCACCCGCGAGCAGTTGAGCGACCGCAAGGGCGTGCTCGACCTCCAGCGCGCCTGGGCCGGCCGGTCGACCCGGATCACCAAACTCGAAGATACCTCCTCGCTGACGCCGAATGCGGTCGCGACAGAGAAGGGGACGCTCGCTCCGCAGCAGCCGGTTCAGCCGACGCAGCCGCCGCGTCCGACCGCCGCTCAACCGCTCCCAGCCGAGCAGGGACCTGCACAGAAGCCGGAGCCGGAAGTCGCCGTTGGCGCGGCAAGGCCTTCGCTGCAGACGGTGACTGTCCAGCGCGGTCCGCGCCAGACACGCGGCTGCTCGACGACCATCGATGCAGGGCAGCTCAGCCCGGCCGACGCCCTGTCGCGCGGCTGGTGCCTGATGGATATCAACCGGCCGATGGAGGCGATCTCGGCCTTCGAGGCGGCATTGCAGAGCCCGGCCCGCAAGGTCCGTGAAGACGCGGCCTACGGCCAGAGTCTTGCCTATCTGCGCGCCGGCCTTTCCGGCAATGCTGCCGTCGCGGCCACCAAGGCGCCACAGAACCGACAGCGCGCCGCCGAGCTTCAGGTGGCGATCCTCGCCGACCGGGCGCTTTCGGCCTTCGATGCCGGCCGTTATCGCGAAACCCTGATCTATCTCGATCAGCGTGCCCAGCTGCAGCAGGAACGTATCGACCTGATGGTTCTGCGCGGCTACTGCTACCTCAATCTCAAAATGTACGGCGATGCGACCCGTATCTTCGAAGCCGCTGCCGCGACCGGTAGCCGTGATGCCGCCCGCGGCCTTGCCGACGTCCGCAACGTCACCCATCCGGACGTCAACGACTGACGTTGACGCCGCCGCCGCTCTCCGCTACTCGCCTGCGCAGGGGCCGCCGCGGCCTCATGCTTCCCGGCCTCATGCTTCAAGGAAAAGCCCGTGCCCGCTCGCCATGACGTCCTCGACAGGTCCTATGATGCCTTCCTCTTCGATATGGACGGAACCCTCCTGAATTCCATCGCCGTCGTCGAACGCGTCTGGAGCGACTGGGCAAGACGCCACGGCTTCGAACCGGAGGTTTTCCTGAAGACCATCCACGGCATCCGCGCCTCCGACGTCATCCGCGGGCTCGGCCTGCCCGGCGTCGATCCGGCCCACGAGTCGGATCTGCTGCTCGCCGAGGAGATGGAGGATGTCTCCGGCATCGTCGAAATCCAGGGCGCCATCCGCTTCCTCTCCGCCATTGCCGATGGCAAATGGGCAATCGTCACCTCGGCGCCGATCGAGCTCGCCAGGCGCCGCATGGCTGCCGCCGGCATCCCGATGCCGAAGGTCATCGTCAGCGGCCAGGAGGTCAAATCAGGCAAGCCCAGCCCCGAAGGTTATCTGCTCGGCGCAAGCCGCCTCGGCGTCGATCCCGCGAAATGCCTGGTCTTCGAAGATGCCGTCGCCGGCATCCTCGCCGGTGAAGCCGCCGGCGCCGACGTCACCGTCATCACCGAAACCCACGCCACTCCATTCGAAACACCGCATTTTTCGATCGCCAACTACCAGGCATGGCAGCCCATTCAAACCGCTGAAGGCCGATTGGCACTCGCCGCGATCTGAGCATTCGCACAAACCGCTTCCTTTTTGTGGGAGGCAAGGTTTTTCCGCTTGCATTGCACGCGCTGAAAAACTAAACGAAGCAAGCCGTTTCGGCAGGTCGGGGCGTAGCGCAGCCCGGTAGCGCACTTGACTGGGGGTCAAGGGGTCGCTGGTTCGAGTCCAGTCGCCCCGACCATTTATCCCCTTGAAATCCCAGTCAGAATGTCACTTTCTTCGTCCCGCCGGCGGCGGAAAACGGAACGAGACATGGCCAGTAGTGCTGAAACGGGAACCGAAAACCCCGGAAAAGTCCCGAACGAAAACGTCATTTGTTGATGTTGCAGACGAGTTGCTACGCCGTCATTGAAAACACGGCGGGCCTTACGCCGTCTTCAGTGCGGTTTCTGAGCGATCGCGATCATCGACTTCGCCAGCAGCGGAATCCTCCCGACATATTCGAAGTCGACGTCTTCGAAGCCTGTTTCGACGAGCAGCGTGCTGAGCGTTTCGGGAGACCAGAATTTGATATGGCCATGGTCCTTGAGCGGCATGAAATGGTCATCCATCTTTCCGCTTACGGCCAACGCCAGATTTTTCCAGTAGCCGTGAAAAGGCGTCGACACGACCGCGATGCCGCCGGGCTTGACCAGATCGTAAATGGTGGCCGAGAAAGATTTGGGATCATAAACATGCTCCACCACTTCAAGGCTTATCACCGCATCGAAGGTCCCGTACCGGCTGGAGAGATCTTCGTAACCAGAGCCGATCTCCAGCGGAAGATCGGGATGAGCCGTTCTCGCTTTCGCAATGCCGTCCTCGGACGGATCGACACCGACGACGTCGTAACCTTTTTTTGCCAGCACGGCGGCAGCACCGCCGGTGCCGCAACCGAGGTCGAAGACCGCAGTCTCGTTTGCCTCCTGAAAATTATTCTGGAGAACATCGACAACGGCCGGCAAGATATAGGAATGGGCGGTCGCCGGCTTGGCGTGGACATAGGTAGTCGCGTCCAGTTCGATAGACATATTACCTCCTGATAAGTGAGCCGCCGCAATGGTACGGCGGACTTTGACGGCAGTGTGGTGTCGTTGTGGTATTAAGGTGATAAACGCCGAAGGCGTTCGCGGCTGCCAAGGGATCTCCAGCGGTCCCGGAAGTCCGCGAAGCTGATTGACAGGGTGCCAGGAAGATGCTGAAAACGGGCCGCAATTGAGGTTGCCGCATTCTCGCGGACCAAAGGGCCGCTGTATCGGCTCCAGCCGTTTCGACCATTTAAAATAAATAACGCGCTGGAATACCCTTTGGGAGTGTGTCGCAAATAGTTCCTGTAGTTCTTTTTGGTACTCCCTCAGTTGGGAGAGGTGATGATTGTTGCATTTTGTTAAGGCTATACCGAGCTTTGAAGTTAAGAGTCCAATTTTTATTTGAAAAAGATCTGAACCCTCTTCGCTTTCTGGCGAATATGTGTAGATTAACATTATCCCTGTCAGAAATAGCCTAGTGCGAGCGCATGGCGGATATGAAGCAGAATCTCACTTGCAGGCAGGCCCTCGCAGCCGCTTTCCAAGCTCTGTCGGAAGACGCCGTCAAAGCCGGCTGGTCAGAGGGCGATGTCGCCCTCGCGCTCGCTGAACTCGCCGAGGAGCAGGTGATCGAAGTGACCGCCAAGGTCATCACGGAAGGCTCCATCCATACCCAGTTCGCCGCCAGCGGCCGTAGCAGCTAGAGCAATTCACACCAGCAATCCTGCCGCTTTGGCTGCCGTGACGAAGGAAGCCTGCGCTGCGCGCGGGCTGCGCAGTCCGTCGAGCGCATCCAGGCAATGCTGGCGCGCAACGCGATAATCGCGCCCGCGCTTGCTCGGCCACCGTTTCAGATATTCGACGGCCTCCCAGACGGTGGAAACGATCAGGCTGCTATTTGGAGAAAGGACCCGGACGGGGGAGGGAAAGCGTATTTCGCTCACGTCTGCACTCACTGATTCCTGCTACAAGCGCCACCAAACGCGCGGGACAAAATTTTGTTCCATAATTTTATTCCCCGGGAATTTGCGCAGTTGCTAAAGTTCGGACCGTCGCGCATAATGATTTTATGACGGTTGCGGAGGGCGGCCGGCGATGCAAGCGTGAATGCGTTTGCCCTCGGAGGATGTGCGGCGTGATGTTACGATCATCAATTCATCCGCATGATTTACCGCTATTTTCGGAAGATCTCGATTTGCTGTCGCAAGTGCTCGACAAGGTCTGCGACGAACGCGGCCTGGCCAGGACGACACCGGAGGCCGAGCGGATCGGTGCGGTCATCATTCAGCTCTACAGGCAGGGCGTGAAAGACGGCGGCAAACTCGCCGATCTTGCAAAAACCTATCTCTGACGATCAGTTCTGCTCGATCGACACACCATTCTTGCCGATGCTCATCTCGATCCCCTGCGGCTTGCTTTCCTCGTGGAAGATGTAGGCGCCGAGACCGACGACGGCGACGACGAGAACGCCGATGATGACGTAGAGACCATTGCTTCGGTTCAAGAGACTGCCCCCGGATGTGTTCATGGGACAGCGAAACGCTTAGCGCACCGATTGGTTCCGTCAGTCGTCGTTGGCGGCGTTGAGGTTTTCCGGCCGGATGCCGTCATCGCTGGAGCTGCGTGCGCGCAACCGGATGCCGGGGCCGCCTTCATCTTGATTGCCGCTGGAAAGGAAGATGATGCCGTGCGCTTCGAGCGTACTGCGCACATCGAACAGCGCGTGCGGCTCGCCCGCAAATTCACCGTTTTCGAGCGCCGTCACGGTCTCCACGGGCAGGCCGCTGGCGGCGGCGAGCTCTTCGATACTCATTCCGATCATGGCGCGCGCGCCGCGTATCTGCGTTGCCGTTATCATGGTGGAAAATCTAGCGCATTTGCAGCGCTTCTCAAGTGGCCCGGCGATTGATTGGCGAACGAAGCAATGCTGCATGCATTCTTCAAACGTCCCTCAGTTTTACGCCAAACAGATCATCATGCATGCGCTGGACCGCGATCCCCACGCCGCCCATTAGGGCGGCCCGGTTTCCGAAGCGGCTGATCTCGATGCGCGGCGGGTAAGGGGTACAACGCGGCAGGAAACGCCGGATGGCGTCCACGAGTTCCGGTCTCGAGCCGATGCTGCCACCGGTGATCACCAGTTCAGGATCAAGAGTTGCTCCGATTGCCGCAATGGCGACCGCCACCAGCCTGGCCGTCTCTTCGATTGCGGCCACGGCGCTTGTATCTCCTGCATTGAATGCGGCGAAGAGATCGGCCACGGTGGATGCGTCACGCCCGCCGAAACCGGTGTAGCGGCGCAGCATCGCCACACTGCCGACCGCGCTCTCAAAGGTTCCAAGCGTAAAGCCGCCGGGATCGAACGCATCCCCGCCGATCGGGAGATAGGCGATTTCGCCGGCCGCGCCACGCGCGCCGCGCAACAGAGTTCCGTTGGCGATGATGCCCATGCCGACGCCTGTTCCAAGGGCAACGAAAGCAAAATTGCCGGTTTCGACACCGTGTCCCTGCCACCGCTCCCCTTGCGCCGCAAGGTTCACATCGTTTTCCACGATCACGGTGATACCCATTCTGTCGCTGAAGACTTGCTGCAGATTTATGGCGTCGATGCCGGGGATATTCGGCGCGACGTTGATGTGTCCGGTGACCGGATCGAGCACGCCGGGTGTGCCCAGGACGGCGAGACGGAGCTTGTCGGCGGTGGTCCCGGCCGCAAGCGCGAGTTCAACGAGAAGATCGCTGAATTGATTGACGAGATGCATGCCTCCGCGCGGGTCGGTGGCCACTTTGGTTTCGGCAACCACGTTTCCCAACAGATCGCAGATGGCTGCGGCGATCTTGGTGCCTCCGAGATCGATAGAGACAGCCAGTCCGGCCCTCGCATTGATTTCATAGATAATGGCATTCCGGCCTGGACGACCGTCGGTCTGCCCGACAGGTTTCAGCCATCCGTCATCCTCGAGGTCGCGCACGACCTCGGAAATCGTCTGCTTTGACAGACCGGTCAGCTTGGCGATATCGGCGCGGGAGATCGGCCCGTTTGCCAAAATGGTTCGGATCACCGCATTGGTTGAAATTTTTCGTGCGATGGGTGTCTGTACGACGGAAGATGTCATTGCCATCCAGCCAGATCGATCCAATTAGTTCGGAGCGCATACTTAATTGGGGCGATATTAGATCATAATTATCAAGAAGAAGAGAAATTCGGAGGCTTGGCTCCGCCGTCCTCCCGGATTTGAGTATAGCAAGATCGGCAATTTGTCTATGTCCTTGACAAATAGGGATCGGCCTGTAGGCTGAGGTCAACGCGCAATCCAATGCGCGTGATATAAAGAGGGTCGAGGAGCAGTATGCGCCATACGTCTCGTCCGGGTAGACATGCGCTCGCCAAGGTCGTCCGAAGAGGAGCTGGCCTGGGCTTATTCGGCTCTATTTCTTTTTCTCGTCCTGCTGTCTGTTGAACTTGGCGTGCGGGGATCTGCCCATGATAAAGCCTTCGACTGATGGACAGCTTTTCGCCGAAGAGCCCGTATTACTGCCTGTCATGGCGCCGCGCCTTCAGGCCGATGTTCATCCGGGTGGATATGCTGATCTTGCCCTGTGGGGAGCCGGCAGCCTGGGGCGTGTGAGATTTTCTCCACTCACCGGCCCTTATGCTTATGCCCCGAACCGAGTCGTCTCGAAACAGGGCGGCGTGTTTGTCGCGCAGTCGCGGCCGGTGATGCTGATCCGCCAAGCAAGCCTTCGGGGCGTGTACCCTGCGCGTCGTTGCGCTTGGTGGCACGAGCCGGATGGCAAGGGTCCCAGGGTGAGGGTCACCCGCAACCACCATCGGCAGACTTTCGAAATGGCCTGGGGTGTCCTCATTGTCGAAACGTCGGGTTCGGATTTGCGGATCGCCATCGGCGCCTCAGGAGACGAAGCTGAGAAAGCGTTGAGCCTCACCAGCGAAGCCATCATCGGGGAAGCCGCTGAATATGCGGCGCGTTGCGACAGGATGCCCGAGGCCGATCCGTTGATGCGCAGCATGGTCAGCCAGGGGATACACGCCGCTCTTTCCAGCATCAGGCACGACGAAAACGGGGCCTTCGCTGGCCTTGCCGCCGGGCAGGCCTATAGTGCTCCGGCGCGAACCTATTACCGCGACGGCTACTGGACGATGCAGCCTCTTTTGATGCTGGCGCCGGAGGTGGTGCGCGACGAGATCCGAATTCTCGCCAAGGGAGTGCAGCCGGATGGAGAGGCCCCGAGCGGCGTGATCTTGACGGGGCCGGCGCAATCACAGGCCTGGCAGCACTTTGTCGCCGACAGCAAGGCCAATCCCAAAAACCACAAAAGAGCCGTTCCGGAATACCACAACCGTCCGCAGGACTGGTGGAGCGATCACTTCGACAGCCCGCTTTTTTTCATTCTGTTTCTGAGCGATTATTTCAGCGTGACGCAAGACCTGGCTGAGGTGCAACTGCACTGGCCGATCGTCAGAGCAATCACCGATCGCTATCTCGGCCTGGCCGGGGCTGACAGCGTTCTGCCGCTGAAACCGCGCAACGACCGGGACTGGGCCGACAACGTCTATCGTGAGGGTCTCGTCTCCTATGACCTCGGTCTTTTCGTCGGTGCCATGGACGCGGTGGCAAGGCTTGGCGAGGGCCACGATCCGACGCTTGCCGCACGCGCGCTCAAGACCGCAAATCTGGCCCGTGAAGAAATCGAGGCCAGGCTCTTCGTGCCGGCAACGGCGGGATATATCGATTATGGAACGCCTGGCGCTTTCATCGAGGATCATCTGGCTCTCGACAGCCTGACCTTGTCGCGATTCAGCGCAATTTCGAAGCATAGGGCCGTCGGCCTGTTGAAAGCTTTTGAAAACAGACTGGAAACGCGCAACAATCAACAACAGCCCTATGGCAGCTGGGGTGTCATGTGCGCCTATCCGCCATTCAAGCGGCAAGGCGATCTGCGATCCAAGACCGCTTTTCCCTACCGCTACCACAATGGCTCGGACTGGCCGTATTGGGATGGCGCCTATGCCGAAGAACGCCTTCGCCACGGACTTGGGGGTGCACGCTACGCACTGACACGCTGGTGGGAAACCTGCCTCGACAATGGCTGGATCGGTGCGGTGGAATATTTCTCGCCGCCTTATGGGCGCGGTTCCCTGCTTCAGGGCTGGAGTACCATGCCGGCGGCGGTCGTCTTGAAATATGGGCTGGACGCTGCAAATGCGGAGCCAAGGTCATGAACAATACTGCGCCGTCGGTTCTAGCGGGACCCCTCATCGATCCGCATCGCGAAGGCGACGGAACCATCCCGTTCGAATTCGGAAAAGCCGAGGTGATGGTAGAAGCCCCTGGCGCGGTGGTTGTTGGGATCGACACCGAGATGCACCGCTCGGACGCCGTGATCTCTCAGCGCCTCAAGCTCAATGCTGATCATCCTGCGTCCCCAACCGGCTGCCTGAAGTCCGGGAAGGATGTTGATGTGAAGATGCGCGGGGTAGTCGTCTTGAAGCCACGGCGTGCCGCTGCGCGGGTTTTGAATACGTTCGATCACGTCGGCGTCGCGCGGACGGGCGGGCGTCAGGCCAGCGATCTCCTGGCGGACGAACGGCCACCAATTCGCCTGCAACTCTCTGTCGAACGCGCTGGTATCCGGGACGCCGACGATATAGCCGACCGGGCGCCCGTCCTGAATCAACACAAAGGCAAAGTCTTCGGCGAATTTGAGATAGGGCACCGACCAGATGTAGCCGGGCAGATGCGGGTCGCTATAGAGCGCGCTGGCATCGTCGCCGCCGTTCGCGGTTTTCAGGCAGATGTCGAAAAGGGCTTCGGTATCCGCTTCGGTCGCCGGGCGGATGGAGCAGTTGTTGTCCATCACTTTGCCACCTCCTGCGTGGCGTTTTTTCATTTCAGGTTGCGAGGGAGGCTCATGCATTGACGATTACCTCAGATTCGCCAGCCCGGCAAAGCTCTGGGGGAAGAAAACGTTCGGCCGTCGCCTGGGCGGCAGGTCTGAACGGAAAGTGGAGAATAAATCAATGAGGTGGAACCGATGAATAGAAGCGTGAAATCGATCAACATACTGCCGGGATGCCAATGGAAGGCAGCCGTCGCGCTTGCTGGTGCAGCGCTTATAAGTTTGGGCCTTTCGGCAGCCGCGCGCGCTGACGATCTGGCTGTGTGGGATGACCAGACCTATGAAGGTCAGAGCGCTGTTATAGAGCAACTGAACAAGGAGTTCGAAGCTGCGCATCCCGGTGTCACGATCAAACGCACCGCCCGCACCTTTGATGACATGAAGTTGACGCTGAAGCTTGCGGTTTCGGCAGGGAACGGCCCTGTCATCACGAAGGTCAACCAGGGCGCCGGCGACATGGGCGCGATGGTCAAGGAAGGATTGCTCCTTCCGGTTGACGACTACATCAAGAAATACAGCTGGGACAAGCGGCAGTCGGATTCAGTGCTTGCTCGAGACCGCTGGGAGGATGGAAAGTTCGGGGTCGGCAAGACCTATGGCATATCAGGCCTCGGTGAGATCGTTGGTCTCTTTTACAATAAAAAGATCCTCGACGATGCGGGCGTAGCATTGCCGCAAACCTTCGAGGAGTTTCTGGCCGATCTTGATAAGCTGAAGGAAAAAGGCGTTGCGCCCTTCATGATGGGCTCGGCAAAGCAGCATCTGGCCCTGCACATGATCGGCGCCATCGAGCAAGCGCATATCGACGCGAGCAATCGCGCCGAACTTGATGATCTGATCTACGGCAGGGGCGGTTCCTGGAACACCAAGGGGAACATCGAATCCGCGAAACTCGTGCAGCAATGGGCACAGGGCGGTTATTTTTTCCCCGGTTTCGAGGGCATCTCGGGTGATGACGCCGTCCAGCTTTTCATATCAGGGCAGGGTGCCTTCCTGATCTCCGGAACCTGGTATTTCGGTGACATGCAACACAATCCGGATATCGGCTTCATGGCCATTCCCGCCCCGAAGGGCATTTCCAAACCATTGAGTGTCGGAGGCGTGGACCTTGCTTGGGCGATAACGAGCCTTGCCAAAACCAAGGCAACGCAGGACCTGGCAGGTGATTATATCGACTATATGGTTTCGGAAAAGGCTGCTGAAACCTGGGCCGCTGCCGGCTATCTTCCGGCAACGTCGCTGGCGGCCGACGCAAAGCCAAAGCTCACGCCGCTGCTGAGCTCCGGCATCGAAATGTGGAAGACACTCAACGCGAACGATGCGCTCGGCCATTACCCCGACTGGTCGAGCCCGACGATGCTGAAGACGATAGACGACAACACGCCGCTTCTTCTGTCCGGCAATATCACCCCCGAAGCCTTCGTCGACGCCATGGACAAGGATTATCAGGCGTATTTGAAGGATAAGAAATAAAAGGTGCGGGCGCTGGCCGCGGCCGTCCGCCTTGGACGCCGCGGCCCGCGTCTTGTCGATCCACGTTAAATTCAGCGCTGCGAGCTGCGGCTTGCAGCGCGATCACCAGCGCCTTGACTTCATGGAGTACTGGATGAAACGCTCCGCACTTGATGGCTCGAAACACACCAATTTTATCTATTTATTGCCTGGATTGCTGCTCTATGCGGCCTTTGTCTTTGGACCGATTATTGCGGCTTTGGCTTTGAGCCTGACCAGTTGGGACGGCTTGAGCATGCCCAGTTGGGTTGGCTTGGGCAATTACGTCGATCTCTTTTCCGACAATCGTTTTTATATCGCCTTGCGTAACAATGCCGCGCTGATGATCTTTTATTGTGTTCTGCCGCTGGTGCTCGGCATAGGCCTTGCCGCCTGCGTCTGGAATCTGAAGCAACGCGAACAGCTCGCGCTGCGGACATTCTTGTTCCTGCCTTACATCATGCCGACGGCCGTGTTGGGCATCATCTGGGCATGGCTCTACAATCCTGCCTTTGGCCCGTTCAATCAGTTTCTGAGAGCAGTAGGGTTAGGCGCCTTCGCGTTGCCGTGGCTCGGCGATTTCAATTTTGTGCTCCCCGCGGTCGGGATCGTTGCCACTTGGTATTTCTTCGGTTTTTGCATGGTCATCTTCCTCACAGGAATTCAGCGCATCGACCCGTCTCTCTTCGACGCCGCCAAGGTCGATGGCGCTTCGGCGCGAAAAACCTTTTTCTGGATCACGCTGCCGCTTCTATTGCCTGAGATAAGGGTGGTTTTGCTTTTGACGGTCATCGCGTCGATCAAGAGCTTCGACCTGATTTTCACGATGACCCGAGGGGGACCCGCCAACGCCACCCTCGTGCCGAATATCTACATGTATCAGCTCGGCTTCGAGCTCAATCGCTTCGGCGCCGCGGCGGCCATCGCCATTGTCGGCGCGGTACTCACATTCGTCATCAACTATGCAATTCACCGATTTGTGGGATCGCAGAATAAAGGATTGGCTTGATGAGCCGTTCGTCCAACTTTCCCGTCGGTGCGCTATTCCTCCGCATTGTCCTCTGGCTTCTTGCCTTCGTCACCATCATCCCCTTCCTGCTTCTGCTTCTGACGTCGATAAAGAGCAAGGCTGACGTTCTGCAGGGTGCGTTCGCTTTGCCGGCATATCCCCATTTCGAAAATTACGTCGATGCCTGGAATGCCGGACATTTCAACGTTTACTTCTGGAATTCGATTACAGTTGTCATACCCGTCGTTGCTGCCAGCGTCTTTCTGGGCCTGCTGACCGGTTTTGCCTTCGCTTACCTGTCATTTCCGTTTCGGCGCACGCTGTTCGCTATCCTGACGCTCGGCATGATGGTGCCGGCGGAGGCCTTCATCATCCCGCTTTATTATGAAATGCGTTATCTCGGCCTGATCAACACCTATGCGGCTCTGATCTTGCCGCAGATCGCGATGTCGATACCGTTCTCAACGATCTTCCTCGCCAGCGCGATGCAGCAATTGCCGGAAGAAGTTCTCGAAGCGGCGGTTCTCGATGGCGCCGGACGCTTCTATATCCTCCGTAAGATCGTTATCCCGCTTATGGTGCCGGCAATGTCGACGCTGGCGCTGTTCCTGTTCATCTGGACCTGGAATGAGTTTTTGATCCCCTTCATTCTGGTCAACGACGACGCCTATCGGACGCTGCCCCTCGGTATGCTGTTTTTCCAAGGGCGCTACACTGTCAATACGCCGGTTTTGACCGCCGGTGCGGTGATCGTCATTGCCCCGCTCATCCTGACCTATCTGGTTTTCCAGCGGCGGTTCATTGCCGGCCTGACGGCAGGAGCCACGAAATAGACCGCTGTGCGATTTCAGACGCGCAAAGCACGATGCGCCAGAGGGTCAGGCCTCACGCCGGTCCCTGGCGCCTTCGCCCGCGCTTGTGGCGCACTTCCAGCGCCGCGCAGCCCCAGACGGTGCCAAGCAGCAGATAGACATGGCGCCAGTGGTCGATGTCGATGACGTTGCCGATCGCCGCATGGCCGAGGACGGAGATCCAGGCGACCATCAGGAAGGGTTGCCACGGCCGGTCGAGCAGCAGGTATCGAAAGCCAAGGGCGAGCGTCCAGACAAGCATGCCGACATAGCTGACGAAGCCGAGCCAGCCATAGGTGGTCAGCGATTTCAGCCAGATATTATGCTCGTCCTCGGGAAACATCGTCCCGAACACCAGCGGACCGATGCCGAGCGGGCGCTCCATCATCATGGTGAAGCCGATCCGGTGGCGCTCGAAACGGCCGAGATGTTCGCCGTCATATTGCTGTACCAACTGGGCGCGCGCTGAAAACAGTTCTGCGACCTTCGGGATCTGTAGCGCCACCAGCAGCGAGGCGACCAGCATGATGATCGCCGCCAGCGATAGCACCAGGACCCTCAGACGAAAGGCGCCACTGCGCTCCTTGAGCAGCATGATGAAGATCAGCAGCACCAGGCCGAGAGCAAAAAGCCCCCAGGCGGCGCGGGAAAAGGAGAGGAAGATGCCGAGTGCAAGCACGAGCAGGGCGGCGGCCTTCAACGGCGATTTCTTCAGGTCGCCGGCCAGGATGCCGTGGATGAGGTAGAGCGATGGCGGCACCAGAAAGGGGCCGAAAACGTTGGGGTCCTGGAAGGCGCCTTTGGCGCGGTCGTAGAGCGTGAAGACCTCCGCGCCCGGAAATGCGTGGAAATAGCCGAGTACGCCGAGCGCCGAGGTGACGACGGCGGCGAAGGTCCAGGCGTTGAACATCAGCGGCAGCCGCTTGTGGCTGTCCTCGATGATCGCTGCATAGAACACCGCCGTCAGCGCCAGGAAGGTCGACACCGCGATATACATCGGCCCCGTCGCCAGGTCCTTCATCTGCGTCAGCGACAGCATGCCGCCGATATTGAAGGTGAGCAACAAGGCGAGCAGCGGCGCCACGCCGCGCGAAATCCTGAGGCCCAGGATGAACCAGAGGCCGATCAGCCCGGCCATCCAGAGTTCATAGGGCGCCGGCTCGTCGATCACGAAACCGGAGAGGAAGACGCCGAAGGCGACGAAGGCCGAGCCGATCAGGCGCAGCGTCATCCGCTGCGGGTGGGCGACACGGGGATATGTCGCCTCGATCGCGCTCAATAGGCGTTTTCCGTGTTGAGCAGCCGGATCGGTGTCAGGAACAGGATCTTGAGATCGAACCAGAGCGACCAGTTCTCGATGTAATAGAGGTCGTAAGCCGTGCGGAACTTGATCTTCTCGTCATTGTCGACTTCGCCGCGCCAGCCGTTGATCTGCGCCCAGCCGGTGACGCCGGGCTTGACGCGGTGGCGGGCGAAATAGCCCTCGACGACATCGGAGAAGGCGCGATCGCGCGCCTGGGCGAGAACGGCATGCGGCCGCGGACCGACCAGCGAAAGCTCGCCTCTCAGCACATTGAAAAGCTGCGGCAATTCGTCGATCGAGCTCTTGCGGATGATACGCCCGACGCGGGTAACACGTGGATCGCCCTTGGTCACCGCAGCCTTGCCTGTGGGGTCGGCCATGTTGGTGTACATCGAGCGGAACTTGAAGACGTTGATGATCTCGTTGTTGAAGCCGTGGCGCTTCTGCATGAAGAAGACCGGGCCTTCGGAGGTCGCCTTGATGGCGATCGCGGTCGCGACCATCACCGGCCAGAGCAGCGCAAGCGCGACCACGGTGAAGAAGATGTCGAAGCCGCGCTTGGCGACGGAATCCCAGTCGCGGATCGGCTTCTTGAAAATGTCGAGCATCGGCACCGTGCCGACATGCGAGTAGGCGCGCGGCCGGAAGCGCAGCCGGTTGGCATGCGCGGCAAGGCGGATATCGACCGGCAGAACCCAGAGCTTCTTCAAAAGGTCGTAGATGCGGGCCTCGGCCGAAAGCGGCAGGGCGATGATCAGCATGTCGATGCGCGTCAGCCGTACGAATTCGACGAGTTCGGCCACGGTGCCGAGCTTCGGATAACCGGCGACCATGATCGGCGAGCGTTTCTCTCCGCGGTCGTCGAAGATGCCGCAGATGCGGATGTCGTTGTCGTCCTGCTGTTCGAGGACGCGGATCAGATCCTTGGCCGGCTCGCCGCCGCCGACGATGACGGCGCGGCGCTCCATGATGCCGTTGCGCGCCCAGTTGCGGATGCCGTAAGCGACGAGGAAACGTTCGGCCACAAGGAAGAGCGCGCCGGCTGCGAACCAAGAAATATAGGCATCGACCATTGCCCATGTGGTGCCGCGAATGAGCGTAAACAGGCCGAGGGTCAGAAGAAGCGCGATCGTCCACGACGCCAGAATGCGCGGCATCAGCCGCAGCTTCGCCCGAAGCGCGGGAATGGTGTAGGTGTCGGTAAGCTGGAGGCCGATGACGGTCAAGGCAGAAGCGATCGCCGCCATGCCAGCCCGCACCAGCGCGGAATCGTGGCCGTCGCCGGGCCAGACATAGTGGACGATCAGGGCGATTGCGAAGAGCGCCAGGAATTCCAACAGCCGCAATTGCCCGATGATGATGGCCGGCGAATAGGTTCCATCGCGGAACTGCTCGGCGATCTGGCGGGCATAGGGGTTGATCTCGGTCGGGTCGGAAGGTTTTTCCTGACCTGCGTCGCCGCGCACCTCGATGTCGGAGACCTGCTTGCGCAGCGCTTCCACGTCGAATTGATCGCCTTTTTCCAGCTTGTTCATGGGGCCAGCTTGTCTATGGGGCATTGTCGCTCATTGTCACCGAGCGAAATACCAGAAAGCCCCTAAGAAATATTTACGAGGCGGCGGGCATTGCTTGGGCCGGCAGCGGTCTCGACGAGTTCGTGGTACAATTTCAGCACATCGCGCGCCATGACGGCGGAGGAAAACACCGCCTTCACCGCCTCGGGCTTCGGCATCGTCCTGGCGTGCCAGCCGGGCGTGCTCAGCGTTTCCGCCATGACGCGGGCGAGATCGTCGGAATTGCCGGGCTCCACCAGTGCAGCGCTGTCGGCGCCGAGCACCTCGGGAATGCCGCCGACTCGGCTTGCGATGATCGTCTTGCCGGCGCCGAGCCCCTCGAGCACGATATAGGGCATGGCTTCGGCGCGCGAGGGAACGACGAGGTTCTGCGCCATCGAGAAAGCCTCATGCACCCGCATTGCCGGCAGCATGCCGATACGTTTGCCGAGGCCGCGTTCGACCATCATCTCGCGGTAGCGGTCGCGATCCGGCCCGTCGCCGATCATCAGCGCCGACAGCGGCCTGCCGAGCAGCCGTTCGGTCTTGGCGAAGGCATCGACAAACAGATCGGGACCCTTGAGGTCCCGGAGCATTCCCACATAGATGAAATGCACGGCATCCGAACGGGTCGGGATCGGCTCGAAATCACGCTCGCTGATACCGTTATAGATCAGTTTCGTCTTCGTCCGCGGCTTACCCACCTTGCGTGCATAGGTGTCGCGCTCATATTCGCAGATGAAGACCAGCGCATCGGTGAAATATTCCTGCAGCCGCTCCATCCTCAGGACGAACTGTCCACTGAAGGAGGAGCGCGAATAATGCAGGCTTCCGCCATGTGCGGTATAGAGGCGGGCTACGCGATACCTGTTCACCCGCAACGCTGAGCCGGCAAGTCGCGCGAGCACGCCGCCCTTGGCGCCGTGTCCGTGCAGCACATCCGGCCGCAAACTTTTGATTTTCTTGTATGTATCCCACATCGTCGCAATATCGGACGGGCTGATCGAACGCCGGATCGGCACGCGTGTCAGGCCGAGCGAGAGATAGGGTCTTATATCGTCGAACAGGCTGTCCTCGTACTCGCCGCCGGTCGAGCTGTCGCAGAGGATGCCGATTTGATGACCGGCCTTGCTGTGCTCCTCGACCAAATCGCGGACATGGCGGAATATTCCGCCGACCGGCGACCTGAAGCAATGGAGGATGCGGAGCGGTCTCTGTTTTGACATTGCTCAGAAGAGCCGTTCGCGAACGTAGATCGTGTCGCCTGCAATGATCGGGCCCGATATGTTGATGCGGCCGGTCAGCACCTGTCCGTTGATCTTGCGGGTGACGTCGACCATGCTCTGGTTGGCGCGGCTGGTGAAGCCGCCGGCAACCGCGATGGCATTCTGCACCGTCATGCCGGGAACATAGGCATACTGGCCGGGCTGGCCGACTTCACCCATGATGAAGATCGAACGGTAGCGATCGACATCGATGGTGACGTCGGGATCGCGAAGATAGCCTTGCTGCAGTTTCTGGGCGATCTGCCCCGAGAGTTGCTGCAGGGTCCGGCCGCGGGCAGGGACCTGGCCGATGAGCGGGAAGGCGATATAGCCGGCCTGATCCACCGTATAGGTGTTGGTCAGGCTCTGCTGGTCGAAAACGGTAACACGCAACCGATCGCCGCTGTCGAGCGTATAGGGCTGGATGGTCGCCTCGTTGAAGGCCTTCGGAGCCGGCTTATACGTCGTGCAGCCGCCCAGTGCTGCCGTCATGGCTGCAAGGCTCAGGGCCAAAAAGATCTTGGGCTGGACGAAAGACATCCGTTTGTGCTCACAGAAAATGAACTCGGTGCAGTCGTTATCGATCCGTTAGGGTTAATGCCCGGTAAAGGACGCTTGCAATTTCCCGGTATCCTTGATCGATCGTCCCTCCTCTACTTGGCAAGGTCGCCATTAACCGTTGAGTTACCATGGTCGTTTACGCTTGCGGCACCTTTGTTGTGGAGTAAGAGCATGTCCAGCGTAGCTCGTGATCAGGATGTGGACATCGACCTCGGCCAGTTGGCCCGCGCGGTCTGGGCGCGCCGTCTGCGGATTTTGACGATCACCCTCGTGGGGGCGGGCGTCGCCTTTGCCGGCGCCAAGATCATGTCGCCGCAATATCGCAGCGAAACGCGCATCCTCATCGAACCCCGTGCGCCGGCCTTTGCCAACACCCAGCAGGTCAACGACGCCAGCGCCGGTCCGCTGATGGATGAACTCAACATCGCCAGCCAGGTGCAGCTCCTGCAATCGGCAGATCTCCTCAAGAAGGTGATCAACGACCTGAAGCTCTACAACCTGCCGGAATTCGACGATGCCGCCAACGGCTCGGCGATGAGCAGCATCCTGGTGAAGCTGCACCTGAAAAAGAACCCGCTGGAAAATCCGCCGGAGGAGCGCGTCATCGATGCCTTCGTCGAACGCCTGCAGGTCTATCAGGTGCCGGGTTCACGCGTCATCGGCATCAATTTCACTTCCAAGGACCCGAAACTCGCCGCCGCCATTCCGAACGCCATGGCGAATGTCTACCTTTCGACCCAGAGCGGCGCCAAGCTCGATTCCAACTCCGAGGCAACCCGCTGGCTGGAGCCGGAGATCGAAAGCCTGCGCGGGAAGGTCAGCGAAGCCGAGAAGAAGGTCGCCGAATACCGCACGTCGCACGGGCTGTTGCAGACGAACGGCACCACCACTTTCCCGGCCCAGCAATTGAACGATATCTCCGCTGAGCTGACCCGCGTGCGGGGCGACAAGGCCAATGCCGAGGCGAGGGCGCAGGCGGTGCGCAATGCGCTGTCGTCGGGCGAAGCCTCCGATACGCTGCCCGACATCATGTCCTCGCAGGCGATCCAGCGGCTGAAGGCGACGGAATCCGGCCTGCAGTCGCAAATATCCGATCTGCAGACCAGTCTTCTCAACAACCATCCGCGGCTGAAAAGCCTGCGTGCGCAGCTCGCCGATATCCGTACCCAGATCCGCCAGGAGACGCAGAAGATCCTGACGAGCATCGAGAACGAGTCCAAGGTCGCAGATCTCCGCGCCAGCGAACTCGAGCGCCAGTCGGACACCGTGCAGGCCACCAGCGCCCGCGCCGGTGAGGATGAGGTCGGCCTCAATGCGCTGGAGCGTGAGGCGAACGCCCAGCGCCAGCTGCTCGAAACCTATCTGGTGCGCTACCGCGAGGCCGCCTCCCGCGCCGACAGCAATTCGAGCCCCGCGGATGCCCGTATCGTGTCCAGGGCTGTCGAGCCGGTCGATCCCTATTTCCCGAAAGTGGTGCCGATCGTCGTCGTCGCTGCCGTCGCGACGCTGATCATGAGCGCCATCATCACCATGCTGGCCGAACTCTTCAGTGGCAGGGCGCTCCGCCCGGTGGATGCCTCCCCTGAAGCAATCGAGGTGGAAGCAGCCGTCGAGGAGAAGCATGTGCCGCAGGCCGCTCCGATCGCCGCGGCCGCCAGAAAGCCCGTCCAGCCGAGCATGCTCGCCGTGGTCGCTGACGAGGATGAGCCGGTAGAGGACGTGAAGGCTGCCGAGGAGGCACCGGAGGACGACAATGAATTCTCCATCTCGTCGGTCGCGGATTATCTGACCGGCAGCCGTGCGCCGCTGGCAATCGCGATATCGCCGACCGGTGACAATGGTTCGGCGGCGACGGTTTCGCTGACCCGCACGCTCGCCGACGCCGGCCGCCGCGTCATCCTCATCGATATGACCGGTTCCGGCTACCCCACGGAACTGATGGTCGAGGATCAGGCCGCCCTTGGCGTCACCGACCTGCTTTGCGGCGAAGCCGCCTTCGGCGACACGATCCACAGCGACCGCCTGTCCGATGCCCATCTGATCCCGCAGGGACAGAGCGACGTGCGCCGGGCCATGCGCGGTGTCGACCGGCTGTCGCTGCTGCTCGATGCGCTTGCCGCCGCCTACGACCTCGTGGTGGTCGAATGCGGCTCGGCCGATGTCGCCGGCGTCTCGCGGCTGACGCGCAGCCGCGACGTCGAGATCATCCTCTCGCTGCCTGAAGTCGAAGAGACCATCTTCGTTACACTGATGACGGAATTCCAGGCTGCAGGCTATGAGCGCGTCGTGCTGATGTCGGGCGGCGAAGGGGCCGAGCAGGAGTTCGGCCGGGCGGCCTGAACGGTTAAAGCATGTCGCGCAAAAGTGTGCCGCGGTTTTGCGGCAACGACATGCGTAAAAACAAAAGGATAGAGCGGTTCTGCGTTTCAGTTAAAAGCTGAACCGCTTTAGCCAATTCGTGCCCGGATGCTCTGGGCGAATTTATAGAGCTTCGGGCGCGCCTTGATATGGGCCTTGCCGCGGGTGACGATCCGGTGGGCGGCGCCGGCGAGAACGCCGAACGGCGAGACCGGCAGCACCACGTCGTAATGGGCGGTCTCCACGGGCGCCCAGGAGCGCTTGTAGGTCTGGTCGCCGAGGCCGAAATCGAACAGCTCGACACCCTTGCCATGCAATCCCGAAATGGTCTGCCAATAGAGGAATTCGCCGGGGCTCGTATCTGGCACGAGCTCTTCATCGATCGCGCCGAACTGGCAGATGATGTGGTCACCCTTGCGCGAGATGCCCGATATCGCGGCGATCTTGCCCTCAAGCGCGCCCTTGAGCCGGAGCACCTGCATCTGCAGCCCGAAATACTGCCTGCTGTCATCCAGCTTGTCGAGCAAGCCATGCAGGAAGGCCTGCGTTTCCCCGTCGGCGAAAACGTCGGGCAGGCCGAGGCTGGCAAAGCGGGCGCTCTTCAGGCCGAAGAAGATATCGAGCAGGCGATGCTGCTCTTCCGATGTCGCGGGAATGACGTATTCGAAGCCGCCGGCTGCCTCGAGGCGCTTCGACTGAACACGGAATTTCTTGCGCCGGTTCTTGGCGTTGAGCTGCTTCAGCGTTTCCTCGAAAGTCGAGAAGAACGGCAGCTGGTAGGCATGATTCTGGTTCTGCACCATCGGCAGCCCCGTGAGCGGGGTCTGTCGCCCACGCCATTCCAGCGGAATGTTCTGCAGCAGCAGCAGATCAGCCCGGCCCTTGAGCGCCTGCTGAAGCTGGCCGGCGAACTTGCCGGCATCGATGGACCCGCCGCTTTCTGCAAAACTCTCGGAGAACAGGCCGGTATTGATGTTGCTGTGATCGGCACCGATGAACTTCGCGATCGCCAGTCCCCGGGACTTGACGATTTCGACCGGCAGAATGAAAGCCGTCTGGCCGGCATGGGTGCCTTTGAGGATTGCAAGCGGCCGCTGGAAGGCGCTCACCCAGGCGGCGCACCAGTCGTAGCTTTGATGGAGTGATTGCAGATTGTCGCGCTCCAGAGCCCGCCAGTCATCTTCCAGCGGTTGCATCGCGTCGAAGACGTCGATGTCGATTTCCGCCATGGCGAGTTTCATGCTCAGCTGACGCAGGCGCGACATGGCCGTATCGGCCAGCGCCACCGTGTCGGACGGCTGTTCATGGACATCGAGCTTTTGCGTCTGCACGGTTTTCTCCGGTCAAGAATGCTGAACGGGAACGTAGGTATGGCAGACGTATATTTGGTTTAACCGCGCGCGGTGGGCGAGGTTTTCCGCGCATCACGGTTATTCGGCCGTTAATGGCCTACCGCTGCGGCGGCCCGGCCATCCATTTGATGATCACCATCGCCGGCAATACCCAGAGCAGGCCGGTGAGCAGGAAATAGAGCAGATGTCCCCACCAGGGCGCGTTGCCGAGCGTTGCCACCGCGATCGTGTTCGCCACCAGCGCATAGACGAGCACGAGCACGATGATGAGGATCGTGCCGATGAATTTGCGGAGGCGGACGGGCATCGGTTATCTCTCGGCATGGAGGGGGCGAACCGGCGCGACGGCATGCCGCAAAGGTTCGGGGCTTGTTTTGCATGAGCCGGTGGGGCAAATCAACTGCCGGATAGAAGGAGACATCATGGCCGTCGCAAACCCGATCATGGAACAGGCGATCCTGAGCGAAGTGCGCAAGCAGAATCGCGACCGCCGCGCCTTGCGCCTCTGGCTCGGCTTCGTGCTTTTGGCGCTCTTCTGTCTCGTGCTCGTCGGCGGCGCCACGCGGCTGACCAATTCCGGCCTGTCGATCACCGAGTGGAAGCCGATCCATGGCGTCATCCCGCCGCTGTCGGCCGCCGAATGGGAGGAGGAATTCCGCCTCTACCAGCGCATTCCCGAATTTCAGCAGTTGAACAGTTCGATGACCGTCGACGAGTTCAAAGGCATCTTCTGGTGGGAATGGGCACATCGGCTGATCGCCCGTGGCATCGGCGTGATCTTCGCGCTGCCGCTGATCTATTTCTGGCTGACGGGGCGCATCGAAAAGCGCCTGCGCTGGCCGCTTCTGGGCATCCTGGCGCTCGGCGGCCTACAGGGTTTTATCGGCTGGTGGATGGTGTCCTCTGGCCTTTCCGTCCGCACCGACGTCAGCCAGTACAGGCTCGCCACGCATCTCGTCATGGCCTGTCTGATTTTTGCCGGCTGCATGTGGATCATGCGCGGTCTCTCCAGACATTCCGACGATCCGCCGCCGGCGCGAAGCTCGCGCGCCTTTGCCGCAGCGATCGCCATCTTCTCGCTGTTCCAGATCTATCTTGGCGCGCTGGTGGCGGGGCTCGACGCCGGTTTTTCCTACAATACCTGGCCGCTGATGGATGGCGCCGTCATCCCCTCCGATCTGCTGATCCAGCAGCCCTTCTGGATCAATGCCTTCGAGAACCCGAAGACAGTGCAATTCATCCACCGCATCGGCGCCTACACGCTCTTCGCATTGACGCTGATCAACATGGCGATCGCCCTTCGCGCAGCACCTTGGACCACCCATGCACGCCGCGCCGTGCTGCTTTTCGCACTGGTGACGCTGCAGGCGGCGATCGGCATCGCCACGCTGCTGATGCAGGTGCCGCTTCATTGGGGCCTGCTGCATCAGGCCGGTGCGCTGGTGGTTTTCGGTTTCGCCGTCGCCAACTGGCGCGGCTTTTACGGCGAATATCCGCACGGGACGATGATCACCGAGCGCGATTGATGCCGTCGCTGCTGGGTTCTACCGCAGCACCCCATCGAGCAGCGGCATGCCGATGATCGCGGCGGCCGCGATCAGGACATAGCAGGCGATGCGGAAGGTCCGTTCTTCGGCAAGCCCGAACAGTTTCGAGCCGCCATAGAGCCCGACCGCATAACTCGGCAGAATGACGACGGTGAGCGCGAAGACGGCAGGCACGAACAGTCCGCCGACATAGTAGCTGATGGCGCTGAAAACGCTGGAAATCGAGAAATAGAGCACGACATTTGCCCGGACGCGGGTGAAGTCGCTCTTGCCGCCGAGCCAATAGGCGACAACCGGCGGTCCGCCGAGCTGCGCGGCGCCGCTGAAAAGCCCGGCGATCAGCCCGACGCCGCTGGTGAGCGGCGCGGACGCCTCTCCGTGGTAGCGCCATCCCGATATCAGCAGCGCAAGCAGGCAGATGGCGATGATCGTGATGCTCCAGCGCAGGAGCAGCGGGTCGAGTAACGCCAGTATCGCCGTGCCGGCCGGAATGCCGAGCGCAGCACCTGCCGCCATGACGAAGACTTCTCGCCGGTTGGCGCCGCGCCAGGCCGGCGGGATCATCCCGAGTGAGGCAATGCCGTCGATGACGAGCAGGATCGGTGAGATCAGCTTCGGCCCGACGATCGCGCCGCCGAGCGGAACGAAGATCAGTGCGGCGCCGAAGCCGGAAAAGCCGCGGGCGAGTCCGGCGATGAAGGCAAAGACCATCAGCGCATAGATGCCTTGGTCGGGCAGGGCGGCGGTAAACCATGCGTGCACGCCATCGACCAGCGCATCGAGCGTCATGACATCAGGCTCCGTGATTCGGGAAAGGCAGGCGAGGAAGATCCGCTCTCATAGCCCAATCGTCGCCGATGATCGAGCCAAAAGCGGAACTGCGGCCGCCGAGGCGGGCGGCCGCGAGATCATGATGATGAGATCGACGCGAAGTTTGAGCGGCATCACGTCGATACCGCTGCTCACGCTTTACGAGGCGAGCATCAGGTCCATGTTCTGGACGGCGGCGCCGGCAGCGCCCTTGCCGAGATTGTCGAGCAGCGCCACGAGGTTCACCTGCGAAGCGCCTGGTGTGCCGAAGACGAAGAGCTTCATCGTGTCCTTGCCTTCGAGCTCGACGGCGTTGATACGGGCGAGCGTCTTGCTTTCGGCCAGCGGTACGACACTGACGATATCCTGGCCGGCATAATGAGCGATGAGCGCAGCATGAATGCTCTCCATCGTCGTGCCCTCGGCGAGATCGTCGAGATGCAGCGGCACCTGCACGATCATCCCTTGAGCAAACTTGCCGACCGACGGCGAGAAGATCGGCGCGCGGTCGAGCAGGCCGTGCACGGTCATCTCGGGCACATGTTTGTGGGTCAGCGGCAGGCCGTAGAGGAAATGCGGCGCGGTGATCGCATCCGGGTGATCCGGGTTTTCCATCTGCGCGATCATCTGCTTGCCGCCGCCGGTATAACCGGAGACCGCGTTGACCGTGACGGGATAACCGTCCGGCAAAATGCCGGCGGCGCGCAGCGGCCGAATGAGGCCGATCGCGCCGGTGGGGTAGCAGCCGGGATTGGCGACGAAACGGGCGGCCTTGATCCTGTCGGCCTGCGCGCCGTCCATTTCGGCAAAGCCATAGGCCCAGCCGGGATTGACGCGGAAGGCGGTCGAGGTGTCGATGACGCGCACATTGTTGTTGGCCGAAACCATCTGAACCGCTTCCTTCGATGCGTCGTCGGGCAGGCAGAGAATAGCGATATCGGCGCTGTTCAGCATGTCCTCGCGCAGCGCGGCGTTGCGCCGCTCGGCTTCTGGAATGGACAGAAGCTCGACATCGCGGCGGCCGGCCATGCGCGTGCGGATCTGCAGACCCGTCGTGCCGTGTTCGCCGTCGATGAAGATTTTCGGTGCCATGTTAAACCTGCGCTTTCAATGGGTTCTGAAGGTTTCCGGATTCAGTTTGAGCGATGATAGGTCAGCCTTGTGACACGGCGATGGCGCGTCGCTCGGCATGAAGTCCCAGCATATACATCGCCACCGTTGCCCCCGCAATGGCGGTGATATCGGCATGATCATAGGGTGGCGATACCTCGACGACATCGGCGCCGCGGATATCGAGCTGGTGCAGGCGCTGCAGCACCGAGAGGATCTTGGCGCTCGACGGCCCGCCGGCCACCGGCGTGCCGGTGCCCGGCGCAAAGGCCGGATCGAGGCAATCGATATCGAAGGTGAGATAGGCCGGCGCGCCGCGCGTATGGGTGATGATCGCCGAGGCGATATCGCCGGCACTCATCTCCTCGACCTGGTGACCATAGAGAATATTGACGCCGCAATCCTCCGGCGCATGGGTGCGGATGCCGATCTGGATCGAGCGGTCGGGATCGATGATGCCTTCGCGAGCCGCTCGCGCCACGAAGGAGCCATGGTCGATGCGCCGTTCCTCGTCGAACCAGGTGTCCTGGTGCGCGTCGAACTGCACGAGCGCCAGCGGCCCATGTTTTGCCACATGGGCTTTCAGCAGCGGCCAGGTGACGTAATGATCGCCACCGAGCGTCAGCAGAAAGGCGCCGCTGTCGAGGATGACATTCGCCTGGCGTTCGATGGCGGCGGGCGTATCCTGATGATTGCCGTAGTCGAGCAGGCAATCGCCGTAGTCGATCACGGCCATGTCGGCGAACAGATCGCGATTGAAGGGATATTGCGCATCATTGTCGAAGATCGCCGAGGCGCGCCGGATCGCCTGCGGCCCGAAGCGTGTGCCCGGCCTGTTCGATGTCGCGGCATCGAAGGGAATGCCCCAGACGGCGACGTCGACGCCGGCGAGCTCCTTGGTGAAGCGGCGGCGCATGAAGGACAGCGCGCCGGCAAAGGTCGGGTCGCTGGCGGCCGAAGTGAGGCTGGTCGCCGTGAAGGCGTGGTCAATCGATCTGTTCGCCAAGTCATGCTCCTTTTTTCGGTTGCAAAACCATAGTCGCGTTCGGTGCGGACGCTGCGTTGCATGATCACCGTTCGGCGCCGGAGCGTCGGGTGGCGGTCTCGCGAAGGAATTGGCTGCTCCCTTGCGCTGGGAAAGGGGTAGGCGAGGTGCGGGCAGATTTCAAGCTATCGATCGGATGACGGCCGCTCGTTCCGATCGAGCGGTCGTTCTTGACCATCTGCTGTCAGGCCGGTTGCCGCAGGGACCACAATCCGGCGAGCGTCGCCAGCGCGCTCGCAGAGATATAGCCGACGAGCGGCCAGGCGCTGTCGCCGCCGAGCAGAAGTACGAAGACCGTTCCGGCAAAGCCGACGATGATGCTCTCGACGCAGAAATACAAGGCGACCGCTGTTCCCGCCGTGTCGCCAAAGGCATCGAGCGCGCCGTTGGCGGTCACCGCCGTCGCCAGGACGATGCCGATCGCGATGATCCACATCGGCACGACGAAGCTGACAAAGGAGGGCTGCAGAAACAATTCTCCAAAGGCAAGCAGCGCGGCGCCGAGAAGCAGCGTCGCCATGCCTCTGGCAAGGCTGCCTGCAATGCCCCAGCGCATGACGAAGCGTTTGGCGAAAGGCGCGGTCACGACCATCACCAGCGCTACCGTGGCAAAGGCGACGCTGAAGCCGATGCCGGAGAAACCGGCTCTGTCGATCAGGACGCGGGGTGCCGTCGAGAAGAAGACGAAGAAGGCACCCATCGCCGTGCTGAAGCCTGATGTATAGACCCAGAACGGAAAGCTCTTAAGGATCGGGCGGAGGGCGATCTTCGCGGCGGCGGCGGGACGGGTCTCATGCCACCGAAAACCGGCGTTGAAAAGGGCGGCAACCGAAAGGAGGCCGATGACGAGGAAGATGGCGCGCCAGCCGAAGCGATCCGCGATCAAGGCTCCGGCGATCGGGCCTAATGCCGGCACGAAGGAGAGGATGGAGCCGAGCAGGCTATAGATCGTGCTGCTTTCGGGGCGCCCCGCGTAGACGTCGCGCACTGTTGCGAAAGTCGCGACCAGGGCCGCTGACGCGCCGATTGCCTGCAACAATCTCAAGGCCACGAAAAGCGGTGCCGACGAGGTGCCGGCAAGCAGCAAGGAGGAAGCGGCAAAGAGTGCCGTGCCTGCGAGCAGGACGGGCCGTCGTCCGACAATATCGGAAATCGGGCCGAAGACGATCTGCCCGGCGCCGAGCACAAGCATATAGAGGCTGAGGGTCAGTTGGATGACGGCCGGCGAGGTGCCGAGCGCCTCCGGCATAACAGGCACAATCGGCAGATAGATATCCATGGCGAGAGAGGTCAGGATGTCGAAAGGCGCCATCAGCAGCAAGGCTGCCGGCAGGGAATAGGTCCAGCGCTGGATTTTGGGATAAGACATGGGAAGCATCCGCTCAAATGATTTCATTCGGCGGCGATCTGTCTTTTCATCAGTATCGGAATTGGCCGGACAGACGCCGCAACAACAGGGCAGGGTTGTTGCGGCCTATTTGTCTGCGGACTTGGTTGTTCCCATGATACGACCCTGACTGCGGCTTCGCTCATTCGCGAAGCGCTTTGCCCAGTTTCTACCAGCAGAGTTTCTACCAGCAGAACCGAAATGCGACAATGGCAGCCGGCACGCTTCCGCCTGGGTTGAACAGCGCAAATAAAAAGGCCGGGTTTCCCCGGCCTTCGTAATTCCGTCTGTCCGAAGCGATTAACGCTTGGAGAACTGGAAGGAGCGGCGGGCCTTTGCCTTGCCGTACTTCTTGCGTTCGACGACGCGGCTGTCGCGGGTCAGGAAGCCGCCCTTCTTCAGCACCGAGCGCAGGCCCGGCTCGAAGTAGGTCAGCGCCTTGGAGAGACCGTGGCGAACAGCGCCGGCCTGGCCGGACAGGCCACCGCCGGCAACGGTTGCGACGATGTCGAACTGGCCGTCACGGGCAGCCGCAACGATCGGCTGGCGCAGGATCATCTGCAGCACCGGACGGGCGAAATATTCCGCGAATTCCTTGCCGTTGATGATGATCTTGCCGGAGCCCGGCTTCACCCAGACGCGGGCGACGGCGTTCTTGCGCTTGCCGGTCGCGTAGGAGCGGCCGAGCGAATCGACCTTGCGGACGTGGGCCGGAGCAGCAGCTTCGGAAGCCGTGCCGAGATCCTTCAGGGAGGAGAGGTCAGCCATGATCAGGCGCTCCTTACGTTCTTTTTGTTGAGCGCGGCAACGTCGAGGGCGACCGGCTGCTGGGCTTCATGGGGATGGTTGGAGCCGGCGTAAACGCGCAGGTTCTTCATCTGGCGACGGCCGAGCGGGCCACGCGGAACCATGCGTTCGACGGCCTTTTCGAGGACGCGCTCCGGGAAGCGGCCTTCGATGATCTGGCGTGCGGTGCGTTCCTTGATGCCGCCGGCATAACCGGTGTGCCAGTAGTAGACCTTGTCGGAATACTTCTTGCCGGTGAAAACGACCTTGTCGGCATTGATGACGATGACGTTGTCGCCGTCGTCAACGTGGGGCGTGAAGGTTGCCTTGTGCTTGCCGCGCAGGCGCATAGCGATGATGGAAGCGAGACGGCCAACGACCAGCCCTTCGGCGTCGATGATCACCCACTTCTTCTCCACCTCTGCAGGCTTCTGGGAGAAGGTTGCCATAGTGAATACTCTCTTTTGGGACCCTTGGCCCTAGGGCTTAAAGGGCGTTTCTTGTTGCTTGGATTGGCAGGCGCGAGGCATGCCAAAAAGAAAGCAGCCCGGACAGGCTGCGTTCTGGCGCGGTGTATAAAGGGAATGTGACATCGGGTCAATATCGACTCTTCCGACGCCTGTAAAAAATTCCAAGCGAAAACAATATGTTAGATGTATGGTATTATGATACCTCACATTTGTTAGGTAGTGAACTGGGGAGGCTGACGTTTTTTATCTCGTCGCTGCCGGCTTTTGAAACCGCATCCCGCGGTCGAAAGCGGCCCTAACCTTTGAACTCGCGCAGGCATTTCATCATTTCGCGAAGGCCGCGTGTCAGATGTTTGTCCCGGCGCAGCACCATGCCGAGGCGGCGCGTGAGCCGCGGATTCAGCGATGATGTCGTCACCAGACCGGCGCGTTCGCGCTTCAGCGCCAGTCCCGGCAGGATCGACCAGCCGAGCCCCACCGCCACCAGTTCCTTGATTGCCTCGATGCTGCCGAACTCCATCGCGGGGCGGATTCTGGTATTGGGAGCGGCAAGCCACCCATCGATTGCCCGCCGCGTATTGCCTCCCTCGTAAAGCAGCAGCGTCCTGTCGCGCATGAAGGCGGCGTCCGGCCCGCCTTCGGGAATGAGACTGCCTGCGGGAGCGACGGCCAGCAGTTCCTCCTCGTAGAAGGGTTCGATCTCGAAGTTCCGTCCCGATGCCGGCAGGGCGATGACGGCGATGTCGAGGCTATTGTCCTCCAGATCGCGCAGAACGTCATCGGCATCACCGATGCGCACGGTGATTTCGAGGCCGGGCATGCGTTTTCTGGCGGCGGCGATGGCGCGTGGCAGCAGATGAATCGACGCCGTGCCGCCGCTGCCGATGCGCACGCGGCCGCTTGCGCCATCTCTGTACGGCAGCATCGCTTCTTCCGCCGCCGCCGATTCCTGCAGCAGGCGTCGTGCATGCGCGAGAAGATCGAGACCTGCCGCGGTGGGCTGCGCCCGTCGCCCGACGCGCTCGATCAGCCGGACACCGAGCCGCTGTTCGAGGCCCTTTACCTGCAGGCTGACGGCCGGTTGAGTGAGGCCCTCCTTGTCGGCTGCAGCCGTAAAGCTTCCGAGATCGGCAACATTGACGAAGGTCGCGAGTTGATCGAGGTTGAGCGCCATGCCAAAGAAATCCTTATACATATCATAATATCTATAAGCTTCTTTCGTGGCGTCTTCCAGCGCATCTTTCATCCCTTGAAGAAGGGAAGAACAGATGGCTTTGGAAACAAGCGGGATCTTTGTGGCGCCTCGCGATATCGTTCGATCGAAACTGCGCCGCCTGGCGCGTTGGGGCCTGCGGCGGGTGGCCGTCATCGAACATCATCTCGAAAAGCGTCGTAGCCGCCGCACGCTGTCCGAACTCACCGACGACGAGCTTCGCGATGTCGGTCTGACGCGTGCGCAGGCAAGTGCCGAGGCATCGAAGTCGTGGTTCTGGTCCTGACGGCAGCGGCTTACGCGCGGAGTGCGGATCCTGCTCGAAATTGCCAGCGCCTTGTGGCAAAACGTCTGCTGGAATCGAGCGGGCGCAGGGAGCAGCATCATGGCCGAAATCGTATCCTTCCCGGACGCAGCCAGGGCAGAAGAGTGCGGATTGCTGACCCGCTCGCTGCGCGACGGCGTGCTGCGGTTGGTGCTCAACAATCCGCCGGCCAATGTGCTTTCGATCGCGCTTCTCGAAGCGCTGATGCACGAGTTGGAGACGGCCGAGGCGGATTCGGATGTGCGCGTCGTCGTCATCGCTTCGACCGGCAATGTCTTTTCCGCCGGGCATGATCTCAAGGAACTCACGACCCATCGCGCCGATGAAGATCAGGGGGCCGGCTTTCTTCGAAAAGTCCTTCCGGCTCGCTGCCGATCTAATGCTGAAGATCGCCCATCTGCCGAAGCCTGTCATCGCCGAGATCGACGGGCTTGCAACGGCTGCCGGCTGTCAGCTGGTTGCCTCCTGCGATCTGGCGATCTGCACTGACAGTTCGACATTCTGCACGCCGGGCGTCAACATCGGCCTGTTCTGTTCGACGCCGATGGTTGCCGTTTCCCGTGCCGCGCACCGCAAGCAGGCAATGGAAATGCTGCTGACCGGCGAGACGATCGACGCCTCGACCGCCAAGGATTTCGGCCTCGTCAACCGCATCGTGCCAAAACAGTATCTGGTGCAGGTCGTGTCCAAATATGCGGCGGTGATCGCCAGCAAATCGCCGATGGCGCTGAGGATCGGCAAGGAAGCCTTCAACCGCCAGCTCGAACTGCCGGTGGAGGCGGCCTATGATTATACCGCCAAGGTGATGGTCGAAAACATGCTGACGCAGGACGCGCAGGAAGGGATCGGCGCCTTCCTCGGCAAGCGTATGCCGGAATGGAAGGGCGAATGACTCACGCCAGTTTCAGAACCAGTCCGCCGATTGCGATAACCACGCCGGCGACGTAGCGCCAGATGCTGGCCTTTTCCTTGAAGACGGTGATCGAGATCACCAGCGCAAAGAGGATCGCGGTTTCGCGCAGAGCGGCGACGGTCGCGACCGGGGCTTTCGTCATCGCCCAGAGCGCCAGCCCGTAGGAAGCGATCGAGCCGGCGCCGCCGATGAGGCCGCGCCACCAGTTGCGACGGACGTGGCGCGCGACGGCGGCAGCGCCGCGCTGCGACGCTGCCCAGGCAAACAGCAGCACCGGCGGCAACAGCGACATCCACAAAGTGTAGGAAACCGCATTGCCGGAGATGCGTGCGCCGATACCGTCGACATAGGTGTAGCTGGCGATGACGCAGGCATTGGCAAGCGCGAACATGACGGCGCGGCTGCTGCCGCGCCGCGCCTCCAAAGCCAGCGTCAGCACCCCGGCCGAAATCGTCATCGTGCCGGCAAGAGCGCCCCAGGAAAGATCTTCCTTGAGGATGAAACCGCTTGTCGCGGCAATCAGCAGCGGTGCGCTGCCACGCATCAATGGATAGACGAGGCCGATATCGCCGGCGCGGTAGGCGGCGGCGACCAATTGAAAATAGGCGAATTGCAGGATGGCCGAGGCGCCGATGAACGGCCAGGCTGAGGCTTGCGGCAGCGGCAGGAATGCCAGGAACGGCAGCGCCGAAACCGCACCGCCGGCCGAGATCAGTGCCGCATCGAGGGATTTGTCGCTCCCCGCCTTGACGATGGCGTTCCATGTCGCGTGCAGCAGTGCACCGATGAGAACGAGCAGGATGACGTCGAGAGGCAAGGGAGTAAATCCGGAAAGGATGAGAAGAAGCGGAACACGCCTCGCTTCAGCGTTTCGAATTCCTGAAAAGACAACTGAGATTTGCACGAAAATGCACGGCGGCGGCCGCTTATGCGGTCATGTGTCGAATAGCATTCTTTCAGTAGGTGAACAATGGTGGCTCATTGGAGCAATTTTTACGTGCGCGCGACATGCGTTCAATCCAGGCGCTCCTTTCAACTATGAGATGTTTCTAATGGACATAAGAACATAGCGCGGCATTATCATGAACAAAAGGAGAAACAAGCTGTCGGAACTCGGAAGCAGATTATCCTATGCTGCTGAAATATAGATATTATTCTATAACTTTGACATAGGGGAAAATTAAAGCTTTTGATTGTGCAATCTTCAAAAAATCGCAGCGCGGGATTGAGCCCCAAACCTTTCGCAAGCGCGAAAGACGTATAGTTTCCCGCGGCCGTTACAACCGTTAAAACCATCAAAGTTGATGATGAGGAACGAAAAGCATCCCGTCAAGGTTGTCGATGTTCTGGCAGTTCAGGACCGGGCAGCGGGGATCGTCCTTCGAGGGAATATGCGTCCATTCCGCATAATCGGTCGCGTCGCAATAATTGCTGTTGCGGACATAGCGATCGTAGAGCGGCAAGCCGCGGGGAGACTGGTAGCGGAAGATGACGGCGCCCTGATTGTGGATGGCGGCGCGCACGCTGGCACAGCTCATGGTGAGCGGATTGTAGCGCGAGATCGCCAGCGCCGGCGATGCGGCAAGCACGAGCATGAGGGCAAGAGCGATTTTTTTCATCGAATCATCCTCAGGGAGTATCCAATTCATATATACGGAAAAGACGCCCAGCCGGTTTCACGGAAATGCAAAAAAACATGCGGGGCCGTGCTGAAGGGCTTTCGGGAGTGGAGACACGGACATGAATCACGACGCTTACACGGATGACTACCTCGCCGGAATCCTGCATTCGGTAAAGACCATCGCTCTGACCGGCGCTTCGCCCAATCCGGCCCGGCCGAGCAACGGCGTCATGGGTTATCTGCTGTCGTGCGGCTATGAGGTCATTCCTGTCAATCCGGGGCAGGCGGGTAAGCAGATTCAGGGCCGTACCGTGTATGCCCGGCTCGCCGACATTCCCGTGCCGATCGACATGGTCGACGTATTTCGCGCCTCCGAATATCTGGACGGGGTCATCGAGGAGGCGCTGGCGCTGAGCCCGCTGCCGAAGATCATCTGGTCTCAACTTGGTGTCCGCGACGATGCGGCGGCGGCAAAGGCGGAGGCCGTCGGTGTCAAGGTGGTGATGAACCGTTGCCCGGCGATCGAATATCCTCGTCTCATTGCCTGAGTTGCTGTTGGCGGAGACGGATTTTCCACGGAACGCCCGCGGGTTGAAACGGATCGCGATTAACTTTCGTTCGTGAGTGGTTATGATCCCGCTCGTCAGCAATAACGGGAGGACGACATGGCCAAGAACGATCCGGGATTCAACACGTTGGCGATCCATGCCGGCGCACAGCCCGACCCGGCGACCGGCGCGCGGGTAACGCCGATCTACCAGACGACCGCTTTCGTCTTCAATGATTCCGATCATGCCGCCGCCCTCTTCGGCCTGCAGGCCTTCGGCAACATCTACACCCGCATCATGAACCCGACCCAGGCCGTGCTCGAGGAGCGTGTCGCAGCGCTCGAGGGCGGCACGGCAGCACTTGCCGTCGCCTCCGGCCATGCAGCGCAGATGATCGTCTTCCACACCATCATGCGCCCCGGCGAGAACTTCATCGCTGCGCGCAGGCTCTATGGCGGCTCGATCAACCAGTTCGGCCATGCCTTCGAGAATTTCGGCTGGCAGGTGCGCTGGGCCGATTCCGACGATCCGGCAAGCTTCGAAAGCCAGATCGACGACAAGACGCGCGGTATCTTCATCGAAAGCCTGGCCAATCCCGGCGGCACCTTCGTCGATATTGCCGCTATCGCCGACGTCGCACACCGCAACGGCCTGCCGCTGATCGTCGACAACACGTTGGCGACCCCCTATTTCATCCGTCCGATCGAGCATGGCGCCGACATCGTCGTACATTCGCTGACGAAATTTCTCGGCGGCCACGGCAATTCCATGGGCGGCCTCATCGTCGACGGCGGCACCTTCGACTGGTCGAAATCCGGCAATTACCCGATGCTGTCGAGCCCGCGGCCGGAATATAACGGCATGGTCCTGCACGCGACGTTCGGTAATTTCGCCTTTGCGATCGCTGCCCGCGTGCTCGGCCTGCGCGATCTCGGGCCGGCGATTTCGCCCTTCAACGCCTTCCTGATCCTGACCGGCATCGAGACGCTGCCGCTTCGCATGCAGCGCCACAGCGACAATGCGATCGCCGTCGCCAAGTGGCTGAAGGCGCACAGCAAGATCGCCTGGGTGAATTATGCCGGCCTCGACGACGACCCGAACCATGCCCTGCAGCAGCGCTATTCGCCGAAGGGCGCCGGCTCCATCTTCACCTTCGGCGTCAAAGGCGGCTATGAGGCGGGCAAGACGCTGGTCGAGGGACTGGAGCTCTTCTCCCACCTCGCCAATATCGGCGACACCCGTTCGCTCGTCATCCATCCGGCCTCGACGACGCACCGGCAATTGACCGACGAGCAGAGGATCGCCGCCGGCGCCGGGTCTGACGTCGTGCGCCTTTCCGTCGGCATCGAGGACGTCAAGGACATCATCGCCGATCTCGAACAGGCGCTCTCGAAGATCTGAGATCAAAGGGGTCCATAATGACCACGGCAAATTTCATCACCTTCAGCATCGACGGCGTCCAACCGGAGTTCGGCGCTCCGGAGCCCGGCCGGATCATCTCGGGCGATCCGCAATTCCGTAGCTGGAACCTGGAGGAGGCCGAAGGTGGCCTCTATTCCGGTATCTGGGAGGCGACGCCGGGCAAGTGGCGGATTGTCTACGAAGAGTGGGAATATTTCAGCCTGCTCTCCGGCCATTCGATCGTGACGGAGGAGGGCGGCGAGCCGGTGCATCTGAAGGCGGGTGATCGGATGATCCTCAGGCCCGGCTTTAGGGGAACGTGGGAAGTCGTTGAAACGACTCGCAAGGATTATGTGATCAAGGTTTGAGCAGACCGACGCCGGCGACCCCGGGCCTGTCCCGGTTTGCGGCGATAATGGCCTGTTTTTCCGCCAATGACAGCGCTTCTTTGCCGGATAGAACGCTTTTAACCAATCCCATTAATCGGGCCTACATCGTCAAATGCTAGATCTGATCTGCAGCGCATTGCGGACATGATGTCTCCTGCCGTCCCACAGACATGGCCTTGCAATTAATCTTTGCGGAATTTGCATGTCGTCGAATCTTGCAGGTAGGCACGTTCGGACTCAGACGTCTTCCATCATTGCGACAACCGTCTGCTTCCTCGTCGTCGCTCTCGTCCTGACCGGCCTTATGGCTCATGTCGTCGTCAAGATGACCCGGTCGGCAAACGAGATCGACGATGCCAGGGCCAATCGCGCTGCCCGCGCCGCAATCGGCGCATTTGTGGCTCGCCTGGGTTCGACAACGACTGACAATGCCGTATGGGACGATGCCTATCGTGCGACCTCATCGCCGACCGCCGCCGATTGGGCCTATGAGAATTGGGGAAAAACCAGCGAGGATTACGCGCTCTATGACGGCGCGATCGTCATCGGCCCCGACCGGTCTTCGGTTGTCTCGGCCTATGCCAAAGGCAAGCCCTTCCAGCCGAGCGCGTTTTTTGGCGAAACCTTTGATCAGCAGATCAATGCGGCCGCCGATCCTGGGCGGGCGCCGGTGGTCAATTTCATCAAGACCGAGAGCGGCGTCGCGCTGATCGCCTCGCAGGCAATCCAGCCGTTCGAGGCGAGCGGCGAGCTTCCGAAGCTCAGCACGTTGAGCTTCTACAAGGACATCACGCCTGAGGTTCTCGACACGCTCTCGAACGAACATGAACTCGAAGGCCTGCACCTCGAGACGACGCCCAAGCCGGCGTTCCTGAACGCGCCGATCACCGACATGAAGGGGGCCGTCATCGGCTATCTCGTCTGGCCGAGCAAGGCGCCCGGAAGCACCGTGTTTCATCAGGTTGCTCCTTACGTCGCGGCCGCTATCGCCATCCTTGCGCTGTTCCTGATCGGCGTTCTGATGGTTGGCGCGTCCGAGGCGCGACGCCTGCGCCAGTTGGCGCAAGCAGCACTTTTCGAGGCGGGCCATGATAGCCTGAGTGGCCTGTTGAACAGGCATGGGCTTCTCAGCCTGCTGGAAGACCTGGAGGATGTGGGCTCTACGCCACTCCGGCTCTATCTGGTCGACCTTGATGGCTTCAAGGCCGTCAACGATGCCTGGGGGCATGCGGTGGGGGACGATTTGATCCGGCTGGTCTCGAACGCGCTGACCGCCTGCCACCCCGAAGTCGTTGCCGCGGCCCGGCTGGGGGGCGACGAATTTGCATTGGTGCACGTCGGATCCGCTACGTGCGAAGACATGGAAAAGACCATTCTGGCGCTGTTTACCGAGCCCTTCAAAATCGACGGACGAACGATCGAAGTCGGCGCAAGCATCGGAGCGGCTGCGCTCAACGGAGACATTCCGCCTTTGGAGCTGCTCCGCAGAGCGGATATGGCCCTCTATCGCGCCAAGACAAATGGCAGGGGTCAGGCGATCGAATACGATCCTGAACTGGACCGGGAACGCCAACGCGTCGCCGAGCTGGAAGGCCTGTTGAAGCACGCCATCAGCAGTGGCGCGATCGAAGCCGTTTTCCAGCCTCTCGTCTCCGCCACAACAGGCGCCGTCACTGGTCTTGAGACGTTGGCACGCTGGCGAACGGCGACGGGCAACATCAGTCCGGAGATTTTCATCCCGCTTGCCGAGAGATGCGGCCTCATCGATGCGCTTGGCGTTCATATGCTCAGAACATCGATCGAGCATGCCAAGAACTGGCCCGATCTGGCATTGTCGGTGAATGTTTCGCCGATCCAGCTCTGCAATCCGGAATTTGCCGCCGAAGTGATCTCGGTGCTGCAGGAACTCGATTTCAATCCAAGCCGGCTGACGCTGGAGATCACCGAAGGTGTCCTGATGACAAATCCGGACCAGGCGCGACGATCGATAGATCAGCTGAAGCGCGTCGGCATCAAGTTTGCGCTCGATGACTTCGGCTGCGGCTACGCCAGCATTGGCGCATTGCGGCAGTTCGGGTTTGATCGCATGAAGATCGACCGCTCGCTCGTGTCGGCTCTCGACGAAGGCGCAAATGGCGCCGATGTTCTTCGGGCGACCATTTCCCTGGCGACCGCCCTGCAGATTCCGGTGACCGCCGAAGGGATCGAGAATACCCGCCAGGCGGCGATCTTGCGCGACGCCGGCTGCGATCAGCTGCAGGGATATCTGCTTGGAAGACCTATGTCGGCACACGACATATCCAGCAAGCTGGAAGAAGAGTCAGCCGCATGACTTTCCAGGCGCGGCGGTGATCACCATTGCAGATCCAGCCGGTCCAGCCCGTGGAAATGGTAGACGTCCTTGACCACCGGCGTCTTTGACAGTTTGAGACCGGGAAGCCGTTCGAACAGGATCGGCAGCACGACATTGAGCTCCAGCCGGGCCAGCGGCGCGCCGATGCAGAAATGGATACCGGCGCCGAAGGAGAGGTTCGCCGCCTCGTTGCGATCCGGCCGGAAGGCGAGGGGATCGGTGAATTTCGCCGGGTCGAGATTGGCGGCGGCGAGGATGAGGCTCACCTTGTCGCCGCGCTTGAAGGAGACGCCGTCGATTTCGGCAGGCTCCAGCGCCCAGCGCTGGAAGATGTGCACCGGCGCGCCGATGCGCAAGGTTTCCTCGACCGTGCGCTCCGTCGTCGCTTCGTCCCGGAAGAGTTCCGAGGGATCGCAGCCGCTGTCGAGGATGATGCGCACGGAATTGCCGATCTGGTGCACGGTCGCCTCATGCCCGGCATTGAGCAGCACGATCGTCGTCGAGACGAGCTCCTCCTCGGTCAGATATTGGCCCTTGTGCTCGGTATGGATCATGTGGGTAAGCAGGTCGTCGCGCGGCTCGGCGCGGCGTTCTGCGATCACCGTCTTGACGTAGTCGGAAAATTCCTTGGCCGCCCGTTCGGCCTCTTCCTCCTGCTCGCGCGTGCGGCCGAACATGTACATGCGGACATAGGCGTGCGACCAGGCAAGCAGCTGCGGCCCCATCTCCTCGGGAATGCCGATCATCCGGGCGATCATCGTCACCGGGATGATGTCGGCAAAGGCCGAGAGCAGCTCGACCTCGCCCTTTTTCGCGAAGCCGTCGATCAGCCGGTTGGCGAGTTCGGCAAGCTCCGGTTTCATCTTCTCGACATGGCGGGAGACGAAGGCGCGGTTGACGAGCGTGCGCAGCCGCGTGTGCTCGGGCGGTTCGAGTTCGAGCAGGGAATACCGTTCCGAGAGATCGAAACTGGCAAGATGCGGCATCGGCTCGGCAAGGCCGAGCTCCTCGCGGCTGGCGATATGCAGGATCTGCCGGCCGAAGCGGCGATCGCGCAGCAGCGCGTTCACATGGTCGTAGCCTGTGAAGAACCACTGCTTCTGCTCGCTCCAGTAGAAGGTCGGGCAATGGGCGTGAAGTGCTGCATAGGCGGCATTCGGGTTGCCGTAGAAGGCCGGGTTGCGGCCGTCCAGCGAGACGTGGCGGCGAGCCGGATCGATCGAGAGAAAGGACGGTATCATCATGTCCCGAGGCTTAGCGGATTTGCCGTGCCTCGGAAAGATGCGGGTGAAGAAGCGGGCTAGCCGGCCCGCGACAGCGTGCCCATGCGCCGCAGGGCCTCGACCTGATCGTCGACCGTCGGCACGAGTTCGCCGGCGGTGCTGCTCGGTGTGGCCGGTGCAGGGGCTGCGGCCTCCGCTTCGCCGAAGGTGACCGTGCAGTTGCGGCCGGCGGCCTTGGCGGCATAGAGCGCCCGGTCGGCAGCCGAGATCAGCTTGTCGATATTGGCTTCGATCGAGGAGGCGAGCGCGATGCCGATGCTGACCGTGACCGGGACGATCGCTTCGCCGGTGCTGACGGGCAGGCGGCAGAATTCGGTGCGGATGGCTTCGGCGATCGCCTCGGCTTCCGTCTGGTCCGTAACCGCGGCGAAGGCTGCGAATTCCTCGCCGCCCATGCGGCCGAAGATGCTGTTTGGAATATACTGGCGGGCCATGCGGGCAAACGCGGTGAGTACGGCATCGCCGGATTGGTGGCCGAAACGATCGTTGACGCGCTTGAAATGGTCGAGATCGAAGAGCATCACTGCGACCTGGCGCTGCTCGTTATGGGCTTTTTCCTGGGTGGCGTCGAAATAGCCGAGCAGGCCGCGGCGGTTGAGCACGCCGGTCAGCGAATCGGTCAGGGTCAGCGCACGCAGGTGCCGTTCGGAGCGCTCCATGATCAGCCGGCACGTGAACGCGAAGGCGATGGTCAGCAGGAAGGCGCTGGCCATGGCGGAGACGCCGCCGAGATTGGTCGCCTCGATGTCGCTCGGCAGCGTCAGCGCCGTCGTCAGCGCCGAGCCGAAGCACAGGCAGCCCTGGATGACGAAGACGCCCATCAGTTTGACGCGGGTGCGCTCGCGGCGCATGTCGCCGGCGGCAACCGCCATGGCGAGTGCCGTCGCACCTGTCGCCGAAGCGAGATTGTAGAGCACCACGCGGTTCGAATAATCGCTGTTGACCCAGGGCAGGAAAACCCCGGCCAGCCAGATGACCGGCGGCAGCAGCGCCCACCATTCGATCCTCTTGCGGTCGAGTGCGAGAAAACCCGCCACCCAGGCGCTCTGGCCGAGCAGCGCAATGGCATTGCCCGCCTCGATGGAAAGCACGCTTGGGATTTCGCTGCGCAAGGCAATCATCGCAAAGCCGATGCCGGTCAGAAGGAAGCCGAGACCCCAATAGAGATAGGCCTCGTTCCTGACGTTGTGGCGCCAGGCGACGAACAGCACCAAAGCAAGCGTCATGGCCTCGGAACACCAGATGGCGAGACCTGTAGCAATATTGAACACGGCAGCAAACCCCTCGTCTGTCGGCCCTTTTCAGTTGGCTTGCATCCTTGCCGAGGAAGCTCGCCACTTCCTTAATGTCGCTGCGCTGCGGCATGGTTTTGGGCCGATATCTGCCGGTAGGCTTTCCGTTGGGTAAACGTGTATAAGCACGGTCGAATGAAGTAAGCCTTCCTTCATCCTGTCATGGAGAAAAACCGGGGGAGACAATGCCGAGGGCTCGCCGTTAACAGGCGTTTGGGGGAAAGAGGCTACCAGGAACCGCCCGGCCCCGCCTTCTTAACGTTATCCTCAGGCGTGTCTTGAAGAGGAGGGCAGGGACACTCTATGTAGGGATAAGACATTTTTCTTTGATTCCCGGCGCCGGCCGGCGAGACGTTGACAAAGGACGCACATGAGAAACCCAGTCGATACCGCTATGGCCCTCGTGCCGATGGTCGTGGAACAGACCAACCGCGGTGAACGCTCCTACGACATCTATTCCCGCCTGTTGAAGGAACGCATCATCTTCCTGACGGGCGCCGTCGAAGACCACATGGCGACGCTCGTCTGCGCCCAGCTTCTCTTCCTCGAGGCCGAAAACCCGAAGAAGGAAATCGCCCTCTACATCAATTCGCCCGGTGGCGTCGTCACCGCAGGCATGGCGATTTACGATACGATGCAGTTCATCAAGCCCGCGGTTTCGACGCTCTGCATCGGCCAGGCCGCGTCCATGGGCTCGCTGCTGCTGGCCGCCGGCCACAAGGACATGCGCTTCGCCACGCCGAATTCCCGCATCATGGTGCATCAGCCCTCGGGCGGCTTCCAGGGCCAGGCTTCGGACATCGAGCGCCACGCCCGCGACATCCTCAAGATGAAGCGCCGCCTGAACGAGGTCTATGTCAAGCACACCGGCCGCACCTATGAAGAAGTTGAAAAGACGCTCGATCGTGACCATTTCATGGATGCGGACGAAGCCCAGGGCTGGGGCGTCATCGACAAGGTTCTGACGTCGCGCCTCGAAATGGAAGGCGAACAGGCCTAGTAATTAATTGGGATGGTGTTTTTGTCGCCACAGTTCTATCCCATTTGTGATTGAACAAGGGCTTTCATCCGGCGACGAAGACGCTAATAGTAACTATTAATGCTATGTTGAATTTTTATGACATAGCATTCGGCATTCGAAGGGGAATTCGTTGCCGCCGGAACCCGGACATGATTGGTTGGGACCGGTTCGTACCCCCTGAAGCCCTTCTCGGCAAAGGCTCCGGAAACGGAGTGCCGCCAGGAGCTGATAGAGTGGACCGCGATTTCGCCTTGAAATGCGGCGTGCTGGAAGGAAAATGATATGAGCAAGGTCAGCGGCAGCAACGGCGGCGACTCCAAGAACACTCTCTATTGTTCGTTCTGCGGAAAGAGCCAGCACGAAGTCCGGAAACTGATTGCCGGACCGACCGTCTTCATCTGCGATGAATGCGTCGAATTGTGCATGGACATCATCCGCGAGGAGAACAAGTCCTCGATGGTCAAGTCCCGCGACGGCGTTCCGACGCCCCAGGACATCATCAAGGTCCTCGACGAATATGTCATCGGCCAGCGGCAGGCGAAGAAGATCCTGTCGGTCGCCGTGCACAACCACTACAAGCGCCTGGCGCACGCCTCCAAGAACGGCGAAGTCGAGCTGGCGAAGTCGAACATCATGCTCGTCGGCCCGACGGGCTGCGGCAAGACCTATCTTGCCCAGACTCTCGCCCGGATCATCGACGTTCCCTTCACCATGGCCGATGCGACGACGCTGACCGAGGCCGGTTATGTCGGCGAGGACGTCGAAAACATCATCCTGAAGCTCCTGCAGTCTGCCGACTACAATGTCGAGCGTGCGCAGCGCGGCATCGTCTACATCGACGAAGTCGACAAGATTTCGCGCAAGTCCGACAACCCGTCGATCACCCGCGACGTCTCGGGCGAGGGCGTGCAGCAGGCGCTGCTGAAGATCATGGAAGGCACGGTCGCTTCCGTACCGCCGCAGGGCGGCCGCAAGCACCCGCAGCAGGAATTCCTGCAGGTCGACACGACGAACATCCTGTTCATCTGCGGCGGCGCCTTCGCCGGCCTCGACAAGATCATCTCCGCCCGTGGCGAGAAGACCTCGATCGGCTTCGGCGCTACCGTCAAGGCCCAGGACGACCGCCGCGTCGGCGAAGTCCTGCGCGAACTGGAGCCGGAAGACCTGGTCAAGTTTGGCCTCATCCCCGAGTTCATCGGCCGTCTGCCGGTTCTGGCGACGCTCGAGGATCTCGATGAAGATGCGCTGATCCAGATCCTGTCCGAGCCGAAGAACGCGCTGATCAAGCAGTATCAGCGCCTGTTCGAGATGGAAGACGTGGAACTGACCTTCCACGAGGATGCCCTGCGCGAAATCGCCCGCAAGGCGATCGTGCGCAAGACCGGTGCCCGCGGCCTTCGCTCGATCATGGAGAAGATCCTGCTCGACACGATGTTCGAACTGCCGACGCTGGAAGGCGTGCGCGAGGTCGTCATCTCGGAGGAAGTGGTGCGCGGTTCGGCCCGTCCGCTTTACATCTATGCCGATCGTCAGGAAGAAAAGGCCAACGCTTCGGCGTGATCTTGCTGCTTTCCTATGATTATTTTGGGGGCTTGCCATCGGCAGGCCCCTTTCTATTTGAAAAACCATGCGAGGCGCTGTTAGTATTTTGCCGGTGGGAACCGGAATTGCCTTTGCCGATGTTGCGCAAAGGGGAGTGCTTGGCAATGATGCGGTGATTCCGTAAGCCTATTGTTGGCGTTTGTATTTTAGCCGGGTCGGAAGTGGTAAGCGCCGGTCCAGCCACGCGCTTCATAGTGTTGGCGTTCCGTTGTAACAAAGCCGTCACATCCGGGGAACGCGGGCGTTAGCGTGGCTTGAAAAGCGTAGTCAGAACCTCCACTTGTAGCAACAAGTGAGAGTGCCGGCCGGTCCCAAGCGGCCGTGCAGAGAGCCCGGTAACGGGACGATGGAAAGGACATAAAATGACGAAGAAAACGTCTGTAGCGAGCAGCACTGCCTACCCTGTTCTGCCCCTGCGCGACATCGTGGTTTTCCCGCATATGATCGTGCCGCTGTTCGTCGGACGGGAAAAGTCGATCCGTGCGCTCGAAGAGGTCATGGGTTCCGACAAGCAGATCATGCTGGTGACGCAGATCAACGCCAGTGACGACGATCCGGATCCGTCCGCGATCCACAATGTCGGCACCGTGGCGAACGTGTTGCAGCTCCTGAAGCTGCCCGACGGCACCGTCAAGGTTCTGGTCGAAGGCCGCGCCCGCGCCGAGATCGACACCTATACCAGCCGCGAGGATTTCTATGAGGCGCTCGGCCATGTGCTCGAGGAGCCGCATGACGATCCGGTCGAACTGGAAGCCTTGTCGCGTTCGGTCGTCTCCGAATTCGAAAGCTATGTGAAGCTCAACAAGAAGATTTCGCCCGAAGTGGTCGGCGCCGCCAGCCAGATCGACGACTATTCCAAGCTCGCCGATACGGTCGCCTCGCATCTGTCGATCAAGATCACCGAGAAGCAGGAGATGCTGGAGACGACCAGCGTCAAACAGCGCCTCGAAAAAGCTCTCGGCTTCATGGAAGGCGAGATCTCGGTCCTGCAGGTCGAAAAGCGTATCCGCTCGCGCGTCAAGCGCCAGATGGAGAAGACCCAGCGCGAATATTATCTTAACGAGCAGATGAAGGCGATCCAGAAGGAACTCGGCGACGGCGAGGAAGGCCGCGACGAGATGAGCGAGCTGGAAGAGCGCATCTCCAAGACCAAGCTGTCCAAGGAAGCCCGTGAAAAGGCCGATGCGGAACTGAAGAAGCTGCGCCAGATGAGCCCGATGTCGGCGGAAGCCACCGTCGTGCGCAATTATCTGGACTGGCTGCTCGGCATTCCGTGGGGCAAGAAGTCGAAGATCAAGGCCGATCTCAACAATGCCGAGAAGATCCTCGAAGCCGATCACTTCGGTCTCGACAAGGTCAAGGAGCGCATCGTCGAATATCTGGCCGTGCAGGCCCGCGCCACCAAGATCAAGGGCCCGATCCTGTGCCTCGTCGGCCCTCCGGGCGTCGGCAAGACCTCGCTCGCCCAGTCGATCGCCAAGGCGACCGGCCGTGAGTATGTCCGCATGGCACTCGGCGGCGTTCGCGACGAAGCCGAAATCCGCGGTCACCGCCGCACCTATATCGGCTCGATGCCCGGCAAGGTCATTCAGTCGATGAAGAAGGCGAAGAAGTCCAACCCGCTCTTCCTGCTCGACGAGATCGACAAGATGGGCATGGACTTCCGCGGTGATCCGTCCTCGGCTCTGCTCGAAGTGCTCGATCCGGCGCAGAACTCGACCTTCATGGACCACTACCTGGAAGTCGAATACGACCTGTCGGACGTGATGTTCATCACGACGGCGAATACGCTGAACATTCCAGCACCCCTGATGGACCGCATGGAAATCATCCGTATCGCCGGCTACACCGAGGATGAAAAGCGCGAGATCGCCAAGCGGCACCTGCTGCCGAAGGCCATCAAGGAACATGCGTTGCAGCCGGAGGAATTCTCGGTCAGCGACGACGCCCTGATGGCGATCAGCCAGCAGTACACCCGCGAAGCCGGTGTCCGCAGCTTCGAACGCGAATTGATGAAGCTCGCCCGCAAGGCGGTCACCGAGATCATCAAGGGCAAGACGAAGTCCGTTCACGTGACGGCCGCCAACATCTCCGACTATCTGGGCGTCCCGCGCTTCCGCCATGGCGAAGCCGAGGGCGAGGATCAGGTCGGCGTCGTGACCGGTCTTGCCTGGACGGAGGTCGGCGGCGAGCTGCTGACCATCGAAGGTGTGATGATGCCGGGCAAGGGCCGCATGACGGTCACCGGCAATCTGAAGGACGTCATGAAGGAATCGATCTCGGCAGCGGCCTCCTATGTCCGCTCGCGCGCCGTCGATTTCGGCATCGAGCCGCCGCGCTTCGACAAGAGCGACATCCACGTGCACGTGCCGGAAGGCGCGACACCGAAGGACGGCCCCTCGGCCGGCGTCGCCATGGCAACCGCGATCGTCTCGATCATGACCGGTATCCCGGTGAGCAGGCATGTGGCCATGACCGGTGAAATCACCCTTCGCGGCCGTGTGCTGCCGATCGGCGGTCTCAAGGAAAAGCTGCTCGCAGCGCTTCGCGGCGGCATCAAGAAGGTGCTGATCCCGGAAGAAAACGCCAAGGACTTGGCGGAGATTCCGGACAACGTGAAGAACAACATGGAGATCATCCCGGTATCCCGCATGGGCGAGGTGATCAAGCATGCGCTGATCCGGCGGCCGGAGCCGATCGAATGGGACGGCACGGTGGAAACGCCCGTCATCGCAACGGTCGAAGGCCTCGATGAGACGGGCGCAACCATAGCGCATTGAGTGGCCTGTGCCACATTTATGCCCCATTGGGACAAAACACGCAAAAAGGCTGGCGGAAACGCCAGCCTTTTTTGTGAAAACGTCATGTAGACGCTTGCTTTTCCTTGATTTGCAGGGCTTTTGGGTTTCCGGCGGGCCTGATGAAACCTATTCTGCGCCTAGCTTACATTTGAGTCGTTTCATACCATTTAGAAAGGGGTGGAAACATGAACAAGAATGAACTCGTGTCCGCAGTAGCCGAAAAGGCAGGACTGACGAAGTCTGACGCGGCTTCCGCTGTTGACGCGGTTTTCGACGTTGTCCAGGCTGAACTCAAGAACAAGGGCGACATCCGCCTCGCGGGTTTCGGCAGCTTCACCGTTTCTCATCGCGCTGCAACGAAGGGCCGTAACCCGTCCACGGGCGCTGAAGTCGACATTCCGGCTCGCAACGTGCCGAAATTCACGCCCGGCAAGGGCCTGAAGGATGCCGTCAACGGCTGATCTGAGATTATCCGCCAACCGGAAACGAGACCGGTTGTGCAGGATTTGAGAGGGGGTTCGGCTTGCCGGACCCCTTTTGCTTTGCCGGACCTTTTTGCTTTGGTTGATCTTGCCGCCGCGCGGGCTTTGATCTACGACATTTCTGTTCTCAGGGCGGGGTGAAACTCCCCACCGGCGGTAAGGGTCTACAGCGCCGCGCGTCTTTTCAGACGCGCAAAGGACGCTGTAGCATTTTAAGTTGCTGCATAATTTTTCCCTTAAATCGGTTCCGATTTAAGGAAATTATCCAGTAGGCTCAAGCCCGCGAGCGCCTTCTCTCATGTCGAAGCGGGGGAGGGGTCAGCAGATCCGGTGCGATTCCGGAGCCGACGGTTAAAGTCCGGATGGAAGAGAATGAGTGTCGGCTGTGCGAAGGGCAGGGGTCTGCCCCGTGTCGCTTGGTCGTGGCTCATGCGTCCTGATTTATGTTGGTCCCTGGTTTCGGATGAGAGACATGAATCAGACTTCCCTAGCCGCAGAGCCGTCTCGCGCCGTTGTCGGCGCCCTCTGGATGGTCCTTGCCGGCATTGCTTTTTCGCTTCTCAACGTCGTCACCCAATGGCTGACGATGAAGCTTGCCTTCCCCTCGGCCCCGGCCGCCTTCTGGCAATATGGCTTCGCTTTCCTGTTCTCGCTGCCCTTCCTTCGCAGGCTCGGCCTTGCGGCGATGCGCACGCGCTATCCCTGGCGTCACCTGGCGCGCGTCGCACTTGCCGCGCTCGGCGTCGAGGCCTGGATCGCCGGCCTTGCTTCGGTGCCGATCTGGCAGGCGATCGCATTGGTGATGACCTCACCCTTCTTCATCATTCTGGGCGCCCGGCTTTTCCTTGGCGAGCGCGTCGGCCCGGCCCGCTGGGCGGCGACCGCGGCCGGTTTCACCGGAGCGATGATCATTCTGCAGCCCTGGTCGGACGGTTTTGGCTGGGCGGCTCTCCTGCCCGTGCTCTCGGCGCTATTATGGGGCGCCTCGTCGCTGATCACCAAGAGCCTGACGGGCATCGAACGACCGGAGACGATCACCGTCTGGCTGCTCGTGCTGCTGACGCCGATCAATGGCGGGCTGGCGCTCGCGGCAGGCTTTGCCGTGCCGACCGGGGCGACCCTTGCCCTGTTCCTGCTGGCGGGGCTTTTGACCGCGGCAGCCCAGTATTTCCTCACTCTTGCCTATGCCGCAGCCGATGCCGCCTATGTCCAGCCTTTCGACGATCTGAAGCTGCCGTTGAACGTGCTGGCCGGTTGGCTGTTCTTCGGTTATGCGCCGGCGGGTTATCTCTGGTTGGGAGCGGCTCTGATCCTCTCCGCGTCGCTTTTCATCATGCGAAACGAGATGCGCAGGGAGCGCAAACCCGCCTGAGGTGATCCGGCGAAAAATGCCGCCTCTGTCATGCCTCTGTCATGCCGCTCCCGCAGAAAACTCATGTTTCGAATATTCGACACATGGGGGATTTCATGACCATTTCATCGCGCAAGGCAGCGCTTGCTGCCGTGCTTCTCGCATCCGTCGCCTTTCCGGCCGCGGCCGAACCAGTTTTCAACCGCATCGCTTCCTTCCCGGTCGCCCAGAACCTGCCTGATGACAAGGACAAGCTGTCGGTCAGCTCCGCCGAAATCATCACTGCGACCGACGACGGCAACACGCTGATCTATAGCGACAGCCCGCTCGGCGCGATCGGCTTCATCGACATCACCGACGCCAAGGCTCCGAAAGCCGGCGGCGCTGTCATGATGGACGGTGAGCCGACCTCGGTCACCTCGAGCGCCGGCAAGGCGCTCGTCGCCGTCAACACCTCCGAAAGCAAGGCAAAGCCCTCGGGGCGTCTCGCGATCGTCGATGTCGCGACCAGGAAGATCGAGAGCACTTGCGATCTCGGCGGCCAGCCGGATTCGATCGCCCTCAACAAGGACAAGACGCTCGGCGCCATCGCCATCGAAAACGAGCGTGACGAAGAGGTCAATGACGGCAAGATCCCGCAGATGCCGGCCGGCGACCTCGTCGTTTTCCAGGTCAGGAACGGCACCGTCGATTGCGGCACCATCAAGCATGTGGCGCTGACCGGCCTTGCCGGCGTCGCCCCGGAGGATCCGGAGCCGGAATTCGTCGCCTTCAACGGGTTGAACGAGATTGCGCTGACGCTGCAGGAAAACAACGAGATTGTCATCATCGACGCCAATACGGCCGCGGTGAAGACGCATTTCTCCGCCGGCAGCGTCGATCTGACCGGCATCGACACCAAGCGTGACGGCGCCCTGAAATTTTCAGGCGAATCCAAGGGCGTGCTGCGCGAGCCCGACGCCGTGAAGTGGCTCGACGACAACCGCCTCCTCGTCGCCAATGAAGGCGACTACCAGGGCGGCTCGCGTGGTTTCACCATCTTCGACAAGACGGGCAAGCTTCTCTACGAATCGGGCGCATCCTTCGAACGCGCTGTCGCCCATATCGGCCACTATCCGGAAAGCCGGTCGGGATCGAAGGGCGTCGAGCCCGAAGGTCTCGAAGCCGCCAAATTCGGCGACGAGCAATATTTCTTCCTGCTCGCCGAACGCGCCTCGGTCGTCGGCGTCTATAAGGATACCGGCGCCGATCCCGAACTCGTCCAGTTGCTGCCGTCCGGCATTTCGCCGGAAGGCGCGATCGCCATTCCTGCGCGCAATCTGCTTGCGACCGCCAACGAACTCGACCTCGGCAAGGACGGCGGTGCGCGCTCGCATGTGATGATCTATGAGCGCTCGGAAGGCGAAAAGGCCTATCCGCAGATCGTCTCCGCCGACAAGGACGGCAATCCGATCGGCTTTGCAGCTCTTTCGGGTCTTGCTGCCGTTCCGGGCAAGCCGGGCATGCTCTATGCCGTCAGCGACAGCGTTCTCGGCTCGCAGCCGACGATCTACACGATCGATGCCAGCAAGAAGCCGGCCGTCATCACCGAGGCCCTTGTCGTCAGGCGTGACGGCGCTCCGGCCCAGAAGCTCGACATCGAAGGCATCGCGGCTGCCGCCGACGGCTCCTTCTGGCTCGCCTCGGAAGGCTACAGTGAACGTCTCGTTCCGCACGCCCTCTATAACGTCAATGCCAAGGGCGACATCAAGGCCGAGATCGCCCTGCCGAAGGAGCTTGCCGCCAACGAAATCCGCTACGGCTTCGAAGGCGTGACCATTGTCGGCACCGGTGACGATACGACACTCTGGATGGCGGTGCAGCGCGAGTGGGGTGACGACGAGAAGGGCTTCGTCAAGCTCGTCTCCTACAATCCGAAGAGGAAGGAATGGGGCGCCGTGCGCTATCCGCTCGACAAGACGGAAAGCGGCTGGGTCGGCCTGTCGGAAATCTCGGCCCAGGGCGACAGCGTCTACATCATCGAGCGCGACAACCTGGTCGGCGATGCCGCCAGGCTGAAGAAGCTCTACAAGGTCGCGATATCGGAGCTGAAGCCCGCCAAGCTTGGCGGTGCACTGCCGGTCGTCAAGAAGACCGAAGCACACGACTTCCTCGGTGAACTCAAGACCGCGACCAACGGCTATGTGCTCGACAAGCTCGAAGGCTTCACCTTCGACGCCTCGGGCAAACCCTACGCGGTCACCGACAATGACGGCGTCAGCGACTCCTCCGGCGAGACACTGTTCTTCCCGGTCGAGCTGAATGCGACAAACTGAAACCTGCCCCTCGCCCTAGCCCTCTCCCCGTAAAACGGGGAGAGGGGACGTGCCCTGCGAGAGGTATACGGGGAACGGAGGCGTTGCGGCATGGTCCCTTCACCCCGCGAGCGTGGAGAAGGTGGCGGAAGCCGGATGAGGGGCCATCTGGCCTCCCCAGCAAAGAATCAGCACTCCAACCCTACCAGCGCTGATGCACATGCGGCGCGATCAGCCGCTCGTAGATCTCGCGGGTTGCGGCCATGATGTCGGCCGAAAGCGGGGCAAGGTCGGCGGCGGCGGCGTTGGCTCTGGCTTGCTCGGCATTGCGGGCGCCGGGGATGACGACGGTGACGGCTTCAGCCATCAGGATCCAGCGGAGCGCGAAGGCGGCCATCGTGGCGCCTGCGGGCACCAGCTTGCGCACCTCTTCCACCGCCTGCAGGCCGACCTCGAAGGGCACGCCGGCGAAGGTCTCGCCGACATCGAAGGCCTCGCCGTGACGATTGAAATTACGGTGGTCGTCGCTGGCAAAGTGCGTGTCTCGGGTGATCTTGCCGGAGAGGAGACCGCTTGCGAGCGGCACGCGGGCGATGATCGCCACGTTCTTGCGGCGCGCCTCTTGGAAGAACAGGTGGTCGGGGCGCTGGCGGAAGATGTTGTAGATGATCTGGATGCTGACGACGCCGGGATATTCGATCGCCTTCAACCCGTCCTCGACCTTTTCGACGCTGACGCCGTAACCCTTGATCTTGCCGGCCTTCTGCAGCGCGTCCAGGCTCTCGAAGACCTCCGGTTGGTAAAGCACCTCGCGCGGCGGGCAGTGCAGTTGCACGAGGTCGAGGCTGTCGACCACGAGGTTCTTGAGGCTGCGATCGATGAAGCCTTCGAGATTGGCCGTGGTGTAGCCTTCGGCGACATGCGGGTTGAGGCGGCGGCCGGCCTTGGTGGCGACCATCGGGCGGGCGCCGCCGCGCGTCTTCAGCACGTCGGCGATGATTTTTTCCGAGCGGCCGTCGCCGTAGACATCAGCCGTATCGATGAATGTCATGCCGGCATCGAGTGCGGCATTCAGGGCGGCGCGTCCGTCCGCCTCGCTGATATCGCCCCAGGAGCCGCCGATCTGCCAGGCGCCGAAGCCGACATTGGTGACGGTGAAGGGCATGCGGCCAAAAGCATGGTGTTTCATGAAAAATCCTCCCTACTGCATGTCGCCTGAAACTGTGTAGGGATAACGACATGCATAAAAACAAAGAGCCAAGGCGCGTCGCATGAAGCAAGCGCGATGCGATGCGCTTTGGTGATGAAAGACATTGGAATTATCAGTCGGGCGACTTTGCGGCAATTGTCGATCCGGCTTTGATTGGCCGCCTCGATGAAATATCGTTCCGCCACAAGGCTTCAACCTCAATGAATGGAAAAGGAAAGATCATGGAGATCAAACCCGCCGGCTCTCGCCCCTCGACGAAGCCACCGGCCGACTATTTCACCGGCGCCGTCCGCCAGGATCCGCTGATGGAAGCGCCGGCGCCGGCCCGGGCGAGGGCGGTCTCCGTCACCTTCGAACCCGGCGCCCGCACGGCCTGGCATACGCATCCGCTCGGCCAGACACTGATCGTCACATCAGGCAAGGGCCTCGCCCAGAGCTGGGGCGGGGACATCCGCGAAATCCGCCCCGGCGATACCGTCTGGTTCGCACCTGATGAAAAACATTGGCACGGTGCTGCCCCGGATATGGCGATGACGCATATTGCCGTGCACGAGGCGCTGGACGGCAGCCATGTCGACTGGATGGAAAAGGTCAGCGACGAGCAATATTCCGGCAAAGTGTGAGCGGATCAGAGCCGTTTCAGGCAATAGGAAAAATGCGCGTGCGATTCGACCGTCAGGAACTCGAATTGCCAGCCGTAATCCTTGCAGAACTTGGTGACCGCCTCGACGACGCCATAGACGATCGGTTTGACCGTATTGCCGGTGCAGAAATCATGCCCGGCAATGCGCCCCGTCCGCTTCACCTTCTTGTCACAGAGCAGCAGTTCCTGCCAGGTGAGGTCGAAGGAATGGTCGGTATCGATATAGGCCCAGTCGAGGAAATCGTCCTCGAATTCGGCAAGCTTCTCCAGCGATGTGCCTTGCATCAGGTGCAACCGGCCGGCCGCGATCTCGGCCGCGAAGTTCGTGTGGATCGCGTCTAACCCGGAGCTGTAGCGATCCATCGACCAGGGATCGATGAGGTAGAGCTGCGCCGGACGGTTCTTTTCCAGGATCTCCGCCGTATATTCGCCGAAGGCTGCGCCGACCTCGACGCCGATGCCGCCGTTCGGGATGCGATAGAGCAATTCGCCGCGGTCCGGCAGCAGCCGGGCGTTTTCCATATGATGGGCGCTGAGCGGCGTGCGCGGCATGCTCGCCCGGAGCGCCTGCCTTTCTTCACGTGTCTTCATCTCTGATCTCGGGATTGCGGGCGACGACGGCCCTGATGCGGTTTGACGGGAAGGTAGGAGCGACTGGTGCCGATGACAACCGCATGACGGGAATTTGCTTCTTTTCGACAAACCGCTAAGTTCCATCTGTGAACTGACGAAAAAGCCTCGGGAGGAGCGATTTCATGAGACGCATGTGGCCTGAAGAATTCAACGCCATCATCAGCGGTGCTGAGGAGGTGATGTTGGAAACACCAGCCGAGGCCGGCGAAGCGCCTCTGCAGCGCAAGGCGCTGAAGGCGCGAATCACCATGCAGGATTATGAGCGGATCTGGCCGCTCGCCGAGATGCGCTTCCGGCTTGGCGAAAGGGATGGCAAGGCCATCACCCTGATCACCACCAATCCCCATTACCACGCCTGGCACCCGAAGGACGGCGGCAGCGTCGATTCCGTGTCGGACAGCGGCCGCCATTACAAGACGGATTATCTCATCGTGCACTTCCTGCTCGACGATGTGAAGGAAACGTCTCCCGCCTGAGGCTGTGGCCCGGTGCGGCCGGAAGCCGCACCGGCGTCCTGTGGAAGCCAAGTTGATCCCGACGCTGATGACAACGGCGGCGATATCGCTAACTTGGGCGAACCATATCCTTACGAATTGGAGGTTCCCGTGACAGGCAACGTGCTGGATATCCCGGTCAAGACTGTGGATGGTCGCGAGACCACGCTCAACGAATACAAGGGCAGGGTGCTCCTGGTCGTCAATGTCGCCTCGAAATGCGGGCTCACGCCGCAATATGAGGGGCTGGAAAAGCTCTATGGCGAAAAGCGCGAGCGCGGCTTCGTCATCGCCGCTTTCCCCGCCAACGACTTCAAGGGCCAGGAACCCGGCACCGACGCCGAGATCCTCGACTTCTGCACCAGCGCCTATGACGTCACCTTCCCGATCTTCTCGAAGATCTCGGTCAAGGGCGAGGCGCAGCATCCGCTTTACCGGCAACTGACCAAATCGGGTGTCGCGACGACCGGCGACGGACCGATGCGCGAGCGCCTGAAATCCCACGGCATGACAGGCGGCGACGAGGACGACATCCTCTGGAACTTCGAAAAATTCCTGATCGGCCGCGACGGCAGAGTCGCCGCCCGTTTCGCGCCTGACGTGACCGCAGATGATTCGCGGCTGGTTTCGGCGGTGGATAAGGAATTGGCGAAGAGATGAAGGCCCTCGGGCGACACCAGTGGCGTCTGGACTGCGATGAGTGCTCGGCCGGTGTTCAGATCCCAAGCACGGTCACAAGCGGGGGCGTAAAGTCCTTGTAGCCCAGTCTCGGCCAGTCACACCTTCTGTCGAATCGCGTTTTTGGTTCGTGGCGCTGGCATTTCGGATTCGTCTTGAAGGCGTATCCGGGCAGGCTGACATAGATGGCACTTGGCGTACAAAGGGCAATAGCGATGCACAGCGTCAAGGCGGAGCACAGGGCCTTCATGGCACACCTCCAGGCGTCGTAAGCCTTTAAGCGCGGAAACTTTCCGGGCGGCAAATATTCCCACTTTTGCCGAGCCCCATCCATTCGCCCAATAGGAGGTGGCGCGGCGGCCAGGAGTAGTCCATTTTGGTGGAGTGCTGTCGCGATGGCGCGCATCTGAAGCTGCCGGGCGTAACGCCTTACTGCGCCGGAACGTCTCGCCGAATGCCGCCTCGAGAATGTAGACCCGCCCACAATTCGGATCATGCGGCGAGCCGGGCATCGGCCAGCCGATTGCACCGGGCACGGAGAATCGTGACAACCGACAGGCGGCGTATGGGGTTTAGGAAGGATCACCGTTTCGCTTTGCGTCGATCCACCGGAAGACGATTCGCAGCTGGTTTCGGCGGTGGATCAACAACTGGCGAAGCGTAACGATGAGTGCCCGCCAGACGGAAGGCGTACCCATCACCCCAATCACGCAATCACTTCTGCTTCAGAGAAAATGAGAAGGCGCATCGGGCGCCGCTCATAAATGAAACGCGGTTCTGGAAAAACGAAAACCTATATTCATCGCCACTTTGACCGCTGTCTCTAAAAGATGCGGGGAATCGGCTGATTTTGCTGAAGACGCCGCGCTGGCTGGCTTTCATGATTTCCAGGCTGCAGGCTGAATTGTCGGCATCGACCGAAAAAACAATCGGCAGATCCGACTGCATTCTCAGGAGATATGTTCTGGCTTCGCGGCCCGGAGTTTCTCCCGACGTCGTCATCGTCTGGTCTCCGACAGACAGGAACACCTCTTGCGCGGGCTCCTTGGCAATGCACGGCGGCGCAGCCACGCTGGCGAGAAGCAGTGCGGAGGTGATGGCAACGATTTTCATGAGGTGTCTCCTGACCGGAACACCTTGCACAGATCGCGAGCGCATTAGCGAGCGAATTCGGAATCCCGAATCGGATGGACAAGCAGCGGGAAAGTTTGGAAATGGTGGGCGATGAGAGACTCGAACTCCCGACATCCTCGGTGTAAACGAGGCGCTCTACCAACTGAGCTAATCGCCCATCGCAAACGAAGCCGGATCGGCCTGCCGCGTTGGTGGCCGTGATCTATGCGGAACGCGGCAAAACCGCAAGAGTGTTTGTGAAGATTTTTTGATTTTTTTGGTGGTGCTCCCGTGTCTTGCCCCGTGTCTTGCCCCGTGTCTGGCAATGCCGCTTAGGTTCGGCTCGGCTGTGGAAAAGTGAGGGGAGGGTGGCGAGCATCTCCGTTTCGAAGGCGCTGCGTCTGCGCCTGAGCATCGCTGCGGAACACGGAAGTGCCGGCTTTTGTTCGTCTGGCACCCAACCCGCCGAAACATTTCACAGACTGTCATGGTTTTGTCTCCAAACCTGCTTGACACTAAAAGACGAACCCCGTAGTTAGCCGCTCATCGAAACGGGCAGCCGTTTTGGTGAGGGTGCGAAGGCATCCGGACTGCTTGAAATGAATTGCGGGTGTAGCTCAGTTGGTTAGAGTGCCGGCCTGTCACGCCGGAGGTCGCGGGTTCGAGCCCCGTCACTCGCGCCATTTCAAGTCTTTGTAAAACGCAAATGCGATTTGTCGTTTGTCCGGTTTTCTTCATCCTCGCGGCCGCCAATGGCCGATCATATGCGCGGGTGTAGCTCAGTCGGTTAGAGTGCCGGCCTGTCACGCCGGAGGTCGCGGGTTCGAGCCCCGTCACTCGCGCCATTTTCTTCCGAAAGCCATGCAGTTTCCAATGGTCAGACATGCAGCTTCAGGCAGCTTGCGTGGATTTGTCGCGACATCGTTGCATCTGCTTGATAATGTCCGCGCGCGACGCGTCGAATTGCCTCTGTAAATCTCTTGCGCCGGGGCGTCGGCTGCGCTAACCACGGCTTGTTGCAACGCACGTTCGCTTGCCGGGCATTTGCCCAAATGCGCGCCTGGCGCCTCCGGCAAGCAGGGATGAACATGATGACTGAACTGCTCAGTTCTTATATTCCGATCGCTATCTTCATCGCTATCGCGCTCGTTATCGGCCTGGCGCTGCTCATTGCGCCGTTCGCCGTGGCTTTCAAAGCGCCTGATTCGGAAAAGCTCTCGGCTTACGAATGCGGCTTCAACGCGTTCGACGACGCCCGCATGAAGTTCGACATCCGCTTCTACCTCGTGTCGATCCTCTTCATCATCTTCGACCTCGAAGTCGCCTTCCTCTTCCCCTGGGCCGTTTCCTTCGGCGCCATCGGCTGGTTCGGCTTCTGGTCCATGATGGTCTTCCTTCTCGTGCTGACCATCGGCTTTATCTATGAATGGAAGAAGGGAGCCCTGGAATGGGAGTAGCCCCTGTGAGCAATCAGCCCCTCGTCGCCCAGCAGCCGAAGGGGATCATCGATCCCTCGACCGGCAAGCCGATCGGCAGCAACGACGCCTTCTTCGGCGAGATCAACAATGAGCTCGCCGACAAGGGTTTCCTTGTCACCTCGACCGACGAGCTGATCAACTGGGCCCGCACGGGCTCGCTGATGTGGATGACCTTCGGTCTGGCCTGCTGCGCCGTCGAAATGATGCAGCTGTCGATGCCGCGCTACGACGTCGAGCGCTTCGGCTTTGCGCCACGCGCCTCGCCGCGCCAGTCCGACGTGATGATCGTCGCCGGCACGCTGACCAACAAGATGGCGCCGGCGCTACGCAAGGTCTATGACCAGATGCCCGAGCCGCGCTACGTCATCTCGATGGGCTCCTGCGCCAATGGCGGCGGCTATTATCACTATTCCTATTCGGTGGTGCGCGGTTGCGACCGCATCGTGCCGATCGACATCTACGTGCCGGGCTGTCCCCCCACGGCGGAGGCGCTGCTTTACGGCGTGCTTCTGCTGCAGAAGAAGATCCGGCGTACCGGCACGATCGAACGCTAAGGGTTAAGGACAAGGCAATATGAGTGAAGCCCTGACTGAGCTTGCGTCCTACCTTGGTGAAGCGCGCGGCAACCTGGTCGCCGCATCGCAGACGAAGTATGGCGAGCTGACGGTGACGACGACGGGTGAAAACCTGGTCGCGCTGTTGACCTTTTTGCGCGACGACGCCAAATGCGGTTTCGTCAACCTGATCGATATTTGCGGCGTCGACTGGCCGCAGCGCGAGCTGCGTTTCGATGTCGTCTATCATCTGCTGTCGCCGAAGAAGAACCTGCGCATCCGCGTCAAGGTCGCGACCGACGAAGATACGCCAGTTCCCTCGGCCTGCGCCGTCTATCCCGGCGCCGACTGGTTCGAGCGCGAGACCTGGGATATGTACGGCGTGCTCTTCACCGGTCACCCGGACCTGCGCCGCATCCTGACCGACTACGGTTTCGAAGGCCACCCGCTGCGCAAGGACTTCCCGACGACAGGTTTCGTCGAGGTCCGTTACGACGACGCCGCGAAACGCGTCGTGTACGAGCCGGTCGAGTTGAAGCAGGAATTCCGCAACTTCGACTTCATGTCGCCATGGGAAGGCACCGACTATGTGCTGCCCGGTGATGAAAAAGCGAAGCAATAAATTAAAGGCGGCTGGCGGCTTTCGCCGCCACTCATCGGTTATCTGAGAACGCGAGCCATCGCCATGACAGAACATAACGTCCGCAACTTCAACATCAACTTCGGACCGCAGCATCCGGCGGCGCATGGCGTTCTTCGTCTTGTCCTGGAGCTTGACGGCGAAATTGTGGAGCGGGTTGATCCGCATATCGGCCTGTTGCATCGCGGCACCGAGAAGCTGATCGAGACCAAGACCTATCTTCAGGCCGTGCCCTATTTCGATCGCCTCGACTATGTCGCGCCGATGAACCAGGAGCATGCCTATGCGCTGGCCGTCGAAAAGCTGCTCGGCATCGAGATTCCGATCCGCGGCCAGCTGATCCGCGTGCTCTATTCGGAAATCGGCCGCATCCTCTCGCATCTTCTGAACGTCACCACGCAGGCCATGGACGTCGGGGCGCTGACGCCGCCGCTCTGGGGCTTCGAAGAGCGTGAAAAGCTGATGGTGTTTTACGAGCGCGCCAGCGGTTCGCGCATGCACGCTGCTTATGTCCGCCCGGGCGGCGTCCATCAGGACCTGCCGGAACAGCTCGTGCAGGATATCGGCGACTGGTGCGACCCCTTCCTGAAGGCGCTCGACGACATCGACGACCTGCTCACCGGCAACCGCATCTTCAAGCAGCGCAACGTCGATATCGGCGTCGTCTCGCTGGAAGACTGCTGGGCCTGGGGCTTTTCCGGCGTCATGGTGCGCGGTTCGGGCGCTGCCTGGGATCTGCGCCGCGCCCAGCCTTATGAATGTTATTCCGATCTCGAATTCGACATTCCGATCGGCAAGAACGGCGACAACTACGACCGCTACCTGATCCGCATGATCGAGATGCGCGAATCGGTCCGCATCATGAAGCAATGCGTCAATCGCCTGCTGTCCGATGCCAAGACCGGCCCCTTCTCGTCGATCGACGGCAAGGTCGTACCGCCGAAGCGCGGCGAGATGAAGCGCTCGATGGAAGCGCTGATCCACCACTTCAAGCTCTATACCGAAGGCTACCACGTGCCGGCCGGCGAAGTGTACGCCGCCGTCGAGGCGCCGAAGGGCGAGTTCGGCGTCTATCTCGTCTCCGACGGCTCCAACAAGCCTTATCGCTGCAAGATCCGCGCGCCGGGTTATGCCCATCTGCAGGCGATGGACTTCATGTGCCGCGGCCATCAGCTTGCCGACGTCGCGGCCGTGCTCGGCTCGCTCGACATCGTCTTCGGCGAGGTGGACCGCTGATGCAGCTTCTGCCGCTGGCCGTCGCACTCCTTCTTTCGGCATCCGGAGTTTCGGCTCAGGAGGCCGATAGCCTCGGCACGCCGCTGGGCCATAAGGAAGAGACGCCGCCGGCGCAGCAATCGTCCATGGGCGAGCTTTTGTCCAAGGGCTATCAGATCAAGGCTGCCGTTCCGAACGGCGGCAAATTCGTAGTGTTTATGCAGAAAGACCAGTCGGCCTATGCCTGCGAAATGCAGTCTTTGACCGCTTCGCGGTGTGGAACCCTAAACTGACAAGGCGTGAGGAAGAATGTCCGTTCGTCGATTAGCCGAAGATCAATTTCAGCCTGCCGCATTCGCCTTCAGCGATGAGAATGCGGTCTGGGCGGACAAGACGATCCAGAAATACCCCGCCGGCCGCCAGCAATCGGCGGTCATTCCGCTATTGATGCGGGCGCAGGAGCAGGACGGTTGGGTCACGCGCGCGGCGATCGAAAAGATCGCCGACATGCTCGACATGGCCTATATCAGAGTGCTCGAGGTCGCGACCTTCTATACGCAGTTCCAGCTGCATCCTGTCGGCACGCGCGCCCATGTCCAGGTCTGCGGCACGACGCCCTGCATGCTGCGCGGCTCGGAAGCGCTGATGTCGGTCTGCAAGAGCAAGATCCATGCCCATGCCTTCGAGCGCAATGCCGAAGGCACGCTGTCCTGGGAAGAGGTCGAATGTCTCGGGGCCTGCGTCAACGCGCCGATGGTGATGATCGGCAAGGACACCTATGAGGACCTGACGCCAGAGCGTCTCGAAGAGATCATCGACGTCTTTGCCGCCGGCAATGGCGCCAGCATCAAGCCCGGCACCCAGATCGACCGGATATTTTCAGCGCCCGAAGGCGGCCCGACCTCGCTGACGACGGAAGAGCCGAAGGCCAGGACGCGCGCCAAGAAGGCCGATGCCGAAACCGTGTCGGCCCCGGTCGACGCCGCGCCGGTTCCGCCTTCCGAGGCCGCCCGCCCGAAGAGCACCGATGCCGAGACCAATGCAGCGCTGAAGACGCCGGCAACCGCACCGAAGGCGGCGGCGAAGAACGCCAAGGCCGCCGAAGAGCAGCCGATATCGGGCACGGCGGCTGCCGAACCGGCGCCGAAAGCTACCGTCAAGGCCGAAGCCGCCCCGTCGGCCAAGCCTTCCCTGACCGACAAGAACCGTCCGTCCGGCATCGAAAAGCCCGCAGCCCCGGATGATCTGAAGATGATCTCGGGCGTCGGTCCGAAGATCGAGGCGACGCTGAACGAAATCGGCATCTTCACCTTCGCGCAGGTCGCGGGCTGGAAGAAGGCCGAACGCGAATGGGTCGACGGCTACCTGAACTTCCGCGGCCGCATCGAGCGCGATGACTGGGTCAAGCAGGCCAAGGCGCTCGCCAAGGGCGGGGAAGCGGAATATATCAAGGTCTTCGGCAAGAAGCCGCGGTAAGAGGTGAAGCATGTTACAAGATAAAGACCGCATCTTTACCAACATCTACGGCCTCAAGGACAAGTCCCTGAAGGGCGCGATGAGCCGCGGCCACTGGGACGGCACCAAGCAGATCCTCGAAAAGGGCCGTGACTGGATCATCAACGAGATGAAGGCATCCGGCCTTCGCGGTCGCGGCGGCGCTGGCTTCCCCACGGGTCTCAAATGGTCCTTCATGCCGAAGGAAAGCGACGGACGCCCGCATTACCTCGTCGTCAACGCCGACGAATCCGAGCCCGGTACCTGCAAGGACCGCGACATCATGCGCCACGATCCGCATACGCTGATCGAAGGCTGCGTCATCGCGAGCTTCGCCATGGGCGCCAATGCGGCCTATATCTATGTGCGCGGCGAATATATAAGAGAGCGCGAGGCGCTGCAGGCGGCGATCGACGAATGCTATGATTACGGCCTGCTCGGCAAGAACAACAAGCTCGGCTGGGACATGGACATCTTCGTCCATCATGGCGCCGGCGCCTATATCTGCGGCGAGGAAACCGCGCTGCTCGAAAGCCTCGAAGGCAAGAAGGGCCAGCCGCGCCTGAAGCCGCCATTCCCGGCCAATATGGGCCTCTACGGCTGCCCGACGACTGTCAACAACGTCGAATCGATCGCTGTTGCACCGACGATCCTGCGCCGCGGCGCCGGCTGGTTCTCCGCCATCGGCCGCCCGAACAATGTCGGCACCAAGCTGTTCATGCTCTCCGGCCACGTCAACAAGCCGTGCACGGTCGAAGAGGAAATGGGCATCACCTTCCGCGAGCTGGTCGATCGCCACGCCGGCGGCATCCGCGGCGGCTGGGACAATCTGCTCGCCGTCATTCCGGGCGGCGCATCCTGCCCGATCGTTCCGGCCAAGGACATCATCGACTGCCCGATGGATTTCGACGGCTTGCGCGGCGTCGGCTCCTCCTTCGGCACGGCGGCGGCGATCGTCATGGACAAGTCCACCGACGTCATCAAGGCGATCGCCCGCATCTCCGCCTTCTTCAAGCACGAGAGCTGCGGTCAGTGCACGCCGTGCCGCGAAGGCACGGGCTGGATGTGGCGGGTGATGGAACGCATGGCCAAGGGCAATGCCCAGAAGCGCGAAATCGACATGCTGTTCCAGGTGACCAAGCAGATCGAAGGCCACACCATCTGTGCGCTGGGCGACGCAGCCGCATGGCCGGTGCAGGGTCTGATCCGTAACTTCCGTCCCGAGATCGAAAAGCGCATCGACCAGTATACGGCGAGCGCGCTCGATCACGGCGCGGTTCTGGAGGCGGCTGAATAATCATGGCGGACAATGCATCCAAGGCTGGGAAGAAGGAAGAAGTCGCCGATTTCGCGGCCGGTTTCGGCCGCCTTGCCGCCGAGATGCTTGAAAATGCACAGGCGATGCCGGTGCATCCGCTGATGGCGCATCCGGCTGCAGCCTTTGCCGCGGCAACGGCGATCGGCTTCGGTTTCTCGACGCAGATGGCCGGCGCCTTCTTCGGCGCCTGGCAGAGCGCCCTGGAAACCACGAGCAAAGTCGCTGCCGCTCTCGATGACACGCCGCCGGACGAGCCGGCGCCCGATGTCGAAATCCGGCCGGAGAATATTCGCCCTGCCGTCAAGGCTTTCACCAAGCCGGCGGCCGGGAAGAAGGCAGGGCCGACACTGACTGTCGTCAGGCCGGTCAGCGAACCGATCCCGGCCAGCCAGACGAAGCCGGTCACTGAAGCGAAGCCGGTCACTGAAGCGAAGTCTGTCGGCCAAACGAAGTCGGTTAGCGATACGAAGCCGGGCCAGCTGAAGCCGGCCGTGAAGGCAAGACCGGCTGCGCGGGCTGTCAAGGCCGACGATCTCAAGCTGATCGCCGGCATCGGCCCGAAGCTGGAGCAGGTGCTGAACGCCAAGGGTATTCGCAGCTTCGCCGAGATTGCCGCCTGGACCGACGCGGAAATCGCCCGGCTCGACGCCGAACTCGGCTTCAACGGCCGCATCGGCCGTGACGACTGGACCGGTCAGGCAAAAGTTCTGGCAGGGCGAGGCCGCAGGAAGAAATGAACTGTCCGGCCGTGTCAATCGGCCGGAAGAATGGGCAGATCGGCGGACGGGCGGGGGCCTTTCGATGCCGGTGCGGGTTCCGGGTCTGGAACGCGTGACAGAGAATTTCGGCGACATCCGGTGTCGGCAGGACGAAAGATCCGGCTTGGCAATGAGAATGTTGCAAAAATAGGTTTGTTTGCCGTCATCAGGCAAACGGGAAACAGGACTGAGCGACGATGGCAAAACTGAAGATTGACGGCAACGAGATCGAAGTTCCGGATCATTTCACGCTATTGCAGGCGTGTGAGGATGCCGGCGCCGAGGTTCCGCGCTTCTGCTTCCACGAGCGCCTGTCGGTTGCCGGCAATTGCCGCATGTGCCTCGTCGAGGTGAAGGGTGGCCCGCCGAAGCCGCAGGCTTCCTGCGCCATGAGCGTGCGCGACATTCGCGGCGGCCCGAACGGCGAACTGCCCGAGGTCTTCACCAACACCCCGATGGTCAAGAAGGCCCGCGAAGGCGTGATGGAATTCCTGCTGATCAACCATCCGCTGGATTGCCCGATCTGCGACCAGGGCGGCGAATGCGACCTGCAGGACCAGGCGATGGCCTTCGGCATCGACACCTCGCGCTATCAGGAAGACAAGCGCGCCGTCGAAGACAAGTATATCGGCCCGCTCGTCAAGACGGTGATGAACCGCTGCATCCACTGCACGCGCTGCGTCCGCTTCACGACGGAGGTTGCCGGCATTTCCGAACTCGGCCTGATCGGCCGCGGCGAGGATGCCGAGATCACCACCTATCTCGAACAGGCGATGACCTCCGAGCTGCAGGGCAACGTCGTCGACCTTTGCCCGGTCGGCGCGCTCACCTCCAAGCCCTTCGCCTTCACCGCGCGCCCCTGGGAATTGAACAAGACCGAATCGATCGACGTCATGGATGCCGTCGGTTCGGCGATCCGCGTCGACACTCGCGGCCGCGAAGTCATGCGCATCCTGCCGCGCGTCAACGAGGCGATCAACGAGGAGTGGATCTCAGACAAAAGCCGCTTCATCTGGGACGGGCTGAAGACCCAGCGCCTCGACCGGCCCTATGTGCGCCGCGACGGCCGCCTGCAGCCCGCCACCTGGGCCGAAGCCTTCGGCGCCATCAAGGCCGCCGTCAGCGCCACCTCGGGCGACAAGATCGGCGCGATCGCTGGCGACCTTGCTTCCGTCGAGGAAATGTACGCGCTCTCCGAACTGGTGAAGTCGCTGGGCTCGACCAATCTCGACTGTCGCCAGGATGGGGCGGCACTCGATCCGTCGCTCGGCCGCGCAAGCTACCTGTTCAACCCGACCATTTCGGGCATCGACCAGGCCGACGCGCTGTTGATCATCGGCGCCAATCCGCGCTTCGAGGCGGCGATCCTCAATGCCCGCATCCGCAAGCGCTGGCGCCGCGGCAAGTTCCCGATCGGCGTGATCGGCGAGGCGGGCGAACTGCGCTACAGCTATGATTACCTCGGCGCCGGTCCCGACACGCTGAAGGATCTGGTCGACGGCAACCATGCCTTCGCCGAGGTGCTGAAGAACGCCGCCAAGCCGATGATCATCATCGGCCAGGGCGCGCTGTCGCGCAGCGACGGCGCCGGCGTTCTCGCCAGTGCCGCCAAGCTTGCCGGTTCGGTCGGCGCGGTCGTCGAAGGCTGGAACGGTTTTGCCGTCCTCCATACCGCAGCCTCGCGCGTCGGCGGCCTCGACCTCGGCTTCGTGCCGGGTGCTGCCGGCGTCAATGCCGCCGAAATGCTGAGCGCGATGGACGTGCTCTTCCTGCTTGGCGCCGACGAACTCGATTTCGCCACCAAGAAGGCCAGGCTCACCGTCTATATCGGCTCGCATGGCGATAACGGCGCGCATCATGCCGACGTCATCCTGCCGGCTGCGGCCTATACGGAAAAGTCCGGCACCTGGGTCAACACCGAAGGCCGCGTCCAGATGGGCAACCGCGCCGGCTTTGCCCCGGGCGACGCCCGCGAGGACTGGGCGATCATCCGCGCGCTTTCCGACGTGCTCGGCAAGAAGCTTCCCTTCGATTCGCTGAGCGAACTGCGCGTCCGGCTCTACGCCGCTTTCCCGCATTTCGCCGCCATCGACGAGATCGCCGAAAGCGATAGCGCCCAAATTGCCGCAGTTGCGAAAAAAGCCGGCAAGATGAACAAGTCAGGGTTTGCGTCGCCGGTCAAAGACTTCTATTTGACGAACCCGATAGCGCGCGCCTCGGCTGTCATGGCGGAGTGCTCGGCATTGGCCCGCAACAACTTCAAAGTCGCGGCAGAGTAAGGGCAGGGGACTATGGATTCTTTCTTTTCGACCTATGTCTGGCCGGCGATCATCATGATCGGTCAGTCGCTGCTGCTTCTGGTCTGCCTGCTCGTCTTCATCGCCTATGTGCTGCTCGCCGACCGCAAGATCTGGGCGGCCGTGCAGCTGCGCCGCGGCCCGAACGTCGTCGGTCCTTTCGGCCTGTTCCAGTCCTTCGCCGACCTTCTGAAGTTCGTCTTCAAGGAGCCGATCATTCCGGCCGGCGCCAACAAGGCGGTGTTCCTGCTGGCCCCGCTGGTGACGGTGCTTCTGGCGCTGTCCACCTGGGCGGTGGTGCCGCTGGCCGACGGATGGGTGATCGCCAACATCAATGTCGGCATCCTCTATATTTTCGCCATCTCCTCGCTCGAGGTCTACGGCATCATCATGGGCGGCTGGGCTTCGAACTCGAAGTATCCCTTCCTCGGCGCGCTGCGCTCGGCGGCACAGATGGTCTCCTATGAAGTCTCGATCGGCTTCGTCATCGTCACCGTGCTTCTCTGCGTCGGCTCGCTGAACCTGACCGATATCGTCAATGCCCAGCATACCGGCCTCGGCACCATGCTCGGCCTGCCGTCGTCGTTCCTCGACTGGCACTGGCTGTCGCTCTTCCCGATGTTCATCATCTTCTTCATTTCGGCGCTCGCCGAGACGAACCGTCCGCCCTTCGACCTTCCGGAAGCCGAATCGGAACTCGTCGCCGGCTTCATGGTCGAATACGGCTCCTCGCCATACATGATGTTCATGCTCGGCGAATATGCCGCCGTCGTCCTGATGTGCTCGCTGACGACCATCCTTTTCCTTGGCGGCTGGCTGCCGCCGGTCGATTTCTGGCTCATCAATTGGGTGCCGGGCATCATCTGGTTCATGCTGAAGGCCTGCTTCGTGTTCTTCATGTTCGCGATGGTCAAGGCTTTCGTACCGCGTTACCGCTACGACCAGCTCATGCGCCTCGGCTGGAAGGTCTTCCTGCCGCTGTCGCTCGCCATGGTCGTCATCGTTGCATTCGTGCTGAAACTGACGGGTTGGGCATGATCATGTCCGCTCTCGTTTCCGGCAAAATTGGAGGTTGAAGATGGCAAGCTTGTCCGGCTCCATCAGCTCGCTGTTTCTCAAGGAATTCGTCGGCGCGTTCTTCTTGTCGATGCGCTATTTCTTCCGCCAGAAGGCGACGATCAACTATCCCTTCGAAAAGGGTCCGGTCTCCCCGCGTTTCCGCGGCGAGCATGCGCTGCGCCGTTATCCCAACGGCGAGGAACGCTGCATCGCCTGCAAGCTCTGCGAGGCGATCTGTCCTGCCCAGGCGATCACCATCGAGGCGGGTCCCCGCCGCAATGACGGCACGCGCCGCACGGTGCGTTACGACATCGACATGGTGAAGTGCATCTATTGCGGCTTCTGCCAGGAAGCCTGCCCGGTCGACGCGATCGTCGAAGGCCCGAATTTCGAATTTGCGACGGAAACCCGCGAAGAGCTTTATTTCGACAAGGCGCGGCTTTTGGACAACGGAGACCGGTGGGAGCGCGAAATCGCCCGCAACATCGCGATCGACTCGCCGTACCGCTGATTGAGATTTGAAATGCCGCGATGGAGCAGTTGCTCCGATCGCGGTCAATATGCACAGGAGCTTTGACGGTTCGCGCCGCGCAAAGCTCTATCGGGCAGGGAAACTCCCGGCTGCCCGGGGGAAGATGAAAAAGGCACCAACATGGGTCTGCAGGCTCTATTTTTCTATCTTTTCGCCTTTGTCGCGGTGGCGTCGGCGTTCATGGTCATCTGGGCGAAGAACCCGGTTCACTCGGTTCTGTTCCTGATCCTGGTGTTCTTCAACGCGGCCGGCCTCTTCCTGCTGCTCGGTGCCGAATTCCTGGCGATGATCCTGCTGGTCGTCTATGTCGGCGCCGTCGCCGTGCTCTTCCTCTTCGTGGTGATGATGCTCGATATCGACTTCACCGAACTGAGGGCCGGCGTTCTCGAATATGCGCCGATCGGCGGGCTGATCGGGGTGATCCTGGCGGCCGAGCTGATCGTCGTCATCGGCGGCAGCGTCATCTCGCCTGAGATCGCCAAATCGGTCGCCATGCCGATCCCGGCGCTGACGGAGCGCACCAATACGGCCGCCCTCGGCGACGTGCTCTACACCAACTACGTCTATTTCTTCCAGATCGCCGGTCTGGTGCTGCTGGTGGCCATGATCGGCGCGATCGTGCTGACGCTCAGGCACCGCACCAACATCAAGCGGCAGAATATCCCCAGGCAGGTTGCCCGCACGCCCGCCACCGCCGTCGAGGTGGTGTCGGTCAAGCCCGGGCAGGGCGTCTAAAGGCAGGTCAAGGAACAAAGAACATGGTCATCGGACTTTCCCACTACCTGACGGTCAGCGCCATCCTCTTCACGCTCGGCGTCTTCGGCATCTTCCTCAACCGGAAGAACGTCATCGTCATCCTGATGTCGATCGAACTGATCCTGCTTTCCGTCAACATCAACATGGTCGCCTTCTCCTCCTTCCTGAACGACATCGTCGGCCAGGTCTTCGCGCTGTTCATCCTGACGGTCGCGGCAGCCGAAGCGGCGATCGGTCTTGCAATTCTCGTTGTCTTCTACCGCAACCGCGGCTCGATCGCGGTCGAAGACGTCAATATGATGAAGGGCTGAGTGGCTCATGTTCCTCTATAAGGCTATCGTCTTTCTTCCCTTGATCGGTGCGATCGTCGCCGGCCTCTTCGGCCGCGCCATCGGCGCCAAGGCTTCGGAATATGTCACCAGCGGCCTGATGATCATCGCCGCCATCCTGTCCTGGTTCGTCTTCTTCACCGTCGGCATGGGTCATGCCGAAGGCGGCCCGATCAAGGTCGAGGTGCTGCGCTGGATCCAGTCCGGCGGCATCGACGTCTCCTGGTCGCTGCGCGTGGATACGCTGACCTCGGTCATGCTGATCGTCGTCAACACGGTCTCGACGCTGGTGCATGTCTATTCGATCGGTTACATGCACACCGATCCGCACCGTCCGCGCTTCTTCGCCTATCTCTCGCTCTTCACCTTCGCCATGCTGATGCTGGTGACGGCAGACAACCTTGCCCAGATGTTCTTCGGCTGGGAAGGCGTCGGTCTCGCCTCCTATCTGCTGATCGGCTTCTGGTTCAAGAAGCCGTCGGCGACGGCCGCGGCGATGAAGGCCTTCATCGTCAACCGCGTCGGCGACTTCGGCTTCGTGCTCGGCATTGCCGGCGTCTTCGTGCTGTTCGGCTCGATCAACTTCGACACGATCTTCGCCAATGCCTCGAACTTCGCCCCGCATGAAGGCGGCGGCGAGGCGGGCGAGGTGATCCTCAACCTGTTCGGCATGCAGCTCGACAAGGCGCATGCGCTGACCGGCATCTGCCTGCTGCTGTTCATGGGCGCGATGGGCAAGTCGGCGCAGTTCCTGCTGCACACCTGGCTGCCGGACGCCATGGAAGGCCCGACCCCGGTCTCGGCCCTCATCCATGCCGCCACCATGGTCACCGCCGGCGTCTTTCTCGTCGCCCGCATGTCGCCGCTGTTCGAACTGTCACCGGATGCGCTTGTCGTCGTCACCGTGATCGGCGCGATCACCGCCTTCTTCGCGGCGACCGTGGGCCTGGTGCAAAACGACATCAAGCGCGTCATCGCCTATTCCACCTGCTCGCAGCTCGGCTACATGTTCGTGGCGCTCGGGGTAGGGGCCTATGGCGCGGCGATCTTCCATCTCTTCACCCACGCCTTCTTCAAGGCGCTGCTCTTCCTCTGCGCCGGCTCGGTCATCCATGCCGTGGATGGCGAACAGGACATGCGCTACATGGGCGGCCTGTATCCGCACATAAAGGTGACGTTCTGGATGATGTTCATCGGCACGCTGGCGATCACCGGCGTCGGTATTCCCTTCACGCCGGTCGGCCTTGCCGGCTTCTTCTCCAAGGACGTGATCATCGAGGCGACCTATGCATCGCATTCGCCGGTCTCGGGCTTTGCCTTCTCGCTGCTGGTCATCGCGGCTCTGTTTACGAGCTTCTATTCCTGGCGCCTGATCTTCATGACCTTCTTCGGCAAGCCGCGCGCCTCGCACGAGGTCATGCATCACGTCCACGAGTCGCCGCAGGTCATGCTGGTGCCGCTCTATCTGCTGGCGATCGGCGCGGTGCTTGCGGGCTACTTCTTCGAAGGCCGGTTCTACGGTGAGGAATATGCCGAGTTCTGGAAGGGCGCGCTCTTTACCGGCGCCGAGAACGAACTGGTCGAAGAGTTCCACCATGTGCCGGCGCTGGTGGGCTTGAGCCCCTTCATCGCCATGGTGCTCGGCTTCGTCACCGCGTGGTACATGTATATCCGCTCGCCGCAGACGCCGCGCGTCCTCGCCAAGCAGCACCGCGTGCTTTACCAGTTCCTGCTCAACAAGTGGTATTTCGACGAGCTCTACGACTTCCTCTTCGTCCGCACCGCCAAGGCGCTCGGCCGCTTCCTGTGGAAGAAGGGTGATGTCGGTGTCATCGACACCTACGGCCCGAACGGCGTCGCCGCCCGCGTCGTCGCCGTCACCGATCGCGTCGTCCGCCTGCAGACCGGTTACCTCTATCACTACGCCTTCGCCATGCTGATCGGCATTGCGGCGCTCGTTACCTGGATGATGCTCGGGAGTTCCTTCTGATGACCGATTGGCCTATTCTTTCAACGGTCACCTTCCTGCCGCTCGTCGGCGTGGTGCTCCTGCTATTGATGAACGGCGAGAGCGAAACCGGCCGGAAGAACGTGCTGTGGATCTCGCTCATCACCACCGTCTTCACCTTCGTCGTCTCGCTCTTGATCTGGACCGGCTTCGACAATGCTAATCCGGGCTTCCAGATGGTCGAGAAGCATAACTGGCTCGGCACCGGCATCGGCTACCACGTCGGCGTCGACGGCATCTCGATGCTGTTCGTCATCCTGTCGACCTTCCTCATGCCCTTCTGCGTGCTGGCGAGCTGGCTCTCGATCGAGAAGCGCCTGAAGGAATATATGATCGCCTTCCTCATCCTGGAAACGATGATGGTCGGCGTCTTCGTCTCGCTCGATATCGTGCTGTTCTACGTCTTCTTCGAAGCGGGCCTCATTCCGATGTTCCTGATCATCGGCGTGTGGGGCGGCAAGGACCGCGTCTATGCGAGCTACAAGTTCTTCCTCTATACGCTGCTCGGCTCGGTGCTGATGCTGCTCGCCATCATGGCGATGTATTGGCAGGCCGGCACGACCGACATCACCGCGCTGCTCGCCTACAAGTTCCCGCCGGCGCTGCAGACCTGGTTATGGCTTGCCTTCTTCGCCTCCTTCGCGGTGAAGATGCCGATGTGGCCGGTCCATACCTGGCTTCCCGATGCCCACGTTCAGGCACCGACGGCAGGCTCGGTGATCCTGGCCGGCGTGCTCCTGAAGCTCGGCGGCTACGGTCTTATCCGCTTCTCGCTCGGCATGTTCCCGGTCGCCTCCGATTATTTCGCGCCGCTCGTCTTCGCCATGTCGGTGATTGCCATCATCTATACCTCGCTGGTGGCGATGATGCAGGACGACATCAAGAAGCTGATCGCCTATTCCTCCGTGGCCCATATGGGCTACGTGACCATGGGCATCTTTGCGGCCAACATGCAGGGCGTTCAGGGCTCGATCTTCCAGATGCTGTCGCACGGCATCGTCTCCGGCGCGCTCTTCCTCTGCGTCGGCGTCGTCTACGACCGCACCCACACCCGCGAGATCAACGCCTATGGCGGCCTCGTCAACAACATGCCGAAATATGCCGTCGCGATGATGGTCTTCACCATGGCCAATGTCGGGCTTCCCGGCACGTCGGGCTTCATCGGCGAATTCCTGACGCTGATGGGCGTCTTCCGGGTCAACACCTGGGTCGCGCTCTTTGCCGCCACCGGCGTCATCCTCTCGGCTGCCTACGCGCTCTGGCTTTATCGCCGGGTGATCTTCGGCGCGCTGGAGAAGGAGAAGCTGAAGGCGCTGCTCGATCTGTCGCCGCGTGAGCAACTGATCCTTTACCCGCTGGTCGCGCTGACCATCTTCTTCGGCGTTTACCCGGCTCCGGTCTTCGATGCGACGGCCGCCTCGGTGGATCTGCTGGTCAACAACTACACGGCCGCCGTGCACGCAGCGCAGAATGTTGCGCTGTCTATGAAATGATGACGGGACTTATTGGACATGACCGCTGAAACAATTCTCCTCAGTCTGCATCTTTCCGCGCCGGAGCTCATCCTCGCGGTCGGCGCCCTTGTCCTGTTGATGGTCGGCGTCTTCTCAGGCGAGCGGTCGGGCCTTGTCGTCACCGGCCTCGCCATCGTCCTGCTCCTGGCCTCGGGCCTGTGGCTGCTCTTCGTGCCCGCAGAAGGCCTTGCTTATGGCGGCGTCTACATGGCCGACGGCTTCTCCCGCTTCATGAAGCTGGTGGCGCTGATCGGTTCGCTGGTGGCTCTGTTCATGACGATCGGTCACGCCCGCGAGAACCAGCTCGACAAGTTCGAGTTCCCGGTCCTGCTGGTGCTTGCGACCCTCGGCATCCTGCTGATGATCTCGGCCAACGACCTGATCTCGCTCTATCTGGCGCTGGAACTGCAGTCGCTGGCGCTTTATGTCGTCGCCGCGATCAACCGTGACAGCCTGAAGTCGACCGAAGCAGGGCTGAAATATTTCGTCCTCGGCGCGCTGTCCTCCGGCATGCTGCTCTACGGCATGTCGCTGGTCTATGGCTTCACCGGCCACACCCACTTCTCCGAGATCGCCCAGGCGCTGTCGGTCGAGGGTGCGCGTTCGCTCGGCCTCATCTTCGGCCTGGTCTTCATCCTCGCCGGCATCGCCTTCAAGATTTCGGCCGTTCCCTTCCACATGTGGACGCCCGACGTGTATGAAGGCGCGCCGACGCCGGTGACCGCCTTCCTTGCCGCAGCCCCCAAGGTTGCCGCCATGGCGATGATGACCCGTATCGTCATCACCGCCTTCCAGCCGGTTCTGGCGGACTGGCAGCAGGTCGTCGTCTTCATCTCGATCGCCTCGATGCTGCTCGGCTCGTTTGCCGCCATCGGCCAGAAGAACATCAAGCGACTGATGGCCTATTCCTCGATCGGTCACATGGGTTATGCGCTGGTCGGCCTTGCCGCCGGCAACCAGACCGGCGTCACCGGTGTCATGCTTTACATGGTCATCTACATGGTCATGACGCTCGGCACCTTCGCGATCATCATGTCGATGCGCCGCAAGGACGGCACCGTCGTCGAGAATGTCGACGATCTCGCCGGCCTTTCCACAACGAACCCGTTCATGGCCGTGGTGCTGACGGCGCTGATGTTCTCGCTCGCCGGCATCCCGCCGCTCGCCGGCTTCTTCGCCAAGTACTTCGTCTTCGTCGCCGCCATCGAAGCCAAGCTCTATGCGCTTGCCATCATCGGCGTTCTCGCCTCGGTCGTCGGCGCGTACTACTATCTGCGGGTCATCAAGCTGATGTGGTTCGATGAAGCGACTGGCGAATTCGCCCGTGTCTCCGGTGCGCTGCGTCTGGTCTTCGGTCTCTCCGGCCTGTTCGTCACCGTCTATGTCCTCATCGGCGGTCCGATCGGTGGCGCGGCAGAGCTTGCCGCCGCGACGCTCTTTTGATGGCTTCCGACGGGCGGCGCCGGATATCGCTCGGCGATTTCAGGCACGAGGCTCTGTCGGAGACATCGTCCACCAACAGCGAATGCCTCGCCCGGGCCCGGGCGGGCGACGGCGGCAATCTCTGGGTGACCGCCGAAAGGCAGACCGGCGGCCGCGGCCGCCGCGGCAGGCTCTGGGTTTCCGAACGCGGCAATCTCTACGCTTCGCTTCTGCTGATCGACCCGGCGCCGATGGAGCGCCTGAGTTCTCTGCCGCTGGCCGTTGCCGTTGCCGTACACCAGGCGATCCGCATGGTGCTGCCTCCGGGCGCCGAGCCGCTCGAGGTCAAATGGCCGAACGATATTCTTATCGGCCGAAAGAAGACCTGCGGCATCCTCGTCGAAGGCGAGAGGCTGCCGGACGGCCGTTACGCGCTGATTGTCGGCATCGGCATCAATGTCTCGGTGATGCCGGATAATCCGCTCTACCCCGTCACCTGCCTGCGTCAGCAGGGAAGTGCGGCCTCTCCGGAGGAACTCTTCGCCCATCTCTTCGCCGCAATGGCTGAGGTGCTTGATCTATGGGACGAGGGCCGCGGCATCTGCGAGATCACGGCGCTCTGGCGCGCCATCGCCTGCGGCATCGGCGAAAAGATTACGGTGAATTTGCCGGACCGATCGATTTCCGGACAATTCGCCGGAATTGATGATAATGGCTTGTTGATGCTCGATACCGGCGCTGGCAGGATAGTGCCCATTGCCGCCGGTGATGTGTTTTTTGGATAGCGGAACAAACGAAAATTATGGCGAAACAGGACGAACTGGTATTCCTGCCTCTGGGCGGCGTTGGCGAGATTGGCATGAATCTCGCTCTTTATGGCTACGGCCCGCCCGAGCATCGCCAGTGGATCATGGTCGATTGCGGCGTCACCTTTCCCGGGCCTGACCTGCCGGGCGTCGACCTCGTGCTGCCCGATATCCGCTTCCTCGCCAGCGAGCGGAAGAACCTCAAGGCGATCATCATCACCCACGCGCATGAAGACCATTACGGCGCGCTGGCCGATCTCTGGCCCGGCCTCAATGTGCCGGTCTATGCGTCGGGCTTTACCGCGGGTCTGCTCGAAGCCAAGCGCAATTTCGAGAAGGCGACGATCGGCGAAGTGCCGGTGACGCCGTTCAAGGCGGGCGATACGATCAATGTCGGCCCCTTCAGCATCGAAGGCGTTGCCGTCAACCATTCGATCCCCGAACCGATGTCGCTGATGATCCGCACGCCGGTCGGCAATGTCATCCATACCGGCGACTGGAAGATCGACCACGAGCCTTCACTCGGGCCGCTGACCGACGAGACACGTTTCCGCCAACTCGGCGACGAGGGCGTGCTGGCGCTGATGTGCGATTCCACCAATGCGCTGCGAGACGGTGTTTCGCCCTCCGAGAAGGATGTGTCCGAAAGTCTGCGCAAGATCATCGAGAATGCCGAGGGCAGGGTGGCGATCACCACCTTCTCGTCGAATGTCGGGCGCATCCGTACCGTTGCCGAGGCCGCCGAGGCGGCCGGCCGCGAAGTGCTGCTGCTCGGCAGTTCGCTGAAGCGCGTCGTCGATGTCGCCCAGGATATCGGCCTGATGGAAGGCGTGAAGCCCTTCATCTCCGAGGAGGAATACGGTTATATCCCGCGCGACAAGGTCGTCGTCATCCTGACCGGCAGCCAGGGCGAGGCGCGGGCAGCCCTTGCCAAGCTCTCCCGCGACGAGATGCGCAATGTGGCCTTTGCGGCAGGCGATATCGTCGTCTTTTCCTCGCGCGCCATTCCCGGCAACGAGAAGGCGATCCAGGACATCAAGAACGGCCTCGTCGAGCAGGGCGTGCACATCATCACCGATACCGAGGCGCTGGTCCACGTGTCCGGCCATCCCCGCCGCAACGAGTTGCAGCGGATGTATGAGTGGACGCGGCCGAAGATCGTCGTGCCGGTGCATGGCGAGGCGACGCATCTGACGGCGCACAAGGAATTGGCCGAGCAATCCGGGATCGCGATCGTGCCGCGGGTGCGCAACGGCGATATCCTGCGACTGGCGCCCGGTCCCGTCGAGGTGATCGGCGAAGCGCCGCATGGCCGCATCTATAAGGACGGCACGCTGATCGGCGATTTCGACGAGATGGGCATCGGCGAGCGCAAGAAGCTCTCCTATGTCGGCCATGTCGCCGTCAACGTCGTGCTCGACGCCCGCTATGACATCGTCGGCGATCCCGATCTCGTGTCGATCGGCCTGCCGGTCTATGACGACGAGGGCGAGGAGATGGAAGATACGCTGTTCGACGCGGCGGTCAGCGCCATCGAAAGCATTCCGCGCGCCCGCCGCAAGGATATCGACATGCTGCAGGAGGCCGTGCGCCGCGCCATCCGCTCGGCCGCCAATCACGCCTGGGGTAAGAAGCCCGTCGTCACCGCCTTCGTCACCAAGGTCTGATCATGCTCGGCCGGGTCAACCATATCGCCATCGCCGTTCCCGATCTGGCAGTGGCGACGGCCGCCTATCGCGACACGCTAGGGGCTGCGGTATCGCAGCCGCAGGCTCTGCCGGAGCACGGCGTCACCGTCGTCTTCGTCGAACTGCCGAACACCAAGGTCGAATTGTTGCAGCCGCTGGGTGACACTTCGCCGATCGCAGCCTTCCTCGAAAAGAACCCGTCCGGCGGCATGCACCACATCTGCTACGAGGTGGACGATATTCTTCTCGCCCGTGACCGGCTGGTCGAGGCGGGTGCCAGAGTGCTCGGCGATATCAAGCCGAAGACCGGCGCGCATGGCAAGCCGGTGCTCTTTCTGCATCCCAAGGATTTCTTTGGCACGCTGATCGAACTCGAACAGGCCTGACTCCTGCTGCGGCAGAGTGACCCGAAGGCGACTAAACGCTTCGTTCGCTTTGAGTTGGTCGCCATTCCGCCGTATAAGGACGCGATATCAGCGCGACATCAACGGGACCGATAATGCTCGAGATCTTTCTTCAGGGATTTGCCGTCTACTTCATCATCTGGTGGATGACGCTTTTCGCCGTTCTGCCGATCGGTCTGCGCACCCAGGCGGAAGATAATGATGTGGTGCTCGGCACCGTTCCGAGTGCGCCCGCCCGGTTTCGCGCCGCTTTCGTCTTTTCGCTGACGACGCTGATTTCGGCTGTGATCTACGGCCTCTGGTACGTTTGCGACACCTATTTCGGTTGGGGCTTCGACGCCCTGCCGCAACTCGGTCCCAGCTTCTATTGAAGTGTGGCTTTTGCTCAAACTTTGAGCATATGCAAATCTATTGAAAAGCGAATTTCGTCATACCGGCGTCATGCTGTTGCGGCACAGAGCTGACGTAACGGAATGAGGATCATCCCCTACGGAAGCTGCGGGTTTCGTGGATGAGGTGGGGAGCCGAAAAGCCAAAAAAAAACAAGGCTAGAAGCCTTGTTTTAAGTATCGCGTGATCTGTAACCGTTGCCGGGGCTGCGACGAGCGCGCCTAAGATCTGATCCTCCCAAGACTTGACCGCGAATTCGGCAAGAATTTATCCTTCCTGCCTGTTTTGTGAGCTAAAGCTAGCTCAAACATTGGGCTTTGTCATCAGCTTTTTTTGCATTTTTGCTACACTCTAGCAAAATTTTTCTGTTGACAAGATTTTCGTTCAAGTCCTTATAAACACGCGCTTTTTCTGGCCCGTTCATTTTGCGGGTGCGAACATGCGCTTCCGGGAGGTTGCCAACATCCGTTGCGGGTTTCCTTCCTGCCGCGAAGCGGCTATGAACGCTCCCACATCAACAATTGCCTTCGATTCCGCTTGCTGCGGGATCTCAACTGCTTCGGAATCCGCCATGCGTCTGTCTCGCTTTTTCATGCCCATCCTCAAGGAAAATCCCAAGGAGGCGGAAATCGTCTCCCACCGGCTGATGCTGCGCGCCGGCATGATCCGTCAGCAGTCGCAGGGCATCTATTCCTGGCTGCCGCTCGGCAAGCGCGTGCTCGACAAGGTCAACGCCATTATCCGCGACGAGCAGAACCGCGCGGGCGCCATCGAGCTGTCGATGCCGACGCTGCAATCGGCCGAACTCTGGCAGGAAAGCGGCCGCTATGACGCCTACGGCAAGGAGATGCTGCGCATCAAGGACCGCCAGGATCGGCCGATGCTTTACGGCCCCACCAACGAGGAGATGGTAACGGATATTTTCCGCTCTTCCGTCAAATCCTACAAGGACCTGCCGCTCAATCTCTATCACATCCAGCTGAAATTCCGCGACGAGATCCGTCCGCGCTTCGGCACCATGCGCTCGCGCGAATTCATGATGAAGGACGCCTATTCCTTCGATCTGACGCGCGAAGGGGCGGAGCATTCCTACAATAAGATGTTCGCCGCCTATCTCAGAACCTTCGATCGGTTGGGCCTGCGCGCCATTCCGATGCGCGCCGACACCGGCCCGATCGGCGGCAATCTCAGCCATGAGTTCATCATCCTCGCCGACACCGGCGAATCCGAAGTCTTCTGCCACAAGGATTTCGTCGGTTTCGATATTCCCGGCGAACAGACCGATTTCGACAGCGTCGAGGGCCTGCAGGCGATCTTCGACAAGTGGACCTCGCTCTATGCGGCGACCTCGGAAATGCACGATGAGGCGGCTTTCAACGCCGTTCCCGAAGGCGACCGGCTTTCGGCGCGTGGTATCGAGGTCGGCCACATCTTCTATTTCGGCACCAAATATTCCGAGCCGATGGGCGCAAAAGTGCAGGGACCGGACGGCAAGGAACACTTCGTCCACATGGGTTCCTATGGTATCGGGCCGACACGCCTTGTTCCCGCCATCATCGAAGCATCGCATGACGACAACGGAATCATCTGGCCGGCATCGGTCGCGCCCTTCGATGTCGTGGTGATCAACATGAAGGCGGGCGATCAGGCCTGCGACGATACCTGCGAGCTGATCTATGCCGCGCTGAGCAAGGCCGGCAAGGATGTGCTCTACGACGATACCGACGATCGGGCCGGTACGAAATTCGCGACCGCCGACCTGATCGGCGTGCCCGTCCAGATCATCGCCGGCCCGCGCGCGGTCGCCAACGGCGAAGTTGAAGTGAAGGACCGCAAGACCGGCGCCCGCGAAACGATGACCATCGAAGCGGCGATCAACCGGTTCGTGGCTTAAGGAAACGGAGGCGAAATGGCAGAGGCAGCAGTGGACCGGAGTTCAAAATCCGGCTTGGGTCCGGCTGGCAAGCCATTTTCCACCTTCGAACGCCTCGTGGCGTGGCGTTATCTGCGCGCCCGCCGCAAGGAGGCCTTCATCTCGGTAATCGCCGGCTTCTCCTTCGTCGGCATCATGCTGGGCGTTGCGACGTTGATCATCGTCATGGCCGTTATGAACGGCTTCCGCACCGAGCTCGTTTCGCGCATTCTCGGCATTAACGGCCACATGATCGTCCAGCCGGTCGACGGCCCCTTCACCGATTATCCCGCTCTCAGCGGCAAGCTCGCCGCCGTACCCGGCGTCAAGATGGCGCTGCCCTTGGTGGAGGGCCAGGTGCTCGCTTCCGCCCAGGCCGGTGGCAGCACCGGCGCGCTGGTGCGCGGCGCCCGCGCCGACGACCTGACCAAGCTCAAGACGATCTCCGACAACATCAAATCCGGCGATATGGTCGGCTATGCCTCCGGCGACGGTGTGCTGATCGGCACCCGCATGGCCGACCAGCTCGGTCTGCGCGTCGGCGATCTCATTACGCTGACGTCGCCAGATGGTGACATCACGCCGATGGGCGTCAGCCCGCGCATCAAGTCCTACAAGATCTCAGGCCTCTTCGAGATCGGCATGTCGGAATATGACTCCTCGATCATCTTCATGCCGCTCGAGGAAGCGCAGCTCTATTTCAACGCCGAGGGGCTGGTGCAGTCGATCGAGCTCTTCGTCGACAATCCGGACGATATCGACGATCTCAGGCCCAAGGTGGAGGAGGCGGCCGGCCGCCAGATCGCCATTACCGACTGGCGCCAGCGCAACCAGACCTTCTTCTCCGCACTCCAGGTCGAGCGCAACGTCATGTTCATGATCTTGACGCTGATCGTGCTTGTCGCGGCGCTGAATATCATTTCCGGCCTCATCATGCTGGTGAAGGACAAGGGCAGCGATATCGCCATTCTGCGCACCATGGGCGCCACCGCCGGTGCGATCATGCGCATCTTCTTCATGACCGGGGCAGCGATCGGCATCGTCGGCACTATTGCCGGCGTTCTGCTCGGCGTTCTCGTCTGCGTCAACATCGAATCTGTCCGCCAGTTCTTCTCCTGGATATCAGGCACCGTACTCTTCAATCCGCAGGTCTATTTCCTCAGCCAGCTGCCGGCCGAAATGGATCTCAGCGAAACGATCTCGATCGTCGTCATGGCGCTGACGCTGTCCTTCATTGCGACCATTTTCCCCGCCTGGCGTGCTTCAAAGCTCGATCCGGTGCAGGCCCTGCGCTACGAATAAGGAATGCCGCCTTCATGAAACGCAACGTCGTTCTCAAGCTTACCGGCGTCGAGCGCCATTACGGGCAGGGCGATACGCTGCTCCCGATCCTGAAGGGCGCAGATTTTTCGATATCGAAAGGCGAAATCGTCGCTCTCGTCGCCCCTTCCGGCACCGGCAAATCGACGCTGCTGCATGTCGCCGGCCTCCTGGAGCATCCGGACGGCGGTGAAGTCAACATCAATGGCCATGCCTGTGACGGCCTGAGCGACGATAAACGTACCGCGATCCGCCGCAGCGAAATCGGGTTCGTCTACCAGTTCCACCACCTGCTGCCGGAATTCTCGGCGCTCGAAAACATCATGATGCCGCAGCTGATCGCCGGGCTTTCCTGGAAGGAAGCCGGAGAGCGGGCCGGCCAGCTTCTCGATTATATGCGCATCGGCCATCGTGGTTCGCACCGCCCGGGCGAGCTTTCCGGAGGCGAGCAGCAGCGCGTTGCGATCGCCCGCGCCGTCGCCAATGCGCCGACCCTGCTTCTTGCCGATGAGCCGACCGGCAATCTCGACCCGGAAACGGCAAGCTACGTCTTCGACGCGCTGGAAGCGCTGGTGCGCCAGTCCGGCCTTGCCGCCCTGATCGCCACCCACAATCACGAGCTTGCCCGCCGCATGGATCGGCGCGTCACGATCTCCGACGGCAAGATCGTTGATTTCTGAGGCTGTGCTCAGGGGATGACCAGCCCGCCGCGATAATCGAGCGCATAGGCCTTCTGGCCGTCGACCATGATGCGTTCATGGCCGGTGAACCGCGCACAGCCGCCTTCGCTGCTATCGATATAGCGGCCGAACGGATGATCGAATTCCATGCCGTCCAGAAACCGGCCCTCTCGATACATCGCCGAAAGTGCAGCCTTGATCACCGCTCCGGCTGCTGTGCCGTCGATGAGCTCAGGCGCAATGACGCAGCCGAAATAATTCATCGCCCAGGCGGGCTCTCCGGCAAACCACACCACTTCCTGCCCGGCGAAATCGGTGCCGCCGAAATAGCTGTCGAGATAGCGCCAGTCACCGCGTTCGTAACCGATATCGTGGGAACCCGGCCGGCACGGCGCGCGCGGCACGCCGCCCCCGACATAGGTCGCAGCCTTCGCCTCCACGATGAATTCATTCAGCATCGCAATGTCGAGCATGTCGTTCTCCCTTCGGCCCGATGCTGGCAAATAGGTCGCGACATGTAAAGAACAAAAAGAGAACTTCTGGTGGAATAAGCGCATCACTTTGAGGGGAAGGCGGCCGCCCGAACACGATGTCTGGTCTGTGGGGGCGGGGCAAGGGCATGGCGGCCCCAGATCACAACAAGTGCCAGTTCGTGCGATTCGCCGCGCGCATCCGGGATTTTCCACACGCAAGAAAGAAGGAAAAGATTCCTGTTGACAACGGAACATACATGGAACAAATTGAAAACATAACGAGTAAAGGAGAGCCCGATGACTGACATGATCCGTGATATCGCAGCATTCACCTCCATCGCAATGTTCGTTGCCAGCTTCTCGCTCATCGTGATGGCGATCTAAAGTTTTCAGGGGACCGCATGGCAATCATGCGGTCCGGAGGTGGGACTTCTTCTGGACATCATCGCCCTCTATGCCGACAATGCGTCCGATTCATTCGGGTGATTGGGAAGGCATGTCATGGCGGACACGGCAAAGGGTTCAACGGGTGAGGCGACCGGCGGCACGCCGGGTTTCATCCACCTGAGGGTCCATTCCGCCTATTCGCTTCTCGAGGGCGCTCTGCCGCTGAAGAAGATCCTCTACAAGGCGACCGGCGACAGCCAGCCGGCGATTGCGATCACCGACACCAACAATCTGTTCGTCGCCCTCGAATTCTCCCAGAAGGCGATGGACGAGGGCCTGCAGCCGATCATCGGCTGTCAGGTCTCGATCGACATGGGAGATGGGTTGGAAACGGAAAAGCGCGGCGGCCAGCAAGCCCTGGTCAAGCTGCCGTCGATCGTTCTTCTCGCCGCGACCGATGCCGGCTACGAACGGCTCGTCGATCTCGTCAGCCGGGCCTATCTCGGCGGCGAAAGCAACCAGGCCGTTCATATCAAAGCCTCCTGGTTGGAAGAGGCCGGCACGGAAGGGCTGATCGCATTGACCGGCGCCCCGACCGGCCCGGTCGACATCGCGATCAGGGAAGGACATCCCGCCCAGGCGGAGGCCCGGCTGCTCTTGCTGAAGCGTCTCTTCGGCGACAGGCTCTATGTCGAGCTGCAGCGCCACGGCACCTACGACAAGCGGCACGAGCAGAAGATTGTCGGGCTTGCCTATGCCCACGACCTGCCGCTGGTTGCGACCAACGAGGCCTTCTTTCCGACGCGCGACGATTACGATGCCCATGATGCGCTGATGGCGGTCGCGCACAACGCCATCGTCTCCGACGACAGCCGCTTTCGCCTGACGCCCGATCACTACCTGAAGAGCCGGGCCGAGATGGCCAAGCTCTTCGCCGACCTGCCGGAAGCGCTCGAAAATACCATCGAGATCGCCAGGCGCTGCTCCTTCGTGCTGAAGACCAGAAAGCCGATCCTGCCGCGTTTCACCGGTGCGACCGACGATGCCGAGGAGGCCGAACGCGCCGAGGCGAGCGAGCTGCGCCGCCAGGCGGTCGAAGGGCTGGACATGCGGCTTGCAACGCTCGGCATGTCGCCGGGTTACGAGGAGAAGGATTATCGCGAGCGGCTGGATTTCGAGCTCAGCGTTATCGAACGCATGCGGTTTCCCGGCTACTTCCTGATCGTTGCCGACTTCATCAAATGGGCCAAGCAGCATGACATTCCCGTCGGTCCCGGCCGCGGCTCGGGCGCCGGTTCGCTGGTCGCCTATGCCTTGACGATCACCGACGTCGATCCCTTGCGTTTTTCGCTGCTCTTCGAGCGCTTCCTCAATCCCGAACGCGTCTCGATGCCGGACTTCGACATCGACTTCTGCCAGGACCGCCGCGAAGAGGTGATCCGCTACGTCCAGGCCAAGTATGGCCGCGAGCAGGTGGCGCAGATCATCACCTTCGGTTCGCTGCAGGCGCGCGCCGCCCTTCGCGACGTCGGCCGCGTGCTGGAAATGCCTTACGGCCAGGTCGACAAGATCTGCAAACTGGTGCCGAACAACCCGGCCAATCCGACCCCGCTGTCCAAAGCGATCGAAGAGGAGCCGAAGCTGCAGGAGGAGGCGGCTAAGGAACCGGTTGTCGCGCGCCTGCTCGATATCGCCCAGAAGATCGAGGGACTTTACCGCCACGCCTCGACCCATGCCGCCGGCATCGTCATCGGCGACCGCCCGCTTTCCAAGCTGGTGCCGATGTATCGCGATCCGCGCTCCGATATGCCGGTCACCCAGTTCAACATGAAATGGGTCGAGCAGGCCGGCCTGGTCAAGTTCGACTTCCTCGGTCTGAAGACGCTGACGGTGCTGAAGGTCGCTGTCGATTTCGTCGCCAAGCTCGGCATCAAGGTCGATCTCGCGGCCATTCCTCTCGACGACAAGAAGACCTACGAGATGCTGTCGCGCGGTGAAACGGTCGGCGTGTTCCAGGTGGAAAGTGCCGGCATGCGCAAGGCGCTGATCGGCATGAAGCCGGACTGCATCGAGGACATCATCGCGCTGGTGGCGCTCTATCGTCCGGGCCCGATGGAGAACATCCCGACCTACAATGCCCGCAAGCACGGTGACGAAGAGCTGGAATCGATCCATCCGATGATCGACCACCTGCTCAAGGAAACGCAAGGCGTCATCGTCTACCAGGAGCAGGTGATGCAGATCGCCCAGGTCCTGTCCGGTTATTCGCTGGGTGAAGCCGACCTTCTGCGCCGCGCCATGGGCAAGAAGATCAAGGCCGAGATGGACCAGCAGCGCGAGCGCTTCGTCGTCGGCGCCGTCAAGAACGGTGTGTCGAAGCCGCAGGCCGACAATATCTTCGAACTGCTGGCGAAGTTCGCCAATTACGGCTTCAACAAGTCGCATGCCGCCGCCTACGCCATCGTCTCCTACCAGACGGCCTACATGAAGGCGCATTATCCGGTCGAATTCCTCGCCGCCTCGATGACGCTCGACATGTCCAATACGGAAAAGGTCAATGATTTCCGCCAGGATGCCAAGCGCCTTGGCATCGAGGTGATCGCACCCTCGGTGCAGACCTCCTTCCGCCATTTCGAAACCGGCGACAACCGCATCTACTACGCGCTCGCCGCCCTCAAAGGCGTCGGCGAATCCGCCGTCGACCATATCGTCGCGGTGCGTGGCGATAAGCCCTTCGCCAGCATCGAGGATTTCTGCCTGCGCATCGATCCGCGCCAGGTCAATCGCCGCGTGCTCGAAAGCCTGATCTATGCCGGCGCCTTCGATTGTTTCGATATGGACCGCGCCCAGCTAGCCGCCGGCCTCGACCGCATCCTCGGTTATGCCCAGCGCGCCCAGGAGAACAAGCTGAGCGGCCAGTCGGACATTTTCGGCAGCACGCTGACCACGGGACCGGAGAAAATCTCGCTGCCGCCGTTCTCGCCCTGGCTCCCCTCGGAGCGGCTGCTGAAGGAATTCCAGGTGTTGGGCTTCTATCTCACGGCCCACCCGCTCGATTCCTACAACAACATCCTGCAGAAGATGCGGGTGCAGACCTTTGCCGAATTTTCCCAAGCGATCAAACAGGGCGCGGCCAATGCCCGGCTTGCCGGCACCGTCATCTCCAAGCAGGAGCGCAAGACCCGCACCGGCAACAAGATGGGCATTATCGTCTTTTCGGATTCTTCCGGCCAGTTCGAAGCGGTGCTGTTTTCGGAAATGCTGAACCAGTATCGCGACGTGCTCGAATCCGGCAAATCCTTCGTGCTGACGGCCACCGGCGAGGAGCGGCCGGAGGGCATCGGCCTGCGCATCCAGACGATTCAGTCGCTGGAGGAAAAGTCGCTGCAGATGCAGAAGGCGCTGCGCGTCTATGTCAGGGATTCCGGGCCGCTCAGGATGGTCGCCGGCCACTTGAACGCCAGGGGCGACGGCCTCGTTTCCTTCATCGTCATCAAGGAGGAGGGCAAACGCGAGGTGGAGGTGGCGCTGCCGGAGAAATACCGCATCACCCCTGAGATCGCCGCCGCCCTTCGCGCCGCCCCCGGCGTTGTCGACGTCGAACTGGTTTGATCAGCCCCGCGTCACCCGCGGGTGATCGTGATGAAATCCGTGCCTTCGCCGGTCTCCCGGCCGAGGCCGGTATCGGAGATCGTCAGTGTCGAGCCGGGCGCGATCAGCGCATCGATCCTGCGGCGGGTCTCGTCGGGGATCGTGATGCGGCTGAGTGAACGGGCGATCGGCTTGCCCGTGACGATCGAGCTTTCCTGATTGGTGATGCCGAGCCGCTTCATCGTCTCGCGGGAGAGATTGTTCTCGAGCGTGATGCCGAGCCAGTCCGCCGTACCGGCCTTTTCATCGACCGCGTGCAGCGTGAAGAAATGTGTGCCGAGCGCCAAGCCCGGATCGGCGATCGTCACCGGCGCTTCGAAGATCGGCTTGAAGGCCTGCCGCACCATGATGACACCATTCGGCGGCGCACCCTTGCCGGTTGCGGCATAGACTTCCTTGAGGAGCGTGTCGGAGACCAGGCTCCTGTCGCCGGCAAATTCCGCCGGCCGCAGCGCCCTGAAATCCTTGATCGCCTGCACGGTCGACGGGCCGAGCAAGCCGTCCGGATCGCCGGCGGAAAAGCCGAGCTGGTTGAGCAGGGTCTGGATGTCGATCACCGTCTCGCGCAGCGTCCGGCGCGTGATCAGCATGCTGATCGGCTCGGACGGCGGTTCGGGTTCGGGTGTTGCGGCCGGCTGTATTGCCGGCATCGGCATCGCAGCCGTGTCGTTCATTGCCACCTGCACTGGTATCCCGGGGCTGTCGGGCATGGAGGGCCGCAGCTCCACATCCGAAAGCAGCGGCATGGCCGCCGGTGCGTCGGGATGGAAAAGGGTCGGGTGGTCGATCGGCTGCGGCACGACTTCGCCGTCGCTGATGATGACGGGAACACCGGGGTCGGTCATGCCATAGAGCATTTTGGCGAAGGCGCCGGGCATACGCACGCAGCCATGCGAGGCTGGATAACGCGGCACCGAATTCGATTCATGCAGCGCGATGCCGGACCAGGTCAGCCGTTGCATGAACGGCATCGGGGCGGCCGAATAGAGATTGGATTCGTGGTATTTCTGCTTCTCGAGCACCGAGAAGATGCCGCTCGGCGTCGTGTGACCGTCCTTGCCGGTCGAGACCTTCGAGGTCGCGACGACCTCGGTGCCATCATAGACCGCAAGCGACTGCTTGTCCTTCGAGACGATGATCTGCAGCGTGCGCGCATCCGCAGCGAGAGCAGGGTGCACGAGTGCGGTGGCCGACAGCAAGCCGAGGCCGAAGACGAGACGCGAGAACATGATACCCAACCATACGCAATACTGCCCGGCAGATTATGGGACGAAGTTTAAGGAAGATTTTATAGGCCGGGCTTGATGTTGCCCTCACGCGCTAGTGATCGCGCTTGCCGCTGCCGAAGGTGTAGCCGGTCTCGACCGTCTTCGTGCCGAACTTGTCGCGCAGCTTGTCCATCGCCGCTTCGGCGGCCGCCCGCCGGCCCGATTGCTGGTCGATGAGGTCGGGCGGATCTGCGCGGGCGGCGTCGCCGAGATCGGTGACGCCGATGCCGAGCAGTCGGAACTTCGTGCCGTCGGTCTCTTTTTCGAGAAGCTCGAGCCCAGTGCGGAAGATCTTGTCGGCAAGCTGGGTCGGGTCTTCGAGCTTGCGGTTGCGGGTGCGCGATTTGAAATCGGCGCTCTTCATCTTCAGCACCACGGTCTGGCCGGCAATGCCGCTTTTCTTCAGCCGCCAGGAGACCTTTTCGGAGAGGTTGCGCAGGATCGGCACCAGCTCCTCATGACGCGAGATGTCGTCGAAAAAGGTCGTCTCGGACGAAACGCTTTTGGCCGCATCGTTGAGATGCACCTCGCGGTCGTCGATGCCGCGCGACAGCCGTGCGAGCCGCTGGCCGATGCTGCCATAGCGGCGCATCAGGTCGTTCTCCTCCATCTGCTGCAACTGGCCGATGGTGCGGATGCCGTCCGCTTCCAGCGTCGCCGCAAAAGCCTTGCCGACGCCCCAGATCGTGGTGACCGGACGCGGCGCCAGGAATTCGACCGCTTCCTCACGGCCGATGACGGAAAAGCCGCGCGGCTTCTGCAGGTCGGAGGCGACCTTGGCGAGAAATTTGCAGTAGGAAAGCCCGACCGAAACGGTGATGCCGATTTCCTTTTCGACGCGGCGGGCGAATTTGGCGAGCGTGCGCGCCGGCGGATCGTGATGCAGCCTCTCGGTGCCGCCAAGCTCCAGAAAGGCCTCGTCGATCGACAGCGGCTGCACCAGCGGCGTCAGATCCTGCATCATGGTCCGCACCTGCCGCCCGACCCGGACATATTTTTCCATGTCGGGGCGGATGACGATCGCCTGCGGGCACGCCTCCAGCGCCTTGAACATCGGCATGGCCGACCGCACGCCGTGGATGCGGGCGATATAACAAGCGGTGGACACCACGCCGCGTTTGCCGCCGCCGATGATGACGGGCTTGTCGGCAAGTTCCGGATTGTCGCGTTTCTCCACTGCTGCGTAGAAGGCGTCGCAATCGATATGCGCAAGCGTCAATGCGTAGAGTTCACGATGGCGTACGAGACGGGGGCTGCCGCAGGAAACGCAACGGCGCGCCTCGCCCTTCTGCTCGGCAAGGCAGTCGCGACAAAAGCCGGGTGTCTTGTCAGGCGCAGGCGTCATGATGAGAACAAAGATTGAACGCCGGGACATTACGCCTTAAGCTTCCGAGTCACAAGAGACGCGGGAGCTTTGCCTTTGGATAACGACCTTCGTTTCGAACCGGTCACCTCAGAGCGCTGGGACGACTTCGAAATCCTGTTCGGGCCGCAGGGTGCCTTCTATAACTGCTGGTGCGTTGCGTTGCGCCTGCCGCATGCGATCAGGACCGAGATGGCGCCCGACGAGCGCAAGGCGCATATCCGGGAGCGGATCAAGGCAGGCCCGCCGCCGGGCATCCTCTGTTATGCCGACGGCGCGCCGGTCGCCTGGGTGCAGGTCGGGCCGCGTCATGACGTGCCACAGTTCAATTCGCCGCGCACCGTCTCGCGGCCGCTGGAGGAAGACGATGCGCATGATCCGTCCATCTGGGCCGTCAGTTGCTTTTTCCTGCTGCCCAAACTGCGCGGCAAGGGAATGAGCCATCGCCTGCTCGCCGCCGCGATTGATCATGCCCGGCGCCAGGGAGCGCGGCTGCTCGAAGCCTGCCCGATCGATCATGTGAAGCAGTCGAAATCCGTGACGCTCTGCATCGGTTCGACGGCGATCTTTGATGCCGCCGGTTTCGAAACGGTGGCGCGGCGCAAGGACGGCCGTCCGCTCATGCGGCTGGAACTGCGCGAGTGACCGCGCCGGACAGAAAATGCGCCTCGATGAGTTCGGCCACATGCGTCCAGTCCGTAGCGCGGGTAATGTCATCGGCGGCCGCCGGTGCGAAACGATGGACAGGTGAGTTCGGCATCAGATGAATGAGCAGGCAATCGGCGACGTGATCCCTGACGGAATGCAGATTGCGCGCCATATCATCGATGAAGACGACGGGAAGGGAGCGGCTGGCATGCAAGGCGTGAACGATCGGCCCCTTGGGCTGTTCGGTGGCAAGCAGCGGAAAAAGCAGGCCCATCCTGTCGAGCAGGCGACGGCGCTGGTCCTGGAACCGCGGCTGCATGGCCGTCAGGAAAAGCACATCGGCCTCTTCGGAAAGCCGGTCGAGCGTTTCGACGACGCGATCGAGCGGCGTCTGCCACTGCTCCTGCGCTTCGAAGAACTCCTCGATCAGCCGACTGACCTGCTGATCCTCGATCTCCGTGCCATCCGCCTGCGAGACGATGTTGCCGTGAAGCCGGAACGATCGCGGCAGAAACGCATGCCCCTGGCTCTCGAGGAAAAGCTGGAAGGGACCGATGAACTGCAGCACGACGTCGTCGACGTCGCAGACGATCAGCGGCCGTTCGCCGAGGCGAATATGCGAGATGTCGAATTCCCCGGAGGTCACGGTCAGTATTCTCCGGAATCGAGGCCCGGCGAAGAGAAATGCCGCCAGGCGGCGGTCACCGTCTCCGGGCTTATGCCGCTTGCCGCGCAGAAGGCCAAGGCCGTCGGTTCGTGGTTCATCAGGAAATCCATCATGCCGGCGAGAAATCCCGGATCGTTGACGGCGTTGCGCACCTGGCCGGGCGCCACACCCGTCAGGGCGAGAAAGCGGCCGAACATGTCGGGATCGCCGGCAAGCCAGCCGAGCACGGCAATCGCCGTCTCGTGCGGGTCGGCTGCCAGTTGTTTCGATGTCTTGAAGTTGCTTTGCATTTCGCGGGGTAAGTTACCTTTTCTTCAACCAAATACCGGTAGCGTGCGCTATCGGTTTCACGCAGCTTTTGTCCGCATGTGCCTTTCTCATGGGACGAACCGCTGCGCGAACGGACGTAGGGACAGCTTGTCATGCCCAAACAGGTGATGATTGTAGAAGATAACGAGCTCAACATGAAGCTCTTTCGCGACCTCATCGAGGCGTCCGGTTATACCACGATCCAGACCCGAAACGGCATGGAGGCGCTGGATCTGGCGCGCAAGCATCGCCCCGATCTCATCCTCATGGACATTCAGCTTCCCGAGGTCTCCGGCCTCGAAGTCACCAAATGGCTGAAGGAAGACGACGAGCTGCATGTGATTCCCGTCATCGCCGTCACGGCTTTCGCGATGAAGGGCGACGAGGAGCGGATCCGCCAGGGCGGCTGCGAGGCCTATGTTTCCAAGCCGATCTCGGTTCCAAAATTCATCGAGACGATCAAGACCTATCTGGGCGATGCTTGACGCATCGGAAAGACACTTATGACTGCGCGAATACTGGTGGTTGACGATATTCCGGCCAACGTGAAGCTGCTTGAGGCGCGGCTGCTCGCGGAGTATTTCGACGTGATGACCGCAGCCGACGGCTACACGGCGCTGGCGATCTGCGAGCGCAACCAGGTCGATCTCATCCTGCTCGACATCATGATGCCCGGCATAGACGGTTTCGAGGTCTGCGAACGGCTGAAGGCGAGCCAGAAGACAGCCCATATTCCAGTCGTCATGGTCACCGCGCTCGACCAGCCGGCCGATCGCGTGCGCGGCCTGAAGGCTGGCGCCGATGATTTCCTCACCAAGCCGGTCAACGATCTGCAGCTGATCTCTCGGGTGAAGAGCCTGCTGCGGCTGAAGACGTTGAGCGACGAGCTGCGCATCCGCTCCGATACCGCCCATACGATGGGCATCGACGACCTCGCGCGGGCAGGCGAGGGCCGCGCCGATGAGACCGCTCAAGTGTTGCTCGTTGACGGCCGCGCCAATTCGCAGGAGCGCCTCGTCAAGGCGCTGAAGCCGGTCGCCGACGTGCTTGCCCTTTCCGATCCGCAGGCTGCCCTCTTCGAGGCGGCCGAAAGCGCCTTCGATCTCGTCATCGTCAATGCCAATTTCGATGACTACGATCCGCTTCGCCTCTGCTCGCAGCTGCGCTCGCTGGAGCGCACGCGCTTCCTGCCGATTTTGATCATCACCGAGCAGGGCGCGGACGACATGGTGGTGCGCGCGCTCGATCTCGGCGTCAACGATTACATCATCCGCCCGGTCGATCCCAACGAGCTTGTTGCCCGCAGCCTGACGCAGATCCGCCGCAAGCGCTACAACGACCGCCTGCGCGCCAGCGTCAAGCAGACGATCGAGCTTGCCGTCACCGATCCGCTGACCGGCCTTTATAACCGGCGCTATCTCGACAACCATCTGAACGTACTCTTCAACCGTTCGATGGCCCGGGGCCGACCTCTTTCGGTGTTGATCACCGATATCGATCGCTTCAAGCAGGTAAACGACACCTACGGCCATGACGGCGGCGACGAAGTGCTGCGCGAATTCGCAAATCGCGTCCGTTCGACCATCCGTGGCGCCGATCTCGCCTGCCGCTACGGTGGCGAGGAATTCGTCGTCGTGATGCCCGACACCTCGCCGGAAATTGCCGCCACTGTAGCCGAGCGTCTGCGCGCGGCGATCGAAAGCGCTCCCTTCATGCTGAAACACGCCGGCCAAGCGCTGAACGTCACCGCTTCCTTCGGCATCGCCTCGCGGATTGCGGCGGTACTGACCCCGGACCAGCTGATGAAACAGGCGGATCTGGCCCTTTACGAGGCCAAGAATACCGGCCGCAACCGCGTGGTCGCCGCAGCCGCCTGACGAATCAGTTGCCGCCATAGGCACCATTTGCGGGTTTTCCACCGCTGTAAGCCAATCGTTACCGATTTTTAATCTTCGCTTATGCAATGCGGGGCGAAAATTTTGCAACTCAATAGCCCAAAAATGGACCATCGGCGTTGCTGCGGATATGTCGACCTGCGACAGTGTTGAGGATGTCTGGCCGCTGGCTCAAGATGAAATTGAGACTATAAAAAATGCCTGTCGCCGGAAGGGCCAAATAGACTGCGGCGACGTCACCTCACGTAAGGGGAGGGGAGGCGTAAGTTGTTAAGTTATATTGTCGAATTTCTTGGGATGGTCCAACTCTAGGCTTCAAGCCCAAGCAGAGCCGACAAATCTTTGTATGTCCCAAATCTGGACTTTTAACCATAGAATCAGGCTAACAAATTTCACCATTAAGAATTTGTTGATTTTCTTTCATTTCTGCGCAAATTATCGGCTCATAAGAGAAGCGCTCCCGTTGAGGAGTTGTCGATACCCCATGATGCTCAGGTCCGCCGCATCTCCTGGGTCGTGGGGTCGGTCGGCTAGTAGGCAAGTTATAGCGGTTCCTCGTGCCGTTTTGCATGCTGGCCGACCCCCTTTCACAAAAACGCCGTCACTTCCCGAAGATGGAAGGGCGGCGTTTTGTCTGTTTGCGCTATCATCTCTCAAAGACGATCATCCGGACAATAAAAAACGCGCAACCCGAAAGCGCGCGCTTTTTTGAAATCCGTCAGCTCAAGCGATTACTTGATCTTGGTTTCCTTGAACTCGACATGCTTCTTAGCAATCGGGTCGTACTTCGTCTTCGTCATCTTGTCCGTCATCGTACGGCTGTTCTTCGTCGTGACGTAGAAGAAACCGGTGTCGGCTGTCGACAGCAGCTTGATCTTGATTGTTGTAGCCTTGGCCATGGTCGTCCTGCCTTTAAGAAAATGAAAGCCGTGGAAGCCGGATGGGCTCCACGGCAAATTCTGGCGCGAAACTACGAATCCAGCCCGAAAAGTCAAGTCCGTTTTCGAATGAACATCAGTCTGATGCCGGAAAGTAGCGCGTACAGGCCGAAGAAGGCGGCAATCGCCCAGGCAAAACCATTATTTCCAGCGACATCGATCGCCGCGCCGATCGCCTGCGGCCCGGCCACGGTTCCCATCGCATAACAGAAGACGAAGGCAGCATTGGCCGCCGCAAGGTCGGAACCCGTCAGCCGCGAGCCGAGATGGCTGAGTCCGACCGTATAGAGGCCGGAGACGCAGCCGCCCCAGAAAAGCAGGAGCCCGGCCATCAGCAGCCAGTTGTCGACCAGCAGCGGCAGCATCATCGAGCCGATGAACCCCATCAGCGCCATGGCAGCCAGAAGCGGCCGCTTGTCGCCGATGCGGTCGGAGAGCAGGCCGAGCGGGATCTGAAAGATGACGTTGCCGACACCCATCATGGTCAGCAGAAGTGCTGCCTGCGATTCGGTGAAATGGGCGCGCACGGCAAAGATCGGGAAAAGCGACAGCCCGCCCGCTTCGACCGCGCCGAAGATGAAGACCGCCGCCGTCGCCGTCGGCACCAGGAAGACGTAGCGCATGAAATGCAGCTCCGGTTTTTCCTCGAGCACCGGGCTTTCGTCGCGGGCGATGAAGATCGGGATGGCGGCAAGCAGGATGGCGGCGGCGCCGATCAGGAAGGGGAAGATGCCGTCGCTGCCGAGGATCGAAAAGAGCAGCGGCCCGGCCGCAAAGCCAAGGGAAAGCACCGTCGCGTAGATGCCGAGCACGAAGCCGCGCTTGGAAGGCGGCGAAGCGGCATTGATCCAGAATTCGGAGAGGATGAACAGCGTCGTCGTCGCGCCATGGAAGGCGAAACGCAGCGGAAACCACATCCAGAAATCCTCGGCGTAATAAAAACCGAGCGCGCTCAGCGCCGAAATCAGCACCGCCCAGAGCATCGTCGGCGCAACGCCGTATTTATGGGCAAGCTTGGTGGTGATTGGTGCGGCGGCCATCGCCGCAACCCCGGCCATCGCCGTGTTGAGCCCGATCAAGGTGGACGAGATGCCGCGTTTTTCGAGGATGATGCTGAGAAGCGGGAGTCCGAGGCCGATTGCTATGCCGACGGCTGATATGGACGAGATGGCTGCCACCAGAGAAGGCCAATGGATTTCCTCGACATCGCCCGGTGTGCCGTTTCTCGGCTGAGACATTTATCCATCCTTAGAAAGCTACGCGAGCGAACCGGCCTGTCACCTCGCATAGAAAGACACAGGCGTGCCAAATCCAGGTGACGGGCAGCGTTTCGCAGTATTTCCGATGTGAGTGACCACCTGCGGAATGTGAAGCCTGTTCAGACAAGAAAAGCGTACCATGTCAAGTCGTTGAGGATCGTCGGCTGCCGCGTTCGGGTGGTGATCGGTGGAGCGCTGGCACTACACGTTAAATATGTCTGGAAGGTGAAGGCGCTAAAGTGCGTCGCGATCTTTCAGATTCGCGGCTCGCGCTTTTGCTCGACATGCTCTAATCCGGCCGGCCGGGGATGTCATAATCGTCCGCACCATCACTCTCCCCGCCGAAACCGTGCATGCGCAGCGCCCACTGCAGGCCGATGACGCCGCCCTTGATAGGCTGGATCGAGGCGAGCGCTGTGATGACGGTGATCGGCGCCCAGATGGCAAGGTGCACCCAGACCGGCAGCACGAAAGTCAGGTCGGTCAGCATATAGCCGCCGACCACGACGTGGCCAAGGACGAGAATGACGATATAGGGCGGCAGGTCGTCGGCGCGTTGGTGATGCATCGCCTCGCCGCAGGCCGCGCAATGATCGACCGGTTTCAGGAAGGCGCGAAAGAGCTTGCCGTTACCGCAGGCCGGGCAGCGGTTCATCAGCCCGCGCATGACCGAGCGCCCAACCGGACGCTCGACCTCGGGCGCATCTCCGTAGCGGACCGCCGGATCGGTCGGTGTGATCATCGCCTGTTCCTCTTTCGGACATAGAGCCCCGTGCGTCCTTTCGGACGCACAAAGAACGCTCTAACTCTTTCAATCCTTGCATCGCGCTTTTCGAAAATCGATTCCGATTTTCGAGCCGGTGGGCTAGTGCCGTCCGCGCGGCGGCCTCGTTCCGGGTTTCTTGCGGACCTGGCCCCTGTCGCGGCGGCCCGCTTTGTGGAAGGAGCGCACCGCCGTCGGCATCTCGCGGCCCTCGCTGATCATCTCGAAACGCAGCGCGCCGGCAAGCGGGATCGCTTCGGCAAGCTTCACGGTGACGCTGTCGCCCAGGCGATAGCCGAGCCCCGTTCGTTCCCCCGACAGCGCCTGATGCGCCTCGTCATAGATGAAATAATCGGTGCCGAGCGTAGATATAGGGACGAAGCCGTCGGCGCCATAGTCCGGCAAGGCGACAAAAAGCCCCGATTTCGTCACGCCCGAGACCCGCCCGGCAAATTCCTCGCCGACGCGGCCGCTCAGATGATGGGCGATCAGCCGGTCGACCGTCTCGCGCTCGGCGGCCATGGCGCGGCGCTCGAAGGTCGAGATTTCGGCGGCGATATCGTCGAGTGCCGCCTCTTCGTCGGGCGTAATGCCGCCTTCGCCGAAGCCCAGCGAACCGACGAGGGCGCGATGCACGATGAGATCGGCGTAGCGGCGGATCGGCGAGGTGAAGTGGGCGTATTTCATCAGGTTGAGGCCGAAATGGCCGATATTCTCGGGACCGTAGATCGCCTGGCTCTGCGAACGCAGCACCATCTCGTTGACCATCGTCTGGTGCGGCGTACCGTCCGCCTTCGCCAGAATGCCGTTGAAGCTGTTGGCGCGCATATTGCCGCCCTTGGCAAGCGAGATGCCGAGTGTCGCCAGGAACTCGCGCAGGATTTCTTGCTTGGCGAGCGTCGGGCCGTCATGGATGCGGTAGATCAGCGGCTGGCGTTTCTTTTCCAGGGTCTCGGCGGCGCAGACATTCGCCTGGATCATCATTTCTTCGATCAGCTTGTGCGCATCGAGCCGCGGCGGCACGAAGACCCGGTCGACCGTGCCGTCGGGCTTCAGCAGGATCTTGCGCTCCGGCATGTCGAGTTCCAGCGGCTGGCGCCGGTCGCGTCCGCGCTTCATCACCTCATAGGCGTGCCAGAGCGGCTTCAGGATCGGCTCGAGCATCGGTCCGGTCTGATCGTCCGGCTTGCCGTCGATCGCCGCCTGCGCCTGCTGGTAGGAGAGCTTTGCGGCGCTCTTCATCATGATGCGATGGAAGGTGTGGCCGATCTTGCGGCCTTCCGCGGAAAAGCTCATGCGCACGGCGAGCGCCGGGCGGTCGACGCCTTGCTTCAGCGAGCAGAGGTCGTTGGAGATGCGCTCCGGCAGCATCGGCACGACGCGATCCGGGAAATAGACCGAGTTGCCGCGCTTCAGCGCCTCGCGGTCGAGCGGCGAATTGGGGCGGACATACCAGGAAACGTCGGCAATCGCGACGGTGACGAGGACGCCGCCGGGATTGTCGGGCGAGGGGTCGAGCTCGGCATAGACCGCATCGTCATGGTCCTTGGCGTCGGCCGGATCGATGGTGATCAGCGGCACGTCGCGCCAATCCTCGCGATGCGACATGTTGGCAGGCTTGGCGTCATCCGCCTCGGCGATGACCGCAGGCGGGAAGACATGCGGGATGCCGTGTGCATGGATGGCGATCATCGAGATCGCCTTTTCCGAACCGACGGAACCGACGACGGAAAGCACCTTGGCGCGCGGCAGGCCGAAGCGGCCTAGACGGGCGACTTCCACTTCGACCAGGTCGCCGTCCGCGGCGCCGCCGGTGAAGTCGGGATCGATCACCATTTCCTCGCCGCGCCGTTCGATCGGCAGCAGCCGGCCACCGCCGCCGGGTGCGGTGCGGAAGACGCCCATCGAGGCGCCGCGGCGCCTGTCGATCACCTTGATGATCCGCGCCGTATAGGCCGGCCCGCCGCGATCGACGGCCGGGAAGATCTTTGCCAGGATGCGGTCGCCGAGGCCGGCGACGGGCGCCTTGCCCTTGCCCTGGCGGCCTGCGGGCGATTGCTGGCGGATGGCGACGGCGGGTGCGACGCCCTGGTCTTCCGGCCATTCCGCCGGCCGGCCGATCAGATCGCCATCCTTGTCGCGCGTGGTGATATCGAGAACGGTGACGGGCGGCAGCGCACCGGGACGGATCAGCGACTTGCGGTTCTTCTGCAGCATGCCTTCCTGCTCGAGTTCCTGCAGCATGTGCTTGAGCTCGACGCGGTTGTCGCCCTTCAGGCCGAAAGCCTTGGCGAGTTCGCGTTTGGAGGCTTTCTGCGGATGATCGGCGATGAAGCGCAGGATCACCTCGCGCGAAGGCAGGGCGCCGTGGACGATGTTCAGCGGCTCGACGGCGGGAGCATCCTTGCCCGGGCGGCCTGTCTTGCCGGGGCGCTTGCCCGCGGGATTTGTTCTTTCGCGCGGTATCCTGCTCACGTCAGCCCTTTTTCGATTTCGCCGGCGCTTTCGCCTTCGTTGCCTTCGGCTTGGCCGCCGTCTTGGTGGTCTTGGCTTCGGCGGCCGCCGCCTTCGGCTTGGCCTTCGCCTTTGCCGTCTTGCCTGCAGGCGCCTTGCCGGCCTTTTCGGTGATCAGCGCGAGCGCTTCCTCGACGGTGATCGCCTGCGGGTCCTTGCCCTTCGGCAATGTCGCATTGACCTTGCCCCAATTGACGTAAGGTCCGTACTTGCCGTCGCGAACGGTGATGGGGCCGCCATCAGGATGATCTCCAAGCGTCTTCAGCGCCGCCGGTGTCCCACGCGAACCTCGGCCCGGCGCCTGGTTCGCCTTTTCGGCGATGACGGTCACGGCACGGTTGAGGCCGACCGAGAACACGTCCTCGACGGTTTCCAGATTGGCATAGGAGCCATCATGCAGGAGGAACGGCCCGTAGCGGCCGATGCCGGATGAAATCATTTTGCCCGATTCGGGATGTTTGCCGATATCGCGCGGCAGCGAAATCAACGCCATCGCCTTTTCATAGTCGATATCCTCGGGCTTCCAGCCCTTCGGCAGCGAGGCGCGTTTGGCTTCCTTGCCGTCGCCGCGCTGGATATAGGGACCGAAGCGGCCGGAGCGCAGCGTCAGCTCCTCGCCGGTCGTCGGATCGGTGCCGAGGTTCTTCGGCTCGTTGAGGGCAGCACCGTCCGCCTCTCCGCCGTTTTCGGAAGAGAGCTGGCGGGTGTAGTTGCATTCCGGATAGTTCGAGCAGCCGACGAAGGCGCCGTATTTGCCGAGCTTCAGCGACAGGTTGCCGGTGCCGCAGACCTGGCAGATCCTGGGATCGCTGCCATCCTCGCGCTTCGGGAAGACGAGCGGCGCCAGCGCCTCGTTCAGCGAATCGAGCACGTTGGTGACGCGCAGCTCCTTGGTGTCCTCGATCTGGGCGAAGAAATCCTTCCAGAAATCGCGCAGCACCTGCTTCCAGTTCAACTCGCCGGCGGAAATCCGGTCGAGCTTCTCTTCGAGATCGGCGGTGAAATCGTATTCGACATATTTGGTGAAGAAGCTTTCGAGGAAAGCGGTCACCAGCCGGCCCTTGGCCTGCGGGATCAGCTTGCGCTTGTCGATCGTCACATAGTCGCGGTCGCGCAGCGTCGCCAGCGTCGCGGCATAGGTGGAGGGGCGGCCGATGCCGAGTTCTTCCATCTTCTTGATCAGCGAGGCTTCCGAATAGCGTGGCGGCGGCTCGGTGAAATGCTGCGTCGAATTGATCTTCTGCTTGGCGAGCGTCTCGCGTGCATTGATCTCCGGCAGGCGGCCATCCTCGTCGCCGTCGTCACTCTGCTCGCCGTCCTCCTTCTGGTCGGTATAGGCGGCGATGAAACCGTCGAAGCGGATGACCGAACCGACGGCGCGCAGCCCGGCCTTCTCGCCCTTGTTGTCGGCGGTGATTTCAGCCGTCGTGCGCTCGATTTCGGCCGACGCCATCTGGCTGGCGATGCCGCGCTTCCAGATCAGGTCGTAGAGGCGGATCTGATCGGCATCGAGGAATTTGCGCACGCGGTCGGGCGAGCGGTAGAAATCGGTCGGACGGATCGCTTCGTGCGCTTCCTGAGCGTTCTTGGCCTTGGTGGAATAGAAGCGCGCCTTCTCGGGCATATAGCGCTCGCCGAACTGGTCGACGATGGCGCGGCGCGCCGCATCGATCGCCTCGGGCGCCATCTGCACGCCGTCGGTTCGCATATAGGTGATGAGACCGACCGTCTCGCCGCCGATATCGACGCCTTCATAGAGCTTCTGGGCGATCTGCATGGTGCGCGAGGCGGAGAAGCCGAGATTGGAGGAGGCGGCCTGCTGCAGGGTCGAGGTCGTAAACGGCGGTCCGGGATTGCGCTTGACCGGTTTCGCTTCGACCGAGTCGACGATATAGCTTGCGCCTTCGAGCAATGCCTTGAGCTTGCCGGCATCCTCGCCGTTGCCGATCGCGCGCGGCTGCAGCCGTTTGCCATTCGCCGAAACCAGCCTGGCCTCGAACTCGTCGCCGCGCGGTGTCTTCAGAAGGGCTGAGATGTTCCAGTATTCTTCCGAAATGAAGCGTTCGATCTCGGATTCACGGTCGCAGACCAGGCGAAGCGCCACCGACTGGACGCGGCCGGCCGACCGGGCGCCGGGCAGCTTGCGCCACAGCACCGGCGAAAGATTGAAGCCGACCAGATAGTCGAGCGCGCGCCGCGCCAGATAGGCGTCGACCAGCGGCACGTCGATGTCGCGCGGATCGGCCATCGCGTCGAGCACCGCCTTCTTGGTGATGGCGTTGAAGACGACGCGTTTGACCGGCTTGCCGTTCAGCACGCGCTTCTTGTTCAGCATATCGAGAACGTGCCAGGAAATCGCTTCGCCTTCGCGATCCGGGTCGGTCGCGAGAAAAAGGCCGTCGGAGGATTTCACCGCATCGGCAATATCCTTCATCCGCTTTGCGGAGGCGCTATCGACCTCCCAAAGCATTTCGAAATCCTGATCAGGAAGAACTGAGCCGTCCTTGGCAGGCAGATCGCGCACATGGCCGAAGGAGGCGAGCACTTTGTATCCCGGACCCAGATACTTGTTGATCGTCTTGGCCTTGGCAGGCGATTCCACCACTACAACATTCATGATGATTCTCTAAAAAGGAAACGACGCCAGCGTTGAAGCCAGCGCGACACACACCGAAAGATGGATCCCGGCCCTCCGACATGGACAGGGAAATCGCCGCGGTCAAGGGGTTTGCTACAATTTTAGTTCTTGCATCCGGTGCAGCCGAAGGGAGTGTATCGGGGAAATGCAATCTTAGATAGGTTGTCGAAGGTTTTCGACACAGGGGGCGGCAATTCTGCGATATCGTGCAAAGTTCAATCGGAAAGCGAGACGAACCCGCCCTGATGCCGCTGCAGCCTGCCCGATATATCGAGTTCCAGAAGGATGAGATAGACCGCGGATGCCGACAGACCGGTATGGCGGATGACGTCGTCGATCTCGACCGGCGTCGGCCCGAGCGCATCGATGACGCGGGTTCGGTCGGGATCGCCGGGTGGCACCGAAATTGCCTTGCCCTCACGCGCCGGTTCCTCTGCCATCGATGACGGGAACAGGTCGAATTGCGCAAGCGGCGCCAAAGCCTCGACGACATCGACGGGGGCGGTGACGATCGATGCACCGTCCTTCAGCAGGCCGTTGGTGCCATGGCAGCGCGGATCGAGGGGGGAGCCGGGCACGGCAAACACCAGGCGACCGAACTCGCCGGCAAGCCGCGCCGTGATCAGCGAGCCCGAACGTGTCGCTGCTTCGATGACGACGAGGCCGAGCGCAATGCCGGCGATCAGCCGGTTCCGGCGCGGAAAGTCGCGGGCGCGGGGCTCCCAGCCGAAGGGCATCTCGCTGACCGCCAGGCCGTTGCCGTCGGTGATCTCTTCGAGCAAGCCGATATTCTCCGGCGGGTAGGGCTGGTCGAGACCCCCCGCAAGGGCGGCGATGGTGCCTGTGTCGAGGCTTGCCCGGTGGGCTGATGTGTCGATGCCGCGGGCTAGACCCGAGACCACGGTATAACCCGCCCTGCCGCAGTCGCGCGCCACCATCGCCGCGAATTTCGCGCCTGCGACCGAGGCATTGCGGGAGCCGACGATGCCGACAGCCGGTCGTTTGGCGGCGGCAAGCGCGCCTTTGACGGCGAGAAGCGGCGGTGCGCCGTCGATCTGTTTCAGTGCCTGCGGATAGTCCGGCTCACCGATGCCGACGAAGCGGGCGCCGAAACGATGCGCTGCCTCCAGTTCCCGATGTGCTTCGGCCTCGCTGGCGATGCGAATTGCCCGCGTGGCGCCGCCGCGCGCCGAAAGCTCCGGCAATGCGGCAAGCGCTGCTTCGGCCGAACCGAAATGATTGATGAGGTCGCGAAAGGTGGCGGGGCCGATATTGTCGGAGCGGATGAGGCGCAGCCAGGCAATTCTTTGCCGTTCGGTCAGCACGACGCCTTTTGGTCCCGCGCTCAGCGCATCCATTATCCCTTTGCCCCGATCTTGCTTTCCGTCCCGCCCATCAGCCGCGAGATATTCGCCTTGTGCTTCCAGTAGGAAATCAGGGTCATGATCGCCATGACGGCCGCAACCTTTTCGTTGCCCAGGATCCACAGCGCAACGGGGATGACGAGCATGGCGACCAGCGCCGACAGCGAGGAGTAGCGGGTGGTGAAGGCGACGGCCAGCCAGACGGCGGCGAAGAGCACGACCATGATCGGCGCGACGCCGAGCAGGGTGCCGATATAGGTGGCGACACCCTTGCCGCCCTTGAAGCCGATCCAGACCGGGAAGAGATGACCAATGAAGGCGAAGAAGCCGGCGATGATCGCCGCCTCCTCACCGAGGAAATAACCGACGACCCAGGCCGCCGCCGATGCCTTCAGCGCATCGAGCAGCAGCGTCGCCGCAGCGAGCTTGCGGTTTCCTGTTCTGAGCACATTTGTCGCGCCGATATTGCCGGAGCCGATGCTGCGCACGTCGCCGAGGCCGGCCGCACGCGTCAGGATCAGGCCGAAAGGAATGGAGCCGAAGAGATATCCGATGACGGCGGCGGCAAGCGCGATCGGCAGGGTGATCTGCCATGACATGAGATTGGATAACATATGCCCCCTCGGCCCTCCGTGGCCTATCCTCGGTCCAGCCGTCTCCTAAATTGCGTGGACAAGCTTTCCCGAGACGTATGTCGCGACCGCCCGTCCGCTGAAGCGCGCATCCTCGAACGGCGTATTCTTCGAACGGGAGAGAAGCATGTCTTTGGCGACAAGCCAAGGCTCATCGAGATCGATCAGCGCGATATCGGCCGCCGCACCCGGCTTCAGCGTGCCGGCGGCGAGGCCGAAAATCTCGGCGGGGCGGGTCGACATGGCGTCGATCAGGCGCATCAGGCTCACCTGGCCGCCATGGTAAAGCCTCAGCGCCGCCGCCAGCATGGTTTCGAGCCCGATCGCGCCGTCCTCCGCCTCGGCGAAGGGCAGGCGCTTCGTATCGACGTCCTGCGGGTCATGCGAGGAGACGATGATGTCGATCGCGCCGCTGGCAAGGGCCTCGACCATCGCCACCCGGTCGTCTTCCGGTCGCAGCGGCGGATAGAGCTTGAAGAAGGTGCGGTATTCGCCGATGTCGTTTTCGTTGAGCGCCAGATTGTTGATCGAGATGCCTGAGGTCACCTTGGCGCCGCGGCTGCGGGCGCGTTCAATCGCCTCGACCGATTGCGGCACCGAGATCATCGCGGCGTGATAACGTCCGCGCGTCAGCTCGGCGATCCTGAGATCGCGTTCGAGCGGGATGAGCTCGGCTTCCCTGGGAATGCCGGAGAGCCCGAGCCAGCTGGCGAAAAGCCCCTCATGCATGACGCCGTTGGCGCCGAGATATTTGTCACGCGTCTCGCAGGAAATGACGGCGCCGAATTCGCGCGCATAGGTCATGATCCGGCGCAGCACCTGCGTGTCGTGGACGCTGGAATGGGCATCGGTGAAGGCGACGGCGCCGGCCTGCATCAACAGGCCGATCTCGGTCATTTCCTCGCCGGCAAGGCCCTTGGTGATGGCGGCTGCCGGATAGACATTGACGGCGGCCGTATCCCGCGCCGTCTTCTTGACGAATTCGACGAGCGCGATGTCGTCGATGACGGGATCGGTGTCCGGCATCATGATGATCGAGGTGACGCCCCCGGCCGCCGCCGCCCGGCTCGCCGAGGCGATCGTCTCACGATGCTCGCCGCCGGGTTCGCCGATATGGACGCGCGCATCGACGAGGCCGGGCGTCGCCACAAGGCCCGTGCAGTCGCGGATGACGGCGCCATCAGGCGCGCCCTGATTCTGCGCCGCATGGCCGGCGGCGATGATCACGCCGTTTTCGGCGATGATCGTTCCGACTTCATCGAGGTTGCGCGAGGGATCGACGATGCGGACGTTCTTGAGGACGATCGGGTTGCTCATGCCATCATTCCATCGCTGCGGGGACCCTGGTTCTGCGAGACGAGCAGCGTCTCCATGACCGCCATGCGCACCGCCACCCCCATCTCCACCTGTTCGGCGATCACACTCTGCGGCCCGTCCGCCACCTCAGACGCGATCTCGACGCCGCGGTTCATCGGGCCGGGATGCATGACCAGCGCATCCTCCTTGGCGGCTTTCAGCGTTTCGGCGTCGAGTCCGTAGAAGTGATAATATTCGCGCACCGAAGGCACGAAGGCGCCGGACATGCGCTCGCGCTGCAGCCGCAGCATCATCACGACGTCGGCGTCCTTCAGCCCTTCCTTCATCGAATGGAAGACCTCGACGCCCATCTCGGCGATGCCGGCGGGCAGGAGGGTTGCAGGTGCGACGACACGGACGCGGGCGCCCATCGCGTTGAGCAATAGGATGTTGGAGCGCGCCACCCGCGAATGCAGCACGTCGCCGCAGATTGCCACGATGATGCGCGACAGCTTGCCCTTGGCGCGACGGATCGTCAGCGCGTCGAGCAGCGCCTGGGTCGGATGTTCGTGCTGCCCGTCGCCGGCATTGACGACCGAGCAGGAGACCTTCTGGGCGAGAAGGGCGGCGGCACCTGCGCTCGAATGGCGGATCACCAGCACGTCGGGGCGCATGGCATTCAGCGTCATCGCCGTGTCGATCAGCGTTTCGCCTTTCTTCACCGAGGAATTGCCGACCGACATGTTCATGACGTCGGCCCCGAGCCTCTTACCGGCAAGCTCGAAGGAGGCCTGCGTGCGGGTCGATGCCTCGAAGAAGAGATTGATCTGCGTCAGCCCGCGCAGCGTCGACGTCTTCTTTTCTCTCTGGCGGCTGATCTTGACGGCCTCATCCGCCTTGTCGAGAAGATAGGTGATATCCTGCTCGGTGAGGCCCTTGATGCCGATGAGGTGGCGGTGGGGGAAAAAGACCATGACCTTGCCTCTTGCTGTCTCTGGCGGGTCTATAAAGAGTGCTGCCCGCCGGGGCAAGCATGCGCTGTGGGCAAAGGCTTATGTCCCCATGCATTTTCGCCCGAATTCCGATAGAGCAGAATGAACCGAATCATAACTTCCGGTTTCCCTTTGCCGGGTTCTTACACTAGAAGCGAATTATGACCTCCGCCAACCGGACTGACGACAAACTCGCAGAACTCAACCAGCCGAGCCTGTGGTCCGGCATCAACGCCTATCGATCCGATCCGCTGATCGTCGACCTGACGGCGGCCCTCCCGCGCGGCATCCGCGAAGACCTGGAAAATATGGGCCGCTACGTCACCTCGCCGGAGGCGCAGGAACTGGCGCGCATGGCCAACCAGGGCGCGCCGCAGCTGCGCACCCATGGTCCGCGCGGTGAGCGCCTCGACGTCGTCGAGTTCCATCCCGCCTGGCACGCGCTGATGCGCCGTTCCATGTCGGTCGGGCTGCATTCCTCCGTCTGGGACCCGCAGGCCGATACCGAGGCCAAGGATGAGGCGCATAAGGTTCGCGCCGCGCGGTTTTATCTGACGTCACAGCTGGAATCCGGCCATCTCTGCCCGCTGACAATGACCAGCGCCTCGGTTGCGGCGCTGTCGGCTTCGCCCGCTGTCCAAAAGGACTGGGCGCCAAAGATCCTCTCGCGCAAATATGATTCGTCGAACAAGCCCGCCATGCAGAAATCCGCCGTGACCATCGGCATGGGCATGACGGAAAAGCAGGGCGGCACGGATGTGCGCGCCAACAGGAGCGCTGCCGAAAAGGTCAGCGAGGGTATCTACCGGCTGTCCGGCCACAAATGGTTCATGTCCGCGCCGATGAGCGATGCCTTCATCATGCTGGCGCAGACGAAGGAGGGCATGGGTTGCTTTCTCGTGCCGCGCCTTCTGGAAGATGGTTCCGCCAACGGGTTGCAGTTCCAGCGGTTGAAGGACAAGGTCGGCAACCGCTCCAACGCCTCTTCCGAGGTCGAGTTTACAGACACATTCGGTTTCCTGCTCGGCGGTCCGGATGCCGGCATCCGCACCGTCCTCGATATGGTGACGCTGACCAGGCTCGACTGTGCGCTGGCCTCATCGGGCATCATGCGCGCCTCGCTTGCCGAAGCCGTGCATCACACCCGCGGCCGCAGCGTCTTCGGTAAGATGCTGGTCAACCAGCCGATCATGACGCGCGTGCTCGCCGACATGGCGCTCGATGTCGCCGCCGCGACGGCGCTGTCCTTCCGTCTTGCCGACGCCTTCGACAAGGCGCGCGGCAATGCCGAGGAGGCGGCCTATGCCCGCGTCATGACGCCGGTCGCCAAATACTGGTGCTGCAAGATCGCGCCGGCGCTGATCTACGAGGCGATGGAATGCATCGGCGGCAACGGCTACATCGAAGATCGCCCGATCGCCCGCCATTACCGCGAGGCGCCCGTCAACGCCATCTGGGAAGGCTCCGGCAACGTCATGGCGCTCGACGTGCTGCGTGTGCTCAACCGTGGCAAGGATCTGTTCGAAACCGTCTTCGCCGGCCTTGCCCGCGATCTCGGCCCTGCCGGCAAGAAGACGATCGACGTGTTGCGCGCCGCAATCGCGCTGTGTGAACAGGACGAGGGCGCCGCGCGCCTGCTGGTCGAGCAACTGGCGCTGGCTGCCGGTGCCGCCGAACTCTATCGGCTGGGCGCCGGGCGCATTGCCGATGCCTTCATCGAGACGCGCCTTGCCGGCGGCTGGCGCTCCACCTACGGCATGCTCGATTCCCGTTTCGACGCCAGCTACATCGTCGACTTGCTCTATCCGCCGGCGGCCTGATCGCTACCGGGGATGATGGTCGCTCTTCGCCGGCGTCGAGCCGAGCGATAGTGAAGCGCTCTATGCCGTCTCGCTTGCGGTACACAGTGGCAAAGTGCCGCCCATTTCTACTCCCCACGCTATCGCCATAAACGAAAATCCGGCCGCGTCGCCGCGGCCGGATTTCAGTGTTTACGTCCGAAAATCAGCGTTCAGAAGAAGCCACGGCGCTGCCACCAGCCGGCTTTCTTCGGCTTGCCGTCATCGCCGTCGCCATTCTCGACGCGGGTGGTGGATTTCACCGTCGGCTCGGAGGAGGAGATATTGGATTCGCGGTTGGCGCGAACCGGCTTTGCCTCTTCCTGGACTGATGTTTCGAGATCGGCGGAGGCTTCCACCAACTCCGGTTCTGCCTCGACCACAGGTGCGGTCTCCGCCACCGGTTCCTCGACCGGCGCTGCCGCCGGTTTGCGGCGGCCGCGGCTGCGGGCGGGCTTCACATCCTCGGTGATGACCACTGCGCTCTCGACGGCTGCCATCGCGGGCTGAGCTTCGTCAGCCTGCTCGGCAATCGCCTCGACAGCTACGGCTTCACCAGGAGCGCCGTCGTTCGAAACGTCGTCACCTTCGTCCTCGTCGCCGCCATTGTCTTCACCGGCTTCGCCGGCCGTCAGCTCGGAGCCATCCTCGGCGCGATTGCGGCGACCGCCACGCTTGCCGCGACGGCGGCGCTTGCGGCGCTGCGATTCCTCGCTTTCAGCGCGCGTCTCGGGTGTGGCTTCGGTGTTTTCATCACCTTCGCCGCCCTCGTCGTCGCCATCCTCATCCTCGTCACCGGCTTCGCCTGCTGCCGATACCGGCTGCTCGGCATTGCCGTTGCGGCCGCGGCGGCGCCTGCGGCGCTTGCGCTTGCGGTTACCGTCACCTTCGCCTTCCGAGCGCGCTGCTGCGGGACGTTCGGCAGCGGCCGGCTTTTCCTCGAGTTCTTCGTCTTCCTCTTCATCCACTTCGATGACGATATCGTCGTCGTCATCCTCGGGAATGGCTGCGAAGTTGAACAGTGTTTCGATCTTGACCGGGTTTTCCACGGCTTCGCCGCGATCGATCGCGAAATGCTGCGCACCGACCGAACCGTCCGCGTCGATGACGATCGCGACGCCGAAACGGCTTTCGTAATCGATGATCGTCTGGCGCTTGTGGTTGAGCAAATAGAGCGCGATGTCAGGAGTGGTGCGCACGGTGATGTTGTGCGTGGTGTTCTTCAGCAGATATTCCTCGATGCCGCGCAGCACATGCAGCGCGACGGAGGACTGCGAACGCACATGGCCGGTGCCGCCGCAATGCGAGCACACCTGCGTGGTCGATTCGAGAACCGAAGCACGGATGCGCTGGCGCGACATTTCGAGCAGGCCGAAATGCGAGATCCGGCCGACCTGGATGCGGGCGCGGTCGTTCTTCAGGCATTCCTTCAGCTTCTTCTCGACGGCGCGGTTGTTGCGCTTTTCTTCCATGTCGATGAAGTCGATGACGATCAGGCCGGCAAGGTCGCGCAGGCGAAGCTGGCGGGCGATTTCTTCCGCGGCTTCGAGGTTCGTCTGCAGCGCGGTATCCTCGATCGAATGTTCGCGCGTCGAGCGGCCGGAGTTGACATCGATCGAAACCAGCGCTTCCGTCTGGTTCATGATCAGGTAGCCGCCGGAACGCAGGGTCACCTGCGGCTGCAGCATGCGGTCGAGCTGGGCTTCGATGCCCGAGCGCGAGAAGATCGGGTGGATGTCGCGATAGGGCTGAACCACCTTGGCGTGGCTCGGCATCAGCATCTTCATGAAGTCTTTCGCTTCACGATAGCCTTCTTCGCCGGCAACGATGATCTCGCTGATGTCCTTGTTATAGAGGTCGCGGATCGAGCGCTTGATCAGCGAGCCTTCCTCATAGACGAGGCAGGGAGCGGTGGACGCCAGCGTCAGCGTGCGTACGTTCTCCCACAGGCGCATCAGATATTCGAAGTCGCGCTTGACCTCGACCTTGGTGCGGTTGGCGCCGGCGGTGCGAAGAATGACGCCCATGCCCTGCGGTACCTCGAGCATGCGCGCGATTTCCTTCAGGCGCTTGCGGTCGGCAGGGTTGGTGATCTTGCGGGAAATGCCGCCGCCGCGCGCCGTGTTCGGCATCAAGACGGAATAGCGGCCGGCGAGCGAGAGATAGGTGGTAAGGGCTGCACCCTTGTTGCCGCGCTCTTCCTTGGCGACCTGCACGAGCAGGATCTGGCGGCGCTTGATGACTTCCTGGATGCGGTACTGCTTGCGCGGCTTGCGCTGCACGCGGTCCGGCACTTCTTCCATCGCGTCTTCGGCGCCGACGGATTCGATGACTTCCTCTTCGCCGTGATCGTCATCGTCGTCATCATCATCGTGGCGACGCTTGCTGGTATCGACGTCCTCGGAAATCTCGTCGGTTTCCACCATGGCGGCCATCGCGCCGCCGGTCGAGCCGTCATCCTCGTTGTCGACGGTCGAAGCGCCTTCGGCTTCGACGTCTGTGGGAACGGCGTCCTCGGTCGCGGTCGTTTCGGCGACCGGTTCGGTCACCTTCTTGCGGCTGCGGCGCGGCCTTGCCTTCTTGGCCGGCGCTTCGTCTGCGGCCTCGGGCGATGCCGCGGCCTCTGCCGCTGTCGTCTCTTCCGTTACGGCAGCCGCTTCTGGCGCCTTTGCCGGAACGATGCCGACATCCGGCTGATCCTGCTTGGAAAGATCGACCATCGGCGCGGTTTCGACATGCTCGACATCTTCGTCGCGGCGATGCTCCTCGGCTTCGGCACGAAGCAGTGCCTGACGATCGGCAAGCGGTATCTGGTAATAGTCGGGATGGATTTCGGCGAAGGCCAGGAAGCCGTGCCGGTTGCCGCCGTAATCGACGAAGGCGGCTTGCAGCGAGGGCTCGACCCTCGTTACCTTTGCAAGATAGATGTTGCCGCGGATCTGCTTCTTGTGCTGGGACTCGAAGTCAAATTCTTCTATGCGGTTCCCGCGAACGACAACGACGCGCGTCTCTTCCTCGTGAGACGCATCGATAAGCATTTTGTCTGCCATGTAAGCTGTGCTCCTCGGCGTGGCCGCGAGAGCGCATTCCCGACTGCTGTTGAAACAGAAAGAATGCGGTCCACTGTAGCCGCGCCGGATAATGAAAGTCGCGCCTGATGCGAGGGGGAGGGCAGCAGCCAGACAGCAGCCGGAACCATTTCGGTCCGGGGCCTGTACACTTCAGATAAAACCTGCTGCGAAACCATCAACAACCAAGCGTGATCGACAAATACGAAGACCCGTTCGGGTCCGATGAGTTTGCTCCCTGAGAGCGTGGTGGCTGATCCACCAATGAATTCCGACAATAAGCCGGAAAATCAGGATCCAGTTCTAGGGATGAAGCGCATGAGACGGCGGACGATGACCGATGTGGCGCCAGGTCCTGATCTGGCTGGCAGCCTTTGCGGCGACTCTATCCCGTCAACACTTTACCCTGAAATTCGTTGTATGTTTTCTGTGTCACAATAGCAAGGGAAAAGCCAAATGTGCCATAATATTGATGGATTTCGTAACGCATAGAAGCTGGGGATAAAGTGATCGCGATTCGGCAGGCTAACGGGTGTTTCGTCACGGGGACGGTCGCTGCAGCCGCGTCGGGTTCATGGCAATTCAAATAGGGTGTGGCGGTTTATTGTATAAGAGGGCTCGGATCGCGGCGAAATCCGCAGCGCGGCGATCGACATTCGCAAGGCGGGTTCTGACGGCAATGCTTCTGGCCGCCAGCCTCCTGGCCGTTGCCGGCTCCGTCGAAGCCGGAGATCCGCTGCTCGCCTATGGTGCGCGCATCGTCGGCGACGACGCCAGGACCCGCATCGTCATCGACTTCGATCGCGAACCGCGCTTCTCCGTCCACTATATCGCCAATCCGGAACGCATCGTCGTCGACCTGCCGGCCACCGCCTTCGGCTTTCCGGCGAAGGATCTTGCCGCCCGCGGCCTGTTCAAGGACATCCGTTACGGCAAGATGGATGAGGAAAGCGCCCGCATCGTGCTGACGACGGCAAGGCCGGTGAAGCTGGCGCTCGCCAAAGTGCAGGCCGACGAGGCAGGCAAGGGGCATCGCCTCGTGCTCGATGCCGAGATGATCGACAAGCAGGCCTTTGCCGAGCTGGTGAAGACCCAATCCTGGAACGATCAAACTGAGGCGGACCAGACGACCAGCGCCATTCCGGCGCCTGAGAAAGCCGCTCCCGGCGATTTCGTCATCGCCGTCGATGCCGGCCATGGCGGCATCGATACCGGCGCGATCGGCGTCGACACCAAGACCGAGGAAAAGCAGGTAACGCTCGCCTTCGCCAAGGCGCTGACCGACCGGTTGAACAAGGAACCGGGCATCAAGGCTTTCCTGACGCGCGAGGATGACGAGTTCCTGTCGCTTTCGCAGCGCGTGCTGATCGCCCGCCAGAACCATGCCGGCCTGTTCATTTCCCTGCATGCCGACACGCTGAAGCAGAAAGATATCCGCGGCGCGACCGTCTACACGATCTCCGACAAGGCATCCGACAAGCTCGCCGCCGACCTTGCCGATCGTGAAAACCTTTCCGACCAGATCGCCGGCAAGGAGACGGTCGCCGAGCCGCCCGAGGTCGCAGACATCCTGCTCGATCTGACCCGGCGCGAGACCCAGGCCTTTTCGATCTCGCTGGCCGAGAGCGTGCTGAATTCCTTCAAGGATCAGGTTGGCACCATCAACAATCCACACCGTCACGCCGGCTTTCGCGTGCTGCAGGCCCCTGACGTGCCGTCGATCCTTCTCGAGCTCGGCTTCCTCTCGAATGCCGATGACGAGAAACTGCTGCTCGACGAGACCTGGCGCGACAAGATCGCCGGTCTCTTGACCGACGCAGTGAAGCGATACCGCGCCGCCGTCATGGCGAATGGCGGCTAATCAATGCCACGCAAAGAGCTGTAGCGGGTTGTGGCATGGCGATATGCATAAAAAACAACGACTTAAAGCGCGTCACATGAATCAAGTTCTGAGCAAGATGCCTCAGATTGGCGGCGGCGACGGCGTTGCTTGGATGTGACAGTTCTAATGAAACGCTGCTGCAGCGGTGAATGCGGCGGGCAGAGCCCTATTTTGCTCACATTCGCGCCGTTACTCCGGCTTATGTTTCGTAGGCCTGAGGCGCGGAATCGGCTTGTGGCGGTAACGCTCATGGAGTAAGCCGCGCAACGTGCAAATTGCCTTGATCCATGCAATCGTTGCGTCTGCGCCGATTGAAGATCGAAAAGACCGGTAGCTGAAATATGGTTAGACTTTTTGGATATTTCTTCGGAATGGCCTGCGTCCTGTTTCTGGTCGCGGCGGCGGGTGTTGCCATCTATATCACCAATGTCGCCAGGGATCTGCCGGACTATGCCGTTCTGAACAGCTACGCGCCGCCGGTGACCACCCGCGTTCATGCCGGCAACGGCGCCCTGATGGCCGAATACGCCAAGGAAAAGCGTCTTTTCCTGCCGATCCAGGCCATTCCCGACCGCGTGAAGGCCGCTTTCCTGTCGGCCGAAGATAAGAATTTCTACAATCACCCGGGCGTCGATCTTACCGGTCTCGGCCGCGCAATCCTCGTCAACCTGCAGAATTTCGGCTCCGGCCGCCGTCCGGTCGGCGCCTCCACCATTACCCAGCAGGTCGCCAAGAACTTCCTTTTGAGCTCGGACCAGACGATCGACCGCAAGATCAAGGAAGCGATCCTCTCCTTCCGCATCGAGCAGGCCTACAGCAAGGACAAGATCCTCGAACTCTACCTGAACGAGATTTTCTTCGGCCTGAATTCCTACGGCATCGCCGGCGCAGCACTCACCTATTTCAACAAATCCGTCACCGAACTGACCGTCGCCGAGGCAGCTTACCTGGCCTCGCTGCCGAAGGGGCCCGCCAATTATCATCCTTTCCGCCACCCGGAAGCTGCGCTCGAGCGCCGCAACTGGGTGATCGACCGCATGGTCGAGAACGGCTATGTCAGCCAGAGCGACGGTGAGGAAGCCAAGAAGCAGCCGCTCGGCGTCACCGCCCGCACGACCGGCCCGTCGCTCTTTGCATCGGATTATTTCGCCGAAGCCGTGCGTCGCCAGCTGATCGACCAATATGGCGAAAAGGTTCTCTATGAGGGTGGCCTTTCAGTGCGCACGTCGCTCGATCCGCAGATGCAGCTCGCTGCCCGCAAGGCGCTGCAGGACGGTCTGGTCACCTATGACGAGCGCCGAGGTTTCCACGGCCCCCTCAAGCAGATCGATGCGAGCGGTGACTGGGGCAAGGCGCTTGCCGATATCCCCGCACTGTCCGACGTGCCGGAATGGCGGCTTGCCGTCGTGCTCGCCGTGTCCGACAGCAATGTCGACATCGGCCTGCAGCCGGCCAAGGATGGAAGCGGCAAGGTCGCGGCTGAGCGTCAACGCGGCACGATCGATGCCAAGAACATGCAGTGGGCCTTCCGTTCGGCCGACGGCGCCCGCAAGACCGCGAAGTCGCCGGTCGGCGTCCTGGCCCCCGGCGACGTCGTTTATGTCGCAAAGCTCGGCGACGACGCCTCGACCTCCTACCGCCTGCAGCAGCCGCCGAAGGTGCAGGGCGGCCTGGTCGCCATGGACCCGAAGACCGGCCGCGTGCTGGCCATGGTCGGCGGCTTCTCCTACTCGCAGTCCGAATTCAACCGCGCCACCCAGGCGATGCGCCAGCCGGGCTCCTCGTTCAAGCCCTTCGTCTATGCGGCGGCGATGGACAATGGTTATACGCCGGCCTCCGTCATCATGGATGCGCCGATCGAGATCGTGTCGGGCGGCCAGGTCTGGAAGCCGGAAAACTACGGCGGCGAAGTCGGCGGGCCCTCGACGCTGCGCTCGGGCATCGAGCATTCGCGCAATCTGATGACGGTGCGCCTCGCCAATGATCTCGGCATGAACATCGTCGCCGAATATGCAGAGCGCTTCGGCATCTACGATCACATGCTGCCGGTTCTCTCCATGTCGCTCGGCGCCGGCGACACGACGGTGCTGCGCATGGTCTCGGCCTATTCGGTCATCGCCAATGGCGGCAAGCAGATCAAGCCGACATTGATCGACCGTATTCAGGACCGCTATGGCAAGACGATCTTCAAGCATGAGGAGCGTCTGTGCGAGGGCTGCAATGCCGGTGACTGGCAGAACCAGGAAGAGCCGAATGTCGTCGACAATCGCGAAACCGTTCTCGACCCGATGACCGCCTACCAGATCACCTCGATGATGCAGGGCGTCATCCAGCGCGGCACCGCCGCCGGCAAGATCGACCTCGGCGGCCGCGACGTCGCCGGCAAGACCGGCACCACCAACGACGAGAAGGATGCCTGGTTCGTCGGCTTCACGCCGGATCTGGTTGCCGGCCTCTATATGGGCTTCGATACGCCGGCCCCGCTCGGCCGCGGCGGCACCGGCGGCGGTCTCTCCGCCCCGATCTTCAACGAATTCATGCAGGCCGCCGTCAAGGATACGCCGGAATCCAAATTCGTCATCCCGCCCGGCATGAACCTGATCCCGATCGACCGCAAGACCGGCATGGCTGCCGCGGACGGCGATCCGAACACCATTGTCGAGGCTTTCAAGCCCGGCACCGGCCCGGCCGACAGCTTCTCCGTCATCGGCATGGACAGCACCATGGCGCCGGAGGAGATCCTGAAGACCTCGCCGCAGGCCAACCAAGCCGTCCAGACCGGAACGCCCGGCCTGTTCTGACCGTCGCCGAATTTTGGAACGCTTGCCGCGGCCCTTTACATCCGCGGCGGGTGTCTCTAGAGCATTTCCAGCAAAAGTGCGCAGCGGTTTTGCGTCCGGAATTGCGTGAAACAAAGACGTAAACCAGCACTTGAAGAGACCGAGCAGAGAAGCGGAAAATGCGAGCGGAAATCGAAAACGTAGTCGATGAAACCAAGCAGGCTATCACCCTGCTGAGGAGGCATCTTTGACTGGGACCAGGCGATAAGACGACTGGACTGGTTGAACAACAAGGCAGAGGATCCGAACCTCTGGAACGATGCACAGGAAGCGCAGAAGCTGATGCGCGAGCGCCAGCAGCTCGATGACGGCATCAACGGCGTCAAGCAGCTCGAACAGCAGCTGAACGACAATATCGAGCTGATCGAGCTTGGCGAGGAAGAGGGCGACCAGGGCGTCGTCAAGGAAGCCGAGGACACGCTGAAGGCCTTAAAGGCCGAGGCCGCCCGCCGCCAGGTGGAGGCGATGCTCTCCGGCGAAGCCGATAGCAATGACACCTATCTCGAAGTCCATTCCGGCGCCGGCGGTACCGAAAGCCAGGACTGGGCCAACATGCTGTTGCGCATGTACACCCGCTGGGCCGAACGCCAGCGTTTCAAGGTCGAGCTTCTCGAAGTCCATGACGGCGAAGAAGCGGGCATCAAATCCGCGACCCTGCTCGTCAAGGGCCACAATGCCTATGGCTGGCTGAAGACGGAATCGGGCGTGCACCGGCTGGTGCGCATCTCGCCTTACGACAGCAATGCGCGCCGCCACACCTCATTCTCGTCGATCTGGGTCTATCCGGTTGTCGACGACTCGATCCAGATCGAGATCAACGAAAGCGACTGCCGCATCGATACCTATCGTTCGTCGGGCGCCGGCGGCCAGCACGTCAACACCACCGACTCGGCCGTGCGCATCACGCATATCCCGACCGGTATCGTCGTGCAGTGCCAGCAGGAGCGTTCGCAGCACAAGAACCGCGCCAAGGCGTGGGACATGCTGCGTGCCCGCATGTACGAAGCGGAACTGAAGAAGCGTGAGGACGCCGCCAACGCCGAAGCCGCCTCCAAGACGGATATCGGCTGGGGCCACCAGATTCGCTCTTACGTGCTGCAGCCCTACCAGTTGGTGAAGGACCTGCGCACCGGTGTCGCCAGCAGCGCCCCGGACGATGTGCTCGACGGTGATCTGAACGAGTTCATGGAAGCAGCCCTTGCCCACCGCATCAGCGGCGCCGCCGACGCGGTCGTCGAGGATGTCGACTGATAGGGTACAGCAGAATCGAGACACGAAAGCCCCGGAGACGGGGCTTTTCTTTTGCTCAGACCATGGCGCTGACGTCGCTGTCTTGAAACAGCGCGGCCGACAGATCGGCAATCTCGTCATGAATGGCGGCGCGCTCGATGCCCGGGGGATCGGTAAAAAGTTCTGCCGCGAAGGCGAGGCCGAGCGCCGTGCCCTCCGGCACGAAGACATAATGTCCAAGGCCGCCGCCGAAGATCTTAAGAGCGCTGTGCCGCAGCCGCGCATGCAGCCATGACGAACATTCCTCCGCCGGTGCCGCCCTGTCGGCATCGCCGACCAGGATGAGGGCGGGCGCATTGACAGCCTTCAGGCTTTCCTCGCTGAAACAGAGAACGGACCGGCCCGGCGCGCAGACGAGCGCGGCCTTGATTCTCTCGTCCCGGTAGGACTGCGACACGCGCGACCGTGAATCGCGAAACACCTCGCTGGTGCGCAGCAATGTCGGGATATGGTCGGCAAGGTCGGGAAATTCCCTTGGTCCGCGCGCACCATCCGGCTTCATCCTGGACGGTTCGAACTGCGAGAACTGGGCGATAGCGCCAAGCAGCAGCATCACGCTATAGGCTCCGGCCGAAAATCCGGCCGCAAACACGCGGGCCGTTTCGATATGGCCCGACAGATTGCCGAGCCAGTCATCGCTGTGGTCGAGCATGTAGCTGAGGTCGGGTGCCCGCTCCCAAAGGCAGGCAAAACCTTCGGCGCGATAGGGCTCGATACCGGTATTGCCGTGATGGCTGACGCCGAGCGCTGCAAATCCGCGATCGACCAGGCGTCGCGCCAGCCACTCCAGTCCGGCCGCGGATCCGCCGGTGCCGTGCGACAGAAGGACGAGGGGGTAGGGCCGGGCCGCCGGCCGGATGGGCGCATCGCGGGCAACAGTCGCCTTCTGAAACCAGCTTCTTTCCGTTATATCGCTTTCCCGGGCGTCATCGGCAGCCGGGTACCAGAGCGACCAGTTGATCGGCCTGGGGCCGGCTGCGTCCCAATTCGACCTCTTCTTGTCGTAGAGGATGCCCTCGCGATAGCCCAGTTTCATCGCCCAGATGTCTCTCCGAACAATTCCCAGCCGTTCAATTCGTCGCCTTCTCCACGGTGATGTCGCCGAATTCGTCGATCAGCACGGTCCAGCTATCCGGCTCGGCGGCGGGATCGGTCTTCAGATAGATCGTGGCAAACAGCCCCGGCTCCTTGATGATGCCGTTCGAATTCTCCGGGCGTATATCGGTAACGTAAGGCTTCAGGTCGCTGATTTCCTGCAGTTCGATGGTCGAGGCGATCGCCGGGCCGGTCTCTGTCTGGGCAATCTGCTGCAGGTAGACCTTCGAGGTCCTGTCGGCCTGGCGGACGGCAAAGAGCTTGTAGTAGCCGTGGCGCTGGGTGGCCTTTCCCTCGGGGTTGGCGACGCTCTCGGCACCCATCGGCGCCCGCTCGACATCAGGTGCGTTGCCGTCATCCTCCCAATAGCCGGTGCTGGTCGCGAAAATCACCGATGCCGGCAGGATGGCATCCTGCGCCGGGGCGGCTGCGACCGACCATCCCAATAGGAAAATGGTGGTCGTCAATATCCCTCGCATGGCCATCGTCTCAATCCTTGAACTGCTCGGCGAGAATACGGTCGGACCAGGAGCGGTCGGGATCGGAGAGGATGCGCGCCGTCATATGCTCCGACTGGGCGATTCGGATATGCAGCACCGACTTGACCTCGGTATTGTCGGCCACGGCGTTCACCGGCCGCTTCTCCGGCTCGAGAATGTCGATATCGACGGTCACTTTGTTCGGAAGCAGCGCGCCCCTCCAGCGCCGCGGCCTGAACGCGCTGACCGGCGTCATCGCGAGCAGCGGCGCTTCGAGCGGCAGGATCGGGCCATGGGCGGAAAGATTATAGGCCGTCGATCCGGCCGGTGTCGCCACCATCAGCCCGTCGCAGATGAGTTCCTCCAGGCGGACGCGCCCATCTATCATGACCCGCAGATTCGCCGCCTGATAGGACTGGCGAAAAAGATAGACCTCGTTGATGGCCAGCGCCGTCGAGTTGGTGCCGTCGGCATTGGCCGTCGTCATCTGCAATGGCCGGAAGACGTTTTCGACGGCGAGGCAGATGCGTTCCTGAAGCTGTTCGGTGCGATAATCGTTCATCAGGAATCCGACCGAACCGCGATTCATGCCGTAAACCAGTTTGCCGGAGTTCATGGTGTGGTGCAGCGTCTGCAGCATGAAACCGTCGCCGCCAAGCGCGACGATGACGTCGGCTTCGTCAGCCGGCACGTCACCATAGAGGCGAATCAGCTCCTCGCGAGCGGCAAGCGCCTCCGTCGTTGGTGAGGCGAGAAAGGATAGCGTCTGAAATGAACGGCCCATGCAATGCCCTTTATGATGCTGTCCTAGCTAAAGGATAAAGGCCTTGTACGACAAGGACGTTTTCTGCCGCGAAGCGTTTTGAGCCGCAGCCGACCTGTTCGCGCAGGCACGGATTTCCCTTTACAGAATCATAGAATCTGCTAGTTGGGCAATTATTGCCCTTGTAGCTCAGTTGGTAGAGCACCTGATTTGTAATCAGGGGGTCCCGGGTTCGAACCCTGGCGGGGGCACCAGCCTACGCTCTGTGAGCTTCGGCTCGGCGAGCTGAAGAAAGCTGCTAAGCGAAGGCGCCGCCTTCGCAGGCCATACCTCGGTTCGACGCTGCTTTGTTCGATCGCACCCAGCAGATTTTTTTAATAGCCCGCATCGCTCGATGAACCGCGCGTGAAGGGCTGCTTCAGCGCCAATTCAGCCGCGCCCGACTATCTTCGCCTCATCATCAATGAGGAAACAGCCATGAGGCTCGCACATCTCTTTCTCGCCGCAACCATTTCAGTCGGTGGGGCTTTCGCGTCCGTCGCACCGGCGGCCGCCATGCCGGTCGAGCGGCCGGCAGTGTCGGCACAGGGCGATATCGTTCAAATTCGTGATGGCTGGCGACGTGATCGCGACCGTGACGATGGTGACGACCGTGGCTGGCGTGACGACCGTGGCTGGCGCGACGAGCGCGATTGGCGCCGCTCCGATTGGCGCGATGATCGCCGTCATTGGCGGCGGTGGCGTGCCGAGCGTTGGCAGGAACGCCGCGAGTGGCGCGATCGTGATCGCGGCATGCCTTTCTGGCTCTACCGCAGCTGAAGATAAAGGCCCGGATCATTCGGGCCTTTATTTTAATGCGCGATAGGTTCATTGACGCTCGCCTCGATCCTGTCGCCATTGCCGGTCTCTCCGGCGCCCGATGGCGACATCATCGCGATGCTGAGCACGGAGACGACCATGAAGGCGACGACGGCGATCATTATGCGCATGAGCGTTCAATCCTCGTTCGATTCCGGGATTAACGCGTAAGCGCCCTCCGCGTTCCGGCCGGGATTATTGCACCGGTCCCGGCGTCGCGGGGCCGGGCGCCGTCGGCGACAGGGGATCGGGCTGGTGGATGGGATGCGAGGTGTCCACCCAGATGATGCTGAGAATAATCACGACGAAGACCGCGACGAAGAGGATACCGAAAATCAGCGGTCGAATGGCCATGATGGGAATCGTTCCTTCTTGCTTCTGACCGGTCGCGCCAACCGGTCATCGCCCGATCATAGTGTTCCGGAAGGTCTTTCCAAGGCAAAAGTGGATTTCTCCGGCATCGGCCAGGCGTTGCACGGGTCTTGCCGGCATCCGTTTCCCATCTGTCGCGCCGGATCGAACCATGTCAGAGATACCGAAGCATTTCAGAGGCGGACTGTGATGAAGCGGACGATCAAGACATCGACTATCCTTGCGGCACTGATTTCCTTGGCCGGAGCGTCCGAAAGCCCGGCACCGTTCGACAGGCCGATAAAAGTGGACGTCGTCGCGCTGCCGAAGGACGAACTCAATCCTGATGCAAAGCCGAAGATCACCTGCAGCCGTTATCCCGCCTTCATGGTCAAGGAAGTCGATCTCGGCGAGGTCGGAGCCGAAAAGCTGGCGCTGCTTGCCGCCGATGCGCCCTGTGAGCGCGCCGACGAACGCGAGCGGGTGATCGAGGACGATATAGCCGGTTATCTCATGGGCGTCAGCGGCGGTTTCGTCTTCTTCCGGGCAGCGGACGGGTGGAACGGCGGACTGCCTTTCGTCGTCTACGATGCGGCGACGGGCGAGCGGCTACTCGACGATTCGTTTGAGGGCGACAATTTTGCCGCGATAAGGAGCGGGAAGGGGGAGCTGACCCTCGACTTCCGCCGCGTCTACACGGCGTCCTGCTCGCTCTATCTCGATGGTGCTGCCTGCGCAAAGGCGATCGCCGCCGACACCGGGCTGCCGCTGAAGCAGCTGCCGGATTGTGCCTCAGCCTACAAGGCGGAAATCAAACGCAGCCCCGGCCACGCTGGTGAAATCGAGAAGCTGCCGAGCGTGATCGTCTATCCCGTCGAGGTGGCCTATGTGGCGGGCGATACACTGCGCCGACCGCTGGACGGACCTGCCAGCTGCCAGACGCCGAGCTGAGCAGGAGCGCGGCGTCCGAGCAGGCCAGCCTATGCCTTCAGGTGGAGACGCGCCGCATAAAGCGCGATCGCTGCGGCATTCGAGACGTTGAGCGATTTGATCGCGCCCGGCATATCGAGGCGGGCAAGTGCGTTGACAGTTTCCCGCGTCTTCTGCCGAAGTCCCTTGCCTTCGGAGCCGAGCACCAGCGCCACCTTCTCGCCAGAGAAGGTGCCTTCGAGCGGCGCCGGCCCTTCCGAATCAAGGCCGATGGTGGAGAAACCGAGCTTGTGCAATTCGCCGAGCGCATCCGCGAGATTGGTGACCTGTATATAAGGTATCAGCTCCAGCGCGCCGGAGGCGGACTTGGCGAGCACGCCTGACTCGGTCGGGCTATGTCTCTGGGTGGTGATAACGGCGCCGGCATTGAAGGCGACGGCTGAACGCATGATCGCGCCGACATTGTGCGGATCGGTCACCTGATCGAGGACGAGCAGGAGAGGGCTGTCCTTCAGCGCTTCGAGTCGGCGTACCGGAAGCGGCCGTGTTTCCAGCATGACGCCCTGATGGATCGCTTCCGGGCCGAGCACCTTATCGATCTCCTGCGGCGAGACGATTTCGAAGGGAATGCCGAGCGTTTCGACGTCGACTTCGAGCCGCGCCAGCGCATTCTGCGTCACGAACAGCTTGATCTTCTTGCGCTCGGGATTGTCGAGGGCGGCGCGCACCGTATGCAGGCCGTAAAGATGCACCTGATCGGGGGCAAGAGCCGGCGGCTTCCAGTCCTCGGCCCCGCGCCTGCGCTTCTGCGGCTGAGGTGTCGGAATCTCGCCGCGTTCGCGCTTGGCGTCCCGGTGGGCGCGCCGCAGATTGGCGTAATGCGTATCCTTGGCGGATGGGTCTGTCGCGGACTTGCCGCCGGATTTGTTGTCTTTGCTCATGCGGCTTTATAGCTATGGCGCTCGCCGCCGCATAGGCTTTCTTTCATATGCCGGCTTTCGGCGGCGAATGAAATTTTTCGTGTTTTTTCCGTTGTCATCGTGTTGACAGACTGAAATGCTCCGGTCATATACGCGGCGCAGACGACGGGCGGCAACGCTTCGAAGTCTGACGAACTTGGTCTAGCGATCCGGACGAAAACTGGAGAGATGCCCGAGTGGTTAAAGGGGACGGACTGTAAATCCGTTGGCTCAGCCTACGTTGGTTCAAATCCAACTCTCTCCACCATTCGTCATCGGATCGGACCACCCCGCGGGTATAGCTCAATGGTAGAGCAGCAGCCTTCCAAGCTGAATACGCGGGTTCGATTCCCGCTACCCGCTCCAGTTTCCCTGAAGCCAGTTCATACGACCGCCGCCGCGGTAGTTTTTGGGTGTTTCCGCGCTGGCGATGAATTCCACGATGGCGGCCATCGCCTGACGGGCGAGGGGCGGTCGGCGCCGACCGCCTGAGCTTCGTCCCCCAGTCGTCCATGCGATTTTCTCTGAGATTTCAGGGATTTTCGAGGGCACTTCGGCGAATCGCCTTGCAGGCGGCGAATTGTCTCCCATATGCGCTGTCAGGCCAAGAATGGCGTCTGCAATTAAGTCTTGCGCAATGTCGCCGAAAGCCTTAAACGGCGGCACTAAACCGGTTCGCCGGGGCCCACCATTTCGTTCACAGGAAGCATTCAAATGGCAAAGAGTAAGTTTGAGCGCAACAAGCCGCACGTCAACATCGGCACGATCGGCCACGTTGACCACGGCAAGACGTCTCTGACGGCAGCGATCACGAAGTACTTCGGTGAGTTCAAGGCGTACGACCAGATCGACGCGGCTCCGGAAGAAAAGGCCCGTGGCATCACCATTTCGACGGCCCACGTCGAGTATGAGACGCCGGCCCGCCACTACGCGCACGTCGACTGCCCCGGCCACGCCGACTACGTCAAGAACATGATCACCGGTGCTGCCCAGATGGACGGCGCGATCCTGGTGTGCTCGGCCGCTGACGGCCCGATGCCGCAGACGCGCGAACACATCCTTCTGGCCCGCCAGGTCGGCGTTCCGGCGATCGTGGTGTTCCTGAACAAGGTCGACCAGGTTGACGACGCCGAGCTTCTCGAACTGGTCGAGCTCGAAGTTCGCGAACTGCTGTCGTCCTACGACTTCCCGGGCGACGATATCCCGGTCGTCAAGGGTTCGGCGCTCGCTGCTCTCGAAGATTCGGACAAGAAGATCGGCGAAGACGCGATCCGCGAGCTGATGGCTGCGGTTGACGCCTACATCCCGACGCCTGAGCGTCCGATCGACCAGCCGTTCCTGATGCCGATCGAAGACGTGTTCTCGATCTCGGGCCGCGGCACGGTTGTGACCGGCCGCGTCGAGCGTGGCATCGTCAAGGTTGGCGAAGAAGTAGAGATCGTCGGCATCCGTCCGACCTCGAAGACGACGGTGACCGGCGTTGAAATGTTCCGCAAGCTGCTCGATCAGGGCCAGGCTGGCGACAACATCGGCGCGCTGATCCGCGGTGTGAACCGTGACGGCGTCGAGCGTGGCCAGATTCTCTGCAAGCCGGGTTCTGTCAAGCCGCACAAGAAGTTCATGGCGGAAGCCTACATCCTGACGAAGGAAGAGGGTGGCCGTCATACGCCGTTCTTCACCAACTACCGTCCGCAGTTCTACTTCCGCACAACCGACGTGACGGGCATTGTGACGCTGCCGGAAGGCACGGAGATGGTTATGCCGGGCGACAACGTCACGGTTGCCGTCGAGCTGATCGTTCCGATCGCGATGGAAGAAAAGCTGCGCTTCGCCATCCGCGAAGGCGGCCGCACCGTCGGCGCCGGCATCGTCGCTTCGATCGTCGAGTAACTTTCGAGTTATCCGCAATTATGAAGACCCCGCTGGAAACAGCGGGGTTTTTCATTTTCATGGCTTCCGGTAGGTTTAACAGGTGTTGTAAAAATATCGTTAAATTGGCCTGTCACAGTATTTTGTTCATCTCACATTCAGAAACCGGTTTGTGAATGGCCCATTTTAGTCCAGACTCCTTCTTGCAAAGAGGAGAGCCCGGATGATTCCAAAGGCCACATTCGCTGCGACGATATTCGCTATGTATGTTTTCACGATGTTTTTCATCGCTGCAATTCCGCAAGAGGTTGTTCAGGCAGCCGGAGTGCAGGTCAACGAGATAAGCGTCGTCAAGTGACGACGTTGGAGTTAAGCGTCGTCAAGTGACGACGCTGGAGGTAAGTGTCGTCAAGTGACGACCCTTGCAGAGCATCGCAGCCTTCTGCGATGATCGGAAATGATCGGCCAGGCGCTCCCGGATAGGATGCTCCTGGCGACGCGGGGGTGAACCCTTGCACGACGCTCGCTTGCTCTTCGCGCGGAAGCGTCTCACTATGCCTCCGATTTCATGACGCGGAGGATATTCCATGAAGAGACGCATTCTGTTCACGGGCGGTTCGGGCAAGGCAGGTCGCCATACTGTGCCATGGCTCGTCAATGCCGGTTACGAGGTTCACAACCTCGATCTCGTGCCGCTGGATAGCCCCGGCGTCACCAATCTCATCGCCGACATCACCGACAGCGGTCAGGTCTTCAATGCGCTCTCGATGCATCGCGATTTTCCCGATCTCGATGCGGGCAGGGGCGTGCAGCCCTTCGATGCTGTCGTGCATTTCGCCGCCATCCCGCGCATTCTGATCAAGCCCGACAACGAAACCTTCCGCATCAACACGATGGGCACCTACAATGTCATCGAGGCGGCGGTGAAGCTCGGCATCAGGAAGATCATCGTCGCATCGAGCGAGACGACCTACGGCGTCTGCTTCGCCGAAGGCCATCGCGATTTCCACCATTTCCCGCTGGAGGAGGACTACGACGTCAATCCGATGGATTCTTACGGCCTTTCCAAGGTGGTCAACGAAAAGACGGCGCGCGCCTTTGCCGAACGCTCGGGTTTCGACATTTATGCGCTGCGCATCGGCAACGTCATCGAGCCGCACGAATACGAGAAATTCCCCACCTTTTTCGCCAATCCCGAGATGCGCAAGCGCATCGCCTGGAGCTATATCGACGCCCGCGACCTCGGACAGATCTGCCATCTGTGCATCGAGAAGGACGGTCTCGGCTATCAGGTCTTCAACGCCGCCAACGACACTGTCTCGGCCAACACGCCGTCGAAGGAGCTTGCAAAGCGATTCTTCCCGAACGTGCCCTTCACCCGCGAGATCGGCGAATATGAGGGTCTGCTCTCCAACCGCAAGATTCGCGAGGTGCTGGGCTTTAAAGAAGAGCACGATTGGCGGAAATATGTGAACCTCTGAACGGATCTTGGTCGCCCGGTGGAAAAGCCTACTGCTCGCATATGAGGAGAATGGCTTTGAAAATCGAAAATCGTGCTTGCCAATCCCGTGCCGTCGTCTTAAAGGGAGCGCCATGCTTTTCAGCAGCGATTTGCGGGCCTTGGCTCTGGCGCTGAATGACAGGTATGAAGGGGTATAGCTCAGTTGGTAGAGCGGCGGTCTCCAAAACCGCAGGTCGTAGGTTCGAGCCCTACTGCCCCTGCCATTCTCCTTGATGCGGGACAGCGCGGACATGCTCGCGGCATTCCGGCCGGGGATTGATGGGTGGTAAGTAATTTCGTTAAACTTCGGTTTCCCTCTTGTGTATTCGGAAATCGGTGTTTATTTAGGGTTCAACAGACACGCGGTGCGTGGGGCTGATAGTTTCAGCTTTACGCGCCGTAATTGCGTGGGCAGTCGATGGCATCCAAATCCAATCCGTTTGCGTTTCTGCAGCAGGTTCGCTCCGAGACGTCCAAAGTTACATGGCCGTCGCGCCGCGAGACGATGATCTCGACGGTTATGGTGCTTGTGATGGTGGTTTTCGCCGCGCTGTTTTTCTTTGCCGCTGACCAGCTGATCGGCTGGGTCCTGAGCTTCGTGCTGAATACCGGCAACTGATACGGGTGGAGATGAAAATGGCGGCACGTTGGTACATCGTCCACGCATATTCTAATTTTGAAAAGAAGGTGGCTGAAGACATCGAGAACAAGGCTCGCCAGAAGGGGCTGGAGCACCTGTTCGAGAAGATCCTCGTGCCGACCGAAAAGGTGGTGGAAGTGCGTCGCGGCCGCAAGGTCGATTCGGAGCGCAAGTTTTTCCCGGGCTACGTCATGGTTCGCGCCAATCTGACGGATGAAGCCTATCACCTGATCAAGAATACGCCGAAGGTCACAGGTTTCCTCGGCTCCGACAATAAGCCCGTTCCGATTCCAGATTACGAAGCCGAGCGCATTCTCGGTCAGGTCCAGGAAGGTGTCGAGCGGCCGAAGGCCTCCATTACCTTCGAGATCGGCGAGCAGGTCCGCGTTTCCGACGGCCCGTTCGCGTCGTTCAACGGCACGGTTCAGGATGTGGACGAAGAACGTTCGCGCCTGAAGGTGGAAGTGTCGATCTTCGGCCGCGCAACGCCGGTCGAGCTGGAATACGCTCAGGTCGAGAAGGTCTGATTGCAGAGACTGGAGGCTGGCCCTTGCGGCCTGTTTCCTGCGGACTTTGTCCGCATCCGCGTGGAAGGTGAGGGGTCTTAGCCGGACCCTAACGATCCGCACCACGCAACCGCAGCCGCCGGAGAGATCCGGCATCACGGGCCGGGCGACCGGCCGTTCATGAAAGGCAGAGAGATATGGCTAAGAAAGTTGCAGGCCAGCTCAAGCTTCAGGTCAAGGCAGGATCGGCAAACCCGTCCCCGCCGATTGGTCCGGCGCTTGGTCAGCGTGGCATTAACATCATGGAATTCTGCAAGGCGTTCAATGCCGCCACGCAGGAAATGGAAAAGGGTATGCCGATTCCGGTCGTCATCACCTATTACCAGGACAAGTCCTTCACCTTCGCGATGAAGCAGCCTCCGGTCAGCTACTGGCTGAAGAAGGAAGCGAAGATCACGTCCGGTTCCAAGACGCCCGGCAAGGGCGCCAAGGCCGGCTCCCTCACCAAGGCTCAGATCAAGACGATCGCAGAAGCCAAGATGAAGGATCTGAACGCAGCGGATATCGAAGGTGCAATGGCGATGATCGAGGGCTCTGCCCGCGCCATGGGCCTGGAAGTGGTGGGTTAAGATCATGGCTGGTAAGCGCACGCAGAAGATCAACGAAGGTGTTGATCCCACCAAGCTCTACGCTCTGAGCCTGGCCATCGGCATGGTCAAGGAACGGGCTGTCGCCAAGTTCGACGAAACCATCGAAGTCTCGATGAACCTCGGCGTCGACCCGCGCCATGCGGACCAGATGGTTCGCGGCGTCGTCAACCTGCCGAACGGCACAGGCCGTACGGTTCGCGTCGCAGTCTTCGCGCGTGGCGCCAAGGCTGATGAAGCCAAGGCTGCCGGTGCTGATATCGTCGGCGCTGAAGAGCTCGTCGAAATCGTCCAGGGCGGCAAGATCGAATTCGATCGCTGCATCGCCACCCCCGACATGATGCCGCTCGTCGGCCGTCTCGGTAAGGTTCTCGGCCCCCGTGGCATGATGCCGAACCCGAAGGTCGGCACCGTCACCATGGACGTCGCCGGAGCCGTCAAGGCTTCCAAGGGCGGCGCTGTCGAGTTCCGCGTCGAGAAGGCTGGCATCGTCCATGCCGGTATCGGCAAGGCCTCTTTCGACGCCAAGGCTCTGGAAGAAAACATCCGCGCCTTCGCTGACGCCGTCATCAAGGCAAAGCCGGCTGGCGCCAAGGGCAACTATGTCAAGCGCGTGGCGATTTCCTCGACCATGGGCCCGGGCGTCAAGATCGAAGTCGGCTCGGTCACCGCAGCTCCGACTGCATAAGTTCGCGCCCAAGGACTTGGGCGCAATGGTCGGGCTTTGAGCCCGGCGACTGAATTTCCGGCCTCGCAAGGGGCCGGAATATTCCGGAGAAATCCGGAATCCTGTCCGAGATTGCAGGTGGTTTTCCCTTAATCACTTGGCCTGCATGAGACGGGTAAGACCCGAATTGCATGAAGTTCGCTTCTCGTAACTCGGTTCGAGCCTTGGATGCCTTGTGCCTCTTTAGCCTTGATTGGCGCGGGAGCGCGGGGGGACAGGATCCTCAAGCGTCGCTTGGGATCTCACATGATCCCAGGAGGCAAAGGCAACCCGGCAGGTCCGATTTCGGTCCTGCCAACTGGAGATAGGCAGTGGAAAGAGCGGAAAAACGCGAATTCGTCACGGAACTGAACGAAGTCTTCAAGGCTTCGGGCTCAGTTGTCGTGGCCCACTATGCTGGTGCCACAGTCGCGCAGATGAACGATTTTCGTTCGAAGATGCGTGCAGCTGGCGGTACCGTCAAAGTCGCGAAGAACCGCCTGGCCAAAATTGCCCTTCAGGGTACGGAAGCGGAAGGGATTACCAATCTCTTCAAAGGTCAGACGCTGATTGCATACAGCAATGACCCGATCACCGCTCCGAAGGTCGTCATGGATTTCGCCAAGACCAATGACAAGATCATTGTTCTGGGCGGCGCCATGGGAACAACCACGCTCAACGCCGAAGCAGTCAAGTCGCTTGCGACCCTGCCTTCGCTTGATGAGCTGCGTGCGAAGCTGCTGGGCATGATCCAGACACCGGCTACCCGCATCGCTGGGGTTGTTGCAGCACCGGCAAGCCAGCTTGCTCGCGTGTTTGCGGCCTACGCCAAGAAGGACGAAGCCGCGTAAGGCGGTTTTTCGCTGTTTATAATCAACCGGTTCGAACCGAACAAAAGGAACTAGTAAAATGGCTGATCTCGCAAAGATCGTAGACGACCTCTCCTCGCTGACCGTTCTGGAAGCTGCAGAACTGTCGAAGCTTCTCGAAGAAAAGTGGGGCGTTTCCGCTGCTGCTCCGGTAGCTGTTGCTGCCGCTGCCGGTGGTGCTGGCCCTGCTGTCGTTGAAGAAGAAAAGACCGAATTCGACGTCATCCTCGTCGACGCTGGTGCCAACAAGATCAACGTCATCAAGGAAGTCCGCGCCATCACCGGTCTCGGCCTCAAGGAAGCCAAGGACCTCGTCGAGGCCGCTCCGAAGGCTGTCAAGGAAGGCGTCAACAAGGCTGAAGCCGCTGACATCAAGAAGAAGCTTGAAGACGCTGGCGCCAAGGCCGACGTCAAGTAATCTTGAACTGCTTTTGGGAGGCAGCATCTACTGCCTCCCATTTGCCGTTTTTCTGAACGAATTACCCAAAAGCCGCGTCAAAACGGCTTTTGGGTAATGGGTTCTTCAAAAGGATAGTCTCGCACCGAAGGCAGCACAGCAATCCGAGCTGAGCGTTTTCGGGAGTCGGACGAGATTGAATTACTCATTGATTGACGGGATCGACTGGCCATCGGTTCCCGTCCGTTGCAGGCCCGGGTGCAAGATTTTGAAGGAGCGACGATGGCTCAGACCCTTTCGTTCAACGGTCGCAGGCGCGTACGCAAGTTTTTTGGTAAGATCCCCGAAGTCGCAGAAATGCCGAACCTCATCGAGGTTCAGAAGGCGTCCTACGACCAGTTTTTGATGGTTGAAGAGCCGAAGGGCGGTCGTCCCGACGAGGGTCTTCAGGCCGTCTTCAAGTCGGTTTTCCCGATCACCGATTTCTCCGGCGCTTCCATGCTGGAATTCGTGTCCTACGAATTCGAACCGCCGAAGTTCGACGTTGATGAATGCCGTCAGCGCGACCTGACCTATGCAGCGCCGCTGAAGGTGACGCTGCGCCTCATCGTGTTCGATATCGACGAAGATACGGGCGCGAAGTCGATCAAGGACATCAAGGAGCAGTCCGTCTACATGGGCGACATGCCGCTCATGACCAATAACGGCACGTTCATCGTCAACGGCACCGAGCGCGTGATCGTCTCCCAGATGCACCGTTCGCCGGGCGTCTTCTTCGACCACGACAAGGGCAAGAGCCATTCGTCCGGCAAGCTGCTCTTTGCTGCGCGTGTCATTCCTTACCGCGGTTCCTGGCTCGATATTGAATTCGACGCCAAGGACATCGTCTACGCCCGTATCGACCGCCGCCGCAAGATTCCGGTCACGTCGCTGCTGATGGCGCTTGGCATGGACGGCGAGGAAATCCTCGACACCTTCTATACGAAGTCGCTCTACAAGCGCGACGGCGAAGGCTGGCGCATTCCCTTCAAGCCGGAAACGCTGAAGGGCGCCAAGGCGATCACCGAGATGGTCGACGCCGATACCGGCGAAGTCGTCGTGGAAGCCGGCAAGAAGCTGACCCCGCGCCTGCTGCGCCAGCTCTCCGACAAGGGCCTGAAGGCGCTGAAGGCCGGCGACGACGACCTTTACGGCAACTACCTTGCCGAAGACATCGTCAACTACTCCACGGGTGAAATCTATCTCGAGGCCGGCGACGAAATCGACGAGAAGACGCTTGGCGTCATCCTGTCGAACGGTTTCGACGAGATCCCGGTTCTCGGCATCGACCACATCAATGTCGGCGCCTATATCCGCAACACGCTGTCTGCCGACAAGAACGAGAACCGTCAGGACGCTCTGTTCGACATCTACCGCGTCATGCGTCCGGGTGAGCCGCCGACCATGGAATCGGCCGAAGCCATGTTCAACTCGCTGTTCTTCGATGCGGAGCGCTACGACCTCTCCGCCGTCGGCCGCGTCAAGATGAACATGCGCCTCGACCTGACCGTCGAAGACACCGTCCGCATCCTGCGCAAGGACGACATCCTGGCCGTGGTCAGGATGCTGGTCGAATTGCGCGACGGCAAGGGCGAGATCGACGACATCGACAACCTCGGCAACCGCCGCGTCCGTTCGGTCGGCGAACTGATGGAAAATCAGTACCGTCTCGGCCTCTTGCGCATGGAACGTGCGATCAAGGAACGCATGTCCTCGATCGAGATCGACACGGTCATGCCGCAGGATCTGATCAACGCCAAGCCGGCAGCCGCCGCCGTCCGCGAATTCTTCGGCTCCTCGCAGCTCTCGCAGTTCATGGACCAGGTCAACCCGCTCTCGGAAATCACCCACAAGCGCCGTCTTTCGGCTCTCGGTCCGGGCGGTCTGACCCGTGAGCGCGCCGGCTTCGAAGTCCGCGACGTGCATCCGACCCACTATGGCCGCATTTGCCCGATCGAAACGCCGGAAGGCCCGAACATCGGTCTCATCAACTCGCTTGCGACCTTTGCCCGCGTCAACAAGTACGGCTTCATCGAAAGCCCGTACCGCCGCATCGTCGACGGCAAGGTGACGAACGACGTGCTCTACCTCTCCGCCATGGAAGAGGCGAAGTACTACGTCGCCCAGGCCAATGCCGAAATGAACGCCGATGGTTCCTTCGTCGACGAATTCGTCGTCTGCCGTCATGCCGGCGAAGTCATGCTCGCCCCGCGCGACAGCATGAACCTGATGGACGTTTCGCCGAAGCAGGTCGTTTCGGTCGCAGCCGCGCTCATCCCGTTCCTGGAAAACGACGACGCCAACCGCGCGCTCATGGGCTCGAACATGCAGCGTCAGGCCGTGCCGCTGCTGCGTGCCGAAGCCCCGTTCGTCGGTACCGGCATGGAGCCGGTCGTCGCCCGTGACTCCGGTGCCGCCATCGGCGCCCGTCGCGGCGGCGTGGTCGACCAGGTCGACGCGACGCGTATCGTTATCCGCGCCACGGAAGACCTCGAAGCCGGCAAATCCGGCGTCGATATCTACCGTCTGCAGAAGTTCCAGCGTTCGAACCAGAACACCTGCGTCAACCAGCGCCCGCTGGTCACTGTCGGTGACGTCGTCAACCGCGGCGACATTCTCGCCGACGGTCCGTCGACCGATCTCGGCGACCTGGCGCTCGGCCGCAACGCGCTCGTCGCGTTCATGCCCTGGAACGGCTACAACTACGAAGACTCGATCCTGCTCTCCGAACGTATCGTTGCCGACGACGTGTTCACCTCCATCCACATCGAGGAATTCGAAGTGATGGCGCGCGACACCAAGCTTGGTCCCGAGGAAATCACCCGCGATATTCCGAACGTTTCGGAAGAAGCGTTGAAGAACCTCGACGAAGCCGGCATCGTCTATATCGGCGCCGAAGTTCAGCCGGGCGATATCCTCGTCGGCAAGATCACCCCGAAGGGCGAAAGCCCGATGACGCCGGAAGAAAAGCTTCTGCGCGCCATCTTCGGCGAAAAGGCCTCCGACGTGCGCGATACCTCCATGCGCATGCCGCCCGGCACCTACGGCACGATCGTCGAAGTCCGCGTCTTCAATCGCCATGGCGTCGAGAAGGACGAGCGCGCGATGGCGATCGAGCGCGAAGAGATCGAGCGTCTGGCAAAGGACCGCGACGACGAGCAGGCGATCCTCGACCGTAACGTCTACGGCCGTCTGATCGACATGCTGCGCGGCCAGGTCTCCATTGCCGGCCCGAAGGGCTTCAAGAAGGGCACCGAGCTTTCGAACGCCGTCGTCTCCGAATATCCCCGCTCGCAGTGGTGGATGTTCGCGGTCGAGGACGAGAAGGTCCAGAGCGAACTCGAAGCACTCCGCGGCCAGTACGACGAATCCAAGTCGCGCCTCGAACAGCGCTTCATGGATAAGGTCGAGAAGGTCCAGCGCGGCGATGAAATGCCTCCTGGCGTCATGAAGATGGTCAAGGTCTTCGTCGCCGTGAAGCGCAAGATCCAGCCGGGCGACAAGATGGCCGGCCGTCACGGGAACAAGGGCGTGGTCTCGCGCATTGTGCCTGTCGAGGACATGCCGTTCCTCGAAGACGGCACGCATGTCGACGTCGTTCTGAACCCGCTCGGCGTTCCCTCGCGCATGAACGTCGGCCAGATTCTGGAAACGCATCTGGGCTGGGCTTGCGCCGGCATGGGTCGCCAGATCGGTGAACTGATCGAAGCCTACAAGGCCAATGGCAACATTGAGCCGCTGCGTAAGACCATCGGCGATGTCGTCGGTGACGGTCCGAAGGCCGAACAGGTCCACGAGTTCGACGATGAGTCGGTCCTGCGTCTCGCCGACCAGTGGAAGCGCGGCGTTTCGATTGCGACGCCTGTTTTCGATGGTGCGCATGAAGGCGACGTCAACGACATGCTGCGTCTGGCAGGTCTCAAGGATACCGGTCAGTCGACGCTTTATGACGGCCGTACCGGCGAGCAGTTCGACCGCCAGGTGACCGTGGGCTACATCTACATGCTGAAGCTCAACCATCTGGTCGACGACAAGATCCATGCCCGTTCGATCGGTCCTTACTCGCTCGTGACCCAGCAGCCGCTGGGCGGCAAGGCGCAGTTCGGCGGTCAGCGCTTCGGCGAAATGGAAGTCTGGGCGCTCGAAGCATATGGTGCCGCCTACACGCTGCAGGAAATGCTGACGGTGAAGTCGGACGACGTCGCCGGCCGCACCAAGGTCTACGAAGCCATCGTCCGCGGAGACGACACGTTCGAAGCCGGTATTCCGGAAAGCTTCAACGTTCTCGTCAAGGAAATGCGCTCGCTGGGCCTCAGCGTCGAGCTCGAGAACACCAAGCTTGATGAGGCGCAGGCAGCTGGGCTGCCTGCGCCTCATGCAGCCCAGCTGCCCGACGCGGCCGAGTAAGCACTTGATAGGGCGTGCGCTGCCAATGCGGCGCACGCCGGTCCCGCCGGGCGCCGTATCCGTGTCGGCCCGGGAGGGAAGTTTCGCCGCATCTTGCGGTTATTCTCGTTTAAGCGAGGGAGGCGGCTCCCGGGAAATTGCCGCCGACCATCGCATTTTGAGGGCGCTTTAGCCCATGAAGGAGACAGGCATGAACCAAGAGGTCATGAATCTTTTCAATCCGCAGGTGCCTGCACAGAATTTCGATTCCATTCGGATTTCGATCGCGTCTCCGGAGAAGATCCTCTCCTGGTCCTACGGTGAGATCAAGAAGCCGGAAACCATCAACTACCGTACGTTCAAGCCGGAACGCGACGGTCTGTTCTGCGCGCGCATCTTCGGGCCGATCAAGGACTACGAATGCCTGTGCGGCAAGTACAAGCGCATGAAGTACAAGGGCATCATCTGCGAAAAGTGCGGCGTCGAAGTCACGCTGTCGCGCGTTCGCCGTGAGCGCATGGGCCATATCGAGCTCGCCGCTCCCGTCGCCCACATCTGGTTCCTGAAGTCGCTGCCATCGCGCATCTCGACGCTGCTCGACATGACGCTGAAGGATGTCGAGCGCGTCCTCTACTTCGAAAACTACATCGTCACCGAGCCGGGCCTGACCGCCCTGAAGGAGCATCAGCTCCTCTCGGAAGAAGAGTACATGCTTGCCGTCGACGAATACGGCGAAGACCAGTTCACCGCGATGATCGGCGCTGAGGCGATCTACGAGATGCTGGCCTCGATGAACCTCGAAAAGATCGCTGGCGACCTGCGTTCCGAGCTTGCCGACACCACGTCGGATCTCAAGCAGAAGAAGCTGATGAAGCGCCTGAAGATCGTCGAGAACTTCATGGAGTCGGGCAACCGTCCGGAATGGATGATCATGAAGGTCGTCCCGGTCATTCCGCCGGACCTGCGTCCGCTGGTTCCGCTCGACGGCGGCCGTTTCGCGACGTCGGATCTGAACGATCTTTACCGCCGCGTAATCAACCGTAACAACCGCCTGAAGCGCCTGATCGAGCTTCGCGCGCCGGGCATCATCATCCGCAACGAAAAGCGCATGCTGCAGGAATCTGTTGACGCGCTGTTCGACAACGGCCGCCGCGGCCGCGTCATCACCGGCGCCAACAAGCGTCCGCTGAAGTCGCTCTCCGACATGTTGAAGGGCAAGCAGGGCCGCTTCCGCCAGAACCTGCTCGGCAAGCGCGTCGACTATTCCGGTCGTTCGGTCATCGTCACCGGCCCGGAACTGAAGCTGCACCAGTGCGGCCTGCCGAAGAAGATGGCGCTCGAGCTCTTCAAGCCGTTCATCTATGCCCGCCTCGACGCCAAGGGTTATTCCTCGACCGTCAAGCAGGCCAAGAAGCTGGTCGAAAAGGAAAAGCCGGAAGTCTGGGATATCCTCGACGAGGTCATCCGCGAGCATCCGGTTCTCCTGAACCGTGCGCCGACGCTGCACCGCCTGGGCATCCAGGCCTTCGAACCCACCCTGGTCGAAGGCAAGGCGATCCAGCTGCATCCGCTCGTCTGCACGGCCTTCAACGCCGACTTCGACGGTGACCAGATGGCCGTTCACGTGCCGCTGTCGCTCGAAGCCCAGCTCGAAGCCCGCGTGCTGATGATGTCGACCAACAACATCCTGCATCCGGCCAACGGCGCGCCGATCATCGTTCCCTCGCAGGACATGGTTCTCGGCCTCTACTACCTGTCGATCCTGAACCAGAACGAGCCGGGCGAAGGCATGGCCTTCTCCGACCTCGGCGAACTGCATCACGCCCTCGAAAGCAAGGTCGTGACGCTGCACACCAAGATCCGCGGCCGCTTCAAGTCGATCGACGAGGATGGCAAGCCCTACTCGAAGATCTATGAGACGACGCCTGGCCGTCTGCTCATCGGCGAACTGCTGCCGAAGAACGGCAAGGTGCCCTTCGACATCTGCAACCAGGAAATGACCAAGAAGAACATCTCCAAGATGATCGACACGGTCTATCGCCACTGCGGCCAGAAGGACACGGTCATTTTCTGCGACCGCATCATGCAGCTCGGCTTCTCCCATGCCTGCCGCGCCGGCATTTCGTTCGGCAAGGACGACATGGTCATTCCGGATGCCAAGGCCAAGATCGTTGCCGACACCGAAAGCCTGGTGAAGGAATACGAGCAGCAGTACAATGACGGCCTGATCACCCAGGGCGAAAAGTACAACAAGGTTGTCGACGCCTGGGGCAAGGCGACCGAAAAGGTCGCCGAAGAGATGATGGCCCGCATTAAGGCGGTCGAGTTCGACGAGAAGACCGGTCGTCAGAAGCCGATGAACTCGATCTACATGATGAGCCACTCCGGCGCCCGCGGTTCTCCGAACCAGATGCGTCAGCTGGGCGGCATGCGCGGCCTGATGGCCAAGCCGTCGGGCGAAATCATCGAGACGCCGATCATCTCGAACTTCAAGGAAGGCCTGACCGTCAACGAGTACTTCAACTCGACGCACGGCGCCCGCAAGGGTCTGGCAGACACCGCGCTCAAGACCGCCAACTCCGGTTACCTCACGCGCCGTCTCGTCGACGTCGCGCAGGACTGCATCGTCACGCACGTCGATTGCGGAACGCAGACGGGCCTCACCATGACCGCCATCGTCGATGCCGGCCAGGTCGTTGCCTCGATCGGTGCTCGCATCCTCGGCCGTACGGCGCTCGACGATATCGATCATCCGATCACCGGTGAGCGCATCGTCGATGCCGGTAAGATGATCCTCGAGCCCGATGTCGTCGAAATCGAGAAGGCCGGTATCCAGTCGATCCGGATTCGCTCGGCACTGACCTGCGAAATCCAGACGGGCGTCTGCTCGGTCTGCTACGGCCGCGACCTCGCGCGTGGTACGCCTGTCAACATGGGCGAAGCCGTCGGCGTCATCGCAGCTCAGTCGATCGGTGAACCGGGCACCCAGCTCACCATGCGTACCTTCCACCTTGGCGGTACGGCAACCGTGGTCGACCAGTCGTTCCTCGAAGCCTCGTATGAAGGTACGGTGCAGATCAAGAACCGCAACATCCTGCGCAACTCCGATGGCAACCTCGTTGCCATGGGCCGCAACATGACCGTCCAGATCCTGGACGAACGTGGTGTCGAGCGGTCGTCGCAGCGTGTGGCCTACGGTTCGAAGCTGCATGTCGACGAAGGCGACAAGGTCAAGCGCGGCCAGCGTCTGGCGGAGTGGGACCCCTACACCCGTCCGATGATGACGGAAGTAGCCGGTACCGTTCAGTTCGAAGACCTGGTCGACGGTCTCTCCGTTCTGGAAGCGACCGACGAATCCACCGGCATCACCAAGCGTCAGGTCATCGACTGGCGTTCGACCCCCCGCGGTTCGGACCTCAAGCCGGCGATCGTCATCAAGGATGCCAGCGGCAATGTCGCCAAGCTGTCGCGTGGCGGCGACGCCCGCTTCCTGCTCTCGGTCGACGCGATCCTGTCGGTCGAGCCGGGCACAAAGGTCTCCCAGGGTGACGTTCTCGCGCGTTCGCCGCTGGAAAGCGCCAAGACCAAGGACATCACCGGCGGTCTGCCGCGTGTTGCCGAACTGTTCGAAGCCCGTCGTCCGAAGGACCACGCCATCATCGCGGAGATCGATGGTACGATCCGCCTCGGCCGCGACTACAAGAACAAGCGCCGCGTCATCATCGAGCCGGCGGAAGACGGTGTCGAGCCTGTCGAATACCTGATCCCGAAGGGCAAGCCCTTCCACCTTCAGGAAGGCGACTATATCGAAAAGGGTGACTACATCCTCGACGGTAACCCGGCTCCGCACGACATCCTGGCGATCAAGGGCGTGGAGGCTCTGGCCTCCTACCTCGTCAACGAGATCCAGGAAGTCTACCGCCTGCAGGGCGTTGTCATCAACGACAAGCACATCGAGGTGATCGTCCGTCAGATGCTGCAGAAGGTGGAAATCACCGATGCAGGCGACTCGACCTATATCGTCGGCGACAATGTCGACCGGATCGAGCTCGAAGACGTCAACGATCATCTGATCGAGCAGGGCAAGAAGCCCGCCTACGGCGATCCGGTTCTTCTCGGCATCACCAAGGCGTCGCTGCAGACCCCGTCCTTCATCTCGGCCGCGTCCTTCCAGGAAACGACCAAGGTGCTGACGGAAGCTGCGATCGCCGGCAAGACCGACGGCCTGCAGGGTCTGAAGGAAAACGTCATCGTCGGTCGCCTCATCCCGGCCGGCACCGGCGGCACCATGACCCAGATCCGCCGCATCGCCACGTCGCGCGACGAGATGATCCTCGAAGAGCGCCGCAAGGGCACCGGGGCTGCCGTTGCTACGCCGATGCTGCAGGACATGGCCGAAAAGGCTCCGGCTGCGGAATAATCCGCCGGCTGAAGTCGTTGAATTGAAAAACCGCCCGGAGCGATCCGGGCGGTTTTCGTTTTTGGTCTGCTCTGTTTGGTCGGGCGGGGAGGGAGCGCACCCCGCGCGGCTCCCTTCAGTTGAAGCGGATGATCGCGACTTCGCCGTCGACGGCGCCCTGATAGGCGGAGGCGTGCGGCTCCTCGGCAGGCACCTCGGTCAGCATGCCGATCTGGTCGAGATCGGCCTCAATGAAGCCTTCCTCGGCAAGGGCGTTCAGGGCCTCTCGGACGGCGGTGTCGTCGTCGGGCGCCTTCAGCATGATATGCAGGTCGATGCCTTCGCTGGCGTCGGACTCGTAGCCCTTGCCGATGATGATGAAGATCATCGGACCATCGAAATTATTGTCGTTATCAGGTGTCGTGATCATCGCCTGTCCTTCGGCTCTTTGACGATTCGCTCGCTCGAATCCCCTGTGAGGGCCGAGCGCTGCAATTGCTGATTCCTTAGCTGCTTTTGCTGCGATGCCCAAGTTTTTATCTTGGCGCACGGCTGTGAATTCGTCTAGGAGGGTGAAAACAGGGCGTCAGGCCCGCATATCAAGGCGATGCGGCGAGTTTATTTCTTAACCGGCCTTGACGAGATGGGTGGAAACCAGTAGTACCCCGGCCATCAGATCCCATGTGAGGCTTGGCTGTTCGGGGCGACGCGCCCTGAAGTTCACCTCAAACAAGGTTCTAAACGCACGTTGAAGTCATGATGCTGCACGCACGACGCATATTCTATGCGTCCTCTGCTCCTTGTGGTCCATCTGCGGAAGCGGATCGGGCCATATTTTGCGCATTGACGGAAAGCGTGCGTCACTGCCGGAGACGGCGCGAGTTCAAGCCCGCAAGGGTACTGAGATAAAACGTAAGGGATGGTTGAATGCCTACCGTAAACCAGCTGATCCGCAAGCCTCGCCAGGCGAACGTAAAGCGTAACAAGGTTCCCGCACTCCAGGAGAACCCGCAGAAGCGCGGCGTTTGCACGCGCGTCTACACGACGACGCCGAAGAAGCCGAACTCGGCTCTGCGTAAGGTCGCAAAGATCCGCCTGACCAACGGCTTCGAAGTCATTGGTTACATCCCCGGGGAAGGTCATAACCTTCAGGAACACTCTGTCGTCATGATCCGTGGCGGCCGCGTCAAGGACCTTCCGGGTGTCCGTTATCACATCATCCGCGGCGTTCTCGATACCCAGGGTGTCAAGAACCGCAAGCAGCGCCGCTCCAAGTACGGCGCGAAGCGTCCGAAGTAATTCGGTTTTGAATAATTCGGCGCTGCGCGAGGTCCTCCGCGTGATGAAGCGCCTTAACGATTGAAGAGACGAAAACTATGTCCAGACGCCATAAAGCAGAAAAGCGCGAGATCAATCCGGATCCGAAGTTCGGCGATCTCGTCGTCACCAAGTTCATGAATGCCATCATGCTCGACGGCAAGAAGTCCGTTGCTGAAAACATCGTCTACGGTGCGTTCGACGCCGTCCAGGGCAAGTCCAAGCAGGAGCCGCTCACGGTTTTCCATTCTGCGCTCGACAACATTGCCCCGCACGTTGAAGTCCGCTCGCGCCGTGTTGGTGGTGCGACCTATCAGGTCCCGGTCGACGTTCGTCCGGAGCGCCGCCAGGCTCTCGCCATTCGCTGGCTGATCGCTGCTGCCCGCAAGCGCAATGAAACGACTATGGTTGACCGCCTTTCCGGCGAACTGCTCGATGCGTCCAACAACCGTGGCTCCGCCGTCAAGAAGCGCGAAGACACGCACAAGATGGCTGACGCCAACCGCGCATTCTCGCACTATCGCTGGTAATTCCGAACGGTATCGAAAGGCAGTCCACAATGGCTCGCGAATATAAGATCGAAGATTACCGCAATTTCGGTATCATGGCGCATATCGACGCCGGCAAGACCACGACCACCGAGCGTATCCTTTACTACACCGGCAAGTCGCACAAGATCGGCGAAGTCCACGACGGCGCAGCCACCATGGACTGGATGGAGCAGGAGCAGGAGCGTGGCATCACGATCACCTCTGCTGCCACCACGACCTTCTGGAAGGGCCGTGACGGCAAGATGCGCCGCTTCAACATCATCGACACCCCCGGCCACGTCGACTTCACCATCGAAGTCGAGCGTTCGCTGCGCGTTCTCGACGGCGCCATCGCGCTGCTCGACGCCAACGCAGGTGTTGAGCCGCAGACGGAAACCGTCTGGCGTCAGGCCGAGAAGTACAACGTCCCGCGGATGATCTTCTGCAACAAGATGGACAAGACCGGCGCGGACTTCTACCGCTCCGTCGAGATGATCAAGACCCGTCTCGGCGCAACGGCTGTCGTCATGCAGCTGCCGATCGGCGCTGAAAGCGACTTCAAGGGCGTCATCGACCTCATCGAGATGAACGCTCTCATCTGGCGCGACGAGTCGCTCGGCGCCCAGTGGGATGTCGTCGAGATCCCCGAGGATATGAAGGCCAAGGCCGAAGAATATCGCGAAAAGCTGATCGAGACGGTCGTCGATATCGACGAAGCCGCCATGGAAGCCTATCTCGAAGGCGTTCTGCCCGACAACGATCAGATCCGCGCGCTGGTTCGCCGCGGCACGATCGACGTCAAGTTCCACCCGATGTTCTGCGGCACCGCCTTCAAGAACAAGGGCGTGCAGCCGCTGCTCGACGCCGTCGTCGACTACCTGCCGTCGCCGATGGACATCCCGGCGATCAAGGGCATCGACTTCAAGACGGAAGCTGACATCGAGCGTCACGCCGACGACAGCGAGCCGCTTTCCATGCTCGCCTTCAAGATCATGAACGACCCCTTCGTCGGTTCGCTGACCTTCGCCCGCATCTACTCCGGCAAGCTCGAAAAGGGCGCGTCGGTCATGAACACGGTCAAGGACAAGCGCGAGCGCGTCGGCCGCATGCTGCAGATGCACTCCAACTCGCGTGAAGACATCGAAGAAGCCTTCGCAGGCGACATCGTCGCTCTCGCCGGCCTCAAGGAAACCACGACGGGCGACACGCTTTGCGATCCGCTGAAGCCGGTTATCCTCGAGCGCATGGAATTCCCCGAGCCGGTCATCCAGATCGCCATCGAGCCGAAGACCAAGGGCGACCAGGAAAAGATGGGCCTCGCGCTCAACCGCCTGGCTGCTGAAGATCCTTCCTTCCGCGTCAAGACCGACCAGGAATCCGGCCAGACCATCATTGCCGGCATGGGCGAACTGCATCTCGACATCATCGTCGACCGCATGCGTCGTGAATTCAAGGTCGAAGCAACCGTCGGCGCGCCGCAGGTTGCCTACCGCGAAACCATCACCCGGACGCACGAAGAAGACTACACGCACAAGAAGCAGTCCGGTGGTACCGGCCAGTTCGCGCGCGTCAAGATCATCTTCGAACCGAACCCGGACGGCGACGACTTCAAGTTCGAATCGAAGATTGTCGGTGGTTCCGTTCCGAAGGAATACATCCCCGGCGTCCAGAAGGGCATCGAAAGCGTCCTGTCTTCGGGTCCGCTGGCTGGCTTCCCGATGCTCGGCGTCAAGGCGACCCTCATCGACGGCGCCTTCCACGACGTCGACTCCTCGGTTCTCGCCTTCGAAATCGCATCGCGTGCCTGCTTCCGTGAAGCAGCCAAGAAGGCCGGCGCTCAGCTGCTCGAGCCGATGATGAAGGTCGAAGTCGTGACCCCGGAAGATTACGTCGGCGACGTCATCGGCGACCTGAACTCCCGTCGCGGCCAGATCCAGGGCCAGGAAAGCCGTGGTATCGCCGTCGTCATCAACGCGAACGTTCCGCTCGCGAACATGTTCAAGTACGTCGACAACCTGCGCTCCATGTCTCAGGGCCGCGCTCAGTACACGATGACCTTCGATCACTATTCGCCGGTCCCGTCGAACGTCGCAACAGAAATCCAGGCAAAGTATTCCGGTCAGAAGTGACCGGCATACCAATTGACCGATAACAAGAATTAGATCCCCTCGGGGACTAGCAAAACGGAGAGCCGAAAATGGCAAAGAGTAAGTTTGAGCGCAACAAGCCGCACGTCAACATCGGCACGATCGGCCACGTTGACCACGGCAAGACGTCTCTGACGGCAGCGATCACGAAGTACTTCGGTGAGTTCAAGGCGTACGACCAGATCGACGCGGCTCCGGAAGAAAAGGCCCGTGGCATCACCATTTCGACGGCCCACGTCGAGTATGAGACGCCGGCCCGCCACTACGCGCACGTCGACTGCCCCGGCCACGCCGACTACGTCAAGAACATGATCACCGGTGCTGCCCAGATGGACGGCGCGATCCTGGTGTGCTCGGCCGCTGACGGCCCGATGCCGCAGACGCGCGAACACATCCTTCTGGCCCGCCAGGTCGGCGTTCCGGCGATCGTGGTGTTCCTGAACAAGGTCGACCAGGTTGACGACGCCGAGCTTCTCGAACTGGTCGAGCTCGAAGTTCGCGAACTGCTGTCGTCCTACGACTTCCCGGGCGACGATATCCCGGTCGTCAAGGGTTCGGCGCTCGCTGCTCTCGAAGATTCGGACAAGAAGATCGGCGAAGACGCGATCCGCGAGCTGATGGCTGCGGTTGACGCCTACATCCCGACGCCTGAGCGTCCGATCGACCAGCCGTTCCTGATGCCGATCGAAGACGTGTTCTCGATCTCGGGCCGCGGCACGGTTGTGACCGGCCGCGTCGAGCGTGGCATCGTCAAGGTTGGCGAAGAAGTAGAGATCGTCGGCATCCGTCCGACCTCGAAGACGACGGTGACCGGCGTTGAAATGTTCCGCAAGCTGCTCGATCAGGGCCAGGCTGGCGACAACATCGGCGCGCTGATCCGCGGTGTGAACCGTGACGGCGTCGAGCGTGGCCAGATTCTCTGCAAGCCGGGTTCTGTCAAGCCGCACAAGAAGTTCATGGCGGAAGCCTACATCCTGACGAAGGAAGAGGGTGGCCGTCATACGCCGTTCTTCACCAACTACCGTCCGCAGTTCTACTTCCGCACAACCGACGTGACGGGCATTGTGACGCTGCCGGAAGGCACGGAGATGGTTATGCCGGGCGACAACGTCACGGTTGCCGTCGAGCTGATCGTTCCGATCGCGATGGAAGAAAAGCTGCGCTTCGCCATCCGCGAAGGCGGCCGCACCGTCGGCGCCGGCATCGTCGCTTCGATCGTCGAGTAATTAGCGGCTGGGCCACCAGGCCCAAGGAAAGGATAGGGACGCCGATCTGGGTGTCCCTCTCGATCTTTGAAACCGGTGGCCCGCTAACGTAACTGAAGGTAAGTCGTGTCCCTCAATGGTGACACGCGGATAACAGACACAAGGATAAAGTCGAATGAACGGCCAGAATATCCGCATCCGCCTGAAGGCGTTCGATCACCGGATTCTCGATGCCTCCACGCGCGAGATCGTATCGACGGCGAAGCGCACCGGTGCCAGCGTCCGGGGCCCCGTTCCGCTTCCGACCCGCATCGAGAAGTTTACGGTCAACCGGTCCCCGCACATCGACAAGAAGAGCCGTGAACAGTTCGAGATGCGCACGCATAAGCGCCTTCTCGATATCGTTGACCCGACCCCGCAGACGGTAGACGCGCTGATGAAGCTCGATCTCGCCGCCGGTGTCGATGTTGAGATCAAGCTCTGAGACCTCGGGTCTTCGGGCTGAGTGAGAAGGATTGAACCGATGCGTTCAGGTGTGATTGCACAGAAGGTGGGAATGACCCGCGTCTATAACGACGCCGGCGAGCATGTCCCGGTAACGGTACTGCGCATGGAGGCCGTCCAGGTCGTTGCCACGCGCACTGTCGAAAAGAATGGCTATACCGCAGTTCAGCTCGGTGCCGGCCAGGCGAAGGTGAAGAACACGTCGAAGGCGATGCGCGGCAACTTTGCCGTTGCCAACGTCGAGCCGAAGGCCAAGGTCGCAGAATTCCGCGTGTCGGAAGATCAGCTGCTCGAAGTCGGCACTGAGATCAAGGCGGGTCACTTTGCAGCCGGTCAGCTCGTCGACGTGACGGGCACGACGATCGGTAAGGGTTTTGCCGGCGCCATGAAGCGCCACGGTTTCGGCGGTCTGCGCGCCACGCACGGTGTGTCGGTTTCGCACCGCTCGCACGGTTCGACCGGCTCGCGCCAGGATCCGGGCAAGGTTTTCAAGAACAAGAAGATGGCTGGTCACATGGGCCAGACGCGTGTCACGACGCAGAACCTGGAAGTGGTTTCGACCGACGAAGATCGTGGTCTGATCCTGATCAAGGGTGCTGTTCCTGGTTCCAAGGGTGCCTGGATCATCGTGCGCGACGCCGTCAAGTCGGCCGCGAAGTAAGGGAGCCAGATCAATGGAATTGAACGTCAAGACCCTCGAGGGAAAAGACGCCGGGAAGGTTTCCCTTTCGGACGCGATTTTCGGCCTCGAGCCCCGCGAAGACATTCTCGCCCGCGTCATCCGCTGGCAGCTTGCCAAGAAGCAGCAGGGCACGCACAAGGCTAAGGGCCGCGCTGAAGTTTCGCGCACCGGCGCCAAGATGTACAAGCAGAAGGGTACGGGCCGCGCCCGCCACCATTCGGCTCGCGCTCCGCAGTTCCGCGGCGGCGGCAAGGCTCACGGCCCGGTCGTGCGCAGCCACGAGCATGATCTTCCCAAGAAGGTTCGTGCACTCGGCCTTCGCCATGCCCTTTCGGCCAAGATCAAGGCCGATGACGTCATCGTCATCGACAACCTGGTTGCCACCGAAGCCAAGACCAAGGCTCTCGCGTCCGTTTTCGAGACGCTCGGCCTGACCAACGCCCTCTTCATCGGCGGCGCAGAGCTTGATGGCAACTTCAAGCTCGCAGCTCAGAACATCCCGAACATCGATGTTCTGCCGATCCAGGGCATCAACGTTTACGACATCGTGCGCCGCGGCAAGCTCGTGCTTTCCAAGGCTGCGGTTGAAGCGCTAGAGGAGCGATTCAAGTGACCGATCTTCGCCACTACGATGTGATCGTCTCCCCGGCGATCACCGAAAAGTCCACGCTGGTATCCGAAAACAACCAGGTTGTTTTCAATGTCGCCAAGCAGGCGACGAAGCCGGAAATCAAGGCTGCTGTCGAGGCGCTGTTCGGCGTCAAGGTTACGGCCGTCAACACTCTGCTGCGCAAGGGCAAGACCAAGCGGTTCCGCGGTTTCGTCGGCAAGCAGAAGGACGTGAAGAAGGCTGTCGTAACCCTGGCTGAAGGCCAGACGATCGACGTCTCCACCGGTCTCTGAGGTATAAGAAAATGGCATTGAAAACATTCAATCCGATCACCCCGAGCCAGCGCCAGCTGGTCATCGTCGACCGCTCGGCCCTCTACAAGGGCAAGCCGGTCAAGGCGCTGACGGAAGGTCTGACCAAGAGCGGCGGTCGTAACAACCTCGGTCGCATCACCGCCCGCTTCATCGGCGGCGGTCACAAGCGCACCTATCGTCTGATCGACTTCAAGCGTCGCAAGTTCGACGTCGAAGGCACCGTCGAGCGTATCGAATACGATCCGAACCGCACGGCGTTCATCGCGCTGGTGACCTATGCTGATGGCGAAAAGGCTTATATCCTCGCTCCGCAGCGCCTCGCTGCCGGTGACAAGGTCATCGCTTCCGAGAAGGCTGTTGACGTCAAGCCCGGCAACACCATGCCGCTGCAGTTCATCCCGGTCGGCTCCATCATCCACAATGTGGAAATGAAGCCGGGCAAGGGTGGTCAGATCGCTCGCTCCGCCGGTGGCTACGCACAGCTCGTCGGCCGCGACCAGGGCATGGCGATCCTTCGCCTGAACTCCGGTGAACAGCGTCTCGTCCATGGCTCCTGCCTTGCTTCGATCGGCGCCGTCTCCAACCCGGATCACGCCAACATCAACGACGGCAAGGCCGGTCGTACGGTTTGGCGCGGCAAGCGTCCGCATAACCGCGGCGTCGTCATGAACCCGGTCGACCATCCGCACGGCGGTGGTGAAGGCCGCACCTCTGGTGGTCGCCATCCGGTGACACCCTGGGGCAAGCCGACCAAGGGCAAGCGCACCCGGTCGAACAAGTCGACCGACAAGATGATCATGCGCTCGCGTCATCAGCGTAAGAAGTAAGAGAGGAAGTCTCCAATGGCTCGTTCAGTATGGAAAGGTCCGTTCGTTGACGGCTATCTTCTCAAGAAGGCTGAGAAGGTTCGTGAAGGCGGACGTGCAGAAGTGATCAAGATCTGGAGCCGTCGCTCCACGATCCTGCCGCAGTTCGTCGGTCTTACCTTCGGCGTCTACAACGGCAGCAAGCATATTCCGGTCAGCGTCAATGAAGACATGGTCGGCCACAAATTCGGTGAATTCTCTCCGACCCGCACCTACTACGGTCACGGCGCGGACAAGAAGGCGAAGAGGAAGTAACAATGGGCAAGGCAAAAGCCGAACGCCGGCTGAAGGACAACGAGGCGCAAGCAGTCGCCCGCACGCTCCGCGTCAGCCCCCAGAAGCTCAACCTGGTTGCTGCGGCTATCCGTGGCAAGAAGGTCGAGCGCGCACTCGCTGAGCTGGAGTTCTCCCGCAAGCGCATCGCAGGCGCCGTCAAGAAGACGCTCGAATCTGCGATCGCCAATGCCGAGAACAACCACGATCTCGACGTCGACTCGCTTGTCGTCGCCGAGGCCTATGTCGGCAAGTCGATCGTCATGAAGCGTTTCCACGCTCGTGGCCGTGGTCGCGCGTCGCGCATCGAAAAGCCCTTCGCGCACCTGACGATCGTCGTTCGTGAAGTGCAGGCAGTAGAGGAGGCCGCATAATGGGTCAGAAAATCAATCCAATCGGTTTCCGTCTTGGCATCAACCGTACCTGGGATAGCCGCTGGTTCGCGGACAATGCCGAGTACGGCCAGCTGCTGCACGAAGACCTGAAGATGCGCAAGTTCGTCATGAGCGAACTGAAGCAGGCCGGGATCTCCAAGGTGGTCATCGAGCGTCCGCACAAGAAGTGCCGCGTCACGATCCACTCGGCACGTCCGGGCCTCATCATCGGCCGCAAGGGCGCAGACATCGACAAGCTCCGCAAGAAGCTGTCGGACATGACGAATTCGGAAACGCACCTCAACATCGTCGAAGTGCGCAAGCCCGAAGTCGACGCGACGCTGGTCGCTCAGTCGATCGCCCAGCAGCTCGAGCGCCGCGTGGCTTTCCGCCGCGCCATGAAGCGCGCCGTTCAGTCCGCGATGCGTCTTGGCGCCGAAGGCATCAAGATCACCTGCGCCGGCCGTCTCGGCGGCGCTGAAATCGCCCGTACGGAATGGTACCGCGAAGGTCGTGTGCCGCTGCACACGCTGCGCGCCGACATCGACTACGGCACGGCTGAAGCAGAAACCGCATTCGGCATCTGCGGCATCAAGGTCTGGATCTTCAAGGGCGAAATCCTTGAGCACGATCCGATGGCTTCCGAGCGCCGTGCGATGGAAGGTGACGCCCAGGGTCCGGCAAGCCGTGACCGTGACCGCGACAGAGACCGTCGCCGCGACAACGCTTGATAGCGCGCGTGGCAGAGAAGTTCGGAGAATAAGAAAATGTTGCAGCCAAAGCGTACCAAGTACCGCAAGCAGTTCAAGGGCCGCATCAAGGGCGTCGCCAAGGGCGGTTCTGACCTGGCATTCGGCGAATTCGGCCTGAAGGCTCAGGAACCCAACCGCGTCAACGCGCGCGAGATCGAAGCGGCCCGCCGCGCGATCACGCGTTATATGAAGCGCGCCGGCCGTGTATGGATCCGCGTGTTCCCGGACGTTCCGGTAACCGCAAAGCCGACCGAAGTCCGTATGGGTAAGGGTAAGGGCTCCGTTGAATACTGGGCATGCAAGGTCAAGCCCGGCCGTATGATGTTCGAGATCGACGGTGTCAGCGAAGAAATCGCCCGCGAGGCGCTTCGTCTCGGCTCTGCCAAGCTCTCGGTCAAGACGCGCTTCGTTCAGCGCATTGCAGAGTAAGGGATTGAGCTCATGAAAGCCTCAGATGTTCGCGGGTTCACCGCCGACCAACTCAAGGACGAGCTTGCCAAGCTGAAGAAGGAGCAGTTCAACCTGCGCTTCCAGAAGGCGACCGGCCAGCTCGAAAAGTCCTCGCGCATCAACGAAGTCCGCAAGGACATCGCCCGCGTGAAAACCATTGCCCGCCAGAAGGCGGCAGAAGTTAAGGCCTAAAGGAAGAAAAATATGCCGAAGCGCATCCTGCAGGGCGTCGTCGTTGGCGACAAGAACGAGAAGACGGTAGTGGTTCGTGTCGAGCGTCGTTTCGCTCACCCGCTGCTCCAGAAGACCGTTCGTCGTTCCAAGAAGTACAAGGCCCACGACGAGAACAACCAGTACAAGATCGGCGATACCGTATCCATCGAGGAATGCGCGCCGATTTCCAAGGACAAGCGTTGGACGGTGATTTCCGCCCAGGGCAAGTAACAGAATTTTGTGCGAGGCCTTGCGTCTCGCCGAAATATCTGTATGAAGCAGCGTCAGAACGCTCGAATGCCGGGCGTTCTTTTGCTTTGAGCGCACGGAAGGTCCCGTTCGGGAAACCACCCTGGCACGATCGACCCCGCGCTATTCAGCTATTGCCGCGTCTGTGTTGCCGTCATGGCAGCTCGGCCGGCGAAAATTTTCATAAGCCGGAGTAGGGGGCTAGCCCAACCATTCCGGTAAACCAAGAAGGCGACCTGATATGATTCAGATGCAAACAAACCTCGACGTCGCGGATAATTCCGGCGCACGTCGTGTCATGTGCATCAAGGTGCTGGGCGGCTCGAAGCGCAAGTATGCCTCGATCGGCGACGTCATCGTCGTTTCGATCAAGGAAGCGATCCCGCGCGGCCGTGTGAAGAAGGGTGACGTGATGAAGGCGGTTGTCGTTCGTACCGCCAAGGATATCCGTCGTCCGGATGGCTCCGTCATCCGCTTTGACACCAACGCAGCAGTCCTCATCGACAACAAGAAAGAGCCGATCGGCACCCGTATCTTCGGACCGGTTCCGCGCGAACTTCGCGCCAAGAACCACATGAAGATCATCTCGCTGGCTCCCGAAGTACTGTAAGGAGCGAAGCGATGCAGAAGATTCGTAAGGGCGACAAGGTCGTCATGCTCGCTGGCAAGGACAAGGGCCGCACCGGCGAAGTTGTCCAGGTCATGCCAAAGGAAGATCGTGCCGTCGTTCGTGGCGTCAACGTCGTCAAGCGCCACCAGCGCCAGACGCAGACCCAGGAAGCCGGCATTATCAACAAGGAAGCCTCGGTTCACCTGTCCAACGTTGCAATCGTCGACAAGGACGGTAAGCCGACCCGCGTCGGTTTCAAGGTTGTTGACGGCAAGAAGGTCCGTGTGGCCAAGCGTTCTGGAGAAGTGATCGATGGCTGAGGCAAAATACGAGCCACGGCTCAAGAAGGAATATGTCGAGCGCATCCGCAAGGCGATGCAGGAGCAGTTCTCCTACGCCAACGAGATGATGATTCCGAAGCTCGACAAGATCGTGATCAACATGGGTGTTGGCGAAGCGACCGCTGACTCGAAGAAGCCGACGGTTGCTGCCGCCGACCTCGCAGCGATCGCCGGCCAGAAGCCGGTCATCACCCGCGCACGCAACTCTATCGCAGGCTTCAAGGTCCGCGAACAGATGCCGATCGGCGCCAAGGTTACCCTTCGCGGCGCCCGCATGTACGAGTTCCTGGACCGTCTCGTGAACATCGCGCTCCCGCGCGTTCGCGACTTCCGCGGCCTGAACCCGAAGAGCTTTGACGGCCGTGGCAACTTCGCCATGGGCATCAAGGAGCACATTGTGTTCCCTGAGATCAACTACGACAAGGTTGATCAGATGTGGGGCATGGACATCATCGTTTGCACGACGGCGACGACCGACGACGAAGCACGGGCTCTTCTGAAAGAGTTCAGCTTCCCGTTCCGTCAATAACCGTAACGACGAGCGTAGAAAAGGAACCTGACATGGCGAAGACAAGCGCAGTTGAAAAGAACAAGCGCCGCCGTACTACGGTCGCCAACCAGGCCGCTAAGCGGGCTGCGTTGAAGGCGATCATCATGAACCAGGCTCTTCCGATCGAAGAGCGGTTCAAGGCCTCGATCAAGCTGGCATCCCTGCCGCGCGATGGATCGAAGACCCGTATTCGCAACCGTTGCGAAGTCTCGGGGCGTCCGCGCGCATATTACCGTAAACTGCGCATGTCGCGTATCGCGCTGCGTGAACTCGGCAATCTCGGCAAGGTGCCGGGCATCGTCAAGTCGAGCTGGTAAGGAGCAGGTTACATGACAATGACTGATCCGTTGGGCGATATGCTCACCCGCATCCGCAACGGCGCTTCCCGCCGCAAGTCGTCGGTCTCGACGCCTGCGTCCAAGCTCCGTGCGCGTGTTCTCGATGTCCTGCAGTCCGAAGGCTACATCCGTGGCTATTCCGTTGTCGATTTCGGCAATGGCAAGTCGGAACTCAGCATCGAGCTGAAATATTATGAAGGCGCATCGGTGATCCGTGAGATCGGCCGTGTGTCCAAGCCGGGCCGCCGGGTTTATGTCTCGGTCAAGTCCATTCCGCAGGTCGCGAACGGTCTCGGCATCACCATCCTTTCGACTCCGAAGGGTGTGATGGCCGATCACCAGGCTCGCGAACAGAACGTTGGCGGCGAGGTTCTTTGCTCGGTCTTCTAAGATCGGGCAGGGGTCTCCATAGCGAACAGACAGGATAGAAACATGTCTCGTATCGGTAAAAAGCCCGTTCAGGTACCTGCTGGGATCACGGCTACGGTCGATGGTCAGAAGGTGACTGCAAAGGGTCCGAAGGGCGAGCTGTTTTTCGTTGCTAACGACGAAATCAGCCTCAAGCTCGAAAATAACGCGGTCGTCGTAACGCCGCTCAGCCAGACCAAGGATGCACGTTCGAAGTGGGGCATGTCCCGCACGATGATCGAAGGCATCTTCAAGGGCGTCAAGGACGGTTTCGAGCGCAAGCTTGAAATCAACGGCGTTGGTTACCGCGCCTCCATGCAGGGCAAGAACCTGCAGCTGGCTCTCGGTTTCAGCCACGACGTGATCTATGAGCCGCCGGTCGGTATCTCGATCGCTGTTCCGAAGCCGACTGAAATCATCGTCAGCGGCATCAACAAGCAGCAGGTCGGCCAGGTTGCCGCCGAAATCCGCGAATATCGCGGTCCCGAGCCTTACAAGGGCAAGGGCGTCAAGTACGCCGACGAGCGGATCGTCCGCAAAGAAGGCAAGAAGAAGTAAGGATCACGCGAAATGGCTAGCAGGAAAGAAGCACTTGCACGTCGTGCCAACCGCGTGCGCCGTCAACTCAAGTCGGTGGCCAATGGCCGTCCGCGCCTGTCGGTTCATCGCTCCTCGAAGAACATCTACGCCCAGGTCATCGATGATGTGGCCGGCAAGACGCTCGCGTCTGCCTCCACCCTCGAAAAGGATCTGCGCGGTTCTCTGAAGACCGGTGCCGATACCGCCGCCGCTGCCGTCGTAGGCAAGCTCGTTGCCGAGCGCGCCTCCAAGGCCGGTGTTACGGAAGTCGTGTTCGACCGTGGCGCCTTCATCTATCACGGCCGCATCAAGGCTCTCGCCGAAGCGGCCCGCGAAGGCGGTCTCACCTTCTGATCAGTTTCCGGCCGGACGCTTTCAGCGCCGGCCGGATTTTCGCCGGACCGCAGGCACTTCCCGAAAGGGGAGGCTGATGCGGTCCACATGTGTTTGCCGATTGCACCCGGAAAAGAAAAAGGAAGAGGACAATGGCACAGGAAAGAAGGCCGCAGCGGGAAGACCGCCAGAGCCGTGAAGAGCGCGATAGCGAATTCGTCGACAAGCTGGTCGCGATCAACCGCGTCGCCAAGGTCGTCAAGGGCGGCCGTCGTTTTGGTTTCGCAGCACTCGTCGTCGTCGGCGACCAGAAGGGCCGCGTCGGCTTCGGCCATGGCAAGGCACGTGAAGTGCCGGAAGCCATCCGCAAGGCAACCGAAGCCGCCAAGCGCGAACTGATCTTCGTACCGCTGCGTGACGGCCGTACGCTGCATCACGACGTCCATGGCCGCCATGGCGCCGGCAAGGTTCTGCTGCGTTCGGCCAAGGTCGGTACCGGCATCATCGCCGGCGGTCCGATGCGCGCCGTATTCGAAACGCTCGGCATGCACGACGTCGTCGCCAAGTCGACCGGTTCGTCGAACCCCTACAACATGGTTCGCGCCACCTTCGACGCTCTGAAGCACCAGGTTCACCCGAAGGACATCGCAGCTCAGCGCGGCATCAAGTATGCAACGCTGCAGGCTCGTCGTAGCGCCTCCGGCAACGCCTCTGAAGAATAAGAGGAGTTTGACAGATGGCCAAGGCTACCAAGAAAGCTGAAGCGAAGACTGTCACGATCGAACAGATCGGCAGCCCGATTCGCCGTCCGGATGTTCAGCAGCGCACGCTGATCGGTCTCGGACTGAACAAGATGCACCGTCGCCGCACGCTGGAGGATACTCCTTCGGTTCGTGGCATGATCCGTGCTGTCCAGCATCTCGTTCGCGTCGTCGACGAGAAGTGAGACGGAGGAAACGCTCATGAAACTGAATGAAATCAAGGACAACGAAGGCTCGACCCACAGCCGCAAGCGTCTCGGCCGCGGTATCGGCTCGGGCTCGGGTAAGACCGGTGGTCGCGGCGTGAAGGGTCAGAAGTCCCGCTCGGGCGTCGCCATCAACGGCTTCGAAGGTGGCCAGATGCCGATCTATCGTCGCCTGCCGAAGCGCGGCTTCAACAACATTTTCGCTTCCGATTTTGTTGTCGTGTCGCTCGGCCGTATCCAGGCGGCAATCGACGCCGGCAAGCTCGACGCCAAGGCGACCGTTGATGCCGCTGCCCTCAAGGCCGCTGGCGTCATCCGTCGCCCCAAGGACGGCGTTCGCGTTCTCGCCGATGGCGAGCTCAAGGCCAAGGTGACGATCGTCGTTGCAGGCGCCTCCAAGCCTGCCGTCGAGAAGATCGAAAAGGCCGGCGGCACCGTGACGCTGCTTTCGGCTCCGGCTGCTGCCGAATAATAATCTGATGATATATCGCCCGGGGTGCTTCACACCGGGCGATTTTGCTCCCATATGTGGGCCTCACAAAAACTTGGCTGGCGCGCCCGCGTCATGCCGGTAAGACTAAAACGAGGGTGAGGCATGGGGTTGCATTGCAATCCGTTCTGAACCCGGTTTTGAATAATTTTCATACTGATTCCGGGGCCGGCCTATCCCCCAGAGACGCCGGAATTGGTAGCGCGGAGAAACGCATGGCTTCTGCAGCGGAACAATTGGCATCCAACCTCAATTTTTCGACCTTTGCCAAAGCCGAGGATTTGAAGAAGCGCTTGTGGTTCACACTGGCAGCTCTCCTCGTCTACAGGCTCGGCACCCATATTCCGCTTCCGGGCCTCAATCCCGAAGCCTATGCCCAGGCTTTCCGCGGCCAGGCAGGCGGCATTCTCGGCCTTTTCAACATGTTCTCGGGCGGCGCCGTTCAGCGCATGGCGATCTTCGCGCTCGGCATCATGCCCTATATCTCTGCTTCGATCATCGTGCAGCTCATGACCTCGGTCGTGCCGGCGCTCGAAAACCTCAAGAAGGAGGGCGAGCAGGGCCGCAAGATCATCAACCAGTATACCCGCTACGGCACCGTCATCCTCGGCGCGCTGCAGGCCTACGGCATTGCCGCCGGTCTTGAGAGCGGCCAGGGCCTCGTCGTCGATCCGGGCTGGTTCTTCCGTGTTTCCACCGTTCTGACGCTGCTCGGCGGCACGATGTTCCTGATGTGGCTCGGCGAGCAGATCACCTCGCGCGGCATCGGCAACGGCATCTCGCTGATCATCTTCGCCGGCATCGCCGCCGGTCTCCCGACGGCCCTTGCCGGCACGCTCGAGCTCGGCCGCACCGGCGCGCTGTCGACCTTCCTCATCCTGCTCGTCATCATTGTGGCGATCGGCGTCATCGGCGTGATCGTTTTCGTCGAGCGTGCGCAGCGCCGGCTGCTGATTCAGTATCCGAAGCGCCAGGTCGGCAACCGCATGTTCCAGGGCGATACCTCGCACCTGCCGCTGAAGCTCAACACCTCGGGCGTCATCCCGGCGATCTTCGCCTCCTCGCTGCTGCTGCTGCCGGCAACGCTTGCGGGCTTTGCCAACACCACGGCTATGCCCTCCTGGGCGACGTCGATCGTCGCGGCGCTGGGCCACGGCCAGCCGCTCTACATGGTGCTCTACGCGGCGCTGATCGCCTTCTTCGCCTTCTTCTACACGGCCATCGTCTTCAATCCGAAGGACACGGCCGACAATCTGAAGAAGCATGGCGGCTTCATTCCCGGCATCCGTCCGGGCGAGCGCACTGCCGAATATATCGACTACGTGCTGACCCGCATCACGGTGATCGGCGCGATCTATCTCGTCTTCGTCTGCATCCTTCCGGAGATCTTGGTGTCGCAAACCGGCATCCCATTATCCCTTGGTGGGACTTCGCTTTTGATCGTGGTTAGCGTAACTCTTGATACGGTTGCACAGATCCAGGGTCACCTGATCGCGCAGCAATACGAAGGCCTGATCAAGAAATCGAAGTTGCGTGGAGGAAAGAGGGGGCGATGAGACTTATCCTTTTGGGGCCGCCGGGCGCGGGTAAGGGAACCCAGGCCCAGCGGATCGTGGAAAAGCACGGCATTCCGCAGCTTTCCACGGGAGACATGCTGCGTGCAGCGGTCAACGCCGGTACGGATGTCGGCAAGCGCGCCAAGGCGGTCATGGACGCCGGCAAACTCGTCTCGGATGAGATCGTCATCGCCATCGTTTCCGAGCGAATCGATCAACCCGATTGCGCCAATGGCTTCATTCTTGACGGTTTCCCGCGGACGCTCGTCCAGGCGGATGCCACCGAGGCGATGCTGAGGGCAAAGGGTCTCGGCCTGTCCGTCGTCATCGAATTCCGTGTCGATGATGCCGAACTGATCCGCCGTGTCGCCGGTCGTTATTCCTGCGCGCAGTGCGGCAGCGTCTATCACGATAGCGATAAGGTTCCGGCTGCCGAAGGCGTGTGCGACAAGTGCGGTTCGACGCACTTCAAGCGCCGTCCCGATGACAATCCGGAGACCATGACGGCTCGGCTGCAGGTCTACTACAAGGAAACCTCGCCGCTGATCGGTTATTACCATGCCAAGGGCAAACTCAAGTCCGTGGACGGCATGGCGGACATCGATCAGGTGACTGCCGAGGTCGAAAGCATTCTTTCCAAGCTTTAAGGCTTTGAAAATAAACTTGGCGGAACGGTTGCTTTTCAGCAGTGATTCCGCTAAACACCGCGCCAACTCGCGACATTCCATGCGATCGGCGCGGATTTCCCAGGGAAGTCCGGGTGCGGTCGTTTTGACATGTTACGGACGTAAATCTGAACGGGCGGTTCTAAAGACCGCATAACGAAGCCCACTTGCCGGATGGCAACTGGAATGCAAGGAGAACAGGCGTGGCACGTATCGCTGGCGTCAACATCCCGACTGCGAAGCGCGTTGTTATTGCGCTGACCTACATTCACGGGATCGGTCCGAAATTCGCACAGGAAATCGTCGAGAAGGTCGGTATCCCGGCTGAACGTCGTGTGCATCAGCTGACGGACGCAGAAGTCCTTCAGATCCGCGAAGCCATTGACCGCGACTATCAGGTCGAAGGCGATCTTCGTCGCGATACCGCGATGAACATCAAGCGCCTGATGGACCTCGGCTGCTACCGCGGCCTGCGTCATCGCCGCGGCCTTCCGGTCCGCGGCCAGCGCACGCACACCAATGCCCGCACCCGCAAGGGCCCGGCAAAGGCAATCGCTGGTAAGAAGAAGTAATTTCCGGGAAACCGGGGTAGGGAGGCTGGCGGTCTGCGCCGGCCTCTTTTGAGTTTGGAGCGGGACCATATAGGCGCCGTTCCGGTGTAGCCGCTGGCATTACGGCGGTGAAGAGATCAACGAAAGGAATACCATGGCTAAGGAAGCCGTCCGCGTTCGCCGTCGCGAGCGCAAGAATATCTCGTCGGGTGTCGCTCACGTCAACTCGACCTTCAACAACACGATGATCACCATCACCGACGCGCAGGGCAATGCGATCGCATGGTCGTCGGCTGGCGCAAAGGGCTTCAAGGGCTCGCGCAAGTCGACCCCGTTCGCCGCCCAGATCGCTGCCGAAGACTGCGCCAAGAAGGCCCAGGAACACGGCATGAAGTCGCTGGAAGTCGAAGTCTGCGGTCCGGGTTCGGGTCGTGAATCGGCTCTGCGCGCGCTCCAGGCTGCAGGTTTCATGATCACGTCCATCCGCGACGTGACCCCGATCCCGCACAATGGCTGCCGTCCGCGCAAGAAGCGCCGCGTCTGATCATCGCTCTCGTCACCGGTGAGCGCCTGCGCGCTCCCGGTGGTTTTCAAGCTCGGTTGCCACGATTGGATGGTGGCAACGAACGGAAGGCAAACTCATGATTCAGAAGAACTGGCAGGAACTGATCAAGCCGAACAAGGTGGAGTTCTCCTCGAGCTCGCGCACCAGGGCGACGCTCGTTGCCGAACCGCTGGAGCGCGGCTTCGGCCTCACCCTCGGCAACGCGCTGCGTCGCGTTCTGCTCTCCTCGCTGCGCGGTGCTGCCGTCACGGCGGTGCAGATCGACGGCGTGCTGCATGAATTCTCCTCGATTCCGGGCGTCCGCGAAGACGTGACGGACATCGTGCTCAACATCAAGGAAATCGCCATCAAGATGGATGGCGACGACGCAAAGCGCATGGTCGTGCGCAAGCAGGGCCCGGGCGTTGTTACGGCTGGCGACATTCAGACGGTCGGCGATATCGAAATCCTCAACCCCGAGCATGTCATCTGCACGCTCGACGAGGGCGCCGAAATCCGCATGGAGTTCACCGTCAACAACGGCAAGGGCTACGTTCCGGCCGAGCGCAATCGTGCGGAAGATGCTCCGATCGGTCTCATCCCGGTCGACAGCCTCTACTCGCCGGTCAAGAAGGTGTCCTACAAGGTTGAAAATACCCGCGAAGGACAGGTTCTCGACTACGACAAGCTGAACATGACCATCGAAACCGATGGCTCGATCACCGGCGAAGACGCCGTCGCTTTTGCGGCGCGCATTCTCCAGGATCAGCTTGGCGTCTTCGTCAACTTCGACGAGCCGCAGAAGGAAACCGAAGAGGAAGCAGTCACCGAACTCGCTTTCAACCCGGCTCTCCTCAAGAAGGTAGACGAACTCGAACTGTCGGTCCGTTCGGCAAACTGCCTGAAGAACGACAACATCGTCTACATCGGCGACCTCATTCAGAAGACCGAAGCAGAAATGCTCCGCACGCCGAATTTTGGTCGCAAGTCGCTGAACGAAATCAAGGAAGTTCTCGCTTCCATGGGCCTGCACCTCGGCATGGAAGTGCCGGCATGGCCGCCCGAGAACATCGAAGATCTCGCCAAGCGTTACGAAGACCAATACTGAGAAAACAAAAGGCAGGCTCTTTCGGCTGCCTTTCCCCGTCAAACAGCAGGCCGATCGCCTGCATGTGCCAGGAAACGGCAGGCCCATTTAGCGTAAGGGCACCTGCATTAAAGGAGAATAGCAATGCGCCATGGTAAAGCCGGCCGCAAGCTGAATAGAACTGCAAGCCACCGCAAGGCGATGTTCGCCAACATGGCGGCTTCGCTGATTACCCACGAGCAGATCGTCACGACCCTGCCGAAGGCCAAGGAAATCCGTCCGATCGTCGAGAAGCTCGTCACGCTCGGCAAGCGCGGCGACCTGCATGCTCGCCGCCAGGCGATCTCGCAGATCCGCGATGCTGCCGTCGTTTCGAAGCTGTTCGACACGATCGCAACGCGTTACGCCACCCGCAACGGCGGCTACCTGCGCATCATGAAGGCCGGCTTCCGCCAGGGCGACAATGCCGCCATGGCCGTTGTCGAATTCGTTGATCGCGACACCTTCGCCAAGGGCGCAGCCGACAAGGCCCGCGTCGCTGCCGAAGAACAGGCCGTCGCCGCTTAATCTTCCGCTTCGGCGGAAACAAGACAGCCGGGCTGCAAAGCCCGGCTGTTTTTGTTTGTGCGCCGGCGGACAGCCTTCGCTTGATAATTCGATATCTGCACCTCGGCCGTCCAACCGGCGGAAATTGAGATAGGACAGGTCATTGCGCGCAATTATTCAAACTCGCTCTCGAGCGCAGTTCCTGCGTCTCGCAGCCCTGCTTCTTGTCATCGTCCTCGGGCTGGCGCTCCGGCGCTTTGGCTATGCGGCCGATCTGCCCTTCGTCGTCGTCAAATATGGCGGATCGGCGCTCTGGGGCGCGATGGTCTATCTGCTGGTGTCACTCATAGCCGCAAGGTCACGGCGGGCGGTCATTGCCGTCACAGCGCTGCTCATCGCGATCTCCGTGGAACTGTTCCGCCTCTATCATGCGCCCTGGCTCGACGCCTTTCGGCTGACCACGGCGGGCGCCCTGTTGCTTGGCCGGATGGATATTTTCGTTTTGGAATATGCTGGCTTATGCCATCGGCATCGCCGCAGCCTGCGCCTTCGATCCCGCCCGTCGGTGAAGCGTCCTCGGCGGTCGTTTGCGCCTCACGAAGCTGACGCCATTGCGCGATTGCGCGCCCGTCCGTGGCCCTTCTTCCTGTTGCGTGCGATCGGCCGGTAGGAGCGGTAGAGGATGAGCGCGATGATCAGCCCGACATAGATATATTGCTCGAGGTCGAGGATCTTGGTCGAGAGCGCGAAATGCAGCGCTCCGCTGGCGGCGATGATGTAGATCAGGCGATGCAGCCAGATCCAGTTCTTGCCGAGGCGGCGGATCGAGAAATTATTGGATGTCAGCGCCAGCGGAATGAGCATGGCAAGGGCTGCCATGCCGAACATGATGAAGGGGCGCTTCAGCACGTCGTTGATGACGGCAGAGATATCCATGGCCTGGTCGAGCACCATGTAGACGGTGAAATGCATTAGCGCGTAGTAGAAGGTCAGCAGGCCCAGCGCGCGGCGATAGCGCAGATAATTCCAGCCGAAGAGCTCGCGGGCCGGGGACACGGCAAGTGTTGCGATCAGGAAGCGGATCGTCCAGATGCCGAGGAAGAGCTCGAAGGTCTTGACTGGATCGGCGCCGAGCTGATCGGTCGCGCCGAGATAGAAAGTCCAGGCCGCAGGCACCAGCCCGACGACGTAGAGCAGCCAGACGGAGGCGGGTTGCCAGCGCTTGGGGATGGCGAGCGACAGTTCCGCCATCAGAAATTCGCCTTCAGATCCATGCCGGCATAAAGACCCGCCACCTCGTCGGCATAGCCGTTGAAGGGCAGGGTGGGATGGCGGCTCGCACCGAAGAAGCCGCTTTCGCCGATGCGCCGCTCGCTCGCCTGGCTCCAGCGCGGATGATCGACATCAGGGTTGACGTTGGCGTAGAAGCCGTATTCCTGCGGATTGGTCACCTGCCAGGTATTCTTAGGCTGCTGGTCGGTGAGCGTGATCTTGACGATCGATTTGATGCCCTTGAAACCGTATTTCCACGGCACGACGAGGCGGATCGGCGCGCCGTTCTGGTTCGGCAGCGTTTCGCCATAGAGCCCGACGGCAAGCAGCGTCAGCGGATGGCGCGCTTCGTCGAGGCGCAAACCTTCGACATAGGGCCAGTCGAGCGACTGGAAGAAGCCCTTCTGCCCCGGCATTTCTTCCGGCCGCACGACGGTTTCGAAGGCGACGTATTTGGCGCTGCCGAGCGGTTCCACCTTGTCGAGCAGCGATGCCAGCGGAAAACCGTCCCACGGGATGACCATTGACCAGGCCTCGACGCAGCGCATCCGGTAGGTTCGTTCCTCGATCGGGAATTCCTTCATCAGCGCCTCGATGTCGAAGGTGCCGGGCTTGTTGACCATGCCGTCGACCTTGACCGTCCAGGGCAGCGGCTTGAAATCGCCGGAAAGAGCTGCGGGATCGCCCTTGTCGAGGCCGAACTCATAGAAGTTGTTGTAGGTCGTGACATCCTTGATCGGCGTCGGCTTCTCGTCGACCTTATACTTGCTCTGGACGGCGGAAAGCGCCGCAGCACTCGCCTTGCCGGCGCTGTAGAGCGCCACGGCGCCAAGCGCTGCCGCGCCGAGGAATTCACGACGCCGCACATAGATCTGGCGCGGTGTTATCTCCGATGACGCGATCTTCGGTGGGCGATAGCTTGGCATGGCGAAACCTCCTGGGCGGATCTGTGAAATATAGTCTTAAACGAACCACCCGCACACTCGGATGAGTGTCTAAGCCTTGAATATTACCGACGGGAAGCCAATTTTTTGTGTTCGGCGGTGATGGAATAGGCTGTAACGAAACATCGCGCCGAACCGTATATGATCGATGGGCTTGTGGCGCTTGGCCGATGGCGTACCGGATTTGAGCTTCCAGGTAGTGACAGCCCCCGTCGATTGGATTAGGACAATTCCAAAAAGCAGCGTTTGCCCGGCCTGCAGGCTCCATGCCGCCCCGCTTTGCCTGATAATTCCGCCACGTTGAGGAAGACACCGATGCCAGCTTACCGTTCCAGAACCACGACCCATGGCCGCAACATGGCGGGCGCCCGCGGCCTTTGGCGCGCCACGGGCATGAAGGATTCGGATTTCGGCAAGCCGATCATCGCGGTGGTGAATTCCTTCACCCAGTTCGTGCCCGGCCACGTGCACCTGAAGGACCTCGGCCAGCTGGTCGCCCGCGAGATCGAAGCGGCCGGTGGTGTCGCCAAGGAATTCAACACGATCGCCGTCGATGACGGTATCGCCATGGGCCATGACGGCATGCTCTATTCGCTGCCCTCGCGTGAGCTCATCGCCGACAGCGTCGAATATATGGTCAATGCCCATTGCGCCGACGCCATGGTCTGCATCTCCAACTGCGACAAGATCACTCCCGGCATGCTGATGGCGTCGCTGCGCCTCAACATTCCCACAGTCTTCGTCTCCGGCGGTCCGATGGAAGCCGGCAAGGTCGTGCTGCACGGCAAGACGCATGCGCTCGACCTCGTTGATGCCATGGTCGCCGCGGCCGACGACAAGATCAGCGACGAAGACGTCCAGACCATCGAACGCTCGGCCTGTCCGACTTGCGGCTCTTGCTCCGGCATGTTCACCGCCAATTCGATGAACTGCCTGACGGAAGCGCTCGGCCTGTCGTTGCCCGGCAACGGCTCGACGCTCGCCACCCACGCCGACCGCAAGCGGCTCTTCGTCGAGGCCGGCCATCTGATCGTCGATCTCGCCCGCCGCTATTACGAGCAGGACGACGTCAAGGCGCTGCCGCGCACCATCGCTTCCAAGCAGGCTTTCGAGAATGCCATGGCGCTCGACATCGCCATGGGCGGCTCGACCAATACGGTCCTGCACATCCTTGCCGCCGCCCATGAAGGCGAGGTCGATTTCACCATGACCGATATCGACGCGCTGTCGCGCCGCGTGCCGTGCCTGTCGAAGGTCGCGCCCGCCAAGAGCGATGTGCATATGGAAGACGTCCACCGCGCCGGCGGCATCATGTCGATCCTCGGCGAGCTCGACAAGGGCGGTCTCTTGAACCGCGATTGCCCGACCGTCCATGCCGAGACGCTGGGCGATGCGATCGATCGCTGGGATATCACCCGCACCAACAGCGAAACTGTCCGCAAATTCTATCGCGCCGCTCCGGGCGGCATCCCGACCCAGGTCGCCTTCAGCCAGGAGGCCCGCTGGGACGAGCTCGACACCGATCGCCAGAACGGCGTCATCCGTTCGGTCGAACATCCCTTCTCGAAAGATGGTGGCCTCGCCGTGCTCAAGGGCAACCTTGCGATCGACGGCTGCATCGTCAAGACGGCCGGCGTCGATGAATCGATCCTGAAATTCTCCGGCCCCGCCCGCGTCTTCGAAAGCCAGGATGCCTCCGTCAAGGCGATCCTTTCCAACGAGGTCAAATCAGGCGACGTCGTCGTCATCCGCTATGAAGGCCCGAAGGGCGGCCCCGGCATGCAGGAAATGCTCTATCCAACGAGCTATCTGAAGTCGAGGGGCCTCGGCAAGGCCTGCGCCCTCATCACCGACGGCCGCTTCTCCGGCGGCACCTCCGGCCTGTCGATCGGCCATGTCTCACCGGAAGCGGCCAATGGCGGCATCATCGGCCTGGTGCGTGAAGGCGACATGATCGACATCGACATCCCCAACCGTACGATCAGCCTGCGCGTCAGCGAAACCGAACTTGCCGCCCGCCGCGCCGATCAGGACGCCAAGGGTTGGTACCCGGTCGAAGTCCGCAAGCGCAACGTCACGACCGCGTTGAAGGCCTACGCCGCCTTCGCAACGAGCGCCGATCGCGGCGCCGTGCGCGATCTGAACGCCCGTTGAGGCATCTCAACCGATTACCTGCTGATTAAAAGTCAGCGGCTCTACCAACCGGTCGCTTTCACAGCGGCCGGTTGATGTTTTTATAGGTCTCGCCGAGTTGCTTCAGCCGCTCGTCATAAGCAGCCTTGATGCAGGTCGCATCTGCCCCGCATTCCTGCCGTTTCTTCAGCCAGGCCGTCTGTTCGTCCTGCAGCGTGCCGCGCGAGCCCATCGCCAGCAGGCCGGAGAGCAGATCGAAGGTCGTCACCATCTGCACGTCGGCATCGTTGAGCGCGCGGTTGTCGCAGATCGCCTTTTCATCCGGCTTCAATTCTTTCGCGTCGCAATCGAAACTGGCCGCCTGTGCCACGGGCGATGCGAGGAGCAGGGTCGCAAAGCCGAAGGCTGCCGTCATCATTCTTGTCATCATCATGCATATGTTCCCGTTGGTGCCGTTCAGGCGAGCCTGCTGAGTGCCAGAGCCAGGAAGATGATGCAGGCGAGCCAGACGGCAAGGATGAAGATCATTCCGAGACGACTGGAGGGGCGCTCGATGCGCTTGGCCGCCTCCGTGCGGAGCTCGATCATCACCTCCACCGGCACGAGCCGGATAGCCAGCATGATGCCGAGCGGCACGATCAGGAGATCGTCGAGATAGCCGAGCACGGGAATGAAATCGGGGATGAGATCGATCGGCGACAGCGCGTAGGCGGCAACAGTGCCGGCCACCGTTTTGGCATGCCAGGGCACGCGTGGATCGCGAGCGGCAAACCAAAGGGCCACGATGTCACGCTTCAGTGACTTCGCCCAGAGTTTGGCTTTCGATATCAGTTGCATGGCCAATCTTCCTGAATCAAATTCACAATGACTTCAACCGGTTTCCGAGGCGTCCTCTTGCCTTATTCTTCCATGCTTCCGCCCTCTTTCCTTTCTAGCGTCGGGCCGCAGAACGGGACGATTTTAGGCCGGCCGGCCTAAAATCTGAATCCTGTTCGCAATTAAATAGTTAGAGCATGATGTCGTCCGAAAACCGCTCACATTTTTCGGCATCATGCTCTAAAACGTTCCTCAAGAGGATTCAAAAGGGATACCCATGCAAGGCCTGTTCAAGCGCGCGTCCGTCTCGCTCTTCGCTCTCATGCTCATTCTGCCGGCCGCGGCCGATGCGCAGACTGCAAAGACCGTCCCCGAGAGCCAGATGCAGATGCAGCTCTCCTTCGCGCCGCTCGTCAAACAAACGTCAGGCGCCGTCGTCAATGTCTATGCGGAAAAGATCGTCCAGCGGCAGTCGCCCTTTGCCGGCGATCCTTTCTTCGAGCAGTTTTTCGGCCAGCAGATGCCGAACCGTTCGGAAAAGCAGTCCTCGCTTGGTTCCGGCGTCATCGTTGAGGCGAACGGCACTGTCGTCACCAACAATCACGTCGTCGAAGGCGCCGACGACATCAAGATCGCGCTGTCGGATGGCCGCGAATTCCCTTGCAAGGTGGTGCTGCGCGACGACCGCGTCGATCTTGCCGTCCTGAGGATCGATACCAAGGAAAGCTTCCCGACATTGCCGATCGGCAATTCCGATTCGGTCGAGGTCGGCGATCTCGTGCTGGCGATCGGCAACCCCTTCGGCGTCGGCCAGACGGTGACGAGCGGTATCGTCTCGGCACTGGCCCGCAACCAGGTGGTCAGGAACGAGTTCGGCTTCTTCATCCAGACCGATGCCTCGATCAATCCCGGCAATTCCGGCGGCGCCTTGATGAACATGAAGGGCGAGCTGATCGGCATCAATACGGCGATCTTCTCCCGCGGCGGCGGCTCGAACGGTATCGGCTTCGCCATCCCCGCCAATCTCGTCAAGGTCTTCCTCGCCTCGGCCGATGCCGGCGTCAAATCCTTCGAGCGGCCCTATGTCGGCGCCAGTTTCGATGCCGTGACCTCTGAGGTGGCTGAAGCGCTCGGGCTGAACAAGGCGCGCGGCGCGCTCGTCGTCAAGGTCTCGGAAGGCGGGCCGGCGGCCAAGGCCGGGCTGAAGGCCGGGGAAATCGTCACCGCCGTCGACGGCATTTCTGTCGAACATCCCGATGCACTGCTCTACCGGCTGACGACGGCCGGTCTCGGCAAATCGGTCAAGCTCACCGTCGTCGAGAACGGCCGCGAGGAGCAATTGCCGCTGACGCTCGACCGCGCCCCGGAGACCTCGCCGCGCGACCAGCGCACGATCGGCGGCCACACGCCGTTTACCGGCGCCGTCGTCGAGAACCTGTCGCCGCGGGTTGCCGACGAGTTGCGCATGCCGCCGGAATCGGCAGGCGTCGTCGTCTCCGAGGTGAAAGAGGATTCGCCTGCCGCCCGTTTGGGCTTCGAGCCGAAGGATATCATCGTCTCGATCAACGGCACGGATGTGAAGTCGACCAGCGAACTGTCCGAGATCGCCGATAGCGACCCCGGCCTCTGGCGAGTGGAAATCGAGCGCGACGGCCAGCGCATCCGGCAGTTTTTCCGATGAGCAACGATCTCTTCGCGCCGCGTGTTCCGGAGGAGGTCGCCGCCAGGCGGCCGCTTGCCGACCGGCTGCGGCCGAAGACGCTTGCCGATGTCACCGGTCAGGAACACCTGACCGGTGAGGATGGCGTGCTGAAAAGGATGATCGAAAGCGGCTCGCTCGGCTCGATGATCTTTTGGGGGCCGCCAGGCACCGGCAAGACGACGGTGGCGCGGCTGCTTTCGGGCGAGGCCGGGCTGGCCTTCGAGCAGATATCGGCGATCTTTTCCGGCGTCGCCGATCTGAAGAAGGTGTTCGAGACAGCCCGCCTGCGGCGCATGGACGGCCGTCAGACGCTGCTCTTCGTCGATGAGATCCATCGTTTCAATCGTGCCCAGCAGGACAGTTTCCTGCCGGTCATGGAGGACGGCACCGTCATCCTCGTCGGCGCCACCACCGAGAACCCGTCCTTCGAGCTCAACGCCGCTCTCTTGTCGCGGGCCCGTGTCCTCACCTTCAAGTCGCATGACGAGGAGAGCCTGGAGGAACTGCTGAAGCGCGCCGAGGCGATCGAGCAGAAGCCGCTGCCGCTGACCGAGGAGGCGCGCGCCAGCCTGATCCGCATGGCCGACGGTGATGGCCGGGCGGTGCTGACGCTCGCCGAAGAGGTCTGGCGCGCCGCGCGCGAGGGCGAGAGCTTCGATACCGAGGGCCTGACGCGCATCGTCCAGCGCCGTGCCCCAGTCTACGACAAGGCGCAGGACGGGCACTACAATCTGATCTCGGCGCTGCATAAATCCGTGCGCGGCTCGGATCCCGATGCCGCGCTCTATTATCTCGCCCGCATGTTCGATGCCGGCGAAGACCCGCTCTATCTCGGCCGGCGGCTGGTGCGCATGGCGGTGGAGGATATCGGTCTTGCCGATCCGCAGGCGCTGGTGATCTGCAATGCCGCCAAGGATGCCTACGATTATCTCGGCTCGCCGGAAGGCGAACTGGCGCTGGCGCAAGCCTGCATCTATCTCGCCACCGCGCCGAAGTCGAATGCCGTCTACACCGCCTTCAAGGCGGCCAGCCAGGCGGCAAAACAGAACGGTTCGCTGCTGCCGCCGAAACATATCCTCAATGCGCCGACCAAGCTGATGAAGGGCGAAGGTTACGGCGAGGGCTATCGTTACGATCACGACGAGCCGGATGCCTTTTCCGGTCAAGATTATTTCCCGGAGAAGATGGGCCGCCAGACCTTCTACGATCCGCCGGAGCGCGGATTCGAGCGCGACATCCGCAAGCGGCTGGAATGGTGGGCGAAACTTCGCAAGGAGCGCAATCCGCGCTGACGGGTTTATGCCTGTTGGGTTGGCGAAGGGGCTCACCCGCCAAGAGCGATCGCTATTGCAACCAGAAGCAACCCGAGAGAAGTCATCGTCATCCCTGCGCGAAAAGGCCTGCCTCCCGAAAATCTCGCCCACGCATAGCCCGTCACAAACAGCAGCATGATGAGAAACAGGTTGCTGACTCTCAGAGCTAGGTGCGCGCTGTCGATGAGAAGGAAAGGGGTCACTGCCGGAATGGAGGTGATGGAGACCAGAAAGAAGACCGCGATGGCGGCACAGAGATCACCTTTCGATAGGGACACCGTCACAGGATCGGCCCGAGATGCAAGCGTCAGGAGTGATCGATAGAGCGTGTCCGCGTCCCCGGCCTTTGCAGAAAACGGTGCTTCTTCGATCGGGAATTCTTTCGCGAGCATCTCAAGCGCCGCAGCTTCGCTTCTGGCGGCTTTAATTTGCCGAAAAAGGCGCAGCCGTCTGCTCTTGTAAAAAGTCGTACCCAGAATGAACAACACGGCATCAATGATCCCCCAAGCGACGTTGCATCCGATTGTTGCGACGATCAACTCGTGGACATCTAACCCTTCATCCTCAAAAACGAGCCTTGAACCTACCGTAAATGTTAGCGCCATGATCAATCCGAAAAGGACCTCACCGAGCGCATCGCCGGGATCGATGATATTGGTGATACGACCGATCGGGCTCGAAGTCATGGACTGCCCCCAGGTGATGAAGATCATGGCCCGCTGTTCCTCACTCTCTAGCAGAGCATGAATGAGGAGCCGACTTGCAACTGGCGGCGCGGGGTAAGCCTCGCGACCACAGAACTGTGACCGACGTCGCGGTCTGATTCATTGATCGCAATCAACGATCGGCAGGATTGGGCGTCTCGTGATCACGGTTTTTCGACAGAGCAGCTTCAGCGCTTGCTTTTGCGCGTCCGAAAGATGCGTGGGTGCTGTAAAATTCAGGAGGGCCGCGGCATCTTCTGATTTGCGGGCGCCGCGATCACCTTGACGGCGGATTCCGCAAGCCCGTGATGGCCCTCCATGTCGACGACGACATGCCAGTGGCCGCTTTCCGGCACGGCGATCCTGATCGGCGATTTGCGCGCTACGCCGCCGATATATTTGAAATCGAGAACCTCGGTGAACCGCTGAAAATTCGGTGACGTCATCAGCCGGACATTGTTCACCGCATTCAACGACACCTCGATGATCGATCCGGCGCGTTGTTCCTTGAGATCGTAATGGGTGAAGCGGAAATTCGGTTTCGGCATCGGTCTCGCGGCGTCTGAAGTCTCTGCGCCAGGATTTTACCAGCATGCCGGTTAAGGAAAAGTTGGAATTGGCCTTTCAGCTCACGTCTTCGCGCTCCGCCTCAGAGCCAGCCGAAAATGACGTAGAGCTCGACACAGGCGAGCACCACGCCGAAGACGATGAACGCCTGGGCGGTGCGCCTCTCGCGCATCTGCCGGCTGCCGCGCGTGATCCTGTAGGGGCGAAGAGGCCGGAAACCGGAGGACATGAGATTTCGCATGGCTTTTTGACCTTTGCAGTGATGGCGAAAGGCTACTGCCGCTTGCGATAGGAAATCCATTCGGAGAGAGGGGCGAAAATGTAGAAATGGCATAAAGGCCGATGGCAGAAATTTCGAAGCGCGGTGTCGGAAACGCATGATCGCCGCCGTCCTTGCGATATCGAAGCAAACATGGGAGCAAGGACATGTCGAAGATGACGCTGATTTCGATGATCGCAACGGCTGCCGCATTCCTGGCCGCACCCGATATGTCAGGTGCTGAAAGTGGAAGGCCTGTCATCGAGGACAATAAGGCCGTAGCGCCGATGGTCAGGAAGGGAAGCGTGCCGGTCAACGGCATCGATTATTACTACGAGATCCGCGGGGAGGGCGAACCGTTGCTGCTCCTTCACGGCGGCCTCGGGCAGATCGAGATGTTCGCGCCGGTCATGCCCATCTTCACCGACCACCGCCAGGTGATCGCCGTCGACCTGCAGGGCCATGGCCGCACGCCGCTCGGCAAGCGGCCGATCGAGCTTCCGGCGATCGGCGCCGATCTCGCGATCCTGGTGAAGCAGCTCGGTTACGACAAACTCGACGTCTTCGGTTATTCCTTTGGCGGCGGGGTGGCGCTGAACATGGCGGCGAACGCGCCCGACCAGGTGCGCCGGCTGGTGATACTCTCTGCACCCTATGCGCAGAACGGCTTCTTCCCGGAGATGCTGCCGCAGCAGGCGGCCGTCGGCGCCGGCATGGCCGAGATGATGAAGGACACGCCGATGTTCCTCTCCTACAAGGCGGTGGCGCCTGATGTTTCTGAATTTCCGAAGCTGCTCGACGCCATGGGCGCGCTGATGCGTGAACCCGCCGACTACAGCGATGCGGTCGCGAAGCTCACCATGCCGGTCATGCTGATCTATGGCGATGCCGACATGATCCGCCCCGAGCATATGGTCGACTTCTATCACAAGCTCGGCGGCGGTCTGCGCGATGCGGGCTGGATGCGGGAAAACATGTCGAAGAACCGGCTGGCGATCCTGCCCGATCTCACCCATTACGAGACCTTCGCCTCTCCCCTCATGGCGAATATGGCAATGACCTTCCTCGATGGCGGCGGCAAGGCGCCGAATTGGGCCGAGCAGGTCGGAAAGTAAGTCAAGGCGGCCGGGTTTCTCCCGGCCTTTCTTTTTCTCCGCAGTCAGCGGTCGCGCTGGTTTTCCCGATCCAATTGTGTCACCAGCGCCAGGATCGTTTCCGAGACTGGGGTCGGAACGGCACTCAGGCGTCCGAGCGCCACCACCATGCCGACCAGCGGCGTGATTTCGAGCGCCTTGCCGCCGATCAGATCCTGCAGCATCGATGTGCGCACGGCGCCGATATGGCGCGATTGCTCGAGCCGCTGCTCGACGGTCATGCTGAAACGCGCGCCCAAGGCCTCGCCGACGGCGCGGACCTCGTTCATCACCTTGCCGACTGTGGTCGAAAGTGCCGGATCCGCCATGATGTCGGTCATCAGCGCCCTGGTCAGCGCGCTGATCGGGTTGAAGGCGGTATTGCCCATCAACTTGCTCCAGATCTCGTCACGGATAACAGCCGTCGTCGTGATGTTGAGGCCGGCGTCGGTCAGCACCGCGGCGATCGCCTTGAGATCGGCCGACATCTCGCCTGAGGGCTCGCCGAGCACGAAGCGGCCGTTGTTGGCAAGCTGGATCTCGCCGGGATAGATGACCTCTGCCCCTTGATAAGCGACGCAGCCGATCACCCGTTCCGGCCCGATCAGTCGCCAAAGCCTGCCGCCGGGATCGAGCTCGTCGAACTGCAGCTCGGCATGCCGGCTCTGGATATCGCGGTGAAAATACCACCACGGAATGCCGTTGAGGATCATGACGACGCGGGTGCCTTCCTTGAGGAGGCCTGCAATACCTTCGGCAGCGGGTGCCAGCTGATGCCCCTTGAGGCCGGTGATGACGAGATCCTGCGGCGGCAATGTCCTGGGATCGTCGGTTGCGGTGAGGCGGACATTGAGCGGCCTTTCCGCACCGGCTTCGCGCAGGCTGAGACCATTGTCGCGGATGGCGTCGAGATGGGCTCCACGCACGACGACGGAGATGATGGCGTCGTTTTCGGCGTGGCTTGCAAGCTTGACGGCGATAGCGCCGCCGAGCGCCCCGGCGCCATAGATGCAGATGGACTTGATGGACATGCTCGCCTCTTCATGGTGGTGATCGAACCTAGATCTAGGCCATTCCATACGCGAGGCGAACGCTAATTTGCCGCATGCTGCACTTTCCTGCACTCACGGCGCGCAGCCGCCGCATCCCGGAGATTCGGGAGGCAACGGCTGCCCCACCTTGGTCTTCAGGCCGAGCCCGTTGCCTCGCTTGGAAAATCCGTGGACAAAGCGAGCTGGCGCCAGGCGGCAAGTTCCTTTTCGACGCTGGCGTGCTGATCCTCGATGACGGCCACCGTATCGCTGCCGAACGGCATGCGCAGCGGCGGATTGGGCGAATTGGCGAGCGTCATGATGCCGGCGGCAAGCTTGGCGGGATCGCCGGGCTGGGTATGGTTGGCATCAACAGCGAAGCTGCGCATGTTGCCGGCCGGCGTGCCTTCGTAATCGGCGATGGAGGCCGGGCTGACCGCCAGCGACGTGTCGGCGAGGAAGTCGGTGCGGAAGAAGCCAGGCTCGACGATCGTCACCTTGATGCCTAAAGGTTCGAGTTCGGCGGCCATCGATTCGGACAAGCCTTCGACGGCGAACTTCGTCGAGCCGTAGACGCCCCAGCCGGGATAGCCGAAATAACCGCCAATTGAGGAAAAGTTCAGGATGTGGCCGGAGCGCTGGCGGCGCATATGGGGCAGCACTGCGCGCGTCACCTTCAGCAGACCGAAGACGTTGGTGGCATAGAGCCTCTCGATCTCTTCGGCCGTGGCTTCCTCGACAGCGCCAAGCAGGCCGTAGCCGGCATTGTTGGCGAGAATATCGATGCGGCCGAAGCGGGCGATGCCGGCAGCCGCAGCCTCTTTCGCCTGCGCCTCGTTGGTGACGTCGAGGGCGACGGCAAGCAGGTTCGGGTGGTCGCCCAACTGCTCGGTCACGGTCTTCGGGTTGCGGGCGGTGGCGATGACGGCATCGCCTGATGCGAGGGCTTCTTTGGTCATCAGCGCGCCGAAGCCGCGAGATGCACCAGTGATGAACCAGACTTTCATGACGAATTCCTTTCGAACTATTCGGTTGGCGGTGGCATCTCTGTGCCGACGAGGTGAATTTGACTGAAAATTCGTTGCTGTATAAGATTTGTTATTCTTGAAACTATGATGAGCTTATTTCAGCAATGCGCGCCACCGAACTGTCCGAACTCGCGGCTTTCGCCGCCGTCGCGCGGCACAAGAGCTTTCGCAAGGCAGGCGAGGAGCGGGGCGTCACTGCTTCCGCGGTCAGCCATGCCGTGCTCAATCTCGAAGACCGGATCGGCATCCGCCTGCTCAACCGCACGACGCGCAGCGTCTCGCTGACGGAGGCCGGCGAACTGTTGATCTCGCATCTTGACCCGGCCTTCGGCGAGATGGCGGCAGCGCTCGATGCGCTGAACCGCTACCGAGACACGCCCTTCGGCAAGGTGCGGATCAACGTGCCGAATTCGATCGGCCCCTTCGTCATCGGCCGCATCATCGGTCCGCTGTTGACAAAGAACCCCAATTTGCAGCTGGAGATCAACGCGACAGACAGGCTGGTCGATATCGTCGAGGAGGGGTTTGATGCCGGCATCCGCTTCGGCGAGCGCGTCACCGAGGGCATGATCGCGCTGCGCATCAAGCCGCGCATCCGCCTGGTCGTCGTCGGTTCGCCCGCCTATTTCGAGACCCGGCCGAAACCGGCGACACCGCATGAGCTCAAGCGCCATCTCTGCATCCAGAACATGTTTCCATCAGGTGCGCGCTATGCCTGGGAGTTCGAGAAGGATGGCCAGACCGTGAGCTTTCAGCCGACCGGGCCGCTGTCGCTCGACGATCACGAGCTGATGATGCAGGCAGCACTTAGCGGCGTTGGCCTTGCCTATATCTGGGAGCCGCGCGTGGAGAAGGCGGTCGCCGGCGGCGAACTGATCCAGGTGCTGGACGACTGGTGTCAGCCGGAGGAACCGCTCTATCTCTACTATCCGAGCCGCCGCCATATGTCGGCGGGTTTCAGGGCTGTTATCGACGCGATAAGAGCGGAGTAAAAAAGGTCGGGATTGGCATCCGTCACCCTTTTGACTCCCATGGGCGAACTGGCCAATGATGCTGCCGTGACCCGCATCATCGGGAGAGGTTGATGAACAATCGGATTTTGTCTGCCGGTAATCGAAGGCTCGCAAGGCGGCTCGGATGTCTGTTGCCTGCGCTTACTGCGATGGCGTTGCTGGCATCCGGCGTGTCTGCGCAGGACATTGGGCCGCAAAGCCAGGCCTCGCGTGAGCAGGTCGAAAAACTCGTCAGCCTTTGGAAGAAACACTTTGCCGGCGCCGACAGCCTGCAGCAGCGGCGGACGGCCTTCAGAACGCTGATGGAGACGACGCCGGGACCGACGCGCATCCAGGTCCGGCAGGTCGATGCCGACGGCGTCGATGCCGAACTGATGTGGCCCGCCCGACTTCATCACCCGATCGGCCAAAGGGTGATCCTCTATATCCATGGCGGCGGCTTTTCCAGCGGCTCCATCCGCACGCACAGCCTGATTGCCGGCTCGCTCGCCAAGGCCGCATCGAGCGACGTTCTTCTCGTCGATTATCGGCTGATGCCTGAATATGGCTATCCCGCGCAGATCAACGACGCGCTGACCGCCTATCGCTGGCTTCTCGACAACGGCTATCGGAGCGAGAACATCATCGTCGCCGGAGACGGCGCCGGCGGCAATATCGCGATCGAGACGGTGCTGCGGCAGATGCAGGTCGCAAAGCCGTTGCCGGCGGCTGTGATTGCGCTCAGCCCCATTACCGATCTTGCCGCGACGGGCGGATCGATGACATCGAATGCCGAAAGCGATCCGCTGGTCGGCAAGGACTGGATCGAGACCTTGCGCAAGACCTATCTCCGCACCCGGTCTCCGACCGATCCTCAGGCCTCGCCGCTCTATGCCGACATGACCGGCTTTCCGCCGCTGCTGCTGCAGGTCGGTTCCGGCGAAGTCCTGCTGGACGATACGCTGCGGCTCGCCGACAAGGCGCGCCAAGCGGGAGTGGACGTCACCACCGAGGTCTGGCCGGGAATGCCGCATCAATGGCAGCTGTTTCCCTCGCTGCTCGACGATGCCGACCGATCGAGCCAGAACATCGCCGAATTTGCGATCCGGCATTTTGCGGACAAACCACAGGAGTAGGGCCGCAGGGGAACAGGGGGCCGCAGGAGCAGGCGCCCTCGGTCATCGCATCATTGCGATGTGCCACGAGACGGTGAGGGCGCCAGAGGCCGCTCCACCTCCCGGCCGACGCTGAGTGTCTTTCGCACATTCGGCTCCAGCCGCTCGATATAGGCGTGGTCGGGTGCAGCGCCCAGCGCATCCAGCATTTTCGAGAAGAAACACCGGGCCGCGGCCGCAGCCGTGACGTCGAAGACATCGGCATCGCTCAGTCCGTGTTTTTTCAGCCCGTCTATATCCTGCTGGGTGACCGACGTCGCATCGCGCGCCACTTTGGCGGCAAAGGCCATGATCGCGCGTTCGCCGGCATCGATCGGCGCCTTCTCCGTCTCGTTGACAACTGCCGTGAGCCCGTCGCTGGTGAAACCCTCGCGCAGCAGCACCGAGCCGTGCGCCAGCATGCAATAGGAGGATTTCAGCTCCTTGGCTGCCGCCAGCGTCACCAGTTCATAGCGCCTGAGGCTCATATGGCTGCGAATGCTCGAAAGCAGCGCCGCCCAGCTCTCCATCACCTCCGGCCGGTGGCCGAAGGCCCGGTACATGTTCGGCAGATATCCATAATTCGCCTCGGCCGACGCATACATCGACGTCGTCTTCTCGCTGGCGGATGCATTGGGGGTGTGAATGAAAGCCATGGCGTGATCCTCCTCTATTGCGAGAAGGATAGGGTAGATATGGCGGACAGCAATCCTGAAACGTCAGGCCGCGTCATTGGTCGCGGAAGCGTTACCGCTTCTCTTGATGGGAAGGGTTACGGTGAATGTCGACCCGCATCCTTTTGCGCTTCGAACCTCTATCGAGCCGTTATGCAGCTCGACGATCTGCTTCACCAGATTGAGGCCGATACCCGTTCCGGCAATCCCGATCGACGTCCGGGCACGAAAATAGCGCTGGAACAGCCGGGGCACGTCTTCCGGATCGATCCCCACACCGTCATCGCTGACCGAAACTTTGACGTTTCCTGTCTCTGCCCATGCCGTGACGCGAATTTCGGAGGTTCCAGGCGCGTATTTGACGGCATTGGAAAGCAGGTTGGTAAAGACCTGTGCCAAAGTGCGGGGATCGCCATCGATGAACTCGGGAAGCCCATCTATGTCCAAAACAAAGCTGTGCGTCTTTGCGATCGTCGACTGCCGCTCGCAGCAGGTTCTTATCAATGATCTTAATGCGCAAGCGGTGTAGCTGATATCGATCTTGCCGGTATCGAGGCGTCCGGCCGACAGGATGCTCTCCATGAGATCGACAATCCGGTTCACCGATGCGCGGATCTGATCGACCTTGTCGCTGAGAAATTCGGGTTCGACCGCCCCTCGTTTACGCAGCAGCCGCTGGGCAGCGGCGTCGATGATGGCAAGCGGGGTCCTGAATTCATGCGATGCCATCGCCACGAACTGCCGCTGCAATTCGTTGATGTTCCGCTCCTGCGTGAGCATGCGTTCTAGTTCCCGCGCTTGCCGCTCGACTTCCGCCGTACGACTCTTCACCGTCGCTTCGAGCTGATCGTGATGCCGGCGCAGCTCTTCGGCAAGGCGCACGGTCTTGGTGACGTCTTCATGGGTGGCGACGTATCCACCGTTTTGCATCGGATTGTGGGTGATCTTGATAACCCGCCCATCGGTGAGCACGATGTTCTGGCTGGCTACCGCACCGCGGGCCGTCGCTTCGAAAACGACATCAAAATAGGTAGCGGTATCGGCCGGGCCATTTCCCTCCCGGCTGCGATAGGCCAGGATATCCACGAGTGGCGTCCCCGGTTGCGTCAGCAGGTCCGGCAGATTGTACATCCGCGCATAGGAGGGGTTGCACAATATCAGGTTCTTGACGGAATCGAACATGCACAGCCCATGCGGCATGTTGCTGAGGGCTGCGTCGAACCGGCGATGTTGTTCGGCCAGGCTGTCTTCGACGCGAATGAGCGTCGAGATGTCTTCATAGCTGAGGATCCAGCCTCCATCCTTCGATGGCGCGCAGGTCAATGAGATCATCCGTCCGTCGGAAAGTACGAACTGAGACGTATGCGGTTTGCCGATCGCCGATCGCCGGGATGCCACCGCACGGCAGTCGGCGCCCAACAATCCGTCGATAGCCATTCCCTTGCGGATGGCGCCTTCCGGAAGGCCGAGAATATCAAGCGTGCGGGAATTGAACGCCGTTACCGCACTGGCAGGATCGAGCAGGACAATGCCCTGAGGCAGGCTCTCCAGAATGGATTCAAACGAGTGTGGCATCATCCGGTCCTGCTTCAGATCTGGTGCGTTGCACGTCTGCGTAGCATTGGTCAGAAACGATAAAGTTTCGCTAATGTCTGTCGGTGGGAACTGCTCGACGGAAAGCTGGGGGAATACGGCTCTCCGGCATTCTTCTATCTTTCTCAGATAGGCGAACCAGCGTTCAGGGGGAAGTTGCTTTGCGTCTGCCTGCAGGCCGCGGCGAACCGTAGGTCGACTTCAGGTGGAACGCCAGGCTGAGCAACAGATAGTCATCCTTGTTGTCGATGTCCTTGCCCATCAACAACTGCGCCCGCTGCAGCCTTTGATAGAGGGTGTTGGTGTGTATGCCGAGGCAGGCCGCTGCCTTGGACGCTGATTTTCCGCTCTCGATGTAGGTTTCCAGGGTCCTGAGAAGGGCGTCGCCGTTTGCTTCCTTCTCGAAGGGAGCGAGTATCTGATCGGCGAATTCGAGGATATCAGCCGCGGATTGTTTGCGCAGCAGTCTGTCGATGCCGGTCTCGCTGTGCATGAGGATGCCCGCCCGATGCCGCATGCTCATGAGATGCGCGGCCTCGACAGCCTGTGCGGCGCCTTCCGGATAAGGATGGGGTGCGCTTTGAATGAGGCTCGCCCCGCAGCACCATCCCTCAGCTACCGCCTGGTCTCCGATGGATGCCAGATTCGTCCGCAGGGCCTCCTCGGTGGCAGCGCAAAACAGCAGGAAGACGCCTTCATCGGTATAGAATGACAGCTGGTTGCGGATCGTCGCCGCCTTCAACGCCTGCTGCAGCGTTCTCTGCAGGAACAGGCTCTGGTTCTGGGCGCTCCCTTGCTCATGCCTGATAAAGATGATCTGGCAGTACTTCCTGATCTGGAAGCCGAACCGGACGGCGCCACCCGATGTGGCCTGATCATCCTTTCCTAAAACCTCGAAGTGCTTCCGTTTCCTGCTGTTGAGGATATCGTCGTGTGAGGCGCTGCGGACAATTTCGAGCGCGACGAAAGCGGAAACCACGCCGAGGATCGCCGCGCAATAGCCTGCATTGTCGCCGCGCTCGGAACGAAAGGTTCCGACGACGTCGTCGGCGACACGGACGGGATGCACGAATATGCTTTCTCGCTGGCGCAGGCCACCGTCGAGGAGTGCGGCCGGCACGTCCTTCGTCGTCTTCGGCTCCTTCCATCCCTTGGAGCCGAACGTCGTTCCAAAAATATCGGCATAGTGGAAATCGATGCCGTAATGGGTCGCGATCTCGTCCAGATGTTCGCCGAGCGGCCGATGGTGCGTGAAGATGGACAGGATGTCGTCATGGGCCGAGAGCGAGCGCGCCAGCTCTGCGTTGCGCCTTTCGATCTCCAGCCGCATCCGGTTGATGCTTTCATTCGACCGAACGGCCTGCTCGTAGGCCTGCGACTTCTTGTAGGCGATGGCAAGCTGCGTCGCCACGGCCGCAAGCAGGCCTACGCTGAATGCGCCATAGGCGGAGCCCTGCCGAAACGACATGACGGTCAGCGTTCCCAGCGTCGTCGTGTCGGTCCTGATGGGAACGCAGATGAGGCTGTGAGAGAGACGCTGTTCGGATAGGAAGCGAACGTTTGGCGCACGCAGATTCGCATGGGCATCTCTGATATCGGCGGCCGAGTTCAGCAGGACGGGTGTTCCGGTCGAGAAGACGCTGCCGGAGATCGATTCCTGAGGCTTGATGCGATAATTGTAATAATCGTCGTCGAAGCCGACTTGTGACACCGGAATGAGGAGACCTGAGGCCTCGTCGTAAAGTCTCAGGACGCCCGCGTCGCTCTCGGCTATCACGCTCAGCGTCTGCTCGAGCGCGTTTACGTTGATCTCGTTCGGATCGAGGGAGTCGAGGACATTGCGATTGATGGCGTTCATGGCCTGGACGGCGCGGTTCTGAAAGCGGATGACTGTGCTGAGTACGATCTCCTGCAGGTGCGCAAGGGCGATTTCAGCGTGGGCACCGGGTATTCGCACCTCGCAGATGGCCCCGGCAAAATAGGAAATATCGGCGATCAATATGGCGTCGTCGCCGTCGCGGTGATGGCTGAATCCGATCGCAGGTTCCGGCGCGTCGGTCTCCGAAACCATGGGCCGGCCCGTAACCCGCCGCCAGCTGATGCGAGGTCGATCCGGCAGGCGCAAAAGCGAAGCCTCGATTTCGTCCATGATCGTCATGTTGGCAACCTTGTGTCTTTTCACATAAATAAACCGAGCATGATGTGTGTTTCAACATCCAAAAGCGACTGCTCACATATTAAGCATGTTTTATAAACGCTCAAAAAAGGGGAGCATTCCATGCTTAGTCAAATCAAGCGAAGGCACGTCATTGTTGCGATGCTGTTTGTCTGCTGGGTCGTCGGTTTCCTCGACAAGACCGCGATCAACATCGCCATCATTCCGATCGTCGACGAGTTCCACCTGACTTCCGAACAGTCCGGGATGATCATCAGCGCATTCTTTCTCGCCTATTCTCTGACGCAGCTCGTCGGAGGATACCTTGTCGATCGGCTGGGAACCCGATCGGTCTTGACCTCCGCAGTCGGTATCTGGTCGCTCGGCACGGTCGCATGCGGCGCTGTCAGCTCCGCCATGGGGCTCGCCGTGTCGCGCGTCCTGGTCGGAATGGGCGAGGCTGTCTTTCCGGCGGGAAGCTCGGTCGCCATAACCGAGAACTTCAAAAAGGAGAGCATGGCCAGGCCGAAATCGGTCATTCAGTCGGGAGCCTCTGTCGGCTTTGCCGTAGGCTCGCTGGTAACCACGGCCTTGATTGCCTACTTCAACTGGCGCGTCATGTTCGTCACCCTCGGCTTGGTCGGACTGGTTCTTGCGATCGCGCTCTATCTGGTCATGAAGCCAGTCGCCGGCGCGGCTTCGATCTCCGCCGGCCCGAAAACGGCAAAGTCGGAAAAAGCTCGGATCACGGCGTTGCTCAAGAATGCACTGACCTGGAAGATCGCCCTCTGCTACTTCTTCACCAACATCGTCTTTTGGGGTCTCCAGTCCTGGCTCCCGTCCTATTGGGTGAAGGTCAAGGGCATGAGCATGATGTCGATGGGCGCCTATTCGGCAATCCCGCCGACGCTCGGCTTCCTGTCCTTCCTGTTCTGCGGCTGGCTGCTCGACCGCTATTTCCACAAGAAGGAAAAGTATCTCATCTGCATCGGCGCCCTGGTGTCGGCGGCGTTCATCTATCTGATGGCCAACGCTTCCTCCATCCCGCTGGCCTTCTTCTATCTCACGGTTTCAAACGTCTTCCTGAACGCGATCTCGATCAGCGTGTTCGTGACGATCATGAAACATTACCCCAGCCACTCGGTGGGGACAGCGACGGGCCTGATCAACTCCCTGGCCCAGATCGGATCCTTCGTCTCGCCGACAGCGATCGGGGCCATCCTGCACGCCACAGACCAGAATTATCAGACAGCCTTCCTGGCGATCATCGGCTGCGCTGTCGTGACCTTCGCCGTGGCGGCGACGCTTCCGACCGGAAGCAAGGACGAACTGGTCGCCGATCAAGCAATTCCAGGACTGGTGAAATGACATATATCGACATCATCGAGCGCGTGCTCACCGACAAGGCGGAAGGGCTGCAGTCGGCAGCCAATGAAATCTGGTCTTTCGCCGAAATCCGCTATGAAGAGTACAAGTCGGCCGCATTGCTCGCCGACCTTCTCGAAGCGGAGGGGTTTGCCGTCGAGCGCCGGGCCGGCGGCATCGAGACGGCTTTCGTCGCAAGCTACGGCGAGGGACAGCCGGTCGTGGCGATCCTGGGCGAGTTCGATGCGCTTCCCAATCTCAGCCAGGAGGGCGAGGTCGTCGGATATAAGCCCATCATCCCCGGCGGCAACGGCCATGGATGCGGGCATAATCTGCTGGGTGTCGGTTCGCTGGCCGCCGCCTTGGCGCTCAAGGCCTGCAAGGAAGAACTCGGGCTTGCCGGTACGGTCCGCTTCTACGGCTGCCCTGCCGAAGAGGGCGGTGGCGGCAAGGCCTTCATGGCCCGTGAGGGACTGTTCGATGGCGTCGACGTTGCCTTCACCTGGCACCCGTGGGATGAAAACCTCGCCTATCATGCAAGAATGCTGGCGACGAACCAGGTCTATTTCACCTTCCGTGGCGTCAGCGCGCATGCCGGCTTCGAACCTCATCTCGGACGAAGCGCGCTCGATGCCGTCGAGCTGATGAATGTCGGGGCGAACTTCCTGCGCGAGCACATCGTTCAGGACGGCAGGATTCACTATGCGATAACCGATACCGGCGGAAAGGCGCCTAATGTCGTGCAGTCGCAAGCCGAAGTGCTCTACAAGGTCCGCGCGCCGCTGATGGATCAGGTGCGCGACATTACCGAACGGGTCAAGGACGTGGCGCGCGGAGCGGCGCTGATGACCGGAACGGAGGTCGAGATCACCTTCGATGCAGCCTCTGCCGACCTGATCCCGAACGCCACGCTGGCAGGCGTCATTCACCAGGAACTCGGCAAGATCGGCGGAGCGTCCTTCTCCAACAGCGAGAAGGCGTTCGCGGCGGAGATCCAGAAGACTTTTCCCAAGGACGTTCAAGCGCGCATCGAGAAGCGCGGAACGATCCTCTCCGCGCATATCAACGAGTTTCAGGAAAAGCCGACGTTCCTGCACGGTTCGACCGATGTCGGCGACGTCAGCTGGATCGTTCCCACCGGACAGGTCTACATGGCGACATCAGCCTACGGAACGCCTCCGCATAGCTGGCAGATGGTTGCGCAAGGCAAGGCCTCCTACGCGCATAAGGGAATGCTTCAGGCCGGCAAGGTCATGGCCGCCGCCGCCGCCAGATGTCTCCAGAACAGCGAGTTGATCGTCCAGGCGAAGCAGGAACACGTCAGGGAACTCGGAGGCGCTTCCTACAAGCCTCTCATCCCGCCCGAGACGAAGCCGATGAAGGTCCGCTAGACAAATGCGGACGGTTATGCGAGCCATGGAATAGTTACGAGCAACAGCGAGCGGCGAGGGGACTTCAGCCGAGTTTGGCTAGTTGCTCCTCCAGCAGATCAAGGCTGTCCTCTCCGACCTCGTTGACATCATTCGGCATGGGATCGCCGGTCTCCTGGTAAACAAGCCAGGCGACGTACATGGCCGCCGTCGTCAGCGCGTTCCAGCCGTCTTCGCTGGGCTTTCCCACGGCCTCGGAGAGCCGACGGAGTGTCCCGCGCTCATCGTCGCTGTAAATGAGGTCGGAGAAATATCGGCCGGTCAGGCGTCCATCGCCACTCCCAATACGGATTGCCGCCAGGGCGGCCCTGGCTTCGGACGCGTCGGGTTCGATGCGCTCGATGTGTGCGACCAAAGCCGCGGCAACGGTTGCCAAGCGCCGTGCTTGTTCGCGTTGCGGCAGGCCGGTCAACTCGGCGCGCAGTTTCATGTCTCCATGCTCTCCACTGAGTTTGTCGCAAAGTTTTTAACACAGATAGAAGCCCTTCCGGCTTGTCCCAGAAGGTCTGCCGATTGCGGCGCATTGCTCGTGTTTAGATCGGTCGAAAAAATCGAACGATGGCGCGTAACGGGTCGTCCTTTTAGAACGTTCCAATTCTAAAATGAAGGGTTCTGCGACAATTAGAAAATCATTACGCCGAAAATAGCCAATAAATGGCATCAGATTAAGATTTCTCTTGACAGAATTGGAACGTTCCAAATATTTAACGATCAATCAACGTTTGGTGTTCGGAGGAAGAGGTGACGAAGGCGCGGGTGACCGTCATCGATATCGCAAAGGCGGCTGGCGTCTCCAAATCGACGGTTTCGCTCGTGCTTCAGGGCTCTTCCCTGGTCAATGAGGGGACGCGGTCCAAGGTCAATGCGGTGATGCGCGAGCTGGGCTATGTCTACAATCGCGGCGCAGCCAATCTTCGCCAAGCCGGCGCCAAATCGCGGATCATCGGGGTCGTCGTGAACGATCTGACGAACAGCTTCTTTGCGGAGCTGGCAGTCGGCGTCGACATGGTCGTTCAGTCGGCCGGATTCGTGCAGTTCCTGTCGAACACCAGTGAGAGCATCGACAGGCAGCGCGAGGTCGTCGCATCGATGCGGGAACATGGCATTTCCGGGCTCATCGTGTCGCCGGCGCGCGCCACCGATGCTGCAGACTTCAAGCCGCTCGTCGCGGCAGGCATACCGGTGGTGGTCGTCGTGCGAAACCTGCCCGGCGCCAAAGTCTCGTCGATCGTCTCCGACAACCGGGCCGGCATGATGTCGGCGGTCAAGCACCTGGCGGGGCTCGGCCACAAGCGCATCGCTTTCCTCGGCGGTTTTCCCGACACCGCCGTTTTCGACGACCGCCTTGCCGGTTACCGAAGCGGCATGGAAGCAGCCGGGCTCGACTACCACCAAGAACTTGTCGTCTCGTCGGCGCCGTCGCGCGCCGGCGGGGTCGAGGCGATCGGAAAAGCGCTCGTTCTTACCGACAGACCGACGGCGGCCGTCTGCTTCAACGATGCCGTCGCCTTCGGTGTTTGCGACGGGTTGCGCGCGCGCCGTCTGGAGCCCGGCTCCGACTTCGCGGTCGTGGGTTTCGATGACGTCATCGAGGCTCAGGCGGCGGTTCCGGCGCTGACAACGGTCTCGGTCGATCCGCAAGGCATTGGGCGCCGCGGCGCGCAGATGCTTCTCAAGCAAATCAGTGCGGGTAAGGCCGAGGCGGAGACGGTGACAACAGCCGTCCGGCTGGTCGTTCGCGAGAGCTGTGGAGCCGGCATGAGCGTCAAGATCAAACAGGACTCTGTCTAATGCCAATGAAGAAGCACCTCACCCCGGCCGAAGCGGCCGCGCTGATCCCGGATGGCGCTGTTGTCACGGTGTCGTCTTCGAGCGGTCTCGGCTGCCCGAACCTGATGCTGAAGGCGATCGGCGAACGTTTCGATGCGACCGGTCATCCCAAGGACATTACCACCCTTCACCCGATCGCTGCCGGCGACATGAGCGGCATCAAGGGCGTCGACTATATCGCCAAGAAGGGACTGCTCAAACGCATCATCGGCGGCTCCTATCCCTCCGGTCCGTCGTCATCAGAGCCGCCACTGATCTGGCAGATGATCACCAGCAACGAGATCCCGGCCTACAACATTCCCTCCGGCATTCTTTTCGACATTCATCGTGAAGCCGCCGCCAAGCGACCAGGCGTCCTGACCAAGATCGGCATCGATACATTCGTCGATCCAGAGCGGCAGGGTTGCGCGATGAACGGCCTGGCGTCGGAACATCCGGTGGTCAAGCGTGTCAGCTTCGAAGGCGACGACTGGCTGTTTTTTCCCGCGATCGTCCCCAAGGTCGCCATAATCCGCGCCACCACGGCCGACGAGCGCGGCAACCTCACCTACGAACATGAAGGCGCCTATCTCGGCGGACTTGATCAGGCCCTGGCCGCCCGCAACAATGGCGGCATCGTCATCGCCCAGGTCAAGCGGATCACCAAGGAAGGCTCGCTGAAGCCGCATGACGTCCGTGTGCCCGGAATGCTGGTCGATTATGTGGTCGTCGATCCGGAGCAGAAGCAGACGACGCAGACGCAGTACGATCCGGCGATTTCGGGGGAGATCTTCCGCCCGCTCGATAGTTTCAGCGTCCCGGAGTTCAATGTTCAGAAAGTCATCGCGCGCCGTGTCGCGCAGGAACTTCAGACGGGAAGCTGCGTCAATCTCGGCTTCGGCATCTCGGCCAACGTGCCGCGCATTCTGCTGGAGGAGGGGCTCCACGGCGCAGTCACCTGGGTGATCGAGCAGGGTGCCGTCGGCGGCGTGCCGCTGCTCGACTTCGCCTTTGGCTGCGCCTCCAACGCCGACGCCTACATGCCGTCTCCCTATCAGTTCACCTATTTCCAGGGCGCAGGCTTCGATGCCTCGCTGCTGTCCTTCCTTGAGATCGGCAAAGACGGTTCGGTCAATGTCTCCAAGCTCTCCTTCCGGCCGCATGTGACGGCTGGCGCCGGAGGCTTCGTCGACATCACCGCGCGGGCGAAGAAGATCGTCTTCTCCGGCATGTTCAACGCCGGAGCGAAGCTTTCGATCGCCGATGGCGCGCTACTAATCGAGAAGGAAGGCAAGTTGAAGAAACTCGTCAACGAGGTCGAACATGTCACCTTCAGCGGTAGGCGCGCGATCGAGCAAGGGCAGGATATCACCTATGTCACCGAGCGGTGCGTGATGAAGCTGACGCGCGATGGCATCGTCCTCACCGAGATTGCCCCTGGCGTCGATCTCCAGTCCCACATCCTCGATCAATCGGAGTTTCCATTGATCGTCGCGCCTGATCTGAAGGTCATGGACGCGGCGCTCTTCGCGGAGGCAGCGATCGGCCTGTCGCTTCCAGAAAAAAAGGCACGCACGCTGGAGGGCAGCTTCCATGGCTAGCGGATCCGTCAGAATTGACGTCGATGGACATGTTGCGACGCTGACGATTTCTCGTCCGGAGAAGCTGAACGCGCTCGACCTGGACATGCTGAAAGCGCTGGCGGATGCGGCTGACGAGGTGGAGGCGAACGCCAATGTGCGCGCTGCCATTCTCACGGGCGAAGGAAAGGGCTTTTCCGCCGGTGGCGATATCAAGGCCTGGGGCGGAATGTTGCCTCAGGAGTTCGGTCATCTCTGGGTTCGCCACGGCCACCGTATTTTCGAAAGACTGGCGACACTCAGGGTGCCGTTGGTCGCGGCTCTGAACGGCCACGCTCTCGGAGGAGGGCTTGAGCTTGCGGGCGTCGCGGACATTCGCCTCGCCGAGCAGCACATCAAGATCGGCCTGCCGGAGACCGGCCTTGGCATGGTGCCGGGCTGGTCCGGGACGCAGCGTCTTGTGCGCCGGTTCGGGGCGCAGGCCGTCCGGCGTATGGCCCTGGGTGGCGAGATATTCACCGCCGAGGAGGCACGCCTTCTCGGGATCGTGGACGCGGTTGTTCCCACAGGAAACGCGCTGGCCGCTGCCAAGGAATATGCGCAGCGGATTGCTGCAAGGGGGCCGGCTGCGACCGAGATCGCGAAGTTGATGATCGCATCGGCGAACGGCGAAGACAACGGAACCGCGGTCGAAGCCCTGGGCTCGATCCTCGCTGCGAAGACCGGCGATCTGAAGGAGGGCGTCGCATCATTCAGCGAGAAGCGCCCGGCAACGTTCAAGGGAGAATGGTAATGACGGTCCTCGTCAACCCCACGGCACTGAGCAACCACAGAGCGCGTGATTTCAAGATGCTCATCGACGGCAAATGGGAGGCAGGCTCCTCCGGTCCGATCGAGCGTGTCGCGCCAAGCCATGGTGTCGTGGTCAGCCGCTTCCCGACGGGCAGCAGCACGGACGCCGAGCGGGCGATCGCCGCGGCACGCAGGGCCTTCGACCTTGGGCCGTGGCCGCGGATGACCGCTTCCGAACGTTCCGCCATCCTGCTCAAGGCCGCCGATCTGATTGCGACGCGTGCGGAGGAGCTGGCATTTCTCGATGCGATCGAGGCGGGAAAGCCGATCACGCAGGTGCGGGGAGAAATTGCCGGATCCGTTGACATATGGCGCTACGCGGCAGCGCTCGCACGTGACCTCCACGGCGAAAGCTACAACACGCTCGGCGATGGCACATTGGGGGTCGTGCTGCGCGAAGCGATCGGCGTGGTGTCGATCATCACGCCCTGGAACTTCCCGTTCCTGATCGTCGGCCAGAAGCTGCCGTTTGCCTTGGCCGCCGGCTGCACCACCGTCGTCAAGCCCTCGGAACTGACCTCGGGATCGACGCTCGTGCTGGGAGAAATCCTGCAGCAGGCCGGCATTCCCGATGGTGTCGTCAATATTGTCACCGGCCGGGGACCTGAGGTCGGCGCGGTCATGACGTCGCATCCTGACGTCGATATGGTGTCCTTCACCGGCTCGACCGGCGTCGGCAAGCTGACCATGGCGAATGCCGCCCAGACGCTGAAGAAGGTTTCGCTGGAGCTGGGTGGGAAGAACCCGCAGATCGTATTCCCGGATGCCGATCTTGATGCATTCATCGATGCCGCGGTCTTCGGCGCATATTTCAATGCCGGCGAGTGCTGCAATGCCGGCTCACGGCTGGTCCTTCATAAATCAATCGCTGCCGATGTCGTCAGGCGGATTGCCGAATTGTCGAAGGCGGTGAAGGTCGGCGATCCCCTCGACCCTTCGACGCAGGTCGGCGCCATCATCACGCCGCAGCATCTGGAGAAGATATCGGGATATGTCGCCGGCGCCAGAAGCAGCGGCGCCCGCGTCGCTTATGGCGGCGAGACGCTCGATCTCGGCATGGGGCAGTTCATGTCGCCGACGATCCTCGAAGAGGTCACCCCTGATATGGCCGTGGCGCGTGAGGAAGTCTTCGGGCCGGTCCTGTCGGTCCTGACATTCGAGACATCAGCCGAAGCCATCAGGATCGCCAATTCCATCGACTACGGCCTGTCGGCCGGTGTCTGGAGCCGCGATTTCGACACCTGCCTGACGATCGGGCGGTCGGTGCGGGCGGGCACGATCTGGATGAACACCTTCATGGACGGCGCCTCGGAGCTTCCCTTTGGCGGTTACAAGCAAAGCGGCCTCGGCCGCGAGCTCGGCCGTGATGCGGTCGAAGACTACACGGAGACCAAGACGCTGAACATGCATATCGGCAAACGCACCAATTGGTGGATGCCGCAGACGGAAAAGCCGGCTTAGCCGGCGGCCGAACTACGCTCGAGGAGGGCGGGTGATTGGTGCGGGAATGGGTCCCGCATCTTCCAAACTGGAACTGGGAGGTTCTTCGATGAACAGGTTTTTGACCACGACCGCAATGATCGCATTGGCTCTGGCCAGCGGTAGCGTGTCCGTACGCGCAGCCGACGTGAAGGAAGTGCAGATGCTGCACTGGTGGACGTCTGGCGGCGAGGCAGCGGCGCTGAACGTTCTGAAGCAGGACCTGTCGAAGGAAGGTTTTGCCTGGAAGGATGTTCCGGTGGCCGGCGGTGGCGGTGACGCGGCGATGACGGCGCTGAAGGCGATGGTGGCGGCCGGCACCTATCCGACAGCCTCGCAGATGCTGGGGTATACCGTGCTCGATTATGCCCAGGCCGGCGTCATGGGCGACCTGACGGAGACGGCGAAGAAGGAAGGCTGGGACAAGTCGGTGCCGGCGGCGCTGCAGAAGTTCTCGGTCTATGACGGCAAGTGGGTCGCAGCCCC
>NZ_ML133523.1:320854-558298 GCF_003985145.1 Rhizobium anhuiense | reverse complement strand
ACGCTGCTGTGATTGAGTGCCCCTGGGCCGCCCTGAAACACAAAACCCCATAGACCGGAGTGTGCGGACCGCGGGTTCCTGCATGAGAGGCTTTCGTACGCCTGACGGCACCCGAAACCCTAAACCACATCAGACATTGAACGCGCTCCTGCACGAGCCTGGAAGCGGACATTGCTGATCAGATTGCAATGACCCCCACGCAAGAACTGCACAGTTTGCAGGCGTCGCAAAAGAACCTATTGTGCGCCGTCGCGTCTACGAAAGGAATTCTATGGGCAAGGCTGGGGGATACATACTTCACGTCGCGCCAGACAGGCGGGACGTACTGCTTAAGGCAGCGCAAGAACCTGATTCCTGGGGGCAACAGCGGGCCGCCGAGCCCGTTGATAAGTTTTCTCACAGCAAGAATTCGCCGTTGGTTGTGCTGGCCTCATTTGATGCTGGGGCGATCACTCATTTGGCTGAGGGACGGAAAGGTGCATCTGCGGGCACTGGGTTAGTTCGGTTGAACATCAGTTCGCTGTTTGAATTGAAGCGACCTGTTTCGTTCGATCAACTCATTTCCCAGGTAGACGGCCGCACACGAGGATATGTCGAGCGGGCGATAGAGAATGGCGGCATGCTTACGCCCTCGGCATTCGCTGAAGTCGTCCGCGTCTTGGAGCAGGACAGGTCGCTAAGTGACAGGCTGAAGCGATATTCCGAGAGCAGGCGTCAGAGACTGTCCCGGCTTTCGGAGCAAGAGCGAACGATACTGGCGCTCCAGAAAGAAGCATTGGGTACCGCACTGAAAATCGCCGATATCCAGACCGGTCAACTTTTGGATTGGGAGCCGCCGGCCGATAAGCCAACCTCGTTCTTGGAGGGGCTTCCGGAGGCTTCCGTGCGCGAAGATGGGATGCTTCTGGTCGATCATTCCAATGTACCCGGTTTTAAGGCTTTCGATGGCGTATCTCAGTTAGCGGTCCGGACCTTCGTGTCAGAAAGTGATCCCTCGGTTCGATTGACGGTTCTTATGGCTAATCGCGAGCCGCTCGAAGAACAGACTGGGGCAGACCTGATCTACTACAACGAGAAGTACAGATCCTTCGTGATGGTCCAATACAAGGCTATGACGACGGGGAAGAAAGAATTTGAATTCCGGTGGCAGGCCGGGGACCAATTCAGTATAGAGTTGCAGCGAATGGACAAGATGGCGGCTGAGCTTGAGAAGATCGTCGATGATCAGGGCGCAGACAGCTTCCGCCTTCACAATGATCCCTTCTACATGAAGTTTTGCCCCAAGATTGCCTTCAACCCCGATGACCGTGGCCTTTTCAACGGTATGTATATCCCGCGGTCCCTGTGGCACCGGCTTGCGGTGGCAGGGGCTTTGAAGGGACCAAAAGGAGGCAATGTGCTGACCTACACAAACGCTGGTCGCCGCTTTCAAACTAGCGACTTCGTGTCTTTGGTTGCAAATTCGTGGATCGGCACAACGGTCCCGCAGTCTCAGAGCGTGGAAAAGCTCATCAAACAGGTCCTGAGTAGCGGTAGGGCGGTTACATATGCCGTCAAGCGTGATGATCCACCGGAAGATACCGGAGCAGGCGGAGTGGTGGATCTGAATGGCCCGGTCGTTGGGGCGCGAGAGGTGCCAGAACAGGTCATGGTTCGAGTTACCCGATAGTTCGGACATCCTGGCTTGGCGGAGCACACCAAACAGGGGATAGTTGGTCGCGTTCGCCGTCAAGCGGAAATAATTTCCGCATTCGGGCTAAGTTTCACCTCCTGCGGTCGCCGCGCGGATGGCCGCTTCGCGCCCCCATGCCCCCTTAGCTACCTGGAGCGGACATCAGTTTGGTGCCCCCGCCTCGGTTTCGTAGAGGCCGGAAAGTCAGGCCTAATCGGTGCGGCTACCATTCGGCCCATCTCAAATCCGCCTCAATTAGGAATGCCCGAAGGAGACTTGCGTCGCGTTCGGCGTAACGATCAAGTGCGGACCCGCTTACCCCAACCGCACGTGTGTGTTCTTGCTGTGCTTGGCGATTTCGTTACGTGCTCAACCCATGTGCGAGTCGCCGCAGAATGCACCTTGACGACTGCTGGCACCAGTCTAATGGTTAGTATGCGGTAAATCGCCGTGGGGCATTATTCATTCAGGCTCGTCGGTTGCGACGCACTCGGTCCGGCTTCGGGACATAGCCATCCGAGCTGTCGGACGACATGCGCCTTCTGGCGCGAGCGCCGATGGTCGTGCTCATCAAAGGGTCAGCAGGATGAGGGCGCGATGGTTACGATTACCAAGGAAGCCGAGGGCTACCTCGAGGCATTGGCGGACGAGCTAACGATCTCGCCCACCAGGTACGAGCAGGCGGTCGCCCGGTACAAGTCGCTGGGCAAGTGGCTGCATCGCGATGCTTCAACGGTGAAACAGTACGACCCCCAAGTGTATTCGCAGGGTTCGTTCCGGCTGGGCACGGTCATCAAGCCCGAGGACGAAAACGGCCAGTATGATATCGACTCGGTTTGCGAACTGGCCGCTCTCAAGAAAGACCAGTTGACCCAGTACACGCTCAAGGAACTGCTTCGGGTCGAGATCGAGGCTTATCGGATAGCACAGGCAATGGTGAAGCCACTCGGGGAAGGCCGTCGTTGCTGGACGCTCGAATATGCCGATGGCGCGCAGTTCCACATGGATATCGCGCCGGCGCTACCGAACGGCACATCCATGCGGTTGTTGCTGGAGTCCCGCGGCCTGGACGCGCAGTGGGCCGACACCGCCATCGCCATCACCGACAACAAGCACCCCATCTTCTATCAGCCCACCACCGACTGGCCCCGATCCAACCCGAAGGGTTATGCCGCATGGTTCCGCTCGCGGATGGCCGTCGCCTTCTCTCGCAAGCGCCGGAAGCTCGCCGAAGCAGCCCAGGCCAGCATTGAGAGCATTCCCGAATACCGGGTGGTCACCCCGCTGCAACAAGCAATCATGATCCTGAAGCGCCACCGCGATCAGATGTTCGCGGACCGCAAGGGTGTCAAACCCATCTCGGTGATTCTGACGACCCTGTCCGCGCACGCATATGATGGTGAGGAAACTATCGGCCAGGCCCTGGTCTCCATTTTGACCAAGATGGACCGGTTCATCGTCTTCGATGGCGTTCGGTCATATATTCCCAACCCGTCTGACCCGCTTGAGAACTTTGCCGACAAGTGGGCAGAGCATCCCGAGCGTCGTGCTGCATTTTACGAATGGCTGCAAGCAGCCCGGCGCGACTTCTTCTATGCAGCCCAGGTCAGCAGCCGCCAGATGATCACGGACTCCGTTGCCCCCCGCATCGGTCGTAGCCTTGCCGAAAGGGCCAGGGACCGTGCCGAACCGAAGCCGGCTTCATCGCTCCTGCGCACCGCCACGGCAGCATCCGCTACAGCGGCTGCTACACCGACCTTTCCCGCGGAGCGGCGCGTTCCGGGCAAACCGGCAGGGTTCGGCGGCATATGAGCTGGTGGATTTCGGATCCGGGCCGGGGCTTATCGGAACGTCTGAAGGTCTCTCGCCTCGAGCAGGCCGCAGACTGGCTCCATAACGTACGGTGGCGCCTCGACAGCCTTAGGTTGCTACTGGATTTCGACATTGTCGAAGGCGAATCCAGGTGGCGCCTCGTCATGCACTACCCGGACTTCTTTCCCTCTATCCCGCCGCTGGTCTTCAACGGAGACGGCGAACGTCTGTCGGGACATCAATACGGTCTATCGGGCGAACTTTGCCTGGAGTATCGACCCGACAACTGGCAGCTCGATTGGACGGGCGCCATGATGATCGAAAGCGCCCGTCGGCTCCTGGTCGGAGAGAGCGCTGAGCTGTCGGGCCAAGGGGTTCTCTCAGCTCATGTCGTATCCGAAGGACAGCGTCTTCGCGGGACTTATCTCAGGCTGGTCATACCCGAAGAACCGTTGCGCCTGATCCAGGCCATGGACGACGGCCAGGTGGAGCCTATCGAGATCGACGAACACTATTACGGCGAAGCCGCCGTGGCTCATTTGACTGCCCTGGGACCTGATGGGGCTCGGATCTGGCATCGGAGCAAGCCGGTGTCGAGGGCGGCCAACTACAAAGGTGCCGCCATCCGCGTCCCCCGAGGGCTGAAGTTTCCGGGGCCGATAACCGTGAAGTCCCTCGAGATCGCGCTTAAGGCTGCGGGCGTTACGACCGACTATCCGGAGTCGCCGCCTGCCAATTATCTGCTGGTGGATGACACGACCGCTTGGTTGGCGATGGTGTATCGTAAGGCGGATGGTGGAGTTCAGGATTACGGATACTCTACGTTTGTCGTCGACGCCGACCAACAGCGACTACCTACCGCGAACGCGGCGCTGGCCGACAAGCGGATCGGCCTTATCGGATGCGGTTCACTTGGGTCGAGGATAGCAGCGACGCTCGTACGTTCAGGAGCCCAGAAGCTCGAACTGTTCGACGACGACATCCTCTCTCCCGGCAACCTGGTGAGGAACGAACTGGATTGGCGCGGCGTCGGGGTACACAAGGCCAAAGCTTTGCGGGCCAGACTGCTCGAAATAGCCCCAGACGCAAAGGTCACGGTGCAGATCGTGAACCTCGGCGGCCAGGAGAGTTCCGAATGGACCGCTACCGCGCTCGAGACGCTGGCCAATTGTGACCTAATCATCGACGCCACGGCGGACGCCACCGTTTTCGGCCTTGCATCGGCCGCCGCGAGATTCAAGAGCAGACCGATGGTGTGGGGCGAGGTCTTCGGGGGCGGGATCGGCGGCATCATTGCCCGGTCTCGACCAGATCACGATCCGTCCCCAGACGTGGCCCGCCGCCAGATCCTGAAGTGGTGCGAAGACAAGGGCGTCGAGTGGGAGGTGCCCTCCCGCCAGTTGGAATACGGCGTAATGCGGGCGGACCAGCCGCCGTTGATCGCGGACGATGCCGACGTTTCCGTGATGGCCGGCCACCTGGCGCGTCTCGCGATTGATACGTTGCGGGGTGGCGGGAGCCAGTTCCCTGCTCCCGCGTATGCGGTCGGCCTCCGTGAGGGCTGGATATTCGCCGCCCCGTTCGATACCCACCCTATCAGCTATACAGGCAACGAAGGTTGGGACGCGGGATCGTCGCCCGACGAGGTGAAGCTGAAAGAGCTAGTGACCCTTCTTTTCCCTAGACAGGCCGAAGATGCAGATCACACTGCCTAGCGCCGTCCGCAAGAAAATCTGCACGCAACTAGCCCTGTCTGGACGCCGGGAAACCGGCGGCTTGCTGCTCGCTGAGCAATTGGACGACCAAGGGCGATTTCGTGTCGTGGACGTTACCGTTGACCCAAACGGCGGTGAGAGCGCCTACTTTGAGCGCCGCCCGGAACTGCACGCCCAGGCACTGGAAGCATTCTTCGAGAGGAATGGCAACGACTTCGGTCGTTTTAACTACTTAGGGGAATGGCATTCCCATCCGAGCTTCCCGGTGGACCCGAGCATCACCGACATTAGGACCATGCAGGCGATGGTCGAAGACGTCGGCAACATCGACTTCTCGGTCTTGATGATTGTCCGGCTGCGGATGTTCGTTATGCTGCAGGTTGGAACGTACCTGTTCATGCGTGGCCAACACCCGCAACGCGTCGAGATGATCGACGACCCGATCCCACGAGCGAAGAAAAGATTCATTTGAAAGGAGTCGCCTTGGTGCGGCATTTGAAGGAGCGACATGTCTAAGACAGCTATCCCGGCAAAGGTTGCAAACGCCCTCTGGGCGAAGGCTGCGGGGCGGTGCCAGTTCCGAGGATGCAACAAGCTTCTTATCGGTGATCTCATCACGGGCAAAAAGACGGGCAAGTACGGCTACATCGCCCACATCGTCGCCGACGAGGTAGGCGGCCCTCGGGGCGATGTGGTGAGATCGCCGCAGCTTGCTCAAGACATCGACAACCTGATGCTTATGTGCCCGGTCCACCATAAGGCGATCGACGTGGACCATGTGGCCGACTACGACGAAACCGCCCTTCTGACTATGAAGGCCGAACATGAGGACCGTATTGAGATCGTCACCGATATGGATGTCGACCGCGTCTCCCATGTCGTTAGGTTCGCGGCGGACATCGGTCAACGCGACGCGGTTATCACGACACGAGCGATCTTTGCCGCGATGCCACCTGATCACCATCCGGCGGATTTTCGTACGATTGACATCGAACTCATTGGCTCCGAATTGAAGGACCACGAGGAGGCGTACTGGGCCGGACAGGACCGGAACCTGGAGATGGCCTTCGCCCGGAAAATCAAGGAGCGGATCGAGCAACGGGAAATCCGCCAGTTAAGCGTCTTCGCTTTGGCTCCGCAGCCGTTGCTCATCCGTCTCGGGACGCTCCTCGGCGACGTGGTACCGGTCTCCGTGCATCAGAAGCACCGCGAACCGGACACTTGGAAGTGGCTACCTGACCAGCCGCACATCGCCTACAAGGTCAACGAATATAGTGGCAGGAAGGACGTGCCGGTCGCGTTGAAGCTCGCCCTGAGTGCCACGGTAAACGACGAGCGCATCACATCGGTATTGGGTGAGTATACCGCAATCTGGTCGATCACCTGCGAGCAATCTGGCAACGACATCATGCGAAGGAAGGATGACCTCGCCGCCTACAAGAAATTGGTGCGGAACCTGTTCGACCGAATCAAGGCCTATCACGGGGAAGGCGTGATGCTGCATGTTTTCCCGGCGTTGCCAGCGTCCGCGGCGGTGGAGACGGGACGCGTCTGGATGCCGAAGGCTGACCTCACGATGAAGATCTACGACCAAAACCGTACTGCGCAGGCATTCGTCCCAACGATCGCCATCGGATAGGATACAGCGGCTATCCTGGCATCCTCCTACCTAAGCTTGCACGTCCGCTTTTCGTCATTCGGCTCCTATAAGCCGCTAGTCTGCATTCGGCCCCGTCATCTAACTAGAAGGTGCGCGTTCTCCCGGTGGCCAAGGATGGCCATAGGAGAACTGAAATGGGTATCTCACAATATGATCCTGGCGCACTGGGTCGACCGGCTTGGAACGCGGCAAGCAAGTTGGCGTCAAGAAGCCTTTGAAGCAGCGCCAGATCTGGGCAGTCCGCTTCTTCCTCGACCGTGAAGGAAGGATGCGAGATCGAGCGCTTTTCGACCTTGCCATCGACAGCAAGCTCCGCGGCTGCGATTTGGTAAAACTGAAAATTGGGACACTCGTCACGGGCCACGATATTCGAACTCGCGCGATGGTCGTCCAGCAAAAGACTGGACGACCCGTGCAGTTCGAAATTACGACCGAGGTCAGAGCTAGTCTGCTCGCCTGGCTTCAACGACGGGGAGGAACAGTCGATGACTATGCCTTTCCCAGTCGCGTCGACCACACCGATCATCTCAGCACTCGGCAGTACGCTCGACTGGTCGATGAATGGGTGACCGCGATTGGGCTTCGTCGGGAGGATTACGGAACGCATTCCCTGCGGCGAACGAAGGCTGCCATGATCTATAAGGCCACCGGCAACCTTCGAGCGATCCAGATCCTGCTTGGCCATACAAAGATCGAGAATACGGTCAGATATCTCGGCGTCGACATTGAGGACGCACTAGAACTGGCCGAGCGGACTGAAATCTGAGAGGGGGGTGGCCCTGCAGGTTGTGGGGCCACCCCCTTTCCCCGGAAATCCTTCACAAAGATTCAATCTGCTCTGCGCCTTCGTTTCAGTCGTTCGAACGCAATTGTTTCATTCTGAAAGCCGACGTTGGCTACGCTGCCGCCTGAATGTTTCAGGGTAGCGTTAGGAAGCCGCGACATGCACATTAGAGTTCATTCGAGCAAGTCTGCCGGCAACCGTCGGATCGAGAACCATGATCCAGGAAATCCGGCTTGCGATGCTTAAACTATGACGGAGAGCTGCGGACGCGGATCTCAACTGAGGCAATTTGAGGGGGACCGTCGTCATGCGCAAACCGAGCCGCGACGTCGAACTGGACGACATCATTGCCGGGCAAATCCTAGGTGATGATCCGGACGTTATTGCTCTGGCTATGAAGATACACCTCGCACTCGAGGCGTTGCTGATCCAGATCCTCCTTACGTTTCGCGCTGACGACAAGATCTACAAGCTCCATTTCCCGGCCAAAACTGAAGTCCTGGAGAAGCAGGGCCTGATCAGCAGCGCCGACCGTGCAGCCTTTGATCGGTTCAACGACTTCCGTGGTGATTTCGCGCATATCTTCGCACACCGGGTAACATTGGCCGACGCGCTTGCACTTGCCCGTGACCTTGAGGCACAGGGGGTCGATTTCTCGGACTCGGTCGGTCATTACTCCGAGGCGCAGGCAAGTGAATACTACGGCGGAATGCTGGGTGTGCTTGAGGAAGTTGGCTGGTGCATTCTTTTTCACGCCTCCCGCGCGTTAAGCGTGGCCCGGGGGCGCGATATATTTTCGGCGCGGCATGACGAAATTGCGCCGTCATTTCGGGCGTAAAACGACTGTAGCCAGATTCCAAAAATGGTCATCTAAGCGATCGAGGCAGGCGGCTAGTTCGCGCCAACACCGGTCATTGATAAATCCTGCAATGTGCGCAGTGATCTCACTTCAGGACAATGATTCGGGAGCCGCAAGTGGGTAATGTCATGTCGGAATTCTCAATAGCCGTTTCTCCGCGAGCTGGCGGTAGATACAAGTCAATCAGCAATATCGTATGGGACAAAGTTCCGGGCTTTGCGATCCTCACGGGGCGTAACGGCTCCGGCAAGACCCAGATATTAGAACTGCTCGCCTATCACTTCAGTGGAGCCCAATACAGACCTGGGACTGACGATCCGCTGCCGGTTATCGTGAGCACTGCCGGGGTGACGTATGGAGCGGACGAGATCGCCTATGTGCCGAGTTCAGGAAAATTTTCCGGTGGCGTTCCGTCCTCCGTTGCCGAGATACCGAACGTACGCAACCAATTTGTAACTTTAGCGCAACCCCAGAACGTGCGAGGGAATCGGCAGCAAATCGACGGTGCGATAAAGGTAGGTAAGGTACTGAAGCGCCTTGGATCTATCTCTCCTCATCAGCTAACCACTGAAGTTATCGCAGAAATCTTTCCGGACGATTTCGAGTTTGCGATAGATGACATTGATATCACGAGTGGCATCAACCACCTGTTTGTCGCCTATAGGCTCAAAGCTTTGGAGGCACTTGAACAGGGGACGCCAGGAGTTGATCGAGTTGGAAAACCGCTCGGTCCTGCGCCGTGGAGCGTAGTGAACGACACTCTGAAGGTCGCCGGGTTCCCATTCGTCGTGGTGTCTCCAGAGGAGACTCCGATTCTATCGCAATATGAATTGAAACTGCGAGACACCCAGACTGGAGCCACGATAAGGGCTATCGACCTCTCCTCGGGTGAAAAAGTTCTTCTGCAACTTGTCCTCTGGCTGTTCACGGCTGGCAAGGAGGGAATCTTTCCCAAGCTTCTTCTACTGGACGAACCCGACGCGCATCTGCATCCCTCCATGACAACCCAATTCCTCGACGTCATTTCCGAGACGCTGGTGAAGAAGTATGGTGTCAGGGTGATCATGACTTCTCATTCCCCATCTACCGTCGCGCTCGCGCCTATTGATGCCGTGTTCGAGCTCGAGAGGGGCTCATCAGTCATCAAGCCAGTCAGCTCGCGCTCGGACATAATCTCAATCCTGACCGCTGGCCTAGTCACCGTAACGAAGACCACAAAATTCTGCTTCGTCGAGGATGAGGACGACGTAGAATTCTACACCGCAATCCAGGAGCTCCTTTCAGCAAGCGGACCAACCCGCGACCCGATGGCTCTGCCCCCTTCGCCAGCGCTCGCGTTTCTCCCCGTTTCCATTGGAGTGAACGCATCGAAGATTTCCGGAGGCTCGACTGTCGTCGCCAAATGGGTCGGAAAGCTTGACGGAGAGCCCTTGGATCGCATGTTCTGCGGCATCATTGACAGGGATGGTGGTGCACCTGGCACGGACAGGATTTTCCCGATCGGCCGGTACAGTTTCGAGAACTATCTCCTTGATCCGCTTGTAGTCTATGCCTTGCTGATGGAGGAGAACCAAGCACCGAAACTTCCCGGCATCAACCTGATGTCGGGAGACGAGCATTTGCTACGGACGCAGCCGGAAGAAACCCTGCAGGCCATCGTGGATACGGTCACTGCGGCGGTAGAAGCTTCCGAACCCTCCATTGCGGGACAGGGGAAGCTCGAGGTCACCTACACTGCCGGACACAAACTGTTCCATCCGCGGTGGGTTATCGATCACCGTGGTCATGATTTGCTTCGTGTTGTCCAGAGAGCGTTTCTCGGCCCGCAGCATCTCAACCCGCGCCGTCTGATCAAATGCCTGCGGAGATGCCGGATGATCCCTGTCGAACTAGCCGTGTTGATGAAAGCGATCCAAGAACGTTGAAGCCGTGACGCATAGCTTCGTGCGCTTGCTGCCTGCGACAGGCAGCTCTGAAGCGTCTGACCGCTATGTGCCATTTCACGCCCTGAAGCCAGAACGTGTCGCCGTCTACCACGCAGGTGTTGCGAGCTGCAGCGCCGCAGATCGAGAATGAGGTGCTGATCGTGTCGTTCGGCGCTACAGTGGCCCAACCATAGGCGCCGCCAAGGACAACGGCAGCGAGCGGCACGAAGAGCAACCACGGCCGTAACCGCTGCTGCAGCGCAGAGGGACTAAGGGCATTGCGCGCCATTTTCCGTTTCCTACGCTTGCGCGGATCGAAGTCGACCACGTTTTCCCTTCATGCCCCCTTCGTTCAGGATGTCGCGTATCTGGTAGAGAGTCGAGACCAAGCAGCGGTCCAGAACGCCTACCATTGGGTACTATACTGGGCTATTACTTCGGCCTCGGTGAAAGGCGGGATTGGATGGACGTGGTGACCATGAGCGCGGTTGACGGTGAAGATATCCCTGACGCTGAGGAAACCGAGGTGCGGGTTAACAGTTTGGTTTGGATTACCTCCCTGCGAGAAGCAGAGAAGGGTGTCACAGACCGTATCCTCGAAGACCTCGAACCACATCTGGATAAGCTTGGAATCGGCACCACTCGCTTCGAGCCGAAGTCTCGAGATGACCTTTATGCATTCCTCGACACGCTTCGCGAGAAGGCAGAAAGTTCGTTCCGTCCGATCATTCACTTAGATATGCACGGTCACGCTGACGATGGCCTCCACGTCGTGGCAAGCGGTGAGAACGCGCCTTGGCCGCACATGGTCGAGCTATTCCGCGAGATCAACGTGGCCACGAGCAACAGTCTTTGCGTAATTTCCTTGGCGTGCTTCGGATTTCATATTTTGAAAGATTTGGATTTCAACAAGCCCACGCCATTTTACGCGCTAGTCGGTTCTGATCGGGAAATCGCTGCCGGCGATATCGAAGAACGGGCAATGCGGTTCTACAAGCGGGTGTTTGAGGTCCAAGACCTAGCAACAGCCTGTGAAGAAGTCTGGCAGGATTCACCGCGGCTTTGGCTGGCCGAAAAGTACCTGTTCGAAGTACTGGTGAATTACGTGCTTAAGACAACTAAGGGCCAGTTCCTCCGCGTACGGCGTGAGAGAGCCCTAACTTTTGCGAGAAAGCAGGGATTGCCTGCGAGCGAAATGAAAGCGTATCGCCGATGGGTTAGGGAAAACCTGAAGCCGAATTCCAGCCTCATCCATAAATACGGAAGGCGTTTTTTCATCGGGCGGCCGGTTGTCTTCACACTCAGACAGGTCAAAAACGCCGCCGATTTGTTTGAGAAGAAGCTCAAACGGACGCGACACAGGCCGGGCCACGAGCCACAATTCATACTCAACAGGCACTAGCAAGTTACTCAAACGCCGTCGATTGTCTTGAACGTTGGGCAGGGGTGAGACGCGTGGGGACCAATGCAATACAAGAAGAGAAGATTCACTGCTATGAGCGCTGGGTGGTTTTTTCCGTCCATGGCGAGACATGCTATATCGACGGCCATCCTATCGACCTGCTGTCGATGCAAGTTGACCACATTATCCCTGAGTTTCTTCTCAGTGAGCCACGAAGACTTGCAGATGTTCTGAAATTATACGGACTTCCTCCGACGTTTGACCTGAATTCGTACGCCAATTGGATGCCTACGTGCGCCGCCCACAACAACCTGAAGCGAGGCAGGGTCTTTGAAGCCACGCCACTCATTCAGATTCATTTGCAGGCTGCGGCGGACAAGGTGGAGCGCGCGCAAGAGTTCGAAAAGCATATGGCATCGAAGCGAGAGATTGGCGCCGCTCTGAATGTGTTGGAGAGAGCAGCGTCAACAGGCGACGTTGATCCGAACCTTGTGATGCCGCTGATCGACGCGTTCCAGAGGGTGAGACGACGCGCCGTTATAGACAAGGTGGAGGAACTCAAGATTCCGATCACCATGGGCTTCGGCGGCAGTGATGGAGGGAGCGCTTATGCTCGGCTTTATCGCGAAATCATGAATGCGCCAATTCGCCTGACGCCCACCTTGGTATTGAGATCTGCCGGGCTCTATTAAGCCCAAACAAAAACCCCGAAGGGCCCCATGTCCGGTATTGCGTTGCGTGCTCCAGCAGCAGACAGTCTGCCGTCGGCCCCATTGCAGTCACTAATCGCGGGTCCCCAGCCAGTTTTCCTGGCCGTCTTCGAACGCGACGGATAGCCGAAGAAACTGCGGCCGAGATCGCCCAACTTATTGAGAAGACGCCACTTTTCGGTGCGGGAGATGGTCGCCAATTTAAATCGAAAAATTGGTCAAAGACGACTTTCCTGGGAGGCCTGGATTCTCACATAATTTCAAAGGCATCGCTGACAAGCCTTGAAATCCCTCTGTTTTCCCATCGCGAGCGACCGTGGATGCCACCCTTGTGCCCTGGCTTTGGGCATCAGTCAACAGGACGGCGAGCGGCAATTATTTCCGCTTTCGGACCTCAAATTTGCGGTGATGCGGGCACAAAGCGCCCGGCAGCTTGCGCCGTCATTCCTGCTGTTCAGGTCCTTTGAGATCGCACCTCCAAACCGCCATCGCTTATTCATAGAAACACCATGAACGCCTTAGCTGCGAAAGCCCGGACATTCATGTTAAGCGCTGCGAACGCCGGAACGACTTGGCGTGCCTTAGGCTATGTTCTACCCCTGATTAAGTGGTCGAGGGGCGATTCGCGTGAACGCCTTTATTCAGGGTGGTGAGGTCGGGGGGGAATCAGTGGCAGCAACACTTAGATCAATACATATTGAAAACTTCAGGTCGATTAGATCTGTAGACGCCGATCTTTCGCAGTTGGCTATTTTCGTTGGCCGAAATGACTGCGGTAAATCAAACATCCTTCGAGCCCTGAACCTTTTCTTCAATGATCAGACCAATCCAGGTGTCGAGTTTGCATTCGCAGAAGACTATAATTTTTACGCCCCGGTGCGAGCGCGTAAGGCGAGGGAGGTGCTTGTTCGTATCGAGATTGCGCTGCCGGAAAGCTACCATGCGACCAACGGTCAGGTGATTATTTGGACCAAGCGTTGGCGCGAGGACGGGCTCTGGAGTGAGGAGTATGACTACTACGGTCAACGCATTTCGAAGGGCAGGCGGGGTCAGGAGATCCGAGAAGACGTCAAGATTCCAGAAAAATCGAACGTCCACGCGCTACTTCGTAAGATCGAGTTCGAGTACGTGCCGGCTATAAAGGATTCGGAGTACTTCGATGACTTGCGGGGTCGGATCTACGGCATCATCTCGGAAGTCGCTGCCCGCACCTTCCATGAGTCCAGTACCGCGTTCGAACAATCGATTGGCGATCACCTCAACGAGTTGACAACGAGCATCTCGGCGTCTCTTGGCTTCGACACGAAGCTGGCGCTGCCTAGGGACCTCTATCACATTTTCGAAAGACTTGACTTCCTCAGCGGAGAGAAATCGGTCTCCCTGAACAATCGGGGCGACGGGGTAAAGGCGAGACATATCCCACTGATTCTGCGCTTCATGGCGGAAAAGAAAGCGGCACTGCAAAAGAGAGGTGGCCCTCCAATTAGCAGCATCTGGGCCTATGAAGAGCCTGAGAACAACCTGGAGATTGGAAGTGCCGTCCAGCTAGCGGACGAACTCCACCAATTGGCCAAGGCGGGCACCGCACAGATACTCCTAACCACCCATTCGCCTGCATTTTATGATCTGGGCCAGCAAGAAAATGAGATCGCGCTTCATTTTGTAACGCGTGCCACCGACACGGACGGTACGATGACCAAGACCGGAGTAGAGGGAATCGATGAGAGCTTGGGTACGCTCGCCATGCTTGCGCCCCGTATTGCGGAAATGGTTGCACAGGTCCGGCAGCAGGAGGAGACGAAGGCCATTGCCGCCCAACTGGCAGAGGTAAATTGCCCTCGCATCTTTGTTGAAGGCGAGAGCGATCGTATCGTGCTGGCTCGGGCTCTTGAACTCTTTTTCCCCAAAGCGGTTGAGCAGGTCCGCTTCGAAACGAAACGGGATGGTGCGGGTCACACCTACGTCATCGACATGCTGGTCGGATGGCGATCCCAGCACAAGCATCACCCCGAGCGTCCCAAAGCAGTCGGCATTGTTGATGGGGACGCCGGCCAGGCAAAGGCAGCGTTCAACAAGCAACCTGATAACGTCAAGTCGGCAAAGTGTTTTGTCTACCCACCGCCAGCGAACTTGCAAGCCGCCCGCGCGGCTCATTTCGAGGTCTACGCGTCACTCGAAGTGCTCTATCCTCCGGATGTCTGGCGGGAGGCAGAGAAGAGGGGGAAATTGGAGAGGCGGGCGTTGGCGAAAGTCTGCCCACCAGACCTCGTTGACCAAATTTTGCTCGGCGAAACTACCTTTGAGGAAACCCTGGATCCTACTTGGGCGTATTTGGTCAAGTTCGACTTCGCTAATGAACACAAGATCTCAACGGCCGAACGAGTGTGCAAGCAGGAAGACGCGAATTGTAAGACCACACTTGCAAATTTCGAGCCCCTGTTGAGAGACGCGCTTTCGTTCCTCGGCGTAGCTGATTGACGAGCGGCTTTGCGCCTCCAGTTAGGACGCTCTGGTGGCGCCCAACACTATCCGAAATCCGACGGTCACACGTTCGGGTCCTTCGAAAACATACACCTCTCTATGAGTTTGACAGAATTTCAAAGGGATAGACTTCTCGAGTCCTCACGGACGGTTTGCTTTCCTCTTTTACGTGCTATCCCTCTCGTCCGGGGATGAACGGCGACAATTTTGTAAAGCAGAGACAAAAAGCTAGGGGAGGAGCAATTCTTGTTGATCATGGCTGACAGCGATGCGCCTCGACACGCAGATCGCGATCTCATGCCGTCTGACTTCGCTCACGAAATCGCGGGCATTGCGACGTCGCAGCTCGAATTTGCGCTCGAAGGGCGCCGGCGCAAAATCAAGGTCTATGAAAGCCTGAAGAATCTCAACGAGGTCATTGGGACCCAATATGGTGATCGCGTCCTTTTAGAGCTAGTTCAAAACGGGCATGACGCGCACCCAGCAAATACGGTCAACGGCACTGGAGAGATTGCCGTCCGACTCCTGATTTCGGCTGAGGATCGCGGCGAGTTGCTCGTCGCTAACCGCGGTCAAGCCTTTACCAGATCAAACCTCGATGCGGTCATTAATATCGGTACCAGCGACAAACGTATTGGGGAAGTGATCGGCAATAAGGGGCTCGGGTTTCGAAGCGTCGAGGCGTTGACCGACGAGGTTCGGATATTCTCGAGTTCTCCAGCGGGATCGCGCGGCCGCTTCGACGGCTATTGCTTCCGGTTTGCGACCCAGGAAGAGATTGAGGCTGATCTTTCGACGATTGGCGCAAGCCCCGAGGACGCGCGCTACGTGGCCGCCACTGTACCGCGGTATCTAGTTCCCAAGCCAGTGTCAGAGCGACTCGATGCTCTCGATGCTCTGGCTGCCGCCGGCTTCGCAACAGTGGTCTCGCTGCCGCTGAGGTCTATGGATGCCGTCGCTCTCGCCGAACGACAAGTGAACGAGTTACTTGATCCTACGGCACCCGTGCTCCTGTTTCTCGATCGGCTTGCGGCGTTGGATGTGGAGATCGCACGCGAAGGCGCGTCCGTCTTGCACCGGCGATCGATCCGCTCGATAGAACCGATTGCCGAAATTGCATCCAATGCTTGTTCGCTCGCGAAGGTCACGGTCGACGGTAGCACTTATCTGATCGCGCGCTCGGTGCTGCCCAAGGAACCCCTGCTCGATGCCATCCGCGCGAGCTTGCCGGCTGCCCCGACGCTGAAACGGTGGCTCGAATGGCAGGGTGAGGCGGTCGTATCGGTCGCAGTACCGCTCGTCGGGAGAGGAGCGGCGGGTCGTCTCTACAATTTTCTGCCAATGATTGAGAGCGCGACGTCGCCGCTAGCTGGCCATATTGATGCGCCTTTCTTCGCAGACATCGATCGCCGCTCCATGAAGCCGAGTCTGCCGCTCAACAAGCACTTGCTCGAGGCGGCAGCCACCGCCTGCGCGATAGCTGCAACCGAAATTGTCGACCGCAGCCTCGAATTGCCGCCGACAGCCGTCGTCGATCTCGCTGCCTGGATGTGGCCACACATTCCCAAGTTGATTGCCGCCTTCCGAAATTTTGAACGTCCACTTGACGAAACAGCGATCTGGCCCGTCGTTCCGGGCGGTGCGTCGAACTGGGCAAGCTTCAAAACACTTCATGTCTGGCCCGAGGTCAAGACAGGGCAGATGACGACGAGGCGGCTCGCGGAGGTTGCCGAGGCGGATATCGTTGCTGATACGCTCGGCGCCGATCGCGTGTCGCGTATCAAGGCGCTCGCCGCTTCGGTAAGTTCGCCTCTGGCCCTGTCCCAAGAGGAGCTGTGCGGTTGGACCGAGGCGGTGGCCAACTGGCTTGCCCGAACGCGCCGGGCCTCACCGACGCGCTGGAAGACATTTTTAGACGACGTTCACAAAGTGTTTGACGCGGCCGCTATACCACTGTCGTCACTTGAGGGCCGGAAGATATTGGTCGATGCCGACGGTAAGCTACTTGCAGCAACGGCCAAGGGCCGCGACGGCATGCCGCCGGTATTCGTCCGGGCTAAGGGCGGGCGGGGCCGACGCAGCGAAGGTCCACCCAGCCCGCCCGCATCGTTAAAGCGCAAATTCCGGTTCCTGAGCGACGCGATCGCACTGACCGAGATGACCCAGCGCGCATTCGAGAAAGCCGGACTGCTCAGGGGTTACGATCCACTCGACGTGCTCCTCGCGCTGAAGGGCGCTCTCGAACCGAAAGCCAGCGATCTCCAGCGTCAGGAAGCCCTACTCTGGTCGTTCAAGGTGTGGCGCGGTGGGGGCGGAAAACAGATCGAGGAAGCTCTGCGTGCGGCCGACCTGTCTGTGCCGACCCTCGGCGGGTGGAGCCGGGCACGGTTCGCTCTGTTCTCGGGTGCCTGGACATCTCTGGGCCGTACGGTCGAACAATACCTCGTCGAGGCAGCCGTCGTCTCGCCGGATTGCGCTCGGGCGCGTGACCGTCTGCTCGTCGGCTTCGGCGATTTGCAGCGGGCAGCCGCGGACGATCGGCGCGAAGACTGGGCCCGCTTTCTCGCCCTGCTCGGAGCGCGCGATGGCCTGCCTCCGCTCGCTAGCGATATCCGGCGCCGTGGGACGCCCACCGGCTATTGGAAGGCTATCCTCTCCACCGTCTCGGCGAAGCAGGGCTTCGACAGTGCGTGGGTTGCCAGGGTCGGATCGACCTCTTTCCAGAATCCTAACACTGAGTACGATCTGTCCGGTGAAATCTGGCGGCTGCCGGGTCAGACTGAACATGCAGAGCTGTCCATAGACGCCCGCGCCGCCCTGTCCGATCTTATCGTCATCTTCCTGCGCGAACATGGCGACAAATATTTCCAATTCTCGATCGTGCACCATCGTCATAACAACAGGGTCGCGCTGCCGACGCCGCTGGCGGTGTTTCTCGGGACCGCACCCTGGGTCGCGAGCACTAAACAGGACGACATCGTCTTCGCGACGCCCGCGGCGAGCTGGTCGACGACCACTGCCCGCCAGCCGCCGCCGCGTTTCGTTCCGCGCTTCCAATCCGAAGTCGGCGCCCGCGCGGCTTTACCCGCGATTCTGTTCGGCCAACACATCGGTCTGCGCGACTGGTCGAGCCGCGACAACGCGGCTGCACGCCTGGCATCACTCGCGGATAGTCTCGAAGACCTCTCCGCCGCTGAGCGCCGCGATCTGCGTGACCAGTTGCGCCGTGCCTGGAGCGACGTCGCGGAAGGTAAGGGTGCATTGCCTGCAACGCTTTCATTGGTCGTCGAACGCGTGGGGAGTCTTGAACTCTGTCGTCCGGACCCGACCGATCCGCCGGTCGTCCATATCACCAGCGAACGGCAGGGCTTCGCGGCACGAGCTCTGGCCGATCGCGGAGAAGCGGTGCTCGACATTGGCGAGAATGACGGTGCAGCGATCGCCGAACTCATCCAGGCCATGGGTGGCTTTCGGGTGCAGGTTGCAGACTCAAGCGACGTGCGACTCATCGTGGATGGCGAGAACTTCGAACCTCAATCAAACGACCCGTCGCTTGTCGCTGACGCGCTCGCCTGGCTCGTTGATGCTGCCGTGCTCGCGCACGAATATCTGGGCGATCCCCTCGAATTGCGGACCATTCCGCCCGAGGAGCTAGAGCGCCGCCTTCGTCAGATCCGGCTCCGGCGTTGTGCCAGTTTCGCGCTGATGATCGATGGCGAGCTCGCGCACGCGCGCGGCGACGAACGTGCTCAGCCCGTCGCTCATCTCAAGTTGCCGACCCTCGTGCTAGTCGCGGACACCGTGATAGGGCTCGATCTGCTCTGCGAGGCGGCGCCGGCCATTACCAAATTAATGGGAGTGCGGCGGAACACGCTAGAAACCATGCTAGAACGTCTGGAGCGGGCGGGTTTCGGCGGCGACGGGAGACCGACCGATGCGCATTATGCACGTGCAATCAAGCGCGACGAGAGCATCATCCGCGATCATTTCGCGGCGACCCGCGGCGGCGTCGAATGGCGCGTGCGCGCCTTGCTTCCCGTCGTCGCACACCTCGGGGGGCTAGAACGCGCCGCAGACCTCGAATACCTTTACGATCGGGTCGGTCCGTCGCTGAACCTGCGTGCATGGATTACCGAGCAATTCGATGAGACGATAGCTGAGCGATCGCTTGCCGCAGTTGAGGATACCGACAATCAAGGGCTCATCCGCCGGGCGATGGGGTTCGAGTTCACGGCCTATGCCGAGACGCTCGCGTCGCTGGGCTATCCGCCGCTCAACGACGAGAACGACTTCCGGCGCATGTTCGAGGTGTATCTCGGCGAACTCAAACCGAGGCTGCTTGATCGAGTCCGTCGCCGTTTTGCCAGCGTATGGGCCGCGGGCGAGGACCTCGCACCCTATGTGGCCGCGCGGCGCCTCGACTTCGTAACATTCGATCCGGCGTGGCTTCGGGTCCTCGAAGCGCTCAGCCGCGAGGTCGTGGCCGCACGCGCGGAAGCCACCGCTACAGAGTTTCTGGGTCCAGACGACCCAAAGATCGACCTTCCACTGCTTGAACGTGTCGCCGCCGACAACCGCAAGCTGGTACTCGCCTATCATCCGGACCTCGCGGGGTTGGCACGCGCTTGGTGCCGCAAGAGCGGGACGGCGGTACCGGCGTCGATTGAAGCGGCCGATCCGCAATCGCTAGTCCGCACGCTAGACGAGGCCGGCTTGCTTGACTTCGAGAAGCTCGACTCGGCACGGCTCCCGAAATTGTACGCACGCGTAGCAGCTTGGCCGGCCGGTATGCCGCTCTCCATCAATCTCACGCAGCTTGGGCTTACTCCCGATGATCTGCAACGCGATGCGATCGAGGCGCGCGAGGCGAAGCGGAAAGTCGAAGTCGCGCGTCGCACGATCCCGTTCGCCGGTGAGGATCTCGACGCGGGCGCTGGAGATTTCGTACGGCGGTTTGAGGCACTTGCCGCGGCTGAGATCGAAAAAGGGGATGACTGGCTCACGCGCAGCCGCGCGCCGCGACTGCGCGTGCAAGAACAGCGCGTACCAGGGACGCCCGGACGCGGAGGCACTGGCGGAGGCGGAGGTCAGTCGTGGCGGACCCAGCCGCCGGAAGCGGTGAAGACGGCGATGGGCATTGCAAGTGAATGGCTCGCTCGCGAATATCTGCGTAGGCGGCATCCCAGAGAAATGTCGGATGCCTGCTGGGTCTCGTCCAACCGAATCTCTTTCTGCACTGGTTCCGCTGGCGACGATAGTCTTGGTTATGATTTTCGGGTCGTCACCGAGCGGAACGAATGGCTCTACGAGGTGAAGTCGGCAATGGACGCTGGCGGAGAGTTCGAACTTACTGCCCGCGAACTCGAAGTCGCAGGCAGTGCGAGCCTCGAGCGGAAGCGGCGCTACCGTATCCTATACGTCCCATTCGTGTTTGATCCCGCCCAATGGCGCGTGCTGCCGCTGTCGAACCCGGCGGCCCCGATCACTCGCGATCGGTTCCAGGTGGTGCGGGGCGGTTCCGTGCGCTATCGCTTCGAGCGGCAGTGAGGTGTGACTCAATTAAGAGGCGCTAGTATCAGCCGTCCCGCTTCATGGCTTGAACCGGCCTCTTTGCCTACCTCAACGTGTCTATCCGAGGCGCTTTTAGGTGCCAATCTCAGGGGACGCTAAGAAACTTCGAAAGCAGCGCCGGCATACTTCGATAGCAATCACCACAGAATTCTTTAGGGAGGCTTCGTCTTTCTCATTCGCTGTACCGGCCACGCTTGCGCTCGGGAAAATGGGGGATGGAACACATTGTCATGACCATGAGCGAGAACACCGGCAAAGCGCTGCTGTGGAAACCTTTGGCATGCTCACGATTGGAGCCGCCGACCAGCTTGGGCTGCTGTTTTCGACTACCCACGTGCTATCCTTGGACGTCGCCGACACGATGCCCCAGCAACGTTCCCTCCCTATTGCCCTCGCGCTACCACCATGGTGAATTCAAGTGCTCCCATTGCGTGCCGGTAGCGGCGCCGCTACTCATGCCATTGATAGGGAGAGAGAGTTTTTATCAGCTTGAAGCAAGGCTTTGTGTATCTAGTTCGTCGCTAAATGCAGGCGATTGGGCCGAACGTGGAATGGATGAATGAACAAGTTTTTCAATAGCAAGGTGGCATAGCATGGCAAGCCACTCGGATTTGGCCAACCTGATATGGCAGATCGCTGACCTCCTGCGTGGACCCTATCGCCCGCCGCAGTATGAGCGCGTCATGCTGCCGCTCGTCGTTCTCCGTCGCTTTGATTGCGTATTGGCGGACACCAAGGATCGCGTTCTGGCGGAGTTTGAGCGACGCAAAGGCGGGAAGCTGGAAGATGATGCCCTTGACCGAATTCTGAATAAAGCGTCTGGGCACCGCTTCCACAACCGTTCGCCGATGACGTTCGAAACGATGATCGGAGACACCTCGGGTCTTGTCGGCCATCTTCAATCCTATATCAGCGGCTTTTCGGCGAATGTTCGCAGGATCTTCGACTATTTCGAATTCACCAACGAAATCGAAAAGATGGAAGAGGCGAATATCCTCTACCTCGTGCTGAAAGAGTTCTCGAAGGTCGACCTTCATCCTGACCGGGTGAAGAACGATCAGATGGGCCTCGTATTCGAAAACCTCATTCGACGCTTCAACGAACTGGCCAACGAGACCGCAGGCGATCACTTCACGCCCCGCGAGGTGATCCACCTCATGGTTGATCTGCTCTTCATGGACGCCGACGACGTGCTCAGCAAGCCGGGAACCGTGATGCGCATGCTCGATCCGGCATGCGGCACGGGGGGCATGCTTGCCGAAGCGCAGCGGTACATGCGCGATCATCACAAGGAAGCGAAGCTCTACGTCTACGGTCAAGACTACAACAAGCGTGCCTTCGCAACGGCTGCATCGGACATGCTCATGAAGCAGGTCGATCACAACGGTGGCGGAGAGAACGTCCAGTACGGCGACAGTTTCATCGACGACAAGTTCGAGGGGCAGACCTTCGACTACTTCATCGCCAATCCGCCCTTCGGCGTGGACTGGAAGAAGCAGCAGAAGGAAATCGTCCGTCGGCACGAGAAGGCCCCGCAGGACAGCCCGTGGAGCGCAGGCCTACCGCGCGTGAACGACGGCTCACTGCTGTTCCTGCAGCACATGATCTCGAAGTTCGAAGTCGTCGATCCCAAATCGCAGAAGTATGGCTCGCGTGCTGCCATCGTGTTCTCGGGCTCCCCCCTTTTCACCGGCGGTGCTGGCGGTGGCGAGAGCAACATCCGCAAGTGGATCATCGAACACGACATGCTGGAGGCCATCGTCGCCCTGCCGGAGCAGATGTTCTACAACACCGGGATCGGCACCTACATCTGGATCGTCACCAACAACAAGCCCGGCTATCGCAAGGGAACTATCCAATTGGTCGACGCGCGCGACATCTGGATGCCTATGAACCGCAGCCAGGGCGACAAGCGCCGCAAGATCGGTGCGGGCAAGGCGCCGGAAGGGGAAGATCGTCCGGACGAACCCGATCAGATCGCCGAGATTGTTCGGCTCTACGGCGGTTACGCCCAGAACGCCAAGTCCAAAATCTTCGACAATGCTGGCTTCGGCTATACCCGCGTCACCGTCGAACGTCCGCTGCGGCTGCGCTACCGGATGACGGTCGAGGACAAGGCCCGGTTCCTCGATGCGGCACCGCACCTCCTCGACGACATTCAGGTGATCGACCAAGCGCTAGGCCGTGAGCCGGAACTGGACTGGAACAAGGTCTGGGGTAGCATCGAAAAGCTGTTGAAAAAGCGCGATTCCCGCTGGCGCACGGCCGAGGTGAAGCTGTTCCGCAATGTGTTCACCGAGAAGGATGCGGATGCCGAGAAGGTCAGGGAAGGCAAGGGCTTCGAAGCCGACCCCGACCTGCGTGACTTCGAGAACGTGCCTTTGAAAGAGGATATGGACGCTTATTTCACGCGCGAGGTTCTGCCGCATGTGCCGGATGCTTGGATGGACCGGAGCAAGGACAAGGTCGGCTACGAGATCAACTTCAACCGCCACTTCTATCAGTTCACGCCGCCCCGCAGGTTGGTCGACATCGACGCGGACCTCAAGAAGGCGGAGAACGAAATCCTGCGGCTCTTGCAGGAGGTGACGGAGTGACCAACGCTTATTCAAGACTGCGCCTGAAATATGCTGTCGACCTGCGACGTAACCGAACGGAGGGCGCTGACAGCGAGTTGCCTTATGTCGGCCTTGAGAACATCGAGAGCGGCACAGGACGACTCATCACTTCTGCCAGCGGGGCGGAAGATGATCCATCTACGACTGTTGGCGGCGAGTCGCTTTCTGCAGTTTTTCAAGCGGGCGACATACTTTTTGGTAAGCTGAGGCCATACTTGGCGAAGGCGTGGATTGCCAGCTTTGATGGAAGGTGCTCGACTGAGTTGCTTCCCCTTAAGCCTGAGAGGCTCAATGCTCGGTTCGGCCTCTACGTTATGCTCTCTCGGGAGTTTATCGACGCCGTTGATGGATCAACCTTTGGCTCAAAGATGCCGCGTGCCGATTGGGCATTCATTGGAAATGTGCCGATACCATTTCCCACTCCATCGACGCAGGAGGGTATTGCGGACTTCCTTGACCGTGAAACCGCGGACATCGACGCCCTGATTGCTGCCAAGCATCGGCTGCTTGATCTCATGGCCGAGAAGCGGCGCGCCATCGTGGCCGAGGCCGTAATGCGGGGCCTTAACCCTACCGCACCTCTGCGCCCATCCGGCATCCACTGGCTCGGCGATATCCCTGCGCACTGGGAGGTCCGCCGGGTTGCCACCCTGTTTTGCCAACGTGATGAGCGCAACGAACCCGATCTGCCCTTGCTTGAAGTTTCCATCAATGCGGGCGTCGTCGTCCGTGAGTTTTCGAGCGACAAGATCGAAGGCACGGCATCAGACTTCAATACGTACAAGGTCGCTCGACAGGGAGACATTGCCTTCAACAAGATGCGGATGTGGCAAGGCGCAGTTGGCGTTGCACCCGTCGATGGCCTCGTGAGCCCAGACTACACCGTCGCCTGGGCGAAGGAGGAGCTTCTTCCAGACTATGCCAGTCAGCTCTTTCGGACGGCGTCGTTCAGCGCCGAATGCGGACGCAACTCTCAAGGCATCACTTGGGATAGGCTGCGTCTCTACTGGGATGGTTTCCGAGACATCTTCATGCCGCTACCGCCGCTCGATGAACAGCAACAGATTGTTCAGCACATTACCACCGAGAGCGCCAAGCTCGACCGCCTCCGCGCCGCGACCGGGAACTCCGTCGCGCTGCTGAAAGAGCGCCGTGCAGCCCTCATCGCAGCCGCAGTGACAGGTCAGATGGAAATCCCGGAGGTGGCATGAAGATCAGACGGCTCAGCGTTGCCGGGCTTCGCGGCTTCGACCATGCGACATTCGAATTCGATCCGCACCTCACGTTACTGGTGGGTGTAAATGGCGTCGGCAAGAGCAGCGTCCTCGAGGCTCTGCGGGTCTCACTGTCTCGGGTTTTGCCTAAGTTCACGGCGAGCCGCTCAACGCCTCTGGCATTCGCCGCCGAGGATATCCGGCAGGTAAGCGCTTCGCTAACCATCGATCTGGAGCTCAACTTCCCCGAAGGGCAACGAAACCTACTCCTGCACAAGCCGAGAGAGCAGTTTATTCTGGACGAAGAGGGGTCTGTTCGGAACGCGACGCTAGACACGCCTGAAAGAGAAGAGCTGTCACCCCCGCACTGGCCGAAAGCCGATTCTTCAGGCAATCAACCCATTGCGGTCTACTTTGGTACGCGCAGGTCTCACCCCACGGATGAGCAGATCAAGATTGGTCGGAGCCGCGGAGGCCAAGCTACGGCATTTGCCGATGCGCTTTCCGATGTCCGGCCGCTCCACCTCCGTGACATGGCGTCCTGGATGCTGGCGCAAGAAGCGTTGGCGGAAGAACTGCCGCGGGCAGGATCCCATCTTGAGGCCCTGAAATCTGCAGCAGCCCGTTTCTTGCCGACTTGCAAGGGGCTGCGAGCGACCAACGGCGCGGACAAGCCACGGCTTCTGATATCGAAGGACGGTATTGAACTTGATGTGCGGTATCTCTCCGAGGGTGAGAGGGGCGTGCTTGCGTTGGCACTCGACCTTGCTCGCCGCCTATCGCAAGCCAATCCAGTTTTAGACGATCCAGTCAGAGACGGCGTCGGAATCGTTCTGATCGATGAAATTGATATGCACATGCACCCGCTTTGGCAGCGCCAGATCGTTCCTCTTCTGACCGAGACGTTCCGTGGCTGCCAATTTATTGCCACCACTCATTCGCCGCAGGTGATTGGCGAAGTGGCTCACGACAGGATCCTGCTCATCAAGGACGGTCAAGTTTCTTCGCCAGCGCGCTCATTCGGGATCGATTCAAGCCGTGTCCTAGAAGAGGTAATGGACACCAAATCGCGGAATGCAGGCGTGGAGGACAAGATAGCAAAAATCGCGCAGCTCATAGGCGATGGAAAAGCGGACGCTGCAAGGGCTGAAATAAAACAGCTTTCTGCAGATATCGGTGAGGGCGACCCGGAGATTACGCGCGCAATGACCCTTCTCGATTTCATGGAGGGGGATGCGTGAGGATGATCACCAAAGGCGCCGAACCGAACAGTCTTACGTACCACCGGGCTCAGGCGCATAGCGACTACGACAACTACGCTCAAAAAGACGACCTACGCACAGCGCTGGTCGGCGAGCAAAAGGGCCTGTGCTGTTACTGCACCGGGCGCGTTCGGGCGGAATCGACTGCGATGAAGATCGAACACTGGCAAAGCCAGGCGAGCTATCCCGAGCGGCAACTTGTCTACGCAAACCTGCTCGGCGCGTGTCTTGGCGGGGATGGGAGATCGCCGACCGATCAGCACTGCGACACCAAAAAGGCCAATCGCGATCTCAGGTGGAATCCGGCAGATACCGCTCATGCCATTGAAGCAAGGCTGAAGTATCTGGTCGACGGGACGATTTTAAGCCCTGACGAAGAATTCAACATGCAATTGAACGACACTTTAGGTTTGAATCTAAGTTACTTGAAGAGCAGTCGGAAGGCGGTACTGGATTCCGTACTGCAGTGGTGGCGTTCGACACCAGACGCCCGGCAAAAGGTCCAACAACAGATCAGTTACCGCATCAACGCGGCAGAGTATCAGCCGTTCAGTCCAGTCGCGATCTGGTTTCTTCGGCAGAAGCTGTGAGGTAGAACGGCATGAACTACGCTCGGCATTCAGAAGGCGCGTTCGAAACCGTCATCGAAGCCACGATGCTCGCGAACGGTGCCGTGCTCGAACCTGCGTCGAGGTTCGACCGCGCTCGCGCTATATTCCCAGAGACAATCTTATCCTTCATCCGCGACACACAGCCGAAGGAATGGAGGGCTCTGGAGGCACTCCACGGGGAAAAGACCGGCGCGCAAGTCCTCACGGACCTAACAAAGTGGATGGATCGAGAGGGTTCTCTGTCCACCTTGCGGCACGGATTCAAGTGCTACGGCAAGACTCTGCGCGTCGCCTTCTTCAAGGCGGCGCATGGACTAAATCCGGATTTGGAAGCCCGATACGCCGCCAACCGCGTCGGGATCACGCGGCAACTCCATTTCTCGGAAAATTCTGAAAAGTCCTTGGACGTCGCGCTGAGCGTGAACGGCATTCCGGTTGTTTCGGTCGAACTCAAGAACCCGATGACCGGACAAACGGTCGACCACGCCCTGCACCAGTACCGACATGATCGCGACCCACGCGAGCCGATCTTCGAATTCAAGCGGCGTATGCTGGTCCACTTTGCGGCCGACACGGACACGGTGTTCATGGCGACGCGGCTTGCGGGAGCAGCCACCCATTTCCTGCCCTTCAACAAGGGCAACAGCGGTGGTGCCGGAAATCCGCCCGATCCCAAGGGGCGAAGCTATCGCACGGCCTATCTGTGGGAGGAGGTGCTGCAGCGAGACAGCCTTCTCGATCTCCTCGCGCGCTTTATCCATCTCCAGGTCGAGGAGAAGCGCGACGACCAAGGGCGAAGGGTCAAGAAGGAAACGATGATCTTTCCGCGCTACCACCAGCTCGAAGCGGTACGCTCGTTGGTGGAGCAGGCGCAGCGTGAAGGCGTAGGTAACAACTATCTGATCGAGCATTCAGCCGGCAGCGGCAAGAGCAACACCATTGGTTGGCTCACACATCGGCTGGCTTCCCTGCATGACGACAAGAACAACCGAGTTTTTGACAGCGTCATCGTGATCACCGATCGCGTGGTGCTGGACAAGCAGTTGCAGGACACAATTTACCAGTTCGAGCACAAGCATGGTGTCGTTCAGAAGATCGACGAGAGTTCGCGCCAACTTGCGGAAGCGCTGGAAAGCGCCGTGCCGATCATCATCACAACGTTGCAGAAATTTCCCTTCGTCTCGCGCCAGCTTGCGAAGATGGCGGAAGAGCGCGGCGAAGCCGGTGGTGGCACGCTGAAGTCCCGGCACTGCGCCGTGATCATAGATGAGGCGCACAGTTCGCAGGGCGGTGAAACGGCGACCGATCTGAAGGAGGTACTTGGCGGCCAGGGCCTTCGCGAAGAAGCAGTAAAGTACATGGCTGAGAACGATGAAGAGGATGTCGAAGAGCTGTACCGATCTATGGCGAAGCGTGGGCGGCAGGCGAACCTTAGCTTCTTTGCCTTCACCGCAACGCCGAAGCACAAGACCTTCAAGGTTTTCGGACGCGATGGCAAGCCAGCCCATCGCTATACGATGCGGCAGGCAATCGAGGAAGGTTTCATCCTCGACGTTTTAAAGCACTACACCACGTACGCTACCTATTTTCGGCTCCTTAAGGCGAGCGAGGACGATCCGAACGTCGAGCGGAAGAAGGCTGCCCGCGCGCTTGCCCGTTTTCTAAAGCTGCATCCTCACAACATCGCCCAGAAGACTGAGGTCATGATCGAGCACTTCCATGCAGCGACCCAGCATAAGATCGGTGGTCGGGCCAAGGCGATGGTGGTCACTGGCTCTCGACTCGAAGCTGTCCGCTACAAGCAGAGCTTCGATCGCTACATCAAAGAGAAGGGCTACTCCATAAAGTCGCTCGTTGCCTTCTCTGGTGTTGTCACGGACGACAAAATGAAGAACGTCACTTACACTGAGGAGGGCATGAACCTCGGTGTGCGGGAAAAGGAACTGCCAGAGCTGTTCGCCACCCAGGAATATCAGGTGCTGCTCGTTGCAGAGAAGTACCAGACGGGGTTCGATCAACCCTTGCTGCACACCATGTATGTAGACCGGAGGCTTGCGGGAATTCAGGCGGTTCAGACGCTATCTCGGCTGAATCGTATCCATCCTCTGAAAGAGGACACCTTTGTTCTCGATTTCGTCAACGAGCGAGATGAAATTCGCGAGGCATTTAAGACCTACTTCGAGGGCGCTGAGGTTGGTGAGGACGTTGACCCGGCTCGAATGTATGAGATCAAGAGCGAGCTCGATGCCGATGGCATCTATGTTGATGCCGACCTCGAACGCTTCAGCGCCGTCTACTTCAAGCCGCGTCAGCGCCAAAGCCCGAACGATCATCAGTTGATGAACGCAGCGCTTGATGTTCCAGTATCCCGCTTTAAAGAGCTACTGGATAAGAGCTCAGACGAGGCCGAGCTATGGCGAGGAAAGCTGTGGGCCTTCTGCAGCCTCTATGGTTTCCTCAGCCAGATAATTCCGTATCAGGACACGGACTTGGAACGACTGTATGTGTTCCTGCGTCACCTCTCAACGAAACTGCCGAAGCGCGGCGCTGGGCCGTCTTACCAGTTCGACGACGAGGTGCGGCTAGAGTATTACCGCCTGCAGAAGATCAGCGAAGGTTCGATCAGTCTGAGTAGTGGAGAGGCCAATCGGCTTGATGGCCCCTCGGAAGTGGGATCCGGCGCGCTTCGTGAGGAAGCACTTGCTTTGTCGCGGCTCATTGATGTTGTAAACGATCGGTTCGGCACTGATTTCAATCAGGCAGACCAACTATTTTTCGACCAGATCGTCGAAGCCGCCATTTCGGACGCGGCGCTGAAGCAGGCGGCGGCAGTCAATCCCGGCGAAAAGTTCGAGCTCGTATTCAAGAACTTGCTTGAAGCACTCTTCGTTGAACGCATGGATCAGAATGAGGAGATTTTCGCTCGGTTCATGAACGACAAGTCATTCCAGAAGGTCGTGCTCGGATGGCTTTCGTCCGAGGCATATCAAAAGTTGCGTTTACCTGTCGCGCGTTCAGTTCCAGGCAATGAGGGCTACAATGCCGGTTCCTGACTATCAGTCACTGATGCTCCCGACTCTGCGCCTCGCCGCCGAAGGTGAAACCCGAGTAGCGGATGTCTCTGAACGCATCGCGGATGACCTCGGCATCAGTCAGGCTGAGCGCGACGAGCTACTCCCGAGCGGCCGCCAGCGCCTTCTGCACAATCGCATACACTGGGCCAAGTTCTATATGAGCAAGGCCGGGCTGATTTCCTCGCCCGCACGCGGTCGCTTTGTTGCAACCGACAAGGGTGAGGCGCTGCTGGCGACCTCGCCGGAACGCATCGACGTGGCCCTTCTGATGCAGGAGCCTGAGTTCCGCGAATTCTACAAAAACGAAGGCGCGGCAGCAGAAGAGAATGGCAATCCTGCCAAACCCGTCCAAGACACCTCTGCCCCGACGACGCCGGAAGAGCAGATCGATGCTGCTTACGCGGCCATGCAGGCGGCCCTGCGCGATGAATTGCTACAGCGCATTCTCTCCAACAGTCCCGCCTTCTTCGAGCAGCTTATCGTTGATCTCCTGGTTGCCATGGGCTATGGCGGCAGCCACAAGGATGCTGCAGCACAGCTCGGTCGCTCCGGTGACGGCGGTGTCGACGGCATCGTCAACGAAGATCGCCTCGGACTGGACCGCATCTATGTTCAGGCCAAGCGGTATGCCCCCGGCAGCCCCGTCGGCCGCCCTGATGTGAACGGCTTCGTCGGCAGCCTCGTCGGCCTCGGCGCCGCCAAGGGCGTCTTCGTCACCACCTCCACCTTCAGCCAGCCTGCGCGTGATTACGTCAAGCATCTGTCTCAGCGGGTTATCTTGATCGATGGGCAAGAACTGACTGATCTAATGATCGAGCACGGCGTAGGCGTCCGCAGTTATCGTATCGTCGAGTTCAAGCGGCTGGACGAGGATTTCTTCGGCGAAGAATGAGGAATGGGTCTGGGCGGAAATAATTTCCGCAACCTCAACCCTTGAACACCTTCTCGCGGTGATATTGCAGGAACTGCGAATGTGGCCGCTCGTCGGGGCGTGCCGGCACAAGCAGACGCCGCTCCGGATTGATGAGCCGCGTGATGGTATCCGGCACGCCGCCAACTGCGATCAACAGGCTGTAATCGTCATCGACCGAAATCAGACCGCGATCAAACATCCAGTGCACGGTTCCCGAAAGTGCGAGGCCGTTGCGAACACTGTCCGGCCCGCGGTCAGCCACAGGGCGGATGTGTGCCGCCTGAACCTCCGATCGCCCACCGCCGTTTATCAGCTTGAGGCCCGTGACAGCGCAGGTGTCCTGATAGGCCGCCTTGATCGCCACGGAAAACGCCCTGTCGCGAAAGGGTCGCTGCACCACCTGAGAGACGATCCGTCGGTCGATGCTGTCGACCTCGTAGGGCATCTGTGGATTGTCACCCAACCCGATGCTTGCCTCCTCAGCCGGATCGGGCGCCGGGCGTTCCCGATCCCGCTTGCCCAGTACATGTGCGAAGCCAGCGGCGAGGATCAGGTCGTATTCTTCATCTGAGATGTTGCGGACGGCGCGCCCGAAGGCGCCCTTGTTCGTAGAGCCGTCCTCCTTGCGAAGGCCGCCCTCATAATAGTGGTCCGCGTCCTTGAAGGGTACGGCATGATCGAAGGGAAGGAAGTCGTCGATCAGCGCATAGAAGTGGTCGGCCTTCGACGGATCCTGGATGATGTCGGTGATCCTGGCTGTTGCGAAATATGCCTGCTTGCCGCCCGTTTTCATCAGATCGCCGCTCGGCCGCCGTGGCTCATAGTAGACGATCCAGTCTCCCCGCGCGGCCTCGACCTGACGCAGATAGGTGCGCGGAAAATGGTACCGCTGCTCCGGAAGATCGTCGTAGGTCGGATCGACTTTTGTCGTCAGGACCGCTTTTGACATCGTTGTACCTCTATGAATCGTCTTGGTGTTACCAGGTCGACATGTCTTCGAGAACATGCAAGGGCGCGCAAGGTGGCGCGCCCTTTGGTTGTGTTTAATTTACTTTGGCGAAGTATAAGTAAGAAAAATTATAATGCGCTAAAAATCAAGTAGTTTAAGTATTAAATCATGAAATGTCCTCATATACCTAAGTAAAAGTTTGATAGACAACTTTTGATACGTCTTGTTTTACTTTTCAATACAGCGGATAATTGATCTATCAATTGCGCAGGTGCAGTTGATACTTTTGCAACACGCAAGGATCTTTGACATGACGAAGAAGACGAACGAAGCGGCATCCGGCCGCTTTGACTACGACGCGCTCAACATCGGCGCGCAGAGCAAGAGAGCGTTGGAAACGACAGCCTCCAACATCCAGGCTTTGGGACGGCGCTCCACGGAGCAGGCGTTCGAGCTAGGCGACCTGCTGGAGCAGGCGTCCGCACTCGTTGAGCCGGGTACTTTCGAGAAATGGGTATCGCAGCGATGCGACATCTCCTCGAAGACCGCGCGCAACTATCGGTCTGTTGCTCGCAATCTCGCTCCGTACCGAACTCGTGCGGTCGAGCTGGCCGTCAGCCCCACGGTTCTTTTTCATCTGGCGTCCGCGCCGGAAGAAAAGATCGAAGCTGCCTTGGCTCATGCCGAAGAGCATGAGGGCATTCGAGTGAGCGAAGTGAAAGCTCTGCTAGCGGACGGTGCCGACCCATCGTTCAAAGAGGTCACAAGCACTGAGCTTGCTGACATCGGGGGTCTTTCTGGGCTGAGGGCACTGATCGATCTCAAGTCGAAAAGTGGTGTTGCCGCCTTCGTTGATAGTGCGTCAGCGCTTGCCAAGACGGTGGAGGACACTTTGCAGAGCAAGCCCCAGGGAAAGCGGCTGCAGAAGGCAGCACTGGTTCCAGTGTTGGAGCCGTTGGCTCGAGCAGCGAAACGTAGCCTCGGCAATGTTTTGCTGCTGGATGCGCCCGGCGACGTCGACGTCCGCAAGCTTTCCGAGAGCGAACTCCCCGCCAACAGCCGCTGGTACAAGGTCTTCTCGACATTGGACAAGCTCGGCAAGCGAGAGGCCTGGCCTGAGGCCAAGGAGTTGGAAATCTGGCTCAGCCAGTCGGTGCTGCCGCTCCTCGATTGGGCAACCTCTCGAACGAAGCAGCCTGAATGGCCGCTTGAGGCCGCCGTTGCCTCGAACTCGCTCGACAAGGTGATGCGCAGTGGGTTGGAGGCGCTGGGTGGCGTCGTGCGGGTTGACGCCCCAAGCCTCGATCCGTCCGAGGACGAGGATGAGACGCTCGAGGACTACGTGCCGCCGGCGATGTTCACCCGGAGTGGTGGAGCATCTGAGGCCATCGGTTCCAACGTCCTTTCTTTCGGTTCGACCGAAGGGCTGTCCGGACTTAGGAAGCCGAAGGCGCTCACGCGCAAACCCGCCGAGACGTCGGCGGACTGAACATAAGAAAGGGGCTCTCGGGCCCCTTTCTTGATTCCGGCTGTGCGTTCGGAGCCATGCTCAGCGCAACCTGATCGCGCTTCACCGGTCGTTTACTATCGCGCGCGGACAGAATTCGGATGTGAGCCCGCCGTTAACCGCGTTCGGGATCTGTTCTCTTTTCGCCGATCGGGTCCTTGAGATCCGGTCCGGGTCCTGTCAGGACTGGGTGGCTCCACAAGATGGAGCAAGCGGCCCAAGCCGGTGCTGGTAACACCGACAAGGGCCTGACCCTCAAGCCTTCTACGAAAAGGAATCGGGCTATGACCATTCATACTGCCAACACCCCAGCCGGGGAAGTTCTGCGCGCTGCCACTGCGGCATCCTCCACCATGTCTTTTGCCGCCGGCTCGGCGTCGCGCCGCCATTTTGGTGAGCACTTTGCTGTTCGGGCAGAACCGCCGGTGCTGCGTCGCCACCCGCATCTGGTGCGGTACCCGGACGTCGAGGCCGACTTCGACGCGCTGATCGACAAAGCCATCGGCGCCATCTCGGAAGGCGAGCCGGTCGAGGACGAGATTCTCGGCCACTATGTCGCCGTCGCTTCGCTGGTCAGGGCAGTGAGTTTCCGTGAAGGCAAGCTGCTGGAGCAGGCCGTCGAGCGGCTGGCCAAGACCAATCCGGATCTGGTCGTGCTGATGCAGTCGATCAAACTGCCACTGGTGAAGGCCGCGATCGAAGCGGTTACCGGCAATGACTGGCGCCAGCTCGAGCGCGTGCGGCTTGATTGCGAGGCGCCGGCCAAGGGTAGTTACACACCTGACCTGATCATCGTGAACCGCGTGAAGCGGGCCGCCTTCGTGCTGGACCTCAAACGCTCGCTCGCCTCCTACGGCGACACCAGCCGGCTCGAAGAGCTGAAGCTCCGGATGTTGGCGTCGGCGATGATCTTGCCGGACTGGCTCTACAAAACACAGAAGCGGCTGATGGTCGAGACGGTCGGTGTCGCGATCATCGACGGCGCCAGCCGCCCGAGCGATCGTGCTGCGGGCGTCTGGGCGCTCTCGGAAATCGATGATCTTCTCGAGATCGATGGCGCCGCGGCTTGCATGGCGGAACTGCGGCTGCGCTTCGGGCGTCGTGTCCAACAGCTTCTCGAGGTCGAGGCGCGCCGTGCACTCGGTCTCCCGGAGACGCCAACGGTGCCGTCGGCCGCGGCTTCCGAATCGATTTTGCACATGACGTCGACATCCGCGCGTCGGTTCGGTGTGCTGCGGGCAATTCCGCGCGTGATGATGTGCGAGGAGACCGCAGACCGCGACGAACACGGACCCGGATGCGGTTGCGGTTCCTGTGAAGATCCGAGCTTCGATGATGATGACGATGGTCGCGAGGATCCGGAGGCATTGGCAGATGACCCAGTCACCTGGCCGCCGGCGCACATCCGCATTGGCTTTGCGCGGCGCCTGCTCGACGCCTGAGGCGAGCCCGCCTTTGCTTGAAGGAGGCTATGGCTGCGGCGCGTGACGCCGCGGCGGCCTCTTGCCGTTCCCATCATCCTTGAAAAGAAGCCGTCCGCTGAAGCCGGACCGGCTAGGAGATCCTGCATGTCCGCAAACATCATGTCCGCCCAAACACCATCGACATCTGCCCGCCTCAAGCGGGGCGGCTCGAGAGCTTCTAAACTCAATCAGCCTCTTGTGGCTCCGCGTCCGCAGGACGACCCAGCTCTGATCATCGGCCTCGCTCTTGCGTTTGCCCGGCAGGGGTCATCGAAAACGCGCGCCATTCCGTCCGTCCTGCTCGACCGGCTGCGCCACCATGCACGGTTCGGCGAGCCAACCTGCCGGCTAGTTCTCGACTGCCTCGACAGGAGGGCAGGCGCCAATCGTCGGACAGCCGCTCGTCAGGGCGTGCCTTCGGAAATTGTTTCCGTTCACCCAGTCAAGAGGGAGGGTCGTTGATGGATCGACTGTCTTCCTTCCTGCTACGGCGCTTGGCCCATGTCGAACGCCGTGCCGTCCGTCGGCTCGCGGTCCGCAACGGCCTGCTGACGATGAGCACCGCCATCGTCGACGGTCATGTGGTCAGCCGCTTCAATCCCGAGTTCGATCCCTCCCATCTCAATGGCGACCTGAAGCAGGACCGGCAGTGGATGCGGGATCATCTCCCAGGCTTTCTGATCAAGGCGCCGCTGGACGGAAACGGTCGTCCCGTTCTCGTCCCGGCCCTGCCGGGGTGGCCAGATCACCTCAGGCGGCATCCGGCAAACATTGAGGCTGCTGACACGGCCGCACATCCCTACGCGGTCCGTGTTGTTACCGAGGCTGGCTACAAGCCGAGCGTCAAACATATGGCCACCCTGCTACTGCTTGCAGCGGCATTGAAACAATCCGGCGTCACACTGCGCGATTTGGTCGCGATCCTGCGGCAGCCCGCACCCGTCTTCTCCGTAGCTGTCCTCGCCGATGGCTTCGAGCGGGCCTTGTCGCAGCTCATCGAAGACACCGGCATCGTGCCGTACGGACCTTGCACCGGCGTGGCGGCGGATTTTGCTTTCACTGACGATCTATGGAAGTGGGTGGAGAGCGAGACCAAACGCGTCTTCCTGCAGGTCGCGGCTGGTGAGACGAACCGTCCGAGCCGCGCAGCGCTGCGCGGACAGTTGCTGCGAGCTCTGGCGGACGGTACGCCTGTGCTTGCCGTGTCGGAGACGCACACTGGCGTTCCCGAGCAGATCGATCTCACCTGCGATATCAGGCTGACGGGCGCCGAGATCGATCGTCTGCTGATCACCGATCTGCTGGAAGCCACTTATGGCAGTGATGCGGTCATGCATTTTGACAGCAGCATTGCGAAACTCGATGCCGGTGCGCTAACGCTCGACGATCTGGCTATCGCCATTCGGCCAGGACGCCCGATCCTCGCCAGCTTTGATGCGCTTGCCGGGCTCGCGGCCCTGAACCGCGACGATAAGAAAGATGGGAACGACGGAGAAAAGGCGGGCGCGTCGCGGCGTCTCATCACGCAAAGCCCGAGCGAGCGCAGGGGAGAGAACTCGGGGGATGGCGACGGGTCGGACGGTCGCGCATCGTCGACCTCGTCGTTGAAGGGCAGAGACAAACGCAAATCGAAGGCGAAGCCGACGGGGGCCGAGGTGATCAAGCCGGAGCCAGCCGGTGATAAACCCTCGTCGACCGCGACACCCGTGCTGCGGGTTGAGACGCTGACGGGCTATGGTGCTGCGACGGAATGGGCGCTCGGCTTGAAAACCGATCTTGCCGATTATCTCGGCGGTGAACTCGTCTGGTCGCAGATGAGCACGAAGCTGCTTCTCTCCGGACCGCCGGGGACAGGCAAGACAACTTTTGCACGGGCGCTTTGTAACTCGTTGCAGGTGCCACTGGTCGTCACCTCTGTCTCGACATGGCTACAGGGCGAGTATCTGCATGATGTGCTGGACAGGATGGCTGATACTTTTGCGGAGGCCCGGCGCCAAGCGCCGTGCATCCTGTTCATCGACGAGATCGACGGCATTGGCCAGCGCGCCTCGGCGTCGCGACCCTACGCCGACTATTGGAATGCCTGCGTCAACAAGCTGTTGGAGCTTCTCGACGGCGCCCTGAAAACTGACGGCGTCATCGTCGTGGGTGCGACGAACCGGCCGGAAGAGATCGATGAGGCGATCCGTCGCTCGGGGCGGCTGGAAACGCACATCGAGATCCCGCGCCCCGACATTCCGACCCTCGCAGGCATTCTCGCCCATCACCTGGGGAACGACCTCGACGCCATCACGGCGCCAAACGGTCAGGTTAGAGGTCAGCCATGACAGGCAACATGAAGATCGATAACTCCTCGGACGAGATCGAGATTATCCTAGAGCATGGCAACGAGCGTGATATCGAGCGGCCAGAGGCGATCACCGGTGACAGCCCGGTGGCTGAGACGCTCCGGCGTCTGGCAACACGAGCAATGGGCCTGACTGGCGCCGACATCGAACGGATCGTCCGCGAAGCGCGATTGAAAGCTCGCCGAGAAAAGCGTCGCCTCACCTATGCCGATGTCGAAGCCGGCATTCGCGGTCACCGCCCGCCGGTCCCGTATGATGTCCTATGGCGCTTCGCCATCCACGAGTCCGGTCATGCGGTCGTTCATCACGCTCTGCGGCTCGGGTCGATCAAGGGGCTGACGATCGACGCCAAGGACGGCGGCCACAATGCAGTGACCTTTGCGACCAACGCACCTGATACCGAAGCTTGGTATGAGCGGCTACTGGCAATGCTGATGGCTGGCCGTGCGGCTGAACTCATCGTGCTCAGGACTGTATCGGCTGGTTCCGGCGGCGCCGAGCAGAGCGACTTGGCGCGCGCGACCCGCATTGCTGTCGATATGGAGCAGGCGCTGGGTTTTGGTGGCCGCCATCCGCTGCTCTATCTCGAGCACAAGAATCCCACCACGATCCTCAGTCGCGACGCCGAGCTGGCAGAGCGCGTGCATCGCCGACTCGAGTTCGCGCAGGCACGGGCGACGGACGTCATCATCGAGAACCGGCGAGACTTCGACCGATTGGTGCGCGCGCTCTTCGACGCCCAGGCGCTCGATGGTCAGGCGGTCATGGACATCCTGGTCGCCGCCTCGTAAATCCTGAGCGAGGTCTGGAGGACGGAATGTCTGTAACGGTTATCGCACATTGCGACTGGAGCATCGAAGCCAAGAAGCGGTGGATGTGCGTGGCGGTCCGCCAGGGCGAGACATGGGTGCCGTCGGCGCCGGAGCCTGTCGGCGACACGCGGAACCTCACACATCGGCTGCGACAGCGGTCGCCAGACGCCGGGGTGCTGATGGGTTTCGACTTCCCGATCGGTCTTCCAGCCGCCTACGGCAGAGTTCTGGGGACACCCGACTTCCGTTCCAGTTTGCGGTCGTTCGGGGAAGCACGCTTTTCGCGATGGTTCGACGTCGCGGAAGAGCGCGACCAAATCACCATCGACCGACCATTCTATCCGATGCGGCCTGGGGGCACGCAGCGGCAGCACCTTTTCGACGCCTTGGGGCTGACGGCCAAGGATCTTCTGCGCCGCTGCGAGCGGGCGACGCCGGATCGCGGCGACGCCTGCATGTTGTTCTGGACGCTCGGCGGCAATCAAGTCGGTAAGGCCGCACTAGCCGGCTGGCGTGAGATTATCCTGCCAAACTTGGAGGAGCTATCGCTTTGGCCGTTCGACGGAACGCTCCATGACCTGATGATGCCGGGCGCCACCGTAGTCGCCGAGACCTATCCCGGTGAGGTCTATGGGCAGCTTGGAATTCCCCGACGCCCTGTTTGGAGTAAGCGACAGCAAGACGGACGTCGGTCCGTGGCAAGTCATTTGATGCGGTGGCTGGAGAACAGGCCACATGTCGACGGGAGCGAACTCCAAAGTCTGATCAGCGAGGGCTTCGGAAACGGCAAGGACGGTGAGGACCGGTTCGACGCCGCGGTCGGCCTGCTCGGCATGATCGACGTCGTCGATGGCCGCCGGGGCGAAGGGGTACCGGAAGCTGATGATGTCAAAACGTGGGAGGGTTGGATCCTCGGTCAGCAGGCTTAAGTCTCCCACACGTTGATCCACGGCAAGATGATTTGATGCAGGTTGCTCGCAATTCGAAACAAATTGCGCTCATTCGATTCGAACTTCCGGGCGAACGATTCGAAAGTCGAGGGCAACGTTTCCAAACTCTGGGCAAACGTTTCGTTTTTCGATATTTCCGATTCACGTCCTATCGAAAGGGTCGGACATCGTGCATCCGGCGGCGTCAACATAGCCGCGGGATTGCCGGCAACCTGCCTCGACGTGCCCGCAACCTGAAACAAATTGCGCTCATTCGATTCCAAACTCGAAAATTCCGATTCAAAACACAATGATTCCGTTTCGGCGACAAACGCCTTGCGCCGTGCCGCCGGTCCCTTGAGCATAAGAGTGCCATCAACGAAAACAGGGGGAAGATAACCATGGCGCGACAGACCTTAGAGGAGCGGAACGCCAAGCAGAGGGAACGGCAGCAGCGGCTGAGAGACCGGCATCGGGCCGAGCGGCGCCCGGATCGCGACGACGTCGCGCGAGCGATGCTGTTTTGGACGATCACCAGCTATCTCGACCAGGGACGGCAGGACTGGATAGAGGAGCTGGGCGACGCCGTTGTCGGGGTTCTCGTTGACCAAGGCTTTGACGAGCGGGCAGCGGACGAGGTTTTCGATGATCTCGTCGATCGCTATGCCCGCGACGACCAGCCCTTTCGAAGTAAGCCTCACCTGCGGGGCTGACGATTTCCGGCCCTCTGCTCTGCCTGATCACCAACTATTTGTGCAAACGGCGTTATCATTAGGGACTTCGTCCCCCCGTTACTTCGTGAAACGGCGTTTGCAACTGAATCGTTTTTATGAAGCATTTCACCTCCGGTAACCCCCGGTTACCGGAGGTTAACTTCATTCGCATAGCTCGCGTGCCCCGCTTCTGCGGGACGACCAACAACAGCTACGTGAACGGAAATGAACCAATTTTCTGCCAAAGCTTTTCAACGAAAGATCAATGCCTTCTGCCAACTGCGGCTGGCGCCGCTTTTCAAGGACGACGAACTTCCCCGGCTGAAGTGGTATTTGCACACGCTCATTCAGACGAGGAGACCGGCGCCAAGAACCAGTGGCAGGACAGACTGGCACGTTGTCGCGGCAGCCTGCGGCCTGGACACCAATCTGCTCGCGGGCAATGCGCGTAAGATCGATCCAGCCTTTGACGCCATTGGTCGCTGGATCCGGGACATGCGCCTCTTAGCCACGGCAGCGGACCCCGAAGTCCCTCGAACACGAAAGACGCTGAGGACGAAGGCGGTGCCCACAAGTCCCCGACGAGCTCGCCCACCCCAGAACCAGCCCAAACCAGCATCGGGCGCTACAGCAGCAAGTCCACGCACAGGTCTCGAATTCCCAGAACCGTTGTTCGACGTCAGGGAAGATCCGACGGACTTTTCCGAAGCGTTACAGCTCCAGCTCCGGCGCCATGGCGAAACCTACTGGACGCTTTATCGCGGCATCATTGGTCCAGATGACGTCACCGACAAGAATACGCTTTTAAGCTGGATCGAAGGCCGGAAAGTGCCGCGGAGTATCGAGAGTTTCGAGATCTTGTCACGAATCGAGCGACGGTACCGGCTTCCTGCTGGCTACTTCAAAGCCAAGCTTCCACACCCTTCACGATCGGCGTCAGGGTTTGAGCTGTCCGGCATAGAGCCTGCCGAACGGCGTCGCATCGCCTGGCATCTCCCTGAGGATTTCAACACGCTGTCCTTCCAGAAGAGAGAGGAAATCATCGATTGGGTACGGCGGGTTATTATCAGCGGCACGACGGACTACCGGAAATACCAAGCAGCCGCCGCCAAGCAGCGTTACGCCATCCGCTTCCCCGGCGTCTCCTATGGTGGGCGGGCGCCACGCGACGGGAAAATCGTCGTTCCTGCGAACTATGAGCAGACCTGGGTCGAGGATCCTGACTTGCTGTCAGGCGTGATAGAAGCGCCGCCGTCACTTGCAATGGAAATGGCCGACTTGGTGCGCTTCAAGACGTCAGCTCTGACGTCGGTCGGCTTTCAGCGAAACGGGGTCTGGGGTGAAGAAACCGCCTCGCAGAAGATCGAGCATCTCGGGCTGATGTTCGGTGCCCTTACAGCATCGAGAGATGGAGAGGTGAAGGGCTACGGGGTGCCGGTCCGGCAGTTGACGTTCGGGCTCCTCATTTTCCCCGGCGTCTGGGATTGGTATCTGCAGTGGCGGGAGACGCGCCGCGGCTTCTTCACTGCTTGGGAAGTCGACATGTTGCGGATCGCCTTGGCGATCACCAAAGAGGGGACCGGATGGCTTCGGCAGCATCCGGAGCTTCTTGCGCGGGTTCAACCGATCGCCGGCCTCGTTTCGCAGAATGAGATCGACTATGCGAATGCGGACTGGCACGGTGCCTGCGACGACTTTCACAAGCATGCTGCCCACCGCGTCAAGGAAATCCAAAGGATCGCTCGTGTTCATCGCGATCCGTTCGAGCCGATCATGCCGGTCCTTGAGGCGGCAAGCCCCGTCGGCGAGTATCGCAAGATCACCGAGGAGATCATCCGCCTGATGCCGGATGAACATCGTTATCCTCGGCCGGCCGCCGAAGCGGTGCGATCATTTCTGATGCTGAGGCTTGGTTTGCACCTTGGGCTTCGCCAGAAGAACCTCAGGCAACTGATGCTCAATCCGAAAGGCTCGATGCCGCGCTCGGAACGCGCGCTGGAAAAGATGAAGCGGGGCGAAATCCGGTGGAGTGATCGGGAAGGTGGCTGGGAGGTCTTCATTCCTGCTGTCGCCTTCAAGAACGTACACTCGTCCTTCTTTGGCGACAAGCCGTTTCGGCTCGTGCTTCCGGACCTCCTGGATCTCTACAAGTACATCGACGCTTATGTCGATCGGCACCGCTCTGTGCTCTTGCGGTCGGCCGCGGATCCCGGCACGTTCTTCGTCAAGACTGTCAAGACGACCAGCACAAACGCGGCCTATGACACAACCAGTTTCTACGAGGCCTGGCGTCACACCATTCAGCGCTACGGCATCTACAACCCCTATACCGGACGAGGCGCGATCAAGGGGCTGCTCCCGCACGGTCCTCATAATGTCCGTGACGTGCTGGCGACCCACATCCTAAAGCAGACTGGCTCCTATGAGCAGGCGAGCTACGCCATCCAGGACACCGCCGAAATGGTCGCCAAGCATTACGGGCGCTTCTTGCCTCAGGACAAGGCCGCACTTGCAGCCCGCATCCTCAATCAGGTCTGGGAAGCCGCCTGACGCGGAAGGAGGCGTCGGAAATTATTTCCGGCGTCTCGCCTCGTTCTTTGCTTCGCGCGCCCACGGAGGTGGCAGCCCCTTTTCGATCCATGGCAGCAGTTTGATCGGCTTCGGTTCGATGCCGGCGGTGATGATTGGATACTTGCTAAGAGCATCGCGCATCAACGGCAGACCAGCGGGGTTGGTGTAGCGGGTGTTGGTTTCACTTCCCTCGCTCAGGCGTCCGGAAATATCATCGATGACCTCTGGAGACACGCCAGCTTGCTTCAGCGTATCTGCCATGCCGTGGCGGAACGCGTGCAAGGCGCGATCCCACATCTTGTCTCCGAGGCACTGTTTCATGATCGGGAGGAAGACGTCATAGAAGCGGTCACCCGGATCATTCATGGTCTTGTCGGAGAACAGTTCAGGGAACACGGCCTCATAGCCCAGCTCCTGGAGCGATGCACAATAGTCCAGGAAGCCCAAGCGAACCAGCTCGTCCGGGACTGGCAATAACCGCTCTGATTGCACAGTCTTGAGCCGCCGGAACTTGTTCGTCCGCAGGATCAGCACCAGGCCGCCATCGTCTTCCGCGACGTCGTCCAATGCAAGCCCTGCGAACTCGGCTCTGCGCGCACCGAGATAGGAAAACATAACGGGTAGGAAATAGGCCGCGTCATGAAAGACGTGCGGTCCGGGCTTCTTGCGGCCTCGATCATGGTTCAGCGAGCCGGTGTAGATCGGGCTTGAGAAAATCGGTTTGATTTCGTCGGGCTTCGGCTTGTGCTGTTGTTGGCGAATAATCCCGGCCTTCGGCTTTTTCGGTCTCAAGCCCCGGAAGGTCCAATCGTCAAGTTCGAACCCGTGGCCTTGGACATACGTCAGAAAATGGTCCAAGTTTCCGAAGTGTTTGCGGATGGTGGCTGCCTTGAGGCCGACGGTCGCTTTTTTGCCCTCCGCCTTGGCCCGCTCGCGCAGCATCTCGCCCTCAGCGCGAAGCTCGGGTGCCGACATCGCCCTCATCCTGGCGCTTTTTCCCCAGTTAACAGGAATATCGTTGAGGTGCTGGCGAAACACGCCGATATGGTATTGGGTAATCTGCCCGGTGTGTTCAACTCCGTGTTCTTCGAGCACGCCCTTGAAGATGCGAACTGCTGCGCGTGCGTCACGTGCGGTCGTCTCATCCCAAGCGTCGTTCATGTTCTTGACGAGCTCTTCGCACGCAGCTTCGAAATCGGCGAGGGGAATGACGGGGCGCGTCTTTGCTTCAATTGGCTCACTGACAGCGACACGCGGCGAGGGGGTGAGATCGAGCGTCGTCACCGGCGGCACTGCGGGCGCAGAGGGCTCGACCTCAACAACATAATCAGCGGGAACTGCGATCTCCAATAATGGCGGCGTCGCTTTCAAGGGTGCGACGACTTCGATAAAGGCAGGCTGTGGTGTCGAAGCCGGACCGCCCGTGAGTTCGCTCAGATCACGATCGGCGAGGGGATGCCGTTCCGCGACGTCGAAAAGGCCTTCCGCCCGCCCACTGAAATAGGCCTTCATGGCCTTTTCCTCGTTCAGCGGGTTTGGACTGATTTCGAAGAGGTGCATCAATCTTCGAATGCCTGCCTTGAAGCCGCGCGTGTTGGCCTCGTGAAGCAGTTCGAAATAATTGGAGCCGATCGCGAAGATATGGGAGGCGGGAACCCCGTTTTGCCTGAGGTAGGCTAAGCCGCGGCAATCGTCCTTCAGCGTCAGGTGATGGGTGATGCCGAACAAACCGAGCAGTCGATAGGCCCATCCATTTTCCAGATCCATTTCCAGCTCTGAAATGTCGGCGGGCCGGCCATAGCGCCGCGCCACGATCGAGACATCTTCAAGATGCATGAGCATCATGTCTCGTTCGTGTTCGCAAAGCTTTTGGAGCTGCGCCTTGGACATGGGTTCCTTCTGCTTCAACTTCAGTTCGGCAACCAGCATGTTGAGCTTGCGGCCGATCGCCTGCGCTTTCTTATGATCAGAACAGTGAAGGCTCAGTGAAAGCCGGCTGCCTGGTCGGCACTGCCCGAAGGCGCTTGGGACGCGCGCACGCCAATAGAAGATATTGCCGCGGCGGGTGAGATTCTCGACGTCGTGGCGGACCGCCATGAGGAACTTGCCCTTGCCTGCCACCGGCGCTGCCGCCGCGCATATTTCGCGTGGGCATCACCTGTGGGCTACAGTTCTGGGCATCAGGTCGCCAATGATGCCAAAACGATATCCGGCACGACTGGAAAATCAAGGAATTAAGGGCATTTAGGGAGAATTGGCTGGGGAACCTGGACTCGAACCAAGATTAACGGAGTCAGAGTCCGTCGTTCTACCATTGAACTATTCCCCAGCAGTTGCCGCCGAAGCATGGCTTGGCTGCTGTGCGGCGCTTATAACCAAAAGCGGGCGGATTGCAAATACCCGTTTTGAAAAAATTCGGTGCCGTGCGGAGGACGTGAAACCAGCCGCAAATCCCCTGTCCAAAAAAGAATTTGGCGATTTCGGCGGGCGCTGATATTCTTGCGGCAACGCAAAAATCGAATGAGCGCCTGCTGCATACCTCAGGGACTTGCGCGGCGCGATGGAAAAAGAACGTGGAAGACCCCGAAGGCGGCGCCAAGCCGCAATTAGACGGGGCGTCGGCGGCAGGGCGCAAGGACGGCAAGAAGTCCAGGCGCCGCAAGGGCAAACGTGGCGGGCAATCCCGCAACGCTGCTCATCCCGCTTCGCATGAGCATTCCGGCGGTGCCGGACAGCCTGCGCGCCCGATGGAAGATGCAGCCGGCAATCCGGCCCGCAAGCGCAAGCGCCGCCGTCGTGGCGGCCATGGTGTTGCGCAGAACGGTTCACCCCAACCTCCTGTGATGGAACAGGCCGCAGCGGCAGAGCATGCCGCCCGGTCCGACGGTGATTCGGCGCCGAGCCGGCGCAATCGCCGCAAGCATCGCGGCAAGCGCGGTCTGCAGGGCCGGCCGCTGACATCGGCAAAGCCTTCCAGTGCTCCGCAACAGGAAAGCCGCGTGGAAGAGACGGCGCGCATATCGGTTCCGCGCGAAACGCAGAACGGCGCGGCCGCCAACCGCAAGGGCCGCCAGGATGGCCCTGTCAATCCCGGTTTTCAGGGGGATCGCCAGGCCGGCGACCATGCCTGGCCGGAAGAACTCTATGCCGCTCTCGATCTCGGCACCAACAATTGCCGTCTCCTCATTGCCCAGCCGACCCGCCCGGGTCAGTTCCGCGTCGTCGATGCCTTTTCCCGCATCGTGCGCCTCGGCGAAGGCCTTGCGGCAAGCGGCCGTCTCTCCGATGAGGCGATGGAGCGGGCGATCGAGGCGCTGCGGATCTGCGCCTCCAAGCTCAGGAACCGGGAGATCCGCCGCATGCGGCTGATCGCCACCGAAGCCTGCCGCCAGGCGGTCAACGGTGAGGAATTCCTCAGCCGGGTCGTTGCCGAAACCGGCCTGACGCTCGAGATCATCGATCGCGAAACCGAAGCGCGGCTTGCCGTCTCCGGCTGCTCCTCGCTGGTCGGTCGCGAAACGCGCTCCGTCGTGCTGTTCGATATCGGCGGCGGCTCGTCGGAGATCGCCGTCATCCGCATCGGCGACAATCGCTTCAGCCGCCTCGCCAACCACATCACCCACTGGACCTCGCTGCCGGTCGGCGTGGTGACGCTGTCGGAGCGCCATGGCGGGCACGACGTCACGCCGGAGGCTTTCGAGGGCATGGTGCGCGAAGTCGAAGGCATGCTCGGAGGCTTCGATTGCCCGGAGATCGAGGTCGCCCAGACCGGCGACTTCCACCTGATCGGCACATCGGGCACGGTGACGACGCTTGCCGGCGTCCATCTCGACCTGCCGCGTTATGACCGGCGCAAGGTCGATGGCATCTGGCTGTCCGATGACGAGGTTTCCGCCATGCAGGCAAAGCTTCTCTCCTGGGATTTCGAAAGCCGCGCCGCCAATCCCTGCATCGGGCCGGATCGGGCCGATCTGGTGCTGGCCGGCTGCGCCATCCTCGAGGCGATCCGCCGCCGCTGGCCGAGCCCGCGCATGCGCGTTGCCGATCGCGGCTTGAGGGAAGGCCTGCTGACAGACATGATGGCCGATGACGGCGTTTGGCGGCGCCACCGCAACCGACGCGGCCAGAGAGCGAGATAGAGGAAGGCATGACCAAGGCACCGATCGCGGGAAACCGCACCGGCCGCAAGCTCGGCCAGCGCGTCAAGAACAAGAAGATGAAGGCCTCCTCGCGCCAATGGCTGGAGCGCCATATCAACGATCCCTATGTGCAGCGCGCCCAGCTCGAAGGTTATCGCGCCCGTGCCGCCTTCAAGCTGCTGGAGATCGACGAGAAACACCATATCCTGCGCGGCGCCAGGCGTATCATCGATCTCGGCGCTGCACCGGGCAGTTGGTCGCAGATTGCCGCCAAGGTTACCGGCTCGACGGACGAGGACATCCGTGTGGCCGCGATCGATTTCCTCGAAATGACCCAGCTGCCCGGCGTCAAGATCCTGCAGCTCGACTTTCTCGATCCCACTGCGCCGGAAAAGCTGCTGGAGGCGGTCGGCGGCACACCCGATCTCGTCATATCGGACATGGCCGCACCCACCACCGGCCATCACCGCACCGATCATCTGCGCACCATGCATCTCTGCGAAGTGGCGGCCCATTTCGCCGTCGAGGTGCTTCAGGAAGGCGGGCACTTCCTGACCAAGACCTTCCAGGGCGGCACCGAGCGTGAGCTGCTCGCCATGCTGAAGCAGAACTTCCGCCAGGTCGTGCATGTCAAGCCGAACTCGTCGCGCGCCGAATCGGTCGAGATGTTCCTGCTCGCCAAGGGCTTCAAGGGGCGCAAGGCGGAAGGTGAAGCAGAGCAAGCTTGATCTCAGGGCCGGTCCTGTCCGATGATGCGGCCCTAAGATTGGAACCGCTGATCCCCATGCTTCTTTACGTCACGCTCGGAACCAACGACCTTTATCGCGCAGGGCATTTTTATGATGCCGTGCTGCCCGTGCTCGGTTATCGCCGCCAGCGCGGTTCGGAGGAGGAAATCGGCTATGCCGCCGATGGCGATACGCGCTGCCGCTTCTGGGTGGTGACGCCCTTCAATCACCGTCGGGCGACGTCGGGCAATGGCGTCATGGTGGCCTTTGCGGCCGAGCGCCGGGCGGATGTCGATGCTTTCCATGCGGCGGCGATTGCGGCGGGCGCCGTCGATGAGGGCGGGCCGGGCCTGCGCTCCTACCATGCCCATTTCTATGCCGCCTATGTGCGCGATCTCGACGGCAACAAGCTCTGTGCCGTCTGCGAAAGCCCCGAATAGAGCATGTCGCGCAAAAGTGTGCAGCGGTTTTGCGCTATAGACATGCGAAAAACTAAAGATCTAAAGCGTGGCAAGCGAATCTGAATGATCGCGACACGCTTTAGGCTGCCTTATTTCACCGCGTGCTGCTCGGCTTCAACAGTTGCTACCGCCATCGTCTTCGAGCGGTGGCCGGAAACGAGCGCGCCGGCATTGCGGTCCATCCGGATGAAGGGAATGGTCGCAATAACAGTCAGTCCGGCGATGATGTAGAAGGCGAGGTGGAAATCGGCGACCTGCAATTCCTCGCCGCTGATATAGATCGAGCTCTCCAGGATCGCGGCGGCGACCGCGACGCCGAGCGCCAGGCTGATCTGCTGCATCACCGAGCTCATCGAGGTCGCCTGGCTGGCTTCGGCATCATTGATGTCGGCGAAGGCGAGCGCATTGACGCCGGTGAACATGAAGGAGCGGGAGAAGCCGCCGAGTAGCAGCACGCCGATGATGACGAGGTGCGGTGTCGACGGCGTGAACAGGCCGGTGACGACAGTCACCAGCGTCGTCACCATGGCGGCGGCAAGCAGCGTCGTGCGGAAGCCGGCGGCGGCGAAGACGCGCTTCGCCATGAATTTGGTGGTGATCGCCCCGATGGCTCCCACAAAGGTGATGAGGCCGGATTGGAACGGCGTCAGCCCGAATCCGAGCTGCAGCATCAGCGGCGTCAGGAAGGGCATGGCGCCGACGCAGATGCGAAACAGCGTGCCGCCCAAGGTGGAGGCCCGGAAGGTCGGGTTCTTGAACAGGTTGAGGTTGAGGATCGGGGCCGGATGGCGCTTGGCGTGGCGCACATAGAGAAAGCCGCAGGCAAGGCCGATTAGAGTGGCGGTGACGCCGATAATCGGGGGCAGGGCCGGCAGGCTCACCACCGACAGGCCGAAGACGACGCCCGCGGCCGAAAGCGAGGTGAGCACGAAACCGGTGAAATCCAGCTTCGGCGGCGCCGTCGCCTCCACTTCCGGCAGGAAGATCGTCGCCAGCCAGATGCCGATGATGCCGACCGGCACGTTGATCAGGAAGATCCAGTGCCAGCTGAAATAGGTGGTGATGAAGCCGCCGAGCGGCGGTCCGGTGAGCGGGCCGACGAGCGCCGGGATGGTGAGCAGCGCCATGGCCGAGACCAGATCGCTGCGCTTCGTCGTGCGCACCAGCACCAGGCGACCGACCGGGGTCATCATCGCGCCGCCCATGCCCTGCAGGAAGCGGGCGAAAACGAATTCGACGAGGTTGGAGGAGATGGCGCAGAAGATCGAGCCGATGACGAAGACTGATATGGCAAGCCGGAAGATCTTCTTGGCGCCGAACCGGTCGGCCATCCAGCCGCTCACCGGGATGAACACCGCAAGCGCCACCATGTAGGAGGTCAGCGCCAGCTTCAGCGTGATCGGCCCGACATGCAAATCACTAGCGATCGCCGGCAGCGCCGTCGCAATGACAGTCGAATCCATCTGTTCCATGAAGAGGGCGACGGCGAGGATCAGCGGGACGATACGATTCATAGGCGGGAGCCTTGATGGGGCAGCGGATTGAAGCTGGGAAGGCCAGTGCTGTTTAGTCCCAGTTCCCAGCCGTGCCAATCCCCAAATCCGGGTCGTTGACGCGTTCGCTTCACGTCTGCGTGAGACGACTTGCGCATCAACGTCGGCAGTCAAGATTGACATATGTTTACTTGGCCGGAGCAAGAAATCCGGCTGGGATCGACACCGCGGGCCGTGCGGTGACGCATCGCACGTCATAAGAGGATGGACATATGGCAATTTCATCGGGAATAAAGCGGCGCACCCTTTTTGCCGCAGGCTTTGGCATGCTCGCGGCGCCGGCAATTTTCAAAGAGAGGGCCGAAGCGGCCGCAACTGGAGAAAGCAATCATATGGATGGAACGCTTTTGCCCGAGATCAATCAATTCAAGCTCGGTTCCTATAAGTTCACCGTGGTCCGTGACGGCACCAGCATCGTCGAAAAGCCCTATGAAACCTTCGGCACCAATCAGAACCCCGAAACGGTCCAGGCGTTGCTGACCGCAAACTTCCTGCCGGTCGACAGGTTCATGAGCTTCTACACGCCGGCTCTCATCGATACCGGTTCGGATGTCATCCTCGTCGATACCGGCTTCGGCGCTGCCGGCCGCGCTCGCGGCGCCGGCCAACTGACCGAAGGCCTGAAAGCGGCAGGATATTCGGCCGACGACGTCACGCTGGTGGCGCTGACCCATCTGCACGGCGATCATATCGGCGGCCTGATGGAAAACGGCACGGCTGCCTTCAAGAATGCCCGCTATGTCGTCGGCCAGGCGGAATATGATTTCTGGTCGGACAAGGCACGCGAGGGCACGCCGACCGAAGGCAGTCACAAGGCGGTGCTCGCCAATGTCGCACCGCTCGCCGAAAAGACCACCTTCATCAAGGACGGCGATAGCGTCGCGCCCGGCATGACGGCGATGCTGGCGGCCGGCCACTCGCCGGGGCACATGGTGTTCCACGTCGAATCCGAGGGCAAGCGCCTGGTGCTGACCGGCGATACGGCCAATCATTATATCCTGTCGCTGCTGCGGCCGGATTGGGAGGTGCGCTTCGACATGGACAAGGCGCAGGCGGCGGCTACGCGCCGCAAGGTTTTCGAGATGATCGCGACCGACAAGATCGCCTTCCTCGGCTACCACATGCCGTTCCCGGCGGTCGGCTTCGTCGAGAGGCAGGATGGCGGTTATCGCTTCGTGCCGAAGACCTATCAGTTCGACATCTGATCCGGAGCAATTCCAGCAAAGTGCGCAGCGGTTTTGCCGGGAAAAACGCGAAGCGACTTTCTCGGGAATGCGTAGGAAGAAGGTTCTGAAGCGCGAGCAGCGAATCTGAAAGATCGCGATGCGCTTTAGACGCATGGCACCCATGACGAGCCCGGCGGACGCGTCGGGCTTTTTGCTATTTCCTTCCTGTCATAGACGTGTTACCAGCCCTCGCCAACTTCCAAGCAACTCATGCACACCGCCGGGGCGGACGATTCGTTTCCGGGCCGGGTTGCATTTTTCTTAAATGAAGGAATTTGGCCATGGCACGCATCATAGAAACGGCAACCGGCGCGGACGCGCTTACCTTTGACGACGTGCTGCTGCAGCCGGGACATTCTGAGGTCATGCCCGGCCAGACGAATATCTCCACGCGCATCGCTCGGGATTTCGAACTCAACATCCCGATCATCTCATCCGCCATGGATACGGTCACCGAGAGCCGCCTGGCGATCGCCATGGCCCAGGCCGGCGGCCTCGGCGTCATTCACCGCAACCTGACGCCGATCGAGCAGGCCGAGCAGGTCCGGCAAGTGAAGAAGTTTGAAAGCGGCATGGTCGTCAATCCGGTGACGATCGGCCCCGATGCCACGCTTGCCGATGCACTCGGGCTGATGAAATCCTACAGCATTTCCGGCATTCCTGTCGTGGAGAAGTCCGGCCGCCTCGTCGGCATCCTGACCAACCGCGACGTCCGCTTCGCTACCGATCAGGAACAGAAGATCCATGAACTGATGACCAAGGACAAACTGGTCACCGTCAAGGAAAACGTCGATCAGCAGGAGGCCAAGCGCCTGCTGCATTCGCATCGCATCGAGAAGCTGCTGGTGGTCGATGCCGAAGGCCGCTGCGTCGGCCTCATCACCGTCAAGGATATCGAGAAGTCGCAGTTGAACCCGAACGCTTCCAAGGATGCGCAGGGCAGACTTCGGGCTGCGGCCGCCATCAGCGTCGGCGATGACGGCTTCGAGCGCGCCGAACGGCTGATCGAGGCCGGCGTCGATCTTCTGGTCGTCGACACCGCCCATGGTCATTCGCAACGCGTCCTCGATGCCGTCACCCGGGTCAAGAAGCTTTCCAACTCGGTGCGCATCATGGCCGGCAACGTCGCCACTTATGACGGCACCAGGGCGCTGATCGATGCCGGAGCGGATGCGGTCAAGGTCGGTATCGGTCCGGGTTCGATCTGCACGACGCGCATCGTCGCCGGCGTCGGCGTGCCGCAGCTCGCCGCCATCATGTCGGCGGTGCAGGCCGCGAATGATCAGGACGTGCCCGTCATCGCCGATGGCGGCATCAAGTTCTCCGGCGATCTGGCCAAGGCGATCGCCGCCGGCGCTTCCGCCGTCATGATCGGCTCGCTGCTGGCCGGCACCGATGAGAGCCCGGGCGAGGTCTATCTCTACCAGGGACGCTCCTTCAAGGCCTATCGCGGCATGGGCTCCGTCGGCGCCATGGCCCGCGGCTCGGCCGACCGCTACTTCCAGGCCGAGGTGCGCGACACGCTGAAGCTCGTGCCGGAGGGCATTGAGGGCCAGGTGCCTTACAAGGGGCCGGTCTCGGGCGTCATCCACCAGCTCGCCGGTGGCCTCAAGGCGGCCATGGGTTATGTCGGCGGCAAGGACCTCAAGGATTTCCAGGAGCGGGCCACCTTCGTGCGCATCTCCGGTGCCGGTCTTCGCGAAAGCCATGCCCATGACGTGACGATCACCCGCGAGAGCCCGAACTATCCGGGCGCCGGCCTCTGATCATGAAGGCGGGCAGCGGGATTCCTCTCTGGATCGTCGCGCTGCTCGCAGCCCTCTGCCTTGCCGTGCTCGCCTGGACAACCTTCGGTTTCGTCGTTCCGTTCAAGCACGAAACCAGGCAGGCGGTGCTCGATACCTATTTCGCCGGTTACGATGAGTCGGCGGTCTTCCACATGCAAAAGCTGCTCGATGAGAACGAGACGGCGACCAGGTTGCTGCGCGCCATGTATTTCGGGCCGGAGCTGATCTTTCCGGCACTGCTGACGGCGCTGCTGTTCCTCGCCTTCCTCAAGCTCGGTCCTGCCGGTGCGTGGTTTGGCCGATCGGTGCATCCGCCTGTCGGCAGGGCGATTTATCTGCTGCCGTTCATCTACGGCATCGCCGATTATGGCGAGAACATCTCGAGCCTCATCGCCTTCGGTAATGGTGCGCCCTCAACGCTTGCAACGCAGCTGCTGCCGTGGATGACGCGGCTGAAATTCGCAAGCCTCGCCATCTGCTTCATCCTCATTGTCCGGCTTGCCATCGGCCGCTGGCTTGCGCCGCGTGAAGATTGAGGGTGCCATCAGCCTGTCCACCGCCACGTCGGATTTGAAAGCCGCGCCACCATGAAATCCGAGAGCACCTCCACCTTCGCAGGTCGAGCCCGGGCAGAGGGCGTGACGAAATAGAGCGCTCCGCTCGGCAGCGTCCAGTCGGGTAGGATCGCTTTCAACCTGCCATCGGCGAGATATTCGTGCGCCATGAATTCCGGCAGCTCTACAACCCCAAGGCCGTGCAACGCCATTGGAATCAAGGCTTGCGAATTGGTGGAGCGCAACGGACCGGCCGGCACGACAACTTCCTCTTCGCCTGCCTTATTGCGAAAGCGCCAGACGTCCTGGCGCGGCCGATAGGCGTATCCTAGACAATGATCGGCCTTAAGCTCGCGCGGATGTCGCGGCGTGCCGTATCGATCGAGGTACGCAGGTGCAGCGAGAATGAAGGGAGCGACCGCTGCCAGCCTCCGGGCGACCAATGAGGAATCCGGCAGAACGGCAATTCTCAGGGCAGCATCGAATCCGTCTCCCACCAGGTCGACGACGGCGTCGCTCATATGCAGGTCGATAGAAATATCGGGATAGAGGTCGAAAAAATCGGGCAGGATCGGCGCCAGCCAGCGTGTGCCGAAGGCCATCGGCGCGGCAAGCCGGATAAGCCCTCGCGGTCGGCTGGACAGCTCGCGCGCTGCATTTTCCGCAGCCTCTGCCTCCGCATAGAGCCGCGAGGCACGGTCGACCAATCGCAAGCCGAAATCGGTCAGCGCCAGTTGCCGCGAGGTGCGGTTGAAAAGCCGTGCGCCAAGTCTCTCCTCCAGCCGGCTGACGGCCCGCGAAACGGTAGGCACCGATACACCGAGCGTCCTAGCGGCGCGAGCGAAAGAACGCTCTTCGGCCACCTTGGCGAACATGGCCAGGCCTTCGAAATCCGGAAAGTTCGTCATTTCATTCCTGTAACGATAGCTTTCATTTCTTTCTATTTTGAAACGTTTCCCGCGTCCATATCTCAGTCTCGGTCGAACAACAGGAGACGACAATGACACAGAGATTGAGTGGAAAGATCGCAGTGATTACCGGCGCGACATCGGGCATTGGCCTTGCCACTGCCAAGCGTTTCGCCGCCGAAGGCGCCCAGCTTTTCGTGACCGGCCGGCGCAAGGACATGCTCGACGCGGCGGTTGCGGAAATAGGGGGTAAGGTTGTCGGCATCCAGGCGGACTCGGCAGAGCTTGCAGACCTTGATCGGCTCTATGAACGCGTGAAAGCCGAAGCCGGCCGGATAGATGTGCTGTTCGTCAATGCTGGCGGTGGTTCGATGCTGGCGCTCGGCGAAATTACCGAAGAGCAGTATGACGACACGTTCGACAGAAATGTGAAAGGTGTTCTTTTCACCGTGCAGAAGGCTTTGCCGCTGCTCGGTCCGGGCTCATCGGTTATCCTGACGGGATCGACGGCGGGCTCGACCGGCACACCCGCCTTCAGTGTTTACGCCGCCTCGAAGGCCGCGTTACGAAGCTTTGCTCGCAACTGGATCCTTGATCTCAAGGATCGCGGCATTCGTATCAATACGCTGAGCCCCGGTCCTACAAAGACAACTGGTCTCGTCGAACTCGCCGGCAAAAATGAGGCGCAACAGCAGGGCTTGCTCGATTATCTCGCAACCCAGGTGCCAATGGGGCGCGTCGGCCGCGCCGAAGAGATCGCTGCCGCCGCACTCTTCCTCGCTTCCGACGATTCGAGCTTCGTCACCGGTATCGAACTCTTCGCCGACGGCGGCGCCGCGCAGGTGTGACGAAATCCGGCGGCCCCCAATGTTGGATGGCGGGCCGCCGACGCTGGTATCCCGATCGTCTTTCGACTAATGCTCGCGTTGAAAGCGGAAGCAGAAGCGGAAAGGAAACGGCAACATATGACCGGCTATCAAATCTTCTGGCCACTCCTCGCCCATGTGACCCTGGTCTACGGTCTTTATGCGCTGCTCGGCATGCGGCGCGCGAAAATGGTCCGCGCCGGCAGCATCGCCAAATCGGATTATCGCGAAAATCGCGGCGAGCCGGCCGAAAGCCTCATCGTCAAGAACTGCCTCGCCAATCAGTTCGAACTGCCCGTGCTGTTCTACGCCTGCTCAATTCTTCTCTATATCACCGAGGCCGACAATCTCATCTCTGTCGTCCTCGCCTGGGCCTTCGTCGCCCTGCGCTACGCCCATGCCGCCATTCACGTCACCAGCAACGATATGCGCTACCGCAGCCCGATCTTCGCCGCAGGTTACATCATACTCGCCGCCATGTGGGTATGGCTCGCCGCATGGATGGCGATGAGCTGAGGCGCGCGTGCGCCTCGTCCGTCACTGACCGGTCACGCGGCTGACACCGTATCGGTACCGGTTGCGATGGGTAAAATCACATCCTGGAATCGTGATCGTCACGGGCTTTTCCCAACCGTTAAAATGCGAGCATTTCCATTTACCGCCGATGAACACCCTGCATGTCATGCCTTCCGCCGCGAACAATAAAAATGGGAACGACATGGGCGCGGAAAGCATGGATCGGATCGGCTTGCGCAGGAAGCCGAAGCAGGAACGCAGCATCCAGAGGCTGGATCTCATTCTTGCCGCGGCCGCCAGGATCATTGCCGAAAAGGGCGTCAGCGCCATGCGGATGACGGAACTCGCCGTCGCCGCCAAAGTGCCGATCGGTTCGGTTTACCAGTATTTTCCCGAGAAGGCGGCGATCGTCAAAGCCCTGTTCGACCAGCACGCTTCGGCGATCCAGGCGAAGACGGCGGCGATGTTTGCCGACGTCAGGTCGCTCGACCAGGCGCTCGACCGCGTCTGCGCCATCATCGACTGGTATTACGATTCCTACCATGACGATCCCGTTTATCTCGGCGTCTGGATGGGAACGGAGACCGATCAGGATCTGCTGCAGCTGAACATCGAGCATAGCGGCCGCGTCGCCGGTATCTTCCATGACGCCGTGCGCGATCTCACTCCCGACCTTTGCGACGAGGATATGTACGCGCGCACTTACCTGTTCAGCCACCTGATCGGCGCCGTCATCCGGCTTGCCGCCGTCAGCGACAAGGAGTTGGCGCGGCGCATGCTCGACCAATGGAAGCGCGTCATCCGCGCCTCCCTTTTCACCACGAGCGTGCCTGCCGCTGCTTGAGTCGGCTTACCAGCTCGGCACCATATTGGCGGCCTTCAGCCGCGGATAAAGGCGTGCCTGGGCGGATTTGACATCGGCCTCGAGAGTATCGTCGACGACGGCAGGGGTGATGTTGTCGAGGCAGGCGGTGATATGCGCCGTGATCGCGTTCATCAGTGAGAGCGAAACGCCCGGCCGCTTCATGATGCCGATTTGCACCGGCGGCAGCGCCGGAAAACCGTCGGCCTGGCTCAGTACTTTCATGCCTGTTCGCAATGCCGATTCCGGCATGACCGAAACCGCCATGCCGGCAAGCACGGCAGCGGCAACGACGGTGCAGGACCAACTGGTGAACAGGATCTGGTGCTCGCGTCCCACAGCATCGAGCGCCGAGCAGGCGAGCTGGCGCCACTGGCAGTCGCGCCGGCCGACGGCAAGCGGCACCGGCGCGTCGTCGCGGATCGGATGGTTGGCCGAGCCCACCCAGCAGAGCGGCTCGGTTCTCACCACATCGGACATGCGCTCGCGCGGATTGTGGGTGACGAGGGCGATGTCGAGCTCGCCTTTGTGCATGCGCTCGGCGAGATCCACCGAAGGCTCGCAGACGATGTAGAGTTCGACATTCGGATGCGTCTTGGCGAAGCGGCCGATGATTTCGGGCATGTAGCGGTCGGCATAATCGTCCGGCGTGCCGATCCGCAGCGTCCCCTCCAGCCTGTTGTCGTCGAAGGCGGCGATCGCCTCATTGTTGAGGCGGATGATGCGCCGGGCATAGTTGAGCAGCTTTTCACCCTCGACCGTCAGCCGGTTGCCGCGCCCATCCTTGATGAACAGCTGCTTGCCAATGCGCTCTTCGAGGCGGCGCATCTGCATGGAGACGGCCGATTGGGTCTTGTAGACCCTGTCGGCCGCCTTGGTGAAGCTGCCGGAATCGACGATGGCGATGAAAGTCTGCAGTTGGTCGAGATCAAGAGGTGCGGACATGGTTTCACCCATAAAGATAGCTGATGATAATCATTAGAAACATTCGTTGGACTGATCAATAGGTCTTTGGCATCTTCGGGATGCAAATCAAAGCAAAGTGAAGGACAGACACCCTGCCTGTCCAAGCGGAATTCAGCTTGCTCCTTCCCGCACGACCTCGCGGGAGGGGTGGGTTGCGTTGCGCGCCGATCTAAAACGTTACAGCGCCCTTCATGCGTCTAAAAGACGTGCGGCACTGTACAGAAAGGAGAGTTCAATGCGCATGACAGACCGGACACTCGAACTCGACTGCGGCAAGCCGACCCCGACGTTTTTCCAGCGTCTGGCGGCAGGCCTCGCACCGTTGGCCTCTCTCTTTCGCGTGTTCCGCAATCGCATGGAGATCAACGCGCTGCATGATCTGAACGACACGCAGCTGAGGGATATCGGCCTTACCCGGGCCGATCTGACCTCCGCGTTCCTGGCGTCGACCTTTTTCGAGGACCCGTCGGAACATCTGACGCGTTCGGCGCGCAATCGCTGGCGCCTGTCGTCTCTTTTGCGCTCCTACGAATAGTAGGAGCGTCGAGTTTCCCCGCAGGGTGATAGCCAATAGCCCTGCCGCTTGACCCGGTGATAGGCTTTCCCAAGCCATCTCCGGGTTTTTTTATTCGGAGGAGGGCTTCGGCCGATAGGTTTCGAAGATCGCCTCCAGGTTCTTCTGGTAGCTCTTCTGCACTTCCAGTCCACTGTCGAACATGGCGTTCAGCATCTGGGTATAGCTGTCGGCATTGACCTTCGCCTCTTCCTTCGACGCCTCCGGCGTCTTGGTCTTGGTCTTGGTCTTGGTCGGGGCCGCCGGCTGCTGGCCGAGCCCGCCCATCATCTCCTGGAAGGCCTTGGCGAAGGGATTGTCGAGGAAGGGGTTCGGCGTCGGCGTTGGCGCAGGCTTCGGCACCGAAAACATCTGCTGCATTGCCTGCGTGAAGGGATTGTCGAAGATGCTGGGCTCCGGGGCCGGCTTCGGCGCGAAGCCGGTACTCTCAAGCCATTTCTGGATGGTCTCGCCCATCGCTGTGTTGACGAAGGGGTTGACCGGCGAGGCCATCTGTCCGGTCGTCTGCTTGAAGAGCCCGCCCATCAGCGTGTCGGCCAGCACCGGCAGCATCCGCTTGTAAATATCCTGGCCGATGCCGGTCATCTGTGCGGCCTGGGCGGCGACCGCGCGCGAAACTTCCTTCGAACCGAAAAGCTGGGCAAGGATGTTGTTGCCGTCGGAAATTCCTTCCGGCGTGAAGGCCCGGCTCATATCCTCGAAATATCGCCCATAGTTGCCGGAGGAGACCGCCTGCATCAGCCCGACGAAATCGTAAGGGTTGCTGGTGCTGCGCTTCAGCCCGGCGGAAAAGGCCGGCATCAGCGCCGCCATCGCCTTCGTCGCCTGTTCCTGCGCGAGGTTGAACTGCCGGGCGATCGCTTCCATCGCCGCGCCGTTCTGCGCCTGCATCATCATGTCGAAGAGTGGCAGCATGGAGGTCCCTTTCCCCGAGTCGTGACGCGTGTCACGTCACTATATCCGGAAATGGTAATGTGCAAACGGCTTTTTGCCATAAGAACTTAGGGAGGAATTTTGCTGGAGCATGCGGCCGAGGCGCCAACGAACGGAGCTGATGAGGCAAAAGCGGCCACAACGACGGCAAGTTGGTCGGGATATATGCTATCCTCACCGAAACCGATCCCTGCGCGCCGGCGTTTCCTTCTATGGCCGAGACGAAATCCCCCGCTGGTCACGACGACGCGCCGCCCGGTGAAGACGGTGAAAAGCCCGGCGCGGATATTTCCTTTCCCTATGACAGGATGACCGTCGAGCAATTCCGAAGACGCTTTCCCCGTGCCCGCTGGAGCGATGCCCGCAAGGCCTGGTTTGTTCCCGGCCGGACGGCGTCCAGCCGCATCGGACGATGGCTTGCCGAGATGGAGGCCGAAGCCGACGCCCACGCCGATGCGAAGGGACGCGACGCCTTCGTCTTCGATCCGATCGACAGTGCCTATCTCGAATTCGGCAAGGCAGGTTTCCGAATTCGCACACCCTATTCGAAAACTGTCGTTGACGAACTGCGCGAGGTGCCGTTCTCACGGTGGGACGGTGATCTCAGAATATGGCACGTTCCCTTCCGGTCCTATGAGGAACTCCGACGCCGGTGGCCTGATATCGAGGCTGCGGCGCGCAGAAACGAACCGGAGGAGAGACGGCGTCGCGCCGAGGAGCGCAAGGGGACCGAACTGGATATACGCAGCAAGCGCCGCTCCGCGGAACGCAAGCGTCATCGTTACCCGCTTCAGAGCGATGACTTGCCGCCGATCGGACGTCCGGTGGCCACCGCCTATGGAATCGTCGTCTTTACCGACATCTCAGGCGAACTGGTCGAACCGGACGTCGTTGCGGACTTCTATCCCGGCGTAACCGAAGATCACGTCTGGGGACATTGGCGGGTTCCCACACTCGAAGAACTCGTCCGCACCTGGCCGGCGAAAGTTCCTCCGGTTGAGGACGCCGAGTGGTGGCTGCCGACGATCGATGAACTGAGACCGGCTCGCCGTACGGCACGATCGCGCGAAGCCAGGAAGCGCGCGAAGGCGCCGTGAACCAACTTGAATTCCTTGAATCAGTCTCGCCTTAGTACTGATAGTCCTCGAAGACGGGTTCCACGGAACCGTTCCAGCGGCCGTGATAGAGCGACAGCAGATCCTCGGCGAGCGTTGCTTTCTTGGCGAGCACTTCGTCGAGCGGCGCAAGGAAGATGGTCTCGTCCTGGCCTTCGCCGTTGAGCTTGCCGCGCGCCTTGAGGCCGGCCTTTGAAATGCCGATCACCTCGCGCGCCATGTCGAAGAGCGGATGGCCGCGGAATTGCGCCTTCAAGCCTTCGGCGGGAACGGCATTGCGCAGGGCGCTGATCTCGGCAAAGCTCCAATCCTTCGTCAGTTCGTCGGCGGCCTCAAGGGCCGTATCGTCGTAGAGCAGGCCGACCCAGAAGGCCGGCAGCGCACAGATGCGCCGCCAGGGGCCGCCGTCGGCGCCGCGCATTTCCAGGAAACGCTTCAGCCGCACGTCGGGGAAGAGTGTCGAAAGATGGTTCGTCCAGTCCCCCATCGTCGGCGCCGGATCGGCGACCTCGCCCTTCAACGCGCCGTTCATGAACTGGCGGAAGGTGACATGGGTACAGTCGTGATAGTGGCCGTCGCGGACGATGAAATACATCGGCGCGTCGAGCGCCCATTCGGCATAATCGCGGAAGCCGAAATCGTCGCGGAAGGTGAAGTCGAGCAGGCCGGCGCGTTGGTTATCGACATCGCGCCAGATATCGCCGCGCCAGGAAAGCAGCCCGTTCGGCTTGCCTTCAGTGAAGGGCGAAGATGCGAAGAGGGCGGTCGCCAGTGACTGCAGCTTCATCGAGACGCGCATCTTTTTGCGCATGTCGGCTTCCGAGGAGAAATCGAGATTCACCTGGATCGTGCAGGTGCGGTACATCATGTCGAGACCCTGGGTGCCGACCTTCGGCATATAGCGGGTCATGATCTCGTAGCGTGATTTCGGCATTTGCGGGGTTTCCGCATAGGTCCATTTCGGACTGCCGCCGATGCCGAGGAAGCGGATGCCCATCGGCTCGGCGATTTCCCGCAGCGTCGCCAGATGCTGGTTCGATTCCTTGCAGGTCTCGTGGATCGTCTCCAGCGGTGCGCCGGAGAGTTCGAACTGGCCGCCGGGCTCGATCGAGATCGCGCCCATGCCGTTCTGCTCGGCAAGGCCGATGATGTTGCCGCCGTCGGTGATCGGCTCCCAGCCGCTTTTCTTCTGCAAGCCGGTCAAAAGGGCCGAAATACTGGCATCGCCGAAATAGGGAACCGGACTGTTGTCGGCGCGGAAGAAGGCGAACTTCTCGTGTTCGGTGCCGATCCGGAAGCGCTCCCGCGGCTTGTTGCCGGCGGCAATGTAATCGGTCAGATCCTGGACCGAAGAGAGCGGTGTCTGGTCGGTAGTGTCGCGGGCCATGCGGGATACCTGTATTCAAAAAGGCGCCCAGGGGGCCGGGCAGTTGGAAGGCTGATTAGGACCCAAGCCACCCATGTTGCAAGTGAAATTGTTTCAACGACGCATCAAAAAAATAGCAGCGATTTCTATGTCAACCCGTTTTCGCCCTAATTCCAGTCGCCGATCGCCGCCTGGACCACCGCCAGCGCCGCAACGGCCGCCGTATCGGCCCTGAGGATGCGCGGTCCGAGCGGAATGGCGGTGACGAAATCGAGGCTTCGAAGCCGCGCCCGTTCCTCTTCCGAAAAGCCGCCTTCCGGCCCGACGAGCAGAGCAAGATGCTTTTCCCGGATCGCCGACAGCACCGGCAGCGGGTTCTGCCCGGCGTCGCCCTCGTCGCAATAGATGATGCGACGCTCGCTCGGCCAGCGGTCGAGCAGGTCGAGAAGCCTCACCGGCTCGGTTACATCGGGGATGCCGAGAATGCCGCATTGTTCCGCCGCCTCGACGACATTGGCGCGCAGCTTGTCGAGATTGGTGATCTTGCCCTGGACGTGCTGGGTCATGACCGGCTGCAGCAGGCCGGCTCCCATTTCCACAGCCTTCTGCACGAGATAATCCATGCGGCCGACCTTGAGCGGCGCAAAGAGATAATGCAGGTCGCAAGGCTGCGGCTGCGGCCGGGTCTCTTCGGTTGCCGTCAAGAGGATGCGTTTGCGCGTAGGAAAAGTGAGGGTCGCCTTCCACTCGCCGTCGCGGCCGTTGAAGAGCAGGATCTCCGCCCCTTCCTCCATCCTCAGCACATTGGCGAGATAGTTGAACTGGTCGGTATTTGCCTCGAGGACGGCGCCGCGGGAAAGCGGCGCGTCGACGAAAAGCCGTTGCATACGGAAATTGGCGCGCATTCGAAAACTCGGGGTTTCACACGAAGAGCGCGAACATAGCCCAATAAATCATTGCCGCAAGCGCCCCCGAAACCGGCACGGTGACGATCCAGGCAGCGACGATCGTCATGAAATGCGACCGTCGCACGAGATAGCGCCGCCGCGTCTCGTGAATGTTCGGCTCCTCCGGCTCGTCGATATCAAAGCTCTCGGCCTTGCGCCTGATATAGGCGATGCGGCGCTTCGAATGACGCGTGTACCATTCGCGGAAGAATCCGACGCCGAAGACCGAGCCGACGGCGATATGCGTGGTGCTGACCGGCAGACCGAGCCAGGAGGCGACGATGACGGTGAAGGCGGTCGACAGCGCGACGCAATAGGCCCGCATCGGATTGAGCTTGGTGATCTCCTCGCCGACAAGGCGGATGAGGCGCGGCCCGAAGAGCAGCAGGCCGACCGAGATGCCGAAGGCGCCGATCAGCATCACCCAGAGCGGCGGATGGCCGATGGCGTCGCCGCCGACGCCGACCGAATGGACGATCGCCGACAGTGGCCCGACCGCATTCGAAACGTCGTTGGCCCCGTGCGCGAAGGACAGCAGCGCCGCAGAGCCGATCAGCGGCAACCGGAACAGCACCCGCAGCGAGCTGTTGCGGTTTTCGAGATCCCGCGCCTGGGCGAGAACGAGCGGCCGGGCGGCAAGCCAGCTCACCAGCCCGATGCCGATCCCGATGAGGATGATGGTGTAAGATTGATATTTGCCGGTGGGCGACAGCTGCAGCACCATATAGGCCATGAAACCGCCGGCCATCACCGCGACCAGCACCGGCACCCAGCGCTTGGCCGCCGCGACCTTATCGTCGCTATAGATGATCAGCGTCTTGACGAGATATAGCAGCCCGGCTGCGATCAGACCCCCGATCAGCGGCGAGGTGATCCAGCTCGAAGTGATTTCCAGCATCACCTGCCAGTTCACCGGTTCCGGCCCGACGGCTGAGATGCCGGCTCCGATCACTGCCCCGACGATCGCATGGGTGGTGGAAACCGGCGCATTCATCCACGTCGCGAGATTGATCCAGAGGGCCGCCGCCATCAGTGCCGCCATCATGATCCAGCCGAGTATTGCCGGCGGCACCTGGACGGCGTCGACTAAGTTCGAGGAAATTGTCTTGACGACCTCGCCGCCGGCGATGGTGGCGCCAAGGATCTCAAAAATCGCCGCGATGACCAGGGCCTGGCCCATCGTCATGGCGCGCGCGCCGACCGCGGCACCGACATTGTTGGTCACATCATTGGCGCCGATGTTCATTGCCATGTAGCCGGCAAGCGCCGCCGCCGCCACCACCAGCATCGCTCCCGGCCGGTCGAACACGTAGACGCCGGCAAAAAGCATGGCCAGACCGAGAAAGATCAGTCCGAGACCGGGCGCCACCAGCCGCCGCAAAACATGCTTCGCCACGTCCTCGGCATGGGTGATCTTGTCGAGGTCCTTGTCGAGCGTGCGTTTCGTGAGGACTGCGGGACGTGGCGCCATTCTTGTTCCTGAGAATGAATCTGCTTCTACGCTGCTTTTCTAGCAGTGCAAGATGGCAGGAATCATTCCGCCGGAATTTGCTTGGCCGCCGAAATTTGGTTGTCCGTTGAAATTTGCGTTGCCGCGTTGGCCGAAAGCCTGTCGGTCATCTTTTTCTTGAAAGCAAGGAAGAGGTGACGGAGCTCCGGTTCGCGCACCCGCCCGGCCGCCTCGTCGAACGAGACCCATTCGATGCGGCGCTCGCCTTTTTCCTTGAAGTTCTTCATCATATTGGTGACTTCGAGCGCATAGACCTGCACCTTGCAGACCACCTGCACCCCATCGCGCAGCACTTTGGGATAGGTATAGGCGCCAAGCGTCTCCGGCTCGACCACGCCGCGCACGCCGGCTTCCTCGAAGGCCTCCTGCATCGCGACCTCATGGGCGCATTTGCGCGTCATCGGCCAACCCTTGGGAATGACCCAGCGGCCGGTGTCGCGACTCGTCATCAACAGCACCTCGACCTCGCCGCTCTTCTTCTTAACCCGGTAGCAGAGCGCACCATATTGCTGTCGCGGCGGGCGCCGGAACATCAGTTGCACATCGGAAGCCAGTCGGGCGAAAAGAGTCAATTGTCGGGTCACCTTCACAGTCGTCGTTAGGAATCACTCATATACGTATATCACGGAAAGCTTACGCAATCCAAAATGGCATGACGATTCGAAACGCCATTTGATCGTCGTTCATAGGGAAAATCGAGGTAGGACAGGTTCGGAGAATCCGTCACGCCCTGTCTCGAATGCGTCACATTGCACAGCTGTACAATATGGCGTGATCTTGCCTTTCGTTCAATGGCAAGATCAAGTGATGCACTATGATTTTCGAATGTGGTAATCATGCGTCTACCCCCTCTCAACGCCGTCCGCGCCTTCGAGGCCGTCTGCCGTCACGGCAGCATTCTGAAAGCTGCCGAAGAGCTGAATGTGGTGCGTGGCGCCGTGCGTCAGCAGATCGCCACGTTGGAGAATCACCTCGGCCGCAAGCTCTTCACGCGTGACGGCCGCCGGCTGGTTCCGACGGTGCAGGCGAGCGCTTTCGCCGCCGCAGCGGGCATAGCTTTCGACATCCTGCAGCGCGCCGTTTTGGAGCTCGAAGGCGCCGAGCAGAATCGCATTCGGCTCGGCGTGCCCTCCGCCTTCGCGGTCTGGTGGCTGATGCCGCGCGTCGCGGATATGCAGGCAAGTGTCGGCGATACGGCGGTCGAGATCGTGCCGATGACCGTGGTCGAACCGCTGCAGATGCACCCGGAGTTGGACGCTGTGATCATGGGCGGTGAATACCGGCCGGCCCCGGGGATCACCGCTCTGCGATTCATGGAGGACGAATTCGGCCCGGTCTCCACACCTTCGCTCGCCGCGACACTATCCAAGGACCCTGCAGCGATGGGTGCACTGACGATGCTCGCCAGCCGCAGCGTTCCGAAGCTCTGGGACGAATGGTTCGCCGAAAGCGGCACGCGGCCGGTCGTCTTTTCCCGCGTCCAGGAATTCGAGGATCTGCTGCTGGCGCTGGGGGCTGCCCGCTCAGGGCTTGGCATCGCGCTTGCGCCGCGTGCTTCGATCGAAGACGATCTCGAACGCCGCCATCTAGTGGCGCCCTACGGCTTCATCTCCCGCCCGTCGGGCTACAGCTTCTGCTGCCGCACGCCGGATGCGAAACGGCCGGCCTTTGGGGCTTTGTCCGGCTGGCTGCTTCGTTGCGGGACGTCGGGCTGAAAGGGCAGATTTTCTGCCCCTTCGCCAGAATTACTTCCATATTCGCAGCCCTGTTGCTCCGCTAAAAACAGCACCAAGGCGCAAATAGGAAAGAGATGATGGAAAAGACCGCAACCCGTATCGATTGGATCGGCGGCAGCTGCCGGCTGCTCACGGCGACGGCCGCCGAATTCGAGCGGACGCGTCCTTTCGAGGGTCTGTCGATCGGTACCGGCATCCATCTCGAGCCGAAGACGGTGGCGCTGTTGATGACGCTGCGCGCCGGTGGCGCGCGTCTCGTCTGCACCGGCAATCTCAACAGTACCCAGCCGTCGACGGTCGAGTTCCTGCGTTCACAAGGCATCACCGTCTTTGCCACGCAGACGACCGATCCCGCCGCCCATCATCAGAGCCTCGAAGCGGTCATCGCCGAGAAGCCAGATCTGCTGCTCGACAATGGCGGCGATCTCTTCGCCATCGCGGCGGAAAAGCCCTATGCCAATCTCCTGGGCGGCACCGAGGAGACCACTTCGGGGCGCACCCGTCTGTTGCCGCTGCGCGAGCGGCTGGAGATGCCGATCCTCGTCATCAACGACAGCCCGATCAAGCAGTTCGCCGAAAACAGGCATGCCGTTGGCCAGAGCCTGTTCGAAAGCTACCTGCGTTTCACCAACCGCTCCACCAACGGCAAACGCGTGACCGTCTTCGGCTACGGCGCCTGCGGCAAGGGCACGGCCGCCTGTTTCCGCAATGCCTTTTCAACCGTCAGCGTCGTCGACATCGATCCGGTGACGACGCTCGAAGCCCATCTCGACGGTTTCGTCACGCCGTTGCGCGACCAGGCGATCCGTTCGGCCGACATCATCATCACCGTCACCGGTTTTGCCGGGATCGTGACGGCAGCCGACCTGCCGCTCGTCAAGGACGGCGCGATCCTGATGAATGGCGGCCATTTCCCGCATGAGATCGATGTCGAGGCCCTTCGCCGCCATCCCGATGTCACCGGCATCGATCGCTACGAGGCCGACCATATCGAGACCTTCCATCTCGCCGACGGCCGTTGCTTCCATGTACTCGGCGGCGGTCACATGGCCAATCTCGCCGGTCCGCGGCCGCTCGGCAATACGGTCGAATCGATGGATCTCGGCTTCACGCTCCAGGTCCGTTGCCTGGAACGCATCGCCAGGGGAGAGGCCGGTTCCCAATCCTGCGTCGTCCGCGTACCCCGCGATATCGATGCGATGGTGGCGAACGCCTATCTCGATCTGGCGCGCTAATTCTCTCGTCGAGGTTAGTCGATCTCGACGACGAGCTTTCCATCCGCCTGCCGGCTTTCGATCAGCCGATGCGCCTCATCGGCACCGGCAAGGGTGAAGCGGCGCCTGTCGAGCTTGGGCATCACCTTGCCGGCTTCGACGAGCTTCGTCATCTCCCGCATGATCTGACCGTGATGGGCGCGTCCCTCGCCGATCAGAAGCGGCAGCAGCGTGAAGACGCCGGAATAGGTGGCGGCCTTGAAGGAGAGCGGCGCCAGCGCGTGGCTTCCCCAGCCAAGACAGCTCACGACATGGCCGAACCGGCTGACGGCATGGAATGCCGTATCGAGCCCCTGGCCGCCGACCGTATCGTAGACCAGATCGAAACCCTTGCCGCCGGTGTGTCTTGCGACATAGGTTTCCACCGTTTCCACGTCACGATCGATCGGTGTTGCGCCAAGGCCGGCGAGATAATCCGCTTTCGAAGCGCCGTCGACCACATAGACCTCGGTTCCGGCAGCCTTGGCGATCTGCGCGACGATATGGCCGACACCGCCGCCGCCGAGTACGAGAACCTTCTGGCCGGCCTTGACCCCGGCGCGGTCGACAAGCCCTTCCCAGGCGGTGATCGAGATGAGCGGCAGGGCGGCTGCCTCGCGCATCGACAGATTCTGTGGCTTTGGCGCCAGCAGCGCGGCGTCGACGGCTGCAAATTCGGCAAGCGATCCCTGAATGCCGCCGACCCCGCCGGTCATGCCGTAGACCGCGTCGCCGCGGCGGAAACCACTGACGCCAATTCCGATCTCTTCGACGATGCCGGCCATATCGATGCCGAGTATGGCGGGAAGCGGATGGCGGGCATGGACCGCATTACCGGCCCGGATCTTGAGGTCGAGCGGGTTGACGCCGCTTGCCTTGATGCGCACCAGAACCTGGCCCTCGCCGAGCGACGATTTTGCAATATCGGCGATCCGCAGCGGCGAATTCGGCGTCTCCGCCAGCAGTGCTTTCATCGTTGATTGGACAGGCATGGAACTCTCCTTCGTTCGCAGCGCGGCGTCTGCTGGGGCGTCGGCAATGGCTTGTGCTGGGAGAAGATGGTGCATTGAAGCGCGAATGAAAATGAAAGATAATGACTGAAATCCATGCATTTTTGTTTTGACGGATGCGGGCGATGGAATGGAGCGACCTCAAGCTGTTTCTGGCGATCGCGCGGTTCGGCACGCTGGGGGCAGCAGCCCGCAGCCTCGGGCTGACGCAGCCGACGATGGGCAGGCGGCTGCGTGCTCTTGAAGCCTCGCTCGGCCAGACGCTTTTTCAGCGCACGACGGATGGCTTCGTGCTGACCGACGAGGGCACCGCCGTGTTCGCCGGCGCTGAACGCATCGAAGAGGAGGCGCTCGCCATGGAGCGCGTCCTTGCCGGCGGCAGTCGCCAGCTCGATGGTTTTCTCAGGCTGTCCTCATCCGATTGGTTCGGCGCACATGTGCTTTCGCCGGTACTGGCGGAATTCTCGCAAGTCCATCCGAAGGTAGAGATCGAATTGCTGACCGACAGCCGGCTTCTCAACCTGTCGCGACGCGAAGCCGACCTCGTCTTCCGCATCCGGCCTTTCACGGAGGCGGAGGTCATATCGCGCAAGCTGATCCATATCGAATACGGCCTTTACATCAGACGCGGCGCACCGCACCCCGAAGCTGGCGATGGCACGGGCGCCCGCCTCATCACCATGGACGAGGCTTTCAGCGACATGCCGGATGTCGGCTGGCTGCAGCGCCTGTTGCCGCGGGCCGATACCGTCATGCGCAGCAACAGCCGCGACGTGCAGGCAGCGCTCTGTGCCAACGGTGCCGGGCTCGCCGTTCTGCCGCGGCCGCTCGGCGATTCCCTTGCGGTCGTCGAACTGGTCGATCTCGGTGAACCGCCACCCGGCCGCGACACCTGGGTCGGCTATCACCGCGACATGAAGCGGCTGGCGCGGCTGCGCGCCCTGCTGGACCTCGTCATCGAGAGGCTGGCGCGCTGAACCGGCACTGCCATCAACGCTCCCAATAGGGGACGGGGCCATAAAGCTCTGCCAGATAATCGATGAACAGCCGCACCTTGGCCGGCAGGAACTGCCGGCTGGGATAGACGGCCGACAGCGCGACATTGTGCGAGCCTTCATAGGCCGGCAGCACCTGCACCAGCCGGCCGGCCTTGAGCTCTTCGCCGATATCCCAGGTGGAGCGCAGCGCGATTCCGAGACCGGCGATGACAGCCTCGCGGATCACCTCGCTGGAATTGGTGATCAGCATGCCTTCCGGCCTGAGATTCAGCGCTCCGTCCGGTCCGTTCAGCCGCCAGGTGTCGTTATTGTGCGCCGGCAGGCAGCGGTGGTGTTTCAGTTCGTCGATATGCTGAGGCGCGCCATGCGCCGCCAGGTAATCCGGCGAGGCGCAGAGCAGCCGGCGCACCGGCGCCAGCCTTCGGGCGACGAGGCTCGAATCGGTGAGTTCGGCGATGCGGATCGCCAGATCGAAGCCGCCGCCGACGATGTCGCTGAATTCGTCCGTCAGCACCAGGTTGATCGCAAGCTCCGGATGCGCCTCCATGAAATCCTTCAGATACGGCGCGATATGCATGCGCCCGAAGGAGGTCGGCGCCGAGATCTTCAGCGTGCCGTGCATCTGCGCCGAGCGGCCGGAGATATAGAATTCCGCTTCCTCAAGCCCGGCGAGAATGCCGAGGACGCGGTCGTAGAAACCCTGTCCGGCTTCCGTCAGCGAGATCTGCCGCGTCGTGCGTTGCAGAAGCCGGGTGCCGAGTCGGTCCTCCAGCCGCTTGATCCGCTTGGAGACGACGGCCGGGGAAAAGCCGAGCGCGCGCCCGGCGAGAGACATGCTGCCTGTCGAAACGACCTTGGCAAAGATTTCGAGATCACCCAGATTGGTCATAAGGTTTTGCGACTTTTTCCCCTTTTGGCATAAGTGCTTAGCATTTGCGCCACTTTCGGGAAAGTGCTAAGCCGGTCTATCGGCGGCAGGGAGGTTCGCGGCCGGTTCCGCTACCCTCTTCCCGTCGTCAGGGCCAGGGAGAACGCCATGTCCGACGCCATTTCGTTTCTCAGCCCCCGCGCCGATGTCCTGGCGCGCAGAGCCCAGATCGTCGCCGATCTGACCGATCTTCTGCCGCCGGAATGCCTGGTGCATGAGGCGCGCGAGCTGGTGCCGTTCGAGACCGACGCCTTCGTCTCCTACCGTCGTCTGCCGCTCGCCGTGGCCCTGCCGCGCACGACAGCCGAGGTTTCGGCCGTCATGCGCTATTGCCACCGCTACGGCATTCCGGTCGTGCCGCGCGGCGCCGGCACCTCGCTTTCCGGCGGCGCCATTCCGCAGGAGGATGCGGTTGTGCTCGGCCTGTCGAAGATGAACAGCATCCTCGAAATCGATCTGCCGAACCGCGTCGCCGTGGTCCAGGCCGGCGTCACCAATCTCAACATCTCCGAATCCGTCTCCGCGGACGGCTTTTTCTATGCGCCCGATCCAAGTTCGCAGCTTGCCTGCACCATCGGCGGCAATATCGGCATGAATTCCGGCGGCGCCCACTGCCTGAAATATGGCGTCACCACCAACAACCTGCTCGGCGTCAGGATGGTGCTGGTCGACGGCACGGTGATCGAACTCGGCGGCAAGGCGATGGATGCGGCGGGGTATGATCTGCTCGGCCTCGTCTGCGGCCACGAAGGCCAGCTCGGCATCGTCACCGAGGCGACGGTGCGGCTGATCGCCAAGCCGGAAGGCGCCCGCCCGGTGCTCTTCGGTTTCGAAAGCTCGGAGGAGGCCGGCGCCTGCGTTGCCGATGTCATCGCCGCCGGCATCGTCCCGGTTGCGATCGAATTCATGGACAAGCCGGCAATCGAGATCTGCGAGGCCTTCGCCCATGCCGGTTATCCCCTCGATGTCGGCGCGCTTTTGATCGTCGAGGTCGAAGGGTCGGAAGCGGAGATGGACGCCACGCTGAAGGACATCGTCGAGATCGCCCGCCGGCACGCGGTGAAGACCGTGCGCGAATGCCAGTCGGCGACCGAGGCGGCATTGATCTGGAAGGGCCGCAAATCCGCCTTCGGCGCCACCGGCCGCATCGCCGACTACATCTGCATGGACGGCACGGTGCCGCTCAGCCAGCTTTCCCATGTGCTGAAGCGGACCGCCGAAATCGTCGATCACTATGGCCTGCGTGTCGCCAATGTCTTCCACGCCGGCGACGGCAATATGCACCCGCTGATCCTCTTCAACGCCAACGATCCCGAGGATGCCGCTCGCGCGGAAGCCGCCGGCAACGACATCCTGAAGCTCTGCGTCGATGCCGGCGGCTGCCTGACCGGCGAACATGGCGTCGGCATCGAGAAGCGCGACCTGATGCGCCACCAATATTCCGAGGCTGACCTTGCCCAGCAGATGGCGGCGCGCGCCGCCTTCGATCCCGGCTGGCTCCTCAACCCGTCGAAGGTCTTTCCGCTCGAAGGGCGCCCCGCCGCATGATCGATCTGATGCCGACGAGTGAGGAAGAGGCGGCGGCAATCGTCCGCGCCCACGCGGAAAGCGGCCAGCCGCTCGCGATTTGCGGCGGCGATAGCCGCTCGGGCTTCGGCAATGCCGTTGTCGCCGAAGACCGGCTGCGCTCGACCGGGCTTTCCGGCATCGTCGCCTATAATCCCGGCGAAATGGTCATGACCGTTCGAGCGGGCACGCCGCTCGCCGAGGTCGAGGCGGCGCTGTCTGAGAGCGGCCAGATGCTCGCCTTCGAGCCGATGGATCATCGCCCTGTGATGGGGACATCCGGCGAGCCGACCATCGGCGGCGTGTTTGCCGCCAATGTCTCCGGCCCGCGCCGGCTCATCACGGGTGCCGCCCGCGACAGCCTGCTCGGTGTGCGCTTCGTCAATGGCAAGGGCGAGATCATCAAGGCCGGCGGCCGGGTGATGAAGAATGTCACCGGCCTCGATCTCGTCAAGCTGGTGGCCGGCTCGCATGGCACGCTGGCTTTCCTCACCGAAGTCACTTTCCGCGTGCCGCCGCGCCCGAAGACGGAACAGACGGTGGTTCTATCAGGCCTCAACGATGCCGAGGCGGCCAACGCCATGGCGGCGGCGATGGCGCTGCCGGTCGAAGTCTCGGGTGCCGCCCATCTGCCGTTGACGGTGACCTGGAAATTCCTCGCCGGCACATTGCCCGAGGGCGAGGCGACGGTTCTGCGCATTGAGGGCCTGGCCGGTTCGGTCGACGTGCGCATTGAAAAGCTTGTCGCGGCAATGTCGGCCTTCGCCACGGTCACCAGGCTGGAGCAGCCCGACAGCCGCAGGCTCTGGCAGGAAATCCGCGACGTGCTGCCCTATGCCGACGGCACCGCGCGGCCGGTCTGGCGCGTCTCGGTCGCCCCCGGCACCGGCCATCAGCTGGTCGCCGCGCTGCGCCTCGAGGCCGGCGTCGACGCTTTCTATGACTGGCAGGGCGGTCTTGTCTGGATGCGCATGGAGGCCGGTCCTGAAGCCGAGCTGGTCCGCCGCTTCATCAAGGCGCTCGGTGGTGGCCATGCGACGCTGATCCGCGCATCGGCCGAGGCGAGGGCAGTCACCGCGGCCTTCCACCCCGAGCCTGAGGCGGTGGCGATGCTGTCACGGCGGGTGAAGGAGAAATTCGATCCGGCCGGCATATTCAATCCGGGGAAGATGGGGTGAGGGAGAAGATGAGCACAACCCCCGATATCCTCCAAAAGCGGAGGTCCCTCTAAATGCAAACCAACTTCACCCCGAGCCAGCTGCTCGATCCCGCTGTCGCCGAATCCGAGCAGATTCTGCGCAAATGTGTCCATTGCGGTTTCTGTACCGCCACCTGTCCCACCTATGTGACGCTCGGCAACGAGCTCGACAGCCCGCGCGGCCGCATCTACCTGATCAAGGACATGCTGGAAAACGGCCGCCCCGCCGATGCCGAGGTCGTCACCCATATCGACCGCTGTCTCTCCTGCCTTGCCTGCGTCACCACCTGCCCCTCCGGCGTCGATTACATGCACCTGGTCGATCACGCCCGCGCCCATATCGAAAAGACCTATAAGCGCCCGTTGATGAACCGGCTGACGCGCGCCATCCTTGCCGCCGTGCTGCCCTATCCCGGCCGTTTCCGCCTGGCGCTCAATCTCGCCCGTCTCGGCCGGCCCTTCGCCGGCCTGATGCGGAGTGGCGCACTGAAACCTTTCGCCGCCATGCTGGCGCTTGCGCCGCGCCGCGTGCCTGCAGCTTCAGCCTTCGCAAAACCCGGCAGCTACTTGCCCGAGGCGGAACGGCGCGGCCGGGTGGCGATCCTTTCCGGCTGCGCCCAGCCGGTGCTCGATCCCGGCATCAACGCGGCGGCGATCCGGCTGCTGACGCGGCTCGGCGTCGAGGTCGTACTGCCGGAGGGCGAGGTCTGCTGCGGCTCGCTGGTCCATCACATGGGCCGCGCCGAACAGGCGCTTGCGAGCGCGCGCGCCAATGTCGATGTCTGGACACGCGAGATCGACGGGCAGGGCCTCGACGCGATCATCATCACCGCCTCTGGCTGTGGCACGACGATCAAGGATTACGGCCACATGCTGCGCCTCGATCCCGCCTATGCCGCAAAGGCGGTCAGGGTCTCGGCGCTCGCCAAGGATATCACCGAATATCTCGCCACTCTCGAGCTGCCGGCCCACATGCCGAAGGGCATCACGGTCGCCTATCATTCCGCCTGTTCCATGCAGCACGGCCAGCGCATCACGCTCGCGCCGAAGCAATTGCTGAAAGCGGCCGGCTTTACGGTGCGCGATCCGGCGGAAGGTCATCTCTGCTGCGGCTCTGCCGGCACCTATAACATCATGCAACCGGAGATCTCGGCTGCGCTGAAGGCACGCAAGGTCAAAAACATCGAGGCCACCAAGGCCGATATCATTGCCACCGGCAATATCGGCTGCATCACCCAGATCGCCACCGGCACCGGCATGCCGATCCTGCATACGGTCGAACTGCTCGATTGGGCTTATGGCGGCGCTGTGCCGGAAAAATTAACAGGTTTGCCGCTAGGCTGAAGCTACTACAGCGCCGCGCGTCTTTTCAGATGCGCAAAGGACGCTGTAGCACTTTAAATTGCTGCATATGCAGCAGGCCCGTCGGGCCGGTCTCGGGAGGTTGGGCGATGTGGCGGGGAATGATCGTGCTTGCGGGACTGCTCGGAGCGGCAGGCGCCGCCCATGCCGACAGTCGTTTGTTCTGTTCCGCCGACGACAAGGAAGCGCGTTTCACGCTCGAAAGCGGTTTCGAAAGCGATGCCGGCCACAAGCTCAACCATTTCCGCGGTGCACTTGTGGTCAAGGACCAGGCGCAATCGACGGTATTCGGAAAACGTGTTTTCGAATCGCAGCATCTGACCAATCACTGGTCGCGTGACGGCGAACTGCTCCTGGAGGTTCTCGACGGTGGTGATGACGCCACCGGCGGAGCAACGCTGGATCTCGTCGTGGTTGCCGGCGAACGCGGCAAGCCGTCGGCAAATTTCAGCGGCACCTATTCCCTGACGATCGCAGGCGGTGAAAAGCCCTATGCCGTCCAGGGCAAGGTCAGCTGCGGCACGAAATAGAGCAATTTCAGGAAGTACGAAGCGGTTTTCCCAGGCAACGCGCAAGGCGGTTTTGCCTGGGAATTGCGTAACGATAAAAGGTTAGAGCGGTTTTGCGCTTTTATGCGCTGAACCGCTCTCACGTCGCAGCCGAAATTTGTTCTTACCAGTGGAATGAAACGCCGACGTTGACGGCATTCGTGAAGATGTTGGTCTTCAGGTCCACGCCGTTGTCGATCGGCACGTCGATGCGCGAATAGGTGCCCTTGTATTCGACGAAGGTCGACCAGCGCTCGGTCACCTTGAAGTCGACGCCGGCCTGGGCCTGCAGCGTCACGCCGCCGAATTCATATGCCCAGGTCTTGCCCTCGGGGCGAATCACTTCGACATGCGGAATGTTCACGCCGATACCGGCGCCGAGATAGGGCGTCCAGCGGCGGGTCGGATCCTGGAAGCGGTAGAGGCCGTTCACCGTGAGCAAGTTCAGGCCGTCGGTGAATTCGAAGTGCGACCAGCCGGTCTTGGCCAGCGTATCGTCGTCGGCATAGACCTTGTCATGGGTATAATCGAGCGAAATACCCCAGTTCGGCTTGTTGAAGTTCTCGAGCCACCAGGTGACGCGGCCGCCGTAATAAGGCGGGCTGCCGAAGGACTTGCCTTCCCAGCCGGCGGTGAAATGCGTGCCGTCGGAGAGATCGACGCCGCTGTGCGGTGCGGTCTGATAACCGCCATAGACAGAGAATTGCAGATCTTCCGCCGAGGCGGAAACTGCTGAACAGATTGTCAAAAACGCGATGCCCGCAAGTAGCGAAGCGGAGGAACGCAGCGCATATGTCATTGAATAGCCCCGATATTGCAAATATGTCGACTCTTAGGCAGGTGTGCCAGCTTTCGGCCGCAAAGTCTAAGCAAAACAAAAGGCGCGTCGAAATGCGCCTTTCGTTTTTTTCGTCAGTGTTGCTCAGCCGCCAAACATCGTGCGCAGCACGTCGATGCCTCGGTCCTCGAAAGCCACCTTGCCCTGCCGGTTGCCGGGGCCGATGACGATCACCTTGGTGCCGACAGGCGCGCGGTCGTAGAGGTGCGTCACATCCTCGTTCATCATCCGGATGCAGCCGGAAGACATGTTGAGGCCGATCGTCCAGGGCTGGTTGGTGCCGTGGATGCGGAAGATCGTGTCGCGGCCGCCCTGGTAGAGATACATGGCGCGGGCGCCGAGCGGATTGTCCTCGCCGCCTTCCTGGAAAGCAGGGATGATGTGGCCCTTGGCGGCTTCGCGGCGGCGCATCTCGGCCGGCGGCGTCCAACTCGGCCATTCGGCCTTGCGGCCGATCTTGACGATCCCCGACCAGCCGAAGCCGTCGCGGCCGACGCCGATGCCGTAGCGGGTGGCGCGGTTGTTGCCTTCGACGAGATAGAGATATTTGTTGTTTGTATCGATGATGACGGTGCCGGCCGCTTCCGTCGTCACCAGGCGCACTTTCTTGCGCTTGAACTGCGGCTTCACGTATTTCGGCATCTGCGCCACGCGCACGATCTGCGCCGGGGCTCGTGTATTGTCCGGCGCGGAGCCGGCGGGTGCAGCAAAGGCGGATGTGGACATCAAGGACAGGACAAGTCCGGCGGCAGCCAGACCCGGCATCAATTTGATCATGATCGATTCCCCTCAAGCAAATTCGCTCGAAGCTACATGAACTTCTCCCCGATTCAAGATCGGCGTGGCCGGATAAAGCTCTTTTGGAGAAGGGAGCCGGCTATTCTCTACGGCTCCCCAGGTATTTGCCCGGTCGTTACATGACGATGACGCGGGTTCCGACGCTGACGCGGTCATAGAGATCGACGACGTCTTCGTTGCGCAGGCGGATGCAGCCCGAGGAGACGGCACTGCCGATCGACCAGGGCGCGTTGGTGCCGTGGATGCGGTAAAGCGTCGAGCCGAGATACATGGCGCGGGCGCCGAGCGGGTTTTCCGGGCCGCCGTCCATGCGCGCCGGCAGGTAATGGCCCTTGGCGGCTTCGCGGCTGATCATTTCGGAAGGCGGCGTCCAGTCCGGCCATTCCGTTTTGCGGGTGATCTTGTGGGCGCCGGCCCATTCGAAGCCGGGCTTGCCGACGCCGACGCCGTAGCGCCTTGCCTTGCCGCCTTCCATCACCAGATAGAGGAAGCGGTTGTTGGTATCGATGACGATCGTGCCGGGCTTTTCCGTGGTATCGTAATCGACCATCTGCGGCAGGAATTGCGGCTCGATCGGACGGCGGATCGACGGGATGCCGGGATTGATCGCCGAAACGGTCTGCGGTGCGGCCTGCGGCGCCTGGCGCAGCGCGCGGCGCTGGAAGATTCCGCGCTGCGGCTGCCGGATGACCGGCCGCTGATAGACGACGGGACGAACCGCGCCGCCGCCGAGCTGGTTGATCCAGGGCGCCGTCAGATCCGGGCTGAGCACGACCGGCGGACGGGTGGCGTAGCGGTCGTCTGCAAGGGCGGCCGTGGAGACGATGCCGAAGAGGGCTGCGGCAAGAACAAGCTGTTTCATCATCGGACGAACTCTCTACAAATGACCGAAAATGGCTGGCGGGACTACTTCTCCGCCCGGGCGGACATGTTCCGCCCGCAAAGACGCTGCCACCCTATCCGCCAGCGAATGGTAAAGATCGATTCATGAAAAGCCGACCGACCGGATAAACTTTTCGTCAGGGTTACCGTTCGGTTTGGAAAGACGGTTTGCAAATGGTAAAGCCGGAATCATCAGCGGAGAACGAAGCGGACCCCCGCAGAATGAAGGATCATGAGCGCGACAGGCATCATCATCGGCGAGGACGGCAGGAGCCGCTGCCACTGGCACGCCAATCTGCCCGACTATCTCCGCTATCATGACGAGGAGTGGGGCCGCCCCGTCACTGACGACATCCGCCTCTTCGAGAAGATCTGCCTCGAAGGCTTCCAGTCCGGCCTTTCCTGGCTGACGATCCTGCGCAAGCGCGAGAATTTCCGCGCCGCCTTTTCAGGCTTCGATTTCGACAAGGTCGCTCTCTTCGGCGACGAGGATGTCGCTCGCTGCCTTGGCGATGCCGGCATCATCCGCCATCGCGGCAAGATCGTCTCGACCATCAACAATGCCAAGCGCGCGATCGCCCTCAGGGACGAGTTCGGCTCGCTCGCCCGTTATTTCTGGCGCTACGAACCCGGACATAACGAGCGGCCTGTTGTGGTCGACCGCGAGCATATCGTCGCCAATCCGACGACGCCGACATCGGTCATCATTTCGAAGGATCTGAAGAAACGCGGCTGGACCTTTGTCGGCCCGACCACAGTTTATGCTTTCATGCAGGCGATGGGTCTCGTCAACGATCATCTGGAAGGCTGCTTCTGCCGGCCCGAGGTCGAGGCGATGCGCAGCGCCCTGGTCCGTCCATGAAAGATCTGTCCGTGAGAATATTGATAACAGCCGCTGCCCTGTTTTTCCTGCCGGTCTCCGCCATGGCGCAGACACCGCAGCTCGATCCCGGCGAGAAGCTGGAGAAGCTGCAATTCCCGGCCGTCACCATGCAGCTGAAGGGCTGGACGAAGTTCGGCAATAGCCATGTCTATACGCTGCCGGTGCGCACCGGCCAGCACGTGAAGGTCAGTTTTTCCACCAAGAGCAAATTTGCCTTCCTGGCGATCTTCGACCTGTCGAAGCCGGATGACGAGGCCTTCTTCGGCACCGACGAGGATGGCATGAGCTTCGAGACGACGGTCAAGGAAGACGCCACCTGGCTGCTGCGTCCCTATTATTCCAAGGTCTCGCCGCGCCGCGGCCTCGGCGCTCCCTTCAGCATCCTGATCGAGCCCTTGGCGGCCGCCCCGCAACCGCCGCAACCGCCGGCCGAGCCCGAACGCCCGTCGCTGTTTCCGAAGGCGCCTGCCAAGCAATAGGGGCTGTAAGTCCGGTTTAGCCGAGCCGGTCGATCAGTTCGCGCAATTCCCCGAGATGGCCGATCTTGCGGAAACGCGGCGCTTCTTTCGGTTCATCGACATGTTCCAGCACCCAGGTGAGCTCGTGCGGCACGAAGACGCCGTAGCTGCCGGCGGCGATTGCCGGCACGATGTCCGATTTCAGCGAATTGCCGACCATCATCGCCCGCTCCGGCCCGTCGCCGACCTTGGCGAAGATGCGCCGATAGGTGACGGCGGTCTTGTCGGAGACGATCTCGACGGCATCGAAGAAATCGCCGAGCCCGGATTGGGCAAGCTTGCGTTCCTGATCGAAGAGATCGCCCTTGGTGATCATGACAAGCAGGTACTTGCCGGCAAGCCCCTCCAGCGTATCGCGCACATGCGGCATGGTCTCGACCGGATGGGAGAGGAGCTCGCGGCCGATATCGAGGATCTTGGCGATCACGCCCGAGGGAACCTTGCCCTCGGTGATCTCGATCGCCGTCTCGATCATCGACAGCGTGAAACCCTTGATGCCGAAGCCATAATGGCGAAGATTGCGTTTCTCGGCCTCCAGCAGCCGCTCGGAAATCTTCGGTCCTTCGGCGAAATCGGCAAGAAGCCTGGTGAAATGCGCTTCCGTCAGTCGGTAATATTGTTCGTTTTGCCAGAGTGTATCGTCGGCATCGAAGCCGATCGTCGTCAGTGGTCGCGTCGTCATATGCGCACCTCTTAAAATATGGCCGGCAATCTATCGGCTGCCTGTGTCGAGACAAGGGCGTCATCTTCGGCACGGTTGGGCGCAGCGTTGAAAAGCGCCGCTGCCGCACTAAATGCACTTTGCCTCACCCTGCAGCCAGCCACGGCTGTGCCTGTCGCGCGCAGGCCAATAATCAAAAAATGAAGTTCAGCGGTTCGCAAGCCCTCTTGCGGCAGACACAAAGGAATTTTTCCACCATGCGTTACAACCAGCTCGGAAATACGGGACTTTTCGTCTCGGAAATCTGCTTGGGCACCATGACCTTCGGTGAAGCCAAGCAAGGCAGCATGTGGGGCGCCATCGCCGATGTCGACCAGAATGCCGCCGACCGGATCGTCGAACGCTCGCTTGCTTCGGGCGTCAATTTCATCGACACGGCCGATGTCTATTCGGCCGGCGAGTCCGAAAGGCTGCTCGGCCAGGCGCTGAAGAACCTCGACGTCCCCCGCAAGGACGTCGTCATCGCCACCAAGGTCTATGGTGTGATGGGCGACAAGCCGAACGACCGCGGCGCCTCGCGCGGCCACATCATGGATTCCGTCGAGGCGAGCCTCGAGCGCCTGCAGACCGATCACATCGACCTCTATCAGATCCACGCGACCGATACGGTGACGCCGATCGACGAGACGCTGCGCGCCTTCGACGATCTCGTCTCCCGCGGCCTGGTGCGCTACATCGGCGTCTCCAACTGGCAGGCCTGGCGCATCTCCAAGGCGCTCGGCCTGTCCGAACGCCGCGGCTTTGCCCGTTTCGAAACCGTGCAGGCCTATTATTCCATCGCCGGCCGTGACCTCGAACGCGACATCGTGCCGATGATGCAGGAGGAGAAGCTCGGCCTGATGGTCTGGTCGCCGCTCGCCGGCGGACTGCTCTCCGGCAAGTATGGTCCCGGCGCGCCCGGCAACGGCGAGGGCCGCCGCGCCAGTTTTGATTTCCCGCCGGTCGACAAGGACAAGGCCTGGGCCTGCGTCGCCGTCATGCGCGAAGTCGCCGAAAAGCACAGCGTCAGCGTCGCCACCGTGGCGCTCGCCTATATCCTCGCCAAGCCCTTCGTCACAACAGTCATCATCGGCGCCAAGCGGGTCGATCAGCTCGACCAGAACCTTGCCGCCGTCAAGCTGAAGCTCGATGAAGACGATATGAAGAAGCTCGACGAGGTGAGCGCGCTTGCGCCGGAATATCCCGGCTGGATGCTGGCACGACAGGGCGCCGGCCGCCGGCCGGCCGATTTCGAGCCGAAGGACTGACCTCGCCAACATAAGTCTTGGGGAACGCCTGACATCCCGGCGTTCCCCTTTTCATCCACGATCGACTATTTGCCGTGGGCCTTGAGCCAGGCGGTCATCTGAGCGATCTCGGCTTCCTGCGCCTTGATGACGGCTTCGGCGAGCTTGCGGATATCGGGATTTTTTCCATATTGAAGCTCGATCCTGGCCATATCGATCGCGCCCTGATGGTGCGGGATCATGCCGCGGACGAAATCCGCATCGGCATCGCCGCTATATTCGATCATCATATCCTTGTGCATCTTGGCATTGGCCTCGCTGAAGGCGTGGCTTGCCGCATCGTGATTGCCCATCGGCTTGCTCATATCCATCGGTTTGTCTTCGGCAAGGACGGGAGCGGCAATGATGGCGAGCATGGCGGTGAGGGCGATGATTTTCAAAGACATGAGAGTTCCTTCCTCTGTCTGACAATAGGTTTGCCGGGCGGCTGAGCCACCCGATTGGCATGGATTGCTATGGTGTCAGGACAATCGCGGAGGCGGCGACTGCGGTGTCGGCTTTTCGTCGTCGAGGGCGTGGGCAGGCGCCGGGGCGGGATAGCTGAAGGTCGGCTTTCCGCCATCAGTGACCATCACCGCCGGTGGCAACAGCAGGCAGGCGGCGCAAAGCGGCATATGCGCGGAATTGCCGCCGGCGCAGGGGCCTTTCGAGGGCTCAGTCTTGCCCGCCGCCTCGGACATAGCCATGCCGTGCATTTCGTGATGCATGCCGGTTTCGACGGCAACCGGTGCATTCATCGATGCGCAGGTCGGACAGCCTGCCCATGCGGACATGGCGCTGTAGACCAGCCAGCCGAGAAACATCGCGATGAGGGCGAGCATGCGCATGCTGTTTTATAGGCGAATGACTGATGCAAGCCAAGCCGACCGGCGATCACATCCTGATCACCAGCTGGCAATGACCTTGTGCTCGATCCGGTAATCCTTGCTCTCTTCGCCGAGCGGCGCCACCGGCCATGTCCAGGTCGCTTTTGCCGGCGGCGGCAATACGCCATGCAGCAGGTCTGCCTCCTCATGCGTCCTGCCGTTGCGGTCGATGACGGCATAGGCGATGTCGGTCACCAGGCAACTGCGGCAGGAGAGGCCCGAAAGCCCGGTCAGATGCGCCGCGATCAGCCTTTCCACCGTGTCTTCAGGCATTCGCCCGGTCTCGGCGTCCGAGCGCCGTTTCACGCCGCGACCGATCTGCGACAAGAGGTTGGCCGAAACCACCAGATCGAGATAGGGCACGCTCCTGAGGAAGCCGAGCGGTTCGGGCTGCCGGCCGGCGGCAAGGTCGTCATAGCCGGAGAGGTCGCGCTCGATCAGCCGGACATTGCGGTAGCCCTTGGCCGACAGCCACAGCCGCACCGAGGCGAGATGAACGAGATCGACCAGCACGACGGTATCGAAATCGCGCGCCAATTCCTCGATCGGCACGTCCCGCAACAGACCGGAACCGAGCACGACGGCGGTCCGCTTCTGCCTGAGACCGGCCGCAGCCGCGCGGATCGCAGTCCGGCTCTTCTCCTCATGTTCGGCCCAATCCGCCGCACAGCGCCCGGCCCGCGACCACAGATTGACGGAATAGCGGATAAACTTTCGATGCGGCTTGCCGGTCAGCGGCAAGGTCGCGGTATAGAGAAGCGCTTCAGCGATCATGAGCATATCCGCATTTCTGATGAATGCCTCCGGTTCAATCGATTCTCCCTGCGGCATCAAGACCCTTCGCCCTTGCCGCTCCCCGCCCGATCGGTTAGGAAACCGCCACTGTCACAGTCAGCGGAATTCCCGGAAATGAACGACAAGCAGAAGAAACCGCAAAAGCTCAAGGCCCGCCTGCCGCGCGGCTTCGTCGACCGCACGGCCGCCGACATCCGCGCCGTCAACGAGATGACGGCAAAGATCCGGGAAGTCTATGAGCATTATGGTTTCGATCCGCTCGAAACGCCGCTGTTCGAATATACCGATGCGCTCGGCAAATTCCTGCCCGACAGCGACCGGCCGAACGAGGGTGTCTTCTCCCTGCAGGATGACGACGAGCAATGGATGTCGCTGCGTTACGACCTGACGGCGCCGCTCGCCCGTCATGTCGCCGAGAATTTCAACGAGATCCAGCTGCCCTACCGCACCTATCGCGCCGGTTACGTCTTCCGCAACGAGAAGCCGGGCCCCGGCCGCTTCCGCCAGTTCATGCAGTTCGATGCCGATACGGTCGGCGCGCCGGGTGTTCAGGCCGATGCCGAAATGTGCATGATGATGGCCGACACGCTTGAGGCCCTCGGCATCAAGCGCGGTGACTATGTCATCCGCGTCAACAACCGCAAGGTTCTGGACGGCGTGCTCGAGGCGATCGGCCTCGGCGGCGACGACAAGGCCGGCCAGCGGCTCAACGTGCTGCGCGCCATCGACAAGCTCGACAAGTTCGGTCCGGAAGGCGTGGCATTGCTGCTCGGCCCCGGCCGCAAGGATGAATCCGGCGATTTCACCAAGGGCGCCGGGCTTGATCAGGAGCAGATCGACAAGGTCCTGTTTTTCGTCGGCATCAAGGATTATGCCGAAAGCGCACAACGTCTCGCCGAACTCGTTGCGGGAACCTCGAGGGGTGGCGAAGGCGTCGAGGAGCTGAATTTCATCGCAGCGCTCGTCACCAGCGCCGGCTATCAAGCCGACCGGATCAAGATCGATCCCTCGGTCGTGCGTGGCCTCGAATATTATACCGGCCCGGTTTATGAGGCCGAACTCAGCTTCGACGTCACCAATGAAAAGGGCGAAAAGGTCGTCTTCGGCTCGGTCGGCGGCGGCGGCCGTTATGATGGCCTCGTCTCCCGCTTCATGGGCCAGCCGGTTCCGGCGACAGGCTTTTCGATCGGCGTCTCCCGCCTGATGACGGCGCTGAAGAACCTCGGCAAGCTCGGCGCCAGCGAAGTCATCGAGCCGGTGCTGGTGACCGTGATGGACGGCGATGTCGAAGCGATGGGCCGCTACCAGCGCATGACCCAGGAACTGCGCGCCGCCGGCATCCGCGCCGAGATGTTCCAGGGCAACTGGAAGAAGTTCGGCAATCAGCTGAAATATGCCGACCGCCGCGGCTGCCCCGTCGCCATCATCCAGGGCGGCGACGAGCGCGCCGAAGGCGTCGTGCAGATCAAGGATCTGATCGAAGGCAAGCGGCTTTCCGGCGAGATCGAAGACAATGCCAGCTGGCGCGAAGCACGCGTGGCGCAGGAGACGGTGCCGGAAGCCGACCTTGTGGCCAAGGTGAAGGAAATCCTTGCTGCGCAGGCTGAGGATCGGAAGAGGGCAGCATCGAATGTCTGAGGCGTACCTTCAGGCACGCCCTTCGCCTACTATTTGGAGCTCGGCATGCCCCTGATCAACCTCCCCGAATTCTGCAACGACCTGCTGGCCGAATTTACCGCGCGCAACGCCGAGCGCATCGATACGCCTGTCATTCAGCCGGCTGAACCTTTCCTGGACATCGCCGGTGAGGATCTGCGCCGCCGCATCTTCATGACGGAGAGTGAAACCGGCGCCAGCCTCTGCCTGCGTCCCGAATTCACCATTCCTGTCTGTCTGCGCCACATCGAGACGGCGACCGGTACGCCGAAGCGTTATGCCTATCTCGGCGAGGTTTTCCGCCAGCGCCGCGACGGCGCCAACGAATTCTATCAGGCCGGCATCGAGGATCTCGGCGATATCGACCTGTCAAACGCCGACGCCCGCGCCATCGGCGATGCCACCGGCATCCTCGCTCGCCTGCTGCCGGGCCGGCGACTGTCGGTGACATTGGGCGACCAGGCAGTGTTCGAGGCCGTCGTCCAGGCGCTCGGCCTGCCGCTCGGCTGGCAGAAGCGCCTGATCCATGCCTTCGGCAACATGACGCAGCTGGAAGCGCTGCTGGCCAGCCTCGTCAGCCCGCAATTCGTCACCGGCCTGGACGACGATATTGCCAGGCTGGTCGCATCCGGCGACGAGCAGGCGCTGGTCGTCCATCTCGAGCGGGAGATGCAGAAGACCGGCTATTCGACGAATGCCAGCCGCTCGCCCCTGGAGATCGCCCGGCGCCTCAAGGAAAAGCTGATCCTCTCCGAAACCCGCCTCGACGATGCGGCCTTCCAGGTGCTGGAAGAGTTCCTGTCGCTCGACGTGCCGCTCATCAACGCGTCCGCGGCCCTTGCCGGTTTCGCCGATGCTGCCGGCCTGAAACTCGGCAACGCGCTCGCCCGCTTCAATGGCCGGGTCGCAGCCCTTGCCAATGCCGGCGTCGATCTTTCCTGCCTCGACTACCGCGCCGCCTTCGGACGGCCGCTCGATTATTACACCGGCCTCGTCTTCGAGGTGACGGTGGAAGGCTCGAGCGCGGTGCTCGCCGGCGGCGGTCGCTTCGATCGGCTGCTGACCTTCCTCGGCGCCACGGACCGCATTCCTGCCGTCGGCTTCTCCTTCTGGCTCGACCGTATCGAAACCGAAAGGGCAGCCGCATGACCATCACCATTGCGCTTCCTTCCAAGGGCCGGATGAAGGACGACGCTTCGGCGATCTTCGAGCGTGCCGGCATGCCGATCTCGGCTGTTGGTAACGACCGCTCCTATCGCGGCCGCGTCGAAGGCTGGGACGATGTGGAAGTCGCCTTCCTGTCGGCTTCCGAAATCTCTCGCGAAATCGGCAACGGCAGCGTCGATTTCGGCGTCACCGGCGAGGATCTGATGCGGGAGGGTTTTGCCGAGATCGACAAGCGCGTCGAATTCTGCGCCCGGCTCGGTTTCGGCCATGCCGATGTCGTCGTCGCCGTGCCGGAGATCTGGCTGGATGTCGACACCATGGCCGATCTCGTCGATGTCGCCGCCGATTTCCGCGCCCGCCACTCCAGGCGGCTTGCTATCGCCACCAAATACTGGCGGCTGACCCAGCAGTTCTTTTCGAGCCAGCACGGCATCCAGCTTTATCGCATCGTCGAAAGCCTGGGGGCCACCGAGGGCGCTCCCGCCGCAGGCTCGGCTGACATCATCGTCGATATCACCTCCACCGGCTCGACATTGCGCGCCAACCACCTGAAGGTGCTCCAGGACGGCGTCATCCTGCATTCGCAGGCCTGCCTCGTGCGCGCCCGCAAGGAGAGCCATGCCGACGAACCGGCGGTGCAGGCGATCATCGATGCGGTGCGCGCTGCCCTCTGATCTCGGCTACATAACGGCACAAGAAAAACCCGCCGTCGGATGACGGCGGGTTTTCTGTTTCTGGGAGGATGTCTGCTGGTGTCAGGCCGTTGCGTAGGCGCCGCGGCGGGCGTCGAGCGAGTAGGCGCCTGCGCCATTGGTGGCGAGCATGATATAGGCGCCGGCGAGCGTGATGTTCTTCATGAAGTTGACGAAGTTCAGGCCGCTCAGCCAGGCGTTAGCGGCGGCCGGGAAATCAGGAACGTTGATCGGCGAGAAGTGGAAGACGAAGCCGGTAAAGACGCAGAAGACGGCAAGCAGCCAGCCGACGATGCGGACCTGGAAGCCGACGAGCACGGCAAGGCCGGTTGCAAGCTCGAACAGGCCGGCGAGATAGGTGAGCGCGGTGGAAGCCGGCAGGCCGGCGCCGGCGATCATGCCGGCGGTCGATGCCGGATCGGTCAGCTTGCCGAAGCCGGCGAAGATGAACATGAAGGAAAGAAGGATACGGGCGATCAGGATGATGACGTTGTTCGACATGGACGTTGTCTCCGTTTGATTGGCTCTGGAGATCTTGGTGCCCCGGCACCGGTTGGACCTCGGATGCTTCTATGTCGCTCTTTTCCTTCGTTGTGGAAAGATAAACGGAAGCGGACAGATCGTTCAACAATATGGAACGATCTCCTGGTCGCCGCTGCTTGCCTTTACCGAGCCCGGTCTTTTATGGTCGGTGCCCAACATGGAGATTCCGATGGCAGATCTTTCCGCATTTCCGATCACCACGCGCTGGCCGGCGAAAAATCCCGACATCATCCAGCTCTATTCGCTGCAGACGCCGAACGGGGTGAAGGTTTCCGTCGCCCTCGAAGAACTCGGTCTCGCCTACGAGCCGCATTATGTTTCCTTCGCCGCCAACGAGCAGAAGTCGCCGGAATTCGAATCTCTCAACCCGAACGGCCGCATCCCGGCGATCATCGATCCGAATGGCCCGGACGGGAAGCCGATCGGCCTTTTCGAATCCGGCGCCATCCTGCTTTATCTCGCGGAAAAAACCGGCAAGCTCATCCCTGCCGATGCTGCCGGCCGCTACGAAACCATCCAATGGGTGTTTTTCCAGATGGCGGGCATCGGTCCGATGTTCGGCCAGTTCGGGCATTTCTACAAATTCGCCGCCGACAAGGTCGCCAACAATTCCTACCCGGTGGAGCGTTATCGCGACGAGTCCAAACGTCTGCTCGGCGTGCTCGAAGACCGGCTGAAGGGCCGCCAGTGGATCATGGGCGATCTCTATACGATCGCCGACATCACCACCTTCACCTGGGTTCGCGGCGCCGATATCTTCTATGGCGGCCGCGAGGTTCTGGAATATGCGAAATTCCCCGCCGTCTCGGATTGGCTGGAGCGCTGCATCGCCCGTCCGGCAAGTGCGAAGGGCCTCAACATACCCGTCAAGCCGGAATAACGGAGAGGCCGACCGGAAATGCCGAAGGCCGCCCTTGAGAGCGGCCTTTTCTTTGCGCTGGCGGTTTTTATCGGCGGCTTGTGATCTGCCTTGCGCCTTCAAGCTTGAAGCGCGGGAAGATGAAGACGCCGGACATGCTGCCGCTGTATTTCTCTTCGAGCCCGTTCGACTCGCCCATGCAGAACAGCGGCTGGCGGAAGCCATTCGGCATGATGATCGTCGTCGAAAAACAGAAGGAGGAATTGAGCGTCGCCGCCTGTTCGAACAGCTCCAATATGTGGCTGCGGTCTTTGGTATCGTAGCAGCGGATCAGGCTTAACAGCCCGCATTCTTGTGCGGAGAGGCCATGCAGCATGCCGCTCCATTCGCCGAGGCGGAGCATGCCACTCGACAAATCTCCGATCCAGCTTTCGGAGATGGAAAACTGCGCCAGCATCTCGTGATTTTGATTGGTGTCCTCAAGCGAGCCGGGCATCAGGGGCAGGGCTGCATTGGCTTTGGCGATCTTAAACAAGGCGTTCTCCCGTTCGCATGCGGCTTCTCCGCCGCACGTTCGGCAAACACAAAGAAACAGGATCATGTCGCTGCGGACATGATGTCCGCCCATCCGGCAATCGCCACCGCGTTCACGGCCTCCGGAAGCGGAGCCGTTGAAGCCGAACATTCGCGTATCGCCGTTTCGCGCTCCGACCTCGTCTATTAGCGAAAAATTATCGCCGGGCGCACTTTAATTGCAGCGCGGATTTATAGGAGCTTTTGGCCAAACGGCAACGGCTTTTTAAGGGGTATTCGGATCGGGATCATTTCTCGTGAGGCCGCGCTTCCGGGACATTTCAGGAGAATCGGCGGTGGAGGATCATCTTCGAGGGCATTGGAAGCGTTTTCACCTGATGCGGAGGCCGGAAACGGCACGGCAACGCCGCGATCTCGCACCGATGTCGGCATACTGCAAAGGTGCAGCGACGCAAGCTTCACGCAAGCTTCGGCCCGGGGGCGGGCAATAGACGGCTGGTTAGATGGGTTGATCAGCTGAATCGGGCGTGCCGCGTGGTCGAATCGCCGCTGCATCATTCCTGAAATCGGAAGCGGCTGAAAAGACATCGGCGGTGCCGTAAGGGAAACGAAAAGGGCGACCCGAGGGCCGCCCTTCCTGTTCCGGATGCCGGAATGGTGTCAGTGCAGGCTTTCGCCTATCACATCATGTCCATACCGCCAGTTCAGCGCGTTTGACGCGCTGAACCATCTTAGATGATGGGCGGTTTCATGAACGATGCTGTGAAAGGCCGTTGGCCTATCACATCATGTCCATACCGCCCATGCCGCCCATGCCGCCCGGCATAGCCGGAGCGTCCTTCTTCGGCAGCTCGGCGATCATGGCTTCGGTGGTGATCAGCAGCGATGCAACGGAAGCTGCATCCTGCAGGGCGGTGCGAACGACCTTGACCGGGTCGATGATGCCCATGCCGATCATGTCGCCATATTCGCCGGTCTGGGCGTTGTAACCCCAGTTGTCCTGATCCTTGTCGAGGATCTTGCCGATGACGATCGAAGCTTCGTCGCCAGCGTTTTCAGCGATCTGGCGAGCCGGAGCCTGCAGAGCACGGCGAACGATGTTGATGCCGGCTTCCTGGTCGTCGTTGATACCCTTGGAGGTGATCTTGACGGAAGAACGCAGCAGGGCAACGCCGCCGCCCGGTACGATGCCTTCCTGAACGGCAGCGCGCGTCGCGTTGAGAGCGTCGTCGATGCGATCCTTCTTTTCCTTCACTTCGACTTCCGTCGAGCCGCCGACGCGGATGACGGCAACGCCGCCGGCGAGCTTGGCAAGACGTTCCTGCAGCTTCTCGCGGTCGTAGTCGGAGGTGGTTTCTTCGATCTGCGCCTTGATCTGGGCAACACGGCCTTCGATGTCGGACTTGGCGCCCGAACCGTCGACGATCGTGGTGTTTTCCTTGGAGATCGACACCTTCTTGGCACGGCCAAGCATGTCGAGCGTGACGGATTCGAGCTTGATGCCGAGGTCTTCGGAGATGACGGTGCCGCCGGTCAGGATGGCGATGTCTTCGAGCATGGCCTTGCGGCGGTCGCCGAAGCCAGGCGCCTTGACGGCAGCGATCTTCAGGCCGCCGCGCAGCTTGTTGACGACGAGCGTTGCAAGAGCTTCGCCTTCGACGTCTTCAGCGATGATAAGGAGCGGCTTGCCGGTCTGGACGACGGCTTCGAGAACCGGCAGCATCGACTGCAGGTTCGACAGCTTCTTCTCGTGGAGCAGAATGAAGACGTCTTCGAGGTCGGCGATCATCTTTTCCGGGTTGGTCACGAAGTAGGGGCTGAGGTAGCCGCGGTCGAACTGCATGCCTTCGACGACTTCGAGTTCGGTTTCGGCGGTCTTGGCTTCTTCAACGGTGATGACGCCTTCGTTGCCGACCTTCTGCATGGCCTCGGCAATGTCGAGACCGACCTGACGTTCGCCATTGGCGGAGATCGTGCCGACCTGGGCGACTTCTTCCGAGGTGTTGATCTTCTTGGCCTTGGCCTGGAGATCCTTGACGACTTCGGCGACGGCGAGATCGATGCCGCGCTTCAGGTCCATCGGGTTCATGCCGGCAGCAACGGCCTTGGCGCCTTCGCGAACGATCGCCTGGGCAAGAACGGTTGCGGTCGTGGTGCCGTCGCCGGCAATGTCGTTGGTCTTCGAAGCAACTTCGCGGACCATCTGGGCGCCCATGTTTTCGAACTTGTCTTCGAGTTCGATTTCCTTGGCGACGGAAACGCCGTCCTTGGTGATGCGCGGTGCGCCGAAGGACTTGTCGATGATGACGTTACGACCCTTCGGGCCGAGCGTGACCTTGACTGCATCGGCGAGAATGTCGACGCCGCGCAGCATCTTTTCGCGCGCGGTGCGGCCAAACTTGATTTCTTTAGCTGCCATGTTTGTGACTCCTGAATTCGAGTTGTTCGGGCAAAAGGCCCGTCAGCCATTTCGGGAAAGCAGGTCGGCCGATCAGCCGATGATGCCCATGATGTCGGCTTCCTTCATGATCAGAAGGTCTTCGCCGTTGATCTTGACTTCGGTGCCGGACCACTTGCCGAACAGAACGCGGTCGCCAGCCTTGACGTCGAGTGCAACGACCTTGCCGGACTCGTCACGAGCGCCGGAACCGACGGCGACGATTTCGCCTTCCTGCGGCTTTTCCTTGGCGGTATCGGGAATGATGATGCCGCCCTTGGTCTTTTCTTCGGACTCGACGCGACGAACGACGACGCGGTCGTGAAGCGGACGGAAATTGGTGCTTGCCATTGTCTAATCCCTCGATCGAATGACATTCGCGGACCGGAGCGGCCCACATGGATAGGTGTTAGCACTCCCTTGCGGTGAGTGCTAGCGACGAGCATTTAGGGATGGCTCCGAAAGGAGTCAATGAGAGCAATCACGAATTTTTGTGCCGGAATTGTGAAGAGACCGGAGAATAGTCGGAGATTGCAGGCGAAACCATGGCGCGACCGGGCTTTGCCGAAGTCCGTCCGCCCTTGACGATCTGCCGCTTCGGGATGGGGTCGGCAAAACCTTTTGCCCATCCGCGCCGTCGGATTGCCGGTCGCGATCTTCGCATTGGCCCGGCAGCGAAGAAAATGCCTTGCCATCGCCTTGCGCCTTTGCAATGTCACCGTGACCAAAGCAAATCGGGAAATCGGAATGGCCAAGCGGATAGAAAACTTCTCTAACATAACAGGTCACTATGATGTGGTGCTCTGCGATGTCTGGGGCGTCGTTCATAATGGCGTCGATCCGTTTCCGAAGGCGGCTGCCGCCCTTGAAGCGGCCCGCGCAAGCGGCGCCGCCGTCGTCCTCATCACCAATTCGCCGCGCCTTTCCTGGCAGGTGGTCGAGCAGTTGCGCCAGATCGGCGTTCCCGACAGCGCCTATGACCGGATCGTTACCTCGGGCGACGTCACGCGCCGGCTGATCTCCGAAGGGCCGAAGACGGTCTTTCTGCTCGGCCCCGAGCGCGACAAAGCGCTACTTGAAGGCATTGGCGTCGAGCGCCGGCCGGCGGGCGAAGCGCAATCGCTGGTCTGCACCGGCTTTTTCGACGACGAGACGGAGAAGCCGGAGGATTACACCGACATGCTTCTTGAGTTCAAAGCCCGCGACGTGCCGATGATCTGCGCCAATCCCGACCTCATCGTCGAGCGCGGCCATCGCATGATCCCCTGCGCCGGCGCCATGGCCGCCTATTACGAGCAGCTTGGCGGCAGCACCCGCATCGCCGGCAAGCCGCACCAGCCGATCTACGAGGCGACGCTGGCCGCTGCCCGCGAGCTTCGCGGCGATTTCCCGGTCGAGCGCGTGCTGGCAATCGGCGACGGCATGCCGACCGATGTGCGCGGCGCCTTGAATTACGGCCTCGACCTTCTCTACATCAGCGGCGGTATCCACGCCAAGGAATACACCTTGAACGGCGAGACCGACGAGGCGATCCTCCACGCCTATCTCGAACGGGAAAACGCCGCGCCGAAGTGGTGGATGCCCCGCCTTGCATGAAGAGAAGCCAGCCGATGACCGTCTTCCACCGCAATGAAACCCGCGAACCCTTGCCCGCCCATCTGAAGGGCGGCGTCATTGCCATCGGCAATTTCGACGGTGTGCATCGCGGCCATCAGTCGGTGCTCAATCGCGCGCTCGAAATCTCCAAGGCCCGCGGTATCCCCGCTTTGGTACTGACCTTCGAGCCGCATCCGCGCACGGTCTTCCGGCCGCAGACGCCGGTCTTCCGCCTGACGCCGGCGCCGCTGAAGGCCCGCATCCTGGAAGCGCTGGGGTTCAGCGCCGTCATCGAATATCCCTTCGACTACGAATTCTCGCAGCGCTCGGCCGATGATTTCATCCATTCGATCCTGAAAGATTGGCTCGGCGCCTCCGAAGTCGTCACCGGCTTCGATTTCCATTTCGGCCGCGGCCGCGAGGGCGGCCCCGCCTTCCTGATGAATGCCGGCCATACCTACGGCTTCGGCGTCACCCTGATCGATGCCTTTCGCGATGAAAACGCCGATGTTGTCTCGTCGAGCCATATCCGCGCGCTGCTGAAGGAGGGCAATGTCAGCGAAGTCGCCGGCATGCTCGGTTACCGTTATACGGTCGAAGCCGAGGTAATCGACGGCGAAAAGCTCGGCCGGCAGCTCGGTTTCCCCACAGCCAATATGCGCCTGCCACCCGAGGTCGATCTTGCCGCCGGCATCTATGCCGTCCGTTTCCGCCTCGAAGACGGCACGCTCCACGATGCCGTCGCCAGTTACGGCCGCCGCCCGACGGTGACGGAAAATGGCGCACCGCTGCTCGAAACCTATCTTTTCGATTTCAGCGGTGATCTCTACGGCCAGCTCTGCTCCGTCTCCTTCTTCGGCTATCTCAGACCCGAACTGAAATTCGACGGCCTCGATCCGCTCGTCGCCCAGATCAAGCGCGACGAAGAAGAGGCGAGGGCGCTGCTTGCGGGCGTCAAGCCGCTCAGTGCGCTTGATGGGGAACTGTGCTTTTCCTGAGGTCGCCTTGAGCGCGGCTGTCGCTGGGGCACCGGCGATTCCAGCCGCTGATGCCGACTGCAGGCCGCGAATTCTTCTCTTCCTTTTCCCGGCAAAAACGCCTATGAACCGGCGCGATGATGAAATTTTGGCTGGCAATGACGATGCGAATTATCGGCCCGGCCTTCCGCGCGCGCTAAGCGGCCGGAAGGTCCGGGTTTTTGGCGCTTGGATACGAGCGCTGCCGTCACCAGCTATTTCACGCCCGTTGCGCCCTTCCTGGGCTGCCAGAAAACGATTGTCAGACATGACCGACACAGCCGAAAAGATCGACTATTCGAAGACCCTCTATTTGCCCGAGACCGATTTCCCCATGCGCGCCGGCCTGCCGCAGAAGGAGCCCGAACTCGTCAAGCGCTGGCAGGAGATGGGTCTCTACAAGAAGCTGCGCGCTTCTGCCGCCGGCCGCGAGAAGTTCGTCCTTCACGACGGCCCGCCCTATGCCAATGGCAACATCCATATCGGCCACGCGCTGAACAAGATCCTCAAGGACGTCATCAACCGCTCATTCCAGATGCGCGGCTACGACGCCAATTACGTGCCTGGCTGGGATTGCCACGGCCTGCCGATCGAATGGAAGATCGAGGAGAAGTACCGCGAGAAGGGCAAGAACAAGGACGAGGTCCCGGTCAACGAATTCCGCCGGGAATGCCGTGAGTTCGCCACCGGCTGGATCAAGGTCCAGGCGGAAGAGTTCAAGCGTCTCGGCATCGAGGGCGACTTCGACAATCCCTATACGACGATGAATTTCCACGCGGAATCGCGCATCGCCGGCGAGCTTCTGAAGATCGCCGCGAGCGGCCAACTCTATCGCGGTTCCAAGCCGATCATGTGGTCGGTCGTCGAGCGCACGGCGCTGGCCGAGGCCGAGGTCGAATACCAGGATTATGAGAGCGACACGATCTGGGTGAAATTCCCGGTCGTCGAAGGCCCGGCCGCGCTCAAGGACGCGTTCGTGGTCATCTGGACGACCACGCCCTGGACGATCCCCGGCAACCGCGCGGTCTCCTTTTCCGCGCGCGTCTCTTATGGCCTTTACGAAGTGACGGCCGCCGAGAACGACTTTGGTCCGCGTCCCGGCGAAAGGCTGATCTTTGCCGATAAGCTGGCCGAAGAATCCTTCGCCAAGGCCAAGTTGCAGTACAAGCGCTTGAGCGATGTCTCTGCGGCCGACTTCGCAGCGATGTCCTGCGCCCATCCCTTCAAGGGTCTCGACGGCGGCTATGAATTCCATGTGCCGCTACTCGATGGCGATCACGTCACCGACGATGCCGGCACCGGCTTCGTGCACACCGCACCCAGCCACGGCCGCGAGGACTTCGATGCCTGGATGTCGGCTGTCCGCACGCTCGAGGCGCGCGGCATCGAGACCAAGATCCCGTTCCCGGTCGACGATGGCGGCTTCTACACATCGGATGCCCCCGGCTTCGAAGGCGCCCGCGTCATCGACGACAACGGCAAGAAGGGCGATGCCAATGACCGCGTCATCAAGGAGCTGATCGCCCGCGGCGCGCTCTTTGCCCGCGGCCGGCTGAAGCACCAGTATCCGCATTCCTGGCGTTCGAAGAAGCCGGTGATCTTCCGCAACACACCGCAATGGTTCGTCTATATGGACAAGACCCTTGCCGACGGCACGACGCTGCGGTCGCGCGCGCTGAGCGCGATCGACGACACCCGTTTCGTGCCCGCCGCCGGCCAGAACCGCCTGCGCGCCATGATCGAAGGTCGCCCGGACTGGGTGCTCTCGCGTCAGCGCGCCTGGGGCGTGCCGATCGCCGTCTTTGCCGACGAGCATGGCGAGGTCCTGGTCGATGACGCCGTCAACGCCCGCATCCTCGAAGCCTTCGAACATGAGGGCGCCGACGCCTGGTTTGCCGAAGGCGCCAAGGAACGCTTCCTCGGCAATGACCACGACCATTCCCGCTGGAAGCAGGTCATGGATATCCTCGACGTCTGGTTCGATTCCGGCTCGACGCACACCTTCACGCTCGAGGACCGCCCGGACCTGAAGTGGCCGGCCGACCTTTATCTCGAAGGTTCCGACCAGCATCGCGGCTGGTTCCATTCGTCGCTCTTGGAATCGGCCGCCACCCGCGGCCGTGCGCCTTACAACGCCGTCCTCACCCATGGTTTCACCATGGACGAGAAGGGCGAGAAGATGTCGAAGTCGAAGGGCAACGTCACCGCACCCCAGGAAGTGATGAAGGATGCCGGCGCCGATATCCTGCGCCTCTGGGTGATGACCTCGGATTATGCCGACGACCTGCGCGTCGGCAAGACGATCATCCAGACCAATGTCGACGCCTATCGCAAGCTGCGCAACACCATCCGCTGGATGCTCGGCACGCTCGCCCACGACAAGGGCGAGGAGATCGCGCTCGCCGATCTGCCGGAGCTGGAGCAGCTGATGCTGCATCGGCTTGCCGAACTCGACGAGCTGGTGCGCGAGAACTATGACAGCTTCGACTTCAAGAAGATCGCCCGGGCGCTGATCGATTTCGCCAATGTCGAGCTTTCGGCCTTCTATTTCGATGTCCGCAAGGATGCGCTTTATTGCGACGCGCCGTCGAGCCTGCGCCGGCGCGCCAGCCTGCATGTCATCCGGCAGATCTTCGATTGCATGGTGACCTGGCTCGCTCCGATGCTGCCCTTCACCACCGAGGAGGCCTGGCTGTCGCGCAACCCGTCCGCCGTTTCAGTGCATCTGGAGCAGTTTGCCCCGGTCGCCAAGGAATGGCGCAACGATGCCCTGGCCGAGAAGTGGAAGAAGATCCGCGCGGTGCGTTCGGTTGTGACCGGCGCGCTGGAAATCGAGCGCAAGGACAAGCGCATCGGCTCCTCGCTGGAAGCGGCTCCCGTCGTCCACATCGCCGATCCGGACCTGTTGAAGGCGCTCGAAGGCCAGGACTTCACCGAAGTATGCATCACCTCGGCGATCGAGATCAAGACCGGCGAAGGCCCGGCGGATGCCTTCCGCCTTGCCGAGGTGCCTGAGGTCAGCGTCGTGCCGAAGCTGGCCGAGGGTGAAAAATGCGCCCGCTCCTGGCGCATCACCCGGGATGTCGGTTCCGATCCTGAATATCCCGATGTCTCGGCCCGCGACGCCGCCGCCCTTCGCGAACTCGCCGCGCTCGCGTGAAGAATATTACCGGGTGAATTGCGCTTTCGCGGTTCATCCGGTAAAAGCTGCCTGAAAATGGCCGGATTTTTGCGTCAGGGGGACGGTTGTCCGGTTGGGCGACGATTGCACCGGGGTGGAAGGGTTTTCATGTTAACATCGCATTGGTTCCGTATGGGCGCCTGCCTGTCTGTCGTCATGGCGGGATGCTCGATGGTGTCCGGTTGCGCCAGCAGCCCGACCTACGGCACCGACAAGACCGCCATGGAACAGCTGACCGACGATCTCGGCCAGTCCGTGTCGTTGACCGGACCGGACCCGAAGAACAAGGGCGTCAAGTACACGCCGCGTCCGACGCTGGTGCTGCCGGCCGAGGCGCAGAAGGAAAGCCTGGTTGCGCCGCAGCCGACGGTCGCCAACAAGGACAATCCGCAATGGCTTGAATCGCCGGAGGAGACCCGCGCCCGCCTCGTTTCCGAGGCCGACGCGAACTCGGACAATCCGAATTACCGCTCGCCTCTCGCCAGCTCGGCGATCGAAGGCGGCCGGCGCACGACGGAAGCCCAGACCAAGGCCTATCGTGAAGCCCGCGCCCTGCAGAAGGGCTCCTATGTCGATCAGCGCCGCTATATATCCGATCCGCCGCCCGGTTACCGCACTGTCGACGATCCGGCAAAGCTCGATGATCTCGGCGAGCCAGAGCTCAAGAAGCAGAAGAAGCGCAAGAAGGATGCAGCGGTCGCCAACACCGGCAAGCAGTGGTGGAACCTCCTGCAATAGCTTTTTCGGCGCCGACAGGAATGACGGCGCCGCGCACAGACGCCGCTGATTACGGCGCCTCTCTCCGTTGCGAAAAGAATCTCCGCAAGATCTCGGCCGATTGCACCTCGTTGAAGCCGGAATAGACCTCCGGGGCGTGGTGGCAGGTCGGCTGCACATAGAATCGCACGCCATTGTCGACGGCGCCGCCCTTCGGATCCTCGGCGCCGTAATAGAGCCTGCGGATACGCGCAAACGAGATGGCTGCCGCGCACATGGTGCAAGGCTCGAGCGTCACATAGAGATCGGCGCCGACAAGACGTTCCTGCCCAAGCGCTTCGCAGGCGAGCCGGATTGCGGCGATTTCGGCATGCGCGGTCACGTCATTGAGCTCGCGCGTGCGGTTTCCCGAGCGTGACACGGCAATGTCGTCGACAACGACGACGGCGCCGATCGGTACCTCGCCGCGTTCTCCGGCGGCGCGCGCTTCTTCAAGCGCCATCTCCATGAAACGATTTGTCTTCACGATCGCACGAATTTCCACTTAACCGCAGATGCGTGACCTGATAGACAGGCCCAAAAGGCAGGCAAACAACAAATGACACCCAAAGACAAGCCAAAACGCCCGGGCGCAAAGCCGTTTTCACGGGACACCGAGCCGAAGACCGGCGCCAAGCCGGGCGGTGGCAAGCCGGCAAAGGCGGCGATCGCCGCCGAGGCCGATGGCGAGGCCAAGGCCGAACGCATTTCCAAGGTGATGGCGCGCGCCGGCGTCGCCTCCCGCCGCGACATCGAACGCATGATCATGGAAGGCCGGGTAACGCTGAACGGCAGGGTTCTCGAAACCCCCGTCGTCAACGTCACGCTCGCCGACCGCATCGAGGTCGACGGCGTGCCGATCCGCGGCATCGAGCGCACCAGGCTCTGGCTCTATCATAAGCCGGCTGGCCTCGTGACCACCAATGCCGATCCGGAAGGCCGGCCGACCGTCTTCGACAACCTGCCGGAAGAATTGCCGCGCGTCATGTCGATCGGCCGTCTCGACATCAATACCGAAGGCCTGCTCTTGCTGACCAATGACGGCGGTCTTGCCCGCGCGCTGGAACTGCCGGCGACCGGCTGGTTGCGGCGCTACCGCGTCCGCGCCCATGGCGAGATCGATCAGGACGCGCTCGACAAGCTGAAGGACGGCATCGCCGTCGACGGTGTGCTCTATGGCTCGATCGAGGCGACGCTCGACCGCACCCAAGGCTCGAACGTCTGGATCACCATGGGCCTTCGCGAAGGCAAGAACCGCGAAATCAAGAACGTGCTCGGCGCGCTCGGCCTCGACGTCAACCGCCTGATCCGTATTTCCTATGGCCCGTTCCAGCTCGGCGACTTGCCGGAAGGCCATGTCGTCGAAGTGCGCGGCCGCACGCTGCGCGACCAGCTCGGCCCGCGGCTCATCGAAGAAGCCAAGGCGAATTTCGACGCGCCGATCTACAATGCGCCAGCTGTCGCTGCCGAGGAAGAGGCAGAGCCTGCAGTGCCGGAAAAGCGCGAGCGACCGCGCCGCGACGAGGACAAGCGCGAACGGGCGCTGAGCCGCCTCGACACCAAGCGCGACGACCGCCACGGCGGTGGGCGCAGGGATGACGATCGCCGCGACAGCGGCCGCAGGGACGACGACAAGCCGAAGCGTCCCCAGCCGCTCGGCCAGCGCCGCAGCGCCAATGTCTGGATGGCGCCGGGCGCCCGGCCGCTCGGCGAAAAGGCCGCGGCAAAAGCCGCCAAGAATGCACAAACGGCGCGCAAGCGCGGCGAGCAGGCGCCGGCAAAGAACGCTTTCGACCGCATCGAGGACCGCCCGCGCACGCAGGTGAACCGTGTGCGCGAAGAGGATGGCGAATGGATCCGTTCGAGCGAGCAGCCCCGCCGCAAGGATGAGGCTGAAGGTTCCGGCCGCAAGCGTTCCTTCGGGGACCGCCCCGCCCGTGAAGATCGCGGTTTTGGCGACCGCCCGGCGCGCGGCGAGCGCCGCCCGCGCGAAGCGGGTGACGAACGTCCGCGCACCAGAAGCTCCGCCGGCGAAGGCCGCTCGGAGCGTCCGCGCGGCGACCGGCCTTTCGGTGACCGTCCCTCGCGTGGGGATCGCCCCTTCGGCGACAAACCGCGCGGTGATCGCAGGCCGCGTGCCGACGGCGACGAGCGTCCTCGGGCTGCCAGAGCCTCCACCGGTGAGGCCCGTTCTGAGCGTCCGCGCGGCGAGCGGCCCTTCGGTGACCGTCCCTCGCGTGGCGATCGTCCCTTCGGCGACAAGCCACGTGGGGATCGCAAGCCGCGTGCGGATAGTGACGAACGTCCGCGGGCAGCCAGAAGCTTTGCCGGCGAGGGCCGCTCGGAGCGTCCGCGCGGTGAAAGATCGTTTGGCGACAAGCCGTCGAGTGCCAGGCCTTCGGGTGACAAGCCGCGCGGCAAGGGTTTTGCCGGCAAGCCCGGCGGGGCCAAGAATTTTTCCGGCAAGCCGAAAGGCGCCAAGTCGAGCAGTGACAGGCCGGGCGGCGACAGGCCTGCGGGCGGGCCGTCCAAAGGTGGTGCGAGAGGAAAGGGAATGACGCGCGGTGCGGATCGTCGGCGGTGAGTTTCGCGGACGGCCTCTCGCCGTGCCAAAATCCAACGATATCCGGCCGACTGCCGACCGGACGCGCGAGAGCCTGTTCAATATATTGAGCCATGCCTATCCGGAATGTGTCGACGGCACCCGGATCCTCGACCTTTTTGCCGGAACCGGCGCTGTCGGCCTCGAAGCCGTTTCGCGCGGCTGTCGCCACGCGCTCTTCGTCGAAAACAGCGTCGAGGGCCGGGCGTTGCTCTGGGAGAACATCGATGCGCTCGGCCTGCACGGCCGCACCCGCATCCTGCGCCGGGATGCGACCGATCTCGGCAGCGTCGGCAATCTCGAGCCCTTCGACATGCTCTTTGCCGACCCGCCCTACGGCAAGGGGCTCGGCGAAAAGGCGATGGCGGCGGCGGCCGAGGGCGGTTGGCTGCGGCCGGGCGCGATTGCGGTGCTCGAAGAACGCGCCGATATTGTCGTTTCCGTCCACCCTTCCTATGTTTTCCTCGAAAACCGCATCTTTGGCGATACGAGGGTGCATTTCTTCCGACATCAGCCGCAATAAGCGGGGGCGGGGCGTGCAGCAGGCAGAGATCATCAGTCCGAAACTGCCTGCGATCAGCGATTTGCCGACGGTTGCGGTTGCCTTCGGCGGCGGCGGCGCGCGCGGGCTTTCCCATATCCACATCATCGAGACGCTGGATGAACTCGGTATCCGCCCGGTGGCGATATCGGGTTCCTCGATGGGCGCGATCATGGGCGCCGGCATGGCGGCCGGCATGTCCGGCGCTGAAATCCGCGAACATGCGCTGGCGACCGTCGGCAACAAGACGGCCGTCATCGCCCGCATCTGGGGCCTGAGGCCGGCGACGGTGCGCGATGCGGTGGCCAAGGGCGTCCGCATCGGCCAGTTCAATCTGGAGCGGATCCTCAAGGCCTTCCTGCCATCCGAGCTGCCGGCCCGTTTCGAGAACCTGCTGGTGCCGATGAAGGTGATCACCACCGATTATTACGGGCAGTGCGAGGTGATCATCGAACAGGGCGAGCTGTTCCCGGCGCTCGCCGCCTCTTCCGCCATTCCCGCCGTCTTCATGCCGGTGCGCCTGCGCGACCGCGTGATGATCGACGGCGGCATCAGCAATCCCGTGCCCTATGAATGCCTGATGGATCTTGCCGACATCGTCATCGGCATCGATGTCGTCGGCGCGCCGGAAGGCGATGGCACCCATATTCCGAACCGCATGGAAAGCATCTTCGGTTCCGGCCAGCTGATGATGCAGACGGCGATCACGCTGAAACTGAAGCTCCGCGCGCCGCATATCTTCCTGCGCCCGACGGTCGGCCGCACCGGCGTCATGGATTTCCTCAAGGCCCGCGAAGTCCTCGCCATGTCCGTCGGCGTCAAGGACGACCTCAAGTTCGCCCTCGACCGCGAGATCGAAGCGCGGCTAAAGCGCTAAAGTGCACTGCACGGGAACCTTTGCTTGTTTCCGGTCGACATGCATACGCGGTTCAGTGAGCATCGCTTCGGCTATGAGTTCGGCATCGTCATTGTCGATTTCGAAGAGACCAAAGCGCAATCGATAGCCCCAGCCTCCCCGGTCGCTTGTGAAAGACAGTCGGCCGAGCAACGGCCGGATCGGTGTTTCCACGGCCCGCCACCAGGCGACATCGCGCCTCCAGGGGCGGAAACCGGGGTCAACGTCCACCTGATATGCCGCCGTCTCCTCGACCACGCCAATTGCCGTGAACGCCTGCAGGCGATCCTTGCAGCCAAATGCTTCGGTCGGCGAATAATAGATCACCCGGTCGCCAGGCGCGCTTCGCTTTAGCGGTGCGGCCTTGCCATGACAGACCTGCATGAACCCGGCTTCGCGGCCGATGCGGACATGATTTGCTGATGCGACAGCGATCCAGCTGCGGGACATGTTTCAGTCCTCCGCAACGTTGTAGACGCGCAGGCGATGCCCGTCGGGGTCGGCTGCAACAAAGGTGCGGCCGAAATCCAGGTTGGTCGGCGGCAAGAGCATGGTCGCGCCCTTGACTTGCCATTCGGCGTGAAGCGTATCGACCTTATCAGCTGTCGCGACCTTGAAGCCGACATCGCAGCCGCCGCCCGTTGCAGCCGGCGCCGGCTCCACGCCCGCTCTGCCCCAGAGTCCCAGGGCCAGACCCGAAGGCAGGATGAACATGGCGAAGGTCGGGCTGAACTCAACTGGATCCTGCCCGAGCAGTTGGCCATAAAAGCCGGCGCTTTTTGGCACGTCGGCTACGAAAAGTAGAATGCTGTTGCTGTCGATCATTGGTGAGCCTCCTGTTTGGGTCAGGAGGATCGTCTACAGAGACATGCTGACAGATTCTGGCAGTAGCATTCGCCTCTGCCACCGTTCAATCCGCTCAAGCTTCGCACGTCCCGGAGTGGATTTATGCGTCCGCCGTCGCATCCGCGGTGCCCGCCAGCAGATCATCCTCGAAGGGATCGACGGCGCGCTTCGGCTTGACCAGCGGTTCGGGACGGACCGGGTGGGAAAACAGCATGTCGCGCCCGGCCTGCAGCCCTTCGGAAACCTGCAGCGCCAGGCGGGCCTCGTCGCGCTTGCGGATATCCTCGCCGATTTCGTAGGCGTCGACCTCGGAAACGCCGAGCGCCTCCAGCGTCCGCCGCCCGAAGAGCAGGCCGGATTCCAGCGTTTCACGCAGCTCGTAATCGACGCCCTTGTTGCGCAGTTCGATGGAATGGATGCGGTCGTAGGAGCGCACATAGAGCCTTGTGTGCGGATAATCCGCCTGCACCAGCTCGACCACCTTGTCGGTGACTTCCTTCTTCTGGGTGCAGACGAGCACGATCTTTGCCCGGTCGATGCCGGCCGCGCGCAGCACGTCCTTGCGGGTGCCGTCGCCGAAATAGATGCGGAAGCCGAAGGAGGAGGCCTGGCGGATGCGGTCGGCCGAAAATTCGATGACGGTGACGCTGCGTCCGCCGGCAAGCAGGATCTGGGCGGCGATCTGGCCGAAACGCGAGAAGCCGACCATCAGCACGTCGGCGCCCGCGCCCTCGAAATCCTCGTCCAGCTCCTCCCGTTCGTCGCCGTTGAGCAGCCGCTTCGAAAGCGCCGCCCCGATCGGCGTCAGCGCCATCGACAGCGTCACGATCGCGACCAGCAGCGATGCCGTGCTGGTCGACATCAGTCCGGTCGTACCCGCGGCGGTGAACAGCACGAAACCGAATTCGCCGCCCTGCGGCAGCAGGAAGGCGATGCGGATCGCATCGTCGTGTGGCGAGCCCGAGACCCGGCAGAGCCCGTAGATGATGAACGCCTTGACGGCCATGACGATCGGCACGGCGACGATGACGAAGAGCCCGTTATCGAAGAGAACGTCGAGCTGCAGCGACAGGCCGACGGCGATGAAGAAGATGGCGAGCAGCACGCCGCGGAACGGCTCGATATCCGCCTCCAACTCGTGCCGGTAGGAGGATTCGGCCAGCATCACGCCGGACAGGAAGGCGCCCATCGCCATAGAAAGTCCGGCAAGCTGCATCAGGCTCGCCGATCCCATGACGACGAAGAGCGCAGCGGCGATCATTGCCTCGCGCGCGCCGGTCCGGGCGATGATCTGAAAGAGCGGCGTCAGCAGGTAGCGCCCCGCAACGATCATCGCCGCGACCGCGCCGACGGCCACGGTGAAATCCAGGAGCGGCGCGTTGCTGCCTTTGCCACCGCCGTCGAGAATGGTGATCAGCGCCAAGAGCGGCACGATCGCCAGATCCTGGAACAGAAGCATGGAGAAGGAGCGCTGCCCGTATCGCGTATTGACGTCGCCGTCACCTTCGAGGATCTGCATGGCAAAGGCCGTCGAAGACAGCGCCAGGCCAAATCCGGCAACGATGCTGCCGCGCCAGTCGAGAACGCCTGAAAGCCACGCCAGCGCGGTCAGCGCCAGCCCGCTTACCACCACCTGCGCCGTGCCGAGGCCGAAAATGTCACGCCGCATCTGCCAGAGGCGCGAGGGTTTCAGCTCCAGTCCGATGATGAAAAGCAGGAAGACGACGCCGAGCTCGGCGACGGCGAGGATCTGTTCGCCATCGGTGATCCCGTGGAAGACAGGGCCGATGACGATGCCGGCGGCGAGATAGCCGAGCACCGTGCCGAGCCCAAGCTTCTTGAAGATCGGCGCGGCGACCACGGCTCCGCCGAGCAGCAGGATCGTTTCGGAAAAAAGGGCATTGGGCGCTGACATGCTGGCAATTTCTTTCAACGGCGGGAAGCGAGCAAGCAGCCCCGATAAAGAATCGGTGGCGGCGGCCTTGATGCATGGGAGAGTGCACAATAAATGGAAGCCGAAGGAAAGGCCAAATCATGTCCTCTGAAATTGATTCCTCGACACTTCTTTCCCGCGCAAGTCAACTGATCGATCTGGCAAGGAAGGCAGGGGCCGATGCCGCCGACGCCGTCGTCGTCCGGTCGCGCTCGCAATCGGTGAGCGTCCGCCTCGGCAACGTCGAGGGCACGGAATCTTCCGAAAGCGACGACTTTTCCCTGCGCGTCTTCATCGGCAAGCGCGTCGCCAGCGTTTCGGCCAATCCGGGCTTCGATCTCCAGGCGCTGGCCGAGCGCGCCGTCGCCATGGCCAAGGTTTCGCCGGAAGATCCCTTCGCCTGCCTGGCGGATGAGGCGAGCCTGTCGAAAGCCTATCCCGACCTGCAATTGCTCGACACCACCGAGGTCTCCTCCGAACTGCTGCGCGAGGCGGCTCTTGCCGCCGAAGCCGCAGCCCTTGCGGTCAAGGGCGTCACCAATTCCTCCGGCGCCGGTGCGTCGGCCGGCATGGGCGGCCTCGTTCTTGCCACTTCGCACGGTTTCGAGGGCAGTTACATGGCCTCGCGTTTCGGCCATTCCGTCAGCGTCATCGCCGGCGAAGGCACTGGCATGGAGCGCGACTATGATTACGACAGCCGCCTTTATTACGCCGAGCTCGACGATCCCGCCGAAATCGGCCGTCGGGCCGGCGAGCGGGTGATCAAGCGGATCAATCCGCGTCAGGTGCCGACCGGCAAAGACGTCACCGTCATCTTCGACCCGCGTGTCGCCCGCGGCTTCGTCGGCCATATCGCCGGTGCGATCAATGGTGCTGCCGTCGCCCGCAAATCGAGCTTCCTGCGCGACAGGATGGGTCAGCAGGTGTTGAAGTCAGGCCTGTCGATCACCGACGATCCCTTGATCGTGCGTGGGCCTTCCTCGCGGCCCTTCGACGGCGAGGGCGTGTCCGGCGAGCGGCTTGTCATGATCGAGGACGGCGTGTTGAAACACTGGTTCCTTTCGACCTCGACGGCGCGTGAATTGGGTCTTACGACCAACGGCCGCGGCGTGCGCGGCGGCACATCAGTCTCGCCTTCCTCCAGCAACCTTGCCTTGGAACCCGGCGACATCTCGCCGGAAGAGCTGATCCGCAGCGTCGGCAACGGTTTTTATGTCACCGAATTGATCGGCCACGGCGTCAACATGATCACCGGCGAATACAGCCGCGGCGCCACCGGCTTCTGGATCGAGAACGGCGAACTGACTTTCCCGGTTTCCGAGGTGACGATCGCCTCGAACCTCAAGGACATGTTCATGCGCCTGACGCCGGCAAACGACATCGATCGCAAGTTCGGCGTCGCGGCCCCCACCTTTGCCATCGAGGGCATGACGCTTGCAGGGCGCTAGAGCATGATGCCGAAAAGTGTGCGCGGTTTTCGGACGACATCATGCTCCAATGATAGTTCAGAAACGGATTGATCTGATGAGCGACATGGAGAAAGCCCGCTGGCAGAGCGATCTCACGCTGATCGTCGATGCTGCGAAGGAGGCGGGTGCCGTCGCTTTCGGCTTCTTCAACCAGTCTCCGGAAGTCTGGTGGAAGAATGACGACCGCTCGCCCGTCAGCGCCGCCGATTTCGCCGCCAACAAGACGCTCGAGACCATTCTGCGCAAGGCCCGGCCGGATTATGGCTGGCTGTCTGAGGAAACCGACGACGATGCCGACCGTCTCTCACGCGAGACCTTGTTCATCATCGATCCGATCGACGGCACGCGCGCCTTCCTCGGCGGCCAGAAGGTCTGGTGCGTCAGCGTCGCGGTGGTTCATCGCGGCCGGCCGGTCGCCGGCGTGCTCTATGCCCCGGCGCTCGAAGAGCTCTATGAGGCGGTCGAGGGCGGCGTGGCGCTGAAGAACGGCGTGCCCTTCACCGTCTCTGTCGCCGGCCCGGAGGAAATGAGCCGTCTAGCGATCGGCGAAGACTTGCTGAAGACCTTGCCGCCGGAGTTCCAGGAGCGGGTGACGCGGGAGAAATACATCCCCTCGCTCGCCTATCGCATTGCCATGGTGGCGGACGGTCGTCTCGAAGGCACCGTCGTCAAGGGCAATTCACATGATTGGGACCTTGCCGCCGCCGATCTGATCCTCGCCTGCGCCGGCGGCGGTCTCGTCGATCTTGAAGGCCGGGCGGTCGTCTACAACAGCGTCGAAGTCACCCACAAGGTCCTCTGTGCAGGTCCGGCGCCCCGCCTCGGCGAATTCCTCGCGGCCTTTGCAGGACGACGAGACAGTTGACGTTTCCGTCAAAATCCCGCAGATGGGATGGCGGAGGAGAATAGGCAGAAAGAGAAGAAAAAATGACTGAATCCGGTGACAAGAAGCAGCTTTTGCATCTCGTTTTTGGCGGCGAACTGGAAAGCCTCGATGACGTCCAGTTCCGTGATCTGAAGGGTCTCGATATCGTCGGCATTTTCCCGGATTATGCCACGGCGCTGACGGCCTGGAAGTCGAAGGCGCAGCAGACGGTCGACAATGCGCATATGCGCTACTTCATCGTCCACATGCATCGTTTGCTCGATCCGCAGGAAAAGGCCAAGGGTAACTGACCTCGGCCACGAAGCTGAGTCAGGGACCTCGGCCAGGAGCTTCGGCCGGGCACCTCGGGATGTGCCGCCGGCGCGACCGCTCGTCGAACGGGCTTTCGTGCATCGGGCGCCGTCGATCCGGATTGGTCGATCCGGATTGTTTGACGCATTCTGAACAAATTGATCGGCCATTGCGGCCGCAACGATAATTAGGGAATGGGTGTGATGTCGATCGGTTTTGATCGGAGGCTGGCGCAATGAGCTCCCGGATGGCGCGGTTCGGTCTGAGCGCATACCGTCTGGCGGGAACCGTGGCCTCTCCGGTCGTCGGCCTCTATATCACCTACCGCACCGCCAAGGGTAAGGAAGACCGGGCGCGCCGCCTGGAGCGCTTCGGTTATCCGAGCGCCAACCGGCCGCAGGGTCCGCTCGTCTGGTTCCATGCCGCAAGTGTCGGGGAAACCAACGCCGTCATCCCGCTGATCCGTGAAATCCGCCGCCGCGATATCCACGTCATCCTGACGACCGGCACCATCACCTCCGCCAAGCTCGCCGCCGAGCGCCTCGGCCAGGAGGCGATCCATCAATATGTGCCGCTCGACCTGAAACCCTCCGTCAGCCGCTTCCTCGATTATTGGCAGCCCGACTGCGCCATCATCGCCGAATCCGAGATCTGGCCGGCAACAGTGCTGGAGCTTGGCCGCCGCCGCATTCCGCAGATCCTGATCAATGCCCGCATGTCGGATCGCTCCTTTGCCCGCTGGCGCCGCCGCCCGGCGATCGCCGAAGCCTTGTTCGAGAATCTTGCCCTCGTCATTGCCCAGTCGGATGTCGATGCCGAACGTTTTCGCGATCTCGGCGCTGTCCCGGTCATCACCTCGGGCAATCTGAAGGTCGATACCGACGCACCGCCTTATGACAGCGCCGTCCTGGCCCGCTATAAGAAGCAGATCGGCGACCGCAAGACATGGGCGGCGATCTCGACCTTCGACGGCGAGGAGAATGCCGCCGCCATCGTTCATCGGGCGCTCAAGGAGCGTGATCATCAATTGACGATCATCGTGCCGCGTCATCCCGAGCGCAGCGACGAGATCGAGGCGGCTCTGGTCAAGCAGGGGCTGAAGGTCGCCCGCCGCACCCGCGACGACGTCTTGTCCGCCGATGTCGATATCTTCCTCGGCGATACGATCGGCGAAATGGGCCTCTATTTGCGACTGACGGAAATCGCTTTCGTCGGCCGCTCGCTCTTTGCCGAAGGCGGCCAGAATCCGCTGGAGCCTGCCATGCTCGGCTGCGCCATTCTTTCCGGCGGCCATGTGCAGAACTTCCGCGATGCCTATCAGAAGCTTGCCCGCAGCGGCAGCGCCCGCATGGTGCGCGATACCGAAATGCTGGCCAAGGGCGTGCACTACCTGCTGATCAACGACGAAGCCCGCCGCAATATGATCGAGGCCGGCATCACCGCCGTGCACGAGATGCGCGGTGCGCTGACGGCGACAGTGAAGGGGCTGGAGCCCTATATCAACCCGTTGACGGTGAAGGCGCGGCTGCTGCCCAAGGCCGTGGCCCAGCTCTGAGGAACGAAGATGTCGGCAGCCGCCCCCATCAAAGGCATTCTTTTCGACAAGGACGGCACGCTGCTCGACTATGACGAGAGCTGGCTGCCGGTAAACCGCGAGCTGGCTCGCATCGCCGCCGAAGGGGATCCGCTTCTCGCCGACCGGCTGCTTGCCGCCTGCGGCATGGATCCGGTGACCGGTCATATCGTTCCCGACAGCCTGCTTGCCGCCGGCAATACCCGCCAGATCGCCGAGGGCCTCGTTGCCGCCGGCTCGATGGTCGATGTCGGCGAACTGACGGTGCGCCTCGACGCGCTCTTTTCCAGCGCCGCCGAATTTTCCGTGCCGGTAACCGACCTTGCCGGCTTCTTTTCCCGGCTGCATCGGCGCGGCTTCAAGCTCGGCGTCGCCTCCAGCGACAATGAGCGGTCAATCCGCCAGACGGCGGAGCGCTTCGGTTTTGCCCGCTATATCGACTACGTCGCCGGCTATGACAGCGGTTTCGGCGTCAAGCCGGAGCCGGGCATGGTGCTCGGCTTCTGCGCCGCGACCGGTCTTTCGCCTGAAGAGGTCGCCATGGTCGGCGACAACAATCACGATCTGCACATGGGCCTGAATGCCGGGACGGGGCTGAGGATCGCGGTGCTGACCGGCACCGGTTCGCGGGATTCGCTTGCCGCCGCCGCCCATCACGTGCTCGACGATATCACCGCCATCGAGACGCTTTTGCCGGACCTGCAGCCGGCCTGACCGGTAAGGGCTTGCATTTTTTCAGGTTTTGGCTTCTCAATCCAGCCGATCGAAAAGCAGGGGACCGGCTGCGGCTGGAGCAATTCCAGCAAAAGTGCACAGCGGTTTTGCCGGGAAAAGCGCGCAGCGACTTTCCCAGGAATGGCGTGAGAACAAGGCCGGCAGGGGAGCGGGACGGCAAGATGATATCCGAAGCGCCGCCGTTCTGGTGGAGGAAAGCCGATTGGCGAGCCTGGCTGCTGCTGCCGCTTTCTTTTCTCTATGGCCGCATCGCCGGCCACCGCATGGCCCATGCGCGCCGCGCCTCCGTTCCGGTTCCGGTCATCTGCGTCGGCAATTTCACCGTCGGCGGCGCCGGCAAGACGCCGACGGCGCTGACGATCGCCCGTGCCGCCAAGGCGAAGGGGCTGAAGCCCGGTTTTCTCAGCAGGGGTTACGGCGGTTCGCTCGATGTAACCACCGTCGTCGATCCTGATCATCACCGGGCGGTTGCCGTCGGCGACGAGCCGTTGCTGCTTGCCCAGGAGGCGCTGACGGTGATTTCCCGAAGGCGTGTCGAGGGTGCTGCGCGCCTGGTGGCGGAGGGCGCCGAACTCATCATCATGGATGACGGGTTCCAGAGCGCCCGGCTGGCGATCGACTATGCCCTGCTCGTCATCGATGCGACCCGCGGCCTCGGCAACGGCCATATCGTGCCGGGCGGCCCTGTGCGAGCGCCGATCCGCCAGCAGCTGCGTCATGCGACGGCGCTGCTGAAGGTCGGCGGAGGCAATGCGGCCGACAGGATCGTCCGCATGGCGGCGCGGGCGGCAAAGCCCTATTTCACCGCATCGCTGAAAGTGCGGGGCGACAATACGCTCGCCGGCACGAAGGTGCTCGCCTTCGCCGGCATCGCTGATCCTTCGAAATTCTTCCGCACAGTGGAATCACGCGGCGCCGAAATCACGGTCGCCAAATCCTTCGGCGACCACGAGCACCTGACCGAGGAAGAGATCGACGACATCCTGACGACCGCCGAGCACCAGGGCCTTCTGATCGTCACCACCTCCAAGGATTTCGTCCGCCTCTCCGGCCATCCTGGCAAGGCAGCACGGCTCGCCGAAAAGAGCCGGGTGATCGAGATCGACATGGTGTTCGACGATCACCTCGCGCCCAGTCTCATCATCGACCGGGCGATCATCGCCTGTCGCGAGCGGCGCCTGCGGGAAATGAAGCCTGCCAGCCAGGGCAATCCAGGAAAAGCTGAGCCGCAGTTTTAAAGTGATAGAGGGCTTAACGCCGTTGGTTCGGCAGCACGCCGGCGCGTTTGTCGGCATCGATGGCCGAGATCACGTCGGCATAGGGCTCCTGCCGGGCGACGCTCCAGTAGCGCAACTCGTCGAGCGGGATCTGTTTCCCCGTCATCGCGCAGACGACATAGGAGCCGGGCGAGAGAATCTGGAAATCGCCATCGAGATACCGGATCTTCGCCTCGCGGTTTCCGTGCCCTTCGAACAAATTCATGCGCTCCGTTCCCTGCAGTCTGTCATTAGAGCATGTCGCGCAAAAGTGTGCCGCGGTTTTGCGATCACGACATGCGGAACACCAAAGATCTAAAGCGAGGCAAGCGAATCTGAAAGATTCGCGACACGCTTTAGTCTGCCATACTCTCGAAAGGGCTGCTTTTCCAGCTTTTTTAGCTTCTGCCGAAAAGCCGCTCGATATCGCTGAGCTTCAATTCGATATAGGTCGGCCGGCCGTGATTGCACTGGCCGGAGCCGGGCGTCACTTCCATTTCCCGCAGCAGCGCGTTCATTTCCTCCGGCCGCAGCCGCCGTCCGGAGCGCACCGATCCGTGGCAGGCCATGGTCGCCGCCACATATTCGAGCTTGGCCGACAGGCCCGACGCCGTATCCCATTCGGCGATCTCATCGGCAAGCTGGCGGATCAGGCCATGCGCATCGACCTCGCCGAGCATCGCCGGCGTCTCGCGCACGGCGATCGCCCCGGGGCCGAAACGCTCGATCGCCAGGCCGAGTTCGGAAAGCTCCGCCGCATGCTGCATCAGCCGGTCGCAATCCTCTTCCGGAATGTCGATGATCTCGGGGATGAGCAGCACCTGCGAAGCGAGCCGCTTCGAATGCAGCGCCTTGCGCATCGCCTCGAAGACCAGCCGCTCGTGCGCGGCATGCTGGTCGACGATCACCAGCCCGTCCTCGGTCTGGGCGACGATGTAATTTGCGTGGATCTGCGCCCGCGCCGCGCCGAGCGGATAGCGCGCGGTTGCTTCGGGGGCAGCCGGCTGCGGCGAAAACTGCGGCTCGGCCCGCGCCGTCGGCATCGACAGCCCGTCGAAGGACGCCTGCGGCCGTTCGCTGAGACCCGTTGCCGGCTGATAAGGCCGGAAGGGCGAGGTCTCGGCCGACCATGGCGCCTGCGGCCGCTGCGCCTGCGGCTGGAAGCCGGGGCGGAAGGAGCGCAGCATGTCGCTCGCCCCGGTCGTTGCCGCCCGACTGCCGTCGCGGGCCAAGGCCTCACGGATGGCGCCGACGATCAGGCCGCGCACCAGACCCGGGTCGCGGAACCGCACGTCGGATTTTGCCGGATGCACGTTGACGTCGACAAGAGCGGGATCGAGTGTGATCGACAGCACCGCCACCGGATGGCGTCCGGAAGGGATCGTCTCTGCATAGGCGCCGCGGATCGCCGAGAGGATCAGCTTATCCTGCACCGGTCGACCATTGACGAAGGCGTACTGATGGGCGGAATTGCCGCGATTGAAGGTCGGCACGCCGGCAAAACCGGTGAGCGAAATCTCCTCGCGCACGGCGTCGAGCGCAATGGCGTTGTCGCGGAATTCCTTGCCGAGCACCTGCGCCATGCGCGCCAGGTGATCGTCGCCGGTCGCCGGAAATTCCAGCGTCGTGCGGTCCGAGCCCGACAGCACGAAGCGTACGGCGGGAAAGGCGATCGCCATGCGCTTGACGATCTCGGTGATGGCGCCGGCCTCGGCCTTCTCCGTCTTCAGGAATTTGAGCCGGGCCGGTGTGGCGAAGAACAGGTCGCGCACTTCGACGATCGTGCCGGGATTGGCGGCGGCCGGCCTGATATGCGCGATTTTGCCGCCGGCGACAGCGATCTCGTGGCCGCCGGCGCTGTCGCGCCTGCGGCTGGCGATGCTAAGCTTGGCGACAGAGCCGATCGAGGGCAGCGCCTCGCCGCGGAAGCCGAGTGTGCGGATGTCCTCGAGCGTCTCCGATATCTTCGAGGTGCAGTGGCGCCTGACCGCCAGTTCCAGATCGGCCGCGTCCATGCCCGAGCCGTTGTCGCTGACGCGCAGCAGCGCCTTGCCGCCGCCTGATGTGGCGATCTCGATGCGGGTCGCGCCCGCGTCGAGCGCGTTTTCGATCAGTTCCTTGGCAGCGCTCGCCGGCCGTTCGATGACTTCGCCGGCGGCAATCTGGTTGATGAGCGTTTCGGAGAGCTGTCTGATGGCCATGGGCTATTTTCGGGGATTCGCGGGCTGGAGGGAAGGGGTTGGCGCAAGCTTTCCCTAGGCTTGATCGGGGCCTCCCTCAAGATCGGGGGCGCCGCTGCATGATTTCATCCTCAAATCGGAACCGATCTAAGGATGAAATTATGCAGCAGTTCAAAGTGTTACAGCGTCCTCTGCGCGGCTGGAAAAGACGCGCGGCGCTGTATTGTTAAGCCGGTTTTAACATAAAAATGGCATTTCTATTCATATACCTCCGGAAGCTGCGAAATCGAACAGATGTGGGACGCAATAGCATGAGTGCCGGCTTCGAAAAGGCGGACACATCATCAGAAATCGATGGGACCTCCGTCGAGGCCGATCTGCAGACGGCGCTATTCGATGTGGTGTGCGACAGCCTTTCCGCAGCTTTCATCATCTACGACAAAAACGACCATCTGATCTTTGCAAGCCGCCAGACGCTGGAGTTCTTCCCGCTACCGCCGGAGATGCTGAAGCCGGGCACCCGGCTTCGCGATTTCCTCGGGGCGATGTATGACACCGGCATTCGTCAGCAATATGCTGCGAAGCAGGGCGGCTCGCTCAGCCGCGAGGACTGGCTGTCGCAGAAAATCGCCTCGCATTGGCGCGAGCGCTTCGAATCCGTCGAGCGCCATGGCGCCGACAGCTGGGTCCGCTTCGTCAAGCGCAGGCTGCCGGGCGGTTACGGCGTTACCATCATCTCCGACATTTCCGAGGACAAGAAGCGCGAGGAGCAATGGCGTTCGGATCTGGAGCGCGTACAGCTGACCGAGGACATTCTCGACAATCTGCCGTTCCCGCTCTTCGTCAAGGACCGCAATCTCACCTATGTGGCCGTCAATCTCGCCTTCTGCGAAAAATATCAGACGACCGCCGACGAGGTGCTCGGGCGCAAGAGTGGCGATCTCTTCTCACCGGAGATCGCCAAGCGCTTTGAGGAAAGCGATCGTCATGTGCTGGAGACCGGCGAAATGTCGGTCTCGCGCCAACGACAGATCTCCCGCGACGGCATCGAGCGCGACATCGTCAGCCGCAAGCACCGTATCGGCAAGCCCGGCCGCTATTTCCTGGTGTCGACCACGCAGGACCTGCCGCGCGACGGCGCCGATCTCGACGAGTTCGGCCGGGCCTCGGCGATCACCACGTCAAGCAATCAAAGCTATCGCCGGGCCTATGTGCCGGTGCCGAGCGCCGTCGAGCGCCGCGAACCGGCGGCAATGGAAGCGATCGTTCCGGAGAATTTCTCGGGCCGCAAGGTCCTCGTCGTCACGGCCGACCTCGCCGCCGAGACCGCCGCGCTGCGGACCCTGTCGAAATACGGCTTCGAATCCTGCTCGGTCCGCGGCGAGGACGAAGAGGAGCGCTTCCTGGAAATCGCCACCTCCTCCGGCATCTCGCTCGATCTCCTGATCATCGACAATCAGATGGGCATGCGCTGCCTCGAACTCGCCGAGCAATACGGCATCCCGGCGCTGGTCATGGACGGTTTCCAGATCGCCAACGAGCTCACCTTCCAGATCGCCCGCCATTTCAATCGCAACAGCCGCAGTGCTGCCGGTTCGGATACGGATTGGGAAATCAGCATCTCCGACGACGTGGTCGGCCTGCAGGTTCTCGTGGCCGAGGACAATGATATCAACCAGATCGTTTTTTCGCAGATCCTCGAAGGCCTGGGCTACAGCCATATGATCGCGGCGACCGGCGACGAGGTCGTGCGGATGTGGGCCGAACACCGGCCGCAGATCGTACTGATGGATATTTCCCTGCCGGGCTTCAACGGCTTCGAGGCAGCGCGTCTCATCCGGCAGATGGAGGAAACCGGTGGCGGAGCCCGCACCCCGATCATCGGCGTGCTCACCCAGGCCTTCGAGCGCGACCGCGCCGAATGCGTCAAATCAGGCATGGACGACGTCATCATGAAACCCGTCAGCCCCGACATGCTGGAGACCGTATTTCAGAAGTACCTGATGGATGAGGCCGTGCGGGCGCGAGGCTAGGCGGAGAGCCCCGTCAATTCCCTAAATTTTGGGGCGGTTCAGGCGGCAGAAGCCGATGATTTACTATCGAATTGTTAAGACATGCCGGTCATTCTTTGCATGGCTCCGGAGGAAAGCTCGGGTTTGGATGATAAAATCGGCGGACATAGCCTTCTTGACCGTCGGTCAGAACGAGCTTCAGGCGATGGCCTATACCGATCCGCTGACCGGATTGGGAAACCGCAATCGCATGCGCGACAAGGTCTTGCAGATCTCTTCCGAGCGTGCCAGCGACCCGGCCCCCTTCACCATCGGCATCGCCAATCTCGACAGTTTCAAACCGATCAACGATCTCTTCGGCTCGGCAGCCGGCGATGAAATCCTTTGCCAGGTCGCCCACCGCCTCAAGGCTTGTATTCCCGATGGTGCATTGGTCACCCGTCATGATGGTGACGAATTCGCTTTCGTGCTGCCGCTGATTTTCGAGCGGGCGAGTGCCGAGAAATTCGGTCAGATGATCCGCGAGGTTCTGTCGGCTCCCTATGACCTCGGTGACCGCAACGTCCGTCTCTCCGCTTCCCTCGGCTTCTCCATCTATCCCTTCGCCGGAGAGGATTGCGATGAACTGCTGAAGAGCGCCGAAACCGCCCTCTACCGTTCCAAGCGCCGCGGTCGCGGCCAGATCACCGTCTACTCGCGCGAGATCGCCCAGGAGATGAAGCGCGCGACGCAGCTGGAGCAGGCGCTCAGAAACGCCATCATCTCCGATGCGATCGATGTGCATTTCCAGCCGATCGTCTCGCTGTCCAACAACCAGGTCGTCGGTTTCGAGGCGCTCGCCCGCTGGAACGATCCCGATCTCGGCTTCGTCCCGCCCGGCGTCTTCGTGCCGCTCGCCGAAGAGCGCGGCTTCATCGACGCGCTGTCGGAAGCACTGCTGCGCAAAGCCGCCGAAGCCGCCCTTTCCTGGCCACGCGACCTCTTCCTGTCGTTCAATCTCTCCTCGGCTCAGCTGATGGATCCGGGCACCAGCGGCAGCATCCTGTCGATCCTCGGCCGCGTCGGCTTCGATCCCCATCGCCTGGAGCTGGAGATCACCGAGACCGCGGTGATGAGCTCGGCCGATACCGCCCATCGCATCATCGCCGATCTGCGCGCCGCCGGCGTGCGCATCTCTCTCGACGATTTCGGCACCGGCCAGTCGAGCCTCGGGCGCCTGCGCGACTTCATCTTCGACAAGATCAAGATCGACCGGGCCTTCGTCTCACGCATCAATTCCGACCGCGCCTCCGAACATATCATCAAGGCGATCCTGACCATGTGCGAGGGTCTGGAGCTGGAGGTCGTGGCGGAAGGGATCGAGGATTATGCCGAGGCGGTTAAGCTGCGCACGCTCGGCTGCGGCATGGGCCAGGGCTATCACTTCGGCCGTCCGGCCGACGGTATCGCCACGCTGCGCTTCCTGCACGAGAACTATTACGATCCGACCATGGTGGAGCGGGTCAGCGCATAAAGCGATGGCGCCCCTAGGAGCGCCATCGCCTACGCTATACTACCGCGCGTGGTTTACTTGACCCCGGTCTACTTGGCCGTGGTCGAGCCTGTTGACGTGGCGTCGGTCGGCAGGGCGGTACCGGTGGCCGGTGCCTTTTCAGCCGACTGCATGGCCAGCGTCTTGAACTCAGGTGCGGCCTTCAGCGATTCAGCCGTTTCGCTTGTCGTCAGTTTGACGCTGCCGTCCTGGGTGTTCTGGGCGACGGTGATCTTGTCCATCGGCACGGCGACGTTCTTTTCGCCGATACCGAGGAAGCCGCCGACGCCAACGATCGCGGCAACCAAGCCGCCATCCTTCTTCATGATCAGGTCGTTGACGCTGCCGATACTTTCATTGTTGCCGTTATAGACCGACTGGCCGATATAAGTATTGGCGCTGATCTGATCAGGAGCCTGTTCGGTGATATAGCCGGCCTGAGCCGTGTCTGTCGTCGCGGCCGGGGCGGGAGCCTGTGCGGCATCGCCTGCGGGCTTGGTGACGTCAGGAGTGATCGGCGGCTTCGGGGCTGCCGGATCGGCAGGCGCCGCTTGGGTCGGAGCGGCGGGATCCGCCGGCTGCGCGGCCGTCTGTGAGAATGCCGCCGGTGCGAAAGCCGTGGCAAACAGCGCGCCAGCGGCAACGGTCGTCAAGAGTTTGCGTGTCATTTCGAACCTACCTTCAGTTCCCTAGAGTGATCGCTGACCCGGCAATATCTGTGTGATTGCCGCGCCGGTTCGAAGGGAAAATGACTGGTGGGCCGATTGGTTCCGGTTGAAAACACGGAAAATTTCTCGATTCTCACGGAACATTTATCGAAGAACTGCTGCAAAAACGAGAAAAGGCGCCCCGGTCGGGAGCGCCTCTGGAGGTCGTTGGCAAAGCCGGATTCAGATCACATAGACCGGATCGAACGCGCCTTTGACCTCGATGCCGAGTTCCAGAAGCGCGCCGGCGCTCGGCTGGGCCGAACGGGCATTTTCATCCAGCCCTTCCCAGGCGGTGGTGACCGCCAGCCGGTCGGCATTGACGCCGATGAAGGCGGGGCAGGAGGGCTGGACGGCAGGAACCTTGTAGCGGGAGATGCGCAGGCCATCGGGATTGTAGCGGTCGACGACCCCCGCACCCCAGCGTGCATTCCAGATATAACCATCGGCATCGACCACCGAGCCGTCGATGTCGCCGGGCTCGTTCATGCTGTCGACGAGCACGATCGGTTCGCCCGAGGGCAGGCCGGTCTGCGGATCGACCATGACCCGCATCAGCCGGTTGATGCGGGAATCCGTATAATAGCCGACCGTGCCGTCCGGCGAGAAGCAGATTGAATTCGGGATGCTGATGCCGTTGAAGATCTTCGTCACCTTGCCGCTGGCGACATGATAGATGGCGCCGGCCTGGTTTTCCGCCCGCTTGCTCATCGTGCCGATCCAGAGTGCACCGGAAGGATGGGTGCGGCCGTCGTTCGAACGGTTTTCCGGCCTGTCGTTTTCGAGCGCGGCGTAGAAGGTGAGGTTGCCGCTGGCCACGTCGCGCACGAAAAGCCCTTCCTCCGTCGCGATCAGCTGCCGTCCGGCGTCGATGCGGGCAAGTACGCTCGCCATCACAGGCAGCGGATGCACCTTTTTCGCGCCTGTCGAAAGATTGAGCTCATGCAGTTCCTTGCCCAGGATGTTGAACCACCAGACGGTATTGCTGTCCGGATCATAGGTCGGGCCTTCGCCGAGGACGGAATTGGTGTTGCAAAGGGTTTTGCCCTCGAACTCATAAATATCGGTCATACGCTCACGCTCCCAATGGCTGCATCATAGGCGTAAATGGTCGCCTTGGCGCGCTCGGCAACCTCTGACGCGGTCATTCCGGGTTTGTAGATGCTGGTGCCGAGGCCGAAGGCGAAGATGCCGGCCTTGGTATAATCGCCGAAGTTCTTGTCCGATACGCCGCCGACGGCGGCAATCGTGAGTTCCGGCGGCAGGATGGCCCGGATCGCCGTGATGCCGGAAGGACCAAGCACGCTTGCCGGAAAGAATTTGAGACCGGTGGCGCCGGCGCGTGCTGCCGCCAGCGCCTCGGTCGGGGTAAAGACACCCGGCATCGTCACCATGCCGTATCCGCGCGCCCGGATGATTACCTCAGGCTCGACATTCGGCGTGACAAGCAGCTTGCCGCCGGCAGCATGCAGGCTGTCGACCGCCTCGACCGTCAGCACAGTGCCGGCGCCGATCAGCACGTGTGCCGGCGCCATCTTCGCGGCGATCTCGATGGATTTGAACGGTTCGGGCGAGTTGAGTGGGATCTCGATCGCCGTCAGGCCGTTTTCGATCAAGGCGCCGACGACGCTTTCGGTCTCTTCAGGCCTGATGCCGCGAAGGATGGCGATCAGCGGACGCTTCATGTCGGGGAAGGGGATACGGGTCATTGTGTCAGCTTTCTAATTCGGCCAGATGGCTTCGGCGGCAGCCGAAAGCCCGCGGCGCACGGCGGCGTCGGCGTCGATGGCGGTGAAGGCAAGGGAGAGGGTTTTGAAAGCCTGTTCATAGAGCGCCTGCAGGCGCCCGGAGGCAACGAGGGTGATGTCTGAGTTGGCCGCATCCTGCAGTGCCCCGGCGATTTCGAGGCCGATCAGCGTGCCGGAAAGCCGGGCTTGCGCGGCAGCGGCTGAAATGCCGTGCAGGAGCTGGCCCGAGCGGGCCGTGAACAGCAGGTTGGAGGCAAGGGCCGGGCGCGCGAAAGCCGCCGAGACCGCCGCCTCGAAGGCCGCCGCATCCGCCGGCTGCTCTTCCGCCCCCGCAACCGCATGCGACAGGATCGTGTGTTTGCTGATGACGTCGAAAAGCTCGCCGGTCATGAAGGTCGAAAAGCCGGTAACTTTGCCGTCCGTCACATGCACCCATTTCGAATGCGTGCCGGGCATGCAGACCGCCTGCGCTCCGGAGCTTGCGCGGCCGAGCGCGCCGAGCAGCTGGGTTTCCTCGCCGCGCATGACGTCGGGTGTGGCGATATCCCGCTGGGCAAGGCCCGGCAGGATGCGGATGTCGCGGCTTTCGCCGGGCACGGAGACCGCCCCGGTGAGGATCGCGGCGAGCGGCGCCGGCACGTCGATATAACCGGCCTCGACCCAGCCTTGCCTGGCGCCGGCCATGCCGCAGACGATCACCGGCAGGTTTTCCGGCGCTTCGATGGCAGCGAGATGGCTGGCAAGCACGGTGGAAAAGCCGGTCTTTGCGGCGCTCGTCATACCTTCGCCGCTGCGGCGTTCGGCACGGACGGTGCCGTCCCGGTCGATCAGCCAGAGCCGGAAGCTGCTGGTGCCCCAGTCCACCGCGACATAAGCGGGATTTGCCATTACAGAACGCCTCCATCGACAATCAGGGACTGGGCGGTCATCGCCGCCGCGCAGTCGGATGCAAGAAACAGGCAGGGACCGACGATCGCATCGGGCTTGAGGGCGACTTTCAGGCACTGGTCCTCGACCGAACTCGCAATGCTCTCCTCGGTCAGCCAGAGCTGCATCTGCCGCTCGGTGACGACCATGCCGGGCAGGATGCAGTTGACGCGGATATTCTCCGGCCCGAGCCTGCCCGCCATGCTCTTCGTCAGCCCGACGACCGCAGCCTTCGCCGCCGCATAGGCGGGAAAGCCGCCCATGTTCAGCTTGAAGGCGATCGACGACATATTGATGATCGCCCCGCCGCCGGCCGTCCGCATCGACGGCACGACTGCCTGCGAGGTAAAGAACACATGCCTGAGGTTGACCGCCTGGTTGTTGTCCCAATAGGCTTCGGTCACCGCGTCGAATTCATGGCGGTCGTCCCAGGCGGCATTGTTGACCAGCACGCGGATCGGTCCGGACCGCGCAACGACGGTATCGACCGTGCGTCGGATCGCCTCGATGTCGCGCAGGTCGGCATGGTGAAAGGAAACCGGATGCGCCGTCTCGCGCGACAGCCTTTCGGCGAGCTCGCGGCCTGCGGTCTCGGCGATATCGATGAACGACACCTTGGCGCCCTGGCGCGCGAAACCTTCGACGATCGCAGCGCCGATGCCCGATCCGCCGCCGGTCACGAGCACGGCTCGGTCCTTGAACTCGGGAAATTGTGCTGTTGGCATCATGGTCACTGTCATCGTCAGCGGCGCCTCCCGATCTTATCGCTATTCCATTATTTGGAACTTAATTTGACTATATGGAATTATCGAATTACACTGGCCTTTCTGTCAAGGGTGAGTGAGGCGATGAATTCAAACGGCGACGGGCCAGCACAGTCACGCGAAACCGGCACGCTCGGCAAACTGATGGTTCTGCTCGATCTCGTCACCCATGCCGATGCGCCGCTGCGTTTCACCGATATCCTGGCTCTTGCCGGCCAGCCGCGTGGCACGCTGCATCGCCAGCTGAGTCACCTGGTGGAGGAAGGCCTGCTCGAACTCGATGGCGACGGCCGTTATGCGCCGGGCCTGCGCCTGCTCGATTTCGCCGCGCGCAGCTGGGCGCGCAACGAATTTCGCCTGATTGCCGAGCCGCACCTCGCCGATCTGCAGCAGGCGACCGGCGAGACGGTGCATCTCGGTGTTCTGAGAGGCCAGTCGATCATCTATCTCGACAAGGTCGAAGGCAGGCAGCCGGTGCGCATGTATTCGCAGATCGGCAATGCCTCGCCCTGTTACTGCACCGGCGTCGGCAAGGCGGCCCTGTCGCTGCTGCCGGCCGAGAGCCTCGGCGATCTCATCGCCGGCCTGAGCTTCACCAGCTTTACCGCATCGACCCATGTCTCGGCCGAAACGCTGCTGGAAGAAATCCGCGAAATTGCCGATCAGGGCTTTGCCTTCGACCGTGAGGAGCACGAGGCCGGCATCCGTTGCGTTGCCGCACCCGTCTGGTCGGAGGATCGGACTTTTATTGGGGGCGTTTCGATCACCGGCCCGGCCTATCGCCTGTCGATGGAACTTCTGCGCCAATGGGCCGTTCCGGTTCAGCTGGCAGCTGGGAGGATCATGGAAGGCATGCGCGTCCGTCTGGGGCCGCGCCGCTGACGGAAAAAATCGCAGTCCGCCCGCCGCTGGACGCGATCGCAGAGCATGCTTATGGTGAGCGCGATATTGAGATTTGCTGGCGAATCACCACAACTAGAACGGTCAGCGAAATCTACAACCATTCAACGGCCGAACGCTAAACGCCAAAGCCGATCCCATGTGATCCCAGGCGATCATCATTCCCTATGCAATCGAAACACCCATGGCGGGCAGGTTTCGCAAACGGTTTGCCGGCCGCTGTGCCGAAGATGAAGAAATGTGATGGCACCCTTGTCGCAAGCATCCCCGGAAGAAGACGATCATGTTCAGGAAATAGCCGGACTGAAGACCCAGTTCGATATTTTCCGTTTCATGAAGCGTGTGACCGAAGCCTATCGCAGCCGGGCCTTCATGGTTCTCAACCTGCCGCCCGTCACTTCCTTCGATCTTCAGGGCAGCACGGTCATCACCAGTTGGCCGGCCGAGCTTCTGGCGCTTTACGACCAGGAAGGCCTGATGGTGAACAGCCCGGTTCTGAGGCGCTTGAGAACATCGGCGCGACCCTTCTTCTACGACATGTCGCGCCAGAACTGGTCGCGGGACGACGGCAAGTCCATCCTCGTCGTCTCCCTGTTCGAGCGTTTCAAGATGATGCGCGGCGCCTATTTTCCGACGCATGAGCCCTCCGGCCTGCGCGGCGCCGTCTCTTTCGCCGGCGACCGCGAACCCTTCAGCCCGGCCGAGATGCGCGAACTCTGCTATATCGCCATCCATGTCTTCGACAGGCTCGCCGAGATCCGCAACCTCGATACGCGCATCACCGACACGCTGACCGACCGCGAGATCGATTGCCTCAACTGGACGGCGGCCGGCAAGACCAGCGCCGAAATCGCCGAAATCCTCACGCTGTCCGAGCACACGGTCAATCACTACCTCAACCGCGCCACCAAGAAGCTCGACACAGTTAATCGCACCCAGGCGGTCGCCAAGGCGCTGCGCATCGGCCTGATCAAATAAGTTGCAAAAAACAACCGCGTGCTTTCGCAGCCGCCCAGCGCTTAGGCATATCTATCCCGCTGAGTGCCTGCCGCAGGCGCTTTGGCGCTGTTTTTCGCCGATTTTTCATCTGGCACGCTTTCTGCTTCTCTTTTGTCAAAGGTCCAGAGGGGACTGAGCCAGCGCCAGGAAATGGCGCGGCCGACACACCGCTGCCCGACGCCGATGCCGCTTTCTCCCGGCCCTTCGGTGTCGGCGGCGGTTGTTGCGTTTTGGCACCGCTTCTTTCGCAGCTGCTGGTGACCTGGCCTGTCTTCGGCATTTTTTGCTGGCCTTTTTTCCGGCTTGCTCTAGTTCGCCCCGCATTGCGCCGGTTCTCGGGGAGACCGTTGCGGCCATCAGGGCGAAAGCCCGGCGGACTTGATGGCCGCAACGGATTGACAATTCTCCCGCCCCTTTGGGCGCGTCGGCCATCGATTGTCCTGCCGATGATTTTGTTTGGCGAAGGCCTCCGTCTCCACTATCTCTACTGCATGATGTCAGCCTTAAATCGGCATGGATTTAGGCTGACGTCATGCAATTCAAAGTGCGACAGCGTTCCTTGCGCGTCTTGAAAGACGCGCGGCGCTGCCGTCTGCAAGAAGCAGCAATGAGGGTGGAATGACCGACGTCACCAAGGAACAGGTTCTCGAAACGCTGAAGACCGTGCGCGGACCGGATCTCGAGCACGATATTGTCGAGCTCGGCATGGTCTCCGACGTCTTCATCTCCGACGGCAAGGTTTATTTCTCCATCACCGTTCCGGCCGATCGCGCCCAGGAGCTGGAGCCGATGCGGCTCGCCGCCGAGCGCGTCATCAAGGAAATGCCCGGCGTCAAGGGCGCCCTCGTCGCCCTGACCGCGGACAAGAAGGCCGCCACTGCTGCTCCCGCTGCCCGCCCTGCGCCCAACCCGCCGCACGGTCATGCCGGCCACGATCACCATGCGCATGCGCCGCAACAGCTGCCGCGCGCCGGCAAGATCGGTGTGCCGGGCATCGGCGCCATCATCGCCGTCGCCTCGGGCAAGGGTGGGGTCGGCAAGTCGACCACCGCCGTCAACCTGGCGCTCGGGCTGCTGGCCAACGGTCTTCGCGTCGGCATTCTCGATGCCGACATCTATGGTCCCTCGATGCCGCGGCTCTTGAAGATATCCGGCCGCCCGACACAGATCGACGGCCGCATCATCAATCCCATGGAGAATTATGGCCTCAAGGTCATGTCGATGGGCTTCCTCGTCGACGAGGAGACGGCGATGATCTGGCGCGGGCCGATGGTCCAGTCGGCGCTGCTGCAGATGCTGCGTGAAGTCGCCTGGGGTGAGCTCGACGTGCTCGTCGTCGACATGCCGCCCGGCACCGGCGACGCGCAGCTGACCATGGCCCAGCAGGTGCCGCTTGCCGGCGCCGTCATCGTCTCGACGCCGCAGGATCTCGCGCTGATCGATGCCCGCAAGGGCCTCAACATGTTCCGCAAGGTCGAAGTGCCGGTGCTCGGCATCGTCGAGAATATGAGCTATTTTATCGCCCCGGACACCGGCACCCGCTACGACATCTTCGGCCATGGCGGCGCCCGCAAGGAGGCCGAACGTATCGGCGTGCCCTTCCTCGGTGAAGTGCCGTTGACGATGAACATCCGCGAGACCTCCGACGCCGGCACGCCGCTCGTCGCCTCCGAGCCGAACGGCGTCGTCGCCGGCATCTATCGCGGCATCGCCGCCAAGGTCTGGGAGCAGCTCGGCGGCCAGCCGCAGCGCCCGGCGCCGGCGATCGTCTTCGAATAATGCATTGCATGATTTAAATTCGATGCGATGCGCTTTCGGGTGCCGAATCACCGTCGCGAATACCCCAAATTGTGGGTGAAACGTGGTGAAAAGCCGCGCTTCACGGAAGATGTCTTGATTATTTCATGGCTTTGCTTCATATGCCGCGGCGCCATGATGGCGTTTGCTGCAGATGCTCAATGACGGCCGTCTTCATTCCGAAGGATGTGGCCCGCCTGCGAGTTCGGAGTTGTCTTGTCGATCGAAGGATTGGTAACTGCGATGCGGTGGAGCACAATGCGCATGCCGGCCTTTGAGGTCGGATGCAGCCGGAGTCGTATGAACTTTCTTGATCCGCTTCCGCTTCGACCGAGGACAAGCGACCGTCGCGCTGCCGCGCTGGCGATCGCATGGAAAGGCTTTCGATGAAAAGTGCATTGGCCGCGAAGCGCCGTGAGCATCGGAGAGGCTGCCGGTGATCACCGCTTACTGTTCCAATTGCAGGTCGGTCGAGATCCGCGATCTGTCGCATGCCGCATCCTTTCCCGAGGATGTCGTGTGGATCGACATGATCGAGCCGACCCGCGACGAGGAGCTCTATGTCGAGAAGATTCTCGGCATCGAGGTCCCGACCCGCGATGATCTCAAGGATATCGAGCCTTCCGCCCGGCTCTATGTCGAAAACGACGCCGTCTTCATGACCGCTTCGCTGCTCTGGAAGGCTGATACCGACGCGCCGACGCTGACCGATGTCGCCTTCATCCTGGCCGGAAACCGCCTGGTCACCATCCGTTATGCCCATCCCAAATCCTTTGCGCTGTTCATTGCCGCCCTTCACCGGCTGCCGGAAAACTGGCGCAGTGGCGCTGCCCTTCTCGCCAAGCTGCTGGAGACGATCGTCGACCGCACCGCCGAGATCCTCGAGATCTCCGTCTCGCGCATCGACATCCTGTCGATGCATGTCTTCGGTGATCGGGCAAGGAAGGTGCGCAAACCTTCGAACTATCTCGAGGAGAAGCTCAGGGATATCGCCGGCCATCACCGGATGATCAGCAAGGTGCGCGACAGCCTCGGTTCGCTGTCCCGCCTGCTGACCTTCTTTCACACGATCCCGGCAATCCAGCAGGATCGCGAGACAAAGGAGCTCTGCCGCACCGTTTCGCGCGATATCCAGTCGCTGTCGGAGCATGCTTCCTTCGTCGCCGCCAACATCACTTTCCTGCTCGACGCCTCGCTCGGGCTGATCAACATCGAGCAGAACTCGATCATCAAGATTTTCTCGATTGCCTCGGTGGTGTTCTTGCCGCCGACATTGGTCGCCTCCATCTATGGCATGAATTTTCAGGTCATGCCGGAGCTGACCTGGGTCGCGGGTTATCCCTATTCGCTGGCCCTGATGGTGATCTCAGCCGTCATCCCCTTTTTCTTTTTCCGCTGGAAAGGCTGGCTCTGAGGAGCCTGTTGCAACTTCATGTCCGAAGAGAGCCATCCGAACGAATCCCATATGACGCCGCGAAAGCTGTTCTATCTGGCGCTGGGTTCCGTCGGCGTCGTCTACGGCGATATCGGCACCAGTCCGCTCTATGCCTTTCGTGAGGCGCTGAAGCCGGTGGCCCATGACGGCGTCACCCGTTTCGAGGTCATCAGCCTGATTTCGCTGATGATCTGGGCGCTGACGATCATCGTCACCATCAAATATGTGCTCTTCCTGCTGCGCGCCGACAATGACGGCGAGGGCGGCACGCTGTCGCTGCTCGCCCTTCTGATGAAGACCGCCAACGGCCATACCGCCATCCTGATGCTGCTCGGCCTGATGGGGGCTGCCCTCTTCCTCGGCGATGCGATGATCACGCCGGCTCTATCCGTGCTGTCGGCCGTCGAGGGTCTGAAGCTCGTCACCCCCAGCCTTGCGGAATATATCGTGCCGATCTCGGTGGTGATCCTGGCGCTGCTCTTCGTCGTGCAATCGCGCGGCACCGGCGCCGTTGCGAGGTTCTTCGGGCCGATTACCGCCGTCTGGTTCCTCGTCATGGCTGCCGCCGGCATTTCCCATATCTCGGATGATTACGGCATTCTTGCCGCCTTCAATCCTTATTATGCGGTCAGCTTCCTGCTGCATGAAGGCTTCTACGGCGTCGTCGTGCTCGGCGCCGTCTTCCTGACGGTGACGGGCGCCGAGGCGCTCTATGCCGATCTCGGCCATTTCGGCCGCCGCCCGATCCAGTGGGCCTGGTTCCTGCTGGTCTTCCCGGCGCTGACGCTGAATTATCTCGGGCAGGGCGCGCTCGTCCTCGGCAATCCGGCGACGATGTCCGATCCCTTCTACCTGATGTACCCGAAATGGGCGCTGTTGCCGGTCGTCATCCTGGCGACCGCCGCGACGATCATCGCCAGCCAGGCGGTCATCACAGGCGCTTTCTCGATGGTGCGCCAGGGCATCAACCTCGGCTTTCTGCCGCGCATGGAAATTCTCTTCACCTCGGAAACCAATACCGGGCAGATCTTCGTGCCTTCGGTCAATGCCGTGCTGTTCATCGGCGTCATCTTCCTGGTCCTGAGTTTCAAGACGTCGGACGCGCTGGCGACCGCCTACGGCATCTCCGTTACCGGCGCCATGGTCGTGACCTCGATCATGGCCTTCGAATTCGTCCGCGCCCGCTGGAACTGGTCGCTGCCGGTTGCGGTGATCGCGCTCGCGCCGCTGGTCGTGCTCGAATTGATCTTCCTCGGCGCCAACCTCTTGAAGATCCATGACGGCGGCTACATCCCGATCATGATCGCCACCGCCTTTACCGTCGTCATGTGGACCTGGCGCCGCGGCACCGCGATCCTGATGGAAAAGACCCGCCACACCGATATCCCGCTTGCCTCCTTCGTCAGCTCGATCGAGCGCAAGAGCGAACATTCGCCGGCCCAGGTGCCGGGCACCGCGATCTTCCTGACCAGCGATCCGGAATCAGCCCCCGCCGCCCTGCTGCACAATCTCAAGCACAATCATGTGCTTCACGACCGCAACGTCATCCTGACGATCCGCACGGTCAACAAGCCGCGTGTGCCGAGCCAGGACCGCTATAAGGTCGAGCAGATTTCTCCGCGCTTCTCCCGCGTCGAACTGCTCTTCGGCTTCATGGAATCGCAGAACGTCTCGCAGGCCTTGGCGACGCTGCGCAAGACCGGGCTGAAGTTCGACATCATGTCGACCTCCTTCTATCTCGGCCGCCGCAAGCTGGTGCCGGACGCCAAGTCGGGCATGCCCTACTGGCAGGACCGGCTCTACATCGCGCTCGCCAATGCCGCCGCCAACCCCTCGGACTACTTCCGCCTGCCGGCCAACCGCGTGGTGGAACTGGGCTCGCACGTCATTATTTGACACGGGGGGCAAAGACCCCGCCCCACGAGGGGGGAGGGGCTTAACCTGTTGCTCCGCATCTCCCAAAACTCCAGCTCGGCAAACGACGAGATGATCGCGGGCAAAGCGATCGTGGTCGGCTAGTCCCCCGCCCCTGCGGGGAGGGGACTTTTCCAACGCATTAGAACATCCAAACGTGCTCACAGTCACATTCCGGCACGGTCCGTTAACCGGACGTCAAGGTTAATGCGGGATTTTTAATGGAATGTTCCCGCGTTCCATGCCCGGAGTTCGTGTTGCGTCGAAAGAGCCCTTCCCGTAGCAAGCTGCGTCTTTTTCCCGAGAACTGGGTGTCTCCGGTCATCTTCGGTCTTGCCGGCTGGCTGATTTTCCCGAGCGTCGCATCCCATGCCGATCTCGCCGCCATGCTGGCCGGCCTCGATCATCAAGGCGAGAACTGGCGCATGGTGCTGACCAATTCGCCGGCCGGCTCGATCCACCAGGCCGAACTCGCTTTCGCCGAGCCGATGGTGACCGGTTCGATTTCCGCCGGCGCCGGCATGGTGCTGCCCGATGGTCGCAAGGTCGCCTTTACCGCCAAAGACAAGGGTCACGAGGACACGCCGGACGAAGATCGCGTCAACCGCTCCACCAAGAAGGGCCGTGTCGTTGCCGTCGAGAAGATGCAGCCGCCGAAGGACTTTTCCGCCGGCTCCATTCTCGAGCGCACCAAGATGCTCTTCACCCCGAGCTTCGACCTCAAGGACAGGTCGGCCTTCGTCAAGCCGAAAATCCAGGGCAAGGAAATCGAGATCGCCACTTCTTTCTATAAGAAGCAGCCTGTCGTGACCGACAATGGCGTGCCGGCAATGCTCGCAAGCCTCGTCACCAGCAACAAGGCCGATGTGCTCGCCACCGCCTATGCACCGCCGGCACCCGACTATTCCCGCCAGTCGCCGTTCGATTCCATCCTGACCGAGCAGGATAGCGGCCGCTTCGTTCCGGAGATTGGCCCGCGCGATCATGCCTGGGCCGCAAGCGTGCTGGCGCCGAGCGTCTTTTCCGCCCGCGAACAGCAATGCCTTGCCTCCGGCATCTATTTCGAGGCGCGGGGGGAATCGGTGAAGGGCCAGGCGGCCGTCGCCCAGGTCATCCTCAATCGCGTCCGCAATCCTTCCTATCCCAAGACCATCTGCGGCGTCGTCTATCAGAACGAGGATTGGCGCAACCGCTGCCAGTTTTCCTTCGCCTGCGACGCCATCAAGGACAGGGTGAACTCGGAATATCATTGGCGAGTCGCCCGCGATGTGGCGATGGCGGTGACGGCAGGCAAGATCTGGCTGCCGCAAGTGGGCTCGGCGACGCACTACCATGCCGTCTATGTCAGGCCGAAATGGGCAAGGACCATGGAAAAGGTCGGTCGCATCGGTCTTCACGTCTTCTATCGCACCTATGGCGGCGGCTGGAGCTGAGATAAATCGCCTGGGCAAGGCGATTTGCCGGGCTTTAAAGCGGATTCTTTCCATCGAATTTAAGCGATCGGCCTTAAATTGGCCTATCTCTTTGATTTGACAAATTTATTTTCTCGCTGGACAGAAGCTGTCTACGCCTTGACTATACCAATCCCTAAAACTATGTTGCGCGCGACTTCAGAACGGGCCGGAAGGGTCTCAACCTTCGTGTCCGGGGTCCGAATGACCGGGGTAGCGGGAGTGCGGGCGACGGGCAGACGAGGAGAGATCCATGGCGGACGACCGCGAGGAAAGTCTTGAAAAGCGCCGTGCGCAATTGGGAGCGAAACTCGCGACCAAGGGCGTCGAGACGGGAGAAGACGAGGCTAGGGAAGCCCGCGCCGAGGTAAGCCGCAAAGGTTATGCCCAGGCGATGAAGCTTTCCAGCGAGTTCATTTCCGCAATCGTCGTCGGTGCTCTGCTTGGCTATCTCCTCGACCGTTTTGTTGGCACGGCGCCTTGGGGTTTGATTGTTCTTCTGCTTCTCGGATTTTGTGCCGGCGTTCTGAACGTGCTGCGTTCTGCGGGGGTGGTGGCCCATCCCCTGGACGACAAGGGCGACAAGAAATAAGGACCGGTTCCGGTCCAGTGCAATGACCCCGCGTTCTGCGGGCCAAAGAGAGAGAACAAGCGGTGTCTAACGATCCGACTCATCAGTTCCTGATCCAGAAGATTGTGCCGATCGAAATCGGCGGAATTGATTTTTCGTTCACCAATGCATCGCTCTTCATGGCCGCTTCTGCTGCCGTTGCCGTAGGCTTCCTCTATTTCGCGACCTCGAACCGCGCCATCGTGCCGGGTCGTTCGCAGTCGGTCGCGGAAATGTCCTATGAGTTCATCGCCAACATGCTGAAGGAAGGCGCGGGCAAGCAGGGAATGAAGTTCTTCCCGCTGGTCTTTTCGCTCTTCACCTTCGTCCTGACGGCGAACCTGCTCGGCATGTTCCCGTATTTCTTCACGGTCACCAGCCAGATCATCGTCACCTTCGCGCTCGCGCTCCTGGTTATCGGCACGGTTCTCGTCTACGGCTTCTATAAGCACGGCTTCCACTTCCTGAATGTCTTCGTGCCGTCGGGCGTACCGGGCGTTCTGCTGCCGCTTGTTGTCACGATCGAAATCATTTCGTTCCTGTCCCGTCCGATTTCACTCTCTGTTCGTCTTTTTGCGAACATGCTCGCCGGTCACATCACGCTGAAGGTGTTCGCAGGCTTCGTCGCCTCGCTTGGAGCCCTCGGTGCTGTCGGTGTCGGCGGAGCCGTTCTTCCCCTCATCATGACCGTCGCCCTGACCGGTCTCGAGTTCCTCGTCGCCTTCCTCCAGGCTTACGTCTTTGCGGTGCTGACTTGCATGTACCTCAACGACGCAATCCATCCGGGCGGGCACTAAGGATAACGACATCGACGTCAAAGGGCGTCAGTCATTCGCCGCAACAACCATTTCAAAGGAGTTCAACATGGAAGCGGAAGCAGCAAAGTACATCGGTGCAGGCCTGGCTTGCTTTGGTATGGCCGGTACGGCTCTCGGCCTCGGCAATATCTTCGGCAGCTACCTCTCCGGCGCACTGCGCAATCCGTCTGCCGCTGACAGCCAGTTCGGCCGTCTGGTATTCGGCTTCGCCGTTACGGAAGCTCTGGGCATCTTCTCGCTGCTCGTCGCTCTCCTCCTCCTCTTCGCCGTCTGATATCGGCGAATAGATGGATCACGGCCTGCGACCGCAAGCCGTGATCCTTTGCATTTGCAGTCCACCTGGAGGTGAGCATGTTTTTTGTGACCCCGGCTTACGCTGAGGAAGCACCGGCGGCAGCGACGGGTACGGATGCGCATGCCGCTCCGGCCGCAGGCGAGGTCCATACCGAGACTGGTGTTGCCGAAGGCGAACACGCCCGCGGCCCTTTCCCGCCTTTCGATTCGACGACCTTCGCATCCCAGCTGCTCTGGCTGGTGATCACGTTCGGCGTCTTCTATTTGCTCATGCAAAAGGTCATCGCGCCGCGCATCGGGGCCATCCTCGATCAGCGTCACACGCGCATTTCCCAGGATCTGGAAGAAGCAGGCCGCCTGAAGGCGGAAGCCGACGCCGCCGTCCGGACCTATGAAGGTGAACTGGCCGCTGCGCGCGCCAAGTCCAACGCGATCGGCTCTGCCGCACGCGACGCCGCCAAGGCCAAAGCCGAAGAGGATCGCCGCGCTGTCGAGGCGAGCCTGTCGGAAAAGATCAAGGCTGCCGAAGTTCGTATTGGCGAGATCAAGGCCAAGGCCTTCGCCGACGTCGGCACCATTGCCGAGGAAACCGCGGCTGCCGTGGTCGATCAGTTGATCGGCGGCACCGTCGCCAAGGCCGATGTCGCTGCTGCCGTCGCAGCTGCCAAGAAGGAGGCTTGATCGATGGAATTTGCCTTTGACGCAACTTTCTTCGCCTTTGTCGGCCTCGTCCTCTTCCTGGCGCTGGTCGTTTACCTGAAGGTTCCGGGCATGATGGCACGGTCGCTCGACGACCGCGCCGACCAGATCCGCAACGAATTGGCCGAAGCCAAGCGTCTGCGCGAAGAGGCCCAGCACCTGCTCGCCGAATACCAGCGCAAGCGCAAGGAAGCGGAAGCCGAAGCGGCCCACATCGTTGCCGCCGCTGAGCGCGAAGCCGAAATGCTGACCACTGAGGCGAAGAAGAAGACGGAAGAATTCGTCGCCAACCGCACGGCGCTTTCCGAGCAGAAGATCAAGCAGGCCGAGGCCGAGGCGATGAAGGCGGTGCGTTCCGCTGCCGTCGATCTCGCAATCGCGGCCGCCGAAACCGTGCTTGCCAAGCAGGCCGATGCCAAGGTTCAGTCCGAGCTCTTCGGCAATGCCGTCAGCCAGGTCAAGACGCGGCTCAACTGAGCTGTATCGAAAAGATTGAGAGCGAAGGCCGGGCATGTCCCGGCCTTTTCTTTGTTGATGACTCGGCCTTGTGCTGGGGCGAGCCGCTGGTCTCGTCCCATCCTTCGGACCGCCGTAAACGGGGCGAAGGGACCATGCCGCGACCTCTCCGTTCCTACTCGGAAATAAGCTGATCCATCTCGGGACCATCCTCGACCTTGCGCAACGGCCGGAAGCTCATCCGGTGCAGGGAGCAGGGGCCGTGTTTTTCGATGCCGGCGCGGTGCTGTGCGGTGCCGTAGCCCACATGCGCGGCAAAGCCGTAATCCGGAAACACATGATGCGCGCGTGCCATCATCCGGTCGCGCGTCACCTTGGCGACGATCGAGGCCGCGGCGATCGAGACCGAGCGGGCATCGCCCTTGACCACCGCCTGTCCGGGGCAATCGAGGCCGGGCGGCACGTCGAGCCCGTCGGTCAGCACGTAGCTTGCCGGAATGGCGAGGCTGCAGATGGCGCGGCGCATGGCGTCGAGGCTAGCCTTGCGGATATCGGTCTCGTCGATGCGCGTCGAGCTGGAGGAGGCGATGGAGACGGTCGCGGTCGCCAGAATCTGCGCGAACAGTTCCTCGCGCCGTTGCGCCGAAAGCTGCTTGGAATCGTTCAGACCCTCGGGGATGCGTTTGGGATCGAGGATGACGGCAGCGGCGACCACAGGCCCGGCCAGCGGCCCGCGGCCTGCCTCGTCGGCGCCGGCAACCGGCCAGTGGCCGGCCCTGCGGGCTTTGAGCTCGAGTTTGAAATCCGGCACGAGCGGAGCCGTGTCGAAAAGCAGGGGAGAATCGGGTGGCGTGCGAGGTTTCATGCGGCTGAACCTCGCACGCCAACCCGATTTCCCGCAAGTCCCCGGATCAGGGCGGCGGCCGGGGACCGGTCCGGCGGATGGTGGCGGTCAAGGCCATCCGCGGGAATTGCGCTCGGGGCTCGAAGACAGGGCGGTTCTATCGAGAAGCCGATGCGCAAGCTACAAGCAATTCCAGGAAAAGTGCGAAGCGGTTTTCCGTTCGGAATTGCGTAAAGGCCAGAGAGCAGTTCCCGGCAAAGCGCGAAGCGGTTTGCCTGAACTGCGTAAAACAAAAGGTCAAAGAAGCGACAGCTGGACGCCGCTGCCGTCGGGCGGCACGAACAGGTCGTCGCGCAGCGGCACGCTGCGTCGCGTCAGGCCGAAACGCCGGGCTGCCATCTCAAATCGCCTGGCGATCTGCCAGGCATAGGGACCGGCGCCCTTCATGCGCTTGCCGAATTCGGCATCGTAATCCTTGCCGCCGCGCATCGAGCGCACCAGCGACATCACATGCCGGTAACGATCGGGGTAATGTTGCAGCAGCCAATCACGAAACAGCGGGCTGACCTCGAGCGGCAGCCTGAGGATGACATAGCTCGCCTCGGCGGCGCCGGCAGCCTTGGCCGATTCGAGAATGCGCTCCAACTCGTGATCGTTCAGCGCCGGGATCAGCGGGGCGGCCATCACAGCCGTCTGGATGCCAGCTTCGGCAAGGGTGTGGATCGTCTCCAGCCGCCGCGGCGGTGTTGCGGCCCGCGGCTCCATCGTCCGGGCAAGCTTGCGATCCAGCGTGGTCACGGAGATGCCGACGCGCACCAGGTTCTTGCTTGCCATCTCCCGCAGAATGTCGAGATCACGCAGGATCATCGCCGATTTGGTGACGATCGAGACTGGATGGTTTGCCTTGTTCAAGACCTCGAGGATGCCGCGCATGATGCGCCATTCCTTTTCGATCGGCTGATAGGGGTCGGTATTGGTGCCGATGGCGATCACCCGCACCTTGTAGCCGGGTTTGGCGAGCTCCCGCTCCAGCAACTTTGCCGCATCGGGCTTGGCAAACAGCTTCGTCTCGAAATCGAGCCCTGCGGAAAGCCCCATATAGGCGTGCGTCGGCCGGGCGAAACAATAGATGCAGCCATGTTCGCAGCCGCGATAGGGATTGATCGAACGGTCGAAGGAAATATCCGGCGATTCGTTGCGGGTGATGGCCGTGCGCGGCTTCTCGACCTGCACTTCCGTCTTGAACGGCGGCAGTTCTTCCCATGTCTGCCAGCCATCGTCGAAGGTCTCCCGCTGCAGCGCTTCGAACCGCCCCGTCGGGTTCAATCCCGCCCCACGCCCGCGCCGCCGATCGACCTCGACCCTTAGACCCGAGGAAACGATCATCGCATCGGCAATATCTGCCGTATTGGCAGGCGCGAATGCGGCCTGCCCTGCCAGGGACTGCTCTCTCATCGGATTCTCCCGTGGCGGAAAGCCATCGCCTCCGCCCGTTTTGCTGATTAAATTCCTATCGGCAAAATGAGAACAATGCAAGAACAAAATGAGGAAAACGGCGCTGGCAAAAATTTGTGCGGCGCATTATAAACAGTCAATGTTGACGGTTGTTCTCGAATGTCAGGATCAGGAATCTGAACTGGCGCAGACTTTATCGGTCTTGGTGGCAGGCGCAGTGGAGGGGCTGGTGAGCGATGTGATCGTGCTCGATCACGGCTCTCGCGACGGCACCTCACGGGTGGCCGACGCTGCCGGCTGCCGCTTCCATTCGCAATGGGATATCAAGGACATCGTCCGCTCGGCGCGCGGCGAATGGCTGCTCTTCGTCGAGCCGGGCGCCAGACCGCAGGCGGGCTGGATCGATGAGATCGCCGAATATGTGGCGCTGAACAAGCTGCCGGCGCGCTTCACTGCGTCGAGGGGCTATCGTCGCCCGTTCTTCCAGCGTGTCGGCCGGGCCGTACCGCCGCTGGAACTCGGTTTCCTGGTGCCGAAAAAGCTGGCACTCGCCACCGCCAAAAGCGGCATGCGGCTTGCCGAATTCGTCAAGGGCCAGAAACCGCGGCGGCTGGCGAGCGAGCTCATTCCGTCCTGGGTCGCCCGCGCCGCACGGTAGCTGCCGCGATTCCCTCCCACGGCTCGGGCAAAAGATGGCGCCCAATAGGATTTCGCGCTATAATTCAAACATGGCGCCGTCGAAGCGCCGCGCTTCGCAACGGAATGGCCATGGAATGCCGGTGAACGGCAGAACAGGTCAGCGACAATCTCCTCTTCTGCCGGGTTCCCGGCGAAAGGAGGTGCGTCATGACACGCGGTATGATCTACGGCCTGCTGGCCGTCATATTGCCGATATTGGTGATCGCGCATCCGCATTCGGCAGCATCGCAGATGATGCGCAGTTGCGCAGGCCGACCCGAAATCGTCAATTTCCTGGACAAGAACTTCGCCGAAAAGCTCACGGCAGTCGGACTGATCAACCAGAACGCCATTCTTGAGGTCTATGCCGCCGAAAGCGGCACCTGGACCCTCATCGTCACGGATGTTCACGGCGTAAGCTGCATTCTGCTGTCGGGTGATAGCTGGGATACCATGCCCGTCCTGCCGGGCCTGGCCACATAGGAATGCCGCTCTTGCAGGCAGTCTACTTCGTCGCGCCGCGTTTCAGGTGCTCGTCCAGCCGCGGCATGATCTCGACGAAATTGCACGGCACGCTGCGGTAGTCGAGTTGGCCTTTCAGAATGCCGTCCCAGGCATCCCGGCAGGCGCCGGGCGAACCCGGCAGCGCGAAGATGAAGGTGGCATTGGCAACGCCTGCCGTGGCGCGCGATTGGATCGTCGCCGTGCCGATCTTCTCGTAGGAGATCCGGTGGAAGATGGCGGAAAAGCCGTCCATCCGCTTTTCGAACAAAGGCTCCAGCGCCTCGGGCGTCACGTCGCGGCCGGTAAAGCCGGTACCACCCGTGGTGATGACGACGTCTATGTCTTTGCTGTCAATCCAGGCCTTTACCCGGGAGGCAATCTCCGTCCGATCATCGGGCACGATGCCACGGTCGACCAGCCGGTGGCCCGCTTCGGTGATCCGCGCCGCCAGCGTGTCGCCTGACTTGTCCGTCTCCGGCGTGCGCGTGTCCGAGATCGTGAGAACCGCAATACCGACCGCGATGAAGGGCCGCTTTTCGTCCAGAGCTGCCATCACATGCCTCCCGAAACCGTTTCCGTCGCCTGGAAATACCAGTCGGGCCGCGCGTCGTGAAGAGCCGCCGCCGCATCTTCGGCGGCGGTCATAGTGGCAAAGATGCCGAAGCAGGTGGCGCCGGAACCGGACATGCGGGTCAACAGCGCGCCGCTGGCCTGCAGCATCGCCGAGATCGCCGATATCTCCGCCACAAGCTCACGCGCCGGCGGTTCCAGATCGTTGCGGGCGGCACCGATCGCCGCGAGCCAGTCGGCAGTGTTGGGCACGCGCGGAGCCAGGCTCAAGGCCGGATTGTCCTTTGTCGCCAACCGGCGGAAAACTTCGGGCGTCGACACGCCCTTCAGCGGATTGGCAAGCACCATGGCAAAGGCCGGCAGATCGGGCACCGGTTCGATCTTTTCGCCAATGCCGCGGGCAATCAGCGGCCGGCTTTCCATGCACATCGGCACGTCGGCGCCGAGCTTCAGCGCCAGCATAGCAAGCGCGTCCTCGGGCAACCTCGTGCCCCAGAGGCGCATCAGCCCCCGCAAGGTCGCAGCTGCGTCGGCCGAGCCGCCGCCGATGCCGGAGGCGATCGGCAAATTCTTCTGGAGATGGATATGCACAGGGAAGGCGAGGGCTCCGACCGTCTCGCGCAGGAGATCACGCGCCCTCAGCACGAGGTTGGTGCCGCCATCTTCGGCAAGCGCGCCGCCGAAACGGCCTGACAGGGTGAAGGCGTCGGCCTGTGCGGGCAGGAAACCCAGCCGGTCGCCATGCTCTGCGAAGGTCACCAGCATATCGAGCAGATGATAACCGTCCGGCCGCTGGCCCGTCACATGCAGGGCCAGGTTGATCTTCGCGCGCGCCTCTTCGGTGACGCCGAAAGCGTCGGCCAGGCCCTCTTCAGGCATGCGTCCCGCCCGTCAGGATTTCTTGTCGACCGGCGGCGGCGTGACGGGGGCCGGATCCGGCTGCTTCTTGTCGGCCGCCTTGGCATCGTCGCTGACGGGAGGCAGGCCGTTGGCGACCTTGTCCTTGATCTTCGGGATCTCGGCAGCCTCAGGCTCGGAGCTGAGCGCCCGGTTCCACTGGTAGACGGCTTCGAGCTTGCGCCCGACGCGCCAATAGGCATCGCCGAGATGGTCGTTGATCGTCGCGTCGCCGGCCTTGATCTGGGCAGCCCGCTCCAGCTCGTCGACGGCATCGTCGAAGCGGTTGAGGCGGAAATAGGCCCAGCCGAGCGAATCGATGATGTAACCGTCGTCAGGGCGAAGATCGACGGCCTTCTTGATCATCCCGAGACCTTCGTCGAGGTTACGGTTCATGTCGATCCAGGAATAGCCGAGATAGTTCAGCACCTGCGGCTGGTCGGGGTTGAGCTCCAACGCCTTGCGGAAATTCGGCTCCGCCTGGTCCCACTTCTTCAGCCGTTCATAGGCAATGCCGCGCTGGAAGAAGACGCTCCAGTTGGCGCGGCCGGGAATGGGGCCGATCGCTTCGACGGCCTTGTCGTAATTGGCGGCCATCGCCTCGTAGTCCTTGGCATCGGAGAGCACGCTGCCATAGGCGAGGTAGCTGCGGATGTCCTTCGGGTCGGAGGTGATCAGCGCCTGCAGGTGCTTGCGCGCCTCCTCCACCTTGCCGCCCTGGGCAAGGGCAAGGCCGAGCTGCAGCTCGGAGATGCGCCGCATCGGCGAATTCTCCGGCACTTTCTTGTAGAGCGCGATGGCGCGGTCCATCTGGTTCTGCTTCTCGGCGATGCCGCCGAGCAGCACCAGCGTATCGGCGCTGTTCGGATCGAGCGCATTGGCCGTCTGCAGGTAAAGCGAAACGATGTCCTCGGCGCCGTCGCGGTTCAGTGCGCCGCCGACCGAAAACAGCACGCCGGCAGCCCCTTCTTCGGCTGTCTTGACCTGCTGTTCCTGCTTCTCGTCCTTTTCGATGCTGTCGCGCAGCGCGTTCAGCGGCGCATAATTCGGCAGCAGGTTGTCACCGACGGAAACGGCGTCGAGCGCCTTCTGCTTATTGCCCTGCGTTGCTTCGAGGCGGGCAAGCGCCATCACCGCGCGCATGAAGGTGTCGGGCGCCGTCGCACCGCCTTCCTTGTCGAGCACGGCATCGTTCAGATGCTTGCGGGCGGACTTCACATCGCCGGTGGCGATGGCGATCGCCCCGGCATTGTAATTCTGGAAGATGCGGAACCAGTCCGGTCCCTTCATCTTCTCGACCATGGTGAGCGCTTCCTTGCCGCGGCCGGCGCCGACGCGGGCCCAGGCAAGCAGCAGGTCGTTCATCATCCGGTCGAGATCGTTCGGCCCCTTATACTTCAGGATGGCCTCGGCGGTCTTGTAGTCGTCGCGGCGCACGGCATCCATGCCGCGCACGATCGTGGTGATGCGCTCGACGGAAGGATCGCCCTTCAGGTCGTTGGCATATTTGACGCCCTCCTTGATGTCGCCATTGAGCAGCAGCGAGATCATCAGCCGCTGGCGAATCTCGGGATTGCCGGGTTCGATCTGCAGCGCCTTCTTGTAGAGTTCGATCGCGGTTTCGTAGTCATGATCGACATCGGCCGTGCGGGCGGCGAGGAAGGCGCCGGAGAAACTGGTGACGCTATCGGCATCGAAGAAACTGTCGGTCTTTGCGGCATCGCCCGTCTTGGCCGCATCCTCGGCGTTGACGCCGCCGACGCCGCCCAGCGAAAGGACAGCGGCCAGCGCTGCGCTCGTAAGAAGACGGATGGCAAATCTCTGCCGCATTAGGAAACCTTTCTTCGACAGCGTCCCGGCAATGGGGCCGGCCGCAAAACAAGTTGCGATCACTGATTCATAACAGGATGGCTTTTTTGAAGCGGCGCTGCAAGAAAATCAGCCTGCGATCAAGGACGATTGATCAATTGACGCGCTCGATGCAGAAGTCGATCACTTCCATCAGGGAGGATTTCCAGACGGTATCGGGAAGCGGCGCAAGCGCATCCCGTGCGATCGTGCCGTAATGGATCGCGCGGCCGATCGTGTCGCTCAGCGTGCCATATTTGGTGATCAGCCCCAGCGCTTTTTCGAGGTTGGCGTCGGTGCTGTTGCCGGCTTCGATCGCATCGCGCCAGAAGGCGCGCTCGTCCTCGGTGCCGCGGCGATAGGCGAGAATGACCGGCAGAGTGATCTTGCCCTCGCGGAAATCGTCGCCGACATTCTTGCCGAGATCGGCAGCCTTGCCGCCATAGTCGAGCGCGTCGTCGACGAGCTGGAAGGCGAGCCCGAGATTCATGCCATAGGATTTCAGGGCGTTGCGGCCGGACCGGCCGGCCTCGGCGACGATCGGCCCGACTTCGGCGGCGGCAGCAAAGAGAGCGGCCGTCTTGGCGCGGATGACGGAGAGATAATCGTCTTCCGTCGTCTCCATGTTCTTGGCGACGGAAAGCTGCAGCACTTCACCTTCGGCGATCACGCAGGCGGCCGAGGACAGGACGTCGAGCGCATCGAGCGAGCCGACATCGACCATCATGCGGAAGGCTTGGCCGAGCAGGAAGTCGCCGACCAGCACGCTTGCCTGGTTGCCCCAGATCATCCGTGCCGTCGATTTGCCGCGGCGCAGATCGCTCTCGTCGACGACGTCGTCATGCAGCAGCGTCGCCGTGTGCATGAACTCGACCGATGTGGCGAGCTTGACGTGGTTTTCGCCCCTGTAGTCGAACAGCGAGGCGGAAGCCAGCGTCAGCATCGGCCGCAGCCGCTTGCCGCCGGATGAGATCAGATGGTTCGCCACTTCGGGGATCATCTGCACGTCGGAGCCGGCCTTGGACAGAATGAGCTGGTTTACTCGCTCCATATCCGCCCTGGTGAGATCGACCAGCGGCTTTATGGATGCCAGTTTGTTTTTGCTTTCTTCAAGCGGTATGACCACGCCCAACGACCCGGACTCCTATTCATTAATTGCACCTGACAATAGAAAGGGGCGATGGACGCGGCAAGGGGTGAATTGTCGCGCTGAGCGAAATTGGAAGGAAAACGACGGCAAATGCATGAGCTTATCCGCGCCAACGACCCCGTTCTTCTCTCCTATGCCGAGAGTTTGATGAAGGATGCCGGAATTCACTGCTTCATCGCCGATCAGGGCATGAGCGTGCTGGAGGGCTCGCTCGGCATGCTGTCGCGCCGCCTGCTGGTGGACGAGGAGATGGCCGATCAGGCGCGCCGCATCCTCATCGATGCCGGTCTCGGCGGCGAGCTGCGCGAGCGGAAGTGAGCTCCGATGGCAGGCGAAACCACTGACACCATCGATGCCTTCCACCGCGGCGCCTTCCATGTGGTGCAGCCAAAGGGCAGGGGCCATCGCGCCGGCATGGATGCGATGCTGCTTGCGGCTCTCGTCGCCGACGATCGCCCGGTCAGGGTTGCCGATCTCGGCGCCGGCGCCGGTGCCGCCGGCCTTGCCGTCGCTTCGCGGCTTGCCGATGCAGAGGTGGTGCTCTTCGAGCGCTCGGCCGAGATGGCCGATTATGCCCGCCGCAGCATCCTCTTGCCCGGCAATGCCCATGTCGCAGGCCGCGTCAGCGTCGTCGAGGCCGATGTGACCCTGACCGCCAAGGCGCGCAACGATGCCGGCCTTACCGATGAGAGCTTCCACCACGTCATCATGAACCCCCCCTTCAATGATGCCGGCGACCGACGCACGCCGGATGCGCTGAAGGCCGAAGCCCATGCGATGACCGACGGCCTGTTCGAAAGCTGGATCCGCACGGCCGGCGCCATCATGATCCCCGGCGGCCAATTGTCGCTGATCGCCAGGCCCCAGTCGATCGCCGAAATCATCCTCGCCTGCGGCCGTCGCTTCGGCGGCCTCGAATTGACAGCCATCCACCCGCGTCCGGGTGAAAATGCGGTCCGTATCCTGGTGACCGCAATCAAGGGATCGCGGGCGCGGCTGTCGCTGCGCGCGCCTCTGATCATGCACGAAGAGGGGAGCCACAAGTTCTCCCCTCTCGTCGATGATTTCAACAATGGCCGGGCGGCTTACACCAGAATTTAGCCGGTGACGAAGTCGAAGAGCAGCTTGACGTTCAATCCGGCGATGACGACCGCGATCACATAGGCGATGCCGCTCAGCCAGCGCGGCGCCACCAACTCGCCCATCTTGGCCTTGCTGGCGGTGAACATCACAAGCGGGAAGACGGCGAAGGAAAGCTGCAGGCTGAGCACCACCTGCGTCAGGATCAAAAGCTCGGCCGTGCCTTGATCGCCATACCAGATGGTGACGATTGCCGCCGGCACGATGGCGATGGCCCGGGTGATCAGCCGGCGCACCCATGGCTTCAGCCGGATCTTCAGGAAGCCTTCCATGACGATCTGACCGGCAAGCGTTGCCGTCACCGTCGAATTGAGGCCGCAGCAGAGAAGCGCGATGCCGAACAGCGTCGGCGCGATGGCGAGGCCGAGCAGCGGCGACAACAGCGAATGCGCCTCGCCGAGTTCGACGACGTCGGTCTTCCCATGCGCGTTGAAGGCGGCAGCCGCCAGGATCAGGATCGAGGCGTTGATCAGCAACGCGAAGCACAATGCGACCGTCGAGTCGATCGTCGCAAAGGTCAGCGCCTCCTTCTTCTCAGGGATAGTATGGCCATAGGCCCGCGTCTGCACGATGCCGGAGTGGAGGTAGAGATTGTGCGGCATGACGGTGGCGCCGAGAATGCCGAGCGCCAGGTAGAGCATCTCGGGATTGGTGACGATCTCCGTTGTCGGGAAGAAGCCGGTGAGGACGGCGCCCCATTGCGGGTCGGCAAGCAATATCTGCACGCCGAAGCAGATCGCGATGACGCCGAGCAGCGCGATGATGAAGGCTTCCACCCAGCGGAAGCCGAGCTTCTGCAGGAAGAGGATCACGAAGACGTCGAGCGCGGTGATCAGCACGCCGAGTTCGAGCGGGATGCCCATCAACAGGTTGAGGCCGATCGCCGTGCCGATCACCTCGGCGATATCGGTGGCGATGATGGCGATTTCGGCAAAGGCCCAGAGCGGCACCGAGACATATTTCGGAAAAGCGTCGCGGCAAGCCTGCGCAAGATCGCGGCCGGAGGCGATCGCCAGGCGGGCGCAGAGCGATTGCAGCACGATCGCCATCAGGTTGGAAAGCAGCGCGACGGTGAGCAGCGCATAGCCGAATTTCGAGCCGCCGGCGAGCGAGGTCGCCCAGTTGCCGGGGTCCATGTAGCCGACGGCGACCATATAGCCGGGCCCGGCAAAGGCTGCCGCCCTTCGCCACATCGAGCTGTGACGCCCGGTTCCGACGGTGCGGTAGACATCGGACAGCGACGCCTCGCCGCGTTCGTGCCGCCAGCCGCTCTTTGCATTCGGATTGAGGACGTCCATGCGATTTCCACCTGTTTTAGCGTCGGTGCACTATGACGGATTAGAATGATAATGCAATTCATTCGCAACAAGAAAATCAATCCCGATGCCTCGGGCCGATGTTTTCAGGAACGCGGCCATTGCGTTTGGCGTTCCAGCGCATACATGGATGCCGATCGTAAATTGCGAGCGTGCGACCTGAAGCAAAGGATGGGAAATGGCCGGATTCTTGAGAAAGCTGCTGCCGAAACGGTTCCGCAAGGACGGCATCACCATCCCGGTCGTCCGGCTGCAGGGGGCGATCATCAGCGGCGGCGGCCAGTTCCGGCCAACCCTCAATCTCGCCAATGTCTCCCCGGTCCTGGAAAAGGCCTTCGCCATGAAGGACGCGCCGGCAGTCGCCATCTCCATCAATTCGCCGGGCGGCTCGCCCGTGCAGTCGCGGCTGATCTTCACCCGCATTCGCGAGCTCGCCCGCGAGAAGCAGAAGAAGGTTCTGGTCTTCGTCGAGGATGTCGCCGCCTCCGGCGGTTACATGATCGCACTGGCCGGCGACGAGATCATTGCCGATGCCACCTCCATCGTCGGCTCGATCGGCGTCGTCTCCGGCGGGTTCGGCTTTCCCGAACTGTTGAAGAAGATCGGCGTCGAGCGCCGCGTCTATACGGCGGGCGAAAACAAGGTGATCCTCGATCCGTTCCAGCCGGAAAAGGAAAAGGATATCGAGTATCTGAAGAGCCTGCAGCTCGAAATCCACCAGGTCTTCATCTCGATGGTGCGCGAGCGTCGCGCCGGCAAGCTGCAGGACGATGCGGCGGTCTTCTCGGGCCTGTTCTGGAGCGGCACGCGCGGCCTCGAACTCGGCCTCATCGATGGCCTCGGCGACATGCGCCAGGAATTGAAGCGGCGCTACGGCCAGAAGACCAAGCTGGAGCTCGTCACCGCCGGCCGCGGCCTGTTCGGCCGCCGGATTCCCGGCGTATCGCCCGTCTCGCTCGAAGGGGCTGCATCCGGTCTCGCAACAGGGCTTGTCGAAGCGGCGGAAGAGAGAGCATTGTGGAGCCGTTTCGGGCTTTGAAGGGAGCAAGAGAGGGGCATGCCGCAGTTAATTACCATCCTCATCCTGGTTTTCTCAGCCTGGTGGCTCTACCGCCGCTTCGTCTCCGATGCCCGCAAGCTCGCCGAAAAATCGCGCCAAGCTGAAAAGGAGCGTCAGACCGGCGCGATCGGCACGCTGGTCAAGGACCCGGCGACGGGCGAATACCGGCTGAAGCGCGAGGGAGAATAAGGGGCCCGACTGTACCGGCCTCTCACCCGGCGCTTGCCCCTCATCCGCCTGTCGGCACCTTCGCCCCGCTCGCGAGGAGAAGGGAAATATGCCGCACCGGCAGCCTCAATCTCGCCGCAGCGTTTGGCACGTCCCCTCGATCCGCGAGCGGGGAGAGGGTTAGGGTGAGCGGTAACCGAATTCCTCTTCCATATCGCCGCAGCCGTCTCTCCACCGCTGTAAAAGTCTTGACCCCCGTCGCCCTCCATGGCACCTGTCGCGCCGATAATTCCCAAGCAATCGGTGCCGTTCGATGTCAGCTATCCCAGACCATATGAACCCGAAGCGCTCCTTCCAGGCGCTGATCCTGACCCTGCATAGCTACTGGGCGGACAAGGGTTGCGCGGTGCTGCAGCCCTACGACATGGAAGTCGGCGCCGGCACCTTCCACCCTGCCACAACGTTGCGCGCCCTCGGCCCCAAGCCGTGGAAGGCGGCTTACGTGCAGCCGTCGCGGCGCCCGTCCGACGGGCGCTATGGCGAGAACCCGAACCGGCTGCAGCATTATTATCAGTACCAGGTCATCCTGAAGCCGAACCCGCCCAATCTGCAGGAACTCTATCTCGGCTCGCTGGCGGCGATCGGCCTCGATCCGCTGCTGCATGACATCCGTTTTGTCGAGGACGACTGGGAAAGCCCGACGCTCGGCGCCTGGGGCCTCGGCTGGGAATGCTGGTGCGATGGCATGGAAGTCTCGCAGTTTACCTATTTCCAGCAGGTCTGCGGCATCGAATGCTCGCCGGTCGCAGGCGAACTGACCTATGGTCTCGAACGCCTCGCCATGTATGTCCAGGGCGTCGACAATGTCTACGACCTGAACTTCAACGGCCGCGAAGGCGACGAAAAGATCAGCTATGGCGATGTCTTCCTGCAGGCCGAGCAGGAATATTCGCGCCATAATTTCGAATTCGCCAATACCGAGATGCTGCATCGCCACTTCGTCGACGCCGAGAAGGAATGCCGGGCGCTGCTCGATGCCGGCGCGCCGGGGGATAACGCCAACCAGCGCCTGCACAAATGCGTCTTCCCGGCCTATGACCAGTGCATCAAGGCCAGCCACGTCTTCAACCTGCTCGACGCCCGCGGCGTCATCTCGGTCACCGAGCGTCAGAGCTACATCCTGCGGGTGCGCACCCTTGCCAAGGCCTGCGGCGAAGCCTTCCTGCTGACCGACGCCGGCGGCGTCAATCTGGCCAAAGAGGCGGCGTGACGCAAAACCCTGTCGGCCGTATCATCCATATCAACGGCTGGCCGGGCACTGGAAAGCTGACTGTCGGTCGCTTGCTGGCAAAAAGGCTCGGCGCGCGGCTCATCGACAACCATACACTGCTCAATCCTGCCGAGGCTCTGTTCTCCCGCAGCGATCCGCTGCACGCCTCGCTGAGAGGGCAGATTCGCCACGCGTTTTTCGACCATGCCGCGCGCGCGGACCCTGCCGAAAGCTTCGTCTTTACCGATGCTCTATCGGACGACGCAGATGACGCTGCGACCTTCTCCTGGTACAGCGATCCGGCCGCCGCGAGAGGCGCCGATCTCGTGGCGATCCTGTTCGATTGCGCCCCGGAGGAGAATGCCAGGCGTCTTGTTGCTCCCGGCCGGGCTGAGGCGCTCAAGCTGACGGATACGGCGACGTTACAACGGCTGCGGGCAAACCATAAACTGCTGCGTGGGCTGGCTGAACGCACCGTCGAAATCGACACGACGGGCTTTTCACCGGAGCAGACGACGGCCCGGATCCTCGCCGATATCGGCGTTTGACGGCAGCCGGCAAACCCGCGTAGTCTCCGCCCCGACATTACTTCGCTGCGGGGGGATTCGCGATGTATATTGCGCTTGGCGTCATCGTTCTGGTCGCGCTCTATCTCGTCTTCATCTACAACGGCCTGGTTCGTGCGCGGCAGATGGCGGAAGAGGCCTGGTCGGGCATCGACGTCCAGCTCAAGCGTCGCGCCGACCTGATCCCGAACCTGATCGAGACGGTCAAGGGTTATGCCGCCCATGAAAAGTCGACACTCGAAGAGGTGGTTGAGCTCCGCAACAAGGCGCAGGCCGTGCCATCGGGCGATGTCGCGGGCAGGGCCCAGGCGGAAGGGCTGCTCGGCCAGGCGCTCGGTCGGCTCATCGCGCTCGCCGAAGCCTATCCCGATCTCAAGGCCAACCAGAACTTTGCCGAGCTGCAGGCTTCGCTGGAAACCATGGAAGGCGAGTTGCAGATGGCGCGCCGTTATTACAATGGCGCGGCCCGCGACCTGAACGTCAAGGTCGAAAGCTTCCCGTCCAATCTGGTCGCCGGCCAGTTCGGTTTTGCCAAGCGGGACTATTTCGAAATCACCAATGAGGCCGATCGCGCCGTCCCCAGCGTGAAATTCTGACGATCCGGCATTTTGCCTTTGCAAGAAAGCGATTAAGAGCAAGGGCAGATTTGCGGCCGGTAATGGTCGCCTTATGGACGGAAGAACAGCATGACACGCACAGCCAAACTCACGATCATCCCGCCGGGCAAGCCGCTTTCGGGCCGCGCCATGCCACCGGGCTCCAAGTCGATCACCAATCGCGCGCTTCTGCTCGCCGGCCTTGCCAAGGGCACCAGCCGGCTGACGGGCGCGCTGAAGAGCGACGATACGCGGTATATGGCCGAAGCGCTGCGTGGGATGGGGGTTTCGATCGACGAGCCCGATGATACCACCTTCGTCGTCACCGGCAGCGGCAGGCTGCAGCCGCCGAAGGCGCCGCTCTTCCTCGGCAATGCCGGCACCGCGACACGCTTCCTGACGGCGGCGGCGGCTCTGGTCGACGGCACCGTCATCGTCGACGGCGACGAACATATGCGCAAGCGCCCGATCGGCCCGCTGGTCGAGGCGATGCGCACGCTCGGCATCGACGTGAGCGCCGAAACCGGCTGCCCGCCGGTCACGGTCAAGGGCACCGGCCGCTTCCAGGCCGACCGCATCCGTATCGATGGCGGCCTGTCCAGCCAGTATGTCTCGGCGCTGCTGATGATGGCGGCCGGTGGTGACCGGCCCGTCGACATCGAACTCGTCGGCGAGGATATCGGCGCGCTCGGCTATATCGATCTGACCACCGCGGCGATGAAGGCCTTCGGCGCCAAGGTCGACAAGACCAGTCCGGTGACCTGGCGCGTCGAGCCGACCGGCTACTGCGCCGCCGACTTCATCGTCGAGCCCGATGCCTCGGCTGCGACCTATCTCTGGGCCGCCGAGGTTCTGACCGACGGCGCGATCGATCTCGGTGTTCCCTCCGATACCTTCTCGCAGCCGGATGCCCGCGCCTATGACGTCATCGCCACATTCCCGCACCTGCCGGCAGAGATCGACGGCTCGCAGATGCAGGATGCCGTTCCGACGCTTGCCGTGCTTGCCGCCTTCAACGAGACGCCGGTTCGCTTCGTCGGCATCGCCAATCTGCGCGTCAAGGAATGCGACCGCATTCGGGCCCTGTCCACGGGGCTCAACAATATCCGCGAAGGTCTGGCTGTCGAGGAGGGCGACGATCTGATCGTTCATTCCGATCCTGCTCTCGCCGGTCAAACGCTGCCGGCCGAGATCGATACCTTTGCCGATCACCGTATCGCCATGAGTTTCGCGCTCGCCGGGCTGAAGATCGACGGCATCACCATTCTCGATCCCGATTGCGTCGGCAAGACTTTCCCTGCCTATTGGCGGACACTGGCGGCACTCGGCGTGACATATCGGGACAAGGATTGACGAAAACGCAGCCGAGGCTGCCGACGGAGAGACAGGGATGGGGCGTCGGTTTTTCGGATTTTGCTTTGCACTGCTGTTGATGCTCGCCGCCCCGGCGGCCTTTGCCGCCGAGGTGATCGACAATTTTGCCTCCGACATCGTGCTGGAAAAGAGCGGCGCGATGACGGTGACGGAAACGGTCACCGTCAACGCCGAGGGCGACCGGATCAATCACGGCATCTTCCGCGATTTTCCGCTCTATTTCACCGATGCCTCGGGCCGTCGCCGCAGCGTCGATTTCGATATGGTGTCGGTCCAGCGCGATGGCGCGGATGAGCCCTGGCACACTGAATCGATATCGGGCGGCATCCGCATCTATGCCGGTTCTGCCGATGTGACGGTGACACCGGGCCGTCATCGATATGCCTTTACCTACAGGACCAACCGGCAGATCCGTTATTTCGACGATCATGACGAACTCTATTGGAACGTCACCGGCAATGGCTGGATCTTCCCGATCCGCTCGGCGACGGCGACGGTGACGCTGCCACCGGGTGTCACTGCCACCGAGACGACCTTCTTCACCGGCCGGCAGGGCGCAACTGGAAAGAACGCCCGCGCCAGCGAAACCGGCGCCGGCATCGTTTTTTCCACCACCGCGCCTCTCGGTCCTAACGAAGGCCTGACCTTCGCGATCAAGATGCCGAAGGGCTCGATCGATCCGCCGAGCACGGATATGGAAAGCACATGGTGGCTAAAGGACAACCGTGATTATTTCATCGGCTTCGGTGGGCTGATCCTGGTTTTCGCCTATTATCTCAGATCATGGCTGAAGGTCGGTCGCGATCCTGCCCGCGGTGTCGTCGTGCCCCGCTGGGACGCGCCTGATGGTATCTCGCCGGCACTGGTCAACTACATCGACAATAAGGGCTTTTCCGGCGAGGGCTGGACCGCCCTTTCCGCCACCGCCCTCAATCTTGCGGTTCGCGGTTACGTCAAGCTCGAAGATCTGAAGAATTCGATTGTCATCCGCGGCACCGGCAAGGCGCTCGGCAAAGAGAAATTCCAGGCCGGCGAGATCGAACTGCTGAAGGCCGCTGGCGGCGCCGGCAAGACGCTGACGATCGACAAGGCCAATGGCGAGCGGGTGAAGTCCGTCGGCCAGGCTTTCCGCTCGGCGATCGAGAAAGAGCACCGCGGCAAATATTACAATTCCAACCTCGGTTATACCACGGGCGGCATTGCGCTCAGCGCCGCCGCCCTGGTGGCGCTGTTCGTCTTTGGGTCGCTGCAGCCCGACACCATCGCGCTGATGCTGATCCCGATCGCCATCTCGGTCTTTGTCGCGGTGTTCGTCGCCGGCTTCATGCGGTCGCTGCATCGCGGCAGGTCGCTGTTCGGCAAGATCATCGCCATCATTGCCACGGCGATCGGCGTTTTCGTCGGCATCAGCATCCTGGCGACCGTGGTCCTGGCGCTTGCCTCGTCGCTGGTGGAACTGCATGAAACGCCGATGCTGTTTGCCGTCGGCGGCATAGTACTGCTCAACATCCTCTATTTCTTCATCATGGGCGCGCCGACCCCGCTCGGCGCCAAGATGATGGATGGCATAGACGGCTTGCGCCAATATCTGACGCTGGCCGAGAAAGACCGGATGAACACGGCAGGCGCGCCGGAAATGTCGCCGCAGCATTTCGAGACGCTGCTGCCCTATGCGGTGGCGCTCGGCGTCGAAAAGCCCTGGTCGCGCACCTTCGAAACCTGGCTTGCGGCAGCCGCTGCCGGTGCGGCTGCCACCTATGCGCCCGCCTGGTATTCCGGCAATTTCAACAGCGGCAGCTTTTCCGATCGTATCGGCGGCTTTTCCTCGTCGATGGCCTCGACCATCGCTTCGACGATTCCGGCACCGCCGCCATCCAGCTCATCCTCCGGTTTTTCCGGCGGCGGTTCGTCGGGCGGCGGTGGAGGAGGCGGTGGAGGCGGGGGCTGGTAGCTTTCCCGCTTGACCTTTGGGCCCTTGGCCCTTAACCGCCAGGGGCAAAAGGAAAGGGTCGCGCATGAAGGTTCTGTTGATCGGATCGGGCGGACGCGAGCATGCGCTCGCCTGGAAGCTGGCGCAATCGCCGTTGATGACCGAATTCTACGCCGCACCCGGCAATCCCGGCATCGGCGAACACGCCGTCCTCGTGCCCATCGACATCGCGGATCATGAAGCGGTCGCGGCCTTCTGCAAGGACAAGGCGATCGATTTCGTCGTCGTCGGCCCGGAGGCGCCGCTGGTTGCCGGCCTCGCCGACCGCTTGCGTGCCGATGGCCTTGTGGTTTTCGGTCCGTCCGCCGCTGCGGCCCAGCTCGAGGGCTCCAAGGGCTTCACCAAGGATATCTGTGCCCGCTACGGCATTCCCACAGGCGCCTATCAGCGTTTCAACAATGCGCCGAAGGCCAAAGCCTATATCCGCGCCCAGGGCGCGCCGATCGTCGTCAAGGCCGATGGCCTTGCCGCCGGCAAGGGCGTGACGGTCGCGATGACGCTGGATGAAGCCCTGGCCGCGGTCGACGACTGTTTCGAAGGCGCCTTCGGCGCTGCCGGCGCCGAAGTGGTCGTCGAAGCCTATCTCGACGGCGAGGAGGCGAGCTTCTTCTGCCTCTGCGATGGCAAACATGCGCTGCCACTTGCAACCGCCCAAGATCACAAACGGGTGGGCGAGGGCGATATCGGCGTCAATACCGGCGGCATGGGCGCCTATTCGCCGGCGCCTGTGATGACCGCGGAGATGGTCGAGCGCACCATGAAGGAGATCATCGAGCCGACGATGCGCGGCATGGCCGAGAGCGGTCATCCCTTCTCGGGCGTGTTTTTCGCCGGGCTAATGATCACCCGGAAGGGACCGGAGCTGATCGAATACAATGTCCGCTTCGGCGATCCCGAATGCCAGGTGATGATGATGCGGCTGAAGAGCGATCTGCTGCCGCTGCTGCTTGCCACCGCCAACGGCACGCTCGACCAGGTCAAGGCCGAATGGAGCGACGATCCGGCGCTGACGGTGGTCATGGCCTCCAAGGGTTATCCGGCCGCTTACGAGAAGAACACGCCGATCCTCTCCCTGCCGGATGCAGGTAAGGGCGAGAAGGTGTTTCATGCCGGCACGGCTCTGAAGGACGGCGCGCTGGTTGCGACCGGCGGCCGCGTGCTGAACGTCACCGCCACCGGCGGCACGGTTGCCGAGGCCAAGGACCGCGCCTATGCGCTGCTCGACAGGGTGACCTGGGAAAACGGCTTCTGCCGGCGCGACATCGGCTGGCGGGCGATCGAGCGCGAAAAAGCCTGAGATACGGTGTAAACGACCGCATTCTTTAAATTTTTACCCTTTCCCCTGACGGGATGGAAACAAAGCTGCGCTATACCGCTCCCATAGTGAGACGGAGGTGCGTTGATGCGTCAGATTTTCCTCGGTGCGGCAATCCTGCTGATGGCAGGTTCTGCGATGGCGTCCTCGATAGAGGTGGTCGGCAAGACCGCGCCGCGCGCTGACGGCAGCATCGTCACCGAAAGCTGTGCCAATTGTCCGCCGCTCCAGGCCGAAGTGAGCAAGAAGGACTACACGGTGCCGGAGCTGAAGCCCGGCGTCCTCCAGGCGAGTGAAATCCGCGACGTCGGCGGCGAAAAAAAGATCTATCGCACCGAAGGCTGGATGGGCGGCTCGCCCGTCGTCTTCGTCAGCAAGGCGACCCCGGAAGCGATGCTTGCCGCAGCACCCTCCGCCCCGCCGGCCGACGGCATCGACATGAGCGCAACGACCGCCGCCGTCATCGGCGGCGACGCCAAGCCTGTTGCCGCCGGCATGGCGGAACAACCGGCAGCCCTCAACGTTTCCGAATTCGAACTGCGCTTTTAGAGCAACTTCCAGGAAAAGTGCGAAGCGGTTTTCCGTCCGGAATTGCGTAAAGGCAAAAACTTCCCTGCCCCACCTGATCAAGGTTTCGATCGTTTGGGGGTCCACCACTGGTGGACCGAATGCACCCTCGATGAGCAGCGGGGGTGCATTCCTGTTTTGATGCGCCGGGCAAGCTGAGAGTTCGACATGATATTGGGCCGGCGGATGAAAATCCGGCGTCTGCCTTGTAACTCTACCCCCTGATTTTGAGGGAAGTTCGCGCCGCGTCCAATAAAATTAAAGCTTTTTTATAGGGTAAGCATCAATTGTTACTTACCCGGTCGCAGCATGTTTGTTTTAGCAGCGGTAGACGCGCTCTCTTTTTCGGCGCGCTCGCACAGGCGGTAGAAAACCGCACCGGAATGCAGCCATTCATTCCCGTTGCGAGGCGTCATGAAAAATTTGAAGATATCGAAGCAGCTCATATTGCTGGTCGTCGGCCTGATGATCGCCTTTGCGATCGCCACCTCCCTGCAGATCCGCTCTTCGGTCGATGCGATCTACAAGGAGCGCTATGACATGCTCCGCGCCGAGGTTCAGTCGGCGGTCTCCGTTCTCAAGCTTTACCAGGCCAAGGTAACCGCGGGCGAAATGACGCTGGAGGAGGCCCAGAAGCAGGCCTATGCCACCGTCAACGGGATGAAATACGATCCGGACGGCTATTTCTTCGGTTATAGCTACGACGTCCAGATGGTGTTCCACTACGATGCGTCGAAAGTCGGGCAGATCAACAAGGGCCAGCCGGACAGCAAGGGCAAGCTCTATCGCGATGAGCTGGTCAAGCTCGGGCAGCAGGGCGGCGGTCTCGTCGAATATTATTCCACGGTCAAACCGGGCCAACCCGTCGGCGATTATCGCAAGACCGCCTATGGACAGGCCTTCGAACCCTGGAAAATCGTCGTCGTCACCGGCGTCTACATGGACGATCTCGATGCGCAGATAAACAGCACGATCCTGACCGCGCTCTCCGGCAGCATCGTTCTGTTCTTCCTCGCCATGGCGGCCGCCTACCTCGTCATCCGCGGCATATCGGGACCTCTCAACAACGTCCATGCCGCCCTGAAGGCCGTCGCCGAAGAGGACGTTTCCATCGCCATCCCGCATATCGGCATGAACAATGAAGTCGGCATGATGGCCAAGGCGACGCAGTCGCTGCAGGAAAAGATCAGGGAGCGCCATGCGATGTCGGATCGCGAGGCGGCCCAGCAGCTGGCGCTGGAAAGCGAGCGCGAGAACAATCAGCGCCAGCAGCAGGATGAGGCAGCGCTCCAGGCGCGTGTGGTGGCGACCATCGGCCAGGCGCTGGAGATGATCGCCCGTGGCGACCTCACCGTGCGCTGCGCCGATCTCGGCCAGAAATACGCCGCCCTGCGCGACAACTTCAATGATGCGCTGTCGCATCTCGAAGCTGCCATGGCCAAGGTCAGCGCCAAGGGCACCGATATCGGCACCAGCAAGGAAGAGATCCGCCGCGCCTCCAACGAGCTGTCGCAGCGCACCGAGCGCCAGGCGGCCAGCCTGGAAGAAACCTCCGCTGCCCTCGACGAACTTACCGTTGCCGTCCGTCAGACGGCCGATGGCGCCCATGAGGCGAGCAAGCGGGTCCACTCGGTCAGCACCGAAGCCAACCATAGCGACGCGATCGTCACCCAGGCGATCGAAGCGATGAGCGGCATCGAGAAGTCGTCGTCGGAGATTACCAAGATCATCGGCGTCATCGACGAGATCGCCTTCCAGACCAACCTCTTGGCGCTGAATGCCGGCGTCGAGGCCGCGCGTGCCGGTGAATCCGGCAAGGGTTTTGCGGTCGTCGCCCAGGAAGTGCGCGAACTTGCCCAGCGTTCCGCCGCGGCCGCCAAAGAGATCAAGGACCAGATCGCCCGCTCCTCCAGCCAGGTCGACCATGGCGTCCGTCTGGTCGGCGAGGCCGGCGAGGCGCTGAAGCGCATCTCCGACCAGATCAAGGCCGCCAACGAGATCGTCGCCAAGATCGCCCACAGCGCTTCCGAACAGGACACGACGCTGCGTTCGATCTCGTCGTCGATGAACCAGCTCGATGCCGCCACCCAGCAGAATGCCGCCATGGCCGAAGAGACCACGGCATCGGCCGAGACGCTCGCCAGCGACACCGACGAGCTGATCGACCTCATCCGCGGCTTCCGCGTCAGTGGCGAAAGCGCTGCCCCGGCCATGCATCAAGGTCGCCGCGCCGCTTAAACGGCGCGGAGGCAACAAGCCTTTTCATCACCAAATTCTTAGCGGCCGTCGGTTCTCCGGCGGCCGTGCCGTTTGAAGCTCATTGCGCGATACGTTCGATCAGCCGTTCGATCTCTCGATCGGAAAACACCTCGATCCCCTCAGCTTTCAGCGCTGCCGCCGTCACGCCGTTGCCGGCCTGCTTGCGGCCGGAAAAGGTGCCGTCATAGATGAAACCGGATCCGCAGGACGGACTGCCGTCGATGAGCAGCGCATAACGGCAGCCGGCCTGCCTGGCGAGCGCCACGGCATTTTCTGCCGCCAGCAGGAACTCTTCCGTCACATCGGCGCCCGTCAGTTCGACAACCCGCGCCTTGCCGGCCAGCACCTCTTCGCCGGTTGCGGCCTCTGCGATCTCCGCCGGCGACCGCGGCACCGTCATGCCCGCCGACATCTCCGGACAGATCGTCACCAGCCGGCCCTCGGCCCGCCATGTCTCGATCACCGGATGAAGCAACGGCTTCGCCCGCCCGTCATAGCGGACGGCGTGCCCCATGAGACAGGCGCTGACGAGAATCTTGCTTTGCATGTCTGCTTGAATAGCGCCGTAATGGCGGCAACGCCATCCGGCCGAAGCAGAACATCACCCCGAAATCTTCGAGAAATCCGCAACCGTTCCGGTCGCCTCGCGGATTAGCCGCAGCAGGGCGAGACGGTTGGCGCGGATGGCGGCGTCCTCGTCGTTGACGAGCACGTCTTCGAAGAAGCGGTCGACCGGACCACGCAGCTTGGAAAGCGCTTCCATCGCCGAGCGGAAATCTTCCCGGGCGACCGCGTCCGAGGCATCCTTCGAGGCGCCTGATATTGCGGCGAACAGCTCTTTCTCGGCATCGAGCGTCAGAAGCGCCGGCGACACGCCATCGGCAATCACAGTGCCCTTCTTTTCCTCGGCGGCGAGCAGTTGCGTCGCGCGCTTGGTGCCGGCAAGCAGGTTCTTGCCGTCTTCCGAGGTGATGAAGGCCGTCAGCGCTTCGACGCGGCGCGCCACCATCAACAGGTCGTCGGCATCTGAAGTCAGCACGGCATCGATGAGATCGTGACGGGCGCCCTGATCGCGCAGATAGACCTTGAGACGGTCGTGGAAGAAGGAGAGGAGATCGATATCCTTCGTCGTCGCCAGCAGCGGCAGGCGGATCCTTCGCTCCAAGAGGATCCTGACGACGCCGAGGGCCGCCCGCCGCAGCGCGAACGGGTCCTTCGAACCGGTCGGCTTTTCATCGATCGCCCAGAAGCCGATCAGCGTATCGAGCTTGTCGGCAAGCGCGACCGTGATCGCCACTCTGTCCTCCGGCACGCGGTCCGACGGGCCCTGCGGCTTGTAATGGTCCTCGATCGCGGCGGCAACGGAGGCATCCTCGCCCTGCAGCGCCGCATATTTGCGGCCCATCAAGCCCTGCAGTTCCGGGAATTCGCCGACGGCTTCGGTGCGCAGATCGGCCTTGGCCAGCACGGCGGCGCGATCGACGAGAGCCGGGTCGGCGCCGGTGATGTCGGCCAATTGCTTGGCGAGCGCGCGGATGCGGGCGACACGCGCGCCCTGTGTGCCGAGCTTGGCATGGAAGGTCACGTCAAGCGCATCGAGCTTGGCCATGCGCTGGTCGAGCGGCTTCTTGATGTCGAGGCCGAACTTTGCCGCCGAAGCTGAGAGCGTTTCGAGATCCGGCAAATTGCCCTGATCGCGTTTCCAGAAATGCAGCGCATCCGAAAGCCGGGCCCGCACGACCTTGCCGTTGCCGTGAACGATTTCCTTGCCGCCGTCGCTTGCCTGGATATTGGAGACGAGGATGAACTTGTTAGAAAGCGTCTCTTCACCCTGTTTGCGGGTGACAAAACACTTCTGGTTGGTCTTGATCGTCAGCCGGATGATTTCCGAGGGGATCGAGAGATAATCCTCCTCGAAGCTGCCCATCAGCACCTGCGGCCATTCGACGAGGCCGGAGACTTCCTCCAGCAGGCCTTCGTCTTCCACCAGCTCCAGCCCGTTGGCAAAGGCGATGTCGCGGGCGTCGTGCAGGATAATGTCCTTGCGGCGTTCGGCATCGAGGATGACCTTGGCCTTTTCCAGGTGCGCCGCATAATCGTCGAAGCGCCGGACGGTGATCGCCTCGGGCGCATGGAAACGATGGCCATAGGTGATGTTGGAAGCGGTGATGCCGTCGATCTCGAGGGGGATGACGGTGGTTTCTTCATGCTCCGGGCCGAAGGTGCAGACGATCGATTGCAGCGGCCGCACCCAGCGCAGCGCGCCGGGCTTGGAGGAAGCCTTGCCCCAGCGCATCGATTTCGGCCAGGGAAAATCGCGGATGATGCCAGGCATGATATCGGTGACGATCTCTTCGGTCGCGCGGCCGGGCTTGGAAATGACCGCGACGTAGAAATCGCCCTTCTTCGGATCGCTTACCACCTGCGCCTCGGAGACCGAGGAAAGGCCGGCGCCGCGCAGAAAACCTTCGATCGCCTTCTCGTTGGCGTCGGTGCGCGGTCCCTTGCGCTCCTCGCGCACATCGGCCGAGCGTGCCGTCAGGCCGTGAATGTCGAGCGCCAGTCGCCGCGGCGTCCAGTATTCGCGCGCGCCCTCGTAGGACAGGCCCGCTTCGACAAGCGCATCGGTGACGAGCTTCTTCAGGTCGCCAGCAGCCTTGCGCTGCATGCGGGCCGGAATCTCTTCGGAGCGGAGTTCGAGAAGAAGGTTTGGCATGTCGAATTTCCTTGCCTCCCACGACCGGGGAGGGATGGCGTGGGCGCCGGGTCAAAACGTTGCTTCTGCTAGCAAAGAATGGCGCATCTGCACAACCGCAAAATCGCCGTCTTTCCGGCATGCTTATCCTGTGGATCGGCGTCTGCCTGATAACTCCAACATTGCCTTGCCGCTTTTCGCCGCTATGGTCCCGCCACCTCAGTCGAAACAGGAAATCCCCAGGAACCCCATGGCCGCAGACCTCCGTTTCCTCGCAGCCCGCATCTCCGCCGAAATCAACGCCCGGCCCGACCAGGCCAAAGCCGCCATCGAGCTGCTCGACGAAGGCGCCACCGTGCCCTTCATCGCCCGCTACCGCAAGGAAGTGACGGGCGGGCTCGACGATACGCAGCTGCGCAATCTCGCCGAGCGGCTGGTCTATCTGCGCGAACTCGAAGCCCGGCGCGACGCGATCGTCGAATCGATCACCGGCCAGGGCAAGATGACCGACGAGCTGATGGCCAAGGTCTCAGGCGCCGAAACCAAGGCCGAGCTCGAGGATCTCTATCTGCCCTATAAGCCAAAGCGCCGAACTCGCGCCGAAATCGCCCGCGAACGCGGCCTCGGCCCGCTTGCCGAGGCAATCCTCACTGAGCGCACCAGCGAGCCGGCGGTCCTGGCCGAAGGCTTCGTCACCGCCGACGTGGCGGATGTGAAGACGGCGCTCGAAGGCGCGCGCGACATCATCGCCGAAGGCATTGCCGAAAATGCCGACCTGCTCGGCAGATTGCGCGCTCATATGCGCCAGGCCTCGCTGCTGAAGGCCAGGGTGGTCGACGGCAAGCAGGCGTCGGGCGAGAAGTTTTCCGATTATTTCGACCATTCCGAACGCTGGGCGACCGCGCCGGGACACCGCGCGCTTGCCATGCTGCGCGGCTGGAACGAGGAGGTGCTGACGCTGACGATCGAGGCCGACGCCGAGACCGCTTCTCCGAACAAGCCGGTCGAACGCATGATCGCGGCCGCCTACGAGATCGGTGCGACCCGCCCCGGCGATCGCTGGCTGATGGAGGTCGCAAGCTGGACCTGGCGCGTCAAGCTCTCCATGTCGCTGTCCCTCGACCTGATGCGCGAACTGCGCGAAAGGGCCGAAGAGGAGGCGATCCATGTCTTCGCCCGCAATCTCAAGGATCTGCTTTTGGCCGCACCTGCCGGCTCGCGCGCGACGATGGGCCTCGATCCCGGCATCCGCACTGGCGTCAAGGTCGCCGTCGTCGACGGCACCGGCAAGGTGGTGGCGACATCGACCGTCTATCCCTTCCAGCCGAGGAACGACGTGCGCGGCGCCCAGATCGAGCTCGCATCGCTGATCCGCAAGCACAATGTCGAACTGATCTCGATCGGCAACGGCACCGGCAGCCGCGAAACGGAAAAGCTGGTGGCCGATATGCTGGCCGAGTTGCCGGCGCCGAAGCCGACCAAGGTCATCGTCTCGGAAGCCGGCGCCTCGGTCTATTCCGCCTCGGCGACCGCGGCGGCCGAGTTTCCCGATCTCGACGTGTCGCTGCGCGGCGCCGTCTCCATCGCGCGGCGCCTGCAGGATCCGCTGGCCGAACTCGTCAAGATCGAGCCGAAGTCGATCGGCGTCGGCCAGTATCAGCACGACGTCGACCAGCAGAAGCTGTCACGTTCGCTCGATGCCGTGGTGGAAGATGCGGTGAACGCCGTCGGTGTCGATCTCAACACCGCGTCTGCACCGCTGCTGTCGCGCGTTTCCGGCCTCGGCCCGTCGATCGCCGATGCCATCGTTCGCCACCGCGACAGCGAAGGCCGTTTCGAGACGCGAAAGGATCTCCTGAAGGTCGCCCGCCTCGGCGGCCGCACCTTCGAGCAATGCGCCGGTTTCCTGCGCATTCCCAACGGCAAGGAGCCGCTTGATTCCTCCTCGGTGCACCCGGAGGCCTATGGCGTCGCCAAGAAGATCGTCGCCGCCTGTGGCCGCGACCTGCGTGCGCTGATGGGCGACAGCGCCGTGTTGAAATCGGTCGATCCGCGCCAGTTCATCGATGAGAAATTCGGTCTGCCGACGGTCAAAGACATCATCGCCGAGCTGGAAAAACCCGGCCGAGACCCTCGTCCGAGCTTCAAGACCGCGACCTTTGCCGAGGGCGTCAACGAAATTTCCGACCTGAAGCCCGGCATGGTGCTGGAAGGCACGGTGACCAATGTCGCCGCCTTCGGCGCCTTCGTCGATATCGGCGTGCACCAGGATGGTCTGGTGCATGTGTCCCAGCTTGCCGATCGCTTCGTCAAGGATCCCCACGAGGTCGTCAAGGCGGGCGATGTCGTCAAGGTGCGGGTCGTCGAAGTCGACCCGAAGCGCAAGCGCATCGCTCTGTCGATGAAACGCGATGACGGTTCTGCCGCACCGCCGCCGCGTGGTGATTCTCGCGGCAACCAGGGCTCCCGGCCGCAGAACGAGCGCCGGCCGGCGCCTGCCAAGCCGGAGAGCCAGGGCGCCTTCGGCGCGGCGCTTGCCGAAGCCATGAAGAGAAAATAAGGGTTTAGCCGGTGTTTCGGCAAAAATGCAACAGTTTGGCAGCGTTCTGAAGGGAGTGCTAAATCCGGCGCTTGTAAGGCGAATGAGAGCTACTAAGTTGATGTGACCATCCTGTCACATTTGCGAGGCGTCCATGGCGTCGGCTTTCCTTTCGATCGTCCAGCAAATCATCCGCAAGGGTTCATTGAAGCTTACCCTTGCCAATGGCGAGACCCACACTATCGGCGACGGCACGGGTGAAACCGTTGTCGCCCGCCTTGCCGATCAGGAGGCCGAGGACGCCATCCGGCGCGACCCGACCATGAAGCTCGGCGAAATGTACATGCAAGGCCGGTTCATTCTCGAACAGGGCAACATCTACGATTTCCTGTCGCTGGTGAAACAGAACACCACCAACGAAATCTTCGATTTCAAGATGGCGGCACTGCTCCTCGGCCGCATCGCCTGGCAGCAGCTGAAGAGCCGCGTGCCGGTCAATCGCAACAAGCACAACGTCGCCCATCACTACGACCTGTCGGCCAAGCTCTTCGATCTTTTCCTCGACGAGGACTGGCAATATTCCTGCGCTTATTTCGAGCCGCCGGGCATCGGTCTCGACGAGGCGCAACTCGCCAAGAAACGCCATATCGCCGCCAAGCTTCTGCTTGAACCGAACCAGCGCATCCTGGAGATCGGCTCCGGCTGGGGCGGCATGGGCATGTATCTGACCGAGGCGACCGAAGGCGCCGATTTCACCGGCATTACGCTGAGCGAAGAACAGCTCAAGGTCTCGCGCGCCCGCGCCGAAAAGCGCGGTCTTTCCGATCGCGTGCGTTTCGAGCTGCAGGACTACCGCACCATGACGGGCAGGAAGTTCGACCGCATCGTCTCGGTCGGCATGTTCGAACATGTCGGCATCGGCAATTACGGCAATTTCTTCCGCAAGGTATCAGATCTCCTCGACGATAACGGCGTCATGGTGCTGCATTCGATCGCCCGCCCGAAGCCGAGCTTCGGCACCAATGCCTTCATCGAGAAATATATCTTCCCGGGCGGCTACATCCCTTCGGTCGGCGAGGTGGTGCCGCCGCTCGAAAAGGCCGGGCTGCTGGTCAAGGATATCGAAATCCTGCCGATGCATTATGCCTATACGCTGCGCCATTGGCGCGAGCGTTTCGTGGCGCGCAAGGCCGAAGCGGTGGCGCTTTACGACGAGCAGTTCTTCCGCATGTGGGAATTCTACCTGGCGGGTTCCGAAATGGGTTTCCGCTGGGACGAGCTCTTCATTCTGCAGATCCAGCTCGCCAAGAACCAGTTCGCCGTTCCCGACAACCGCAGTTACATCGCGCGCAACGAGGCCAAGCTGAAGGAATTCGAGGCGAGGCGTGCGCCGCTTGAGAAGGTGGCGTTCTGATCCCGAAGTGCCGAGGCCCGCAGGACCTTCGTCGAGGGACCGGCTATCATGAAAGGACGTGCGGATGAGCAGTGCGTTTCCCGAGATCTACCTGGTCCGCCACGGTGAAACCGAATGGAGCCTGTCCGGGCGCCATACCGGACGCAGCGATATTCCCCTGACGGCGAATGGCGAGGAGGCTGCCCGCAAACTCGCCGGCCGGCTGGCGGGCCTCTCCTTCTCCGCAGTCTGGTCGAGCCCGTCCGCGCGGGCCCGCAAGACCTGCATGCTCGCCGGATTCGGCTCGGGCGCGGTGATCAAGGAGGAACTCGCCGAATGGGACTACGGCGCCTATGAAGGCATCACGACCAAGGCGATCCTTGCCGACCGCCCCGGCTGGCAACTGTTTCGCGACGGTTGCCCGAATGGCGAATTCGCCGCCGATGTCGGCGCCCGCGCAGACGCCGTCATCCATGCGCTTCGCGAAGCGGCAAGCACCATCCTGATCTTCTCGAGCTCGCATTTCCTGCGCGTGCTCGCCGCCCGCTGGCTCGGCCTGCCGCCGGAAGGTGGGGCGTATTTCTCTCTCGATACGACCAGCATCAGCGTGCTCGGCTATGAGCACGACCTGACGGAACCGGTCATCCGCCGCTGGAACCAGCGCTAGTGTACGATCGCCTCCCTCGTTGCCGTGGTTAACATTGGGGTAACGAGATCCGGATAAATGAAGTGAGCGCCGCCTCCGCGGCTTTTGTTTTGCGTTTTCTGGAGTGCGGACGTGTTTCATCGATCAGTCGTATCGATCTCTTTGGCCATTGCCCTTTTTTCTTTTGGTTCGGCAGCCGCGCAGGAAAGCGGCCAGCACTTCTGGTCCGGCGACTGGTATCTGAGCGTCGGCGTTGCCGGCTTCTCCGCGCCGAAATTCGAAGGCTCGTCGCATAATGAATTCAAATTCAGCCCGCTGATCTCGGTCGGCCGCCAGGGCGCCGGGCCGCGCTTTTCCTCGCGCAACGACAATCCTTCCTTCGCCCTCATCGACAAGGGCGCCTTCCGCGCCGGTATCGTCGGCAGGTTCGTCCCGTCGCGCGATGACGGCGACGGCAACGAGCTGAAGGGCATGAAGAAGGTCAAATGGGGCGCCGAAGCCGGTGGTTTTGTCGAAGTCTACCCGACCGATTTCCTGCGCGCCCGTGCCGAAGTCCGCCAGGGCATCCGCGCGCATGACGGCGTCGTCGCCGATCTCGCCGTCGACGCCTTCACCGATATCGCGCCCGACCTGCAGCTATCAGGCGGCCCGCGCGCGACCTTCGCCACCAGCGGCTATTACGACGCCTATTACGGCGTCAACGCCAGGCAGGCGGCGGCAAGCGGGCTTGATCCCTATAAGCCCTCGTCGGGCATCCAGTCCTATGGCGCCGGCACGGCGCTCACCTGGAAGGCGACGGAAAACCTCCAGGCAAGTTCCTTCCTCGAATATAAGCGGCTGGCCGGTCCCGCCGCCGACAGCAGCCTCGTGCGCGAACGCGGCTCGAAGAACCAGCTGCTGATCGGCGTTTCAGCGACCTACAAGTTCAATTTCTCTCTGCAGTGAGGGACGGCACTGCGCGTCGTTCAGGCGCGCAACGACGCCGTAACGCTTTGAATCGCCGCATGATTTCACCCCCGGATCGATTCCGGTCGAGGGAATGGCGAGCAGCAGCGCAATGATCGCTTCTTGACCGGATCGGCGGCCCGCCGCTAGATGAGCGGCATGCACGATACTGGCGACTTCCACGACCGCGTTTCCGACGCACCTTCCGATAACTGGGTCTACCGGATCCTGCCGGCATGGCTCTGGCCCTATGCGCAGCTTGCGCGCTGGGATCGCCCGATCGGCTGGCAGCTCTTGATGTGGCCGTGCTTCTGGTCGGCGACCCTTGCCGCCAATGCGGCGATCGGCGAGGGGATCTATTCCGGCAGCGTGCTGGTGTCTCACCTGTTTCTCTATTTCATCGGCGCGGTCGCCATGCGCGGCGCCGGCTGCACCTATAATGATCTCGTCGACCACGAGATCGACATGGAAGTGGCGCGCACGCGGTCGCGTCCGCTCCCCTCCGGCCGCGTCACCCGCCGCCGGGCGAAGATCTTCATCGGCCTGCAGGCGCTGGTCGGCCTCTTCGTGCTCTTGCAGTTCAACTGGTTTACCGTCTTTCTCGGCGTGCTCTCGCTTGGCATCGTGGCGCTTTATCCCTTCGCCAAACGTTTCACCGACTGGCCGCAATTCTACCTGGGACTTGCCTTTTCCTGGGGCGCATTGATGGGCTGGGCCGGCATTTTCGGCGGTCTCTCCTTCGCTGCCGTCCTGCTTTATGCCGCCTCCGTCGCCTGGACGATCGGTTACGACACGATCTATGCGCATCAAGATAAGGAGGATGACGAGCTGATCGGCGTCCGCTCCACCGCGCGGCTGTTCGGCGACAGGACGCGGCAATGGCTGATCGGCCTTTATGGGCTGACGCTGGTGCTGATGTTCATCGCTTTTCTGCTCGCCGACGCCAATCTCATCGCGTTTCTGGCTTTGCTCGGCGCCGCCGGCATGTTCGCCTGGCAGATCGTCCGGCTCGATATCGACGATGCCGCGCAATGCCTGGCGCTCTTCAAATCGAACAACCGCGTCGGCCTGATCATCTTCTTCGGCCTCTTCGTCTCGCTGCTCTTCGCCATTCCCTGAATGGGACGATGCATGAAACGATAAACCCGGCGCGGGCGCCGGGTTTCAAAATGGTTCCGAAGCGACGTTCCCGAATGGAATTGTCGCGTTTTTGTTCAGTTGCGGGCGATGATTTCCTTACCTTCGATCTTCATCGCGACACCCAGCCGGCCGGTGGTGCGGCGCACGAGGAAGCGCGGGCGGCGATTGGCGAAGTAGGAATGACGGCGGCGGGGCTTGATGTCGCTGGTGCGCAAGGCGCCGATATGCTCTTCGAGCGGACGCGCGACGCCGTCGGCTTCGACCATCAGCATCGGGATGCGGAAGGCTTCGGACCAGTTGCGCCAGTCGGCGGCGATGTCGCTGAGATCATGGGCGACGAGCAGCGGAATGCAGAGCTCCGGATCGGCGTGGTGGAGCTCGAGCGTTACGGTGACTTCGCCGTCGCCATGGTCGATGGCGCGGGCGGCGACACCCTGGAAGACGCGCTTCGGCAGCGCAATCGAGAGCGGCAGGCCGCTGGAGGGCAGGACCTTGCGCAGGACCGCGCCGCGTTCGTCTATCGTGATACTGACGTCATCCGAACAATCATGGATGGCATAGCTGACCTGCTGGGGAAAGCGGGACGGATCGAGGCGTAACGTCGTGCCAGCCCAAGCGGGCTTCATAACGGGATTGTTCATTTCATTCTACCCTTGTCTTACCTGAGAGCCGATTTCCGGTCTTCTCCTTGGGACTTTTCGTCCTCTATGGCCGACAATAGGCACCCGCCCTTCCGTACAGCTTAAAAATTGCGGTTAAGAAAACTTTGCCTCCTCTGATGGTTATCAAAACCGAATCCGGCAAGGTTTCCGGAAGGTGAACGGTGCGATGTCCTGAAACGATGCATCCAGAAGTAAGCCTCAGGTAAGCTTTCCATGGCAAAATGTGCTCACCAGCAGTTCGTCGTTCTTTTAGAAATTTTGGGTGAAAAGGGCGCTTTTCATGATCTCGGCTTCCCTCGCATATACGATCCTGTCGCGGGATATGACGTCCAGCCTCAACAAGGTTGCGTCGCAGGCGACGGTCAAGAAGGATGCTCAGTACTACGCCGACAATATCAACAAGGTCGAAAACGTCGACGACTTCCTCGGCGACTACAAGCTCTACAGCTATGCGATGAAGGCCTATGGTCTCGAGGACATGACCTATGCCAAGGCCTTCATGAAGAAGGTGCTCGAAAGCGATCTCACCGACCCCGACAGCTACGCCAACAAGCTTTCCGATACGCGTTACCGCGAGTTCGCCGCCGCCTTCAATTTCAACGCGCCGGCCAAGGATGTGCAGACGGACGCACAGGAAGACGACCTGATCGGCCTCTACAAGCAGTCCTTCATCGATGCCGACAAGGCCGCGGCCGCCGAGAGCACCTATTACAGCAACAATATCGATAGCGTGCAGAGCGTCGACGACCTTGTTAACAACACCCGGCTGCGCACCTATGTGCTGAAGACCTTCAACATCGATCCGACCTACGCGTCGACGACTTTTCTGCGGCAGGTGCTGACGAGCGATCTCAGCGACCCCACGAGCGTCGTCAACACCCAAGGCGGCGACAAGTACAAGGCGCTTGCCGCCCAGTTCAGCTTCAATGCCGACGGCACCGTCAACGGCACGGCGCAGACCGCCGCGCAAAAGGCCTCGGTCATCGAGTCCTACACCCTGAATTCCCAATCCGTCATCATCGACAATTCGGTCGGCTCGGATGTCTATTACGTCGGTCAGACGGCGGCGGACTACAACAAGGCCTATTACACGGCGAAGATCGGCACGATCACCAATGTCGACGATCTGGTCGCCGACAAGCGCCTGACTTCCTACATCACGACGGCCTACAGCATGGGCGCCGACTTCACCGCGGCCGCGCTGCGCACGGTGCTGACCGATCCCAGTTATGCACAGCTGATGGGCTTTACCAATGTCTACAATGCTTTCAACTTCAAGGCTGACGGGTCGGCCTCGAGCACGGCGCGCGTCCAGTCGGTCGATCAGTCAAACAGTCTGAAGGCGGCCGCATCGAGCACGACCAACTATTATTCCGTCACATCGCAGTCGAGCAGCATCACCAATGTCGACGCCCTGCTGGCCGATAGTGTGCTGGCGCGCTACATCAAGGATGCCTACGGTCTCGGCACGAGTTTCAGCAATGCCGACCTGAAGAACATCCTGACCGATTCCACCTATGCCGCGGCCCAGGGCCATGCCGATCTCAATGCCGACTTCAACTTCCAGGCGGACGGCTCGATCAACGGTTCCGTGATCCAGACTGCGGCGCAGCGGAAATCGACCACCGACAAGTCGGCGGCGAATGCAGCGCACTTCAACAGCATGATCGGCAGCGTCACCAATGTCGACGACATCATGTCGGATGCGGTTTCGGTCAGCTATCTCAGAAACAGCATGCAGATCGCAGACAGCGTCTCCGACGCGACGTTGAGGACTTTCCTGGTCGACCGCACGGCTGCTAGCGCCCAGGGCTACAGCGACGTTCACGACCTCTTCAATTTCAAATCGGACGGTTCGATCGCGACCCTTTACGCCTCGCAGACGGCGACGCAAAGCGCCAGCACCACCAGCAAGGCCGACAATGCGGCAGTCTACTACCAGTCGACCATCGCCGGCATCTCGAACGTCGACCAGTTGCTGACCGACCAGAAGCTGAACAATTTCGTGCGCAACGCCTACGGCATCCCGTCGACGGTCAACGATGTCGCTCTTCGCGCTATCCTGACCGATCAGAGCGGCACCGGCACCTATGCCGACGTTGCCGCCGCCTTCAATTTCAAGGCGGACGGCACGCTCGAGGACGGCATGGCTGCGCAGACGGCGTCCCAGATCAGCAGCACGAAATTTGCCGCCTCGGCGCGCACGGATGATTATTCCGCCAGGATGTCGACGATCAGCAATGTCGATGAGCTGCTTGCCGACAGCGCCATCACCAATTTCCTGAAGAGCACCTACAATCTGCCGTTCAATATTTCGGACGCCGATCTGAAGAGCATCCTGACCGATGCGACGGCCGCTGCCGCAGCCGGCCATGCCGATCTCAATGCCGACTTCAATTTCGCTGCCGACGGCTCGCTTCCCGTCGCCACCTCGGCCCAGACGGCCGATCAGGCGCAGACCACCAACGACAATTATGCGGCGCGCTACGACGACGAACGCGACGAGGCGATCGACGAGGTCCTATCCAACTACCAGAAGCTTATGGCCGACAGCAGCAGCCTGCTGAATTTCTCCGACGTCACCAGCGTCAATGATTTCCTGCGCAGCAATTCGTCGGCTGATTTCAGCAAGGGCAACGACAACCTGCCGGATCTCTTCCATGTGGCGCTGCAGGCCTTCGGTCTGACCGACCAGGAGGTCTCGCGCTCGATGATGCGCAAGATCCTGACGAGCGATGCCTACGACCCGAATGGCTATGTCGCCTCGCTCAAGGATGAACGCATCACCAACCTTGCCCGCGCCTTCAATTTTGGCCCCGACGGCAAGGCGGCATCACCCTTCCAGGCACTGCCCGACGCGACCATGGCCAAATACGCCACCGACTACAGATCGCATATCACCATGCTGATGAAGGACGGTCCGGTGAAGGACAAGGCGGCGAAGGACGCGACGGCTGAGGTCGACTATTTCGCCAAGGGCATGGCGAAGGTGAAGTCGCTCGACGATTTCCTCGACGACAGCCGCCTGACCGACCTGGTGCTGAAAGCGAACAATCTTGACCCGAAGGACTACGACAAGGCGACGCTGAAGAAGATCTTCACCTCCGATCCCGACGACAAGAAGAGCTATCTCAACGCCACCGCCGATGCCCGTTTCAAGGACATCGTCGCCGCCTTCAACTTCGACAAGGACGGCAATCTGACCCGTGCCAAGATGGGCACCATCCAGAACAAGGCGGCCGAGGAGCACACCCAGGAGCTCTATGTCCAGCAGACGATGGAAACCCAGGAGGGCGAATCCAACGACGGCGTTCGCCTGGCGCTCTATTTCAGCCGCAAGGCCCCGAGCATCACCTCGATCTATTCGATCCTCGGCGACAAGGCGCTCTATCAGGTCATCACCACGGCCTACAGCCTGCCGTCGCAGATCTCGGGCATGGACGTCACCAAGCAGGCCGATCTCATCAACCGCTTCGTCAAGCTCGAGGATCTCCAGGATCCGAAGAAGGTCGACAAGCTGCTGCGGCGGTTCACCGCGATGTACGACGTCCAGAACGCCACCCAGCAGTCGCCGGCACTGCAGATCCTGACCGGCGGCGGCACGCAGTAAATCTAAGGTAATTTCAGGAAAGCGGGCAGTGGCGCAAATGGCTGCCCCTCACCCTAACCTTACCGGGGTCGACCCCGGTCGATGGCGGCAACCGGATGAGGGCCGGTCTCGCCGACCTCACGGCTCGAGGCTGACGACCTTGTCCGGGTTCATGATATTGGCCGGGTCGAAGGCGCGCTTGATGCGGCGCATCAGCTCGATTTCGATCACTGGGCGGATTGCCGCCAGTTCGTCGCGCTTCAGCTGACCGATGCCGTGCTCGGCCGAGATCGAGCCGCCATGAGCGAGCACCAGCCCATGCACGATATGGTTCATTTCGCGCCAGCGGGCGATGAAGGCGGCCTTGTCGGCGCCGACCGGCTGGGAAATATTGTAATGGATATTGCCGTCGCCCATATGGCCGAAGGCGCAGATGCGGGCGCCCGGCATCGCCGCCATCACCGCTTCTGCGGCCTCGGCCATGAAATGCGGGATCCTCGACACCGGCACGGAGACATCGTGCTTGATCGACCCGCCTTCCGGCTTCTGGGCATCCGACATGCTCTCGCGCATGTGCCAGATCGCCTTCTGCTGCGCCACGGAGGCGGCGATTGCGGCATCCAGCACCAGCCCGGCCCCAAACCCCTGTTCCAGCACGCCGTTCATCATCCGCTCCGCCGTCTCGGCCGAGTCCGAGGTCGAAATGTCGATCAGCACGTACCAGGGATAGGCGGCATCCAGCGGATCGCGCACGCCGTCGATATGGCGCGTGGTGATCTCGACGCCGAAACGCGGCATCAGCTCGAAACCGGTGAGCGAGGTGCCACAGAGGCTGGAGGCCAGGTTGAAGAGGGCAAGCGCATCCTCGACCGAATTCAGGCCGGCAAATGCCACCTGATGGCCGAGCGGCTGCGGGAAGAGCTTCAGCACGGCGCCGGTGATGATGCCGAGCGTGCCTTCGGCGCCGATGAAGAGATCGCGCAGATCGTAGCCGGTATTGTCCTTCTTCAGGCGGCGCAAGCCGTCCCAGATTTCGCCGGTTGGCAGCACCACTTCGAGGCCGAGGCAGAGCTGGCGCATATTGCCATAGGCAAGCACGGCCGTGCCGCCGGCATTGGTGGATAGATTGCCGCCGATGCGGCAGGAGCCCTCGGAGCCGAGCGACAGCGGAAACAGCCGCCCATGCGCCTCGGCTGCCTTCTGCACCTCGGCCAGGATGGCGCCGCCATCGGCGACCAGCACATTCGCCACCGGATCGACATCGCGGATCCTGTTCATGCGATCGAGCGACAGGATGATATCGCACTTGCCGGCACGCGGCGTCTGGCCGCCGACGAGGCCGGTATTGCCGGTCTGCGGCACGATCGCCGTTCCGGTCGCGGTCGCAAGCTTCATGATATCAGAGACTTCCTCCACCGAGCCGGGCTTCAGGAGGAGAGGGGAGGAGCCGCGATAGAGCCCGCGGTTTTCGATCAGATGCGGCGCCAGGTCGGCCTCGCCGCGAAGCGCGTATTTTTCGCCGACGATGGCGACGAAGCGGTCGAGCAGTTCGGTGGAAATGCTGGGGCTGCTCATCGGGCTCGATCCTCCATTCTCAAGGCGACCGCAAAGCGATCGTCCGGGCCAATCCAAGTCTTTCAGTCGCGGGGTGCGGCTGCCCGCTGCAGGCGGTCGTTGATCGCTTCGCCGAGCCCCTCTTCGGGAATCGGCGAAAAGGCGATGCTCGATGCTCCGGTGGCATCGGCCCGCTTCATGTAGTCGAAAAGATTGGCCGCCGCCTCGGCGAGATCGCCGCGCGGGCTGAGGTCAAGCACGATCCGCGCGCCGTTGGCGCCGGAGACCGCCGCGCTGCCGAAGGCGATCAGCGCTTCACCGGGTTCCACCGCCGTCGCATTGAGGCGCACGGAAGCGCCCGGCGCGTAGTGCGAGGCGAGCATGCCTGGCGCCTCGATTGCCGCCGAGGCCGTTTTCGCACGCAGCAGCGGTTGGCCCGCGACGCGCTCGATCTCGCGCGCCGCCAGTCCACCCGGTCGAAGCAGCCGCAGCCAGCCGCCCTCTGCCTTGACGATCGTCGATTCGACGCCGACGGCACTTGGGCCCGCATCGAGGATCAACGGGATCCGCGAGCCGAGATCGGCGTCGACATGGGCGGCACTCGTGGCGCTGATCCCGCCCGACGTATTGGCGCTGGGCGCTGCGAGCGGCCGTCCGAAGGCGGCGATCAACGCGCCGGCAAACCCTTCCGGCACACGGACGCCGACGCTGTCGAGCCCGGCGGTCGCCAGCGAATGGATCGGACTATCAGGCTTCAGGGGCAGCACCAGCGTCAGCGGCCCGGGCCAGAAGGCCGCAGCGAGCGCCCGCGAGAGCGGGTCGAATTCGGCATGTTTTTCGGCCATCGCCAGATCGGCCATATGGCAGATCAGCGGGTTGAAACGCGGCCGTCCCTTTGTCTCGTAGATGCGGGTGATGGCGACAGGATTGGTGGCGTCGGCTGCAAGGCCGTAGACGGTCTCGGTCGGGATGGCGATGGCAAAGCCGTCGGCAAGAGCGGCTGAGGCCGCTTCGATCGCTGCCTGCCTGTCTGCCTTTATGTCGATTATGCGCGCCATGTCCTGCCCGATAAATTAGCCCCGGCAGTCATTAGGCTTTCCGTCGGCGGCGATCAATCGCCTTATAGCTGCCGGATGATTTCGCGCAGCTGTTCGTTGCGGGCGCCGAGCAGGAGGATGTTGCGGATCGCTGCCTGCGGATCATGGGTGCGGAAGAGCAAGCCGTTGCCGCGCACCGACCGGTCGATGGTCATCTTTTCCGTGGAGTTCTCGCCCGGTTTGATGGCGACGGCGAAATACATGCGGGAATAGCCGACATCGATGCGCTCGAAGAAATTGTCGTTCTCGCCGATGTCGGAATAGAAATTGGCGATGTAGAAAGCCCAGCTCACGTCCTCGTAATGGGCGAATTTCGTCCGCGAGGCGGTGACGTGGCAATAGCCGAGATGCGGGCTGTCCTCCAGCGTCCGGTGGAAGATCATCTTCGGAAACTGGATCGAGTGGTGAAAGCCGTTGATGTGCTGATGCGTCTTCTCGCCGGCCACCTGCAGCTTGCGCGCGGTCTTTGCGGCGACCTCATCATGGGTGAGATAGCGCTTTTCCTCTGCCAGCCAGTGGCGCCGGTCGCGGGGGATGCGGCCGGTGCGCAGGAATTCGGAATGCGCGGCAATCAGCTGCGGCTCCTGCGATCTGCTCGCATCTTTCGCGTCGAAATAACGGAGTTTGGCCATGGTTCGCGTTCTTCGGTCGGTCGGTAATCGTTAGAAGGATAGGACGGTATGCTTAAGGCGATGTTAAAAATGACCCGGTGGCCGGCCGGCTGACCGGCAGGCGCCGGCAGATGTCGCAAACGCGACGGCGATCGATGTCAGGCAGCCGACCTCTTGCGTGACGGCTCTTTACGCCATGTCGCAATTGAGGATAATTGCCCGGAGAGTCGGACAATGAGAGTCGGACGATGTGATCGACCGGGATGAGCCGCTTCAAGCCTTGCCGCATCCTGTCGTCAATTTCGAAGCCGATGTCGCATTACAACCAAGCGGCAACCATGCTCGGTGATTAAATGGCGCCATGAACAATTCTCCCGAAGGAGAAGGAAGCGGGCGCGCTTCCGCCAGCCCTCTGTTCGAGGGTGGCAACCGGGTGCACGAGGACATGAAGATGGATATTCGCAGCAACGTTTTGCGTCAGCTCAAGAGCCGCCGTGAGGGCTTCAGCCTCGAACAGCCGTTCTACATAGACGAGGATTATTTCCAGCTCGACATGGAGATGATCTATTATCGCGACTGGCTGTTCATCGGCCATGATTGCGAACTGCCGAAGCCGGGCGCCTATTTCACCGTCCAGATCGGCAGCTATCCCGTCGTCATCGTCCGCGGCAAAGACAATGTCATCCGCGCCTTCCACAACAGCTGTCGCCATCGTGGCTCGCGCGTCTGCACCAAGGAGCACGGCTCCTCCGTGCGGCTCGTCTGCCCCTACCATCAGTGGACCTATGATCTCGAAGGCAAGCTCGCCTTCGCCCGCCACATGGGCGATGATTTCGACAAGACCGGCTTCAATCTGAAACCCGTCCATTGCGAGGTCGTCGCAGGCTATGTCTTCATCTGCCTTGCCAACACCGCCCCTGATTTCCAGCCGGTGCGCGACAAGATCGAACCCTATGTCGCGCCGCACCGGATCAGCGAGAGCAAGGTCGCCTTCCAGAGCACGATCATCGAGAAGGGCAACTGGAAGCTCGTCTGGGAAAACAACCGCGAGTGCTATCACTGCGCCGCCAATCATCCCGAACTCTGCCGCACCTATCCCGAAGCCCCGAGTGTCACCGGCACGGATGGCGGCGCCGACGATCCGGAGATCGCCGGCCATTGGGCGCGCTGCGAGGCTGCCGGCCTGCCGAGCAAGTTCCAGATTTCGCCGGACGGCCAGTTCCGCACCGCCCGCATGCCGCTGATCGAAGATGCCGAAAGCTACACCATGTCGGGCAAGCGCGCCGTCAAGCGCCCGCTCGCCGACGATATCTCGATCAGCCATATCGGCACCATGCTGCTCTTCCACTACCCGACGACCTGGAACCACCTGCTCGGTGACCACGCCATCTCCTTCCGCGTGCTGCCGCTCAGCGCCAACGAGACAGCGGTGACGACCAAGTGGCTCGTCCACAAGGACGCCGTCGAAGGCGTGGATTACAATCTCGAGGAACTGACCCACGTCTGGACCGAGACCAACGACCAGGATCGCCGGATCGTCGAGGAAAACGCCTTCGGCATTCACTCGCCCGCCTATGAGCCCGGCCCCTATTCGTCCCTGCATGAAGGCGGCGTCATGCAGTTCCTCGAATGGTATTCGAACTTCATGGTGAACCGTCTGCAGGGCGACCAGGCGAAAATCTCGGCCGTTGCCTGAACGCACACTGGCTGAGCCGGGCGGTTAATCTCCGGTTCAGTTCGGATTCTCTAAAAGGAAAGCTGCCGGTCCCGGCGGCTTTTGGAACCATTCAGGCGCGAAAGCGTTGCTGGGCAGGCGGTGCTCGCTGTTGAATGGGAGAAAACAATGATCGGGCTAAGAAACAACATCGCAACCGCAGTTCTGGCCGCCGCCGTCGTTCTGACGGGCTTTGCGCCGTCGCAGGCCATCCAGATGCCGACCGCTCCGCAGGTGGAGAAATCCTCGGCGGTCGAGGACGTCCAGTACCGCCGTTATTATCGCCGCGATTATTACCGGCCCGGCTATCGCCCCGGCGCCTATTACCGGCCCGGCTACTACGGCGGCTATCGCGGATATTCCTATTATCGCCCGGGCTATCGCCATTATAACGGCTACTGGTATCCGCTCGCCGCCTTCGGCGCCGGCGCAGTCATCGGCGGCGCCATCGTCGCCCAGCCGCGTTACGTCGAGCCCGCGCCCCGCATGGGTTCAAGCCATGTCGCCTGGTGCGCCAACCGCTACCGGTCCTATCGCGCCTACGACAATACGTTCCAGCCCTATAACGGCCCGCGCCAGCAGTGCTATTCGCCGTATTGAGGCAGGAAGCGCGCCGCGCTTTCGATCGCTCCGTGTCAATGCGGTGTGATGTGGTAGTCGTACCACCGCGCCATTCGCTGCATCGGCGGCGAGTTTGGCTGGAGCGTTCCCCCATCCTCCGTCATCCTCGGCCTTGAGCCGAGGATCCATGCCCGCTGCTGATGGAGGCCCACATGGATCCTCGGGTGAGGCCCGAGGATGACGGAGGGTGGGGCGAACTCTGTGGCAAGTTCCGCGACGTGTGATGGATAGGAGCGAACCGAAGCTGCCCCCGCCAGTTACGCCAAACGCTTCCGCCTCAAAGAATATCCACCCGCCGCAGCAGCCACCAGGCAAAAGCAATAGACGCGACAATGAGGGCGACGGCGTATTCGGTGCCGTAGTCGCCGACGGCGAAGGGCAGGTTGGCGGTGTTCATGCCGAAGAAACCGGTCACCAGGGTCGGCGGCAGCAGGAAGGCCGTCATGATCGACAGCAGATAGAGGTGGCGATTGGTTTCGGAGGATTGCTTCGAATCGATTTCTTCGTGCAGCAGGCGCGCCCGGTCCTGCAGCGCATAGATATCGTGGTCGACCGTTTCCAGCCGGCTGGTCAGGCGCCGCGCCACATCGTCGAAGCCGAAGGGCATCTCGTCGTCGTCGGCCGCCGCCGCACGGCGCATCAGCGCCAGCACTGTGCGCAGATGCCGATGCAGCCTGACCACGGTTCGCCGCACCGGCGCTAAGCGCCGGCGTTCGTCGCGCGGCGCGTTGTCGTAGACGATATCCTCGATCTGGTTCAGCTCTTCGGTGAGTTCGATGACGATCGTAATCAGCGTGCGCTGGAATTCGATCACCAGCAGTTCGAACAGATCGACCGGCCGCGAAAATTTGCCCGGGTTCTTCTCGATCAGCGCCCGCGCCCGTTCGACGCTGCGCAGCGGCTGCAGCCGCGTGGTGATGATGAAGCGATCGGACATGGCGAAATGCAGCCAGCCGAGATTGTTGGTGTCCTGGGCGAAATCGCGCTGGCAATCGACGAGCGTGCCATAGAGCATCTGCTCGTCGACGGTGATGGCCGCATGCGTATCCCGCGTCGTCAGCGCCGATTTCGCATCCTCCGTCAGCCCGTCCAGGGTTTCGAGCAAGGCCGGCACCCGGGCGTCGACAAGGTTGAGGTGCAGCCAGTAGAAACAGTTGTCGGCGGTCAGTTCCGCCACCGTCGCACTATTGTTCAGTCGCACCGCGGTCTTTTGGTCGGGCGAGAAACGATAGGCCCAGACGAAACCGGGTATGGTGACGGGCAATGTATCCATTGGTCGCCGATCCTTTGCGAAGGCGATATCGTTCTTTAAAGTGTCTTCATGACGTTCATTTGCGCAAGGGTGCAAGAGCCAAGCGCCATGTTCAGGCAAACTATCACATGGCAGCCAAAGAAATCGAAATTGACGTTTACGTAAAAATCAATTAGCCCTTGCCTCGGAGGGGCTTTGCTGGGGTGCGAGGCCGTCTGCGGAGGAAAAGAGCATGTACAAGGCGCCCGTCGAGGAAATCGCGTTCACGTTGAAGCACGTAGCGGGCATGGGCGAGGCGATGTCACAAGGGCTGCTCGGTGATCTCGGCGAGGATCTCGTCGACGCCATCCTGGCCGAGGCGGGACGTTTTGCCACAGAGGAAGTGGCGCCTCTCGCCGACATCGGAGACCGCCAGGGCGCCCGTCTGGAGGGCGGCGAAGTCCGGCTGCCGGATGGCTGGCGCGATCTCTATCGCAATTGGATCGCCGGCGGCTGGAACGGACTGACCGCCCCCGAGGCGTTTGGCGGCCAGGCGCTGCCGCATATGCTGAATGTCGCGGCGCTGGAAATGTGGAACTCCGGCTCCATGGCCTTTGCGCTCGCCCCGACGCTGACGATGGGCGCCATCGAGGCGGTCAGCACCCATGGCAGCGCTGCGCTGAAAGACAAATATCTGGAGAAGATGGTGTCAGGCGAATGGACCGGCACCATGAACCTGACCGAGCCGCATGCCGGCTCCGATCTCGGCGTGCTGAAAGCCCGCGCCGAACGCCGCGATGACGGCAGCTACCGTCTGTTCGGCCAGAAGATCTTCATCACCTGGGGCGAACATGACGCAGCCGACAACATCATCCATCTGGTGCTGGCCCGGTTGCCGGACGCGCCGGCCGGCACGCGCGGCATCTCGCTCTTCCTGGTGCCGAAATTCCTGGTCAACGACGACGGATCGCTTGGGCCCCGCAACGATCTCTTCTGCCATTCGCTTGAGCACAAGCTCGGCATCCATGGTTCGCCGACCTGCACGATGATCTACGGCGACGGAAAATTCGGCAGTGAAAAAGGCGCTGTCGGATGGTTGGTCGGCGAGGAGAACAAGGGACTGGCCTGCATGTTCACGATGATGAACAATGCCCGCCTTGCCGTCGGCATGCAGGGCGTGGCGATCTCGGAGGCCGCCACCCAGAAGGCTGTCGCCTATGCCAGGGAACGCACCCAGGGCAGGGCGCCGGGTTCAACCAGCGCCGGCATGAGCCCGATCGTCGACCATCCCGATGTCGCCCGCATGCTTCTGACCATGAAGGCGCTGACCCAAGGGGCACGCGCCATCTCCTATGCCTGCGCTCACGCGATCGACATGTCCCATCGCGCCAGTGACGATCGTCGCCACTGGCAGGAGCGCGCCGCTTTGCTGACGCCGATCGCCAAATCCTTTTCGACCGATGCCGGCGTCGACGTCGCCTCACTCGGCATTCAGGTGCATGGCGGCATGGGCTTCATCGAGGAGACAGGCGCGGCGCGGTATCTCCGCGATGCCCGCATCGCCCCGATCTATGAGGGCACCAACGGCATCCAGGCGATCGACCTCGTCACCCGCAAGCTGCCGCTCTCCGGCGGCGAGCAGGTGAAGGGCTTCGTCGCCGAACTTCAGCAGATCGCCGATAGCGTCCGCGGCTCCAATCTCGATGGTTTCGGCGAGACTGCCGTAAGGCTCGATGCCGCGATCGTCGATCTCGAACAGACGACCGCCTGGCTGATGAAGGCGCTTGCCGAGGAGAGAGCCGCCGAGGCGCTCTCGGGCGCGACGCCCTATCAGCGCCTCTTCGGCCTCGTGCTGACCGGCGGTTACCTCGCCAAGGGCGCTCTCGCCGAGGCCGCCGATGGTGCAGGCGAGGGCCGCATCGCGCTCTGCCGCTTCTCTGCCGAAAACCTGCTCGCCGAGACCGCAGCCCTTCGCGACCGGGTCGTCAATGGCGCGGCAAGCCTTGCCGCCGCCCGCATCCTGCTTGCCTGAGGAGACCTCATGACCGACCACATCATCGTCGAGCAGCCTTCCGCCTATCCCGGCGTCCAGTCCATCCGCTTCAACCGGCCGGAAAAGAAGAACGCCATCACCCGCCCCATGTACCGCATCATGGCCGATGCGTTGAATGCGGCCAATGCCGATCCCGGCATCCGCGCCACCGCCTTGCTCGGCACCGAAGGCTGCTTCTCGGCCGGCAACGACCTGAACGATTTTCTCGCTGCCGCAATGGGCGGCCGCGGCCTGGAGCAGGAGATCCTCGATTTCCTCTATGCGCTGGTGAATGCCGAAAAACCCGTCGTTTCCGGCGTCGATGGTCTGGCGGTAGGCATCGGCACGACGATCCATCTCCATTGCGACCTGACCGTCGCCTCCAGCCGCAGCCAGTTCCGCACGCCCTTCGTCGATCTGGCGCTGGTGCCGGAGGCCGGTTCCAGCCTCGTCGCGCCGCGGCTGATGGGACATCAGCGCGCCTTCGCCATGCTGGCCGCCGGGGAAGCATTTTCGGCCGAGGAGGCAAGGCAAGCCGGTCTGGTCTGGAAGGTTGTCGAGCCAGGCGAGGTCGATTCACTGACGCTTGGCCTGGCTGCCAAACTCGCGGCCAAGCCGCCGGAGGCGTTGCGCATCGCCCGCGATCTTATTCGCGGCGATCGTGGCGAGATCATCGCCCGGATTGACGAAGAGGCCCGCTATTTCTCCGCGCGGCTGAAAAGCGCCGAGGCCCGGGCGGCCTTCGAAGCCTTCATGCGCCGCTAAGCGTCGCCTGACATCGTTTCTCAGGCAGCCGGCACGTTGAATACTTCGCCGGCCCTGAGCGGCCGAAACCGTTCCGGGGGAATATCATGCTCGCTCATTGCGTCTTGCAACGCTCTTGCCGGCGCGTCGACCGATTCATTTGTCAGTTGGAACGTGGCGAAGTGATGCCCGGCCACATAGGCCGCATTTGCCAACTTCATCCCGATCACCGCCTCCTGCGGATTCTGGTGCTGCCCTTTCATGAACCAGCGCGGCTCATATGCGCCGAAGGGTAAAATGGCCAAGCGAAAGCCGCCATGTTTCCGCTGTGCCGCTTTGTAATTGATGCCGTGGTGAAAGCCCGTATCTCCGACGTGATAAATTTTTCCGGCTGGAGTCGACAAAACGAACGACGCCCAGAGTGCCATCCGGCGATCGGCGGTTCCGCGCGCGGACCAATGGTGTGCCGGCTCTGCATCAATGCTTATTCCGGCGTGGGAAATGCGCTCGCCCCAGTCCATCGATGTCGTCTGTATATCGGGCACGGCACGGCGAATGATCGTGTCATTGCCGAGTGGCGTCACGACACGCGGCCGATGCTTCGCAGCCAACCGCCTGAGCGTTGCGATATCGAGATGATCATAGTGATTGTGCGATACCAGCACGAGATCGATTGGCGGCAAATCATCGAACGCGATGCCTGGTGGGACGACGCGCTTGGGCCCAGCAAAAGCGAAGGGACTTGCGCGTTCCGACCACACCGGGTCGGTGAGGATATTGAGCCCGGCGACCTGCACGAGCAGTGTTGCATGACCAACCATGGTCACCCTTAGATCCTCGCCGTCCACGCATGGAACCGGCTTGGCCGCCGGGTACGGACTTGGGACCGATTGCGGCCAACGCTGACGGCCACCGCCGAATTGCCAGCGCAGCAGATCGCGGAAACCAAGGGGCTCGATGCCGTCGGGATTGAAGAAATGCGCGCCGTCGAAATGATCGGACACCGGGCCGTTATAGTAGGGGTTGCGCCTTTTGGTCTTTCCGACAGGCACGCCTATTTCTCCAGTGTCGCCACCACCTCGACATGCGAGGTCCAGAGGAACTGGTCGATCGGCGTTACGCCAGTGATCCGGTAGCCGCCCTCGACGAGGATCGCGAGGTCGCGCGCCAGCGTCAGCGGATTGCAGCTGACGGCCGCGATCTTCTTCACGCCTGAGCGGGCAAGCTCCTTGCACTGGAACTCGGCGCCGGCGCGCGGCGGATCGAAGACGACGGCGTCAAAGGGCTTGAACTCCTGCGTCATCAGGGGACGGCGGAAGAGATCGCGCTTTTCGACGCTGACCGGCTTCAGCCCCTGCGTATTGCGGGCGGCGTGATCAAGGGCTGCGAGCGCCTTTGCCTCGGCTTCGACGGCATGCACGCGGCCGATCCGCGCCAGCTGCAGCGAAAACGTGCCGGCGCCGGCAAACAGATCGGCGATCCGTTTCGCCTTGCCGACATGAGCGAGCACCAGCTGCGCCATCGCCTGTTCCGCCGGCTTCGTTGCCTGGGTGAAACCGCCCGGCGGCGGCGCAACCTGGATGCCGCCGAAATCGACCAGCGGCTTCGACGGCTCGATGAGGATTTCGCCGTTCAGCGAAACGCGGGCGATGCCGCGCAGGCTGAGCACCGTCTCCACCGCCTTGCGCCGCTGCGGGTCGGAGAGTTTCTTCACCTCGTCGACCGAGATATCGAGGCCGGAAAGCGTTTCGAGCACGGAGATCCGGAAGGGCTCGGCATTGGTCGCCAGCGATGCGGCAATCGCCCTGATCGCCGGCAGCCGGGCGATGATCCCTGCCGACGAGATCGGACACTCCTCGATCGCGACGATATGATGGCTTTCGGCCTGGTTGAAGCCGATCAGCATGTCCTTCTCGGTCTTGCGTGCCGCAAACACCACGCGCCGCCGTTCGCCAGGGCGGGCCGGAACGATCTCGCCGACCTCGGGTGTCAGCCCTTTCGATTTCAGCGCGTCGATGACCAGCTGGCGCTTGAAGGCGCGGTAGGGGGCATCTGCCAGGTGCTGCAGCGTGCAGCCGCCGCAGGTGCCGTTGAGGCCATCCGGGCCGAAATGCCGGCAGGGCGGCTCCTGCCGGTCGGGCGAGGGCGTGGTGATCGACATGATCGTGCCCTGGCTCTTGACGCGGGCGATCGCCACCGTTTCCCCGGGCAGGGAGAAGGGTACATAGACAGGTCCGCCGGCATTGCTGGCGATGCCGTCGCCCTGGGCGCCGAGTTTTTCGATCGTGACGGTTTCGGTGCTCACGGTTTCAATCCTGCCAGAAGGAATTCCTGATTGCCGTCGCCGCCGGAAATCGGGGAGGGGATGAGGCCGAGGCTGTTCCAGCCCATGTCCTCGATGAACCAGCGCTGCAGTTCGGCAGCGACGGCGGGCGCCGAGGCGGGATCCTTCAGCAGTCCGCCCTTGCCGATCGCCTCGCGCCCGGCCTCGAACTGCGGCTTGACCAGCAGCACGGCGATAGCACCCGGCTCGGCGATCTCCAGCGCCGGCGCCAGCGCCAGCTTCAGCGAGATGAAGGAGACGTCGGAAACGATGAAGGTGGCGGGATGGCCGATATCATCTGCCGTCAGGTTGCGGGCGTTGAGGCCTTCCTTGCTGGTCACGCGCGGGTCGCCTGATATGCGCGGATGCATCTGCCCATGGCCGACATCGATCGCGGTGACATGGACGGCGCCCCTTTGCAGCAGCACTTCGGTGAAGCCGCCGGTGGAAGCGCCGATATCGAGACAGTGATGACCAGCGGGATCGAGCCGGAAATGCTCGAGCGCGGCGGCAAGCTTCAGCGCGGCGCGCGAGACATAGTCCTGCGCCGGATCGTCGATCTCGATGACGGCATGCTCGCCGAACAGCGCGCCGGCTTTGGTTACCACCTGGCCGCCGATCCTGACGGTGCCGCGCTGGACGGCGTCGCGGGCGCGCGAGCGGCTGGCGAAAAGGCCGCGGGAGACGAGAAGCTGGTCGAGACGTTGACTGTTTTGATCGGACATCGGCTGTGAATGACCGGCAAAGCCGCCGGTTGCAAGCATTTTGTTCCCAAGAGCGTCATTGACCCTCAAAAGCTTTCGGCGATAATCCTGCCGCGGCGATCGCGGGGCGGGCCGCAGACACGGGGGTGTTTTATGCTGAAGCTCTTCACTCTGCCTGTCGTGGGGCCCGTCGCGGTGGGGCCTATCGCTGCGGGGCTTGTCGCGGCGGGGATAGCATCGCCCGCATTTGCGAACGATACGATGGCCGAGGTCAAGACCGGCGGGCTGATCTTCGCCCAATCCGACGATGTCAGCATGGCGCAAGAGGATCTTTTCATCTCCGCTTCGGAAGTGCGGGTCGACTATGTCTTCGAGAACAGCTCCGACAAGGATGTCGAAAGCCTGGTCGCCTTCCCGATGCCTGACATCACGGGCCAGATCGACAACATCTCCGCCATATCAGATTATGACAGCGACAATTTCCTGCATTTTTCCACCGTGCAGGATGGCAGGCCGATCAGCGCCAAACTGCAGCAGCGCGTCGTCTCGCTCGGCATCGACGTCACCGACGAGTTCGCCAAACACGGCATTCCTGTCCTGCCCTACAGCCAGAAGACCGCCGAGGCGCTCGCCAAGCTTCCCGAAGCGGTCCGCAAGGACTGGATCGCCCGCGGCCTGATCTATTCCATGGGTGCGGGCGATGCCGGGGGCGATCTCGTGCCGCTCTGGACGCTGCGCTCGACCTATTGGTGGCGCACTACCTTTCCGGCGAAGAAGAAGGTCAGCGTCGAGCATCGTTACAAGCCGGCCGTCGGCGGCACCGTCGCCATCAGCTTTTTTGAAAATGGCGAACCGAAGGGCGAACGCTTCGAGGAATATTCCCGCAAATACTGTCTGGACGGAGATTTCGTCAGGGTTGCCCAGCAGCGGGCCAGGGAAGCCGAGGCCGGAGGGGCGAACTATACCGAAAGCTGGATCTCCTATGTGCTGTCGACCGGCGCCAACTGGGCGGGGCCGATCCGGCGCTTCCAGCTGACGATCGACAAGGGCAAGCCCGCCAGCCTCATCAGCTTCTGCGGCAGCAACGTGCAGAAGATCGGTCCGACGACCTTCCGGATGACGGCTGAGGATTTCGATCCCGCGAAGGATTTCGACATCCTGATCCTCAATCCGCCGGAGGCGGCACAATAATCATCGGCCCCGACCGCCGCAGCGCACAAATTTAAACAAATTTAAAGCCCGTCCGCATAGGTTTGGCTTGATTGCAGCGGTTCGTCCGAACTGTTTCGTGCCATGACGGCGCCGGCGTCCTATCGCCAATCATGTTCTCAGGTTCAGAAGTCCCTGCGGTTGCGCTTTTCGCGCCACCCGCCTTTCGCCGCGTCGACTGTCGTCAGGAGAAATCACCGATGTCCGCCAAAAACATATCCTTGAACGGTAAGCTTGCGGCCACGTTCGCAGCCCTCATTCTCATCTTCGTCGCCGTTTCCGCTTTCGTTTATTCCAAGGCGATGGCGTCGGCGGCCGCTTCCGCCGAGCAGGAAAAGTCCGAGCTGCTCGTCAACCAGATCGACGATGCGCTGCAGGCGATGCTCGAACAGGCCGTCAATCTGCGCGGCTTCATCCTTTTCCGCAGTGACAGCACCTATGGCGATGTCTTCGCCAATCGCGAGCGCATGCTGAAGGCGATTGCCGCTGCCAAGCAGACGGCGGCTGATGAGCCGCAGCTGGTCGAGATGATCGACGGCATGCAGAAGGCCGCCGACCTCTATTTCCATGAACTCGCCGAGCCGCAGACCAAGGCGCGCAAGGAAACCGACATGCCGATCGAAGAGGTCGTCAAGATCGGCGTCAACGCCACCAAGGGCCAGCTCGACGGCTTCCGCCAGGCCTCCGCCAAGATTAAGGCCAGCGCCCGTGAAAAGTCGAATGCGCTCGCCGCGGTCCGCGCTGATGCCAACCGCGATCTGAAGACGACGCTGCTTGCCGGCGGCATCCTCGCCTCGCTGGCCGCTGCCGTGCTCGCCTGGCTGATGTCGCGCACCATCGTCCGCCCGGTCGTCGGCATGACCGCGGCCATGGATCGCCTTGCCGGCGGTCAGAACGACATCGAGGTTCCGGCGGTCGAGCGCGGCGACGAAATCGGCCGCATGGCCCAGTCGGTGCTGGTCTTCAAGCAGGCTGCCATCGAGAAGCTGCGCCTTGCCGGCGAGACCGACCGGATGCGCGATGACGCCGAGCGCCAGCGCCGGGCAAACGACGAGCAGAAGGCGCGCGAGGAAGGCGAGCTCCGCCATGCCATCGACGCTCTGGCGGGCGGCCTTGCCGAGCTTGCCAATGGTGATATGGCCGGTCGTATCCAGACGCCGTTCGCCGCGCAATATGACAGCCTGCGCAATGACTTCAACCAGGCCGTCGAGAAGCTGCAGGCCGCTCTGCAGTCGGTCGGCCGCAACGCCTCGGCGATCAATGCCGGCGCCGGCGAAATCCGCTCGGCTGCCGACGATCTCGCCCACCGCACCGAGCAGCAGGCTGCCGCCGTCGAAGAGACCGCCGCAGCGCTCGAGGAAGTGACGACGACCGTGCGCGACAGCGCCAAGCGCGCCGAGGATGTCGGCAATCTCGTCGAGCGCACCCGCCTCGGCGCCGAAAAATCCGGTGAAGTCGTCCGCAAGGCGGTCTCCGCCATGCAGCAGATCGAGAAGTCCTCGGGCGAAATCTCCAATATCATCGGCGTCATCGACGACATCGCCTTCCAGACCAACCTCTTGGCTCTGAACGCAGGCGTCGAGGCAGCGCGCGCCGGCGATGCCGGCAAGGGCTTTGCCGTCGTCGCCCAGGAAGTGCGCGAACTCGCCCAGCGTTCGGCCAAGGCCGCCAAGGAGATCAAGGCTTTGATCACCACCTCGGGCGAACAGGTCGTCGCCGGCGTCTCGCTCGTCGGCGAGACCGGCAAGGCGCTGGAAGCGATCGTTTCCGAGGTGCAGGAGATCAACCACCACGTCAACGCCATCGTCACCGCCACCCGCGAACAGTCGATCGGCCTGCAGGAGATCAACACCGCCGTCAACAACATGGACCAGGGCACGCAGCAGAATGCCGCCATGGTCGAGGAGCAGACCGCGGCAAGCCATGCGCTCGCCCAGGAGGCAAACGCCCTCGACGAGCTGCTGCGCCAGTTCAAGCTCGGCGAGGCAGCCCCGGCGCCGCGGGCAACCGTTGCCGGCGCAAACGCCCGCCCGGTCGCCTCTCCGGCCCACGCTCTCACCCGCACCGTCGCCAAGGCCTTCGGCGGCAGGCAGGCGAGTGCCGCGGCTACCGTTCAGGAAGAGTGGACGGAGTTCTGAGAAGCGCTTTCTTCGGAAAGGCACGTTGAACAAAGGGGGGCGGTGCAGTGATGCGCCGCCTTTTTCTATTGAGATGACCTGCTTGGCGGCCCCCTCATCCGCCTGCCGGCACCTTCTCCCCGAGGGGAGAAGAGTTTTGCGGCGACGTTTCGATTCCCTCTTCTCCCCTCGGGGAGAAGGTGCCCGTAGGGCGTTTGAGGGGGCCACACGGCACGCCCTCACATAGCCTCGGCTACCCAGCAACCCCAACCGCAACACCGCGCCCCAGCGCCTTGAACACCGTCGAGACGATGCCGGCGCGGTCGAGGCCCGCATGGGCGTTCATCGCTTCGGGCTTGGCCTGTTCCATCCAGATGTCGGGCATGACGAGCGAGCGCAGTTTCAGGCCGTTGTCGAGCAGGCCTTCGTTGGCGAGGAAGTGCATCACATGGCTGCCGAAGCCGCCGATCGAGCCTTCTTCGACGGTGATGACGATCTCGTGGTGGCGGGCAAGCTGGCGGATCAGCTCGTGATCGAGCGGCTTGGCGAAGCGCGCATCGGCGACCGTCGTCGACAGCCCCGCGGCATCGAGATCCTCGGCGGCGAGCAGACAATCGGCCAGCCTTGTGCCGAAGGAGAGCAGCGCTACCTTGGTGCCTTCCTTGACGATGCGGCCCTTGCCGATCTGCAGGATTTCGCCGCGCGCCGGCATGTCGACGCCGACGCCTTCGCCGCGCGGATAGCGGAACGAGATCGGCCCGGCATCATAGGCGACAGCCGTGCGCACCATGTGCTTGAGTTCGGCCTCATCGGCGGCCGCCATCACCACGAAGCCGGGCAGGGTGGTGAGGAAGGCGGTGTCGAAGGAGCCGGCATGCGTCGGCCCGTCGGCGCCGACGAAGCCGGCGCGGTCGATCGGGAAACGCACCGGCAGTCCCTGGATCGCCACGTCGTGCACGACCTGGTCGTAGGCGCGCTGCAGGAAGGTGGAATAGAGGGCGGCGAAGGGCTTGTAGCCTTCCGCCGCAAGGCCGGCGGCGAAGGTCACGGCATGCTGTTCGGCGATACCGACATCGAAGCAGCGCGACGGAAAGAGCTCGGCGAGCTTGTCGAGGCCGGTACCATTCGGCATGGCGGCGGTGATGCCGACGATCTTGTCGTCGAGCGCAGCCTCCTGCACCAGCGCTTCGGCAAAGACGCTGGTATAGCTCGGCGCATTCGGCTTGACCCTGGCCTGGGCGCCGGTGATGACGTCGAACTTGTTGACGCCGTGATATTTGTCGGCAGCTGCTTCCGCCGGCGGATAGCCCTTGCCCTTCTGGGTGACGACGTGGATCAGCACCGGTCCGCGGCCATTGTCGCGCACATTGCGCAACACGGGCAGCAGGTGGTCGAAGGAATGCCCGTCGATCGGGCCGATATGGTAGAAGCCCATCTCTTCGAACATCGTGCCGCCGGTGACATAGCCGCGCGCATGCTCGACGGCGCGGGTGATCGCCCGGTCGATGTTCTTGCCGAGATAGGCCGTCAGCTTCTTGCCGAGATCGCGGAAGCCCATATAGGTGCGGCCCGAGGCGAGGCGGGCGAGATAGGCGCTCATCGCGCCGGTCGGCGGCGCGATCGACATGTCGTTGTCGTTGAGGATGACGATCAGCCGGGCATCGAGCGCGCCGGCATTGTTCAGCGCCTCATAGGCCATGCCGGCCGACATCGCCCCGTCGCCGATGACGGCGATGACCCGGCGATCGGTCTTGTCGAGATCGGCGGCAATCGCCATGCCGAGGCCGGCCGAGATCGAGGTCGAGGAATGCGCCGCCCCGAAGGGATCATATTCGCTCTCGGCCCGGCGGGTGAAGCCGGACAGGCCGTCTTCCTGACGCAGCGTGCGGATGCGGTCGCGCCGGCCGGTGAGGATCTTGTGCGGATAACATTGATGGCCGACATCGAAGATCAGCCGGTCGTCAGGCGTGTCGAAGACGCTGTGGATGGCGATCGTCAGTTCGACGACGCCAAGACCGGCCCCGAGATGACCGCCGGTACGCGACACCGCATCGATCATCTCGTCCCGGACTTCGCGGGCGAGCTGCGGCAGGTCGCGATCCTCGAGCTTGCGCAGGTCGGCGGGATAGATGACCTGGTCGAGCAGGGGGGTCTTCGGCAGTTGTGTCACGGGCGGGCGCTCTTTCTTGCTTTTCCTTGTTCCGCTTTATTCGATTAGATTGCGGCAAAACAAGTGCATTTCAGGAACCGAAGGTTTTCACCCTAGAGCATGACGCTGAAAAGTGTGAGCAGTTTTGCACGATATCACGCTCTATTTCTGTGGTTAATCGAAGCCGGGTCGGCGAAATCGCCATGAGGTGGGGAAGCCCGATCTTCGCCGGGGCGTGTGCCGCTTCTCCCTGCTGTCGCGGTGGCAACCGAAGGAGAGGCGCTTGAATATGACACGGAATGGTAGCAAAGTCGCCGCACTGGCTGGGGGGACGGGGCATGGGAACGATTGTTGCAGCGCACGCCTATGTGAATAACGAGGTCGCCTATGTGGCCTGGGACATAGACGCCAGGATCGATGGATGTCTCGGGTTTGAAGTCGTCCGCGTCTATCTCGACGAGCAGGGTAACGTCGCGAAAAGACCCGACGGTGCGGATGACCGCGTAACCTGTGCCGCGTGGGTCGCCTTCAAGGGTCAGCGCAATCCTCACTGGCTGCCGCAAACGACGTCGCTTTGGCCGGTGCAGAAGCTGTCCTGGCGCGATCTCACGCTGCGCAAGCGGCGCAACGAAATGAGACGGCGGCCGGACGAGGTCCACCTGCGCTACGAAATCCGTCCGCTCGGCGACTTGAAGCCGGGCATGCAGGCGGCATCGGATCCGACGCCGCAGCTCGTCGAAATCAACAAGCGGGACGGAAACGGCAGGCCGATCAAGAAGGCTGACGGCAGCTATGAGAAGATCGCGGTCAAGGCCTATGAGGGCCCGCCGCGGCCGCTCGGTTATCTCGGGCCGGCTGTCGCCAGCAATCCCGTCCATGTGACGCGCAAGCGTGGCGCCTTCGAGTCCACCTTTACCAACGGCATTCTCGCCGCGCAGTGGCTGAGAAACGTCCTGCTGGAGGACGGCGTGAAGCAGCCGAACGAGCTGATCGAGATGATTTCCAACCCGTCGAACGGCATCCGTAAATATCTTGCCGGCGATGTCATTCCGATGCTCAAGGGCTTCATCAATGCGCCCGGCCGCTTCCTTGTCGCCCTCTACGAACTGGAGGACGAGGAACTGCTGGAGCTGCTGCTTGCCAACAAGGACAAGTTGCGCATCATCCTCGCCAACACCGGAAAGGTCGGCGACGCCTGGGATGTGCGCAATGCGCATGCACGCCAGGCGCTGGTCGATGCCGGCGTCGAGATTCACCACCGGATGTTCAACAATTCGAGCCAGATCGGCCACAACAAATTCGTCGTGCATATTCCGTCCGATGGCGCTGCGCGCTGCGTCTTCACCGGCAGCACCAACTGGACGGCGACCGGGCTTGCCGGCCAGTCCAACAACGCGTTGATCGTTCGCAACGATGCGGTTGCCGCCGCCTATGTCACCTATTGGGAGCGGATGCTGGAAGACAATGCGACGCTGGAAGCGCCCATCGAATTTGATGACGGCATGCCCGACAACCAGCAGAGCAAGAAGTTCCGACGCTTCAATGAGACGCCTTCTCTTGTCCCGATCGGCGATGAGGCCTCGGGGCATTCGGTCGAGGCGTGGTTCTCACCGAACATGCAGAGCCGCAGAAAGGGCAAGGCAACGCCGCCCGATCTTCGCGAAGTCTACCGGCTGATGCGCCGTGCCGAACATGCGGTGCTGTTTCTGGCCTTCTATCCCGGTCAGTCGGGCAGGGATTGCATTGTCGGCGAGGCGATCGATATCGGCCTCAAGGACCAGAAGCTGATCGTCACCGGCGCGGTTTCCAGCGCCCAGGCCATGCCCAACTACGTCGCCGGCAAGAAGAACGATCCCGACGATGAGGACGACGATGTCGACGCCGTCTCGCCCCACACATTCGAGGAGGCCAATGTCTCGATCGTCCGGGCCTCGCGCATCGACGACCGCCAGCTGTTGGCGGATTTCGGCGCGGAGGAACTGACGGCCAAGAAGGTGGGCGCCATCATCCACGACAAGGTGCTGGTGATCGATCCCCTGTCGGAGGATTGCGTCGTCGTGCTCGGCAGCCACAATCTCGGCTTCAAGGCCTCTTACGGCAATGACGAAAACATGCTGATCGTCAAAGGCGACCGCGCGCTTGCCGAGGCCTATGCGGTGCATATTCTCGATGTCTATGACCACTATCGGTTCCGCGCCGTCGAGGCCGAGTTGAAGCGCCAGGGCAAGAAGGGCTGGTCGGGCTTTCTCAATGTCGACGACAGTTGGCAGGACGGCTACGTCAACCGCACGAAGGGCGCGCTGACGCGATATTTCGCCAAGGGTTGAAGGTCCGGAGAGGTCGACAGCCGCGCTCCGCTGCTGCCGTCAGCCCTCCGGCAAAGGCACGAATTCCTCTTCGTCGCCGGGCACGATGTCGAAGCGGCCGGAGCGCCATTCCTCCTTGGCCTTTTCGATCCGCTCCTTCGAGGACGACACGAAATTCCACCAGATATACCGTTTCGAATTCAGGCTGGCACCGCCGAAGAGCATCAGATGACAGCCATCGCGGCCGGCTTCCAGCGTGATTGCATCGCCCGGCCGGAAGACCAGCAGCTGGTCGGCGGCAAAACGGTCGCCCGATATGACGACCTCGCCCGAGAGCACGTAGACGGCGCGCTCTTCATGGGCCGCGCCGAAGGGAAATTTGGCGCCGGGCTGCAGGTCGAGATCAACATAGAGCGTGTCGGAGAAAACGCCGACCGGCGATGTCATGCCTTCGAACGAGCCGATGACGACACGCCCGCGCACGCCTGTTGTCTCGATCAGCGGCATCTCGGTCTTTTCCGTATGGGCGAAGGAAGGATCGATCTCCTCCTTGTCGTCGGGCAGCGCCAGCCAGGTCTGCAACCCCGACATCAGCAGCGGATGGCCGCGCAGATTGTCGGGCGTGCGCTCGGAATGCACGATGCCGCGGCCCGCCGTCATCAGGTTGATATCGCCGGGGCGGATGACCTTTTCGGTGCCGAGGCTGTCGCGATGGCGGATCTCGCCATCGAAGAGATAGGTGACCGTCGACAGGCCGATATGCGGGTGCGGCTTGACGTCGAGCGCCTCGTCCGGCTTCAGGATTGCCGGACCCATGCGGTCGAAGAAGATGAACGGCCCGACGAGCCGCCGCTGTCTCGTTGGCAGCGCGCGGCGCACCTGAAACCCGCCGATATCGCTGGTGCGCGGGATGATCAGGTTCTCGATCGCGTCGCAGGCGAAGGCATCGCCGGGCAGGGGATCTTTACCGGGAAAGAAGGACATCAGTGATCTCCGATCGCAAAGGCTTCAGGCACAGATAGTGCCTGGAGCGCCGCACGTCCAATCGGACGCGCTAAGGACGCTCCAGCACCTGAAAGCGCGCCGCGCGTCCAATCCGACGCGCTAAGGACGCTCCAGACGTGAAAGAGCGCCGCGCGTCCAATCGGACGCTGCGTGACTCAGATCGCCGTGAAGCCGTTATCGACGAAGAGATGCGCGCCGTTGACGAAGCTCGACTCGTCGCTGGCAAGATAAAGGGCGGCGCGCGCCACATCCTCCGGCTCGCCGATCCGTCCCTGCTGGGCGGCAATGGCGGCGTCGGAAACATCGACGCCGAGCGCCTGCAGGTCGGCCACCTCGCGCAGGCCGTGGGGCGTGCGGATGAAGCCGGGGCAGACGGCGTTGCAGCGGATGTTGCGATCGCGGAATTCGACGGCGATGGCGCGGGCAAACATATGCACCGCCCCTTTGGTCGTGTCGTAGAGCACTTCCATCGGCGTGGCGGCGACCGCCGAGATCGACGAGGTGCAGACGATCGATCCGCCGCCGCTTTCAATCATCTTCGGCAGCACCGCCTTGGTCATCAGGAACATCGAGCGCACATTGACGGCGTGCAGCCAGTCCCATTCCTCGACGGTCGTTTCCAGGAAAGGTTTGATGACGATCGTGCCGGCATGGTTGAAGAGCACGGTGACGGCGCCATAACGCGCCTCGACAGCGGCGACGGCGGCATTGACGGCGGCTTCGTCGGAAACGTCAGCCGTCCAGCATTCGGCCTCGCCGCCGGCATCACGGATCGCCTTGACGGTCTCGGCGGATGCATCGCCATTGCGGTCGATGATCGCGACACGCGCGCCTTCCGCTGCAAAAAGCTTCGAGGCGGCACCGCCCATGCCGGTCGCGCCGCCCGAGATAATGGCGACCTTGCCCTTCAATCTGTCCGACATTTTTCCGTCCCCTCATTGTTTGCAAGGGATCATAGATCGGTCTGAAGCCGATCGCCAAGCGTCTTAAAGAGAGTTCCGGTACGCCTCAGGCGCCGTCGAGCGGCTCGACGGCCTGCGGCTTGCCGGCCCGGTCGAGCCGGATCTTCTCGATGCGGTTTTCCGCCGCCGAAAGCAGGGTCTCGCAATGTTTCTTCAGCGCTTCGCCGCGCTCATAGATCTCGATGGATTCGTCCAGCGCCACATCGCCGCGTTCCAGCCGGGCGACGATGCTTTCGAGTTCGGCAACCGCCTTTTCGAAGGAAAGGCCTGATACCTCGGGCTTGGCGCTGTCAGTCATTCTCAACCCTTCATCATTCTCAGAATATGCATGCCCGCCGATTCGGCGAGTCCCTCGAGATCATAACCGCCTTCGAGCAGGCTGACGACCCGGTTCTTGGCGTGCCGGTCGGCCAGTTCGAGCACGCGCCCGGTCGCCCAGTCGAAATCCTCGCCGGTCAGGTTGATCTGCGCCAGGGGATCGCGGTGATGCGCGTCGAAGCCGGCCGAGATGATGATCAGATCCGGCCGGAAATCGTCAAGCGCCGGCAGCACGCGCGATTTGAACGCCTCGCGGAAATGATCGCTGCCGACATTCGGCGAAAGCGGCGCATTGACGATGGTGTTGTGCTTGCCCTTCTCGTCCTTGGCGCCGGTGCCGGGATAGAGCGGCATCTGATGCGTCGAGCAGAACAGCACCGAGGCATCGTCCCAGAAGATATCCTGCGTGCCGTTGCCGTGGTGCACGTCCCAGTCGACGATCGCGACGCGCTCGGCGCCATGCATCTTCTGCGCATGCCGGGCGGCGATCGCCGCATTGTTGAAGAAACAGAAGCCCATCGCCGTCATCTTTTCGGCATGGTGCCCCGGCGGGCGGGCGGCGACGAAGACATTGTCGGCCCGGCCGGTAAAGACGTCGTCGACTGCGGCCATCGCCCCGCCGATGCCGGTCAGCGCCGCCTGCAGGCTCTTTGGGCTGGCATAGGTATCGGCTTCGATCTGGTTGATCTCATCCTCTTCCTCGGGGATCTCCCGCATCACGGCGATGAGATGTTCTTCGGGATGGGCCAGCAGCACCGCATCCTCGCTCGCCTGCGGCGCCTGCCGGCGCTCCAGCCGCTCGAAATTCGGATGTTCCAGCGCAACATTGATGGCGCGGATCCTGTCGGATCGCTCTGGATGGCCGGCGGGGGTCACGTGTTCCAGGAAGATCGGGTGTTCATAAAGACGGGTGCTCATGGAGACACTCTATCGGTCGCTTATGTCATGTGCCACAGCAGATGGGGCATCGCCCGACGATTTCAACAAGCGCCGTTGCCGCGCCGTCCGACCGCCCGCTCTATCATTGCGGCATTGCGCCGGTTACCTCGGAGGCGCTGTAACACTTTGAACTGTTGTATAATTTCATCCCTAAACCGGTTTCAGTTTAAGGAATTATGCAGTACTGTCATCAATGGGGAACTTTGTAAGGCAGTTGCGTTGATGAGTCAGTCGAAACGTCCTGATGTGACGGACATACGCGTGCCGTTTCGCGATGTCGATATGAACGGCCGAATGTTTCTGGCCTCCTATATTTCCTATGCCGAATCCGTACTTGCAAGCTTCTGGTCGTCGCGGCCCGATGTCGATGACGAACCGGTCTATAGCCCCAGCAAAGTTTCCTGCATGCTCCACCGCCCACTGCACTACGACGAGCCGGTCACCTTCACCACCACCGTCGACAAGATCGGCATGCATTCCATCGGCTTCCTCGTTTCGATCGACACCGGGGAGCAGCGTGCCGCCGAGGTCGAGATTATCTGGCAGGCCCGCACCGGCGAGGACCAGTCGCCGGCCTCGCTGCCGGAGGAAACGCGCGACTGGCTTTATCGGTTTTTGGATTAGGGTGTCGGGTAACTATGGGACCACCTCCTCGAAAGAAAGAAGGCGAATGGAGCCGCGAACTATCGACAATGCCGTTCGTTTTGTTGCCAAGATGTATAGTCGCCGTAACGCCCGTCAGCAGACTTTCGGCTCAAGCATCTGTGACGACATGATTTTCGTGTTGTCGGACGAACCCGTAGCGCGCATGTAAGCGCGCGAGCGTGGTCACTGTATCAATCTTCGTCACTCTCGACGTCTACTTTGAACACCGCTTCGAATCTCTCACGTAGCGCGGCGGGAATCTCCTTGTACCGAGCCATTCGTTCGTGTTTCCCGCCCATCACGCCGAATATATGGTAAAACTGGAAAGCCTCGTCAGTCGTTATGTCGAGGATGATGCGATACCCCTCCCAATCGAATTCAGTGGGATCGAAACGTTGGTCCTGCTTTAGCAATGACTTAATGGTTCTCTGCGAGAGGCGTAAGCCGCTACCATCCGTTGCTCGTTCAAATGTCTCAGCGTGGCGGCATAACTTCTCCAAGGTTTTTGCCATCGTATCGAGCTTGCCGCCTAGATCGCCCAAGGCGCTGACGACCGGAGTTTTGACAATAGACGCGTTCATATAGTCTGCGAGATAAAAGGTGATTGAATCTCTTTCAAAATGTCCGTGTCGTTCGTATGTGACGGAGACCTGAAGTTCGGGTTCCGGGTTCGCGTTAAGAATTGTGAAAAATGAATCAATAAGAAAGACGTGTTCGACTGACGGCCTTAATTGTCGTAAGCCACGCTCTTTCAGGCGCGCGAGCGCTTTACGCTCGAAGGGGAAATTCGCTTCAACGCCAACCTTTAAATTGTCGATTACCTCTGAATTGGACACATTTCGCAGCTTGAACGAAACAAGCTGACCTTGCGGAAATAGACTAATTTCAAGCGGTAAAGCTTTATTCTTTGGCCTGTTACGGATGTCTTCTATCTCGTAATGCTCCATCGGGTCACTATGCGAACCACGACGTTTGTAATAGCGATGGTCTTGGCTTTGATGTGGTGCCTTTGGGCTGACGCCAACCGCGATGACGTAGTATCTGCCGGTTTCGGCGCTTATCTCTGCAATGTCCACAGTCTCTACCGCAGGAAAAGTGCCGCTATTGATCGCCCTATGAAGCCAATCCAGCTTTGAAGATTCCCGCCATCCGCCGTCTAGCGCGAGTTTTTCATCGGATGCATCGATACCGAGAATGAAGGTGCCGCCTGCTGAATTGGCGAAGGCACTAACTGCCTTGCAGACGGCCTGTATTTCGCCCTTGCCTAGTAGTTTAGAGCTTTTGTATTCGAGCATGACACTCTCTGGAGGATTGTCAGCGACGAATGCCTTCAAATCAGCATATGTTTTTAAAGGGATCATTATATTGGTCTGCCCCTGCGGAAGTTCTATCCCTTCGGTCTACAACGCCGTTAGCCCTTCCGTGTCGACACCGAGCTAAAGAATTTTGCTTGTTGTTTCGGAAACGTCTTCCAGTTCGAACAGTGCCAAGTTTACTCGACCTGGGAAATCATAACGCTCAATTAAATCCAGCACGTCAGTGCTCCCTATGACCATATACTCGAGCAGGATAGTTTGCTCGGAATCACTTAGCTGCTTTTCAGTCACGATGTTCATCGGTCCTGAGTGAAGAAGCCGACTCGTCAGTCGATACAGGTAGTCATACTGCGCGACCATTCCAACGCGTTTGGCCTCCTCTCTCCAGTTGAATTTGCTAAGGTACTTCTTTAGCAGTACCTCGTCCGCAATCTCCTTACTGAACTCTTCCAGTCGAGCTTCAATCGCAGCCAATTGCCGGCGCACCCGATTTTGCTCTTTGTTCTCCAATAGATGCGCTTGGTATCCGTAGCCATTATATGCAGCTGCAGCAGCATAAATCGAGAAGGTGCGACGAGCCCTCGCATCGAGTTCGGCGCACTGCCGCTGATGCTCCGCCTGAGCTGCAGCGACCTGATCTTCATCTTCTAATGGCAGCGCTCGCAACGCGTCTGCCCACGCGTCGGTGATAGCGTCGTCTTCTTTGTCGAGCTCACGAAACAGCTCGGCTTCGGTCTCAATTTTCGAGAGCAAGCCATTCAGGTCTTCGATTTCGTCCTGCAGCAGTCGGCCGTAGAACCTTAGTCCCCACTCCGATCCCAATTCGAAAAGACGAAGCCAAACCAAATTCTCAAAAAGATTGCGAGCTGCGGACAACAACTCCAATGACGACGGAGGTCTATCAAGCGGCAGGAGCAGCGGCAGCTTCTCGAGAGTCCCTTTATGCGCGGCCAATATCCAGGTGAGGGACGTTTCTGGAAGCTCGCCGAGCGCACGTTCACGAGCAGATACTCCCCAAATCGCCCCGTTCACCTTCGCCATTGCATGAGCCGCTCGTCCCTGGACAAGCTCTGCAAACTCAAGGCTGAGATCGGTTGGCGATTTCACTGGCAGCTTCATGTGCTCCCCTTCTGGATGACTGCAGTTACGAACTCATGAGCTTCGCAATCTGTCAAACCTCCTGTCTTCATCGAAATCATGCAGATCTCTGGTCGCTATTTGGTCGATACTCAACGAGATCCGGCTTCGAGAACTTCTTCTGGGTTCGCCTCGCTCTCACAGGTCCAGGCGACAATTCCGTCCGGGCACACCTGCCGGGCTGTCAGCCTCAAATGTTCCTTCACGTCAGCTTCGACATATTTGACTTGGTCACCCCAACTGCGCGCAGTTGCCCGGAGCGGTGCGCGGCCACCGAAATCGATCAGCAGGCCCTGTCATAGCCCAACGAAGCAGCGAGCCTGGTACGGTTCATCTATTCGAAGTCCAGGACGCTGCGGCCGACCAACGCGTGGCCGTCGCCGAGGTCTTAGCGCATCGACGTATTCCAGATCCGATGGCGAAATAGCTTGCGTCGCCCCCACCGTCCAATCACCTGGCCGCCATGCTTGCGACCAGATCGCTGAACCTTTCTCCCTGAATGCCGACATGCGTCCGCAGCAGGCGGCGGGCTTCGTCGCCGTCTCCGGCAAAGATCGCATCGACGATGGCGCAATGTTCGGAGAAGGAGGTCGACAGGCGGTTGCGCACGCGCAGCTGGAGGCGGCGATAGGGCCGCAGGCGGCGGTGCAATTGCAGGCATTGCTCCTCGAGGAATTCGCTGCGCCCGGCCGCGTAGATGGCCTTATGGAATTCCTCATTGTCGTAATAATAGGCGTCGCTGTCACCGGCGGCGGCCGATTGTTCGCAGCGGCTGTGGGTGGCGGCGATCGCTTCCCGGGAGGCCTTGTCCAGCCGTCGGGCGGCGAGCGACCCGGCCAGGCCCTCCAGCTCGGCCATCACCTCGAACATTTCATAGACGCGGTGCGGCCCGGGATCGATGACGATGGCGCCTCTGCGCGGCCGGATTTCGATGAGGCCGATCGCATCGAGCTGCATCAGCGCCTCGCGCACCGGTGTGCGGGAGACCCCGAAACGCGTCGCAAGCACCATTTCGTCGAGCCGCTCACCGGGGGAGAACTCGTTGGAAAGAATTGAATTTTCAATTTCATCCCGAAGCCATCGGCCTGCATTTTCGGACATTCGTCTCACTTCCTTCATACATAAGCGCAATTCTTGTATACACGATTGTTGACCTCGTGTACGAAGAGTGGCATTCTACATACTACCGGTGAAACCCGATGATGGGAAGCGGCCCGTCAAGGCAGTCCGCGAACCCATACGGCCCAACAGAAGAAACCAGCGGAACAGAGGAGAATGGCATGTCTGAGGCTTCCTTCTTCACCGACATGCTGCAGAGCATCACCGATCGCGGACGCCAGCTTCTGTTTTCCGGCGCGCGCGCCACGCAGGTCGCAGCCAAGGCCGATCTCCAGACGCTCTGTGAAATGCTGCTGTCGAGCCGGGGCGAAGCCTCGGGCATGGCGCTTGCCGCCGAGATCCTCGATCGCTGGGAGGCGCTCGACAGCGAGGGCGCGCAGGCATTCCTCGATATGCTGCATGAAAAGTTCGGGCCTGACACGGTGAGGCTCGACCAGGCGATCGAAAACTACCGCACCGACAAAAGCTCGGCCGCGGTCATTGCTCTCCACCAGGCAGCCGAGCCGCGGCGACAGGAGCTCCTGCGGCGATTGAACCACGCGCCGAACGGCACCGCCAAGCTCGTCCGGATGCGCCAGCAGCTGCTTGCTTCCAAAGACCAATCCGAAGGTTATCACGCGCTTGACGCTGACTTCACCCATCTGTTCGGCTCCTGGTTCAATCGCGGCTTCCTGACGCTGCGTCCGATCGACTGGACGACGCCGGCTTACATCCTCGAAAAGATCATCAAATACGAAGCCGTGCACGAGATCGCCGGCTGGGAGGAGTTGCGCCGCCGTCTGGCGCCGGCTGACCGCCGATGTTTTGCCTTCTTCCACCCCCGGCTGGCCGACGAGCCGCTGGTGTTTGTCGAGGTGGCGCTGACCCGATCGGTGCCGAGCGCGATCGGCGATGTGCTCGTCGAGGGCAGGGAGCAGATCAATGCCGACGAGGCGACGACGGCCGTCTTCTATTCGATCTCCAACTGCCAGGACGGCCTGCGCGGAATCTCGTTCGGCAACTTCCTGATCAAGCAGGTCGTGGAAGACCTGCGCAGAGACCTGCCCAGCCTGAAGAATTTCGTCACGCTGTCGCCGGTGCCGGGCTTTGCCCGCTGGCTTGCCAAGGCGCGCCCGGAAACGCTGGTGGCGCTAGACGATCCGAACTGGCCCGGCGACGAGAAGACGGCGGCCGACGTGGAGCGCGTGCTGCTGCCGCTTGCGGCGCGTTATTTCCTCACCGAACGGACGCCGGAGGGCCGCCCCGTCGATCCCGTCGCCCGCTTCCATCTCGGCAACGGCGCTCGACTGGAAAGACTGAATTTTCTCGGAGACCGCTCGGCCAAGGCGATGCAGCAGGCCCACGGCCTGATGGTCAACTATCTCTACAAGCTCGACGACATCGTGGCCAACCACGAGGCCTTAGCGCAGCGCGGCGAGGTGATTGCCTCGCCTGCCGTCAAAAGCCTGCTCAGCCAGACCGACGAAAGCCGCCGCAGCGGCAATGGCCAGCAAGGCTCCCGGCCATTCGCACAGATAATGAACACCACGCTTGGAGGAGGGCGAAAGTGAGCAACCATCTTTTCGACGCCATGCGGGCGGCTGCGCCCGGTCACGCACCGTTCATCCGGATCGATGACACCCGCACATGGACCTATGATGACGCCTTCGCTCTTTCCGGCCGGCTTGCCGGCGCGATGGACACGCTCGGCATTCGCCCGGGCGACCGGGTGGCGGTGCAAGTCGAAAAAAGCGCCGAGGCATTGATCCTCTATCTCGCCTGCCTTCGAACCGGCGCGGTCTACCTGCCGCTCAACACCGCCTATACGCTGGCCGAGCTCGATTACTTCATTGGCGATGCGGAGCCGCGTCTGGTGGTCGTGGCGCCGGCTGCCCGGGAAGGCGTGGAGACGATCGCCAAGTCCCACGGGGCGATCGTCGAAACGCTCGATGCCGACGGCAGCGGCTCGTTGCTGGATCTCGCCCGCGATGAGCCGGCCGACTTTGTCGACGCCTCGCGCACTGCTGACGATCTGGCGGCGATCCTCTACACTTCGGGAACGACGGGCCGTTCCAAGGGGGCGATGCTCACCCATGGGAACCTGCTCTCGAACGCGCTGACCTTGCGGGATTATTGGCGCGTCACATCAGACGACCGGCTGATCCACGCCTTGCCGATCTTCCACACCCACGGGCTGTTCGTCGCCACGAATGTCACGCTGCTCGCCGGCGCCTCGATGTTCCTGCTGTCGAAATTCGACGCCGACGAGGTCGTTTCGCTGATGCCTGAGGCAACGATGCTGATGGGCGTGCCGACCTTTTACGTGCGCCTGCTGCAGAGCCCGCGCCTCGACAAGCAAGCGGTCGCCAACATCCGCCTGTTCATCTCCGGTTCGGCGCCGCTGCTTGCCGAAACCCATACCGAGTTCCAGGCCCGCACCGGTCACGCCATTCTCGAGCGCTACGGCATGACCGAAACCAATATGAACACGTCCAACCCCTATGACGGGAAACGCATTGCCGGAACGGTCGGCTTCCCGCTGCCTGGCGTGACGGTGCGCGTCACCGATCCCGCCACCGGGCTCGAGCTGCCGCCTGATGAAACCGGCATGATCGAGATCAAAGGGCCGAACGTCTTCAAGGGCTATTGGCGTATGCCGGAAAAGACCGCGGCCGAATTCACCGCCGACGGTTTCTTCATCAGCGGCGATCTCGGCAAGATCGACCGGGACGGCTATATCAGCATCGTCGGCCGCGGCAAGGACCTGGTGATTTCGGGCGGATACAACATCTACCCGAAGGAGGTCGAGGGCGAGATCGACCAGATCGAGGGTGTGGTCGAGAGCGCTGTCATCGGCGTGCCGCATCCCGATTTCGGAGAAGGTGTCACTGCCGTCGTCGTGCGCAAACCCGGCGCCGTGCTCGACGAAAAGACCATCGTCAGCGCCCTTCAGGACCGTCTCGCCCGCTACAAACAACCCAAGCGCATCATCTTCGCCGACGACCTGCCGCGCAACACGATGGGCAAGGTTCAGAAGAACATCCTGCGGCAGCAATACGCCGATCTTTATACAAGGACCTAGAGCAATTCCAGGAAAAGTGTGAAGCGGTTTTCCGCCGGGAATTGCGTAAAAACAAAGACTTAGAGCGGTTCTGCGTTTCCATGAAAAGCTGAACCGCTCTAAGGCGGTCGCGCCCTCTGGGAGGAGGGTGCGCCGGCATCCCGCATCGATCTTGAACACAACAGCTACGGCGCTGGAGGCGTCGGAGGGAGGGGAATCATGGGTATTGAATTACTGGCCATAGGCCTGCTGGTCGCCATGTTCATCATTGCGACGATCCAGCCGATCAACATGGGTGCGCTCGCCTTTGCCGGCGCCTTCGTGCTCGGCTCGATGATCCTCGGCATGAAAACCAACGATATATTTGCCGGTTTTCCGAGCGATCTGTTCCTGACGCTCGTCGCCGTCACCTACCTCTTCGCCATAGCGCAGATCAACGGCACGATCGACTGGCTCGTCGAATGCGCCGTGCGCCTGGTGCGCGGGCGGATCGGCTTGATTCCCTGGGTGATGTTCCTGGTTGCCGCCGTCATTACCGGTTTCGGGGCTCTTGGGCCGGCTGCGGTCGCCATTCTCGCACCCGTCGCCTTGAGCTTTGCCGTGCAGTACCGCATTCACCCGGTCATGATGGGCCTGATGGTGATCCATGGCGCGCAGGCGGGCGGCTTTTCGCCGATCAGCATCTATGGCGGCATCACCAATCAGATTGTCGCCAAGGCCGGCCTGCCTTTCGCGCCGACCTCGTTGTTTCTCTCCAGCTTCTTCTTCAACCTGGCGATCGCGGTGCTGGTCTTCTTCATTTTCGGCGGCGCAAAGGTGATGAAGCAGGACGCCGCATCGCTTGGCCCCTTGCCCGAACTCCATCCCGAGGGCGTGTCGGCGTCGATCAGAGGTCACGGCGGCACGCCGGCAAAACCGATCAGGGAACATGCCTATGGGACGGCGGCCGATACCGCGACGACGCTGCGCCTGAACAATGAGAGAATTACCACCTTGATCGGCCTGACGGCGCTCGGCATCGGCGCCCTGGTCTTCAAGTTCAACGTCGGCCTCGTCGCCATGACCGTGGCGGTCGCCCTGGCGCTGTTGTCGCCGAAGACCCAGAAGGCGGCAATCGACAAGGTCAGTTGGTCGACCGTGCTGCTGATTGCCGGCATCATCACCTATGTCGGCGTCATGGAGAAGGCCGGAACGGTCGATTACGTGGCGAACGGCATATCCAGTCTCGGCATGCCGCTGCTGGTGGCGCTGCTGCTGTGCTTTACCGGCGCCATCGTCTCGGCCTTCGCCTCCTCGACCGCGCTGCTCGGCGCGATCATCCCGCTCGCCGTTCCCTTCCTCCTGCAAGGGCATGTCAGCGCCATCGGCGTGGTCGCGGCGATCGCCATCTCGACGACGATCGTCGATACCAGCCCATTCTCCACCAACGGCGCCCTAGTCGTGGCCAATGCGCCGGATGACAGGCGCGAGCAGGTGCTGCGGCAGCTGCTGATCTACAGCGCGCTGATCGCCATCATCGGCCCGATCGTCGCCTGGCTGGTGTTCGTCGTGCCCGGGCTGGTGTGACGGCGCATGTCGGCAGACGCGCTTGCCGGCCTGACGGTCGCCCACTCCTCAGGCTTGATCACCGTGTCAGACGATGAGTATGGCGCGGATATCGTTGACATTGGTCAGGGTCGGCCCGGTTTTGACGAGATCGCCGATCTCGTCGAAGAAGGAATAGCTGTCGTGCGAAGCGAGATGGGCCCGGGCATCGAGTCCCTTCTTGAGGCCGCGCTCCAACGTGTCGGGAGTGACGACTGCACCCGCCGCATGTTCGGTGCCGTCGATGCCGTCGGTATCGCCGGCAACCGCCCATATTCCGGCATGTCCCTTGAGGGCCACCGCAAGTCCGAGGAGGAATTCGGTGTTGCGGCCACCGCGGCCCGCGGCTTCGCGGCCGATCGACACCGTCCCTTCGCCGCCCGACAAAAGAACGGCAGGTCCGCGAACGGGAAGCCCCTTGATCTTTGCCGATAGGGCGATGCCCGCCATGACAGTGCCGAGCTCGCGCGCCTCTCCCTCAATGGCATCGCCGAGGACAAGTGGTTGCAGGCCTGCGCTGGCGGCCGCTTTTGCCGCGCTCTCCAGGGCGAGCGAGGGGGCCGCGATGATGCGGACATCGCTCTCGAGATCGGCGGGCTTCGGTGTCTCGTCACCGCTGTCGAGGACGGCGCGTGCCGTATCGGGCAGGACGATCCTGTAGCGGGATAGGATGCCGCGAACCTCGTCGATCGTGCTTTGATCGGCGATCGTCGGGCCGGATGCGATCGATGCGGGATCATCGCCCGGCACATCGGAGATAACAAGGGTAACGACTTTCGCGGGCCGGGCGGCCAGGCCGAGACGGCCTCCCTTGATCCGCGAGAGGTGTTTGCGAACGGCGTTCATCTCGGAGATCGTCGCGCCGCTCGCAAGAAGCGCACGATTGACGCTCTGCTTGTCCGCCAAAGTCATGCCGCCCGCCGGAGCGACCAGAAGCGCCGACCCGCCGCCCGAGATGAGAGCAATCACCAGATCGTCCGGCGTCAATCCGCGAACGGCCTGCAATAGATCGGCAGCCGCCGTTTGGCTCATCGCATCCGGAACGGGGTGCGATGCCTCGATGATGCGGATACGACCGGCAGGCACCGCGTGACCATAGCGTGTGACGACGACGCCGGAGACATCGACATCCGGCCAGGCGCTGTCGAGAGCGGCGGCCATGGCCGCCGACGCTTTTCCGGCGCCGACGACGATGCATCGGCCCTTTGGCTTGTCCGGGAGGTTCTTAAGAATCGCCCGCTGCGGATTGGCGCTTTCGACTGCCGCGCCAAAGATCTGATGCAGCACTGCCCGTGCTTTCCGATCGGTCCAGACCATCGGTGGATCGTTCAGACGTTCGATGCGTGGATCGCATCGACGACCGCGTCGGTGACTTCCTTGGTGTTGGCCGTCCCCCCGACATCAGGCGTCAATATGCCTGCCCCCGTCACCCGTTCGACGGCCCGCATCAGGCGTGCGGATGCATCTGTTTCACCCAGATGGTCGAGCATCTGCGCCGCTGTCCAGAAGGTCGCCACCGGGTTTGCGATGCCCTTGCCGGTGATGTTGAAAGCAGAACCATGGATCGGCTCGAACATCGACGGGAAGCGGCGTTCCGGATCGATGTTGGCGGTCGGCGCGACGCCGAGGCTGCCCGCGAGCGCGCCGGCAAGGTCCGAGAGGATATCGGCATGGAGATTGGTGGCGACGATGGTGTCGAGGCTCCTAGGATTGAGGGTCATCCGCACGGTCATGGCGTCGACGAGCATCTTGTCCCAGGTGACGTCAGGGAATTCCGTGGCCACTTCGGCCGCGATTTCATCCCACATCACCATGCCGTGCCGCTGGGCATTGGATTTGGTGACCACGGTCAGGAACTTGCGCGGCCGGGACTGGGCGAGCTTGAAAGCATAGCGCATGATGCGGGTGACGCCGACACGGGTGAAGATGGCGACCTCCGTGCCGACCTCTTCCGGCAGCCCCCTATGGGCACGGCCGCCATGGCCGGAATATTCGCCTTCGGAGTTTTCGCGGACGATAACCCAGTCCAGATCGCCCGGGCCGCAATTGCGCAGCGGCGGCGTGATCCCGGGCAAAATCTTCGTCGGGCGAACATTCGCATACTGGTCGAAGCCCTGGCAGATCGGCAGCCGCAAACCCCAGAGCGTGATGTGGTCGGGAACATCCGGCGCGCCGACGGCGCCGAAATAGATGGCGTCGAACTTCTTTAGCTGCTTCAAGCCATCGGACGGCATCATGACGCCGTGTTTTTTGTAATAGTCGGATCCCCAGTCGAAATTTTCGACGTTGAACTTGATCCCGCCTTCGCGCTTCTCGATGGCAGCCAGGACACGTGTGCCGGCCGCGATGACTTCAGGACCGATACCGTCGGCGGGGATGGTGGCGATTGCATATTCACGCATGGGTATTCTCCGATCGTGTCAGGGGTGATCAGTGTTGACTGGCGGCGCGGGTATCAGCCGCCTTGGGGCCGGACCGCGCCAGGACGAGTGTGAGGATTGCCGAGATCACCAGGAGCCCGGCGACGAAATAGAGGCCACCGGCGAAACTCCCGGTCGTGTCCTTGATCCATCCGATCATCGACGGACCGACGAAGCCGCCGAGATTGCCGATGGAGTTGATGGTGGCGATGCCGGCCGCCGCAGCCGGGCCGGACAGGAACAGGGTCGGCATGCTCCAGAGCGGCGGCTTCGAGCAGCTGATGCCGATGTTGACGAGGGTGAGAGCGATCAGGACCGTGTATACGCTGGTCGCACCGGTTGCGAAGGCCAGTCCTGCGGCCGCCAGCAGGCAGGCGCCGACGACGTGCCATGTCCGTTCGCCCGTCCTGTCGGAATGACGCGCCCAAAGAACCATGGCAACCACGGCGAAAATGCCGGGAACGGCATTGATGAAGCCGACCTGGAACGCTGACAGGCCGAACTGTTTGATGATCTGCGGAGCCCAGATGCCCAAGGTGTAAAGCCCGGCAGAGGTGCCGAAATAAACCAGGGCGAGGGCAATGACGCGGATGTCGGCCAGTCCTGCCAGAATGCTGTGGCTGGCCTGGCTTTTACCCGCCTGTTCGGCATTCATTGTTTTGACGAGCCAGCTGCGCTCTTCGTCGGTCAGCCATTTCGCCTTTTCCGGGCGATCGGTGAGATAGAAGAGGACGATGACACCCAGGATGATGGCTGGGGCTGCTTCGATCAGGAACATCCACTGCCAGCCGGCAAGGCCGAGAAGACCGTGCATTTCCATCAGCGCACCGGAGACCGGCGACCCCAGGACCGTTGAGAGCGGTGCTGCGGCCATGAAGATCGCGGTCACCGCGGCGCGGCGGCGGGCCGGGAACCAGAAGCTGAGATAGAGGATGATGCCGGGGAAAAAGCCCGCTTCGGCGACGCCGAGAAGAAAGCGCAGGATGTAGAAGCTGGTGGTCCCCTGCACGAACGCCATGAGGCCGGAGACGATCCCCCAGCTGATCATCACCCGGGCGATCCAGATGCGGGCGCCGACCTTGTTGAGAATGAGGTTCGAGGGAACCTCGAAGAGGAAATAACCGACGAAGAAGATGCCCGCACCGATGCCGAAGACGGTGGACGAGAAGCCGAGGTCCTGATTCATCGTCAGGGCGGCAAAGCCGATATTCACGCGGTCGAGGAACGCGATGAAATACAGCAGCATGATGAACGGTACGATGCGGAATGTGATTTTGCGCAAGACACGCGTTTCCAAGTCGTGAGTCACGACGGTCTCCTCCCGGAATGGATGATAACAGAGCGCACCTCCTGCGCTTGTGAACATCTATGACCACCGGCGGCTTGATCCTCAAGCGACACAAGAATATATAAAAATTTGATATAATCGAATTCCGGAGCAGACGTTCGTGGACCTGAACCAGCTTCGATGTTTCGTGTCGGTGGCCGATGAGCTTCATTTCGGGCGGGCCGCCCAAAAGCTCGGCCTCCTGCCGGCGTCGCTGTCGCGGCACATACGCCTGCTTGAGGAATCCCTTGGGACGCGGCTGATGGCGCGAACGACACGCAGCGTGTCGCTGACGGAAGACGGCCTCGTCCTCCTGGAAGGCGCGCGGGAGATCCTGGCCAAGACCGAAGCTCTTCAGCAACGGTTCCACACGTCCCGCCAGGCAAGAGCGGATGTGCTGCGGATCGGGGCGATCGACAGCGCGGCAGCAGGGCTCGTACCGATGTTGCTGCACGATTTCCGGCAGCAGTGCCCCGAGGTCTCGACGCAGTTGTTGGAAGACAAGACGATCAGGCTGATCCCCAAGCTCCTGTCGGGCTCATTGGATTTGGCATTCATCCGCGCCCCCGATATCGTCGACCCCAAGCTGAAGACGATGTTTCTTTTCCATGAGACCGCGGTCGTCGCCATGTCCGAGAGCCATCGGCTGGCGTCGAGAGCCAGCGTGAGAATCGAAGACCTCGCCGACGAACCGTTGATCGTCCCGGAGCGTCGGTCGCGCCCGCATAGCCATGACCTGACGATGAAGCTGTTCATCGAGGCGGGACTGCAGGCACGGGTGGCCCAGCTTGCGGAAGAAAAGCAGACGATCGTCAACCTCGTGGCCGCGCAGATCGGGCTGGCGATCGTACCCCAATGGACATCCCGGCTCGCCGTCAGCGGCGTCCGTTACATCGCTCTGGACATGGAGGGGAGGGCCGCCATGAACAAGCTGCCACTCTCGGTCGCGTGGTTGAAGGGCGTCCGCGATCCCGGACGAGACCGCATTCTGACCATGCTTCAAGACAAGCTTGCCCATTATGCCGAGCTTGCCTGACACTCGAATTCGATGCCACGCAGAGTTTTGACGTGATCCTGAATGTCATGAAAGTTTCATATTCAGGCTATTTCCAGGAGTGGGAAAGTAATCTACTATTTTAGTCAGGAAACGAGATTTCCTGAAACAACGAGAGGATACTGATTGGAGACATTTCTTGTGGCTACCGGGATCGTTGGAGGCTTCGCACTGATCTTTGCGCTGATCGCAAGGGCAGAAAGAGCCACCCAGACCACCGCAAACACCAAGCGCAGGTGGGGCAATTCGGAAGGCTCCGGCGATGGAGGGGGAGGCTGGTTCGACGCCTCAGGCGACGGCGGCTGTGATGGCGGGGGAGATGGTGGAGGAGGAGACTAAATCAAACTGAAATCGATAGAATGCCCGACCGCCTCAAGGCGGTTTTTTGTTGCCCGGATTCCGGCCGTGACGGCAATAGACCGGAACGGAGACAGGGCTGCTGACGCTATCTGCCCGGCAAGTGGCCATACTGAGCCACGATTATAATTCCCACGCCAAATGCGAGTATATTGCACCAATGCCCAAGTCCAGGTAGTAGATGGCTAGGGTTTGGGGGGAATCGCTATGGTAAAATTTCAAGCCGGCAGCCCGTATATTTACGGTGTCGACGCACTACGATTTGTGTGCGCATTGATGGTGACGGTATTTCATCTTGGATTTGCTTCCTGGGCTTCGCCCTTATATCTGAGACCCTACAAAATGCCTCTGATTGAGAATGTCGCCCAACCCGGATGGGTCGGCGTCGAATTGTTCTTCGTCATATCGGGGCTCGTCATCGTCAACTCTGCCGCTGCAGCCACTCCGATGTCATTTCTCAAGGGACGAATTCTGCGGCTTTATCCGGCGGTATGGATTTGCGCATCACTGACGCTGATTGTCATCGCCACGCAAGATGTGAACAGACGTGTCATCAAGAACTACCTCAGATCGATCACTCTCTATCCCGGCGGCCCATGGATCGATGGTCAATATTGGACCCTGGCATGTGAGATCTGCTTCTACGCTCTGGTCTTCATCCTCTGCGCGACCGGTCAAAAGGTGAGGATACCTGCCCTGGCGCTCGGCCTGTCGCTGGCCAGCACCGTTTTCGTTGCCCTGTTAAACGCCTTTCCCGATTCAGACAGTCTGGCCATATTCACGGAGACGGCCTGGCGGGCCATCCCGTTTTATTATGGCTGCCAATTTGCCATCGGCATCTACATCTACATATGGCTTTTGTCTCAAACTCGGATGAGCCGAATTTCCTGGGTGGGTTTTGCCTGCGCCTTGGTGACTGGGGCTGCCCAGATATATATGGCGGGCGAAAATACCAGCGACCGCACTCTCGCCGCAGCCGGTCATTCCTTCTCGCCGCTTCCCGCAATCGCAATCTGGGTGGCGGGGCTGATATCGATCGTCGCCGGCGTGACTTATGCCAGGCAGATCAGTCGTCTGCCGACCGGCTTCCTGCAATCGGTCAAAACCCTCGGCGCGATGACCTACCCGCTTTATCTTCTGCATTTCGCGATCGGCGTTCAACTTCTCGACTGGCTGACCGGTCTGGGGATGACACCGCTGCTGGCGCTGGCTTTGGCCGTTGCAATCATCTGTGCAATGTCGCTGGCTGTGTGCAAATGGGGAGAGCCTCCCATCCGCAGCATTTTACGATCGGTCTTCGACAGGCTTGGGCAGCGCGGTGCTGGTTTGCAGGCGAAAGAGTCTCGGGTGTAGCTGAGCCTAGGAGCCGCACGCCAGCTTGGTCAATCCAACGGCATCACAAAGGTGAAGCGTGTCTCCTCGTCATCGGAACTTACCATGATCGTCCCGCCATGGGCGCGGGCGATTTCCGAGGCGATGTGTAGGCCGAGCCCCAATCCTCTTTGACTTGTCCCGGCTTCGCCTTTGAAGAAAGGTTGAAAGAGCCCTGTCATCGCATCGCTGGAAATCGGGGCGCCGCCATTGGCGATCCAAAGCTCCAGCCTTTGCTCGTCGGTTGCCGCAGAAAACCGCACCGGTTCATCCGGCGTTCCATGGGTCAGGGCATTGCCCAGAAGATTGGAGACCAGCTGACCGATCCGGCCGCTGTCGCAATTTATCGGTCCGTCGAATTCGATGCTTACCTCGATTGCGCGGTCGGGATGGCTGGAGCGGAGTTCATCGATGACCTGCCGCAAGATCGGCTCGAGATCCTCCACTTGCCTCTTGAGCGTGATGCCGCCGCCCAATTGTCCGCGCGCGAAGTCGAGCACGTTGTCGATCAGGCCGGACATGCGGATGACGCTGCCCTGCATCAAATCGAGAATTTTCGTGGCGCGATCGGTCTGCTCTTCCTTTCGCAGCATGCGCGCCGCGGCCGCGATCGAGGCAAGCGGGTTGCGCAGGTCATGGCCGAGGATGGCGATGAACTGTTCCCGCAGCTCGGCGGTTTCCTGTTCGAGCTCGAGCTGGGATTTGACCATGGCACTGGCCGCGTCCGCGGCGGCGCGCGCGTCGACCAGTTCCCGTTCATACCGGCGACGCTCGGCGGCCTGAAACATCGTCACACGGGTGAAAAGCAAGGCGCCGTCTTCGGCACGCCGTTCCATTGCATTGGCGAGCACGGGCAGCTTTCTGCCATCTGATGTCACAAGATCGAGGGCAACCTCGTTGAAAAACCCCTGCATGCGCAGCAAGGGCGCAAAATGGGTTTCGTAGAATATCCGGCCCGGCATGTTGAGCAGATCATGGAGCCGTTTGCCGAGAAGCTGATCGACAGGGATGCCGATCCAGGCCGAAAGCGTCCGGTTCACCTTGACGATGCGCCCGTCCGGCTGCAGCGAAAGATAGCCGCAGGGTGCGTTTTCGTAGAGGTCCTCGAGGTCCTCGGTCGGCGGGGAGCCTTGCGTGCCGGCGCCGGTCATCAGACGAACCGCCGGATTGCCGATATGACCTCGCCGGGAGCGCTGAGGTTGGGGCAGTGGCCACTGGCGTTCAGCGCGACCAATTGACTATCGGGGATCTGTTGATGGACGAATTCGCCGATCTCTTCGGAGGCGATGATATCGTCGCGGCATTGAAGGATCAGCGTTCTGGCGGTGACGCGCTGGAGGTCGCTGCGATTGTCCGACGTGAAGGTCACCCGTGCGAAGGCCTTGGCGATCTCGGGATCGGTGCGGCAGAAACTGTTTGTCAGCTCTTCGGCGAGTTCCGGTCGATCCGGATTGCCCATGATGACAGGCGCCATGGCGGCAGACCAGCCCATGTGATTGTCGTCCAACGACTGCAGGAGGTCGTCTATATCAGCCGCGCTGAAACCGCCGATATAGTCACCGTCGTTGATATAGCGCGGCGACGGCCCGACAAGGACCAGGCTTTCAAACAGGTCCGGCGCCTCAAGCGACGCGATGACGCCGATCATCGCGCTGACGGAGTGCCCGACGAAGACGGTTTGCGTCAGGCCGAGCGCACGGCAAATTTCCACGAGGTCATCGGCATAACCGGACAGGGAAGAATATTTTCCGGCATCATAAGCCGCAAGATCGGATCGTCCCGCGCCGACGTGATCGAACAGCACCGTCTTGAAGTCACCTTCGAAAGCCGGCGCCACGAAGCGCCACATGTTCTGGTCGCATCCGAATCCATGCGAAAAGATCATCGCACGCTGACCATCGCCGCGGATTTGAACATGATTTCGATCGATGACGGTCATTTCGTCCTCTTCCCTGCTTTCGTAGCATGTTCGGGCTGTTTTGGATTGAGGAAAGATTATCCAGCCGCCAGCCGTTTGCTGCACAGCTCAGTCCATCACTTTCCGGAGCTTGAAGAAGAACCGCCGGGAGTCGTCGCGCACGCACATCATTCCGGCAATCTCGTCATCGTCAATCCTCCGGAAGTAGTCCACGATCGGCTGTTTGTCGTAGATCATCGCAGCCGTTTCGATGCCGTCCAGGGCCTGAAGCCGCAACGAAGCGGTCGTGCCTCTCGCTCGAAGCATCTTCTGCAGGTATGAGAACCAGCTGCGGGCGACGAATGTCCGGCCAAAGGGCGCCAACTTGATTGCCAGCCTAACCGGTAAGAAACTTGGCTCGAGCGGCACGAGTCGGCCCGGTCTCCACGTGAAGAGCAGGGCGTCCGCCCGCATGTGGGAATGGAAGCGCTTGCCAAACCAGTTGAGATTCTCGAGCACGCCGTCCAGTGGATGATCCGACGGAATACCGAGGCCGCTCCAAAGGCCGACCATCTCCTTCGGCTGGACAGGATCCAGCGAGCGGAACCAGGCAGCCATCTCCTCCTGCTGGTCGCCTCGCATGGGTTCTCCTTCAGGAACGTTCATTGCGGAAAAATGAAAGGAAGGTTTGGAAGTTCCCGTTCCTGCGGACCGGGCGGAGCGCCCGGTGAAGGCTTTCGCTTTTGGCCATCTGCGTCTTTAAGCCCAACGGCCCCCGAAGGGGCCGTCGGGTATTCGTAGACAATAACGGCTTGTGCGTCAGGCGCGCGACGGCAGCAGGGGATAACCGACCATGACGGCACGGCCAAGCAGGGCTGCGACGAAAGCCTTGATTACATCGCCGGGAATGAAGGCCATCGAGCCGACGAAGGCTTTCGTGAAGCCGAGGCCGGCGACGGTGGCGAGATAGGTGATGCCGAAGGCGTAGAGCACGACGATGCCGCCGGCCATGGCGGTGAGGAAGAAGCTCACCGTCTGCACCAGAGCGGATTGCTGATGGTTGACCAGCCGTTCGCTGAGATAGCCGGTGACGAAGGCGGCAAAGATCCAGCCGATCAGGAAGCCGGCCGTTGGTGACGCGAAGATCGCAAGCCCGCCGCGGCCGCCGGAAAGCACCGGCAGGCCGATGGCGACCAGCACCAGCACGATCAGCACGGCAATCGCCCCGCGCCGGGCTCCGAGCACGACGCCGGCCATCATGACGCCGAGGGATTGGGCGGTGATCGGCACCGGAATGAAGCCGAGCGAGATCGGCGGCAGCAGGCCGAGCGCCACGATGATCGCGGCAAAGAGGGCGGTAAGAACGAGGTCGCGAGTGCTCATCATGAATTCCGTGTTTATTAATCTTTAACTCACATACCGCCGAATACCGCGCGCGTCAATCGCCGCGGCGATATTATCCGCATCCCTGAGCGTCAGGATGATCAGCGGCGCAAGCAGCGTTATCGGCCGGATTTTCAGCCCGCGCGCCCTGTGCGCCTCGCGAATCGCCTGATAACGGCCGACGATCTCAGGCACGAAACGCAGCACCAGCCCAAGCGCCAGGCCGATATCGTCGGCCTGCACCCAGCCGGTGCGTTCGAGCGGGCGGGCAAGGGCGGTCACCTCGTCGATGAAGGCGCTGATCGACGTCGTCGCCGTCACCGTGGCGGCGAGCAGCATCAGTGCGGTCAGCCGCAGCAGGGGTACCAGCGCCTGCTGCCAGGGATTGAAGATCAGGTTGAAGAGCGCCACGACCGCAATCGTCAGGAAGATCGGCCGCAGCCGCCTGAGGGCATCGGCAAACGGCAGGCCGACCATGCCATAGAGAACCGCCGTCAGCAGCACGGCGATCGAAAGCAGGACGAGATTCCCGCTGATAAACAGCAGGACGCCGAAGGCCGTCAGCGACAACAGCTTCAGCCGCGGCGAAAGCCGGTGCATCACGCTGTTGCCCTCGACATAGAGCGATTGCATCAGGCGGCGATCTCCCTGTAGCGGGCGATCGCCTCGGCAGCCGGCGCATCGGCGGCAAGCCGGCCCTCATGAAACAGCAGCACCCGCTCGAAATCGGCGATCAGGTCGAGATCATGGGTGATGACGATGGCGCTTTCCGAGAGCCCGGCGATGATCCTTTCGACCAGCGCCCGGTTCTTGAGATCGAGCTGGTTGGTGGGTTCATCGAGGATCAGAATGCCCGGCCCCGTCGCCAGCACCGAGCAGAGAGCGGCCACCTGCAGCTCGCCGCCGGAAAGCTCGTGCGCGCGGCGATCGGCCAGGGCCTCAGCGCCGAAGCGGGCCAGCACCGCCTGGACCTTCGCCTCGATCTCCGCCTTGGTGAAGCCGCGCCGCTTCAGCCCGAAGGCGATGTCGTCTTTGACGATCGGCAGGATGATCTGGTTCTGCGGCGATTGGAAGATGAAGCCGACATCGGCCACCGCAGATTTCTCATCGCCGGTGTCGCGGCCATTGACGGTGACGCGGCCGATCGACGGCTTGGTCAATCCGTTGATCAGCCGCGCGAACGTGGTCTTGCCCGAACCGTTCAGCCCGATGACGCCGATGCGTTTCCCACTGATGCCAAGCGTCAGCGGCTGCAGCGCCACCCGCGCCCCGAAACTGACCCCCGCACCTTCGAAACGAATATCCAAACCCATCCCTCGCATTTTTCATCGGCTGAGATTGCCGATGCCGGCCCCTCATCTGCCTGCCGGCACCTCTGCCTGGGTCGGGCCACGTGTCTCGACCCGTCCTTCCGACCCCCGCTCGCGGGGAGAAGGGATATGCCGCGCCGGCTTCCTTTACCCTCGACGTTGCGTTTGGCACGTCGCCTCGCCCCGTTTGCGGGGAGAGGGTTAGGGTGAGGGGCAGCTGCAGCCAATGCGCCAACCTGACAGCAGTGCTTCTACACGGGGAATCGAGGATGATGAAAGCGCAAATCGCGATGTTGATATTGGCTCGATATCGGGTGGCCGGAGCAACTCCAGCAAAAGTGCGCAGCGGTTTTGCGTCCGGGATTGCGGAAAAACAAAGCTAGCGCATTTCCGTGACTCGAAGAAAAACGGAATGCGCTAGGAAGATTTTCCGGATTATGATGCGGTCATGACGAATCTGCTTTCCAATTCCGACGCCCGCCGTGTCTTTCTTGCCAAGCAGGGCCTCAGCGCTCCGCCGAACCGCGCCTTGACCAAGGACGGCCTGCTGCAGCTCATCCATGAGCTGGGTTTCGTCCAGGTGGACAGCATCCAGACGGTGGAGCGGGCGCATCACCAGATCCTGTTTTCCCGCAACCAGACCTACAGGCGCGAGCATCTCACGGCACTGCTCGAAAAGGATGGCGCGCTGTTCGAGCACTGGACGCATGACGCTTCCATCCTGCCGAGCGCCTTCTTCGTCTATTGGAAACACAAGTTCCGCCATCAGGAGCAGGTCATCATCGAGCGCTGGCGCAAATGGCGCGGCGAGGGTTTCGAGGCGGCTTTCGCCGAGACCTATGAGCGCGTTGAGCGCGATGGCGCGATCCTCGCCCGCGAGATCAAGGCCGACGGTCACGTTTCCGGCGGCTGGTGGAACTGGCATCCGAACAAGACGGCGCTCGAATATTTCTGGCACACCGGCAAGTTCGCCATCGCCGGCCGCTCGAACTTCCAGAAGATCTACGATCTCACCGAGCGCGTCGTCCCGGCCGAGGTCCGCGAACCGGAGGTGAGCCGCGAGGAATTCGTCGACTGGGCCTGCCGCAGCGCGCTTGCCCGGCTCGGCTTTGCCACCCATGGCGAGATATCGGCCTTCTGGAACCTGGTCTCGCCCGATGAGGCCAAGGCCTGGGTCTCAGCCCATCGCGACGAACTGATCGAAGTGCTGATCGAGCCGGCGCTCGGCGGCAAGGCGCGCCCGTCCTGGGCCTTCGCCGATTTCCTCTCGACCCTCGACGATTACCCCGGCGCGCCGCCGCGCATCCGCGTGCTCAGCCCCTTCGACCCGATGATCCGCGACCGCAACCGCACCGAACGCCTGTTCGGCTTCTTCTACCGCATCGAGATTTTCGTGCCCGAGCCGAAGCGCGAATATGGCTACTACGTCTTCCCGCTGCTCGAAGGCGACAGGCTGATCGGACGCATCGACATGAAGGCGGATCGGAAAAAATCGACGCTCGACGTCAAACGGCTCTGGCTGGAACCGGGCGTGAAACCTTCGGCCGGGCGATTGGAGCGGCTGGAGGCGGAGTTGGATCGGGTTGCGCGGTTTGCGGGTGTGGAGAAGGTGGTGCTTTTGGATGGGTGGAGAGGGTAGTCGAATTACCCTCTGTGCCTCATCACGCACTCCCTCATCCCTGTGCTTGTCACAGGGATCCAGCGCACCCAAGTCCTTGGGTGCGGGAAACTCTCTTCGTAGAAGCAAATGAGTCATTCACGGCGCGGACGCGCCGTGGCTGGATTCCTGTGACAGGCACAGGAATGAGGGATGGCGAGGGTCGAAGCCCAAGCCTCCTCAGCAGATCTCTGTCTTGCTGATCTTGATCCCGAAACCTTCCAGGCCGACATAGTGGCGCTCGCGGCTGGTGAGCAGCTTGATCGAGCTGACGCCGAGATCCTTGAGGATCTGGGCACCGAGGCCGATTTCCAGCCATTCGCTGTCGCGCGTCTGGGCTTCGGCATGGGCTTCGCGGCCCTGGTTGCGGGCCTTGCGGCCGTTGTCGTGGTGGCCGACGCCGACCGAGCCTTCGCGCAGATAGACGATGACGCCGCGGCCTTCCTCGGAAATCTTCCGCATGTAGAAATCGACCGGGCTGTTCTTGCCGAAGAGATCCTCGGCGACATTTTCCGGATGCAGGCGCACCGGGATGTCGACGCCGTCGCGGATGTCACCGAAGACGACGGCGAGATGCTGCATCGGATCCCAGGGCAGGGAATAGGTATGAGCCTTGGCCTTGCCGAACGGCGTGTCGACGTCGAAGCTGGTGCCGAGTTCGATCAGCGTTTCCTTGCGCTGGCGATAGGCGATGAGATCGGCGACGGAGACGAGCTTCAGCCCGTGCTGTTCGGCGAAGTCGACCACCTGCGGACCGCGCGTCACGGTGCCGTCATCGTTGACGAGTTCGGAGATGACGCCGATCGGCGGCAGACCGGCAAGCTTGCAGAGGTCGACAGCGGCTTCGGTATGGCCGGAGCGCATCAGCACGCCGCCTTCACGCGACACCAGCGGGAAGATGTGGCCGGGGCGGACGAAATCGGCGGCGCCGACATTCGGATTGGCGAGGTTGCGCACCGTCAGCGTCCGGTCGTCGGCGGAGATGCCCGTCGTCGTGCCATGCTTGAAATCGACCGACACGGTGAAGGCCGTCGTATGGGCCGAATCGTTTTCCGCCACCATGGCGTTGAGGTTGAGGCGCTTGGCCTCTTCCTTCGGCATCGGGGCGCAGACGATGCCGGAGGTGTGGCGCACGATGAAGGCCATCTTCTCCGGCGTGGTATGGACGGCGGCGACGATCAGGTCGCCTTCGTTTTCGCGGTCATTGTCGTCCATGACGACGACGATCTCGCCGGCTTCGAAGGCCCTTATGGCGTCGACGACGCGCTTTTGGTCATAAGACATGGGCGAGCGCTCCTATTTCAGACGGCCGGTCTGGCCGCGGTCGCGAAGATAATGGTCGGCGATCGCGCAGGCGACCATCGCCTCGCCGATCGGCACGGCGCGGATGCCGACGCAGGGGTCGTGCCGGCCCTTCGTTCGGATGTCGACATTCTTGCCATCGGCATCGATCGACTGGCGTTCGGTCAGGATCGACGAGGTCGGCTTGACGGCGAAACGCGCCACCACCGGCTGCCCGGTGGAGATGCCGCCGAGAATACCGCCGGCATTGTTGGAAAGGAAGATCGGCGTGCCGTCATTGCCCATGCGCATCTCGTCGGCATTGTCTTCGCCCGAGGTTTCGGCAGCGGCAAAACCATTGCCGATTTCCACCCCCTTGACGGCGTTGATCGACATCAGCAGCGAGGCGATGTCCTGGTCGAGCTTAGCATAGATCGGCGCACCGAGACCGGCAGGCACGCCTTCGGCGATCACTTCGATGACCGCGCCGATCGACGAGCCGGTCTTGCGGATGCCGTCGAGATATTCCTCCCAGACCGGTACGATCGCCGCATCCGGCGAGAAGAACGGGTTCTGCCCGACCTGGTCCCAATCCCAGTTGCGGCGGTCGATCTTGTGCTTGCCGATCTGCACCAGCGCGCCGCGTACGGTGACACCCGGCACGACCAGGCGGGCGATGCCGCCGGCGGCAACCCGCGCGGCGGTTTCGCGCGCTGAGGAGCGGCCGCCGCCGCGATAGTCGCGAATGCCGTATTTGAGGTCGTAGGTATAGTCGGCATGGCCGGGGCGGTACTGCCGGGCGATCTCGCCGTAATCCTTGGAGCGCTGGTCGGTATTTTCGATCAGCATGGAGATCGGCGTGCCGGTGGTCGTCATCGTCTCGCCATCGGCGTCGAGCATGACGCCGGACAGCACCTTCACCAGATCGTCCTCGCGCCGCTGCGTCACGAAACGGGATTGCCCTGGCTTGCGCTTGTCGAGCCAGACCTGCAGCTCCTCGAGCTTGAAGCGCAGCCCCGGAGGGCAGCCGTCGACGACGCAGCCGAGCGCCGGACCATGGCTTTCGCCCCAGGTGGTTACGCGGAAGAGGTGACCGAATGTATTGTGCGACATGTGTTCCCACGGTGGCGCGCCAAAGCCGGTTGCGCCATTGCTTGAAAAGGCGCGACACTCATAGGCCAAAAAACCGTCCAGGCAAAAGCCTTTCTTTGCGTCAAACCGGCAGGTGCGGAAATGCTGTTTCGGTCTTCTGGCGCGACCCTCTTTCCGCGGGCAGGGAAGGGGCCAGGCTGAGGTCGATCGGCAGGGCGGCGGTCATGAGGCCAGCCGCCACCCCGTTCCTGTGGCTTCCGCAGAGAAATCCTCGAAGGAGAGGGGCCGCGAGAAGGCAAAGCCCTGCAGGATATCGCAGCCGAGATCGCGCAGCAGTTCGGCATGCGCTGCCGTCTCCACCCCTTCGGCCACCGTCTCGACGCCGAGCGAGCGGGCGATCTCGATGATCGAGCTGACCAGCGCCCGCTCCTGCGAGGCGTTGACGATCGGCTTCACCAGTTGGCGGTCGATCTTCAGCCGCTTGGGCTTCAGCTTCAACAGGCTGACGATCGAGGTATGGCCAGTGCCGAAATCGTCGATCTCGATATCGATGCCGAGCGCCTTGATGCGTTCGAGATTCTGCGAGGCAACATCTTCGCTCTCGTCGAGAAAGATCGATTCCACCAGTTCGAAGGAGAGTTCGCCGGGGCGGATATGCAGATCGGCGAGCGATTCCAGAAGGCTGCCGTCATGCAGCCGCCGGGCCGAGACATTGACCGAGACCTTGGGCACCGTGATGCCGTGCGCCGCCCAGCGCATCTTGTCGCGCAGCGCCGTTTCCAACACGATCCGGTCGAGCATCTGCACGACATTGATCTCGTCGGCGATGCGCAGGAACTTGTCCGGCGTCAGCAACCCCTTGGAAGGATGCTTCCAGCGCACCAGCGCCTCGACGCCGGTCAGTTCCATCGTCCGGGCCGAGAATTGCGGCTGGTACCAGGCGGTGAATTCGCAATTGTCGATGCCGGCAAGGATCTCGTCGGCCGTGCGCTTGGTGTTGATGATATCGGCCTGGAGATTGTGATTGAAGAATTCGAAGCGGTTGCGGCCCATGCTCTTGGCGCGGTAGAGCGCGATATCGGCATTGATCAGCACCTTGCGTGCATCGACATGGATGCCGTTGGCAAGCGCCACCCCGATCGACACGCCGCAGCGGCAGGAGAAACCCTGGAAATCGATCGGCTGGCGCATCTCCTCGATGATCCGCGCCGATAGCTGCGCCATCTCCTTATCCCCGACGTCGAGCGCGAGGATGACGAATTCGTCGCCGCCGATGCGCGCGACGACGTCGCTGCCGCGGACATTCTTGGCGAGCACCTTCGAGGCATGCACCAGCATCGCATCGCCGGCGGCATGGCCGAGCGTGTCGTTGATGTCCTTGAAGCGGTCGAGATCAATGTGCAGGATCGAGAATTTCTGCCGCTGTTGGCGGCCGTCATTCGTCAGGCTTTCCAGGGCGATGTCGAGCTTTCGGCGGTTGGCGAGTGCGGTCAGCGGGTCGTGCAGCGAATTGTGCTCGATCCTGTTCTTGGCAGCCTCGAGCTCGATATTCTTGGCGACCGCCTCGTCCTTGGCGGCCTTCAGCCGGATCGTCATCAGCACGTCTTCGGTGGCGTCGAAGGCGATGCCCATGATCTTCATCTCGCCGGTCCCCGTCTGGTGGACCTTGCCGACCGAGCGCACATAACGCACCGAGCCGTCGTCGACGATCACCCGGCAGACGAGTGTGTGCGTATCTCCGTTCTGCCTGAGGTGGCGGGCGCTTTCGAGTGCGAGAGACCGGTCCTCGGGGTGGATGCAGCCAAGCCAGGTCTCCTCGGTCATGAAGCCGTTGCGCGGCGCAAGCCCATAGAGCTCGTGCATGCGCTCGTTCCAGATCGAGCCGCCCCGGCCGGGCCGCGCCTCCCATATGCCGCACTGATAGGAATTGAGCGCCAGGTCGAGCCGGCTCGAAAGCTCGGCGAGCTGCCCCTCGCGGCTCGACAGCTCTTCAAGCGCCAGCTCCAGCTCGGCATTCTTGACCTCGCTCATATCCTTGGCCTTGCGCAGCGTGTCGGTGGTCACCGCATCGGCGGTCACGTCCCAGACGATGCCGATCGTCTTGCCGACGCCGCCGGCATCCGTATAGAAGGCGCCGACCGAGCGCAGATGCCGGATGCCGCCGTCGCCAAGCAGGATGCGGTATTGCGCCGTGCAGGCAACGCCGGCGACGCTGCAGCTGAAGAAATGCACCTCGGCGGTTTCACGGTCCTCGGGCAGGACCGCCGCCAGCCATTCGTCGAGCGCCCGGCTGCCTTCCTGCGCCGGCTTGCCGTGCAGGGCGGCGGCGCGCGCGTCCCAGAGCAGGCTGCTCGAATCATCCTGCAGCTCCCAGATGCCGATATTCGAAGATTCCAGCGCCAGATTGAGCCGCTGCGACAGTTCCAGCAATTTCGCTTCGCGCGTCTCCAGCTCGGTAATGTTGCGATTGCGCTCGCCGAGCAGGAGGGTCGCGAAGAAGATCGGGATGATGATGATGCAGCCGGCGGCAACGACGATCAGCCGCAGCTCGGTCTGGTTTTCCGGGATCGCGTCCCAGCCGCTGTTCGGCACGACGGAAAGCTCCCACTTGCCGCCGGCAAAGCCGATCTTCTGGCGCATCGGATCCTTGGCGTCGATATCGGACGACCCGAAGAAGGGGGCTGCCGTTGCGCTCGCCGCCGGCAAGCCGATATCGCGGATGGCGATGGAGAGATGGTCGAGATGCGGATAGCGTTCCTGATTCTCGCGGTCGCGCGCCGGCATCAGCCCGGTCGCCTCGTAGAACATCTTCTGGTCGATGACGAGTTCGACCGCTCCCCAGATCCGCCGCTGGCCGTTCTCCTTGACGAAGACAGGGAAGAATATGGCAAAGGCGCCCCGGCCATCGGTGCTGACCGGACCGTAGAAGCGCGCCGACTGGTCGCCGGTGGCGGGCGTCATCGCCTGGCGGAAGAAGAGGGATTCGCGCACGTCGCGACCGATCCGCTCACTACCCGATTGCGGCGGGTAGACGTTGCTGACGATGAAATCAGGTGCGACCGCGATATGAATGAAAGGCGGATTCTGGATCAGCAGCCAGTTGATCTGGCGCTCCATCTCGTCCCGGTTCGCCGCGCTGACGGAGATCAGGTTCGCAAGGTCGCGGACGATGCTGAGGTCCATGCTGATCTCGGCCATGACCCGGGCACGGATGAGATTCGCCTCGCTTTCGGTGCGGATATGAAGTTCGCGTTCATAAGCTGCAGTATTGGCCCGGTCGAGGCCGAAGCCGACCATGATGACGACAAAGGCGACGAGCGACGAAACCAGAAACGAGACGCGGGTATTCTTCAACACGCGCCGCAACTGCTTGCTGTCGCTCAGCCTGGATAACAAAATGAAACTCCCCTGTTGGCGAGCAACTGTAGGACGCGCGGGTTAATTTACGATTGCCCGCAGGCAGTGCCGAAAAATCCTGGGAAGGGAAAAACCGCAGTGAATGCGGCATCTTGATTATATTTAAAATCCTATTCATCAATTGGGCGGGAAAAGCCATTCTTACGGGCAATTTTCGCCATATTCAGGAGCTTATCTGTGGCCAGTCATTTTTTCGTGCAGCCTCTCGTGCAGCGTTTCAAAAGGATTGTCGCCATGCGTTTCGTCGTCGCCACGCTTTTGGCAACAGCAAGTTTCCTGTCGCCGATGAGCGGTTTTGCCGAGAGCGCCGATGTCGAGGCGACGATCAAGAAGGTCGACACAACAAACCTCGTGCTGACGCTCGATGACGGCAAGACCTATCAGGCGCCCGAGGAATTCAATTTCGACGGCCTCGAGGCCGGCGTGAAGGTGATCGTCTTCTATACCGAGGTCGACGGCAAACGCGTCATCAACGATCTCGATATCGTCAAATAGGCAATTCTCTGCAGTATGACCGGGTGAGGTCGCGCTCATGGTTGCCCCTCACCCTAATCCTCTCCCCGCTCGCGCGGCGAGGGACGTGCCCTACGAGATGTAGATGGGGACGGAGAGGGCGCGGCATGTCTCTTCGCCCGGTTTACGGGGGTCCGAAGGACGGGTCGAAACGAGGGGCTCGACCCCGGCTGGTGGCGGCAGCCGGATGAGGGGGCTCATATCGGCAATCTCCCGGGCCAAACAAGTCGCTCCTATCCCCCTCCGACCTAACTGAGCGCCCTGCGGCGCCCTACAGCCAGACGATCGTCCGCTCGGCGGTGTCGATCCTGGCGATCCGGTCCTGCGGGATTGCGCCTTCCGCAGCACTGCTCTTCGGCAGGTCTGAAATCGTCTGGAAAAGCGTGCGGATGACGCCGCCATGCGTCACGCAGACCGTCGGGCGATCGACGGATTGCAGCCATGAGCCGGTGCGCCAGGAGAGGATTTCATAGCTTTCCGCGTCATCGCCGGGCGGGATGAAATCCCATTTGGAAGCGTTGCGTTCCGCCACCCGCTCGCGCTGCGTCGCCTTCAGCTCCTTGAGCGTCGAGCCCTCCCAGTCGCCGAAGGAAATCTCCACCAGCCGCGGATCGGTGCGATAGGCGAGCGGCAGCAGGCCCATGGCGGCGCGCATGATTTCCATCGTCGCGCGCGTGCGTCCGAGCGGGCTTGCGACAAAATCGAATTCGTCGACTCTGTTGCCGAGAATCTCGGCAAGTGCCACGCCGTTCTGCCGGGCCTGTTCCAGGCCCGTGGCATTCATCGGGATATCTTTTTGACCTTGCAGGCGGCGCTCGGCATTCCAGGCGGTCTGGCCGTGTCTGATCACGTAGATAAGCACGGTCTCAGCCCCACTCGAAATGCTCTAGTCCTTGACGACGGAAATGTCGGGCGCGTCGACCGCCTTCATGCCGATGACATGATAGCCGCTATCGGCATGGTGCACTTCGCCGGTGACGGAGCGCGACAGATCCGACAGGAGATAGAGGCCGACATCGCCGACTTCCTCGATGGTGACGGTGCGGCGCAGCGGCGCGTTATATTCGTTCCACTTTAGAATGTAGCGGAAATCGCCGATGCCCGAGGCGGCAAGTGTCTTGATCGGTCCGGCCGAGACGGCGTTGACGCGGATGTTCTGCGGTCCGAGGTCGACAGCGAGGTACTTGACGCTCGCTTCGAGCGCAGCCTTGGCGACGCCCATGACGTTATAGTTCGGCATCACCTTTTCGGCGCCGTAATAGGTCAGCGTCAGCATGGCGCCGCCATCCGTCATCAGCTTCTCGGCGCGGCGTGCGACCGAGGTGAAGGAATAGACGGAGATCTGCATCGTCTTGGCGAAATTGTCGGCCGAGGTGTCGACGTAGCGGCCGGTCAGCTCGTCCTTGTCGGAAAAGCCGATCGCATGCACGAGGAAATCTATCTTGCCCCAGAGCTTTTCGACGTTGCCGAAAACCTCATCGATGGTGGCTTCGTCGGCGACGTCGCAGTGGCCGACGAGCGTCGCGCCGATTTCGGCGGCCAGCGGCTCGACGCGCTTCTTCAGAGCATCGCCCTGATAGGTGAGCGCGACTTCTCCGCCCTGCGCATGAATGGCTTTGGCAATACCCCACGCAATCGAACGATTGTTGGCGACACCCATGATGACGCCGCGTTTGCCTGCCATGAGGCCGGATGCTTGAGCCATATTTCGCTCCCTAGGAATTCTGATCGATCCTGCCTATGGCATAGGCCGTTAATCGGTTCAAGCTTGGCCTGGATCATCAACTGTTAGGTATCGTAACAAAGGGTGCGATTGTCATAAAAATTTCACAGGAACAGGCCTTCGCGCATGCTCCGCATGAGATCGGTGACTTTGTCGTCGGGCTTTTCCCACAGGATAATGCGCAATTCGACGACGAGATCGCCTCTCCCACCCTCTTCGCGGGGCAATCCCTGGTCGGGGATTCTGATCGTCTTGTCCGAGCCCGACCATGCGGGAATGGTAATGTTGAGCGGCCCGCTCGGCCCCTCGATGCGCGCCTCGGTGCCGAGCACGGCATTTTCGATGCTGAGCGGCAGCACCGCGTGCAGATCGAAACCGTCGACGGTGAAGCGCGGATCGGCTGCGATGCGGATGTTGATGACGGCGTCGCCCCGCTGCATGCCCGGTAGCTTGAAGCCCTGACCTTTGAGCCTGATCTCATGACCGTCCGTCGTGCCTGCCGGCAATGCGAAGCCGATTTCGCGGCCCTCCGGTAGCGACGCGGTGATCCAGCCGCTCTTCAAGACGTCGTCGATCGTCACAGTCGCCGTCGTCACCTCATCCGGTGCCTTTTCCAGGCCGGTATCCTTGGCGCCGGTGAAACGGCGCACCAGGTTTGTCAGGATGCTGAGCGGCAGCGGCAGGTTGGCGCCGGCATTGGCCGCAGCCTCGCCGGTCTCCTCGTCGCCCTTGGGCTCGGCCTCGGCGGCGTCGCCGTCTGCGCGCCTGCCGGTCTCGCCCGTCTGCTGATTCTGTGTCTGCTGGTATTGTGCCTGCTGGGCGCGGCCCTGCGCCTGGCCGCCTGCCGCAGCGCGCGCCTGTGCGCCGAAAATGCGCTCCACCATCTCGTCGGCAGGCTCAGCCGCTCCCGCCTGTTGCCTGGCGCCTTCGGCGGCCGACTTCTGGGCGGCGCGTGCAAGCTCTTCCATCACCCGCTCGGCATTGGCCTGTGCCGCCTTGGCGCGGATCGCAGCCTCGCGCGCGGCCTGGCGCTGCTGCATGATCGTCTGTTCTTGTTTCTTGGCTTCCGCCATCCGCACGGCATTGTCGAACAGGCTGCGTTTACGCGGGTCCTTCAGCGTTTCATAAGCGCGGCCGATCTCGGCGAACCGGGCCGTCGCCGTCGGGTCGCCCTGATTGTGGTCGGGATGGGCTGATTTGGCCATGTTGCGCCAAGCCGCCTTGATCTCGTCTGCTGCCGCGTCGCGCTTGACGCCCAGAATTTTGTAAGGATCGCGCATGTCAAAACCGCCGGTGTTGCGATGCGGGAAGCCACGTCCTTGCCCGGCACCCCGAAACTCCAATATCACTTGCGCGGCGCCACCCGCCGCAAAGGCAGGGAGAGCCACTCTCAACGCCGATCGTGCGTTGGAGTTGCTAATCACTTCTTATTTCTATGGAGAGATGTGGGGTGTTTCGCCCCGAATGGTTAGCTCTTTGCTAAGCATTCGGCGGAAAGGCGTCGGGCGTTAACCTGTCGGCGAGCCGGATCAGCTTTCCCGCGGGATCAACTTTCCGGCTGAAAGCTCAAAAGCTGCCAGTTGCCGCCGCCGACGAGGCAGGTCTTGCCGAAGAATTTGGCGATGCCGACATAGGAATGCCGGGTCGTGCGGAACTGGCGGCAGACCTGGCCTTGCTCGTTGTTCTCGACGATGGTTTCGATGACGCCGGCGCTGCCCGTCGATGCATTCGCCCAGGGAAGCGGCTGGCCCTCGAGCCGCTGCACGTCGGCCGAGGTCACGGCGTTGCGCACGGTCATCTCGTCGGAAAGCGTGTCGGTGCTCGGCGGCGTCTGCGGCACGGTGCCGGTGGCAACCGAGCGGTCGACCTTGGCCTCGCTCAAGAAATCCATGCCGCTGCCAACGCAGCCGGAAAGCGAAAGCATGGCGACGCCGATGACGAAGAACGCGCTGCTGCGTCGCCGCAGGCTCTTTGTATGGCGATATGACTTTGCTATGACTTCCACCCTGCGTCCTGTCCAGTTACCAAAAGCTGGGCGAGTTTTGAATAATCCGGGGCATTTGAACCAATATGTCGGCAAACGAGTTAACAAGCGGTGACTTTACCGAAAGTGGCGAACCCTTCAAGCTCTTTGCCGAATGGCTGAAAGAAGCGGAGGCTTCCGAACCCAATGACCCGAACGCGGTGGCGCTGGCAACGGTCGATGAGGATGGACTTCCCAATGTCCGCATGGTTCTCCTGAAGGGATTCGATGAAGACGGTTTCGTCTTCTACACCAATTTCGAGAGTCAGAAAGGCCGTGAAATTCTGGGCCAGAAAAAGGCTGCCATGTGCTTTCACTGGAAAAGCCTGCGCCGCCAGGTGAGGCTGCGCGGCCCCGTCGAGATCGTCACCGATGCCGAAGCCGACGCCTATTTCAAGACGCGTGCGCGCGGCAGCCGCATCGGCGCCTGGGCGTCCAAGCAGTCCCGCCCGCTCGAGAGCCGATTCGCGCTGGAGAAAGCCGTGGCCGAATATACCGCCCGTTATGCCATCGGCGAGATTCCGCGCCCGGCCCACTGGTCGGGCTTTCGCATCCGCCCGACCTCGATCGAATTCTGGAAGGACCAGAAATTCCGCCTGCATGACCGTGTCGAATTCCGCCGGCCTTCACCGGAAGGCGAATGGGACAAGGTGCGGATGTATCCCTGACAGGCTTACCTGCCCATCAGCTTCAGCGGGATCCCGGAGGCGAGCGCCGAGACGTAGCGCCGCTTCTGGTAGAAGCCGTTGAGCGAAAGGCGCGGGAGATAGCCGGTCAGCTGTGCTGCCGGCAGCCCGGGTTGCGTGGTGACCGCGAGGGTAAAGCCGAGATTGCGCGCAATGCGCGCCTCGCGGGCGGTCGCAGCCGCCGGCGTGCCGTAGGGATAGGCGATCGTATCGGGACGGATGCCGGCCACCGCCTCGACATAATCCGCCGAAACCTGCATTTCGATTCGCGCTTCGGCTTCCGGCAGGCGGGCGAGCGCGCGATGGCTGATCGTATGGGCGCCGAGGGATGCGAGCGGATGTGTCGCCAGCCATTGCAATTCGCCGGGACCCATCACCAGATCGCGGACGATATCCGTCGGCTCGATGCCGTTTTCCCGTGCCAGCATATCGATGGCGGCGACGGCGTGCGCCTCGTTGGAGCCGTGGATGTAGGCGGCGAAGCGATCGAAGGCATGCCATTGCTGCTGCGGGCTGTCGAGCCCCAGCCGCTCGCTGCCGCGGCCGAAATCGAAGCGGATTTCCGGTGCCCGGCGCAGGAGGATGGCGAGCGTCTCCCACCAGATACTATGCGAGCCCTCGGCAAAACCCTTGGCGACGAATACCGTAAACGGAGCCTGATGCCGCGCGAACACCGGGAGCGCATGTTCCACATTGTTGCGGTATCCGTCGTCGAGCGTGAAGGCTGCGAACGGCGGCCCGCCCTCGGGTTCCGCCAAGAGCACCGGCACCTGATCGAGCGGCACGAAGCGATAGCCCTTCCGCCGCAACCGGCTGAGCGCCGCGTCGAGAAAACGCGGGGTGATTTCGAGATGCGCATTCGGCGCGAAGGCTTGCGGTACATGCGGGCGGACATGGTGCAGCGTGAAGACGACGCCACGCCCGCGCGCTTCGCGCATCAGTCCGGCGGCGGCGAGCAGCCAGGAAAGCTCGAGCCCGGCGCCGATCGCCGCGCGTTTTGCCAACCGCTTGAATTGTCCCGTCATGCGCCGTCCGTCCCTTGCCTTTGCGGGAACCTAGCAGCGGCGACTTAAGCCTTGCTGAATCCCGATTCGGCACGGGTCTTTGATTTCTTGTTAACCAAGGCGATGAAAAGACTAGAAAAATGATAGGCGTTGCCTCAAAGTCGCGCCAAACTTACGGCTTCTGTCACATTACGGCACAAATGCCGGTCCTGTCGCGGATCAACGTTTGAAGGGCCAGCGCATCAGGGGCCAGCGTCAGGGGCAAGCAGATGAGGGGAAGTGTATGAGAAAGCTTTTGGCGGCTGTTTTGACCGTAACGCTTGCCGTTTCGGCGCCGCTTGCAGCCCTTGCCGGCAACGCTTCGCTGATCCTCGATGCCCGTACAGGCAAGGTTCTCGCCGCTGAAAACGCCGATACGCTGAACCATCCGGCCTCGCTGACGAAGATGATGACGCTCTATCTCACCTTCGAGGCGCTGAAACGCGGCAAGATCGCCTGGGATACTCCGATCACAATGTCGAAATACGCCGCCGCCCGGCCGCCGACCAAGCTTGGCGTCAAGGCCGGCGGCACGATCACCGTGCGCGAGGCGGTCTATGGCATGATCGTCAAATCCGCCAATGATGCCGCCTCCGCCATGGGCGAGAAGCTCGCCGGCTCTGAAAGCGCTTTTGCCCGGATGATGACGGCCAAGGCCCGCCAGCTCGGCATGAGCCGCACCGTCTTCGTCAACGCCTCCGGCCTGCCGGACGGCCGCCAGGTGACAACGGCGCGCGACATGTCGACGCTCGCCGTCGCGCTGATGAAGAACTATCCGAACGAATACCGCCTGTTTTCGGCGGCAAGCTTCAATTTCCGCGGCCGCACCGTGCGCGGCCACAACAATCTCATGTACCGCTACCAGGGCATGGACGGCATCAAGACGGGCTACACCAACGCTTCCGGCTTCAACCTCGTCAGCGCCGTCAAGGACGGCAACCGCCGCGTGGTCGGCGTCGTCCTCGGCGGCCGCACCGCCCGCAGCCGCGACGCCAAGATGGCTGGTTTGCTCGACCGTTACCTCGGCCGTGCCTCCTCTTCCGGCGGCGCCAAGCTGGTGGCGAGCGTCGGCGCCAAGGAGGCTGTCGAAGTCGCGTCCGCCGCCGACGATTCCGACGTTCCGGTGCCGCTCAACGCACCGCGGCCGGCCGATGATCTCGGGGCCAAGAGCCTGGCTTATGCCGATGACGCCGTCGTGCCGCTGGAGCGTCCGGTCGCGATGGAGGAGATCCTGAACGCCGGCAAGACGCCGAAGACATCGGCAGAGAGGGCCGATGGCGACTGGCAGATCCAGATCTCGGCTGCTCCCAGCGCCGATGCGGCGCGTGCGCTTCTCGCCCAGGCGCAGTCGGAAGGCGGCGCGCCGCTCGTTTCCGCCTCGCCCTATACCGAGGCTGTCGGGCAAGGGGCCAACAGGATCTATCGCGCCCGCTTCGTCGGCTTCGCCAGTAAGGATGCCGCCGTCTCGGCCTGCGATGCGCTGAGACAGCGCTCCTATGACTGCATGCTGCTGCCAGACCACAGCTGATCGCCGCGACACCACTGCGACAATTCACCCTGGACAAGCAACGGGAATCAGCGTCTCCTCCGTAAACAAAAGGAGAACATCCATGTTGCGTCGTCTCGCCGACCAGTTCGAAATCTCATCCTCTGTTCACGTCGCTGCCAACAACATCGAGCGCGATGCCGACTGGTTCCTGCTGAAACTGCAGGAGGAAATGGGTGAACTGACCCAGGCATGGAACCGGCTGACTGGCCGCGGCCGTGCGAAAGGCCGCTCTCCTGAAGACATGCAGCGCGACCTGGCCGACGAGACCGCCGACGTTCTCGGCCATCTTCTGCTGTTTGCCCGCCACAACGATCTCGATCTTGCCGCCGCGATCGAACGCAAGTGGCTGTTTCGGCCGGGCAACACGTTTTAAGAGGGATCGTCTATCTTCGGAAAATCCGGCTGCGCCTCCGGCCTTGCCGACCGGAAGGCTTCAAGCGTCACGCAGCGCTGTTCGACCGCAAGCAGCAGCGGATAGGGCGAAAGATCATGGCCGAGACGGCGGGCATTGCTCATCTGCGGAATGAGATGCAGGTCGGCCCAGCCCGGACGATCGCCGAAACAGAAGGGCGACGAGACCTTGCGCTGTCTGAGCGTCTCTTCGAGCGCGGTGAAGCCGAGGCCCAGCCAGCGCGCGAGCCACCGTTTCACCTCGGCTTCGCCAGCGCTGAGTTCATCGCGCAGGAAATGCCGGACGCGCTGAACTGTCAGAGCGTGCATTTCCGCAGCGATATGGGCGGCAAAACCTCTCGCCTCGGCGCGCAGTGCGGGATCCTCGGGCAGGAGGCTCGGGTCGGGATAGGCCTCCTCGATATAGGAGAGGATCGCTGACGACTGCGGCACGACACGGCCGTCGCCGATATCGAGTGCCGGCAGCAGCCCCTGCGGATTGAGTCTGTGATACTCTCCGGGCTCAAGCGAACTCACCGGAACGTAACGATAGGAAATGCCCTTGAGGTTGAGGGCGATCCGCACCCGTTCACCCGCCGAATTCTGCCATCGCGAGATCAGCAGCATCATTACCGTCCCAAAGCTGGAGTCAGCCGACCTTATATCGGTAGAATTTGCTGTCCACCGCCATCAGCGGAAAGGAGCGGGGCAGGGCGCTCTTGGCAATCTCGCTAAAGCCGTTCTTCTCGTAAAAACGATGCGCGGCGACGAACTTGTCCGTCGTGCCGAGGAAGATATCGGTGATGCCGGCATCCCTGGCGTGAGCGATCAGGCGATCGAGGAGCAGCGCCGCCACGCCGTGTTCGCGGCCGCGAACCTCGGCTGAGACGAACATCTTGCGCAGCGCCGCCTGGTTGTTGCCGATATCCTTCAGCCCGACCGTGCCGACGATGGCGCCGTCCTTGACGGCGACCCAGAACTGCCCTTTGCCGGACTGGTAGAAATCCGGGATGACCCTGAGATCCGGCTGCGCATCCGCGGTGATGTCGATGCCGAATTCCTCGCGCTGGATCGGCAGGATCACCGAAAGCACGGCATCGGCGTCATCTGATGTGAAGGTTCTGATTTCGATGTCCGCCATCTGAGAATCCTTTCGCCTCAGGTCTGCGTGCCGCCGACCGTCACCTGATCCATGCGCAGATGCGGCTGGCCGACGCCGACGGGAACCCATTGGCCGGCCTTGCCGCAATTGCCGATACCGGTATCGAGCTTCATGTCGTTGCCGATCATCGACACCCGTTTCATTGCATCCGGTCCGTTGCCGATCAGCATGGCGCCCTTGATCGGCGCGCCGACCTTGCCGTTCTCGATCAGATAGGCCTCGGTGCAGCCGAAGACGAACTTGCCGGAGGTGATATCCACCTGGCCGCCGCCGAAGGAGACGGCATAGATGCCCTTCTTCACCGAGGCGATGATCTCCTCGGGCGTCTTGTCGCCACCGAGCATATAGGTGTTGGTCATGCGCGGCATCGGCACATGCGCATAGCCCTGGCGGCGGCCGTTGCCGGTGGGCGCCATACCCATCAGCCGGGCATTCTGCCGATCCTGCATGTAGCCGACGAGCTTGCCGTTTTCGATCAGCACGTTGTAGGCCGACGGCGTGCCCTCGTCGTCGATGGTGATCGAGCCGCGGCGGTTGTCGATCGTGCCGTCGTCGACGACGGTGACGCCGGGCGCGGCGACCATCTGGCCGAGAAGGCCTGAAAAGGCCGACGTCTTCTTGCGGTTGAAATCGCCTTCCAGCCCGTGACCGACCGCCTCGTGCAGCATGACGCCCGGCCAGCCGGAGCCGAGCACAACGTCCATCGTGCCCGCCGGCGCATCGATCGCCTCGAGATTGACGAGCGCCTGGCGCAGCGCCTCGTCGGCGCCATATTGCCAGCTGCCCTCGGCGATGAAGTCACCGAAGCCGATGCGCCCGCCATGGCCGTAGGAGCCGCTCTCCTGCCGCTCGCCTTCGCCGACCATCACCGAAATGTTGATGCGCGTCATCGGCCTGATGTCGCGCACGCGGTGCCCGTCAGCGCGCAGGATATCGACGACCTGCCAGCTGGCGGCGACCGAGGCCGTCACCTGCCGCACCTTATCGTCCTTGCCCCTGAGATAGGCGTCGATGTCCTGCAGGACCTTGACCTTTTCCTCGAAGCTCGGCTGGCCGATCGGGTTCTCGTCGCTGTAGAATTTCTTGTTGGTGCCCTGGGGTGCGGCGGCATAGGAGCCGGAATAGCCGCGCGTCACCGCGCCGACCGCATCGGCCGCCCGCTTCAGCGCTGCCACCGACAGATCGCCGGCATGCGCGTAACCCACAGCTTCGCCGGCAACGGCGCGCAGGCCGAAACCCTGTTCGGTGTTGAAGCTGCCGCCCTTCAGCCGGCCATTGTCGAAGGTCAGCGCTTCCGCCTGCGCATGCTCAATGAACAGTTCGCCGTCATCGGCGCCGGACAGCGCCTCGGCCACATGCTTGCGCATCGTCGCTTCATCGGCATCGAAAAGCGTCAGGAGATCGGTGGTCATGTCTTGTGCTCCGCTGAAGAGCAGGAGTGCTCATAGCCGATGTAGGTCTGTTGGATAGTCCGAGCAAGCCCCGGCCTCAGGGCAGGGCGTCGAAGCCTTCGGCGAAGCCCTTGAGGTCGACCGGGATGCCGATGCCTTCTTCCGGGGTCTGGAAGACGATGAAGGTTGCCTGGGCGCCGCTGCGGAAGGTCTTGAGCAGTTCGTCCTCGAGCACGACCTCGGCATAACAGCCATCGGCGAAGCAGCGGACGAAATAGGCGCGGCCGATATCCTTGCCGTCGACATTGAGCCCGAGGCCGTTCGGCAGCAGCACGCCGAGCGGCGCGAGCACGCGGAGAATCTTCGACTTGCGGTCGGCCGTCTTCAAGACGACGACGGAAAGCCCGACTTCTGGACGATCCTCGGCGATGACGTTCTGCATCAGCGCGCATTGTTCGGTCGCAGCCCCGGCCGGCTTGTCGCAGACCACAGACCATGCGCCGTGATTGGACTTCACCGTGCCCGGCGCCTGTGGCTGCGTCTGGCCGGGCGTCACCTGTTCGATATTCGGCTTGGCGGCATTCGGCTGTTGCGGCGCGGGGGCAGGGGCCGGCGCGGCAGCGGGCGGCTTGGCCTGTGACGGCGTGGGTTGCTGTGCGAAAACGGGCGTCGTCGCTGCGGCCGCGATGCTGGCAGTCACGAGAAGCGACTGCGCGAGGGAACGGAAACCCATGGAAACCTCTGGATATCGAATCATTGCGGCTATTGTTGAAGCTGCCCACCAAAAATGAAAAGCCCCACCCCGTGAAAACCGGGGGACTGCGGCGGAAATTGGACCTTTCCGAAATAATGTGCGGCGCGCGGATTGGCCGGAAAGCCGATTTTTCATATGCTGATGAAAAACTTGGGATGTTTTGCCGTTCAGGGCTGCCTACACTTTGAGCAAAAATGCCGCATAGACAATTGCTCTGACCTGTTGCGGCAAATGCCAAACTGTGGTTTGAAGCGCTGAAGATGGCAAGGATTCTGCGTTCTATTTTGCAGGTCAAGCGCTCGAGGGAGATAATAAGGTGATGAAGAAGGCTTATGCAGCCCTGACCACGCTGGTCTGTCTGCTTTTTGCTTCCGGCACATATGCCGACCAGCCAACGCCGTGGCAGGCAACGCTGCAGCCGGCGGCAACGCCGATCATGCGGGAAATCCACTGGTTCGAACAATATACCCTGTGGTTTATCGTTCCGATCACGCTCTTCGTTCTGGTCCTGCTCATCGTCGTCTGCGTCAAGTTCCGCGCCAGCGCGAACCCGGTTCCCTCGAAGACGAGCCACAATACGCTGATCGAGGTTGCCTGGACCGTGGGGCCGGTCCTGGTGCTGCTTCTTCTCGCCATTCCTTCGTTCAACCTGCTGACGGCGCAGCTGACGCTGCCTGAAAATCCCGACGTCACCATCAAGGCGACCGCCACCCAGTGGCAGTGGAACTATGAATATGAAGGCTCGGGCGAAAGCCCGCTCGCTTTCGATTCCTACCTTCTGAAGGATCAGGACCGCGCGAGCGCCGGCAAGGAAGACAAGTCGATCTATCCCAGGCTTCTCGCCGTCGATAACGAGCTGGTCCTGCCGGTCAACAAGACGGTCCGCGTTCTCGTGACCTCGGCGCCGACCGACGTCATCCACGCTTTCGCCATGCCGTCCTTCGGCGTCAAGATCGATGCCGTGCCGGGCCGTCTGAACGAGACCTGGTTCAGGGCCGAGCGCGAAGGCCTGTTCTATGGCCAGTGTTCCGAGCTCTGCGGCAAGGACCATGCGTTCATGCCGATCGCCATCCGCGTCGTCTCCGAGGACAAGTATAAGCAGTGGCTGACCACGGCCGCCAGCGACCTGCCCGGCGCCTACAAGACACTCATGGCCGCAACCGATGGTCCCGCAAAGACCCTCGACGTTGCCGAAGCACAGTAATTAAAGGGGATCGGGACAATGGCTGGACCTTCCGCTCACGACGATCATTCTCATGATCACGCCCACCACGACCACGCGCATGACGATCACCATGATCACGGGCACAAGCCGAGCTTTGCCAATCGCTGGCTGTTCTCGACCAACCACAAGGACATCGGCACGCTCTACCTGATCTTCGCGATCATTGCCGGCATCATCGGCGGCGCGCTGTCGGTTGCCATGCGCATGGAGCTGCAGGAGCCGGGCATCCAGATCTTCCACGGCCTGGCCTCGATGGTCTACGGCTATGAAGGCGATGCCGCGATCGACGGCGCCAAGCAGATGTTCAACATGTTCACCACAGCGCACGCGCTGATCATGATCTTCTTCATGGTCATGCCGGCGATGATCGGTGGTTTCGCCAACTGGATGGTGCCGATCATGATCGGCGCGCCCGACATGGCCTTCCCGCGCCTGAACAACATCTCCTTCTGGCTGATCGTTCCCGCCTTCGCGCTGCTGCTGCTGTCGATGTTCGTCGAAGGCCCGGCAGGCGCCTATGGCACGGGTGGCGGCTGGACGATGTATCCGCCGCTGGCGACAAGCGGCACGCCGGGACCGGCGGTCGACCTTGCGATCTTCGCGCTCCACATTGCCGGTGCCTCGTCGATCCTCGGTGCGATCAACTTCATCACCACGATCCTCAACATGCGCGCTCCGGGCATGACGCTGCACAAGATGCCGCTGTTTGCCTGGTCCGTGCTGATCACCGCCTTCCTGCTGCTGCTGTCGCTGCCGGTTCTGGCAGGCGGCATCACCATGCTGCTCACCGACCGCAACTTCGGCACCTCCTTCTTCTCTCCGGAAGGCGGCGGCGACCCGATCCTTTACCAGCACCTGTTCTGGTTCTTCGGTCACCCCGAGGTCTACATCCTCATCCTGCCGGGCTTCGGCATGATCAGCCACATCATCTCGACCTTCTCGAAGAAGCCGATCTTCGGCTACCTCGGCATGGCCTACGCCATGGTCGCGATCGGCGCCGTCGGCTTCGTCGTCTGGGCCCACCACATGTACACGGTCGGCCTGTCGCTCGACGCGCAGCGCTACTTCGTCTTCGCCACGATGGTCATCGCCGTTCCGACGGGCGTGAAGATCTTCTCCTGGATCGCGACGATGTGGGGCGGCTCGATCTCGTTCCGCACGCCGATGCTCTGGGCGATCGGCTTCATCTTCCTGTTCACGGTCGGCGGCGTCACCGGCGTCCAGCTTGCCAATGCCGGTCTCGACCGCTCGCTGCATGACACCTATTACGTCGTGGCCCACTTCCACTACGTTCTGTCGCTCGGCGCCGTCTTCGCGATCTTCGCCGGCTGGTATTACTGGTTCCCGAAGATGACCGGCTACATGTACAACGAGTTCGTCGGCAAGCTGCACTTCTGGATCATGTTCATCGGCGTCAACCTGGTGTTCTTCCCGCAGCACTTCCTCGGCCTCGCCGGCATGCCACGCCGCTACATCGATTATCCGGATGCCTTTGCCGGCTGGAACTATGTGTCCTCCATCGGCTCCTACATCTCGGCCTTCGGTGTGCTGATCTTCCTCTACGGCGTCTTCGAAGCCTTCGCCAAGAAGCGCGTCGCCGGCGACAATCCGTGGGGTGAGGGTGCGACGACGCTCGAATGGCAGCTGCCTTCGCCGCCGCCCTATCACCAGTGGGAACAGCTTCCGCGCATCAAGTAATTTGCGCGGACATCAGGACGCCGCATTCGATACGGCGTCCTGATCTTGAGACATGCAGGACGGAATGATGACGGTCATCGACAATCACGGGGCGCTTGCAAAGGACGGCGAATTGTCGGAAGCGAGTGCGCGCGATTATTTCGAATTGTTGAAGCCACGGGTGATGTCGCTCGTGGTCTTCACTGCCTTTGCCGGTCTTGTGCTGGCGCCGGGCCATATCCATCCCGTCCTCGGCCTGATCGCCATTCTCTGTATCGCCGTCGGCGCCGGCGCCTCCGGGGCGCTGAACATGTGGTATGACGCCGATATCGACGCCGTCATGAGCCGCACCGCCAACCGTCCGATCCCGGCCGGCCGCATCGCGCCGTCGGAAGCGCTCGCCTTCGGCCTGGTGCTCTCGGGCTTTTCGGTGGTGATCCTCGGCCTGGCCGTCAACTGGCTCTCGGCCGGCATCCTCGCCTTCACCATCTTCTTCTACGCCGTCATCTACACCATGTGGCTGAAGCGCTCGACGCCGCAGAACATCGTCATCGGCGGCGCCGCCGGCGCCTTTCCGCCGATGATCGGCTGGGCCTGCGTGACCAACAGCGTGACGATCGAGAGCACCGTTCTGTTCATGATCATCTTCCTGTGGACGCCGGCGCATTTCTGGGCGCTTGCCCTCTTCAAGATGCGCGATTACGAGGCCGTCGGCGTGCCGATGCTGCCGAATGTCGCCGGCGAGCGGGTGACCAAGCATCAGATCGTCGCCTATGCGGTGCTGACCGCCATCTGCGCAGTCTTGCCGACCGTCCTCGGTTTCGCGAGCCTCGGCTACGGCTTCGTCGCTGCGGCGCTCGGCGCGATCTTTATATACTGTTCCATCGCCGTCTGGCGCATGCCCGACGGCGATCTGAAGATGATCCCGGCGAAGAAGCTCTTCGGCTTCTCGATCTTCTATCTCTTCGCCGTGTTCTCCGCCTTGATGATCGACCGGCTGGCTTCGGTGCTGGTCTCGCATGCGGGAGGTTGGTTCTGATGGAAATGGTCAAGCTGACGGAAGCGCAGCGCAAGTCGCGCCGCAACCGCAACGTCGCCCTCGGGCTGGTGCTTGCCGGCCTCGTCATTCTCTTCTACGCGATCACCATCGTGAAGATCGGCGGGGGAATGGCTGGATGAGCGAAAACGCCGGTACACCGAAGAAGCAGGGCCGCAACAACGGCGCCGTCGTGATGATGTGCCTGAGCTTCGTCTTCGGCATGGGGGCGATGAGCTATGCCGCCGTACCGCTCTACCGCATCTTCTGCCAGGTGACCGGTTATAACGGCACGACCCAGCGCGTCGACCAGGCGTCGAGCGTCGTGCTCGACCGCACCATGCGCGTCACCTTCGACGCCAATGTCGCGCCCGGCCTGCAGTGGGACTTCAAACCGGTCGAGCGTGAGGTCAATCCGAAGATCGGCGAGACCATTCAGGTGAATTTCACCGCCGAGAATCGCTCGAACGAAACCCAGCGCGGCCAGGCGGTGTTCAACGTCACCCCGGGCGAGGCGGGCGTCTATTTCAACAAGGTGCAATGTTTCTGCTTTACGGAAACGGACCTGAAGCCGGGCGAGAAGCTCGACATGCCGGTGGTGTTCTACATCGATCCTGACATCGTCAAGGCGGTGGAATCCAAGAACATCCATACGGTGACGCTGTCATATACGTTCTACCCGAAAGAGGGTCCGAAGCCGGTGGCTTCGAATGAGGGTGGAGCGGAGAAGATTGAAAAGAAACTTTGATCAAGGCTCGTTTCCGGCTATGCCGGGAGCGGAGTGAAGGAAGACATCCGGGGATAGCTACATGGCCGATGCTCACCAGAAGAATCACGACTATCACATCATCGATCCGAGCCCGTGGCCGATTCTCGCCTCGCTCGGCGCCTTCATCATGGCGATCGGCGGCGTCTGCTACATGCGCTACCTGAACGGCGGTTCGTTCAAGGTCGCCGGCGCGGAGCTTGCCAATCCCTGGCTTTTCTATATCGGCTTCGCGCTGGTCATCTATGTCATGTACGGCTGGTGGGCCGATACGGTGAAGGAAGCCCATGATGGCGCCCACACCCGCGTCGTCTCGCTGCACCTGCGCTACGGCATGATCATGTTCATCGCTTCGGAAGTGATGTTCTTCGTTGCCTGGTTCTGGGCCTATTTCGACGCCAGCCTCTATCCGAACGAAGCGATCCAGGCCTCGCGCCTGCTTTACACCGGTGGCGTCTGGCCGCCGAAGGGCATCGAGGTCCTCGATCCCTGGCACCTGCCGATCTACAACACGGTCATTCTGCTGCTCTCGGGCACGACGGTCACCTGGGCGCACCATGCGCTGCTGCACAACGACCGCAAGGGCCTGGTCCAGGGCCTGACGCTGACGGTGCTGCTTGGTATCTTCTTCTCCAGCGTCCAGGCTTACGAATATGCCCACGCGCCCTTCGACTTCAAGAATTCGATCTACGGCGCGACCTTCTTCATGGCGACCGGCTTCCACGGTTTCCACGTTCTGGTCGGCACGATCTTCTTGGCTGTCTGCCTGATCCGCGCGCTGCGCGGCGACTTCACCCCGAAGCAGCATTTCGGCTTCGAGGCAGCCGCCTGGTACTGGCACTTCGTCGACGTCGTCTGGCTGTTCCTGTTCTTCTGCATCTACGTCTGGGGCGGCTGGGGCGCTCCGGTCGCCGGCTGATCGGAACGATATTTGAGAAAAGGCGGGCCCGGTGCCCGCCTTTTTTTTTGTTGGTGGGTGTCGGTTTACTCGACCTCGGTCACGACTGTTCGCGCCAATGGCGGCCCCTCACCCTAACCCTCTCCCCGTTCTGACGGGGAGAGGGGACGTGCCCCGCGAGAGGGCCTGTGGGGAACGGAGGGGTGCGGCGTATCCCCTTCGCCCCGCGAGCGGGGAGAAGGTGGCGGCAGCCGGATGAGAGGCCGCCGCCGGCAATCTCTGCGACCGAGGTAAGGGCTCCGTGCCCGCTCTCCATCGCCTCAGCGCGCCCCGGCGATCCGTTCGAAGGCCGAAGGTTCGGGAATGCCGAGATCCAGCTGATGGCGGATCGCCTCGGCGCATTCGAGCGGTGTCAGCACTGACGTATCGACCTCCATATCGTAGATGCCGGGCCGATGCACCTCGTCCTGCCAGCGTTGCACTGGTTCTGGAATGGGCACTTCCTCCGTGGCCCTGAGATAAAGCGTCTCGCGCCCTTCCTGGGCAGTTTCGCGCCGCTGCATGATTGTCTCGATCGGACAGCGCACGCCGACGAACAGCACGGGAAAATCCTCCAGTCGCCGGGCGCAATCGGCAAGAATGCCGAGCGGCTTGGTATAGCTGTCATGGTGGCCGAGATCGGCGATGACATTGAGGCCGAACCCGGCATGGATGGCGATCGACTCGTAAAGGGCGGCATAGAGGAACGGCACCAGTTCCTCAAGATCCGGCCGTTCGCCGCCCGGCCTGAGGCCGATGCCCGGCAGATAGCGCTTCGGCGTCATGGCATTGTAGCCGTCGACGCCGAGGTTGATCCACGGCCCCTCGAAATGTTCCTGGACTGCGTGCGCAATGCTGGATTTTCCGCTGCGCGGCGCACCGTTCAGGATGATGATCTGTGCGGAGTGGCTATCGTTAGTCATCAGTCTTCTTCTGTTTGGCGCGAATCGCTGAGGCGAAAAAGCGCAGGCATTTCCCTTCGTCCTGCGAATAATTTATGGGAGAGTTAAGGCAGCGTCGAAAAAGCCGCGGCCGCAAGGTTACGCAAAGGAATGGCATGAACGAGGACAGCGCCCATTTTCCCCCCGTCGATCCGGTGAAAACCGGCATCAAGGGCTGCTGCCCGCGCTGCGGCGAGGGCAAGCTGTTCGATGGCCTGTTGGCCCTGAAGCCGCGCTGCGCCGCCTGCGGCCTCGATTATTCCTTCGCCGATTCCGGTGACGGCCCGGCCGTCTTCGTCATCCTCATCGTCGGCTTCATCATCATCGGCATGGTGCTGTGGCTGCAGGTGAATTACGGGCCGCCGATCTGGGTGCATATCATGCTCTTCGGCCCGCTGACGATCATCCTGTCGCTCATGACACTGCGCTGGTTCAAGGGCATCCTGATCGCCATGCAATACCGTCATAATGCCCGCGAAGGACGCCTGAGTGATTGATATCGACCATGCCGCCCCGCGCCGCCGGCTGCCTGTGGCAACCGGCATCCTGGTGCTGATCGCGCTTGCCATCCTGATTTCGCTCGGCACCTGGCAGGTGGAACGCCTCCATTGGAAGGAGGGCCTGCTTGCCGATATCGCCGAACGGCAGGTTGCAGCACCCGTGCCGCTGGCCGATATCGAGACGATGGCGGCTGCAAGTGGCGACATCGAATACCGCAAGGTCACCGCCACCGGCCGCTATATCAACAACAAGGAGCGGCACTTCTTCGCCACCTGGCGCGGCCAGACCGGCTATTACATCTATACCCCGCTGGAGCTTGCCGACGGGCGCGCGCTCTTCGTCAATCGCGGCTTCGTTCCCTTCGAGAACAAGGAGCCGGAGATGCGTATGCAGGGACAGTTGACGGATCAGCAGACCGTCACCGGCCTGGCGCGCCAAAAGCTTCCCGGCAAACCGTCCTGGGTGGTGCCCGACAACGACATCGCCAAGAACATCTTCTATTGGAAGGATCTCGACGTCATGGCGGAGAGCGTCGGGCTGGACAAGGCCCGCGTCATTCCCTTTTTCGTCGATGCCGATTCCACCCCGAATCCGGCCGGCCTGCCGATCGGCGGCGTCACCCAGGTCGACCTGCCGAACGACCATCTGCAATATGCCTTCACCTGGTACGGGCTTGCCGCCGTGCTCATCATCGTGGTGGCGATTTCCTGGTTCCGCAAGGGGAGCAAGGCACCCCCGCAATAGTATTGCTTCAATTCCTGGCCATATTGGGCTAGAGGTCCCTTATTCCCATGCGGGACGGAATTCTTGACGGAACAGACATGAATATTGCGGCGAAACCTCCTTTGACGATCAGGCTCTGCGGCCCGCGCGGCTTCTGCGCCGGCGTCGACCGCGCCATCCAGATCGTCGTGCTGGCGCTGAAATCCTATGGCGCGCCGGTCTATGTGCGTCACGAGATCGTCCACAATCGTTATGTGGTCGAAGGGCTGGAGGCCAAGGGCGCCGTCTTCGTCGAGGAACTGGACGAAATCCCGGCCGAACATCGCGCCCAGCCGGTGGTCTTCTCCGCCCATGGCGTGCCGAAATCCGTGCCCGAGGATGCGACAAGCCGCAACCTCTTCTATCTCGACGCCACCTGCCCGCTGGTCTCCAAGGTCCACAAGCAGGCGATGCGCCACAATCGCCTCGGCCGCCATGTCGTCCTGATCGGCCATGCCGGCCATCCCGAGGTGATCGGCACGATGGGGCAACTGCCGGAGGGCTCGGTGTCGCTGATCGAGACGATCGAGGATGCCGACGCCTATACGCCTGCCGATCCCGACAATCTCGGCTATGTCACCCAGACGACGCTGTCGGTCGACGATACGGCCGGCGTCATCACCCGCCTGCATGAGCGCTTCCCGAACCTGACGGCGCCGGCGGCCGATTCGATCTGTTATGCGACGACCAACCGCCAGGAAGTGGTGAAGCAGGCGGCCCCCGGCTGCGATCTCTTCATCATCGTCGGCGCCCCGAATTCGTCCAATTCCAAACGCCTCGTCGAAGTGGCGCTCAGGGCAGGGGCGAAGAAATCGATCCTCGTGCAGCGCGCCGCCGAGCTCGACTGGGATGAGATCGGCGCGATCTCGACGCTCGGCCTTTCCGCCGGCGCCTCCGCCCCGGAGGTCATCGTCAACGAGATCATCGAGGCCTTCCGCGCCCGCTTCGACGCCCGTGTCGAACTTGCCGAGACGGTACAGGAAAACGAACATTTCCTCGTCAACCGCGAACTGCGCAACATCGAGCTGACGACGGCCGACATGGCCTTCGTCAACGGCTAGATCGAGCCTTATCGCAGCCCGGCCAGTCGGTCGGGCAATCCAATATCAACAATGCAAAGACGAGACCTCACTTGGCAGTCTATACCGATATCGCCGAAGACGATCTGAAATGGTTCCTGACGGAATATGACGCAGGCACGCTGCTATCCTACAAGGGCATCGCCGAAGGCGTCGAAAACTCCAACTTCCTGCTTCACACTTCCAAGGACCCGCTGATCCTGACGCTCTATGAAAAGCGCGTGGAAAAGACCGACCTGCCTTTCTTCCTCGGCCTGATGCAGCATCTCTCCGCCCGCGGTCTGTCCTGCCCACTGCCGCTGCCGCGCCGCGACGGCGCGCTGCTCGGCTCGCTGTCCGGCCGTCCGGCTGCGCTGATCTCCTTCCTCGAAGGCATGTGGCTGAGAAAACCGGAGGCCAAGCACTGCCGCGAGGTCGGCCGGGCGCTGGCCGAAATGCATGTGGCCGGCGATGGTTTCGAGCTGAAGCGGGCGAATGCGCTGTCGATCGACGGCTGGCGGGGGCTCTGGGAGAAATCCGAGGCGCGCGCCGACGAGGTCGAGCCCGGCCTGCAGACCGAGATCCGCAGCGAACTCGACTTTCTCTCCGCACACTGGCCGCAGAGCCTGCCTGCCGGCGTCATCCATGCCGACCTCTTTCCCGATAACGTCTTTTTCCTCGGCGATGAGCTCTCCGGCCTGATCGATTTCTATTTCGCCTGCAACGACCTGCTCGCCTATGACGTCTCGATCTGCCTGAATGCCTGGTGCTTCGAGAAGGATGGCGCCTATAACATCACCAAGGGCACGGCGATGCTTGCGGGCTACCAGAGCGTCCGGCCGCTGAGCGAGGCCGAGATAGCTGCCTTGCCGGTGCTGTCGCGCGGCTCGGCGCTGCGCTTCTTCCTGACCAGGCTCTATGACTGGCTGACGACGCCCGAAGGCGCCATGGTCACCAAGAAGGACCCGCTCGAATATCTCCGCAAGCTGCGCTTCCACCGCCAGATCAGCTCGCCGGCCGAATACGGATTGAGCCTATGAAACACGTCGATATCTTCACCGACGGCGCATGCTCCGGCAATCCCGGCCCTGGCGGCTGGGGCGCGGTGCTGCGTTATGGCGATGTCGAAAAGGAGCTTTGCGGCGGCGAGGCGGATACGACCAACAACCGCATGGAGCTGCTGGCGGCGATCTCGGCGCTATCGGCCTTGAAGACGCCTTGCGAGGTCGATCTCTATACCGACAGCGCCTATGTCAAGGACGGCATCTCCAAGTGGATTTTCGGCTGGAAGAAAAACGGCTGGAAGACCGCGGACAAGAAGCCGGTGAAGAATGCCGAGCTCTGGCAGGCGCTTGAGGAAGCCCGCAGCCGCCACAAGGTGACGCTGCACTGGGTCAAGGGCCACGCCGGCCACCCCGAAAACGAACGCGCCGACGAACTCGCCCGCCGCGGCATGGAGCCGTTCAAGAAGGGCAAGGCGGTTTCGTTTTAGGGGTGTAGCCTCACGCATGCGGCCGGAAAAGCCCGCATGCGTGAATTGCCTTCCGCCCACCCCACCCTCCGTCATCCACCGCCAGGGTACCAGCGTGAGGGCGGGGGGGGGGGGGTGT
>NZ_ML133523.1:0-320844 GCF_003985145.1 Rhizobium anhuiense | reverse complement strand
CCACCCCCCCCCCCTCCATCCTCGGCCTTGAGCCGAGGATGACGGAGGGTGGGGGCCTGTTTCAGCCAAACTCTCGGTCGGCGGGATAGCAGATCGGGTTCCATCGGGCGGACACTTACCTGACGGCGAGGATATCGCTGCACCTCACGGCAGCGATGCGACGGCTTTTCCAGCTCCTCTCGCCGCCTGCTGCTACTGCGCCGCCCCCGCGCCCTGGATCAGCCGGTGCAGATATTCAAGCTTGGCCACGACAGGTGAAGACAGCACGAAGGGGTAGGAGTCCGGCTGGCCCATGCTGCGCTGGATGGCGTTGATCGCCAGGCTGAGCGGCACCCAGGCGCTGACGAGCTGTTCGGCGCTTCTGGCCCTGTAGGGGATGAAATCCACCTCGCCTGATATTTCCTCATGGCCGCGCGGATCGATCGCGATGCCGAAGGCGCGGGCCGTTTCCAGCGTATCGACGATATGGAGGTAATGGGCGAAGCATTCGGCGAAATCTTCCCAGGGGTGCGACGCCGCATAGGCGCTGATGAAATTGTCCTGCCATCCCAGGGGGGCGCCGCCGGCATAATGGCTCTGCAGGGCTGCGGCATAATCCTGCCGTTCGTCGCCGAAGACGGCGCGGAAATCGGCAAGGCCGCCGCGATCGCGCACCAGCTTGTTCCAGATGAAATGGCCGGCCTCATGGCGGAAATGGCCGAGCAGGGTGCGATAGGGTTCGTTCATCGAGCTGCGCGCCTGTTCGCGCGTCGCATCGTCGGCCTCGGCGGCACGGATGGTGATCAGGCCTTCCTCGTGGCCGGTCATGGCCGGCACGACATAGCCGTTGCTCTCGATCGAATCCTCGAGGAAATCGAAGACCAGGCCGCCCTGCGGGTCTTGCGCCCGATCGGGATGCGGCAGCCTCCAGCGCAAGAGCGAATAAAACAGATGGCGCTGCGCCTGGCTGATGCGCCGCCAGCGGTCGATGCCGTCCTGGGTGTCGGTGTTCGGCACCAGCCGGTTATGGCGGCAGGCCACGCAGAATTCGCTGTTCCCATCGCCGTCCACCAGCCAGTTGCAGATGTCGAGGCCGGCATTGGCGCAGAAGCGGACCTCACGCTCGGGATCGGAAACGAGTTGCCAGAGGATCTCGTCGCGCGGCTCCAGCGCATGCATGGCGAGATCGCCGGGCAGAAAGCCGAGGCGATGATTGCAGCGCACGCAGTGACGATTGTCGAAGTGGACGACCTGATCGCAATTGTCGCAGGCAAAAAGCTTCATCGTGTCTATCTCTGCAAAGCATTGGCGTGGGGGATTAAAAATGCCTGCCGCGCGAGGGCGCAGCAGGCATGGTGATAAAGGATGAGCGTCTGGCTCAGAGCCGGTCGACGGCGCCCTTGAGCTTGTCCTTGACCTTGCCGGTTGCGACCTGGCCCTTGCCCTTGGCTTCCTGGACGGCGCCCTTGGCCTGCATTTCGCGATCGTCCGTGGCCTTGCCGACGGCCTGCTTGGTCTTGCCGGCAATTTCGTTTGCCTTACCGGAAATCTTGTCGCTGGTGCTACCCATATGTGATGTCTCCTTGGTCGGCATGGGCCTCTTGCCCATGCTTGCCGAAATGAAACGTCACTTGCGGCTATTCGTTCCCACTGGCGCGAACCAGCTATTTTCTCAGGCGGGCTGTTTCTCGAGCCTGCTGCTTCTCAGGCCAACTGCTTTTCAGGCCAAGTGCTTTTCAGGCATGCCCGGCTTCAGCCGAAAGCATGGCGGCGGTCACGCCCATGCCGGCGAGCGCCCGCTCGTATTTGTCGTCGAGACTGCGGTCGAAGATCAGTTCCTCATTGGCCGGGCAGGTGAGCCAGCCATTGTTGACGACTTCGCTCTCCAACTGGCCGGCTGCCCAGGAGGAATAGCCGAGCAGCATCGTCGCCCGCGTCGGCCCGTTGCCCTTGGAGATGGCGCGCACGATGTCGAGCGTCGCCGTCAGGCAGATATCGTCGCTGACCGGGATCGAGGAGTCGCTGGCATAATCGTCCGAATGCAGCACAAAGCCGCGGCCGCTCTCCACCGGGCCGCCGGTCTGGATCGGGAAGTCGCGGGCGCGCTTCGGCAGCACGATCGAATCTTCCTGCTTGATCATGTCGAGATGCTGCAGCACATCGGTGAAGGTGAGGCTCTGAGGACGGTTGATGACGAAGCCCATGGCGCCGGCATCCGAATGCGCGCAGATGTAAATCACGGTGCGCGCAAAATTGCGGTCTTCCATGCCGGGCATGGCGATGAGGAACTGGCCATCGAAGAAGCCACGTTCCCGTCTGTTCTTCAGCGTCGATAAGGACATCGTTCCTCCTGCTGCCAGACCGCACCAAGGCCTCGACAAGAGAAACATGGGCCAATGTCACACATCAATCAACTGAAAATGAAGATTTAAATCGCCGCGACTTCTGGCGGTCAAACACCGCTTTCGGTAAACCTTTGTTCCATGATGATTATTTCCTCAGTCCCGCGCGGTTTTTTGATTGCGGTCGTTTCGGCGGTCGCAGCACTTGTGCCGTTTTCTTCGGTTCATGCGGAAATGAGCGGCTGGGCGGAGAACGAAGGCGGCCGCATGCGCCTGGTGGCGCTTGCGCCCGATGCCGGCGGCAAAATCCGCGCAGCGCTTCAGATCGAGCCGAAAGCCGGCTGGATCACCTATTGGAAAGAGCCCGGCGGCAACGGCATTCCGCCCCAGCTCACCATCGCGGCGGAAAGCGGCGTCACGCTCGATGCCATCGCCTATCCCGTTCCGAAACATTTTTTCAACGGCGCGATCGAGGATATTGCCTATGATGCGCCGGTGACGCTGCCGCTTTCGCTGAGCGCGGCCGGTAAAGGCCCGGTCGAGATCGATGCCGGCGCCTTCATCGGTATCTGCAAGGATATCTGCATTCCCTTCCAGGCGAATTTTCAGCTGAAGCTCGGCCCGGCCATGCAGTCGCGTCCGCAAGAGGAGGCGATCCTCCAGGCCGCCGATGCGAGCCTGCCGAAGCCGCCATCGGCGGATTTCGACGTGACCGCGCATGCGATGTCGCCGGACAGGAAGACGCTGTCGCTGACGCTGGTTTTGCCGAGTGAGGGGCCGGACGAAGGGAAAGCCGCCCCCGATATCATCGTCACCGGCCCGAGCGGCTATGCCTTCACCAAACAGATCGGCGGGAAGCGCGACGGCGCCACTTTCAAGGTCGATGTATCCATCGGCAAGCTGCCGAAGGATTACGACATATCGGGCAAGCGCTGGGGCGTGCTGGTGATCGACGGCGCAAGGGCGATGGAGACGACTCTTGCCTTTGAATGACTGGTCTTGCCTTTGAATGACCGGGTCTTATAGTCGCCGCAGAACCCCCGCGGCGCCCGCCGCCGCCAAGGCAGAACCCCAAAGCCACAACTCAAGGAGAAGACCATGACCATCGCGATCGGCGACAAGCTTCCTGCCGCCACCTTCAAGGAAAAGACGGCCGACGGCCCGGTCGAAATCACCACCGATCAGCTCTTCGCCGGCAAGCGCGTCGTGCTCTTTGCCGTGCCGGGCGCCTTTACGCCCACCTGCTCGCTGAACCACCTGCCGGGTTATCTCGAAAACCGCGACACCATCCTCGGCAAGGGCGTCGACGATATCGCCGTTGTCGCCGTCAACGACTGGCACGTGATGGGCGCCTGGGCGCAATCATCAGGCGGTATGGGCAAGATCCATTTCCTCGCCGATTGGGATGCCGGCTTCACCAAGGCCGTCGGCCTCGACGCCGACCTCTCCGCCGGCGGCCTCGGCCTCCGCTCCAAGCGTTATTCGATGCTGGTCGAGGACGGCGTGGTGAAAGCCCTCAACGTCGAGGAAAGCCCCGGCCAGGCAACCGTCTCGGGCGCTGCCGCGATGCTGGAACAGCTGTAAGCGGTTGAACAAGATCTGCCCCTCACCCTCTCCCCGTAAAAACGGGGCGAGGGGACGTGCCCTGCAACAGCGAGGTGGGAACCGAGAGGTTGCGGCTATCCCCCTTCGCCCCGCCTGTGGGGAGAGGTGGCGGCAGCCGGATGACGGGCACGCGCCGATGGCAGGTTTGGAGAAACGCGCCTCCCGGAGCGTCGCATCCTTAAGCATCATGACAGATGAAGGCGGCCGTTCGGTCGCCTTTTTCGACTATGCAAGCGTCACCGGCTTCCGCCGAGCCGTCAAACGAGCGACGAGCCCGCAAAGACCCAGCACCACCAAGGGCGGAACTGCATGCGCATATTCGCCGTGGAAGAGAACCGTCGCCACAGCCGCCAGCATCACGGCACTCCCGAGCAGGGAACCGTAAAGGCGCAATGGTTTGACGATGAGCATGACTGCTGCGGTGAATTCGCAGACGGCGGTGAGGTAATGGAAGCTCTCCGGATAGCCCCACCGGGCGTAGTCCGCGGCAATGTCGGGGCTGACGAAGGTGTTGCCATAGGCGCCGATGAAGAAGAAGGCTGCAAGCAGCCAGGCAATGACGTTTGCCAGGGATAGGTTGACGAGAGACATACGGGCGACCTCAACGCGGTGCTTGCAGAGCGAGAATGCGGCTCGACAAACGCCAGCCCTCCGGCGTCCGCCGCAGCCGGTCGGTATAGGTCACGCTCGCCACCGCCCCATTCGACAACAGGCCAAGCCCCTTCGAGACGGTGGCGATTTCGTCGCCCGCGCCTTCCTGAACATACACATTCGTCGTGTGATGGGCCTTGGCATGGCCCTCCTGGCTGGCCATATGGCAGATCGCTGCAATGCCCGTGACCGGCGCAAAGCCGAAAACGCTCGAGTCGAATTGTGCATCCTCGGTAAAGACTTCACCGAACCTGTCCCATGCATGGTTGTCGACGAGGTGGGCCCAGAGCGAGAGGATTTGGTTGATCTCGGCGATGTCATCCGTCGTTGGTTTCATGTCTCATGGTCCTTGAAAGGGGATGGGTGCGAATTCGCTATCGCGGGCGAAAAGGCGGATGCCGCGTCCTCGGGACGCGACATCCCCCGTGTCGCCTGAACGGTGCTGCGCATGCCGGGCCGTCAAGCGCCCGGCCGCGGGCCGTTACCAGTTGATCGGGCCATTGGTGTTGAAAAACTGGCCGGTGGGTCCGGCGTCATCCAGCAAAGCATATTTGACCGGGGCCCGAACGCCGTCTTCGATCGTGATGTAGCCGCCGCCTCTGTTCAATTCGGTCATGACATAGCCGGGGCAGACGGCATTCACCTTGATCGGCGTATCTTTCAGCTCAAGGGCAAGCTGCACGGTCAGCATGTTGACCGCCGCCTTGGAGGCGGCATAGCCAAGCCATTTGACATCGGGGGAGGGATTGTTTGCATCGCCCGTCCACCAGAGCGAACCCACGCTGCTGGAAAGGTTGACGATGCGGCCGCTGGCCGCCTTGCGGATCAGCGGCAACAGTTTCTGGGTCACGATCACCATTCCGATGAAATTGACCTCATAGGATTCACGCAGAGTTTCGATGGAGGCGACGCTGGGGAAATCGTCGGTGTCGAGCAGCAGGATTCCCGCATTGTTGATCAGGATGTCGAGCCTGCCGAACCGCTCGCCGATCGAAGAGGCGGCAGCGTCGACCGTATCAGGGCGGTTGAGATCGATCTCGATCGCCTCGACCGCCAAGCCCTCCGCACGCAATGTTTCGGCCTTTGCCCGCCCGGCTGCAAGATCGCGTGCGCCGAGAAGGACGAACACGCCTTCACGGCCGAGCTGGCGAGCCGTTTCAAAACCAAGGCCGCGGGTCGCGCCGGTGACGAGCGCGATCTTTTGATATGTGGACATTTTATCTCCCGAGCAGGCGCACTCGCATGGCGAGGCTGTTTGCAATGACGTTGCTTAGCAACGCATCGTGAATTTGCACGGAAAATTATGTCCGTCAACGACAAATGTCACTAAGTGACATTTTGTTCGAAGTGGACGATGCCGGCGGCGCGATCGAAGAGATCGGCAAGTGACATGGCCGCTCCTCCATCCACCCAACTGTTTATCGATGCCCGAATGAGCGCGAAAACCGTTCCCGCGATCGTATAGGCGACAACGTCAGGGAGCGGAGACCGTCTGTCCGGCGAGGCGAGAATATGGGCGACTTCCTCGATCAGTTCGGCGATCATCTGTTCCTTTCGCGCAGAAATGCTCCTGTTGGAGCGGATTGCCGTCTCGATGGCGAGAAAGAATCGTGACTTTTCATCGAAAGCCAAAAGCATCGCCCGCGCGGCAGCAAGCAGTGCGACAACCGGCGGCTCCGAGGCAAGCCGCTCCGTCAGTTCCGCACGGATGATCGTCATGCCATCCTGCACCCAGCTGACGATCACATCCTCCTTTGTCGGGAAGTAGCGAAGCAGGGTGCGGGGCGACACGCTGACGGCGGCAGCGATATCGGCAATGGTCGTTTCCTCGAATCCTCGCTTGTGGATCAGCTCCAACCCGGCTTCGAGCAGCTGCGCGCGCGTGCGATCCTTCTTATCTTCCCGAAGTCCCAAAATTGTCTCCACGCTGACATGCGGCGGGCTTCTTTTGACACATCATGCCATTTGTCGTCCAGCGACAGAAATTTTGGGTGGAGGGGTGCCGCCATATCAGCCCCGTCCTTCGAGGTCCCGCGGGTGCACCTAAGGATGAGGCTGGAGAGAGGGCGCGTCCTGGAATGGGTCGGCGGCCGTTTGTCGCGCTTTACAATTGTGTGAGCAACTGCGCGCTCCCCGCCTCAATCTCGCCGCAATCGTTATAACATAACCGTAATGTTATTACATTATAGGATGCGCCATGCCCCCGAGCCCCGACCGCCCCTCCGTCAGCCTGCTGGGACAGTCGGCATTTTCTAGGGTAATCGGCATCACGTTGATCCTTGCCGTGCTCTGGCTGGCGATCCATTGGGCGGTTCTGCTGCCATGACGCCGCTGATCCGCCTGGAGAATCTGACCGTCGCCTACAACAGGCACCCTGCCGTCCACCACGTCTCCGGCGCCTTCGCCTCCGGCAGCCTGACGGCGATCGCCGGGCCGAATGGGGCGGGCAAGTCGACGCTGCTGAAGGCGATCATGGGTGAGCTTCGCCCGGCCGAGGGCAGGGTCGAGCATCGGCTGGGGCGGGCGGAATTCGGTTACCTCCCGCAGGCGGCCGAGATCGACCGGCGCTTTCCGATCTCGGTGATCGACACCGTCATGCTCGGCGCCTGGAAGAGGACGGGAGCCTTCGGCCGCATCGCGCCCGGCGAGATGAAAAGGGCAGGCGAGGCGCTCGCCGCCGTTGGCCTCGAAGGTTTCGGCCGGCGCCATGTCGGGTCGCTGTCGGCCGGCCAGTTCCAGCGCGTGCTCTTTGCCCGCCTGCTGCTGCAGGATGCCGGCATCATCCTGCTCGACGAGCCGTTTACCGCAATCGATGCCCGCACGACCAGGGACCTCGTCGATATCGTCACCCGCTGGCATGGCGAGGGCCGCACGGTGATCGCCGTGTTGCACGATTTCGAACTCGTCCGCACGCATTTCCCGCAAACCCTGCTGCTCGCCCGCGAGCTGGTCGGCTGGGGTCCGACCGCTGAGGTCATGTCATCCGCCAATCTGTTGAAGGCCCGCGCCATGGCCGAACGCTGGGATGAGGATGCCGCTGCCTGTGACCCTGAACAGGCGCCGGCGGCATGACGGCTTACGATCTCTTCCTCGCACCCTTCGCCGATTTCGGTTTCATGCGCCGCGCCCTCGTCGCCTGCCTCTGCCTCGGGCTCGGCTCCGGCCCGATCGGCGTCTTCCTGATGCTCAGGCGCATGAGCCTGATGGGCGACGCGATGAGCCATGCCGTGCTGCCGGGGGCGGCGATCGGCTACCTCGTTGCCGGCTCCTTGTCGCTGACGGCGATGGGCCTCGGCGGCCTGATCGCCGGCCTGTCGGTGGCGCTGCTGTCCGGCGCCGTCAGCCGGATGACCGTGCTGCAGGAGGATGCGAGCTTTGCCAGCTTCTATCTCGCGTCGCTGGCGCTCGGCGTGCTGATCGTCTCGCTGCGCGGCTCGAATATCGATCTGCTGCATGTGCTCTTCGGCACCATCCTGGCGATCGATGCCTCCGCCCTTTATCTGATCGGCGCGATCACCTCGCTGACCCTCGTCATCCTCGCCTTCATCTACCGGCCGCTGGTGGCCGAATGCTTCGATCCGGGATTTCTGCGCGCCGTCGGCGGGCGCGGGCCGGTCTATCATGTGCTCTTCCTGCTGCTCGTCGTGCTGAACCTCGTCGCCAGCTTCCAGGCGCTCGGCACGCTGATGGCGGTCGGCCTGATGATGCTGCCGGCAGCCATCGCCCAGCTCTGGTCGCGCAGCCTGGCCGTGATGATGGCGATTGCGGCCGGAAGTGCCGCCGCCTCCGGCTATCTCGGCCTGATCGCCTCCTACCATCTCGAACTCGCCTCCGGCCCGACGATCATCATGACGGCGGCGATCCTCTACGGCTTTTCGATTTTTTTCGCGCCCTCCGGCCTGGCCCGGCGCTTCTTTCCCCGCCCGCATTTGAAGGGCTGATCCCAAGGAGACTTCGATGAATCCGAAAAGACTGCTTCTCTCCGCAGCAATCCCCGTTTTGATGGCGCTGTCGGCCATGCCCGCCTCCGCCGAAACGCTGAAGGTTGTGGCGTCCTTCACCGTGCTTGCCGACGTCGTCAAACAGGTCGGCGGCGAGCATGTAAAGGTGACGAGCCTCGTCGGGCCGAACGGCGATCCCCATGAATTCGAGCCGTCGCCGGCCGATGCGAAGAATTTGAACGCGGCTCAGGTGACCTTCGTCAGCGGCGAGGGCCTGGAGGGCTGGATGGACCGGCTGATCACCGCCTCGGGCTACAAGGGCAAGCCGGTCACCGTCTCCGAAGGCATTGCCACCCGCACCATGGAAGAGGACGGCGAGAAGATCACCGATCCGCATGTCTGGAACAGCCCCGTCAACGTCAAGATCTGGGTCGCCAATATCGAAATGGCGCTGTCGGCGGCCGATCCGGCCGATGCGAGCGCCTTCAAGGCCAATGCCGAGAACTACACCAAGACGCTTGACGCGCTGAACGCCTATGCCCATGCGAAATTCGACAAGGTCGCCGACGATCGCCGCAAGGTTCTGACGAGCCACGATGCCTTCGGTTACTTCGGCCGCGAATACAATGTCAGCTTCCTTGCCCCGCTCGGTCTGTCCACGGAGAGCGAGGCCTCTGCCGCCGACGTCGCCAAGCTGATCGAGCAGATCAAGAGTGAGCGGGTGAAGGCCTATTTCTTCGAGAATTCCAACGATCCGCGCCTGGTCAAGCAGGTCGCCAAGGCAACCGGCGCCGAGCCCGGCGGCGAGCTCTATGTCGAATCGCTCTCCGACGCCAAGGGACCGGCGCCGACCTATGAGAAGATGTTCAAATACAATGTCGACCAGCTCGCCGCCGCCATGGCGAAATCGAGCTGATCATTTGAGGGACTGCGGGGTTTGACCCCGCAGTCTTCACTGATTGAGGTCGAAGACCAGGATGCCGGCAAGGCCTCCGTCCGTCGAGGAGACGATGCGCTCGCCCACAGCCACATGTTCGGGATGGATGAGATAAGCGTCGCGGGCTTCGGCGCTTTCGAAGGTCACCGCAAAACCGTCGACGAAGCCGCCATGCAGCCCCTCGGGCGAAACGTTCGGCCCGTATTTGATATCCAATATGCCGGGAATGACCTGTTTCAGGGCGACGATCGCGTCGAACAGCGATTGCTTGTCGTCGGCCGTCATCGCCGTCTTCAGCCGCAGGAATACGCAGTGCAGGATCATCATGGTCCTCCCGATTTTCTTTGGCTGGAGAATAGCGGCGAAAACCGGGAGAGCAATGAGATTTATTTTCACGCAGGCGTTGCGCTGCGGGCCGGGCCCCGGGCAGACTACATCTGGTCGGTCTTGACTAGGGGCCGCTTGTAGATCTTCTGGACGAGATCGCTCGCCAGCGTGCGGGCTTCGTCCTTCTGGGCCGCCGTCATCGGCCGGCAGGTGTTCCTGGTGTTTGAACTGTCGAGCACGGTCGTCGAACCGGAATTGGCGATGACCAGATGCCAGCTGCAGGAGGCGACCCTGTCGATGGCGACAGCACCATGGCAACCGGTGGACAGGCAGAAGGCAACGGTGACCTGCGCCCCGTGGTCGCCTTTATAGGCCAGCTCGACGGCTTTCTTGATATCCGTGACCCATCGCTGGCATTGCGCTTGTTTTGCCCCCGGCTCGCAGCTCTTGGTGACGGGAGTGATGTCGCCGGCCTGAAGCGGCGATACGCAAAAAACACCCAACGAGAGGGCGAGCAGAAACTTGAGCATGGGATTTTCCTTGTGCAAGCAATGAGAGGCGCACATCGCAGGCCGTTGGTCAATGGCCGTTTATGGGAGGGAAGGGGCGCGACTGACAGCTTTCAGCCAACACCATCCTGTAATCGAACGCTCTCGTCTGCTGCTGGACGATGATTGGGACGGCGCTTTCCGGAAAGGCCTCGGCTTGCTGCTCTATCGCCTTGCTGGGAGACAATGAACATTCGTCATTTCCGGACGAGACAGTGCCGGATTCCGAGCGCGTGCCATGGGTGATCGCGGATGCTTCCGCGACATGGATTCCTGGCTATTTCCGCAGGATTTTCTCCATCGCTTTCCCCTTCGCGAGTTCGTCGATCAATTTGTCCAGATAGCGGATTTCCCGCATCGTCGTTTCTTGGATGTCTTCCACGCGGACACCGCAGATCACGCCGGTAATCAATGATCGGGAGGGATTCATCTGAGGCGCTTGCGCAAAGAAATCCTCGAAGTTGGTCTTCTCAGCCAACTGATCGTCCAGGCTCTGCTGGCTATGTCCCGTCAGCCAACAGATGATGTCATCGACCTCTGTCTTCGTGCGCCCCTTCTTCTCTGCCTTGGCGACATAGTGAGGGTAGACGCTCGCGACGCTGACTGAATAGATACGATGCTTCGTCATGCCTGCTCCTCAACGTTCCGGATGTTTTCCGGCTTGAGATAGCTGACTTCTAGACCTCAGACGACCGCCACGGGGCCGGCTGCGGACCGGAAGCTTTGAGGTCTTGGCCAAGAAGAGGCAGGTCATCCGCTCTCCACGCCAAAATTTTCTGCCAAGACGCCTTTGATCTGAGGTCCGCTTTCGGGCGATGCAAACCTATCGGAACGACAGAAATGACGGCGCATTACCGCCCGGCAGCATGGGCTCGGTCGGTGATCTCTGACCGCATTTCTGCTAAAGCTCGGAAGCAAATTGCCCGCGATGTCACCAACTGCCGAAGTGTGAAGAGCGCAACGGGCTGATGGGCTTCTCGCTCATCAGGCCTCTTGTCTTGAAGGAGGAGCGCCAGGATGAGCACCGACCTGGATACCGTGCGGTCCTATAATACGGTCGCGGCGGAGTACGCTGCGGAGGCCGCGGCGATGCCCGAATGGGTCGCGACAGAGATCGATGCGTTCGTGACCGGGCTGGGCGGCTCGGGCAGGGTGCTGGAGATCGGAAGCGGTGGCGGACGAGATGCACTTGCGCTTGAGAAGCGGGGAATGAGCGTCCGGCGCACCGACATTGCAAAGGGTTTCGTCGAACTGCTTCGCGAAAATGGCTTCGATGCCGACCTGTTGGACCCGCTGACCGAAGACTTGGCCGACCCGCAGCGTCCCGGCACGCCGTACGACGGGATCTGGGCCTGTGCCTGCCTGATTCATGTCGCGCGCGAGGATTTCGGCACGGTGCTCGGACGGCTTGCCGAGGCGACCCGGACCGGTGGCCGATTGCACGCCTCGGTAAGAGAGGGCGAAGGCGAGGACGTGTCCACACATGGCAGTGCTGCAGCGCCCCGGCGCTACGTCGAGACGTACTGGCGCGAGTTTGCCCTGCGGTCCGCACTCACGGACGCCGGCTGGATCGTCAGCGAGGTGCGTCTGTGCGTCGGAAAGCCCCATGATCGATGGCTGAGCGTTCGGGCGAGTCGGGCGTGACGCACATAGAACTTGCGGGAATGGCCGTTCCGCTCAGGCCCGTTTCGTCAGCGGAAAGCGGTCGCGCAGCAGCCGCAGTACCGATTCCGAAGGGATCGGCGGCCCGAACAGGTAGCTCTGGCCGTAGCTGCAGCCCATCTTGGCGAGTTCGATCGCGTCCTCGTTGGATTCGATCCCCTCGGCCACCACCTTCATCTCAAGCTCGTGCGCCATCGATATCACCGACCGGAGCACGGTCGCCTTCTTGTCGCTGCCGTCGCGCACCAGCGCCTTGTCGAGCTTGATCGTGTCGAAGGGGAAGCGGGTGAGATAGGCGAGCGACGAATAGCCGGTGCCGAAATCGTCGAGCGCCAGCCCGATGCCGGCCTCCTTCAGCTTCTGCAGCACGAGGCGGGCCTGTTCCGGATTTTCCATCACCATGGATTCCGTCAGTTCGAGCTTGAGGCGCGAGGGATGGCAATGCGTCTTGGCGAGAACCGAGCGCACGTCGTCATAGAGTTCGTTGTTGAGCAGCTGCACGCTCGACAGATTGATCGAGACGAAGATCGGCAATTCGCCGGTCTGGTGCTGCCAGCTCATCAGATCGTTGGTCGCCTGTTCCAGCGCGAACATGCCGAGCGGGCCGATGAGATCGGAGGACTCGGCGATCGGAATGAATTCGGATGGCGGAATATTGCCGCGTTTGGGATGTTCCCAGCGCATCAGCGCCTCGAAACCGGCAATCTCGACATCCTCCAGCCTGGCGATCGGCTGATAGACCATCGACAATTCCTTGCGCTCGATGGCGCGGCGCAGATCCGTTTCCAGCTGCAGCCGATCGGTCCCGAAATCGCGGAAGGCCGGCTGGAACGGTTCGACGCGGTTGCCGCCCGCCCGTTTTGCCCGGTACATCGCAAGCTCGGCGTCACTGAGCAGGCCGGTGGCGCTTTCCTGCCGGTCGACCCAGGAGGCGAGCCCGACCGAGGCCGTCAGGATGATCTCGCGATTGGCGAAGTTGATCGGCACCATGATCGCCTTGCTGATCGCATCGGCGAAATCGGCGACCTTGGCCGGATTGTGCTCGGACACCAGGATGAGGCCGAACTGGTCGCCGGCAAGCCGGGCCAGCGTGTCCTGCGGTTTCAACAGCCGGCGCAGCCGCCGCGTCAGCGCGATCAGGATGTTGTCGCCGGCGGCAACGCCGAGCGAATCATTGACCAGCTTGTAGCGGTCGATGTCGATCACCATCACCGTCGGCCGCAGCGTGTCGCCGCCCGGTGCCAGCGCCAGCACCGATTGCAGCCGGTCGAGGAAGACCTGGCGGTTCGGCAGGCCGGTCAGATTGTCGTGCAGCGCATCGTGCAGCAGCCGCTCGACGGAATTCTTCTGCTCGGTCACGTCGACGATGGTGCCGACGCAGCGGATGATCTCGCCGTTCGAGCCGAGCACCGGCCGGGCGCGGATCAACAGCCAGTGGAAATGCCCGTCCTCGGCGCGGATGCGGAACTCGTGGTTCAGCCGCCCGCGGCGGTGTTCGAGCAGCACGTCGAGTGTCGCGCGGAAGCGGTCGCGGTCGTCGGGATGCAGCCGCGGCAGCCAGTTGCGCGCCGCGCCATGCATGGTGCCCGGCGATAGGCCGAGCTTGGTCGAGACATCGGGAATGGTGACGACGCGGTCGCGCGCCACATCCCAATCCCAGACCATGTCGCCGGAGCCGGTGAGCGCCAGCGATTGCCGCTCGAGATCGGAAAACAGCCCCTGCTGGAACGCGCCGCCGGCAAAGGCATGCTGCATCACGGTGAAGCCGATCAGAAGCACGATGAGCACCAGGCCGCCGCCGAGGGCGGGCTGGATGATATCGTTGTCGAGCCGCCCGGTCACCGTCAGCCACGCCCCGAACAGCCAGACGAGGATCAGCGCCCAGGCCGGCACCAGCAGGATCGCGCGGTCGTAGCGGTTGAAGCCGAGATAGATGATGAGCAAGAGCCCCATCGTCGCCGTCAGCGCGAAGGAAAGCCTGGCGATACCGGCGGCGATCGACGGATCGTAGATCGCCACGCCGAAGAGCAGGGCAAGGCCGAGCACCCAGGCAAGCGTGGCGTAGCCGAGATGCGCATGCCAGCGGTTGAGGTTCAGATAGGTGAACAGGAAGATGACGAAACTCGACGCCAGCGCCACCTCCGCGCAGGCGCGCCATATTCGCTGGTCCGCCGATGCGACGCTGATGAGCTTGCCGAGGAAGCCGAAGTCGACGCAGATATAGCCGAGCACCGCCCAGGCGAGGGCCGCCGTCGCCGGCAGCATCGAGGTGCCCTTGACGACGAAGAGGATGGTCAGGAACACGGCGAGCAGGCCGGCAATGCCGAGCACGATGCCGCGATAGAGCGTGAAGGCGTTGATCGTATCCTTGTAGGCGTTCGGTTCCCAGAGATAGATCTGCGGCAGCTCCGGCGTCGACAGTTCGGCGACGAAGGTGATGACGGCGCCGGGGTTCAGCGTGATGCGGAAGACGTCGGCCTCGTCGCTCGGCTGCCGGTCGAGCGCGAAGCCTTCGCTCGGGGTGATGGCGCTGATGCGCTGCGAGCCGAGATCCGGCCAGAACAGCTTGGAATTGACCAGGCGGAAATGCGGCGCGACGATGACGCGCTCGAGCTGTTCCTCCGAGACATTGGCGAGCGCAAACACCGCCCAGTCGCCCTGATGGTTCTCCGAGCTCGCCCTGACCTCGATGCGGCGGCGGATACCGTCCGCACCCGCGGCCGTCGAAACCTGGAAGGCCTCGCCCTGGTTCACATAGATCTCGGTCGTCGCGGTCAGGTCGAGCGCGGTATCGTCGCGGGAAATCTTCACCGGTTCGGCCGCCTGGGCCGTACCCGCCACGAAGGCGAAGGCCGCCAGGAAAAGGGCTGCGATCACCGCGATCACTCGTCCGGACGGTGACTTGGGCAGCATGCGGTCTCTGGTCATCGGCTGTCGGTTTTCCTGCCTTTATCCGTATCGGTGGCGAGACGTGAAAACATCACATGATCATGCCACTGACCGTTGATCTTCAAATATCCGCGCAGATAGCCTTCTCGCTGAAACCCGGCCTTTTCAAGCAGACGGATGCTGCGCGCGTTATCTGGAATACAGGCTGCTTCGATACGGTGCAACTCAAGCCCGGTGAAGATGTAAGGAATAACCATTTGCAGGGCGGCGAACATGTGCCCCTGGCCGGCATGGCGCTCGCCCATCCAGTAGCCGATCATGCAGCTTTGTGCCGCACCCCGCCTGATGTAGCCGATGGTGATGCCGCCGACGAGCGTCATGTCGCCTTTGAGGAAAATGAACAGCGGGACCGCCTGGCCCGAGGCATATTCCTGCTTGCCGCGGATGACGCGGGCGCGATAGGCGCCCTCGGTCAACTCGTCGCGCCGCCAGGTCGGCTCCCAGGGTTCGAGGAATTTGCGGCTTTCGGCGCGCAGCCGGTGCCACTGGTTGAAATCCTGGTAGCGCGGCAGGCGCAGGAGATATCTGTCGTTCTCCAGCTCCACCGCTTCCGGCTGCCGCGACAGAAACCGAAAAACGGATTTTGCCATCGATTACTCCCGGCAGACGGACGTCGGATCAGCTTGCCTGCAGCGTCTTCGACGCCGGGACCGAAAGCGAGGCGGTGATATCTTCCATCGGCGCGAGCTGCTCCAACGGCCCGATCGCCGAAAGCGTCGGCACCGTGTCGTAGAACAGCCGGCCGGCAAGGTCGGTCAGCCGCTCGATGGTGATGCCTTCCAGCCGCTCCATCATCTCCGGATTGGAAATCGGCCGGCCGTAGAGCATCATCTGCCGGGCGATCTGGCCGGCGCGGGCAGCCGGGCTCTCCTGGCCCATCAGCAGCTGGGCGCGGATCTGGGCGCGGGCGCGCTCGATTTCCTTCTGGTGGATGGCATCGGTGGACTTGTGCAGCTCGTCGATGATGACCGGCAACAGCTCCGGCAGGTTTTCACCGCCGGTTGCGGCATGAATGCCGAAGATGCCGGTGTCGGAAAAGCCCCAGTGGAAGGCATAGACGGAATAACAGAGGCCGCGGAACTCGCGCACTTCCTGGAAGAGCCTGGAGGACATGCCGCCGCCAAGGATATTGGCGAGGATCTGCGAGCAGTAGAAATCGCGGGCATGGTAAGGCTTGCCCTCGAAGCCGAGCAGGATCTGGGCGTCCATCAGGTCGCGCGGTTCGCGCACGCTGCCGCCGATATAACGCGCCGCTTCCATGACGGGCGGGGCGGAAGGCGAAGTCGGCAGGCTCGCAAAACGATCCTCGACCATGCGGACGAATTCATCATGCTCGACGGCGCCGGTCGCCACCACGAACATGCGGTCGGTCGTGTAGTTGCGGCCGAGATAGCCGCGGATCTGCTGCGGCGTGAAGGAGACGACGGTCTCCGGCGTGCCGAGGATCGCCCGGCCGAGCGTCTGGTCGCGATAGGCGGCTTCGGAGAACCGGTCGAACACCACGTCGTCGGGCGTATCGTTGGCGGCGTTGATCTCCTGCAGGATCACCTGCTTCTCACGCTCCAGCTCCTCCTCCTCGAAAGCCGATTCCGTCAGGATGTCGGCGAGGATATCGACGGCGAGCGGCACATGATCCTTGAGCACGCGGGCATAATAGGAGGTCGTCTCGGTCGAGGTCGCGGCGTTGACTTCGCCGCCGACATCCTCGATCTCCTCGGCAATCTGGCGGGCCGAGCGGCGCGCCGTGCCCTTGAAAGCCATGTGTTCGAGCAGGTGGGCGATGCCGTGCTCGTCTCCCGTCTCGTTACGCGATCCTGATTTGATCCAGACTCCGAGCGCAACGCTTTCAAGGTGCGGCATGGTTTCTGTGACTACTGTCAGCCCGGATTTGAGCCGGGTGCACTCAACTGTCATTGGCTATCTTTCTGCGCCTGCTGTCGTCTCGCCACGGGCATGTTTGCCGATAAAAGTCTCAACGGCTTTCAGCTCCGGCTTGATGATCTGGAAACGCTCCTCCCTGTGCATCACATCAGCAAGCCACGTCGGAAGCGCCGGGTCAATACCGCAAGCGGATTTTACGGCGACGGGGAATTTCGCCGGATGCGCGGTCGAAAGCGTCACCATCGGCGTATTCGGCTTCTCTTTCTTCGCCGCAACGAAGACGCCGATCGCCGAATGCGGATCCAGCAGATAACCGGTCTCGGCATGGGTCTTGCGGATCGTCTCGGCCACCTGTTTCTCGCTGGCGCGGCCGGCGCGGAAGTCGCGGCGGATCGCCTTCAGCGCTTCAGGAGCAATCTCGAAGCCATTGGATTGTTTGAGACTCTCCATCGCCGCGCGCACCTTCGAGGCGTCGCGCCCATAGGCTTCGAACAGCAGCCGTTCGAAGTTCGAGGAGATCTGGATGTCCATCGACGGCGAGCTCGTCGCCTTGACCGCCTTCATGTCGTAGCGGCCGGTCTTCAGCGTCCGCGCCAGAATGTCGTTCTCGTTGGTGGCGATCACCAGCCGGTCGATCGGCAGGCCCATGCGCTTGGCGCAATAGCCGGCGAAGATGTCGCCGAAATTGCCGGTGGGCACCGTGAACGAGATCTTCCGGTCGGGTCCGCCGAGGGCGACGGCCGCCGTGAAATAATAGACGATCTGGGCCATGATGCGGGCCCAGTTGATCGAATTGACGCCGGATAGACGAACCTTGTCGCGGAAGGCCACGTCGTTGAACATCGCCTTCACCAGGTTCTGGCAATCGTCGAAATTGCCCTCGACGGCAAGCGCATGCACGTTTGGCGAAGACGAGGTCGTCATCTGCCGCTGCTGCACCGGCGAGACCTTGCCGTGCGGGAAGAGAATGAAGATATCGGTGCGCTCGCGGCCCGCAAAGGCGTCGATCGCCGCCCCGCCGGTATCGCCCGAAGTGGCGCCGACGATCGTCGCCCGCTCGCCGCGCTTTTCCAGCGCATAGTCCATCAGCCGGGCGAGCAGCTGCATCGCCACGTCCTTGAAGGCGAGCGTCGTGCCGTGGAAGAGCTCCATGACGAAGCTGTTCGGCCCGGTCTGGACGAGCGGCGCGATCGCCGGGTGGCGGAAGGTGCCGTAGGCCTCGTCGATCATCGCCCGGAACGTGTCGTCGGGGATCTCGCCGTTGGTGAAGGGCGACAGGATGGTGAAGGCCACTTCCTGATAGGTCTTGCCGCGCAGTGCCCGGATCTCCTTCTTCGAGAAGCTCGGCCATTTACGGGGAACGTAGAGCCCGCCGTCGCGTGCCAGCCCGGTCAGCAGGGCGTCGCAAAAGCCGAGGGAAGGGGCCTCGCCGCGGGTCGAGATATAGTCCACGTTCGTCATCCTTGATCTATCGCTGGAAGAAATCCGGCCGGGCGCAGCCGTGGCTTGCTCTGCCGAAAATTGGAGAGGGGCTGCCCCGTCGGCACGCCATCGCGGGTATCCTGTTGAAGTTGCCCGCATCCGGCGGCGAAAAGTGCATCAAAACGGCGCTTACCCAATCGATTTTTGTTTGCGCCGCTGATATAGACCATCGCAAACCGTCATGAAAGGCCTCGCGGAAAAGACATGGGGCCTCCAAGAAACGCTTGTACAAGGGATGGAATATGGTGCTCGGCAAGGTCTCGCGTCTCATCGTCTCCGCATCTTTTCTTGCCCTGCTCGCCGGCTGCAACTCGCTCGGCATAGGCGGAGACAGCAAGTCGTCTGCACCGCCGACCCAGCCGAACGGCACCGCCCAGATCATGCCGCTGGCACCCGCCAACCCCTCGTCGAACAATCCGTCGATCGGCACGGCCACGACCGCGCAGGGCACCGTTGCCCCGGTCGTCCAGGGCGCCTGCCCGCAGATCTTCATGCGTGACCAGGATGCGATCTTCCGCACCTATGCCAAGGGCAAGAAGGACGATCCGCAGCAGATCGTCTACCAGGCCTCCTTCGGCGATTACACCCGCCAGTGCACGCTGAACGACACCAACCTGACGATGACGGTCGTCGCCCAGCTGCGCCTGATCACCGGCCCGGCCGGTGCGCCGGGCCCGCTGACGCTGCCGATCCGCGTCACCATCCTCGACGGCGAGAACGTGCTCTATTCCGAGGTCACCAAGTTCGCGACCGAGATCCCGGCAGGCGCGCCTGGCACGCAGGTGATCTTCCGCAAGGAAGGCATCAAGATGCCGGTCGGCGCCGGCGCCCTGGTGCGCGTCAATGTCGGCTTCGACACCCAGCCGGCGAAGACCAAGAAGAGCAGCTAAGCAATTCGGCCTTCGGCCTGCACCGGCCTGGGAGCTCATCGATAGCGGCCCCTCATCCGGCTGCCGCCACCCGGTCAGGCTAGGGTGAGGGCAGTCGTCCGCTCAAATCAGAGCGGGCTAGCGGGCTTCGGGCGCTTCAGAGAACGTTGTCCCAGGCGGCCAAGGCGGCGACGACGCCCGGCAGGTCGTTCATGCGCGAGATCGCCGTTTCGGCGCCGGCATCGGTCAATTTATCGGCATGGGCGGGATAGCTGTGCGAGGCGCCGGTAAAGCCGATGACGCGCATGCCGGCGGCACGCGCCGCATGCACGCCGTGCACGGAATCCTCGACCACGACGACCTTGTCGGGCGAAACACCCATCTGGCTTGCGCCATGCAGGAAGATATCGGGCTTCGGCTTGGCGCGGTCGGGGCCGAGATCCTTGGCGGAGAAAATGTTGGGTGCAAACAGCGGCTTCAGCCCCACCTTGGTCAGCATCATGTCGAGCCGCTTGGTGCTGGAATTCGAGCAGATGCAACGCTTCATCGGCAGCCGGGAGACGGCGAATTCGACCCCCGCAATGGCCTTGACGTCCTGCGCCAGCCGGAGGTCGAGCATCTTTTCCGACTTGTCGAGCAGCGAGGCCGAAAGCGGGATGCTCGCCTCGCGCTCGATCTGCAGCAGGATGTTGCGCCATGTCATGCCGGCGAAACGCTCGCCCATTTCCTCGACGCCGATCGGGTAGCCGGCCTCCGTCAGCAGCGCGGATTCGACTTCCGCCGCGATGATTTCGGAATCGACGAGAACGCCGTCGCAGTCGAAGATGATGAGGTCGAAGCCGTCCATATGTTCACGCCTTGCTGAAATCTGGGCCGAAAGCCTGGGTCTTGTCCGGGGATGCTGCGGCTTTACACGATGCCCGCCCAAAGCTCAACCGGATCTCAAGCATGGCTGCGATGCGGCAAGCGACCGGCTCTGGCGTTGCTGCCGGATCGACGGCGTAAGCCACCGTCATCCAGGCCTCGACAAGCAGGAACTCGCTTGCCACCGAAGGCGCATCGGAGGGAGCCGGAAGGCACAATCGCACGCCGCATCAGCCGAATGCTCGCCTAGCATCGTGCGCGGCGCTATCAGGTGAGAGTCCCTGGAGATGACCGTGGAATGACGTCGGCAGGATTGCCCGCCAACGTCATGGCAAGCTTAAAGCGAGCTCAGAAACGCGAGGGACGGCATAAAGAAATATTCGCCTCCCTTCATCTTCACCGCTTGAGGAACGGTTGCAACGGTCTTGAGGGAGCCGGGATCACCCCAGATGGCCGCTCCTTCCATATCTGGTCGCGCAGCATCTTGTTTTGTTTGACCGATGACCGGATCGACCCCAGGCGCTGGAAAGCCGGTCGGCACAGCTGGGAAACCGGGATTGTTGGCCCAATTTTTCTGCGTGAATTCGAACTGATTGCCTATATCACTGTTGAACGCCATGAATAACAGGCCGACGTATTTACTCGGTTTGTTCTCGATCTTGCCATCGTTCGGATTATCTGTTCGCACGCCATAGGTTTGGCCGCGTCGGGCCATGAGGTGCTTTCGTTCGCCAGCACTGTTTTCGAACCCGCCCGACCCTCGCGGATTGGTTTTTCGGATATGCCCTGAAAAGGGACACTTCGCGCCGCTCTTGTCGCTGAAGTAGTTGAAGTTGTTCGGGACGGGTGACTCAACGCCGTCTTCTGACTGCATCGTAACCGGCGTTCCGTCCTCAAAGCGCCCGACGACCATGGCGCCGGCCCTTTCGTCATCAACTCCGAACAAGCGATCTGCAAGTTTCTGCTCTTGCCTTTTGAACCGACGGACGTTTTGTTCCAGCTTCCGGTATACGAAGTAACTTCCGAAATGAACGGCCGGATCGGGCGCTGCTGGATCTGGAACAATAACCTGTTCTAATGGGAAAGCCGGATCCCAGTTGGCAATCCCATCTGTCGCGTTTTCTTCCGCGTCGATGTCTTCCAGCAGAAACAGCGGCTGGCTGCGTCCATCGACATAGCCGAAGTGTTCGATACCTTCTCTATTGTCATTGTGAAGACCCAGGCCATCTTGCGTCCCCACGATTGTTACCCCATGCGAGGCCTGGATCAAGTTTACCACCTGATCGTGAGCAGTGACCTTGGTGTCATTGAGCATATCTCCCACCAGAACGACCGCATGGATGGGATTGCGAAAATAAGAATCCCACCTGCTGACATCAGGGTCATTCAAGTCGGATTTTTGCATGCCCGCGCGAAATATCGGATCGCTCGGCCTTTGGGCGATTTGGAGGGCTTGATAGCCCTCGTCAGTAAGGCCAAGCCCGATGTACGGCGTTCCCGGCGTCGAAGGTTTGGCTTTGAATGCTTCAATTTCCATTAAATGTTGCTTTGCCGATTTCATCAGCGTCGTGGAAATTGCCCGAAGGAAGTTTTTCGCAGCTTCCTTATCGTCAAACCGCAGAAAAAACAGAGTCAAAAACTCACGAACATGCGCCTTGATGATGTTCGGCTGAAGGTTGTCAAGCATAGTGCTGTCGTCGGCAGATGGATTTTTCCATGAGATTGGAGAATTTAACGTGACGGACATCTTGCGTTCCTCCGTTAATGACATCGTCATTAAACAACAGGTAGCATATTAGAGTCAACGCAACCATTTATTGTTTGATTTGTATTTCCAATGGCGTGTTGAATCTTTTGCCGTTTTTGATCTGCAAACGACCCTATTGGCATCAGGCTGCGCTAGATGTCCTCGATGCTGCGGGTGAGGGGGTGGACTTTGATCTGATTTATCACCCGCCCACTTGGATAGGCTCTGCTGCCACTGCCGGAGAGTGCAGGCACTGCCGGTCGCCTTCCGCTGAGAAGATGATCGGGCGACTTTCCGCCGTCCGGCGCGCCCAGCCTTTGTCGAAGAAACTTGACAGCAGGGCCTCGCCGAGACGGCCGGCAAGATCAGCCCGCCTTTCGTTACAGTCGAGGCAGGAGCGGCAGCCGCGATGATCTGAGGCCCCCGACGTCGCGGGAATGGAAATGGCGAGCAGACAGAAGCCGTCAGGCTGCCAGCTGCCCGCTGCGGCGTCCAGCGGCAGATGGCGTCGAAGCCGTCGCGCGCAGCTTGAACCGGGAAACGAGTTCACGCAGCTTGGCGGCTTCCTCGGCGAGATGACCGGATGCCGCGGTTGATTGCTCCACCATCGCCGCGTTCTGCTGGGTCACCTGATCCATGGAATTGACGGCGGTGTTGACTTCGGCAAGGCCGGTCGACTGCTCTCTTGCCGAGACGGCGATGGCATCCATGTGCTGATTGATGCGGGCGATCTGTTCGCTGATCGCCTTCAGAACCTGGCTGGTGTCGAGAACCAGCTTGACGCCGCTTTCCACTTCCACCGACGATTTCTGGATGTGGCCTTTGATTTCCTTTGCCGCCTGGGCCGATCTCTGGGCGAGTTCGCGCACTTCCTGGGCCACCACCGCAAAGCCCTTGCCCGCCTCTCCGGCGCGCGCCGCTTCGACGCCGGCGTTCAGCGCCAAAAGGTTGGTCTGGAAGGCGATCTCGTCGATCACGCCGATAATGCTGGAGATCTGCTGCGACGAAGCCTCGATGCGGCGCATCGCCTCTTCGGCATGCGACACGACCTCCGAAGACTTGGCGGCATTGCGGTTCGCATCGGTCGCTTCACTGCGCGCCTCGTCGGTGCGCTTGCTCGAGTTCGAGACATTGGCGGTGATCTGATCGAGCGCTGCGGCGGTTTCTTCGAGCGAGGCAGCCTGCTGTTCGGTGCGTTTGGACAGATCGCCGGCCCCGGATGCGATTTCCCGGGTGCCTTCGTCGATCGCGGCAATGGCGGTCGCAATGGCGCCGAGCGTTTGGTCGAGCTGGCGGATCGACATGTTGAAATCATGCCGGAGGCTTTCGAAATCAGGTGCGAACGGCTCGTCGATCTGGAAGGCGAGATCGCCGGATGCAAGCCGCTTCAGGCCGGCGGCAAGACCCGATGTCGCCGCCCGCAGCCGAACGGCTGCATCTTCGTCGGCCTGTTTGCGGGCCGTCAGCCGTTCGGTTTCGCCCTGCAACCGGGCTGCCTCGGCGTCTTGCTCGAGTTGCCTGTTGGCAATTGCCGCCTGGCGGAAGATTTCGACGGCCGATGCCATCGTTCCGATTTCGTCCGAGCGGCCGATCCCGGTGCAGGCAATGGCCGTGTCACCGCCGGCAAGCCTTTGCATATCGTTGGAAAGCGCCAGGATCGGCTTGGTTACGGTCTTGCGGGTCAGGAAATAGAGACCAATGGCGAACAATGCGGCTGCGGCCAGAAGTGCTTTCAGAGCGATATCGACCGAAGCCTTGACGTCGGCGCTACGCTTGGAGATTTCGTCCGACGCGGCGGTGATCTCGTCGCCGGCCTGCTCCATGGCCGTTTCCAACGTCGAGAATTGCTGCATGAATGCGGGCAGGGCCTTCAAGGCCGCCGAAGGATCCTGGTTTGCCAGATCCACGATTTTCGTGGCGCTCTCGATATAGCTCAGAAGCGGAGGTTCGATGCTGGCAAGCAGCGCTTTGGTCTTGTCGTCGGCGGCAAGCGCCTTGTTGGCGGCAATCATCTCGCGAAACGACGCGTCGTGTTCCACCAGGTCCGCCTTCACCGCGGCCGCTTCTATGCCCGCTGCCGGATTGGACGCCAGCATGGATGCCAGCACGTCCGCGCGCATCGCGTCATGCATCATGTCGGCCTGCATGTGGTTGCGCAGAATTTGCGCCGACCGGGCAACGTCGGCGTTGTTTTCCGACAGGGTCGAGGCCGACCAGATACCGACCCCCGTGGCGCCACCCGCCAAGGCGAAAATCGCGATGCTCGCAATGATGATCTTATGCTGGATCGACGCCATGACAGGGCTCTCTCGTTAATTTAGAACGTGAGAGTACCGGAATATGCTTAATGATTTCTCAGTGCCGGTCCTTAGTGGCGTGAAAACAATAGGTTGCATTCGATATTTCATTTTCGATGAAAGGTTGATCTGTGCATTGTGGCCGCTCATTGCTGCTTCATGGTCTCAGGCGTAGCATGCAGGTGCACAAGGAGAGGGACCATGAGGCTTTCAGCTTTCGTCCGACCGGCGGCAGCCGTAGTGCTGCTGTTTGCCTTCACATCCACCGACGTCAACGCCAGGGGCAAGCACCGAAGCTGTGCGCAGCTGCAGGCGATGAAGGATAATGCCCTGACCGGCGGAAAGCATGCCGGGGATGGCACCGACAAGAGAGCCAAGGTCGAAAGGAAGATGAGGAAGAAGGGCTGCTAGAGGCAAATCGCCGATAGCGTCCGAGTACCGAGAGAACATGGACGGGCAGCAGGCGAGCCTGTTACCGGGACGGCAGAGATGCGCCTTCGTTGAGAACGGCGCGACATCCATCAAATCCGCGTCATGCAGTTCTAACCGCGGCCCCAGGACTACCTTTGGCATTCTCATGCACTAGATGGCGATCGAGGAGGACGTCACCGCCGCTATGGGGAGGAGAACAAGCGGCATGCCAAGGAACGGACGAAGAGGAAGACCGCATGACGATCGAGGACATCATCGAGACCCTGGAAAAGACTGATATGCCCGACAGCCGGATCGACGCCTTCATCACCTGTGCTTTCCTGCTGAAGCAATTCCGGCCGGCCGAACCGGACGATTTCGACGGTCCCCACGACTATATGCCGAGCAGTATCAAGTCGCCGCATGGTTTCCTGATGGCGCGCTCCTTCACGCATGATGTCAATCACGCCATCGATCTGTGCCGGGAGGTGCAGCCGGATGCGGTTTGGCACCTCGCCTGCGGCCGCCAGACATCGGACGAGTCGCTTTACGGTGCGCAGCTGCGCGAGATCGATGAGGGCGAAAGCGTGCTCGGTGAAGCCGAGAGCAACCACGCGGCGCTGGCGCTCACTCTCGCGGCGCTGCGGGCGCATGTGCGGCAGGAAGATGAAAAGAGGGCAGGGGCATGAGGCCGCCGGATACGGCCTTGGAACCTCTTGCAGATCGGCAATAAGCTACGGATCGACCGGAAAAAGCATCAGGAACTGCCGGTCGCCTTCCGGGGAAAACAGGATCGAGCGGCTTTCGGCCGTTCGCCGCGCCCAGCCCTTGTCGAGGAAGCTTGACAGCAGCGCCTTGCCGAGGCTGCCGGCGAGGTGGGCGCGTCTTTCGCTCCAGTCGAGGCAGGAGCGGCAGAGCGGCCGGCGCGAGGATCTGAGGTCGCCGACATCGATGCCGATGCATTTGAGGTCGCCTTCGCCCTTTTCCGTCAGCCCCAGGCCTTCGCCGACCGCCTCGATCGAGCCGGAGGCAATCAGGCTGTCGAGCATGCGCACGCCGTAATCGCCGGCAAGATGATCGTAGCAGATGCGCGCCTTGCGCAACGCCGGCTCCTTCGGTCCCGGCTGGTGACGCAGATGCCCGCGTCCGGCGGCAAAACCCATCATGCTTTCGATCAGCCGGGCAACGGCCTCGTCGGCGAGGGTGAAATATCGGTGGCGGCCCTGCTTGCGCTGGGTCAGCAGCCCACCGGCTTCGAGCTTGGCGAGATGGGTGCTCGCCGTCTGTACGGTGATGCCGCCGACGCCGGCAAGCTCGGTCGCCGTCAGCGCCCGGCCGCCAATCAGCGCCGCCAGCATGTTGGCGCGGGCGGGATCGCCGATCAGCGCGCCGATCTGCGCAATGTCTGGGCCTTCCTTCATAGTTCGATCGTAACCGAAGCATCGCCGTCAGGCAATGTGCGAAAACGGCCCAGGAGAGCACTGAGACAGCAAAGGAGAAACGATATGATCACCTGCTTCATCCGCTATCAGATCGACCCGTTCAAGAAGGAAGCGTTTGCCGAATATGCCCGCAACTGGGGCCAGGCGATTCCGAAGAACGGTGCCGACCTGATCGGCTATTACGGCCCGCACGAGGGATCGGCGACGACGGCTTACGGCGTCTATAATATCGAGAGCCTCGCCGCCTATGAAGCCTATCGCGCCCGGCTGGCGTCCGATCCGCTCGGCCGCGAGAATTACGAATTTGCCCGACGCGAGCGCTTCATCCTGAAGGAAGATCGCATCTTCCTCAAAAATGTCTCCGCCCCTCACGCCAAGCCGGTGCTGCCATGATCGCCGTCATCTTCGAAGTCGTGCCCTATATGGGCGAACGCCACAAATATCTGGATCTTGCCGGCGAGTTGCGCAGCGAGCTCGAAAAGATCGACGGCTTCATCTCGATCGAGCGTTTCGAGAGCCTGACGAACCGCGGCAAGCTTTTATCGCTCTCCTTCTTCCGCGACGAGGCGGCCGTCAAGGAGTGGCGCAATCTCGAGGCGCACCGGGCAGCGCAGCAGGCCGGCCGCGGCGGCATCTTCGCCGATTACCGCCTGCGGATCGCCAGCGTCGTCCGTGATTACGGCATGTTCGAACGCGACGAAGCGCCGGCCGACAGCCGCAGGATTCACGATGCCGCCTGATCGCCGGCATCGGCAAAGTCTGCCGCTCACTCATCGGCCGGCCGAATAAATTCCCGAAATCGGCCACCGCTTCAGGCTTTGGTAACTAAGTTGCGTAACCATAACGGACAGTTAAGCGTAGAGCGTATGAGTGAGTATCAGAATGGCATCAGTTTTTCCGCTTGCCGACCTCAAGGCTTCCGTCAAGTCGGATTCCCGGCCGGGATCCCGGTCGGATTCCTGGGTTGACACGATCATCAAGGGCGATTGCGTCAGCGCCCTCGAAGCTTTGCCCAGCCACTCCGTCGATATCATCTTTGCCGACCCGCCGTATAATCTCCAGCTCGGCGGAACGCTGCATCGTCCCGATCAGTCGCTGGTCGATGCGGTCGATGACGAATGGGATCAGTTCGCCTCCTTCGAGGCTTATGACGCCTTCACCCGCGCCTGGCTGCTGGCCTGCCGGCGGGTGCTGAAGCCGACAGGCTCGATCTGGGTGATCGGCTCCTACCACAATATCTTCCGCGTCGGCGCCACGCTGCAGGATCTGAACTTCTGGATCCTCAACGACATCATCTGGCGCAAGACCAACCCGATGCCGAATTTCAAGGGCCGCCGTTTCCAGAACGCCCATGAGACGATGATCTGGGCGAGCCCCAACGCCAAGGCCAAGGGCTATACCTTCAATTACGATGCGATGAAGGCGGCCAATGACGACGTGCAGATGCGCTCCGACTGGCTGTTCCCGATCTGCAATGGCGGCGAGCGGCTGAAGGGCGAGGACGGCAAGAAGGTGCATCCGACGCAGAAGCCGGAAGCGCTGCTTGCCCGCGTCATCATGGCCTCGACCAAGCCCGGCGATATCGTGCTCGATCCTTTCTTCGGCTCGGGAACGACGGGTGCGGTCGCCAAGCGTCTTGGCCGCCACTTCGTCGGCATCGAGCGCGAACAGGATTATATCGATGCAGCCTCGGCCCGCATCGCCGCCGTCGAGCCGCTCGGCAAGGCGGAACTGACCGTCATGACCGGCAAGAAGGCCGAAGTCCGCGTCGCCTTCAACGTGCTGGTCGAAAGCGGCCTGATCAAGCCCGGCCAGGTGCTGACCGACGCCAAGCGCCGCTACAGCGCGATCGTGCGCGCCGACGGCACCGTGGCCTCAGGCGGCGAGGCCGGCTCCATTCATCGTCTCGGCGCCAAGGTGCAGGGTCTCGATGCATGCAACGGATGGACCTTCTGGCATTTCGAAGACGGGCAGTCCCTGCGCCCGATCGACGATCTCAGGTCCGTCATCCGCAGTGATCTGGCAAAGGTGGAGTGAGCACCACCTTCGCAAGATCGAGATACCTTCTTCCGATTTCCCTCCAGTTGCGGGAGAAGGCCAAGGCGCCCGGAGTTCAAGCTCCGGGCGTCTTCTATTTGCGCTGTACCAGCAAAACTGCGCAGCGGTTTTGCTGGAACGCGGTCATCAGAACTCTTGATAATCGGTGACCTCGACCCGCGTGACGCGCCCTTCCGCATTGAAGGTGATTGTCTCCTCGCCCTCGCGGATCAGCGGCTTGCCCGTCTTGCTGTGGGTGGCGCGCACCGACCAGACCGATCGGCCGGAGAGCGGCGTCAACGTTTCCACCAGCGAATTTTCCGCCGTCTGATCGGGATAGTCGTCGAAATAGCGCCGGAAGGCAGCCATGATCTCAGGCCGGCCGGCAAGACTGCCGACACCGTTCGAGACATAGGTCGCATCCTCGGCGAAATAGGCCTCGATGGCGGGAAAATCGAGGGCGTTGATGGCGGCGTGAAAGCGCTCGATTTCTTCTGCGGGGTCGAAAGCCATGGATCTCAGACCTTCAATCCGTAAGCGGCGAGATCGCTGCGCAGCTTCTCCGCACCCGAAAACAGCACCGCATTCCAGCCATAGGCCTTGGCGCCTTCGACATTGACCGGCGCGTCGTCGATGAAGATCGTGGCCGCGGGATCGAGGCCGAAGCTTTTCGTATGCGTCTCGTAGATGGCGATATCCGGCTTGATCAGGCCGACATCGCCGGAAACGGTGACGCCGCGCGGTCGGTTGAGGAAGGGGAAGCGTTGCTGCGCCTCGCGGAAGGTGTCGGAGGCGAAGTTGGTCAGCATCGTCACGTCGCGCCCTTCGGCGATCAGCCCCTCCATGATCGCGACGCTGTCCTCATAGGCGTGCGGCACCATCTCGTGCCAATATTTGCGGAAGGCGCGGATCTGTTCCTCACGTGCCGGGTGCTGTTCGATCAGCAGCGCTTCGGCCTCCGCCCAGCTGCGGCCGCGGTCCTGCTCGATGTTCCAGTCATGGGTGCAGATATTGGCGAAGAACCAGTTGCGCTCGGCCTCATCCGGGATCAGGCGGCTGAAGGGAAGATGCGGATCGTAATGAATGAGGACTTTGCCGATATCGAAAACAATATGCTTTATGCCGGTGGTCATGGTCATCCCTTGGATGTTTTAAACGCGAGAGGAATAGCCGCTGCGATCGCTTTTTTCATGACGGTCGGCAGCGCCTGCGCTTCAAGATTTGTAACCGGCTCCCACCATCCGTCATTCGTGCCGACCTTATCGGCAATCGCTGCGCGCCAGATCGACAGCCTGAGCTCGAAATGGGTGAAGACGTGGATGACGGTGCCACAGGCCTGCCATGCCGCCTCGAAGGGCGCGGCCGCAGCCGAGGTCTCGCCGTCCATGCGCGCCGTCCAGGCCGTCGTCGGCACCTCGGTCATGCCGCCGAGCAGGCCGCTGTCGATGCGCCGCCGCAGCAGGATTTCGCCATCGCCGGTCACCGCGATGAAGGCTGCGCCGTAGCGCACCGGTTTCTCTTTCTTCGCCGCCTTGACCGGAAAGAGCTCGGGATCGGAAAGTTTGAGCGCCTCGCAGGCACCCCGGAACGGACAGAGCGAACAGGCCGGCCGCTTCGGCGTGCAGATCGTCGCCCCGAGATCCATCATCGCCTGGGCGAAATCGCCGGGCCGCGCGGCCGGTGTCAGCAGCGCCACCTTTTCCTTCATCGCGGGCTTGGCAGCCGGCAGCGGTGTTTCGATCGCATAGAGCCTGGAGATCACCCGCTCGACATTGCCGTCCATCACAGCCGCCTGCCGGTTGAAGGCGATGGCCGCGACGGCGGCGGCCGTATAGTCGCCGATGCCGGGGAGCGACTTCAGGCCCTCTTCGGTGTCGGGAAAGACGCCGCCATGCTCTGTCGCCACCGCTTCGGCGCATTTTTTCAGGTTGCGGGCCCGGGCGTAATAGCCGAGCCCCGCCCAGGCGGCCATGACCGCGTCGCTCTCGGCCGCGGCAAGATCGGTCACCTCGGGCCAGCGCTTGAGAAACCGCTCGAAATAGGGTTTGACCGCCTGCACCGTCGTCTGCTGCAGCATCACTTCCGAAAGCCAGACGTGATAGGGATCGGCCTTGACGCCGCGGGCCGCCATGCCGGGCGAGACACGCCAGGGCAGGTCGCGGTGGTGGCGATCGTACCAGTCGAGGAGGGGCTTTGCCGAGGGCGTGTCGAGTGTGGTGATCGTCATGATTTGCCGCGATGGGGGGAAGTGCCTATACTTGGCGAAGCAATGCCGCGCGATCAAGTCGGCCGCGCCGATTGTCTGTGCGATTGGCGGCGGCGCCCAAGGGTTTCGATGAGTTATCCACGCAAAGATGTAAAGCAGATTTCCGAGCTGGCGAACGGGCTGATCGATCCCGTCCTGGCGCGGCGCGCCGGCATCAACACGGCGCTGCTCGGCTCGTGGAGCGAAATCGCCGGCGAGGATTTCGCCGATTGCACCCGGCCGGAAAAAATCGCCTGGGCCCGCGGCGGCAATGAGGCCGGCGGCTTCCGCCCCGGTGTGCTCACCATCGCCTGCGAAGGCGCGCGCGCGCTGTTCCTCACCCATGCCCAGGGCGAACTCATCCAGCGCATCAACAGCTTCTTCGGCTTCGCCGCCGTCCACCAGATCCGCATCGTCCAGAAGCCCGTCTCAAACCCCGCCCGCCGCTCCCGCACCCCGGCGCCGCTGAAAGGCGAAGCCGCCCGCAAGCTCGAAGGCATGATGGAGGGGATCGAGAACGACAAGCTGCGCCAGGCGATCCAGCGCTTAGGGACCGCGGTGATGGGGAAGCGGGGACGATAAATGCGGCGCGTGTTCGATCAGCCGTCGTTGATTTTGTCCCAAACTATTTCTTCTGGAAATGGCATTTCAGCTTCCCGTCTCGCACGCTTAGTTTTTTGATCCCGCTTCAACAAGCTGAGGGGTGACAGCGAATTCCGTCCTGCCCGAGATCGAATTGTAAGGCTCACATTGTGTGATCGCATCAGCGATCAACGGGGCTGCCGTTTTTTCCCATTCGGATGGGGGGGTGCGGAAGTTGATGGATAGAAAATCGGCAGATCCGTCCTTGATGACCGCCACAACCATGAAGTCATAAGCGCTCGGCGCGTCCGCGGGTAGCTTTAGACATTTAAGCATCTGATTGAAAACAATATTCCCGCCGTCTTCAGAGGCGGCAGTGCTCGTGACATTCATGGCCAATGCGACAGAGGCTATAAGCACGGAATAGAGAAAAGTCTTCGTCAAAGAATGCATTCAAAATACCCTCCGAATAGGCCTCCAAAAATTGGAAACTCCACCTGTCTATACGGCAGTGGTCGTTGTCAGACATTGAAATTTATCCTCGGCTCGCGACTGCCGCTGTCGTGCGAGTTCGTGCCACCACTTTGGCAGTCCCGCTAAACGACACCCTTCTTCAGGATGAAATTGCCGTAGGGCCGGATCTCCCCCGTCTGAACCACCGCAAAGCAGGCTTCAGCCAGTGGATAATAGGCGAAGCGCTCGATGGGCCTGCTCGTGATGCTGCGCTTTTCCGCCGTCGAGCAGAGCAATTCCACATCCGCATGAACGGGTAGCATGATGCCGGTCTGATCCGGATCCTCCATATGCATGAGCGGCTGTTCGACGAAATGATCGAGCGGCATGACCGCCAGGATCGCCGCTATGGCGTCTGAGGCGCTGGCCGCGTTCATCGACACGAGTTTGCCGCTGACGGTCTTTTTCGACACGCGGCACGCCGAGAAATTCTTGTCGACGATGGCGATCTCGTCGCCGTGGCCCATCGCGCTCAATAGCCACAAAAGATCCGGGCAAAGAATCCCGGGAATGTTTTTCAGTGCCATATTCGTTCCTCCCTTTGCATCCGTATATCACCATAAATCGCAGAAGAAAACGCTTGCGCAAACGTTTCGATGGCCATATAGCGGTTTTTAACATTTCATTGGAGGATGAAATGGGCCGGGTGACCGCCGAGGCTGGGGAGGCTTGTTCAGGGTGGTTGAATCTTTCGATTTTGTTCTGGGAATTGACGCGGCGGCAGTTTGAAGCTGCGCGTCAGGCGTGACGGGGAGGTCTGCAATCATGGCGACAATCACTGACGTTGCACGCGCCGCGGGCGTCTCGGTCTCGACCGTGTCGCACGTCGTCAACGGCACCCGGCATGTGAACGAAGCGACGGCGGCGCTCGTCAGGGACGCGATCGAAAGTCTCGGATTCGTGCCGAATGCTGTGGCCCGGTCTCTGGTGCGATCCTCGACCGACGCGGTGGGTATCGCGATCTCGATCAGCACCAATTACTATTTCAACGATATCGTATCTTCTATCGAGCGAGCCTGCGCCGCCATCGGGCAGCTCGTTTTTCTCTGCGACACGCAGAACGATCCCGAGACCGAGTTGCGGCTGGTCCGTGAACTCGTTCAGCGGCGGGTGGATGGGGTAATTCTGGCTCCATCCTGTGATCCGGAAAACCGCGCCATCGACTATCTCAAATCGTCTCGCATGCCCTTCGTGCTCGTCGACCGTCTGACGGTTGCCGATGCGGATGGGGTTTGCCTGGACAATGAGACGGCGATGGAGACGCTGATCGACCATCTGGTGGGCCACGGCCACCGCCGCATCGGCCTCATCGCCGGCGAGCCGGGGCTGCTTTCCACGATCGAACGCGTGCGTGGATACGTCGGCGCCATGCGCAAGCACGGGCTCGAGATCGATCGTAGCGTGATGAGCGAAGGCAATGCGAACAGCGCGGATGCACGCCAGTCGGCGCTTGCGATCCTCAGTCGGGCGGACCGACCGACGGCGATCGCCTCGGGCAACAATCTGGCCACAATCGGCGTCATGCGCGCGGTGCGGGATCTTGGCTTGCGCATCTCCGAGGATCTGGCGTTGATCGGCTTTGACGATTTCGATTGGGCTGACTGTTTCGAGCCGCGGCTGACCGTCATGGCGCAGCCGAGCGAGATGATCGGCATGCAGGCTGCGGAAATGCTGGCCAGGCGGATCAAATCGAGCACGGAAAACGCGCGGCAGGTCCGTCTGCCGGCAAAATTGGTAATTCGCCGCTCCTGCGGCTGCGGAGGGCATTGAAATGACGTCGGCGCTGGCTCTTGCTGGGATCACCAAATCCTTTCCGGGTGTGCGCGCCCTGAAGGGCGTGTCGTTTTCTCTGCAGCCTGGAGAAATCAGGGCGTTGGTGGGTGAGAATGGGGCTGGAAAATCGACGCTGATGAAAATCCTCTCCGGCGCCTATTCGGCCGACGAGGGGAGCATCGAGCTTTTCGGCGAAGCGGTGCTCGATCCGACGCCGGCCGGGATGATTGCCCGCGGCGTCGCGGTCATCTATCAGGAACTGGCGCAGGCGCCGCACCTGACCGTCGCCGAAAACGTTCTGATGGGGCGGCTGCCATGCAAGGGCGCCCTGATCGACTGGGGCGAGGCAAAACGCCGGACGATGGAGGTCGTTGAACGGCTTGGTTTCGACGTCGATCCGACCGCACGGATCGGCACGCTCTCCGTTGCCAAGCGCCAGATGGTCGAGATCGCCAAGGCGCTGGCCCGCAATGCGAAGATCATCGTTCTCGACGAGCCGTCGGCGGTGTTGGCGCAGGCAGAGATCGACCAGCTGTTCCGGGTTGTCCGGCAGCTGGCTCGTGAGAGCGGCGTTGCCTTCGTCTATATTTCGCATCGCCTGCGCGAGGTTTTCGAACTGAGCGACACGGTCACCATCCTGCGCGACGGCACAGTCATCCACAACGGACCTTCCAATGGTCTGACGACGGACGATCTCATTCGCAGCATGGTCGGCCGGGAAGTGGGCGACGTCTTCCCCACCCGCACGCCCCGGATCGGCGAGGAAGCGCTGTCCGCTCAAGGCATTTCGACGCCAGCGCTGCTCAAGAACGTCAGCATCCATGTTCGAAAGGGCGAGATTGTCGGTCTTTTCGGGCTGGCGGGTGCGGGCCGCACCGAGCTTCTGCGCGCCATCTACGGCGCTGACCCGCGCGGTGCCGGCGAGGTTAGGATCAACGGCGCAATGGCCAGCATCGGTTCGCCGCGCGCCGGCATCACCAAGGGGCTCGGCCTGGTGCCGGAAGACCGCAAGACGGAAGGCCTCTTCCTGATACAGAGCGTCGGCTTCAACATCATGTCGGCCAGCCTCGCGCAGATCGTCCGTTTCGGGCTTCTGTCGCTCCGCCGCGAGCGCAAAATCGTCAACGGTCTGATCGAGCGGCTGCGGATCAGGACGCCGAACGCCGCGGCAGCGACGCAGAACCTTTCGGGCGGCAATCAGCAGAAATGCGTGCTGGCGCGGCTCGTCAGCGCCGGATGCGAGATTCTGCTGGCCGACGAACCCACACGCGGCGTCGATGTCGGAGCCAAGCGCGAGATCTACGACCTGCTGGTCGAACTGGCCGAAGCCCGTGGGCTGGCAATCGTCATGGCTTCTTCCGAACTGCCGGAAATCCTTGGTTTGTGCGACCGGCTCTACGTTTTGAGAGAGGGTGAGGTGACGGCTGAACTCGACGCACGCACAGCAACCGAAGAAGACGTCATGCACTTCGCGGCACTACATTAATGAGGGGACTACCATGAAATATCTTCCGCGCGGAACGGGTCTTGCCGGTGCATTGATCGTACTGATCATCGCCGCCTCGCTGATCTCTCCTCATTTTCTCAATCCTATCAATATCCTGAACGTCCTGAGGCAGGTCGCGCTCTATGGGATCCTCGGCATCGGCATGACATTCGTGATCCTCACCAAGGGGATCGATCTTTCCGTTGGGTCGATCGTCGCGCTGGTTGGCGTCACCGGCGCGGTCCTGATGGAGCAGGGGATGCCCATCCCGCTGATGGTGCTGATCTGTATCGCCATCGGCGCCCTCGTCGGCTGCGTCAACGGCTTCGGCATTTCCTATTTCCGCATTCCGGCCTTCATCATGACGCTCGGCTGCATGGTCATGGTGCGCGGCTTCGCGCTGATGATCGCCGATGGTGGAACCGTCAATCCGGGAAAGCTCGCCGACAGTTTCTTCGTGCTCGGCGGCGGCTATATGCTGGGCGTGCCGACACCGATCTACGTCTTTGCGGCAGTCTGCATCATCGCCGCCGTCGTGCTCAGCTTCACGCAGTTCGGCCGGGCCATCTATGCGGTCGGCAGCAATGAGGAAGCGGCGAGGCTCTCCGGCATCAACGTGCCGCTCGTCATCTTCAGCGTCTACATCATTTGTGGTGTGCTGGCAGCGCTTTCCGGCCTGATTTTCCTGTCCCGCCTGTCCGTCGGCGACCCGAATTCCGGCCTCGGCCTCGAACTGGAGGCAATCACGATCGCGGTGATCGGCGGCACGTCGCTGTTCGGCGGCGAAGGCACCGTTCTCGGCACGATCGGCGGCGCCATGGTGCTGGCCATCATCGCAAACATTCTCAATCTCGCAGGCGTTTCACCATTCTCACAGCAGGTGGTGAAGGGTGCGATCATCGTTCTTGCCGTGCTGCTCGAAGCCGGAAGAAAACCACGCAAGTAGCGTGTTAACCAGAGGGAGGACTTAAAATGCTCAACATCACCAGACGTATGCTCATCATCTCCGCCGGGCTCGCCACCGTCTTGACGGCCGCCCCCGCCTTCAGCGCCGACAAGATCATCATCGGCTTCTCGCAGGCGAGCTCGAACTCGGCCCACCGCAACACGATGACCAAACGCAACCAGGCCTATGCGGCGGAACACTTCAAGGATGTCGATCTGCTCGTCACCAACGCCGAAGGCAAGTCCGCAAAGCAGATTTCGGATGTCGAAAGCCTGATGGTCCAGGGCATGAAGGTTCTGATGATTTCGGCGCAGGATAGCGCCGCTATCGCTCCGACCATCAAGCAGGTCCTGGCTGCCGGCATTCCGGTGATCACGCTCGAGCGCAGCCTCGATATTCCCGTTACGCTGCATGTCGGCCCGCACAACAAGCCCATCGGCACGCTTGCCGGCAAGTACATAGCAGAAGCGCTGAAGGGCAAGGGCAATGTCGTCGAGATCAAGGGCGACCCGGCTGTCGCTCCCGCGGTTGAACGCCATGAAGGATTTGCCGAAGCCATTGCCGGCACCGATATCAAGGTGATCGCCGAAACCCACGCCGACTGGGACCAGGAAAAGGCGCTGAAGTTCATGGAAGACACACTTCAGCGTTTCCCGGCCGGGCAGATCCAGGCCGTTTACGCCCATAACGACAATATGGCGTTTGGTGCGCTGCGGGCGATCCAGGCTGCCGGCCGTGACAAGGAAGGCATCCTCATCATCGGCATCGACGGCGAGAATGCCGCCATCCGCGCCGTTGCCAAGGGCGATCTGACCGCGACCTTCACCTATTCCACCGTCGCCCCTGAAGGCGTCATTGCCGCGCACGCGCTTGCCACCAACGACACCGCAGCGCTGGAAAAGCTCGGAACTTTGACGAAGAAGGACGATGGCTCGATGGAAATCGAGATCGCGTCGAAGATGATCACCAAGGAAAATGCCGCCGAGTTCTTCTGCAAGGGCTTCGGCGACGACCCCGAATGCAAGTGATCCGGTAGACTGCGAAGTCCGGCGCGACAACAGAAGCGCCGGACTTTGTTTCGAGATACAAAGATCAGGCCGCCCGGTCGGCGGCGGGTCGAGCGGCCGAACGTCAGCTAGAAGCTTGAGCATAAAGCCTCTTTTGAACTCCGTTCCAAGTGTATTACACTGTAATCACTTGATGGGAGTAACAGGAATGCGCAGCAGCAAACCTATTACCGTGACGCTCGGCAGCCAGCAGAAAAGCCTGGAAGCGCGGCTGGAATCTGGCGCCTATAGTTCGGCGAGCGAGGTTATCCGCGCTGCATTGCGCGCGCTCGACCGGGAAGAGGATGCGATCAACGAAATCATGCGTCTGAAAATCCGCGAGGCGATCGACGGCCCGGGTTCGGATATCGATGCCGATCTTGTCTTCGAGCGGCTCGAACGTCTGCATGTTAAGCGGATGAAGGCTAAGGGCGGTGGCGCATAAGGTTGCGTTTCGTCCGAGAGCAGAGATGGATCTGCTTGATATCTACGAATTCATCGTTTCCGACAATCCGTTGGCGGCCATCGAATTTATCCGCCGGTTGAAGCAGGTTTGTCATGATCTCGAGGACATGCCGGAAGGGGGAGCGCTGCGCGAGGATTTTGCCCCGGGCGTGCGAATTCTGGGTTTCGAGCGGCGTGTGACGATCGCTTACCGGATCGTGAACGATCGGGCGCAGGTGTTGAGACTGTTTTATGCCGGCCGAAATACGCCTTCGGCCTTCCGTGAAAACTGAGAACCGCCGATTTCGGACGCAACGTGCGCTTTTGGTCCCATCACGGTCACAATTCTTTGAAGGAAGTTGGTGATCCGTGGCTTGTGAGCGGCCGCAAGCCGTTATATCGCACAATCACGCCGTCAATCTCATTAGTTATGGGGAATCCATGCAGATGTCCGAAATGCAACTGACGAAACGCCGCCTGCTCAGCGGTATCGCCATCGCCGCAGCTGCCGTCGCGCTTGTCGCCTGCAACGACAGCAAGGACGCTGCCGATGCTTCGTCCTCCGGCAAGACCATGGCCGACGGCACCAATGTCGACACCATGCAGACGGCGGCCACAGCGGCGACCGACATGCCGGAGTCTGACGGCGATGTCGATATGGCCGAGGTGCTGAAGCCCGGCGCGCTGCCGGAGATGGCGCTGGGCAAGGCCGACGCCCCGGTCAAGATCGTCGAATATATGTCGATGACCTGCCCGCATTGCGCCCACTTCCACAACACCACCTTCGACACGATCAAGCAGAAATATGTCGACAGTGGCAAGGTGCAGTTCATCATCCGCGAATTCCCCTTCGACCCGCGCGCCGCCGCAGCCTTCATGCTCGCCCGCTGCAGCTCTTCCAATCCGGAACAGTTGAGCACGCCGGAACAGTATTTCCCGATGGTTTCGATGCTGTTCAAGCAGCAGCAGATCTGGGCCGCCGCCGATGACGGCCGCGCCGCACTGCTGCAGATGTCGAAGCTTGCCGGATTTACTGAGGATAGCTTCACGAAATGCTTGACGAACCAGAAGCTTCTGGATGAAGTGAACGCCACGCGGGAAAGAGGTTCCAAGGATTTCGGCGTCAACGCCACCCCGACTTTCCTCATCAATGGCAAGCGCTACTCTGGAGACATGCCGGTTGACACCATGTCGAAGCTCATCGACAGCCTGCTCTGAACCGGATCGTTTCGATAGAACGGGCGACGGCGAAAGCCGTGCGCCCGTTTTTTTGTGGCTGCGTGACAAGCCCGCCCGGCACGCCGGAGCGTCTGCATGAAGTTCAACAAGCTGCGCCTGGTCGGCTTCAAATCCTTCGTCGAGCCGACGGAATTCATCATCGAACGGGGGCTGACCGGCGTCGTCGGGCCGAACGGCTGCGGCAAGTCGAACCTCGTCGAGGCGCTGCGCTGGGTGATGGGCGAGAATTCCTACAAGAACATGCGCGCCTCCGGCATGGACGACGTGATCTTTTCGGGTTCCGGCAACCGCCCGGCGCGCAACACCGCCGAAGTGGCGCTCTATCTCGACAATGGCGAGCGCACCGCACCGGCCGCCTTCAATGACAGCGACGAGATCCAGGTCACGCGCCGCATCGAGCGTGAGCAGGGCTCGCTCTATCGTATCAACGGCAAGGAAAGCCGCGCCAAGGATGTGCAGCTGCTGTTTGCCGACGCCTCCACCGGCGCGCGTTCGCCGTCGATGGTCGGGCAGGGGCGCATCGGCGAGCTGATCCAGGCAAAACCGCAGGCCCGCCGCCAGCTGCTGGAAGAGGCGGCCGGCATATCGGGCCTGCATTCCCGCCGCCACGAGGCCGAACTGCGGCTGCGCGCCGCCGAAGGCAATCTCGAGCGTCTCGACGACGTCACCTCGCAGCTCGAAAGCCAGATCGAGAGCCTGAAGCGCCAGGCCCGCCAGGCCAACCGCTTCAAGACGCTGTCTGCCGACATCCGCGCCCGCGAGGCGATGCTTTTGCATATCCGCTGGGTGCAGGCGAAGGAGGCCGAAGCCGAGGCCGACAGCGCGCTGAACCAGGCGACATCAGTCGTCGCCGAAAAGGCGCAGCTGCAGATGGAGGCGGCGAAGAACCAGGGCATCGCCAGCCTGAAGCTGCCGGAACTGCGCGAGGGCGAGGCCCGGGCGGCCGCAGCGCTGCAGCGCCTGCAGATCGCCAGAAGCCAGCTCGAGGAAGATGCCGGCCGCATCCTGCGCCGCCGCGATGAGCTCACTCGCCGTCTCGCCCAGCTTGCCGAGGATATAAGACGCGAGGAGCGGCTGGTGGCCGACAATGCCGTCATCCTGGCCAAGCTCGATGCCGAAGAGGCGGAGATTGCAGAAATCCTCGCCGATTCCGGCCGTTATGCCGAGGAGACCCGCGAGGCATTCGAGGGCGCAGCGGTCAAACTGGCCGATAGCGAGCGCATCTTCACCCAGCTGACGGCCGAGCGCGCGGAAGCCGCTGCCGGCCGCAACCAGCTGGAACGCGCCATCCGCGATCTCACCGACCGCCGGATGCGTCTCGAACGGCAGATGGACGAGGCAAACCACGAACTCTCCGCCATCGGCGAGAAGATATCAGGCCTGCCCGATCCGGACGAAAAACGCGCCATCGTCGAGGCCGGCGAAATCGCCCTTGCCGACGCCGAAGCCGCCGTCCAGGTGATCGAACAGGCGCTGACTGCTGCCCGCCAGACCGAGGCGCTGTCGCGCGCCCCGGTCGAGCAGGCCCGCTCGGCGCTGAATGCGCTGGAGACCGAGGCGCGAACCATTTCCCGCATGCTCGCCGCTGGTGCGGCCGCCGGCAAATTTCCGCCGGTTGCCGATGAGCTGAAGGTCGATCGCGGCTTCGAAACCGCCCTGGGTGCCGCGCTTGGCGACGATCTGGAATCGCCGCTCGATGCCGAGGCCCCGGCCCATTGGTCGGTCAATGGCGACGGCGCCGCCGATCCGGCATTGCCATCCGGCGTCACACCGCTGCTTGATCACGTCCGCGCGCCCGCGGCACTCACCCGCCGCCTGCGCCAGATCGGTCTTGTCGCGGGAGCGGAAGCGCAGTCGCTGATGGCGGCGCTGAAAACAGGCCAGCGGCTGGTAACCAAAGAGGGCGCCGTCTATCGTTGGGATGGCCATGTCACCGGCGCCGATGCCCCGAGTGCCGCGGCCCTCCGCCTTGCCCAGAAGAACCGCCTGGCCGAACTCGAAGGCGAAGCGACCCTTGCCCGTGACGTGCTTGCCGAAGCCGAGGAGCGGCAGGCGGCGGCCGCTGAGGCGATCCGCGCCGAGGAGCGCCGGCTTGCCGAGGCCCGCGACATGAGCCGCCTGTCGGCGCGCCATCTCGCCGAAGCCCGCGATGCGCTTGCCGCCGCCGAGCGTGCCTCCGGCGATCTCATCCGCCGCCGCGACGTCGTCAGCGAGGCCACCAGCCAGCTGCGCGCGCAGCTGGAGGAGATCGCCGTCCAGGAAGAGAATGCTCGCATCGAGCTGGAGGACGCGCCCGATCTCACCGCGATCGACGAGCGGCTGCGCTTCCAGCAGGCCGAAGTTGCGACCGATCGCGGCGCGCTCGCCGAAAGCCGCGCCCGCCATGAAAGCCTGGCCAGGGAAAACGAGGCCCGCCAGCGCCGTATCATGGCGATCGGCCAGGAGCGCGAGACCTGGCGCCAGCGGGCGGCAAGCGGCGAAGATCATGTCGCCACGCTGCGCGAGCGCGAGGAAGAGGCGCGCGAAGAGGCAGCCGAGCTGGAAATGGCGCCGGACGAATTCGACGACAAGCGCCGCGCTCTGCTCAGCGAATTGCAGAAGGCCGAGGAGGCGCGCCGCCAGGCCAGCGATCTGCTGGCTGAGGCAGAACGCATCCAGCGCGAGGCCGACCAAAAGGCGACGACGGCACTGTCGGAACTTGCCGAATGCCGTGAACGCCGCGGCCGCGCCGAGGAGCGCCTCGTCTCTGCCCGCGAGAAGCGCCAGGAAAGCGAAGGCCGCATCCGCGAGGTCCTGAACGTCGCCCCCCACGAGGCGCTGCAACTGACCGGCCGCCCGGCCATGCAGGCGCTTCCCGATCCGCGCGAAGTCGAGCGCGAGCTGGAGCGTCTGAGGATCGAGCGCGAGCGGCTCGGCGCCGTCAACCTGCGCGCCGACGAGGAACAGAAGGAACTGAGCGAAAAGCTCGAAGCGCTGATCAAGGAACGCGACGACGTCATCGATGCGATCCGCAAGCTGCGCGGCGCCATCCAGAGCCTTAACCGCGAGGGCCGCGAGCGGCTGATCGCCGCCTTCGACATCGTCAACGCCCAGTTCCAGCGGCTGTTCACCCATCTGTTCGGCGGCGGCACCGCCGAGCTGCAGCTGATCGAATCCGACGATCCGCTCGAAGCCGGCCTGGAAATCCTCGCCCGCCCGCCCGGCAAGAAGCCGCAGACCATGACGCTGCTATCGGGCGGCGAACAGGCGCTGACGGCAATGGCGCTGATCTTCGCCGTCTTCCTCACCAATCCGGCGCCGATCTGCGTGCTCGACGAAGTGGATGCGCCGCTCGACGACCACAATGTCGAGCGCTACTGCAATCTGATGGACGAAATGGCGGCCTCCACCGAGACCCGCTTCGTCATCATCACCCACAATCCGATCACCATGGCCCGCATGAACCGCCTCTTCGGCGTCACCATGGCCGAGCAGGGCGTCTCCACCCTCGTCTCCGTCGACCTGCAGACGGCCGAGCGCCTGCGCGAGATTGCCTGACGCTCCGCGCGAGCCACGGAAACGCTCTATCTCTACAGCTGATATCGGCCGCGCTCTTCAATGAGTGCTTCGATACGATTGCGCCGTGCGACGGCAATTGCGATCAAAGGCGTGACAAGAACCGCTAGCGCCAAGCTTACAACCGAAAGCGCAAGCAGCCACCGTCCCAACTGCCGTACCAGGGATGCAAGATCGGCAGAGAACCAGTCCATCTCGGGGGCAGTATGACCATTGGCGGAGACCCAATCCCGGATGATAGCCATGCGCTCGCGGTGAACGTCAGGATGTAGATCTTTCACATCCTCAATCTGGCTCAGCAAATGCGAGGCGTCGCCAGCCTCGCCCTCAAGATAGGCAATCTGCGCAAGGGTATAGGCCGCAAGCGAAGGATCGACGGTCGCTCTCCCGACCGAGGAAGGGGTATTCTTATCCGCAGCGATCGAACCACGAAGATTGAGAGCCAGGCCCTGGAATCCCTGCGTGTTCGGCTGTGGATTATTTCCGGGCGCGACGGTTGATCTATCGGCGGCCAGTTTCAACGTTGAACGCAGAAGCTGCGAGAATTGCGAGGGTAACGCTTCACGGCGCGAGTGCTGTGCAAGCTGAACATTTTGCAGAGCCAAGCATGCCAAGAAAACCACCGCCGTGAAAACTCCTAGATATCCTGACCGGCGTGTCGCAAGAACAATCGCGACAATGCATGCCGGATATTTGAGCCAGTTGATTGCGATGGACCAGCCCGTCCAGTCCCCCACACCGACGATGACAGTAACTCCATCCTGCTGCGCATAATCGGCCGTATTTCCCGCAAGCGCCACAAAATGGAAAGCCGTGTTTTTTTCAGCATCGGGCAGCCAGACCCAATAGGCGGCCAAAGCTGAAAGCGCGGCGAATGTCAGGAGACTGAGGGATATTAGAAGATAGGTGCGTGCGCGGGAGGCGATTGCTTCAATCGCACGCTCGCCATTTGCAACGGAAGGCGATTGAACCGACTTTTTGGCGATGCTGGTGCCAAACAATCTACCCGCTTTCTTCAATGCATCCGGCAGCCTGACCCGGCGATGTTCCAACTCGCGCTCGATCGAGGAAACCCTGCGGCTCCGGCGAGCGACCAACCAGCTGACCCCGTTCGTCAGAGGGGCTGCAATTCCAAACAGCAGTCCTGCCAAAAGCAATAGAAATGCCTTTTGCGATTGAGCGGCATTGTCGGCGATGAGCTTTTCGCGAGCCTCCGGACCAAAGCCGCCGGATGCGAGCGTAAAGTTCCGTATCGCCTGAAAGCGGGCGCGGTCGAAATTATTCTGAGGGACGCCGCTCGCCTCCAGCCTATCAAGTGCAGCCGCAGCCGCTGCGGCATCGCCGCGAAGGGCCGCCACTTGCGCCAGGAAGTAAGGTGCGATTTTCGCATCTCCGTCCGCATCGGCGCTCTGGTCGGCGTTGGAAGGCAGTTCGGAAAAGCGGATCACCCGATACCTGGCATAGGTCTCCGGGACGCCGACATGCCTGGAGAGGTCGAAAATCAGTCCGAAAATAAGAGGGCTGGCCAATAGGCCGACTGCAACAAAGGCAATGATCGCGCGGCGAGAAAGCGGCGCGTGGAAAGCCACGGCAATGAAGGCGAACAGTGCAAGCGCATAGGGGGCGAAGTACAGGGACTGGCCGAGCAATCCCCATGGGATCAGAAAAAATGCTGCGGTCAGGCCAGTGAAAAACCAACGTCCTTTGATGACGGTGAAAACGGTCGCAACCGCCAGGATGCCAGATACCATTTGCGCCAGCTGGCCGAACGGCATCGATCCGATGGGAACTGAAACAACGGCTGATTTGACCTCGGTTAGCGCCAGTGCGTTGGTGAAGGCATCGAGCACGTAGATCGAGCCATCCAACATCCTCAGATCATTCGGATCAGATGGTTTCATGCACGCTGCAGCAAAGAGCAGCATGAACGCGACGAAAGCAAATCCCTGGGCAATAAACGACAGTAGACCGGAGCGACGATCCAATCCGGCACGATGTTCGTCGATCGCTTGGCTGGTGGGCTTTCCTGTTACAGAGCCGGAGGCAAGTGGAGACGAGGTCGAGCCGAGCGCCCGCCTCCCAAAAGCCGAAGCGTCAGCCACGGGTGACCCCGGCCGTTTTCACGCTGGACAACATCTCGCTGCGAAGTCGTTCCAACTCGCCAATCGCCTGACGACGATCCGTTGCGCCCTTCTCATGAACATCGCGCACGTCGGTCAGCGTCAGCAGGATTTTATCATGGACGTGCTGAAGCGTTTCGACATCGACGACAAGACGCTGGTTGGATTTCGCCGTCGCCACCGAATTCTGGTGCAGAAGTTCGGCGTTCCTGCGCATGATGGCGTTCGTCGCATTGTCTATCGTGTCGGCCAAAGCGACGGCGCTTTTTTGTTCGTCCAGGGTCAATGCCAGCATGAATGCGCGTTTCCACGCCGGCAACGTCAACTGGCGAATCGTCTGGAACTTGTCGACGAGTGCGAGATTGTTTGCCTGGATGATGCGAACCATCGGAAGGGTCTGCATGGCCGCATGCTGAAGCACGCGCATATCGTCCGCCCGCTTCGAAAGCTGCTGACGGTTTGCTTCGAGGACAGCGAGATATTCGGTCGAGGCAAGGTCGCCGGATGCGTTATTCTGGCGGCCGATCTCGTCCTCCATGTCATGAAGCCGCATCTCGATCGCCTCGACATGCTTGCCGAGTGCGGCGTATTCCGAGCGAACGCCCTCATACATGAGTTGATAGTCATGGTTTCGCCGCGACAGTGTCTGGGCGGTCGTCTCGATTTGCGCAACGAGCTTGTCGACCTGACCCTTGACGGTGTCGAACCGTGCGATGGCACGCTCCTTTGATCGCGCGATCCGCTTCAAAAGGCCGCCGATGACGGGAATTCGTCCAGTCGAGTTATCGAGTGACGACAAATTGAACTGTTGCGCCGCTAGCACGATCTCGTTCAACTGAGCCCCGGTATCGTCGAGGTCGGTCGCGCGTGCCGTTCGAAGAATCTCATCGGCATACTGGGATGAGCGCTCGGCGACTTCCTGGCCGAACAGTCGGATGGAGAGGGCCGACGACAGGTCAATGGTGGCTGCCAGGCGCGCGACTTCCGGATCGATTTGGTGTTCGCTGGCGGCCGCACTCGTCGCGTCGTGCAATGGCACTGCTGCTTTGATCATTCTTGTCCAACCTTCTTCAGAAAGCCTATGAGATTGCGGTGAGCATCAAGAAACGCGGTCACGACGGAGCTGCGCGGCGTTATTGCTTCGCCATGAATGATCGCCAGCGCATTTCGCTGCCAAAGCGGCAGCAACAGTGTTTCAATGTCGGTAAATCGATCGAGCAACGAAGCAAGCACACTCCCAGACAGCTCGATCTGCTGAATCGTCAGCGTGTTGGCTGCCTCCATCGCCATGATGTTGGAAAGACGTCGCTCGAACCGGGCGACCAGGGCCAGGTCTGAGCCGCTCGACTGCGAAACAAGCAGCTTGGCATCCGAGATCACGCGGGCAAGGCGCGCCTGTTCGTCGATGAGCTCCAATCGAGTCCTGTCGAGGATTCCGCGTAGGCGCCCCCCCGCCTGCGCAGTCCGGCTCAATTGCCGGAACAAATCGGCGACCCTGTGGCTTGCAAGTTCGAATTCCAGGCGCGCCTCGACGGCTGCGCCGGTGAACCGGCCAATCGGGCCCTGTTTCCGCAACATCTTCCGGAGGTCGATCTCCTCCAGCATTTCGATCAGCTCGTTCGCGGAGCTGCGGATGTCGCGAGCCGGGGCCGAACTCAGAATGTTATTATCCATCCTCGGCGCGCGAGCTGCCATGTCCAGGGCTGCAATGGCGTCGTCATCGATCGCCGCAGCTGGAGCAGGCTGTTCTTCCGAGTCGTTCGGAGTGGGACAAGAATGATTGGTGCCGAGGGCCATCGCAATATCGGGCTCAAAGAATGCAATTTTTTCGAAGGACAATCTCGGCGGGAATATTGAAAATAGAATGAATCTGGTCGTGCGCCTTTTACTTGCACCGAAAATGTCAGCCCGTTCGATCTCCGAGTTCCCGCTCGCATCGGTCGGTCAACGGTCCGCAATTGCGTGAGGCAAGAGGGCAACTCCCATATGCGACAGCGCAATTTCAGCAAAGGTATGGTGCGGTTTTGCGCCCAGAAATTGCGTAAAATCAAATGGAAGGAAATAAACACCAAAAAAGGTCGGCTTCCCAGCGTCCCGTACCCCATTTGGGTGATGCTCTTTTCGCTGACTTGCATTAGAAGTTGTTTCAACGCAACCTAATTACTTTGCTGCAAAGCGAGCGATCAAAGGTTGTGAGTTGTCGAATTTACGTGCGGTTTTCCGGGCGAGGGCAAGAACCGGAAACCGTTGGAGCAATTCCAGGAGAAGCAGCGATCTGTTTTCCCCGGAATTGCGTAAAACGAAGGTCAGAGCGGTTCTCTTTATAAAGAGCTGAACCGTTCCTGGGTTGAGGGACCCCCCGTCCGGTTTTCCTGGCCGGACGGAAACAAGGCTTTGCGGGACTTTGTTGCAGTCCCGCAAAGCTTTTTTTATGCCTTCTCTTATGTCCGGGCGATGTTTCAATCGTTTCGCCTCTGGCCGCAGCCAAGATTTATTGTGCAACGCAACATTTTGCCGCATTTGTCGATTTTCATTTCAACTCCAAGGCATTAAGCTGATAACTCAGACTGATGACACTGCCTGCCTGCTTCTCTTTCGTCACGCTCGGGCTCGTGCCCCGGCATCTGCAACCGATCTACGCAGCAGATCCTCGGCACAAGGCCTGGGATGACGCCGAGAAAAGAGCGAGCTTTGTCAACAAACTGAGGGATTGAGCTGATCCCGGTTTGGTGTTGGGGGGAAGATGACCAAGTGGGTCTATAGGTTCGGCGACGGGCAGGCTGAGGGCCGGGCGCGCGATCACGAGATTCTGGGCGGCAAGGGCGCCAATCTCGCGGAGATGTGCAGCCTCGGGCTGCCGGTGCCGCCGGGGCTGACGATCGTCAGCGATGCCTGCACCACCTATTACAAGAACGGCCGCCGCATCGAGGAGGCCGTGAAGGCCGAGGTCCGCGCCGGCATTGCCGAGATAGAGGCGATCACCGGCCGCCATTTCGGTTCCGTCAGCCAGCCGCTGCTCTTGTCGGTGCGCTCCGGCGCCCGCGTCTCGATGCCGGGCATGATGGACACGGTGCTCAATCTCGGCCTCAACGACGAGACGGTGCAGGCGCTCGGCCACGATGCCGGCGATGCGCGTTTTGCCTGGGACAGCTACCGCCGCTTCATCCAGATGTATGCCGATGTCGTCATGGGTCTCGGCAACGACGCCTTCGAGGAGATCCTGGAAGACGAGAAGGCCAAGCTCGGCCATGAATTCGATACCGAGCTCAGCGCCTCGGAATGGCAGCATATCGTCTCGCTCTACAAGAAGCTGATCGAGGAGGAACTGGAGCAGGAGTTCCCGCAGGATCCCGAAGTCCAGCTCTGGGGTGCGGTCGGCGCGGTCTTTTCCAGCTGGATGAGTGCGCGCGCCGTCACCTACCGCCAGCTTCACAATATTCCGGAAGGCTGGGGCACGGCGATCAACATCCAGGCGATGGTCTTCGGCAATCTCGGCAATTCTTCCGCCACCGGCGTCGCCTTCACCCGCAACCCCTCGACCGGCGAGAAGGCGCTTTACGGCGAATTCCTGGTCAATGCCCAGGGCGAGGATGTCGTGGCCGGCATCCGCACGCCGCAAAGCATCACCGAGGAGGGGCGGATTTCCTCCGGCTCCGAAAAGCCCTCGATGGAAAAGCTGATGCCGGAGGCTTTTCGCGAGCTCTGCCGCATCTGCACCGAGCTCGAGATCCATTACCGCGACATGCAGGATATCGAATTCACCATCGAGCGCGGCAGACTGTGGATGCTGCAGACCCGTTCGGGCAAGCGCTCGACCCGGGCGGCGATGAAGATCGCCGTCGACATGGTCGATGAGGGCGTGATCACCGAGGACGAAGCGGTGCTGCGCATCGAACCTTCCAGCCTCGATCAGCTGCTGCATCCGACGATCGATCCGCGTGTCACCCGCCAGGTGATCGGCACCGGGCTGCCGGCCTCGCCCGGCGCTGCCACCGGCGCCATCGTCTTCACCGCAGAGGAGGCCGTCGAGGCGGAATCCGAAGGCCGCAAGGTCATCCTGCTCCGGGTCGAAACCAGCCCCGAGGATATTCACGGCATGCATGCCGCCGAAGGCATCCTGACGACGCGCGGCGGCATGACCAGCCATGCGGCGGTGGTTGCCCGCGGCATGGGCATCCCCTGCGTCGTCGGCGCCGGCACCATGCGCATCGATCAGCGCAACGAGCGGCTGCTCGGCGTCGGCGTGACGCTGAAGAAGGGCGACATCATCACCATCGACGGTTCGGCCGGCCAGGTGCTGAAGGGTGAGGTGCCGATGACCCAGCCGGAGCTGTCGGGCGATTTCGGCCGCATCATGGGCTGGGCCGACCGCGCCCGGCGCATGACGGTGCGCACCAATGCTGATACGCCGGCCGATGCGCGCGCCGCCCGCTCTTTCGGCGCCGAAGGCATCGGCCTTTGCCGCACCGAGCACATGTTCTTCGAGGGCGAGCGCATTCATGTGATGCGCGAGATGATCCTGGCCGTCGATGAGAAGGGCAGGCGGGTGGCGCTCGACAAGCTGTTGCCGATGCAGCGGCTGGATTTCACCGGCCTCTTCACCGTCATGCACGGCCTGCCGGTGACGATCCGCCTGCTCGATCCGCCACTGCACGAATTCCTGCCGAAGACCGACGACGAAGTGGCCGAGGTCGCTTTCGCCATGGGCATGGAGGCGACCGTGCTGCGCCAGCGCGTCGATGCGCTGCACGAATTCAACCCGATGCTCGGCCATCGCGGCTGCCGGCTGGCGATCTCCTATCCCGAAATCGTCGAGATGCAGGCCCGCGCCATCTTCGAGGCGGCGATCGCCGCAGCCCAGGAGACGGGGGCTGCCGTCGTGCCGGAGATCATGGTGCCGCTGGTCGGCCTGCGCTCCGAACTCGATTACGTCAAGGCGTGTATCGACGCGGTGGCCGGCGACGTGATGAGCGAGGCCGGCATGAAGATCGATTATCTCGTCGGCACGATGATCGAGCTGCCGCGCGCGGCCCTTCGCGCCCATGTGATTGCCGAAGCCGCCGAATTCTTCTCCTTCGGCACCAACGACCTGACGCAGACCACCTTCGGCATCTCGCGCGACGACGCCTCGGCCTTCATCCCCACCTATCAGCGCAAGGGCATCATCGAGCACGATCCCTTCATCTCGCTCGATTTCGACGGTGTCGGCGAATTGATCAGCATCGCCGCCGAACGCGGCCGGCGCACCCGCAACGATATGAAGCTCGGCATCTGCGGCGAACATGGCGGCGACCCGGCTTCGATCCGCTTCTGCGAAACGATCGGCCTCGACTATGTCTCCTGCTCGCCGTTCCGCGTGCCGATCGCCAGACTGGCGGCAGCGCAGGCGGTGATCTCAGGCGGTCTGGAAGAGATCCGGCGGGGTCCGAAAGACCTGCGGGGAAGCTTGTAAGACAGTCGGTGGCGCGTAAAAAAAGATAGTGCGGTTCTGCGCTTCCGTTAAAAGCGGAACCGCGGGGCAGGGGTGTCCGCGGCACTCAGTGATGATGCCGCCAGTGATCGCGGTAGATATACGGCCCGTTCAGATCCCAGGCCATGCTCTGCATCAGCTCGGCGCTCTGCGCCCGCGATTCGGCCCGCCGGTCGAGTTCGATGCGCTGCAGGCAGGTGGCAAAACCATCCGTGCCGCGCCGAAAGCCGTAGCCGAGGCACCGCTGTTCATCCGCCGCCCGCCGCTCCTCCGGCGTCATCGTCTGGCAGGCGGAGAGCCCGGCGATGATGGTGGCCAGGGCGGTGACGAGAAGGGGATAGCGCATGGGTTTATTCCTTGGAATGCATTTCCCAGAGGAAAGTCCTTTCAGCCGATGCCGTCAAGCCGCCCTTGGCTGGGGAGATTGTCGAGAGCGGCCTCTCATCCGCCTGCCGGCACCGACCGGGGTCGACCCAGGTGTCTCGACCCCGGTAAGGTTAGGGTGAGCGCCAGTTGTTGCTCACAGAGGGCGATGTCTACGCCGCCCCAGCCGGATCCCCGATCGGCAGCAGCGCCGGATTGAGCGGCGGATCCTGCGGGTTCTTCGTATCGGCCGGGTCCTGCGCCGGCGTCAGCGGCGGTTTTTGCTGGATGGGGTCGGGAATGCCGGGGGTCGGCGTCGGGCCGCGCGGCGTATCGGCATTGGGTGTCGGGATCGGGTCTTTGTTGGGCATGAGTGCCTCCTTTTCGAAAAAGGAACGGCATCGTCCGCATATGGTTCCACTTTCGCCACCGAACATTCCTCTGTATGAGGGGACTGGAAAACACTGGAACGAGCATGGCCATTCGCGATCGATTTTCGAAAAAACTGAGCTGCCCGCAATGCGGCAATGAGGGCTTTGCCGAAGCCTCGGAAGTCGACGATCCCAAGCGTAAGCACCCGGATTTCAAGGTCGATCAGCTGCCGCGCGGCTTTGGCGTGCAGCGGCCTGCCAATCAGCAGGAAAATTTCGTGATCAAGTGCGAATGCGGACGCAAGTTTCCCTTCCGCAGCGTTGCGGAAGCCGCGGCCGAGCGCCGCTGACATCAGGTTCTGATCTCAGATCCGCTCCAGCAATTCGATGAAGGCATCGGCGAAACGCACCAGCGGCGCGGTGTCTTCATCGGGCGCCTGCATGCGGATCTCGGTGCCGTTCTCATCGAGCAGCGCCAGCACGACGCGCATCTCTTCGCCGTCGCCCGGAATGCGCAGCAGGGCGATGCGGCGGCAATCCTGGACGAGGCCGGAGGCCGGCAGGTCGAACAGCAGTTCGCCGCCGGAGCGTTCGGCTGCCCGGCGCACCGCCTCGCAGAAGCCAGCCTCGCCGCCGGTATAACCTTCGAGCGAAAGTTCGAGCTCGAGCAGCTCCATCGGCAGCGTCGGCTCGGACTGGTGGTCGATCCCGCCAAGCGCAGACGCCTGCGGCCTGGCTGCTATCTCGGGTGAAATCATCCCGTCTCTCCTGTCTCTCTATCGGAGATGAAACCGCGGCAGAATGGCCTTTTTTTGGCATATCAGCAAGGGCTTATGAAGCAGCCCCTGTTTCGTCATGGCCTTCGCCGCGGATTCAAACGCAATGCTTCAGACAATGGTTTCAATCTAGCCGAATCTTGCCCCGGGTCCGGATGATTTTGGGCCGGGCCGGCCTAAAATCTGAATCCGGATCTAAATCAAAGAATAGAGCATGATGTCGTCCGAAAACCGCTTCACACTTTTCGGCATCATGCTCTAAACAGGGGTGAGGCGATTTGCGTGGTCGAACCCGCGGGCGCTGACGAGCAACCGGTAAGTTTGATGGCCATCCGCTTCGACCGTCCCGTTTCCAGCGCCGCCCGCTTTTCGCGGCTGCTCGGGGCGTTTTCCCTGGTGCTGGCGCTGGCGGTGATCATCGCCCACCGCTTCGGCGGCCTGGCCACACCCTATCTGGTGCTGCTCTTGATTGCCGCCGCCGGCGGCGCGCTGCTCGCCGCCATGCTCGCCGCCCTCGGGCTGCGCAGCCTCTGGATGACGGGGGCCGAAGGCGGGCTGGCGGCGCTGGCAGCACTGATCTATGCCGCCTTTCCGCTTACTATCGGCGCCTTTGCCACCGAGCACTATCTGACGCTGCCTGATATTTACGACGTCTCCACCGATCCGGTCTCCGCACCCGACTGGCTGTCGCCGCCGCACTCCGACCAGATTTGGCTGAAGCGCAATCCGGAGGTGACACCGGAGGATCGCGAAAAGCAGCTCACCGCCTATCCCGAACTGACCGGCCGGCGTTATGAAGGCGCACTCGACCGCGTGCTGGAAGCAGTCCGCAAGGTCGCCAAGATGAGCGGCATCACCATCACCAGGAGCAATGGCGACACCGAGCCCGGCCGCGACCCCGAGGACATGCCGGTCAAGCCGCCGCAGCCGGGCGACGATGCCGTGGCCGATGCGCCCGATATCATCCCCGTGCCGACGCCGCGCCCCTATGACGACGACGTCGCCAAGCTGATCCGCGGCGCCAATGGCGTGACGCTGCAGGGCACCACCCGCACGCTGATCCTCGGCCTGCGCTTCGATATCCTCATCCGGCTGCGCGAAGAGGCCGAAACCACCTTCGTCGACATCCGCGTCGCCTCCCGCTACGGCCAACACGACCTCGGCTTCAGCGCCGAAATCGCCGGCGATTATCTGAAGGCGCTGGATGCCGAGCTGTTGGGAATTGCGGGTGGGTGAGCCGCGGTGCCGCCAGAGGCGGCAGCAATCGATCCAGTGAATCGATTGCAGCGGCGAACGCCCTGAGCCCAAGCGAAGGGCCGGGATAGGGTGCGGCAAACTCGACGCCCTTATACCGCATCAAAGGAGGAGAGGGGGCTGCTATGGGAAGCGAGGTCGATTTTCTGAGTGTGTCTGACCTGGAGACCCTTGATGAATTCGGTTTCGTCAAAACTCTCTCAGGTGAGATTTATTTAAAATTTGTCGGCGGCTGCCGCTTTTTGCAGTTCCCCATAGGGAAGATCTTTTCTCTCCATGTTCCCGATGACTTTTTAAAATTTGATCGGGTTGTGAAATGCGTATTGCAGATTCAGCCTGATGTTAAAAAATCAGTCATTCATACGTTCGCCGTTAGAAAGCGGGGCGGTATAAGTGTCGCTGCCGATAAAAGGCCGGATGATATTTATATATATGTTCCGGAGAGATGCGGGATTGATGTTCAGCTGTTGAGCAGTTTGACAATCTCAATTCTCTCAATGGAATACACGACCGAGCCCCATCCCTTGAGCAAGCTTTATATTAGTTGACCAGCGGATGGGGCCTCTCACCCCACCATCCACCACCTATACTGCATCCAACCCCGGTAGGGCAGAGGGGGTATCACGCACGCCAACACAGATGAGGGAGAACATCGAGGGCAACCCTTCGATCATGACCTCACCCCCTCACTCCACCACCAACCACCCCGTATACCGCACCACCAACCCCGTCAGCCGCCCACCGATCTCCACGTGGAAGCAGAACCGCCCATCGCGCTCCTCCTCATAGGTATCCCCGCCCGGCGCCAGAAACAGCGGCAGCGGAATCCCGCAAAACCGCCAGCCGCGCACGACCAGCCGCAGCCTGTCCCCATCCGGCACCGGGGCCATCAGCACCCGGAACGGCCCGAAGACCTCGGCGAGCAGATGCCGGTCGCGGCCCCGGCCTTCGGCCTGCCAGCTGCGGAACACCTTGCCGCCGAAATCCCGCGTCCAGATCTCCCTGTCGCCATCGGCAACGAAACGCACCGTGACCGGCACATCCTCGCCCGCTGGGGGAAAGCCGATGACGCCTGCGACGATCCGCGCCAGCAGCCCGCCGCCGCGTTCGATCCGCGCCCGGCCGGAGGCAACGCGGGCGCCGCCGGCATGCAGGGCTGATAGGGCGGGCGGCAGCCGCTCCCAGGCGCTGCCGAGAATCTGCCGGTAGAGCGGCAGGGGCACTTCCTCGTTTTCCATCCGGATGCCCGATGTGATCGAAAAACGCCGGAAGGCCGCTTCGAAATCAGCAAGCTGCAATTCCCCCGCCGCCGGCCGCGCGCCATTCTCCGGCCGCGTGCCGGCCAGCAGCCGGCGCACCAGCGCGTCGACGCCGATGATGGGAATGAACGGCCCGTCATCACCTTCGGCAATCAGATGCCAGCCAGCTGTCAGCTTGCTCCCCGCGTGATCGACGCCGTCGACACGGACGAACATGCCGCCGCGATGTTCGCCGATCGCGAGAGCGTGGCTGGCACGCTGCAGCAGCCGCGCAAACGGCAGCAGCGACGGCAGCAGCCGGAGGTGGACGAGCCGTGCCGCAAGGCTGAGCAAGTGCTGCAGCGGCTGCGGCAGCGTGCCGACCCCGGTGAAGCTGGATTTGAGATCGGCAAAGCGCCCCGGCAGCAGCGCCAGGTCAGGCGCATCGACCAGCAGGAATTTCCGGCTGCGCAGCGGCGGAACCCCCGGCGGCGCCACCGTCACCCGCATCGCATCGATCAGCCCGCGCCCGGCGGCCGGCCGCCCATGGCGCAGCACCGTGACCTTCCTGCCGGCATAGGTGGCGATTGCTCTCACGACATTGAGCCCGATCCGCACATGCGGCGAGGGGGCAATGCCGGCCGCGACACTGTCGATCCGCGAGAAATGTGGCGCCATCGCATTGAGTGCCGCGAAGGAGAGGGCGGGCAGGCTGCTCAGCCCCGAGAGCGCGAAGGTGCCCTTGGCCCTGGCCGCGGCATCGAGCCCACCGATGCCGGCGACGAAACCGGTGCTGTCGGCGATATCGGCATAATCGATGCTCAGATCGATGCAGGCCTCGACCACCTTATAGGCATCCTCCCCGAAGGTCTGGAACGGCCCCGAGGCATCGACGACGAGATGAGGCCTCAGCCGCGTCAGCTGTTCGGTGAGATCGCCATCTCGGTCGAAGCTGACGGCCTGCACCATCGCGCCGAGATTGTTGCTGCCCAGGCCCTCGGCTCCATCTTTCGGCGTCCTGAGATCTGCAACGAAATCGTCGGCCTTTTCAAGCGAGCGACCGGCAACCAAGAGCCTCAGCCTGGGTTGATCGCCAAGCAGCCGGGCAAGCCGCCCGCCAAACGTGCCGTAGCCGCCGATGATGAGCAGCGAAAACCGGTCGTCGCTCATGTGATGAAGCGGCTTCGCTGCTCCGGCGTCGGCACCATGCAGCTTTGCCGGCCGGCGATCTTCAGCCGGTTGCGGGCGATGAATTCATAGAGCGCATTGGCTGCCCGCCGCGGCAGCAGCCGGAAGATCTTGACCAGAGAATAGGGAAAGCCGAGGCCCGCCACCATGCGAATCGAGCCATCGGATTTGAAGAAGGCGCGGCCGTGTTCGATCAGGATATTGGTCTCGTAGTCGCGCGCGTGCAGCCCGTAATGCCGGTAAAGCGCTTCGCCGAGCGGCGTCTGCGCCGCGAGGAAGCGGTATCGCTGCTGCCTGTCATGTTTCAGCGCGAATTTCACCCAGCCGGAGCAGAACACGCATTCGCCATCGAAAACGATCAACGGCCGGTCATCGGCGAAGGCGGGCACATTGGCATCGTCGCGATAGCTGTAATCGGCTCGGGGCGTCATCCCTATCTCCCTGTTGCCGGCCGGTAGAGGGCGGCAAGCGTTGGCGGCCCATCCGCCGCGATCTCGCCGCGCTCCAAAAGGTCCTCGATATGGGCGAGCACGGAAAGCGCGGCCGCCGCATGCAGCTTCGGATCGGTATCGCGATAGATCACCTTCACCATCTCGGCGATCCGCTCATCGCCCGCCTGGACGCGCGCCAGCACCGCCTGCTCGCGCCTGAGGCGATGCGCCTTCAGCGCCCGCAGGAATCCGGCCGGCTGCGTCACCGGCCCGCCATGGCCGGGCAGCAACAGCCGGTCCTCGCGTTCGATCAGCCGCTCGAGCGAGGCCATGTAATCCGCCATCGAACCATCCGGTGGTGCCACGATCGAGGTCGACCAGGCCATGACGTGATCGCCGGAGAAGAGGATGTCGCGACCCTCCAGCGCAAAGGCGGCATGATTGGCCGTGTGCCCCGGCGTCAGCACCGCGCTCAGCGCCCAGCCATCGCCCGACAGGGTCTGACCGTCACCGAGCACTATATCGGGCACGAAGGATAGATCCGAGCTTTCGGCAAAGGGATTGATCTCACCCTCGCGCAGCGGCCGCGCCGGCCGGTGCGGCCCTTGCCCCACCGTCACCGCCCCCGTCGCCGCCTGCAGGCGGCTCGCCAGCGGCGAGTGGTCGCGATGCGTGTGGCTGACGAAGATATGCGTCACCTCACGGCCGCCAAGCGCTGCCATCAGTGCTTGATAATGCGCCTCATCCTCCGGACCGGGATCGATGACCGCGACGGAGGAAGAGCCGACGATATAGCTGTTGGTACCGAAAAAGGTGAAAGGCCCGGGATTGTTCACTGTCACCCGCTCGACACCTGCAACAACCGGCACGGCTTGCCCATAGGCCGGCTCGAAAGCGAGGTCGAATGCGGGACTGTCCATGAAGGAATGATCTCAGGCCGATGACGTCGCCGTTTTCTAGCACGACGGCGGGTGCTGCGCAGCGCATAAATCTGTCGCAGGGATAAACTTAGTCATTGTGACAGGCGAAGAGCTTTGCTAATCAGGCGTCGATTTGAGCAAGCGGTTTCCGCTCAAGCTCTGGTGGGGCGTCGCCAAGCGGTAAGGCAACGGTTTTTGGTACCGTCATCCCTGGTTCGAATCCAGGCGCCCCAGCCACGATTTCTTTCAGATCTTCTATTGGTTTGTGCTGGTCACTTGCGCTGTCCGATGGAGTATATCCTTGCGAACACACACCCATACCCAGGCCTTATAACCTTTGCCTCGCAGAGGACGCTGACGCGGAAACGTTCATACGCATTGAAGTGTGAGATTTTGACACGCCTAGCCGCTTCGACATCGCCGCATACAACTGTCCTGATTACACCAATCTGAGCAAGTTTGAAGAAATGCTAATGAAGCGACTTGAAGTCCTTACCGGCGGCCCTCCGAAGCAAGCTTGAGTGAAGGCGCCGGCTGCGTCCTTCTCTCCAAGTTCATGAGCACTGCATCCGCTATTGCACCCTCAATGCCGCCGCTTCATCCGCGGTGAATTCTACAAATATGACATTTAGTAAGCCACTTGCGATGGCTGGAGAAAAGCTTTCAAAGAAGTTTGTATCTGAATAAAACCGCGATGGCTCTTCACCTGGAATTTTCATGATCACAAGGTCTAGATGCGCATCAACTCGCTTCGAGTTTCTGTAGTAGTTTATTTTCGACAACAAAACATAGAGCCTATCTCTAAGCATTGGACTGAATACTCTTTCATTTTTGAATTCAACAAAAGTCTCGCTATCAAGTCCTTTGATATATGCGTCGTATATATAACTAGATTTGCTTATTGGGTCGACGCCCTCAAAATGATTTACGAGCTTTGCATCAGAAATTACGTTGAGAGGATCGACTTTCTTCTGCTGAACATACTTGTTCAAGGCAACCTCCTCAGCTCGCCGCCAATCCGTCCTGGCTACCGCCGGACCCGTCACTGCTCCGGCATTTTGTGCGACGGGCGAGGTGGAAATCGATGCCTCCGCAGTTTGTTTGTCCTCCACCTCTTGGTCCGTAGCTTTTTGGACGGTTGAAGCGGCGTGATAGTCGCCGTAGACGTTTGTATGCTGTTGGTGCTGAGATTGGTTATTTGAGATGGCGATAAGCTGAGAGAGAAGGTGAGAGTTCTGCTGCTCCAGTTTGGAGACTTCCTTCTCCTTTTTCTTCACTTCCCTGGAGATAGAAATAAGTTTCCCAATGGAAAAACTATCAAATGCCTCCGACAACACCAAAACTAATACTAGGCAAATTAGGGATATTACACCGGCACTGATCTCTCCCTCGGGAGGTATCGCGACGAATTTGTACAACACCATTGCGCTGAGCATAATGCTCAGCGTAATTATCATGATGCGAACGAACCAATTCACACTATGCCTATTTTCTTCCATGCCTGCTCCCTAAGCAACCCTCGTTACCTGTTGAGCGATTTGCGCACGGATTGCAATCTATTCTTCTGCTCAACGGTTGGTCGATGAGTGTACTGCTAAGAATGCTTGACGCTCTGGCTGGCTGTTGCCCCTGTACAGACTACTAAAATTGTCCATTTGAGGTTTCACAATGTCAGAAGTGGTTCGGCGGGTTAGTGATCTGGGCTTCAGCACAGCTATGAGCCTCGTCCACTGTAACTAAAAGCAGAACAATAGCACCAACCTCCGGCTAAGCGTTGCTTTTGCGTGCGAGGTTATTTCCGCTTGCTGGCTGAGGCTTTTGGCGTAGCGTCGATTACGACGATCTCGGAAGCAGGAAGGCCCTCCTTGAGCAGCTTTGCACGGATTTCTTGAATGACTTTCAGCTTGTCTCCCAGATCACCGTAGTTGATGATCACAAATACGCCATAGTTCGTGCGAGAGGCATCCTTGTAAATTTCGAGCTGCTTTTCGTAGCCATGCCTGACAGTGCCGGACGATTTTTTAATTTCCACGAGCACCCTTGCCCGGTAACCCTTTGAAAATTTAAAATCGATAGGTCCCCCGCCCATGTTTGCCTCGGGCGAGATGTCAATGTCGTTTGCCATACAAAAGCTGTCAGCGATAGCATAATAGATGAGTTGTGCTGCCCGCTCTTTTTTCGGCTTGCCGTTGCTCCAAAGAGCCTCCCAGAGATTACCTTTTTCAACGTGATGCTTAAACATTTCGAGCGTTTGATGCACCACGCCCAAGACTTCGTGTGGCCCCTTCTCCAACTCGAATTTCATTTCGAGTTTGAATAGTGATCGGTCAGATTTCAGAATCTCTCGGAGCTTGTAGTACCCGAGAACGTCTTCATTCGGATCATAGAAGGTCGCGCTTTCCTTGACCGCTGCGATGAAAGCGTTGAACAAATCTGCTGAATATAAGGCGGCAGCCTTCAGCGCGGCTTTCCTCTCAGTCACCGTCGGGGTTACTATGCCAGCCAAGAATGAATTTACGCGATCTCGGATTTCTCTGTTGGCGTTCGCCGCAACGCTTACATCTGACCAATCGTTTGCGAGTGGCAGCTCTCTAATTATGTCCCTAGGGACCAGAAGAACAGCCTTTTGCTTACCTGACGGCGCCGTGTAATGCGGAAGCGCAATCGCTGGGCTAAGGGGCGAAATCCTGGTTGGCACCTTCTGACGCTTACAGAACGCTAGTGTTACGGCAGCAAGCTCGGAAGCGATAATGCGCGTCGTGAGATCGCTTATCGTATCGGGCCCCACGTTCTCTTCGAAAAATCCCATCAGAGATATCATCTCCGGGTCATTCACGCCAAGATCGACAATTTCTTTCGTGGTTCTAAGGATGGTGTCGCGGAGCTCGTCGGGTCGGGAACTACCCGCTCGTTCGCCACTTCCGTATCCTAGACCGTTCTCTGGTGGTTCTTGAAGATTGAGAAGCTTTTGTGCCGCTTTCCAAGGCGCGTCTCCCTCATTTTTCGAGATAGTCAAAAGCCGAACTATCTGGGAGATATATTGCCGGAAGTGCTGATAAGCGTCCTCTCTGATTAGCTTCGTATTTGATTTATCAAGCAAGATTGGATCAATAAAAAGGGGAGTATCCACATTCAGGAAGGTGTCAACTAGACCCGCTTTTTCTAGCGCGTTGACTGATAGTCCAAATTGTGTCGAAAAAAGTCTACCGCTTGAAAAGGTTGACATATGGGCTCACAACTATGATCGCACGCGCAACGTTGCCTGATCTTTGACGATTTGCAACCATCGCGACTGCTCCGAGCAACGAAATCAACCGCTTTATTTGTTTTTTCGACAATTTGGGCTCGCTTACCTGCTAAAGACCTATAACTTTCCGTCACTCAACCTCTTTGGGGGAGCGGTATTGTCGGCCTGTTCATTGCCGAGATTAAAGGGGGACATCCGGTGTCTCCATTCGAGCAGCCGACGCAGCGGGACTGGCCAACCGCTCGCTTGCCGCTGCCAGTCTTTCGCCTTACCGTCGCCCCACGAACAACCGAACACCCGTCAACCCGGCAAGCTTCCCCACCAGCGCATCCTGAAACCCCGCATCAGCAACCTCCGCAGCCGCCTCCCGCCGCTGCCGATGATACCAATACCCACCACTGACCTTCGCAGCTCCCGCATCGCTGGCCGCAAGCCAGGTCTGGGTGAGGTGCCCCATCTCCAGGTCATCGGGCGCGCCGGCGCCGCCCATCTTTGTCGGCACCCAGCCGGGATCCACCGCGTTGCTGATAACATCCGGCCAATGGCGGGCGAGGGCGGCGGCGAGGGTGGCGATGTAGAGCTTGCTTTCCGAATAGGCCTGGCTGGCGTTCCACGGCCGCGTCTTCCAGTCGATATCGTCAAGGGCGCTGCTGCCGCTGCGGTGCATGCCGCTGGTGAGATAGACCAGGCGATCGGGGCGGTTGATCCAGGCGGTGAGCAGATAGGGGGCAAGCACATTCACCGCCAGCGTCTTGGCGTGACCATCAGGCGTTTCGCCCCGGCTCCGCTCGAGGTAGATGCCGGCATTGTGGATGACGGCGTCCATGCGGCCGATGGCGTTGACCTGCTCGGCAATCGAGCGCGTTTCGGTGGCGCTGGCGAGATCGCCGATGACGATGCCGAGGGCGGCGGGCGAAATCTCGGCGAGGGCGGAGGCGCGCTCGCGGGAGCGGGCGTGCAGCACGACGTCATGGCCCTCCTTCATCAGGGTGCGGGCGGCGGCGAGGCCGAGGCCATCGGTGGAACCGGTGATGAAGATGCGGCTCATGGTGTCTCCGTTGGCGGTGGTGTGGAGGGCAGAGAGTGCTTGGGTAGGGGTGCCTGGGTCAAGGTGGGATGGTGGACAAGTCCGCCAGCGAGTGGGTGCGGTTTTGCCTGTGGTTCCCACCTATTCCGTCATCCTCGGGCTTGACCCGAGGATCCATACGCAGCACTCGACATACATGAGTTCACGCATAGGATGCCCCCTGCCGCTCCGTCTGTCGACGGCGAGCACAATGCTCGGGGCATGGATCCTCGGGTCAAGCCCGAGGATGACGGAGGAGGTGGTGGGGCTCGGCGAAAAACGGCGGCGCCATGGATCCCAGGCTCAAGGCTTGGGATGACGGAGTGTGTGGTGATGCGGCGGCCAAAACCACGGTTTGTTGCCTCCGCCCCTCACTCCACCCAGCGCCACCTCACATACTCTCCCGCCGCCGTTCCGCCCCCGCGGCAATCGTCTGCACCAGCTCATCCACCTCCCGTGCCAGCCGCTCCAGCGGCAGGCCGACGAAGCGGCCTTCGAGGCTGATGCTGACGACGCCGTGGACGGCGCCGAACAGGGTGCGGGCGCGGATGGCGCGGTCTTCGGGGGGCATGTCGGGTTGCAGTTCGGCCAGCGGTTCGGCGATCACATCCATCAGGAAGAGGTGTTCGTCGAGATGCCATTGCGGCGTCGGGCTGGTTTCCGGCGGGAAGTGGTCGAACAGCGCCTTCCACAGGTTCCGGTGCTCGACGGCGAAGTTCAAGTAGCCCTGCGCCAGGTTGCGCAGCCGGTCGGTCGGCGGCCGGTCCTTGGTTTCATCAAGGGTGAGCCTTGCCTCCAGCGCCTTCAGCGTTCCCGAATTGACGTGGATGACGAGCTCGGCGAGGTCTGAAAAGACCGTGTAGAGGCCGCCGAGCGCGCAGCCGGCATCCTGGGTGATGTCGCGGGCCCGGAGATTGGTGAGCCCGTCTCTGGCAATCCGCTCGCGCGCCGCCTCGATCAGCCGGGCCTTCAGGTCTTCGCGTTTTTCTTCTCGCCTACCGGCCATTAACCATTCCACTTCGATTTTTGAACGTCGTTCAAAATTTATCTTGAACGACGTTCATGATTCTGGCATAACACTTCTCGTGAACAACGTTCATAAACCGGAGGAAGGAAATGTTCAAACTGATTTCCATTTTGTTGCGGGGCAGGGCGCATGATGCCGAACAGGCTTTCGCCGACTGCCACGCCGTGCCGCTGCTTTCCCAGCAGATCCGCGATGCCGCCCAATCGATCCAGTCGGCCCGCCGCAGCGTCGCCGTCGCCATCGCCCAGAACGAGCAGGAGAAGGTGCAGCACGGGGCGATCGTTGCCCGCATCGCCGATCTCGAAGCACGCGCCACCGCAGCCCTTGCCAAGGGCAATGAGGGCCTGGCCCGCGAGGCGGCCGAGGCGATCGCTTTTCTCGAGGCCGAGCGCGATGCATCGGAGAAGGCGCAGGCGCAATTCACCCAGGCGATCGACAAGCTGAAGGGCATCGTCCGGGCTTCGGAGGCGCGGCTGCAGGAGCTGCAGCGCGGCGAGCGGCTGGCGCGTGCCACGCAAGAGGCGCAGAAGCTCGATGTGTCAGTCGCCGGTCCGGGTTTTGCGACGCTCGACGATGCCGAGGAGACGCTGGCGCGGCTTCGCCTGCGCCAGAGCCAGAATGAGCTGACGGCCGCCGCGCTGAAAGACATGGAAGGCACCATCCGCCCGGCCGGCATCATCGAAAAGCTTGCCAATGCCGGCTTCGGCGCGCCGCTGCGCTCATCCGCCGATGATGTGCTGGCGCGGCTGAAGAGCCGCATCACGCCTGCTGCCTGAAATTGCATCCATCCAACCATTCATCCATCGAACCACAGGGATTAAGACAATGAACGACAGTTTCCAGAAACATTCCGCCAGCTGGGTCAGCTTCTCCTACATCTCCTTCGGCTCGGCCGCCTTCATGCTGGCGCTCGGCCTCTACATGATGCCGCTCGATCTCTGGGGCAAAGGCTATCTCGCCATGGGCATTCTGATGCTGGTGCAGACCACGGTGAACATCACCAAGACGCTGCGCGACAACGCCGAATCCGAGAAGCTGATCCGCAAGGTCGAGGATGCCCGCACCGAGAAACTCCTGGTCAAGTTCAATCGTAACGATGAAGATTGATCTTGGTTAACCACAGCGCAGAGTTGTTATCGCATTCAACTTTTGCGTAACAACTCTGTGGCCTTCTCTGCCAGTCGAAAGAGGGACAAGCCGTGCAACACAATCTGATGACCTCCAGGAAATTCGCGCCGCTGTTCTGGACCCAGTTCCTGACGGCCTTCAACGACAATTTCCTCAAGAACACCCTGGTGTTCCTCATTCTCTTCAAGATGTCGGCCAGCGAGGGGGCAGCCCTGGTGACGCTTGCCGGCGTCATCCTCATCGTGCCCTTCCTGCTGCTCTCCGCACTCGGCGGCGAACTCGCCGACAAGCACGACAAGGCCAAAATCGCCGAGCTGCTGAAACGCTGCGAGATCGCGGTCGCCGCCCTGGCCGTCGTTGGCCTCGCCTTTTCCTCCATCTTCGTGCTGATGGCGGCGCTGTTCGGCTTCGGCATCGTTTCGGCGCTGTTCGGGCCGATCAAATACGGCATCCTGCCGGATCATCTCGAACGCCGCGACCTGCCGAAGGCCAATGCCTGGATCGAGGGCGGCACCTTCATCGCCATCCTCGCCGGCACGATCATCGCCGCACTTGCCTTCTCGGGCGGTGAAAACGTGCTGATCTTCGGCACGATGATGATGGGGCTTTCGGTGCTCTGCTGGCTGGCCAGCCGGATGATCCCGCCGACCGGCTCCAAGGCGCCGGATCTGGAGATCGACCGCAATGTCATCCGCTCCAGCTACACCCTCGTCATGGAAATCCGCGAGGATAAACGGCTGTGGCGCTCGGCGCTGATGAACTGCTGGTTCTGGCTGGTCGGCGCCTTCGTGCTCTCCATCCTGCCGACCATGGTCACCGAGCTGCTCGGCGGCTCCGAGCTGGTCGTGCCGGCCTATCTCACCGTCTTTGCCATCGCCGTCGCTGTCGGTTCGGCCATTGCCGCCTGGATGTCCTCCGGCCGCATCGTGCTGCTGCCCGCCCCGGTCGGCACGGCGCTGCTCGGCCTTTTCAGCCTCGATCTCGCCTGGAACCTCTGGGGCCTGGCCTCCACAAGCCATGCGACGACGATCGTCACCTTCTTTGCCGGTGAAAATACCATCCGCGTCGCCATCGATCTCGCCGGCATGGCAATCTCGGGCGCCTTCATCGCCGTGCCGACCTTCGCCGCCCTGCAGACCTGGGCGCATGAGGACCGCCGCGCCCGCGTCATCGGCGCCGCCAATGTGCTGTCTGCCCTGTTCATCACCGTCGGCCTCGGCCTGGTGGCTGTCATCCAGGCGCTCGGCGCTTCCATTCCGCAGATCCTGATCGGCCTCGGCATCATCAATTTCGCCGTTGCCTGGCTGATGCTGAAGACGCTGCCGACCAATCCCTTCCGCGATTTCATCTCGATCCTGTTCCGCGCCTTCATGCGGCTGGAGGTCGAGGGTCTCGAAAATATCAAGAAGGCCGGCCGCGCGCCGATCATCGCCCTCAACCATGTCAGCCTGCTCGATGGCGCCCTGGCGCTTGCCATCACCGAGGAAGAGCCGGTCTTTGCCGTCGATTACAAGATCGCCCAGGCCTGGTGGGTGCGCCCCTTCCTGAAGATGTGCAAATTCCTGCCGCTCGACCCGACAAAGCCGATGGCGACGCGGTCGCTGATCAAGGTGGTGCAGGATGGCAGTCCGATCGGCATCTTCCCCGAGGGCCGGCTGACGGTGACCGGCACGCTGATGAAGGTCTATGATGGCGCCGCCATGGTCGCCGACAAAACAGGCTCGATGGTCGTGCCGGTGAAGATCGACGGGCTGGAGAAGAGCTATCTCTCCTATCTCGACAACGGCAAGATCCGCCGCCGGCTGTTCCCCAAGGTCAAGGTCACCATTCTCGAGCCGGTGAAGCTGGAAGTGCCGCCGGAGCTGAAAGGCCGCAAGCGCCGCACGGCGGCAGGCGCCGCGCTCTACCAGGTGATGTCGAACCTGTTGTTCCGCACCGCCGATACCTCGTCGACCGTGCTCGACCGCGTCATTCAGGCAGGTGGCGAATTCGGCATGGGCAAGCTTGCCGTCGAAGATCCGGTCACCGGCCGGCTGACCTATGGCAAGCTCTTGACCGGGGCTGCCGTGCTCGGCGCCAAGTTCCGCGCCCGCTTCCCGGAAACCAACCTCGGCGTCATGTTGCCGAATGCCAATGGCGCGGCCGCCACGCTGCTCGGCGTGATGACGGCGGGCAAGGTGCCGGCGATGCTGAACTTCACTGCCGGTGCCGCCAATATCCTCTCCGCCTGCAAGGCCGCCGAGGTCAGGCATGTGCTGACCTCGCGCGCCTTCGTCACCCAGGCCAAGCTCGGCCCGGTCATCGAGGAGATGGAAAAGCAGGTGACGATCGTCTGGCTCGATGATCTCCGGGCCGAAATCTCCCTCAAGGACAAGATCCTGGGTTATCTCAGGAAGGCGCGGCCGCTGGTGAAGCGTCAGCCGGATGATCCGGCCGTCATCCTCTTCACCTCGGGCTCCGAGGGCACGCCGAAGGGTGTGGTGCTGACACACCGCAACATCCTGTCGAACGCCGCCCAGGCCGCCGCCCGCATCGATTTCCACAGCGGCGACAAGGTGTTCAACATCCTGCCGGTGTTCCACTCCTTCGGGCTGACGGCGGGCACCGTGCTGCCGCTGATCTCGGGCGTGCCGGTCTATTTCTATCCGTCGCCGCTGCATTACCGCATCGTGCCGGAGCTGATCTATGTCTCCAACGCCACGATCATCTTCGGCACCGATACTTTCCTCAATGGCTATTCCAGGACGGCGCATCCCTACGACTTCCGCTCGATCCGCTACATCTTCTCCGGCGCCGAGCCGGTGAAGGCCGCAACCCGCCAGACCTATATGGAAAAATTCGGCCTGCGCATCCTGGAAGGTTACGGCGTCACCGAGACCGCGCCGGTCATTTCGATCAATACGCCGATGTACAACAAATCGGGCACGGTCGGCAAAATCCTGCCGGGCATGGAATGGAAGCTCGAACCGGTGCCCGGCATCGATGAGGGCGGCCGGCTGCATGTGCGCGGCGCCAATGTCATGGCCGGTTATCTCCGCGCCGAAAAGCCCGGCGTGCTCGAGCCGCTCGCCGACGGCTGGCACGACACCGGCGACATCGTCACCATCGACGAGGACGGCTTCGTCAAGATCCGCGGCCGCGCCAAACGCTTCGCCAAGATCGGCGGCGAAATGATCTCGCTCGCCGCCGTCGAGACGCTCGCCGCCGAGCTCTGGCCCGGCGCGCTGTCGGTCGTCTCCTCGCTGCCCGACGCCAAGAAGGGCGAGCGCCTGGTGCTCTTGACCGACGCCCCCACCGCCACCCGCGCCGAATTCCTCGCCTTCGCCAAATCCAAGGGCGCCATGGACATGATGGTCCCGGCCGAGGTCAATATCGGCAGGGTGCCGGTGCTCGGCTCCGGCAAGGTGGATTTCGTCGCGGCCCGCAAGCTGGCGGAAAGCGCGGTGCAGGCGGGGGAGGCGGCGTGATTGCCCGCGCCCTATGAGATCGCGAATTGCCCCTCACCCTAACCCTCTCCCCGTAAAAACGGGGAGAGGGGACGTGCCCTGCGAGAGGCTTTGGAGAACCGAGAGGTTGCGGCATGGTCCCTTCGCCCCGTTTACGGGGTCCGAAGGACGGGTCGAGACGAGGGGCTCGACCCCGGCTGGTGGCGGCAGCCGGATGAGGGGCTACCCTCGCCGCTCGCTTAGGATCGGGATGTCACATTCATTGAATCTCCGCTGGTTTTAGCCGACAGATAAATCTCGCCAAAATGGATAGACGATCTCGCGATCCCGGAGGAAACCGACATGGCCGAAATCGATGTCTTCGACGGGCACAATGACGCGGTTCAATTCATTGCGGAATACAAGTCAGCCGGCCGCGACTTTCTGGTGCGGTCGGAAAGCGGGCATCTCGATCTGCCGAGGGCCCGTGAGGGCGGTTTGGTCGGCGGCTTGTTTGCGCTGCATGCAGGCCCGGAGCAGCAGCCGGAAAATGACCTGATCATAAGAGAGAACGGCTACGAGGTCATCTATGCCGAGACCGTCGATCCGCTTCATGCCCGCCGGCAGATCGATGCGCAGCGACTGGCGCTGGAGAGATTGATCCGCCGCTCCGGCGGTCGGATGCGCATGGCGGTTGATGTCGATGAGATTGCGGCGGCCAGGGCCGAGGCGGCTTTTGCCGTCGTGCTTCATATGGAAGGGGCCGAAGCGTTGGATGGCGAATTCGACTATCTGTATGCGCTGCATGCGGCGGGCCTGCGGTCGCTGGGGCCGGTCTGGAGCCGCCCGAATATATTCGGCTATGGTGTTCCCTTCGCTTATCCGAGGTCGCCGGATACCGGTCCCGGGCTGACCGAGATCGGCAAGGATCTGATCAGGACCTGCAATCGGCTCGGAATCATGATCGATCTGGCGCATCTCAACGAACGGGGATTCTGGGATGTGGCGGCATTGAGCCACACACCTCTCGTCGTCACCCATGCCTGCGCCCACGCCATCTGCCCGTCCACCCGAAATCTCACCGACAGGCAGCTCGACGCCATCCGCGATAGCGACGGCGTGATAGGCTTCAACTTCTCGGTCAACGACGTCAGAGCCGATGGCGACCTGAACGACGATACCCCGCTTGAGGCCGTCGCTCGCCATATCGAATATCTCGTCAACCGCGTCGGCGAAGACCGGGTCGCCCTCGGATCGGATTTCGACGGCGCGGTCATCCCCCGCGCGATCAAGGACGCCAGCGGCTTGCCGCATCTGTTCGAAGCCATGCGCAACAGCGGCTTCGACACGCAGAGCCTGTCGAAATTCGCTTTCGACAACTGGCTGCGCGTGTTCGCGCTGACCTGGAAGAACAGCCCGTCATCGTGAAGCCGGAGCGATCTCGATTTTTGCAACAGGAATGGCCGAAGCGGGAGACCGCTGGTTTCAGCCCACCGGCGCCGGTTTCTTCAGCCTGAGAGCAAGAATGAGCGGCACGGCCAGCGCATAGACGGCGACGACCGAGAGCCAGATCGCGCCCGGCCATGCCTGGCGGACGAGGAAATAGACGCTGGAGAAGCCAAGCGGCGCCACGATCGAGGCGAGGCTGACGACCGAGGCCAGCACGCCCTGGAACTGCCCCTGCCGGTTTTCATCGACCTGCCGGGTGGCGAGCGACTGCAGCGCCGGCACGCCGATGCCGCCGAGCGTGAAGACCGGCATGATCGAAAAGATCATCCAGCCCTGGCCGGCAAAGGCCATGACGGTGAGCGCCATCGCGGCGCCGGCGATGCCGGTCAGGATTGCCCCGCGTTCGCCGAGCAATTTGACCGCCGGTCCCGGAAGGAAGGCCTGGGTCAGCGTCTGGCAGATGCCGAAGGCGCCGAGGGAAAGGCCGATCGAAAGCCCGCTCCAATGGAAGGCGTCGCTGCCCCAGAGCGCCCAGCAGGTGCCGTAGGCCTCGCCGGTGGCGCTGAAGATGAAGAAGAGGGTGACGACGGGCAGCAGGCTTTTGACCTCCAGCACCGCGTGCAGCGGCTTCAGCGGATTGAGCGCCGAAAGCGCGATCTTCTCCCGGCTGCCGGGGCGCGATTCCGGCAGGACGAAGAAGGCGAGCAGCAGGTTCAAGCCATTGAGCAGGGCGGCCGCCATGAAGGGCAACCGCAGCCAATGATCACCGAGGACGCCGCCGGCGACCGGGCCGATGATGAAGCCGAGGCCGAACATGGCGTTGAAAAGCCCGAAGCGGCCGGCGCGCTTCGCCTCGGGCGAAATGTCGGTGATATAGGCGGTTGCCACCGACACGTTGGCGCTCGTCAGGCCGGCGATGGCGCGGCCGAGAAACAGCATCGGAAGATTGGCCGCAAAGGCGAGGAAGAGATAGTTGACGGCAGCGCCGGCGAGCGAAATCAGCAGCACCGGCCGGCGGCCGATCCGGTCGCTGAGCGCCCCGAGCACCGGCGCGAAAATGAACTGCATGACCGCATAGAGCGCGGTCAGCGTGCCGATATAGGCCGCGACGTTTTCGGCATGGGTGATATCGCGCAGCAGCGCGGGCAGGATGGGGAAGATCAGGCCGATGCCGACGGCATCGAGGACAATGGCGGTGAAAATGACGATAAGGGATCTGGTCATGGCGCGTTCCGGGTCGACGCAAGCGCACGAGCGCCGTTCGAGCGCCAATGGACTCACGATGAAGCCTGAGCTGATCAGGCGTTTGGTTTCTGGGAGGTGCTGGCCGATCCATGCTGCAAAGGCATGAATGGCGTGTGCTCGACCACCTGGACGACCATTCGTCCACCTGTTTACTCCGCCACTGAGCGGATCAAGGGAGGCAGCCGCTTTTCGCGACGGGCAATAGATACGCCGGAGGGCTGAATGCGACAAGCCCCTTTTTGCGCCGGATCCGGCTGCGGGCTGTCGGGATATTGAGAGCGGGAGTCGATGGGCCATCCGCTGCAACGGCGGACCTGGCGGAATCTGCTCTTCGTGCGGAAGCCGGCTTGCGGCAGAAGCAGCCGCCGCGAACGAAAACAGGCGGCACTCGGGCCGCCTGTGAGCTGCTTCGGACGAAGCGTCCGTTACTTCTGTTCGGGCGCCAGGAACTCGGCGCAATAGGACGGGCCGTTGACGCCCGGAATATCGGCGACGGTGCGGATGTCGCGGATCGTGTAATCGGAGCTGGTGGTGATTTCCGCCTGGCAGCGCAGATAGGCGGTGCGGGCGGACGCAATCAGCTTGCCGCGCTTGCCGTCGGCGCCTTCGGCGTATTTCGCCGGAATGCGCACGGTCTTGTAGCCGCCGCGCCAGGTATAGACAGTGGTCGAGCCTTGCTCGCTGTCGCTGATCGGCGGCCCGTAGGCGGCAAAGAAGATGCCGGCCGATTTGCCGACCCAGCGGGCCTCGATCGGATTGCCGGCGGAAGGAATGGTCGTGCATCCGGCAAGCGCAATTGCAAGCCCGGCCGCGGTCATGGTGCGGAAATTCATCGTGTCGTCCTGATCTCTAGCGCATTGGCTGCGAAGCCCGCCCTCGTGAGCGGTTTCGCCTGTCCCGTCTGCCCTTTAGCGCGGAACCCGGCAAAAGAAAATTGCCCGTTTGAGACTTCCGTTCGATTTGCGGGAAGTGTGGCTTTTTGCTGCAGCCGCGCGAGCCCGCGCCTGTCACAACCCCGTCAAAAATTCCGCCGGTTTTTTGGAATTTGGTGCTTGTGCAACCAGATAGGCTGTTCTATAGAAGCGCCGCTGGTCACGGAGTGTAGCGCAGTCTGGTAGCGCACCACGTTCGGGACGTGGGGGTCGAGTGTTCGAATCACTCCACTCCGACCAGCTAGAAACCCCGCTTCGGCGGGGTTTTTCGTTTGTACGAATCTCAGCCAAAATTCCCCCGGATTCACCGGAGCGAGTTCAACCGCCCGAAATCCCGTCCTTCTCCGGTTATAATCTGCAGGAAAGGTATAACCGAAGCGCGGCTGGCGGAAGCTCGGTGCATCGGCAACGCAAGAATCGAAGTTCGAGCCGATCCCAGGTTTTGAGCTGCGTCTCCATCCAGGTGCCCCAAGCGCAATTTGCGGACCGCACGAGCGCCGCTCTGGATTTCGGACTCATCTATGCTAGCATCGAAGGCCTGCGTGACTGGCGATGAAGGTGGATACCACCGGGGAGCGTGGGAATTTGGCCGCTCGCCTGGGCATCTGGATCATTTTTGCGAAGGTGCCCCATGTCGTCCCTCATCGAAAGTGAACGGCTTGCGAATTGTCTAGCCGAACTTGATCAACTCACGAATTGGGAACGCCGCCCGCGCGGCGGTATGCGGGTCGATCTGGAGCCGATGCGCGATCTCGCTCACCGGCTTGGCGATCCCCAGAACAGCTTCCGTATCGTCCATGTGGCCGGCACCAAGGGCAAAGGCTCGACTTGCGCCCTGATCGAGGCGGGTCTTGCGCAAGCGGGTTTCTCCGTCGGGCGATATGCCTCGCCGCATGTCATGCACATCACCGAGCGCGTCAGCATTGATGGCCGTCCGGTCGGCGAGGAGCGCCTGGCGGACGCGCTTGGGGCAGCGCTGGCGGCATTCAAAGACGCAAGGCGAGAGGCGACAGCCGCGCAGGGAGCGACCTGGTTCGATATCCTGACGGTTTCGGCCTTGCTGATCTTCAGCATGGAAAGGGTAGAGTGGGCCGTTCTCGAAACCGGACTTGGAGGGCGGTGGGACTCGACCAATATCGTTCAAAGCGATGTCGCCGTTATCACCAATATCGATCTCGAGCACACCGAAATCCTCGGTAAAACCCGCGCCGCCATTGCTTTCGAGAAGGCGGGAATCATAAAGCCCGGCACAACGGTCGTCACCCTCCTGCCAGAGGCGGACGAGGCAGGCGCCGTCATATCCGCCCGGGCAGCAGAACTCGGCTGTGCCCTGCGACGCCCCACGGTGCCGGCCGATGCAACGATTGAGCGGCGGAATGTTGCCGTGGCGGGCGCGGTTCTGGATGTCCTCGGGAAAATGGGCGTCATGACAAAGGCCGCAAGCGCGATGTCGGAGCCTCTTGGAGCACAGCTCCTCGATCCCTCGACGATCGAAGCTGCCCGCCTGCCGGGACGGCTTGAAAAAATCGCCGTCGTCACCAGCCACGGCGATAAGGTCAACGTGGTGCTGGACGGCGCGCATGTTCCCTTCAACCTTGCTGCGGTTCTGAGCGACCTCTCGCAGGAAGAAAAGTACCGCGCTCCCGGCATTGCCGTCGTGTCAATCGCGGAAGACAAGGACGCGGCAGGCTTGCTGTCGACGATGACGCGCCACGATATATCGATCATCTTCACCACCGTCGGCGCCAGATCGCGTTCGCCGGAACAGCTGAAGACGATTGCAGACAGCCTCGGGCTGCTGAGCATCGTCGTGCCGGACCCGCTCGAGGCCTATCAGGAGGCACTGGCCGGCGCCGCGGAATCGGGCGCATGGGTTCTCGTGACGGGATCGCTCTATCTCGTCGGCACTATCCGTGCGGCGTGAGCCCGAGCGGGTGTGAATGACTCCGACCGGAACGCGGTGGAGAAGAAGCCGCCGCCGCTGGAACGTGCGGCGCTGTGCTGCGATCTCAGCCGCCGACCGTGATTTCACCATCCGCAACACGTTTGACAAATATCTTCAAACCTTCATGCCGCAGTTTCTTCCAACCGCCGTCGGAAACCATTGATTTAGCCAGATCGGCAAACCCGGTGGTGAGGTAGGGAACCTGCGATGCCGGTCGTTTGCCGAGCGCTTGAATCAAGCAGTCAGTTCTTGGTGGGGACGAGAATGAGTTTCCCGAACGTTTCATGCCGATCTCCAAATGATCTGTGCCATCTGGAAATCTGATCGTCCCATAGCCGCACTTGGCCGCGGCATTCACTTCGGCCTTGGAGAGATTGTCTTGGAGAAGAAATGACAGCTGGCTGAAAGTGTTGTCGGTGTAATCGAACTGACCCAGTACGATGAAGTCCAGCTCGTTCTGCCCCTTCTTGGCGCCTTTGATCTTGCCATAGAAGTTGGAATTCACCTTGGTGTCCTTGCCTGTCTTCATGGCAAGCATTTCGCCCAGCTTGATATAGGTCCTCGGTTTTGACGAAACGTTTTCGGTACCAGCCGCGGCGTTGCCTGAAGGCAGACTGGCGGTCTCCGGCTTGGCATAGGCGTCAGCGAAGGCTCGCAGTGTCGTGAGATTGAGCGCTTGGGGAAGCGAACCGCTCTCGAACTTGCGGCAAGAGAGAGCGGCTTGCCGTGTTGCCTTGTCAGGCTTGCCCTCAACATTCCCTGGCTTGCAGCCCAAATGAGCCAGTTGCTGCTGCAACGTCTTGAGCAAAACGGCTTGTTCGGCGGAATAGGCGCTGACGCCGCGGGTCACACTGACATTGCGGACATCGATGCCGATACCATCCGGCTGCACCACGTCAAACTGGGACGTATGATGGTCATAGTTCTTCCATTCATTGCCCCAACCCATCATCACCGGGCCGAGAATGAAGTTGAATGATTTTGGGTCGCGGTTTGATTGCGGCTCGCACTCGTTCGATTCCCAGCAATGCGGAGCCTGGTTGGTTGCTTCGCCTTCGGCGGCGTAGATCACCTTGTTGTCGCAGCTTGCCGTAGCCCATCCGCTGTCATCGTTTGCCCATCGGATTTTCAGCGAGAATGTCGCCCATTTGCCGAAATCTTCCGGTTTTTGGCACTGGCGGGCGAGAAAGTTCACGCCGTTGCGCGTGTCGGCCTTCAGCATGTAGATGAAATTGTGGATTGCCGGTCCTTCCCAGGACGCGAAACGCAAATGGCTGTCCCAGCCATCGGGATAAAAGCCATTTGCGGAGTTGTTGTGCCAGCCTTTGTAGGCAAAAGTCGGATCGAGCCGGAAATCAAACTTGTATTCGACGCTTTCGCCAACCCTCATGTCTCGCGTATAGCGAATCGTGGAGCGGACGTTGCCATTGCGACAATCATTTTCGCCCCGTCCATCTCCATAGTCGACATTGGAACACTGACGGTCGAATATCTCAAAGCGGGTCACGCCGTCCTTGACCTCCGGTCTGACCGATCCGTTGAACTTGTGGCGCTCAAAACCTTTGGGGAGCGGATCGGCAGTCGCTGCTGCGTGGGTCGCAAAAACCGTAAGCGCGCCAACCGCCAGTCCAACTATAGGATTTTTCAGCATAGCCCCTTCTCCAAATTGGACTCCAACCATATCACGATCTCTTTTGGAGGGTCGGGTTTAGATCAGGTTCAGATCGGTGCGTGAGGTGCTGCGGCCATGAGCCGGCGCCGCGGTCAAAGCTGTGCTTCCGAGCAGCTGCGGCGGGCGTTTATAACGGCAGCCAGGGCGAGCGACATCAAGTGACGGCTCGTCATCGGCGATGGTGCCGATCATTCCGACCGGAACGCGGCGGGAAGATCGACGGCGACGTCAAGCGGCTGGAAATGCCGCAGGTTTTCCGTAATGACGGTGAGGTCATAGGCGTGCGCGGTCGCAGCGATGATGAGGTCGCCAAGCCCCGGATGACGGCCGTGGCTTGCGGCTTCATCCTCCAGAGCGCCGACGATGCGCGCGACAACGGTATCCATGGGCAAGATCCGATCCCCGAAACTGTCGGTGATGGAGTCCAGCCATGTCGAAAGGCGCTTCGCCCGCTCGATGCCGCCGCGCCGGTGAAGGCTGCGCATTCCCTTCTCGATCTCCGCGACCGATAGAGCCGACAGAAAGAGGGCATCGGCTTCGCCCTGCTCATGAAACCATGCCCGCACCGGATCGGACGGCGGCGCCTTGCCCGGCGCGAACTTCGAAATGATGTTCGTGTCGAGAAGGTAGGCGGTCAAAGATCGATATCCCGCATTTTCGATGGGTTCCGCTCCAGCTCGACCCCGCCGGGGAACGTCAACAGGAAATCCCCGAAATTCGGCCGTGGCTTCTGCAAAGCCCTTTTCGCCGCCTCGGCCGCCTCGACCGACACAAGCACGGCAGCCGGCTTTCCGTGCCGCGTGATCGTCACGAATTCCCCGTTTGCCGCTTCATCGACCAGACCTGCGAAACCCGCCTTCGCCTCTGCCACGCTGATTGTCGACATTGCGTCCCCCTGTCCTAAATGACCACATATGGTCAAAATAGGCATTAGCGCCGATGGAAGCAAGAGGAGGACTTTCCAAGGGTGCATCGGCATCGCATGGATCAAGTTCGATTCTGAACGATTGGCCCAACCAGACGCCCGCGGTCGAGCCTATTGGCTCGGAGCCCCAGCGCTCAACAGCGCCCGTACCAATGCCGCCTGGCTGCGTACGCCGGTTTTGTCGAAGATGCGCTGTAGCTGAGCACGCAACGTGTTGACACTGACCCCGAGCAGATCTGCGGCGGCTGCGAGGTCGTGGCCATCGACGATCAGCCCAGCAAGCCGGGTCTGCGCCGGCGAGAGGCCGAAGACCTCCCGCGCAGTCGCGATCCGGCGCACCAGCGTCTCGGCGTCGTGGAAAATCAATAGGCGCCCAAACTTCTAATAAAATCGAGCATTTTGGCGACGTTTCGAAGTGTGGCGAGATTGTCAGGCGTGAGAGGGTCGGGGTCGAAATGCATGACATCATTTCTAATGGAGTTCACCTCAAGCAGCTCTTTGCAAAAAGTTATCCGATCAAGTTGTAGTTTCAGCTTGGCCCAGTTCTCGTCCTTGTCGAGAATCCTTACGTAGTTTCCAAATGTGAGTTCAGAAACACCATTGAAATCCTTCGGAAGGTACTCTTCGCCGCATGCCTTTTTTATATCAGAAATATTCAATTTTTTGGAAATCAATGCTCTAAGATTGTTTTCTATTTCGGCTAACAACAGGAATGGCGTGCTTGTCTCCTCAAACTGATGAGTTATGTCCGTCGATGTAACAATACCCGATATCCGCTTGTCTGCAGATCTAATTAGGACGTAGTTGTGCTCAAGTATAATTTTGATACCTGCAAATAAGGATGCCGAGGCTAGAATTTCGTGGGCCTCATCCATGTAATGATGAACCTCGTTTCCCTCGATATTTGTAACATACCTAGCTCCGATAGACTCCCAGCTAATCACCCCCTTCACTTCACGCTCGGTGGTCATGACCGGCAGCTGCGAGAAATTACGGGCCAGCATCAAAGTGATGGCTTCTTGCAAGCTTGCGGTGGGTTTTACGCTAACTGGAGTACGATTGGCAGACTCAATTTTCCCGATACGAAACGATGGATCATCGGGAGATTTGTTTTCGGGAGGTGCGTTATCTGAGGCGCCCGCTGAGGAGGAGCTACCGGAAGGCGCTTCGACAGTTTTGCTGTTTTTATGCTGAGAGATCAGTTCAAAAGTGATCGGGGTATCAACCCAGATGTCCAAGTAGTTCGGAACCGTTCTGATGCCCGCCACCATTAGCTGGCTGTTTATGTAGTCGACGTTAGAGGTGGTTCGGCGTTGCATGCCGAACCAAGACAGAAACGTTCTGATCGTAACAGGGGTGGCAGTTTTTCCGCTTTTTAGGTCCTTTAGAACTTCACCCAATTCATCAATCAAATCAACCATGCCACAATCCTCGCGAGATACCCTGTAGATAGGTTCGATTAATTGATATCTCGTTGACAGATAAAGCTGCGATTGAGCTGGCCCTTGCGACGCTGGATATCTCTATTGATGAATTACCCGTCAATGCGATCAAGGTCGCTCAAGCAACAGATGTACTCCAGACGCGCGGTCAGCGGTTAACCGATTTCTTCAGTCGCCATGGCGAAAAGTTTGCAGAGAGTTTCGCTGATCAGCTTGGAAAACGTGCTGCCGATTCGATAACTCTCGCCACTTGGTTGAAATTCGCTGGCCTTCTAACCGGCGTCTACCAAATTGCCAAAATGCTTTTTGCTAAAATGGGTGCCAGTTGGCCACTTTGATTCCTCCCGTCGCCTTCGCTTCTCGATCTAGTCGCAGTTTTTGAATTCCTGCGAGAGTTCGGAGCGGCTGCACGATGAGAGCCTAACTCAGGGATCAGTTAAAACCAGGGCCTTTTCGTCTGCAGTCAACGCCTCGTGAGACTCGACCATCTCTTTTATCCTTTGCTGAAGAAATGGCGCTATCAACCCGTGTCTACGGCCTTCATCTTCGTAGGCTGCCTCAATGAGATCGGCGGGAATCAGCTCTACCGATGTAGTGTCGACGAATGATAGGTGTGTCAGGAACATTGCCTCGTAGTTCTCGATGCTCACCGCGAACTGGCGAGCTTTTCGGAATTGAGGCGGATTGCTATTTACGAAATAGTAGCGGTGACTTATCGGGCAGATACATATGCAAAACTTGTCGTGAGGGTTTGGCAAGAAACCACAGAAAACCCGCACAACCTCCCATTTCTGCATATGCTACGCCACACAGCCGACACGCTCTTGAAGCTGGCTCTTAGCCAGCTCTGGCTCGTCAAGTTGATCTAGCCAGAGCGAAACATCCATCTCATTGGCATTACCAGGGCGATCCCAAGCATCAGCATAAGCCGGATCCTCATGAGAAATTTCCCTGAGAGTTCCGAAACTCATGCTTCCATACCGCTGCAGCGAACTCAGCAGGTATTCCTTGTCGGTTCCCGAAAGCGCAGGGAATTTGTCATGCCCTTTTGAAAATACGTGCTGCTTATTGTCTTGATGCTTGATGCGAAGTCGCTCATGAAAACGGTCAATCATTTCATCTGGATAACCGGAATCGACTCGCAACAAGTCGCGCGTCGCAGACGGCACGGGGCCATGCTCCATCGCAACATACTTGTCACCTGTGATCGGCCGTCCGTAATCGAGCACATGCTCACGGTCGGCGAAGAACAATATCTTGCCGATATAATATTGGGTTATGCCTGGTTTGTGCTGCGCGACAAAGTCGATCGCTTGCACCGTTTTATCCAGATTGAATTTGAATCGCATCATATCGCTCGCCCTCTAGGGGGTCATGCCGCATTGCTTATACCAAAATGGTATTGAAAGCATCAATTTTCAAACATTGCAATTGCTGCGCATTCTCTACGTTCTCTTCAATTCTCCGTACTTTCCCCGACCTGTGACCGTGTTTCGGTACCGCCACGGATGGTGAGCCGTTCGACGTAGTATTTTGCCGGTGATGAGGCTGGTGAGTTCATGGATGAACGAGAGGCAGCCTTTCTATTTCATCGGCTTTGCCGCCGGTGTCGGCTCAGCATGGCTGGAAAGCCTTCGCTCACTTCCATGACGTATGCTCCTGATTTCAGGCGGCTGAGACGATCACCGCACCAGCGTTGCCTTGTGATCTTGGCGCTGATGGCCATACGTCAGCGTTCCAGAATTCCACTGCCACCTCAACCGGAACGAGTCCCGCGGTGATTCGTTGAGTCGCGTATTTCCAGCGTGAGGGGATGCATCATGAGCAGGCGACGAAGGTTCAAGCCGGTGAAGATCACCATCAATGGCAAGGTGAGGACGGTCTATAATGTTGTTCAGGCCGGCAACACCTTGCTGAATGACTGGCCCGAGCAGACGCCGGCGGCGAAGGCTGCCGAACGTCTTGTGCTTGACGTGTTCAACGATGCCGCCGGGCCCGAGCAGGTGCGGCGGGCGTTCATTACCGCGGCGAAGGCCAGCGACATCAAGTTCAGCTCCTGAGCGGTGGTGTCGGCAAGAGCCCTGGCTCACTTCCATGACACCTGCTCCTGGTATCGCAGATCCCGGGTTTTGAACTGCGTCTCCATCCAGGCGGCCGAGATGATCGCCGCGAGGAAACCGAAGGCGAGGCAGGCAATGGCCTGGGTCCGCCACGAGACGAAGGTGAGCGGCGCCGGGGTGACGGGCTTTTGCCCGCATTCGCCGGGCGGGCAGGCGCAGCCGGAAAAGGCCTTGATCAGGCAATCGCTCATGATGCGCCGCCTTTCACCGTATCGATGGCGGCGAGGATTTTCTGGTGAAGCGGGCAGCCGTGATCGTCGCTGCCGTCGAAAAAGCGTTCGGCCTCCACCAGCGCCTCCAGGAGATCGGGTGCGCCGGCGGTGAAACGGGCCGTGGCGCGGGTCTTTTCGCTTGCTCCGGCCCGTCGGGCGGCGGGACGGGAAGGGCGCTCGGTCGATGGTTCGGATGTGGGATTGGCGGCAGACATCTCCGTTCCCCTCAGGCGTAAAGCTGATCGGTATCGGTGATGCCCATGATCTCGCGGGCATAGCGGTAGTGCTCCTCGACGCTTGCCGCAGCGCCGCGCAGCCAGGATGGGCCGCGGATCGAATGTTCGGGACGGCGCAGGAAGGCAAAGCCGAGGGCGCCCATGCGCTGGGCCTCGTTGGCCATATAGGCGCGGCAGTCGCCCATCGTGCGCGCCGCATTCCAGCGGGCGTCCCGCTTGCTTTCCTCGGTCTCGATCTTGCGAATGTGCTGCATCGCCTGTCCTCTCGCGCCTCTGGTCGGCTTCTGAGATTAAGGTATTTATTATACCCGATCGCGTCAACGGAAAAAGGTATAAAAAATACCTATTGGATTGACGAGGTACGAATCGTAGGCGTATGTGTGTCGCCAGTGATTGGGCGACCGGGTGCAACTCCCGAGCTGACGAAGCCCAGCGGCGCGGGAAGCGAAAGTCCTTAAGTGCGCTGTCAGAAAATCAGGACGAGGGCGAAGCGAATGGCCCCTCTGGCACGTGTCCCATCCCGGCTCCGGCCTTCAGGACTTGGCCAATGCTCTCCCGGCTTCATGGGCTTTGCTCATGGGGTAGGGGGAAGCTTTGGCCGGAACCCTCCCTCACCAGCCTTCAGGAACCTTCTCCTCCTAAGCTGAAGAGAGAGGAATGAGAACTGAAGTTGGAGTATGAAGCTACGAGAAAAAAGAGGCGGGCCACGCGCAGCGAAATCGAAATCACCGACGAGGTGATCGAGGCAGGCCTGGCATCACCGAATTCTACGATCCGTGGGAGGAGACGCTGCCGAAGGACATGTTTCCCGCCGCCATCCGGTCCATCCTGGTGGCGGTGTCGCGGGTGGTGCGTAAACGGCATCCGGAGCTTCCGCAATTTGTGCTTTCGGAGGATGCATCGGTCCGATATCCCTCGTGATCACAGCTGGGGATCGGCGGGCTTCGGAGCGAAATCCTACAGGCCGTACATCTCCCGCGCGCGCTGTATGCCAGGAGAAACACCGCCGCCGTGACGATGTAGAACCAGATTCTGCCGGCGCGAGATGAAGGACGGATCGTTCTGTTTTTCCTATTGAATTTGATTGCTTCGCGGCATCGTTTCCGCGCCTTGCGCTCTCATCCCTACATCTCGATGATCGATCGGCGGACGCGGCCGACGATGGTGACGGCGCCCTGGAATTCCGGCGGCGGCACGTCCTCGTAGGAGGCGGGCTGGAAGGGCGGGTTGTCGTTCGGGCGATAGCGCTTGTAGGTCGCGGCGCCCGTTTCGTCGGCGACGACATAAAGCGCGTTCGGCGCCAGGCGCTTGTCGCGCAGATTGACGAAGATGATCGAGCCCGGCGGCGAGATCTTGTTCATCGAATTGCCCTCGACCTCGAGCGCGATCCATTCGCCATCGGGCAGATCGAGGGCGGCGACCGTCGGGAATTCCGAGAAGTCGGTGATCGGCGCCTGCTCGCTGAGCTGGCCGGCGCTGACCCAGGAGATCTTCGGCACATCGGCGACGGAGACCGGCAGCTCATCGGGATCGAGCGCGTTGCCGGTGCCGAACTGCAGCCAGTTGAGATTGACCTTGAAAGCGCGGGCATACTTCTTCGCATCGGCGATGCCGAAGCCGTTGCGGCCGGATTCATGCGCCTTGTAGACATTCGCATTCCAGCCGAACCGATCGACGATCGCCTTCGGCCCGGCAAAGCCAGCATTCTTCCTGGCCATGACGAGGCGCTTTGCGCGTTCTTCGCGTTCAAATTGTTCCTGATCTTTCAACATGATATAAAAAATACCCTAAATTAAGGTACATGTCATGCCCTAATGTGCTTGACATATCGGGTATTAATTGTACCCTAATCGCCATGATATGCACCGACATCATCAACAACGGGCCAGCCTTTCGGACTGGAGGAGACGCCATGAGGTTCACCATTTCCTCGCAAGAGAGGCTCGCCATGGACGTCGTGCCGACCGGCGTCGTCATTCACCGGCCGCAGGGGCCAAGGGGAGGGCGGATGTCCGCGATACCAGTTCGCAACGAGGATATCCCCTTCCTCGCCAAGGCCCTGCAGCAGGTGCTGAACGCCAACCGGGAGGTGGAGTCGCTGTGACCATCTCCACCCCGCCCGCCCGCTACACCGGCTGCCCGAATTGCGGCAAGGCGCTGTCGATCGCCGAGGTGATCGAGCGCCACTGCGAGACTTGCAGCCGGCCGACCAGCCCGAAAGAGCTGCGGGAGATCGCCCCCGGCGCTCTTCCGATCCCCGATCCCGACAGCCTCACTCCTCCCTGACGGCTATCGGTGGCTGGCGTCGTTGCCCTCCCTCGGCGACGCCGGCATCCCGGGCGCGACGATGTCGTGCCCACCGGGCGCGCTCGTGCCCGACCCAGGCGGCGGCCTGGCAGACGACCGGAGCTTTTGCTCCGCAACAGAGCCGGGCTCCGGTCGTCATCCGTGAAAAATCAAAGGCGTTGGCAGCACCCGCTTCGGCGGGAACGGCGAACCGCGTTCGAAAGAAGGATCAAGCGATGAGCTTCCAGCTCAAGGCCGCCCCGGCGCAGCAAGGCACCCACATGAACGCGCTCGAGCTCTTCCGCTCCGGCCGGGACTATATCGAAATCGCTGCCATCCTCGGCACGTCGGTGCCGTCCGTCGAAACCGAGATCCACACGCTTCGAAGCGCCGAGAAGGGCGACACCGCGCAGCAGGACCATGCCGGCGCGGAGATTCGCCGCTTTCCCCGCCGCCCCCTCAAGCCGGGCACGCCGGTCAATTTCGCCGGCGGCCGACGGCGGGTGCGGGTTTGAGGCCGGCCATCTCAATCGGGAAAGGACATCGCATGGCGAAGGACACAATGAACCAGGAGATCATGGACATCCTCAGCCCGGTGCTGGGGGAGGAGCTGGCAGCGGCGATCATCGAGCATCGCAAACGCACGCTGAAGAAGCCGCTGACGGCTTATGCGGCGAGGATGCAGGCGCGGGAATATCTGGCGACCGGCGACCCGGTCGGCGCCGCCGAGATGCAGATCTTCCGCGGCTGGCAGGCGATCAAATGCGACTGGTACCTCAAGGAGAAGGCGAGGGAAGCCGGGTCGATCAACAGCAGTACGAGAAGGACGACAGTGGATGCCGCAAGAGATTTCCTCTCCGGTGAAGATCATAGCTGGGATGCTTTCGGGTTTCCCGGCATCCGCAGGCACTGATCCCGACATGCAGATCCGCGCCTATCTCGTCGCGATCGAGGGCATTCCGCTGGAGGCGGTCTGGCAGGCGGCCAAACTCTTCATCTCAGGAAAGGTCCGGGATCATAACCGCGCCTTCGCTCCGAGCTGCGCCAGTTTCGCCGAGCAATGCCGCCATCAGCAGGCGGCGATCGAGGCGGAGAGCCGCCCGCGCATGGAGGCCGAGCCGGAGAGGCCGCAGCCGAAGGTCGCCGCCTACAAGATGCAGCTGCTGCGCGACGCCGCCAATGGCAGCCGCAACGCCAAGCGGGAGCTCGCCAGGATGTTCCCCGACAACCCGATCATTGCAAGGGCCGCACGACCTGAGGAGGCATTGAGATGACCATCACATTCTGGACGGAAGACAAGATCGTCAAGGCGGAAAAGCTCTGGAAGGAAGGGCTGTCGGCCAGAGAAATCGCCGTCATGTTCGGCTCGAAGAAGAACACCGTCATCAACATGGCATCCCGCAACCGCGACAGGTTTCCCTCGAGGCAGGACGCCTGGCATCCGCAGCCGAAGGCGGGCCCGCCCGTCCAGCCGATCCGCCACCCCGACCGCGTGACGCGGGTGACCATGTCGGGCGCGCATGTGACGATGCCGCGCGTGCCGTGCATCGATGGATATGCAGAGCCATGAGCAAGGTCACCCCACGCGAAACCGAAATCATCCGCTGGATGGCGGCGGGCAAGACGGCCGCCGAGATCGGCACCATTCTCGGCATCTCCCACATCACCGTGAATACGCACATATCAAACGCCAAGGCGCGGCTCGGCGTCTTCAAGGATACGGCGCTGGTCGCCGCGGCACTCAGAAACGGCATCATTCGATAGAAGGACGATCAGCATGGGCGGCAAAGCCACCAAGGTGAAGACAGGACGGGTCAACAAGGGCGCCGGCCGGCCGCGCAAGGAGAATGTCGAGCGCTTTCCCTGCGGCAAGATCAAGCCCTTCGAAACCGAGAAGGAGAATATCAGCGTGGCGATATCGGCCCGCCGCCGCATCCACGGCTTCGGTCGGACGGTGGCCGACGAGACGGTCAAAAGCCCCTTTGCCGGCTACACCCTCGGCCGCATGTTCCTCGACGGCCTGATCACCGCCGAGCAGCGCCAGGCCGGCGACGACTATGCCGAGGCCATCGCCCGCTACCACAAGACCACAGGCATCCCGGCCCCGAGCCCGAGGGCGCAATCGCTCTTTGCCGTCAAGGGCCATGAAGGCGAGGTGACCGACACCCACGCCGACCGCGCCCGCAAGGCCAGCAACCGCATGATGGCCCTGCAGGGCATCCTGCTGCGCTGCCCTGATGGACCGCAGGTCAGGAGCACGGTCTATAATGTGACGGTGATGGACTACGACCATTTGCGCCAGATGCCGCCGCAGCAATTGCTGTGGCTGCGCAGGGGTTTGACGGCGTTGCGGGGGGCGAGGGCTGGGTGATGATGACGGGGCGACGGACGCGATATTCGCCCACATCCCATCCGCCATCACTGTATTTGCCGCAGAGCTCACCCCACCCTCCGTCGTCCTCGGGCTTGACCCGAGGATCCACCCCTGCCTCCATCAGCCACGGGCATGGATCCCAGGCTCAAGGCCTGGGATGACGGAGGGTGGGGCGTGTGTTTTCGCCAGAACCGGCCGATCGAGCCGAAGACCTCAGCCGGATGCCGCTGCCGCTGCTGCTCTTGTGGGCGAGCAGGGAGCTTACGGCGGGGCGAGGGGCGGTTGACGCCGGAATTGCTCGGCCCCGCAGTGTCGCAAATGCCCCGACGTCACGCTGCTCGGCTCACTGAGGTGATTACAGCCGTCTGCCTTCATAGTAAGGCTTCACGAGGCTGAGAATGTCACCATGACACCGCGCTGGCGAAAGTAGGCCTGCATTCGCTTCCTGCCGGACCGGTTATTCTGCACGAGCCTGGCCGGGTCGAATACGGCCTCTTTTAAACCCGCCCGCGTCAACGCCGCCTTGAGAGCGGCGATATGCGCGTCGATGTCGGCGTTGTCCGCCTGGAGCGACTCATAAATGCGGTTTGTTGCATCGGCTACGGTCGGTTCGCTCACTATTACACTCCTGTTGTCGTCTGGCTGGCCTGACCGTATTGGGGTGAAACCGGTTCACGTCAATGGGTGACAGTGAATTGGAAGATCTCGTCCGCTTTCGAAGATGAAGCACAGAAGCAGCCCTGCCATCGGGGTTTGCCGTCGAAACCTCACGGCAACAAAGCGCGAAAAGCCGCCATTCCGTCCCAGCGGGTGATCAGATCACGAATTCCTCCTGGTACGTCTGTGGCTCGGGAACGACCGTAACCTCCACCGGAATGATCCAATTGGCCGCGTAGCTCTCGCAGTCGGAACGCTGGAGCTCGGGCTGCACGCTCCCCGCCCCATCGACAGCGCGACATCGCAGTGTATATCGCCCCACTTCTTCAGGGGTCCACATGTACTCCCACAAGCGCCATGCAAAGGGACGTTCTGTTTCGAGGAGCCTTCCCTCGCGCCAGCCCCTGCCATCTCCGGTGCAGACCTGCACCTGCCGGATAGGAGCCTCTCCGCTCCAAGCGGCTCCAAAAATCCGGTACGGTTGGCCGGCGATGAGCTGCGCCCCCTGGACGGGACGCGCGATCTGCGCTTTGACCTCCATCTCCGCAAGGGGGACCAGCCTGGGTTCCCCGAGGTTGCGCTCCCAACGGAAATAGTCGCGCGCCTGCCAGTAGCCAAGGAACGGTTGCTCCACAACCGTGATATCCGTGATCCACTTGACCCAAGCCATGCCGAACCAGCCACCCACGACCGCGCGCAGCGGGTAGCCGTGATCGCGCGTCAACGGCGCCTCGTTCATCGAATAGGCAAGGATCGTGCTGTCAGCGATGGCCTTCTCAAGCGGTAAACTGCGCGCAAAAGCGATGGGGCCGGGAGAAGCCGTTTTCTTGTTCGTGTCGACGACGCCGCTGTCGGCGCCTGCGAGCAGAACCTCACATGCGGTTGGCTTAACGCCCGCCATTTCCAAAATCTCGCGCAGAAGAACACCTGTCCACGCGGCATTGCCGACGGCTCCGTTCTGCCACTGCAACCCCTCCTTCGGCGGCTCATAGTAGACGCGGCCATTCCCTGCACACTCGACGACGGCTGATAAAGTCGTGCTCCGCATCGCCTTGATGCTGTCGAGGTCAAGTTCGATCGGCCGCTCCACCGCCCCGCCGACGCGCAATCTCCAGTCTCGCGCATCGATGTCCGGCGACGGGAAATGGTTTCGCACGAAGAACTGCTCGGTCGGGATCAGCCAATCGGAGAGCGACGCAAACGGAAACTCGATATTCGGTGGGGATTTCTGTCGAACTATCAGACTGGGTTGCTGTGGTGTCGGCATCGTCCTCGTCTCCCCTTTGAACGTCGGCTCTCGGTCGCGCAAATTCGGGTGCGATCACACCGCCCCTCGCAGTGCGTCTGTCGCATTCCGCATTCCGCCTTCGGGTCGCATCCTAACACATAGCACGTTCCTCGGATCGACCTCGAACGGCAGCTTTATCCTTCGATAAGCAAGCCGCCGTCCGGCGGTGCTATTTCAAAGGCAGGGATAGCTCCGCGACCTCGGAACACCACGCCCGAGAGAGTCAACAGACCCCGGTACCAGCACCCGTCGTCACACTTTCACCACCGAAAAGAACAGGAACCGCGGCTTGGTCGTCAGGCTCTGATAGGCCTGCGGAAAAAGCGTGCGGGCTTGCGGGTCGGGCTGGGGCTCGCTGACGATGTCGATCTGAAATCCGGCCGACTTCAGCGCCTCGAACATGGCGTGCAGCGGCCGATGCCAGAAGCGCATGGCGATCTCCCTTCCGCCGCGCTGCCAGGTCTCATCGAAGCTGTAAGTCTCGAAATAATTGTCTCGGCCGGTCGAGGCGTGATCCATGAAGGGATGGTGCGTGGAAAAAACGAGGCGACCGCCCGCCGCGAGCAGCCGGTTGAATTCCGAAAGCGGCCTCGACCAGTCGGGCAGATAATGCATGACGAGCGAGGCAAGGATCAGGTCGAAAGCCTTGTCCCTAAACGGCAATGGCTCGTTGAGATCAGCGGTCAGCAGGCGCGCGCGCCCTTCCAGGCGACGCTGCGCGATATCAAGCATGCCGGCACTTGCGTCGATCCCGGTCACGACAGCCCCGCGCTCGATCAGCGCTGCCGCATGCGCCCCGCCGCCGCATCCGGCATCGAGCACGGAAAGCCCGGCGGCGTCGCCAACCAGGGCAAGAATAGCCGGCCGCTCGTAATAGGCATTCCAGGCATTGACCTCGTTATCGGCATCATAAGCCGCCGCGAACGCATCATAATCATTCTCGGCCAAGATTTTCCCCTTTTCAGAGACTGTTCGAGGATGCCTGAGGGGCAGGAGTTTGCCCGATCGAGCTGTATAGTCAGAGTTGGCTGCGTCGGCAAAGTTTGAACTCAGGTCTCGGCCTCGGTGCATTAGCCTGGGAGCGTCACCGGCCTGCCATGAGGCGTGCTGAGATAGGCTTGACGCCATGCGCTCTCGCGCCGATCCACTTCCGAATAAGACGCTATTCCGGTACGATCGAGAACAAGTTCGAGGGCCGCCTTGAACGCCCCGTAATAGGTCGCATCGTCGTCGGTCTCACCAGCGCGTGCGCGCTTTTCGAGCTCCGCGCCCAGAGTTTGCGACCAGTCCTCCGGATCCAGTTTTCCCGAAGCGAGCAGCAGTTCGACAATCGCGACGACTTGCGCATGCCATTGCTCCTGGAAGGCGGGATTTCGGTCGCGAGATCGAAGAGAAGCACGGGAAATCTCAGGCCGGGTCAAGGTAGCTCTCCCACATGTCGATCAGCAGCACGTCGCGGCTGTCAGCCGCTTCGGGCCAAAGCTCCTTCATATCGAAGCGAACCGCGTAGGTCTGCTCGATGGAAATTCTGCCGGTCGCGGAAAGATCCGGCAGAGGCTGCGGCCCTGTCACGCTTTCGACGATACCGCGGCGCCCTCGCACGTAGGATGGCAAACGGGTGTGCATCGAACCGCTGTCTCGCTTGGCGAGGACCTTGTCGCCGGGTTTGAAGGAATCAATGGTTTTCGCGCTCTCTGCCTGCGGCGGCATATGGCGCAACTGCATCGTCGCAGACCTTGCATGCCCGTCCACGAATTCCTGGACATCTGCAATGCCTTCATCGATCGCCGTGACCATCATTGCCAGCATCCACTTTTCGAAATAGTCGAAGCGGAGATAGAGGTCGGGCGGCAACCGTTCCAGAACGTGGCGATACCAGTCGAGCGTCCATCCGGTTTCTTGCTGGCTGAGTTTCGACATCGACATCATCGCAATCGCCCAGACACGTGCTTTCCATTCTTCAGGAAACATGTGCTGGTCATCATCGAACTGGTGTAAAACCGGCCCAAATCCCTGTCTGCCGCCGAGATCGTGGATGGTATCCATCAACTGGCCCTCGGTGCGAGATCCCTGGCCGTGCCGATCATCGAGTTGCGGGTGACGAGCGAGGCAAGCTGCTGTTCCGACCAGCCTTCGGTCCCGTCGGGCCGCTGCGGAATGACCATGTAACGACGATCGGATGTTGAATCCCATACCCTGATTTCTACGGATTCCGGCAACACGATGCCGAACTCCTGCAGGACGCCACGAGGATTGCGGACGGCACGCGCCCTGTACTCGGTCGATTTATACCAGGAAGGCGACATGCCGAGGATGCCGAGCGGATAGCAGGAGCACAGGGTGCAGACGATCAGGTTGTGAACATCCGGCGTGTTGAAGACTGCGCGCAGATTGTAGTCCGGCTCGACGCTTGGCACCACCTCTGCAAAAGCAGAGATCGCATTCCCCGCCAGCCGATCGGCGAAGGCTTGATCCGTCCAGGCATGTGCAATCACCTTGGCGCCGTTCATCGGCCCGACATTCTCTGAATAGTTGTCGAGCCACATGTCGACAGCATCGGCACCGAGAAAGCCCTTTTCGGTCAGAACCGTTTCCAGGGCCTTCAGACGCAACGCCGGTGCCGGCGGAAGGTGGCTATGCAATTCGCGATGAAGTTTGGCGGCCTTGTCAGAGTCATACGAGGTCATGGCGCTCCCCCTGGCTGACAATCATTTCCGGCGTCAAGTAGTAGCGCAAAAAGCGCGTTTTGTCATGTCTGCGGCAGGCCGCCCGCCATCAGAGGCCTGCAAATCGGACGGGCCGCGCCAAGAGGGAATCGCTATGCCGGCGAATGAGGCGGGAGCGGTTCCTTCATCGTCTGGCGCTGGCCTTTCCTGCGGTTCGCTGCTCGGCGGCGAGAGCTGTTCGCCGCCGAGCGGGCAGTCGCACGCCCTACGGCGTAACCGTCAGCCTGGCTTGCATCCCGGCTTCGTAGTGGCCCTTCATGTTGCAGAAGAGCAGGTAGGTCCCCGGCGTCAGCCTGGCGTTCAGCTTGCCGCTGGCGCCTGGTTTCAGATCGGAAACCTCGCCCAGGCTTTTCAGCTTCGATTCATCGATGCGATTCTTGGTGGCGTTGACCGGGATGGGCAGGTCCGGGGATTTCAGGCGAACGACGACCATTTCATGCTGCTCGGTCATCGCATCGTTGTGGACTGCGAAGGTCGCGGGGCCGGCTTTCACCGTTGGCGGGTCGAGCTTCAGCGACATCGCCCCGCCGCCCTCTCCATCTTCCGTGACATTGATCACCGTGGCGGCAAAGCTTGTTCCGGCCGAGCAGGCGAGAATGGCAGCTCCGGCAAGCAGGGGCAGCAATCTGGCACGTGGTTTCATCGTTGGTCTCCGTCTGTGGTGGGTGAGGGCGCTGAGCGGCGTGCTCAAGCCAAGGATCATCCGGTGCGGCACGCAGTGGGTCGCTATCGTCATCGAAGGCGCGTTGGTTGCATTCTGATCGGGGGAAGGGAAGGGCCCGCTGCGTGTCGCAAGAGAGCTGGTAGCGCGGCATTCTTACGCGTCCTTTGCCGGGACTATACCAATCCGTAAGAATGCAGGCCTGGGCACTCTGCCGGCCACTTTACGAAAATGTATAGCTGGGGCGAGGTCCCCGTGAGGATTGGAGCGCAGCTTGGCGCCGTCATTGCCAAGTCGAGGTAGCTCTCTCATGAATATGCGCGCCGCACCCGCCACCCTTATGCCGGCCATTCATCCGGTCAGCCTGCGGGTCAACACCTACCTGATCAATCTCGACCGTGCGCCATTGCGCAGGTTTCGAATGGAGCGCCTGCTGGCAAGCGTCGGCCTTGCCTTCGAGCGTGTGGCGGCGGTCGATGGCGCGGGCCTAAGCCTGCCGCATCCGGGCTTCGACGAAGCGGCCTATCTCAGCCGGCACGGCCGCCGGCCGAACCCTTTCGAGATCGGCTGCTATCTCAGCCATGTCGAATGCGCCAGGCGCTTCCTCGCCAGCAATGCCGAGTTCGCGCTCATTCTGGAAGACGATCTCGATTTCGATGACGATCTGGCCGAGCTGCTCGATGCCGCCCTCGAGCACCAGGCGCGCTGGGACATCCTGCGTCTGTCCACCGTCAGCTCCGGGAAAAAGCACAAGGTGGAGCCGCTGACCGCGTCGCGCTCGCTTGCCATCGCACTGACCCGCGAGAAGGGGTCCGGAGCCTATCTGATCAATCGCAAGGCGGCCGGGTGGATTGCCGGCGCGCTTCTGCCCATGTGCCTGCCCTATGATCTCGCCTTCGATCTGGAGTTCGATGAGGGGCTGAGCGCCTGCTTCGTCGAGCCGGCGCCGGTGAGCCAAAGGGCGGATCCCTGTTCCCAGATACAGGCAGGGCTTTCGGCATACCGGCTTGGCCGCCGCCGGCCATGGAGCGTCCTGCCCTATCGCACGGCCGCTGAGGTGCGCCGGTTTGCGCGCCGCTTGCGCCGTCTCGCGGCTTGGAGGGTGAGCGGCTAGAACCGCTCCCCCGGGGATGAGCGGCTAGAACCGCTCCCCCGGGGATGAGCGGTCAGGACCGCTCCCCCGGCATCAGCGGGAAGCTAACCGAAACGATGAGGCCGGGATGATTGTCCGCCATGGTGATATCAGCCGAATGCAGCTCGGCGATGGCCTTGACGAGGCTGAGTCCGAGGCCGCTTCCCGGTGTCGTGCGGCTCTTGTCTAGCCGGTAGAGACGCCGGAAGACCTTGTCCCTTTCGCCGGCGGGAATGCCGGGGCCGCTGTCGGCGACCGAGAGGACGGCGTGGCCGCCCTGGCGGCGGAGCGAAACCGTGATGTCGGTTCCTGCCGGGCAGTGGTTGATCGCGTTTTCCACCAGGTTGGCGATCATCTGCATCAACAGATCGCGGTCGCCCCGAATGAGCGCGGGACAGCGCTCCGCGATCGTCAAGGACTGGCGCGCATCTTCCGCGACATCGACATAGACTTCGGAAATCACGGCAAGCACGGCATCGATGTCGGTCGCCTGGAAACGCTCCTTGCGGGCGCCGGCCTCGATCTGCGAAATGCGCAGCAGCGCCTCGAAGGTGGCGTTGATCCGGTCGCTCTCGTGTCTCGCTTCGTCAAGCAGAGCCGAAACATCCGCCTGCCGGTCATTTCCAGCCACTGCGGCATCCAGCGTCAGGCGCAGCCGGTTGAGCGGCGTCTTCAGGTCGTGGGCGATATCGGCGCTCACCTGCCGCATGCTCTCGACCAAGCGCTGCAGCCGTTCCAGCGCCGCATTGATCTGGAGCGCCACCATATCGAGATCGTCGCCGTTGCCGCTGATGGCGATACGGGCGTCGAGCGCGCCGTGCGAGACGTCGTTCATCGTGTGGGCGACGCTGTCCAGCCGCGCCTGGGCACGAACGGCAAGAAAGACGCCGCCGCCGATCGCGGTCGCCACGACGATCGCGGCCGCCCATTCGAAGCTCACCAGCACGATCCGCAGCATCTCGTCGACATCGTTGAAGTTTTCCGCCACCACCAGGCTGTAGGGGCCGATGGTCGACACCTGCATCCGATAGCGTTCATGCCCCTTCAGCCCGACATCCCTGGAGGTGACGGTATAGACGCCGTTCGGGATGCGGGGTGCGGCGAAATTGCCGGCAAGTTTGCGCCCGCCTGCATCGGTCAGCGAATAAAGCCCGTCGGAGGTCGATTGGAAGCTCGCATAATTGTTCAGTGTGTTGACCAGGTCTTCGGTGTCATTGGGTTCGTAGGTCGAGACGATCAGCGAATTCATCTCGCCCAGCGACTGTTCGAGATCGCGCGCAAGGCCGAGGCGCAGCATGTGATAGATGATCGTGCCGCTCAAGATGAAGGCGACGACGAACAGCACGCCGAAGGTGACGGCAAGCCGGAACGGCGTGCTCCTGCGCAGGCTGGAGCATGATGCCGAAAAGTGTGCGCGGTTTTCGGACGACATCATGCTCTTACTCTTTAAATTGCGAACAGGATGGGCCTGAAATCATCCTGTTCGAGGCGCATGCAGGCTGTATCCGGTGTTGCGGACGGTGTGCAGAAGCTGGGCCTCGAACGGCTTGTCGACCTTGGCTCTCAGCCGGCTGATATGGGTCTCGACGACGCTGGTCTTCGGATCGAAGTGGAAATCCCAGACCCGTTCCAGCAGCATGGTCTTGGTGATGACCCGGCCTTCGCCGCGCATCAGCACCTCGAGCAGGGTGAATTCGCGCGGCTGCAGCTCGATCATCTGCCCGGCGCGGCGGGCCTCCCGGCGGATCAGATCGAGCTCGAGATCGGCAACCTTCAGCACCGTCCGCTGCTCCTGCACCGGCGGGCGGCGGCCAAGCGCATTGACGCGCGCCAGAAGCTCGGAGAAGGCGAAGGGTTTGACCAGATAATCGTCGCCGCCCGCCTCCAGCCCCTCGACCCGATCGTCGACGCCGCCGATCGACGTCAGGAACAGCGCCGGTGTGCCGACCTTGGCAGCGCGGAGTGAACGCACGATCGCCAACCCGTCGAGGCCCGGAAGCATGCGATCGACGACGATGACGTCATAGGCCTCGCGCTGCGCCTGAAACAGTCCGTCGCGGCCGTCGCCGAACACGTCACAGACATGCCCTGCCTCGGAGAAGCCCTTGGCGATATAATCGGACGTCTTCGTATCGTCCTCGATAAGCAGGATTCGCATCAGCCCGATCGTTCCCGACTTGCCTGGATGGCGAGATTTAGCCGAGAGGACGGCTTGGCCACAACTTACCGATTGGTAAGGTGATGGGGGAGGAGCGGCTTCAGGCGCACCGGGCGCCAATAGTTTCCCGCCGTTCCTTGGACGACGGCGACAAGCCGCGCCACGTCAAAGGCCGAAGCGTCCGCAAGAAAGCGGGATGAATGCGGATCGTCGACGCCGCCGATCGATGTCAGGAACAGCGGCGATGTGCAACGAAACGCCAGGCGGAAGCCGCCGCCCGCCTGTCAACGGCGGTGGGAACTGTCAGACAGAGGAGGAGAAGGCCATGAGCAAAAATAACTGGAAAGTCGGGCTTCGCGCCAAGCTGGACCATCTCGTCGACGACTGCGTTGTGGCCGGGGCCAGGCAGCAGGACGTCTTCGATGCGATCATCAAGGAGATCGGCAATCTGCGCGCAGCCCTTGAGCGCGACCCCGATCCCGCGGACGACGAGGTGATAGAGGAACCTTCCAACGATTGGCCCGCGGCCGACAGGTGACTGAATCAGATCGCGAGGCGCACATGACCGCTGGGGGCGGGGGCTTATGGAACCAACTGGCGCCGCCGAAGGTTATAGTCTTGTCGCTTGGCAATCGGTTTAGCTCGACCTGCGAGACGCGATAGCCGGCGTATTTCACAATGGGGAATTGCTATGGAAAATGCAGGTATCGGCTGGATCGCCGCAATCATCATCGGCGGCATTGCCGGCTGGCTCGCCGAATTGCTCATGAAGAGCAACATGGGCGTGCTCATGAACATCATACTCGGTATTGTCGGCGCCATCGTCGCCAACTTTATCCTGTCGCTCTTCGGCGTCGCCCTGGGCGGCTGGCTGGGTTATCTGATCGCGGGCTTCATCGGAGCCTGCATCCTGATCGCCGTTGCCAGAATGGTCAGACGTACGGCCTGATGGAGCCGAGGCGGCCCGCCCGGCCGCCTTCAGCAAGCTCTCGGGTCGCGCTCACGCGCGGCTTGAGGCGCGGCAGTTCCGTGTCATAGCGCGCGCCGCGAATTGCGTCGTAGCGACCAGCCGTGACTGAATTCAGAAGAGACGATCGACAAATTGCTCGGTCTCCCACGTCCTGAGGAAATGCGCTTCCCGCGCAATCCAGCCGACAGTCTCGCTTCCCCATTCCTGCGCCCGGCTTGCATATTCGCCCATCAGCCAGATGTGGCGGACGATCACAAAGCGAAGGGCGGCTTCGAAGTCATCCGGAGTGACCGGCCGGACGGCTCGATAGCCTTCGAGGAATACGTCCCACATGGCGGTCGATTTCCGGCCAAAGGATACTTGCGCCCACAGGAAGACCGACAGGTCGTAAGCGAGGTATCCCCGACCGCCGTCGTCAAAGTCGAAAAATATGGCTTCACCGGCATCGTTGATACGCGCATTGAAGCCGTGGCAATCCCCATGGCAATGAGTCCAGGTCAGATCGGCGAAGGCTTCGATTGCCTTTGCGGTTCGCGCGGCGATGTTCTCAAGATCGCTGCGGACCTCGGCGTCTTCCACGATGCCGCTATCGCGTATTCGGGCGAGTGGGCGATGCAGCAAGTGTTCGAGGTCAAGCCGATAGAGCGCTTCATCCGGCGAAAATGTCTCGGCGGCATTGTGCATCAGGGCAAGCGTCCTGCCGTTGGCCGAGGCATCGCCGGCATCCATTGCAGACGGTTTGCGGCCGTCGATCGCCCGGAAGAGCACGCCGTGGCGGGCACCCTCTGGCGCGTATCCCTGAACGAACATCGCGCCCTCGCGTGTCGGAATGGACGCTGCGACCGGAACGCCCGATTGCAAAAGGTGCGCCAGAAATGCCGTTTCGGTCTTGACGTCGGCTGGACCGCGCGCGCGGCGGTGGGAAAGCCGGAAGACATAATGCTCGCCGTTGCCGCCGACGACGAGATACACATCGTTCAAGCCGCGTTGAAGCAATCGGCAGGAAATCGGCCCGGCAAGCGGATAGTGCTTGCTGATGAACTGTTCGACAGCCTCGACCTGAGGCGTCGAATAGAGCGGATCAAAGTCGAACATAGGCGCTGTCCGTAGGGCTTTGCGAGAGGGCTGTTTCCGACGTCGCCGGGGGGCAGTCTTTCTCGGTGGCGAGGAGACCATGGAGCGGGCGCGGTGTAAGCCCGTACCATTGCAATAAGCTGCTGATTGAATAAGGTGAATGGCGATATTAATAAAACTATGAGATGAAAAACGAAATGCTGGGTGTGCGATTTTTCAAAGAAAATCTTATTTCGATTTCTGTGCTTTCCATAATTTTAGGTCTGTCTGGATGCGTTACCATTAAGAACGGTATCGCTATGTCTGAGGATCATAGCCGAGCTCTGAGTGGGGAGCGGACAAAAATGGGCCAGTCCTACAATTTGAATGCAAACTGCACCGTTGCGACGATTGCCAAGATAAAATTGGTGCAAGCCCCGGCGCATGGCTCGGTTGATTTCGTCAAAGAGAATATTTTTCCCAATTATAGAGACGGCATTCGCGATAAATGCAACTCCAGGAAGTCTCTCGGCGTGTCGGAATACTATACTTCAAAGAGCGGATATTTTGGACGTGACATGTATAAGGTGAGAGTGTCCTACGGGGAGGGAACCATCAAGGACGTTACCGTCAACATCAATGTCATCAAGAACTAGGGTGAAGCGTCCCATCCGTAAACTCGTTGCAATTTTGCTGGCCGTGTGGCTGTTGCCGGGAGTCCTCGCCGGTAAGCCTGCTGTCGTCACCGGCCGAGGCACCAGTCCGGGCCTCTTTGTGGAAAGTCTGAGCCCGCAGGCCGAGCAAGCTCAACCGCCGCAGCGCTGCTCCTTGCATTCAGCCGGCATCCGAACGCTGGCTTGCGGGGGAGGAAACACTTAATTTATCCACTCATCATTCCCGATCGACAGCAGATGGGCCATTGCGTCGGTAATCACGTGGTTGTCGTAGGGTTTGGAGAAAAACCGGCTGCCGGTGGGGAGACTGCTCTCTTCGAGGATGGCTTCGCCGGATGCAACAATCAACCTGACGGGCGGCCACCGATCCCTGATGTAATGAGATAGCTTGATGCCATCCATCGTGCCGGGCATCTGAACATCGGTGAAGACCAGATCGACATCGTCTCGCGACTCAAGAATGCGAATTGCCTCGTCCGCATCACACGCCTCCAGCGCTTCGTATCCCGCAGAGAGCACCAGATCGACGGCACCCATCCGAATGATCATGCTGTCTTCGACGACCAGGACGACGGCTTTGCCATTTTTCATCGCTCACTCGGTCAAATTGGAGTGTGAACCTCGCGGGGCTCCGCTAGTGTAGCGCTTGGGAAGCCAATCGGTTCCTACGCGGCCGCAGAAATGTCGGTTCGCAAACCGGCGCTTTCCCGGTGGTTGTTTGTGACGGCCGTGCCGGGGCCGGTCCCGAGGCCAGCCTTTGGGGTCTGGCAAAGCTGAGCGAAGCCGGTACGAAGTTCGACTTTACCGCCGCAGGGCGTCGAGAGTTTGCCGTTGCGGGCCCGCAATCGACATGACCCGGTGATGGGTGCCCGCGCGCTTCCTCCGACTGGATCCGGCGGTGATGATGACGAATGTTCACTCTCTCGGAGCCAGGCCGTCGAGCAGGAAATCGAGGCCTTTGCGGAAGGCGCCGTCCCAATCATTGTCGAGCAGCAGGCGGGAACGTTCGATTGTCGGATAGTGTTGGCTGAGATCCGTCAGGCGCTGCTGCGCGGCGGCCCTGTCGTCGTCCGAGAGCTCGAAGTTCGCCCGGGTGATGGTGGCGCCGATCACATAGTTCCAGAGCGACCATATCGCGACGTTCAAATCCGCGTCGGCGACACCGGCTTTGGACAGGGTCTTGCCCAGCAGTTCCAGGCGGCTGAGGATGTTCGGGCCGAGCGCCCGGCGCGGCAAAAGCGATGCCGACCAGGGATGGCGCAGCATGCCGGCGCGCCAGTCTTCGAGCATATGGATGATTTCCCCGCGCCAGTCCTGGGGCGCGACGATCTCAGGCGACCGGCGATATTCGAGCACCGCGTCGAGCGCCAGATCGAAGACCGCCTCCTTGTTGCCGACGTGCCAATAGAGGCTCATCGCGCCCGCGCCGAGGCGATCGGCGAGCCGGCGCATCTTCAAGCCGTCGAGCCCTTCGGCGTCCAGCAGTTCCACCGCGCTCGCCACGATCCGTTCCAGCGAGAGGGGCGCTTCGCCGCGCGGCTCCGGCCCCTGCCGGGGTGAGGCGACCGTCCGTCGAGACTGTTTGCTCTCAGCGCCGCTGCGTTTGGCTGCCATCCGTTTTCCCTAGTGATCAGAACGCCGATCTAAACCGACAATGCCAGGAATGTCGATCCTGACCGATTGACTCGTACAGCGTACGATGACATTGAATCGTACGCTGTACGAGTCATTCAATCCTGCTGGCCGCGAGGGTCGTTCCTCGCAATCCCCAGATCCCGAAAGAAAAATCATGTCACGCGCAATCAATCATCTGCTTATCGGAGGGTTCATCATCATGACCATGGCAATTCCCACAGCGACGACAGCCAATGCGAAGGATCTCAAGCTTGAGATCGTCAATCCGAAAAACCTCTACGACCCGACGCCGAATGGCTACAGCACGGCGGTGATCGTGCCCCGCGACGCCAGGCTCGCCTATATCTCCGGGCAGGGCGGCCAGGACGGGACGGGGGCCTTATCGCCCGACTTCGCCGTCCAGGTGAAGCAGGCTTACGCAAATCTGCGCACCGCTCTCGAGGGGCTCGGCGCCAGGCCGGATCAGGTCGCCAAGCTCACGGTTTTCGTGGTCGATCACGACATGTCCAAGCTTGAGGTGTTGACCAGGAACGTCAAGGACATGTTCGGCGAAACCCTGCCGGCGCAGACGCTGATCCCCGTTCCCAAGCTGGCGATCGACCCCATGCTCTTCGAGGTTGAAGCCGTCGTCATTCTGGAATAGCGGCGGGGCGCAGGTGTGAACGACACGGACGTTCACCCCGCGCTCTGTCTTCCCAGGGCCTGTCCCGAGGATGGACTCTGGCCGCCATCGGCCGCGGGCACGACGGCTCAGGCCCGCTTCCGCCGCATCTGCGTGACGCTCCGCCAGACGGCCGAAACCAGGAAGTAGAAGGCGCCGAGGCCGGCATATCCGGCGATATTGGCAATGGACGGCGGTTCCGGCATGCGTGCCTGGGCGATGAAGAAGGCGCCCGCCACCGCGGATTGACCGCCGCTGAGGACCATGGCCCACTGGCCGCCATCGGTCTTCCAGCGCCGGATCGCGGTTGTAAGCTGCAGCAGCCCGGAAAAGATGGCCCACAGGCCGAAGACGCCGAGAACCCAGTTCATGCTCATCGTCAGCGCGACGATCACGGCAGCGGTCGTCACCGCGCTGACGATGACGTTAACCGCCTGGCTGCGGTTGTTTGCCAGGCCGCCATTGCGCGCCGCGTCGACCAGGTTGGCGGCGGCATCCCAGGCCGGATAGAGGATCAGCAAACCCGCCGCGAGGGCAGGCGACTGGCGCCCGACCGTCAAAGCCGCCGCCACCCAGATTGCGGAAAAGGCTGCGCGCGAGACATAGTAGCGCGTCAGCCACTGTTCCCGATCGCCAGATGCGATGGTGGTTTGATCATTGGCGGGGAGAATAGCTCTGGTCATTTTGTCTTCCTACTAGTTGGTAGTTTCACTGGTCATAGGAGTCGCTCCGGGCTTATGTCGCCGGAGATCTTATCGAGTGGCGGTCGGAGACAGGCGCTGCAAGGTGGGCGCCAGAATGGTGGCGAAGATCTCCGGAGCCCCATAAGCCCGGGCTGACAGCATGGCGCCATGGACGGAGGCCATGAAGGCCTCAGCCTCGACGCGCGGTTCGCTCGACAGTCTCAAGCTCCCGTCCTTCAAACCTCGTTCCATCACCGAGGTCAGCCATGTCGAAGCAAAGCGGAAAAACGCCTTGACCTCGGCCGCGACCTCCGGCGGCAGCGCCGGCAGTTCGCTCGCCAGCAGGGCGCAGACGCAAAAAGGCCTGCTGGCGTCCTCGATGCACTGGGCCCAGTGGCCGGCATAGGCCTGGAGAAGCGCCAGCGGATCCCGCACCTGCTGCTCGAGGCCGGCGATACCCGCTTCGGCATCTTCGCGATATCGCACGACAAGCGTGCGCACCAGGTCGGTTTTGCTCGGAAAATGGTGATGGATGCTGGCCTTGCGAATCCCGACGACGGCAGCGATATCGGCATAGCTGAAGCCGTTATAGCCTCCGGTCATGATCAGTGCGCGGGCGGAAGCCAGGATCTCGTCGGACGTCGTCAAAAGGTTGCTCATGGCTTTTGATCTACCTTCCAGTAGGAAGGCTGTCAAGCCAAATGCGGAATTTCTCCATCCCCTTGGTCGGAGCTTGACGGACTTCGCCTTGATACGGGCGAAAAGCGTTGGCGGCGTCGGTTGTAGCGACCGGCCTTGACTCGCCTCGAATACCCAGAACATAATCAGAACATCTAATATGCGGAATGGAGTTCTGGATGTGCGGCCGCGTCTACATCAAGACATCGCTTGAGGAACTGGTGCGCAATTTCGCCTTCGCAGAGCGCGGCGCGATCGATGCACTCGGGAACCGATTTCCGCGCTATAACGGCGCGCCGACGCTGGATTATCCGATCATCATTCGCGACATGGTCCGCGAGCCGGATGTCATGGGGCCGGTGTTCGCCTCGGCGCGCTGGGGGCTGATGCCGGCATGGATGAAGCCGGGTGGCCGGCCGCCGCCGATCAATGCGCGCTGCGAGGGCATTGCCACCAATGGCCTGTTCCGCTCGGCTTACAGATCGCGGCGATGTCTGGTGCCGATCAACGGTTTCTTCGAATGGAAGGATATCTTCGGCACGGGCAAGAACAAGCAGCCCTATGCGATCGCCATGGCCGACGGCTCGCCCTTCGCGCTCGCCGGCATCTGGGAGATATGGAAAGATCCTGCCGGCATCGAGATCCGGAACTTTGCGATTGTGACCTGTGAGCCGAATGCGATGATGGCGCAGATCCATGACCGCATGCCGGTCGTCCTGCACCGCGAGGATTACGAGCGCTGGCTGTCGCCGGAGCCTGATCCGAACGACCTGATGAAACCGTTCCCGGCGGAGCTGATGACCATGTGGCCGATCGGCCGCAATGTGGGTTCGCCCAAGAATGACACGGCTGACATCATCGATCCGATCGACCCCGATCCGGAACCGACGCTGATCTGAATTCACCGGCTCGGGCGGGAGCCATCCATCAACGATGCGGTCAAAGAGATACCTCGCGAGAGGACAGGACGACGCATGCCAGAACAAATCACATGGAAATCGTGGGAACATGTCAGTGGCCGAGAAATCAAATACAAATGGCGGCACGCCTGGAAGGAGAAAGCCGGCGACGATTACGTCGCTTTTGACGGCGATACCCAGATCGGAAGGATATTCCGGTCACAGGCAGGCGGAGGGATCGATAATCGCTGGTTCTGGATCGTGGCGGCTGACGGCAGCCATCGATTGGATTGGCCATCGGCCGGATACGAGGACAGCGCCTATGTCGCCTCGAGGCGGCTGGAAATGATCTATGAGAGCATCAAGAGCGGGAAATCAAGGATGGCGCAGCCATGAGCATTGAAGGCCATTCGAGCGCGCCCGGCGCCAATGTGATCGTCGAGCATTATTGCGAGCACCGGCTTGCCGACGGCACACGCTGCAAGGAATGGGGAGGCTGGGGCCACAGCCCATCCCCGGCCGTGCCGACGCGCTGGTGGTGTTGGGAACATTTCCCGCACAAGACATTCGAACAGGAACAGGCGCTCAGGCGGAAGCTGGAGGCGGCCGGGAAAATCATCCACTGAAGCTGGCTGATGATCCCGCGTTGAAGCGGAAAGCAAAGCCTCTGCCGTCAGCCGTCGGTCGAGACGGTGAGGGATTTCCACGCCTCGATCTCCTGCTGCAGGCGAGCGATCCTGTCCGACACGTGGCTGAGGGCGTCGCTGCCGAGCAGAAGCTGCGGCGGCGGATTATCGGATTCGACCAGCTCCAGCACCGCCGCCGCCAGTTTGGCGGGGTCGCCGAGTTGCTTGCCGCTGACGGCCTGTCGCGCCTGGCGTATCGGATCGAAAAGGGCGTCATAGTCGGCGATGGACCGCGCTGTGCGCACCATCGATCGTCCGGCCCAGTCCGTCCGGAAGGAGCCGGGGCAAAGGGTCGTCACATGGACGCCGAACGGAGCCATTTCCGCACGCATCACCTCCGATATGCCTTGAAGCGCAAATTTGCTGCCGCAATAATAAGCGATGCCGGGCATGGTGATCATGCCGCCCATCGAGGTGACGTTGACGATGAACCCGCGGCGTCGCGCGCGAAACCGTGGCAGAAATGCCTTGGCAACGGCGACGGCGCCGAACACGTTCACGTCGAACTGCCGCCGCATCTCTTCGATCGGCGACTCCTCGAGCACGCCCTCATGGCCGTAGCCGGCATTGTTGATCAGCACGTCGACGGGCCCATGCTCCTCCTCCGCCTGCCGGACGACATCATCGATACGGTCGAACGCGGTGACGTCGCAGAGGACCGGCCGCAGGGCAGGCAGGGTTTTGGCGAGCGCTGTGCGCGAGGCTTGCGAGCGCATGGTGCCGATCACCGTGTGGCCGGCCTGGACTGCCGCAGAAGCGATGGCCAGCCCGAAGCCGGAATTCGATCCGGTGATGAAAAAAGGGTCTTTCGTGACATCGGCAAACATTCCTTGATTGAGGGTGGGATTTGACAAATAGTATGAGGAACCCGGTGCTTCGATTGCGGATTCTCTAATTATGTTGCCAAATCCTATGTCAGGCGATCGCGGCCGATCGAAGCGGCGAGAGATGGTCGCGCTGGCCGGAGGTCTCGCGCCGCGTCACGGATACAATCCGACCGCGCTCAATTCCGTCCGCATCTTGCGCACCGAAGCCGTGCTCCACGACATCCCGGTGCTCTATAAGCCCGGCGCGGTTTTCGTCTTGCAGGGCAGCAAGCAGGGCATCCTCGAAGGCGAGGTCTTCCTCTATGATGAGGAGCATTATCTGGCGGTGTCGCTGCCCGTCCCGTTTCGGATGACGTCGACGGCCAGTCCCGAGCGGCCATTGCTGGCGGTCTATGTCGAGTTCGATATGCAGATGGCAGCCGAGATCGCGCTGCAGGTGGAACAGCATGCCGAACTGCCGGGCGACGAGCCGAGAAGCCTGGTGTCGAGCAGGATGGATGGCGATATCGAGGACGTCCTGCTGCGCCTGCTGACGGCGCTACGCAGCAGCGTTGAGATTGCCGTGCTTGGCGCCGGCATTCTGCGCGAGCTGCACTACCGGGTCCTGGTCGGTCCGCAAGGCGGCGCGATGATCGCCGCCCTCCAGCAGAAAGGCAGATCCGGAAAGATCATCCGGAGCCTCGCCTGGTTGCGGAAAAACTATGGCCTGGAGATTGCCGTCACCGATCTGGCAAGAGAGGTGGGCATGAGCGTTCCCTCCTACCATGTCCATTTCAAGGATCTGACCGGCAACAGTCCAATGCAATATGTCAAAGCGATGCGGCTTCACGAAGCAAGATTGATGATCGCGCGCCGGACGAGAACGATCGCCGAGGTCGCGGCTTCGGTCGGCTACGCCAGCCCGGCGCAGTTCAGCCGCGACTTCAAACGGCATTTCGGGCGCACCGCCTCGGAAGAGATCAAGTGGGTCCAGCGCCACCTCGGCGAGCCGGGTGACGATCGCGGCTAGGCCATGGGATCGGCCGCCTGCGCAGCGGCGGTCAGCGGGCAGGCGGGATACCGGCGCCGCCGATGGCGACGTGAGGATTCATGCGCCCGACGGTGTAACGGCCCGCAACGCAGTCCTGACGATCGCATCGCCGAACTCCGGCGAGACCGGGCGATGGCCGACCAGCAGCCGGAAGAAGACCGGTCCGTAGATCATGTCGAGCAGCGCCTCCATATCAGGCGGCGCCACGATCTCTCCGCGAGCCAGAGCCTGCTCCAGGATGACACGACCGGCGTTGCGGCTCGACAGGATCACCCGATTGCGGAAGGCCTTGGTGAATTCGCTTTCCGGATCGGCGGCCGCAAGTGCCATGGTGATCTGCCGCCCGCGCGTGCTCGCAAAGGCCGTCACCAATCCGCTCATCTGCGCGCCGAGAGCCGCCTGCGCAGTGGCCCCTCCAACCTCCGTTTCCGGGAGCCGGTTGACCAGAAGAGCGGCCATCGCCAGTTCCTGCGCATTGGCCCAGGATCGGTAGATCGTCGGCTTGCCGACACCGGACCGCGCCGCCACGGCTTCGATCGTCATGCGGCCGAAACCTTCGGCCATCAGGATTTCATGGGCGGCCTCCAAGGCGCGCCTCTGCGCGGCAGCGCTTGGCGGCCGCCCTCTTTTCCTAGGTGTTGCACTGCGCTCTTGACTCATATCATTACGATACGTAACGTTATTAAAGAAACCAGTCAAGGAGGATCATCCATGCCGAGTTTTGCCCGAAAAGTGAGCGCCTACTTCATCGTCAAGGATGCGGCACGCGCCATCGACTTCTACAAGGAGGCGTTCGGCGCCACGGAAGTCTTCCGCATGACCGATCCCTCGGACGGGCGGATCGGCCATGCCGAGCTGCGTTTCGGAGAGACGCTGATGATGTTGGCGGACGAATATCCGGACTTCGGCGCCCTTTCTCCCGATACCGTCGGAGGCTCGCCGGTAACCTTCCACATGGACACGGCGTCGACCGACGCCGCACTGGCCCAGGCGCTGTCGGCCGGGGCGACGATGTTGCGCCCGGCGACCGACCAGAGTTTTGGCGAGCGGGTGGCGCAGGTGCTTGATCCCTTCGGCCATCGCTGGATGTTGTCGCAAACCATCGAACAGGTCACGCCCGAGGAGATGCAACGCCGCTGGAACGAGGACATGTCGGCATGAGCGCCGCCGCGACGAGATGAGAGAAAATGACGGTTGTGGCTAGAGATCGCCGACCTGAATCGGATTTGCAGCCTTGGAAATCCCACCGATTCAAGACAAGATCATCTCGCTCTAGCGGGGGACCCTGATGGAAAACCACGAGCCGTTTTTACGCGAGGCGATCGCGCTCTCGAAATCCGCGATGGAACGCGGCGACGAACCATTTGGCTCGGTGCTGGTGAAGGACGGCGAAGTCATCCTGCGCGCCGAAAACAGCGTCTTCACCGGCCACGATATGACGAACCATGCCGAGATGAACCTGGTTAAACTGGCCGCACAGCACTACGACACGGCGTTTCTCGCTGACTGCACGCTCTACACCAGCACCGAGCCCTGCGCGATGTGCTCCGGGGCGATTTACTGGTCGGGCATCGGGCGCATGGTGTTTGCCTGCTCGGAAACGCGGCTTGGCGAGATCGCCGGGATCGGGTTGAACGTGCCGAGCCGGGCGGTGCTGCAAACCGGCGCGCGCACCGTCACCGTGGTTGGCCCGACGAACCTCGAAGACGAAGCCGCCGACGTCCATCAGCAATTCTGGCCGAAGCATCTGGGCAAGGCTTAGAGCGCCTGCGTCCTTTGACGCTCCCTCTCGGTCACAATCATGGGCACAATTGAAGCCCAGATAGCAGTGATCTGCATGCTCGCCATTGATAGTCGAGCGCTGGCGCTGTAGCGTCCGCTTCGCAATCCGGACGAACGAAACAGGAGGCTCTTATGCCAACGGGTACGGTTAAATTCTTCAACGACGACAAGGGCTTCGGCTTCATCACGCCTGAGGGTGGCGGACAGGATGTGTTTGTTCACGTCTCTGCCCTGCAACGCGGCGGTTCGCTCCGCGAAGGCGATAAGGTCAGCTTCGAGGTCGGACAGGACCGCAAGACCGGCAAGTCCAAGGCTGAGAACGTCTCGGTCCTCTGACCGGGCGGCAATGCCGACTATTGAGGGGGCGTTCGCCCCTTCAACTGCCCGGGAAACTGGCCGTAAGCGGTCAGAATGGCCTTGATCAGGCCCGGGAAGCGTTCGTCGAGCTCCGCGCAGCGGGTTTGATTGAGCATCTCCACACCCTGGCGCTCGCTGACGATCAGCCCCGACTCCCGCAATACCTTGAAATGATTCGACAGCGACGACTTCGGGATGACGCGCTCCCCGAACTCCGCGAGGGCAGAACACGTCCTGCCGCAGGCAGCACCGGCAAGCTGCGCGAAAATTGCGGCGCGCTCCGGATCGGCAAGCGCATAGAGAATCGCTTCGGGCCGGATGTCCTCTAATGCTGGGTGAAAGAGCGGTCGCATAAATTTTATATAGCCGCACTTGACATCAAGATCAATAGTTCCGAATTTCTGAACTACGGAACAAGGCCGCCACTCCCGACGGCCGTCCGAGTCAAAAGGAATTCGATATGGCTAAGCTCACGGGAAAGGTTGCCGTGGTCACCGGCGCCTCCAAAGGGATCGGCGCTGCGATTGCCAAGGCTTTTGCGGCAGAGGGTGCACAGGTGGTGGTGAATTACGCTTCGAGCAAGGCCGGAGCGGACGCCGTGGTTGAGGCGATCCACGCGGCCGGCGGCAAGGCCATCGCGGTCCAGGGCGATGTTTCGAAAGCCGAACAGGCACAGGGGCTCGTTGATGCTGCGGTCAAGCAGTTCGGCAAGCTCGACGTGCTGGTCAACAACTCCGGCGTCTATGAATTCGCGCCGATCGAAGAGGTGACCGAGGAGCAGTATCGGCGCATCTTCGACGTGAATGTTCTCGGCGTTCTGCTGACCTCCCAGGCAGCGGCCAAGCATCTCGGCGAGGGCGGCAGCATCATCAACATCTCGTCGGTGGTCACCAGCCTGGCGCCGCCGGCCTCTTCGGTCTACACGGGCACGAAGGGCGCCGTGGAGGGCATCAACAGCGTGCTTGCCAAGGAGCTCGGCCCGCGCAAGATCCGGGTCAACGCCATCCTGCCCGGGATCGTGGAGACCGAAGGTACGCACACCGCCGGCGTCATCGGCTCGGATTTCGAGCAGACCTTGGTGGCCCAGACGCCGCTCGGCCGTACCGGCCAGCCGGACGATATCGCCGGCGTCGCGGTCTTCCTCGCTTCCGACGATGCCCGCTGGCTGACCGGCGAGCGCTTGGCCGCCAGCGGCGGTTTTCGCTGATCGTCCAATGCCCGCGTGCGCAGTGATGGCGCACGCCGACACCAATGCAGAAAGGAAACGCCAGAGCATCGCCCTGGCGTTTCGGTTCAGGCCACCAGGCCCTTGGTCAGTTCCAGCGCCTGCCGCTCGAACAGCCGGCGATAGATGCCGTCCTTGAGCCGGATCAGCGCCTGATGGTCGCCCTCTTCGACAATCTTGCCCTTGTCGAAGACCAGCAGCCGGTCCAGCGCCCTGACCGTCGACAGCCGATGGGCGATGACAAGCGTGGTGCGGCCGTGCATCAGCCGTTCCATCGCCTGCTGGATCTGCACTTCGCTCTCGCTGTCGAGGCTCGAGGTCGCCTCGTCCAGGATCAGCACCGGTGCATCGGCCAGGAAGGCCCGGGCAATGGCGACACGCTGCCGTTCGCCGCCCGACAGTTTGACGCCGCGTTCCCCCACCATCGTCTCATAGCCCTTGGGCAGGTCCATGATGAAGTCGTGGGCGCTCGCCTGTTTCGCCGCCTGCTCGATCTCGCGCCGCGAGGCGTTCGGCCTGGAATAGGCGATGTTTTCCGCCAGCGTGCGGTGGAACAGGATGGGCTCCTGCTGCACGATGGCGATCTGGCCGCGCAGGCTGGATTGCCTGACCCCTGATATATCCTGCCCGTCGATGCGGATCGAACCCGACTTCACGTCGAAGAGGCGCTGGATGAGCTTGACGAAGGTCGTCTTGCCCGAACCCGAATGCCCCACCAGGCCCACGCGCTCACCCGGCTTGATGGTGACCGAAAAGTCCTCATAAAGCGGAGTGGGATGCGCGCCATACTGGAAGGTGACGCGATCGAAGACGATCTCGCCCTCGCCAATCCTGATCGGCGTGGCGTTCGGCCTGTCCTCGATGCCAAGCGGCATCTTGTCGAGCAGCACCAGCTCTTCCATATCGTTGACGGCACGCTGCAGGTTGCGGATGTCCTGGCCGACATTGCGCAGATAGCCTTGCAGAACGAAGAACATCGCCAGCACGAAGGTGATGTCGCCGGGTGTCGCCAGCCCCTTTTGCCACATCACCAGGCCCGTTCCCAAAATGCCGGCCTGCATGGAAACCATCATGAAGCCCTGGATCGTGCCGCTCAATGTGCCGCGCTTCCACGTCCGCCGCGTGCGGCTGTCCCATCTGGCGAGCACATGGCCCAGCCGCCGCTCTTCGCGGCTCTCGGCGCCGAAGGCCTTGACCACCGCATTGCAGCTGATGGCATCGGCCAGCGCACCGCCGAGCTTGGTGTCCCAGGCATTGGCAAGCCTTGCCGCCGGCGACACGAAACCCATGGAAAGCGCCACGGTCACGCCGATATAGACGAGCGACCCGACAGCGACGATCAGGCCCATGACCGGCCAATAGCTGCCGAGCACGATGCTGGCGCCGACCAGCATGACGATGGACGGCAGCAGGGCGACTAGCAGCAGGTCGTTGAGCGCGTCGAGCGCCCACATGCCGCGGGTGATCTTGCGCACCGTCGAACCGGCAAAGCTGTTGGCGTGCCAGTCGGTGGAGAACCGCTGCACCTTGTGGAAGCCGTCATTGACCACATCCGCCATGGTGCGCAGCGTCAGCCGGATGATGCCGTTGAAGATGAACCAGCGCAGCGCCACGCTGGTCAGGCCGAGCGCCACGACGATGACGAAGGCGCTGAGCGCACCATCCGCCGCATTGCCGCCGGCAATGGCATCGACGATCCGGCCGGAGAAAACCGGCACCATGACTTCGGCCAGCGTGCTTGCAATCACCAGCACGATGATCGCGCCCACCAGGACAGGCCGGTGGCGCCAATGATGGAAAACAAAGCCGAGCACATGGCGATAAGCATCGGCGCGGAAATCGAGCTTCTTGCGAGTCATTTTAATCGCTCGGCCCCGTTTCGGCGGCCGGTCCTCAAAATAGAGAGTTGGATGGCACAGCCCAAACGGGAGACAAACTGATCCCGTCAGATCAAATTGGGCTGTGAGGGAAGTGAAACCGCATGGCGCGCGCTTAAGGCGGGCCGCGAATGGAAATGACCTACTGTCGGGACATTCCGCACGGGAAGACTTCGATGATTGCTAGTGTCATGCAACGCCTCCCTTGTGTTCGATCTGAAACGGTGACCATTTTGTAGCGAATGAGATTGCCGTTGCCAAGCGGGTTTTTACAACCTTACGGAAAGTGATGCGCAAACGACACAATTGGGGGACTGGGAAAAGGTCATAGATACGCGCAACGATCACTGCGCCCCACGGGATTTCCGCATTTCGGCATCGCGCCACTGCTGCCATTGCTGCCTCAGCTTGCTCCGGGACATGCCGATGGCTTCATTGAGAATCTCGACTTTGAGAATCCGTTCGGTGCGGAAATGGCGGAAGGCTTGTTTCGATTGGCACCACGCGATCAACAGGCTGTGCGTGTTGTCATAGCCGAGAAGCACAGGCCAGACGATGCGGCGGGTGATCGTTCCATCCGCCGCGCGATAGTCGAGTTCGAGCTTGCGGCCCTCCCTGATCGCCAACCTCAGCGGACGCGTATCGCGTGTCGCATCGCCGCCGACGACATCATCCGGTTTGATGCCGACGGCAGGTTGGGCAATATAGGGAAGAAGATCCTGCGGCATGACCGATGTGATCTTCGCCATCACATCGCCGGCGGCATTCCGCATGGCCGCGTCATTCAACCTTGCCACCATTTGAACGCCGAGCACGACGGCTTCGATCTCGTCGGGCGTCAGCATCAGGGGCGGCATGTCATATCGGCGATCGAGGACGTAGCCGAACCCCGCTTCGCCCTCGATCGGAACACGCTGGGCCATCAGGTGTGCGATATCGCGGTAGACGGTTCGCCGCGCGACCTCGAGTTCCCCCGCAAGCTCGGACGAGGTCACCGGGCGGCTCGACCGTCGAAGAATCTGGATGATCTGAAAAAGCCGATCCGCTTTTCGCATGCCTGATGACTCCTGCTGCCACAACGCTGTCAGCACGGCTATGGCACAAAAGCAAGGAAAGAGACGGCCGCACAGCCAAGGAGAAGATCATGAAGTTCGCATCCACCCGCCTCATTGCCGCGGATATCACAGGCATGGTGGCCTTTTATGAGCTGGTAACCGGCTGCCGCGCCGACTGGCTTGCACCCGTCTTCGCCGAGATCGTCACTCCCGGCGCGAGCCTCGCAATCGGCAGCGCGCAAACCGTGGCCTTGTTCAGCGAGGGCAGTGCGGAGCCCGGCGCCAACAGGACAGCCATTCTCGAGTTCATGGTCTCGGACGTCGATGCGGAATTCGCGCGGCTCAAGGACCAGGTCACGGTCGTGCACGCACCCAAGGATTTGCCATGGGGCAACCGGACGATGCAGATTTCCGATCCCGAGGGCACACGCGTCGCCCTCTATACACCCGTCACCGACGCCGCGAGACGCCGTTTCGCCGGCCGTTGATCGGCCGACGCTGATGGGGCCGGAGCTTTTGTTTGACCAACGTTCCGCGCGCAGACGACCGCAACCAGCGCGACGCGTCGGCTGCTTCCGGCCCGAAGCGGTCATGGGCCGTCGCAAAAATCCGCCGCGAAACTCCAAGTTTTAGAGTTTTGCGGCGAGCATCCTCGAACGCGGGAAAGACCGGAGTATCGCATAAGTCGGGATTTGTGCGGCGAACCATCTCGTGGAAGGGCAACTCCGGCCTATAGTGGCTTTCGGAAGAACACGACGCGTTGGGTCTCCTCAAAGCCTAAAGCGGTATGGAGCGCATGGCTGGCTGAATTCTCTATGGGCGCGTCAGAGCCAAACTCAACACACCCAAGCGACTTACCCCAATCGGCAACGGCATCGCAAAGCAGCCGTGCGATACCCTTTCGCCTGTCAACGGGCCTGATATAAATCCCTTCGAGGAATAGAACGGGCGAGCTGCTGCATCCATTCACATAATCATGTCGCAAAGTGGCCTCAGCAAACCCGACAGCTTCATTCGCAGCATTTCGAGCGATGAACGCGACGGCGTCTCCACTTTCTGAAAGCAACGCCCGGCCCAACTCAGCGCGATGATATTCGAGCGAGTGATGCGGCCACAGCGCAACGCGAAGTTCCGCCCACGGCTCAACATCTTTTATGGTCCCAATCGCGATAATCGATTCCATAGTGAGGTTCTCTTTTGTCGCGAAATTCCCGATAAAAGCGACAGTTGTTTTCCTGACTTTTGCAACGTCGCAGAATAGACGGTTTTGCAATGCCGGCAATGTCCGGCCTTGGCGCATTCCGGCCGGGACGAAGCTCTCGCAAAAGCACAGCTACGCAGTCATTGATGATCGCGGGGCCGCTATCGGCCCCGAAGCGGTCATCAGTCGCAACCGAAAGTTAAGGTTCAACCGACAAGTTCGGGCACGGGGCGCTGAGCATGTGATATCGATCGCGTCCGGTGTCCGTCGAGAGTCGACATGAAATTTCGGTTGATTGCAGTATTTCTGATTATCTTGCCAACCGTTTCGACCGCGCAAGAACACAAGCGTCGTTTTCCCAAATATCAATTCTTCTATTGTACGGCCGTCCATATGAAACTGGCCGAAACCTACGGGAAAACAGGTGATACGGTCGCCGAAGCCCTTCACACCCTAGAGGCGGACTTTCTGTACCAAAAAGGAAAGAATGACCTTGTTGAGATTGGAAAATCTCCGGAGGACGCCGATAGGCGAGTCCAAAAACATCGGGATGGCATTGATAATGAATTGCAGAGTACGCCAAACAGGATTCGGATTATGCTGCGCCTCTGTAACTCATTCTTTCCAGAGCGAGCGAACCGGCCCAGAAATCGGGCGTAGAAATCTCTGCGTGAGAGACCCTGGTGGCGGGCCGTCCCTAAAGCATCGAAAGGTCAGGCGGAGCATGATCACATCGATGATAACACCACTATTGTGGCATCGATTATGATGGTTGGTGTCTATGGGCATCGAACGGAGGGCCAGTTGGTCGATACCATTCGCCTCAGGGCGCGTTGTAAACCGTGATTCACTTGCGGCTTCGACGGCAGGGCGGCTGACCGGCCTGCAAACAGACCGTTATCGTTATTGGAATTTTCGAATTTTGTACCGAGGTTCATGAATGCAACTTCTCTCTTTGCTAATCCTTTTCCGTGACGGCTTTGACGATTTGACTGCGCTACAAGCCGCGCTTGCCCAGTACCGTGAACCCCTTAGGCAGGTCGCTCCGGACCACTTGAAATTCGGTGCACCGGTTGAACTGGACGTTCAATTGGCCAGCGAGAGCGACGTGCTGATTGAATCCCAAGAGATTGCGGAATTTTTCCCTCATAAGGACAGCAGCGAAATTGCACTCTGCAATCAGCGTATCGAACTGTCATGGGAGATGAAAGCCGATCCTGGCTTGATCACAAATCTCATCGGTTTTGTGCAGCCTGAGGTACGTCGCCTGGTCGGCAAGTGTTGGACTTTCGACCCCGCCGGGGGCGCGTGGTTTTAACTGCCCCGCAAAATTGACGACGGCTCGAAGCAGTCACGGGCATAGTCCGACTGACTCAGAAAGGTTTTAGGCTCTCGCTGTTACGATCCATATCGAGGCGACCGGTGTTGCGCTAGCCGGGTGGCCAAGGCCCGCGAGTGCTTCGCGCAATTTGGGTTCAGCCGCCAACTTGATCGCGGGGTTCTCACGAGCAATTTCCAAGCGGGCCAATGCTCAGTAACACGCGCGTCATTGCGTCAACGTCGCCACTCCTTCGTCGTAAGGCACAACTGCAAACCCGCCGCTATGCTTCAGCGGTTCCCGACCCTGGGCATAGCCGTCCTGAGAGCGAGGCGAGCGTTCGTGCGGATCGCAAACCAATTGCAATTTGAAATCAGTCGAGCTATTTTACCGCATGCGCGGATGTGCCCTTTAAGGAAAGGAAGTGGCATGGCTAAGCTCGTGTTCGGAATGAACCAGTCGCTGGACGGCTACGTCGATCATACGGAATTTGGGCCAAGCCCGACGCTCTTTCGCCACTTCATCGAGGGGACCGAGCGGCTGGCGGGCAGTGTCTACGGCCGCCGGATGTATGAGATCATGCGTTACTGGGACGACGATCAGCCTGAATGGGGGGCAGACGAACAAGCCTTCGCGCAAGCGTGGCGGAAGCAGCCGAAATGGGTGGTCTCGCGCTCGCTGGAGTCGGTCGGCCCCAACGCCACGCTTCTTGAGGGCGATCTCGAGGGCGCGATCCGGAAGTTGAAGGCCGAGCGCGACGGGGAGATCGAAGTTGCCGGCCCGAACCTGGCGCGAAGCCTGACCGAACTCGGCTTGATCGATGAGTATCAGATCTATCTGCACCCCGTCGTGCTTGGTCACGGCACGCCCTATTTCGCCGCACCGCGGCCGCCGCTTCGCCTTGTGGCCCATGATCGGATCGACGAGAATGTGATCCGCTTGACCTACGTCCCTGCCTGATCGCCCAGCTCGCCGGGCGGAATCCGATCGGGTCAGGGGTGGACCCAGCGCGAGGAGGTGAGGGCGCCGAGATTGTCATAGGCAAAGACCGCGCGCCGGTTGTCGGCATGGCGCAGCTGGAACCAGTCGAGCGTCTCGGCCCGGAATATCAGCACGCCGAAGAAGGCCCGTCCGTCGGCATCTGCGACCGTACCGTCGCTCGCAGGCCGCTCCTCGATGTCGTCGCCCGGCGGCCCGCCCATATAGGTGCTGCGTGTCGATGGCGGCAGCAGGCTCCAGGCCTCGGCCGCGCGTTGGCTTGCCGGTCCATAGAGTTCGGCCGATCCCTGAAGGCGAAGCTGCACTTTTAACTGCGGGCCGAAGCCGAGGATGGCGACCGAAGGGTTGGCCGATATTTCCTGCCATTTCGGGCTTCTGACATCGGTATGGATTTCCAGGATGCGCCGCGCCGCATCCGCGCGCCGCAGCACGACCATGCGGGCCTGCGGCCGGCCGCCGGCATCGACCGAACACAGGTTCAGGTAGCGGAAGGCCGACTGCGGATCGGCAGTCGCGCCTTCGAGTTCGGCCCAGGCCGATGCATCGACCTCGGCGAGGGTCACCGTGCCGCCTCCGCCTTGGCATTCCTTGTCTCGCCGTCTTTGACGATCCAGCAGCACATCGCTGTTCTCCCCCAGCGTTGAAAGCGATCCCGATCAGACAGACCGGGTCAGGCCGCCGTCAATCTTGAGGCTCTGGCCGGTGATATAACCCGCCCCTTCGGAAACGAGGAAGGAAATCGTCGCGGCCACTTCGGCGCTGGTGCCGTAGCGCTTCATCGGCACGCTGTCGCGGCGCTCCTCCGTCGCCGGCAAGCTGTCGATCCAGCCCGGCAACACGTTGTTGATACGAATGCCGTCGCCCGCAAAGGTATCGGCGTAAATCTTGGTGTAGGCGGCAAGCCCGGCGCGGAAGACGGCCGAGGTCGGGAACATTGCCGACGGTTCGGCCACCCAGGCGGTGGAGATATTGACGATCGCGCCCGACTTCTGCGCCTGCATGATCGGCGTGACCAGGCGAACCGAACGGATGACATTCATCAGATAGATGTCGAGGCCGGTATGCCACTGTTCGTCGGTGATCTCGGTGATCGGTGCACGGGGCCCGTGACCGGCGCTGTTGACGAGGGCGTCGATCCGGCCCCACTTTTCCATGCAGGCGTCGACCAACCGCTTCAGGTCGTCGTTGGACTGGTTCGAGCCGGTCACGCCGATGCCGCCAAGTTCGTTGGCCAGCGCCTCGCCCTTGCCGGACGAGGAGAGGATGGCGACCTTGAAACCGTCGGCCGCCAGCCGCCTTGCCGCCTCCGCACCCATGCCGCTGCCGCCAGCCGTGATGATCGCTACCTTTTCTACTGCCATCGTCGCCATCCCTGCTCGATTTTACGCCCATTGCCGGGCCTTGATCCTTCGAATACCATGCGCCTTCAATGAGAGCGAACCAGTTTTCCTGAAATATCCCTGTAGAAAAACTATCGAATGTCCATCGGCAATCTCCCATCCCTCAACGCTCTCAGGGCCTTCGATGTGGCGGCGCGGCATCTGAACTTCCGGCTCGCCGCCGAAGAACTCGGCGTGACGCAGGGCGCGGTCGCCCAGCATGTGCGCGGGCTGGAGGCGGAACTCGGGGTGACCTTGTTCGAGCGCCTGCCGAAATCCTTGGCGCTGACGGGCGAGGGGCGCAGCTATGTCGCCGACGTCAGGCGCGCCTTCGAACTGCTTGCCAATGCCACCGCCAACCTGAAGCCGCAGCCGGTGAAACTGACCGTCAGCACGACGCCGACCTTCGCCTCGAAATGGCTGATACCGCGCCTGCCGGACTTTACCGCCAAACATCCCGGCCACGACCTGCACATCCTCGCCACCGATCGAATCTCCAGCTTCCAGACGGATGGCGTCGATCTCGCTGTCCGCTACGGCACGCCGCCCTTCGGTCCCGGCCTTGCCGCCGAGCTGCTGTTCGAGCAGGACATCATTGCGGTCTGCAATCCGGGCCTCGTCCCGGCAGGCCGCGAGCCGCACAATGCCGGTGAACTCACGCGCCACACCCTGCTGCACGACGTGCACAATTTCTGGCCGGAATATATCGACCGCTTCCTCGGCGGCGGCGATCCCACGCTGTTTCGCGGCATCAGCTTCTCGCAGACATCGCACGCGATCGAAGCCGCGATCGCCGGACAGGGCATCGCCATGGCGACCCGGGCCTTCGTCTCGACCGATATCGAGGCAGGCAGGCTGCGGCAGGTCTTCGATGGCGTGCTCAGAGCGCGGGCGGGCTTCTATCTGGTGAAGCCGCGCTACCGGAAGTCGGAAGCGGTGGATAAGCTTCAGGATTGGCTATGGTCGCAGGTGCAGCGCTGACTGTCTGCTCATCTTCCGTCAGTCGCCACATGTTCGGGAAGCGGCCGCATGGGGAAGGCAACACACCAGGCGACAGGCACCAACCCCGTCATTTCTTTTCCTCCCAGTATCTTTGCCAGAGGTCGAGCCTGGGTTTCAGCGTATCGGCTCCGAACGTCGCGCCGCGATTGGTGAAGTCGAAGACCCTGCCGACGGATGGGTCGTGGTGAGGCCATCTTGGCCATGAGCCGCCATTGGGGTCACCGCTCGTTGCAAATTGAACCCAGTAGGCACTCGCCAATGTGGCCATGGCCCAGTCGGCCGGTGTAACCTTGTCTTTCACCAGGGCGTTTGGGATGTTGAGCGTATAGGGAATTTCGAAGCCGTGCAGAGTGCCTTTCCATGTCGGATCGTTGCGGAGAGCCTCGGCGACATAGGAGAAACGATACCACCACGTCAGTTGACCCGCGCGGATCATCTCGTCAGCGAGATGGCGAGACGGTTCGACAAGCGTTTTGTCGGCCAGAACCTGTTGCGTCAACTCATCGAGGGCCTCTTGGCCTGTGGGATCATAGAGCGTCCGGGCTTCGGCCGCATGGTTGCCGAACAGGGCGAAGAGATCGTCTTTCGTCGCGGCCTCACCGATACCGAGATCACGACTATTTGCCCCGACGATGACCGGAACCGGCGCTTGACGGCCTGCCGCAAAAGCCGCTTCCGGCGTTTCGAGCAAAAACCGTCCGTCAAGAATCGAGCCGGAGATGCCGATGACCGGCTTGCCTGTCGACATTCCCGCCATCACCTCTGGTGCCGATGCGCCTTCGGTCAGTTTTTCCGCAGGCAGCGCCCGAAGGGCCTTGAGAGCGTCGGCATCGCGACCATTGATGCCAAGAGAAGCCGCATAGTCCAACGCGGTTTTCTCTGCTTCTTTCAACGGTGACAAGGGAGTGCTCTGCGCACGCGCGGTCGGGAGACCCGGTGACTGGAGAATGGCGCCGCGGAAAAGCCCCCGTGATAACGGCGATATCATGTGCGCCATCACCGAGCCGCCACCGGCCGACTCGCCGAAGATCGTCACTTTCTTCGGATCGCCGCCGAAGGCTTCGATATTTTGCTGGACCCATTTCAAGGCTGCAAGCTGATCCATGTAGCCATAGTTGCCGACGGGCTCGTCGGGGGATTCCTTTATCAGCGCCGGATGGGCAAAATAGCCGAGCCGCCCCATGCGGTAGTTCATGCTGACGAACACGACTCTGCGGGCGGCCAGCTGACCACCGGGATATTGAGGGGTGTTTCCATGAACAAGAGCGCCGCCGTAAATCCAGACCATCACCGGGAGGGGTGTTTTGGAGCGCTTGGCGGGTGTCCAGACATTGAGCGTCAAACAATCCTCCGACTTCGGCAGGTCGTCGGTCTGCATGCAGGACGGACCGAAATCGCGGGCATCCCTCGTCCCGCTCCAGGGCTTCATCGGTCGGGGATTGCGCCATCTCAGATCACCGACCGGTGGCGCCGCATAAGGAATGCCTTTGAAGCTGACGACTGAGCCCGACCTCTCACCCTTCAGCGTTCCGCTGTCGATTGTAACGGTGTCGTCCGCCGCACCCAAGCGTGGCGCGAAAGTCATCTGACAGGATGCGACCGCGAAAAAGAGCAGAAACTTGTGACTGCGTTTCACAAACACTGCACCCTCCAACCGCCAGGCTCAGGGTAAAATACTCCGATAGAGCGGCATCGAACAGCGTCCATCCGACGTCGACCAAAGTCCGGAAGCGGCAGGCATCGTCGGTATCGCCTTCAGCCCTGAAGGCTCGCGCCATGCTTCATTCGCCGATACCCCCGACAAGCTCCCATATATCGACCTTCTCGGCCCGTCCCTTGATCTGCACCAGGCCGAGCGGGCGAAGCTCGAAGCGGTCGGCCACAGTGTCGTGTATGGCTGCACTGACCAGGATCGAGGTGTTGAAGTCCTTGTTCAATCCTTCCAGGCGTGAGGCGACATTGATCGTATCGCCCATGGCCGTGTACTGCTGACGCGAGATTGCGCCGAAGCTGCCGACGACCGCCGGGCCGGTGTGCAAGCCAAAGCGGGTGAAGAGTTCGGGGCGGCCGTTCAAGCGATTGGCTTCGTTCAGGCCGTCCACCGCCGCTTTCATGGCAAGCGCGCATCGGCAGCCGTTTTCGGCATGTCCGGCATCTGGAACAGGGGCGTTCCACATGACGAAAATGGAATCGCCGAGATATTGCACGACGGTGCCGCCATGGCGCTCGGCGATGGTGTTCAGGAGTTCGAAATAGGCCGACAGCGTATCGACCACATCCTCGGGTGAGTTGAGCTCGGAGATGGTGGTGAAGTCTCTGATGTCGGTGAACAGCACCGTCACATCCTGCCGCTTCGCCTTGACGAGCGTTCTTGCCTCGGGATCGATGATCCGCCGGACGACTTCACGCGGAACGTAGAGGGCAAACTGACTGATGGCATGACGGCTGGCCGCCAGCGCGCTCGCCAGCGTGTTGATCTCCGATATCCAGGAATGCGACATGGGCTTTTCGCCGATGTCGAGATCGCCGATCCTGCGCGCCTCGTCGGCGAGACGATAGAGGGAGCGGCTGACCATGCGCGACAGCAGCACCGATGCGGCGACACCTGCTATCACGAAGGCGCTGGCGATGAGGAGATTGTGCAGGAGCAGCCGATTGGCCTCGGCCACCAGGTCCTCCAGCGGCACGACGATTGCGGCCACGCTTCCCTGGAACAGGCCGGAGACGCTGACAGGGGCGAGCTGCACGAGATGGCTTTCGCCATCGAAATCGACCCGCGCCAGGCCGCCGGCGGCAAAGGCCGGATCCTGCCGCAACCTCGCCACGGTTTTAAGGCTCGCGTCGAAGCTGTTTGCACTCGCGGCAAAGCCCCCCGATGTCCTCGACCACAATCCGATGATCCTGTTCATGATATCGGGGTCGGAATGCGCGACGAGATCACCGCTGCCATCGATGATGTAAGCACGGGCATGCGGCGAAATCTCGCGCGTGTCCAGCAGGCGGCTGATGGTCTGCAGGTGAATGTTGATGCCGACGACCACCTGACCATCGTTCCGCATCGGCGCGGCGATCGTCAGCGTCGGAACATTGAGCGTGCCGGTGATATAGGGGCCGACGGAGACAGGCAAACCGTCCTGGACGACGGATTGATACCACGGGCGTTGCCGAGGATCGAAGGATGCAACTTCGACGTCGCGCTCGCCGATCTCTCTTGCCTGGCTGTCGAGAAAGCGAAGCGTCGAGATGACGTCGGCGCTCTGTCTCCCGGCGATCGTCCGGATCGCGAAAGCCGTGCCATCCGGGGTTGCGAGGGTCCGGCGGACGTCCTGCCTTTCGGTGTTGATGGCCTGCAGGTATGAGCCGTCGGAATAGCCGGTGTAGATGCTCGTCGCGTTGGGGACGTTTCGCAGGACCTCCAGAAAGAATTGCTGTTTCGCGTCGATATCCCGAGGCGGCGGGGAGGCAAGCTGCGGCAGGGTCGATGCGAGTGCGACCGCCTCGATGCCTCCCTGCAGCGTATTGCGATATCCCTCGATCAGCCGCAGGCTCATCTCGCGCATCTGCTTCGCGCCGGCGCTGACCGCAGCGTCGCTTCCGTGGCTGAATGCCATCCAGATGATCGGCGTCGACGTGCACAGCAGCGATGCGACGACCAGGACGCCGAGATGCAGTCTTAAGGGTTTGGACCAGCCCACGGGATTTCCCTCGAATGCTCTCCTGCCTTGCCGGGCAGGAACGAGCACTCCCAACGATTTCAAGCTAACCGCTTTTTGAAAGCTTGCACAAGGCGGTGAAGTCAGTGCCGAAAACGATTGGGATCAGCGGGGTTGCGCGGGCGGTGTCAGCGCTTGTATTCGGGCTCGCTGCGATCGAGCGCGCGCTTGACCGACTCCAGATGCAGCCTGGCCGATTCCGGGTCGCCTTCGCGCATCTGCCGATACGCCGCTTGCGCGATCTCCGGCGCGACGGCAAGGACCTGGCGCCCGGTCGAGAGCGCAAGCGTCTGCACCTCGCAGGCGCGCTCGAGATAATAGAGGTCGTCCCAGGCCTCGGCGATATTCGGTGCGCAGACCATCACCCCGTGATGCTTCATGAAGACGATGTCGGCATCGCCGATCGCAGCCGCGATCCGGTCGCCCTCGCGCGCGTCGAGCGCCAGGCCGTTATAGTTGCGGTCGACGGCCGTGCGCCCGTAGAATTTCAAGGCGGTCTGCCCGGCAAAGATCAGCGGATCGCCCTCCGTCATCGAAAGGGCGGTGGCATAAGGCATATGGGTGTGGAACGCCGCCCTGGCACGGGGAACGTTCTTGTGAATCCGGGCGTGGATGTAAAAGGCGGTGGCCTCGGGCTGGCCGCTGCCCGACACGACGTTGCCGTGAAAATCGCAGATCAGCAGCATCGAGGCCGTCAGCTCGGCAAACGCGTAGCCGTAAGGGTTGACGATGAACAGGTCGTCGTAACCGGGAACGACGGCCGAGAAGTGGTTGCAGATCCCTTCCTCCATGCCGAGCCGCGCCGCCATCCGGAAACAGGCGGCAAGATCGACGCGAGCCTGCCAGATGTCATCCGTATCGAGTTTCGGCTGATTGGGGCCGCCGGCGGGCGATGGGGCTGTGTTGAGGGAGTGCGCCATGGGGTCGTCTCGGATTGGTGTCGGAAGGAGAGGGGCTGTGTTCTGGATTACGCCCGGATTGGTCTGCCATCAAGCCGGCTGGGCGCAAAGATGGTTCGCTTCATATCCTGTGGCAGGGCGGGCATATTTTCATTCAGCCAATTCGCGCATGACCTTGATCAGCTCCGACTTGCCTTCGAAGCCGATACCCGGTAGCTCGGGCATCAGGATATGGCCATCGATCACCTCGACGCCATCGGGGAAGCCGCCATAGGGCTGGAACAGATCGGGATAGCTTTCGTTGCCGCCGAGGCCGAGCCCGGCGGCAATGTTGAGCGACATCTGGTGGCCGCCATGCGGGATGCAGCGCGACGGCGACCAGCCGAACTGACGCAGCACGTCGAGTGTGCGCAAATATTCGACCAAGCCGTAGGAAAGGGCGCAGTCGAACTGCAGGTAATCGCGGTCCGGCCGCATGCCGCCGTAACGCAGCAGGTTGCGGGCATCCTGATGGGAGAACAGGTTCTCGCCGGTCGCCATCGGTGCGTCGTAAAATTCGGAGATGGCGGCCTGCAGAGCGTAGTCCAGCGGATCGCCGATCTCCTCGTACCAGAACAGCGGATAGTCGCGCAGCACCTTCGCATAGGCGATGCCGGTCTCCAGATCGAAGCGCCCGTTGGCGTCGACCGCAAGCTGCGCCTGCGAACCGATCTCCTCCAGCACGGCTTCGATGCGGCCCCGGTCCTCGTCGATCGACGCGCCGCCGATCTTCATCTTGACGACGGTATAGCCGCGGTCGAGATAGCTCCGCATCTCCGCCCGCAGAGCGCTGTTGTCCTTGCCGGGGTAGTAGTATCCGCCGGCGGCATAGACGAAGACCTTCGGGTTGGCCTCCCGGCCTTTCATCTCGGCGAGAAGACGAAACAGCGGCTTGCCCTCGATCTTGGCCACCGCGTCCCAGACCGCCATGTCGATGGTGCCGACGGCGACCGAGCGCTCGCCGTGGCCGCCGGGCTTCTCGTTGGTCATCATCCTCGCCCAGACCCTGTGCGGATCGAGATTGCTGCCGGCGTCGTTCATCAGGCTTTCGGGTGCTGCTTCGAGGATGCGGTCCCTGAAGCGCTCGCGGATCAAGCCGCCCTGGCCGTAGCGGCCGTTGGAGTTGAAGCCATATCCGACGACGCGGCGCCCATCCCTGACGACATCGGTGACGACGGCAACCAGGCTGGCGGTCATCTTGCTGAAATCGATATAGGCGTTGCGGATCGGCGAAGCGATCGGCTTCGTGACCTCGCAGATGTCGATGATGCGCATGACGGGCTCCATTCCCTTCGCCGACGGCGGCTGATGACGATGGTTTCATTTTGATGCGCGGCGGTCGGCGCGTCCAATGCCGATGCGGGTTCTATCAGTGCCGTTTCGGCATCATCACTTTGCGCAAACAGGCAGAGAACCGCAAAGAAACATTGATTTGTCAGGCGCTATACCGTCTTTTCAGTGTTTACATGGCACTGCAACCGTCAAAGGAAACCTTCCGTGGAGACCGCATGGCTCGCCGACCTCCAGGCTCTTGCCGAAACGCTGAACTTCTCGAGAGCGGCGGAACGGCGCAACATCACCCAGCCCGCCTTCGGACGTCGCATCAAGGCGCTGGAAGAATGGTGCGGGTGGGAATTGGTCGATCGCTCGACACACCGGCTGAAGCTGACGCCGGCGGGAGAGCTGATGCTGGAGGCGGCGAGCGATATCACCGCAAGGCTTGAACGCGCCGCCCGCGATCTCGCGCAGATCAAGGCGGCGACATCGACCGTCACATTCGCGGCCACCCACGCGCTCTCCTTCATCTTTTTGCCCTCCTGGATTCAAGGGTTGGGGCACAGCGCCGCCGCCATGCCCATCCGGCTGCTCTCGGACAATATGAACGAATGCGAGAAGATCATGCTGGAAGGGCGGGCCCAGTTCCTGCTGTGTCATTACCAGGAAAACAGCGGCATCCGGCTGGACATGCAAAACTACCGCCATGTCGTGCTCGATGCCGACCGGCTCGTCCCGGTCTGCGCCCGAAAGAAGGACGGAGAGCCGCTTTACAGCCTCACCGGCGCGACGGGCGTTCCGCTTCTCGCCTTCGAAGAAAAGTCCGGCATGGGGCGCATCCTGGCCGCAAACCTTTCCCAGCGCATGCAGTCGCTACGTCTCGACACGGTGTTCACCTCACACCTCGCCATGGCCCTGAAGGCGCTGGCGATCGAGGCAAAGGGCGTTGCCTGGATTCCGCTGAGCCTTGCAAAGGACGAGACAGGGCCCGGCGGCCGGCTCGCCTTCGCCGGGTCTGAGGAGTGGGCCGTCGACGTGCAGATCGTCCTGATGAGGCCGCGGGCGCGCATGACCGAAATCGCCGAGAGCTTCTGGAAGCTGGTGTGCAGCAGGGATTGACCTGACGGCGCATGGTGCAATGATCCGTGTGGATCAGCAACGAGAGGTTGGCATGTCGATCGCTAGCTTGCCTGCGCCACCCTATTACGTCGTCTGCTTCTCATCGCAACGAACCGAGGTCGAAGACGGCTATGGCGACGTCGGCGCTGCGATGGTGGAGCTGGCGAAGCAGCAACCCGGCTTCTTGGGTTTCGAAAGCGCCCGCCGTGCCGACGGTTTCGGCATCATCAACTCTTATTGGCGGGACGAGGAAAGCATCCGGGCCTGGAAAGCGGTTGTCGATCACGTCGAGGCGCAACGCCGGGGCCGGACTGACTGGTATAGGCGCTATGAAATCCGCGTCGCCCTCGTTCAAAGAGCCTATGGATTCGAAGCGGATATCGCCAAACCGCGATGATCCTTGCCCCGCCATCGGCCGCAGGTATGGATCCCAGGCTCGGGCCTGGGATGACGGAGGGTGGGGGTGCGAAGGGGCTTGTTGACTGTGTTGCCAACACAGGGTTGTATCGAGTGTCGACGCAGGAGGTACGGGCGCGGATGAACTTCGTGAGATTTATTGGTTTATTGGCGTCGCTGGCATGGATTGTTTACGGGCCGTGGGCCAATGCCGGCTCCTTGGGTGATGCGACTTTTAAGAACATCCCAATTGGCCAAGCAGCGAAGTTGTCGGATCTATCGTCCTTTGATGCTCAGGCGGTTTGCCTGCTTCAGCCTTACCAAGACCGACTGTCTTCCAAAGACGCGTTCGCCGCCAGAGTGAACATGTATCTCGTCGCGAACGACTACGTTGCGGATGAGGGCCATTTTGCATTCGTGCTCGTTGGGAAGGAAACAATCGAGCTCGCCCCGTTCAAACGGTTCCAAAAGCTTGATGTCTTGGCAAGGCACGAGATTTCCTCATCGGTCGAGGAGATGTTGCCGAAGGGTTTTGCGCCGCACGACTGCGCCAGCGGTCAATCTGCAGGCTTTGTGAAGATCGGACTGCGCGCAAGAACCTATGTCGTGCTTGGTGAACTGCGCTAGGCACGCAACCGCTGACACGATCCGGTATTTTGATTCGATGGGATGTGACTGAGATAGCCGGCGAGGATCTCCCGCCGGAGGCAGGTTTGGGGATGAAGGTCTCGACCTCACCCTCCGTCTTCCTCGGGCTTGAGCCGAGGATCCAAGCTGGCCTCCACCAGCCACGGGCATTGCACCGCAAGGTAGTTCATAGGAACGAGGCGGCTATGCAGATCGGGGCCATCTGGTTGCCCAGGATCATAGAAGATGCCGTTATCGGCGTCATAGAGGATGAAGTGGTCTCCTTCGACATGGACTACCGCTACCCCGCAAACATCGCCCCAGCTCTCCGCTTTGCGTAATCCGCCAGTCTGCCAGCCCAACTCGCTCAGGACGCCGCGCAGTTCTTTCCAGGTTGTGTAATGATTGGTCTGAACGCCCCAATCGATCATGCTGGCAATTTGGTCGTAGGGTTTGCCCGTCAACATCTGCAAGACGAAAACGCCGCAGCCATCATCCCTTGGACATTGCGTAACAAATTCGAAGCGGACCTTATCGGCTGCGGGTTGTGTCAATGTTCAGTTCCTGCGGGTTAGGTGTCGGACGGCGCCTTGAGTATCGACTCCCATGACACCCACGTAGCTGGTTGCTTCGAATTGCCTTCCGTGGACATTCAACTAAACGTTTGACGGGGCGGTCTCGATGCTGTTGGTAAGTGACTTTAGAGCGTGCTGCCAAATTGCGGCTGCACTCTCTGGCGGCGGCGTGGATGTGACGTCCAAGACCAGGGTGTTGGGATGCTTCGGATCAAAAACCTTGTCCCGCCGGCTTCTCTCCCTGGAGGCTTGCGCATCGGTCGCTTTCAGATCGTTGCGGCGCGCGGGCATGGAGATACGGCGTGCCAGCTCATCTTCGTCGCAGAGCAGTCTCACGGGTACCAGGACAGCCCCGCAGCGTTGAGCGGCATCGTCGAACTGCTGGTAGGTGCGAAGACTGCGCTGATCACCATCCCGGCCGGCATGCGTGAAGATGAAGTTGGCGGAAGGGCCGGTGTATTCGGCAATTGCATCCAACACGGTTTGCCGAATTCGTCCCGTATAATCCCATATTCCTTCAGGAAGGTGGCCCGTTCCATCATCGTCCAGGAGACGCAGAACCGGGTTGTTGAACCAGTGATTGTCGATGACTTTCGCCGAGGACAGGCTTTGCAACTCCCTTGCGATCGTCAGTTTTCCAACGCCCGGAAAACCGATCAGCAAAATAAAGATACGCATCATCCTATGCCTTCAGATGCCGAGGGATCACGTGGGGCGCAGAATAGGCGATATACCGAATGCTGCAATGAGTGCTCATCGGATGCCACAGCAGACAGACTTCGGGCTTTAGTTCGACAGGTAGGTTTGAAGGAATGTGCGAACGCTGCGGATGGACTTTCCTGCGGCGTCCGGATTGTATTTTTCGATGTGACCCAGCACCCGCCTTCCCACCTTGAACTCCGGGGCGTCGAAATCGTGATAGGTACCCTTGTAGATATTGAGCTCGATGGGTGGGCTGGCGTCACTCAGCTTGGCAAGCCTCTTCCGGCATCGGTCGGCCGGGCTCCAATTGTCTCGGTCGCCGGTTAAAATCAGGATCGGCACCGTCGCATCGCCCTGCGTTGCCGCGCAGAGGGGATAGTAGGCAACCGCTGCGGTGAACTTGCGGTCCATCAGCTGTTCGTTGCCTTCGATTTTTGTTCCCTCCAGCGTCGCGGTGCCGCCCGTTGAAAAGCCCATCAGGGCAACGCGCCTGATATCGACAAAGCTTTGTTTCGATAAGAAATTCAAAGCGCCATAGGCGTCGAAGACGCGATCGGGGAGATGGCTTTGACACGGGTCCTCGATGTGGCGGGTGGTGAAGCTATCGACGACCAGCACGACATAGCCCCATGCGACCAGCCGTTTCGGCCAAAGGTCCTTGACGCTCAACCGCATGCCCTCGCATCCATGCAGGAGGACGACCGCCGGGAAGGGGCCATCACCCCCGGGGCGGGATAGATATCCCAGCAATGGCGTACCCTGCGGTTGAGAAAGAATTTCTCCCTGTTCCCTAGCCTTGCTTATTCGAAATGGGCTTAGCTTGACGGGCGCGCTTTCGAAGTGAACCAGTTCGTCGGCATCAGCCGGGTTTCCGGCGAGCGTGACGCTGAGAAAAGCGGCAAGGCAAAGAAAAAGTCTCGTGTTTTTCACTGAGCTTCTCCAACGTTGGATCAGCAGCTTGCTCATTATACGCCGGACCTGAAGGCGCGCAAAGCGGGTGGCGTTCGGCTGCCGATTGGGTTGGATTGGGTGGATTAAATTACCGCGCGTCGCAGTCAGAAGCGCTTGATCACCCCCTGGCAGGTCGTTTATGACTACCGTAAATCCAAGCTGCGAGATTTGAATCCAGGGGGATGTCGACCAAGTCGGCGCCGCTCTCCGGCCGTATGCGCCATTGGCTAAGGCTTGCGGATTTGCCACACGGCCCACCTCTTGCTCCGTCGTCCTCGGGCTTGACCCGAGGATCTACGTTGGTCTCCATTGGCAGCGGGCATAGATCCTCGGGTCAAGCCCTGGGATGTCAATCAGCATCCAAAATTCACCCCTTATCGGCGTCCAATTTTGACCCCCTGATGATGTCGATCAGCGCTTGGCCTGCCCGGCGCTGGCCGGGGTTGCAGAGGGTAGGCCAAGTGCGGGTTATGTCTTTCTTCGGCTTTAGCTTTGAGAGCGGTTCTTGAAGCGCCAGGACTCGTTTCCGGTTTCGACAATCTCGCAATGATGGGTCAGACGGTCCAGAAATGCTGTCGTCATTTTGGCGTCGCCGAACACCGTCGGCCATTCGCCGAACGCCAGGTTCGTGGTGACGATAATCGACGTGCGCTCGTAGAGCCTGCTGATCAGATGGAACAGGAGCTGACCGCTTGCCTGGGCAAATGGCAGATAGCCGAGTTCGTCAAGGATGATGAAGTCGAGACGGTTGAGATAGTCGGCCGTCCACCCTTGCTTGCCGCTGCGCGTTTCCGTTTCCAATCGATTGACCAGACCGACGACGTTGAAGAAGCGGCCGCGCATTCCGTTGCGGATGAGAGCACGGGCAATCGCGATGGCCAGATGGCTCTTCCCGGTTCCCGTGCCGCCGACGAGAACGACATTGCGTTGATCGGCGACGAAGGTGCCGGAGGCCAGCTCCCGCACCAGGGATTCATTGACGGGCGTATCGGCGAAGTCGAAGTCGTCGATGTCCTTGGCGAGCGGCAGCTTGGCGATGCTGAGCTGGTAGCGAATGGGGCGTGCCTGCTTCTCGGCGATCTCCGATTGCAAGAGATCGCCGACGATGCGCGGCGGTTCGTGCTGCCGTTTGATGCCGTTGCCCATGATCTCGTCGTAGGCGCTGCGCATTCCATAGAGCTTCAGCGTGCTCATGAGTTCAAGCACTTGCGTGCGTTCCATCCGCTTGCCCTCCTGAGGCTGTCATAGCGTGCGCAATCGGCGACCGGTTCATGGCTCAGACGCAGCGCATCCGGGGTTTGCAGAGTTGCGGCCGGAGCCGGATCACGGCTGCGGGCCAGAATGTTGATGATCACCGAGGCTGAACAGACGCCGTGATCCAAAGCCTCCTGGCAGGCATCATCGACAGCCGCTAACCCATCGGTGGGAACACAGCCGAGGATGGTAACCATTTGCCGATCACCATCATGGACGCTCTTCAGCCGCCGGCGCACTTTCTCCATCGCTGCGCGTAAGACCCATTCCCGGAACGGAGCACCATTGCGCAAAGCACCGGGTTTGCGAGCCAGAACGGGGACACAATGCCAGGGATCGTAGATCGTCTCGCCACGGCCAAAGCAACGAGGATGCTCACCGACGTTCACGCCGTCCTGCCTGATGGCGATCTTCTCGGCATAGGCGTGAACCTCAACAGGGCGGCCGACCGCAGTCGAGAGGGCGGAGTATTTGTTGATGTCGAAGCGGACTGTGCAGGTCTTTGACACCGAGGCGGGAACGCAGTGGAAGCCATCGAACGGTCCAACGTAATGCACCAGGCTGCCGCGCTCCTCCTCGAACATCTGCCAGATCATCCGCTCGGTCTGCTCGGGATGGCGGCGTGCCTTGGGCGTAGGCGATGCATTTGTCGAGCAGCCAGACGTTCAGCTCCTCCAGGCTTTTGACCCGTAGGCGTGGAGTGAAGAAGCGCTCGCGCACGAGACCGACCTGGTTCTCGACCTGTCCCTTCTCCCATCCGGATGCGGGCGTGCAGGCAACGGGATGGACCAGATAGTGGCTGCACATCTGCAGGAAGCGGCGATTGTATTGTCGCTCCTTGCCGACGAACACCGCCTCGACCGCAGTCTTCATGTTATCGTAGATGCCGCGCGTGCAGGCGCCACGGAAGAAGGCGAAGGCCTTGTCATGGGCATCGAAGACCATCTCCTGGCTCTCGCGGATATAGGCCCGGACGAACATCATCCGGCTGTGGCAGAGCCGGACATGGGCGACCTTGACGGTCGTCGTCACGCCGTTGATCAGAATGATCTCGTGACTCCAATCGAACTGGTAAGCCTCATCTGGAGCGTAGTAGAGGGGCACATAGGCTTCCGCCGTCACGGCTCCCCGGTTCTTCGCCCAGGTCTTGGAATATCGCCGGATGGCATCATAGCTGCCATCGTAGCCGAGTGCCCGAACCTCCTCGTAAATCCGGATCAGCGTCAGCCGTTCACGCGACGGTTTGCTCTCGTTGGTCGTCAGAAACCGCTCGATCTCGGCCTTCCACGCTCCGATCCTTGGCAGCGGTTGTCGCTCGCGTTCATAGGAAAAATCGGTCTCGTCGGAGCGCAGTATCTTGCGAACCGTGTTGCGCGACACATGGAGTTCCCGGACGATCTTCTTCACCGACCAGCCCTGCACATGGAAGGCCTGTCGAACACGCGCAATCGCATCCACTCGCTTCAACTCCCGCTCCATCCGCCGTCAAAAGCCGGATGGTCAGATGAAATCTGAGGGGGGTCAAATTTGCACGCCGAAACACATGAATGCCCAGAAACCCATCAACTGGCGTCTATTCCAACCCCGCCGGCACGACACCTTTCGTCGGCCAGGTCATCGACCCCGTGCCGTGGAATGCTCTGACAACCGACCTCGGCAACGAAATCACCAACTCGCTGCCGCGTGATGGTTCGGCGCCAATGGTTTCGCCGATCAAGGCGGCCGACGGCTCCGCTGCAGCACCGGGCGAAGGGTTCGCCTCAAATCCGTCGACTGGTATCTATCTCAAGGGGGGCGGCGTTGGCGCATTGGTAGCTAGCGGCGTGGAAATAGCGAACTGGTCTGCGTCCGGCCTCACTGTTACCGGTGCTGTCAGCGGCGGCGTCAAATATGCTACCAAGAACGCCAGCTATACTGCGGTTGCCGCTGATGCGGGGACCGTCCTTCGGTTCACTGCCGCTGCTACTCTCACGCTTACAGCCGCTACCACCTTGGGGGCGGGATGGCCGGTGACTGTCGTTGCCGATGGCGGTGCGGTTACCATTGATCCTGTTGCATCGGAGACTATCAACGGCGCGACGACCCTGATCGTACCGGACGGAACGACGGCTGAGATCGTTTGCGATGGTACTAATTTCTTCACAATCTCGCGAACGCAGACATGGGCGTCGCTCGGGCGACCTTCACGAAGGGCGTCACAGGATATTTCAAGCTGCCGGACGGCCATATCGTCCAGTACGGCACAGGCACTAATCCGGGGCGCGATCATACAGTTACTCTGCCGATTACTCTCCCGACCGCTTTTCGTGCCGCTCTGGTTGTTGCGAACGGGGCGACGATTGGAGGGTCGGGCGTCAGCTCTCTGGCGTTCGCTTGCGACGTCGCAACTCTGTCTAGCTTCAACGTTCGTCCGCGCTTCGTCAACAACGGCGGCTCTGTTGGCGTTGCCACTCAATCCTACTACTGGGCTGCAATAGGATATTGAAAGATGAAATTTGCTGTCTTCGACAATAACGGCTTCCTCGCTGCATTCTATTCGTCCGACATTCACGGCAACAACATTCCGACTGAAGCAATCCAGATCAGGGATGAGCAATGGCAAGAATTCATTGACAATAACGGGCTGCGGAAGTGAGTTCATGGCGATGTAGCTGAGTACGCGCCCCAGCCACCGCTGCCAGTCGCAAGCGCTTCTGCTCGCCAATTCAAGCTGCAACTGTTTGCATTTGGCCTTCTCGATCAGGTCGAAGCCTGGATCGCCACGCAGTCGAAAGCGGTGCAAATTGCCGACGAGTATAGTGGCACTTTCGTCCGGACAGAACCAATGATGGCCGCCGGCTTTGCAGCCATGGGCTTTACCGATCCGCAGATCGACGAGTTCTTCACGGCCGCCGCCGCACTTTAGCGCTTCTCCATCAAGAACCATGTCGGGTCGTCTGCCGGGGAATTGGTATCCCGGTGATAGATGAAGCCGTAATCCACAAGACGGAGATTGGGGTATAGATCCATGATCTCCCCTGCGAAATCGCGCTTCCACAGACGGCCGCTATGGCCGCGATACGATACTTCAGTGGGCTTTGGGTCGTAATATTCGACAACAAGGACATAGCGGCGACTGGATTCATATAGTCGCTTGTAGGCTATCGGCAGCATGCCAGGATTCAAATGGATCAGAACCCCGGCAGTGAATGCCATATCCGTTGGCGCCCAATCGATGGGATCAAACAAGGAAGCATTGGCTGCGGTAATGCCGGGGATGACGTTCAATTGCTCGAAAGCGCGACCGTTGATTTCGATGGCCTGAAACTCGGCGTTTGGAAGGAGATTTCGTAACGCCAGGATGTTCAACCCAATGTTGGCTCCTAACTCCCTGACTGATTGAACTCGATCGGTGTAGCGCAAGATCTTAGCAAACATGGCGGTCTTTGCTGCAACGACCTCCGGCCCTCGATTACGGGAAATATAGTTATCCCCAAATTCGCCGGCCCAAAATTCTTCCTGCTCAGTTTCAAACATCAGTGCTCTCCCACCGCGATGCGCAATTACCGATTGTGGTTAGTGTATCATACCTAAGATATCCAGTGTTAAATCCCGATGTTCTGGAAGGAAGTCCATGAAACTCGTCTCTGATTGGAAACGGGTTCTTCAGCGGAACATTTGTTCGTACTGAACCCATGATAGCGGCCGGATTTGCCGCCATGGGCTTTTCGGAAGAGCAGATCGACGCCCTTTTCGAAGCCGCGCCGAGGCTGTAGCCGTGTGATTTAAAGAAGGAACTTACATTCAATGGAAACCATGGGAATGGCAACCGGCATTGTTAGCACATGGCGGGACTTTGCCAGTCGATTGCATGAAGAAAGCGGACAGTCGGCGCATCTCCTATGGCTGAACTGCTCGATTTGTCAGCGCTTCGCCCTGAACCGATCTCGGCAAGGCTTCTCGATTAGGAAGTACGTTGCGTAGGATATGCCCAACGTCAGCGCGATGAACGCAACAAACTCGATCGGCAGAAGGATTTTGGGAGCATGTTCAAAAACCTTCTGCACTGAGAAATAAGCGATCCAGTGTGTCAGGTAGATCGAATAACTCAGTTCTCCACCTAGAACCGACCAACGCACCAACCGCGGGGGGACAATAGAGTTAAACGCCAGGGTGACCGTGATGAAAGATATGCCGGTCAACAGAACGTACGACACGCTTGAACGGAACATGTCGAAGGGGATAACGGAGCTGTAGGCGCAGATGATCAAGAACCCGACCATCGCCCCGGCAAAGTTCGCGATGCTTGCTCTTAGTTTGATGCGGTGCGCGAGTATGCCGAGCGCAAAAAAGGGAGCGAAAGTTAAGGGTACCGTGTAGTAAACCCAACGCGTTATGACCCCAGCTGCCTCTCCTGGCAACAAAGAGAGGTTGACTTGCTGAGCGACAATTGCCGCGATGGTGACAACCACGACAGCTCGCAAGCTTACACTTGCGAGCATCAGCGCCAAGACTGGGAAAGCTATGTAAAATACGATCTCGATCCCCAGAGACCAAGCCCCGGTCGATGCCGAAAGATGTCCCGGAAGCCCAAGGCTAAAAACCCCCGATCCCGTCAGAACTGCTTTCGCCAACACTCCCTCATTGTTGTAGTTCCAGGCAGCTATAGCCGACATCACCAACAGCAAGGGAAGAATGCGAGCGGCCCTGTTCTGGAAAAAATCCAGCAGATCACCACGCGCGATATTCGTCGAGAAGGTCTGACCGTAGACCATGAACATGGTCAGCGCCGACAGAATGAAAAAGATGTAAACGCCGAACGTTCCAACGCTTGTCAGCACGAGGCCCTTCCAGGCTATGAAATGATAGACCGCAATAGATGTCGCGCAGATCCCCCTGATGGAGTCCAAGCCGATATTCCGCCCTCTCTGAGCAATCGAAGGGTCAAACCTCCTAGAAGTTTGGGAATGCCCGGCGACGACGTCCGGTCCCTCGTCCAAATCCATGGAGTCGTCGGCAAATTTGCCGTCCTGCGTAGAAAGCACGCGAAACCCATCCTTCAAATCAGCGGTTATCGATGGCGATGGCTGTCATACGCGGCACGGCCGCGCCTTGACGGGCTAGAACGTGGTTTCCTGGACTAGCCACCAGACGGGAAGAAATGCCAGCGAGATAGCAGCCAGCCAGACCGAGGCGAACTTGATCAGATACAGTCGTCTCGCTTTGGCTTCGTTCCACTCGTAGTACATCGCCAACTCCCAAATTTAGGCTGCGTTACTGAAACACCGCTCCAGCGATGAGTCGAGTGCGGAACTGCAACACTTGGCAACGGCTCGCTTCGGTGGGCGTATTTCTTTTCCATCACGATCTGGAGCTTCCCATGCAACTCGTCTCCGACTGGAAGCGGGTGCTTCGCCATGCCCGCTCCGTCCAGCTGTGGATGACGGCATCGCTGATCATCCTTATCGAGCCCTTCGTCGGCCTCCTCGTCGATCTTTCCGACGACTGGAGCATCTCCGTCCGTTTTGCCCTCCGGTTCCTCTCGGGGATTTTCGGCCTTCTCGGCATCTGGGCTCGGGTCACCAAGCAAAAGGAATTCGAAGATGGCAAATAGGCTCAAGAAGGGCAGCGCCGCTGCTGCAATGGCCGTGGCGCTGGTGGGGTCATTCGAAGGCCTTCGCCAGAACGCCTATCCGGATCCTGCCACCCAAGGGCCGCCATGGACTATCTGCTACGGCAGCACAAACGGGGTGAAGCCGCGCGACCGTAAAACCGTTGAGCAGTGCAAGGCTCTTCTCTCAGTCGAACTCCAAAGCTACGCCGCTGGGATTGAGACCTGCGTCAAGGTTCCGCTCCCCGATGCCCGCTTCGTGGCGCTGACCTCGTTTGCCTATAATGTCGGCGTCAAGGCCGCGTGCGGCTCCAGCGTCGTCAAACTCAACCAAGGCAAAACCGCCGAAGGCTGCGAAGCCCTCCTGAAGTGGAACCGCGCCGCCGGCATCGTCTTTCCGGGCCTTGTCAGGCGCCGGCAGAAGGAGCGCGCCTTCTGCCTCGAGGGCATCTGATGTTCTCTATCCTCGACGCAGTCAAAATGGGCGCCGGCATCGCCGCCGGCCTGATGCTCTATCACCTTTATGCCGTCTCGATCGGCTATCCCTCGGCGGTTCGCGAGGCGCGCGCCGGTTATGTAATCCTGGCCGAGAGGACCTCAGCCGACGCCAGGGCGGCTGAGATGGAGCGCCAGCGCAATGCGGCGTCGCTCGCCAGCGAAGAGCACCGCAAGCGCCTTCTGGCCGCGGAGGTGGCCGAGCAGGCGGCCAGAGAAACACTCGAAACCGAGATCCAATCCAATGAGCTTCAGCGGGAAAAGAACCGCGCTTGCGCTGTCACTGCTGCTGATCGTCAGTGGCTACTCCGCCACTGAGCGCTTGCGCAAGGCGGCGGTGGTGAAGGGGCAGGCGGTGGCCGGCGTAGCGCTGCCGTCTTTGCCCGACGATCTGCGCAGACAGGAGGCGCATGCGCCCGTCGTGGAAGGCGAGCCCGTCATCGCCATCCTCGCCCGCGAGCGGCAGGCGCTCGACCGCGCCAACGCCCGCCAGGGGCGCACCGTTCAATTCTACGATGACATCACCACCAGATATGCGCTACCAAAGCGAACGAACTGATTATTAGGGGTTGAGTGACTTAAGCCCGCGTTGCGGGTTTCCTGGGGTTGATATGCGTGCATTAACTGATCCTTTGACGAGTGCCGCGGTTGCTTTAGCTGGGGCGACAATCCTGTCCACCGCATGGATGAGCTCTATCGCCTACGGCCCAATGCCGTTCTGGGATGCGTGGGAGGTTGCCAGTCTAAGCAGATCTTGGGGCAAGCTTTGGTCATTGCACAATGAGCATATGATCACTTTCCCGCGCCTGCTCTACGGGCTGGACACCGTTATAGCGAACGGGACAGGGAAACTGAGCATACTATTTATATGGGTATTTCAGCTCACTTCGGCGATCCTGATTGCCCGTATGGCTCGCCTTCAAATGTGGGTAGCGATGCCTATCGTAATTTCTCTGATGTTTTGGGGTAGGCATCTGGAAAATCTGAGTTGGTCGTTCCAGGTCGGCTTCATTGGTCTGTGTTTTGTTGCGGTTCTCACCATGTGGCTGTTGCAGCGGACTTCAACGGGTGCGGCCAGTCTAGCTTTGGCGGTAGGGGGAACGGCGGCCTTTTGGTCCCTCAACGGCTTCCTTGTTCCCGTTATCGCGGCGGCCCATTGCATACTGAACAAACGCTATGCGATGGCTGCGGCATTCATCTCGGCACTTATAATTTCTCTGGTCGTATATGTTGTATCTGGATTTGGTTCGGCGCCTGGTGCGGCGGTCCAATTGCCCAAGTTAACGCATATCGTCGCCGTCGGGCTTGACATTATGGGCAGGCCGTTCGGAGAGTTAATTTTACGCCGCAAAGCTTTCGAAGGTGTGGCAGAGGGCTTAGGATCGTTGATTGGCGCGCTGATCGTCGGAGCGCTGATCGGTCTTTTGATCGAATTGTGGCGGTCGCCCTCCCCAAGGCGCGCAGCCCTGATTGGTGTGTCCCTATTTGGCTTCGGTTCTTGTTTCATGGCGGCTGTCGGCCGGGCAGAGAACTTTACAGCCCCCGCAAATCGATACGCCGTATTCGCTGTTCTTGGTGCGCTTCCCGTATTACTCATGTGGCTTGAGAAGGTAGAACACAGACGGCTCTTCACCTCATTGGCCGCTGTAGTCGTCTGCGGACTCTTCGCTATGAATGCGGCAACGTGGTACCGTTTCGCGGTTAAACGCGGCACGATTGAAAGAGATGCGATTGCGGCAATCAAAGCCTCACCCGACAATCCCGAAAGCTACAGGTTGCTCTACCCATCGCCGGAAGCCATTCGAGAGCAAATAGCCTACATGCGTGAGAACGGTCTGGGGATATTCTGACTGCTGTTGTGCGACCGATGAATGCGCTTCTAATAGCTGTCACCTAAGCGAGGCACGCCGCCGGTATCGAGCTTTGCGTCAAGGTTCCGCTGCCGGATGCGCGCTTCGTGGCGCCGACCTCTTTTGCCTATAATGTCGGCGTCAAGGCCGCGTGCGGCTCCAGCGTCGTCAAACTCATCAACCAAGGCAAAACCGCCGAAGGCTGCGAAGCCCTCCTGAAGTGGAACCGCGCGGCCGGCATCGTCTTTCCGGGCCTTGTCAGGCGCCGGCAGAAAGAACGCGCCTTCTGCCTCGAGGGCATCTGATGTTCTCTATCCTCGACACGCTCAAGATGGGCGCCGGCATCGCCGCCGGCCTGATGCTCTATCACCTCTATGCCGTTGCGATCGGCTATCCCTCGGCGGTTCGCGAGGCGCGCGCCGGCTATGTGCTGCTGGCCGAGAAGGCTGCTGCCGATGCGAGGGCCGCCGAGATGGAGCGCCAGCGCAATGCGGCGTCGCTCGCCAGCGAAGAGCACTGCAAGCGCCTGGCGGCCACCGAACGCGCCGAGCAGTCCGCCAGAGACACACTCGAAACCGAGATCCAATCCTATGAGCTTCAGCGGGAAAAGAACCACGCTTGCGCTGTCACTGCTGCTGATCGTCAGTGGCTGCTCCACCACTGAGCGCGTGAACAGGGCAGCGGTGATGAAGGGGCAGGCGGCGGCCGGCATTGCGCTGCCGTCTTTGCCCGACGATCTGCGCAGACAGGAGGCGCATGCGCCCGTCGTGGAAGGCGAGCCCGTCATCGCCATCCTCGCCCGCGAGCGGCAAGCGCTCAACCGCGCCAACGCCCGCCAGGGGCGCACCATCCAGTTCTATGACGACCTCACCAGCAGATATGGAACACGCCCATGATGAACGCCATCTCGCTTGCCCTGACGAATCCGATGCTGAGCGGCGGCGGGGCCGGAGATTCCGATCGCTACATGTTCTTTGCGACCCGCAACCGCATGCCGTCGGGCACGATCGTCACCGCGGCATCCGGCACGAATTATGTATGCAGCAAAATCGTCGTCAACACGCCGCAGTATAAGACCAGAACATTCCGCTTCCACCTCTCGGGCTTCGCCTCGACGGAAGGCGGCAACGCGCCGCAGGAAACGGTCGTCACCGGCACGATCGGCGCGCCCGGCAATTCCGTGGTGGCGGATGCGATGTTCATCAGAGCCGCCGGCATCTTCTACCAATGCACCTTCGCCGGCCTGAACACGGTGACGGTGGCCGACCAGACAAACGGCGCCTGGACGGATGAACTGACCATTCCCGATGTCGATCCGGAAAGCGAAATCGAGATCTGGCTGTTTTATCACACCGCCGTCGGCGACAAGATCTGGCCGGTCTACCGCTTCCAGAAACATCGCGGCGAGCGCGTCTGGGGCGCCGGCGATCTCGCCACTCTCCTGGCCTTCAAGGACACGCCGCTCGCCGACAGCACGGCAGCGCTCGACACCAACTACGCCACTCAGACACAGCCGCAATATTATGGCCCGGACTTCATGGTCGCCAAGGGCGATTGGGATGGAAGGCCGGTCGCTCTTGCTGTCGTCGACAGCCTGGGTGAAGCGCGCCAGCAGTTTTCCGCAGCGGCCGACGCGCGCGGCAATCTCGGCTGGTTTCGCCGCTGGCTCGACAAGGACGGCGGCATCGGCCGCATTCCGCATCTGATGATCGGTATGCCGGGGAACGGTTCCGTGCGCGAGCTCACCGGCACCGGTTCTGCGATCGCCACCCGGCGCTGGGCCATTCTCGATGAGATCACCGCCTTCAACAACAATAAGAAGCCGTTCACCGTCATCGCCAACCAGATGGGGCAGAACGACACGGCCGCGACCTACACTGTTTACTTCAACACCAACTATCGAAGCCTGGTCACCAGGCTTCGGGCGCGTTATTCCGGCGTCAAGATCGTCGCCTTCCCGCCGCTCGGCCGCACGGCTTCCACCCGCACAGTCACCCTGACATCGGTCGGTACCGTCGTCACCGCAACGATCGCCTCCGGCATCAACGGATTGGTGACGGGGCAGACGGTTTCGATCTCCGGCGCCACGCAGACAGAATATAACGGCAATGTGGTCATCACGGTCACCGGGCCGAACAGTTTCACCTACAATTTCGCGGGATCTGCGACCACGCCGGCAACAGGCACGATCAGCGCCAACGACCTCTATCTCCGGGCGGAGTATCAAAGCTTTTCAACCAACAACACCTGGCCGGCGGATGGCACGGATGCTTCCGGCAAATGGCGCCTTCGTAACGACATTCTTGCGAAAACGAATGCTTGCTGCGACGAGTCGATCGACACCTACGCGGCATGGGTTTCCGGCTTCCGGGATGGCGTCTGGCCGGGCATGCTGGAGCTGCCGAGCACCGTGGTGACGGTGCAGTCGGGAACGGACGGGGTTGCGACCTACACGACGATCGAAGTGGCGGATGCCAGCATTTTCGCGCCGGAGCAGGAGATCAACACCTATGCCGGGCCGGATGGCATTGCACGCCTGTCGACCACCTTGATCGCCAGCATCTCCGGCAATACGATTACCATCTCGATCCCGCGCGCCACGGTGCTACCGGTCGGCTCCATCGTGCGCCCGAGCGTCACGCCGGATGGCGTTCATCCCTACGGCGCTGTGATCGACCGTGTCGCCAATGGCATTCCCCAGTCCGAAAAGTTGAAATTTTATCCCTAGGTGAGCACCGAGAGCGATGACATCCAATGACGATATCCTCCGCGCGCTCGGGCGTGTCGAGGGCAGGCTGACAGGCATCGAGGACAATGTCGCGCTTCTGCGCAGGGAGGTCAGCGACGAAAAGACCAACGCGCACGACAGCCGCGCCGTGATCCACGCGCGGCTCGATGAGCAAGCCAGACAGATCGCCCATCTCGATACCAGCGTGGCGATCAGCGGCGGCGCGGATGCGCAGATCCGCCAGGAGATCAGGAGCCTCAAAGAGACCGTCGAGAAGAACCAGGAGATGGTCGCGCCGGCGCTTGAAGACTGGAAACGGATGAAATCGATCGGCTATGGCATCTCCGGGCTGATCGCCTTTGCCGGCCTGACGATCGGTGGCATTATTGCCTATGTGAGCGATGGCGCGGTGGCGGCGTTGCGACATTGGTTGAAGATCAATTGAGTTGAGGGCGCCGATTGTCCGCGGCTTCGAACCTCCATCGCACTCGCAGCATGCCTCAATCAGCCGTTTTTTGATCGGCGGAGCTACGTTGCCAAATCCAACCAACCAAACCCTAAATTTTAGGCATCGCTAACGAACAAATCGGCCGCCTGTTGGTTCTCCTCTCAGGAGGAAACGGTCATGAAAACCATGAGCAATCGCCAAGTTCGCATTCCCGGCCCGCGAGAGCACGATGTTGCCGAGCATTGCCGCAAGTTTGGGATCGGCCCGGCGGAGGAGAAGAAGCTGAAGAAACTTCTCGGGTCTCGGGCGCCGCTCCATGAAATCCAGGCCAATGCTCCGCCACGGCAGCCAAGGTGGCGTTAGAGAATTTCGGGAAAACTGCGAAGCGGTTTCCGTCGGGAAGTGCGTAAAACAAAGTTTGGAGCGGTTCAGCTTTCATCAAGGCTGAGCCGCTTTAACGTGAGAAGGGGACGGCACATCTGATTGTTTCACGCGGCATTACAGCAATGATTCAAAGATTGAGCGGAACAGAGCAGTGCCGCAAACGCTCGCGAAAGAGGTATTGTTGCCTGGGTTTGAAATGGGCGATCTTGCTTGCACATGAGCCGGTTGTTCGGCTCGTTCCGCTTCGCTCCGCTGAAAGCCCCACTCCGGCGGGGTTTTTGTTGGCGCGGGATGTGGCCGTCGATTTTCGCCCGGCCGGAGCCTGTCCGTATGACGGCTGCCGTCTTGCCCGGACAGGTTGTCTATTATCCCTCTGTCGGTTTTCCCGGGGGGTGTGGTGTCGGATCTCTGCCGGGAACTTCCACCAATATCGGGGGTTTTGCCCGCGGATCGCGCGGTAGGTTTCGTCTCCTGTACCCACTGCTACCCCTGCAGTTGCTGCGCGGTCCACTGATATCAACGGGATGACGGATGAGGCTTTGCATCTCGGCGATCGCCAGCGGGCGAAGCCGTCTGTCGTTCGTCATCGGCGTCTGGAGATTCAGCCCTTCGAAGACGCAGGTGTGTGTGTTTGTGTCGACGTCCGCATGTGAAATGGCTCACGACGGCACAGCTGCGCGGGGGTCGCCTATCAGTGCCGCAGTTGGCGCGACAGCATCAGGATGTAATCGTCGGCGATATCGGCAACCACCATGGCGGCTTCCGCGGCCGTGTATCCCCTGCCGACGGCGTCGCTGACGATCTTCATGACGGCGGGTTCAAGTGCTTCCCGGCAGTCGGAAAGGCTTTCGGCATGCGGGCATTTGGCACGAAATTCCAATACGTTGTTCATGGCATACCCTCCATTTGATGTTGCTGCGCCCTATGCGTCAGTTGCCCGATCCCCGGAAGAACCAAGCCTTGGTCCCGGTGGAGCGTCGCTCGCGGGGACCAGAATGACTATCGTAAGAATACGATGGCATAGGCCGCCACGTATTCAAGCGCGCGCTGATATTAAGGTAAGCCAGTAGGGTTAATTCGTCCGCTGATGTTGCATCGTGGCATCGGAGGCTGCCGCAGGCCGGATTGCGATAAGAGGCGGCGCCTCCGAGGTTGTCTTCGGTCAGACGCTGATGCGGCGGCCGGCCTTGTCTGCTTCTTTGCGATTGGCGCCGTGTTTTTCGATGATGGTCCTGGCATCCTCGTTGGAAATGCGGTGTTTTTTCGCGAAGTAGATGACATCGTAGGGGCCGTCAGTCGTAGCCGCTTTGGCGGGCTGGACCTTATTCGCTTTGTCATTGGTCATGATTTTTCCTTCCTTGGAAATGTTGGGCTGGCCATCAGTCCATGTCGGCGCAGACCAGCACCTATCGTCTCCGGATCGGGGATCGGAGAACCGGCAATCTCAACTCGGTGTCCGTCGAAGACTTGGCTTCGTCCGCCCTATCGATGCGCCCGGGCCGTCATATGTTTTTCCCAGATCTGCGTCGCCTGCGCTGCCGTGCCGGTCTTGTGGAAGCGCAGCAGGTGCAGTCCTTCCGCCCGTCGTTTCTCGTTGAAGGCGCTGTTTTCGTAGTCGGTGCCTTCGACAATGCTCTCGCTTTGAAGAACGGCCTTCAATTCCTGCACATAGTGTCCGGTGATGTTGAAAAGCGCTTCATTCTCGGGTGCGTCTGTCATCGTTTTCCCTATGGGTGGTCGCGTGGCATTCAACGCGGTGCCGGTTCAGCAGGCCACGTCGGTAAGATGCATCAAGCAATCCGCGCCCCTATGGGAAAGGCTGGTATCGGACAGCGTTTAGCTGGGGTGTCTGTCTGGAGTTCCATATATCATGCAGCAGCGCCGCCTTACGAATCAAGGATCAAGGCGCGGCGGGTCTGAACGGCCGCATGTTAAACCACTTGCCGCCCCGATACCATCTCAATCGGAATGCCGAAGGATATCGGGGAGAGAGCCGTCTTCAGGCACAACGGCGTGTCTGTCCGTCATTGGTCGTTCCGGTGCCTACCAGAAGACGCCCTTGAAAACGATATAAACGATAAAGGCCAGGCTGATTGCCGGCGTCAATTTCACCAGAAAGTCGAGATATCTGAACTTGCCGATATGCCGGGCCAGGCTTTTCCAGGAATGAATGTTTACCGTGGAAGGCATCATGCCCTCCCTTGGTTGGGGCTGGGGAACTCTGACGACCCCTGGTGGCAGCGCCCGTTCACAAACTGCCGCCATAGCAGATATGGGCTCCAATCGTCGGCGCTACAAGTCGTGGCGAAGTGGCGGTCCGGCTGAGATCGCAAAGAGGCGCACGATCGCACAGCGCGGCGCGGGCATGTCCGGGCGGCTGGGCGCCTCCGGACAGGATTGCGCTTTTACCTCAACCATCGCTTCGATCAGTTTCAGCCGATCGAATTTCCGCCGTTGATCGTCATAGAGCCTGCCCAACAGCGCGTAGGCCGGTCCCGCGGGACTGCCCTTGAGCGACAGTCTCCTGACCACCGTTTCCTGATCGGCAACGCGGCGCGCGGCCTTCACGACATGGCGACGTGCCAGCTTCAGGTCTTTCGGGCGGTATCGGGTCGAGACCATGAGTTTTGCTTCCCCAGTCATCCGGCAACACCAGGACGATGGCCGTTTCAGCTTGCCGGCGCGATGCTTTCCAGCGATTAGCGAAAATCTTCGGCCCTGAGCGTGAAGTTGTTGCCACGCCGATGCTGATAGACTCTCGATGCGGCTTCCTGAATCGAGGAGCGCGCGGCATCGAAGGCATTGAGGTAGGCGGCCTCGGAAGAGTCTCGCGTGATCGCGCTGCCGAGGGCCGCGTCTTCGACCAGAAATCTGACCTCGAACATGCCGTCATAGCCGGTGAAGCGGACACCTTTTCTGGCTTCGTCGAAGCTACGGCTTCTGTTGGGAAAAATAAGTGCCATTGCGGTTGTCCTTGGAAGTGGGCACGAGCCGATGTGAGGACCTCGGGCCTGGCGATGATAATGGATGCACGATGGCGATCAGCCTGCCGGCCTGTCCGGCCGTCTGCAGGTCTTAATGGATGGTCTGCACGATGACCCGGCTTTCAAGCAAGGCTTCCGATGTCTTGATCAAGCGCATCGTGCCCGTGATGACCTCATCCGAATAGAGAGAATCGGCACGGGAGATTTCGTCCGTCATATCGTGGAGAACTTTGTTGATCTCCAGCAGAGGCGGCACGAATTCGACCAAACCTGCTGCTGCCAGCCCGTGCGTTAGGCGCGCGATCGCTTCTCTCAGGTGATTGACGAGCGCACGTCTTTCCACCGCCATTGCTGACGGCTTTGTGAGGGTCGCTTCATCGTTGAACTGCATGATGCGTATCCTCCTCTATCTAAAATGGGTTCCGCCACGGCTTTATCAATGGCTACATCAATGGCTATTGGCGAATGAGGTTGCGGTCAGGTGGCAAAGAGCGCAAGCTGATCCATCGGCGGGCACGATACGGGCACCGCTGCTTGGGGCGCGCCAGTGAATACTAGCGCCAGTAAACCCTAGCCCCAACGAAGGAGGACGCCATGTCTTCCACATCTGATCAATTCTTCGATATCGACAATTTGAGGATGCTCGATCGCATTCTGCGAAAGGCCGGCTTTCGCGGCGGCGAAACTTACGCGGCCGATGATGCTGAGATCAGCGCGACGAGTTTTCTCATTCATTGTTTCCAGACGGGCATCGTCGATGAGGCCGCGCTGAAATCGGCTCTGAAAATGTATCTGGCAACGCAGCTGAGTTCCGGTCCGCTTCCTCAGGCGATGGAGGATGGCTCTTTTGCAAGATGGCAGGATGACGGCGGCGCCCCGACGAAAGCCTATCGGATCGCGCGCTATACGGCGCCTGGGCCCACGACCGCATCGCTACGGCCATTGGGCTACCGTTTTCCCAAGACCAGACTGCCTGAACGCGTGTTCGAGATCCCCTGAACGGATCTTGCAGCGACGTCCCCCGGCTAGCCCGGTCGATCGTCGCGATGACATGACGAACAAGGAAGAAGACATGCCTCGCAATCACGCCGATCAAAGGGACGGGATCGGGAAACGCAAGATCACCGCCGTGCGCAAAAGCGCATCGGTCAGCCCGACTGCCGACGATCTGATAAGCCAGGCCCGTCACGCCCGGTCACCGTCGGCGGAGCAGGGGATTGATAGCCCTGATGACCAGGCCTATGGCGTGGCCCGCACGCATAAAGGTCCCTTCGACAACGCGACGGCATTCAGCGCTCCCACTTACGAGCATGATCTGCCGACGCGGCAGCAATTGGAGGCCGCGCAACGCAGCCAATCCGATGCGATCAAGCAGCAAGAGGCAAACCGCCAAAAAGGCAAATCCCGCATTCGCGCCAAGGCGACGAAGCTGAAATCTCCCTGAGCGGAAATGGAACGGAGCGGGCTGCCGGTCCGTCGAAAAGCCCGCTCCAGGCAGGCTTCTCATTTCATGGCACAGCTCAGGCGACCTCACGCAGCCCCAAACGGCACGGCGACGAAGGTCTTGTTGCCGTCGCGGCCATCTTAGGCCGCGGTAAAGGGCACGGCGACAAAGGTTTTGTTGCCGTCGCGTTCGACGAGCAGCAGCACCGATTTGCGGCCTGATTTGCCGGCCTCCGCAATCGCGGTCTTGACGTCGCGGGCATTGTGGACCGGTCTGTCGTTCACCGAGACGATGACATCGCCGGACTGAATGCCGGCGGCGGCGGCCGATTTGTCCGGGTTGACGTTGGCGACCACCGCGCCGCTGATCGAGCGCGGCAGGTTGAGCTGCTGGCGCACGTCGGGCGTGAGGTCGGCAAGGCCGATGCCGAGGCTCGGCTGGCCGCTGCTCTGGCCTTGAGTGTCGGGGCTTTCGGCTGCGGCTTGTTTCTGGCCGGCCTCATTGGTGCCGACGGTGACGTCGAGATTGATCGTCTTGCCGTCGCGCCAGATGCTGAGGGCTTCCTTGGCGCCCGGCGAAAGGTCGGCCACCAGCCGCGACAGGTCCTTCGGGGTCTTGACGGTCTCGCTGCCGACCGAAGTGACGATATCGCCGGGCTTCACGCCCGCACGTGCTGCGGGCGTATCGGCGGTGACGGCGGCAACCAGCGCGCCGCCTGCCTTATCGAGGCCGACGGCATCGGCGACATCCTTGGTGACCGGCTGGATCTGCACGCCGAGATAGCCGTGATCGATTGAGCCGTCCTTCTGCAGCTTGGCGACGATTGCCTTGGCCTCGTCGGAAGGAATGGCGAAGCCGACGCCGACGCTGCCGCCGTTCGGCGAATAGATGGCGGTATTGATGCCGACGACATTGCCGCTGCGGTCGACCAGCGGCCCGCCTGAGTTGCCGTGGTTGATCGGCGCGTCGATCTGGATGAAATCGTCATAAGGCCCGCTGTGCAGGTCGCGGCCACGCGCCGAGACGATGCCCGCCGTCACCGTCGTGCCGATGCCGAAGGGGTTGCCGATCGCCAGGATCTGGTCGCCGAGCTTCAACCTGTCGGAATCACCCCAGGCAATGGTCTGCAGCGGCTTGCCCGCCTCTATCTTCAACACGGCGACATCGGATTTCGGGTCGGTGCCGATCAGCTTGGCCGGCAGTTCCGTGCCGTCATCGAGCGTCACCTTGATGTCGACGGCATTGTCGATGACATGGTTGTTGGTGACGATCACGCCGTCGGGGCTGATGATGAAGCCCGAGCCGAGCGCCATCGCCTGCTGCGAGGGCCGGTTTTTCGGCGCCTGGCGCGGCAGCGGGATGCCCTGATCCTCGAAGAACTGACGGAACTGCTCGTCCATCGGCGACTCCTGCTGATCGGCGCTGACATTGGTCGCCTTCATTGTCGTGGTGATGGTGACGACGGCAGGCTTGTCGGCATCGACGATGGAGGCGAAGGAACCGCTGGGGGCGAGAACGCCGCCGGCATCCGAAGGCGCGGCAAAGGCGCTGGACGAATTGATCGTAAAGGGCAGGCATGCGGCGCCGGCGATGATGGCGGCCCCGACAAGAGCTGCGGTGCGATGTTTGTGGAGGATAGGTGACATGGCGGTGATCCCTTGGACGGTGGTCCCTTGCGAGAGCGTTGGTTTTGGATGGCGTCGTGGTTCCATGTCCTGGGACCTGGCGTCGGATGGCGTTTGGCGCCAATTGCTTTCATCGCAGCGCAGTCGTCGGGGGGACGGCGACCGGGCGAATGGAAGAATTCGCGCTCGGGATTCATATGATCGCGGCCAGCGGATTTACAAATTAAATATTGATCATGTTTATATTGCCGATTTGTAAGATATGACGGGGATTTAATCTTCGCTCCGATGCTTTCGGGCTGGCTGACGCTTCCGGAAATTCCGGCCGGTTTTGCCGCGCCCGAGTATCCTCCGCGACATTTTCATTCGAAAATAAATGGACTTATTCCAGGGAGTGGTGATCCGATCGCCGCAGATGCCCGTAATTTGCCGACGGACAATCCTGCTGCTGTTTCTGGACGTTGTTTCCCCGGAACCTGTTGCTCATACAAAATGTTAGTAGACTCTAAATTATTTCTTCTTCAGAAAGTGAAAATCGCGAATCGAAGGCAGGTGAGTCTCGCGTGCAGCATATGAGGGATGATGGGCAAGTCAGTGGGGCCGGGGCGGAAGGCCAGGCGCGGCGCGCATGTGAAGTTGAGCGATGTGGCGAAAAAGGTGGGGGTCAGCCCCATCACCATTTCGCGCGCGCTTCGCAATCCTGAAATCGTCTCGGAGGATCTGCGCGAGACCATCCTGCGTACGGTGAGCGAGATGGGTTATATCCCCAATCTCGCCGCTCGCGCGCTCGCCGGCCGCCATAACGGCGTCGTCGGCGTCATCACGCCCGCTTTGCACCAATACGGCTTCGCCGACCTGATGATCGGTATCGAGACTCGCTTCCGCGACGCCGAGTTCACCGTTCAATATTCCAGTACGCTGCACCATGCCAAGGGCGAGGCCGGCCTGCTGAAATCCTTCCTGACACAGAAGCCGGCCGGGGTGATCATTGCCGGCGCCGAATCCTATAGTGATCTTCTGCCGCTGATCGGCAATGCTGCCTGTCCGATCGCCCATATCACCGATCTCAGCCAGGAGCCGGAAAAGCTGGTCGTCGGCCTCGATCATCATGCCGCCGGCGCCGAACCCACCCGCTTCCTGTTGTCGAGGGGCTATGAAAGGATCGGCTTCATCGGCCGCGGCGGGGATGTCCGCTCGCGCCGCCGCATACAGGGTTATGAGGCTGCGATGCGGGAAGCCGGGCGTTTCAACCCGGATCTCGTCATCGGCGGGGATGCGGCAAGCCGCATCGGCCTCGGCAGGGAGTTGTTTTCCCGGCTGTTGCAGCGCGTGCCCGATATTGATGCCGCCTTTGCCCAGAGCGACGAACTGGCGCTTGGCGTCCTCATCGAATGCAAAGCGCGCGGTATCCGCGTGCCGGAGGATGTCGGCATCTGCGGTTTCAACGATTTGGAATTCTCTTCCTTCACCGAGCCGACGCTGACGACGGTGCACTTACCGCGTTACGATATCGGCTATCGCGTCGCCGACATGCTGCTGCGCGCCATCCGCGACGAACCGCCAGGCGAAGACAAGGTCAACTGCGGCTTCTCGATCATCCCGCGCGGCTCGACGCGCTAAGCCGGTCCGATCTGCCGAATGAAATGCGACGGACCTGTCGTAGGCGCGAACTAGGCACAGATCAGATTATTCCCTATACGGAGGGAATGATGATCACTGTGCTGAAAAATGGATAACACAGGACTGTCTCTCGACAGAATGCGCACATTTGTCCGCGTCGCCGAACGCGGCAACCTGTCGATGGTCGCAAGAGAGCTAGGTATCGGTCAATCCACCGTGACGCGACACCTCAATGAACTTGAGGAGGCTGTTGGCGTCCCGCTTCTCAGCCGAACCACGCGTCGCGTGACCCTTACGGACGAAGGTAGTCGCTATTATGCGAACTGCCTTCAGATACTGCGCCTGGTCGAACAGGCCGCTGAAGAAGCGAGAGATGCCCGTCAGGCGCCTGCCGGTGCTGTTCGACTTTCTTGTACGGCTGCGCTCGGTGTGATGCACGTCACGCGCCTCATCTTTGAATTCCAGGACAAGCATCCGGACATCAGAGTCGACCTCAACCTGACGGACGAGCGCATCGACCTGGTTCGCGAAGGTGTTGACGTGGCACTTCGTCTTGGACCTCTCGCGGACAGCGCGATGAAACTTCATGCGCTCGGAGAAAGCCATCGGCTGCTGGTGGGCGCTCCGACTTATTTGTCCGTTCACGGACGGCCGCAGCACCCTGCCGATCTGTCACGCTACGAAACCGTCGTGATGTCCAATGTGGCGGGGAGCGATCGGGTCGTTCTTTCCTCTCCCGATGGCACGAGCCTGATAATCCCGGTCAGTGGAAAGCTGCGCGTCGATCACGGGCTTGCGGCGCGCGAAGCCCTTGCCGCCGGACGCGGCATTGGTCCTACACACCTCTGGCTGGTCCACGATCTTCTGGATGACGGCAGGCTCGAGGTCGTGCTTGGCGACTATCGTCCTTCGCCGGTTCCTCTTAGCTTGCTGATCGTTCCGGAGCGTGCGGCCATTGCCCGTGTCCGTCTTCTCGTCGACTTTCTTGTCGCCGAGGTTTCCAAATTGCCGGGAATCAGGCCCTCGTAAGTCTTTGTTTTTAAAGATATCGTTATCGCAAAACCGCTGCACAGTTTTGCGCGACATGCCTCAAAGTCCGAAGAATCGCTTATCGCCACGCCACCCCGTCGTCCTGAGATATTGTTCCCAGTTGAGCGTGTCGGGGTTCAGGCGACGGCTCCAATCGAGGTTGTGCTCCTTGCCGAAATAGCCATATTCGACAGCATATTCGACCATTCCCAGAAGCTCTCGAACGAGAAGTTCGTTGGCCGCAAACTCTGGAAAATAGTGCAGCAGGCCATCCCGGGTGAAAGCGTTTCGATATTCGGCCTTGAGGCCGGTCACGCGCTGAAAGGTTTCGACCATCTCGCGCGGAGAAATGATGTCGCCAACGATCGGCAGCGTTTTGCCGTTATAGCGCTCGGGGTTTGAGAAAATTTCGAGGACGACCGGCCCGGTCGCCGTCAGCGGATCGACAAAGGGCGCTCGGAAATCTTCAGGCAGATAAACCGGCAGGAGCAGCGTATCACCCTCCAGGCGAGGCACGTAATATTCGAGAAGATTCGTGTAGAAGAATGCCAGCATGACGAAGGAATGAGAGATCTGCAGGCCGCGAATATAATCTGCGACGCGCGCTTTGTCGGTAAAATGCGGCGCATACTTCGTCCCACCGGTAATCTTGTCGACATCCTCAAGCGTGCTGAAAACAATATGCCCGACGCCGGCCTCGACGGCGGCATCCGCCAGTTGCCGGCCGAGAGGAGCCTCGATGGTTGCTGGCGGGGCAATCGGCGGCGTCATCAGAAATGCGCCATCGGCGCCTTGGAAGGCAGCGACGAGGTCCTTTTGACGGCCAAGTTCGAGAGGGACGGCCACGATTTCAGCGCCGCCTTCCTCTAGACGTAACGCTTCGGGCGAATCCTTCGTCCGGGTTAAAGCACGCACCCGGAAACGTTGGCTCTGAAGGAGTGTCGCGGCGACGCTGCGCCCCTGTTTGCTCGTTGCGCCGGCAATCGCGATAAGTGGCTTTTCATGTGCGGACATAGAGCTTCAAACCTTTCCCTTTCATTTGACGCCGACTGCGGTGCAAGGCGTCATTTTGCGGGAGGGCGGTCGGCCTGTGCCGAGAGCCCACCTCAATGGCGGGCACCCTATCTCAACAGGTTCTATGGCTGTAGATATCTGAAATACATAACATAATGCCATTTTATGGATAAATGGTGCCGTCCAAGCGTCGTCGAAACCCGCCCCGAGGACGGAAGCGCCGACAGCGATCCATAGACTCTGCCGGCGCTCTTTCTCTGAGCAATCAAGGTATCAGCAGAATACTGCCCGCCGAGCGTCCCGATTCCATCTCTTCGTGGGCCTTGGCAACATCGGCCAAACAATACTCAGCACCGATCTGCGAAACGATCCCTGTTTCCATCGCCCCGACGGCAGCCAGAGCCGCCTCGCGATATTGTCCGACGTCGGTGCACCAGGCCATGATGCTCGGATGGCAGAGCGCCTTGCCCGGACGAAGTTCCTCGACAGGTACCGGTGGAATAGCTCCGGCCGCCTGACCGATGGTGACGGCCATGCCGAATGGCCGGACAGAGCGTATGCTTTTGAGAAGTGTGTCGCCGCCGATCCCGTCATAGGCGACGTCGACCCCGAGTCCGTTCGTGAGCCGCTTCACCTCGGCGACGATATCGGCGCCTCGTCCAACAATAAGGTGATCGGCCCCATAAGATGCGGCGAGTGCGGCCTTTTCCGAAGAGCTGACCGTCCCGATCACGGTGGCATCGAGCGATCTCGCCCAGCGAACGAGGATGCTCCCAAGCCCACCCGCAGCGGCATGGATCAGAACCTGAGTGCCTGCGCGCACATTGTAGGTCTTTTTCAACAGCATGTAGGCGGTCATGCCTTTGAGCAGCGAACTCGCTGCCGTTTTCGCTGAAACGGCATCAGGAAGTTTTATCGCCCTTTCAGCGGCAATATTCCTGGTAGAGCGATAGGCGCCAACCGGAGGCCCTGCATAGGCAACGCGGTCACCTTTTTGGAAGATGGAGACGCCAGGACCGACATCGTCGACGATGCCTGCCGCCTCGGCACCGATCACCGCGGGGTAGGAGGGCATGGGGTAGATGCCCTTGCGGTGATAGACGTCGAGAAAGTTGGTTCCGATCGCCTGATGACGGATCGTTATCTCGCCATCACCGGGAGGCTGACAACGGTGATGCTCAACGCGGAACTGGGTGACGTCACCGGGGGCGTCCAGCCATATGATTTGGTCAGTCATCTCGTGCTCCTTCATGGGCACAAATTAACCGGTGGCCTGATGTGTGAAAATTCCCTACTGTTTCACAATGATTGGGAGAGAATTCACAAAGATCGATTGGGACGACCTTCGGCATTTCCTGGCGCTCGCGCAGTCGGGAACGTTGCTTGGCGCCGCAAAGCAACTCGGCGTCGAACATGCCACGATCAGTCGGCGGGTTTCGTCGCTGGAAGCCAGCCTGGGGCGCAAGCTCGTAGACCGCCGCGGGCGGCGCATCATTTTAACCTCGGACGGAGAGCAGGTCGCCAGGCACGCAGCTCTTGTCGCGGCGCAGACTGCGGCAATCGAGCAGCTTGGTCGAAGCAGCGCCACGGAATTGCATGGCCATGTGAGGATCAGCGCGCCTCCCGCTCTCTCAAGCGTGCTCCTGGCAAATCCGATCGCGGCCGTCAGGCGAGACCATCCGGGTGTTCAGATCACGCTCGTCGGAGAAAAGCGCCTGGCGTCCCTGAACCGACGAGAGGCGGATATCGCCGTGCGCATGTCGCGCCCCGAGGACGGCGATTACGCCATCGTCAAGCTCGGCGAGACAAGCTTCCATCTCTACGCATCACAGACCTATCTCGAAACGGTTCCACCGTCGGACTGGACCTTCATCGGTTACGACGAAACCATGAGCGCCTCGCCGCAACAATTGCGACTGATCGAGCTGGCCGCCGGCCGGCCGATCGCCGTCAGATCATCCGTTCTGGAGTTTCAGGCCGCAACCGCAAGACTTGGCGCCGGTGTCGTCATGCTCCCCGATTTCGCCGTCCCGGAGTCCAGCGGTCTCCAGCGCATTGAGAACGAACAGGCTTTGACTCGAGAGGTCTGGCTGGTTGTCCATTCTGACATCAAAGACGTCCCCTCCGTCCGCGTCGTCGTCGATGCGCTGACAACCGCTCTCGGGAAATAGTCAGGTCAGTTGGCTGGGTCGCAAAGCGCCAGAAGCGATGGCTGCCCTCTTACGGTCTCACGGGACCGATCAGCCCTGCAGCCAGAAGCACGCGTTCAGCCACCAGCCACACGGCACCGCGATCAGCCCTCATCCCCGAGGTGCGGAGGCCAAGGGCCGAAGCCTCGAAGGACGGGGGCGGGTGCTGAGCAGCCACCGTCATACTGCCGGAGCACATACGTCGTTTTATCAATAGGTTACGGTGTGCCTGGACACCAGATGGTAACGCGAAATCATTAGGTTTTCTTGAAAAGTGTCCAGACCTATTTAACTCGCTCAGACAGCCCGGCCTAACCCCTTTTGGCGATATTGACTCCGATCTGCATCCTGCCAATCTGCATCCATACGTTGGAACCAATGGGAGGTTCTTGTCTTGGATGCAGTATACCCTGGGCATGAAGCAAGCGCTCACGATATTCTGGAACTGGCATCGCATTACCGAACGGCCGCGACTTTGCTTGGGGAATGCTCTCCTCGGGGCAAATCGCTGTCGCACGCTCCGCGCCGGTTTCTGGCCCTCCACTCGATCGAGCTCTACCTGAATGCGTTTCTGCTCGCCAAAGGGCGTGACCCTAAGATGATCCGCGGCCTTCACCACGACATTGGCGAGCGATCGCGATGGGCGAAGGAAGCGGGTTTAATCTTCCGAAAGCGAACGGAGGAACACTTGGCGACGCTGTCCTCCAACAGGGAATATCTCGTCACAAGATACGATCCGGCCGCCGCGCTATCGCAGGTCAACCGAGTGATGGCGACGCTCGAAGAGTTATCGCAGAAGGTGAGGAAGGTCATCGACGTGGATAAGTCGAGCAACGGCAAAACAGCCGGTCCAAACCTGGGAGCATCGGCGATTCGTGCGATGACGCGTTGATGGAACCGGGCGTTTCCAACGCTTGAAGCGAACGGCGCAGGGCACCACCCATTACCCCGGAAGAGATGCCGGCGACCGTGTTGTTGGTCTCCGGGTCGATCAGGATGAAGGAGCCGGAATTGCGGTTCTGCTCATAGGGGTCGATGATCGCCGCTTCGTCGAAGACGAGCCGGACTTTGCCGATGGCGTTCATGTAGAGCCGCTGGGCGGCGTTCCAGCTGCCGGTCTTCAGCTCCAGATCGTTGTCAATGCACGACTTGGGAAGCTGCCGACATCAATTCCTGGGAATTCAGTGCCTTGAATGTCTGGAGCCCAGCCTCCAGGACTTCAGTGAAGCTCCAGCGTACGATGCCCTCCCGGTCGATGAGGAACTGACCGACAAGCTGCCCGTGGTCGGCAGTCATCATCTGCTGATCGGCTTCCGTAATTTGATATCCTTCCTTCTCGTTGATGAATTCGTCCATTGCCATCACGCTCATAGGCTCGGGCAACTCGCCCGGCAGATCGATCCGTATTGCCATGACCGTGTCGATCCCGACCTCGCGTAGGCCGAAGGCTTGGTGCGAAGCCCTTATCGGGTCGGAAGCGGCAAGAAGATCGGGTATCGGATGGTAGCGGAAATAGAGCCGCGCGCGTTCGACCGGGGTGTTTACCACCGCCAGGGATTGGACGCCTTTCTCACGCAGCATCGGGTTGAGATATGCCATGGCCGCGACATGGCGCCGGCAGAACGGGCAATGCAGGCCCCGAAACAAACCGATCAGCAATGGGCTGCGGCCACGAAAATCATCAAGTGCGATCTTCCCCTCGCTCGAGATCGCATCAAACACAACGTTCGGGACCCGGTCGCCCGGTTGTAGCGGATGGTCGACATGGCTCGTGGACATTGGACAACCTCCTCGCTCGGGGATCAGTCGAGAAAAGGCGCCGAGTTAGTGCATCGAGGTCGAGATTGAGCGCTGCAAGGCCTGACCTCTCGTCTTACCGCACCGCCTGGATCCGATTTAAGAATGGCCCCACATTGGCCCGCGGGCAAGCGGAAAACAGCGAATCGTGAATTGGAAAAGTCCGTTTTCTGCAAACTCTGAATTTTTTAGCGGCCGCAGAGGCCGACACAGAAAATTGAGCTGGGGAAGCCCCTATCGCAAAGTCTCAGGTTCTGATCGGTTCTTCGCCGTTCGGCAGGGAGTCCGCCAGCCGCAGCCAGAGGATTCGGCCTCGGTAAGGGGCCAATCTTGCTGGCCCCTATCCCTCATCAGATATCGCTTGCGGCGCTCGACCAGAGATCAGCCGCTTCGGCGGCCGTCATGCGCCGTACCTCGGCCTCATGGCTGCGGCTGGCGAAGAGTTCGCTTGCCATGATCTGCTCGGCAAGATCGGCCGGAAGCGAGAGGATGACGCGGGCTTCGCCATTGTGGAGGCCGCCGAGTTCGGTGCGCTTGCCGGTCACCATGCCGCCGGCGACCGTATTGTTGGTCTCCGGATCGATCAGGATGAAGGAACCGGAAAGCCGGTTCTGCTCATAAGGATCGAAGATCGCCGCTTCGTCGAAGACGAGCCGGACCTTGCCGATGGCGTTCATGTAGAGCCGCTGGGCGGCGTTCCAGCTGCCGGTCTTCAGCTCCAGCTGGCTGAGCGGCTGCACCTGCACACGCTGGCGGCGGCTGCCGCTCTTCAGCCAGTAGCGCTTGCCGGGCTCGATGCCCTCGGGCTGGAGTGCGACGATCTGCGCGTCGAAGGCAAGGCCGACCTGCGGCTGGGCGTCGATCGAGACGATCATGTCGCCGCGCGCCACATCCACCTGGCGGTCGAGCACCAGCGTGATCGCGTCGCCGGCAACGGCGGCATTGCGCACGAGATCGAAGGTGACGATCTTGGAGACGTTGGCGACCATGCCCGACGGCAGGATCATGACGCTGTCGCCTGGTTTGACCGAGCCGCCGGCAACCGTGCCCTGATAGCCGCGGAAGCTTTCGCCGGGACGCGAGACGCGCTGCACGGAAAGACGGAAGCCGACCGTCTGCGACGAGCGCACGGTCGCAAGCTCCAGCGTCTCCACCAGCGTCGGGCCGCTGTACCAGGGCATGGCGGCCTGGCCGGGATAGACGACGTTTTCGCCCTTCAGCGCAGACATCGGAATGGCGGTGATCTGCTTGACGCCGAGCGACAGGGCAAATTCCCGGAACTCGTGGCTGATCTTGTCGAAGCCGGCGCGGTCGTAGCCCGTCAGGTCGATCTTGTTGACGGCGAGCACGAACTGCTTGATCCCTAGCAGCGAGGCGATCGTCGCGTGGCGGCGCGTCTGCTCGAGAATGCCGAAACGCGCGTCGACCAGCAGGATGGCGAGATCGGCGGTCGAGGCGCCGGTCGCCATGTTGCGGGTATACTGCTCGTGGCCGGGCGTATCGGCGACGATGAAGGAGCGCTTGTCGGTCGAGAAGTAGCGATAGGCGACATCGATGGTGATGCCCTGTTCGCGTTCGGCCTGCAGGCCGTCGAGCAGCAGCGCGAAATCGGGCAGGCCGAGATCGTTCTGCTTGCCGGTGGAATCGCGCTGCAGGGTGGCGGCCTGGTCTTCCTTGACCGCCTTGGTGTCCCAGAGCAGGCGGCCGATCAGGGTCGACTTGCCGTCATCGACGCTGCCGCAGGTGATCAGGCGCAGCGGGCGCGAGTCGCGCAGAGCTTTCTGCTGCTCGGCGGCGGGCAGGTTGACGACGGTGGCGGCCGAGACGGCGGTTTGGGCTGCGGTCATCTCAGAAATATCCTTCACGCTTCTTCTTTTCCATGGAGCCGGACTGGTCGCGATCGATGGCGCGGCCCTGGCGTTCGGACACAGTTGCAATTTCGAGTTCGGCGATCACCTCTTCGAGGGTGGTGGCCTGGGAGCGGATGGCGCCGGTCAGCGGGAAGTCGCCGAGGGTGCGGAAACGGATCATGCCTTCCTGGCGGACCTCGCCGGGCAGCAGCTCCAGGCGCGGGTCTTCGGCGAGGATCATCATGCCGTCGCGCTCCACGAACGGACGCTTCTTGGCGTAGTAGAGCGGCACCAGCGGAATGTCCTCGGCCTGGATGTAGCGCCAGATATCGACTTCGGTCCAGTTCGACAGCGGGAAGGCGCGCACGCTCTCGCCCTTGCGGATCATGCCGTTATAGATGTTCCAGAGTTCCGGCCGCTGGTTGCGCGGATCCCAGCGATGGTCGGGCGTGCGGAAGGAATAGATGCGCTCCTTGGCGCGGCTGGCTTCCTCGTCGCGCCGCGCGCCGCCGAAAGCGGCGTCGAACTGGCCGGCATCGAGCGCCTGGCGCAGGCCTTCGGTCTTCATGATGTCGGTGAAGGCCGCCGATCCATGGGTAAAGGGCGTGATGTTTTCGGCAGCACCGCGCGGATTGATGTGCTCGATCAGATCGAGATCGTATTTCTTCGCGGTCTCGTCGCGGAAGGCGATCATCTCCCTGAACTTCCAGCCGGTATTCACATGCAGCAGCGGGAAAGGCACGCGGCCGGGATAGAAGGCCTTGCGCGCCAGATGCAGCAGCACCGAGGAATCCTTGCCGATCGAATAGAGCATGACGGGACGCTCGAATTCGGCTGCAACCTCGCGGAAGATATGGATGGATTCGTTTTCCAGCGCCTTCAGATGCGGGTCGAGCGGCGCCTTGGCGCTCTGGGGATTGCTGAGTTCCGTATCGAGACGGCTATCGGGCATGTCTTACTCCAGACTGTCGGTCGGTCGTTTGCGGCTCACCGCAAACAATTCCTTGATGTGGCTTCCCCAAGAATGTTGCTTTCCCTGGGAATGTTGGCTTTCCCAAGGCTGCGGCGGTCGCCGCGCCTTGATTTTTGGGAAAGCCGTGGGGTGATTTACTGTGCGGCGATCGCCGCGGCCTCTTCGGCGACATGCAGGCCGCATTCGCGCGTTTCGTCCTGCTCCCACCACCACCGGCCGGCACGTTCCGGCTCGCCGGGCTTGATCGCCCGCGTGCAGGGCTCGCAGCCGATCGAGGGATAGCCGCGCTGATGCAGCGGATTGACCGGCACGCCGTTTGCGGAAACGAAGGCCTTGATCGCCTCCAGGTCCCAATCGGCGAGCGGATTGACCTTCAACAGGTGGCGTTCGGCATCATACTCGGCAAAGGGCGTTTCCGCGCGGTTGGCCGATTGGCCGCGGCGCAGGCCAGTGATCCAGATCGCAGCACCCTCCAGCGCGCGGGCAAGCGGCTTCAGCTTGCGCACGCCGCAACAGGCATGCCGAGCTTCGACGCTCTCGTAGAAACCGTTGAGGCCGTATTGCGCCGCATAGGCGTCAATATCGGCCTTCTCCGGCTCGAAGCGGTGGATGCGGATGTCGTACTGGTTCTCGGTCTCGTCGATCAGCGCCAGCGTTTCGGGAAACAGCCGGCCGGTCTGCAGCGTCGCGACATCGATCGGCAGGCGGTGCGTGCCGATCTCGGCGGTGATCACCTGGTCCTCGATGCCGAGTGACGTCGTGAACACCACGCGGCCGCCGAGGCCGGAGACCAGCGACAGACGTCCGGCAAGGTCGAGGCCCGCCAGCCTGTCATTCAGCGCCTTGGCTTCCGCAATCGGCCCTTCTTCCAAAATTGGATTGATAGCAGTCATGAGAATCCTGTCCTTCGTTGACGGGAGTATCGCAGTTCATACGGGGATCGGACAGAAAAAGGGATTTCGAAAGCTGCGGCCGGAGGAGCAAATATCTCTCCGAAGCTGCCGCGATGCAGAAAAGCAGCCGCATGCGGATGAAAATCCACATCGGCAGCTTGAATGTCTATAGAAATAGTAGAGTTACACGCAGCCTGTCAATCCGAAATCTGAAGTGATGCCGAAAATGGTGCGGAAGGCGCGGTTTTGGCATAGATTAAGAGAGCTTGGCCGAGAGCAAAAAACAAGGCCAAAACGCTTGTCTCTCAAGGCTTTCTCCAGCGCGTTCAAATTCGGTTCATGCTGGTTGTGCCATAGAGGTGAAAGTACTTCCGTAGCAGTGCGGAAATTCGCGCTGCCTGTGTGTGTCGATGGTCAAAAATGATTACGCAAAAGGCGAAATATGCGCTGCGGGCGCTCACGGTCTTGGCTGACGCCGATGCCGGAGAACCGGTGATGATTTCCGATATCGCGGCGCAACAGAAGATCCCGAAGAAGTTTCTCGAACAGATCCTGCTCGACCTGAAACATCACGGCGTCGTCGCCAGCCGCCGCGGCAAGCAGGGCGGTTATCTCCTCCTCAAGCCCGCCCACACGATCACTTTCGGTGAGATCCTGCGCATCATCGACGGCCCGATCGCCCCGCTTCCGTGTCTCTCGATCACCGCCTATCGCCAGTGCGACGATTGCGACGGCGAACAGAACTGCCAGATCCGCCACGTCTTCGCCAAGGTCGCCGACGCCACCCGCAAGGTGCTGTTCTCGACGACCATCGCCGATGCCGTCGCTCCAAAACACAGCGCCGAAGTCACCCGGCTGCTGGCCTGAAGATCGCGCATCTTTCTTCAAGATTTGGTGAAATCCCTTTTCTTCCAGCCGGCATGCTCCACCTGCCTGCCCATAGGGTAGGGAGGACATCATGTTCAGAATCTCAGCACAGCGCATCATCGCTGCGGCCATGCTGTCGACGGCTTTCGCCACCGGCGCCATTGCCCATCATGGCTGGTCCTGGGCCGAGGCGGATCAGATCGAGCTTGCCGGCACCATCGAGAAGATCTCCATGGGCGGGCCGCATCCGACCCTTGACGTCGCCACCGCCAATGACGGCGTCTGGCTGGTCGAGCTCGGCAATCCGCGCCAGACGGAACGCTCCGGCTTCGTCGAAGGTGTCGCCAAGCCCGGCGATAAGGTCGTGGCGCTTGGAAACCGTTCGCAGGATCCAAAGGAGAAGCGGCTGAAGGCGGTGCGCCTCACCATCGGCGAAAAGCGCTACGATATCTATCCCGACCGCATCAAGACGAACTGACCCGGGCCAACCGAGCTGTGATCGACATTCTCGAATGGCTGTCAGCCACGGCACCTGCGGCCGCGCTCCGGCGCTCCGGAACGCTCTACATGTTCGTCAACGCCGCCCATATCCTGGCGATCGGCCTTCTCGTCGGCGCCATCCTGCCGCTTGATCTCAGGCTCGCCGGCTTCTTCCGCAGGGTGCCGGTCGAGATCGTTGCGCTGTTTCTCTCCCGCTGCGCCGGCATCGGCCTTGCCGCGGCTCTTGTCACCGGCTTCTGCCTGTTCAGCGTCCGGGCGGTCGAATATGCCGGCAATCCCGCCTTCCTCGCCAAGCTCGGGCTGATTGCCTTCGGATTACTCAACGTGCTCGTGGTGCATACTGGGCAGGGTTGGCGAACGGCAATCACGGCCGGCATTCTGCGCCCTGCCATAAAGGTTTCGGCGGCTCTGTCGGCGGTGACATGGATCGCCGCACTTGTGGCGGGACGCTGGATCGGATTTCTCTGATGCGATTCGGCGACAAGGGCGGGGGTCAGCCTCTCAGCACGCGCCGCGCCTCGTAAGCTTCCAGGAACTCCGGAGAAGCGACATCATCGGCCAGCGCGCGAAGCGCAGAAGCGGAACGACCCAGGACCACCTCAACGCGTTGGTTAGCGTCAGCCCACAAGACCAAGGCCTCGTGCAGACGATGCTCACCAGACGTCGTCAGCGTCGCATGCTTCGTGCGGCCATCGTGTTCGTCCGGCATGAGCCCGACCAGTCCGTCCCGGACCAGCGGGCGAAGTGCGTGGGTCAACGCGGAGATGCTGACGGCGAGGCGCTCGGCCAGGGATTGCAGGGTAGGCCATTGATGGCCGCCTTCGCGCAACGCAGCTATCTGGGTCAGAAGCCCGACCTGGGTGGCCTTCAGGCCGGTTGGCGCTACCGCATCGTCATAGAGCTGGCCTAGTCGCCGTGACGCGCGTCGAAGAGCGGTGTTTGTGCACACAAGTTCGGACAGGAGTTCGGGCGGGCTCAGCCTGCCCCCACGCAGTTCCTCTCCAAGATTGCCAATCGAAAGTTTCTTACCCATCTCGCCAAAATAGTTGAGCACTCAGCCATTGACAAGGGTCAGATCTAGCCATACTTAAACTTGAGCACTCAACCAAATAGGAATTTGACATGTCTGTATCGCTTAAGCCTGTTGCCGTCGTCACCGGCGCCTCTGCCGGCATCGGCGCTGTGTACGCCCAACGCCTTGCCGAACGGGGCTATGACCTCATCCTCGTAGCCCGGCGCGCCGATCGTCTGAAGGCGCTCTCGGCCAAACTGGACGCTGCCCACGGCACGACAGTCGAGGTCGTGGAAGCAGACCTCACGAAAGATGCCGACGTGACCCGTGTCGAAAATATGCTGAAGGCGAATTCGGCGATCACGCTCCTCGTCAATAACGCCGGCAACTCAACGCTGGCTCCGGTGGCCCAGACCTCGGAGGAAGACGCGGCAGCGATGATCGCACTCAACGTCACCGCGCTCTCGCGCCTGACGCGTGCCATTCTGCCCGCATTCCTCGACCGCAACGACGGCGCGATCATCAATGTCGCTTCCGTCCTGTCCTTCCACGCCCTGCCCATCAGCGCGATCTACAGCGGCACCAAGGGCTATGTGATGAATTTCAGCCGGGGCCTGCAGCAGGAACTGGCTGAGACCAATGTCCGTCTGCAACTCGTCATGCCGGCAGCCACGGCGACCGAACTCTGGGATTTGTCAGGCGTGCCGCTGGCATCGCTCAAGCAGGCGACGGTTATGACATCCGAAAACCTGGTCGATGCGGCCCTGGCCGGTTTCGACAAGGGCGAAGACATTACGCTGCCATCCGTTGCCGACGCCACTCTATGGGATAAGTTCGACGAAGCCCGATCCGCGCTCTTCGCCGCGACGCAGACCGGTGAACCTGCGCCCCGTTACCGCGCCGTCTAAGTATCCGAGGGATCGACCGCACGGAGTAACGCCTGCGCCGGCCGGCGTCGGAGGAGCCGTGCGGGAGATCGATATTCATCTTAAGGAGATCCCCTTGCCCAGCTTATTCGACCAATACACGCTGAAAGGCGTGACGCTCCGAAACCGGATCGCAATTTCCCCCATGTGCCAATATTCCGCGATCGATGGCCTTCCCAACGACTGGCACAGCGTCCATCTCACAAGCTTGGCGCGCGGCGGCGCCGGCCTCGTCAACGTCGAAGCCACCGCCGTCTCCCCGGAGGGCCGGATCACGCCGGGCTGCACCGGTCTTTGGAATGATGACCAGGCAGAGGCCTTTGCGCCGATCGTCGCCGGTATCGAAAAGGCCGGCGCGGTCGCGGGGATCCAGATCGGCCATGCCGGCCGCAAGGGCAGTGCAAACCGTCCTTGGGAAGGTGACGATCATATCGCCGACGGCGATCCCCGCGGCTGGGACACCATCGCACCATCCGCCATCGCATTCGGCGGCGGCTTAAAGAAGGTGCCGCGCGCCATGACGAAGGCCGACATCGATCGCGTCCGTGGCGACTTTGTCGCTGCGGCGATCCGCGCGCGTGACATCGGATTCCGCTGGCTCGTGCTGCATTTTGCGCATGGCTACCTCGGCCAAAGCTTCTTCTCGTCGCATTCAAACCAGCGTGACGACGAATATGGCGGCAGCGCCGATAACCGCGGACGCTTCCTCTTGGAGACGCTGGCGGCCGTTCGTGAGGTCTGGCCCGAGGATCGTCCGCTGACGGCTCGCTTCGGCGTCATCGAGTTTGATGGCCGTGACGAGGAAACCCTGCAGGACGCGATAGAACTCGTCGGAAAATTCAAAGTGGCCGGCCTCGACTTCATTGACGTCAGCCTCGGTTTCTCGACCCCCGCCGCCAATATTCCCTGGGGCCCGGGGTTCATCGCGCCTTACGCCGATCGGGTCCGGAAGGCGGCAGCCCTGCCCGGTGCGGCGAGTTGGAACATCACTCAGCCGGAGCAAGCGGACGAGCTCATCCGAAGCGGACAGCTCGACCTGGTGATGGTCGGCAAGGCGATGCTCGCCGATCCGCATTGGCCCTACGCGGCCGCGCGCAAGCTCGGTGTCGAGCGTCCGTCCTGGACATTGCCTGCCCCCTACGCACATTGGCTCGCCGCCTACCGCACTGCCTGAGTGATCGGGGCTCTCGGACTCGTTGAGGGCCCCTCGTTCTCTTCGCTTTGAAAAAACGCGAAGCACGGCCGCTGATTCACGGTTGCGATGTCATAGACACATCGCGCCTCACGTCAGACGGTTGAGCCGTGGCCGGAGCAGGATTTCCTTGATACGACATCTCAGGCACGTTCACCGCGACAGCGACGGTTCGGGCGAACGTGTCGGGACCGACGATCTTGCTTACGAATTCCGTCGTGCCGGCCTGAATGTCCTTCACTGATGTTGGTTTCTCATCGGTCGCTGACGGCCGCGCGCGGATTGATCCACGGTTCCTGGTTCGAGCGTGCCAGCGGCTGTTTGCCGAGGATATGGTCGGCCGCCTTTTCTCCGGTCATGATCGACGGCCCGTTCAGGTTGCCATAGGTGACGTGCGGGAAGATCGAGCTGTCGGCGACACGCAGGCCGTCGACGCCGATCACCCGCGTTTGCGGGTCGACCACCGCCATCGGATCGTCCTTGGCGCCCATGCGGCAGGTGCCGCAAGGGTGATAGGCGCTTTCCAGATGTTCGCGCAGGAAGGCGTCGATTTGTTCATCGCTCTGCACGCCTTCGCCCGGCTGGATCTCCGGGCCGCGATAGTCGTTGAAGGCGCTCTGGCCGAAGATCTCGCGGGTGAGGCGCACGCAGTGGCGGAATTTTTCCCAATCCTCGGCATGGCTCATATAGTTGAAGCGCAGCACCGGATCGGCCTTGGGGTCTGCGGAGCGCAAGCTCACGCTGCCGCGCGATTTCGACAGGTTGTAGCCGACATGGACCTGGAAGCCGTGGCTTTTCGCCGCCGCCTTGCCGTCATAGCTGATCGCCACCGGCAGGAAATGATACTGGATATCGGGCTGCTTCAGCCCCGGTGCCGAGCGCAGGAAGGCGCAGGCTTCGAACTGGTTGGAGGCGCCGAGACCGCCACGCGAGAGCAGCCATTGCGCGCCGGCCACGCCCTGCCAGAACCATGGTAGCCACGAATAGAGCGACACCGGCTTGGTGCTCACCTGCTGGAAGTAGAATTCCATATGGTCCTGCAGGTTGGCGCCGACGCCCGGCCGGTCGGCTTTGACTTCAATGCCCATGTCCTGCAGATGGCCGCCGGGACCGATGCCCGACAGCATCAGGAGCTTCGGCGAATTGAAGGAGGAGGCCGAGACGATCACCTCGCGGTTCGCCTTCACCACCTCGATCTTGCCCTTGCGTTCGATCTCGACGCCGGTGGCGCGTCCGTCCTCGATCACGATCTTCCGCGCCAGGCCGTAGACGATCCCGACATTATCGCGCTTCAGCGCCGGTTTCAGATAGGCATTGGCGGCAGACCAGCGGCGACCGCCGAAGATGGTCTGCTCCATCAGCCCGAAACCTTCCTGCTTGCTGCCGTTGTAATCCTCCGTCGTCTCGAAGCCTGCCTGTTTGCCGGCCTCGATGAAGGCGCGGAACAGCGGATTGGTGAAGCCGCCGCGCTGCACGTGCAGCGGCCCGTCCGTGCCGCGCCAGCCCTCTTCGCCGCCATGCGAATGCTCCATCCGCTTGAAATAGGGAAGCACGTCGGCATAGGCCCAGCCGCTGGCGCCGAGTTCCTCCCAGCGGTTGAAGTCTTCGGCATGGCCGCGCACATAGACCATGCCGTTGATCGAGGAGGAGCCGCCGATTACCTTGCCGCGCGGCGCGGTGATGCGCCGGTTGTTGAGGTTTGCCTCCGGCTCGGAGAGATAACCCCAGTTATACCGCTTCATGCTCATCGGCCAGGCAAGGGCTGCCGGCATCTGGATGAACGGCCCGAAATCGCTGCCGCCCGCCTCGATGACGAGGACGCTGTTCTTGCCGTCTTCCGACAGGCGATAGGCGAGGGCGGAACCGGCCGACCCCGAGCCGATGATGACGAAATCTGCTTGTTGCATGACGTTCCCTTAGATTCTTTGCAACGGTTCCGAAGACCCCGGACATTAAGACCCCGCCCCAAACCCCTCCCCACAGGGGGAGGGCTTAACTTGCGGCACTGCCTCACCTCAAAATCAGCGCCGTAAGCGATGCGATGGAAGGAGGGCAGAACCGGTGCCCCGGATTGGCCCCTCCCTCTTGTGGGGAGGGGTCTTCACTCCTTCAATAAGGCGCCACCACCGGGCCCATGCCGACATAGACCGTCTTCAGCTCGGAATAATGCTCCAGCGCGGCCAGCGAATTCTCGCGGCCGAAGCCGGATTGTTTCGAGCCGCCGAAGGGGATTTCCACCGGGCAGAGATTGTAGGTGTTGATCCAGAGCGTGCCCGCCTCCAGCCGGTCGACGACGCGGTGGGCGCGGGTGAGGTCGGCGGTGAAGACGCCGCCGGAAAGGCCGAATTCGCTGGCATTGGCCCGCGCGATCACCTCGTCCTCCGCGTCGAAATCGAGCACTGACATGACCGGCCCGAAGATCTCCTCGCGGGCGATGCTCATGTCGTCGGTGACATCGGCAAACACCGTCGGCTGCACGTAATAGCCTTCGCCGGAGACGTTGTTCGGAATGCCGCCGCCGGCAATCAGCGTTGCGCCCTCGGCCTTGCCCTTCTCGATGTAGGAGATCACCTTCTCGCGCTGTGCCCAGGAGACCATCGGGCCGATCTGCGTCGCCTCGTCCATCGGATCGCCGATCAGCATCGCCTCGGTGCGGGCCTTCAGCCGCTTCAGGAACTCGGCTTTGATCGTCTTCTGTACGAAGACGCGCGTGCCGTTCGAGCAGACCTGGCCGGTCGAATAGAAATTGCCGAGCATCGCGCCCCCGACCGCCGAATCGAGATCGGCATCGTCGAAGACGATCAGCGGCGACTTGCCGCCGAGTTCCATCGTCACATGCTTGAGGTTGCCGGCCGCCGCCGCCGCGACCCTGCGGCCCGTCGGCACCGATCCGGTCAGCGATACCTTGGCGACGTCGGGATGGTTGACGAGCAGCGGCCCGGTGTCGCGGTCGCCCTGGATCACATTGAAGAGCCCCTTCGGCAGTCCCGCCTCATAAAGGATCTCGGCGATCTTCAATGCGCCGAGCGGCGTGTTCTCGGACGGTTTGAACACCATGGCATTGCCGCAGACAAGCGCTGGTGCAGCCTTCCAGCAGGCGATCTGCTGCGGATAGTTCCAGGCGCCGATGCCAACGCAGACGCCGAGCGGCACTCGCTTGGTATAGGCAAAGTCCTGGCCGAGCGGGATCTGCGAACCGTTGAGACCGGCCGGCGCAATACCGCCGAAGAATTCGAAGGCATCGGCACCCGAGGTCGGGTCGGCGACGATTGTCTCCTGGATCGGCTTGCCGGTATCGAGCGTTTCCAGTTCGGAGAGTGCCTGGTTTCTCTCGCGCATGATGTCGGCCGCCCGCTTCAGGATGCGCCCGCGCGCCATCGGGCTCATCGCCGCCCACTCCGGTTGGGCGCGTTTGGCCGCCGCGATCGCCCGCTCGACGATCGCAGGCGTTGCGGCATGCAGCCGGGCGATCACTTCGCCGGTCGCGGGATAGAGGCTCTCGATGACGGTGCCGTCGGTATCCTCGACATATTCGCCGTCGATGAAGTGCGAGGCTTTCGGCTGGGCTTTCATGTCATTTGTCCTTGGGTGGTTCGATGGGGTCGTCCCTTCTCCCCTCGGGAGGAAGGGGAGGCGGTGGCCAGGAGCGCATTCAGGTAATCCTCGGTCAGCGCGATCGAGGCTTCGATGCCGATCGGCGCTGATTTCAGACTTTGCCTGATATAGAGCCCGTCGATCATCGCCGCAGCGCCTTCGGCGATGCGTTCTGCGGCGTCAGCCGGCAGGAGTGCTTTCAGATCGGCCAAGAGATTGGAACGCAGCCGCCGGGCATAGATCACCAGGAAACGGCGGGTCTCTTCCGAGCGCTGCGCTTCGGCGTAGAAGGCGAGCCAGGCGGCAATCGTCTCCGGCGCGAACTGGTCGGCGTGGAAGCTGACGCGGATGACGGCCGAAAGCCGCGCCCGCGGCGTTCTGGCCGCCTTGAGTGCTGCCACCGTATCACTGCGCAGCTGTCGGAGAAGCGAGCGGATCGTCTCGATCAGCAATTGCTCCTTGCTGCCGAAATAATGATGCGCCAGGGCTGGCGACACGCCGGCCTGCCGGGCAATGTCGGACATGGTGACGGCAAGCGAGCCGTGATCGCCGATCACCCGCAGCGCCGCATCGACAAGCGCCTTGCGGCGCACCGGCTCCATTCCGACCTTTGGCAAGCTGCCAGCTCCTGTAAAAATTTGAAGCAGGTTATTTTTGATTGACTGATCAATCAATAAAAATCTTTCTCGATTTGATCTGGCGCAGATCTTTCCGTGAAAAATTGCTGCAACATATTCCAAATCTCAGGAGGTGCATCATGGCCGATGTCTTTGAGGGAACACCGACATCTTCGCTGCAGTCGAAATGGATCTGGTTCGTCGGCCTCGGCGTGCTGTTGCTCGTCTGCGGTCTGATCGCGCTCGGCAATCTGATGCTCGCCACCGTCGTCTCGGTCTACTATGTCGGCATGCTCATGCTGTTCGGCGGCGTGATCTATCTCGTCCATGCCTTCCAGGTGCGGGGCTGGGATCACGCGCTGTTCTGGGTGCTGAGCGGCCTGCTCTACCTGCTTGCCGGCATCTGCGCCTTCATCAATCCGATCCTCACCTCGGTGGCGCTGACTCTGTTTCTCTCTTTAACCCTCGTCATCGCCGGCGTCTTCCGCACCTGGGTCGGCATGCGCATGAAGCCCACCAAGGGTTGGCGCTGGATCGTCGCAAGCGGCGTCATCACCGCCCTTGCCGGTTTCGTCATTGCGCTTGGCTGGCCGGTGAACAGTCTCTGGATCCTCGGCCTGTTCCTGGCCGCCGACCTCATTATCCAGGGTTGGACGATGATTGCCTTCGGCCTCGGCATCCGCAGTGGGGCTGTGGAAAGTGATGCTCCGGCGTCGCTTTCCGACCGTTCTTTTTGACAAGGGGATGACAGGGGATTAGACTTTAAGGGTTAATGCCGGTCCAAAGACAGAGGACCGGCTACGTGCGAATGCACCAAGGCACCGGCTGGTATTGCCGAGAATGCTGAAAATGGTCATGCGTCCCCCAGAGGCAGGGTTCTGCCTGATCAGAAAAGGGAGGAAGTTCATGCCGATGGTCACCGTATCCATCTCTCCGCAACAGGCAGCGGGTATCCGCGCCGCCGTCGACAATGGCGGCTATGCCTCGAGCAGCGAGGTCGTCCGCGAAGCGCTGCGCCTGTGGGATACCGCCCGCAAGCTCAACGAATTCCGCGACGATGTCCTCGACGATGAGGGCGCTCCATCCGGCGGCAGATGCGTCGCCGACATGTTCGCCGATCACGAGGCGGAGCGCCGTCGTTCCGCCTGAGCAAGCATTTGATTGCATTTGAAAAATTGAATAAACGCGGAACGCGCGGCGAGTCTCTGCGCGTTTCATAAAACCTTCACACTGGCGAAAGAGTTCGTTGATCCTTCTGCGGCATGTTCCGGACGAAAAGAACAAGTCACAGTGGAGATCCGCCACAATGAAGACCGGCCACGTGAAGACCGACATGTCTTTGGTTGCTACCCTCGAGCCGGGTGTTCTGCGCCGCTACGCCAGCGATCAAATCATCACGCTTGCCAAGCTCGTGGTCGAGAACGCCTTCCAGCCGATCGTCGAGGCCGGCACCGGCACGGTCTTCGGTTATGAATCCCTGATGCGAGGCCAGGAACGCATCGGCTACGACACGCCGGTCGAACTCCTCGACGAGGCCCATCAGCTCGGCCAACTGCTGCAGCTCGAACAGATGCTCGCCAGCCGGGCGCTCGCCAAATTCGCCACGCTGTCGAATTTTGCGACCTCCACGCTGTTCCTTAATCTCGACGTCCGGTTGATCCCGCATGGCGAACGCCTGGTCGAGAACCTGCTGCAGCATCTGCGCAAGGCCAATATTCCGCCATCCTCAGTCTGCTTCGAATTCTCCGAACGTTTCGACAATACCAGCGTGCCGGAATTTTCCGCCCTGGTGTCCAGGCTGCGCAAGGCCGGTTTCAAGCTGGCGATCGACGATTTCGGCGTCGGTCACGGCGAGATGAAGCTGCTCTGCGACTATGCCGTCGATTACCTGAAGATCGATCGACATTTCGTCGCCGAGATCGACCGCAGCCCGCGCAAGCGCCATCTGTTGAAGAGCATCGTCAACATCGCCCATGTGCTCGGTACCCGTGTCATCGCCGAAGGGATCGAGACCGAGGCCGAATTCATCGCCTGCCGCGAATACGGCGTCGACCTCGTCCAGGGCTGGTTCATCTCCCGCCCGACGACGCATATATCGGAGCTGACGCCGTCATTCCCGCATCTGCAGGAGCTCGGCAAGAGCAAGCGGGGCAGCCAATCGCTCGACGAAATCCTCATCCGCAAGCAGATCGAACTGTTGCCGACGGTTTATGAGAACGACAGCATTGACAGCGTCTTCGAACTCTTCCGCCGCAATCCGCGCCAGGCCTTCTTTCCGGTTCTGAATGCCAATGACGAGCCGCGCGGCATCATCCACGAGCATCACCTCAAGGAATATATCTACCAGCCCTTCGGCCGCGATCTCCTGAAGAACAAGATGTATGAGCGCTCCATCTCGCATTTCGTCGAGATGGCGCCGATCGTCGGCCTCGATAGCGATGCCGAGCAGCTGATGGCGATCTTCGCCAATATGGAGGGCAGCAACTGCCTGATCCTGACCGACAATATGCGTTATGCCGGCGTCGTCTCCGCCGCCTCGCTGATCAAGGTCATCAACGAGAAGCAGTTGAAGACCGCCCAGGACCAGAACCCGCTGACCGGCCTGCCGGGCAATCGCGCCATCCGCGATTTCATGCGCCAGTCCGGCCGCGACGGCGATGAGGTCCGCCACTTCTGCTATTGCGACTTCGACAATTTCAAGCCGTTCAACGATGCCTACGGCTTCCATCTCGGCGACCACGCGATCTCGCTGTTTGCCGCGCTGATGCGCCGCTATTTCTTCGCCGAGCGCCATTTCCTCGGCCATGTCGGCGGCGACGATTTCTTTATCGGCGTCGTCGGCTGGACCGAGGAGGAGTTGAAGGAGATCCTCGACCGGCTGATCAGCGATTTCCACGACGATGTGCGCGATCTCTATTCCGACGAGGACCGGGCCGCCGGCCGCATCCTCGGTCACGACCGCACCGGCGCCGAAGCCCTGTTTCCGCTGATGCGCTGCTCGATCGGCGTTATCGAACTGCCGGAAGGCCTCGTCATCGACGATATCAACCGCGTCAGCGCCGAGATCGCCATCATCAAGTCGGCCGCCAAGGAAAGCGAGGAAGGGCTCGTCTTCCACCTCCTACAGCGCCGCGCGTCTTTCTAGACGCGCAAAGGACGCTGTAGCACTGATGCAGTGGCCGAGGCGAATTGACGCCCTTGCCACTTCCAGCCTTCCCAAGCCTCCGGGGCTGATCTATTCCGAACATTCGGGATCAGGAGGGCCGCGACATGTCACTGCCTCAGGAAATGCACTTCGTCGATCTGCCGTCCTTCGGCGGGCCGGAGGTGATGGTGATCGGCAAACGCCCGCTGCCGGTGCCTGGTGAAGGTGAGATTCTCGTGCGCGCCGAGGCCATCGGCGTAAACCGTCCGGATATCGCCCAGCGCCAGGGCAGCTATCCCCCGCCCAAGGGTGCGAGCCCGATCCTCGGCCTGGAACTTGCCGGCGAAATCGTCGCGATCGGCCCAGGCGTCACCGGCTACGCCGTGGGCGACAAGGTCTGCGGCCTTGCCAATGGCGGCGCCTACGCCGAATATTGCCTGCTGCCGGCAGGCCAGATCCTGCCCTTTCCCAAAGGCTATGACGCGGTCAAGGCGGCGGCTCTTCCCGAGACCTTCTTCACCGTCTGGGCCAATCTCTTCCAGATGGCCGGGCTGACGGAAGGCGAGAGCGTGCTGATCCATGGCGGCACGAGCGGCATCGGCACCACGGCGATCCAGCTTGCCCGCGCCTTCGGCGCCGAAGTCTACGCGACGGCAGGTTCGAAGGAGAAATGCGAGGCCTGCGAAAGGCTGGGCGCCAAACGCGCGATCAACTACCGGACCGAGGATTTCGCCGCGGTCATCAAGGCCGAGACCGGTGAGGGCGTCGACATCATCCTCGACATGATCGGTGCAGCCTATTTCGAGCGCAACCTCGCCTCGCTCGCCAGGGACGGTTGCCTGTCGATCATCGCCTTCCTCGGCGGTGCGATCGCCGAAAAGGTCAATCTCTCGCCGATCATGGTCAAGCGCCTGACGGTCACCGGTTCCACCATGCGCCCGCGCACGGCGGAGGAAAAACGCGCCATCCGCGACGATCTGCTCTCGGAGGTCTGGCCGCTGCTCGAAGCCGGCACCGTCGCCCCGGTCATCCACAAGGTCTTCGCCTTCGAAGAGGTCGTGGAGGCGCACCGCCTGATGGAGGACGGCAACCATATCGGCAAGATCGTGCTCACCGTCCGAGGTTAGTGGACAAGGCACAGCGTTCAATTGTGAAAAGGCGCCCCGAACCCGAGGCGCCTCTTTCAATTCCGGCGGTCTCTCAGCGTCATCGCCGCCGCAATCGCGACGATGCCGGGCAGCGCCATCAGCAGATAGAGCCAGTGGGCCGCCGAGATGCTGCCGGCAATACCGCCCGGATCGACGAGGCCGGCGCCATTGGCAATGACCCCTGAGAAGGCCGCGCCGAAAGCCCCGCCGAGCGAACTCATCGTCGGGATCGCCGAAGAGGCCTTGTCCTGCTCATTGTCGGCAACGAGCCTCAGGACCATGGCGACGAGATGCGCCCAGCCGAGACCGATGCCGAAGCCCATCATGAACATGCCGATTGCCGCCGGCACGATGAGGAGCAGGTGCCCTTCCGGATTGTCGCTGCCGAGGAAGACGGCGAGCAACGCGGTCGCCGCCGCCTCGATGAGAGCGCCGATGACGATCGCCGCATAGGCTCGGCCGCCGGTCAGCGAGCCGCTGAGGAAGGCCGCGAATGTCCAGCCGAGGGCGACCAGCGCCACCAGATAACCCGATAGGAGTGGCGTCACCCCATGCAGCGTCTGCAGGAAATAGGGAATGAAGACGTCGCTGACCAGCACGACCGTCAGGGCGAACATCGTCAGATAGACCCGTGCAATCGGCCGGGACAGGCTGACGGCGCCGGAGGGCAGCAACCGGCTCGCGCTTCGCCTCTCGATGAGAAACATGCCGGCGACGGCGGCGACCGCGGCGGCAATCAGCGTCGCTTTTGCGCCCGTCGTCTCGATCGCGCCGGCGGCGCTGACCATCAGCACGGCCGCCAGCAGCAGCCCGATCTGCGCAGCCGGCGTTTTCGCCTGCTCGCGATCGTCCTCGACTTCGGGCAACAGCCGCGGCGCCAGCGCCGCCATCAGCAGGCCGAGCGGCACAAGCACGATGAAGGCGTAGCGCCAGTGGCTGCCGGACGAAAAGAAACCGCCGAGCGTCGGTCCGATGACGGTCGCCACACCCCAGATCGCCGCATAGAGCGTCGAGGCCTTCGGCCAGAGCGGCTCGGGATAGACGAAGCGGATGAAGGCATAGCCGAGCGCGGCCAGTGCCCCGGTTCCCAGACCCTGGACGGCGCGTCCGGCCAGCACCACCGGCATCGAGGGGGCGGCTGCGGCAATCAGGCTGCCGACGCCGAAGACCAGTGCTGCGATCACATAGACGGAGCGAAGCCCGATCCCTCGCGGCCGCATGGCGACGAAGATCGAGCCGAGCACGGCAGCCGCCACGAACAGGCTGGTGACCCAGGAAAACAGCGCGAGCCCGCCGATATCGCGCACGATCGAAGGCGCGATCGTCGCCATGATGTAACTCTCGACGGCGTAAAGCATCACGCCGCCGGCCAGCATCAGCGTTGCCGGCAGGTGCTCTGGCAGGAACAGGCGAAAGACGGAGCTAGGATTCGAGAGAGCTGCGGTCTGGTCGATATTCGACATGGGAGAATCCCCGAGATTTTGACTGGCGAAGGATTATTTTCCAAGTTATAAATTGGAAAATTGCATGCCGTCTCAAATTAAACAAGACTTGACTTGGAAAAATATGCGCCAGTCCCCTGCCAACCGCATTCTGATCCTGATCAAGACCGACGGCCCGCAGCTCGCCGCGGCGATCGGCGATGCGCTCGGCATCTCAGGCGAGGCCGCTCGCCAGCAGCTTTCGAAGATGGCGGAGGAGGGGCTGGTGGAACCGGTCACAACAGCCGCCACCGGCAGGGGCCGGCCGCGCCAGCTCTGGCAGCTCACAGCGAGCGCCAATCGCCAGTTTCCCGATGGTCACGCCGAATTGACGGCAAACCTGCTCGGCACGCTGGTCGAACAGCTCGGACCCGCAGCCCTCGATACCGTCATCTCCGCCCGCGAGGCCGAGACGCTGCAGCGCTATCGGAAAGAGCTGGAGACTGCCGGCGACCTTGCTGCCCGCGTCGAGGGGCTTGCCGGCATCCGCACCCGCGAAGGCTATATGGCCGATCATTGGCAGGAGGCGGACGGCGCCTACATACTGGTCGAAAACCATTGCCCGATCTGCGCCGCCGCCACCGCCTGCGCCGGCTTCTGCCGCTCCGAACTCGAAACCTTCCGCACCGTCCTTGGCGCCGATGTCGAGCGCAGCGAACACATCCTCCTCGGCGCCCGCCGCTGCGCCTATCGCATCACGCCGCGTTGAGGCGGATTGTTCGGAACGTCGCACTTCATGCCGGCTGCCGCGCCTGACGCTTGCTGCTTTCGAGATAGAGCAGGGCTCCGATCGACGCCAGACCCGCGACCGCACCGACGAAAGCGGTGCCGGAATAATCGGTGATCGCGGTGCCGAAGGCGAAGAGGCCGGCGCTGATGCCAACCCCGATGAAGGTGTTCAGCGAGATCAGCGAGCTTCCGAGCCCCGGCCGATCGGCGATCAGGTCCTGCAGATAGGTGATTGGCACGCTGAGGATCGCTGCCACCCCGCAGGCATTGACCAGCAGCAGCGCATAGATGTGCCAGCGCGCGGACGCAAAGCCGAGCAGCGAGAGATAGACGCAGTAGATCAGCGCGCCGAGGCGAGCACATGCACAGTCCGGAAGCGGCGCTGCGCCAAGCCCCACATCACCATGAACGGCATTTCGAGAAAGGCCGTCAGCCCGGCCATGAAGCCGACATCGACTACGGTGCCGCCGGCCGCATGGGTGATGATCAGCGGCGAGAGCATGCCGTTCAGCCGCTGCAGCCCGAACAGCATCGACATGACGATGACCCGCGACAGCACATAAGGCTCAAAGATCCGCTTCAGCGACGCAAGGAAGCCGACATGATCGGGGGCAGGGCCGGCGGCGCCATTTCCGGGCGCGAAGAAGAAGTACAGGCAGAAGCAGGTGCAGCTTGCCAGCGCCGCGATCCCATAGGCCGGCGTCATCGACGGCGAACTGACGAGAGCAAGGCCGATCATCCCCGGCGCCAGCGCCCATGAGCCGGAATAGAGTGCCCGCACCGTCGCGGTGATCGCCGCACCCTGGCCGCGCTCCATCTGGTTGGTCCTGGCGCGCAGGCTGGCAAACAGCAGCGAATAGGTGGAGTTGCTCATCGGCACCAGCAGCAGCGTGGAGAAGATGAAGACTGCGGGACTGTGGACGATCGCGATCGACCCGAAGCCCAGCATGCCGGCGACGGAAAGCCCCAGCACCAGCGGCCGCCGCTCTTTCAGCCTGTCCGACCAGATGCCGAGCGTCAGGCTCGTCGTGACGTTGACGATCGCCGAGAAGAACACCAGCGCCGAATAGGCGCCGTTGCTCAAGCCCAGTTCATTGATCCCGATGATCGACTGGTAGGGCACGGTCGAGGCATAGGTGAAGGCGAGCGCGACGAGCGTCATGGTCGGGACGCGGATCCTGTTGTCGCGAAGGATCAATGAAAAAGTCGAGGGCATGGCGCGGTTCCTGATGCACCACTCTTAGCTGCATCTGAGATATCAGAGAAACGATAGTTTTCGATCATCTCCGTCAATTTTTGTGATGGATGTCCGCACGATGTGATCGCGTCCAAGCCCGCAACAGGGCTGAACGCCTACCTCAGAATTTCGCGACCAGATGTCTCGAGGCGTCCAAACTCGATGCCTGGGAGGGGCGCACTTCCGCTCCGATTCCCTCTATCGTTGCTGTACTGGCCACAAAGCTTACCCCACTCTCCGTCATCCTCGGCCTTGAGCCGAGGATCCATGCCCGCTACCGGTCGAGGCCAGCGTAGATCCTCGGGTCAAGCCCGAGGATGACGGAGGGTGCGGTGACGTCCAGCCACATATAGAGCCGGCACTATCAGCAGGCACCCGCCTAGCCATCTAAACCCGGGCAAAACGTCAACCCCGTTGGCTTTCGCCGCGTGACGCGTTATGGACTGCGCAACCCCGCCAGCATCCGGATAAAAGCTCATGTCCAATCCCGTCACTGTCGAAGTCACCCGCGGCCTGCTCGTCGAAAGCCGCCATCGCGGCGCGGTGGCGGTCGTTGATGGTGACGGCAAGCTTGTCCTTTCGCTGGGCGATATCGAGGCCGCCATCTTCCCGCGCTCGTCCTGCAAGGCGATGCAGGCGCTGCCGCTGGTCGAGAGTGGTGCTGCCGATGCCTATGGCTTCGGCGACAAGGAATTGGCGCTGGCCTGCGCCTCGCATAATGGCGAGGACGCGCATGTGGCGCTGGCCGCTTCGATGCTGTTGCGGGCCGGTCGCGATGCCGAGGCGCTGGAATGCGGCGCCCATTGGTCGATGAGTCAGAAGGTCCTGATCCATCAGGCCCGCACGCTCGATGCGCCGACCGCGCTGCACAACAATTGCTCGGGAAAACATGCGGGCTTTATCTGCGCCTGCTGCCATCAGAATATCGATCCGAAGGGCTATGTCGGTTACCAGCACCCGCTGCAGGTCGAGATCCGCGCGGCGATGGAAAGCCTGACCGGCGCCGTGCTCGGAGCGGAAAGCTGCGGCACCGATGGCTGCTCCATTCCGACCTATGCCGTGCCGCTGCGCAGCCTGGCCCACGGCTTTGCCAAAATGGCGACCGGCGGCGGCCTGGAGCCCTTGCGCGCCAGGGCATCCCGCCGGCTGATCGAAGCCTGCATGGCCGAGCCCTTCTATGTCGCCGGCTCCGGCCGCGCCTGCACGGAGCTGATGCAGATCGCCCCCGGCCGCATCTTCGTCAAAACCGGTGCCGAGGGTGTCTTCTGCGCCGCGATCCCGGAAAAGGGCATCGCGATTGCGCTCAAATGCGAGGACGGCACGACCCGTGCTGCCGAAGCCATGGTGGCGGCGACGCTCGCCCGCTTCTTCGAGACGGAGAGCGAGGTGCATGCGGGCCTGATGGCCCATGCCGCATTGCCGATGCGCAATTGGAACGGCATCCATGTCGGCGATATCAGTGTCACCTCCGCCTTGGCCGGATGAGCGTGGCTCTGCATATATAAGTTATTAGAAAAATAAGAATTACCTAATATAAAAGGGTACGTCCCGCGATCGCGGATGCACCCCTTCGCGGCGGCGTGAGCACAGTCCTGGAAGCCATGAGGGCAGGGCATGTTTGCAGGCCGCTATCTCTGGTGGATGCTGATGGGGATCGGCATCTTCCTATTCGCCGCGCTGAGCCTCGATTATATCACCTGGCTCACCATCCAGCTGTCCGGCTGCGGAGAAATGGCCGGCGCCTGCCAGCCGACCCTCCGGCTGATATCGGGCGTGCTCAAACCCGCCTGCATCTGGACCGCGATCGGCGTGCTCTTCGTCGCCACGCTGCTGCGTCTTCACAGGCTCTCGCTCCTCTGGTTCTGGGGGCCAATCGTCACCGTCTGGTTCGTCGCCTCCACGCCGATCCTTCTCTTCCTGGCCGCGGATGCGGCGGCTCTGACGCAGCCCGCCACCCTCGCCGCACTGCCCGTCGCCTTCCTGTTCCTGGCGGCTTTCGTCGTCTATCTCACGCTTGTGCTCGAGGATGGTGACACGCTGCCGCTTGCCGCCTCGGTGCCGTTGCGCCGCACAATCCGCCTGACGGCGGTCTACGGCGCGCTTGCTGGCGCAGCCTTCATGTCGGAGCTGTCGCGGATCGCCGGGACACTGCTCGACATGCCGGCGCTTGCCGTCGTCATCGCGCTGGCGCAGCCATATCTGCAGACCGTGCTCACCCTTGGAACCGGCAGCATGGCGCCGGCCTATGCCGTGCTGGCGGCCTTCATCGCGGCTCTTGCCGCCAGCCTGCTGCCGCATGCCACGGCGCGGCAACAACCCTCGCGCAGGGCCATCATGCTGCGGCGATCGCGCCGTTGAGATCGCGATAGGGTTTCAGCCGCTCTGCCGTCATCTCCATGGGCACGATCAGCCCTGCCACCTCGGAAATGCCGAGCACCGGGCAGGGCGAGACGAGGTCGAACTTCTCCTCGGTCAGCAGCACATGGGTTTCGGCCGCGCAGTGGGCGATATGCCGCTTGATCGCCGCTTCCTCGAAATCGCCGGTGGAAAGCCCGTGCACGGGGTGAGCGGCGGTGACGCCGAGGAAGAAAAGATCGGGGCGGAGCTGCGAGATTGCCGCCATCGCCGCCGCGCCGGTCGCGACCATCGAATGTTTGTAGAGCCGTCCGCCGGTGAGGATCACCTCGGCTGTGGGGTGGTGTTCCAGTTCGGCGGCAATCGTCGGGCTGTGGGTCGCCACCGTCAGCGGCATGTCGCGCGGCAAGTGCCTGGCGATCTCCGCCGTCGTCGTGCCGCCGTCGAGGAAGATCATCTGTCCCGGCCTGACCATCGCCGCCGCCGCGGCCCCCAGCCGCGCCTTGATCTGCGACGAGACGCTGCGCCGGGCAGTGAAGTCAGGCAGGTCAGGCGCCAGCGGCATCGCTCCGCCATGCACCCGTTTCAACAGACCTTCCGCCGCCATTTCCCGGAGATCGCGGCGAATCGTGTCCTCCGAAAGCGCGAAATCCTCGGCAACACGCTTGGCGATCACCTGTCCGTCACGGCGCAGGATATCGAGAATGAGGGTCTTGCGTTGCGTCGTCAGCATGGGCTCTCTGCACGAAGTTAAACATAATCACCCGATATTGCACGAAGTGACTCGACATTCAAGAAATATCGTGCATTTTCACGACATCCCGTGCATGAGGCCGGGAGTGCTCCTGCACAGGCGGGGCGAATGGAGTGGATCATGTTGATTTTGATTGCCGGGCCTTACCGGTCCGGAACGGGCGACGACCCGGAGAAGATGGCCGCCAACCTGAAGCGGCTGGAAGAACCCTCGCACGCACTGTTTGCAGCCGGCCACGTGCCGATGATCGGCGAATGGGTGGCCCTGCCGATCTGGCACGCTGCCGGCGGCCGATCGGTCGGCGACGCGCTCTACGAAGAAATCTTCCACCCGGTCGCCGGCCGGCTGCTGCAGCTCTGCGAGGGCGTGCTGCGCCTGCCCGGCGATTCCAAGGGGGCTGATAACGACGTGCGCATCGCCAGGGAGCGCGGCATCCCCGTCTGGCACCGGCTGGAGGATGTGCCGGGCTGCGGGTGAGGGTGGGCCTGGCTGCGTTAGCTGACAAGGCGAGTTGACGTGCAAAATCTGCCCCTCACCCTAACCTTACCGGGGTCGAGCCACTCGTCTCGCCCCATCCTTCGGACCCCCGTAAAAACGGGGCGAGGGGACGTGCCCTGCGAGAGGTGAGTGAGGAACCGCGAGGTTGCGGCTATCCCCCTTCGCCCCGCCCGCGGGGAGAAGGTGGCGGCAGCCGGATGAGGGGCGCGGCACGGCACACCGATCATGCCCTCACACTCGCACCCACCCTTGTCCCGATGGAGGATCAAAACCCAATCCCCCAGTTCCGGCGCACCCACCGCTACGCTATAACCCTCGCCGAAAGGGAGTCGAACATGCTGACACTGTATTACGCGCCGGGAACCTGTGCGCTCGCAAGCCTTATTGCCCTGGAAGAATCCGGCCTGGCCTTCGACGTAAAGAAGATCAGCCTGCGCGATGGCGAGCAGCGTTCGCCGGACTATTTGAAGATCAACCCGAAGGGCCGTGTGCCGGCACTTGTCACCGATCGCGGCGTGCTGACGGAAACGCCGGCGATCCTGGCTTATATCGCCCAGAGCGCCCCGGCCGCCAAGCTGGCGCCGCTTGGCGATGTCTTCGAATTGGCCAGGCTCCAGTCCTTCAACAGCTATATCTGCTCGACCGTGCATGTGAACCATGCCCATCGCCCGCGCGGCTCCCGCTGGGCCGACGAGCCGGCCGCCATCGAAGCGATGAAAGCGAAAGTGCCGCAAAACATGGCCGATTGCTTCACACTGATCGAGCAGACGATGTTCGAAGGCCCATGGGTGATGGGCGAGGCCTATTCGATCGCCGATCCCTATCTTTTCGTCATGACCGACTGGCTGCCGTCCGACGGCGTCGATCCCACCCGCTTCGAAAAGGCGAGCGACCATCACGCCCGCATGCTGCAGCGCCCCGCCGTCCAGCGGGCGCTGGCCTACGATCGGGCCTGATAGCGGGCAGCAAGCTTCTTCGGCACCCGGAACAGCCAGGCGCCGATCAGCCGCAACCGCAATTCCGCGTCGCCGATCATGGCGGCGCGCACCGGCAGATGCGGCCAGCCGACATAATGATCGGTTTGAAAATACACGTCGGGCGCCATCTCCAACAAGTGGTCCTTGTCGTCGAGCGAAATCGAGATGACGATCGTCTCGGCGTTCTTCACCGCCACAAAACTCTTGCCGCCGACCTTCAGCGCCGGATTGCCATAGGAGGTGCTCTCCTCGACATCAGGCAGCCCGGCTTCCGCCGTCAGCCGCTTCAGCCGTTCGAAGATCGCATCGACATCACCGGCCATGGTTCCGCCCTTTCTGCCGGGGCGAACCTACCACGTTTTCACGCGCATTTCGCCAGCGGCGGCTTGGCCTCTTTGGGAAAGCCCGCCTGTATCCCGAGCGGCAGATCGGCAATTTCGCGCATCGACATGCGTTCGACCTCGGGATGCCGCAACGGATCGTCCTTCCAGGCCGGGACAATGTCTGCCCTTCCGACGGCAAGGGCAGGTCTCAAGAAAAACTTCAGCAATGACATGGCAGGCCTCGCTTTCTTCGGTGGCGTAGAAGGATGATCGCAAAGTGGCTTCCGCCTGCTGAACTATCTTGTCCGCCTCACGCACTGAGTTCGAATGGATTGCCTATGCTTGCAATGTCGGCCTCTCCAGGCAGAATTTCAATTGAGATTAAAGCGGAGCCGTTATAGAAAAACTATATGAAGAATCTGAATACCGTCCATCTCAACGGACTGCGGGCGCTGGAAACCGTCGGCCGTCTCGGCTCGCTCCAGGCCGCCGCCGAGGAGCTCGGCGTCTCGGTCGGCGCCGTCAGCCAGCAGGTCATCAAAGCCGAAGCCCAGCTCGGCCAGGTGATCTTCGAGCGCACCGCCCGGGGAATGATCGTCACCGAAGCCGGCCGACCGGTTCTCCTGGCGCTGGATGAGGGGTTCGCCCGGCTTTCGGCGGCGGTGTCGATCGCAAACCGCAAGGACGATACCATCCTGACCATATCGGTGGCGCCGGTTTTCGCCGCCCGCTGGCTGGTCTGCCGGCTCGATCGCTTCGCCGAGCGCCACCCAGACATCAAGCTGCGGCTGGATGCGACCACCAACCTCGTCAGCCCGGCGCTTTGCGACGTCGATATCGGCATCCGCGTCGGCAACGGCAAATGGCCTGACGTGAAGGCCGAACTGCTCCTGGAGCAGGAGGTCTTTCCCGTCTGTTCGCCCGAGATGGCGGCGAAATTGAAAGAGCCCGCCGATATCCTCGAACTGCCCGCCATCATCGATGGCCACGCCATGTTCACCTGGGAGGTCTGGATGCGTGAGGCCGGGCTATCGGGTGCGACGCTTTCGACCCGCCACGTTTTCAACGATGCCTCGCTCTGCCTCGATGCGGCGATCGCCGGCCAGGGCGTCATGCTTGCCTGGCAGACCCTGGCCGCCTTCGCGCTTGCCGAAGGCCGGCTCGCCGCCCCCTTCGGCATTCGCGCGCCGACCGGCTTCGGCCACTATTTCGTCACCGCCGAAGGCACACGCGAGCCGAAGAAGGTCAAGGATTTCAAGGCCTGGATCCGCGAGGAAATGGCCGGCACACTGGCTCTCTTCCGGTAGTCCTCACACCTCGATCGGCTCTTTGCCGCGGGTCGCCTGCATCGCCTTGTAGGCCGGGCGGCATTGGCAGCGCTCGATCCAGGCTTTGATATTCGGATGTGCCTGGAACAGCGCCTCCTCGCTCTGGGCGTAGCGCAGCACTTCGGCGAGGTTGAGGTCGGCGACGGTGAAGCGGTCGCCGACGATCCATGGCCGGCCGGCAAGATGGCCTTCGAGAACTTTTAGCGGCCTGCGCAGCGAGCGGCAGGCGACGGCGATCGTCTCTTTGCCGCCTTCGCTGTTTTCAAGCCCATTATCATAGGTGAGCACGATCCGCACCGTATGCGGCTCGACCTCTGCCGCCGCCCAGACCGTCCACATCGTCAACAATCCGTCTTCTTCGACGGTTTGACCGGAAAGCGGCCCGCCGTTTTTGCGGCCGAGGTAGAGATTGATCGCCAGCGACTCGTGCATGACGAGATCGCCGTCCCGAATGCTGGGGATCTGCCCCATCGGATTGACGGCGATGAATTCAGGCGAACGCGTGTTGAGTGGCGCATCCTCCGCCAGCGGATCTGCAAGCCGCCTTGCCTGCAGCACTGGCACCGAGCGGAATTCGAGCCCAAGCTCCTCCGCCATCCAATAGACGCGGGAAGCGCGCGACCGATAGACCCCGTAGATTGTCAGCATGAACGTATCCCCTCGATATTGTCCGCGGGACCGTAAATGCCGGATCGGCGTGGGAAAAGTCCCTGTGGCTGATGGGATGATGAAAGCTTTTGATGGCCTCGGCAACTCCAGCAAACGTGTATAGCGGTTTTGCCAGGTAAAGCGCGAAGCGCTTTTGCTTGGAATTGTCTAAACGGTCACGAGACGCGGTTGCGCTCGATGGTCAGTTGCGCATAAGGCGAGCCGCCGCCTGCCATCTCGGCGGAGACTTTCTTCTCCCACTGGAAGCCTAAAACTGCGCCTTCTGTGGTCTCCTGGAAGATGTTGTCGGTGATGACGGCGGTGCCGGCGCCGTCGGCCACCGAGACGGCGCATCCCACGGGTGCCTTGCGCACCACATTGCCTGTGACAACGACGTTGCGCAGATACGGACCCCAGCCGATCTGCAGACCCCAGCGCGGCGCGCCCTCGATCACATTGCCGGAAATCAGCGTATCGGCCTCCGCCGCGATGCCGATGCCGAAACCGACCTCGTGGGTGTAGGGACCCTTCAGCGTCAGGTTGCGCACGACATTGCCGGTGACGCTCGCCAGCCGGCCGCCTTCGTCGAAATTGGCGATCGAAATGCCGTTTGCCGCCCCGTCGATCATATTGGCGGAAACCACGGCGCCCTCGAAGGCGAATTCGACATAGATCGCCGTCTCGCCGGAGCGCCGGCACTGGTTGCTGTTGATCTGGATGTCCGAGGCAGAATTGGCGCGGATCGCCGTGAAGGCACAGTCGGAGATATGGTTATCCGTCACCATCACGCCGTCGGCACGGAAGATATTGATGCCGTTACCGTTTTCGCCGGTGCCGCCGTCATTGGCGCGGATGTTGGAGATGCGGTTGCCGGAAACGACGGTGCCGTCCTCCGCCTTCTTCCAGCGATGCACCAGGATGCCGCCATTGCCGCAATCCGAAACCGTGTTGCCGGTGACCGAAAGATTTGCCGATTCCACCGCGTAAAGCCCGGATTGGGCCGCACCCGAAATGCGGCTGCGCTCGATCCGCCCGCCGCAGCGTTCCAGTTGCAGGCCGTGTTTGCGGCTGCCGCCGATCTCGCAATTGTCGATCAGCACCTCGTCGACGCTGGTAAATTGCAGCAGCGCGCCGGCGTAATCGCCAAGCCAGCGATTGCCGCCGTCGATGACGAGATTGGAAAGCTCGATGCGGCGCACGTTTTCGGCCGAAAACAGGTGGCCTTCGCCGGTGTAGACGATCCGCGAGGCGCCGGGCACGCCAGTGATACGGGTATTGTCGGGCAGGGTGAGATTGGAGATCCGGTAGGTGCCGGGCGGAAGGAAGACCGGCACGTTCTCGCGCGCCGCCCGTTCGATCATCTGCTCAAGGTTGCGGGTCTTGCGGTCGCCGCTTTCGGGAACGGCGCGATATTCCACCGCGTCGATCGCACCGCGCAGATCGGGCTGGGCGGCGGCCGTCAGCGGCGAGGCAAGCGCGCGCGATGCCCCTCCCGCCACCGCCGAGGCAGCGAGAAAGAGAAGCATATCGCGGCGTGAAGGCATTCGGCGCACTCCTGTCATAACGCGCCCGTAGCAGGAAACGTGCCAGGTGGGCATGTATTCTTTTGGTACAAGCTTGGCAGAGGTGAGCGAAATTGCAGGTGTAGCCGCCGCCGACGGCAGGATATCGCCGCTTATATTGTCGTCTTGTTCACCCTTTCATTTAAGCAAGCCGAAGGAAATGAGGACTACTTTGAAGGGAAATTCTACGATGACAAGGGCGGGATACGGCCTTCGGCCGCGGGGGAGAATGGCGTTATGCACGAACCGAGTGCCAGGCGATGGGAATCGACCGATGCCCTGACAGCCGAAACGCGGCGCATCGTCGCCGCGACGGAGGCGATGATGGCATCGACCGCCCATCATCTTTCCGAGGGCATCGAGAACCTGCGCCTCAAGGAAATCGTCCACGAGCTTCCGGATTTCCTCTACGTCAAGGATCGTGACAGCCGCTTTGTCTTCGCCAATGCCGTCACCGCCAGCAGCCTCGGCGTGCAGAGCGCGGCGCAGATCACCGGCAAGCGCGATTTCGACCTGTTCGATTTCGAAACGGCGCGCCACCATTTCGATATCGAGCAGCAGATCATGGCGACGGGCGAAGCCCGCATCGACATGGAGGAATCCTACATCCTTCCCGGCGGCAAAAGACCGATATGCCGGCTGACCTCGAAGATACCGTTGCGCAACGATCGCGGCGAGGTCGTCGGTCTGATCGGCGTGTCCCGCGATATCACCGAGCGCAAGCTTCAGGAGGATCTCCATCGCGGCCAGGCGAAACTGCTCGAAATGATCGCCCGCAACGAGCCGTTGCCGATGATCCTCGAGGCGCTGGTGCTGATGATCGAATCGCAGCTGACGGGGATCGACGGATCGGTGCTGCTGCTCGACAGCGAGGGCACCAGGCTCTATCACGGCGCCGCTCCCAATCTGCCCGGCGGTTATAGCCGCCTGATCGACGGCGTCACGATCGGTCCCAAGGTCGGCTCCTGCGGCACCGCCGCATGGCGCGGTCAGACCGTCATCGTCGAGGACGTGATGGTCGATCCGCTGTGGGAGGATTTTCGCGCGCTGATTGCGCCGTTCGGCTTCCGCTCCTGCTGGTCGACGCCGATCGCCACCTCGCAGAACAACGTGCTCGGCACCTTTGCGCTCTATTCCAGGGAAGTCCGCCGTCCCACCGAGCATGAGATGACGCTGGTGGCGCTCGCCACCCACATCGCCGGCATCGCCATCGAGCGCAAGCGCGTCGATGACCGCATCCATTTCATGGCCCATCATGACGATCTCACCGGCCTGCCGAACCGGGCTTTCCTCAAGGAGCGGCTGGCCAATATCCTCGACCAGGCCCGGCGCAACAACCGCAAGGTGACCGTCGCCTATATCGATCTCGACAATTTCAAGGATATCAATGACGGCCGCGGCCATGCCGCCGGCGACGAGGTGCTGAAGGAGGTTGCCGCCCGCATGGCCAACAGCGTGCGGGCCTCCGATATGGTCGTGCGTCTCGGCGGCGATGAATTCCTCGTGGTGCTCGTCCACCAGTCGAGCCATGATGCCGGCATCACGCGCCGCCTTCGCGAGCTGCAGAAGGCGATCAACCGGCCGATCCGCGGTGAGGATGGCGAGCTCACCGTCACCGCCAGCATCGGCGTTGCTGCCTTCCCGTTCGATGGCGCCACCTCGCAAGAGCTTCTCGCCAATGCCGACCGCGCCATGTACCGCGCCAAGGAGCTCGGTCGCAACACATTGCAGCATCATGAGGGCGGCAGCACGCCCGTCGGAATGCCGCTTGGCGAACAGGAGGAACTGCACCAGGCAATCACCGGCGACCAGCTCTTCCTGCAATACCAGCCGCAGGTCGATGTCGCCACCGGCCGCATCACCGGGCTCGAGGCGCTGGTGCGTTGGAACCATCCGGCCAAGGGTAGGGTGCCGCCGGTCAATTTCATTCCGCTCGCCGAAGAGACCGGCCTGATCGTCCCCCTTGGCCTCTGGGTGCTGAACGAGGCCTGCCGCCAGGCGCGCCAGTGGCAGGATATGGGCCTGACGCCGCTGACGATCGCCGTCAACGTCTCGGCCAAGCAGTTCGCCGATCCGGATTTCGCCACCCATGTCGCCGAGGCGCTCGATCGCCACCGGCTGCAGTCGCGCTGGCTGGAGCTTGAGGTCACCGAAAGCGTGGTGATGCAGGATGCCGAGCGCGCGCTTGCCATGATGGAATCGCTGCGGGCGCTGGGTGTGCGCCTGTCGATCGATGATTTCGGCTCCGGCTATTCCAGCCTTGCGGCACTGAAGACCTTCCCCTTCGACCGGTTGAAGATGGACCGTTCGCTGGTCGAGGCCCTGCCGGGCGACAAGACCGCCGTCGCCATCGCCTCGGCCGTCATTTCACTGGCGCAGACGCTGAAGCTTTCGGTGCTGGCCGAAGGCGTCGAAACCGATGCCCAGATGGATTTCCTGCGCCACGCGCATTGCGAGGAGGCGCAAGGCTACCGCTTCTCCAAGCCCGTCTCTCCGGAGGAGATCCCGGCATTGCTGAAGGCGCGCAGCCTCTAATCGGCCGCCTTGATTTCTAAACGCGAATGACATTGAGCCGCAGAGCGCTGACGACGGCCTGCGTTCGCGTGGTGCATCCCAGTTTCTTGATCGCGCTGCCGATGTGATTGTTCACCGCGTTTTCGGAGAGATCGAGAAGTTTGGCAATTTCATTGCCTTTCCTGCCGCCGGCGGTCAGCCTCAGGCAGTCCAGCTCGCTCGCCGTAAACTCGATGGGCTTGTGTTTCTCGTTCAATGTCAGCTGCGAGAGCCGGTCGTAGATCAGCGTGGCGATGAACAGCAGCTTCGCCATCTCGATCATGCTGAAATTCCGCGACCCTGAAATCGACATGGCGCCGCGTCCGCCCGCGGCATCGTGGACAGGAAAATAGGCGCCTTTTTCCATGCCGTATCGGTTGAACAGCTCGATGACCGTCGACTTCTTGCCTTCGCCGCGATTGGTATTGATTGCTTCGACGTCATAGTTGAACGGGCTGGTCGATCTCAGCATCCGGCGGATGACCGGGCTGTCGATCATCAGGTTATGGGCGTCATAGAAATCCACCATCTCCGCCGGCCAATTGGTGATGATCTTCGTCGCGCCGATTTCGAGGATGTCGACGGTCGGCAGCGTCATGAACAGGAAGGCATTCATTCCAAGGTCTTGCGTGAGACCCTTCATATATTTGAACACTTCGTAATGCGTGTTGAAGCCTGCGGCGACTTCCTCGATTCGATTGAATTCGGCCTCGAGCTTCATGTCTTCTCCATCAGCCGCCGCATCCGGGCGCTTGGCGACGGCCGCCTCATTCCTCAAATCGCAATCGATACAGAGAATGATGCAGCAATTCAAAGTGTTACAGCGTCCTTTGCGCGTCCGAAAGACGTGCAAGGGACGCTGTAATGTGCCGGGCGAATCCGCTCGGATCGGATGTGGATTCTACACGGTTGGAGGACGCTGCAACATGTGGCAGCGGAAGAAAAAGACAAGGCCTCACCTGCCGGGAAAAGTACGCTTACGAGACAACGAGCCCTTAACAAATCGTAAAGGCGCTTTCTGGCTTCCGGGCACAAAAGCGGTGAAAAATCGCCAATGTCGGCATAGAAAATCCACCGCGGCAAATCTTGTATCGAACCGATACGTTCGAAACGAATGCTTATATCAGATTGATTTTATTGACACATTTCTCCTATGCCTGATTGGCTCGAAGAGCCTGTATGGGTGAATGACCGGGTTAATGGATACTTAAAGAATTTGCCGGATTTTATCTTCAGATTGCTCGTCCAGCGCAAGCTCGCGTGGGAGCGCTGCTGGCACTCTTTGAGGGGACCGCATACCGACCGCCAATCGACGATGTCTTCCGCCAATTCGTTTTGATCGATGAAATTGTAATAAGTAACTGTAAATATTAGAGGAATATGTCGTGCCCTGGCAAGTCTTGATCGGAAATGTGGCTGCGGTTGCGCTCGTCATTTCGGTGTGGATGCACCTGCATTACAAGTTCTACCGCCTGTCGAAGGTCCAGGCAGAACTTGGTTTCGGCTTGATGATGGGCCTTGGGGCAGTCTTGTCGATGCTGCTGTCCGTCGAGGTCGACAGCGGCTATTATCTCGATCTCCGTTCGACCTTGCTGGCGGTCTCGGCAGTCTACGGCGGTCCGCTGGCGGTTCTGACGACAGCCGCCCTCACATCCGTGCAGAGGATCTCCATGGGTGGCGCCGGTGTCGAGCCGGCACTGATCTCGATCATGCTGGTATCCGTGTTTGGACTGGCGGTCCACTTGCTGTTTGGCAGGGGCTCGGCGGATGTCAAAAAGGCTCTGGCTTGTGCCGTAACGGTGGCCGCGGTCACATTGGCGATGAGCATTTTCCATCGAGGTGGCTGGTCGCATATCACGACTGTCAGCCTTGCCGTCATAGGCGTGAAATTCGCCGCGACCTTGGCCGCGGCATCCGTCATTACCTATTTCCATGCCTTTACCCTCGAGCGGGATATCTTGAAGGCCGCGCTGACCCAGGCGCCGGATTTCCACTATGTCAAAGACCGGAATAGCCGCTTCGTCGTCACCAACCTCAACGTCGCGCGAAACCACGACCGCACCAAGTCTTCGGAGATGGTCGGCCTGACGGATTTCGATCTCTATCCCAGCGAAATGGCGCAAGCGTTCTTCGATCACGAACAGGAGATCATGGCGACCGGCGAACCCATCGTCGACTTCGAGGAACCGCTCGTCCAAGAGAATGGCCGGGAACGCTGGTTCATGACGTCGAAGGTCCCGTTGCGGAACCGCCACGGCGATCTGATCGGACTTTCCGGCGTGACCCGCGATATCACCGAGAAAAAGCGCCTCATTCAGGAAGCGCTCGACAGCAAGAACGTGCTGTCCCAAGCGATGACGGAAATGTCCGATGGGCTTGCCATGTTCAATTCCGCGGGCCGGCTGGTGTTTTGCAACGATCAGTATCGTGCCGCCTTTCCCCGTTCAGCCGATGCCAGACGGCCCGGCGCTGCTATAACCGACATCCTGCAGGCCGTTATGCGCAACGGTGAGCGGATCGACGTCGGCCCGGATGCCGGCGAGGACTGGATAGAGACGGAAGCAGCCCAGCTTTTCCTGACCCATGATAGTGACATACCGATGTTCGATGGACGCTGGCTCAGGCAGCGCACCCGTTTGGCGGCCGACGGCTCCGCCCTGGTGGTGGTTTCCGACATCACCTCGATGAAGCACTCCGAGGAACGGCTGACGCAGCTCGCCATGAAGATGAAAGGGCTGGCCGACACCGACGCATTGACCGGTATTGCCAATCGCAGAGTGTTCAACGAGGCGATCTCGGAAGAGTTTGCCCGCGCCCGCCGGGCCGAATCCGCTCTCAGCCTGCTGCTGATCGATGTCGATCACTTCAAGGCCTACAACGATACCTATGGTCATCTCGAAGGAGACAACTGCCTGAGGATGATCGGCGAGGTCCTCAGGTCGATTGCCAAGCGCCCCTGCGACCTCGCGGCGCGATTTGGCGGGGAGGAGTTCGCCATCCTGCTGCCCGGCACGGACAGGGACGGCGCGGTCCGGCTTGCCAAGATGCTGCGCTCGGCATTGCATCGGCGCGCAATCCCGCACAGTGAGAGCAGCAAAACGATCGTGACGGTCAGTATCGGTGTGGCGAACATCTTGGATCGATTTGCGACGCCGGCAGAATTGGTCGCGGCCGCAGACCGGGCGCTTTACGCGGCGAAAAAGCACGGTCGCGACCGTATTGAAGCCGCTGCAGTTCAAGCAAGAGCGGCGTGAGTTCCGACACTTCGGACACGTCTCGCCCCTTTTTCTCAGCGAGCCTCACTTTGCAAGCTTGCCGATCGCCTCGATCTCGTTCGTCCATATGCCCGCTGCATAGTCTTGCGGCAGCTGCGCCAGTTGCGCGGGGTCGTCGATGCCGGTGGAAAAATCGCTGCCGCGATAGGGGCCGAGCACGAAGACCTCGGTCCCGGCATCCTGCATCCGGTTGAGAAAACGGTCCGGCCAGCCCCAGAGCCACGGCGCGATATTGATCGGCACCAGCATCATCCGATGTTTGCAGGCGTCCGGCAGCACGCCGCTCCAGCCATAGCCGATATAGCCGAACAGGCAGCCCTTCAGGCTCTTGCGCGAGGCGGTCCTGATATCGGGCGAAAGCCGGCGCAGGACGTCGATCGGCTCGTCGCCGCCATAGACTGTGATATCAGCCCGTCGCGCGGCGGGAAGCCCGTTGAGCACGGCGGCGAGCTTTTCGCCCTCGGAAGGGTCGCGGCTCTTGACGTTGATGAGGAAGCGCCGATCCGGAAAGGTCGTCAGCACCTCGGCAAGCGTCGGCATCATGCCGATGCCCTGGCCGCGAAAGGGAAAGCTCTTGCCGCCATCGGCCGTATAGCCATAGCCGAGGTCGAGCTTCTTCATGTCGGCCATCGAATGCTCGCGCGTGACGCCGTGCCCGTCGGTGCGGCAGTCGAGCGTCCAGTCGTGAAAGACGGCGAATTGCCCATCCGTGGTCGGATGCACGTCGATCTCGACCATATCGGCGCCGGCTGCAAAGCCTGCCTGCATCGAGCGGATGGTATTTTCGAGATAATCGTGTTTCGGCGGCAGCATGCGGGCGGCCGTGCAGGTATCGTTCTTCAGATCGGTTTCGTCGAACCGCTGGGCGATGCCGCGATGGGCGAGCAGCACCGGTTTTCCCGGCCGATGCTCTGCGAGCAGGTTGGTATTGTTGAGGTAGATGCCGGCGGCTGCAGCGGCGATTGCCGCCGTGCAATAGAGAAGCTTCCTGCCCAAGATTTATCCCCCTCCGGTTGCATCGAACGCACAAGGGCTAGAAAGCGATTCCGGTTGTTCTTGGGCCCTTTTCCGGCTTTTCTATGCCATCGCCTATTTGCCGGACGGGAGCCTGATCGCTATGGAACCACAAGACGACGAGCTCATCCATTTTGAAGCGCATGGCGCCGCCCCGTTGCCGCCGGCAGCAGTCGAAGGCAATGTCGAGCACGACGGCGCCCGCATCTGGTATGCGAGCTACGGCGCCGGCCCTCCCGTCATTCTGTTGCATGGCGGCCTCGGCCATAGCGGCAACTGGGGCTATCAGATCCCGGCACTGTTGCTGAGCCGCCGCCGCGTCGTGCTGATCGACAGCCGCGGCCACGGAAGAAGCAGCCGCGATATCAGGCCCTATGCCTATGAGCTGATGGCTGCCGACGTGCTTGCCGTCATGGACGAACTCCATATCGATAAGGCGGCGATCGCCGGCTGGAGCGACGGCGCTTGCATCGCTCTGATCCTGGCCATGACGGCGCCGTCGCGGGTTGAGGGCGTCTTTTTCTTCGCCTGCAACATGGATCCGAGCGGCACGCTGGAATTTCATCCGACCCCGGTCATCGACCGATGCTTCAGCCGGCACGCCAGCGACTATGCCGCCTTGTCCGCCACGCCGGACGATTTCCATCCTTTTGTCGAGGCGGTCAGCCTGATGATGCGGACGGAGCCGAATTATGACGCGGCCGACCTCGGCCGGATCCGCGTGCCGGTCGCCATCGTGCTCGGCGAACATGATGAATTCATCAAGCCCGACCATGCCGAATATCTGGCCCGCAGCATTCCGGACGCTGCGATGATCTATCTCCCGGGCGTCAGCCATTTCGCGCCGCTGCAGCGGCCGGCCGAGTTCAACGCCGCGGTGGTCACCTTCCTCGATGGGATAGGATCACCGGCGTGAGCGGCGCATTCGATCGTGAGCTTTTCCAGCCCCTCTGGCCTCGCGCCCATTTCCCGCTATCTCTCGTTTCATGAGACCTGATGCGCTGCTCTATCCCGCCCCCGAAGGGCTCTATTGCCCCGAAGGCGGCTTTTATGTCGATCCGGTGCGGCCAGTCGAGCAGGCGCTCGTCACCCACGGTCATTCCGATCACGCCCGGCCGGGCCATGTGAACGTGCTTGCCACCCGCCAGACGCTCGACATCATGCGCCTGCGTTACGGCGAGGGTTTTTGCGCCAGCGAGCAGGCTGCCGCCTTTGGCGAGGCGCTGCTGGTCAACGGCGTCAAGGTGAGCTTTCATCCGGCCGGCCATGTGCTCGGCTCTGCCCAGATCGCCATCGAGAAGAACGGCACCCGCATCGTCGTCTCCGGCGATTACAAGCGCCGCCCCGACCCGACCTGCGAGGCCTATGTGCCGGTTCCCTGCGATGTATTCATCACCGAGGCGACCTTCGGCCTGCCGGTCTTCCATCATCCCGATCCGATGGACGAGATCGGCAAGCTGCTGGCGTCGCTGCGGCAATTTCCCGAGCGCACCCATCTCGTCGGCGCCTATGCGCTGGGCAAGGCCCAGCGTGTCATCCGGCTGCTGCGCGATGCCGGTTATGCCGAACCGATCTATATCCATGGCGCCATGGAAAGGCTCTGCGACTATTATATCGGAGAGGGCATCGATCTCGGCGAGCTGCTGCCGGCCACCATCGAAAGCCGCGACAAATCAGCCTTCAGGGGCGCCGTCGTCATCGGTCCGTCATCGGCCTTCGCCGACCGCTGGGCTCGCCGTTTCAACGAACCGTTGCCGGCCTTCGCCTCCGGCTGGATGATGGTGCGCCAGCGCGCCAAACAGCTCGGCGTCGAACTGCCGCTCGTCATCTCCGATCATTGCGACTGGCCGGAACTGACGGAAACGATCCGGGAACTGCACCCGGCCGAGGTCTGGGTGACGCATGGCCGCGAGGAGGCCCTGGTGCGCTGGTGCCAATTGCAGGGCATCAAGGCGAAACCGCTGCATCTGGTGGGGTATGAGGACGAGGGGGATTGAGGATGGAGTTCGTTGCTGAAAATCCCTCCCCAAACCCTCCCCACAAGGGGGAAGGGCTGCCGCGCCTCGCCCGTCGCATTTTACCTCTGACGGCCTTGCATGCAGCGACGTTGCCTTGGGGCGAGGCGTTGCCGCAGGATAGTTCCTCCCCCTTGTGGAGAAGGCTTGGGGAGGGGGCTTTTCCATACGCCATTGGGGAGGGGTTTTCCTCGAGAGCCGGGAGGCGCCCATGAAAGCCTTCGCCGACCTCCTCGACCGCCTGGTGCTCACCCCCAGCCGCAACGGCAAGCTGAAGCTGCTCACCGATTATTTCCGCGACACGCCGGACCCCGACCGCGGCTATGGCCTTGCCGCCATTGCCGGCACGCTGGAGGTGCGCAACGTCAAGCCTGCCATGCTGCGCGAACTGGTGCTGGAGCGCATCGACGAGGTGCTGTTCCGCTATTCCTATGATTATGTCGGCGATCTTGCCGAAACCATCTCGCTCGTCTGGGACAATGAGAGGGATATCGACCGTTCGGCACTCGCTCAGCCGCGCCTCGGCGAAGTCGTCACCGGCATGAACGCGCTCGGCCGCACCGAAGTGCGCAGCTTCGTCCGCGACCTGCTCGACCGGCTGGATTCGTCCGGCCGTTTCGCCTTCATCAAGCTGGCGACCGGCGCCATGCGCATCGGCGTTTCCGCCCGCCTTGCCAAGCAGGCGCTCGCCGATCTCGGCGGCAAGGACGTGACCGAGATCGAAACCCTCTGGCATGGCCTGCAGCCACCTTACGAGACCTTGTTCACATGGCTGGCAGGCGGTGGCGAAAAGCCGGTGCTGGCCACACCGGCGATCTTCCATTCCGTCATGCTCGCCAATGCGGTGGAGGAGGGCGATCTGGCCGGCCTCGATCCGGCCGGCTACGCCGCTGAGTGGAAATGGGACGGCATCCGCGTCCAGCTCTCCCGCTCGGGCGACAGGCGCAAGATTTATTCCCGTTCCGGCGACGACATTTCAGGCGCCTTTCCCGATATTCTCGACGCGATCAATTTTTCCGGCGTCGTCGACGGCGAACTGCTGGTCGGCGGCACCGCCCGCTCCAACAGCCCGACCCGAACTTTCTCCGACCTGCAACAGCGCCTGAACCGTAAGACGGTGACGGCGAAGATGCTTGGCGACTATCCCGCCTTCATCCGCACCTATGACCTGCTCTTCGACGGCGAGGAGGATGTCCGCGGCCGCTCCTATATCGATCGCCGCGACCGGCTGACCGAGATCATCGATCGCGCCCCCCATGACCGTTTCGACCTCTCGCCGCTCGTGCCGTTCTCCTCATGGGAGGAACTCGACGCCCTGCGCGCCGCCCCGCCCGATCCCGTCATCGAAGGCGTGATGATCAAGCGCCGCGACAGCATCTACCAGGCCGGCCGCATGAAGGGCCCCTGGTTCAAGTGGAAGCGCAATCCTTACAATGTCGATGCGGTGCTGATGTATGCCCAGCGCGGCCATGGCAAGCGCTCCAGTTATTATTCCGATTTCACCTTCGGCGTCTGGGCCGACGACGAGGACGGCGAGCAACTGGTGCCGGTGGGCAAGGCCTATTTCGGCTTTACCGATGCCGAACTCGAGGTGCTCGACAAATTCGTGCGCAACAATACCACCGAGCGTTTCGGCCCGGTGCGGGCCGTGCGGGCCGACAGGGATTTCGGCTTCGTCGTCGAGGTGGCTTTCGAGGGCATCAACCGCTCGACCCGGCACAAATCCGGTGTCGCCATGCGTTTTCCCCGCATCGCCCGCCTGCGCCCCGACAAACCCTCCTACGAGGCAGACCGGCTGCGCACGCTGATCGCCATGATCGACGCCAAGCCGGGGTGACTGGATGGATAATGAATGACGCAGACTGGGGCAGAAGCCGTCAAGCGATCCGCCTACAGGTCCCAGGCGATGATTTCTAGATCCGGCCACAGCGTGCCCCACCGCGCGATCTTCTTCTCGTAGATTTCCCGGGTAATCTGCTTCTTGTTGGCTCGCACCACGGGGGCCAGGAGGTCCTTCAGGCCGTAGGGCGCAAACAGATCCAGCCCATTGTCCACGGGGCGAATGCCGACGGCAGCGGCCGTGGTCGGAAAGGTCGTGATCGCCTCATCTGTGGATGTATACGGCGTTATCGAATGCCCGAACTTTTCCTTGTACCAAATATGAACTCTGGCCTGGTTCTTCACGTCTATCCAGACAGGCAGATTGGATAATAGCCCCCGAATACGGGCAGAGTGATCTGCTTCGGCGCTTTCGGACAGATCATTGCCATCGAAATAAACAATATCGATGTCATTGATGCCGTGATCGTGGGCAAAGCCAAAGGCGTGGTTCCATACTGTCTGGGCGATCGCCCCGGCCACCAATCGCGCATCAGGCAACCCGATGCGGTCCCAGTGATCGAGCACCGTCGAGAGAAGCGGACTGTCCGAAATGATCGCCTGGAGTTTCATGTGCGGATTCAGCGTCAATTCCCCCTTTTCGCTTACCCAACGCGATTCCCGATATAAGATTGTTGCGATAAAGTTTGCGTGGCAACCTGCGCAACAATGACGCAGGGCAATATTTTCAACACCATGTGTATTGGCGGCAACGATCTTCCGGTGCAGATTTTGCATGCCGGGGAGATGATTTGGGTGCTGCGTTATGAGCTCGCGTGAACAAAATTCCTTTTTCCTCCAACGCCGTGCCGTGCTGGCGGGTCTTGCCGGTGCATTCGTCCTGCCGCGGATGGCGGCCGCCTTCGATGTCCCGGACGAGCCGCGCCTCGCCAAAGGCGACTATGCCAAAGTCCGCCACCATTTTCGCACCAAGCTGTTGCAGAAGGGCCCGGCGCCCGACAAATACGAACCGCTGAATGCGCCTGCCGATGCAGACAAGATCTTCTACCGCTCCGGCTACGGCGAGTTGGAACTGGCGGCCTGGGTTTCGAAATACAAGCGCGAGCGCGCCGCCAAACCGGCCGTGCTCTTCCTGCACGGCGGCAATGCCATGGGCATCGGCCACTGGCAGTTGATGAAGCCCTATATGGATGCCGGTTATGTCGTGATGATGCCGTCGCTGCGCGGCGAAAACGGCCAGATGGGCAATTTCTCCGGTTTCTATGACGAGGTCGACGATGTGCTCGCCGCCGCCGAGCGCCTGGCGCATCTGCCGGGTGTCGATCCCGAACGCCTGTTCATCGCCGGCCACAGCATCGGCGGCACGCTGACCATGCTGGCGGCGATGAGCACCGATAAGTTCCGTGCCGCGGCGCCGATTTCGGGCAATCCCAATGCTTTCCGCTTCTTCAGCCGCTATCCCCAGGATATCCGCTTCGACGACAGCAATGCGCATGAGTTCGAGGTGCGGTCGGCGCTGTGTTACGCCCACAGCTTCAAATGCCCGGTCCGTGTCGTCCACGGCACCGAAGAGGCCCATTTCAACGACCGCGCCGATCTGCTTGCCCGCCGCGCCCGCGCCGCCGGCATCCATATCGAAACCGATACCGTCGCCGGCAACCACACCTCGGCGCTGCCGGCCGAGATCGAACAGAGCATCCGCTTCTTCCACGGGGTGGCGGCCTGAGTTTTGCCGATACCGGCAGCAGCGATGACGTGTGACGGATGATTGATTGCGATCCCGCCGCCGCCCACGGTGGCGGGCTCATCGTTTGCTGATCTTGCTTTTCCCACCCCAACACCAGCCTCGCGCCAGCCGCAGATGCCATCGTCCCGGCAGATGTCGTTGTCTGCCGATCGTTGATAAGGGTGGTTCCATGAATTTTCTGCGCCGGGTCTTCCCGATTGCCGGGCTTGTGATTGCCGTTGCGTCGCTGAGCGGCTGCAACATTCTCATTCCCGATGTCGCCGCCGATTCGCCCGCCCGCTTCGTCCAGGAAACCTCGCCGGTGTTTTATCAGCCGCCCGGCGTCGATCCGCGCCGGGTGCGGCCCATTCCCGATCAGCCGGTGCCGCAGACGCGCGAACTCTACAAGACCCAGTTCCATCAGACCTACGGCCTGCCGGTCACCAATCCCGTGCACATGGCGATGTATGGCCAGCTTCGCGACGAGGATTTCACCCTGCCGGCGATCCCGATCAGCCGCGTGCAGCCGCAGTTCCTGCGCCAGGAGGTCGATTACCAGACGACAGAGCGGCCCGGCACCGTGATCGTCGATACCAAGACGCGCTTTCTTTATTTCGTCGAGGGCAACGGCAAGGCGATGCGCTACGGCGTCGGCCTCGGCCGCGACGGTTACGCTTGGTCGGGCCGCGGCACCATCCAGTGGAAGCAGAAATGGCCGCGCTGGACGCCGTCAGTCGAAATGGTCTCGCGCCAGCCTGAGGTTCGCCCCTTCGGCGCGGAAAATGGCGGCATGAATCCGGGACTGATGAACCCGCTCGGCGCCCGCGCCATGTATATCTTCAAGGGCGGGCAGGACACGCTCTACCGCATCCATGGCACGCCCGACTGGCAGTCGATCGGCAAGGCCACTTCATCTGGCTGCGTGCGCATGCTGAACCAGGACGTCATCGATCTCTACGACCGCGTTCCGGCCAAGGCTGAGATCGTTGTGATGTAGCGCTGCAACAGCGCGACCCATATCGTCTGCCCCAGGCCGGACACGTCTGCGTGAAGCTATGGTTTATTTGGCGCAAGCCGATAGATTCACTGATGTCGTTATCCCAGGATTCCCGCATCAAAGGAAATCAGTCCCGCGTCATGAGCTTCGATAGACATCTTTCCCGCCGTAGCTTTCTTTCCTTTTCGGCATTGACCGCAGCCTCCGCACTCACCGGCTGCGCCTCCAGCGCCAACACGGTGACATCAGGCGATACAACGATCATTTACCGTTCGCCCATGCGCCTGTTCCAGTCCCCGGGGGCGTCGAGCGTGCCGAGCGGAGCCGAGCTTGCCGTCATGTATGGCCCCATCGAGGACGGCGGCTTTCTCATTCCCGCCGTTCCCTACGAACAGATCGATCCGCGCTATTATCGCCAGCGCGTCGTCGATCCCACCGGCCAGCCGCCGGGCACCATCGTCGTCGATACGCCATCGCGTTTCCTCTATCTCGTCCAGAGCGATGGCATGGCGATGCGTTACGGGGTCGGCATCGGCCGCGAGGGTTTTGCCTGGCAGGGCTCGGGCGTCATCCAGTGGCGGCAGAAATGGCCGCGCTGGAAGCCGCCGAACGAGATGGTCGCCCGCCAGCCGGAACTCGTCAAATATTCGATCGACAACGGCGGCATGGAGCCGGGCCTGAAGAACCCGCTCGGCGCCCGCGCGCTCTATATTTTCTCGAATGGCGAGGACACGCTCTACCGCCTGCACGGCAATCCCGACTGGCGCTCGATCGGCAAGGCCGTCTCATCGGGCTGCGTGCGGCTGATGAACCAGGATATCATCGATCTCTACGACCGCGTGCCGACAAAGGCGCCGATCGTCGTCTGGCAGTAATTATCACCAGGGCGGCCGTAATGCGGCCGCCCCGGATCGATCTTTTTCCCCGAGGAAGTCATTGCTTCCGCCCAAAAGCACCTGCTTTCGCTTGAGCAAGAGTTTTCATTTTGCGTCGGCAGGGGATTTTATTTTTCGAAATACCATTGCTTAATTCGATAAATATCCTACATGGTGCGTATCGAATTGCTTGCGACCTTTGTCCACGCGCTGAAGCGCTCCGTCAGATATCCTCTCAACATCGATACGGCTTGTCGGATATCTCTCCGCAGGCGAACACAAACGGTTGAAAAGGAGATCGTTATGAATTCAGGCGTCGTCAAGTGGTTCAATGGCACCAAGGGCTTTGGCTTCATCCAGCCCGATGATGGTTCTACCGACGTTTTCGTTCACATTTCAGCGGTTGAACGCGCCGGCATGCGCGAACTCGTTGAAGGCCAGAAGATCCGCTACGATCTCGTCCGCGACAAGAAGTCCGGCAAGAACTCGGCTGATAATCTTCAGGCCGCATGATTTGTCATTCGCCTGCGCTGACCATGAATATGGCGGCGGGCTGACCAAATGCTGGCAGTGAGCTGACCACGGATGTACTGGCAGCGAACTGACCAAAGATTGGCAGCGGGCTGAGTGACTGGAAGAGGTCGGGTCCGAGCCCGGCCTTTTTGCTTTGATCGCCTGGCTTTGCTGATTTGATCGCCCGGCCTTTGATTGATCGATTGCGCAGCCGAAGAGTCGAAGGGACGCTGAAATGGGCAGACCAAACTATAAAGTCGGCGACATGATCGTGCTGAAATCCGGCCTCACCCGCACGGCGAAAGCCGACAAGCGGTGCCGGATTTCCAGCATCCTGCCCAACGACCACGGGCATGTGCAATATCGGGTCCAGTTCGATGCGGAGAATTTCGAGCGCCGCATCACTGAGGCCGATATCGATACGGGGGAAACGCCATCCAGGGTTTCTCCCGAGGCGGCGGCCAAGTCCGATGGCGCCGAGCCATGGCTGAAGTTTTCGAGCATCAAGATCGGGAAGTAGTCCCGCCGTTTTTACTATGACAGCGCGGCCTTGCCGCCGACAGGAAGGATATCGTTTTGCAGGTTCTCGTCAGGGATAACAACGTCGATCAGGCGCTCCGCGTGCTCAAGAAGAAGATGCAGCGGGAAGGTCTGTTCCGGGAAATGAAGGCGCGCAGCGCCTTTGAGAAGCCGTCCGAGAAGCGCGCCCGCGAAAAGGCCGAAGCCATTCGCCGCCAGCGCAAGCTTGCCCGCAAGAAGCTGCAGCGCGAAGGTCTGCTGCCGGCACCGAAGAAGGTTCTTCGCGCCCGCTAAACCTAGCCGTGGAATCACGGCGCCTGCCGTGGAATCGTGGCGCCAAATATGGAGCCGCGGTTCCAGCCGCGGAGCCACGACTCTAGCGCCGCCATCACCTGAGAAAGGGGCACATGACCGCCACCAAGGGAGAATTCTTCAATCCCGCCAAGCTCTCGTCTCGCGACAAGGCGGAAGCGACCGATCATACGGCGCGCGCCATCATCGCCGCTGAGGCATCGGCTCGTGACAAGAAGACGGAGAAGCTGAAAGCACTGCGCCTGCAGCAGGAGGCCGAAGCCGAACCTAAGGCGCCGCCTGCAAAGAAGCGCCGGTCGCCGGCCAAGCCGGCTGCGGGACGGCCCTAATCCTCGGTGGGTGCCCTTATTTAGGCTGACCGGGTGGATGCGTTCAGCCGTCCGTGCCGGCGTGGGCGAGATTGCCGCGCAGCCGATGCAGCATGTCGCGCATCTCGGCCATTTCCTTGAGCGTGCAGCCGGCGGCTTGCCCGATCGCCGTCATGATCGTATCGATCTCCCCCTTCATCGCCTCACCTCTCGGGGTCAGTGACACGATTACCTGCCGTTCGTCGCGCAGGTCGCGGATGCGCTTGATCAGTCCGCCCTGTTCCAGCCGTTTCAACAGCGGCGACAGCGTGCCGGAATCGAGATCGAGCTGCTCGCCGATCGTCTTCACCGGCAACTCGCTGCGTTCCCAGAGCACCAGCATCACCAGATATTGCGGATAAGTCAGCCCGACCCGGTCGAGGATTGGCTTGTAGGCGCGGGTGAAAGCATGCGCCGTCGCATAGACCGCGAAGCACAACTGCTTTTCCAGTCGTTTCTCCTCTTGCGGTATCTCCATCGTCTTCGTCGTGTGCGCTTTCATATCCATCATCCTTGAGGCCTTATTGTCCTCTTTTCGAATTCGAAATGCAATTTGCAAAATTCACTTGCGTACAATTTAATTGTGCGATATTGAAAATCCAACCCGATCGAAGGGCCAATCAAAGGAGATCGTCATGCCTATTCTCTATACGACCAAAGCCTCTGCCACCGGCGGCCGCGCAGGCCGCGCCGTTTCCGAAAACGGCGTTCTGGACGTGACGCTGACCGTTCCCAAGGAACTCGGCGGCGACGGCGCGACCGGCACCAATCCCGAACAGCTCTTCGCTGCCGGTTACTCCGCCTGCTTCCTCGGTGCTTTGAAATTTGTCGCGGGCCAGCAGAAGGTCAAGATTCCGGAAGAGACGACGGTTTCCGCCAAGGTCGGCATCGGCCCGCGTGAAGATGGCGGCGGCTTCGGCATCGAAGTGGCGCTGACGGTCAATATCCCCGGTCTCGACCGCGAAACCGCCGAAAAGCTCGCCGCGGCGGCCCACATCGTCTGCCCCTACAGCCACGCCATGCGCACCTCGACCGAAGTTCCGGTCACGGTTGCCTGATCGGCTTTAAGAAAAGCGGCAGCCGCGATGGCTGCCGCAATCTGCCGGCAGGGCAGGGCCATTGACCTGGTGGGAAATCGGTTCGATTTCAGCTCCGCATCGCGATCAGCGCCGCCGAACCCGCCACCAGCCCTGCCGCCGACCGGTTCACCGCCCGCATCTGGCGTGGTGAGCGGATGAAGGCGCGGGCTCTTGCCGCGACCATGAGATAGGCGACTTGCACGCCGAGATCGATCGCAAGGCCGAGAGCGACGATCACGGCAATCTGCGATACCGACAGCGCCGTCAGATCGAAGGCCTGTGGCAGCACCGCCCCGAAAAACACCACCGCCTTCGGATTGCCGAGCGTCAGCAGCATGCCGGCGACCAGGCCGCGCTTGCCGCCCGCCTGCGCCTGGATGCCATCAGGCGCGCTCGTCCAGAGCTTCCAGGCTATGAACAGCAGATAGGCGACCCCCAGCCATTTGACGATGACGAAGGCGGCCTCGAAGCGCAATGCCAGCGCCGAAAGCCCTGAGATCGCTGCCACCAGCCAGAGCGAATTGCCGGCGACCATGCCGAGGATGAAGGTAAGCGTCGAGCGCCCGCCACGCGTAAGCACCTGCGCGATCAGCGCGCCCTGGGCCGGTCCCGGAAGGGCGGCGGCGAGTGTGAAGGGAATGATGAAGAACCAGATGCTCATAGCCCGCCTATTCCGCCGTTGTCCGCCTGTTATGACGGGACGGCCGCGGCGACGCAGCGGCCTTCAGCGTTTCGGCCGGCATGGATGATAGCGCCTGCAGGTCCTGCCGCAGCCGCGCGGAACCGCCATCCGAGAGCCTGCCGTCAAGCAGCGCATGCGTTTTTTCCCAGATCGGCAGCGCCTTTGCCAGCGCCGCCTTGCCATCGGCGGTGAGGCTCAGCAGCCGGCCGCGCCTATCCCGGGGGTTCTCCATCACTGCGACCCAGCCCTTGCGCTGCAGCGGCTTCAGCGCCGCCGTCAGCGTTGTCTGGTCCATGGCGAGCAGGGCGGCGACCGGTCCCATCGGCGGCGGTTCCGGCCGGTTCAGCGACATCATCAGCGAAAACTGCCCGTTGGTCAGCCCCGCCGGCCTCAGCGCATCGTCGAACAGCCGGGCAAGTGCGCGCGCTGCCCGCTGCACATGCAGGCAGAGGCAGGTGTCGCGCACCATCAGCGTCGTGGAAAAGGGAATCTCGATCGAATTTGACATGCTCCATTTCTATTGATATCAATGTAATTAGTCAAGGAAAAGGAGCGTGCCGGAGGAGGGCGCATTCCATGCAGAATGAGGTTGTTTCCCGAGAAGAATGGCTCGAAGCCCGCCGCGCCCTGCTGGTAAAGGAGAAGGAGGCGACGCGGCTGCGCGACAGCGTCAACGCCGCCCGTCTGGCGCTGCCCTGGGTGAAGGTCGACAAGGATTATGTCTTCGACACGCCGGAGGGAAAGAAATCGCTCGCCGATCTTTTCGACGGCCGCAGCCAGTTGCTGGTCTATCATTTCATGCTCGGCCCCGATTGGGATGCCGGCTGCACCGGCTGTTCCTTCCTGTCGGATCATGTCGACGGCGCCCTGCCGCATCTGAACCATCACGACGTCACCTGGGTCGCCGTTTCGCGCGCGCCGCTCGACAAGATCGCCGCCTACAAGCGGCGCATGGGCTGGCAATTTCCCTGGGTCTCTTCCTTCGGCAGCGATTTCAATTTCGATTATCACGTTTCTTTCAGCCCGGAGGATCTTGCCAAAGACAAGGTCTTTTACAATTTCACGCCTATGCCGCCGGCTGATGCCAATGACGAGCTGCCGGGCCTCAGCGCCTTCTACCGCAACGACAAGGGCGAGGTCTTCCATACCTATTCGAGTTATGCCCGCGGCCCGGAAGAACTGATCGGCACCTTGATGATCCTCGACCGCGCCCCGAAGGGCCGTAACGAGGACAGCACGATGAATTTCGTGCGCCGCCACGACGAATATGAGGGGGCCCCGAAGGCGCCATCCTGCTGTCACTGAGCCGGGATGCGGAAAGACGACGCCACCATCACTCAAGGGAGAAGAGGACGATGAAGACCGCTGAAGTGCTGAAGGAACATTCCTTCCTGGAAAGACTGATCGGCGAATGGACCGTCACCGCACCCGATATGACCGGCAGCGAGCCCTGGACGGAAACCGTGCGCTCGCTGCACGGCATCTGGTTCGTCGCCGAAGGGACCGGCCGCATGCCGGATGGTAAAGAGGCGACCAGCATCCTGACGCTTGGCTACAACGCCGCAAAAGGCAAATATATCGGCAGCTGGATCGGCAGCATGATGGACTATATGTGGGTCTATGAGGGCGAGCTCGACGCATCCGGCAATGTGCTGGACCTCTATACGACAGGTCCCGACTTCAATGGCGAGGGACTTGCCGATTACCGCGAGCAGATCACCTTCACCGACGCCGATCACCGCACCTTCATCTCCAGCGCCAAGCAGCCTGACGGTTCCTGGAAGCAGTTCATGGAAGCACATTACGCCCGCAAGATCTGACAATCACGGCGCTCGACCTTGAAAGAAGGGGTTTCGAAAAAGAGGCCTCGGGAAAGGAGCGTCGAAAAAGGGAGAGTAGGATGTCCGAGACGCATGGAAAGTTCATCTGGTGCGAGTTGATGACCCCCGACACAGCGGCTGCTGCGAAATTCTACAGCTCCGTCGTCGGCTGGACGACCTCCGAGATGAAAATGGAGGGCATGCCGACCTATACGATCTTCGAGGCGAACGGCATCGGCGTCGCCGGCCTGATGGAGTTTCCGGCCGAACTCGAGGGCAAGGGCATTCCACCGAACTGGACGGGTTATGTTGATGTCGACGACGTCGATCAGTCGGCCAAGGATTTCGCCGCCAATGGCGGTTCGGTCCGCCGTCCGCCGGAAGACATCCCGACCATCGGCCGCTTCGCCGTCGTCGCCGATCCGGGTGGCGCGGTGATCTGTATCATGACGCCGGCGCCGATGGACAAAACCTGGCCGGAACTGGCCTTCGACGCGCCCGGCAATATCGGCTGGCACGAACTCTACGCCGGCAATGGCGAACAGGCGCTGGCCTTCTATTCCAAGCTGTTCGGCTGGACGAAGCACAGCGATTTCGACATGGGTCCGATGGGCGTCTACCATCTCTTCGCCCATGGTGGCCGGCAGATCGGCGGCATGATGACCAAGCCGGACAATATGCCGATGCCCTTCTGGTGCTACTATTTCATCGTGCCGGCGATCGACGCCGCGATCGAACGCGTCACCTCAGGCGGCGGCAAGGTCGTCAACGGCCCGATGGAAGTCCCCGGCGGCAGCTGGATCATCCAGGCCACCGACCCGCAAGGCGCCTTCTTCTGCCTGGTGGCGCCGAAGCGGTAGGTTTTGCCGCATTTTTGGCGGTGTGGCGTAAAGCCCCCTTATCCGCCCTACGGGCACCTTCTCCCCGAGGAGAGAAGGGGGAATCGAGACGTCGCCACGAGTCCCTTCTCCCCGCGGGGAGAAGGGCGGCAGCCGGATGAGGTGGCTTCACGGCACACGGCCAACACCAATCACACCCATCCATCACCCCGCAACCGAAGCAAAGAACCCTTCCGGGCTCTCCACCTCCACCAGCCGCTTCTTCTCGATCAGCCAGAACCGGTTGCCCACCGCCCGCACGAAACTGCGGTCGTGTGAGACCAGCAGGCAGCTCGCTTCATGCGACATCAGTTCGCCCTCCAGCGCTTCCTGTCCATCGATGTCGAGGTGATTGGTCGGCTCGTCGAGCAGATAGAAGTTCGGCTCGGGCAGCCGCAGCACCAGCATGCCGAGCCGCGCCTTCTGGCCACCGGACAGCTGGCCGATCGGTTTTGCCTGCATGTCGATCGTCATGCCGGCGCCGGCCAGCAGGGCCCGTGCCCGCTGGTCGCCGACATCGAAGCGGCGGATGATCGTGCCAATCGGCGTGTCGCTGTCGGCGAGATCGGCAAGCGCCTGGTCGCCATAGCCGAGCACGAGCGAAGGCGTCGCCTTGATGCTGTCGCGCGCCGTCTCCGGCCTTTCGATCGCCTGCTTCAGCATCGACACCAGCCGCGACTTGCCGGCGCCGTTGAGGCCGAGCAGCACGATGCGGTCGCCCTGGCAGATGAATTGCCGGCCGGTCTTGAATAGAGGCGTCCCATCCGGCGTCGTCACGGCCGCATCCTCCAGCGTCACGAGCACCTTGGCATGCGTGCCGCGATTGGCGAGCCGGATGGCGCCGGCCGAGCGCTCGAGATGCGCCGGTTTTGCCGCATCCTCCAGCTTCTCCGCCCGCTGCTTGAGCTGCTTCGTCTTGACGACGAGCAGGTCGCTGCCCGAATTGATGCCGATATTGTTGAGCTTCGCCGCCTGCTTGCGCAACTGCTCCGCCACCTTCATGTCGCGCTCGTAGCGCCGCGCCTCTGACGCATCGGCTTCGTCCACGGCGGCGCGCGCTCGTGTGTAGGGCAGGGCGAAGACCGGCGATTGCTCCGGCCGCAGGAACAGCGTTCGGTTGGTCGTCGCATCGAGGAAGGCGCGGTCGTGGCTGGACAGGATCACCGGCACGTCGCGCGGCAGCGCATTCAACCAGCCTTCGAGCTGGGCGATCTTTTCAAGGTCGAGATGGTTGGTCGGCTCGTCGAGCAGAAGCACGTCGGGTTCGCTCACCCAGGTGCGGGCAAGCATGGCCAGCCGCTGCCATCCGCCGCTCAACTGCTTCAGCGGCCGAGCGCGCATGGCCTCCAGCACCTCGAGCGATTCCAGCACCACGTCGACGCGCCAGCTCTCGCTTTCGGCCTGATCGGCCGGCAGCGCCTGCAGCACGGCATCATAGAACGGCGTGTCGAAAAGCTCCGGCGGCACATTCTGCGCGACATGGCCGACGGTCAGCCCGCGCGCCTTGGTGATCTCGCCCTCGCTCGGCTCCAGCGCGCCGGTGATGCAGGCAAGCAGCGTCGATTTGCCCCGCCCGTTGGCGGCGACGAGGCCGATGCGATCGCCTGTGTTGACGACGAGATTGAGCTTGGAAAACAACGGATTGCCCAGCGTCACGCCGAGATTGCGGATATTGATGAGTGTCATGATCGTTCTCTGGTCTTGACCGGGTATCACGCGCGATCCGGGGCATTCAGCCATCACGGGATTGCGTGTATCGGGCCTGGAAATTGAGAAGAATGCGCGCTGTCAGCTACGGCGTCGCATTGGCCACGAAGGGCAGACCAGGAAGAGATGTCGAGAAACGGCCTCTGGTCAGCCCTGCAAACGCGTTTGCAGGGCGTTGACGGGACCACGCTGGCGATTAAACCGAAAATAATACTGCATTGCGTGATCCTCCTTTCTCAAAAAAGGTTGCCGGATCCAAATAACATTGCCCGCAAAAAGAGGCAAGTGAGCCGCAAGGACGCCGATATCCGCCATAAGCCGCTGGTCTAGATACCGTCGCCCGAGCTCTGGCTTGCGCCATTCGGCTGCTCCCCCTTCAAGCTGACGACCGTCCCGGCGATCCACAGCAACTGGGTCTATTCGAAGCGACAACAAACACGAGATTAAGTCCGGGCACTGTGAAAATATGGCACGCGATTTGCTTTCTGCCCGCGAGAATCGCTCGTCTTTCGCCGACGAGGCGTTGTCTTTCAATTTCGCCACATCTTGGCCGTTTCGATTGAGCTTGTATGCCTGAAAACGCTCCATTTGGCTTCCCGCCCCGCTTCCAAGGGTCAACTTTTGAGCAGATGGTTGAGAGTCACACGGAGAATTTCGGCCCTTTCGAAGCATGGCCCGCTAGCCCGGCAGGAAAATTTCTCTGGAAATCAGATACCCGATCTGACGGCACCGTGACGGTGGTCTCAGCGCAGTATTCGTCGCCGTGGCAGCTAAAAGCTGCGCCCGAAACTCCGGAGTGGCTATCGATTATTTTACCTCGCAGCGGTGCAGTCGTTGCAACGCTTGGCCGAAGAACAATCGAAGGCACGCCTGGTGGGATGCTCCTGGTGAACTCTCATGAGGCAGAGCGTTTTGACGTGAAGGGGGAACCCCATCTATCAGACGTGCTGCGACTGGATTGGAAAATAATTTCAAAGACGATCGCCGCGGTCTTTGAAATACCGTTTACCGGAGCGCTGGAGTTGTTGCCGGCGATGGATCTTTCCACCCAATCTGGCCAATTGATCGGCAAGGTGGTCCAAACCTTCGCCATTGGGATGCGCGACAATGGACTGCTGCTCCAATCGCCGGTCGCGATGTCGCACCTGACGGAAGTGCTGGCGGATCTGGTGGTGCGAACGATCCCGCATCGCTTCTCGGCGCTTTTGGACAAGAAGCCTTTGACGATTGCGCCTCGGCACGTTCGCCGCGCAATCGATTTCATGCAGGCCAATATCGACCGGCCTATTGTAACGCAGACGGTGGCTGAGGCGGCCGGCGTTTCCATTCGCGCACTTGAAAACGGCTTCCGCGTTTTCAGGCAAACGACGCCGGCGGCCTATCTGCGCACGATGCGCTTGCAGGCGGTCCGTCAGGACCTTCTGGATCCGTCGAACCATCAATCGGTGAGAGAAATATGCCAGAGGTGGGGCTTCTCGCATTTCGGTCGCTTTTCCGCCATCTATCGAGCTGCCTACGGCGAGAATCCATCGGACACCAGGAAACGATCTTTTGTTGTTTGACTGGCGCTGCGATCCGGTGAATGCGCATAATTTAAAAGAGGATTCAGGTTTTAGGCCGACCCGGCCTAAAACCATCCTGTTCTAGGCGGCGTCCGCCAGGTCGAGGTTTGCGAACAAATGATCGAGGTTCAGGAAGCAAACCATGCCCTGTTCGAGGGGGATGATGCCGTGTGAGAAGGCAGGATCGAATGCGGCGCCCAGATCAGGCACAGGCTGGATCAGTTTCTCGCTGATCGACAGGATATCGGAGACCCGATCAACGACCAGGCCAACGATGTTTGTGCCGACCTCGGCGACGACGATGGCGCTGCGACTGGTATCGACGACACTGAGCACACCGAGCTTCGCTGCCAAGTTTATGACGGGAATGACCAAGCCACGCAGGTTCATCACGCCGAGAACATGCGGCGGCGCATGGGGCAGCGGCGTTGCCGCTGCCCATCCCCGGATTTCCCGTATCACGGTCGTCCTGATGCAGAATTGCTGGTCGCCGAGGTGGAAGGCGATGATTTCCAGAGCCGTGCTTGAGCGCTGCTCGCCGGAATGCTGATCAGGCATCAAAAGTCCTCCCATTCTTTCACAGCTGCAGCTGTGGCCGTCCTGCTGCCGAAGGCGCTGGCGAGCCTATTTCCGAGCGCGCGGGCGGGCGAAGCCACCGGTCGGTTCGCGGAGACAGCTGCACGTGGCTGGGTGGCCGCGCCTTCAAGGCTGAAGCGGGCGACGAGATCGCGCAACTTGGCCGCCTCCTGGGCGAGGTTTGAGGCTGCCGCGGTCGATTGTTCCACCATCGCTGCGTTCTGCTGGGTGCTCTGGTCCATCGAATTGACCGCGGTGTTGATCTCGGCCAGCCCTGTCGACTGCTCCCGCGCCGAGGTGGCGATCGCGTTCATATGGCTGTTGACCTGCCCGATGAAGCCGCCGATCACGTTCAGCGCCTCGCCGGTTTCGCGCACCAGCCTGACGCCGCTTTCAACTTCCGTCGACGAATTCTGAATCAGCCCCTTGATTTCCTTGGCGGCCTGAGCGGAGCGCTGCGCCAGTTCACGCACCTCTTGGGCGACGACGGCAAAGCCTTTGCCGGCTTCGCCGGCGCGGGCCGCCTCGACCCCGGCGTTGAGCGCCAGGAGATTGGTCTGGAAGGCGATCTCGTCGATGACACCGATAATGTTGGAGATCTGCTGCGAGCTCTCCTCAATGCGGCGCATGGCTTCTTCCGCATGAGAGACGACCTGGGCTGATTTCTGCGCACTCAGATTGGCCTCGGTGGCAATCGAACGCGCCTCTTCGGTTCGCTTCGTCGAAGAGCTGACATTGACGGTGATCTGATCGAGGGCCGCTGCCGTCTCCTCGAGCGAGGCCGCCTGCTGTTCGGTGCGCTTCGACAGATCCTCGGCGCTCTGGCCGATCTCCTGTATGCCGGTATCGATTGCGCCGGTCGCATGAGCAACAGCACGCAACGTGCCGGCGAGCTGGGCCACCGCCGCATTGAAGTCGGTGCGCAGGCTTTCAAAGTCGGAGGCGAAGGGCTCGGAAAGCTGGATCGACAAGTCGCCGCTCGCCAAATGCTTGAGACCTGCCCCAAGGCCTTCCGTCGCCTGCGTCATTTCCTCGGCGCGACGCTGGTCCGCATCGGCCTGGCGGCGGCGTTCCTCCTCGGACATGTTGCGATTGGCTTCGGCTTCTTGTTCCAGCTTCCGGTTGGTGAGCGCATTTACGCGAAAGACTTCGACTGCCGCTGCCATTTCGCCGATCTCGTCTCGACGCGAGATCTGGGCCACATCGACATCGAGCTCGCCTTGTGAGAGCCGCCGCATCGCAATCGTCATGGTCTGGATCGGTTTGGCGATGCTGAACATCAGGCCGATGGCCGAAGCAAGAAGGACAAGAACGACACAGGCACCAACGATCAGCGCAATCGAGTCGCCCCTTGCTACCGTCGCAGCCAATGCGGCTTTTGCTTCTTCGGTGAAATGGCGCGCATTCTTGATGGACGCCTCGGTTGCGACGCGGGCTTGATTCATCGTCTGTCCGATTTCATCGTTCGAAACGACAGCCAATGCGGCAGAGATGTCCGTCTGGCTCAGTGCCACCCCTGGTTTGTTCGCCATGGCGCCAGACAGCGCAGAGGCACGTTTGGCAATCAACGCTTCGTAGGCTCTGAGGGTGTTGCGGATATCGTTGAGAACATCGGGCTTCAGGGCAATGCTTATGGGTTGGGCGAGGCCATCCCAAGCCTGTTGGCTGGCGGTTTTGGCTCGATTGAGTGCCGCTTGCAATTCCTCACCAGATATCGCGAAATCGACATCGCGAGCGGCAACGCGCATTTCGGCGAGAGACAGAGAGGCCGTCTGGATACCGTTGAGGATGATCTGTTCCCGATCAACGGTTTGGTTCGCCAGGGCTATATCCCGCCCTGCCAGCTGTTGATTGACGATCATGCAAATGATGAGAAGGATTCCGACCGCCGACGATACGGCAAGCTTTGTTCGGACTCTGGCGTTCTTGAAGAAAAGCATATCAACTCCTTAAATTGCTGTAATATTCGCTTGCAGCCAAGCGCAAAGGATCGTCTTCCGCGGATGGCGAAAACCGGTGAATAGGCATTCATGCCTGTGAAATAGCGATGCTCTCGGCCAACGCTTGGGCGGCGTTGATCTCAGGTGGCCCTTCAATCGGGTGAAAATGAGCGCCTCTGTCGACGATGTCATTTCGCCGACATGTTCCCTCGCTCACGGGCCACCAGAAAGCTCCTAGTGGATCGCGTCTTTTGGCAATTGGAGCAAACCATTGTATTGGTTAATAAAATTTTGCGTGAAGAAATGCGCCAGCTTTAATCGACGCGAATTGGACAGGAGAGTGGAGACCAGGATAGCCAAGACACAGATCTTGTAAGGCAAACATCACGCGAACCAGAAGCTCGGCTGTCTTGGCTGAGGTCGTGATGGTGCTTCAAAGGGCTGGATTTAACACCGCGTCTACCCGCCAATTCCTGATTTATCCACTCAGCCCAGCGGCAGTCAGCTCCAGCCGCCGCGTTATCCCGATGCTCCTGAGAAAGGTCTCGTCGTGGCTGACGAGGAGCAGCGCCCCGTCATAAGCGCGCAGCGCGGCCTCGACCGCTGATATCGAGTCGATGTCGAGATTGTTGGTCGGCTCGTCGAGGATCAGGAGCGTCATCGTGACCAGAAGTGTCGCAATGGCTCACCATATCTGCACCAGAATTGGGCCGTTCAGAAGTCATTGGCGGCAAAGGTTACTTATTGCTCCAACCTTTTGCTGCAGGTCCGCAAGGGCTTTGGCAGTCAGTTCAGTGCCCAATTGTTTGTACGTCGTGATGTCGGCCATCTTCTCGGTCAAACAGGTGCAATAGGTTTGGATTTGCTGCTGGGTAATAGCTTGGTTGAGTGAGGCCTGCTTCTGAACGCACGCAAACTGGGTGTCAGCTATGAATGATTTTCGCGCTTCGCCACCGATTGCTTCATCGCGAGAGAACACAAACTCTCCGTAGGTAAAAAGGCCGGCGAAAATTGTGACAAAGAGCGCCGCGAACGTGATTGCCCCCCGAATGGCACTTGCGTTCGACTTAGCTTGCCCCCTTTTGAAAACGTTTCGTATGGCCGCAATCACAACAAATAATAGTGGTGCGGCGAGAACCTGCCCACCTAAAGCGCCAATCGTTTCCGCACTCCGAGTGTGGGCGTAGTTTGCTAGTTCAAAGCCTCGACCATTGGCGACCTGAAGTAACAAGGTGACAGCGCTAACGCTAACGCCAATATTGGCGCTTCTCCAAAGGCTCCACTTTTGGGCTGCACGATGCCCGATCGCCTCTTCCATAGTCATGCCCTTCTCCTCCAAGCCGCGGCGGTGACTGTCATAGGTTGAATGCGTTATATCTTGCAAGTAGGGTATTGCTTTCGAACTAGCGACAGGAAGCCCTTTCATGGCGAAACGGGCTAGTGGAGCAATCGAGATTGAGCGAAGAGTTGATGGCAGGCCGAAAGGCAAAATACCCCAGGGCAGCCGTCAGAGCGTCGCTGGCGGGAGGCACCGATGCTCCCCCCTAAAATCACTTAACCCCATCACCCGGTAACTCCAGCCGCTGCTCTATCCCGATACTCTCGAGAAACGTCTCGTCATGGCTGACCACCAGCAGCGCCCCGTCATAAGCGCGCAGTCCGGCCTCAACCGCAGCAATCGAGTCGATGTCGAGATGATTGGTCGGCTCGTCGAGGATCAGGAGCGGCGGCGGTGCTGAGCCCAGGACGCAGGCAAGGCCGGCGCGCAGCAATTGCCCGCCGCTCAGCGTCGAGACGGTCTGCAGCGCCGCATCCGCCCTGAACATGAAGCGGGCAAGGGCCGCCCGGCAAGTGTTTTCATCGGAAAGCGGATTGATCCGGCGGAAATTGTCGCGGATCGAGGCCGAGGGGTCGAGCAGGCTGACCTTCTGATCGAGTATCGTGAAAGCGGTCATGACGGCGACGGTGCCGGCCCAGGGTTCCAGTTCGCCGGTGATGAGCGCCAGCAAGGTGGTCTTGCCCGAGCCGTTGGGGCCGGTGACGGCGATCCGTTCCGGCCCCGTCACGTCGAAGGAGAGATCGCGGATGACGGGATCACCCGGCTGGTAGCCCGATGTCACGTCATCCATCCTGAGCACGATCTTGCTGGCGGGCAGCCCGGTCGGCGGCAAGGTGACCGACAAGGGTTGCAGGATCTCGATCTTTTCGCGCGCCGCCTTTGCCTCTTCCAGCGCCTGGGCGCGCCGCCGTTCGGCAAGCCGCGCATTGTCGCCGCCCGTCGTTTCGCTCCGCTCCTTCATGCCACCGAGCATGATGCGCGGTATGCCGCCCTTGGCGGCCATCTTCCGCCCGGTACTGTCCCTGTGCGCCTGACGCTCCACCGTCGCCTGCGCCTTCCGCGCCACCTCGGCCACGCGTTTATCGGCTTCAGTGAGATCATGTTGTGCCGCCGCAAGCTCGAGCGCCTTGCGCTCGCGATAATGGCTCCAGTTGCCGCCATAGCGCGTGGCGCTGAGCGAGGTCAGTTCGACGATCGCATCGACGCTTTCAAGCAATTCCCGGTCATGGCTGACGATGATGGCGCCGGCCCGCCAGCCTGAAATCAGGCCGATCACCGCCTCGCGGCCATCGCGATCGAGATTGTTTGTGGGTTCGTCGAGCAGCAGGAAATCCGGTTCGGTGAAAACAAGCGCCGCAAGCCCGGCACGTGTGCGCTGCCCGCCCGAGAGTGCCGCAAGCGGGGTCTGCGCGACCACGTCGAGGCCGGTGCGATTGAGCGCTGCGGCCATGCGCGCCTCCAACGTCCAGTCGGCCGATGCCAGCTCGTCGACCGTCGCCTCGCCGGCTTCGGCACGATGCAGAATAGCCAGCGCATCGGTGACGCCGAAGAGATCGCCGACCGTCTCGTCAGACGCCACCTGAACGCTCTGCCGCAGCACGCCGAGGCTGCCGCTGACGGATATTGTCCCCGAGTGCGGCTGGATATCGCCGCAGACGAGCTTCAGCAGCGTCGTCTTGCCGACGCCGTTGCGCCCGACAAGACCGGTGCGCTCCGACCCGATGCTGAGGTCGAGATTGGAAAAAAGCGGCCGCCCGTCAGGCGCGGACCATGAAATCTGGGAGAGGGTGATGGATGCAGGCATGGATGTGGATTTCCTCGTTGGCAAGGCGAACTGGCGTTGCGATCGAGTTGAAATCCATTGCGGCACACATCCTGTTGAAATGATCGATGGCGGGGAATTTAGGGAAGAAAGGCGGAAGGTTCAAGGCAAAGAGCCAACTGACCGCCCGCTTTCCTTGGCCGGCTTCGTCGGGTGATTACCCCTCACCCCGTAAACGGGGCGAGGGGACGTGCCCTGCGAAAGGTTGGTGGGGACGGAGAGGTTGCGGCCATCCCCCTTCTCCCCGCGAGCGGGGAGAAGGTGCCGGCAGGCGGATGAGGGGCTTACGGCGCGCCGCAAACCTACCGCTTCAAGCTCCCCAATATTCCGCGCACCAGCGCCCGGCCGACCTGCGTCGCCACCGTGCGCGCCACACTCTTCATCGCCGCTTCCACCACCGTTTCGCGCTGGTAGCCGGAAGCCCGGCCGCGCGATTGGCCGCGGCCCTGGTTATCGTCGTCATTGCCGCCGCCGAAACCCGGCAGGCTCCAGCCGGAGGTCGTGCTGCCCTGCTGAGGCGCCTCTTCCTGCGCCCGCTTGGCAGCATCGGCATCCGCCGCCTTCTTTGCCCGCGCCGCCAGCAGCTCGAAGGCGGATTCGCGGTCGATATCCTCGTCATAGACGCCGAGAACCGGGCTTCTGTCCATGATCTGCTGGCGCTCGGCATCCGTCACCGGGCCGACGCGGCCCGACGGCGGGCGGATCAGCGTGCGCTCGACGATCGACGGCGCGCCCTTGGCTTCCAGCGTCGAGACCAGCGCCTCGCCGGTGCCGAGATTGGTGATGACGGTGGCGCAATCGAAGGCCGGATTCGCACGGAAGGTATCGGCCGCCGTCCTCACCGCCTTCTGTTCGCGCGGCGAATAGGCGCGCAATGCATGCTGCGCCCGGTTGCCGAGTTGGGCGAGCACCGTTTCCGGCACGTCGAGCGGATTCTGCGTGACGAAATAGACGCCGACACCCTTGGAGCGGATCAGTCGCACGACCTGTTCGACGCGTTCGGTCAGTACCTTCGGTGCGTCATTGAAGAGCAGATGCGCCTCGTCGAAGAAGAAGACGAGCTTCGGCTTTTCCGGATCGCCCACCTCGGGCAACTCCTCGAAGAGCTCCGAGAGCAGCCAGAGCAGGAAGGTGGCGTAGAGCCGCGGGTTCATCATCAGCTTGTCGGCGGCGAGCACCGAGATTTGGCCATAGCCATTATTGCTGGTGCGCATGATGTCGGAGATCTTCAGCGCCGGTTCGCCGAAGAAGTGCTCCGCACCCTGCTGTTCGAGAACGAGCAGCGCCCGCTGGATCGAGCCGACCGAGGCCTTGGAGATCAGGCCGTACTGGTTGGAAAGTTCGCTGGCGTTTTCGCCCATATAGTTGAGCAGCGAGCTGAAATCCTTGAGGTCGAGCAGCGGCAGCCCGCCCTGGTCGGCGATCTTGAAGGCGATGTTGATGACGCCTTCCTGCGGTTCGGAGGCATCCATCAGGCGGGCGAGCAGCAACGGTCCCATCTCGGCGATGGTGGTGCGCACCCGGTGGCCCTTCTCGCCGAACAGATCCCAGAAGATCACCGGAAACTGATCGAATTCATAATCGGTGAAACCGATCTGCTCGGCGCGCTTCGTCAGGAAATCCTTGGGCTCGCCCTTGGCGGCGATGCCGGAAAGATCGCCCTTGATATCGGCCGCAAAGACCGGAACGCCGGCCCGCGAAAAGCCTTCGGCGAGCACCTGCAGCGTCACCGTCTTGCCGGTGCCGGTGGCGCCGGTGACGAGGCCGTGGCGGTTGCCGAACTTCAGGTCGAGATATTCCGGCTTGTTGATGCTGTCATCGGGATTGCGGCTCGCGCCGATGAAAATCTTGCCTTCCTCGATCATTCGGAATGCTCCCTTCGGGCTTTGCCGCCATTTATGTCAGAAGGCTCGGTGTTCTCTCCCGCCGCCTTCATCGAACCATCGTTTCCCTGTTATAAGCAGGGAGATGGATGCGGACAACTGTTTGCATTAAAAGCAAAACCGGACAAAGTGCCCCCCGCGGAGAGGCCGGCTTGAGTTCCTGTGGAATTTCCATTAACGTTGACGTTAACGTCAAAATAACAGGAGGCTGACGATGAATGAAATTGTGACCCAGATCGCCGATCGCGTGGGTATTGCGCCCGACTTGGCCGAAAAGGCGCTCGGCATGATGCTCGGCTTCCTGCAGCGCGAGGCTGCCGATGGTCCGGTCGCCAAGATGATCGAAGCGATCCCCGGCGGCGCCGATCTCGTCGCCCAGTTCAATGGGGCAGGTGCCGGCGGCGGCGGCCTGCTCGGCGGGCTGATGAGCTCGCTCGGCGGCGGCGGCATCATGGGCCTTGGCCAGCAGCTGATGGGCGAAGGCCTCGGCATGGGCGAGATCACCTCGCTTGCCAAGGAAACCATCGCCATCGCCAAGCAATATGCCGGCGAAGAGGTGGTCGACGAGGTCGTCGCTTCCGTCCCCGGCCTCAGCCAGTTCGTCTAAGACGATTGATCGGCAGGAGCCTCGCGTTGTCGCGGGGCTTATATTCTTGCGCCGGAAGCACTGGCTGAAGCAAGCGCTGTCCACTGGCTGCCCAATGAATGGAAGGAGAGCAGATGACCGTCTGGCGCCCGTCGCAGCAGATCAGGGTGAAGGTGATCGGCCTCGCCTGGCGGAAAGACCAACTGCTCGCCGCCGAAGTGGAGGATGACAGTGGCCGTATCAAGGGCGTTCGCCCGCTCGGCGGCGCCATCGAATTCGGCGAGAGCCGCGAAGAGGCCCTGCACCGCGAATTCCAGGAGGAGCTCGAAACGGCGATCCGCGTCGTTGGCCCCTGGCATCTGCTTGAAAACATCTACGAGCATCATGGCGCGACCGGCCACGAATATATCTTCGCCGCCGATATCGAACTGGCCGATGAAAGCCTCTATGAGCGCGACGAAATCCGCTATTCCGAACTCGATGAGACGGCGGCGACGGCGCGCTGGTTCGGCCGCGACAGGCTGCGCGAGGCCGGCATCGATCTTTATCCGACAGGTCTCGAAAGACTGCTGTCGCGCTGGCGAGACTGAGCCTGATATCGCCAGTTTAGAGGACTGATATCCCGATCGCCAAACTTTGATCGCCAGTGCCCGCTTCCGGGGGGAACAATGAGGTCGTCCTGCTGTTTCTGTCGCATCGATGAAACCAGAAGGAATAGCATCATGCGCAGGTTTATTGCAGCAGCCTCGATCGCTCTCCTCAGCCTCTCCGCCCCGGTTCTTGCCCAGTCGAACATGGGCATGGATGCCAGCGGCCGGATCGACGGCACGCCGCCGCTCGGCACCGCGCCCGGAGCCGAAACGCAAAGCGGGCTGATAATCCCGCTCGACTCAATCGAAACCGGCAGCATCGACAATGAGCCAGTCAGCGGCCCCGTCGACTGGGCGCGCTGCCCGCCGCGCAAGGCGCGCGGAGCGCTGGCCACCGAAGGCGGCAACAGCGGCGCCTCGGTCAGCGCCGCATGCCGTGACGAGGGAAATCAGTAACATCAGGGGAGGGCGCTATTTGCCGTCCTTCTTGTCGTGATGCAGAATGACGCCGAGTTCATGCCACTCTCGCCTGTCGCGCTGGATCAATTCGTCGGCTGAGGCCGGTCCCATGCTGCCCGGCGCGTAAGCGTCGGGCACGCTCTGATCCCTAGCCCAGATATCGAGGAAGGGCTGCACCGCCGCCCATCCTGCCTCGATGCCGTCGGCACGCTGGAACAGCGTCTGGTCGCCGATGAAGAGATCGTAGAGCAGTGATTCATAGCCGGTCGTCTTGGCGATATCGAATTTGTCCGCATAGCGGAAATCGAGAGAGACCGGCACGGTATCGACGGAAAGCCCCGGCGACTTGATCGAGATTTCCATGCTCATGCCTTCGTCCGGCTGCACCTGGATCACCAGCCGGTTCGGCGGCAGGCGGCGCTTGACGTCGGTCTCGCGAAACTGCGCGAAGGGAACCGGCTGAAAGGTGATGACGATCTCGGTGTCGCGCGCCGTCAGCGCCTTGCCGGTTCTCAGATAGAAGGGCACGCCGGCCCAGCGCCAGGTATCGGCATAGAGCTTCAGTGCCACGAAGGTCTCGGTCCTGCTGTCGGACGAAACGTCCTTGGTGTCGCGATAGGCCGGAAGTTCAGCACCATTGAGCGGACCTGCGGCATAGGCGCCGCGCACGCCATGCGTCTTGGCCTCCTCCGGCGTGTAGATGCGCAGCGCCTTCAGCACCTTGCTCTTCTCGTTGCGGATCGCTTCGGCATCGAAGCTGTTCGGCGGCTCCATGGCGATCATCGCCAGCAGCTGGAAGAGATGGTTCGGCACCATGTCGCGCAGCGCGCCGGTTGCGTCGTAGAATTTGCCGCGGCTGCCGACATCGACGATCTCGGCGGCGGTGATCTGCACATGATCGATATAGCGGCTGTTCCACAAAGACTCGATCATCATATTGGCGAAGCGCGCCGTCATCAGGTTCTGCACCGTCTCCTTGCCGAGGAAGTGGTCGAGCCGGTAGACTTGGCTTTCTTCAATCTGGGCGAGGATCTGTGCATTCAGCGCCTGCGCCGAGGCGAGATCGGTCCCGAACGGCTTCTCGATGGCGACGCGGCGGAAAATGCCGTCGCTTTCATCGGTCAGCCCGTGAGCGGCGAGCTTCTCGACGATCGTGCCGAAAAAGGATGGCGGCACCGCGAGATAGAAGGCGGCATTGGCATTCGGCCCCAGCCGCTTGCCGATCTCGACGAAAATATCGTCCTTGGTGAAATCCCCGGACGTATAGGAAATGCGCCGGCGCAGGCTTTCCCATGCTTCGTCCTTGACCCTCGGCTCTTCGCCGCTGAGATGGTTGAGGAATTGGTCGAGCCGCCCGCGCAGGAATTCGTCGTCACCCGGCTCGATGCCGATGCCGAGAATGTGGAGATCGTCGCCGACGAGGCGGCTGCGCGTCAGATTGATGATCGCCGGCACCAGCAGGCGGCGCGTCAGGTCGCCCGTCGCGCCGAAGATGACCAGGGTGACCGGCGGGGTGGGGGCAGCGTCCATGTGTCATCTCCTTGCAATTTGCGGCCGACTATAATGCGTGCCGGTTTCGCCGCAACATAGGCGGCGAGGGGTAACAGGCATTTGACATCCTCTGGCGTGCGCCCGAGGTCGGTTACGCTTTGACCGCCACCATGAAAATCCTCGGAAACCTGAGCAGCACCCGGCCATCCGAAAGCTTGGGATAGGCCTGTTCCACCCGCTTGAGGTAGTCGGCCAGGAAGGCCTTGCGATGCTGCTCGCCGGCATGGGCGAGATAGGGCATCAACCCGGTTCCCTTCACCCATTCGACGATCGCGGCCGCATCGGCCATCGGGTGATTGTAGATGGTGTGCCAGATATCGACGCGCGAGGCTTTGCCGATCAGCCTGTCGTAATAGGCGGAGGGCGGCGGCAGCGCCTTTCGGCGGACGCTCTTCGCCTCGAAGGCGGCCTTCCATGGGCCGGCATGCGCCGTTTCCTCCATCGCCAGATGCGAGGGTTCGCCGAGATTGTCGGGCATCTGTACGGCGAGCACGCCGCCTGCGGAAAGCCCGTCCATCAGCCGGTCGAAAATGTCGATATGATCGGGCAGCCATTGGAAGACGGCATTGGCAAACAGCAGGTCGGCCGGTTCCGTGGGCTGCCAGCTGCCGAGATCGGCCTCGACGAAATCAGTGCCTGGAAGCCGCTTGCGGGCCGCCTCCAGCATGTTCATGTCGCTGTCGAGGCCGGAGACGCCGGACGCTCCGTAACGCTCGATGATCAGTTCGGTGGAATTGCCGGGTCCGCAGCCGAGATCGACGGCGTGGCGAAGGCTTTGCAGCGGCACCTGCGCCAGAAGGTCACGCGCCGGTCGCGTGCGCTCGTCCTCGAATTTCACATATTGATGGGCGGACCATGCCATGGCGTTCACTCCTGCTGTATCTGTGTAAGGCGCCTGCCGACCTTCATTCAGCCGACACAAGTATCTTGTCCACGCGCCTTCCGTCGAGATCGACGACTTCGAAGCGCCATCCATCTCTCGTGAAGCTCTCGCCCAGTTCCGGCAGATGTTTCAGCTCTTCCAGCACCAGACCGGCCACAGTCTGATATTCCAGATCGTCATCGAGCTTGAGGTTTAGGAATTCAGCGAACTCGTCAATCGGCGTCCAGCCCGACACGAGATAGGAACCGTCGTCTCGACGAGCGATGGCCTGTTCATCGACAGGTCCCTCCTGGAGAGCCCCCATGATCGCTTCCAGAATGTCGCCTGACGAAACAACTCCCTCGAAATGGCCGTACTCGTCGAAAACCAGCACCATGTGAACGGGCGATTTCCGGATTGCCTCAATAACGTTGATGGCCGTTGAAAGGTCTGAAACCACCGGGACATCGTGTGTCAGAGCCTTGATATCGGCGCTGCCGTGTTCGGACATCGAGTCGTAGAAGTCCTTGACCGGAAGAATGCCAATCACCTCGTCCGAACTGCCTTTTCGAACGGGCAACCGCGACCGTTTCGTCCTGTGCAGCTGGGTCCGAATTTCCTCGAGGCTGTCGTCAATATCAATGATTTCGACGTCTCGCCGGGGCGTCATAAGCGCTCGGGCGGTGCGGTCCGCCAGCCGCATGACGCCTGATATCATCGCAGACTCTTCGCTTTCAATCACGCCAGCCGACTGCGCCTCGGCCAGTACGGTTTTGATCTCTGCGTCGGAGACATTGTCGCCGCCTTTTCCCGACTGGCCCAAGAGCTTCAGCACCAGATTTCCGGAGGCGTTCAGAAGCCACACGAGGGGCAACGCAATTTTTGAAAGCACCGCCATGGCGGGTGCGACCTTTGCCGCAACCGCTTCGGGTTCTCGCAATGCGATCTGCTTTGGAACAAGTTCGCCGATGATCAAGGAAAGATATGTGATCGCGACGACGACCGAACCGACGCCGATGGCATCAGCGGCCGTCGATGACAACCCTTGTTCTTCCAGCCATCCGCTCAGGCGCCCCCCGAGCGTGGCCCCTGAGAAAGCGCCCGAGAGAACACCGACCAGCGTGATGCCGATCTGCACCGTGGAGAGAAAACGTCCGGGGTTTTCAGCGAGTTTGATCGCTTGAGCGGCACCCTTGCTCCCATTGTCGGAGAGAACCTTTAGGCGGGCCGTTCGCGAAGACACAACGGCCAGCTCCGACATGGCGAGCACACCATTCAGGATGGTGAGAAATGCCACAATTCCAATTTCCAGAAACACAGGGACCCTATTCGTTGAGGTTGTCATACCGCATTCATCAGGCGAAGCGGCGAGGTATTCGAAGGGACGCTACTATAGACGCATCACCTGTCGTCTTTCCATCATCGTGTTACATCGGTGTAGGTTCCATCCGTTTTCAGAATTCGGTGAGTGGCAACCCCGACCCATGGGGAAAGGGCCGAATCCAGTCGAAAGACATCAGCGACCATAAGCGGTCGTCGTCATGAGGGACCGCTCCTTGTGAAGTGGAAGTCATAGGTCGTCGGGAAAAGCGGGCCGGCATGCGGCCGCCCGTCATGCTCGATGATGTGGAAAGCGGCTGCTCGCTGCGGGAGCCTGAGGTGCCCAGGGCAAGGAGGAGGTCATCGCGCCATCTACAGTGGTCGCCAGCGTCCTCGGCCGGGAGATCCCGGTTGGAACGGGCGGAGCTTGTACTGGATGGGTCGCTGTCAGGCATGGCGCAATTTTGGCGGTGAAACGATTCCGGCGCAAGAGGCGCCGGACGAAAATCCTTATAGCGTCTTGATATGACAGTTTTGAAAATAGCGGCAGCGCCGCGTTCCGGTTGAGAATTTCAGGGGAATTTTCGTGTTTCTACAGCGATGGAGGAACAACCGCTTTGGCGTATTATGCAAGTGCCTTGGCATCTCTCGTCAGTGATCGGGGGCCAAACGAGCCCTAGATGATCTCATCACAAAGAGAGGTCGAGATGATTGACAAGAAAACCGCACTCGTTACAGGCGCATCCTCCGGGATGGGCAAGGCGATCGCCAAGCGTCTGCTCGTCGATGGCTACAGGGTCTACGTCGCCGCCCGCCAGGTCGAGAAGATGGAAGACCTTGTACGGCTCGGCGCTACGCCCTTGCGCATGGACATATCGAGGGAAGGTGAGATCAAAGCCGCTGTTGAAACGATTCTGGCGGAAGTCGGCACTATCGACGTGCTGGTCAACAATGCCGGCTTCGGGCTCTACGGTCCGGTTGAGGAGATCGGTATCGACGAGGCCCGCTACCAGTTCGAGGTGAATGTGTTCGGCCTGGCGCGGCTGACGCAGCTTCTGCTTCCAGCGATGCGTGGGAAGGGCGCCGGCACGATCGTCAACATCACCTCCATGGGCGGCAAGATTTACACTCTGCTCGGCGCTTGGTACCACGCCACCAAACATGCGCTGGAAGGTTGGTCGGACTGCCTGCGGCTGGAGCTTGCCCCGTTCGGGATCCGAGTCGTGATTGTCGAACCCGGCCTGATCGAAACGGGATTTGGCGACGTCGTTGCCGACGGACTCATCAAGCGTTCGGGGAAGGGGCCCTATGCCGAGGTGACGCAGGCGGTTGCCAAGTCGACGCGCGAAGCTTACGGCCATGGCCGCGGCACCGATCCCGATGTGATCGCCGACATCGTCTCCAAGGCGGTCAAAGCGAAAAAACCGCGCACGCGCTACGTCGCCGGCAAGTATGCGAAGCCGATGATCATGATTCGCAACTGGTTCGGCGATCGCATATTCGACCGCGTGATCATGAGCCAGATGCGATAGGGGAGGCAGCCATGAGTGGAGCGCCGGCAGATCGGTGCAAGATACCGCGGGCTTTCTGGCTCGCGGTCGAGCATATCGGTGTGCCGCCCGCGGCGCTGCTGCGGCAGGCGCGCCTGCCGGCGACTTTGCACCTGAATGGCCAGGGTCTGGTCAGCACGGCGCAGTTCTTCGCCCTCTGGCGGGCGCTGGAGGAACTGACGGCGGATCCGGGCCTCGGGATCAAACTGGTTGAATCGGCGGAAACCGCCGTGCACCCGCCCTCCAGCCTCGCGGCCTTCCATGCCCGCGACTATCGGGACGGGTTGTCGCGATTAGCCCGGTTCAAGCGGCTTTGCACCCCGGAGCAATTGCACTTTTCCGAGCAAAGCGGGGAATGCACGATCAAGGTCGAGTGGCTCTACGCCACCGAACCGGAGCCGGCAGTCGCCGTCGATGTAGACTTCGCCACGCTGGTCGAACTCGGCCGGCGCGGTACCGGGCAAAGGCTGACGCCGGTTCGCGTGGAATTCCAGCGCGCCGGTCCGCAGCGCGACGCGCATCGATCCTATTTTGGATGCCCCATCCGCTATGGACAATCCCGCAACGCCCTGATTCTCAAATCCGCCGATCTCGGCCGGCCTTTCCTCGGGCACAATCCGGAACTGCTCGAACTCCTCACGCCCGCCCTTGCCTCAGCACTTGGCGAAATCCAGGCGCGCAGTGCAATCCGCGAGCAGGTCAAGATCGTTCTGAAGAGAAGCCTGGCGAGCGGCCGGCCGGAACTGTCCGATGTGGCCTTCGACCTGGGCATGAGTGAGCGCACACTGCAGCGCCGGATCACCGATGAGGGCTCGACCTTCCGGGAGTTGCTCGTCGAAGCACGTCAGGAATTGGGGAGGCAATTGCTCTCCGATCCCTCAGCCGGGATTGACGAGGTCGCGTGCCTGCTCGGCTATCAGGATACAAGCTCCTTCTATCGCGCTTTTCGGGATTGGGAAGGCGTGACGCCCAACCAGTGGCGGGAACGCAACCTGGGACACCTCGGACGCCGGGTGATTGCCGGCGTCTCCGTGCATTAGATCCATCACGCCGCCAGGATCGTAATCCCGTAAGCATTGGCGGCGGCCGTCATGCGGGCGATGGTCTCAGTCGAAGGGCTGGCCTTCGGGGGTTCGGTCGCGCCCTCCGCTTCGATGAACTCGGCCATCTCACGATCAACGATCGCGGAAAACACCACCGGGACGGTTCCGCGGTTGGCATAGCCATGCACCATGAAGGGCGGGATGGTGACGATGTCGCCGGCACTGGCCTCGATCTCTTCCGGGCCGCTGTCGCTCAGGCGCCAGATCGTCAGACGTCCCTCGCGGATGCGGAACACTTCAGGGCTCGCATGCGCATGTTTCGGCGTCCGGCTGCCTGATGGCACAGTGACGTCGAAGATATTCAGCCAGGTTCCGCTGATTCTAAGCCGCCGCTCGACCCGGTCGCCGAGAACGAAAAACCGCTTCGCCTCGTCACTGCCATGCATTTTCACAAATGAGTTGGACATCATGTCTCTTTCTTTTTCTTCCAGGGCTTTTTCTTGCGGGCGCAGCCGTTAAACCTCTACGCCGCTTTTGACAACCACACTGTTGTCTGGGGCAACATTGCCAAGCGCCTTCAACGCGGCGCTTCGGTCGCCGAAGCGATGAACGTACGGCTCCGTTGCCGAGAGTTCAGTGCAGCTCGTGCGCCTGGAGCAATTCCAGGAAAAGTGCGAACCGGTTTTCCGTCCGGAATTGCGCAAAAACAAAAGGATAGAGCGGTTCTGCGCTTCCGTTAAAAGCTGAACCGCTCTAGCCATCACGAGTAGTCGGCGCTGATATCGGTACGGCGGGTCGTTTCCGCAAGGCCCGAAAATGCCGCACCAGCTGTGCGGAAATGACTGAAGCCGGAGGGTTTCGAGTCTGCCTGTCTGTAATACCGCCGACACAGAAGGGGCGCATAGAACGCGGCGGCCGTTCTTGACAGTTCTTCCATTTTCACATTGATCATTCCAATTGATGGAGCGCATCCATGTCTTCTCTTCCCGTCGTCGGCGCCGCCATGACGCTCGATGAAGTCGAGCTTCACCGCGACTGGCTTTTCGAAAAATCCCGCGATCTCGAATTGCAGAGCTTCATCGATGCCGAGGTTCTCAACGGCGACTGGGCGCCGCTTGCCGCCCGCACCAGGCGGCTTCTCGACGGCCACAGCGGCCGCCTCGGCATTCACGGCCCGTTCTGGGGCTTCACCATCGCCTCGGAAGATCCCGATATCCGCGCCATCGTCACAAGGCGCCTGCTGCAGGGTCTCGATGTCTGCGCCGCCATCGGCGCCACCCATATGGTCATCCACAGCCCCTACACCTCCTGGTCTTACAACAATCTCGACGACAATGCCGGCGCCCGCGAAGCCTTGGTCGAGCGCACGCACATGACCCTGCGCGACGCCGTCCGGCGCGCCGAGGATATCGGCTGCACCATGGTCATCGAGAACATCGAGGATAAGGATCCGCATATTCGCGTGGCGCTGGCCGAAAGCTTCCACTCGCCCGCGGTCGCCGTCTCGATCGATACCGGGCACGCCCATTATGCCCATGGCTATACCGGTGCTCCGCCGGTCGATTACTACGTCAAGGCCGCCGGCAATCGCCTGCAGCATGTCCACCTGCAGGATGCCGACGGATACGCCGATCGCCACTGGAGCCTCGGCGAAGGCTCGATCCACTGGCACGCCGTCTTTAGGGCACTTGCCAAGCTCGACAGCAATCCGCGCCTCATCATCGAGATCAAGGACAAGTCGAAGATCCCGGCTTCATCAGCTTTTCTCGCCTCGATCGGCGTAGCTCAATAGGGTCTTGTTGCTCGTCCCGCCCTCCCTGAGTCCGGTGCTCGTCACGGGCGGGGAGGGTGGAATTCCCTCATGAAAACCGGGTAATCACGCTGATTCCGGTGGCCTCAGCCTTGTCGAGCGCCATCAGCGCCGGCACGGCCTCTTCGAGGCTGACCCGCCGTCCGATCAGTTTTTGCGGCGCGATCTTGCCGGCCGAAAGCATCGACAGCATGGCGTCGTAACGCCAGGCCTGCATGCCGTGGCTACCGTAGATTTCCAGCTCGTGGCCGATCACCTGCGCCATTGGAATCTGCGGTGTCGCCTGTTCACCGAGCATCAGCCCCACCTGCACATGCCGTCCGCGCCGGCGCAGGTTCTTGATCGAGTTGAAGCAGGTGACAGGATGGCCGAGCGCGTCGATCGAGACATGCGCGCCGCCCTTGGTGATTTCGCGCACCGCCTCCGCCACGTCGGCGACGCCTGCTGCATTGACCGTCGCCACCGCCCCGCAGTCGCGCGCAAAGGCGAGCTTCTCCTCGGATATGTCGATGCCGATCGCATTCGCCCCGAGGGCGGTGGCGATCATGATCGCCGACAGGCCGACGCCGCCGCAGCCATGCACGGCGATCCATTCGCCGGGCCCGGTGCGGGCCTGGTCGGCGACGGCGCGAAACGAGGTGGCGAAGCGGCAGCCGAGGCTTGCGGCCGTCGCATCGTCGATCGTATCGGGCAGGTGCACCAGATTGGTGTCGGCATAATCGATCGCCACATATTCGGCGAAGGAGCCCCAATGGGTGAAGCCCGGCTGGAACTGGTTGGGGCAGACCTGCTGGTTGCCGGAATGGCATTCGCTGCAATGGCCGCAGCCGGAAACGAAAGGCACTGTCACCCGGTCGCCGACCTTGAAACGCATCACGCCGCGGCCGGTGGCGACGATGCGCCCGGCAAGCTCGTGTCCCGGCACATGCGGCAGGCGGATAGCGGGATCGTGTCCCATCCAGCCGTGCCAGTCGCTGCGGCAGAGCCCGCTTGCGCCGACCGCTATGACAACGCCGTCCTCGGTCGGCGTCGGATCGGGCAGGGTGCGGATTTCGGGCGCCTGTTCGAAGGCTTCGTAGAACATGGCTTTCATCGGCGTCTTCCCTTGCTGCGTATCCGCTGTTGCACCCCATCATCGCATGCTGCAGCCAACCATTCCAACATTCCATTCCATCATTTTTGCTGATGCACCCATCGATGAAGCCGCTGTTGCTGCGCACGAATATTGCGGCATGATCGCATCCTTCGGCATTTTCTTGCTTCCGTGTTTCCGAGCGGGATTTGTCCTTGACCCGGCTTGCCGCGGAGGTTTTTGCTTTGCCGGCTTTATAGGGAGGGCAGCATGGCCGTCGATACATCACCCCGTTCAACCACCTGGACCCATGTCGATGGAGAATGGCTCCCCGGCAATCCGCCGCTGATCGGGCCGACCTCGCATGCCATGTGGCTGGGTTCCACGGTCTTCGACGGCGCCCGCTGGTTCGATGGTATCGCGCCGGATCTCGACCTGCACTGCCAGCGCATCAACCGCTCGGCGCTGGCCATGGGCCTGAAGCCGGTGAAGTCGGCCGAGGAGATCGCCGCACTCGCCTGGGAAGGCGTTGCGAAATTCGATGGCGCCACGGCGATCTACATCAAGCCGATGTATTGGGGCGAACATGGTTCGCCCGGCAGCGTCGTTTCCGTCGATGCGGAATCGACCCGCTTCGCGCTCTGCCTGTTCGAAGCGCCGATGGGCGGCCATGGCGGCACCAGCCTGACCGTTTCGCCCTATCGCCGCCCGTCGCCGGAAACGGCGATGACCGAGGCGAAGACCGGCTCGCTCTATCCGAACAGCGGCCGCATGATCGCCGAGGCGCGCAGCCGCGGTTTCGACAATGCGCTGGTGCGCGACCTGAACGGCAACGTCGTCGAAACCGCCTCATCGAACGTCTTCATGGTGCGCGACGGCGTGGTGATGACGCCGGCCGCCAACCGCACCTTCCTCGCCGGCATCACCCGCGCGCGGGTCATCGGCCTGCTGCGCCAGGCCGGTTTCGACGTCGTGGAAGCAGCGCTCTCCGTCGAGGATTTCCTCGCAGCCGACGAGATCTTCACCACCGGCAACTACTCCAAAGTCGTCGGCGTCACCCGCCTCGACGACCGCAATTTTCAGGAAGGCCCGTTCACCCGCAAGGCGCTCGAGCTTTATATGGACTGGGCCTACGGCCGCAGCGAAAGCGAGGAGTGAGCAGCGGTTCGGCGCAGCCGAAGCAATCGATCCAGTGAATCGATTGCAGCTGCGAACGCCCGGAGCGCAAGCGTAGGGCAGGGGCGGTCGCCTCCAGCAAAATCCGAGTCTGCGTCCGCCCCTCATCCAGCTGCCGCCACCTTCTCCCCGCGGGGAGAAGGGGCATGCCGCGACCTCTCCGTTCCCCACAGACCTCTCGCATGGTACGTCCCGTTTGCGGGGAGAGGGTTAGGGTGAGGGGCAATTTTCTGGCTGTGAGGGCAGCCTATAGTCCCGATGTCTGCCCCTCACGTCATCCACTTCCGATGCTCGGCAAATCTCTCCACCAAGAGATCGATGAACAGCCGCACCTTCGTCGGCAGGTGGCTGCGGTTGGGATAGACCGCGTTGATGTTGAATTCCACCGGCCGGTAGTCCGGCATGATCTTCACCAGCCGCCCTTCGGCGATGTCGTCGAACACCACGAAGCTCGGCGCCAGGAAGATGCCCCGCCCGCTCAGCGTCAGGAAGCGCAGCATCTCGGCGCTGTTGGAGACGACGTTGCCGGCGATCTTGACGCTCTCCGGGTTGCCCGCGCCATCCTCGAAGCGCCATTCGTCGCCATAGGGATAATAGGCATATTGCAGGCAATTGTGCTCCGCGACCTCCGCCGGCTTCTTCGGCATCGGATGACTCTCGAAATAGGCCGGCGAGCAGACGAGCATATGGCGCCAGGGCGTCAGCTTGCGGGCAACGAGCGAGGAATCCGGCGGCGGTACGGTGCGCATCACCAGGTCGTAGCCATCCTCGATCATGTCGACCATCCGCTCGCCGACGCTGAAATCGAGTGAGATCGACGGATAGAGCTCCATATATTCGCTGACGACGGGCAGCAGGAAACGCACGATGGCACTGCTGGTATAGACCCTCAGCGTGCCGCGCGGCGTCGAGCTCAGCGCGCCGGCCGTCCGGTCCGCCTCCTCAAGTTCGGCCAGGATCTGCGACGAGCGTTCGTAGTAATATTTGCCGGTTTCGGTCAGGCTGACCTTGCGTGTCGTGCGGTTGAGCAGTCGCACGCCGAGCCGATCCTCCAGCGATTGCACGTGATTGCCGACCATGGTGACCGACATGTTGAGCCGGCGCGCCGCGGCGGAAAAACCGCCGCATTCCACCACCCGGCCAAAGACTGTGAGGCTTGTCAGCCGATCCATATTGCCCTCGGATTATCCGCTGAGAGTTGATGATCCTTCCCGATTTAAACAGATTATCAAAATAAATGTCAGGGCGCATTTTCTTCGCATCGAACATGGCCTCTCACAGAGGAGGCCAACGGTGAAGGAGAATGACGATGGTCGAGTTACCCCAGAGGCAAGTTTTCGAAACTTCCAGGCAGGCCGAGCAGATCCTGGCCGAGGAAGCTGCCAGGACGCCCACTGCCGAGGCGCCGCCCATGCCGGCCGCCGAAGCACCGGTTGCGGAAGCGCCGGTCGCGGGTGCTTCCGGAAAGGCCGGTCGGGGGATCGTCAAGCGCGCCGTCCTTGCCGCCGCGCTGCTTGCCGGCGTCGCTTTCGCCGGCGATTTCGGCTACCGGTACTGGACGGTCGGCCGCTTCATCGAATCCACCGATGATGCCTATGTGAAGGCCGATTACACCACTGTCGCCCCGAAGGTCGCCGGCTATATCAGGGAAGTGCTGGTCAGCGATAATGACCAGGTCAAAGCCGGTCAGGTTCTCGCCCGCATCGACGACCGCGACTTCCAGGCTGCCCTGTCGCAGGCGAGAGCCGATGTGAAGGCGGCCGAAGCCGCCATCACCAATATCGATGCCCAGATCGCCTTGCAGCAGTCGGTGATCGAGCAGGCGAGGGCGACGATCGACGCCTCGCAGGCCTCGCTGGATTTTGCCGTGTCGGACGCCGCCCGCTGGGCCCGCCTCATCACCAACGGCGCCGGCACTCAGTCCCGTGCCGAGCAGACCCAGTCGGCCAGGGAACAGGCCGCTGCCGCCGTCGAGCGCGACCGGGCAGCCCTCGTTGCAGCTCAAAACAAGGTGCCGGTGCTGCAAACCCAGCGCGAACAGTCGGCTGCCCAGCGCGACCGCGCCGCCGCCGCCGCCCAGCAGGCGGAGCTCAACCTCTCCTATACGGACATCGTCGCCGCCGTCGACGGCACGGTCGGCGCCCGCTCGATCCGCGTCGGCCAGTATGTCACCTCGGGCACGCAACTGATGGCCGTCGTGCCGCTGCATGCGGTCTATGTCGTCGCCAATTTCAAGGAAACGCAGCTGACCTATATCAGCCCCGGCCAGCCGGTCGAGATCAAGGTCGACAGCTTTCCCGACATCTCGATCAAGGGTCATGTCGACAGCGTTTCGCCGGCAAGCGGCCTGGAATTCTCGCTGCTGCCGCCGGATAATGCCACCGGCAACTTCACCAAGATCGTCCAGCGCATCCCGGTCAAGATCGTCATCGACGACGAGCCTCTGAGCGGCCTGTTGCGTTCGGGCATGTCGGTCGAGCCCGAAATCGATACCAAGGCTGCCCAAACCCAAGCTGCCGAAACCAAGCCTGCCCAAGCCAAGCCTGCCCAAGCCTCTGGGGCGGACGAAGAGAGATTGTCCAGCCAGGCTGGATGATCCCCATCATTCCCCGAATGATCCCGATCATTCCTCAATGATCTCGATCATTCCCCGAATGATCACCCGAACCCCGTCATGAGAAAGTTTCCCGCGAGAGCTGGAAGGAGATAAGCCATGGCCACTCTTCAGATCGCCGCAAACGGCAATTCGCTTGCGCGCCCCGCCGCCGCAGCGCCCGCGGCACCTGCCGCCATGAGCCCGCTTCGCATGTGGGCAGCCGTTGTCGGCTCGACACTCGGCGCCTTCATGGCCGTCCTCAACATCCAGATCGTCAATGCCTCGCTTGCCGATATCCAGGGCGCGATCGGCGCCGGCACCGATGACGGCGGCTGGATCTCGACGTCCTATCTGATCGCCGAAATCGTCGTCATCCCCTTGAGCGCCTGGCTGGCGCGCGTCTTCTCGGTCCGCAACTATCTGCTCACCAACGCCATCCTCTTCCTCGTCTTCTCCGTCGCCTGCGCCTTCGCGGCCAATTTGCAGCAGATGATTATCCTGCGCGCCATACAGGGCTTTTCCGGCGGCGTGCTGATCCCGATGGCCTTCACCATCATCATCACGCTGCTGCCCAAGGCCAAGCAGCCGATCGGTCTTGCGCTCTTTGCCCTGTCGGCCACCTTTGCGCCGGCGATCGGCCCGACGATCGGCGGTTACCTCACCGAGAACTGGGGCTGGGAACATATCTTCTACGTCAACCTGGTGCCCGGCGCGCTGATGGTCGGCCTGCTCTGGGCCTCGCTCGACCGTGCGCCGATGAACCTGAAGCTGCTCGCCAAGGGTGACTGGCCTGGTATCATCACCATGGCGATCGGCCTCGCAGCCCTGCAGACCGTGCTGGAAGAGGGCAACAAGGAAGACTGGTTCGGCTCCGATTTCATAGTCCGCCTGTCGGTTATCGCCGCCGTCTCGCTGACGCTATTCCTGATCATCGAGCTGAAGACCGCCACTCCGCTGCTGAACCTCCGCCTGCTGGTCCGCCGCAATTTCGGTTTCGGCATCGTCGCCAATTTCCTGCTCGGCATTGCGCTTTACGGCTCGGTCTTCGTGCTGCCGATCTATCTGACCCGCATCCAGGGCTATAATTCCGAGCAGATCGGCATGGTTCTCGCCTGGACGGGCATCCCGCAGCTGCTGCTGATCCCGCTGGTGCCGCGCTTGATGAAACGTTTCGACGTGCGCCTGCTGATCGTCGTCGGCTTTGCCCTCTTCGCCGCTTCGAACTTCATGAACGTGCACATGACCGGCGATTATGCGAGCGACCAGCTCTTCTGGCCGAACATCGTCCGCGCCATTGGCCAGGCGCTGGTCTTCACACCGCTTTCGGCAATCGCCACATCAGGCATCGAGCAGGAGAATGCCGGTTCGGCTTCGGCACTCTTCAACATGATGCGCAATCTCGGCGGTGCCGTCGGCATCGCCTCGCTGCAGACCTTCCTGTCGAAGCGCGAACAGTTCCACTCGAACATTCTGACCAATTCGGTCTCGGTCTTCGAGGAGGCCACCCGCGATCGCATCGCGGGGCTGACCGGCTACTTCATGAGCCATGGGGTCAGCGATCAGGCGCTCGCCGGGCACAAGGCCGTCGTCGCCATCGCACTCAAGATACGCAAGCAGGCCAATATCATGGCCTTCAGCGACACCTTCTTCCTGCTCGGCGTCGCGCTCGTCGTCGCCCTGCTGGCAAGCCTGCTTCTCAGAAAACCCGGTCAACTCTCCGGCGGCGGCGCTCACTAGCGCTCCGCCTTCCCTTAAGGAGGAGAAAGCCATGACATCAGCGATCTACGCTCCCGATACCGACAGGCTGCAAACGAAGACCGCCGGCCATGCCGTCAGCGCCGCCGCACTTCTGTCGATCATCGAATGGCTTTCCGGCGATGAATGCCACGCGCTCGACGAAGCGGGCCTCGTCTCCGGCCTCGGCCGCAGGCTCCAGGCGCTCGGCCTGCCTATCGACCGGTTGACCCTGCATCTGATGACGCTGCATCCCGAGTTCATCGGCCGCACCATCGCCTGGGCGCCGGGCGAGCCGGTCGAGATCCACGACCGGGAACACGGCGCCCGCGTCGCCATCGCCAATACGCCGCTGCGCAAGGTCATGGAGACCCGGGAGCCGCTGGTCGTCGATACCGGCGAAAGCGTGCATGGCCGCTGGCAGCATATCGATGTCTTCGCCGATCGCGGCCTGATGCAGCTCGTCATCGCGCCGCTCTGCAACGTCGACGGCCCGGTCAGCGCCGCCGTCTTCGGCACCAGGCGGCCTGGCGGCTTCACCGCTCCCGAGCGTCAGGTGATCGAGCGCATCCTGCCGGCGCTGCGCAACACCAGCGAGCTGCGCATTCTGCGCCAGGTCGAGCTCAGCCTGCTCGATACCTATATCGGCCCGCTGACGGCAAGCCGCATCCTGGCCGGCCGCATCCGCCGCGACGAGATCGAATCGATGGAGGCGGCACTGCTGCTCTGCGATCTCAGAGGCTTTACCGAACTGTCGAACCGTCTGCCCGGCAGCACCGTGCTCGGCCTGCTCAATGCCTATTTCGACAGGATCGTGCCGGCCATCACCCGCGAAGGCGGCGAGGTGCTGAAGTTCATGGGCGATGGCGTGCTTGCCTTCTTCCCGGGTTACGATGCCGCCCATTCCTGCGGCGCCGCCCTGGCATCGGCCCGCGCCATCCTCGAGGAGATCGACCATTTCCAATATGAGGGCATCGGCGTGAAGGCCGGCATTGCCCTGCATTACGGCGAGGTCAGCTACGGCAATGTCGGCTCCGGCCGCCGCCTCGACTTCACCCTGATCGGCGGCGACGTCAATCTTGTAAGCCGCATCCAGACCGCCTGCAGCGAGTTGGGAGAGGCCTTGCTGATGTCGGCACCGTTCCGTCAGGAGGCCGGGGCAGGGGATGTAGTGTCCGCCGGAGCGCACAGGCTGAAGGGTTTTGCGGATCCGGTGGAGCTATTCACGATCGTGCGGTAGGTGCGAACCCAGCCCGGAGATACTGCGCCCCAACGCCCCACTTGCATAAAATGCATGGCAGCTCTGCCCGAAACGGTTTCGTCTTCCCCCATCTTTTCGCCATAGTGGCGCCGAAATTCCGTAAGTGGGAGGAGAGGCTTATGACGGTGCTGTTCGACGAACAAGGCGAGATCATCCGCGAACTGGGTGTTGCCGCCGACATCGACCCTGAGCACGAGATCGAACGGCGGACCGCGTTCCTCAAGGATTATCTCGTCGCCTCGGGCATGCGCGGCTACGTCCTCGGCATCAGCGGCGGCGTCGATTCGCTGACGGCGGCGCTGCTGGCTCAGAAGGCGGTGCGCGAGCTGCGGGACAGCGGCCACACCGCCGAATTCATCGCCGTGCGCCTGCCCTACGGCGTCCAGGCAGATGAGGCCGATGCGGTGAGGGCGCTGGAAACGATCGGCGCCGACCGCTCGATGGTGGTCAACATCAAGGAGCCGGCCGATGCGATGCTTGCCGCCGCGCTAAATGGCGGCCTCGCCTTCGCCGATGCCGGCCGGCAGGATTTCATCCTCGGCAACATCAAGGCCCGTCAGCGGATGATCGCCCAGTTCGCCCTGGCCGGCGCCCTTGGTGGCCTCGTCATCGGCACCGATCACGCGGCCGAGGCGGTCATGGGCTTCTTCACCAAGTTCGGCGATGGCGCCGCCGATATCCTGCCGCTCGCCGGCCTCAACAAACGCCGCGTCCGTCTGCTGGCAAAGCGCCTCGGCGCCCCGGACGAGCTGGTGTTCAAGGTGCCGACGGCCGATCTCGAGAGCGAGCGCCCATTGCGCCCCGATGAAGAAGCCTATGGCGTCAGCTATGACGAGATCGACGATTTCCTCGAAGGCAGGCCGGTCGGCGAGATCGCCCGCCGCCGCATCCTCGCCGCCTATCGTGCCACCGGCCACAAGCGTGCCCTGCCGGTCGCCGTCAACGCCGTCTGATACCCCTCGGAGTCGCGGTGTGGCCGACCTCGTGTTTACGGCCTGACCGGCGAGCCGGTCCGTCCTGATGAGGCGAGATAGGCGTGTGGCGCAAAATAGACGCCGTCGGCATCGAAGGCCTCGAGATCTTCGGCCTGCAGCGCCTCGCGCACCTTCGGTCGAGCCGCCACGCGGGCCATGAAGCCGTGCAGTGCCGGCCATTGCTTGAGATCGATGTTGGTCCAAGGCGACCAGTTCAGGCAGACGAAGAGATAGGCATCCGCCACCGTAAACGCATCGCCGGTGAGATAGGGTCCGGCAAGACGGCCGTTCAGCCAGGCGAGTCGCTTCGATATCAGCGCGCGGATCTCCTCGTGAACGCTGGAATAAATCGGATTGAAGAGCAACACCATCGGCTTGTGCAGCTCGGCAGTGATGAAGTTGAGATAGGATTGCACCTCGTTGCGGCGGATGTTGCCGACCTCAGGCAACAGGGCTGCTCCTTCGGGCACGCTGTCGGCGAGGAACTGTACGATCGCCGGCCCCTCGGTCAACACCTTGCCATCGTCGAGCATCAGCGCCGGCACATAGCCGTTGCCGTTGATGGCTAGATAATCCTCGCCGTTGCTCGTCCGATGGGTCTGCCGGTCGACCTGGACGAGTTCGATATCGAGCCCCAGCTCCCGGCAGATGATGTGCGGCGAAAGCGAACAGGCCGCGGCGTGCATATAGAGTTTCATTGCGGTTTCCTCTCCTTGGGGAGGCAGGTGATGCCGCCCGCCGATAGCGTTGAACATTTGTACTGTTTCGCATAAAATAAACTTCGTCAAGAATTTAATGCGAAACGGTACAAAATATGAAGGACGAGAAGAAGCGCGGCCGCCCGAGGGGCTTCGACCCCAAGGCGGCGCTTGGCAAGGCGCGGGATGTGTTCTGGGACAGGGGTTTTGCCGCCGCCTCGCTCGACAATCTGAGCGCTGCGACCAACCTCAACCGCCCGAGCCTCTACGGCGCCTTCGGTGACAAGGAGGATCTCTATCTCGATACGCTGGAGGGGTATCGGCAGGACGGCATGGACGTGCTGATTGAGGCGCTCGACCCGTCACTGCCGCTTCGCGACAATATCGCCCGCGTCTATGCGGGTGCGCTGGCGATCTATCTGCACGGTGAAACCGCCGCCCGCGGCTGCCTGCTGATCGGCACGGCATCGGCCGAAGCGGTCCAGCATGAGCGGGTCCGCGAAGTGCTCGGCCGCAGCCTCAACGATTTCGACGACGAGATCGAAAAGCGCATGCGCCTTGCCGTGGAAAGGGGCGAGCTTCCCCGAAGCGCCGATCCGCAGATGCTTGCAAGGCTCGCCTCCGCCGTCATGCATTCGCTCGCCGTCCGCGCCCGCGCCGGCGACAGCCGCGAGACGCTGGAAGCGATCGCCCGGTCAGGCGTCGAGATGATCTGCGGGAGCGCGCCTTAGCCGGATGTCTGCCGATCCCGCGGCCGCGCTACCCAGGCATAGGCAGCGCCGGCGACAAGCAGCACGGAGGTGCCGAGGAAAACCGCCCGCATGCCGATATGGCCGCCGACGAAGCCGCCAAGGATGGGACCGGCGACCTGGCCGACATATTGCGAGGAGATGGAAAGCCCGAGAATGCTGCCGGCCGCACTGTCCGGCACGCTGTGGCGGATGACGGCGGCGATGCAGGGCAGAAGCCCGCCAAGTGCTGCGCCCATCAGAAAACGCAGGATGATCAGCTGCCAGGAGCTGGTGACGAAGGCCTGTGGGATCAACAGCAGCCCGGCGACGGCGAGGGCGCCTGAAATCACCGGCCAATGGCCGATCCTGTCTGCAAGCTTGCCGAGCCACGAGGCCGAGAGAATGCTGCCGAGGGCGGCGGCCGACATGACGACGCCCGATACGATCGTCACCTGGGCTTCTACGGCCACCAGCTGCGCGACATAGACGGTGATGATCGGCTCGATCGACATATTGGCAAACATCAACAGCATGCCGGTTGCCAGCATGGCGACGACAGGCCGCTTGTCGGCAATGGATTTCCAGCCGCCGCTGGCCTTGGCGGCCTGCTTGCGGGCCGGCGATTTCTCCTCCTTGATCAGCAGGGCCGTGGCGAGAAAGGCGAGGAAGATCATGCCGCCGGCGGCGAGAAACGTGCCGCGGATGCTGATGATCGGCGGCAGCGCCCCGCCGAGCAGCGGCCCGACGAGATTGCCGGCCATGATGCCGGAGGAGAGCACGCCGAGCGCCCAGGCCGAACGGTCCTTCGGCGTCTGCGTCGCCACCAGCACCATAGAGCCGGAGGAGTACCCGCCGGCAAGCCCGACGAAGAGGCGCAGCGCCACCAACTGCCAGACATTGCCGGCCATGCCCATCAGCGCGATCGCCACCGTCATGCCGAGACTGGCGCGCACCAGCATCAGCTTGCGGCCATAGATATCGCCGAGCCGCCCCCAGAGCGGCGCGACGAGGGCGGCGGCAAAGAAGGTGGCGCCATAGGCGATGCCCGACCATTGCACGATCGCCGCATGGTCGCTGACACCGAGTTCCTCGACATAGAGCGGCAGAAAGGGAAGCAGCAGCGTCATCGCCACGATCGTGGTGAAGGAGCCGATCAGCGAGATCACCAGGTTGCGCTTCCAGTAGATCGAGCCCGGCCTGGCGCTGGCAGCTTCCAATTGTGTATCGGTCATTCTTTCGGCCTCGGCATTGATCGCACGGCGAAGTTCCGCCCGCCCGATGAAACGATGTACCCCTTGCCGCGGCGAGGAGATCGACGCGGGTAAAACTGTCCTGAGATCGAGCTTTTCGAGGTCGAGCGCACGGGCCTGGCGGAGCATGCGCTCGTCGTTCCAGGGCGGGCACGCGCTGATATAACCGCCTTGTCGCCCGTCCTTCAAGACGGCGTTTGCGCATCGGTGGCCTGTCTTTGGGAAATTATCGCCGTAAGCTGGACCCGTTCCGGCAAAAGTGTTAGAGCGTGACTGATTGCATGATGCAATCAGTCACGCCGAGGAGATTGCCATGAGCGACATGCGCACATCCCGAGAACAGACCGTCCGCCATCTCTACGCCGCCTATCTCGACGACCGCAAGGATATGGTCGGCGCCATCTTGACGGAGGATTTCACCTTCTCCAGTCCGCGCGACGACCACATCGACCGAGCGACGTATTTCGAGCGCTGCTGGCCGAAGGAGCCGGTCTTCCGCGACTTTCACATCGAATTCCTGGCGATTGACGGCGACGAGGCGGTTGTCCGCTACCGCGCCGAAAAATTGGACGGTGGCAGCTTCCGTAACATCGAGAGCTTTCGCTTCCGCGGCGACAAGATCGCCTCCGTGGATGTCTATTTCGGCCGGAATCTGTAACCCCTTTTACAGGATCCGCATCGCCGACGTGCCGATGATGATCATCGAGACAGCCACCATCAACGGCCGCACCGGCAGCCTCTTGACCAGGATCGCGCCGAAGGGGGCAGCGATGACACCGCCGATGATCAGGCCGATCGCCGAATCGAGCTCCGACCAGCCGAGCGTCAGGACGAAGGTCAGGGAAATCGTCAGCGTCACTGCGAATTCGGTGAAGTTGGTCGAGCCGATCACCCGCTTCAGGTCATGGCCGCGGCTGACGAGCGAACTGGTGACGATCGGCCCCCATCCGCCGCCGCCGATCGCATCGAGCAGGCCACCGAAAAGCCCGACCGGCGGCACGATCCAGTCGCGAACATCCCGCTTCGGCGGCGGCCGGAAGGCTTTGTAGAGAATCACCAGCCCGATCACGATCAGATAGGCCGACACGAAAGGCTCGATCGCCTTGCCGTCGACATTGGCAAGCAGATAGGCCCCCATCGCACCGCCGAGCATGCCGGCCGGGGCGAGCCGCGCCACCAGGCGCCAGTCGACATTGCGATGATAGGCATGTGAGAGGCCCGAGGCGGCGGTCGTGAACATTTCCGCCACATGCGTCATCGCGCTGGCATTGGCCACCGGTACCCCGAAGGCGAGAAGGCTCGTCGTCGACAGCACGCCGAAGGCCATGCCGAGCGCGCCATCGACGACCTGCGCGCAGAAGCCCACGACGATGAAGAAGAAAAAATCCGATGTCATGCGGTCCCCTCAGGCGAACGGTAGTATCAGAACAAACGACGCGGGGAAAAAAGTTCCGGTCTCAGGCGGCCAATCCTCTCAGGCGATAGGTTCGCGCTGCTTCAGCCGGATGATCTTGAAGAAGCCGTTCGGAAAGACCGGCAGGATTTCGGCAGCGTCAAAATCGCCGCGGCGCTCGGCCCAGGCGATGATGCGGTGGATACGGAAGGCAGAGGACCAGCCGATATGACGCACCAGCGGCGCCACCGCCGTCTCGATCGCGCCCTGCAGGCCGGCGCCGTCGCCAAGCTTGCTGGCAAGGATGATCTCGCCGCCCGGCCGCAGCACCCTTGCGCATTCGTCAAGCGCACGTTCGGGCTCGGGGATGAGCGTGATGACGAAAGGCAGGCAGACCGCATCGAAAGACCGGTCGGCATAGCTCAGCGCATGCGCATCCATCACATCGAGCGCCTGCACATGCTGCAGGTTTTCGCGTTTCGCCTTTTCGCGCGCCCGCGCGATCATATGTTCGGAAATGTCGATGCCGGTCACCCGGCAGCGGCGCGGGTAGTGCCCGAGCGTCAGGCCGGTGCCGACGCCGATCTCCAGAATATCGGTGCCGGCCGCGGCGGCCAGCGCCGCCAGCTTGCGGTGGCCATCGCGCAGGATGCCGCGATAGACCCGGTCATAGACCGGCGCCCAGCGCTGATAGATTTTCTGCTGATCGTCCGCCCGGTTTCGAAGCTCTGACATGCCGACACCTCCCCAGCAAGTCCAGCAAAAGTGCACAGCGGTTTTGCGTTCGGAATTGCTTAAAACAAAAGATTTGGAGCGGTTGCGCGCTTCCATGAAAAAGCTGATCCGCTCGAAAGCCCAGCCTTTCAACTCCCAAGGGTAGGCTTCGGTTCCCCAGGAATGTGACGCAGGTCACAAATTGCCATGGTGGATCACCCGCAGCAGACTATTTTGCCGGCATCAGCCCGAGCTGTTTGGCATCTAGCTCGCTGCCGATCTCGACGGTCTTCTTCTGCTTGTCGTAGACGCAGATCTGGGCAATCAGCCCCTTGGCACCCTTCGGTTTGCCCGTCACCAGGGCGAGCCCGTAATGCGAGCTGCCGAAGGGATCGACAGCGGCGCTGGGCTTTTCGATCGTGACCGCTGCCTTCTTGCATTTGGCTTCGACGTCGGCAGCAAGCTGCTTCCAGGCATCGTCGGAGGAGGCATGCGCCGCAGCTGGGAGCGAAAGTAGCACGGCGGCAGCGAGAAGCTGGATTATATTCCTGTTCATATCGGTCTCCGTTGATCTCCGTCACAGGCGAAGCGGTTTTCGCGGCGCGCAACCCGGGCGATTTGCCCGCGCGACTAAAGCCCCGTAACTGAGGCAAATTTTCCTCCGGCCGGTCGTTTTTTGATATTTCGCCGGTTGCCTCTCCCCCTTTCCCCTCCTATGTTCCGCCACACCTGCCGATGACGCAATCTATTGCCAAGAGGAGATCTGACATGGCTTTCGAATTGCCTGAACTTCCCTATGATTACGAAGCGCTTGCTCCCTTCATGTCGAAGGAAACGCTGGAGTTCCACCACGACAAGCACCACAAGGCCTATGTCGACAACGGCAACAAGCTCGCCGCCGAAGCCGGTCTTTCGGATCTCTCGCTCGAAGACGTCGTCAAGAAGTCTTTCGGCACCAATGCCGGCCTCTTCAACAACGCGGCCCAGCACTACAACCACATCCATTTCTGGAAGTGGATGAAGAAGGGCGGCGGCGGCAACAAGCTGCCGGGCAAGCTCGAAGCGGCCTTCACCTCCGATCTCGGCGGCTACGACAAGTTCAAGGCCGATTTCGCCAATGCCGGCGCCACCCAGTTCGGCTCCGGCTGGGCCTGGGTTTCCGTCAAGAACGGCAAGCTCGAGATCTCCAAGACCCCGAACGGCGAAAATCCGCTGGTTCACGGCGCCACCCCGATCCTCGGCGTCGACGTCTGGGAGCATTCCTACTACATCGACTATCGCAACGCCCGCCCGAAATATCTCGAAGCCTTCGTCGATAGCCTGATCAACTGGGACTACGTCCTGGAACGCTACGAAGAAGCCACGAAGTAAGCGGCACCGGACTCGCCGCCATGGTGGCGATGTCGCCCGCCTCTTAGAATTCAGCACCCGGCGTCTCAGGCGCCGGGTGTTTTGTTTTCACACAAAGCCGTCACATCCCTGTCACCGACCGCTCCTAATCACGCCCCCATGTCGTCTTCCGATTCTCCCCTGTTCCGCTTCGGCATCATCGCCGATCCGCAATATGCGGCGATCGCGCCGCATGTGGCCATGGATCGCCACTATGCCAACAGCCTCGCCAAGGTCGCCGAGGCGATCGAGACATTCAACGGTGAGGAACTGAGCTTCGTCATGACGCTCGGCGATGTCATCGACCGCAGCTTTTCAAGCTTCGACGATATCCTACCGGTCTATCGGAAGCTCCGGCATGAGGCGCTCTTCCTGCTCGGCAATCATGATTTCTCGGTTTCGGCGGGGCATCTCTCCGAAGTTGCCGCGCGTCTCGGCATGCCGTCGCCCTACTACAGCTTCTTGCGCCACGGCTGGCGCTTCATCGTGCTCGACGGCAACGAGGTCAGTATCTTCGCGCCGCCCGAAGGCCATCCTCATCGCGCGTTGGCCGCCGAGATGCTGGCGGAGCTGCAGGCCAAGGGCGCGGCGAATGCCCATCGCTGGAATGCCGCGCTGAGCGACGAGCAGTTTGCCTGGCTCGGCGATGAAATCGCAAAAGCGGCCGCGGCCGGCGAGAAGGTAATCGTCATGAATCACTATCCGGTGCATCCGCCGAGCGAGCATGACATGTGGGACAGCGAACGCATCGTCGCGCTGCTCGCCTCACGCAGCAATGTCATTGCCTATCTCAACGGCCACGACCATGTCGGCAATTACGGCATGGCCGGCGCCTGCCACTTCGTCAATTTCAAGGGCGTGGTCGACACCGAGACCAAAAACGCTTTCGCGATCGTCGAGGTCCATCCCGACCGCATCGAAATCCGCGGCTTCGGCCGGGAAGAGAGCCGCGCGCTGGCTTATTAGGTTGCTCGCTACTGTTTGATTCACGCGAGCAGCTGCCCCTCACCCTATAACCTTACCGGGGTCGAGACACGTGGCTCGATCCAGGCAGAGGTGCCGGCAGGCGGATGAGGGGCTGGTCTCGCCAACCTCATGGCCGGAATGTTAGGTGACACCGACGCCTGCTCGTACCTCAACCGCCGCGCCTCAGGCAGGCACAGCCTTCTCCGTCCAGCCGCTGGTCCACAATTCCCGCAGCCCATCGCCTTCACCCTTGAAGAAGCCATCGGCCTCCTCGCAGTGCTCCACCCGGTCACTGCGGAAATTGCGGATCGCCTGGCGCAGTTCGCACCAGGCGACGATATTGGCGGTCTGCGAATAATAGATCAGCGCGACCGGCCGGATCGTCCTTTCGCTGGCGCGACCGAGTTCGTCGCGGTAACCGAGCATCAGCTTGCGTTCGTCGCGGATCGCCCGGCGCACGATCGCCAGGTCCAAGCCCGCCGGCTGCGCGATGGAACCCCAGGCATAGAGCGCCTTGTTGTCCATCGCCTGGCGCAGCGGGGCGGGCACCGCGCCTGAAATCTTCCGGTTGACCCGGCGCGCCGCCTGTTTCAGCTCCTCGTCCGCCGTCCGGTCGAGCAGCGCCAGCGACAGCACGATCGCCTCCATCTCCTCGATCGAGAACATTAAGGGCGGCAGGTCGAAGCCCGGTCGCATGATGTAGCCGATGCCGCGCCCGCCTTCGATCGGCACCCGCATCGCCTGGAGTGCGGCGATGTCGCGATAGATCGAGCGCGCGGTCACTTCGAGCGTCTCGGCCATGTCAGCCGCCGTTATCGGCTTTCTTGCCAGCCGGAGGATCTGAATGATCTCGAAAAGCCGCGAGGCCTTGCGCATTTAACCTCTCCCATCCGCCACGCTCCTGACAGTACACTGTCAGTTGGGTTCCCGTATAGAGCCGCCTATCAGATTGAAATCAATCAGGGTCTTTGAAAACGGCCCGCAGAAATTCAAGGCGGTAACTGACATGAACTACCATGAAAACCTCTGGCTTTTCTTCACCCTTCTGTTCGGCATCATCATCGTGCCGGGCATGGACATGCTCTTCGTGCTCGCCAATTCGCTGACCGGCGGCGTCAAGCGTGGGCTGGCGGCAACCGGCGGCATCATGGCCGGGGGTGCGGTACATTCGGCCTATGGCGCGGCCGGCGTCGGCGTGCTCGTCACCATGCTGCCCCAGCTTTTCAACGTGCTGCTCTTTGCCGGCGTGGCCTACATGATCTGGATCGGGATTTCGCTGATCCGCAGCTCGATCACCGTCGAGGCGGTCGGGCCGGGAACGGCGCGCTCCGGCTGGCGCGCCTTCCGCCAGGGGGCCGTCACCTGTTTGGTCAACCCGAAGGCCTATATCTTCATGTTTGCCGTCTACCCGCAGTTCCTGAGACCGGAATATGGTCCGCTCTGGATACAGGGGCTGATCATGGGCGTCATGACTGTCGTCACCCAGTTCGCCATCTACGGCACACTGGCGATGACGGCCGGCCGCAGCCGCGGCCTGCTCGTCGCCAACCCTGACGTCACGGCCTTTGTCGGCCGCTTCGCCGGACTGCTGCTGGTTGCGGTCTCCGCCTTCAGCCTCTGGCAGGGGTGGAAAAGCGCTTGAGCCGCTGCGGCCTATCACATTGTTTTTATGATGATCCGGCAAAACGTGACTGCCCGGACGCATGGATTTTGGCATGCTCCCGGTGCAGATTGGCCTTCGGCCACCCTGGCCGAGGAGAAATGGAGAGGAATATGAATTGGAAAGCAGTAGCTGCGGCCCTGGCGATGGCCGGCATGGCCGCCGGTTCGGTGACCGCCGCCGACGGCACTCATGATTCGCGCGTTGCGTTGATGAAGCAGATCGGCGGTTCGGCGGGGGCCTTGGCAGCCATCGCCAAGGGCACCAAGCCCTATGACGCCGAGGCAGTGAAGGCGGCGCTGACGACGATCGCCGCAACTGCCAAGGTCTTCCCCGACCAGTTCAAGCCGGGCACGGACACGAATGACGAAGGCGCGAGCCCGAAAATCTGGGAAAACATGGACGACTTCAAGGCGCGCGCCGCCAAGCTCTCCAGCGACGCTGAAACCGCGCTGGCTCAGCTTCCGGCCGATCCTGCGGCCGTCGGCGCCACGATGAACACGCTCGGCGCCAATTGCGGCGGCTGTCACAAGGCCTATCGCCTCAGCAAGTGAGCGATAGGCCATTTTCATCTGGATACAGGATCCGCGCCGGCCTTGTCGCCGGCGCGGATCGCCTTATTCTCCGCCTGCGCAGATCGATCGGGGGATCGATCGACGCGGAAATCTCGGCAAAAGGGGAGGCGGCGCATGGTCCGCAGGTTCATCCGGTTATTGCTCTGTCTGATCGGCGTCGCCGTCCTCGGCGGAGGCGCCTTCTATCTCGTCACCGCACCCGATCCGCTGCCGGAAAGCCATTGGGCCAATCTCGGCGCGCCTGATACGGCAAACGGTGAGATGGTCTTCTGGGCGGGCGGCTGCGTCAGCTGTCATGCCGCACCCGGTTCCGAAGGTGATGCCAAGCTGACACTGTCAGGCGGCCTGGCGCTGAAGAGCCCTTTCGGAACCTTCCACGTGCCGAACATCTCACCCGATGAAAAGGCCGGTATCGGCGGCTGGACGCTTGCCGAGTTCGGCAATGCCATGAAGCGCGGCGTCGGCCCGGGCGGTCAGCATCTCTACCCATCCTTTCCCTATGCCTCCTATTCCCGGATGAGCGACAAGGACGTCAACGATATCTACGCCTTCCTGAAAACCCTGCCGAAGAGCGCAAACGTCGCGCCGCCGCATGAGCTGCCGTTCCCCTTCAATATCCGGCTTGCGCTCGGCGGCTGGAAATTCCTCTATTTCAACGACCAGCCGCGCGTGGCGCTGGCAAAGGGCGACGACAAGATCAAGCGCGGGCAATATCTCGTCGAAGGTCCCGGTCATTGCGGCGAATGCCATACGCCGCGCGATGCGCTCGGCGGCTTTACGGCGGATCAATGGCTTGCCGGCGCTCCCAATCCGGAAGGCAAGGGCCGCATACCCGATATCACGCCGGCTTCCAAGAGCATCGGCGGCTGGAGCGAGGCCGATATCGCCAGCTATCTCGAAACCGGCTTCACGCCCGATTTCGATTCCGTCGGCGGCTCGATGGTCGATGTGCAGCAGAACATCGCCCATCTCCCGGCCGCCGACCGTGAGGCAATCGCCGCCTATCTGAAGGCCGTGCCGGGGCGTTAGTGGTGGGGCGAAGTCACTGCGGCCTGCAGTTGATAATATCTTTCTACGGGATATCGCTTTGCCCGGCGGCGGCAGCGCTTTCCGCTTCGATATGTCGGTGTTAAACGGCGACGTTTGTATTTCAAGGACATATCATGAAAAGATTGCTTCGCCTGCTGCTGACGATCGCACTTGCGGTCGTGATTTTCACCGGTTTCCGCTGGTATCGCTATATCACCAACACCGACAGCCCCTATGATGAAATCGGCATCACGCTCAACAATGCCATGCCCGGCCCGATCAACAGCTGGGGCTGCGCCAAGCTGAAAATCACCTTTGCCGGTTCCCTGCCGCCATACGGCTGCGCCGCCGCTGACGGGACCCAATGGAAATAACGGTGCCAACCGGGCGAGGGCTTTCGCGCGTTCACTTGGTTGCTTGGCGCCTTCGGAGGATCCGATGCTCTGTCTACAGGGAGGTGGGACCCGGCATGAGATCATAGGGATGGCGCCAGCCAGCCATGTTTCTGATCCGATCTTTCCAGGCTGCGATAGCCGGAAAGGCGCTGTGATCGATCCCGGTTTCCTCCGGCATGAAGACGTAGCCCGCCAAAGAGAGGTCTGCGATCGTCAGCCGGTCGCCGACCACGAAGGCCCGACGCGCCAGATGTTCGTCGACGATTGCGTAGGCAGCTTTAGCCCTCAGTCTTAAAAACTCGACGACTGGCGTCTCGCCGCACTTCTGCAGGCCATACATGAACCTCAACGTCGCGTAATAGCTCGTGAATTTGTGGTTATCGAAAAGAATCCAACGCATGATGTCTCGTCGTTCTTCGGCTGTCTGCGCCCCGAAGTGCCCAGTCACCTCCGACAAATAGTCAAGGATGATCCCCGATTGGCTGATCTTCGTTTGCCCATGTTCGAGCACAGGGGCTTCGCCCTGCTCGTTTATGGTCTTTCGCCATTCTTCGGTGCGCGTTTCGCCGCCCAGATAGTCAACGAAAGTGCTCTCCCACTCGATGCCGGCAAGTGCGAAGAAGAGCGCGACCTTGTAACAGTTCCCCGAGAGAGCAAAGCAATGTAGCTTGAAATCTGGCATGAAAGCTCCTCATGCAATTCGATAATTGTCGGTAGGCTGAAACCGGTTCCTGCATAAACCCGGCGGGCGCCTCGTGCCTGCCAGCCTTGAAGCGCGTCGCAATCTTTCAGATTCGTTCGTCGCGCTTTAGGGCTTTTTGTTAATGCATCCCGTTATCGCAACACCGCTCGCACCATGCCCGACGCGCTTCAGGCGATCGACTGCATGTAGCGCATGCCGGTTACCGGACGCGGGGTGAAATCCAGCTGTTCGTAGAAGCGGTGCGCCAGCACGTTTCCGGTCGCAGCACTGACGGAGAGGTAGCCGCAGCCGGCTTTGCGGGCGGTTTCGCGCGCCCGGTCGACGAGCAACTGGCCGGTGCCGTGACCGCGATGGCCGTCGCGCACGAACAGATGGTGCAGGTCCATGCCGCGCTTGCCTTCCTGCGCCCTGTAGAGCGGCACCAGAATGGCGTATCCGATCAGCCCTTCGGCGGTCTCGGCCACGAGCGCATGGATCCAGGGCAGCGGACCGAAGAGGTCGCGCTCCAGTTGCTCCGGCGTTGTCGCAGCCGCATCGCCATGATGGGCGGCGAGCAGGGCGATCATCTCGTTGAGCTCGGGCAGGTCGCGCGGCTTGGCGGCGCGGATCGTTACCACCGATGGGCGCATCAGTGAAATTTCGCTGTCTTCGATTTCGGTCATGGTCTTCGCGTCCTTTGATATTCTGCCGTCAGGACGCTGCCGATACAACAAAGCCGCCTGACGGCGGCTTGTTGACAATATGATCTTGTCCGGCCGCCCTTTACAGGTACAGCCAAAAATACGAGCGGCTCTGGTGCGCGTTTTTGATCATGGGCCATAGATCGTCGGAAACGCGGCCTTTGTCAATGGCGGATTAAGCCGCGTATTCGCTTTCATTAGAAAATGCTGTGAGGGGCTCGCGCGGCCATGATCGCATCGAATGTCGCGAGAAGGAGCGGTGCTGAACGACATCATCGGCATTGAGCCCTGGCTTTCCGCTTGATACTATACCCCCCTATGCTATATGAGAACCCACCATGTCCCACACCACCCTGCAGAAAAAGAAGCTCGTCGCCCGCATCAGCCGCCTGAAAGGGCAGATGGAGGCGGTCGAGCGTGCGCTCGAGGCTGAGCGCCCTTGCGGCGAAATTCTGCAACTGCTTGCCTCGATCCGTGGCGCGCTGACCGGGTTGACCGGCGAGGTGCTCGACGACCACTTGCGCGAACATGTGCTGAATGCCGCCAATGATGCGGCGAGGACCGAGGCGGTCGAGGAAATATCGGAAGTCTTGAGAATCTATATTCGCTGAATGCCGTGAAGAAGGAGCCTGTAATGCGTGCCGGAATCGACAAGGCTGGAATGGACGCCCTGGAACACGACCATGTCTTCCTCGGCGCCGATCACACGCGCAATGAGCGGCGCATCTGGCTGGTGATCGCGCTGACGGCGGTGATGATGGTGGCGGAAATCGCCGCCGGCACCGTCTACGGCTCCATGGCCCTTGTTGCCGACGGCTGGCACATGTCGACCCATGCCAGTGCGCTGCTGATTTCGGCGCTCGCCTATCTCTTCGCCCGTCGGCAGGCGCGCAATCCGCGCTTCACCTTCGGCACCGGCAAGCTCGGCGATCTCGCCGGCTTTGCCAGCGCCATCGTCCTTGCCCTGATTGCCCTGCTGATGGCCTACGAAAGCCTGCTGCGCCTTTCTAACCCCGTGCCGATCGGTTTTGCCCAGGCGATTGCCGTTGCGGTCATCGGCCTTGCTGTCAACCTCGCCAGCGCCTGGCTGCTCGCCGGCGGCGGCCATGCCGCGCATGGCCATCATATGCACGGGCATGGCCAGCATGCGCACCATGGCCACCATCATCACGCTCACGGCCACCACGGACATGGCGATCACGGGCGCCATGGACATGGCGACCACGCCCACACCGCAAAGACCGGCGACAACAATATCCGCGCCGCCTATCTGCATGTGATCGCCGATGCCCTGACCTCGGTGCTCGCCATCGCGGCGCTGACGCTCGGCAGCCTTTACGGCTGGCTCTGGCTCGATCCCATCATGGGCATCGTCGGCGGGTTGGTCATCGCCAACTGGTCCTGGAGCCTGATGAAATCCTCGGGCGGCGTCCTTCTCGACGTCGTCCCCGAAGGCGAGACGCTGCCGACCGAAATCCGCGGCGCCATCGAGACCGAGGACGACCGGATCACCGATCTGCATGTCTGGCAGGTCGGCCCCGGCCATCATGCGGCAATCGTCGCCGTCCTCACCTCGCAGCCGCGCGATCCGGCCTTCTACAAGGGCAGGCTTTCGGCGCTGACGGAATTGTCGCATGTGACGGTCGAGGTCACCCGCGCCGCGTGACCAGCGCGGACGATAGAGGTCGCTCGGCGGGCGAAGAAGTCGCCGCGTTGACGACAAGTCGCCGCAATCGCTCCTTAGCTCTGTCCTCCCACCCGCCGGAGGATTTCATGGATCTCAGTTTGACCCGCCGCATGCTGCTCGGCTCGGCCCTTTGCCTGCCTGCGATGGGCCTGCCCGCGCTGGTGCTTCCCGCCAATGCCGAGGAGGGGACCAAGGAGGAGAATACCGAGAAGGGCGACGACGACATCCAGCACCGCCTTGCTGCGCTCGAAAAACGCACCGGCGGCCGTCTCGGCGTTTCGGTGCTCGACACTGAAACGAGCATCTCCTTCGGCTATCGCGGCAGCGAAGCCTTTCCGATGTGCAGCACCTTCAAGGCGCTGGCAGCAGGTTTCGTGCTGGCCCGTGTCGACAAGGGCGAGGAGAAGCTCGACCGGCGGGTGACTTATGGCAAGGACAAACTCGTCGACTATTCGCCGCTCAGCGAAAAACATGCGGGCACCGACGGCATGACCGTTGCTGAACTCTGCGAGGCGGCGGTGACCGTCAGCGACAATACCGCCGGCAACCTGCTGCTCGAAAGTTTTGGCGGGCCGGCAGGACTGACCGATTGGCTGCGCTCGATCGGCGATGGCGCCACGCGTCTCGACCGCACCGAACCGACGCTGAACGAGGGCAAAAAGGGCGATCCGCGCGACACGACGACCCCGGAGGCGATGCTCGACACGCTCGGCAACCTGACGCTCGGCTCGGTGCTTGCCGAGGCTTCCTGCGACCGGCTGATCGCCTGGCTGGTGGCCAGCACCACAGGCAAGGAACGGCTGCGGGCCGGCCTGCCCCAGGATTGGAAGGTCGGTGACAAGACCGGCACCGGCCCGAACGGCACTCTCGGCGATATCGCCGTCATCTGGCCCCCGGATCGCGGCCCGATCGTCGCCGCCGTCTATATCGCCGAGGCGACCGCACCGGTGACGGAACTCAACCCGGTCTTCGCCGAAGTCGGCCGCATGATCGTCGAGATGGTGTGAATCGGGAGAAAGCTGACGCGGGTTTCCCGCGAGTTGTATGAAATCCTGAAACCAGCCCCTCATCCGCTTGCCGGCATCCTCTCCCCGTAAACGGGGCGAAGAGACCATGCCGCGCCGCCTTCCTCAACCTCGAGGCCGCGTTTGGCACGTCCCTTCTCCCCGCGAGCGGGGGTCCGAAGGACGGGTCGAGACGAGGGGCTCGACCCCGGTAAGGTTAGGGTGAGGGGCAAGCCACAGGCAGTGAGGGGCTGCCATGGGCGCGAACCGAAGAGCCTTGGGCCATCAAGGCAGCGTATAGGCGATCACGTAGTCGCCGGGCTTCGTGCCGACCGAGCCGTGGCCGCCGGCGACCATGACGACATATTGTTTGTTGTCATCAGCCATATAGGTCATCGGCGTCGCCTGGCCGCCGGCGGGAAGCCGTCCCTGCCAGAGCTGCCGCCCACTCGTCACGTCGTAAGCGCGCAGATAGTTGTCGACCGCAGCCCCGAGGAAGGCGACGCCGCCCTTGGTCAGCATCGGCCCGCCGATGCCCGGCACGCCCACCTTGAAGGGCAGGGGCAGCGGCGTCATGTCATGCACGGTGCCGTTCTTGTGCATATAGGCGATCTTGCCTGTGTGCAGGTCGACGCCGGCGACATAGCCCCAGGGCGGCGCCTGGCAGGGGATTTTGAGCAGTCCGAGGAAGGGACCCATGAAGACGCCGTAGGGCGCGCCGTCATTGCGGTTGAGTCCCTGTTCGCTGCCCTTCTCGTCCTGGCCCCTCGGCGGAATGTCGGCCGCCGGCACCAGGCGCGAGGTGAAGGCGAGATAGGTCGGCATGCCGAACATGATCTGCCGCTCCGGATCCACCGCCACCGAGCCCCAGTTGAAGGTGCCGAAATTGCCGGGATAGACGATCGTGCCTTTGAGCGAAGGCGGGGTGTAGCGGCCCTCGTAGCGATAACGGTGGAAGTCGATGCGGCAGGCGAGCTGGTCGAACAGCGACACGCCCCACATGTCCTTTTCCTGAAGCGGCTCGGGCGAGAAGGTGAGATCGGAGATCGGCTGGGTCGGCGAGGTATGATCGCCGGCCACGGCGCCGCCCGGCGCCGGGATTTCCTTGACCGGAATGATCGGCTCGCCGGTCCGCCGGTCGAGCACATAGATATCGCCCTGCTTGGTCGGGCCGACGAGGGCGGGAACGGTCGTGCCGTCCTGCTTCGTCAGATCGATCAGAACGGGCTGTGCCGGCACGTCCATGTCCCAGAGGTCGTGATGCACGGTCTGGCGCACCCAGCGCAGCTGGCCGGTGGCGATATCGAGCGCGACGATCGATGAGGAGAATTTCTCGACATTGTCGCTGCGGTTGATACCGAGCTGATCAGGCACCTGGTTGCCGAGCGGGAGGTAGACCATGCCGAGCGCCTCGTCGACGCTGAAGACCGACCAGCTGTTCGGCGAATTGGTGGTATAGGTCTGCCCGTTGGCGAGCGGCGTCGTCACGTCGGGATTGCCGGAATCCCAGTTCCAGATGAGCGCGCCGGTATTGATGTCGAAGGCGCGGATGACGCCGGACTGCTCCTGGGTGGAGTAGTTGTCGTTGACCGCCCCGCCGATGATGATCTTGCCCGCCACCGCGACCGGCGGCGAGGTGGAATAATAATAGCCGGCCGGGTTGTAGCGCATACCGGCTTCCAGATGCAGCACGCCCTGATCGGCAAAGCTGGTGCAGATCTTCCCGTCCGCCGCATCGAGCGCGATCAGCCGCGCGTCGGATGTCGGCAGGTAGACGCGCTCGGCGCAGGGCTGGCCGGCGGCAACGGCGGGATCGGCATAATAGGTGACGCCGCGGCAAGTCTGATGCTGCCGGTCGGGGTTCATGCCGGAGTTGGCGTCGTACTTCCATTTCTCCTTGCCGGTCTTGGCGTCGAGCGCGATCGCCCAATTATGCGGCGTGCAGAGATAGAGCGTGTCCTTCACCTTGAGCGGCGTTACCTGATAGGTCGTCTCGCCGACATCCTCCGGCCGCTTGACGTCGCCGGTCTGGTATCGCCACACCTCCTTAAGGGTGGAGACGTTTTCGGCGGTGATCTGGTCGAGCGGCGAATAGCGCTGGCCGAAGGGCGTGCGGCCGTATTGATGCCATTCGCCGTCCGGCACGCTGCCGCCGAAGGCGGGGCTGGCGGCGACCTTGTCGGTCGGCAGATCGCCGGCAAGATCGTGCGGATCTGTGGTCATCGAATAGAGGGCGACGAGAATGGCGAGGATGACGGGTATGGCGAGCGGCCAGGGATTGGCGCCGTAAGTGAAGCCGGTCGGGCTGCGCAGGCCGAGCGGCCGGCGGATCCAGGGCGTCAGCAGCCAGAGCCCGAGCAGGATGATCATGCCGCCGCGCGGCCCCAACTGCCACCAGTCGAAGCCGACCTCCCACACCGCCCAGCCGAGCGCGGTGACAACAAGCACCGCATAGACCCAGAGCGCCACCGCCTTGCGCATCAGCAGCAGCCCGGCGGTGATCAGGAACATCAGCCCGGCGAACAGATAGAACACGCTGCCGCCGAGCGTGACGAGCCACAGCCCGCCGCCGCCGAGGGCCAGCCCGATGATGATGAAGAAGATGGAGGTGATGACGATCGCCATAAGGCTGTATCTCCCGCTGAGGTTCGCCGGGGTGAGGGATCGGCGGAAAAGTCCCGCCGATCAGCCAGATAGCGCGAAGGAGATGCCTTTCAACGGCCACAATTGCCGCAGGCTGTCGTCACGTTTTGGATACCCTGAACTGGGCTTGATGCTGATTGTGAGGAGATGACGACGCCTGTTACGTCCCGCAGAAGGTCGCAAGCACCCGTTCGTCCGGCTTCGGCGGTGCCCGATAGGCGGCAAAGCCCGGCTGATCCTCATAGGGTTTTGAAAGCACGGTCAGCAGCGCCTCGAACAGCGAGAAATCGCCGTTCTCGACCGCGGCCTCGATCGCCTGCTCGACCCGGTGATTGCGTGGAATGAAGGCCGGATTGACGCTACGCATGGCAATGGCGCGCTCGGTGGCCGACTGCGGATCGCGCGACAGCCGCTCGCGCCACTGCGCAAGCCAGGCGCCGCAGGCCTCCGGTTCGCGGAAACTCGCCGCAAAACCCGGCTCTGCCGCGTCATCGCCGGCAAGATCCGACAGCCGCCGGAAGGTCAGGGTGAAATCGGCGGCCTGCGTCTGCATCAGCGACAGCAGTGCCTGCACCAGTTCGAGATCGCCGTCCTCTTGCCCGGCAAGGCCGATCTTCTCTCGCATGCCGGCCAGCCAATGCGCCTGGAACCGTTCGCCATAATTCTTGATCACCACATTCGCCTTGTCGACGGCGCTGTCGGGATTGGCGTCGATCAGCGACAGCAGTGTCTCGCCGAGCCTTGCAAGGTTCCATTGGCCGATGCCGGGCTGGTTGGCATAGGCATAACGCCCGTGCTGGTCGATCGACGAGAAGACGGTCGCCGGATCATAGGTATCCATGAAGGCGCAGGGGCCGAAATCGATGGTCTCGCCGGAGACGGTCATATTGTCGGTGTTCATCACGCCATGGATAAATCCGACATGCAGCCAGCGGGCGATCAACGCCGCCTGGCGCTCCGAGACCGCATCGAAAAGCGCGAGATAGGGGTTCTCGGCCTCTTTCAGCGCCGGATAATGCCGGTCGATCACATAGTCGGCCAGCGCCCGCACGCCGTCGGTGTCGCCCCTGGCCGCGAAATACTGGAAGGTGCCGACACGGATATGGCTGGCTGCGACGCGGGTGAAGACCGCGCCCGGCAGCACCTCTTCGCGATAGACCGGCTCGCCTGTCGTCACCGCCGCCAGCGCCCGCGTGGCGGGAATGCCGAGCGCAAACATCGCCTCGCTGATGATATATTCCCTGAGCACCGGCCCGATTGCCGCCCGGCCGTCGCCGCGTCTTGAAAAAGGCGTCGGGCCCGCACCCTTCAGCTGGATGTCATAGCGCTTGCCGTTGCGGTCGATCACCTCGCCGAGAAGGATCGCCCGCCCGTCGCCGAGCTGCGGCGAGAAGCCGCCGAACTGATGCCCGGCATAGGCCATGGCCAGCGGTTCGGCCCCTTCGGGCAGGAGATTGCCGGAAAAGATCGCCGCACCGTCGCGGCGCAGGGCCTCGACGTCAAGCCCGAGCTCGGCGGCGAGCGGCTCGTTCAGCTTGATCAGCCAGGGCTCCGCCACCGGCGTCGGCGCCTGCGGCGCAAAGAAGTGCTGAGGCAAGCCGACATAGCTGTTGTCGAACGGAAAGGCCGCACTGGGCCGGTTTGTCTGCAGGGCGGAGGTCATCACTCATAGGTAGGGCTGGGAGGCATGCCGCGCAAGCCGGGAGATGAAGACCTTCACGAAGAGCGGACGAGTGCAAGGAATCGTGATCTGCCTTTACCTCTCGTCAAAGCAGCTTTGCCATAAAGGACATAGCGCCGCCATGATCGCCGGCGTATAGCAAATCGTCTCCCCTTGGCCTTGCGCCAGTCATCTCCGCGGCCCAGCTGCTTCGTGTGCTCCGCCGCGCCACCGTGAGTGATTCCGGACGATGTCGGATCAGATTTACCAGGCGCCGATGGTTCGGCGCGCCGCGCCCAATTTCCGGGTGATCGCGATGATTGTCGCGAGTGCGATGCTGATGGAAAATATCGATGCGACCGTACTGGCGACGGCGCTGCCCACAATGGCGCGCGATTTCGCCGTCAGCGCGCCGGCCATGTCGATCGCACTCACCTCCTATCTCCTGAGCCTTGCGATCTTCATTCCGGCAAGCGGCCGGATGGCCGACAGTTTCGGCTCGCGCACCGTCTTCCGCGCCGCCATCGCCGTCTTCGTCGCCGGCTCCATCCTTTGTGCGCTCGCGCCGACGCTGTCCTTCCTGGTGCTGGCGCGGCTGCTGCAGGGCATGGGTGGCGCGATGATGATGCCGGTCGGGCGCCTGGTGCTGATGCGCAGCGTCGACCGCAAGGATATGGTCAGCGCCATGTCATGGCTGCTCGTGCCGGCGCTGATCGGCCCGATCATCGGTCCGCCGCTCGGCGGCTTCATCGTCACCTATCTCGACTGGCGCTGGATCTTCTATATCAACGTGCCGGTCGGCATCATCGGCATGATCTTCGTCTCGATCTACATTGACGAGGTGAAGGGCAAGGCCAGCGGTCCCTTCGATACAATCGGCTTCATCCTCTCCGGAATCTCGCTCGGCTCGCTGCTCTTCGGCTTCGAAATGTCGAGCCATGAAGGCGAGGGCGCCTTCTCGATCTTCCTGATCGCCCTTGGCCTCATCTTCGGCATCGCCTATCTCAAGCATGCCCGCAAGCACCCGTCGCCGATCATGGATTTCTCGCTGATGAAGGTCCCGAGTTTCGGCACGTCAGTCATCGCCGGTTCGTTGACGCGCATCACGCAAGGGGCGCAGCCCTTCCTGCTGCCGCTGCTTTTCCAGATCGGCTTCGGCCTGTCTGCCGCCGCGGCCGGCCAGATCGTCATCGCCACCGCGATCGGCGCGCTCGCCATGAAGCCGATGGCGAAGTTCGTCTTCAGCCGGCTGGGCTTCCGCCGCAGCCTCGTCCTCAACGGCATCTTCGGCACGATTGGCTATGGCCTCTGCGCCGCCTTCCGGCCGGACTGGCCGATGCCGCTGATCTTCGTCGTCCTGGTGCTCAGCGCCTTCTTCCTGTCGTTCCAGTTCACCGCCTATAACACCATTGCCTATGACGAGATCGACAAGGAGCGGATGAGCTCGGCCACCAGCTTCTACACCACCTTCCAGCAGCTGATGCTGTCGCTCGGCATCTGCATCGGCGCCTTGGCGCTGCACGGCTCCATGGCCCTGTCAGGCGCCGAAACGCCTGCTCTCGGCGATTTTTCGGCCGCATTCGTCGTCGTCACGATCATCTCGATCACCGCGACCTTCTGGAACCTGCGCTTCTCCCCGACCGCCGGCGAGGAGATCAGCGGCTACAAGGCCAAACCGTCGAAAGGCGCCGCCAAAGGCTGACGCCGGCTTTCCCTTCGTCAGAAGCCGACCGGCGCCCGCAGCCGCCTGCGTCGCGAGGACCGGCCCTCGCGCCAGTCCGCCTCAAGCCCATAGGTCACCTGGCCGTCGAAGCCGCCGAAGGCGAGATCGCTATCGCGCAGCGCCACCTCCACGGCCGCCTCAGGCTCGGGGCGCCTGTGCCGTCCCGTGATCGCAAGCCACAGATCGTGCCAGCCGTGCTCCCGTGTCACCACTCCCATCATCGTCCATCCAATCGTCATTCTCTCCTCCCTCTCAGGTCGTCACGCCGCCTGCGGCAGGCATGCCTCGCAGATCGCTGCAACATGGCGGTGGTCGGTGCCGCAGCAGCCGCCGAGCACGCGCACCGCGGGCATGCGGCCGAGCAGTTTGCGGTAGCGGCGGCCGAGATCTGCGGGATCGCCGGCATCCAGCGTCTCGCTATTGTCCAGCTGCTCGTGGCTCATGGTCGAGGCATTGGCGCGGATGCCGGAAATGCGCTTCACCCAGGCGCTTTCGGGATCGAGCGCGGCTTCGAAATGCGTCGGATGCGCGCAGTTGATCATGTAATAGGCCGGCGCCCCGCCGGTGGCCGCATCCGTCGTCTCGATGGCGTCCTGAATGCTGCGGCCCGTCACCAGCCGGCCATCCGTCTCCAGCGTGAAGGAGATGGCCGAAGGCATGCCGAGCGCCTGTGCCGCCCGCGCCACGCCGATCGCCTCGTCGATATTGGTCAGCGTAAAAGCGCTGACCATATCGGCCTCCGTGCCGGCGAAAGCCGCGATCTGGAAGGCGTGGTAGTCCTCCGCCTCGGCCGCATCCATGATGCCCGCCTTATAACCGTCACCGCGCGGGCCGATCGCGCCGCTGATGACGATCTGCTGCTCCGGCCGCTCATAGGCGCTGCGCAAGCCGACGAGCAGGTCGACGGCCTCCTCGTTGACCGCCTTCAAGGCTTCGCTGGTATAGCCGAGCTTCTGCCCCCAGTCCGGATTGGCCCGCCATGTGGCAGTGTCGAGCACGAAGCCTGTGCCGTGGCGCCGTGCGATATCGAGGTAGCGGCGATAGTAATTCCGCATGCGCTGCCGCCCCTCTTCGGAAGCCAGCAATATGAAGGCGGCAAAATGCGGAAGTTCGATCCCTTCGTGAAAGATCAACGTCGTTTCCATGCCGCCATCGGTAATGAAGGTGCCGCCTTTGAGTTGCGGCAAACCGTTTCTGTACTTTACCATTGTGAAGTCTCTCCCTCACAGCGCCAGAAACGGCTGCTGTCGATCAATGATGTTCTGACGCTTATTCGGCTGTCAAACTAGGCGACTTGAGGTATACTCCAGGCGGTTTTGGTTTTTGCCGATGGATATCAATTGCTTGCTTCACTCGATGCTGCCGGGGCGATGGCAGATCTGAATATGCGGCGCTGAAAACCGTACCGCCGGTACAGGAGCCAGGGCAGGAGGGGACATGCGAAAGGGCGAGGAAACGCGGACCCGCCTCCTCGATGTGGCCGAAGCGGCGGTCTTGCAGAAGGGTTTCGGCGGCACCTCCATCGAGGAGCTGATCGCCGAGACCGGCATCACCAAGAGCGGCTTCTTCTATCATTTCCGGGACAAGAACGAGCTCGCCAAGGCGCTGCTCAACCGCTACATCGAAAATGACGAGCGCATCTACGATGAGATCTTCAGCCGCGCGCGCGATCTGGTCGACGATCCGCTGCAATCCTTCCTGCTCGGTCTCAAACTGCTGTCCGAACTGCTCTCCGACCTGCCGAACGGCCATCCCGGCTGCCTCGTGGCGACCGTCTGCTACTACGAGCGGTTGTTCGACCGCGAGATACAGGAGACCAACCGGAATGCGGTGCTTGCATGGCGGCGCCGTTTCGGCCGCATGCTGCGGGAGATCATGGCCATCTATCCGCCGCGCGAACCCGTCAATGTCGACCAGCTCGCCGACATGGTGTCCTCCGTCCTGGAAGGCGGGATCGTCCTGTCGAAGACGCTGAAGGAGCCGAACACGCTGGCCGAACAGGTGCTGATGCTGCGCACCTTCGTGAAGATGCTCTTTCTGCCGGTGGTGGAAATGCCGAGGGCGTCGGGCGATTCAACTTTTCTTGGAAGCGCAGAACCGCACTGACTTTTTGAGGCCCCTCAGTCCTTACCTTCCAGCGCCGCTGCCAATTCGGCGAGCTTGCGCACGGTGTTGAGATTGCGCGAGGTTGCGGGCTTCAGCGCCGACAGTTTCAGCTTCGAGCGGCCGGATCCATTGGGATAATGCACATAGATTTCCCGGCCGGCGAGCTTGGCCTCCTCGCCATCGGGCGCCACCATCTTTTCCAGCGCATCACCGGGCGCCTTTTCGGGCAGGAAGTGGACGAGCAGGAAGTTCGGCTTGGCCTCGGGAAAGGGGGCGTCGGCAGCGATCTTGTCGAGTTCTTTGCGGCTGCGCACCATCACCCCTGGCCGCTTGCCCATCTTTTTGCCGAGCGCTTCGTCGAGCCGCTCCTCCACCGTCTTTTCCGCCTCGTCCGAGCGGAAAAGCACGTTGCCGCTCTGGATGTAGGTCTTCACCTCGGTAAAGCCGAGGCCTTCGCAGACTGCCTTCAGCTCGGCCATCGGCAGAGAGCTGGTGCCGCCGACATTGACGGCGCGGAGTAGGGCGACATAGACGGGCATTTCTCTCTCCCTGGCCTCTGTGACGCCCCACCCAACCCTTACATCTTCCCCGCAACCTTGATCGCAAACGCATACTCGAAGGCGATCTCTTCCAGCCGCTGGAAGCGGCCCGAAGCGCCGCCATGGCCGGCGTCCATATTCGTCTTGAGCAGGATCGGCGCGTCGCCGGTCGTCTTATCGCGCAGCTTCGCCACCCATTTGGCCGGCTCCCAATAGGTGACGCGCGGGTCCGTCAGGCCGCCGAGCGCCAGAACCGGCGGGTAGGCTTTCGCACCGACATTGTCATAGGGCGAGTAGGAGGCGATCTGCTCGTATTCTTCCTTGCTGTCGATCGGGTTGCCCCATTCCGGCCACTCGGGCGGGGTGAGCGGCAGCGTATCGTCCAGCATGGTGTTGAGCACGTCGACGAAGGGAACGGCGGCAATGATGCCGGCGAACTTCTCCGGCGCCATATTGGCAACCGCGCCCATCAGCATGCCGCCGGCCGATCCGCCCTCGGCGATGATCTTCGCGTAAGAGGTGAACTTCTGTTGATTCAGATAATCGGCCGCGGCGACGAAGTCCTTGAAGGTATTCGTCTTCTTGTCCATCTTGCCGTCTTCGTACCAGGCAAACCCCTTGTCCTTGCCGCCGCGGATATGGGCGATGGCATAGACGAAGCCGCGGTCGGCGAGCGACAAGCAATTGGTGTTGAAGCCGGCCGGAATGGTGATGCCGTAGGCGCCGTAGCCGTAGAGAAGGCAGGGTGCCGTGCCGTCGAGGGGGGTATCCCGGCGATAGAGCAGGGTGACCGGCACCTTCTCGCCATCCCAGGCCGGGGCGAAGACGCGGCGGGTGATGTAGTCGTCGGGATTGTGGCCGGACGGCACCTCCTGCGTCTTCAACAGCGTGCGTTCGCGCGTCACCATGTTGTAGTCGTAGAGCTGCGACGGTGTCGTCATCGAGGAATAGGAGAAGCGGATGATATCCGTGTCGTATTCGGCTGCACCCTGCAGCCCCAGCGAATAGGCTTCCTCGGCAAAGGCGATCGCATGCTCCTCGCCGGTCGCCCGGTCGCGGATCATGATCTGCGGCAGCCCGTCCTTGCGCTCCAGCCAGAGGAGATGGCGGGCATAGGCCATGTGGCTGATAACAAGCGTGCCGGGCTTGTGCGGCACCACTTCGCGCCAGTTTTCCTTGCCCGGCTTATCAACCGGCGCTTCCATGATCTTGAAATCCTTGGCGCCGCCGTCATTGGTCAGGATGTAGAAGACGTCGCCGCCCTCGGTCAGCGAATATTCGATGCCTTCCTCGCGCGCCGCCACAAGCTTCGGCTCGGCGGTCAGGTCCTTGGTCGACAGCAGCCGGTATTCGCTGGTCTCGTGGTCGTGAATATCGACATAGATGAAATCGTCGAGCAGCGAGCCGCCGACGCCCATGAAGAAGCCGGCATCCGGCTCTTCATAGACCAGCCGGTCTTCCGACTGCGGCTGGCCGAGAATGTGGTGGAATACCTTCGACGGCCGGTGGTTCTCGTCCAGCGCCGAATAGAAGAAGCTCTTGCCGTCGGGCGCCCAGACGCCGCCGCCGCCGGTATTCTCGATCCGGTCGGCAAGGTCCTCGCCGGTTGAGAGATCGCGGACCTGCAGCGTGAAGAATTCCGAGCCCTTGTCGTCATAGCCCCAGATGCCGCGGCTGTGGTCGCTCGTATGGTCGAGACCGGCGAGGCGGAAATAGGCCTTGCCGGCGGCCTCCTTGTCGCCGTCGAGCAGCACGGTGCGGATCGTCTCGTCGGCGACATTGCCGTCGCGGGCGATGCGGAAATAGCGCGGCTGTTCGCCGCCGGTGACATAAAAGGTGCCGTAGGCATAGGCGCCGTCCTTCATCGGCACCGAGCTGTCGTCCTCCTTGATGCGGCCGCGCATTTCGGAAAACAACACCTTCTGCAGCGGCTTGGTGTCTTCCATCGCTGCGTTCATATAGGCGTTTTCGGCTTCCAGATGCCGGCGGATATCAGGGTCGAGGATCGACGGATCCTTGAACATCGCCTGCCAGTTGTCGGCGCGCAGCCAGGCATAATCGTCCGTGCGGGTAATGCCGTGGCGCATATCGGAGATCGGCTTCTTCGGTGCGGCAGGCGGTGTCGGCAGACTTTTGAAAACGGACAAGGAATGGCTCCGGTGGGAATGTCGGGTTGGCAAGAGATAGAGGCGCACCGGCCCCGGATCAAGCGGCAAGGATGCGCCAAGGGTCGAGGTGCCCTTCCACAGGCAAGGAGGGCGCTCTGCCCGCCTTGCCTTGATGTCACCACAATATTTAAGAAAGTCCGCTCTCGTTGCGCGAAATTTGCACGTGCCAAGCCTCCGGCAAGCCGTCGGTGGCAGGGTGAAGAATGGACAACAGTAAGGGATTTTCTCCACAATGCCGAAACGTCTGCTCCTGTTTGTATCCCTCGCAAGCCTTGCTGCCCCCGCCTTCGCCGTCGATCCCGCCATCAAGAAGCAGCTGGAAAAACTCGATCCCTCGACCCGGCTGGAACAGAGCTGCGACACCGAGGCGATGAGCCGCATCAACAAGGACAGCACCGGCTTCAAGCCCGACAAGGTCATCGCCTATACGTTCAAGGACCCGATCCCCGGCGACAATTCGCTGCAGGCGCCGGGCGCGGTCTTCCGCAGCAAGGGCGACTGGTATCATCTCTCCTACAATTGCATCACCGGTCCGCAGCATATCAACGTGCGCGAGCTCAACTACGAGATCGGCGAGAAGGTGCCGCGCGAGAAGTGGGACAAGTATTATCTTTACGATTGATGCGGCTCCGTCCGCCCAAACGGGTGCGGTGACATCCGGCCACATGGCGCCGGGCAAACCCAACCGTTAGAACTGCCGGATCGAATCGTAGAAATCCACAATATGAACCGCATCCTGCTCGCTTCGGCGTTCCTACTGGCCAACATGTCCGCGGCATTGGCGGATGAAGTGCCGCCAACGCTGCCTGCCGCCGTTGGACCGGCCTCGGCCGTAATCAGCCCGGCCCCGAAGGCGCCGGCGCCAAAGCTCGTCGAGCCGCATCTGCATATCGCCCGCTCCAATCTTGCCGGCCACGCCCGCATTGCGCTGACCTTTGATGCCTGCATGGGCCAGGCGGACGAGCGCATCCTGTCGACGCTGGTGCGGGAACGCATCCCGGCGACGATCTTCGTCACCGCCCGCTGGCTGAAGCGCAATCCCGCTGCCGTCGCCGTGTTCCTGCAGAATCCCGATCTCTTCGAACTCGAAAACCATGGCGAGAACCATATTCCGGCCGTCGACACGCCGACGCTGATCTATGGCATCGCTTCCGCCGGATCACCGCAGGCGGTGCGGCAGGAAGTTGAAGGCGGCGCTGCCGCCATGGTCGCGGCCGGCATTCCGGCGCCGCACTGGTTCCGCGGCTCGACCGCCAAATACGATCTTTCCGCCATCGGCGAGATCCGCGCCATGGGTTATCGCATTGCCGGTTATTCGGTGAACGGCGACGGCGGCTCGCTGCTGGGAGCCGCGATCACCGAAAAGCGCATCGCTTCGGCCAGGGATGGCGATGTCGTCATCTCCCACGTCAACCAGCCGACCCATGCGGCCGGCGAGGGGGTGGCCAAGGCGTTGGTCGATCTGAAGGCCAAGGGGACCGAGTTCGTCCGCCTCGAGGACGTCGAGGACACCGGCGACGACAAGACGACGGAGTGATTTTGCGGCTGAAGGTATGCCAGGGGGGCGCCCACGCCACGACAGTCAATATGAGACCTTACCTCAGCTCCTTGCCCACCCGCACCACATCCTCTCCAAAACGGCGCAAACCCGGTCCGTCCCTGTCGAGCGCGAAATCCTCGAACCAGTCGCGCTGCATGCCGGCCAGCATGGCGCCGATCATCTGCGCGGCGAGATAGGAAAAGGTGATGCCGTTGCCGCCGTAGCCATAGGCGGCGAACACATGCGGCGTCTCCGGCACCGGGCCGATCAGCGGCAGGCCGTCGACCGTCTCACCGAAGGTGCCGCTCCAGGCGTGTTCCACCCGCGTATCCGCCTTCGGCCACAGCCGCTTCATCTTCTCCCGGATCGCCGTGATCTTGGCCGGCAGCTTGCGGTCGCGCGTCTGCGCGTCGATCGTCTCGTCATCCTCGCCGCCGGCGACGATGCGATTGTCCGCGGTCGTCCGCATGTAGAGATAGGGGTGGCTGTCCTCCCAGATCAGCGCCCTGTCGCGCCAGAAATGTGCCGGGTCCTGCGGCACGGTGGCGAGCGCCCAGCTCGAACTCGACCGATGCAGCTTCGGCATGTCGAGGCCCGGCATCGAATAGCCGGTCGCCAGCACGACATGCCGCGTCTCGATCAGATGGCCTCCATCCGTCTCCATCGTGACGTGATCGCCTTCGCTGTGAAGTGCCGTCACGGAAGCGTTGACCAGCCGCGCGCCGCGCCGTATCGCCATCTCCAGCAGCGCCCAGGTGAGAAGCAACGGATCGCATTCCGCCGAGCCCGGCGAATAGATCGCGCCATCCCGGTCGAGTTCGAATTGGGTGAAGAGATCGGGATGTTCGAGATAGACGCCGGGCAGGCCGGCCCGGCGGCGAAGCTGGCGCTCCTCCAGGAGATTGCGTGCGCCTTCCTGATTGGCGGCGAGATAGAGCGTGTTGCGCGGCCGGAAGCCGCAGGCAATCCCATTGGTGGCGATCAGCTTGGAAAGGCCGGCCACCGCGGCACCGCTGCGGCGGTAGATGCCGGCCGCGCGCTCGAAGCCATAATAATCCTCGAGCTCGGTGAGCGTGCTGTCGATTTCCCATTGCAGCATCGCCGTGCTCGCCGCGGTGCTGCCGAAACCGGGCTGCTCCCGGTCGATGACAACAACGGAAAAACCGCGCGCCGTCAGATGTTCGGCAACCAATGCGCCGGTGATGCCGCCGCCGATCACCGCGACGTCGGTGGAAAAGCTCTGCGCGATCGGCCGCCATTCCGGTCGTATGCCGCTTTTCCCCCAGAGAGAACGGCCGCTGACCATCTGGTCGTGATCGGATTCGGCAAGATCGAGATCAGCTGCCACGAACGTCCCCCCGGTTGATCATTTCGGCAATTGCGGCTGCGGTTTTTCCTCGATCAGCAGTTCGTCGATAACAGTCATGACGATCAGCGACAGCGGCAGCGCCAGCATGGCGCCGACGGCACCCCACATCCATGTCCAGAACAGGATGGCGAGAAAAACGACGAAGGGATTGATTTCCAACCGCCGCCCCATCACTGCGGGAAAGATCAGGTTCTCCATGAGGAGATGCACCGTGAAGAAGGCCGCGGCCGGCATCAGGCCGATGAGAAAGCCATCATGGGTGAGGATGCCGGCGACCGCGACGGCAAGCGTCATCAGCGTGATGCCAAGGTAAGGGATGAAGCTCGAGAGGAAGGCGAAGAAGCCCCAGAGCACCGGGGCAGACAGCCCGCCGGCATAGGCGATAACGGTCATGACGACGCCGAGCCCGACATAGATCAGCGAGGCCGTCGCGAAATAGAAGCCGAGCACCTGCTCGACAGCGTTGATGACGCGGATGGCTGCCAGCCGTTGCGTGCGGGTGCGGAAGGTCATGATGATCGTTTTGCGTAGGTTGACCCGACCAGCGAGGAAGAACAGCAGCGCCGCAAAGAATATCATCCCCTGCACCAGCGCCGGCGTCAGGCTGCTCGTCACCACATGCAGCACGTTGCCAGTGTTTTCGAGCAGTGCACCGATCGACATCGACCCGCTTTCGAATGTCGCTGGCGTAATATGCAGCCATCTGATGCGCTCGAGATAAGGCATGACGCGGTTGATGGTTCGCTCGGCGAAGGCCGGGCCTTCATTGGCAAACGTCATCAGCGGGTCGGCGAGCGAGTTGATAAGCAGGAAGATCACCAGCGCCACGCCGCTCGACAGCATGAAGGCGTTGGCAAGCCGCGGCACGCCCATCTTGCTGAGCTTTTCCGCCGCCATGCCGAGGATCATGCCGACGACGACGGCGAGCGTGATCGGAATGAGGATGAGCGACATCAGGTAGACGGCGGCAAGGAAGAGAATGCCGAAGATGCCGATGATCGCCCAGGCCATGGTGACATCGAGCCCGTCCTTTTCCAGACGGTGCAGCGGCGGCGGCGGCGGCAGTTCTTCCGCGGCTTCCTTCAGCGACTGTGCCCAGGCGCTGGTGTGGCGTTCGCCGATTGCGATCTTCTTTGCTTGTTTGCGGATGCCATTGGCGATGCCCATGCGGTGAGGTCCCCGAAGCCCCATTGCTTCCTCACGGAAACGCGCTGACAGGGTTCCGGTTCCGTGACGGGACTGACCATCCGATACGCTGCATGCCGCATGTCTTTGAGTCGACGGCATTGCTCCATGGCGCAAGCCTCTTCAACCGTTATGGCTGACCCGACGCGACCTGGAAATTATGCCGAAAGCGTCAGGCCGATGCCCCAGGGATCCTTGAGGAATACGCCGCCGTCGCGCTTCTCGCTCTTGATCTCCAGTGCATCGAGCTTGGAGACTGCCGCATCCAGCGTCGCCTTGTCATTGAAGCGGACCTTGTAGTCCGAAAGCCCGGTCATGTTGCCGGCGCGCGCAGTGGCACCGCGGCTGTTCCAGATATTGGCGGCGAGATGGTGATGGTAGCCGCCGGTCGCAAAGAAGCTCGCGCCGGGATAACGCGCCATCAGCTTGAGGCCGAGAACGTCGTGGTAGAAGGCGTCGGCCTGCGGGATGTCGCCGACCTGCAGATGCAGGTGGCCGATCGCCGTCCCCGCAGCCATGCCATCCCAGCGCTCATCAGGCGCACTGTTGTAGAGCGCCTGGAGGTCGAGGCGCAGCGTCGCCATCTCCACCATGCCATCCTGGTGGAACTTCCATTGTTCGTGCGGCCGGTCGGCATAGATCTCGATGCCATTGCCTTCGGGATCGGACAGATAGATCGCCTCGCTGACGAGATGATCCGAGGCGCCGTCGAGCACGACATTATTGTGTGCCGCATGGCGCAGCCAGCGTGCGAGTTCGACCCGGTTCGGCACCAGGAAGGCGGTGTGGAAAAGGCCGGCGGCATTGCGGGGCGCGATCGCAGCATCTTTTGCCGTGGTCAGCGTCAGCAACGGCAGATCGCCGACACCCAGCACTTCGCCGCTCGCCGTCTTCTCGATCACCTTCAGGCCGAGCATCGATTGATAGAAGCCGGACACCAGGCCGAGGTCGGTCACGACGAGATGCGACTGATCGATATAGGCAGGCCGCGTCAGCGCATAGGAAGTTTCGCTCGTCATGGATGGCTCTCCTGGAGAATTGGCCCGTGAAAGGGAAGGCGTACCGGCTGTGGCGGCAAACACGCCGCCCGTGGCAAGCTCAAGGAAGTTTCGCCGGTTCATTCGTCTTTATCTCCCTGGCTGCCGTACTTGACCCCTATATGGCGCATTCCGATTGTTCACAGAAGACCCGTTTTTGACGATGAAGCGTTGAACAGATGTTGACGATGGCTTGCGCCCACTTGATTGCGATCAATGCGCTCATATCTTCTTTAGAGGAAGCTTATATATCTCAGTCATGGAGGGAAGCCATGTACAGGAAGATCATCGTAGCGATCGCGCTCGGCGGTATCGAAAAGGGAGAAAAGATCCTCCGCAAGGCCGCGTCCTTGCTCGATGACGGCGGCGAGATCATCGCGCTCAACGTCATCGAAGATGTGCCGAGCTATGTCGCGATCGAACTGCCGGCCAATATGGTCGAGGACGCCATGCAGGACAGCCGCGACAAGCTGCAAGCGCTGCTCGCGACCAGCGGCGTCACGGCAACCGTCGAGATCCGCAACGGTCCACCTGCCAAAGCCATCATCTCGACCGCCGAAAGCCACGGCGCCGATCTCATCATCGTCGCCTCGCACGTTCCGGACTTTTCCAACTACTTCATCGGCGCCACTGCCGATCGGGTCGTGCGCCATGCCAAATGCTCGGTGCTGGTCGACCGGCAGAAGATTTGATCCTGGGCCACTGCCTGTTCGGCGTGTCGTGCGTCGGCCGCAGTCCTTGTCCGCGTACCATCAAAGGCAGCGCAGACTGCCTGCCTGGCTGTCACGAAGATTTACCGCCGGTGCGCTTTGCCGCAGTTGCGCCTCCACCCGTTCGATGCGACGATTGCAACCGGGGTATGAAACGGATTGGCGTGCATGGCCGAGTTCAACGGCATTCGCTGGGCTTACGACAGATATGAACTGATCGCCGACGGTATCGTCCACGGCGTCGGTCTCGTGCTGGCGCTGATCGGCGCCACCGTCCTGATTTTCTACGCCACGGTCTGGAGCTCCTACGGCGCGCTCGCCGCCGCCTGGATCTATGGCGTCGGGCTGGTGCTGACGCTGGCCATTTCCTTTTCCTACAACGCCTGGCCGGTCTCGCGTACGAAATGGTACCTGCGCCGCTTCGACCATTCGGCGATCTTCCTGCTGATCGCCGCCACCTACACGCCCTTCCTCGAACGCGGCGCCGACGATCCACTGCTCCTGTTCATGCTGGTCGCGATCTGGCTGTTCGCCGCTATCGGCATTATCCTGAAATGCGTCTTTCCCGGGCGCTACGATCGCCTCGCCATCCTGCTTTATCTCGCCATGGGCTGGAGCGGCGTGCTGGTGGCCGGGCCTGTCGCCGCGCGCATTCCCTCGGCCTCGATGCTGCTGATCGTCATCGGCGGCGTCATCTATTCGCTCGGCGTCATCTTCCATGTCTGGGAGAAGCTGCGCTTCCAGAACGCCATCTGGCACGGTTTCGTCGTCACCGCCGCGGCGGTGCATTATTCGGCCGTCTTCACCTGTTTCAGCCTGCCGGCGCCGGGTGTCTGAACGACGGCCGTTTACATCTGTCTGGGTCGGGCGTATGCCGCCTTCGCAGACAATGTGAACCTGAGCATCATGACAGACGCTGTCCTCCTCCGCGACGCCACCGAAGCCGATCTTTCCGCCATCCGCGATATCTACAATCACGCCGTCGAGCACACGACGGCGATCTGGAACGACACGCTGGTCGATCTTGAAAATCGGCTGGAATGGTTCAAGGCGCGCAAGGCGCGGGGCTTTCCTGTCATCGTCGCCGAGATGGCGGGCAAGGTCGCGGGTTACGCCTCCTATGGTGACTGGCGGGCCTTCGACGGTTACCGCCACACGGTGGAGCATTCCGTCTATGTCGACAAGGATTGCCGCGGTGCCGGCATCGGCGAGCGCCTGATGCGGGAACTGATCGCACGTGCCGCGGCCGCCAATATCCATGTGATGATCGCCGGCATCGAGGCTGAGAACACCGCCTCGATCAGGCTGCACGAAAAGCTCGGTTTCCGCATCGCCGGCAGATTTTCCGAGGTCGGCACCAAGTTCGGCCGCTGGCTGGACCTCACCTGCATGGAGCTTCGCCTGCCTCTGGAGTCGTTCGGCAACCCATTGTGAAGGGCGCTTGCCATCTTTTTATTGTAGTCTGAGCTGTGTAAGAAAGTGGAAGAAGCCTGCTTCGCCGCAGGCGGCTTCAGAATGTCACGGAGGTGAACAGTTCAATGGCAATGCACAGATCGTCGCTCGGTCTCCTTGCCCTCATTCTACTGGCATTTCCGCCGGTTGCAGCACGCGCCGCCGATTGCGGCAGCCTGGCATCGCCAAAGCTCGACTGGCAGGAATGCACCAAGAAGAACCTGATGCTGCAGGGCAGTGATCTCGAAGGCGCCAATCTCTTCGGCACCGATTTCTCGCTGACCGATCTCGCCGGCGCCAACGTCAAATCCGCCAATCTCGAGAAGGCGACCTTGGTGCGCGCCTCGCTCGAGGGCGCACATGCCGAAGGCGCCAACTTCGCCAAGATCGAGGCCTATCGCGCCAGCTTCGCCAATATCATCGCCGAAGGCGCTTCCTTTGCCGGCGCCGAGTTGCAGCGGGCCAATTTCGCCAGCGCCCGGCTTGCCGGCGCAAGCTTCGAAAAGGCCGAACTCGGCCGCGCCGATTTCGACAAGGCGGTGCTGACGGGGACGAAATTCTCTTTCGCCAATCTCTCCCGCGCCGATCTCTCCGGCGCGGCCCTCGAAGGCCCGGCGATGTTCGAACGCGCCTTCATGTTCTTGACCCGCATCGAAGGTCTCGACCTCTCGGCCGCAACCGGGCTCGAACAGGCGCAGATCGACCTTGCCTGCGGCGATGCCTCGACCAAGCTGCCGGCCGGCCTCTCCGCCCCGACAAGCTGGCCCTGTCCCGCCGACCACGAGTGATGGGTCCGTACCGCTCTACGCCGCGTCCGTGATGTAGAGGTAGAATTCCATCATGCCGCCATCGGGGCTGCCTGTTTTGGCGAATGTTTCCCGCCGCCGGTGCACCCGCTCCGCAACGCGCCGCGAGGGAATGTTGTCGGGCCTGACGATGGAGACGATGCGCGCAAGACTAAAGGTATCAAGCGCGTGGTCCCGGCATGCGGTGGCTGCCTCGACCGCATAGCCCTTGCCCCAATGGTCGCGCCACAGATGATAGCCGATCTCAGGTTCCAGCCCCGCAGACGTTTCCTGCATCGTTATGCCGCAATCTCCGAGCAACGCGCCGCTCTGCCGGTCCGTCACCGCCCAGAGGCCGAAACCGTGACTGGCATAACTGTCGAAGGCGAGCCTCTGAAACCAGAGCGCGGTTTCGTCGAAACTCTTGATGCCGGGGTAATAACGCATGGATTCGGCATCGCTGAAAATGCGGTGGAGAAACGGCAGGTCGGCAGGCGTGATCTCCCGCAGCACCAGCCGATCGGTCTTCAGGATATCTCCCGCCATTGGCTTCTCCTGGGACTACCGGTCCGTCGATAGCGTGAACGACACAGAAGATCAGCGGCTCATTGCATCCGGACGAGCCGCTTGCCGATGGCGCGGCTCAGCACTTACTTTCCGGGTTCGAACACCATGGAATGGCCGTTGATGCAGTAGCGCAGGCCGGTCGGCGGCGGGCCGTCGGGAAAGACGTGGCCGAGATGGGCCTCGCAGGCGCCGCAGCGGATTTCGGTGCGCACCATGCCAAAGGTCGTGTCGCGATGTTCGGTCACCGCATCGGGCGAGACTGCCTCGAAATAGCTTGGCCAGCCGCAGCCGGCATCGAATTTGGTGTCGGAGCGGAAAAGCGGGGCATTGCAGCCGACGCAGCGGTAAAGCCCTGTCTCGAAGGAATCCCAATAGGGGCCGGTGAAGGCGCGTTCGGTGCCGTGCTGGCGCGTGATGCGGTATTGCTCAGGCGTGAGCTGCTCTTTCCATTCGGCATCGGTCTTGTGGATCTTGGCGGTGGTTGCAGTTTCGGACATGCCATGCTCCTTTCGCCGAGGGGCGGTTCCGTTTCGCGCAAAATGTGGTGCGCCGTCACCGATTCATCAAGTCTTGGGCACCATCCTGCCCAATTCGCCGTGTACCGCTTTTGGGGGAGGACGCTTGCTCTTACATCCGTTAGGGGTTTTCTGTTAGGGTTAATGTTACGTGCATTGGGGAATCACTGGTGTTTGAAGCAGCAATCGTCCTGCTCTACGGCCTCGTCGCCGTGGCCGCCATGGCGGTCACGCTTTTGGAAGGCTGGGCCAACCATGACGGCTTGACGCTCCATCGTCTCGCCGGCCTCTTAGCCTGCCTGCTCTGGCCGCTGACGCTTCTGGTCTTCGTCCTGCACGGCTGCGTCGCCCGGCTGCTGACGCGTCTTTCCCGGCCGACGGCCTGATCGACGGCCCGGTCTGCGGTCTGAACCGCTTCGAACACACCTGCAGCTTTGCCTGCGGCCGAAATCGCTTGAGGCGCCCTCCCGTTTCGCCTAAGTCATGAAGACAGGCCGGTTTTCGCTGGCATTTCGTTTCTTTTGCGGTTGGGGAGGAGACATGGCCGATGTCACGGCTCTGACATTTCTGGCCCTGTGTCTCCCGCTCGCCGGCGCTCTTGCCGCCCCCTTCGTCATCCGCATGCTCGGTGCCAACGGGGCCTGGCTTCTGGCGATCGCGCCCTTGCTCGCCTTCCTGCATTTCCTGCGTTTCGTCCCGCAGATCGCGCGCGGCCAGGTCGTCACCGGCGGGTATGCCTGGGTACCGAGCTATCATCTCTCCTTCTCCTGGTTCCTCGACGGCCTGTCGCTGGCTTTCGCGCTGCTGATCACCGGCATCGGCACCCTGATCGTGCTTTACGCCGGCGGCTATCTCAAGGGACACAAGGATCAGGGCCGCTTCTTCTCCTTCATCTTTCTCTTCATGGGCGCGATGCTCGGCCTCGTCGTTTCCGACAGTTTCCTGATGCTCTTCATCTTCTGGGAACTGACATCGATCACCTCCTTCCTGCTGATCGGTTTCGATCACGAGCGGGAAGCGGCTCGCCGCGCCGCCCTGCAGGCGCTTGTTGTGACCGGCGGGGGAGGGCTCTGCCTGTTGGCCGGCCTGCTGCTGCTCTGGAACATCACAGGCGTCACGCAGATGTCTGAGCTCACAGGCTTCGGCGATGTCGTGCGCGAAAGTCCGCTCTATCTCGCCGCCCTCATCCTGGTCCTGGGCGGTGCCTTCACCAAGTCGGCGCAGTTTCCCTTTCATTTCTGGCTGCCGAACGCCATGGAGGCGCCGACGCCGGTTTCGGCCTACCTGCATTCGGCCACCATGGTGAAAGCCGGCGTCTATCTCTTGATGCGGCTCAATCCCGTCATGGGGGCGACGGCTGCCTGGGAAATCCTTCTGCCCTTCTTCGGCGGGCTGACGCTGGTGGTCGGCACCACGCTCGCCATCCGCCAGACAGACCTGAAGCTCAAGCTTGCCTATACCACCGTCTCATCGCTCGGCCTGCTGGTCATGCTGATCGGCTTCGGCTCGGAACATGCGGTGGAGGCGGCGGCCCTCTATCTGGTGGCGCATTCGCTATTCAAGGGCGCGCTCTTCATGGTCGCCGGCATCATCGATCACGAGACCGGCACACGCGATATCACCAGGCTCCGCGGCCTGATGCGGGCGATGCCGCTGACTTGGATCATTGCGCTCGCGGCGGCTTTCTCCATGGCCGGCCTGCCGCCCTTCTTCGGCTTCCTCGCCAAGGAGGAGATCTATACCGCCCTTATCGGCGGCGACATCCGCGCGCTGACCTTCACCGCCATAACCGTCTTCGGCAATGCGCTGATGTTCGCGATCGCCTTCGCCGTGGCGCTGAAGCCCTTCCTCGGCCAGCCGGTGGAGACGCCGAAACATCCGCACGAAGCGCCCGTCCTGCTCTGGCTCGGCCCGGCCGTTCTCGCCATCCTCGGCCTGCTCGCGGCGGTCTTTTCGACTTTCACCCATGCCGTTCTGTCCTCGCCGATATCAGCCGCCATCCGCCAGACCCCTGTGGAAATCGACATTTCGCTGACGCCGCATCTCGGCCTGCCTTTGGCACTCTCCGCTCTGACCGTGCTCGTCGGCATCGGCGTCTACTGGCAGCTCGCGCCCGCCCGCTCTGCGATGGCCGTCCTCCTGCGTGCGGCCGGGCGCGGGCCGGATCACGGTTTCGACCTCGCCATATCCGGCCTTGTCCGCTTCGCCGCCCGCGCCATGCGTGTGCTCCATCCGGGGCGGCTCGAGATCTATGTCACCTGCACTTTCCTCTGCGTTGCCGCCATCCTCATCGTCCCGCTTGTCGTCTATGGCGAACTGCCGCGTCTTCCCGCCTGGCCGGCCGATGTCAGGCTGCATGAATGGGCGGTCTTCCTGATCGCCGCCTTCGGCCTTGCCGCCGTGCTCGTCGCCCGCGACCGGCTGACGGCGATCGTCTCGCTCGGCATCCAGGGTTTCGCCGTCGCCATCATCTTCCTGCTGTTCGGTGCGCCGGATCTCGCCTTCACCCAGTTCATGGTCGAAACGCTGTCGGTGGTCATCCTCGCCCTCGTCATGACCAGGCTTCGCCTCTCGCCCGCCGACCGGCGCCCGCTCGGCCGCAGGCTCTTCGACGGAGCGCTTGCACTGGTCTGCGGCCTCGGCTTCGCGCTTCTGCTGATGCGGGCGACCGAGGCGCCGTTCAACGACGCGCTGACGGTCTTTTTCAACACCTATTCGAAATCGATTGCCCACGGCGCCAATGTCGTCAACGTCATCATCGTCGATTTCCGCGGCACCGACACACTCGGCGAAATCGCCGTCGTCACCGTCACCGGCCTCGCCATCCTGGCGCTGATCCGCATGCGCGCCGGCGCCGAGCGCAAGCTTGCCGCCAATGATCCCGGGCTGGAGGGCTGATCCGATGAACACCCTGATCTTCCGCACCGTCGCCCCGTTCCTCACCGCGCTGATGCTGCTGTTTTCCGTCTTCGTGCTGCTGCGCGGCCACAACGAGCCGGGCGGCGGCTTCATCGGCGGGCTGATCGCCGCCTCGGGACTGGCGATCTACGGCATTGCCAGCGGCGTTGCCGCCGTTCGCCGGGCGCTGTTCTTCCATCCGCTGTCGATTGCCGGCTTCGGCCTGCTGCTGTCGACCCTGGCCGGCCTTCTCTCCATCCTCTTTGCCGTTCCCTTCATGACCGGCCTCTGGATCTATCCGAACCTCTTCGGTCTCGAAGTGCCGCTGTCGAGCGTCATGCTCTTCGATGTCGGCGTCTATCTCGTCGTGCTCGGCGCCATCACCTCGATCGCGCTGGCATTGGAAGAAAAGGAGGTGGGATGATGGAGCCGCTTCTTTCGATCCTCGTCGGCCTGTTCTTCGCCGCCGCCATCTATCTCTTGCTGTCGAAATTCTCGATCCGCATCGTGCTCGGCATCGCCATCCTCGGCAATGCCGTCAACCTGCTGCTCTTCACCGGTGGCCGGCTGACGCGCGGGGTGCCGCCGATCATTCCGGCGGGTCTCGAAACCTTGCCCGTAGGTGCGGCCAACCCGCTGCCGCAGGCCCTCATCCTGACGGCGATCGTCATCTCCTTCTCCTTCCTCGCCTTCCTGCTGGTGCTGACCTATCGCGCCTATCAGGACCTCGGCACCGACGACACCAACGACATGCGCGCCGCCGAGCCCGACGACCGGCCGCTGCCGCCATTGGGGTATTGAGGCGGATGCTGGTGCGGATGCTTGCCCCATGGCAAACCCTTTCTCGCGGTAGTGGAGGCGTCACCTGATGGCCGCCCCAACCACCGTCGATCTCTCCGATGCCCTGATCGCCGCCCCGGTGCCGCTCGCCCATTGGCTCGCCATCCTGCCGGTCGCCCATTGCATCACGCTCGGTGCGGTTCTGCTGATGCTCCGTGGCTATCCACGTGTGCAGGCCTGGCTTGCCATATCAGGGCTTGCGGGCCTGGCGCTGATCGATGCGGCGCTGCTCGCCAAGGTCGCAGCCGAAGGGCCGCTGACCATGGTCATGGGGCGCTGGCTGCCGCCCTTCGGCATCGCCTTCACCGTCGATCTCTTCGGTGCGCTGATGACCTTCACAGCAGCTCTTGCGGCGCTCGCCGGCGGCATCTATGCGCTGGCCGATATCGGTCAGAGCGGCCGGCGGTACGGTTTCTTCCCGCTGCTCATGCTGCTGATGGCCGGCGTCACCGGCGCCTTTCTCACAGGCGATATCTTCAATCTCTATGTCTGGTTCGAGGTGCTGCTGATCTCTTCCTTCGGGCTGATCATCCTCGGCTCCGAACGTGAACAGATCGACGGCGCGCTGAAATATGCGGTGCTCAATCTCATCGCCACGACGCTGTTCCTGATCGGCGTCGGCATTCTCTATGCTGCCTTCGGCACGCTCAACATGGCCGATATCGCCGCAAGAGCGAGGGATTTGCGCGGCACCGCACCGCTGATGACGCTGGCGAGCCTCTTCCTGCTCGCCTTCGGTATGAAGGCGGCCGCCTTCCCGGTGAATTTCTGGCTGCCCGCCGCCTATCATACGCCGCGCATCGTGGTCTCCGCGCTGTTTGCCGGCCTGCTCACCAAGGTCGGCATCTACGCGCTGATACGGGTGATCGTCATGCTGCTGCCGGTGGAACGCGCGGAACTGAGTCCGCTGATCGCGCTCACCGCTGCCGCTACCATTGTCGTCGGCGCTCTCGGCGCTCTTGCCGAAAACGATATCCGCAGGCTGTTCGGCTATGTCGTCATATCGGGCATCGGCAACATGCTCGCCGGCGTCGCTCTCGGCGGCGTCAGCGGCCTTGGCGGCATCAGCGGCGCGGTCTTCTATGCGCTCCATTCCATGGTGCTGATGACCGCACTTTATCTTGCCGCCGGCGAGATCGCCCGGCGCGGCGGCGGCTTTTCACTGTCAGCCCTCGGCGGGCTCTACCGGCAAAGCGGCGGCTTCACCGCGCTCTCCCTGGTGCTCTTCCTGGCTGCCTGCGGCTTGCCGCCCTTTTCCGGCTTCTGGCCGAAAGTCATGCTCGTCAAGGCCTCGCTCGATAGCGGCGCCTGGTGGCTGGCGGCGGCGATTCTCGTCGGCGGTTTTTTGACGACGATCGCCTTCGGCCGCCTCTTCCTGCTCGTCTATTGGCGCCCGGCGGCGATGGTGCTCGCTCCGTCGAGAGCGAACTGGCGCACCGGCCTGCCGCTCGCCGCGCTGACGGCGCTGGTCATCGGCTTCGGCATCCTGCCGGAGCGGCTGCTGGCGCTGTCGCAATCGGCGGCCGCCGGCCTTGTCGAACCAGGGGCCTATCTTCATTCGGTCTTCCCGGGAGGCGCGCGGTGATCGCCTTCCTCTTCAACCTGCTGCTGGCCATTGCCTGGGTCGCCGTCACCGGCAGCGCCTCGCTGCACAATCTCGTCTTCGGCTTCCTGCTTGGGGCCCTGGCGCTGGTCGTCATCCGCGACTCTTTCGGCGGCAAGGGGGGGCATATCCCTCGCATCGGCCCGCTGCTCTCGCTCGCCGCTTTGTTCCTGAAGGAATTGTCGCTGTCGGCCTGGAAGGTCACGGTCACCGTGCTCTCGCCCGATATGAAGCTGAAGCCCGGCATCTTCGCCTTCCCTTTGACGGTGACGAGCGATTTCGAGATCACCTTGCTCGCAAACCTCATCACCCTGACGCCCGGCACGCTTTCGGTCGACGTCTCCACAGATCGCCGCACGCTTTATGTCCACGCGCTCGATTGTTCCGATCCGGAGGCGAGCAAGCGTGACATCGCCAACGGTTTTGAACGCAAGATCATGGAGGCCTTCCGGTGATCACACCTGCCGCCATCGTCGCGGTCGCATCCTCGGCCGCACTCGTCATCCTCGGCCTGGCGCTGATTCTGACGGTCTGGCGCGTCGTCGCCGGGCCGACATTGCCGGATCGTATCCTGGCGCTCGACATGCTGACCGGCATCGCCATCGGTTTCATCAGCGTCATCGCGGTCAAAACCGGCTTTTCGCTCTATATCGATATCGCCATCTCGCTCGGTCTCGTTGGCTTCCTGGCGACGGTCGCCTTCGCCCGATTCGTGCTGTCGCGCGGCAACATCAAATCGCCGCCTTCCGCAGCTGCAGCAAAGGGTGGCGGGAATAAGCGCCGGGCAGGGGGCAAGACGCGATGATGGATTATCTCGTGGCTGCGATCACCGCTGCGTTGCTGATTGCCGGGGCGTTCTTTGCGCTGGCGGCGGCGATCGGCCTGGTCAGATTGCCCGATCTCTACATGCGCATGCACTCGGCCTCGAAGGCCGGTACGGTCGGCTCAGGCCTGCTGCTGCTTGCCGCCGGCCTCTATTCGCAAGATCTGGCGATTCTCGCCCGCGCCATTGCCGGCTTCGTCTTCTTCCTGCTGACAGCGCCGGTGTCTGCCCATCTGCTTGCCAGAGCTGCCCATCATTCGGGATATGATCTCGCTGCACTCTCGGTTCGTGACGATATGCCGGATCGCTGAGCCTGTGCTGTTTGGCGACTTTACCAGATTTATGCAAAACTTATGCACAGGAAGCTGTGAGTAAAGCTTGCCGGAAAGCCCTTCAATTCTTCATCTGTCATTTTTTCTCAAGAAAAACGACAAATAATAATTGGCCTTTTGGCCAAACGATGGTATTTGAAAATGCAAGTAGAGTTCTGATTGTGAATTGCAATCGTACTGCTTCCAAGTCCCTCAGTTTTGATTTTTAATGTCTAAACTGAGGCCGTCGCGTGGAGCATGACGTAGTGGTTTCCAGTCAGGCAGTATAAGAATAGGTATCGGTCTTCGGAATCTAGGGGTGGATTTCGCGTTTTTCGAAACAGAAGGTCGCTTCCTGTACTTTTGCTGTTCGCTTCTACGAGGCGGGTCTTTGACGTGTCAGTCAAAGACCGTTTGAGCATGCTAACAGGAGAAAGAATATGACGGATATAGCGACCGGCAATGCGCCGGAGCTGCTTGTGGAACTGACGGCCGACATCGTCGCGGCTTATGTCAGCAACCATGTTGTACCGGTCAGCGACTTGGCCAATCTGATTTCCGACGTGCATTCGGCACTGAGCAACACGTCCGTTCCGCAGCCTGCTGCGGCGATCGTCGAAAAGCAGAAGCCTGCAGTTTCTGTCCGCAAGTCCGTACAGGACGAGCAGATCACGTGTTTGGAATGCGGCGGCAACTTCAAGTCCCTCAAGCGTCACCTGATGACGCATCACAGCCTCTCGCCGGAAGAATACCGCGAGAAGTGGGACCTGCCGACCGATTACCCGATGGTAGCGCCCGCTTATGCCGAAGCGCGTTCGCGCCTGGCAAAGGAGATGGGCCTGGGTCAGCGCCGCAAGCGCGGCCGCGGCTGAGCTTTTTCGAAAGCGTCGACGACAAGAGCCGGGCCTAGTGCCCGGCTTTTCAATTTGTGGAACTTCGCTCTCGACACGGCGTCATGCCATTGCTGTCCGGTTCGCGCAGGCGCGGCATCACCTTCGCCCCGTTTACGGGGGCCGAAGGATGGGTCGAGACCCTGTGGCTCGAACCCGGTAGGTTAGAGTGAGGGGCCGGTCTCATGTTTTTGTGTGCCGTTTCAAGGCGAGGAAAATAATCTTTCCAGTATTTCGAGCCTGCGCAAATGATTCGTGCGGATGTCCAGAGAGCGTGCGCGATCCCGTCTTATGCTTTGCCGGCGGACTTAGAATGTATTCCTATACTATGAGAAAGTGTGAATATACTGGATTCACCAGAGCGGGCGCTTGCGAATCCACCGCCTGTTTGCTTCAAAGCCGATCGGCCATGATCGCGTTCAAGCCGCGACGCGGACTTTCGCCTCTTCGCGGATCCGGTTCACCATCGAGCGCAGTCCGTTCGAGCGCTGCGATGATAGGTTCTCCACCAGCCCGATCTTCGAGAAAATCTCGAAGGCATCGAGCCCGGCAATTTCGGATGCCGGCTTGCCGGAATAGGTGGCCAGCACGATGGCGACGAGACCGCGCACGATATGGGCGTCGGAATCACCCTCGAAACTCATGACCGGGTTGTCGGGATCGCCTGTCGTATGCGTCACCAGCCAGACCTGGCTGGCGCAGCCCATCACCTTGTTCTCGGAGGTGCGCTTCTCCTCGGCCAGGTCGGGCAGCGCCTTGCCGAGTTCGATGACATAGCGGTAGCGGTCTTCCCAATCGTCCAGGAAAGCGAAGTCGTCGATGATCTGGTCGAGGGATGCCATGGAGAAGCCTTTCACTGTTAAAGCAGTTCCAGCAAAAGTGCGCAGCGGTTTTGCGTCCGGAATGCGTGAGGAAATGCTCTAGATGTGCATATAGGTGAAAGACCGGCAGTTTTGAACCACTAAAGCAATTCCAGGAAAAGTGTGAAGCGGTTTTCCCAGGCAAAGCGCGAAGCGGTTTTGCCGGGAATTGCGCAGACCGGAGCAATTCCAGGAAAAGTGTGAAGCGGTTTTCCCAGGCAAAGCGCGAAGCGGTTTGGCCAGGAATTGCGCAAACAATAGAAAAAACGCCGTGAGGGATGGGCATCCTCACGACGCAGCAACATGCTGAATTAAACAGGGCAGGCACGTCAGGCATGGGGCATCTCCGCGTCATGCGGACCACCGATGCAAGCTGTAAAACCGAAAGGCACTGCGGGCGGGTGCCCGCGAAATTTCGTCAGATCGCCGGCTTTGGCGTCGGCAGCGGAATCGCGCCCGTTACCACCGTCTCGGCTGCGGCATCATCCTCGACGGGCGGGCGGTAAGGCATCGGCTGGTTGAGCGCGGCCTTTGCCTCGCGCACCTTTTCCTGGATGGTGGGTGCTGCCAGCGAAGGCATGTTGAGTGCGACCGGCGTCTGCGGTTCGCCAAGCTTAGCGGTCGCCGGCGCCTCGTCCTTGAACTGGCTGTCGAGAAGTTCATAGGCGACGCGGGCGCCCTCGCGGGCCCGGTAACCGAGTGCGGTGAGGGTTTCGCCGCCCTTGGCGCAGACCTCGGGTTTTTCCGAGCACATGCCGGTGAGATAGTCATAGGCGCCGCTGGCCGCGGTGAAGGCGTCAGAAAGCTGCAATTGCGGGCCGCTGGCGAACTTGTCGGAACTCTCCGTGCTGAAGACGGAGAGAAGCACGAGCACAAGGCCAAACCAGAAGGATCCTTTGATCAGAAACCACATTGTCGTTGCCCATCCTGTTTCCCGTCCGGTTCTTGTCGCCGAATCAGGCCGGTTGTCCGGTGTGTTTTCACCCTACCGCCAAGTTGCGAATGCCGCTTTTCGAAACTCACGCGCATTTGCGGCAAATTTAGTTCAAATTTTAGCGAACGGCATTTGAGGGACATTTTAGTCGAATGCGAGCGATCGGCGTTAAGCATCAGGGCAGGACCTCCTTGCAATTGCAGGGCTTTTGCCGGCTCGCCTTGCCACAGGAGTTAACGCAATGCTGAAATATGAGGAAAATCCGTCGCTTACCTGCTATTAACCACAAAAGGCAAAGACGCTTCCAGATGCCTCAAAACGGGAAATTCGGTCGTTTCAGGCTGTGAACTGCGCTTTTGCCTTATCCTTTCTTTAAGTCGCCAAGGCCTATTGTCCGGATCGATAGACAGCCTTTTGGGCGGGTATTGCGTGCGTGTATTGAGTAACATTGGCGGCTGGGTGACGGCCCTCGTAGACCGGGCAGCGACAAGCTGGCTCTCCCGGACCGGGGGCGGTGAAGCCGTGCGTCAACGCGAGCTCGCGATCCTGCGCCGCCTCGTGCTGTTCTCGTCGGTCGCTCTTGTCGCCGCGCCCATCGGTCTTTCGGCGGTCACCAGTCCGGCTGTCGCGCTGCCGGCCGGTGTCGCCATGGTCTGCGCCGCCTTTCTCTTTTCCGCCGTCGGCAGCATCGCGCTCGCCCGTCAGGGTTCGTCCGCCGGTATCGCCACGCAGTCGGCCGAGGATTTCTTCCTTGCCGCCACTCCCGGCCTCGTCTTCTTCCTCGACCCGCACGGCAGTGTGGCGACCGTCGGCGGTCGCGACCGGCGCGATTTCCTCGCCTGGATGCGCGATCCCAAGGGCAGGGGCTTTCTGGAGCAGGTGCATGTCTCCGACCGCATTCTTTTCCTGCAGGCGCTCGATGACATGCGCCGGGGCGAGGATGCGGCAAGCGTCGATCTGCGCCTCGATCGGCCCTCGGTCTCGCGCGATCAGCGCCAGTTCGCCTATCTCAGAATGGACATGACGGCCCGGCGCGATGCCGACGGCGAACTTGCCGCCATCATTGCCCAGCTGCGGGATGTCTCCGTCGAGCAGCAGCTGCGTGACGAAGCCCAGAACCGCGCGGCCGATGCCGAATCGGCAAACGACGCCAAATCGCGCTTCCTCGCCGCCGTCAGCCATGAGCTGCGCACGCCGCTGAACGCCATTCTCGGTTTTTCCGATATCCTGATCGGCGAATATTTCGGCAAGTTCGAAAACGACCGCCAGCGCGAATATGTCGGTCTGGTCCGCGAATCCGGCGCGCATCTGCTGTCCGTCGTCAACACCATGCTCGACATGAGCAAGATCGAAGCCGGTCGCTATGAGCTGATCCTTGAAGCCTTCGATATTTCGAGCTCCGTCAAATCTTGCGAATCGATGCTGGCATTGCAGGCCAAGACCAAAGGCCTCACGCTGACCAGCCGTATCCAGCGCGGCCTCGGCGAGATCGTCGCCGATCAGCGCGCCATCCAGCAGATCCTCATCAATCTCGTCGGCAATGCCATAAAGTTCACCGAGGCCGGCGGCGTCGTCTCGGTCGATGCGGCGGCGCGCGACGGCATCCTCAAGCTGACGGTCAGCGATACCGGCATCGGCATCCCGGCCGACAAGCTGGCCTCGCTCGGCCAGCCCTTCGTCCAGATCCAGAACGACTATACCCGCCGGTTCGAAGGCTCCGGCCTCGGCCTTTCCCTGGTCAAGGGACTGGTGGCGCTGCATGGCGGATATTTCGCCATCGCCAGCCAGCCGGGCGAAGGCACGATTATCACCATCGAGATCGCGGTGGACGGCTCGGGCGCCAAACACGCCGAAGACGCCGGCCATGGTGCGGCTGTCGAGTTTCCGCCGCGGCTGAAGGGCGCGGTCAATACAGGTGCAGAACTGGAAGAGGGGCGCTTCGATGGCCGCGCGCAAGCGAAAATCGCCTAAGGGAAAAAGGGGACGGCAGCAGCCGGGCCTACTGATGTCAGGCGCTGCCGCCCTTGGCGGGCTCGGCCTGCAGGGCGCATCCGCGCTCGGCGGCGTCATCGGCCGCAATCCGTCGGTCGCCGGCGGCACGATCACCTTCGTCGTTATCTTCTCCTTCGTCGCCGCCAATGCGCTCTGGTATCAGCCGGGTCTGCATCCGCACCCGATCTTCCGCACCCGCGATCCCCAATCTCCAGCCGTGCTCGGCGCCCGCCGCCTGGCCGAGGAGCAACAGGGCGACGTCACCACCTTCCGGATCGAACGGCCGGAGGATGCCGCCACCACCAACGCGACGCCAGCGCCGGCGGCACCCGCTCAGCAGCCGAGCCAGCTCGTCATGGAGATCCAGCAGCAGCTGGTGCGCCGCGGCCTCTATAACGGCACCCCCGACGGCATCATCGGTCCGCGCACCAGTGCAGCCATCCTCTTCTTCGAGGAGACCGTCGGCATGGCCCAGACCGGCGATCCGACGCCGGAGGTGCTGGCGGCGCTGAAGACCGATGCATCAGGCCCTTCGACCGTGCCCGCCGAAAAGCCGGCTGAGGATGTGAGCTCGAAGGCGGCGGCGGAAGACCCGGTGGCAGCCGCGATCCGCAGCGCCGAAAAGACGGTCAAAACGTCTCCATCGGCCGCAAAGCAGGTTCCCTCTGGCGGACTCACCAATGTCGATCTGGTACTGAAGATCCAAAAGGGCCTTTCCAACATGGCCTATGCCAATGTCGGCGTCGACGGCGTCGCCGGCGAGCAGACCCGCGCAGCCATCCGGCATTTCCAGAAGCACTACAACCTGCCCGAAAACGGCGAGCCGACCGAGGCGGTGCTGAAGAAGCTCAAGGAAATTGGCGCGATCTAGCGGCTCCGCAGTTACCGAGCGGGCCTTCTCTCTACAACCTAAGTCTAAGGTGGGGCCGCTGTTTGCAACTTGTTAACCATGTTGCCTGAAGCTTTTCTGATTGAGGCGGGGGAGCGTCGGCATGCATGCGCTGAAGGCGATAGACGATCTGGCCGGAGAACCGGCGGTCGAAGCGGAAGGCCCTGATCCCGAGGCGTTGCGCCATATCCTGCTGCGCCTTGCCGAAGAGGCTTCCACCCTTGGCATCGATCTCGTCGATATCGCCGGCGCCATACAGGATATGGCGGCAATGTCGGCCCGGCATGCCTCCGCCTTCGATGATGTCACCCGCACCGCGCTTTCGATCGCCGAGACCAACCGCTCGGTCGCCGTATCACTGCGCGAAACCGACCGCACGGCGGCAGAGGCCCGTCACATGTTGAAGGAATCGGCCGACCGTCTGACGGGCTCGGTCGCCGAGATCGGCCACATGATTCAGTCCTCGAACGAGATCGGCACTGAGATCGCCGGCTTCTCCAAGTCGCTTGCCGATGTCGACAACATCGCCGAGGAGATCAGTACTATCGCCCGCCAGACCAACCTGCTGGCGCTGAACGCCGCGATCGAGGCGGCGCGCGCCGGCGATGCCGGCAAGGGTTTTGCGGTCGTTGCCGCCGAGGTCCGGGCGCTGTCGCTGCAGACCTCGAAGGCGACCGGCTCCATCCAGCAGACGCTCGACGAACTGCGTGTGAAGATCGACCGGCTGTCGGCCGTCGGCAGCGATGCGCGCGACAGTGCGGCCGGTGTGCGCGACAAGTCGGAGGCGATGCGCGGGGCCTTCGAAAGCCTGGAACATGTCATCACCCGCATCCTCGACAGTTCGACTGTCATGGCCAACACCACCGAGGCCGTCGACCTGCAATGCGCCGGCTTCGTCGGGAAACTCGGCGAGATGTCGGCCGAGGTCGCCGGCTCGAATGTCAGGTTGCAGCAGGCGGCAAAACGCGTCGACAGCGTCGTCTGCCTCTCGGAAACCCTGATCCAGCTGACGGCGAGCGCCGGCGTCAAGACCGCCGACAGCCGCTGGATCGAGGAAGCGCAGTCGGTGGCAAGGCAGATTTCCGCCGCCTTCGAACGCGCCGCTGCCGAGGGACAGATCGGGCTCGATGCTCTGTTCGACCGGCATTATCGGCCGATACCGGGCTCGGATCCGGCCCAGGTGATGGCTGCCTTCACCGAACTCACCGATCGCCTGCTGCCACCGATCCAGGAACCCGCGGCAGCTTCGGACGAGCGTATCGCCTTCTGCGCGGCAATCGACGAGAACGGCTATCTGCCGACCCACAACCGTAAATTCTCGCAGCCGCAGCGCCCCGGCGACGTCGTCTGGAACACCGCCAATTGCCGCAACCGCCGTATTTTTGCCGATCGCGTCGGCCTTGCCGCCGGCCGCAGCACCGCGCCCTTCCTCGTCCAGACCTATCGGCGCGACATGGGCGGCGGCAATTTCGTGATGATGAAGGATATCTCCGCTCCGATCACCGTCCGCGGACGGCATTGGGGTGGATTGCGGCTCGCAGTCAAAGTCTGACCCTCGTCAAACTCTGACTCCATGGGTCAAACACTGACCCTGCATTGCCGCCGCCGGCGCGCCGGTCTATACCGCGCCGATGAGATTACGCGCCGACATCTTCGTTTCCGCCCTCCTGCGTCGCGTCTTCGCTAGCGGCGATTTTGCCGCCGTCGAGAAAAAGGGGGCGGAGGAGGCGGGTGCGATCTTCATCCGCCAGCATTTTCGCGACGGCCTGGAAACGCTCTATGCGCCGGCGCCGCAGACCGCCTTCGACGAAGGCCAGGCCGGCGACCGGCTGTTCGAGATCCGCCTGTTGCGAGCCGAGCCGGAATCGGTGCGCGCCATGCTGGAGCGTGAACGCAGGTTCGATCCCGATCTTTGGATCGTCGAGCTGGAGGCGGAGGAATTGGGAGACGTGGTCCCGCTTGCCAAGGACGGCTGACAGCCGCACCCTCGTCGGCTCAGCGATACCGCCGTCCCATGACGCGCATGTCGCGTTGCGGCGGCGTCTGGCGGATGAAGCGGTGGTTCGGCGTTTCCTGAGGGGGCGTCACATTCGGCGCCTCCGGCTTATAGGTGTAGCGATCGGCGCGCCGCCAGGCGTCCACACGGTCGTGGCATTCTTCCGGATCAAGTGCATCGAGCACCATCCAGCCGCGTGTGACGTTGTGCTGCTGTTCGGCAAGATGCGGATAGAGCCTTTCGAGCACGAAGACGGCATCAAGAAAACCCATGCCGAGGCTGGTCAGCGTCGTGGCGAGCTGTTGGCCGGAAAGATCAAGCATGATGCGCTCGGCAAGCCAGCGGCTGGCCGACAGCGCATCGGCAAGGGCTGTTGCGAAATGCGCCGCCTCGCGGGAGCGGGCGAAGCGCACCAGCAACGCCTCCTGAATGTCGGTGAGCGTGCGCAGGCCGAGCCTGTCCTCGTCGGCACGGCCGAGATGACCGGCAAGCCCGAGAAGGCGCTCGCGCAACGCCTCTTCGTTGGCCACCCGCTGTTCCTCCAGCGCATCCGCCTCATTGGTTTCGGTGGGCGTCGGCGAAAGCGGGACTGCCGGCGAGTCCGTGATCGGCGCCGAGGCGGCGGCCGATCGCGGCTGGGTCTGGCGCAGCGCCACCAGCGCATCAATGACCTTCGGCGAGAGTGAATCTCGGCTGACGATCGCCTTGACATGCGCAGCACCCTGCATGCGCGCGATGGTGATCAGCGTATCGTCGGCAATTGCCTTTGAGGCGGCAAGAAAAGGGGCGGCGATCTCGATCGGCTGATTGCCGATGAACAGCGCCACGGCGGCCGGCATGTTCTCGCATTGGGACAGGGCTGCGACCGCCTGGCGCTTGGCCTCGTCGGAGGAGGCTTGGAACAGCGGCATGAAAAGCTCGGCAAATTGGCGCAGTTCGGACCGTGTCGGATGCGACAGGTTCTCGAAACTGCTGACAGTCGCCATCAATACCACGTCCTTTTTCCTGACGGCCAAGGGGCCTTCTAGGTCTCGAAACCGGTCACGCACAACAATACCCCGAAAACGCAGAATAAGGGGACCACAGGCCGATATGCGCTGGCGGAACGCATGTCGGGCCATACGGTTATGAATAAATCCTACACCGGTACGGTTAATGCATGCTGAAGATTTTATTAAAATGTAACAGAAATATACACGCAACGCGTGTCGCGGCACGGTTGGCCGGCAATATCAGAATGCGCGGTTTGAAAGGGCGTTGGGCCGCCTGCGTATCGCCGCTGTGATTGCGGAAAAGTTCAGGCGATCCTGTGATCGCGCAACGCGTGCAGCAGCTTTTCGCGGCTGTCGTAACCGGCTTGATAGAGGTCGAGTGCGGTGGATGCCGCAAACTGCGCCTCGACGCTTCTGATGTCGATGCGCCGTTCCGCGCACCAGTCGTCGAGCGCACTGCGCAGCACGTCGAGATCCTCAGGCGAGAAAGATCGGGGCCCGGAAACGTATGATCGATGAGAGCAACAATACGCGCATCTCAGTCGCTCGCAATTAAATATTTTCATGAAGCATTTTTGCAACACTGCCTTTTTCCGCGCGTGCAAGCTTGCCGCCTCAATGCCAACTATATGAATTGTTTCTAATTTTACGCGTCGATCTTCAACCCTGTCTTTCCGTGGGCGGCGTGAAACCAAATCAACTCTTCGCGCGTTACAGAGGAAGTGAGGTGAACTGTGTTTGGCATCCGCCGAATATTAGTAAACTGTTAACTGTCATCTGTCTCAATTCGGATAGGAACGACGCGATTTGAGTGTTTGGATCGTTGAAACTCCGCATCACGGTATTTCAATCAGGTGCCGTGGGAAAGGCGCGAATGCCCTCGGTCCGGTCATCCCGGTTCTGCAGGACGCGCCGGCCCGCACATTGGCGGGCAGGGTGAAATCCATCGCAAGTTCATCCGTCTCGGGCAGTGCATGGAGACGAGAATGGCAATAGTAGTCGCATTGGCGGATCGGCGGCCGCGGGCGCCGCGTCGTCCGGACAAAGAGCCCCGCGAAGCCAAGATCCTCTGGTTCACCGGCGTTCGCTACGAGCGCTTGGCCGAGAGCCCGAAACATCGTCCGGCGCCCGCGCCGCGCGTCAACAAGAAGTAACCGCTTGTTCAACCTCAGCGAGCGGTGAATTGCTCGCAGCCGGCTTCCGTGAGAAAGTTGCGCGCGGCCTCATTAAAGCTTGCCTGCGGCGCCAGCGTCCGCAGCACGGCATAGCCGTCCGGCCGTGCCATTTCCACCAGGATCGCCTGCTGCAATTCCTGCGGCAGGTTCTTGCGCAGGTCCGTCAACTGGATCGGACCGCCGGCCAGCACATCGAGCGCCCCGCCGACCGACGTCCTGTCGTTCATGCTGAAGACCTCATTGGAGGCGCTGTCATAGATCGCGATCGACCAGAAGGGCACATTGCCCTTGGCGGTGAAATGCACCGGCCCATCTTCGATGTCGAAGGAGCAGACAGCGGTGCGCACGAAGGGGTCGCCATTGGCAAGGCCGGCCTCGTCATACCGGTCGGCGAGCAGATAGAAATTGTTGAGGTCGCCCTCCGCCTCCACACGGGTCGCCGCATCCCTGCCGGTGAAATGCGGCAGCGACAGGATGATGACCAGATGCAGCAGGGCTGCGCCGAAAAGACCGGTGAGGATAGCGAAGAATATCCTAAGCATTGCCGCATCCGGTCTTGGTGAGCTTCGGCATGGCGAGGTCGATCACGCCGGAGCTGCCGGCGGTCGGGGTGTCGAACAGCGTCAGCACCAGCCGGAAGGTGCCGGCTTCCGGCAAGGCCAGCCAGTTGCCCGGTTGCGCGACGGCTGCGATCTCGATCGAGAAGCTGCTGTCCGGCTGGCGCAGCACCGTCCAGGAATTCAGCGCCGAGGGATGCCCGGTCTTCACCGCCGCCGGATTGCCGCCATTGTCGGCGGTAAAGAGGGTCCAGAGCCGGGCAGGCGGCGTCTGCCCGCTGATGCGGTAGCGGCAGTTGGCATTCAGCCGGCCGCCCTCGTCGTCGACGCTCGCCGTAAAGGTCAGGCCCTCGGCGCTGCCATAGAGCAGCTTGCCGGCGCGCGCCCGGTGCGACTTGGCGTAAGGGTCGGCTTCGACCGTCTGCAGCGCCGGAAACGCCTCCCAGGCGCCGAGCTTGATCGCCCCGAAACCCTGCGTCGCATCCAGCGCATAAAGCGAAATCATGATCCCGCCGCCGAAGGCGACGATCAGCGTGATCGCGATAAAGAGGGGGAATCGAAACACGTCAAGACCTTGGAAACCATATCGGATGAAAGGGTTACCACTGATTCTGGCGGGGTGGAATGCCGCGCCGCGACATAGGCGCCGATTGATCCCCGGTTGGTGGCGGCAGCCGGATGAGGGGCAGGCACCGAAGATCTGCCGGGTCGAGGATTTCTGAATCCGCGCGTGATGCCGCCAACTACTCCGCGCTCGCCACCTTCGCAGGCGCGAGCGGAGCGGCATTCTTCAGCTTCTCGCCGAGCTTCTTGAGGATGTCGGTCGATTGAACCGAGAGCATGCGCGGCCGGATGAGCTGCGGCAAACCGTCCTGCGGCTTGGCGGCGGCGGTTTTGGCGAGGTCCTTTTCCGAGGGCAGGGGGTTTTCGATGCCGGGAATGGGGCGCAGCGTCACACCCTGATGGGCATAGTCCATAGCGCGCTTGAAGGTCATCGCCGGCAGCGAGCCGCCGGTCATCTCGTTGGTCGAGGTATAGTCGTCATTGCCGAACCAGACGGCGCAGGTGTAGTTGCCGGTGTAGCCGACGAACCAGGCGTCGCGATAGGCCTGGGTCGTACCGGTCTTGCCGGCGGTCACAATGCCGTTGTCGAGGGCTGCCTTGCGCGCCGTGCCGACATAGGGAACGCGCGACAGCATCTGGTTCATATAGGCGTCGGCCTGTTCCGAGAGCACACGTTTCGGCGCCGGCTCGTCGCGGTCGAAATCATAGAGCACGTCGCCGTCGTAATCGAGGATCTGGGTGATGCCGTGGCGGCGCGACTGGTAGCCGCCGGCCGGGAAGGTGGCATAGGCCGTCGCCTGGTCGAGCACCGTCACCTCGGAGGTGCCGATCGGGATGGTGACGTCGTCGCGGATCGGCGTTTCGACGCCGAGGTTCTTCGCCATCGCCCGGATCGGCTGAATGCCGAGTTTTTCCTTGGCGAGCCGCACCGGCACGGTGTTGATCGACTGGGCGATCGCGGTCTCGAGCGTGATGCGGCCGGCATAGCGGTTGGCATAATTATGCGGGCTCCAATTGCCCCAGGAGATCGGCGCGTCGACGATCGTCGTCTGCGGCGTCATCCCGCTCTCCATCGCCACCGAATAGGTGTAGACCTTGAAGGAGGAGCCCGGCTGGCGCAGTGCCCTGGTGGCGCGGTTGAACTGGCTCTCGCCATAATCCCGGCCGCCGACCATGGCGCGCACGGCGCCGCCGTTTTCGATCATCACCATGGCACCCTGCTTGGCGTGATAGGCCTCGCCATATTCGCGCAGCGACGTTTCGACCGAATCCTCGGCCGCCTGCTGGATGCCCATGTCGATCGTCGTGCGCACGATCAGCGAATGCTGGTGGAAACGCGGTGAAAGCCGCTGCACCTCGTCGAAAGCCCAGTCGAGGAAGAAGTCAGGCGATTCCACTTCGTTGCGGTCGACGACGGTCGCCGGATTGCGCCGGGCGGCGATCACCTGGCCTTCGGTCATCAGTCCGCTCTGCACCAGATTGGTCAGCACTTCGTTGGCGCGGGCACGCGCTGCCGGCAGGTTGACATGCGGCGCATATTTCGCCGGCGCCTTGAACAGGCCGGCAAGCATGGCGGATTCGGCAAGGTTCACATCGGTGATGTTTTTGCCGAAATAGAACTGTGCCGCCGCGGCGGCGCCAAACGTACCGCCGCCCATATAGGCCCGGTCGAGATAGGTGGAGAGGATTTCCTTCTTGGAAAGGTTCGCCTCGAGCCACAGCGCCAGGAAGGCCTCGGTGACCTTGCGGTCGATCGAGCGTTCGTTAGACAGGAACAGGTTCTTGGCGAGCTGCTGGGTCAGCGTCGAGCCGCCCTGGACGACTTCGCCGGCGCGCGCATTCTCGCTCATGGCCCGGAAGAGGCCGATGAAATCGATGCCGAAATGGTCGAAGAAGCGCCGGTCCTCGGTGGCGATCACCGATTTGATCAGCGAATCCGGCAGCTCGTCGATCGGCACGGAATTCTGGTGGATGACGCCGCGATGGCCGATGACGTTGCCGTAGCGGTCGGTGAAGGTGACAGCGAAATCGCCGCGATTGCGCCAGTCCTCCTTGGTCGCCTCGAAGGCGGGCTGGGCGAGCAGCAGCATCAGCACCGAGCCGGCCGCTCCGAGCGTCAGCCCTTCGCCGGCAAGTTCGAAGACCATGCGCTTCCAGCCGCGCACGCGGAAGCGGCGGAAGAAGATGGTGATGTCTTCCCAGATCTCGGCGGCGCGGAAGCCGGCGTTCCAGACGGTCGAATCGATCCAGGAATCGATGCGCAACAGAATGTGACGGCTCTTCCTAGGCCGCTTGTCCGCCGCCCCGTTCGCCACTTTTCCGGGCTCGTTGTCTGGCCCGTTTTCTGGGTTGTCCGGATCCTGCACGTCCTGTATTCCCGCCTGATCGTGCTTCGGTCATCTCCGACGAAAGCGCAAGGCCCGCATATGGCCGCAAAGCTCTCCGATACCAGGAGAGAATTCTCCGAGTACCAGGAGTATATTGAAGAATTGATTGATTTTGCGGCTGATAACAAGAGAGATGCATGAGGGTCACGCGAATTTGCGGGCCGCTGTTGCAAGAAACGAACGATGAACGATCTGCCCTTCTGGAAGAGCAAGACGCTGGCCGAAATGACCGTCGCCGAGTGGGAAAGCCTCTGCGATGGCTGCGGCCTCTGTTGTCTCAACAAGATCGAGGAATGGGACAGCGGCGATATCTATTTCACCTCGGTGAGCTGCAAGCTGCTCGACGGCGAAAGCTGTCGCTGCTCCAGCTATGAGAACCGCTGGGACTTCGTGCCGGATTGTGTGCAGCTGACCAAGGAGAACGTGCCCGATATCGCCTGGCTGCCGCCCACCTGCGGCTACCGGCTGGTCAATGAAGGCCATGACCTCTACTGGTGGCACCCGCTCGTCTCCGGTGACCCGGAAACCGTTCATGCCGCCGGCATTTCCGCGCGAGGCCGCACGATCAGCGAAAACGAGATCGATATCGACGATCTCGAGGACTACGTCGTCGACTGGCCGCTGACCGTGGGTGAGGTAAAGGACGATGAGGAAGCCTGAGGCGGCCGGCGCTCCCGGCTTTCTGTTGCGGGGCGAGTGACGCATTCGCACTGCCGCCTCCCGTGCGAGATATAAAATTGGCGCCGGCCGCTGCTTGATTATTGAAAAGTGAGACCCCACTTGCGGTGCGACCCGCTGGTCCGGGCCCCTCTGGCGAGAGCTTCGGCACTCTTGCGATGTCGGACCTCTTCTCCGACAACCAGTGCCGACAGGGGACTATCCTTGAATCTCTCTTTTTTGTTCGTCGAGTGGCTGGGAACGCCGCTCTGGATGTGGTCGAGCTTTTTCGCCCTCGTCATCGCCATTCTGTCGTTCGATCTCGGTATTCTTCATAAGCAGAACAAGGAAATCGGCGTCGGCGAAAGCGTCAGGCTTTCCGCCCTCTATATCGCGCTCGGCCTCGCCTTCGGTGGTTGGGTATGGTGGTATCTCGGATCCGAGGCGGGCCTTGCCTATCTGACCGGCTTCGTCGTCGAAAAGACGTTGGCCCTCGACAATGTCTTCGTCATTGCCCTGATCTTCTCCTTCTTTGCCGTGCCGCGCATCTACCAGCACCGGGTGCTCTTCTGGGGCATTCTGGGCGTCATCCTGTTGCGCGCCATCATGATCGGCGTCGGCGCCACGCTGGTCGCCGAATTCGCCTGGCTTCTCTATATCTTTGCCGCGTTCCTGATCGTCACCGGCATCAAGATGCTGTTCGTCAAGGAGGCCGAGCCTGATGTCTCGAAGAACGTCCTCGTCCGCTTCATGCGCAGCCGCTTTAACGTCACCGACGAACATCACGGCGAGCGGTTCTTCGTCAGAAAGGCAAACCCCAAAACGGGAGGGATGACCTGGTTCATCACTCCGCTCTTCATGGCGCTCGTGATGGTCGAAGTGGCAGACGTCATCTTCGCCGTGGATTCGGTGCCTGCGATCTTCGCGATCACCACCGATCCGTTCATCGTCTACACCTCGAACATCTTCGCGATTCTCGGCCTTCGCGCCCTCTATTTCGCGCTGGCGGCGATGATTCATCGCTTCCGCTATCTGAAGCCCGCGCTTGCCATCGTGCTGATCTTCATCGGCTCGAAGATCTTCCTCGCCGATCTGCTGGGCCTGGAAAAATTCCCGGCCGCGCTCTCGCTCAGCATCACTTTCACGATCATCGCCGCCGGCGTGGTCTGGAGCCTTCTGAAGACGCGGGATCCGCAGCAGCCCGCCTGAGCGGGCTCTGCACACGCAAACGCTAACAAAGGAAGGAACCGGATATGATTTCGAATTTCATCGGCTGGATTTTTGCCCTCCTCGTCGTCGGTCCGCTGCAGGCTGAGATACAGGAGCAGGCTGAGCGCGCCCGGCTTCCCGTGGAGATCGTCCGCCAGTCCCAGGCCTGCCTGGCATCCCAGGGGCCGCAGCTCATCGAGCGCGCCGCCGGCGACTACGGCTGGGCGGCGGCCACAGTCGTCAGCATAGCGATCGGCTATACTGCGCCGGCAGAACTTCTCGACGGCAGCGACCCACAATGCGCAGCCCTTGCCAGCGCCCTGAAGGGAGCCGGCGAGGGTGCGTGACCGCGACCAGCTGAAAATGGACCGTGTGATTGATCACGACGGAAATAGACGACCGCGCGGTGTGGCCACCGCGCGGCTTCGGGAGATGCTGGAACTCGCCCGGGCGAAAGGCGGACTCTCCATCGGCGAGGCTCTGGAGGCGATGGGCCCGACCAGCATCGCCTTCACCATCCTGTTCCTGGCAATCCCGGCTCTAACCCCGATCCCCGGGCCGTTCGGAATGGTTTTCGGCACCGCGCTTGCGCTGGTCTCCCTCCAGATCGTCGCGGGTGGCCGGAAGGTCTGGTTGCCCGCTATCATCAGGGATCGCCGGGTTTCGTCCGTGGCGCTTGATCTTATCGTGGGTCACGCGGTCCCGGTGATCGCCCGGGTGGAAAAGCTCGTGCGCGCCGGCCGGCTGCAGGCCCTCACCGGCCGAACGGTACAGGCGCTTCTCGGCATTCCTGTCTTTCTGCTCGCCGTCGTGATCGCGCTGCCGATCCCCTTCGGCAATATTCTGCCGGTGTTGTCGCTGGTGGTGCTCGCCGTTGCCCTGATGGAGCGGGATGGTCTCGTCACCCTGATCGGACTGCTGCTCACATCGGCGACGATCGTCGCGACCGCCGCCTTGCTTTATTTTATCAAGGCGATGATCTTCACGGCCTCCTAGGCTGAATGGACAGGTACCGCGCCGAGGAAACGCCGCAACTCGGTCTCGACATAGGCAGCCACCGGCCCTTCGGCGCCAAAACCCCACCAGAGCAGCGAACCCTGCCATTGCGACAGCATCAGCCGGGCGATCGTCTCCGGCGCCTTCGCCGATCCGAAACATTGCGCGATATCAGCCATCAGCGCTGTTCCCCAGGCAGCACCCCGGGCGCGCAGCACCGGATCGCGGAAATCCTCGCGAAGCACCAGCAGTCCTTCGCCATAGGCGGCGGCATCGTCCCCGTAGTCCTGCGACAGGCCGACGAGCAACGCGACGGCACCGTCCGGGGTTTTCGGCACGGTCCCGGCAAGTCGCGCCGTTTCCGCGTCAAGCCTGTCCCAGGCATAAAGCAATGCTGCGCGCAGCATCGCCGCCTTCGTTGCGAAACGCTGCACCAGCGTCGAGCCGGAAAGGCCGCTTGCTTTCGCCACCGCCGCAAAGGTCGCCGCATCCGGCCCCTGTGCCTGGATCAGCGCAAGCACCATGGCGAGAAGCTGTTCATCGGAAACTGTGCGGCGGCGCGGCATGAAATTCCTCTCGCATTCATGTTGAATGTAAACGATCATTCGTTTATATACAACCAACCCCGGAAACCCGGGGCGCTTTCCATTTCGGCGTGAGAGCCGTTTTAGCGTGGAGGATGGAGAAGTGACAGCGAACTTGCGGGAGAAAGTGGCGTTGGTGGCGGGAGCTACGCGCGGCGCCGGCCGGGGCATTGCGATGGAGCTCGGCGCCGCCGGCGCCACCGTCTATGTCACCGGGCGTACGACACGCGCGCAGCAATCCGAATATATGAGACCGGAGACGATCGAGGAGACGGCCGAGCTGGTGACCGCTGCCGGCGGCAAGGGCATTGCCGTGCAGGTGGACCACCTCGTCAATCAACAGGTCGAGGCGCTGGTCGCCCGCATTCGCGAGGAAGCCGGCCGGCTCGATATTCTCGTCAACGACATCTGGGGCTGCGAGAAGCTGTTCGAATGGGACAAATCAGTCTGGGAGCATTCGCTGGACAAGGGCCTGCACATGCTGCGGCTCGGCATCGAAACACATCTGATTACCGCCCACTACGCGCTGCCGCTGATGATCGAGCGGCCGGGTGGACTGCTGGTGGAAGTAACCGACGGAACGGCCGAATACAATGACACGCATTACCGGCTTTCGCCCTTCTACGATCTCGTCAAGACAGGCGTCACCCGCATGGCCTGGGCGCATGCGCAGGATCTGGCGAAACACGGCGCCACCGCCGTGTCGATCACACCCGGCTGGCTGCGCTCCGAAATGATGCTGGATGCCTACGGTGTGCGCGAGGAGAACTGGCGCGATGCGACGAAGATACAGCCGCATTTCGCCATTTCCGAAACCCCGCGTTTCCTCGGCCGCGCCGTTGCGGCGATTGCCGCCGATCCCGACCGCGGCCGCTGGAACGGCCAGTCGCTATCGAGTGGCGGCGTGGCGAAGACCTACGGCTTCGACGACATCGACGGTTCGCGGCCGGATTGCTGGCGCTACCTGGTGGAAGTGCAGGAGCCGGGCAGGCCGGCGGATGTGACGGGTTATCGCTAAAGCGAAACTGCGCGGGGTTTTGCGTCTGCAAAAGCCCGACCGATTCCAGGGAAACCGTCAACCGGTTTCCCTGGATTTTCGTAAAAACAAAAGGTCAGAGCGGTCTGCGCTTCAAAAGCGGAACCGCTCAGAGCCCGCCGGTTATCTTGCTGCGGCGAGCCGGGCTGCGTCGCGAAACGACACCAGCCGCTTCGCCTGTTCGTCCCACAGCACCAGTTTGACGCAGCGCAGGCTGTCCATGAGCGTGATGCGGCCGATATCGGCAAGCTCAGGATGGTCTCGCAGCACCTCCGGCAGCCGGTAGTAGGGCACCCGGCTCGACAGATGATGCACGTGGTGGATGCCGATATTGCCGGTGATCCAGCGCAGCACCGGCGGCAGGTCGTAATGCGAGGCACCGTGCAGGGCCGCATGCTGGAACTGCCAGTCCGGCTTCTTCGACCAATGTGTTTCCTCGAACTGGTGCTGGACGTAGAACAGCCAGACGCCGGCAGCGCCGGCCAGCAGCACGATCGGCAGATGCACCAGCAGAAAGGGGACGATCCCGACTGCCCAGATCAGCAGTGCGGCGGCCGCTGCGATGGCAAGATTGGTCGCCATGGTCGAGATCCAGGGCAGGGCGCCGGAGCGCATCATGCCGAAAGGCAGGCGCTGCTTGATGAGAAACAGCCATGCCGGTCCAATGCCGAACATCACGATCGGGTGCCGGTAGAGCCGGTAGCCGATCCGGCCCCAGCGCGACAGCGCGTTGTATTCGGCAATCGTCAGCGTCTCGATGTCGCCAACGCCGCGCTCGTCCAGGTTCCCGGCCGAGGCGTGGTGTTCTGCGTGCGCCCGACGCCAATAGTCGTAAGGCGTCAACGTCAGGATGCCGATCGTGCGTCCAACCCAGTCGTCGACGCCGCGACGGGCGAAAAACGAGCCGTGGCCGCAATCATGCTGGATCATGAACAGCCGGAGCAGGAAAGCGGCGGCGGGAACGACGAGGATGAGACCTGGCCAGAAGCTGTAATGAACCGCCGCCCATGCGGCGGCCCAGAACAGCGCGAAGGGGACGACCGTGACGGCAAGCTCGAAGGCGCTGCGTCCGGCCCGTGGCTGGCGATATTGGGCAAGGATCTTCAACCAGCCCTTCTCGGTGAAAAGGGCGGTTTGATCTTCGGATCGCTTCGGGTTTTCGTCAGGCTCGCCCGAAGGGGCAACCCGGATTTCCTCGCACTCGCTGCGGCGCGCAGATTCGATCACAGAATAGCGCCGTGAAAGGCAGCGACAGTCGAAAAGCCGAGTGCAATCACCACGGCTGAGCGAATGAGGAATAGCGGATAGTCGAAGCGGTACATGGTATGAAGAGGGGTCATTTTGTGTGGCACCTTCCGTTTTCTTTAAAACACGTTCATGCGTGATCCCGTCGCGCCAGAGCGCGGCGTGCCCGAAAGGGCACGCTGTGACTTTGAATCTGCGCATAATCCTTCCGCAAATCGATCTTGATTTGCGCTGTTATGCGCCATCGATGATGAGAGCCCCGTCCAGGGCTCGAGACGAGCCCCTATTTTTTTGGAGCACTGCCCTGCGGGGCGGCTTTGGTCGCCGTCTTCATCTGGTTGGCGAATGTGCTTTCCACTTTCGCAGCTTGCTTGTCCTTTTTTGGCTTCCGGACCTCGCGATTGCTTCTTACCTGTCCTTTTGCCATGGATGAGTCTCCCTTTGGATCGACATTAAAAACCGCGGCCTGCGTGGTATTCGCCCCGCTTGTCGGTCGCGACTGGAGATCGCGGGATCGTCATGAGGGGCAACCCGACAACACCGGGCCGCAGGGATGGAATGAAAATGATGCCTGCTGAAACCGCATCGCAGTCTGGAGGCGGATGACCGGAGAGGTCACCGAAAGCCAAACCCGACGTTGAGACGGGACGTCACCATGCTTTCGCGATCGGGAAAATGGCGGGGCCGGAAAACCGGTCACCGCAAATGCCGCATCGGCCAAATCAGCGAGCCCTCTTCATAGAATAAAATTGAGGTGCCATTAAGGCCATCGCCGCAGGAAAGCCATATTTCCACAGGGCTTATTCATTTAATGGAAACAGCCGGATCAGCTTCGTTCTTTCCATCTCGGCCAGGCCTGATGCCGACATGATGCCGCGAGCCAAACAGAGTTCGATATCCCGCCCGATATCGAGTGGCACCCGCATGCCACCGGCCTTGAGAAGGCGGTCGGTCATCGACAGAAGCAGATCCACTTTCGCCTGGCAGCCGTCGATCTCAAGGAGCGCCACCCGGCGCTCCTTGTCGATGTCTGCAAGATCCTTGTCCTGCTGCCGTTGCTGGTAAGCTCCGAATTGCACCCATCCGAAATAGGCGGCCGCTGCGACTGAGATACAAAGCAAGAGGGTTTTCCGCACAATAATCCTTCGGAGCCGGGCGGCTGGCTAGCCGGCGGCACGTCTTTCGCGGGGCAATCCCTGTATCGCATATCGGTTACAGACAGGAGTTACCACTTTCGGCGGGGCCTTCGGCTTGCCGAAATGGTGTTCGAGCGCCCGTGAGAGCATGGCCGGCGAGGTGACGCCCTCTTGGAACAGCCTGATCAGCAGGATGGCCGCGACGTTGAAAACCCGTTCGTCATCGATCAGGATTCTGGCGTCGTAGCCGGCGTCGTCGAGCACGCCCTGAAGCATGTCGAGATCGGACGAGGTCAGATGCGGCTTTTCTGAGGTGGAAGACATCGGTCCTCCTTTCGTCGGGGCGAGGGTATAAAAACCCTCAGTCGGCAGCGCCCGTGCGATGGCTGCCGAAGGCGGGACCATGCGCCTTTCGCTGAGGCAACGCAACGGGAATCTTGCTGCGGATATCGCACCGGTTGATGGGCAGCCCGCACCGGTCAGGGTGCGGGCCGAGATGGTTATTCCGCCGCCTGATAGCTGGGTCTCCGGGCGGCCGATGTCCGCGGACCGGCGGCTGCAAGCAGGGTGATGGCGATGGCAAGCAACGCCACGAAGGCGATGCCGGCGACATAAGGGTCCCAGCCGAAATGCGGCGCGGCGCCGAAGACCGCCGAGGCGGCCGCAAGCACGATGCCGCCGCCGATCTGGAAGGAGGCAAAGAGCAGTCCCGAGGCGAGTCCAGCCTTGTCGTCCTCCACATCGGAAAGGGCCGCGACCTGCACCGAGGGGTAGGTCAGGGCGTAACCGAGGCCGAGCGGGATCTGCGAGAACAGAACGAGCAGGATCGGGTCGACATGTCCGAGCGCGGTCACCCAGAAGATGTAGCTGAAGGCTTGCAGGCCGACACCCACCGCCATCAGCCCGGTGGCGCCGCGATTTTGCGCGAGTGTGGCAAAACGTGGCGCCAGGAACATCACGAAGACGCCGCCAAGCGCAAAGCAGAAGCCGGTGGTGAAGGCCGACCAGCCTATGGCGTTCTGATAGTAGAGCGTCGCCAGGAACTGGAAGCCGACATAGGCGCCCTGGAAGAGGGCGGCAATCGCATTGGCATGCCGAAGCTTGGCCCGACGGAACATGCCGAGCGGCACCATCGGATCGGCATGGCGCGCTTCGACCGCGAGGAAGAGCAGGATCAGCACCAGCGACGCGATGAGCGAGCAACAGGTCGGGAAGGCCTGCCAGCCCGCTGCCGCAGCGTTGGTGATCCCGAAGACGAAGAGCAAGAGCCCGGGTGTGATGGTCAGCGCGCCGGCCCAGTCGAAGGCCGGCCGCGGTCCGGTTCTTTTCGGGTCGGCCGGCAGCACCAGCGGCGCAAGAAGGAGCGTCAGGATGGCGACCGGCGCGCCCATGACGAGCGTCGCCCGCCAGCTGAAGATCGTCGCAGCACCGCCGATCACCATGCCGAGCACGAAGCCGGCGGCGCCGGTGGAGGAGAAGACGCCGAGCGCTTTTGCCCGCGCCGTTCCCTCGCCGAAGACGGAGAGCAGCAGCGCCAGGGCGGCCGGCGCGGTGAAGGCGGCGGCAATGCCCTTGATCAACCGGGCGGCGATCAGTGTCGGGCCGCTGTCGACGAAGCCGCCGGCGATGCTGGCGGTGGCAAAAATTGCCAGCGACCAGAGGAAGACGCGGCGATGGCCGAAGACGTCGGCGACCCGGCCGCCGAGCAGCAGGAAGCCGCCATAGCCGAGCACATAGGCGCTGACGGCCCATTGCAGCGAGGTCGCCTCCATGCCGAGTTCGGCCTGGATGGCAGGCAGCGCGACGCCGATGGTGGAGACATCCATGGCGTCGAGAAAATTGGCGGCGCAGAGCAGCAGCAATGCCAGCCCTGCCCCGTTTCGCGATTTGGAAAGAGTCATCGAAATCGTTCCTTATTTGCTGCCGCCTCATCGGGGGAGGTTGCCGGGCGGCAGGGAACGAGAAAATGTACAGCTTCCTTTCCTATTGCAAATTGATAGTAGCCATGCCAGGTATTACTGGTGATGATGAATGATGCCACTCTTCGCAAGATCGACCTCAATCTGCTGCTGGCCTTTTCGGTGCTGATGCAGGAGCGCAATGTCAGCCGCGCCGCAGAGCGGCTGCTGCTTGGCCAGCCCGGTCTTTCGGCCGCTTTGCGGCGCCTGCGCGAGGCACTGGATGACGAATTGTTCGTGCGCGTCGGCCGCGGCCTGCAGCCGACGCCACGGGCCCTTTCCATCGCCCCGGCGATCGAGGATGCGCTGTCGGGCATCGAGCGTGCCATCCGCCCGCAGGCCGAATTCGATCCGGCCAGCTGGCAGGGCGAGTTCCGCATCGGCATGTGCGACAATCTCGAATCGGCCTTCTTCGGCCCGCTTGCCGCCCGTCTTCTCCAGCTCTCACCCGGCGCCCGGCTGATCGGCATCGCTTCCGACAAGCGCGATGCCGCGCGCCGGCTGGACGAGGGCGTCTTCGACTTCAGCGTCTCGGTGCACGAAGAGCCGGCCTCCTGGCACATCCGCGCGCCGCTGTTCGATCAGGCCTCGATCTGCATCTACGATGAAGCCCAGCTCCGGCTGAAGGCGCCGTTGAGCCTCAAGGATTTCGCCAATGTCGCCCATGTCACCGTTTCGTTCGAAGGCAATGCCGCGACCAGCATCGATAGCGCGCTGAGCCGCACTGGCCACGTCAGGCAGGTGGTGGCGACGGTGCCGCGTTTTTCCGCCTTGCCGACGGCGCTCAGGGCCATGCCGGCCATCGCCACGGTGCCGGAATCGATCGGTCGCTGCATGGCGCAATTGCATGGGCTGACGATCTGCCAGCCGCCGCTTTCCCTGCCGGCCGATCCCGTGACCATGCTCTATCGCCGCGTCGACCAGGCGGACGGCCGGGCGCGCTGGTTCCGCGGCCTGTTCCTTGACGTCGCCAGCGAGGCGCTCGAAGCCTCCGGCTGCCGCGTATCGATATCGAGAGCTGCGGCTTGACTCAGGGGTGATTGCATCGAGATTGTCGCCCCGGCCGCCGTCTATTCAATGACCGATTTGAACCACGTACAGAAGGCTGAAATTGATTTTTGGGGAGAAGCCCTGCAGATCAGAAAATAGCTCTCCTGTGCGAGAATCGCGATGTCCGAGAGCACGATCAGGTCGCCATTCTCGATTTCGCGGCGGCATAACTCGACCGGGCAAAGTGCCACGCCATGACCGGCAATGGCGGCGGTTGCGAGCAAATTGAAGTCTTGAAACACCGGCCCCTTTAGCGTTGGCGTCAACGGCACGCCCGCCTTGTCGAGCCACTGCGCCCAATGCGCTGTGGTCTCGTCGTGGAGCAGGTCTGCCGTTGCGATCTGTGTCGCGTGGTCGATGCTGCCCTTTCTTTCAAGATAGCGCGGACTGGCGACAGGTTGAGTGGCGCGGGAGAAAAGCTGGTGGCAAACGACGCCTTCGAAGGTGTCGGCGCCAAGCGTAATCAGTACATCGCAGCCGGTTTCACGCAGACGCTGTTCGGCCATGGCGTAGACCACCTTTATTGTGACATCCGAATGCCTCGCCAGGAAATCGCTGAGCGATGGTATCAGCCATCGCGTCGCGATGGACGGGATGCAGCCGACGGTGATCTCGGATCTCGTCCTGAGCTTCAATAATTCCGCTTCTGCGGAAATTCTTTCAAGACTACTCGATAGGGTTTCGGCAAAGCTTTTGGCCTCGGGTGCGAGCCGCACGCCGCGTTTTTCACGCAGAAACAAGGCACGTCCGAACCATTCCTCCAAATGACGGATCTGATGGCTGATCGCGGCATGCGTGACGCGCAATTCGTCGCCGGCGCGTGAGAAACTTGAAAGACGCGCTGCCGCTTCGAAGGCTCTCAATGCGCCGAATGGAAGTGTCATCTGTAAGTTTTCCTCAGCTATCCGATAGAAATCATCATTTGTCCGAATATGGAGATCACCAGTATGACTGCAGGAAGCGGATCTGAACAGTATCGCTGACGTGTCAAATTTTCTTACACCAGGAGAGCGGAATGTATGTGCGCAGCCTGAAGGATGTCGAAGCAACCGACTATTTTGTGGAATGGGGCAATGGGACGAGCCACCGTTTGCTGACGGAAAAGGACGGGATGGGGTTTACCGTTTGTCATACGATCGTGCGCGCCAACACCGTTTCGCTTCTCGAATACCGCCAGCATCTCGAAGCCTGCTATTGCATCGCCGGCGAGGGCGAGGTGGAGGATATGGACGGCACCGTCTTTCCGATCCGTCAAGGCGATATCTATGTGCTCGACAAGCATGACAAGCATCTGCTGCGCGGCGGCCGTGACCAGGATATGATCCTCGTCAGCGTCTTCAATCCGCCGCTCGAGGGATCCGAGCGCCATAATTTGAACGACCCCTCGGGATCGGCTTATTGAGATCAGCCTATAAGGGAAAATGCGCGGTTTTCTGACGGTCAGTCGGCTTGTTACAGCTCGCCTTTATGAAAATAGGCTTCGAGCCGGTAGCCGTCCGGGTCGATGATGAAGGCGGCGTAATAGAATTGTCCGTAATCCGGCCGGATCCCCGGTTCGCCATTATCCGTGCCGCCGGAGGCGACGGCCGCCGCGTGAAAGGCATCGACCGCAGCCTCGTTCGGGGCGACGAAGCAGAAATGCAGCCCGGATCGCAGATCGGCAACAACGGGGTGTTCGACCTGCATCACCCAGAGGCCGACCCTTTCCGGGCCGTAGCCGATCATCGTGTCGGAATTGGACAGCCGCTCATATCCGAGCGGCGCCAGCGCCGCGTCGTAGAAACGGCGGGCTCTTTCGATGTCTTTTACGCCGATGGAGACGTGATCGAACATGGACGCAAACTCCCTGACTTCCCTTGGTCTCCGAAGGACGGCTCATCCCTCAAGATGGCACGACGCCAACATCTTTCAACCGCGGTCCGAAGTCAACGAAAGGGCGTCGTTCAAAAAGGCTGGCGATCCGCTCGAGCGCCTTGGCGAAGAAATCGGCGCGCCGAATTGCCGCTGTTCAGCGCAAGCCCTGCGACGCTGTCACGTGATTTGGGGGAAGGGCGGAGTAGGGGCCGGATCCTAACGCCACGGATGAGCCGGCGGGGTGTCACGAGCGATCTGCGCAGCGTCGGATAGCCTGAGCCATTCCTTCCGGTATCCGATGTTGAGAAGATTGAAGGACAGCATGTCTCTCCCAGCCTGCGAACGGCTCGCGCCGTTCACGGCATGGTCCGCGTGCGTCGGAACGCTCGCGTGATAGACGGTCCACGAACGGGCGGGTTCGATCCGGCGGTCGCGTCCGATGTCCATGGCGTAGTGGCCGGCCGCGCCGCCCTTGTTGTTGCCGACAGCAAAGGCGTTCGGTCTTCCTTCGTCTTCATGACTGTTCACGATGTCAACCTTCCGTCATTCGGGCCGTGGCCAAACGTTGTCTCGATCAGTGTTGCGCCGCTGCCGGGCGATAGGTTTAGCGGTTCCAGGCTGTCTTCCGTCGTCACCCGCTCGTGACGTTCGTCGTCACTGCGGATGCGGTATTGCAGCACATTGCCTCTCGGAGGCAGCGTGGCGGTAATGCGGTATGTATCGGGGAGTTTGGAGGGAACGATGAAGAACCCGTCCTTCAACCGGACGGTCTGCCCCACCTTGAAGATATGTGTTGCTGCCTCGCGTCGGACGGGGCGTCCGTTGCGTTGCGGGTTGCGCGTAGCGGTCATGATTGCTGGTGATCCTGTTCGAGTGCGATTTCGAGATCTGACGGATGGATAGGCATCATCTGCAGCGTCGAACTCTGTGCGGCGATCGCCGGCAGGTGGATGAAAGCGCCGACGCGTCGCCAGGCAAGCCTGGAAACGCCATCGATCAATTCCTCGTCATAATCGACGCGATATTCCCCGGCTGGCTGTGTCCCGTCGAAACCTGGCAGGCGGAAAGGAGATGAAAAGCGGACGACGGTTTGTGTGGTGCGGCTTGTCACGGCTAAGGCCTCCGCAGGAATACGCCGATGCGTTTCCTGTATCGTTGAGATCCGAACCGGACGAACTCGGCGCTGCCGGTACATCCGCGGTCAGCGCCAAGCTCATTCCGGATCGAATACGCGAAATGCACGCCGGAACGACGTCATTATTCGCTATCGAGAATTCGGTGGTGTATGGCGGGTCGTAGGTCTCTGACACCGCGAAGCCAAGTCGGCCAAATCGACGAGACTTATCGTTACGCCTGGATTGCGTTTAAATCAAGATAAATTCGGATTTATCTATAAAAAACGCCAAATTAACTCCGCGGTCACGTAAATAAAATGGAGCGTAATGGCTCAAGAAATTCTATTCAATTCATAATTATTACAAAACATCCCGCCGAAATGATTTCCTGAATTTTTCAGCGTGAATAATATTTCTTGGCACTCCTATCAATCGAGTGCCACGGGTGCTATTTATGTGTTGCAGCCGCCATATGCGCCGGCAGCAGAAAGACCTCTATGAAATTCCGTTCACTTCACGACCGCGTCGTCATTCGACGTGCGGAAGGCGATGTCAAATCCAAGGGCGGGATCATCATTCCAGACGCCGCCAAGGAAAAGCCGCAGGAAGGCGACGTGGTCGCAGTCGGCCCGGGCCTGCGCGACAATAGCGGCACTCTCAACCCGCTCGACGTCAAGGTCGGTGATCGCATTCTGTTCGGAAAATGGTCGGGGGCAGAGGTCACGATCGAGGGCGAGATCCTTCTGATCATGAAGGAGACCGACATCATGGGCATCGTCGAAAAGATCGGAGTGGCCTCTCAAAAGGCCGCCTGATCGATCGCATTCCGATCCGTATCTCAAGACCGAACTGGACCAATATCATGTCTGCCAAGGAAATCAGATTCTCCACCGATGCGCGCGATCGCCTGTTGCGCGGCGTCGAATTGCTCAACAACGCCGTCAAGGTCACGCTTGGCCCCAAGGGCCGCAACGTCGTCATCGACAAGGCCTATGGCGCACCGCGCATCACCAAGGACGGCGTCACCGTCGCCAAGGAAGTCGAGCTCGCCGACAAGTTCGAGAACATGGGCGCGCAAATGGTGCGCGAGGTGGCGTCGAAGACCAATGATCTTGCCGGCGACGGCACGACGACGGCGACGGTGCTTGCGGCCTCCATCTTTCGTGAAGGCGCAAAGCTCGTCGCTGCCGGCATGAATCCCATGGATCTCAGGCGCGGCATCGATCTCGGCGTCGTTGCGGTGGTCAAGGAGATCCAGGCGCGGGCGAGGAAGGTCAAATCGTCAGGCGAGATCGCCCAGGTCGGCACCATTGCCGCCAATGGCGACGTCAGCGTCGGCGAGATGATCGCCAAGGCGATGGACAAGGTCGGCAATGAGGGCGTCATCACCGTTGAGGAGGCGCGCACCGCCGAGACCGAACTCGACGTCGTCGAGGGCATGCAGTTCGACCGTGGCTACCTCTCACCCTATTTCGTTACCAATGCCGAGAAGATGCGCGTGGAACTGGAGGAACCCTATATCCTCCTGCACGAGAAGAAACTCGGCAGCCTGCAGGCGATGCTGCCAATCCTGGAAGCCGTCGTGCAGACCGGTAAACCGCTTCTGCTCATCTCCGAGGATGTCGAAGGCGAGGCGTTGGCGACGCTGGTCGTCAACAAGCTGCGCGGCGGCCTGAAGGTCGCGGCCGTCAAGGCGCCGGGCTTCGGCGACCGCCGCAAGGCCATGCTGGAAGATATTGCCGTGCTGACATCAGGCCAGATGATTTCCGAGGATCTCGGCATCAAGCTCGAAAACGTCACGCTCGATATGCTCGGCCGCGCCAAGCGCGTGCTGATCGAGAAGGAGAGCACCACGATCATCGACGGTTCCGGCGAGAAAGCCGCCATCCAGGCGCGCATCCAGCAGATCAAGGCGCAGATCGAGGAGACCACCTCCGACTACGACAAGGAAAAGCTGCAGGAACGCCTGGCGAAACTGGCCGGCGGCGTCGCAGTCATCCGTGTCGGCGGTGCGACCGAGACGGAGGTCAAGGAAAAGAAGGACCGCATCGACGACGCGCTGAACGCGACCCGTGCGGCGGTCGAAGAGGGCATCGTGCCGGGCGGCGGCGTGGCACTGTTGCGCGCGAAGTCGGCGCTGACGGGTTTGACCGGCGACAACGCCGACGTGACGGCCGGCATCTCGATCGTGCTCAGGGCGCTTGAAGCCCCGATCCGGCAGATCGCCGACAATGCCGGGTTCGAAGGCTCCATCGTCGTCGGAAAACTCGCCGGCAGCAATGATCACAATCAGGGCTTCGACGCACAGACGGAGACCTATGTTGATATGATCGAGGCCGGCATCGTCGATCCGGCCAAGGTCGTACGCACCGCTCTGCAGGACGCCGGCTCGATTGCGGCGCTTCTGATCACCGCCGAGGTGATGATCGCCGACATTCCCGCAAGAGACTCTGCCCCGGCAGCCGGAAATGGCGGCATGGGCGATATGGGATACTGAGGCCAGCCTGAACCGGTCCGGCGTCGCCGGACGGCGCAACCCGAACAGTAGACAGGGAGAATTCCAATGTCCGTGCAGAGCAGCAGCAAGACATCGATTACCCAGCGTTTCGACAATTACCAGCCATCCAAGACGCTTCTCGTCTGGGCCTGCGTCGTCACGGCGATCGCCACGATGATCATCGGCTTCAGCTGGGGAGGCTGGGTCACAGGCGGCACGTCAAGCAAAGCGGCAGCCGCCGCCGGCGACACCGCACGCGGAGAATTGGCGTCGGCCATTTGCGTCGAGCGCTTCAAGGCGGCGCCGGATGCGAGCGCTAAACTGATCGAGTTCAAAGCGCTTAACGATGGCTACAAGCAGCGTCAGTTTGTCGAGGCGGGCGGCTGGGCAACCATGCCTGGGCAGACCTCGTCCGACAGCCGAAGTGTTCAAGGCTGCGCCACTGCGCTTGCCGTCTGACACCGTTCTTCCAGAGCGCTCCGATATATCTGCGGAGCGCTCCCACTGTTGAAGCAGGAAATGACCCATGATCCGCTTTGAAAAAAAGAGCGACCCGCAGCCAGCCGCAGACGACGCCGGCGGCGAAAGCCTCAAGAAAGTCCCTGAGGCATCAGCCGACGGGCAGAAAAAAGCCGCCAACGACAGCACACGTCGCCGCGCGCCGCAGGCGGCGGAAGATGACGACCGGCTTATCTGAGCATAGCGTCACACCGCGGTTGACGGCCTAGCGATAATCCAGCCAGACCCCGCCGGCGTCGGCGGACCGCACGCAGTTTTCCACCCAGCGCACCCCTTCCAGCCCGGCATCGACATCGGGAAAGACCAGATCCTCAATGCCCGCCGGCGCGAGGCCGCGCGCTCTGTTGATGGCAAAGCCGAAGCGACGGTAGAGGTTCGCCCAGGCTTCGAAAAGGCCTTCCGGATGGCCGCCGCCGATGCGGTCGTCGATCCTGGCCTCGGGATAGAGATAGTCCATGCCGCGCTCGAGAATGCGGGCGGGTTCCCCCTGGATTTCGTAGGAGAGCTGGTTCGGCCGCTCATCCCACCATTCGATGCTGGCCTTCGAGCCGACGATGCGGATGTTCTGGCCGTGCATGGAGCCGGCATTGACGGCGCTCGACCAGATGGTGGCGATCGCGCCATTGTCGTATTCCATCAGGGTCACCGCATTGTCCTCCAGCGGCGCGCGGCTTTTGACGAAGCTCTGGCGGGTGCAGAGGAGGCGGCTGATCTTGAGGTGCGGCAGAATGACCTTGGCAATGTAGAGCGGATGGGTTCCGACGTCGCCGAGGACATAGCTGGGGCCCGCGAATTTCGGATCGACACGCCAGCGCGTCGACGGGTTCTGCTCCTCCACCGCGGCACTGTGGAAGCCGTGCGCAAATTGCAGGTTGACGATGCGGATCTCACCGAGATCGCCATTCCTGACCATGGCGCGCGCCTGCTCGATCATCTGATGGCCGGCATAGCCATAGGTCACGCCGACGATCCGGCCGCGCGCTTTTGAAAGCGCCTTCAACTCCTCGGCTTCGGCGATGGTAAAGCAGAGCGGCTTTTCGCAGATCACATGCAGATCATGTTCGAGAGCTGCCTTGCAGATCGCGAAATGAGTGTTGTTGGGTGTTGCGATCGACACCGCCTCGATACCGTCGGCGCGTGCGGCTTCGGCGGCAAACATCGTCGCATAGTCCGGGTAGCTCCGGGCTGCGTCGAGTCCGAGATCGAGACCGAAGGCGTGACCGCGCTCGGGATCGATATCGAAGGCGCCCGCCGCAAGGGCAAAGACGTCGTCGCGATGCGCCGCCGAGCGATGAATATAGCCGATCTGGCTGCCTTTGCCGCCGCCGACCATGCCCCAGCGGATCGGCTTTCGCCTGTCATTCGTCATAGTGTTTTCCCTAAAAACCAACGGACCTGAGGTAATCGCGGCTTTGCTTCACATCGTCGAGGCTGCCGGCGACATTCCTCGGATCGCGCTCCTGCTCGACGGTGATGAAGCCGTGATAACCGATCTCCTCGAGCGTCCGCTTGACGGCGGGGTAGTCGATGATGCCGCGGCCGATCGGGCACATCACGCCCTGTCCGCAGGCCTCGAAGAAGCGGATCCTTTCACCGAGCACGCGGTCGAAGACGGCCTGGTCGATATCCTTGAAATGGACGTAGTCGAGCCGGTCGGCATAGCGGCGCAGCGTCTCCACCGGGTCCATGCCGGCATAATAAGTATGGCCGGTGTCAAGGCAGAATCCTGCGACTGCCTGCGGAATGTCGTTCGCCACCCGCTCGATCTCGTCGGCGAATTCGATATAACCGCCCGCATGCGGATGGATGACGGCGCGAACGCCGTATTTGCGCTGAGCAAGTTCGGCGATCGCCGTGATATTGGCGATCATCCCGGCCCAGGCCTTGTCGTCGAGGCGCGGCGCACGATCGGAATGGCCGGCGGCATAGTCTCGCTCGTCATGGCCCCAGTCCATGACCGTGAGATAGGGCGTCCTGAACCGCTGGCCCGCCACCTGTTCCGGCTGCGGCAGCCGGGTGATCACGGCGCAGATTTCGTCGGTCTGCCGCAGCAATGTCTCCCGATTGTCGGCGGAGACCAGATCGTCGAAGATCGTGCCGGCGACGATGAACAGATTGCGTTCGGCAAGCGCCTTGGCGACCAGCGCATCATCGAGCGGCACGTAGCCGTAGGGCCCGAGCTCAAGGCCGCCATAGCCGGCGGCGGCGGCCTCGTCGAAGACGCGCTCCCAGGCGGGAAGGTTTGGATTGTTGACGTCATCAACGCCCCAGCAGCAGGGGGCCGTCGTAATCGTGATGGTCACGGTTCTGTTCCTGATAGTGGTGATGCCGAGGGTCAGCCGCGTTTCCCGGGCCAGTATTTGTCGACATATTTCTGGATTTCGGCGCGCATGAAGCGGCCGGATTCATCGGCGCGGTCTTCCCAGCCGAAGACGCAGGCGGTGATGATGCCGTCGAAGCCGACAGCGGCGAGCGAGGAGAAGAACACATCCCAGTTGATCTCGCCCTGGTACATATCCATGTGCTGATGGATCGTGACCTTGGCGCCCGGCGGGTTGATGATGTAGCGCAGCCCTGACGACGCCTTGTGATTATAGGTATCGGCCACATGCACATGGGCGATCAGCGGGCCGGCATCGCGGATCATCCGCGCCATGTCGTCACCGAAATAGAAAGTATGCGGCGCGCAATAGAGGAACTTGACGTTCTTCGAGCCGATGGTCTTCAGCATGTCGATCGCCGGATGCAGCGTTTCGCACCAGTCTTCCGGATGCGGCTCCATGTTGAGCGTGACACCCTCGCGCTCGAACACCGGAACGAGCTCTTCCATCGAGCGCCACCAGGCTGCCTCGCTGTGCTCGTGGGTGTGCATGCCGCCGCAGCAGTTGGAGCGGTGGCTGCGATCCGGTGACGGGCCGCGGCCGAATTCCGAGTTCATCGTATCGCAGCCCATTTCGGCCGCGATTTCGATCGCTTCCTTCCAGTAGCGCACCGCCGCCTGCCGCTCATCCTCATGCGGGCTCGCCCAACGATACATCGGCAGCAGCGAGGCGAGCTGGACGCCATGATCCTTCAGCGCAGCCTTGAATTCCGCGATGCGTTCCTTGTGTGCCCGCGGGCGCACCCACCAGGGCAGAAAATCGTCACGCGGCGAAAGCTCGATATGCTCATAGCCGAGCTCCGCCGCCTTGCGGCAGAGGTCGTTGAGGTTGAGGTGACGGTGCATATGCGGGTCGAGTGCGATCTTCATCTGGTTCCTCCGTCATCCCCAGCCATCGCCGGCGGACGCTCCTTGATCTCGTTTCATGCTTCCGGTGCTCCTCCCGGATTGCCGCCACGATACTGCCGCGGCGCCTCGATATTCCAATGCTTCGATGATCAAATTTGATCATTGACCGTGCGAAGCGCGGATGCTCTGCTGTGTCAGCTTTGGGAGTGAATAAGCCTGTGACGAAGGTGACTTTGAAGGATGTGGCCCGGGAAGCCGGCGTCGGCACCGCGACGGTGGAGCGCGTCCTCAATAATCGCGGCGGCGTTCGGCCGGAGACGGTGGAGAAGGTGTTTCTAGCGGCAAGACGGCTTGAATACCGGCAAAGCCTGCCGGTCGCCCATCGCGGCCTGATCCGGATCGAGGTGATCCTGGTTCGCCCGGAGACCAGCTTCTATTCGCGCCTGAACCGGGCGTTCGAGCGCATCGCCGCCTCGCTCGACGACAGCATCGTCGTTCACCGCACCTTCGTGCGCGAGAACGAGCCGGCGCAATTTGCCCGCTATATCGCCAACCCGACGGCCCGCCGGTCGGCGCTGATCGTGGTCGCGCCCGACCATGCCGATGTCGTCACCAGCGTGCGGAAGGCGGCCGGTCTCGGCATTCCCGTCGTCCAGATCATGACCCGTCCGGCCCCCGAACTGCCCTATGTCGGTATCGACAATTACGCCGCCGGCCGCACCGCCGCCCATTACATGTCGGGCATGCTGGCGCAGCGCCCCGGCTCCTTCGTCGCTCTCTGCCATAGCGGCGCCTATGAGAACCATAAGGAGCGGATCCGTGGCTTCTCCGCCTATCTCTCGGACCATGCTTCAAACGAGCATCGTTTCATCGAAGTCATGTTCGATCTCGACGACGAGCACAATGCCATCGAACTGCTGCAAGCGGCGTTGAGGCGGGAGCCCGGCATCATCGGCGTCTATAGCGCCGGCGGCGACAACAAGGGCGTTGCCAGGGTGCTCGCGGCCAACAAGGCCGGGCGGCCCTTCTGGGTCGGCCACGAATTGACCGGGCAGACGCAGGACTATCTCCGCCGTGGTATCATGTCGATCGTGCTCGATCAGGCGCCGGAGGTCCAGGCGAGGCGTTCGATAGACCTTGCCCTGAACAGGCTTGGTCTCATCGAGGTGGAAGTCAGCGCCGAGCCAGTGCGCTTCCTCACGATCACGCGGGAAAATCTTTGAGGTGGATGTAATCGGCGTTTTGGGGCGCCGGCGCGCCCCTATTGCAACTGAGGCTTCTTGAGAAAACTGTTGCGGTCGGCGGACTTGATGCGCAGCCAGGCTTCCCGGCCGTTCCTGAGGACCCGCATGGGGATCTCGGCGCCGGCGGGACCGCTGCTCCATAGCTTGCGGTAGAAATCGGCCAGGCCGTCGACCTCCTCGTCGCGGATCTCCGAGATGATATCGCCCTGCCGCAGGCCCGCCTGGGCGGCCGGACCGCCTTCGGCCACGCTCATCACCACCACGCCGCCATTGCTCTCGGCGGAGAAGGCACCGAGCCAGGGCCGCGGTGGCTTGTTGACCTGGCCCCGGTTCAACAGATCGTCGAGGATCGGCGGTAAAAGGTCGATCGGCACGACCATGTTGATATCGGCGACCTCGTCGCCCTGGCTCATCTGCAGGCGAAGCGAACCGATGCCGAGAAGTTTGCCGTCCGAACCGATCAATGCGGCACCGCCCCACGAGGGATGGGCCGGTGCCGTGAAAATCGCCTCGTCCAGCAGATATTCCCAGTAGCCGGCAAATTCCTGCCGGGCGACGATGTTTGCCTGGACGAATTCTCCGATCCCATCGGCGAGCACGACAGAATCGCCGGGCTTGGCCGTGGCCGCGTCGCCGAGATCCACCGCCGGCGCATTCAGCGGGCCAAGCGCCTGCACCAGGGCGAAGCCGCTCTCCTGATCGTAGGCAAGCGCATGCGCGGGAACGACGCGCCCGTCATGGGTCGTGAGCCATACTTCTTCAGCCTCGGTGATGAGATAACCGATGGTCAGCACCAGCCCGTTGTCGCGAATGACCACGCCGCTGCCCTCCCGGACAGTGCCCAGCGTCTGCGCTGTGAAGGCATCTTCCGGAATGGAGGAACGGACGGCCACGACTGACCGCAGAATCGGATCGATATTCATGCTTTTATCCCGATGGGCGCCGGAGCATTCTTCCTTGAATAGGTAAGAGAATGAACGGCGGGTGCAAGGCCGTATCGGACGGAATTTCGGCAGGCCAACGCTGATGCCTGCACCAATCAAGGTTTCACTGAGCGCCGAGACTATCTCGCATGGCCCCGGGCGGTTGAGCGCGACCATATTGCCGCGGCGAGCATCCCATCACTCTCTTGAAAGCAGTGCTGAATGCGCTTTCGGATTCATAGCCGAGCGACAGGGCGACACCGGCGATTGCTTCAGCCGAGTTCGTCAATCGGTCACCTGCGAGAAGCATGCGCCAGCGCGTCAAATAATCCATCGGGGCAAGCCCGACCTTTTCCTTGAAGTGAAGAGCAAAACTCGACCGGGACATCGAGGCCCGTTCAGCCAGCGACTGCAAGGTCCACTTGCGGGCCGGATCGGCGTGCACCGCACGGATAGCCGCACCGATCCGCCGGTCGGCAAGCGCGAAAAGCCAGCCGACGCCGCGCGCATTCGGCGATGCGATATGGAGGCGCAATACCTGCATGAGCATGACATGAGCAAAATGCTCCGCCATCAGAAAGCCACCCGGCTGCTGGTCACGCAATTCGCGCGTCATCCGATCGAGACACCAGCGCAGCACGGCGGCGTGATCGGAATCCTTCTTCACATGGACGATCGGCGGCAGGATTCCGAGAAGGATGTCCGAATTTCCCCCCGAAAAGGAAAAACGGCTGCCGATCAGGAAGAAATCGCCGCCGCCGCCGCAAGTTGCAATCCCATCGCGGGCGATCGAATAGATCGCGTCGGACGGGATCGCTTCGAGAGTCGGATCGCTGGCGAGACGAAAGGCTCGGCGGCTCGTCAGCAGAAAGCAGTCGCTTTCCTCGAGGCGGACAGCTTCGGGGACGCCATCGACGCTCAGCCAGCACGCGCCTGACATCACCGCGTTGAACTTGATGCCATCAGGGGGCGGAAAATCGATCGCCCACGCACCGCCAGCGTCAAGCCCAGCGGAAACATAGCTGCGCGGTTTGAGCAGTGCGAGAACATCGGATAATGGGTCCATAAGAAATCCGGACGATGGCGAAGAGATGACGGACTTTAGCGCATAGATCGTCTGGAGGCCACGCCTTATTCTCGCGGTCGTCGTGCCGAGCGACGGCAACACGGAACAAGGGTAGTTATCATGAATGACAAACAAGTCCCCATCGGCTCCGGATTTGGAGCCTACACGACTGCCGACGAGGTTCTGGCCGGTCTCGATCTTTCCGGCAAGCGCGCCATCGTCACCGGTGGCCATTCCGGCCTCGGGCTCGAGGCCACACGGGCTCTGGCGGGCGCGGGCGCTAAGGTGATCATCGGCGCAAGGAGCATCGAGGCGGCGCGCAGCGCGGTCGCCGGCATCGATGGCGTAGAGATTGATCGGATCGACCTTTCCGACCTCGAAAGCGTTCGCGTCTTTGCCGAGCGGTTCGTCGCGTCTGGCCGCAGCATCGATATGGTGATCAACAGCGCCGGCATCATGGCCTGCCCGGAAACGCGCGTCGGCGACGGATGGGAGGCACAGTTCGCGACCAACCATCTCGGCCATTTTGCCTTGGTCAATCGCCTTTGGCCGGCAATCTCGCGCGGCGCTCGCATCGTTTCGGTTTCCTCCGGTGGCCATCGCAACTCCGCCATACGATGGGAGGATATGCAATTCGAGACCGGTTACGACAAATGGCGGGCCTACGGCCAGTCGAAGACTGCCAACGCACTTTTCGCCGTGCATCTGGACAGGCTCGGGCGCGACAGCGGCATCCGCGCCTTCTCGCTGCACCCGGGCAAGATTTTTACCCCCTTGCAGCGCCACCTCGCAAAGGAGGAAATGGTCAGTGCCGGCTGGATCGATGCGGACGGCAATCCGATGGATCCGACGTTCAAGACGCCATCCCAGGGGGCCGCCACGCAGGTCTGGGCGGCGACCTCGCCGCAACTCGACGGTATGGGAGGCCTCTATTGCGAGGACTGCGATATCGCCATCCGCGCAACGGATGGAGAACCCGGCGGTGTCAGCGACCATGCAGCCGATGCCGAGGAGGCAGCGCGCCTATGGATCCTGTCGGCAAGGTTGACCGGCATTGACGCTTTCGCGGCGGCCTGAAGCCATAGCTCGCGGCAAACCCTCGTCAATGCGTGCTGAGACGCTGCCGATTGTCTTGCCGTCCTCGTGGCTCACCCGGGACTACTCGGGTGAAAGCCCGATCAACTCGATCCGCAGCGCCTCGCCGGGGCGGATGTTGCCGGAAAAGAGATCCCGCGGTGGATGACGGCTGACGTGCCAGATTGTATTTGCGCAAATAGCAGTCAAATCCGGCGACAATCCGTCATTAAAACGTATCAAGGAGTGCGCAAAAGCTGCGCCATACCGGCCAGCGTCGCTTCCCCAACTTGGCGCGCGACATTTTTCGTGACAGCGGCATTGTGCAACAATATACCGTCAATCTCATCAGGAATCAGACTGACACGGATCACGACATGAAAGACTGGCATCCCGATCTCAGCCGCAGCAGCAGTCCTCGTTATATGGCGATCGCCGACGTGATCGAAATGGATTTGCGCAGCGGGCATCTGGTGGTTGGGGACCGGCTGCCGCCGCAACGTGAACTCGCCAAGCGGCTGAATGTCGATTTCACGACGGTAGCCAGAGGTTATGTCGAGGCGCAGAAGCGCGGGCTGGTGGATTCGCATGTCGGCCGCGGCACCTTCGTCACCGGTGGCGCCGACAAGGAGCGCCAGGGTTTTGCGCCCGACGCCGCGCCCGATCCCCGCCGCGCCTCCGTCGTCGATTTCTCGATGAACATGCCGCCGGAGCCGGATGACCCGGAACTGATTGCCCGCATGCGCGAGGGCATGTCGGCAGTAGTGGCGAGCCTCATTCCGCTGCTGCGCTATCAGGGTTTCGGCGGCTCCAGCATGGACAAGGAGGCTGCAGCCTCCTGGCTCAGCCGTCGCGGGCTGGTGCCGTCGCAGGAGCGGATCTTCGTCACGCCAGGCGCCCATCCGGCCCTGCTGGCGATTTTTGGTCTGCTGGCAAAACCCGGCGAAACCGTGCTTTCGGAAGTCATCACCTATCCCGGCATGCGCTCGATCGCCGCCCAGCTGCGGCTCAATCTGACCGGCCTGCCGATGGACGAGGACGGTATCCTGCCCGACGCCTTTGCCGAGGCCTGCGAGAGATTGAAGCCGAAGGCGCTTTATCTCAATCCGACGCTGCAGAACCCGACGACGCTGACCATCCCGGTCAGGCGGCGCGAGGAAATCTGCGCCGTTGCCCGCAAATATCACGTGCCGATTGTCGAAGACGATGCCTACGGCTTCATTCCGCAGCAAGGTCCGGCGCCGCTCGCGGCAACAGCGCCTGATCTGACCTGGCATATTGGCGGACTGGCAAAATGCATCGGTGCGGGCCTGCGCCTTGCCTATGTCGTGGCGCCCGACAGCAAGGCCGTATGGCCCTTCGTCAGCGCCATGCGCGCCAACAACGTCATGGCCTCGCCGCTGACCGTGGCGCTCGCCACCCGCTGGATCGAGGATGGCACCGCCGATACGATCCTGCGCTTCATCCGTGCCGAGGCCGCCGCCCGCCAGCAGATGGTCGCCACCATCCTGCCTGCCGGCAGCTACCGCGCCGATCCGATCAGTTTCAACATCTGGCTGCCGCTTTCCAACGGCTGGACCCGCTCCACCTTCGGCAGCCATACCCGCTCCTCCGGCATCGGCGTCGTAGCAAGCGATGCCTTCACGGTGGAGGGCACGGCGCCCGAGGCGGTGCGCGTCTGCCTCGGCGGACCGATCACCCGGGAGAAGTTGCAGGGCGCGCTGGAATTCATGGCCCATGCGCTGGAAGGCCCGCCCGAGATGGCGGCCTCGTTCTTCTGACGTTCAAGCGTTGCGGCTGAACCTACCGGGCGCATCCGAAAGCCGGAAGGGTCACCCATCAAATCCGCCGCGACTCGAACCGTTCGGGATGGCCGAATGCGGCCGCCGCATTCGGTGCGCTCCCGTTATGGCGCCGCTTTGATCTCCATTTTCATGTTTGCCGTTGATCAGCCCCGGCCAGTCGGCAGGAAACCTGCGGCATTCTGACGAGTTGACTGGTAATGCATTTGCAATGTAACTATATTGAATGCATTCAATGTGCGGAATTGATGGAATCAATGTTCCGCGCCAGATAGGACGAGGTCATCATGGACACCGAATATCCGCCACTTCCTCCGATACAGACCGGCATCAGGGGACGCTGCCCGCGTTGCGGCGAGGGGCATATGTTCAAGGGCTTTCTGACGCTGCAGCCGCAATGCGAGGTCTGCGGCCTCGATTATTCCTTTGCCGATCCGGCTGACGGCCCGGCCTTCTTCGTCATCTGCTTCGCCTGCATTCCGAGCGTGCTGCTTGGCGTCTGGCTGGAGGTGGCCTTTTCGGCGCCGATCTGGGTGCAGCTTCTGGTCACCGGCCCCTTCATGCTCGCCACCTGCATTCCGCCGCTGCGGCCACTGAAGGGCTGGCTGGTCGCCAGCCAGTATTTCTACAAGGCGGAGGAGGGCAAGCTCGCCTGAGACTTGTTCAGCGTCGCGCGCAGCCGCGGCGTTGCGAAATCGAGCAGCGCCCGCAATTTCAGCGGCACCAGCCCCTGTGCGGGATAGACGAGATGCACCGGCGCCGGCGGCGGTTCGAAATCCTGGAGCAGCGGCACCAGCAGGCCGGCCATTTCGGCGCGTGCGGCCTGGTAAGAGAGCACGCGGGTGATGCCGAGACCGGCGACGGCCGCATCGACCGCGGCTTCGGCGGTGTTGACGGCAAGCCGCGAATGGATCGGCACGGTGAGATCGCGTTTCCCTTCAGTGAAGGTCCAGCTCAGCGCCGAGGCCATGCCCTCGAAGGTGACGCAGTCATGCGCGGCGAGATCGCCAGGATGCCGGGGCAGGGCGTGCCGCAAGAGATAATCGGGGCTGGCATAGACCGTGCGGCGGATCGCGCCGAGCCTTGTGGCGATCAGGTTGCTGTCCGGCAGGTTGCCGATCCGGAGCGCCACGTCGATATGATCCTCGACGAGGTTCGACAGCCTGTCGCCGAGCATCAGCTGCAGATTGATATCGGGATAGGCTTTCAGGAAATCCACCACGACGGGCAGGACATGCAGCCGCCCGAAGACGATCGGCGCGGTCATCGTCAACTCGCCTTTCGGCGCACTGTATTCGCCGGCAGCAGTCCGTTCCGCTTCTTCCACCCGGTCGAGAATTTCCCGCGCCGCCTCGACATAGGAGCGGCCCGCTTCTGTCAGCGTGATCTTCCGGTTGCTTCTCTGCAGTAGCTGGGCGTTGAGATGGGCTTCCAGGTCCGAAACCTTGCGACTGACGGTTGCGAGCGGGGATCGCAGATGCCGTGAGGCGGCCGACAGGCTGCCCTGTTCGACAACGGCGAGAAGCACGGTCATGGCGTCGAGGCGGTCCATCCTATCCTTCCATGAATTGGGAGTATGCCTTCCAGATTAGCATTCTACTGTAGTCAGATGGAAGGCAGTAAATTGGCAGCAGATGGTTTCGAAACGGCCATCGCAATCGCGTCCCGTCGATCAGGAAGACCAAAGGAACCATCATGAAACTCTACCATCACCCGCTTTCCGGCCATTCGCACCGGGTCCATTTGTTCCTGTCGCTGCTTGGCGTACCCTATGAACTGGTCGAGGTCGACATGGCGGCGGGCGCCCACAAGGCGCCGGGCTTCCTGAAGCTCAATCCCTTTGGCCAGGTGCCGGTCCTTGACGACAATGGCACGGTCATTGCCGATTCCTCTGCCATTCTCGTCTATCTCGCACGCAAATACGGCCGCACTGACTGGCTGCCGGAAGAGGCGGTGGCCGCGGCGCGGATACAGAAATGGCTCTCGGTTGCGGCAGGCGAGATCGCCTACGGGCCATGTGCTGCACGCCTGGTCACCGTCTTCGGCGCCGACTTCCGCACCGACGAGGTGATCGCCCGGGCGCATCGCATTCTGGCGCTGATCGAGGCGGAACTCGACGGCCGCAATTTCCTGCTCGGCGGCAATCCCGTGATCGCGGACATCGCGCTCTACAGCTACATTGCCAATGCGCCGGAGGGCAATGTCGATATCTCGGCCTATCCAAACGTCCGTGCCTGGCTTGCGCGCATCGAGGCGCTGCCGGGCTTCGTCGGCTTTCGCAAGACCAAGATCGGCCTTGCCGCATAAGATCCTCCGGGGCGGATCACCGTCCCGGTTTCCCGAACCATGCCCGCAAGGAGACCCGTGATGCTGGAGCAGACAAGACAGGACGCGCCGTCACCCTGGCATGAAGGTGAACTCGCCATGCAGCGCAGCGTCGGCGTCGTCGAGCGCATGGACGGGCCGGGACGCAATTTCCTCCGCAAGGCCATGCCGGAGCAGCACCGCGCCTTCTTTCCGATGCTGCCCTTTATCGTGCTCGGCGCGGTCGATGCCAAGGGCGAGGTCTGGGCGACGGTGCGGGCCGGCCACCCGGGTTTCTTGGTCTCGCCGGAGCCGGAGATCCTTGATGTCAGCCTGGCGCGCGACCCGGCCGATCCTGCCGACGCCGGCATGGAGGATGGCGATGCGATCGCGATGCTCGGTATCCAGCTCGAGACCCGGCGGCGCAATCGGCTGAACGGTGTGATCCGCAGGGCGGATGCCGGAGCTTTCCACGTGCGCGTCGGCCAGAGTTTCGGCAATTGCCCGCAATATATCCAGCCTCGCTCTTCCGCCTTTGTCCGCGATCCCGATCTGGCCACAGCGATACCGCCGCTTCATTCCGGCCAGCTCGACGATCGGGCGCGGCGGATGGTCGAGGGAGCCGATACGTTCTTTGTCGCCTCCTATGTCGATCGCAACAATGGTGAACGGCAGGTGGACGTGTCGCATCGCGGCGGCTACGCCGGCTTTATCGATGTCGGCGCCGATGGCGTGCTGACCATTCCCGATTTTCCCGGCAATCGGTTCTTCAACACGCTCGGCAATTTCCTCGTCAATCCGAAGGCGGGGTTGGCCTTCGTCGATTTCGCAACCGGCGACATGCTGCAGATGACGGGAAGAGCCGAGGTGCTGCTGGAGTCCCCTGAGATTACCGCCTTTCCACGGGCGGAACGGCTGTGGCGTTTCACCCCCGAAGCGGTCGTGTTCCGCCCGGATTCCCTGCCGCTGCGCTGGAGCCTGCCTCGCGACCTATGAGGGGAAACACCGTTTCGCCCCACCTTGCCAATCATTGTACCGATCGGTACAATGAAACCATTCAGTACCGGAGAGCTCCTTGTCCAGGAGAACCCCTTGTCCAGGAGAACCTATGTCCAGCCTCGTCCCGCCCTTCACCCTTGAGACCGCCACCCAGAAAGTCCGTCTCGCCGAGGACGGCTGGAACAGCCGTGATCCCGAGCGCGTCTCGCTTGTCTACACGCCGGACAGCCGCTGGCGGAACCGCGCCGAGTTCATCACCGGCCGCGCCGAGATCGTCGCCTTCCTCACCCGCAAATGGGCAAAGGAGCTGGATTACCGGCTGATCAAGGAGATATGGGCCTTCACCGATCATCGCATCGCCGTGCGCTTTGCCTATGAATGGCATGACGACAGCGGCAACTGGTTCCGCTCCTATGGCAACGAGAACTGGGAGTTCGACGCCGCCGGCCTGATGCAGCGCCGCTTCGCCTGCATCAACGATCTGCCGATCCGGGAATCGGAACGCAAATATCATTGGCCGCTCGGCCGACGGCCGGACGACCATCCGGGCCTGAGCGAACTCGGTCTCTAGAGCGAACCAGGAAAGCCCGCCGGTGAAGACCCTCTACGAACGCGCCGACATCGTACCGCTGCTCGCCGAAATCTTCCGCGAGTTCGGCTATGAGGGCACGTCGCTCAGCCGCATCACCGAACGCACCGGCATCGGCAAGGGAAGCCTTTATCACTTCTTTCCCGGCGGCAAGGAGGAGATGGCGGGCGCCGTGCTCACCGAGGTCGATGCCTGGTTCGAACATGCGATCTATCGGCCGCTGAGGAAGGACGACGCCCATCAGGCGATCGCGGCGATGTGGGCGAATGTGAACGATTATTTCCGCTCCGGCCGCCGCATCTGCCTCGTCGGCGCCTTTGCGCTTGATGAGACCCGGGAACGGTTTTCAGCAGCGATCGGCAACTATTTCATCCGCTGGGTCGGCGCCTTGCGCTCGGCGCTGATGCGGGCTGGCTGTCCGGAGGAGGAGGCGTTGGCGCTCGCCGAGGAGGCCGTCGCGGGCATTCAAGGCGCGCTGGTGCTGTCGCGCGCGCTTGATGATACAGCAGTTTTCACCCGATCGCTGGAAACGCTGGCGAAACGGCTTGATGCTGTGCTGTGATGAGTCAGGCCATCGGGACGTTATGGCAACTGTGAAAATTCGCCCGGCCACGATTGACTGGCCGGGGCATTGATCGGGCGCGGGTGGCGCTCGAGCTTACATCGGTATCGCTTTGCGTATATCAGCGTTGTTGTTGAGGCTGTTGGGCCGGGCGCGTATTTTCCCGTTCAGGGCGAATCTGGCGCCATTCGTTTTCCATCTGGTCGACAACGTGCTGGGGAATGGTGGTCGGGGCATTGGCGGGCATCTGCATCGGAAGTCTCCTCTTTTCGTGGTAAGGCTTCAGGGCAAGAAGATGCATTGCACAAGACAAAAGGTGTGTAAATCAGTGGCTTAAACACTTTAAACGATTAAATAGATTTTAATCGATTAAGACGGTTTTAACCATGAAATTTATGGGAAGCGCGGAATGGTTGTCCACATGGATCGGGCCTTCTTTTTCGATACTGTGCGGCGCGAACTCTTCAAGGGAGAGCTGACGCAGCCTCAGGTAGTGGGCATCACGGCGATTCTCGACGCCTGGGAAAGGCGGTTTGCCGATGCCGACTGGCGCTGGCTTGCCTATATCCTCGCAACCGCTTACCACGAGACCGCCTACACGATGCAGCCGGTCCGGGAGACGCTGGCCGAAAGCGATGGGCGCGCGGTCGAAATCCTGGAGACGGCCTTTGCCGCCGGCCGGCTTTCCTGGGTAAAGACGCCCTATTGGCGGCCGGATGAGGGTGGCCGCAGCTGGCTTGGTCGCGGCCTGGTGCAACTCACCCATAAGCGGAATTATCAGGCGATGAGCGTGCTGACCGGTATCGACCTCGTTGCCGATCCCGACCGCGCGATGGAGATGGACGCGGCAGTGACGATCCTGATCGAAGGCATGCTGCAGGGCAGTTTTACCGGCCACAAGCTTGCCGATCACCTGAACGCGACGACCGCTGACTGGGTGAATGCGCGCCGCATCGTCAATGGTACCGACCGGGCGGAAAAGCTCGCAGCCTATGCCATGGCCTTCGATGCGGCGATACGTCCCGATGCTGCGCATGGCATGCGCGCGCGGTTGAAGGCCTGGGGCGCGCGTGTTATCGCCCGGCTGAGATCTGGAGCGCCGCGCGTCTGATAGGATGCGCCAAGGTCGCTGCATCATTTTGACAAATCTGACAGGAGCTTGCGCGTGATCCGCCATATCGTCTTCTTCACCGTGCAGGAGGAACATCTGCAGGAGGTGAGGGCCGGGCTTTCCATACTGACCGGCATTCCGCATGCGCGGCTTTTGGAAATCGGCACCAATGTGAAGACCGATCAACTGGGCACCGAGATCGATCTCGTGGTCTACGGCGAATTCGACGACGAGGCGGCCCTTGCCGCCTACAAGGCCCATCCCGATTATCAGCTCTCGATCGATCGCGTGCGGCCGCTCCGGGAAAAGCGCATTGCCGCCGACTACGAGAGCCGCACGGCGGTGACGCGGCCGCTCTGATTTCCCCAGGCAGCCGGCGGCCGAGCCACATTTCGTTGAAATTTCAAGTGGATGAGAAGCCATCCGGATTCGCATCGCCCTGAATCTGAATCAACTTCTGAGCCACCGGATTCAATTTTCGAAAAGGCGACGGCAACCGATTCAAAAGATTCGCCAAAAGCGGCGGCCGGTTCATCGCCAGATCGCTGCAGCGGTCGCGTTGGGTGGACGCAAAGGTGCTCTCGTCCCGATGTCGATGATAATCAAGACAGATTAAGAATGGCTGATTTTACGGGCTGGGCTCTCACGGAGCGACCGGACTTGGCTGCGATGCGTGGGCGCCGCGCACCAGCCCCATCAGCATCAATATGAAGGCCAGTGACAATGCCGCGAGAGCGGCGCAGGCAAAAAGTGCCGGGCCGGTGCCGGCGCGGTCGAGGATGGCGGTGAAGACGACGGGAGCGATGGCATTGGCGAGGTTTTGCGGCAGCGGCAGCCGGGCCGATTGCAGGCCATATTCGCCCGGCGAGAACAGCGCCAGCGGTAGAAGCGCGCGGGCGACGGTCATGACGCCGGCGCCGAAGCCGTAGAGCAGCACGAAGGTGATGAGCAGCGGCGCCGACGGACTGGCGACCAGCATCGTCAGGAAACTGATCAGCATCAGCCCGATGCCCATGACAGCGCTGAGCATGGGATTGCCGCGCCGGCCGAGCAGCATGTCGAGGAAACGCGCCGAGATGCCGAGAACGCCGCGCGCTGAGCCGAGTTGTAGCGCGAAGGCCGGTGAGGCGCCGGACTGGCGGAAGATTTCGAGCAGCGATGGCGAGATGCCGAAGGTGATGAAGGTCGTGATCGTCGTCGCCGCGGCAATCAGCAGGAAGGCCTTGCGCCGCGCCGCCTTGGTGAGCGGTACCGGAGCGATTCCGGCCGTGCTGCCTTCGGCTTGCGCTACGATCGGTTTCGGCAGGGCGAAAAGATGCAGCGGCAGGCAGACGAAGAATTGCAGCGCCGCGCAGACGAGAAAGGTGAGCCGCCAGCCGACCGCCTCGTTGAGCAGGCTGAGGATCGGCCAGAAGATGGCGCTCGATAGTCCGGTGAACAGCATCAGGATGGCGATGACGCGTTTGCCGTTTACCCCTTCGCGCTCGACGACGGCGGTATAGGCCGGCGCCGACAGGCCGAACGCGCCGCCGATGCCGATGACGACCCAGGCGCAGGCATAGAGCACGATGCCGTTTGCGGCGGCAAGCAGCAGCAGGCCAAGCGCAAAGGTCAGCGAGGCGGCCGAAAGCACGCGGGCGGCGCCGTAGCGCCCGAGCCAGCGGCCGGTCACGGGGCCGGCAATGGCGCTGACCATCATCATGATCGTCAGGCCGGCAAACGCCACCTCGTTCGGCAGGCCGAGAGCAGGCGCCACGACGCGGCCCATGACACCCAGCATGTCGAATGTTGTGCCCCAGCCGATCAGCTGGGTAACGGCAAGCACGGTGACCGTCTGCGCCGAGCGGAAGCGGGAGGATTTTGGCATTGGTGCTGAGCGGCCTGAAATGGGGAGCAGCAAGGACATAACAGTTTCAACCAGTCGGCGAAAGCGGCGATCGGCATTCCGCCGCGCCATCTGCGCTTTCCCCGATCGGACGAAAAGATGAAATGATGACATGAATGACACGAAACATCGGTACAATTTCAGGACGACCCGATGCGGGCTGAAGCGCGCGGACATCGGCCGGTCTATCCCGGCTGCCGTCGGCCGGAATCGGAACGGCGTGGCCGATTCGCAGACAATGGCCGTGGGGTGGGGCCTGCCGGCTCCACGCCTTAGCGGGAGGTGATGAAGAATGCGTGGATACCAAGGCCGGAGGGCATCATTTTCAAGCGCCGGGCAAGGCCGTCGGAGCTTGCCGCGGCGGTGGTTTCCAGGCGCTGAAACCGGCTGTCCCGAACAGTCGAGAACAGTTCTAAACGCCCTGCATTACAGCGCATTCATTTGCCATTCAGGTCGCGTGAGTACATATTCGGGACAAGTTGGCATTACCTTGAAAGCATAACACATGGCCTTTCCTCTGAGCGTCGCAGCATTGGCCGCCGGACTGGTGGTATCGGCGCCCTCATCGGACGCCACGAGCACCCTTGTCCTGCGCGTGGCAGGCGATTGCAGCGCCGCCGCAGCCCAGGTCGTCGAGCAGACGGGCGGCCAGCTCCTGTCCGTGCAACCGGTGGGCGATACCTGCATCATCACCGTTCTTGTGCAGGGCAATGGGCAGCGTCCACGCAAAGTGACGGTAAAGGTTCCGATGTAAGCGGAATCGGCTTATTCAGGACATTGATGATTTCAAGCGGACGAAGGCGGACCGATGCGCATCCTGGTAGTCGAAGACGACGTTAATCTGAACCGGCAGCTGGCCGACACGCTGAAGGAGGCGGGCTATGTCGTCGACCAGGCGTTCGACGGCGAGGAGGGCCATTTCCTCGGCGACACCGAACCCTATGACGCCATCATCCTTGATATCGGCCTGCCGGAGATGGACGGGGTCACCGTTCTGGAAAAATGGCGCGGCGCCGGCCGCGGCGTGCCGGTGCTGATCCTGACGGCGCGCGACCGCTGGAGCGACAAGGTCGCCGGCATCGACGCCGGCGCCGACGACTACGTCACCAAGCCCTTCCATGTCGAGGAAGTGCTGGCCCGCATTCGGGCGCTGATCCGGCGTGCGGCCGGGCATTCCTCATCCGAGATCATCTGCGGCCCGGTGCGGCTCGATACCAAATCCTCGAAGGCGACGGTCAACGGCACGACGCTGAAGCTGACCTCGCACGAATATCGCCTGCTCGCCTATCTCATGCATCACATGGGCGAGGTCGTCTCGCGCACCGAGCTGGTCGAGCACATGTACGACCAGGATTTCGACCGCGATTCCAACACGATCGAAGTCTTCGTCGGCCGCCTGCGCAAGAAAATGGGCGTCGACCTGATCGAAACGGTGCGCGGTCTCGGCTACCGCATCCAAGCGCCGAAACATGCGAATTAAGTCGCTCACCGCACGTGTGTTGCTGCTGACCACGGTCTGGTCGACGGTGGCGCTCGTCGTGATCGGCCTGTTGATCTCCACCCTTTACCGCAAGAGCGCCGAACGCGGTTTTCAGGATCTGTTGCGGGCGCAGCTTTATAACGTCATCAATTCGGTGACGATTGGCGATCAGGGCGCGCTCAGCGGCAGCCCGCAGCTCGGCGATTTGCGTTTTGCCCAGCCGAAGACCGGCTGGTACTGGGTGGTGGAACCGCTTGGCACCTATACCACAGCACCGCTGGTGTCGCCGTCACTCGGCTCTGCGCTCATTCCGGTTCCCTCGGTGGTCGAAGCGCCCTTCGACAAGAATTACGAGCGCTACTACCAGGTGACGGATGCCTCCGGAAACCGCGTGCAGGTGGCCGAAACCGAAGTCGTGCTCGATACCGACGGGCGCGCAGCCCGCGTCCGCGTCACCGGCAATGTCGATGTCGTCGAGGACGACGTGCGCACCTTTTCCCATAGCCTCTATTTGGCGCTTGCCGGTTTCGGCGTCGGCAGCCTGATCGTCAACGCGCTGGCGATTCTCTACGGCCTGAAGCCGCTCGACAAGGCACGCGCCGCATTGGAGCGCATCCGTGCCGGCGAGAGCGAGCAGCTGAAAGGCGACTTCCCGCGCGAGATCCTGCCGCTCGCCAACGAGGTGAATGCGCTGATCGACAGCAACCGCCGCATCGTCGAGCGGGCCCGCATGCAGGTCGGCAATCTCGCCCATTCGCTGAAGACGCCGATCGCCGTGCTCTTGAACGAGGCGCGTGTCTTGGAAAAATCCCATGGCGAGCTGGTGCGCAGCCAGGCGGAATCGATGCAGGGGCAGGTGCAGTCCTATCTCAATCGGGCCCGCATCGCCGCGCAACGAGAATCCGTGCTCGCCCGCACCGATGCCGAGCCGGCGCTGGAGCGGCTGCTGCGCGTTATGCGCCGGCTGAACGTCGATACCGAATTCGATCTCGTCGTCTCGCCGCCGCATCTGGCCGTCGCCATGGAGCAGCAGGATCTCGAGGAGACGGTCGGCAATCTCCTGGAGAATGCGGCGCGTTTTGCCAAAAGCAGGGTGCGGCTTTCGGCCGTCGAGGCCGGCGACGACGTCAAGGGAGCGGAGGCCAGCGCACGCCGCCACTGGGTGGAGCTCGCCGTCGAGGATGACGGGCCGGGCCTGGAGCCGGACCAGATCCGCGAGGCGCTGAAGCGCGGCCGCAGGCTCGACGAGAGCAAGCCCGGAACCGGGCTCGGGCTTTCGATCGTCACCGAGATTTCCAGCGAGTATCAGGGACGGCTCGAGCTTTCCCGCGGCGAATGGGGTGGGTTGAAGGCGAAGCTTATCCTGCCCGGCATCACAAAGGATGTTGCATGAGCAACTACTTGATGTCACAAAGATACTGGCAAATGTATAGCATGCTTTGCCTTAATGCTGACACGGGGACGCTGCACTTCGATCGGCTGAAATTGACCCCTGATCGTGGTTCGACGCAATGATTTTACGCTCGCAAGGCATGATCGTTTCCGCTCTTCTCGTCGCCGTCGCGCTGTCCGGCTGCACGACGACGAAGAGCGCTGCTTCGCGCGGCATTTTTTCAGGCAAACCCCCGGCATCGGCCACCTTCATCACCGCGCTGCAGGGCGGCATCGTCGGCCGCAGCGGGGTGAACTTGAACGATAGCGACAAGCAGCGGGCGCTCGAGGCGGAATATCGGGCGCTGGAAGGCGCCGCCGTCGGCCAACCGGTGCTGTGGACAGGCAAGGATGTCACCGGCAAGGTCGTCGCGGCCGCACCCTATCAGGTCGGTTCGCAGAACTGCCGGCAATATACCCATACGCTGACCGTCGACGGCAAGGACACCGTGGCGCGAGGCGCTGCCTGCCGCAACGAGGACGGCAGCTGGTCGCCGCTCTGAATTGCGGCTTATAGCCTCAAATCTTCGTCATTCCGGCTTTGGCAGTTGGAATGAAGGCGCGCTTCACGTATTTGGGCCGGTATGCTGTTCTGGATTCTCGTTGCCGTTTTGACGGCAGTCGTCGCCGTCATCCTGCTCTACCCCCTTCTGCGCGGAGCGAAGGCGGCGGAAAATATCCGTGCGGGCGAGGCGGCAGTCTATCGCGACCAGCTGCGTGAACTCGACCGCGACCTCAGTGGCGGGCTGATCACCCCGGAGGAGGCAGACTACGCCAGGGCGGAAATCGGCCGCCGGCTGATCGCCGTCTCTGCCGACGAACCGGTTGAGACGCCGAAACCCGCACGGCATCACCGTTTCACCGAGGCCTGCGTCCTCCTGGTTCTGCCGGTTCTCGGGCTCTGTCTTTACTTGGCGACGGGCAGGCCGGACCTGCCCTCGCAGCCGCTGGAAGCGCGGCTGGAAAACCCCGGCAACGATGTGGCGGTGCTGATCACCAAGGCCGAACGGCACCTGGCCGAGAAGCCCGATGACGGCAAGGGCTGGGACGTGCTGGCGCCGATCTATTTCCGCACGATGCGCGTCAACGATGCGCAAGTGGCCTACCGCAATGCCATCCGGCTTCTCGGCCCGAGCCCGGTCCGGCTCGACGGCCTTGCCGAGACGCTGATGGCGGTCTCCGACGGCGTGGTGACGGAGGAGGCGCGCCAGGTGCTGGAACAGTCGCTGACGCTGGAGCCTGACAATCCGCGCGCCCGCTTCTACATCGCTCTCAGCAGCGAGCAGGCGGGACGGCCCGATGAGGCGCGCCAGGCCTTCGAGGCGCTGGCGAAGCAATCGCCGCCCGATGCGCCCTGGCTGCCGCTGGTCAACCAACACATCGCCAAGAACGGCGGCGCGCCGGTAGCTGTTAATCCGGGCGCCAATGCGGCTGCCCCGGGCGCCGATCCGGCTGCCCCGGGCGCCGGTTCGGCTGCCCCGGGCAATCCCACGCAGCAAGATGTGGCGGCCGCCGAGACCATGAACGCCGGCGACCGGCAGCAGATGATCCGCGGCATGGTCGAAAGCCTCGATGCCAAGCTCAGCGAGGATCCGAACAATTTCGAGGGATGGATGCGGCTCGTCCGCTCTTACGCCGTATTGAACGATAGGGATCGTGCTGCCGGCGCCCTGAAGCGCGGGCTTGCAGCCTTTCCGCCGGCCGGAGAGCAAGGCCGACAACTGCTGGCGCTTGCCCGGGAACTCGGCATAGCAACGGAAGGAATGGCGCAATGACGCGCAAGCAGAAGCGCCTTGCGGTGATCGCCGGCGGCATGGGCTTCATCGCCGCCGCCGTGCTGCTGGTGATGTTCGCCTTCAGCCAGTCGGTCGCCTATTTCTACATGCCGGCCGATCTGGCGAAGACGCCGGTGGCGCCGGAAACCCGCATCCGGCTCGGCGGCCTGGTCGGCGAGGGCAGCGTCGTGCGCGGCACCGGCTCGACGGTGGAATTTGCCGTCACCGACGCCAGCGCCAATGCCGTCAAGGTGAGATATACCGGCATCCTTCCCGATCTCTTCCGCGAGGGCCAGGGCGTCGTCACCGAAGGCATGTTTACGCCGGGAACGAATGTCTTCGTCGCCGACACCGTGCTGGCCAAGCATGACGAGACCTATATGCCGAAGGATGTGGCCGACCGGCTCAAATCCCAGGGGCTGTGGAAGGAAGGGCAAGGCG
>NZ_ML133522.1 GCF_003985145.1 Rhizobium anhuiense | reverse complement strand
GCCCGCCTCGTGCTCCTTCAGAATGCCGATAATCTGTTCGTCTGTGAAACGGTTGCGCTTCATTCTCTGGTCCTCTCAATGGGCCAGAGCTTACTTCAAAATGGATTATTTCAACGGGGCAAGGTCACCGATCTTAGCGGCCCGAACACCGAAATGAGTTCTGGTAGCAATCCGTCGTCAAATAGATCGACAAGATGTGGCACAGGCAGTCCGATGTCCTTAGCGAGTGTTCGTGCCTGAGACGAGCTTCGCAGTAAGGCAACGGCTGCTTCCACGGCGTGGATTTCTCCGGCTCTATCAGTCAGACGCCGCAATTCAACCCGCCCGCTCCTCATTGGACCGCTCATCCGAATGGGTGCGGAAGGAATTGATGAACTCATGGATCGGCCAACCTTCTCGACAACCACCCGCCCAAGGCACTTGTCTTTTCGCTCCTTCAATAGCGACCGAAGATTGGACGACAGCGTTGGATCGGAACATAGGGCGCTGATGTCGCACTGCCCGGCCTTTCTAGGTGCCAGCAGTTGGTCGAAGTCCTTCGGCCATTCCAAGATTGCACGCCCAGCACGCTCTATAGAGCTGACCTTTAGGCACCCGCCCCAACCAGCTTTGGTTTTGTCAAAGCGACTTGCTGATTGGACGGCAAACTGAAAAAGCGCTCCTCGCCCCAACTGGCTTAACTCAGGATGCAGTTTCAGCTTGGCACGACGATCAGCCGCTTCGGGATCAACAAGATCGGCGAAAAGTTGCACCGCCGCTTCATCCTGGATGTCGGCGAGCGGTTGGGGGAAGTCACGCAAATCGACGGCAGCTTTGCCCGGGCGTGCGCAGCGGTCGCAGAAGTTGACGCCGAAGTTTCTGGACCAGCCCAATTCGCTTTGGCAGACTGGGCAATGACCCAGCAATTCTTCCTTTGTGGCGACGTCGAAGCCCAGTGGTTGCAGCGACCACATCGCCTTTTGCGCTCCGTATTTGCGAAGTGACGTCGGCGAAACGCGACGTCGACTGGTCAGATGCCCCCGGCGCAAATTGACACCGAAGAATTCGACCCAGTCTCGGCCGCAACCAGGCGTTTCTGTAAGAAACCCCTTCACCGCATCTGCATCCTTCCGGATACCAAGGACGTCAATCAGGCGACCTATATCGTCGGCCGCCCCGCCATGGAGAGAAGCCAAGCTCCTAGACTTCGACTTCGCCAATTTGAGAACGACGTCGCTGTTTGAGAACCCATTTCGGCTGACCGCTCGGAACGCAGCGTCCCGGAGGTGTTCGCCAGGCTGCAGATCGACCGGCAAGGCTAGAATACGACCCACATTGGCCGCCCGTTCAACAGCATGGGCAACCTCAGCGTCGTGGCGGTCTAACAACTCAGACATGAGCCCCCGCTTCCGTCGCAGGTGCTGGATTGCTCTCCCGATCTGGCTTATCGAACGGATTGCTAGTCGCAAGCTCGTTGAAAACGGTATATTCGCCAGCTGCCTCCCGTAAGTGGTCGAACTCAACCCGCGCTGCACCGTCCTCGATTGCATAGAGAGCGGCTCGTTCGATTAAGTTTGCCGCATGGCCAAGATATCCGCCACAAGCAACGAATAGCCGTGTGGACACGGCTTTGCTCATGAAGTTCGAACGTTCGGCCAATAAACCCGAACGCTGTAGATGCAGGCCGATCAGACCAACAAATTCGTTGAATGCGTCCCGATGCTTCGGTTTCTTATAGTTCAACGGGCCCAGGAAGAGCTGCTTGATGCATCTGGCGCGTATCTGTTTGTCTAAGAAGACCTTCGTCCTTGCTTCGCTGGTTCCAACGAAAACCACGGGGCAGCCACCAAGGAGAAAGTCCTTCAGTGTGTTGTGCACCCTGGTAGCCTCTGATCTCGCATTTATGGACGCCGCACCGATCCTGAGATGATTCATCTCATCGAAAATCAAAAGCTCCGTCCGAAACTCATTTATATAGGTGAGAATGCGATGTTTTTTGTTCCCTAGATTACCTGTTTCTGGGCAGGGATCGTTGTATGCCCGGAGTATGTCTTCAAGAAGCGACATAAGGGTGGACGTCCCGGACACGGAGACATGCACAACCACCTTCTGCAGCAGTGCGACAGCAACTCGCGGAGTGTCTCGCGCGAACAGCCCAACTTCGTAGCAGTAGTCTACGACAGTGCGCTCTAAATAGGCGGTCACAATTGTGGTTTTGCCACTCTGGGTGTCTGCAAACAGCGTCGCACACCTTGCCTCGTTCCCGACGGCTGTCCTTTCCATTATGCGCCGCCTGGTGCTGCGAAGCGCATCGAAGGTCTTGTGCGCTTGCTTCATGAACGAGTGCTCGACTCTAAGGTTTTTGAACAGGTGTTCGAGTTCATCGACGGGAGACGTGAAGTGCACCTTTGTTTCCTTGATCTAGTTTTGGTGATGAGTGGGTGCAGGTTTTCCGCCCGCACCCAGCAGGTTAAAAGCCGTAGCGACGCGCCAACTCGTCGAGCGCGGCTTCGCTTTCGTCGACGTCTGGTTGAGCGGCCCAATCGAGATCGGCTGTTCCCCGCTCGTGAGGCTTGGCATGATCGTTCGCCACCTCCGAGACTGCCGCGTCTTTGCGAGTCTTCGGCTTTTTCGGCTTACGGCCCTTGGGTGCAATCAGAACATCCGCTCGCTCGGAGAATGGCATTGACACCGGAACCGCCTCGGCCACCGGCATCCCGCTGATCGATGGGTTGATTTTCAGGTCAATGATCTGGCTGCCCGGGGCTAGTTGCGGCTTCTCACGCCCATGGAGCACGCGGATCGTTCGCTTCGCCTCAGCGTGATTGTCGTTCGCGAGCTTCGCCTCAAGCTCCTTGGTGTATTCGCGACGAGCTTTGGCCTTCTCTTCCCGCGTGTGGAAGTTTTTGTTGAGCTTGGCCTGATACTCGCGCTCACCCTTGGAGAACGCAAAGGACACCGGCTTCTCGGCATAGAATGGATCGCTGTTCGGAAGTTCCACGACTTCGTTTGTCAACTCGTCAATGATCGAAATCGAGGAGCAATCCATGTCGTCAAAGAAGAGATGCACACGGAACGATGCGGTCTGGCCCGGCTTCCGCTTCCGCCTTTCACGATGGAACCGCGCCATGTGATCAAGCAGCATCGACGTGATTCCTTGATCATGGAAGGTATGGCCATTGAGGAGAATGCCTTCCGCATCGAGCGTCCGGGTCTCGTAGCGCCCCAAAACTAACTTGAATGAGCGGGCGTCGTCGACGGAAAGGCGACCAAACTCGGCGACGCCTTCCGTCCACTTGCGAGCAGGAGCCATGCCGATGCCATCGTGGTCATCGAGGTTATATTCAATGATCTTGTGATCCATGAGGTCTCGAATCGAGTCGGTGGTCAGTGCGGCACTTTTCTGGGGATCGATGCCCCTGGTCTCCAACTCCTCGGGCGGGCAAGGAATGCCTCCTGGTAAGGCATGCAATGCACCATTCATGGTGCGAACGAAGCGCTCGATCCAAGGTTTATATTCTGGCGTTCGAATCGGCGCGTAGTCGACCTCGAATCCCGCGATGTCACCAACCAGCTGGAGGCTTACACCAATATGAGCTAGTGCGTTGTCGAGGATGACAGTCTTGAACTTACCCCATCCATCGGTAGCGCCCTTCGAGAAACCGAAGCGCTCTATCATCCCCGCTTTCGGGCTGACGACGTCACGCAAGCAGGCCATCAGCGTTGCGATACAAGGCGGATCAAATGTCATAACAAAGCCAACATTCATCCGCGAGAACAAGTCTATCGCCCACACAAGCCAGGGCCGCTTCAGGACGATTGCGGTCGTGCCGTCAACCTGGACCTCTTCGCACGCCCACACGTCCCCGAGCGTCTGATCCAGTACAATGATTTCGAGCGGGGCAATCGCGGTGACGCTTTCACCTCGTCCGCGCAACTCCCGGTTGGCCTGCTGTATGCCAAACTTTGACTTTATCGTTGCATGGCACCGCGCTTCATTGATCCAGTTGGTCAACGTCTGATGGCAGGGGGGCTCGAACATCAGGTCGGCGAACTCGTCCGACTCTAGAGGAAGGCTTGACGAAGCGTCTCCGATCTTCTCTCTACGAGCGCTGATCAGTTCCTCGCGTGTTGCATAGAAAATGTCATCGAAATAGCCATGGGCATGAGTGAAGAGCACAACTGGATCACCCCAGTAGTGGGCTACTGTCTTTTGGCCTAATTCGTATACCCATGCGGGCCATTTAGATTGCTTCCTGGCGCTTCCCCTTTTGCGGAGGTAGAGGGCAATCGTCCGATTGTTCTCTCCTCCTTTTGCCAATGCCTTCCGGACAGCGCTGGCAGACGGTCGCCATTCGAGCCCGGCCGTTTTTGCCCCACTGCCTTCGCCGTCGATAAATTCGTCGAGCGCTGTTGTGCTTTTCTTTGTTCCGGGTGCAGCATCAAAAGCTCGCACGTAGAAAAGAAGCGTTGCTGCACGCTCGAAGTCCGCCCTCCTGATTTCCCAGTCTTTCAGTTGCCTTTTTGTTATATGCTTTCTAGGAGGCTCGTGTAGACTTCGGATGTCGAAGGCGGTGACGGCGCGTATCGTTTCGCCTCGGCGCTTAGTGCGAACCGCGCCGCCTCTCGCCTGCAGGACAGCCAGATCGAGCGCTTTGATATGCACTTCTCGTCCATCCGACAGACTTCTGAGGGAAATCAGGCTTTCATCGTTTTCGCTTTCAACCTTGAAAGCGCCTCGAACCGTCCCGCTGCAGAACTGGTATTGATCACCTACCGATATATCAAGGGTCATCACGCTGCCCCCTGTTGGATCAGGTGAACTGGCGAACCGCTTTTCAAACCGGCGATGAGATCGATGGATATGAATCGTCGGTAGTGAAGGGCGATCACCTTCGCTTGCGCTGATGGACCATTTCCAAATGCCTGATGGAGGGAGGAAAGCGGCACCGTATCCCTTCCCGCGAAGTGGGCAAGGCACGTCGTGAAGTCGTGCTCGTCAAGTGTCGTATACTTGTGAAGGTCGGCACGCCTCGCGACTGCAGTGAACTGCTTGTTTAGATGCACCGACTGCCGAATTTTGAAAAAAGCAAATCCGCGACGCTCATAAAGTTCTTGAGCCAGGCTGAGCTTATGCTGATATGCCGGATCGTCCTCACGGGGGTCTTTATCGGCCTTAATCTCCAGCAGCAGGTTTTGCAGTCGATGAGGCGGAACATCCCGACTTGCTGAAACGCATGCGGCTTGCGAGAACGGCATGCCTTTGCGCAGGTCTTCGACGAACGAGGGATGCACCTGTAGCAGCAGATCGGGAAAGTATATCAGTGGCCGCCCCCTATTGCGTCGGACGGAGATTTCAAGGCGGTGCGGCTGCGCGAGCAGGTAGTGAACGCGAGGTGAGAAGTCGGCCAAGGACATTGCCGTACGCTCAAGCTTCGATTCCCAGGGCATAGCTCTCGCGCCACCCTTTAGAGCATGGAAAGTTCCCGTCGGACGGGTCTTGCGTCCATCAATGATGGTCCTGATTGGGCCTCCGTTTTCAGCCCAAAACAGCTTGGCGACGACGTCCAACGTGTTGGGACGAACATCTTGCGGGACGTATTCGTCCTCCTCGTCGAACGCTGAAGGGTCGAATCCGAGGTCGGTAACGCGCTGGGTCCCAAACACTGCGAATGGGTCGAAGATGATGTCAGACCGGTGTTTCATTTCAAGCTCCTAGAAAGATTTCTGTGAATTGGCGAAAGGAAATAGGCTCCGGCAGAGGCTGAAGGGCCCCTAGCGGATGACTGAATTCTCTAGTCGTGTTACTGGTTACCGAATGCAGCGCCGCTTGCGACAATCAACAGGAGCATCGCAGCGCAGATTGTACCTATAGCGATTCTCAAGGATACGGAAGAGCCCTATGCAGCAATCAACAAATCGCCCCCAAGGAAGACCGACACACGCCGCGATGGTCTCGATTGATCGGCAGGTTGCGACCTTGGAGAAGCGGCGCGACGAGATACGAGCTGAGATGGCACGATTGGAAGCCGAGACGCGGCAGGTCGAGCTTGACCTGAGACATCTTCGCGATGCCAAGAGATCGCTCAGCCTGCTTGGCGCAAACCCTGGCGAGGGTCCCAATCATCTCGATGAGCTTCCAGATGTGCCTGAAGAGTTTGCAAAAAGGCGGATTCAGCGTCCGGACGCGCAAGCTTGGCAAGTTCGGCAACAGGCTTACCGGATATTAAAGGATCAAGGGCATCCTCTAAGCAGGATCGAAATCTATGACAGGCTTAAAGCGCTGGGCGTCGAAATCGACCACCCCACCCCGGCGAAAAGACTGGGACGGATTTTAACGGACGCAAAGGGAGAGTTCGTGTACCGCGATAACGGCTACTGGATTTCCGGTGAGCCGATAACCGTCGCGGTAGAACGCCCGAAGCGCTACCGCACCCGCCGGAAGCGCAAGGAAATCTGAGAATGAATTCCGCAAATAAATCCGTATCCAAAAACATTTTTGGATACGGAATTCCTTCGGGGAACAAATGTTGACATTTTTGGATACGCAAGGAAATAAATCGACTACGGCGTTGAAACCCGCTCCCAAACGGCAGAATACGTTCCTTGTTTAATGAGTTCATCCCAAGGTGATAGGTCCGAAGGAATTCCTTTCGCTGACTGGCTGTCACGAGACGATCTCCTTGCCCAATTTGGGGTGGCAGGGTATTCGAACCGTTACATCAGCGCCCTAGAATTTGGCTGGCTGCCCTGCTGAGGCCGAGACAAATTCGAACACCGGACCGGCGCACGAGGAAGAACAAATCGCTTCCGAGAGTGGTAGTCCGACCGAATTTTTATTGGACTGCTGGGCTTGCCTGTCGCATCCGCTATTCGAGTATAAGCAATGTCGAGGTGAAGGAGGAACCGTCTCCACCTCGCGCTGAGGAGATTTCGCGACGGCCCTCTCCAATGCCACGAGGCCTCTTGTTCGCATCCATGATGATTGTGGTAAGCTACGGAAGGCCGAAGGGGCCGATAGTCCGGTCGCGGGTTCCTCGTCGCAGCGTTTGAACAGCTGTAGGCAACGAGCACGTTGCCCAAGAGATTAGGATCGGGATGATTGTCGACATCTTTCTCGGAAACATCCCAGCCTTCAATGAGCGAACGCTCGGGGCTTCGATCAATCCTTCCTTCCGGGTGGGGTTCAGTTGATCTACGCACGCGCAGACCCGGGAGTGCTAACGTTGTAGACCGCATACGACGCACGAACCTGGTTCTTGAGGCTTTTGCAGCCTCGGCAATCGTAAGTTCCGCGACCCGTCGCCAGCCGCTGGCTAGCTGCACCGTGCCCTCCCGGATGATCAAACCCCTCCAGAACCTCGAATATGAAAATCGTGATCCTTTGGGTGAAATCGCAATTTTTTTGAGTTGGCGAGCAACATCTCCTCGCGGGAAGGTCACGTAGTAGCTCGGCTATAACCAACTGATCTGTCGCAAGCTCCACTAGGATATCGATTCAAAAAATCGCAATCCTTTGGTTTTGAATTCCAATCCTTTGAATCGAAAATCGCTTTTGGTTGGGTTCTACAATGTCGAGGCCAGCCTAGGGCCGCCGGGCACGCTCCGATCATTCAATATCTCTGATGTTATCCATAAGCCCTATTCGTTTGAATGATGAGTTGTCTGGGGCCATATTGGCATTACGGACATGGACGAACCTCCCATCGATCCCCATGTCCTTGACCTAAGAAAGGAACCGGAAAATGACCACGCTCACCTATCGGGGTGGTGGCAAGACCCTCACCTCCAGCGACAGCCGCTTCGATCTGGCACATTATGCCCGCAAGCTCGTGCTCGCCTGGACACGCTGGCAGACGGCCCGCGAAATCGAAGCTATGCCTTTCGACATCCGCAAGGACATCGGCTGGCCGAGCACGGACGACAGCAAACACCGGACCATGTAATGAATGCGACATTCTTCCCAAGATAGGGGCGGCGTCTGCTTCGCGCAACGCCGCCTTTTTCGCGGCATGACCGTCCAATCCCAAGCCCTTTTCAGTCTTGAATTTCAGTTTCCTGTGAATCTGTCATCTGCGCTGTCCTCGGCCATTCCGGTGGTTTGACCGGCCCAAACGTGGGCGATGTCGCATATTTGCTCTTCCCGGCCGCATTTTTCCATGCCAGTGTCGCTTTCAGGACATCGGCGCGACGCATTCCGCGCAACGAATGTGTCATCGCCCCTCGAGCATGGATTTCGCTATGAATAGGATGCAGATCAAGAAGCGTTCACTGGTCTTCTTTATGGTACCGCAATTCACCATGCTGCCCTTTTCGGCGGCCGTGGACACGTTGCGCATCGCCAATCGCATGCTCGGCTATCAGGCCTATACCTGGCGGCTGACCTCTGTCGACGGGGAAAAGGTCTATTCTTCCTGCGGCATCGGCGTCGAGGCCAATTCCTCGCTTGCCGAGGAACGTCGCCATCTCGGCGGCGAAAACCGGCCGGGCATGGTGCTCGTCTGTTCCGGCATCGATGTCGAGCAGTTCAACAACAAGTCGGTCAATGCCTGGCTGCGTGAATGCTACAATCGCGGCGTTGCCGTCGGCAGCCTCTGTACGGGCGCGCATGTGCTTGCCCAGGCCGGTCTCCTGAACGGCAAGCGCTGTGCCATCCACTGGGAAAACCTGCCGGGCTTTTCGGAAGCCTTCCCGCAGGCGGAGGTCTATGCCGATCTCTACGAGATCGACGGCAATCTCTATACTTGCGCCGGCGGCACCGCCTCGCTCGACATGATGCTGAACCTTGTCGGCGAGGATTTCGGCGAAAGCCTCGTCAACCGCATCTGCGAGCAGCACCTGACCGACCGCGTGCGCAACCCGCACGATCGCCAGCGACTGCCGCTGCGCGCCCGCCTCGGCGTGCAGAACGCCAAGGTGCTGTCGATCATCGAGCTGATGGAAGGCAATCTCGCCGAGCCGCTGTCGCTGATCGAGATCGCCGACGGTGCCGGCCTCTCCCGCCGCCAGATCGAGCGGCTGTTCCGCCAGGAGATGGGCCGCTCGCCGGCCCGCTACTATCTGGAAATCCGCCTTGACCGCGCCCGCCACCTGCTGGTGCAGTCCTCGATGCCGGTCGTCGAGGTCGCCGTCGCCTGCGGCTTCGTCTCGGCCTCGCATTTCTCCAAGTGTTATCGCGAACTCTACCATCGCTCGCCGCAGCAGGAGCGCGCCGAGCGCAAGATGACCATGGCGACCGCACGGCAGGCAGTTGCCGCCTGAGGCTATAAGAAGGCCGTCGCCGCTTGAGACGTTGGGAAAGGCCTGTCGCCGTCTGATGTGAAAGGCGGCGGCTTCAGCCCCGCGCTGGGATGGCTTTATTGCGCCGCCTCTTCCGTCATTCTGGCGTCGGAATAGACCTGGTTTCGGCCGCGGTGTTTGGCCATGTAGAGGAACTGGTCGGCAGCGTTGAGGTAATTCTCGAAAGTCTCGTAACCGCCGATTTCGGCAATGCCGATCGAAATCGTAACACCGAGTTCCTCGTCGTCGGCCGTAACCTTCAGCCGCGAAATGTCCGAGCGGATCTCGTCGCAGAGCTTGGTCGCAGCAGCGGAATCCATCTGCGGAAAGAGGATGGCGAATTCCTCGCCCCCGAGGCGCGAGAGAAGATTTTCGCTGCCTTCGAAGATCGTAAACAGCCTGTTTGCGACAGCCTTCAGCACCTTGTCGCCGATCTCGTGGCCATAGGTATCGTTCAGCCGCTTGAAATGGTCGATATCGAGAATGGCCACGGAACTCGGCACCTTCAGCCGCAGGCACTCGTTCACCAGCTTCGGGCCGTTGTCGTAGAAATAGCGGCGGTTATAGAGGCCTGTGAGATAGTCGCAGGCCGCCGCCGCCCGCAGCTGCCGCATCTGCGCCAGCGTCTCGGCATTGTTGGCGATGCGGCATTGCAGTTCCTCGGCGACAAAGGGCCGGTAGACGAAATCGCTGGCGCCGGCCTTGAGGAAACTCGCCGAAAGCATGCGGTCGTTGGAGGCGGAAACGCCGATGACACGCAGCCTGTCCGAACCGAAGCGATGGCGGATGCGCCGCGTCAGCTCGTAGCCGCTCATATCGGGCATGTGGTGGTCGGTGACGACGAGTTCGATATCGCTGTAGGCCTCGAGCGCTGCCAGCGCCTCGAGCCCCGAACTTGCCTCGACGACGAGATATTGCTGCGCCTTCAGCAGGTCGACGAGCACCTGGCGCGCCGAGGCGACATCGTCGACGACGAGCACCCGCGTCTTGCGGTTGGAGATCGCCCGCCGGACGGTGGCGACCAGATTGTCGAGCGCGAATTCATTGTCCTTCAGCACGTAATCGATGACATTGCGCTCCATGATCTTGTTGCGCGTGTTGAGATCGAATGTCGCGGTAAAGACGATCGCCGGGATATCGTGCTCGATCGTGCAGTCGAGCGCCTCGCCATAGGGCGAATCCGGCAGGTTGAGATCGACGACGGCCATGGTGTAGCCGTGACCGTCCGCGGCAAGTTCTTTGCGAAGAGCCTTCAGTGACGGGCAGGATTTGACGGCAAGGCCGAGCTCGGTCTGGAACCGGTGACAGAGCACGGCAGAAAACATCCGGGAATCTTCAACCAGAAGTATTTTTAGCCCGCCGGAGCGGAGCCCAATGCCATCTCGCTGAAAATCCGCTTGAAACGCCACAGCCGCTATTCCCCCATACGTCCGACGGGCTCGACTCGGCCCTCTCCCCGGGGCGGACGATAGCCGAGAGGCTTATGCGCGTGAAGGGGACAAATGAAAGCGACATTACCTCTAATTGCAAAAATTCGACGACTGTCCCCGACAGTCGCCTCGGCCCCCCTGCCGATACCGATGCCGGAAGAGCCGTCAGGCAACCGCCCGCTCCTTGCGCATCGATTGAATTTGCAGCAGCGTATCGAGGTTCTGGTTGACGCGGCAGTAGAACTCCTCGTCGATGAAGGGGCGCAACATGAAATCATTGCCGCCGGCCTTCAGGAATCGTGCCGAAAGCAGCCGGTTCGACGAAGAGGAAACGCCGATGATGCGCAACTCATGCGAGCCGATATTGGAGCGGATGCGCCGCGTCAGCTCGAAGCCGTCGATGTCGGGCATGTTGTAATCGGTAATCATCAGGCCGATATCGCGATTGGCCTTCAGGATCTCCAGCGCCTTGCCGCCGTTCTCGGCGACGCTCACACGGAAATTGTAACGCTTCAGCCGGCTCGACAGCAGGGCGCGCGCCGTCGCACTATCGTCGACGATCAGCACATGGTGGCGATGATTGGTCAGGAACCGGCAGATCGATTCCGCCAGAAGGTCGACGGCGAAGATATTGTCCTTGAGGATATAATCGACGATGTCCTTGGCCATCAGCTTGTCGCGCATGCCTTCGTGGAAGGTGCCGGTAAAGACGATGGTCGGGATGGAAAGATCGACCAGATACTCGAGCGCTTCGCCGTTTTCGGCGCCGGGCAGGTTGATGTTCGAGATCGCCAGCGTGATCGGATCGGAAGACTTGTCGTAGGAAAACTGCAGATCCTCGAAGCTGCGGCAAATCTCGACATCAATGTCGAACAGCTCCTTGAGGCGTTTGCTGATCATCGAGGTGAATACGTTGGAATCTTCCGCGACAATAATGCGCGCGCCAGCAAACATTTCCCCGGAATATTGCATCCCCGAAATACCTAGAAACGCCATAGCAAACCTTTGATGTAAAATCTGTCCCCGGATCAAATCGATACATCAATTGATTTGAATAATTATTAATCAGCGCGCCGGGATATGAAGCGAAGAAGCGGCCCGATGGGATCGCCCCCGATTTCCTGCAGATATGCTTAAGAAATCAGGCGCGAAGCACCGCACTCTCGGCATCGAACGGGCTTTGCCGACAACGTCACATTACGAGGATCGCCATGCCGCAGCTTGTTCCCCTCATAATATAGCCTTTAGAGGGGCTGGACGGACTTGCGACAGGATTTCCGCCTTGCTTTCCAAAGCGTCTTCGTTGCCTCGTGCAGATCTCAGCAATGGAGCCCAGGCTATTCAACACGACCTGACCGGGTGGACGCCGGATGTGGCAAGTGCCCTCCGGGGCCATACCTGGATGCCCAGCGCTTAGTCCATACCTGACGGCAAGCCCAGCGAGCGCAGGAAATGCGCCTCGATCGCGCGCAGCAATTGGGCGCGGGCAGCCGGCGTCTCGCCGATGCCGGGCTGATTGACCACACCGTGCAGGGCATTGAACAGGAACACCGCCGTGAAGCCGGGATCGTCGACCGACCAGGCATTCTCGCCAGCGCCAGCGGCAAGCAGTTCGTTCAGATGGTCGATCAGGATGTTGCGCGAAAGTCCTTCCTTCGTTGCGGGGGGTGCCGCCACGAAGGCGAGATGATGCAGCCCGGCCGCGTCGAGATAGCCGGTGGCGCATGCCGTTGACCAGGCTGCCAGCTTGCCGTGCCAATCCTCCTGCCCTCGTCCTTCGATCGCCGCGACGATGCCATCCAGCACGCTTTGCACGAAACGGGCGCGCAGCGCCTGGAGAACATCGGCCTTCGAGGAGAAGTGCAGGTAGAACGTGCCCTTGGCGACCCCGGCCCCCGTCGTGATCTCCTCGATCATCGTCTGCTCCAGGCCCTTTTCCAGAAAAAGCCGCTCGGCCGCGATCATCAACTCGTCGCGCCGCTCTTCGGCGGGCTTGGTTCTCGGTTTTGAAACAGGATCGGCCGGCATCGACGGGACTGCTCCACTCTCATTGACGGCGCGCGGGATCGGTCCTGTGCAGGTAGCCGGTAAACACGTCGCGCATTGCGGTGCTCTCGATATCAGGCAGCAGGCGACCGACTTCACCGCGATGATAACCGCCATGCGTCACCACATGGGCGAGCATCTCTTCGCGGGACATGCGCCCGCGTCCGCCATCGGTGAAGGTGAAGTCGACGACCTCCTCCATTTCCTGAAGGCTTATCCGCGAGGTGTAATCGATATACCAACGGTCGGTATCCCGGATATCGGCCGACAGCTGCGCCAAAGGCGGCGTTTCGCTGCTCCAGCTCGCCGCGTAGGTATGACCCAGCCCCTGAAGATTGGCAACGAAGATGCGATCGACGAGATGAGCGTGGTTGAGCACGCGAAGCGCCGACCGAAACGCGTCGGAAGGCGCGTCAGCCTCGAGCGCGTTCAAAGCATCGAGAAGCTCATCGTCGACGCTGGCTTTGTATTGGAACAGAGAGTTCAACAGGGTCTGCGCGCTCATTGCGATCTCCGGGCGTGAAATGGATGCCGCCGGTAGTAGCCGACAGTCTCGATTTATATGACTGACTGGTGGTCAGTCAATATTTTTCAATTTCACTGCTACCTCTGCTCTGCCGCGATCTCATGAGTTTTACGCGCAGCAGCCGCTCTTTGCCGCGGCCGGACCGCAGCAGGCGGCTGCCCTGCTGCTTTCCTCCGCCAGCCAGCGGTCGCGCGGCTTGCAGCTTGCCGGCCGCGGCGATAACTCGACATGCATGGCGCCGGCGCCGAGAATCGGTCTCGCGGCGCAATAGAGCTGCATCGGCCGCACGCCGTCACTGACCTCGAAGGTGAGCTTGGCCGAACCGTCGAGCTGCACATGCTCCGTCACCTTGCGGATGATGGAATAGAACTTGCCGGCCGGCATATGTGCGCGGTCGCCTTCCTCGATGTCCCAGAGCTGGATGAAGATCTCCGCCCATGCCTCGGGATTGGCGCCGCAGTCGAGGCCTGAGAATTGGCCCGCCTTGACCTCGGTGACATGATAGCCGGGCTTTACCGGCTTGCCGTCGTAATAAAAAATCAGCGGAGAATCCTTGGCGCCGCCAAGCATCTCGAGCAGCAGGCCGAGATCGATGTCGTTCTCTTGAATTTTGCTGTTGTCGATGATCTTCATATCAGTTAATCCTTGCTTCAACAGTTCAAGGATTATTGAAATATGGATCAACGTCAAGCCCTCATAGCGTTCGGCGCGCTGTCGCAGGAAACCCGCCTGTACATCGTCCGTATGCTCGTGGTTTCGGGTCCCGGCGGTATGGCGGCGGGCGCGATCGCGGAGAAGGCGGAGGTCTCGCCGTCCAATATCTCCTTCCATCTGAAGGAACTCGAACGGTCCGGGCTGATCGCGCAGCAGCGTGAATCCCGGTCGATCATTTATACCGCGAACTACGAGGCGCTAGGTGGCCTGGTTCGCTTCTTGATGGAAGATTGCTGCTCCGGGCATCCGGAAATCTGTGCCCCTGCCGCGGAGGTCGCGGCCTGCTGTGCGCCAAAAGGGAAGGAGAAACTGCAATGACCACTGATCGCGTTTACAATGTGCTCTTTCTCTGCACGGGCAATTCTGCCCGCTCGATCCTGGCGGAATCGATCCTGCAGACCGAAGGCAAGGGTCGATTCAAGGCCTATTCGGCCGGCAGCCAGCCGAAGGGTGAGGTCAATCCCCATGCGCTGAAGGAGCTTGCGGCGCAGGGTTACCCCACGACCGGCTTCCGCTCGAAGAGCTGGGACGAGTTCGCCGGGCCTGGCGCTCCGGAGATGGACTTCATCTTTACAGTCTGCGACAGCGCGCACGGCGAAGCCTGCCCGGTTTGGATCGGCCACCCGATGACCGCCCATTGGGGCGTCGAGGATCCCGCTGCCGTCGAGGGCAGCGAAGTCGACAAGGGCCGCGCCTTCGTGCAGGCCGCCGGCTTCCTCAAAAACCGGATCAGCGCCTTTTTGAGCCAGCCTCTTTCCTCGATCGACAAGCTCGCGCTTCAATCGCACCTGCATCAGATCGGCGCCATGGAAGGCACGACAGCAAAACCGTCCAAGGCCGGCTGATGGGTTTCGATTTGAACCAGCAGGCCTTGGAAGGGCCCGATGACAAACTTCGTGCCGTGCTCGCAGCCGCCGGGCTTCCGGTCGATGACCTCACAGAGCCCGGCCGAAGCTTCTACCGGTTTTCGCGTGGCGGCCAGACGGTCGGCTTCGGCGGGCTGGAACTCTATGGCGAGGCCGCACTCCTGCGTTCCATTGTCGTGCTGCCCGATCAGCAAGGCTTTGGCTTCGGCCATGCTATTACCCTTGCCTTGCTCGATCAGGCCCATAAGAAAGGTGCGGCTGCTGCCTATGTGCTGACTGAAACGGCCGCCCCCTTCTTTCAATCGCTCGGTTTTCTTCCGATCGCCCGCGATGATGCGCCCGCCGCCATCCTGACGACGCGGCAGGCCGCAAGCCTGTGCCCGGCATCCGCCGCCTTGATGGTCCGGAGCCTGCCGGCATGAGCGCGCCAGTGTTTCCGCTGTCTCGACGACTTGCCGCCGAAGCCCTGGGCACGCTGTTGCTGGTGGCAACCGTCGTCGGATCGGGAATCATGGCGGACAGCCTGACGAACGATACGGCGCTTGCGCTGCTCGGCAACACGCTGGCAACAGGGGCGGTGCTTGTCGTCCTCGTCACCATCTTGGGCCCGATTTCCGGCGCACATTTCAATCCGGTGGTGTCGCTGGTTTTTGCGCTCCGGCGCGAGCTGCCCGCCTCTACCCTTCCGGCCTACATCGCCGCGCAGATCGTCGGCGGCATTGCCGGAACGATGCTCGCCCATGCCATGTTCGCTCTTCCCCTGCTGCAGGCCTCGGAAACCGTGCGCACCGGCGGCGCACAATGGCTCTCCGAATTGACGGCAACCTTCGGCCTCGTCTTCGTCATCTTCGCCGGTGTTCGCTTTCGCGCCGATGCCGTGGCATGGCTGGTTGGCCTTTATATCACCGCCGCCTACTGGTTTACCGCTTCCACGTCGTTTGCCAATCCCGCGGTCGCGATTGCCCGATCACTGACGCACACATTTTCCGGCATCCGCCCGATCGATCTACCGGGTTTTCTCGTTGCTGAAATCCTCGGCGCATTGCTGGCGCTGATGTTCGCGGGATGGCTGTTGATGGAATCCCGCAATCCTGAAACCCTGACCAAGACGGAATCTGCCTGATGACTATCGATGTGACGATCTATCACAACCCGGAATGCGGCACCTCGCGCAACACGCTGGCGATGATCCAGAACACCGGCATTGAGCCCAATGTGATCGAATATCTGAAAAACCCGCCGTCGCGCGAACAACTGATCAAGATGATTGCGGATGCAGGATTGAGTGTTCGCGAGGCGATCCGCGAAAAGGGCACGCCCTTTGCGGAGCTCGGCCTCGACAACCCCGACCTTACCGACGACCAGCTTCTCGACGCCATGCTGAAAGATCCGATCCTGATTAACCGCCCCTTCGTCGTCACGCCGCTCGGCACACGCCTGTCGCGGCCGTCGGAACTTGTCCTCGAAATCCTCCCGGAAACGCATAAGGGCGCCTTCACCAAAGAGGACGGCGAGAAGGTGCTCGATGCCGAAGGCAAGCGCATTGTCTGATCTGCCCGCAGCATCTCCGATGCATCTGCATCAGCCGAATATGGATGCACTCAGGCCGACGCTCTCGACGCACAAGCCTCGCATCCTGATCCTTTATGGCTCCCTGCGAACAGTGTCCTACAGCCGCCTCCTCGCACAGGAGGCCGCACGGCTGCTCGAATATTTCGGCTGCGAGGTACGGATCTTCAATCCCGAAGGTCTGCCGCTGCCTGACGAGGAACCGGCGAGCCACCCAAAAGTTCAGGAACTGCGCGAATTGTCGGCATGGTCGGAAGGACAGGTCTGGGTCAGTCCTGAACGTCATGGCGCAATGAGCGGTATCATGAAAGCGCAGATCGACTGGATTCCGTTGTCGGTTGGCTCGGTGCGGCCGACACAAGGCAAGACGCTTGCGGTGATGCAGGTCTCCGGCGGTTCCCAGTCGTTCAACGCGGTCGGCCAACTGCGCATCCTTGGCCGCTGGATGCGGATGATCACGATCCCCAATCAGTCCTCCGTCGCCAAGGCTTTCCAGGAATTCGACGCGAACGGCCGTATGAAACCCTCATCCTATTACGACCGCGTCGTCGACGTCTGCGAGGAACTGGTGAAGTTCACACTGCTGACCCGTGATGCCTCGAACTATCTGACCGACCGCTACAGCGAACGGAAAGAGGAAGCCGAAAAGCTCGAACAGCGCGTCAGCCTCAGGTCCCTATGACAATCAGCGCCGAACGACCGCCGTTAGCCGCCATCGCCGCACTCGGGCTCACGCAGATCATCGGCTATGGCAGCCTCTATTACAGCTTCAGCATCCTCGCCCCTGACATGGCCCGTGATCTCAACTGGTCATCGGAATGGATCTTCGGCGCCCTCTCCGCGGCGCTTCTGATCGGCGGCCTGGCCGCACCGCTTATGGGCACATGGATCGATCGCTTCGGCGCGGGCAGGATCATGACATCAGGCTCGGCGATTGCCGCAGCCGCCCTTATCGCCTGCGCCTTCGCACCGGGAAAGATCGCTTTTATCGCAGCATTGATCGGCATCGAGGTCGCCTCGAACCTGGTGCAATATGGCGCCGCCTTCGCCTTGCTCGTGCAGATCAGGCCACGGGTTGCTCAGCGCAGCATCACCTACCTGACGCTGATCGCCGGCTTTGCCTCGACCATCTTCTGGCCGATCACCACGGCGCTGCACGCGCATCTGTCATGGCAGAATGTCTATCTGATCTTCGCCGCGCTTCATCTCGCCATCTGCCTTCCCCTTCACGCCTGGCTCTCCCGTGGCGTCAGCGAGACCAGGAAACGGACCGGAGAGGCGGCCGCAAAACACGTCGAGCCGAGCCTTCAGCCGTCGGTGCGCCGGCCGGCCTTTATCCTGATGGTGACGGGCTTTGCTTTGGAGAGCTTCGTGAACGCGGCACTTCTGGTTCACATGGTGCCTGTGATGTCGGCACTTGGCCTCGGCGCCATGGCAGTGGTGGTCGGAACGCTCTTCGGCCCGTCACAGGTGCTCAGTCGCCTCATCAACATGGTCTTTGGTGAGAGCTTGTCGCAAGTGATGCTGGCGATCATCTGCGCCGTCCTGCTGCCGGCAGCCCTTGTCATCCTCATCGCCACCGCACCCTCGGTGCCCGGCGCGCTGGTCTTTGCAGTCGTCTTCGGCCTCGGTTCGGGCCTTAACAGCATCGTCTACGGAACCTTGCCGCTCGCGCTCTTCGGAAGCGATGGCTACGGCCGGCGGCAAGGACAAATCATGTCGGTCCGTCTCGTCGTCGCCTCAATGGCGCCGTTCGCACTCGCCTTCCTGATGGGCAGTCTCGGCGTATCATGGTCACTGTCTATCGCAGCATTGCTCAGCACCGTCGCCGTCGCCGCATTCTTCGCCATTCTGCGGCTGACGCGCCCGATTGCCCGGTCGGAAGCGGTTCCCAATCCCGGAGAAGCTTGAGCGCATCAATCAGTGCAGCCGCTACTTGACGACGGCCGAGCCCTTGACGATGTCGATCGTCTCGCCGCCGTCGAGTCCGATGCGGTCGCCGTCGGGCGTCGTCATGAAGCAACCGGAGGGGCAGAGGCTTTCCGAAGCGCCGGCATCGACCACAACCTCGACGCGCTGGCCGCTCTCGGTGATGACGAGCACGACGGCCGCCGGATCGGTGTTGGTAACGGATGCCGCATAAGCCGCGGGCGCGGCAAGCAGCGGGACAAGCAGAACGGCGGCAAATCTTGCCATCATGTGCGGCGGCGCTGGCGCGCCCTCCCCTCGAACGATCGGTGCTGCCCCCGGCAGCGATCCCGATGGAAGGGATCATGCACGCACACCCGTGAATGATGGCTGAATGACCCGTTCAGCTCTTGAGATTGCCGTCCGCCGTCCGGCTGCGCAATTGCCGCACCGGCCGCTCTTCCTCCTCCATGGGCTTATCCCCTGGATTTTCTTGGTCGCCCTTCCGATCCCTGCCCGCATCGACAAGGACGGGAGGAGCCTCTCGATGGATGGTGAGATCGCTCTGCGGCAACGGGATCTCGATCCCCTCGGCCTTGAAGCGCTGGAGGATCTCGATCCTCAAATTGTTGCGCACCGTCATGCCGTCGCCCATGTCGGCGAGGAAGAAGCGCAGCTCGAAATCCAGCGAATAGGGACCGAAACGCAAAAATTCGACATGCGGCTCGGGGTTGCGCATGACGAGCGGAATCTTGGCGGTCAGTTCCAGCAGGATATCCATCACCTTCTGCGGATCGGCGTTGTAGCTGACGGATACGGGGATTTCCGAACGGCCGATCTTGTTGCGATGCGTCCAGTTGCCGACGAGCCCGTTGATCAACTCCGAATTCGGCACAATGATCGACTGCTTGCGGAAGGTCTCGATCTCGGTGGCGCGCACCGAGATACGCTTGACGATGCCTTCGGCCGTGCCTGATACAACATGGTCTCCGACCTTGAACGGCCGCTCGACGAGCAGGATCAAGCCGGAGACGAAGTTGGAAACGATGTTCTGCAAGCCGAAACCGATGCCGACCGAAAGTGCTGAGGCGACCAGCGCGAAGCTCGACAGATCGATGCCGGCCGCCGAAACGCCGATGATCGCCGCGATGCCGACGCCGAGATAGCCGATGCCGGTTTTGACCGAATTGCGCACGCCGAGATCGACATGGCTTCTTGCCATCACATTGCCGTCGAGCCAGCGCTGCAGCCAGCGTGTCAGCAGGTAGACGCCGGCAAACAGCAGAATGCCGGTGCAGATGCCGAGCAGCGAGATGCTGATGCCGCCGAGCCTGACCTCGGTGAACAGCCGGTAGGCGATCAACTGCAGATCCTGCACATGGAAGCCCCAGAGCAGCAGGATCAGCGGGATGCCGACGAGAAGCGCCACCGCATAGATGGCAAGGCCGACGAGCAAGCCGGCCTGGTCGATCGCCACCGGCCCAAGCTTGAAGCGGCGCGTCAGGAAGCTTGCAAAGAAGGTGTCGCCGAAGCTTTCCTGCTTTGATATCGCCTTGCCGGAGAGCAGGCCGACATACATGGTGGCAACGACCGCGCCGGTGATGATGAGCTGCGTGGCGACGAAGCGCGCCAGCCCGACATAACCGCTCAGCGCGGTGAGGATGAGACCGGCGCCAACGACGCGCAGGATGATCCCCATGCCGCGCGGCCAATGCCGGCCCGGCGCATCGGGATCGCCGTTCTTCGCCAGCATCGGTTTGCCGAACGAGGCCGCGATCAGGATCAGGCCAATGATCAGCGCGGCAATCAGGCTCCTGACCACGGTCAGCACCAGCGGCGAGCCCATCGCCTCGCCGATCGTCCCGAACAGATAATCGAGCGCGTTGACGATCGCCATCGCCAGCAGGCAATAGCCGATCGAGCGTGCGCCGAGATTGGAAAGCCGGACGAGCCGCCAGCGAGGTTCGTCCGGTGCGAAGATGGCGTTGACGAAACGGCCGACGAAATAGACGAGCCCGATCGCCGCAAACAGGGCGCCGATGACAGGTGCGATGTCGGGCCGCAGAACATTGAAACTATTGAGGAAGAAGAACGAGGTGACGAGCAGTACCGAAAGCGCCAGGGTGCGGATCAGCGTCGACCAGAAGGCGATCGACAGCCGGCCGATATAGGACGGGTTCTCGATCGCCTCGTCCCGGCGCAGATACGAGCCGAACAGCCGATAGCTGCCGGATAGCAGAATGAGCGCCGAAGCAAGCGACAGGAAGATCGCGGCAAACAGCGGGAACCGCTTGAACTTCCAGACGAAAGAGGCCCAGCTCGACAAAGCCTGCGAGAATTCGCTGGCCTCGTGCACGAAAGCGCTCACGGCATCGTCGAGCACCGAGACGGAGATCTCGGTGCGCCTGAAAAGCGTGTCGGCGAAAAGCCGCCGCCGCATTTCGATGATTTCGTTGAGGAGCTTCGTCACCGCGATCGACAGGTTTTCGGCGTCACCGGTCACCGCGTTGATCTGCGCACGCTCGGCAGTCAGCGCATTGCGCTCGTCCGTGACAATCTTCGCCTCGGGCGGCTGCCCGTCCTTCGGCGGATCGCCGATCTCGGCAAGCCGGTTCTTGATCTGGTCGAACCGCGGCCGGAGATTGACCGATATGGTGATGACGGCGCGGCTAAGCTCGTCAGCCTTGGTGGCGAGCCCGACCAGGGCATCGTCATTGTCGGCACTCTGCTTGGCGCCGTCCTGAAGCGCCGTCAGTTGGACCTTCGCCTTGTCGATCTCCTTCGCCGCCTGATCGAGTGGCGTATCGGTAAGCGGTGCCTCCTGCGCGGCAGCCGGTGCCTGCGGCTCCTGGGCGAAGGCCGCAGCACCATTGAAATGCGCGCCCGCGACCGCCAGCGTCAGCAGAAGAATGGTGCGAAGCAGGATCGGTCTCAGCCGCAAAAGCGCCTCCGGAAGGGTTGTCGTCAGGATAGAATGCCTGCTTGTCATAGCAAAGAAAGGCGACAGAAAGGCGGAATATCCCCGGAAAGCCTCAGAAACCGGCATCGGGCCTGGAGAGATAGTCGCGCTCCGCCGCCGTCGACTCCCGCCCGAGCATGGCATTGCGGTGCGGAAAACGGCCATAGGCGGCGATCACGTCGCGGTGGCGGATCGCATAATCGCGATATTCCTCATCGCCAAGCGCGGTGAACAACGCCACCGAACGTTCCTGCTCGTCAAGGTCTTCGGCATGTTCGAAGGGCATGTAGAAAAAGGTGCGGCATGCCGCTTCAACCGCCTGGTCGGCGCCTGCTGCGAGCGCGAGCTTGGCTTCCCGAAGCGCCAGCCCGTCGGTCGCGACGGCAAGCGGGGTGCCGCGATAGATATTGCGGGGAAACTGGTCGAGCACGATGACGGCCGCCAGCCGGCTTTCCGGGTCGGCCCGCCATTCGTCCCGGACGCCCGCGGCAAGCGCCAGATGGGTATCGCGGAAGCCTTCGCGGATCTCGGCGTCAAGCTCCGGCGTCGCACGGAACCACAGCTCCCGGCCGCATCTGACGAACCAGAAATCATAGACTTCCCCAGGCCTGCGGATCGTCGTCATGCTTCCTTCCCTAGAGTGAATGGATTCAATTCAATCAATTAAATTATTGTAAATATTGGAAATTTTTATAAAATCAACCCCTTATTCGGCTGCCGGCACCTCTCCCCGTAAACGGGGCGAAGAGGATATGCCGCGACCTCTCCATCCCCGCCCCGTCTCGTTTGGCTCGTCCCTCGTCCCGTCAGAACACTAAGGGATTACACATCTCGCAAGGCCCAACCAGCGGCACATGCTTTGAAGTATTGTAGGCCATTGAAGAAGGTGATGGGGCCCGGCAGCTTGGAGGAGGCAGCCGCTCCAGCCTCAGAGCTTGGCGATGATCCAAGCTTCGCCCTATTGCACAGACAGGCCAGCGGCTTCAATTCCCGAAATAAAACGCTTTTGATCTTCGGTCCGCGCCAGCCGCCTGGCGACCTCCTGTCTGATGTTCGGGATCAATGCGGGTGACTCGCGCCTGATCCACTCAAGCTGTTCCTCTGCTTGCTGTTTTTTTCCAAGCGTGCCGAGAATGGAGAGCAATACGAGACGATGCATCGGATTGTAATTGAGGTCCGACATGCGCGACCATAGTTCCGCAGCCTGCGTATCGCCCCGCATGAAGGCACAGAGCGCCATTCCGACCTCGTAATATCCGCGTGGTCCGGCATTCTTGCCGACTGCCTCCGAAATCAGCGTGCAGCCTCTATCCCATTCCCCCGACATCGACAGGCGCAGGCCGTATTCACCTGCCACCTCGGTATCGTTCGGATTGCTGGCATAGGCGGCAGCGCCGGCGCTCAGGGCTCCGGCCGGATCATTGCCGAAAAAGTTGGCAAGCATCAGTGCCTGAAGAGCGCGTGCATTCTTTGGGTCGAGCCGCACGGCCTGCTCGGCAAGTTCCTTCGCGAGGTCGAGCGTGGCAGCCGTCGATTTCGTGTGAAGTTGGTATGAAAAGCGGAACTCGTCGAGATGAATCAACGAAAGAAGGGCGAAGATATTGGAATCGGACGGCACTTTTTCCACGGCCTGCTGCAGGCAGGATTTTGCCACCTCGTGCGCCTGCACGGTCATTTCGCTGCGGTAGCTATAGTAGGATAGAACGCATGAAAAAGCGTCCGTGCTTCCGGCGATGGTCGCGGTATCGGTCTGGAACATGACGCCGAACGGACGCGCGACCGCCGTCGCGATATCCCCGGCAAGGCTCGCTTGCGTTTGTGGGATGCCTTGCACCTTCATGTCGGCATCATAATTACTTGCCCAGATGACGGCGGCATCCGCCCGCCGCACGAGTCTGGCTGTCGAGCGCAGCTTGCTGCCTTCGAGCCGCACACTTCCTTGGAGGGCATAAAGCGGCTGCGACAAAACTTCGCCGGTTCTATTCCGCGGCATGGCGGTGACGACAACGATATCATTGAAGCGGACCAGCTTCTCGATGATGTCGTCGGTGATGCCGCGAGAGATGTCGGAGGCAAGGCTCCCGTCGGAGGCGCTTTCGAAACGCTCGACGATAATGGTAGGGCGATTATCAGCTCCTGATATCGTTTCACGCTCCGTGCTCGGCGACCCGACCTGCTGAAGGAGGGCCGCCGCCGAGGCCAGGACGATCACCGCAACTGCCGCAAGAAGCCAATATCGGCCCGGCGATAAGCGCCGGTCCGCCTGGTCCCGGCTGATCGTATCCGCAGCCGCACTGATCTGAGCGTTATTGTCGTCTGACGAGCTTGGCAGATCGGACTGCTTGAGCGGCGAGATATCATTGGGTTCAGCGCTGCTGATGACATCGAAGACCGGCGCGTAGCCGCCCTTGGGGATGGTGATGATGATCCGGTCCGCGTCGCCGGCGGTCAGGTAGTAGTGTTCCAGTTCCCGTCTCAGCCGACCGGCTTCGATGCGAACGCAGGGATCCTGTTGGGCATCGAAGTTCGCGTCTCTGCCAAAAACGGCCTGTGCGATGGTAAAGGCCTTCAGGTAGTCGCGACGGCCTGCAAGCGTTTCCGTGACCACGAATTCAAGGAAACGCCTTGCCCGTTCGGGAAGGCGGAATTCCCGGCTGGAAAGAATGCGCTGGAGTTGCTGCTGCACCTCCTCCTGTGAGGCGGTGACCCTGTTTATGCCTGCACTCGTCATCGGTTCCCCCAGACTCCGATTGCGAACAACCAGCTGCACGCAGTCCTAAACAGTAGTCCCCGTCAGGCGTGACGGCAATGCCGCCCAGCCGAATAACCTAACCAATGCTGACCGGATCCCATGAATAGCCAAATGACGGACGTAAGTCACAGTTTACGAAATGCCCGCGTAGGATACCGTATTCTACCGGCACCGACATGTATTTTACTGCCTTAGGCTCCACGCGCGCTCTATCATCGCCATGTATTCTCTGGAGGAGCCTGCGATGACATCACCTGAGACCTCTACACCCCATCCCATGACAAGCGCAGAGGAACTGCGCAAACGCGCTCTGGAGCTTCAGCTTGTCGAGATGGAGCGCAGCGAAAAGATCAAGGCGCGTGAAGCAAAGAAACACGCGGAGTTCGTCGAGGATTTTTTCCGCAAGCAGATTGGCGAAGCGGAACGCGCCGTCATCAAGCGGCTGGTCATGAAAGCGGCCGCAGACGGCAAATATGAGGCGCTGATTTACAGCTTTCCGTCGACCTTCTGCACGGACAGCGGCCGGGCCATCAACAACAACCTGTCCGGATGGCAGAAGACACTGCAGGGAAAGGCAAAGGAACTCCTCGAACTCTTCGAGGAAGTTGCCAGACCGCAGGGTTACGGGTTGAAGGCCATGATCATCAGCTTCCCGGACGGCATGCCGGGAGACGTCGGCTTCTTCCTCACTTGGGAGCCGCCCGTCGAGTGACCGGCAGCAGATAGAGGCATCAACTTGAAAGCAATCGAGATCGAGCGCAAATTTCTCGTGCGTAACGATAGCTGGCGCGATTGCGCCGGCATGTCGCATGTCCTGCAGCAGGCCTATCTGTCTCGAGATAAGAACTCGGTACGTGTTCGCTTGATCGACGACCGTTCTGCTTGCCTGACAATCAAATTCCACACAGCAGGGCTCGCCAAGGACGAATATGAATACGAGATTCCTGTCGAGGAGGCACGGGACCTGCTTCTCCATGCGACTGGCCACGTCATTGAAAAGACCCGCTACCGGGTTCTGTACGAGGGCAGAAACTGGGATGTAGACGTCTTTGCCGGAGTCTATGAAGGATTGACGCTCGCCGAGATCGAGATAGCGAGCGAAGATGATCTTCCGGCCCTGCCGAAATGGCTTGGCCGGGAAGTCACGGGCAACAAACGCTATTCCAATCGCGCCATGGCGGTTGCATCATGCAGCCGCCCCCGGGTGCATGGGGCGGTTGACGACCGCGCCGCGCTGTAAGACCCTATTCGCTTACAATGGTCCAATTGGCGTCCGGATTGAATTCCTTGATCGCGGCGGCGCGCTGCTCCGTTTGCGGCCCCAAATCGCGTTGATAGATGACGCTCATCCCGTTGACGACAAAGGTCTGCACGCCGGTCACCCGATATGTGACCGGCCAGGCGACGAGCGCAAAGCCACCGGTCATATAACCATTGATGACGTAGCTTTGTTTGCCGCCCAGTACATTGTCGCCCTGGGCGGTCAGGATGCGATAGCGGTATCCGAAATAACCTTCCCCACGTTTGGCGGCGCCGAAAGCGGCCGTCTCGACCAGCGCGCTTGCCGGGCTTTCCTCTGCAGAGACGCTGGGGTCCCAGTAGAGGCCGTCCAGCTTGCCCGGGCTGCTGATCAATTTTTTGGCAAACTCGTAAATACCGTCACCGTCGCGATCGTCGGACACATATTGATACTGCGCAGCCACATATTCATGCATCGTGTCGATCGTCGCGAGTTCGTTTTCGCCGATGCGCCGATTGATGATCTCCTCGAAGCCGCGCTGCGTGTCGAAGGACCACTTCCCGTCCTTGTCCTCAGTCAGCGGAAACGGCAGAGGCCAGAGTCGATTACCGATCACGACGATCTTGGCACCTTCGACGTCTTTCAAGCTCATCTGTCGTTCGGCGCCTTCCCGGATCAATCCATAAGCGATCATTGCCTCGTTGCTCGAGCGCAGCTTGTCTGCGTTCAGACCGAGCAGATCCCCAAGATCCCCGATATTGTTGGAGCCGAGCACCGATTTCAGCCGATCGAGTGCAAGAGACGGGCTGTCGAATTTCGGTGAGGGCGTTGCCGCCTTGTATTCGGCGAGATCCGTCTGCCCCTGCGAAAACGCCGGCTTCGTCGGCATCGTGCAGAGCGCTGTCGCAAGCATGAGCGGGATTACCATCGATTGACGTCTCATGATGTAACTCCATGGGCTCGTAAGGGGTGTCATCGCCGCCCGCCGCCACCGCGGCCGCCACCGCCACCGCGGCCGCCGCCGCCGCGAGACGGCATCGGGCGCGAGTGATGCTGGGGACGGGCTGCCGGGCGATGAGCGCCCATGCTTTGCGCACCTCGTTTCGAGGCGACGGTCTGCTGGCGGCCGGACTGCACGTTGCCGAGTGCGCTCGACTGGCGCCCGCGATTGTCGGGCCGGGCAGCCATCTGCGGTTTGTTGGGTTTCTTTACGGATTTCTGGGCGGGCTTGGAGGGGCGATTGGCCGATTTTTGAGGACGGGTTTCGGGCCGGGATACGTTCTGACGATTGGCGGCCGTCGGCCTGTTCGCCTGCGGTTTGGCCTTCAGTCCTTGCGCCGTGTTTTTTCGGATATCTTCCGCGCGAGCGGCCGTCCCGCGATTGCCCGGCCTCTGGCCTGCCTGGATATCTGCGGCTTTGTTTCGCAGTTGATTGCGATTGTCGGCCTGAAGTCCCGATTTGATCGACGACCGATCCAGCTTGGCAAGCTGGTCTTTGCCGATGCTCAGCTTGCTGCGGTCGACATTCGCCCAGTCGACGTCGTTCCACTTCATTTTTCCGTTGAAGTTGCGATTATTCAGACAATTGTTGCAATCGATGTCGATATCGCCGTCCCAGCGACCACCCCATACGCCCCAGTCGTCCCAATTGACGACGGCGGCCCAGGCAAGCCCGGTGACCGCTCCGGCAAAGAACGCGGCACCCGGATAGTAGTAGCTGTCGTAATAATCGGGATAATAGGAGATCGGCGCCGCGGCATAGTCCGGTTCATAAAGCATTTCCGGCGGATATTGCGGGATATAGATCTTCTCGGGATCGGTCGGACGGATAATGATGTTGTCGTTTTCGGTGACGACCGTCACCTTGTCATCCGTCTTAATGATGTTCTTTGCCACCGCCTCGTCGCGAAGCTGCTGGATGGCAATCAGCACGTCCTTCTGCTGATTGGCGAGCGCATCGGCGAGTGATTGAGTCCAATCGAGATCCTCGCTCATCATCTTGACAATGTCAGGGTAGTTGAGCAGCGAAACGACGCTGCCGTCCCAATCGCTTTTGGGCTTGAGATCGGCATTTTTCTTTTTCGCTTCCAGGAAACGCTGCGCTTCGATGATCTGCAGGGGAAAGAGGGAGGCGGCCGAAATCGCCGCGACCAGTTCGTCCGGATAAAGCGCGATCCGCGCCACCAGCACCTCGAGTTCATCCTCCGAAAGAAGGGCAGCCGCGGGTTGTTCTGCGCTCGACTGGGTGGGCGCCGCAGCCGGCGCAGGGGCCTGTGCTCGCACGGGGAAGGCTGGCTGCAGTGCAATGATCGCCAGAGCTGACAACCCACCAAGCAGTTTGCGGGAAATTGCTTTCATCGCACATTGACCTCCCTAGATTCAGTTGAATGACGGATGCGTTCACGGAGATTTCGGGCCGATGGCGGGTGACCGCCGGAGCACTACAATTTTCGACTGTGAAATCGCCTCCCTCATCTCTTTCAACAAGGCATCGACCAAGCCTGCATATTCCAGCCGCCGCGCTTCTCTCAACGTGTCGGGCAACTGTTCGACATGCGCCAAAGCCTGCTCCGCGGCAGCGAGATCCTCGCACATGCTATGAAAAGCCTCATCGACGTAGAAAAGCCGCTGCACCAGCCTTGCCTGGTCGGGAAAATAAGCCTCTGCCGTTTCCAGAGCGGACAGATATGTCGAACCACTTTCTCCCGACGCCATCTCCGCCCCCGCCGACGAAACTGCGCTAAGCAGTGTGGAAACTATATAACAGGCGGACCCGTCTGGAGACGTAAAATACGCGATCCTACGGTGGCTGGCTTCTGAAGGACGCATCCCATGCCCGATACGAGACGGCGAACGGGTTTCGTCTCGCCGATCTCGCTCCTTTCCTTCGAGCGCAGGCAATTCCCTCAGACGGGTCGCCCGCGAACGCCCCGATAGAGATTACGCGATGCTACGGGCCTTTGCGCCGAAACGGGCCTACAATTCCACCTTCGCTTGCGATCGACGGCTCGGGTAGACCAAGCCGGAAGGGAGGGGTCGTGTTTCTCGACTATTTTGCCTTGGGCGTATTGGCCTTTGTCGTGGTCACCCTCTTCTATGCCGTGATTGCCATTCACGACATTCCGCATCTGATCGCCAAGGCGCGCAATCACCCCCATCAGGATGCCATCCATGTCGCTGGATGGGTCAGCCTCTTCACGCTTCATGCGATCTGGCCGTTCCTGTTCATCTGGGCGACGCTTTACCGTGAAGACCGCGGCTGGGGTATCCGGCAGGACGGAAAATTATCGGCGGAAGCCGAAGCGAATGCGGAAATTGCTCGTCTCCATGCCCGGATCGCCGAGCTCGAGGCGCAAGCGCCGGAGAAGGAGACCGCCTGATGGATCTGCTCCTGATACTGACCTATGCCGCGATTTGCTGGACGATCTTCAAAGTATTCAGGATTCCGGTAAACCAGTGGACGCTCGCGACGGCCGTTCTCGGCGGGATCTTCCTCATCTCCACCCTGCTGCTTTTGATGAGCTACAATCATCCCTATTCGAGCGACGGGCGCATCTATTTCACTTCGGCTCCCGTTATTCCCGTCGTCGGGGGGCAGGTCGTCGAGGTGCCGGTGACACCGAATGCACCTCTGAAGAAGGGCGACATCCTTTTTCGCATCGATCCCCGGCCCTATCAGTTCACGGTTGATCAGAAGAAAGCCGCGCTCGCCGAAGCCGAGCAGTCCGTTCTGCAATTGAAAGCGGCCGTGGATGCAGCCAACGCGGCAGTCACGGGCGCCGAGGCCTCAAGGGACCGGTCCCGGCAGGCATTCGAGAAATTCCAGCAATCGAACGAGAATGCAAAGACGAATGGCAGGGGCGCCGTCTTTTCCGAACTCGAGGTCGAAAACCGGCGAGGCATCTATCTGACGTCGGAAGCTACGGTCGACACCGCCCGCGCACAAGCCGCGCAGGCAAGGCTCGCCTACGAGTCTGACATCAACGGAACGAACCCGACGGTTGCAAGGCTGCAGGCGGAGCTGAACAATGCCGAATACGAGCTTGATCAGACGGTGGTGCGGGCGCCGAGCGACGGCTACGTCACGCAGGTCTTCCTCCGCCCTGGAATGATGGCTAATCCCCTTCCGCTCAGGCCGGTCATGGTCTTCATCGACAGTCAGGACCGCATGCTGGGGGCAGCCTTCATCCAGAATTCGCTGCAGCGCGTCCACGTCGGCGACGAGGCCGAGGTCGCCTTCAAAGCCGTACCCGGCAAGATATTCAAGGCGCGGGTGCAAGAGGTCATCGATGTGATGGCCCAGGGCCAGCTGCAGCCGAGCGGCGCGCTGATCGACCCGCAATCGCCCGAGCGCCTATCGCCCGGACAAACGCTGGCTCGGATCGAGTTGCTCGAAAACACCGATGATTATCAACTGCCGGGCGGCGTGGTCGCGGAGGTCGCGGTCTACACCCACCATTGGCACCATGTCGCCGTTCTGCGCAAGGTGCTGCTGCGCATGAGCAGCTGGATGAACTACGTGTTCCTTGAACATTGATACATCATGCCAGCGGCAAAGAATAAGGAGCCAGCGGGTGATAGGAAGTCTTCCGATGTTGCGGGGCTTGGCTGGCTTCAACAGAGACTGGCTCCGCAGTGACATTCCGGCCGGGCTGTCGATTGCCGCAGTCGGCTTGCCGAGCGCCATCGCCTATCCCGCCATCGCCGGCCTGCCGCCGGAAACCGGCATCTATGCCAGCATCGTTGCTCCGATCGCCTATGCGATCTTTGGTCCTTCCCGGCTTTTGGTCGTCGGGCCTGACGCCGCGACCATGACCGTGCTGGCCGCCGCCATGGGCGCCATCATCGCAGCCGAACCCACGACGGCAGGTATCGACAGGGTCGCCATCGCGTCGGCCCTTGCGCTTGGTGTCGGCGTCTTCTGCATCGCGGCGAAACTGCTGAGGCTCGGCGTTCTCGCGAGCTTTCTCTCCCGTCCCATTCTGGTGGGTTTCTTCGCCGGCGTATCGCTCTCGATCCTTGTCGGACAAATCGGTCGTTTCACGGGGGTAAAGATCTCATCGGATGGACTGATCCCGCCGCTCGTCGAAATGCTCGCCAAGAGCAGCCTGATCCACTGGCCTTCGCTCATTCTCGGCCTGATCATGTTCGCCCTGTTATGGATCGTCCGGGCCTTTCGGTTCCGAGTTCCAGGCCCTGTTCTGGTGGTTGTCCTCTCGGTCGTCCTTTCGGCGATCTTCGACTTCCAAGGCCGGGGCATTGCAGTTGTCGGCGATATCCCAAGCGGAATGCCGAGCCTATCTCTGCCTGCATTGCATCAGATGCCTCTCGATAAGATCGTGCTCGGTTCGGCCGCGATCTTTCTCGTCAGCTTCGGCGCAGGCATCGTCGCGGCAAGAAGCTTCGGCTCACGAACCGGAGAGGAGGTCGACGCCAATCAGGAATTGATCGGACTTGGCGCCGCCAACATCGCGCCCGGCTTGTTCGGCTCGTTTCCCGTCAGCGTCTCGGATTCCCGAACCGCGATAAACCTGTCGACAGGCGGCGTCTCTCAGGTCGCTGGATTGGTATCGGCCGCGACGCTGATCGCCGCGCTTGTTTTCCTTCACAGTGCGCTGCGGATACTCCCCATTCCCGCGCTCGCCGCAATCCTCGCAACGGCGGCAATCAGCCTCATCGATATTCACGAATTGAAAAAGATCTGGCGCATCAGCCGCATGGAATTCATTTTTGCGCTGATCGCCATGTGGGGCGCAATCAGCTTCGGTGTTCTCAACGGCGTCATCGTCGCGGTTGCGGCAACGCTCGTCTATCTCTTGCGTCAGACGATGTTTCCCCGCGACGGTCTTCTTGGACGTATCGAGGGACGGCACGGCTTTTTCGATCTTGCCCGCTTTCCGGAAGCGCGCCCTGTCGAGGGGGCCGCCGTCTTCGCCATCCAAGGCAGCATTCTGTTTTACAACGCCGATTACGTGCGCCTGCGGCTGGCGTCCGTAGCGAAGGAACTCCCTGCCGAAACCAGATGCCTCGTGCTCGATGCCAGCGCCGTCACGCATATCGACAGCACCGGCGCAGCCGCGCTCGATGCCGTGGCCGAGATCCTGGCAAAGCGGAATATCGTTTTCGCAATGACCGACCTCAGCGAGGAAAGCCGCGGCATCCTCGAGCGCGCGGGGGTCGTCGAAGCGATCGGTGTTCACAATCTTTTCAACGGCAGGGAAGAGGCGTTGCGAGCGCTGATAGGAAATGTCGGCGAGACCGGCAGCACCGCGTCGGCAGGCTAAAGCATGTCGCGCAAAAGTGTGCAGCGGTTTTGCGGCAACGACATGCGTAAAAACAAAGAGCTAAAGCGCAAGGAGCGAATCTGAAAGATCGCGACGCGCTTTAGAATATGTTCGCGCAAGGGAGGTAGAGAAATGGACGAGAATTACGAGCCCGCAAAGACGGATGGAGGGGCAGGCCGCGTCGGAAAGGATAAAAAGAAAAAGAAATCATGGGACTATGACAAGGAAATCGAGCGACTGCAGGTGGAGTTGGCCCATTTGCAAGCCTGGATCAAGAAATCCGGTGCGAGAGTCGTCATCGTCTTCGAGGGACGGGATGCCGCCGGCAAAGGCGGCATGATCAAGCGCATAACAGAAAAGGTCAGTCCGCGGGTCTTTCGCGTCGTGGCACTGCCGGCGCCCACCGACCGCGAGAAATCTCAGATCTACATGCAGCGCTATATCGCTCATATGCCGGCCGCCGGCGAAATCGTCATATTCGACCGCAGTTGGTACAACCGCGCCGGCGTTGATCGGGTCATGGGATTTTGCAGCGAAAAGAAAGCGCAGCGCTTTCTTGAATTGGCGCCTCGCTTCGAGGCCGCGATCGTCGAAAGCGGCGTCGTTCTACTGAAATACTTCCTGACGGTCAGCGAGGAAGAGCAGGAACGCCGTTTCAGACGCCGGATCGACGATCCTCTGCGACAGTGGAAACTCAGTCCGATGGATGTTGAATCCTATCAGCGCTGGTGGGACTACACGCGTGTCTATGACGAGATGCTGCGGATGACCGACAGCAACCATGCACCGTGGTGGGTGGTGCCCTCGGATGACAAGAAACGTGCCCGGGTCAACTGCATCTCGCACATCCTGCAATCCATCCCTTATGAGCGGGTGAAGTTCGAAGCACCCGATCTCGGCAAACGTCAGAAGCGGCCGTCGGATTTCATGGAGGACCACAGCATCCGCCATGTCGTGCCGGACGCGACGTCATAAGACGACCTCAGCCTGAAGCAATTCCAGGCAAAGCGCGAAGCGCTTTTGCCGGGAATCGCGTCAGAACAAAAGGTTAGAGCAGTTCTGCGTTTCCGCGAAAAGCTGAACCGCTCTAGAACATGGCGGACGGGACGCAACGATGGAGACCACAGGCGATACGGCGGCGCAGGGAGCCGGGTCAGGGCAGATTTCGATAGAGGCGAGAATAAGCGATCTTGTCCGATTGGGCATCATCGGGCTTTTTGCCTATTGGACCATCGTTCTGATTGCTCCCTTTGCGCTGATCGTCATCTGGTCGGCCATCCTTGCGGTCGCCCTTTTCCCGATATTCGAGGCACTTTCGAGGCTGATCGGAAACAGGCCCGTCATCGCGGCCGCCATCATCGTCGTCTTTTGCCTCGTCCTGATCATTGCGCCCCTGGCCCTCGTTGCGGTCAATTTTGCCGACACCACGCAGGCGTTGATCGGCAAGCTGCGGACGGGGAACTTCACGCTCCCCTCGGCACCGGTCGCTATTCGGGAATGGCCCGTCGTCGGCGAGCGGATTCACGACGCCTGGAATCGGATTGCAAGCGATCTGGCCGCTACCATCATCAAGTTTCAGGCGCCCATTCGTGAAGTCACGGCCGTTATCGTCACGAAGCTCGCCTCGATCGGCGGCGGCGTTTTGAGCTTTGTCGTTTCGATCATGCTTTCGGGCCTATTGCTGACGCGATCAGCACGCCTGGCTGCAGCCATACAGGTGCTGGCAAGCCGGATCGCCGGTGAAAAGGGTGTCGGCTTTGCCCGGCTGGCGGGAGCCACGGTGCGCAATGTATCGCGGGGCGTCATTGGCGTTGCCTTCCTGCAAGCGCTGTTGTGCGGACTGTGTTTTGCCCTTTTTGACGTTCCGGGGAGCGGCCCCTTGACCTTTCTTGTGCTCGTCCTGTGCCTGATGCAGCTCGGGCCTGCGCTCATTCTTTTGCCGGTCATCATTTGGGCGTGGTTCTCCTGGCCCATGTCGATCGCCTTGGCTTTCACCGTCGTGACGATCCCCATCATGATCATCGATAACATACTGAAACCGATCTTGATGGCGCGCGGCCTCTCCACTCCAATGCCGGTGATACTGATCGGCGTCATCGGCGGCACCTTGTCACAAGGCCTGCTGGGGCTGTTTTTGGGGCCGGTCGTTCTCGGTGTCTTCTACGAACTGCTGAAAGCCTGGGCCTGGCCTTCGGTTTCGACCGGATCGGAAAATAGCCGCTCCGCGAGATTCGATGCTCAACCGGAACGCATCGAACACCCGCAATGACGATCGTCGAGGCGCCAGCGGCGGCCTGGCGGGACTCACCTGTTCTTGCAGTAGACGACAACCTCCTGCTCGATTTCGCGGCAGAGCTGTTCATACTCGATGATGAGCTTCTCTTCCCTCGGGCTCTTACTTCGGAACCGCTCCAGCGCATCGACAGCAAGATCGTAGGATTCAAACATCTCCGCGAGCGCTTCACTGGTCATGCTCTCCAGGAGATGCCGGATATCGGGGAGCCGCAACATCAGTTTTCTGCGGCCACGCTCTTTGCTCATGGATCAGCTCCGCATTCAACGTATCCCTGCAATGGATACGAAGTCACCAAGGTATCGGATCGTTCCCCGAGATCACGAATAAAATGTACGGCGGCGCAATCTGATCAAACCTAGCTGCCGTCTCGGTCCGTCACGCTCAAGGCTTTTACTGTGATAGCTGCAATGACGCCGGTCAGCACGATCCCTGCAAACCCGATGACCAAAGCGAGTATCCGTGCCGAAACATGTTTGGGCGTAAAGTCGCCGTAGCCGATGGTAAGTCCCGTCACGAAGGTAAAATAAAGCGCTTCATCGATCCGCCAATTTTCGATCCGCCAAATTGCCAGTCCGGATGCGACCATGATCGACACGATGCCGGAAAGGATCGGCCAGATGACACGCAGCTGCTGTGCGAGTGCGATGAAGAACAGCCTTCTCACCTGCCGGGTATGCGGTCCGCCGCCCGATCGCTCCTGTTTGGGAACGCGGGACCTCATCGCACTGCCGGCGGCAGGACGTACAGCGTTATGGCGAAAATCATGTACACCATCAGCACCAGGACGCCGACAAACCATGCCGATCGCCCGCTGTTGGTGACGAACATCGCAGTCACCGTCGCAAGGAACATCATCGTCACGGCACCCGGCCAGAATTGCAGATCCATCGGCGACGGACCGATGAAATAACTCGTCAAGACCAGAACGGGCGCAACGAACAAGGCAATCTGGGAAGCGCTCCCGAGCGCGATGCCCACGCTCAGATCCAGCCGGTTCTTGCGCGCGCCGGAAAATGCCGAGGCCATTTCGGCCGCACCGCCGACCAATGCGACGACGATGAAACCGACAAAGGCGGGGGTCATTCCGAAGGCCTCCGCCGCCTCCTGCACGGACTCGACGAAGATCTCGCTCACCAGGGCCACGATTACGGTGACGCCGGCAAGCGTGCCCAGAGCAAGGCCGATCGGCCACGGCGCTTCGCCGGCCTCGGCATGTTCCGTTGAAGAAAAAAATTCCCGATGCGTCCGAAGCGTGAACAACAGCCCAAGCCCGTACCCGACGATCAGCAAGGCAGCCAGGCTGAGACTGAGCGTTTGAGTGACTGGTGCGACCGATGCCGAGTCCAATCCACCAAGCGCCGAAGGCATCAGCAGGGCGATTGTGGCCAGGAAAAGCAGGCCGGCTTGAAGTCGCGCGCTGGCTCGGTTGAACTCCTGAATGTGGTATTTGAGCCCGCCGAGAAGAAACGAAGCACCCAGCATGAACAGCGTGTTGGTGACGATCGCTCCGGCGATGGATGCCTTGACCAGCGTATATTCGCCTGCCTGCAGGGCAGCCAGCGCGATGACCAGTTCGGTGAGATTGCCGAGGGTCGCATTCAGCAGCCCGCCCGCGGCGTCACCCGTCTTGGCGGCAACGGATTCGGTCGCATGGCTGAGCAGTCCGGCCAACGGGACGATGGCCAGCACCGACAGGACGAAAAGCGCCGTGTGGGCCTCGGGGAAGAGCGCCGCAGCTGCGAACACCACCGGCACGGCGGCCAGCAGCCAGAGCATGGGGCTATCGCGAATCTCTTTGAAAAGAAGGCTCAACCTTCACTCCCCTCTGATCACCTAGCCCCTGATTACCTGGCCCCCGATAACCTGGCCCCCGATTACCTGGATCGCGATGATCTGTTGCCGCTAGCTCCCGGCCGACGCCAATGATCCCTGTCTTGCTCGTCTTCCCTGATCTGCTCGCGGCCTCATTCCGGAAGAGCCGTCTGCTGGAAGAAGGTCACGACTGCGTCGTCAGGCTGGCCAAACCATGTTGTAAAAAACACCCGGAAATTCTGCGCCGCATAGGCCTGGCTCAGGGCGCGATCGACGGCCAAGCGAAAATCCTCGTCCCCGCGCGCCAGCTCGAGGCCGAGCGGTTCGTAGGTGAAATGACGCTCGAGGATTATGAGATTGCCGGAGCTGTCGCTGCGGGCGGCGGCATCCATCAGAAGCGGCATGTCGCCGAAGAGCACCGCCGAACTGCCGTCCAGGACACGCTCGATCCCCTGTTGATAGCTGTTCACGGGCGTCGCCGTTGCCGCGAGCTGAAAGGTCTTGATCCTGTCGGACAGCCAGCCTTCGCTTGTCGTGCCGGCTATCGAGGAGAATGTCTTGTGCTCGAGGATCGTGCGGGCCGGCGCGCCGCGCCAGACGGGCCGGCTCGATGGCTCGCCATATTGCAGAACCTCGCGCAGCGCCAGCGGAGCACTCGCATTGAGCAGCGCCCCGGTACCGCTCGGGAAGATCGGGAGTGAGAATGAGACCTGCTGCCTGCGGCTGAGCGTCACCGGCTCCGCCCCGCAGACAAGGTCCACCGTGCCATCCTGTATGGCACGCAGCTTGGCGTCGCCCGAAAGGGAAACCCATTCCACGTCGAGCTTCGGCAGGTTCAGCTGAGCCCTCAGGCTGTCGGCTATCCGGTTGCAGAGGGCAACCGCATAGCCATCGGGTTTGCCCTGCTGGGCATCGAATGAAAAAGGTCTCGCGTCGGGGTCGTAGCCGAATTTCAGCGCGCTGGACGTCCTGACGCGGTCGAGCGTCTGGGCGGGCGCGGGCGGTGCGACGGCCATCACGGCGAGGACAGAGGCGACAATTGCCGCCCAGCGACCATTTCTACCTGACATGTTTGGTCCTCCCTGTGTTACTCGGCCGGCGCCCGGTTCACGCCGCTGGCGAAACGCGGGGCGATAAGCCCGTAAATGATGAAAGCGATCCCTGTAACGATCATGCCGCCGAGTACCGCATCCTTGCCGGAGGCATAGATGGCGAAAACGCTGTAAGCCATGCCGACCAGGGCGATCGTGGCATTCAGCCGGTATTTCGCCGGCGGCACGCGAGCGGCCTTCATCATGACGAACAGGGCAGACAGCGCGATGATGTAAGGCAGCACATTGGTGACGACAGCGAGGTTGACGAGCGCGGAGAACTGCTCGCTCAAAGTCGGCGATATGGTCATCAGGGCAAGACCTGTCTGCACGATGCCTAGAATGATCATGCCGCTGACCGGCGCGCCCATCTCGTTCACCCGGGAAAATATGGACGGGAACATCCGCTCATCGGCAGCGGTTTTCGCCGTCTGGGCGATCGTGAACTGCCAGCCCAGCAAAGAGCCGAGGCAGGCAAGGACCGCCAGCGCCATGATGATCGAACCGATCGTCGGATTGAACATCGTGGCATAGGCCAGTGCGAACGGACCTGTTGAAGTGGCGAGCTCGGCATTCGGCACGATGCCCTGAATGACTGTCGTCGACAGGATATAGATGACGGCTGCCCCGAGCGTGCCGAACATACAGGCGAGCGGCACGTCACGCTTTGGGTTTTCGACGGCATCCGAATTCTGCGCCGCCGACTCCATGCCGAGGAAGGCCCAGAGCGTCAGCGAAATGCTCGATCCCATGCCCTGGGCCAGTGTCAGCCCTTTCGGATTCCAGGCAGCGCCGAATGTGCTTGAACTGAACCAGAGCCAGCCGATGATCGACAGCAGCCCGACCGGAAGGATGACGCCCCAGACTGTGATCGAACCGATACGCCCGGTAATGCGCGGACCGCCGAAATTGGCGGCCGTCGTCAGCCAGAGAAGCACGATCAGCGCCAGGCAGGTCATGATGGGCGTGGATGTCAGCACCGGAAAGAAGCCGGCGAGATAACCGACGGCCGAAATACCAATCGCCACATTGCCGATGGCGAGCGACAGGAAATACAGGAAGAACACCAGGAAATAGCCGTCTTTTCCATAGGCATCTTCCGCGTAGGCGGACATGCCCCCGGGGCGCTGATTGAACAATCCGGCCTGAGCAAAGCCATAGGCGATCGCCATCGAGCCGACGGCGGTCACCAGCCAGGAAAGGAGCGAGATTGCACCGACCTGCGCCATGTTGGCGGGGAGCATAATGATGCCCGACCCCATCATGTTCACGGCGACGATGAAGGTGAGCTGCACCAGATTCATCTTTTTCTTCGCGGTGGTCTCGGCCGCGAGATGCATCGTGTTGTCGGTCATGATGAAATCCTCCTGCCCCTACTCGCGAACGACATATGTGTGGAATTTGATCCGCCCCTCGACCCGCTCCTGGAACACGCCCTGGACCTCGTAGTTGAAACCCGGAAACCGGTTGAAGGATTCCTCGAAGGCGAGGAAATAGTCGCGCATGGGTCGAGCGCGGTCGTCCCAGCGCTCTCCCGGCACGATCACGCCGATGCCGGGCGGATAGATCAGCGCCAGCGTTGCCGAAATGCGGCCGGCGGCTTCCGTCAACGACACATAGTCGACATTGTTGGCGACCAGCGCTTCATAGGCCTGCTTCGGAGCGATGGCCGGCTCCGGGAAGCTCTCCGAGCGGAAGCAGAGACGCTGCAATTCCTTGACGCCGGCATCGCGATAAAAGGTATGCATTTCGCGGCAGACCTGGCGGACCGTATAGCCGGCATAGCGCTCGCGATTGGCCGCAAAGACGGTCGGCAGCACCTCCTGCAGCGGCGCGTCGCGATCCCAGAGATTCTTGAACTTGACGAGTTTGGCGACGAGCGTGTTCAGCTTGCTCTCGTCTTCGGCTGGAGTGAGCAGGAAAAGCAGGCTGTTGAGGTCGCATTTTTCGGCGACGACCCGCTGCTCGCGCAGATAGTTGGCGACGACGGTCGCCGGAATGCCGAACTCGCGATATTCACCGGTCTTGCGGTCGATGCCGGGCGTCAGCAGCGTAAGCTTGTTCGGATCGACCATCGTGTAATCAGGCGCATATCCGGCATAACCGTGCCACTTTGCCTGTGGATCGAAACGCCAGCATTGCTGCTCGCGCTTGAGCACATCCGTGGACACATCTTCCCACCGTACGGCTTCGAGGTCGGTGGTATGTTTTGAGCCCGAAATGGTGACCTTGTCCGGCACGAAGGGATCGAAGAACCATTGCTCTTCCGTGCCTGCGGCTTTGGACTCGTAGTGCTCGACGAAACCGCGCAGCTTCTTGCGCACCTCGATCCCCAGTTCGATGCAGCGGTCCCAGAGCATCTCGCCCGCCTTGCCCTCATGCACCTTGGCGTTGACGTCAAGCGAGGCGAAGAGCGGATAGAAGGGAGAGGTCGAAACATGCATCAGCAGCGATTCGTTGAAACGCTTGTGTTCGACGAACCGGCGCTGGCCGCTGATATGTTCGTCCCGCTTGTGGATCTGCGATGCCTGCGAGAAGCCGGCGCCCTGCTTGTGCACGGATTGGGTGGAGAACAGGCCAGGCATGTCCGCCCGCAGGTCTTTCAGGCGCATCGGGCTGTGGCCCTCGAAGAGCGGATGAAAGGCGTTGTAGCCGATCCAGGCCTCGTCCCAGAGCACGTAGTCGCAGAGATGACCGATCTTCTCCATGACCTGCCGGACATTGTAAATCGTGCCGTCATAAGTCGCGAGCTGGATGCAGGCTAGGCGGAAAGGCCTCTCCGCCTGCGCGCGGCTCTTGTCGGTGACAAGCGGATGTTCCTCGATCTTTTGCCGCAGCCAGCTCTCGTCCCAGGCCGCCCAGTCGACCGCGCCGATCATGCCGAAGGAATTGCGGGCGGTCGGCAGATAGATCGGGATGGCGCCCGCCTGAACCAGCGCGCCCTGATGCAGGGATTTGTGATTGTTGCGGTCGAAGAGCACGAGATCGCCGCTGCGCAGCACCGCGTTGGCGACCACCTTGTTGGAGGTGCTTGTTCCGTTCAGGATGAAGTAGGTGCGGTCCGCGCCGAAGATGCGCGCAGCCTGCTTCTGTGCTTCGACGGCGGGGCCTTCATGGATCAGGAGGTCGCCGAGATCGACGTCCGCATTGCAGAGATCGTTGCGGAAAATGCTCTCGCCGAAATATTTGAAGAAGAGCTGGCCGGCCGGTGATTTTCGATAGAACTGGCCGCCCTGATGTCCAGGGCAATCGAAGGCGATATTGGCCTCGCCGTCATAGGCCATCATGCCGCCGAAAAACGGCGGCAGCAGCGACTTGCCGTAATTGACCGCGCTGGAAACGATCTGCTTGGCATAGAAGGTCGGCGTCTGCTGGCCGAGATAGACGAAGCCATCCACCTCGCCGGCCATCTCGACGACATCCATATCCGCAATCGTCAGCGTATCCGCCATTGCCCAGATCGGCGTGCGAAAACCGATATCCCTGACCGAGCGGAGAAAGTTACGTGCCGCCGGCAGCTTGCCGCCCTCGACCGAGCCGATATAGGCGCCGACGTCAGCATCCTCAGATACATCAGCGGAATAGTCGTGCCGCAGCTCCACCTGGAAGCCCTGGGCGGTGATCTGCGCCACCAGTTCCTGGGCCTGAGAATTGTCGCGGTCGATGACGGCCACGATCTTCAGCATCTTGTGAAACGGTATGGCGACCGTCGGAGACTTCACATCGCGCGGGATCATTCCTGCCCCTCCTCTGCAATGCAATCGACAAGATAGCGGCGACCGCCGTCACCGGGCAAGAATCGAAGGCCGTGGATATCCGTCTCGAAACCGGGGAACTTCCGGTCGAAATCACGGGCGTAAAGCAGATAGTCCTGAATGGATTTCGTCGACTGGGTGATCCGCTCGCCCGGCATGATCAGCGGGATACCCGGCGGATAGGGTACGATCATCACGGCGAGGATGCGGTTCATGAGATTGTCGATCTCGACGCTCTCGATCCGCCCCTTGACCAGCCGGTCATAGGCGTCGGCGGGACGCAACGCCATTTCGGGCAAGACGGTGTACATCTCGCGCTGCGCCTTCGGCACATCGTCCTTGCGGTAGATCGCATGGATCTGTTCGCAGAGGTCTTTGAGCCCCATGCCGCCATAGGCTTCCGGATGGGAGGCGGCGAGTGCCGGCAGCGCGCGGGTCAATGGCGCATTGGCGTCATAGAGATCCTTGAAATTCAGGAGCTCGGTGACGAGCGTGCTCCACTTGCCGCGCGTGATGCCCATCGAGAAAAGCACCAGGAAGGAATAGAGGCCGGTCTTTTCGATTTCTATGCGTCGGGAGGACAGGAACTTCGTGATGACGGCCGCCGGTATCCCATGCTCGTCCATCGCTCCGCTTGCCGACAGGCCCGGCGACAGAATAGTGACTTTGATCGGGTCGACCATGACGTGGTTTTCGGCAAGGCCGGTAAACCCATGCCAGGCATCATCCGGCTTCAGAACCCAGTCGGCATGGATATCGGTCGGCGTCTGCTCGGCGACCGTCGGCTCCCAGACGTCAAACCACCAGCTGCCTTCCGTCTGTTGCCTCATCGTGTTCATCGCCCGGCGGAAGCTGATCGCCTCGTCGATCATCTCCTGGACGAGCGCGCGTCCCGCCGGTTGCTCCATCATCGCTGCGGCGACATCGCAGGAGGCGATGATGCCGTATTGCGGCGAGGTGGAGGTGTGCATCATGAAGGCTTCGTTGAAGCGGGTGACGTCGAGCCGCGTGGTCTCGGCATGCTGGATGTGGATCATCGAGGCCTGCGAGAACGCGGCCAGAAGCTTGTGCGTCGATTGCGTGGCAAAAGTGATGGCGGTTTTCGAACGCGCCGGCTTCGTAGACGAAATCCCGTGGAAGCCATCGTAGAATTCGTGGAAATTGGCATAGGCGTACCAGGCCTCGTCGAAATGCAGCACTTCGACTGCGTCGCCGAGCGATGCCTTGATCGCATCGACATTGTAGCACAGCCCGTCATAGGTCGAGTTGGTGATAACCATCAACCGGACCTTGCCGCTCGTCTGCCCGGCAAAGGGGCTTGCGGCAATCTTGCGACCAATCGATTCCGGGGTGAACTGATCCTTCGAGATCGGGCCGATGATGCCGAGCCCGTTGCGCGACGGCGTGAGATAGATGGGAGTTGCGCCCGTCATGATCAGCGAGTGCAGGATCGACTTATGGCAGTTGCGGTCGCACAGCACCAGATCGCCGCGCCCCACCATGCCATGCCATACGATCTTGTTTGCCGTCGACGTGCCGCCGACCACAAATAGGGTCTCGTCGGTGCCGAAGATGCGTGCGGCATTGCGCTCGCCCTCGGCGATCGGCCCGACGTGATCCAGCAGCGAACCAACGCTGCCGACCGATACGGAGATATCGGATCGCAGCGTGTTTTCACCGAAGAAAGTATAGAAGAGCTGGCCGACGGGGCTCTTGCGGAAAGCGACACCACCCCCATGGCCGGGCGTATGCCAGGAATAGGCGCCCTCGAGGGTGTAGTCCATCAGCGCCTTGAACATCGGCGGCGGCAGCCGGTCGAGATAGTTGCGCGCAGCCTGCGCTATGGCGCGCGCCATGAATTCCGCCGTATCCTCGAACAGCCGGAAGAAGGCGTTGGCGTGGCGAAGCACCCCGGCCGGGACGTCTTCCGCGGTCGTTTCGTCGCCGAAGAGGAAAATCGGCAGGCGGTCGTTCCTCTGCCGCTTGGCGGCCAATACCTCTCCCAACAGCTGCCAGCGCGTGGTCTTGTCCTCGCTCCCGTCGACGGATACCAGCCAGCAGGATTCGGTGTTGAAGATATGCACGAGGCGCCGCGCATCCTCGTAGGAAACGCCGGAGACGATCCGGAAGCCTTCCTTTTCGATTGCGGCCGCCAGATCGCGCATGCCGCGTCCTGCGGCGCTCTTGCCATCAAAGTCTTCGTCGATAACGGCTATCGGAAATGCCATCTGGAATTCCATGCGTTCCTCCGGAAACCGAGGGTCAAAGGCCGTGGCCGCTCTGCAGCGACGCGTATCTCAGCTGGAGGGATCGTACATGACGGGTGATGCACCGTCGTTGATTGCAATCAACCTGAGGCAAAGGATTTCGATATCGATGGGAACGCTGACGTCGCCTGTTCCGCCTATTCCGCCCATTCCGCGTCGGCCGTGAAGGCGATCGTCAGCCAGCGATTGGCGCTCTCGTCTCCGATCGAGGCCCCTATCTCGTCGCGGAGTGCGTCCCATTCCTCTACCGTCTTTGCCGGAAGCCCTTCCGGTACGATGAAGTAGAGTTCGATCTGCATTGCGCGGCCGACCCGGGCGACATAGGCGCGGTGCGAAAGGAAGCCGAGGCGGCGAACCGTTTCCGAGGCGACGCGGTCGACATGCTCCTGGAGATCGACAGGGGCGATCAGCAGGATCTCGCTCAACGCCTTCCGGACAGTGCCGATCGGAAGCGGGATCATGACCAGGCAGACCAGCGCCAGAACCGCGGGATCCATATAGCTGGCGACCCATGCGACGGGCGTCGCCTGCACAGCCATGCCGATCAGAAATGCAATCAGCAGCGCTAACGCGATGCCGCCGGACATGATCCACGCCTTGATGTCGAGCGAGATGAAATCGGATTTGATGCCGGCATTCAGCCTGATGCCAAGGAAAGCCATGGCGGCGCAGACAAGCAGGGTCGCCGCAGAATAGGCGACCGCCATGCCGAATTGCAGTTCGTGGCCGCCGTTCAGGATGCTGATGATCGCGCTGATCAGTGCATACACGGCGACCGTCATCAGCAGGCAGCCATTGAGCATCAGCACGATGGGCTCCAGATGCCAGAAGCCCATGGTAAAGCGGTTTCGGATTCTGCCCGACTGCGCGTCGCTCTGGGTCGATTGTATGATGAGGCTGGAAACCCAGAGCGCAAGCCCGGTCATCGCCGCATCGGCCAGCGAATAAACGCCGTCGAAGGCGATGGAGAACGATCCGGAAAGGATGCCGAAAACCACGCCGAGCGTAGCGACCACAACCGTCGCCGCGATCGAGATCCTGAGAAATCCCTGCTCGCCTAACATCATTGTCCCCGCCTCCGACACCTTTCGTTCCAATCGTTTTATGCTGGTCGTGAAGGTGAGACGAGGTGTGAGACGGAGTGGGCCCCCTTTTTCCATTGCCGGCCGCAGCCGCGCCATGGCAACCAGCCAATCATGCGGTGGGCGCGCAGGGAAGGCCGCGCGGCTGCCCCAGCCTGAAATTTACCCGGCACAAATGCCGCTCATTTTGTATAGAAGGTCATATTGCCGTTGCGTGCCCGCGAGACCCATTCGATGTCGTTCGCGGTAAGCTTCTTGGCCTTGAGCTGGGCCGCAAGCCATTTGTTCGCGCGAATTGCGTCTCTGATGGCTTTGACATGTTCTTCACTTCCCTGCTTAGGGTGTGAGCCTGTCTCCGAAAAATCCGCCATCCTGTAGCTAACGATCGTGAATCGTCTGTCGTGATAGGTTCTCACCGCCTCGGGCAGATTTTCGCTCCAGTTCATTCTCCTATATTCGCGTCGATTCTGCTGGGCCTCGACCGGAGCAATTCCGGCGGCGGCAGTGAATACGGCAAGTCCAATGATCATGGCCATCTTCATCGCTCTTACTCCCGAGAACTAAATGACGTTCGGTGTCGAAGATAGCTCATGCACCGACGCCAAGCATTGAGTACGATCAATGCTGTTCAAGCAGGTACATTGCCGATGGCCCGCATATTTTCTGATGCTTTCAGACCGTCGCCCACTACGCATTGAACCGGATTGCGGCATCTGTTCTTTGGGAGGAAGATTGCGTCCGGGAACAGATGTCCGAGGCGATATCGGCGTCGGAAAGGATGTTTATCGGGAGGGGACCATGACAACGTCGCCAAATGGCAAGAGCCTCGGACTTGCTGCCTGCACCGCCATCGTGGTGGGAAACATGGTGGGGTCGGGCTTTTATCTTTCGCCGGCCGCAGTCGCGCCCTATGGCAACCTTGCGATTATCGTCTGGATCGTCATGGGCGCCGGCGCGATCTGCCTCGGCCTCACCTTTGCGCGCCTGGCGCGCCTTGTGCCCGCTGTCGGCGGCCCCTATGCATATACGAGGCTCGCCTATGGCGATTTCGCCGGCTTCCTGATTGCCTGGGGCTACTGGATTTCCATCTGGACGTCGCTGCCGGTCATCGCCATTGCCTTTGCCGGCGTCATGGTCGATCTCTTCCCTGCTCTCGGCAACCGCTTCGCCGCGACCGTGCTGACGCTTGGCGTGATATGGGCGATCGTGCTCGTCAATCTTCGCGGCGTCCATGCGGCGGGTGTCTTCGCGCAGGTCACCACCTATGCCAAGCTGCTTCCCTTCGGCGCCGTCGCCATCATCGGCCTTCTCTTCATCGACACCTCGCATTTCTCCGAATTCAATCCGAGCGGACAATCGCTGCTGCAGTCGGTCGCAACGCTGGCGCCGCTGACGATGTTCGCCTATCTAGGGCTGGAATCGGCGACCGTGCCTGCAGGCGATGTCGAGAATGCCGAGCGGACCATCCCCCGTTCGACCGTGCTTGGGATCTCGATCGCCGCCGCCCTCTATGTCCTGGGCACCATTGTCGTGATGGGCCTCCTGCCGCGCGAACAGCTCGTTCGCTCGGTTGCGCCATTCTCCCAGGCCGCGGGGATCATGTGGGGACGGCCCGGCGAGTTGGCGATCTCGATTGCCGTGCTGCTCTCCTCGATCGGCGCTCTCAACGGCTGGACCCTGCTGATGGGGCAGGTCCCGATGGCTGCTGCCCGGGACGGGCTGTTTCCGCCGCTTTTTGCGCGGCTCTCCGCGCGCGGCGTGCCGGCATGGGGCATGATCATCTCAGCCTCGTTCGCAACGCTTTTGGTGCTTGTCCAGGCGATCGGCTCCGAAGGTTTCGCGGCGGCCTACCGGCTCATGGTCGGTCTGAGCACCATGGCCGCCGTCATTCCCTATGCCTTCTGCTCGCTTGCCCGAAGCCTCGTTGCTGGTGCCGCCCATGGGCGAATGCCACGGGTGAGCGCAATCGAGATCATCGCCTTCGTCTTTGCAATCTTCACCCTCTACGGTTCCGGCGCCGAACCGGTGCTATACGGCCTCGTGCTGTTGATGCTCGGCATCCCGGTCTATGTCTGGCAAAAACGAAATGCGACTGGCGCCACAGACAAGGAGACGGCAGCAGGGGGCGCGATACCGCGCCCCCTGCCCTCTCAGGATAAGTTTGCTTGAAAGATCGGGCGGTCAGCTGTGCCAGCTCAGGCCGGCAAAATTTTCATTGATGATCGTTCCGCGTTCGCCGCGCACCATTCCCGCAATGTCGGCAAGCGATCCGATGGCCGCGGTCTTGCCACCGGCCCGCGCAAAATGGCAGGCGGCATCGATCTTCGGGCCCATCGACCCGGCCGGGAAGGAAAACTGCTTGAAATCGTCGGGACGGGCCTGATGGATCGCCTTCTGGGACGGCTTGCCCCAATCGGTGTAGACGGCCTCGGCATCCGTCGCCATGATCAGGAGATCGGCTTGGAGCTCGCGCGCCAGCAGCTCCGAGCACAGATCCTTGTCGATCACCGCTTCGACACCGATCAGCTTCCGGTCGTGGCCCTTTTCGTACATTGTCGGAATGCCGCCGCCGCCCGCACAGATGACGATGGTGCGCTGTTCCAGCAGCCATCGGACCGGGCGGATCTCAAAGATGCGTTTGGGCGCCGGCGAGGCGACGACACGCCGCCATTTTTCGCCATCCTGCTTGAAAACCCAGCCCTTTTCCTTGGCGATCCGGTCAGCCTCGGCTTTCTCATAGACCGGGCCGACGAACTTCGTGGGGTTCTGGAAGCCCGGGTCGGCGGCATCGACCTCCACCATGGTCAGCAGCGTGGCCAAAGGTTGCTCGAACGGCAAGAGATTGCCGAGTTCCTGTTCCAGCATGTAACCGATCATGCCCTCGGTCTCGGCGCCGAGAACATCGAGCGGATAGGCTTCCTCGGGTTTGTAGGCCGCCCCCTGCAGCGCAAGCAGCCCCACCTGCGGCCCGTTGCCGTGGGTGACGACGATCTCATGTTCGGCCGCCAATGGCGCGATCGCCTCAGCCGCGACGCGCGCATTCCGTCTCTGGGTATCGGCGGTCATGGCTTCCCCACGCCGCAGAAGCGCATTGCCGCCAAGCGCAATCACCACACGCATGTCAATCTCCCAGGGTCGCGACAAGCAGGGCCTTGATCGTGTGCAGACGGTTCTCCGCCTGCTCGAAGGCGACATTGGCCTCGGACTCGAAGACGTCGTTGGTGACTTCAAGTCCGTTGTCCATGCCGTAATCTTCGGCGATCTGTTTGCCGAGCGTGGTTTCGGTGTCGTGGAATGCCGGCAGGCAATGCATGAACTTGGTCTGCGGATTGCCGGTCGCCTTCATCAGTTCCTGATTGACCTGATAGGGCGTGAGCAGCTTGATGCGTTCGCGCCAGACCTCCTTCGGCTCGCCCATCGAAACCCAGACGTCCGTATGGATGAAATCGACGTCTTTGACCGCCTCCTTCGGATCTTCGGTGACCAGCAGGCGAGCGCCCGAGGCCTGCTGAAGATCCCTGGCGATCTTCATATATTCTTCCGAAGGCCACAGCGATCTCGGGCCGCAGATACGCACGTCCATGCCGAGCAGGCAGCCGACGATCAACAGCGAATGCCCCATGTTCGAGCGGGTGTCGCCGACATAGGCATATTTGATCTGGGCGACCGGTTTGTCGCTATGTTCGCGCATGGTCATGACGTCGGCAATCATCTGCGTCGGATGATATTCGTCCGTCAGGCCGTTATAGACCGGCACCCCGGCATAACGTGCCAGCGTCTCAACGCCCTTCTGCGCCGAGCCGCGATATTCGATGGCATCATACATGCGGCCGAGCACTCGCGCCGTATCCTTGAAGGATTCCTTATGCCCGATCTGCGAGCCGGACGGATCGAGATAGGTGACGTTGGCGCCCTGATCCGAGCAGGCGACTTCGAAGGCGCACCTCGTTCGCGTCGAGGTTTTCTCGAAAATCAGGCAGATCTCCTTGCCTTTCAGGTGTTCCTGCTCGGTGCGGGCATATTTGGCCCGCTTCAGATCGCGGGCGAGATCAAGGAGGTAACGGAATTCCCGCGGTGTATAGTCCTGCACGGTCAGAAGCGATCGATTGCGCAGATTGAAGCTCATGGTCTTGCTCCGTCAGCCTGTTTCGTGGATGGAAACGTCAGTAAGCAGGGTCGCGCCAGATGGGACATGTCATGCAGTGCCCGCCACCGCGGCCACGGCCGAGTTCGGCGCCGCGAATGGTGACGACCTCGATCCCAGCCTTCCGCAGAAGCGTATTCGTGTAGGTGTTGCGGTCGTAGGCGACGACGACGCCGGGCTCGAGCGCGACGACATTGTTGCCGTCATCCCATTGTTCGCGCTCGGCCTGGTAGGAATTGCCGCCGGTTTCGACGGTGCGCAATCGCGGCAAGTCGAGCGCCTCGCTGACGACATCGAGCATTGGTCGAGTTTCAGGATGAATCTCGAACGTGCCGTCGTCGTCTTTCGGATACATGCTGTAGCAGCGGACCTGGTCGACGACCTCGGCAAACAGCGTGACGACATCGCGATCGCAAAAGCTGAAAACGGTATCCAGGTGCATTGCCGCACGGCTCTTCGGCATCAGGCAGCCGATCACCCTCTTCGCGGCCTTGCTCCTGAACAGCGCCTGCGCCACCTGACCGACGGCCTGATAGGTCGTACGCTCGCCCATGCCGATCAGGACGGTGCCGTTGCCGATCGGCATGACGTCGCCTCCCTCCATCGAGGCGTTGGCGAACTGATTGTCTGAATCGCCCCACCAGATCTGGAAATCACCGCCGAGGAAGATCGGATGAAACTTGTAGATCGCACGCTGGATCAGCGTTTCGGCGCGTCTTGCCGGCCAGAACATCGGGTTGCAGGTCACGCCGCCGTAGATCCAGCAAGACGGGTCGCGCTGGAACAGGGTGTTCGGAATCGGCGGGATGACGAAATCCGTCTCCGGCAAGGCGCTGAGCATCAGCGACTTTGCCTTGACCTCAGGCAGGTCGGAGATTGCGATGCCGCCGATCATGAATGCGGCAAGCTGCGTGGGCGGCATTTCGTCAAGCCACGGCCGCATCGCCTCGGCGATCTGCGAGCCGAGCACATTCGGAGTAATGCGCCGGTCCAACACGAAATCGCGCGCCTGTTTGTTGGCAAGCGCCTGGCCAAGCAAGTCGTGGAGCTCGAGAACTTCAACGCCCCGTTCCTGCATCTTCAGCACAAAATCAAAATGATCTTTCTGAGCCTCATGTACCCATAGGACATCGTCAAAAAGCAGATCATGGCAGTTAGCAGGTGTCAGTCGCTGATGAGCCAACGACGGTCTGCAAACCATGACGGTTCTCAATTTCCCGACCTCCGAGTGAACCCCGAAACCACGCATGTGGTCCTCCTTCCGGCTTTCCAGATCGCGGCCGCGTCGGCCGTCCTTCGAAAAGCAGACTATTTCGGCCCGATCGGTCGTGTCATTGATCGCAGACAATCCACGGCACAGTATGTTGCGATCCTTCCGCCGCTTTGGGGTGGGAGGTCATTGAAGACCCGGAACATCGCAGCGATGGATTTGCCATAGGCGCCAATGGGTGGGATGAATGTCGAGCGCGTCGCCGGTCACCGCATTGATCCAGCCGTCGGGGAGACGCTGGCAGGGGAAAACCAGGGCATGGACGCCTTCGTCGTCGATGACGGCGAGCTCTATATCCTGTTCGAATGGAGCTTCGACTGGCAATCGCCACATTACCAAACCCTCCCGACGATCCACCGGGTCAACCGGACACGAGGTTGTCATTCCGGCACACCAATCATCCAACCGGCAAGTTTTGGCCTGACCGGCGATCAGCCGGCAAGTGTGGGTCTTGTCTGCGGAAATAGATCCGACGAGCTTTGGCCATCGCTCGATCGCCGATGTTCCTTGCGGCTCGCCCGCCCACGGGCGGCCCGGCCACTTGCCCGCTGTTTGTCACCATAGTGGAACAATGAGACGGAGGCATTGAGCCGGATCAATGGCGACGAAGTCGGACGACGCGCTATGGGTTTGCGCCGAAGGTTCGCGGAGCAAGACCAATAGAGGCTACGCGATACTACACGGATTACCCGCCCAACGGTGGTATTGTGACCTCATTCTGGAGGAAAAGACGGTCCATGGGCCAAGACTTCTCAATGGACGGAGGAGACCATCATGTCCATCAAGATGGCGCCGCCGCGCGTCGTCGCCGAAGCCAGTTCCACCGTCGCAGTCGTCGCAGGACAAGTCCGATCCGGGACGTCGCAGGTGGTGTCTCACGAGCCGGTGCGCGCCTTGCGCGAAGGAAACGACGGGCTACGGATGGACTGTATCCGGCAACTCCACGAACACATGCCGGACGCCGTGTTTTTTATCGATGGCCGCCATAGAATTTCCGGCTGCAACAAGGCTGCGGTTGCCATGTTCGGTTATGAAGAGCGCGAATTGATGGGCCGAAAGATCGGCCTCGTCTGGCATCCGACGCCGAATGTTCGATTGAATGGGCGTTGGGCAGACCACGGGGCGGTGCGTGCCGGTCTGGCGATCACCAAGAGCGGAGTTCAATTTCCGACCGCACTTACCATTATCAGGAAGGATGATGAAAAAGGCGTCTTCACTGCGGCGATTTTTGAGGACTTTCGAACCGAACGCCAGACCTTGCAGCAAGTTCAGGAGCTGCAGCAAGAGATTGCCCGGCTTGCAAGAATGACTGAGCTGGGGGAGATGGCGTCCACTCTTGCCCATGAGCTTTCCCAGCCGCTGTCGTCTATCGCGGCCTATTCAGAGGGGTGCGGGCGCCTTGTCATGGGCAAGCGTCGCCGGCGCGGTGAAGAGCTTCACGAAGCACTGCTGGAAATTACGCAGCAGGCGCTCTGGGCAGGAAGTATCGTCCAGAACGTGAGAGAATTCGTCGAGCGTGGCGCTTCAGAGAGGAAACCGGAGGCGATGCACGAACTGATCCATAGGGCGACAAGGCTCGCACTCATTGGGTCGCGGCGAAAAGACCTTCACACCGACTTTCGGCTCGAAGCAGTGAAGAACACCATCCTTGGAAACCGCGTTCAGATCGTGCAAGTGCTCACGAACCTCGTTCGCAACGCCTTGGAGGCGACCGAGTGTGTCGAGCAGCCCTTGATTACGATCCGGACAAAAGACAATTCCTCGTATGTCATTGTCGACGTGTCCGACAATGGCTGCGGGATTGCAGCCGAAATGGAAGAGTCGTTGTTTCGTCCTTTCGTGACCGGCAAGCCGCATGGCCTTGGCATGGGCTTGGCATTGTCCAAGCGCATTGTCGAGGCGCATGGAGGCCGAATAAGCGCGCGTAGAAGTACAGAGAATGGTTCAGTCTTCTCGTTCTCGCTTCCGCTGGTGGAGACAGAAATCGATGGCGAACGACCTTACGATCCATCTCGTCGATGACGAGGAGGTATTGAGACGATCTTTGACATTCTTGCTGGTATCGGCAGGGTTTGCCGTGCGAGCACATAGTTGCGCAAAAGCATTTCTGGATATTCTGCCGCTTTCGGGCCGAAACTGCCTTGTGACGGATCTGCGCATGCCTGATGTCGACGGCATCGAATTGCTCCAGCGTCTGCGCCGGTTCGGCGTGGACGTTCCGGCGATCGTCATTACCGGCCAGGGCGATATCGCTGCAGCCGTTCAGGCGATGAAGGCGGGAGCGTCGGATTTCCTCGAAAAGCCTCTCAGGGAGGAAGCACTGATCGCGGCGATCAATCTGGCAATGGGACAAAGGCGGCCAGGCAGCGCAATCGCCGGTTCCGAAAGCGTCGCGGCACGGGTTCGTCAACTCACGGACCGCGAACATCAGGTTCTGATCGGCGTGCTCGACGGTCTGCAGAACAAGATGATCGCCTATCATCTCGGCATCAGCTCGCGCACGGTGGAGGTCCACCGCGCCAATGTCATGGCCAAGATGGGAGCTCGCAATCTTGCAGAGCTCATGCGCATGGCCATCGCCATCGACGCGGTCGAGCAGTCGACCGAAACCGGACGGATCTCACCGGCCAACACCTGGCCAGCCTGCGCGCGATAATTCGAAAAGCGGTGCTTGCAACTGGACGCTCCTCAGATATGATGCTTTAGAAAACGCTTATATAATTGCGTGATCTTGTCGTAGGGGCGATCATGAGAAACGCAACAAAGATCGATGTATTCAGCAGTCTTGGACCGACGGCTGAGGAAATCTGCCGGCAAGTCGAGCGAATTCTCGCAAGTGAAGAATTTCACGCGCCGAAGCGCGGGCGAAATTTTTTGGAATTTGTTGTCAGCGAGACGCTCGCTGGTCGATCAGGTTTCCTGAAGGCATTTACCATTGCAAATATGGTTTTTGGTCGGGAAGCGTCATTCGACCCGCAGAATGATCCGGTCGTCAGGATCGAGGCGGGCCGAATACGAAAGGCCCTGGAACGTTATTATCTCGTCGCAGGCCAGGCGGATGACGTCATTATTACGGTGCCGAAAGGCGGATACGTGCCGCATTTCGAATACACCCGCGACGCGCCAATGCCGGCTCGGCCCGAAAAAGACCCGGAAAATCCGCGGATCGGAGAATTTGCTGATCAAGATCATTCACCTCATGAGGCGCGCCGTCCGCCGCCGATTGCTCGTGGTCTCGGAACCGGTCTGCTGGCCATTCTTCTTCTTCTCGCCCTTGCATCGGCATTTCTTGTGGCGGGAAGTGCCCCGATCAGACCATTGCCGACGCATAAACATACCTCCCCGCCGACGGTAGCTGTCGAGGTTTTTGCAGAGAGCAACTCCGTCGATTCCAATTCGGATATCGCCCGCGGCCTGAGAGACGATGTTATCGGCCAGCTTGCCCAGCTCGAAGACATCGTCGTGGTCGCCGATCCGCCGCCGGGTGATCATGCCGCTGCTGCCGACTACGCGCTTCAGGGCAACGTCCAGACGGATGGAAGCCGGTTGCGCTCCGTTGCCAGGCTGGTGCGTCGGGCAGACGGGGCCGTCATCTGGGCCAATAATTTCGATGCCGATCTTCGCGCTCAGAACAAGCTCTGGATTCAAACAAATGTTGCCCGGCAAATCGCCAGTGCGATAGCGCAGCCCGACGGCGCCATCTTTCAGGCCGAAACAGCCATGATCGCGCAGGCGGCGCAGAAGGCAGACCAGGATGCCCGTGCCTGTATCCCGGCCTACTATAGCTATCTCCAGGCGATGACTTCGCAAAGCCATGGCGCGGTGCGCGAGTGCCTGCAACAGGCTATCCGGCGCACCCCCGATAATGCGACGTCATGGGCGCTCTTGTCCCTGGTCTATCTTGACGAAATCAGATTTCGCTACAGGCTCGGCACACCATCTTCGGCCAAGCCCCTCGAATTGGCAACGGCTTCGGCGCAGCGGGCGGAATCGCTGGCGCCGGATAATCCCCGCGTGCTTCGCGCCGTTATGCTGGTGAACTTCTTCCGTGGAGATATCGACAAGGCGCTGGCGGCCGGGACGGCGGCCTATGGCGCAGATCCCAACGATGTCGAAGTTGCGGGCGAGTACGGCTTGCGATTGGCGATGTCGGGCAAATGGCAATCGGGTTGCGAGTTGATATCGATCGCGCTTGACAAAAATGCCGGCCCCAGTGGCTATTACGAGGCGGGTATGGCGATGTGCGCATTTATGAGAGGCGATATCGAAGCGGCAGAACAATGGTCGCGAATATCGGATCTCGACGGCAACCCCATGCGCCGCCTTGCCTTGTTGTCCATTCTCGGAGCCGCGGGGAAGATGGAGGAGGCCAAGTTGGAGCAGGATTGGCTCCAGTCCCACGCACCGGCATTGATGACGAACATCCGCCAGGAGGTTTCGCTGCGCTTGCAACGCCCGGCGGATCAGGAAAGGTTCTTTGCCGGCCTGCGCGCCGCAGGGGTGGCCGTTGACCTGCCATCGGGAGGATAATGGCACGAACGATCCGGGTGGACGGTCCCGCCGGCGATGGGAAGGCGGTCGCTTGCTAGGGGGCTATGGAATCGGGTCTGCGCCACTCAGTTTCTGGTTGCTTGAAATTTCCATAACGATTTGAGCGGCAATTTCGTCCTCGACATCGAGAATGGTTTGATCGCGCAACTCGCGATCATATTGATTTGCCCAGACGACCGTGCCGTCGGCGCCGTTGATCAGGCGGACATGCAGATGCAGGACTGTGCCCTCGACAAGGATGCTTCCCTGCAGATTGAACAGCGAGCCGGTCGTCTCCATCCCGGATCGATCGGGAGCAAGCACGACGAGGTTGTCCACTTTCATGAGCTTGGCGATCAGCTGATCGGCCAGCCCCTTGGCAAAATCCGCGCCGCGCGCAGTACCGCCGAGGGCTGCGAAGGGTTCGACAACAATCCTGGTTTTGCTTTTCAACGTCGAGACGGCAGCCGGCGGCGTTTTCGGCGGCGACAGGTAGGATTCGAGCGGGCGGATGAGGGCGAGTACCGCCATTGCGCCGAAGAGCGCGGGAATGCCGATCGGCAGGAGAAGATCGCGATATCGCATCGATCGCTGATGCCCGGGATGGCGGTGCCTGTTCTCCCGATTTGGCGCATCGGCGGCCTCGACGTTCGAGGTGTCTTCATCGCTTGAAAAATGTGGAGCATAGCCCCCTTTGGGAATGGTGATTTGTATCGGGTCGCTGCTTCCGCAGACGAGATAGTATCGTTCAAGGGCGCGACGGATCCGCCCGGCTTCGATACGGACAACCGGATCGTTCTGTGCATCGAAGGAGGCATCGCGGCCGAACACGGCCTGTGCAATTGTAAAAGCCTTGAGCTGTCCGGCGTGGCCTTCAAGCGTCTCTTCCACAATATATTGCAGGAAGCGGCGCCCGCGTTCAGGCGCAAGAAATTCCGGGCTTGCGAGTATACGATCAAGCTGCGCGCGAACGCTTTCGGTATCTTGACGTGCCTGGCTGCCCCCTCCCTCTTCCGGTGCCATCTAGACCTCCCGCGATACCGCCGTATCACTCTCAAGGGGTGGAAGCATTATACACCCATCGGCGGTCGCGTGCTTCCGTAGCAATACGTAAGGGGTATCTCGAATACCGAGGCACGCAGCGATTGCTTATGCTGAACGCGGATGGGGGACGACGCACATGTTCCAGGGTCACGCGATCGGAAAATACACAACGGTTCCCGCCCACCACCATGGAGCGGTTTCCGCGACGGCCAAAGATCAGTCGATCAAACTCAGCGCCGACGAAACGATCTACAGCGAAGGCGAATATGCCCTTGCCATCTACCAGGTCGAAGCAGGCGCCGTGCGGATTTACCGCCTGACGTCGAGCGGCCAGCGGCATATCCTATCCTTCTGCGGCAAGGGCGAATGGTTCGGGCTCGAAAACGGGAATGTCCGGACCGATTTTGCAGAGGCCATTTGCGAAACGCGCGTAAGGCCGTTTCGCACCAATCAGGACGCAGTCGTCCCCATCGATCTTTTGCACATTGCCCTGACGAACCTGGAAAAGGCGCAATGCAAACAACTCATCATCAGCGAGCAAAGCGCCTTGAAGCGCCTTGCAGCCTTCGTTCAGGAGATGGCCGACCGCCATCCCGAGGATCCGGAATTCGATATGATGATGTCTCGCAGCGATATTGCCGACTATCTCGGGCTGACGGTCGAAACGGTTGCCCGCTCTTTTACGAAGCTCCGGGAGAAACGCATCCTTCGTCTTGCCGGCAAATCACAACGGATTGTACGGCTTCTCGATCGCGATGCGCTCGTCGCCTTGACGATTTAGCAATGCAGAGTGTGACAGCGGCCTTTGCGAATCTGACGATACGCGCGGCGCTGCAGGCTACGATAGAGGATTGAACCATGACACATGCGTCCCGCCGAAAATCGATCGCATTGGCCAGTAGAGTTCTTGCAGGCCTGGTCGCCGCGCCGACTCTGGTCGCAGCTTTTCCACTGCACGCCGTCCATGCCGAGGATGATCCCTTCTCTCAGTTTCCGTTGGTCATCCATTGCAAGTACAACGAAACCTACCATGCCTTTTACATATCGCGTGTCTCGCAAGACGGCGTGGCGACCTATGTCGCATCCGATCGGATCGCCGGCACGATCACGCTCGATGGACAGGCAAAGGCGATCGGCGGCGCCGGCGGCGGCAGCTGCGTCGGCAAGACGCTGGTGGAGCTTCGTGCGTCTCAGCAGGCCTATGATCTGAAACCTTAGCGCATCGGCCCGAAAATCGGAATCGATTTTCGGAAAGCACAATGCGACGATTGAACGTGTTGGAGTATCCTTTCATCTGCCGTGGCCGGCGAGGTCACTTCGCCGGCGTCGCCGATTTTGCCGCCTGCTGCGCAAGGATCGCTTGAGCGGCCGCCGCGCCGCCACCCTTGTCGTCGCCTCCGACTTGCACCGTTGGCTGCGCGAATGCGATGCCGTTGGCCAGGAACAACTCGCGAATCTTGGCATAGGCTTTGCGACGGATATAAGTCTGCATGCCCGGAACCGTGGTCATGGCGAAGCTCAACACGATGCCGTAGTCGCCGAACTGCTCGACGCCCTTCATTTTCAGCGGCTCGATGAAGTGCTGGCCGAGTTCCGGATCTTCCATCAGATCGGCTCCGACCTTCTTGGTCAGCTTGCGCGCCTTGTCTATGTCGGTATCGAATCCGACGGTGATCCTGAACTTGTCGATCACCCAGTCCCGGCTCATGTTCTCGACGGCACCCAATTCGCTGAACGGCACCGTGAACACCGGGCCGCGATGATGGCGCAAACGCACCGAGCGCAGGCTGAAGCTCTCCACCGTCCCCTTGTAGTCCTTGGCCTGGATGTATTCACCCACACGGAAGGCGTCGTCGAGCATGTAAAAGACACCGTTGATCACGTCTTTGACCAAAGTCTGCGAGCCGAAACCGATGGCGACCCCGAAGATGCCCGCTCCGGCGATCAGCGGTCCGATCTGCACACCCAATTGGGCCAGCACGATCAGCCCCGCCATGACCGCGACAGCAACGGCCAATGCATTGCGAAGGATCGGGAGAAGTGTCCGAAACCGCGCGCGTCGGGCTGCGTCGGCCGGCGCAAGCGATGTCGTGCTGGTCGATACACGCAGCGTTCGATCGATCCAGCCCCGCGCCACTTGCCAAAGAAGGTCGGCGACCACGAGGATCAGGACGCTCTTCAGGCCGCCGTAAAACAGAGCCGCGATCATCGGGTCGCGCCGACCCAGCGTGTCTGGATTGAGACGCCAGACAAGCGCCAGCCATCCCACGGCGAGCGCGATAACTGCGGCGCGCGCACCGCGGGCGACCAGGATACCGCGCAGGCTGCCGGGATCGCTGGTGAAGGACAGCGCCATGCGGCCGACGGCATTCAGGACCGCCGGCAATATCAGCGCGTAGATGCCGATCCAGAACAGGCCCTTCATATTGAGGCACCAGACGAGCCACAGGACGACGAGGAAAGCCGTTAGCGCCGCCTTCCAGGCGCGGCTTCCTTCCCAGATCGACCACACGGCCTCGATGGCAAAAAGCAGCCCAATCACGGAGAAGCAGTAGCTGATTGCGTCGCTGGCTTCAGGGGAAACGCCGAGCGGCTCGCCGACGGCTGCTGTCGCGCTCGCAAAGCTGATGAGCCCGAACAGGATCAATAGCCTCATCCGCAGCGACGAGCCCATCGCTACCGCGGACAGGAGTGCAGCCGCCAATCGAAACAGGATGAAAGCCGAGAGATAGGCAAGGAGCGTCACTCGCGCGAGCGGCGGCCATTCGACCGCGAAAAAGACGATGCCCATCGCGCCGGCGAATATGCCGACTGGGATAAGCCGGCCAAACAATGCCTCGCGACGTGCGGCGAACCTGCGATACACCGCCTCGGCGGCGAGACCAAAGGCGACCAGACCGCCGAATATGACGAATACCGGCGCATAGCCTCTGTCGGCAGCTTCGCGCCTTGCTCTCGTTGCCGCCGCCGTCACCTCTGCCGGAATCGCCGGGATCGCCGCCAGAATCGCGTTCACACGCCCCCGCACGCCGGCCTCCCACCTGGCCAAGGCCGAATGGCCGGCCGGTGAAACGGATGGCGCGGATCCGCTCTCCTGCTTGCGGCTATCGAGCCAGACTTTCACCTCGGGATCCTGCAGCAGGCGCACGAGTTCGTCGATCTTCTGCTGAGGGCTTACCGGTGGCGTTTGCGCCAAAGCGCTCAATGCGAAGAAAAAGGCGGCGGTGAAGGAAAGCAGCCATTTCAACCTGAGACTCCTCATTGCGTCAGCGTCTGTTGTTTCAGGTCACCGTCGAGCGTCTCGTTGGCGGATCGTGGCGGCCTCCTCCGCGTGACGGGCTGCTCGATGATCGCAACCGGCGCCGCGACGGCGGTGGCCGCTACAGTGCCGATATTTGCCACCGTGCCGCCGACGACAGCTGTAATGCCCTGGCCCAGCGTGATCTTGGAATCGGTAAGGGTCTGGCCGGTCATAAGGCGCTGGCCGATGAGTTGGACAATCTCGGGACTTTCCGCAAATTTGCCGTGATTGAGCTTGTCGTTGGTCTTCACCTTCGTCAGATCGATGGCGGTGATGCCGGCCTTTTCCAGTTTCGAGCGGTAGGGCTCTTCAGCAGGGTTGATCGCACCGAGACGGGATACACGTCCGGTGAGAAAGCTGGAGACTGCAAGAGCCTTGTCATCCTGGGAGACGAAGATCGTGAATTTCGGGCGCGGTTCGCCCATCTCCACATATTGTTTGGCGAAGACCTGAATGTCGATGTCGGGCGAGGCCAGGATGACATTGTGGATTTTCGAATTGACGTGACCGTCACGTATCCCCATCTGCCGCAGGGATTCCATGGCAAGCCAGGTCCCCATAGAGTGGGCCATGACGGTGATGTCCTTGACGTTGGGATCGGCCGCCAGCGTGCGAAGCGCCTGCTCCAGCGCCGTGCGCGAATAGTTCGTACTTTCCTTGTCGTACTGGTAGGCAGTGATTTCCGCTCGTGACGGCCAGGTGAACAGGACGGGCGTCGCCTGCATCTTGCTGTCGTGCACGATCTGCGCCAGCCGGAAGACGGAATCCTCATAGGTGTTGTTGAAGCCATGAATGAAGACGAGTGCATGCCCGCCGTTCACGTGCTGTCGGAACCAGACGCGGCCTTGCGCGACGGTGTCGATCTGCTGAACGTTCGTCACGGCAAAGTCGGTGGCGGGATCGGGGGGAAGGCGTTTAGGCCACTGAACCGTGCCGGCTTCACGCTTTGCCGGGATTGAAATGGAGATCTGGGTCAGATGTGGCTTGGAACTGCGCTCGCCGTTGAAGAGTGTGGCCGGGCTTCCGGAAGGCTCGCGCGTGGTCGCAACCAGCATGTCGACCCTTGATGTTGGCGGCGTCGATGAAATTGAAACGGGTGTCATCACGCCGCCCGGATGCCCGCAACTCGTTAGAAGAAGAAAAAGAGCCACGCTACGCTTTGCCATTCACGCATCCAGCAATCGCCCAGGAGGAGGCTTCGGAGCCGGAATACTAGCAGCTGGGTCGCAGCGGCGCCTGTAGCATCACGTAATATCTGTATGCTTTGAAAGCGATCGTTGCGCAGGCATGGATAGGAGTCACGTCCCGCACAGGCCGTCCGAGCGCAGCGAAAGAAAGCAGGCTTTGGCGACAGGTGTCGGATATAGCATAGCTTACGGCTATCCGACCGCGAGATCGTATCCGGCAGGATCTGGCTGCTGCGGGGCAGACTTCTTCCCGAGCCCGCCGCGGGTCGACCGTAAACAGATCATCGCGCTCTGGAGCTGCTTCAGGGCGCACAACATTTCAAGAAAAGATCGGCCGGCAAGCCTTTAGGCTGCACAAACCCTACTTCCCCTCATGCAACGAAAACACCAATGTCGCCTTGGTGCCGTCATGCCCGGGATCATAAGCGAAATCCGATTTCAAACTCGCGGCCATGGCCGTCAGAATGCGCGTGCCGAGGCCGGTTCCTCTGGCCGGGCTCGACGGGTCGAAACCGGCGCCGTCATCCTCGACGATGACGCGCAATGTCTCGTCCGTTTGGTCGACGAGGACGCGGATCTCGCCCGGCACGCTATCCGGATAGGCATATTTGAAGGCATTGGTGACAAGCTCGCTGACGATCAGCCCGAGCGTGATCACCTTGTCGGTCGCCAGATTGACCGGCTCAGCGGTAAGCACGATGCGGTGTGGCCGCTTGTCGTCGCGCATCGAGGCTTCGAGTTCGGTGAGCAGGCTGTTCAGATATTCGTCGACCTGCACCGAGCCGACCTGCCGGTTGGTGTAGAGCCGGCGGTGCACGCTGGCGATGGCGTTGATGCGCATCTGCGTTTCATGCAGCGCATCGATCGCCACCTGGTCCTTGGTCATCGAAGACTGCATGCGGATTAGCGCGCCGACCAGGCCGAGGCTGTTGGCGATCCGGTGGTTGACTTCGGTAAGCAGCATCTCGGCAAGGTCGCGCTGCTGGCGGATCACCTCCTGCGCCTGCGCCGTTTCGCGGCGAAAACGCGCCCGCTCCAGCGCCTGTTCGAGGGCAGCGGCCAGCAGGTCGAAATAATCGGCTGAGATCTCCTTGAGCATGTAGTCATCGGCGCCGGCCTTCAGCGCCGCAACCGCGATGCTGGTATCGTCCGAACCCGTCGCATAGATGACCGGCGGATGATCCGGCATCGCCGCAATGCAAGGCAAAATGTCGAGGCCGGTCTCGTCAGCCAGGACATGATCGAGCACGACGGCATCGATGCCGCCTTCGCCGAGTCTCGCAAGGCCGGCAGCGCCATTCTCAGCCCACTCCACCGAAAAGCCGCGCCGGAGCAGGTTCTTCTGCATCAGCAGGGCAAGCTCCTCGTCGTCGTCGATATAGAGGATGTGGATCAGGGCATCCGCATCGCCGCTAGAATTGCTCATTCCGTCTCCCGGCGTTCTCTCTGAGCGACGAACGCCCGCAAGCGTCCGAGTCGTCCGCATGGCAATGTCGTATTGCATTGACCGCCTGGGGTAAACAGCGGTTATCCCTCGCTCTTGTCGCAGGCGGCGCGGAAGAGGATGTCGGGCAGCCGGCATTTTCAGAACATGACCCTGGCCCTGGGGAGGATCCCATGGAAACCGTTGAAAGAGGCTGGGAAACGAGAACCCTGAAGTAAGATTCATAAACGCCGAGTGGCCCGATTGGTTCCGCAGGCCAAGCTAATTTTTCTGGAATTTCCGATGGCCGGATACTTCGGCCCCCGCCTCCACCGGCAATTGCAGGAAGCGTAGCGACGAGACGATGCCGATCGCGCCGACCACGACGAAAGCCCAGCGAAAATCGGCAAGAACGGGATTGTCGGTGCCCCTGAGAGCCGAGGCGATATTGAGCACTGCCGCCGCCACCGCCACGCCGAGCAGCATCGACACCTGCTGCAGCATGCTCGACAGCGTCGAGGCCGAGCTTCGCTGCGCCGGGCCGATATCGGCAAAAGCCAGCGTGTTCAGCGCGGTGAATTCCATCGACCGCGACAGGCCGGCGAGAAAAAGCAGCGCATGGATGAAAAACGGCGGCGTCGCCGGCGAAAGGAAGCCGCAGCCGACAATCGAAAGCGCCGCGATCAACCCATTGACCCCGAGCACGGTGCGGAAGCCGAAGAACCGCAGCAGCGGCGTCGTCACCGCCTTCATGCTGAAATTGCCGAGGAAATAGACGAGCAGATAGGTGCCGGCGGCAATCGAGCTCAGTCCGAAGCCGAGCTGGAACAGCAGAGGCAGTAGGAACGGCGTCGCGTTGATGGCCATCCGGCAAGCCGTGCCCGCCGACAGCGTCGACATCGAAAAAGTCTGGATGCGGAAGGCCGAAAGGTCGAGCAGTGGATTGTCGACGGCGAGAAAATGCCGAGTCGCCATGACCGAAAGCACGATGCCCGCCGCCAGCATTGAAATGATCGGCAAGAGACCGCCGTCCCATTTGACCGAAAGCTCCAACGCGGCAAGCAGGAAGGTCAATCCCGCAGCGCTGAGGACGAAGCCCACCAGATCCAGCCGGCCGGGATTGCTCTCGCGCTGCTCAGGCACGAAGCGCAGCACCAGCACCATGCCGAGAATGCCGATCGGGATGTTGATGAGGAAGTTCCAGTGCCAGCTGGCATAGGTGGTGATGAAGCCGCCGAGCACCGGGCCGATCACCGGCGCCGTCAGCGCCGGCCAGGTGATCAGCGCGATCGCCTGCACCAGTTCCGACTTGCGGGCATTCTTGAGCACGATGATGCGCCCGACCGGCGTCATCAGCGCACTGCCCGCCCCCTGGACGGCGCGCCACAGCACGAATTCCGCAAGGCTGCCAGAGAGCCCGCAGAACAGCGAGGCGCCGGTAAAAACGGCAATCGACATCAGGAAGATACGGCGCGCGCCGAACCGATCGCCGAGCCAGCCCGACAGCGGAATGAAAGCGGCCATCGTCAGCATGTAGACGGTGATGCCGATGCTCATCGACACCGGCTGCACGCCGAAGCTTGCCGCCATCTGCGGCAGCGAGGTGGTGACGATCGTGCCGTCGAGGATCTGCATGAAGAAGGAAACGGCAACGACCAGCGCCACGATTTTCGCCTGGCGGCCGCTCGCCGCCTCTTGCCCGTTCTCGCTCGTCTCTGCCGTGGTCATCGATCTGCCAATGAAAATTCCGGATGACGCGGCAGGGAAACGGGAAGGAAGCCGATCGGAGATCTGCCGCGCGGAGGCGCGCGGACATGGAAAGCCGCGCACTGGCTGAATACGCCCGTTGCAGCCGGCCGGAAAGGCTAAATCTCGCACTGCGCAGGAATATTCCCGATAGGGCCGGACGGCGGCCGACATCGATCCTCAGAAAGGATTCAAGAAAAAGGCCCCGCCGAAGCGAGGCCAAGCCTGATCCGCTCCGGGGAAAAACAGGAGCGGCGCACAATCCATATCGGGCGATCGATGTCGCAGCGAGGCCAGATGTCGCTGCTTTGGTACGCTTGCGGAGAAATTTCCCGATTTCGCGGAAAAGATTGCGCCCAGAAAGTCGCTGCCGGGTGGGCGCGACAGCTGTGCACTGCAGCAACGATTGCCGCTTGCAATGTTTATAAAAATAGTTTTCACTAAACATATTGCTAAACATGATGATTGAGGAGTTCATGTGAGCATTTTCTGAAACGGGTGAGCATGCGACGCCGGCGGGGAGCCGGCCCTTGGTTCTGGGAGGAACTTATGCAGAAAACATCGAAAGCCCTTTTGGGGCTGGCCACGGCATTCGTCATGTCGTCGGCATTGCCCAATCTCGCCAAAGCCGATGAACTGACGCTGTGCTGGGCCGCCTGGGACCCCGCCAATGCGCTGGTCGAGCTGTCGAAGGATTTCACCGCCAAAACCGGCACGCAGTTGAAGTTCGAATTCGTTCCGTGGACGAGTTATGCCGACCGCTTCCTCAACGAGTTGAACTCCCATGGCAAGCTCTGCGATCTCATCATCGGTGACAGCCAGTGGATCGGCGGATCGGCCGAGAACGGCCACTACGTCAAGCTCAACGACTTCTTCGACAAGGAAGGCATCAAGATGGATGACTTCGTGCCGGCGACGGTCGTCGGCTACTCGGAATGGCCGAAGAACACCCCGAACTACTGGGCACTGCCCGCCATGGGCGACGTCGTCGGTTGGACCTACCGCAAGGACTGGTTCGAGAAGCCGGAACTGCAGAAGGAATTCAAGGCAAAATACGGTTGGGATCTTGCAGCGCCGAAGACCTACGATCAGCTGAAGCAGATCGCCGAATTCTTCCAGAAGCGTGAAATCGACGGCAAGACCGTCTATGGCGCCTCGATTTATACCGAACGTGGCTCCGAAGGCATAACCATGGGCGTGACCAACGTCCTCTATGACTGGGGCTTCCAGTACGACAATCCGAAGAAGCCCTATGACATGGAAGGTTTCGTCAACTCGGACGATGCGGTCAAGGGCCTCGAATTCTACAAATCCCTCTATGATTGCTGCACCCCGCCCGGCAGCTCGAACGTCTACATGGTCGAATCCGCCGATGCCTTCAAATCCGGCCAGGTCGCCATGCAGATGAACTTCGCCTTCACCTGGCCCGGCCTCTATAAGGACGAAAAGGTCGGCGGCGACAGGATCGGCTTTTTCCCAAATCCAGCCGAAAAGGCGCATTTCGCCCAGCTCGGCGGCCAGGGCATCTCGGTCGTCTCCTACTCCGACAAGCGCGACGCCGCCCTGCAATATATCAAGTGGTTCGCCCAGCCTGATGTGCAGGCCAAATGGTGGGAACTCGGCGGCTTTTCCTGCCTGAACTCCGTCGTCAACGCGCCAAGCTTTGCCAAGAGCCAGCCCTATGCCCAAGCCTTCCTGGACTCGATGGCGATCGTCAAGGACTTCTGGGCTGAGCCGAGCTACGCCTCACTGCTGCAGGCCATGCAGAAACGCGTCCACAACTACGTGGTCGCCGGCAACGGCACCGCCAAGGAAGCGCTGGACGGTCTGGTGAAGGATTGGGGCGACGTCTTCAAGGACGACGGCAAGATCTAGCGCGTGGCATCACTGTTGCGTGTCATCCTCGCCAGGATGGCGGCCCGGATCGGCAGACGAGCCGGGCCGCCAGATCTGCCATATGCCAAAAGACCCCGTACCCCAATAAGACCAGGTGAAAACTTGACTATGTCCCATTCCTCCATCGTCGAGAAGGCAGCCGACGCAACAGCAAGGGCAACGCCGGTCTCGGTCGCCCGGCGCGTCCGCGGGCTCTCCGACAGGGCGATCGCCTGGCTGTTCATTGCACCGGCCATCACCTTGCTGCTGGCGATCAACATCTTCCCGCTGCTTTGGGCGGTCTATCTCTCCTTCACCAATTACCGCGCCAACCGGCCGAATGCGCCGGTCCAGGGCGTCGGCCTTGGAAATTACCAGCGCGTCCTCAACGATCCCGACATCTGGTTTGCGATGCAGACCACCGCGCATTTCGTCTTCTGGACGATCGTGCTGCAGACGGTGATCGGTTTCACGCTGGCCTATCTGATCGACCGCAAGTTTCGCGGCCATGCCTTCTGGACGACGATCATCCTGATTCCAATGATGCTGTCGCCTGCCGTGGTCGGCAATTTCTGGCGCTTTCTCTACGAGCCGCAGATCGGCCTCTTTGCCTATGCCGTGTCGCTGATATCAGGCATTCCGACATCGGAGATCCAGATGCTCGGCAACGTCACTCTGGCGCCCTGGGCGATCATCATCGTCGATACCTGGATGTGGACGCCCTATGTGATGCTGATCTGCCTCGCCGGCCTGCGCTCCATCCCCGATTATATCTATGAGGCGGCCGAGGTCGACCGCGCTTCGCCCTGGCGCCAGTTCTGGTCGATCACCGTGCCGATGGCCCTGCCCTTCATCATGCTCGCCGTGCTCTTCCGCGGCATCGAGAATTTCAAGATGTTCGACATGGTGACGCTGCTCACCGGCGGCGGGCCCGGCTCGGTCACCGAAGTCGCTTCGATCACGCTGAAACGCGCGGCCTTCGAAAGCTGGGCGACCGGCCGGGCCTCGGCCTTCGCCATCATCCTCTTCGTCGCGGTGTTTGGCCTCGCCAACATCTACGTCAAGGCATTGAACAAGGTGAAGCAACGATGAGCGCCGCCAACTCCGCCCATTCGGTCGTCGAACCGAGCCTTTCCAGCAAGCGCATCGCCGGCACCATCGTCGTCCTATACGCGCTGATCACCCTCATCCCACTCGTCTGGATCTTCCTGACCAGCATCAAGTCGCCGCCGGATTCGATCAGCTATCCCCCGAAGATCGTCTTCACGCCGTCGCTCGAAGGCTATTGCAACCTGTTCACGACGCGCACCCGGCAAACGCCTGATTATATCGCCTCGCTGCCGGCGCCGGTCGGAGCCTGCGATGAGGTGACGCGCAAGCGCAACATGGTGATCGCCGGCCCGTCGAACTTCCTGCCGCGCTTCGTCAATTCGCTGGTGATCGCCTTCGGCTCCACTTTCCTGGCGGTCTTCCTCGGCACGCTTGCCGCCTATGGCTTCTCACGCTTCAAGGTGCCGCTCGCCGACGACCTGCTGTTCTTCATCCTGTCGACACGCATGATGCCGCCGATCGCCGTCGCCATTCCGATCTACCTGATGTACCGCGAGCTGGGCCTGTCGGACACAGCGCTCGGCATGATCCTGCTCTACACCGCCGTCAACGTCTCGCTTGCCGTCTGGCTGCTGAAGGGCTTCATCGACGAGATCCCGCGCGAATACGAGGAAGCGGCGATGATCGACGGCTATACGAGGCTGCAGGCCTTCCGAAAGGTCGTGCTGCCGCAGGCGACCACCGGCATTGCCGCGACGGCGATCTTCTGCCTGATCTTCGCCTGGAACGAATATGCCTTCGCCGCCCTTCTGACCTCGGGCGAGGCCCAGACCGCGCCGCCCTTCATCCCGACGATCATCGGCGAAGGCGGGCAGGACTGGCCGGCGGTCGCCGCGGGCACGACGATCTTCCTGATCCCCATCCTCGTCTTCACCATTCTTCTGCGCAAGCAGTTGCTGCGCGGCATCACCTTCGGAGCCGTCCGCAAATGAGCCATCTGATCGAGACACGCACTCCCGCCCGTCCGAAGCGACCGTTCTTCCTGCGTCGTGGCCCGATGGAGACCATCGCCACCGTGCTGATCGGGCTCGGTTTCCTGATGCTGTTCCAGCCCTTCCTGCTGGTGCTCTACACCTATTCGCTGGTGACCCTGCTCATAGGCACCGTCATGTTCATCATCGTTTCGAAATTCCCGGAGTGAACCATGGCGGATATCCGGATCGAAAATCTCCGCAAGGAATTCGGCAGTTTCGTCGCCGTTCAGGATTCGAGCTTCACCGTCCATGACGGCGAGTTCCTGGCGCTTCTCGGACCTTCCGGCTGCGGCAAGACGACGACGCTGCGCATGATCGCCGGCCTCGAGCTGCCGTCGAGCGGCAAGATCTATCTCGACGGCGAGGACGTCACTTTCAACCGCGCCAGCGCCCGCGACATCGCCTTCGTCTTCCAGCTCTTCGCGCTCTACCCGCATATGAACGTGCGTAAGAATATCGGCTTCCCGCTGCTGTCGCAGGGCATGGCCAAGGCCGAAATCCGAGCCCGCGTCGAGGAGACGGCGCGCCTGCTGCAGATCGACCATATTCTCGACCGCTCGGTGTCCGGCCTTGCCGGCGGCGACCGCCAGCGCGTGGCGCTCGGCCGCGCCATCGTCCGGCGCCCGAAATGCTTCTTGATGGACGAGCCGCTCGGCACGCTCGATGCCGAATTCCGCGAGGTCATGGTTCATGAGCTGCGCGAACTGCACAACCGCATCCACGCGACCACCGTCTACGTCACCCATGACCAGCACGAAGCAATGGCGATGGCCGACAAGATCGCCGTCATGAACCATGGCGTCATCGAGCAGTTCGGCACGCCGCAAGAGATCTATGCCAAGCCGGCGACCATGTACGTCGCCGATTTCATCGGCTCGCCGCCGATGAACTTCATGCGCTTCACCTCGGGCCTGAAAAGCGGCGACCGCTCCATCCTGCTCGACGGCATCGATGTCGCCGTTCCCGAAATCCACCAGGACATGGCCGAGAGCGAACTGGCGCTCGGCGTCCGGCCGGAGCATATCCGCTTCAGCGATGCCTCGGCGCTCCGCGGCGCCGTCTATGGCAGCGAATATCTCGGCACCAACCAGGTCGTCGCCGTGGAAACCCCGGGCGGCCTGATCAGGGCCCGCGTTCCAGCCAATCGCAGCTTCCGGATCGGCGAGAGGGTCGGCCTGGAATTCAATCCGGCAAAACTCGCACTCTTCGACTGCAGGTCGGGCCGCGCGGTGCCGTCCTCACTCTATCAGGAGACCCGGCATGGCTGATGTCGTCCTCAGGAATCTCGCCAAGCGCTTCGGCGATACCCAGGCTCTGGCCGATCTCGATCTTTCGATCCGTGACGGCGAGTTCGTCGTGCTGCTCGGTCCCACGGGTGCCGGCAAGACCACGACGCTGCGGCTGATCGCCGGCTTGGAAAGACCAGATAGCGGCCGCATCGAGATCGGCGGCCGCAATGTCGCCACTGAGGCCCCCGCCGAACGCGACGTCGCCTTCGTCTTCCAGCAATATTCGCTCTATCCGCATATGACGGTTTACGAGAATCTCGCCTTCCCGCTGAAGGCGCCGGTCCGCAAGCTGAGCGCCGAGGAGATCGATCGGCGCGTGCGCGAGGTCGCGCGCATGGTTCGGATAGACCATAAACTCGAGAACCGCTCGACCAGGCTTTCCGGGGGCGAAATGCAGCGTGTCGCGATCGGCCGGGCGCTGGTGCGCCGGCCGGCCATCTATCTGATGGACGAGCCACTGTCCTCGCTCGACGCCAAGCTGCGCGCCGAACTGCGCCTGGAACTGAAGCGTATCCAGAAGGAACTGGGCTCGACGCTGCTCTACGTCACCCATGACCAGGTGGAAGCCATGACCATGGCCGACCGCATCGGCATCGTCGCCGAGGGACGGCTGATGCAGGTGGGAACCCCGCGCGAGATCTACGGCAATCCCGCCAACCTGCATGTTGCCGCCCGCCTCGGCCAGCCGCATATCAACCTTCTGCCCGCCGACCTGCTGCCGGGCGGCCGTCCGCCGGCCGGCACGAAAACCGTCGGCGCCCGCACCGAACATCTCGATATCATTGTCGGCAAGGATGCCAATGCGGAGATCGACTGGATCGAGCATCTCGGCGACCAGAACCATCTGCATATCAGAGCAAGCAATCACAAGCTCGTCACACTCGCCGATCCATATCTGGCGATCGCGCCGGGCGACCGGATCAGCCTGACGCTGCGCGATCCGCTTTATTTCGATGCGGCTGGACAGCGCCTTTCCTGACCGGCAAACAGACATGACGACGGCATGAAAAACAAACAGACGGGTCTCAATCGATGAAACATTTCTTCAACCGCAGGGAAAACATCGTCACCGAAGCCTTGGACGGACTGCTTCTGACGAGCAGCAACGGTCGTCTCGCCCGCCTCGACAGCTTTCCCGACATCAAGGTGATCCTGCGTGCGGACTGGGACAAATCGAAGGTGGCGATCATATCGGGCGGCGGCGCCGGCCATGAGCCCTCCCATGCCGGCTTCGTCGGCAAGGGCATGCTGACGGCAGCCGTCTCCGGCGAGATCTTCGCCTCGCCCAGCGTCGATGCCGTGCTGACGGCGATCCGCGCCGTGACCGGCCCGAAGGGCTCCCTGCTGATCGTCAAGAACTATACCGGCGACCGCCTGAATTTCGGCCTCGCCGCCGAAAAAGCGCGCGCCGAAGGCTTCGACGTCGAGATGGTCATCGTCGCCGATGATATCGCCATCCCCGGCATCAACCAGCCGCGCGGCGTCGCCGGTACGCTGTTCGTCCACAAGATCGCAGGTTATCAGGCCGAAAAAGGCGACGATCTGAAGACGGTCGCCGCCCATGCCGCAGCAGCAGCTGGCGACATCGTTTCGCTCGGCATGTCGCTGTCCACCTGCAGCGTGCCTGGCCAGGTCCATGAGGATCGTCTCGGTGCTGATGAAGGTGAACTCGGCCTCGGCATCCATGGCGAGCCCGGTGTCGAGCGCATCACCCTGCAGCCGGTCGCAGATATCGTCGCCACCATGGTGGCGCGCCTTTCGCCTGCGCTGCGCGAAGGCGCAAGCCATGCCCTCCTCATCAACAATCTCGGCGCCGTGCCGCCGCTCGAAATGACCGTCATTGCCAAAGCAGTACTGTCCTCCAGCCTCGCCGCTCGCATACAACTGATCATCGGCCCGGCGCCGATGATGACCGCGCTCAACATGAACGGTTTCTCGCTGTCGCTGATCCGGCTGGATGCCGCGCGCGAGGCGGCGCTGACGGCGGCGGTCGAGCCGCATGCCTGGATGCCGGCCGTCGAGCGCCATGAGATCCGGATCATCGCCGCACCGAGAACATCAGCCGGCTTGAACGGCGCGGCCGTGGCCGGGGAAAACACCCGCAACCGGCGCTTGATCACGGCGCTCTGCGAGCATCTGATCTCGCAGGAAAGCGAGCTCAACCGGCTGGACAGCCGCGTCGGCGACGGCGATACCGGCTCGACGGTGGCCTCGGGCGCCCGCAGCGTGCTTGCCCGCTTGGACATGCTGCCGCTCGACCGACCAGCGGCAACGCTTGCCTGCCTCGGCGATATTCTCGGCACCAGCATGGGCGGGTCGAGCGGCGTGCTGCTGTCGATTTTCTTCACCGCGGCGGCAAAGGCGATGGCCGATAAAGCCGATATATCAGCAGCCCTGCTTGCCGGGCTCGACAGGATGACGTTCTATGGCGGAGCCGGAGTCGGCGACCGGACAATGGTCGATGCGCTTTCGCCGGCCCTGCGGGCGCTCGAATCCGGCGATATCACTGCGGCGGCAAGGGCAGCGGCAGCGGGTGCGGAGTCGACGAAGACGATGATGAAGGCGAGAGCCGGACGCGCCTCCTATGTCGGCGAAAGAGATCTGGCGGGCGTCGCCGATCCCGGAGCCGTCGCGGTTGCCGGCGCGTTCGGCGTGGCGGCAAGCCTCGCCTGACCAAAGAGACGTTTGAAAGCCCGCGGGAGGCGCGGCGACAGGGAGGATGGCAGTGCAGGCGGAACCGGTGCTTGTGGCAGGATTGATCGAGGTGTGCTGCGCGACGATCGCTGATAATACCGATCACCTCTGCGCGCTCGATCGCGCCATCGGCGATGGCGATCACGGAACCAATATGCGGCGCGGCTGCGAGGCGGTGAGCGCCGAAGGCGCAAGCCTGTCCAGCCTGCCTTTTCCCGACGCCGTGGAAAAGATCGGCCTGACGCTGGTGATGAATGTCGGCGGCGCGGCCGGGCCGCTCTACGGCACGCTGCTGATGGAGATCGGCCGCGAGCTTCGCAAAAGCGAGGAAAAGATCGATTTTTCGCAGGTGCTGAAACAGGCGATCGACGCCGTGGCAAGGCGCGGGCGGGCGCATGCCGGCGACAAGACCCTGCTCGACGTGCTCTATCCCGTGCATGCCGCGTTGGCGAAGCGGTCCCCGCTCGGTGACATCGCCCGCAAGGCTGAACGCTCCGCCGACAGGACGGCCGCGATGAAGGCGATGCGCGGGCGCGCCGCCTATCTCGGCGACCGTTCGATCGGCCATGTCGACCCCGGCGCGTCGAGCTGCGCGCTGCTGACCACGGCGATCTGCCGCTATCTCGGGGAGCACCGTCAGCAATGAATGGAAAGACCACAAACGTAGGCATCGTGATCGTCTCCCACTCGCCGCTGGTGGCAAGGGGCATCGCCGACATGGTGCGGCAGATGGTCGGCGACTGCGTGCCGCTCGCCTGGTCGGGCGGCAACGTCCACGGCGAACTCGGCACCGATGCCGGCGGCATCCTCAAGGCGATCGAGACGGCCTGGTCCGATGCCGGCGTCGCCGTCTTCGTCGATCTCGGCGGCGCCGAGACCAACAGCGAGATGGCAATCGAAATGCTGGGGCTTCCCCGCGCGGCGCTCGTCTCCATCTGCAATGCGCCTTTGGTCGAAGGCGCCGTCATCGCCGCTGCCGAGGCGTCGGGGGGCGCATCGCTGGCCAAGGTCGTCGCCACAGCCGAGGAACTGTCCCCTTGATGACGAGCGGATTGCGTAGTGAAAAGCAGGAGCCCGAGCCATTGCACCTGAACTGCCAGACGGAAGTGGAAGTCAAGCACGGCGTCGGGCTGCATGCCCGTCCCTCCGTCACCTTCACGCGGCTTGCCAAGTCCTTCCCCTGCTCGATCGAGGTCGCCGTCAACGGCAGCGATGTCTGGCTGAACGGGAAGAGCATCATCAAGATCATGGGCGCGAGAATTCGCAAGGGGTCGATCCTCAGGATCCGGGCCGACGGTATCCTCGCCGAAGAGGCGATCCGCGCCCTAAAGGAACTCATCGAGCGCAACTTCGATGAGGAAAAGAAACATGGCCGAACCGCTTAGACTGAAAGCGAAGAGCGCATCCCCGGGCATCGCATCCGGCCCGGCCTTTCTCGCGGAGGAGCCAAAGGCTCCTTCCGCAGAGCGGCCGGACGGCGCACCCGCGCCTCAAATCGCCGGCGGATTCGGCGCACTGGAAAAGGCGATCGATGTCTCGATCGGCGAACTCGAGCGCCTTGCCGAGGGCGCCGATGCCGAAAGCCGCGATATCATCGATTTCCAGATCGAGGTGCTGCGTGATCCGACGATTGCGGAAGCGACCGGCGCGCGCATGCAAGCCGATGAGAACGTCGTCTTCGCCTGGGTCGCCACGCTCGACGCCTATATCGGCGAACTCGAAGCGGCCGACGAGGAGCAGATGCGGGCGCGCGCCGTCGACATTCTCGACATCAAGAACCGCGTGCTCGGCGCGCTCGCCGGCACACCGACCCCCGATTTCCCGGCTGGCTCGGTCTTCGTCGGCAAGGACATGGAGCCGAGCCGCTTTCTCGCTCATGATTGGTCGAAGGGCGGCGGCATTGCGCTGTTTGCCGGCAGCGCCGCCGGCCATGTCGCCTTGCTCGCCCGGGCGAAATCGGTGCCGATGGTGGTCGGCACGGGTCGTTTTTCGGCAGAAGATGGAGATCCAATCAGCGTGGATGGCGACGCCGGCGCGGTCATCCTGCAGGCGGGCGGCATGCTGATCCCGACACCGGCACAAGCACCTGCTACCGACACGCAGACCGAAAGCGGCGAACTGCGCTCTGCGGACGGTGTGCCGATCCAGCTGTCCATCAACATCAACGATCCCGCCGAGATCGATGCACTCGATCCGGCAACGGCAGGCGTCGGCCTGATGCGCTCGGAATTTTCAGTTGCCTCGGTCGCCGATGCCGCCAATGAGGAACGCCAGCTGGCGATCTATCGCCAGGTGCTGGAGCGGGCGGGCGATAAGCCGGTGATCATAAGAATGCTCGATATCGGCGGCGACAAGCCGCTCGCCGGCCTCGAAGACCTGCCGGCCCTCGCCTCGGGCCTGCGCGGCATCCGGCTGCTGCTCGCTCAGCCGGAAATCGCTCGCGTGCAGGCCCGCGCCCTGCTGCGCACCGCCGTCTTCGGCAGGCTGTCGGTGATGCTGCCGATGGTGACTTTTCCCGACGAAATCGACAGGATGCGGGACATATTTCGCGAAGAAGCCGAAAGACTCGGCCGCCGTGCCTTGCCCCACCGGATGCCGCCGATCGGCATGATGGTGGAGGTGCCAGCAGCCGCATTGATGCTCGACACCTTCGGCTCGGCAGCATTCTTCTCGTTCGGCACCAACGATCTCACGCAATATCTCGCCGCCTCGACCCGCGACAGCAGCGAAGCCGATACCGGCAAGGCGGCACCCGCCGTGCTCCGGCTGATTGCCCAGGCGGTCAAGCTTGCCGCCGGCAAGCCCGTCAGCATCTGCGGCGACATGGCCGGCGATCCGCACTATCTGCCCGGGCTGCTCGCCGCCGGCCTCCGGCATTTTTCCGTGGCGCCGGCCCGGCGTCCCGCGATAAGATCGGCGATCATCGGCCTCAATGCCGATGGCACAAGGGCAGCCGGAGAATAGGATGGCGCGCGAAGACACCGAAGACGCCATTATCGCCTACAAGTCCATTCTGGCGCAGATCATCGACAACAGGCCATCGGGTACACGCCAGCGCCTGGCGACGGCGCTTGGAAAACATCGAAGCTTCGTCACCCAGATCACCAGCCCGACCTATGCGACGCCGCTGCCGGCGCGCCATCTCGCGACCATCGTTCGCGTCTGCCATTTCAGCGGTGCCGAACAGGAGCGTTTTCTCGAAGCCTATCAGGCCGCCCATCCCGGCAAGCTGCCGGATCTCGGCCATTCCGAGAAATTGCGGCACCTGTCGCTGATGGTGCCAGATTTCGGTGACGACAGGAAAAACCGCCTGCTGGAAGAGGCGATCTCGGATCTGGTGCAGAAAATCGTCGCGATATCGGGTGCGGAATGACGAGTGAGCTGATTGACGTAACGTAATGTCTTTAGCCTTGGGAGAGGCTTGATGAAGAAGTTCATGAACACTGCGAAAACCATGGTCGCCGAAAGCGTCGAAGGCTTCGTGCGCGCCCATGAGGCTTTCGTGGTGTTCGGGGCTGAGCGCAAATGTATTCGCCGCCGCCATCTCACGTCAGGCAAGGTGGCGCTGATTTCAGGCGGCGGCGCCGGCCATGAACCGATGCATATCGGCTTTGTCGGCCAGGGCATGCTGGATGCCGCCTGCGTTGGCCATATCTTCACCTCGCCGACGCCGAGCCAGATCATCGCCGCCATCGAAGAGACGGATACCGGCGCCGGCTGCCTGCTCGTGGTCAAGAATTACGACGGCGACCTGATGAATTTCGAAATGGCGATCGAGATGGCCGGCGACCGCCACAGCCTCGATATGGTCGTCGTCAGCGACGATATCGAAACGTCGAGAACAGGCGAGGGCCGCGGCCGGCGTGGCGTCGCCGGTACGCTGATCGTCGAAAAGATCCTGGGTGCTGCGGCCGAACGCGGCATGTCGCTTGCCGCATTGAAGCAGCTTGGCGAGGGACTGAACTCGCGGATCCGCTCGATGGGTGTGGCGCTGAACGGCGTGACGGTGCCGCAGACCGAACGCAGCACGTTTTCGCTCGGATCCGGCGAAATGGAAATGGGCGTCGGCATCCATGGCGAACCCGGCCATGCCAGGCAGTCCTTCGCCGCCGCCGACGCCATCATCGGCCATCTCTGCGAGACCATCGCCGACGATATCACGGTCGCGCCGGGCACCCGAGCCCTGCTCTTCGTCAACGGCCTCGGCGGCACGCCGCCGGCCGAACTCTACCTCGCCTATAACAGTGCTCGCCGTTTCATCGAGGAGAAATCCATGCCGATCGAGCGCTCGCTTGTTGGAACCTATGTCACCTCGCTCGACATGCAGGGACTGTCCGTCACCCTCGCCTTGCTGACCGACGAGGAACTCTCGCTCTGGGACGCGCCGGTGGCAACGGCGGCGCTGCATTGGCCGTAACCGCATCCTGCCGTGCGTCTCTCCAGGAGATGACTTTATTCTTAAATCGATGCCGAATTGCGGTTTACGGCACTCCGAAGAATTGACCGACCCTGTCGCGGAGAGCGGCCTCTTGCTCAGCGCTGCCAGGATAGTCGAAATGCCCCGCATCCAGGATGAAGATCTCATTTGGTTTCGGTATCGCATTGGCGACAGCGAACTGGCAGGGCGGTGCCACCGCGGGATCGAAAAGGGCGACGGCCGTCAGCATCGGCACGTTGATCCGTCTGGCGGCGGTCGCCGCATCGTAGAAGCGCAGCGTCTCGAGCGCATTTCCGTGTTCTGCCTGATATTCCTGCACCGATTGGGCGCTGCCGACAGTTGGAAGCTTCAGCCGTAGTGGCTGGTGCCCGAAGCTCGGCAGTGCCAGATGGCCGCGATCGATGCGCTCATCATAGGCGATCGCCATCGCTCCGACACCGCCGCCGAAGCTGATGCCGCTATAGCCGATATGGCCACAGAGCCAAGGATAGAACGCCGTAAGCGTCGAGACCGCAAGCCAGATATCCTCGACACAGCCGCCGATAATATAGGAGTCCGGCTTGTCGATATCGTGCAGCACATGCCAGGACGGATTCTGGGAGATTGGCGGATGGGCGCTGAGCGACAGCCCGCGGCAACAGGGAAAGAGGATCGCCGTTTCCTTGATCGGCAGCTCGAAATCAGGACGATCCCGCCCGCCGTAACCATGGCCGACGACCAGACCGCGCCGGACCTCCCCTTCACGCGGCAGGATGAGCCAGCCGCCGATCCGGAATGCGTCTGTGGAGAGATAGACGAGATCGAGCACATGCCAGTCGGGATGGGTGATCCGACTGCGCGAAAGCACCGGCTGCGGATCGACCGCCAGCGCCTTGTGATACCGCGCCTCCCAGAAATCGTCGAAACCCTCGGGCGGCTCCGGCGGCTTAACCGCGAGAAGCTCTTCGAGCCGCATGCCGTAGGTGGGATCGAAATCAAAGGGGTGTGTCTTCGGAATGCTCATCCGGGCTTTGTCCCGTGAAACAGCGGGCTGCGCAAGCCTGGGATCCACGCCCGCCTCCACCAGCCGCGGGCTTGGCTCAGTCCGCATTCTGCCCCGCCGCCTCGAGGATCAGCCGGGTGATCTCGTCGGGATGGGAGATCAGTGAAAGGTGGCTGGCCTTCAGCTCGATCGTCTTCGCGCCCATGCGCTTGGCCATGAAGCGTTCGAGATCGGGATTGATCGTCCGGTCCTCGGTCGAGACGGCATACCAGCTCGGCTTCGAATGCCAGGCGGCCTGCGTCGTCTTGCCGGTCAGCAGCTCTTTCTGGAACGGCTGCTGCACGGCATAGAGCACTTTCGCCTTCGCCTCCGGCAGGTCGCCGGCAAAATCGCGCAGGAAGGCTTCCTCGCTGAGCCGGCCCTCATCGCCGTCGAAGACGATGCCGGCCGAAGCCGGTGGAGTCGGGAAGGTCTTGGCGAGAGCGGTATAATCCTCGCCCGCATCCGGCGCCCGGGCTGCGACATAAACGAGCGCCGAAACATCAGGGTGCACGCCGGCCTCGGTCACGAGCATGCCGGAAAACGAATGCCCGACCAGAACTGTCGGGCCGTCCTGCCGGTCGAGCACTCGCTTCACGGCAGCGACGGCCTCGGGCAGCGTCGTCAGCGGGTTCTGCACAGCGGTGGCATTGAGCCCGGCCGCCTGCAGGCGCGCGATCACCTCGGTCCAGCACGAGCCGTCGGCAAACAGCCCGTGCGCCAGCACGACGTTGCGCGCCTTCACCGGAGCGGATGTCGCGGCCATGCCGCGGGTGGCGAGCAGAGAAGCGGCGGCGCCGGCAACAAGGGCGGCCGAGAAAGTCCGTCTGTTCATCATCATGATCTGGTTCCTTGTGGGTCAAGAAATTGAAAGATCGAAAGCATGTCGGCTCAAGCCTGAAGAACCGAAGCCCAGTCGAAATCGGCTGATCTACAATGCGATGTCGGGATGATTCGCCCTGCCCGGCGCAAGGCGTCAACCTTCGCCCCGTTGCGCTCCCGCATATTCAAACTCGGCATTTGAAGCGGCTTCATCTATGCAGAAACCTGCTTGCTGGAGACTTATGTATTCCCATCCGGTCCATGAAGCCATCCATCCCACCGCACACAATGGCGTCCTTGCCGGCAGGCGTCGCCATGCGCAACCGCATGCCCCTTCCGGCGCACACACTGCGCCAGGGCGAACGGCTGCGCCGATCTCAGGACAAACATGAGGCTATCATGCAGGCGATCGCCGACGGCGAGATGGCATCACGGCGCATGCGCGCCCACATGCTGAACGCCGCCACCTCGCTCAGCCGGTTTATCGAGGCGGGCAAGCTGGTATGAGCTTGACGTCCTACGGCACGAGGCAACGGTATTTATAGGCCATCAAGGTCGTCATCGGCTCGTCGCCGGTGGCCTCGCGTATGCCGGGGTTCTCATCCAGGAATGTACACAACGTATTGCCGATCGCCTCAGCTGTGGTTCCAACCGGGACGCACAGGTTTACGCCGACGGAATTGGCAAAATAAGCCGAGTTCACCATCGCCTTCGGTGCAGGAACGGCTTCGGTGAAGATACGGCGGGCCAGATACTCGTCCCGGCTCCACTTGTCCAACCAACCCGCGACATATCCGACGACAAACTGCCGTGAGCCGCCGCAATCAGAATAAAGGAGATCACCGCTGGCAAATCCGGCGGGAATCTTTGCTGAAACCGTTGCCAAAAGGGTGGCGATAAGAATGCCCGACATCGTATCTCCAAAGCTCGCAATAGCGCAGAGCTTCGATCGGGAAAGTGTCGGAAATTAGCTTCAAACGTGTCATCTTTTATGCTGCATTCAAAAGTAGCAACCAGGGCAGATGGCGCTTGGGAGGTTATCGTGGCTGGGCGCCAAATCCCTCCTCCATCGGACGGAACTCCTGCCCGCTGATCGGCCGATCATTGCCCGGCCCGGAACGGCACCGGAAAGTTAAACTTTGGCAATCATCGCCGTTGTCGGCTCCCTTGCGGTTGCACATGCCGCCGTCGTCGGCTACATCATGCCCTCAATGGTCGGGTCACCCGGCCACGTAAGCGTTAACGTCACTCAACGCGTATGATCGAACGGCTTTGCGGCTTCGATCTGCGCGACTGTGTCCTGCGGATCGAGCTCAAGAAAGCTTCTGAGGACACATGGATAACAATCAACTCAAAGATCAGACTTCACCTGCCCCCGGCATCGAACGGGTCCGCCACGACACGCGGCGGCGCACCCTCGCCGTCGACAGCGTCGTCGATGTCACCCCCGGTATGCGTCGCATCACATTGACCGGCGATGATCTTGCCGATTTCATCAGTCTTGCTCCCGACGACCACATCAAGATTTTTGTACCGGCCGCCGATGGCGGCGAAGAACGCCGGGACTACACGCCGCGCCGTTACGACAATACTGAGCGGACACTGACCATCGACTTCGCCTTGCACGAGGCAGGCCCGGTGACCCGATGGGCGATCGACGCACGCGCCGGCGACAGGCTCGAGATCGGTGGACCAAGGGGCTCCGCCGTGGTCTCCAGGACGGTAAAACGATGGCTGCTGATCGGCGACGAAACGGCACTGCCCGCGATCGGCCGCCGGATCGAGGAGAGCGGCGCCGGAACCGTTATCACCGCAGTCGCAGCCGTCACTGACCCGCTGGAAGAACAGGTCTTCGAGACATCAGCCGAACTGCACGTCCGCTGGGCGCATCGGCCTCTCTCGCAGGCAACCGATGCCACTGCCCTGCTGAAGCTCCTGAGCACGGTCGACATCCAGCCGGAGACCTTCATCTGGGTCGCGGCGGAAGCCTCGGTAACACGCGATATCCGCGCCCATCTGCTGGAACGAGGTTGCCCGCTCAGCTGGATCAAGGCATCCGGCTACTGGGTATTCGGCAAGGCCGATACGACCGAGAAATTCGGCTAGGACCAACCCCGCATTCCGGATACCATTTGGTGATGAGTTCTCACTCCCTTCGTTCCGGATTTTATGATCCGGAACGATCCGATGGATGTGAAGAGGTATGAATTGAGCGAAGCCTCGGCAGCCTCTGCCCGAACGCACCGGGTGCCAGCCACCGACTTATTGAAAGAGATCAACCACGCGGCGGGCAGAACCTAATGCAAGCGTCCATCCCAACATGCCGTGACCGGCATTGATGTAAAGACCTTTGATGCGTCGGGAGGCGGCGATAATGGGCTTGGAGGTCGGAGTCATAGGCCGCTCGCCCGACCATCTCATCAGTTCATCCGATCGCTCGAAAAGGTCGGGCAGCACCGCCGACGCGGCCAGCTTGAGCGTGTCGAAACGTCTGGCATCAAAACCGGCCCCGGGACGCTCGATGTCTGCCAGTCCGGCGACACGAAAACGGTCGCCGATGGCAGCAAAGGCAAGCTTTCGCTTGACGTCTGTCAGGCTGATACTGGGTGCAAGGCCAGTTCTTGGAATGGTGAGCGAGTAGCCTCTGACGGGGCGTATGTCCCGGGCCTCAGGCAAATCGGATATGAGGGAACCGATCTGCGGTCCTGCCGCAACGATGGCGGCATCGACGCGAAGCTCGTCGCGGTCCTCGAACCTCAAGCCTGTCAGCACGCCTCCCGTTTGGACGAAGCTCGAGACCCTCCTGCCGAAAAGCGCCGACACCTGCCCGCGCTCGATCATCCAGATGGTGAGCTGGCGGCAAAATCCAGCCGCATCGCCGAGGGCATCACCGGGAGTGTAAACGGCGCCGGCAATCTCTCCCTGATACGCGGCGAGTGCAGGTTCGATGTTTTCCGCCTCCACCCGCGTCAGCAGGCACTGTTCGAAGCCAAGGGCATTCTTGCGCGCCACACTGGAGTCGGCGGCAGCAAAACTTTGCCGATCGGCGTAGAGATGCAGCTTTCCGGCGACACGGTAATCGAATTCGACATCGGTTTCCTTAAGCAGGATGGCGAGTTCGTGACGGGATTGCTCGGCAAGGCGCAGGATGTCCTGCGTATTGGTCCACCAACGCCTGAGCGATGTATTGGCAAGAAATTTCAAACCCCAGCACAGAAAGTCCCGATCGAGTTGCCACTGGATCCGAAAGGCCGGATCGCGGCTCATTGCAATGGCTGGCAGATGCTTCAGCAAGGCTGGCGACGCCATTGCGTCACCGTAGGCCCAGGACAGCTGCGCGGCGTTGCCGGCACTCGCCCCCATGCCCGGCTCGCTTGCCGCATCGATAAGTGTCACATCATGCCCCGCCCGGGCCATCAGATAGGCCGACGATACGCCGATGACGCCGGCGCCGATCACCGCAACGCGCGCCATCTCAAGCCTCATCGCCGACGACGGCTGTCAGCTCGACTTCAACAGGAACCCCGCGCGGCAGGGATGTTACGCCGATCGCGATGCGGGCATGCGCCCATCGATCCGGGAAAAGCGCTCGGAGCAGTTCCGAAGCCCCATCGACGACGGCGCCGTGGCGCTCGAAAGCAGCATCTGCCGCGACATAGCCCGCCAGCCGGACGAAGCCCAGGATGTTGCCGAAGCCGCCAGCAGCCGCCTCCAGCTGCGCAAGCGCATTGAGAAGCGCCCAGCGCGCGCATTCCCGCCCCTCTTCGATGGAGACGTCCGCTCCGAGATGTCCCGTCTGCAGCACGGCGCCATCCTTCAGCGGCACCTGACCGGAAACGGTGATGATATTGTCGGTCCGCACAGCCCCGGAAAACGCGCCTGGCGGCAAGGATGCTTCCGGCAGAGCAAGCTCGAGCTGTGCCAGCCGTTCGCGCACGCGATTGCTTCCAACCGATGAAACATTGCGCGCCTTGCGGGCTGCCGCTTCTGCGCTGCGGCCGACGAAGGCTCTCATAATATTCCTGTCGAGTTCAGTCAGCCGGTATTCTGGGTGCCATTGAATGCCCAGACAAAAGCCGTCCGTTTCTCCTTCGAACGCTTCGATGGTGCCGTCCGGCGCCCGCGCAGCGACACGGAAGCGTCCGTCGCCGGCCAAAGCATGGCGGTGCAGGCTATTGACGCGCGCTGGACCTTTCCCGACCCAATTGGTGAGCACGCTGTCCGGCTCGACCGTGATCTCGTGCGCCAACACATCGGGAATCCCTTGCGGGATGTGGGATATGGCGGCGGCCGGCAGCTCGGTGCGAAATTTGCCTCCAAGGCATTCCCCGATCAGTTGCATGCCGTGGCAGATGCCGAGAAGCGGCTTGCCCGTTTTCAAGGCTTGCTCGACCAGCTGAATTTCGAACTGTCTGCGCGCGCCTGTCACCTCAGTCCCCGGCCGCGCACCGGTAAGGACGATTCCATCCGCAAGAGCCAACGCCGATGCCAGGTTCTCGAAGTTATAAGGCAGGATCAACGGAATTCCCCCCGCCTCGGCTATGGCGTCCGCATAGTTGGCGCGCACCACATACTCCGTCTCGGTCGGAACACCAGGCGCCTCGCTGACATCGGGCGTCATGAGGATCACCGGCCAACGAGGTTCATGCGATTGCGTTGCATGCCGACGGGCGTTGCCAGTGGCAACGGTCGTTTCAATGGTCATGGTCTTGGCCTTGTGATGACGAGTTAGCGGGCGGCCGGAAGGGCTAGCCGGCGCGAGAGGACCGAGAAAGGCCAGGCTATCGCGAAATAGCAGAGGCCGACGGCAATGTAGATCTGCAAGGGCAGGAAATACTCCGTCGCCATCGACCGCCCGGTGAGGACCAGTTCGTTGACGGTAATCAGCGAAGCGAGCGAAGAATCCTTGAGCAGCGAGACGAAGGTGATGATCATCGGCGCCAGAATGACACGCGCGACCTGCGGCAGGATGATCAGGACGAAGCTCTGGGCCGGGGTGAAGCCAGCAGCCAGCGCTGCCTCGCTCTGCCCGGCCGGTATAGCCTTCAGGCCGGCGCGGAAAAGCTCTGCGACCTGGGCCGCGAAACACAATGCCAGGCCCGCAATCGCCGCGCCGAAAGCATCGAAGACGATCCCGATACCCGGCAAACCGAAATAAAGCAGAAACAAAACCGCCAGCAGCGGCACGCCACGCACGATCGTCACATAAAGGGCCGCGAAATACCTCAGCCCTGCAAAACTGGATTTCTGGCAGAGCGACAGCAGCAAACCAAAAACGAATGCCAGGGCAAAGGCACAAACGGAAAGCAAGGCCGTATTCACCATCGCCCGCAACAGCAGAGGCAGCCATTCGACACCATAATCACCATAGGGCGCGAAGAAGACGCTCATCCTTTCAATCTCCCGTAACGTCTTTCGAGGAACCGCGTTGCCTGCATCAGTGGCAAGCTCAGCAACAGGTAGAGTGCCGCCGCCGTCGCGTAGATCATTGTTGTCTGGAAGGACGACGTCACCATGGAACGGGCAAAGAACATGATTTCCGGCGCCGCGATGGCCGAGACGACGGACGTATCCTTGAGAAGCTGCACCGCGTAGTTCCCGAGCGCTGGAAGCGCTATCCGCATGGCCTGCGGCGTCAGGATCTCAAAGATCGTCTGGAGCGGGGTCAACCCTGCGGCAAGCGCCGCCTCCGCCTGCCCGCCCGGCAACGCAGCGAAACCGGCGCGAAAGATTGCGCAGGTAATCGCCGCTCCGATGAGCCCGAGGCCCAGGACGGCCGCCGTGATCGACGTCAATTTCACGCCGATGCTGGCAAGCCCGAAATAGAGGATGAACAGATGCGTCAAGGCCGGCACATTGCAGAGGATCTCGCAGCAGGCATCGATCGCCAGATTGATAAGCTTGATCCCGGCAAATTGCCTGAGCAGGGCGAGAAAAAACCCGAAGGCGGTTGCGAGCGCCAGTGAGGCGATCGTGACGAAAGCGGTTACGCCAAGCCCGGCAACGAGCCCTTCGACGACCGAGAAGAATATGGAAAATCCGGTCATGGCGCGCCTAATGCCGGATCTTGTTGAGAAACGCTTGCGTGCGCGCTTCGCGGGGAGCGGTGATGACCTGGCGTGCCGGCCCGGCTTCGACGATGGTGCCGCCGTCAAGAAACAGGACGCGATCGGCAATGTCGCGCGCAAACGCGATCTCGTGCGTGACGATCAGCATCGTGCGCCCCTCGGCCGCCAGTTCCTCCATTACTTTCAGAACCTCCTGGACCAGTTCGGGATCGAGTGCGGATGTCGGCTCGTCGAACAGCATCAGCTTCGGCTTCTGAGCAAGCGCCCGCGCGATCGCGACACGCTGCTGCTGGCCGCCGGACAGTTCGAGCGGTGAGGCGTCGGCGCGGTGTGTCATATGGACTTTGGCCAACATCTCCAAAGCCAGTTCGCGTGCCTCGGCAGTAGGCAGACCGCGCACCTTGCGCGCCGCGATCGCCACGTTTTCCGTCACCGACAGATGCGGCCAGAGATTGAAGAGCTGGAAGACCATGCCCATCTCGGCGCGCTGCGGTGCTAGTTGCCGATCACTCATGACATGGCCGTTGCGCACACCGATCCGCTCGCCAGCGAGGCGGATCTCGCCGGCACTGGGCTTTTCCAGGAAATTCATGCAGCGCAGACAGGTGGATTTTCCGGAGCCGGATGGACCTATCAGGGCAATCTTCTCACCTGGCGCGACATCGAAATCTATGCCTTTGAGAACTTCGATAGGACCATAGCTCTTGCGCAGGCCTGCAACGCTGAGAAGCGCATTCATCGCCGTTTCCTTATGCGATCATATCTACAGCGCCGCGCGTCTTTTCAGACGCGCCAAGGACGCTGTAGCACTTTGAATTGCTGCATAATTTTCTCCTGAAATCGATTCCGATTTAAGGAATTATGCAGTAGGCGGAGAGGGACGAAAGCCACCAATTGCAGCTTCCGTCCGCACGGCCGTTCAGCCGCCAGCTGCGCAGGAGGGCAGCTTGTAATCTGCAGGGCGATCCACGCCGGCGCGGAAGTTTTGGCCCACAGGCTTGAACCAGACATCCGACGACAATCCGTAGCGGGCGCCGATTTCCTTCATCTCGCAGGTCTTCCACATGTCGGCGATGATGGCGTCCATCTTCTGGCGCAGATCGTCGTTCTTCTGATTGAGGCCATAGACGACCTGGCCGAGACCGGTCAGCAGCGGGAAATCCGGACTGTTATCGGTGAAGGCAAGGAAGTGCATATTCCAATCAGGGTTCTGCTTGATGGCGTAGGAGATCACCGGCGGATCGCCGATGACAGCGTCGATGCGCCCGGCGATAAGATCGCGGACGGCCGCATCGGAAGTGTCGTAGAGCGAGAGCTGGAGATCTTTGATGCTCTTCAATTCCGGAATGAACGAAAAGCCGGTGATCGTGCCGATCTTCTTGCCTTCCAGATCGGAAAGCTTGTCCCAGCTGGTCTTCGTCGATTGCATGATGCCGTTCTTGAAGTAGTGGATCGGTTCGGACAGGGTCATGATCTTCGTACGCTTTTCAGTCCAGCCCATGGTGCCGAGCATGACGTCGACCCGGCCTGACTGAACCGACGCGATCGTACCCGACCATTCCATGAGCGCAGGCTGGATCTTGAGGCCGAGCTTGTCGGCAATGCGTTGCATGATTTCACCGTCATAGCCGACCAGCTTCCCGTCCTGCCAGCCGGAGCCGGGCATGTCGCCGGTAAAGGCAACCGTCAGCTTACCCTGCTCGGCAAGCTCGAAAGCACTGGCGATAGATGAAAGGGACATGAAGCTCCCTGCCAGCAGAGCGCACGTCACCATCCTTCTCGAAAGAGAAAGTGCCATTGTTCTGATCCTTGATTTGTTGGTTCCCCTGTCCGGTGGTTTCCGTTCCCCGGATGTCGCGTTCGACGAGAGCAAACTTGACACCGAAGGTCGCCCTTGAATTTTACAAATCGGACATTTTCTTTGAGAAAAGGACATGACTTCTCTATCATTGCCATGCGCCATGATCACATCCGAGAAACCTTCCGAAGTATCAGCCAACGAGCCGGACTATGTGCGCTGGCTCGACGATCTTTGGGCCGAGCGGCTTCTGGCCGCACGCGACCGAAAGGCCGATCTTTCCATCGGCATTCTCCTCTGGCCGACCTTCCCGATGATGTCGCTGACGGGTATCGTCGAGCCTCTGAGGCATGCGGCGGACTTTGCCGACAATTCCCGTCCATTACATTGTCGCTGGTCGATCATGGGGGCTCCGGGCCATGCAGCGGTGGCCAGCTGCGGCATCCGGGTTCACGCCGACGCGCCCTACATCAACCCGACCGACTTCGACTACGTCGTGGTCATCGGCGGCCTGCTGCCACATCTGCGCGCCGCACCCGGCAAGCATCGCGACTATCTCAGGGTGGCGGCATCGGCGGGTGTGCCGGTAATTGGTGTTTGCACGGGCGCCTTCGTATTGGCTCAGGAGGGACTGCTTACCGGACGCAAGGCGTGCGTCCACCCCTTTCACGCAGAGGATTTCCGGATTGCCTTCCCGCGTCTTGCCTTCTCCACGCGCGATGACTTCCTGATCGAAAACGGCCGCATTACCGTGCCTGGCGGCGTATCGATCCTGTCGCTGATGACGGAGCTGATCCGAACGCATTGCGGACCGGATCGGGCGGCCAAGGCCGTGCACCAGCTTTCGCTCACCGAGCAGAAGCACATGAGCGCCTTCGATCACGGCCGCGCCTCAACATTTCGCCGCACAGAAGATTCGCGCATACAGCGAGCCGTCGTTCTCATCGAGAGTCGGAAAGGCCGCGACGTCTCACCGGAACATGTGGCCTCTCTCGTCGGTCTGTCACCACGCCAATTCGCGCGTCTCTTCCAGGACAATATCGGCATGGCCCCGAAGCGCTTTATCGTCGAGACGAGATTGCGCTATGGCCGTTTTCTGGTCGAAAATAGCACGCTTCCGATGACTGCCATCGCCTTTGAAATCGGATTCTCCGACTCCGCCCATTTCGCGACCGCTTTTCGCAAGAAGTATGGGAAGCCTCCCAGGAGTTTCCGCTGATCTTTGTCGAGTGACCACAAGCGGCAGGATTGAAAACCGACTTCAACACCATTGCGATTTAATCGGACACGATTTATATTGGTCTCATCGTTAGAAAGCCTGGACAGGATGAACCGATGCCGACGTCTAAAGCAGCTAAGGGGCCGGATATGCTTGCGCCCACCTCGCCTCAGGCAGGCGCAGATGGCAGGAAACTTTCGAATTTCCTGTGTTTCGCGGTCTATTCGGCAAATCTCGCCTTCGGCCGCGCCTATAAGCCGATCCTGGATGAGCTTGGCCTGACCTACACCCAATATATCGCCATGGTGGCTCTCTCCGAAGAGGACGACCAAACCGTCGGCGTGTTGGGGGAAAAGATGTTCCTCGAATCCAACACGTTGACGCCCATCCTCAAGAAGCTGGAATCGAATGGTTATATCACCCGTCACCGCGATCCCGCCGACGAACGGCAGGTGCGGGTCAGCCTGACGCCGGCGGGACGCCAACTCGTCGAATCTGATCCCGCCAACGCGCTGCTTGGCGCCACCGGCCTCGGCGACGACTTTCCCGTCGTTCAGAAATCGGTGACGACGCTGCGCGACAACCTGCTGCGATCAATGCAGGGCGAACCGGGGAAATCTTGAATCAGTCGCCTGATTCCGCCTGGGTCTACTGCCGCAGCGGCCGGAACGCAGTCCTGAGCTCGGCAGTGAAAGCCGTCGGCTGCTCCCAGGCGGCGAAGTGGCCGCCCTTTTCCAGCCTGTTGTAGTGGATCAGCTTCGGGTAGGCCCGCTCTGCCCAGCTCCGCGGCGCGGCATAGATCTCGTCGGGAAACACACTCACGGCAACCGGGATCTTGATACCCCTGGGGTCGAAGAATCCTCCTGTGGGATGGTGCGCGTTTTCCCAATAGAGGCGTGCCGAGGAGATTGCGGTATTCGTCAGCCAGTAGAGCGTGACGTTGTCGAGAATATCGTCCTTCGTCAGCCCCTCGGGCTCTCCGTCGAAAACGCGCGCGATCATCCGGTAACTGCGGATGTCGTGGTCGAGCATCCACGCCGCGAGGCCGACCGGCGAGTCGACGATCGCGTAGAGCGTCTGCGGCCGGTTGTTCATCTCGATGGCATAGCCCAGCCCATTCTTGTAGAAATCGTCGAGCTGCCCCCAGGCCTGTCTTTCCTCCGGCTGCAGGTCGGCGGGTGGCGGACCGCCGGCAGCCAGAGCCTTAGCGATGTCAGCCGGAACCGTGGCGGCCATGTTGGTGTGGATGCCGAGCAATCCCGGCGGTTCCTGTATCGCCATCAGTTCGGTGACCGCATTGCCCCAGTCTCCGCCCTGCGCCACGAACTTGGTGTAGCCGAGACGCTGCATCAGCGCCGCCCAGGCGTGCGCGATGCGCGGCGGGTTCCAGCTCCCCGACCCCGTCGGTTTCCCGGAAAAGCCGTAGCCCGGCAAAGACGGGATCACCACATCAAATGCGTCCTCTGCGCTCCCGCCATGCGCTGTCGGATCGGTGAGCGGTTCGATAATCTTCAACTGCTCAATGATGGAGCCAGGCCATCCATGTGTGACGATCAACGGCAACGCATTTTTATGCTGGGAGCGGACATGAATGAAGTGGATATCCAACCCGTCGATCTCGGTGATGAACTGCGGCAAAGCATTGAGCCGCGCCTCCATCTTGCGCCAGTCGTAATTCGTCGCCCAATGGTTCGCGAGTTTCTGGATCGTCGCGAGCCGCACGCCCTGCGTATCGCCCGTGACGGTCTCCTTATCAGGCCAGCGGGTCGCTGCCACGCGCCGGCGCAGATCATCCAGCGCCTCCTCGGGGAAGTTGACGTTGAAGGGGCTAAGCCCGTCGCTGTTCGCCTCAGCACCACGCGTCCCGGCAAGCATGCTCATGGCTCCGGCGGCGGCCGTGGCGGCAAGCAACTCGCGCCGCGTGGGCGTTGATAGAGATGTGGGTGGCATGACGCTTTCCTCTCCGTTGGTCTGTCAGGAAACGGACGAAGATCGACTGACCGACCTCGTTCGCAGCAGCAGGTCATTCGCGTCTGTCCGGGGACTATGCTCCCGGGCAATAGAGGGGTCAACTTGCCCTGTCAGGCTATGTCTCGACTGTCTCGATGAACGACCGGACATTGCAAGAAGCCGTAGCTGCGGGCAGCATGTGCGAGATCGATGAGGCAGAGGAGAATGCATGCCCGACATCGCGATGGGCGTCTTGAGCCGGAACGGAACCGTTCTTCTGGCAAGACGCAGTTCAAAGCGCAAGGTGCACCCGGATCGCTGGAGCCTTCCGGGCGGCCATATCGAAGAGGGCGAAGACGCCGAGACGGCAATGTGCCGGGAATTGATCGAAGAAATAGGCGTGGCGCCGGAGCGCTGGCGGTTTGCAGGACGGTTCGCATCGGAAGGCCCGCCCGAACCATTCACCACATTCTATGTCTATAACGTCGATAAATGGCACGGCCAGCCGCGACTGATCGGTGATGAACATACCGAACTCAGATGGTTCACCGCCGCCGCGATAGAAACAGAAGCCGAATTGGTGTTGCCTCAGCTCACTGAAATGCTGGCGAACCTGGCTAGCCGGGAAACACGCCCGCCCGTTTAGGTTTCTTGGCGGTCACGACGTCTCGCCGGCTGAACCGGTCTTCAGCGAGCATGATGCTGAGCGTCGCCAAGTGCCCCTTGCTCCATCATCTCGGCCGCCCTGGCATAACCGCCGCCCATTCCGTCGAGGAAATGCAGATGTGAATCCGGCCTGTCCGATGGCACGAGACAGGTCATCAGCGCATGCGACTGCCGATGCAGTCCGAAGTTGATCTCGCCGCGCGTCCTCGCGGCAACGAGCATGGCTTCGACCCTGTCGATCTGTTCGGGCGTACAATCCAACGTCAGGCGCAAACCGTCGTCGAACTTGCGGAAATCCGAATTGGCGGCGACCTCAGACCAGCCTTTCGCATCGACCTGTCGCCCACTGTCCTTGGGAATAGCCATATCCCCCGACAGCGGATGAGACCGGCGCCGCGCGGTATCGAAAACCGCAAGCACCCGTTTTGCCAGCGCTGCAAAGGCCTCGGGACTGGTATGGTCATTCGGCTCGACCAGTAGCGACAGGATCTCGCCCTGCCGACTCGGAAACGGGGTCCAGTCACAGCTGAGGCCGGTCAGATCAGGCTTCGTCGCATAGCGTCCCGGCTTGACCAGATACCGGCCGTTCTTGATCTGCTGCTCCGCCCATTTGAGGCCGCCCCCTGCAAACATCGCATAGGTCGCACTTTCCGAAGCCGCGTAGCGCGCAACGCGCACGTCGCGCCCACTGGTACGGATTTCCCGCACGGTGACGAGCCCGATGCGCAGGGTAAGGCCGAGATCGGCTGCGGCAAAGCTCGCCACCTGCCGCAATGCCGATGTCGCGGCCATAATGCCCTGCGGCGGCAGAGCGAAAGCCGCCCCGTCTCCACGAAACACGAAGGGAAAATCGAACGATCCCCAGGCATTGCCGAGCGCCGCGATCACAGATGCGCCCGCGAAGTTCACGTCTTCATAGCGCCCCGAGCGGATCGCCGAGGTCGAGTTGACGACGTCGGTGATGCCGATCAGCCAATCATCGGGCAACGGCTCATAAACATCAGGATCGAGCACGCGTGAAAACTCGTCATAGGCCTTGTGCGGCTGGGCGTCGCTATTGATCATGGCATGTTCTCCAGATCGGCAAGATTTCCGGTGCCTGCTACATCAGGAAGGGGTCTGCCGGCCGATCGGCAGGCCCTTCGCATCAAATCCTCTGACAGTGAGGTCCTCCCTTCCCCGCTCAGAGAAGCGTGGTCTCGACGTCGATATTGCCGTGTGTCGCCTTGGAATAAGGGCAGATGCCATGGGCTGCCTCGATCAATTCCTGCGCAACCTCGCGATCGATGCCGGGCAGGCTGACATTGAGGCGCGCCCTGAGGAAGAAGGAGCCGTTATCGCCGTTCAGATCGATCTCCGCATCGACCTCGGGACCGGCCGGCAGGGTGATCTTCCGCTGTGATGCGGCAAGCTCGATGGCGCCGATATAGCAGGCCGACCAGGCGATTCCGAACAGGTTTTCGGCAGCTGGATGCGGTTGCGGCAGCTTGATGTCGATCGTGCCGTCGCTACTGCGTGCAGAGCCGTTGCGGCCGCCGGAGATGTGGGTCTTGCCGGTAAAGAGAAGCTTCTCGGTCATGATAATATCCTTTCGATTTGGGTTTTGTACGCATCCGATTTAATCGGATGCGCTCTAATACGCCTCACCAAAATCGATGTCAACACCATTCCGATTTAATCGGATACGATTTATTTTGATAGTCAAACTCGCCGTACCCGGACAATCCTCAACAGCGATATGCGAGAGGTCCGACCTGCAAGTCATATCTTGTCGGGCGACCGAGCCCTCTATACGCTCTGCTCACAAGCTCGAGCCGATGCCCCCGTGAAGAGCCAGAGAGATGGGATGTCCTCCATAACAGAAGACAATGCGGGCCAATATGGCGACAGCCGGAAGCTCGCCGCGCGGGCTCGACTGCATAACCAATACACCATCGCCGAGACGGCATGGTTTCCATGGGTTGCGGCGCAGCTGCCGGTGAAGCCGGGCGATCGTATCCTCGACATCGGCTGCGGGCCGGCCTGGTTCTGGGCGGCAACGGCAGGTCTGCTGCCGGAGAATCTTGACCTGACGCTCGCCGACCTTTCGCCTGGCATGGTCGACGAGGCGGTGGCGCGCTGCAGCGCATTGCCATTTGGCTCCGTTCGAGGCCGCCAAGCCGACGCCGCCGCGCTTCCCTTCGAAGACGGCGCCTTCGATGCCGTGGTCGCGATGCATATGCTCTATCACCTGCCCGACCCGGCCGCCGGCATCGCCGACATGTCAAGAGTGCTGAGGCCGGGCGGGTCTCTTACGGTCACAACCAACGGCGCCGGCAATATGGGCGAGATCTACGCGCTGACGACCATCTTCGGCAGCGCGCCATCCGATCCGGCTGCCGAAGCATTCGGATATGACGCTGCCGAGCAATCGATGCGGTCACAGTTTGGAAACGTCTCCATGTCGCAGCATCCGGCAAAGCTGCGGATCACCGAGCCCGACGATGTATTCCTGGCGCTGACCTCCTACCCGCCCGGCGACAGCGCCGGCGAACTCGAGCTCACCAAGCTCCGTCAAGCCATTGCCGATGCGTTCAGGCAATCCGACGGCGTCCTTGAGGTTCGTAAAGAGACCGCGCTGTTCCTGAGCAGGAAGACGGCCTGATCAGGATCGCGGGCTGCTGGCCCTACGACCGCGGCGGCCGGCCGTCATCGAACAGCGTGGCCAGCCACTGGTAGTATCGCGGCTGTTTCTCCCGCAGCTGGCTGCGTGAATAAGGCGGCCGGTCGATGTCGCCGAACAGGTAGACGCTGGCCGTGACCGCGAAAAATTCGTGATCATTGCTCATCATATAGGAATCGCCCGGCCAGACCCGCCGGCCGATATCAAAGAATTGCTTGACATCGGCATTGCCGAATCCGCCCGGAAGCATCCGGTCGTGATAGGCATGCAGAAGTTCATGCAGGATGATCGGCTTGTCGGACGCAAGACTCTTGACGCGCAGGTCGATGCCGGTCTTGCTGCTGTAGTGGCCGGGCCCGGCCTTTGCGGCGGCCGGATTGGCCCAGATCCTGATCGACCGCATAAAGGTGAGGACATCGGGTTTTAGATCGACATGCTCGACAATATCGAGCTGCCGTTTGACGGCCGCGACCATCTCCCGGTCGGGCTCCGCGTCCCTGGCATTGGTGAGATCCACCTGCCATCCGCGATAGGTGAAAACCAGCGGATCGGCGGCCGCCGTTCCCGTTGCCGCGATCATGATGGCGATGGCGGCGCAGAGCCCCAGGATTTTCGAAATCAGTCTCATGGCGCACCCTCAAACCTGCCCCTCGCGGACTGTCGCACAGGCAAACTAGACCAGAGGCACAAGCGCGTCATAACGGTGTTGATGTCCCGCGCACGAAGTCAGGAAAATGCTGGTGTCGCCGGGGCGCTCAGACCTTCTCTTTCTTCTTGATCTTTTCCTTCGGTTCCACCGGCGCATCCGGTGTCGGCGCCAGAAGCTTGCGCAGCGATGCGATCTTGTCCTTGACCAGCGGCCGGAAGCGCGTTGCGCGGTAAGGCATGTCGGCCGCACCGTAACCTTCCGGCCCGTCATCATTGCCGCGATGGATTTCCGCGAGCTTCACCCCGATGAACGTGCCGTCGACATAATGGGTATATTCACCCACCCAGCGGATCGTATAAATCTCGCCCTTGCGGATAAGTTGGTCGATGCTGACATGCTTGAAAGTATCGTTGATGCAGACGACCTTCTGGCCGACATGGAAATCATAGCTCATGGATCAAACTCTCGAAAGGCAATCCGCCTGACCGATCTATAGCGCGCGCCGCGGCGGGGATGAACCATTTTCTGCCAGCCGGGCCGATTGCTACGATATCAATTGCACCCGCGCCGCACGCCTTACGGCGACATACATCAATCGCAATAGGCCTTGCCGCTCTTGCGGGAGCGCAGGTCGAAGTGGAAGTGGTTCCAGTGTTCCGGGTTGCTGCCCGGCCCGAGCACGGTATTGAAATAGCGGCAGCTATCGGTGCGCACCGCCTTCAGCAGCCGACCCTCGCGCAGCGAGAACAAGCCCTTCTTGCGCACGTCGATCTCGTGGCCGTTCTTCAGCACGAACTTGCCGACGTCGATGGCGTTGCCGCGGGCGTGTTCCGACATCGGATTGTATCTCTGCCGGCTGTTGTTCATGCGGCGGCAGGAATAGCCGCCGAGCGGCTGGATCGTCTTGATGCCGGTCCAGTAGCGGAAGCGCGCCGACGGCGCCAGCTCGTTCTTCACCCATTTGGCGAAGGCGAGCGTCACCTGGCAGTTCAACGTCACGGCCGGCTTCACGCCGATATTGCCGGAAAGCCCCTTCAGCGATACCGGATAAGGCACCTGACAGGCCGGCCCGTTCGAGATTGGCGGCTTTTCATCGAAGAGCACGCCCATGCGCTTCAGCTCGCGCCGGCAGGCAAGCTCAGAGGACGGCATGACGCTGGGATCGACGGGTGCCGCCGGTTCGCTCATCATCGGATTGTTCGGCCGCAGCATCGCGACCTCTTCGCTCTCGTCCTCTTCGGGAACCCGGGTCGGCGCCACGACAGGGCTGCCGTCGCTCCAGGCGGGCGCCCGGCTCATCTGTGCCTCGGCCGCCGGCTGCGGCATTGGCTGCTGCGCGGGCTGGCGCATCGGCTGGTTGAGCTGCGTCGGATTGTCGGTGCCGATGCCGTCGACAACCGGCTCGGTGGCATTGCCTTCGGCGATCTGCTGCTGTTGTTCCTGCGCCAGCCCGACGACCGGCTGGGCCCCGAGCTCATCATCCATGTTGACGCCGCCGGAAGGGATCGCAAGGTTCTGCGTGCCGCCCCAATTGCCGCTCGGCTGGCCCGCCGCCAGCGCCTCGTCGCTGTCGATCATTGGCAGCCGCCGCGACCCCGGTGCGGTCTGCGCCGGTGCGACTCGTGCCGCGTGGCCGGTGCCGGCGAGGTTTGGTGTATCAAGATAATCGACGGAGCCTTGCGTATTGCCGACGACCGCGCTGGAAACCGGATAGGAGGCCTGGCTCTCCACCGGCGCCATGCGCACGGCAGGCGCCATGCGCGCAGCCCCCCGTGCCGGTGAGATCGAGCTGACCCTGGTGCCGCTGTCGACATTGGCCGGCGGCACCAGCCCATCACTGATCGAACAGGTCGTCAGCGCCGCCGAGAGGATAACGGGCAAAAGGGTTCGCCGAGGAAAGGAAACAAACGCCATACTCTTATCGCTTCCGCAGGCTGGCTGGGCAGTGACCGAAAAAACTCACTTCAATTTTAGTTAAAAACGGTGAATGAAAACTTACCGGCACAATCTGAACGCGACGCAATTGAAAAAGGCCGGTTTCCCGGCCTTTAATCTCTCCGCTTCCTCACGCTGCCCGTGTGTATCGGGCCACCGCCGATGGCTCCGCGCGCAGGCGGAAATTCGCGAGCAGCGTCTTCAACTGGGTGCTCTCGTCAGCGAGCGTACGGCTTGCCGCCGTCGTCTCCTCGACCATCGCGGCATTCTGCTGGGTCATCTGGTCCATATGGTTGACGGAACCGTTGATCTCGTTCAGCCCGGTCGACTGCTCGCGCGCCGCCGTCGCGATCGAGGCGACATGATCGTTGACCTGGTTGACCAGCGCCTCGATCTCCAGCAGCGCCTCGCCCGTCGAGCGCACCAGCGCCACACCGCCCTCGACTTCCGTTGCCGACCGGCTGATCAGTTCCTTGATTTCCTTGGCTGCATTGGCGGACCGCTGGGCGAGCTCGCGCACTTCCTGCGCGACGACGGCAAAGCCGCGACCCGCCTCGCCTGCCCGCGCGGCCTCCACACCGGCATTCAATGCCAGAAGGTTCGTCTGGAAGGCGATTTCGTCGATGACTGAGATGATCTGGTTGATACGGCTCGACGATTCCTCGATCCGGCCCATCGCCGTCACTGCATTGCGAACGATATCGCCGGAGCGTCCGGCGCTTGCCTTAGTCTCGGCCACCATCTCGCGCGCCTCGTTCGCGCGCTCGGATGCCGTCTTCACCGTCGCGGTGATCTCGTCGAGCGCTGCCGCCGTCTCTTCGAGCGCGGCTGCCTGCTGTTCGGTACGCTTCGACAGGTTGCCGGTCGCCTCGCTGATGTCGGAGGCGCTGTCGTTGACGACGCGGCTCGATTCGGCGATCGCATGGATGACGCCGTTCAGCGCATCGACGGCGGCGTTGAAATCGCTCCTGAGCTTGGCGTAACCCTCGCCGATGTCGCCGATCGAAACCGTCAGGTCGCCGCCTGCGAGCTTCTCTAGGCCAACGCCGAGCGCCTGCATCGCTTGGGTCTGTCGTTCGGAGGCCGAACGCAGGCTTGCCTCGTTGCCGCGGCGCTCTTCCTCGATCTGCCGCTGCCTTTCGTCTTCCCGGCCGCGCAGTGCGCTACGCTCGTCAACGGAATCACGCAGCACCAGCAGCACCTTGGCCATCTGGCCGATCTCGTCGCGGCGGTCGCTGCCGGCAATCTCCACCGATGCCTCTTCGGCTGCGATCGCGTTCATCGCCGCCTTCAGCCGGGCGATCGGCACTGTCACGCTGCGCACGATGGCATAGGCGATGGCCATCGTGGCGGCAGCCCCGAGCAGGCAGAGCACCGCCGCCCAGATCGCGTTCTGGCGATAAAGCGCGGCAAGGTCATCCGCATAAACACCAGTGCCGACGATCCAGCCCCAGGGCTCGAAACCGGCGACATAGGAATATTTCAGCACCGGCTCTTCGGCGCCCGGCTTCGGCCAGTAATAATCGACGAAGCCCTTGCCGTCCTTCTTCACCTTGTTGACGAATTCAACGAACAAGAACTTGCCCGTGGGATCCTTCATCTGCGAGATATCGGTACCGTCAAGCTGCGGCTTGATCGGGTGCATCACCATGGCGGGACGCATGTCGTTAATCCAGAAATAACCGTCGGCGCCGTAGCGCATCGCGCCGATCACATCCTTGGCCGCCGCCTGCGCCTGTTCGCGGGTCATCGTGCCCGCCTGTTCCATCTTGTAATATTTGTCGAAGATACCGAGCGCCGTCGCCTCCATCTTCTCCAGCCCCGCCTTCCGCTCCGCTTGCAGCTCGGAATAGGAATAGTTCAGAAAGAAGATCATCGCCGCTGCAAGCACGGCAAGCGTGAAGCCGACGAGGCAGTAAAGGCGGGTGGAAATCTTGACGTTGCGCATGAGGTTCCCGGCGATTCTTTAGGTGAGATCGATCGCATTCTGAATTGCCGGAATTACTGGAGCGTAAAACTTAATTAGAAGATGATTAAATAACGTAAGGTCAGGCCGAAACGCCCGAAATCAACCGTTTGAAATCGAATGAGATTTCGATCTGCGAAGGCTGCAACATTTTTCCCGTCGGCTGCCTTCAGCGCCCGGCCGTGCCGTCTTTTACAGCCCACGGCCTTTGCACTAGGGTGATCCGCAGTGAATCGCCGGCCCATGGCCCATACCAGATGGAGAAGACGTGATGACCGATGCCGCCAAGCCGAGAGGGGAACTGACGCTCAGGACGCTTGCCATGCCCGGCGATGCCAATCCGGCCGGCGATATCTTCGGCGGCTGGGTCATGGCGCAGATGGACCTTGCATCCGGCATCCGTGCGGCCGAGCGCGCCAAAGGCCGCGTCGTTACCGCCGCGGTCAAGGAGATGGCCTTCGAACTGCCGGTCAAGATCGGCGACACGCTGTCGGTCTATACCGATATCGAGCGTGTCGGGCGTACCTCGATCACACTGATCGTCGAAGCCTGGGCGCATCGTTCGCGTTACAACCAGCAGGAAAAGGTCACGGCCGGCACCTTCATCATGGTCGCGCTCGACGAAGAGGGCAAACCGAAGCAAGTCCCTGTGGAGTGACAGGCCGGGATCGAAAGCATGGAAATGGTCAGCTCGCCGGAGGTCTTCCTTCACATCAAGGTGGTGATGGGCATGGTCATCAGCCTGTCGCTCGCCAGGGTGCTGACCGGCGTTGCCGGCATCGTCCAGCATCCTGGTAAGGCCAAAGTCTATCCCATCCATCTCGGCTGGGCGCTGTCGATGTTCCTGTTCATCATCCACATCTGGTGGTGGGAATATCGCCTGCAGGCCGTGCCTGCGATCGGCTTCGGCATCTATCTCTTCCTCGTCTGCTTCTGCAGCCTGTTCTTCCTGCTTTGCGCCCTGCTCTTTCCGGCTTCACTCGACGAATATGGCGGCTACGAGGAATATTTTATTTCCCGGCGCAAATGGTTCTTCGGCATTCTCGGCCTCACCTACGCCATCGATATCCTCGACACGGCGATCAAAGGCCAGGAGCGCATCCTCTCGCTCGGCTGGGAATATCCCGCCCGCAACATCATTTACATCATCCTCTGCGCCATCGCCGCCTGGACCCCCAACCGCCGCTTCCACACCGCCTTCATCACCGCCAACCTGCTCTACCAGATCAGCTTCATCTTCCGGCTCTATGATGTGCTGGGGTGAGACGTGGTCCCGCGAAGCGGGAGCAATCGATCCAGTGAATCGATGCAACGTCGAACGCCCTGAGCCCAAGCGAAGGGCCGGGAGAGGCGCAGCCGCAAACTCCATCCCCACAGTCGTCGCAAACATCACTCGCCGGCATCCGTCACCCGCCGCACCCCACCCGCCCATCGCAGCCATCCTGCTGCATAATGCGCAGCACAAGCACACGCCCCCAGGATCGCGACGTGATGCAAAAAGAAGCCCGCGGTCGACTCCTGAAAGTCCCAGAAATCGATCGATGGCCTGGCCAAGAGCCTGTCTCCGATGCCCGTGACCACCATGCTGTGAATGCCGTAAGCCGCAATTGCGCCCGCAACGGCACGAATGGCTGCGGTCCGGATCGCGTTTGGCGACCCGGCCCGCAATAGCCTGCCCGCGACCGCCGTGATCATCGACCAGTGAAGGCCGAGATGGACAGCTGCGAGGATGAACGCCCAGTAGGCAGCAAGGATGTGAATTTCACGCGCCGTCGGTCCACCGCTGACGGGAAGGAAAGCAAACACACTGCGCGACATCAGCAGACTGGTCACCAGCAATGCGGCCATTACCAGGGCAATCGAGATATTCGAGGCGATTGTCACGAGCCCAGGCCTGCCCCGCGCCGCCCTTGGAAGCCTCGCCCACCACCGCCTGTTGAAGACATTGTGCGATAGGAGAAGGACGAACATACCGCTTCCGATCAGTTCATGTGACGTGTTGTCGAGCCACCAATAGGCGAGCGCGACCAGAAGCAGCCCGGCGGCCGTGAAGTCCAACACCAAGCGTATCAGGAATAGCGGGCTCATGACGCGGCGCTCTCGCAGCGGCTTCGATCTCCTCTAGTCAATGACAGCTCCGTCGAAAGCCTTGAGATCATCAAGCGTGTAGAGGAAGTCTTCGTCGGCCCGGGAGGAATGGCAGGATTGGCACCGCGCCGTGTTCTCGGCCATGTTGATGCTGCCATCAGGCTTGAACCATTGGAACTGCCAGTCGCCGGTGCGGCGGTCTTCGTCATAATCACCGCCCCAGCCGAGGCCCTTCTCCATGACGAAAGTGCGATAGACTTGCCCATCGCGGTAATCGACCAGCACGAAATGCGTGCCTGCGGGAACAGGCTGCCCGTTCTTCACAGCCTGGATGGCCTCCTTCGTCGTCATGATGTGCTCGGTCACGTTGCCACGTCTGACGGTGGTGTAATGAACGAGACCGGCCAATTCGGGCATCGTCGTCCGGTTCGGCTCTGCCTCGACCGTCCAGCCGACGAGAGTGACGGCGCCGGCCACGGCAACGAGAATGGGAATGCGTTTGATGAAATGACGCATGGATGTCTTTCCTGGTTTTGTGCGGAAGATGTTCGGGGGATCGGCTCCGGCAAAAAGCGGAAGGCCGTTCGTCTCATTCACCTGCGAAAACGTCTTTCGCGATGGCGACGGCCGATACCGCACTCGGCCAGCCCGCATAGAAGGCAAGATGGGTGATCGTCTCGATCAGTTCGTCCTCGGTCACACCGTTCTGGCGAGCGATGGTGAGATGAGACCTCAGCTGGTCGGGCCGGTTCATGGCGATCAGCGCCGCAACGGTGATGAGGCTGCGATCCCGCTTCGACAGCTGCGGGCGCTCCCATATGTCGCCATAGAGGACGTCGTCGGTCAGTTCAGCCAGCTTCGGTGCGGTCGCACCCATCAGCTGTTGGGCGCGCGACCGCCGGGACTTGTCGTCGCCTTCGGCGGGTGTCTGAGCGCTGACGACGCCCGGTAAAACCGCCAGCATCATGCTGGCCGACAGCATCAGGTTACCCAACAGTTGTTTCATGGTCTTCACCTCATGATTTCCGGGAATCAGTCGAGCTTCTTCTCGCTAAGGAAAGCCGAGACTAGGTCAGCGATCTCAACGTTGTTCAGGTCGGAGAACGCGAAGTGGGTGTTGCCGCGGATGCCGATCTCCGGAAGATGCACGACGGTGACATCGCCGCCATGCCTGTTCACCGTGTCCCGCCACAGGCGGGCCATTGCAAGGCGCACCCGCCAGCTGTCCTGCGCCGGCATCGTCGTCGGCTGGTCGGGAATGTTATCGCCGTAATAGATGACGATCGGGATCTTCGTCAGTTTGATGAAGTCTTCCATCGGCACCGGCACGCCCTTCAGCGTGTCGAAGGCGCTCGGCATATCGGCGGGGACCTCGCCTGCCGGGAACACGAAGCTGCTGCCGGGTTCGAAGGCGATGATGGCTTTAACCTTGTCGCTCTTGATGGCCGTCAGCCAGCCAGGTCCGCCGCCCTGCGAGTGGGTGAACAACACGGCCGGGCCGATCTTCTCGAACAGCTTTGCCGCCGCATTCGACGCGACCTCCATATCGAACGGCCCGGTGTTCGGCGTCATCGCGCGAAAGTACTGGTTCAGCGCTTCCGGATCACGGGAGAATTGCACGCCGTCGAAATAGTTCGGCCAGATGCCGACGCGAAACTGGTTGAACCAGAGCTGCTCGTCCGGCGTCGGTTTCACTGTTGTCTCGGCCATGCTGCGCCCGGCCCCGCCCCGGCGCGGCTGGTCGACGAGATAGGTGGAGAAGCCTCGGCGCAGGAAGAGGTTCTGGAAGCCTTCGCGGCCGTCGGGCGTCGTCTCCCAGGTCTTTGAGAATTGTCCGGCACCGTGCCACATCACGATCGGATACTGACGCGGGTTGACTGGCACCTGGTAAAAGGCAAAGGCATGATCGCCGTGATAGGTCTGGCCTGTGGGATCGAGAGGCTTCAGCGGATCGAAGGTTCCGGGCGCCGTCGTGCTGGTTCCCCCGACGGCAAAACTGCCCTGCTCCTGGATGACCAATGGCTCGGACTTTGCCGCATCGGCAGCCGTCGCCAATGGCGCGGCAAGCTGTGCTGAGGCAAGCAGCAATGCGGCCAGGGTGTTGGACAATCCATATCGCATGGCGGCTTCTCCCGTTTCAGATGGCGAGAAGGTAGCGGCATCGCAGAGAAAGGATTAGACGGCTCGGACAGCTAGGGTCTATTAGATCAGCTAATCAATCACGATATTTTGATAAGCCGTGATGGAATAAAATCGACATTACTTTCCTCTGTAACGGAGCGCGTCGACGAACAGCGTGAATGCCGGAGACGCATGCCGCCTGTTCGGATAGTAGAGATGGTATCCTGGGAAAGGCTGGCACCAGTCTTCCAGAACCCGGATCAGCCGCCCGTCTTCGATATAGGACTGAACCTGGTCCTCGGGCATGTAGGCCAGTCCCAGCCCATCCAGCGCCGCGCCCATCCGCATGGCGATGTTGTTGAACACCGTCTGCCCCTCGACACGGACGCGCAGTTCGCGGCCGTCCTTCTCGAACTCCCAGGGATATATCGTCCCGTGCGTCGGCAGCCGAATGTTGATGCAGTTGTGAGCCGTCAGGTCCTGAGGGATGTCAGGGCGCTGATGGTGATCGAGATAGGAGGGCGCTCCAACGACGGCCATCCGCATCTCGGGACCGATCCGGACCGCGATCATGTCCTTCGCCAAATGCTCGCCGAGCCGGATGCCGGCGTCGTAACGCTCGGCGACGATGTCGGTCAGGCCGTAGTCGACGATCACCTCGACGTTGACATCGGGATGATCTGGGAGAAAGCGCGCCAATACGGGAGAAAGAATGGAAACCGCGGAGTGCTCGCCGGCCGTGATGCGAATGGTGCCGGCCGGCCGCTCGCGCATTTCGCTCAAGGCGGCGATCTCGAACTGGATTTCTTCAAATCGCGGCCCGACCCGTTCCAGCAGGCGTTCTCCTGCCTGTGTCGGCGACACGCTTCTGGTCGTGCGGGTCAAAAGCCGAAGCCCGAGCTTCTCTTCGAGACCACGCACCGTCTGGCTCAACGCCGATTGCGACACGCCGAGCTTGGCAGCCGCCCGGGTGAAGCTGCGTTCCCTGGCGACTGTCAGAAAGGCGACGAGGTCGTTGAAGTTGTTGTCCTGGGGCATTCATTAGTCCGCCTTATAGGTCCATGCGCATTACGGCATCTAATCGAAAGCTGACATGGGGACTAAGTTCACGTCAACTCGACCGGCCGGCAATCCTGAACCCGCTCCTTCCCCTCGAGCCTACACAAAGCCACGAACGGACACGACCATGAAAATACGCAATATCGGCGATCTCGAAGTCTCCGCACTCGGTCTCGGCTGCATGAGCATGAGCGCTGCTTACGGCCCGCCTGCCGACGAAGGCGAGATGATCAGATTGATGCGCACCGCCCATCAGCAAGGCGTGACCTTGTTCGACACGGCCGAAGCCTATGGACCTTTCGTCAATGAAGAGCTTGTCGGCAAGGCGCTCGCACCTATCCGCGACCAGGTGGTCATCGCCACAAAATTCGGCTTCGATATCGATCAGCAGACCGGCGAACGCCGCGGCGGCACGAACAGCCGTCCCGAACATGTCAAGGCGGTTGCCGACGCTTGTCTGCGCCGCCTGAAGACGGATCATATCGACCTGTTCTACCAGCACCGCGTCGATCCCGACGTGCCGATCGAAGATGTGGCCGGCGCCATCAAGGACTTGATCGCAGCCGGCAAGGTCAAACATTTCGGCCTTTCCGAAGCCGGCGTTCAGACGATCCGCCGCGCCCATGCCGTCCAGAAGGTGACTGCCGTCCAGAGCGAATATTCGCTCTTCTGGCGCGGCCCCGAGGCGGAACTGCTGCCCGCCCTTCAGGAACTCGGCATCGGTTTCGTGCCCTTCAGCCCGCTCGGCGCCGGTTTCCTCACAGGCAAGATCGACGAGAACACCAAATTCGATCCGAGTGATTTCCGCAACAGCGTGCCGCGTTTTTCACCTGAGGCGCGCAAGGCCAATTTTGCGCTCGTCGACCTGATCAGGCGGATCGGCGACCGAAAGGGCGCAACACCCGCGCAAATCGCCCTCTCCTGGCTGCTGGCCCAAAAACCATGGATCGTACCGATCCCGGGAACGACGAAGCAGCATCGACTGGAAGAGAATCTCGGGGCTGTCGACATCGACCTTCTGGCCGACGATCTCGCCGAAATCGACGCGGCCCTCTCCGGCATCCAGGTTCAAGGCGAGCGGCTTCCCGAAGCAGCACTGAAGATGACCGGTCACTAAAGGCCCTCTCTCCAGCCTCATCCTGAGGTGCCCCGAGGGGCCTCGAAGGACGAGGCTGGCCACCCATTTCGCTGAATGCGGATGCCGGCGTGGCGCCCAGTCACCCGCCCCCGTGGTTCGAGACGGCCCTTTAGGCCTCCTCACCATGAGGGCTGGTCGGTACCGCGCCTCCCCGCCCTCCGTAGAGTGCCTGTCACAATGGCGGAACAAGACTCCCCCTCACACCTTCAAAAACTGCGACCCCTTATCAAAGCCCAGCCCCGGAAAGATCTTCCCCGTCAGATCATCCGCACTCACATCGAACTGCCGGTAAAGCATCGCTGCGGCCAGTTCGCGTACATCTGCGGTCGGCATCAGGTCGCGGTCGTCGAGCAGTTGGCCGTCGCTGACACCGGGCCAGCGGCCGAGGATGCGGCCGCCGTTGATGGCGCCGCCTGATAGCACCGCGCAGCCGCCGGTGCCGTGGTCTGTGCCGGCCGAGCCGTTTTGGCGGACGGTGCGGCCGAATTCGGTCATGGCGAGCACCACCGTCTTTGCCCAGATCTCAGGCCCGAGCGTGGTCTTCAGCGTGTTGATCGCCTGCGAAAGGTCCTGCACCGGCCGCTTGAACTGGCCGGCCTGGCCGATATGCGTGTCCCAGCCGGTGATGGAGAAGCTGGCGATGCGGTAATCGCCCTTCAGCATATTGGCCGCGAGCGCGGCCACATCGGCGGTCTTTTCACCGCGCTGGCCATCCGGCTCGACCATCATCGCGGCGGTGTCGGCCCGCGTCGCCTCGGCGAGTGCTGCGGCAAACGGCGGATCGCCGGCATAGAGCCGCGCCAGGAACTGCATCTCGTCACTCGCCGGCGACAGATTGGAGTCCGACGCCCAGACATCGACGTTGTTCGGCCCGGAGAGGATCAGTTCCGTCGAGGTGTTGACGTCGATCGCCCTGCGCGCATCCGAGCGCGGGATGACGGCGAGCGCCCGGTTCAACCAACCGGTCTTTTCCTCGGCGACGTGCTCGCCGCCGGATTCCAGCATATCCTGCCCGTCGAAATGGCTGCGCTGGTCGCGATAGGGCGTCGACACCGCATGCACGAAGGCGAGCTCCCGGCTCCTCCAGAGCGGCATCAGTTCGGCGGCGGCAGGATGGAGGCCGAAATGCCCATCGAGATCGAGAAGCCCGGTGTCGGGCGTCAGCGCCAGGGTCGGCCTGAGCGCCGCAAAACCGGCATCGCCATAGGGCTGCACCAGGTCCAGCCCGTCCATCGCGCCGCGCAGCACGATGGTGACGAAACGGTTGTCACCCGGCATCGCCGCGAAGGTGACCGGGGTGAAGGGGGGGGCGGCGGCGAGACAGCAGGCCGACGTCAGAAAGCCACGGCGGGAAAGCAGGATCTGGCTCATGGGCAGACGCTCCTATCGGCGATTGAATTCGGGGGAAGCCAGCACCAACGTCAACCCGCTGATCTTGTTCGGCGCTTGGGAGACCACGCGGATCGTCTCGTCGCGGGCTGCATCGGCAAGCGTCGATTTCAGGAATTCGCGCGGATCCTCGTCTCGGCCGAACTGCGCTGCGGCCCGTCTTGCCCAGGCCAGCCGTTCGGCAATCTGGCTGCCGGTGATCCAGGCGGAGAAGCCTTCTTCGAAACCGGCCGGGCTTGGCGGCAACCAGATCGGCTGGCCCATGCGCTTCAACGCGCCCTGCCCCAGTGCCCGCGCCGTCCGGAAGGCCTTGAGGCGCTTGTCTCTTGCCTCGCCGGCGGGATCCGTCGTCACCGGTGATCCCGCCATGCCAGGCGTATTGGCGGCCATGTCGCCCTCTTCAGTGCCCTGCTGATTGGCCGCCAGGAAGCTGCCGACGACGCCGTTGACCGGCCCCGCATTCAACGCCCTGAGACCCGCAACGACATAATCGAAGGGCTGGCGCGCCTTGGCGCCCTCGTCGCGCCAGGCGGCGGGATGGTCGAGCATGGCGGTATAGACGGCCGTCAGATCGCCATCCGTCTTCTTCCAGGCTTCAACCATGTCGGACACCATGCCCTCGTCGGGCTGGTCGGAGACGAAATGCACTGCGAGTTTGCGGCTGATATGCGCCGCCGTCTTCGGATGGACGGCGAGATCATCGAGCAAATCGAGATAATCGTCGCGCGAGCGCCTGTTACCACCATAGCTGACGCCGAGCACCTGATGCGCGCCGGGCTCCGATATATTCGGCCGGAAGGCGATATCCATCTCCTTGCGGTCGATGGTGAGCCCCGTCAGCACCATGGCTGCCGCCGTGACATCCGCCTGGCTATAGCCGCTGCCGGCGCCGAGCGTGTGCAACTCCAGCAGCTCGCGGCCGAGATTCTCGTTCAGCCCCTTATTGCGCTTGATCCCGCCGGCCGATTCCGGCCCGAGCGAATCCGCCTGGTCGAGATAGATCAGCATGGCCGGATGGGCAGTGGCACTGCGCAGCAGATCACCGAACCTGCCCGATATGAACGGCCGGATCGCCTCGGCCTCGTAGAGCGGCACGATGAGGCGCATCGGCAGGCTCTTATTGGCGCTGGTGGAGAAATGATTGGTCCAGAAGGTCGCCAGCCGCTCATAGAAGCCGTAGGGCGATAGCACCGCCTGCATCAATCGCAGGTTCGAATCGTGCTGGAACTGCTGCTGCGCCTGGCGCTGCACGCTCTTGCGCATCTCCCGCTGCACCGTGTCGTCGGTCACCGTCTTGGCGTCTTGCCTAATCTGCGTCAGTTGCGACTGCAGGCTGAGAATCGCCTGGTGGCGCATGTCAGGACCACCCATGGGAAAGTCCGGTATCGCCGCCGCCCCCTTGCGCAGCTGGCCGATGAGCTCGTCCTTGCTGTCAGGTGGCGCCTCGCCCGGCCGCAAGCCATAGCCGAACCGGATCGCCGCCATCGTCGGGAAAGACAGGCTCATGGCAGATCACCTCCTGATCAATGCTGAAGCAATTCCAGCAAAAATGCACAGCGGTTTGCGCCCGCAATTGCGCAAAACAAAAAGCGTGAGGTGACAGGCTGCCAGCCGATTGCGACCGCAATCTGTAGGAAATGCGGCGATATCGAGACATGGACGATTTGTAATCTATTGAAAAGGCTAAATTTTATGCACGGAAAATGAAGGACGCTCCGATCGCGATCAGGGCGAAGCCGATCGCATGGTTCCAGGTCAGGTTCTCGCCGAGCCAGAAGATCGAGAAGCCGGAAAAGACGATCAGCGTGATCACTTCCTGCATCGTCTTCAGCTGCGCCGTCGTATAGACCGCCGAGCCGATACGGTTGGCCGGCACCGCCAGGCAATATTCGAAAAAGGCGATACCCCAGCTGACGACGATGGCCAGGAAGATGGCACTGCTCTTGTGCTTGAGATGCCCGTACCAGGCGAATGTCATGAAGATGTTGGAGGCAAACAGCATGACGACAGGCCAGACGGCGGCGGGAGAAAAGGACATGGGCTAACTCGGGGGCTGTGAAAGAAAATTGATCCGGCGAGATACCGGCGGGCCTTACCTAGCACGCTGTCGTTCGACGGCAAGTCCGGTTATGCGCGGTGTGTCGACACGGCTGCACAAGGCTACTTCAGATCATTGTTGCCTATTCGTAGCAACGGCTGAAAAGCATCGTCAACAATCTCGCCGACGACTAATTCAGTCAGGGGGTATGCGCTGATCACATCGCGTAATCGCTCCAACGAGTTCACGAATTGATCAGCTATCCTTGAAGGAACCACGCATGCTAGAACGAATCCCGCAGCCACACCTTTGTCAATGAGGTCTTGTACTACAATAATTTTGCTCTTGGCCTCTTCGAGAAAATGCGAAGGGCCGCCCGCCCGGCCCGGCGACATTATCTCGACCGCGAATTTCAAACCAGAGGCTTCGTCGAAGGCGAATGCGTCGGGGAAACCAGACGGATTCACCTCAAGTTCATCAAAGCGGTTTTCGAGATAAGCCAGCACAATGTCTTCAATTCGACTCGTGGTGAGGGGGCGGAACGTCAGCGGTATCAGCCCGTTTGATGATTGAAATATCTCTTCCCATCGGCTTTTTAGTGCCTTTACTTCATCCACCGACGACGACGAGACTTTTGCAATATCGTTCGTCTTCGCCATTTCGAGGAATTGGTCTGGGCGATACATCCAGAACAATTCGACGCCGGTTTCTCGTTTGATTTCAGATACTAGCTCAGGGCTCGGACCGAGGGTTTTGCCCTTTTCCGACCACCACCAGTCTTCTTTTCTGTCGCGCGTTACAAAAAGGACACTTTTCGGCTTCTCCGCTTTGACGTAGCTTATAAGTTGCCGCCAAAGAATGAGATCGCCGAATTTCGCCGTATATTTAATTCCATTATGGACGTAAGACGCCTTTGTTGGGTCCTTTCCTTTGTCGACATCAGCAAAGCCTGGCGGAATGCGATCGCTAAACCGCTGGTCGCCTCCAGCAACTAATTGGTCCATCTCGGCCTGTGTTGAAGGAGGTGATCCGACTTTGCCTTTTAGAATCTTGTCGAGGCGGTCACGGATTTCATCTTTGTGGCCAGGATCAAGGCGTGCTTCATGAACCTTAGTTAGGGCTTCCTGCAGCTTTTGATTCGAGTTTTTTAAGTCCTTTATGAGTTCATCCGGCTTCAAGCCGAGGCCATGCTTGTCGAGTTCCAAATCTTCGACCTTTTGGGTCAGTTTCTCGACGAGTTCTTTTGCAGAGTCGAGCGCATCTTGCGTAACTTTTCGCTCGTCGGTGATAACCGTAAGCCGGTTTCTTTGAAACTCCAACGCCACTTGGAACGGAATCCAAAGACGATCTTTCAGTCCCGCAAGTACTTCAAGGAATTCATCACGAGCGCTCGCTGGTAGTCGATAGAGGTCAAGCAGCGAGTTCGCGTCGAAAACAACGAGCGATTCCTTGGATATTTTTTCATATTCTTGCGCGGTTGGTGGATAAAATCCGGGAAATAAATCTCTCACGATGCCGCCCATTACTGCAGGTTCGGTGGACGATAGTAAACGGCAAAGATTCGAGCAATAGTGGCAATAGCGCCTTTATTGCAGTCACCGCGTTTGGTTTAAGTCGTGGACAAATTTCCCGAGCCAACTCTGGCGTACTCGGTGATCAATTCTACATCATCCTGACAATCGCGGCCACCGCCTGATGGCTCTGGGGGTCTTCTTCTGGCGCGGACAGACATTTTACGACAGCATCTGTGCCTACAAAGTGATTACGGACTCAAAGGCATTTCGGATCGAACGGTAACGCAAGGAAGGCCGGCGACATCAGCCGCCGGCCTCTTTAGACCGCAGGCAGCGCTAGATTCGCATCGCGCCATGCGGCTCCTCGGCCTCCTCCGTGCCGAAGCGGACATCCTTCTTCTCGTAGCCGAAGCCGGCGAGAGCCGCGACGACCAGCGCCACTACCGCCGCGACGATTAATAGCGCGTAGGCATAGTCGCCGTCCCAGCGGGCAGCCAACCCCGCCTGCAGCGTCGCATTGCCGGAGGCGAACAGGTTGCCGAGCTGGTAGGCAAAGCCCGGAAAGGTACCGCGCACCTCATCCGGCGACAGCTCGTTCAGATGCACCGGCACGATGCCCCAGGCGCCCTGGACGAAGAACTGCATCAGGAAGGCGCCGATGGCGAGCAGCACCGGCCCCGGCGCATAGGCCCAGAGCGGTGCCACGGGCACGGCGATCAGCGCGGCGATGACCATTGCGCGTCTGCGCCCGATCCGCTGCGATAGCGCCCCGAAGAACAGCCCGCCGCAGATCGCCCCGATATTGTAGACGATGGCGATGGCGCCGACCGTATAGCTCGAATAGTTGCGCTGGGTTTCGAGGAAAGTCGGATAGATGTCCTGTGTGCCGTGGCTGAAGAAGTTGAACGCCGTCATCAAAAGCACCGCCCAGATGAACAGCGGAATGTTTTCGCGCAAGACCGTCAGGAATGGCCGCCGCCCCTCGGCCTGCCGCTTCAGGAAGGCCGGGCTCTCCTCGACATTGCGTCTGATGTAGAGCACCAGCAGCGCCGGAGCCGCGCCGACGAAGAACATGCCGCGCCAGCCGATGACGGGAAAGAGCAGGAAAAATACGATCGAAGCGATCAGATAACCCGAGGGATAACCCGCCTGCAGAATGCCCGAGACGATGCCGCGGCTCTGCTCCGGCACCGTCTCCATGACGAGCGAGGCGCCGACGCCCCATTCCCCGCCCATGGCGATGCCGTAGAGCGCCCTGAGCACGAGAAACATGGTGAGCCCGGTGGAGAAGCCGGTCAGGAATTCAAACAGCGAATAGAGCAGCACGTCGGCCATCAGCGTGATGCGCCGACCGTAGCGGTCGGCCGCAAGCCCGAAGATCAGCGCGCCGAGCGCCCGCATGGCGAGCGTCAGGAAGATCGCCACCGAGACGGCGGGGACGTCTGTATGGAATTCCTCGGCGATGTATTTGAGAACGAAGACGAGAATGAAGAAATCGAAGGCGTCGAGCGTCCAGCCGAGATAGCTGGCAATGACCGTATTGCGCTGCTGCGGCGTCAACAGGCGCAGGCTTTCCAAAGCGGACATCTGATATTCCTCCGTCCGAAAGCGGCGGCGAGGCGGGCAATTCCGGATGCAGTCGGAAGGGGTGCCCGAAACGGGCGGGTGATGCTGTCGACAATGGCGTTCGCCGTCGGCGACAGCGGGCAATAACGTCAGCAATCCTGCCGCTGTTCCATCACGATTGGCGTGATCGGGTCACACGCGGCTCCTTGTCGCAGGCATGCGACTGGCCAGCGCCCTGCCCTTTGGGCGCGGCATTCTCCAACGTCCCTCATCCTGCTGCGCCGAGCCCGAAGGGCGAAGCCTCGAAGAACACGCCGCAACGCCGCTCCCTGCGTCCATTTGATGCCGCCCCGCATCCGCCCCATCCTTGGAGGTCTCTGCGCGGTGCCTCAGGAGGAGGCTCTCTTGGACTTGCGCCATACGCAGCAAGCTGTGCCTAGCCTTCCGCTGGCACCTGCCCCCGGCACGCCCACGCCACCGACGCGAAAGACCGCGGCCCATCGGGCTCACCCGCCTCGTATGCCGCCCTGACGGCGGCATCGACGGCCCTTCGCTTCGCCGGATCCAGCCCTGCGACATATTTACCGAGCGGCCCCTCACCGGCAGCGATTGGATCCCAGTAGTCCTCGAAGGAAGAATACTCCATCCGGATCAGCAGCGACGTCTCCTCCACATCGACAAGGCCCTGCGCGATGAAGCTCTCCTTCATTTCCCCCTGCCGCATCATCGGCTGAAAACAATATTTGCGCCGCAAGGGCAGCGCATTCTCGTCGAGCATCACCACGGTATCCCACATCATTCGCATGCCGGACATGCCGCCATAATGGTCCCAGACGGCCGCCGCGACCACGCCGCCCGGGCGCACAACGCGAACCATCTCGGACACCGCCTTTCCCGCCTCCGGCACGAAATGCAGGACGAGCAGCGACATCGCCCGGTCGAAGCGGTTGTCCTCGAAAGGAAGAGCGCAGGCATCGGCCTGCTGGATCGTTATTCGCGGATCGGTGTTCCGCCGGGTTGCGGCCTCGACGAAGACCGGCGAATAGTCGACGGCGACGATCTCCCGCAGGCCTGGCGTTTCCGCCAAAGTGAACGCCAGGCTGCCGGTCCCGCAACCGACATCGAGCACGCGATTACCATTCGCGAGACCGGTGAAATCGATCAGCATCGGCGCCAGCCTTCTGCTCCAGCGCCCCATCAGCCGTTCATAACCATCGGCACTTTCGACGTTGAAACTCGACGGCATCGAAGCCTCCTCCTCAAGGACATAAGTCTTCGATTGAATACTAGGATTCACCGGCGACTGTGCAAGCGGGCACGATCGCCTGCATCCTCGGCTCGAGGCCGAGGATGCCGAGAAGTTGGGCTATCGTTGCCCCTCTTTCGAGGTGGCCGTAAGGCGATTGCCGGCCGATCCACCTCCGTCAGATGTCATCAGCCGGCGATATCACCGTCCGGTGATACCGCATCAACTCAGCCGCCCGCCCTACCGAGCACACTCCAATCGAAGCCCCGCGCCCAGTCGGCGTAGCTGTGCCAGCCGACCTCAGGAAAATCGCGGCGCAGGGCGGCGATACCGGCGTCGTAGCCGGTGCGGTCGAACCATTCGAACATCAGCGCCGTATCCTCGCTCTGCTGCCGTATCGCCGCGATCGGCAATTCCCGGTAAGTGATCGGGCGGCCGAGCACCTCGGACAAGATCTTCACCTGCTGCTCGCCCGACAACTCGTCGCCGGCAATATCGAAACGCTTGCCGAACACCTGTTCGCGCCGCTCCGCCAATGCCGCGACAAAAGCACCAATGTCATCAATGGTGATCTGTTGCAGCACGCGCGTCGGCGGCAGCGCGGCGGCGTAGACGCCCTGGCGCAGGCCGTCGATCGCCCAGGGTGCCACGGTGTTTTCCATGAAGGCGACGGGCGCGCTGATCGTATAGGGTATGCCGAGACCGGCGATATGCTTCTCGACCAGATACTTGCTGTCGAAATGCGGAATGCCGGTCTTCTTGTCGGCATCGGCGACGGAGGAATAGATCAGGTGGCCGACGCCGGCGGCCTTTGCCGCATTGGCGACGGCAATGCCCTGACGGGTTTCCGCGTCCGTTCCGGCCTCGTAGCTGTTGCCCATCAGAAACATCGTGTCGACGCCCTTTGCCGCCGTCGCCACGGATGCCGCGTCGTCAAGATCGCCGGCGACGACCTCGACTCCCGCCGCGGTCAGCCGTTTTGCGCCTTCGCTGTCCGGCCGGCGGCTAATCGCCTTGACGCGATGTCCCCGCGCGATCAGGGCGCGCACGACCGCGCCGCCCTGCTGGCCGGTGGCGCCTGTGACCAGAACGCTTCGTGTGTTGCTCATCTGTCTACTCCTTGTTGTGACGGATACAGCAAAGTTAGGGTCTGTCGCATTGAACCATAATGGCCCATAATTGAGAAACATCGTACCATGTGGAGCTACAATGCTCGATCTAAACGATATCATGATCTTCGCCCGCGTCGTCGAAGCGGGCAGCTTCACCGCCGCCGCGCGCTTGCTCGGCATGCCGAAGACGACGGTCAGCCGCCGCATCGCCGAGCTGGAACGCGAACTCGGCGTGCGGCTGCTGCAGCGCACGACCCGCAGCCTCAACCTGACGGCTTCAGGGCGTCTCTACTACGAAGAAAGCAGCCAGGCGCTACGCACCATCGAAGGCGCCAACCTGCGGCTTGCGGAAGCGCGTGCGGAGCCTGCCGGCACGATCCGCATATCGGCGCCGGTCGGCTTCGGTGGCCATTTCCTCCAGGATGCGATCTTTGGATTTCTTTCGACCTACCCGAAGACGAGGGTCGAACTGCGCCTGACCGACGACAGGCTGAACCTCGTCGAAAACGGCATAGACTTGGCCTTCCGCACCGGTGTCCTCGAGGATTCTACCTTGGTCGCCCGCAAACTCGGCTCGATGCACCGCCTTCTCTGCGCAAGCCCGGATTATCTCGCCCGCTGCGGCCCGCCCGCTGCGCCTGAAGATCTCGTCCGCCACGACTGCGTCATCGCCGGCCAGTCCGTCCATGCGCAATGGTTGCTGGAAGGTCCGCGCGGTCAGGAAACGATCGCGGTTTCGGGCCGCTTCGCCGCCAACGAGATGCAGGCGGTGATGGCCGCCGCGATCGCCGGCCATGGAATCGCCCAATTGCCACACCGATTTGCCGAAGCCTGCATCAAGGACGGGCGGCTTCGCCGCGTTCTCGACGGCTATACGACCCCGGCCGGCGGCTTCCATGTCGTCTATCCCAGCAGCCGACACCTGCCGCCTTTGGTCAAAGCATTCATTGAACTGGCCGTCACACGGCTGAACGCCACAGGAACTGGCGGGAGCGAGGAATTCGCCATCATATCGCCGTAGGATGAAATCCGACCTTCGCCGTTAGACCTCCTTCAACACCACCTTGCCGTCGAGACTTCCGATCAAAGTCGCGCTGGCTTGGTTAAGGCCCGCGACCTCCACGGCTATGTCGTGCGCCCTAAAACGATGGACGACCTTGTCGAGCGCAGCAACGGCCGTGATGTCCCAGAAATGCGCTTCGGACACGTCGATCAGCACGGTCTTGCCGATCGCGTCCTGAACGTCGAAAGCCTCGACGAAGACATCGGCGGAGGCAAAAAACACCTGGCCGGACACGCGGTAGGTCAGCCGCCCGGTCGTTGCGTCGGGCGCGACGTCCACCTGCAGCAGGCTAGCAACCTTGAAGGTGAAGAACACGCCGCTGAGCAGCACCCCGACCGTCACCCCGAGCGCCAGGTTCGCGGTGAAGACGGTGACGATGACGGTCGCCACCATCACGGCGCTCGACATCCTGGGATGGACCACCACGGCTCGGAGCGACGACCAATCGAACGTGTCGATCGATACCATGACCATGATCGCCACCAGTGCGGCGACGGGAACCTCGGACACCCACGGCTTCAGGAGCACCATCAGGATCAGCAGGAACGCGCCGGCAAACAGCGTGGAAAGCCGGCCGCGCCCGCCATATTTCACGTTGCTGACTGTCTGGCCGATCATGCCGCAGCCGGCAATGCCGCCGAACAGGCTCGCGGCCGCATTGGCGAGACCGAGACCGGTACATTCGCGGTTCTTCGAACTCGGCGTATCCGTGAGATCGTCGACGACACTCGCCGTCATCATCGATTCCAACAGCCCGACCATGGCGATGGCAAGTGCGGGTCCGGCGATTATGCTAAGCGTTTCCAGCGTCAGCGGCACAGCCGGCCAGCCGAACACCGGAAGCGATTCCGGCAGCTTGCCGAGGTCAGCGACGGTGAGCACGGGAAGCCCGAGCACCATCGACGCGACGGTCAGGATCAGGATGCAGATCAGCGGCGACGGGATCGCGGTGGTGATCCGCGGCGTCAGGTAAATGATAACAAGCCCGGCGATCAGCACGGCATATTCCATCCAGCCGGCACCGACAATATGCGGCATTTGCGCGGCAAAGATCAGAATAGCTAGCGCATTGACGAAGCCGGTGCGGACGGATTTCGACACGAAGCGCATCAACACGCCAAGGCGCAGCAGGCCGAAGCCGATCTGGATTAACCCCGCCAGCAGCCCGGCCGCGAAGAGATAGGGCAAACCATGGGCATGCACCAGCGGCGCTGCGACCAGCGCCACCGACCCGGCGGCGGCCGAAATCATCGCCGGGCGTCCACCGGTAAAGGCAATGACGATGCTGATCACGAAAGAGGCAAACAGACCGACTTCGGGATCGACTCCCGCCACGAAGGAAAAGGCGATCACCTCGGGGATCAGGGCGAAGGTCGCCACCGCTCCGGCGAGCATTTCGCGCATAGGATTGGCGGACCAATCACGACGGATGGAGGAAAGCAGCATGGGATAGATTCTCGCAAAGCATGGCCAGACCCGCTCTGGCGAGCGGTCGCGTGACGGCATGCAGGTTTTGCGTTGTCTGGCGGATCGGCGGCCAGAAGAGCCACCCGGGGTCTCACCGGGTCCGTTGTGAATGCCTGCGGTATAGACGAAATTTTTACCGCAGCGCAACATTCAACTGCACTGAAATGAAAAATGCAAAAGTCAACGAGCAGCCTCAAATGCTCGAGGTGCGCGCACCTTGCGCCCTCTGGATTGAGGAGCCTTCACTGCCAAAGGAAGTCCGGCCCTGTGCTTTGGGACGTCAGCTTGAGCGTCCCATCCGGTTGAACGACATAGGTTTCGAAGACGCGGTAACCGAAATCGCCGAGAAAGGTATTCTTGACCACCGTTCCCGGACGATAGGGCGAATGGAGGACCTTTCCGCCATACGTCAGGCTGCCCGGAAGAGGCTGCGGATCCCCTGCGCTGGCGCAAGCGCTGAGAATGAAGAGAACGGCAATGAGCGCGTGCTTCATCCGGACTGTCTCCTCAGGTGGGCGCCAACGGTCTGAATGACGCCGATCTTCTTCTTATCACAACATAGCCTTGCTGTTCAGAACGCAGCCTTGCTGCTGTCGAAGTCTTTGCGTCGCGCCGCCGCCCGCGAGAGCGCGCTGGCGACCCTCTCGTCGGTAAAGGGCTTGGCGATCACATCAAGCGCACCGTCGATACCGTGACCGACGCTCTCGGGACTGCCAGTCACGAAGATGACGTCAACTCTATGGCGATCGATCAGCCGGCGCGCGAGCTGGGCGCCGCTCAGCCCGTCGGAGAGACTGAGATCGACGAGCGCGACATCGCTTCTTTGAGCGTGGGCGAGAGCCTGCTCCACCGTCGAGACCGGCCCAATGGTCTGGTGTCCGGCCTCTTGCGCGATGCGCTCGAGTTCCAGAGCGATAAAATTCTCGTCTTCAACGATCATGACCTTCATGCATAAGCCTCCCCATAGACGGCCCTGTCAGGCGCACTGCCGGTAGCGGCTACAACGCAACCGTCCCCGAAAAGTTTCCACTTTGAGAAGAATAAGTTGGCGATCAGCGGGCAGCGTTACCGGCCCCGCTACTGGTCCTGTGGAGAAACCAACCGATGGCGCGGTCGCTCCGGCATCGGGAAAGCACGGGCCGCGGCCGGCAAGGCAACGGCTCTACGGCGGGCGGCCGAAGATTTGACGGCGCGGCCCGACGGACCGGCGCCTGCAGGCCGCTGATCCGCAGCCGCCTGCCTCCCTCACGGTTTCTCGTTTGCGCTCTCGGCCCGAAACGCCGCCTCCCCTGCATCAGACACCTCGACCCACCTCTTGTCGGGCTCGGCGTCCGGCACATAACTGTCGTGCCAGTTCCACCACTTGTAGGTCGGGGTCTGGGGGTAGCCCTTGGGCGAGTCTTCCCAGACTTCCTGGCGGCCGAGCGGGGTGATGTCGAGGTAGTTCCAGGTGCCGCCCATCTGCTCGTCGCCACGGTTGTTGATGAAATAGGTGCGGAAGATGCGCTCGCCGTCGCGGTAGAACACGTTGGTGCCGTGCCACTCGTCGACGCCGAAATCCTTGTCGAAGCTGTCGGTGATGGTAACCCACGGCATCGTCCAGCCCATGCGCGCCTTCAGCCGGGTGATGTCGGCCTGCGGCGCCCGCGAGGCAAAGACCAGCGTCGTGTCGCGGGCGTTGAGATGGGCGACATGGGCGACCTGATCGGCCACCATCGAGCAGCCGCGGCAGGCATGCTCGGGCCAGCCGAACACGCCGGGCTCGTAAAAGGCGCGGTAGAGGATGAGTTGGTGTCTGCCTTCGAACAGATCGAGCAAGCTGACTTTGCCCCCGGGACCTTCGAACGCATAGGCCTTCTCGACCGCCACCCATGGCATGCGCCGGCGCTCGGCGGCGAGCGCATCGCGAGCCCGGGTCTCGGCCTTTTCCTTGACCAGCAGCTGTTCGCGGGCCGCCTCCCAGGCCTGCGGCGACACGACTGGCGGCTTGTGCATGGCTTGTCCGCTTTTTCCATTCTCGGCTGAAGCAGTCATGGTTCAATCTCCTCATCAGGGCAAATTCCCGGGTTTGGAAGCCCGGTTCATCGCGCATTGGTCTGAGATAGTTTCGCATCGGAAATCGGACAGGGGGAGTAACAAGTGTGACCGTATTCCCCGGAACCGTTGGTCGCAGCCGCAGCGCATGCGTGGTGTTGACCACGAGCGCGTCCATTAGCGTAATCTTGTTTACGGTCGGGACGCGTGCTAAAACGCGACAAAACGGCGCATGCGAACCCCAATCAAGCCGAGATCGTGCCCGTGAATGTTTTTATCGCGACTGTTGCTGCGCTTGCCATGGGCGTGCTGCCATCATGGGCCGGTCCTTTGCACCAGGCGGCTAGGGATGGCGATGTCGCACGCGTCAAACAGTTGCTGGATCAGGGCTCCGATCTGTCGGAGGTCGACGAGGCGGGCGAGCCGGCGCTGATTATCGCGTCATTGGCGGGCCATGCCGATGTCGTCGTTCTTTTGCTGGATCGCGGCGCCGACATCGAAATTCGCAACAAGGGTGGGCTGACGGCACTGCATGCGGCAGCCTATGGAGGAAATCTGGAGGTGGTGAAACTGCTTGTCGCAGAGGGAGCTGTCGTCAACGACAGGAAGAATTTCTATCAGATGTCGCCGCTGCACGGCGCCGCCGAAGAGGGCCGCACTGAGGTGGTCGCTTTTCTGTTGACGAAGAATGCGGATGTCGAAGCGACGGAAAGAAATGGGTACACGCCTCTCACTCAAGCCGGGTGGCGGGCGCATTGGGATACGGCCAAATTACTCATAGAAGCCGGTGCTGTTTGCCAGAAAGCCGAGCTTGTAGGCGAACCGCTCTACAAGGAATGCACCAAACGGCAATAGCATTTCGCTTGAGGTAACAGACCGCGTCCGGGAACGGAGCTTGTTATGTCTTATCATGTGCAAAAATGCGGAAAGCGGGTGGGCGTAACCGTTGGCGCTACGGTCATGCTGCTCTCCTTCCTTCAGCCTGCGGGGGCCGAGGAACTCGTCAATACCGGCTATTTCGGAAATGTTGCGATCAAGGGTTACGACCCGGTCGCCTATTTCACGGAAAATCAGGCCGTCGAAGGATCCGAGACATATTCCTATCACTGGCTTGGCGCGACCTGGTATTTTTCCAGCGCTAAAAATCGCGACCTCTTTAAGGGCGATCCGTCCAGATATGCGCCGCAATATGGCGGCTATTGCGCCGATGGCGTGTCCTTCGGGACGGTGACCACCAATATCGATCCGAAAGCCTGGCGGATCATCGATGGCAAACTGTATCTCAGCTATGATCCCGGGGCGGCGGAAGGCATGGAGAAGAATCCGACCAAGGTGACCGACTCCAAGAAGCATTGGTCCGAAGTTCAGCAGACACTGATTTCGGAGAAGATGCACACCGTCTGGCAGCAACCGGCGACGAAATGAAGCCCATCGCCGGCACGTCATGACGTAAGTGAAAAGAACGTCAGGGCGCGCGGCGTCACGTGTACATATGGCCGGTCGCCCTGCTCGCCTGTGGTGTTGCGGTAGACATATCCGCATACCATCCGGTCGAGGAAGTAGCCGGCGAATTTTTCGCAGATTCTGTCGCCTCGCACCTCGACCGTGCCGGTGATGTTGGTATTGGCGCTGCGATAGGCCGTGTTTCCGGCCTTGTCGAAATACTGCATGAAATCCGTGCCGTTCTTGTGCTTGCCGCTCCAGCTTTTGCCGTCGACGAGATTGCGCAGCTCTGCCTCGCCGAGCCTGTCGGCTTGATGACCTGCAAAACCGAAGGGCCATTCGGGAATGCCGGCCTTTCGCAATCCGGCCAGATGGCGCTGCAGATCACCGTCCTGCCAATAATCATAGAGATAGCCGTAATAGGTCAGATTGCTCTCCGGGAAGAGCTCCAGCAGCTTTGCCGTCTCCGCCGCGGCCCTGGTTTGATTGCCCTGATCCGCATAGGCAGCCGCCAGATATTCGCGCGCCGGCTCGACCTTCGGCAGGCTGTCGAGCGTCGGCTCTATCAGCGAGATCGCCCGCTGGTCGTCGCCGGCGGTATAAAAGACGATCCCCGCCAGCAGTTGAAAGCTCGGCGCCGGCGATGGGTCGAGCCGCAAGGCCTTCTCCATCTCGGCGACGGCCTGGCCCGCGCTTCCGGTGTGAACGAGGATGAGCGCGAGATTGGCGGCGGCCTCCGCATCGTTCGGCTGCATCGCGACGGCCATATTGGCGGAGTTCCTGGCCTCCGTCTCGCGCCCGTCCACCCATTGCAGCAGGGCAAGGACGGTGTGCGCCCTGGCATTGTTGGGATCGAGCTTGAGCGCCTGCCCGGCGGCGTCATAGGCGATCTTGCGGGCAACGGCAGCCGACCAGAGATAATTGTAGTCGTTGCGCCAGACATCGACGGCGACGCGCGCAATGCCCGCATGGGCATTGGCAAAGCCCGGATCGAGATCGATCGCTTTCTGGTAGAAGGAGAGCGTCCGGCGGTAGGTATCGACATCCCTGAAGATGAAGCCCTCCTGCTCGGCCCTCATGTAATAATCATAGGCTTCGAGATTTTCGGTCGGGATTCGGGCCAGTTGGTCGCGCTCGCGCGCGCTGAGCTTGACCGACAGGGCCGCGATGATCTTGCCGATCACATCGTCCTGAACCGCGAAGAGATCGGTATACTGGCGGTCGTAGCGCTCGGCCCAGAGCGACAGGCCGGTGACCGCGTCGATCAGTTTGACATTGATCCGCAGCCGCGGCCCGGCGCGCTGCAAGGTGCCTTCGAGCACATAGTGAACACCGAGTTCGGCAGCCACGTCCTGGATCTTGCCGGCGGAGTCCTGGATGGCGAAGACCGAATGGCGTGCGATGACGAAGAGACCCGATACTTTCGATAGTTCGGTGATCAGGTCGTCCGTCAACCCTTCCGCGAGGTGGTCGTGCTCGGTATCGCCGCTGACGTTGATGAAGGGCAGAACCGCAACCGAGGGCCTGTCCGGCAGCGGATAGGCAAAACGTTCGCCGAGCCCCGGGGGTTTAGCCGGCATCCACGGCTGCCACCACCAGAGCGCCGCACCGGCAAGAGCGAGGATGACGGCGGCTGCGATGCCCGCAATGAGGCGGCGCATCGGCGGGCGCCTGCGGGTCTTGACGGTTTTGCCGGCAGCAGTCGGGTCGAGCAGGACGCGATAGACCCGGACCGGTTCGGTGATGCTCTTCAGCCGCTGCTCGCCGAGCGACGCGAAACCGACCGGGACTTTCGATTTCACCTGGTCGTATGTCGTGCCCGATATGGCGATGCCGCCCGGCTCCGCCAGCGCCTGCATTCGATCGGCGATATTGACGCCGTCGCCCTGGATGTCCTCGCCCTCGACGATGATATCGCCGAGATTGATGCCGATCCGGAACTCGAGCCGATGCTCCGGGACAACAGCGGCATTATGCGTGGCTTTCAGCTGTTGAACCTCCACCGCGCAGCGCAAGGCATCGACGACACTCTGGAATTCGACCAGCAGACCATCGCCCATGGTTTTGACCAGCCGGCCGTGATGACGCTCGATCGCCGGCTCGAAGACATTGTCCTGATCCGCCTGGAAACGCGCACGCGTGCCCTCTTCGTCGATCTGGCTCAATCGACTGTAACCGACGACATCAGCGATCAGGATTGCTGCAAGACGGCGCTCCATCCCCGGTCTTTCCTGGAGAGCGAATGTATTGTTAACAATATCCTACAGGATGTCCTATCGCGATGCTATCGCCGGACCACACGATATTCGACTTGGCGGCGATGTGTCTGATCAGGATGGCGCCGGACGAAATACTTCAAGCCATCATTGTCTTCGATGATTGAGAGAGTTGTCAAAAGCAACCAAGTATTGGAAGCTTGTTTTTTTGGCTATCAGGCGATGGATTTGGAAATATGACGACAGCCTCTTCCATGGAGCCGGCCAGGCACGGCAGCGCCAGGATCTGCCGCGGCTGCTGGGACCAGATGCATATGCCGATCCCGATCGGCGGTCCGCTGGCTTTGCCCTTCCGCGCCTTCGGCATCACTCGCAGCAAGATGAACCCCGATATCTGCACGATCTGCGAGCGCTCCTTCCAATACGTCAAGAAGCAGCGCCAGATCACCGTCGACGCCACCATCCTGTTTGCCGATATCAGGGGTTTCACGGATCTGTCGGAGCGCATCGAGGCGGTGCAACTGAGCGAGATCGTCAGCCTGTTCCAGGATCGCTGCGCGCAGGCGATCTGGGCGCATGACGGCATCGTCAACAAACAGATGGGCGACGGACTGATGGCGATCTTCAATTTCCCAATCGTTCGGAATGATCACGCCGGCGCTGCGATCCTGGCCGCCCTAGAAATACAGCGAAATTGCGCCACAGCGCTGAACGGCCTGACGCTCGAGGCATTACCCGGCCGCACCCTCGGCGTCGGCGTCGGCATCCACTCCGGCGAGGTCCAGATCGGCGAATTCTCAAGCTTCCGCAGCGATTTCACCGCGATCGGCGGAGTCGTCAATCAGGCCGCAAGGCTCGAATCCCAGGCCGCCGCCGGCGAGATCCTGATCTCTGCCGAAACGACTGCGAAGGCGCCCGCTCTCACCGCAGACGCCGAAACGCGCATGCTTGCCCTGAAGGGTATCGAGCAGCCGGTGCAGGCAAGCGTGCTGGTCAAGCGCTGAGTGACGAGATCTCTGGTTTTGATGGCGTCCGAAAGGGGTGCCGGCGAGGCTGGCAAAGACCCCGCCTCTGCCTCAGTACTTCATGTTCCGCAGTTCCGGAAAATCATAGTAACGCAGCCGTTCGTCGTGGCAGCGATAGTCGTTCCTTTTCAGGTACAATATCATGTTGTGTTGCAAGCCCAGGCCGATATAGGACCAGTTTGGGTTGCCGCGCTCCGTCGTGCGCGTGCAATAAGCATATATCTGCTTTTCCGGATTAAGCAGAACCACGCTGGAAATCTCCGCCTTTACGAAGTTCCCCGGTTTAATGGTTCCCCGCAGAGCGTCGACGTACTCGTGTCGCACTGCGCTGGAAGGCGGCCGTTGGGAGTCTGTAACGGATTGCGGCACCGCGGTTTGGCAGCCGGCCAATACCAACAGGGCAGCGTAAGCAAGAAACTTGATTTTCATTCCGTTGAATCTCTCTCAATCAGAATTGATGAATCGGGTTTCCCGAGGCTGCAAGCAGCAGCGCCGCACCCTGTGCTTCGAGGCTCCGCCTGCGGGCTACGCACCTCAGCGTGAGGAAGGTTGGAGGATGCCGCGCGCCCATGACGGGCATGCCGCGCTGCCGCTCATCAAAGCCTCGAACGGTGGCGCGCGCCCCTCGCTCCTTCGTCAGGTTTTCATGCCGTTCATCTCAGGAAACGGGTAGTAGCGCAGCCGCTTGTCGCGGCAGCGATTATCATTCACCGTCGCGCCTAATATTTTGCCGTCCGTGAAGGAGACGCCGAGATAGGCCCAGTCTCCCCAACTGCGCTTGGGCACCACCCGCACACAGTAAGCATAGATCTTCTTTTCAGGATCGAGCAGAACCACGCTGGAAATGCGAGCCCATACGACTTCTCCCGCTTCGTGCCTGTAGGTTCTCTTGAACACGATGTTGACGAAGTTCTGCCGGACGTCAGTCGAGGGAGGACGCTGGGAATCTGCAACGGATTGCGACACCGGGGCATTGCAGCCGGCCAGCGCCAGCAGGGCGGCACAAACAAGGACTTTAATTCTCACTCAATTCATCTCCAAATAAGCCGACGCGCAGTCGCGATATATTTCCTACAAACATTGCGAGAATATTATTTGCAATACACGATCTTAGGACATGCTTAACGTTAGCAAATGGTTACCGCACAACGATGGTGAACTGCTGTTAGCCCGAACCTATTGCACCCGTCGTGCCGCGCGCCGGAGTGCCGACACGCAGAGAGCCTCACCTCGAAGGGCGAGGCGGGTGCTCCGGCGGCAGACCGAATGCAAGGAGCACTGTTGCGGTCCTGCGTTGCAAACTATTCACACTTTCGAACACACAGTTCGTTTCCCTTTTGTACTCTTTCCCTCTTCCCTTTCGCGCTGACTCTCTCCATATTCCGGCCATGGCCAAATCTCCGAAGAAATCCCCCGCCCCGAATGGCTTCGAGGAAGCCCCGCAATCGTCCTTCGAGGGAGCGCCGCTCTCGGGCTCCGTCGCCGATTGGGTGAAGCAACTGGAGGCGGACGCCGAGGCGGCGGGCGTCGAAAGCCAGCGCGAGATTGCCTCCAAGGCGGGCAAGCATCGCAAGACGGTGGAAAACGCGGCGCGCAAGCATTCAGAGACCGTCAGCGTCAACAAGAAGGCGACGGCGAGCAAGACTGCCCGTGGCGTCTCGATCGGCGGTTCGACCGACCCGAAGACGCGCGCCGCCGCCGGCCTGAACCCTGTGGCGGGTCTCGACATTTCGCTGGAGGATGCCGGCAACATCTCGCCGGGTGGCGTCACCGCCACGGTCGAAGCGCTGTCGGCGCTGATCGAGAGCGGCAATCCGCTGCACAAGAACGGCAAGATCTGGACGCCGCACCGCCCTGCCCGGCCCGACAAATCCGAAGGCGGCATCGCTATTCGCATGCAGTCGGATTACGAGCCGGCCGGCGACCAGCCCACGGCCATCCGCGATCTCGTCGAAGGCCTGGAGAATGGCGACCGCAGCCAGGTGCTGCTCGGCGTCACCGGCTCCGGCAAGACCTTCACCATGGCCAAGGTGATCGAGGCGACGCAGCGCCCGGCCGTCATCCTTGCGCCGAACAAGACGCTGGCCGCCCAGCTCTATTCCGAATTCAAGAACTTCTTTCCCGACAATGCGGTGGAATATTTCGTTTCCTACTATGATTATTACCAGCCGGAAGCCTATGTGCCGCGCTCCGACACCTATATCGAGAAGGAATCCTCGATCAACGAGCAGATCGACCGCATGCGCCACTCGGCGACGCGCTCGCTGCTCGAACGCGACGACTGCATCATCGTCGCCTCGGTCTCCTGCATCTACGGTATCGGCTCGGTCGAGACCTATACGGCGATGACCTTCCAGATGTCGGTCGGCGACCGGCTCGACCAGCGTCAGCTATTGGCCGACCTCGTCGCCCAGCAATATAAGCGCCGCGACATGGATTTCACCCGCGGCTCCTTCCGGGTGCGCGGCGATACGATCGAGCTCTTCCCTGCCCACTTGGAAGATGCCGCCTGGCGCATCTCGATGTTCGGCGACGAGATCGACGCCATCACCGAGTTCGACCCGCTCACCGGCCAGAAGGTCGGCGACCTGAAATCGGTGAAGATCTACGCCAATTCGCACTATGTCACCCCGCGCCCGACGCTGAACGGCGCCATCAAGTCGATCAAGGAAGAGCTCAGGCTTCGCCTGGCCGAACTGGAAAAGGCCGGCCGCCTGCTGGAAGCCCAGCGCCTGGAGCAGCGCACGCGCTACGATATCGAAATGCTCGAAGCCACCGGCTCCTGCCAGGGCATCGAGAACTATTCACGTTATCTCACCGGCCGCGACCCCGGCGATCCGCCGCCGACGCTGTTCGAATACATCCCCGACAACGCCCTCGTCTTCATCGACGAAAGCCATGTTACCGTGCCGCAGATCGGCGGCATGTACCGGGGCGACTTCCGCCGCAAGGCGACGCTGGCCGAATACGGCTTCCGCCTGCCCTCCTGCATGGACAACCGGCCGCTGCGCTTCGAGGAATGGGACGCCATGCGCCCCGACACCATCGCCGTCTCTGCCACGCCGGGCAGTTGGGAGATGGAGCAGTCGGGAGGCGTCTTCGCCGAACAGGTGATCCGCCCGACCGGCCTGATCGACCCGCCGGTCGAGGTCCGCTCGGCCCGCAGCCAGGTCGACGACGTGCTCGGCGAGATTCGCGAAACATCAGCCAAGGGTTACCGCACGCTCTGCACCGTGCTGACCAAGCGCATGGCCGAGGACCTGACCGAATATCTGCATGAGCAGGGCGTGCGCGTGCGCTACATGCACTCAGACATCGACACACTGGAGCGTATCGAGATTCTCCGCGATCTCCGCCTCGGCGCCTTCGACGTGCTCGTCGGCATCAACCTGTTGCGCGAAGGCCTCGACATTCCCGAATGCGGCTTCGTCGCCATTCTCGACGCCGACAAGGAAGGCTTCCTGCGCTCGGAGACATCGCTGATCCAGACCATTGGCCGTGCGGCGCGTAACGTCGACGGAAAGGTCATCCTCTATGCCGACCAGGTCACCGGTTCGATGAAGCGGGCGATGGAAGAAACCGGCCGCCGCCGCGAAAAGCAGATGGCGTATAACGCAGAACACGGCATCACGCCGGAATCGGTCAAGGCCAGGATCTCCGACATCCTCGACAGCGTCTACGAACGCGACCACGTCCGCGCCGATATCTCCGGCGTCTCGGGCAAAGGCTTCGCCGATGGCGGCAACCTCGTCGGCAACAACCTGCAGACCCATCTCAACGCGCTCGAAAAGAGCATGCGCGACGCCGCCGCCGACCTCGACTTCGAAAAAGCCGCCCGCCTCCGCGACGAAATCAAACGCCTCAAGGCTGCCGAGCTGGCCGTCATGGACGATCCGATGGCCCGCGAAGAGTCAAAGGCAATGGAAGGCGTCAGACGGAACGCCAAAGCGACCCGCGAATCCCTTCTCCCCGCGGGGGGTCCGGAGGACGGGTCGAGACAAGCGGCTCGACCCGGGTCGGTGCCCGGCAGGGCGGATGAGGGAGCCACCCCCTCCTACTTCACCAGGCCCAGCCTCGACGACATGGGCCCGGGCACCGACATGACCACCCCGCTCTTCCGGAAACCGGATCTGGATGAGATGGGCCGGGACATCGCCGAACCCGCAAAGAAGAGCCTGTTCCGCAAGAACGACCTCGACGAAATGACCGTCGGCCGAACGGAAAAGCCGGTCATCGGCCAGGTTCCGGAAAAGCCGGAAGCCGCCAAGGGCACCAAGCGGTTTTCGCCGTTGCTGGAAGGCCAGCCGGAGCGCGACGATGTGCGGCCGGTCGTGCGTGGGAAGACCGGCGTTGGGAGCTATGAGGACCCGGGTGAGCAGAAGCGCAAGGGGCGGACAAAGGGGAAGACTGGGCGACCGGGACGGTGATCAACGAATTCTACGTGTCTTGAAAGCGAAATTAGGTACGTGGCCACCACAGGTGCTCTTCGCCGTCACAAAATGAGTCAGGCCCGCCCCTGCCTTTGATCGGGAAGACCCTCCATGCCCGCTGAATGAAGGGAACCGCCAATGCCAGAACTGCGCATCGACCCTTTCCCCTCCGCCGCCGAACTGAACGCCCTCTGGTCAGCCGTCTGGGGCACCTCTGAAACCCGCGATTTCACTCCCATCCTGTCCCGCAGCCTCGCCCATATCGGCGCCTACCACGACGACAGGTTCGTCGGTTTCGTCAATGTCGCCTGGGACGGCGGCATCCACGCCTTCATCCTCGATACATCGGTCCACCCCGACATGCGCAGGCAAGGGATCGCGACGCGCATGGTTCGGCAAGCAACGAGCCTCGCTCGTGAGCGCGGCGCCGAATGGCTGCATGTCGATTTCGAACCGCACCTGACCGGCTTCTACCGCTCCTGCGGTTTCAGGCTGACGAAGGCAGGACTCATCAAGCTCGCGTGAGGCGTCCCGCGAGAGAGGCCGAAACATGTCGAAGCCAGCACCAACCTGCGATAGTGACACGGACGGCCGTGCGGCGCGGCGGCGCCGAAGAATCCGCTGAAAACACAATTCTGGCGAGAGTATCCCGCCCGAAAAGGAAAGATAATACCATTTAGGAGACCAAAGTATGCCTTTGAGTTCTCAAATTAAAACTCGTTTCTCCAGTATTTCATCCTTAGTTTTTCATTAAAAAAGCGATGAAAAGGCACAATTATGCATTGAAAACTTATTCTGGGATTGGCATAGATCCCCAGGGGGTTGTCGTCCGTTGAAGCTGCAAGAACAGTTCTACTGAGGATGTCTCATTTTCATAGAATGCAACGCATCTTTTTGGAAAGTTTAATATGGCCTTGAACATTCTGGACACGAACGGCGCAACGATTACCAAGACAGGCGCCGCATTCGAAGCTTACGACGTTATCCGGGACTCCGCCGCAAATCCTTCCTCGCCTGTCACTCTGGTTGTCTCTGATTCCGGCGTGGCCGATCTGGCCGACGAGTTGGGTTCGGTCTCCGCGCAGGTGACTGGCTCGAGCAACGGCAGCACGATCACGACGGGCGCAGGCAACGACACGCTATTGGGTGGTGACGGCGCGGACACGCTGAACGGCGGCGCGGGAAACGACACGATCATTGGTAATGCCGGCAATGACAAATTGATCGGCGGCGACGGCAACGATAGGATCACCGACGGTGGCTTTCCCGTCTTTCTGCCGGGACCTGGCGGCCCGCAGCCGGAACTCATCGACATTGACGCCGGCGCTGGCGACGATTCCATAACCATAGACAGACTCGCGTCACAGATTTCAGGAACAATCGATGGCGGTACCGGGATCGACACGCTGCAAGCCTCGTCACTACAGGGCCTGACGATCAAGAATGTCGAAATCCTTGAAACGGGGTTCTCACAGGTTAGCGGATCGAGCGCCCAGTTCGAAAGCTTTGATAAGATTCTGGGATCGACCTTTCCATTCGACTCTCGCCCCTCATTGACGGTGACGGACAGCGCCCATCTCGACCTTTCCGACGAACTGGGAGCCCGCGGGGCTTTCATTACCGGCTATGAGGGCGTTGACGCCAAGACCGGCAGCGGCGACGACGAGTTTTGGGGCACCGACGTCAACGACATTTTCGACGGCAGCGGCGGCAACGACACCATCGATGGCAATGCCGGCAATGACAAATTGACTGGCGGCACCGGCAACGACATCATCAATGGCGGCGACGGCACCGACACGGCGGTCTTCTCCGGCAACTTTGCCAATTATTCCTTCGCGATCGACAATGGCACCCGTGTCGTGACGAGCACGCTTGAGGGTACGGACAAGCTCACAGACGTCGAATTCGCGCGATTTGCCGATGGTACCTACGATTTCGGCACACAGACTTTCGCCGTCAACAGCCCCGGGCCGGGTACTCCGCTGAATATCCTGGACACGAACGGCGCCACGATTACCAAGACCGGCGCTGAGTTCGAAGCTTACGACGTGATCCGCAACTCAGCAATCAATCCTCTCGTCCCAGTGAACCTGGTCATCTCGGATTCAGGGACGGTAAACCTTGCCGATGAACTGGGCTCTGGCTCCGCGAATGTGACGGGCTCAAGCGGCGACAACGCGATCACGACAGGCGCAGGCCACGATAACATCAACGGCGGCGACGGTGCAGACACGCTGAACGGCGGCGCCGGAAACGATGAGATTTATGGCGAAACTGGCAATGACACGCTGAATGGCGACATCGGAAACGATGAGATCCATGGCGGAAATGGCAATGACACGCTCAATGGCGGTGACGGTAACGACCTGCTCTGGGGAGACGCCGGAAATGACGTCATCAGAGGCGGCGCGGGTAACGATACGATCTCAGATGCTGAGCACTTCGGCTCCACCCCGGAAGTTGTCGACATCGACGCTGGCACCGGCGACGATGTCATCACCATACAATTCACTCCGCCGCTTTCCGGAACAATCGATGGCGGTGCCGGGATTGATGCCCTACAAGCCACCTCGCTGCTGGGCCTGACGCTGAAGAACATCGAAGTCCTTGAAACGGTGGGATGGTCGGTTGCCGGTTCGAGCGCGCAGTTCGAAAGTTTTGATAAGATCGTTTGGTCGACCGATCCATTCGACGATTATAATCCCTCATTGGCATTGACGGACAGCGCCCACCTCGATCTTTCCGACGAGCTCGGCGATCGCGGGGCTTATATTGCCGGCAATGTCTCCGGTATTGACGTCAAGACCGGCGGTGGCAACGACGAGTTTACGGGCACCGGCGGCAACGACATTTTCGACGGCAGCGGCGGCAATGACATCCTCAATGGCGAGGCCGGCAATGACAAATTGACCGGCGGCGCCGGCAACGACGCCATCAATGGCGGCGCCGGCATCGATACAGCGATCTTCTCAGGTAATTTCGCCAATTATTCCTTCGCATTGAACAACAGTGATCACATCCTGACGAGCGCCGCGGAGGGGACGGATACGCTGCATGACGTCGAATTCGCGCGCTTTGCCGATGGTGTCTACGATTTTGCCAGGGAAAAATTCACGCTTGACGGCAGCAATAGCGCTCCGACCAATATCCAGCTCTCCAAGACCGCCCTCTCCGAGGACACCCCGATCTGGACCACGGTCGGCCTGCTCAGCGCCAAGGACGCCGATGGTGACGTCCTCACCTACAAGCTGCTCGACGGGGCGAACGACCATTTCCGGATCAAGGGCAATCGCATCGTCACCTCGAAGGCGCTGGACTACGAGACGGACAAGTCGCACACGATCAAGGTGGCCGTTTCCGACGGCAAGGTCACCGTCGAAAAGGACATCACCATCAACGTCCTCGACGTCAACGAAGCCCCGGTCAACCAGGCGCCGATCAACCTCGCCTTCTCGCGCAGCTCGATCTCCGAGAACGTCGCGATTGGCACTTCGGTCGGCCTTCTCTCGGCGGTCGATCCGGAGGGCGGCACGGTGAAGTGGCGGCTGACGGATGATGCCGACGGCGTCTTGAAGCTCGTCGGCAACAAGATCCAGACCAAAGCTGGAATCGACTACGAAAGCACCCACAGCCTGACCTTCACCGCCGAAGCCTATGACGCGGCTGGAAACGTCACCAGCCACGATTTCACCGTGGCCGTGAAGGACGTCTTCGAGTCGTCGTTTTCAAGCTTGTCGCATGAGGCGTTGATTTAGTTGCGACTGGATTGCAGGCGACGCAGCGATGCGTCGCCGATGGTTTTCAAAACGGAGGGGCTTGCGGCCAGCAAGCCCCGCAGTGTCGATCAGGCGGAACAGGGCGCCCCGCCCAATCTCTTCTCCCCGCTCGGAAGAAGGGCGAGTTCGGGCTGGCCGCCCGGTCCAAATTGCCGCTCCCCTTCGCGCCCGATTCGGCTATAATTCCTGCCGATCCGAGGAGAGCCCGTATGCGCCTGTCCACATTGATCCTCGCCCTCACCTTCTCGGCGGTCGCAGCTTTGCCGGCGTTAGCGCAGACCTACAAGACGCCGAAGGCACTGCTCAAGGCGCTTTACAGCTATGACACCGACAAGAGCGACGCCGAAGCGCCCTCGCCCTATTCCGCCTTCTTCTCCGACCATCTGAACGAGCTCCTCCAGGCTGATCTCGACAATACGCCGGAAGGCGATGTCGGCGCGGTCGACTTCGATCCCGTCATATCAGGTCAGGATGGCGCAGCCAGCGACGTCAGGATCGGCCAACCGATCCTGCTGGATGATAAGGCCGAGGTGGAGGTGCAATTCGAAAACGGCGAAGAGGTGACGCTTTTCTACACCCTGGTACGCGAACACGGCGGCTGGAAGGTCGACGACATCGCCAACCAGAAGGGGGATAATCCGTGGAGTCTCGGTGCGTTGCTGGGTGAGGCGCAGTAGGCGGGCAGGACAAAGCCAACGAGGCGCACGCCGGCAATCCCACCCTCTCCTTCATTCCTGTGCTCGTCACAGGAATCCAGCCACGGCGCGTCGGCGCCGTGAATGACTCTCATGCGATGAAGTCGTTCGCCCGCGCCCAAGGACGTGGGCGCACTGGATTCATGTGACGAGCACAGGAATGAAGGAGACGAGGGAGGTCGACGGCACCAACGGCAGTGGAAGGCGGCAGACGCAAAGAGAGCCCTCATGGTGAAGGTGAGTTGGGACCGCCGGCTCCACCAAATTCGGCTCCACCGCCACCAGCATCAGGCCACCATATCACCTTCGCATCCGCCAGATCCTGTTCGCCGCCATGCCTAGCCGCCCAGAACGATTTGCTGACAAAATCCATGCCCGGCTATCGAATCCGCCGCTCATCCCGTTTCGGCACAGAATCCCGATATGGCACAGCCGTGCAAGGATCCGTTAACCCACGGTCAAGTATCTGAATCTTCGGCATTTCCCGTCACGATAAGGGACATGCCACAATAATCCCGCTTGCTTTTTGCCCGAAAAGCTGGCACCAATTCACCTACTCGGGCATTTGCATGCCGGTGACTGGACTGATGTGGTAATCCCTTCCGTTATGGAAGGCGGCGCGGGACTACCCGCCTACGTAGACGTTCTTTCCCCGTACGTGACTTCTCCGACTGACCCTTCGTCCCAATCGATCGGGGCGAAAGCTAAAGCCGTCCGCTTCCTCTCGGGGGCGCGGATACTACACAGACTAAGGGAAAAGGACGATCCCAATGGCCACCAAGGGCACCGTAAAATTCTTCAACCAGGACAAGGGTTTTGGTTTCATCACGCCGGACGGCGGCGCTAAGGACGTTTTCGTCCATATCTCTGCGCTGCAGGCTTCTGGCATTCAGTCGCTGCGCGAAGGCCAGCAGGTTACCTTCGACACCGAGCCGGACCGCATGGGCAAGGGCCCGAAGGCTGTCAACATCTCGGCTTCGTAAGTCAGACTTCCGCTCACGCGGGATGAACGGCGCTCCGCAGGGGGCGCCGTTTTTGTTTGCAGCGCGGCCGCCGTTTGTCGATCGCATCGGCAAGTGTTATATGCGCGCTTATGGATGATCCCGCCCCTGCGGCGGTGCGATGCCGCATTGCGGCACCCAGAGAACAACGAACAATGGAACGTCGATGACGCAGAAGAGGCCCATTTTTGCGGTCGCCCCGATGATCGACTGGACGGATCGGCATTGCCGTTATTTCCACCGCCAGATCAGTCGCGAAGCGCTGCTCTATACCGAGATGGTGGTGGCCGATGCGATCATCCACGGCCCGCGCGACCGGCTGCTCGGTCATGACGCCGCCGAGCATCCGCTGGCGCTGCAGCTTGGCGGATCGGACCCGGTCAAGCTTGCCGACGCGGTGAAGATCGCCGAACCCTATGGCTATGACGAGATCAACCTCAATGTCGGCTGCCCCTCCGACCGCGTGCAGTCCGGCACCTTCGGCGCCTGCCTGATGCTGACGCCGGAAACGGTGGCCGAATGCATCGCGGCGATGAAGAGGGTTGCGACCGTGCCGGTGACGGTGAAATGCCGGATCGGCGTCGACGAGCAGGAGCCGGAACAGGCGCTGCCGGAGTTGATCACCCGCGTCCTTGATGCCGGCGCCGACGCGATCTGGATCCATGCCCGCAAGGCATGGCTGAAGGGCCTGAGCCCGAAGGAAAATCGCGAGATCCCGCCGCTCGATTATGAGATCGTCTACCGGATGAAACAGCGCTGGCCCGATGTCTTCATCGGCATCAATGGCGGCATCCGCACGCTTGATGAAGCCGCCGCACATCTTGAACATGTCGACGGCGTCATGCTCGGCCGCGCCGCCTATCAGAATGCCGCGATCCTTGCCGATATCGACCAGCGCTTCTTCGGCGCGCCGGCGGTCGAGCCGGACTGGGAGGCGCTTTGCGGCCGGATGATGGCCTATGCCGAACGCCACATCGCCAGCGGCGGCCGGCTGCAGCACGTGGCACGCCACATGGTCGGCCTCTTTACCGGCCTGCCCGGCGCAAGGCGCTACCGCCAGATCCTGTCCACCGACGCGGCCAAAAGCGGCGCCGGGCCGGAGGTGCTGGCGGCAGCCTTTGCGGCGGTGGATTTTTCGGGGATGGATCAGGAGGCGGTCAGCGCCTGACGCGAAGTGGCGTCACGATCGGGCCATCGGCAGCAGCATCTTCTTTTCGATCCGTCCCGCCACCGAAAACACCAGGATGTAAGTTTCCCTGCCGATCCTGCTGCCATCCATCAATCGGACGATATCATCGACACCGCCGACAGGGCTGCCGTCGATGGCGAGGATATAATCGCCCTCCTGCAGTCCGCCTTTTGCCGCCGGGCCCTCCGGCTCGACGCGGCGGATGCGAACCGAGGTCGTCTGCACCGTGCCCGCCGCAAGCGCCACCCGGCGCGGCAGCACGATCGTGTCACCTGAAATGCCGATGAAGGCACGCCTGACCTGGCCGTAGCGGAGAATCTCCGAAACGACGAAATTGGCCGTATTCGATGCCACGGCAAAGGCGATGCTCTGCGCGCCCTGGATCACCGCGGTATTGACGCCGATGACCTCCCCGCCCGAAGACACCAGCGGCCCGCCGGAGTTGCCGGGATTGAGGGCCGCATCGGTCTGGATGACGTCCTCCATCAGCCGGCCGCTGGCTGCCCGCATCGACCGCCCGAGCGCCGAGACGATACCGGCAGTAACCGTCCATTCGAAGCCGAGCGGGTTTCCGATCGCGATGGCGATGTGGCCCCTGCGCAGGCGCTGGGAATCTCCGAGCTTCGCCCAGGCGCCGGTACTCGTATTGGCACGAATGAGGGCGATATCCGTATCGACATCGCGGCCGAGCACCCGGCCCTCGGTGACGAAGCCATCGGGCGTGGTGATGCGAACGACCTTGGCATCGTCAACGACATGACTGTTGGTGATGATCAGGCCGTCGGGCGAGACGGCGAAGCCCGACCCGTGCCCCTGCCGGCCACCCACCCTCTCGATCCGGCTGACGGCTGGCCCGACGATGTCGACTGCTGCTGCGATCGATTGCGAATAGGCATCGATCAGCGCCCCGTCATTCTGAGGCGCTATGTTCTTGTCCATATAACCCATGATGTGATCCTCAAGCAGCGGTAACGATCGTCCCGCCGCCGGCGAAGCGGTCGCGGTTGCGACGGTTCGCCATTGTGCTGTTGTATGAGGATTAGATGGTTGGGCCTCGATCCGCGTTCAAGTGAGCGCCAGCCGCGGGGCAGCCATGCGGGCGTCGGGGGACGTGCCGTCGTGCGACCGGTGTGCCCTTATCGTCGGGCGACCGGTGTGCCCTCATCGTCGGGGGCTACGGCATCCTCCAAGGTCCTCATCCTGGGACGCGCAGGCCGCGGCGCGAAGAAGCCTCTTCCAATATAAAATTCTGTTATGTCAATTGAATACAAAGAACAGCTTGATGACGAGATCAACATATTCCAACCTGGTCCCGGGTAGTCTTGCCTATGGCCTTGTCAATTCCGCCGGCAACGGCGCAAATTTCTGCCCGCATTCATCCAATCCAACCCAACCAACGGAGCCAAAGATGAGCACAGTCACCACCAAGGACGGCGTCGAGATCTTCTACAAGGATTGGGGGCCGAAGACCGCCCAGCCGATCATGTTCCATCATGGCTGGCCGCTGTGCTCCGACGATTGGGATGCCCAGATGCTGTTCTTCCTTGAGAAGGGCTATCGCGTCGTTGCCCATGACCGTCGAGGCCACGGCCGCTCCACCCAGGTCGGCGACGGTCACGACATGGATCACTACGCCGCCGATGCCGCAGCCGTCGTCGAACATCTCGATCTCAGGAATGCCGTCCATATCGGCCACTCTACCGGCGGCGGCGAAGCGACCCATTATGTCGCCCGCCATGGCCAGCCTCAGGGCCGCGTCGCCAAGCTCGTCATCATCGGCGCCGTGCCGCCCATCATGGTGAAAACGGATGCCAATCCCGGCGGCTTGCCGATCGAGGTCTTCGACGATCTGCGCAGGCAGCTCGCCGCCAATCGTTCGCAATTCTATCACGACCTGCCGGCCGGCCCGTTCTACAGCTTCAACCGGCCGGGTGCGAAAGTGTCGGAGCCGGTCATCAACAATTGGTGGCGCCAGGGCATGATCGGCGGCGCCAAGGCGCATTACGACGGCATCAAGGCCTTTTCGGAAACCGACTTCACCGAAGACCTGAAGATCATCACCGTGCCGACCTTCGTCATGCACGGCGACGACGACCAGATCGTGCCGATCGCCGACTCCGCCCTGCTCTCGGCCAAGCTGCTGCAGAATGCCACGTTGAAGGTCTACGAGAAATTCCCGCACGGCATGTGCACCACCCATGCCGACATCATCAATCCCGACATCCTGGCCTTCATCAAAGGCTGATCTCTGATGGTGCCGGGCGCCCATGAGGGCGCCCGGCTGCCATGATGGCTTTCACGCCGGGCCACGCCGATCGATTGACGGCCAGTTACGCATTTTCCCATGAAACCGTTTTCGCCGATTTGCGTTTAGCGGCCATGAAAAGAGAACGTGAACCCTCATCAAAGGCTTACCGGCAGGATCGTTTCGAAAACACCGAGCGAGCCGCCAAGGAAACCATCGAGGCGGAGCAGCGGGCTCGCCGGGAGAAAACCAAGCGGCTGAAAGAGCTGCGCCTGTCGCAGCAAAGCGGCAAGGCACCCGCAACCGAGTAGATCTCGCGCTCGCACCATCCGTTGAGCCGACGCGCCGATCGGTCCGTCTCCACGCCCTGACGCCCTCGCCTGCGTCTTACGGCGTGCGCCCCGAATTGTTTTGAATTTCGGACCTTCGCCCATCTTGCGGAGCAAAGATCGCGAAATTATCTTTTTTTTTTACTCGATAGCGATTCACGGCATCCAAAAAGGGCAGATTGCGATGTCAGACAAGCTGTTCAGCACGCGTGACGAACCGCTCGCCTCCGAAGATCTGGATGTGTGCAGGCGTGTCCACGAAGCCCTCTGTAGCGGGCTCAATATCGACAGATCAAGCGAGGCAGCCGACCGTCTTGGCGCGCTCATCATCGAACTCTATCGCCAAGGGGTGCATGACGAAAGCCAGCTTCGATTGCTGGCCGGCGGAAGGGGAGCCTGACAGCGCCAGACGTCAAGCTAGTCGCGACCTCCCCTTCCCTCTGCGGGGTGAAAGATGCGTTTTCCTGGATCGTCCCGGACTTGGTTTTGATCTGCGGACGCAGTCGCGGTTTTTGCTCAGCTTGGGATGAAGCTTCGAGAAATGACGCGGCGGCTAGTGTGTCACTCTTTGGGAAGCGTCACCATGACGCTCAGGTAATTTTGTTGAATAGAAGGGTATCCGCGGTGGGTGAGGATTTTCGAGTTCGTGTGCTCACAATATTTGGCATACTGGTCGGGGCGCTCTCAACCGCAGCTATCGCCGTTTTGACTCAGCCTTTCGAAGTGGCTCCGATCGCCAAATGGCTCTTTATACTGGTCGGCGCCCCAGCGCTCGCGCTTCTCATCCATATGGGCGTTGGTAAATTATACTTCTCGGCGAAAGGCGAAGGGCCCTTTGGTCCGCCACGGCCCAAATCGCGAATTCCAAAATACCACGAGCCAAAGCGCATATTTCCTTGGGTCCCTTACACAAACCTATTTACCGTCTTTATGACGTTTTGCGTCTTGCTTATGTCCGGCATCCGCTAGGGCATGTGACGGGAAGCCCTCCAGTAAACCCCACCGAACTCTCCTGGCATTCGATCGTCGCGATGTGGCCGAACAGCCCTGCTGCGTTAGCGCCGACGCACATATTTCCTCCCGTCCATCTCAAAGTGAAACCTATTTCCTTCCCCTGCGTTACCCACTCGATGGATTAGTTGACCCAAGGTGAGTGAAATGAACAGATTCGCCATCATTGCCCTGTCGATAGCGACGGCCTTCTCCGGAACGCCGGCCTCGGCAGGTCCGGTTTTCGTGCCGAGCCCGGTGCAGTCGGCGCCTCAAAACACTGACGCCCGCGTCATGACCATCGGCTGTAACAACTTCACGAACTGCCCGGGTCAGTTCAACAATGGTCGCAAGTGGTATCGCAACCGCCACCACTATCGCGACGGGCGCTACTACCGCGACGACCGCTATGGCTGGGATCGCCGCTACGATCGCCGGTATCGCCGATATGACAATCGATATGACAATACCGGCGCCATCATCGGCGGCCTGGCAGCCGGCGCCCTCCTCGGCGGCATCATCGCTTCGCAGCCGCGCACGAGTGGCTATAGTTCGCATGCCGACTATTGCTATAGCCGCTACCGGTCCTACCGCGCCTATGACAACACCTACCAGCCGAATTACGGCCCGCGCCGCCAGTGCCGCTAGTCCGGTCCATCTATCAGAACAAGCCTCGCAATGAAGATGCGGGGCTTTATTGATGGCCGAAAGCCCGTTGCGCGGCTTGCCAGGGACATCGTTAGGCTGTTCTGATAATCGTCGCAGTCTAATGGCAATGTCCAGCGCAACGGTCCTCCAACACCGACTCCCTCGCTGCCCTCTCCACTCTCACCTCACGCCGGCCAGCAAATCGCCTTGCTCCCTATCGCCCACACTCTATATATATGTGAAAAGCACGATAGGTTAGCAGATACGCACATACATAATCCCTCCTCATGCCAAAATGAAACTTAATCCCTTCCCCTGCGTTATCCCCTCGATACATCCATTGACCCAAGGTGAGTGAAATGAACAAATTCGGCATCATTGCTCTGTCGATAGCGACGGCTTTCTCCGGAATGCCGGCCTCGGCAGGCCCGGCTTTTGTGCCGAGCTTGGTGCAATCGGCGCAGCCGGCGCCTCAAAATACCGATGCCCGGATCATGACCGTCGCCTGCAACCCATACTCCATCGTCTGCTCGGGCGACGGCGATAACCGCAGATCCTACCGCAACCGTGACCGCGATAACGATGGCGACCGGGACCGGCGCAGCTACCGCGACCGCCGCTACGACCGTGATGACCGTTATGGCTGGAATCGCCGCGATGATCGCTGGGATCGCCGCTATGATCGGCGGTATCGCCGCCACGACAACAGCGGCGCCATCATCGGCGGCCTGGCAGCCGGCGCCCTCCTCGGCGGCATCATCGCTTCGCAGCCGCGCACGAGCGGCTATAGTTCGCATGCCGAGTATTGCTATAGCCGCTACCGGTCCTACCGCGCCTATGACAATACCTACCAGCCGAATTACGGCCCGCGCCGCCAGTGCCGCTAGTCCGGTCTATCCATCAGAACAAGCCTCGCATGAAGATGCGGGGCTTTTTTGATGGCCGAAATCCCGTTGTACGGCTTCCAATTGCCGGTCGGTCGTGCTTGCCTGCGCGGCCAAGCTTGATTGGTTAGGCGATAGGAACCTAAAGCATGTCGCGCAAAAGTGTGGTTTTGCGACAACGACATGCGTCGGATTAAAAGGCTAAAGCGTCAGGAGCGAATCTGAAAGATCGCGACGCGCTTTAGGTGCGACATGCCATCTGGAGATACAGCGAAGCACGCCGTCGTCCTGCTACGGCCGGATCTGGAAAACCTGTCGGGCTTCGAAGCGGCGCTCGCCGCCGGTTGGTCTCCCCATCCGCGCCGCGCGGGCGACGAAGCCTATGTTCGCGGCGAGCTCCAGCGGCTGCGCCACGACAGATCAAGCTTTCTCGACGATCTCATTGCTGATGGCAGCCGGCGCGCCGAATCCGGACCGCGGCCGCTGATCACCCGTCTGTTCTGGATCTGGGATGGCGAATTCTGCGGCAGCATCAGCCTGCGCTTTCAAGCCGGCACCGAGGAACTGCCACCCGACGTATCGGGCCATGTCGGATATTCCGTCGTGCCGTGGAAACAGCGCAACGGCCACGCGACGACCGCCCTCACCCTTCTGCTGGCCGTCGCAGCAAAGGAAGGCCTCGACCGCCTCACCATCCTCTGCAACGAGGACAATGACGCCTCGCGGCGCGTGATCGAGCGCAATGGCGGCGAATTGTTCACGCGCGGCCCCCATTCCTCCGACAGGGCCGATCAGATCAAACTGTATTTCTGGCTGAAGCCCGGAACCGCCAGCTGACATGAAATGCACAACGGATTTCCAGACGGACGGAGCACAAGCCTTGCCCGCCTATGCTCCGTCCGTCCCATCAGCCTGGGGCGGGCTGAGTGCTGGTCGCGGCGGCTGTCGGCGCCGCCGCGCATTGTCTCAGTAGGTCGCGGCCGGTTTCGGCTTCTTCTCGGTCCATTGCGGCGGGGCGCCGTATTTGGCGGCGACCGCCCCCATCAATCCGGGCGGCCGGCCGAAGGCGTCGCAGGCGGCGTATTTCGGTTTGCCGCCGAGCCAGGATTTCATCCGTTGCCCCGATGGCAGCGAGATATCCAATCCCTTCGGCTCCTTGCCTTTGATCAGCATCCGGGAAAACTCGCCGCTGAATTTCGAAGCCAGGCTATAGGCGTCGCCGACCTCGGAAACGCGAGGGTTGTTCTGCAGCGAGTTTGCCCCGCGCGACCAAACGATCGCGGCCCGCTGCACGCCACCGCTGTCGACAGCTTCCGCCTCGACCGCCAGTCCGCCGAGGCCCGCCGGCAGCCGCGGCACGCCGACGGGCAGCACGAAACCGGTGCCGACGGTCACGACCGTCGAAACACCCGCCATCGCCTTGTTGGTCGGCACGATGTCGGTGACGACGGAGCGGACCGTCAGATCCGCCGGCTGGCCGGCAGAGACCAGTTGATATTTGTCGCTGAGCGAAATGCAGAGCGCCCGGTCCAGCGCATTCGCCACCATCGTCCGGTCGGCGCCCGATTTGACGCGGGTCGCAGCGCTGAAGGCGAAGGTCGTCGGCACGATGCTCACCGTCTTTGCCGGGGCAAGGCGCGTCCCATCGACATAGACGCGCGATTTCGACAGCTTCCCCTTCGGCGCGCCGAGATTGCCGTAGGAGGAGAGCGTGCCTGCCTCTTTCAGTGGCACCGAGCTGCACCCGGTCGCGGCCATGGCGAGCGCCAGCGGCAGAGCGAGGGACAAGCCTCTCGAGGCCTGCGGGAAGAAAAATAGGAATGGATTGCTGCGCACGCTGTCTGGCCTCCGTCGCCGATGAACTCAGGCGAAAGTGGCGTCCAAGAATTGCCGCAACATTACATCGTCTCCGGCAGCATGGGCTGCCGGAAGAGCCGGTCTATCCGAGCTGGATCGTCACCTCGGTGCCGGCGGAACTGCTTTCGATGCTGACCTCGCCGCCATGGTTCAAGCAGATCTGCTTGACGAGGCTGAGGCCGAGCCCTGCCCCCCTGCTCTTCGGGGTGACGCGGTAGAAAGGTTCGAACACCAGCTCGCGGTGCTCGGCCGGGATGCCGGGCCCCTCGTCGGCGACGCTGATCCGTCCACGGCCGGCAGCCGAGACCGAAACGGTGATCATGCCGCTCCCGCCGCCATGGTCGATGGCGTTGCGCACGAGGTTGCTGACGGCCCGCGGCAGCGCCGAAGGGCTCCCTTTGCATTTCAGGCTCTCGACCTCGCTCTGAAACGAAATCTGATAGCCGGCGCCGATCGCCAGCGGCGCAAGATCGGCCACGACGCTGCGGCCGATTTCGACCAGATCGACGATCTCATGGAGATCGGTCGCCTGGTCGTTGCGCTCGAAATCGAGTAATTGTTCCGCCGTCTCGGCCAAACGCGCGACGTCGTCGAGCAACCGCCTGCGGTCCTGCCCCTCGGCCGTTCCATCGATCCGGGTCTGCATGATCGCGATCGGCGTCCTCAGTTCATGCGCCGCATCGATCAGGAAGTGTTGCCGTTTGCGGAACTCGTTTTCCAGTCGGTCGAGCGCCTCGTTGAAGGCGATCACCAGCGGAGCGACTTCCCTCGGAATGCCGTCCAGAGGCAGGCGAGCATCGTAGCGGCGAGGTTCAATCTCCGACGCCTTGCGGGCAACCTCGCTGACGCTGGCCAGGCCGCGCCTGACGATTCTGGGAACGGCGAGAAAAACCGCGGGCAAGGCAATGGCGAATAGCGGCACGTAGATCGGATAAACAGCGCCCATAAGAGTAAGAACGGGCCAGCCCTTGTCGGCGACGCCGCCAAACAGCACCCGTAGCTCGCCGATCGCGGTCCCCACGCTTTCGACCGAGGCGATCTCGTCCGTACCGGCCGATCCCCTGATATCAGCCCCTTCGAACAGATAGGTCAGGTGCGCAAGCTCACCGTAGGCTGCAGGGATGGTTCCGTAGGACACGAAAGAACCGTTCGTCGTCGCCGCAACATACCAAAGCCCGTCATACTGCTGCTTGAGCGCGTCCAACTCCGGTGTATCTCTTATTTCAAGCCGCCCTTCGACATCGAGCGCAACGGCCGGGGCCAACGCGGCGGTGATATGGTCCTCCAGCGCAACGTTCGGAGAAAGGATCGTCGCGCCGTAGAAGCAGAGCCCGATAACCACAGCCGTCACCACACCGACGAAGACGAGGCTGAGCTGCCAGCTGAGCCGCCACCAGAGCGACGGATTGGTGTTTCCCGCCCCTCCCATCATTCTTCCTTCATCAGATATCCGACACCGCGGATATTGTGGATCGAAACCTCGGCTCCTGCGTCGGAAAGCCGTTTGCGAAGCCGCGATATGTGGGCATCGAGGGCGTTCGACTGAATTTCCTCTTCATAATTGTAGACCGCCGCCTCCAGCGTCGAGCGGAGCACGGTCTTCTCCTTACGCCTTGCGAGTGCGGCCAGCACCAGAAGTTCTCGCCGGGGCAGATCGAGCGGCGTATCGCCGACCGTGACGCTCAGATGCAGCGGATCGATCACCATGCGCCCAGCCGCGATCTTGAGATCGGACAGGTTCGGCGGCCGGCGCAGCACGGCGCGCAGCCGCGCCATCAGCTCCTCGACCAGAAACGGCTTGCCGAGGTAGTCGTCGGCACCGAGATCGAGGCCTTCCACCCGTTCCTTCGGCTCGTTCAGCGCCGTCAGCACGATGATCGGCGTCTCCTTCCCCGTCCGCCTCAACTCCGGAATGAAGCGCAACCCTTCGCCATCCGGCAGGCGCCGGTCGAGCAGGATCGCATCGTAGAGGTTCTGCCGCGTCAGCTCGACCGCGTCGGCCAGATGCATCGTGTGGTCGGTGACGATCCCGTGTTTGCCGAGCGCCGCCGACAGCGCCTCGGCCAGCTCCCTCTCGTCTTCTATCAACAGTATTCGCATCGCTCGTCCATTGTCTCGCTCACCCCTCTCTCCGCCACAAGGGTTGCGGCAGCATTGCGGAGCTTGCAAGGCAGCCGGTCATGCTGCTGCAATTGTTGAAGTCCAGCACAAAGAATATTCGCGGCAGCTGGAGATCAAGATGATCCGACCTATCCTACGTCTCCTGACGAGACACTTCCTTTCCGCCTTCCTCCTCGCCGCGCTGCTCGCAGCGCCCCTCGTGATACTGCACACGCTTCACGAAAAGGCAGCCTTCGAGAGCGGTCTCCTGATGGAGGTGCGATGAGCGTGCGAGCGAGCGAACCTCAGGCGGTCTCGCTGCCTGCCATGCAATAGGCCGAGAACGCCTGAAGATAGGCTTGCACCCTGGAACGGTTCTCCGCGGTTTCGACGGTCCTGAGCACATCGGCCGGCTCCAGTTTCATCAGAGGAAGCCGGAGGAAAATATCGCCGGCGAACCGGTCGGTGATGGTCGCAAGGATCGTGCGAAGACCGGCCAGCATGTCGTCGCCGCGATGCGATGCGTGCAGCAGCGCGATCGGCTTATGGACGATCTCATCTCCCGATACCAGCCAGTCGATCGCATTCTTCAGCCCGCCGGGGATGGATCGCACATATTCCGGGCTGGCAATGATCACCCCGTCGCTCTGAGCGATCGCCTCGATGAAATCCCGCACCGCCACCGGCAGAAATTCCCCCTCGAGATCGGGCGAAAATACCGGCAAACCTCCCACGCCATCGAAGATCGCAATTTCGATCTCATCTGGCGCAACGGCGCGCACCGCCCGCAGCATTGATGTATTGGTGGAATTGCGCCGGGCGCTGCCGGATATGGCGAGAATCTTCATGGCCCCTAACAGGAATCGATTGATCATGGCTGTCAACGCAAAAGGCTAGGATCGATTGAGTAACGCCAAAAAAGCGACTTTTGCTTGAACTAGCCAAGCCTCGCGTTAGCCTGAGTACCGCTGCCGAATCGGCGGGAATTACCCTCGAGGAAATACACATGACGGCTTTGATCGAGGCACGGGGCGTCAGCAAACGCTTCCGGCAGCACAAGAGATTTCCGGGCCTGCTGGGCGCCCTGAAGACGTTGGTGACCAACGAATATACCGAAATTCTGGCCGTTTCCGACATTGGTTTCGACATCACGGCAGGCGAGGCCGTTGGTTATCTCGGCCCCAATGGCGCCGGCAAATCCACGATGATCAAAATGATGACCGGCATTCTGGTGCCGAGTGCCGGCACGCTCTCGGTGCTCGGACGCACGCCGCATCTCAAGCGGATGGACAATGCGCGCGAGATCGGAGTTGTTTTTGGCCAGCGCAGCCAGCTGTGGTGGGATCTGCCGCTGGTCGACAGTTTTACCTTGCACCAGCGCATCTATGATATCCCAGCCGCCCGCTACGCGGACAATCTCCGGCGATTCAGCGAATTGCTCGATCTCACGCCCTTTCTCGACCGCGCGGTGCGCCAGCTCAGCCTCGGCCAGCGCATGCGCGCCGAGATCGTCATGTCGCTGCTGCACGATCCCAAAATCCTTTTTCTCGACGAACCCACAATCGGGCTTGATGTGGTCGCCAAGGATGCGGTGCGGCGCTTCCTCGCCGAGATCAACCGCGAGCGCGGCGTCACCATCATTCTCACCACCCATGACCTTCAGGATATCGAAACCATCTGCCCGCGGCTGATCATGGTCGATCATAGCAGGCTCATCTTCGACGGCGAGTTGAGGAGCCTGCGTGCGGCATTGGGCTCTGCCCGGCGGCTGACGCTTGAATTTGCCAGCGACCCTGGACCGCTGCCGTTGCGCACCGCGGCCCTCGTCAGCGACGAGGGCCTGCGCAAGAACTATCTCATCGAGCGTGAAGACATCTCGCTGGTCGCAATCCTGTCGGAGGTCGGCAGCGGGCGCGGCCTCAAGGACGTGGCGCTGCATGAGCCCGACATCGAAGAGGTCATCCGCACCTTCTACCAGCGCCGCAACGCCGACCAGCGTAGCAATGCCAAGGCCCGGGCATCATGAGCGCCTATTTCGCCTTTGCGCGCAGTTCGTTCCATTCGCAACTCGCCTACCGCAACGAAGTATGGGCCAACATCTTCGGCAAACTCGTGCAGGTCTTTGCTCGTGTCGCCATCTGGCAGGCGGCCTATGCCGGCGTCGGCGCAATCGTGGTCGAGGGGGTCTCCCTGCAGCAGATGGTGACCTATGCCCTGCTCGGCGGCGCCGTGATGGGCGCAACCCGCCCAGAAAGGATCATCGGCGAGATCGGCCGGTCGCTCAAAACAGGCGATGTCGCGATCTGGTTACTCAAGCCCTTGTCCTATCCTCTCTATCTCTTCGCCAACGAATGCGGCAGCTTTCTCTACCGCCTGGCAACGCAGGTCATCCCGACCGTCGCCTTCACCGCCTTGTTTTACGGCATGCTGCCGCCCGTAAGCCCGTTCCATGCCGTGATGTTCATCGCCTTCTGGGCGCTGTCCTTCGCGCTGCTGTTCCTGATATCAGCGCTTTTCGGCCTCGTCGCTTTCTGGCTGATGACGAGCTTCTCGCTGGACTGGATCCTGGGCGCCCTGCTGCAACTGTTCTCAGGCGTGCTGGTGCCCTTCTGGTTCTTCCCCGAACCTCTGGCCACGATTGCCCGCCACCTGCCCTTTGCCTGGATCGTCTATTACCCCAATGCCGTCTATCTCGGCAGGCTTTCCACGCCCGAGATCTGGCTTCATCTCGGCTTGGGGCTCGGCTGGGCCGCCTTGTTCCTCGCCGGCGTCCTTTGGCTGTGGCGCTGCGCCTCCAGCCGTATCACCGTGCAGGGAGGTTGATCATGCTGATGCATCACCTGCGCGTCCTGCCGCTGCTGGTGCGGATGCACGTCCGCTCCAAGATGGAATATCGCGGCGCTTTCTGGCTCGACCGTCTTGCGCAGATACTCTCCTATGGCAGCGTCTTCGCCACCATCGGAATCCTGCTTGCCCGCTTCGACACGCTCGGCGGCTGGACCTGGCCGGAGCTTGCACTGTTGTTCAGCTTCCAACTGCTGGCCTATTCGCTCGGCGCTGCGATGAGCTTCGTGCAGTTGCGCGAACTCGAAGAACTGGTGCGGCTCGGCACTTACGACACGCTGCTGGTAAAACCTTTCAGCCCTTGGGCCTATCTGGTCTTTTCCGGCCTCAATATCGGCTATGCCGGTCACATCATCCTCGCAGCGGCGCTGATGGCCTGGGCAGTACTGTCGGTCGACTTCGTTTGGTCGGTCTGGTCCGCGTCATTCTTCATTGCTGCGCTTGTCAGCGCAACGCTGCTGACGGGTGCGCTCATCACCATGATCGGCGCCACCGCGCTGATCTGGGTGCGGTCCAACCATTTGTTCTCGATCTTCTTCGGCTTTTGGGAGTTGACCCGCTACCCGCTCAATATTTTTCCTGGCGGCATACAGCTCATCCTCATAACCGCAGTCCCGCTGGCCCTCACCAGTTCCGTTCCCGTCGGCGCCCTGCTCGGCAAGCCCATCCCGATCCTCGGGGGCTGGGCCGAGCCGGTGTCGCTTGTGGCCGGGCCGATCTGGGTCTTGCTGGCAATCGCTCACTGGCGGTACGCCACCGGCAAATATCAGGGTGCCGGCGGCTGATCGGGCCTGCCGGCGTCAGGACGCCTGCGCCGACGATCTCGCGCGGACCTCGAGGAATGCCGCCGTCAGCTTCGCCAGCACCGGTGAGGTGCAGGTGCCATTGGCGCCGCCGATCGGATCGACGATATGGATCTGCCGGAGATCCTCCATGAACGCGTCCCAAAGCGGCGGTCCGCCTTCTTCAAGAAGCTGCGCGCGGATGCTCAGTTCCTCGCTCACCGGCAGATGGCGGCGTCCCCAGGCGCCGATCATCGCGAAGACGGGCACGAGCTGGATCGCCGGCTCCGTCAGGCTGTAGATTGCTTTCTGGCTGTGGCTCGGATCGTCCCGCTTGCTGATGAATCCGAGCGAGAGCAGACGCTTCAACCGGGCGGCCAGTATGTTGGAGGCGATCCCCTCCTCCGAATGGGTCAGAAGCTCGCGGAAATGACGGCGGTTGCCAAACATGATGTCCCTGATGATGATGAGGCTCCACCGATCGCCCAGCACTTCCATCGTCAGGTTGATCGGGCAGCCCGACCGCAGTTCGATATCCACCAATTCTCTCCTTCGAAAAACTGGTTGCAATATAGGATCACTTATGCAACAAAGCAACCAGTTTCAAACAGCAATCAGATGGAGGAAAGCATGACCAAAGTGCGTGTCGCAGCGTTTTCCCTTTCCGTGGATGGTTTCGGCGCCGGGCCGGAGCAGAGCCTGAGCGATCCGCTGGGCAAGCGGGGAACGGAACTGTTTGAATGGTTTTTCCGCACCCGCACCTTCCGCGCGATGATCGGAAAGGACGGCGGTTCTGAAGGCGTCGATGAAAATTATGCTGCCCGCGGCATGGCCGATTTCGGCGCCTTCATTCTCGGGCGCAACATGTTCGGCCCCATCCGCGGCGATTGGCCGGATGACGCCTGGAAAGGCTGGTGGGGGCCGAACCCGCCTTATCACGCGCCGACCTTTATCCTGACGCATCATCCCCGCGAACCCATCGTCATGGAGGGCGGCACGACGTTTCACTTCGTCACCGCCGGCATCGAGGAAGCGCTTGCCAAGGCGAAGGCCGCGGCTGGCGGCAAGGATGTGAAAATCGGCGGCGGCGTCAGCACAGTCCGCCAATATCTGCAGGCCGGCCTGATCGACGAATTGCATTTCGCCATCTCGCCGGTCGTGCTCGGCAAGGGCGAAGCGATGTTCACCGGCATCGACCTCCCGGCGCTGGGCTTCCGCGTCGCCGAGCATGTGACGACCGAACACGCCACCCATATCGTGATGGCAAAATAAACGAGCCGAAACCATCCTGGCAGGCGCCGCTCTGACGGTCGCCTGCCTGAATCGTTCCCAGGTCCGAGACCAAACCGTGTTAAGAAAGCTGTGGCATTGCTCCCGAATGAGCGTAAAATAAAGGGCATCGGCCCATCGGACATCGGCGAGACCGCTTGAGAGATCATACGTGCTCTTGCCATTTCATGGAGGGCACGGAAATGCTCCTGTCACTCATTTCCCTTAACGATGATGAAATCATCACTGTCACCGATGCTGTTCGGCAATGGTGCTGCGAGAGGAAACTAGACATCGACAGCATCGAAGGACACCGCGCCATCACCGTCGCCGTCGATCTCATCCAGATGAACAGCGACCGCAACAGGCTTTTTACCGAGCTGTCGAAGCAGCTGGATCACCGGTAGGATTATCGATCCATCGAACCCGTCCCGGAGAGATGCAAGGAGCAACGCTGCGACGGGTCTCGAAGCGCGAGGCGGGCGCACAGCTCGATCGAATTTGCTTAGCTAAAGACGTTTTTCAAAGAACGTGTCAGGGTACGGGTCGTCGTTGAAACGGTCGATCTCGTTCCAGCCGGTTCCGCGATAAAGCTGTGTTGCCTCAGGCAGCGCACTATTCGTATCCAGACGCAGGATCTTGACGGACAGCTCGCGGGCGATGGTCTCGGCAGCCGTCATCAGGTGTTTTGCCAGCCCGAGGCCACGCGCGGAGGGGGCGACCCAGAGTCTTTTGATCTCCGCGACTTCGCCGCCACTGCCCTTCAATCCGACACAGCCGATCGGCAGGCCATCTGAGATGGCCACCAGGAACGCGCCGTGCGGGCGGATCATATCCTTGGCGTCGGGATCGCGAGAAAGCGAGACATCGAAACCCTTCTCGAAGCGGCGTGCAAGTTCGCCGTAATATTCACTCAGACAATATCTGGCGTCCTCGTGCCGAGGATCTTGCTCCTCGAGAATGATGTGGTCACGCCTGAGCGAGGAAGCGACGATATCCATGGCGCGCAGGAGCTCTTCCGGGCGGCGATGGCGTGCCAGAAAAGACTGAGCCTGCGTGTTGGAAAGCGCTTCATAAGCCCGAAACTCGGAACGGCCGCTTTCGGTCAGCCGGACAATACGGCGGCGCGCATCCTCCGAGTTCGCGACCGTCTCGATGAGCCCCTCCTCTTCCAGACTGCGCAGCAGTCGGCTCATCAGACCCGAGTCGAGACCGAGATAATCGCGGATCATCGCAACGTCCGATTGGCCCTTGCCGATCGCATTGAGAACGCGAGCTGCGCCCAAAGGGCGGCCACGTCCGAGGAAAGAGGTATCGAGAGCGCCGACTTCCGAGGTGACGGCACGGTTGAAGCGACGGACACGAGAGACAGGATCGAAAGCCATATTATCTGACTTAAGTCAGGTAATTGATCATGTCAATTCTGCGCACTCAAAGAGCAGATTTTCCGGCCGGTCGCCGGCTGACGGCCACCTTGCGCAACACCATCGTCTCACCTATGGCCGCGCCGCCCGCCACAACGACCATATTCACATCCAGGTCGAATGATCCTCTCGCCGACCCGTCAAGAATGCCGGCGCGCCGTATAGATCGCCGTCGTCATATTGCGTTCGACGTGTCGGCCGAACCTGGATGCGGCGATGTCTTCCAGGGCATCGAGCAGTGCGCCACGCTCCACCGGCGGCAGTGCAGTCACGTTGGAAAAAGTCGCGTAAAGCCTGCGAACGGCTGGCGGATCAAGCGTCAGCGTCCACAGGAGAAATTGCGGCGAGTCGGCAGTGAAGCCAGTGGCGGCCAGTTCCCCGACACGGGCCTCGGCGTCCAGCCCGTGAGGCAGCCGTTCGGCATCGCCGCTCGACGGGCTGGACGCGCTATTCGCGAAGAGATGAAGGGTTTCGTCGTGGAAGGCATCCGGCCGGCCGGCATCGCCAAAGACATTCCACCACAGGGCGATGGCTCCGCCCGGCCGAAGCAGATCATGGATTTTTTTCAGCGAATTGATCGGGTCAAGCCAATGGAAGGCCGTCGCAGCGGCGATGAGATCGAAGAAGGCAGGCTCGAGATCCGCGGTCTCGAAAGGAGCCGTCACGATATCAAGACGCGCGTCGTCGATCGAAGCGCGAAGGTAGTCCGCAAGCCGGCCATCAGGCTCGACGGCAACGAGCCTGCGCGGCCGGTGGCCGAGCAACGTCCTCGTCGCCAACCCTGAACCGGCGCCGATCTCCAATATGTCGATGCCGGCCTTGAGACCGGCGCGCTCGCGCAAGGCCGTCCATGTCGCTTGCGGATAAGGCGGCCGCCCGCGGTGATAATTGGCAGGATCATTCCCAAACGCTTCGCGGCCAACCGACGGTCGAGCTTTGCCGTTTCCATCGCGGACTCCATCTACAGCGTCCTTTGAATTATGCGGCAGCCAGGCTATCAAACGGGGTGGGTATCGTCATAGGCACGTTGTGCCGCAAAAATGGCATCCATATTCTTCTCGGCCCAGTGGGCAAGAGCGGAAACGGTATCCGTCAGGGTGTGCCCCAGCGGCGTCAGCGCATATTCGACGGTCACCGGCACGGTCGGAAAGATGGTGCGAGAGATCAGCCCGTTGCGCTCCAGCTTCCGCAGCGTCTGGGCCAGAACCTTCTGCGATATACCCTTGATATCGCGGCGGATGTGGTTGAAACGCACCGGCCCGCCTTCCAGCCGGTCGAGAATGAGCAGCGCCCATTTGTCCGCCAGCCGGTCCAGCACCAGCCGCGTCGGACAGCGGTCCTCATAGACGTTGTAGGCCTGTTGCATCGCCGTCATCTGCTTTTCCCTTCCCGAAGCGGTTTCCCGGAGGAAACCAGGTGACAAAAAAGTGCTCTCTTTTCCAATCCGAATTTACCTGTATCTATCCAATGGTAAGATAGTTTCCAGTAGATACTAAGGAGAGTGACATGAGCAACAAGATTCTCGTTCTCGGCGCGACGGGCACCGTCGGCAAGCATGTGGTGGATGGGCTTCTGGCGAAGGGCGAGGCTGTCAAGGCCGCTTCCCGCACGGGCAAGCCCGTGGCGGGCGCCGAGGGCGTCGTCTTCGACCATGGCAAGCCGGAAACCCATGGCCCGGCCTTCGAGGGCGTCGACCGCGCCCATGTGCTTCTGCCTTCCGGCTATGTCGATGCCAAGGGTCTGCTGCTGCCCATCATCGAAGCGGCGGCCAGCCGCAAGGTAAAGGTCGTGTTCCAGAGCGTTTTCGGCGTCGACGCCGACGACTCCATCCCCTATCGCCAGGTCGAGATCGCCCTGGAGAAATCAGGAACACCCTACGTCATCCTGCGTCCGAACTGGTTCGCCGACAATTTTCATACCTTCTGGAAGGCCGGCATCGACCATGGCCAGATCGCGCTTCCGGCGGCCGAGGGCAAGTCGAGCTTCATCGACGCCCGCGACATCGCGGCAAGCGCCGTGGCCGCCCTCACCTCCTCAGCCTTCGACGGCAGGGCGTTCAACCTGACTGGGCCGGAAGCCCTGTCCTACGCTGAGGCCGCCGTCATCCTTTCCGACGTCATCGGCAAGCCCGTTGCTTACAACGCCATCACGGACGAAGCCTTCGTCGGCATTCTCACCGGCGCTGGCGTGCCGGCCGACTATGCGAGCTTCCTCGCTTCGATCTTCTATCCGGTTCGCCAGGGCTGGACCGCCGCCGTGACCGGCGATGTCGAGACGCTGACGGGCAAGGTGCCGCGTTCGCTGAAGACTTACGCGGCAGATTATGCCGCGGCACTGAAGGCATAATTGCAAACAAAGTCGCAGACGGCGGTGTCCGCCGTCTGCCCTCCATGCAATGATAAAAGGAAGTCCGGCAATCGCCGCAGCAGCCGCCCCAGGCGATATCCCCCAGGGAGCCATGCCATGCGTCCAGCCATCGCGATCCTCTTCCTGGTCGAAACCTGTCTTTATGCCGTTGCCTCGCTCACCCATGCCGGGCTCATCCTCGAAGGCCACGAACACCGGCAGGCGATGATTGCCGAAGCGGTGATATCGGTCGCCCTTCTCCTCGGCCTGATCTCGCTCAGCCTTGAAAGACCGTGGAACCGCACGGCTGCGATCTCGGCCCAGTCCTTCGCCCTCCTCGGCACTCTCGTCGGCGCCTTCACCATCGCCGTCGGCGTCGGCCCGCAAACCAGGCTCGATTACGTCACCCATGCCGTAATGATCCTGCTCCTGGTCACAGGCCTCATCTGGCTGGCAAGGAAGCGGAACGCCCCGGGATAAGGATCGAGCCACGACGCCTATCGCAACGGCAGTTCGTAACTCCGCTTCAGCGTTTCCATCGGCACGTCGGTCTTGACGCTGAGGACGCTCGGGATGCGCGTCAGGTGATCGGCCTGGAAACGCCAGTAGCTGTGCAGATCGGTGGTGACGATCCGAAGCACGGCGTCGCATTCCCCCGTGGTCAGGTAGCATTCCATCACCTCGGGAAACCGCCTGACGGCTTCTCCGAAACGGAGCGTCACCTCGGCGTCCTGGGTCTTGAACCACACGCGGGCAAAAACCGTCAGCCCCGCCCCGACCTTTGCAGGGTCCAGCACGGCGACGTAGCGATCGATGATCCCGGCCTCTTCCAGCAGCCGCACGCGACGCAGGCACGGCGAAGGCGACAGCCCCACCTCCCTCGCCAGATCGACGTTCGAAATACGCCCGTCGCGCTGAAGCACGCGCAGGATATGGCGATCGATCGGGTCCAACGTTCCTGGCATTTCATAGCTCCAACTATTCTCTGAATGGCAGAATATGCCAAACTTTTGCAATTTTGAAGAAGCTTTGAAAGCTCATTGCGTACGAACTGGCCTATCGTTCTTCTCGTTAAATCGGAGATGGACTGATGGTGAAAAAGATAGAGAAAATCGTGCTCGCTTATTCGGGCGGGCTGGATACCTCGATCATTCTCAAATGGTTGCAGGAGGTCTATGAGTGCGAGGTCGTGACGTTCACGGCAGATCTCGGCCAGGGCGAGGAACTCGAGCCGGCGCGAGCCAAGGCTGCGATGTCAGGGGTCAAGGACATCCGCATCGTCGATCTGCGTGAGGAGTTCGTCCGCGATTTCGTCTTTCCGATGCTGCGGGCCAACACGCTCTATGAGGGGCAGTATCTGCTCGGCAGTTCCATCGCCCGGCCACTGATCGCCAAGCATCTGGTCGGCATAGCCCGAGAAGTCGGCGCGGATGCCGTTGCCCACGGTGCGACAGGCAAGGGCAATGACCAGGTCCGGTTCGAACTGGCGGTCAATGCGCTCGATCCGTCGCTTAAGGTCATTGCTCCCTGGCGCCAATGGAACATCCGCTCCCGCACCCAGCTTCTGGAATATGCCGAGAATCATCAGATCCCGGTGCCAAGCGACAAGCGCGGCGAAGCGCCATTCTCGACCGACGCCAATCTGCTGCACACCTCGACCGAAGGCAAGATTCTCGAAGATCCGGCGCAAGTCGCGCCCGATTATATCTATCAGCGCACAGTCGACCCCGTCGATGCTCCCGACGTCCCCGAGATCATCACCATCGGTTTCGAAGCAGGGGATCCGGTTTCCCTGAACGGCGCGGCGATGACACCGGCCGCATTGCTGAGCGAACTCAACGGACTGGGCGGCCGGCATGGCGTCGGGCGGCTCGATCTCGTCGAAAACCGCTTCATCGGCATGAAGTCGAGAGGAATATACGAGACGCCGGGAGGCACGATCCTGCTTTCAGCGCATCGCGGCATTGAATCGATCACGCTCGATCGCGCCGCCGCGCATCTGAAGGATGAGATCATGCCCCGCTACGCCGAGCTGATCTATAACGGCTTCTGGTTCGCGCCCGAGCGGGAAATGCTGCAGGCCCTGATCGACCGGAGCCAGGCCTTCGTCAGCGGCGAAGTGGCAATAAGGCTTTACAAGGGAAGCGCCTCGGTCATCTCCCGCGCCTCCCCCTGCTCACTGTATTCCGCCGATCTCGTCACCTTCGAGGAGAGCGCCGTCGCCTACGATCACCATGATGCCGAAGGCTTCATCAGGCTCAATGGCTTGCGGCTCAGGAGCTGGGCAGCCCGCAACGGCAGATAACCGCTCGATCTTACGTCAGCCAGATGGGCCGATAGGTCAATGCCACATTGACGGTACCTTCCCCCCGGCGGGCCGAAGCAGTCAAAACCACGGAGAAGCGAGGAACCCAATTTCAAACGATCTAAAAACAGCAGCTCGAAAATTAATCGATTTTAATTTTATCATTAAAATTTTCTTGTTGCATCGCAAAAGAATTTAGACATTATTTTTTGTGGATGCTCAGTTTATTCGTTGGAGAACTCGCATGACTGTGACATTTCCGCTGACCGAAAAGCGCGACCCAGAGACATTGCTGAAACACTTGACGTTGCACAAGCTAAGCGTTCCGGGAAACTGCGTCGTGTCGCTCAAGGCCAACGTCGCCCACGTCTCATCCTCCCATACGACTGCGCTCGGCACCGCCCGTACCGCCTGGTAGGGGATCGGGGCGGCATTCTCCAGCTCCCTCATCCTGAGGTGCGATCCGTAGGATCGCCTCGAAGGACACACGCAACGCCGCTTCTTGCCTGTAGGACGCCTGCGGTACCGATCCCCATGTCAGGGGAAATATGAACATTCCCCGAGACATCGAAAGCGGCAATCGAGCTGACCTCAGCCGTCGTAGACGACAGCAATCTTGTTCCCAGCCGGGTCACGCATGTAAGCGGAATACCAGTTCGGCCCATAATGCGGACGTAGACCAGGTGCGCCCTCATCCGTTCCCCCATTGCTCATCGCAGCTTCGTAGAATGCATCCACCTCGGCGCGGGACTTGGCCATGAAACCGACCATCGAACCGTTTCCGGCGCTTGCCGGCTCACCGTCGAAAGGCTTGCAGATCCACAGAATGAAACCTTCGCCTTTCCCGCCTTCGGAATAGGCTCGCCATCCGGGAAATTCCTTATGTTTGCTCCATCCGATCGTTGCCAGAGCGGCATCGTAAAAGGCGTTCGATTTGGCGAAATCCATTGCGCCGAGAGTTGCGTAAACGCTCATGACCTTCCCTTCCCTGCTGCAGGCTCACGCAGAATTCATATCGCGCGCACACGAACATAACAAGAACAATTACGAGCAGTTTCGCGAAGGATCATCGCAGCAGACGGTGATTGCCGTGTCTGCAAAAATTCCTATTCTGCGCATTGCCGATGACGATGAAATCTCGGTGTAACCCCATGACTGCGACGGGAAATTTGGATCACCATGATGACTTTGGACCGCCCTGATCTCAGCGATATCCACCGTGGCGACTGGGTGGATCGCCGTTTGCCGGCCGCATGGCGGCCATATACGCGGTTGGCGCGGCTGGATCGCCCGGTTGGGATATGGCTGACATTTTTCCCGTGCTGGGCCGCCCTTATTCAGGCATCGAACGGCCTCCCGGACCTCGGGCAATTGGCGATCTTTTCTCTCGGCGCTCTTCTGATGAGAAGCGCCGGTTCCACGATCAACGACATTGCCGATCGGAAGTTTGACGGCCATGTCGAGCGGACCCGCTTTCGGCCCTTGGCAAGCGGAGAGATTGCCACGCTGCCGGCCTTTGTTTTCCTGGCCGTTGAACTCGCACTGGCGGCTTTGCTTCTGTTCTTCCTGACGCCTTACACACGCCTCATTGCGATATGTGTGCTGCCGCTCGTCTTCGTCTATCCGCTCTGCAAACGTTTCACCCACTGGCCGCAGGCCGTCCTGGGTGCATCGTTCAACTGGGGAATGCTGATGGCATGGGCCGAGGCTGCGGGCCACATCCCGGTTGGTGCCATGCTCATGTGGGCCGGCGCCATCGCCTGGCAGATCGGCTATGATACCGTCTATGCCTATGTCGATCTGAAGGACGACACCCGTCTCGGCCTGAAATCGACGGCAATCCTGTTCGGCCGGCATGGCAAGATCTTGATCGGCCTGTTCTATGCCTTGGCGGTCGGCGCGTGGTCGCTCGGGGGCTGGCTGTTGGAAATGTCACCGCCTTATGCGATCGGAATGCTGGTGATCGCTGTCCATCTTGGCTGGCAGACCCGGCGGATCGACCTTGCCCGCCCGGACGTGAATTATCGCTTGTTCCTGGCGAATATCCTGACGGGAGTGCTGCTCGCCTGCACGGCGTTTTCAGGCACATGGTAAGCAGCTCGAGGACGTTAGCACCGATGACCTACTTCAAACATGGCGTGCTCGCCGCGGTCGTGACGCTGGCGGCAACGATGACATCCCTCCATCAGGCGTATGCGCAACCATGCGAGCAGCAAACCTTCGAAGAAGCAAAATATGTCATCTGCACGCTGGAACCGGGCAAAGCCGATCTGCGATTGTTCTGGAAGAATGACGATGGCGCGCCATACCGCGCTTTTTCAAGCCTTGCCGAAGCTGTTCGCGCCGAGGGGCGAACCCTGGTTTTCGCCGTCAATGCCGGGATGTATCGGGCCGATTTTTCGCCGATGGGACTTTATGTCGAGAACAGCAGGGAATTGAACTCCGCCAATACGACGCCAGCCGAAAGCTCCGCCGGTCAGGTGCCGAATTTCTACAAGAAGCCGAACGGCGTGTTCTTTCTGAGTGAAGCAGGCGCCGGGATACTCCCGACCGCTGAATTTCTGAAGCGTCGGCCCAAGGTGCGGTTCGCCACCCAGTCCGGCCCGATGCTTGTTATCGCCGACAAGCTGAACCCGATCTTCATCGTCGGCTCGACGGACCGAACCCGCCGCAGCGGTGTCGGAGCCTGCGAGCGCGGCACGGTTCGTTTCGCGATCAGCAAAGACGGGGTGAATTTCCACGATTTCGCACGGCTCTTCCGCGACCATCTGAAATGCCCGGACGCCTTGTTTCTCGATGGCGGACGAGGGGTCGGACTTTACAATCCGGACATGGGCTACAACGACTGGTCCTGGCACGGCGGCTACGGCCCTATCTTCGGGCTTGTCGAGTAACGCAAGGAAAAGCCGGCTTCTACCTGGCTGGCCGAGGATCCTGTCAGTCGATCGTTCACTGCCGGTCCGATGCCTGTTGCATGATGTCCAGGATGACGCGCCTTTCAAAAACCGCCTGCTTCGCATAGGCTCCCGAACTTCAAAATTGGAAGGGCCGGATGGAATATATCGATTCACTCGCATTGCTCATCAGCGTCTATGTCGTCTCCCTCGTCAGCCCCGGACCGAATTTCATCATCGTCACCAACACCAGCATGACGGTATCGCGCGCGGCCGGCCTCTTTGCCGGTCTCGGGCTTGCGATCGCATCCCTGACCTGGGCCGTCATGGCGATGGCTGGCCTCGGCTTTCTGCTGACCCATTTCGATTGGCTGCATATGACGTTGCAGGTGGTCGGCGCGCTGTATCTGATCTGGCTGGGCCTGAAGATGATCCGCGGCGCGGCCAAGCCCTTGAAGACGACCGGACCGACTGAGGTCACATGGCGCTCCGCCATGCGCCGTGCTTACGTCGTCAGCATGACCAATCCGAAATCAGTGGCTTTCTTCGGAAGCATCTTTGCGCTTGTCATCCCGGCACATGCGCCTGTCTGGCTCTATTGCGTCATCGCCCTGACCTGCTTCCTGCTCTCGGCTCTCTGGTATTGCGGCCTGGCCTTTTTCTTCTCGAACCCGCGCGTTTCCGCCAGCTTCCTGCGGTTCAAGGCCGGCATCGAGCGTGTGATGGGCGCCGCCCTCATCCTGATCGGCGGCCGCCTGCTCTGGGCTCGCTGACCTCATTCCGGCATGCGGGAGGGCCGGCCACTCGGTCAGGCAGCAGGCGAGGCCGCCAAGGGTTCGTCGATCTCTTCGGGAATGAAGCCGCCGGTCTGGCGTTTCCATAGGCGGGCAAACAGGCCGTCCCGTTCGACCAGTTCATCCGGCCTGCCCTCCTCCACGATGCGCCCGTGATCGAGCACGACGATCCGGTCCATCCTGGCAATGGTCGACAGTCGATGGGCGATGGCGATCACCGTCTTTCCCTCCATGACGAGATTCAGCCTTTCCTGGATGGCGGCTTCGGATTCGCTGTCGAGGGCGGAAGTCGCCTCGTCGAGCACCAGGATCGGCGCGTCCTTCAGGAGAACGCGGGCGATGGCCACGCGCTGGCGCTGGCCGCCGGAAAGTTTGATGCCGCGGTCGCCGACGAAGGCATCATAGCCCCTGCGGCCTTCGCCATCGGAAAGATCGGCTATGAAGGCATCGGCGCTGGCCATCTTCGCCACCCTCTCGATCTCGTCCGTCGTCGCCTCCGGCCGGCCGTAACGGATATTGTCGCCGACCGAACGATGCAGCAGCGCGACGTCCTGCGCGATGACGCCGATGGCGCGGCGAAGGCTTGCCTGCGTGACCGTGCGGATGTCCTGCCCGTCGATCAGGGTCGCGCCGTCGGCGATGTCGTAGAAGCGTAAGAGCAGGCTCACCAGCGTCGTCTTGCCGGCCCCGGAGAGGCCGACGAGCCCCACCTTTTCGCCGGCACGAACCGTCAGCGACAGGTCATCGATAACAGGCTTGCCGGAGGTGTAGGCGAAACGGATATGCTCGAAACAGATCTCCCCACGGCTGACCGTCAATTCGGTCGCATCCGGCCGGTCGGTGATGGTGGGTGGTGTCGTCATGACCGGCATGGCATCCTTGATCGTGCCAAGCGCGCGGAAGATCTGCTGTCCCATTTGCAGGAAGGTGAAAGACCCGGCCGAAAGGCGCTGGAGGATGTACACCGTTGCAACGAAATCGCCCACGGTCAGAAATCGGTCAAACAGACCCCAGAAACCAATGCTGAGCATGACGAGCCAGAGCACCATGTTGAGGCTGATGACGACGAGTTCCGTTGTCCGGTAGATGCGCTGTTCGTGGTGAAGCGTGTCGACGCCCTTGGACATGGTCTTTCTCAGCGCACCCGCCTCGCTATCTTCTGCTGCGAACTGCTTGACCATCTGGATGTTGCCGTAGATGTCCGTCAGGGCACCGGAGATGAGGCTGTTCTGCTTTGCCGAGCGGCGGGCGCGCTCCGTAAAATCCGGAACGACCTTGATCGTGAAGAGCACGTTGAAGGCAACCCAGACGACGACCGGCAGCGCAAGCTGCCAGGAGAGCGCGAGCAGAAGAACCACCGACCCGATGATCTGAAGCAGAAAGCGGGGGGCCGTCTGGAACGCGATCACGATCTGTTGCTGAACGGCATTGGCGACCTGACCGAGCCTTGATGCGACCTGACCGGCGAAAAGATCATGGAAGAAGGCGAGATCCTGCCGCTCGACGGCCTTGTGTCCCTGCCATTGAATTGCAACGGGCAGGCTGATGCCGATCGTGTGCGAGTTGAGAATATTGGTGATATAGAAAAGAATGGGCATCACCGGAAAAAGCAGAAAGGCAAGGACTGCCAGCAGCCCGAACTTGCTGTCGACGAAGAGTTCGACACCCTGCGTCGTCACTCCGTCGACAATGACCGAAAGCCCCCAGATGATCGTAAGATTGATTGCTTCGATGGCCATCGAGCTCGCCGCCATAGCGATGATGACGCCTCGAAACATCGCGATGAAGTGCAAAAGAACCGCCACAGGTCCCTTCGTGGGCAGCGGCCGGTAGGGGATATCGAGCGGCCGGATCAAGGTTTCGAAGGGACGATAGATCGCATCTGAAATCGACATGGGCCACTCGGATCAAAAAATCGGGAGGAGGCGTGGACTCAGCTACGCTGGGTCGCAGAAAATCATCTTCCGGCCGTGATCTCAATTAGAGATTTCAGAAAACGCCCGATGCAAAAGGTATCGTGAAAGCCGTTTCAGGAGCACGTGGCGCCTGAAAGCGCCAATTGCGGTCATCGCGTAATTGCGGCAGGATGCCGTCGTTGAACAAGGAGCAGGATTGAACCGGCGATCATGCTGACGGGCTCATGTCATTGCGGCAAGGCGACCTGGACACTCGAAGGTGATCCCGGCTCGATCACCGCGTGCAACTGTACGCTCTGCCGGCGCTACGGCACGTTGTGGGCCTATGATTACGAAGGAGAGCGTATCGCTCTGACTGGAGAGACCGCCTCCTACACCCGCGCCGACAGGGACGAGCCGTCTCTCGAAATATTATTCTGCCCATCCTGCGCCTGTGTCTTGAGCTGGCGCGGCCTGCGGCTTCGAAAGGATGGCCGCCGGCGCATGGCCGTCAACATGCGGCTTGCGCCGGCCGATCTCGTTCAGGACCTGCCGATCGATCATTTCGACGGCCTGGACACGTTTGAAGACCTTCCGTCCAAAGGGCGCTGCGTGCGCGACCTCTGGTTCTGACTGCTTGCCACGTTTCGACCTCCGGCCGATTGCGAAGATCGCTACCCGGCCGGATCGCACCAGACGCAACGCTCCGACAAAAGATCGTTCCGCGATAGGCTTCTCAGCCGCGCCGCGCCGCCTCGATCGCTGCGATGTCGATCTTCTTCATGGTCATCATCGCGTCAAAAGCACGCTTTGCCTGGCCACCGCCTGCCGAGAGCGCTTCGGAGAGGACGCGCGGCGTGATCTGCCAGGACACCCCCCATTTGTCTTTGCACCAGCCGCACGCACTTTCCTGGCCGCCATTGCCGACGATGGCGTTCCAGTAGCGATCGGTTTCCTCCTGATCGTCGGTCGCGATCTGAAAGGAGAAGGCCTCGTTGTGTTTGATCGCGGGACCGCCGTTCAACCCGATGCAGGGAATCCCCGCAACGGTGAACTCGACAACCAGCACATCTCCCTGCTTACCCTCGGGATAATCTCCCGGTGCACGGATAACGGCGTCCACGGTACTGTCGGGAAAAGTCGCAGCATAGAAGCGGGCGGCAGCCTCGGCATCCTTGTCGTACCATACGCAGATCGTGTTCTTTGCCATTGTGTGCTCTCTCGCTCCTCGTTTCGCATTTCCAACTGAAATAAGAGGCAAGCCGTCTTTCTCCAGCCCACGGCAGCGATTTCCCGCGGGCAACTGCCGAGCGCTGCTAAAATGGTCGAAGTACCCGCTTCGGCCGACAGCAGAAGACGTGGCACATATGGATCGGAGCAGTTGCGGTCATTATTGATCTGTCGCATCACTTGGCCGCTGAACCAGCCTTTTGGCATTCTTTTAGGACAACACAAGTGATTTACCTGCTTCGCCACGGCGAGACCATTTGGAACACCTTGGGTCGGTTCCAGGGCCAAAAAGATTCACCACTTACAGCGCGCGGTATCGAACAGGCCGAACAAATGGCGAAGCTTTTGAAGAAGGAAATTGCAGGCAGTGAGCGATCGTTCCAGCTTCACGTCAGCCCTCTCGGCAGAACGCAGGAGACTGCGACTCGCATCGAACGGGTATTGCCGCTGGCCGCTCGTCCGGAATCGCGGCTCATGGAGGTGACCGTCGGTTCTTGGGACGGCATGACCAAGTTCGAGATCGACAACGAGTTTCCAGGAATGCTGGACAGATCCGACGCTTTTGATTGGTATTTCAGATCTCCAGACGGGGAGAGCTTCGATGCCGCCTGTGCGCGAGCAAAGAACTGGATCTCAGGCATATATGAACCGACAATTGCGATTTCTCACGGGCTGTTTGGCCGATTGGTACGTGGCGTATATTCCGGCCTTTCGAAGCGGGAAATGCTGGAATTGCCCGTTCCCCAAGATGGGTTTTTTCGTCTTTGCGACGGTGAGTTCAGTCTGGTAAGCGCGTCGGCCGATACTTAGCACCACGACATTCATAAAAACAAAGACCTGCGACCGTCGCATGAATCAAATTCTAAACGACGCGCTTTTTCTGTCTTCGACACAAAACTCGTGTCAGACTGGGCGAGCTACGCATACGTCTGCACGACGATCGAAAGGCTCGAAGCCATGCACAAGTTTACTGTCACCATCACCCGGGAGATCGAGGCCGACACCGCCGAGGAGGCCGCCCTGCTCCTCTATCAGGAACTGTCGAGGGGACCGGTCCCCGATCGCTACGCGGTCACCCACGAGACGAACGCCACCACGGAGGTGAAGCTGGACCGCGAAAAGGCCGATGAATTCGCCAGCATCGATCACACCGCCGACCCAGGCAATTGGTAAGCATCACGTGACCTGCCAGAGATCCGGCTTTGCGCCGCGAGCGCAAGTGCGGTAGTTGCGGGTCCCCTTCTCCGGCGCGAATGCTGGCTGTAAATAGCCGTTCGGCCGGAATATCGAGAGCCAAGGAAAGACCGTGATCTCACCAATCAAAATAGCCGTCGCCGGCGCGAGGGGCCGCATGGGTCGTGCCATCCTGCCGCTGCTGGCGGCCGATCCGGCTTTTGCGTTCGTCGGCGGCATTGGCCGTGCAGGCTCCGCTGGCGCGGGGCTGATCGACCGTTCGGCCGCGATCGGAGCGGCCGACGTGATTCTGGATTTCACGACGGGAAGCGCTGCGGCCGAACTTGCCGGCTTGTGCGCAGCGGCTGGCGGGCCGGCGCTGGTGATCGGTGCGACGGGTTTTGAACCGGATGAACTGGAACGGATCGCCGAGGCCGCCCGCACGATTCCGATCCTGCGCTCTGGCAATTTCTCCATCGGAGTCAACATGCTGATCGGCCTGGTCGCCCAAGCCGCCCGCGCCCTTCCCGCGCATGAGTGGGATATCGAAATCCTCGAAGCCCATCACAACAGGAAGATCGACGCGCCCTCCGGCACGGCGCTGATGCTTGGTGAAGCAGCCGCCGAGGGCCGCGGCGTTTCCCTCGCATCCGTCGAGCGGCGCGGCCGTGACGGCATCACCGGCGAGCGGCCGCCCGGCGAGATCGGCTTCGCCGTGTTGCGCGCCGGCGGGATGGTCGGAGAACACAGCGTGATGTTTGCCGCCGCCGAGGAAGTCGTGACGCTCTCGCATTCGGCTCTCGATCGCGGCATGTTCGCCCGCGGCGCGCTTGCCGCCGCCCGCTGGATCGCAGGACGCGCACCCGGCGAATACGGCATGAGGGATGTTCTGGGGCTGGCGTGAATAAGGGAAACAAGCTCACAGCATATCGAGGATTGCCGAAGCGACGACCACTTCGGTTCCGGCCAGTCCCACTGAGCAAAACAGCGTCGTATCCTCAGGTGATCTCCGCCCCGTCGCTTTCCCGGCAATGATATCGGCAAGGTCGACCATGCGACTGTCGTTGCCCGAGCCGGCAAGGAAAAACGGCGACGCATAGGCGCGCGTCTGCTCCGGAGAATCCGTCGCGATCACGGCTGCCGCATCGGCGATATCCAGGCCGAGTTCGTATCCCCGATGCGTTTTCGGGCCGACGGTGTTGACGTGCGCACCGGGCTTCAAATCCCCAGCATGAACGATAGGCGTTTGGCTCGTTGTCGCGCAGATGACGATATCGGCATCATCGACGGCTTCGATGGCGCTGCCGGCAACCTCCACCTCAATATCCAAGGCGTGCTGCATCTCGCTTGCGAAAGCCGTACGCTTTTCCTCGTCGCGGCTATAGACGCGGGCGCGATCCAGTTTTCGAACCGCGGCGGCTGCGGCAAGCTGGGTTCGCGCTTGCGCTCCGCTGCCGAGTATCCCCACGGTTCTGGCATCCGGCGCGCTGAGGTGACGGATGGCGAGACCTCCGATCGCACCGGTCCTGAGATTGCCGAGACGCTCTCCGAGAACGATACCTTTGAGCCTGGCGTCGTCAGCCGACCATACAGCGACGATCTGCGAATGCTCCACCCCCTCGAATGTTTCATAGACCCGAAAGCCCGCGAGCGGTTTGTCGCCGAGGATGCCGCCGACGGTGAAGACGAGATCGCCGCGATCGGCAAACGAGACATGATGCCGGGGCGGAGAGATCAGCCGATTGCCGGCTCTCGCGAGAAAAGCGGTCTCGAGCGCATCGATCGCGACCGTCATCAACGCGCCGTCGACCAGATCTTCGTCTCTCAGGATTTTCGCCATCCCCAAACCTCCGGTTCATGCCGGCACCCTGCAACCCCAACCCCGCTTGAGGTCAATAGGTCAGCAAACCGATATGCGCGGGAGACTTAATCGACCAGACGGCGCGCCATCATGACGTCGTCGATCTCCCTGCCCTCCTCCAGAACCCCGCCGGGAATCCTGCCGATTTCGGAGAAGCCTTCCCGCTGATAGAACCGTATTGCCGCCGGGTTCTCAGCGCTGACGAAGAGTTCCAGCTGCAGGATGCCGATATCGCGCGCGTGATCGGCAACCGCACTGAGCAGCCTGCTGGCAAGGCCCGTTCCGCGCAGGCTCCTTCTGACATAGACCATGATGATCGTTGCGCGATGGGCCATCTTGCTCGACCGCTGGCGAAGCAGGCCGGTTATGCCGACGGGTTCATCGTCCTGAAACGCGATGAAAACCGGCTCGTTCAGGCGATTGCGCCATTCCTCGAGAGAAAGAACCTCCCAGTCTTCGTAGCGGCTTGCAAAGAGGGACGGTTCGGTGCGAAGCGCTTCCAGACGGATGCGCCGGAAAGCCTCCACCTCGTCTGCCCTGATATGCCTGATCGCTGTACCGCTTCCATCCATCGGAACCTCCTTCGAGATGAGAGGTACAGTCAATACAGATGGGCTCAGCCGATGCAACCGGCGTTGAAAGCTTCATGCCCCAGCCTGTGGCGATCGTCTCAAGCGCCGATCACTGCGCCGGACTCCTCAGCCGGCCGCCCTTCCGGACGGCCGGTTCACGGGGTGGGTCGACCACTGTTTGATCGGTTGGGGGCGCGGCCGGTTCGCCGGTTGGGCCGACCGCTGGTTTATCGGTTGGCCCGTCGACAGGCTGCCTCGTCGACCGGACGATCAACGGATCGGCTGGCTGGACGGCGGATTGATCGGTTGTCGGCCCGTTCACCGGTTCCCCGGTTGGCCCGGCGGCCGATTGTTCGGTTGGTTCGCCCGCTGCCTCATCAGTTGGCTTGTCGATCTTGAACGATACAACTTCATGGATGATGACGAGAAGAACTATCCCGACCAACGTGCATGTCAGCGCGTAGAGAAGGAAATATTTCAGTGCATATCCCTCGCTAGTTGGCAGCACCAACTTGACAATGGTGCAAACGATATTTCCGCATTATTGAACGATACTTGAGACGAAGGCAATCATTTTCAAGCATAGCCATGAAATTTCAAAAATGGACAGAACGGAATAGAGTAAGTATTGTAGATATTTAGGAAGCCCTCTCTGGATGCTCAATTTATCTTGAGCCTCGGCAAGGACGAGAAAGTACTCTGGATCCCAAGCCCGGGTCTCCTGGGCGAAGACAGAGCTGGCGATATGGGCTAAATTGCATAGCGCCGGCAGCCTGCCTTCGGGGGCGGTCCCTCCAGGATCGGCGGCGGCAGGGGGAACTTATGTCGGCAATTGCATCTCTGTTTCAGGAAGCCGCCCGGCTTGCTGCGGGGTTCCGGCAGGCAGGGCCCGCCCGCCATGTGCCTGCCCACGATTACGCAGCCTCGCTTGCCTGCTTCGACGAACCGCTGCCGGCAGCCGGTTGCGATATGCTCAATGTCATCAGGCAGTTGGCGAGTGACGCCGAACCCGGGCTGCACGCAACCACGGGCCCGCGCTTCTTCGGCTGGGTCATCGGCGGCTCCCATCCGGTCGGCGTCGCGGCCGATTTCCTCACCAGCGCCTGGGGCCAGAACGCCGGAAACCATGCCGCCGCGCCGGCCGCAGCCGCAGTCGAGACCATCGCGGCGAGATGGCTCCTCGATCTCCTGAAGCTGCCGGCCGAAAGCTCGGTCGGCTTTGTCACCGGGGCGACAGTGGCGAACTTCACCTGCCTTGCCGCCGCCCGCGGCGAGGTGCTGCGCCGGACGGGCTGGGATGCCGATGCGAGCGGCCTGTTCGGCGCGCCTGAGATCACCGTGCTGATCGGCGACGACGCCCATACGACGGTCTTCTCCGCACTGCAATTTCTCGGCCTCGGGCACGATCGCGTGTTGCGCGTGCGCACCGATCCAGTAGGCCGGATAGACCCGGTCGCGCTGACCGGCACACTCGATACCGTCTCCGGTCCCCTCATCGCCATTCTCCAGGCGGGGCAGATCAATACTGGCGCCTTCGACGATTTCGCCGCCATCATCCCGCTGTTGAAGGCGAAAGGCGCCTGGGTGCATGTCGACGGCGCCTTCGGCCTCTGGGCGCAGACGTCGGTGAAAACCAGCCACCTCAGCCGCGGCATCGAAGCGGCCGACAGCTGGGCGACCGACGGCCACAAATGGCTGCAGACGCCCTATGATTGCGGCTATGCGATCGTCCGCGACGAACTCGCCCATCGCCGCGCCATGACGATCGCTGCAAGCTATCTGCCGCTCGCTGGCGAAGGCGAGCGCGATCCTTCCCATTACGTGCCGGAGCTTTCGCGAAGGGCGCGCGGCTTCGCCACTTGGGCGATGCTGAAACATCTCGGCCGCGAGGGTGTGGCGGCCCTCATCGACCAGTGCTGCGCCTCGGCGCGGCTGATCGCCGATCGGCTCGCACGCGAGCCCGGCATCGCCATTCTGAACGAGGTCGCCCTGAACCAGCTCGTCATCCGCTTCGGCACCGACCTGCCCTCCGAAGAAGGCGACACACTGACGCGAAAGACCATCGAAAAGATCAAGGCGGACGGCATGATCTTCGCAGGCGGCGCCAAATGGCGCGGCCGCGACATCCTGCGTCTCTCCGTCACCAATTTCCAGACGACATCAGATCAGGCGCAACTCGCCGCAGAAAGCATCGTCGCCGCCTTCAAGAGTGTCAGCTGAGGGTGATGCGTCAACTCCCTTGGTTCGCCCGCGCACAGAATGGTGCTGTCGCCGGCCGCGCATCCCAAATGAAACTGTCCGCGAGAAGCCCCGGCCATTAACGCAAATGTGGAATAGTTCCTGTCGCAAGAATGAAGCTCATGACAGGCACCGCGGGTTCCAGTATTTCCAGGCGATCAAACGAGATCGGTCCAGTCTTATCGGAAACGAAAACCATGTTTAAGAATCGCCTTGCTTCATTATTCATTGCCGCCCTTCTGCCTGTTTCGGTTCACGCAGCCGATTGTCCGTCTGCTGACACCGCCGCCAAGGGTTTTGTGCTGGAAAATACCGGCGCACGGAGCGAATTCCACAAGGCGGAAGGGCAGATCGTCAAGACTGTCAATCATTTCGGCGGCTCACAGCAGCAGACGGTGTTTTCCTTTGCAGGTCTCTTCGATCTGGCCCGCTTCAGCAAAAACGAACAATATGCGATGCACCCGCTCTCCGATCTGAGCCGCATCGTTCCGCTGAAGAAAGGCGCTCGAACCAACGTTGCTTTCTTACCGCTTGGCCCGGACGAGCGGGCGGATACGCGCTGGAGCCTGGAATTGACCGTTGCCGGACAGGAGAGCTTCAGTCTCGGCGAATGCAAATACAAGGTGTTCAGGATCAAGCAAGTGACCAAGAGAGGCGACGAGCAGGTCGACATCTTGAGCGTGCTCTATTCGCCTGACCTCCAGGCCACGTTGGCGAAGGTCTATGACGAGGGCACGGCCGACGAGTACACGGTCCGCTACGACAGGATCCAATCCCTGACGCACTGATGCTACCGAGCGTCAGTTAATGGCACACTTCTTCTCTTCCAGGTTGAGGTGCGACAGCTCGTCTTCTCATTGTCACAGGCTGCGCTTATAGCTCCCCGCCCGTTCCGATCGCGCAAGGAGGAAGAGCCATGAAAGCCAATGATGTCGCCGCGCATTGGGAGAGCAATGCCGAGACCTGGACGATCTATTCCAGGGCGGGCTACGACAAGTATCGCGATGCGCTGAACACGCCGACCTTTCTGGAGATGCTGCCGTCGGTCGGCGGCCTGAGAGGTCTCGACCTCGGCTGCGGCGAAGGCTCCAATACCCGCGCGGTCGCCCGGCTCGGCGCCCGCGTGACCGGCCTCGACATCGCCCCGACCTTCATTCGTTATGCCCGCGAGAGCGAGGCAGACGCGCCGCTCGGCATCGACTATGTGCTCGGCGACGGCCAGAGCATCGATTTCCGGGAAGCGAGCTTCGATTTCGTCACCGCCTTCATGTCGATGATGGACATGGCTGATCAGCGCGAGGTGCTGAAGGGCATCCACCGCATTCTGAAGCCCGGCGGCTTCCTGCAGTTTTCGATCCTGCATCCCTGCTTCGTGCCGCCGACGCGCCGTAATATCCGCAATGAGGCCGGCGAGCCCGTCGCGGTAGAGATCGCCGACTATTTCGACGAGAGCGACGGCCGGATCGACCGTTGGATCTTTTCCTCGATACCGCAAGCGGAACGGGCGGCGCTGACGCCGTTTTCCGTTCCGCGCTTTCACCGCACGCTGTCGACCTGGGTGTCGATGAATCGTCGAAGCCGGGCTTACGATCGAGGCCTTCGGCGAGCCGATGGCCTCAGCCGTAGTGGCGCAGGCCTTACCCGTCGTCGCCGACACCCGCGTCGCGCCGATCTTCCTGCATATCAGAGCACGCAAGGCATAGGACCTGTTTTCCCGCCGCGATTGAGGTTTGGAACCGCTTTATCGTCGCACGGCAACCACCGAACTGGCGCGATAGCGCGACAGCTGCACCCGGTTGGATTGGTTGCCGCCGAAGAGATAGACATATTGCCGGCGCTGGTCGATGTGATCGAACAGGCTGACATGAAAGCGCCGGCCGGTGCGGATCACCACGACATCCCCACGCCTGGCGGAGCGGACGCCGACCGGCTTGCCGAACTTCTTCCAGGACGCCGCCATGTTGGGGTTGGGCGGCGGCTCCCTTGAAGATCGTTTGGCGACAAAGGCCAGGAACGCCCCGCACCACGATACCCTGCGCGGATTGATGCTAAGGAAGGAGATGGAGCGTTCATGCATGCTTTTGTACTTGGACGCCGTGCCGAGCATATCCGCCTCACAGGGCACGGCAAGCGCCGTGAGGACGATGACGAGAATAACCTTCATAGTTACCCACCATTGTTTGTATTATGCTGAAATTCCAAAATGTGGCGAAGAATAAAACAGGCGCAGCAACGTAGATGCGAATTATGGCGTGAATTAGAAACAACTAATACTGGCATTTTGGCGGCGGGAATTTGTCCGAAGAGAGGCACGGATCGGCGCTGACCAGCCTCTCGTTGCGGCCGAACGCGACGATCGAAGAACTCGTAGAACCCTTATTTTGCAGGCTCGAAAGGCTGACATAGGCCGTCCGGGCCAGGTGTATGCAGAGAAGGTGGACCGCGCCCGCAAGTGCTTGAGCGGCAAGACCATTCACCAAGAGTTGACGATCCTGCACGGCCTTGGGCCATCACCTATACGAGCTATATTTGAGACGGCCATCAGTAATACTTAGACGTCACCGGCAATACATTGCGCCCGCCCTATTCAACAGCGAAAATCGGTGGTCAGCCCCCGCCGATTGCGAACATGCGCGACCTTGGGATAACGGACCGGCGGCGCGGCGTATCAACCGTGTGGTTGTACCGGTTCGGGCTGCCCTGTGATCGGGGCAGGAGCAGCGATGAGCGCCTTGGTGACGAGGAGCGCAGCGGCGATCACAGGGACGACCACCCAGTACGAAAAGCGGATACCGAAGTGTTCGGCAACGAAACCGAGCAATGGCGGCCCAGCGAAAAACACGAGAAAGGTCGTCTGCCCGAGCGCTGCAACGCTGACCGATGCGGGTCGGTCCGTGCGCCGGGCCGCGGCCGAGATGGCAAGCGGATAGACCGACGAGCAGCCGATCCCCGTCAGGCCAAAGCCCGCGAGGGCGACGACAGGCTGTGCCGCCGTCGCAACCAAGACAAGGCCGATGGCCGCGATCCCGAGGAGGGTTATTGCGACGGGGCGTGGATTGAAGCGGTCAATCACAGAGTCCATGCCGAGCCGTCCGATGGCGATGAACGAGGAGAAAATGGCCACGCTGAGCCCGCCGACAAATGGTTCGACCGCAAATACGTCGCGCATATAGATCGCCGACCAATCGACGCTCGCGCCCTCGGCGAGAAGCGGAGCAGCGCCTATGAGGCAAAGGGGAAGCAGCCCGATCGTGGGAAAAGCGACGAGCGGAGCATCGCCGGGGTGAGCGTCATGCCGCCGGGGCGCATTCTCGATCCCGGAGAAAACGATCGACCCGGCAATCAAGACCGTCACGAGGACGATGAAGCTATGCAGTTCGATGGAGACTGCGGCCTGCCGCATACCGGCGGCAACAAGGGCGGTGATGCAGAATCCGAGGCTCCACATGCCGTGAGCCCGGCTCATGATGCGGTAGCCGAGCAGCGCCTCATGGCGATCGGTTTCGAGATTGGCGTTGATCTCGAATGCGCCGGCGAAAATGCCGGCAACAAAGAATAATGGCATCGCCAGGGAAACTGCAGGCATCCAGGGGATCAGCGCATAAAACAACGTCACACCGAAGACGGTGACGAAGGCCGTTGTGCGCGCACCAAGCCTCTCGATGAGCCTCGCCGAGAACGTCAACCCGCAGAGAACCCCGAGGGACATGATGGCGAGCAAAAGGCCCAGCTCTCCTTCGCTCAGGCTAAACTTGAGCTGAATGTCGGGCAGCCGCGAAAGAAACGCCCCCACGGAAAGGGCCACGGCAAACTGAATGAAGAAAATACGATGGTGCGGCTTCATCTCGGGGCTCTGCTCCGATTGGCGGGATTGAAGTCCAACTATCCCCCGTGGGATAGCCGGACATTCCGACGAAATGGCGACTGGCTCGGAAACCCGCGGCTTCAGCATCGTCGACCACCATGCTGACAGCCCCTGTCAGCATGGCGGCGCCACCGCCGATTGAAGGAGGACGTGTCGCTTCTTGCCGACGGACAGCCGGATGACGCCGTCCTGGACATCGGAGTGACCAAGCTGCATTGCCTCGTCGTTTACGCTGCCGCCGTTCACCCGCACACCGCCGCCGGCGATCAATCGACGTGCTTCGCTTTTCGACTTGGCGAGCCCGGCAATGACCATCGCATCAGCGAGCGGAAAGGTGCTGCGAAGGCTATCCGGGAACCTGACGGTCGGGAGGCCGACCGGCACCTCACCTTCTTCGAAGGTACGCCGGGAGGTTTCGGAAGCTTGCGCTGCCGCATCCGTCCCGTGGCACAGGCTGGTGATCTCGTCGGCAAGTATCTTTTTCGCTTCGTTGATCTCGGAATCCCGAAGCACGTCAAGGCGGGCAATTTCACTTAACGGCAACTCGGTGAACAGCCTGAGAAAACGACCCACATCGGCATCTCCGGTGTTTCTCCAGAATTGCCAGAATTCATAGGTCGACAACCGGTCGGCGTTGAGCCAGACCGCCCCCGAAACGCTTTTGCCCATCTTCGCGCCCGACGATGTCGTCAGCAGCGGAGCGGTCAATCCAAACAAGGCGCGTCCACCGATCCGCCGCCCAAATTCGACGCCGCTGACGATGTTGCCCCATTGGTCGGAACCACCAAGCTGAAGCAGGCAGCCGCGGCTTTCTGCGAGCACATGAAAGTCGTAGGCCTGCATGACCATGTAGTTGAATTCCAGCAATGACAGCGATTGCTCCCGCTCCAACCGTTGGCGCACGCTCTCCGATGTCAGCATCCGGTTGACTGAAAAATGCGGTCCAACATCGCGCAGGAAGTCGAGGTAGTTGAGCCTGCCCAACCAATCGGCATTGTTGACCATCACCGCATCGGCCGGGCCATCCCCGAAAGCGAGGAACCGCTCGAAGACACGCCGGATGCCGAGCAGGTTTTTCATGATCTGCTCTTCGCTGAGAAGGGGGCGTGACGTGTCGCGCAAACTCGGATCGCCCAGCCGACTTGTCGCACCACCCAGCAACGCGATGGGTTTGTTACCAGTCTTCTGGAACCAGCGGAGCATCATGATCGGAATGAGATGCCCGACATGCAGGCTGTCGGCGGTGAGATCGAAGCCGTTATAGGCTGTGCCGGCTCCCGAACAAAGCCAGCTGTCGAGTGCTTCCAAGTCGGTACATTGATGCAGGAAACCGCGCTCGGTCAGGGTGCGGAGAAAGTCGGATCGGGGTCCGGTGGGCTGAGAGGATCGTGTCACGGGGGTCTCCATTGGGGCCGATGAGGCCGGAGACCTTCTGTTGACACGCGTGCCGCCGACCATGCGGCGTCTCGGGTGTCAGGAATATGACCTTGCGCCGCTCTCTATGGGAGCAGCGTATAATAGAAGCTCGAAAGGTTCAGGGTGCAGGTCATGGATCCTTATTACCATGCGACTGCGCAATCGCAAGAGGCGACCGCCGAAGTCCAAGCCGATCGTGCGCCCCACCCCTCTCCCGCTCACGCCGCCGCCCCTCACAAAAAATTCGCACACGCATCAATTTACTTGCCGTTCTGCAATGCGGCATATGTTTGTGTTCATAGGCAAGGGGCATAAGCGGGGAACCATGGCGTCGACGCATATAGACAATACGGGTGAAGGTGCCGGCCGGAAGGGCTTTGCCGGACTGGTCGTCGGCGCGATCGGCGTCGTCTATGGCGATATCGGTACCAGCCCGCTCTATGCCCTTCGTGAGGCGCTGAGGCCTTTTGCCGCCGATGGCGTACACGAGGCCGAGGTCATCGGTCTCATTTCGCTGATGATCTGGACGCTGACGGTCATCGTGACCTTCAAATATGTGCTCTTCCTTCTCAGGGCGGACAATGACGGTGAAGGCGGCACGCTTTCGCTTCTCGCCCTGCTGATGAAGAAGATGGGGCGAAACGTGCCGGTGCTCTTCTTCGCAGGCCTGATCGGAGCGGCGCTCTTCATCGGCGATGCGATGATCACGCCGGCCCTGTCCGTCATGTCGGCGCTCGAAGGCCTGAAGCTGGTCACGCCGGCCTTTGCCGAATACGTCCCGCTCGCGTCGGCTGCGATCATGATCGTTCTCTTTGCCGTCCAGTCCCGGGGAACGGCCGCCGTCTCGATGTTTTTCGGGCCGATCACGGTCTTGTGGTTTCTGGCCATGGCAGCGGGCGGCCTGATCCATATCGGCGACGACTGGAGGATTCTCGAAGCGCTCAATCCGATCAACGCGCTGTCGTTCCTCGCCCATGCCGGCACCGTCGGCCTCATTGTGCTTGGCGCCGTCTTTCTGACGGTGACGGGCGCCGAGGCGCTCTATGCTGATCTCGGGCATTTCGGGCGCCGCCCGATCCAGATGGCGTGGTTCGTGCTCGTCTTTCCGGCATTGCTCTTGAACTATCTCGGCCAGGGCGCGCTGGTTCTCTCCCATCCCCACGCAGCCACCAATCCGTTCTTTCTGATGTATCCCGATTGGGCCTTGCTGCCGGTGGTTCTGCTGGCAACGATGGCAACGATCATCGCCAGCCAAGCGGTGATAACGGGCGCATTTTCACTGGCCCGCTCGGCGGTTCACCTCGGCTTCCTGCCGAGGCTGCGCATCAAGTTCACATCGGAGACCAACACCGGCCAGATCTACGTGCCGAGCGTCAATCTTCTCCTGCTGGTCGGCGTCTTGATGCTGATCTTTTCCTTCGGCGATTCCGAGTCGCTGGCGACGGCCTATGGCATCTCGGTGACCGGAACCATGGTCATCTCGACCATGCTGGTCTTCCAGTTCCTTCGGGCCGTCTGGGGCTACTCCCTCGTGGTTGCCGCCCTCCTGCTGCTGCCGCTCTTCTTCATCGAAGTCATGTTCCTGGCGGCCAACCTGCTGAAGATCCATGATGGCGGCTGGGTTCCGGTCGCCCTTGCGCTGGCGATCATGATCCTGATGTGGACATGGACCCGAGGACAGGCCTATCTGAAGCGACTGCGGGCCAACAACGAGATCCCGCTCGATTCCTTCATCCGGTCAATCGAGCGAAAGTCGGACCATTCGCCGGTCACCGTTCCAGGAACGGCCGTCTTCCTGACCAGCGTCCCGGATCGCACGCCGAATGTTCTGCTCCACAATCTCAAGCACAACCACGTGCTCCATGAACAGAACGTTATCCTGACCGTCTGGACCGAAGACGAACCTTACGTCCCCGACAGCAGGCGCATCAAGCTCAGCCAGCTCTCGCCACGCTTCGTACGTCTCGATATCACCTTCGGCTTCATGGACGACCCCGACGTTACCCGGGCACTGGCGCTCTGCCGCGAGGGCGGCTTCAAGTTCGAAATCATGAAGACCTCCTTCTATCTCGGCCGCAGGAACCTCGTCAGAACGCCGAACACCGGGCTGCCCGCTTGGCAGGAGCGCATATTCATGGCGCTGGAGGGCTTGGCGATCGACCCCTCCGACTATTTCAACCTGCCGTCAAACCGCGTCGTCGAACTCGGTGAGCAGATTGCCATTTAGAACATGATGCCGAAGGCCGGGGTGTCGCGACTGGGACAGGAGAGATGGAAGCGAGGCAAGAGTGGCTCCCGTCGCAAGCGTCACGGCATGAGGCGCGAAATCATGCCTTGGCCGAGATCGCGCTCAATTCCTCCAGATCGAGATCCCGTTCCAGCTCCCGCAACGTCTCGTCATCGATTTCGCCGGCGCGATGGAGGCGGATGAGTTCCCGGCGTCCCGTTGCAACCGCTTCGAGAATGACGTCGAAATGCGCATGCAGCACCGGTATGTAATGCTCGGTTCTCTCGGCATAGTCGACGATCGACGTCGCCCGGCGCTGGTAGCGCTCCAGCAATTGCGGATGGATGAGTTTCCCCTCGGCGTCATATGCCAGGCTCTGGACGGTCCCGAACTGCGCCTGGGCCATGGCGGCTTCGGCCTGGCTCATCGTCAGGCGCGCTCTTTCCGAATCCGGCTCCACCAGCCGCGCCCAGGCGATCACTCGCCCCAATGTCGTGCCCTGTATGAGCACGGTTCCGAGAATGACGGCGAACGATGTGACGAGGATGAAGTCACGACCTGCGAACCCTTCGGGCAGGCTCAGCGCCAGGGCAAGCGTGACCACCCCGCGCACGCCCGCCCAGCTCAGAACCGTCGCACCACCGGCGCCGAGCGGTCGGGCGCGCGTGAACCCCAGGACAGCACAGAACCTGAGAACGAAATCGGAGGCGAAGACCCAGGCAAAACGCGCGATCACGAGCGTGACGAGGATCGCCAGCATCGGCAGTCCCATTGTCGCGATCACAGTGGTAAAACCGCCGCCGCGTTCGACGACATCCCTGAGCGACAGCCCGATCAAGATGAACACCGCAGCTTCCATCAGGAAGATCATCACCGTCCAGAACGAGGTGCCGCGCATGCGCATTGCGGCTGAAAGCACTGTGTGCTGGTGCCAGCTCATGATCAGCCCCGCCGTAACGGTGGCGATGACGCCGGAAACATGCAGCTGCTCTCCGAGCAGATAGGCAATCCAGCCGAGCAGCACCGAGGCTGCAATGATGAGATATTCGTCGCCGAGACGCCGGACGAGTTTGAACCACGCCGTTCCCACAACGATGCCGACGATGGCGCCGCCGAGCGCCAGCACGAAGAAATTGCCGATCACCTCCCCCGTGCTGAAGGCTCCGGTTGCAGCGGCGGCAACGGCAAAACGGAAAAGAACCAGGCCACTCGCATCGTTGAGCAAGCTCTCGCCTTCGAGCAGAATCTGAAGCCGCCGCGGCAGCCTGACGCGCTCCAGTACGGCGCGCGCCGAAACCGCGTCCGGCGGCGCGACGATCGCGCCGAGTGCCGCGCAGGCAGCCCAGGGAAGTGAGGGAAAGAGGAGATGGGCGACAACGGCGACGACGGCACAGGTGAAGAGCACCGCACCGACGGCAAGTGAAGCGATGCCGATCACATGACGCCGCAACCGCGCGAGCGCGATCGACCAGGCGCCGTCCATCAACAGCGGCGGCAGGAAGATGACCAGAACCAGTCCGGGGTCGACTGATATCGCCGGCAGTCCCGGCGCAAAGGCCAGCAAGGCGCCACCGGTCAACAGCGCGACGGACGGCGGCAGCCCGAGCCTGTGGGCGGCATAGTGCAGCGCGATGATCGCGAGAAACATCACGATAACGAGCTCGAATAAGTGGGTTGGTTCCATCTGCCTCTGCCCCTGCTCAGCAACGGATGTCGGATGCCTGACGCAAAGAGTTACAGCGACCTCGCGCGTCTGAAAAGACGCACCGCGCTGTAAAGCCGCCGAACCGGGAAAACCGCTTCGCCCCAGAGGCGACCGGCGATAATGCCCGCCTTGTGCCATAGCTGGTTGGAGTCGGTACTGCCATAAGGCTTGTCGGCATAGCCCGAGCCGGTCAACCACGCGATCGAGACATAGACGTGACCCCTGGCGTCACCGGAGTTGACGGCCACATTGGCAAGGTTTGCCCTGCACGGCAGGCATTTGATGTCGATGATCGCTTGCCGTCGATCATTGCCGGGATTTAATTGGAATTTCCTGCGCATCCTCCTTACACCCTGAGTCTTGAGGCAAAGGACGATATATGAAGAGACGGACCCTTGTGCTTGGAGGTGCGGCGATCGTTGCATCGTCCGTCGCGGCGGTAGCGATCTGGCCCCGGCGGCATATCACGGTCGCCGCCAGGACATTCGACTGGAAGGGGACGGATTTCCTGAGCGGCGGCACCAAATCGGTCGCCTTGGAAAAGCTGCCCGTCCCGCTCTTCCGCAGCCGTCCGAATTGCGTCGTCACCGTCGCTCAGACTCTTGGCCCCTGCCACGTCAACAATATTCCCGTCCGTCAGGACGTCTCGGAAGGAAAGGCTGGACTGCCCTTGCGGTTGGCCGTCCGGATCGTCCATGCAGCCGATTGCCGGCCGGTCGAGAATGCCGATATCGAAATCTGGCATACGGATCACCGCGGCATCTATTCCGGCCGCGAGGCTGCGAAGATGTGTACACTTGGCGATGCCGAGGCGATCAGCGGGCTCGCCTTTCGCGGTCGCCAGCTGACGGATGCACAGGGGCAGGCAGGCTTCCTGACGGCCTATCCCGGATGGTACCAGGGCCGCACACCCCATGTTCATTGCCGAATCCTCGTCGACGGCAAGGAGCTTCTCGTCAGCCAGATCTATTTCGACGATGCGCTGAGCGACATCATCTATGGCGAGCATCCGGACTATATTGGACGCCCGGCCCGCGATACGCGCAATGACGACGACGGCATCATCCCTGAGGACGCCGCCGATCACATATTCGATTTCGAGAAGCTCGATGGCGGCGTGCTCTCCGCCACCATCACGATCGGCCTCTCTGCCTGAACGCAGGTAACGCCGGAAATGCATGGCCGGAGCTGTAGATTGCCATCCGCGAGGGCCTGTATTGCAACTTCACTAAGACAAGATACAAAATCTTCGCGTCAATCGGGATATCTGTGCTTCCCCGGTTCAGACCAGCGTGTTGAGCGATGGAGGATGAGGATGCGAGGCTTTGGGTTTGTTGCGCTCTTCAATCTCGGAGCCATGCTGGCAGCCGGGCCGACCAGTGCCTGTATCGATATTGCCCCCATGGACCTTCACGATGTTTCATATGCAGACGTCGTGGTCGTTGGTCGCGTGACGAAATACACGTTGGTTCTCGACCCCGAGGCGAGGAAACGACATCAGGAATTCCTTGCCCACAGTAGTGGCAAAGTCCGGGAGCTTCTCGGGAAGGCGAACAGTTTTATGACTGACTATGCGCGCTTGGAGATAGCGGTCGAGGAAGTTCTGCGTGGCACGGCGCCTCATACCCTCACCGTCACCTGGGATAACACTGCATTCAGCGAGACTATGCCGCCTACCTCCTACCTTATAGCCTTGCGCAGTTCAGGCTCACCGCTACCGCCACTTCGAGGTGCCACCGCCACTATTCTTCCGGACCCGGATCCGGCTTCCCTGTCTGTCCTGCGGGCGCCGTGTTCCGCTCCGTTCTTTTTCGAAAGCACCAGCAGTGATGCAGATATTGTTCGGCAGATATTGAACTCAGGGTCCAAATGAATCTTTTGAGGGGATGACGACCTTGCTGGAACCCGAGATCCCCCTGGATGGCGGCAACGTCAATGCCGCCGTCGTGCGCGTCGGCTGCCATTTCGAGCACTGGCGGCGCGAGGCAGACGCTTTCGCTCTTAATCTGATAGAACTGGGACGGGCGTTATGACCGCCACCTATATACCCGCATACCATTCATAACCGCGATCTTCCCAAAAGCCGCCATTGCCGCCGTAAAGCTGGCCGAGATCGGCGACGGCTTCGATGCCGGTCAGGTATTTTGCCTGCTTGTAGCCGAGCTGGCGCTCGACCCGGAGCCGGAGCGGCGCGCCGTGGGCGACTTCGAGATCGCGGCCGTTCATGGTGTGGGCGAGGATGGTCTGGGGATGAAACGCGTCGACGAGATCGATGCTTTCGTAATACCAGCCGCTGCCGTCGAGCGTCTTTTCGTATTCGTCGGCGCAGTGGAACACAATGTAGCGGGCTTCGGGTTTCAGACCGGCTGCCTGTAGCAGCGCGCCGAGCGGCACGCCGGTCCATTTGCCGATGGCGCTCCAGCCCTCGACGCAGTCGTGCCGGGTGATCTGTGTACGGGCCGGCAGGGCTTTCAACTCCGCCAGCGACAGTTGCATCGGCTTGTCGACCAGCCCGCCGACCTCGAGCCGCCAGCTTGAAAACCGCTGGTTCATCCACTCGATATAGCGAGCATTGTCGGGCATGCTCGTGCCGTTGGCGCGAAAGGTCGGCGAGATATCGGCTTCCGTGAACTCGCGGGCGAGCGCGTCGTCGCCAAGCAGGAAGCGCTGGGTCTTCATGCTGAGGCCTTCGGCGATCTTGAGCACCGATTTCGTCCGATCGCTTTCGCCGAGTGCATCGCAGCCGGCAAGCCCCAGCGCCGACGCCGTCATGGTCGCGCCGATCAGGAAGCGGCGTCTGGTAATGATGCGGCTCATGATTTCCCTCCCTGGCCGATGTCGTAATAACCGGTGATCATCGAGCGCAGATTGTTGAACACGCCCGAGACCAGCACCATCGCCACATGCACCGCGACGAAGGCGACAAGCGAGAAAGCAGTCAGAAAATGCAGCGTCCGCGCCGATTGCCGGCCACCGAACAGGTCGAGCAGCCAGGGCGCGACCGCATTGAAGCCCGGCGACATGGTTAGACCGGTTGCAACCATCAGCGGCAGCAGCACGAAGATCACCGCGATATAGGCGAGTTTCTGCAGCGTGTTGTAGTGGCGTGCCTCAGGCCCCTTGGGAAAGCGCAGCCGGGCGTGATTGACGATCTCATGGCCGAGATGCGAAGGCTTCAGCTCCTGGGGCGCCGGCAACAAATCGCGGCGGAAATGCCGGCTGATAAAGCCATAGGCGAGGTAGATGAAGCCGTTGATGACGAACAGCCAGGCAAAAAAGAAATGCCAGCGCCGGCCCGTCGCCAGGTCCCGGTAGCTCGGCATGGTCAGCCAGCTCGGAAAACCTTGCACAGAAGCCTCGCCGTCGACATTCGAAACCCCGAGAACGCCCGTCGTGTCGAAGGTCAATCCGCCCAGGCGTGTCACCCCTTTCAACGCATCGCCTTCCTGCTCCGCTTCCATGGAAATGAAGGACGGATCGTCATCAGCGCCATACTGGCCCCAATAGAGCGCCGGGTGGGCGTTGAATATCTGCAGGCCGCTGAACAGCAGCACCGTCATGCACAGCACGTTTACCCAGTGCGACAGGCGCACCAGCAGGCCATGGCGGTAGAAGAGCGTTCCTCCGCTCGCCATGCCGGCATCGGTCGTGGCCATCGTAGGTCCTCCGGATCGACTTGAAAGGTCTTCTCGAAAAGACGCGGCCGCGGGCAAAATAGTTTCAGCGGCCGCGATCCACTATTACTTCATCGCGTCGCAGGCCTTCATCATCGTGTCCTTCTTCATAGAGTCCTTCTCCATGCCGGCATTGTGCATGCAGTCGGCCTTGGTGCTGCCGGTCGCCATGTTGTCCTGCTTCATCGCGTCCTTCGACATCGTATCCTTCGACATGGCGTCCTTAGACATCGCGTCGGTCTTCATGCTGTCTTTCTTCATGGCATCGCTGCTTTGAGCGCTGGCGGCGCCGGCAAGCGACAGGCCGATAACGAAGGTGCAGGCGGCAAGGGTGGAAAGGATCTTGGTCATGAGGGTCTCCTCGGATCGATTGATGTGTCCGCGGCACCCGCCGACGGCTCACAGTGCTGAATTCGATCTTCTTGCGAAGGCAGTTACAGCCTCACGCTTATGTGATAGCGCTGGCCCGTCAGGAGATTTTCGAATCCGCCTGTAACCAAAGCGTCATCCACGCGAATGACATTGCAGACGACATGACGAACGCCCATTCGGAACAAGCCCTGAAGATGCTGATGCTTCTGTCCCTCGACGGGGACGAGGCTGCCTATCGGCGTCTGCTCGGCACGTTGCGACCCCTGCTCGTCGGCTACTACGGCGGGCGTATTGGCACCGCGGCGAAGTCCGACACGGAAGATCTCGTGCAGGAGACGTTGCTGGCGCTGCATGCGCGCCGGGCGACCTATGACAGGGAGCGGCCGTTTACCGCGTGGTTCTTCTCGATTGCCCGCTACAAGCTGATCGACCATCACCGAAAACATGGCGGTCGCTACAAGTCGGAAATGGAGCTTAACGAGGAGATCGAAGGCGACTTCAGGGAGGATGCGATTGCAGCGCGCATGGATGTCGAGCGGCTGTTGAACGGCCTGCCGCAGCACCAGCAGGAACTGATCCGTCAGGTCAAGCTCGAAGGGCAGTCGGTGGCCGATACGGCAAGCCGCACCGGACAGTCGGAATCGGCGGTCAAGGTCGGTGTTCACAGAGGCATCAAGGCGCTGGCGGCAAGATTGCGAGGTGGGACGTGAGAGAAACTGAGGACGTGATCGACATCCTTGTCAGAGATCTGAAGCCGGTACCGAGACATGCGCTGGAACGCCGTTTCGTGCTCGCCGTCCTGCCTGCTTTGGCAGTCTCGCTGCTGCTGATGCTTGTTGTCGTCGGCCTTCGCACAGACATGACGCAGGCGCTGACGCTGCCGGTTTTCTGGATCAAATCCGGCTATAATGCCCTGCTCGCAATCGCCGCCTTCGCCGCCGTTTACCGCCTCTCCCGGCCGGATGGCTCGGAAGGCCGCTTTTTCGGCATTGGCGCTGCAATCGTGCTGGCTCTGGCCGCCATGGCGGTCATCCAGCTCGCTTTGTCGCCGGCATCAAGCTATCCCGTGCTGGTGCTCGGCTCCTCCGCCCTGCATTGCCCGCTGCTGATCCTTGCCTTTGCCATGCCCATCCTGATCGCCAATACATGGGTGCTACGCGGCGCCGCACCAAGCAAGCTTGGGATGACAGGCTTCGTCGCCGGCATTGCAGCAGGCGCATCCGGCGCCTGGGTCTATTCCTGGTTCTGCACCGAAAACGGCCTGCCCTTCGTCGTCCTCTGGTATTCGCTCGGCATCCTGTTAACAGGCGCAATCGGCGCCCTCTTCAGTCGTCGCCTTCTGCGCTGGTAGGACCGGCTGTCGGATTCTTGCGCCCCGATACCACGATGCAATAACCAATTTTTCCGTGAAGGAATCGGAGCGGCGCGCACTAATCCTGCATCCGGCATGAAACCAGATGCAGCATTCCTGCGTACTACCCCTCAGGACAGGCAAACGAAGGCAGCGAGGGGTGATGGCATGGTCAGGAAAGAAGGCATAGCACACATTCCCCGGCAAGCCGCCGAACAAGGGCTGGCCAGGCTGATGATGAGGCTGCCCGCGACGCGGGCAACCATCAGAGCAGCCGCGGCGAGCCGCCCCCATCTTTATGAATTGTGCGGCGCCTATGGCGAGGCCTGCGCCGTCCTTGACCGCATGCGCAGGGAAATCTCCGCCGATCCCGCAATCGTCACCGAATACGAGATCATCTGCGCGGAAATCGAAATCGACGTCACCAGGATCCTGTTCAGCGACCGCTGAGACATGCGCTCTCCTCCTCCATCGCCGCGCCTCGGACCGGGCAAGGCGCCGTTTGCTGCCCACATTCCTCTCAGCTCAGCAAGTCATCCACATGGATGGAGATGCTCAGCGTATCCGTGTCGAAATGGTGCGCGGCCCCGTCGGAGATCTTATAGTAAAAAGTCTCGCTCACCTCACCGCTAAGCCCGGCAAGCTTCGTCGCGTCGACCGTGTAGCTATAGTCACCATGATCGTCGACATGGATGGTGCCGTATTGGCCGGTCAGCGTCAGACCGTTCTTGTTGACCAACTCGCCGTCAAAGCGGCGAAGCAGCAGGATCCCATTGGCCGAGCTGTCATTTTCGAGGAGATTGCCATGATGGGCGTCCGCGTCGGCCGAGATTTTCAGGCTGTCATGGGTTGCGACGATCGTCGGGGTTGCGTCCGCATGCGTTGCATCTCCCGCAACGTGACTATCAAGAATCGCAAGCTGGGCCTCTTCGAGCGTCGTGTTGTTGCTGACCGGAAAGGTGTTCGCGGCGATGATGGCCGGGGATATGCTGTAGGGCGTGACATCGCTGGCGATGACATTGTCATGAAAAGAGCCGGATGCAGGCCTGTCGACCTTCAGCGCCGCCTGCGACAGGTCGTCGAAGACATTGCCGTAGATCTCGATACCTTCGCGAACGTAACTGGTGGTGCCGGCAGAGCTGACCGCCACGCCCCATACGCCGTCATGGATATAGTTGCCTGAGATATCGTAGTCCCGCGTATTGCCCTGGTCCCCGAGACCGATGGCATAGGACCAGCTGTACCCGCCATAGCCTGAAATATCATTGTCGTGGATGGCGATATTCGTGCCCGCTTGGGCGCTGATCCCGAAGCCGCCACCAATCAGCGTATTATCCTCGACCACGGCATTCACCGGCCGGATGAGCGCAATGACGCCCTTCGGCGTCGCGGCGCCCGTCTGGTCGAGGTAATTGCCGCTGATCACGATATTGCTGCTGTCGTTCATCTGTACGGCATCTGCCGCGGTGCCGTGGGCGTTGGTGACGGTGTTGTTGAGAAAATTGACGCCGTTGACCTTCTCGATCCAGACGCCGTCACCGTTCACGCCGGTGATCGTGCTGTTTTCGATGGTGATGTTCGAGCCGGTCCTGAACGTGACGGAGCCGGACTTGGTGGAGCTTCCGGTATTTTCCACCTCGACATTGCGGACGGTCCAGTTCGAAACATAGCCGCCATAGATGGCCGCGCCTGCTGTCTCGGAGATCTTGAGGTTCTCGATGACGATATTCGACGCATAGAGGCTGTGAATGCCGTCGCCGGGGCTATGGATAACCGGCGCGTCGCCGACCCCATAGCTGCCGATGGTGATCGGGGCGCTAGCGGTGCCGGAATATTTCAGGTCGAGTTGGTCGTTGAACACGCTTCCGGCGGCGAGCAGCACGCTGTCGCCCGGCTGCAGCTTCAAGTTTTCCACCGCCCAGAACGATGCAAACGGCGTGTCCACGCTCGTTCCATTGTTGCCGTTGGAGCCTATCGCTGGATTCACATAATAGATTGCCATATCGCCTTGTTCTCGAATTGCCGCGCAGCCGTCTGCATCGGCTGCAACGCGTGGATCGGATGCGGTCGGGGTTAAAGGCCATCAAGAGGGCCTTCGATATTGCCTTCACGGCGGTTGGCAGACCCTGTGGGCGGCCTGCCTTGGTCCCGAGAAACGCCTGGCGGTGGCGGTATATTAAAGACTACAACTTATAAGAAAATAATCTACAGAACAACGACCGAAAGGTGAATGAACCGTATCGCAGCTCGCGACCAATGGTCACCGGCGCTGACAGTGAACACCCTTTTGCAGGCTTTCCGGTGCATTTGAATGCAGCTGCGGTTCATTATGAGACACCGCGACGTTCCGCGGGCAAGGACGAGGTCCGCATCCTGGAAGGCGCTGCCTCCGCCGATGCACGACCGGGTTGCAGCTGCGGCGAAGGTTGTGCCCGTTCCGTCGTTGCCTGAATCCGATCCCGTGGCAACGAACAGCCGGCAAAAACTTACGGTTGAGCTTGAAAAAACGCGTCCGCGCCCCGCACGGGGGCTGACGGCTGCTTATGAAATCCCGGAAACTTTCCGGGATTTCTCCTTGTGTCATTGCAGCCTCGCACCCTCAGCCCAGCAAGTTATCCATATGGATGTAGACGGTCAGCGTATCGCCGTCGGTATGGTGCGAGTTTCCGTCGTTGATCCCGTAGCTGAAGGACTCGCTCACATGGCCGTCATGGTCGGGAAGCTTCGTTTCATCGAGCGTGTAGGCATAGTTGCCTTCCCGGTCCACGTGGATGACGCCGTAGTCGCCGGTCAGCGTGAGGCCGTGTTTGCCGACGCTTTCGTCGCCGAAGCGGCGCAGAACCAAGGTGTCGTTGTCAGAGCCGTCGTTTTCGAGAAGATTGCCGCGATGGGCCTCGCCCGTATCGCTGAAGATCTTCAAATTGTCATGGACGGCGGCAACCGCCGGATCCGCGGACGCCTCCGTGACTGCGGCAGTCTTGGCAACCGGGCGCGCCAGCACCGTTTCGACATTGGCGACCGTATGGTTGTTGCTGACGGTGAAGGTGTGCGCGTCGACGATGGACGGCGATATGGCGGTGGCCGTGGTGCCGGTCTCGATCGTATTGTTGGTGAAGGAGCCGGAAGCCGGCCTGTCGACCTTCAGCGCCGCCTGCGAGAGGTCGTCGAAGACATTGTCGTGCACCTTGATATTCGTGCGGGTATAGCTGGTGCCGCTGGCGTCGCTGATGGCAACGCCCCATGCGCCGTCATGAATGTGGTTGCCTGAAATATCATAATCCCGCGCATTGCCCTGATCGCCGAGGCCGACGCCGAAGGACCAACTGTAACCGTGAAATCCCGATATGTCGTTGTCGCGAATTGCGACATTCTTGCCGGCCGGCGCGCTGATGCCGAAGCCGCCGCCGGTGAGCACATTGTCCTCGACCACGGCATCGGTGGCCCGCACCAGCGCGATCACGCCCTTGGGGCTATCGGCGTTCGTCTGATCAAGATGGTTGCCCTTGATCAGAATATTGCTGCTGTCGTTCACCTGCACGGCATCGGCGGTCGAGCCGTTCGCGCTGGTCACGGTGTTGTCGAGAAGCTTGACGCCGGCGACCTTTTCGATCCAGAAGCCGTCGCCCTTGACGGCCGTTATCTTGCTGTCTTCGACCGTGACGTTCGTGCTGCTCCGGAAGGTGACGGCGCCGGCATTTTCCGACATGCCTGTCTTGGCGATCTCGACATTGCGGACCGTCCAGTTCGTGACACTGCCGCCATAAATGCCGGCAGTCCCGGTATTCGATATTTTGAGGTTCTCGATGACGATGTTCGAGGCATAGAGACTGTGAATGCCGTCGCCGCCGCTGTGGATGACGGGCGCTGCCCCCGTCCCGTAACTGCCGATCTTGATCGGCGCGCTTTCGGTGCCGGAATATTTGATATCAAACTGCTCGTTGAACACGCTCCCCTTGGCAAGAAGCACGCTGTCGCCCGGTTTCAGTTTCAAGGATTCCACTTTGGACAAAGTCGCAAAAGCCGAGTTCTGGCCCGTTCCGTTGTTGCGGTCGGAGCCAGTCGCTGAGTTCACATAGTAGATTGTCATATCGCCAATGTTGCCCTGTTCGTCGGATCGCTAAGTCGCCACGAAGATCGACCGGGATCGGCCGATCGAGCGCGGCGGGGGCAACCGTCCACGGCAAGAAGGCGATAAGATGTTGTCAATGGGGCAACTGGCCGGTTCACGGGCCGTATTCCACAGGCAATGGCCTGGGCGCCGCATAGATGGCCGAAAGCTGCAACTTCGGCCTGGAAAACAACGACTTCGAGGCGAATAAATCGGGGACCTGCTGCGCGGGACTTATGTTAGCTCAAGCTGTTTAACATGCGATTCGTGGCTTCGCTTACGCGCAGCGTATTCGCTCCTCACCCCCTCGCCTGCAAAGCCCCCCTCAACGGCAGCCGCGTCGCCGCCAGCGCCGGCAAGGCTCCGCCGACAATCCCGATCGCAAGTCCCAGCAGGCCCGCGGTAAGTACGACGTCGCTGGTAACGTCGAGCTGGAAGGCCATCTTGGTATTGTTGGCGCCCATCGTGCTTGCCCGCCAGCCGTCGAAGGCGAGCCGCGAGGCGAGGATGCCGACGACCGCGCCCACCGACGACAGCAGCACCGCCTCGACCCAGGTCGCAGCGAAGGCCGGCACGCGGGCGAAGCCGATCATACGCAGCGTGGCGATCTCGACGGTGCGGTCGGAAACCGAACTCATCATCGTGTTCAGCGCCCCAGCCGTGGCACCGACCGCCATCAATAGCGCAATCGGCCAGCCGAACAGGCGAATGAGGCTCTCGGTGCGCTCCGCCTGCCCGGCATAGAGATCGGCTTCGGAGACTGAGGTAAGTGGGGCGCCGGGAACCGCAGAAAGGCGCGCGCGCAGCGTCGTCAGCGGAAGAGCGGGATCGCCCCGCCCGTCGAGGCGCACGCGCAGGCTCTGCACCTGCCCCAGCCGGTCGAAAGCCGATTGCACAGCCTCCAGATCCGCCCAGATCTCGGATTCGAAGGCGCTGCCGCCGGAGGTGAAATGCCCCACGACAGTCCATTCGACCGGGCCGAGCCGCACCCTGTCGCCGACCGCAAAGCCGGAGAATTCGTCGGCGATACGGGCGCCGACGACGATTTCGCGGGCGCCCTGGGAAAACAGCCGCCCCTGCGAAAGCGCCGCACGATCGCGCAAGCCGGGACCCAGCGGGTCCATGCCTCTCAACGACAGCGTCTGCTCCGCGCCGTCGACTTGCCTGACGACATCGACGGGAACGACGATCTCGCGCGACAGCGCCAGCCCGCCCGCGCCATCCCGCACCACGCCGATATCACCGGTCATGGCGGCAAGGCTGCGGATCGCCTCGGCAGGTACGTCAGAGCCGATCTCCTGGTTGGTCCCGCCGCCGAGAATGACGGCGATGCCAGGCGAGCCGGCGCCGGCAAGCGCGGTTTCAAATCCCCGCGCCATGGCGAGAAATCCTGCGAGCACCGCCACCACGAGAGCGACCGAGAGCACCATCGACAGCGAGATCCAGAGCCGCCGCGGCAGGCTGCCGAGGTTGATTCTGATCATGAGAAAGGTCTGCTTGAGCACTGATGACATTGGACTATCTCGATCTGAAGGCATTGACGATGGGCATGCGCATGGCGTTCCAGGCGGGCAGCAGCCCAGTCAGGAGGCCGAGACCCGCAATGATGGCGAGGGATTTCGACAGCACCGACAGACTGAAGACGAGGCCGAATTCAGGCCCGATCAACAGTGTCGCAAGCTTGGCAAGAAGGAGCCCGGCCGCCCCACCGGCGGCAAAGATGAACAGCGTCTCGCCGAGCACCAGCGTCATGATCCGGCCTTGGGAAAAGCCCAACACCTTCATCACGCCGATCTCGAAGCTGCGTTCCCTCACGGCAAAGAGCATGGTGTTCACCGTGATCATCAGGATGGTCACGAAAGCCGCGCCGACGACGAGGCCGACAATCAGGCCGACATCGGCGAACTGCCGCAGGAAGCCTTCGAGGAACTGCTTTTCCGATTGCGTCCGCGTCTGTGCCGCCGAATTGGCAAACAGCGCATCGATCCGCGCCGCCAGCACGCCGGATGATACTCCCTCGCGCGGGCGCACCACGAAGGTGTCGACCGTATCCTTGTCTCGCGCCCGGGCCTCATTGATCGTGTCGTAACGGGCCAGCATGAAATAGGTGTCGGTGCTGGCATTAGCTCCCTCGAAGATGCCTGATATCACGAAGCGCCAGTCGCGGCTGCCGTCGGCCCTCATCAACTGGCTGGTGACGCCGATGCGCTGGCCGACCGACCAACCCTGAGCCTCCGCCAACGCTTTGCCGACGAGCACCCGGTCACGGCCCTCTTCGAGTGCTGCGATCAGATCAGGCGTCAGTCCAAGCTCATCGCCATTGGCAGCGGCGACCGCGCGCGGATCGACCGCGCTGGTCATCACGATATTCTTCTCGACCTCGACGAACCCGCGCATCCGCGCGGTATAGGCAACGGCGGCGACATCAGCGTCCGCAGCGATCCGGTTGAGATAGGCGAGCGGCAGCGGCAACCCGCGGCCCGACTTGTTGAAGACGCCGAGCAGGTTGTCGCTGGCGCCCGCCGCCCCTTGGCTGCCGCCGAGGAAGCTGGCGGTCAGGGCGTAAATCAGGAAGGCGACGCCGACCGAGAACATCAGCAGTGTCGCCCTCAGCCGCTTGCGCCAGGCATTGCGCCGCATGAGCTGGAAGAAAGTCATTGGCCCCTCCCTTGCTGCTCGACGAATTCGCCCTTGTTGAGATGCAACGTGCGCCGGGCAAAGGCGGCGGCCTCGGGATCATGCGTGACCATGATGATCGTCTTCTGAAGCTCACGATTGAGAAAGCCCAGCATCTCCAGGATATCGTTGGCCGATTTCCGGTCGAGATCGCCGGTCGGTTCATCGCAGAGCAGAAGGTCGGGATCACCGACGATGGCGCGCGCAATGCCGACGCGCTGCTGCTGCCCGCCGGACATGCTCGACGGAAACTGCCGCTGCCGGCCCGCAAGCCCGACGAGATCCATGACGGTCTCGACGCGGGCGCGCCGCTCCTTTCGCCCGAGCGGCTTCAAAAGCAGCGGCAGCTCGATATTCTCGCTCGCATTCAGCATCGGCAGCAGATTGTAGAACTGGAAGACGATGCCCATGCCATGCGCCCGCCATGCGGCTCTGGCGCCCTCGCCCATCTGTTCGAGATGACTGCGGCCGATCCTGATCTCCCCGGCATCAGGGCTGTCGAGGCCGCCCAACATGTTGAGCAGCGTCGATTTCCCCGAGCCCGATGGTCCCATGACGGCGACGAAATCGCCGCGCGCAATGGAAAGGTCGAGCCCGGAAAAGATCGGGATCGTCTCCGCACCGATCCTGAATGCCTTCTGGACGCCGCGAAGCGCGATATAGGGCTCTTGCGTATCGTTCATCGCTCTGCTCCTTGCTGATGATCTGTGATATCCGCGGCCTGTGGCCGAACGGTCGCAGCTCCGCCCGCCTGTGAGCCGGAAGCTGTTGTCTCATCCACCACAAGGCGGATGCGCGCGGCCATCGCAGGGCGCATGCCCGGCGGCGACGAAGACAGCGACAGGCGAAGCGTCACCGTTCCCTTCTCCCGCGAAATCATGGGCGCGATCTTCGACACTACGACCGCAAAGGGCCGATCGGGAAAGCCGTCGAGGACCGCCTCACCGGATAGGCCCGGTCGCATCTGCGCGATGTTGGTCTCCGCCACATCGGCATCAATGGCCATGTTTGCCGTGTCGGTAATCACAAGCAGGCTTTCATTCTCCCGCACGCTGTCCTCGCGCGACAGCACGGTGTCGCCGGCATGCGCGGTAAGCCGCGTGACGGTGCCCGATATCGGCGCCCGGACGGTCAGCGCCTCCACCTGCTCGCGCGCCCTGTCGATATCGAGATCCGCCTTGGCCACATTCTGCCGTGCCTGCAGGGCAGCATTCTCGGCAGTGTCGAAAGCAGTCCTCGCCTCCTCCAGCGTCTGCGCCGACATGGCATCGCGCCCGGCCAGCCGCTCGATGCGCGTCAGGGAAGACCGCGCCTGCGCGAGATCGATATTCTTTGCATCAAGCGCCAGTGCCGCCGCCTGCCGGGCGATCTCGGCCCCCCGAAGCGCAAAGCGGGCGCCCGCATCGTCGAGCCGCACCAGCACCTGCCCCGCGGCAACCCTGTCACCCGCCTCGACCTCGACGGTGACGATCCGGCCTTCATATTTGGAAAAGACGGTCGCGGCATCGGGCGCCACGACATAGCCGGAGCCGGTGACCTCCCGGGCCGGCAAGGCCCGAACCGCCGGTGCATCAGCAACAGCCCGCATCCGCTCGGCAGCGGCACCCTCGGCAGGCCCTTGCGTTCCGCCTATTGGTGTCGTCGCCCCGCGCTGAACCGCGAGGCCTGCAAGCACCGTTTCGATGCGCTGCAGCATCTCGGGCCGAGAGAAAAGAACCACCGCGAGCGATGCCGTCGCGGCAAGCGCAAGCATAGCAAGTGGCATCACGCGCCGCCGGGCTTCACGCTCCGGCGGCTCTGTCTTGAAGGCCGCGGGTTCGATCGAAAGCGATCTCAGCTTGGCGGCAAGGTTTCGGTCATGTTCTGATGTCGTGTTCATGCCGACAGAATGGTCGCAGGCTGCAAAACCGCGACCTCGAACACGTTTCCGGCAGTCCTCGATCGCGATTGTGTACGTGGCGTATCTCAGGACGAGGCCGGAGAGCCTCCCACCCCACCCTTCCTCTGCCGCCAGGCAAGCGGTGTCATATCCGTAACCCGGCGGAATTCGCGGTTGAAGTTGGACTTCGTCTGGAAGCCCACCTCGAACATCACCTCGGTCACCGATTTCTCGGTGCCGGCAAGCAGCCGGCAGGCATCGCCGATCCTGTAATCATTGACATATTGCGAAACGTTCTTGTCCATCGCCCGGTTGATCGCCGCCGAGATCTGGCGCGCGGGAATGCCCGCCTTGCGAGCCAGCCGGTCGAGATTGAGATTGGCGTCGCGATAGAGTTTTCTTGCTTCCATCAGCGCATCGACCGTGGCGATGGTCTCCTTGTCCTCGGTCGTTTCGGACTTCGATGCCGTCTCCACCGTCTCGGCCGGCGCCCGGCTTCGGCTGGCCGCCGCCGCCGCAATGCCGAGGATGACGAGGACGGCGAGATTGCTGACGCTGATTAGCGTCACCGCATGCTCGCCATGTGCCCAAGTGAAGTCGAGAAACACGAAAATATCGACTGCCGCCGACAGGCACAGCGCCACCGCCGCGAAGATGATCGCCCGATAGGCCGGCACCGCCCCCTCAAAGGGCGCAAGCCGAAGCGCATCCGCGCCCGGCCGCATCAGAAGCAGGATGGCCAAGGCATACCCGATGAAAACAAGCACCAGCGCGATATCGATCGCCTCCCGCCGGAAGGTGATCAACAAGAGGATGACGGCGGCCGGCGCGGCATGCAGCGCAATCCGCTGCGGCAGCGACCGGCGGCTCGTCCGCACCAGCCTGGATACTCCGGCATAGGCAAGCGGCGGCACCATCGCCGCAATGACAGGCGCGATCATACCCACCGCCTTCACTCCGTAGCCCCAGCGCAAGCCGGAGAGGATGGACAGCAAGACGCTCAGGAGGATCAGTGCCAGAAATGGCCGGTTCGGCGCCGCCTCCTCGTCGCGCTTGAGCACGGTAACGAAGAGGACGAGCAGCAGAAGAGCAACGACGAAGGGAAGCGGAATGAACAGCATGGCCTGGTGGGATCGGAGTGACGAATAGATGCCATCATTGCCGAGATCCTCACTAGGCGCGACCTCCATCATGTTTTAGAACCTGTTTTCGCGTGGGATTTTTGATGACCGGCATGTATTACCGGCCCATCAGGCTCTGAGGCGCACCTTCTCCGACTAACTCCTTCCGCGCGAAAATCTCCACGGGAGATTCGTGAGGGACCGAGGCAAGGACAGCTGGCCGAAGGCCCGAATTCGCCCGGCGGGTGTTGCGGCGACCGCTTTCCGCGTGCCAGCGCCTGCGAAGGCAGATGAAAATATTTCTAAAAATGGATGTTCTTTGGAATTTGATATTCCGATCGCCGGTCAAATCGGATGTCCCACTCGTTGCCAATAGTCTAGTTAATTTATAGGTTTTGTGCATTGGAGGATCCCCATGCAAGAACTGCGCATCGTCGGAATATCAGGAAATGTAAAGGCGCCATCCCGCACATCGGCGCTGGTCGCGTCCATCCTTCGGCGCATCGAGTCTGAACTTGGCATCCCTGGACGGCACATTGACCTGGCTGTGTCTGCACCGGTGCTGTTTCGAGCCTTGCGGGCTGACCAACTGGGTGAGGAAGGCGCGGAGATCGTGCGCACGGTTGAGCGCGCGGATGTCCTCATCGTCGGCTCCCCGGTTTATCGCGCTTCATATAGCGGGGCGTTCAAGCACCTGTTCGACCTAGTTCACTATGAGGCGCTGGTCGGCAAACCGGTGATCCTCGCCGCAACGGGCGGAACGCCGTTGCACGGCCTGATGATCGACCATCAGCTCCGGCCCCTGTTCAGCTTCTTCAAAGCGCTGCCGCTGCCAACATCGGTCTACGCGCTTGAGAGCGAATTCGACTCATACGCCATTGCAAGTTCAGACATCCAGAAACGGATCAGAGCGGCCGTGCGGGAACTGGAACTGATCGTTCCGCACGCCAGGATGCTCGCCTTAGCCCGCGCCGAAGAACAATCGCGGCTAAGCGCCTGACAAATTACGAATAAGCACGGAGAGACCGATGTCACAATCGAAGAAAGAACCCTTGAAATTTGCCTACTGGGTGCCGAACGTGTCGGGCGGCCTGGTTATCAGTTCGGTCGAACAACGCACCGATTGGGGTATCGACTACAACCGCAAGCTCGCCCAGATCGCCGAACAGTCGGGTTTTGAGTTTGCCCTGAGCCAGATTCGCTTCACGGCCGGATATGGCGCCGACAACCAGCACGAGTCGGTCTCCTTTTCCCACGCACTTCTTGCAGCCACCGAGAAGCTTCGCGTCATTGCCGCCGTCTTGCCCGGACCGTGGAACCCGGCGCTGCTTGCCAAGCAGATCGCCACCATCAGCCACCTCACCAACGGCCGCGTCGACGTCAACATCGTCTCCGGCTGGTTCCGCGGCGAGTTCGCCGCCATCGGCGAGCCCTGGCTGGACCATGACGAACGCTATCGTCGCTCCGAGGAGTTCATCCGTGCGATCCGCGGCATCTGGACGGAAGACGTCTATAACCTGCGCGGCGATTTCTATCGCTTCACGGATTATTCGATGAAGCCGAAGCCGATCGGCGGCGTTCCGCAGGTATTCCAGGGCGGTTCCTCGCGCGCGGCTCGTGACATGGCGGCCCGCGTGTCCGACTGGTACTTCACCAACGGCAACACGCCGGAAGGTCTGAAGGCCCAGGTGGATGACATCCGCACCAAGGAAAAGGCTTTCGGCAAGACCTGGCACACGAAGATCGGCATGAATGCTTTCGGCATCGTCCGCTCCTCGGAGAAGGAAGCGCAGGAGGTCCTCCAGGAGATCCTCGACAAGGCCATTCCCGAGGCGGTCAAGGGTTTCCACCACGAGGTTCAGAATGCCGGGAATTCCTCGCCGGAGCGCGAAGGCAACTGGGCGAAATCAACCTTCCAGGATCTGGTGCAATACAACGACGGTTTCCGTTCGAACCTGATCGGCACGCCGGAGCAGGTGGCCGAACGCATCATCGGTCACAAGCGGGCCGGCGCGGACCTCATTCTGCTCGGCTTCCTGCATTTCCAGGAAGAGGTGGAATATTTCGGCAAGCACGTCCGGCCGATCGTCCGCGAACTGGAAGCGATCGAAGACCAGCGGCTGGAAGCCGCCGAATAACGGCTTCCTTCACAAACTGAAAAAGCGAACGGCTCCCCATTCCAGGGGAGCCGGATGGTGGCGCGCGTCTTCAGGCTGGGCCTGCGGATTTCTGCGCATAACGGAGCAGACGATGGTGAATGCGCATTACACGGCACTCGATGAGACTTCTACGGTGAGGGAATATTCCCCGCTGCCGGTGTCCGGTCAATCGAGCCGTAGCGTGGCGACTGCCGACAGCAATGCGCTGAGCCACCCGCCCATATTGGCGCTCGCGGGCATCACACTCTCCTTCGGCGGCGTCACGGCGATCTCGAATGTCGATCTTGCGGTCCAGCCGGGCGAGATCCGCGCGATCATCGGCCCTAACGGCGCCGGCAAGAGTTCGCTGATCAACGTGATTTCAGGGCAATACCGGCCGGATGTCGGCCATGTCAGCCTCAATGGCAAGACCTATGCGCAGGTGCCGGCGCAGAAAGCCGCGCGGCTCGGCATCGCCCGCACCTTCCAGAATCTTGCACTATTCAAAGGGCTGACGGTTCTCGAAAACGTCATGACCGGCCTGACATTCCAGCGCCGCTCGACCTTCATCGGCCAGGCGCTCGGCTCGCCCCGCGCGCGCCGCGAGGAGCGCGAGGCGCGTGAACGGGCACGGCAAGTCATCGACTTCCTGCATCTCGGCCATGTGCATGACCGGCTTGCCGGCTCGCTCCCCTATGGCCTGCAGAAGCGCGTCGAACTTGCCCGGGCGCTAGTGCCCGATCCGCAGATCCTGCTGCTCGACGAGCCGATGGCCGGCATGACCGCCACCGAAAAGCAGGAAATGGCAGGCTTCGTCCGCGCCGCGCGGGAGGGTTACGGCACGACGATTATCCTCATCGAACACGATATCGGCGTGGTCATGGGGCTTTCAGACCGGATCGCCGTGCTCGACTACGGCCGCAAGATCGCCGACGGCACCCCGGCCGAAGTGCGCGCCGACCAAGCCGTCATCGACGCCTATCTTGGCGTTACCCGCGAGGACCAGGAAGAGGGGGACGCGTAATGGAAAGCTTCGACTATCTCTTCTTCCTCGAGGTGCTGACTGGCGGACTGCTCTCCGGCGTCATGTACTCGCTCGTCGCGATCGGTTTCGTGCTGATCTACAAGACCTCGGGCGTCTTGAATTTCGCGCAAGGGGCGCTGCTCCTGTTTGCCGCCCTCACCTTCGTCTCGCTGGTCGAGCGCGGAGTGCCTTTCTATCTGGCGCTTGCCCTTACCTTCGCCATCATGGTGCTGCTGGGCATCGGCGTCGAACGCGCGGTGCTCCGACCGCTCGTCAACAAGCCGCCGATCACGCTGTTCATGGCGACGCTCGGGCTTTCCTACATCATCGAGGGTGCTGCCCAGCTTCTCTGGGGCACGCAGGTCCATGCCCTGGAGCTTGGTATCGAGGATGTGCCTTTCGAATTTTACGGAGTCTTCATCTCGCAGTTCGATCTCTTCGCCTCGGCCGTCGCAGCCTTGATGGTCATCGGACTGACGCTCTTCTTTCGCTATACCCGGGTCGGCCTGACCTTCCGCGCGGTGGCGGACGACCAGTTTGCGGCACTCGCCGTCGGACTTCGCCTGCCGCGCATCTGGGCCACCGTCTGGGCAACCTCGGGCCTCGTCGCACTGGTCGCAGGCCTTCTCTGGGGCGCGCGCAGCGGGGTACAATTCTCACTCTCGCTCGTGGTGCTGAAGGCTCTGCCAGTGCTGGTGCTCGGCGGTTTCGATTCTATCGCCGGCGCCATCATCGGCGGCCTGCTGATCGGCGCCTCGGAAAAGCTCGCCGAAGTCTATATCGGCGAATATTTTGGCGGCGGCATCGAGGGCTGGTTCGCCTATGCGATCGCGCTGGTCTTCCTGCTCATCCGCCCCTCCGGCCTGTTCGGCCAGAAGCTTGTGGAAAGGGTCTGAGCCATGGCTGCCATCACCTCCCAACCCGTCGTTTCGGCAAAACTTCCAGGCTGGATCGCGCCGCTTGCCATCCTCATCACCGCCTTCGCCGTCGTGCCCTTCATCGGCTCGAGCTATCTCATCGAAGCGCTGCTGCTGCCGTTCCTGGCATTGTCGCTGGCCGGCGTCGGCCTCAACCTGCTCACCGGCTATGCCGGGCAGGTATCGCTCGGCGGTGCTGCCTTCATGGCCGTCGGCGCCTTTGCCGCCTTCAATTTCAATCTGCGTGTCGAAGGCCTGCCGCTTCTCGTCTCCATCGCGCTCGCCGGCGGTATTACGGCTGCGGTCGGCATCGTCTTCGGCCTGCCAAGCCTGCGGCTGCGCGGCTTCTATCTCGCGGTTTCCACGCTTGCAGCACAGTTCTTCGTTCAGTGGGCACTGACCAAGTTCGGCTGGTTCTCAAACGACGATCCGTCGGGCGTGATCGACGCGCCGAAACTCACTATCGCCGGCATCGATTTCGACAGTTCGACTGGGCGCTACTATTTCTCGCTGATCGTCGTCACGGTGCTGACTTTCTTCGCCTGGCGTATCGCATCCTCCCAGACCGGACGCAACTTCATCGCCATTCGCGACAATGAGACGGCGGCCAGGATCATCGGCGTGCCGGTGCTGCGCACCAAGCTGCTCGCCTTCGCGCTTTCCTCCTTCATCATCGGGATCGCTGGCGCGCTCTGGGCCTTTGCCTATCTGCGCACAGTGGAGCCGGCCGGCTTCAATCTCGACCGTTCGTTCCAGATCCTGTTCATCATCATCATCGGCGGGCTGGCGACGATCCGCGGCGCCTTCCTGGGCGCGGCGTTGATGGTGGTCTTTCCTGTCGTACTGTCGCGGGTCGGATCGTTCCTCCTCGGCGATCTGTTCGATTCAGGCGTGCTCGACATGAGCCAGCGCATCGTCATCGGCACACTCATCATCGTCTTCCTGATCCTCGAACCCGATGGGCTCGCGGCGCTCGGAAGGCGGCTGACCGGACGGTTCAGGCCCAGCACGCCAGAACCCGTCGGCTGAGCTGCCACATCATCATCTTTGAACGCATTGGAACACCGGCATAGCCGGTCAACAGAGGGAGTATGTCCAATGAAAAATCTGAAAACCACAGTCAAGGCGGCGGTCGCAGCGCTCGCCATCATCGGTGGGGTCGGCTTGGCACCGGCCCATGCCGATGAACAATATTTCCCGCTGCAGAGCTATCGCGTCGGGCCTTATGCCGCCGGCGGCACCGGTTTCTTCGGTGGTTTCATCGACTACCTGAACCTGATCAACACCCGCGACGGCGGCGTGAACGGCGTCAAGCTCACCTGGGACGAATGCGAAACCCAGTATGAGGTCGAACGCGGCGTCGAATGCTACGAGCGCCAGAAGAGCCATCCGAACGCGGCAGCCTGGAACCCGCTTTCGGTCGGCATCGCTTATGCCATGATCGACCGCATCACCGGCGACAAGGTGCCGCTGATCACGGTGAACCATGGCCGTACAGACTCCACCGACGGACGCGTTTTCCCCTACGTCTTCCCACTGTTGCTCAATCCCTATTCGGAAACATCGGGCATCGTGAACTACCTTGCCTCTAGGGAAGGTGGTCTCGACAAGCTCAAGGGTAAGAAGATCGTCGTGCTCTATCACGGCTCGCCCTATGGCAAGGAAACCATTCCGATCTATGACTTGTTGGCCGAGAAGTATGGCTTCACGGTTCAGCAAATCGAGGTGCCGCATCCCGGCAACGAGCAGCAGTCGCAGTGGTTGACGATCCGTCGTGCCAAGCCGGATTACGTCGTCCTGCGCGGCTGGGGCGTGATGAACCCGGTGGCGTTGAAGACCGCGGCCAAGGTCGGCTTCCCCGCCTCCAAGATCGTCGGCAATGTCTGGTCGAATTCGGAAGAAGACGTGATCCCCGCAGGCGAGGCGGCGGTCGGCTATACCGCGATCACCACCCAGGCTTCAGGCCAGCAGTATCCTGTCCTGCAGGAGATCGTGAAGACGCTCTACGATCAAGGCAAGGGTAATCTCGAAGATAAGAAGCGCATCGGCTCGGTCTACCACAACCTCGGCATCGTCAATGGCATCCTGAATGTCGAAGCGATCCGCACCGCACAGGAAAAATTCGGCAAGCGTACGCTGACCGGCGACGAAGTGCGCTGGGGCTTCGAGCACCTGAAGCTCGATGAGGCCAAGGTCGCAGCACTGGGCGCCAAGGACCTGTTCCACTCCATCAACGTCTCCTGGGACAACCACGAAGGCGATGGCTATGTGACCTTCCAGCAATGGGACGGCAAGAAGTGGAACGTCGTCTCCGACTGGATCGCGCCGGACTGGAAGCTGCTGCGTCCGATCATCGAAAAATCCTCGGAAGCCTACGCCAAGGAAAAGGGCATCAAGCTGCGCACAGCGGCCGATGCCGAAGGCACCGTGACCACGAACTGACGATGTGAGGGATGGCGCAAGCCGCCATCCCTCATTCCATAACCCGGTGCGGCAGATCGGTTTGCGCTGATTGGCTTTGGAACGAACGACATGTCCGACGAAACGATCCTTCTTGATATCAACTCCGTGCACGCCGTCTACAACAAGACGATCAAAGCCCTGAACGGCGTGAGCTTTCAGCTACGGCGCGGAGAAATCCTTGCCCTTCTCGGGTCGAATGGCGCGGGCAAGACGACGGCACTGAAGGCTATCTCGAACCTGTTGCCGGCCGAACGAGGCCAGGTGACATCGGGCACGATCCGTTTCGAAGGCCGCGATGTGCTCAGCGAGAAGCCCGCCAATCTGGTGCGATCGGGCCTGGTGCAGGTGCTCGAAGGGCGGCATTGCTTCAAAAGCCTGTCGGTTGAGGAAAATCTCATCTCCGGCGGCCTCGGGCGTTCATCGTCCAGGCGCGAGATCGCTGCCGACCTCGAGCGCATCTATGCCATTTTCCCCCGGCTCAAGGAAAAGCGCCGTACAGCGGCTGGACTTACTTCAGGCGGCGAGCAGCAGATGACGGCGATCGGTCGCGCGCTGATGTCGCGGCCGCGGCTGCTTGTTCTCGACGAGCCCTCGATGGGTCTGGCACCCCTCGTGATCAAGGATATCTTCCGTTCGCTCAAGGCGCTGAACCGGGAGGATGGACTTTCCATCCTGGTTGCTGAACAGAATTCGACGGTGGCGCTTCAGTACGCCGACCACGCCACCGTCATCGAAAACGGCGTCGCCGTGCTGTCGGGTTCCGCCGCCGAATTGCGCAGCCGTGACGACATCAAGGCTTTTTATCTCGGGGAAAGCGCGGCCTTCGCCCACGGCAGGCCGGCGGCCTGATCCATTCACATCCATCACGCAGAAGGGAGACCAAAATGAACGTCATTGCCAAAACAGACAGGGTTGCCGTACCCGGCGTCAAGCGGCCGGAAAAGCCTGCGCATATCATCAAGGGCGACGCAGAAGCGATCGCGGTCGCTCACCGGCTCGCCGCGGAGTTCGTCAAGGGTTCCGCAGATCGTGACCGCGAGCGGATCTGGCCGGCGGAAGAATTGGATGCCTTCTCGCAGAGCGGACTCTGGTCGATCAATGTGCCCAAGGCGTTCGGCGGACCGGAGGTCTCCTACGTCACGCTCGCAAAGGTGGTCGAGATCATCTCCGAGGCAGATTCGTCAATCGGCCAGATCTCGCAGAACCATCTCGGCGTCGTGGCGGCAATCCGTACGGTTTCAGACGAAGCGCAGCAGGAACTGTTGTTCGGCGAAATTCTCAAGGGCACCCGCTTCGGTAATGCCTTTTCGGAATTCGGCTCCAAACGCGCGGTCGATTTTGAAACCAGGTTTGTCGACCATGGCGACCACGTCGTGGTGAACGGTCAGAAATTCTATTCGTCCGGCGCCTTGCTTGCCCATAAGGTGCCGATCGTGGCGCTCGATGACGAGGGCTGCGCCTGGTACGCGATCGCCGATCGCGATGCGCCGGGTTTGACTGTCATCGACGACTGGTCGAGCTTTGGCCAGCGAACCACGCTGTCGGGCACCGTCATCCTCGACAATGTCAAAGTCGACAAGGCGTGGCTGGTGCCCGGTTACAAGGGCTATGACAGACCGACGGCCGACGGCGCCATCTTCCAAATCATCCAGGTTGCCGTCGATACCGGCATCGCATCGGCAGCGATTAAGGAGACGATCGATTTCGTCCGCACCAAATCCCGCGCCTGGGTCGATAGCGGCCTCGACCATGCCTGGGATGATCCTTACACGATCCAGGCGATCGGAGGACTCCAGCTCAGGCTGCATGCGGCTCAGGCGCTGCTCGAGAAAGCCGGACTTGCAATCGACCGGGCGGTCGCCAATCCCAATGCCGATACCGTGGCGGAAGCCCAGGTCTTCACGGCCGAGGCCAAGATCCTCTCCACCGAGATCGCTATCGAGGCGACCAACAAGCTGTTCGAACTGGCGGGCACCCGCTCGACGCTTGCCGAGCACAATCTCGACCGCCATTGGCGCAATGCCCGGACGCATACGCTGCACGATCCGGTACGATGGAAATACTCGATCCTCGGCAAGTATTTCCTCAATGGAGAGAAGCCGCCGCTGCACGCCTGGAGCTAAAAAGGCTGCCATTCGCGCTTCGAAACTCAGAATATTTCAGTGGCGAGAGGGACCTCATCGCCACTGTCCTGCTATCCTTATATGTCGAGAGCATCCAGTGACCGCGGCGTTTCGGATTGATCTGCTCCCTGGAATATAAGCGGTCTTAGGTTAGCCGCCGTTCAACCGCTCGAACATCGCTTCGCCATGCTTGCGCGTGTGGACGGCGGTGCCGACCAGCAGTTCGTCCTGGTCATTCTCCAACTGGGCAAGTGCGTCCGTGGCGAATTCCTCCGGCGACATCATGTATTGCCGCTCCGCACCCGCTGCCCGCACGCCACCGCCGAGATTGGTGTCGACCACCGGCGGGACCATCTCGACCACCCGCACGCCCGTCGCCTTCAACTGGTGGCGAAGCGACAGCGTGAAGGAATGGAGGGCGGCCTTGGTCGCACAATAGACGGGAATGTCGGCCTTCGGCGTAAACGCCAGTCCCGAGGTGACGTTGACGATGACGGCGCTGGGTTGCCGCTTCAGCATCGGCAGCAGCTCGCCGATCAGTTGGATCGGCGCGGCAAGGTTGATGGCTATCTCCTGGTCGAGATCGGCCACGGCCTGATCATCGTCGAAATGCCTGACGTACTGCACCCCGGCATTGTTGATCAGCATGTTGAGGTCGGGATGGTTGTTTTCCAGCCAGCCCGACAGGCTGTCACGATTGTCGAGATCGGTGACGTCGCAGACCCGCGTTATCAGAGCAGGAACGGCCGCCTGCGCCGTGTCCAGCGCCTCCCTGCTCCTGCCGCAGATGATGACGCGATTTTTCCGTTCGGAAAGTTGCTTAGCGAGCGCCAGCCCGATGCCGCTTGCGCCGCCGGTGATGAGAATGGTGTTGTCCGTCAGTTTCAAGTCGAACGTCCTTCTATGTTGACATGAAGGTGCGCCGACAAAGGTTTCAGAGTTCCCGGCGGACACACCTACGAGACCGGCAAGCCGGCTGCGGTGTCGCGGTTACCCTGAAAGGAGGAGTTGCCGCCCGATGGGCGACGGCCGGGCTACCATCCGACCAGCACTCTTTCGACGGAATTTTTATAAGGCAGATTTTGCTACGATGGCAAGTGGCGACGATGGCTATGCCGAACTGCTGCGCTCAGCCGCATCCCTGCCCTCCAGCCTCATCCAGACGTGTCGTCCAAGGAGTCCAGGAACGCGAGCACTCGGCTGGTGAGGAGCGCGGCCGCATCCGCGTCATAGGATGGAAGCGAGCTGTCGGCGAAGTAGTGCTGATCGCCGGGGTAGAGGAAAAGCTCCGCCTTCTCGACCTTTTCCACAATCTCGCGGGCGGCTTCGATATCGCCCTCGCCTGCGAAAATCGGGTCGTTGTCCATACCGTGGATCTGCACCGCGACGCCATCCGGCCATGGTCCGAAGGCCCACTCGCCGCTGATCGGCAGGCAGGAGTAGAAGAGCAGCGCCCCACGGGCCCCAGGCCGCGTCTGCGCCAGCTTCTGCGCCGGCAGCACACCCAATGAGAACCCGCCATAGACGAGCTCGACCGGCAGTTCGTCGGCGAGGCGGACGCCACGCTCCCTGACAGCGTCGAATCCGATTTCACCGATATAGGCGAGGCCTTCTTCGATGCTGGGGAAGGTACGCCCGTCGAACAGATCAGGCGTATGCACGATGTGGCCGGCTGCCCTCAAAGCGTCGGCGAACGCATGCACACCCGGGGTCAGCCCCTGTGCGTGGTGGAATAACAAGACCTCAGCCATACGAAGCCTCCGGATGGGATGATCGGGCGCACATTCGGCAACTCTACCGGGTCATCGCCTCGTCGGGAAGACGTCAGTCGCAGGCCAGTGCCATACTCTAGGTGTGGCAGCAGGGACCGTTCCCGCTGTCATCGGGTGAAGGCTGCAGGCGATTGTCGACACTCTCCTCGTTTCCACCAGGCGGCAGGTCCATGGCGATGTTGGATGCGAAAAAGCCGTTCGGTTTCAGTGTGAAGCCTGCATATTCCACCGGCATGATCGGAAAATCCTCGGGCTTGCAGACATGGGTATGACCGAAGGAATGCCAGAGCACGATATCGGCATTCTCGATTTCGCGATTCTGCTTGACATAACCCGGCAGGCCGTCGCCGCCGGCATGCACGTTCGGATAATCGCCGCTCGCATATTTCTCCCTGGCATCGAAGGCCGTGACCCAGATGTGTTTCTTGGCGAAGCCGCCGCGCTGGGCAACGGTCGAATCCGGCTGGGCAAGCATGACCGGTGACGGCATGACGATGATCTTGTAGCCCGGCGTTTTGCCGACGCTGTTCTGCATGTTGGGGTTGGAGACTTTCCAGTAGCGGCCGGTCTCACCATTGGCGAGTGAAGGCGAATCGAGTTCGCGCTTCAACACGCGAGTCCTGGTATCGAAGACATTGCCATAGGGATTGTCCTCACCCCAGGGACGCGGCACGAACTCATGCTCGGTCACAGTGTTACCACCGCCATCGACATCCATATGCAGGCGCGCATTGAAGAAATGCTGGTGGGTCGGACCGCCGAGATTGTCATCGACCATGCCGCCCCACGGATAGGTTTCGCCGGTCGCGACTGCCGCCGTCTGGATGATGCCGGTAAGCTTGGCTTCGAGCTGGATCGTGCCGTCCTGGTAGAGATACCAGTAGAAGCCGTAATCATAATTGCCGACGGTTGCGAAGAAGGAGATGACGAGGCGGCGGGAGCGGCGCACTTCGAAAATACCGTTGCGAAATTCGTAATGCTTCCAGAGGATTCCGTAATCCTCCTCATGCAAGCAGATGGCGTTCTTCATGATGAAAGGCTGGCCGAAATCATCGGCCGCCGGCACGTCGAAATAGTGAATATGGCCGAGGCAGTCGCAGCCGAGTTCGAGGCAATTGGCCAGGCGCCCGAGGCCATATTCGCCGGCATCGAAAGCGCTCTTCCAATAATGGTTCGCAGTCGGATCGGCATAGGGAACGACCATTTCGGTGACGCTGGCGCGAAAGACGACAGGCCGCAGCCTGCCCTGATCCCTGATGCCGAGTTCATGCAGAACGAGGCCTTCGCGCGGGGTGAAACCGACACGGAAACTCCAGTTCTGCCATTCGACTTTCCAGCCGTCGACAGCAAAGCTCGGCCCTTGCGGCTGAACGATATGCAGCGGCTTGAGATCGGGTCGGAGTTCCGGGAAGGTTTCGCGGCCATAATTGCGCTTCTTCCGTGGAACCGGAATGATCTTTTCATCGTCGACGAGATCGACCACTCGGTTGGTGATCAGGTCGACCACCGCCACCACACCCTCGATCGGATGCGCATAGCCGTTGTCGCGGATATCCTCGCGCCAATAGGACACGGCGCGGACGATGCGCTTTCCCTTCTCGAATTCGCGGCCAAAATAGCCGGAGGAAAAAGGATCGATCTGGATGAGCGGAATATCCTCGTCGGTGATGCCCCGCTTCTTGACGGCAGCAATCCAGCGCGGATCGGATTTGACGGTGCCCTCAACGGTTTCGAATTCACACAGCATGACCGGCGGCTGGCCATAAGGCAGCTCGCCAAGAGGCAGTCTTATATAGGAGGACACTTTGCCGGCGGTCAGATCGACGATGCCCTCGAAGGTCTCGCCGTTGCTGATATCCATGGCCAGAATGAAGGCGAGACGCGGCAGACTATCGCCCAAGCGATAAGTGGCAAGATCCGTCTTGGCCGGCTCCTCCAGCCGGGTTATCGGAAAGCGGAAGGTGGCTGCGAGTTTCTGCGTATCCTTGAGGATGGCAACGGCAGAAGCGATCTCGGCCAGGCTCAGGGGATCGAGCGGATGGGTGACTGCGACAACGGCGTCCATGGACATACCTCTTTGATTTGGGCCTCTTTGATTTTGGGCCTCTTGGCTTCCGGAAAGACGACGCACCATCGCGCGTCGCAAGCTGTGCGGTGATCAGGATCGACCGGAGCAGATCTGCGTCTCGATCGTCATTGCCTCTGCGTGAATGCAAAACACCGAGCAGAAGACATGCGCCTCAACGGCAACCAGCAAAGTCGCGCCGGTAAGGATCGCGCTCGCGAGAGCCAGAAAGCGATCGACGGGTGCAAGTTCGGCAATGGCACTCATTCGAAGACCTTTCCGAGTGAGGCATAGAGAGCGGGCTTGGACTTCTTGACCTGGATCGCAAAAAGCGCACCGAGAATGCCCACCAGTACCATCGCATAGGGGAAAGCCTTGACGATCGGGCTTTCGCTGCCGGAAAGCAGGGAAAGATTGGAACTGACCAGCACCAGCGAACCCATCAGGCCGAGCAGCGCCAGCGCCGGAGCGATCATCGTGGTCCAGGCGCTGTAGCTGTTCGGCGTCTTGCGGAAGAACATGACGATCGCGACGGAGACCAGCACCTGCACCAGCAGGATACCGATCCCTGCAAGCGCCGCCATCCACGAGAACACGACGGTGTAGGGATCGGCGCCGAAGATGACGAACAGGGCAAGAACGACGGCCGCGATCAGACTTTGCAACAGGCCTGCGGCATAGGGTGAGCCATGCTTGGCGTGAACCTTGCCAAGCACCTTGACGGCCAGCCCTTCCCGGCCAAGGGCGAAGAAATAGCGGTTGAGCGTATTGTGGAAGGACAGGATGCAGGCAAACAGGCTGGTGATCAGCAGCACGTTCATCACCTGGCTCGACCATGCGCCGAGCACGGAATTGGCGGCAACGAAGTAGAAACTGTCGAGGCCGGCGGCAGCGGAGGCCTGCACATTGCCCGGACCGTAGAATTGCACGATGGCCCAGGTGGAGAAGGCGTAGAACAGGGTGATGAGCAGCACCGCAACATAGGTGGCGCGGGGGATGGTCTTTTCCGGATTTTCGGCTTCCTCGCCGAAAATGGCCGTCGCTTCGAAGCCGATGAAGGAACCGATGACGAAGACCAGCGCCACACCAAGACCTGATGTAAAGACCGACGATGGAGCGAAGGAGGAAAAGGTGATGCCTTCTGGTCCGCCGCCTGAAAAGACGATGGCAAGATCGAGAACCAGCAATATGGCGATTTCGGCGATCATGCAGACGCCAAGGATCGCGCCTGAGAAGGCGATGTTGCGTTGACCGCAGACCAGCACGACGACGAGTGCCGCGAAGGCCCAGGCCCACCACGGCAGGACCAGCCCAAGCGGCGCTATGGCGTTGGCCACGAAGAAGCCGAACAGCCCATAGATGGCGATCTGAACCGCGCTATAGGTGACCAGCGCCATGAAGGCGCCACCCACCCCGGCCGGCTTACCGATGCCATGGGTGATATAGGTGTAGAAGGCCCCCGCCCCGCCCACATGCCGGCTCATGGCGGTGAAGCCGACCGAGAAGAGCAGGTAAAGCAGGCCGGCGAGCACGAAAGCGCCGGGAACGCCTGCGCCATTGCCAAAGGCAAAGGCGGCCGGTGAAGCGCCGACGACGGCCGTGAGAGGCGCGGCCGCGGCAACGACGAAGAACACGATATGGGCAAGCCCCACCGAGTCCTTGGCCAGACGACGCTCCGGCGATGACGGCGCGGGCATGCTTGCTTCCAATGTCATGGAGAAACCCCTCTTTGCTTGTTTGTTGCCAAGAGGGTAAGCGCGGCGATCTGGCCTCGAAATTGCAGTTTATGCCAATGAATCGATAATTCGCGCCACGACGGTCACCGGAGACGCTGAAAATGGCAGTTGCACGGCATTTGATCAGCCGAATGCCCGCAGTTGCTTCAATTCGAGCCTCTGTCTTGATCCCGCTGGTGCAACAAATCGATAAAAGATCCGGGAAAACCGACCTTCTTCTGGCTTCGCACGGCATTCTGCGCTCGCAACTCGAAGATCCCTACGCTGTCCTGCCTATGGCGCGTTATGTCGCGCTGTTCGAGGATGCCGCGACGATAACAGGCGAACCGGCACTCGGAGCCCGCATGGGCACCGGTTTCAGGCCCGCCGATCTCGGCCCCATCGGCATGCTCTTTGCGCTCTCGCCGAACATTCGCAGCGCTTTCGAACGGCTGTCGAAATATGTGAACGCGTTGCAGGGCGCGACCAGTTCCGGCGTATTCGAGGAGAATGGCGATTTTGTCTGGAGCTACCGGATCGTCGACCCCAGCATGTGGCCGCGCCGGCAGGACAGCGAATTCACGATTGCCGCCTCCTGTCAGCTCGTCCGTTCGTGCTTCCGCCGAGGCTGGCGGCCGATCGAAATCCAGCTCGAGCATCACGCCCCACGCGATGCCGGCGTGCTGGAACGCATCTATGGCGCGCCCATCCTGTTCGGCCAATCCGGCAACCGCATCGTCATGAACAAGGCGGATGCCGATCGTGTCCACCGCTCGGAAGACAAAAGCCTGATCGAAATCCTGGAGCGGCACATCGGCGATCTGGTCAACGAGCCGGCGGCCGGCGAAGCTGTCAAGGAAAAGGTCCAGGCCCTGATCGGCATCTATCTTGGCCGCAAACCGATCACGGTCGCAATCCTCGCCGCCGAACTGAAGATGTCGCCGCGAAGCCTGCAGCGTCGGCTGTCGGAGGAAGGCGTGTCGCTTCGCGATCTCGTTCGCCAACACCGCCAGACACTCGCCGCCCATTATCTCGGCGACCGACATGCCGCGCCGATGTCCGAGGTGGCGCGTGTGCTGGGTTATGCAGACAATACGGTGCTCTGGCGTGCGCTGCGGTCCTGGGAGAAGAAAGGAAACCGCTCATCTTCGATAGGTTGAACGAAGATGTAAAAGCAAAGCAAATACGAACGGAACGGCAACGGAGACTGCCCGATTGCCGCTCTACGGCGTAGCACCGAAAAACGCTATCCGGGTGAAGATCGTATAGTCCGCTTCCGAGACCATCAGCGCCACGAAAACCAGTACCAGCAGCGGCGGCAGCAGGATGGCGTAGACCAGCGCCAGCCGTTCCCAGGCCATGTGCATGAAGACGGCGACGATCAATCCGGCTTTCAGCATCATGAACACCAGGATCAGCGTCCACCTGAGATAGCTCTGGACGCCAAGATAATCGACCATATAGGACGCCGCGCTGAGCACGAAGAGCAGGCCCCAGACGAAGAAATAGAGCCCGATCGGGTGCTGCTGTCCGCTGTGTGCCTGTGCGTCCATCGTTTGGCTTTGTGCATGCGCCGTTGTCTCGCTCATGACGACCTCACCACAGATAAAAGAATGCAAAGATGAAGACCCAGACCAGGTCGACGAAGTGCCAGTAGAGGCCCATGATCTCGACGGCCTCGTAGCGGCCTTTCCGGCTGGTGAAGAAGCCACGCCGTTCCACGTCGAAATCGCCGCGCCAGACCTTGCGGGCGACGATGAGGAGGAAGATGACGCCGATCGTGACATGGGTGCCGTGAAAGCCTGTTATCATGAAGAAGGTCGAGCCGAACTGCGCCGCCCCCCACGGGTTTTCCCAGGGGCGCACGCCTTCGGTGATCAGCTTCGTCCATTCGAAGGCCTGCATGCCGACGAAGCATGCGCCGAGAAGCGCTGTCAGCAGCATCAGCACCGCCGTCGTGCGGCGGTCGCGGCGATAGCCGAAATTGACCGCCATCGCCATGGTGCCGCTGCTCGAGATCAGCACGAAGGTCATGATCGCGATCAGGATCAACGGCACATCCTGGCCGCCGATATGCAGCGCGAAGACCTCGCTCGGATTGGGCCATGGTACGGGCGTCGACATTCGGGCGGTCATATAGGCGATTAGGAAACAACCGAAGACGAAGGTGTCGCTCAAGAGAAAGATCCACATCATCGCCTTGCCCCAGGAGGCGGTCTTGAAGGCGCGCTGATCCGAGCTGAAATCGGCGGCGACACCGCGAAGGCCTGATGGCCTGAGGTCAGCCCCGCCATGTGTCTCGATAGTCTGTGCCATCTGCACCCCCTAGCTAATCAACGTCCGGCAGAGATCGACGAAATCGCTGGCCCAGCCGGCAAAAAGCGCGAAGAGCAGCAGCCAGACCGCAAGCATGAAATGCGAATAGATAGCCGAGAGATCGACGCTAAGGCTCAGCCTCTCCGGCGCGATATCGGCTGCGAAGGCCTTGACCGTCGTGCGCGCCAGCACCGCCAGCCCACCAAGAATATGCAGGCCATGCAACCCGGTCAGCATGTAGAAGAAGCTGTTGGCAGGGTTATCATCAAGCACGTAGCCTGCCGCGACCAACTCCCGCCATGCCTGGATCTGCCCGGCGAGGAAGAAGACCGCAAGCGCAAGTGCCGTAACGAGCGCAGGCCGCAGGCTTTCCATGCGGCCATGCCGCTCTTCGCGCTTAGCCCATTGCAGCGCCGCACTGCTCAAGGCCAGCGCCGCGGTGTTCACCCAGAGCAGGCGCGGAACCGGCATCCCCCACCAGTCGGCCGAGGCTGCGCGCATGAAATAGGCGCTGACGGCAAGGCTGAAGAGCGCGCCGACGACGCCGAGAAAGACGAAGAGACCGATCTTCACCGGCGGCACCGGCGGCCGGCCGGTGCCGTCATGAACCGGCATCTGCACGGAGCCGGTCTCCAGCCAGGGCTTCGAGGTCAGCCGCTGCCCGGAGAGCCACCAGATCATGATGGCGGCGATGGCGGCCAGAAAGATCAGCACGACGCTCATGCCGGCGTCTCCCGGGTGACGCCAGCCGTTGCCGGCACATTCTGCGGAATGAAATCCTCGGCCGCCCCCGGCACGCTGTAATCATAGGCCCAGCGATAGACCACAGGCAGGTCGTTGCCCCAGTTGCCATGCGCCGGCGGCGTCTCAGGCGTCTGCCATTCCAACGTCGTTGCCCGCCATGGATTGCCGCCGGCCTCCCTGCCCCGGAAGAGGCTCCAGGCGAGATTGAACAGGAAGACCATCTGCCCGGCGCCCACGACCAGCGCCATGACTGTGATGAAGATGTTCAGCGTGTGGGCCGACGGCGGAACGAAGGCCGTCTCCCCCATCTCGAAATAGCGGCGCGGCACGCCGAGCAGACCGAGATAGTGCATCGGAAAGAAGATCGCATAGGTGCCGAGGAAGGTGATCCAGAAGTGGATATGGCCGAGCACATCGTTCAGCATGCGCCCCGTCACCTTCGGATACCAGTGATAAATCGCCCCGAAGATGACGAGGATCGGCGCGACCCCCATGACCATGTGGAAGTGGGCCACGACGAACATCGTATCCGACAGCGGCACGTCGACGACGACATTGCCGAGGAACAGGCCGGTCAGCCCGCCATTGACGAAGGTGACGATGAAGGCGAGCGCAAAGAGCATCGGCAGCGTCAGGTGGATATCGCCGCGCCACAGCGTCAGCACCCAGTTATAGACCTTGATCGCCGTCGGGATGGCGATGATCAGCGTCGTCGTGGCGAAGAAGAAGCCGAAGGCCGGGTGCATGCCGCTGACATACATGTGGTGCGCCCAGACGACGAAGCTCAACGCCCCGATGATGACGATCGCCCAGACCATCATGCGGTAGCCGAAGATATTCTTGCGCGCATGCGTGCTGATCAGGTCCGAGACGATGCCGAAGGCCGGCAGCGCCACGATATAGACCTCGGGATGGCCGAAGAACCAGAAGAGGTGCTGGAACAGGATCGGGCTGCCGCCGCCATGCTGGAGCTGCGTGCCCATCTCGACGATGGCGGGCATGAAGAAGCTGGTGCCGAGCACGCGGTCGAAGAGCATCATGACGCAGGCGACGAAGAGTGCGGGAAAAGCGAGCAGCGCCATCACCGTCGCGGTGAAAATGCCCCAGACGGTGAGCGGCATCCGCATCAGCGTCATCCCTCGCGCCCGCCCCTGCAGCACGGTTACCACATAGTTCAGCCCGCCCATCGTGAAGCCGATGATGAAGACGATCAGCGAGGTCAGCATCAGCAGGATGCCCCAGTCCTTGCCGCCTGGTGTGCCTGAGAGAACGGATTGCGGCGGATAAAGCGTCCAGCCGGCCCCTGTCGGGCCGCCGGGGGCGAAGAAGCCGGCGGCGAGGATCAGCACCGCGAGGAGGTAGATCCAGTAGCTCAGCATGTTGGCGTAAGGGAAAACCATGTCGCGCGCGCCGACCATCAGCGGAATGAGGTAATTGCCGAAGCCGCCGAGGAAGAGCGCAGTCAGGAGATAGATCACCATGATCATCCCGTGCATGGTGATGAACTGGTAATAGTGATCGGCATCGATGAAGGTGAAATAGCCGGGGAAGGCGAGCTGAATCCGCATCAGCCAGGAGAGTACCAGCGCCACTAGGCCGATCGCGATGGCGGTGATCGAATATTGCACGGCGATGATCTTGGCATCCTGGCTGAACACATATTTCGTCCACCAGCTGTGTGGATGATAAAGCTCCACATCCTCGACTTCGGCGGATGGGATGCTGCCGGATGGAATCTCGACCATGATCTCTCTTCCCTTCCCCCGCCGGTTCACCGAACCGGCCTGCGGTCTGCGACCACTGCACGGTTCAGTTTGCCGACGGCAGCTCTCCCGATGACGCCGTCAACTGGGTGAATGTTTGCTGCTGCCCGAGCCAGGTCTGATAGTCCACGTCGTTGTCGACGACGACGGTGCCGCGCATTTGCGGATGACCGACGCCGCAGAGTTCGGCGCAGAGGATCTCGAAGGTACCCGTCCGCGTCGGCGTGAGCCAGAAGTAGGTGACCATGCCGGGGATCATGTCCATCTTGGCGCGAAACTCAGGCACGTAGAAATCATGAAGCACATCGACCGAGCGCAGCAACATGTGCACCGGCTTGCCGATCGGCAGGTGCAGTTCGCCGCCTTCGATGATGATGTCATCGAGGCCGCTTGCATCGTTCTTGTCGAGGCCGAGCGGGTTTTCGGGCGTAACGTCGCGCGTTTCGGCGCGGCCGAGCTTTCCGTCCGCCCCCGGCAGGCGGAAGCTCCACAGCCACTGCTGGCTGACGACCTCCACCGATGCGGCATCGGCGGGCACCGTGATGAACTGGTTCCAGACGATGAGGCCGGGCGCCAGCATGGCGGCGACGCCGACCGCCGTTCCCGAGGCGAGCATCACCTCCAGCCTGCGGTTTTCAGGCTCGTAATGCGCCTTGTTGCCCGGCTTATGCCGGAAGCGAAAGACGCAATAGGCCATGAACAAGACCACTGCCACGAAGACGATGCCGGTGATCCAGAAGGTGATGACGAGAGTGCTGTCGATATAGGTCCAGTTGGACGCGATCGGCGTCCACCACCACGGGCTCAGCACATGGAACAGCACGGAGCCGACGACAATCAGGACGAGGATCAGCACGACAGCCATTTCCGCTCCTCCTCGAGCAGGTTGACCCGTGAAACCGCATTCCGCAAAAAGTCCGTCTTTATTATCGCACAGATAGAAAATATCGGCAATTACGGCAATTTAGGCACCTGCCGCGTCACTTCCACCCGTCATTTTGGAGTATGGCCCATCATTTGGAATATTGCTTGAGATAGGCGATGAGATCGGTGATCTCCTGGTCGTCCTTCACGCCGACGAAGGCCATCTTCGTGCCCTTCACCTTCGCTTTCGGATTATGCAGATAGTCGCGCAGCACTGTCTCGTCCCAGACCAGACCGCCTTCGCCGGCCGCCTTCATTCCGGCCGAATAGGCGAAATCAGGATGCGTGCCGGCCTGTCGGCCGAACAACTTGTTCAGCGACGGACCGACCTTGTTCGTATCGGAATCGGCGACATGACAGGTTGCGCATTTCTTGAAAACGACGGCACCCGCGGTCGCATCGCCTTCCTGCGCCCCGGCGCGACCGGGGGAAAGGGCAATCACGGATGTGGCAATCAGCAGAATAACACGATAGTCCATGGCAAACCTCATCCTCCTCAAGGTTGCCAGCCACTTGCACCCTCAGCAATCTCTCGCGTATGGGTAGTGGTTGTATGGCTTAAAGCTTAGTCCTTCGCGGCAGCAAGTCAATCGGCCCTACAATTGGAGCCATCTGAACGTAATCTGATACGAGGTGAACCCGGCGCGGATAAGCTGCCTGAGCTGCCGCTATTTGACCTATTGCCCGATCGAAAGCGCCTCCTCTACCGCCAGTTCGGCCATGGCAAGCGCCGCCTCTCGGGTCCTGGCGGCGGCGATGAATCGGCCGTTGTGGCAGAAGCTCGCGCCCTCTATGCCGCACGCCGCCTCCAATGCGCCATTGGTGAGCCCGGCCCAGGCCGCCGGCAGATCGGCCCTGAGCTCGAAACCATCCTCGGCGCGGCGGATGCCGGTCACGCACCAGTCCTTTTCGCGCGGGTGGACGACGAACAGCAGATGATCGGCGCCTGCTTTCACGATAGCAGGCCGGAAGGGCATTCCCCTCGGCAATTCCAAAACACGCCCCTGCCCGGTAGCCTCGATTGCCTGATGCACGACCGCCTCGGCCCGCAATTTCGCAGCACTCTGCGCAATCCTGGCCTCGACGAAACTGCGGGCGATGGCAAGGGCCGCGTGGAAGGCACGGTCGTCGGCAGCGGGGTCGGCATCGTCGAAGACCGGTTTCAGCGTTTCCAGCAGAGCCGGCAGCGTCAACCCGGCCAGCGGCCCGGAGGGGCTGAGCGCGCCATTGTCCGTCAGGTCGACCGGCAGCACGAAACTGGCGTCGAAAGAACCATGCAGCGTCTCGACATGTGCTTCGGGAAGGCCGGAGGCTGCGAGATAATCACGGCCGTAATGCTTCCAGATCAGGCCGAAGGAACTGTAGGGCTGGCCATCGTCACGCAACGGCGCGCCGCGCTGGTGGTGGTCGAATATCCCGGCGGCAGGGTCATAGGCGCCGCCGACATCGTAGATGATGCGATCCTTGCCCGGCGTGATCCATTCCGGCGCCCGGCTGCGGACGATACGCGCCTGCGGGAAAAGCCGGGTCAGGATGACGCTCGACAGCAATTCGTCGGCATGGAAGCCACCGGAATGGGTGACGAGGAAATCGGGGATCATAAAAGGCCTTATCGTTCTCGGCGGGTTCGCCTAGGATCAGCACCAGATAGCGGTTGGCGGATATGACGACAAGTCTCTCTGGGATAAGGCTCTTGGACTTGGCCTTGATTATGTCTCGGATGCGTCATTTGCAACCCTCGCGAAACTGCCTATTCTGCCGCCACCACAAGTGAATAGCGACATTTGCGAAAACGGAAGACGCAACTCCGCCCTTCCCGGCTACCTCATGCTCAGTTCCAAGACCGATACCAACGATCTGTCGGATTTGTCTGAAGACGCTTTGGCCGAATTCGGCCCCTTGCTCGCAAGGGTTCAGAGCGCCCTGAAACGGAAATTGAATGCCCAGCGCGTCTATATCGGCCGATACGGGCACACGCCCGGTTATCCGATCCATTTCCATGTGATCCCGATATATGACTGGGTGGAGGAGTTGTTCTGGAAGGACGCTCGATATCGCCTGCTCCAGAGTTTTGCAGAGGGTCCGGGGGAAACCGCAACGGATGGCGCGGAACTGACGCTGTTTGTCTGGCGCGAATTCTGCGAACGCACAGAGCCGCCGCCCATCAGCGGGCCATCGGTCTCAGAGGTCATCAAGCTGTTGCGGGAGGCAATGCGGTTTTCGGCGCCTGAAGCCTAAGACAGCGCCGGTCCCGGCTGTCTTGCGACGAGCGCACGGCGCCAGGCCCGGAAGAAGGCCAGTGAGGTCATACCCCTCCTTGAGATCGAAATTCCCCGCCGTTCCTTAATCCATGACGTATTGGATATGATGCCGGCCATGCACGGCCGATTTCTGGACATGGGCGCGAACGCCGAAGACCCGGCCGATCATCTCCTCCGTCAGCACATCCTCCGGCGCGCCCGAGGCGATGACCTTGCCCTTTTGAAGTACCGCCAGGCTGTCGCAGAACATTGCCGCCAGGTTGAGATCGTGCAGCGCGACGATACAGGTGATACCGAGCTTCGAGATCAGCGAGAGAATGTCGAGTTGGTGCTGGATATCGAGATGGTTGGTCGGCTCGTCGAGCAGCAGTTCGCTCGGCGCCTGCGCCAGCGATCTCGCAATATGGACGCGCTGGCGCTCGCCGCCCGACAGTGTCTGCCAGAGCTGGCCTGCCCTCTCCCGCATGCCCGTCCGCGACAGCGCCTGGTCGACGGCAGCGTCGTCTTCGGCGCCCCAGGACGACAACAGCCCGCGATGCGGGGTGCGGCCAAGCCGCACCACATCGCGCACGGTCAACTGCGTATCGGTCGTCGACTGCTGCTCGACGAAGGCGACGCGACGCGCAAGGGCTGCGCGCGACAGCGAGGAAATGTCGTCCTCGCCGAGCCTGATGACACCGCTGCGAACCTTGCGCAGCCGGCAGATCAATCTGAGAAGGCTCGACTTTCCGGAACCGTTCGGCCCGAGCAACCCGAGCACCTTGCCCCTTTTCACCGTCAGGCTGACGCCGTTGACAATGACGTTGTCGCCGGCGGCAAAGCTCACCTCGTCGACGTTGATGCTCATGCATTCCCTCGTACGCGATAGAGGATGACGGCGAAGGCCGGCGCGCCGAAGAGCGCGGTGACGACACCGATCGGCAGGATCTGCTGCGGTATGATGATGCGCGAAAGGATATCGGCGCCGACCATGTAGATGGCGCCGCCGAGCGCCGTTGCCGGCAGCAGCCGCCCATGGGCCGGCCCGACAAGGAAGCGGGCGGCATGGGGTATGACGAGGCCGACGAAACCGATCGAGCCCACCATGCTGACGACGCTTGCCGTCATCGCCGCCGTCAGGGCGAACAGCACGATCTGGACGCGGCGCACGGCAATGCCGAGCGAGGCGGCGGCGTCCGTGCCGAACGCGAAGGCATCGAGCGCCCGCACATGGGCCATGCAGACGATGAAGCCGGCAAGCGCGATCGGCACCGAAAGGTAGACATCCGGCCAGCGTACGCCGCTGAGCGACCCCAGAAGCCAGAACAGGATGCCGCGCGCCTGCTCGGCATTCGCCGATGTCGTCACGATGTAGGAGGTGAGCGCGTTGAAGAGCTGCGAACCGGCGACGCCACACAGTATGATGCGTTCGCCGGTTCCCCCCGCACCCGTCGCCAGGAAGCCGACCAGCAAAAAGGCCATGACTGCGCCGATGAAGGCCCCGCTCGACAGGCCGAGAATACCGTAGCCGAAGCCGAGAATCATCACGCAGACCGCTCCCGTCGAGGCGCCGGCGGAGATGCCGAGCACATAGGGTTCGGCCAGCGGATTGCGCAGCAGCGCCTGCAGGATGGCGCCGCAGAGCGAGAGCGACGCGCCGGCGCTGGCCGCGACGAGGGCGCGGCTCAGCCGATAATCCCAGACGATGCCCTGGTGGATGCGGCTGAGCTCGAAATCGGTTCCGAACAGGCGGTTCGAAACCGCCTCAGCCGTCGTCGCAAGCGGGATGGCAATCTCGCCGATGGAAACGGCGAGACTGATCATCAGTCCAAGAAGGAGAAGCGCGGCAATGGTGAGCGCGGCGAGCGCCCACCATCCCTGCCGCCTGAGCGATACTGTCTTCACTGTGCCAGGCCGAAGGACTTGATGCCCTTCGCCAATGTCTCGACGCCGTCGATCGTACGGATCGTTGGATTCATCGATTGCGCATCCATCATCACGAAGTGCCTGTTCCTGACGGCATCGAGTTCCCTGGTCACAGGGTCGTTCTCGAGAAAGTCGAGCTTGACCTTGGGATCGTCGGCCGCATAACGGCGGCGATCCATCGTCGCCAGCACGATCACCGCCGGGTTCGCCTGGGCGATGGTTTCCCAGCCGACCAGCGGCCATTCCTCTTCGGTTGTCACGACGTTCTTCGCGCCGATCGTCTTGAGGATATAGGCAGGCGCGCTGTTCTTGCCGGCGATGAAGGCGTCGCCGTTGACCTCCTTGCTGGAGAACCAGAAGACGACCGGTAGGTTCTTGCCCGTTGCGCCCGATATCGACGCCACGGCATCCGCCTCGCGCTTCCTCAGCGTGGAAATCAGCGTGTCGCCGCGCTCCTTGACGTCGAAGATCTCCGAGAGTTCGGCGATTTCCCGGTAGATCAGATCCATCGTGAACAGCTCCCCACGCACACCGTCGCCGCCATCGGTGTTGACCTTGGCGACGCAATCGGCCGGCGCGAGAAAGGTATTGATCCCGAGATCCTTGAACTGCTCCCGCTTGCCGACGGAGCCCTGCGCGCCGACATGCCATTCGAACTCGGCCGCCACGAGGTCGGGCTCCTGCCCGACGACGGATTCGAAGCTCGGATCGTTGTCGGCGAGGCGTTTGATCTTGCTGTTGGCCTCGGCATATTGCGGCAGGACGGGGCCAACCCAGACTGCGGTTCCGGCGATCTTGTCGGCAAGGCCGAGCGAGAACAGAATTTCAGTCATGCCCTGGCCGATCGAAACTATCCTGGCGGGCGCCTTCTGGAACGTCACCTGCTGGCCGCAATTGCTGACGGTCAGGGGATATTGGGTCGCGGCCAAGCTTGGTGCCGCAAGGCCGGCCAGCCCGAAGGCAAATGTCATGATGGCGAGAAATTGACGCATGAAAACCTCGATGATGGGAAAACAGGCACGGCCGCGCCGCGCGCATATACGCAACGCTGAAGTCACGCCGACGCGTAGACTAGCCGCGGGAGGCCCAATCGAGACGGATGCATGCCGATATCAGGCGAAGGTTCAGAAGGTCAATCATGTCTGTTCCTTGTCCGGGCATCCCCGCCCGGTTGATTGGATCGCGATTGACGGCAGGTCTCCTGGCTTGCGGATATCCGTCTTTCATCCGCCTTCCCGCGATATCCGCAGTGGCGTAGCCTTTAGGCCAAGGGCATGATCGCTCCGCGATCAACCCCGAGATCGACAATCCGCTTACAGTTGCGGGGGCAGCCACGGTCTCGGTCCCTACTGGGTCGTCCTCACCGTGTTCCCTATTAATCCCCTTGGAGTCATCTTCAGGAAACCGTCTCCCCCAGTTACGTCGCCTGCCCGCGCGCCGTCAATGATTATTCAGAGGGCGCCGCGCCACCGGCGGATAAATATATCGCGCGCATGGCTGCGCGCCGCCGTTCGGTGCGCAAACTGCCGGTGGCGGTCGGTTGATATTGCGGCGAAAGGCGCTTCCTTACGATAAACTGCCTTGCCTATGAAGCAGTTGGGGAACATGGGTGCCGGCTGCTATTGGTGGGGATGACTTCGCCGGGGCTGCTATAGGAAACGCGCTTTGAACGATGCGGCGGTTGCCAGGGCCGCCCCCTCACAACGCATCCAGCGGAATCTTCAGATACCGCCGGCCGTTCTCCTCCGGCTCGGGCAGCCGCCCGCCGCGGATATTGACCTGCAGCGCGTGCAGCATCAGCTTCGGCTTCGGCAGCGTGCGGTCGCGCGCCTGGCGCAGCGCCACAAAGCCGGCCTCGTCGATGCCCGATATATGCGGATTGGCGCGCTTCTGGGCGGCAACCGTGCTTTCCCAGCGCGGGTGGCGGCCACCCGGCTGATAGTCGTGGCCGGAAAACAGCCGGGTCTCCTCGGGCAGCGACAGGATCGCCTGGATCGTGTGCCAGAGGGCGCTGGCGCTGCCGCCCGGGAAATCCGTGCGGGCGGTGCCGGAATCCGGCGTGAACACCGTATCGTGCACGAAGGCGGCGTCGCCGATTACATAGGTGATCGAGGCGAGGGTGTGCCCGGGCGAAAACATCACGCGGGCCTTGAGCGTGCCGATCTCGAACGTCTCGCCATCGGCACACAGCCGGTCCCATTGCGAGCCGTCGGTCGCGAGCGCCGGCCAATTGTAGATCTCCTTCCAGAGCGCCTGCACGTCGGTGACATGGGCGCCGATCGCCGTCGGCGCACCGGTCTTTCCCTTGAGGTAATACGCAGCGGAGAAATGATCGGCATGCGGATGCGTGTCGAGGATCCACTCGACCGTCAGCCCTTCGCTCTCGATATGGGCGAGGATGGCGTCGGCATTGGCCGTGCCCGTCGCCCCCGACATCTCGTCGAAATCGAGCACCGGGTCAATGATGGCGCAGCGTTTCGTCGCCGGGTCGGAAACGACATATTGCACACTGCAGGTGCGGGGCTCGAAGAAGGCCTTCACATGAGGTACCTGCCCTGCCCGCTTCTCCAGCCAGCGCCGCGCGCCGGCAAGATCGAAGCCGAGGCCTTGACCAAAGGCCTCGACATCCCCGGACTTCATCCGCCCGTCCAGCGCCTCGCCCAGCGCATAAAGCGTCAGCGCCCGTGTGCCGCTCTTGCAATGGGCGACGACCGGCCCCTTCGCCTCAGCTATCGCCGCCTGAAAGGCGCGGATATCGGCCTCGGTAATCTCGGCCCCCTTCACCGGCACGAAGCTGTAGGCGATCCCGGCGGCGGCGGCTGAAGCCTTCTCCGCTGCATTACCGGGTTGCCCCGGCTCCTCGCCATCCGGCCGGGCATTGATGACGGCGGCAAAGCCGTCTGCCGCGAAAGCACCAAAGTCCGCGGCGCCGGGCTGCCCCGTCACCGATATCAGCTCATTGACCCTCACGGATGTCATCGAAGCCCCCGCGCTGCCCTCATCAGGCATTATCGCATGTATATCGACACAATCTCACAAGTATATTGCCGAGCGCAAGAATAGACCACTTGTCGCATCCCCGAGCTTGCCGCCGGCCCGCAAAGCCTGACGAAACCGGCGGGAGAGGCTCCTCATACTTCCGCCCGGCCCGGCTCCTCCGGTCAAAACGACAGCGTCGCAGCGCCCTCCTTGATCTCGGCATGCATGGCGCTGGCGCCGACGATGACGACACCGTCGAGCATGTCCTCCTGCGTGTAACCGCGCGAGGTCACGCAGGGCGGGCAGGCCCAGATCGTGCCGCCGCGCTGCTGGAAATTCTCGATCAGCATCGACAGCGGATCAAGCGGCGGCACATGTGTCATGCGCTGGCCACCCTTGCGCACCAGATCGATCCCGGTGCTGGTGAGGAACACCGAGACCTTCAGCCCGGCGGTGATGCCGCCATTGGCAATGGTGAAGGCGACGGAGGACAGTTCGGATTCGATGCCCTTGGTGATGAGCACGACCAGTTTGTCGCTTTGAGTTTGCATAGTATTCTCCCAGTGAATTGAAATGAACGCTCACCACGAGTGAGCGAGAACACCATAGGAGGGTGCGCGGGGCGCGTATTTGGCCGGGATGCGTGAAGCCTTGTCCGAAAATCCAGGCGTTGCGGGTGTCGTGCGCGACGACGTGTTGTCGGCGCTGCTTTCGACGATCCGCCTGTCGGGATCGCTGCAGTTCTGCTTCATGCCGACGGGCGACTGGCAGACGGATGCCGCGCCGGCCTTAGCAAACCTCTCGGCCAAGGCTTCGGGCACGATGCCTTTTCACATCGTCGTGGCCGGCAGCTGCTGGCTGAAGACGGAAGGGGAAGAGACCGATCTGGAGGCCGGAGACGTGCTGGTCTTCCCCTTCGGCACCGGACATCAGCTCGGCGCGGGAAGGGACGGCATGCTGGTGCTGCCGACGCGCGACCTGCCGCAGAAGCCCTGGCGTGAGATTCCCGTGCTGCGCTATGGCGAGGCGGCGCAAAGGGTGCGGCTGCTCTGCGGCTATCTGCAATGGGACGGCTTGAGCTTTGCGCCGCTGCGCCAGGCGCTGCCGAAAATGATCCATGTCAGGACACGGGCCGTCAATGACGGCGACTGGTTGCGCGCCACCATCCGCCAGATGATCGAGGAGGTCGACAGGCCGCGCGCCGGCGGAGTTTCCATGCTGCCGCGGCTGACTGAAATCGTGTTCATCGAGATCCTGCGCCATCAGATCATGATGGCCGAACCGCGCTCGGTCGGCTGGCTGGCAGCCCTTGCCGACCCCGCGCTGTCGCGCTGTCTCTCCCTCATTCACGACGATCCCAGACACGACTGGTCGCTGGAGGACCTCGCCTCAGCCTCCGGCCTGTCGCGCAGCGCCCTCGCCGACCGCTTCCAGGCGATGCTCTCGACCTCGCCCATCCGCTATATCAGGGACTGGCGGCTCTACCTCGCAAGTGTCGCCCTCGCCACCTCAGGTCAGCCTATCGCAACAATCGCCTACGACGCCGGCTACGCCACCGAAGCCGCCTTCAATCGCGCCTTCTCTCGCGCCTTCGCCACCCCGCCGGCGACGTGGCGGGCGATGGCGCGGGCCTAGAGTGTGATCGGCTCGGACAAGGTTGGCATGAGGAAGCCGCAACACTCATGGGTGGAAAAAATCAAAGGATGCGCTAATTAGAAGCACCATCAAAATCGGGAGCGCGCCTTGGATTCCGAATCCCCTCAGCCACTCACAACTCGCTTTCCTGTCGGTGGCGGGGAAATTGGCCGACTGATCCAGACCCGCGACTGGAGCAAGACGCCGCTCGGTCCTCTCGATCTCTGGCCGCAAAGTCTGAAGACGGCCACCAACATGCTCCTGCTCTCACCCGTGCCGATCGTTCTTCTCTGGGGCGAGGACGGCGTGATGATCTATAACGACGCCTATTCCGTCTTCGCCGGCAGCCGCCATCCGGATCTTCTCGGTTCCAAGATCCGCGAGGGCTGGAGCGAAATTGCCGACTTCAACGACAATGTCATGAAAGTTGGGCTGTCCGGTAAAACGCTCGCCTACGAAAACCAGGAACTGACGCTGTTGCGCCACGGCAGCCCGGCTCCTGCCTGGATGAACCTCGACTATTCGCCCGTCCTCGACGAAAGTGGCAAACCCGCGGGCGTCATCGCGATCGTCGTCGAAACGACGAAAAGCGTCCTTGCCCAGCGGCGGCTGCGCGAGAGCGAAGAGCGGTTCAGGGCGTTCACTACGGCCACGACCGATATCGTCTATCGCATGAGCGCCGACTGGAAGGAGATGCAGCAGCTCGACGGTCGCAACGTTCTTGCCGACACCGCCAATCCGACTGTCGCCTGGCAGGAGGCCTATTTGTTTCCCGAGGACATTCCGGCGATCCAGGCGGTGATCGACGAGGCGATATCAAGCAAGGGTGTTTTCGAATGCGAGCATCGCGTCCGGCGGGCCGACGGCAGCACCGGGTGGGTGTTGTCACGGGCTGTTCCACTCCTGAACGACGCAGGCGCCATCGTCGAATGGTTTGGGGCCGCGACCGATATCACCGAGCGGCGACGCAAGCAGCAGCAGCTGGAACTTGTCGTTCATGAGCTCAATCATCGCGTTAAGAACAATCTGGCGATGGTGCAGGCTTTTGCGTACCGCACCTTCCGGGATGCCGACGACATCCCGCGTGCACTGGACAGTTTCACGGCGCGGCTGGTGTCGCTCGGCCGTGCCAATGATCTGCTGACGGGAGAACTGTGGAGCAGCGCGTCCCTGAAACAGACGCTCGACCAGGCGACAGTTCCGCATCGGCCGGATGGCGGGCGATGGGAGCTCACCGGAGACGATATCCGGGTTTCCGCAAAGACGGCGCTGGCGCTGACCATGGCCTTTCATGAACTCGGCACAAATGCCGTGCGCCACGGCGCATGGTCGAGTGATGGCGGCGCCGTCCGCGTCAGATGCTCCCTTCAAATCATCGACGACGGAACGCAACGCTACCGCATAGACTGGGACGAACATGGCGGACCGCCGGTGGAACAACCGAAGCGGAAGGGGTTCGGCACGGTCCTCATCCAGCGCGGCCTTGCCGCGGAGACGGGAGGCAATGTGGAGATTTCGTTTGCCGAACGGGGTTTTTCCTTCCGTCTCGACGCTCCGGCAGACCGTCTCCGGAACGAATGACATGGCCAAGCGTGTACTTGTCGTTGAAGATGAAATGACCATCGCCATGATGATCGAGGACATGCTGATGGACCTCGGTCACGAGGTCGTGGCGACCGCCGCGCGTTTGCCCTCGGCGCTGGAGGTTGCCGCCGATGGCAATCTCGATTTCGTCGTTCTCGATGTAAACCTCGCCGGGCATCAGTCATTTCCGGTGGCGGCGGTCCTTCAGCAGCGCGGTATCCCCTTCGCCTTCGCAACCGGATATGGGCCAGCGGGTATCGATCCCGCCTTTGCCGGCCGGCCGGTGCTGACCAAGCCATTCACATCAGCCGATCTCGCCGCCGTCATCGAAACCGTCAGCTGAGACCCAAGAGGGCCGACGCCCAAGTCCAAGAGCCGCCCCAATGAGACATGTTGTGGCGGGCGATGGCGAGGGCCGAACTGGATTCGATCGACACCCAGATAATCGATCAGCGCGGTTGCGGGCCTGTCAATCCGAGCGCCAGCGTAATGTCGTTGATGATCCCCAGTCGCGCTTCGATCACCGCGATTTTCTCAGGCGTATCGGCACTGCAAGCCTCGATATCGATGAACATTTGCTCGCAGCCGCCTGGCGTCACCGTGCCGAACATCTGGCCGGGTTCGTCGCCTATGTTTCGCCAGCTGTGCGGGACATGTGGCGGCAGAACGACGACGGTTCCCACAGGCGCGTCGAACGCTTCGTCGCCGCATTGGAATCGATAGAGCCCCCGGATGACCCGAAAGACTTCCGTCTCCCGCGTATGCGTGTGGGGAGCCGGACCATGACCCGGCGGTGTGAAGGTTTCCCACATCCCGAACGCGCCGCCGGTCTCGGCGGCCGTCGCATGAATGATGATCCTCGCGCCAAAGGGCGTCCTCGCCAGGCGCTCCTTGCCGGGTAAAGAGACGACGGCGTTCCTGAAACTTGACATACCCACCTCCCCTCGATTGCAATCTTTGGGCGGAGCCTGCCCCTCACCCTTGCGACGCCGGCTGATTGAGCATCGCTTCGATATTGTATCCGTCGGGATCGAGAACGAAGCAGGCATAATAGTTCTCTTCATATTCCGGCCGCGGACCGGGCGCGCCGTTGTCCCTCGCACCGGCTTCAAGCGCGGCGCGATAAAACGCCTCGACCTCCGCCCTGCTTTGGACCCGGAAGGCAACGTGCACACGCGTCAGAGGCGGCTTGTCGTCGGTGTGCTGGATCTCGAACAGACTGCCGCCGACATCGAAGGCCCAGAACACGCCCTCCTTCCCGAAGGTACGGCGATAGCCGAGGGGGGCGAGAGCACGTTCATAAAACAGCTTGCTCTTCTCGAGGTCACTCACTGCGATGGTGATATGATCAATCATGCCGTGCATCCCTATCGTTCCATCATCCCATCATAGGCGAAATCGCCGCGGCGGAAAAACAGACGACTGCTGGCGAAGGATGGATGCCAGATCAGCGGCCCTTGCCCCAACGGCGCGGGCTCGCCCATACCTCGTCTGCCACCTGCCCGCCGGACAGCAAAAGCCCCGCCAATCATTGACGGGGATGTGCATGTTGAAAATCGGCCTGCATTACATCCTGGGAAGAATCAATGATCGCCTTCTGCAAATCGAATCCGCGCTTGCGTTTTGGATCCTTATGCCATCGACCTGCAGCCGACGCATCCGCGCAGCGGAATTTTCCGACTAGCGCATCGACATCAACTTCGTCATCAGCCCTGCCTTGATCTCGATCACAGGGCGATTGATCTGGGGATGGCCGAGTTTATCCCGGGGATAGCCGATGTCCCTCAGTTGATCCGGCGTCAGGTCCGCCATTGCCTTCCGTCTTACGACGCTCAGCCGCCACGTCCTCAGGGCGGCGACGATGATTGCTACGGCGTTCGGCTTAGCCCCGAACAACTGTCCTTTCGGCGCGCTGATGCCGGCATGCGTTTCCATGTGAGCCATTTTTCCGTCTCCCATTTTTCAGATTTGCAAGTGGGAGCCTGCCACGCCGGTGTTTTCGCGCCGTTCGGCTGAGCGTGAACGGGCGGGAAAACTTCGACAAGCCGCCGCTAAATCGGTGTTAAATCTGTCTGCCGAGATGTTAATCTGCGGTGGCGGTCGAAATCTGGGAGACGGTCTGTGCGCATCAGGTTGCTGGGTGGCCTCGAAGTGACGTCCCGGGAGCACCGGCAGGTCCGCTTCACCACGCGCAAAACGTCGCTTCTCTTTGCTGCCCTGGTGCTCGCCGGCCACCGCGGTCATCGCAGGGAACCGCTTTCCGAAGCCTTTTGGCCGGGACGAGGCAGTGATCAAGCTCGCAATAGTCTCCGGCAAGCGCTCGTCGATATCAGGCGATCGTTTCCAGCCGGCGGGGATGCCACCATCTACATCGATGGGGATCAAGAGACCATCGCGCTGATAACAGGTCCTGAAGAGACCGACATTTCGATCTTCGACCGTAAACTCGAGGCGGGCCGGACGGCCGATCTCGCCTTCGCCGCCGATCTCTATCGCGGCGAGGTGTTGGCAGGCGAAGCCATTCCGGACGGGCTGGATGAGTGGTTTCGACCCTACCGGAGCACATATCAACGGAAGGCGCTGCAGCTCGTGGAGCGACTGAGCCTCGCATTCTCCGAGCCGGGTTCCGGGGAAGAATCGGCCTGCGAAAGGCTCGCCGAAAGGCTATTGGCTGCGGACCCGACCATCGAGGGCGCCCATCGGGCACTGATACGGATACACACTCTCAGGGGTCACGAAAACGCCGCCCTGCGCCAGTTCGAAGCCTGCCGGGCATTGTTGAGGAAGCATCTTCAGGCAGAACCCGAGGCAGAAACCTCCTCCTTGGCTGCTTCGCTGCAATCGCGGCAGGGATCCGAATATCAGCGGAGCGCACCTGGCCCCGACCTCGTACCGCAGCCGCAGGCCATCTCAGCGCCGGCGAAACATCACGATCGGCCATCGGTTGCCGTATTGCCGTTTCAGAATCTGAGCGGCGACGCGGAGCAGGAATATTTCGCCGACGGCATCGTCGAGGACATCACCATCGCGCTTGCTCAATTCCGCCACCTCTACGTCATCGCGCGGAATTCGAGCTTCACCTACAAAGGTCAGGCGGTCGACATAAAGCAGGTCGGGCGCGAGTTAGACGTCCGCTACGTGGTCGAAGGAAGCGTGCGCCGGACGGGTGACCGCCTGCGCATCGCAGGCCAGCTCATCGACACCTCGACCGGTGCGCACCTTTGGGCCGATCGTTTTGATGGAACCCTGGCGAATGTCTTCGATCTTCAGGATCAGGTCGCCTCGAGCATCGTCGGCGCCATAACGCCGAAAGTGGAGGAGGCTGAGATCGAGCGTGCCAAACGCAAGCCGACCGAGAGCCTCGACGCCTACGACTACTATCTCCGCGGCCTGGCGGCCTTCGACCGGACCATCACCAGCAGATCGGTCGTCGACGAAGCCTTGCGGCTGTTCATGAAGGCGATCGAGCGCGACCCGGAATTCGCCATAGCCCTTGCCCGGGCGGCGCGGTGTTACGCCACACGAAAGAGCAACGGCTGGATGGTCAATCCCGCAGAGGAAACTGCCGAAGCCACCCGACTGGCGAGGAGAGCTGTCGAACTCGGCTGGGACGATGCAGTTACGCTCTCCTACGGTGGATATGTCATCGGTTATGTCGGCGGGGACCTCGACGGCAGCGCGGCCTGTATCGATCGCGCGGTCTTTCTCAACCCGAACCTCGCCGCAGCACTCGGCGTCAGCAGCTGGGTGAAGGCGTGCCTGGGCGAGCCTGATATGGCCGTCGAACACGCCGCCCTTGCCATGCGCTTGAGCCCTTTGGATCCACGCCTGTTTGCCTGGCAGTTCAACACCGGGCTCGCGCATTTTTGCGCCGGCCGCTATGACGACGCTACAGCCTGGGCAGGAAAATCGCTACGCCACCAGCCGAACTACCCGAGCGCCATGCGCGTGATGGCGGCGGGCCAGGCCATGGCCGGGCGGATTGGCCAAGCCCAGGAAACGGTCGCTCGCCTGTGCCTGATGGATCCCGCGCTCCGGCTTTCCAACCTCGCCGACGTGCTCCCACCGTTCCGGCGGCCCGACGATCGTGCACGCTATATCGAGGCTCTCAGGATGGCGGGACTGCCGGCGTAGCGCCGTCCTCCGAGGATCGTCTCTGATCCAACGGAGATGCATTTATGAACCCAACTCATAAGCCCATGCCGATATCACCGGCTAATCGATACCAGCCTTTGCCCTTAGCTTACGACCGAACCTGAGGAGGACATCCGCATGATCAAACGTAGGCTCGGCCAAAGAGGCCCTGATGTATCGGCGATCGGTTTCGGCTGCATGGGACTGAACTACCATCGCGGGCCGGCGGTGGAGCGCGGCGATGCCATTGCGCTCTTGCGGGCGGCGCACGAGCGGGGCGTGAGTTTCTTCGACACGGCAGAGGCCTACGGGCCGTTCACCAACGAGGATCTTGTCGGCGAGGCGCTGGCGCCGATCCGTGATGAGGTGGTGATCGCGACGAAATTCGGCTTCAAGGATGGCCGGCCGGAAGTCGGCCTGGATAGCCGGCCGGAACGCATCCGTGTGGTCGCAGAAGAAGCCCTCAAGCGGCTTCGCACCGATCGCATCGATATCTTCTACCAGCATCGGGTCGACCCTGCAGTACCGATCGAAGAGGTGGCAGGCACGGTGAAGGATCTGATCGGCGCCGGTAAAGTGCTGCATTTCGGCCTATCCGAAGCCGATGCCGGCTCTATCCGCCGCGCCCATGCCGTGCAGCCGGTCTCCGTGTTGCAAAGCGAATATTCGTTATGGTGGCGCAACCCCGAAGCGGAAATCCTGCCCGTCCTCGAAGAACTCGGAATCGGCTTCGTGCCCTATAGCCCGCTCGGCCGTGGCTTCCTCACCGGCAAGATGGATGAGAACACCAGTTTCGAAGGCGGCAACGACCACCGCAAGACCAATCCGCGCCTTTCGGCCGAAAACCGCAAGGCAAACCAGCCGGTGGTCGATGCAATCGAGGCGATTGCCGGCCGCAGGAAGGTGACCGCGGCCCAGATCGCCATCGCCTGGCTGATGGCCCGCAAGCCCTGGATCGTCCCCATTCCCGGCACCACCAAGCTGCACCGGCTGGAAGAAAATATCGCCGCCGCCGACATCACCTTCACATCGGAAGAACTGGCTGAGATCGACGCGGTGTTCTCAGGCATCGAGATCCACGGCGACCGCTACTCCGCAACGTCGGCAGCCCGCGTCACGCGGTGAGCCGACGACACCGAGTTCGATGCGACAGCACGAACATCCTTGTCCCTCAATGCGCCGGCGTCCGATGGATGCAGGGAGTGGCGCCTTCAGTCGTCAACCGTAAATCCCCATGCCGACGGCTCTATCAATTCGCGCGGCGGGAGCATTTCGTTGATGTCGACGGGACGGCGTTTGACCTCGACGGCGGTGTAGAATTCACCGTCCCCCATACCGAAATGCAGTTCCACTTTCAGGGGCACGCCATCCGGCGTCAAACATTCCATTCTGATCGCGTCTGCCGCGTCGGGCGTCATGTTGAACCAGGCGCAGGATTCACCAAGGTGATTATCCCTACGTTTCATGTCCGCATGGCCTGTTTCAGCGTCGAATTGATTGAACGGTCGTGCGGGATCAAGCGGTGAACGGAAGGCTTGAAGACTATATTCGCGCTTGGAGTAAATGACATTGATTCCCTGATTTTCGAGGTCGTTCCAAACCTTGAACCGCACCGATCCGTCCTTGCCGCGACGCTCTTCAGCTTGCCAGGGATAATGTCTGAATATTCTGAGGTCTGAGTCTATCCCCGCCATTCTGGCTTCAAAATCGACGAGCGCGGCGGGTCTGTCCGGATAGTACCTGAGCGGCTTCAGCCAGAACCCGGGGTCGAAAAGCCTCTTCGGGGGCAGGACTTCGGAATCGGCAACAGGTGTTCGCTCGAGCTTGACCAATTGCGTTTCGGTCATAGGCTCCTTGAGCTCCTTGCTACTGAGCAATACCCTTGTGCCAATTTCAATGCCGTCACCTGACAGGCAACTGAGCCAGAGCGGTTCGGACGTGCTACTGTGCGAGGCCTTGCGGGTGATCTCCGACCATTTGCAAGCTTCACCAGCCTGATTGTCCGCGTCCCCGGTGTCCCTCGCTTCCCGTGGCGTGGTCTTGTCGATGAAGATCCCCGTAAAGTCCTCGTCACCGGTCTTTGTTGCCCACAACAAAACGTTATCGCGGGCGCTTCCATAGGCAATGCGTGTCCTATTGCTTATGACCTCCTCGACCCGGGTCCAGCCATCGTGATGGACGACCGAACGCCAATATTCCTTCGGCTCATGATAGGCCTCTCGAACGGTCATCGACGCCCTGTAGTCCGGAACATTTCCGCTGGCGGAAAATGGGACCCCGCCGGCATCACTGGTGCCGGCCGGAAGCACCCCAGCGCCGCCCGCGAGTAAGAAGACCCACGCCACGACCCGTCTTTTCAAGATTGCACCTCGCCAATGTCTACAAGCAGAACAACTGCCAAATCAAAGCTTTGCACTCTGATTGACTCTCAAGAAAAATCCAATATTCATTCAAGCAAAAGTTGAGGGTTTATAAGTGAAAAGCATCTTTGCATATTCGATATTGGCAGCGGCGGTGATTTCGCTTTCGAGCTGCACGACAACCTCCGACAGCTTCAGACGCGAGTCCGCATCATTAACGGTACGCAGTGGTGAAAGGACGAGAGCGGGCCAAGTCTGGCGTATCCACAGCGATTGCAGCCTCGCCGATTACCCGCCTACGCATATCATCGAGCAGCCCAAGCATGGGCGTCTCCAGATTGTCCATGAACCGATATTTCCCCACGAAGCAAAGGGAAAACTGGCAAAATGCCGGACGGTCAAGGTGGGAGGCGTTGCTGGTTATTATACATCAAAGCCAGGCTACATCGGCAGTGACAGGTTCGTTGTCAGGTTCCCTGTTGGAGACGGGGAGATCAAGGAGATGGTGTTGAACGTGAGCGTCATGCAATAGCAGGCTGTTGAGATGGGGGTGGCGGTCTGCCACATCGAGCCATCACCTCCGAGAAAGTCACAAAACCACCTGCGAGAGGACGCGCCAACCGCTCTTCCGTCATGCTTGGGCTTGTCCCGAGCATCTGCATCCGGCGCCGCAGATCCTCGGCACAAGGCCTGACATGACGAAGAGCGGGGCGGCGTTCGCGTCAAACTTAAACCGCCCGCGAGAAAACGCGGACGGTTGCATTATCGTGCGGCATCCGCCTCAAGTGCGGATGATCAGTCCTGCCCCTGCAGGCGGTCCATCACCTGCAGCAGCAGATCCGCGCAGGCCTTCATCGGTTCGTCCTCGGCGCATTTCAGATCGATCCGGGTGTTTCCATCCTCGATCCGGAAATGCGCTGCCTTCGATGGCGGTAGCGGTGGCGGGCGATGACCGCGGAAGCCACGGAAGCCCATATCGCCTCTCCGACCATGCCAGCGGAAATCCGGGCGATCTCCCGGCCTCGCGTCCGGCCGGTCCGTCATCTGCTCATCGTCATCAGGAGCGGACGGAGACGGCGGCGGAGGCGGCGAGCCGGGTTCAGCCGCTGCGGGCGGAGTCGCGGCGGATGGCGGAGCCGGCGGCTGCTGGGCGAAGGCGGTGCCGGCCAGTGCGGCAAGGGCAAGGCCTGATAGCAGAAGTCGTTGCATGGAAACGTTCCTTTCGGAGTTATGAGGCGTGTCTGTTAACACCGCAGCGCGGCTTTGGTTCACGCCCGTCACGGCCTGTGATCGAAATCTGCAAACCGTCTGTGCGGAGGACCTTTCGGCGGACGCAGCGCTTCGGTTCGTCCGTCCTGGCGAACGAGGTAACTCGCATGCACAAAGCCGTCGTCGAAGCGGCCCTGGACGGTGACGGCCTCATCCTGGGTGACGAGTGCGCCACCCTCGCCGGCCCGACCGGTCTCAACAAGCGCCTTGCCGCTGTCGTCCTGCAGCACGAACTTGTTGCCGTAGATCTCGGCGACCTTGCCCTTGATGGTGACGAGGCTCGATACCGGCATGGTCGAAATCGCCACCGGCGTCATCGGCGCCATTTCGGGCGTGGGACGCATCATCTTCACGGCGCCGGCACCACCGGCAGCACCGATAACAAGCGCCACTGCGGCTGATATGACAGGGATCGCCAGCCGGCGCCGGCGGTGTCCTGGCGGCATCGGCGCGGCGGCACCTTCGGGATGTCCGTTGTCCTGGTTTTCATCAGGCATATATCTGCTCCTTGCTTCAGTAATGGCCGCAATCTAACCGCGACACCCCCTCGCCTGCCTGAACCTCTCCGTTCAGATTGAGTTAAGCTCGGCCCGATAGTTTTGGTCCGTCCCCGGCGATGCCCTATGAAAGCCCTGCCCATGCGCGTACTACTCGTCGAAGATGACGAAGACCTGAGCGGCCGGATCGCCGCCGTGCTCCGATCGGAAAACTTCGTCGTCGATATTGCGCGCAACGGCGAGGACGCTCTCCATGCGGGACTGACCGAACTCTTTGATGTCGCAATCCTCGATCTCGGCCTGCCGAAGATCGATGGCGTCAGCGTGCTGAAGGGATGGCGCGAGGGTGATCGCAACCTGCCGGTTCTGGTGCTGACGGCGCGCGACGGTTGGCCGGACAAGGTCTCGAGCTTCAAGGCCGGCGCCGACGATTTCCTTGCCAAACCTTTCAAGGTGGAGGAACTGGTGCTGCGCCTGCGCGCCCTGGTGCGCCGGGCGTCCGGTCACGCCGCCTCGCGCCTTGTCTGCGGCGCGCTGGTCTTCGATGCCCAACTCGGCACCTTCGAGCTCGACGGCCTGCCGCTGAAGCTGACGGCGCTGGAATGGCGGGTGCTCTCCTGCTTGATGCTGCGTAAGGGAATGATCGTCGACCGGCGCGAACTCACCGAGCGCGTCTATGACGGTGATGCCGAAGTCGACTCCAATTCCATCGAGGTCATCATCGCCCGCTTGCGCAAGAAGCTCGGGGCCAACAGCATCGAAACGGTGCGCGGCCGCGGCTATATGCTGACGGCAGCAGCGGCATCATGAAGGCCCCGTCCGTCAAGCCGAGATCGATCGCCGGCCGGCTGCTGATGTTTTCCGGCATCTTCGTGACGCTGGCGCTTGTCGTCGCCGCCATCGTACTCTGGCTGGCGCTGAAGACTGTGGTGCGCGAGCAGGTCGACCAGCGTTTGGACATTCAGATCGGCGCCCTCGCCAGCGCGGTGACGCGTGACGCTGGGGGAAGGCTCGCCCTCTCCGCACCGCTCGATGCGCCCCCATTTGATCGCCTCTCATCCGGCTGGTACTGGCAGATCGATGACGGACAGCAGCGCCTGACCTCACGCTCCCTGATGAACGGCACGATAGACGCGCCGCCACCCCGGCAGGATCTGCGCCATGTGCTGATGGGCATGCCGACATCAGGCATGGGCGGTGATCGCGGAAGAGGACCGCTCTATCTTCGGCAGGCCATCCGCAGCATCGACGGAATGACGCTGACGATCACCGCGACGGCGCCGATGATCGCCCTCGTCGGCCCGGCACTGCGCGCCCTCTTCTGGCTGGTGCCCTGCATGCTGCTGCTCGGCCTCGTGCTGATGGCCGGCACGCTCTGGCAGATCCGCTTCGGCCTGCGCCCGCTGATATCCATGGCGGCTAATATCGATGCCATCAACCGGAGAGAGCGCGGCCGCCTACCCGATGAGGCGACAGTCGAACTTGCGCCGCTCTCACTGAAAACCAATGCGCTGCTGGAGGCCAACGAAGAGAGGCTTGCGGCAACGCGCATGCAGTTTGCCAACCTCGCCCACGGCCTCAAGACTCCGGTGGCGAGCCTGCTGCTGGCGCTCGACGAGCAAAACGACCCCAAAGGCGCATTACGCGGCCTCGCAGCCCGGATAGACAACAGGATCAAACATCATCTCGCCGCCGCCCGCCGGGTGATGGCCTCCTCGGACAATGTCGCCAGCACCGACGTGGCGGCAGCGATCACCGATCTGCATCGGGCGATCGGCCAGATTCATGCCGAGCGCAAGCTCGCCTTCGACACCGATATATCAGAGAGCCTTCGGGTCGCCTGCGACGAAAGCGATGTCGAGGAAATGCTCGGCAACCTGATCGACAACGCCTTCAAATGGGCCTCCGCGCGCGTCATCGTCCGCGCCCGCCGCGACGGCCCGATCGCCCGCATCACCATCGAGGACGACGGCCCCGGCATCCCCCCGGACCGCCTCGCCGCTGTGCTGCTGCCGGGTGTGCGCGAGGACGAACATGTCCCGGGCAACGGGTTCGGACTCAGCATCGTCAATGAACTCGCGGGGCTTTACGGCGGCTCGCTGGTGCTAGAGGCGAATGAGGCGGCGGGCTTGCGGTGTGTATTGTGTTTGCCGGTGGCTGTGGGATCGAGGCTGTAGGTTTCTTCTGCGTCGATGCAGAAATGGAGTCACAGCGCAATTTCATTCCGAGAGGCGTAAAACAAAACCCTACGCGGCGATTTTTTCAACAATATCGCCGCAAGCTACCTTCACGGCCTGTCCTTGAAGCATAATTGTCAGCTCTCGGCATGATGCTCCCTCCCTGAAAGGCACCAGCTGGGGGCCCTTCCCGACCATCTCCGCTCCATCCGAGACGTCTTTCGCCTCGCCTCTGCCTTGTTGCTCGCGTATCCTGACGCCCGATTCGCCGTCCGCAAACGAGGGTGGGCATGAACGAAGCATCAAAGGAGAGCGCGATGACGGACGCCAAGAGCGGCATTTCTGGACTACGGCCGCATATTACAGTCATTGGCGTCGGCGGCGGTGGCGGCAATGCGATCAACAACATGATCGCGGAAAAGCTGGCAGGCGTCGAATTCGTCGCCGCAAACACGGATGCTCAGGTGCTGGCCACCTCCAAGGCGACGCGCCGCATCCAGCTTGGCGCGAATGTGACGGAGGGTCTCGGCGCCGGTTCGTTGCCGGAGGTCGGCCATGCGGCGGCCGAAGAGTCGCTCGATGAGATCATGGATCACCTGGCCGGCTCGCACATGTGCTTCGTCACCGCCGGCATGGGCGGTGGAACGGGCACGGGTGCTGCACCCGTCATCGCCCGCGCTGCGCGTGCCGCCGGCATCCTGACGGTCGGCGTCGTCACCAAACCCTTTACCTTCGAAGGCAATCGCCGCATGCGGATGGCGGAAATCGGCATCGAGGCGCTTCGCCAAGCGGCCGATACGGTCATCGTCATTCCCAACCAGAACCTCTTCCGCATCGCCGATGCAAAAACAACGTTCGCCGATGCCTTCATGACGGCCGACCGCGTGCTCTATGCCGGCGTCGGCTGCATAACCGATTTGATCGTCAAGGAAGGCCTGATCAACCTCGATTTCGCCGACGTGAAGTCGGTCATGTCAGGCATGGGCCGTGCGATGATGGGTACCGGCGAAGCCTCCGGTGAGAGCCGCGCGATGAAGGCGGCGGAAGCAGCAATTGCCAACCCGCTTCTGGATGACATCTCGATGAGGGGCGCCAGGGGCGTGCTGATCTCGATCTCCGGCGGTTCGGATATGACGCTGTTCGAAGTGGACGAGGCGGCAAGCCGCATTCGTGACGAAGTGCAGGAAGACGCCGATATCGTCGTCGGGGCGATCTTCGACCGCAGCCTCGACGGCAAGTTCCGCGTTTCGGTGGTAGCGACCGGCCTCGAAGGCAGCCCCCTGCCCGCATCCGCGCCTCACGCCGCCGAGCAGATCCAGACGCGCACGCTGCAGTAAGCGCAGCGGCGCGACATATCCGAGCACGACAGCCTGCCACGTCTTTTCAGACGCGCGGCGCTGTCGCGCTTCAATGTCATGCGCTCCGGGGAAATCGCTGCGATCACCGATCGTTGATTCGCGATCACCTGTCGTTGATCGTGGGAAGGTGCGTTTCGACCTCTACGCGGCGCTTGTCATCCAGCGGCTCGATGTGCTCCTGCCAGAAGGCCTCGGCCTCCGGCGTGTCATCCTCCCAGTGGCGGATTTTAACGATATTGTCATCGATCTTGGCCAGCCGTTTGCCGCCAAGCCGCAGGTATTCGTCCGCCAGTTCTTTCGATCGGGTCGTTTGCATGTTGTATTCCTCCATAGGCGAACCGAAAGGCCGATCGTCATTACCGGGTTGGCCGGCAATCGGCATCCCCGTTATCGGCGCTTCCGCGCCTTCCAGTTAAACAGTACTGCGGGATCATGGTTCCAAATCATCGGCCGAAACCGGTCCACGCGGCCGGCTGAGGGCATCGGCCGCCATCCATGTTCCGCACGCCCCGCCGCTCTTGCTGCAAGGACAGCCGGAGACGCCTCGTACTTGCTGGAAAGCGGCCTTGTCCGGAACGGCAAGACTGCATACGTCGGGGCGATTTCCGACCGCAGCCTCGACGGCAAGTTCCGCGTTTCAGTGGTAGCGACCGGCCTCGAAGGCAGCCCGCTGCCCGCATCCGCGCCTCACGCCGTTAAACGCCCCGCCGTGAAGAGAACGGGCGGGGCGGCGTCGGCATTCGAGCGGTAAGGCCCATTAGAGCGCCGTGCGTCCTTTCGGACGCACAAAGGACGCTCTAACACTTTCAATCCTCGCATTGTGCTTTCCGAAAATCGATTCCGATTTTCGGGCCGATGCGCTAGGCGAACAAAACGTCCGAGATATTATGCACCACGGCGATTTCGTCGGTCCCGGTGTTGGTGAGGTAAAGATTATCCGCCGCTGAGTCATAGACCACGTTGGTGATCAGGTCGTCTCCCGGTATGGCGATGTTGACGTCAACCGTTGTCTTGACCCCGGTTTCGAAGTCGAAGGCCGTGCCGATATGCTCGCTGCTGGAGGAATCGCCGAAGAAGAACGTGCCGTCGACGGCAAAGCCGTATCCGAGCCCGCCCGCCGCGAAGGTCTTGGATTCGATCGGGCTCAACGTTTCGGGGTCGATCTTCGAGACCTGCCAGGTGGAATCATTGATGCGGCCGACGACGTAAATGCCGATCGAATCCTGCATCGTATTGACGGTCGTGAATCCACCCCAGTCGAACGTACCCGCGCCATTCTTGCCGATAAGGCCGGGAATCGAAGCACCCTTCTGATCGAGAGATCCGTCGGCGGCATCCCATTTTGCAAGATAGGTCTGATCGGGGAAAGGGTCCTCCTCGCTTCTCGCCTCGTTGGTTCTTCCGATGATCTCGCCTCCACGGACCGAAAAATAGGTTCCGCCGACGTCATATTCGCCCTTGTCATAGTCGCCGAGGGAGATGGCGCCGCTGGCGTTGCCGGCTTCAAATGCCGAGGCGTTGTCGTAAACGCTCACCATGGAATCATCCGGGAAACCGTGGCCGGAACTGACGTAATACTTGCCCGTTAGCGGATCGACCGCGACTCCCTGGAGTTCGTAATGATCCAGGAAGGGGCGCACCACATCCGCCTGGACCTCGACATGATTGGTGTTCAACGACTTCCCGTCCGTCGCGCCGTCGACGGTCAGGGTGATCACGCCGGCATCCGCGTGACCGGCGCCGTCGGAGACCTTGTAATATTGGAGTTTCTCCGTGACATGCTCGCCATCGTCGAGGCCCGCCTTGACGGCCGGATTGAGATCGTAGGTGAAGCTTCCATCGCCCGCGAAATGGAAGATACCGAATTCACCCGCCACGTCGGTCGTCTGCCCCTGCCCCTGACCGGCAGGAATGCTGGTGCCCTCGACCGAGCGCAGAAAGAGCGTGCCGGCCTCTCCCGCGTGATCATTGGCGAGCACGTTGCCGGCCATCTCGCTTCCTTCGCGGAAGGAAAAGGCGCCGTCGACCGCGACCGGCGGGCTCGTGACCCCGTGAATGTCGAGCGTGAAATGGCCGACATCGGTGTTGCCGGCACCGTCGGAGATCTTGTAGCCGATCGTCTCCGTCAGCGTCATTCCCTGGAGGAAACCCGCCTTGGCGGTCTCGTTCAGCGTATAGGTGTAAGAGCCGTCGGCCTTGACGTGGAACGTGCCGTATTCACCCTCGATATCGGTGACCTGCCCGTCCCTCTTGGCAAGAACTCTCTCGCCGTCGAAGAAGTTGAGAAACATGTTGCCGGAGCCCCCGGCCAGATCATTCTCCAGCAGATTGCCTGAGATCACGTCATTCTCGGAAGCGCTGCTGACATCGTCGACCGTCACAGGTTTTGCAAGCTCTGTCATGGATATCTCCTTCAAGACCCATTCGCCTTGGCCTATCGGAAAGAAAGCAGCAGAGACTGGGACGGTCAACGAATTTTCCAGCAAAGGTAGTATTTTAGATTTTCACAGCTTTGCCATGAATGCTTCGCTTTATGGGTTGCACACCAAACCACTAGGGACGACGGAAGATGCCGCGCCTAAAGGCGTCACGGAATTGCCCTAGCCTCACCCCACCAATCCCTTGATCTTCGCCGCATCCTCCGCCGTCGCCGGGTTGTACACGACCATGCTGAGATCCGGCCGCCCGTCCACCTGGAAGGCGGAATATTCGAAGGCGAGCGGGCCGAGGATGGGGTGGCGGATATGCTTGGCGCCCTCGCCGTGGCTGCGCACGTCGTTGTCGCGCCACATCGCCAGGAATTCGGGGCTCTTGCGGCAGAGTTCGTCGACGAGGGGCTCGACCTCGGCCGCGGCACCCGCGCGGGCCGCATCCACGCGGAAAGCGGCGACGACGAAGCGAGCGACACTTTCCCAGTCGTATTGAGCGGCGCGTACGCGCGGATCGAGGAAGATGAAGCGCAGCACGTTGCGCTCTTCCGGCGGCAGCGCGCCGTAATCGGTTAGAAGCACCGTCGCCGCCCTGTTCCAGGCAATCACGTCCCAGATGGCGTTGCGGATCAGCGCCGGGCTCGGGTCCAGCGCATCAAGCACGCCCTGCAACCTCGGCGTCACGCCCTCTTGTCTGTGGTAACGCACCTCGGGCGGTCGACCGAGGCCGATGAGGAAGAGATGCTCGCGCTCGACATCAGTCAGCATCAGCGCGCGAGAGATCCGGTCGAGCACGTCGGCAGACGGCGCCCCGCCACGCCCCTGCTCCAGCCAGGTGTACCAGGTCGGGCTGATATTGGCGCGGCTCGCGACCTCCTCGCGCCGCAGACCCGGCGTGCGCCGCCGCTCCCCCGCAAAGCCGAAGACAGCGGGATCGAGCCTGACGCGGCGCCCCTTCAAATAGGCACCGAGCCGATTGTCCGAGGTGACGAATTCGCCCATCCTGTTAGCCTTTATACCATGATAATGTCACTACTTTACCATGATATAGGCAGGGCCGATATGTGTCTCCGGCAAAAACTGGAGATATCACATGCGCGTATTCGTCACTGGAGCCACCGGCTGGGTCGGCTCGGCCGTCGTCGATGAACTGATCGCCGCCGGCCACAAGGTGCTCGGCCTCACCCGCTCGGACAAGGGAGCGGATCAACTGGCCGCCGCCGGTGCCGAGGTCCATCGCGGCACGCTCGACGACCTGGACAGCCTGAAGAGCGGCGCGGCAGAGGTGGATGGCGTCGTCCACACGGCCTTCAATCATGATTTCTCGAAATTTGCCGAGAACTGCGCCGCCGACCGGCGCGCCATCGAGGCGCTGGGCGAAGCCCTCCAAGGTTCCGGCCGGCCGCTGCTGGTGACGGCGGGCCTCGGCCATGCGCCGGGGCGCACCGGCACCGAGAAGGACCCGCCCATGCCAACGTCGCAGACCTACCCTCGCGCCTCCGAAATCACCGCGATATCGCTTGTCGCGCGTGGCGTGCGGGCCGCCACCGTCCGGCTGCCGCCGTCAGTACATGGCCATGGCGATCATGGTTTCGTGCCGATCCTGATCGATTTGGCCCGGCGGACGGGAGTCTCGGCCTATATCGGCGAAGGGCAGAACCGCTGGCCCGCCGTGCACCGGCTCGATGCCGCCCGGCTCTATCGGCTGGCGCTGGAGCGCGGCGCTGTCGGTGGCCCGTTCCTGTCAGTCGCAGAAGAGGGAGTTCCCTTCAGGCAGATTGCCGAGGTCATCGGCCGGCGGCTCGATGTGCCCGCTGTCTCGCTCTCACGGGAAGAAGCGGCCGAGCATTTTGGCTGGTTTGGCATGTTCGCCGGCTTCGACGTCCCGACATCGAGCGAGCATACCCGCGCGCTGCTCAGCTGGGAGCCAAAGCAGCCCGGCCTCCTCGCCGATATCGACCATCCGGCCTATTTCGGTGGGTAGGAACAGTGTCCACATATGAAACTGGAGCATTTCCCTGACTGGAGAAAACGGAAATGCCTCGCGGCTTGGCTCGTGAGGAGAAGCAGCGACAGCCGGAGCTAGTGCGACCGGCTCTCGTTCCTAGCGGCGGGATCGTAGTTGATATCCCAATCCTTCCCGGACTTCTTCTTGCCGGGCGGGTTCTTGTTCACCGTGGCATCTTCCGAGCCGGTGATCACGGTCGGTTTGGCGCTGGCCACACCGCTGCTTTTCCGGTCGGCCTGGGATCTGGCGAACTGGCCGGCTGCGTCTTTTTTGGGATCAGCCATGTCATTGGCCCTTCTGCTTCAGCGCATCGCTGAGAGTCTTCGTCTCGGGATCGCGGTTGTTTTCGCCATGCGCGTCGCGATCGCGATCCGGATCGTCCTTGGCCTTCATATAGCCGCGAGGTTTATTTCCCTTCGGCCCTTCCCAGCGGGGAGACTGATCGGTGGTGCCGGGGGCGCCGTCTTTCGGTGTCGTCATGCCCATCTTCGTTTCTCCTTGTTGAACAGGGGAAACCGAAAAGATCAGGAAGTGTTCCCGCGGGAATTCTTCCCCGGTGAGCCGCCCTGTCGTTCGAAAGCAAGCTTGGCGCAGCAGAGGTGAGCAGGCCCAACCCGCTACCCGGCCCCGCCCTCCGCAAAAAATATGGAACCGTGTTGTCCGCCATTGGTTGACCAGAGGTCTACCTCAAACATGGAGCCGAAAATGAGCAAGACCAACGTTCGTGAACTCCAGAAACGCGCCGAACGGCAGGTAAAGAACACCAGCGCCGGCGGCCATCTCGGCGGCACATATTTCGGGCAGCAACCGGATGGAAAGACCGCCTCGTCGACCAGCAACGACAGCGCCAAGGCGCGGCCGAACGACGGAAGCAAATAGGCGCAGCGGACCTTACCTCACCTAGTAAAAGAACTTCTCCTGCGCCCAGGGACCTGGGCGCCTCCTCTGCTCGCGCCACTCCACCTCGCTATTGATCGGCGACGCCTCCGCTCTAGCTTCTGCTCGCGGGCAGAGCGGCCGCGAGGGATACAATCTTTGGGCGAAGGCTGAGGGGCGACGTGGCATCCTATTCGATTGACGATGCGATCCGGGAACTTGCGCCGGCTCTCGGCAAGGCGCCGGCGGGCGCGGTCAGTGGCGAATGGACTGCCACCACGATGCAGGCGGGGCACTCGTCCCGGACGGGCGGTTACCGCGATGCCGAAGGAAACCATGTCCCGGAGGCCTCCAGGCATCCGCTCGATATCATCTCCGAAGTCGTCGAAAAGCTCGGTGCATCAGGGGTGCCTCGCTTCAACAAGGTGCTAATACGCTGGAAGAAGCCGAAGTTTCCCTTCATGCGGGGAGAGATCACGCTCCAAACCAGTTATGATCGGACGATCGTGCCGCGCGCCCCCGACGACCCGATCTACGAAACCGCAGCCGCTGCGCGGCGCGTCTTCTGGCAGAGCCGCGGTACAGTGCTTCAGAACTTTGCGGCCGAGCGCGGAACGGCCAACATTCACGCCCAGACGAAATGGTTCGGCCCGCATCGCCGCATCCTCGCCATCCAGGCGCCGGACAGGCTGACGCTTGCCACCGACGGGCTGTCGACCCCTTGGGCCGGCATATCCGAGCCGGAGAACGGCGTGGAATGCGAACTCTTCATGGAATTCGGCCCCGCGACCCTGAATGCGGAGGGGATCAAAAACTGGGCAAACCTGCTGATCAACATCGGCGACCTTGTGGCGGACGGCTATCGCGTCGCCCGCGATGTCGAGAAACACGGCGCCATCCTGTTCTGCCGGCTGACCGAGGATTATAGCCCGATGAGCCGGATCATGCTGAGCCAGGCCCCCGGGCGGATCGACGGCCTGCCTTTCGGCTCGGTGCCGCTGATCCGGGCAACGCCGATCGCCGAAGCCGAGATCGAAGGGCAGGATCTTTCCGACGACTGGGGCGCTGCGGCCGCCCGCAACGCGCTCGCGAAACGCGGCATCGGCAGTCATTGATGTCGGCTGGTGCCGGGCGGTTGCCGCCCGGCCAGCGCGATCTTGGACTATTCCTGGATGTCGGGCTCGACGACCCTGGCGAGGTTTCGCAGCGACTCCTGCCAGCCGAGATAACAAGCCTCGGGCGGAATGACGTCAGGCACGCCGGCCTGCACGATGTCCACCTCGGTGCCGACCGAGACCTTTTTCAGTGTCACGGTGACTTCCATTTCGCCAGGCAGGTTGGGGTCGTCGAACCTGTCGGTGTAACGCAGGCGTTCACCTGGGACGAGCTCCAGATATTCGCCGCCGAAGGCGTGGCTGTTGCCCGTCGTGAAGTTACGGAAAGACATTCTGAACGTGCCGCCGACAACCGGCTCCGAATGATGCACGGTGCAGAGGAAGCCGTTCGGCGGAAGCCACTTGGCAAGCGCGTCCGCCTCCAGGAATGCGCGGTAGACTTTCTCCGGGCTGGTCGCCAGAACGCGGTGCAGGCGTATGGTACTCGGCATGGTCGTGATCCTTTTTGAATGGACGGAATGGACGAACCTAGGACGGGCGTGGGCTGATCGATCCGACACCGGATGGAACTTTTCTTCAAGAAAAATTGCTCAAAGCATGTCGCGCAAAACTGTGCAGCGGTTTGCGTCGCGGCTCAGCCGGGCATGCCGTCGAACTGTGGAAGATCGAGCGGCCTTGCCCAGGCGAGCCGCCGCTTGGTGAACATTTCGACTCCCGGCTTGATGAGCTCGGGCCGATCCAGACTGCCGAGCGTCACGAAGACGAGGCCAGGAAAGCTCTCCAGGTTGCTGCTGAACAATCTGGCGCCGCAATCCGGGCAAAAATTGCGGTCGAGCCCCTTGCCTGAATCGGCGACATAGTGAAACGCCTTCGGGCTACCGCTGATCACGGTGAAATCATCCTGCGGTACGGCGAAGAACGTGGCGGCCTCGCCGCCCGTTGCCCTCTTGCAGTCCAGGCAATGGCAGTTGGCGACAAAGTTCGGGTCGGTGTCGAAGGCAAATCTCACCGCGCCGCAAGCGCATTGTCCCGTATATTTCCCCATCATGTCAGGCGCCTTTCATCCCGTGTTTGAACGTTGGCTCGCCGCCGCCGTGCTGCAGACGTCGTCGAGACGCACCTGCGGCCGGCGTCGGCACAAGCCGAATGAGGAGATCTCGACCTCCAGGGCAGCCGTCGTGCCCAGGGCTTAAGCCCTTAAGCCGCGTCCTGCTTTCTCAAGGCCTCAAGAAGCCTCCGGGCGCCCTGTTTTGACGAAGCCGGGTTTTGACCGGTGATCAGCAGGCCGTCCTGGACGACATGCACGCCCCAATCCGCCGTCTTCGAAAACTTTGCGCCCTGCTCCTTCAATACATCCTCGAGCAGGTAGGGAACGACCTCGACCAGGTGCATCGCCTCTTCTTCGGAATCGGTGAAACCCGTGACCGTCCGGCCCTTGGCGATGGGCTTTCCATCCGGCGCCTTCACATTCGTCAGGATACCTGGTGCGTGGCAAACGAGCGCCACGGGTTTTCCCGCCGCGAGCATATCCTCGATGAGCGACAGAGCGTTGCGGTCGTTCGTCAGATCCCAAAGCGGACCGTGCCCGCCGGGGAAGAACACGCTGTCATAGTCCGCCTGGTTGATGTCGGACAATCTCAAGGTGTTGGCGAGCGCAGCCGTTGCCGCCTGGTCGCGCTCGAACCGCCGCGTGTCTTCCGTCTGGAAGGCCGGCTCGTTGCTCTTCGGATCGAGTGGAGGCTGGCCGCCCTTCGGCGAAGCGAGCGTGATGTCGGCTCCGGCGCCACGGAAAACAAAGTAAGGGGCGGCGAGCTCCTCGAGCCAGAAGCCCGTCTTCCTGCCGGTGTTTCCCAGTTGATCATGCGATGTTAGAACCATGAGAATTTTCATTGCTCAGCTCCTTCAAAGCCGGCCGGCGGACAACGCCGTCGGCGCCCGGTTTTACGGTGAATACTGCCTGCAGATCTCATGCTGAAACGGGAGAGGACATAGAGCGGCTGCGCTGGGAAACAAGCTTTCCCGCGTGGTGTTTGCTAGAATTGTCTGAGCAGAAGCCTAACCCAACGAACGGATGTCCCAGGCGACCTCGCTCATGTCATCATTGAACTGGTGATCCCTGCCCTCGAGCGTGCGCACCACGGCGTGCGGAATCGCTTTCGCGTAGAAATGGACGTGAGCCGTCGGCACCTCGTCGTCATCAATCCCATGATAGAGATGGACGGGAAGGCCGGGCGGAAGGGACCCCGAGAAATCCTCGGCACCGCCGATGTCATCGCTCGGCCATCCGCCTTCGCCGATGAAGGGTGCGGCGATGAGAAATAGCCCGCCCAACCTCGGTGTCGGCGGCTGCTCGGCAAGCGCATGCATCAAGATGGTGCCGCCGAACGAATGGCCCACGAGCATTGCGCCATCTTCCAACAAGGCGAATTCCCTCATCAGCGCAGACTTCCACGCAGAGAAGCTGGGATTGTCTTCGCCGGGCATTCGGGGATAGCGGACAACATAATTTCCACCGAGCTCGCGCTCGAGGCTCGCCACGAGCTTGTTGTCCCAGTGGTCATGAACGCCTTCGCCGGCGCCTTGGACAAAGAGAACCTGTTTGATCATCCCGTCAGCCTATTCCCCATAGCAGAGGCAGACAAGATTGCAGCCGCGGCCACGCCCAAACTGTCCGACCTGAGAGATAGATGGACACATGAGGTTGCCACCTATCGCCACGAAAAAGTCAGCTGTCTGCGAGAGCCGTGGACGAAACATTTTCCACAAATTCAGTAGAAAAAGAACGACCTGTCTTTCTCATAATCCCTCAAGCCTCTAGCTTCCACATTGCAAATCGAGCGGAATCATCTGTCGACGGTCGATGGGGAGTCCCGCTTGAAAGGAAGACGAAAAACAAAAATGGCTTGCACCTTAGGAGCCTACCGGTCGGACGCAGCATGGCCAAGCCTTCGCCCCCTCGGTTTCTGGTCCGCTCGACACCATCGATCGCGAAACAATGCAGCCAACCTCGGCAGAACACTTGCAATGACCTGATGATATGGGCTTGCTGATCCCATGATACATTCCCAACCCGAAGCGATCCAATGAAAGAGCCTATATCAGATCAGATCCTTACCGCCGCCAGCGCGCTTTTTTATAGCGAAGGTATTCGCGCCGTCGGCATAGATCGAATCATCGAAGAGGCAAACGTTGCCAAGGCGACCCTCTATCGACACTTCCCATCCAAGGACCACCTTGTGGCAGCCTATCTCCAGGATCGCCACGACCGCGTCATTCGTTCGCTACAGGAGGTTTTGGATGCGGCAAGCACGCCGAGGGATCAGATCAAACTGATTTTCGAGCGCTTGTACGAAAAGGCCGACAGCCCGGAGTTTCGGGGCTGCGCCTTTGCACTTGCCGTCGCCGAGCACGGCGATTCCGAACGCGTCCTCACCGTCGCGCGAACGCACAAGAAGGTTGTGAGGGACATATTTCGCACCATCCTGTCGAGGGCCGATGTCAAGCCCGACCAGGCGGCTGCTCACCTTTCCCTTCTCTATGAAGGCGCCCTTGCCACGGTGGCGGTCGGACGCGATCCCCAGGCCGTTCTCGTCGCCCGGGACTGCGCACTATCGGTATTCGACGCGGCAATCTACTCGACCAGATCTCTTGAGAAGAACGGAACATGACAAAGACCATCGATTACTTCTTCGGCATTGGCTCTCCCTGGGCTTTTATCGGCCTCGAGCCGTTTGCGGCGCTCGCCTCCGAGCATGGGGCATCGATCCACCCCTATGTGATCCCATTGATCGAGGACAATGGCGCGATCTATTCCCGCAACCGGCCGCAAGCGCGCCGCGCCTATTGGGTCAAGGACCTGAAACGTTGGGCCGCGCTGCGGGGTAAAACGCTGAACTTCGAAAACCGCGCCGCCCTTTCTGACCCGACCCCCGCCGGTTTCATGGTCATTGCCGCCATCGATGCGGGGCAAGACTGGCTCAGACTGACAAAGGCGCTTCAGGAGGCCTTCTGGACACGTGGCGAGGACATCGGCCGAGCCGAGGTTCGTCGCGCAATTGCGGATAAGGCAGGGTTCGACGGTGCAGTTCTGGAGCAGCGTGCTCAGGCCGAGGACGTGCAGGCGATCTGGAAATCGAACGCCGAGACCGCCAAGGCTGCCGGTGTCTTCGGGCTTCCAACCTTCCGATACGAAGATGAGTTGTACTGGGGACAGGACAGCCTGCCATTCCTCGAGCGCCATCTCAACGGCGACAAGATCGCCGCCTGATGGATCATCGAGCAGGCCGGCGCCAACAGCATCGGCCCGTTCGTCCCCGGCCAGAGCATCATCCGGAGCACTCCATGTCCATCATCCCCACCGAATGGCTGGCGGCGCATCCGGATAACCCTAGCCGCGTCATTCCTGAAGAGCGTCGAGGCGGCAAATGAGTGTTCTTTCTCCCGCTCTTTCGCAAACGCTTCGCATCCGTTTCGGCGATCGCTTCTCCATCTCGCAGGCCTTGCGCGAACAGCACGGCCGCGGTGAATCCCACCACACGCCCGCCATCCCGGATGCTGTCGTGTTTGCGGAAAGCACCGAGGACGTGGCCGAGATCGTCCGGCTCTGCGCGGCTGAAGACGTGCCGGTGATCGCGTTTGGCGCAGGCACCTCGCTCGAAGGCCATCTGACGGCGGTGCGCGGCGGTGTCTCGATCGATCTTTCACGCATGTCGCAGATCGTCCGCGTCAGCGCCGAGGACCTCGATTGCACCGTCGAGGCCGGTGTGAGCCGCGAGCAATTGAACACGCATCTGCGCGATATGGGCCTGTTTTTCCCGATCGATCCCGGCGCCAACGCCTCGATCGGCGGCATGGCCTCGACGCGGGCATCGGGGACGAACGCCGTGCGCTACGGCACCATGCGCGAAAACGTCCTGTCACTGACCGTCGTGCTGCCGAGCGGCCAGGTCATCCGCACCGGCGGCCGGGCGCGCAAGTCGTCAGCCGGCTACGATCTGACCCGACTGTTCGTCGGTTCCGAGGGTACGCTCGGCATCATTACCGAGGTGACGCTCAGGCTCTACGGCATCCCGGAGACGATTTCCGCAGCGCTCTGCTCGTTCGAAAGCGTCGAGCAGGCGGTCAATGCGGCGATTGCGGTCGTGCAGCTCGGCATTCCGGTTGCCCGCATGGAGTTGATGGACCGCGGCCTGATCGCGGCCGTCAACGCCTATTCCAATCTGTCGCTGAAGATCGAGGACACGCTCGCCTTCGAATTTCATGGCTTTCCGGCTGGGGTTCAGGAGCAGGTCGAAATGGTCAAGGCGATCGTCGAGGAGAATGGCGGCAAGGATTTCGAATGGGCAAACGCACCTGAAGAGCGCAACCGGCTGTGGAAGGCGCGTCACAACGCGTTCTACGCGGTCGTCTCCCAGCGCCCGCATGCCAAAGGCTGGTCATCCGACGTCTGCGTCCCTGTCTCACAGCTCAGCAGCTGCATCCTCAAGACGCGTGATCTTCTGCGCGGCTGCAGCGTTCCCGCCGCCATTCTCGGCCATGTCGGCGACGGCAATTATCACGTCGTCTTCGCTGTCGACCCGGGAAATCAGGCGGAACTCAATGAGGTTGCAGCCATCAACAAGAAGATGGTGCAACATGCAATCTCGGTGGGCGGCACCTCTACCGGCGAACACGGCGTCGGTACCGGCAAGATTGGCTATCTGCGCGGGGAACATGGCGATGCCGTCGATCTCATGGCCGTCATCAAGCATGCCATCGATCCGACAGGCATCATGAACCCAGGCAAAGTCTTGCCCGGATAGACGTCCGCAGTCCGTTGATAAACCCTTGTTTGCCTGGAGCTTTACAAATGAGTTCGTTTCAGCCCCATAGCTCCCACTGGGGCGCCTTTTCCGGCCGCTACGAAGATGGAAAGCTTGAAATCCGTCCCCATCCGGCCGACCCGCATCCATCGCCCCTGCTGGGCAATCTCGCCGCGATCGCCCATAGTCCGGCGCGCATCAGACGTCCGGCTGTCCGGCGCGGCTGGCTCGAAGGCAGCACCGGCAACGCGCAAAATCGCGGGGCAGACGATTATGTCGAAGTCAGCTGGCCGCAGGCGCTGGACCTTGTTTCGAAGGAACTTCGGCGCGTTTATGCAGACTTCGGCGCGCAGGCCGTGTTCGGTGGGTCCTATGGTTGGTCGAGCGCCGGACGCTTCCATCATGCGCAGAGCCAGATCCATCGGTTTCTGAATGTGCTGGGCGGATATATCAGATCCGTCAACACCTACAGCTCGGGTGCGGCCATGGTCATCATCCCGCATGTCTTGGGACCCTACGACCATTTCGAGCGCAAGAGCGTCACCTGGGATGCCATCGAGCGGAGCAGCGAACTGGTCGTCGCCTTCGGCGGAATGGCGATCAAGAACACGGATGTGCATGGCGGCGGCATCAGTGCGCATATCGTGCCCCGGACGCTGAATGGCGCGCACGCGCGCGGTGCGCGTTTTGTCCTCATCAGCCCCCTGAAAGACGATTTTCCTGCTGAGGTGAACGCCGAATGGCTGCCCATCTTGCCCGGCACCGACATAGCGCTGATGCTCGGCCTCGCGCATGTGCTTGCCAGCGAGGGATTGCACGACCGCCAATTTCTCGACCGCTATACGGTCGGCTACGAGCGCTTCGAGGACTACCTGCTTGGCCGGACCGATGGTGTCGACAAGAGCCCGGAATGGGCGTCCCATATCTGCGGCATCGGCAAAGACACCATCAGGAAGCTCGCGCTTTCCATGGCGCGCGCCAGGACGCTGATCACCGTCAGCCATTCCCTGCAGCGTGCCGAGCATGGCGAGCAACCGGTCTGGATGGGCATCGTGCTCGCCGCAATGCTCGGGCAGATCGGACTGGATGGCGGCGGCTATTCCTATTCGCTTGGCGCATTGGGCAATATCGGCAAACACCAGCTTGCCGTCCCACTGCCCACGCTCAGTCAATTCAAGAACGCCGTGCCGGATTTCATTCCCGTCGCGCGCATCGCCGACATGCTCCTCAATCCGGGCAGCGCGTTCAACTATAATGGTCAGGCGATGCGTTATCCCGACATCCGCCTCGTCTATTGGGCGGGCGGCAACCCATTCCATCACCATCAGGATCTCAACAGGCTGCGGGCGGCGTTCAAGAGGCCGGAAACCATCATCGTGCATGAGACGGCCTGGACGTCGTCGGCCCGTCATGCCGACATCGTGCTGCCGGCGACCACCACGCTCGAGCGGGACGACATCGGCGCGGCGGACCGCGATCCGCTGATGATCGCCATGAAAAAGTTGATCGAGCCGGTCGGCGAAGCACGGGACGACTATGACATCTTCTCCGAGATAGCCCGCCGCCTCGGCAGAGCCGAACAGTTCACCGAAAGCCGCACCAGCAAGGAATGGCTCGCCTTTCTTTTCGAGACGACGCGCGAGGCGCTCATAGCCGGTGGACACGAAGCTCCCGACTTCGAGACGTTCTGGGAACGCGGAGAGATACGCCTGCCGCTGAAGCCTGACGACGGTGGACCGGCGCGCGCCTTCCGCGATGATCCATCCGGATCTCCGCTGCAGACGCCATCCGGAAAGATCGAGATCTTTTCCGAGACGATCGAGAGCTTCGGTTACGACGATTGCCGCGGCCATCCGCGATGGTATCGCCCCAAGATGGAGGCAGAGGGCGATGCAAGCAACTACCCGCTCCATCTGGTCTGCAATCAGCCGCATCAGCGGCTGCACAGCCAGTTGGACTATGGCGATTTCAGTCGTTCCACCAAGATCAAAGGCCGGGAACCAGTCCGCATCAACCCGGCCGACGCGGCCGAACGCGGCATTTCGGATGGCGACATTCTGAGGCTGTTCAATGCCCGCGGCAGCTGCCTAGCGGCAGCGGTGATAAGCGAGGACGTGCGACAGGGCGTGATGCAGCTTGCGACGGGTGCGTGGTTCGAACCGAACGACCCGACCGCCGAGAAGTCCATGTGCATCCACGGCAACCCGAATATCCTCACCCGCGACGTCGGAACCTCGCAATTGGCCCAGGGCTCGACCGGACAGCTTACCAGGGTGGAGGCGGAGCGGTTCGCCGGCGAACTGCCGCCGGTGCGGATCTTCGAGGGAATGAAGTTCGCAGACATATCGCGACAAGCCCGGAAAAGCTGATCCACACACACGCAGAAACCGAACAAAATAATCCATAAATTTAGTAGAAAAAGAACAACTGGTCTTTCTCCCTCCTGTTGCCCTGCTTAGGCTATGCGTCGTGATCTCCTTGGCAAACAATACAGGACCGCATTATGATCGAACGCTTTTCCCCGTTCTCCCTTCCCCGGCGTCGCCTGCTGATCGCCACGTCCGCACTGGCAATCGCCGCCTTGGTGGTAACGGCGGAGTTCAATCCGGCTCTGAGTGCCGATAGCCCACACAACGGCGGTGACATCACCTTCCTCATCGACTCGCTGGGCGATACCTGGATCCCGAACAACAGCGCCATCTCCAGCTTCCAGGGCCACATCTGGGGCCATGTGACCGATAAGCTCCTTTACGTCGATGCTGACGGCAAGGTCAGCCCCTGGATCGCCGAGCGCTGGGAGCAGAACGACAAGGCCACCGAGTTCACCCTGCACCTGAAGAGCGGCGTGACTTTCTCCGACGGCACCCCGCTCGATGCGTCGGCCGTCGTCGCCAACCTCGACATCTGGTACGCCGGCCGCAAGAGCGAGGGCATCAACCCGATCGGTCTCTTCCCGAAGACTTACGACCACGCCGAGGCAGTGGACGCGGCTACCGTGAAGGTCTTCTTCAAGGCGCCGACACTCGGCTTCATCCCGACCCTCGGCTACCACGGCTCGATCCTGATCTCCCCCAAGACCCTCGCGCAGCCTGCCGCCCAGCAGGCCGACCTCAGCAAGACCGCCGGCAGCGGCCCCTATGTGGTCGATTCCTGGAAGGAAGGCGACTTCGTCAAGCTGGTCAAGCGCAAGGACTACAACTGGGGTCCCGCCGCGGTCGGCCATACCGGCCCGGCCTATCTCGACACGATCACCTACAAGCTGGTGTCCGAGCCGTCGCTGCGCGTGGCTGCGGTTCAGTCCGGCCAGGCCGACGTCGCCTACAACGCCTCGCCGCAGGAGCTGGAGTCTCTCAAGGCAGAAGGCTTCACCACCGCGACACCACGTTATCTCGGCTTCGTGAACGGCTGGGCTGTCAACACCAAGCTTGCGCCCTACGATGACGTGAAAGTACGCCAGGCCCTCCAGGCCGGCATCAATCGCCAGGAGATCATCGACACCGTCTATACGTCAGACTGGAAACTGGCGACCTCCTTCATCCAAAGCAACGTGCCGGGAGCGACCGACCAAAGCGCCCTGCTGGCCTACAACCCCGAAAAGGCCGAGAAGCTCCTCGACGAAGCGGGCTGGACAAAGGGCGCGGACGGCATCCGCACCAAGAACGGCCAGCCGCTGGTGCTGACGCTGCATTCCAACCCCTACCTCGCAACCTCGAAATCGGTCGATGAGCTTATCGCCCAGCAGCTCGGCAAGATCGGCTGGAAAGTCGCTATCCGTTCCTACGACGTCGTCACCTACGGCCAGAAGGTCAAATACGGCAGCCCGGCCGTGCCGGCCTATGAGGTGACGCGCAGCTTCATCGACGCCGGCACCGTCGCCAGTATCCTGACAAATGCCAACAACGGCGAGAACTGGTTCGCCCTCGACGAGAGCGACAAGACGCTCAACGAACTCCGTGACAAGATCGCCAGCGCCGGTTCCATCGAAAGCCGCAAACCGCTCCTCGACGAACTACAGAAATACATCCTCGATCAGGGTTACTTCATCCCGCGCACACAGATCGTCCAGCGGATCTACGTGCAGTCTCCGAAGCTCAAGGGCGAAGTCTACAACGGCGTCGCCTATGCCAGCTACTACACGGCCACGAAGAGCGAATAACCCGCAATTCAACCGAGCAACTTAAGAAGGTGACGGCATGAGCAAAGCCTACCTCAACTACGCCGCAAAACGCCTCGTGCAGGCGATCGTCGTGATCCTGCTGGCTTATGTCTTCACCTTCGTCGTCGTCAGCATCCTGCCCGGCGACCCGATCACCAATGTCCTGAACAATCCTCAGAATGGCTTCACACCGGATGAGATCAAGGAGATCATCGCCGCCCAGGGCCTGGATAAGCCGATCCCGGTCCAGCTGTGGACATCTTTTTCCGGATTCGTGACCGGCGATCTCGGCCTGTCGATGCGAACCAACCGGCCCGTGTCGACCCTGATCGCCGAGGTGCTGCCGTCGACCTTGGTCCTTGCTTCCGCAGGCCTCGTCGTCGCGCTGCTGCTGTCGGCGGTGATCGCCTATGGCACGCAGTTTCTGCCAAAACGGTTCGGTCAGGGCCTGCTGCGCGGCTTCCCGTCCCTGTTCCTGTCGGTGCCGAACTTTGTGATCGGCCTGGTGCTGATCCATCTCTTCGGCTTCCAGCTCGGCGTCTTTCGCGTGATCGAGCCCGACAGCTTCTGGGCGACGCTTTTCGCGGCCATCGCGCTCGGCATCCCCATCTCCGCGCAAATCGCCGAAGTGCTCATCGCCAATCTCGATCATGAGTCCGGGCAGGAATACGCCGCCGTCGCCCGGGGTCGCGGCCTCGGGCAAATGCGCCTGTTCGCCAAGCACCTGCTCAAGCCGTCGTCGCTGCCGGTTATCACCGTTATCGCGCTCACCATCGGCGAACTGCTCGGCGGTTCGCTGATCACCGAGACGGTGTTCGGACGCACCGGTCTCGGCAGCCTGGTGCAACGGTCGGTGAGCACGCAGGACCTGCCCGTCCTGCAGGCGGTCGTCTCGCTGGCAGCGGTGGTCTTCGTGATCGTCAACCTGATCGCCGATCTGACCTACCCACTGCTCGACCCGCGCGTAAAGCTTCTTGGCGCTCCCGAGCGCCGTCCAACCACGGCTGACGAAGGCTCCATCGGCATTTCCAAGGCGGTGACGCCATGACCCTCGCCTCCGCTTCCTCTGCCTCGCATGTCGCGGCGATCAGCCGGCTGACGGCGCTACGCCTACCGCCGATCGTCGCGCTGTCCTTCGCTATCGTCGCGCTCGCCATCGCCTGGTCTCTCGCTCCGAGCCTGTTCACCAGCTATGACCCGGTCAACGGCGTTCCCGCTCAAAAGCTGCTCGGCCCCAGCGCGGCGCACTGGTTCGGCACCGATCACCTCGGCCGCGATCTCTACACCCGCGTCGTCTACGGCACGGCCTCCTCGGTGGCGAGCGCGCTGATCGCCGTCGTCATCGGCGTTGTCGCCGGTGGCCTCATCGGCCTCCTGGCCGGCTTCTTCGGCGGCTGGGTGGACACCCTGTTCGCCCGCCTCGTCGACGTTCTGCTGGCTATTCCGAAATTCCTGCTGGCCGTCATCGTCGTCACCGCGATCGGCTTCGACACCACCAACGCCGCCATTGCAACCGGCGTTTCGGCGGTCGCCCTCTTCGCCCGGGTGATGCGCTCGGAGGTGATCAAGACCCGGCAGGCGACATTCGTCGAGTCCTCCTTTCTGCTCGGCGGGTCGCGCTGGCACATCCTGTGGCGTCACGTGCTGCCGAACGCCTCGCGCTCGGTGCTGCCGCTTGCGGTGCTGCAGTTCGGCGACTCGATCCTGGTGATCGCCAGTCTCGCTTTCCTCGGCTACGGCGACCCGCCGCCGGCCTCCGACTGGGGCCTGCTGATCTCGATCGGCAAGGACTACCTCAAATGGCCGTGGCTGGTTTACGCCCCCGCCTTCGTCACGATCGCAACCGTCCTCTCCGTGAACAGGATCAGCCGATGGCTTCGCAAAACAGACTGACTGAGCTTTTCGCCCACACAGACGCCACCGGGCTGCCGCTCCAGCGATCAGCCCCTCTGCTCCGGGTTGACGGGTTGTCGGTTTCCTACGGGCCGCACGAAGTCGTCAGCAACGTCGGGTTTCAACTCGGCCGCGGCAAGAGCCTCGCCCTCATCGGCGAGTCGGGTTCGGGCAAATCGACCATCGCCCGGGCGGTGTTGCGGCTGCTCCCCAGCGGTGGACGCGCTGCCGGCCGCGTCGAGTTCGACGGCCAGGAGATACTGGGACTCCCGGAGCGCCGTTTCCGGCCGCTCAGAGGACGGGCGATCGGGTTCGTCCCGCAGGATCCCGGCAACTCGCTCAACCCGGTGCGGACGATCGGCGCCCAGGCGATGGAGGCGGCAGCACTCGTCGACGAGCCCAATAAGGCAATCCGCAAGGCGCTCATCCTGGAGACCTTCGCCCAGGTCGGGCTCGACAATCTCCAACGGGTCTACGACTCCTACCCGCACCAGCTCTCCGGCGGCATGCTGCAGCGCGTGCTGATCGGCCTTGCAGTCCTGCCACGGCCGTCGCTGCTGGTCGCGGACGAGCCGACGTCGGCGCTCGACGTCACGATCCAGAAGCGTATCCTCGACCTGCTTTCCAAGTTGCAGCACGAGCTTGAGATCAGCCTGCTTCTCATCACCCACGACCTGGCGATCGCCGCCGAGCGGGCGGACTCCCTGGTGGTGCTCAAGGACGGCGTCGTCCAGGAAGCCGGCAGCACCGCTTCCGTCTTCTCCGCGCCCTCCTCGGCATACGCCAGGAAGCTGCATGCCGACGTCCCGGCCCTCAACCCCGATCGCTACCGTGCGCTGCGCGATCCCGGCTTCCGTTTCCTCGGAACCAAAGCCGACAAGGCACCGAAGATCGAAGTCAGCGGCGTCACGAAGACCTTCACGGTCGACGGCAAGGTTCTGACGGCCGTCAATGAGGTGTCGTTTGCCGTCCCGGCTGGCACCACACACGCGCTGGTCGGCGAATCCGGTTCGGGCAAGACGACGGCAATCCGGCTGCTGCTCGGGCTCGAGCAACCCGACATCGGCAATATTGCCGTCGCCGGCGAGCAGCTCGCCGGTCGCTCGCCAGAGTCCCTGCGCGCGGTATGGCGCCACCTTCAGCTCGTTTATCAGAACCCGTTCACCTCACTGGACCCGACCTGGAAAGTCGAGCAGTTGGTGCGCGAACCGCTCGACCGGTTCAAGATCGGCACCCGCGAGGAGCGGGCCGAGCAGGTCCGCGAAGCGCTGGCCAATGTCGGGCTCGGCGAACACCTGCTTTCCCGCAAGCCGGAAGCCTTGTCAGGTGGCCAGCGCCAGCGCGTGGCCATCGCCCGGTCGCTGGTGCTCAAGCCTGACGTCATCGTGCTCGATGAGCCCACCTCCGCGCTCGACGTCAGCGTCCAGGCCGATATCGTCGAGGTGCTGCTCTCGCTGCAAGCCAAGCTTGGCCTCACCTATGTTTTCGTCTCCCACGATCTGGCTCTGGTGCGCCAGCTCGCCCACACGGTTTCGGTGATGCAGCGCGGGCGCATCGTCGAGCATGGGACCGTCACCGACATCTTCGAACGCCCCAGGGAGCCGTACACACGCTCGCTGCTGGAATCGATCCCATCAGGCGCCGCTGCTATCGCCCGCGCGCCACACCCCAGACCGCAGTGGTTCGTCAACGAGGAAAAGATCGCATGACCATCGCCGCGCCTGCCATCCCTCAGCCCGCGCCGTTCCGTCCGAAACAGCGGCTCGGCTTCAACACCCGGGTGTCCTTCAACGACGACGCCGGGCCGGCGCAGGGGCTACGCGACGGGATCGAGCTGTTCAAGGCCGCCGAGCGGCTGGGTTATCAGTCGGGCTGGGCCTACCAACGGCACTTCGACCACTACCTGTCGTCACCGCTTCCGTTCTTCGCCGCGGCCGGCCAGCATACCAGGCATATCACGCTCGGCTCGGCTGTTATCCCGATGCGCTACCAGGACCCCATCCTGCTCGCCGAGGCGGCCGGCACGACCGACCTTTTGATCGGCGGCCGCTTGGAGCTGGCCATCTCGACGGGCGCCAATGCGGCGTTCGACGCCGTCTTCGGTACGGCAGACACCGATGCCCGGACGGAAGCCAAACGCCGTCAGGCGCGCTTCCTCGCCGCGATCTCGGCTGAGGTTCTCCACACCGTCGCTGGGCAAGGCCAAGGCGCCCCGGAGGGTACTGAACTGCGGGTGACGCCGCACAGCCCGACCCTGCGCTCGCGGATCAGACAGGGCTCGGCTAGTCTGGATTCGGCGGTGCAGGCTGCCAAGCTCGGAATCGGGCTCATCTCAGGCACTGTGCAGCACGACCACGACGAGGGCGAAACCTTCGGGGAGTATCAGGCTCGCTGCATCGCGGCTTTCCGTGCGACCTGGCGCGAGACGTGGAACACCCAACCGCCGCCAGTCGCCGTTGCCGCCTCAATCCTGGTCGGCACCACGGCCGAGCTTCGGGAGAAGTATGCCGCCTACGACCTCGAGCGCCGCACCCAGGGAATTGCCGCGTCCCGTCCCAAGGGGGCGCTGACGCCGGCCGTGCCAGCCAATCAGCCGCCCGGCATCCAGATCTCCCCGGTCTTCCAAGGCACGCCCGACCAGGTGCTTGAGGCCGTGCTTGACGACCCAGGCCTTGCCTCCGCCGATGAGCTTGTGCTCTTCCTTCCCCCCGCCTTCGACCTTGCCGAAAACGTGCGGCTGCTGACGGACCTGGCAGACACGGTGGCCCCCAACCTCGGCTGGTCGCCTACCATTTGAACCACACTGATGCCAGCGGTTGAGCGTCGCCATTGCGGCTGGAGCAGCCATCAGGGTTTTCAATGGAGAAGGTGACCAACTCTTCCCCACCAGGCTGCGACGCGCGAATATTTTCTACAGTTTTAGTAGAAAAAGAAAGACCTGTCTTCCTATGGGATTTGTCACGCCATAACGTGAAGGCATGTTCGGCAACCCCGGGAGAAACGCTCACATGGCCACGGAATTCATCAGCGCAAGCTTCGCCAATGCCTCCAATGACCTCAACCCTATTCCCGACGCGCCGGTCGATGCGCGTTTTCTGGAGCGATACGCACGGGCGCTCGACGATTACGGCTTCAACTACACGCTGATCCCCTATTCCTCGTCCTCCTTCGATCCGTTCACGCTTGGAGCGACGATCCTCGCACATACGAAAAAGCTCAGCATCATCGTCGCCCTACGTCCGAACACGGTCTATCCGACGGTTGCGGCGAAATCGTTGGCGACGCTCGATCAGTTGAGCGGCGGGCGCGTCGTCGTTCACTTCATCGCCGGCGGCAGCGACGAGGAGCAGGCGCGTGAAGGCGACTTCCTCAATAAGGAAGAGCGTTACGAGCGGCAGGAGGAATATATTCGCATCTTGCGTCTGGCCTGGACGTCGACCGAACCCTTTGATTTCGATGGGAAGTATTATCAGTTCAAGCAGTTCCGCAGCGCCGTGCGTCCCACCAGGGGCCTCATCCCCATCTCGCTCGGCGGCTCGTCGGATGCGGCTTACCGGATCGGCGGTTCGCTGTGCGATATCTTCGGCCTATGGGGTGAGCCGCTTGCTGAAACCAAGCAGCAGATCGACCGGATTTACGACGAAGCCGCCAAGGCTGGCCGCACGGATCGCCCGCGCATCTGGGTCACCTTCCGGCCGATCGTGGCCGAGACCGACGAATTGGCCTGGGCGAAGGCACATAAGGTTCTGGACCGGCTGAACGAGAACCGCGAGAAAGGTTTGAGCCGTGCGCCGCTTTCGGCTCCGCGTCCGGCCAATGTTGGCTCTCAGCGGCTGCTGGACATTGCTGCACGCGGCCATGTGCAGGACCGCGCCCTGTGGTATCCGACAGTAACCGCCACCAATGCCAGCGGCGCCACCACCGCGCTGGTGGGTTCGCCACGCACCATCGCTGATTCCATCCTCGATTATATCGATCTTGGTGCCGACCTGATCTCGATCCGCGGCTACGACAATTACAACGATGCCGTCGATTATGGCCGCTACATCCTGCCGCTGGTGCGTGACGGCATCCGCGAGCGAGAAGAGACCAAAAAGAAGACGGCCGCCTGATGATCACGGTCCGGTACGGTTGGACCATGCATTCAATCCCAGAACGAGCAGGCGACGCTGTCTTCATCGCGTCGGAGGATATCGCTCGGGCTTCCATCAGAAGGCTTCAACGACATGCCCCATGACACAAGCGTCCTGAACGCAACCGCGCGGGTTCTAGCCGAGGCCGCTCCGGAAGCGGATCGTACCGGTCAGTTTCCATGGACGGGCATTCGTGCCGTTCATGAAAGCGGCCTTCTGGAAAGCACTGTCGCCGTCCGCTACGGCGGAGGAGGTGCCAACCTTGCCGACACGGCTCACATCCTAGCCGCCCTCGGGCGAGGCGATCCGTCGGTCGCGCTCATCAGCGCCATGACAATTTTCAACCATCTCGGCCAGGCCGGAAAAAACCATTGGCCGGAAGATCTCTACATCAGGCTGCTGGCGGAGGGAAAGCAGCGTCCGCTGCTGCTCAACGCCGCCCGCGTCGAGCCGGAACTGGGGTCGCCGGCGCGCGGCGGTCTGCCGGCAACGCGCGCCCGCCGCACGGCCAACGGCTGGTCGATCACCGGTCGCAAGCGCTTCGTCACCGGCGCGGATGGTCTCACGCATTTCCTCGTCTGGGCGCATACCGATGAAACCCCAACGCGGGTTGGAACCTTCGTCGTGCCGAATGGACTGCCTGGCATTCGCGTGATCGAAAACTGGAGCAGCCTCGGCATGCGCGCCACAGGTTCGCACGACGTCGAATATACCGACGTCGAGATCCCGGCAGAGGACGTGCTTGATCTCACCGACGCCACAGTTGCCCAACAGGACAATCGCGCCCATGCGGCGCTCACGCTGGCGCTGACCGCGCTCTATCTCGGCGTGGCGGAAGCCGCGCAGGCCGCCTTCATCCGCTTCGCGCATGAGCGGGTGCCGACCAATCTCGGCCATCCCATTGCCCGCACGGAGCGTTTCGTGACGCTTTCGGGCGAAATCGACCTGCTTGTCTCCGGCGCCCGCCAGATCATTTTTGGCGCGCTCGAAGCCGGCCAAAGTGACGCGGAAAAATTCATAAGAGCCCGGCTCATTGCCGGCCGGCAGTTGCGCGAGGCAGTCCAGATCGCGGTGCGCGGCATCGGCAATCCGGGCCTGAGCGCCGACCTGGGGCTTGAACGGCATTTCCGGGACATCCAGTCCGTGCTCGTCCATGCTCCGCAGGAAGACGTATCGATTTCCATTCTGGGGCGCGCCGCCTTCGACCGGTGGAACCGGGATGAGACCGCCCTATCGAGCTATTCGACAGGCGTCCCCGTCCTTAAAACAGCCTGACGCGACGGGGACGGACCTCACCTGATGACCTTCCCACCTTCCCCTTCGGCCCCCCGGCCAACTCGCAGTGGACGAACATGACACGCTACATCATCATCGGCGCCGGCGCGGTCGGCGCAAGCCTTGCCGCCGAGTTCGAAACCCACGACATTCCTTACGTTCTGGTGGGACGCGGCGCTCAGATCGCTCATATCGCCGCCCATGGCCTTTCCTATCGCCGCCCGAGGGAAACCCGGGTGGTTCAGCTCAATGCGGTCGACACCGCAACGCCGCCCGTTCTGAAGCCGGACGATATCCTGATCCTCACAGTCAAGGCGCAGGATGTCGAAGCGGCAACCGATTTCTGGGCCTGGCGCGATGTGGATGGCGCAGGTCTCGCATCCGATCTGCCGCTGGTCACGCTCCAAAACGGGCTGGCGGCCGAGGATATCGCGCTGCGACGCTTCCATCGTGTTTATGCGGCCAGTATTCTCATTCCCGCGCGCTATACCGTGACCGGTGAGGTCGTCGTCGGCGGTGAACCGAATGTCGGCATTGTCACGCTCGGACGCTATCCGCACGGATTGGACGATACCGCATCGGCTGTTGTCTCCGACCTGACGAAGGCGGGATATCTGGCCGAAGCGCGTGCAGACATCCGCCGCTGGAAGGCCGCCAAACTGCAGCACAATGCGACTAACGCAGTCGAGCTTTTCGCCGGCACACCGGAGGTGCGCGCAAAAGCCGGCGCCGAATTGGCAGAAGAAGCGCGCACCGTCCTGAAGGCGGCGGGATACGATCTGGCGGCCCCTTCGGAACGGGCGATCGACATATCAGGCTGGCGCGTCGCCGAAGACAGCGGCATCGAACGCGGCCAGCAATCGACATGGCAGAGCTTCGTGCGCGGCACGTCAAGTGAAGTTGACTACCTGAACGGTGAGATCGTGCGGCTCGGACGTCTTCACGGCGTGGCCGCACCCCTCAACGCGGCCTTTCAACGAGCGGCGGCAAAACTCGCACGCGATGGAGGCAAGCCGGGTTCGCTGAGCATTGAAGAGGTGGGACGGTTGGCATGACCAAGGGATCAACAATTCAAGGCGGCTCTTCCTCCGAATGACAGAACAGAGAAAATATGTGGTCGGAATCACCGACCACATGATCGGCTCTCCGGACCTCGAGGCCGAGGTGCTCGGCCAGGATGTCGAGATCGACTTCTTCGCCACCACGGATGAAACGCTTTTCGCTGCCGATCGCCTCGCCCGGCTCGATGCCCTGATGGTCTGGGGCGCACGGCTCGGGCCGCGAAGCATCGCGCATTTGACCCGCTGCCGGGGCGTCGTGCGTTACGGCGTCGGTTACGAGAAGATCGATATCGAGGCCTTGGCGGCCGCCGGCATCCCCTTCGCCAACAACCCGGATTATGGCACCGAGGAAGTTGCCGACCACGCGGTCGCGATGATCCTGTCCCTGCAAAGACGGCTCTGGGAACATGATGCCCGCGCCCGTGGCTATCGATCCGGATGGCAAGTCCACAGCCTCAAGCCGCTTTCCCGTTCAAACCGGGCCACTGTGGGCGTCGTCGGTGTCGGACGGATCGGAACGGCGGTCGTCAACCGCCTGAAGCCCTTCGGCTTTCGCATCCTCGGCTATGATCCCGGCCAACCGCCTGGTCACGAAAAGGCGATGGGATACGAGCGTGTCGACAATGCGGGCGATCTTTTCGCGCGCTCGGATATCCTCACGCTCCACTGTCCAGCCACGGAGGAGACACGCGGCATGCTCGACGCCAACGGACTTGCCCGGATGAAACCCGGAGCCATTTTGGTCAATACGGCGCGCGGCGAACTTATTGACGATCTCGATGCGCTTGAAGCGTCCCTCAGAAGCGGCCACCTGGCAGCGGCCGCGATTGACACGCTGATGCAGGAACCGCCGGGCGACCATCCGCTGCTTTCGGCCTGGCGCAAACGTGAAGACTGGCTCGCGGGACGGTTGGTGATAACCCCGCACAATGCCTTTTACTCCGATCACGCCGCGGTCGAGATGCGCCAAAACGCAGCGCGGACGGTCAGAATATTGCTCGATGAAGGCAGGCTCCGAAATCGGATCACCGCCTGACGGCCTCCTGTGGTCCTGCTTATCCCAGTGCAGGCGCGGGCAAGACAGGTGATCGATTGCTTCTTTTTATCCGTGACATAAGTGTATCTCAATGCTGCGGTTGGGGATTGTTAATCAGAAATGCCTAATGTAAATCTTAGCGTGCACAAGTTGTGTGGGAGTCAAACTGCTACAATATCTGGTTAGGACATTCAGCAAGGGAGAGCCTCGGACATGCGGAAAATTCGTGCGGCCCACTCGGCCCTCGGAAAAACAGAGGCAGAGGCTTCGAGTTCGATCGACCGACTTTTGTTCTTTGACCGCGATCTCAATCCCGTCGAGAATTTGCTGGGCAATGAGCTGCCTGCTTCTGTCAAACCAGCAGCGTCCTTTTGGGAGCATTTTCCGGAACTGGACCAGTCGGCGATTACGCTTGCGTTACGTTCCCTGGGTGACAGTGCACAGCCTTTGCGAATATCGGGCGATCTTGGCGAGCCGGGATCGCGCGGACTGACGATCTATCGGATCGGAGATCTGTTTGCCGTGGTGCGCTCCGAGGAAAGTCTCGATGATGAGCGTGCAACCCTTCTGCACCTGGCGACCCATGATCCCCTGACCGGACTGCCGAACCGACGACAGTTCAGCGAGGACCTCACAGTATTGCTGCAGGAGGCCGCAGGCGCGAACGAGACCCTGTCTTTGATGCAGCTCGACCTCGACGATTTCAAGCCCGTGAACGACACGCTTGGGCATCCGGCCGGCGACAAGGTTCTTCAATTTGCGGCAAGGCGTATTCAAGGCTGCCTGACCAGCGATGACAGAGCCTATCGACTTGCGGGTGACGAATTCACCGTTATTTCCATGGGCTCGGGACATCCGGCCAAGGGGCAGTGGCTAGCAGAAGTTCTGGTTGCCGAATTCAAAAAGCCCTTCACGATAGATGGCATTGCCGTATTTGTTGGTACCAGCATCGGCATTTCCACCGCGCCATCGGACGGTGCAAGTCCGGAGCAACTGATGAAGGCGTCCGATCTCGCGCTCTATGCCGCGAAGAAAGACGGGCGCGGCCGGGCAAAAGCATTTGATCCCTCGATGCTTGAATCGCTGGAGCAACGCGAACTGCTGCGCCGCAGCCTTCGCATGGCCTTGGCCCAGCAGCAGTTCTCTGTCGAATACCAACCCATCTCAGAGGGCGGCTGCGTTGTCGGCTTTGAAGCATTGCTGAGATGGCACCATCCCCTGCTTGGAAAAATTTCACCGGCGGCATTTATTCCGATGGCCGAGGCCGATGGAATGATGCCGGAAATAGGAGCGTGGGTTTTAGAGCAGGCATGCCGCGAGGCGATGAAGTGGCCGCAGAACTACATCGTTGCCGTCAATTTATCGGCGGCCGAATTCCTGACCAGCGGCCTTACCGATCGGGTCTCCCAGACGCTCGACCTGGTCGGCTTGCCGCCCGACCGTCTGGAGCTTGAGATAACCGAAAGCGTGCTGCTCGAGCGGACCGTCAACAACATCGACACCCTGAATACGCTCAACGTGCTGGGGATACGAATCTCGCTTGATGACTTCGGCACCGAATATTCTTCGCTCAGCTATCTGAAGACATTCCCTTTCGACACGATCAAAATCGACAAATACTTCATCACCGATCTCGAAAGCGATCTGAAAAGCCAGGCAATCGTCCGCTGCATCGTGAACCTCGCCCATGACCTCGACATGCAGGTGACAGCGGAAGGGGTCGAGACGCCAGGTCAGGCGGAATGGTTGCGCGGCGTGGGCTGCGACAGGCTTCAAGGCTACTTGGTCAGCAGGCCGCTTCCGATCGAGGCAATTGGCGAGTTCCTCGCCAGAGCCGAAACATCCCTGAGCCACGCGCTATCATAGTGAACAATCGATTTTCGGAATCAACCTGACGCCCCGGACAAACGAATGGAGGGTGTAGTGGAAAAGGAAGCATCTCGCTTCGATGACCATGCATTTGCGCCGATGGTATCGCTGGAAATGAATACCGCCATGTTCAAATCGCGATGGCAGTTTTGCGACAGGATCACGGAATATCTCTCCGACATTCTCGGCCAGGGTCACAACGATCCCGCTCGATATTCGAACTTTCTTTCCGTCGCAGCCAACGAGCTCATTGAACTCGCTTTCCGTTCAACGGGTGAGCTGGGAAGGATACGTTTCAGTCTCTATCGGAGCGCAGCATTCAATCGGCTGAGAATTGCGTTTCCCAACGAGGAAGCATTTGGCCGCAAACAAACGGGTGCGAGATCAGGCGAATATCTGCCTGTCCCCGATACCGAGTCTGGATACTTGGTCATGAAATCCGATGGGACGGTTTTGCTCAGCGATTTGGCAACAATATTCCGCGCCGCTATCCGAATTGAGAAAGACGGCGGACAAGGGATTCAAATCATTGCGGATTTCCCCTCGGCCGAGGACTTCCGATGAACCTGCTGCTACGACCCTTCACGGTTTATTTTGATCCGACAAATCAGGAGCTGGTGCTGTCTGGCAAGATGCGGCCCGAAAGTGCCGCTGAGATTGGCGATGCTCTCGAACTGGTGCAGCAAAGTTTGGAAAAATACGGCGGGGTCGTTTACCTCAACGTCAAACGTCTGACGCATATCAACATGACTGCCTTCTCTGCCCTGTCGGATGTCCTCGCGGCAACCTGCCGGGCCAGGCCGGAACGGAAGATCGTCATCATTACGTCAAGCGTGGTGGCATGGTCGACCTCGTTATTCCAAACGCTTGCGGCGTCACAACCAAACTTGTCGGTCGAGGTCTACGATTCGGCATTCTATCCGGGCCAGAGCTTTGTCGAGGATGAGACTTTCATTCCCATTCTCCGCACCCAGACGAAAATGACATGGCGACATGAACGCGAACTGCTGCCGCGCCACGGCCTGCGTAACGGTCTTGCCATCGCCGATATCTGTTGTGGAATAGGTGATTTCGCGGCCTTGGTTCAACGGGAATTCAAACCGGCACGCCTTGTCGCGCTGGATCATTCGGTGCGCAGCCTCGAATATGCGCGCAGGGTCGCTACCGACTTCGATCTACAGGGAATCGAGTACACCTATGGCGACGCCTCGCAAATGTTGCTGCGAGACAATCAATTCGACTTTGTGACCTGCCGTCATTCGCTGCAGATTTTCAACCGTCCCGAGATGCTCCTGCGGGAGCTTTACCGCATCTGTAAGCCTGGCGGCCGCGTCTACATCACCAACGAAAAAAATTCTCATTGCCTTGGGGAGCCACATGCTGACACGATAAAATGGACTTACGAGGAGGTCGCCAAACTGTTCAGCCACTTCGACATGGATGTCGAGATGGGGCCGAAAAGCCGCCATCTCCTTGCCGATGCAGGCTTCGACAACATCAAGGTGGATTGTTTTATGGTGACGAACCTCGACGGCGATCCCCAAGACTTCGCAGACGTCATCGAAGCTTGGGAAAATGTCTACGCCGGTGAGATGGCCGTCCGGCGGGGCGACTCAATAGATTTCATTCGCAGGTTCCGGCAGGGATTCAAGGATCATGTCTTTGCCGCTCTTCACCCCAAGGGTTATGCGGGCTGGCCCATCTGGGCGGCCTCCGGGCGAAAGCCGCTGTGATGGACGCACGCTCATCGAAAAGACCGGCAAGACTGGGCTCATTTCGGGCAAAGTTCATCCTGGTCGTCGGTGGAGCCGTTCTCTTTGACTTGCTGGTCAGCGGTGGACTGGCGCTTTGGAACGTTCAGAGACTGTCGCGCGACGCAACCCTCGAAGTCGGCCAAGGTCTTGAAGCGGCAAGCCAGGAATACATTCGCACATATGCTGATTCGACCGCGGCGCAGGTAAGTTTGCTCCTGCGGCAGGTTCATAACGACGTCGGCACCTTGGCAGGGGTGCTCCAGGCGCAGATCGACGATCCCGCGCGCAATTCCGACGTCGGCGCGGCGATCGCTCGCACATCTCCCGGCAGCGTCAGCCTGTCCTACGATCAGAAGACGAACTGGTCTCAGAACGCTCCGGGCTCCGCCTCGGTTGTGAGCGTTTGGGGTTACTTGCTCGGACAAGACCATCAGCCAAGGCCCGACGTCCAGAGCGATATCCAGACCAGCGCGGTTCTCGACCTTGTTGCGCCGAGCCTGCTGCAGCGCGGTGCTTCGAAGCTGCAGATGTATTTCATCGGCTCGAAAGAACGCCCAATCTTCAGGACGGCGCCCTACACCGACCAGGCTCAGACCTTCGACCGCCTTTATCCCGGACACAACGAGGCCAATTTCTGGGACTTCTTTTTTCCCGGACTTTACGAGTCCTGGCAGGGCTGGGCCAAGGACATGAAAACGCGGCCGGTCGCGGACGATATAACACAGACGGCGCCATATACGGACGCCATTACCGGGAAACTGATCGTTTCTTTCTTTCAGCCATTGTGGACCGCCGACAGGAAGGATGTCGCCGGGACGGCCGGTGCTGACATCACACTCGACCAGCTCGCGCAAACTGTTGAAAATGTGAAAGTGGCCCAGTCCGGCTTTGGATTTCTCGCAATGTCCGACGGAAATGTTGTGGCGATCAACAGCACAGGCGAAAAAACTCTCGGTCTGCGTTCTGCGAGCGATGCGAGCGGAGCCGGAGTGACTGGACTGGAGCGCTCCCTGAAGGGAAGCGCCCAGCCTGCGATCGCAAAACTGGCCCTTGACCGCGAACAGGGCATCCAACATTTGATGTTGCAGCAGGACGGTAACGAGGTCCCCTATATCGTTATCGTCAAAAGGCTCCCTGCGACCAATCTCTGGGTCAGCGGCCCGGTGCGGCAAGAGGCGATGTCTCTTGGAGTCGTTGTGCCCGAACGAGAAATCGAAGCCTCGCTCTATGCGGCCCAGGCCAAGATTTCAGAGGCTACGAACCGGATCGTGCTCTACCAAATTCTCGCGATCTTACTGTCGCTGCTGGTTGTGACGATCGCGGTATTTGCGGCTTCGAAACGAATAACGGGCGGGATCAGTGCACTTGCAGATGCCGCCAAGCGGATTCAGGCGAAAGACTATTCGGTCAGGGTGGCCATAGCGAGCAAAGATGAGGTCGGTGAGGCTGGCGAAGCATTCAATCGGATGGCTGAGCAGATCAGCTATCACACCGAAAATCTCGAGCAACTCGTCGAAGAGCGAACTGCTCAAATCGAAGATGCAAAGGAAGAGATTTCGACGCTGAACGCACAGCTCGAGCGAGAAAATCGACGTCTTGGAACCGAGCTCGCCGTCGCCGAGAGAATCCAGCTCATGGTCCTTCCGCTGCATCAGGAGCTCGAGGAGTTTCAAGCCCTCGAGATCGCCGCCTATATGAGGCCGGCCGAAGAAGTCGGCGGCGATTATTACGACGTATTGAAGAACGGAAATCGGTTGAAGATCGGCATCGGCGACGTCACCGGACACGGGCTCGAAAGCGGCGTGCTGATGCTGATGGTTCAGTCCGTTGCCCGCGCCCTGCAGGAAGCCGGAAACACCGATGCCGTCAAATTTCTCACAGACCTGAACAGCGCCCTGTTTAAAAATATCGTCAGGACCAAAATCGACAAGCATCTCACTCTGGCGTTTCTTGACTACGACGGTAAAGAGATGATTCTATCAGGACAACACGAGGAAGTTGTGATTGTGCGGGCGAACGGCGATGTCGAGCGCATAGACACCATGGATCTGGGCATGCCGATCGGGCTGGAAGCCGATATTTCTGCGTTCATCAAAACCCGTGAGATAGCGTTCGCGACGGGGGATCTCATACTCTTGCATACGGACGGCGTAACAGAAGCAGCAAACGACGGGGGAGAACTCTTTGGCATTGAACGTCTCTGCCGCGAAGCACGTCGCTTGAAGGATCAGAGTGCTGAGAAAGTCGTTTCCGGAATTGTAGCGGCATTGATGCGCTTTGTCGGATCGCAGAAGATTTACGACGACATCACGCTTCTCGCAGTGCGGCATAGGTGAGACAATGACGCCAACGGTATACGGCAAGGAATCTCTGGCGGGCATAAGCTTAGGTTCGGCCACTCGCCTCACGTTGAGCGATGGACCTCTTCAGCTTGGATGGAAGCACTCGGGAATGACGGCGGACTTCATAGCGGAAGTCATGGCTCTGCCCTATTCACGTTCAAGGAAAGATTACACGCAGGCGCATCATGACATCGGATATCTCAGCAATGAGCTGATTGAAAATGCCGTCAAGTTTCGACAACCTGGGGAGATCCTCATTGAAGCCGGCATATTCGACGGAGCCTTTTTGATAAGGGTGAAGAACACGATCGATGGCGTGACATCGTCCCGCTTCCAGCAATTGCTGCATCGCCTCCAATCGAAAGATCCCGGGGAACTTCTTCTTGAGCAAATCGAAACCAACGCCATATCGGCAACGAGCGGTTCGGGCTTGGGATTGCTCACCCTGCTGAGCGACTACGACGCAAAAATGGCTTGGGCATTCGAAGAGAACAATGACCAGCGTATCATACTGACGACGACTGCAGCTGTGGCGATGCCGCCCTCCTCCAATCTGTGAGCGAAGAATGGAAATCAGCGACGAAAACTTCCGCGTATGGGCGGAAAGAAACCAGGTATATTTCGACGGCGTATTCCGGCTGGCCGGACCGGACGCCTATGCGCCCATTTATTCATTGATTTCGGGTCTGCTCCATGAGGGGCACAAACAGGTGACGTTCAACCTGACGGGTCTCGAGTTCCTCAATTCCTCCGGCATAAATCTGTTGGCCAAGCTGACGATCGAAGCCAGAAAGATGGGCGATCTCCTGCTCGTCATCAAAGGCACCAATCAATATCCCTGGCAAGCTAAGTCTCTGCCGAACCTGAAGAAGTTACATCCGCTTATTGATTTACGCCTGGGGTGATTGCGCCGCCGCCTCTCGTTCGGGATCTGCCTGTCGATCATTTCGACGGCGCGGACACGTTTGAAGACCCTCCATCCAAAGGACGCTGCGTACGCAATCCTTGGTTCTGACAATCTGCGATGTCTCAGCTTCCGGCCGACTGCGAAAAATCGACCGGCGGCGGATCGCCGGCTCCAAGGTTCCGGTAAAAGATCGTCCGGTGTTCAGCTGCTTCAGCCACGCCGAGCACCTACTCCCTTTTCACGGCGTGTCGCCACATCAGCCCAACCTGGCTGACGATGTCGATTTATCAAATATTTCAACTTGTTTAGGACCATAGTCCCGACCGACGTCGGACCTCGTGCCGATGTGCGATACGCAATCAGCGTCTAACCTCTCACATCTCCCTATGCAGTGCAGTTGCACCGCACTTGATGATCTGACTCGGAGGAAAATGATGCGGATAGCAACCTTAGCGTCCTTGGCCGTGCTCTCGCTGGCTCTTGCAGCAAGCCCGGCTACGATTGCCGGGATCGACATTGCCGCGCTGGCAAAAGACGGTGGGAACGGCGGGGGCAATGGTGGTGGCAACGGGGGCGGTCATGGCGGCGGCAACGGAAATAGCGGCAGTCACGGCAACGGCAACCAGGGTAGCGGTTCAACCCATGGCAGCTCTAAATCCTCAGGCGTGAAAGGCAAATCCACCGACGCAGGAAGCAAGTCCAAATCCACGAAGGCTGATGGGACCAAAACCGTCACGAAAGAAAAGAACCTGTCGGCGCAGATGGCAGGCCTGAACTCCCTGAAGCGAAATTACAGGGCGCTGATGCATACGTCGGACCCGCGCATGACCGCCATCGCGGCCTATGCCATGGCTTATGCCCAGTATGAACTCGACAATGGCATCGAGCCCGCCGCCGATGACCCTCTATTGGGGGACGAGGCGCTGGAGGACGCATTGGCTTCCGCAACGAAAACCGGCCAGGTCAGCCCGGCGGTTTTGGCCGAAGCCAAGTCCATCCTCGGGGTTGGCGAGGCGAACGGGAAGATCGATCAAATCCGCGTTTCGCTGGAGAACGCCGCGCCGGAGACATCCGAGGAATAGCCTATAAACAGGTGCGAGCAGTGTGGAGCTGACAAGTATGGCTCCGCACTAAACTACGAGAGAGCATTTCCGTTTTGTTTCAGTACGGAGATGCTCTTTTTTTCTCATGAAACACTACGCCGTGGCGATGCCTCAAGCCGCCTTCTCAGCCACCGCCTCGCGCATCGCCTGCGGCCTTCCGAGCAGGTAACCCTGCGCCTCGTCGCATTGCTCTTCGAAAAGCGTATCGAGCTGCGCCTGCGTTTCCACGCCTTCGGCGAGCACCGGAACCTCCAGGCTGCGGCCGAGCGCCAGGATGGCCCGGACAATCGCCTTGGATTGCGCGTTGCTCTCGACCTCGGCCATGAAGCTCTTGTCGAGCTTGATCTTGTCGAAGGGGAAGGCGCGCAGCGTCTCCAACGACGAGTAGCCGGTGCCAAAATCGTCGATCGCGATCGAGACGCCGAGCGCCTTGATCTCCCGCATGGTGCGCAGGGCCTTGTCCTTGTCGATGATGATAGAGCTTTCGGTGATCTCGATTTCGAGGCGTCGCGGATCGAGGCCGGTCTCCAGGAGGATGCTTGAGATGACGGCCGCCATGTCGGCATGGCCGAGCTGGATCGGCGAGAGGTTGACGGCGATCTTGTGGCCGCTGTTCCAGCCCGCGGCCGCCCGGCAGGCTTCCCGCAGCACCCATTCGCCGATCGGCAGGATCGCGCCGCATTCCTCGGCAAGGCCAATGAAATCCATGGGCGGGATGTTGCCGCGTTCGTGATGGCGCCAGCGCAGCAGCACTTCATAGCCGGTGATCTCTCCCGTCCGCACCGATTTCTGCACCTGATAATGCAGATGAAGCTCGTCGCGGTCGATGCAGGCCCAGAGATCGTTGGCGAGCGCGCGACGGCGGCGCGCGGTCTCGTCCATGGCAGCCTCGTAGAAGCAGACTTTCTGCAGCAGCGATTGCTTGGCCCGGTACATGGCTAGGTCGGCATTGGCGAGAAGCCCGTCCACGCTCTCCGCATCGCCGGGATAGATGGCGAGGCCGAGGCTGGCGCCGGTCTTGATCTCGAAGCCGTCGACGGAAACCATTCCGGTCAGCGCGCCTTCCAGGCGGCCGATGAAATCGTGGAGCGCGCTCAGATCGTCGAAGCGCTTGGTCGCGGCGAACTCGTCGCCGCCGAAGCGGGCGATGAATTCGCCCTCCTGCTGTGCCTCGCCGAGACGGCGCGTCAATTCGACAAGCACCAAGTCGCCGGTGCCGTGCCCATGCTGGTCGTTGACCTCCTTGAACTTGTCGAGATCGATACCGATGACCGCAACCCTGCCCCTCAGCCGGTCGGCGACCATCATTTCCTCGGAGACGCGCTCGCCGAACTCCAGCCGGTTCGGCAGGCCCGTCAGCGCGTCGTGCTTGGCCAGGAAGGCGACCTGCTCCTCGGACTTTACGCGATCGCTGATATCCTCGAAGGTCACGACCCAGCCGCCGTTTGGCAGGATGTTGACATTCTGCTGGATAGAGATGCCGCTTGCATATTTGTGAACCGCACTGCCGGCCCCGCCCCGGATCAGCGCCATGTTCCTGATGTAATGGGCCTCGGCCCGCGCCGCCGCTTCCGCAGGGGTCTCGGCGTGGGCGGCATAACCGACCTCGACGATCTCCCTGTAGTACATTCCCGGACGCACCGACCCTTCGGGAAATTTGAAGATTTCGAGATAGCGCTTGTTGCACAGCACCAGGCGCTCATCCGCATCGAACATGCAGATGCCCTGCCCCATGTTTTCGAGCGCGACATCGAGATTGCGGCTGACCTCCTCGATCCGGTCGGCATCCGTCTTCTGCTTGCTGTTGTCCTTGGTGATCTTCGCATAGCCGATCAGCGCTCCGATCTCGTCGTAGATCGGGTCGATGACGACATAGGCCCAGAAGGAGGAGCCGTCCTTGCGATAGCGCCAGCCCTGCGCCTCGAACTTGCCCTCGGTGCGGGCGGTCGCGAGCGCCCGCTGCGGCAGGCCGTTCCGGCAATCTTCCGCCGAATAGAACAGCGAGAAATCCTTGCCGACTATCTCCTCGGCGCGATAGCCCTTGGCGCGCTCGGCCCCGGCATTCCAGTTGCTGACCTTGCCGTCGGGATCGAGCATATAGATGGCGTAGTCGGTGACGCCCTGCACCAGCAGCTTGAAATTGCGCTCCGCCTTGGCGGTCTTGGCCTCCGAGCGCACGGCGAAAATGGCCGCCGCAAAACCCGCCGCCAGCAGCGAAAAGGTGACGGCGGCGATCGTCACCACCATGATCGCAGGCGAAAGCAGCGTCGCGGGATCGAGCGCCACAATGCCAGGCGTGACGGTGACACCCGCCATCGCGGTGAAATGCAGCGCGACGACACCTGATGTCAACAGAAGCGTCGGCGCGAGCCCGCCGAGAAGCGACCGCTCGCCCCTGACCGCAAACCGAAAGGCCGCGACCGAAAAGACGATGCCGAGAGCGAACGAGGCCGTCACGAACCCGCTATCCCATGAGATCGCTCCCGGGAATTCGATGGCGAGCATTCCGGAAAAATGCATCGACCCGATGCCGGCGCCGAAGAGCACGCCCGCCAGAATATTCGCCGTCCACCTGGTATAGGCGATCTTGGCCGCGATCGCGCCCGTCGTCGCGACGATCGCGACCAGCAGCGAAATCAGCGTCAAGCCAGCATGATAACCCACGACGACGCCGGGGTCATAAGCCAGCATCGCAACGAAATGCGTCGCCCAGATCCCAAAACCCCCAGCCGCCCCCGCCGTCCCGATCCACACCCACCGGGCAGCGCCATCGGAAGACATCGCCCGATCGAGCAGAACCATCGCGCAAAGGCTGGCGAGAAAGCAGATCAAACCCGCGAGACCGACCAGCGTGAGATTATGCTGCTCGGTGACGCACGTCAGAACGGTGAACATGGAATAGGCCCTCGATTTGAGGGGCACGCTATGGGGCGGGCGCTTAAGGAAGGTTGAAGTGGAGTGGGCGGCTGGCGGGAAAGGCGGGTGTTTGGGCGGGTTGGAGGTGGGGTTGTGGGATTAGGGTTTATCGCGGGTGTCTTGGTATGGTGAATGGATTTTCGACTGGCGCGGAGGGCGAGGCCCCGCGAAATTGGTCTTGCCCTGCCCCACCACGACCGGGTGCAGGTAGATGATATTCGTCGATCAGGCCAAGTTCGGTCAGGTTGTGGGCAAGGTCCGGGCCGGCGACTTCGATCTCCCCAATTTCACCCAAGCACCATGGTAGCGGACTTGGATGAGTTGGAATCTGGGATGTCGATCTTGCTAAGAAGTTTGTCGCTACTGGTTGGAATAATATTGGCGGCACCAGCCTTTGGCAATTGCTTAACCGCCAATCAGACCAAACAGGGCGTACTGCTAACCAGAGAAGTGCCTTTCCTTTCCGTATTCTACAAGCCGAACGGTCCAGGTCTCACCGAACAAAAGCTGGTGGAGCGTAACCGTTCACTGCAGCCGGTGTCGGCCGTATATTTACATCCCCTGCTCGTCGAAAAGAGAGTTGGTCCCAATGGGACGCATGAGCTGAAATACGCGAATGCGGTTGCGTTGGACGACCTACCACAGAAGAAGAACTGGCAATCCGACACTACGCTTTTCATCAATGGCAAAAAATCCGTTTCGGGCACTACTTTTATGAGATTCGACGGCTTGGGAGAGGAAACGATTGCATCTTGTTCCTACAAAGTTTGGGCCATCAATAGCCGTCTGGAACTGACGGGATTGCCTCCGATTATTTTCGAACAATACTATTCCCCCGAGCTTCATCTCGTTCTTCGTTCAGTACGGCTAGGCCCCTCCGGCCAGCCGTTGAGCGAGGTTCGATTTGATCGGTTCCAAATTGGCTGGGGCAACTGATTGATCGTGAGGTCAAGCTGCCAGCACCCCGCATGCCTGGGTTGATGAGATGACGAAATACTGGAAACTTCAGGGCTGAAGTGAGTACCAGGCGGAGCATCAGCAAGATCAAGAACCATATCCTGACGATTGGGTAGCTATCCAACGCGCCTTTATAGATAGCCTGTAATTTTGCGGATTGACCACGATCGATGGTCAGTTGCCTTAGTTTTCAAGGCAACTGGTCTTTCGAACGAGATTCTGCACTTGTGCCCAGGTGCGGTCAGGTACACCGCCTGTTGAACACGCGGGTCCACTTTCCGTCACCGCCATTCAATATGCCGCAACCTCACCCCTCCAACTCCACAATCGCACACCCATACCCGTCAAGCTCCAGCCCCCCCGTCACCCTCTTCTCCCCATCCAGCAGATCCCGCCCGGCAGGCACCCCACCCACAGTCACCGCCTGATCCGTATAATTCTGCACAAACAGCAGCCGCCGCTCCTCGTTCATCCGCATCGTCACCTCCACGCCCTCGGGCAGGCCGCCGACCAGCGGTTCGATGCCGGCGGGGGCGAACAGGCGTTCGGTCAGCGCTTCGGTCAGATCAGGCGTGAGATAGGTGCCGAGATAGACGACCTGCCCCTTGCCGAGCTTGCGGGAGGTCGCCATCGGCTGGCCCTCGGCGTAGCGGTTGGACCAGGCAGCGATCACCTCGACGTCGGGGTCGATGGTGAGGTTTTCGTAGAAATGGCCGGCCGTCATTTCGCGATTGCCGATCTTGAAGCGGCGCTGGCGGCGGTTGCTTTCGGCCGGTTTGTTTGGGGGAATGACAAGGCCGCCCGAGCGCTCCATCACGTCGAAGAGGCCATTGGCGCCGGGGGCTGTCAGACGGCCGAAATCTTCGACGCGCACGCCCGTCAGTCTGGAAAGCGCAGTGCCGGGAGCCGTTTCGCGGATGACGTGGTTGTCTTCGTTGCGGGTGCCGGTGCGCGCGCCGATGACGACGGTGCCGCCTGCTTCGGCGAAGGCTTCGAGCCTGGCCGTCCATTCGTCCTTCCACATCACCCAGTGCGGAACATAGAAGAGCTTCAGCCTGGAAAGATCGTCCTCGGGATGAATGAAGCCGCAGGCAATGCCGCGGTCATAGCAGTATTGGTGCAGCAGGATCGCATCGTCCTGCGGGCTCGGCAGGCCGATCGGATAGGTCTTGTGGGCTTCCTGATTATCGAAGTCCGATCCGGCAATGCCGACATCCATACGCACATAGGTGCCGAGGATCTTGGGCGCTAGTGCCGTCATCTCGGTGGCGAAGCGCTTGGCCTCCTCATAGCGATGGCGGCCGATATCGTCATGGTCGATGATGCCCATCCAATAGATCTCGGCGCCGAAATGGGCCGGCCGCCAGCGGAAGAACATCAGGCCGTCAGCACCATGAGCAACCGAGGAAAGCGCCATGCGACGCAGCTCGCCCGGCTCCGGCGTCAGCGTGCAGAAGCCCGGCTGGCTGCCGAAACCCGACTGCTGCTCGGGCACGATGTAATTGCCGGAGAAGCCTCGGCAGATATCGAGGTGCAGCGCCTGAACCTTGGCGTGATTGCCGAGCCGCTGGAACTCGTCATAGAGCATCGGATAGATGTCGTAGCCGACGAAATCGAGATCGGTCGAGAACTGGCCGCGAAAGTCGATATCCCGCAAGCCGCCGAGATTGTGGAAGACGAACCAGGAGGGTTTGACGGCACGCAGGATCTCCACCTGGTCATGCTGGAAGCGCGCCGTCGAGAAGGCGAGGAAGCGGTGATAATCCTGCAGGTGGCCAGGGCTCGGGAAGGTCGGGCCGAACTCGATCGGCAGCACCACCTGGTCGAAACTGTCATAGGCCGTCGCCCAGAAATCACCGCCCCAGGCCGTATTGAGCTTGGCAATCTCGCCATATTTGCCGGCAAGGAAGGCCTGGAATTCGGTGAGCGTCGCTTGGGAAAAGCTCTCCGGCATGCTGGTGTTCAGCTCGTTATCGGTCTGCCAGCCGACAACAAAGGGATTGTCGCGATAGTGCTCGGCCATCGCCCTGGTGATGCGCTTGCTGTGTTCGCGGAAAACCGGGCTTGCCGTGTCGCAGTGCTGGCGCGAGCCATGGCTCATCGGCCGGCCCTTGCCGTCGACCCTTAGAATTTCAGGGTGTGCCGCCGTCAGCCAGCGCGGAGGGGTCGCCGTCGGCGTGCACATGATCGTGTCGATGCCGTAGCGCCCGAGCATGGCGATCGCGCGGTCGAACAGATCGAAGTCGAAGGTGCCGAGCTTCGGTTCGAGAATGTGCCAGGCGAATTCGGCCATTCTGACCACGTTGAAGCCGGCTTTCGCCATGCGCTCGGCGTCGCGCTCCCAATAGCTTTCATCGACATGCTCGGGATAATGCGGAGCGCCGACTAGGAAGCGGTCAGTCTGGACGGGGTTCCATACGGAGAGGGTCTTGTCGGACACGGTGGTCTTTCCTGTGTTTATCGGTCGAGGATGGTCTTGCGGGCGCTGATCGTGCGTCCGCCGTCGGGCGAGAAGAGATAGAGTTCGCTGGCGTCGAGCTTCAGCGCGACGTTCTGATCGGCGGCAAAAGGCGCGACATAGCTGAGCTGCACCGTGATGTTGCCGGTGCCGCTCTCCGAGGCGACGGTCCTGAGATTGCCGGCGTCGATATAGAGAATGGTCTCGCGGCCGAGATGCTCGACGAGCCGGACCTGACCGTTGATCGCCCCGCTTTGGCTGCCGTCGGCGACCACCGAGATGTTCTCCGGCCGCACACCCAGCGTCAGGTTGGCGCCTTTCGCCAGCGCTGTCGCCTCCGCCAGTTCCACCGTCACCGGCACAAGGCCGGGCGCCGAAACCGTGACATTGCGGCCGGACACCTCATCGACGGTGACGCCGAGGAAGTTCATTCTGGGCGCGCCTAGGAAGCCCGCGACGAAGAGGTTGTCGGGGTTGCGGTAGAGCTGCAGCGGCGAGCCGACCTGCTCGATCACCCCCTGGTTCAAGACGACGATCCGGCTTGCCATGGTCATGGCCTCCACCTGGTCGTGGGTGACATAGACCATGGTGGCGCCGAGTTCCGCATGCAGGCTGCTGAGCTCGACACGCATCTGGGTTCTGAGCGCGGCGTCGAGGTTCGACAGCGGCTCGTCGAAGAGGAAAACGTCGGGCGAACGGGTGATCGCCCGGCCGATCGCTACGCGCTGCCGCTGGCCGCCGGAGAGCTGCTTCGGCCGCTTCTCCAGCTGGTCGGTGATCCTCAGGATCCGGGCGGCGCGTGCCACGGCCGCCTCGATCTCGGCCTTCGGCCGTTTGGCCATCCGCAGGCCGAAGCCCATGTTCTCCGCTACCGTCATGTGCGGATATAGCGCGTAGGACTGGAAGACCATGGCGATGCCGCGGTCGCCCGGTTCCTGCTTGGTGACGTCGCGGCCGTTGATCAGGATCTGGCCGGAGGAGATCGCCTCCAGGCCGGCGATCGACTTCAAAAGCGTGGACTTGCCGCAGCCGGACGGGCCGACCATGACGATGAACTCGCCTTGCGCGACGGAAAGATCGATACCGCGCAACGCATGATAAGCGCCGTAATTCTTGTTGATCTCACGGAGTTCGAGACTGGTCATGCGTCCTGGCTCTCTGCTGTTGAAACTGGAAAATCGAAGTGCTGGATCATCCCTTCACCGCTCCCATGGTCAGGCCGGCGATGAAGTGCCGCTGCATCAGGAAGAACATGATGACCGGCGGCACGGCGACGACGATCGTGCCTGCCGAAATCAGGTTCCAGGCCGAGACCCATTCGCCGCGCAGATTGGCAAGGCCTGCCGTGACCGGCTTGACGTTGTCGCTGACGGTCAGCACCACGGCCCAGAAGTAGTCGTTCCAGATGAAGGTGAAGATCAGGATGGCAAGTGCCGCCAGCGCCGGCCGCACCAGCGGGATCGCCACGTGCACGAGCGTCTGGAAGGGAGAGGCGCCTTCGGCGCGGGCCGCCTGGAACAGTTCGTCGGGAAGTGCCGCAATGAAATTGCGCATGAAGAGTGTCGCAAAGCCTGTCTGGAAGGCGACGTGGAAGATGATCAGCGCCGCCGTCGTGTCGATCAGATCGAGCTGCACCATCAGGTCGCGCACCGGGATCATCATGATCTGATGCGGCAGGAAATTGCCGCCGACGAACAGCGCAAAGATCAGCATGTTGCCGGGAAAGCGGTACCGCGACAGCACGTAGCCGGCGAGCGTGCTGAGCGCCAGCACGCCGATCACCGAGGGAACGGTGATGATCAAGCTGTTGAGGAAGTAGCGGGCCATCGGCGTCTGCGTGAAGACATCAGTATAATTGTCGATCACGCCGATGCCGGTCGGCCATCCCCACAGATTGCCGCCCATGACATCCTCGGTCGTGCGGAAGGAGGTCAGGATGATCGCAAACAGCGGGCAGAGCCAGAGCAGCAGCACGATGACGACGGCGAGCACATAAAAGCGTCGCTGCCAGACTGCGGCTTCGGGAATAGGACGAGGATACATCAGCCTCCCCTTTCTTCGGTGCGGATGATGCGGCTGAGGTACCACGCGATGAAGGCGGCCATGATCACGAAGAGCACGGAGGCGATCGCGGCGCCGTAGCCGAAGCGATAGGAGAAGATCGACTGCTCGAACATCTGGTAGGCGAGAACCGAGGACGAGCCGAACGGACCACCGTTTGTCATCACCGACACCATGTCGAAGGATCTGAGCGCGCCGACGACGGTGACGGCAATGGCGATGAAGGTGACCTGGGTCAGTTGCGGCAGCACGATGTGCCACAGCATGTTCCAGCCCCTCGCCCCGTCGACACGGCCGGCCCCGATCAGCTCTTCGCTGAGATTGTTGAGACCTGCGAGATAAAGCACCATGCAGAAGGTGATCTGCGGCCAGAGTGCTGCAATCACGATGGCGAAGGTGACGAAATGCTCGTCGGAGAGAACCGCCGGCGCCGTCGCTCCAAAGGCCTTGAAGATCAGCGCGAGCAGCCCGAATTCCGGCGTATAGACCCAGGTGAAGACGACGCCGACGGTGACCGAGGCGAGCACCAGCGGGATGAAGAACAGCGATTTCAGAAAGCGCATGCCGCGGATTTTCTGATTGACCAGCAGCGCGATGGCGAGGCCGAGCGGCGGTGCCGCCATGAACATGACAAGCCAGATCAGGTTGTTCTTCAGCGACACGTAGAATTGCGGATCGTCGTAGAGCTCGACGTAATTGCCAAAGCCGATCCACACCATCGGGCCGAAGCCGTCCCAGTCGTGCAGGCTGATCCAAAGGCTCCGGGCGGCCGACAGCAGGATGACGGTGAAAAACAGCAATATCGCCGGCGCGATGAGCAAAGTCGGGGTAAGCCACCAACGCTGGCGGCGCCATAATGTCTGCATTTCAGGAGCCTCGTTTACGACAAAAGCAAGCGGCGAACTGCCCCTCATCGGGCTGCGCTGGTCGGGCTGCCCCTCATCCGGCTGCCGCCACCGACCGGGGTCGAGCCACGGGTCTCGACCCGTCCTTCGGACCCACGCTCGCGGGGCGAAGGGACGAAGCCACAACCTCTCCGCCGCCCGCACACGTCTCGCAGGGCACGTCCCCTCTCCCCGTCAAAACGGGGAGAGGCTAGGGTGAGGGGCAACCATGAACGCCAGGACGAGCGGCCGACGTCAGATCTTGTAAATCCGCTTACGCGTGCCCTCGAGGCGCGTCAGGATCGCCTTGCGCCGTTCGGGTTTGGCCATGAATTCCTGGAAGCCGACGAGGCCGGCCTGCGCCATGTCGGGGTCGCTGTCACGGTCGTAATATTGCGACGTGCCCTCTACCGTTTTCATCGTCTCGACGGCAATGTTGACCAGCGGGTCCTTGCTGGGCGGCAGGTCGTGGCGCGGCGGCACGTTGCCGCCCGGCTCCAGATAGGCCGCCAGATTCTCAGGCTTGTAGAAATAGGCGAGGAATTCGCGCGCGCCCTGCTTGTTCTTGGCCTTCGCCGGAATATGGATCGAATTGACCGAAAACTCTTCGAAGTGGCCGACCTTGGAATCGAGCACCGGGAAGGTCGCATAGGAGAGCTGCGGCAGATCGTCGGCGGTGAAGGCCGAGCGCAGGAAGGCGCCCAAGTTCATCATGCCGGCCTTCTTCTGCGCCAGCAGCGCCGCGGCCTCCTGCCAGCCGAAGGACGTGTGGTTGGCCGTGAAGAAGTCCTTTGATATCATCGCTTCCCACTGGTCGAACACGGCCGTCAGCGACGGATCGAGATAGCTCATCTCGCCATTCATCAGCGCCATGTGCTTGTCGAGGCCGTTGATGCGCAGGTTCATCTGATCGAACCAGCCGGCAGCCGGCCACAATTCCTTGGTACCGATCGCAACCGGCGTAATGCCCGCCGCCTTGCACTTGTCGCCATAGGCCATGAATTCCTCGGCGGTCTTCGGCACGGTCAGCCCATGCTGCTCGAACACATCCTTCCGGTAGAACATGCCCCAGAGCGTGCCGCCTGTGGGAAGGCCGTACTGCTTGCCGTCTTCGGTAACGGCCCCCGCCGTCGCGCCGAGCACGTCCTTGTACTTCTCTTTCTCGAAAAGATCGGAGATGTCGTCGAATAGGCCGCGCTTGACGAAGGCGCGCATGCGATTTCCCGAAAACCAGGAGCAGACATCAGGCGCGCCGGCGACGAGATAGTTGCGGATGGCCGTCTTATGGGCCTCGTGATCCATATTGTTGATGACGACGTTGACGCCGGCTTCCTTGCTGAAGCCCGCGGCGATTGCCTTCAGCGCATCGAGCGCGGCCCCATTGTTTTCGGCCGAGATCATCGTGACCTCTTGGGCCTGCGCGATCGCGGGAATTGGAAAACTGCCGGTGACCGCAGCGGCAGACACGATGCCCGCACCCTTCAGGAAGCTCCTGCGGGTGGCTGACGGAAATTGCTTCGAAAATGCCATTGAATTCCTCCCAGTTGATCGATCGACATCTCCCGACCGCCGCCTCCTCCATGAAACGACCGACCAGGCTTTCAACGCTGCGATCCACCCCAATTCCAGCGATAATCCGCCTGGCTGAGTTGATCCGCGGCCGAACTTATGCATAGATCTTTGCAGCCCGCAATAATTAATTTACAAAATTAAGGAATGCAAAGTGAAGCTCAAAGGCGACCAGACCACGGCGAGAGCCATGAACCGACGCCTCATCCTCAACCTCCTCAGGCGCGAGGGACCGAGGAGTCGCGCCGACATCGCCACCGTCATCGGCTTGAGCCCGGCGGCCGTGACCTTCGTTGTTTCAGACCTGCTGGAGGAAGGCATCGTCGTCGAAGGCAAGACCGTACCCGGCCTCACCGGCCGCCGACCGATCCCCGTGGATATCAACTACGAACACGCGCTTGCCGTCGGCTTCAAGCTGATGGTGGATTCGGTGGAATGCGTGGCGACCGACCTCGCCACCAACCCCATCGCCGCCATGCGCGTAAGCCTCGACGGCCATGAGCCCGAGAAGGTCGCCGACCTGTTGGCGGGTACCGTGCCAGAACTGGTGAAGCTCGCCGGCCGTCCCAACGCCAAGCTCGCCGGCATCGGCATCTCCATGCCGGGCGTCTTCAACCACGAACAGACCGCCTGCGTGCGCAGCCACCGCTTCAGCTGGGACAACGTCCCCCTCGCCTCGCTGGTCGCAAACCGCGTGCATGTCCCGGTCTGGCTGGAAGACGATACCAACGCCTATGCCATCGCCCAGCAACTCTTCGGGCTCGGCCGCCAACATCGCAACATGGCTGTCCTCGCCGTCGGCGTCGGCATCAGCTGCGCGCTCGTCATCGACGGCAAGCTCTATCGCGGCGCAAATGGAGCGGCCGGCAAGTTCGGCCATACCCTCTTCGAAGAGAACGGCCGGCTCTGCGAATGCGGCAAGCGCGGCTGCCTGATGGCCTATCACTCCGAAGCTTCGATGCTAAGGCGCTGGCGGGAAGCAACTGGCCGAGACGAGCTCGATCTGCCAGAACTCTGCAAGGCGCTCACATCAGGCGACCCCACCGCCCTCGCCCTCGTCGCCGATTCCGGCCGCGGCATCGGCACCGCCCTTGCCAATCTCGTCAACATCACCGATCCCGAAGTCATCGTCGCCGGCGGCGAAGCCGTCTCCCTCGGCGATCCTTTCCTGGCGCCGCTGCGCGAGGCGCTGGCCGCCCGAACCTTCAGGACCGCGCCACCGCTTTTGCCCGACTGGGAAGACAATTCCTGGGCAAGGGGTGCCGCCGCCCTGGTGACGCAGAAGATCTTCGACTTTGAATCGTCGGGTGGGGTGACTGATATTGCGACGCTGGGAGGGGTTAGGTTGAAAGCGCCGGGGTCTTCGTCGGCGGCTTGAGCGATGAGGTCATTGCTGCTGGCGAACGTGTGGCTTCGGCAGCTTACGAATACAGTGAAGGGATCACTGGGTGGGAAGTTCCCGTGGTCGATTGCAATTCGCGCTCGCGCGACTAGTTTTTATACTGGGCCACGCTCCCCTCGGTGGCAAAGAGAAATGACCGTGAGCAAGCCATGTGCCGAAATATAAAACCACTGTTCAATTTCGATCCGCCAGCGACGGATGAGGAGATTCATGATGCCGCGCTGCAGTTCGTACGCAAGCTGAGCGGAGCGACCAAGCCGTCGAAGCGCAACGAGGTTGCGTTCGAACGCGCGGTCGGTTCGATCGCTGCTTGCGCCCGCGAACTGCTCGATTCACTGGAGACGTCTCAACCGCCTCGCGACCGCGAGGAAGTAGCGGCGAAGGCCCGCGCGAGAATCGCGATCCGCTTCGCGTAAGAAAAGTCCCGTCCTCGCAGGAGGTAGGCCTGCAGATACACTGTCTTACAAAAATGGGGGTTTCCAGACACATCCCTGGTTCAATCATCGACTGAAATACCGATGCGGCCGATGAGCCGAAAATGGTCAATTCAGAAGGATGCAACGATGAAAATGATCCAGGCTATCGCACTCGCCCTTGTTCTCGGCGGCGCAGCAGCAGCACAGGCAGAACAGCCGCTGCAGCGCACTGATCTCATAAGGAACGATATTGACGTGCCCGGCCACGAGGCTATTCAGGTCCGCGTCGATTTTGCTCCCGGCGTTCTCGCCCCCAAGCACTCGCATCCCGGCGAAGAGATCGCATTCGTCATCGAAGGAACATTGGAATACCAGCTCGAAGGCGCAGAGCCGGTGACCCTGAAAGCCGGCCAATCCTTGTTCATTCCATCAGGCGTCGTTCACTCGGCGAAGAACATCGGCAGCGGCAAGGCGTCGGAATTGGCGACCTACGTCGTCCGCAAGGGAGAGACCCTCGTCGTGCCTGCGAAGTGAGACCACATCAGCATTGAACCGCCGGCACGTAAAGCGCTCACGCTCGGACCTTTGGTCCGAGCGCCCGCTAGGTGACGATCTCAGAACTCGTCCCACTGGCCGCTCGCCAGCGCCGCGTTGCCCTGTGTCTGATACGCCTTGGCGACCCTGGCCTTGAGTTCGCGCGCGGGAGACCCCGCATCCGTCGGCTTCGCCGGCGCCAGCCTTGGGGGAGCGGAAGATGCGGACCTCTTGCCGATATGGAATTGGCTGAGCATTTCCGCGATCCGTCCGATCTCCCGGACAAGAGCATGGCTTGCGGCCGTGGATTCCTCCACCACGGCGGCATTTTGCTGCGTGCCCTGATCCATGGCATTGACGGCCATGTTGATCTCGGCAAGCGCGGTCGCCTGTTCGCGCGCCGCCTCGACGATCGAGCCGATATGATGGTCGATCTCCTTGACCTCATCGACGATGACAGCCAGCGCTTCTCCCGTTTCCCCAACCAGCGAAACGCCTGTCTTGACCTGCTCGCCGGAGGTATTGATCAATTCCTTGATCTCTTTTGCCGCCTTGGCCGAACGCTGGGCCAGCTCGCGGACTTCCTGGGCGACGACGGCAAATCCCTTGCCGGCCTCACCGGCGCGCGCGGCCTCGACGCCGGCGTTCAGCGCCAGCAGGTTCGTCTGGAAAGCAATCTCGTCGATCACGCCGATGATGCTGGAAATCTCACGCGATGAACTGTCAATCGCGCCCATCGCGGTAACCGCCCGCTGGACGATCTGGCCGGATTTTTCCGCACCGGCGCGCGCCTTTGAAACCAGCTGCCCCGCCTCCTCCGCGCGCCTGCTGGAATCCTTGACGGTCGTGGTGATCTCTTCGAGCGCGGCCGCAGTCTCCTCGATGGAAGCGGCCTGTTGCTCGGTGCGCTTGGCAAGCGCGTCGGCGGCGGAGCGAATCTCCTGCGATCCGGCATGGATCTGCGACGCGGCGGAATCGATCTCGCTGATCGTGCTCGTCAATTGATCCAGCGCGTGGTTGAAATCGTCACGCAGTTGGTGATAGGCGGCGGGCAGGTCATCGGTGATGCGATAGCTGACATCCTTGGCGACGATGGCGGACATCGCCTTGCCGAAACAGTCACTCACAAGCTTCTGCTCGCTCGCAATCGCTTCCGCCTGAGCCTTCTGCTTGGCGATTTCCGCTTCGTCGATATAGACCGAAATGGCCAGATCCATATCGAGCATCACGGCCTTGACCAGACTTGCCAACGCCTTCGCGAAGTCCGCCGGCTTCATGGTTTTCTTGGAAAACATTCTGCCTTTTGGAAACATCTCCTCGACAGCGCTCTTGATCAGGTGGTCGACAAGGATGGCGTAGCCGCCGATATACCATCTGGGTTCCAAGCCGATACGCGCGTGAACGGTGCCGATGGTACGGACCTTGGCGACGTAGTCCTCATTGAAGTTGCCATCGGATATATTCGCCCAATGCCCCACCTGGGCGCCCTTGGCTCTGGCAATATGCTCATCCGACGAAAAGAAGCGCTTGACCTCGGGGCTGTTGCGCAACTGCGCATAGAATTTGTCGAGACCATGCGGCAATTCCCGCTCGATCAGCGCTTTCAGCGAACGGATCCCGGCACGCCCTTGCTGGTCGAGCCCCATGAATTCGAGGCGACGTTCGATATTCCGGTTTTGCGACCCGGCATCGGCCTGTCCGGGTGTCGGGTGCCCATGAGCCTGATGACCAGTGGGGGCATGGAAATAGTTCGACATTGGCACCTCTTAGAGACAAAACTTCGGTAACCGATGTGGCGCGGGAATCCGTCTCCGAAACCCTTATTCATAGCAGCTTTTCGTGCAGACCCCGCCCATCGGACAACCGCGAATTGACGGCCGGCATGGTTTGGAAAGAGTAAATTCCCTTGATAAAACACAATTATTCAACGCCCTTTGGATACACACGCGGATTTTGGATGTTCTTGCGCAAAGCGGGCATTATCGAGAGGAACGGGGACCGACGGTCCGCACAGACTGTGGATGCCAAGCCCTTTCAATGATACCCGTTCGCCTCGGCCAGCCGCAGCAGCTCGTCATTTTCGTCTGCGACGCCTTCCGTCAGGCGGGCAGCGGCAATTACGGGAAGCCAGGCCAGGATGGCACCGACCTCCACCTCGGCCACGGTGGACGAAAACAGGTGAGCGAAATTGTCGAAACACGCATAGGACGAACGGATCGCTGATGCCTGTTATAGAGAACTTGTCGGGCCACGATGGAGGGTATTCAGTCCGAAGCTCCAACTACGAGGGGAACGTCGGCCATGAAGACCGCCATCATATTCGACTGTGAATTTCTTTGCCTCGAAGGCTCGCAGCGCAGATTTTGGTGCGCGGCCCACGATCCCGATCCTGTCATTGCGCAGATCGGAGCCGTCAAGCTCGGACTCGAAGGCGAGTTTCCGATCCTTGGCACGTACAAGTCCTACGTCCGGCCCGTCGACCGCTTCGGCAAGCGGTATCCGCTCGATCCATACTTCACCCATCTGACCGGCATCACCGAAGAGGATATCGACGCCCATGGCGTGGCGCTGGAGGATGCGCTTTCCGGTGTCGACAGCTTCTCGGGCGGCGCCCGGTTCTGGTCCTGGGGTAAGGATGAGATGAACATGGTGGCCATCAGCTGCTATGTCGCAGGCATTCAGCCTTCCATCCCGGCCCGCCGGTTCGACAACGCCGTCAAGCTTCTCATCGCAGCGGGCATGCCGATCGAGGATTTGGCAAAGACGCCCAGCAACAAGCTGGCCGACTACTACAACGTCGACCATCCTGCCTTGCAGGCGCATGACGGGCTCGACGACGCTCTGTCGCTATCGTACACGCTGCAGCATCTGATGAAGATCCGGAAATTGCAGCCCGAGGTTTTCGATCGGCTCTGAAGGCACGAGACACCAAGGGCTTGAAGCAGCGCCCGGCCAAACGGCGGGCACTGCTTTCTTAGGGCGGGCAGCTTATTGCTGCTGTTGCGCTGGCGCTGCCGGCGGCGTACCGATCTTTTCCAGAACCTTCTTGGCCAGGGCCGGGTCGCTCTGCGCGGCGGTCAGGATCGAGGAATATTCCTCGACGGAGATGCCGTTGGAGGCTTCGACGGTATCGACCATCTGCTTCTTGGCTTCATCCTGTAGCTTTTGCTTGGCAGCCTCGTCCTTCGTCGCGCCGATCTTGGCCGAATATTCCTGGCGGACCTTGTCGACCTGCAGATAAGCAACGGCAAAGGCCTCGATTTTCTGATCGCTGACGGGTGCGGCCGCGCCGTTGCCACCGGTCTGTCCCTGCATCGGCGCCTGGCCTTGTGCCGGCGGCTGCTGTTGCGCCTGGGCCATATCAACAGCGAATGCCGGGCTGAAAGCAAGCAGGCTGAAGACCGCAGCGGTCATCGTTGCGACGGGTGTGTAACGAGTGATCATATTCGTTCCTTTTCACGTGCATGATTTGAGCGGCAGCAGAACCGCCTCGGTCGATCGCTCAGCCGTTGGGGCTGGCGAGGTCGCGACGATGGAACCTTTAAGAGGGCACGGTGCGGCGGCAACGGGGCGATTTGCTGACGATTGAGCGGCGGCTTTGTGACCGTCGACATGTCGGCTGGTGGTCACCGCACCGTCACTTCCAACCACTTGCCGTGACCGGAGCAACCGCTACCGCGCAAACCTGCGGGCGCCGGCCACGCACAGAATGACGGCGACCGTGACGGCGAGCATGGCCCAGGTCACGGGCTCGTGCAGCAGGGTGGCAGCAAGCGCCAGGCCGAAGAATGGCTGGAGCAGCTGCAGTTGGCCGACGGCGGCGATGCCGCCCTGCGACAGGCCGCGATACCAGAAGATGAAGCCGATCAGCATTGAGAACAGCGAGACATAGGCAAGGCCGAGCAGAGCCGGCGTTTCGATGCCGGAGAAGCTCGCCGGCCTGTAGAAAACCGCGACCGCGACCATCACCGGCAGCGACAGAACCAGCGCCCAGGAAATCACCTGCCAGCCGCCGAGTGTGCGCGAAAGCCTGCCGCCTTCGGCGTAACCGAGGCCGCAGACGATGATCGCCGCCAGCATCAAGAGGTCGCCGACCGGTGACGCCGTTAACCCTTGCGCCAGCGCGAAGCCCGCCACCAGCGCGCTGCCCAGGATGGAAAACAGCCAGAATGCCGGCTTCGGCCGCTCTCCGCCGCGGATCACGCCGAAGATCGCCGTCGCCAGCGGCAGCAGGCCGATGAAAACGATCGAATGGGCCGATGTGACATGCTGCAGCGCCAGCGCCGTCAGCAAGGGGAAGCCGACCACGACGCCGAGCGCGACGACGGCAAGGGAGAGGATATCGCGCCCGCTCGGCCGTTTCTCTCTGAAAGCGATCAACAGGCCGAGGGCGAGAATGCCGGCGATCGCCGCGCGCACCACGGTAAGAAAGACGGGATCGAACTGCATCACCGCCACGCGCGTCGCCGGCAGCGATCCGCTGAAGATCACCACCCCGATAAAACCATTGATCCATCCCGATGCCATGCGGTCCATGATGCGCTGCACTCCTTCTTTTCCCAGCTCTTATCGGCCAACGGCGATGGTCACGACAGTGACAGTCTGATACGATTTCGTGAAACTGTAATGGTGCGGAAAGCAATACAGATGAATGAAGGACGCACGCGCGTGGAGATGGTCGTCGCGACGATCAGGCAACGTATTGCCGGGCGCAGCCTGACGCCGGGCGCAAGGCTGCCGTCCGTCCGGGGGCTGGCGGCGACGTTGAAGCTGTCGACATCGACGGTCGTCGACGCCTATGAGCGGTTGGTCGCCGAAGGCGCGATCCTGGCAAGACCGGGTTCGGGGTTCTATGTCGCCAACCAGGCAGCCCCATTTGCGCTTGCGGAGAGCGGACCGAAGCTCGACCGCGCCGTTGACCCGTTTTGGATATCGCGGCAATCGCTGGAGGCTGATGAAACGGACCTGAAGCCCGGCTGCGGCTGGCTGCCACCCTCCTGGCTGCCGGGGGAAGGCATGCGCCGCGGGCTGAGGACGCTTGCCCGCGCCGACGGGCCGGCCCTCGCCGACTACGGCTCGCCGCTCGGCCTGCCGCAACTGCGCCAGCTGATTTCGCGGCGCATGGGTGAACGGGGGATCGAAGCCTCCCCTGAGCAAATCATGCTGGCTGATTCCGGCACGCAGGCAATCGATCTGCTCTGCCGTTTCCTGCTGGAACCCGGCGACACGGTGCTGGTCGACGATCCCTGCTATTTCAACTTCCATGCGCTGTTGCGCGCCCATCGGGCAAAAATCGTCGGCGTCCCCTACACCCCGTCCGGTCCCGATATCGAACTGTTCGCGCAAATCGTCGCCGAAGAGCGGCCGCGGCTCTACATCACCAACTCCGCCATCCACAATCCCACAGGCGCAACGCTTTCCCCCGTGACGGCCCACCGGCTTCTGAAATTCGCCGATCAGTTCGACCTGACCATCATCGAGGACGATATCTTTGCCGATTTCGAATATACGCCGGCGCCCCGCCTTGCCGCCTTCGACGGGCTCGAGCGGGTCATTCACATCGGCAGCTTCTCGAAGACCCTGTCGGCCTCGGCGCGCTGCGGTTTCGTCGTGGCGAAACCGGAATGGATCGACGGCCTGACAGATCTGAAGATCGCCACTTTCTTCGGCGGCGGCCGGCTGACGGCGGAACTGGTGCTGAACGTCTTGAGCGACGGCAGCTATCGCAAACACATGGAGACGCTGCGACATCGGCTCTCCCGGGCGATGAGCGAGGCCTCGGCCAGGCTGAAGGGCTTAGGCATAACGCCCTGGCTGGAGCCCCAGGCCGGAATGTTCCTCTGGTGCCGGCTGCCCGAGGGCATCAATGCGGCTGATGTGGCGCGCGCCGCACTGGAAAGGAGGATCGTTTTGGCTCCCGGAAACGCGTTCAGCCTGTCGCAAACGGCAACCAATTTCATGCGCTTCAACGTGTCTCAGACGCTCGATCCGCGGGTGTTCGAGGTGCTGGGTGATGCACTGGCGGGACGAGGATAATGGAGGTAGGAGGCACAGGCTCAAGCGCCTTCTTCTCACTGCGTCCAGGCCCTCTGGAGAGCAGCCCCCCCCAACGCTTACTACTAGGGAGTGGCATTCACCAACGCCCTCATCATTGAGGCGCGGAGTCCGCAGGGCGGAGCCTCCTGCAGAGCACCACTGAGTGAGGCTCTCTCGGTCTCCGCCCGCAACCATCAAAACGACCGATGAACTGCCTTGTCGTTGGCAAGGCGCGTCACGCAGCCTTCGAGCTTGGCGAGCAGCAGATCGAAGTCGAGCGGCTTCGTCAGATAGTCCGCCGCTCCGCCGCGCAAGCCGGCAAGCGTGTTTTCCCGGTCAGTGAGCGCCGTCAGCAGGATAAAGGGAATGTTGGAGAGCTCGGGGTGGTTGATCTGAATTTCCGCCAGAAGCTGGTGCCCATCCATGACAGGCATCGAAATATCGCTGATGACGATGTCGGGCCATTTCGACAGGATCATTTCCAGCCCTTCGGCGCCGTTCGAGGCCTCGAGCGTCTTGTAACCGGCTTCGCTCAACTCTTCGACGAGGAGGTTCCGGATCTCGACTTCGTCTTCTATGCACAGGACTGTAACCATGAGCTCTTCCTTAAGCTGCGACTTGTTGATCCGACAATAGGAACTCTATTGGCAGAAGAATGGTAAATGTTGTGCCCTTGCCGAGTTCGCTCGTCACCTCGACCGTGCCGCCATGTAGTTCGACGACCTGCTTGACGACGTTGAGACCGATGCCGGTTCCGGCAATGCCCGTCGCGCTGCGGGCGCGGTAATAGGGCTGGAACAGCTTCGGCAGATCCTCCGCATCCATGCCGATGCCGCTGTCGGAGATAGCGATCTCCACCGTTTTCTCGTCGGCCCGGGCGCGAACATGAATGTCGGGCGCGTTGGGCGAATATTTGACGGCGTTCGAAATCAGGTTGGTGAAGACCTGTTCCATGGCGCTGCGGTCGAATGTCAATACATCGGGTATCGGCTCGAGATCGAGATGGAACACATGCGAGCGGCTGAGCTGACGCTGTCTGTCGCAGCAGGTGACGAGCAGGGCTTTCAGATCGCCTTCGCTGCGCTTCAGTGTGATCTGTCCGGTTTCGAGCCGGCCGCTGGCGAGAATGCTCTCCATCAGATCGACCATGCGCACCACCGCACTGCGGATCACCCCGGCTTTTTCGTGAACGTAATCACCGCTGACATTGGTAATCGAGCGGCAGAGCCGCTGGGCAGCGGCGTCGATGATGGCAAGCGGCGTGCGAAACTCGTGCGACGCCATGGCGACGAACTGGCGCTGGAGCGCATTCACCTGGCGTTCGTGCACCAGCAGGCGGTCCAGTTCCTCTCTCTGCCTTTCGATCTCGGCCGTTCGATCGGCCACCATCTCTTCCAGATGGTTGCGGTGGTGGGTGAGCTCTGCCTGGCTGTCCAGCAGGGTCAGCGAGGTGCGATGCAGACCTCGTCCGAGCCAGAACACGACGGTGATCAGCAGCGCCAAGCAAGCGAGCCCTGCCGGCGCAATCTGTTTGAGCAGCATGAATCCGGGCAGGATGGGCGGCCACACGAGATAGCCGATCGTGCCGCCGTCATGCGATGACACAGGCACTTGCGCCCGCTCGTCCTCACCTTTCGAAGGCGCGAAATGCAAACCTTCGAGCCGCGCATGATGGGCGATGCTTTCGGCAACTTTTCCATCGATGAACTTGACCGAGACGGCAATGAACTCCTGGCCGGCCTCGATCTGCATCCTGGCCGAGCTCGGCAGAATCGGACGCGCGCTGGCAATTGCCGGCCTATCGCCGATCATGATCGTGCGAACCGTAGCCAGTTGACCGAGCGCTTCAGCGCCGGGCTTTGCAGCTCGATCGACGAGAACGGCGCGCATCTCTCCGGCAAGAGCGGTCATTTCCTGGCCGTCGTCGCTCGCGTACCGGGGCGGCATGGCATCCGCGCCGTCGCGAAACGCAAACATCAGGCGATTGGTATCGTCGAAAATATAGGTCCTGTCGTGCCCGAAATACCGGCTCGTCCACTGGCCGACATTGTCGAGCAGCCATTCGTGGTTCCGCTGTTTGGCATAAAGAAAGGCGTCATCCCATTTGGTGACGCTTTCCTGTTCCCGGGGAAGCGCTGCGATCTGCTCTTCCAGTCCTTGGCCAACGAAGTCGGCCTGCCGGCGCAGCGAGAGATCATCGACCTTCATTGCGGCGAGCCACGCAAAACCGCACAGCAACACGGCCGCAGCGCAGGTGAGCGTCACCAGGACAAACGTAATGTGCGATGTGAGTCTGACCTTCAATACCTGCAACCTTTTGATGGCGACTGCCGCCGAGAAATTGACACGCAAAGGTTGACGGACCGTGAATTATGCGCTCCCGTGCAGGTCCGCAACATGTCTCCTATAGGCATTTCACAATCTTCGAAGGAGAAGCGTATGAATGCTCCCGCATCGCTGGAAACGTCGGATATCAGGATCGAACCGATCGCTGCCGCCCACATCGATAGCTTTCATCACGCACTCGACGTGGTCGCGCGGGAGAAAAAATACCTCTCCATGCTGGAAGCAACTCCCCTGCCGCAGACGCGGGAGTTCGTCATGGGCATGATTGCAAAAGGCAATCCGCAATTCGTCGCCACCGCTCACGACCAAGTCATCGGTTGGTGCGACATCAGCCGGCATTTTTTCCCGTCGCACGCCCATCGCGGAAACTTGGGAATGGGGATCCTTCCCGCCTATCGCGGCAAGGGTCTGGGACGAAGGCTCATCGAGACGACATTGAAAGCGGCTGAAGAAACCGGTTTTGCGCGTGTTGAACTCGATGTTTACGAGGACAATGCCCGTGCTATCGCTCTCTACGAAAAGGTCGGATTTGCACGCGAAGGCATCGTCCGGCGTGCGGCGTGCATCGATGGACGGTTCGTCGATGCGATCAGCATGGCGCTTTTGTTCGACGGCCGCGACTTCTCATAGATCCGGGTATCGCCGTCGATTTCTGAACAAATTCGCGCGAGCCCGGCTGACCATCATTTCGGCCTGGCGTCGGAACAAATGCCGTTCCGCGAATGAGCCCGGTCCACTCCCGCTATCTGGCGAAAGCCTCGAACGGATTCTCGTGGGTCAGGCGCATCAAGGTCCCGTCGTCTACGCCCCGCCGTTTCAACTCGGGCAGCAAGACCGTGGAAAGATGGGTGTACGGCTTGGGTGTCCCGCCCATCGGCAGTGCCGGATCGAACCAGCCCCGGTCATGGCTCAACAACAGGCGGTCGCCGCAGCCGGCCTCCAGCACCTTGATGACCAGATCCGCCACCTCGTTATCTTCGGACCGGCCGACATGGTCATACTCGATCCAGGCGCCTCGCTCGGCCACGGCGACGTTATAGGCGAAGTCCTTTTCTTCCTGCGTATGGATCGAGATGAATCTGTCGGCCCTGTAGCCCTCCGCCTCGATGACATCGAGCTGATCCATGACGACCCGTCCCCTGATCGTATGACTGCCGATGACGGCGTCTGTCTGCGCCGCGGCGCGCGCGGCCGCCCGCAGGATTTTTGTCTCGAGCGCCGTCATGCCGTCATCGCCGGCACTGAGCTTGATCCAGCCTGCCTGGAACCCGGTCTCGTCGATCTGCTCTGTCAGCTCGCGAAGCATCCATACCTCCAGTTCCTTCTCGGAAGCATGGCGGACCCATTCGGGAATCCAGGGTTCACGGTAATTGCCGGTGGGAACGACAATCGGAAAATCCGTCGCGAGCGACACGGCAAGATCGATATCCGCACGGCGTCCGACGCCGCCCGTCGAGCATTCGACCAGTGCCGTCACCCCGAGTTTCTTGATCCGTTCGATTTCGGGGGCCATCAGCCGAACGACGTCTTCAATGTCTGCTTCGGCATAACCGGGCTGGTCCGGCGTCCTGAGGTCGACGAAGACGTGCTCGTGCGGGAGGATCATCCCAAGTTCGGATTTGCTCTTAGGCCCAAGTGTCGTGCGCAGATATTTCAAAGTCTCTCCCCGCGGTCATGCCGCTTGCGTCGAGCCCTCGACCGCCCCCGAAGCTTCGACACTGCCGCGAAAGTAGATCGTCCCATGACGAAATCAATCGCTCACTCGACCGAAATTCTTCCGGGCTTCACGCCGGCCGGCGCACCGCGCGGATCTTGCCACTGCCGCCTCCGCCACAGAAGAAGCGGTCGGCACCGTCGGATTCGAGGCCGGAGACGCCGGTGCCTTCGGGCATGTCGAGCCGTTCCAGCACCTCTCCCGTTTCCGGGTCGATGCGCCTGACGTCGCTGTCGTCGCCCTCCCAGGTGCCGTGCCAGAGCTGACCGTCGACCCAGGTGACGCCTGTCACGACGCGGTTGGATTCGATGGTGCGGAGGATCTTGCCGGTCTCGGGATCGATCTGGTGGATCCTGCGGCCGCGATGCTGGCCGACCCAGAGCGTGCCCTCGGCCCAGGCAAGGCCGGAATCGCCGCCATTGCCAGGCGCCGGGATGGTGGCGAGGATACGGCCGGTCTTCGGCTCGATCTTGTGAATGACATCCTCGGCGATCTGATAGAGGAATTCACCGTCGAAGGCCGTCCCGGCATGGGATGCAACCTCGATCGAGCGCACCACCTCGCCGCTTTCGGGATCGAGCGCGTTCAGGCGGTCGCCCGAGGCAAACCAGACGTGCTCGCCGTCGAAGGTGACGCCATTGACGCGCTCAGCGCCGGGAAAAGGTCCATATTCACGCAGGATATTCGCAGCCGATTTCTTCATCTCTTCCATCCCTATGGTTCGGGCATCACAATCAGTCAGCCCACACTAATCGCTGGGCAGCGGTCCGGGGAGTAACAAGATCGTCGGGAAACCCGGCAGCGGCGGGCTCATCCAGCGCCGCGCCCGCCCGCGCCCCAGCGATTGCACCTTGCCTTCGCCCGCAAGGGAATCCAGTGCCCGCTGCACGGTGCGGGGGCTGGCGGCGAGCGCGATCGCCAAGGCCGAGCTCGACCAAGCCTCGCCATCGGAGAGGAATGCGAGCACTGCCCCATGCTGACCTTCGACGAGCGGCGCCAGCACCGCGATATCCCGGGCGCCACGCGGCGAAAGCGCAAAGCCGCGCTTCGTCGCTGACACCTCCGCCAGTCCTCGCAGTTCGGCCCGCAGCCGGCCAATCTCGACCCGCAGCCTGGCGCGATGCGATTCATCGGCGTGTTTGCCGCGGAAGGCGCGCGCGATGAGCGTTCCCCGTGTCACATCGCCCGGCCAGGCTTCGGCCAGCGTACGGGCAAGCGCAAACAGCACCGGCCGCGTCGCCAGCGAGACGGCGGCGCCCGCATTCCACACCACATGGCGGCAGGCATCGACGACGAGCGTGCCCGAACCGAGCAGCGCTTCCACCTCGCCGAGCAGCAGCAAGCGCTCCTGGCCGCGCGACATCAGCCGCGCCGCTGGCGTGTCGAGCACGAGGGCCGCAGTTTCGACCTCCGCCGTCAAAGCCTGAATATCGGCCGCACGCGCCGCAAGCCTTGCCCGGGCGAGCGCCGCACGCGCCGCCTGCGTCTGCAGGCGCCGGACGGCGATGCCGGCGGCCACCAGCTCGTGGGCAGTCCGCAGGGCCGGCGGCAGCGGCGTCGGATCGAGTGCTGCAAGCGCGCGTTCGGCCTCGTCGAGACGCCCGATCAGCACCAGCCTGCGAATGGCGACATTGCCCGCATGCGCGGCATTGACCCTGTCGCCATGCGCTTCCAGCACTTTGCGCGCCGCTTCCAGCGCCTTCGGCGGCCAGAGAAGATCGCGCGAGACGAGCGCGATCTCGGCCTCGGCAACCACGCAACGCGCCCGCGCCACCGCCTCCCGCGGGCCGAAGGCGCGCGCAGCACTCTTCAGCAGCGCCTTGGCGCGGACGAGATCGCCGAGCTGCGCCATCGCGATGCCGCGCAGCGCCAGCGCCGGCGCGTCGTCACGCAACGCCACCCGCTTCAGCGCGCCGAGCGCATCACCCGATGCCAGCGCCTGCGCCGCGGCTGTGATCAGCGAGTCCATTCAAATCCCGTCACACTTGTCACTCCCGCCATTCCCCGGCCCAGCCGTAATCTGTTCAGGACCCGGCAACCAATTCGCGCCGGATGCTACGACGACAGACAGGCAAAGGAGAAGACCCATGACGACACAGCTGAACGCAACACGGCAGCAATGGCTGACGGCAAGGCTCGACCTGCTCGAAGAGGAAAAGGCGCTGACCCGGCAGAGCGACGCGCTGGCGCTCAAGCGCCAGCAATTGCCGCGTGTGAGAATCGATAAGGAATACCGCTTCGATACGGACGACGGCAACGTCTCACTGAAGGACCTCTTCGGCGGCCGCTCGCAGCTTCTCGTCTATCACTTCATGTTCGGGCCCGATTATAGCGCGGGATGCCCCTCCTGCTCCTCGATCGCCGACGGTTTCAACGGTTTCTTCGTCCACCTCGAAAACCACGACGTCGCCTTCTGGGTGGTTTCGCGTGCGCGACTGCCCAAACTTCAGGCCTTCAAGCAACGCATGGACTGGAGTTTTCCCTGGGCCTCCTCCTTCGGCAGCGATTTCAACGGCGATTTCAGCGTCTGGTTCTCTGCCGAGCAGCAGCACCAGGGCGGCATAGAATACAACTACCGCCGCGAGCTCCCCGCTCCCGAACCGCTCGCCGGCAAGACCGTGCAAGAATGGCAGTCGCCCGGCAGCGAGGGCCCGGTCGCTCAGATCGCCGCCATAACCGGCACCGATGTCGCGACCTACACCCGCGACCGGCCGGGCGTCAGCGCCTTCGAGCTCATCGATGGCACGGTCTACCACAGCTATTCCAGCTATGCCCGCGGGCTGGATGGGCTCTGGGGCATGTACCAATGGCTCGACCGCGCCCCCAAGGGCCGCAACGAAACCGGCATCTGGTGGCGCCATCACGACCGCTACGGCAAGGAGTGACTGCGATGCTGCTTTCCACCCCCACCCCGGAGAGAGGCGACGGCAACGCCGAATGGCTCTCGCTGGCCGCCGCCGCAGTCGGATCAACTGATAAGCCGAGCAGCAGTGTGGCTAGCGCCGGCGGCCGGCTCGCCGCCCACGCCGCCGACTGGCTGGCATTCGCCGCCGCCCCAACATTCGCGATCATGGCGCTGCTGACGGCAGCAACCGGCAGCACCGACATGATGTGTATGACAACGCCTGATGCCTTCCCGATCGGGGGAATGGTGCCGATGTACCTGCTGATGGGCGGTTTCCATCTAACGCCCTGGCTGCGGCTCGTCGCCGGCCGGCAGGGCCGGAAGTGAGGATTCTGCCGCACCCCATGGAAAAGAGAGATGGGGTAGCGCTCTCGCCAAACTTCTGCTGACGGAGCGCGGCGGAGCGGAAAGGATTCCTTGCTCCGCGCTGCAAGTTCATGCCCTCACCTCGATAAAGTCGATCGGCCCGCCGGCAACCTCGTCGTCGAAGACCGCGCAGGAAAGCTTGCCGCCGAAGACACAGCCGCTGTCGATGTTGGTGCGGTTTCCTGTCGTCACCGGGTTGGACAGTGACGGCGTATGGCCGTGGACCAGGTGCTTGCCCCAATAGTCGCTGGATTCACCGGGAGGGAACCGCAACCACAGAAGATCGTCCTCGCTCTGCCGTTCCAGCGGAAACGCCGGATCGACGCCGGCATGGACGAAGATGCGATGCCGGTCGACATGCATGAGCGGACGATCAGCCGCCCATTGCAGATGCTGGGGCGGAACTCTGCCGCCATAGGATATTTCGGTCTCGAGCCCGCCATTGCCGAGCCATACGGCTCGGCTGCCGCTGTCGGCATAGGCAGCGACCATCATGTCCTCATGATTGCCTTTCAGGCATATCCATCGCCATGGGTCGGCCGTGCCGGCAATGATGCGGTCGAGGACGTTTTTGCTGTCAAACCCGCGATCGATATAGTCGCCAAGGAAGACGACTGTCCCTTCAGGCGCATAGGTTTCGACCCGATCGATCATCCTGTTCAGCGGATCGATGCAGCCATGGATATCGCCTATGGCGAATGTGTAGCGCATGTCGCATTCTTAACGCCTGTCGAGAGCCAGGTGAAGTCCGCACCACCGATGCCGACAGAAAATCCGACTCCCTCTCAGCCGCTTACCGCAATTCCTTCTGCTTCCGCTTGAAGAAAGCGGCCGGCGAGATCGGTCATGCAGCACGCGTCCAGCCCGGCTGGCGCGAAAGCGTCATCAGAGCGGCGGACGATTGCGGCTTACCGAAGAAGTAGCCCTGGCCCTCCTCACAGCCCATCTGCGCCAGCATCTGCCATTCCGTCTCGGTCTCTATCCCCTCTGCCACGACCTTGAGCCCCAGCCCGTGGGCAAGCGAGCCGACCGTCGCGACGATCGCCAGGATCTTGGGATCGTCCGCGATCTTCCTGACGAAGGACTGGTCGATCTTGAGCTTGTCGAGGGGAAAGCCGGCCATATAGCTCAGCGACGAATAGCCGGTTCCGAAATCGTCGAGCGCGACGGCAATGCCGAGCGCTCTGAGCTCCGAGATGACCGACATGATCTGCTCGCTGCCGTCGACAAAGGCGGATTCGGTAATTTCGAGATGCAGGCGCGAGGCCGCCAGGCCGCTTGTCGCCAATGCAGCCTTGACCTCTGCAACCAGATCCGGCCGGGAAAACTGGATCGGCGATACGTTGACGGCGAGATTGAGTCGATCCGGCCATTCGGTCGCCGCCCGGCATGCTTCGGCAAGCGCCCAGCAGCCGAGATCGCAGATGAAACCGCTGGCTTCGGCGACCGGAATGAAATCTGCCGGCGAAACCAGCCCGAACTCCGGATGCTTCCACCGCAAAAGAGCTTCAGCGCCAACCAATTTGCCCGTCTTGAGGTCCACCTGCGGCTGATACAACAGGAAGAATTCGAGACGATCGAGAGCAGCGCGCATCTGCCGCTCGAGCAACCGCGATTGATGCTGCCGCAGGGCGGTTACCGGATCATGAGCGCGCCATCCGCTGCCAGCCACCCGCTTGGCGTCGTCGAGCGCAATCTCGGCATGCTGAATCCAAATGTCGGCGTCACCGTTGCGCGCCGCGCTGGTGCAGATCCCGAGCCGGGCGGCGACATGGATCATCGTACCGCCAAGCGCGAACGGCTCTCGGAAAAGATCAAGGATGAACTGCGCACACCGCTCCTGACCGCACTCCACGGACGCCGGGATGACGGCCGTGAAGACATCGCCCCCCAGCCGCCCGACGAGGCTGATTGCACCCTCCGCCTCCATCCGCGCGGCGACGGCCCGCAAAAGCTCATCCCCGACATCCCGTCCCATCGCCGTATTCAGGACGGAGAAACGGTGTAGCCCCAGCGCGATCACATGGCATTCACCCTCGAGCCGATCGAGGCGACGGCGGAATTCGCGCCTGTTCATCAGACCGGTCAACTCGTCGAATTCGGATAGACGCTGAAGCTTGTCCTCGTACCGCCGGCGGGCGGTCATATCCCTGACGATCAGGCTGCCGATGAAGGATTTCGCGGCGACGATGCCGGATTCGCCGGGCCGTTCGACAGGCGAAATGGTGATCGCGGCCTCGAGATGCTTTGTCCCTCTCTCGGTTTGAAGCGAAAAACGCGCGTTGCAGGCGTGGATTGTGCCCGGCTGCGCCATATAATCCGAAGCAAGCTTGACGATGCGATGAACGAGAGGGGGCGGGATCATCGCATCAAGCGTTCTGCGCCTGTCAGCCTGTGGCTCCAAACCCAGCATCGCCGCGGCCGAGGCGCTTTCGTTCAGAATGCGGAACTGGTCGTCGAAGGCGATGACGGCGTCGACGCTGTCAGCCACGATCCTCTCGAGCAGCCGGCGCGTGTTGCGCTGCTCGGCCTTGGCAAGCTCGACCAGAAACCGGCCGAAATCGACCTTCTCGTTCAACAACAGCACGAGACCGGCAAGAAGAATGATCCACGGCCGCACCGTGTGAAGGATGAGAGCGTGATCCTTCTGAAGAAGGAAGGCCGTCACTTCACCGGCGGCGACGATGGCAAGGGCAAACGCGACGGCATGGGCTGCGGGCCGGCCGCGCATGCCAAGGGCGAGCGCAATAATGGCTGCGGCAAAGAGAAGCTCCAGCGGCATCTGGTCGATGTCCTCGAGCAGCCGCTTCTGCAGGATCGTTTCGGAAGCGAGAATATGCAGCATTGCCCCGGGCAGTGCGCCATAGACCGGGACGGGGAAAATATCCTTCAGCTCGCTCGCATAGGCGCCGACAACCACCGAACGCCCTTCCAGATCGGGCCTACCGACCTTCCCGGCAAGAACATCCGACAGCGAGAATGTCGGGACGCTCGCCGGGGCGATCGAATAGTCGATCGGATAGGAGCCTGCCGCCCTGTCGAATTTCGCCAGCACTGCGGCAACGCTTTGCGTCGGCTGATTGTCGAGAGTATCGCCAAGTGCAAACCGCCTGACCGTGCCGTCGCCGTCGAGGCCGACATTGGCGAGGGAAAGCCAGGCATTGTCGGCGAGATCCGGAATCGGCCGCGTCACCACCGTCTGCGATCCGGCCTCGGCGCCGAGATATTGCTTGAAGACCGGCAGGATCACGCCGCCTCCGGCTTCAGTCAGAGCCTTGGCCAGCCGGCCATCCTCGGCAAAGTTCGACGGCGTGCTGAAATCGACGTCGATAAAGACGTCGCCTGCGCCTACCGCAATCAGCTTGTCAATGAGCTCGGCATAGAGGCTGCGGGGCCACGGCCAGGTGCCGACCGCATCGAGGCTGCGCTTATCGATCGCGACATAGACAATATTTCCGGACGCCGCCCGTGGCGCCGCGCTGAAGCGCCAGCTCACCAGGGCATTGTCGAGATAATTCACAAAGGGCAGGATTTGCCCCGAGAGCGGCAGGCCGATCATCATCAGGATGAATAACAGCCTGACTGGGCGCAAGCGCGACAGCCGAAAGCCACGACCGCCCTTCATCAACGATGGAAACCTCTCACACCGGCCGACGGGGAAACTTCAGTCGTCATCGTTTCCCTTGCCTTTGTTCTTGTCCTTTTTGTCGCTTTTGTCTTTCTTATCTTTCTTGTCCTTATCCTTGCCGCTCCCGATTCCATTGTTGTCGCCGTTGTCGCTGTCATTCCCGACAGCGTTTCCTTGGCCGTCATCGTTGCCGGCTGCATTCTCATTGCCATTGCTGGAGCCATTATCGGCGCCGTAGCGATTGCCATTGCGGCCTTCATTGCCGAAGGAGTGGGAAGCGCTATCTCGGTCGCCGGAGCCGACGCTATTGGAAACGGATGAAGATGCGCCGGATGCCTTCGAACTCTCTGTCTCCGCCTGCCCGTTGAGGGTCGTCGCGCCGACGGCAGGCACTCGCGCCACCGACGGGGCGACCGCGGTCACCACAGGCGTCGAAACGTCGCCCGAAACCGTCATCCCTTTCACACCGTCGACGGATGCGCCCTGCCCCGGCCCGACATTCGCCCTTTGACCGCTCGCAAACGAGGTCACCTGCACCAGGCCGCGGTTGACCGTAACCTCAGCCGCGGATTTCGAGACGGAAACGCGGAAATTCGTCCCCTTCACAACGGCCGCCAGGAAAGGCGTCTGGACTGTTGTATGCGGCTTGCTGCGTTTCTCGATCTCCAGATCGAGCACACCCGCCTGCTCGACGACCTCCGTCTTCCTCTCGCCAAAGCTCGAGGTGAAGATGCCGGCGACGGTGTTGGGTTGAAACGAAATGCTTTCGACGCCGCGCACCAGCTGAACGCGTCCCCTCGGCCCGGTCGCGATCCAGGCGGTGTTGGGGATGATGTCTCCCGCTCGAACCGCTACCCAGTTCCGCTTGTCGACGGTGAAATTCACCTGCTGGCTGGCCTTGGCCACTTGCCAGTCACCCTCAGCGGCATTCGCGGACACTATCGAAGAAAAGAAAAGCACCAGAAAAAACGAAAAAGCGCGAAACATATAATCTCCCAAATACCAACCGATAAAACCACTATCTCCTTAATTTCATTTGAATGATTCCAGAAAAACTCTCGCGAATCCGGCGATTCCCGACCTTCGCCGGCGAAGTGCGGGTGGGCGGCGTATTTTTTCCAGAGACAATGTGGGTGATTTTACGTCACCATGGTCTCGAATGATAGGACGCAGGCCGACACTGCATAGCAAACAAGCCACCCCGCTCAAACCGAGCAAAGTCTCTTCTCAGATCGGCTTAATTTCACCCCAGACAATTCTGGTAGCGACAACGAAACTCAACTGATCATCATCCGAATAGAAGCGCAGCAGGTCGGAGAGTTCGGCGTCAAAGCTTGCGATGCGGTCGCCAAGTTTAGACGGCGCGAAAGTATCCCGCGAATGCTGGCAGGAGACGAAATCCGCGACGCTCTGCTGAAAGGGATGCTCCGATACGAAGCGTTCGCTGCCATAGAGATTGAGATAGTTCTGGTAGCTTCGCACGCCCTCGGACCTTTTGTCGTGATCGAAAGGCTGACCCGTAACCTCTGGGACCCACTTCCCCAGGAAAGAATGCCAGTCCGATTGCCACGGAGGCTCGAACGGGTCGTCTCCGGAAATCACGGCCATGACATGGCCTGGCGCGGCATTTGCCAAAAGATGCGGAAACAACCTGCTATGATCCATCCAGTGGATGCTTGCCGCTGCGACCGTCAAATCGAAAGGACCACCTTTGACCGGAAAGTCCTCGGCAAAACTTTCTATCCAGCGGATATTCTGCGCGTTGCCACCCGGCAGCGACCGGCCGAGAGCGATCATATTCTCGGAAGGATCGACGGCCGTGATGGTCGCAAACGAACCTGTCAGCGGGCGGGAGATTTTTCCCGGCCCGCAGCCGATATCCAGGAGATGCCCTGTCCGCGGGGCGATTGCCAGAAGCTTTCGAAAGACGGCATCGGGGTAAGGTGGACGATACCGATAATTTGCGACAACGTCGGTTTCCGAAAAGGAGGAGCTTCTGTGCTGATCCATCAAAACTCCAGGCTCTCCCCACGGTGAGTGGTGTGTAGCACATGTTTATGTCGAGGATTTAGCGCTAGGTAGTGATCCACCCTAGTGGTCAACCGGGTGAGTTTCTGCTTGGCGCAGACACATCTGATCAAGGTGCGCACATCACCCCATCCTCCGTCATTCCTGTGCTTGTCACAGGAATCCAGCGCGCCCAGGTCCCTGGGCGCGAGAGACTTTCTTGCTTGGATGAGAGTCATTCACGGCGCAGACGCGCCGTGGCTGGATTCCTGTGACGAGCGCAGGAATGACGGAGGAAAGGGCACGCGACACTCTGTAGAGATAGCGGAAGATAGCGCGTCAAATGCCGGATAAGTGATACGCCACATCCCCCCGCTTCCGATTGTCTTCCGGCCCGAAACTATGCCATGACCCATCCACCATGAGATGCAACGGAAAAGGCGCGGCATGAAGAAGATCGGTTTCCTCTCGTTCGGGCACTGGACGCCCTCGCCCCAATCGCAGACGCGCTCGGCAGGCGACGCGCTGCTGCAGTCGATCGATCTTGCCGTAGCGGCCGAAGAGCTCGGGGCGGACGGGGCGTATTTTCGCGTGCATCATTTCGCCCGCCAGCTGGCCGCGCCCTTCCCGCTGCTATCGGCCGTCGGCGCCAGAACCAACCGGATCGAGATTGGCACCGCCGTCATCGACATGCGCTACGAGAACCCGCTCTATATGGCCGAAGATGCCGGTGCGGCCGACCTCATTGCCGGCGGCCGTCTGCAGCTCGGCATCAGCCGCGGTTCGCCCGAGCAGGTGATCGATGGCTGGCGCCATTTCGGCTATGCCCCGCCGGAAGGCCAGAGCGAGGCCGACATGGCCCGGCACCATGCCGAAGTCTTCCTCGAAGTGCTGCGCGGCGAAGGTTTTGCCAAACCGAATCCGCGGCCGATGTTTCCGAACCCGCCCGGCCAGCTGCGCCTCGAGCCGCATTCCGAGGGCCTGCGCGAACGCATCTGGTGGGGCGCGAGTTCCAACGCCACTGCCGTCTGGGCAGCCAAGCTCGGCATGAACCTGCAGAGCTCGACGCTGAAGGACGACGAAACGGGAGAGCCGTTCCACGTCCAGCAGGCCGACCAGATCCGCGCCTATCGCGCGGCCTGGAAAGAAGCCGGCCACACACGCCAGCCGCGCGTCTCGGTCAGCCGCAGCATCTTCGCGCTGGTCGATGACCGCGACCGCGCCTATTTCGGCTACGGCAACGACGAGGGTGACAAGATCGGCTTCATCGACGAGAAGACCCGGGCGATCTTCGGCCGCAGCTATGCTGCCGAGCCTGACGCCCTGATCAAGCAGCTCGCCGAGGACGAGGCAATCGCCGAAGCCGACACGCTGCTGCTGACCGTCCCCAACCAGCTCGGCGTCGCCTACAACACCCATGTCATCGAAGCGATCCTCACCCATGTTGCCCCGGCGCTCGGCTGGCGCTGACGTTCAAACCCGCCTGTATCTCGTGCGGAATTCACGAGGACTGCAGCCCTCGCGTTCGTGAAAGACACGCGAAAAATAAAACGGGTCATCCAGGCCGATCATGGCAGCAACCGTTTCGATCTTCTCGTCGGTAGTTGCCAGTAGCTGTTTGGCGTGATCCATGCGCGCCCGAAGCTGAAACGCCTTGGGAGGCAGCCCCGTCTCGAGCGTGAACCGCCGGCGCAGGGTGGCCGGCGAGATGCCGTGCTCGGCGGCGAAGGCAGCGAGATCCAACGGCTGCATCGCTCGCTGCCGCAGCGTTTCCACGATTGCGGCCATGTCGGGCCTTTCCTGTCGTCGATCGCCCGCGACACTTGCCGCCTGTCTGGCGGCTGAGATGACGATGCGATGCAGCATCAATGCCGCCGACGCCTGTCCGAGGTTGGTATCGTCAAGCAGATCGGTATGAAGCTTGGCGAAGAGCCGCGCGACGTCATCGAGATGATGCAAAGCGACGACCGGGTGCCGCTCGGCGATGAGCCTCAGCCGCACGAAGTCCCGCGTGAAGGACCCTTCGAAAAGCGCCCAGCGCTCGTCCCAGCCTGCTTCATCGGGGCCATAGGAATGGGCGCGGTTGGGAAACAGCCAGAAGAGGGCCGGCCCCGCCAAGCTCAAGCGGCCGCTGGCGGAGGTTTCCAGCCAGCCCTGCCCGCGCTCCACCAGCACGATGGCGAAACTCGGCAGTTTCCGATCCCTCACCGCATGATGGGCATGCTGCCGGCCACTGCCGGTGACCGCAAGTCCGCCGGCCGCGCCGAGCGGTGACCGATAGATGGCCTCGACGTCTTTCATGGTGAGCGAAAAGTCCAGCTATGATTTTCCTCTATGTCGGTTGTCCCAACAGATCAGCTAACGAATGGCGAGCCAACTCAAGCGATGGAAGGCTGAAATGTCAATTACCGCCGAAACGATGCAAGCCCGAAAGCCGGAATTTCCCCTTGCCGCCCACGGCAAGACCTTGCCTGCGGAGCGGACGGGCTGGCTCGCGCCGACCGATCCCGCCATCGGCGTCGACGCCATCCGCCGCCGCTACCAGGACGATGGTTATGTCTGGCTGAAACGCCTTCTGCCGCGGACCGATGTCCTCGATTTTCGCCGCTGGGTCTTCGAACGGCTTGCCGAAACCGGGCTGGTCGAGCCCGGCAGCGATTTTTCGCTGGGCATCGCGTCTGCCGCCGGCTTCGACAGGAGCCTGGCGGACCGGCGCCTGATGTCGCTGGTCCGCTCTGCCGCCTATGAAGGCTTCTGCGCGCAGCCGCCGCTTGCCCGTTTCATGGACGATTTCCTGCAGGGCATCTCTTATCTGCACAAGCGCAAGATCATGCGTTTCGTTCAGCCGGGATCGCCAACGGCCACACCGGCTCACTATGATCTCGTCTATCTCCGCGGCGGCACCAGACGCCTGGTGACGGCCTGGATTCCGATCGGCGACATCCCCGCCGAGATGGGTGGCCTGGTCTACCTCGAAGGCTCGCACGCGCTGGGCATCAAGATGGAGGCCGAGTTCCGGGCCGCAAGCGGTGATCTTTCTCCGGAAGAGCGGATCAGCGCCTATAACCGCCACATGGCCGAAGGCGGCTGGGTCTCGAAGGATCTCCCTGATATGGCGGAGCGCTTCGATACTCGCTGGCTCGCCGCCGATTATGAGGCCGGTGATGTGATGCTCCACTCGCCCTACATGATCCATGCCTCGACCACCAACCAGGACTGCAGCCGACGGCTGCGCCTCTCCACCGACATAAGATATCAGAATGTCGACGACGAGATCGACGTCCGATGGAACAACCATTGGAGTCTCGGCGACATGCTGTAGCGCGGTTCGACGGCCTCATTGGGCACAGCCCCGGCTCTGCCGGCGTATCATCCGGTATAGGCGACGGCGCTGCTGCGGAAAGGCGAGGCCAAAAACGCCCGTCAGCGTGGTCGCGGCGGCCGTTGTTGACCGGCAATCCGGTGTGATGGCCGCTATGGCAGGTTGATTGACGAACGGACGTCGACACAGAAGCGAAGCGCCCGGACCTTACTGCCGCGTCGGACGTTGATGCTGCGAACCTTGAATCTGTCGCATGACTGACCGAGGTATGCTGTAGCCGAACCGCTCGAGTGACCTGATGCCGCGTACGAACCTGAACGATATCCTGATCTTCATGGCAGTCGTCGATGCCGGAAGCTTTATCGCCGGCGGCCAGGCCATGGGCCTATCCCGTTCGGCGGCAGGAAAGGCCGTCATCCGCCTCGAAGACCGGCTTGGCGCGCGCCTGCTCAACCGTACGACGAGAACGCTGGGCCTGACCGATGAAGGCCGGATGTTTTACCAGCGCGGGCTGCAGATCCTCGCATCGGTCGACGAGGCGGAGGCGAGCGTGGCGGGGCAGAGCGGCACGCCGCAAGGTGTTCTCAGGCTCACCGTTCCCGATGCCTTGGGGCGGCTCGTCGTGCTGCCCCTGCTTGAAAAATATCTTCGGGCCTGGCCCGACATCCAGGTCGAAGTGAGCTTCACCGATCGCCCGGCCGACATCGTCGAAGAAGGCTCCGATCTGGCGATCCGGATCGACGCGACGGCGTCGGATACCCGCCTGGTCTCGCGCGTGATCGCCACCTATAAGGCGCGGCTCTGCGCGTCGCCGTCCTACCTGACTGAGCGCGGGGAACCGCGCAATATCGACGACCTTGCGGCCCACGATTGCCTGATCTTCGCCAGCCGCCATCAAAGGCAGGGCTGGCGCTTTCGCGGCGAAGGCGGCTCCTGGGTCAAGGCGCAGGGCCGCAGTCGCCTGAGGCTCGACAGCGGAGAGGCGATCCGCGACGCCGCGCTCGCGGGGCTTGGCATCGCGCTGCTTCCCGATTTTCTCGTCGCCGACGATCTTACCGCCGGTCGCCTCCGGCAGATCCTGCCCGACCTCGAAACCGACGACGCAAAAATCGTCGCCCTCTATCCCGACAAACGCCTGCTGGAACCGCGTGTCAGCCGCTTCATCGATCTGATGGTCGAGGAGCTTGGGGGCCAGGTACGCGACCATGACGCTAGCTCTCGGTGACAGCCTTGTCGAAGCCGCGGAAACTTTTCAGCGCCAGAGGAAAGAGGGTTGCGGCGAGATAGGCGAACCCGGTGAGCGAGAGCGCTGCGGCAAGGCCGATCATGCTGATCAGGGCGCCGCCGAAGAGGCCGCCGAACGGGATGAGGGCAAAGCAAAGGGCGGCGTTCATTGCGGTGACGCGGCCGATCAGCGGCTTGGGGATGCGCTCGAAGATCACCGCCGACAGGATCGGATTGAGGAAGCCCGAGGCAAATCCAGCGATTGCCAGGGTGAGGAAGATGATGGGGAGCGGCGCGTCCAGCGCAAGAACGAGAAAACGCGGAAATCCGGTCAGCAGGAAGGCCACCGTATAGACCATCAGGCGCGGCATCCGCTCGCCGATCGCAGCGGCAATCGCCGCGCCGGCGATCGAAGCGCCGGTGAAGGCCGCAAACATCGCCCCCAGCAATTCCGGGCCATGGCCCGAACTCTGCGTCCAGACGGGCAGCAGCACCGCCCCATAGGCCTGGTCCAGCAGATTGGTGGTCGCCACCATGATGACGATGCTGACGAGCACCGCATCGCCGCGCAGAAAGCACCAGCCTTCCCTGAGATCGCCGAGATAGGAGGACATTCCGCCCGGCCGAGTCTCGGGCGTGCCTCGCGGCGCGGGCATGCATTGCAGCCTTGGCATGCGTTGCAGCCTGGGCATACTTTTCAGCCCGGGGATGCCTACCCCCACAATCAGCGCGGCGGCGGCGAAGGTGACGGCATTGACGACCAGCGCCTGGCCCGGGCCGATCAGGCTGATCAACGCACCGGCGCCGGCCGCACCTACCGTGGAGGCCAGCCGCTCGATGGCGCCAACGACACCGGTCACCCGCTCAAGCGGCACGGCCGCCAATTCGGCGATATCAGGCACCATCGCCTGCTTGGCGGCATCGGACGGACCGCGTAGCACACCCATGGCAAAAACGATCGGTAGCAGTACCTGCATACCAAGCAGCCCGAGCCGGTCGAGCAGCGGCACCAGCATCACCACGGCCACCGAGGCGGCGTCGCAGACGACAGCGATGCGCTTCGTGCCGACGCGGTCGATCAGCGGCCCACTGAGCGCCTTGGCGGCGACATAGGGCAGCATTTCCATCATCGCCGTCAGCCCCGTTAGAACCGGGTTGCCCGTAGCGACCAGCACCAACCAGGGAATGGCGATGGTCGACAGCCGTGTGCCGGAAAGCGAAAGCGTCTCGGCGGCGGCAAGCGCCAGGAAAGGCCCACCCCTTCTCATGACCCGCCATCCTCCTCGCTATGCGGGAGCCGGCCCGGATAGGGAAAGGCGTGTAGCATGATCGAGAAAGGCACCATGCCCGGAGCGGTCGCCTCGCCCAAAGGCGGAGCCACCCGCATTGCTTCGAGGATGATGTCGGTCAGCTGCCTGGTCAGGACCTCGGCCTGTTCCGCCGTCATCGGGATGATGACGTCGTTGGCAGCGCTCGCCTTGCGCCATTCCGCCGGCAGTTCGGCATACTCCTCCAGCGCCTGCTGCATCTGGCCGACCTGCAGGGAGAGTACCGCCTGGTTGAAGGCGAGGTCGAGGTCAAGCGCTTCGCCCTCGGCCTCGCTTGCCGGCACCGAGGTGAGTTCGTGGCTGGCGCGCCACCAGCGGTCGCGCCGCGAAGCATGCGGCGCTTCCTCGATGAAGCCGTATTGGGCGAGCTGGCGCAGGTGATAGCTGGTCGCGCCGCTGTTCAGCCCAAGCCGCGCTGCAAGCTGTGTCGCCGTGGCAGGCCCGTCGATCCGCAGCATGCCGAGCATGCGCAGCCGAACCGGATGCGCCAGCGCCTTCAAGGCGGTCGGATCCGGCACGACGCGACTGACGGTGCGCGGTGCGGTGACGGATTGAACAGGCTGTGGGCGCGGTTTTTTCATGCGCGAAGCCTACTATTGCAAAGACATCTTTGCAAAGCTTTCTTTGCAATAATAGATGCCTTGCGCGTGGCTCAATCCGTCGGCAGCGTGAACACCGCACAAGGGTCGGCAATGCCCCGCAAGGTATGCTCTCCCAGCGGCATCAGCGCGGTCGTCGTATTCGCTGCCACGGCACCCGAGATCAGCACGCTTCGGCCGAGCGGCTTGCACAGCCCCTCCAATCGACTGACCAGATTGACGGCGGGGCCGATGGCGGTGAAGTCCAGCCGGTCGGCCGCGCCGATATTGCCCCACAGGATCTCGCCGAAATGCAGCGCCGCGCCGAAGGGCAGCGGCGCCAGCCCCTGCGCCTGCCGCAGTTGGTCGAGATGGGCCATGCCCGCCCGGCTGGCGGCGACCGCGCGAAGGGCGGCCTCGCAGGCTTCGCGATCCCCTTGGGCTGCATCGCCTTCGCCCGACGCAACAGTGACCGGAAAGATCGCCAGCACGCCGTCGCCGATGAACTTCAGCACCTCACCGCCGAAGGCATGCACTGCGCCGGCGACGCGGTCGAACCAGGCATCCAGCGCTGATATCATCACGTGAGGTTCGGTTACCTCGGAGAGCGCGGTGAAGTCGCGCAGATCGGCGCAGAGAAGCGCCGCGCGGATGGTCTCGCCGGTGCCGCGGGCAAGCGCGCCGGCCTGCACCCGGGCGGCACTGCGCCGGCCGAGATAGGCTTCGAGCAGCGCGGCCCGCGCCTCCCGCGCCGCCAAAGCGGCGAGCGGCGCTGCGGCAAAACGCGCGACCTCGCAGAGCAGGCTGGCTTCGGCCGGAGCGAATGCACCGCCCCCTGCCCCGTCGGCAATCCCTGCCCAGCCGAGTAGCGGGCTGTCCGATGCCTGTTTGTCCCGCGGCGGCCCGATCCTTGCCTCCCATACCGGCCCCAACCCGGCGAGCCACTCGCGCCCGGCCTCACTTTGCGGGGCCGCGGCGAAGGCCAATGCCTCGATGACGGCGCCGGTCTCGGCCCGCCACAGCCAGGTGCGCCGCGCGATGATCGGATGCGGCACCGAAAGCGTCAGCGCCCCGCCGGAAAGCGGCAGGCCATCGGCCAGCAACCGTCGCCCGAGCTCGGCCAGAAACCGTTCGGGACCAGGCGAGGCCCCGGCCTCGTCAACCAGCCAGGCAAGGGGAGACGGCAGATCCATCGCTCAACATCGCATGCCGACGTGGACGTCCGCAAGGATATCGCCGGGGTGATCGCGGAGACGTTTTTCAGCGACCAGTCCGACGCCTGTAAAAGGCGTCCGCATCGCCTGTCGAAAACCGTCCAGCGCGGTGGAAAACAAAAAATAAACACTTTAAACTTGCGCGACTTTGATTCCATTATAGGATCGTTCGTCATCGTGTGATTGAGGGGTACGATGGGCACGATATTCTGGCCGAAAGATCCGCTGGATGGGGATGACATGACGCTGCTGACGTCGATCCTCCGGCGATGGTGCGAAAGATATCAGGTCGAGCTGACGGCGGAGGAGAGCAGCCGCAAGGCGAAGGAACTCGTCGAATGGTTCGAATTCGGCGTCAAGGATCCTGTTGAGCTTGAAGAACTGATCGACGGCAAGTACTGGCTCGTCAGCAGTATTTGACCATATCGGACAAATCCAGAGAACGCTGCCTGTCAGCGTCGGCGAAGCCGTTTCATCAGAAAAGGCCGGGCGAAAATCGCTCCGGCCTTCGTCCATCTCGATCTCATGCATGTCGCCCAAAAGCGTGCAGCGGTTTTGGGACAACCACATGCATAAATCAAAGACTTAAAGCGCGTCGCATGACTCCGGTTTGACGCGACGCGCTTTAAGCGAGACGTTTAGTCATCATCCCGCCAACGACGGTCGCGATCCCAGCGCCTCTCATGGCGCCAGCGCGGGCCATCCCAATCCCGGTGACGCCGCTCCCAGCCCCAGCGGGGCGGACCACCGTAGAAAGCGACTGGCGGCGGGCGGCGCCAGTTTCGCCGGCATTCGCCCCAGCGGGTCAGGTGCCAGCCGCGACCGCAGGCATAGTCGACCTTCGTCACATTGCTCTGCACATTGATTGTTCCAATCGGCATCGCCTCAGCTGTACCGATCGAGAGGCTGCCGGCAAGCAAGGCAGCCGCGATAGAAAGTGCCTTCATCGAGAACTCCATTTCAATCCAGCCGCAATCACTTTAGGAGCGCCAAATTGAACTGGAGATGAACTGCGCGTTCATGTTTGCGGGAGCAAAAGAAGCGCTTTCGGACAGCCGATCGCAGCGCCGGCCGGCAGTATTCCCCGCTGCGGCAAACGCTTCCGGGCACCCTGCTGCCGGCGCAAAACCGTTCATGTCCTGCCGTAAAAAGGATCGGGACCCGGATCACGCCCGGCGGCGACCTCGGTCAGCCGCCCGAGATAATGGGCCCAGCCTTCCGCATGGCCGGCGCATTGATCGGCGCTGGGCAGGCCGCTATGGGTGAGCCGCAGCAGCGTTCCGCCGCCCTGCTCGATCAGGTCGATCTCGACCAGGCTCGATCCCGGCGGTACCACTTCGCTGCCGTCCCAGCCGAAACTGTAGGCAAGGCGATGAACCGGCACCACCTCGCGAAACGAGCCGCGCGCAAAGCGGGCGCCGGTGACATTGACGAGATAGAGCCCGCCCGGTTGCGGCTCTACCTGCGCTTCCGTTCCCATCCAGCGCAGGATCTTCTCCGGATCGGTCATCAGCGCAAACACCGCAGCCGGCGGCGCCGCGATATGCGCCTCGCGGTGAACGACGAAAGATTCTGGCATCACTCCCTCCCATGGTGGCTGTCGCCTGCCCCGCCTCGGGCGAAGACGGCGTATCCTGTTCCGTTATGTTGTTCCGACGTGGATGTCCTCACCCGAGCATGTAGGGGCAAGCCCATCCTCAGCAAGAGGCATCGGCTGTTCGCCATCGACGGAGAAACGAAACCGCCACTTTGCGAGCCTTGATCCGCATCGACAGATTCATCGATCACGAAAGCATTTCCGACCTATTGCCAGCCCGCCGCCTTCCCCCTATTGTCGCCGCCGTTCTCAGGGCGGGGTGAAAGTCCCTACCGGCGGTATGCAGTTTCGATTGCGAGCCCGCGAGCGCCTTCTTAAGGAAGGGTCAGCAGATCAGGTGAGATGCCTGAGCCGACGGTCATAGTCCGGATGAAAGAGAACGTGCGTTCCTGCCGCCCTTGCGGCTGTCGGGAACGTTCGTGATCGCCTTGGGTGATGTGTCTGTTCGCCAAAGGAGATTACCATGACACCCACCCGCTACGCCTTCGTCAAAGCGAGCTGGCACGCCGACATCGTCGACCGCGCCCTTGATGGCTTCTATCAGCTCGTTCCGCCCGAGCAGGTCGATGTGTTCGATGTTCCCGGCGCATTCGAGATGCCGCTGCTGTCGCGCGATCTCGCCGCAACCGGGCGTTATGGCGCCGTCATTGCCGCCGCCTTCGTCGTCGACGGCGGCATTTACCGCCACGAATTCGTCGCGCAGGCCGTCGTCGATGGGCTGATGCGCGCCGGCATGGATACCGGCGTGCCGGTGCTGTCGGTTTCGCTGACGCCGCATCAGTATCAGGAAACCGAACACCACAAGCAGATCTACCGTGCGCACTTCATCGAAAAAGGGCGCGAGGCAGCAAAGGCAGCCCTGACGATCGGCAAAACCCGCGCCGCTCTCGCCGCGTAGTAGGATCCATCTTCCCGAACGCGGCTCGATGAGCCGCAACACAAGAGCGAAGACGGCGGGAACTAACCCGCCGCCTCACTGGATCGACTGACCTTGCCACCCCGCGGGTCGGAAACGACACGCCCAAGGGTGGGGAACGACACGCCCAAGGGTGGGGAACGACACGTCCGCGGATCGGAGCAACAGGCCTTGTGTCGCAGCGGAATCCGCCAATACCGGCCAAATCCGACAGAATAATTGATTCGACGGCCCGACCGCGCTGTGGTCCACTGACCGCTGACATGTATCGCCATTCTTAACGCATCCCAAACCCCATGGAGCTGAAGATGAGCAATGCACTGCGCAGCGAAACCCCCATGCAAACCCCAAAATCACAGCCTGTCGACACCAAGCTCGAGGTGGTCGTCATCCCCGTTTCCGATGTCGACCGCGCCAAACGTTTTTACGACGGCTTGGGTTGGCGGCTCGACGCCGACTTTGCAAATGACGCCGATTTCCGTGTGATCCAGTTTACCCCGCCCGGCTCCGGCTGCGCGATCATCTTCGGCAAGAATGTCACTGCCGCAGCCCCGGGTTCCGCCCAGGGACTCTACCTGGTCGTCTCCGATATCGAGGCTGCCCGTCGCGATCTGATCGCCCGCGGCGTCGAGGTCAGCGACGTGTTTCATGACGCTGCCGGCGTCTATGCCGGCAGGGACGAGCCCTATCTGTTCGGGCGGCTGCGCATCGCCGGCCGCGATCCCGAACATCGCAGCTACCGCTCCTTCGCCTCGTTCAAGGATCCGGACGGCAACGGCTGGCTGTTCCAGGAAGTCACCACGCGGCTGCCCGGACGCATCGACGCCGACGAAACGAAATTCACGACTTCCACCGAGCTTGCGGCAGCACTGCGCCGCGCGGCAACCGCCCACGGCGAACACGAGAAGCGAAACGGCGGCAAGCACGACGAAGGCTGGCCGGACTGGTACGCCGAATACATGGTCAGCGAACAGGCCGGCAAGCAGTTGCCGCTATAGGCACGGGCTCCAGCGTCATCGCAGACGGCAACATCGTTTGACAAGCGTCTCGGCACGCATCGCGCCGAGACGTTTTATCGTGTCTGCCTTCCTCGTAGCGGCTCTCGGTTCAGACACCCTCGCCGCCTCGTCAGCCGACCTCAGCCGCCATACCACATCCGCCGCAGCAGGTGATCGCCGCGGACGAGTTGGTGAAAGAGCGCAGCGCCGGCATGGAAGACCAGCAGGCCGACAAGCAGCAAGGCGCCTAACCCATGCGGGCCACGCGGCGGATAGGCAGTGAAATCAGGCAGCATGGCGCCGGGTGTCCCGAAGACGGCGGGGGCGGCACCGCTGAGGATCATCATCCCGATGCCGCTGGCGACCATGCCGAGAATGAAGACGTAAAAGGCGACGTGGACAAAGCGCGCGAGGCGCGCCTGCCAGCGAGGCGATGCCTTAACCGGCGCAGGCTTGCGATCAAAACGCCACCACCAGACAAGGCGAAGAGCCGTGAGAAGCAGGACGATGACCGCCACCGGAATGTGGAAGCGCAGCAGCCCAGCCTTGGTCGCCGCGTCCACGGCGTTGGCGGCCCGGAAGCCGGAGCCGAGCAGCGCCAGGATCAGAACCGCGCTCAGCCAGTGGATCGAGATCGCTATTGCGCCATAGCGATCAGGCCTGCTCTTCAACATCTCCATTTCCTTCCAGTTTGCTGCGCAGCGCCTTCATGACGGCGTGCGTGGTTTTGAGATCCTCGACCTGAAGCCCTTCGGAGAGCATATCGACCCACGGCGCCTGCAGGTGCATGGCGGTTTCATATGCCTGTTTTCCCTTGTCCGTCAGCACGACGAGCTGTGCCCGCCGGTGATGCGGATTGGGCTGGAACGCCAGAAGCCCTTCCTTGTCCAGATCGTTGACGATGCGCTGGACGTTCTGGCGGTTGGCCCCCATGTCGCGCGCCAGCCACGCGACTGGCTGCGGCCGATCTGCCGTGGCCACAGTGCCGAGGACATGCCATCGGGCGCTCGTCAGACCGAGCCCCTCGACGAGCTTGTCGCCCGCGTTGATCATCCGGTTGTTGAGCCGGAAGAGATCCAGAATGAGGTCGGTCAAGGCTGTTCCAGCCGGGCTTCGCTGAGGTCTTTGCATTTGTCACCATGTACCTATATTGACATTATGGTGTCAAAGGAAATATGTATCCTTATCACCAGATTGACATCATGTAACCAATTCAGATGGAGCCGACCATGTCACTCATGCGTCCGATGGACCCCGCCTTCCCGATCGATCGTCAAATCGCGCTCGATGCTTCCGCGATCGTCCTCATCAATCTCTTCACGCTCGACAAGGCCGACGAGCAGGCCTTCCTTGAAGCCTGGCAGGCCGATGCGGCCTTCATGAAACGCCAGCCGGGCTTCATCTCGACCCAGCTTCACCGGGCTATCGGCGAAAGTCCTGCCTATCTCAACTATGCCGTCTGGGAATCGACCGCCGACTTCAGGGCGGCATTCTCGCATCCAGAGTTCAGGGCAAAGCTCTCCTCCTACCCGTCCTCGGCCGTTGCCTCCCCGCACCTCTTCCAGAAGGTCGCCGTGCCGGGCATCTGCGTCGCCTAGGAAGCCCGTTCCCTGAGAGCGGGCACATGGATCTTCGCGGTCCGGTCCCTCGACTCCGCGCCAGAAGGTCTCATTGAGATGTGGAAGACATCTGCGACATTATCCAATCGGAAAATGCGAGCATGGCTGCCGTTGGCGGCCTTGATTGAAGTCGGGTCAGCCAATAGCTCCCCAATGATATCGTCGTGGGAAAGGGTTGGTTTAGAGCCCCTGACGACAGGTGCCTGGAAAACATCGACGGCGGCGCCAGAGCGATTCCCAATCCTTGCAGCGCCGCCTCCGTCATGGCGACGGAAGAGTCGAAAACGATGCCTGCGTTGACCTGCGCCGCCGGAGGAACATCCGCTGCCGCAAACCAGGTGCTCCACTCGTCGGCCCTGTAACTGCGCAAAAGCGTCGCCTCGAGTAGGTCTGCGGGCGACCTTAAACGCTCCGCCAATTTGGGGGTGCAGAGTGGAGAGAGCGGAGCGTCGAACAGACGCGAGGCTTCCGTGCCGTGCCAGGAGCCGCTGCCAAAGCGAATGGCGAGATCCAGTCCTTCAGCGGCCATGTCGACGCGATTATTGTTTGTCGAAATGCGCACGTCGATGAAGGGATGACGCTGTTGAAAATCCGGAAGCCTTGGCAATAACCAGCCGACAGCAAAGGTTCCGACGACGCCCAAAAACAGCAATTCCCGAACCTGACCGGCTTCAATCCTGTCCAGCGTGATTGCCATTTGATCGAAGGAAGTGGTCAACGTCGGCAAAAGAGCTTCACCTTCTGCGGTGATTTTCAGGCCCCTTGGAAGGCGCTGGAAAAGGGCAACGCCCAATCGCTTCTCCAGGCTTTTGACCTGCTGGCTGACAGCGGCCTGGGTAACACAAAGCTCGATCGCGGCGCGGGTGAAGCTGAGATGTCTCGCCGAAGCTTCAAAGGCCCTCAAGCCATTCAAAGGAAGGAATTGCCGAACCATTTTAGCCATAGATTTTCTTGTGTTTCCTCCGAGATATCATCGTTTGCCGCCACAAAACAGTGCCGCTAAATGCCATGCTCATGCGCCCTTTGGCGCTGAGAAAGCTGCTTCCAGAGGATGAAAAAATGAAGTGTGACTGGCTAGGAATTCTATCGGCCGCATTGGTCTCGACATGCGTTTCTACAAGTGGCTTTGCGGCCGACGAGATGAAGCTCAAAGCCATCTCGGACGCTGCGATCAAACCGGTCATGGACAAATACGGCATCCCCGGCATGGCCGTTGCCATCACCGTCGACGGCGAGAACCACATCTTCAATTACGGTGTCGTCTCGAAGGACACCGGCAGGCCGGTCACTGCGACCACCATGTTCGAACTGGGATCGATCAGCAAAACATTTACGGTGACCCTGACATCCTACGCGGAAGCGATCGGCCGACTTTCACTGTCGGATCAGGTCAGCAAATATCTTCCGTCGATGAAGGGAAAGCCTTTCGGCGAAGTCGCGCTGATGAATTTGGCCACGCATACGGCTGGTGGGTTTCCGCTGCAGGTTCCCGATGACATCAAAACCGAAAAACAACTGATCGACTATTTTAAAACCTGGCGCCCCTCATACGAGGCTGGGACCCATCGAACTTACGCCAATCCAAGCATTGGAATGCTTGGATATATAACGGCGAAAAGCATGGATGAGGGTTTCGTCGCTTTGATGGAAGGCAAATTGTTTCCCTCCCTTGGATTGAAAAGCACGTTCATCGATGTGCCGAAATCGCGAATGGCGGACTATGCCCAAGGCTACAAGCGGAGCGGCGATCCCGCCCGGATGGCGTCGGCATCTCTTTCATCGGAAGCCTATGGTGTCAAATCGACAGCGAGCGACATGATCCGGTTCGTCGACGCGAACATGGGCCTGGTCAAGCTGGACGAGACGTTCCAGCGGGCGATCACGAATACGCATCGGGAATACTTCGATGTCGGCGCGATGACCCAAGACCTTATTTGGGAGCAGTATTCCTATCCCACCACGCTGACGACGTTGATGGACAACAATTCCAGCGCGATGCTGAAGACCATTCCCGTCAAGCAACTGACGCCTGCAGCGGAGCCGCGCGACGATCAATGGATCAACAAAACCGGCTCGACGAATGGTTTCGGCGCCTATGTGGCCTTCATCCCGAAAGAGCGGATTGGCATCGTCATCCTGGCCAACAAAAACTATCCCAACGAGGATCGCGTCTCTGCCGCTTACCGAATACTGACTGATATAATTTCGGCGCCCTGACCCGGTAGAGCATGATGCCGAAAAGTGTGCGCGGTTTTCGGACGACATCCGGTTCTGGCATCAGCGGTCGAACATGTCCCGCCATTGCTTCTCACCGATCAGGCAGTCGGCACCCGTCTCGCCGCCGGCGGTTTTCTGCACCGTCGCCGGCGGGGAAAGGCCGCTGATCTCCAGCACCAACTTGCGGCGCACGGCAACGGCAAAATCCTCGATCTTGCGGACCGGCAGCACGAAGGCGCCGGGCCCGCCGATCACGCAGTCCGCATAATATTTGTCGAGCCCGTTGGGCGCATCGGAAGGTCGCAGCATGATGGCCAGGCCGTTGATGATCATGCCTGCTTCCACCGCCTTGTCGCGGGCGGGGCTGACGGGATTGCCCGAATTGTTCGGCCCGTCGCCGGAGACATCGATCACCTGTCGTCTGGACTGAAAGGGACTGGAAACGATCATGCTGGCGCCCTGGGCGATCGCGGTGGAGATCGATGTGCGCCGCTGCGTGGCAATCGGCCGGGCTTCGAGCTTGTCGGCAAAAGCGATCGCATCCTCTTCCGTCTCGATCACCTGCCAGTCGATCACCGAATCCTGGACGACATAACCGGCCCATTCGAAATAGCTGATGGCGATGCGGCCGGTCAGCCCGCCCTTCACCGCGTCGATGAATTCCTTGTGCTTGAGCGCTTCGACATAACCCTCGCGCTGGATGCCGATCTCCTCGAAATCCATCGACCGCGAGGTGTCGACGGCGAGCACCAGCGTCGCGTCGACCTCGCTTCCCCCCGCCTGCGCGGCCGGGACGAGGCCGGAAAGACCCATAAGCACCGCAAGTGTCGTCAGCATTGGCAATCCAATCCCCGCACCATCCAGGCCAGCGAACTCTAACACAGCTTGGCCGACGCAGGATGCCCGGCCGTGCGCCCAGCTTCAATTTTCGGTGATGGAATCGAAAGCCGTCAATGCAAGGGAAGCCACAAGGGGCTCTTCCATGTTTTCAGCGCCTCGAGAAAGACCTGCAACCGGGAGGGCAGGAAGCGGCGCGTGGGATAGACGGCATGCACGAAAATTTCTTCGGACGACCAGTCCGGCAGCAGGCGGATAAGCTCGCCGCTTTTGATCTGCTCGTCGCAATAGGTCGAAGGCAACAACCCGATCCCGTGTCCGCGATAGGTGAAGGCGCTCACCGCATCGAAATCCCGGCTCGATACCAGCCCCGATACATGCACGTCGATCGATTTGCGCCCGCTGACGAGATGCCATTCCGCTTCGCCGTTGCGACCGTTCAGCAGAACGCACTGATGGTCCTTCAGGTCTTCGGGCTTTAAGGGAAGCACCCTGCCCTTCAGGTAGTCCGGCGCGGCGACCAGATAGCGTACGCTCTTCCCGAGCCGCTGCGCAACGATGGTCGAATCCTTGAGATCGCCGAAGCGGATGCCGAGATCAATGTTCTCCGCGATCAGATCAAGGAACAGGTTGGTGACGAAGAGATCGACCTGAATCTTCGGATATGTCTTCAGGAAGGCCGAGACGAATTCGTAGAAGGCCTCCTGTCCAAAAATGACGGGCACGGAGATCTTCAGCAGACCTTCAGGCTTTTTCTGGGTCTCGGTCAGCACCTCCTCGGCGTCGAGGAGATGGGCAAGCGGTTCACTGCACTGATCGAAATAGGCCCTGCCCTGCGCCGTGAGGCTCAGCTTGCGGGTCGTCCGCTGCAGCAGCGTCACGCCGAGTTGCTCCTCCAGCGACGTCACCTTCCTGCTGACGGTCGACACCGGCATGCCAAGTGAATGGGCCGCACGGCTGAAGCTGCCATACTGCGCCACCTTCACGAAAACGGCGATGTCGTTCAGATCGGCCATGCCGGGATTTTTGCATATGTGCAAAAGAGAATCCAGATATTTCCATCTAACCGAGTAATGGAGTTTTCGCCATATTCACCCTGCGAAAACAATCACAACCCGATGGAGGCGCATTCGCAGCAGCCCCATCTCGAGCGACCCCGCCTTCGCAAAGCCAAGGCCCGCGTTGCCCGAACCAGTTTATGGAGATCAGCATGACTACGGGAAAAACAGTCATCGTCACGGGCGCCTCCCAGGGTATCGGAGCCGGGCTCGTCAACGCCTTCATCGAGCGCGGTTACAATGTCGTTGCCACCTCGCGCCAGGTCAGCGCCTCAGAGGCGTTCCAAGCCTCCGACAAGCTGGCGCTCGTTGACGGCGACATCGGCGATGCCGAAACCGCAGCGCGGGTAGCAAAAACCGCAATCGACCGGTTCGGCTCGATCGACGGCCTCGTCAACAATGCCGGCATTTTCCTAGCCAAGCCGTTCGTCGATTTCACAATGGCCGACTTCAATAAATTGTCCTCGACCAATCTCGAAGGCTTCATCCACCTGACCCAACTGGTCGTCAGGCAGATGCTCGCGCAGAAAACCGGCGGCAGCGTCGTCAGCATCACCACGCCATTGACCGATCATCCGATCGCCGGCTTCTCCGCCTCGGTGTCGATGATGACCAAGGGCGGCATCAACGCCATCTCCAAGAACCTGGCGATGGAATATGCAAACGAGAAAATTCGCTTCAACATTGTGGCTCCCGGCGTGGTGGACACGCCGCTGCACAAGGACAATCCGAAGGATTTCCTGAAGACGCTGTCGCCGATAACAGGCATATCCAACGTCGAGGAGATCGTCGACGCTGTCATCTTCCTGACCGAAGCGCCGCGCGTAACCGGGGAGGTGCTGCACGTCGACGGCGGCGCACATCTGGGCAAATGGTAAACCATGCGAAAGCACAGGCAGCCGGCGCGGAACGACGGCTGCAGGAACTCGGCATCACCCTTCCCCCGCCGCCGACGCCCTTCGGCGCCTATGTCGAAGCGACAAGGACCGGCAATCTGGTCTTCTTCAGCGGGATGCTGCCCGTCGTCGGTCATGAGCCCCGCTATATCGGCCGCGTCGGCGGTGCCCTGACGGTCGAAGACGGCAGGAAGGCGGCCGAAACGGCAACGCTGAGCGCGCTTGCGGCCGCCAGAGACTATCTGGGCTCGCTGGAAAGGGTCGCCAGAGTCGTCAAGCTCGGCGTCTACATCGCGACCGAAGGTGATTTCCGCGACCATCCGAAGGTGGCCGACGGAGCATCCGAAATGCTGCTTGCTGTCTTCGGCGAGGAAAAGCTCTCAGGCCGCGTCGTGCTCGGTGTCGCCAGCCTGCCCCTCGGCCTGCCGATAGAACTGGAGCTCGTCCTCGAAGTTGATGGCTGAAAGCAGCCGGGCATGTTGCGGCATGCCCGGCCAAAGCGTCCGCATCAGACTTGATGCGCTCACACCGCCACCAACAGCAGCACATAGGCGATCACACTCACCATCAGCCCGCGGAACGCGAAGGTAACGCAGCGGTATTTGCTGCGGGCGATGGCCGAGAGGATGTTGGCGTTTTCGAGATATTGGTCGAAAAGATAGCGTTCGTCTCGCCGCAGTGCCGCCTCGAAGAACAGATCGCGGTGGTTGTGCCATGCGCCCCAGAACAGCGAGGTCGAGCTGTCCAAACGGCGCGGCAGCACGACGAGGATCGCCGACAGGATGGAAAAGACCGAAGCGGCAGCAAGCAGGCCCGAGAACAACATGCTCCCTGGCGCCCCGTTCGCGTAGCGGGCCGGGCTGAAGACTGCCCTCACCTCGCTAGAGCTCACCAGGAAGGCCAGCATGAAAGTAAAGATATAGGCAGCCTTCTGATCGGAGATCTTGATCTGATCATAGAATATATCATTGATTTTCTTGATGTGGTCGAAATAACCGGCGCCAATGTCACCTGTCGACGGTTCGCTTGGCATAAGTTCAGTTGCACTCTCGAATTCGCTCACCTGAATACTCCACCCAAAAAGTGTTTCCCTGATATTACACTTCACAGCGAATTCAAGAACACGTGTGCAACGCGCTTGACTTTTCTTTTCTACATGGACAAAGGGGAAGTGGGGTTTGGGGTTGGGGTCATGCTGGGTCGCTGGAAAAACATCTGTCGCGCCGGGGTGGCGCTTGCGCTTGTCGTGCCGGGCTTTTCCCCGGCGGCGGCCGACCCGGTGCAACGTGCAACACCGGTCGCCGGATCCGTCATCGCCCGCAAGACCGGCGAGGAGGTCCGCTTCATCGACGTGTCGAACTGGCGCGTCGTCGACATCCATCAGGATCTGCTGACTGGCGACGTGCTGCGCACCAATGCCAACGGCCAGCTCGCCATCGTCTTTTCCGATCACACCCAGGTTCGCCTCGGCCGCAATTCCTCGCTACAGGTCAAGAAGATGGCCGCAAGCGGCGACACGACGCTGGAGCTGCAATCAGGAACGATCTGGGCGCGCGCCGAGCGCGGCGGCCAAGGCCTGACGGTGGAAACGCCGGCGGCCGCAGCCGCCATCCGCGGCACCGATTGGACCATGACGGTCGAGGGCGACAAGACCTCGATGATCGTGCTCGAAGGCCGCGTCGCGCTCAGCAACCCACAGGGCAGCGTCGAAGTGAGCGAAGGTGAAGGCGCCGTCGCCACCATCGGTCAAGCGCCGCGTAAGCTCGTTATCGTCACGCCCGACGATCGCGAGCAGATGCTGTTTTACCTGAACCTGCGAGACGGCTTCGGCCTGATGCCGACCTCGCCGCTGCCGGCAGGCCGCATGGCCGACGAGCGCCGCCGGCTGCTGGCATTGCCGCCGGAGCGTCGCACAACCGAGGACTGGCTGGAGCTTGCCGAAGTGCAGAGCGCCTTCGACGGCCGGCAGGTCGCCGCAGAGACGCTTCAGCAGGTTCGGGGCCGCAAGCTGACGACCGCCCAGAAGGCGCGCGTCGACCTGATCGATGCCACGATCGCCGGCTCCGAAAAACGTTACGACGAAGCCGCAAGGCTGTTTGCGACGGCACTGCCGCATCTCGACGCCAACCGCCGGAACATGGCGCAGTATGGCGCTTACTTCGCCCGCTCGCTTGCCGATCCCGCCCATGTCGAAAAACCGCCGTCGGCTGCCGTCGGTCCCTATGGCGCGATCATGAAGGCCTACACCGCCGGCTTTCTGGAAAACCCGCGCGCCGCTCTCGATGTGATCAGCCAAGCAGAGAAGCGTTTTCCCGACGATCCCACCCTACCCGCAATCCGCGCCCAACTGGCGCAGCTGATCGATGACCGCGCCCAGATGCAGGAGGCCGTGAACCGCGCCCTCTCGCTCGATCCCAACCATCCGATCGCCCTTGCCGCGCGCGCCTCCTACAAGGCGAGCTATGAAAGCGATATCGACGGCGCCCTGGCCGACCTGAACCGCGCCATCGAGCTTGCGCCCGGGGCATCGGGATCGTTGAACTCGATGGGCCTGCTGCAGAATGCCCGCGATGCCAATGGCGAGGCCGAGGCGGCCTTCCTGAAGGCGATCGCGCTCGATCCGCAGGACCCGGTTCCCCACGGCAATCTTGCCATTCTGTACCTGGACCAATCCAGGATGAAGGATGCCAAGCGCGAGATCGACACAGCGCTCGCCGTCGATCCGTCCTACGACATCGCTCTCCTCGCCCGCGGCCGCTACTACCTGCAGACCGGCGAGCGCGACAAGGCGCTGGCGGACTTGCTGGCGGCCAGCACCGCCAATCCGGCGCATTCGCAGTCGCAGCTGATGCTTGCCGCCGCCCACTACGAAAAGGGCGACCGTCTCCCCTCCGAGCAAGCGGTCGACAATGCCGACAGGCTCGACAAGAACGATCCCGTCATCTCTTCCTTCCGCACTGCGGTCGATATCGACGATTACGACGCCGACGGCGCGATCCGCAACGCCCAGGAGTTTCTCCGCCGCTCAAGGGCGCGCGGCGGCGATTACAGCGCGCTCGGCGCCAACCAGGACGCCGGCTCGACCCTGAACAACGCCTTCCGCCTCCAGGGCCTGGACGCTTGGGGCCGCTATTATGGCGATGCGGTCTTCAGTCCCTTCGAAGGCAGCGGCTATACCGACCAGTCGATCAAGGGCAGCATCTTTCCCTTCAGCAATGCGACGGATTTCGGCGACGACAATATCAGCCAGTACCGCCTCAACACGTCGAGCTTCTCCTCGCTCTTCCAGGGCCTGCTGCTCGATCCGCATATGCTGTCGGGCCGTTCGCGCTCGGCCACGCTTCTGCGCACTCCCTTCATCGAAGGTTCGCTCGGCGGCGGCATCAACAGCGTCGACGGCCATACCAGGCGCATCGGCGAGGCCGAAATCCAGGGCTTCTCCAACGAAACCATCCCGCTCAGCTTCTACGGCAACCTGAACTGGGAGGAGATCGCCCGCGACAGTGACTATACGGATTTCGGCGGCTTCTCCACCGACAACAAGATCCTCAGCGGCAACGGTTATCTCACAGCGACGATCACCCCGGATGACCGCGTCGTCGCCTACTTCAATGGCGCCAAACGCGATTTCGACCTCGACACATTGAGCAGCAATTCCCAGCTGTCGACCATTCTGAACGACGGCCTGTTCATTCCCCTGCTCGGCTTCCCTCTGGCACCCGACGAATTGCCGCTTTATCAGACCCGGCGCGACATCATCACGACGACCAATGCCGGCATCGGCTGGAGCCACACATTTGGCTATGAAAACGTGCTGAATGCAGCGCTGCTCTATTCCGGCACGCGAACGAAGACCACCGACGAACTAGCGTTCGATTGGGAGACGGTGCCGTTCCTTGGCGGTCCCGGCACCGATATCCATCCTTTCGGACAGATCAGCCAGGACCAGAGCTCGAAGACCTATGTCGCCGCCCTCAACCACGATATCGGCGCGGGACCCATGACCTTCCGCTATGGCATCGAGGGCGGCTGGATCGATGCCCACAACAGCAGCTTCCTCCACATCGAGGATATCGTTCCGGGCTTCCTCGACGGCACGACGCTCGGCCCCACGGAGGCCGACAACCGCGTCGACATTGCCCGCGCCTATGTCGACGTGCTGCACGAGATCACGCCTGATCTGAAGGGCGAATATGCGCTGTTCGGCACCCGCATGTCGGGTGACGGCGTCGATGTCAGCCGGCTGGAGCCGCGCTTCGGCCTTGCCTGGGCGCCCGTCCAGAACCATTGGCTGCGCGCCGCCTTCATGCGCCAGAGCGTCGACACCGGCGTTCCGACCCTTGCCCCGGTCGGCATCCTCGGCCTGCAGCCGAACCAGTTTTCGGTCGGCATCGAAGGTTATAGCGATACGGTGGCGCTGCAATGGGATGCAGAGTGGACCGACCGCTTCTTCACCTCGGTCGAATACCAGCACCAGGAACTGCATGATTTCTCGATCGATTTTCCGTTGATCTCGCTTCCGGCAGCCGACAGCCTGCCGCTGTCGCGCGGCAGCATCGACCGCGCCGCCGTCACCGCCAACGTCGCCCTCGGCTATGGCTTCGGCCTGTCCGCCACCTATGCCTACATGGAGTCGGAGAACAAGGACCCGCTGGAGCCGAATTACGGCGGCTCGCTTCCATTCATTCCGAAAAATTCCGGCCAGATCGCCCTGACCTGGGTCAATGAGGCCAAGGTCAAGGCGACGGTGGCGGCCAACTATATCGGCGAACGCGACGGCGACGATCTCGGCACCAAGCTCGACGACTATTGGAGCCTCGACGCCCATCTGATCTGGGAACCCCTGGACAAGCGCATCGCGCTGGAGGCGGCCGCCTACAACCTGCTCGACGAGGATTTCGAGCTGACGCCCGGCGTACCCGGCTGGGGCCGCGCCTTCAAGGGCACGCTCAAAGTCCGCTTCTGATGCAGGCGCAGGACAAGCCTCGGCAGGTCGGACCCGCCAGCCGGCAAACCGAAAGCCGTCATCTCAGGCTGCTGGTGCTGGCGCTTGCAACGCTGGTCGCCATCTCGCTCTTGTCGCGCCTGCCCGCCTGGTCGCTGCTCGAGCTCAGAAGCTTCGACTATCTCTCGACCGTCGACGATCCGCGCCCGCCGCAAGGCGGACCCGTGATCGTCGCCATCGACGAGCCATCGCTTGCCGATATCAATGCGCAGTGGCCCTGGCCGCGCAGCCTGCATGCCGAACTCATCAGGCAGCTGCGCGCGGCCGGCGCCCGTGTCATCGGCCTCGACATCATCATGGCCGAACCGTCGAACCCCGACAATGATGCGGCAATCACCGGGGCCGTCGGTCCCGATGTCGTGCTCGCCGGCGATGAAACGCTGATCGAAACGCCGCAGGCCTCGCAGCTGATCCGCGCCACGCCGCTGCCGCAGCTGACCGAAGCAGGTGCGGTGACCGGCATCGCCTCCATCGATCTCAGCGGTGACGGCACGTTCCGGCGCATTCCAGGCTATGAGGACGGTTTTGCAGCCATGCTGATGAAGGCGGCGGGAGCAGCAAACATAGCCTTGCCCTCCGGCCGGCTCATCCAGTCCTTTGGCCCGGCCCGCTCCTATCCGACGGTCTCCTACTACCAGGCGCTCGACCCCGAGAATCTGCTGCCGCCGGGTTATTTCAAGGACCGCGTCGTGCTCGTCGGCCTCAGCCTGCAGAATGCGCCCGAGATCGAAAAGGGCGGCGTCGATGCCTTTGCCTCGCCCTATACCGTTCATACCGGCAAGCTCGTCTCCGGCGTCGAGATCCAGGCGACGATCTACGACAATATCCGCCGTGGCCTGTCGATCGCGGAGGCTCGTCTGCCGCTGGTCGCCGCCTGCATACTGATCTCGGTGCTGCTGGCCGCCGCCACCGTCTGGCGTTCGACGGGATTGCTGACGATCGTCGCCAGCGCCGCCGCACTCATCGCCTTCGCGGCAGCGAGTTTTGCCGGCATGCGCTTTGCCCATGTCTTCGTCTCGCCGCTCGGCCCAGTCGTCGCCTATGTCTCGGTCGCCTTCGGCCAGGCGGCCTTCGATTATGCCGAGGAGCGCCGCAACAAGCGGCAGATCATTCGCGCCTTCGCCCAATATATCTCGCCCGATCTGGTCCGCCGCCTGTCGAACGATCCCTCGCAGCTGAAGCTCGGCGGCGAGCGGCGCACGCTCTCGGTGCTGTTTTCCGATGTGCGGGGGTTCACCACCATCGCCGAGACGCTGAAGGACGATCCGGAGCAACTGACCGGCCTGATCAACCGGCTGCTGACGCCGCTCTCCGACGTGGTGATGGATCACGGCGGCACGATCGACAAATATATGGGCGATTGCATCATGGCCTTCTGGAACGCGCCACTCGACGATCCCGACCACGCGCTCCATGCGGTGCGCGCCTCGCTTGCCATGCAGGCGGCGATATCGAGGCTGAACAGCCAGCTGGAGCGGGAGGCGGCGATACGCGGCGACAAGCCGCATGTGCTGAAGATGGGCGTCGGCATCAACACCGGTGAATGCATCGTCGGCAATATGGGCTCGACCCGCCGCTTCGACTACTCCTGCCTCGGCGACAGCGTCAACCTCGCCTCCCGCCTCGAAGGCGCCTCGAAGAATTATGGCGTCGCCCTGTTGCTCGGCGAGGAAACCGCCAGGCTGGTCGCCGATACCTACACCGTCGTCGAACTCGACCGCATCATCGTCAAGGGCCGCACCGTGCCCTCACCGGTCTATACCGTCGTGCACAAAGCCGATGCTGAAGCGCTTGCCGCCCACCAGGCTTTCATCGAGACGAAATATGCCGGCACACTTGCGCCAGCCGACCCCGCCTTCGACAGGCTGGCCGCTGATATCCCCGAGCTTGCCGCCTACTACGCGATCGTGCGGGATGCGCTGGTGGGCGATGGTGGGGAATGATGGCCACTTGTACGGCAGGCGATCAGTGACGGCTTTCGGCTCAACGCGACCCCGCTCGCGGCGCAATCTTCGGTGCACGAGATTTGCGGGAGACGATTACGTTCTTTCGCGCTATGAAGGGTGATCACCAGATCCCGCCCATAGACCCCGAGGTCACTCATGGCTTTGAAAGTTCTTTTCATTGGCGGCACCGGCCAGATTTCCTATCCCTGCGTCGACCGCGCCGTTGCTGAGGGCCATCATGTCAGCGTCTTTAATCGCGGCTTGAGAAGCGACCCATTGCCTGCGGGGGTGACCTCGATCGTCGGTGAACTTGGGTCGACCGCCTATGCGGATCTCGCCAGGGCCAATTATGATGTCGTCTGCCAATTCATCGCCTTCACGCCCGATCAGGTGGCGCGCGACATCGAGCTGTTTGCGGGCAATTGCGGTCAGTATATTTTCATCTCTTCGGCCTCGGTCTATGAAAAGCCGCCGCGTCACTACGTGATCACCGAGGAGACGCCGGCGATCAATCCCTACTGGCCCTACAGCCAGGCCAAGATCGCCTGCGAGGAATTGCTCAAGAAGTCCAGCAATCTGGCCTGGACGATCATCCGCCCCAGCCACACCGTTCGCACCGGCCTGCCGATCATGATGGGCGATAGCGACGTCATGGCGAGACGCATGCTGGACGGCGAACCCACCATCGTGGCGGGCGATGGCCACACGCCCTGGACACTGACCCGCTCCGTCGATTTCGCAGTGCCTTTCGTCGGGCTTTTCGGCAAGAAAGCAGCGCTCGGCGAGATTTTCCACATCACCTCCGATCGCGCCCACATCTGGGACGATATCCAGAAGACGATTGCAAGATTGCTGGGCGTAGAAGCCAAGATCGTCCACGTACCGACCGACACCCTGATCAGGTACAATCCGGATTGGAGAGGCCCGCTGGTCGGCGACAAGGCCTGGACGGCCATCTTCGACAATTCGAAGGTCAAGCGCGTGGCGGGTGACTTCACCTGTGCCGAGAGCCTGGATGAAATCCTGGCTGAGCCGATCATGCACCTCAAACAGCGCCTGGCCAAAAGCCGTCCGCCAAAAGGTGAACTTGATGCCCTGATCGACAGGATATGCGCCGCGCAAAGCGCTCTCGGCTAGCGCGCCGCGTGCCCTTTCGGACGCAGAAAGGACGCTCTAGCACTTTCAATCCTCGCATCGTGCTTTCCGAAAATCGATTCCGATTTTCGGGTCGATGCGCTGGGCATGTCCCGACCCGTCAGCTCGCCAAAGTCAGGCCGCCGTAACGGCTGACTTCATTCTCGATTTCGGCGACCAGCGTATCGAGCGCCGGATTTCGCGCCTTTCGGGCGCGGCGCACCACATAGGCCAGGGCGGGAGGTGTGGGCAGGCGGTTGGTGATGATATTCATCTCGGGGCGCAGGTGGCGCCCGTTCAGAAGCGCCACACCCAGGGCGGATGTGACCGCCGAGACGATTCCGGCGGCGCTGGCGCATTCGAACACCGTCTCGAGCAGCGTGTCGCCGTCCTGCCCGATATCAAGCGCCCATTGGCGATAGAAGCATTCGTCGTCAAAAGACAGGAATGGAATGGGACCACTCGGCGGCAGAGGCAAGTGCGCATGCTTCACCCAGTAGAGCTGCTCCCGGAAAAGGACGATATCGGTCGGGCGAACCTCGTGGGCAAAGATCTGCACGATCGCAGCATCGAGCTCGCCCCGCTCCAGCATCCCCCTGAGAACCAGACTCATTCTGACCTTGGTGCGCACCGCGACATCAGGATGGAGACGACGAAACCGGCCCAATATGCGGGCAAGGTCCGTGCAGGTCGTGTCCTCGGTCAGCCCCAGCGCGATGCGCCCGGCGAGCGGCGTTTTCGTCAGGCTGAGAAGCGCTTCGTCATGAAGGCCAAGGATACGTTCGGCATAATCCAGCAAGTCCTCTCCGGCGGCGGTGAACATGGCCGAGCCTGATTTGCGGCTGAGCAAATCGCAATCGAGGCTGACCTCGAGCCGCTTGATCTTATGGCTGACGGCCGATTGCGACAGACCGAGCGCCTCGGCGGCGCGGGTGACTCCACCATGACGGCGAACGGACCACAGGACCCGCAACGCGTCTATTTCCAATCGTCGGCTGTTGAGTTCGGTCACGGCGGCGCCCTCTGCTCACTGTGTCGCAAAATCTATGCATGGAGCTGGTCGGCCTGACAAGTCGCCATCGATAAAGCGAGCGTCTTGTCATGTCACGATCGAAATTTGTCATGTGCGATGACACCTGGCCTGACCTATGTCAGAGCAGAACGTTATCGAAATGAGTATGCCATGACAGATCAATCAATCGTCCGGCCCGAGCCGCGACGACACCCTCTCCTCTGGCCCGTGCTCGCGGCACTTCTGGTGATCAGTTGGAGTTCCGGTTTCGTCGGCATCCGCTACGCCAGCGAGGGGGCAAGCGTCATTCTGGTCTTGTTCTGGCGCACCCTTCTGTCGGGACTGATACTGCTGCCCTTCGCGCTGACCATCGGGCCAAGGATGCATCTGCGCAGTGTGCTGGGGCAAATGCTGTTCGGCGTGATGTCGGTCTTCCTCTATCTCGGTGGATTCGCTCTCGCCATCGAGCAGCGCGTGCCGACGGGACTGGTCGCACTGATTTCCGACCTCTTGCCGCTGGCGATTGCGTGCCTGTCGCAACCGCTCCTGGGCGAACGGCTGACATTGCGGCAATGGCTGGGGACGACGATCGCCGTGGTGGGCGTTCTGCTCGTTTCGCTCGAAAGCCTGAGCTTCGGCCAGGCCCCGCTCTGGGCCTATGGGCTGACGGCCGGCTCGATGCTGATTTTCGCCCTCGCCTCGGTTCTCTACAGACGGCGGCGCGACGAGCACATGCCTGTCCATCAGAGCCTTTGCATCCAGACCCTGACCGGCTCGGCCTTGTTTTCGTTCTGCGCCTTCATGCAGGGCAATATGATCCCGCCGATGACCATCGATTTCGCCATCGGCATGACATGGCTCGTGCTGATCGCAACCTTTACCGCCTATTCGGTCTATTACACCAGTCTTCGACTTTTCCCGGTGGCGCAGGTCAGCGCCGCAATCTACCTCAGCCCACCCGTCACCATGTTATGGGCCTGGGCCCTGTTTTCCGAGCCGCTGACGGCAACGATGTTCGTCGGATTGGCGGTGACAATGGTGGGTGTCTGGATGACCTCGCGAGCGTGAACGCTTGTGCGGATGCGATCGGCGCTTGCCGCTTAAGTCCGGAAACTGCCGAAGGCGTACATGTTGGTCGGCGCGCCGTGCAACATCACCTCGCACTCGAAGGCGAAGCCACATTTTTCGAGAATGCGTCTTGACGTGGTGTTGGCGGTGCGAACCAATCCGATCACGCGATCGGCCTGCAGATCGTCGAATGCAAATGTCAGGGATTCCCTGACCAATTCCGTGGCATAGCCATGGCCCCAGCTTTCAGGTTGCAGATGATATGAAAGGTTGAGGCCATCGAATTCCGTGGAAACAGTGACGCCGCCGAACCCTATCAGCGCGCCGTCTGACTCAACAGCCCAACGCCCGAACCCGTGATCTTTCCAATGCCCGATATCGCGCGCGAGCCGCGCAGCACTTTCCTCCGGCGTATCAGGCCGGGGCACCGGTCGGTGTGCGACCAGTTCCGGCCGCGAAAAAAGCCGGATCAGGAAATCGGCATCCCCTTCCACCGGAGGTCTGAGAAGCAATCTGGCGGTGCGCCTCACGGCAGACTGCAAGACACCTTTGAACTCATTCTCAAACATCTTTCATCCAATTTTCAAAATGCGGCAACGTGACCGATACCAAATTATTCCAGGCGGCGCGCTTCCAGCGGCGCGTTCTGCCGGTACCCGTCGAAATAGCGGCCGCCATGCGGGGCGAGCTCGCGGTCGGCAAGGGCCAGCAACCGGGCGCCGTCGCCCTGCCCCGCCAGCCTGAACGCCGCGTCGAATTCGGCCGCCAGTTGCGCATCGAGCGTCTTCAGGACACGCGGCGCCCACTTGCCGCGGCCGCTCCATGCGCCGCGCCCGAGCAGGATCAGATCGGCGAGCTTCTGGTAGAGCAGTGCGGCGATAGCGGCGACCTCTTCGGGCGGGCGGGCGCCGCGCAGGTCATCGGCCAGATCGGTGACCTGATAGCGCAGCATGTCATAGTCTGCCCCGGCAAGAGGCTTGGGCCCTGCCGCCAGAATATCCGCCGCCTTTGCCTGGATGAGGCGGGCGCTGTCGATATCCGGTCCCAAAATGCAGCCTGTCATCACCATGTTGACCATGATCGGATAGCCGCTGTCAGCATCCCGATGAAGATAATGCGCTAGCGTCTGCGCATCGTGGACGAAGGCCTCGACCGGGAAGCCGTCCTCAGTGAACGATTCCCGCCAGGCTCTTTCCAGCGACGGGAAGACGACGACCAGATCGATATCGGAAAACGCAGTCCCTTCGCCGCGCATGATGGAACCCGCCACATAGGTGAAAGCAGCCCCGGCAAAGCGGCTGGCGACACAGCGGCGGGCAGCGGCCAGCGCCCGCTCCGCGAGAATATGTTTCTGGATATCGTCCACGATCTCGTCCTCGAATGCGGGACACGGGCGGGAACAAAAAACCCGCTCGTTTCCGGCGGGTTGGTCTCAGCAGCGATGAACGGAATTCAGTTCACGCGTCCACCACCCACCGCGGCGCGGTGGTCGTAGACTTGGTCGAAACTGCAAAAATCCTGCTCATGGCCAAGGTTAACCCGCGACCGTGACGGCGTCAATGCACCCGATCCGGGCGCCAGGGATGCTTTCCCGGCGCGACGTTTTCCGTCTAAGATGGCGCAAGAGTCGAAAACAGGAAGAGCCCGCCCATGCCCCATCCCGCCACCGTCATTCCGCGTCCCGCACCGGTACTACTGCCGGTGGACGGCAGCGCCGAGCGTTTTCCGGTGCGCCGCGTCTATTGCGTCGGGCGCAACTATGCCGACCATGCGATCGAGATGGGCCATGATCCCAGCCGCGAGCCACCCTTCTTCTTCCAGAAGAATGCCGACAACCTGCTGCCGGCGGGCCACGCCTTTCCCTATCCGTCGCTGTCATCAGACGTGCATTACGAGGTCGAATGTGTGCTGGCGCTGAAATCCGGCGGCGCGAACATTCAGGCCGCGGATGCGCTCGACTGCATCTACGGCTATGCCGTCGGCATCGATTTCACCCGCCGCGATCTGCAGGGCGAGGCAAAGAAGCTCGGCCGTCCCTGGGAAGTCGGCAAGGCTTTCGAACATTCCGCCCCCGTTTCGTCGATCGTTCCGGCCAGTCGCCTCGGCCACCCCACGCAGGCAAAGATCTGGCTGGAACAGAACGGCAAACGCGTTCAGGACGGTGATCTCAACCAGATGATCTGGAAGGTGCCGGAGATCATCGCCGAATTGTCGAAGCTTTTCACCTTGGCGCCCGGCGATATCATCATGACCGGCACGCCCGCCGGCGTCGGCGCAGTCGCCAGGGGCGATCATATCTATTGCGGCATCGACGGTATCGCCACCCTATCGGTCGAGGTCGTCTGAGGAGAGAGTCATGCCCGTCTATGCGCTCGGCGGATCGACGCCGAAACTGCCCGCCGCCGGCCTCTATTGGATCGCACCGGATGCCAACATCATCGGCCGAATCGAGCTCGGCGAGAATGTCGGCATCTGGTTCGGCGCAGTGCTGCGCGGCGACAACGAGAAGATCACCGTCGGCGAAGGCAGCAACATCCAGGAGGGCGTGATGGCCCATACGGACATGGGCTTCCCGCTGACGATCGGCAAAGGCTGCACCATCGGCCATCACGCCATTCTCCACGGCTGCACCATCGGCGACAACGCGCTGGTCGGCATGGGCGCCACCATCCTCAACGGTGCGAAAATCGGCAACAACTGCCTCGTCGGCGCCAATGCACTGGTCACCGAAGGCAAGGAATTCCCAGACAACTCCCTGATCGTCGGAGCACCCGCCCGCGTCCTGCGCACGCTCGACGAAGCGGCAATCGGAGCCATCCGCCGCTCGGCGGAAAACTACGTCGCCAACTGGCAACGCTTCGCCCGCGATCTCAAGCAGATCGGGTGACGCGCCACAGAGTTGTTGCCATTGGCAATCCAATCAAGAAAAACGCCGCTTCGGGATTCCGAAATTCGCGGCGTTTCGTGAGGTGTGGACGGAGAGAAACAGCCAATGATTTCAATGCCGCAACCAATTTCGGGATTCCGAAGTGCTATATAGAGTCTGGTCGGGTATTGCCGGCATCGACTAATCGCAGCCGGGCCAATAGCTGCCGTAGCCACTCCAGTGGAGACCTCGCATCGATCCCCGACGCCTCGAAATGACGGCCCAGCCCGATTTCGCGGAAGAGTGCCTTATTCGGCGGCTTCGAGAAACTGGCTGTTCCGTGAGGAAGAGGCAAGAGCCTGAACCCTGGCTTCGGCCTTGGCGATCAATTGATAGAATTCGTCCTGCGCTTCGACATCCAGTTGGATGACGGCATTGACGTCGTCAGGTGTATCGCAGACGCAAGCGACCGCCGAAATGGGACAGATGCCGCCGGGATAACGTTTGCCGCTGCCCGTATAGGCGCGGCGACCCCAGCGCTCGGAATAGACCGTCTCTTCCCGTTCGAGATGCAGGATCGTTCCCTTGCAAGCGGTCACGATAGCTGCCTTGCCGTAAGCGAACCAATGATAGTTCAGCTTCCGGAGAATATATTTGCCGGTGATATCTTCGCCCGCCAGCTCGGCAGGGTTTTCAATCATTCTGATCATGACGGCTTCCTCAACGTTTAAACAATATCCGTCATGTCGTCGCGCGCAGCAAGTCGAAAAACGCTGCTTTTGGAGACACTTAGTCACAAAGTGTTTCCGATTCTTACACCAAACGCTCGCGGAGCTGCCCGTCGGGCACACAATTCTTCGTCGAATTTACCGCAACCTGCCACCGATTTTGCCCTTGCTCGAGCTGGCGGCGACGTCAATGTCCCCTGGTGTTTCTCGGTCAGGGCTCGATATCTCTTTCTGACTGGCCCGAAGACCGCGCCGTTTTCATCCCGGGAAACGGCCGGTTCGTTTCGCCAATTTGCCACCTGCAGAAGAATTTTATGGTCGACGCGATCAACCCATCTCCGCCACCGTTCCGTCAGAACCCACCAAGGTCGGCAAACCGCAAGACCGTGCAATCACCTCTCGCCTCGAAGCTGAGCTTCGATTGCCACCTTGTCGATCACCGACCAGACCTCGACGATCTTTCCGTGGCGAAATTCGTAGATCACGTTCTCGCTGAAGGCAACGCGCCTACCGTTGACCTCGAGGTCGAGGAATTTTCCCTTCGGCGTGCAGTCGAAGCCCAACCGGCAAGCGACGTAAGGCGGGTCGGCGATCAGCATCAGGACATTGAAATGGAGATCGGGAATCTCATCGAAATCCCGCTCGAGCATGGCGACGTAACCCGACAGCCCAAGCCGCCGGCCGTTATGGATCGCGCCGTCGTCGACGAATTGCCCTAGCTTCTGCCAGTCCTGGCTGTTCAGGCAGGCAATGTAATCGCGGTAGCGGTCGGAGAGGTCGGTTTTCGTCACGCGATTGCTCCTGTGTTGCAGGAATGAGGTGGGTGGCGTTCTCACCAGACGTGGCGCATCGGGAAACGGCCGCAACCCGCTCCAATCAGGCCGCACAGGCCTCGCACAATCCGCGGATCTCGATCGTCGTCTTTTCCGGCTTGAACTTCTGGCCGCGCACCCAGGCCATCAGCCGATGGTCGACTTCATGGTCGTGGAACTCCATCACCTGGCCGCAGCTTTCGCAGATCGCGAAGGCGACGATGCCGTGGCTGTGGCAGTCGTCGCCGGGATGGGCGCAGGCGACGAAGGAGTTGATGCTTTCAAGCCGGTGCACGACGCCATATTCGAGCAGCTTCTCCAGCGCCCGGTAGACCTGCAGCGGCGCGCGAAAACCGTGATCGCGCAGCTTGTCGAGAATGGTGTAGGCGCTGAGCGGCCCATCGGCCTTTTCGAGCACATCGAAAACAAGCGACTGGTTCTTGGTCAATTGCGGTGTCGTCATGAGCCTTGTCCTTGCATGACCGCGCGATGGCGCCTGAGGGGAAGCAGGCTGAGCATGAAGAGGATCAGCGCCGCAACCACGATCGAGGGGCCGGAGGGCGTGTCGTAGGTGAGCGAACCGAACAGCCCGCCGACGACGGCGATGGCCCCGATCAGCGAGGCGAGCACCGCCATGACCTCAGGCGTCGACGAGAAGCGCCGCGCCGCAGCCGCCGGAATGATCAGCAGCGAGGTGATCAGCATGATGCCGACGATCTTCATGGCAATCGCGATGACGACGGCCATCAGCAGCATGAAGAACAGCCGCGCCCGCTCCGGCTTCAGCCCCTCGGCCTCGGCGAGCTCGGCATTGACGGTCGCCGCCAGCAGCGGCCGCCACAGCCAGGCCATTGCCACGAGAACGAAGAGCCCACCGCCCCAGATCAGCGCGATGTCGGTCGTGGAAACGGCAAGGATATCGCCGAACAGGAAAGCGATGAGATCGATCCGCACCCAGCTCATGAAGGCGACCATGACGAGGCCGATCGCAAGGGTCGCATGCGAGAGGATGCCGAGCAGCGCATCGGCCGACAGCGCCTGGCGCTTCTGCAGGAACAGCAGCAGCACCGATACGAGGGCGGCGACGGCAAACACGGCCAGTGTCAGATTGAGTTCGAAGAGCAGCGACAATGCGACGCCCAGCAGCGCCGAATGGGCGATCGTATCGCCGAAATAGGCCATGCGCCGCCAGATGATGAAGCAGCCGAGCGGCCCCGTCGTCAGCGCCAGCCCGACGCCGGCAAGGATGGCGCGCACGAAGAAATCGTCAAGCATGGCGATCTCCCGCCGCATGCTCATGGGCGTGCGGATGCGTGTGGCCATCACCGGCATGCCCATGGTCATGCCCGTCATGCCCGTGGTCGTGCGCATGGCCGCCGTCATGCGCGTGATGCCCGTCATCGGCGTGGCAATGATCGGTGACCGTGCCGTCCGCATGCTGCACGCGCCCATCCGGCAGATGCGTATGATCGTGATGATGGCTGTAGACGGCCAGCGTCTGCGCCGCCCGGCTGCCGAACAGGCGCACATATTCCGGGCTGCGGCTGACGGATTCGGGCGTGCCGCGGCAGCACACATGACCATTGAGGCAGATGACGGTGTCGGTCTCGGCCATGACGACGTGGAGATCGTGCGAGATCAGCAGAATGCCGCAGCCGCTGGCGTTGCGGATCGATTTGATGAGATCGTAGAGGGCGATCTCGCCGGAGAAATCGACCCCCTGCACCGGCTCGTCGAGCACCAGCAGATCCGGCTTGCGGGCAATGGCGCGTGCCATCAGCGCCCGCTGGAATTCGCCGCCGGAAAGATGCTGCACTTCGGCATCGAGCATATGGGCGATGCCGGCGGATTCGAGCGCCGAGAGCATGTCGCGCTCGGGCAGCGGGCCGGTCAGCGTCATCAGCCGACGCACCGAAAGCGGCAGGGTCCAGTCGATCGACAGCTTCTGCGGGACATAGCCGACCTTGAGGCCGGCCTTGCGCTCCACCCTGCCCTCGTCGGGCTTCAGCACGCCGATTGCCGCTTTGGCGCTCGTCGATTTGCCGGAGCCGTTCGGCCCGATCAGGGTAACGATCTCGCCGCGCGAGACGGAAAAATCGACGCCGCGCACCAGCCAGCGGCCATTGCGGAGAACGCCGACATTTTCAAGCGAAACCAGCGGTTCGGCCCTGACACTACCGAGGGTCTTTGCGGGAGAGAGCATCAAATTTTCCGAAAGTGCTGTTGCGTCCTGCTATTGCACACGTTATAGCATAACGCAATTGATGTAATAACATAACAATTGTAATTCAAGGGAAGCACACTGATGCAACGTGCCCTGGGGCCATTTCTCAAAGTCTTGGCCTTCAAAATACCGGCTCTCGCAATCATGGGCGTCGCAATCCCCGCCTTGCTCTTTGCCGGAACGATGCGGGCCGCCGATGCGCCTGTCGTCGTCACCTCGATCAAGCCGATCCATTCGCTGGTTTCGGCGATCATGCAGGGCGTCGGCGAACCGGAACTGATCGTCGACGGCGCCGCCTCCCCGCACACCTACAGTCTGAAGCCGTCGAATGCCCGCGCTTTGCAGGACGCCAAGGTGATTTTCTGGGTCGGTCCCGGCCTCGAGGCCTTTCTCGAAAAGCCACTGCAGGCGCTCGGCCGGGATGCCAGCATCGCTGCACTCGATGAAGCGCCCGGCCTCGTCAAACTCCCCTTCCGCGAGGGCGGCGCCTTTGAAGCGCACGATGACGGCGACGAGCACGACACTGCCTCCGGTCACGAACATCACGATGCCGAAGCCACGCATGCTGCCGACGATCACCACGACCACGGCGCCTTCGACACCCATCTCTGGCTCGACCCGATGAATGCCAAGGCGATGGCCGCCATGATCACCACGACGCTGGTCGCCGCCGATCCCGCCAATGCGCTGACCTATCAGGGCAACGCCAAGGCTCTCGACGACAAGCTGGATGCGTTGGATACCGAGATCAAGGGCATTGTCGCTCCCGTCAAGGACAAGCCCTTCATCGTCTTCCACGATGCCTACCAGTATTTCGAGCATCGCTACGGCATCCGGGTCGCCGGCTCGATCACCGTCAGCCCGGAAACCATTCCCGGCGCCGAGCGTGTTTCGGAAATCCACAGCAAGGTCGGGCAACTCGGCGCCACCTGCGTCTTTGCCGAGCCGCAGTTCGAACCGCGCCTCGTCGATGTGGTCATCGAAGGCACGCACGCCAAATCAGGCGTGCTCGACCCCGAAGCGGCGACGCTGAAGGCCGGCCCCGATCTCTACTTCACCCTCATGCGCGGCATCGCCAACAGCATTAAGGGCTGCCTCTCCGGCGCATGATTGTCATGCGCCGCGCTGCGCGTCCTGCCGGACACGCGACGTTTTGGAGAAAGCTGAAGCGGAAGAAGGCGGACACCCCCGTTCCGCCTTTTTTCAGCGCAATCCATGTAATGATATAACATTAATAATTCGATGAGGTTCCCATGGACAATAGACTTCCCGTCACCGTGCTTTCAGGCTTCCTCGGCGCCGGCAAGACGACGCTGCTCAACCATGTGCTCGCCAATCGCGAAGGTTTGCGCGTCGCCGTCATCGTCAACGACATGAGCGAGGTGAATATCGACGCGGCGCTGGTGCGCGACGGCGGCGCCAATCTCTCCCGCACCGAGGAGCAGCTTGTCGAAATGACCAACGGCTGCATCTGCTGCACACTGCGCGACGACCTGTTGAACGAGGTGCGCCAGCTCGCCGACCAGGGCCGCTTCGATTACCTCCTGATTGAATCCACCGGCATTGCCGAGCCCCTGCCCGTCGCCACCACCTTCGAATTTCGAGATGAGAACGGCCAAAGCCTTTCCGACGTCGCAAGGCTCGACACCATGGTGACCGTCGTCGACGCCGCCAACCTGCTTGCCGATTATGCCTCAGCCGATTTCCTCGCCGACCGCGGCGAAACGGCGGGTGACGGCGACAACAGGACCATCGTCGACCTGCTGGTCGAGCAGATCGAATTCGCCGATGTCGTGGTGCTGAACAAGGTCGGCACGGCCAGCGAGGAAGAGCGCGACGCCGCCCGCAAGATCGTCACCGGCCTCAACCCCGATGCCAAGCTGATCGAGGCGGATTTCGGCAGGGTGGCGCTGAACGAAATGCTCGGCACCGGCCGCTTCGACATCGACAAGGCCGAGACCCATCCACTCTGGTACAAGGAGCTGCACGGCTTCCGCGATCACGTGCCGGAGACCGAGGAATACGGCATCCGCTCCTTCGTCTATCGCGAAAAACGGCCCTTCCATCCGGCAAAGCTGCAAGCCTTCCTCGACAGAAGCTGGCCGGGCGTGGTGCGCGCCAAGGGCTTCTTCTGGCTGGCGACCCGGCCGCATCATGTCGGCGAGATCAGCCAGGCGGGCGCGATCGTTCGTACCGGCAAAATGGGTCTGTGGTGGGCGGCCGTACCCCGCGAACAATGGCCCGAAGAGCCAGGCTTCATGCGCGCCATCGGCCCCTATCTCGACCCGGTCTGGGGCGACCGCCGCCAGGAAATCGTTTTCATCGGCGCCGATCCGATGGACGAAGCCTGGATCAGGAAGGAACTCGACGCCTGTCTGGTCGACACCACGGTGTTTGCACCGGAACGCTGGCGCAAACTGCCTGATCCCTTCGCCAGTTGGAGCCGGCAGGCAGCATGAAAGCGACGGCGATCAAATCCTACCGCTGCATCTGCCAGGAATGCGATCCCTTGCCAACAATCGAAGGACTTCATCCGCTGACGTATCCACCGGACCCTGAGACTGAAACCCGCAAACCGAAGGGATTTCTCGGCATCATCGCTGACCGGGTAATGCCTTTGCGCCGGCAGGATTAACCGATCACCGGCGAGAGCAACCCCTCCCTCACCTGCGCCTGTCGCAGGACTGACGGAGAGAACGAGGATACCTATCGATACTCATTGCCCTCAGTTGGAAAGAGGGCAGCCAAATCCGTCCTCTTTCCTCATCCATCTGCGATCAACGGACGGTAATGATGCTGGAGATGATGCCGCTGGTGACGCTGATCAACAGGTAGTCATTGTCAGCGCGGACCCAGCGATAACCGCGCGGCGGAGGCGCCAGCCGATAGCGGCGGTAGTCGTTGACATCGGAGAACCGGCGACGCTCGCTGGCATTGACGCGGTATCCCTTTTTCCAATGCGGCCGGATGACCTTCTTCTCAACGATCACCCGCTTCTGCACGACAGGCGGACGGCGATAATCGTCAGCACTGGCCTGGGAGACAATCATCGGAGACAGAAGAAAGGAGGCGGAAAGAAGAGCTGCAAGAATCTTTTTCATGTCGGGTTCCTCGTGTTGGCACGGGAACAAACTAGGGCTGAAAAGATGAACCGAAACTGAAATATAAATTAAATTTTCGTAATAGAATCCGATGGCTGTGGGTTGCGGCTAATATTTTAGGTTAGTCTTATACACTATGACGAAGAGCCGTTTTACCCGACACGGCACAATCGCTGCATAGCGCCAAAAGATCGGATTCGATTTTCGGAAGAATTGGGCGCAGATTCAAATAATGCAGCGTGTCCCTGCCTCCGAACGAGCGCTTGGCGCCGTCGGGACTGTCGTGCGGGATCGCTCTAGAGACAGTGGAGGAAATCATGCCCGGCATCAGCGTGCGCTATATCGTCGACGACGTCGACGTCGCGTTGGAATTTTACACGAGACATCTCGGCTTCTCGATCGCGCTTCATCCCGCGCCCAGCTTCGCCATCCTCACCAGGGACGGCTTTCGTCTGCTCGTCAGCGGCGTAACGGGACCGGGCGGAGCGTCTCAGGCGATGCCAGACGGACGAAAGCCCGAGCCCGGCGGATGGAATCGCATCCAGATCGAAGTCGCGGATCTGGAAGCCGAAGTCGCCACGCTGCGCCAGGCCGGCGCGCGTTTTCGCAACGAGATCGTGCAGGGCATGGGCGGCAAGCAAATCCTCCTCGAAGACCCGGCCGGAAACCCGATCGAACTCTTCGAAGCACCGAAGAGATGACGCGGCAGCGGTCACCCGATGACGGCAACCCGACATCCACATCGCGTGCAGCAAGAATGCGGCTGCGCCTTGCTACCTCTGTCCGAGCGTGTAGTTTCGGACTCGCATCAATTCAGAGGTAGGGAAACATGTCCGAATCCGCGGGCGGGCTCTTCGACTATGTCGGGATACTAGCCGTGTTGCTTCTCGTGGCCGCCAATGGCTTCTTCGTCGCCGCCGAATTCGCACTGGTGTCGGTGCGGCGCAGCCGTGTCACGGAACTTGCCGCGGCAGGCCGCATGAATGCCTCCGCACTTCAGCGCGCCGTCGACAATCTCGATGCCAACCTCGCAGCCACTCAGCTCGGCATCACCATTTCGTCGCTCGCCCTTGGCTGGGTCGGCGAGCCGGCGCTTGCGCACCTGATCGAGCCTCTGCTGTCCTGGCTGCCCGGGCAATGGGCGGCGACAGGCGCGCATACCGTCGCCATCGTCATTGCCTTCGTCATCATCACGGCGCTGCACATCGTGCTCGGCGAGCTCGCGCCGAAAAGCCTGGCGCTTCAGCGCAGCGAGGCCACCTCGCTTGCTGTGGTGCGTCCGCTCGGGTTCTTCCTCTTGCTGTTCAAGCCGGCGATTTTTGCCCTGAACGGCATGGGCAACCTCGTGCTGCGCGGTGTGGGTCTTCGCGCCGGAACCGGCGAATCGTCGTTCCATTCGCCGCAGGAGCTCAAGCTGCTGGTCGCCGAGAGCCAGGAGGCCGGCCTTCTCAACCAGGTGCAGCAGCAACTGGTCGAGCGGGTGTTCAACATCGGCGACAGACCGATCTCCGACATCATGACCCCGCGTCTCGATATCGAATGGTTCGACGCCGACGACAGCGACGCCGAGATCCTGAAGACCATCCGCGAATGCGGCCATGAGCAGTTGCTGGTCGCGCGTGGCTCGATCGACGAACCGATCGGCATGGTGTTGAAAAAGGACCTTCTCGACCAGGTTCTGGACGGCGGCAAGGTCCGGCCGATGGAGGTGATCAAGCAGCCGCTGGTGCTGCATGAGGGCACCTCGGTCGTCCGCGTGCTCGACAGTTTCAAGGCCTCGCCCGTTCGCCTCGCCATCGTCATCGACGAATATGGCAGCCTCGAAGGCATCGTCACCCAGACCGATCTGCTCGAAGCCATCGCCGGCGACCTGCCGGGATCCGATGAAGAGCCCGACATCGTCGTCAGGGAAGACGGCTCGCTCTTGATCGATGCGATGATGCCGGCCTTCGACGCCTTCGAACGGCTGGGCCTGCGCGATCGTCCGGATGCCGATTTCCATACGCTTGCGGGCTTCGCGCTGCATCAGCTCCAGCACATCCCCGAAGCCGGCGAAACCTTTCTCTTCGACGGCTGGCGCTTCGAAGTGCTCGACATGGACGGCATGCGCATCGACAAGATGCTCGCCACGCGCATTCCCGCGGATGGGGCGGAAGCCTAGTCTAGCGGATCGTCCCGCACGATGCGGAGGTCTGAAGTATTAGAGCGTCCTTTGTGCGTCCGAAAGGACGCACGGCTCTAGTTCACCGCCAGCGTCCAGATCATCCCTGCAACAGCACAGGCGAGCAGCGTCGCGATCACGGAAGCCTTGAAGCGGAAGATGGCGACGGCAGCAGCGGCCGACAGCGCCATAGCCGCCGGCACAGCCGATTGCAGCACGGGGATATCGAGCCGCAAGCCGCCAAGGCCGACGGTCGCGACCTCGGCAAACAGCGTGTGCAGGGCAAACCAGATGGCGAGGTTGAGAATGACCCCGACGACCGCCGCCGTTATGGCCGACATCGCGCCGGCAAGCGCGATGTTGCCGCGCAGTTTCTCGATGAAGGGCGCGCCGAGGAAGATCCAGAGGAAACAGGGCACAAAGGTGACCCACGTCGTCAGCATCGCCGCAAGCGTGGCAGCAAGCATCGGGTTCAGTGCTCCTGGATCGCGGTAGGCGCCCATGAAACCGACGAACTGCACGACCATGATCAGCGGCCCCGGGGTCGTCTCGGCCATGCCGAGACCATCCAGCATCTCGCCGGGTTTCAGCCAGCCGAAATGCTGCACGGCCTCCTGCGCGACATAGGCCAACACGGCATAGGCGCCGCCGAAGGTGACGACCGCCATCTTGCTGAAGAACAGGCCGATTTGGGTAAAGACACTGTCGGCACCGAAGGTTGCGTAGAGCACGGCGAGCGGAGCGAGCCAGAGGGCGAGCAGCGCGGCCGACATGCGCAGCGACCAGGCAAGATTAGGGCGCGCATGCACCGGTATGCCCTCGCCGAGCGCCGACTCGGCATCCGACAGCACCGGGCCGCTTCCGGCCTTGTGGCCACCGCCCGTCCGGAAGGCCGCAAGCCCGAACCTGCCGCCGACAAAGCCGGCGATGCCGGCCGCGAGCACGATCAGCGGGAACGGCATATGGAGAAAGAAGATGGCGATAAAGGCCACGGCCGCAATAGCGACCATGACGTTATTCCTCAGCGCGCGGCTGCCGATGCGGATGACCGCCTGCACGACGACGGCGAGCACCGCCGCCTTCAGCCCGAAAAACAGACCGGCGACGATGGCGACGTTACCGTAAGCCGCATAGATATAGCTGAGACAGAGGATCGATAGAAACCCCGGCAGCACGAACAGCAAGCCGGCGACGAGACCACCCGCTGTCCGGTGCATCAGCCAGCCGATATAGACGGCGAGCTGCTGCGCCTCGGGTCCGGGAAGCAGCATGCAATAATTCAGCGCATGCAGAAAACGATGCTCGCCGATCCATCGCTTCTCGTCGACAATGATCCGGTGCATGACGGCGATCTGGCCGGCGGGACCGCCGAAGCTCAAGGCGGCGACGCGCAGCCACACCCTGAAGGCGTCACCAAACGAGACGCCGTGATGATGCGCCCCATTCGCGTCCTCCCCCGCCATTTTGCCGCCGGATGCAGCATCCGTCATCTCGGCCATCTCATGCCCTCTTCTTCGGCGCTGGCCAGTTGTGGGTTTCCTCGGTCGCATCCCGGCACCAGCGGAAGAAGGCGTCGTAGAGCAGCATCCCGGCTTCCAGTTGCTCCAGATCGTCGGAATACATCCTGGAGAGGCCGAGCGACGCCGCAAGCAAGCCAGGCGCCTCGGGCGCGAGGTCGGGCCTTGCGGTATCCGCCGCCCTGACGATCCGCGCCAGACGCAGAAGCGGTTCCGACGCCAGTCCGAACTCCTCGACCATGACGTCAAAAGTGCAGAATTCGCCGCGGTGGCTCCAGAACACATCTTCGATATCGAAGGGCGCCGCCCCAAAGCGTTCTCCGACGGCGATAACTTCCGGCGCCGGCACGAACAGGAAGACAGCGCTCGGATCGACGAAGCGCCGGATCAGCCAGGGGCAGGCGATGCGGTCGATCTTCGGCCGCGCGCGCGTTACCCAGACAGTCCGTCCCTCCGCGTCGCGGCGCGGCAGCTTTTCCCAGGGGACCGCCGGTCCGCCTGCGATCCAGGCTTCGAAGCCGCCCTCGAGGCTCTCGGCATCGATACCGGCATGGCGCAGGTAGGCTGCAACGCCATGGCTGAGCTTGCTGCCCTTCTGGCAGACCACGACGACGGAATCGGCATCGACGCTGCCGGCCCAGGACGCTACCTCGGTATGGTCGCGCCGGATCGAGCCCGGCACCAGGCGCGGATCGAGCCCGAAGTCCTCCTTCGTGCGAACGTCGATAATGCAAGGCGCACCGGGAGTTCCGATGAGGCGGCTGAGCTTGTCGGGAGAAATTTCGAGAAATGACGGCATGACGCGTCCCTCCGTTGATCGGTTCTGTTGGACGCGATTCTTCAGCATGACGCCTCGTGGGGTGATCGCGACCCCATGGGAAAACCATGCAAAAGTGCCCCCGCCATGTCAAGGGCATTGGGTCGCGGCGGCTGCTGTCCGCAGGGCACCCGATCGGCCGGCATCTCGTCCTCCGGGACAAGAATGAAGAGGACGAAAACTCAATCAACACAGGCGCTTCGGCCCAGAACGGAACAAAATGCCCACTTCGGCATTCTTCTGTCACCGAAAGAGGAGAAAGTACCATGACGTACGACCCCAATAATGCCAACGACCCCAACCGCCCCCTGAACCCAAATTTGGATCTGCGCACCACGCCGAGCGCGCGCAACAATAATACGTGGGTTGTCTGGGTCGCTGCATTGGCCGTGATCGCTGTCGCTGCATTCGCCTATTCGCAGTGGAGCACCCCCGGCACATCGCCGGATACGACAGCCTCCACGACCCAATCCGAGCCGGCGCCGGCCAAGCCGATCGCTCCGACCGACAACAGCGCAACGCCCGCACCGGCACCGGCACCGGCCACTCCGCCGGCTGCCCCTGCCCAGCAGTAACCGCTGCTCGGCCAAAGGAAGCCGGCCGGATGCCGGCTTCCTGACCGCTGTGGGCTCTTGAAGATTATTAAGCAAACCCTACTTAAGGGATATCATATCTGTCTCTAACGGCTGACCACGGATGTACTGGCAGCCGTTATCGAGACTGATCGAGGAAGGTCGGTGCGAGTTTCGCCCGGCCTTTTTCTTGACCTCGTCATCGATGCCGAATGGGGCAGTCATGCCTGCTCCTGCCAAAGCGCTACCCGAAAATCGAAAGCGATTGTCGCGGCGCTCCAGGCCGACCTAAAGCGCCATGCGTGCTTTCGAACGCACAATGGACGCTCTAACACCTTGAATTTACGCATCGTGCTTTCCGAAAATCGATTCCGATTTTCGGGCCGATGCGCTAGCGCCTTGCACTCGACCGCTTGGTCGGGCAGGTTGGCGGCGCGATGACGATTCAAGGAGGCTGATGTGGCGCGAAGCTACAGCGTCTATGACGTGTTCACCGATCGAAAGCTTGCGGGCAACCCGCTGGCGGTGATCTTCGACGGAGACGATCTCAGCGACGAGGCGATGCAGGCGATCACCCGGGAGCTTAATCTCTCCGAGACGGTGTTCGTGCAGCCTTCGAGCAACCCCGCCTATGCAGCGCGGCTGAGGATATTCACGCCGGGGCGCGAGCTGCCCTTTGCCGGCCATCCGACGGTCGGCACGGCGGTGGCGCTGGCCGAGCGGGCTCATGGCGCGACGACCCGCGATCTCGTCTCGGTACTCGAGGAAAATGTCGGGCCAGTGCGCTGTGCGGTGCGGCTGAGGGAGGGCGAAGCGAGCTTTGCCGAATTTGACCTGCCGCGTAAGTCGCAGCCGGCCATCATGCCGCTCGACAAGCTCGGCATTGCCGATGCGCTGTCGCTGAAGGTGACCGAAATCGGCTTCGAAAATCATGTCCCATCGGTCTGGAGCGCCGGTGTCCCCTTCCTGCTCATTCCGGTGCACGATGTCGGAGCCACGCAGCGGGTGGAATTCGATCCGCAGCTCTGGGAAAAGATCGTGCCTTTCGTCGACGGTGCGCTCGCCTCGGCCTATGTCTATTGTCGCGGCGGCGTCAACCACGTGGCGAAGTTCCATGCGCGCATGTTTGCAAGCGGCATGGGCATCGTCGAAGACCCGGCTACCGGGGCGGCAGCGGCGGCGCTCTCCGGAGCGATCCACCATTTCGACCGGCTGACGGACGGACATCATCCAATCATGATCGAGCAGGGCGTCGAGATGGATCGTCCATCCTTTATCCACCTTCATATCGATGTCGACGGCGGGACGATCTCCAACGCGCGCATCGGCGGCCAGGCGGTGCGGCTGGCCAGCGGCACGCTCGACCTCTGATTTCACCGGAGCGCCGCGCGTCCGCCAGGACGCGCCCTATCACTTTGAATCGGCGCATAATCCTTTCCGAAAATCGCTTCCGATTTTCGGGGTTATGCGCTGCATTTCAGCCATGCCGAAAAATCTTCGCGATTAACCAAAGAAATTTCGCCTATGCGCTGGACAAGCCTGCCGATCCTGTTTATACGCCCCGTCACACCGCGCAGCCAAGCGCGAACGGGTGATTAGCTCAGTTGGTAGAGCAGCTGACTCTTAATCAGCGGGTCGTAGGTTCGAGCCCTACATCACCCACCAAATCTCTTGAAAAGATTGATGTTTCTGAATTCAGGCCGGATTTTCCGGCCTGCCGGGAACCGTTCTGGACGCCGGCGGCATGGTTCGTCTTGCCCTCAAGGCTGGCCGCCGCGATCCGCGCGCCCTATCTCCCTCTCACAGACGGGAGGGGTGCATGAGAAGCGTTATTTTGGCCGTCGCCTTGTCTCTGCCCTTGCCGGCCTTTGCCGCCGGTGCAACGGAGGTCAATGCGGGCGATCACAGCTGCGGCGAGCTTGCGCAGATCATCCGTCAGAATAAAAAGGTCTTTGTCCGCGTCGGCTTTGGCGGCCGCAGCTTCCGCTATCCGCCCGCCCAATGCAGCATGGGCGACAAACGCACCACCACCAGTTTTCGCGATGCTAAGGGGAAACAGTGCATTCTCGACTATGCCTGCGTCTTCGACCCGGCATCGCCCTATAATTTCCCCTAGAGCGCCGTTCGTCCTTTCGGACGCACAAAGGACGCTCTAACACTCTGATTGCGCCAGCCGCCTCTTTCTCACATGCAGGAGTTTCCATGAAAAGCACTGTTCTAGCCGTCGCATTGCTGTTTCCGTCCGCAGCCCTTGCCGTCGAGGCGGTGGAGGTCAATGCCCGCGATCACAGCTGCGAGGAGCTTGCGCAGATCATCAGGAAGGACAAGGCTGTTTTTGTGCGCATGGGCTTTGGCGGCCGCAGCTTCCGTTATCCGCCGGCCAGGTGCAATCTGGGCGACAAGTACGACACCGCCAGGGTAAGGGATGCCAACGGCAAGCTTTGCCTTCTCGACTACGAATGCGTCTACGATCCCCAGTCCTTCTATAACAGGATCCCCAAATAATATCCTGAAGCGTCGCCCAATACGGTTCCAGGCATCGGCTTCGAATCTCATGGGAGGCACGAACCACCGCCCTCTTCCTTCGAGGCCCCTTCCGGAGCACCTCTGGATGAGGGCTGATTGGTGTGGCGTGACGCGGACGAACTGATCGCCTATGCGCCGGCCTTGCCGAAATACCAGTCGATCACCGGCAGCATGGCGATGTTATAGGGATAGGCCGAGGGATCAGCCGAGCGGATGGCCACGGCGCCCGCGATCTCCTGGTCGTCGGCGACCAGCATGTGGCGCTCGATCTGCTCGATCATCTCGTCCGCCGTCATCTCGAAGCGGAAGAGCCGCAGCAGCGTTACCGTGCGCTTGTTATGGGTGGCGAACAGTCCCTGCCCCGCGACGGCATCGGCAAGATCGAGCCCGGTCTCTTCGTGGACCTCGCGGCGCATGTTTGCCTCGATGTCGCAGCTGTTGTCGACGATATCCTCCGGTTCGAGCGAACCGGCGGCGAAATAGACCTGGCCGGGATTGGCGGTATGGGCGCCCATGCGGATCGCCACCAGCGCGCCGTCGGAGCTTTCCAGCACCGGATAGGCGAAGACGTGAATGCCGCCCTGACGCTGCGGCTGCCGGCGCCACCACATGAACGCGGAAAAGGGAATAACATGGCCCTCGCCCACAATCCCGTCTTCGCTGAGCGATATCAGTCGCTGGAACACCATGCGCCCGTCGAATAGCGCCGGGTTGGCAGCGGTCTCTCGTGCCCAGTTCTCTCGAATCGCCGCTTCTTCGGTGGCGACGAGGGGATGGGGGCCGGGCAGGACGCGCAGATCCACGCCGGCAATCGGGAAGACCGTCGCCGACGGCGGCCAGCCGGCGAAATCATCGGAGAAATTGGCGTTGGTGAAATTCATGTTCAAATTCGTTTTCATGTTCGCTTTCAGGGGAGATCCAGTGTCATGACGACGGGGCAATGATCGGACGCCTTCGGCCTGTCCCAACCGGTGCGCGGATAACGCTCCACCTCCTGCCCTGGCGGGAAGATGGTGCGGTAGGGCTGGCCGCTGCGGATGATTTCGGGCAGGCGACCGGCATTATGGGCGGCGAGCGCTGGTGAAAGCCAGAGATAGTCGAGCTGGCAGAGCCACTGCTCCTGCGGCCCGCGCGCATGATAGAGCGTCCAGCGGTCCAGCGCCGCGCGGCGGCGTACGACGTTTTCGGCAAAGCCGTCGCGGCTGAAAACGTCGAGCGCGCTTTCGGCCTCGTCCTGATGCTCGAAACGATAGCCGGCGCCCCGCCGGCCGATGACGTCGACGCGCTCCTGATAATCATTCATGTCGCCGCAGATGGCGAAGCTCTTGGTGCCCGCGTGATCCGCACCGAAACGATCCTCGATGATACGGCGCACCGCGCGCGCCTCGGCACGGCGGATCGGCATGGTCGATTGCCGCCCGTCCAGCCCGTCGCGCGGATTGCCCATCGACTTGAAATGCACGACATAGAGCGAAAACGGCCGGCCGCCGATCAGAAGGTCGAGCTCCAGGCAATCGCGCTTGAAGATCTTGTCGTCGATGCGGTTGGTGAGCCCCAGTTCCTCGTCGAACAGATCGAGATCGCGATAGGTCGTCATTGCATGGCTGCGGATGTCCCTGAGCTCGATCTTCTGGCCGTCGCGCGTTTCCTCGCGCATCAGCACCGCGACATCGATGCCGCGGCTGTCATTGCCCTCGACCAGATATTTCTGCCGGTAGCCGTTTCCGACCATGCGGAAGAGATAGCCGTATTCAAAGGCCTGAAGAGCCGCCATGTTGTCGATTTCCTGCAGGCAGAGGATGTCGGCATCCGCATCGGCGATCGCGAGCGCCGTCATCTGCCGCGTATCGTCGGTCGCAGCGATCACCCGAGCCTGCTCGAGTTGCTGGTAGACGCCCTCGCTCGACACTTGGAAAAGCTTGATGACGCGGTCCTGGCGCAGCTGATTGCGGAAGCCGGTGAAATCGAAACGGGTCAGGAGATTTTCGACATTGAAGGTGGCGAGGCGAAGCGACATGGGAAGGATCCGGTTGCGGGGAGTACCTTAACCAGCAGAAGCCGCAGGAAAAGATGGCCGGCCAAGAAATATGCGGACAACCACCCCTCTTGCGGCCCCGGAGGCGATTGCCAGTGACTTAGGCCGCTGACATGCTCCCGCAGGCTCCGAATAATTCGTCCCGGACGACATTCACCGGTTCCGGGGCGGGAGCATTTCATGAAACGGATTTCTGCATCGATTGCGGTTTTGACTGCCCTCGCCGGCACCGGCCCGGCACTTGCAGACAGCTACGGTGCCATCACCTATTCGCCATCAACGGGCGCTCTGGGTTGGTCCAATGCCAATGACAATCGCGGCGACGCCGAAACCGTCGCCCGGCGCAATTGCGACAGCAGCGCCGATGACTGCCGCATCGCCATCTGGTTCCGCAATGGCTGCAGCGCGGTGGCCGTCGGCCATCGCGGCGGCTGGGGTTACGACAACCGTGAGGCCCAGCGTCAGGCGATCGGCAGCTGTGGACGTCAGACCGGAACCTGCCGTGTCATCCGCTGGCAATGTTCCGGCAGCGAGTGATCCCGAAAGGGCGCGGGCGTCTCAAAGCCGCCATGCCGCGCGCACCGATAACCTGAGACTGTCACCCGTCCGGACTGGAAAGCGGGAATAGGCCCGCAGCGCCTGCCCGTCGGCGAGGGTGAGCTTCAATGCATAGCGCTCGCCCTCGAAGAGAACGGATTCGACCGCCGCCGCGATCCCCTCGCCGGCGGCGGTATTCTCGCCGGAGACCATCACATCCTCCGGCCGGACGAGGACATCCATCCGGTCGCCGCTGGCGGTCCCGGCGACAGCACCGGCAAACAACGGCTCCAGCACAGGCCGGTCAAACGCCCTGCAATTTCCGGCAATCCGCGGCAGCGTCACGATCGCCCCTCGCCCGATCAGCCCGCCGACGACGCGGCCTTCCGGCCGGGCGTAGATCTCGGCCGGTGACGCCACCTGCAGCAGTCGCCCTTCCGACATGACGGCAACGTCGGTCGCGAGCGCCATCGCCTCGCTCTGGTCGTGGGTGACATAGATCATCGTCGCGCCCGAGCGTTGATGGAAATCGCGGAACGTTTCCTCCATCTCCTGTTTCAGGTGGCGGTCGAGATTGGCGAGCGGCTCGTCGAGCAGCACGACGTCGGGCGATGTGACCAGGCAGCGGGCAAGCGCCACGCGCTGGCGCTGGCCGCCGGAAAGATCGGCCGGCCGCCGTTCGGCATATTCGGCAAGCCGCACGATGCCGAGCGCATCGCGCACCTTCGTCCGATAGGTCTCGCCCGAAATGCCGCGCACCTTGAGGGGATAACCGACATTGTCGGCGACGCTCATATGCGGCCAGAGCGCATAGGACTGGAACACCATCGCCATGTTTCGCTTTTCCGGCGGCAGCGATTGCGCGGCATCGGCAAGCAGCCGCTCGCCGAGATGGACCGACCCGTCGGTCGGCGTCTCGAAACCGGCGATCATGCGCAGCACCGTCGTCTTGCCGCAGCCGGAAGGCCCGAGCAGCGCCAGGAAGCCACCCTCACGCACATCGAGCGAAAACCCGCTGACGACAGCCCGTCCGGTGCCGAAATCCTTGCCGAGCTGATTGAGGATCAGCCTCGCCATGGGACCACTCCTTTCGGCAGCTGTTTGGCCAGAAGCTCAAGCAGCAGCATCAGCATGACGACCATGACGACGACGAGCACCGAAAGCGCCGAAGCAAGGTCGGAACTGCCGCTGTCATCGAGATTATAAATGGCGACACCGAGCGTCTGCGTGCCGGCCGACCAGAGAAGTGCGGAGATCGTCAGCTCGTTGCAGGCGATCAGGAAGACGAGGATGACGGAGGCGCCAGCGGCCGGCGCGATCAGCGGCACGATGATATCGGCAAGCCGGCGGAAGAAGCCGGCCCCGGAAAGCCGTGCCGCCTCTTCGAGCGCCGGATCGAGCTGATGAAAGGCACTGACCACCGGTTTCAGGCTGACGGCGAAGAAGGAGGAGAAATAGGCAATCAGGATGATCCAGATCGTGCCGTAGAGCGAGACGCGCAGGAATGGGATGGGTGCAGCGAACACCAGGATGAAGGAAACAGCCATGACGATGCCGGGCAGCGAATAGGGTATTTCGATGAGGCCGGAAACGATGCGGGAAGCCGCATCCTTGCGCCGCGTCAGCGCATAGGCTGCAAGCATTGTCACCACCAGGAGACCAAGCGCGGTGGCGCCGGCAAGCGACAGCGAATTGACAAAGGCCGTGCGCGTCACCGCCTGCCGGAACAGGATCTCCTCAAAAGCATGCAGCGACATGGTCTTGAAGGTGAGCGGCACGCCATAGGCCGGCACCAGCGCGCCGGCAAGGAGCGCGAAGAAGGGCGCCGCCAGCATGAAGAACAGGATCACCCAGACGAGTGGCGCCAAGGCAAATCGCCAGGCACCGAGTTCGAAGGCGGCGCTCGCTCCGGATAGACCGATGACACGGTAGTCGCGGCCACGCAGTGCCCGGTCCTGGATCATCAGGCCGACGACCGAGATGATGGCGATGATCGCCGAGAGCACGGCGACATCGCCGAAGGTCCGGCTGGTGAAGGCGGAAAACTTGGTGAAGATGAGCGTCGGCAGCGTGAAGATCGAGGCCGGAATGCCGAGAATGGCGGGAATGCCGAAATTGCCGGTGCAGGAGACGAAGGAAATTGCCGCCCCGGCGATGATGCCGGGCAGCGACAGGGGCAGGATGATGTCGCGGAACACCCGCAGGCTGGAGGCGCCGGAAAGCCGTGCGGCCTCGACACCGTCGCGCGGCAGCGTCATCAAGCCGGCCCGAAGCGCCAGATAGACCAGCGGCGCATGCTGGACGCCGTAAAGCAGCGCGATACCACCCACCGAATAGAGCGGCTGCGGCGAGCCGAGCGGCGGGGCAATGGAAAGCGCCTTCAACATCGGGCTGGAGGGGCCGGACATCTGCACCCAGGCCAATGCCGTCACTTGCGGCGGGATCATCATCGGCAGCACGAAGAAGAAGCTGAGTGGCCCCTTGGCGCGGATATCGGTCAGCGTCAGCAGAAAGGCGAAGAGGCAGCCGATGACGAGCGAGATGATCGTGCCGAGGATGGCGGTGACAACCGTGTAATAGGTTGCCGACCACAGCGACGCCTCGCTCAAAACAGTCATCACGCCGCCATCGGCGAAGGCCGAGATCCCGACCATGGCAAGACGAGCGAGCGGCAGCACGCTGAGGATCAGGACGACGATGACGACAAAAGGAAACAGCCAGGCGGGCTGGCTGTTTCCTGTTTTGACATATCCGTGCATGAAAGTATCAGTTCGAACCGTAGATGCCCGAGAAGGTCTTCAGGTCCTGGTCGGTATTCTTCAACGCTTCGGCCGCCTTGATAGGCAGGACCTTGATGGTGTCGCGCGCCGGGAAGCCTTCCGGCACCTTCATGCCGTTGCGGGCCGGGATGTAGCCGAGCTTCTGAAAGCCTTCCTGGCCCTTTTCGGAGAGCACATAGTCGACGAACTTCTTGGCGGCGTCGGCATTCTCAGTGCTGGCGAGGATGCCGACCGGCTCGGTGACAACAGAAACGCCTTCGCTCGGGAACACGAAATCGACCGGAGCGCCCTTGGCCTTCTCGCGGATCGGCAGATAGTCAACGACCACGCCATAGGCCTTCTCGCCCGAGGCGACCGACTTCAGCACGGCGCCGTTGCCGCCGGCCGCGATCGCGCCGTTTTCCGCGAGCGACTTGTAGAAATCCCAGCCGAGGCCGGGAACGGCGGCAAGCGTCTGGGCGTGGATGAGTGCCGCACCCGAAGCAAGCGGGCTCGGCATGGTGACGAGGCCCTTGGCTTCCGGCTTGGTCAGATCCTTCCAGCTCGCAGGCTTCATCGAAGCCGACGTGTTGTACATGATGCCTGTCGTGATCAGCTTGGTGGAGTAGTAGTAACCGTCGGCATCATAGAGGGCAGCATCGTACCCTGCGGCTTCCGGCGACTTGTAGGCCAGGAGCCTGCCGTCTTCCTTGAGGCGCTCCAGCGTCACGACATCGGCGATCAGCAGAACGTCGGCGAGCGGGTTGCCGGCCTGGATCTCGGCCTGGAGCTTCGCCATGATCTTCGGCGTGCCGTCGCGCACCCAGTCGACCTTGATATCAGGATTGGCGGCCATGAACCCATCGACCGTTGCCTGCGCATCTTCGTTCGGCTGGCTGGTGTAGAGAACGAGGTTTGCGGCCGAAGCCGGAAGGGCAAAGAGGCTCGCGGCGACAAGTGCTGCGGCAGAAACGATCGTTTTCATGGGAAGGATCCTCGATTTCGATACCCCTCCCTTATTAGGGGTCGTTGACAGCGATGTGACAGCACGCCGCAGCCGCCAGGCCCAGGCTTCACAACCTTCCTTGACCTCCCCCGGCTTTGCCGACAATCGGGGCGATAGCTGTGGCGCAATCTCGCAGGCGTCGTCTTCAACCCTGTGAAACATCCGATCATCTGGTATCCTGGCGCCAAGCAATCTCACCCAGGCGTGAACACTCGGAGATTGCCATTGCCGGGCTTTGCGCTACGTCACTCACGTTTCAATGAAGGAGGAATTTCTATGGAATATCGTCTGCTCGGCCGTTCCGGCCTGAAGATTTCGACTTTGACCATGGGCACGATGACCTTCGGCGGCGTCGGCTGGGCGAAGACCGTCGGGGACCTCGGCGTTTCCGAGGCTCGCAAGATGATCGATATGTGCATCGATGCCGGCATCAACCTGATCGATACCGCCAATGCCTATTCATCAGGCGAATGCGAAAACATCATCGGCGAGGTGCTTTCCGGCAAGCGGCCGCAGGGTGTGCTGCTCGCCACCAAGGCCCGCTTCAGCATGGGCGACGGCCCGAACGACCAAGGCCTGTCGCGCTACCACCTGGTCCGCGAATGCGAGGCGAGCCTCAAGCGCCTGAAGACCGATGTCATCGACCTCTACCAGGTGCATGAATGGGACGGCCAGACGCCGCTCGAAGAGACGATGGAAGCCCTCGATACCCTGATCAAACAGGGCAAGGTGCGTTACGTCGGTTGCTCCAACTATTCCGGCTGGCACATCATGAAGGCGCTTGGCATTGCCAACGAGCACAGGTACCAGCGTTTCGTCAGCCAGCAGATCCACTATACGCTGGAAGCCCGTGATGCCGAATATGAGCTGCTACCGATCTCGATCGACCAGGGCCTCGGCGTGCTGGTCTGGAGCCCGCTCGCCGGCGGCCTGCTCTCCGGCAAGCATCGCCGCAACCAGGCAGCCCCTGAAGGCACGCGCCAATTCGCCGGCTGGACCGAGCCGCCGATCCGTGACGAAAACCGTCTATGGAACATCGTCGAGACACTGGTCGCGATCGGCCAGGAACGCGGCGTTTCGGCGGCTCAGGTGGCGCTCGCCTGGCTAATCGGCCGCAAAGCCGTGACCTCGGTCATCATCGGCGGCCGCACCGAAGCCCAGTTCCGCGACAACATCGCCGCCGCCGAGCTGAAGCTGACGGACGAGGAGCGCAAGCGCCTCGACGCGGTCAGCCTGCCACTGGTGATCTATCCCTACTGGCACCAACTGAACACGGTCAGCGACAGGCTTGGCGAGGCCGATCTCGAGCTTTTCGCCCCGCATCTGCAACAATAGGCAGCGGATCAAGCACTGCACGGCCGCCACAAAACTCCAAGTCAACTAGGGCGTGAACTCATAAAAACGCAGCCATAGTCGCATGGAGGCGACGGGGGTCCGCTCGCCAATGGTTGCATCTCCTGATAAGCTCAGCATCACACTTCAGCTTAAATTAAGCCCCGATCTGGAGGCCTCGCATGCCTTGCAGCAGCGCGCTCGCTCCGTTCGTCATCGCCGCTCTCGTGGCCCTCGGTCCGCTGCCGGCTAGAGCGCAGAACAATGCTGCGCCACCGCCGGCGGCAATCTCCCACAGGGCCAAGCTTTGCGGGATGTGTCACGGTATGAAAGGTATGCCGACTGTTAAGAACACGCCAATCATCGCCGGCCAGCACGAGTCCTCTTTGCTGATAGCTTTGCAGGAATATCGCAATGGAGAGCGCACCGACGACCTCATGGGCCGGATCGCGAAGAATCTTTCCGACGACGACATGAAGGCGCTTGCGGCCTACTTCTCCGCACTGCCCTGGCCCGCCTACCGCGAGCCGGCCGACGCAGCGAGCATTACCCGCGTCCGAGCGCTCGACGCCGGGAAGAAGTGCACCTCGTGCCACCGGGAGGGTTTCGTCGGATACGCCAACACTCCGCGCGTCGCAAATCAGAAGCTGGACTACCTGATCAAAACCCTCTCCGACTTTCGCGATAACAAGCGCCCGAACATGCCCAGCATGACGGCCTTGGTGCGCAATTTTTCGGCCGACGACATCGCTGCCATGGCTCACTATCTTGCCGGCCTCTGACGATCAGTTCGGGGTCGGCGATGCACCGAATAGGGCCGACGAATAGCGATCACTGCGTTACGGCGATTGGCACCTCTTGCCCACGAACAAGCTATCCGTGCGCCGGTCATTTCTGGCCGTTTATCTGCTTAACAACCGCTCTGATTGCACTGCGTGACCTTTATGGCAATTGCTACATAAGTCCGCAAAAGTGTGCAGCGGTTTTGCGACCACGACATGGGTAAATCAAAGACCTAAAGCGTGGCAGGCGAATCTGAAGGATCGCGCCATACTTTAGTCGTCACAAAAGATGCACTTTCGCCGTGTTATCGTCAGACCCCGCCACTCCCGCGAGGTTCTCCATGCTGAAGAATTACAAGGTCCTGAAGGGCACGGCGAGCGCACTTGCCCTCGACGACGACAACGATCCTCATATCGAGATCCGCATCGAGGCAAACGGCGTCAGTTATCGCATCGCGCTCAATGTCCGCTCCAAGGAAACGCCGCACGATCTGCTCTACGCCAATATCGTCGATTTCAAGCACTCAGCGCTGACGGAGGCGCTCGAAGCGCTGCCGATGGGGCTGATCGACATCCGCAAGGACCGTCCGGAGCTTGCGATAGACTATGTTCGCGGCGGGCTGATCGAACGCGAGGATATGAATGTCGCACCCTTCCAGCTATCCGGCCCGAAGAACGACCTGCGCGACTTCATCGAGCCGATCGTCCAGGAAGGCATTGCCGATTCCGACGTGCATTTCTACGCCTTCGGCGAGGCCTGGGGTCCTGAGCACAACAAGCCGGACCAATATTTCCGTTTCGAGCCGGGCAACGGCATCCACGACATTCACATGAACCAGGGCGACGGCGGCAGCTTCAAGGCGACCAACGGCCCCAACCAGGACGGCGCCCTTCTCGTCCACTTCAACGATACCGACGAATGGGCGGCGATCTTCCTCTGCTTCCAGTCGCAGAATTGGAACACCGATGCGGCGACCGGCCATCCGGTTTCCGACAGCCGTGGCGGCCAGGGCCGCGGCGAAGGCACGCGCCGACCGCAGCCGATCGTCGCCTCGTCGCTGCGCATCGTCGCCGCGCTGATCAACCCGGTGAACGGCGAAGGCGGCACCGAGGCCGAAACGGTCACGATCATCAACCGCTCCGACATGACCGCATCGCTCGACGGCTGGAAGCTGGAAGACGAAAACGGCAGGACCCAGACACTGTCGGGGTCGCTTGGCGCAGGCGAGCTGCGCACCGTGGCACTCGATGCCGCGGCCGGCGGCCCGCAGCTTGCCAACAGGGGCGGCGACATCATCCTGCGCAACGCCGACGGCGCCGTGGCCGACCGGGTCGGCTACGGCAAGAGCGAGACGGCGAACGAAGGCTGGACGACGATCTTCTGATCGACGCCCTCGCCAGCCTGGATCAGCCGCCGATTTCGGCCGAGATCAGCGCGCCCAAGCGGCCGATGCCGTCCTCGATCATCTGCTCGTTGGCGCAGGAGAAGCTGACGCGGAAGGTGTTGGCGCCGGAACCATCGGCGAAGAATGCCTTGCCGGGTACGAAGGCGACCTTGGCGGTCTCCAGCGATTTCGCCAAGAGCTTGGCGCCATCCATCCCCTCCGGCAGCGTGATCCAGATAAACATGCCGCCCTCCGGCTTCGTCCAGCTCGTGCCTTTGGGCATATATTTCTCGAGTGCCGTCAGCATGCAGTCACGGCGCTTGCTGTAGGCGGCCTTGATCTTGGCGACCTGCGCGTCGAAGCCGCGCTCGGCGACATCTGATATCGCCATCTGGTTGATCGTCGAGGAATGCAGGTCGGCCGCCTGCTTCATCAGCACCAGCTTGCGGATGACAGGCGCATTGGCGACGATGAAGCCGACGCGAAGGCCAGGCGCCAGCGTCTTCGAGAAGCTGCCGCAATAGATGGTGCGCGTATCGTTGATATGGCCCTTTTCGGCAATCTCGAGCGCCAGGATCGGTGGGATCGGATCGCCGTCGTAACGCAACGACTGGTAGGCCGCATCCTCGATGACGGCGATGTCGAGGTCTTCGGCTAATGCCAATACCTTCTTGCGGCCATCGAGATCGACGGTCTCGCCGGTCGGGTTGGAGAAATCGGCGGAGAGATAGGCGAACTTCACCTTGCCGCCGGCAGCCGCTGCGGCCGCCCGATAGGATTCCGGCGTCCGGTTGCCGTTCGGCGTCAACTGGTCATAGGCCGGTTCATAGGCGTTGAAGGCCTGCAGCGCGCCGAGATAGGTGGGCCATGTCACCAGCGCGGTATCACCAGGCGACAGGAAGAGCTTGCCGAGATAATCCAGGCCCTGCTGCGAGCCTGATACAATGAAGACGTTGTCGAGTTCGCAGGGGATGCCGAGAGCTGCCATCTGCTTGACCAGCCATTCGCGCAGCGGCTTGTAGCCTTCGCTCACTGAATATTGCAGCGCCGAGTTGACGGCGGCGCCGTCGAAGATATCGGCATAGGCCTGCTTGAATTCCCGATCCGGAAACAGCGCCGGATCAGGGATGCCGCCGGCAAAGGAGATGATGTCGGGCCGGTCGAGAAGCTTCAGCAACTCGCGGATCTCGGATGCGCGCATGCGCGACGAGCGCGACGCAAACATGGTGTCCCAGTTCAGCATGGGGTTTCCTCATATTTTCTATACCGCCGACAAACCATGCCAGGGAAATTATGTCAATAATACTGACCTATTTTCTTGTCATGGTGACAAGCGTAGACGCCATCCGATATCGAAGACGCTCGATCCCGAATTTGCTGCTCGACGTCAGCCACTCCAAGCGATTATTCCTCTGATCAAAGTCGAAACCGGCTGATTCAGACCTTTCCAAGACCAGCTCGGCGGCAGTAGTGTCGCCGCCACTATTCAAATTACTATCAAGGTGCCAGCAATGACCGTGACGTCGGCCTCTCCTGAAATCAAAATCGAACTCCACCAGTCTCCCGTCTCCGACGCCGATCGCATCCAGGCACTGGAGACACCCGGCTTCGGCAAGGTGTTCACCGATCATATGGTCCTGGCACGATGGACTGCCGACAAGGGCTGGCACGATGCGAAGGTTACGCCCAGGCGGCCGCTGGAGCTCGATCCCGCGAGCGCCGTGCTGCATTATGCTCAGGAAATCTTCGAGGGCATGAAAGCCTACAAGGCAGACGATGGCCGGATTCTGCTCTTTCGGCCTGAAGAGAATGCCCGCCGCTTCGCGCAGTCTGCAGCCCGCATGGCGATGCCTCCTGTGCCCGAAGAACTCTTCCTGAAGGCCGTCGAAGAACTGGTCCGCATTGACAAGGCTTGGATTCCGTCCGGCGACGCCAGCCTCTACCTTCGCCCCTTCATGTTCGCCAACGAGGCGTTTCTCGGTGTTCGTCCGGCTCAGGAATATATCTTCTGCATCATCGCCTCTCCGGTCGGCGCCTACTTCAAGGGCGGCGCGAAGGCCGTCTCCCTGTGGGTCGAGACCGAATACACCCGTGCGGCTGCCGGCGGCACCGGCGCTGCAAAATGCGGCGGAAACTACGCAGCCAGCCTCGTGGCGCAAGCCGAGGCGGCGAAGAAGAATTGCGATCAGGTCGTCTTCCTCGACGCAACAGAGCATCGTTGGGTCGAAGAACTCGGCGGCATGAACGTCTTCTTCTTGATGAATGACGGATCGGTGGTGACCCCGCCCCTTGGCGGCACGATCCTGCCGGGCATCACCCGGGCCTCCGTGATCGTACTCGCCGAAGAAAGAGGCTTGCGCGTCGAGCAGCGTCCCTACTCCTTCGCGGAATGGCAAGACGACGCTGCCAGCGGCAAGCTCGTCGAAGCCTTCGCTTGCGGCACTGCCGCAGTCCTGGCGGGCATTGGCCTGGTTCGACATGCCGGCGGCGAGTTTCTGGTCGGAGACGGACAGACCGGCAAATTGACCAGCGAACTGCGCCAGCAGCTCGTCAGTCTGCAGAAGGGCGTAACGAACGATGAGCGCGGCTGGACCCGCCTTATCCCGGCCTGAATTCCCGACGTTCCACGCAAACGGCGGCGTCAACACCGACATGGTGGGCGCCGCTCTCCGCCTCGCGCGCAAAGCCGCCGGGCTGTCGACCCTATTCCGCCCTCGCCGGAGTTCGTGTCGAGCTGCACGATACGCTACGATGCTCTTCGAGCGGACGGCCACCAAGCAATCCGCGGATCTCTTTCGAAACCGCGCGCCGCCCGGTCTTTTGTGGCCGAGTCAGCGGGAAGAATCATCGCTACTTCTCCTTTGGCGACCAAAATAGCACTAACGCCGAAAACACTTCGTCATTGACGGATGTCAGATGAATTCTTACCATTCATCTATCGATGGAGGAAAGGTAAGAATGACAACCGCAACCCTCTCCACAAAATTCCAGATCTCCATTCCCAAGGAAGTGCGCGAACAGCAGCACTGGTCGGCGGGGCAGGAATTCGTGTTCATCCCCAAAGGGAAAGGCGTGCTGCTGATGCCGGTCCCGACGCTTGCCGATCTTCGCGGCATTGCCGAAGGCGCTGACAAGGAAAACTACCGCGACCGGAACGACCGTTTCTGATGCGCGTGGTCGACAGCTCCGCATGGATAGAATGGCTGACGAAAAGTGCCGCCGGAACCCGGTTGCAGGCCAATATCCCGGTGCGCGATCAATGCATCGTTCCAACGATCGTGCAGCTCGAGCTCTCCAAATGGCTGGCACGCGAGAAGGACGAGGAAGCCGTCGACAGCTTCATCGCTTATACCGCGACATGCATGGTTGTCTCTCTCGACACGACGCTTGCCCGCCGTGCTGCCGAAATCTCGACGATCCACAAACTCGCCACCGCCGATGCGATCATTTATGCGACCGCGGAGCGCCATGATGCCGACATCCTGACCTGCGACGCCCATTTCAAGGATCTCGAACGCGTCATCTATGTCGATAAAAAAGACTGACCTGGATGTGACCCAAGTGCTCGACGGCGGAGCGCAACGCTTCTATCACAACGTGGGAAATGGTAATCTGGCATCAACCGGCATGGACGGACTGCACCGAATTCAATGGCGAAAATGACGATCTCTCTTCCGGATAATCTGGCGGATTACGTCGCACGCCGTGTCGCAAGCGGCAGATACGCCAATGCCAGCACATATCTGGCGGAACTCGTCCTGAGGGACCAGGACCATCGCAAGCTCGATGACGAAGAATTGCGTGAGATTCTGAGGCTGGCCGAAGAGAGCGGCATCAGCGACCGGCGCATTGCCGATATCCTGTTGGAAACGAAGGCAAAGCTGCGTGACATCAACCTATAGGCTGACCCGAACCGCAGATGCCGTGCTGTCGGGCATCGACGAATATGCCAGCTTGCACTTCGGCGAGGCACAGGCGGATGCCTATCTTCTCGACTGGGACAGAATTTTCGTGCTTCTTTCGCGCGCGCCCTCCATGGGAGACGAATGCGAAGAGCTTGGCGTCGGCCTTCGCCGCCTTCTTCACATGCGCCACGTCGCCTTCTATCGTGAAATACCGGACGGCATCCTCGTCATCGACATCATCGGCGCCGATCGGCTCCCCGAAAGGCACCTTCAATCCAACCGACGCTCCCGAACGGCCGATCCGCATGCCTCGTGACAATACCTCTGACTTCTACAGGCAAAACGCCGAGACCTACGCCAACCGGGCGCGCAGCCTGCCGAAGCAGCAGCTCGATGCCTTCCTCGCCGGGCTTGCGCGGGGTGCGGCAATCCTCGAACTCGGCTGCGGTGGCGGACAGGACAGCGTCTACATGCTGTCGCAGGGTTTCGACGTGACGCCGACGGATGGCTCTGCCGAGCTTGCAACACAGGCCGAAGCGCTGATCGGCAGGCCGGTCAGGGTCATGCTGTTCCAGGAACTCGACGCCGACAGCGCCTTCGACGGCGTCTGGGCGCATGCGAGCCTTCTTCATGTCCCCCGATCCGAACTGCCCGACGTCTTCGCCCGCATCCGCCGCGCCCTGAGGCCCGGCGGCCTCCTTCACGCAAGCTTCAAGGCCGGGGAAGCAGAAGGCCATGACGGCTTCGGGCGTTATTACAACTATCCCTCCGCCGAATGGCTCTCGGAGCTTCTGACGAAAGGCGGTTGGAGGAATATCGCCCTAAGCGAATACGACGGCGGCGGATATGACGGCAAGCCGACGCGCTGGCTGACCGTCAGCGCACAACGATAAAGGCCGGAGCTTTCGCCCCGGCCCTCGATTCCTACAGTCTGAAAACCGCTTAGTTCACGCTCTTGTCGACCAGCTTGTTCTTGCCGATCCAGGGCATCATGCCGCGCAGCTTGGCGCCGACTTCCTCGATCTGGTGGCTGTCGTTCAGGCGGCGGATGCCTTTGAAGCGCGAGCCGCCAGCGCGGTATTCCTGCATCCAGTCGGAAGTGAACTTGCCGGTCTGGATGTCCTTGAGGACGCGCTTCATCTCGGCCTTGGTCTCAGCGGTGATGATGCGCGGACCGGAGACATATTCGCCCCACTCGGCCGTGTTCGAGATCGAGTAGTTCATGTTGGCGATGCCGCCTTCATAGATCAGGTCGACGATCAGCTTCACTTCGTGCAGGCATTCGAAATAGGCCATTTCAGGCGCGTAGCCGGCTTCAACAAGCGTTTCGAAACCGGCGCGGATGAGTTCGACCAGACCGCCGCAGAGAACGACCTGTTCGCCGAAGAGGTCGGTTTCGCACTCTTCGCGGAAGTTGGTTTCGATGATGCCCGAGCGGCCGCCGCCGACGCCGCAGGCGTAGGAGAGAGCGAGTTCAAGCGCATTGCCGGAAGCGTTCTGGTGAACGGCAACGAGGCAGGGAACGCCGCCGCCCTTCTGGTATTCGCCGCGAACCGTGTGGCCCGGGCCCTTCGGCGCGATCATGACGACGTCGACCGTGGCCTTCGGCTCGATCAGGCCGAAGTGCACGTTGAGGCCGTGGGCGAAGGCGATCGCCGCGCCGTCGCGGATATTTGCAGCGATTTCCGACTTGTAGATGTCGGCCTGCAGTTCGTCGGGCGTTGCCATCATCATCAGGTCGGCCCAGCCGGCGGCTTCGGCAACCGTCATGACCTTGAAGCCGTCGGCTTCAGCCTTCTTGACGGTCGGCGAACCGGCCTTGAGCGCGATGACGACGTTCTGGGCGCCGCTGTCCTTGAGGTTCAGCGCATGGGCACGGCCCTGCGAACCGTAGCCGATGATGGCGACCTTCTTGGCCTTGATGAGGTTGAGATCGGCATCACGATCGTAATAGACGCGCATTTGAAGTTCCTTCCCTTTGCTTGTCTTGTTGACTGTCATTAAAGCGGAATCAACCGAGAACCGGCATCTCCACCAGAACCTTGTCCGTGCCGTAGAGCCGGAGGAAGGCGGTAACCGCCCTCTCCGCCTGGCGCGCGGTATCCTTGAGGCCCGGCTCGCCGAGCAGCATGCGCACATGCAGATCGGAAACAACAAGGCCGTAAAGCGTGTGATAAGCCTCGTCGGCATCGGAAAAACGCAGGAGCCCTGCCCTCTTTCCGGCATCGATCAACGCCATGGCGCGCCGGTCGATCTGGCGGCGGCCGCGCTCGAGCAGCAGCTTGCCGAGCTTCGAGCCGTCGCGGTTCGACTGGCCGATCGCCAACCGGTTCAGCGCCAGCGAGACGTCGCCGGCGAGCACCTCCAGCAGATCACGCGCGAAAATGACCACATGGTCGTGCAGACTTGCCGCCGTCAGTCGCTCGCCGTTGCGCTCGAAGGTGCGCACTTTGCTCGCCTGATAGGCGATCATCGCCGACAACAACCCATCGCGATCGCCGAACCACTTGTAGAGGCTCTCCTTCGAGCAATTGGCGGCACGCGCCACACCCGAGGTCGTCAGCGCCTTCTCGCCGCCATCGACGAGCAACCGCAACGCCTGCTCCAGAACGGCGTTCTGGCGCGGCGAAAATTCGCTCGGCTCTGCGGTATCGACAGACACGGTCGTAGCTCCCATATACGTACCGTACGGTACGGTTCGTGAGGTTTATGCGATAAACCGATCAGATCGTCAAGAAGCCCGGATCAATTTTTTTAATACGGGAAACCGCGATGAAACACCAGAATTGGATAGGCGCGAATCCTTGGTGATCGCATATTGTCGCGGTACCCGTTTGCGCCTGGAGGCTTCGATGTCACGCCTGTCTGCAGCTCTTCTCCTGCTCGGAGCAATTTTCCTGAGCGGCTCAAGCGCTCTCGCGCAGTCCGACAGCGACGTCTATAACCGCATCGAAGAACTGCACGGCGACGCCGCAGGCTTCGACCGGCCGCTGCGCCAACTCGTTCGGGCGATGCGCTCGGGCGACGCCGAAACCATTGCCGGGCTTGCCGAATACCCGCTGACGGTCGAGGCCAGGGGCGAGACTTACGACGTCGAGAGCGCCGAAGATTTCATCGACAATTTCGACGATCTGGTGACGCCGGAAACGCGCCGCGCCGTCGGGCGCCAGCAATACGGGGATCTCTTCGTCAATAGCGACGGCGTCATGCTCGCGGGTGGCGCCCTCTGGATGGGCGCGGTCTGCGATGACGACGCCTGCGAGGAAAGCCATTGGGCGATCATCGCGATCAACAACTGAAATCTGGCGATGAGGAAAAGCCGATGAAATACCGGATCGCTGCCGCAGTCATCACCGCAGCCCTTGCCATCGCCGCAAATGCACAGGCGGCCGAAACGCGCTGCGGCTGGATTGAAAATCCGACGCCCGCCAACTGGTGGCTGGAAGATGCGGAAAACACCTGGACGATCATGACCCAGGGCGACGATGCCGGCGAGGTGGAAGGCATGGAGCTGATCTCCGACATCTCCGAACGTGAGTATGTCAGAACCAACGGCAATTACGGCTATGCCTGCGCCTGCATGAGTGTGGAGACGGATGGCAAGGAGCGCATCACGAAAATCCTCTCCTTCCGCCAGCTCAAGCTCGCCAAATGCCGTGCCGACAAGGCGCTGAAATTCCCCGGCTGATGAGCCGCGGCTTATAACGCCGTGGCGCAACCCGCCGGGATAGCCAAAGGCTCTGCCGGCATCGTCTTATCGATCGCGTAAAGCTTCGCGAAACCGGCATCCTCGATGACCGTCAGGCCCGACGGCATGAAGGTGCCGACATAGCGATCGAGAATATCGGCATTGGCGACCAGGACGAAATCGAAACGACTGCGCCAATCCGACAGATAGGGCGTGAAGTCTCGATATTGCTGCAACATTGTCGGGCATGAAAGCACACCCACCGACAGCAGATTGCCCTCTGGAACCGCGATCTCAGACCAGGGCGACAGAACGGAAAGTGGCTGCTTGCCTTTTGCGGTGAAGAGCGTCGGCACGAAAGCATGCGAGACGGGCACGGCAAGCGTCGGCAGATGCCGGAAAGTATCCAGTCCCCAGAAAAAATGCCGGTTGGAGTGGGCAAGGTAGCTCACTGTCTCAGGTTCATGCCCAAGTGGTAGCACGGCTGCACCGGCCGGCACCCTTTTCAGCACGCTCTCGACAGCGGCAACATCCTTTTGCGCCAGCCACCAGTTCCAGCCGATCCAGCCGGTACGGCCGAAGACCGCAAGATTGATGACGAGCGAAAGCAACAGCGCCTGTCGGCGCGGGAGATTGGCGAAGGGGCATACCATCGCCATGGCGACGAGCGCCGTCATGATCGGAAAGCGCCAACTGATCCATCCGGTGCCGAGCATGTGGCGAGGCGAAATACAGGAGAGCAGCAGCAGACCGCCAGCGGCGACGGCAAGCCCCGCATGCATGCGGATGTCGCCCGCTCGTGCGGCACGTGTGCAGATGAGGATCAGCGGCAGAACCAGTAAGACATCCACCACCGGGACATAGGTCGTGATGGCGGAGAGCAGATTGAGGACGATCAGGACGACGCTGTCGTTCCATGCAAGCCCAAGGCCGTTGCCACCGGCGTTGGGCAAAGATGCCGTGTGAAGGTAGAGCGCGAGCGGTGGCAAGACGCAGGCGCCAATCGCCAACGCCAACCGGCCGACGAGCCTCGTGAGACCCGCCTTCGATCGCAGTATGTCGATGCGCCACGAAAATTCGAGGCCGCAGACGATCGCCATATAGAAGCCGAGCGAGAAGATGTGCATCACCGTCAGCAGCAGCGAAGCGGCGAGCCGCCAGGCAAAAACCAGCGCGGGATTTTTGCCCTGCAGCCGGAGGTCGACGCAGGCGAAGAAGAGCGCCATGCCGAGGCCGATCTGGAAATTGATGAAGCCGCCGATCATGGTGGCGCACCAGCCGAGCGACAGCATGGCGGTCTGCCAGTGGTGCCGGCCGCCGAAAAGCGCGCGATGCAAGCCGATCGCGCCGAGCGGCGGCAGCACGATCGCCAGGAAAAGCAAAGTCCGCGCAAGCCTGTCGGCGCCGACAAGCGGTCCCAGCCAGGTGGCGAGAATGTCGATCCCGACATTGGTGAAGGTGCGGCTCCAATCGACCGCATAAATCTCAGGAAACGGCTGCTCGCCGATGCCGCCCGAAAGGAGCCATATCCGGGCGTAGTGATTGGGGTAATCGAGAACCGGCGGAAAACGAAACAGCACCACCAGCGCCGCGGCAAGCGCGACGAAAGCGGCGACCGCAATGGTGGAATCCTGTCTGGCGGCCAATCCCTGAGGCTCGCCTGCGACCACAGCAGGCGTGTCGATCTGGTCCATTATCCGATCCGACTGCTCTTTTGCGCTCGCGGAAACTCCCCGGATGTAAAGGCGACATCGAGTGCGGCGCGCTTATCGCTGGCGTTCATCTCCGGAAAAGCAGTCGGCAGCTCGGCGTGTTCGCCGCCGCGCAGGATCGTCTCGATCATGAACATCGGCCGCTTCTTGCTCTCCTGCACGAGACGGCCGAGATATTCGCCGATGATGCCGATACAGATCAGCTGGATGGCGCTGAAGGCGCTGACGGCGGCCATGATCGACGACCAGCCGGTAACCGTTTCGCCTTCCAGCCAGCGAACGAAGGTGTAGACGAGCAACGAGATCGCGACGCAGGCGCTGATCATGCCAAGCCATGTGGCTATACGCAGCGGCGTCGTCGAAAAGCTGGTGATCGCATCGAGCGCAAAATTGATCATCTTGCGCAGCGGATATTTCGTCGCGCCGGCAAAACGGGCGTCACGCTCGTAAGGGAGAGCAACCTGCCTGCCGCCGATCCAGCTGACCATGCCACGGATAAAGCGATCGCGCTCCGGCATCGCCAGCAGGATATCGACGACGCGCCGGCTCATCAGCCGGAAATCGCCGGTATCGCGCGGAATGGTCACCGAGGCGAGCCTGGACAGCGCACGATAGAAAAGCGAAGCCGAGGCAAGCTTGAACCAGGTTTCACCCTCGCGGCGCGTGCGCTGACCATAAACGACGTCGGCGCCACGCTCCATGATCGGCATCATCATCAAAAGCAACTCGGGCGGATCCTGAAGATCGGCGTCGATCAGGAGCACACGCTCGCCCCGCGACGCGGAGAGACCCGCCGTCGATGCCAATTGGTGGCCGTGATTGCGAAGAAGACGAACGCCGAGCACTTGCGGCACATCAGCCGCCAATTCGGAAATGATCTCCCAGGTGCGGTCGGACGAGCCGTCATCGACGAGAATGAGCTCGAAGGCATCCCCAGCAACGCTCCGAGCAACTGCGACGGCTCGGCGGCAGAATTCGCGCAGGCCCTCCTCCTCGTTATGACAAGGCGCGACGATGGAAAGAAGTGGTGTTTGCGTCATATCGCCATCGGTGCTGGTGTTTCGCGCAAGCCTAGCCACGAAACGTCAAACATCCTTTAATAGCAACCGCGCCGGCGTCTCGCTGGACGCGCTACACTCTACTCCGCCGCCATGATTTCGCGCGCGCCATCGATATCGCGCGCCGGCGAAGCGCCGTAGAGGCGGCTGTATTCGCGGCTGAACTGCGACGGGCTTTGATAGCCCACGCGGTGGCCGGCCGTACCGGCATCGAGGCGCTCCACCAGCATCAGGCGACGCGCCTCGTGCAGGCGAAGCTGCTTCTGATATTGCACCGGCGTCATCGCCGTGACCGATTTGAAGTGATGATGGAAGGACGACACGCTCATGCTGACGCGGACGGCAAGATCTTCGATGCGCAGCGGCCGCGCGAAATTCTCCTTCAGCCATGCGACGGCGCGGGCGATCCTGTTGCTGTGGCTGTCTGCTGTGGCGATGTTGATCAGCCGCGCGCCATCCGGCCCGGTCAGCACCCGGTAGAGGATTTCCTGCTCGATCAGCGGCGCCATGGCAGGAATGTCGCCTGGACGATCGAGCAAGCGCAGCAGGCGGACGGCGGCATCCAGGAGCTCCGGCGGAGCGACGTTCACCGCCATCCCGCGCTGCCCGTCGGTATGGGCCGCCGGACGCGGAATATCGATACGGCTCAAAAGCTCAAGCAGCTTTTCGGAATCGATTGCCAGCCCCAGGCAGAGATGCGGCACTTCAGGGCTTGCCTCGGTGACCTGCCAGGCGACCGGCAGGTCGAGCGAGGTCAGCAGATAGTCTCCTGTCCCGTAGCTGATAAGTTCGGTGCCGAGGCGCAGGCTCTTGGCCCCCTGCAGGACGAAGGCAAAACAGGGCCGGTAGCTGCTGTGAAGCGGATCGCTTGGCTTGGACCGACGGCTGACGTGAAGATTGCCGATATCAGTCGAGAACTCGCCATCGCCAGGCGCGAAGCGCATCGCGATGTCGACAATTTCCTGATAGGGGCTGAAGGGCAAAGTCATGCGGCAACTCTTTCTGTCAACTGGCTGACGCCGGTGATACCGCCCTTATCTAGAGTGCCTTCGCCATTTCGCAAACAGGCCGGCGCCTCACTTTTGCAGGATCGTGCAAAAAGCTGAGAGGATCGCTCTAACCCTCTCACGCAGTTCCGGGCAATAGTCCGCCATCCCGTTCAACCCCACCACAATCGAAAAGGAAGGTTCCCATGCCTATTGCAAGAGGCTACGCCGCAACCGACGCTTCCAAACCGCTGACCCCTTTCACCTTCGAACGCCGCAACCCCAACCCCGATGACGTCGTGATCGACATCAAGTTTGCCGGCATCTGCCATTCGGACATCCACACTGTCCGCAACGAATGGAAGAACGCCGTCTATCCGATCGTGCCAGGCCATGAGATCGCCGGCATCGTCTCGGCGGTCGGTTCCGCCGTGACTAAGTTCAAGGTCGGCGACCGCGTCGGCGTCGGCTGCTTCGTCGATTCCTGTATCGGCTGCGCCGAGCGCGACCTCGATCGCGAACAGTATATGCCGGGTCTCAGCGGCACCTACAATGATTTCGAAGCCGACGGCAAGACACGCACCCAGGGCGGCTATTCCGACTCGATCGTCGTCAAGGAAGGCTATGTCATGTCCATCCCGGACAACCTTCCGCTCGATGCCTCCGCGCCGCTGCTCTGCGCCGGCATCACGCTTTATTCGCCGCTGCGCCACTGGAATGCCGGCCCTGGCAAGAAGGTCGCGATCGTCGGCATGGGCGGCCTCGGCCACATGGGCGTCAAGCTGGGTGCGGCGATGGGCGCCGATATCACCGTTCTTTCCCAGAGCCTTTCCAAGAAGGAAGACGGGCTGAAGCTCGGCGCCAAGGAATATTATGCCACCAACGACCCGGAAACCTTCAAGAAGCTCGCCGGCACTTTCGACCTGGTCATCTGCACCGTCAGCGCCGAAATCGACTGGAATGCCTATCTCGGCCTTCTGAAGGTGGATGGTTCCTTCGTGGTGGTCGGCGCGCCTGAGAATCCGATCCCCGTGCACGCCTTCTCGATCATCCCCGGCCGCAAGAGTATTTCCGGCTCGATGATCGGCTCGATCAAGGAAACCCAGGAAATGCTCGACTTCTGTGGCAAGCACAACATCGTCTCCGAGATCGAGAAGATCAACATCCAGCAGGTCAACGAAGCTTATGAACGCGTCCTGAAGAGCGACGTCCGCTACCGCTTCGTCATCGACATCGCCTCGCTGGCAGCATAAGAAAACGAGAGGCGGCTCCTTCGGGGGCCGCCTTTTTCAATGTCGGGCGATTTCAACTGTGGCGGTGCTGTCAAGATCTCCGCCCTTGGGCGCAGCCGCACCGTCTGCCACCCACGATCAAATGCGACACTCGGATGTCACGATATGCCTCCGGCAAGTCGATGCAGGCGCAGCAGATATTCGACGCCGTTGAACGGATCAGGACCTGATCGCGGGCGCGAGCGCGGCGGGCCAGCCACTGGGGCATAATGATCGAAGCTGCTTTCCATGGTCCCCGCCCCGCTCGTCAGGCCCGGCAATTGCTGCTGGACACCGCGGACCATCTGAGACGCCATGGTACCCTCGAGCCGGGCGACGCCGTCGGCAATGACCGAATCCGTCGTCGTTGCTGCCGATTTTGCAAGCAGGGTGACCACGCCGCTCAAATTTTCCGCGGGCGCTTCGAGATAAAAGCGGTCGATTGGCTCGCAGAGCACGGTCCGCGCGGCCGATAGCGCCGTTGCCAGCACCCATGGCGTCAACTGCCGGAAATCGGCGGCGGTGCTTGCAGGCGAACTGTGCCGGGCCGCCGTCATCGCCACGTGGCAATCGATGACCTGCCAGCCGAAAATCCCCTGTTTCAGCGCTTCGAACACGGTCTCCTCGACCGCTCGATAAAAGGCGATGGGCATCTGGCCGACATCCACTTCGAGCGCAAAGCTGTTGCCCGCCCCGGGAGGGCGTGGTTCGACGCGCAGGCCGACGGTTGCCAGGAAGGGATTGGGCTCCTTGAAGAGGATCTGCAGACCGGCCCCGGTCCCGACTGGCCTCTCGACCAGGATGACGGTGCTTTCCTCGAACTTTGCCTCAAGTCCGAAATCCGTCGGCAGGGTCGATTGGATAACGTCCTTCTGCACCTCGCCGTAGAGTGAAACGAAGACTTCGTCCGTCTCCTCGTTGCGGCGCAAATTGATCAAGGGATCCTGTTCGGCCATCTGGTTCAGCGCCAGCCAGAGCGCCGCCTTGTCGGAAGGCCGCCGCGCAAGAACCCGGGTTTCGAGCGTCGGCGGCGCAAAGTGAGCCCGCCCGCCCGCGGGATCTCCGCCCACCGCATCCCCGATCCGGGCGCCGGCAAGGCCGGCGACGCGGGCAATCTGCCCTGCGCGAAGTCTCTCGGCGCCTTCGATCCGGCCGGCCTCAAACAGGTGGATCGCAGTCACCCGTTCCGGGCCTCTGGGCAGGTCCAGATATTGCCGAAGCCGCACCGTGCCTGAGGCGAGGTAGATATAGGCGAGCTTTTCCCCACCCCAGCCGCGTTCGATCTTGAAGATCTTGCCCGCGACCGGGCCATCCGGATTGGAGCACCGGCCGGGCAAGATCGTCGCAATGGCCGATGCCAGGGCGGGGATGCCGACACCGGTCATCGCTGCGCCCGCGAAGACCGGATGGACGAGGCCGCTCGCCACCTGCTCTGCCAGGCAGCGCCCAAGCCTTTCCTCGCTCAGGCGACCGGGAGCAAGGATATAATCGGCAAGCAGGGCCTCGTCGTTTTCTGCCAGTGCCTCGCAGAGCGGCGTGAAAAGCGGCTCGTCTCCCGGCGCGAGCGTCTCCACCCGGGCAAGCTTGGCTCCGGCATCGATGACCGACGACATGGCGATGGGGCGGACCGCCAGCTGCGCGGCTAGGGCCTCCACCACCTCCTGATATCGGGCCCCAAGACGATCGACCTTGTTGACGAAGAAGATGAAGGGAACGCCAAGCCGCCGCAGCGCTCGCACCAACACCCGTGTCTGGGCCTGCACGCCTTCGACCGCCGAAACGACGACGACCGCGGCATCCAGCAATCCCAGCACCCGCTCGACCTCGGCGATGAAATCCGGGTGGCCGGGCGTGTCGATGAGATTGACGATCCTGTCGCCGATCGCAAACGACACCACCGCCGCCCTGATCGTGATGCCGCGTAGTCGTTCGAGTTCGAGAGTGTCCGTCTGTGTATTGCCGGTATCGACGCTGCCGAGCTTGTCGATGACGCCGGCGTCAAAAAGCAGTCTTTCGGTAAGGCTAGTCTTGCCTGCATCTACATGGGCGAGAATGCCCAGATTCAAAGTGCGCATGAACCACCAACTTCTCAGAATTTCGAATGTGATTTTCGTGAGAAGTGAATCGGCGCATTGGAACCTCTACCCGTTGCTACGGCTGGATGCGCACCTCCCGGTGGTTGGGAGACGCGGATGGAATGCTAAGGGTGTGCGGGGAGATGTGTCAAGCTTGGGCGTATCGCGTTGTCTAAAGGCTCCGACATGTGTGCCGCAGGGCACGACAATCAGCCCTCATGGTGAGGGTGAGGAGCGAAGCAATCGATCCAGTGATCGATTGCAGCGACAAACGCAGGGCCGTCTCGAACTACGAGGGCGGGTGGCTAAGCGGTGCATGCTGCATGCAGATGTCGCTGGGTGAAGCGCCGGTGGCCGTCCCCGATCCTTCGAGGCCCTCCGGGTGCACCTCAGAATGAGGCAGGAGAGACGGCGCATTCCCGGACAGCTTTCACGGGCAAAGGAGGCCTACTCCTCCTCTCGCATCGTTTCTTTCTGGGTGATCAGCCGGGCGCTGTGCTGGCCACTCAGATAGATCCACAACCAACTCCAGGCGACGGAGAAGCGCGAGCGGGTGCCGATCAGGAAGTAGATATGGGCAAGACCCCAGATCCACCAGGCGATCCAGCCCTTCAGCTTGATCCGGCCGAAATCGATGATGGCCGCACTCTTGCCGATCGTGGCGAGGCTGCCCTGGTGCCAGTAGCGGAAGGGCGCCGGTGCCGGCTTGCCGGACAGACGGGCACGGATCACCTTGGCGACGTAGCCGCCCTGCTGCTTGGCGGCAGGCGCGATGCCCGGCACCGGCTTCCCGTCCTCGCGCATCACCGATGCGGTATCGCCGACGACGAAGACGTCGGGTAGCCCCGGCGCGCTCAGATCCTTCTCGACCACGACGCGCCCTGCCCGGTCGGCCGCAACGCCGAGCCACCGTGCCGCCGGCGAGGCGGTGACGCCGGCTGCCCAGACGATCGTCCGGCTGGCAACGAAGGTGTCGCCGATCTTCACGCCGTCGGCATTGCATTCCGTCACCGGCCTGCCGAGATGGATCTCGACCCCGAGTTTCTCCAGCGCCTTCTGGGCATAGGCCGAAAGCTCTTCGGCGAAGGTTGGCAGCACCCGCGGACCAGCCTCGACCAGCACGACGCGGGTCTTGCGCGTATCGATGTTGCGGAATTCCTTGGGCAGCGTGAAATGCGCGAGTTCGGCAATGATGCCGGCCAGCTCGACACCGGTCGGCCCGGCCCCGACGATGGTGAAGGTCAGAAGCGCATCGCGCACGGTTGGATCGGCCTCCATCTCCGCCCTCTCGAAGGCAAGCAGCACGCGCCGGCGGATCGTCGTCGCATCCTCCAACGTCTTCAGGCCCGGCGCCACCGGCTCCCATTCATCATGGCCGAAATAGGCATGCGTCGCCCCGGTCGCCAGCACCAGCGTATCGTAACCAAGAGTCATGCCGTTACGGAGGGAAACAGTCTTTGTGCCGCTGTCGACGCCTGTGACCTCGCCGAGCAGAACCGTCACGTCAGGCCGGTCGGCATAGAGCCGGCGGATTGGCCAGGCGATTTCCGAGGTGGAGAGAATGGTCGTCGCCACCTGATAGAGCAGCGGCTGGAAGAGATGATGGTTGCGCCGGTCAACGAGCGTGATCTTGACGCCAGCGCCTTTCAAACCGTTGACGAGTTGCAACCCGCCAAAACCGCCGCCGACAACGACGACATGATGATCGCCCATGACCTGCCCCTTCTGCGCCATTTCGCTGAAAGCCAATGTGGCCCTCGCCGCAAAGGTTGCAACCGCCGTTTCGGCATGTCTCCCCTGCGTCACCCGCAGTCGAAAGAGCATGTCGCGCAAAAGTGTGCAGCGGTTTTGCGAGAACGACATGCTGGAATTGAAAGGCCTAGACCAAAGCGCGACAAACGAGTCCGATCGCGGCGCGCTTTAGCGCCGAGATTATCGGCAACTCCTGCAATCCAACCCGGCGACGCTTGTGAAGCGGACGTCGGGCAGAATTATAACTGCCCAGAGCCTCGGTCGAGGTGCGACACAGACATAGCGTTCGAACGGGTAGTCGGCCCGGAACAGTTCACGGCGCAGCAATCAATAGGGACCGACGCACTGGCGACGGGGTCCATGATAGGGCTGGAAGGTATTGTCGAACGCCCTGTACGACCGATAACGCGCATAGCACCAACTCTCGTGGTTGCCGCCCCGTCCATAATAGCCAGACGACGCATAGGCCCGATAGGGCCGGCCATAATAGCGATACGGCGAACCGTAATAGCGGTAGGGCGAGCCGTAATAGCCGTAGGGTGAACCGTAATACGAGCCGTAATAGGGCTGTGCCAATGCGCCGCCAATGATGGTGCCGACGGCTAGGCCACCCAAGGCCCAGCCCCAGTCCGCTCCATGGTTATGGTGGTAACCTCTGTAATAGCCGCCTCGGTAATGGCCGCCACCCCAGTGGCCGCCTCGGCCACGCCATTGCACATGCTCTATCTGCTGCTGCGCTTCGATCCTGGGTGGGTTGATAGCCGGAAACGCTTGAGCCGGCGTGATGCCGGGGGCACCTATGATCAAGCACAACGCGGCGACGGTCAGCTTTCTCATGACTGTTCTCCTCTGCTCCTCCAAGTGAGGGAAATATCTTCCCCTCCTCCTGAACCAAAGGTGAACGCAATATGTCCAAAAACGTTCCTTATAGAGACACATTAATCCCTATCGATGGCACTGCGAATTATCGGCTGCTGGTGCAATCCGACCTTGCTGTTTCCAGGAGGCTGTAAACGTGTCGCGCATCCTCGATCCCCAGAAGCTGAGGTTCGTTGGCCAGACTTGGCGTCCAGCCGCTCATCCTCCTGTTGGACGGCACGCCGAATTTGATCGTACCCTTGCCGCGGCTGCCCTCTTCAAGACTGATCGACGGCAGGAGTTCGAGCTGATTGGTGGACAAATGTCGAAAGAGCCCGCTTCTGCGAATGATCACACGTCTGTTGGTCAGTACATATTCCGTCCGAGCCCGGGCAGCCGCATCGACGAAAAAGCGTCCGGCCATTAGGTAAAGGCCCATGAGTACGAACGGAATACCCCATAATTTTGTGAATACCGGCGTTTCCGTGCTGATGGCAGTAATTTCCCAGAAGATCGCAAAGCCGCCCCACAAAAGCGAGAACGGAACGAGGAGGAAATCCCGCGATGTCAAAAGAAATCCTTGTCCGGGACGCCCTGACCAAAGAAGCTTTTCCCCCGGCATGAAAAGGCTACGAATATCGCTATCGCTCATACTGTGATGCCCTTTCAAATGATTTTTCACCGGGCGTAGCCCACCGGTATCGCCATTCCATGTTTCAATTCTTCCATCGAGATCGACGCCGAGACGTCGAAGAGTTCGAGCTTGCGCACGATCTGCTTGTAGATCACGTCGTAATGCTCGACGCGCGGCAGCACGATCTTCAGAATGTAATCGTGATTGCCGGTCAACCGGTGCGCCTCGACGATCTCGGGAATGTCGCCGATGATCCGGCGAAAGCTTTCCGTCCATTCGTCGGAATGGTGAGCCGTCTTGACGAGAGCGAAGACCGTCGTCGGCACGCCCATTTTCTCCCGGTCGAGCACGAAGATGCGCCGGGCGATATGGCCGCTTTCTTCCAGCCGCTGGATACGCCGCGAACAGGCCGACACCGAAAGCGCCACGCGCTCCGCAAGATCGGTCACGGATATGCCTGCATCCTTTTGCAGCATGTCGAGAATGCGCCTGTCGCGATCATCAAGCATGTATCCTCCGCCCAATATTTGCACGATTTCATCAAATGGCGCAAAATTATAGCACATATCCCACCATGGAAACAAATAACGCAAACACACCGCGCCGGGATTACGGCATCATTTTCGAAAGTTCAGAATCATGGAGAGCGTGAAGACATGGAAACGATCGGCCTGATCGGCGGCATGAGTTTCGAAAGTTCGGCGGTCTATTACCGTCTCGTCAACGAGATGGTGCGAGACCGCAAGGGTGGCCTTGCCTCGGCCGAACTCATCCTGCATTCGGTGAACTTCGAGGAGATCGTCGCCCTTCAGAAGGCCGGCGCCTGGGATATGGCCGCCCGTCGCCTTGCCGACGTGGCTTTGCGCCTGCAGATTGCTGGCGCCGGCTGCATCCTCATCTGCACCAACACCATGCATCTGATTGCCGACGAGGTTGCCAAGAAGATCTCCGTGCCGCTGATCCACATCATCGACGAGACGGCGAAATCGCTGCATGCCGGCGGCCGGAAGCGCCCGTTGCTGCTTGCGACCCGCTACACGATGGAACACGGCTTCTACAGCGACCGCATGAAAAACCTCGGTCTCGACATCATGGTTCCAGATGCCGGCGACCGCACCACCGTGCACGACATCATTTTCAATGAACTCTGCGCCGGCAAGGTACTCGACAGCTCACGCGACAAGCTCATGGCGGTCATATCACGCGCCATCGACAACGGCGCCGACAGCATCATCCTCGGCTGCACCGAGATCTGCCTGATCCTCGATCCCGACCATCTGCCGCTGCCCGGCTTCGACACCACGGCGATTCATGCGCGAGCGGCAGTCGATTTCGCACTTGGCGCGGACGAGATCGCGGAAGAGGAAGCGGCCTGAAAGTGTCTCGCCTCGGATTGCCAAATTAGTTGACTCAGTCCATTAAATACAGGACAAGATCTCTATTTGGAGATTCTTGAGTTGTTGACAAGGCTCGTTCTCTCCTCGGCGTTATCCTCGGCCTTGTGCCGAGGATAAACGAAAGATGAGTGGGCCGACTTGTCAGCAGTCTGACAAGGTTTCCATCTGGAGATCTTTGCCATGTCCGATATCGCCCTCATCGAAACCGCGCGCGATTTCAACCGCTTCTATACGAACTTCCTCGGCCTCCTGAACAAGGCCTATCTCGACACCGCATTCACGCTGACGGATGCCCGCATCCTCTTCGAGATCGGCTCGCATGACGGTGTCAGCGCCGTGGCGCTGGTCCGCGACCTGCATCTCGACCCGGCCTATCTCAGCCGTATCCTCAAGCGTTTCCGCGCAGAGGGACTGATCGAGACCAGTCCGGATCCGGCCGATCTGCGCAGCCAGGTCATCATTGTCACCGACCGGGGACGTGAGCAGTTCGAAGAACTCGGCCGGCGCGCCAATGCGCAGATCGCCGCCCGTTTCGACAATCTCGCGGCCGGCGAGCCGGAGGCGGCAGTCTCGGCCATGCACACCATCCGCGCCCTCCTCGACCCTACGGCCAAACCCGCACCGGCCGTCATCCGCGCCCATCGCGCCGGCGATATCGGCTGGATCGTTCAGAGCCAGGGCCGTTTCTACGCCGAGGAGTATGGCTGGGACCTGCGCTTCGAAGCGCTGGTCGCCGAAGTTGCCGGGAAATTCCTCGCCAATTTCGATCCGGCCAAGGAATATTGCTGGATCGCCGAGCGCGGCGGCGTCAATGTCGGCTCGGCCCTCGTCACCAATGGCGGCGACGGCATCGCCAAGCTCCGTCTGCTCTATGTCGACAAATCAGCCCGCGGCCTCGGGCTCGGCAAGATGCTGGTCGACGAATGCATCCGCTTCTCCAGACAGAAGGGCTACCGCGAACTCTCGCTCTGGACCAACGACATGCTGGAGACCGCCCGCGCCATCTATATCAAGGCCGGCTTCCTGCTTGTCTCCGAGGAGAGACACCGCATGTTCGGCCCCGAGGCGAACGGCCAGAACTGGGTTCTGGCTCTGTGATTTGCTGCGTCGCAAAAGTTTCGCTTGATTTGGAAACGAACATTTCCTAATTAGATGCCATGAATACGGCGACCATTGAACATCAAGAAAAGACCAGGGGCCGCGGCCGGCCGCGCGAATTCGACGTGGAGGCAGCGCTCGACGCTGCCCTACGCGTCTTTTCCGAGCGCGGGTATCACGCCGCCTCGATCAGCGAACTGACCGAGGCCATGGGTCTTGCCGCCGGCAGTGTCTACAAGGCGTTCGGCGATAAGCGTGGCATCTTCCTTGCAACGTTCGACCGCTACCGCGCCGTGCGCCGTGGCATGCTCGATGCCGAACTCGCCAAGGCAGAGACCGGCCGGGATAAGCTGCATGCGCTGATCGCCTTCTTTGCGGCCTCCTCCCACGGCGAAACCGGCAGGCGTGGCTGCCTGGTGGTCGGCAGCGCCGGCGATCTCGCTCTCTTCGACAGCGAAGCGGCCGAACGTGTCGCCGCCGCCTTCATGACCGACGAGACACTGCTGGCCGATCTGATCCGCCTCGGCCAGTCCGACGGCTCGATTTCTGCAGACCTCGATATATCAGCGACCGCGCTTGCGCTTCTCTGCCTCACCAAAGGCATGCGCGTCATCGGCAAGGTGGAGCGCAGCGGTGAAGAAATGGCGGCCGTCGCCGAAGCCGCGATGAAGTTGGTGACCTGACATCCCCCGGAGAAAGGCAAGCCATTCTCTCGGAGGAGCGGCAAGCTGTTGCACAGCCGGAAGCGGGTGGCCGGCGGCAAGACCATTTGAAATCATTCCTTTCAATCTTTGAATACCGGAGTTCCCGATGAGCATTTCAGCCACCACGCCGGATAAGGCCATTCCCAGGGCGCTATCCCCCTGGCTAACCTTCCTTTTCGCCGCCGCCTGCGGGCTGGTGGCCGCCAATCTCTATTACGGCCAGCCGCTTGCCGGCCCGATCAGCGCCGATCTTGGCTTCACGCCTGCCGCCACCGGCCTGATCGTCACGCTGACGCAGATCGGCTACGGGCTCGGCCTGTTGCTGATCGTGCCTCTCGGCGACCTCACCGAAAATCGCCGTCTGGTGTTGCTGCTGATCGCCGTCTCCGCCGTTGCGCTGATCGGCGCGGCGCTGTCGTCGACGCCGACGGCCTTCCTCATCGCCTCGCTCTGCATCGGTCTTTCGTCGGTCGCAGTTCAGGTCCTGGTTCCCTTCGCCGCCAACATGGCGCCGGATGCAACGCGCGGTCAGGTCGTCGGCAATGTCATGAGCGGCCTGCTCTGCGGCATCATGCTGGCTCGCCCCTTTGCAAGCTTCGTCGCCGAAGCTTCCTCCTGGCATGTGGTCTACTACCTCACCGCGGCCCTGATGCTCGTGCTTGCCGTCGTGCTGCGCTTCAACCTGCCGGTTCGGCTGCCGAAGACGAAGCTGCGCTACGGCGAGTTGCTCGCCTCCATGGGTCATCTGGCGCTGACCTCGCGCGTGCTGCAGCGCCGCGCGCTCTACCAGGCCGGTATGTTCGGCGCCTTCAGCCTGTTCTGGACGACGACGCCGCTGCTGCTTGCAAGCCCGGCTTTCGGCCTGACTCAGAACGGCATCGCCCTCTTTGCGCTTGCAGGCGCTGCCGGCGCCATCGCCTCGCCGATCGCCGGCCGGCTTGCCGACCGCGGCATGACGAGGATCGCCTCGACGATTGCCATGCTGCTCGGAATGGCTTCCTTCCTGATCAGCCATTTCGCCACGGACGGTTCGCTCACCGCTCTGCTGCTTTTGACGGCCGCGGCGATCCTTCTCGATTTCGGCGTGACGACCAATCTGGTCTGCGGCCAGCGCGCCATTTATGCCCTGAACCCGGAACACCGCAGCCGGCTCAACGGCCTGTTCATGGCGACCTTCTTTGCCGGCGGCGCGCTCGGCTCGGCGCTCGGCGGCTGGGCCTATGCGACCGGCGGCTGGACGATGACAGCCTGGATCGGCTTCTGCTTCCCGGCGCTGGCCTTCCTGCTGTTCCTGACGGAAGGGCGCGGCCGGTAGGAAGCCAGCCTATTTGTCGGTGGAATCAAAATGCGAACGGGCGGCGCGAACGGCATCGTGGTTTGCCTCCGCCCAGTTCAGCAGCTGCGACAGTGGCTGGTAGAGCGAGCGTCCGAGTTCGGTCATCGAATATTCGACGCTCGGCGGCTTGGTCGGGAACACTTCGCGATGGATATACCCGTCCCTCTGCAGGTCACGTAGTGTCTGCGTCAACATGCGCTGCGAGATATCGGGGAGCATCCGCCGCAGCTCGCCGAAGCGACAGGGCCGAGCCGCCAGCACTTCGAGCAGCAGCGTCGACCATTTGCCGCCGATTTGCTGCATCATGTCCCTGACCGGGCAATTCGAAAAATCGAGACTGGCGAGATCGATCTCGCGCCGCATCCCCGGCATTCTGTTCTTCAGACTGAGGACCGCGCCGGTCATCTGCTGGTTCCTTTTTGGTAACGTAGAGCCGAAAAACTGCCTCCTTTACACCGCCAAGTCAATTCCTATTCTAGTGTAACTCTCTTTTTGAGACCGCCACCAAAACATAGAAGGAAACGACCTATGAGCGAAACCATCCTGGTCACCGGCGCTGCCGGGCAGCTCGGCCAGCGTGTCATCCACCACCTCATCGAGACCTACAGGGTCGCGCCCGGCAGCATCGTCGCGGCAACGCGCAGCCCGCAAAAGCTCGCCGAGCTGGAAAAGAAGGGCGTTCTCACCCGCAAGTCCGATTTCGACGATGTGGCAGGCCTGGAAAAGGCTTTTGCCGGCATCGACCGCCTGCTGATCATCAGCACCGACGCGCTCGACACGCCCGGCAAGCGTCTCGCCCAGCACAAGGGCGCCGTTGCAGCGGCCGTCAAAGCCGGCGTCAAGCACATCGCCTACACCTCGATGCCGGCGCCGGACAATTCGCTCGTTTCCTTCGCGCCCGATCATCTCGGCAGCGAGAACGCCATCAAGGCAAGCGGCATCGCTTACACGATCATCCGCGACGCCTGGTATCACGACAATTACCTGCACGGCATGCCGCACAACCTGCAGGGCGGCAAATGGTACAGCGCCACCGGCGACGGCAAGATCTCGACCATCTCGCGTGACGACTGCGCGCTGGCCATCGCCGCAGCCCTTGCCTCCGGCACCGCCGAGAGCGCCACCTATACGCTAACCGGCGCGCAATTGCTGAACAACCGGCAGATCGCCGCCATCGTCTCCGAAGCCGCCGGCAAGCCGCTCGAAGTCGTCGACGTCAATGACGAACAGCTCGGCCAGGGCATCCGCGGCGCGGGTCTTCCCGGCTTCGTCGCCGACATGCTGGTTTCGGCCGACGCCAACATCCGCGCCGGCAACTTCGCGATCGTCACCGAAGACTTCACCAAGCTGACGGGCAAACAACCACAGCCGCTGAAGGATTTCTTCGTGGAACACAAGGCGGCCCTGACGGCGTCAGGCAATGCCGGAGGCCATTGAAGCCTTTCGCTGCATTCCTGCGCTAGTCGCAGGGATGAGCGAACTCCGATTCTGGATCCCTGATCAGGGCAGATGAGTCACGCACGGCCAGGGCGCGCCGTGGCTGGATTCCTGTGACAGGCACAGGAATCCAGCGCGCCCAGGTCCTTGGGCGCGGGAGACTCTTGCTTCAAAACGCACTGTGTGACTCACAGTCAGAAGCGTAATAACCCGCTTCCAGTCAAAGCGTTGAAGGCAACGCCCTGATCAAACTGCCTGCCCGCAGGCCCGGCAAAAGCGCCGTACCGTTTCCGCCATGCCGTATTCCAGCGCATCGGCGGTCAGCCCGTGGCCGATCGAGACTTCAGCAAGCGCGGGAATGCGTTTCACCAGCGCTGGCAGGTTTTCAACTGTCAGATCATGGCCGGCATTGACGGCAAGGCCGATTGCAAGGGCCGCATCCGCCGTCCGTCCGAGTGCGTCGAGGATCGGGGCCGCCCGTTCCGGCGCATCGTAACAGCCGCCATAGGGGCCGGTATAGAGTTCAATCCGGTCGGCGCCGACCGCCTTGGCGATCTCGACCGCTTCCACATCCCCGTCGCCATCGGCAAACAGCGACACCCGGCATCCCATTCTCTTCAGCCGCGCGACGGCATCGGTCAAAAACGCCTGATGCTTGCGGAAATCCCAGCCGTGATCGGAGGTCGCCTGCGCGGGATCGTCGGGCACCAGCGTCACCTGCTCGGGGGCGGCCCCGGCGCAAAGTTCGAAGAATTCCTCGGTGGGATAGCCCTCGATATTGAATTCGGCCTTGGGAAATTCGTCGTCGATCAGGTTGCGGATCACGGGAAGGTCGGAAAAGCGGATGTGCCGCTGGTCGGGGCGCGGATGCACCGTCAGGCCGCTGGCGCCGGAGGCGAGTGCGATCCGCCCGAGCGCTTCGACGCTTGGCCACGGCAGATCGCGCCGGTTGCGCAGCATGGCGATGGCGTTGAGGTTCACGGAGAGCTTGGCGGGCATGGCGAAATCCATCGGTCATGAAAATGGGAGGCCCTGCTTTTAAGCCATGTGCTCCGTGATGGCCAACGAGATTCACAAATGGATGCGATGCCAATCGCTGATGGACACCGAAATTGCGCTGAGCATTTGCCGCACGCGTACCGCAGATAGTAAATCCCGTCACCCTTGAAGAGGACCGCGAGATTCCGCAGTGCAGCACATGTTTTTGTGCGACACACCCAGGAACCCGGCAAAATATGCCGGTAAAGTTGCTATCCCATTTAAAAGAGATTATTTTTAGCACTTATAAAAAAGATCGTTCACGCATAACGTGGACATCGTATCGCGTAGAGTACGCCGCGTACTGCTTCTTTCCCACTGAGAAGAACGCTTAGAGGAAACCCCACTCGCCGCGCATGGGAAGCAACTGGCAAATCCGCATGAGGTGCAACAACATGCCCTAGGAGGGTTCATGCCAGACGGTTCCAAACGCCTGTTTGCCACCGCCGGTATCGCTTCGGAGGCCCGATCGAAATATCGGTTCCTGCCTTCAGCCGCGCTGCCGCCGGATCTACCTGATGGTCCCGTGCCCATCGCCGATATGGCCAATGCATTCGGGGTGACACACAGGACACTGCATTTCTACGAAGAGAAGGGCTTGATTTCGGCCAATCGCATCGGCCTGATGCGGGTCTACGGGCAGGACGACGTGATGCGCATGGCCGTCATCACCGTTTGCCGTGAGACGGGCATGGCGATCGCCGTCATCCAGGAATTGATGGACGAGCTTCGCAGCGCCGATTCGCAGGAATCGGCCGAGGCAATGTTCCGCGAGGCCCTGCAGGTACGCAAGCGCGAGCTGACCGCCGAGATGTCGACGCTGCACCGCCAGCTCCAACAGGTCGGCGACCTCCTGGATTACGACGGCAGCATCGAGGAGCCGCCGTTGAACGACAATCAGGACAGCGCCAGCCTGAGTCCACAGGAGCGGCGTTGCCTCGAACTGATGGCGGAAGGCTATTCCACCCAGCGCATCGCCCGGGCGCTCGACCTGAAACATGACGAGACCAAGGATCTCGAGGCCGGGATCATCCTGAAATTCCGCGCCAACAACCGCTTTCAGGCCATCGCCAAGGCGGTTCTGCTCGGCATTGTGCAGGCTTGAACATACCCCCGACGGCCGCCACCGTCTCCTGCCCGCCAAACGTCAACGGACGATCGTCAGCGTCTCCGCCGCGCGCGTAATCGCGGTATAGAGCCAGCGCTCCCGCGTGTCGCGAAACGCCCAGCTCTCATCGAACAGCACGACATCGTTCCATTGCGAACCCTGCGCCTTGTGCACGGTGAGCGCATAGCCATAGTCGAACTCGTCGTAGCGCTTGCGGGTGTTCCAGGGGATCTCGCCCTCGACATCTTCGAAGGCCTGCTTCAGCAGCTTGATCTTGGCAGCGCCGCGGTCCATGTCGTCGTCCTCGGGGCGGACCAGCAGATTGATGCCGGGCTTCGTCGTTTCCTTCGACGAGGTCATCACCTGCCAGAGCGAGCCGTTGAGCAGGCCCTTGGCCGGATCGTTCCGCAGGCAGACAAGCTTGTCGCCGGTCTGCGGATAATCGGCATTGAAGCCTTTCAGCTCGCGCAGGCGCTGATTGTAGCGGCGGCGCGTCCGGTTGGTGCCGACGAGTACTTGGTCGGCCTTCATCACCAGATCCTGCGTCACCTCGTTCTTCGAGATCACCTTGGCCGTGCCGTAATCGCCATACATCACCTCATTGCCTTCGCGCACCTGCATGGCAAGCTTGATGATCGGATTGTCACGCGCCTGGCGGTGAATGTCGGTGAGCAGGTAATCCGGGTCCTGATTGGTGAAGTAACCGCCGCCGCTGACCGGCGGCAGCTGGCCGGGATCGCCGAGCACCAGGATCGGTGTGCCGAAGCTCATCAGATCCTTGCCGAGCGCCTCGTCGACCATCGAGCATTCATCAACGATGATCAGTGCAGCCTTGGCGACCGGGCTTTGCCGGTTGATCGAAAACATCGGCGCAATCGACGTCTTGCCGGTTTCCTCGTCTTCCACTGCCTCCTCGCCGCGCGGCCGGTAGATCAGCGAATGGATCGTCCGGGCGTTGGAGGCGCCGCGCGAGCGCAGTACCTGCGCCGCCTTGCCGGTGAAGGCGGCAAAGAGTACGTCGCCATCGACATTCTCGGCGAAATGCTTGGCAAGCGTCGTCTTCCCCGTTCCGGCATAACCGAACAGGCGAAAGAGCGGCGAGCGCCCTTCGTTCAGCCATTTCGAAACAGCCTTGAGGGCTTCGTCTTGTTGCGGCGCAAATTGCATGATCGCACGACTTGGCAGGATTCGCGGGTGTTAGGCAAGGTGGAAACTGACGCGGCAAGGCCGATGACGCCAAATCCGCCCGGGCGCCAAACCCGCTGCGGTTTCTGCCGTGCACGATAAGCCGCCTTACCGACAGTCATCCCTCCCACCGCGAGACAGCGCCGCTTGCACACATTGACGGATCCTGCCCGATGGCATCGGTCAGAAAGTCCAGAACGGTTTTGACGCGCAGCGGTATGTTTCTGCGGGAGGGATAGACGACATAAATGGGCAGCCGGGTCGGTTGAAAGTCGTTCATGACGGGGATCAGCCGACCCGCGGCGATATCCGGCACGGCGATGATGTGGGAGAGCACCGCCAGGCCCGCGCCGGCAAGGGCCGCCCTGTGAATAGCGACGGCGCTGCACGCGGTCAGCCGCGGCGAGATCCTGACGGATATGTCTTCCGAGCCGTTCGAAAACGACCATGAACAGGCATCGCCGGCCCTGCTGTAGCACAGGCATTCATGGTCCTTGATGTCCTTCGGCGTCCGCGGCGGCGCCTTGCGGGCGAGATAGGCGGGTGAAGCGACGAGGAAGGCCGTCGTCCAGCCGATCCGCCGGCAAACGAGGCTGCTGTCTGCGACGAAGCCCAGACGCACCTCGAGGTCGAGGCGCTCCTCGATCATGTCGGAGCTTTGTTCCCGGAACATCAGTTCCACCGAGAGTTTCGGATGGGCTGCAAGAAGATCGCCCAGCCGATCGCTGAGAGAGAGGCCGAGTGGCGCTGGAACGCTGAGCCTGACCTTTCCGGAGGCCATGGCTCCGTCCGGTCCGGCGGCATCGCCGAGCTCCTCCACCGCCTCGAGAATCCTCATCGCCATCGGCAGCATCCGTTCACCCTCCGCCGTCAGCGAGAGGCCACTCGTCGTGCGATGCAGCAGGCGGGTGTTGAAATGCCCCTCAAGGGCCGCGACCTGCCGCGAGACCGCCGGCTGCGTCACGTCAAGATCATGCGCCGCCGCCGAGAACGAGCCCGTCTCCACGACGCGCAGAAAGGTCCGCAATGCCGATACGATATCCATCCCCGCCCCCTCATACTTTTGCGCATAGGCTTTATGCAGCCAGACTAAGCGAGAATGGCTTTACAGTCCAGCAATTAAGGATACCTTATATCCATAAGGATATTTTGCATCCTTAATTAGAGGAGAAACGAAATGACCCAGCGATTGAACTACGCCCAGCAGTCCCCCGAGCTTTTCAAGAAATTCATGGAATTCAGCATGGCGCTGAAGAACAGCGTGATCGACGAAAAGCTGCAGGCTCTCATCGAGATCCGCGCTTCGCAGATCAATGGATGCGGCTTTTGCCTCGACATGCATGTGAAGCAGGCGAAGATCTATGGCGAGAGCGAATTACGGATCCACCACGTTGCCATCTGGCGGGAATCGAACCTGTTCCTTCCCCGCGAGCGCGCCGCCCTTGCCTGGACCGAAGCCCTGACCAAGCTGCCGGAAGGCGGCGTTCCCGAGGAGATCTACGAACGGGTTCGCGGCCAGCTTTCGGAGAAGGAAATCTCGGACCTGACCTTCGTCGTCATGGCCATCAATGCCTGGAACCGGGTCAATGTCGGCTTCAAGACCGTGCCCGGCTCGGCCGACAAGGCTTACGGCCTCGACAAGGCAGGACTGAACTAAGCTTCGCAATTCATTGAGAAGATTCAATTTTAACGCTGCCGCATCTCGGCAGTGAACGGAGATCTGTTATGAAAATCGTTGTCATCGGCGGAACCGGCCTCATCGGTTCGAAGACTGTCGAACGCCTGCGCAAGCAGGGACATGACGTGATAGCCGCATCGCCGAACTCAGGCGTCAACACGATCACGGGAGAAGGACTGGCCGACGCGCTCGCAGGCGCCGAAGTCGTGCTCGATCTCGCCAATTCGCCATCCTTCGAAGACAAGGCCGTGCTCGAATTTTTCGAGACCTCTGGCCGCAAACTTCTCGCCGCCGAAAAGGTGGCCGGCGTGAAGCACCATATCGCGCTGTCCGTCGTCGGCACCGAGCGTCTGCAGGAAAGCGGCTATTTCCGCGGCAAGCTCGCCCAGGAAAAGCTGATCAAGGCGTCAGGGATTCCCTACACCATCGTGCATTCGACGCAGTTCATGGAATTCCTCGGCGGCATCGCCCAATCGGGCACTGTCGGCCAGACGGTTCGCCTGTCGCCGGCCTATGTGCAGCCGATCGTATCGGACGACGTCGCCGATGTCATGGCGGATGTGGCGCTCTCACCGCCCGCCAACGCGACGATCGAGATATCAGGTCCGGAACGGGCGCGCCTGAGCGAGCTCGTCGCCAGATATCTGAAGGCCATGAAGGATCCGCGCACCGTCGAGGCTGATGCCGAAGCAAAATATTTCGGCGCCAGGCTCAACGACCAGTCGCTCGTTTCCGACAACAACCCGCGGCTCGGCTCGATCACCTTCGAGCAATGGTTCGCAAAGACCGCGCAGCCGAAGTGATCTTGCCAGGGGCCATGCGCGCCCTGCGCACCACGATCCCATGGAGATTCCGATGATCAGAACATCATTCCTCGCCGCCGCCCTCGCCTGCATCGCAGCCACCAGCGCTAGCGCCGGCACCCACGATGCAAACAAGGCCTCGAAGGTCACTCTCGTCTATGAGCACGAGCTACCCAACGTGCCGGGCAAGAGCATCAAGGGCGTGCTGGTCGAATACGGTCCGGGCGGCTTCTCCGAAGGCCACACCCATCCCGACACCGCGTTCATCTATGCCACCGTGCTCGAAGGAGCGATCCGCAGCCAGGTGAATGACGGCCCGGTCAAGGTCTATCATGCCGGAGAGAGTTTCTCCGAAATGCCGGGCGATCGTCACGGCGTCAGCGCCAACGACAGCGAGACCAAACCCGCCCGTCTGCTCGCCGTTTTCGTCGTCGACACCAATCAGAAAGAACTCACCTACCCGCTCAAGAAGTGACATCCGCCGATACCGCCCGTGCAAGCCCGATGCTTGCGCGGGCGGCCGAGATGCTGAATCATGTGCGGCCCGCCCTATCCCGGAGACAGAGAGATGATCTACGACGTGCTCTTCGGCAAGCCTCTGATATCCCTCATTGCGATAGGTTTCGCCGGTATCGTCGTCTGGCATCTGCTCTCCAGCCATCGGCCGACGACGCGACTGGTGGTGCAGATTCTCTTCTTTGCGGCGATGACATTGATCCTCGTCGGCAGCGGGATCGAACCTCACCGGTTTCAAGGATATGAGTCCGAGGATCCACAGGCCTTGCTCGTCATCGTCGCGAAATCGCTCTGGTGGATCCATCTGGCATGGGCCGTCATCGGTTTCATCAGGTTGTATCTGGTGCTGGAGGGCAGCCCGCGAGAGGCCCGCCTGCTCCAGGATCTCGTCATCGGCGTCGTCTATATCGGCATGGCCCTGTCGGTCCTGGCCTTCGTCTTCGGCGTGCCGATCGGCACGCTCGTCGCGACCTCGGGCGTCGTCGCCATCATTCTCGGCCTGGCGCTCCAGAACACCCTCGCCGACGTCTTCTCCGGCATCGCGCTGACGCTCGGCCGGCCCTACATCATCGGCGACTGGATCCTCCTCAGCGACGGCACGGAGGGGCGTGTCGTCGAAAGCAACTGGCGCGCGACGCATATCCTGACCAGCGCAAACAATATCGTCGTTCTGCCGAACAGTTTTCTGGCAAAGCTCGGCCTGACGAATGTAAGCCGGCCGGACGAGACCCATCTCTTGATCCTCACCATCCGTATCGCCCCGACGCGGATGCCGGCCTCCGTCCGGCACGTGATGGCAACGGCGCTGGCGAGCTGCAATTCGATCGTCCGCGAGCCGCCGCCGGTCGTGGCGCTGAAGGGGCTGGATGCCACAGCGCTGGAGGTCGAGCTGCAGTTTCGGGTGACGAGCCCCAGCCAGCGTGTGCCGGCGCGAAACGAGGTGCTCGATCTCGTCTATCGCCATTGCAAATCGGCCGGCCTGCTTTTGGCCGTTCCTGCCGCCGCCTCAGTCCTGACCGGCGAACTGCCGACCGAAGAGAGCGCACGGCCGCCCCGCGTGACGCCGCTCGAATTGATCGAGGCCATTCCGATCTTTGCGACGCTGACGCGTGATGAAAAGCAGAAACTCGCCGAGACCACGGCCGTGCGCGAATTCCGCAAGGGCGATGTCATCGTGCGGGAGGGCGAAATGCTGCCGTCGCTGATGATGGTGCGGGCGGGCATCATCGCGGCGCGCCACGGAGATCAGGAGCGCGGGCGGCTGGCACCAGGTGATTTCTTCGGAGAGACCGGACTGCTTGCGGGTATGCAGGAAGTCTGCACCCTGGAGGCTCTGACCCCGGTGATCGCCTATGAAATCGATCAGGGGGCCTTTGCACCGCTGCTGAACGAACGTCCCGCACTGGCGGAAGAGATCGCCGAAGACCTTGCCAGCCGCGCCGAGCGCTTTCGCGACGGCGCCGCCCTGCCCCCGGAACAGGCCCACAGCGCGCGCGCCATTCTGAAAACCATCAGGACCATCTTCAGGGCTTAGAGCCTTTCCTCTCAGCCTGCGCGCTTCAGCACCCAAGCGAAGGTACTCTGCCAGAGTTCGGCCGGAACCTCCTCGGACAGGATGCTGACGAGATCGGAGAGCCGGACGCGCCTCAGCGTATTGCGCCAGGCCTCGTCGGCTTCCCACATGATGCGGGCGACCGCGCAAGGCTTGCTGTCACAATAACCTTCCGCCCGGCATGGATTGTTTTCCCGGATATTCGTGCAGGTGAAACTGCGCGCACTTCCCTCGACCGCCTCGACGATATCGAGGAAATTGATCTCGGACGAGGCTCTCGCAAGCCGGTAGCCGCCGCTCGGGCCGAGCGTGGTGTTGACCAGCGATGCCTGCGAAAGGCTCTGCAGCGCCTTGGAGAGATATTCTTTCGGCAGACCATGAAGCTCGGCGAGCGCCTTGGTGGAAAGGTACCTGCCCTCAGGCAGGCCCGCGAGAATGGCGCAGCAATGCAACGCCCACTCGACCTGGCTTTTCAGGATCATTCGGCAACTCTTGTGATGGCTGGCTCGGCCATTGGAATTAAGGATATATCATATCCGAAAACCGGTATGATGTAAACGACCTGCATAAGCAGCGTGTTGCCGCCTGAGCCGTGAACCTCAGCCGGCCTCGCTCTCTCCCCTCGGCTGATCATTCTCAATCCCGGCAATCAGCTTGCGCAGCAGCGCCGCGAGCGCCTCGCGCTCCTGTCCGTCAAGAGCCTGCAGAAACGAGGATTCGCTCGCCATATCGGTGCGGAAGGCCTTTTCGGCGAGTGCGGCGCCGGCTTCTGTCAATGCCACCAGCACACTGCGCCCGTCCCGTGGCGATTTCTCCCGGCAGATCAAGCCCGCTTTCTCCAGACGGTCTAGCCTGTGGGTCAGGCCTCCCGACGAGATCATCAGCGCCGAATACATGTCCGTTGGGGTCAGCCGGTAAGGCGGCCCGGAACGGCGAAGCGTTGCGATCACGTCGAATTCGCCGCGGTCGAGGCCAAAATCGGCAAAGGTCGCCTCGATGCTGGGGCGCACCAGGTTGGACAGCCGAAAGGCCCGCCCCAGGATCGCCATCGGCTCCGTGTCGAGGTCGGGCAGTTCCAGCGTCCATTGCCGGCGCAGCCGGTCGACATGGTCCTCGCTCGGGCGGCCCTTATCCTCGGGGCGGTCACCGTTCCCTTCAGTTCCATCCATCATTCTCTGCCTCATATCACCACGGGCGAGACATACACCTTTCACTCGATTCACGGAAGATATCTTGACGGGAAGATAATTTTCAGAAATATATCTTCTCGCAAAGATAGTTTGCGTTCGCAGACGACACGAGCAGGAGGCACGTGATGTTCAGGATTCTTCGACACCAGGAACCACGGCCGGATCAGAGCAGGACGGTCCGCTTCGAAGGCCACGATTACGGCGGCGAGATATCGCTCTTCCTCGTCGACAACGAGCCCGGCCAAGGCCCCGATCTGCATGTCCATCCCTATTCCGAGACATGGGCCGTCCGGAAAGGCGAGGCCGAGTTCACCGTTGGTGACGCCAAAACCCGGGCCTTTCCCGGTGATATCGTCGTCGTGGCCGCCAACATTCCCCACCGCTTCGAAAATGTCGGCACGGGACGGCTCGAAATCGTCTGCATTCATGCCAGCGACACGATCGTGCAGGAGTTTGTGTGAGGCGAGACTGTCCCCCCGAAAAACACCCAAAGAGGAGGAAACCGCAATGCCCAAGATGATCTTCGTGAACCTGCCGGTAAAAGACATTGCTGCTGCGACCCGCTTCTACGAAGCGATCGGATGCAGCAAGAACGAACAGTTCAGCGATCACCAGGCCTCGAATATGGTCTGGTCCGAGGCGATTATCTTCCACTTGCTGACGCGCGATTTCTTCGCGAGTTTCACGCCGAAACCCGTTGCCGAAGCGGAGAAGGCGAGCGAAATGCTGATCGCACTGACGATGGACAGTCGCGAAGACGTCGACGCCATCGTCGAGGCGGCCTCAACCGCCGGCGGCAAGACCGATCCGCGCGCCCCGACAGACATGGGCTGGCTCTATAACCGCGCCTTCGAAGATCCCGACGGCCATATATTCGAAGCGGTATGGGTCGATATGGCGGCGGCGTCCGCCACGAGGCAATAGCCGACAAGGCGCTCCGATGCGATCTGCGCGGGCGAAGCGGGTTTCGGCTCGCCTCGCCCGCCATGAAAACTTTTCCTGCGCCTGGAATAAAACTGCCTCGTGCCGTGTCTCATCTCAGGCATCGCAAGATTGCGTGCCCAATTTGAGGAGAGACATCATGAAGTCCGTGAAATTTCTGTCCGTCGTGGCGGCCGCCGCCCTTGCCGCGACCGCTGCTTTCGCCGCCGCTCCCGTCAAGACCGTCGATTCCGCCAAGGGCAAGGTACTCGCCGGCGAAAACGGCATGACGCTCTACACCTTCAAGAAGGACGTCAAGGGCGTTTCCAACTGCAACGACGACTGTGCCAAGAACTGGCCGCCGCTGATGGCCGCTGGCGACGCCAAGGCCGATGGTGCATATTCGATCATCGATCGCAAGGATGGCACGAAACAATGGGCCAAGGACGGCATGCCGCTCTATTTCTGGGTCAAGGACACGAAGGCAGGCGACATCACCGGCGATGGCGTCGGCGGCAACTGGGATCTCGCCAAACCCTGATTGTAGGGGCCCTGATTGTAGGGACCCTGATCGCCCAGACCCAAATCACCAGAGAGCCGGCGTGAAGATACCCGCACCCGAAACCTTCGAGGGCCAGATCCTGGCCCTCCTGCCCTCGCTCAGACGCTATTCGCGCAGCCTGACGCGCTCGGATGCCGATGGCGAGGATCTGCTCCAGGATTGCGTCGAGAAGGTTCTCACGCGCCGCGGCCAATGGCGCGGCCTCAACCTGCGCGGCTGGGTCCTGACCATCATGACCAATCTCTATCGCAACGGCCGGCGCGGCAAGGCGCGCGACGGCCTGATCGAACTCGACGCGGCTGAGGATATGGCCTCTTCCGAACCACCGACCGATCCGCTGGAGCGCGCCCGGCTCGACGATGCGCTGAACAGCCTTTCGGAAGAACACCGCGCCGTGCTGATGCTCGTGGTCATCGAGGGATATACCTATAGCGAGGTCGCCGCCGCGCTCGACATCCCGATCGGCACCGTCATGTCCCGCCTGTCGCGCGCCCGCCGGCGCATTGCCGAGCGGCTGAAGGCCGACAACATCATTACGCTTCGGAGACCGAAATGAACGACACCAATCCGAGCGTCACCGAAGCCGATCTCCACGCCTATGCCGACGGCCAGTTGCCGGAAACGACACGTGCCCGCATCGAGGCCTTCCTGGCCGACAATCCGGACGAGGCGGCGATGGTCGCCGCATGGCAGGCGCAAAATGGGGCGATCCGCTCGATGTTTGCAGGTTATGAGCAGGCGAAGGATACCGACCCCCTGCTGGTCGTCCCCCCGCGCGCCGCGCCATCAGACTCGAAACGCTTGGCGATCGCTGCGGCCGCCCTCGTCGTCTTCGCGCTCGGCGCCGTCAGCGGCCACTATGGCCCGGCGCTTCTGGAAAAGCCGGAGTTGCAGCTTGCCGGCGCCGAAACTCTGCCGAAACAGGCTGAAACCGCCTTCGCGGTCTATGCCGCCGAGGTTCGTCACCCCGTCGAGGTCTTCGCTAATGAGGAAACCCATCTCGCCACCTGGCTTGGCAAGCGCCTGGCAATCCAGAATCTCAAGATCCCGAACCTGCAGCCGCTCGGCTTCAAGCTGGTCGGCGGTCGCCTGCTGCCGGTCGACGGCAGGCCGGGCGCCATGTTCATGTACGAGAATCAAGCCGGCGAGCGCCTGACTGTCCTGGTCGGCCGCAACACGGACAACCGCACGACGAGCTTCCGCTTCGCCTCGTCGGGCAATGTCGAGACCTTTTACTGGATCGACGGCGAACTCGGCTATGCCGTCACCGGCGAAATCTCCCGCGAGACGCTACGGAAGGTGGCTGAGGAATGCTATAAGCAGTTCCCGTCGTAAGGATCAGCGCGAGGGATCGTTGCTGAGCTCGATCGGCCGTCCATGCGGCGTCGCTTCCGCCGCCCGCTGCCAGCTGTGCTGCAGTGCCAGGATCGTTTTCGCATCGGCGATGCCGTTGCCGACGATCAGATCCGAGAGAGCTGCCACCCAGCAGTCGAAATAGTCGCTGCCATCTTCGGCCCGGCCAGGCTTGTGCAATTGCGCGGACAGCGCTTCAGCCCATTGGCTCCAGCTGAACAGGCCTTTTGCGTGCAGGTGCACGGTCATGGCAAAGGCTTCGGCCGCCCATGGCTCGGGAAAGACCGGCTCTCCCTCCGGCGATCTCGGCAGGCTGGGCGATTGCGCCAACGGCGATATCTCATGCCGGCTCAAGATAGCTCTCCCAGGCATCGATCGACACGGTCAGCGTGGGATCGGCATCCGCGCCCCAGATCTCCGCACCGTCGAAAACGACCGTATAGAGCCATTGCGGGTTTTCGCCCTTGCCATGCGCATTGTCGTCAGGGAAGACGAACGAACCTTGTACAGCTTCGACCACACCGGTCCTGGCGCGCGCGTAACGCGGTAGGCGCGTATGCGTCGGCGGGTTGAAGTTCTTCGTCCTCACCGTCGCGCCGACCACAAAGAGCGGCGCGGTCTTAACAGGACGATCGCAAGGCCCACCCTTTGCCAAAACGGCGGGCACGATGTCCGCTTTCAGCACGCGCTTCGGCACCGCGCCGTCCTGCAATGCATGGCCGGACAGCAACTCCTCGCGCGTCGCAAAGCCGTGCCGCTCCAGCAGCTTGTCGATGCCGCGGATCCAGATCTCGTAGTAGCTGGCGGCGAGGTAATCGGCCGGCGGAATATTCTCGCGTGCATGCCGGCTTTCATCGATCGTCCACGCGCCGAAAGCGCCGCAGGAGATGGTGATGCCGAGCGCCCGCTTTTCCCATGCCGCATGAAAATAGGGCTCATTCTTTTCGGGCGCGACCGGCCCGAAGCCCATCTGCCCGCCGAGATCGTGCGGTCCGTTCATGGTGTGCTCTCCGGGCTGGCGGCAACCGCGGTGCCGATCATCGCATCGCGGCTGACGAGACCGGCAAGCGCCTGTTCGTCCATTCCTTCCGTGCATTCCGGCCGCTCGGGAATGACGAGGTAACGCAGCTCTGCCGTCGAATCCCAGACGCGGATCTTCTTGTCCTCCGGCAGCGTCAGCCCGAATTCCGCAAGCACGCCGCGCGGATCGATGACGGCGCGCGAGCGATAGGCCGGCGCCTTGTACCAGACCGGCGGCAGGCCGAGCACCGACCAAGGATAACAGGAGCAGAGCGTGCAGACGACAAGGTTATGAGTCTCCGTCGTGTTGAAGACGGCACGCATGTGCTCGCCCTGCCGGCCAGTGTAGCCGAGACTGGCGATCGCCGCCGTCGCATCGCGCTTCAGCCAGTCGGCGAAATCGGCATCGCTCCAGGCTTTGGCGACGACATGGGCGCCGTTTCTCGGCCCCACCTTCGTCTCATAGGTCTCGACGATCGCATCGATCGCCGCCGGATCGATAAGCCCCTTCTCCGTCAGCAACGTTTCCAACGCCTTCACACGTGCCTGCATGTCGGAATAGTGATTGTCGTGGTGATGATCATGGTGATCGTCGCCATGATGTGCATGGTAGTCTTTGTGCCGCATGACACTCTCCTGGGTAGCGGCTTAATCTTAAGCGCCTGCCGGAGAACCGCCAAGCGTCTTTCTCGTCGAGAAGGCTCAATGGATGGCATTGATTAAGAGCCAAATAGGGATTGTTAAGCAAGCCCTCGCTCGCGTCACCGCTCTAACCAAACGTTAACAGTTTCACCTCCAGATTGTACCCATGAAAACTCCGACATTCGGCCGTAGAACCAGCCCTCCCGCCCCTCCATCCGTCCCCCAGAGAGAAAGGATGGCGAGCCGTGCGTATAGCGCCGCCCCTGACGATCCGCGCCCTCGCGACGCCGGCGATACTTTGCAAAGCCCGAGGATGATCGCGCGCGTCCTGCTCGACTGCCTCATTCAGGACTTGACGAGGGACGGCTATGTTCATTCGATAGATCTATTCGCAGCCCTGGGTTCGGTCGGCGGCTTTTCGTGCATACTTGCCGCCCTGGATATTGCCTCCGCTGGACAGCTTCGCGACGGCGCTGATCTCGTCGTCGTGGAAACCAAGGATGGCTCTCGATACTATGCGGGTAACCTACCGAATGCCTTCCTTCTCGAAAGCCATGATTCCTTTCTTAACCTCACATATGGCGCAGCAAGACAGTCTGGCGGCTTGATCTCGCAAGAGATGGTAATGGAAACGTTTCGTCACGTAGCCGCAACCATCGGACATCCGCAGTTCGGAATATCGCGATTGTTGGAAGAGCATAGGCCAGGCGATACTCCCCTCATCTACGTTCGCCGCCTGTGGCCCAAGGTAGCCGAGATCCTCGACCGGCACCTCGTCCCCATCAGGAGGCGCCCTTTGGCGATCGGCATGGCGTTGGAACTTGCCTTCGTGTCTGGCAAACCACCGCTCGACCCGTCTCTAGCGGCGCGGATCGTCACCGAATGCGCCGTTCCCATGGCAAAACTCGATCCGCGCAGTATCGCTTGAGCGTCCGGCATCAAAGCGACGCGGGCGTTGTGCGCCTCCCTGCTCGACATGCCCTTTTTCGATAGTCTTCTCCCATGAACATCCTGATTCTCGGTGCTACAGGCTTCATCGGTTCGGCCGTCGCAGCGCAGTTGCTGAAAGACGGCTATACCGTGACCGGCCTTGCCCGCAATCCCGACCGGGCTTGCGTCCGGCAGTCCGATATCCGCTGGATCAGCGCCGATCTCGAAAAAATGACCAATGCAACCGACTGGTCCTCTGTGCTCGAAGGCCAGCAGGTGGTCATCAACAGCGCGGGCGCCTTACAGGACAGCCTGTCAGACGATCTCGCAGCCACCCAGCAACGCGCAATGATCGCGCTCCAGCAAGCGGCGCGACCAGCCGGCGTGAAACTGATCGTACAGATCTCCGCCCGGACGGACGGCGCCGGCAGCAACCTCCCCTTCCTCGCCACAAAGCGCGCCGCCGATACGGCCCTTGCAGCATCCGGCCTGCCTTACGTGATCCTGCGCCCATCCCTCGTGCTCGGCCGTAACGCCCATGGCGGCACAGCGCTTCTGCGTGCACTTGCATCCTTCCCCCTCGTCGTCCCGCTCCTCCATGCCGACAGCACGGTCAACACCGTCGCCGCCGAGGATGTCGCTACCGCCGTTTCGGCAGCGGTTTCCGGCACACTCCCCTCCGGCAGCGATATCGAACTGGCCGCCGAGGAACGGCATACGCTCGCGAGCCTCGTCAAATTGCACCGCGCCTGGCTCGGCCTGCCGGATGCGCGTGTTGTCTCCATCCCACCAGCGATCGCACGGCCTGTCTCATGGCTTGCCGATATTGCCGGTCATCTTGGCTGGCGCTCGCCGCTGCGCTCCACCGCCATGATCGTCATGTCCGAAGGTGTGCGCATAGGCCCCACGCCTTCGGGTCTGCCGACGCTTTCGGCTGCAGAGACGCTTGCCGCCAATCCCTCCGGCGTTCAGGACCTGTGGTTTGCCCGCCTCTATCTCTTAAAGGCGCCCGTCATCGCCGGCTTGTCGCTCTTCTGGCTGTTGTCCGGTCTCATCCCGCTTCTGGCGCCAACGCAGGCAAGCGCCCACTTCCTGCCCTTCATGCCCGCAGGCGCCGCCGTAGCGCTGACGCTTGCAACCTGCCTGATCGACGTGGCACTCGGTGCCGCCGTCCTTGTCCGTCCCCTGGCGAAACGCGCCCTTCTCGGCATGCTTGGTGTATCGCTCGCCTATCTCGCCGGCGCCAGCCTGCTCGAACCCGCGCTCTGGCTCGATCCGCTCGGGGTTCTCGTCAAGGTGCTGCCGTCGATCCTGTTGACGCTGGTAGCCCTTGCCATCCTGGATGAACGCTGATGTTTGAAGAATGGCTGCTGCTCGCCCATGTCATTGGCGCGACCGTGCTCTTCGGTACCGGCGCCGGTATCGCCTTCTTCATGGTGATGGCGCATCGCACGCGCGATCCCGCACTGATCGCCCATGTCTCAGCAACCGTCGTCATCGCCGATACGGTCTTCACCGCCACCGCGGCCATCCTCCAGCCGGTGACCGGCACTCTGCTGGCGCGATCGATCGGCTGGGACCTGTCGGAGGGCTGGATTGCGCTGTCGCTGCTGCTCTATGTCGTCACCGGCCTGTTCTGGCTGCCGGTCGTCTGGATACAGATCCGGCTGCGCAATCTCGCTCGCGCTGCCGCGGCATCGGGAAAAGCCCTGCCGCCAGCCTATTTCAGCCTTTACCGCATCTGGTTTGCTTTCGGCTTTCCAGCCTTCTCAGCCGTCCTCGGCATTTTCTGGCTGATGCTGATGAAGCCGTCGATCGCTCTATTTTAACATCGGCCAGAGGCTTAGCACCAACAGCACTGCCATGCTGATGTTGAACCATTTCAGCCGCACCGGATCGGAAAGCCATTCCCTGAGCGCCGAGCCGAAGCCTGCCCATGTCGAAACGCTCGGCACATTGACCGCCGCGAAGGCGAGACCGACGATCAGCACGCTGACGAGATAGAGTTGCGGATTGGTATAGGTCGCCATCGCGGTGACCGCCATCACCCAGGCTTTTGGATTGACCCATTGGAAGGCGGCAGCGGCGAAGAAGGACATCGGCTCGACGCCGCTCCTGCCTTCGCTGAGCGAGCGCGACGAGGCGATCTTCCAGGCGATCCAGACGAGATAGGCGCCGCCCGCAAATTTCAGCGCCGTATAGACGGCCGGCACCGTATGCAGAAGCGCGCCGAGCCCGAGGCCGACGCCGATGAGCAGCGAGAAAAAACCGGCGCCGATGCCGAACATATGCGGGATCGTCCTGCGGAAGCCGAAGTTCACGCCCGATGCGAAGAGCATCATATTGTTCGGTCCCGGCGTGATCGATGTCGTAAAGGCAAAGAGAACGAGGGCGAGAAACGTATCCAGCGGCATCCGACCTCCCCAGCCAGCTTTTTGCGGCCTGTCTATTTAGGTCAACATAGCTGCCCTAAACTGCCGATGCCATGACATCATTGTCATGGTGACAGGATTACTTGAAAGATGGCGAGCCGGCCCAATCTCTTGCCGAAGGGACAGAAAATTATGCAAGACGACCCGATTCCATTGATCACATTCCCGAACGGCACCGAGGTGCCGGCGCTCGGCCAGGGAACCTGGGCCATGGGCGAGGATGCCGGCCACGCCAGGGCCGAGATCGAAAGCCTGAAGGCCGGCATCGATCTCGGCATGACACTGATCGACACCGCCGAAATGTATGGCGACGGCGGCGCCGAGGAGATCGTCGGCCAGGCAATCAGGGGACGGCGCGACGAGGTCTTCGTCGTCAGCAAGGTCTATCCCTGGAACGCCAGCCTGAAAGGCACGATCGAAGCCTGCGAGCGCAGTCTCGAACGGCTCGGCACCGACCGCATCGATCTCTATCTCTTGCACTGGCGCGGCAACTACCCGCTCGCCGAAACCGTCGCCGCCTTCGAAATGCTGAAAACATCCGGCAAGATCGGCGCCTGGGGCGTCTCCAACTTCGACACCGACGACATGCAGGAATTGCTTGGAGTGCCCGACGGCGCCAATGTCGCCGCCAACCAGGTGCTCTATAATCTCTCCCGCCGCGGCATCGAATTCGACCTGCTGCCCTGGTGCCAGAGCCGCAAGATTCCCATCATGGCCTATTCGCCGATCGAGCAGGGAAATATCCTGCATCATCCCGAGCTGATCCGCATCGCCAAGGCCTATCAGGCAACGCCCGCCCAGCTGGCGCTCGCCTTCCTGCTGGAACGCGACGGCGTCATCGTCATCCCGAAGACCTCGAATGCCGAACGCGCGGCCGAAAACCGCGACTGCGTCTCGCTCGATATCACCGACGAGGACTGGCAGGCGCTGGACGCCGCCTTCCCGCCGCCGGCAAAGAAAAAGCCGCTGGAGATGCTCTGATCTCCAGCGGCTTTCGCAATTATTTCAGCAGCGGGCCTACATGCCCGGGCTGTAATATTTACATGCCCGGGCTGTAGTCTCTACATGCCCTGGACACCGCGGTTCATCGCCGCAATGCCGGTACGGCAGACCTCGATCAGGCCGAGCGGCTTCATGATCGCGACAAACTGGTCGATCTTCGACGACTTGCCGGTGATCTCAAGAATGAAGTGACCGACCGTCGCATCCACCACCTTGGCGTGGAAGGCATCGGCAAGGCGCAGGGTCTCGGCGCGCATGTCGCCCTCGCCGATCACCTTGACCAACGCCACCTCGCGCTCGATCGGCCGGTCCTGGCCGAGTTCGCGGGCGCGCACCGTCAGGTCAACGACGCGATGCACCGGCACGATCCGCTCCAGCTGCGCCTTGATCTGCTCCAGCACGTGCGGCGTGCCGCGTGTGACGATGGTGATGCGGGAAAGATGCGCCTGATGCTCGGTCTCGGAGACCGTCAGGCTCTCGATATTGTAGCCGCGGCCGGAGAACAGGCCGATGACCCGGGCAAGAACGCCCGGCTCGTTGTCGACGAGAACCGAAAGCGTGTGGCTTTCGACGGCCGCCGTTTCCGGCGAGATGAAATAGGCGGAGCCCGTGGGCTGTAGATGTGCGTTCATGGTCCTGAGTTTCCTCTTCCCTGCCGCATAACCCCGAAAATCGGAAACGATTTCCGGAAAGGATTATGCGCAAATTAAAAATGTCAGACGAGCGCGCGGCCCTTGGCATCGATCGCATTGGCGACCGCCTCGTCGGTGGCTTCATCCGGCAGCAGCATTTCGTTATGGGCCTTGCCTGAGGGAATCATCGGGAAGCAGTTGGCGAGATTGGCGACGCGGCAATCGAAGATGACCGGCTTTCTGACCTCGATCATCTCCAGAATGGTGTCGTCGAGCTCATCCGGCTTTTCGCAGCGCAGGCCGACGGCGCCATAGGCTTCCGCCAATTTGACGAAGTCGGGCATCGCCTCGGTATAGGAGTTCGACAGGCGGTTGCCGTGCAGCAGCTGCTGCCACTGGCGCACCATGCCCATATACTGGTTGTTCATGATAAAGATCTTGATCGGCGCATCGTGCTGGATCGCCGCCGACATTTCCTGGATGCACATCTGGATCGAGGCATCGCCGGCAATGTCAATGACGAGGCTGTCGGGATGGGCGATCTGCACGCCGAGTGCGGCCGGCAGGCCGTAACCCATCGTGCCGAGGCCGCCCGAGGTCATCCAGCGGTTCGGCTGTTCGAAGCCGAAGAACTGCGCCGCCCACATCTGATGCTGACCGACCTCGGTGGTGATGTAGGTGTCGCGGTCCTTGGTGTGGGCGTAGAGCCGCTCCAGCGCATATTGCGGCATGATGACGTCGTTGCTCTTCGTATAGGCGAAGGAGTTGCGCGCCCGCCAGCGGGTGATATCGGTCCACCAGTCGTCGAGCCGGCCCTTTTCCGGCTTCTTCGGCAGCGCCCGCCACAGGCGGACCATGTCTTCGAGGACGTGGCCGACATCGCCGCGGATGCCGATATCGACCCGGACGTTCTTGTTGATCGAAGACGGATCGATGTCGATATGGATCTTCTTCGAATTCGGCGAAAAGGCATTGAGACGGCCGGTGATGCGGTCGTCAAAACGCGCGCCGATGCAGACCATGACGTCGCAATCGTGCATCGCCATGTTGGCTTCGTAGGAGCCGTGCATGCCGAGCATCTTCAGCCAGTTCTTGCCGGAAGCGGGATAGGCGCCGAGGCCCATCAGCGTCGAGGTGATCGGGAAATCGGTGAGCTCGACCAGCTCGCGCAGCAGCTTGGAAGCCTCGGGACCGGAATTGACGACGCCGCCGCCGGAATAGATGACGGGACGGCGTGCATTCGCCATCAGCTCGATCGCCGCATGGATCTGGTTGAGGTCGCCCTGGGTCTTCGGCTGGTAGCTCTTCTGGATCGTGTAGTCGGCCGGCGGTGTGTAGGTGCCAGTCGCAAACTGCACGTCCTTCGGAATATCGACGACGACAGGGCCCGGACGGCCGGACTGGGCGATGCGGAAGGCCTCGTGAATGACGGCGGCGAGTTCGTTGACGTCCTTGACCAGCCAGTTGTGCTTGGTGCAGGGCCGGGTGATGCCGACCGTATCGCATTCCTGGAAGGCGTCGGAGCCGATCAGCGAGGTCGGAACCTGGCCGGTCAGGCAGACGAGCGGGACCGAATCCATCAGCGCATCCTGAAGCGGCGTGACCGCATTGGTGGCGCCCGGACCCGAGGTTACCAGCATGACGCCGACCTTGCCGGTCGAGCGGGCATAACCTTCGGCCGCATGGCCTGCCCCCTGCTCGTGGCGGACGAGGATGTGCTTGACTTCCTCCTGCTGGAAGATCTCGTCGTAGATCGGCAGGACCGCGCCGCCGGGATAGCCGAAGATATGTTCGACGCCATTGTCCTTCAGCGCCTTGAGAACGATCTCCGCTCCCGTCATCCGATTGCCTGCCGCCTGATTGTCCGTGCTCATCTGTCTGTTCCGTTTATGCTGGGATTTGCGTTTGTGGCCGGAAGCCCTGATTTCGGGCATAAAAAAAGGCCCCGGAGGAGCCTGTCATCTAGCGCATGGGTGGCTATCGCCGGATGGTTACACCATCCTGCCCATGCGCTTTCCCACCACGATAAGAGCCGTTGCGATTTTCATGGTCGGAAGTGATAGACAGAAAATTTCGCAGCGTCAACGCATGCCGCAATAAAAAACTGCCCGACGCCCGTATCCCCGAAAATCGATAGGATGAAGGATTTGTTAAAGGATCGACTTTATTCTTATACGCTACCGCATGGAGTAGCCCTTTGCTCAACAACGACTTGCGCACGTCTGGCAAGGCAGGCGAGCATGATCGCCGCGATGGCCATGCGCCGGGGAATCGCTTTCTCGGCCGCGTCGTTGCATGCAGCGGCTCCAGGGCGACAATTGCCGCCGTCGCCGAACAGGGCGGCACCGATCTTACCGAACTCTGGTCCGTGGGCCGGCTGATTTCGATCAGCGTCGGCCGCAACCGTGTCGTCGCCCTCGTCTATCAGATGAACACCGGCAGCCATGCCTGGGATGAAGGCCAAGACAACACGTTCCGGATCGAGACCGAACTGCTCGGCGAAGTCCGTGTGGATGAGGACGGCACCGAGGAATTCTCGACCGGCATCTCGCGTTACCCCTATCTCGGCGCCATCGCCCACCGCATCCGTTCCGCCGACCTGATGCGCATCTATGATGCCGGCGAAGGTACGACCGCCGTCATCGGCAAGCTGACGCAGGACGAAAGCATCGATGCGGCGATCCACATCCCCTCGATGCTCTCCAAGCATTTCGCCGTCGTCGGCTCCACCGGCGTCGGCAAGTCGACCGCCGTCTCGCTGCTCCTGCACAAGGCGATCGAGGCGGATCCGAAGCTGCGTGTGCTGATCCTCGATCCGCATAATGAATTTGCCGCCGCCTTCCCCAAGCACGCGGTCACCATCGATACCGATACACTCGACCTGCCCTTCTGGCTGATGCGGCTGGAGGAATTCGCCGAGGTCGTCTTTCGCGGCCGTCCGCCGGTGCCCGAAGAACTCGACATGCTGCGCGATATCCTGCCGGAGGCCAAACGCGCCTTCCGCGGCAGCGACAACTCGCTGGTGCGCCGGACGACGGAAAAAAGCTCGATCACCGCCGATACGCCGGTTCCCTACCGCATGGCCGATCTGCTGGCGCTGATCGACGAGCGCATCGGCCGCCTGGAAGGCCGCTCGGAAAAGCCCTTCCTGCGGTCGCTGAAGATGCGCCTCATCGCCGCGATCAACGATCCGCGCTATCATTTCATGTTCTCCAACAACACGATCAGCGACACGATCACCGAAACCATCGCGCAGATCTTCCGCATCCCCGGCGAGAATCGGCCGATCTGCACCTTCCAGCTTGCCGGCATTCCCTCCGAGGTCGTCAATTCGGTCGCCTCGGTGCTCTGCCGCATGGCCTTCGAAGTGGCGCTGTGGAGCGACGGCGCCATCCACATGCTCGTCGTCTGCGAGGAAGCTCACCGTTATATCCCCTCCGATCCGAGCCTCGGCTTCGTGCCGACACGCCAGGCGATTGCCCGCATCGCCAAGGAGGGCCGCAAATACGGCGTCTCGCTCGGCATCATCACCCAGCGGCCGGGCGAGCTCGACCAGACGATCCTGTCGCAGTGTTCGACGCTCTTTGCCATGCGCCTTGCCAACGACCGAGACCAGGAAATCATCCGCTCGGCCATCCCGAATTCGTCGATCTCGACGACGAGCTTCATCTCCTCGATCGGCAATGGTGAGGCAATCGCTTTCGGCGAGGCGATCAGCGTGCCGATGCGCATGCGCTTTTCCCGCGTCGAGGAGAACCTGCTGCCGAAGGCGAGCAGCGCCAACAGCAAGCAAAGCGAGGAAGATCCGGATACAGTCGACCTGCGCAAGATCGTCACCCGTATGCGGGCGGTGACCGTCGGACCCGACATTTCGAATTTCCAGCAGAACTACGCCGCATCCGTGGCAAGCTTGGACGAGGCTGATGCAGCCGACGAGGATCTCGACGCCACGGCTTACGCGCCACCCACCTCTTCGGCCGCGCCGCTCGAATCCTACCGACGCGAGCTGCTGCCGCAAACGCCGCGGCTGGATCCGGCTGCAGTGCCGGCGATCGATCCCCGGCTGGACGCGCTCCGCCGCGAGATGCGCCGCGAGGAGCCGGTCTTTCCCCGGCCGGCGCCGTCGGCGGATCAGCCAGCGATCACCCGCCGGGAGCCTGGCACGTCGCTGCGCGAAAGCATCCTGAAAAAACCGCTGAGCAGCCTCTACAACAAGGATTGACGCTTCAGCTCACTCTCCAGCGTCATTAGAGGTCCGACGGCGTCGAGCACCCGTTGCCGGTCCATCGGTCCGAGCGGCAACAGAGGTCGTGGGAGCTCTGCCTGGGCGAGTGAGAGAATGTCGACCAGCGTATAGACCACGCGAAGGCTTCCGAATTCCTTGAACGTTTTCCAGAGCGGCTGGAGGAGAGCATCGAGCCGGCGCGCCTCACCACTGTCACCCGCAATCGCGGCCTTGCTGAGCGCAAGGGCGACGCGCGGAAGCAAGCCGCCGATGACGCTGTACCAGGCATCGGCGCCTGAAAGCAGCGCTTCGGCCGCCCCCCAGTCGCCGCTATAGCCGATCGCAAGCTCGGTCTTCTCCCGCAATGCCGCCAGTTCGCCTGCGAGATGGCCCTCAACAGGCAGAGGCATCTTTACCGCCTTGATCGTCTCGAGGTCGGACAGGCGTTGCAGAAGCTCGCGGCTGAAGGTGAAGTGGGTCGTGCCGGGATTGTTGTAGATGCAAAGCGGCAGCTTCGCCGCCTCCGTGACCGCAAGGAAATGCCGATAAGCTTCTTCCTGGGTCAGCGGCGTATAGGATACAGGCGCCAGCAGAAGCGCATCTGCACCAGCGGCCTCGGCATCCCTCGCAAGGTTTTGGGCCTGGTCTGTCCTCAAAGCGCCAACGCCGACGACGAGGGGAATACGGCCGTGAACGCATTCGACCGCAGCCTCGACGGCTCGCCGCCGCTCCTCAGGTGCAAGAAAGGCATAGATCCCGGTGCTGCCGAGAAGACCTATCGAGGCGACGCCTGCATCGCACAGGCGCTCCAGCAGGCGGCTAAGAGCTTCGGTGTCGACCCTGCCATCCCGATCGGCGGGCGTTGGCGGAAAGGCCGAAAGACCATGAAACGGAGAAGCGACAGACATGATGCGATCCTGAAAAACGGTCAATGTGAAAACAGCAGGCGCGATCCGGCGCCGGCGAAGAAGACGGCGAGACTTCCCTCGATCCACCGCCGCGCGCGGGCATAGCCGCGCACCATCGGCGCCGTCGAGAAGAGCACGGCATATCCGGCAAATATCGAGATCCCGAGAAGCACGCAGCCGCCGAACGCCGTGACGGCCATCTCTGGCGAAGCGCCGGGCTTAAGGCCGAGCGACATGATCGCGACCCAGGCCAGAACCGCCTTCGGATTGCCGAGATGCATCAGAACGCCGCGGCGATAGAGCATGCCGAGTCGCGCGTCAGGCCGGACGAGCTCACCTGCCGGCCTGTCCGGCGCGGCTGCCGAGCGGGCCGCCTTCCAGGCGAGCCAGAGGAGATACAGCCCGCCCGCGACCTTGAGGAACAGCAGGGCATGGGCATAACGGACCAGCAGTGTCGATATGCCGGTGACCGCGATCAGCCCCCAGCATGTCGACATCGTGATGACCCCGGCGGCCAAGGTTAACGCCGGTCGACGCCCCTGCCGCATCGCCACATTCATGATGGCCATGTTGCTTGGTCCGGGACTGCCTGCAGCAATTGCGTAGGCGATGTAGACGACGAGAAGATCCTGCATTTGCGTGTTTCCAGAAGTTTGCGCCCGCGGACGCCCCTAGAAACGAAGAATACGGGGAGCCGCCAATCCGCTTCCTTTTCCTCGAAAATTGGTCCACTATGAAGCACCATTTTTGAAGAAAATCTCTAGACCACTTTTTGCGATGTCCAAACGGCGCAGCACCATCGAAATCCCGTCGCTCAACGCGATCGATCGAACGACCAATGTCGGCCGCCAGCTTGCCCAGAGCCTGCGCAGCGCAATCGCCAGCGGCGAACTGAGGCCAGGCGAACGCCTTCCTTCGACGCGCAGCCTTGCGGCTTCGCTGAAGATCGCGCGCGGCACTGTCGTCGAGGTGTTCGATCAGTTGGTCGCCGAAGGCTATCTCGAAGCGCGGGTCGGAGCCGGAACCCGGGTTGCCGCTCATCTCCTGGACGCGATGCCGGCGCCGGCAGCTCCGCCGGTCGCTGATGCTGTCGATCTGCCTCCCCCGGCTGCCCGGCTGATCGCCGTTGCCCGTGCGCTCACCCCGCACCCGCCGGTTCCCTTCGCCATTGCCGTCCCGGCGTCCGGTATTGCGCCCGACGACACCTGGCGCCGCCTCGGCAATCGCGTGCGCGCGTCGAGACAGGCCGCACCCTCGGGTTACCACGACCCGATGGGTCTGCACGAGCTCAGGCTTGCCATTGCCGACCACATCCGGCGCGCGCGGGCCGTTCATTGCGAGCCGGAACAGGTCATCGTTACATCGGGCACCCAGCAAGGCCTCTATATGGCAGGCCGGGTGCTTCTCTCGCGTGACGATCCGGTATGGGCCGAAGACCCCGCCTATCCCGGGTTGACGGCAGTGCTCGACGATCTCGGCGTACGGACCCACCGCTTGCCCGTCGATGCACAGGGGATGAACGTGGAACGCGGCCTCGAACTCTGTCCGCAGGCGCGCGCCGCATTCGTCACCCCTTCGCACCAATATCCGATCGGCATGCCGCTCAGCATGGCGCGGCGCAATGCCTTGATCGCCTGGGCCGACCAGAATCGCGCCTGGATCGTCGAGGACGATTACGACAGCGAGCTGCGTTATGCCGGACACCCGTTTCCCTCGATGCAAGGATTGCGTCCGTCACGCGTCATCTATCTCGGAACCTTCAGCAAGGTGCTCTTCCCCTCCCTGCGCCTCGGCTACGTCATCGCCCCTCCTCCGCTCGTAGAAGCCTTTGCCGGCGCCCGCGCCATTCTCGACCGGCATTCGCCGATCGCAGAACAGCATGTTCTGGCGGCTTACATGCGGGAAGGCTATTTCGAGGCGCATATCCGGCGCATCCGCGGCCTCTATGCCGACCGCCGCGCTGTCCTGCTCGCAGCGCTCGAGCGGGCCTTGCCCGAGGGATGCCAGGTTCAGCCGAGCGACCAGGGCATGCACATTCTTCTGTGGCTGCCCGAGCAGGCCGACGACGTGCAACTTGCAGCACGCGCCTTATCGGCCGGCCTCGCCGTGCGGGCGATCTCCCCGATGTATGCCGCGGAGCCGGCGCGCCCCGGCCTGATGCTGGGCTTCGGCGGATTTCTTCCGGACCAGCTGCGGGCGGCGGTCGGCGAACTCGCCAAACTGCTGAGCCTGCAGATGACTGGAGCGGAAGGCCCGCGTCAGGTCTGACACTTAAGCGATCAGCCGTTCCCAGCTGTCGTCCATCTGGTTGCGGAACCATGTCATCTGCCGCTTGGCATATTGCCGCGTCGCCGCAGCACCCTTCTCCAGCACCTCGTCGCGTGTCATCTCGCCCCTCAGCATCGCCGCGATCTGCGACACGCCGATTGCCTTCATCACGGGCGCCTCGGCCGGCAGGTCGAGCGCAAGCAGCGCCCTCACCTCGTCTTCGGCGCCTTGCTGCAGCATTTTTTCGAAACGGCCGTTGATGCGTTGATGCAGCACCGCCCGGTCCGGCAGCACGACGATCTTGCGGGCCTCACCCGCGTCGATCACCACCGGTCCCGACTGGCCCTGGAAATCGGCGATCGACCGCCCCGTCGCCTTCATCACTTCCAGCGCCCGGACGATGCGCTGTCCGTCCTGGCGGTTGAGACTTGCCGCCGTGGCGGGATCGGCGTCAGCGAGCTCCGCATACAACCCGTCCGGCCCCTCCTCCAGCAGCCGTGCCCTGAGGCTTTGCCGCAGTGTCTCCGGTATCCCGGGCATATCCGAGAGTCCGCCGGTCAGCGCCTTGAAATAAAGCCCCGTGCCGCCGACGAAGACCGGCAGCCGTCCTTCGGCCTTGAGCATCGGCAGCAGCGCCGAGACATCGCGCAGCCAGGCGCCTGTGGAATAGGCCGCCCCCGCCGGCACGTGGCCGTAGAGATGATGTGGCACGCCTTGCATCTCCCCCTCCGACGGCCGCGCCGTCAGCACCCGCAGCGTATCGTAGACCTGCATGCTGTCGGCGTTGACAACGACACCGTCATGGCGTTTGGCCAATTCGACGGCGAGCGCGGACTTGCCGCTGGCGGTCGGCCCGGTTATCAGGATCGCGTTCACTGTGCTCAGAAGGTTTTCCATCATGGCCCTCGTTGCCACGCTTGTTGCCAATCCGTCAAATCCCGTGCTGACACCCGCAATCGCCGAACAGGCGGCCGAGGTGGTGAAGGCTTCCGGCCTCTATTGGCTGGCCGACGGCATCGCCTGCGACATCGCGCTGCGCGACGGCACGGATGCGCAGGCGGCCGAGGCCAATATCCTTGCGCTCATATCAGGCGCGCCGATCGACCTCGTCATCCAGGAGCAGGAGACCCGCCGCAAGAAGCTGCTGATTGCCGACATGGATTCGACGATGATCGGCCAGGAGTGCATCGACGAACTCGCCGCCGAAGTCGGCCTGAAGGAAAAGGTTGCCACCATCACCGCCCGCGCCATGAATGGCGAGATCGCCTTCGAACCTGCCCTGCGTGAGCGTGTCGCCCTGCTCAAGGGCCTGCCGCTGTCGGTCGTCGACGAAGTGATCGCCAAGCGCATCACACTTACCCCTGGTGGCCCGGAACTGATCGCCACCATGAAATCGAAAGGCCATTACACCGCCCTCGTCTCCGGCGGCTTCACGGTCTTCACCAGCCGCATCGCCGCCACCCTCGGCTTTGATGAGAACCGCGCCAACACGCTGCTCGAAGACGGCGGCATACTCTCCGGCTTCGTCGCCGAACCGATCCTCGGCAAGCAGGCGAAAGTCGATGCGCTGAACGAAATTTCGGCTCGCCTCGGCATTTCGCCGGAAGAAGCGATCGCCGTCGGCGACGGCGCCAACGACCTCGGCATGCTGCACCTCGCCGGCGCCGGCGTCGCCCTCCACGCCAAGCCCGCCGTCGCCGCGGAAGCTGAGATGCGCATCAACCACGGTGATCTCACAGCCCTGCTCTATATCCAGGGCTACCGGAAGACGGATTTCGTGACGGCTTGAAGACCGACGTGGCACACCCTCATCCCTATGCTCGTCACAGGAATGGGCGAGAGTTGGAGACGACGGCGGTAATTCACCACCGCCGCAACTTTCTCATTCCATCGGCACCGCCACGAACCGGAGATCGCCATTCGCCGATGCGATCATAAGCTGGGCGTTGCGGCGGCCTTCCTGTTTCAGCGCCTGCACCTTGGCGGCGACCGCATCCGGCGACTTCATGAACTCCTGCGCCACTTCGACGATCACATCGCCGGGCTTCAGCCCCTTTTCGGCCGAGGCGGAGCCGGGCGTCACCTCTGTCACGACGACGCCGTCGACGCTCTCGGCGATGCCGAAAGCCTTGCGCGTCTCGGGGCTCAAAAGCGACAGCGACAGGCCGAGCACGTTCTTCGGCGTTGCCGCATCCGGCGCCACCTGACCCTTATGCTGGTCCGGCGTGCCGGGTTCGGGCTGGACCTGATCGCCGCTGTCAGGCTGGTCCATGTCATTGTTTTCGCCGGGATCCGGCGTGATCACGCCGTCGTCCTGCGAGCCATCGGGCGCCGCATCGCCGGATGCGGCCGCCTGATCGCTGTCTTCGAGCCGGCCAAGCTTCACCTTGACGGTCTGCTCCTTGCCGTCGCGCAGCACCACCACGTCGACTTCCTTGCCGACCGTGCTTTCCGCCACGACGCGCGGCAGGTCGCGCATTTCGCTGACGGTCTTGCCGTCGAATTTCAAGATGACGTCGCCTGCCTTGATCGAGCCATCGTCGACGGGTCCGCCCTTGATGACGCCGGCGACCAGCGCGCCCTTTGCGCTGTCGAGCCCGAGGCTGTCGGCGATATCGTCGGTCACCGGCTGGATGCGCACGCCGAGCCAGCCGCGCCGCGTCTCGCCATATTCGCGCAACTGGTCGACGACGCCGGACGCAAGCTCCGACGGCACCGAGAAGCCGATGCCGATCGAACCGCCGCTCGGCGAGATGATCGCCGTGTTGATGCCGATCACTTCACCCTTCATGTTGAAGAGCGGTCCACCGGAATTGCCCTTGTTGATCGCCGCATCCGTCTGGATGAAGTTGTCATAGGGGCCGGCATTGATATTGCGGCCGCGGCCGGAAATGATGCCTACCGTCACCGAACCGCCGAAGCCGAACGGATTGCCGATGGCCATCACCCAGTCGCCGATGCGCATCGTGCTGGAATCGCCGAATTTCACGGATTTCAGCGGCGCCTTCGGCTCGACCTTCAGCACGGAAAGATCGGTCTTCGTATCCGTGCCGATCAGCTTCGCCTTGAGTTTCGAACCATTGGCGAAATTGATCTCGATGTCGTCGGCGCCCTCGATCACGTGATTGTTGGTGACGATATAACCGGCCGGATCGATGACGAAGCCGGAGCCGAGCGAGCTGACATTGTGATTGCCGCCCTTGTTGCCCTGCTGCTTGTTGAAGAAATCGTTGAAGAACTCCTGGAACGGCGAGCCGTCGGGTGCACGCGGCGCCGGGCCGGCCCCCTCGTCGTCCTTCACATTCTGCGAGGTCGAGATATTGACCACGGCATCGAGCAGCCCCTCGGCGAGATCGGCGACAGAAGCCGGGCCGTTGTTTGGCGTGACGGCCTGGATCGGGGCGATCTGCTGTGGCGCGCCGGGTGCGGGCGGCGTGGGCGTAGGAGCAGCCGCCTCCGGAGCAGCCGGAGCGGGCGTGGCAACCCCAGGAGCGGTCGTCTCAGGTGCGGTTTGCGCATAGGCAATCCCGTTCATGCCGGCATGCGCAAGAATTGCAGCGCTGGCCATAAGCGCGAGCGTTCGTCTGAAGGGCGAGCGTTTCGTGGGGGCCATCAAGCTTCCTCATAAGGGGTAAATGCGCACATTGAGCACCAGCATAAGGCGGAATGATGGAGGGTGAAATCACCTTTTCGCGAAATCCCCGTGCAATGTGACGTGGCCTCGCAAATGCCGGATCATCTCAATCATCCCACGAAAAAAGGGCCGGCACTCGGGCCGGCCCTTCGAGGATTGTCGGGATGCGATCGGCATCCCTTGCCGTCAGTTCGCCGGCTGGGCGGGTGCTGCGGGAGCAGCCGCAGCCGGTGCGGCCGGATTTGCCGGCGACGGCTGCAGAGTGCCGGCGGCATTGTCGAAAAAGCGGAAAAATTCCGAATTCGGCGACAGCACCAGCGTCGTGTCCTGGGACGAAAGCGCCGAGGAATAGGCCGCCATCGAGCGATAGAACTCGAAGAAGGCTTGATCCTTGCTGAACACTTCGGCGAAGACGCGGTTGCGTTCGGCATCGCCCTGGCCCCGAAGGATTTCCGCATCGCGCTGGGCGCCTGCGGTGAGCTCGACAACCTGGCGGTCGGCGACGGCCCGGCGCCGCTGGCCTTCCTCATTGCCTTCGGCACGGATACGCTCGGCCTCGGCAAGGCGTTCCGAACGCATGGCATTATAGGTGTTCGGCGCAACCTCCGGCGAAAGGTCGGTACGGCGGATGCGAACGTCGTCTATATGCAGGCCGAGATTTTCGGCATCCGTACGCAGGTCGTCGCGAATCTCCAGCATCATCGCGACACGCTCTTCCGAGAGTGCGGCATTGTAGTCACGCAGACCGTAGACGCGGCGAAGCGATGAATCGAGCTGCGCCCTCAGCCGCGCTTCCGCGGCCTCACGATCACCCGATACCGTCTCGCGGAAACGACGGACATCCGAGATATTGTAGATCACGAAGGCATCGACGTCGAAGGTCTGGCCGTCCTGGACCTGAACCCGGATATTGTCGAGATCGAGCCTCAGCGCCTGCTTTTCGACCAACTGAACGCGGTCGGCATCCATGAAGCCGAACGGCAGCTTGAAGTAAATGCCAGGCTCGGTCTTGACCGACTGGATCTGGCCGAAACGGACGACAATGGCCTGCTCGCGCGCATTCACCACGAAGATGGACGAATAGAGCCCGACCAGCACGATGGCGAGGATGAGGAGAATGATGGGAAGTCTGTTCGATGTCATGACTCAACCTCCCTGCTGCGCCGGTTTGCCGAGCTCGTTGAGCGGCAGATAGGGCAACACGCCCTGCTTCTCATCGATGATGACCTTCTTCGAGTTCTTCAGCACCTGCTCCATCGTTTCGAGGTACAACCGCTTGCGGGTTACGTCAGGCGCCTTGGAATATTCGTCGTTGATCGCGGTGAAACGCTGCGCTTCACCTTCCGCCTCTTTCACGACACGGTCCTTGTAGGCGGCGGCATCTTCACGGATTCTGGCCGCATCGCCTCGCGCCTGGCCAAGCTTCTGGTTGGTGTAGCGATTGGCCTCCTCGATCGTGCTATCGCGGTCACGGCCGGCACGCTGCACCTCTTCGAAAGCATCGGCGACTTCCCGCGGCGGCGCCACGTTCTGGATCGTCACGCCGGTGACGGTCACGCCGGCGCCATAGCGGTTCATGGTATCCTGCAGAATATTGAGCACATCCACTTCGATCGGCTGGCGATTGCTGCGGAAGGCGTCCTGGGCCGGACGCCGGCCGACGATTTCGCGCATGGCGCTGTCGGAAACCTGCTGCAGGGTCTCTGCCGGATTTTCGACGTTGAAGAGATAGGCCTTCGGATCACTGACCGTGTAGAAGACGGCGAACTGCACGTTGATGACGCTCTTGTCGCTGGACAGCATCAGGCCGTTCGAAGACGAGGCCGAGGTCGCCCCGATATTCAGCTGTTGCACGGTCACCTTGACCGTCTCGACGGTTTCCATCGGCCAGAAATGGAAATGCAGGCCGGGCATCGAGATCTCTTCCTTCGGCTTGCCGAACCGCAGCTCGACGCCGCGTTCGTCCGGCTGCACCACGTAGATGCACTGGATCAGCCAGAACACCGCGAGGATCGCCACGACGATCACCGCCACGCCGCCGTTGAAACCGCCGGGAACGATGTTGCGCAGCTGGTCCTGGCCGCGCCGGATGATATCTTCCAGATCGGGCGGTCCGCCCTTGCCGCCGCCACCGCGCGGGCGGTTCGGCCCCTGGCCCCATGGTCCCTGATTATTACCGCCGCCGCCGCCCCAAGGGCCGCCGCCGCCATTCTGATTGCTCCAGGGCATCAAAACCTCGTTGTTCGTTAAGTCTTCCACACATCCGGAACCGTGGGGGCTGACCGGCGGATGCGTTGGTGACCGTTATAGGTATCGCCGCATCGGCTTTCAACGCAACGTGGGAAACTTGGTCAATTTAATTGGAAAATAGTTCATTTTCAGGCGTGTCGGCGTTCATAGACGACGAAACGCGTGGGATAGCTGTCCTTCTCGCCGGCCGGAACCGCGATAGGCTCCCCCGCCTGCCAGATATAGGGATCGATGGCGGGAAATGAGGCGTCCCCATCGAGATCGGCCTCGACATGCGTGATGCACATCCGGTCGGCAAGGCCGATCGCCTGCGCATAGACCTGACCGCCGCCGAGAATGCAGATCTCATCGACGCCGGTTTCGAGCGCCAGCCTTTCGGCCGCCGTCATCGCCTCCGGCAGCGACTGCGCCATGCTGACATCCGGATGATTTATCGTCGCTTGCCGCGAGATGACGACATTCGGCCGCCCCGGCAGCGGCTTGCCGATCGAATCGTAGGTCTTGCGGCCCATCACGACGGGCTTGCCCAATGTCAGCGCCTTGAAGCGCTTGAGATCGCTCGAAAGCCGCCAGGGCATATCGCCGTCGCGGCCGATAATGCCGTTGCGGGCAACGGCGGCGAAGATGGTCCTGCGGATGTCGGCCATGGAATGTCCCGGATCAGACGGCGATCGGCGCCTTGATGCTGGCATCGGCCTCGTAGCCGATCAGCTCGAAATCGTCGAAGGTGAAGCCGAAAATGTCCTTCACATCAGGATTGATGCGCATGAAGGGCAGCGGCTTCGGCCGGCGCGCCAGCTGCAGCTTCGCCTGGTCGAAATGATTGTGATAAAGATGGGCGTCGCCGAGCGTGTGGACGAAATCGCCGGGCTTCAGCCCGGTCACCTGGGCCACCATCATCGTCAGCAGCGCATAGGAAGCGATGTTGAACGGCACGCCGAGGAAGATATCGGCCGAGCGCTGGTAGAGCTGGCAGGAAAGCTTGCCATCGGCCACATAGAACTGGAACAGGCAATGGCAGGGCGGCAGCGCCATTTCATCCACTTCGGCCGGGTTCCAGGCCGAGACGATATGGCGGCGTGAATTCGGGTTGTTGACGATGCCTTTGACGAGATTGGCGATCTGGTCGATATGGCCGCCATCCGGCGCCGGCCAGTAGCGCCACTGGGCGCCGTAGACAGGCCCGAGATCACCGTTTTCGTCGGCCCATTCGTCCCAGATAGAAACGCCATTCTCCTTGAGATAGCGGATATTCGTCTCGCCCTTCAGGAACCAGAGAAGCTCGTGGATGATCGAGCGCAGATGCAGCTTCTTTGTGGTGAGGACAGGAAAGCCCTCTTCGAGGTCGAAGCGCATCTGGTAGCCGAAGACCGAGCGCGTGCCGGTGCCGGTGCGGTCGCCCCGGTCGGAGCCCTTGTCCATCACATGGTTCAGGAGATCGAGATATTGCTTCATGTCGCGCTGATTCCGTTTGCCCCAATTTAAGCCCTCAGCGGCGGGAAACCAATCGCCACCGGGGATTTTCCCAATGTTTCTGATGGGCTGCATAACGCTTTTATGACGTTTGCCCTTTCCTTGGGCTGAGGAAACCACTATATCACCCTTGCCGGCTTTCGGGTCGGCTATGGCGATAAATGAGCGGTGTAATAAACCTATTGGACCCGGGGGCGGTACCCGGCGCCTCCACCAAAAACCGGCGGCCTCGAAGGCCGGCTTTTGATGGGGGCGAAACAGGATCGACAAGGGTGTAAAGATCGTCTTTTTGCTCGGCATTGTACCGCCGTTATCGGGCTAAAATTGTAGTTGCAAACGACAACTATGCGGAAGCTCGTCTCGCTGCTTAATCGCGGTGTGACACTTCAATCAAAGTCCTAGTGGTTCGCACCTCTAGGCGGGGTCCGAAGGCACCTGGCAACAGAAGCCTTCACCTTCTCCCTGCCGCCGAAATCATGTATGCTGCTTCAAAACGTGACTCGGCTCCGGTCTTTCCCAAGGCGCCCGGACGTGGCATATAACCTTGTGAAAAGACTTCCGAACCGACGAAAGACAGGAAAAGCATGGGGCAGGATCATATCCGCTACGACATTCTGGCACAGGATGCACTTCGCGGCGTCATCCGCAAGGTTTTGGCGGAAGTCGGCGCGACAGGCCGTCTGCCCGGCGACCATCACTTCTTCATCACCTTCCTCACGGGTGCCGCCGGCGTACGCATCTCCCAGCACCTGAAGTCGAAATATCCCGAGCAGATGACCATCGTCATCCAGCACCAGTTCTGGGACCTGAAGATTACCGAGACGCATTTCGAGATCGGCCTTTCCTTCTCAGACGTTCCGGAAAAGCTGGTCATCCCGTTCAATGCGATCCGCGGCTTCTACGACCCCTCCGTCAATTTCGAACTTGAATTCGACGTGCCGCTGGCCGATGGCGAGGAGCTGCCATCAGGCGAGATCACCGCTTATCCTGTCGATGCGGCTGCAAAGCCCGATGACGCGGCGGGCGCGAAACCTGCCGACGGCGAAGAGAAGAAGCCGGGCTCCGTCGTCTCGCTCGACTCCTTCCGCAAGAAGCAGTGATTTGAAGGGAGGCCAAGCCTCCCTTTTTCATAGGGAATTCAGGCAACCGCATGAGCGCCGAAATCATCAATCTGCGCCAGTTCCGCAAGAAGCAGGCCCGCTCCGAAAAGGAAAAGCAGGCTGAGCAGAACCGCGTTTCCTTCGGCCGCACCAAGGTCGAAAAGCAGCTGACCCGCAGCTTGAACGACAAGGCCGACAAGGCCCATCGCGACGGCCGGATCGAAACGGATGACGACGGCGCGTGACGCTTTCACCGACGGCTTGAAGAGCCGGAATGGATTCTGCAATCAACCACTTGCACGGCCGCCTTGAATCGATCTTCGAACCCGATCGAAACGCGAAACAGCCTTCATGATCCGCAAGCATTCGGCAACATTGCACGGCCATCGCACCAGTTTCTCGCTGGAGGATGAATTCTGGGCCGAGCTGAAGACCATCGCCGCATGCCGCTCGATGCCGCTTGCCGCGCTGATCTCCGAGATCGACGACCACCGTCCTGCCGACAGCAACCTGTCCTCGGCGCTGCGGCTCCACGTGCTCGCCTGGGCGAAGGCCGGCGGCGACCGCCGGACCTGATACATATTGCTTAAGATCGCATGGCGCTTTGTGACGGCGACATCAATGAAAACAAAGAGCTGAGGCGCGTTGCATGAATCAAATTCTATGCGCCGTCACTGCGCCTGAACGCCCGGCAGCTGGTCGAAATTGAGCGGACCGGGCTGCGCCTGCCCGCTACGGCGCGCCGCTTCCGCCTCGGCAGCGGCCCTTGCTTGCGCATCCGCCTTGGCTTTGGCTTCCGCCACACGCGCGGCCTCCGCCTCGGCAGCCGCCTTCTGCACCGCTGCCGCCTGCGCCAATGCGCGCAGCCGCTCTTCTTCCGCCCGACGTTGTTGCTCGATCTCGGCTGCCCGGACTCGCTCCGCGTCGTTGAACCGGTAGAGCGCCACCTCGCGGCGCAGCCGCTGCTTTTCGAGCACGATCGCCTGCAGCCGCTCAACCCGCCGGCGCTCGCGCTCAAAGGCACGCAGCGACAGATAGCTGGTGATATCGGTCACATCCATCGTCTTGCCGGGCGATGGCAGCATGCCGGAAAAATTCAGCCTGAGCGCCGGCTCGGCGCCGGAAAGCGCTTCCGTGCCGGGATTAAGGCCAACACCAAGCGTCGCGCTGATCCGTTCCTCCGGCAGCGCGATCTGCGCATCGGCGGTAATGCGGGCGAGATCGTTGGCGACGGTGACATTCTGCACCCTCAGCGTGCCGTCGGTGATGTTGAAGGGAATACCGAGCGGCGGCAGCTTCGCCTCGCCGTTGCTGAGCAAAGTCTCGACGATCGGATGCACCTTCCCGGCATTGATCTGCTCCTGCATCGTGTCGGTTGCGGCAAGCAGCGGCGGAAGGATGGCGAGGTTCAGCCCGCGTATGCTGGTATCGCCGAGCCTCAATTCGCCCGAACCATTGAGCGAGCTGGCGATCTCGCCGATCGTCTTGCCCGAGGCCTCCATCGACAGCGACAAACCGAACTTGCCGTTGGCGATCGGCGCGCCATCGCGCAGCCAGACGATGCCGGAAAGATCGGAATCGGCAAGCGCAAGCTTCGTCTGCAGGAAACCGGTGCCGTTGGCATTGGTGAAGAGCAGGTTGCCGGAGAGTTTTCCGCCGTCCCAGTTGCCGGCCATGTCGTTGAGCTGCAGCTCATCGCCCTTGTAGGCGACGTTGCTGGTAAAGTCGGACACCGCAGTTTCCGGCAGGCCGGGCCAGAACTCCTTGGCCGTCAGCTTCACGTTGACGTCGAGATCCTTGAAGATGGGCAGCCCCAGCGGCGCCGTCGTCAGCTGACCGTTGGCCGGATCGACGATCTGGCCGAACACTGCCTCGCCGAGCCAGCCGGCATCGGCCTTCGAAAGCGTCAGCCCGCCGCTCGCCGTCGTCTTCGCAGCCTTCCGGTCGAAGCTCAGCCCGCCTGAAAATTCGTTGTCGGCCGCATGACCCTTGAGATCGGAAAAGACGATCTTGTCGCTGTCGACGGCGGCATTGACCTGCAGGCCGAACGGCAGCCCCGTCCCAGTCTGCGGCAGGGCGATGCCGTTCATGATCAGATATGGGTCGATATCGGCGCTGTCGAGCGAAAGGGCGATCCGGCCGTTCATGAAGGTTTCCGGCCGGACATCGACCTTGCCGTTGGCGGTGAACGAGGTCCGGTCGGTCGCAAAGGTCAGCGCCGCATCGGCGGGATCGTTGCCCGATGCCTTCACCTTCAGCGTCAGGCGGCCGTTGGCGCCGACATCGACCGGCAGCGGGTCGAGCCCGGCCTGGCCGAACAGGATGGACGGCACGGCGTTTTCGAGGGTCGCCTCCAGGCTCGTCGTGCCGTTGCCGGTCAGCGCCAAGAGGTCGGACATGCGGTAATCGAGATTGACGCGGCTGCCGTTCGAGACGCCGGCAAGCGTCACCGTCAGCGCGTCGCCCTCGTCGCCGCCGAGCGTCAGCGCCCCGCGAAGCGCGGTATTGCCGTACCAGCCGGCATTGCGCACCAACCGGTCGAGTACCGGGTGATGCGGCAGATGCTCGCGCAGCATAGTGAAGAAGCCGCCGGGATCGGCGGATTTGAAGGTAATCTCACCCGCGCCCTTGTAATCGAGCAGCGAACCTTCCGCCCTGCCCGTCGCCGTCAGCTCGGCGCCTGCGATATTCTTGATCGACAGCCGGTCGACGGCAAGCTCCCCATCGGCAATCGTGAAGGTGGTCTCGACATTCTCGGCATTGACGCCGAAGGCGGTGAACTTGTCCGCCTTGAGCTGGGCGGCGATCTTATGGTCGAGCACGTTGTCGCCGGCGTCTTGACCGGTCATCAGCCCGCTCAGCGCCTGCAGCGCGTCGAGATCGAGCGTATCGCCATTCAATGCCACAGACAGCGTCGGCGTCTGGCCGGAAATCGCCTGGCGCTCCAGTCGACCCTTCAGCGTCGCCGGTCCGATGGCGATCTCGAGATTTTCGAAACGCTGCAATTCATGCGTCAGGCTGACATTGGCGGAAAAGCCCGCCTGCCGTAATTGCCGGATGGCCGGATCGACCGAGCCGGCAAGCCAGGAGGCAAGTCCCGTCGGCTGGCTCGAAGCCACCACGATCTGGCCGTTGAAGGAGGCTTCGCCCTGAAGCTGGAGCTTGCCCTTGCCTTCCACCTGCGTGCGCCCCGGCAACGTGCCGGTGGCGCTGTCGATCATCCAGCCTGTTCCGGCCGGCTCCAGCTCCAGCTGCACGTCACGCAGCGTCGTATCGCCGGCGACGATGGCCGGCAGCTTGACGCTCGCCTTGCCCGGCACCTGCGGGATTGGCACCTGCCCGACGATATCGATCAGCGAATTCAGCCGCTGGCGCGCCGAAACCGCCGCATCCCGCGTCGTCTTGCCGGCCGCGCCCTGATTGCCGATACGGTTGACGTCAATCTGCTGGCCGTCGGCGGTCAACAGGAATTCCGGCGCATTGCCGGTATCGAGCGTCGCCTCGCCAGTTATGACATAGGGATCGTCCGTCGGGCCGATCTCCATCCGGTATTCGGGAATGCGGATGCGTTCGTTGGTCAGCTCGAAGCGGCCCTTGACGCGCGGCGGCTGCTCATTCTTGTCGGCCGGCCTGGCGCTGTTGCGGGTCTCGATCGCCGCCGAAAGCTGGCCTTGATAATTCGGCTTGCTGTCGACGAGCTTTAGCTCGCCGTCAAGATCGACGCTGACGGGGTGCTTGTCCGGCGAAAGCTTCGTGCGCATGCGCAGCACGCCCTTCTCATCCGGCTGGCTGCTCGAGATCGAGAAACTGCCGTGCTCGCCGTCGAGCGCCGCATCGCCTTCGATGCGCCAGGGTCCGGCCAGCGACTTCGCCGACATTTCCGCATTGAGGCCGGTGATGCGGCGCGAGCGGCCCGACTGGTCGTCGACGAACTCGACTTCACCGCCGCTGACATGCACATTTTCGAGAACGACGGTCTTTGCCGGTATCTCAGCGCGGCTGCCGCGCATCCAGTCGAGCGTGCCATCCTTGAGCAATCTCAGGCGCACCTTCGGATTGACGACACGCATGTCGAAGATCAGCGCTTCGCCCGACAGGAAAGGCGCGAGTTCCGCATCCATGGAGAACTGCTCGACCTTGACGATCGGCGTGCCGTCCACTTCCTGGCCAACGCGCACGTCGTGCAGCGTGACCGACGGAAACGGCAGCAGGCGCGCGTCCACCGTGCCGTAGACGGTGACTTTCTTGCCGATGATGCGGCTTGCCTGATCCTCGAAATTCTTGCGGAAATCCGTCCAGTCGATGAACAGTGGCGCAAGCAGCGCCACAAACAGCACTACGACGATCACTCCCCCCAGAAAGACGAGGAACCGGCCTACCAATGCAAGGAGTCTCCATTCGGGATTCTGTTGCCGACACTAGAGCAATTCCAGCACAAGTGCACAGCGGTTTTGCGTCCGGAGTTGCGGAAAAACAAAAAGATAGAGCATTTCCGCAGCTTGGAAAAAAACGGAAATGCTCTAGCGCCGTTCATGCCGGGGACAAGGCCCAACTTCATGAGAATATTCCGTTTTCAGCCATGGTGGAAAATCTTGCCGGGATTGAAGATATCGTCCGGATCGAGCGCCTGTTTCACCTGTCGCATCAGATCCACCGCGCCTCCGAGCTCCTGTTCCAGAAACGCCATTTTGCCTTGCCCGATCCCGTGTTCACCGGTGCATGTCCCATCCATGTCGAGCGCCCGCCGGTTAAGCCGCTGCACGAAGCTCTCGGCCCTGGCGATGTCCTCGGCACTGCTGTCGTCAAACAGCAGCAGCACATGGAAGTTCCCATCGCCGGCATGGCCGACGATCGGCCCCAGCAGCCCGTGTTCCTCGATATCCGCCTGCGTTTCGGAAACACAATCGGCGAGCTTCGATATCGGAACACAAACATCGGTCGAAAGTGCGGCAAGCCCGGGCGCCAAGGCCCTTGCGGCCCAATAGGCGTCGTGGCGCGCTTTCCAGAGCTTCGTCCGCTCCTCGGCGTTGGCGGTCCAGAGGAATTCGCCGCCACCGCATTCCGCCGCGATCTCGGCAAAGGCCGCCGATTGCAGCGGCACCGTCTCGTCGGTGCCGTGGAATTCGAGGAACAGCGTCGGGCTCTCGGCATAAGAGAGCTTGGAATAGGCGTTGCAGGCCCGCATCTGCACCGTATCGAGCAACTCGATACGCGCCACCGGAATGCCCATCTGGATCGTCATGATGACGGCATCGCAGGCAGCCTTGATGCTCGGGAAGGCACAGGCTCCGCCGGCGATCTTCTGCGGGATCGCCTGTAGGCGCAGCGTCACCGAGGTCAGGATGCCGAGCGTGCCCTCGGCGCCGACGAAGAGCCGCGTCAGGTCGTAGCCGGCGGAAGATTTGCGGGCGCGCCGGGCCGTGCGGATTTCCTCGCCACTGGCGGTGACCGCGGTGACGGCAAGGACATTGTCCTTCATCGTCCCATAGCGCACGGCATTAGTGCCGGAAGCCCGCGTCGAGGCCATGCCGCCGATCGAGGCGTTGGCGCCGGGATCGATCGGGAAGAACAGGCCGGTATCGCGAAGGTGGATGTTCAGCGCCTCGCGCGTCACACCCGGCTCGACGGTGCAGTCGAGATCTTCGGGATTGACCTCGAGCACCCGGTTCATGCGGCTGAAATCGATCGAAATGCCGCCATTGGCGGCGTTGACCTGCCCCTCCAGAGAGGTGCCGACGCCGAAGCCGATCACCGGCACCTTGTGGGTCGCACACGCCCTGACCGCCGCCTTCACATCCTCGGCGCTCACCGCAAAGAGCACCCCGTCCGGCAGTTGCGACGGGATATAGGTGGTCGTGTGGGCATGCTGCTCGCGGAACGACTGGCCGGTCTGGAAGCGCTCGCCGAAGCTCTGTTTGAGAATGCCGAGCACGGCAGCTATGCCCGCCTCGTTGCGTGTGCCGGCCTTCGCGTCCTTCAGCGCCATTCCTTTGATCTCCCTGCTATTCCGCAGAAACCCTATCATGTCTCGCAGGCTACAGCGCCGCGGTCTTTTCAGACGCGCAAAGGACGCTGTAGGACTTTAAAATTGCTGCATAATTTCATCCTTAATTCGATTCCGATTTAAGGAATTATGCAGCAGGCTGGGTATGCGGCAAGTCAAAGCGGCTGTCCAGTTAAGATTGGCAGAAGATTTCATTCCCCTTTTGTTATAGGCCGGCTGTTATAGCCAAGTTCGCCTTCCGACACCTCAGACGAGCGGCGGATTGAGCCGCGCAAAACCCTCCTGCCGCCGATAGGGGAAATAGGGATAGGGCGCAGTGAAAGTGCTGACGGCGTCGAGCCTTTCGATCTGGTCTTTCGACAGGCTCCAGCCGACCGCGCCGAGGTTGTGCCGGAGCTGCTCCTCATTGCGGGCGCCGATGATGACGCTCGATACCGTCGGCCGGCCGAGCAGCCAGTTGATGGCGATCTGCGGCACCGTCCGGCCGGTCTCCGCCGCGATGGCGTCCAGCACCTCGACGATGTCGAACAGCTTCTCATCATCGACCGGCGGGCCGTATTGCGCCGTCTCGTGCAGCCGGCTTGCCTTGGGTAGCGGCTGTCCGCGGCGGATCTTGCCGGTCAACCGTCCCCAGGCAAGCGGGCTCCAGACGAGAGCCCCCACACCCTGGTCGGCGCCAAGCGGCATCAGTTCCCATTCGTAATCGCGCCCAGCCAGCGAATAATAGACCTGATGGGCGACATAACGCGGATAGCCATAGCGCTCGGCGGCAGCAAGCGACTTCATCAGCTCCCAACCGGCAAAATTGGAAACGCCGACATAGCGGATCTTGCCTGCGGCGACGAGGCCGTCGAGCGCCGACAGCACCTCCTCGACCGGCGTCGAGGCATCGAAGGCGTGAAGCTGCAAGAGATCGATATAGTCGGTCCCGAGCCGGCGCAGCGCATCCTCGGTCGCGCGGATCAGCCGCGCCCGCGACGTTCCCCAGTCCTGCGGCCCCTCGCCCATCGGCAGCGCCGTCTTCGTCGAGATCAGCACCGCGTCGCGCCGGCCACGGATCGCCTGGCCGAGCACCTCTTCGGAAGCGCCGGCCGAATAGACGTCGGCCGTGTCGAAGAGATTGACGCCGGCTTCGAGGCAGATGTCGACGAGCCGTCGCGCCTCTTCCGCATCGGTATTGCCCCAGGCGCCGAACAGCGGACCGTTGCCGCCGAATGTGCCTGCGCCGAAGCTCAACACCGGCACCCTGAGGCCGGATGCACCGAGATTTCTGTAATCCATCGATCTGTCTCCTGTATTTCCTCTGAGATAGACCTTGGCCAGCTTGTGATATAGATTGCCTGAAAGAAAATCATCTGTGAATTGAATTCATCATGAGCCGTCAGGACATCAACCGCTCCGGCGAAATGGAAGTCTTCGTCAGTGTCGTCGAGCGCGGCGATTTTTCCGCGGCCGCCACGGCCCGGCGCATGACACCGTCGGCCGTCAGTAAGCTCGTCGCCCGGCTGGAGACGCGCCTCGGCGCCCGCCTTATCAACCGCTCGACGCGCAAGCTGCAGCTGACGCCGGAAGGCTGCGCCTTCTACGAGCGCAGCATTGCCATCCTTGCCGATATCGCCGAGGCCGAACGTCAGGCCTCGACAGGCGAGCAGGCTTCGGGCCGCATCCGCATCAACACCAGCGGCTCCTTCGGCAATCATGTGCTGGCGCCGCTGGTGCCCGCCTTCATGGCGCTTCATCCGGCCGTGACGCTGGATATTTCCCATACCGACAGAATAGTCGACCTGATGGAGGAGCGCGCCGATGTCGCGATCCGCGCCGGCCCCCTGAAGAATTCCAGTCTGATCGCCCGAAAGCTCGGCGCCACCGGCAAGATCATCGTCGCATCGGCGGATTATCTCTCGCGTCATGGCGAGCCACGCACTGTCATCGATCTCCGCCGCCATTGCCGCATCGGCTTTTCCTACGCCCGCGCCGTCGAGGGCTGGCCGTTGCACGAAGACGGCGAGACCGTAACCATCCCGGTCACCCCCGGCGTGCAGGTGACAGACGGAGAAGCCATGCGGCACCTCGCTCTGTCAGGCGCCGGCCTTGCCCGCCTCGCCGCCTTCACCGTGCGCGCCGATATCGATGCCGGGCGTCTGGTGCCGGTGCTCGAAGAGGCCAATCCCGGCGATCTCGAGGAATTCTACGCCCTCTACATGGGCCAGGGTGGGCCGCTGCCGGCACGGGTCCGCGCACTGCTCGATTTCCTCGTCAGCCACGTGCGTTTTTGAGGGCAGCTCAACCGAAACCGCTCAGTGGCTTCGGAAGTCAACCTCCATGAAAACAATAGCTTACAAAAGCTATATGAATCAATTTCGCATTCCCAGGCGCCGAGAAGCCAGATTTCGCAATTGACCGTTCGTCTTCCACCCGCCTATATCGGACCCGCGCCAGCCGGCTCTTGCAGCCGGCCTCTCTTCGTCATGCCGGAGCCCCCTCCCATCTTCAGCCTCAGGGCTTGGCGCCGGCCAGAAAAAGACACGGGGATCATGTCATTCAGCGACGCGAGCCGCCTGCTGCGGGATGCCGGCCTGCCGAAATGGGCGCTGCTGCTGGCGCTTTCCACAGCTCTCGTCATCTTCCTCGAACTCTTCGCCCTGCCCGCCTCGCTGCTGATCGGCCCGATGGTTGCGGCCATTCTTCTGGCGCTGACCGTCGGCAAGGGAAAGCTTCGCGTGCCCTTCTGGCCGTTGCAATTCGGCCAGGTCCTCGTCGGCCTGATGATGGCGCGCACCATCACCCCCGACATTCTCGGCACCATGGCGAAGGAAGCGCCGCTCTTCCTGCTGTTCATTTTCTCGGTCATCGCCATCGCCACCGGCCTCGGCTGGCTGCTGACGCGCTGGCAGGTGCTGCCGGGAACGACTGCCGTCTGGGGCTCCTCGCCGGGCGGCGCTTCCGCCATGGTCATCATGTCGGAAGCCTATGGCGCCGATGCCCGCCTCGTCGCCTTCATGCAATATCTCCGCGTCGTCTTCGTCGCCGTCGGCGCCTCGGTGATCTCGCGCCTGTGGGTGGCGGCCGACGGCGGCGAGCCGCCGCCGCTTGTCCTCTTTCCCGAGATTGACTGGCCGGCCTTCGCTGCGACGATGGCTTTTGCCGCCTTTTGTGCCTATGGCGTCCGGCGCCTGCGCCTCCAGGGCGGCACGATCATCGCACCGCTCTTTCTCGGCGCCTTGCTCCAGGGCATGGGTCTCCTGAAGATCGAGCTGCCGATGTGGCTGCTCGCCATCGCCTATGCACTGGTCGGCTGGAGCATCGGCCTGCGTTTCACCCGCTCGATCCTCAAGCACGTTGCGCGTGCCCTGCCGAGGGTATCGGCCTGCATCGTGCTGCTGATGGCGCTCTGCGGCTGCATGGCCGCAGCGCTTCACGTCTTCGCTGGCATCGATCCGCTGACCGCCTATCTCGCCACAAGCCCTGGCGGCGCCGATTCCGTCGCCATTATCGCCGCCTCCAGCGATGTCGACGTACCCTTCGTGATGGCGATGCAGACCGGCCGTTTCCTGGTGATCCTGATGATCGGGCCGATGCTCGCCCGCTTCATCGCACGCCGTTCCGGCCTTGCGGAAAATCCCGCATAGAACGCTGCGCGGAATTATGCGCGAGCGCTGCCCACTGGCCGGGCGTCATGCCGTAGGCCTTCTTGAAATGGCGATTGAGATGGCTCTGATCGGCAAAGCCGGTCGCCGCCGCCACATCGGAAATCCCCTCGCCCGCGCCGATCATCGCCCGCGCCTGCTGCAGCCGCCGCATTAAGAGGTAGCGATGCGGGCTGGTGGCGAAGGCCGCCCGGAAATGCCGCGACAGCGCGAAACGGTCGAGCCCCGTCACCGCTTCCAACTCGCCTGAACGCACCGCCCGGGTCGCATGCGCCTCGAGATAATCCCGCGCCGCCCGCGCCTGCCGCCAGGCGACGAGGCCGAGCGGCCGGCGCGGCATACGCGCATGCCGTGACAGCCCGCCCGTCACCCGCGACAGGAAATCGTCAACGAAAAGTTCGTCCAGTTCGCGATCGAGTTCGCCGAGCGCCGCGAGCAGCACGCCCGCCAGCACCGGATCGCTGATGACAGGTTCGTCGACGAAAGGCAGGCCTGCGCCATCCGTCTCCAGGCATTCGAGAAGCAGCGATGGTTCCAGGTAGAGCATGCGGTACTGCAACCCATCCTCCGTCCCCGCCCCACCGTCGTGTTCCTCGTCGGGATGCAGCACGATCACCTGCCCCGGCAGGCTGAAGCGCTGTTCGCCGCGATAGCGGAAGGTCTGCACGCCCTTCAGTGTGACCCCGAGTGCATAGGTGTCGTGCCGGTGCGGCTCGAAGGCATTGCCCGAGAATTGCGCCTCGATGCGCTCGATGCCGGGAAAGGCCGGCGCGGCCAGGATGGCGTTGCCGGATGGTCCCGCGCACAAACGTTCAAGACCTTCGAAGGCCTGCGGATGTAAATCCTGGCTCAACGCGCCCGATACTCCTTAACCCGAGGTGAAAGACCATCCGATGTTTGATACCAAAATTGCCGTCGTCCTGCGAAACAATCTTGCCGGCTGGCAGAAACTGAACGTCACCGCCTTCCTGATGACAGGCATCGCCGGCGGACACCCCGAAATCATCGGCGAACCCTACAAAGACCGCGCCGGCAATCTCTATAATCCGCTGTCGATCCAACCGATCATCGTGCTCTCCGCCGAGGAGGCGACGATGTCAGCCATCCATCGCCGTGCGCTGGAGCGCGATGTCACCGCCTCGCTGTTCATCGAGGAAATGTTTGCAACCGGCCACGACGCCGCCAACCGCGCCGTCTTCGCCGAATTCGCGCCCGAAGATGCCAAGGTGGTCGGTATCGCGCTGCGCGCCGAAAAGAAGATCGTCGACAAGATCACCAAGGGCGCGACGATGCAGCACTGACGTAAAGATTGGAATGAAAAAGGCCGGGCAATGACCCGGCCTTCGTGTTGTCTGGGAAAGCGTGCGATCAGCCCTGCGTGATCGGCGCGATCTGGATTTCGACGCGGCGGTTCTGTGCGCGGCCGGCCTCGCTCGCATTGGAGGCGACGGGCTGCGACGGGCCGAAACCAACGGCGGAGACGCGGCGCTGGTCGATGCCCTGGCCGCCGAGATAATCGGCAACCGAAAGCGCGCGGCGCTGCGACAGATCCTGATTGTGCTGCAGGCTGCCGGTCGAATCCGTATGGCCGTTGACGTCGATCAGCGTCCGGTTGAACTTGCGCAGTACGATCGCCACCGAATTCAGCGTCGGATAGAAGCCCGGCTTCACCGCATCCTGGTCGACGTCGAAGGTGATGTTCGAGGGCATGTTGAGGATGATGTTGTCGCCGTTGCGGGTCACCGAAATGCCCGTGCCTTCGAGCTGGGCACGAAGCTCGGCTTCCTGTTGGTCCATGTAATTGCCGATCGCGCCACCGGCGAGAGCCCCGACGCCTGCGCCGATCAATGCCGCATTGCGCTTGCCGTGGCCGCCGCCGCCAACAGCCACACCGACGAGGGCACCGCCGAGGGCGCCAAGCGCAGCGCCGCCGGCCGTATTGGAAACCTTCTGCTCACCGGTATAGGGATCGGTCGTCGTGCAGGCACTGAGATAACTTGCTGCAACAGCCAGAAGTATGAATTTCTTGATCATGGACAGGACGGTCTCCGTTCGAACTGATGCGAGCAAATGGCAAGGATTGCGGCAAGAAAATGAAGATGCTCTCTTGATAGGGGAATTTCAGGCGCCGAAACAGAAGCCATGTTGCGGGAATGCGCGGATATCACCAGTTTTAGCGAGTAGTGCGCCCTTGATTGCCGTCATCGGCTGACGTCTCCATAGTGCGTTGTTGGAGCCGCCACTTCTCCTCCCTCATTCCTGTGCTCGTCACCGGAATGAGGGAGAGTGGGATCGCACTCTTAGAAATTCTGGAACAACTGCCTGACCGTATCGTAAGTCGCATTGGCGATGTTCAGCGATTGCAGGCCGAGTTGCTGCTGCGTCTGCTGCGCCTTGAGCTTGCTGGACTCCTCTTCCATGTCGGCATCGACGAGCCGGCCGATGCCGGCGGTGATGTTATCGTGCAGTTTGCCAGCGAAATCGTTCTGCAGGTTGATGCGTTTCTCCAGCGCGCCGAAAGCCGAGCCGACCGTCGTCAGCTGCGTCAGCGCTGCATCGACGACGCTGATCATTTCGCTGACCTGTCCTTTCGTCGTGGTGTCCGAAAGCGAGATCACCACTTGGCCGGTGGTGGTGCCGTTCTTGCTCGTCATCAGCACGTAGTTCTGCGAGGCGCCGAGCTCGGTGGCGAAATAGGCCGACGTCAGCACACCGTATTCACCCGAACCGGTGGCGCGATCATCGATCAGATAGCGCGCATCCTTGGAGGACGTGCTTCCGCTCGGCGTCGTATCGATATGGTAGCTCAGCATGCCGACCGAGACAGTGCCGTCGGCATTGCGAATGAAGGAGGCCGGAATCTGGCGCGGCTGCGTCGGGGTCGCATCGTTATTGAGGACCACCCAGTTGTCACTGTTGAAGGTCGCCGCTTCCGAGACGCTGCGCAACTGCTCCTGCAACTGCTTGAGCTCTTCGTTGATCTTGTTCTTGTCGACACCATCTTCCGTTGCGGCGACCAGCTTCGCCTTGATCTCGGAGACGACGTCGATGACGTCCTGAACGCCGGTATAGGCCGTTCCCATCGTCGCCGCCGCCATGCCGAGCGCATCCTGGATCGCTGAAATCGCCTTGTTATCGGTTCGCGCGGTTGTGGCGACCGACCAGTAGACGGCATTGTCGCTGGCTTTTGCAACACGCATGCCCGTCGTGATGTGATTTTGAGTGACGGCCATGTTCCGATTGATATCGCGCAGCACATGAAGCGCCGCGTCCACGGAAACGCGCTGATAAATACTCACGGGAACTAGACTCCAAAAACTCAACAGACGCAAACTGTACAAAAATGAACCGTGCCGCGCGGACGCTCATGTCCGGGGTCGCTGACGCTTCAGCGCTGCGGCCTTCAAGAAACGAAGAAGACCAGTCGGTGTCTGGAGCAATCATTGCCGTTTATGCTTAACAAACGGCTAAACTTCAGAAGTAATTCATCTTATTTTTCAAGGTTTCGTACACCATAAGAAACGCCGCCGGACGAGGTACGGCGGCGTTGCAAAATCGGATGGAAGCCTTATTCGGCAGCCTGTAGCTGCTCATCGTCGGGGGCAGTGCGCGACCGTGTGGCGACCGCCATCTCTTCGTGCAGGCGCGCTTCCTCATGGGCGTGCGGCTTGGCGAAGCGGGCAAGCAGCAGATAGGCGACCGGCGTGATGAACAGCGTCACCAGCGTCGCGAAACCGAGACCGCCGACGATCACCCAGCCAAGCGCGACGCGTGCTTCGGCGCCCGCGCCATGGGCAAAGACCAGCGGCACGCCGCCGAGGATGGTGGCAATCATCGTCATCATCACCGGGCGAAGGCGTAGCGCGCAAGCTTTCTCGATCGAGGACCGCACGTCCTCGCCGCGGTCGCGCAGCTGATTGGCGAATTCGACGATCAGGATGCCGTTCTTGGCCATGACGCCGACGAGCAGCACGAGACCGATCTGGCTGTAGATGTTGAGGCTGGAGCCGGTGATCACCAGCGCGAAAACGGCGCAGGCAAGGCCGAGCGGCACCGTCGACATGATGATCAGCGAGGACAGCACGCTTTCGAACTGCGCGGCCAATACCAGGAAGATGATGACGATGGCGAAGCCGAAGGTCAGCGCCATGCCGCTCGAATTCTCCTCGAGCGTCGCCGCTTCAGCAAGCGGCAACAGGCGGGAGCCTGCCGGCAACAGCGGCTCGGCGAGCGCTGTGACCTGCTTGACCGCATCGCCGAGCGACATGCCGTTCCTGAGGCCGGCCGTGATCGCGACCGAAGCGAGCTGCTGCTCGCGGTTGAGCTGCGGCGCAACCGAACCTTCCTTCATCGTGGCGATGACCGACATCGGCACGATCTTGCCGTCGCCGGTCTTCAGGAACACGTTCTCGAGGTCGGTCGGATCGTCGATCGGCCGCGTCGTCGAGGTCAGAAGCACGGGATAGGATTCGCCGTCGACGAAGACGTCGACCACCGAGCGCCCTTCGAGCAGCGACTGGATCGCCGTCGAAAGCCCGGTGATGTCGATGCCGAGGTCGGAGGCACGCTCGCGGTCGATCGCCACCGATACCTGCGCCTGGCTCGGCTCGTTGGTCAGGCGCGGCGTATCGTATTGGCCGGTGGCCTCGAGCGCCTGAACCAGCTTGGCGGCTGCCGCCGTCAGCGCCTCGTGATCATTGCCGATCAGCGCCATCTGCACGCCGCTGCCGGCGCCGCGGATGCGCAGGCTGTTGGAGGAGATGGCATTGCCGCGCAGCGCCGGCACCCTTGATGCCGCCTGGTTGATGTCGCCGACGATCTCCGCCTGCGTCCTCTGACGCTCTCCCCAGGGAGCAAGTGTCAGCACCATGAAGCCGCTATTCAAAGAACCGCCCTGGCCTGAGATCGAGAAGACGTTGCGGATGTCGCCGCTGTCGACCAGCGGCTGCAGATATTCCTCGACGAGCTGCATCTTGTCGCGAGTATATTCGAGGCTCGATCCCTGCGGCGTCGTCAGCCGCATCATCACCATCGAGCGGTCCTCTTCGGGCGTCAGCTCGCTCTTGACTGTGGAAAAGGCGATGACCGCCGCGCCGGCAAAGATTACCGAAAACAGGATGACGACGAAGGGCGCGTTGAGGCAGCCGTGCAGCGCCCATTTATAGAGACCGGCAAGCGCCCCGCCGAAACGGCCGAGCGCGCCGTGATCCTCGAGAACCGGCTTGGTCAGCATGCGCGAGGCAAGCATCGGACACAGCGTCAGCGCCACAATCGACGACAGCCCGACCGAGAAGGCGAGCACGAAGCCGAATTCGCGAAAAAGGCCGCCGACCTGTCCCGGCAGGAAGGAGAGCGGAATGAACACCGCCGCCAGCGTCGCCGTCGTGGCGATGACGGCGAAGAACACCTCGCGCGTGCCGAGCACGGCGGCCGCGCGCGGCCCCATGCCTTCGGCGCGCCGGCGCACGATATTTTCGAGCACGACGATCGCATCGTCGACGACGAGGCCGGTCGCCAGCACGATGGCAAGCAGCGTCAGGATGTTGATCGAGAAGCCGACCATATAAATTGCCGCCAGCGTGCCGATCAGCGCCACCGGCATGCTGACCGCCGGGATCAGCGTCGCGCGCCAGTCGCGCAGGAAGAGATAGATGACGGCGGTGACGATGACGGCGGCGAGCACCAGCGCCAGCACCACCTCGTGGATCGCGCCCTGGATGAAGACGGCGTCGTCGCTGGTTATGGCGATCCTCGTGCCCTCGGGCAACGTCTTCGATAGCTGGTCGACAGCGGCCTTGATGCCGGTCGAGATGTTCAGCGTATTCGACTGCGCCTGGCGAATGATGCCGAGGCCGATGCCCGGCTTGCCGTTGGAGCGCAGCGCCGTTTCACCGTCGCGCGGCCCAAGCGTCACCGTCGCCACATCACCGAGCCGAATACGATCCTGCAGCATGACGTTGGAAAAATCCGCCGGCGTCTGCAGATTGGCGGTGGCGCGCACCACGATATCCTGCGTCTTGCTTTTCAGCGAGCCGGCCGGCACGTCGAGGGCCGCATTGTCGAGCGCCTTCGTCAGGTCGCCGATGGTCAGCCCGCGGCTGGCCAGCGCGCCCTGGTCGACATCGACGCGGAAAACCTTCTCCTGGTCGCCATATTCCTCGACATCGGCAACGCCATCGACGGAGGCGAGGCGATCGATCACCTCGTTTTCGACGAGCTGTGTCAGGTCGTCCATGTTGAGTTTGGTGGAGGTGACGGCAAGGCGCATGATCGCCGAGGAATCCGAATCCGCCTTGACGATCTGCGGCGCATCCGCCTCATCCGGCAGGTTCTGGGTGACGCGGCCGATCGCGTCGCGCACGTCGTTGGCGGCGACCGCCAGATCGATCGCATCGGAGAATTCCAGCGTCACCCGACTCTGGCCGAAGGAAGAGGTCGACGAGATCGACTTCAGGCCGCTGACGCGCGCAACCGCCCCCTCGATCACCTTGGTCAGTTCCTGGTCGATCGTCTGCGGCGATGCGCCGTCGAAGGTGGTGCGCACGGTGACGACGGGACGGTCGACATCCGGCAGTTCGCGCACCTCGACGCCGACATAAGCCGCAAGGCCGGCGACGACCATCAGCGTGTTGAACACCAGCGCCAGGATCGGCCGGCGAACGAAAAGTGCGGTGAAGCTCTGCTTGCCCGAGGCCCTGTCCTGATGAATCTCGGTCACGCTCATTGGGTCGCGACCTCCGCAGTGGATGCGACATCGGCGCTGATACGCACCGCCCCGCCCTCCCGCACACGCTGCAGGCCCTGCGTTACGATCTTGTCGCCGTCCTTAAGGTCGGCTTTGACGAGCACGAAATCGGGATTCCGCTGCACGACGCTGACGCGCACCTTATGCGACTTGTCGTCGGTCACCTGCCAGACGAAGGAACCCTGCGAATCCCACTGCACGGCGACCGGGTCGACGGCCGGATATTTGTCGCCGGGAAATTTCATGCTGACGCTGAAGGACATGCCGGCACGCAGCTCATCGGAGCTGTTGTCGATCCGGGCGCGCAGGCGAAGCGTGCGGCTTGCCGCGTCGATGCGGTTGTCGACGGCTTCGACGACACCGGAAAACACCTGTCCCGGCCTTGCGACCGACATCGCCTCGACCGGCTGGCCGACCGACACTGTATTGGCGAAGCGCTCCGGCACCCAATAGTCGACGAGGATTTCCGAACGGTCGTCGAGGGTGACGATCGGGATGCTCGTCGTGACGTTGTCACCAATATTGACCGGCACGATGCCGACGATGCCGTCGATCGGGGCTGTGATGTTGCGCCGTGCGAGATTGAGCTCGGCAGCCTGCAGCTGCAGCCGCGCGCCCTGCTCGGCGATCTCGGAATCGAAGACATCCATGCGCGACACGCTGGACTTGATGTTGTGATAGAGATTGGATTTCTCGACGGCGGCCTTGACCGCCACATCCGCCTGGCCGCGGGCGATCACCTGCTCTTCGCTGTCGAGCTTGGCCAGCACCTGCCCGGCCTTCACCCTGTCGCCCGACTTGATGAGGATTTCGCGGATTGTGCCCGATGCCTGCGGCGTGACCGCAACCGAACGGATCGCGTCACCCGTGCCGATGGCATTCAGCCGATCGTTGACGACGCCCTGGACGACGGCTTGCGTCGCGACGAGGATGGCGCTGTTGCGCCCGCCGCCATTGCGGCGGTTCTGGCTCTGGCCTTGTCCCTCACCGCGCTGCTGACTTTGCGCCCGGCCGGGAGCATCGGCATCCGCCGTCTCCTCGGCCTTCGGCGCGATCTTGGAAACGATGCTCTCTGGAATACCTGCATCGCGCATCGTATCGCCGGCGCCAGGCACAAGGAAAACCCACGCGGCAAAGCCGGCAATGATGACGACGAGCGACAGTATAAACTGCTTCCAAAAGGCCATTCACGTCTCCAGAGGGACTCGAGGTTGGACCAGGGTCGGTCGAAAGAGGCGCCGCGGGATCGAGAGTCCCGTCTGATGCGACAATATCGCGCGTTTACAGTTTACCGGCAAGCATAAGCAGCCGGCATTACCGATTTGTAATATCAGCAAAGAATGGAAATAACCCGGCCGCTCACTTTTGCTTGAACGGACACTCACGCATGTCTTTGACGCCGTCGATTTCGGGAGAGATGCCGTATCCAATCTCTGGCGATGCGGGTTGGTGCCTATCGGCGCATCGACCATCGCAGGCCCATTGCGGCGGCAATCCCGAGGATCGGCCACACCGCCCAGAACTGCCCCGTCCAGGTGAAGAGGTTGATGCTGACAAAGCCGAGCGCCAGGATCGCCAGCAAGGTGATCTTCCGGTGGAACCGGGTCTGGTCGCGATTCCAGGCGAGTGCCGCGACAACGGCGAGCGCAAGCACCGGAAAGCGCGCCCAGAAAACGCCCTGCCACGATAGAAGGTTGATGCCGATCAGGACCACGGCGATGACGCCAAGCACCCCGTACAGCCTGCGTCCGCCCGGTGCCGGCCTTACCTCGGCCATATCAGCCGGCATAACCGCCGCCGGCTGCGGTCGCGCCGGACCGGATCTTCCAGCAGGCGGCGTCTCATCCCTGGCGTCGCCGATCTTCACCGCATAGCTCGGCACGCCTTCATCGACGTTCTTCACCATCAGCGGCCCGAGAAACTCGAAACCCACAGCCACCTTGTTGCGGACCTGGTCGTAAACGGTGCTCGATATGACGATGCCGCCGGCCGCCGCCGAAGCCTGCAACCGCGCCGCGATATTCACGCCGTCGCCATAAATATCGTCGCCTTCGACGATGACGTCGCCGAGATTGATGCCGATGCGGAAGAGCATGCGCCCGTCGGCCGGGCGGCGGGCGTTGAAGCCCGCGAGTTCGTTCTGGGTGTCGACGGCCGCGCGCACCGCTTCGACCACGCTCGGGAAATCGGCGATCAGCCCATCGCCCCAGGTATTGATGACGCGGCCGCCATGGCTTTCGATCAGGCGCCCCATCGCCTCGCGGCAGCGCTTCAGGCTGGCAAGCGTGCCCTCCTCGTCAGCCCCCATCAGCCGCGTATAGTCCTGCACGTCAGCACAGAAGATCGTCGTCAGCTTGCGCCGCGTTTCACTCATGGTCTCTCGTCTCCGCGCTATCCGCCCGCCGGGAAAGATCGCTGCAAAGGGTGAAACTGGCCGAGATCAGGTGGGCGATTGCAACGGCGATAAACTACTAAGGCTTTGTGTTTGTTGCCACCGATAATTGTTGATTATCGCCCGTCAGCATAACGGCTGATTATTGAACGATTTTGCGCGGGCTCGCCGTGTGTTCTCTCGCCACCGTGCTGGAGCTGTCGATTTCCTGAAGCAAGACGTCGTAGCCCCAGAGATCGGCGAGATGCTGCAGGACGAGTTTCGTGTCATTTTCCTGAAGGTAGCAGCCATTCACGACGATGTGCTGCAGCAACAGGCGGCGGTCGCCGGCGAGGTCGACATCGACGATATCGATTGCCGGGTCGGTCCAGCCGATATCGTATTCGCGGGAGAGCTGGCGGCGGATGCGCAAATATCCGCGCTCATTGTGGATCGCCGAAACCAGTATCCCCTCGGTCTGTTCCGGATCGTCGTAGAGATGGAACAACCGCAACTGCCGGATCAGGTTCGGGCTCAGGAACTGGCTGATGAAGCTCTCGTCCCGGTAGTTGGCCCAGATGTCGCGCAGCACCGCCATCGCATCGCCTCGTCCGGCGATATCGGGAAACCATGCGCGGTCCTCTTCCGTCGGCGCCGTGACGATCCTCTCGATATCCTGCATCATCGCAAAACCAAGCGCATAGGGGTTGAATCCCGAGAACCGCCGGTCGTCATAACTCGGCTGGAACACCACATTGGCGTGCGACTTCAGGAATTCCAGGAAGTTTCCGTCGCTGATCTGCCCTCGCTCGTGAAGCCGGTTCATGATCTGGTAGTGGACGAAGGTGGCGGTTCCCTCGTTCATCACCTTGGTCTGGCGCTGCGGATGAAAATATTGCGCGACGTGGCGGACGATGCGAAGGATCTCGCGCTGCCACGGCTGCAGCCGCGGCGCCGTTTTCTCGAGAAAGTAAAGGATGTTGTCCTGCGGAAGACCGAGGGCGGCGCGGCGCTTATCCAGGCCGCTGTCGCTCGCCTTTTTGGCCTTGCCGACGGGAACCGTGCGCCACAGGTCGTTGAACATCTGTTCCTCGTGGGCGCGGCGCTCCTGCTGCCGCTTCTCCTCCTGGCGAAGATCGATGGTGGTCTTGCCCGCGTATCGATGCACCCCGTGCGACATCAGCGCATGGGCTGCATCGAGCGTGCGCTCGACGGCCGTCTCGCCGTAACGCTCCTCGCAGCGCGTGATATAACCCTTGGCGAAATCAAGGTAATCGAGGATGCCCTCCGCATCGGTCCAGAGCTTGAAGAGATAATTGTTCTTGAAGAAATGGTTGTGGCCGAAGGCCGCATGCGCGGTGACGAGCGTCTGCATCGTCGCCGTGTTCTCTTCCATCAGGTAGGAAATGCAGGGAGAGCTGTTGATGACGATCTCATAAGCAAGATCGCGCATCCCCCGGCGATAGAAAGTTTCGTGATGCGCGAAGTGTTTGCCGAAGGACCAATGGCGGTAAAAGAGCGGCATGCCGGTTGAGGAATAGGCATCCAGCATCTGCTCGGAGGTGATGACTTCGATTTGGTTCGGATAGACGTCGAGGCCGAGTTCGTTAAGCGCGATGTCCTCGCAGGCGTCGTGGATGCGCTGGAGTGTTGAAAAGTCCCAGTCGGCCCCCTCGAACAATAGCCGCTCTCGTGGCCTCATCGTCATGGTCATGGCGTTACCTTCGACTGTGCGTCACGTTTCTGGAAGAGATCGTGGAAAACCGGGAATATTTCGTTTCGCCGGCAGACCTTGCGCATCGAAAGCGGCTGCAGCTCGGAACGGATCCCGTCATAGAGCATCCAAAGCGGTGAGCGGGATACGGAGGAGTCGCCGCCCTCTTCGCCAACCTCGATATAGGCGAAATACTGGCACAGCGGCAAAATCTCGCGCAGCAGCTGCCCGCTCAGGTTCCCGTCCGAATGGGCATTGTCGCCATCCGAGGCCTGGGCGCCATAGATATTCCATTCTGCCGGATCGAAACGCGCCGCGATGATCGCCCGCATTGCCGCCAGCGCGCTGGAGACCAGCGTGCCGCCCGTTGCCGGGCCATAAAAGAAGGTTTCCTCGTCGACTTCCTCGGCCTTGTCGGTATGGCGGATGAAGACGATCTCCACTTTCTTGTAACGCTTCGACAGGAAGAGGTAGAGCAGCAGATAGAAACGCTTCGCCAGGTCCTTCATGTGTTCCGACATCGAGCCGGAGACGTCCATCAGGCAGAACATCACGGCCTTCGCCACAGGCTTCGGCTCGTTTTCGAAGCGGCGATACCGCACGTCGAGCGGATCGATATAGGGAATGCGCCGGCTTTTTTCCGTCAGGGATTTGAGTTTTGCCTCAAGCGTCAGGCGGCTCTCGTCGTCCTCGCATTCCTCGATCTGCCGCTGCAGGGCTTCGATTTCTTCGCGGCGCGGACGGCCAAGCGCGACACGGCGCATCATCGCGAGCCTGGTCGTGCGGCCGACGGCGATGTTGGACGGCGATCCCGACACGGAATAGCCGGCACGGAAGGGCGTTTCCTCCTCGGTTTCGGCCAGGCGCCGCTTGGCAAGGTCGGGCAGTTCCAGATCGTCCAGGAACACATCGAGGAATTCCTCGCGCGTGAGCACGAAACGGAAGCCGTCCTCGCCGTCGCCCTCGCCCGCATCCTTGGGTTTTCCGCCCCTGCTCCCCGGCGGGCGCGGAAGAATGTCGCCTTCGACGAAGGCCCTGTTTCCAGGCAGGATATGATCGCGGATGCCGCCGTCGCCCCTTCGCAAGTTCGGTTCGGCCATCCCATCGATCGGCAGGCTGATTTCCCCGCCGTCGAGCACATCGCGAATGTTGCGGTTTTGCAGAGAACGTTTGACCGCCTGCTGCACGGCGCCCTTCATGCGTCGAAGGAACCGCTGCCGATTTTCCAGACTTTTACCGCGCGGATTCAGCCGCCGGTCGACAATGTGCATAATGGCTCCGCATTAACTTGCCTGTTTGACGCGCATGTACCATTCCACAAGGCGTCGAACCTGCCTCTCGGTGTAACCCCGCGCGGCCATGCGCGAGACGAATTCGCTGTGCTTCTTTTCCGTTTCGGAATCCTTCTTCGATCCGAAGGAAATGACCGGCAAAAGATCTTCGACCTGCGAGAACATTCGCTTTTCGATGACTTCCCGGATTTTCTCGTAGCTCGTCCATGACGGATTCTTTCCGCCGTTGGCTGCCCGCGATCTCAAGCAGAACTTGACGATTTCGTTGCGGAAATCCTTCGGATTGGCGATTCCCGCCGGCTTTTCGATCTTCGTCAGTTCCTGGTTGAGGAGCTCGCGGTCGAGAAGCTGGCCAGTATCGGGATCCTTGAAGTCCACATCTTCGATCCAGGCATCGGCATAGTCCACGTAGCGGTCGAACAGGTTCTGTCCGTAGTCCGCATAGGATTCAAGATAGGCCTTCTGGATTTCATTTCCAATGAACTCTGCGTAACGCGGCGCAAGATCGGCCTTGATGAACTCCAGATAGCGCTTCTCGACATCGTCGGAAAACTGCTCGCGGCGGATCGACTGCTCCAGCACATACATCAGATGAACCGGATCGGCGCCGATATCCGTGGTGTCGTGGTTGAAGGTGGAGGCGAGCACCTTGAAGGCGAAGCGGGTGGATATGCCGTCCATGCCCTCGTCGATGCCGGCGGCATCCCGATATTCCTGGACACTGCGGGCGCGCGGATCCGTCTCCTTCAGGCTTTCGCCGTCGTAGGTGCGCATCTTCGAGAAATACGTCGAATTCTCATGCTTGCGCAGGCGTGAAAGCACGGAGAAGCGGGCCAGCATTTCGAGCGTCGCCGGGGCGCATGGCGCATCGGCGAGTTCGGATCCCTCGATCAGCTTCTCGTAGATCTTCTGCTCTTCCGTCACGCGCAGGCAATAGGGCACCTTGATGACGCAAATACGGTCGATGAACGCTTCGTTGTTCTTGTTGGCCTTGAAGGTCTGCCATTCCGCCTCGTTCGAATGCGCAAGAACGATGCCGGAGAAGGGTATGGCGCCGATATTCTCGGAGCCGATATAGTTCCCCTCCTGCGTCGCCGTCAGCAGCGGATGCAACATCTTGATCGGCGCCTTGAACATCTCGACGAATTCGAGCACGCCCTGATTGGCGCGGTTGAGGCCGCCCGAATAGCTGTAGGCATCGGGATCGTTCTGGGAATAGGTCTCCAGCTTGCGGATATCGACCTTGCCGACCAGCGACGAGATATCCTGATTGTTCTCGTCTCCAGGCTCGGTCTTGGCGATGGCGATCTGGCGCAGCCGCGAAGGCTGTACTCTGACGACGCGGAAGCGGGAGATATCGCCGCCGAAATCGTCGAGTCGCTTCAGGCACCACGGGCTCATCAGTCCGTTCAGGCGACGCAGGGGAATACCGTATTGCTCCTGCAGGAGCGATCCCATCGTGTCCGGGTCGAAGAGGTTGAGCGGACTTTCGAAAACGGGGCTGATCTCGTCACCGGCCTTCAGCACGTAGATCGGATGAACCTCCATCAGCAGCTTTAGCCGCTCCGCCAGCGATGACTTGCCGCCGCCGACCGGGCCGAGCAGATAGAGGATCTGCTTGCGCTCTTCGAGCCCCTGGGCTGCATGCCGGAAGAAGGAAACGATGCGTTCGATTGTCTCTTCCATGCCGTGGAAGCCGGCAAAGGCGGGATAGATCCGGATGGTCCGGTTCATGAAAATCCGGCCGAGGCGCGCGTCCCTGGCGGTATCGACCATCTGCGGCTCGCCTATCGCGGCGAGCAGCCGCTCGGTCGCATTGGCATAGGCAAGCGGTTCTTTTTTACAAAGGTCGAGATACTCCGCGATCGACATATCGGTCTCGCGGCGCGCATCATAACTGCGGGTGAACGCATCAAATACGGATTCGCTCAGCATGGGCCCTCCATTCAAGGTTACTGCCACAGGCTCTAGGTCGTCATACCAAAGGAGATGGCCACGACATTCCTAAGAATCAATAGTTTCGCAGGTATATTCCACGCTCACCGGCTGTTTCTGGCAATGCACAAAAACGTGCATGCACCGGTTATTTTTTTACTCTACGAAACTGTTTCTTATTGTAGTTGAGAAAAGGGCTTTTGCGGTATCAGCACATTTCGCGACGTGACAGAAAGATGAAAAGGGTGTGCAATGTCGCCCGTGATTCGAGCCCTGGAAAAATCGACGCTTGGCAGCCAATCTGCGCAAAGTCGATGCTGGACAGCGCATACCCATCCGCGCCTGACATGATAAAGACGGGCGCATCACAGCCATGCGCCCGTTTTTCGTAACGATATGCCACCGGCGCGACTCAGCCGTTGAACGCCTTTTCCAGCGCGGCGATATCGATCTTGATCATGCCGAGCATCACCTCGGTCACGCGCCTCGCCCGCTCGCGGTCGCTATCGGCGACCATCTCGGAAAGCATGCGCGGCACGATCTGCCAGGAAAGGCCCCAGCGATCCTTCAGCCAGCCGCAGGCCTCCGGCGTGCCGCCATTGGCGAGGAATGCCTCCCATATCCGATCGATCTCGGCCTGGCTTTCCAGGAGAATCGCGATCGAGAAGGAATGGTTGAAGCTATCGAGCGGCCCGGCTTTCATCGCCAGGAAGGCCTGGTCGCCGAGCGTGAACTCGATCAGCTCGACGCTGCCGGGAGGCCCGCTCGGCGTTTCCGCCGGCAATATAGTGATGCGGCCGATCCGGGAGTCGGGGATAACGGATGTGTAGAATTCGACGGCTTCGCGCGCTTGCTCGGCGAACCAGAGATTTGAAACGACCTTCGGCATGAAACGGCCTCCTTGTTGACGAGTATTGATCCGGACCCCGTCCGATGATCGAAGCCCGATGCTTCAAGGACGTCGCGCCGGCATCGCTTCCGACAGGCTGCGATCTGAATTTTTTCGCCCGGTTCGCCGGCATGGCGATCGCAGCCGCGCTCGCGGCGCCCTTAGTGCCCAGAGCATCCCGCTTGGGATAGCGGCCACTTGGGAATGAAAGCAGAACATCTTTTCTGGTCTTTCCTTCCCGAATCACTACATTACGCGCCATGAGCAATAGTTTCGACGATATTCCCTTCTTTGATGAAGAGCCGGGCGAGATGGCGCGCAAGCCGCAGCCGCCTCAGGCTTCGTTGGGAAAGGCGCCTGCAACAGGGAGCATTGCAGCTGGAGGCCTCGCCGCGCGCGCCATGGCGGCCCGCGACGGCGGCAAGCGGCCGGATTATCTTGCCGGGCTGAATCCTGAGCAGACAGATGCCGTCGAAACGCTGGAGGGCCCGGTCCTCGTGCTCGCCGGCGCCGGCACCGGCAAGACACGGGTGCTCACCACCCGCATTGCCCATATTCTCAACACCGGCCGCGCCTTCCCCTCGCAGATCCTCGCCGTCACCTTCACCAACAAGGCCGCCCGCGAGATGAAGGAGCGCATTGCGCTGCTCGTCGGCGGCGCCGTCGAAGGCATGCCCTGGCTCGGCACCTTCCACTCGATCGGCGTCAAGCTGCTGCGCCGCCACGGCGAGCTCGTCGGCCTGCGCTCCGATTTCACCATTCTCGATACCGACGACGTCGTCCGCCTGATCAAGCAGCTGATCCAGGCCGAAGGCCTCGACGACAAGCGCTGGCCGGCCAAGCAGTTCGCCGGTATGATCGACACCTGGAAGAATAAAGGCCTCGGGCCTGCCGATATTCCCGAGGGCGACGCCCGCGCCTTTGCCAATGGCCGCGGCCGCGATCTCTATTTTGCCTATCAGAACCGCCTGACGACGCTGAACGCCTGCGACTTCGGCGACCTGCTGATGCATCCGATCGCGATCTTCCGCAAAAATCCGGATCTCCTGAAGGAATATCACGGCCGCTTCCGCTATATCCTGGTCGACGAGTACCAGGACACCAACACCGCCCAGTATATGTGGTTGAGGCTCCTCGCCCAACGCGCCAAGGGCGAGCCGCAGAATGTCTGCTGCGTCGGCGACGACGACCAGTCGATCTACGGCTGGCGCGGCGCGGAGGTCGACAATATCCTGCGCTTCGAGAAGGATTTCCCCGGCGCCAAGGTGATCAAGCTCGAGCGCAATTACCGTTCGACCGAACATATTCTCGGCGCCGCGGCGCATCTGATCGCCCATAATGAAGGCCGGCTCGGCAAGACGCTGTTCACCGATCGCTCCGATCCGGACGACATCAAGGTTCAGGTCCACGCCTCCTGGGATTCGGAAGAGGAAGCCCGCGCCATCGGCGAGGAGATCGAGCAGCTCCAGCGCAGCAAGCATCTCTTAAACGACATGGCGATCCTCGTGCGCGCCTCCTTCCAGATGCGCGAATTCGAAGACCGCTTCGTCACCCTCGGCCTCAATTACCGCGTCATCGGCGGCCCACGCTTCTACGAGCGCCTGGAAATCCGCGATGCCATGGCCTATTTCCGCCTGGTCGCTCAAGCCTCCGATGACCTCGCCTTCGAACGCATCATCAATACGCCAAAGCGTGGCCTCGGCGATACGACGGTGCGTGCGCTGCACGACTACGCGCGCGCTCGCGACATCCCGATGCTTGCGGCAGCGGCCGACATCATCGAGACCGACGAGCTGAAACCGAAGGCGCGAAAGGCTCTCTTCGACGTGATTCAATCTTTCCGCCGATGGCAGGAACTGCTTGAAAACACACCGCATACCGAACTTGCCGAGCAGATCCTCGAAGAGTCCGGCTATACCGACATGTGGAAGAACGACAAAAGCGCCGAAGCTCCCGGCCGCCTTGAGAACCTTAAGGAACTGATCCGCTCGATGGAGAGCTTCGAGTCGATGCGCGGCTTCCTTGAACATGTCTCCCTCGTCATGGATGCCGAGACCAACGAAAACCTCGACGCCGTCTCGATCATGACGCTGCACTCGGCCAAGGGCCTGGAATTCGACACCGTCTTCCTGCCCGGCTGGGAGGAAGGCCTCTTCCCGCACCAGCGCTCGCTGGATGAGAGCGGCCGCGCCGGCCTGGAGGAGGAACGCCGCCTTGCCTATGTCGGCATCACCCGCGCCAAGCACCGCTGCCATATCTGGTTCGTCTCCAACCGCCGCATCCACGGTCTCTGGCAGTCGACCCTGCCCTCGCGTTTCCTCGACGAACTGCCGGAAACCCATGTCGAGGTCGCCGAAATGGAGCAGAGCTATGGCGGTTACGGCCGCGGCGGCTACGGCCAGTCCCGCTTCGACAAGGCCGAGCCCTTCGCCAATTCCTATTCCACCCCAGGCTGGAAACGCGCCCAGGCCAACAAGACCGACGCCACCCGCGACAATTGGGGCACCCGCTCCGGCCACGCCGTCGAACGCATCGGCTATGGCGAAAGCGGTCCGAAAGGGCGCACGATCGACGGCGAGCTGGTGGCGAAATCGACCTCGTCGGAACCGTCGCGATTCACCCTCGGCGATCGCGTGTTCCATCTGAAATTCGGCAACGGCAACATCACCGGCATCGAAGGTAACAAGCTGACGATCGAGTTCGACCGGGCCGGACAGAAGCGGGTGCTGGACGGGTTCGTCGAACGCGTCTGACCTTGCGTCAGCACCTTCAGCCGAGCATCCGCATGCTTCCAAGCCCGAGAATATCGTTCATCAGGGCAATTCCCATCCCGGTGGCGACGATCGACAATCCGATCAGGAAAAGCCGGCGAGCCCGGTCATATTTGACAGCCACCAGTGAGTCCCGCGCCAGAAGATCGGCAAACACCTTCACCTGAATGGCGATGCCGACCGTCAGGAACGACATCGGCAGAAGATCGATGCGGCTCCAGTCATTCGGATTGGATACCCAGAGACTGATGAAATTGAGGGAGAAACCGAGGATGATCCCGGTCGCCGTCAGCGATCCGTTGCGGAAGGTCGCATCGATCTTTTCGTCGGGGTCCGCTTCGGACATGGCTTCGGTTCCGGCTTGCAGCTGACGGCAAGAAAGGCAGAAATCGCAGTCCTGAGCAAGATCGATCTGCCATCGCGCTCCGGGAAGCTGGACGAAATGCCGCAGTGGGCGGAGACCCGGCGCACCGCCCATTGCCCCTTCAACAAGCCGCGATGGCGGCATCGCGTGCGCTCGCAGAGATGGACTTTCGCTCGCCCGAACCCGTCGATCGCTAAAAACGCCAATCATTTCAATGAAACAGCTTTGGTAACCGAAAGGTTAACGTGCGTTGCCCCACGCCGTCAATCGCACCTTCTTCCCTGTCAAAACGTCGCTTTGACGCTTTGCGCAAATCAGCTTAGCCCGGAGACTGCCCGTCCATGAAAGGCGGGCTTCACGACGAACTTTTCGAAGGAGGTTCAAGTGACCAGTGTTTCATCTCTCGGCAGCACATTGACACAGTATCAGTCTCCGCTTTCAAGCCTGGACAAGAACGGTGACGGCGTCATTTCGGCGGACGAGCTCGCCGCCGCATCGCAGTCCTCGACATCAAGCACGGTCGCGACCGACGGCGATAGCGACGACAGCAGTACCGACATCGTCAAGAAGATCACCGCCGACATCCTGTCGCTGATGCTGTCCATGCAGAAAACCGACGACAGCGACGATCAGGGCGACGGTAGCGATCAAAGCGACGACACTTCCAAAGGTGTCTTCGCCGCGATGGATACGAATGGCGACGGCAAGTTGACCGAGTCGGAATTCCTCGCCGCCGATCCGAGCAAAATCAGTACATCCGGCGATAGCGATCCGCTGCTCACCAAGGTGCTGAGCGACATGCAGACGGCGCTTCAGGCCTACCGCAATACCTACGGCGCTTCCGCCGCGGCAGGTGATTCCGCAGCCGACACCGCGGTTGCGATCTAGCCGGCCGAGATCCGGGCTCTGCCGGGGGAGCCTCGATCCACCGATGCCGCGCAAAAGCGTCTTAGCGGTCAAAGCGATTTGCCGGCAATCGCCGCCGTCTTTGGCCGCGTCTGCGATCCGGAGATTATCCACGAACCTTCCCTCCATTCCATTTCAACACGAGAGCCGCCGCCAACTATCGCGATGATTGCATTAGAGCTCTCTACTTTGACGACTTACTACCGCTAGTACCAGAATTAACACTTGCGCCGCCGCGCCTGGAAATCCACTAGTTGATGCATTGAGTGTGCTTGGCGTCTTACGCTGCAATAAAGCGAAGGGATTGGGCTTGATGAAAGCGCTGCTGCTCGTCGACATTCAGAACGGCTTCTGCCCGGGCGGCAATCTGCCGGTACCTGATGGCGACAAGGTGATTCCCGTCGCAAACAGGCTGATCGATAGCGGCAAATACGATCTGATCGTCGCCTCGCAGGACTGGCATCCGCCGGGCCACGGCAGCTTCGCCTCCGCCCATCCGGGCGCGGCCCCCTTCGAGATGGGTGAACTCTCGGGCAAGCCGCAGATGATGTGGCCCGACCACTGCATTCAGGGTACGCTCGATGCGGAACTGCATCCTGCGCTCAGATCGGAAGAGATCGATCTGATCCAGCAGAAGGGCGAGCATCCCTATATCGACAGCTATTCGGCCTTCCGCGACAATGACCGCGATGCCTCGACCGGCCTTTCCGATTTCCTCGAGGACCAGGGCATCACCGACCTCGACGTCTGCGGGCTCGCGACCGACTATTGCGTCAAATTCTCCGCGCTCGACGCGCTGGAGATGATGCCGGGTGTCCGCGTGCGCTTCATCGAGGATGCAAGCCGCGGCATCACGCCCGAAGGTGTCGCCGCCGCCATCGAGGAGATGCGGGCGCATGGCATCGCGATCATCGACAGCGCCAAGGTCTTGTCAGATTAAGTCAGATCGCGCCTAAAAAACCACGCGTCGAATGTCGGATCGGTGCAAGCCGATCCGTCCTTGGCTCTGAACACACCAACAATGGGAGTTGAGAGATGAGAAAGCTTGTTGCTGCAGCCTTCGTCAGCCTGGATGGCGTCATGCAGGCGCCGGGCGCGCCACAGGAGGATCCGACCGGCGGCTTCACGCTTGGCGGTTGGACCGTCAATTATTGGGACGAGCCGATGAGCCAGTTCATGGGCGGGATCTTTACCGACCCCTTCGAACTGCTGCTCGGCCGCAGGACTTACGAGATTTTTGCCGCGCATTGGCCCTTCGTCGAGAAGGACGATCCGATCGGCCAGGTCTTCAACGCCGTGACCAAATATGTCGCGACCAGCTCCACGGAACCGCTCGACTGGGAGAATTCTATCGCCTTGCGTGGCGACGTCGCTGCCGAAATCGCCCGGCTGAAGCAGGAGGACGGTCCCGCCCTCCTGACGCAGGGCAGCAGCGGCCTGCTGCAGACCCTGTTGGCGCACGACCTGATCGACGAATTCCGGCTTCAGACCTTCCCGCTCGTGCTTGGCCCGGGCAAACGCCTCTTCGGTCAAGGCGCCAAGCCGGAGGCGCTGAAGCTGACCGCCAATAGCGTATCGACGACGGGCGTCATCATGAGCGTCTATGAGCGTGCGGGCGCAATCAAGACAGGCACGTTCGAGCTGGCGCAGCCCTCGGAGGCCGAAATCGCTCGCCGGGAGCGGATGAAGCGCGAGGGCTGATCCTCTGCGATCTTGCGGGCCGCGGCGCCGCCGCGTCCCGTTATGGCGACAGCGCCGTGCTCCTTCTCAGATGCGTAGGGAACGCTGTAGAACTATGCGGTAGTGCCCTTGTTCTTCTCCTCGCGCTCCAACAGATAGATGTCTTCCGCCAGGTCCTCCATCTTCCTCAGAAGGGCGGCATGCGCATCGCGAAGACCCTGATTGTAATAATGGGCGCCGATCTCGTCCGCGAAGAAATCGAGCAGGAACTCCGCCGGCAGCACGCCGATCGGCTGGTCGAGCTCCGCCTCGAAATAGCGGCGGATGCTTGAAACGATCGCCGCCTTCGCCTCCTTGGAAAATTCGATCTTCTTCATGGTTTCCTCTTGGCCGAATGCACTCGGAAGTTTGATGGTTCAGCGAAATCGATTGGTCAATCAAGGAAATTCAATTGCCGTTGCAAGCCATAGACCATAAGGGGAAACCTGAATTCCAACCGGACAAGATCACATGAATCGCGCCGACTTTGTTGAAGGTTTGCGGGGCGGCTTTGCCGTTGCGCTGGCATCGGCGCCCTTTGGCGCCCTGTTCGGAGCGCTGGCCGTCGAAAACGGCATGTCGCTTTCCGAAGCCGCCTTCATGAGCGCCACCGTCTATGCCGGCGCCAGCCAGATGGTCGGCATCGAACTCTTCGGCCACAATGTCCATGCCTGGCTGATCGTGCTGTCGATCCTCGCCGTCAATTTCCGCCACGTGCTCTATTCGGCGGCGATGGCGCGCTATATCGGCCAGTTCACGCCGGTCCAGAAATTTTTCACCTTCTTCCTGCTCGTCGATCCGCAATTTGCCGCAGCGGTGAAACGCGGCGAGTCGGGTCTGCCGGTCAGCTTCGCCTGGTATTTCGGTTTCGGCATCATCATCTACGTTCCCTGGGTGCTGATCAGCGTCCTGGGCGGCATGCTCGGCGGCTTCATCGGCGATCCCAAGGCGATCGGCCTCGATATCCTGCTGCCGGCCTATTTCCTCGGCATCGTCCTTGGTTTCCGCAAGCGCGACAATTTTCTGCCCGTGGCGCTCGTCAGCGCCGTCGCATCAGTCCTCGCCTATCGCTATGTCGGCTCGCCCTGGCATGTCAGCCTCGGCGCCGCCGTCGGCATCGTGCTTGCCGCCCTGCTGCCGCTGCCGCCGCAAGCGCCGGATCTCGAAGCCGACGCCCTGCAATCCGAAGTGCACGAGGTTTGAGCCATGGAATTCGATCTTCACATGGCGCTCGTCATCTTCGCCGCCGCGGTCGCCACTTTCGCCACCCGCATCGGCGGCTACATCCTCATCACCCGAATGAAGAGCATTCCGCCGCGCATGGAGGCGGCGCTGAATGCCGTGCCGGCCGCCGTGCTGACGACGCTGGTCGCCCCCGCCTTCTTCATCGGCGGCTGGGAGTCGAAACTGGCGCTGATCGTCGCCCTCTTCGTCGGCCTGCGCGTTTCGCATACATGGATGCTGGTCGCCGCCTGGATCGTCGTGATGACCTGGCGCCACACGATCGGCGCCTGAGGGCTGCAGCGCCGGCGCGTCGACGCCGTTCTCAATATTCCAGCGGCAGCGTCGCGTTTTCGAGCCATGCCCTGACATCGTGATCGTGGATCAGCGGCATCAGCGCCTCGCGTGTGCGGCGGTGGTAGTCGTTGAACCAATGCAGCTGGTCATGGGTCAGAAGCTCTGGAATGACGAGGCTGCGGTCGATCGGGCAGAAGGTCAGCGTCTCGAAACCGAGCATCGCCATATCGCCGCCCTCGATTTCCTCGGCGCCGCGCACATAGATCAGGTTCTCGATGCGAATGCCGAAGCTGCCGGGCCGGTAATAGCCCGGCTCGTTCGAAAGGATCATGCCGGGCAGCAGTTCCTGCGTCGAAAGCCTGGAGATGCGCTGCGGCCCCTCATGCACCGAGAGGTAGGAGCCGACGCCATGGCCCGTGCCGTGGGCGAAATCGGCGCCTGCTCGCCACAGCGCGATGCGCGCCAGCGGATCGAGGTCACAGCCGCGCGTGCCTTTCGGGAAACGCGCCGTGCTGATCTCGATCATGCCCTTCAACACCAGCGTGAAGAAGCGCCGATGCTCTTCGGTTACCCTGCCGATGCCGACCGTGCGGGTGATGTCGGTCGTGCCGTTGATATATTGCGCGCCGGAATCGATCAGGAAGAGTTCGCCGGCCTCGATCATCCGGTTGGTCTCGGTCGTCACGCGGTAATGCATGATCGCCGCATGTTCGCCCGCACCCGAAATCGTGTCGAAGGAAATGTCCTTCAGCGGGTTCTGCATGCTCTGGCCGACACGGGCGCGCGCCGCTTCGAGACGCTCGGCCGCGACAATCTCGCTCACCGTGCCGGGTTTTTCCTGCGACAGCCAGTAGAGGAATTCCACCATCGCTGCCCCGTCCTGCAGATGCGCGGCGGCCGAGCCGTTGATTTCGACGTCATTCTTCACCGCGCGCGGCAGCTTGGCGGGATCGGCGCCCTCCACCACTTCGCCGCCCGCCCGGCGGATGATTTCCGCCAGCGCATAGGAAGCGATATCGGGATCGATCAGCACGCGGCCGCCATTCCGGGAAACGGCAGCGAGTCTCTCCTCCAGCGCCGAGGGCGGCAGCTGCGTGCAGATCTGCCCGAGATAGGCCTCCGGCTCGATGCCCGTCTTGCGTTTGTCGAGGAAGAGCTCGGCTCGGCCGTCGGCATGAATGATGGCGCGCGCCAGCGGATGCGGCGTGTGCGGCACGTCGGCGCCGCGGATATTGAAGATCCAGGCGACCGAAGAGGGATCGGCGATCAGCACCGCAGCGAGGTTCTTCTTCGAAAGATCGGCCGCAACTGTCGCGATCTTCTCTCTGGCCAGCACGCCGGCCTGCGCGACGTTCTGGATGCTGACCGCGCCGAGCGGCTCGGCCGGCCGGTCGCTCCAAAGCCTGTCGAGCGGATTGTGCGGCAGGAAGACCAGCGTGCCGCCGATCTGCGAAAGCGCCTTTTCCAGACGACGCACCTCGGCACCCGCATGCAGCCAGGGATCGATGCCGAGCCGCAGGCCCTTGGCGCCGTTTGCGGCCAGCCAGACATGCGGCGGCTCATTGACAAGATCGCCGCCCGAAAAGACCGAACCGTCGACCTGTTCGGCAAGCTGCGTCACATAGCGCCCGTCAACGAAAACGATCGCCTGCGTGCGCAGGATCAGCGCAATACCCGCCGACCCGGTAAAGCCCGTCAGCCATGCGAGGCGCTCCGAACCTGCGGGAACGTATTCGCCGTTGAACTCGTCGGCGCGCGGTACGAGGAAGGCGTCGATGCCGAGCGAATCGAAACCGGCGCGCAACGCCGATACACGATCCCTGCCGAATTGCGGCGTGGAAGTGACCTCGAAAGACTGGAACATGCTGGAAACCCGAATGGTTGAGACGAATCCGGTTAATGGGATAGCTGCCATGTTAGCGAAATTTCAACCGATGGGGAGAAAAAGCGACGAAACGAGTCGAAACCCTTGGGGCGGCTCAACATTTTGACAGAACTGTGACACGAAATCGTAATTTGGCACGCTTTATGCATTGGCCGCATGGCTCCCATGAGCAAAACCCTCTGCCTCCGCATTTCAGAATAGCTATATAGACGCCATCGAACGGTTCGCGATGAACCCGAAACAAAGGAATTCTTGAAATGACCGCCTCTCTCTCGCGCTTCGCATATAGCAGCCCGGTGCAGGCTGGCGAACGCCAGACCGTGCGTCACGTGATCGGCGCCCGCCGCCCGCAGAACGAGGACAGCCTCAAGCTGCTCGGCGCCGGCCAGCGCGCTACGCGCCACAAGGGCGCCCTCAGCTACGCGTTCTAAGCCTGAAAGCCCGTCCGTCTCCTCCCTCCCGGACCGGCCTATTGGAATGCAGTAGAGCCCGCTTGAGCGCTCCTCCCCTTGAGCTCGCGGGCATTGGCCGGATAGACCGGCCCAAGGCGGTGCCATCGGCGCCGCCTTTTTTCTTGTCTTAGGAAGAGTGCAAGTCGTGGCGTCGCGGGGATGGAGCGCAAGCCCCTCCTCGCTCATTCCTGTGACAGGCACAGCATTGGGGCGGGGAAGGAACCTGGTGCCCCAAGCAAGCGTGACGTAGGCTAGGGCGCTCACCTACTCAGAAACAACCCAGCAAAATTACGGTCGATCGAAGTGGATCGTCACCCAGCCATTGCGCCATATGGTCCGCACATGGCGAAGCCGTGCGCCGCTATAGGCGGCAATCACCTTCCAGCGCTGCGCGGCTAGAATGCCCGAAAGAATCACCGATCCACCCGGCGCAAGATGCGTCGCGAGCTTCGGCGCCATGCGGATCAGCGGCCGGGCGAGAATGTTGGCGATGATCAGATCGAAGGGACCGTGTTCGGAAAAGGCCGTTGAATGAAAGCCCGGCGCGGTCCTGGTGACGATGCCCGACGCGATGCCGTTGCGGCGCACGTTCTCGGCCGCCACCCGTGTCGCGATCGGATCGATGTCGGTCGCCAGCACCGGTATGTTCTTGAGCTTGCGCACCGCAATCGCCAGCACGCCGCTGCCGGTCCCGAGATCGAGCGCATTGCGGACCGGGCGCGAGCGCACCACGGCATCGATCACTTCGAGGCAGCCGGCAGTCGTGCCGTGATGGCCGGTGCCGAAGGCCTGGCCGGCATCAATCTCGATGGCGATATCGCCGGGGCGGACCTTGTCGCGGTCATGCGAACCATGCACCAGGAAGCGCCCTGCCCTGACGGGCTTCAGCCCCTCCAGCGATTTCACCACCCAGTCGACCTCGGGGATGACCTCCCGCTCCAACCGGGCATCGGGGAAAGTGGTCTTCAATGCATCCTCGACGCGGGAACGCACTTCGGCCTCGTCCTCGGCCATCATGTAGATCGAGGCTTCCCAGATATCCTTCTTCTCATCGATCTCGGTGGTGCCGATGGCAAAGTCTTCTTCGCCGAAGACCGTGCTCAGAAGGTCGAGAATCTCTTCGGCCTTGCTTTCGGTCGTCGTCACGTAAAGGCGGATTTCACTCACGATAGGCGGTCTTTCCCGTTTCCGTTGCCCGCCGCCGGTCGGGCCAACGCCCCATCACGCTGAAACCATCACCCCTTGCTGACGAGATTCTCCAGCTTCTTTACCGCCGTGTCCGGGTTTTCGCCATAGGCGATCGTTCCTGAAAACCGCCCGGCCGAATCGAGCAGGAAGACCGAGGCGGTGTGATCCATCGTATAGTCGCCATTCGGATCCTTCTCGTCGACCGGCACCTTCTTGGCGTAGACGCGGAACCCCTTGATGACCTCGGCGACCTTGTCAGGCGCACCTGATATGCCGGTGATCCGCTTGGAAACATTGGAAACGTACTGGTTCATGATCTCGGGCGTGTCGCGCTCCGGATCGACGGTGACGAAATACGCCTGGAGCTTGTCGCCCTTCGGATCGACCTTCTCCATCCAGCCGTTCAGCTCGAAAAGCGTCGTCGGGCAGACTTCCGGGCAATGGGTGAAGCCGAAAAACAGCGCCGTCGGCTTGCCGCGCAGCGCCTGCTCGGTGATCGGCTGGCCCGTCTGGGAGACCAGGGTAAAGGGCACGCCGAAGGGAGCCTCCGCCACTACATTCCCCGATCTGCTGAGATAGTACGAGAACCCGCCGAGAAACCCGGCCAGTATCAGGACACCGACCCAGACGGCGATGCGGAAAGTCTTCATTGGATGATCCTCGATCCAGGCGGATATCTGCCGCCCACCCCTTGTGCCCCGCGTGATTATAGCCCCGACCGGACGCGCGCAATTCAACAATATGTTTTCTGACCCGTGATTGATTGTCTCACTGATAGAGGCCATCCACAGCGGAAAATCTGCCCGCCGAAATTGCCATGGATCGAAAAACATCGTGTTTTGAATAATTTGCTTTTGAAGCGAACAGACAATCTCAAGGCACATATCGTTAGGAAAGACTTAAGCCGTCATATCTATATTTAGCAATGCGTGCGGCTCCATCGAGCCGTTCTGACATGAAGTCTGCCGAGTGGCAAAAACCCCGGACGTCCGCATGAGGGTAGGAGAACATAAACCCGAGCGGTTTGTGGAGGGGTCTTTTCATGACGAATTCAGCAGTGCGCAAGAGCCTGTCAGTCAGCCAGCGGCTCTGGACGCTCGGTGGCGCGGCCTTCCTCGGTTTCGGAACGATGCTTGGCGTCGGCTGGTACGAGAACATGCGGGTCGATGCCAGCCTGCGTAGCGCCAGCGAGATCCAGACGAGCGTCAACCATATCGACGACATGCGCCTTGCGAACCTGACGATGGTGCTGGCCGCCATGGATATCATCGTCGACAAGGACGACAAGGCGGTGGAGCCGGAGCGCATCAAGCTGATCGGCGATTCGCTCACCGCCCTTTCCGGCGGCTCGAAGGAAATGCGCCGGCTTGCCGAAGAAATGCATGACGATGGTCTGTTGAAAAGCTATGACGCCGACGTCGCCGCAATGGGCAAGGCGATCCAGGTCGATCTCGTCGCTCTGGTTCAACAGGGTGCGCCCGATGCCGAGTTCGACAAGATCGACGACACGATCGACGGCGCCGGCGAGGAGCTGACCAAAACGCTCGACAAGCTCGCCGCTGACGGCACCGTCTTTGCCCAGCAGCATGTCGATCTTGCCAATGCCGTATCGCGGGAAGCCCTTATTCTCCAGATCGGCCTCGGTATCTTCGCCATCCTCAGCATGGGTATTCTGCAATATGTCCATGGCGGCTCGATCCGCCGCGGCATCGGCGCCGTGCGCGAAAGCATGCAGCGCATCATGAACGGCGATTTCGCCAGCGACGTTGCCGAAAGGAGCCGCGGCGACGAGATCGGCGAAATGGCCCGCGCCGCCGACAGTTTCCGTCTCGCCGCCATCGAGAAGCGTAACCTCGAGACGCAGAACCAGACCGACAGGCAGCGCAGCGATGCCGAGCACCGTGAGCGCGAAGCCGCAAAGCTCGCCGACGCCGAAGCTCTGAACGCCGCCGTCACCGCCCTCGGCCACGGCCTTACCCGCCTGTCGGAAGGCGACGTGACCGTTACGATCGACCAGCCTTTCCGCGAGGAACTGGAGCGCCTGCGCCGCGACTTCAACCAGACGACGGCAACGCTGCGCAAGGCGATGAGCGACATCGCCGTCAACAGCAGCTCGATCGAGGCGAACAGCCGCCAGATGCGCGCTGCCGCCGACGACCTCGCCAAGCGTACCGAGCAGCAGGCCGCGTCGCTCGAAGAGACGTCAGCCGCCCTCGACCAGATCACCGCCACCGTCCGCAACGCGACCAACCGCGCCGAGGAAGTCGGCCATATGGTCACCCATACCCGTGAGAACACGGCGAAGTCGGATATCGTCGTCGGCGACGCAATGGCGGCGATGCAGCGAATCGAAGGCGCGTCCCGCGAGATCGGCAAGATCATCAACGTCATCGACGAGATCGCCTTCCAGACGAACCTTCTGGCGCTCAACGCCGGCGTCGAGGCAGCACGCGCCGGCGAAGCCGGCAAGGGTTTCGCCGTCGTTGCCCAGGAAGTACGCGAACTCGCCGGCCGCGCCGCCGGCGCTGCCAAGGATATCAAGACCTTGATTGGAAAATCCGGCGACGAAGTGAAGATCGGCGGCGAACTGGTGACGGCCGCCGGCGAAGCGCTTCGCCAGATCGGCGAAGATGTTCTGCGCATCGACGAACATGTTAAATCAATCGTAACCTCTGCGCGCGAACAATCAGTGGGACTGAATGAAATCAATACGTCCATCAGCCAGATGGATCAGGTCACGCAGAAGAACGCGGCCATGGTGGAAGAGACGAACGCTGCAAGCCATACGCTCGCCATCGACGCGGAAAACCTGACGCAACTGGTCAAGCAGTTCAAGACCGGCGAGGGCATGAGCGCCCGGCAAACGCCGCGAGAGGCAAATGCCGCCTCGCATTCGAGACCATCTCCCGCGCGCAACCTGATCGGCAAAGTCGCGGGCGCATTCAACGGCGGTTCTGCCGCCAAAGTCATCGCCTCTCCCGCCGGGGACAACTGGGAAGAATTCTGACCATGAACAACAACGCCATCAAGCAATCGGGCGCCTATCTCGAAATCGTTTCGTTCCACCTGGGCGACCAGGAGTTCTGCATCGACATCATGGCCATCCGCGAAATCCGCGGTTGGGCGCCGGTGACGCCGATGCCGCACACCCCGCCCTACGTGCTGGGTCTCATCAACCTGCGCGGCGCCGTGATCCCCGTCATCGACATGGCCTGCCGCCTCGGCATGAAGATGACCGAGCCCTCCGAGCGCTCGGCAATCATCGTCACCGATATCGCCGGCAAGCTGGTCGGCCTGTTGGTCGAGCAGGTTTCCGACATGATGACCATCAAGAGCGAAGACCTGCAGCCGCCGCCGGAAATCATCCCGGAAGCCCAGCGCGCCTTCTGCCGCGGCATCGTCGCGCTCGAAAAGACCATGGTCTGCTTCCTGAACCTCGACACGGTCATTGCCGACGAGCTGACGCAGGCGGCTTGATTTCCGTTTGCGTATTGGAAGGCCCGGCTCGTCCGGGCCTTTTCCGTTTGGTGTGGAGCATAAGCCAGCATCGGATCAGCTTTAGGGAGGGACTAAGCTCAGGCCCCGCCTCGCTCCTCCCGAAACGTCAAAGATCTGGAAGCGGGTGCGACAAGTTAAGCCCCTCCCCCTTGTGGGGTGGGCTTTTCAATAACGAACGCGAAAAATCCAGGAACCTTCCCGCCCCTACGGCTTCCCGTTCTTCCACACAACATTCTGCCCATAGAGCGGAATGGTCGAGATCGACATCTTCGCCGAACCGTCCGTCAGTTCGCGCGAATGGGCGAGATAGACCAGCGTGTCGTTGGTCTTGTCGTAGATGCGGTTGACGACCAGCGTTTTCCAGATCAGCGACATGCCCTGGCGGAACACCTCGCTGCCGTCCTTGGACAGGTCGATATTGCCGATCTCGATCGGCCCCGTCTGCCGGCAGGCGATGGAATTGTTGGACGGGTCTTCGAACCAGTTGCCGTTCTTGAACCGGTCGATCAGGCTGCGGTCGAAATAGGTGACGTGGCAGGTAACGCCCTTGACCTCAGGGTCGGAGACCGCCTCGACAATGATGTCGTTGCCGATCCAGTCGACTCCGACCTTGCCGACCACCTCGGCCGAGACAGCACCGCCGGAAAGGACGGAGAAAGAGAAGGCGGCGAGGAGAAGATTGCGCAGCTTGGACATGGCGGCTCCCTGAATGATCCGGATTCTAGATAAGCATGCACCCATGCTTTGCAAGAAATCGCCGTTGCGAGAACGCTCAGCCTTTCCGGCAGGTGCAGGGCTCGTAAGCCCGCGCCGTCAGCCGGCCGGGCCTCATGCCGATCAGCGCCGGTATGGCGTGAACGGCGTTCGCCTTGACCGCCTTCGCCATTTCGATCGCCGCCGCCGCGCAGACCGCGGCATCCTCGGCGGCGTTGTGATGCACGAAACGCAGGCCGAGATGCTCGGCGATCAGGTTCAGCCGGTGCGAGAGGAAGTGCGGCCAGATCCGCTGCGCCATCTTCAGGCTGCAGAGATAGGTAAGCTCCGGATAGGATTGCCGGTAGAGATCGAGGCACGCTCGCCAGACACTGAAATCGAAGGCGGCATTGTGCGCGATCATCGTGGCGCCGCGAAAATCCTCGTGGAACTCGTCCATCACCTCGGGAAATTCGGGCGCATCCTCGACATGCTCCGGCCGGATGCCGTGAATTGCGATGTTCATTCCGGAAAAACGCATGTCTCGCGGCCGGATCAGTCGCTCTTCGACGCGCGTCACCCTGCCATCCTCGATCCAGGCAAGGCCGACCGAACAGGCGCTGCCGCGCTGTTCGTTCGCCGTCTCGAAGTCAATCGCGATGGTTTTCAATGCAGCAACCCGAATCGTTTCTCCAGGCACAGGAATACCGCCCCGCTTCCCACCGCGCAAATTCGGCACGACGCATGGTTGACTTTTTAACCCGCATATCGAAACCTACCTGCCATGATCGGCTTCGTGACCATGGCAACGCTTATTCATCACACCACGACCCTGGAAGGGTACGCGGGAGCGATGGCGCGTTAGCAGCGATCCGATCATCCCGAAACCCTGCCGAGGCGAGCAGGGTTTTCGGAAACCGGCTCTCCTCGTAAAACCGATGGAGAGCATGAATGTCCGAAAACGAAGAGAATGAATCGCGCGGCCGAGCGCCCCTGCCGGACGGCGTCCTGGTGCGTGCCGTCCGCCTTTCCGATGCCGAGGAGATCACCGATCTCATAAATCTGCCGGGCTACCGGGCAGGTACCTTGCGGCCGCCATACCAGGCAGTCGAGGAGGTTCGTAAGCACATGGAAAATCCGTCACCGGGCGCGCTCAACCTCGTCGTCACCCAAAATGGCAAGATCGTCGGCAGTGGCGGCCTCAACCGTCTTTCCGGCCGCAGGCAGCACGTCGCCAGCATCGGCATGGGCGTGCATGACGACTTCACCGGCCGCGGCTTCGGACGGATCCTGCTCGGCGCATTTGTCGACGCTGCCGATGACTGGCTCGATATCAGACGGCTGGAACTGACCGTCTATACCGACAACGATGTCGCCATCGGTCTCTACCGCAAATTCGGCTTCAAACAGGAAGGCCTGCTAAGGGCTTTCGGATATCGCGCCGGTCAATATGTCGACGCCTATACGATGGCACGGCTCAGGCTATGAGCGAGCGGGAGGCTGGCGGCCTGCCCTCAGCCCTTCACCCGCTGATCAACGCCAGCCATTCATCCTCGTCCATCGTCTGCACGCCGAGCTCGCGCGCCTTGTCGAGCTTGGAGCCGGCGCCGGGGCCGGCAACGACGATGTCGGTCTTCTTGGAGACCGATCCCGCCACCTTGGCGCCGAGGCTTTCCGCCCTCGCCTTCGCCTCGTCGCGGGTGAATTTTTCCAGCGACCCGGTGAAGACGACGGTCTTGCCGGCGACCGGGCTGCCCGCCGTCACCGGCTGTTCGGCCTCCTCGGGCGTCACCTCCTCGATAAGCCGGGTGATCACCTCGACATTGCGCGGCTCCTTGTAGAATTCGACGATAGCCCGCGCCACGACCTCGCCGATGCCCTCGATGGCATTGAGATCGTTCCAGGCGTCGCCGGCAAGCGTCTCGGCCTCCCGCATCCCCGTCTCAAAGGCCGCATAGGTGCCATAGGAGCGCGCCAGCAGCTTCGCCGTGGTCTCGCCGACATGACGGATGCCGAGCGCGTAGATGAAGCGGTGGAGCGCAATACTGCGCCGCTCGTTGATCGCCGCATAGAGCTTGCCGACGCTGACCTTGCCGAAGCCGTCGATATTTTCGAGCTTGGTCAGCGATTGCTGCTGGCGCTCCTCCAGCGTGAAGATATCGGGCGCAGTGCGGATCTGCAGCGACGGATCTTTATTTTCGAAAAAGAAGTCGATCTGCTTCGAACCGAGCCCTTCAATATCGAAAGCGTTGCGCGAAACGAAGTGCTTCAGATGCTCCGTCGCCTGCGCTCGGCAGATGAAGCCGCCGGTGCAGCGGCGCACCGAATCCATCTTGCCGGTCTTCTCGTTGACCTCGCGCACCGCATGCGAACCGCAGACCGGGCATGTCTTCGGGAATTCGTAGGGCCGGGCGTCGGCCGCGCGTTTTTCCATCACCACATCGAGGATCTGCGGAATGACGTCGCCGGCGCGCTGGACGATGACGGTATCGCCTTCGCGGATATCGTGTTCCTCCGGCCGGATGCGCTCGCCGCTATTGCCGATGCCCTTGATGTAATCCTCGTTGTGCAGCGTCGCATTGGTGACGACGACGCCGCCGACCGTGATCGGCTTCAGCCGCGCCACCGGCGTCAGCGCCCCGGTGCGGCCGACCTGGATCTCGATCTTCTCGACCTCGGTGAAGGCCTGTTCGGCCGGAAACTTATGCGCCGTCGCCCAGCGCGGCGAACGCGAGCGGAAGCCGAGGCGCTGCTGCAGTTCGAGACTGTCAACCTTATAAACAACGCCGTCGATGTCGTAGTCGAGATCCGGGCGCTCGAGGCCGATCTCGTCATAATGCGCCAGGATGTCGGCGACCGAATTCAACCGCTTCATCAGCGGGTTGACCGGAAAACCCCAGTCTCTGAAGGTCTGCACCATGGCGAACTGTGTATCGGCGGGCATCTCCGACATCTCGCCCCAGGCATAGGCGAAGAATTTCAGCTTGCGGCTCGCCGTCACTTTGGCGTCGAGCTGGCGCAGCGACCCGGCCGCGGTGTTGCGCGGATTGACGTAGGTCTGTTTGCCCTCCGCCTCCATCTGCCGGTTCAGCGCCAGGAAATCGCTTTTGGCCATATAGACTTCACCGCGGATCTCGACGACGGCGGGCACGCCCTTCGGCAGCTCGTTGGGGATCTCGGAGATGGTCCGGATGTTGGCGGTGACGTTCTCCCCCGTCGTCCCGTCTCCGCGCGTCGCAGCCGTCACCAGCCTGCCGTTCTCGTAACGGATCGACATCGAGAGACCGTCGATCTTCGGCTCGGCGGTAAAGGCGATCGACTGGTCCGGCAGACGGCCGAGGAAGCGATAGACGCCGGCGACGAAATCCTGCACGTCCTCCTGCGAGAAGGTGTTGTCGAGCGACAGCATCGGCCGCGCATGGACGACAGGCGAGAACGTCACGGAGGGCGCTGCACCGACATGTCGCGATGGGCTGTCTTCGCGGATCAACTCGGGAAAGCGTGCTTCCAGCGCATCATTGCGGCGCTTCAGCGCGTCGTAATCGGCATCCGAAATCTCCGGCCGGTCCTTGCCGTGATAGAGCGCATCGTGATGCGCGATCTCCTTTGCCAGCCGTTCGAGCTCGGCGGCAGCCTCTTCGATCGTCAACGTGTCGACGGCGGAACCTTCGGTGGGCATGGAATAACACTCCAGGGAATCTGGCCAGAAATCTGGATTGTTTTTAGAGCAAAATCGCCGGATGAAAAGAGAGGCCGCGCATGCCGCATCAGGAAGATCAGTCTACCCATCCTGTTCCCAATCCCGCGCATTGCGCAGCCGGATGCCGCTGACATGCAAGCCCGTGTCCCAAAGGCTCTTCAACGGCGCAAGACTATCGACCACTCTGAGCTCCACGCCGCGCGGCGCAAACTCGCGGTCGAGCCGCGAGATGGCGGTGCGCTCGGTGGGAACAACGCGTCTGCGGGCCACCCACATGCCGGCATCATCCAGATCCTCGAAATCTCCAGCCGGCAGCTCGTAGCGATGGATCGTCTCCGCCGAGAGCCTTTCCAACCAGTGACGCTCGACATAGGCCGCGGCCCGGCAATCCCTGAGCCAGTGCCGCCGCTCGGCCTCCGGCGTCCTGGGTGTCGCCCAGATCAGGATCCGCGGGCAGTCGCGCGGAAAGAGATACATGAAGTCATGGTCGCCATCGATCGCCCAAACGAGTGGACCGTTCAGCCATTCCCGGCCCGCCGGGCGGATTGAGGGTACGCGAACCGGGCGCGGTTCGAACACCGCAATGTCGGGATCATCGCTGAAATGGAAAAGGCGCATGGCAACAGATCGGCGCGGATCGGAATGTGACGGATAGCGCAAAGCGAGATGTTCGTCACCGCCGTCGGCCTTACCGACAGCCGAGTTGCGATCAGCCGTTGCCGGCCAGCAGCCGCTTCGCCGCCGCCCTCGCCTCTTCGGTCACCGAAGCCCCGGCCAGCATGCGGGCGATCTCCTCGGTGCGGTCCTTCTGCGCCATCGTCGCGACGCGCGTAGCGATCTTTTCGGATCCCTCGGCAGCCGGTCCCTTGGAGATCAGAAGATGCGTCGCCGCCCTTGCTGCGACCTGCGGCGCATGCGTGACCGACAGCACCTGCACCCTCTCCGACAGCCGCTTCAGCCGCTGGCCGATCGCATCGGCCACCGCACCGCCGACGCCGGTGTCGATTTCGTCGAAGACCAGCGTCGGGGCAGATCCGCGATCGGCGAGCGCCACCTTCAGCGCCAGCAGGAAACGTGAGAGTTCGCCGCCGGAGGCAACCTTCATGATCGAGCCCGGCCGCGTGCCGGGATTGGTCTGGACATGGAACTCGACCACATCGATGCCTTCAGCCAGGGCCTCGTGCGCATCGGTGGTGATCTCGACCATGAAACGGGCGCGTTCGAGCTTCAGCGCCGGCAGCTCGGCCATGACAGCCGCAGCCAAGGCGATACCGCCATGATGGCGCTTGTCGGAGAGCGAGCGCGCCGCGGCATCGTAATTTTCCCGGGCCAGGCCGACCTCGGCTTCGAGCCGCGCCAGCCGCTCCTCACCCGCATCGAGATCGGCAAGGTCGGCGATCATGCGGACGGCAAGCGCAGGCAGCTCGGTGACGGGCACGGAATATTTGCGCGAGGCGGCCCGGAGCGCAAAAAGCCGCTCCTCTACCCGCTCCAGTTCCTTCGGATCATATTCGGTCTTGCGCAGCGCCGCCTCGACTTCCATCTGCGCGTTGGAAAGCTGATCGAGCGCGGCATCGAGCAGCGCCACCGTGTCTTCGAGCAATCCCGGCGCCTCATGGCTCTTGCGCTCCAGCCGGCGCACCAGCGAGGCAATATGGGGCACCGGCGAGGCATTGCCGTTCAGGAACTCGGAGGCCTCGGCGATATCGCCGGCGATTCGCTCGGCCTTCATCATTTTCTGCCGGCGGTCGGCGAGTTCTTCCTCCTCGCCATCCTGCGGCGAGAGCTTCTCGAGTTCCTCGACGGAAGAACGCAGATAGTCGGCTTCGCGCGCCGCACTTTCCACCTTCTCGCGGTGCTTCTTCAGCGTCCGCTCGCTATCGCGCCACAGCCGATAGAGCCGGGAGACCTCCGAAACCTCGTCGGTAAGGCCGGCGAAGGCATCGAGCAGAGTGCGGTGGGCATTGGTGTCGACCAAAGCGCGGTCGTCGTGCTGGCCATGGATTTCGACCAGCATTTGACCGGCCTGGCGCATCAGCTGCACGCTGACCGGTTGGTCGTTGACGTAGGCCTTGGTGCGCCCGTCCGCCGATTGCTGGCGGCGAAAGATCAGATCACCCTCGTCATCGATGCCGTTTTCACGCAAGAGCATGCGGGCGCCGTGATCCATGCCGACGTCGAACACAGCCGTCACCTGGCCCTTGTCCTCGCCATGGCGCACCAGGTCGCCGTCGCCGCGCCCGCCGAGCGCCAGCGACAGGCTGTCGAGCAAGATGGATTTGCCCGCCCCGGTCTCGCCCGTCAGCACGGAGAGGCCGGTCTCGAAGGCAAGATCCAGCCGCTCGATCAGGACGATATCGCGGATCGAAAGCTGGATCAGCATTGGCCTCAGGAACCGAGAAGAAGTTTCTTGCCTGCCGCAGCGATCCACGAGCCCTTGTTCTCACGCGGCTCGGCACCACCGGTCTGCAGCAGCTTGTAGGAATCGGCGTACCACTGGCTGTCGGGATAATTGTGACCCAGAACGGCAGCCGCCGTCTGCGCCTCGTCGACGATGCCCATGGCGTAATAAGCTTCGACGAGACGCGCTAGGGCCTCTTCGATCTGGTTGGTGTTCGGATATTTCTCGACGACGATGCGGAAGCGTGAGATCGCGGCGAGATATTCCTTCCGCTCCATGTAGTAGCGGCCGATCTGCATTTCCTTGCCGGCGAGCTGGTCGCGCGCGAAGCGGATCTTCGCCTGCGCGTCGTCGACATATTCGGAGTTCGGATAGTTGTCGATGACAGCCTGCATCGCCTCGATCGTCTTGGCCGAGGCGCGCTGATCCTGCGTCACGTCGACGATCTGTTTGGAATAGGTGAGACCGATGAGATACTGCACATAGGCGGCATCCTGGGACTTCGGATATTGCGACATGTAGCGGTTGCCCGAAGCAAGCGCATCGTCCAGACGCCCCTGGCGGTATTTGACGAAGGTGCTCATCACAAGCGCCTTGCGCGCCCATTCGGAGAACGGGTTCTCGCGGTCGATCGCGTCGAACTTGCGCGCCGCTTCGGCCATGTTGCCGGCCTTCATATTGGCAAGGCCCTGGGTGTAGAGCACATCCGGCGGATCGGTTTCGAGGCCGAGCTTGGTGATGTCGATATCAGGGTCCGACTGGCAACCGGAGATCGCGGCGCCTGCGCTGAGCACCAGAAGCGATGCGAACAAAGCACGCGCTGTCTTCATCATACCTTCAGATCCTGCATAACCCATTCGAAAGAACCCCACTGCCGCCGCTCGCTCCACGGCAGCCACGCCTCGCTGGCGTTTCTAGCCACAAATGTGCATCAAGAGCAACGCAATGATAAGGCATTAACGCATTTTTGTGGCAGCCGCCGCAGAATGACCGGGCTTTTCATCTTCTTCCCGACCTGTGGCAGTCATGCATCTGCCTATTGCCGACGACGCGGCGGATATAAAAAAACCGCCTCCGGGAAAGAGGCGGCCTGGTCTTGAGAATGTGCTGGAGGTCATGCCGACCAGGGAGCGAATTCCGAAGCGCTAACTGCGATCAATTCGCGGGCAGCGACGCGCTGGCGCGGCGTCGACGTCTCCACGACCTCGTAGGCGGAGGGGTCGGCGAGCAGCGCCTTCAGCGCATTGGCGTTCATCTTGTGACCGCCGCGATAGGAACGGTAGCAGCCGATGAACTGGGCGCCGGCAAGCGACAGATCGCCGACGGCATCGAGCGTCTTGTGGCGAACGAATTCGTCCTTGGCGTAACGCAGCCCTTCGACGTTGATGACGGTGTTGTCGTCCGAGATGACGACGGAATTTTCAAGCGAGGAGCCGAGTGCGTGGCCCGACGCCCAGAGACGCTCGACATCGCGCATGAAACCGAAGGTGCGGGCGCGGGAAAGCTCTGCCTTGAAGACGGCGGCGTTCATGTCGCCGGCCCACTTCTGCCGGCCGATCAGCGGGCACTCGAAATCGATTTCGACTTCGAAGCGCGTCCCGTCATAGGGACGGAATTCGCTCCAGGAGCCGCCATGCTCGATTCTGACCGGCTTGGTGATACGGATATAGCGGCGCTTGACGCCGAGCGAGACGAGACCGACCTGCTCGATTGCCTCGACGAAGGGCAGCGAGCTGCCATCCATGATCGGCATTTCGGAGCCCTGCACCTCGATCACCACATTGTCGAGGCCGAGCGCATAGATGGCGGCCATGACATGCTCGATCGTCGCCACCGAATGGGCGGGCGAGAAGCCGAGCACGGTGCAGAGGTCGGTATTGCCGACCTGCGAGGAGACGGCCTTGAGTTCGGTGATGTCGCCATTGTCATGCAGGCGCTGGAAAACGACGCCGGTGCCCGATTCGGCCGGGTTCAGGGTGATCGAGACATCAGCGCCCGAATGCACTCCGATGCCCGAAAGCGTTACGGGACGCGATACCGTCGTTTGAAAACCCAGCAAGCCAATTGCCATAAATTCTGCCTTTTATTCTTCCGTACCGGCGGCCTGTCCGATCGGCACGGTCATCGTTCATTCTGCAGCAGGAGCCTGTCGAAAGGTCTCCTAGGGCAGTTTCATTGCACCATACTTACGTGCGCCGGCGCTCCAATCCAAATCACTGTTTCTTTCGCTTTGTTACGAAGTCACGCAATTGAAATCACTTGCGAATCGCAGCCAGAAAAACGGCAATGCCCGGGACCTTGATCCCGGGCATGAACGGTGCCGAAGCACGGTATCAGTTCGACTGGCGACGCAGGAATGCCGGGATTTCCAGCTGGTCGTCTTCCTGCATCATCCGGGCCTGCGGAACCGCGCGGCCCTGGTCGTCGAGGTTGCCGCGACGCGGTGCGTAGAGGCTCGCCTCCGGCGACAGCGGACGGCGCTGCTGCGAAGCAGCCGGCGGTGCGGCGGTCATGTCGGCGGCAACGGCGTCGTCGTCACGGCGGCCAAGCGAATTGGTGATTCGCTTGAGCAGGCCCATCGGACCGCGCTCTTCCGCCGCATGCGCGGAGGCCGGCTGCGTGCGGTGGTCGAGTTCGGCCTGGACGACCGGCGGGAAATCCTCGACCTTCGGCATGCGCACCGGTTCGGGCGCCTGGCGGATGATCGGCTCCTGCCGGACCGGCTGCTGCTGAACCGGCTGGCTTATCACCGGCTGGCTCATGACGGGTGCCGGAGCCTGCTGCTGCACAGGGGCAGGACGCATTGCCGGAGCTTCCGGCGCAGGCGCGAAGATCTTGCTCTGCGGACGGAAGGTTTCCTGCTGTGGAGCCGGCTGCTGCAGCGGTGCGGCAGCACGCGGGGCCGGAATTTCGAGCTCGCGTTCCATCTCGGCTTCGCGGATGGTCTGCGCGATCGGATCCATGGCCTTCGGTGCCTGCATCACGGGGGCAGGCTGAACTGCGGCCGCTGCCGGAGCAACAGCCGCGGAGGGACGGATAGCGGGCCTTGCTGCCGGCTGGAGGTTCCGCTCGGCGGCTTCGTTCATCGCCCGGTCGATGCCGGTTGCGACGACCGAGACGCGGATGATGCCTTCGAGCGATTCGTCGAAGGTGGCGCCGAGGATGATGTTGGCGTCCGGATCGACTTCCTCGCGGATGCGGGTCGCGGCTTCGTCGACTTCGAAGAGGGTGAGGTCGCGACCGCCGGTGATGGAGATCAGCAGCCCTTGAGCGCCCTTCATCGAGGTTTCGTCGAGCAGCGGATTGGCGATTGCAGCCTCTGCGGCCTGGAGAGCGCGGCCGGAGCCGGAGGCTTCGCCGGTGCCCATCATCGCGCGGCCCATCTCGCGCATCACCGAGCGGACGTCGGCGAAGTCGAGGTTGATGAGGCCTTCCTTCACCATCAGGTCGGTGATGCAGGCAACGCCGGAATAGAGAACCTGGTCGGCCATGGCGAAGGCATCGGCAAAGGTCGTCTTGTCGTTGGCAATGCGGAAGAGGTTCTGGTTCGGAATGACGATCAGCGTATCGACAGACTTCTGCAGTTCCTGAATGCCCATCTCAGCCAGACGCATGCGGCGCCCGCCTTCGAAATGGAACGGCTTGGTGACGACGCCGACCGTCAGGATGCCCTTGTTGCGGGCTGCCTGCGCGACGACGGGAGCCGCACCCGTGCCGGTGCCGCCGCCCATGCCGGCGGTGACGAAGCACATATGCGTGCCGTTCAGGTGATCGACGATCTCATCGATGCACTCCTCGGCAGCCGCGCGGCCGACTTCCGGCTGCGAGCCGGCGCCGAGGCCTTCGGTGACGTTGACGCCGAGCTGGATGATGCGCTCGGCCTTCGTCATCGTCAGCGCCTGCGCATCCGTGTTGGCGACGACGAAGTCGACGCCCTGGAGGCCGGCGGTGATCATGTTGTTGACGGCATTGCCGCCACCGCCGCCAACGCCGAACACGGTGATGCGCGGCTTCAGCTCTGTGATGTCAGGCTTTTGCAGCTTGATGGTCATGGTACCTGTTCCTTCTCTCTCTGGCCGCATCGCCACGCCGGCCAATTACTCAATTTCAGAAGCTTTCCTTCAGCCACTGGCCCATACGGGCTATCCGGCTGTTATTTCCCCCAAGCGACATGAGCAGACCGCTCTGTGACGCATGTGTCTCCATGTCCGCGACCTGCGGATAGATCATCAGGCCGACGGCCGTCGAAAAGGCCGGGCCCTTGGCCGCCGTCGGCAGCCCCGAGACGCCCATCGGGCGGCCGATGCGGACGTTGCGGGCAAGGATGCGCCGCGCCACATCGGCAAGACCGGTCAGCTGGCTCGCCCCGCCCGTCAGCACGACGCGTTTGCCGACGATCGGGCTGAAGCCGGAGCGCTGGATACGGTCGCGAATCAGTTCCATCGTCTCCTCGATTCGGGCCGATACGATGCGCGAAACCAGCGCCCGCGGCACCTGCGACGGCTGGTCGCGATCGTCCTCGCCGATCGGCGGGATCGAGATCAGCTCTCGCTCGTCGGAAGAATTCGAGAGGGCCGTGGCATGCACGACCTTCAGCCGCTCGGCATCCTCGATGCGGGTCGAAAGGCCGCGCGCGAGATCCGTGGTCACGTGATGGCCGCCGAGGCCGACGGCATCCGTATGAACGAGCTTGCCTTCGGCAAAAACCGAGATCGTCGTCGTGCCGCCGCCCATGTCGATCGCCGCGCAGCCGAGCTCGACCTCGTCGTCGACGAGAGCCGCAAGGCCGGATGCATAGGGCGTCGCAACGATGCCCTCGACCGACAGATGCGCGCGGTTGACGCTGAGTTCGAGGTTCTTCAGCGCCGAGCGCTCCGCCGTGACGACATGCATGTCGACACCGAGCGCGTCGCCGTACATCGCCAGCGGATCGCGGATGCCGCGCTCGCCGTCGAGCGAGAAGCCGGTCGCCAGCGAATGCAGCACCGAACGGTCCTGACGCAGCGACTGCTGGCAGGCGGCCGACAGCACCTTCTTCAGATCGTTGAGTTCGACTTCCTGACCGCCGAGATCGATGGTCGCGGTGTAGATATCGCTGCCGAGGCGGCCGGCCGTCAGATTGACGATCAGGCTCTCGACGGTCAGCCCCGCCATGCGCTCGGCCGCGTCGACGGCAAGACGGATGACGCCTTCCAGCGCGTCGAGATCGGCGATGACGCCGGTCTTGATGCCGCGGGAACGCTGATGACCGATGCCGATGATCTCGATATTATGGGTGCGGCCCGGCAGGATCTGGCTTTCCTCGCGCGGCGTCAGCCGGCCGATCATGCAGACGACCTTGGTCGAGCCGATGTCGAGCACCGAAACGATATGCGACCGCTTCGACGAAAGCGGCTTCAGGCGCGGCAATCCGAAATGGGACGAACCGAACAAGCTCATATATTCTGCCCCGCCTTCTTCAATTCTTTCGTACGCTCCGTCACAACCGCCTGCCGGCGAACCGCCGCTTCCGGCGTCAGCTGGATCGCGGTTCTGTCAGGCAATCTCAGATCGACCGCAGCGATGTCCCGCTCGAGCAGCTGATGCTCCTTGTCGAACGTCGAAAGCGTCGCCAGTGCCTGGTCGATACCGTCTTCCGGCAGCTTGACGACGACGCCGTTGTCCATATGCAGGTCCCAGCGACGGCCGGATATCCAGACGTAGGCCTTCACGCGGGCCTTCACGTCGGGCCATTTCGAGAAGGCGTCGTCGAGTGATGCCGCCGCCGTTTCCGCATCGCGGCCGACGACCAGCGGTAGCGCCGAAAACTTGTTGTCGCGCAGCGGCGCAATGACGCTGCCGTTCTTCTCGATCAGGGAAAGCTCCTGCCCGTGCTGCCAGATCGCATAGGCCTGGCGCTCCTTGAGCTTCACTTCGATCGTCTTCGGATAGATCTTGCGAACCTCGACATTTTCGACCCAGGGAAGATGCGCGATTTTCCGGCGGGCGGCATCGACGTCGAGAGCGACCAGCGAGGTCGTGCCGTCGAGGCCGATCAGCTGCAGGATCTCGATTTCGGACGTCTCCGAATTGCCGGAGACCTTCACGTCCTCGATCGCAAAGCCTGCCGCCGTCGTTGTCGCCTGGGCGACGGCTTCGGTGTGGCCGCCGAGCGACATGCCGTAAAGCCCTGTCGCAGCCAGGAAAGCCAGCGCCGAGACCGTGCCGGTATGGGCTGGAATGTAGATGCGGCCGCTGCAGAGGCTGATCAGGAAGCGCGTGACCCGGCGCAGCGGGCGCGGCAGCACGAACCGCTCTTCGGCTTCCATCATCGGAAGCACGGCATGATGGCTGGGACGCCCTAACCTCTTGACCGTCAACGCAAACAAGACGCGTCCTCCACCATCCACCGGAGAAACTGACCAAAGGAATAGCCGGCATGACCGGCCATTTCGGGCACGAGCGAAGTTGGAGTCATGCCTGGCTGGGTATTGACCTCCAGCCAGATAATTTCGCCGTCTTCGGAGAAACGATCGTCGTAACGAAAGTCGGACCGACTGACGCCGCGACAACCGATTGCCTGATGCGCCCTTAGGGCCAATGTTTGTATTTTTTGGTAAATATTCGGTGAAATTTTCGCAGGGATGACGTGTTTTGAACCGCCCGCCGCGTACTTGGAGTCGTAATCATAAAAATTGTGTCCCTGCGGCACCACTTCCGTGACACCGAGCGGCGTTTCGCCCATGACACCACAGGTGAGCTCGCGGCCGTAGACATAGCGCTCGACGAGTACTTCCTCGCCGTAACGCCACTCGGGGGAGTTGACGACCTGCGGCGGATGCGCTTGGTCTTCGGTGACGATGACGACGCCGAAGCTCGAGCCCTCGCGGACCGGCTTCACCACATAGGGCGGCTTCATCGGGTGCGTCGCGGGGAAGGCGAAACGATTGACCACCTGCGATTCGGCGACCGGAATGCCGGCGGCGGCTGCAACAAGCTTCGCCTTGTCCTTGTCCATCGCCAGCGCCGAGGCAAGCACGCCGGAATGCGTATAGGGAATTTCCAGATATTCGAGGATGCCCTGGATGGTGCCGTCCTCGCCGAACGGGCCATGAAGCGCATTGAAGACGACATCGGGCTTCAGCGCGGCGAGTTTCTCGGAAACATCGCGCGCGACGTCGATCGTCGTCACGTCGAAGCCTTCAGCTTCGAGGGCTTCTGCGCAAGCCTTTCCCGAGGAAAGGCTGACCGGCCTTTCCGAGGAAAATCCGCCCATCAGGACAGCGACATGCTTGCGACTCATCAACACCCCCAAAAATAACTTCCATTCTCGAAAGCGACGCTTGCGCGAAGCTGTCTGCTCCGTTTCAGGCCTTTGTCCGACCTGCACGCATTAGAGCATCATTATGGTTAATGAAGTGTTTACTTTCGTTAACTCCGTCTTGCTGCGCCCTTCATTTTTTAACTTTCACCTCTTCGGAAATGTCGAGCGAGGATGCCCGCCGATCCGCGGAAAGAGAAAAGCCCGCGCAGAAAAACCACGCGGGCTCAATGGGATAGTTCGATATCTTGCAGTCAGTCGGCGTCGTCGAGGAATTTCCACACCAGTCCGCCGAGCGCACCACCCGCAAGCGGCGCAATCCAGAACAGCCAGAGCTGTTGCAGCGCCCAGCCGCCGACGAAAAGCGCCTGGCCGGTGGAACGTGCCGGATTGACCGAGGTGTTCGTCACCGGGATGGAAATGAGATGGATCAGCGTCAGCCCGAGGCCGATCGCAATTGGCGCGAAGCCGGCAGGCACCCGGCTGCTGGTCGATCCCAGGATGATGATCAGGAAGAACATGGTCAGCAGCACTTCGATCAGCAGCGCCGAAAGCATTGAATAGCCGCCCGGAGAATGATCGCCATAACCGTTGGCGGCAAAACCGCCGAGCTCGAAACCCGCCTTGCCGCTGGCGATAAGATAGAGCACTGCGGCCGCGGCGACGGCGCCGACAACCTGGACGACGATATAGGGAACCAGGCGCGCGGCGGGAAACCGGCCGGCGACCGTCAGACCGAGGGAAACGGCGGGATTGAAGTGACCGCCCGAAATGCCGCCCACGGCATAGGCCATGGTGAGCACGGTCAGGCCGAACGCAAAGGCCACGCCGACAAAACCGATCCCCAGTTCGGGAAAGGCCGCTGCCAGCACGGCGCTGCCGCATCCGCCGAAGACCAGCCAGAATGTGCCAAGAAACTCGGCAACAAGACTCTTTTGCATGCGCGCCTCCTCCATTTCAACCAAAGGGTTAATAATGCTTCAGCCACAATTTGATTCCGGTCAAGCGCGCCGGCATGCGCGCAGCAAGCTTCACGCAAGGAGCGAGAAACCGCAGGTTCGAGACGCGATGCTTGCGACGCGAGGAGACGTTTTCTTAGATCTGAAATTGCGTTAAGACCCGCCGGCCTCCCAAGGCGTTCCATAGACACACTGATTGGAATGAAAATGACAGACGCGATCTCCGCATCGCCGACACCTGCCTCGAACAGCGCGCAAGTCAATTCTCCGGCTCGCGTTCTCATCGCCAGCCTTGTCGGCACCACCATCGAATTCTTCGACTTCTACGTCTACGCGACGGCAGCCGTCCTCGTCTTCCCGCATCTCTTCTTCCCGGCAAGCGATTCGAACGCCGCAACGCTGCAGTCGCTGGTCACCTTCTCGATAGCCTTCTTCGCCCGCCCCATCGGTGCCGTGGTCTTCGGCCATTTCGGCGACCGCATCGGCCGCAAAGCAACGCTCGTCGCCGCGCTGATGACGATGGGGCTTTCGACCGTCCTGATCGGCATGCTGCCGGGCTATGATTCGATCGGCATCGCAGCACCCTTGCTGCTGGCGCTTTGCCGCTTCGGCCAGGGGCTTGGCCTCGGCGGCGAATGGGGCGGCGCCGTTCTGCTCGCCACCGAAAACGCTCCTCCCGGCAAGCGCAGCTGGTACGCCATGTTCCCGCAACTCGGCGCGCCGATCGGCTTTATTCTTTCCTCCGGATTTTTCCTCATCCTGGCGGAAACGATGAGCAACGAGGATTTCCTCGACTACGGATGGCGCATTCCCTTCATCGCCAGCCTCGCCCTTGTCGCTGTCGGCCTCTATGTCCGCCTGAAGATCGCCGAAACGCCGGAGTTCCGCAAAGCCGTCGAAAAGCACGAGCGCGTCGCCGTGCCGATCGAGGTGGTCTTCCGCGGCCATCTGCGCAGCCTGATCCTCGGTACCTTCATCGCCGTGGCGACCTTCGTGCTGTTCTACCTGATGACGGTCTTCACGCTCTCCTGGGGCACGACACCTTTGGAAAAGGGCGGGCTCGGTTATACCAGAGAGCAGTTCCTGGTCGTCCAGCTTGTCGGCGTCGTCTTCTTTGGCCTGACGATCCCGCTTTCCGGCTGGCTTTCAGACCTCTATTCGCGCCGCATCATTCTGTCGCTGACGACGATTGCCATCGCAATCTTCGGCTTCTTCTACGCGACGCTGCTGACCAGCGGTCTGACCGGCGCCTTCCTGTGCTCGATCATCGGCCTCGCTTTGATGGGCTTCACCTATGGTCCGATCGGCGCGGCTCTTGCAGCGCCCTTCCCGACCATGGTGCGCTACACCGGCGCCTCGATGACCTTCAACCTCGGTGGCATCTTCGGCGCCTCGCTCGCCCCCTATATCGCCACCTGGCTCGCCACCCACTACAGCCTGAACTATGTCGGTTACTACCTTGCCGCCTCGGCTGTGATCTCGCTGGTCTGCATCCTGCTGTCGGGCCGCGAAGAAGTCTGAGCCTCGGATAACCAATCAACGAAAAGCCGCGACGGCCACCGTCGCGGCTTTTTTATTGATACCGTGGGCACTTCAGGCTAACCGGAGCAGTCACGGCAAAACGGGGAACAGATGATGCGATGCCTCATTACCGGCGCGGCCGGCTTTGTCGGTGGCCCCCTCGTCGAAAGGCTGCATAAAGAGCGGATATGGGAGCTTGCGGTAACCACCCGCTCGGCCGCCGCCAGCTTCCCGGCGGATGTGCGGCATTTTCCCATCGAGATAACCAGCGAAACCGACTGGACGGCAGCTCTCGACGGTATCGATGTCATTGTCCATCTCGCTGCCCGCGTTCACATCATGGATGACCGCGCGGCCGATCCTCTGACGGAATTCCGCCAAATCAACACTGCCGCCACGCTGAATCTCGCCGAGCAAGCCGCCCGCGCGGGCGTAAAAAGGCTCGTCTTCATCAGCAGCATCAAGGTCAATGGTGAAGAGAACGACCGGCCTTTCCGGCACGACGACACGCCGATGCCGGTTGATCCCTATGGTATTTCGAAGCTGGAATGCGAAATCGGGCTGCATGAAATCTCCGCCCGAACAGGCATCGAAATCGTCGTCATTCGACCGCCGCTCGTCTATGGGCCCGGTGCCAGGGGCAACTTCGCCCTGCTCGTCGGACTTGTCCGGAAGAAGATACCGCTCCCCTTCGCCTCGCTGAAGAACCGCCGGACATTGGTCGCGCTTCCCAATCTCGTCGATCTGATCGTCACGGGCATGACGCATCCGGACGCTGCCGGCCAGACCTTTCTTGCAGGCGATGGGGAAGATCTGTCGACCCCGGGGCTTATCGAAGGAATTGCCGCAGGCTTGGGCGTCAAGCCGATGCTGCTTCCCTTCCCTCCCGCCTTGTTGCAGATGGGGGCGAGAGTGACGGGAAAGAGCGCCGTCTACCAGCGTCTTTGCGGCTCCCTGCAGGTCGACATATCCCATGCCCGCGACGTGCTCGGCTGGTCGCCCGTCGTCACGCCGCGCGAGGGCCTGAAGCTTGCGGTGAATTAACCGTTATTCGCTCGTGACACCCTGGAATGGGCGCACTTCCCGGCCGGGCATGAAGACGCCGAAGCGTTTGATTTCCCACTCGAGCTTGATGCCCTCTTTCTCGAAGACTTCGCGGCGCACCTGTTCGCCGAGATATTCGAGATCGTAGCCGGTCGCCTGCCCCATATTGATCATGAAGTTGCAGTGAAGCGACGACATCTGCGCTCCGCCGATGACGAGGCCGCGGCAGCCTGCCTCGTCGATCAGCTTCCAGGCCGAATGGCCAGGCGGGTTCTTGAAGGTCGAGCCGCCGGTCTTTTCGCGCACCGGCTGCACCGTCTCGCGGTGATTGCGCACAGCATCCATCTCGGCACGAATCTGCGCCCGCTCTTCCGGATAGCCCTCGAACAGCACGGAGGTGAAGATCAACTCGCTGGATGCGGTCGAATGGCGATAGGAATAACCCATCTCGGCATTGCTGAGCACATGCTTGTTGCCTTTGCGATCCAATGCATGGACCTCGATCAGCCGCTCGCGCGTTTCCACGCCGTTGGCGCCGGCATTCATCCGCGCCGCGCCGCCGATGCTGCCCGGAATGCCGTAGAAGAAATGGAAGCCGCCGATACCGTTATCCATTGCCATCGCCGCCACATGTTTATCAGGGCAGATGGCGCCGGCCAGGATGCGGTTTTCGCCGGCAAGCTCGACGAAGCCGAACCCCTTGGCGGACAGGCGCAGCACGACGCCGGGAATGCCGCCGTCGCGAACCAGGATGTTGGAGCCGACGCCGACCACAGTCAGCGGCACCTCTTCCGGCAATATTTTCAGGAAGGCGATGAGATCGTCGATGTCATGCGGCTGGAACATCAGTTCGGCCAGGCCGCCGGCCCTGAACCAGGTGACGCGGTCCATGGGGGCATCCGGCGTGATACGGCCGCGGATATCCTTTACACCGTCTCCGAGAGACGCGAGAAGCTTTTCCCCATTCACCTGTTTCATACGGACTTTCCCGAAAGGCCTTCCAGTTGTTTGGGCAGCGCCGCTGCCCAGGATGTGATGCTCCCAGCCCCCAACAGAACCACGAAATCGCCAGGCTTTGCAACCTCCGAGACCATCTGAGGCAGAAGTTCCGCCGAGGTGAGAAAGCGGGCGTCGCGATGGCCGCCAGATTTTATGCGCGAAACCAGCGACACGGAATCGATACCCTCGATCGGATCCTCACCCGCTGCGTAAACAGGCGCGAGGAAGATGCTGTCGGCATCGTTGAAGCAGGCGGCGAATTCCTCGAAGAGGCTGGCAAGACGGCTATAACGGTGCGGCTGGTGAACCGCGATGATGCGCCCCTTGCAGGCTTCGCGGGCAGCGCGCAGCACCGCCTTGATCTCGACGGGATGGTGGCCGTAATCGTCGAAGATCTGCACTCCGTTCCATTCGCCGGTCAGCGTGAAGCGCCGCTTGACGCCGCCGAAGGAAGCAAGCCCCTTGGCGATATCGGCGCTCGATATGCCGAGCCGGTTGGCAACGGCAATCGCCGCCGTGGCGTTGGAAATATTATGCCGGCCGGGCATCGGCATGACCAGCCCCTTGAGCTCGATCACCTGGCCGGTGCGGCGGCGGCGGATTTCGACGTCGAAGATCGAGCGCGTGCCGTCGATGCGCACATTCGTGAAGCGCACGTCGGCCTGCGGATTCTCGCCATAGGTGATGATCTTGCGGTCCTCGATGCGGCCGACCAGCGACTGCACCTCCGGATGGTCGAGGCACATGACGCCGAAACCGTAGAACGGCACATTCTCGACGAACTGCCGGAAGGCGGCGCGCACCGCATCGAAATTGCCGTAATGGTCGAGATGTTCCGGGTCGATATTGGTGATGACGGCGACATCGGCCGGAAGCTTCAGGAAGGTGCCGTCCGATTCATCGGCCTCGACCACCATCCACTCGCCCTCGCCCATGCGGGCATTGGTGCCGTAGGCGTTGATGATGCCGCCATTGATGACGGTCGGGTCGAGCCCGCCGGCTTCGAGCAGCGTCGCGACCAGCGAGGTGGTCGTCGTCTTGCCATGCGTGCCGCCGATGGCGATCGCATTGCGGAAGCGCATGAGCTCTGCCAGCATTTCGGCGCGGCGCACCACCGGCAGCAGCTTTTCGCGCGCGGCGATGAGCTCCGGATTGCTCTTCTTGATCGCCGTCGAGACGACGACGACTTCGGCGTCACCCAGGTTTTCCGCCCGATGGCCGACGGACACCTCGATGCCCTTCTCGCGCAGGCGCTGGACATTGGCGCTGTCGGCCTGGTCCGATCCCTGCACCTTGTGGCCGAGATTGTGCAGCACCTCGGCAATGCCGCTCATGCCGATGCCGCCAATGCCGATGAAATGGACGAGACCGATCGCCTTTGGCAGTTTCATGCGCGTGTCCTCTTGAATTCCGCAATTGTCCGTCCGGCGGCAATAGCCTCAACCATGTCGGCAAGCAAGTTCGCGGCATCGGGTTTGCCGGCGAGTTTCGCCGCCGCTGCCATGTGCGAAAGCTTTTCCGGATCGTTCATGACAGCCGTCAGGATCGCCGCGATTTTCTCCGGCGATAGTTCCGACTGGGCAATCACCTTCGCCCCGCCGGTCACAGCGAGTGCTGCGGCATTGGCCGCCTGATCGTGATCGAGAGCATGCGGGTAAGGCACGAGCACCGCCGGCCGGCCGATGACCGAGATTTCCGAAACCGTCGAGGCGCCCGAACGGCAGATGACGAGATGCGCTTTCGCCAGCCGTTCCGCCATGTCGGTGAAGAAGGGAGCGATATCGGCCCCCATCTCCAGCTTGGCGACGCAGCCGCTGACCATTTCCATATCTTCGGGACGCACCTGCTGGGTGATACGCAGCCGCACGCGAAGCGCATCGTCGAGCAGGCTGATCGCCGTCGGCAGCGCCTTGGAGAAATATTGCGCGCCCTGGCTGCCGCCGAAGACGACGAGGTTGAAGGCCTCACCGGGATGCGATGGCGTGTAAGGTACCTCGGCCGCGGCGATGATCGCCGGGCGGACCGGATTGCCCGTCGTCACCGTCTTGTCCGGGAAAGCGGCGCCGCCTTCGGGCAGAAAGCCGCCGGCGATGGCCTGCACGCGGGTTGCTAAGGCCTTGTTGGCGCGGCCCATCACGGCGTTCTGCTCGTGGATCATCGAGGGCACGCCGAGCCGGGTGGCGGCAAGCAGCGGCGGCACGGTGGGATAACCGCCGAAACCGACGACGATCACAGGCCGCAGCCGCTGGATCAGCTTCTTCGCCGCGCGCATGCCGCTCCACAGCGTCCACAGCGAACGGGCGACGGCAACCGGGTTCTTCGAGCCGATCGTCGCCGACGGCACGACATGGATTTCCTCGGCCGGGAACTTGCCGGCGTAACGCTCGGCCCGGCTATCCGTGACGAGATGCACCGAATAGCCGCGCTCCTTCAGCTTGAAGGCCAGCGCCTCAGCCGGGAATACATGGCCGCCGGTTCCCCCGGCGGCAAGCAGCACGATGCCTTTGCTCATAGTCCTCTACTCCGCCGGCATGCCGTGCGGGACGCGGAAGAGGCTCCGGTCCTGCGCACGCTTTTCCGGTCGATGGCGCGTCAGCGCCAGAATGAAGCCGGCAGTGACGCAGATCGCCACCATGGACGAGCCGCCGTAGGAAATCAGCGGCAGCGTCATGCCCTTGGCCGGCAGCAGTTCGAGATTGACGCCGATATTGATGATCGACTGGATGCCCATCTGCAGCACCAGGCCGGCGACGGCGAAACGGTTGAAATCGTTCCGCTCCCGATAGGCATGCGAGAGGCCGCGCAAGACCAGCACCGTAAACAGCGCAACGAGCGCCATGCAGAAGACGATGCCGAACTCCTCGGCCGCGACCGAGAAGATGAAGTCGGTATGGGCATCCGGGATGATGCGCTTGACGATACCTTCGCCCGGTCCCTGGCCGAACCAGCTGCCGCGGATGATCGCTTCGCGGGCGGTATCGATCTGGAACGTGTCCCCCTCGCCGGTCATGAACTTGTCTATTCGGCCGGCGACGTGCGGGAAGACGTAATAGGCGCTGAGCAGGCCGCCGGCGCCCCCGATGCCGAGCAGCATGATCCAGATCCACGGCATGCCGGCCATGAAGAACATCCCGCCCCAGACGGCCGTCGTCAGGATGGTCTGGCCGAGGTCGGGTTGCGCGATGAGAAGGGCGGCGACGATGCCGAACAGGATGATGGCGAAGAGATTGCCGGGGATTTCCGGTTGGCGCGCATGTTCGGCAAACAGCCAGGCGCAGACGACGACGAAGGCCGGCTTCATGAATTCCGACGGCTGGATGGAAAGGCCAGCGATCCAGATCCAGCGCCTGCCGCCCTTGACCTCCTGGCCGACGAACAGCACCAGCACCATCATGGCGATCGAGATGATCAGGATCAGGATCGCGGTTCGCCGCACCTGGCGTGGCGTCAGGAACGACAGCCCGAGCATGACGGCGATCGAGGGGATCATGAAGGCTGCGTGGCGCTTGACGAAATGGAAGGGTTCGAGCCCGATGCGCTCGGCAACCGCTGGAGAAGCCGCGAACGACAGCATGAAACCAATGCCCATCAGGAAGATGAACATCGCCAGGAAGAAGCGGTCGATGGTCCAGAACCAATCGGCCAGAGGCCCACGCTCCGCACGGCTTACCATGTCATTTCTCTCCTGTTGCCGGACCGATCAGCATCGCAATCCCGTCAAGCGCTGCCACGTGGCCGACGAAGGCATCGCCCCTGACTTCGAAATTCTTATACTGATCGAAGCTTGCGCAAGCCGGGGATAACATCACGGCCGAAGCACCGCTTTCGTCGCGCTCGGCATCGGCTGCAGCGTGCGCGACGGCGCGCTCCAGCGTACCCGAGATCTCGTAAGGCACGGCCTCGCCGAGCGTCGCAGCGAATTCCGCCGCCGCCTCACCAATCAGATAGGCCTTGGCGATGCGTGGAAAATAGGGAGCAAGCGTCGTAATGCCACCTGCCTTCGGCAGACCGCCGGCGATCCAGTAGATGCGATCGTAGCTCGAGAGCGCGGGTGCGGCGGCATCGGCATTGGTGGCTTTGGAATCGTTGACGAAAACGACGCGGCCACGCTGGCCGACCGGCTGCATGCGGTGTTTCAGTCCCGGAAACGAGGTGAGCCCGGCGCGGATGTCGGCGGCGGAAACTCCCACGGCAAGGCAGGCGGCGACGGCGGCGGCGGCATTCTGCGCATTATGGCTGCCGCGCAGCGTCTGGATGCCGTCGAGATCGGCGAAAGGCAGCATGGCGCCGCCGGCGGCCTGGATGAGCCTCGTGCCCTCGGCATAAATGCCGTCAGCCACCACGTTCCGGCGCGAAATGCGGACCACCTTGACACCCGCCCGCTCGACGCGGTCGGCGATCAAGACAGAATGGCTGTCGTCGGCACCGACGATCGCGACATCGCTGCCGGCGACCAGCCGTTCCTTGATATCGGCATAATGCTGCATCGTGCCGTGACGGTCGAGATGATCGGGCGTCAGGTTGAGCAGGATTCCGGCCGAAGGGTTCAGCGTCGGCGCCAGATCGATCTGGTAGGAGGAGCATTCGACGACGTAGTAGCGCCCGGTCTTCGGCGGATCGAGCGTCAGCACGGCCGTGCCGATATTACCGCCGAGCTGCGTGTCGTAGCCTGATGATTTCAGGATATGGGCGATCAGCGCCGTGGTGGTCGACTTGCCGTTGGTGCCTGTTATGGCGATGAAGGGGCAATCGGGCGCATGGGCGCGGCGCTCGCGCACGAAGAGCTCGACATCGCCGACGATATCGACGCCCGCCGCGCGCGCAAGATCGACGGTCCAATGCGGCTTCGGATGGGTGAGCGGCACGCCGGGCGACAGCACGAACAGCGCCTGCTGGCTCCAATCGATGGTGTGCAGGTCTTCCGTCCGGATGCCTTCGGCCGCGGCCTTGGCGACGCTGTCGGGATTGTCGTCCCAGGCGGTCACATCGGCGCCGCCTGATATCAGAGCCCGGGCGGTGGCAAAGCCGGAGCCGCCGAGCCCGAAGAGCGCGACCTTCCTGTCCTTGAACGTCGTGACCGGGATCATCGCCGCCTCACCGCAGCTTCAGCGTCGAGAGGCCGAGCATGGCAAGGCCGACGGCGACGATCCAGAAGCGGATCACCACCTGGCTTTCGGTCCAGCCTTTCTTCTCGAAGTGATGATGGATCGGCGCCATCAGGAAGACGCGCCGGCCGGTCATCTTGAAGAAGCCCACCTGGATGATGACCGAAAGCGTTTCGATGACGAAAAGGCCGCCGATGATCGCCATGACGATCTCGTGTTTGGTGGCGACGGCGACGGTGCCGATCGTGCCGCCGAGCGCCAGCGACCCGGTGTCACCCATGAAGATGGCGGCCGGCGGCGCATTGAACCAGAGAAAGCCGAGGCCGGCGCCGATGACGGCGCCAAGCACGACGGCAAGCTCGCCGGTGCCGGGCACGAAATTGATCTGCAGGTAGTTGGCAAACACCACGTTGCCGGCGAGATAGGCGATGACGCCGAAGGAGGCGGCGGCGATCATGACAGGCACGATGGCAAGCCCGTCGAGGCCGTCCGTCAGGTTGACGGCATTACCGGCGCCGACGATGACGAAACCGCCGAAGACGACGAACATGATGCCGATATTGATCATGAAGTCCTTGAAGAAGGGAAACGCGATCGAGGAGCCGAAGGTCGAACCGGCAATTCCCGAGGCAAGAGCGGTGCGCATCATGAAATAGACGGCGATGCCGGCAATGACGAATTCGATGCCGAGGCGCGCCTTGCCGGAAAAGCCCATATGGCTCTGCTTCGTGACCTTCAGATAATCGTCGTAGAAGCCGATCGCACCGAAGCCCAGCGTCACCAGCAAGGTGGCGACGACGTAGACGTTGGAAAGATCGGCCCAGAGCAGCGACGCGCCGACGATGCCGGCGAGGATCATCAGCCCGCCCATGGTCGGCGTGCCGGCCTTCTTGAAATGCGTCTGCGGCCCGTCGGCGCGGATCGGCTGGCCCTTGCCCTGCCGGATGCGCAGCGAGTTGATGATCGTCGGTCCGAACAGGAAGACGATCAGCGCTGAGGTGAAGAGAGCGGCCCCTGTGCGGAAGGTAATATATCTGAACAGGTTCAGAAACTTGAAATATTCCGACAGTTCGACAAGCCAGATCAGCATTCAGGGCCCCTTGTTTACCCGATCAAAGTTCGCGTTGCGTGTCGGCAAATGACGGGAACTTGTCAAGGAGCGCGGCGACGATCTTGCCGAAACCGATGCCCAGAGACGATTTCACCATCAACACGTCGCCTGGCGCGACCGAGTTCAATACATAATCCGTCAATTCGCTCGTGTTCTCGCGATATTCGACATGGACGCTCTCCGGCAGCGATTCCTTGAGCGCAGCCATCTCGGCTCCAGCGAGCCAGACATATTCGATGCCGGCAGCAAGCAGCGGCACGGCGAGGTCGGTATGGACCTTCTGCGCATAGTCGCCCATCTCCAGCATGTCGCCGAGCACGGCGATACGGCGTCCGCGGCCGGTCGGCTCGGAGGCAGCCAAGAGTGCGATCGCCGCACGCATCGAGGCCGGATTGGCATTGTAGCTCTCGTCGATCAGCGTGAAGCTGCCGCCGCCGATCGAAAGCCGGTGGCGCTTGCCCCTGCCCTTTTCCGGCTTCAGCGTCGCAAGCGCTTCGATCGCCTTCTCCATGTCGGCGCCGACGATCCTGACGACCCCGAGGGCTGCCAGCGCATTCTCGGCGATATGGCGGCCGGGCGCGCCGATCGCGACCTCCAGCGTCTCGCCGCCGATCGTCAGCCACAGCGTCGAATTCTCGTCGGAGCCATTGAACTCTGCGAGCCGGAATTCGGCCTTGGCATGCTGGCCAAAGGAATGGATATGCTCGATGCCGAGCGACTGCGCCGTGCGGTCGAGGAAATTGAACTGGTCGTTGTCGCGGTTGAGCACAACATGGCCGCCGGGTTCAAGTCCCTCAAAGATCTCGGCCTTGGCGGCGGCGATTTCCTTGATGTTCTTGAAATTGCCGAGATGCGCCGGCGCGATCGTCGTGATGATGGCGACATCGGGACGGATCATCGCCACCAGCGGCCGGATCTCGCCGGGATGGTTCATTCCGACTTCGAAGACGCCGTAATCCGTATCCGCAGGCATGCGCGCCAGCGTCAGCGGCACGCCCCAATGATTGTTGAAGGAGGCGACGGAAGCATGCACCTTGCCGGAAGGCGACAGCACATGCCGCAGCATTTCCTTGGTGGTCGTCTTGCCCACAGATCCCGTCACCGCGATGATCCGGGCCTTCGAGCGCTCGCGCGAGGCAAGGCCGAGACGGCCGAGTGCCGCAAGCACATCTTCCACGACGATCATCGGCACCGTCAGCCGACCCATGGCCGGAAGCCTCGCCTCGCTGACGACAAGAAGGGAGGCACCGTTCGCCATCGCCATCGACGCGTAATCGTGACCGTCGACACGATCACCCTTGATCGCGAAGAAAGCCTCTCCTGGAGTAATCGAGCGGCTGTCGATGGAAATGCCGGTGATGCCTTCGGGCAGAGTGCCGAAGGGGCGCCCCGCCATCGCTGCGATCATGTCTTCGGTCGTCCAGAGCCAGCTCAAGATTTCAGTTCCTCCAAGGCCTTGCGCACCTCCGCATGATCGGAAAACGGCAAGGTGACGCCGCCGATCGTCTGCCCTTCCTCATGCCCTTTGCCGGCGACGATCAGCGTATCGCCGGATCTCAGCATGCCCACAGCCTCGCGGATCGCCGTGGCGCGATCGGCGATTTCCGAGGCGCAGCCTGCTGCCGCCATGATCTCCGCCCGGATCGAAGCCGGTTCCTCCGAACGCGGATTATCGTCGGTGACGATGACGACGTCGGCAAGCCGGCAGGCGATTTCGCCCATGATCGGCCGCTTGCCGCGGTCACGGTCGCCGCCGCAGCCGAAGACGACGACGACGCGGCCGGTGGTGAAGGGTCGCACCGAGCCCAGCACGTTTTCCAGAGCATCCGGCTTGTGGGCATAGTCGACATAGGCGAGAGCGCCATCTTTCGTATGGCCGACGAGTTCGAGACGGCCGGAGGCGCCGACGAGCTTCTCCAGCGCCGCCATCGCAACCTTCGCGGCCACGCCAGTCGACATGGCAAGCCCTGCCGCAACAAGCGCGTTGGCGACCTGGAAATCGCCGGCCAGCGGAATGTCCACCTCGAAGATCTCGCTGCCGATATGGATCTCGGCCGTCTGCTTGTGGCGGAAGTGCTCGACGCGCTTCAAGGAAAGATAATTGCCCTTTCGCCCGACGGTACGAACGTCGTGACCGGCATCGGTCGCCGACTTGATCGCCTGCGCCGACCACGGATCGTCGGCGAAGATCACCGCCGGCGACCCCTTCGGCAGCAGCGTATCGAAAAGCCGCATCTTGGCGGCCATATAGGCTTCGACGGTCGGATGATAATCCATGTGGTCGCGGCCGAGATTGGTGAAGGCGGCGGCGGCAAGCTTGACGCCGTCGAGACGGCACTGGTCGAGGCCGTGGCTGGAAGCTTCCATCGCGGCATGCGTCACGCCTTCTTCGGCGAGTTCCGCCAGCAGCTCGTGCAACGACACCGGATCGGGCGTCGTCAGCGAGCCATATTCGTTGCGCGTCGGCGAGACGACCCCCGTCGTACCGATCATCGCGGCCGCATGGCCCGCATGCGCCCAGATCTGCCTGACGAAGGAGGCAACGGAAGTCTTGCCCGCCGTGCCGGTGACGGCGACCATGGTATCGGGCTGCCTGCCGTGGAAACGCGAGGCGGCGATGGAAAGGAAGCGGCGCGGTTCCTTGACCGCAAGCACCGGGATGGAAGCATCGATAGCTTGAGAGGCGATCGCGACAACAGCGCCGCGGCCGGCGGCATCCGCGATGAAACCCACGCCGTCCGCCTTGGTGCCGGCGACTGCGACGAAGGCATTGCCCGGCGTCACCTTGCGGCTATCCGAAGACAGGCCTGAGATATCAATCAAGCCTGCCGGGCCTTCGAGCTGTGCTTCAAGTTCCGGAAACTGATCTCCGGCCAGGTCTCGCAATTTCATCGAATGCACTTTTCTCTCTTGAAGCCGGTTCACCCCTCGCGAATCGGCGTCGATATTCATTCACACTCAATAAGACACCAGCAAGGCCGAACCGCCCTCCCCGAATTTCGGCTCGATGCCGAGAATGGGGGCTGCGCGGCTGATGATCTCACGAGCGATCGGGCCGGCCGTACCGGCAGAGATCGTTCCGCCATATTGCTTCTCACCGGTCTTCGGCTCGTCGCAGAAGGTGATCACGGCGTATCTGGGATCATTGATCGGGAATGCGGCAATGAAGGAATTGAAATTCAGCGTCGCCGAATAACGCCCATTCACCACCTTGTCGGCGGTACCGGTCTTGCTGCCGACGGCAAAGCCCGGCACGCGGGCGACACGTCCGGATCCCTTGTATCCGTTGAAGTCGAGGAGATAGCGGATGTTGTCGCTGGTCGACTTCTTGATCACCTGCGTGGCGATCTGATCGGCCTGTTCGCGCGTGCGCGGCAGGAATGTCGGCTCGATCAGCTTGCCGCCGTTGACGAGGGCGGCGGCGGCGACCCCTGTCTGCAGCGCTGTCGTCGAGACGCCGTGGCCAAAGGAAATCGTGATCGAATTGATCTTCTTCCAGACACGCGGCTGGCTCGGCATCTTCACTTCGGGCAGCTCGGTCTGCATCTTCGTCAACAGGCCGAACTTGGTCAGGTAGTCCTTCTGCGCGTCGATGCCGACGATGTCGATGACGCGCGCCGTACCGATATTCGAAGAATACTGGAAAATCTCGGGGACGGTCAGCCAGCGGCGCTGCCCGTGAAAATCGTGGATGGTGAAGCCGCCGATATAGATCGATTTGCTGGCGTCGAAACTGTCGGTCATTTTGACCTTGCCGGTGTCGAGCGCCATGGCCAGCGAAAAGGTCTTGAAGGTCGAGCCCATTTCGAAGGTGCCGTTGGTCATCCGGTTGAGCCAACCTTCCTTGGCGCCTTCCTGCGGATCGTTCGGATCGAAATCCGGCGCCGACGCCATCGCCAGCACTTCTCCCGTGTGCACGTCGATGACGGCGGCTCCCGCCCCCTTGGACTGGAAGTTGTTGACGGCGTTGACGACCGCGTCGCGGACGATGTTCTGCACGCGCAGGTCGATCGAAAGCCGCACCGGCTCGAGCGGCTGGTCACTGGTCATGCCGACCGAGGCGAGATCGGCAAGTCCCTGGTCGTCGATATATTTCTCCATGCCGGCGACGCCGCGGTTGTCGATGTTGACGTAGCCGAGGATATGCGCGGCGGTCGAGCCGCCCGGATAGAAACGGCGCTTCTCCGGACGGAAGCCGATGCCGGGAATGCCGAGCGCCAGGATCTGGCTCTGCTGCTTCGGCGTCAGCTGCCGGCGCAGCCAGGCAAAATGCGAGGTCTTGACCGAGAGCTTCTTATAGGTGTCCCTGACGTCGAGTTCGGGCAGCACCGTTGCAAGTTTCTCGACCGCCTCATCGGCATCGACGATCTTGTTGGGCTCGGCAAACAGCGAGACGGTACGGATGTCGGTCGCCAGCACCTCGCCGTTGCGGTCGAGAATGTCGGGGCGCGAGGCCATCAGCCGGTCGGGCGGCAGGATGCTGGAGACGACCTCCTGATCCTTCATCGCATATTCGACGAGACGTCCGCCGATAATGACGTAGACACCCATGAAGCCCAGGATCAGCAGGCCGACGCGGCTTTTCGCCTGTCCTGATTTTTTCTTGCGCGATCCCTCGATCGCCAGGCCGGCGGGCGAAGGACCGCCGAACCGGTTATAGACGCCGGCGGAGAAATGCGCCTGGCTCTTCAAAACCATGATGCGGGAAAGAAACGACATTATTCCACCGACCCCGTTTCGATCTCGTCTGCGCCTGCGTCGTCCTCCGCCCCGCCATCAGGCGCCACTGCGCCGTGCGGCTCCGCCGCGCCACGCGGCGCAGGCTGGGGAATGGGCTGTATCTTGGAGGTACCAGTCGCGCCTTTGGCGCTGGCCACGGTCGCGCCCTTGGCGCCCGCTCCGGCCGCGCCGTTGGCTTTGGCCTCCGTCACGTCGGGCACGGGAACCTCGGATTTCAGCATCGGCAATTCCTTGGCATGCACCAGCGCCGTCGACGCCGTCGGCTGCAGCTGCAATTCGTCATTATAGGCCTTGACCAGCCGCTCCAGCCGGTTCGGCTGCGATTGCAGCGCCCAGTCGGCCTTGAGGAGGTCGATCGTATCCTTCTCGAGCTTGATCTCGGCTTCGAGGCGATGAACCTCCTCGAGCTTCAATTCGGCGCGATGTTTGATCGTGTAGGTCACGGCGGCGGTGGCCGTCATGACGCCGATGAGCACGAGATCGAAGGTTTTCAGCATATCAACCACCAAGCTTTCCGAGGCTGGCAAGATTGGGAAACCCGAAGAGCGACATATCCGCGGCCTCGGCCGCAGCGTCCGTCCTCAGGCCGGCGCGCAGCTTGGCGGAGCGGGCGCGCGGATTGATCTCCGCCTCCGCCTCGCTTGCCGAAACCATCGGCTTGCCGATGGCCGCAAAGGTTGCCGCCCGTTCATGCGCGACCGGCAGATGCCGCGAACCCGACGCCTTGCCGGCGCGGTCGGAGAAGAATTTCTTGACGATGCGGTCTTCGAGCGAATGAAAGGTGACGACGACGAGCCGCCCGCCGGGTTTCAGCGCCGTCTCCGCCGCAAACAGCGCTTGCGCCAGCTCGCCAAGCTCGTCGTTGACGAAGATGCGCAGCGCCTGGAAGACGCGCGTTGCCGGATGGATCTTGTCCTTCATCTTGCGCGGCGTGACGAGCTCGATGAGACCGGCGAGATCGCGTGTCGTTTCGAACGGCTTTTCGGCGCGGCGCTTCTCGATCGCATGGGCGATGCGCGGCGCCTGGCTTTCCTCGCCGAGAAAATGGAAGATGCGGATGAGATCGGCGACCTTGGCGCGGTTGACGACATCGGCGGCCGAAACGCCTGTCGCCGACATGCGCATGTCGAGCGGTCCGTTTTTCTGGAAGGAGAAGCCGCGTTCCGCCTCGTCGATCTGCATGGAGGAGACGCCGATATCGAGCACGACGCCGTCGAGCCCGCCTCGCGGCGCATGATCGGCAAGATGCGAGAACTGCGAATGAATAAGCTTGAGACGGCCGCCATGGGCGGCGACCATTGCTTGGCCAGCCGCAATCGCCGTGGGGTCGCGGTCGAGCGCGATCACCTCGGCGCCGGCCGCCAGGATGGCCGAGCTGTAACCGCCCGCACCGAATGTACCGTCGAGGATGAGTTTGCCGGAAGCCGGCGCCAGCGCCGCAAGGACCTCTTCGAGAAGAACGGGAATGTGACGAACCGATCCGCCACCGGCATCAGTTGAACCTCCGCCAGGATTCGCCACCATTCCGTTTCCTCGTTCTTTCAGGAACGCTTGCCCGCCAGCTTGCGTTCCCCTCGTGCCTGCGCCTGCGCAGCCACAAAAGCCTGCGGCTGCCACAGCTGAAAATGATCCGCCCGACCGACGAAAGTCACTTCGTCCGAGATGCCGGTAAAGCCGCGAATGAAATCCGTGACCATCAGCCGCCCCTCGGCGTCGAGCTTCATGAAGACCCCGCCTCCATGAATGAGAAGCGACATCTCGTTCGCATCCGGCGAAAACGGATCCTCCGCAGCAATCTGCCGTTCGAATCTCTCGAGAAGATCCGGACCGCCGACGCTGATCGCCGGAAACACAAAATCCTGAAAGCAATAGAGCTCCTGGACATTGCGCTGCGCCAGCACGGAACGGAACGCCGACGGCACGGAAACCCGGCCCTTGGCATCGATCCTGTTGGTCGCGTTCGATAGGAAGCGGCTCATTACACGAAACATCCGTTCCCGCAGGGATCCGGACAAAAAGACGCCCGAAACTCCCAATATCAGACACAGCTTCGCAAGCCGGATGAGCAAAAACCCGTCCGACGCTTCCGGAGAGGAAGACGCCTTTGCTTTGCGATGAATGGGCAAATGATTGCCCTGGTGCAGTGCGCATTTGGGATAGCATGGGACCATATGGGCGTCAATGGGATGCGCCCGTTTTGCAATAGACGCATGATCAAAAATTTATAAGCCGTTAAGTTTAACAAAGGGTTAGGATCACCCTCCCGCAGGAGGCGCGCAACCACACTTTCGCAAAAAGAATTTCCACTCGCGGGGTTGCATGAGCATCCGCTTGAAATCATTCGATTTCAGAGGCTTATATGGAAGTGATGTCTGAAATCGTGGGTTTTCCGCGCCACAAAAGTTAATCGCCAGTTGGCCTGTAAGCCGGGTTCTGTATGGCTCCGGCGTGAACCGGAACGTGGCAGCCATTCCTCTGGGACAGCGCTCGCACGCTGCCTCGCGCAACCCACCCGGATGACTGGCCTGGAAACCGGCCGGAAGGCCTTTCGGCCCGCCGCGTCATCCCTATTCGGTCTTGCTCCCGGTGGGGTTTACCGTGCCATTTCCGTTGCCGGAGATGCGGTGGGCTCTTACCCCACCCTTTCACCCTTACCTGTCATGACAGGCGGTTTGCTTTCTGTGGCACTTTCCCTGAGGTCGCCCTCGCCGGACGTTATCCGGCACCTTGTTTCCGTGGAGCCCGGACTTTCCTCACCCTACCGCCTTTCGGCATTGGTAAAGCGCGGCTGCCCGGCCAACTGGCAGGGGTCCCATAAACGAGAGAGATGGCAATTGCTATCGAAATCAAAAATTATTTATCGAAATTGCGGTGTGAAATCCGTGGAGTAGCCTTGTTCGCTGATTCTGCCCGACAAAAGCAGCTCAGCCCCAAGCCGGCCGATTTCGTCGGAGCTCTTGGCCGACGTGCCGGCGCAGCCCGTCAACACCGCGATCTCAGGCGACGAGGTGTAGCCGATCATCGGATAGCCGCTTTCCGTCTGCGACACGACGCAGGCCGCCGTCGATATCGAAAGCGGCGCCAGATCAGGCACCAGACCGGCAACGATGCGTTGAAGATGCGCGCGCACGCTGTCGCGCCCTTCCGTCTTGAACCAGGCACGCATTTCCGTATCGTCGCTGAGTGTCACATCGTCAGGGTCGCCACCGATCTTCAGGTAGAATTTGCCGTCGGGATAAAGGATCGGCGGCAGCAGGTAGATATGGATGTCGGGCGTATCGACAATGAGCGACGGCATGGCGGCTAGGCGCGCCGCCTCCGTCTCGCTCACCTCGAACAGCGTCACGGTCCGGGCATAAACCGTCAGGGCAACCGGCCGCGACAACAGATTCTCGGCAATGGAAAATCCGCCCGCCGCCAGCAGCACCTTTTCAGCACGATAGGTCAGGCCGCCTGATGTCTTGACGACGGCAAAGCCGCCCTCGCTGCGGATCGAGACGACGTGGTCGCGAATGATGGTGGCGCCCGCCTTTTCCGCCAGCAGCGACTGCGCCTTCACCAGCTTGCGCGGGCTGATATGGCCGGCCCCTCTCACCTCGAAGACACCGGCGCCATCATCAGGAAAGGCGAAGAAGGGAAAGGCAGCCTTCAGGCCCGCTCCATCGAGAAGGCGGGTCTCGACGCCGAGCGAGACGGCCGCCTGCCGGGTTCTCTCGAGATAATCGCTTGCCCTCGGCGCGACGACAACACAGCCTGCCTCGCGATAAAAGTCGACGCCACTGTCGCGGGCGATCTCGCCATAACGGCCGATCGAGCGGTTGGCGAGCAGCGCCCAATTGCGGTCGGGATCGATGGTGCGGGTGATGCGCCCCTCGTCGTAGTGGCTGGCGAAGACGCCCTGATGCGCCTTGCGATCACCAGGCTCGTCCGGGCCGATCACCGCGACGCCGTCCGCCTGCCGCGCCAGATGCCGCGCCGCCGCCGCCCCCATCAGCCCGCGTCCGACGACGATATATTTGAAATCGACTGCCATCATGTCCTCCTAGGCGAAAACGGGCGTCAGTTCGCGGCCGAAATCCTCATCCCCGAGCTGCCCTTCCGCCAGCAGCACCGCTCCGAGGCGCCCGAGTTCGTCGGAGGATTTGGCTGCAACGAAATTGCCGCCGGTCAGCACCGCAATACGCGGCGACTGCGTATATCCTACATAGGGATAACCGGTCGGCGTGAAATTCGCCGCGCAGGGCGCCGAGGTCACGCGGCAGCCGGCAAGCTCCGGCATCAACTGCAAGGCGACACGCGAGAGATGATCGCGCTCAGCGGCGCTGCCGTCGGAACGGAACCACGCGCCGGCATCCTCCAACCGCTCGAAAGAAAGCGCCTCGGTGTCGCCGCCGAGTTTCAGATAGGTTTTGCCATCGGGATAACGCACCGGCGGCAGGATATAGATGTGATCCTCTTCCCGGTCACCGAGCACGATCGTCGACGGCATGTCCGCGAAAACAGCCATCTCGCGTTCACCGATCTCGTAGAAGGCCACCGTGCGCGCCATGACCCTGGTATCGACCGGACGCGGCAGCAGGGCATGGAAATTGCTGAAACCGCCGGCGGCCACCAGCACGCGCTCGGCGCTGTAGCATCTGCCGCCGGCTGTCACCTCGACATGGGAACCGGCATCACGCACGGATGTCGCGATTGCCTCGATCAGCGAGACGCCGCCCTGCTCGGCAAGCGTAACCTGCGCCCGCACCAGCGCCCGTGGGTTGATGTAGCCGGCGCGTCTGCGCTCGAAATATCCTGTGAAATCAGGATCGATGGCAAGATAGGGAAAACGTTGGCGAAGTTCCGACGGCGCGATGGTCTCGATATCGCTGCCGAGCGTCCGGCTGACGGACAGCGCCCGGTTGATATAGTCCTGCTCATCCGTCGGGGTCGGGCCGGCAAAAAGGCAGCCGACCTCAGAATAGAAGGAAATGCCGCTCTTTGCCTCGATCTCGCGGTAGCGGTCGAGCGCGCGGGCGGCGAAGCTTCCCCAGGCCAGATTGCCATCGAAGGTGCGGGTGATGCGGGCTTCGTCGTAATGGCTGGCGAAGACGCCATGATGGGCCTTGCGCTCTTCCGGCTCGCGCGGGCCGATCAGCGCGATGCCGTCGGCCATTGAGGAGAGATGCCGTGCGGCGGCGGCACCCATCATGCCGCGTCCGATGATGATGAAGCTGAAATCGACTGCCATGTCCCACCTTGTTTTCAAGGCGGAATATCACGGCAAGTGCGCTCCATCATACGGCAAAATTGCCGCAAGGCAATTTTGCCGGGACGCGCCGAGCTATGCTCAGTCGAGCATCGCCAGGACCTTGCCGCAATAGGTCTTCGACACCGGGTTCATGCGCGTGGCGGCATGGCCGGCATTGTATTTCAGGATCGTGTTGCAGGTCTGCCCGCCGCCGAGCTGATGGGCGGCCGCCAGATATTTCATGCCGTATTTGATGTTGGTCTCGGGATCGAACAGGCCCTTCCTCGTGCCGGAATATCCCATCATCCGCGCCGTCGCCGGCTTGATCTGCATCAGGCCGACTTCGCCGGCACTGCCGCGGGCATTCGGATTGAAATTGCTCTCGACGCGTACGACAGCCTGGGCGAGTGCGACGGGCACGTCGTATTCGGCGGCATATTTATTGATCAGCGCGGCATAGGGAATGCTGGCGGAAAAGTCGGGCATGGCATAGCCACTCTGGCGGTCGACGGTCTTCAGCGGGATGGTTTGCGCCCTGACGCCCCAATCATCATTCGCCGAGGCAAAGTTATACCCCGCCAGCAGCATGCCGAAGCACGCCGCAGCGCCAACAATCAACTTCTTCATATAGTCTCTTCACTCCGACCCAAAGAATTGCAGGACTGCGCGCCTCGCCGTCATTCGGTCACACGCGAGCAAGGACTGATCGCGTTCCGTAGCAATTCTTATCGTTTCATTTGGCGCTCATGGTTACACTTGAAAACAGCCGTGAGCGCTGTTCAGCGGGCGTCCTTAGACCATCGCAATGAGGAGATAATAGGGAAATGATGTGGCGAGGCGGTTTTCTCGCCGGCCGCGAGGAATCCGCTCCTGATATCAGGCTGTTCCGATCAGGAATAACGCGGCAGCGTCGATAGCAGCCGGTGCAGCGTGTCGATCGTCGAGAAATCGGCGATGCCATCCACCCTTTCGGGCCGGAAATGGCGCTGGAAAGCCTCCACGTCGCCCGCCATTTTTTCGGAAAATTCGCCTGTAATTTCAGTGCCGTAACCATAGAGCGACAGCATCGACTGCAGCGCTTCGACAGGCTGGCCGGCATCGCCGCATTGGAAGAACCGTCCACCGGTGATCTTTGCCGGCTCGACCCAGTGCCCGACACCCGCCCGGTGGAGCTCGGCCCAGGGGAATTTCTCGCCCGGATCGACCTTGCGGATCGGGGCGACATCGGAATGCCCAAGCACCCGTTCCGGCGCGATCGACCAACGTTTGACACAGTCGCGACACAATTCAATCACCGCGGCGATCTGCTCTTTTGGATAATCCGGGAGCCCGCCGGGATGGCCGGCATTGGCGATCTCGATGCCGATCGACAGCGAATTGATATCCGTCTCGCCGTGCCAGCTACTTTTTCCCGCGTGCCAGGCACGCCGTATTTCCGGCACGAGCTGCACCACCTCGCCGTTCTCATGCACGAAATAATGGCTGGAAACCTGGCTCTCGGCGCGACAGAGCCAGTCGAGCGCACCATCTGCCGTCGGCATGCCGGTATAATGCAGCAGGATCATATCCGGACGGCGCCCGTCTGCCCGCTCGCCGTGGTTCGGCGAAGGCTGCACGCGGGCGCTCCTGCAATCGGCCTCGAAAGAGGTCATGCGGCGCGGCGTTCCTTCTCGATCGCCGCATAGGCCGCATTCAGCGCCGCCATGCGTTCATTGGCGATGACATGGAATTCCTTCGGCACGCCGCGCGAGATCAGCCTGTCGGGATGATGTTCGCTGACGAGGCCACGGTAACGGCGGCGGATGGTCGGGAAATCATCCGAAGGCGAGACGCCGAGCACCTTATAGGGATCGCCGCCGGACGAGACGTGGCGGGCGGCGATCTGCTCGAAGCGGGTTTCGCTCATCTGGAAGATCTCGCCGATATGGTGCAGGAAATTCAGTTCCTTCTCGTGGATCAGCCCATCGGCTTTGGCGATGTGGAAGAGGCCGTCGAGCACGTCTTCCAGCACCGGGCAATTGGCCGCACAGGTAACGCAGAGCGTGGAGAGCCGTTCGGCATAGGCTTCGTAGCCGGCGACATCCTGGCGAGCGAGGTTGTAAAGCCTGGCGACGTTCTTGGCCTGATCCTCAGGGAATTCGAAGATTTCGCGGAAGGCTTCGACCTCCTTCTCGCTGACGATGCCGTCGGCCTTGGCCATCTTGGCCGACAGCGCGATGATCGCCACGGAGAAAGCCACCTTACGCCGGGTCTCGGGATCGCCTTCGAAAACCGTACGGATAGCCTCGACCACCGCAGACAACGCATTGCCCGCGGTATTGCCAATGGCATTCAACAGTTTTTCCCAGAAGGACATCGAAAATCTCACAGACTTGTCAACTTATAGCAAACAGCTTGACCAAAGAATCGCAGCCTTTGCAAGGCGACTATTGGTCGTAGGGCCGAACACAGTTTTCACGATTTGGTAATTGTCGCACCGCAGCAAACGATTCACGGCGCCCGCTTTCATCTCGTATGGCAACGGCTGACGATCGCCGGCGCATCGCCCGTGCAGGTGAATCCGGAGTGCGCGACGGAAATTTCCACAACAGTTCCCGACACGCAGATCGGGCTTGAAACGATTATATCATTACTTCCTGCCATCTTCGCGGCCCAACTCGGCATAAAGGCGCATTTTTCGTAAATTCTTTACTTTACAGGCCCCTTTCCCTGCCGCATCCATGCGTTAGCTAACGCCACCGCACCGAAACGCCATAGGAGGGATCATGGCCAAGCAGAAAGTCGCAATGCTGACCGCCGGAGGCCTGGCACCCTGTCTTTCTTCCGCCGTCGGCGGTCTCATCGAACGCTATAGCGACGTCGCGCCCGATCTCGATATCGTCGCCTACAAGTCCGGATACCAGGGCGTGCTCACCGGCGACAGCATCGCGATCACCCGCGAGATGCGCGAAAAGGCGCCGCTGCTGCACCGTTACGGCGGCTCGCCGATCGGCAACAGCCGCGTCAAGCTCACCAATGCCGCCGACTGCGTCAAGCGCGGCCTGGTCAAGGAAGGCGAGAACCCGCTGCGGGTCGCCGCCGAACGCCTTGCCAATGACGGCATCACCATTCTCCACACGATCGGCGGCGACGACACCAACACCACAGCCGCCGACCTTGCCGCCTACCTCGCCGCCAACGGCTACAATCTCACCGTCGTCGGCCTGCCGAAGACGGTCGACAACGACGTCGTCCCGATCCGCCAGTCGCTCGGCGCCTGGACGGCCGCCGAAGTCGGCGCGCATTTCTTCGACAATGTCAGCAACGAGCAGACGGCCGCACCCCGCACCCTCGTCATCCACGAAGTCATGGGCCGCCATTGCGGCTGGCTGACGGCCGCCACCGCCCGCGCCTATCTCCAGCGCACCAGCCGCAACCAGTATGTCGACGGCCTGATGATGGATGCGCATCTGAAGAGCATCGACGCCGTCTACCTGCCTGAGATGGCCTTCGACCTCGACGCCGAGGCCGCCCGCCTGAAGGAAAGCATGGACCGCAACGGCCACGCCACGGTCTTCGTCTCGGAAGGCGCCTGCCTCGACGCCATCGTCGCCGAGCGGGAAGCCGCCGGCGAAACCGTCAAGCGTGACGCCTTCGGCCATGTGAAGATCGACACGATCAATGTCGGCGCCTGGTTCCAGAAGCAGTTCGCCAACCTCCTGAATGCCGAACGTTCCCTTGTGCAGAAATCAGGCTATTTCGCCCGCTCGGCGCCGGCCAACGGCGACGACCTCAGGCTGATCCAGAGCATGGTCGATCTCGCCGTCGAAAGCGCGCTCAATAAAGTCTCCGGCGTCACCGGCCATGACGAAGCGCAGAACGGTAAGTTGCGCACTATAGAATTCCCGCGCATCAAGGGCGGCAAGGCTTTTGACCTGTCGACGGCATGGTTTGCCGAAGTCATGGACAATATAGGTCAGAAATACAAAGAAGCGTGATTGACGGATGGTTAATATGATGTCTTTGCTTGTTCCTGAGGAATAGGAGGAGACACCATGTCATTTGAAGCCTGGCTCGCTTTTGCGGCGGCATCGGCCATCATGCTGGCCATACCGGGGCCGACGATACTGCTCGTCGTTTCCTATGCGCTCGGTCATGGGCGCAGGACGGCGTTTGCGACGGTGAGCGGCGTGGCGCTTGGTGACTTCACCGCGATGACGGCTTCCCTCTTCGGTCTCGGTGCCGTTCTGGCCGCCTCCGCCACCCTCTTCACCGTGTTGAAGTGGATCGGCGGCGCCTACCTGATCTATCTGGGAGTCAAGCTCTGGCGGGCTCCCATCATCGGCGAACCGGTTGCCGACAACGACAATCTGCCGGAGGAAAAGTCGCTCAAGATCTTCCTCCACGCCTATGTCGTCACCGCCCTCAATCCGAAGAGCATCATCTTCTTCGTCGCCTTCGTGCCGCAGTTCCTCAATCCGGCCCTGCCCTTCGTCGGCCAGATGGCGATCATGGAAGCGACCTTCCTCGTGCTGGCGATCCTCAACGCCTCCACCTACGCGTTTCTCGCCCATACCGCGCGCGGACTGATTCGCAAGGCGAGCATCCAGCGCGCCGTAAACCGAACGGGAGGCACCCTGCTGATCGCTGCAGGCGCCGTAACCGCCGGGTATCGCCGTATTGCAGCATAGAAATATTGCGTGGTTGCCGGAATGCCACGAATAGGTTAATGGGGTCACCAGGGCTTAAGGTTTTTGGTAACTTTTATACGCAGCCGGGGCGGCGCGATTTCACGAAAGTGGCGGAATGGTAGCGATCGGATTATCCGGCCTGAAACGCAGTCTTGTCGTTTCCACGATACTCTGCGGTGTGATGACGGGATGCACGAGCGTCGAATACACATCGCAGGCCGAACTGACTGCCGCCCAGACCGTGGTGCCGATGCCGAAACCCGGCGAAGATGAAACACTCGCCGCGATCCCGACAGCCGAAGGTGCTGCCGGTCAGGCGGTTGCCGGCGCCACCATTCCCCAGCCATCCCCCTCCCTGACTGCGACGGCGATGCCAACCGTAACAGCCTCTCAGTCTACCGACCTCGCCATGCAGGCAGGCATACAGCCTGCAGCCTATGCGCAGATCCCGCTGACGCCCGAGATGACGGCAATCCAGTCCGTCGTGCCGACGCCGCGTCCGGGAACGCCGGCACAGCCGACGACGCAGCTTGCCTTTGCCGCGACACCGCAGAACAGCGCGCTTGCAGCACTTGCCGCCGTCGACACCACGCCGCGTGCCAGCATGGACTACGGTTTCGACGAATCCGGGCCGATCGATCCGCCGACGGCACCCCCGATGTTCAGCGACGACGACAAAGACGACGCGCCGACAGTGGAGAAGAGCTTCGTCACCAAGCTCATCCAGAAATACTCGAAGATCTACGAAATTCCCGAGACGCTGCTCCACCGCATCGTCCATCGCGAGAGCCGCTACAATCCGAAGGCCTACAACAAGCGCGGCTATTTCGGCCTGATGCAGATCAAATACAACACCGCCAAATCAATGGGTTATGACGGCGCCCCGGGCGGGCTCTTCGATGCCGAAACCAACATCAAATATGCCGCCAAATATCTGCGTGGCGCCTGGCTCGTCTCCGACAGCAAGGAAGACGATGCCGTCCGCCTCTATGCGCGCGGCTATTATTACGACGCCAAGCGCAAGGGCATGACCGACATCGCCCAGGGTAATTACTGACATCGAGCATTGCTGAGACGGCGATCGCAGCCTATGGCTGCGGCTGCGGCTGTTGCTGCGACCCAGCCTGCTGTTGTGGCTCCCCCGCTTGCGGCAAGGCCGCCAGGATCTTCTTGAGAAGCACCTGCGGCTGATAGCCGAGCCAGCTCGGCGTCAGGCCGAGCCGGACGACGACCAGATTGGCGGAGGGCACGATCGCCATGCTCTGCCCGTCATGCCCCGTCAACCAAAACGTATCCTCCGGCAGTCCGAACGCCGCGCTTGAGCCGCCAGGAGCGAGCCAGGCCTGGCCCTGCGTATAACGTCCGTTCGAAGCCACCGTCGGAGTGCGCATGGCGCCGACGAACCCTTCCGGCAACAGTCGCCGGTCATTCCACACGCCGTCTTGCAGCAGGAACTGCCCGAAGCGCGCCCAGTCATGCGCCGTCGCATAGAGATAGGAGCTGCCGGCAAACGTGCCGCGCGCATCGAGTTCGAATACCGCACTCGTCATGCCGAGCGGCGAAAACAGCGCGTCGTGCGGATAGGAAAAGCCCGCCTGTGGATTGCCGACCCTGTCCATCCAGATGCGCGACAACAGCACGGCCGTGCCGCTCGAATAGCGGAAGCGCTGGCCGGGCGGCGCCTCCATCGGTGCATTGGCCGGCAGCGACACCATGTCTGGATCGAGATAGAGCATGCGCGTCACATCGGCGACATCGCCATAATCCTCGTTGAAGGCAAGGCCGCTCTCCATGCCGAGCAGGTCGGACACCTTGATCTTGGCGCGCGCATCCTTCTGCCACTGCGCCAGCAGTTCGTCGTCGTCGAAGGAGATTTTGCCGTCGAGCATCAGCCGGCCGAGAATCGCAGCGTTCACCGTCTTCGTCATCGACCAGCCGATCAGCGGAGTCTTCGCCGAGAAACCGGGGCCATAGGCTTCAGCGACGACGCGGCCATTGTGCACCACCACGATCGCCCGCATTGCCGGGCCGGCAATTCCGGGATCGGCAAGCAGTGCGGCAATCTTCCCGTCCGCCGGATTGCCGGTGCCCTCGCCCTCCGGCCACAAGGCGTCGCTCGTCTCCATTTTAACAGGCGCATCGAAGGGCACGGCCTTCGCCGCCGCCTCGAAATCGCCGTCCGGCACGCTCGTACAGCCGAAGGCGCCGCGATAGAGCGCATAACTTGGCGCAAACAGCCCCATGAAGCGCGCCGTCACCCGTTCCTTGTCGTGGTCAACGCTGACGCGTATCAGCCGCAGCAGCGGATTTCCGGGCGCCTGAACGTCGTCATGGAGCACATCCTCGGCGCCGCGACCGGCGATGAAGACGTTGGAGCAGACGATCTTGGCGGCGTAACCGTCACCGACACGCAGCAGTTCCGGCGGCTGAATAAAAAGCCAGCCGGCGGCGACGAAGACGACGAGAACGACAAGGAGAGCAAGCGCCTTCAGGATACGCAGGACAAATCGCATGGCATTCCTCCATGCCGGGAGAGAAGCAGGAATCGCAGGCGCCGAAAAGGGGCCAAAGCCAAGAAGGCCTGTCGTCCCGATCACTTTCCCAGGAGAGCCATCCCGGTCGGTCTTCCGAGCCGGTCGAAGTCTCCGAAGAACGGCGCCCCACAGCCCACGTCATCAAACTGTAGCAGAGGCGCGCTACACGCCCTGAACGCTAAAAAGGTGACAGACTCATGTCAGAATTTGCACCGGATGCCGGCTTCCGCAAGAACCGGAAACTCAAGGACGCCCTTCTCCGCCACAAGGCTTTTTCGAAGGACGGCTTTTCCGAACGTCTCTTCGGTCTTCTCTTCTCCGGCCTCGTCTACCCGCAGATCTGGGAGGATCCGGATCTCGACATGCAGGCGATGGAGCTGAAGCCCAACCATCGCATCGTCACCATCGGCTCCGGCGGCTGCAACATGCTCGCCTATCTCTCCAAGGCGCCGGCCTCGATCGACGTCGTCGACCTCAACCCGCACCATATCGCTCTGAACCGCCTGAAGCTTGCGGCCTTCAAACATCTTCCCGGCCACGCCGATCTCGTCCGCTTCCTGGCCATGCCGAACGAGAAGTCGAACAGCCGCGCCTATGACCAGCATCTCGCTGCCCGCCTCGATGAGGCGACCCGCAGCTACTGGAACGGCCGCAAATTCGGCCGTCGCCGCGTCACCGTCTTCGACCGCAACATCTACGAAACCGGCCTGCTCGGCCGCTTCATCGGCGCGGCCCATCTTCTTGCCCGCCTGCACGGCGTCAAGCTGCGCGAGATGACCAAGACCCGCTCGATCCGCGAGCAGCGCCAGTTCTTCGACGAGCAGATCGCGCCGCTGTTCGAAAAGCCGGTCGTGCGCTGGATTACCGGCCGCAAGAGCTCGCTCTTCGGCCTCGGCATTCCGCCGCAGCAATATGACGAACTCGCAAGCCTTGCCGCCGATCATTCGATCGCGCCGGTGCTGAAGCACCGCCTGGAAAAGCTCGCCTGTCATTTCCCGATGAGCGACAACTATTTCGCCTGGCAGGCCTTCGGCCGCCGCTACGGCACCGAAGAGGAAGGCCCGCTGCCGACCTATCTGAAGTCGGAGCACTATCAGGTGATCCGCGCCAATGTCGACCGCGTCAACGTCCACCACGCAAGCTTCACCGAGTTGCTCGCCCGCGAACCGGCCGCCTCGCGCGACCGCTATATCCTGCTCGACGCGCAGGACTGGATGACGGACGAGCAGTTGAACGACGTCTGGCGGGAGATCACTCGCACGGCGCGCGAAGGCGCCCGCGTGATCTTCCGCACCGCCGCTGAAAAAAGCATCATCGAAGGCCGCCTGGCGCCGATGATCCGCGACCAGTGGGATTATTTCGAGGAGAAGTCGCGTGAGTTGACGGCGCTCGATCGCTCGGCAATCTATGGTGGCTTCCACATTTACGGGAAGAAGGCGTGAGCAAGGTCGGCACTGAGACGGCAGCAAAGAGCGACGAACATGCCGGCCTGATGGATGGCATGTACCGCTATCAGCGCCATATCTACGACCTCACCCGCAAATATTACCTTCTCGGCCGCGACAGCACGATCCGCAAGCTCGACGTGCCGGAGGGCGGCACGCTGCTCGAAGTCGGCTGCGGCACCGGACGCAACATGGCCTTCGCCCATCGGCATTTCCCGACCGCCAAGCTGTTCGGCCTCGACATTTCTCAGGAAATGCTGATTTCGGCGCGCAAGACCTTCGCCACCAAGGCGACGATCCCGGACTTCCGCGTCGCCGACGCCACGGCGTTCACGCCGCGCGAATTCGGTGTCAGCGGCTTCGACCGCATCCTGATTTCCTATGCCCTGTCGATGATCCCCGACTGGGAGCGCGCCGTCGATGCAGCAATCGCCGCACTCAATCCCGGCGGCCAGTTGCACATCGTCGATTTCGGCCAGCAGGAAGGCCTGCCGGGCTGGTTCCGGCGCATGCTGCAGGCCTGGCTTGCGAAATTCCACGTCACTCCGCGGCCCGATTTGCGCGAGGTCCTGGAAGCGCAAGCCCATGAAAACAACGCGACATTGCTGTTCGATACCGTTGGCGGCGGTTATGCCTGGCGGGCGGCCATTATCAGCAAGCGCTGATAATTCGCTTGAAACTAACCGATTTTTTACGTTGATATGGTGAAAAGAGGGTTATTCCTCTGCCGACTCGTCTTTTTCGAAGGTCAGGCTGTGGGGCAAAGAGATCATTCGAGTTACGACGGGACGCCCATGCGCCGGCTTTTGTTTTGCGTTTTGCCCCTGGCTATCATGCTGGCCGGCTGCACCTCTTCCGGTTACGACTATCTCGAAACGGCTTCGATCAAGCCGAAGATGCGTTTCAAGGACACCGATCCGCAGGATTTCGGCCCGAAGCATCCGCAGCAGAACCAGATCCACGGCATCGACATCTCCAAATGGCAGGGCGATATCGATTGGGGCACGGTCAAGAATTCCGGCGTCGCCTTCGCCTTCATCAAGGCGACCGAAGGCAAGGACAGGGTCGATCCGCGCTTCGACGAATATTGGCGTGAGGCCCGCGCCGCCGGCATCCCGCACGCTCCCTATCATTTCTATTATTTCTGCTCTTCGGCCGATCAGCAGGCAGACTGGTTCATCCGCAACGTGCCGAAGGAGGCCATGCGCCTGCCGCCGGTGCTCGACGTCGAATGGAACGCCGAATCGAAGACCTGCCGCTACCGTCCCGATCCGGAAACCGTACGCGCCGAAATGCAGCGTTTCATGGACCGGCTGGAGGCCTATTACGGCAAGCGCCCGATCATCTACACCTCGGTCGATTTCCACCGCGACAATCTCGCCGGCTACTTCCAGGATTATCATTTCTGGGTCCGTTCGGTGGCAAAACACCCTGAGGTGACCTATACAGACCGCCGCTGGGCCTTCTGGCAATATACCTCTACCGGCGTTATCCCCGGCATCAGCGGTCCCACAGATATCAATGTCTTTGCCGGCAGCGCAAAGAACTGGAACAACTGGGTCGCGGCCGTTTCCAAGGATAGAAATTCTTAGTAACGTCCTGCGATGTTTCTTGCTTCCGTCACATTCATCTGTGAAAGCGACGGCAATATTTTTGATATAAGGACCGTATCCATGCACCGCTCGCTCGCAAGCCGCTCTGCACTCGCCCTTCTGTTTGCCCTCGCCCTCGCAGGCGGCGCGGCGGCCCAGCAGGCCACGGACGCAGCCCCGGCAGCGCCCTGCGGCGGCGATCTCTCCGCCTTCCTCGAAGGTGTCAAGAAAGATGCGGTCGCAGCCGGCGCCAGCGCGGCGGCCGCCGACGAGGCTTTTGCCGGCGCCGAGATCGACCCCAAGGTGCTGAGCCGGGATCGCGCCCAGGGCGTCTTCAAGCAGACCTTCCTCGAATTCTCCCAGCGCACCGTCAGCCAGGGCCGCCTCGACATCGGCCGCCAGAAGATGAAGCAATATGCCGACGTCTTTGCCCGCGCCGAGCAGGAATTCGGCGTTCCCCCGGGCGTCATCACCGCTTTCTGGGCGATGGAGACCGATTTCGGCGCCGTCCAAGGCGATTTCAACACCCGCAACGCCCTGGTGACGCTGGCGCATGACTGCCGCCGCCCGGAACTCTTTCGCCCGCAGCTGATCGCCCTGGTCGAGATGGTTCAACACGGCGACCTCGACCCCGCCACCAATACCGGCGCTTGGGCCGGCGAGATCGGCCAGGTGCAGATGCTGCCGCGCGACATCATCGCTTATGGCATGGACGGCGATGGTGACGGCCATATCCGCCTGAAGCAGAGCAGTCCGGACGCCATTCTGACGGCGGCCAAATTCATCCAGCATCTCGGCTTCGAGCGCGGCCAGCCCTGGCTGCAGGAAGTGACCCTGCCCGATAACCTGCCCTGGGAGAAATCCGGCCTCGGCGGCACGATGAAAGCGGGAGAATGGTTTGCGTTGGGCGTCAAGCCGCGTGACGGCAATACCGCCTTCGGCAACCTCGAAGGCGACCTCGTCCTGCCGCAGGGCCGCATGGGGCCGGCCTTCATCGCCTATCCGAATTTCAAAATCTATCTCGAATGGAACAAGTCGTTTATCTACACGACGTCTGCCGCCTATTTCGGCACGCGTCTTTCCGGCGCCGAGCCCTATCTCAAGGGCGTGCCGGAACAGGGGCTCGCCAGCGACCAGATGAAGGCGCTGCAGACCAAGCTGCAGTCGCTCGGCCATGATGTCGGCGAGATCGACGGCATCCTCGGCTCCGGCACGCGTGTCGCGATCCAGAAGGAACAGCAGCGCCTCGGCATGCCGGCCGACGGCTGGGCGACGCCTGCCCTTCTCAACGCCCTCTGATCCCCGCTGACACCTTGCCGCCCGTTTCGCAAGAAACGGGTGGCGCGATCCGCCTGCTGCGCTAAAGCTTCACGCCGAAAACCGGTGCCGGTTTTCGGCGAAACGAACGGCTTGCGGTGGAGGAACCGGCGTGGACAGCAGAATGAATGCCTGGACCTGGGGCCTGCTGGTCCTGCTCGGCCTGATCTGGGGCGCCTCCTTTTTCTTCGCCCGCATCGCCGTCCAGCACGTGCCGCCGCTGACCCTCGTCTTCCTCAGGCTGCTGCTGGCAGCGCTGGCGCTGCATGTCTATGTCGCCGGCCGTTTCGACCTCTATGCGATCCTGAAGGCCCGATGGCGCGAGTTCCTGATCCTCGGGCTCATCAACAATGCTCTGCCGCACGCGCTGATCTTCTTCGGCCAGACCCGCATCGGCGCCGGCCTTGCGGCGATCCTGAATGCGACGACGCCGATCTGGACCGTGCTCATCGCCAACCACTTCACCTCGGACGAGAAACTGTCCCCGGCAAAGATCGTCGGCTGCCTCGTCGGCCTCCTCGGCACGATCGTGCTGATCGGCCCCGGCATCTCGGCTGGTGGCGAAGCGCCGCTCTGGGCGCTGATGCTTCCCGTGCTTGCCGCCATCTCCTATGGCTTCGCCGCCACCTATGGCAAACGCTTCAGGGATGTTCCAGCCCCTGTCACCGCAGCCGGCCAGTTGACCGCGTCCTCGCTGATTGCACTGCCGCTGTCGCTGCTCACCGATCGCCCCTGGGCGCTGGCCGCACCGCCGCTTGAAGCGCTGCTTGCCATCCTGGCGCTGGCGCTGTTGTCGACCGCCTTCGGCTATATCCTCTATTTCCGGATCATGGCGGCGGCCGGCGCCACCAACGCCTCGCTTGTCACCCTGCTGGTGCCGCCGAGCGCCATCTTGCTCGGCGTGCTTTTCCTTGGCGAAAGGCTTGAAGTTGGCGAATTTGCCGGTATGGCGCTGATCGGTTTCGGCCTCGTCATTCTCGACGGCCGCGCCTATCGCCGGCTGCTGAGAACCGCCTGAACCGGTTGCGAATTCCGCATGTTTTCAACCGGTTGCCGGTACGCCATGTTTTGGGCGCATAAGTAAATCCGAAATCGCCTGATTTAACGGCATGTTAAAATCTGTGAACAAAAATTCATCGAAAATTATCGATTTATTTCAGAGGCTTACCGAAACTGCATTCGACTTATCCACTGACCCCTTCTGCAGCGCAGCATAAAATCCGCTTTCCAACCGACATATTTCAGACATATTATTGGCCGGTTAACGCGAGGAGACAGACATGGGACTCACGCAATCCTTGAATGTTCTGTTGGTCAGTGCAGCGTTTGCTTTCGTTTTGTCCATGCTCTTCATCTGAGCCGGCCGACGAAAGCGTAACGACTGATAGTGCCTAAACTCCCCAGTAGCTGATCAATCCGCCAACGAAAAAGCGCATGTCCCGCCCGACATGCGCTTTTACTTTTGAACATCCCGAAAGGATCAGGCGGCTGCGCCCGCACTTTTTGTTTCCCGGCGCGACACGCCGAGATTGTCGAGCACGGCGGAAACCAGCGGCGCACGGTTCATCGTATAGAGATGGAAATCATGGATGCCACGCCGGACGAGATCCTCGATCTGCTCGGCAGCGACATCGGCTGCCACCTTCGCCCGCTCCTCGGGCTTGTCGTCAAAGCCGGCGAAGCGCTCGTCGAGAAAGGCGGGGATGATCGTGCCGCAGGCCCCGGCAAAACGCTTCAACTGCGTCAGGTTCTGGATCGGCATGATGCCGGGCACAACAGGGATCGAGATGCCGGCGCCGCGCACCCGCTCCAGGTAACGCTCGAAATTGTCGTTGTCGAAGAAGAACTGCGTCAGCGCCCGGTTGGCGCCATTGTCGGCCTTGCGCTTCAGCATGTCGATATCGGCGGCCGTATCGCGGCTTTCCGGGTGTTTTTCCGGATAGGCGGAGACCGAAATCTCGAAATCGCCGATTTCCCTCAGGCCGGCGACCAGCTCCGCCGCATTGGCGTAACCGCCGGGATGCGGCTGGTAGGGCGCGCCGGCGCCGCCGGGCGCATCGCCGCGCAGCGCCACAAAATGCGTCACGCCGACTTTGCGGAAGGTGTCGACCACCTGATGCGTCTCCTCCTTCGTCGCGCCGACGCAGGTGAGATGAGAGGCGGTGGCAAACGGCGTCTGCGACAGGAAACGCGTGACGGTCGACAGCGTCGGCGCCTTGGTGGTGCCGCCGGCGCCATAGGTCACCGACACGAAATCCGCGTCCCAATCCTGCAACTGGCTGACGGTATGCCAGAGCTGCCCTTCCATCTCTTCCGATTTCGGCGGGAAGAATTCGAACGAGATCCTGATGTTGCGGCCGCGTGCTTCGTTTTTCAAAGCCATGTCATACCCTCCCGGCAAATGTAGGTTCGGCGCCTTCGTTCGTCTGCGAAGCCATGAGACGCCTCGGATCGCGCGCGAGCCAGACGGTGACCGTCAAGCCCTGCCCGCTTTGCTGACCCGGATGAAGATCGACGGCCTGCTCGACGTCGAGCCCGGCCTTGCGCAGCCAGTCGGACATCGTCTGGTGCGAAAAGCCGAGACGGACATGCGCATGCTCGTCGCGGAGATATTCGAGCGTGTGCGGCGCCAGGTCGATGACCACCAGCCGGCCGCCCGGCCGAAGCATGCGCGCCGCTTCCGCGATGGCAATTTCCGGCTGATCGAAGAAATGCAGCACCTGGTGAATCGTCACCAGGTCGAAATCCTGCCCCTCGAACGGCAGGTTCAGGATATCGGCATGGCGCACGGTGGCCTTGGTGATGCGGGACTTGTCGAGATTGGCGCGCGCCACGCTCAGCATGTCGCGGCTGGCATCGACACCGATGGCGCGGCGGTAAAGCCCGGACAGCAGTTCGAGGATGCGGCCGGTGCCGGTGCCGAGATCGAGCAGCGAATCGATCGGCTGGTTGCCGAGCAGCCGGATGACGGCGGCGTCGACTTCCTCATCGGCGGCATGCAGGCGGCGAAGCTCGTCCCATTCGGCCGCGTTGCGACTGAAATAGGCCTGCGCCCGCTCGGCCCGCTGGCGCTTGACCTGCGACAGCCGCTCGCCGTCGCGAAGGATGGTCGGATCGTTCTCGGAGACATGCTTCAGCAGCGCCCGCACCAGCAAGGCCGCCTTGCCGTCCTGCTTGAGACGGAAATAGGCCCAGGCACCCTCCTGGTATCGTTCGATCAGTTCGGCCTCGCCGAGCAGCTTCAGGTGACGGGAGATGCGCGGTTGGGATTGGCCGAGAATTTCGGTAAGATCGGTCACCGTCAGATCGCCAGCGTCAAGAAGCGCCAGAAGACGCAGGCGCGTGGGTTCGCCGGCCGCCTTCAAGACGTCCACCAGCGCATCCAGTCCAAGCTTCAGGGGTTCGCTCATCTTCGATCCAATCAAGATATAAAGATATCTTTATGTGATTTGAAATGCCGTGGCAAGCGACAATTCGCACTCTCCGCGAAATTGCCTGCTCAAATTGCGACAGAGATCGACATGAAAAAGCCCCGGCCGAACCGGGGCTTTCGCAAGGAAAAAAGATGGATCAGCGCGTCAGGCGCTTATGGGCCTGGCTGCCCGGGTTGAGGGCATCGGGACCAAGGCGGCGCACCTTGTCCTGTTCATAATCTTCGAAGTTGCCTTCGAACCATTCGACATGGCCATCGCCTTCGAAAGCGAGAATATGCGTCGCCAGACGGTCGAGGAACATGCGATCGTGGCTGATGATGATGGCGCAGCCGGCGAAATTCTCCAGCGCGTTTTCCAACGCACCCAGCGTTTCGGTATCGAGGTCGTTGGTCGGTTCGTCGAGCAGCAGAACGTTGCCGCCGGCCTTCAGCATCTTGGCGAGGTGAACGCGGTTGCGCTGACCACCGGAGAGATTGCCGACCTTCTGCTGCTGATCGCCACCCTTGAAGTTGAACGCGCCGCAATAGGCGCGGGAGTTCATGTCGAACTTGCCGAGCTTGATGATTTCGGCGCCACCGGAGATTTCCTCCCAGACCGTCTTGTCGGCCGCGAGCGCGTCGCGGCTCTGGTCGACATAGCCGAGATGCACGGTCTCGCCGATGCGGATCGAGCCGCCATCCGGCTTTTCCTGGCCGGTGATCATCCTGAACAGCGTCGTCTTGCCGGCGCCGTTCGGGCCGATGATGCCGACGATGCCGCCCGGCGGCAGCTTGATCGACAGGTCATTGATCAGCGTCCGGCCCTCGAAGCCCTTGGTGATGCCTTCCATCTCGATGACCACCTGGCCGAGGCGCTCGCTGACCGGGATGATGATCTGTGCATCGCCGGGACGCTGTTTTTCGGCGGCATCCACCAGCTGCTCGTAGGACTTGATACGCGCCTTGGACTTGGCCTGGCGGGCCTTCGGGCTGGAAGCGATCCATTCCTGCTCGCGGCTGATCGCCTTCTGGCGCGATGCTTCTTCGCGATTTTCCTGCAGCATGCGCTTAGCTTTCGCCTGCAGATAGGCCGAGTAGTTGCCTTCGTAGGGAATGCCGCGGCCACGGTCGAGTTCGAGGATCCAGCCGGTGACGTTGTCCAGGAAGTAGCGATCGTGGGTAATCATCATCACGGCGCCCGGATAGTCGCGCAGATGCTTTTCGAGCCAGGCGATGGTTTCGGCGTCGAGATGGTTGGTCGGTTCGTCGAGCAGCAGCAGATCCGGCTGCGACAGCAGCAGGCGGCAGAGCGCGACGCGGCGGCGCTCACCACCGGAAAGGCTGGTGACATCGGAATCGCGCGGCGGGCAGCGCAGCGCTTCCATCGCCATTTCGACCTGGCTTTCCAGGTCCCAGAGGTTCTGGCTGTCGATGACGTCCTGAAGCTTGGCGCCCTCTTCCGCCGTCTCGTCGGAATAGTTCATCATCAATTCATTGTAGCGATCCACGATCGCCGTCTTCGAGGCAACGCCCTCCATGACGTTCTCGAACACCGTCTTGTTGGGATCGAGGTGCGGCTCCTGCTCGAGGTAGCCGACCGTCGCACCTTCGGCGAGCCAGGCTTCGCCGGTATACTCCTTGTCCTGGCCCGCGATGATGCGCAACACGGTGGATTTACCCGCGCCGTTCGGTCCGAGGATACCGATCTTGGCATCGGGGTAGAAAGAAAGATGGATGTTCTCCAGGATCTTCTTGTTGCCATAGGCCTTGTTGAGGCCGGACATATGATAGATGAACTGACGTGCCATACTGCGCTGCTCCGGGCGGGAAACTTCGATTGTGCCGCTATGTAGGCGAAACAGCGCCTGCGGGCAACGCCGAAACCCGGTTTACTTCGGATTTCCGGTCAAAAGCCCGCAGCGTCGACCACACCTTCGTCGCAGCCGAACGAGGTTTTTCCCGCGCCCTGGATCAGATCGGCAAGCCCGGCACTTTTCGCCGATGCCGCCCCGGCGGCTTCCGAAAGCCCGATCGTCAGCTCGCTGATCATCCTGATGTTGCCGGCCCGCCGGCAGCTCATCTTGACGCGGTCGCCGGCGCCAGGCCCGAAGCTCTTGTCGAAAGCCGCCTTGATCGCGTCGGCCTTGACAGGCTTGCCGATATTGGCGGCGAAGAGCTCGCGCACCGCCGAGGCATTGAGCGCGCCGACCAGATGCACGCCGACGCCGAAATAGTCGTCCGCGCTCATTTTCGTGCAGGTGCCGTGCTTCGTCCATTCATGCCGTTCCAGGCCGGATTGCGTGCCGGGCATCGCTTTTGCCAGCGCCGTCTTCGTCTCGGCCGAAAGCACGACCTCCGGCAATGTGTTCCAGTTGCCATCCTTATCGGCGGCCTTCTGGTCGGCGCTGACGCCGCAATAATCCTGGCGCATCGGCCAGAGCCCGTGCAACGAGAAGTTCGTCGCGTCATGGCGTTCCACGGCCTGGGTCGCGCATTCGGCCTTTTTCTGGTTCGTCTGGCAGAAGGCGGGCTGCCAGCTCGCCGCCAGAATGAAACGGGTGCGCCCACCGCCCTCCTGGGCCGTAGCGGCGCCGGAAACAACCATCGACAAGGCAAACGCCAGGGTACGCAATTGCATGCTGCTCATTTCAACCCCCAAAAGAACAATACGGGAACAAATAAGCACGAAGCTCAAACGGGCGCAACCCTGAATCGCAGCAACGTCGTATTTTGTTATCGGATAAACCAAACCCCCATGTTGCTTTTATCAGGCAATCTGGTCTGTTGCCGCAGGGAGGATCCATATGTTTGCTGAAACGCAGAAGCTCGCCGTAGTGGGGGCGTCGCTGGCTTATCACCATGCTGAAGCTACTGGTCCGGCCCGCGGCATCCTGTTGATATCGCATGGCCTCGCCGAACATTCGAAACGCTATCGCGCCTTTGCCGAGACGATGGCGGCGCGCCGCTATCATGTCTATGCCCATGATCACCGCGGCCACGGCGAAACGACGGCGCCCGATGCGCCGATCGGCCGCTTCGCCCGACGAGGTGGCGTCGAAAGGGTGATCGGCGACCTCATCGCCATGCGCGGCCATGCGGCATCCCGCCATCCCGGCCTGCCGATCATCCTCTTCGGCCATTCGATGGGCGGCCTCATCGCCCTCAATGCAGCCGTCACCGCTCCGGCCGACTTCGACGCCGTCGCCGTCTGGAATTCGAATTTCGCCGTCGGCCTCGCCGGCCGCGCCGCCCAGGCGATCCTGCTGGCCGAGCGCATGCTGAAGGGCTCCGACGTGCCGAGCGGCCTGCTGCCGAAGCTCACCTTCGGCGCCTGGGGCAAATCCATTCCCGGCCGCCGCACCGAGTTCGACTGGCTGTCGCACAGACCCGATGAAGTCGACAAATATGTCGCCGATCCGCTTTGCGGCTTCGACGCCTCGGTCTCTCTCTGGCTCGATCTCTTCGAGCTGACCTTCCGCGGACCGCAGAAAATCCATCTCGACCGGCTGCCGCGCGATATGCCGGTTCATCTGGTCGGCGGCGGAGAAGACCCGGCGACGGAGCGGGGAAAAGCCGTGCTCTGGCTGTCAAACCATTTGAAAGGCCTGGGCTTCTCCCGTATCAGCACTCAGATATATCAGGACTTGCGACACGAGACGCTGAATGAGATCGGCGCGGATGCGGCGATCGCAGCTTTCGCCGACTGGTGCGACGAGGTGGTCGCAAGATCCTGAGCGACCAATATGCTGAGTACGGGGATTTCATCATGAGCAGCACCTCCGCCCGCCCCGTTTCGTCCGCCTCCGACGTGACGACGGGGCTTGCGCTGATGGTTCTTTCGGTGATGGTCTCGCCGCTCATCGATATCTTCGCCAAGCTTGCCATCACCACCGTGCCATCCGGGGAGATCACCGCCGGCCGTTTCGTCGTCCAGGCGCTCTGCATGCTGCCGCTTGTGATATGGCGGCGCAGCTTCGCCGATTTCTCCTGGCGCCAGAGCCTCTTCCATGCCATCCGCGGCGCGATCATCACCATCTCGATGATCTCCTTCGTCACCACGCTGAAATATATGGCGGTCGCCGACGCGATCGCGATCTTCTTCGTCGAGCCGATCATGGTGACGATCCTCGGCGGCATCTTCCTGAAGGAGACGATTGGCTGGCGACGTTATACCGCCTGCGGCGTCGGCTTCTTCGGGGCGATGCTGATCATTCAGCCAAGTTTCGAAGAGGTCGGCTACATCGCGCTTCTGCCTGTCGTCAGCGCGCTCTGCATCGCCATCTTCGTACTGATGACCCGCGCCCTCTCGCGCAGGGAAGACCCCTGGTCGATGCAGTTCCAGATGAGCATCTGGGGCCTGCTCTTCTGTGTCCTCCTGCTTTTCCTCGGTCAGGGAACCGGTTCCGACCTCTTCGATCCCGTCATGCCGGAAGGCCGCGCCTGGTTCTATGTCGCCGGCGTCGGCGCCATGGCCGCAATCACCGGCATCGTCGGCGTCTACGCCTATCGCGCAGCACCGGCCTCGACGCTAGCGCCGCTGCAATATTTCGAGATCGTCTCGGCGACGATCTTCGCCTGGCTGGTCTTCGGCGACTTTCCGGATGCCGTCAAATGGCTCGGCATTGCCATCATCGTGGCATCGGGCATCTACATCCTCTGGCGCGAGCGCCGCTTTGCTTCAAAGCCTGTATCCGATACATCTGAGGTGACGATGGCGCCGTAGACAGTGCCGGGAGGAACATGACAGAGACCGTGACGAAGAAGCCGCCGCTTGCCGGAATCCGGGTGATCGAGCTTGCCCGCGTGCTCGCCGGCCCTTGGGCGGGACAGATGCTCGCCGATCTCGGCGCCGACGTTATCAAGGTCGAAAATCCCGAGGGCGGCGACGACACGCGCGAATGGGGGCCGCCCTTCGTCGAGGGCGCCGATGGCGAGAACCTCTCGGCCGCCTATTACCACGCCGCCAATCGTGGCAAGCGCTCCGTCACCGCCGACCTGAAAAGCCCCGAAGGCCAGGATCTCGTCCGCCGCCTCGTTTCCACCGCCGATGTGTTGATCGAGAATTTCAAGCTCGGCGGCCTCGTCAAATACGGGCTCGATTACGACAGCCTGCGCAAGATCAACCCGAAGCTCGTCTATTGTTCGATCACCGGCTTCGGCCAGACCGGCCCCTATGCCAGCCTCGCCGGCTATGACTACATCGTCCAGGGCATGTCGGGCTTCATGTCGATCACCGGCGAACCGGGCGGCCAGCCGATGAAGGCGGGTGTCGCCATCGCCGATATCTTCACCGGCATCTATGCCGTCTCGGCAATCGAAGCCGCCCTGATCCATGCCCTCAAATCGGGCGAAGGCCAATTGATCGACATGGCCCTGCTCGATGTGCAATCGGCCGTGCTCGCCAATCAGAACATGAATTACCTCGTCTCCGGCGCCGCACCGACCCGCCTTGGCAATGCCCATCCCAATATCTCGCCCTATGAGGTCGTGCCGACGGCGGACGGTTATCTCATCCTCGCGGTCGGCAATGACGGCCAGTTCCGTCGCCTCTGCACCCTCCTCGGCCTGGAGACCGTGGCCTGCGACGAGCGTTTCGCCACCAACAAGGCTCGGGTCGGCAATCGCGGCGAGGTGCGCCGCCTCATCTCCACCGAAACGCTGAAATGGCAGAAGGCGGATCTCTTGAAGGCCTGCGAGGAGAATGCCGTTCCATCAGGCGCAATCAACACGATCGAGGAAATGTTCGCCGATCCGCAGGTGCAGGCCCGCGGCCTGCGCATCGATCTTGCGGACGCCGCCGGCACCGTGATCCCCGGAGTGAGGACGCCTGTCGTGCTGTCGGAGACGCCGCTGCGTTATGACAGGCCGAGCCCGCGCCTCGGCGAACACCAGGCGGAAATTCTGGCGGAACTCGCTGAGCGTGATGGGGAGAGATCATCATGAAGAAGGCATTGTCATGAAGAAGACCGGCGGAGAACTGATCGTCGAGGCGCTGAAGGCGAATGGCGTCAAGCGGCTTTCCTGCGTTCCCGGCGAGAGCTTCCTCGCCGTTCTCGATGCGCTGCGTGACAGCGATATCGACGTTCTCGTCTGCCGCCAGGAGGGGGGCGCGGCGATGATGGCGGATTGTTGGGGCAGGCTGACCGGCGAACCCGGCATCTGCATGGTGACTCGCGGCCCCGGCGCCACCAACGCTTCCGCCGGCCTGCACATCGCCAAGCAGGACTCGATCCCGATGATCTTGTTCATCGGCCAGGTGCAGCGGGAAGCACGCGAGCGCGAGGCCTTCCAGGAGGTCGAGTTCCGCCGCGCCTTCACCGAATTCGCCAAGTGGGTGGGCGAGATCGACGATGCCGCCCGTATTCCCGAATTCGTCACCCGCGCCTTTGCGGTCGCCACCTCCGGCCGTCCCGGCCCGGTCGTGCTGACGCTGCCGGAAGACATGCTGCGCGACGAGGTCGAGGCACCCCGCGCCAGGCACTATGCCAATGTCGAGGCCCATCCCGGCCGCCGGCAGATCGACGATTTCTATATAAGGCTGCTGAAGGCCGAGCGGCCGATGGTGATCCTTGGCGGCACGCGCTGGGATGCCGATGCCGTCGCCGATTTTCAGAGCTTCGCCGAGCGTTTCCAGCTCCCCGTCGGCTGCTCCTTCCGCCGGCAGATGCTGTTCGATCACCTCCATCCCTCTTATGCCGGCGATGTCGGCATCGGCATCAATCCGGCATTGGCAAAGGAGATTAAGGAGAGCGACCTGCTGATCCTCCTCGGCGGCCGCATGTCGGAAATGCCGTCCTCGTCCTATACGCTGATCGATATCCCCTACCCCCAGCAATCGCTGGTGCACATCCATCCCGACGCTTCCGAGCTTGGCCGCATCTACCGCCCGGATCTTGCCATCTGCGCCGCGCCGGCCGATTTCGTCGCAGCACTCGCCGACCTGGAAGCGCCGGCCGAACCGCACTGGACCGAGCGCACCGCGCGCCTGCACCAGGCCTATCTCACCTGGTCGACCCCGCCGGCGACCGGGCCAGGTGCCGTCCACATGGGGCCGATCATGGAATGGCTGGAGGCCAATACGAAGCCGGAGACGATTTTCACCAATGGTGCGGGCAACTACGCCACCTGGGTGCATCGCTTCCATCGTTTCCGGCGCTTCAACACTCAAGCCGCCCCCACCTCCGGCTCGATGGGGTACGGCCTGCCGGCGGCCGTTGCCGCCAAGCGTCTCTTTCCCGAGCGCGAGGTCATCTGCTTTGCCGGCGACGGCTGCTTCCTGATGCACGGCCAGGAATTCGCCACCGCCATCCGCCACGATCTGCCGATCATCGCGGTGGTCGTCAACAACGGCATCTACGGCACCATCCGCATGCACCAGGAGCGTGAATATCCGGGTCGTGTCAGCAGCACCGATCTGACCAATCCCGACTTCGCAGCCCTTGCCCGCGCCTATGGCGGCCATGGCGAGACGGTGGAAAGGACGGACGAATTCGCCCCGGCCTTCGAGCGGGCGCGCGCCAGCGGCAAACCCTCGATCATCGAAGTCAAGCTCGATCCTGAGGCGATCACGCCGACGCGTACGCTCTCGGAAATCGCGCAAACAAAAAGCCGGTGAGAAAACTCACCGGCCTTGAAGGATAGGGACGCTGCGACTTCAGTCGATGGCCGCCGTGACGATGAACTCGACCTTGTATTTCGGCGCAGCGAGCTTGGCTTCGCTGGTGGCGCGGGCCGGCGGATTGGCAGGATCGATCCAGCCTTCCCAGACGGCGTTCATCTCGGCGAAATCGGCGATGTCGGCAAGGTAGATGATCGTCTGCAGGATTTTCGACTTGTTGCTGCCTGATGCAGCCAGCAGGCGGTCGACTTCGGCAAGCGAGGACTTGCACTGATCGGTGACGCTTTCGCCCTCGCCGACCTGGCCCGCGAGATAGACCGTGTTGCCGTGAATGACGGCGCCGCTCATGCGCGCGCCGACGTCGATACGCTTAATGCTCATCATAGTCTCCTGAGTGAATGGAAGGTGGCGGCGCTGAAGGTCAGCGCCGGAAAATCTGCGCCCGGGAATGGGGCTCAGTTACGGATATGGTGGGTCTTCTGGTAAATCGCCGTCGAGCGTGCGCCGGAACGGCAATAGCCCAACATCGGCCGCGGGAATTCGTCGAGCGCGTCGACCATGCCCTGCACGGCTTCTTCGGTCACGCCCATCGGCCCGACAGGCACATGGGCGATCTCGAGGCCGACCTCCTTGGCGCGCGCCTCGATGACGGAAAACGACGTCTGGTCGGGACTTTCGTGGTCGGGACGATGGCAGACGATCGATTTGAACCCCAGCGCCTTGATCTCGTCGAGTTCCTCGAGCGTGATCTGGCCCGAAACCGAATATTCATCGTCGATCTGGCGAATATCCATCGTCTTGTCTCCTCAAAAATCGTGGGGTGAAGGTCTACGACGGAGGTCTGCCAGCGTCAACAACACTTCGCTCACAGAAAGGTAAAGGTCAGCGCATAGCTGCGGCTCTCGCCTGGCGCCAGCATGTTGAACTCACCGGCTGCCTCGAGCTCGTCGCGCAGCACCCAGCGATGCGACACCGGCTCGATGCCGATGATATGGGCCGGCGGCTTCTGGTTCCGCCAGACCTGAAGATAGGGCAGCGTGTCGGCGCGGAAACGCACGCTGAGCGTCCTGCCGCCGATTGCGGCGATCGGCCCGAGGCGGACCTCCGCGAAACCTTCCTCCACCGCCGGCGCCGCGACGCAGAAGATGCCGCCCGGCTCCTCGCCGAATGCCCAGGGGAAACCACCATTCTCCAGCATCCGGCCTTCGAGCCGCGTGCCGTCGTCCAGCCATTTGCCGCCAACGTTCATGTGATACATCAGGAAGGTCGGCACCGTCCGATCGCTGGTATTGACGACCCGGTCTTCGAGCAGCACCTCGCCCGTCGCCCCGTCGATCCGCCACAGCCGTTCGATGCGCTGCGGCAGTCCTTCGACAGTGGTGATGTCGATATCGGCGCGACATTCGGCATTGCCGTTCTCGAATTTCGTCCACAGCACCTTTGCCGCATGGCCAGAGGCCGATCCGTGCAGCGGATAGACTTTGCCGTCGCCCCGGTCGGGAATCGGCTGACGGTGGCGGATGTGATCCGGCCCGCAGGTAAAGAGGAAGCCTTCGAGCGAGTGATCGATTCGCGGATCGCCGTCGTCGGGAATGGCGCGTTTCGGCGCGATATCGACGCCGTCGACGATGCATCCGCCGATATCGAGCACCGATGTTTCGTCCAGCATCAGGCGCGGCCCGCTTGCGGCGGCAAATTCGATCATCACGGTCTCCTTGAGGAATTATCGGCCCGTAGCGTTAGGTTTCACGCCTCCATTCGTCAATCGCCGCCGCTCTCATCTTGTGTTTTTGCAGCAACCGTGGATTTTGCGGAACGGACACAAGGGCGCAAACGTTTATGAGTAAAAGGAAATCTTAGTGATTTTCATATTTTGTTCAGTACGCTTTCATAAATTCCACACTAGCGTCAAAATTCGCAGGTGTGTGTCTGCCAGTCACTGTTCGAGGTGTGAGACGTGAATCGCTTTTTGAAGTCGGCATTTTCGCTTGCGGCCGTGCTGGCAGCCATTGCGGCTGCAGCGCCGGAAGCAGGCGCGCAGCAATTCCGCGACCGCCGCCAGAGCGATGTCGTGCTCGTGACGCCGAGCGGCGAAATCCTCGATTATGTCCCGCGCGGCTATATCTACGCCCGCGACCGCAGCGGCAATCGTGTGTTGATCGACGACTACGGCAACGTCGTTGCCACCGAGATGCGCGCCCGCGGCTATTATCCGCCGCGACCCGGCCCGCGCGAAGTCTATAACGACCAGGGCGGCAACGACCCCTATTATTCCGACAACAATCCCTATGGCGATACGCGTTATTCCGAGCGCGGCGCCGTGACCGGCGGCGTTCCACGCGATGCCGCGATCGAACGGCAGCCGCTCGACGACCAGCCCTATCCTGATGACAACAGCATCGGCAATCCGCAGCCCGGCGACGACTACGCCTCGATCGACCCCGACCAGCAGATCCCGCCTGCCGATCAGCCGAAGGCCGCACCCGAAGAGCCCGTCATCACGCTGAAGAACAAGTCGAAGCCGGAGATCGTCGCGCTGCAGGTCTTCCTCGATCGCGCCGGCATCTCCCCCGGCGTCATCGACGGCCATATGGGCTCGAACGTCACCAAGGGCATCTATGCCTATGACCAGATGACCGGGTCGAAGCTCGATCCCAACGACACCGATGCCATTCTCGAAGAGCTGCGCTTGAACGGCGGCCTGCCCGTCGTCAGCTACACGATCACGCCGGCCGATGCCGCCGGTCCCTTCGTCGCCCAGATCCCGGAAGATTATTCGCAGAAGGCGCTGCTGCCGTCGCTTGCCTATACCTCGACCACCGAAATGCTGGCCGAGCGCTTCCATATGGATGAAGCCTTCCTCAAGGAGATGAACCCCGGCGCCGATTTCAGCGTTCCAGGCACGGTGATCAAGGTCGTCAATCCCGGCGAGCCGAAGACCGGTGAAGTCGCTCGCATCATCGCCGACAAGGGCCGCAAGCAGGTCTTCGCCTATGACGGCGCCGGCAATCTCCTCGCCGCCTATCCGGCATCGATCGGCTCCACCGACACTCCCTCTCCGTCGGGCTTGGTAAATGTCGAGCGTGTCGCCCTCAATCCCGGTTACACCTATAATCCGAAGATCAATTTCCAACAGGGCGCAAACGACAAGATCCTCAACATCCCGCCCGGCCCGAACGGCCCCGTCGGCACCGTCTGGATGGCGCTTTCCAAGCCCACCTACGGCATCCACGGCACGCCCGAGCCTTCGAAGATCGGCCGCACCCAGAGCCACGGCTGCATCCGACTGACCAACTGGGATGCCACCGAGCTGGCCAAGATGGTCAAGCCGGGCGTCACGGTCGAATTCGTCGATTGAGCCGCTTCATTTCGCTGATAGAAAAGGCCGCCGGATCGCTCCGGCGGCCTTTTCGTTTCATCACGGGGAAATCAGGCCGCCGAGCGGACCAGCGGGTTTCCCATGCGGGCGGAGGCGGTCAGCCTGACCGGCAGCTTGCGCATCATTTCCTCGGCAAAACAGGTGGCGTTTTCACGCGCCTTGTCGAGATTGCTGACGCGCGTGGGGTCGATCGTGTGCAGCGTGCCGCCACAGTCGAAGATGTCGCGGAAGGCGGAGCGTTCGATAATTGCGGTGTCCAGCACCGGCACATGCCGTTCGCTGAGTAGCGACTTGACGAGTTGCAGCGCCCGCGTCGTCACCATCGAGTTGACGCGGGTGAGCACCACCGAATGGCCGATCTTGATGCCGGCCTTCTCGTCCAGATATTGCAGCAGCTCGAGCACCTGCGCGCCGCCGCGTGCATCCATCGCACAGCCCTGGATCGGGATCAGCACATGGTCGGAAAGGCCGACGGCTGTCGCAAGCAGCGGATTGCGCGCACCCGGCAGGTCGACGATGAAATAGTCGGTATTGTGCTTGTTCTCGCTGATATGCTGCGGCAGCGAGGCGGTGGTCACGAAATCGATCACCGAAAGATTGGGAACATGACCCGATATTTCGTGCCAGCGCGAAATCCAGTGCTGCGGATCGGCGTCGAGAATGGTGACGCGATAGCCTTTGCGGGCAAGCTCGGTGGCGAGCAGGAGAACAGCGGTCGTCTTGCCGGCGCCGCCCTTGGTATTTGCGAATGTGATGACAGGCATGTTCGGTCCTCGGAAGGAGATGGTGCGAGCCGGAATCGCTCTTTTACGCACCCTCGGGAGCATCGTGCGGTTAATCCATCCTTTCTAATCATGGTTAACAAATTCCAAACACGCGCGGCGAAATTGCAGCCGGTATTTTTCACATCCCTAAAATTGGGGATGCCGCCGGAATGAAAAAAGGCCGGAAAACCAAGGTTTTCCGGCCAGTCAGTTGGTCCGCTCGTATTGTCAGAAGCAGTCCTTGAACAGAGTTTTGGTATTTTCGAGCGTCATTGCGACCGGGTTGCCGCCGGCGCTCGGATCTTCGATCGCCATGGCCGACAATTCATCGATACGATCAGGCGCGATTCCCATCGCCGACAGCGTCTCCGGCACCCCGAGTTCGGAGCGGAGCTTCAGCACATAGTCGTAAAAGCCGTCGAAACCGCCCGAAATGCCGAGATAGGCGGCGGCGCGGCCGATCTTCTCCTCGATCGCCTTGCGATTGAAGCGCAGCACTGCCGGCATCACGACTGCATTGGTCATGCCGTGATGGGTGTTGTAGACGGCGCCGATCGGGTGCGACAGCGCGTGGATGGCGCCGAGCCCCTTCTGGAAGGCAACCGCGCCCATGGCGGCCGCAGACATCATATTGGCACGGGCTTCGAGGTCTGTGCCTTCCCTATAGGCGCGCGGCAGGAACTCCTTGACGAGCCGCATGCCTTCAAGCGCGATGCCGGCCGACATCGGGTGATAGAAGGGCGAGGAATAAGCCTCCAGGCAATGGGCAAAGGCGTCCATGCCCGTGCCGGCCGTGATGATCTTCGGCATGCCGACCGTCAGTTCCGGATCGGAGATGACGACGCCAGGCAGGAACTTCGGATGGAAGATGATCTTCTTCACATGGGTTTCGGAATTGGTGATGACGCTGGCACGCCCGACTTCCGAACCGGTGCCGGCCGTTGTCGGCACCGCGACGATCGGGGCGATGCCCTCGAGGCTCGCACGCGTCCACCAGTCGCCAATATCTTCGAAGTCCCAGACCGGCCGCGTCTGACCGGCCATGAAGGCGACGCACTTGCCGAGATCGAGGCCGGAGCCGCCGCCGAAGGCGACAACACCGTCATGTCCGCCGTCCTTGAAAGCCTTGACGCCGGCGTCGAGGTTCTTCTCATTGGGGTTCGGATCGACATCGGCGAAGATCGCCCGGCCGAGACCGGCATCTTCGAGGATATCGAGCGCAGTCTTGGTGATCGCCATCGAGGCGAGGCCGCGGTCGGTGACGAGCAGTGGCTTCTTGATGCCGAGGCTCTTGCAGGCGTCGGCCAGTTCCGTGATGCGGCCCCGGCCGAGCTTGACCGATGTCGGATAGCTCCAGTTTGCGGTGATGTTGCTGCTCATGCTGTGACCTTCTTCAGATGGAAAGATTTCGGACGCGTCAGATTTTGGAAGCCGATGATCGACAGCGAGCCACCGCGGCCGGTCTCCTTGACGCCGGTCCAGCAAAGCGCCGGGTCGAGATAATCCGCGCGGTTCATGAAAACGGTGCCGGTTTCGATTGCGCGGCCAAGCCGCGCTGCCCGCTCGACATCCCTGGTCCAGAGCGAGGCCGTCAGCCCGTACTGGCTGTCGTTCATTAAAGCGAGTGCCTCCTCGTCGCCCTTCACCTTCATGATGCCGACTGCCGGACCGAACGTCTCTTCGCGCATGAAGGCCATGGAGTGGTCGACATTGACGAGGATCTGCGGTGCGAGATAGGCGCCGCCGTCATCCTGAGGGAAAAGCTTGGGATCGACAAGCGCCTTGGCGCCCTTGGAAACCGCGTCAGTAATCTGCTCGCGCACCACCTTGGCGAAGCGCTTATTTGCCATCGGCCCGAGCGACGTATCGGGATCGAGCGGATTGCCGAGCTTGTAGTTCGACACCCAGGCAACCGATTTCTCGACGAAGGCGTCATAGAGCGATTTATGCACATAGATGCGCTCGATGCCGCAGCAGCACTGGCCGGAATTGTAGGTCGCGCCGTCCATCAGCGTATCGACGGCCGCATCAAGATCGGCGTCTTCCATGACATAACCCGGATCCTTGCCGCCGAGTTCGAGACCGAGGCCGGTGAAGGTGCCGGCGGCCGCCCGCTCCATCGACCGCCCGCCTTCGACCGATCCGGTGAAATTGACGAAATTGAAGCTGCCGGCGGCAATTAGCGCCGACGTGGTCTCATGGTCGAGAAAGACGTTCTGGAACACATCCTCGGGAACGCCGGCCTCGATGAAGGCCTGCACCAGCCGTTCGCCGACAAGAAGCGTCTGCGAGGCATGTTTCAGCACCACGGTATTGCCGGCCATCAACGCCGGCGCGATCGTGTTGATCGCCGTCATATAGGGATAGTTCCACGGCGCGACGACGAAGACGACGCCATGGGCTTCGCGCTCGATGCGGCGCTCGAAACGCTCGCTCTCCTCGACGACGAGAGGCGCCAGCGCATCCGCCGCGATGGAGGCGACATAGTTGGAGCGCTCGTTAAAGCCTTTGTATTCGCCGCCATACTTGACCGGCCGGCCCATCTGCCAGGCAAGCTCCGGGACGACGACATCAGACATCTCATTCAGCCGCGCAGCACCCTTCAGCACCAGCTGCACGCGCTCTTCGAGCGGCCGTTTCGCCCAGGCTTTCTGCGCCTTGCGGGCGCGCGCCACCACATCCTTGGCGGCATCGAGAGAAAGTGCGGCGCGTTCGGCATAGACCGACCCGTCAACCGGTGAAATGCATTGGATCATTGCCATGATCGATTTCCGTCCTCGTATTGATCAAAAATTTCGTCGAGGGCCATAGCCCCTCATCCGCCTGCCGGCACCTTCTCCCCGCTCGCGGGGAGAAGGGAATACACAGCACCGTTTTCCCCAACCGCAAACCCCGCACAGGGCACGTCCCCTCTCCCCGCAAGCGGGGGTCCGAAGGACGGGTCGAGACCAGTGGCTCGACCCCGGCAACGGTTAGCGTGAGGGGCAAGCCGCCTCTGATTGCCTATTAAGCTCTTTCGAAACCGCGCGCCACTTCCCAGTCGGTGATACGGCGATCGTATTCTTCCTGCTCCCATTCGGCAGTACGGGTGTAATGGTCGATAACGTCGTCGCCGAAGGCTTTGCGCAGCATTGCCGATTCCGTCATCTCAATCGTGGCTGCGCGCAGCGTGCGCGGGATTTCGCGGACACCCTTGCCGCCATAGGCGTCGCCGACGAAGGGGGCTTCGAGCTCCAGCTTGTTCTCGATGCCGTCAATGCCGGCCGCAAGCAGCGCGGCGAAGGCGAGATAGGGATTGAGATCGGAGCCGCCGACGCGGCACTCGATACGGATTCCCTTGGTCTCCTCGCCGCAGAGCCGATAGCCGGCGGTACGGTTGTCCTTGCTCCAGATCGCCTTGGTCGGCGCAAAGGTACCGGCCATGAAGCGCTTGTAGGAGTTGATGTAGGGCGCCAGGAAATAGGTGATCTCGCTCGCATGGGCGAGAAGCCCGGCGACGTAATTGTGCATCAGCGGCGACATGCCATATTTGCCGGTATGGTCGAAGAAAAGCGGCTTCTCCTCCAGGCTCCAGAGCGACTGGTGGATGTGCGAGGAACTGCCGGCGGCGTTGTAGTTCCACTTGGCGAGGAATGTGATGGCCTTGCCCTTCGACCAGGCGATCTCCTTGCAGCCGTTCTTGATGATCGCGTGCCGGTCGGCCATGGCGAGCGCATCGGCGTAGCGCACGTTGATCTCTTCCTGGCCGGCCGAAGCCTCGCCCTTGGAGTTCTCGACCGGGATGCCGGCGCCTTGCAGCCCGGTGCGGATCGCCCGCATCACCTCTTCCTCCTTGGTGGTCTGGAAGATGTGGTAGTCCTCGTTATAGGCGCTGGCGAGCTTGAGGTTGCGGTAGCCCGAGGCCTGTGCCGCCTCATAGGTCTGGTCGAACAGGAAAAACTCGAGTTCGGAGGCCATATAGGCCTTCATGCCCATATCTTCGAGGCGCTTCACCTGCTTCTTCAGGATCGCGCGCGGCGAGTGGGCGACCTCCTCATGCGTATGATGGTCGAGCACGTCGCAGAGCACCAGCGCGGTGCCTTCGAGCCAGGGAATGCGGCGCAGCGTCGCCAGATCCGGCTTCATGGTGTAGTCGCCGTAACCCTTCTCCCAACTCGTCGCCTTGTAGCCGGAGACCGTCTCCATCTCCATGTCCGTGGCAATCAGGTAGTTGCAGCTGTGCGTTTCCTTCCAGGCGCTCTCGATGAAATACTCCGCCTGGAACCGCTTGCCCATCAGCCGGCCCTGCATGTCCACCTGGCAGGCCAGAACCGTGTCGATGCGCCCTTCGGCAACATCCTTCCTGAGATCGTCGATCGTGTAGCTGCTCATGATTGATCCGCCTGAATTGGGATTGAGAAAATCGGGGCAACGAAATCGCATACGCTCGGCCGGACCTCCCAGCCCGATGCCTTTTCGTTGAACCGGTGATGGGGCCGCAGGATGCGGCCCCGCCATTTGAGAGGGAAGCCTCGATGCTTACTTTTCGCCGCTCTCGCCGACCGCCGCTTCGGCGGCCGCGATCTCGGCCTGACGCTTTGCCACTTCGGCGCCGATCGGCGGCCCCTTGAAGCGCCGGCTTTCGAAGCCGAACCAGACGATCCCGGTGACCACGAGGAAGCCGACGGTGATATAGAGCGCCCATTCATTCGGAGGTTGAATGCCGAGAATGAAGATCAGGATCATCGCGATGATCGTCAGCACGGCAAAGAGCTTGAAGACGCCTTCGCCGAGGTTCCACGGACCCATCTTGTCCCACTTCGATGTACCCCAGGCGAAGAGGCCGAGCGTGATCGGAATCGCGAAGGAGAAGAACAGGAAGATGACGGTGCACGAGACGACGATCGTGTAGACCGGCGTGTCGCCGATCGAAACGAGCGAAGAGCCCCAGACGAACAGGACCGATAAGATCGAGCCTGTCCAGATCGCAGCTACCGGCGTGCGGTACTGCGGGCTGACCTTCGACAATGCCTTCGATGCCGGCAGACCGCCGTCACGCGAGAAGGCGAAGATCATGCGAGAGACCGAGGTGACGGTCGCAAGACCGCACAGCCACTGGCTGACCAGGATGGCGAGGTAGAGAATGTCCTTGACGATCGGGTTGACCTGGCTGTCCATCGCCCAGAAGAACACGTTCCAGCCCTGCTTTGCCGCATCGTCCATGTTCGGCAGCATCAGGACGAAGGCGCACAGCATGATATAACCGAAAAGCGCCGACCACAGCACCGACGCGACCATGCCGCGCGGGACCGATTCAGCAGCCTTGACGGTCTCTTCCGACGTATGCGCGGAGGCGTCATAGCCGGTGATGGTGTAGATCGGCAGCAGCAGACCGAGCAGGAAGACCCAGGTACCCGAGGTGGAGGGCCAGACGTTACCGCCGACTTCGCCGGAATAGTTGGCGAAGGTGAAGAGACGGCCGAATTCATACGAGGGTGCCGCGAGAAGGCAGACGACTGCCAGCGCAATCGAGCTCGCGAAGATGAGATAGCCCGAAAAGTCGGTCAGCTTCGCTGTCAGCCCGATGCCCATGTGGTTCACGAGCGCCTGCGCACCGGTGATGATGACGAGGAAGACGATGCGTACTACCGTCGAATCCGTCAGCCCGAGATAGGTGGTGCCGAAGGAGCCCATGAAGAAATAGTAGGTGCCGACATTGATGGCGCCGAGCACGGTGACGAGCCCGAGCAGGTTGAACCATGCGGTCAGCCAGCCGGTGAAGCGGTTGCCGAGGATCGAACCCCAGTGATAGAGCCCACCGGCCGTCGGATAGGCGGAGCTGATCTGCGCCATGGCAACGGCGAAGACCAGCGAGATGAAGCACCCGACCGGCCAGCCGATGCCGATGGCCGCTCCGCCGGCACCGGAGGTCGCCTGCGCCAGCGAATTGATGCCGCCGGACAGAATGCAGATGATGGAGAATGATACGGCAAAATTCGAGAACGAGCTCATGCGTCGTTCGAGTTCCTGGGCATAGCCCATGGAATGCAGGATGTGCACATCCTGCTTCTTGTCCAGTTCGGTATAATCCGACATGACTTCCCCCTGTTCACGATCGGCCGCGGGATTGCGGGCCGGTTCAGTGCCAACTGTCCGCGGCATTTGCGCCGTACAGACGTTCGCAGTTAGACTGCTCCCTCGGGTCTTTTTATTGGGCGTCCAGGCTTTGCTGGAGCAGCCCCTTTAGATAGTCGGCCATGACCCTTTGGCCGGCATCGTTTGCGATGAGATCGTTTCGGACCTCGATCATAACATTGCGAATCCCGTTCGAAAGCCCGTGCAGGATCAGCGTGTGGGTTACGCCATCCTCGGGTCCGTAAGGCTCGTTGCGTTCCGTCCTGAAGAGCGGTGCCTCAGCGGCAGCTTTCAGCATGCCGTCGGCCAGCCGACTGTCCTTGTCGTGCAATATGCCGAGTTCGACGGCCCGCTCTCGGCCGTGATAGACCGGCGTGAAACTGTGCATCGTCACGATGATGCTGTCTTGGCCCCGCGCCCGACGGTCACGGATCAATCCACGAACGGCATCGTGAAAAGGCACGTAGAGCGCCTCGGTGCGCGCCAGCCGCTCTTCCGCGGTCAAATCCTTGTTACCGGGAATGGCATAGATCTCGCTTGTCTCGGGCATCGCCCCCGGCGAGCTGGGTGGGCGGTTGCAATCATAGATCAACCGTGAAAACCGCTGATAGATGAGCGTCGCGTCAAGGGCGTCGGATAGGATGCGGGCAACCGCAAGTGCGCCTGGATCCCAAGCAATATGGCTGGAGAGCGCTTCACGCGAAAGACCGAGATCACCGAAACGTTCAGGAAGAGTGCTGGAGGCATGCTCACAGACGAAGAGCACCGGGCTCCCGCCACGGATGCGCTCGATCCCGACGCAGTCGCCGTCCGCTTCGTTGAGGATGTTCGGTCGAGCCAGCACCAAAAGCGCCACTCCTTATCCATTAATAAATTCTTATAAGAAAAGAATTCTTCAGGTTTCGATGACTGTCAAGCATCGACTGAAAATTTCTTTTCATGACAGTAGTTGACATGGATTATGACAGCGTTGTTAACTTTGAGTGGGAAAGTGGCGCCAGACCATCCCGGGGAGCATAGTTACGTGACAGTTGCGTCGAAGACGGTTTCGGACGTCATACATTCGCATTTGGGGGTGCTGACGCGCGCCGAGAAGCAGTTGGCCGAAAGCCTTCTCGACAATTATCCGGTTTCCGGTCTCGGCAGCATCACCACGATCGCCGAGAATGCCGGCGTCTCGACGCCGACCGTCGTGCGCATGGTGCAGAAACTCGGCTTCAAGGGCTATCCGGACTTTCAGGCGCATCTGCATCAGGAGGTCGAGGCGACGATCTCGAACCCCATCGCCAAGCACGATCGCTGGGCGCAGAACGCGCCGGGCACCCATATCCTCAATCGCTTTGCCGATGCCATCATGGGCAATCTGCGCCAGACGCTGACCGATCTCGACACCGCGACTTTCGACAGCGTCGCCTCGCTGCTCTCCGACCGCAAACGCGGCCTCTATTTCGTCGGCGGCCGCATCACCGGCGCGCTTGCCGAGTATTTCTTCACCCACATGCAGGTGATCCGGCCAGCAACGACGCTGCTGTCGTCGAATTCCAGCAGCTGGCCGCAATATGTCCTCAACATGAATGCCGGCGACATCCTGATCATCTTCGACATCCGCCGCTACGAGCAGGAAATGGTGAGCCTTGCCACCGCCGCCCGCAAACGCGGCGCCGAGATCGTCGTCTTCACCGACCAGTGGGGCTCGCCCGCGGCCAAGCTCGCCAGACATACCTTCCGCGTCCGGATCGAAGCGCCATCGGCCTGGGATTCCTCCGTCGTCACCCTGTTCATCGTCGAAGCGCTGATCGAGGCCGTTCAGAATTCGACCTGGGACGAGACGAAGGAGCGCATGAAGACGCTGGAAGGCCTGTTTGAGCAGACCAGGCTTTTCCGTAAACCGGGTTAGGAGGACAAGACTAAACAGAAGAAAGACAATGACGGATTTTCACGGAAACAGACCGCGCTGTCGCAAATAGAATATTTGTCGCAAAGGCCTGATATTCAAGGTGAAATGAACGTCATCCAAACGTCATACAAGCTTCATGTAAGCTCATTAACAGCATCGCCAGACACTGAAAACCCGAAGGAGAACAACAGTGATCTCTAACATTTCTCGACTGCTGTCGCTTTCTACTGCGATGATCGTGGCTTCGACCGCGATTGCCGCCGCTGAGCCGAGCGCTGAACTCATCGCCGCCGCCAAGAAGGAAGGCACCCTGACGACCATCGCACTTCCGCACGACTGGTGCGGCTACGGCGACGTCATTGCCGGCTTCAAGGCCAAATACGGTCTTGAGGTCAACGAACTGAACCCGGATGCCGGCTCCGGCGACGAAATCGAAGCGATCAAGGCCAACAAGGGCAATACCGGCCCGCAGGCTCCTGACGTCATCGACGTCGGCCTCTCCTTTGGCCCGTCCGCTAAGAAAGACGGCCTGATCCAGCCTTATAAGGTCTCTACCTGGGATTCCATCCCGGATACCGCCAAGGACGCCGAAGGCTATTGGTATGGCGACTATTACGGCGTTCTCTCGTTCCTCGTGAACAAGGATCTCGTCAAGGAATCGCCGGCCGATTGGCCCGATCTGAAAAAGAGCGACTACGCAAACAGCGTCGCGCTGGCAGGCGACCCGCGCACGGCCAACCAGGCTGTCCAGGGCGTCTATGCCGCCGGTCTTTCCGCATCTGGCGGTGACGCAGCCAAGGCAGGTGAAGAAGGTCTGAAGTTCTTCGCCGAGCTCAACAAGAACGGCAATTTCGTGCCGGTCGTCGGCAAGGCTGCTCCCTTCGCGCAGGGCTCCACGCCGATCATCGTCGCCTGGGACTACAACGCGATGTCCTGGGGCGAAGGCCTGAAGGGCAATCCTCCGTTCGAGGTTGTCGTTCCCAAGACCGGCGTCGTTGCCGGCGTTTACGTTCAGGCGATTTCTGCCTTCGCTCCGCACCCGAACGCTGCCAAGCTCTGGATGGAATACCTCTATTCCGACGAAGGTCAGCTCGGCTGGCTGAAGGGCTATTGCCACCCGATCCGCTTCAACGATCTTGCCAAGAACAACAAGATCCCGAAGGAATTGCTCGACAAGCTGCCGCCGGCAGCGGCCTACGAAAAGGCCGTCTTCCCGACGCTCGAAGAGCAGGCCGCCGGCAAGGAAGCCATCACCAAGAACTGGGATTCCGTCGTCGGCGCCAACGTCAAGTAATCTCTGCTCCTGCCTCCCCGCCGCAAGGCGGGGAGGTTTTGTTACTCCGACGCCCCAGGATGAGCTTTTCCATGAGCACCGTTTCTACGCCGATGGCGAGCAGTGCCCCCTTGATCAACAAAGACCGTGTGATCGACTGGCTGGGCATTGCACCCTTCATCATTTTCTCCCTGCTATTCCTGATCATCCCCACGCTCTATCTTGTGGCGGGCGCATTCCTGACGCCCGAGGGCGATTTCACGCTGAAGAATATCGGCGATCTCTTTACGCCATCGATCATGAGCGCTTACTGGATCAGTATCCGCGTCTCGGTCGCCTCCGCTCTCGGCGGCGCGCTGATCGGCTTCTTCCTCGCCTGGGCCGTCGTGCTCGGCGGCCTGCCCGCCTCCGTGCGCTCGACGCTGCTGACCTTCTCCGGCGTCGCCTCGAATTTCGCCGGCGTGCCGCTCGCCTTCGCCTTTCTCGCAACGCTCGGCCGTACCGGCCTTGTGACGATCTTCCTGCGCGAATGGTTCGGCTTCAATCTCTACGGCACCGGTTTCAACCTGCTGTCCTTCTTTGGCCTCACCATCACCTACATGTATTTCCAGATCCCGCTGATGGTGCTGATCCTGACGCCGGCCCTCGACGGCATGAAGAAGGAATGGCGCGAGGCATCGCAGATCCTCGGCGCCACCAACCGCCAATATTGGACGATGGTTGCCCTTCCGATCCTCTGGCCGAGCCTGCTTGGCACGACGCTGCTGCTTTTCGCCAATGCCTTCGGCGCCATCGCCACCGCCTTTGCGCTGACCGGCAGCTCGCTGAACATCGTGCCGATCCTGCTTTATGCGCAGATCCGCGGCGACGTTCTGCACAATGCCAACCTCGGCTACGCCATCGCGCTCGGCATGATCGTCATTACAGGCGTCTCCAACGTCCTTTATCTCATGCTGCGCATGCGCGCCGAACGGTGGCAGAAATGAAAGCTCAACGTCTTGGGGCCTGGATCGCCGTCATCCTGGGCGCATCCTATTTCGTCATTCCGTTGATCGGCACGATCGAATTTTCGCTGCGCATGCGCCGCGGCGAATACAGCCTCGATGCCTATGAATCGGTCTTCTCAGACATTCAGTTCCGCGAGACCTTCGGCTATTCCATGCTGATGGCGTTATTCACCATCGTCTTCGGCATGCTGCTCGTCGTGCCGACGGCCTATTGGGTGCGGCTGCGCCTGCCGCAGATGCGTCCCGTCGTCGAATTCATCACGCTGCTGCCGCTTGTCATTCCGGCGATCGTCATCGTCTTCGGTTACCTCAGGATGTATAATTCGTCGTCCTACCTGCCCCTGACGGGTTCGACGACCGGCACCAACGCCCTGCTGGTCTTCTCCTATATCACGCTGTCCCTGCCCTACATGTACCGCGCCGTCGATACCGCCATGCGCGCCATCGACGTCCGCACGCTGACGGAAGCGGCCGAAAGTCTCGGCGCCCGCTGGACGACCATCATGTTCAGGTGCATTTTCCCCAACGTCATGAGCGGCGTGCTCTCCGGCGCCTTCATCACGCTGGCAATCGTCATGGGCGAATTCACCTTCGCCGCGCTGCTCAACCGTCCGGCTTTCGGTCCCTATCTGCAGCTCGTCGGTGCAAACAAGGCCTATGAGCCTTCGGCGCTCGCCGTCATCGCCTTCTCGATCACCTGGCTCAGCATGGGCCTGCTCAACCTCGTTTCCCGCTTCGGTAAAGCCCGCCCGGCAAAGGCTTAAGGTAACTGGCTCATGTCCTTTCTCACACTGACCAACATTCAGAAATCCTTCGGCCCGGTTCAGGTCGTCAAGAACTTCAACATGAACATCGAGAAGGGTGAGTTCATCTCCTTCCTCGGCCCGTCAGGCTGCGGCAAGACGACTGTTCTGCGCATGATCGCCGGCTTCGAGACACCGACCGGCGGCACGCTGACCATCAACGGCAAGGACCAGAGCGCCCTGAAGCCGAACCAGCGCAATATCGGTATGGTCTTCCAGGCCTATGCATTGTTCCCCAACATGACCGTGCACGACAATGTCGCCTTCGGCCTCAAGGTCGCCGGCGCGCCGAAGCCTGAGATTGACGCCCGCGTCAAGGAAATGCTCGGCCTGATCAAACTCGATCACCTGGCCGACCGCTTCCCCTATCAGCTATCGGGCGGCCAGCAGCAGCGTGTCGCCCTTGCCCGCGCGCTTGCCGTCAAGCCGCAGGTGCTGCTGCTCGACGAGCCGCTCTCCGCGCTCGACGCCAAGATCCGCGTGTCGCTGCGCGAGGAAATCCGCCAGATCCAGCAGCAGCTCGGCATCACCACGGTCTTCGTCACCCACGACCAGGAAGAAGCTCTGTCGATCTCCGACCGCATTGTCGTCATGAATGCCGGCAAGGCTGACCAGATCGGTTCGCCCTTCGAGATCTACAACACGCCGGCGACACGCTTCGTCGCCTCCTTCGTCGGCACGTTGAACCTCATCGAGGCCAAGGTCATCGACCCCGGCGCCAACCGCATCCAGATCGGCGATCAGGGCGTGACGCTCAAGCAGTCGGTCGCCGCCCACAAGGCTGGCGAAACCATTTCGCTGGCGCTGCGTCCGGAAGCCGGTTCCCTCTCTGACAACGTCAAAAGCGATACGGCGCTAACCGGCCAGGTCGTCTCGGCCCACTTCCTGGGATCGGTCATCCGCACCCGTATGAATGTCGGCGGCAACGTCATCTCCTTCGACATGTTCAACAGCCCGGGCATCACCCCGCCGCAGGCCGGCGAAACGGTGACGCTGCGCTTCATGGCGGCCGACCTGCTGATCATCCGCGACTGATTTCGCCGATACCGTTCACGCAAAAGGCGCCGCGAAACGGCGCCTTTTTCATTTCAGGCTGGCCGACACGTCAGCAATCGTGATGCTGTCATCACTGCAAAGCACTTGAACTCTCTCAACGCGATGCCAGAAGGTGAGCAAACCAAATGAGCCGCACCCCTCCGCTCGGTGTTTTACGCAATGGGATATGTCAATGATTACCTGCCACCTGCGTTATGTGATCGATCCGTACAAGCTTGCCGAATTCGAGGAATATGCCCGGCTCTGGATTCCGATCGTCAACAGGATGGGCGGCACCCATCACGGTTATTTCCTGCCATCCGAAGGCGCCAACGACATTGCCGTTGCCTTGTTTTCCTTCCCGAGCCTTGCCGCCTATGAGGACTATCGCACGCGCATGGCGAGTGATCCGGAATGTCAGGCCGCTTTCGAACTCGACAAACGCAACCGCAGTATCGTCAGCTATGAACGTAGCTTCATGCGGCCCGTGCTTGGCTGATCGAACTCTTGCACGCCAACGGGAAGTGAAAGGCCCCGCAACACGGGGCTTTTTCGTTCTATCATGCCCTCAGCGGATCGCCTGGTCGTCGACATCGAAGCGGTGGACACGCGCCTGATCCGGCGTCGCATAGAGGATCTCGTCGGGCTCGTACTGATGCTCGCCGAACAGGCGTGCCGTCAGCAGGCCGCACTGGTCGGACTCCAGATAGATGATCGTATCGGCGCCGAGATGCTCGACATGCACGACCTTCGCCGCCCAACTCCCCTGCTCACGCGACAGCGTCATGTGTTCGGGCCGCACGCCGATCGTCTTGGCGCTGTGATCGCCAACCTTCTCGGCCGCGATGAAATTCATCTGCGGTGAGCCGATGAAGCCGGCGACGAAGACATTGGCCGGACGGTTGTAAAGCTCCATCGGCGAACCGATCTGTTCGATCGCGCCGGCATTCAACACGACGATCTTGTCGGCAAGCGTCATCGCCTCGACCTGATCGTGGGTCACATAGATCATCGTCGCCTTCAGGCTGCGGTGCAGCCGGGCGATTTCGAGGCGGGTCTGGACGCGTAGCGCCGCATCGAGGTTCGACAACGGTTCGTCGAACAGGAAGAGTTCCGGTTCGCGCACGATGGCGCGGCCGATCGCGACACGCTGGCGCTGGCCGCCGGAGAGCTCGGCCGGCCGCCGCGCCAGATATGGCTCCAGCGACAGCATGCCGGATGCCTTGCTGACACGCTTTTCGATCTCGTCCTTTGCGGTGCCGGCCTGCTTGAGGCCGAGCCCCATATTGTCCTTGACCGTCAGATGCGGATAGAGCGCGTAGGACTGGAACACCATGGCGATTCCGCGCCTGGCCGGCGGCGTCAGCGTCTCGTCGCGGCCGTTGATGACGACGGCGCCCGACGTGACGTCCTCGAGACCGGCAATGCTGCGCAGCAGCGTCGACTTCCCGCAGCCCGACGGACCGACGAAGATGACGAATTCACCGTCCTTGACTTCGAGGTCGATGCCTTTCAGCACTTCATGCGTGCCGTAGGTCTTGCGGATGGATTTGAGTTGAAGCGATCCCACTGTCTTTCCCTTACAATCTGACCGGCTGGCCGGTACGCACGCTCTCGTCGGCGGCAAGGCAGATGCGCAGCGATGCCACCGCATCCGCCATATGGCGGTCGAGGTTCAGATCCTCGCGGATCGCCCTCAGCATGAAGGCCTGTTCCAGGTCGCAAAGCGCCTGATGGCCGGGCTCGCCGGTCATCCTCATATCCTGGTCGGGCCGGATGAACTTGCCGTCCGCGCCGGTCTCGGCCGTGTGCAGACGGATCACGGAGGTCTTGGTGTGCGTGTCGATATCGTCGGACTTGGCGTTCGGATCCATGACAATGGAAACCGCACCCTTCGGCGACATCACGTCCTTCACGAAGAAGGCGGTCTCCGAGATCATCGGTCCCCAACCGGCTTCGTACCAGCCGACCGAACCGTCCTCGAACAGCACCTGCAGGTGACCGTAATTATACATGTCGGCGGCAATCTCGTCGGACATGCGCAGCCCCATGCCGCGCACCTCGACAGCCCTGGCATCAGTGATCTGGCACATGACGTCGACATAATGCACGCCGCAATCGACGATCGGCGAGGTGGTGCGCATCAGCGACTTGTGCGTCGCCCAGGTCGGGCCGCTGGACTGTTGGTTGAGGTTCATGCGGAAGACGTAAGGCGGGCCGAGCTTGCGCGCCTCCTCGATCAGCTTCATCCAGGAAGGGTGATGGCGAAGAATATAACCGATCACCAGCTTGCGCCCGGCCTTCCCAGCCGCCGCGACCACGCGCTCGGCATCGGCGACGGTGGTCGCCAGCGGTTTTTCGACGAAGACGTCGCAGCCGGCCTCGAAGGCGGCGACGGCATAATCGGCATGGCTGTCGGAATAGGTGTTGATCGAGCAGAGGTCCGGCTTCAGCTCGGCGAGCGCCGTCATGAAGTCGGGATGGATCGTATAGCCCTGCAGCTCGGGCTCCAGCTTCGGCGTCGAGCGGTTGACGAGACCAACGATCTCGAAGCCTGGATTGTTGTGATAGGCGAGCGCATGGCTGCGGCCCATATTGCCGAGGCCGGCAACGAGGACGCGGATCGGTTTTACGGTCACTTGACGGCTCCTGACGTGATGCCGCGGATCAGCTGCCGCGAGAAGATGACGTAGAGGACGAGGATCGGCAGGATCGCCAGCGACAGCGCCGCCAGCACCGCATTCCAGTTGGTGACGAACTGGCCGATGAAGATCTGCGAGCCGAGCGTCACCGTCTTGGTGGCCTCCGACGGCGCCAGGATCAGCGGGAACCAGAGGTCGTTCCAGATCGGGATCATCGTGAAGACGGCGACCGTCGCCATGGCCGGGCGCACCAGTGGCAGCACCAGCCGGAAGAAGATCGCATATTCGGAAAGCCCATCGATGCGCCCGGCATTCTTGAGGTCATCCGAAACCGTGCGCATGAATTCCGACAGGATGAAAATCGCCAGCGGTATGCCCTGCGCGGTATAGACGAGGATCAGCGCCGTCAGCGTGTTGACGAGGCCGGCCGCCACCATGCCCTGCAGGATCGCCACCGTGCCGAGACGGATCGGGATCATGATGCCGATCGCCATATAGAGCCCGAGCAGCGTATTGCCGCGGAAACGATATTCCGACAGGGCGAAGGCCGCCATGGCGCCGAAGAGCAGCACCAGCAGGATCGAGACGATCGTGACGATGAAGCTGTTCTGGAAATAGGTGGCGAAATCGCCCTGCCCCAGCACCGTCTGATAGCCGACAAGGCTGAAGGTCGACGGCGTCGGGATCATCAGCGGCTCGCGGAAGATCGAAGCGCGATCCTTGAACGAGTTGACGATGGTCAGAAACACCGGAAACAACGCGACCAGCGTATAGGCGCTCAGCGCCAGATGCACGAGGCCGGTGCGGATGGGAGATGTGCGTGCCTTGGACATGCGCGCTCCTCAGAACTGGTAGCGACGCATGCGCCGCTGGATGACGAAGAGATAAAGCGAGACGCCGGCGAGAATGATGAGGAACATCACCGTAGCGATCGTCGCGCCCATCGAGCGGTCGCCGAGCTGAAGCTGGAAACCGAAAAAGGTGCGGTAGAGCAAGGTGCCGAGAATGTCGGTCGACATGTCAGGCCCGGCGAGCGCCCCCTGCACGGTGTAGATCAGATCGAAGGCGTTGAAATTGCCGACGAAGGTCAGGATCGAGATGATGCCGATCGCCGGCAGGATGAGCGGCAGCTTGATCTTCCAGAATTGCGCCCAGCCGGTAATGCCGTCGCATTCGGCCGCCTCGATCACCTCTTCAGGGATGCTGAGAAGTGCGGCATAGATCAGCATCATCGGAATGCCGATATATTGCCAGTTCGAGATCAGCGACACCGCGATCAGCGCCGAACCGGACTTGCCGAGCCAGGGCGCGAACAGGAATTTCAAGCCGATGAGATCGAGCATCCAGGGCGCCACGCCCCAGATCGGCGAGAGGATCAGTTTCCAGATGAAGCCGACGATGACGAAGGACAAGAGCGTCGGCAGGAACATCGCCGTGCGGTAGAAGGCAACGCCGCGCAGTTTCGGCACCGAAAGCAGGGCGGCAAGCGCCACGCCGATCGGGTTCTGCACGCACATGTGGATGGCAAAGAAGATCAGGTTATTGACAAGGGCATTCCAGAAATCGCGCGCCCAGCGCGCATCGCCGAACAGCACCTTGAAATTCGCCAGTCCGACGAAGGCCGGCTGCCCGTCGACCATATTGTAAAGCGACAGCCGGAGGGTTTCGATGAGCGGCAGCACCATGACGGCGGAATAGACGATCAGGGCTGGCAGCATGAAGACGAAAATGTGCCAGCGCACCGGGCGCTTGAGCGGGACGATATCGGCCGCGTTGTTGGTTTCGCTCATGGCTTTTGCCTGTTCATGTCGACTGGCTGCAAGGGCAGCACAGGTGGAAAACGTTGCGCCTCACCCGGACTCTCCACCACCTGGGAAGAAAGGAACGCCCTGCTGGGATGCTATGTCGGGCTGGGAGGTCGCTGCGAATCTCCTTCTCCCCGCACGCGGGGAGAAGGTGGCCGGCAGGCTGGATGAGGGGCAGCAAACGCCGCCCCTGATCACATCACTTGGCCGGCTTGTACCAGCTGTCGAGGCCCTTCTGGAGCTTTTCGGCAGCAACCGCCGGCGTATCCGTGCCGTTGATGACGTTGGCCGATTCGACCCAGGTCTCGTTTTCGAGGTTCGGCGTGCCGCGCGACAGGATCTGATAGGTCGAGCGCACCGTCGACTTGTACGGGCCGCGCCAGGAAACGAATTCCTGAGCGAGCGGATCGGACATCTTGACCGGGTTGGAGTTCAGGCTGAAGAAGCCCGGCAGCGCGTTGGCGTAGATATCGGCGAACTCAGGCGAAGCAACCCAAGTGAGGAACTTCTTGGCTTCCTCAGCATGCGCGCTCTTCGCGTTCAGGCCGACCGCAATGTCAGGATGGTCGGAGATGTAGCCCGTGTCGCCAGCCTTTGGAACCGGCGGCGGGAAGGCGCCCATCTTGAACTGTGCCTGGCTGTTGAACAGCGCGATTTCCCACGAGCCGGCCGGGTAGATCGCGGCACGGCCGAGCGTGAAGAGGTTCTGGCTGTCGGAGTAGGTCTGAGCTTCGAAGCCGTCGCCGAGATAGGGCTTCCACTTGGCAAGCTCTTCATAGGGCTTGACCCAGTCGGCGTCGGTCAGCTTCTGCTTGCCGGCGATCAGGGCGGCGCGGCCGTCCTCACCCTTCCAGTAGTTCGGGCCGATGTTCTGGTAGCCCATGGTGGCGGCTTCCCAGAGGTCCTTCGTGCCCATGGCGAGCGGGATGTAGGTGCCGTCGGCCTTGATCTTGTCGAGCGCTGCGTAGAACTCGTCCTGCGTCTTCGGCACCGAGATGCCGAGCTTGTCGAAGGCATCCTTGTTGTAGATGAAGCCGTGGATGACCGAAGCCATCGGCACGCAGAAGGTCGACTTGCCGTCGTCGGTCGTCCAGGCGGCCTTTGCGACCGGCGAGAAGTTCTCCATACCCGGCAGATCATTCAGGCTCGTCAAGTTGCCGCTCTTGAACAGGGCCAGCGACTTGTCGAAGGGACGGCAGGTGATGATGTCGCCGGCGCTGCCGGCATCGATCTTGGCAGACGTTGCAGCATCGTATTCGGTCGGTGCTGTCGGCGAGAAGACGAGTTTGATGCCCGGGTTCTTGGCTTCGAAGGCCGGGATGATCTTCTCCTGCCAGATCTGCAGGTCGTCATTGCGCCAGCTTTCGATCGTCAGCGTGACGTCGGCGGCATGGACGAGGCCTGCTGACGTCAGCAGGCTGGATGCAAGCAGGAAGCTTTTCAGAGCAGTGTTTTTCATTTCCCTCTCCTGTTTAAGCGCCGCGAGGCGCTGTTTTCGATCTGAAACAAGCAATTGGCGTGCCTGAGGCAACACCCAACGCCCCTTGGAGGACCGCCAGCAATGCCGGTCCCGAAAGCTCGACGGACACGAAGGCGGATCGCCTGCGGCCGGACTGCGCACCTTCCCAGCGGCTACACCGGGGCGGCGAAATGATGGGGAAAGCCGATGAATGCCCGAATTCGCCACAAGCCCGATAGGCCAGTGGGTCGTCATCTCGATCACCTTCGTAGCGGTTCCGGCTTGGCTTAACTGCCGGTTTTCGTGGGCTTCGAAGTGCTGTTCCCTTTTGCGGAATTAATGCCAAAAAAATACCAATTGTCCAGCCGAATTTAACTTTTCGGCCTGAGAAAATTCGTTAAAAAATTAAATCCAGTGAAATCAATGAGATAAAAAGATTGATTTTCTCCCTCATTCCCACTTGGTAAATGGTATTTTTTTGGTATTGTATTAAAAAACATAGGGAACGGTATATTCGGAGGCCCGATGACGGAGCTTGCAATCGGCATAGACGGCGGCGGAACGAGCTGCCGGGCCGCAGTCGCGGACGGAAACGGCAATGTCATCGGCCGCGGCAAATCAGGCCCTGCCAACATTCTGTCGGATCTCGAAAACTCTCTTCTCAATATCGTCGAATCCGCCCGGCAGGCGCTGTGCGATGCCGGGCTTGCTGCTGAAACCATCTCCTCCGTCGCAGCCGTCGTCGGCGTCGCCGGTGCCAACGTCGGCGATTACGGCAGACGAATCGAAACGGCCCTGCCCTTTACCGAAGGTCGCGTCGTCACCGATGCGCTGATTGCCCTGCAGGGTGCGCTCGGCGATGCCGACGGTATCGTTGGCGCCTTCGGCACCGGCTCGGTCTATAATGCCCGTAGGGATGGCCGGCTGAACGGCATCGGCGGCTGGGGTTTCGTCGTTGGGGACCAGGCAAGCGGCGCCCGCCTCGGCCGCGACCTAATGGAACGATCGCTGCTCGCCCATGACGGGGTGCGGCCGGCATCGCCGATCACCGAAGCGGTCATGGCCGAATACGGCAACGATCCCGAGCGCATCGTCGAATTCGCGCATTCGGCAAGACCGAAGGACTTTGCCCGCTACGCACCTGTTGTCTTCGAACATGCGGCCAAGGGCGATACTGTTGCGGTTGGCATCGTCACCGACGCCGCGACCGCGATCGGCGAAAGCCTCGAGGCGCTGCTCTGGCCCGAATGCCCGTCGATCTGCCTGCTCGGCGGCCTTGCCGAAGCCTATGAACCCTGGCTTGCCGAACGTTACAGGCTGCTGCTCGCCAAACCGAAGGGCGATGCCCTGCAGGGCGCGGCGGGACTTGCGGTGAAGCTCCTGAACAACAGGCAGAGAGGTGCGGCATGAGCGACGACCTCGCTACCATCCTATCCCTGGAGCGCCTGCAGGCTGCCGGTACCGGCCCGCTCTACGTCAAGCTGCGCCGCATGCTCGAAGAGGCCGTGCGCACCGGCACGCTCGGCCACGGCGATGCGCTGCCGCCGGAACGCGACATCGCCGAATTCGCCGCCGTCAGCCGCGTCACCGTCCGCAAGGCGATCGACGAATTGGTCGCCGACGGCCTGCTGGTGCGCCGCCACGGCTCGGGCACCTTCGTCGCCAAGCCGGTCTCCAAGGTCGAGCAACGCCTGTCGCAGTTGACCTCCTTCACCGAGGATATGGCGCGCCGCGGCATGTCCTCCCGCTCCGAATGGCTGCACAAGGGCATCCACACCCCCTCGCCCGACGAGATGATGATTCTCGGCCTCGGCACCGACGTCAAGGTTTCGCGCCTCTCCCGCCTGCGCATCGCCGACGACCAGCCGCTGGCGATCGAGAATGCCAGCGTTTCCGGCGAGTTCCTGCCCGATCCCTCGGCCGTCACCAATTCGCTCTATGCTGAACTCGAACGCCTCCAGGTCCGCCCGGTACGCGCGGTGCAGCGCATCTCGGCAACCAATATGAAGGAAGCCGACGCCCAGCTTCTCGGCGTCTCGGTCGGTGCGGCCGGCCTGTCGATCGAGCGCATCTCCTATCTTGGCTCCGGCCGCGCCGTGGAATTCACCCGCTCGCTCTATCGCGGCGACGCCTATGATTTCGTCGCGGAGCTGACGATCGCGGTGACTTGAACCGCAAGGCCGACATCATCGGCTCAAAAGAAAAATCTTCTTGATTTTCAAAAGCATGGAGCCGGAAAGTGATTCACTTCCGGCTCCCTCCTTTCTTGAATTATTTTATCAGCGGAAGACGCCAAACGGCTGGTTACGCCGCGTCGTCGATCTCCTCATCCGCCTTGCGCGGCACGTAGTTCAGCACCGGTCCGAGCCAGCGCTCGACTTCGGAAACCTCCATGCCCTTGCGCCTGGCATAATCTTCCACCTGATCGCGCTCGATTTTGGCGACACCGAAATAATAGGAGTCAGGGTGGCCGATATAGAGGCCGGAGACCGAGGAACCCGGCCACATCGCATAACTTTCCGTCAGCTTCACGCCGGCCGCTTTTTCAGCGTCGAGCAGCTTGAAGAGCGTTGCCTTTTCGGTGTGGTCAGGCTGGGCGGGATAACCGGGCGCGGGGCGGATGCCGGCATAAGCTTCGGTGATGAGATCCTCTTTGCTGAGCGTCTCGTTCTTGGCATAGCCCCAATATTCTCGACGCACCTGCTCATGCATACGCTCGGCAAAAGCTTCGGCGAAACGGTCGGCCAGCGCCTTGACCAGGATCGAAGAATAATCATCGTTCGCCCGTTCGAAACGCTCGGCAATGGCGATTTCCTCAATACCGGCCGTCACCACGAAGCCGCCGACATAATCCTGAACCCCGCTTGTGACAGGCGCGACGAAGTCGGAGAGCGCCACGTTTGGCCGCCCGTCCCGCTTCGAAAGCTGCTGGCGCAGGGTATAGAAGGTCTCAAGCTCCTGCGTCCTGCTCTCGTCGGTGAACAACCGGATATCGTCGCCGACGGCGCCGGCCGGCCAGAAGCCGATGACGGCGCGCGGGCGGAACCACTTCTCGTCGATGATCTTCTTGAGCATGGCTTGCGCATCGGTCCAGAGCGCGCGCGCTGCCTCGCCCTGCTTCTCGTCTTCGAGAATGGCGGGGTAACGGCCGCGCAGTTCCCAGGTCTGGAAGAACGGCGTCCAGTCGATATATTTGGCAAGTTCGGCCAGATCGTAATCCTCGAACACCCGCGTGCCGAAGAATTGCGGCTTCACCGGCTGGTAGGCAGACCAGTCGATCTTGTGAGCATTCTCGCGAGCCCGGGGCAACGGCAGGCGCACCTTCTCGGCCTCGCTGCGCGCATGGGCGGCCGCCACCTTGGCATATTCGGCTCTTATATCGTCGACATAGCCCTGGCGGGTCTCCGGCGAGAGCAGCGCCGAGACGACGCCAACAGCGCGGCTGGCATCGGTCACATAGATCGTCTGCCCGTTGTTGTAGCCGGGATGAATCTTCACGGCCGTATGCACGCGGCTGGTCGTCGCCCCGCCGATCAAGAGCGGGATCTTGAAACCCTGCCGCTCCATCTCGGCCGCAACGTGCACCATCTCGTCGAGCGACGGCGTGATCAGGCCCGAAAGGCCGATGACGTCGACCTTCTCGGCGATCGCCGTTTCGAGGATCTTCGTCGCCGGCACCATGACGCCGAGGTCGACGATCTCGTAATTGTTGCAGGCCAGCACGACGCCGACGATGTTCTTGCCGATATCGTGCACGTCGCCCTTGACCGTCGCCATCAGGATCTTGCCGGCCGACTGGCGCTCTTCGCCGCCGTTGAGGCGCTTTTCCTCTTCCATGTAGGGCAGCAGCACGGCGACCGCCTGCTTCATGACACGCGCCGACTTGACCACCTGCGGCAGGAACATCTTGCCCGAACCGAAGAGATCGCCGACGACGTTCATGCCGGCCATCAGCGGGCCCTCGATGACATGCAGCGGCCGGGCGGCCTGCTGGCGCGCCTCCTCGGTATCGGCCTCGATATATTCGGTAACGCCGTTGACCAGCGCATGTTCGAGACGCTTCTCGACACTCCATTCGCGCCAGGAGAGATCCTGGACCCGGCCTTCCCGGGCGCCGGCGCCGCGGAAGCGCTCGGCCACTTCGAGCAGCCGTTCGGTGCCGTCGGGGCGGCGGTTCAGCACCACGTCCTCGCAGGCCTCGCGCAGCTCGGGATCGATGTTGTCGTAGACCGCCAGCTGGCCGGCATTGACGATGCCCATGTCCATGCCCGCCTGGATGGCGTGGTAGAGGAACACGGCGTGCATCGCCTCGCGCACCGGCTCGTTGCCGCGGAACGAGAAGGACAGGTTCGAAACGCCGCCGGAAATATGCACCAGCGGCATGCGCTCACGGATCGTCCGCGTCGCCTCGATGAAATCGACGCCGTAATTATTGTGCTCTTCGATGCCGGTCGCGACCGCGAAAATGTTCGGATCGAAGATGATATCCTCGGGCGGGAAGCCGATCTTCTCGGTCAGCAGCTTGTAGGCGCGCGTGCAGATTTCCACCTTGCGCTCATAGCTGTCGGCCTGTCCGGTCTCGTCGAAGGCCATGACGACGACGGCCGCGCCGTAATTGTGCAACAGCCGCGCCTGGGCGAGGAAATTCTCCTCGCCTTCCTTCAGCGAGATCGAGTTGACGATCGGCTTGCCCTGGACGCGCTTCAGGCCGGATTCGATGATCGAGAACTTCGACGAATCGATCATCACGGGCACGCGGGCGATGTCAGGCTCGGCGGCGATCAGGTTGAGGAACTCGACCATCGCCTTTTCGGAATCGATCAGGCCCTCGTCCATGTTGATGTCGATCACCTGCGCGCCGTTCTCGACCTGGTCGCGGGCGACGTCGAGCGCTGCCGTATAATCGGCATTGGTGATCAGCTTGCGGAACTTCGCCGAGCCGGTGACGTTGGTACGCTCGCCGACATTGACGAAGGGAATGTCCTTGGTCAGCTCGAAAGGTTCGAGGCCTGACAGCGACATGAAGGGACGATGCTCGGGGATCGGCCGCGGCTTGTACTTGGCGACGGTCTCGGCGATCGCCCTGATATGTTCCGGCGTCGAACCGCAGCAGCCACCGACGATATTGACGAGGCCTTCGCGGGCGAAGCTGTCGATCTGCGCGGCCATCAGCTCCGGCGTTTCGTCATACTGACCGAATTCGTTCGGCAGGCCGGCATTCGGATAGGCGCAGATGAAGGTGTCGGCGACGCCCGAAAGTTCCTGCAGATGCGGGCGCATGGCGTTGGCGCCGAGCGCGCAGTTGAGACCGATCGTAAAGGGATTGGCATGGCGCACCGAGTTCCAGAAGGCCGAAGGCGTCTGGCCGGACAGGGTGCGACCGGACAGATCGGTGATCGTGCCGGAGATCATCACCGGCAGGCGCACGCCCTTGGCCGCGAAGCGCTCCTCGCAGGCGAAGATCGCCGCCTTGGCGTTCAGCGTGTCGAAGATCGTCTCGATGAGGATGATGTCGGCGCCGCCGTCGATCAAGCCGTCGATCTGCTCGCCATAGGCGGAACGCAGATCGTCGAAGGTGACGGCGCGAAAGCCGGGATTGTTGACATCAGGCGAGATCGAGGCGGTGCGGTTGGTCGGGCCGATGGCGCCGGCGACGAAGCGGCGGCGGCCGTCCTCGCGTTCAGCGCGCTGTGCCGCCCGGCGCACGATCTCGGCACCTTCCTTGTTGAGGTCGTAGACCGCGCCTTCCATCTCGTAATCGGCCTGCGCGATGCGGGTCGAGGAGAAGGTGTTGGTCTCGAGAATGTCGGCGCCGGCCTTGGCGTATTTGTAGTGGATCTCTTCGATCGCGTCCGGCTGGGTCAGGATCAGAAGGTCGTTATTGCCCTTCTGGTGACAGGCGCAGCCGATGAAGCGTGTCCCGCGGAACTGGTCTTCGTCATAGCCGAGCCCCTGGATCTGTGTGCCCATGGCTCCGTCGAGGACAAGGATGCGCTCGCTCGCGGCTTGTTTCAAAGCCGCGAAAACTTCACGGCCGTCACGCTTGCCCGTTTCCGGACCAAAGAGATTGTCAAACACGGGAGGGCTCCTTGACGTCATAAGACCAGACTTCCAAATCACATAAAGATATCTTTATGTCAATATATGCCTATCGATTTCGTGCTTTGCAAGGCTACAGCACCGCGCGCCTTTTCAGACGCGCAAAGGACGGCCGATGCGATAGACCGATGACAGGCTTGCTCGACCTCTATATAGGCGTTTGCAACGCTTGTGCACGAAATCGGAGGAGCATCATGGCACCCGCAACCGGCAATGCCGCGCTTGGAAACTGGACGACCCGCGCCTATCATCGCGACTGGCTGCTCAACCAGGCGAACGGCCTCTTCGATTTCTTCCAGCACAATTCGGTCAACCCCAAGGGCGGTTTCTACGATCTCGACGACCAAGGCAGGCCTCTCGACGCCGAGGGCCAGGTTCGCGGCATCCATATTGCCGCGCGCGCCGTGCATTGCTTCTCGATCGGCGCCCTGCTCGGCCGTCCGGGCGCTGCCGACGTCGCCGACCACGGCATGAACTATATCTGGAACCATCATCGCGACCGGAAAAACGGCGGCTATTTCTGGTCGCTTAACAATGACGGTCCGGTCGATTCCAACAAGCAGGGCTATGGCCATGCATTCGTGCTGCTGGCCGCCTCCTCCGCAAAGACCATCGGCCATCCGCTTGCCGACGGCATGCTCAATGATATCACCGAGATCCTCAACACAAAGTTCTGGGAAGCCAAGCACGGCGCAATCGCGGAGGAATTCACCGCCGACTGGCAGCCGCTCGACGGCGGCGCCTATCGCGGCCAGAACTCCAACATGCACCTGACCGAAGCGCTGATGGCGGCCTTCGAAGCGACCGGCGACAGGCAATATCTGACCAAGGCCGAAAGCATCGCCGATCTCGTCATCCGCCGCGCGGCCGGTTCGGTCGACTGGCGCGTCGCCGAGCATTTCGACGCCGAATGGAAGCTCGACAAGACCTATTATCATCCGAACGAAATGTTCCGCCCGGCCGGCACGACGCCCGGCCATTGGCTGGAATGGGCTCGCCTGATCCTGCAGCTCTGGGCGCTCGGCGGCAAACGCATCGAATGGATGCCGGATGCGGCGAAGGCGCTGTTTGCCCAATCCATGGCGCTCGGCTGGGACAACGACAAGGGCGGCTTCTTCTATACGCTCGACTGGGACGACAAGCCCGCCAAGCGCAACAAGCTCTGGTGGCCGGCCTGCGAAGGTGCGGCTGCCGCCCATTTCCTCAACGAACATCTGCCGAGCGATTTCCACGAGGAGAGCTACCGCAAGATCTGGAACGTGATCGAGCGCGCCTTCATCGACCACAAGAACGGCGGCTGGCATGAGGAACTGACGGAAGATCTCGTGCCCTCGCACTCGCTCTTCCCCGGCAAGGGCGATATCTACCACGCGCTGCAGGCCTGCCTCATCCCGCTCTTCCCGGCAACCGGCAGCCTGACGAAGGGCATCGCCGAGGCCAACGGCAAGCTCTGAGCTTCAGTAACCCGGCGCCGGCAGTTCGGCGCTCGGGTTGCGCTGGAACCATTCGACATCCTCGTTGACGCGGTCGAGATCGTCCTGCACGTCGCGCTGGTCGCGGCGGATGTCGTGCATGTCGTCTTCCAGATCCTCGATCCGCCGGCGCAGTTCCGAGCGGTCGCCATCCTTGGCGTCCTTCAGTTTGTCGGAAAGCTCGTCAATGCTCATCTCCTTGGAGCTATAGTCGTTCTGCATCGAGTTGAGGCGTTCCTGCAGCCCGTGCTGCTTGCTGCCGAGGTTGAAGCCGCGCAGGAACCCCGGCGCGGCTTCCGGTGGGCAGACATTGGCATAGCCGCTGCCCGCCTGGCCGCGTGAAAGCCCGCTGAGCGGCGTGCAGTAGCGCACCAGGCCCGCTTGATAGCCCTGGAACCAGATCGACTGATCGGGGATGATCTTGACCCGTTCGCAGGATTTCGCATGGGCGGCGAAACGCTGCTGCGGCTCGTAGCCCGCCGCCCCGTCACTCTCACCGATCACCCGCCAGTCGGCGGCGACGCATTCCTCCTTGGACAGCGTGTTGCAGGAGGCAAGGAAAAGGCCGAAGCCGACAATGGCGGCAAGCGCAAGAAACAAGCGGATCATGGCGTCCCGGGGTAAAATAGGAGTGCGATGCCGCAGCTTAGCCGCAGGATAGGGCCGCGTCACCGGAGCGGCGACACGATTTTGCAGTTTTCATGGCTTTTTTCTGTCAAAATTACGGCAGGAAAGGTCGCATCAGAGCGGCGGGGCAAGCCGCAACGTATCCAGATCCTTCGCCAGCATCAGCGCCAGTGCCTCGACCGCGAGATTGTGGTCGTCGCGCTGCGGCAGGCCGGAGACAGTGACGGCGCCGATGCAACCGGTGCCCTTGACGTTGATCGGAAAACTGCCGCCATGCGGCGCATAGTCGGCGCCATCAAGCCCATTGTCTTCGACCGTCTTGCCGTCCTTCTGCAACTTCAGGCCGGAGGCATAGCTGCTGCGGAAATAGCGCAACACCATGTTGCGCTTGCGGCGGACCCAATTGACGTTATCGGGCGTCACGCCAGGGAGTGCCGCGTAAAACACCGGCATCGAATGCAAGGTCACATCGATCGCGATGCCGAGGCCGCGCTCGGTGGCGAGTTCCTGCAGGAGCTTGCCGAGCTGCCATGCCGTCGTCAGGTCGAAAGCGTCGAAGCTCAGCGCTTTCTCCTGCTCCGCGATCCGGCTGAGATCGTTCTCGATTGTCATGGGTAAGCGCTCCTCTGCCGCGATAATCCGTGCAGACCATTCGCGCGGGAGCCGAAAAAGTAAAGCAAAACTTGGGCCTATGGCCTATCGCACCCGTCAGAGCTTCGGCGTCAGCATCTCGAAACGGTCGCGGATGGTGGCGCAGGTATCGCCGCCGAGCCTTGCAATCGCATCGACCGCTGCCGGATCGACATGCAGCCTTTGCGGATCGACGACCCCGTCGCGGTAATGCGCATAGACGATCTCACCCATGACGATCTGCCGCGAGCGGCCGAGTTCCAGCGTCACATGCCGCCGGCATTCGAAGGCGGCCGGCGCCTCGGCGATGAAGGGCGAAGCGACCTTCTCGCCCGGCATCGCCGTCAGCCCCGCCTGCTTCAGCTCGTCGACGCCGCGCGGATATTTGGCGCCGCAGACATGCATCGCCTCGGCGATGGCGAAGGAGACGATATTGACCGTGAACACCTCGGTCATGCGGATATTGTGGCCCGTGTCCTTGAACGACATGTCGGCATTGTTCTCGACCCCGATCGCAAGGATCGGCGGATCGGCAGAAAGGCAGTTGAAGAAGCTGAAGGGCGCGGCGTTGATCCGGCCGTCCTCATCCACCGTCGTCACCAGCGCGATCGGCCGCGGGATGATCGTGCCGATCATCAGCTTGTAGCGTTCGCGCTCGCTGAGCTGTTTGAAATCGAAGGAAACGGACATGGCTCAGCCGGCTTTCCGGACTGGCGCAAAACCGCTCATCGCCCCGCTGAAGGGTTTCGGCAGCGGCGAGGCATAGGAGCCGCGCTTGCTGGTGGAAAGCCCGAGCGACACCAGCGCCTCGGCCTGCTTGACGGCGGCCGCAACGCCGTCGACGACCGGCACGCCGTAGATCTCCTGCAGCTCGCGCGCCAGATCGGTCATGCCGGCGCAGCCGAGCACGATCGCCTCGGCGCCGTCCTCTGAAAGCGCCCGCTCGATCTCGGCCCTGAGCTTGCCGATTGCGCCCGAGGCCGCATCTTCCAGCTCCAGCACCGGGATGTCGGAGGCCCGCACCTTGGCGCGCTCGCCCATGCCGTAGCGGCGCACGAGATTGTCGATCAGCACCCGCGAGCGCTCCAGCGTCGTCACCACGGTGAAGCGCTGCGCCAGGAATCCTGCCGTCACCACGGCGGATTCGCAAAGCCCGAGGATCGGCACATCGGCAAAGCTCCGTGCCGCTTCGAGCCCGGTATCGTCGAAGCAGGCGATCACAGCCGCGTCATAGCCGACCGCCTGCCGCTCCTGGAGTTCAGAGAGCAGACCGGGGATCGCCAGCGCGCCGTCGTAATGTCCCTCGATGGAAACCGGCCCCATGCGCGACGTCGCGGCGATGATCTCCGTGCCGGAGGCTGCCACCGCACGCGCGGCGGTCGCGGCCTTCTCGGTCATGGAGGCCGTTGTGTTCGGATTGACGATGAGGATGCGCATATCAGTTTATCTTTGCCTGCCGCCGGCTGAGCATCATCATGATGCCAAGGGCGATGAGTATGATGGTGAAGGAAAACAGCGTCGTCACCGTGCCGAGCGCATAGAGCACCGGCGTCGTGACGTTGGTCGTCATGCCGTAGATTTCGAGCGGCAAGGTGTTGTAGCTGCCTGAGGTCATCAGCGTGCGGGCAAATTCGTCATAGGAGAGCGTGAAGCCGAACAAGCCGACGCCGATCAGGCTTGGCGCGATCATCGGCAGCACGACATGGCGGAACGTCTGCCAGGAGCTGGCGCCGAGATCGCGCGCCGCCTCTTCGTAAGCCGGCGAGAAACGGTTGAAGACGGCAAACATGATCAGCACGCCGAAGGGCAGCGTCCAGGTGAGATGCGCGCCGAAGGCCGACGAATACCAGGCGGGCTTCAGCCCTCCCTGCTGGAAGACCACGCCGATGCCGAGCGAGATGATGATCGACGGCACGACGAGGCTTGCGACCGTGGCGTAAAACAGCGCGGTCGAACCGCGGAAGCGGCGGCGGAAGGCAAGCCCGGCAAGCAGCGACACGACGACCGTCACCGCCATCACCATCAGCCCGAGGGTGAAGGAACGGCGGAACGAGGCGCCGAAATCGCCGACCGCCTGCTTCTCGAACAGGTTGAAGAACCAATGGGTGGAAACGCCGTTCATCGGGAAGGTCAGGCCGCCGTCCGGTCCCTGGAAGGAGAGGATCAGGATCGCCGAAAGCGGGCCGTAGAGAAACAGTACGAAGATGATGAAGAAGATCGCCAGCAGATAGAATTGCAGGCCGCGTTTTTCGTGGTTCATCTCAAAGCTCCTTGCGGATGTCGACGACGCGCAGGATGGCCGCGACCATCAGGAGCACGACGGCGAGCAGCACCACGGCATTGGCGGCCGCTGCCGGATATTGCAGCAGCGACATCTGGTTCTTCATCATCAGCGCCACCGAGGCGCTCTGGCCGCCGGACATCACCTGAACCGTCGAAAAGTCGGCCATGACGAGCGTCACGACGAAGATCGTGCCGATCGCCATGCCGGGCTTGGCGAGCGGAATGACGACGTTCCACAATATCTGCCAGCCCGACGCACCGGCATCGCGCGCCGCCTCGAACAGCGACCGGTCGATGCGCATCAGCGTGTTGAAGATCGGCGTCACCATGAACAGCGTATAGAGATGCACCATGGCGAGCACGACGGCGAAATCGGAATAGAGCAGCCATTCGATCGGCTGCGGAATGATGCCCATTTTGATCAGCGCCGAATTGACCAGGCCGTTGCGCCCGAGCACCGGGATCCACGAGATCATCCGGATGATGTTCGACGTCATGAACGGCACGGTGCAGACGAGGAAGAGGATCATCTGCGTTGAGGTCTTGCGGATGTGGAAGGCCAGGAAATAGGCGACCCAGAAGCCGATGACGAGCGTCAGCGACCAGACGATCGCGGTGAATTTCAACGTGTTGAGATAGGTCTTCCACGTCACCCACGAACCGAGCGTGTCGGTATAGTTCATGGTGAGGAAATCGGGGTAGAGACCGGCGAAATCGTAGTCCCAGAAGCTGACGACCGCGATCATGGCGATCGGCAGCAGGAAGAAGAAGCCGAGAATGGCGAACAGCGGCGTCGCCTGGAGATAGGATATCGCCGATGGGGAGAGCCTCAGTCCACGCCCGCCGCGCGCGCCCTGACCGTCCTCCTCCGTTTCCGCTGCGATGGTCGCCATATCCGGTTCTCCGTTCTGATTACGTCAAGTGGAACGAAGGTGCGTGCCACCCCCTCATCCGCCTGCCGGCACCTTCTCCCCGCTGGGGGAGAAGAGAATCGCGGCGGCGTCCGGGCCACCTGCTTTCCGACAGGGAGGGCTCAAAGGACCCCTCCCCAACCCTCCCCACAAGGGGGAGGGAGTTCTCTGCCGCACCGCCTCCGGACTCCCTCCCCCTTGTGGGGAGGGTTGAGGAGGGGAAAACGGCAATCGCATTACGCAGCGATGAACTCGTTCCAGCGGCGGACCATGTAGCGGTCCTCGTCCATGACGGAGTTCCAGCAGGCGACCGCGCCCATGCGGGCTTCGAAGGCTCCGCCGTCGCGAACGGCGCCGGCCTTTTCCATGACCTTGCCTTCAGGCGACAGGATATCGCCCTGCGCCGGCTTGCCCTCGATCCAGTAGCCCCATTCGTCGGCTGTCATGAAGTTCTTGGCCGTTTCCATGCAGGCGGAATAGTAGCCCTGGCGGTTGAGGTAGCCGCCGACCCAGCCCGACGTGTACCAGTTGATATATTCGTAAGCCGCATCGAGCTGCGCGCCCTTGAGGTGCGAGGCAAGGCCGAGGCCGCCGCCCCATGCGCGGTAGCCTTCCTTGAGCGGCTGATACTTGCAGGCGATACCCTTGGAGCGGACGGCGGCGACGGCCGGCGACCACATGGACTGGATGACCACTTCACCCGATGCCATCAGGTTGACCGATTCGTCGAAGCTCTTCCAGAAGGCGCGGAACTGGCCGTCGCCCTTAGCCTTGATGAGGAATTCGATCGTCTTGTCGATCTCTTCCTTGGTCATGTTGCCCTTGTCGGCATACTTGATGTTGCCCATAGCCTCCATGATCATCGCAGCATCCATGATACCGATCGACGGGATGTTGAGGATCGAGGTCTTGCCCTTGAACTTCGGATCCATGATGTCGGCCCAGCTCGAAATATCGCGGCCGACGAGATCGGGGCGGATGCCGAGCGTATCGGCATTGTAGATGGTCGGAACCATCGTCATCCACTGCGTCGGTTCCTTGGCAAAGGTCTTGGCGCCCGGAGCCTCGACGAAGCCGACCGTGTGCGGCGCCGTGCCCTGGGCGATGACGCTTTCCGGCTTCAGCTTGCCGTTGATGAACAGCGGCACGATCTTGTCGTAATATTTCAGCTTCTTGACGTCCATCGGCTGCAGGACGCCTGTCGGGAACACCTTCTTGGCGATCCAGTATTCGATATCGGCAATGTCGTAGCTGTCGGGCTGGGTGACGGCGCGCTGGGCGGCGGCGTCGGAATCGGTCGCCGTCATCTCCAGCGTGATGCCGAGATCGGCTTTGCACTTCTCGGCGATGGCGTTGATGTTGGAAACGCCGGTGCCGAACTGGCGAAGCGTGATGTTCGTCTGCGCCCAGATTGTCGGAAAGCCGGTGATGGCGCCGGAGCCGGCGATGGCGCCGACGGCGGCAGCGCCCGTCTTCAGCAGTGTGCGGCGGGACAGACCCTTCTCCGCCTTGGTCGATGTCGTTTCAGTCGTCATGTCAGTTCCCCTTTTCTTGATATGGAAGGTTCATGGTTCTTGATGGTGATGGCTCACGCCGAGGAGCGGCCGAGAAGCACGGCATCCTCGAGCGCCCAGCTGAGCGCGACGGTGTCGCCGACGGCGACCGGCCGGGCGAAATAGTCGCCGTCGTCTGATATGACGGTGAAATCGTCGCTGCCGGCGCCGATAACGGTGATCTTCACGGAAGAGCCGCGATATTCGATGTTGGAGACGATGCCGTTGAAGCCGAGCGTCCATTCGGTCGCCACCTGCAGGCGCACGCGATCGGTGCGGATGCCGATATCGACGCGCTCGCCGACCTCCCTGCCCGTCCCGCGCACGGAAAAGCTCTGCCCCTCCGGCACCGTCATGACCAGCACCCCGTTTTCGCTCGATGTCACCTGGCCGGACAGCACATTGTGATCGCCCATGAAGCGCGCGACGAAGGCCGTCGCCGGCCGTTCGAAGACCTCGCGGGGTGCTGCGGCCTGCTCGATCCGGCCGTCATTCATGATGACGATGACATCGGCGAGCGCCATCGCCTCTTCCTGGCTGTGGGTGACGTGCACGAAGGTGATGCCGAGCGACTTCTGCAGCTTCTTCAGTTCGGCGCGCATGCGGATCTTCAGGAACGGATCGAGCGCCGACAACGGCTCATCGAGCAGCAGCGCTTCCGGATCGGTGATCAGCGCGCGCGCCAGCGCCACGCGCTGTTGCTGGCCGCCGGAAAGCTGGGCCGGACGCCTGCTGGCATAGGCCTCCATCTGCATCAGTTTGAGCATCTCGCGCGCCTTCGCCCGCCGCTCCTGCTTGTCGACGCCTTTCATCTTCAGGCTGAAGGCGACGTTGTCGATCAGGTCGAGATGCGGGAACAGCGCGTAGGACTGGAACATCATCGCCGTGCCACGCCTGGCCGGCGGAAAGTCGGTGACCACGACATTGCCGAGCCGAATATCGCCCGACGAAATGCTCTCGTGGCCGGCGATCATGCGCAGCGTCGAGGTCTTGCCGCAGCCCGACGGGCCGAGGAAGCAGCAATAGGAGCCGGCCGGAATTTTCAGGCTGATCGCATGGACGGCCGTCGTCGCGCCATAGACCTTCGAAACGGATACTATATCGATCTCTGCCGCTTTCGACATCATGCCTTCCCCTGTTTGGAAAAGGCGATGCATCTGCCGTGCCAATTGTAGTTTCCTGCACAAAACTACTGCAAAATAAGGATTTTATCGGCGCGGAACCTACGAGGGCAAATTATAAGCACAATGCTATCTGCTCACGATTTAGGCTATCGTGCGCAATTTGTGCAAAAGATCGTATACAATTTCGGCGCTACTTCGAGCACAAATTCTATTTAACTTTTGCAGCGAACATGGATATGGTTTGCCGACCATCAGGAAATCGATTTCATGAAATCCGCTGCCAAGGCTCAGCAGGCCGACGACTCCGCCGAAACCGGCGCGCAACAGATCCGCGATGCCATTCGCGAAGCGATCGTCGAGCGCAGGCTCTCGCCCGGTACCAAGCTTTCGGAAAGCGATGTCGGCAATCTCTTCAATGTCAGCCGCACGCTTGCCCGCGCCGCCCTGCAGGCACTCTCCTATGAAGGCCTCGTCAGCGTCGAGAAGAACCGCGGCGCTTTCGTCGCCTATCCCTCGCCGGATGAGGCGCGCCAGATCTTTTCCGCCCGCCGGCTCGTCGAACCCGGCATATTGCGCGAGGCAGCCGCCCGGATCACGCCGGGTGACATCGCCCATCTGAGACAGCTGCTGCTGGAAGAAGGCCGCCTCATGAGCGAGCGCGGCCAGACGGCGCGCCGAGCCGAGATCAAGGCATCGGGCGATTTTCACCTGACGCTGGCGGCGATATCCGGCAATGCGATCATGCAGCGCTTCATGGAGGAGCTCGTTGCCCGCTCATCCCTCGTCATTGCGCTCTATGGCCAGTCGACCGCATCGAGCTGCGGCCACTCCGAACATGGCGACATCATTTCGGCGATCGAAGTCAAGGAACTCGACCGCGCCTGCCAGCTGATGCTGCATCATATCGCCCATATCGAGGCCGACCTCGATCTGCGCGAACGCAAGAGCCTCGGCCTCAAGGAAGCCTTCGAGCTCTGAACACGCAAAGGGGGAGCGCAGCTTTCGCCACCCCCGCTTTCGTTTCAGACCGAAGGCTGAAGCCTTACCAGGGTGTCTCCTTCGGCAGCGTCTCGAAGGCCGCGAAAATTTCCTCCGCGGTTTGCGGCTCGCTCGACCGCAGTCGGACGGTTCCGTCGCGCCCAATCAGGATCAGGCCGAACTCACCGGCCGGCGGTCCCTGCAGCCGCGCGCGAATATCGTCGGCATCGAGCTCCCAGTCATCATCGAACAGCGCGAACGCGCCGCCGCCGGCAATGGTGAATACCTCGACGTCTTCCTCGATGAGGCGCATTTGCGCCTTGCGCAGCCATTCGTCCTGAATGATTGGACGGTCGTCTTGCGCGTCGGCGAAGATGATCAATACCCGCTTCCTGTCGCGAAACTGCTCCAGCGATTGCGGAAGCTCCGGCTCATGCCTGGATGCGCCGATGATTTCATGAACGATGGATTTCAGCATGATGCTCGTTCCTCGGCCGTCATCACTACAGAATTGCGCGTACAGAATTGCGCGTCCGAAGACGCGAGGCGCCGTAGTGGCGGGCTGTGCGGACTAAACGGCTGGGGATGAGCGAGGTTCCGCCGAAAAGCGGAAAAGGATCGCAGCCATGGCCGCGATCCTCGTCCTGTCAGTCGCGGCTCTGGTCTTCGGCCGCGTGGGCCGAAACGGCGACGAGATCCGCCGTGCCGTTGGCGAGAAGGCGCTTGCGCACCAGCACGCGCATGACGCGTGCCGCCGTCGAGAAGGTCATCTGGTCGAGCGGGCCTTCGCCCTCCCACGGCTTGGTCAGCCGTTCGGTGACGGCGCCGACGATATTCATCGGCACGATGTCGGTGCATTCGCGCATGGCTTCGAAAACGAAGCTGATGGGGATGATCCGTCCTTCGTGGGTCACGATCGGCTCGGTCAATTCGCTATCCCATTCCTCGAAGGCATAGAGCGCTTCGCGGAACAATTGCTGGAGGGTAAACGGCGCGTGGCCGTTATGAAGTGGCGGCAGTGCATTCATCATGTCTGTCTCCTCTTGTTGGATTGAAGCCAAGTCCTCCGGTATCGGTCGGCATCAACGCGGGAACGGAAAATATTGCCCCTGCGGACCGAATAACACGATTGATTCTATAGAGTAACGTGCCGGGGATAAAGCCATTTATCGGCCTCCGCGAAAGCCAATTTCATAACCGGCTGAAATTCTTGCATTTTTTAGGCGAAATTTTCTCAGGCGACACCCTTTTAGAAAATTCATGCCACCCGCATTCAGGCGCCCCAAAACGGTACGACGAGGCGAAAAAACCCTGAAAAATCACGGAACCTTTGTCGTTGTAATTTGTTTTGTTCTCATAATTCGCAAAACAGTCTGGGGTTATCACCAATGACGCAAATCCGTGAGCCGGAGCGCCGAAGCAGAATCCTGCGCGGCCGCCCCTATAGCCTTGATGAATTCGCTTCCAAATATGGCCTGCTGAGCGATCAGGCCGAAAGCCTGTTCACCCGTTTCGGGCCCTCCTCTATCGAACTCGACCTGCTGATGGCAGCCAAACGCCGGTCGCCGGTTCTGCCGGACAGAATTGCCGAATAACACTTTGACGAGTGGAATGGATAGATGAGCGACAGACGCCACGAATGGATCAGCAAAAGAGCTTACGCGATCTGGGAAGAACAGGGCCGGCCCATTGGCCGCGACGACGAACACTGGCGCCAGGCGGTTGCCGAACGCGATGCGCTTGAGCGCACGAAGGCCTCTTCCGATGGCCGCGAGGTGCTGGTGAAGTTTCGCCCGAGATCGCAGCAGCCCGAAATGCCGCGTCAAGACTGGGTCAATCCTTCCACAATGGTCGGCTGACCCCCAATCCCAAGCCGGCTTCAGCCGTTCGGCAGCGCTCGTCCATTGCCGGAGCCCCCCGTGGTGGCCTCGTCCTTAGAGGCCCCTGCGGCGCGCATCAGGATGAGGGGGAGAGGCGTCGCCGCTTGCCTCCCCGGAGAGCAGAACGGCAAGCCAGACTCTGCACGGCACCACTCAGCACCACACGGCATACCGATCGCCCGCCTGCCACACGGCCGCCGATCAGCCGCTAGCCACGCTACACACCAATCAACCCTCATCCTGAGATGCGCAGGCCGAAGGCCGGAGCCTCGAAGGACGGGGGATGGGTGCTGCGGCCGCTCCATTGCCGGAGCGGGACCCCGGTAGCCGGCCTTGCTTCTCTCGAGGCCCTGGCGCTTCAGGATGGAAAGAGGGCTCGGCTTGCCTTTCGCAAGAGAGCGTCAGCGACGGCACAGCGCAACCGTTTCCACAAACATCATCGCTCCCTCCGCAAAGTCTCCATCAATCGTTTCGAAACAAGTCGATGAAATAATGCGGATTTCTTAACCATAGATCCAGAACGCAAAGTCCGATCCTTTCACCGCCAAATCGAATCACGACATGAATGAAGACGTATTCATCGGCAGTTTTGCAGAGCAGAAATGCTGTGGGATTTGCCTGCCGGCCGGCGTGGGTGTCATGCCTGAATTGCGGAGAAAAGGCTGAGCCGTTCGGGAAGGCCGATCGTCAGAAAGCGTTGGTTTCCTGGCAGAGCGCCCGGTGAACCTCGGTCCAGAACAGTGCCAGCGGCCTGTCGCCGTTGCGTTCGGCAACGAGGGCGCGGATCAGCGCTTCGGAGCCTGCCATGTCCTGCCAGCTGGATTTCAGGCCCTTGGCGGCCTGTTGGCATTCGGCAATCTCGAATGGTCTCTTGCTGTCCATATGAGGTCTCCTCATGACAGGCGCTAGCAGATGGGACCCGAATTGTCATTCCCCGCATATGTGGGGATGCCTTGTATTTATGACGGCCCTCGCGGTAGGATTGAGGGAATTGGGGCAGTGGAAATGATTGAGAATACCTATAGCGAAAAGTTCGAGTCCGCTTTCGAACAGATCAAGGCCGCGGCCAATGTGGATGCCGCGATCCGCATTCTGCAGGCGGAATATGGCCTCGATTTCGTCACATACCATCTCGCCCAGACCATCGCCAGCAAGATCGATTCGCCCTTCGTGCGCACCACCTATCCGGATGCCTGGGTCTCCCGCTACCTCCTGAACAGCTATGTGAAGGTCGATCCGATCGTCAAAGAGGGCTTCGAACGCCAGCTGCCCTTCGACTGGAGCGAGGTCGAGCCGACGCCGGAGGCCTATGCCATGCTGGTCGACGCCCAGAAGCACGGCATCGGCGGCAACGGCTACTCCATTCCCGTCGCCGACAAGGCGCAGCGCCGCGCCCTGCTGTCGATGAATGCCCGCATACCGGCTGACCAATGGGCCGAACTCGTCCGCCGCTGCCGCAACGAATGGCTCGAGATCGCTCACCTGATCCACCGCAAGGCCGTCTACGAGCTGCATGGCGAGAACGATCCGGTGCCGGCACTGTCGCCGCGCGAAATCGAATGCCTGCACTGGACGGCGCTCGGCAAGGACTACAAGGATATTTCGCTCATCCTGGGCATATCCGAGCACACCACGCGCGATTATCTGAAGACCGCCCGCTTCAAGCTCGGCTGCGCGACGATCTCGGCCGCCGCGTCGCGGGCCGTGCAATTGCGCATCATCAATCCCTAGAGCCTTTCCTGGTCAGATTGAAGCATTCTGTTGGCTCAAACGGAGTCGGATGGTCGACCGGCTGGCGCGCGTCGTAGCCCAGTTCTACGGCCAGGCCGACCGGTCGATCAGCCGGCCCGTTTCAGCCAACCCTCCTGCAGATTTGCTAGGCAAATCTGCAGGACTTTAGAATCGCCGGACGCACCTATTGCTTCGCATGGCGAAGCAGTGCGGCCGGTGGGCCGGGCATCTCTACGCCAGGATCAAAGGCGATCGGCTCGGACGTACCAAGAGGTATGCCCTTCGCCAAGCGCCTTTGCCCTGACGAAAACCTGCTCCGGCAGAATGCTTCAATCTGGCCAGGAAAGGCTCTGGCGCGTTTTTTGGCGCATGTCGTGATCACAAAATCTCACTTTTGCGCGGCAGGCTCTGCCCCCCTCATCTGAGGGGGCCCATCTGAGGGAATTTCCGATCCGGCCCGCCTGAACCATTCTGCCTTCCACGAACTTGAAAACGCTGGAGGGCAAAATGTTCGTTATCATTCAGGCACATGAGTATCAGAAATACGCTGCCGTACTCGACCAGATGTTTCGCCTGCGCAAGAAGGTGTTCGCCGATACGCTCGGCTGGGACGTGCCCGTCATCGGCCCTTACGAACGCGACAGCTACGATTCGCTGGCTCCCGCCTATCTCGTCTGGTGCAACGACAACCGCACCCGTCTTTATGGCGGCATGCGCCTGATGCCGACGACGGGCCCGACCCTTCTCTACGACGTGTTCCGCGAGACCTTTCCCGATGCCGCCGATCTCATCTCCCCCGGCATCTGGGAAGGCACGCGGATGTGCATCGATGAAGAGGCGATCACCCGAGATTTCCCCGGCATCGATGCCGGCCGCGCCTTCTCCATGATGCTGCTTGCGCTTTGCGAATGCGCGCTCGATCACGGCATCCATACGATGATTTCCAACTACGAGCCCTACCTCAAGCGCGTTTACAAGCGCGCAGGCGCCGAAGTGGAAGAACTCGGCCGCGCCGACGGCTACGGCAAATATCCCGTCTGCTGCGGCGCCTTCGAAGTATCGGACCGCGTGCTGCGCAAGATGCGCGCCGCCCTCGGCCTCACCCTACCCCTTTATGTCAGGCACGTGCCGGCTCGCTCGGTCGTGACCCAATTCCTGGAGATGGCAGCATGAACCGCCTCGCTGAAACCGCCACGCAGAAGGATATCGGCGCGCTGGAACGCCATGTTCTCGCATCCCGCGACCTCGCTACGCAGATAGGGGATCCCTTCCTCTCCTATCTCCTCTCGATGGCGCTGTTCACGATCTACGAGAAGAAAGCCCATCACGAGAACGAGGCGCTGAAGAGCAGCTTCAGCTGAGGGCGCTGTTCCCCTCCGCCGTGCCTGAAGACGAGCCATGTCTCCCGGCGCCTCGCGCGCAGCCGCAAAACCAGTCCCCGTTTTGCGGCTGCGCGGTGTTACTACGTCATCAGGGAATTGATCGTCGAAATCAACGTGTCGTGCATATAGGGCTTCGGCAGGAAAGCGGTATTGGCGGGTAGCGCCATCGGATCGAGCCGCACCATGCCCGAGGTGATGATGATGCCGATGTTCGGCCGCATCGCCCTCACCCGATTGGCAAGCTGGAGACCGTCCATCGAGCCGGCCATGTTGACGTCGGTGAACAGGATATCGACATCCTGCCTGCCCTTCAGCACCACCAGCGCCTCATCGGCATTCGCCGCCTCCAGCGCCACGTGGCCGACATCCTCCAGCACATCGAGGATATTGAACCGGATCATCGGCTCATCCTCCACGATGAGCACCACGGCACTGTTCAAAGCCACCATCTGCGATCGCCCTTTTCATGCGGAACGTCACTTGAATAACTGTGGTCCGCGCGGGAAGCTTCCAGTGGCTGCCCACGAATATGCATCGTCCACAGATGCGTGCGCTCTCCGCTTGTGGCTCTTCCCGATTTGCGTTAGAGCGGAACCCGTGCCGCGGGAACCATTGCCCCGGCACCCAAGCGCCGGACACCCGGCGCCAAGGGCCTGTAGCTCAATGGTTAGAGCCGGCGGCTCATAACCGCTTGGTTGGGGGTTCGAGTCCCTCCGGGCCCACCATTCCTCCCATGTTTCAGAGGCCTTAGAAGGTGGTTAGCCAGCAAGGTTAGCCATCCGGTTAGCCCTTTGTTCCTGGCTTCGACTTGATATTGAGGACATCTTCCAAGCTTCTCGCTTGATTCCGTGTTTCGTGACGCGCCTCCCATTATCGAGGCGACGATGTTTGCGGTTGGCTTTCCAATATCGCCAATCAATCACACGCTCTGCGATTTCGCCCTGATAAAGATTGTGAGTTTTGAGGAACCTATCGGTGGTCTCAGCATCCGGATTGTAGCCGATACCTTTGCTGGTCCCAACGTCGTAAAACTGGTTCGCGAGCTTTTGGACCTCTCTATCATTAGCGCTGTAGATCGGCGACATCGTCCAGCTCCAATAATCGTAGTCATCATAGGGGTCGGATAACGACAGCACCCGATCGATGCGGTCATCCGGCAGCTGTATGGATTTCAACCCACGCACGATTTCTGCGATCGCTTCACGCTTTTGTTTCGGTGATAGGCCGCTCATTCGGTTATCACCCGCGATCTGCTGGACACTACGAGCAGCAAACACCTCAGCAAAGTCTTGAAGCTGCTTCACTGTGGCCCGAGCCTCTTCCAATTGTTTCGCCAGTTTTGCCGCCAGCCCTGTTGGACCAAATGTCAGGTCTTGGATGTCATCTAATCGCGTCGCTAAGACGGCAAAAACAAGCACGAACGCCACAGAAATGAAGCGAACCTGTTCTGCTCCAGTGAGGACGAGATAAAGGAAAACTGCGAAAAGGATTAACGATGCAATCCACGCACTAACACGCATCATTTCTTTCTCCACCGCTTTTGGCAGGCTGACTTCCGCGAGAATGCTCAATAACACTCTACCGCTCACAGATCATACCGGCGACACACCTTCACCGTCCGGGACGGAATAAGTCAATTGCGCCTCGCCGGCGCCTTCTTTATCGACAGCTTACGGGAGAGTTTGGCCATCGCGTCGCGGGCCAGTTTCTGCTGCTCGGCTTCGCGGCTATAAAGCTCCGCGTGCTCGATATCGTCGTGGCCGAGCATTTCCATCAGCTGTCGAGTTGTCGATCCGCTTTCGGCCAAAAGCTTGCCGAGCGTCTTGCGCAGGCCGTGCAGGGTGCAGCCCTTCGGCATGTCGGCCATCTTCGTCCAGTGCGCCATCATTCCCGTAAGCGACTTTTCGCTATAGGGGTTGCCATAGGCGTTCAGCAGCACGAATGGCTTTGAGCGATCAGAGGATCAAGCGAAAGACGCCACTTAGCCATCTGTTTTAGAACGATTTTATGACGCCCTCCAGGCCCACCATTCAACTCTCTAAGATCCTATTTTTCCTGCATATATTTGCGTTCAAGGTCCCAGCTTTCAAGCTTAGACCCACCGAGTTAGACATTTTAGTTCTCGTTCCGATCCGGCAAGAGGAGCTTGGCGCCGTCTCCGGCTAGCTTCTTGCGACGTGCTGCGCGGGTGTAACCATCCGAATATTGCCTTGAGCTGATCGCTAGTCGCACCGTTTTTTTGCGGCGATCGAGGCTCCGGCCTTTCGCGGACAGGGCATAGCACCTTGTCCAACCATATGATCGAGCAGAGTGGCGCCTATGCCGACACAAGCCGCGGCGGCCACGCAAACAGGGCATGTTGGTCAATAGCCGCCGGTTGGTAAGGCTGACGGCGCGCTATGGTAGGGCTTCCGTTTTGCTGCCGCCGCGATGATCGACTGGACGGATCGGCCGAGCAACTAGCGCACTTCAGAGCGCGTGTCGTACTTCTCGTCGTACCGCGGTTATTGCGCCCCCTGCCTAGCTCTAAATCAGCAGCCCCCTAATCCTTGCGAAAATTCACGAGGCGCATAAATTCAATCTATCGGATAGCTTTTGCTGGTGACCACGGATGTACTGGCACCGTGCGATGCAATCAAAGAAAGGTCGGCGCGAGCATTCGCCCGACCTTTCTTTTTATAGGTTGGCGCCCGTGGCAGTGCCGACTAAAAATCGAAATACACAGTCACTCCTGACCGACGACGATAGGAGTAATCGTCGCGATAGCCGTAATAGTCGCGATGACCGTAATACCGCGGACGGTAGCACGAGCCATAATACCTGCAGTCGCGGTGGGCGTATCGCTGTTTCCAGTGGCGATTTGCATGCCATTTCCCATGTTTCCGGTGTTTGACCTGCTCGACGTCTGGGGTGTGCAGTTGTGCTGCGTTCGGCACGACAATCGGCGTGGCGTTTAGCGGCAGGGCGAACGATGCAGACAAGACAATGGCTGCAAGTGACGAAAAAAGCATCTTCATCGGATCATCCTTTCAGGCTTCGATTCTGGGTTAACAAGGATTAACCTCCGATGAACGCGCGCTTCTCAGAAAAACACCGGCCGTTGAACTTCCTTCGGCTCGGCGGACGTGATTTTTTGGAATTTTGACACGAGGTTCCCGAATTTTTGAAAAGCCCAATCAGGTCTTAAGGACGGCTCAAGGAGCGTTTAAACCGTTCTCAAAGGGCCGGCAAAATATCCTCCCGCCCGAGGTCCAATCCCGTCCGATTTCCGAGCGCTTTGCCGCGACGCGCCAGCGGTCATTGCCGCTGAAGGTCGGCCGGCGGGGGGTGGGCACACTAAGTGCGCTTATAGATCGTCGCGGATAGAAAAAACGTAGTTGTAAGGCGTTCCGGAAGAGCCTTTCCGGACCTCGTCGATCGACAGGGAACGAAATTTTCGATCTTTCAGGCAATATACAGAATATCCAAACGGCTTAAGATAGTCGATCACACTGCCGACAGCGTTGGGTCGATGTCGGTCTTCCGCTTCGATAAGCAGATTTGGGCGATCCCGGTGCAATATAGCCTCCGCGCCTTCGAGTACTTTTAGTTCGTGCCCTTCAACGTCGATCTTGATGAAGCCTACAGTGTCGAACTGATAGCTATCCAGGCGCCGGGTTGGAACGGAAATTTCTTCGACATTTTGCGTCGAAAGCCTATTCTGCTCCTCAATCGTGGCGCAGCCATCCATGCGCTGATCACTGGGGATCCGCATCGTTGCAACGCCAGCGCTGTCGGAAAGTGCGACCTGCTCCACCCGAACCGACGAACCAAGCGCGGCCTTCAGAAAAGCTACCATGTTAGGTTGAGGCTCGAAGGCGACGACATTGCGCGCATACTTGGTCAAGAACCAAGAATAGACACCGTAGTTCGCACCTATATCGATGGCAGTCTGGCTCCGACGGCATAATCGATCGAGGATCCGAAGCTCGGGCTCACCATGGCGCCATTCTCGTGAAGCGCGCGTCCATAGCCTGAACCGAGGTGGCGCAATCTTAGCAATATGAAGCATGTAGGCTCCCGGTAACTCGAAAGCATGTGCTATCCACTCGTCGAGCGGCGTGCCCCTGTTTCTTCACCTTCCGTGAATTGGCAACCAGTGGCTAGATCATCGATAGTTGATGCCTTGCGTGGCCGTTTCGCCAAGCCTAGTTCTTTAGGTGAAGCCGACGTAGCCGTGGATCCCTTCTGCAGGCATGGCCAAACAACCTTGATCGTGGCAGCAAGCGCTTGCGAAGGGGTTTTCAACAAATAACAAAATCTTGATCGGCAACGACAGTTATCAGGACGCCTCTTCGGCCTACTTGCCACGAGTATACGGACACGTTGGACAGTGAAGGGTGGGGAGATGCTTCAAACTCGCAAACTATCGGGGGCCATGACAGCCGTCTTCGTCATTGCCATGTCGGCATCGGCCTGCACCACGAGCCCAAACGACTCGATGCAAACGGGCGGGTATACCGCCCGGAGCGCTGACTTTGACCTCCGGCCTGCCTGCCGCGATGGATTCGGCAATGATCGTCCGTGCAGCTATTAGCGCGGGAAAAATTGGAAGTCTGATTGCAGCGATAGTTCGCCTCCAGCGATTGCCAGTCAGACGACTTCATCCGGCGGCATCATGCCCGATCGGCGCAGATTTCTAATAGCTGCAAGAACGCCCATCGCTCGGCCTGAACCCACCACCGCAGGCTGGGTTGAGCGGCAGATCCTCGTGGTAGTAGCCGATCGAGGAGGTTTGGTCGACGCTTCCGGACGAAGTGCAGGCCGAGATGATCGAGGCAAGGCTGATCAGCGTTCCGGTCGCGATAAATGCGAAAAATCGGTTCATCTGAGCTTCTCCTTCGGAGGGGTATCGTTTTACCCCAAGCGGGCAATCTACCACGCCACGGCGACGACAGACGAGGATTTATCGTGGCCGACCGGCCTTAGCGGCCCGATCTAACGCCAATGTGATCAGCGTGCAGGCCATCTCCTCAAGCCATGCACTGTCGCATAACTGTCATGTGAAATTGCCCATTGTTCCGGCAGTCTGGGCAAAATATATGCTGTCGGCTAACAAAAAAAAGAATGAGTGAATTGCCATGAGTGCCATACAGAGACTTTTCCACCGCAATCTCCTGACCCGCTTCGTCTCCGGTCTCGGTGCGGTTCCCCAGCGCATTCGCGCCGCACGCGAAGAGCGCCAGCCCGCCATCCATCCATCCTTCATGGACGATTTCGGCGCCTAAGCGTCCAATACATTCCCCGGCCAACGGGTAGGGAAACGCCCCTACCCTCGCCGGCGCGCGTCCTTAGTTCACTGCGGGTGCAGCCGGTTCACCCCAGCTGGAAATGGCTTGGCCGGCCTTGGTCGCCACGCGCATGTCGTAGAGCGCCAGCGAAGCCTGGAGCTGCCGCATGTCGGTGCAGCGGTTGATGATGCCTCCGATATATTGCACGCAGTCGCTGGCGTTGCCCTGTGCCGAGCCAGTCGCCCAATCCTTGACGACCCCGTCGGCGCCCACCAGGAAATAGGAAAGCCGGTTGTTCTGCGAAACGGTGGAGCTGCCGACCAGACCGACGAAATTCGTGCCGGTTTCGGTCTTGGCGCCGGGCGCCATGTGCCGGTAGATCGTCATGCCGTTCGTCAATGACGTCGCACCGATCATCGGCCCGAAGGTCGCTTCCGAGCCGGAAAGCCGCGCCATCGGCGACTGGCCGAGATTGGCGACCTCCGCATAGGGCTTGCCCAGCGCATAGCTGGTGTAAGAGCGGTTGGCGGCATTCTCCGCCTTTTCCGCCACCTGAGAACAGCCCGCCAGATCGACGGCGAGGCTGATCGAAAGAATTGCCAAGAATCGCATGCTGCCCCCTTGCCGGCCGCACGATGTGCTGTGCGGCCGCCGCTTGTTCCTTAACCCGCCATATTTGCTATCAGGTTTGCGGAATTTGGGAAGCGGTGGCGTCGTCACGTCGGTTGATGCGAGGCGAAGTATCGTTTGCCTGCGCTTTACCGGTGTGCCGTGTGAGCCCCTCTGCCCGGCAGGGCAGAGAGGGTGACCGCGGCATATCCTCTCCTCGTTACTCCACATTTTTCTCGCGATGCGCATGCGCCTGTCTTTTCCGCCGCAATAGCTTCACAATCAACCGACAGAAAGCTGTTCAGGGAAACGACAACCAAGGAATGAAAACATGGCGCCGATCTACACCAGAACTGTTCTGATGACTGCCCTTCTGGCCCTGCCGCTGACCGCCGCAGCGCCGGCATTCGCGCAGGAGGTAAAGCCGCGCGAGCCGGTGATCTCGGTGACGGGCGACGGCGAATCGTCCGCAGCGCCCGATATGGCCGTCCTCAATCTTGCCGTCGTCAAACAGGCGAAAACCGCCCGCGAAGCGCTCGACGAGAACAACAAGGCGATGAACGACGTGCTGACCGCGCTGAAGAGCGGCGGCATCGCCGAGCGCGATCTGCAGACCTCCGGCTTTTCCATCCAACCACAATACAATTATCCGCAGCCCGTCGACGGCCAGCAGCAACAGCCGCAACTGGTCGGCTACCAGACCATCAATTCGGTCACCGTCAGGCTGCGCGATCTCGCCAAGCTCGGCCAGGTGATCGATCAGGCCGTCACCCTCGGCATCAACCAAGGCGGTGACATCCAGTTCACCAACGACAAACCGGAAGCCACTCTCGAAGAGGCACGCAAGGATGCCGTCGCCGATGCCGTCAAGAAGGCGAAGACGCTGAGCGAAGCCGCCGGCGTCAAGCTCGGCCGCATCCTCGAGATCAACGAGAATGTGCCGCGCGCCATGCCGCAGCCGGTCTATCGCGCCACGATGATGAAAGAGACCTCCGACACTGCCGTTCCCGTCCAGGGCGGCGAGAATAATTACAATGTCAGCGTCACCGTGACTTTCGCCATCGAGCAGTAAAAGGAGAGCACCGCGCGTTTGAAGAAACGTGCGGTGCTCAGGCTGCCGACAATACACGAGCAAGGGTTCAGCGTGACACGACCTCCCACCGCTTGGAGATCGACGAGAGGCAGCCCTCTATCCGCGTAAACCGGACAGCAGTGGCACAATTCCGAGGATGAGGCGGGGCGAGCGAGATTTGTCATTAAACGGAGCGCTCGGCGTCTTTTCAGACCCGCAGCGCTGTAAAAAGTCTTTCAAAAAGAAAACCGCCCTTGCCGATCCGGGAAGACTGGCAAAGGCGGTTCTGGCCGCCGCATCGGGGAGACGAGGCGGTATTCTACTTGATATCAGCGGCGCAGGGCGGGGCAGCCGCGCACGTTGCCGAAGCTCATTTCATCGGGACCACGACGCGTCCAGCCCTGGACGATCACGCGGCGCGGGGTGATGTCGACGACGCGGGCGCGGCGGAAGCCGTAATCCCGGGCGAGATTTTCGGCGAGCTGCGGATTGCAGCCGCGCGACGGGCGGCCGTAGCCCGGAGGCGGACGGTCATAGCCCGGAGGCGGACGGTCATAGCCCGGAGGCGGACGGCGGTAATCCTGTGGCGGACCACGGTCCGGCTCGCCGATAATGATATTCAACTGGGCGGCGGCCGGGGCCACCGTGCCGGCAAGAGTGCCGGCTGTCAGCATGACGGCAAGACCCGCCTTTGCCAAAAACTGCATCATCGAAAAACCTTTCGTTTGAAAGTCGGAGCGGTCGAGCCGCCCTCCCCACTCTCCACATTACGCCGAAGCGTCATTTGAGAATCACTCATACAGATCAGAGAAGAGACGGCTGAAAGTGTCGCCGTCAAGGCAAAACGGACCGGAAGCGCCGCTTCGGCGCCTCCGACCGCAGTCCTCAGCGCCGGATCAGCGGGCAGCCGCGGACATTCGCGAAGACCATTCTGTCCCAGCCGCGACGGTCGCGCCCTGCGACGACGACGACGCGCGGCGACAGGCGGGTGACATGGGCTCTCCGCAGGCCGAAATCGCGCGCCTTATTCACGGCGTGTATCGGCGAGCAGCCGCGGATCGGCCGATGGTATTGTGCCTCGACGACGAAGCTCGTCTGCGGCCCCGCGGCGGCGGCCGTGGAAACAGTGGCCGGAATGGTGCAGAGGGCGAGCAGAGCGGCAAGCGAAGCCTTGGTGAGGAAGTGCGTCATGGATGTCTCCGTCGATTGAATTCCAGGCTCTCCCTTCAGGGATTGTGTCGACAGTAAACGTTGCAAAATGAATGGTGTTCGAACCGGGCATTCAGTTTGCATTCACAACAGCATGATGCCGAAAACGTCGGCGGTTTCCGGCATTATCGACTCTCTCTTTCGATGTTCAGGGGCTGAGATGCAGCACGATCTCGCGCCGGTGCGGCCGGTCTCGATGTTCGAAGAGATAGAGCCCCTGCCAGGTGCCGAGCATCAGCCGCCCCCTGGCGACGGGAATGCCGATGGAGACCTGCGTCAGCGCCGCCTTGATATGCGCCGGCATATCATCCGGCCCCTCGGCCCTGTGCACGATCCAGCTCATCTCGGGATCGGAGGCCGGCGGCACGAGACGGCGGAAGAAGGAGAGAAGATCGGTGCGCACATCGGGATCGGCATTTTCCTGGATCAGCAGCGAACAGGATGTGTGGCGCACGAAGACGGTCAGAAGCCCCTCCTCCCGCCCCGAGGCGTTGACGAAAGCGCTCGCTTGGTCGGTGAATTCGTAAAGGCCCTGTCCGCGTGTGGACAGGCTAAGGATCGTCTGGGGCAAGGCGCTCTCCCATCTCGCAATGACATTCCCCGCGAGTTGGCGCACCGCTGGCGGCGAGTCAAGCTTGCCGGGGGAAGTCAAGGCTGCCGGGCGCCATCAGAGCTTGAGCAGCATCTCGAAGCCGCCATAGATCATCCGCTTGCCGTCGAACGGCATCTGCCATTGGTCGCCCTTGAGCCTCGGATCCTCCATCACCTTGGCATTGATATCGTCGCGCTCCCGGCGCGAGCCGTAGACGATCCAGGAAAACACCACCACCTCATCCGCCTTCGCCTGCACGGCGCGGGGAAAGGAGGTCAGTTCGCCATAGGGCACGTCGTCGCCGATGCACTCGACATATTCGAGGGCGCCATATTCCTTCCAGATCGTGCCGGCAAAGGTCGAGAACTTCTTGTAGGCCTCGACATTCTCCTTCGGCACCGCGACGATGAAACCATCGACATAGGACATTGCACTCCTCCTCTCACCCGTCTGTTATTGCGGGGGAGATAGGAGCTTGGCCAAGCGGGTCCAGCCCGCTGGCGAGCGGTTGACCGCGCCGCTGATCGGCTTCGGCCCGGTCAGGGACCATTCACCAGCTTCAAGATCAGTTGCTGGATATTGCCGCCGTCACCCATTTCGATCTTGTCGAAGTCGCGGCCGCGCTGGCGCTGGCGCATCGAGATCTCGCCGAGGCGCCGGGTCAGCTCGACCCGGATCTTCTTGCAATCGGGGTCATCGGCAACGGTGAGCCCGATGCTCGTCGCCTCGATTTCCTTGACCATTTCCTTGATGGTCACGCCATGCACCCGTTCATGGGCCGCAACACCCGATATAAAGGCCTGCCAGCTGCTGTCGACGGCCGCCGGCAGCTCGCTCGCCGGCTTCGGCAGCGTGTAGGTGATGATGAGCTTCGGCCGGTTGGTGACGATCACACAGGCATTGCCCTGCGGTTCGTATTTCCTCGTCCAGGTCAGCTTGAACGTCGTATGCGCGATCACCCGGCCCGTGACCCCGGCCTTCGGTCCCCGCGCCCCGATCGATTCGTAGAGTTCGGCCCCGGTCTTGCCCGATATCGAATAGGGCCGCACCTCCTCGACCGCCTGCCATTCGGCGAGCGCTGCCGCCGGCGCCAACGCGAAAAACGCTGTCAGCGCAGAAGATAGAAAATGCCTTGTCACGCGCCGCCCCGCCAAATGATTCCCGCCGCCGAACCTAATGGGACCGCTCCCGTCTTTCAACGCGGTTGAACGAGGTGCAAGCATCAGCCCTGCAGCGTCCTGACCCTGGTCAGATCGGGGAAGAGCCGCATCCACAGGACGACGACGACGATCGTGCCGAGCCCGCCGACGACGCCGGTGGCGACCGGCCCGAGGGCTGCAGCCATCATGCCGGATTCGAATTCACCGAGCTGGTTGGAGGTGCCGATGAACAGCGAGTTGACGGCGCTGACACGGCCACGCATCTCGTCCGGCGTCAGAAGCTGTACCAGCGAGCTGCGCACGACTACGCTCACCGTATCGGAGGCGCCGACGACAAGCAGCGCCGCGACGGAAAGCGCAATATTGGTGGAGAGCGAGAAGACGATGGTGGCGACGCCGAACACCGCGACGGCGGCCAGCATCTTGCGCCCGACATTGCTTTCGAGCGGCCGGCGGGCAAGCACGATCGACATGGCGAGCGCGCCGATTGCCGGCGCTGCGCGCAGCAGGCCGAGGCCCCAGGGGCCGGCATGCAGGATATCGCGGGCAAACATCGGCAAGAGCGCGGTGGCGCCGCCGAGCAGCACCGCGAAGAGATCGAGCGAGATCGTGCCGAGCATGACAGGCCGGCTGCGGATGAAGGAGACACCGGCAAAGACGGAAGCAAGCGTCACCGGCTCGCGCCTGGCAGGGCTCCATTGCATGCGGATCGAAATGACATTGAAGCTCGCAACGGCAAACAGCAGCGCCGCGATGGCAAAGGGCGCCACGGGATGAAGGCCATAGAGCAGGCCGCCGAGCGAGGGGCCGATGATCAGCGCCGTCTGCATCATCGAGGTGGACGTGGCGACCGCCTTCTGCAGCATCGAGGCCGGCACGATATTCGGCAGCAGCGCCGCCATGGTCGGCCGCTCGAAGGCGACGACGGCGCCAAGCACGGTGACGGCGGTAAGGATGCCGGCCGGCGTCAGCCATTGCTGCCAGGTGGCGATCGCCAGCACCAGCGCCGTCACCGCCTCGATCAACTGGCAGACAAGCCCGATGCGCCGCCGGTCGAACCGGTCGGCCACATGGCCAACGACAAAGGTCAGCACCGCCATCGGCAGGAACTGGCAGAAGCCGACGAGGCCGAGCGCAAAGGCGCTGTGCGTCTGATCGTAAATCATCCAGCCCATGGCGATGCCGATGGATTGGAAGGAAAGCGAGGAAAAGACGCGGGAGGCGGCGAAGTTCAGATAGCCGGGGTGGCGAAGAACGCTCCCCGGGCTTTGGGATATGTCCATTGCGATATCACCGGCCGACGCGGCGAAGCCGTGGCCTTCATGGGGTTTTCAAAAATATTGGCACGTGTTCTGCCCCAATAAATGGTTTGTCAATTGCAATGAGCTGTTGTCACCGGATTGTGCAATGCTCGGCCTCACAAAGTTAGCGCGGTTCCCTGGAGATGCTGAGATAGCCGGGGTCGAATTCGGCGATTTCCTGCAGGCGTTCCCAGTCGACGATGGTGATCGTCCGGTTCTCCCAGGTGAACACCCCCTCGCGCCTCAACGCCTGCAGCGTCTTGTTCAGATGGACGACGGAAACGCCGAGCACGTCGGCCATCTCGATCTGCGTCAACGGAAACTGGAAGCTTGCGCCGCGCGTCCGCTTCACCACCTGCAGCCGCACGAAGAGTTCGCAGACGAGGTGAGCGATATGGGCGCGTTTGGAGCGCCGGCCCATGGCGACGATCCATTCCCGGTGAATGGCGCCATCGACCAGCGTGTCGAGCCAGAGCAGCCGGGTCAGGTGCGGCATGCGCTCGGTGATCGCCCTGAGGTCGGCGTGATCGGCAAAGGCGACATGGCAGGACGACAGCGCAACGATGCCGTGATCCATCTTCTTGATCGGGAAAGCGTGCAGATCGACGAAATCGCCGGCGACATGCAGCGCCGTGATCTGGCGGCTGCCGTCGGCCATCACCTTGTAGCGCGCCGCAAAACCGTCGAGCAGTAGCGTGCTGTAGCCAGGCCTGCTTCCTTCGGAGACGAGATCCTCCCCGGCAGCAAAATACCTGTCTTTGACGATGATCGCCCTGAGATGGCTTTCCTCTTCATCCGACAGCACATCGCGGCTTCCAAGGTTGAGCAGCAGGGATTCAATCAAGGGCCTGCCCCCCGATATCGCGAGGGGCCCGACCGATTTCGATGCAACCCAGTTTTTCTATAAGAATCAATGCCTAGCCTCGGGAACAATTGTCTTCATCTGTGATTTCCCCTCTAACGCGTAGGGAAAAACCATGGCTCGCTACTATTTCGATCTACACAACGGGGAAGGTCCCACGCGCGATGAGCACGGCACCGAGCTCAGATCTCGTGAAGACATTCCGAAGGAAGTGACCCGCATCCTGCTGGATGTGGCCCGGGACGAACTGCCTGCGGGTGACCGCATGACGATCGCCGTCACCGTTCGCAACGAGAAAGGCGATCCGGTCACGGTTGCCAGCCTCGTCTTCAACAATGAATGGCTCGACATCTTGCGATAGCGGCCGCCGTTCAAGGGCTGCCGCCGGTCACACATACGCATCAATCCGACTCGGTCGATTGTGACGCGACGCTAAGACCCGTCTTCATAGCCGACAATTAAATTTGACATAGTCTTTCGATTGCTTCGGCTCGATCGACAGCTATTCAAGGCCGGCGCGCCGATCGCGGCTCTTTCGAAATTTCTTCGAGAACCAGCCGGATTTCCGCCAGCGGCCGCCGGCTTTCATCGAAGAGTTCCACCGACAGCATATTCAAAGGCGCAGCCGGCAGGCCTTCGGCGGCCATCTCCGCGAGCACGCGCCGCGCCTCCGCTTTGGCAGCCTCGACGGAGTCGAAATCATATCCCGTCTCGGTCGCCCCGACGCCATCCCGATCGAAAAGCTGAAAGTAGAATTTCGGCACGACACATCCCCCGCTAGATGGGCCTAACGGGCCGGCGGCAAACATGTTCCGCCGGAACGGCTGCAACGGACGCCGTCAGAAGGTGCCGGCTTCCGGAGAGGCCATTTCCTCGATACCGTCGACGCGGTCGGGGTAGAAGGCGAGATGGTCCTTGATATTGCTGACCGCTGCATTCGGCGCCTCATAGGTCCAGACGGCATTCTTCGAGCGCTCGCCGCCTGCAATGATGCTGTAATAGGAGGCATCGCCCTTATAGGGGCAATGGCTGGTGTGGTCGGTGCGCTGCAGCAGCGACATGTCCACATCCCTCCGCGGAATATACTGCACCGGCGGATAGGAGGCCTCGCGCAGCGTCAGCGCATCGTGGGTATCGGCGATGATCTTGCCGCCGAGCGTGACGACGACGCGGGAGGGATTGTGCTCGACGGTGATCGGGTGGTCCGGCCCCGGGATCTTGATCGTCTTGTCTGACATGGTGGTTCGTCTCCAGGAGATATCGGCCCCTTGGAGATAGGGCGGGCACGCTGCCGGCCCAAGGCCTGGAATGCCACCTTTGCTGAAGTGTCGCTCCCTTAGAATTCAAAATGCCGCGATTCCACGCTCAGCAACGCCGTTTTCGGCGCCGCCGGCCAATGGTGCGCAAGCGCATCGGCCACCGTGGCGGCCAACCCCTCCATGTCCTCACCGGCCGAAGCATGCAAGGCCTCGGCAACGATCAGCACCGAGCGCGTCGTCTGCCGCACGGCCGAAAGCCCGCTCTGCCGGTTCGTCCAGCGCCGCGCATGCGCGTTCCCCACCCCGTCTGCGAAGATCACCTCGTTCGGCTCCGGATGTTCGCTCACGCCGCCGAAGGTCAGATAGGTCTCGTCACCCCCGGCCCGTCGAACCTCGAGATCGCCGACGATCCTTTCCGCGTCGAAGACGGCGATCGGGATGGCGAAAGCGAGCGAAATCGCATTGCTGAGATCGATGAGCGGATGCAGGCGCGGCAGCGCATGCTCCTGACGGAAGCGCCGCAGCAGCGCCTCGGAAGCGCAGCGATATTGCGTCGGCTTCAGCCCCATACGGGAGAAGCCGCGCCGCCAGGCCTGGATTTCGGGGAATTCGCCTTCCTGCGTTTCGGCCAGCCGGGCCTCGGCGATCGCGCTGAAACCTGCGATCGCCTCCTCGACATCGACATCCGCATCGATGCCTCCCGCATGGAGCGCGCCAGCGCGAAGCTCCGGAAAGACCTGCCATATGGCATCGGAATGGCTGAACTGCATGGTCTATCTCCCCTCGACGCGCTTAACCGCGACACGGCTCCCGGCAAGGGCCAGCCCGAGCACGGCGGCCAGCACGCAGGTGATGCCGGCGATCTGGCTGAGCCCGACCGGCTCGCCAAGGATGATGAAGGCAAGCATGACGGCGGAAACGGGAGCAAGCGCGGTGAAGAGCGCAGCTTCCGTGCCGCTGACCCTCTCCGCCCCCGCATACCACAATAGAAATCCGCCGACGGTCGGCACCAGCGCATAGTAGACGACGGCGGCGACCGCGCTTCCCGACAGACCCTCTGCGAGAGGCGCTTCGAAAACAGCCGGGATGACGGCGACGATGAAGCCGATACCGGTCATCAGCGCCGACTGGGCAAGCGGCGCGATCTCCGTTTTCAGTTTTTTGTTCAGCAGGATGAACACTCCCTCGCAGACCACCGCCAGGAAGATCAGCGCATTCCCGGCAAGCGAGCCTCCTGCGGCCTCCGGCGTGGCGGCGATCGACAGAACGCCTGCCGTCGCCAGCGCCACAGCGAGAAGCAGGCCACGCTGCGGCCGTTCGCCAAGCAGCAGAATGGAGATTGCGGCCGACACCACCGGCAGCGTGCCGATGATGACACCGGCATCGGCCGCCGAGGTCAGGCTGAGGCCAGAAATTAGCAGCGTCGTATAGCCGACGCTACCGGCCCCGGCTTGAATGACGAGGATGAGGCGGTCTTTTCCGGAGAGCTTCGGCAGCCGCGCGCCGGTCGCCCGCATCAACACGAGAAAGATGGGAAAGGCGATGGCGAAACGCAACGCGGTGGCGCTGAACGGCGGCAGGCCTGATGCAATGAGCTTGCTTGATACAACCGTGCTTCCCACAGTCAGCATGGCCAGCGCCAGATAGAGATAACCTTGAACCTGTCTCGACATCCGCGTCTCCTGTTGGACGCGCCGAGAAAACAGCAAGGGCCTGCCGGGGTCTTGAACGAAATTGCAGGTTCAGAGAAAGGCGCCGGCATAGAGGCGCGGCGACAGACCGTATTTGCGCACGAAGACGCGCGTCATATGGCTCTGATCGGCAAAGCCGCTGGCAAAAGCCGCTTCCGCCAGCGGCATGCCCTGAGCAATCAGCCGCCGTGCAATATGGATGCGGGCCTGGACGAGATAGGCATGCGGTGTCAGGCCGGTCGCCTTGGCAAAACCACGCAGCACCTGGAAGCGGCTGAGCCCACTTTCCCGGGAGAGATCGGCAAGCGAGACGGCGGCAAGCGGATCGTCATCGATCAGCTCTCGCGCCGCACGGATCGACGCCGGCACCGGCGGCCTCTGTTCGGCGCCGCCGCGCTCGCGCATGACGTCGGCGACGAGTTGCAGAAGCAGTTCCTCGCAGAGCAGCCCGTCCGCCGCAGCGCCGGTTGCCGCACGGAACAGCGTTTCGAAGCGGCCGGCGATCGCGCGGTTACGGATGACGGGATGCGGAATTTCCGATCGCCCTGCCCCGTCTTGGCCGATCTCTTGCGCCAGACCGGTGACGATGGCGGGATCAAAATAGAGGATGCGCCAGGATCGTCGCTGGCCGATCGGCGCGCCGTCATGCACTTCATTGGGATTGACGGTGATGATGTCGCCGGCCTCAGCCTCCACCATGCCGCGGCCGCTCAGCGACGACTGTGCCCCGGCGGACATCAGGCCGATGCCGAACTGCTCATGCGTGTGGCGCGCGAAGCTGTGATGCGTTTCCGCTTCTACCGCTTCGACGCCTATCAGCGCCGAGCGCAACATCCTGAACTGGTTTTTCGCCATCGTCTGTCCGCAGGTCCGATCACGGGCCACTCTGCCAGTCGGACGGAGAGGAGGCAACGCCTAGAAGAACTCGTCGAGCAGTTGATAGTAGCCGAGCCTCGCCGGATCCGTGGCCGGCAGGCCGTAGCGGTCGAGGAAGGGCCGCACCAGCGCCTCGCCGAAATTATAGGCGATGCTGCGGCAGGCAAGCGCGATATCCTGATAGCGGTCGGCGACGCCAAGGCGACTGCAGTCGATATAGCCGGAAAATCCCTTTTCGGAGGCGATGAAATTCGGCAGGCAGGCATCGCCATGGGTGACGACGAGATCCTCGCGGCCCGGCCTTCTGCTTTCGAGTTCGGCAAACAGGGCTTCGGCACTCTTTCCAAGCCGCGTCTCATCGAAATCGGTCTCGTCGACGATGCCGGCCTGCATCCGCGCTTTCGCCGCCGCAATGCGTCTCTCCAGCCGATGGTCGAAAGGGCAGGATGCGATCGGCAGCCGATGCAGGTCGAGAAGGGCTACCGCCAGCAGTTCGACCCGCGCAAACGGCGTCAGCGCCGACGCGCTGGCGAGGTCACGACCCGGCAGCGCGCTGATCAGCAGCCGGTTGTGCGCACCGTCGCTATCCTCTGTTATGACATCGGGACAGGGCAGACCGGACGCCTTGAGCCAACGAAGCCTGGCTGCCTCGGCGGCGAACTCGCCGAAAGGAGCGGCCTGTTCGACCTTCAGATAAAGCGTCGGCAATCCGGGAGCTTCGAGCCGGAAGACGCTCGCCGCAGAACGTCCGAGCGCATCGCGCTCGAACCGGTATCCGGCCAGGCGGGCATCAAGCGCGCCCGCTGCCAGCGGTTGATCGTCTTGGGAATTCGACATGATATCCGTGCCATTGACGCCGCCGCATTATCCCGACAGGCCGATGCACTGCAAGCGGCACGATCGGTCAGCACATATCGGCGCTGGACGCCCTCTGCGACCTCAATGAACAGTTTCGGGGGGCGCGGCTTCGAGAAGGATTTCGAAAGCCTCTTCCAGAGCAGCCACCAGAATACCGGTCAGCTCGTCGCCTTTGTTTTCCAGGAACAGCGCGCTCACGGCTTCGTCCTGACGCTCCAAAAAACGCTCGATCTCGTTCGACATATCATTTGTCCTCTTCTTCACCGGAAACATCACGGCCATGAGAAGAGGCTAGGTGCGGTTCCTTGCGCGTAGCTTGTAGCGAAGCTCATCGATGCTCAGCGTCGCCCATTGGATAGTGATAGCGCGCCCACTCACTTTTAGGGATTACATTCCCGACACCAAATTCAAACGATACAATCTTCGTCGCGTTGTCATTCACTTCGCAGCTAAACGCCAATTGGTGCAACTTCTGACCGTCATAGAATGCGCTTCCCTTGAGCGCGAGGAAATTGCCATTCGGGAGCTCGTATTGAGGCACCTCAATAATATTGGGATCATATGCGGCAGACGAATGAAGAAGCTGTTCTCTGAGCTCGCTCCAACAAAGCCGACCGCCTCGCGTTGAACGTGGCAAGTTGTTCATCGCCATCTTGACCGCGCGGTCTGAGACAAAGTCGTCGGTAAATAGCGTCTTCGCTTTCGTGAGCTTGTTCGATTCCTTAGCCTCTACGTCTGGTGGCTTTGAGGAGGTCGTTGCCGTCGAATTCGTCGACGGCTTTGCCGGCTCGAAATTCGTCTTTGCCTCATCGTGTCCTGTGGCAGCCGGCCCGTTCTTTTCCGGATTGGCCTCAGCAGTCTCTACCTCGGGAAGTTCGATATCCTGCGGCAGCGGATTCGCGGCAGGCACAGTGTCCTGAACCTCAGGCTTTTGGGGTTGCGGCGGTTCGGCGGGCGATGTTTCTTCGGGTTTTGTCTCGACGACCGGGGACTTCGGTGCTTCGGCCTGCTGCGGTATACCCCGCTCGCTTTGTTCCGGCGCTGAATCCTTCTCGGCAAACTCGAAAACCGGGCGGGCGACACGTTGTGGCTGGGGAGCGACTGGCGCTTCCGGTAGCTTCGCAGCTTTCGGCGGCGGTGGTGGCTGCTTCTTGGCCTCTTCCGGCGGCTTCGGCTCCGGTGCATTTTCCTCGGGCTTGGGCTCCGGCTTCTTCTCCTCCGGTGGCGGAACGAGTTCCACCTTGACGCTCTCGTCTTCGGCGGGCTTCGGATCGATCTTCGGCAGCCCGAAAATCAGAAGAGCAATGATGGGAATATGCGCGACAACGGACGCGACGATGCCCCAGCGGATTTCAGGCCGCTGTTTTCCCGTTTCATGCTGCGTTTCCGCTGGTTCCACGTCTTCTTCTGTCACAGCAGCGATGTGGCCTCTAAAGCCGGCAGCATCAAGCCACAAAAGAAAAAAACCGTGTGATCGCAGCAGCCATCTAACGTGCTACAGCACCCTTTGCGCGTCCGAAAAGACGCGCGGCGCTATAGTGTCATTGGTCGGCGGCTCCATCGTCGGCCACCAGATCGTGGACCTGCCATTCGCTTCGCGGAATGGCATCTCCGATGAGAAAGGCGAAGGACGCGACCTTGCCGGAGCCGGCATTGAGCTCGCATTTGAACTGAACATTGTACCACTTCCGTTTGCTGCGGAAGGCGCCGCCCTTCACCTCGACGCTGTTGCCGCTGACCTTCTCCGCCGCCATCGCATAGGGCGCGAGCGCATCCGGCGCCATCGCCGGCTGCGCGCGGCGCACCTGCTCCAGCGCCTCCAGGTCACAGAGCTGCAGATTGCGCTCGCTGCCGGCAAGGCCGCGCAACGCCTCGCGGGCGCGCCGGCTGCGCGGATCTGACAACACCGTCTCCGAAAACAGCTGGCCCGCCTGGACGAATACCTCAGGCTTCGGCGGCACCGGAGGGACGGAAGCCACTTCAGGCGACCTCGCGGCCGTCGGCGCCTTCTCCTGATGTGGCGGAGCAATCTCCTGGACCCACGCACTCGCGTCCGGCTTTGCCGTAGTGGGTGCAGGCGTCGCGACCCGCTGCGCTATCGCAGAAGGTTTGGCGACTTCCGGAACGATATCAACCGTAATGCCGTCGTCCGGCAACGGTGCCGGCGGCTCAGGTCTCGGAAGCAGCAGGAGCAGCAGTGCAAGCATGACGGCATGCAGAGCGAACGAGGCGAAAGCGCCCCGCTCGATACCTTCGCCCCGATTTTCCCACACCAGTGCCATCGCTCAGGAAGCAGCTGTCGGACAATCGAAGGCGGCCATAAAACCTGGGAACGCTTTCATCAAGAGCCCTGCCGATACGCCACGAGGAATTAAGGACAGGGCGACAGTGCCAGTCTGACGCGAGTTGCGCAACGCTTATGACCGCCGATAGCGGTCCTTTGTCGCGATCAACCAAGCGAGCCGATGATCTCACGATAGGCGGCCTCCGGAAATGCCTTCAGTGTCTGGGTGCGGACATTGCCGCCCATCGCGAGCGAGAGGCCAAACCGCGCCATGACGGCATCGTCAGGCGCTTCGCAGACAGCCACCATGTCGTGGCCGCCCATCGTCAGAAAGAACTGGTTGAAGGAGCCGCCCATGTCGCCGAGCAATTTCTTCGCCGCATCCAGCCGTTTTGACGAGTCGCGAACGTTGCGCACACCTTGGTCCGTCCAGTTGATCAACACAATGTAAGTGGTCATTTCGCACCTCCCAACGGAGGATTCGCCCGACGCGGGCATGCACCGGTCCTCGCTCGCGCATCGCGATCGATTTCTTCCCCCGTGGCCGGACTATAATCTTGTCACCACCCAGCGACAAGAAAGCCGCCGGGATCATTGGTATTAGGCATGTCGCCCAAAAGTGTGCAGAAAGTCGAGATAACCCCGCGTCTGGGACTGCGTACAAAATTTCTTCGTACACGGAGCGTCAGTGCGCGCTCGCGTGGCACCTAAAAGCGGACCTCTAAACGTTCGACATGGCAGCAGATCACAGATTGAGACGAGGCGAGCAATGTGGGGCCGAAACACCGGTTGCGAGATAACGACTGGATGACACAAAGACGGAAAGCAAAAAGCCGGACATGAAGCCCGGCTTTCGCAATCGTAGAGATCGTGTCGTCGCTCAGCTGTCGAGGAACGAGCGCAGCTTTCTGGAGCGGCTCGGATGCTTCAGCTTGCGCAGCGCCTTTGCCTCGATCTGGCGGATACGTTCACGGGTGACCGAGAACTGCTGGCCGACTTCTTCGAGCGTGTGGTCGGTGTTCATGCCGATGCCGAAGCGCATGCGCAGGACGCGTTCCTCGCGCGGCGTCAGCGAGGCCAAAACGCGGGTCGTCGTTTCGCGCAGGTTCGCCTGGATGGCGGCGTCGATCGGCAGCAGCGCGTTCTTGTCCTCGATGAAATCGCCGAGATGCGAATCTTCTTCGTCGCCCACCGGGGTTTCGAGCGAGATCGGCTCCTTGGCGATCTTCAGGACCTTGCGGACCTTTTCGAGCGGCATCGCAAGCTTTTCGGCCAGTTCTTCCGGCGTCGGCTCGCGGCCGATCTCGTGCAGCATCTGGCGCGAGGTGCGGACGATCTTGTTGATCGTCTCGATCATGTGCACCGGAATGCGGATCGTGCGGGCCTGGTCGGCGATCGAACGGGTGATCGCCTGACGGATCCACCATGTCGCATAGGTCGAGAACTTGTAGCCGCGGCGATATTCGAACTTGTCGACCGCCTTCATCAGGCCGATATTGCCTTCCTGAATGAGGTCGAGGAACTGCAGGCCGCGGTTCGTGTACTTCTTGGCGATGGAGATGACGAGGCGAAGGTTTGCTTCGACCATTTCCTTCTTGGCGATGCGCGCTTCGCGCTCGCCCTTCTGCACCATATGCACGATGCGGCGGAATTCCGAGATCGAGATCCCGGTCTCGGTCGCCAGATTCTGGATTTCCTGGCGGATGTCGCGGATCGTCGTGTTTTCGCCCCTGGCGAATTCCTTCCAGCCGCGAGCAGCCAGATTGCCGATCGACTTCATCCAGTTCGGGTCGAGCTCGGCGCCCTGGTACTGCTCCAGGAAGGAGTCGCGCTTGACGCCATAGGATTCGGCCAGACGCAGCAGGCGGCCTTCGTTGGAAACGAGGCGCTTGTTGATGTCGTAGAGCTGCTCGACCAGAGCATCGATGCGGTTCTGGTTCAGGGACAGAGACTTGACGGCCTTGATGAGCTCATCCTTGAGTTCCTTGTAGCGGCGCTCCTGGGCGGTAGACAGCGTGCCGGAAGCCGACAGCCGCTGCTCGACCTGTTGGTCCTGCAGCTTGCGCAGCTTCTTGTAGGTCTCGGCGATCGTATCCAGCGTCTCCATCACCTGCGGACGAAGCTCTGCTTCCATCGCCGCCAGCGAAAGGTTGGATTCGTCCTCGTCCTCTTCCTCCTCTTCGGGAGGCAGGCCTTCGCCGCCGACATCGGTAATGTCGTCGTCGCCGGAGCGGGCGCGGCGGGTCTTTTCCTTTTCCTCGGCGAGCTTGCGGTCGGCCTCGATCTTCTCCGGGCTCTGGAACTGCGGCGCAGCCTTGGCTTCAGGACCTGAATAGGTCGTTTCGAGATCGATGATCTCCCGCAGCAGCGTCGTGCCTTCGTTGAGTTCGTCACGCCAGATGATCAGCGCCTGGAAGGTCAGCGGGCTCTCGCAGAGGCCTGCGATCATCGTTTCGCGGCCGGCCTCGATGCGCTTGGCGATCGCGATTTCGCCCTCGCGGGAGAGAAGCTCCACCGAGCCCATCTCACGCAGGTACATACGAACAGGATCGTCTGTCCGATCTGTCGGTTCTTTCTTCTTGGCGGTCGCAAGCGCCGTGCCGCTCGAAGGCGCGAGTTCGCCGCCTTCGCTGTCCTCGTCGCCGCCGGCGTCGTCGTCATCGCCGCCGCCGGAAGCACCGGCTTCCTCGGCTTCTTCGTCTTCGATGACATTGATGCCCATGTCCGACAGCATCGACATCGTGTCTTCGATCTGCTCGGACGTCACTTCCTCGGACGGCAGGACCGCGTTGAGCTCGTCCATCGTCACATAGCCGCGCTTCTTGGCGGCCTTGATCATCTTCTTGACCGCGTCGTCGGAAAGATCGAGAAGAGGGCCGTCGCTTGCGCCGTCGCGTTCGACTTCCGCGTCTTCGTTCTCTTTGACCTTGGTTGCCATTTATATCGTCGCCTTCCTGACGCTATCCAATCTCGCTACGGTGAATGGGCCGTCTCAGGGCCTGACGCGTCGCTCGCGCCGCCCTCGAATCACCTTTGCCCACCTAACGGGATGACATTTAAAGCCTGATTAACCACGATCGCCGGCACCGGACAGCAAAGCTTTCTTGCTTTTGGATTTCCGGCCATGGTTGCGCGATCCGCCTTGACCCAGTTCACCGTTTCAACAAGTCGAACGGTGATTCCCACATTTTTTGTTCTCGTCAAGCTTTTCCAGAAAAAAAGCTCACGAAATATCGGAAAAAGCCTTATCCACAGGCTTTGAACCGCGGCAGCGATTGCGAAGCCTTATTTAAGATGCGGCGAACAAAAGACAAGGGCAGCAAATATTTTGCCCGCCATACCCGTTATTTCCACCATTTTTGCAGTTGTACCGATGATATATGCGCCTTCAGCCTGAAGAATCTAACGCGCCGCGCCGTCATAGGCCTTCACCGTCAGCGCCCCGAGATCGACCGCGGGAATGCAGCGCAGATTGATCGAGGCCATCGCCGCGCCATCCGGGGTCACGGCTTCACCAAACGGCGCGATGCCGCAATTGGCGCAGAAGTGATGCCGGATGACATGGCTGTTGAAAGTATAGGTCGAGAGATTGGCCTCGGGCGTCTTCAGCACCAGCTTGTCACGCGGCACGAAGGCGAGAAGCCCGCCCCGCCTGCGGCAGAGCGAGCAGTTGCAATCCAGCGCCTCGGTGAATTCGCCTTCGACCTCGAAAGCAACGTTGCCGCAATGGCAGCTTCCTTCATAAATCATGTCGTCCTCCTCACATCCAATCCATGACGACCTTGCCGGAGTTGCCCGACCGCATCGCCTCGAAGCCATCGCGGAAATCGTCGATGCCGATCCGATGGGTGATGATGGGCGCAAGGTCGAGGCCGCCCTGGACGAAGGCGATCATCTTGTACCAGGTCTCGAACATCTCGCGGCCATAGATGCCCTTGAGATTGAGCATCTTGAAGATCACCTTGTTCCAGTCGATCTCGAAACCAGCAGGCGCGATGCCGAGAATGGCGATCTTGCCGCCATTGTTCATCTTGTCGATCATGTCGCGGAAGGCGGGGGCCGCTCCCGACATTTCAAGCCCGACGTCGAAACCCTCCGTCATGCCGATCGCCTTCATCACATCGGCGAGGTTTTCCTTGGAAGCATCGACGACGTGGTCAATGCCGAGTTTGCGGGCGAGATCCAGCCGGTGCGGATTGATATCGGTGATGACGACCTTGCGGGCGCCGGATCGCTTGGCGACGAGCGCGCCCATGATGCCGATCGGGCCGGCGCCGGTGACGAGCACGTCCTCGCCGACAAGATCGAAGGAGAGTGCGGTATGCACGGCATTGCCGAACGGGTCGAAGATTGCCGCGATCTCGTCTGATATATCGTCCGGGATCGGCACGACATTGCTTTCGGGGATGCAGACGAATTCGCCGAAGGAACCCGGGCGGTTGACGCCGACGCCAAGCGTGTTGCGGCAGAGGTGCCCCCTGCCCGCCCGGCAGTTGCGGCACTTGCCGCAGACGATATGCCCCTCGCCGGAGACGCGCTCGCCGACATGATAGCGGGTGACCGCCGAACCGATCTCGGCGATCTCGCCGGAAAATTCATGGCCGACCACCATCGGCACCGGAATGGTCTTCTGCGCCCACTGGTCCCAGTTCCAGATATGGACGTCGGTGCCGCAGATCGCCGATTTCTTCACCCGGATCAGCACATCGTTCGGCCCGACCTCGGGCACCGGCACATTCTCCATCCAGAGCCCGACTTCCGGTTTCGCTTTGACCAGTGCCTTCATCATGTTCGACATATCTGTATTCCTTGGCCCCGTATCTGTCGCAGCCCCTCATCCGCCTGCCGGCCCCTTCTCCCCGCAAGCGGGGCGAAGGGATATGCCGCACCGTTTCCGCATTCTCAAGCGGTCCGTTGGGCACGTCCCCTCTCCCCGCGAGCGGGGAGAGGGTTAGGGTGAGGGGCAGCATCGCCTATTCTCAAATCACACCCAATTCCCGCCCTGCCTCGGCAAAAGCCGCGATCGCCCGCTCCACATCCGCCCGCGAATGCGCCGCCGACATCTGCGTGCGAATGCGGGCCTGGCCTTTCGGCACCACGGGGAAGGAGAAGCCGATCACATAGATCCCCTTCTTCAGCATCAGGCCCGCCATGTCCTGGGCGAGCTTGGCGTCACCCAGCATGACGGGGATGATCGGATGGCCTTCGCCGGCAAGCGTGAAACCGAGCTTGGTCATCTCTGTGCGGAAGAGATCCGCATTGTCGGAAAGGCGCTTGCGCAAGGCATCGCCGTTTTCGATGAGATCGAACACCTTGAGCGAGGCCGCAGCGATGACAGGCGCCAGCGTGTTCGAGAACAGATAGGGCCGCGAGCGCTGCCGCAGCCATTCGACGACTTCAGCCTTGGCCGAAGTGTAACCGCCCGAGGCGCCGCCGAGCGCTTTGCCAAGCGTGCCGGTGATGATGTCGATCCGGCCCTCGACACCGCAATGTTCGGCCGAACCGCGGCCGTTCTTGCCGACGAAGCCAACGGCGTGGCTGTCATCGACCATGACCATCGCGCCGTATTTCTCGGCGAGATCGCAGACACCGCCGAGATTGGCGATGATGCCGTCCATCGAGAAGACACCGTCGGTGGCGACCAGCTTGAACCGGCTGCCTTCGGCCTTTTTCAATTCCTCTTCGAGTGCTGCCATGTCGTTATTGGCGTAGCGGAAACGCTTGGCCTTCGAAAGCCTGACGCCGTCGATGATCGAGGCGTGGTTCAGCGCGTCCGAGATGATCGCGTCCTCTTCGGACAGCAGCGTTTCGAACAGGCCGCCATTGGCATCGAAGCAGGAGGAATAGAGGATCGTGTCTTCCATGCCGAGGAAGGCGGAGATGCGCGCCTCGAGTTGCTTATGCTCCTCCTGCGTGCCGCAGATGAAGCGCACCGAAGCCATGCCATAACCGTAGCGGTCGAGCGCCTGCTTGCCGGCCTCGGCCAGTTCCTCGTTGTCGGCAAGGCCGAGATAGTTGTTGGCGCAGAAATTCAGCACCCGCTCACCGGTGGAAATGCCGATCTCGCCCGCCTGCTTGGAAGTGATGACCCGCTCGGATTTATAGAGGCCGGCATCCTTCAGCACCGAAATCTCGTTGCGGAGATGGGAGAGAAATTGCGAGGTCATGGGGCGGCCCTTCGTGAAGATTTCCGTGCCAGCCGGGTTAGCATATCGCCGCCGGCTTGTCTTCTTCAGCGCTGGACCGAGATCAGCCGTGAGCCTTCAGCCCTTGTCGTGCGAGAGAATGATCTCGAGGAAGGCATCGCCGTAGCGTTCGAGCTTCGCCTGCCCGACGCCCGATATGGCGAGCAATTCCTTGCGGCTTCGCGGCTTCTCCGTGGCGAAGGCGATGAGTGTCGTATCGGGAAAGACGACATAGGGCGGCACGCCGAGCGATTTCGCGATCGCCATGCGCTCGGCCCGCAGCGCCTCGAAGAGAGCGCCATCGGCGCCTGACAAGCCGGATTTGCGCTCGCCGCGCTCCGCCTTCTTCGTACGCCGCTCCGAGGCCGGGCGGTCCTTGCGAAAGAACACCTGCCGCTCGTGCTTGAAGACGGCCCGCGCCTCCGGCTCCAGCTTCAGCGCGCCGAAAGCTTCGTGATCGACGCGGATCAGACCCATGGCGAGCAGCTGACGGAACACGGATTGCCAGACACGCGCCGGAATATCCTTGCCGGCACCGAAGACCGGCATCTCGGCGTGACCGAAACGCTCGGTCTTTTCGTTGACGTTGCCGAGGAGCACGTCGACGACATGGCCGGCGCCGAAACGCTCGCCGGTGCGATAGATGGCGGCCAGCGCCTTGATCGCCGCCTCCGTGCCCTCCCAGGTTTCGACCGGCTTCAGGCAGGTGTCGCAATTGCCGCAATGGCCGGCATGCGCTTCGCCGAAATGGGCAAGGATCGCCTGGCGCCGGCAAGAAGCCGTCTCGCAGATCGCCAGCAATGCGTTGAGTTTGGCGCGTTCGACCCGCTTGATCTCGGCGGCGGCACTGCCCTCGTCGATCATCCGGCCGCGCTGGATGACGTCGGCCATGCCATAGGCCATCCAGACCTCCGACGGCAGGCCGTCGCGCCCGGCGCGCCCGGTCTCCTGATAATAGGCTTCCACCGAGCCCGGCAGGTCGAGATGGGCGACATACCGCACATTCGGCTTGTCTATGCCCATGCCGAAGGCGACGGTGGCGACCAGGCAAAGATTCTCTTCTTTCAGGAAGGCATCCTGATTGGCGTCGCGAACCGCCCTGTCCATGCCGGCATGATAGGCGAGCGCGCGGATGCCCTGCCCGTTCAGCCAGTCGGCCGTATCCTCGACCTTGGCGCGCGACAGGCAATAGACGATGCCGCTGTCGCCCTTATGGCCGGAGAGGAACCTCAAGAGCTGCTGGCGCGGCTGGTCACGCTCGACGATCTCGTAGGCAATGTTCGGCCGGTCGAAACTGGTGGTGAAGATCTCCGCGGCATCGAGCCCCAACCGCTCGATGATGTCGTCGCGCGTATGCGGATCGGCCGTCGCCGTCAGCGCCACGCGCGGCACGCCGGGATATTGTTCACCGAGCCGGCCGAGGGCACGATATTCCGGCCGGAAATCATGGCCCCATTGCGAGACGCAGTGGGCCTCGTCGATGGCAAAGAGCGCGATCTTCTCGTTGGCGATCAGCTCGCGGAACCCGTCGGTCAGAATGCGCTCGGGCGTCACGTAGAGAAGGTCGAGGTGGCCTGCCGAGAGCGCGCGACGAACCTCGACGAATTCCTCGCGCGACAGCGACGAATTGAGCGCTGCGGCACGGATGCCGAGCTGCTTCATCGCCTCCACCTGATCGCGCATCAGCGCAATCAGCGGCGAAACGACGATGCCGACGCCATCGCGGCAAAGCGCCGGGATCTGAAAACACAGCGATTTGCCCGCACCTGTGGGAAAGAGCACGACAGCGTCGCCGCCGGAAACCACATGTTCGACCACCTGCTGCTGCTTGCCGCGGAAGGAGGAATAGCCGTAGACCTGCTTGAGGATAGCGAGTGGCGAGCGGCCGGAAGAAAACAGCGCGCCGGAAGCGCAAAAGCCCGGTTCATTGCGTTCGGTCAGCGACATCAGTGGTTCGCCGCCCCTTTGACGCGGCCGGAAAGCACCCCGAAGCCATCGATGATCGCCTCCTGGTTCTCAAGGCGCACCCCTTCGAAATGCACTTCCTGCTGCGCGCGCATCAATTGAACGATCGCCTCGCCGTCGCCGGCTTCGGTCGCCAGCGCAATCTCTCGCTCGAGTTCGATCTTCTGCCGGCGCAGCGCCTTCGCCCGCTTGTGGAAGGCCAGCGCCTGGCGGTAGCCTTCGCGCGCATCCTCCATCGCCGCCTCCTCGGTCGCCGTCCAGAGCCGGGCATTGCGCACCTGCTGATCGAGGCTCTTGATGAGCGGACCGAAACCCTCGAATTCCAACCGTTCGGTGAGATATTCGCGTGTCAGATGCGGGCCGGCGACGGCAGCGGCAGCCCCGAGCATCGCCGACCAGAGCCGCTGCAGCTCGCGGCTGTCATAGTCGATCGCGGCGATTTCGTCATAATCGTCGATCATCAGCGAGGGGTGATTGATGACAGTCAGCGCCAACACGCTTTCGCGCAACGCCGTATTGTCCCGGTGGCCGCGCACGGGGCCGGAGCGGGCGAGCCGGTCGGAAATGATGCTGGGGCTTTTCGGCCCCGCCTTGCCGGCATTGTCGCGGCCCGGGCGGTAATTGCCATTGCCCGCGAAGCCGCCGCGGCGCTCGCCATTGTTGCGGTTCTGGAACTGCGGCTGGAAGAAAGCGTTCAGCCGGTCGCGAATATCCTGCTGGTAGTGGCGGCGCACATTCTCGTCGGCGATGACGGCGACCAGTTGCTTCAGCCGTGCTTCGAGCTCGGCGCGCGCCTCGGGCGTGTCGAACTTGCCGGTATTGATCTCCCGGCTCCACAGCATCTCGGAAAGCGGCTTTGCCTGGCTCATCACCTTGTCGAAGGGCGCGCGGCCCTCGTCGCGCACAAGATCGTCCGGGTCCTTGCCGTCGGGCAGAAGCGCGAAGCGGACGGAACGGCCGGGCTTCAGATGCGGCAGCGCCAGTTCGGCGGCGCGATTGGCGGCGCGGATACCGGCCCCGTCGCCATCGAAGCAGAGCACCGGTTGCGGCACCATCTTCCAGAGCAGTTCGAGCTGGTTTTCGGTAAGCGCCGTGCCGAGCGGCGCAACGGCATTCTCGACGCCGGCCTGATAGAGCGCGATCACGTCCATATAGCCTTCGACGGCGATGATGGTGCCCGTCGCATTGTCATCCTGAGGGTCGCCGCGGCCCGGTCCCTGGATCGCGCGCCGCGCACGGGCGAAATTATAAAGAACATTGCCCTTGTGGAAGAGCTCCGTCTCGTTCGAGTTCAGATATTTCGCCGGCGCATCCGCAGACATGGCACGGCCGCCGAAAGCGATGACCTTCTCTCGCGACGAAAGGATCGGGAACATAATGCGGTCGCGGAAGCGATCGTAGGAAACCGGCACGTTTTCATGGACGACCAGGCCACAGGCCTCGATCTGCTCCTTGAGCACGCCCTTGCCGGCAAGAAATTCCTTCAGCGCATTGCGGCTGTCGGGCGCATAGCCGAGACGGAAGGTCTCGATGGTGCGTCCCGTCAGCCCGCGGTCGCGCAGATAGGCCCGTGCCCTCGCCCCATTCGCCGTCTGCAACTGGTCCTGGAAAAATTGCGTCGCCATTTCCATGACGTCGATCAGCGAACCGCGCTCCTTCTCACGCTTCTCCATCACAGGATCGGCCAGCGGCATCGGCATGCCGGCCATATCGGCGATCTGCTGCACCGCCTCGGGAAAACTCAGGCCCTCGAGTTCGGTCAGGAAGCGGAAATGGTCGCCGGTGACCCCACAGCCGAAGCAGTGATAGCGGCCCTTTCGGTCCTCGCAGTGGAAGCTCGGCGATTTCTCGCCGTGGAACGGGCAGCAGGCCCAATAATCGCCGCGCGATACGTTGGTCTTGCGCTTGTCCCAGCTGACGCGGCGCGCAATCACGTTCGAAATCGGAACGCGGTCGCGGATCTCATCGAGAAAGGTGTTGGAAAAGCGCATCTATACCTCTTGGCCAAGCTCCATATAAGCTGCTTTGCCGCTCCATGCCACGAAACTTGTCATGAAAACCCGCTATTCACAGGCAAGTGCACCGGTTGCTTGCGATGTCGGTTTTCCAATCAACAACACGTTATCGCCCCTGCGACAGGGGTGCGACATTATTGTCCTCGCAGATCGGGAACGGCACCGTCGTGAGTGCTCCACAAAGAGCCAAAGCCTGCCGAATTCCCATATTAAATCCTTTAAAAACAGTGACATATCAATTCCGACGCTCGGACACCCCCGTCTTACAGCCTACTGCCCGACCTCCGCTTTGATGCCCCCCAAACCGCCGTTTTCGCCAATCATTATTTTTTTGTAATTTGAATAAGCAGCCAGCCCGCAATAGGTTCGATCTCAACAAAGCGATCCCCGAGCGAAGCACCATCCCTACCCCCGGCGCCGCTTCGCAAGGGTGCCTTTGCAAATACCCTCCGGCTTGGGCCTCGGCCCTGCGTTGCCGGCGGAAGCAAAGAGCAAGAAGGCAGGAGCGCCCCCAGCTCCTGCCTTCTTAAATTTCTGGCTCCCTCTGCGACAACTCTCCCTTTGAAATTAACCGCTTATTGACAAAACCGTTGACAGGCGGCGCTGGCATGAAAGATGTATGCGCCGAACTCCTGGACCTCTCCAATGGCTTTTACCGCGGAAAATCTTGCAGCAGACGATCGATTTTTCGCTGCGATCCTGCAGTGCGCCGATCAGATGCTCGCCATCTATCGCGAGAGCCCGCGCATCGCCTCGATCTTCGCCGCGCAGCAGCGCTGGCTGATGGCCCATGCCGGTTTCGCCCTTCACTACGGTCATCCCGACGGCGGCAAGAGCGGCCTCTATTCCGGCCGCTTCATCGATTTCGCGGTCAAGAACGATATCGCCAGCCGCAACACGGCCGCAGCCTTCATGCAGGAAATGCTGGCCTATCGCTTCCTGCGACCGGTTCCCGGCCCCGACAAGCGCACACGCTACCTGGAGCCGACCGAAATCGCCGAGCAGCATTTCACCCGTTGGCTCGTCACCCATATGATGATCCTCGATAGCCTCGACGGCGGTGAGCGCGCCGACAAGATCACTGCCGATCCCTCGGCGATGATGGCAGCGATCCAGCCGCTGATCGCCAAGGCGATCATCGGGAGTGAAGCGGTGCGCAATCCAGGCCCGACCTTCAACCTCTTCAACTGGGCAAATTCCGGCGGACTGGTGATGGACTACCTGATCTCGCGCCTTCCGGAATTTCCCCGGACGGCCGACCGCGTCGTTCTCGGCCCTCTATCGCTCAGGGAACTGCGCGAACAGTTCATGATCTCCAACACCCATCTCAAGCGGCTACTGACGCAGGCGGCGACCATGGAAAGCGTCGGCTGGACAGAACTCTCCCGCAAGGGCGACTTCTGGCTGTCGGGCCACTTCATCCGCGAATATTGGAATTATCAGGCGGCGAAATTCGCCATCGTCGATGCCGCCGCCGAAGCGGTGCTCGGGCCTGCGGTCCGTGACGAACCGCAGGCAAGACGCGTTATCTGAAACTTATCCGTTCAACAGTTCCTTGACGGTCGCCGAGGCCTTGGCGAAATCCATCTGGCCGGCATAACGCTCCTTCAGCGCTGCCATCACCTTGCCCATATCCTTGGCGCCTGCGGCACCCGTCTCGGCGATGATCGCCGAGACGTTGGCGCGCACTTCACTGTCGGAAAGCTGCTTCGGCATGAAATCCTGGATGACGGTGATTTCGGCGCGCTCCTTGGCGGCAAGCTCCGGTCGGGAATTCTCCTCGTAGATCTTTGCCGATTCGTCGCGCTGCTTCACCATCTTGGCGAGAATCTGCAGGATCTCGTCGTCGCTCGCCTGCTCCTTGCCGGTGCCGCGATTGGCGATATCGCGGTCCTTGACTGCGGCCTGAATCAGCCGGACGGTGGAAAGCCGCTCCGCATTCTTGGCCTTCATCGCCTCTTTCAGCTGGGTGGCGAGTTGATCGCGCAGCATGGTCTTCACTCCTGTTTTGATGCCGCTTCATAAACCACGCTGATGCGGCGGATCAAATAAATTGCGCGGTCGTTGCGACAAAGCGCAGGAAAACAGCGGCAATCTCGGCTACAAAGATTGACGCTAAGCGATTGCGTGGCTATTTACCGCCACCTGCACCAAAATTCGTGATCAGGCCTGAAGCGCGCGGCATTGCCGTGTCCACACGCCTGCGAGATCAAATGGCGACGAGCGCGGCAACGCGCCCACCTGCCGGAAACGGGATGAAGATGACCGCGACAGCACCCTGGACAATCGAAAAGCCGACCGCCCTGCTCGTTCTTGCCGACGGCACGGTCATCGAAGGCAAGGGCATCGGCGCCACCGGCAAAGTGCCGGCCGAAGTGGTCTTCAACACGGCGCTGACCGGCTATGAGGAGATCCTGACGGACCCCTCCTATCTCGGCCAGATCGTCACCTTCACCTTCCCGCATATCGGCAATATCGGCACCAACGAGGAAGACATCGAGGATCTGACGCCGGCCGCCCGGCACGGCGCCGTCGGCGTCATCTTCAAGGCCGACATCACCGACCCTTCGAACTACCGCGCCGCCAAGCACCTCGACCAATGGCTGAAGGCACGCGGCGTCATCGGCCTCTGCGGCATCGACACGCGCGCGCTGACAGCCTGGATCCGCGAGAACGGCGCCCCGAACGCGGTGATCGCCCACGATCCGAACGGCGTCTTCGACATCGAGACGCTGAAGGCCGAAGCCAAAGCCTGGAGCGGCCTCGAAGGTCTCGACCTTGCCAAGATCGCCTCGTCGGGCCAGTCCTCGCAGTGGACCGAAACGCCGTGGGTCTGGAACGAAGGTTACGGTGAACTCAAGGCTACGGACGCCAAATTCCACGTCGTCTGCCTCGATTACGGCGTCAAGCGCAACATCCTGCGCCTGTTTGCCGGCCTCGACTGCAAGGTGACCGTCATGCCGGCCACAACGAGCGCCGAAGACGTCCTCGCCATGCAGCCGGACGGCATCTTCCTGTCGAACGGCCCGGGCGATCCGGCGGCAACCGGCGAATATGCCGTGCCTGTCATCAAGACGCTGATCAAGACCGACATCCCGGTTTTCGGCATCTGCCTCGGCCACCAGATGCTGGGTCTCGCACTCGGCGCAAAGACCGAGAAGATGCATCAGGGCCATCACGGCGCCAACCACCCCGTCAAGGACCATACGACGGGCAAGGTCGAGATCGTCTCGATGAACCATGGCTTCGCGGTCGACTCGAAGTCGCTGCCTGATGGCGTTGAAGAGACTCACATTTCGCTTTTTGACGGCACCAATTGCGGCCTGCGCGTGCTCGGCAAGCAGGTCTTTTCCGTCCAGCATCATCCGGAAGCCTCTCCCGGCCCGCAGGACAGCCACTATCTCTTCCGCCGCTTCATCAACATGGTGCGCGAAAAGAAGGGCGAACCGGCACTCGCCGAACGCTGATTTCAAGCCACAGCGATTTCCGATGAAGGCTCGCCCAGGCGGGCCTTTTTCTTTATCCGCCCCTTGACCTCAGCTTAAGTTGAGGAATTACAGATCTGCCTGCAAACATCTGATGCAGGAGAAAACTGGATGAGCGGAGCTTTCTACAGGATAGACAAGTTCGTCGTGCCGGCAGCGGCGCGAGAAGAATTTCTCGTCAAAGTGATGATGACCCACAAGCTGTTGGAGGCGCAGGACGGTTTCATCGATCACAGGGTACTGGAACAGGTCGCCGGCCCAGGCGAATTCAATTTCGTCACGATCGCCGAATGGGAAAATACGGAGGTCGTCGAGCGCGCGCGGGCGGCCGTTGCAGCGGCCCATAGGGCCGCCCATTTCGATCCGCAGGAAATGTTTGCACGTCTCGGCATTCGCGCCGATATCGCCAGTTACAAGCCCGTCGCGGCCTGACGGCAGAGGCGGACGGCTCAGGCGTGGGCCAGTTCCGCCTCCCGGCGAAGGAGAAGGTAGAAGCGCGCACAGAGCATGACGGCGGCGGCTGCCAGCCCGACGAGGAAGCCGAACCAGATGCCGATACCGCCGAAACCCAGCGGGAAGGCAAAGGCCCAGGCCAGGAAGAAGCCGATCGGCCAGTAAGCGATCAACGCCATGATCATCGGTACGCGCGCGTCCTTGAGACCGCGCAGCAATCCATTGGCGATCACCTGCAGCCCGTCGACGAGCTGGAAAAGCCCGGCAACGACGATCAGCGGCCCGGCATAGGCAAGCACCTCCGGCGCTTCGGGCGAGTTGACGTCGAGGAACCAGCTGCCGAGGAATTGCGGCATGGTCGCAAAGAGTACCGAGCCCACCGCCGAAATGGCGCAGGCGAGGATGAGCACCATGATCGAAGCCCGCACCAGCCCCTGATGGTCGCCCTGCCCGTGCGCGACGCCGACGCGCACCGTCGCCGCCTGGCTGAGGCCGAGCGGGATCATGAATGCGATCGACGCCCATTGCAGGGCAATGCCGTGAGCCGCAAGCTCGATGGTGCCGATATAACCCATCAGCAGCGAGGCCACCGTGAACAGGCTGACTTCGGCAAGGATGGTGACGCTGATCGGGAAACCAAGCCGGATGACCTCCAGCAGCGCATGCCAGTCGGGTTTCCAGAACCGCACGAAGATCTCGTAGCGCCGGGTCTCTTCCCGCCGCTGCACGAAAGCCAGGATGAAGAGGAAGCCTGCCGTCTGCACGACGACCGAAACGATCGCCGCGCCCTCGAGCCCCATTGCCGGAAAGCCGAAATGGCCGAGCACGAGCATATAGGCGAAGATCGCATTCATCACCAGCGTGGCGATGGTGACGTTGAGGATGATGCCCGCCTTGCCGATGGCGCTGACCAGCGCCCGCATGACGTTGAAGAGCAGCGCCGGCAGCACGCCGAACTGGCCGATCATGATGTAGCCGTGGGCGAGTTTGGCCACCTCGGGCTTCTGCTGTGCGAAGAGAAGGACCTGCTCCGAATTGAAGAAGGCCGGCTGCATGATCACCCAGTACCCGATCACCACCCACAGACCCATGCGCAGCGACCGGCGCACCGAGACAACGTCGCCGCGGCCGTAGGCCTGCGCCACCATCGGAATGACGGCGATGGCAAAGCCCGAGCCGAAGATCAGGATCGTGAACAGGAACTGCGCCGCAAGCACCATCGCCGCCAGATGCTCGGCGCCGAGCCGGCCGACGATCATCACGTCGGTGGTGTTGATGCCGAGCTGGGCAAGCTGCGCGCCGATCAGCGGAATGCCGAGCGCCAGCGTTGCACGGAAATGTGCGCCCCAACGATTATCGGTTGTCGGCGCAAGCCTGCGCGCGTCGATCGGCGTGTCCATGACACCAGTCCTGTGATTGAAATATGCGTCGCCGCAGGTTGCGGCGAAATAACATCCGGACTTAGAGCAAAGCCCCGCAAAGAACTACCCCAGATGAGGCAGATGATGAAAAATTCATCATCGCATCAGCGTTTCTGATCGATCAACCTGCCGCTTCCAGTGCCTCGGCCGGTTCACGGACCCGAACCCGCATGAGGAACACGCCGGCGGCCACCAGGATGAACAGGGCAGCGGTCAGATAGGGTGCCCCGGCGAAGGTGACCGGCGCCTCGGGCCGCGTGAAATAACCGAACATCTGCGTGAAGATCAGTGGCCCAAGGATGGTGGTGATGCTGCTGAGGCTGGTCAGCGCGCCTTGCAACTCGCCTTGCGCCGAGGGCGGCACCTTGCCGGCGGCGATGCTGCGCAGCGGCGGATCGGCGACGTTTTCCATGACGGTCGCAACGATGATGACATAGACGACCCAGCCCTCCCAGGCGAAGGCATAGCCGGTGAGCCCGACGGCCGAGAAGCAGAGGCCGAGAAGAGCGGTCTTCCACTCGCCGAGTACCGGCACGATCCGCGGCAGAACCAGCCCCATGACGATCACCGCGCCGATGCCATAAATGCCGAGCGACAGGCCGATCTGTCCCTCGCTCCAGCCGTAACGATAGGTCGAGACGAACGACCAGACCGAGGGATAGACGGCATGCGCCAGGAAAAACAGGAACATGACGAGGCTGACCCAGCCGATGCCGGGATAATGGCGCATCTGGCGCAACGCGCCGAGCGGATTGGCGCGTTTCCATTCGAACCGGCGGCGGTTCTTCGCCGCCAGCGTTTCCGGCAGCAGGAAGCAGGCGGCGATGAAATTGATGAGCGATAGCGCGGCCGCGCCGAGGAACGGCACACGCGGGCCGAATTCGCCGAGGAAGCCGCCGACGACGGGGCCGATGGTGAAGCCGACGCCGAACGCAATGCCGATCAGCCCGAAATTCTTCGCCCGGTTCTCCTCGGTGCTGATATCGGCGATATAGGCCGAGCAGGTGGCGAAGCTGCCGCCGCTGATGCCGGCAAGCACGCGGCCGACGAACAGCATCCAGAAACTGGTGGCGATGCCGCAGATGAAATTGTCGATCGCAAAGGTCAGCACCGAAAGCAAAAGAATCGGACGACGGCCGAAACGGTCGGACAGGTTTCCGAGCAGCGGCGCGAACAGGAATTGCATACCGGCATAGACGAGCATCAGCCAGCCGCCGTCGATCGCCGCATCGCTGACGCTGCCGCCGGTCAACTGCTCCAGATAGGCGGGCAGCACCGGCATGATGATGGCGATGCCGATAATGTCGAGGAAGAGGATGATGAAGACCAGGAAAAGGCCGCGGCGAACGAATTTGGGGTCCAGCATGAGGCATCTCTACAGCGGTTGGTTCTGAAAAGACGATCTCATCGCCGAGAAAGTGACATAGCTCAGAAAAGAAACCGAAACAATCCGTGAACATTTCAAAGTTTTTGATAATGCTAGGCGGGAAGTTCATGAGATGCCTCAACCGGAGGGCGCGCGCTGCCGTTCCAGCTTCAGGAGATCGAGAGCCGCCCAGCCGATCGCCGGGCGACACGTTCCCTTGCAATCGCTGCGACGGCTTCCAGATCACCAGAGAACACCGGTAAAAAGACTGGTCATTGTGCATTTCGCCGCACAGCCCGTCCTGTGCCGCCCGATTATCGCCCGCATGCGAAAGCGGTAGAACGGCATCGAGGACACCCCGGCGCGGATACCCGATTGCGCCGCGTGGCGCAAACTGATGGAGAAGACAAATGCAGACTTATCGTTTGGGAAAGACCGGACCCGATGTCTCGGCCATCGGTCTCGGCTGCATGGGCATGTCGGGCATGTACGGTCCCTCGGATCGCGCAGAAAGCATCGCGACGATCCATGCCGCGCTCGATGCCGGCATCAACCTGCTCGACACCGGCGATTTCTACGGCATGGGCCACAATGAAATGCTGATCGGCGAGGCATTGAAAGGCCGTAGGCGCGAGAGCGCCGTCATCAGCGTCAAGTTCGGCGGCCTGCGCGATCCCGTCGGCGGCTGGAACGGCATCGATGCCCGCCCGGTCGCGGTGAAGAACTTCCTCAGCTACACGCTGCAGCGCCTCGGTGTCGACTATATCGACATCTACCGCCCGGCCCGCCTCGATCCGAACGTGCCGATCGAGGACACGGTCGGCGCCATCGCCGACATGGTCAAGGCAGGTTACGTCAGGCATATCGGCCTGTCGGAGGTCGGTGCCGATACGATCCGCCGCGCCGCCACTGTTGCCCCGATCATCGACCTGCAGATCGAATATTCGCTGATCTCGCGCGGCATCGAGGAGAAGATCCTGCCGACGACACGCGAACTCGGCATCTCGATCACCGCCTACGGCGTGCTCTCGCGCGGCCTGATCAGCGGCCACTGGCAGAAGGGCCAGGGTGCGACGGCCGGCGATTTCCGTGCCTACAGCCCGCGCTTCCAGGAAGGCAATATCGAACAAAACCTCGCTCTGGTGGAGAAGCTGCGCGAGATCGCCGAGGCAAAGAGCGTCTCGGTCGCCCAGATCGCCATCGCCTGGGTCGCCGCCAAGGGCAAGGATATCGTCCCGATCATCGGCGCCCGCCGCCGCGACCGGCTGAGCGAGGCGCTCGGCTCACGCGCGGTCGACCTGTCACCAGACGATTTCGCCGCCATCGAACGCGCCGTGCCGAAGGATGCGGCTGCAGGTGGGCGTTATCCCGAACATATGCTGCAGGATATGGACAGCGAGAAGTAAGCAAAAGGATTGAAACGGCTGCGTGGGCGCGTGCTACGCGCCTCTACCTCTCACCCTCTCAGATCGGCCCGGAAAACGTATCGCAGGCCGACAGCTGGCCGCTGTCGAAACCGCGCTTGAACCATTTGACGCGCTGCGCCGAGGTGCCGTGGTTGAAGCTTTCCGGGACGACGTAGCCCTGCGACCGTTTCTGCAGCGTGTCGTCGCCGATCTGCTGGGCAGCGTTCAGCGCTTCCTCCAGGTCGCCGGACTCCAAGAGGCCCTTCTGCTGGGTATATTTGCCCCAGATGCCGGCAAAGCAATCGGCCTGCAACTCGACGCGCACCGACATCTTGTTGGCTTCCTCCTCGCTCATGCGCTGGCGGGCCTGATTGAATTTCGGCAGGATGCCGAGCAGGTTCTGCACATGATGGCCCACCTCGTGGGCAACGACATAGGCCTCGGCAAAATCGCCCGACGCGCCGAACCGGTCGGAAAGCTCCTGGAAGAATTCGGTGTCGAGATAGACCTTGTGATCGCCAGGGCAGTAGAACGGCCCGGTAGCCGATGATGCGGAGCCGCAGGCCGATGCGGTCGAACCCGAGAACAGCACGAGGCGCGGCTCCTCGTAATTCTGGCCCTGCGCCTGGAAGATGCCCTGCCAGGTATCCTCGGTCTCGGCAAGAACGGTGCGCATGAAAGCGGTCATCTCGTCATTGGCAGGCGTGCGCGTTCCGCCCGACTGGCTCTGCTCGTAGCCGGGGCCGGTCGTCACGCCGCCGGTGTCGAGCACCTGCAACAGGTCGATGCCCATCATCTTGAAGATGAAATAGATGACGACGAGGAAGATGATCGTGCCGATACTGAGGCCGCCGCCGGCGCGGCGAACGCCACCGCCGGACGGAAAATTGAAGCCGCCCCCGCGGCCGAAACCTCCGCCGCCCGGATCACCGCGGCGATCCTCGACATTGTCGGACTGACGCCGGCCTCTCCATTCCATCTTCGCTCTCCCCGGCAATGCCCCGTGCTTGCACTCAAGGAATCTATATATCCGTCAGCGGCCGGAATTCCAGCGGCTTCATCGAGCCATCAGGCGCCCGCGCCGGCGACGCAGCGCGATTGCAGCCAGGATCGAGCCGATCACCGCCGCGGCAAGGGCCGCCGGCCATTGCCCGCCGGTGAAGACGACCGCATGCATGATCCGGCCGGGCAGGAAGGTAAACAGGCCGGCAAGAACGATGCCGCCGAAATAAAGACCGGCGACGATGCGCCTGTGAACACGGATATCGCCGCGACGAGCCGCCGCGATCGCATTCCAGCTGCCGAACAATGTTGCGATGGACAGAAGATGGATCGGGCTGAACCCGTAGAAAAGATCGAGCTCATGAATGAAGAAGCTCGATATCGCCGTCACGACCATCAGCGCCATCCAGATCCTACCGAACAGCCGGTGGCGCGGCGTGCCTTTGGGGCGCAGCAGGATATAGGCGCCGAGAAGTGCTGCCGGCGTAACGGCGGCGACATGGATCTGGACGGCAAGCGGGGCGTCGAGGAGCGGTTCGAGGGTCATGGGCGGCATCCGGTTGAATTCGATCCGTCTTTCCGCCAAGACTGCATCTGCCTCAATCCGAACCGCGCGAACGGCAGGAAAACTTCGTGATTCACCCCTTCTTGCAATCCACGCTTCGCGAATTGCAGGTCTTTCTCCATTCCCGGCGCTTCTGGGGAACCTTTGCCGCGATCGTCCTGCTCTTTGCCGTCACCGGCCCCTACGGCACGATGGAAAGCATGGCCTTCGGCGAACGCCTCGCCTACTGGCTGACCCTGCATGCCCTTGCCTGGGCGATCGCCATTCTCTGCGCGGTCATCGCCGAAAGACTGTTGCGGGAGGTGGTCGCTTCGATGTTTGCCCGCATGATGGCCGGTTCGCTCATAGCCGCCCTGCCGATCGGTTTTGCCATCGGCCTCGTCGACTACGCCTTCACCGGTGAAGCGACGACGCTGGAAAGCGGCCTCTACCGCGCGCTCTTCGCCATCCCTCTCTGCGCTCTTTTCTGCCTTCTGACTTACATGGCGATGAGCCAGAAAATCGCCGAAGCCGCAGTTCCTGAGGAAACCAGCCCCCGCCTCTCGATCCTCGATCGGCTGAAGCCTGACAATCGTGGCCCTCTGCTGCGCCTTTCCGTCCAGGATCACTATACCGAGGTGGTGACCAGCCGCGGGCGCGAACTGCTGCTCCTGCGTTTCGCCGACGCGCTGAAGGAAACCGCCGCGACGCCTGGTCTTCGTGTCCATCGCTCGCATTGGGTGGCCGACGCCCATGTCGAAAGCCTGAAACGCGACAATGGCAGGCTGCTGATCCTCACCCGTGACGGCACGCAAATCCCGGTCAGCCGCAGTTATGCCGAGGACGTGCGCCGCCGCTTCACCTAAAGAAGACGCACGGCGCCGCAGGCCCTTGGCGGGACTCCCGCTTTCGCTCGTCCCGAAGCAAGGCTAGGGATTCCGGCTGCTCGTCGGGCCGGACGCTAAATAGCCGTTCGCGCCGTGTTGGATTCCTGTCGATTCCGCGATTTATGGGGTTCCGTTTGCAAATACATTTGCCTATAAGCCGCTTCTAGCCTGAAAAGACCCTCAATGCGCGACCCGACCCGGTGATCTCCCACCCTGGCCGGCTTTTTGCGCAGCTAGAAATGGATATCGCCCATGCCGAAGCGCCAAGACATCAAATCGATCCTCATCATCGGCGCGGGACCGATCGTCATTGGCCAGGCTTGCGAGTTCGACTATTCCGGCACCCAGGCCTGCAAGGCGCTGAAGGAGGAAGGCTACCGCGTCATCCTCGTCAACTCCAACCCGGCGACGATCATGACCGATCCGGGCCTTGCCGACGCCACCTATGTCGAACCGATTACCCCCGAGGTCGTCGCCAAGATCATTGCCAAGGAGCGCCCGGATGCGCTGCTGCCGACCATGGGCGGCCAGACGGCGCTGAACACCGCGCTTTCGCTGAAGCGCATGGGCGTGCTCGATCGCTACAATGTCGAGATGATCGGCGCCAAGCCCGCCGCTATCGACATGGCCGAAGACCGCGCGCTGTTTCGCGAGGCGATGGCCCGTATCGGCCTGGAAACGCCGCGTTCGATGCTGGCCAACGCCACCGACATCAAGGACCTCGACCGCAAGACGCACGAGGCCGAGCGCAACAAGCTGCGCGAAAGCCTGTCCGGATCCGAGCTCGACAAGGCGCTGGACGAACTGGAAAACCAGTGGAACCTCGGCGAGAGCGACCGCAAGCAGCGTTACATGAGCCATGCCATGGCGATCGCCGCCCAGGCCATCGATCATGTCGGCCTGCCCGCCATCATCCGCCCCTCCTTCACGCTCGGCGGCACCGGCGGCGGCATCGCCTACAACCGCTCGGAATTCTTCGAGATCGTCGGCGGCGGCCTCGACGCCTCGCCGACCACCGAAGTGCTGGTCGAGGAATCGGTGCTTGGCTGGAAGGAATATGAAATGGAGGTCGTCCGCGACAAGGCGGACAACTGCATCATCATCTGCTCGATCGAAAACATCGATCCGATGGGCGTCCATACCGGCGATTCGATCACCGTCGCGCCGGCGCTGACGCTGACCGACAAGGAATACCAGATCATGCGCAACGCCTCGATTGCGGTGCTGCGCGAGATCGGCGTCGAAACCGGCGGCTCGAACGTCCAGTTCGCCGTCAATCCGAAGGACGGCCGTCTCGTCGTCATCGAAATGAACCCGCGCGTCTCGCGCTCGTCGGCGCTCGCCTCCAAGGCCACCGGCTTCCCGATCGCCAAGATCGCCGCCAAGCTCGCGATCGGTTATACGCTTGACGAACTGGAAAACGACATCACCGGCGGCGCAACGCCTGCCTCCTTCGAACCGTCGATCGACTACGTCGTCACCAAGATCCCGCGTTTCGCCTTCGAGAAATTCCCCGGCGCTTCGCCGGTGCTGACCACGGCGATGAAGTCGGTCGGCGAAGTCATGGCGATCGGCCGCACCTTCGCCGAATCACTGCAGAAGGCGCTGCGCGGTCTCGAAACCGGCCTGACCGGCCTCGACGAAATCGAGATTCCTGATTTCGAGGAAGGTGAATCCAGTCAGAACGCCATCCGCGCCGCCATCGGCACGCCGACGCCGGACCGCCTGCGCATGGTTGCCCAGGCGCTGCGCCAGGGCCTCAGCATCGAAGAGGTGCATGAAGGCTGCAAGATCGACCCGTGGTTCCTCGCTGAGCTCAAGAACATCGTCGACATGGAAGCCCGCATCCGCGAGCACGGCCTGCCGGAGGATGCCACCAACCTGCGCATGCTGAAGGCCATGGGCTTCTCCGACGCCCGCCTGGCGACGCTGACCGGCAAACGCCCGAAGGAAGTCGCCGAACTGCGCAACGGCCTGAACGTCCGGCCGGTCTTCAAGCGCATCGATACCTGTGCCGCCGAATTCGCTTCGCCGACTGCCTATATGTATTCGACCTACGAGACGCCCTTCGCCGGCGCCGCCCGCTCGGAGGCCGAAGTCTCCGACCGCAAGAAGGTCGTCATTCTCGGCGGTGGCCCGAACCGCATCGGCCAGGGCATCGAGTTCGACTATTGCTGCTGCCATGCCGCCTTCGCGCTGAAGGATGCCGGTTATGAAGCGATCATGATCAACTGCAATCCCGAAACCGTCTCGACCGATTACGACACGTCGGACCGCCTCTATTTCGAGCCGCTGACCGCCGAGGACGTGATCGAGATCCTGCGCGCCGAGCAGGAAAAGGGCGAAGTCGTCGGCGTCATCGTCCAGTTCGGCGGCCAGACGCCGCTGAAGCTTGCCGAGGCGCTGGAAAAGAACGGCATTCCGATCCTCGGCACCGCGCCTGACATGATCGACCTTGCCGAAGACCGCGACCGCTTCCAGAAGCTCCTGATGAAGCTCGATCTCAACCAGCCGAACAACGGCATCGCCTATTCGGTCGAGCAGGCCCGCCTGGTCGCGGCCGAAATCGGCTTCCCGCTGGTCGTGCGCCCGTCCTACGTGCTCGGCGGCCGCGCCATGCAGATCCTGCATTCTGAGGGCCAGTTGCAGAGCTACTTGCTCGACACGGTTCCGGAACTGGTGCCTGAAGATATCAAGCAGCGCTATCCCAACGACAAGACCGGCCAGATCAACACCCTGCTCGGCAAGAACCCGCTGCTCTTCGACAGCTATCTCTCTCATGCGATCGAAGTCGACGTCGACTGCCTCTCCGACGGCACCGACGTCTATGTCGCCGGTATTATGGAGCATATCGAGGAAGCCGGCATCCATTCCGGCGACAGCGCCTGCTCGCTGCCGCCGCGCTCGCTGCCCGTCGAACTGATCGACGAGCTGGAGCGCCAAGCCAAGGCGATGGCCAAGGCGCTCAATGTCGGCGGCCTGATGAACGTCCAGTTCGCCATCAAGGACGGCATCGTCTACGTTCTCGAGGTCAATCCGCGCGCCTCGCGTACCGTGCCCTTCGTCGCCAAGACCATCGGCGCGCCGATCGCCAAGATCGCCGCCCGCGTCATGGCCGGCGAGAAACTCGACGCGACCTTCGCCGCCTACGGCGAAAAGCCCGATCCGCGCAAGCTGAAGCACATCGCCGTCAAGGAAGCCGTCTTCCCCTTCGCCCGTTTCCCCGGCGTCGACACCCTGCTCGGCCCGGAAATGCGCTCGACCGGCGAAGTCATCGGCCTCGACACCGATTTCGCCCTTGCCTTCGCCAAGTCGCAGCTCGGCGCCGGCGTAGAGCTGCCGCGTGACGGGACGGTCTTCGTCTCAGTGCGCGACGAGGACAAGCCGCGCGTGCTGCCGGCGATCCGCATCCTTGTCGAGCAGGGCTTCAAGGTGCTGGCGACCGGCGGCACCGCCCGCTTCCTCGGCGAAAACGGCATCACCGCCACCAAGATCAACAAGGTGCTGGAAGGCCGTCCGCACATCGAGGACGCAATCCGCAACCGGCAGGTCCAGCTTGTCATCAACACCACCGACGGCAACAAGGCGATCTCGGACTCCAAGTCGCTGCGCCGTGCAACGCTGATGCAGAAGGTGCCCTATTATACGACGATGGCAGGTGCCGAGGCCGCCGCCCAGGCGATCAAGGCGCTGAAGGCCGGCAATCTCGAAGTGCGGCCGCTGCAGAGCTACTTCGCCTGAGATAGGGCAGCATCACCGCTCGATGAGCGGTGATGCACACCTCGAAGCTCCGGAATCGATTTATCCAGCCGCTGCCATAAGCCGCTGGATTTTCGCCATATCTTCGCGAAACCGCGCCAGCTCCTCGGCTTTCAGCCGCTCGTCGGGAATACGCAGCAGATAGGAAGGATGCACCGTCACGAAGAGCGTTCGCCTGTCGTCGATCGCAATGGCTTTCCCCCTGACATCCTGCAACCGCTGCTTCGCATCGGTCAGCGCCGCCAGCGCCGTCGCTCCCATGGCAACGATGAGCTTCGGTTTGACCAGCGCCATCTCCAGATCGAGCCACCAGCGGCAATGCTTCACCTCGCCCATATTGGGCTTCTGGTGGATACGACGCTTGCCGCGCGGCTCATATTTGAAATGCTTGACGGCATTGGTGACATAGAGCCGCGAGCGGTCGATGCCCGCTTCTGCGATCACCTGATCCAGCAGCCGGCCGGCCGGACCGACGAAGGGACGCCCTGATATATCCTCCTGGTCGCCTGGCTGCTCGCCGACGAACATCACCTCGGCATCGCGTGGCCCCTCCCCGAATACGGTTTGCGTCGCCGTCGCATGCAGCGGACAGCGGGTACAGACGGCAGCGTCCGCGCGCAGCGCTTCCAGCGTGCCCGCCGGCGCTTCGGGCACGACAGGAATATTGCGCGCGGCCTCCTGCAAGCGATCGTGGAAGGGCAGTGACTGCGTCGCCTCCCGTGCGGCCATGGCCCGCACCTTGCTCTCCGCCGAGGCGATCAGCCCGGGGATGAGATCGGCTTCCGGCAGGTTCTTCCAGTATTTTTTCGGCATCTCCGACTGCATCGCCTTCAGCTTCAATCGCGCTGGGTTGAAGATACTGGCGTAATAGGTGCGCCATAGTTCATCGGTGGCATCGGTGAGATTGGGCTTTTCACACGGCGCGTCGTTTAGCATCAGCCGCTCGCCGTCCCAGGCGGCTGACCCTTTGGGCGTGGCGATCAGCCAGTCCATGTCGGTGAAGCGTCGTTGGAAGAAGGGCGCTGTGCGCCTGACGATATGGTGGTCCGGCTCGAACCAGGCGAGGAATTTCCGACGGTCTGCCGATACCGCACCCACTTCCTTGAAGCGGACGAAAGCCGTCATCTTGTGCGCGTCGCGTCGAACGTTTTTCGCCATCAGCCTGGCACGGACAACGTCCTCGTCGGAGGCCACTTCGAGCAGCTGCCGGTCCAGCTGCAGCCGCCAGAGCAACCGGTAAAGCAGGGAAAACCGCACCGGATCGGAATGGCAGAGAACGGTCTCGGCAAGATCGATGAAGGCGGTCGGCACTATCATCGGCTTGCGTGCCATGATCGGCGCCGGCGGCATGGCGTCGCGCTGAAAAGCGAGATCGGCCTCTTCATCTTTTTCGCGCCAATCGATCTCTTCAGGCGATATGCCGGCGGCAGCAAAGGCCCGCGCGGCATCACGCCATTCGGCAAGATCCCCGCGTCCTGCCAGCACGACCCGGCGCATCACAGCAACGACAATTGTTCAGGTTGCGGCTCGAACATGGCGCGAAGGTCGGGGCGGTCGATCAGACGGCGCGGCGACCAGCCTTCCGCTGAAATAAAGGACTGGACCTTCTTGATCGAAATGCCGAGCCGCTGGAGATCGTCGATCCGCAGGCGGCGAAAACGGCGAGCCGAAACGATCGCTTTGACGGTCTTGGTGCCGAGACCGGGCACGCGCAGCAACCGCTCGCGCTCGGCTTTGTTGATATCGACAGGAAATTCGGCCCTGTTGGCGAGCGCCCAGGCAAGTTTCGGGTCGAGGGTGAGATCGAGCATGCCTCCCGCCTGGTTCGCGGTGATCTCATCGATGCCGAAACCGTAGAATCGGTAGAGCCAGTCGGCCTGATAAAGCCGGTGTTCACGCATCAGCGGCGGCTTGATCAGCGGCAGGTTTTTCGACGAATCCGGGATCGGGCTGAAGGCGGAATAATAGACGCGCTTCAGGCCATAGCTGCTGTAAAGCCGGCCGCTGGTGGCAAGGATCGTCGCGTCGTTGGCGCCATCGGCGCCGACGATCATCTGCGTGCTCTGACCGGCCGGCACAAAACGCTGACGCTTCTTCGTCCGCAGCGTCGGCTCGCCGGCGGCCTCGATCTTCAGCCTCAGATCCCCCATCGATCGCCTTATATTGGCGGGCTTCTTTTCCGGCGCGAAACGGGTAATGCCGCTATCCGTTGGCAACTCGATATTGAGGGACAGCCTGTCGGCATGAAGCCCCGCCTCCTCGATCAGATGCGGTGATGCTTCAGGGATCGACTTCAGATGGATATAGCCGCGAAAATTATGCGTCACACGCAGTTCGCGGACGACGCGAACCATCTGTTCCATCGTGTAATCGGACGAACGAATGATGCCGGAAGAAAGAAACAGGCCCTCGATATAATTGCGGCGATAGAATTCCAGTGTCCGCCAGATGACCTCTTCAGGCGTAAAGCGCGCCCGTTCGACATTGCTCGACGAGCGATTGACGCAATAGGCGCAGTCGTAGATGCAGAAATTGGTCAGCAGTATTTTCAGCAGCGAAATGCACCGTCCATCCGGCGCATAGGCATGACAAATGCCGGATCCCTCGGTCGAACCGAGGCCGCCGCTTGCGTGAGAATCACGTTTCACCGTGCCGCTGGAAGCGCAGGAAGCGTCATATTTCGCAGCATCGGAAAGGATGGCCAAGCGTTCTGTTAGCGACTTCTTCATAGTATGTTCACTATATGTTCTTATATGCAAAGTCAATGGGAGCGACGTCACCTTTGCCCATCTTTCAGGCGCGCCACCGGATGCCGCGGTGGGTTGCGTTTCGTTTATGCGAATTTTCTGGAAATCGGCCTTGGCGATCTGCTATAAGCACTTAACTAGGATTGTGGCACGGTTCCGAAGCTCCCCTTCGGGACCTGTTTTCTTTTGTGTCTGCGGCTGATTGCTCGAAAAGCACGGACGAGCGGATACAAGGAGTGAAGGACAGAAAAATGGTTGAAAAGGTACCGATGACACAGGGTGGTTTCGTCAAGCTGCAGGAAGAGCTGCGCTGGCGTCAGCAGGAGGAGCGCCCCCGAATCATCGAGGCGATCGCCGAAGCCCGTGCTCATGGCGACCTTTCCGAAAACGCCGAATATCACGCCGCCAAGGAAGCCCAGAGCCATAATGAAGGCCGCATCAGCGAACTGGAAGACCTGACGGCGCGTGCCGAGGTCATCGACCTCACGAAGATGTCGGGCGACAAGATCAAGTTCGGCGCCAAGGTGAAGCTCGTCGACGAGGACACCGAGGAAGAAAAGACTTATCAGATCGTTGGCGACCAGGAAGCCGACGTCAAGGCCGGCCGCATCTCCATCTCTTCGCCGATCGCCCGTGCGCTGATCGGCAAGGAAGTCGGCGACTCCATCGAGGTCAATGCGCCGGGCGGCTCCAAGGCCTACGAAATCCTCCAGGTTTCCTGGGGCTGATCGCCCGCCAGCCGCGAGACCTATCCCTTGCCCGATATGCGTGACGTCGAGATCATCGCGCCCAATTTCAAGCGCCGGCTCTCCGGCGTCACGTCGACCATTGTTCAGCTCATTCCCTGCCAGATCCGGCTCGGCATAAAGATCGCAACCCTTGGCCCCGGCCTGCCGGAAGGCCTGCCGAAACTGAGGTGGCGCCAGCTTCTTGGCCTCTGGCGCCCGCCGGCACGCCGGCGCCAGCGTGTCTGGCACGCGCGCCGCAACAACGAGATGGCCGTCGGCATCCTGCTTCGCCATCTCATGCGCATGCCGCTGAAGCTGCTCTTCACCTCGGCTGCCCAACGCCGCCACACCGCCTATACGAAATGGCTGATCCGCCGCATGGACGCCGTCATCGCGACCAGCGACCGTTCCGGCTCGTTCCTCGAGGTGCCGCACACGGTCATCCAGCACGGCGTCGACCTTGCCCTCTTTCATCCGCCGGAAACGGCAGAGGACGGCATCGCCGCCACCGGCCTGCCCGGACGCCATCTTATCGGCTGTTTCGGCCGCGTGCGCCACCAGAAGGGCACCGATCTTTTCGTCAAAGCGATGATCGAACTGCTGCCGCAGAATCCGGAATGGACAGCGATCGTCTCCGGCCGCGTGACGGCGGAGCATGCGGCATTCGGTGACAAGCTCAAGGCCGATGTCGCCGCCGCCGGGCTTAGCGACCGTATCCTCTTTCTCGGCGAAGTGCCCGACATCAAGATCTGGTATCGCCGCCTGACGCTTTACGTCGCGCCCTCCCGCAACGAGGGCTTCGGCCTGACGCCGCTTGAAGCCATGGCTTCGCGCACCGCGGTGGTGGCATCGGATGCGGGCGCCTACGCCGAGCTCATCGTTGAGGGCGAGACGGGTTCGGTCGTTGCCGCCGGCGATGGCGAGGCGCTGACGCGGGCAATCGCGCCCTATATCACCGATCCCGCCTTGGCGATTGCGCATGGCGAAAATGCGCTGCGGCATGTCAGGGCGAATTTCGCGCTGGAGAAGGAAGCAGGCGCGATCGCCGCCGTTTACAACAGCCTGCTCGGCGACAACCGCGGCTGAAGCAGAAAAGAGAAACGGCCCGCTGAAGAACGGGCCGCTGCAGGATTTTCAAGACTGTGAACGTCCTGGCCGATTACTCGGCCGGCTGGAGCCCGGCAGCCGGAGCGTCCTCGCTTGTCTGGCCGTCCAGCGCCGCGGCCAGCTGCGCCGTATCCAGCTCATTTTCCCAGCGTGCCACGACGATCGTTGCAACCGCATTGCCGACAAGGTTGGTCAGCGCCCGGCATTCCGACATGAAACGATCGATGCCGAGGATGAGCGCCATGCCGGCGACCGGTACGGAGGGGACGACGGAGAGCGTCGCTGCCAGGGTGATGAAGCCGGCGCCGGTGATGCCTGCGGCACCCTTGGAGCTCAGCATCGCCACCAGGAGCAGCAGGATCTGGTCACCCCAGGAGAGATGGATGCCGGTTGCCTGGGCAATGAAGAGTGCAGCCAGCGTCATGTAGATGTTGGTGCCGTCGAGATTGAAGGAATAGCCTGTGGGGATGACGAGGCCGACGACCGAGCGCTTGCAGCCGGCCTTTTCCATCTTGTTCATCAGGCCCGGAAGCGCCGCCTCCGAAGACGAGGTGCCGAGAACCAGCAGCAGCTCTTCCTTGATGTAGCGCAACAGCGCCACGATCGAGAAGCCGTTGTAGCGGGCGACGGCGCCGAGAACGATGAAGACGAAGAGCAGAGAGGTGACGTAGAAGGTGCCGATCAGCATGGCGAGGTTGGCGATCGATCCGACGCCGTACTTGCCGATGGTGAATGCCATGGCGCCGAAGGCGCCGATCGGGGCAGCCTTCATGAGGATGGCGACGAGCTTGAAGACGGGAGCCGTCAGGGAATTCAGGAAATTGACGACCTGCTCGCCCTTTTCGCCGACCATGGCGAGCGCGATGCCGAAGAGCACCGAGAAGAACAGGACCTGCAGAATATCGCCATCGGCAAAGGCGCCGACAATCGTCGTCGGGATGATATTGGTGAGGAAGCCGACGATGCTCTGCTCATGCGCCTTGGCGGCAAAGGTGGCGACGGCGGCCGGATCCAGCGAGGCCGGATCGATGTTCATGCCGGCGCCAGGCTGGACGACGTTGGCGACGATCAGGCCGATGATGAGCGCCAATGTCGAGAAGGTCAGGAAGTACAGCATCGCCTTGCCGGCGACACGGCCAACCTTCTGCAGATCGCTCATGCCGGCAATGCCGGTCGCGACGGTCAGGAAGATGACCGGGGCGATGATCATCTTGACGAGCTTGATGAAGGCATCGCCGAGCGGCTTCAGCTGGGTGCCGAGTTCGGGGTAGAAATGGCCGAGAAGGATACCCGCAGCAATGGCCACGAGAACCTGAACGTAAAGATGGCTATAAAAGGGCTTCTTGCCCTTGCTGCCTGCGACTGCATCGAGTGGTGCTGCGATCATGATGTCCTCCTAATGGCTCGCCCGGAACGAACTCCGGCCTCCCGAGCCGTTCGCTTCAAGTCCAACAGCTCAGCCGTTGTTGCCATCTCCTTCGCAATCACCGTGCCAGTTTCACGCCGACCAACCAACAGATTGAATTTATTAATGAAAAATTTACGGGGCTGCTGACAGCTAATTAAGCAATGCGGAAATCCGCACAAATCCATTTGCGTTTCGTGCAGAAAAATGCACAAATCCGCCATGTCCGTGTCGCCGAAATTGTGGCCTTCCCTGCCCCTGCAGCACCGGATCCACCGGATGTGGTGGACCTATGCCGTGTTCGCCCTCCTCGCCGTCGTCGCAAGCCTCTGGGCTGGCGGCGAGATCGGCCGGCACCGGGCGGAGGCCGCCCTTGAGGAACAGGCCCGCATGGATGCGAGACTGAATGCGGCTTTGCTGCGCACGGTTCTCGAAAAATACCGGGCGCTTCCCTTCGTTCTGTCGCAGGACGCAGCACTCGCCGCGGCGCTGGCCGGAAAGGATGCCGGCGCGTTCGAGCGGCTCAGTCAGAAGCTGGAAAATTTGGCGGCGGGCACGAAGGCCGCCGTCATCTATGTCATCGACAAGGACGGCATGGCGGTTTCGGCCAGCAACTGGCGCGAACCGACGAGCTTCGTCGGCAATGACTACCGCTTCCGCGAGTATTTCCAAGGGGCAGTCGAACGAGGACAGGCCGAGCACTTCGCACTTGGCACGGTCAGCAAGAAGCCGGGCCTCTATATCTCCCAGCGGATTTCGGGCAGCAATGGCCTGCTGGGTGTCGTCGTGGTCAAGGTCGAATTCGACGACGTCGAGGCGGATTGGAATGCCTCGGGCACCCCGTCCTATGTCGTTGACGAGCGCGGCATCGTCCTCATCACCAGTCTTCCATCATGGCGGTTCATGACGATCGGCCGGATCGCCGAAGACCGGCTGACTGCGATCCGCGAAAGCCTTCAATTCGGCGCTGCGCCGCTTCAGCCCCTGCCGCTCGATCTTATCAGGAACCTCGGGGACGGCCTTGACGTCGTTGAGATCGTCATGCCCGGCGATGCCGGAAAAACCAGGTTTCTCGATGTCGGGATGCCGGTTCCGGCCACCGGATGGCAGCTGCAGCATCTCGTGACGCTCGGGCCGTCCGTCGATGCGGGAATTCGCGAAGCCCGCATGCTGGCCTTGCTCATCCTCTTGCCTCTGCTGGCGGCAGCAGCCTTCCTGTTGCGCCGCCGGCATGCGATCACCCTGCGGATATCCAGAGAACAGCAGGCGCGGGAGGAACTGGAACGGCGGGTAGTCGAACGGACGCTGGATCTCAGCCAGGCGCGGGACCGGCTGCAGGCCGAAATCATCGGCCATAAGAGCACGGAGCAGAAGCTGCAGGCGGTGCAGCAGGATCTGGTGCAGGCCAACCGGCTGGCCATCCTGGGCCAGGTGGCGGCCGGCGTCGCTCATGAGATCAATCAGCCGGTGGCGACCATCCGTGCCTATGCAGACAATGCCCGCACCTTCCTCGATCGCGGCCAGGCGGCGCCAGCCGGCGAAAATCTCGAAAGCATTGCGGCGCTGACGGAGCGCATAGGTGCGATCACCGAAGAGCTGAAGACCTTTGCCCGCAAAGGCCGAGGCAGCGCCGAACCGACAGGATTGAAGGACGTCATCGAGGGTGCTGTGATGCTGTTGCGCAGCCGGTTTGCCGGGCGCATGGATTTGCTCGACATCGACTTGCCGCCGCCTGAGCTGCAGGTGATGGGAAACCGGATCCGTCTCGAACAGGTGCTGATCAACTTGCTTCAGAATGCCCTGGAGGCGGTGGCGCCGAAGGCCGGAGAGGGCCGCGTCGAGGTCAGAACGTCAGCCGATGCGGAGATGATAACGGTGACGGTCGCCGACAATGGCCCCGGCATTCCGCCTGAAATCCGCAAAGGCCTGTTCACCCCGTTCAACACCTCGAAAGAGAGCGGTCTCGGCCTGGGGCTGGTCATCTCCAAGGATATCGTCGGCGATTACGGCGGCCGGATGGAGGTCGTCAGCGACAGCGGGGGAAGCCGGTTCATCGTTCATCTGAGGAAGGCTTGAGCTCATGGACACACTGAGCCCCGTTGCGCTGATCGACGACGACAAGGACCTGCGCCGCGCCACCGCCCAGACGCTCGAACTCGCCGGTTTCACCGTGTCCGCCTATGACGGGGCGAAAGCCGCGCTGGCGCAGCTGCCGGCCGACTTCGCCGGCCCCGTCGTCACCGATATCCGCATGCCGGAGATCGATGGACTGCAGCTCTTCGCCACGCTGCAGGGAATGGATGCCGACCTGCCGGTGATCCTGATGACCGGCCACGGCGATATTCCGATGGCCGTTCAGGCGATCCAGGACGGCGCCTATGATTTCATTGCTAAGCCTTTTGCAGCCGATCGGCTCGTCCAAAGCGTGCGTCGCGCCAGCGAGAAGCGGCGGCTTGTTCTGGAGAACCGCATGCTGCGCAAAGCAGCCGAGGATGCGCAGGAGAACTTGCCGCTGATCGGCCAGACGCCTGTCATGGAAAACTTGAGAAACATTCTTCGCCATATCGCCGATACCGATGTGGACGTGCTGGTCGCCGGCGAAACGGGCAGCGGCAAGGAAGTGGTTGCCCAGATCCTGCATCAGTGGAGCCACCGCCGGAAGGGCAATTTCGTGGCGCTCAACTGTGGCGCTCTGCCCGAAACCGTCATCGAAAGCGAACTGTTCGGCCACGAAGCCGGCGCCTTTACCGGCGCTCAGAAGCGCCGCACGGGCCGCATCGAACATGCAAGCGGCGGCACGCTTTTCCTCGACGAGATCGAGAGCATGCCGGCCGCCACGCAGGTCAAGATGCTGCGAGTGCTGGAGATGCGCGAGATCACGCCGCTCGGCACCAACGAGGTGCGCCCGGTCGATCTTCGCGTTGTCGCGGCTGCCAAGATCGACCTCGGGGATCCCTCGGTGCGCGGCGATTTTCGCGAGGATCTCTATTACAGGCTGAATGTTGTGACGATCTCCATTCCGCCGCTGCGAGAACGCCGCGACGATATTCCGCTGCTGTTCTCCCATTTCGCCGCCCGTGCCGCGGAGCGGTTTCGCCGCGAGGTCCCGCCGCTTTCGCCCGGTGTGCGGCAGCATCTCGCCTCGCATACATGGCCCGGCAATGTCCGCGAACTCTCGCATTATGCCGAACGCGTGGTGCTTGGTGTGGAAGGCGGTGGAGCGGCAGTGGTCCCTGCGCAGCCGGCGGGCGCCACGCTTCCCGAACGACTGGAACGCTACGAGGCGGAGATCATCCGCGACACGCTGTCGGCCAATGACGGCGACGTGCGCCGCACCATCGAAGCTCTCGGTATTCCGAGAAAGACGTTCTACGACAAGCTCCAGCGCCACGGCATCAACCGGGGCGGCTATATCTCGCGCAAGTAATGGACGGGAGCAATTGGGAGTCTAGACTTCCACCAGTCCCAGCTTCTTCACCTGCCGGATCGTCAGCATGGTGCGCACGGTATCGACATGTTCGTTCGCCGTCAGCACCTCGATGACGAAATCCTGGAAGCGGGTGAGGTTCTCCGCCACGCAATGCAGCAGGAAATCGCTGTCGCCGGAGACCATCCACGCCTGACGCACCAGCGGCCATTCGGTGGTGGCGGCGGCAAAGGCCTTGAGATTGCCTTCCGACTGGTGCTTGAGGCCAACCATGCAGAAAGCGACGAGGTCGAAGCCGAGCTTCGGGCTGTTCAGCATCGCGTGATAGCCCTCGATGATGCCGGCTTCCTCGAGCTTGCGCACCCGGCGCAGGCAGGGCGGCGCCGAGATGCCGACGCGATCGGCGAGCTCCACATTGGTCATGCGGCCGTCGGCCTGCAGCTCCCGGAGTATCTTTATGTCGATGACGTCGAGTTCGGCGCGACCCACATCATTGCCTTTCTTTAATTCTCCGCGGGGAGCTTCTATATAAAGCGGCGGAATACGCAAGAATGTTTCACGCCGATGACGGATTCTTGCACATCCTGGCGATTTGCCTTGTTGGTAACGCAAGGCTGCCCTTGAATAAAAGCATTGGACGTTCATAAATGGCCCATGGACCGCGAAACGGCCGCAATCACCACTTAGCCGCCGCCCTCCTGCCAGTCGAAAGGAAATGACATGCCCGCCCGCCATACCAAGGTGCTCATCATCGGTTCCGGACCCGCAGGCTATACTGCCGCGGTCTATGCCGCGCGCGCCATGCTGAAACCGGTTTTGATCGCCGGTCTCGAACAGGGCGGCCAGCTGATGATCACCACCGATGTGGAGAATTATCCGGGCTTTGCCGATCCGATCCAGGGTCCCTGGCTGATGGAACAGATGCTGCAGCAGGCAAAACATGTCGGCGCCGAGATCGTCAACGATCTCGTGACCGAAGTCGACATGAACCAGCGTCCCTTCGTCGCCCGCACCGACAGCGGCCAGGTCTGGACCGCGGATACACTGATCATCGCCACCGGTGCCAAGGCCAAATGGCTCGGCATCGAGAGCGAACAGCATTTCCAGGGATTCGGCGTTTCGGCTTGCGCCACCTGCGACGGCTTCTTCTATCGCAACAAGGATGTGATCGTTGTCGGCGGCGGCAACAGCGCCGTCGAAGAGGCGCTCTATCTCTCCAACATCGCCAAGTCGGTCACCGTAGTGCACCGCCGCGATTTCTTCCGGGCCGAGAAGATCCTGCAGGAGCGTCTGTTCTCCAAGGACAATGTCAAGGTGCTGTGGAACACCGAAGTGGCAGAGATCACCGGCACGCCGGCCAAGCCGCCGATGCCGCAATCCGTATCCGGCGCCCGCCTGCGCGACACGCGTACCGGGGCGATCACCGAGGTTACGATCGACGGCGTCTTCGTCGCCATCGGCCACGCGCCGGCAACCGAGCTCTTCAAGGACAAACTGAAGCTGAAGGACAATGGCTATCTCTGGACCGCACCGGATTCGACCGCGACCAGCCTGGAGGGGGTGTATGCTGCGGGCGACGTGACCGACGACACGTTCCGCCAGGCGATCACCGCCGCCGGCCTGGGCTGCATGGCAGCACTGGAAGCCGAGCGATATCTGACGGGCCACATGCCCGTCGCCGTGGCCGCGGAGTAAGATCGGCATGAGGGGTGGGGGAATGCCATTGGATTGGGACAAGCTGCGTATTTTCCACGCAGCTGCCGAGGCGGGTTCGTTCACGCATGCGGCGGATAAACTGCATCTGTCCCAATCCGCCATCAGCCGCCAGGTAAGCGCGCTGGAGCAGGATGTCGGCACCAAGCTGTTTCACCGCCATGCGCGCGGCCTGATTCTGACGGAGCAGGGCGAACTGCTTTATCGCACCGCCCACGACGTGCTGCTGAAGCTCGAAACCGTGAAGATGCAGCTCACCGAGACGACCGAGACGCCGTCCGGCAAGCTGCGCGTCACGACGACGGTCGGTCTCGGCCAGGGCTGGCTGACCGACAAGATCCAGGAATTCCTGCAGCTCTATCCCGATGTGCAGATCCAGCTGATCCTCGACAACGAGGAAGTGGATGTGAACATGCGCCATGCCGACTGCGCGATTCGCCTGCGCCAGCCGCAGCAATCCGACCTCATCCAGCGCAAGCTCTTCACCGTGCACATGCACGTCTATGCGGCTCCGTCCTATATCAACCGCCATGGCGAGCCGCAGAAGATCGAGGATCTCGACAATCACCGCATCATCACCTTCGGCGAGCCGGCGCCGAGCTACCTGCTCGACGTCAACTGGCTGGAGGTCGCTGGCCGCTCGTCCGACAACAAGCGCATCCCGCATCTGCAGATCAACAGCCAGACCTCGATCAAGCGAGCCGCCCTGCTCGGCATCGGCGTCGCCTGCCTGCCGGATTACATCGTCGGTCGCGACCCCGGCCTGATTCAGCTGGCGATCAATGCCGACGTCCCCTCCTTCGATACGTATTTCTGCTATCCCGATGAAATCAAGAACGCCGCCAAGCTGAAGGCCTTCCGCGATTTCATCGTCAGCAAGGCTAGAAACTGGAACTTTTAAGCCCGATTTTGTCGACGTTTTGCATACTATGCAGAAGGCGCATGACTGGCATGCACAAATGAGGGTTGCCGTTTGCCCATTAAACCACCATATCGCACATAGCTGATGCACATGGTGGCTTTTCCTCCCAGTTCCACCGCATTAGCTGTTCCCCTCTGGAGGTTTTTGACCTTCACACTTATAAGGGCCCTGGTTTTCCAGTGGCCCTCTTTTTTTGCCTTGCTTGCCCAGGGAAATGCCGCACCGCAAAAAAATTGTGCCGCGCATAGCAGACATGCACAAAAAAGCATTGAAACCTGCTCAAGGAAGCACCATATCCATCTCAGCTGATGCATCTTGTGGTTTCTCTCCCAGTACCACCGCATTAGCTGTTCCCCTCTGGAGGTTTTTGACCTTCACAATTACAAGGGCCCTGGTTTTCCGGTGGCCCTCTTTTTTTGCCCAAAAATTGCGCACCCACTAAAAGCCGCCACCTCACGCCTCCGTGATTTGCATATCGAGTTCCGACGATCAATATATCGGTCAAACACGATTTATAGTTCGGCGAACGACGATGGACAAAGACGAGATTATCAAGGCACTCGCTCATCCCGCCCGGATGGACATTCTGAACTGGCTGAAAAACCCCGAACAACATTTCCCCTCGCAGGAGCACCCTTTCGAAATGGGTGTCTGCGCCAGTCAGTTCGAGCGCTGCGGCCTGTCGCAGTCGACGGTCTCGGCTCATCTCGGGACGCTGCATCGCGCCGGCCTCGTCACCACCAAACGCGTCGGCCAGTGGATCTTCTACAAGCGAAACGAAGAAACGATCGCCGCTTTTCTCAAGCAACTGACGCAGGACCTTTAGAATGCCCCTCGCCCTCCTCGTTCTCGCCTTGAGCTCGTTTGCGATAGGCACCACCGAATTCGTCATCATGGGTTTGCTGCCTGAGGTCGCCGCCGATCTGTCGGTGACGATCCCGCAGGCCGGATGGCTGGTAACCGGTTATGCGCTGGCGGTCGCGATCGGCGCACCCGTGATGGCCGTTTCGACTGCGAAGCTGAAGCGCCGCACCGCCCTGATTGCGCTGATGGCCTTCTTCATCGCCGGCAACCTGCTGTGCGCTCTGGCGAGCGGCTACTGGGTGCTGATGATCGCCCGCATCGTGACCGCGCTTTGCCACGGCGCCTTCTTCGGCATCGGCTCGGTCGTCGCCGCCGGACTGGTCGCCGAAGACCGCAAGGCTCGCGCCGTCGCGCTGATGTTCACCGGCCTGACGCTTGCCAATGTTCTCGGCGTGCCGCTCGGCACCGCGATCGGCCAGGCCTATGGCTGGCGCGCCACCTTCGGTGTCGTCACCGTCATCGGCATCGTCACTATATCAGGCCTGATCGCCATTTTGCCGAGGGACAAGCAGCAGGAAAACAGCAGCATCCTGCGCGAGATCGCGGCACTCCGGAATGGCGGCCTGTGGCTGGCGCTCTCCACCACCGTCTTCTTCGCCGCCTCGATGTTCGCCCTCTTCACCTATATCGCGCCGCTGCTGCGCGACGTCACCGGCGTGTCGCCCGAAGGCGTCACCTGGACGCTGTTCCTGATCGGCCTCGGGCTGACCGTCGGCAACCTCGTCGGCGGCAAGCTTGCCGACTGGCGGCTCGGCGCGACGCTTGCCGGCGTCTTTGCCGCGATCGCCATCACCTCGATCGCCTTCAGCTATACGAGCCGCTTCTTCATCCCGGCCGAAATCACCCTCTTCCTTTGGGCACTGGCAAGCTTTGCCGCCGTGCCGGCGCTTCAGGTCGGCGTCGTCGGCTTCGGCAAGGACGCCCCGAATCTTGTTTCGACGATCAACATCGGCGCCTTCAACACCGGCAATGCGCTCGGCGCCTGGGTCGGCGGCCTGGTCATCGACGCGGGCTTCGATCTCACCCGCGTTCCACTCGCCGCAGCCTTGATGGCCCTAATCGGCCTCGGCGCGACGGTGCTCACCTATCTCTCCGCCAGGGGCCGAGCCGCCCTCGCTCCTGCCGAGTGATCCTCCCGCAAAAGAAAGGACCATCATGGCCAAGCTTTTCGAACCCACGAAAGTCGGCGACATCCCCGTCAAGAACCGCATCGTCATGGCGCCGCTGACCCGCAACCGCTCGCCGGGCGCAATCCCCAACGACCTCAACGTCGAATATTACCGCCAGCGCGCCAGCGCCGGCCTGATCATCACCGAAGCGACAGCCATCACACATCAAGGCCAGGGTTATGCCAATGTGCCGGGTCTCTATACCAAGGAGGCTCTCGACGGCTGGAAGCGCGTCACCGACGCGGTCCATGCTGCTGGCGGCAAGATCGTCGTGCAGATGTGGCATGTCGGACGCATCTCGCACACGACGCTGCAGCCGAACGACGGCAAGCCGGTTTCCTCGACCAACCGCGTCGCCAAGGCCAAGACCTATCTGGTCAATGCCGACGGCACCGGCAGCTTCGCCGACACCTCCGAGCCGCGCGCGCTTGAAACCGCCGAAATTCCCGGCATTATCGAGGATTACCGCAAGGCCGCCCGGGCCGCGATCGATGCCGGCTTCGATGGTGTCGAGATCCACGGCGCCAACGGCTACCTGCTCGACCAGTTCATCCGCGACGGCGTCAACGACCGTAGCGATGCATATGGCGGCTCGATCGAAAACCGTGCCCGCCTGACCTTCGAAGTCGTCGATGCCGTGGTCAAGGAAATCGGCGCCGGCCGCACCGCGATCCGTATCTCGCCGGTGACGCCGTCCGGCGAAAGCTACGATTCCAATCCGCAGGCGACCTTTACACACATCGTCGAAGGCCTGGCCAAATACGACCTCGCCTATCTCCATGTCATCGAAGGCCAGACCGGCGGCGACCGTGACTACAAGCAGGGCGATAATCCCTCCTTCGACTATAAGGCGCTGCGCCAGGCCTATGAAAAGGTCGGCGGCAAGGCCAATTGGATGGTCAATAACGGCTATGACCGCGATCTGGCGATCGACGCCGCCGAAAGCGGCCGCGCCGATCTCGTCGCCTTCGGCAAGCCCTTCATCGCCAATCCCGATCTCGTCGAACGGCTGGCAAAGAACCTGCCGCTCAATACGCCCGATCAAGCGACGTTCTACGGCGGCACCGGCAAGGGCTATATCGACTATCCTATCCTCGAAAAGGTCGCCTGAGCCTTTGCAATGCGAACCGCGAAATCCCGCCGAAAGGCGGGATTTCCATTTTCGATGCATCTTTGTAGCGTGTCGCCATGTTCGATTCTTATCTCCATCGCTGGTCGCTCATACAAGACGGCGAGCCGATCATCACCCATTCGAGCCTGTTGCTGCCGGTCCTCTGGCAGGATGGGCCCGCCATGTTGAAAGTGGCTGCCGATATCGACGAGCGATATGGCGCACTGCTGATGCAATGGTGGGATGGTGACGGCGCAGCCTATGTCTTCGCCCGTGAGGACGACGCCGTGCTGCTGGAAAGGGCGATGGGGAAACGCTCGCTGCTTGCCATGGCGATGAATGGTGAGGACGACGAGGCAAGCCGCATTCTCTGTCAGACAGCGGCACGGCTGCATGCGCCGCGCGAAAAACCGCTTCCCGATCCCGTGCCCCTCACCCGCTGGTTCCGCGATCTGGAGCCGGCAGCAGCCAAGCATGGCGGCACGCTTGCCGATTGTTCGGCGATCGCCAACGCCCTCCTTGCCGATCCGCGTGACGTCGCCATCCTTCACGGCGACATCCACCACGGCAATATCCTCGATTTCGAGTCGCGCGGCTGGCTGGCGATCGATCCGAAGCGGCTCCACGGCGAACGCGGCTTCGATTTCGCCAACATCTTCGCCAATGAGGAATTGCCAACGATCACCGATCCGGCTCGCTTCCGCCGCCAGCTCGCAGTCGTCTCAGCAGCGGCTGGGCTCGAGCCGAAACGGCTGCTGCAATGGATATCTGCCTATTCCGGCCTTTCCGCCGCCTGGTTCCTCGGCGATCCGAACATCGAGCAGGCAGAAAAAGCCCTGACGGTCGCCCGGATTGCGCTGGCCGAACTTCGGACCTAACGCATCTTTTCAGGCGAATGCCCGATAAAGGCGGTCGTCATGTCGCGATGCGGTTCAGGCAGGCAGCCAAGCGCCGCGAGCGAAGCCCTGACGGCCTCGTCGATCGGCGTCTGCGGCTCCCTTCCGAGCTCGGCCGTGAGCCTGGTGTTCCGCATCCGCGCCGGCACCTTCCAGAGATAACGCATCTCCTTGATCTCCCGCATCACAGGAACGAAGGGTGCTGCCAGCGGCACGATCCACCAGGGAAAGCCGGCGATCTTCGCCTTGCCGCCGGCGACGCGCTTGATCGCTTCGGCCATCTGCATGCCGTCCGCATCCCAGAAGCCCTCCATATGATAGACGGCGAAAGGCGGCAGCCGATCGGCCCGCTCGACGAGCTGGGCGATGGTTTCCGCCATGTCGGGCAGATAGGCCCATTGATGGCCGATGCCGCGCCGTGCGGGATTCCTGATCGTGCCGACCGGCTTACCGGGGGTTACGAGGCCAGACGAAAACCAGCTGTTACCAGTCGTGCCCGGACCGAAGAAATCCCCCGCCCTGACGATGATGACGCCGGCACCGGACTGCGAGGCGGCCTTCAGCCGCTTCTCCATGTCGACGCGGATCGCCCCTTTCTTCGTCACCGGATGCTGCGGGCTTTCCTCCGTCGGCGCCGGCAAGGCATCGGGGCCGAAATTATAGACGTTGCCCGGCAGCACAATGCGCGCGCCGACGGCGCGGGCGGCGGCGATTGTATTGTCGAGCATCGGCAGCACCAGCTTTTCCCAGTCGCGGTAGCCGGGCGGATTGACGGCGTGGACGATCAGGCCGACGCCTTCAGCCGCCCTCAGCACGTCACCGGCATTCATCGCATCGCCCTGCAGCCATTCGAAAGCCGGCTCGCGCCTCGACGCCTTGGCTGCATCACGGTTGAGCGCCCGGATGCGCCAGCCGCGCCCAAGCAGCTTGCGGGCAACCGCGCCGCCGATACCGCCGGTCGCGCCGAGGACGAGGGCCGTCATCTGCATTTCGCTGTTCATGACACTCATCTCCTTCGGTTGGATGAGAGGATCATGCCATCAGCAAGACATAAACAAAATTGACGAAATAGTGCATCTGCTATACAAAAATATATGAGCGTTGAACCAAGCTGGGATTTCTACCGCAGTTTCCTGACCGTGCTCCAGCAGGGATCGCTTTCAGCCGCCGCCCGAGAACTGGGGCTGACCCAGCCGACCATAGGCCGCCATGTCGATGCACTGGAACTGGCGATCGGCGCCGAACTCTTCACCCGCTCGCCGAATGGATTGCTGCCGACCGACGCCGCACTGGCGCTCAAGCCCTATGCCGAAACACTGGCGGCAACCGCTGCCGCCCTGTTGCGCACCGCATCCGGTGAGCGCGAACGCGTGGCTGGAACGGTCAGGGTCAGCGCCAGCGAAGTCATCGCGGTCGAGGTGCTGCCTGGGATTCTCGGACCGCTGCAGGAGACCTATCCCGACCTCCAGATCGAGCTCTCGGCTTCCGATATCATCGAGGACCTGGTGAACCGCGAGGCCGACATCGCCGTGCGCATGGCCGAGCCGCAGCAGGATGCGCTCCTCGTGCGCCGCATCGGCGATATCCCGCTCGGCTTTCACGCCCATCGCCGCTATCTCAGCCGATACGGCATTCCGCAAACCTTGGCTGACCTCGCAAACCACCGGCTGATCGGCTTCGACCGGCAGACGGCCTATGTACGCATGGTGATGAAACGCTATGCGGTGCCCGGCATCGAATTCTCCTACAGGACCGACAGCAACCTTGCCCAGCTTTCCGCAATCCGCGCCGGCGTCGGCATTGGCATCTGCCAGACCGGGCTTGCGCGGGAAAATCCTGACCTGGTGCACATCCTGCCCGATGCCTTCAAAATCCCGCTCGGTACGTGGGTGGCGATGCATGCGAGCCTGAAGACCTCGCCGCGCTGCCGCGCCACGTTCGACGCCCTGGTCAACGGTCTGCAGGACTATTACCGATATTCGACCAGCGCATAAGTGCGAAAATCGGAATCGATTTTCGGAAAGAATCATGCGCAAATTTCAAAGCAATAGGCTCCTTGGCACGTCCTGTCGGACGGGCGCTCCGGCGGGAAGGGAAAATGACGACGCACAACCCGGTTGAACTCGTGCCCCACGATCCGCAATGGCCCCAAGCCTTCCGGCGCATCCGCGACAGGTTGCTGGGCTTGCTGCCGCAGGCGCTCTCCATCGATCACATCGGCAGCACGTCCATACCCGGCATGACCGCCAAGCCGCTTATCGATATCGACATCATCCTTCCCGGCCTCGGGCATATCGAAGGCGCCACCCGCGTGCTTCTGGCAGAAGGCTACGAGCCGCGCGGCAACCGCTATGACGACGATGTCTGGGCGTTTTTGTCGAGAGGTTCAGTGCCGGCGGAGCGCGTCTATCTTTGCCCGCCCGGCAACAGCACCCATCGAAACAGGCTGGCTTTCCGGGATTATCTCATCGCGCATCCGCAAGCGGCGGCGGAGTATGCCGCGCTCAAACGCAGGCTGGCAGCCGAATTCAGGATGGACGGCGATCGCTATACCGCGCATAAGCGTGAATTCGTCGACGCGATCGTCGCGCGGGCATTGACGGGCAATCGGTAACTTCAAATGCCTGGCGAGGCCCCGGCCGCGTGACCTTTCCAGAGACCATCCACCACCTCGGTTTCCGGCCGGTCGCCGCCTTCGGCATATTCCTCATGCCACTTGCCGTTCTCGTCCTGCCAGCTGATCTCGGCGGAATCGCCGCCGACCTGCTGTTCGGCCGCGACGATGCGCGCAGCTTCGAGTGCCTCGGCATGGGTCGGAAATGCCTCGGAATAGACACCTCCCAGCCTGTAGGCCCAGCCGCCGTCATGCGGCACGACTTCGTAGACCACCTTGATCATGCATCCGTCTCCTCATCTTCTTGTTGCGCATTCGCACGCTTCCGGACAGGATCCGGATCATCGCGGCCGCTTGACGAGAATTCGAGGACGCCGCGATCTGCTTTCCGGCCCCGATGACGTTCAGTATTCCATTAAACGCCGAAGACTGCAAACGGGACTGGCCCCGGGCCTGCTTGATAGGCGAAATCAGTGACTTAGATAAAACGCATGAATCGGGACAGGAGCTCAGGCTTGGGGATCGCGTCACGCTTTAAAGAAGAAAAGTTTCTGGTCGTCGCACTTGTCGTTGCAGTGATCGCCTATCTCATGGAACACGCGGTGATCGAGATGGGGCGCGGCGTCGCGCTGATCGCAGCCGTCGCCCTGGTCGGCACCATTGTGCTCGCCTCTATCCGCGTCGCCCATCATGCCGAACTGCTCGCCGTCAAAGTCGGCGATCCCTACGGCACGATGATCCTGACCCTTTCGGCCGTCGCCGTCGAAGTCATCATCCTCGCCATCATGATGAGTGGCGAGAGTTCGCCGACGCTGGTGCGCGACACGATCTATTCCGCCCTAATGCTCGATATCAACGGCATTCTTGGCCTCGCCGCGCTGCTCGGCGGCCTCAAGCACGGCGAACAGCCCTATAACGATAACTCCGGCAAGACCTACGGCGTGATGATCCTCACCGCCATGGGCATCTCGATGATCGTGCCGGAATTCGTGCCCCGCGACAAATGGCACTATTATTCGGCCTTCACCATCGTCGCGATGATCGCGCTCTACGGCCTCTTCCTGCGCATGCAGGTCGGCCAGCACAGCTATTTCTTCAGCTATAGCTATCCGCGCTCCGAGCGGAAGAAAGAAAGTCCGGACGAGCACGCCCCCGACGAGTCGGCCGCGATCTCGATCGCCACCCTTCTCGTCGGCGTGGTCATCATCGGCCTGCTGGCGGAGTTCATGTCGGCCTTCATGGCCGAGGGGCTGCGCGACAGCGGCGCGCCGATCGCGGTGACCGCCGTCGTCGTCGCGGCGATTTCGGCCGCCCCCGAGATCCTGACGGCATTGAGGGCAGCCCTCAGGAACCGCATGCAGGCGACGGTCAACATCGCCATGGGCGCTTCACTGTCGACGGTGATCCTGACGGTACCCGTCATGGAGGCGATCGCGCTCTACACCGGCCAGCCCTTCATCATGGCCATGACCCCGGTGCAGACGGTAATGGTGACGATCACGCTGATTGCCGCGGCGATCAACCTCAACGACGGCGAGACCAACGCCATCGAGGGCATGACGCATTTCATCCTCTTTGCCACCTTCATCATGCTGACGGCGCTGGGACTTTGACGGTGGCGGCTGACATCGCCTTCTTGGCAGTTCACCCTTGTTGGCAGGTCCCTGCGGCAGTCATTCCTTCGACTTTTCGAGGAAACGCTGCTTGCGGGTTTTCGGCTTGAAGCGCCGGAAGAAACCCTCAATGGCGCGGATCGATTTGGTGACGGACATCAGCCGGTCGATCTGGCCGTTCGCATTGTGGAGCCGTTCCGACAGAACTTCGGCCGCCGTCATCGCAATCTCGATCGGCGGCACCTGCGGAAACCGTTTGGCCAGCGCCGAATAGGGGCTGGCATCGACGCCGCCCATCATCGAGATCGCGCCCATCCTGGCAAAGAGACGCAGGAAGATCTGCTCGAACGTCCAGTCGTGCACGTCGAAGACCTTCCACTTCTCGCTTCTCTTTGCCGAAAAACCGGCAAGCAGGATCTTGCCCGGCAGTTGCAGGTCGGCCAGCCAAAGCGCCATCGCAAAGCCGCTCGTCGCGATCTTGCCTGTCGGATAGAGATCGCCGAGCATTTGCGTCAGATCGAGATGGCGGGTTCTGGCGCCTTTGAAGCCGCTCTCCTCACTGAAGTTTTCCTCCGGGGAGGCGCGAATATTGACGACACCCAAAAAATCGTTGCCGGCAAAGAAACGCAGAACATCCGCCGCCTCGCGCCGGTGGACGATATTGGCGCCCATCACGCCGCTGCGGGCAATCAGCACCGCATGGCCGGTGAAGGCTTCGTCGAGCACCTTATAGACATTGTTGAAGAAGACGTAGAGCGTCGTCTCCGGCAATTCGCTTCGCAACCGCTCGAAATCGACTGCTTCGCTGTTTGCCACCAGCACGACGTGGGAATAAGGTGACAACAGTGCCTTCCACGCCTCCGGCGTCAGGAAGTTGAAGCCGCCATCCGCGGCGGCCCTCTGCGTGTCACTGGGGATTGCTTCCATATCGGCTCACATGCACTTTCCAAGGACGATGCGCACTGCCCGCCTTACTAGCTGTTGCTGAAATAGGCGCGCGTCCGTGCCAGCCGCGTCAGCCCGCCGATACGCTTTCCCACATGCGAAATGAAACCCGCGACCCGGCCCATCATCGACGGCTGCCTGCAGAACGAGGCCCACGGCGTATTGCTGAGATCCTCGATATAACGCTTGGCCATCCGGCGGTGCACCCAGGGTACGGTGGCCTGCCACGGTTTTTTCCGGCCGGTAAAATGAATGATCGCCGGCCGGCCGACAAAGGGCAGAAGGCCGGTCTGCGTATTCCAGCGCGGATCGAGCACCAGCCAGTCGCCGTCGAAGGTGACGTTCAGCGCATCCTGATCGTTATTCTCGAAAAGATGCGACCGCTCCTCGAAGATCTCCCGTGTCCTGGCAAAAAGCTCCCTCTCCCGGCAGGCCACCCAGTCGAACAGCAGCACACCGGCATTGAAATAGCGGCCACCCTCGTGCATGCCGATCTTCCGCTGCCGTGCGCCGGCCTTCTCGGGAAAGGCCATGACATAGTCGTCGACGGCGGCAAGCGCCTTGCCTTGAAAATCCCTGCTGAAGAGTTCGTCAACTGGCGCAACTGCCAGCACATCGGCGTCGAGGTAAAGCAGACGCTCGATATGAGCGGGTATGTGGAGATCCATGTAGAGCCGCGCCAGCGTCGCACCCGACCAGCGGCCCCGCGCCTGCTTTGCCGTATCCGGCGTATTGTAGGGCAGCACAGTGATCGCCATGCCGTGCATCCGCGCGAAATTTCCGACCTCGGCGCTTTCATTCGGCGTAAGGTCGATGCCGAGAAGCAGGAACTCCACGGCAGAACCGCCGAGATTGCGCTTGACGGAAAGCAGGGTGCAGCAGGCGGCCGGCAGCATGTTGACATCCGAACAGACGATCACCGCACTCTGCTGCAAAATCCCGGCCTCCCGAAGCGGCAACGTAAACTTGATGCCGGATATCTAGTTGGTTTGATGCCAACCCGCAACCGCCGATCACCCGCCGAGCCGTCACCCTGCGTCACGTTTTGAATCGGAATTCAACGACTTGCGAGGCAAAGTTGAATCAACTCTGCAGCATGTTGAATCGGAACGTGAACGACAATCACAGCGCCAGCCCAACCTCGCCACAAAGAAAAAGGCCCGCCGTCCCGGCGGGCCTTTGATCGATGCTATGCCGATCGGCTTACTTGCAGGCGCCGCAGAAGCGCTGGATACGGCGGCAGGCTTCCTCGAGCTGTGCTTCCGAAGTTGCATAGGAGATGCGGAAGTTCGGGCCGAGACCGAAGGCCGAACCGTGAACGACGGCAACGCCTTCCGATTCCAGCAATTCGGAAACGAAATCCTCGTCCGTCTCGATGACCTTGCCCGACGGAGCCGTCTTGCCGATCAGGCCCTTGCAGGAGGGATAGACGTAGAAGGCGCCTTCCGGCACCGGGCAGACAATGCCCTTGGCCTGGTTCAGCATGGAAACGACGAGATCGCGACGGCCTTCGAAGATCTTCTTGTTCTCCGGGATGAAGTCCTGCGTGCCGTTCAACGCTTCGACAGCAGCCCACTGGGCGATCGATGTCGCACCCGAGGTCTGCTGGCCCTGGATCATGTCCATGGCCTTGATGAGCTGCAGCGGGCCTGCCGCGTAGCCGATACGCCAGCCGGTCATTGCATAGGCCTTGGAGACGCCGTTCATCGTCAGCGTCCGGTCGTAGAGCTTCGGCTCGACTTCGACAGGCGTGACGAACTTGAAGTCGCCATAGGTCAGGTGCTCGTACATGTCGTCGGTCAGCACCCAGACATGCGGATGTTTCATCAGCACATCCGTCAACGCCTTCAACTCGTCATGCGTATAGGCCGCACCCGTCGGGTTGGACGGCGAGTTGAAGATGAACCACTTTGTCTTCTCGGTGATCGCCTTTTCGAGATCGGCCGGCTGGAGCTTGAAATTATGCTCCTGGGTGGCCGAAACGAAAACCGGCGTGCCGCCGCACAGCGCCACCATCTCGGGATAGGAAACCCAGTAAGGCGCCGGGATGACGACTTCGTCGCCGGGGTTCATCGTTGCCATGAAAGCGTTGAAAAGGATCTGCTTGCCGCCGGTGCCGACGATCGTCTGCTCCGCTGTATAGTCCAGGCCGTTCTCGCGCTTGAACTTGGCGGCAATTGCCTTGCGCAGCTCAGGAATGCCGGAAACCGGCGTGTACTTCGTCTCGCCGCGGTTGATCGCGTCGATGGCGGCCTTCTTGATATTGTCGGGCGTATCGAAATCCGGTTCACCCGCACCGAGGCCAATGACGTCACGTCCTTTTGCTTTCAGCTCGCGCGCTTTCTGGGAGACGGCGATGGTGGCTGAAGGCTTCACACGGGAAAGAGCATCGGCAAGGAAGGCCATGATAACGGTCCTATTGGTTGAAACGGGCAGAAAGCCGGGACCGGAGTTCTGCGGTTAGCTCTATGTCCAATGTATGACGGCATTTCAAGCGGAAAGGCGTCATGGCGGCATGATTCTTATTGATCATTTCGCCGCGCCGCCCGCCCGGCCTGTCCACGCCTTCGGACTGGCCGGCGTCACGAGGTTGAATCGTGCTGCGCGGATCTTGAATCAAACTCTGAAGTCATCCGGATTTATACCCTGAAATCAGTGGCATCGCCGGATTCGACCATCGCCACGAATAAGCCGCAACAAATGCCGAGCCACGCCGCAATTCGGTCGTGAGCGCGCCGAGATCGAAGCCGCATCATCCGGCATCCGAAATTGGTTATTGAGGGTATGCCAATGTTTCTGGAAGATGAGTTTGCCATAGGGCGCATTCGCGCCCGCCGAATTTCCGTTTCAGTCCTTGTTGCCGTCACCGCTCTTGCCGCCTGCATAGCGGCGATGCTGGGGTTTGCCTCCACAGTCCGCGCCGAGCAGGCGCCGCAGGCATCCAACCAACTGGCGGCGCTTGTCCGGCCGAATGACGTCAACAGCGGCTCGCTGCTCTTTCCGTCGAAGGAGCCGGGCTTTTATGTCGAAGCGCCGCGGCTGAAGACCGATGTCGCCATCGACGTCTCCGGCCCGATCGCCAGGGTGAAGGTGACGCAGCGCTTTCAGAATCCAAGCCAGGGTTGGGTAGAAGGCACCTACGTCTTCCCGCTGCCGGACAATTCCGCCGTTGACGCCCTGAAAATGCAGATCGGCGAACGCTTCATCGAAGGCCAGATCAAGCCTCGCCAGGAAGCCCGTGAAATCTACGAGCAGGCCAAGGCCGAGGGCAAGAAGACGGCGCTGCTCGAACAACAGCGGCCGAACATTTTCACCAACCAGGTCGCCAATATCGGTCCCGGCGAAACCGTCGTCGTCCAGATCGAATATCAGCAGACGGTCCACCAGTCGGGCGGCGAGTTCTCGCTGCGTTTTCCGATGGTCGTCGCCCCGCGCTACAATCCGGCGCCGATCGTCCAGACCGTCGAGTTCAATAACGGCGCCGGTTTCGCCACACCACGCGACCCGGTGGAAAACCGCGACAAGATCGAAGCCCCCGTACTTGATCCGCGTGAGAACGCCAGGATCAATCCGGTTTCGCTGACCGTCGACCTCAAGGCAGGCTTCCCGCTTGGCGACGTCAAATCGTCCTTCCACGCGGTCGATATCAGGCAGGATGGCGACCAGGCGAGGACGATCGGCCTGAAGGCGGACACCGTTCCCGCCGACAAGGATTTCGAGCTCACCTGGAAGGCCGCCCCCGGCAAGATGCCGAGTGCCGGCCTCTTCCGGGAAGTCATGAACGGCAAGACCTATCTGCTCGCCTTCGTCACCCCGCCCACGGCTCCGGATGCGGCAGCGCCGCCGGCAAAACGCGAGGTAGTCTTCGTCATCGACAATTCCGGCTCCATGTCCGGTCCGTCGATCGAGCAGGCAAGGCAGAGCCTGGCGCTTGCCATTTCCAAGCTGAACCCCGACGACCGTTTCAACGTCATCCGTTTCGACGATACGATGACGGATTACTTCAAGGGTCTCGTTGCTGCCACCCCGGACAATCGCGAAAAGGCCATTGCCTATGTCAGGGGCCTGACAGCCGACGGCGGCACGGAAATGCTGCCCGCCCTGGAGGCTGCATTGCGCAACCAGGGACCGGTCGCAAGCGGAGCGTTGCGCCAGGTCGTGTTCCTGACGGATGGCGCAATCGGCAACGAGCAACAGCTCTTCCAGGAAATCACTGCAAACCGCGGCGATGCCCGCGTCTTCACCGTCGGTATCGGCTCGGCGCCGAATACCTATTTCATGACCAAGGCCGCCGAAGTCGGCCGTGGCACCTTCACGGCGATCGGCTCGACCGATCAGGTGGCAAGCCGCATGGCCGAGCTTTTCGCCAAGCTGCAGAACCCAGCCATGACCGATATCGCCGCGACCTTTGAAGGCATAAAAGCCGAGGATATCACGCCGAACCCGATGCCGGACCTTTACAGTGGCGAACCCGTCGTGCTGACCGCCGAACTGCCTGAGGACAAACCCGCCGGCAAGCTGCAGATCTTCGGCAAGACAGGCGAGCAGCCCTGGCGCGTCGACATGGATATCGCCAATGCCGCCGACGGCAAAGGCATTTCCAAGCTCTGGGCCCGCCGCAAGATCGACGATTTCGAAGCCCGTGCCTATGAACGTCAGGATCGGGCCGCGCTCGACAAGGATATCGAGACGGTCGCTCTCGCCCACCATCTCGTCTCCCGCCTCACCAGCCTCGTTGCCGTCGACGTTACCCCGTCACGCCCGGCCGACCAGCCGCTCGGCTCAACCAAGCTGCCGCTCAATCTGCCTGAAGGTTGGGACTTCGATAAGGTCTTCGGCGAAAACCCTGTCCCTCCTGCCGGCGGAGAACGCCATGGCTCGGCGACGCCGGCAGGAAACGCCGGACCGGAACAGGCGGCAGCCGAAACACAGGATCTCGCCGCATCGCCCGGGATCGCAAACATGATGGCAGCAGCCCCGACCGCCAAGGCCGCCACCATGATCGCGCAGAAGAGCTCGACCGTGAACCTGCCGCAGACGGCAACGCGCGCCGACGAGCAGATCATCCGCGGGCTTACCATGCTGCTCCTGGCGCTGACGGCGGCAAGCGGGCTGGCCATCTGGCGCCGGCGCATCAAACGGGTGATCGCGGTCGGGGCCAAGCGTTATGGTCTCTAGGCTCTCCGCAAGCCACAACGAGGAAGCGGCCGAATTCGAGCCGCTTCCGACCTATCTGGAACTCGCCATGGCGGCCGCCACGGCCTATGACAGGCCGAAGGCGCGCCCGAGCAAGGGCTTTTTCCTCTGGCGTCTTTCCTCGATCGAAAAGGCAATCGCCTTCGCCATTGCCGGTCTTGCCCTCTATGGCCTGGCGCTGATCGGCGACGGCTTCCTGCTGAAAGCGAAGGCGGAGCTCTCCCAGATCCTGCTGAAACGCGCTTTCGCCGCGGAGCTGCAGGGGAAAGAGACAAAGCCCTGGCCCTGGGCGGATTTCACCACCGAGGCCAAGGTGCGCGCCCCGCGCCTCGGCAAGGAGGCGATCGTGCTTTCCGGCGCCTCCGGCGAGGCTCTCGCCTTCGGTCCGGCCTGGCTCGTCAACACCCCACAGCCGGGCGAGGAAGGCACCTCCGTGATCGCAGCCCATCGCGACACGCACTTCCGCTGGCTGCAATATATAAAGCCCGGCGATACGATCGAAGTCACGCGCCGCGACGGCAAACTATTGACCTTCAAGGCGGGCGAAGGCCGCATCGCTCCGTGGGATGCAAACGGCATCGATCCCTCCTCCGACGGCCGCCGTCTCGTGCTGACCACCTGCTGGCCCTTCGACGCGACGGAGCGCGGGCCCTTGCGCTACATCCTCGAGGCGGAACTGGTCGACCCTCAGGCGACCGGCTCGGTTCAACCGCCAAACACAAAGCCGTTATATCAGGTCGAATGAGGGTTGAAGCTGTTTCCTGTCCGCTCCACGTTCAGCCTGGAGAGACGACAGGGAAAACACGATGAAGAGAATATCCGCCCTCCATTTGGCCGCAGCGCTGGTCCTGTTCGGGGCTATATCCGCGGATGCGGCTGATACCATCAAAGCGCAGGATCTTACAGTGCGAGTCGACAAGCTCGCCGACGGTCTCGAACATCCCTGGGCGGTCGAGGTGTTGCCCGACGGCGCCTATCTCGTCACCGAGCGGCCGGGCCGCATGCGCATCATCCGAGAGGGCAAGGTCTCCGACCCGATCGGCGGCGTGCCGAAAGTCAGCGCCCGTGGCCAGGGCGGCCTGATGGACGTGGCGCTCGCCCCGGACTTTGCGACGAGCCGAAAACTCTATTTCACCGCCGCCATCGCCAACAGGCAGGGCTCCGGCACCGAAGCCTTCAGCGCCACACTTTCGGCCGATGAAAAGACCCTGGACGCAGTAAAGCCGGTTTTCACCATGCGGCGCTTCACATCAGGCAATATCCAGTACGGCTCGCGTATCGCGATATCCGGCGACGGCTCGCTGTTCATCAGCGTCGGCGACCGCGGCGACCGCGACCGCTCGCAGGACTGGCAGGACGATGCCGGCTCGATCATCCATATCAATGCCGACGGCAGCATCCCCGCCGACAATCCGTTCAAGGACGGCGGCAAGGCGCTGCCGGAAATCTGGTCGAAAGGCCACCGCAACCCGCAGGGCATCACCTTCGACGCCAGGGATGGCAAGCTCTATACCGTCGAACACGGCGCCCGCGGCGGCGACGAGATCAACCAGCCCCAGGCCGGCAAGAATTACGGCTGGCCGATCATCACCTATGGACGCGACTATTCCGGCGCCGAGATCGGCGAAGGCACAGCCAAGGAAGGGCTGGAACAGCCGCTGCATTATTGGGATCCTTCGATCGCACCCGGCGCGCTCGTCGTCTATCGCGGCGCCATGTTTCCGGAATGGGACGGCAATTTCATCGTCGCAGCGCTGAAGTTCCAGTTGCTGTCGCGCATGCAACGTGACGACAACGGCGCCTTCGTCGCCGAAGAGCGCCTGTTCGAGGGCGAATACGGCCGCATCCGCGACGTCGTCGTCGCACCCGACGGAGCGCTGCTGATGGTGACGGACGAGGACGACGGCGCGCTGCTCAGGGTCTCCAGGGCGCAAGCCCGCAACGGCTGAGAGATCACAACGGGCCGCGCAGTTCCTTGCGGATGACGAATTTCAGCCCGGACCAGATCTCGTCGACGGCGCAGACCTTGACGTCGACCAGGCCCGTCGGGAGCAGAACCTCCCGCAACACGTCCTCGGTGATGTCGGTCGGCACGCGTGAACTCTTCTTCGGCCAGGAGATCCAGACCATGCCGCTCGGCATCAGGACAGAAAAAAGCGTGGGCGCAACAGCCTCCAGCGCCGCCCGTTCTGTTGTAAACAAATGCACATAGTCGAAGGCGCGCTGAGGCGTCTCGGGAAGCGCGCGGACGACCGAAGCAAAACCGTCGAAACCATGGATCTCGCCGATCGTCTCGGGAACACCGAGAAGAGCCGCGGCCTGCCCATCAGCCAGGCCGAGCTTCCGGGCAAGCGGCGTGCCGGAATAGCCTGCCGTCTTAGCCGCTGCGGTGTCGCCGGCTGGCCGTTCTTCACGTCGCATGCCTTCACCTCCGTTCACACCGCCCAAAGTCTTCACCCTTGCCGGAAGGAAACGCAACTGCTAACCGCTTGACCACACCTCCCTTCCCCATCGAGGACGACATGACGCGCGTTCAGGCGAACCTCCTCCTGTTGCTTGCAGCCGCCATCTGGGGCGGCGGCTTCGTCGCGCAGTCGACGGCGATGAAGGCGATCGGTCCCTTCTGGTTCATCTGCCTGCGTTTTGCCGTCGCCACGCTGGCGGTGCTGCCTTTCGTCCTTTTTGAGGCGCGCAAGGCCAAAGAGAAGACCAGCGCGCGCCATGCGAAGCTCTACATCCTGACCGGCCTTGCCCTTTTCGGCGGTGCAGCCACGCAGCAGGTCGGACTGCAGACGACGACGGTGACGAATTCCAGCTTCATCACCGGCCTCTATGTCGTCTTTGTGCCGCTGATTGCCGTGTTCTTCCTGCGCCGCGCCCCGCATTGGATCATCTGGCCCGGCGCGCTGCTGGCGATCACCGGCATCTACCTCCTGTCCGGTGGCCATCTTTCGGCGCTGACGCCGGGCGATCTGCTGACCGTCGTCTGCGCCGTCTTCTGGGCGATCCAGATCACCCTCGCCGGCACGACCGTTTCGGCGACCGGAAGGCCGCTCGCGCTCTCCGCCGTGCAATTCGCCGTAACCGCGACCTGTGCGCTGGCCGTTGCCGCAGCCGTCGAACCTGTCAGCCTTGCGGCGATTTGGGCGGCGGCGCCGGAGATCCTTTACGTCGGAATTTTCTCCTCTGGCCTGGCTTTCGTCCTGCAGGTGATAGCCCAGCGCTATACGACGCCCTCGCAGGCCGCGATCTTCCTTTCTTCCGAAGCGATCTTCGGCGCATCGCTCGGAGCCCTGCTGCTCGGCGAAACGATGCCGGCGACAGGTTATGCAGGTTGCGCGCTCATGTTGATCGCTATGCTTGTAGTCGAACTCGTCCCTGGATTCGCCCGACGGCGGCTGCCAGCCACGTGAACACGCGTCCAAATATGGGTGAGTCCCACAGCGGAAAAAAATTTACTGGGGGCGGAAAGACGCGTTCACGTTGCATTTTTGGGAAAATCTGCTCGGAACTTATATTGCAGACGATATAAAACGTTAATCATTCCCTATCGGCGAAGGAAATTTTGCGTTTTTGCGCAAATTGTTTATCGGCAGGGGTGTGCCAGGAACGACACGCTAAAAAACTTTTGCTTGCCAAAATCCTTTAAACGCAGCACTCTCAGCGCGTTCGGGCATTTTGCGAGCATGGGAAGTCCTTAAGTATTTGCGCGCCGGGAACGCTAATATTCCGGTCAGCCGGTTCCAAAAATGGCGGGCGAAAGTCCTGCCTGGAACAGGCCGAGGTAGAGGGGACCTTTTTCTCACATTTCAAGAATTGCCTGCCAACACCTCCCGCAAGGAGGCAATGCTATGATGCTGCCCGTGTGGATGGCGGGCAGAGAGAAAAGGACCTGACGCATGGCAGAGACTGGCACTGTAAAATTCTTCAATACCGACAAAGGCTTCGGCTTCATCAAGCCGGACCGGGGCGGCGCCGATATCTTCGTTCACATTTCTGCCGTTCAGGCCTCCGGGCTGGCCGGTCTGACGGAAAACCAGAAGGTAAGCTTCGACACGGAGCCGGATCGCCGCGGCAAGGGCCCGAAGGCCGTCAATCTGCAGATTGCGGGCTGAACCCTTAACGGCTGTCAAATTCGAGTTGAAGCCCGGCAGCAATGCCGGGTTTTGTCGTTCAGCCTTCGTTCAGCTACAAATCGATAGGACTGTCACCATCGAGAAAGGAACCGGCGTTCGGTTCCCTGGATTGGGATTTATGCTTATGAACAGGCTCGCCAAGACTCTTCTGCTGACGGCAACGGCTGCCGCGCTCACTCTCTCCGCCATTGGCGAAGCATCGGCACGCGACCGCCACTGGCGCCATCATGACGGCAACGACGCGCTCGTCGGCGGTGCCGTCGGCCTCGCAACCGGCCTGATCGTCGGTTCGGCCATCGCCAACGCCAATAACGGCCCGGTCTACGAAGAGCGCCGCTACATCGACCCGGCCTACGAGCCGGATTATTATGAGCCCGCTCCGGTCTATCGCGCCCCGCGCCGAGTCTATGCCGAGCAGCCGCAATATTACGAGCCGGTCCGCACGGCGGTGGAACCCTGGTCGCCGCAATGGGAGCGTTACTGCTCTTACCGCTACCGCTCTTTCGATCCGCGCAGCGGCACCTATATCGGCAATGACGGCCGCAGCCATTTCTGCACTGCCGGCTGATTTCGCCATCATCCCTGATGCCAAGCGCCGCTCTTCAGCGGCGCTTTCTTTTTGTCGATCCCTCAACTGGTCCTCTACCGCGTCCGCTTTCTCGACATTGCCCACCCCGCACCATATCCACGTGGCCGGGGAAAAATATTTCTACAAATTCCATAGAAATAGAAGCTATAGGTTTCTCGCCCGTCACCAGTGCTCGTAGGCTATCTCGACCTATCGATGGCAATGGTAAGGAGAGGAATAAGTTATGGGCGTGTTTCGTTCGGCGATGATCGGTGTCGCGGTTGCTTTGGGGCTGGGCCTGTCATCGGCTGGCGCGGCCGATCTTTCAGAAATCAGGATCGACTGGGCGACCTATAATCCCGTCAGTGTTCTTCTGAAGAAGGAAGGCCTGCTGGAAAAGGAATTCGCCAAGGACAATATCAGCATTCGCTGGGTACAATCCGCCGGCTCGAACAAGGCGCTGGAATTCCTGAACGCCGGATCGATCGATTTCGGCTCGACAGCGGGTGCGGCAGCACTGATCGCGCGGGTCAACGGCAATCCGATCAAATCCATTTATGTTTATTCGCGCCCCGAATGGACGGCTCTGGTCACCCGCGCCGATAGTCCGATATCCACCGTCGAGGATCTGAAGGGCAAGACGATCGCGGTGACGCGCGGCACCGATCCGCATGTCTTTCTCGTCCGTGCCTTGGCGGATGCCGGCCTGAAACAATCGGACGTGAAGCTGGTGCTGCTACAGCATGCCGACGGCAAGCTTGCGCTTCTGCGTGGCGATGTCGATGCATGGGCAGGCCTCGATCCGCTGATGGCGGCCGCCGAAGTGGACGACAAGGCGAAGCTCTTCTATCGCAAGCCGGAAAACAACAGCTGGGGCGTGCTCAATACGACCGAGACATTTGCCGCCGAACATCCCGACATCATCAAGCGCGTCGTCGCCGTCTATGAGCAGGCACGGGCCGAGGCGCTGGCCGATCCTGCAGCGCTCAAGGCAGCGCTGGTGGAGGCGGCAAAACTGCCGGACAATGTCATCGCCAAGCAGCTGGAGCGGACGGACCTCTCGCAACCGACGATCGGCGACCTGCAGCGCGACACGATCTCGAAAGCGGGTATCGCCTTGCAAAGCGCCGGCGTCCTGCCCGCCGACGTCGACATTGCCAAAGTCACGAACGAACTGATCGACGACCGTTTTGCCGTGGGGAAAACCCAGTGACAGAGCATCGATCATCGCTATGACGGACTTGGCCGAAACCGGTATCAAGACGGAAACAAGGACGCCGCGCCCGGTCGCGGCTTCGATCTTTTATGGCGTGAGCAACCGGATGGCGGTGGCCGTTCTGCTGCCTGCGCTCGGCCTCTTGTTCTGGGAGATTGCGGTCGCGGCCGGCTGGTTCTCAGGCCGTCTCATGCCGCCACCATCCAGGGTCGCAGCGACGCTATGGGCGCTCTTGAGGTCCGGCGAATTGCTCGACCATATCGGCATCACCACCGTCCGGGTATTCTTCGGATTTGCGATCGGCGCCGCCACGGCCACGATCGCCGGCGCCATAACGGGATATTTCGGTCTCGCCCGCCGACTGATCGATCCGTCGCTTCAGGCGCTCCGCTCCATCCCGTCGATCGCCTGGGTGCCGCTCTTCATTCTCTGGTTCGGGATCTTCGAGACATCGAAAGTGGCGCTGATCGCCGTCGGGGTGTTTTTTCCGATCTATCTCGGCATCTCCGGCGCGATCCTGTCGGTTGATCGCAAGATTGTCGAGGTCGGCCGCATCTTCCGGCTTTCCGGTTTCGCACTGGTGCGGCGGGTCATGCTGCCTGCGGTCTTTCCAGCCTATGTGACTGCCTTGCGATCCGGCCTCGGCCTCGGTTGGATGTTCGTCGTCGCAGCGGAATTCATGGGCGCTTCGGAGGGCCTCGGCTATCTCCTCGTTGATGGCCAGCAAATGGGCAAGCCGGACCAGATCATGGCTGCCATCATCACCTTCGCGGTCGTCGGCAAGTTGACGGACAGCCTGTTGCTTGCGGCGACGGCACCCTTCCTGACCTGGCAGGATAGTTACAGGCGGGAGGGATGAGCCGATGCTGACGCTGCGAAACTTGGAAAAAACCTATGCGAATGGGGTGCGCGCACTGGAGGGCTTTTCGCTCGGGCTGGCTCCGGGAGAAATCGTCGCCGTCATCGGCGGATCCGGTTGCGGCAAGAGCACGTTGCTGCGATTGATCAGCGGTCTCGACATTCCCACGCAGGGAACGGTCGAGCTGAATGGCGAACAGGTCACCAAGCCGCATCCGCTGATCAATCTCATCTTTCAGGAGCCACGCCTCTTCCCCTGGCTGAGTGTCGCAAACAATGTCGGCTTCGGCCTCGCCGAGCTCGAAGGTGATGACCGCCGGCAACGGGTGGAGGCCGCATTGGAAAAGGTCGGCCTGGGGAAATTGGGCGGACGCTGGCCGAAGGAGTTGTCCGGCGGCCAGGCCCAGAGAGTGGCAATCGCTCGCGCACTGATTACCCGACCGGAAGTGCTGCTGCTGGATGAGCCTTTCTCGGCCCTCGATGCTTTCACGCGCGCCGATCTGCAGGATCACCTGCTCGACATATGGGCCGAAACGCGCCCAACGCTCGTGCTGGTGACGCATGATATCGACGAGGCGCTCGTCCTTGCCGACCGGATTATCGTGATGCGACCGTGGCCGGGGCGCATTCTCGAGGAGATCCGCATCGATCTGCCGAGGAAGCGCGATCGGGCATCGGCCTCGTTCGAGACCGCGAAAAGACAGCTGCTCATGTCGCTTAACGTCTCGCTGCAGCCCAATTGATCCAGCTCATTTGATGCAGGCCTGTTAGGCTGGGATGCGGATCGTTGCCCTTAGTCCACCAAGCGGGCTGTCGCTCAGCGTGACGTTGCCACCATGGCTGCGGGCAATGTCGCGGGCAATCGCAAGCCCGAGCCCGGTCCCCGATGCGTCGAGATTGCGCGCCGTATCCAGCCGGAAGAATGGTTTGAACACGTCCTCACGATTCTTTTCGGGAATGCCCGGCCCGTCATCGTCGAAGATGACCGTCAGCCATTTGGCATTGTGCTTGGCCTCGATGTCGAGGCGGTCGGCATAACGGCGCGCGTTCGAGGCAAGGTTGGTCACGAGACGCATGAAGGCGTTCGGCCGGACCGATATGTCGTCATCGCCTTCGATCGAATAGCTGAATTTTTTGCCGTGCAGGGCGAAATCGGATTCCAGCTTCGCAAAGATCTCGCTGAGTTTCAGCTCGCCGACATCCTCTTCGACCTCGCCGCGGGCGAAGGCCATGTAGGCCTCCAGCATAGTCTGCATATCGTTGACGTCGTCATTCAGCCCGTGCAGGTCGGGATTGTCTCCGGCGAGCGCCAATTGCAGCTTGAAGCGGGTGAGGATGGTTCGCAGATCATGGCTGACGCCGGAGAGCATCGCGGTGCGCTGCTCGATCTGCCGCTCGATCCGCTCGCGCATCAGGATGAAGGCAAGGCCGGCGCGCCTGACCTCGTCGGCCCCGCGCGGATAGAAATTATCGGGTTTCTGCCCCTTGCCGAAGCTTTCGGCCGCTCGCGCCAGCATCAGGATCGGCCGGATCTGCCCGCGCAGGAAAAGGATCGAGATGCCGATCAGCACCAGCGACGTACCGACCATCCAGACGATGAAGATATGGGTGTTCGAGGCATAGGTCTGACTGCGCTTGGTCAGCACCCGCAAGATCTTGTTTTCCAGCTTGATGCGGATCTCGACGAGGTTCGAATTGCCGACCGTGTCGATCCAGAAAGGCCGGTGGATCTCGTCGGTGATCTCGTCGCTGAGGATGCCGTCGAGGATCGAGAAGAACGGCTTGACGCGCGGCGGCGGCAGGTCGCCATCCGGCTCGATCGAGATCTGCAGGCTGAGCTGGTCGCGGGCGATGCGGATGATCTCGCTGTAGTCCGAATTCTGCGGATAGGTCTCGATGATCTCGATGATCGCGGCAATGTCGCGGGTGACGGCAAGCGACAGCCGCTCGGTCACCATCTGCCAGTGGCGCTCCATGAAGACGGCCGCGACGACGGATTGCAGGAGCACCATCGGAATGATGATGATCAGCAGCGAGCGCGCGTAAAGTCCGGTCGGCAGCCGGCGGCGCAGCCAGCGGACGATCCAGCGCCAACCCTGCGCAGGAGTGCGGTCTTCCCGCCGCAAGCTGTCGATCGTCACCATCAGCGCCGGTCCCGAACCTTGAGTTTAGTCGATGCTCAGCCTGTATCCGATGCCGCGCACCGTCTGCAGCCAGACCGGATTGGCGGGATCGTCCTCGATCTTGCGCCGCAGCCGGTTGATCTGCACGTCGATCGTCCGCTCGCCGACTTCGGTGTCGTTGCCGATCAGTTCGTGGCGCGGGATCGTGTCGCCGGCGCGCCGTGCAAAGAGCAGCATGATCTCCTGCTCGCGGTCGGTGAGCCGGATCACCTCGCTGGCCTTCTTCAGCTCCTTGCGGGTCAGCGAGAAGGTGTAGGGGCCGAACATCACCTGTTCGATCTTCGGTCCCTCGCCGCCGGCATTTCGGCGCAAGATGTTGTTGATGCGCAGCACCAGTTCGCGTGGGTCGAAGGGCTTGGAAAGATAATCGTCGGCGCCTGCCTCGAGGCCTTCGATGCGATTGCCCGATTCCGCCAGCGCCGTCAGCATGATGATCGGTACGTTCTTGATGGCGCGAAGCCCCCGGGTGACGTCGATGCCGGATTCGCCGGGCATCATCACATCCATGATGATCAGGTCGAAATCGAGACCGGTGAGCTTGCGCTGCGCCTCGGCGCCATCGGCAGCGACGGTGACGCGGAAGCCGTTCTCGGCGAGATAACGATTGAGCAGCGCCCGGATGCGGGAGTCGTCATCGACCACCAGCAAATGCGCCGCATCGTCTGAAATACCTGTCTTGACCGCCATTCACTCCGCCCTCTGTCTGTCCCGCATCCCTCTGAGGAAAGCTTTTACGCCCTCCCGCACCTCCGCAGAAGCCCCTTCGAATGCCCGCTCAATGCGGCGCGATTGCGGCTCGGCAAGGGCAAGCGCCAGCTCTCGTCCCGATTTCGTCGGATAGAGCTTGCGCTGTCGCCGGTCTTCGGGGCCTGCGACCTGGCGAATATAGCCTGAATCGATCAGCTGTTTCAGCACCCTTGCGAGGCTCTGCTTGGTGATCTTCAGCGTATCGAGAAGATCGGCGACCGTCATGCCGGGATTGCGGTTGACGAAATGCACGACGCGGTGATGCGCCCGGCCGAAACCGCTCTTTTCTAGGATGGCGTCGGGATCGGAAACGAAGTCGCGATAGGCGAAGAAGAACAACTCGATGATCTCGAAATCTATAATATCGGTATCTTCCATCGGCGTGGCCAGCGGCTCTGGTTTGCCTGCTTTCGGGCCGGTCTGTCGTGACACTCGGCATTTCCTTTCTGTTTCCGCGCATAGGGAAACCTTCGCGAGGATATGTCAGCTTTATTGACATAAATTTGAATCGCGGCCAGCTTCCCCGAACTCTGCGGGAGCCCCGCACGGCCTCTCATGTCCCTGGCATTTCTGGAAACCAAGGCCGTCCGGCACACCGACGCAATACGCGAGTTCCCCTTCCGTCTGTGGATAAAACGTAATGGGGACAACAATCAACAGGCATGGCGCCCGCGGCGACCGTCGAGCTCCCGAAGCGCCAGGGGTTTAGGCATGCCTCGGTCCAATTGCCTGGCGCGAGACAGCAAGATGATGAACGTTTCGGCGCAGGCCAATCGCATCAACCGGAAGTTACCCCGGTTTCGGAAAGCGGTCCGTATCGCTTCACGCCGTCGATGATCTCCGAAGCGCTGACGAACGACTGTATGAAGGAGGTCTATCCGGCCGCAGTCGCCGCCGGATAAGAGCCTCACGCGATCGGTCCGGCCACTGCATAATTCCTCAAATCGGAACCGATTTAAGGATAAAATTACGCAGCCATTCAACGTGCTCCAGCAGCCTTTCCGCGTCCCAAAACAGGCGCGGCGCTGTCGGTAAACGTCTGCCGGGCCTTCTTTACCTGTGCGCCCGTGCCATGACCAGTCCGGCGAGCGTCGAGAGAATACCGCCGCCGATCAGGCCGCCGATGCCGTCGGCGAGCAGGCCGGTCATAGCCGCTTCCCCGCCGACCATGCTGAGCAGCATGCCGCCGCCGACGCCGCCGATCGCGCCTGCGATCGTACGAGCGACGACATTGATCGCGTGCTGCTTCAAAGCGGCGCTCGCGGCATTGCCGCCGATTGCACCGGCTATCAATTGTGTGATGAGCGGAAGTAGCGCTTCCATGATTTCCTCCTCTGGCGATCTCCCCGATCGCCGATCCATGCCGAACCTTCGGCATATTAGGATTTTATCATATTTCGGAAGACAGCGTTAAGAAAATCAACCGATGCGGGATTAAGGCAGGGAGAACTGCCCTGGAACGAGGCGGCCCGACGTTCCGCCTCGCCTCAGTTCTTGCCGATTCACGTCATTGATAGACGTAGACGATCCGGCGCGTACCGGGATCGACCAGCACCGGCCGGTCGTTGATCCTCGTATAGCGGTACTCATAGTCGGGGATCGTCTGGAAGGTGACATCGGCAGGCACTTCCGCGCCGACGACGACATCGCCGCCAAGTCGCACCGTCTCACCCGGATTGGTGTCGATATAGGTGCGAACCGTCTCCGGCGGAGTGATGGTCTCGACCGACCCGACGGGGCCGAGCAGTTCGTCGCCCGGCGCCGGCTGCGGCTCGGCCGGAACGACGCTTGCGGTCGACTCGTAGGTGACGGCGGGAACGCCGATCTCGGCACGATGCTCCTCGACGATAACGCGGCTGCCGCCATGATCGACCTGCAGATAATCGGCATAGACCCAGCCGCGCATGCCGTTGACGTCGACACGGCACCATCGGCTGCCTTCGATGCAGCCGTCGAGGACTGCGGTGGAGCCGCGGGTGGCAAGACCGACCGAGGGATATTGCGGGCCGGGGCCAGCGCGGACGTTGAGATCATCGACCGTCGTCGCCATCATCTCCGCCTGCGCAAGACCGGCGCTCGCTATCAGCACCGCGCCTGCCAGCAGAATGTTTCTCTTTAAGGTCATGTGAGCGTCTCCTTGGTTTCGATGGGCTGACAACGTGCGGGGTTCCACGATGTTCCCATGCGCTCAGCCCGGCGGAACATCGCCTCTATGAGAATTCCTGCAAGTGCCTTGAAAAATTGAATAAAACCCGATTTCTTCGCCTGATGACGATGACAAAAGCAGGTATAAACTCTTGTTGCAGTCTGTCTTTTTGCCGTGAGGCCGACCGTAAATGGGAGAAGATTCCGGCTGTCCTCGCCGTGGTTTCGGACTATACCCTGGATATCCGAGACACCAAGCGAGGCACCTATGGGCATGCTCCAGGCCGGCATTATTCCGGTGACACCCTTCCAGCAGAACTGCACGATCTTCTTCGATCCAGATACCAAGGAAGGCGTCGTCATCGATCCGGGCGGCGACGTGCCGCTCATCCTGCAGGCGATCGCGGAAAACGGGTTGACCATCAAGGAAATCTGGCTGACGCATGGCCATCTCGACCATGCGGGCGGCGCCAGCGAACTGAAGGAGGCCCTCGGGGTCGATGTGGTCGGCCCGCATCAGGACGATCTGCCGCTGCTGCAGCGGGTCGAGAGCCAGGCTGCGAAATACGGCATATCAGGATTGCGTAACGTCGTGCCCGACCGCTGGCTGAAGGATGGCGACAAGATCTCCTTCGGCGCCCACGAATTCGAGGTCTATCACACGCCCGGCCATGCCCCCGGCCACGTCATCTATTTCAACCGCGCGCAGAATTTCGCCCATCTCGGCGACGTGCTCTTCAACGGCTCGATCGGCCGCACCGACCTGCCGGGCGGCGATCATCAGCAGCTTCTTGATTCGATCCGCGACAAGGTGCTGCCGCTCGGCGACGACGTCGGCTTCATCTGCGGCCACGGTCCCGGCAGCCGCATCGGCGATGAGCGGCGAAGCAATCCGTTTTTGCGGGAAATCTGACCTAGTGGAGAATGGGCGGCGAAGCTGCGCTCCGCCCGCTCACATCATCTTCCGGCCGTTCGGCACCGGCTGCTCGACGGCCGCAAGCACGATCGCGCCGTTCTCGTCCTCGAATCCCAGCGTCAGCACTTCCGAGCGGAACGGCCCGATCTGGCGCGGCGGGAAATTGACGACGCCGAGCACCTGCCGGCCGATCAGGCTTTCCGGCATATAATGCACGGTGATCTGCGCTGAGGATTTCTTCGTGCCGATCTCAGGGCCGAAATCGATCACCAGCTTGATCGCCGGCTTGCGCGCTTCCGGAAAGGGGCTGGCCTCGATGATCGTGCCGACACGAATATCGACACGCTCGAAATCGGCATAGGTGATCTCTTCGGCCATGTCGTCTCCGTCAGCCGGCCAGTTCCTCGGCCCGCTTGCGCGCCGCCGCGAGTGCCGCGTCGAACAGAGGCTGCATGCCGTCCTCTGCCATCAGCACGGCGAGCGCCGCCGCCGTCGTGCCGCCGGGAGAGGTCACATTCTCGCGCAGCCGCGAAGCGCCGTCGGGGGACTGGTGCAAAAGTTCACCAGCCCCCGCGACTGTTTCCCGCGCAAGACGCATGGCGAGGTCCGCCTGCAGACCGAGTTTACGGCCTGCCTCCGCCATACATTCGACGAGATAGAAGACATAGGCCGGACCACTGCCCGAAAGCGCCGTCACGGCATCGATATCGGCTTCCGCGGGCACCCACTCGACAGGCCCCGAGACGCGCAGAAGGGAATGGACGCGCTCACGCTGCTGATCGCTGACCCCTGAATTGGCAAAGGCGCCGGTGACGCCGCGCCCAACCATAGCGGGCGTGTTCGGCATGGCGCGCACCATGGCGGCTTTACCCAGATGCTTCTCGAGGAAACCGAGCGTCTTGCCGGCCGCGACCGAGACGACGACCGTGTCCGGCCCGATCGCACTCTTCACCGTCGGCAGCACCGTCTCCATCACCTGTGGCTTGACCGCGAGGAACAGCACGCTTGCCTTCAAATCCGCCGGGAGCGCGGTCACATGGGTGGCGCCAGCTTCGTTGATCGTCGCCAGCATCGCCGGCGACGGACCGGGATCGACGACAATGACGGCCGAGCCCGGGACGCCGCTTTTCAGCCAGCCCGATAGCATCGCCCCGCCCATGTTTCCGGCGCCGATCAAAAGGACGGGATTTGTCGAGGAGAAACGCTTCGTCGGCATCTTATGCCTCGCCGACTGTTTCGAACAGCACGGCTTCCATCGCCTTCGTCGCTTCCATGCCGGACCAGACGACGAACTGGAATGCCTGGAAATAGGCTTCGCAGGTATCGAGCGCGCTGGAAAGCAGCACCTCCACCTGACGGTTGGTGGGCTCTGCACCGCCGGCGAGCAGCAGCGACTGGCGGAAAATGACGACATCTTCCTGGCGCCAGAGATCGAAATGACCCATCAGCACCTGCCCGTTGATCGCCGAGAGCAGCTTGACCACCTCGTTGACCCTGATGTCGGGAACTTTGATATCGAAGGCGCAGCCAAGGTGCAGCGCCTCGAACTCCTCCATCCAGGAGAAGGAGACGTGATAGTCCGTCCAGCGACCCTCGACCGTCATCGCGATCTCGTCCTCGCCGGACCGTTCAAACGACCAGTCGTTGTTGGAGGCAACGTACTCGATCATATCGACCGGGTTCGACTGACGCTCGACTTCCAATTCCATCAGGTTCATGCAGCACCTTCTTGACCGGAACGAATGCGACTTAACTTGGTGTACGAACACAAGAAAGACACACGCAAATACCGGAAACCACCACTCGGATGATCGTTGAACCGCTGCCAGACTTAACGCAGATAACCTGCCCGGAGCTTACCAAGTCGCTTCGAATCATCATTTAAAATCAGTGTATAGCGCCCCTTGCCCCCTGCCAGCCCCCCGAACGGAAAATAGGACCGGCCACTGTGGAAAGGCTCTTCGAAATTCAATTCAGAAGGGAGAATAAGCGACTCTGCGAATTGGCTTTTTTGGCAGTGTCCACAGGTGGAAAACTCACCTGAATTTTTTGTGACAGATGCGGCATCTGCCAGGAAGACGTGCCGCACCTGCGTCATATCGGGACTTCAGTGCCCTTCGCCGGCAAGCTTCGCCTCGAGTGCCGCGACGCGGGCGGCGAGCGCCTCGTTCTCGTCGCGTGCCTTGATCGCCATCTCGCGCACGGCCTCGAACTCCTCGCGCTTAACGACGTCCATACTGTTCAGCCAACGCTCGGCCTGGGCGTTGAACGCGGTTTCGATCTCCTTGCGGACGCCCTGGGCGGCACCGGCCGCATCGGTCATCAGCTTGGCGAATTCGTCCATGATGCGGTTCGTTCCGGTCGTCATGGCGTTTTTCTCCCTTCGCATGAGGTGAATTCAGCCCTTCGGGGCCTCGAGGATTGAGGTAGGGCTTCACCATCGACGATGCAAGCGCTTTGCACGGGATAGGCCTCGGGAAGCGGCCGCAAACGGGCCATCACGAACAATGGACTTGACCGTCCGGGATCGCAGCGGCATGTTCCGCGCAACCAAACAGGTGGGAAAACCTTGCCGACAGCAGCCAATCTCCTTGCCATCATGCCTTTCCCGGATATCGATCCGATCGCCTTTTCGATCGGTCCGGTGGCGATTCACTGGTATGGTCTTGCCTATGTCGCCGGCATCCTGCTCGGCTGGGCCTATGCGCGCCGCCTCGCCGCCAATGACAGTCTCTGGCCCGGCAACGTCTCGCCGATATCAAGGACGCAGCTCGACGATTTCATCGTCTGGGCAGCGCTTGGCGTCGTCCTCGGCGGCCGTCTCGGCTATATCTTCTTCTATGATCTCCCTGCCGTCCTGCGCAGTCCCGTCCGCGCGCTCGAGATCTGGAACGGCGGCATGTCCTTCCATGGCGGCCTGACCGGCACGACGATCGCCATGATCCTCTTTGCCCGCCGCAACGCCATCCCGATCTGGAGCCTGTTCGACATCGTCGCTGCTGTCGTTCCCTTCGGGCTGTTTTTCGGCCGCATCGCCAATTTCATCAATGGCGAGCTCTGGGGCCGGTTGACCGACGTGCCCTGGGCCGTGGTCTTCCCGACCGGCGGCCCGTTCGCCCGCCATCCGAGCCAGCTTTACGAAGCCGGCCTCGAAGGCATCGTTCTGCTGCTGGTGCTGGCCGCCCTCGTCTATTTCATGCGGGCGCTGAAAAGCCCCGGTTTCATCACGGGTGTCTTTGTCTGCGGTTATGCGTTGTCGCGCATTTTCGTCGAATTCTTCCGCGAGCCTGACGCCCAGATCGGTTACCTCATCGGCACGAACTGGCTGACCATGGGCATGGTGCTCTCTTTCCCGATGATCCTGCTTGGCCTCTGGGCGATGCTGCGGGCCCGCCGCCAGGCTGCGCTGCAGCTCTGAAACGGCAGGACGCGCGACATGACCACCGCTCTAGGCGAAAAGATCAAGGCGATCATCCAGGCGAACGGCCCGATCAGCGTCACCGATTATTTCTCGCTGTGCCTCGCCGATCCCGAACACGGCTATTACCGCACCCGCGAGCCCTTCGGCCGTTCCGGCGACTTCGTCACCGCGCCCGAGGTCAGCCAGATTTTCGGCGAGATGATCGGCGTCTTCATCGTCCATGCGTGGCAGCGTCACGGCACGCCGGCCGACGTCCGCCTCGTCGAGATCGGCCCTGGCCGCGGCACGATGATGGCAGACATGCTGCGCGTCATCTCCCGCATCGCTCCACCGCTTTTCGACGCCATGACCGTGCATCTCGTCGAAACCAGTGAGCGCCTGCGCGACGTCCAGAGCCAGACGCTCGAACCCCACGGCGAGAAGATTTCCTGGCACGATGGCTTCGACGAAGTACCATCAGGCTTCACCTTGATTGCCGCCAACGAACTCTTCGACGCCATCCCGATCCGCCAGTTCGTCCGCATGCCGACGGGTTTCCGCGAACGCATGGTCGGCATCGACGCCGATGGCGAACTGACCTTCGCCGCCGGCGTCGCCGGCCTCGATCCCGCGCTTCTTCCCGAACCGGTGCAGAACGTGCCGGTCGGTACGCTCTTCGAGATCTCGCCGGCCCGCCAGGCGGTGATGATGGCGATCTGCGAGCGGCTGCGCGCCTTCGGCGGCACGGCGCTCGCGATCGACTACGGTCATCTCGTCACCGGCTTCGGCGATACGCTGCAAGCCGTGCGCATGCATGAATTCGACCCGCCGCTCGCCCATCCCGGTGAAGCCGATCTGACGAGCCATGTCGACTTCCAGCAGCTCGCCGAAACGGCGCTTGCGGCCGGCGTCCATCTGAACGGCGCCCTGCATCAGGGTGATTTTCTGACCGGCCTCGGCATCCTCGAGCGCGCGGCCGCCCTCGGCCGCGACCGCGAGCAGCAAACCCAGCAGATCATCCAGACGGCGGTCGAAAGGCTCGCCGGCGCCGGTGAAGGCCGGATGGGCGAACTCTTCAAGGTAATGGCGGTCTCCCATCCCGCCGTCGATCTCATGCCCTTTCGCCCGGTGGATTGACAGGGCGCACGCGGCTGGTTCAACATCCCAGCGCAACAAGAACTTGAAGCGCGCCGCATATGCGATGCGCTTGGGATAATAACAAACCCCTTAAAAACCCCGGAATCACAGATGCAGGACGCGGCCTCTCCCGCACCGATCGAAAGCACGCTGCTGAACGAAGCGGCGGGCAGCACCATCCGCCACGGTTATTTCACTCGGGCCGGCGGCGTTTCCGAAGGGCTGTATCGCGGCCTCAATGTCGGCCTCAGCTCCAGCGACGAACGCGACAAGGTCCTGGAAAACCGCCGCCGTGTCGCCGCCTGGTTCGACCTGCCGGTCGAACGGCTGGCAACCGTGCATCAGGTTCATTCCCCCGATGTCGTGACGATCCGCGCCAATTACGACGGTGCCCGCCCCGACGCCGATGCGATGGTGACGGCGGCCCCCGGCATTGCGCTTGGCGTGCTCGCCGCCGATTGCGGGCCGATCCTTTTCGCCGACCCCGACAACCGCGTCATCGGCGCCGCCCATGCCGGGTGGAAGGGCGTGCTGACGGGCGTGCTCGAAAATACCATCGCCGCCATGGAGGCGCTGGGTGCGGACCGCGGCAGCATCGTCGCCTGCCTTGGCCCCTCGATCAGCCAGGCAAGTTATGAAGTCGGTCCCGAGTTCGTCGAGCGTTTCGTCGCCGAGAACCCGGATGACGATCGCTTCTTCGTGCCTTCCGCAACATCAGGCCACGCCATGTTCGACCTGCCGGGGCTGACCGTCGATCGGCTGACGAAAGCCGGCGTGCGCGCCGAAAGTCTCGGCCTGTGCACCTATCCGGACAGCGAGCGCTTCTTTTCCTATCGCAGAACGACACATCGCAAGGAGCCGGATTACGGCCGCCAGATTTCCGCGATATCAATCAGGGAGACTTGAGCAGAATGGCACTGCACTTCGAAAAGGCTGAATTCGCAAGCCGGCTTGCGCGCCTCACCGAGAAGATGAAGGAAGAAAAGCTCGACGCCCTGCTGCTCTTCGCCCAGGAAAGCATGTACTGGCTGACCGGCTACGACACCTTCGGCTACTGCTTCTTCCAGACGCTGGTCGTCAAGAGCGACGGCACCATGGCGCTGATCACCCGCTCGGCCGATCTTCGCCAGGCCAGGCACACCTCGATCCTCGAGGACATCCATATCTGGGTCGACCGGGTCAATGCCGATCCGACGCTCGACCTGAAGAACCTGCTGGTCGAGATGGATCTGCTCGGCACCCGCATCGGCGTCGAATATGATACGCACGGCATGACCGGCCGCGTCGCCCGCCTGCTTGACGCGCAACTGACCACCTTCGGCCAGATCGTCGACGCCTCCTACCTCGTCAGCCGCCTGCGCCTGATCAAGAGCCCGACCGAGGTCGCCTATGTCGAGCGCGCCGCCGTTCTGGCCGACGATGCGCTCGATGCCGCAATCCGGTTGACGAAGCCCGGCGCCGACGAGGCCGATATCCTCGCCGCCATGCAGGGCGCGATCTTTTCCGGCGGCGGCGACTATCCCGCCAACGAGTTCATCATCGGTTCCGGCGCCGACGCCCTGCTCTGCCGCTACAAGGCCGGCCGCCGCAAGCTCGACGCCAACGACCAGCTGACGCTCGAATGGGCCGGCGCCTATGCGCATTACCACGCCGCCATGATGCGCACGATCGTCGTCGGCGAGCCGACGCACCGCCATCGCGAGCTTTACAACGCCTGCCGCGAGACCATCGAGGCGATTGAGACCGTGCTGAAGCCCGGCCATACCTTCGGCGATGTCTTCGACATGCATGCCAGGATCATCGATGAGCGCGGCCTGGCTCGCCACCGGCTGAATGCCTGTGGTTATTCGCTCGGCGCCCGCTTCTCGCCGTCCTGGATGGAGCACCAGATGTTCCATGTCGGCAATCCGCAGCCGATCGAGCCGAACATGTCGCTCTTCGTGCATATGATCATCGCCGATTCCGACACGGGCACGGCGATGACGCTCGGCCAGACCTATCTGACGACAGCGGATGCACCGCGCCCGCTGTCCCGGCATCCGCTCGACTTCATCGGCCTCTGACCGGTGAGAATCCGGAATTGACAGACGACCATCCCCGCCCGCATAAATTCGGGTGGGGCTGATTGCAATTGTGGGAAGGACGGATCAAGGGATGACGCGAGCTGCGATTGTGCCCACGCTCCTGTTCGTCACAGCTCTGCTGACCGCTTGCAATACCACCGATGCACTGACGCCGCAGGTCGATATCGGCGATTCCTCCGGGGCGACATCGTCGAGCCCGGTGTCGCAGAGCGAAGCCGAGCGTTTGGCGGGTACCCGCCAGCCGGGTTTCGCGGCAAGTGCGCAGCAGGGCGGCTACCATCCAGCCTACAATCAGTCGCAGCAGGCCTATCGGCCCGGCAGCGGCGCGCCGCCGACGACGATGCAGCAGCAGGCAGACGCCCTGTCGCGGAGCGGCTCCTCGCCGGCCGCCTCTACTCCGATCGAGGGGCAATCGCTGCCACCGGCGGCGGCCAATGGCGGGCTTCCCGCACAGCCGGCTCAGCCGGCCGAGGCGCAACAGCCACAGCAGACCGCGGCCCTGCCGCCCAGTTCTTCCTCCGGCCGCGGCAATACCGTACGCTTCCTGCCGATCATCGGCGCGCCGGTGCAGGCCGTGACCCCGCTCTCACGTCAGCTCGGCGCCGAGGCGCGCGCGCACGGCCTTTCCATCAAGAGCTCGACCGATGCGAGCAGCGATTACATCCTCAAGGGCTATCTCTCAGCCTTCAGCGACGACGGCAAGGTCACAGTGGTCTATGTCTGGGACATTCTCGACAGCGCCGGCGGTCGCCTGCACCGCATCCAGGGGCAGGAAAGCGTGCCGGCGGCCGCGGCCGATCCCTGGGCAGGCGTTCCCGCCTCGGTCATGCAGCAGATCGCCTCGAAAACCATCGCGGAATTCTCCTCCTGGCGACAGACTCAGGGCGGTTAGTCACAAACTTTTTGCAAATATGAAAGCCTGTGGCACCTTTGCCCTTGCATTCATCGGGAAGCTGACTAAAAAGCGCGGCTATCAGCGCATAACAGGCGGACCAAAATGAAGGTTTTCGCAGGCAATTCGAACCGGCAACTCGCCGAAGCGATCTGCACCTATCTCAATGTTCCCTTGGGGAGAGCCAGCGTCCGAAGGTTTGCCGATCAGGAAATCTTTGTGGAAATCCAGGAAAATGTCCGCGGTGAGGACGTTTTCCTCGTGCAGCCGACTGCCTTCCCGGCCAACGACCACCTGATGGAACTGCTGATCATGATCGATGCGATGCGTCGTTCGTCAGCCCGTCGCATCACTGCCGTGCTTCCCTATTTCGGTTATGCGCGTCAGGACCGCCGCGCTTCCGGCCGTACGCCGATCTCCGCCAAGCTGGTGGCAAACCTGATCACCGAAGCCGGCGCCGACCGCGTCATGACGCTCGATCTCCACGCAGGTCAGATCCAGGGCTTCTTCGATATACCCACAGACAACCTCTTTGCGCTGCCGGTGCTGACCCGCGACATCAAGAGTCACTATGATCTCAGCAACGTCGTGGTCGTCTCGCCTGACGTCGGCGGCGTGGTTCGCGCCCGCGCGCTCGCCAAACGGCTGGACTGTCTTCTGGCCATCGTCGACAAGCGTCGCGATCGGCCGGGTGAATCCGAAGTCATGAACATCATCGGCGACATTGCCGGCAAGGACTGCCTGCTGATCGACGACATCGTCGATTCCGGCGGAACGCTCTGCAACGCGGCCGACGCGATGCTGGCCAAGGGCGCATCCAGCGTCACCGCCTATATCACCCACGGCGTTCTCTCGGGCGGCGCAGTCACCCGCGTGACCTCCTCGAAGCTGCGCGAACTCGTCATCACGGATTCGATCCAGCCGACCACCGCCGTGCTCTCGGCCCACAATATCCGCATCGTGACGACGGCGCCGCTGATCGGCGAAGCCATCAGCCGAACGGCCCAGGAAGAGTCCGTCTCCAGCCTCTTCGATTGACCGGCCGCTTCAATAAAAAAGAGCCGGCATCGACCGGCTCTTTTTAATTTCTGCATCAGATGGACCAAGCTATTGCCGGGCAGGCCCTCCGAGCCGCGTCAACTGCTGGCCGTTGATCGTCGCGGAGCCGCCTTCGTTGACAGCGAAAGCCCAGAATAAATCGTCGTCCCGATCGTTGGCCTCGGTGAAGCGTGTGACTTAAAACAAAGAGGCCGGCACAAGGCCGGCCTCTTCATGTCTGATCCCAATTGATAACGCTCAAGGCTGCTGCGGCGGCGCAGGTACCGCATCCTGACCCTGATCCGGTTCCTGCTCCTGATCTGGCTCCAGCCCTTGATCTTGATCCTGATCCGGACCATCCGGCCCCTTGATCTGCTGGCCGTTGACGGCGACCGCACCATCGCGGCTGACACTGATGTCCCACCGCGAGCGTCCATCCGCATCGGTCTTGGCGAAGCCCTTCACCATCATGATGCCGAAGGAGACCTGGTTGAGATCGGGATCGGTCTTGGCAAGCTCCTGAACTGCGGCGATCGTCTTGTCGAGATCGCGGGCGAGGATCGTCGCCTCCATCGAATAGTCCTTCTGGGTATCGACGCGCCCCTCGATCTTGCCCGTCATGTCGATGTCATAGACATCCGACTTGGCGCTGATCTTCGGAAACTCGACGGTGAGCCGACCATCGCGGAAGAGCTTCTTGCCCATCTCCTCACCGCTCGTCTCCGGCGCCTTCTCATTGAAATCCATCGCCATCAAGGCGTCGCCGAAACTTGCGAAGTCTAGATTCGGCATGGCGAGCTGCAGATCGAAGCTGGTCGGCAGGAAAGGCGAATAGCTTGCCGGCATCAGCGGGCTGTCGAAGCTGATCTCCTGCGCATTCATGCCGAAGCCGAAGCGCATCGCGTTGGTCGGCCCATCGATGGCGACGTTATAACCGAAGGCCTTGACGCCGCCGCTGCCCACCTGGGTGCTGACGGTCAAATTGTTGACCCCGATCGTCTCGCTGAACGAGGCCAGAAGCGGGAAGGCTTCCTTGAGGATTCCCTTGATCCTGTCGCTGTTTTCGGGGCTCAACTCCTTCTCCTCGACATGATCGAGAATGAAGAAGACCATCTCGCGGATCTGCTTCGCCGGCAGGCCGTTCACCTTGGCCTCGACATCGACCGAGTCGGCACGGATTTCAACGGGCGGCATTTGCGCGCCGGAAATCTGCTCGACGAAAGCCGACATCGAACCGCTGCCCGTAAGATCGATACGCCCGTTGCCGCCTGCGCTGTCCGTCGAACTCAGCTTTTGATCCATGCTGGCGATGCTGGCGCTGACTTCCTCAGTCTCGGACTTGCTGGTGAGCTTGATGTCCTTGGCCGTAGAAGTGGCGGAGCGCAGATAGCTAATCGCAGGATCGAAGACGCCGCTGTAAACAAGCGATGCGATAGAATAGGAGAAATCCGTCGGCTTCTCGTCCTTGCCTTTGAAATGGCCGGAGACGTTGAACTTGTTGTCGCCTTCGATATTCCAAAGCCCGCTATCGAGCGGTGTAGCGAACGTCGAGAACGGCGCCAGCCCGTTGATCGCGAATGTCGCGGGATCGGCCTTGGCAAGCAGCTTCGCCAGATCGTAGATGATCTCGTAGCGCGTGCCTGCCGGATTGACGGTGATCAGGCCGCTCTTTGCCAGATCCTCCGGAAGCAGCTTCGTCAGGGTACCTTTGAGCGCGTCGGCGCCGCCCTGATTGATCTCGACACCCTGGGCCGTAGTGACAAGGCAAAGTGCCAGCAAGCTCGTTGCCGTGACAAGTTTAAGACGCATAGTCCGATTTCTCCTCAGCCGCTTTTTGAATGCGGCATCCAAAGAGGTGAAGCGTGCCGATGTCAACCTCGGCCGCAGCGGGAATGCTGAATTTTGCCGCTTGCTGGACCGGGAATACGATCGCTGCGAAGTCGGCTGCGGTTTCGGCTTGCCGAAGCGCGTATTTCGCCGGAAAACAGCCTGAAACCGCAACTTGCGTTTCCGATCGACTTATAATATAGGCCACCGGTCCGCGTAGACACCCTTGGAGGCAACGCGGATGAGGTTGGGTTATACCCGCCTCCGGTTCGACGGAGCAAGGCATTGCCCGCCCGCCGAACTCTCCAAATAACCTCGAAAGGAATAGCCATGAGCCAGGAAACTTACGAGCTCAAGGCCGAGGCGCGCGAACGGGTTGGTAAGGGGTCCGCCCGTGAACTTCGCCGCAACGGTTTGATTCCCGCTGTCATCTATGGTGACAAGCAGGCCCCCATTGCCATCGCTCTCAACACCAATGAGGTGACGAAGCGCATTCATGCCGGTGGTTTCATGACCACCGTGGCGACGATCGAAGTCGGCGGCAAGAAGTACAAGGTTCTGCCGAAGGACTATCAGCTCGATCCGGTCCGCGACTTCACGATGCATGTCGATTTCCTGCGCGTCTCCGGTAACACCCAGGTGAGCGTCGAAATCCCGGTTCACTTCGTCAACGAAGCGAAATCCCCGGGCATCAAGGTCGGCGGCGTTCTGAACATCGTTCGCCATGAAGTCGAAGTTCATTGCCCGGCCGATGCGATCCCGGAATTCTTCAATGTCGACCTCAGCGGCAAGAAGATCGGCGACAGCATCCATATTTCGGAAGTCACCCTGCCGAAGGGCGTCACCCCGGTCATCGACCGCGACTTCACGATCGCGACCATCATTGCCCCGGCTGCCGGCATCGACGAGACTGCTGCCGAAGGCGAAGCCGAAGCCTGATCGCTTCGACCAATTTGTAAAGCATATGGCCCGCTTTCCCCTGGAAAGCGGGCTTTTCATTGCCCGGCAACTGCCCCGTTTCAGCAACATTTAACAAATTCGTGAAAGCATGCTTCGTCAGCTGCGAAGAAGCCCGCCTTGACGCGCGACAGGAAATATGGCCGGCCTGGGGGAGTAAACGGAACCATGAACAATTCCGTTGAGAACAGATTTTTTGCGATAGTTTGCGGTGCGCTGCTTGTTTTTGTCGCTCCGCTTTTTGTTCTCTTCCTTTTTCTTTCCTCGGAACGGGCCGATAAGGAAATACGCGACCATATCTCCGTTCTTCTTGTCGCCAATGCCCAGGCGCTGGCCAAACCCCTGTGGGACCTCGATGAGGATAGCGTCACCCAGATCAGCGCGACGGTCGTTTCCCAGGGCGCCATCGTCAAGGTCGAGGTGCGCGATCAGTCAGGCCAGCTTGACGTCAGCCAGTCCACCATTCCGCGCTCCTTCAACGGTCAGCTCGTGCAGGTGTCGCGCGCCATCATCTACAATACCGTCGACGGTCCGAGGAACCTCGGCAGCATCAGCGTTTATTATCCCGCACTCGGGCTGTTTTCCGGCCTGAAGCAGGAAGAGGTCGTCTTCATCTCGATCTTCATTTTCGCCGTGCTGACCGTTTTCGGCACGGCGCTGATCGGCAACCGTTTCTTCGTCATCCAGCCGCTGATGCGGCTGACGGCGGCAATCGAGGCCACCCGCCAGCTGGGCTCCCGCCATCATGTCGACTGGCAGTCGAACGACGAGATGGGACGGTTGGCTCGCAGCTTCAACGAGATGCAGACCAAGCTTGAAAGCGAGGAAAAGGAGCTGAAGTTCGCCCACCGCCGCGCCACCGACATCTACAATCTGACGCCCGCCATGCTCTTCTCGCTCGACGAGGAGGACCGCATCACCGCCGTCAGCGACTACTGGCTGCTGGCCACAGGGTATAACCGTGCCGCCGTCATCGGCCGCAACTTCGCCGATCTCGTCACCTCGACCACCCGCGACAAATTCGGCAAGCGCCGCCTGGCCGAAAGCGGCATGACCGTAACCGTCAAGTTCGTCTGCCTGGACGGCCGCATCATGGACGTCCTCATCATGGAATCGGAGGCGGGAGCCGGCGCTCATGACCGCCTGTCGCTATCGGTCATGACCGATGTGACCGAACTCAAGGCCTCCGAGGACCGCAACCACCGCCAGGCGATCACCGATCACCTGACCGGTCTTCTCAATCGCCAGGGCTTCGAAGCCGTCCTCGATAACAAGATCGCCGACGCCGACGCCGCCGGCCAGGAACTCGCCTGCCTCTTCGTCGATCTCGACCGCTTCAAGTGGATCAACGACAATATGGGCCATGCCGCCGGCGACATGGCGCTGATCGAGCTCGTCGAGCGCCTGAAGACCCATCTTGCCCCTTCCGACGAAGCGGCCCGTCTCGGCGGCGACGAATTTGCCATCCTGCTGCCGGCCAGGGACGCCGAAAAACGCGCCAAGGTGATGTGCGAGCAGATCGCCTCGATCTTCGAAACGCCCTTCGCCCCCGACATGCATCTGAGCGCGTCCATCGGCATCGCCGTCTATCCGCATCATGCCGCAACCGCAGCCGAACTGCTGCAGAAATCCGACATGGCGATGTATGCCAAGAAACGCGACGGCAAGAACGGCGCGCAGCTCTTCGACAACGCCATGCTCGACCGGGCCCGCCGCCGCGCCGAGATCGAGGCCAATATCGAAGCCGGCCTCATCGACAACTGGTTCGAGGCCTTCCTGCAGCCGATCGTCAACCTGAACGGCCGCGGCATTGCCGGTTTCGAGGCGCTGATGCGCCTCAACCATCCGCAGAAGGGTTTGATGCCGCCGGCCGAAATCATCAGCGTCGCCGAGGAAACGGCAAAGATCGTCAGGGTCGGCAACGTCATCATGGAAAAGGCGATCGCCAACCTCGCGAAGATTTCCCGCATACCGGGCATGCAGGATAGCTATCTCGCCATCAACTTCTCACCGCTGCAGTTCGACCCGGCGCTGCCGGCCCGTCTTGCCGCCATCGTCGGACGCCACGGCATCCGCCCCGAGCGCATCGTCGTCGAGATCACCGAAGCCGTGCTGATGCACGACAACCCCGAGATTCGCATGATTGTCACCGAGCTTCGTCGCTTCGGCTGCCGCATCGCGCTCGACGACTTCGGCACCGGCTATTCGTCGCTGAGCTACCTCAACCGTTTCCCCGTCGACATCATCAAGATCGACCAGTCCTTCACCCGCGCGATCAACGACGGCGACGACGACGTCCGCCAGAAGAGCCGCATGCTGATCGAAGGCATCACCACGCTTTCCCACAAGATGAACTGCACCGTCATTGCCGAGGGCATCGAGACCGAAGAGGAATGCCGCACGCTCCATCAGATGGGGCTTGACTACGGCCAGGGCTACCTCTTCCATCGTCCGCAGCATGCAACCGCGCTCATCGAGCAACTGGTAGGCTCACAATCGGCCGTGGCACGCGCCTCGTGAATGAAGAACGAAGGAGATGATATGATGAAAAAGCTCCTGCTTCTCGCATGCCTGGCGCTGCCCTGCGCCGCCCATGCGCAAACCGTGACCTTCACGACTGAGGACTATGCCCCCTTCAATTATCGCGAAGGCAAGGAGATCAAGGGCGCCACCGTCGAGCAGGTCGAAAAGGTGATGGCCGCGATCGGCGTCGACTACACGATCGAGATCATGCCCTGGGCGCGCGCTTTCGGCCTTGCCCGCACAGCGCCGATGACCTGTGTCTTCGCAACCGCCCACAACGGCGCACGCGACCCGCTGTTCAAATGGGTCGAGCCGCTGCTCATCGACCGCAACATCCTGATCACCCGCAAGGGCTCGGGCGTCATCGCCAACAATCTGGAAGAGGCAAAGAAATATACGGTCGGCACTCAGCGTGAGGATTACACCGAGACGATCCTGAAAGAGAAAGGCTTCACCAAGCTCGATGTCGCCAGCGACTTCAACGCGACGCTGCGCAAGCTGCTCGGCGGACGCATCGACATGATGCCGATCTCCGAACTCTATTTCGAAAAGCTGAAGGCCGACCAGCCGGTGGAGATGGTGACCGTGCTCTCCGCCCAGCCGATGAGCATCGCCTGCGAGAAGAGCTTTCCGGACGATCTGCTCGTCAAGATGCAAGCTGCCCTCGACAAGCTGATCGCCGATGGCGACCAGAAGCAGATCTTCCTGAAATACGGCATGAATCTGTCGCAGTGACTGCGACGGATACTGCCCTTTCCGCTTGACTTTGCGGTCATTTACAGGTGGTGAACGGCGGGAAATTCTAGCAAGGAAAAACAGACCATGCTGATCATCGCGGGTCTCGGCAATCCTGGCGGCAAATACGCCGGCAACCGCCACAATATCGGCTTCATGGCCGTCGACGCCATTCATCGGCGCCACAGCTTCTCGCCCTGGTCGAAGAAATTCAGGGCCGAGATCGCCGAGGGCGAGATCGGCGGCGAGAAGGTGCTGCTGATCAAGCCGCAGACCTTCATGAATCTCTCCGGCGAATCCGTCGGCGAGGCGATGCGCTTCTACAAGCTCCAGCCCGCCGACCTCGTCGCGATCTACGACGAACTCGATCTTCCCCCGGGCAAGGCGCGGCTTAAGACCGGCGGCGGCCATGGCGGCCATAACGGCATCAGGTCGCTGGACGCCCATTGCGGCCGGGAGTACCGGCGGCTGCGCCTCGGCATCGGCCATCCGGGCGTCAAGGAAATGGTGCAGAACCACGTGCTCGGCGATTTCGCCAAGGCCGACAAGGTCTGGCTGGAGCCGCTTCTCGACACCCTCGCCGACAATGCCGACATGCTGGTGCGAAACGAGGATTCGCAGCTGATGAACAAGATCGCGCTGGCGCTCGGCGGCAAGGCCGAGGAAGAGAAGCCGCGGAAGGAAAACAAGAATACCGAAAAGAAGCCGACCGGCCAGTCGCATATCCATCAGGCCCGCAACCACAATCAGCCGAAGTTGCCGGCCAGCGGCCCGATGGCCGACATGTTGAAGAAGATGTTCGGCAACAAGGGAGAATGAGGCCGGTGCCGGTTCACGACCAGGACCAGGATTTCGCCATCCGCCCGGCCGCCGTCGGCGATCTTCCCGGGCTGATCACCCTCTACCAGCATTTGAACTCGACCGATCCGGTTCTCGACAAGGCCATGGCCGAAGAGCGCTTCTCCGCCATCCTCGCCCAACCCGGCATGACTCTCTTCATCGGCTTTGCCGGCGATCTCGCTGCGGCCACCGTCACGCTGATCGTCGTGCCGAACCTGACGCGGAACGGCGCCTCCTATGCCCTGATTGAAAACGTCGTCACCCACGCCGATCACCGTCGGCGCGGTTATGCCGGCGCCGTCATCGGCCATGCCGTGACGGAGGCCTGGAAAGCTGGCTGCTACAAGGTGATGCTGCTCACCGGCTCGAAAAACCCGGCGACCCTGCGCTTCTACGAGAATTGCGGCTTCGTGCAGGACAAGACCGGCTATCAGATCCGCAGCACCTGAATCCGCAGCATCTATTCTTCCGGCTCCGTTGTGAACATCAGCGGAAAGCCCATGCCCTTGGCAAGGTCGATGCCCTCCTTGGCTTTGGTCTCGGCGATATCCCTGGCGCAGACCACGACCACGCAGGAACCGAGCTTGTGCGCTGTTATCATCACCCGGTAGCCCGTCTCCTCGCTCATGCGGAACACGGCCTTCAAGATCACGATGACGAATTCGCGCGGCGTATAGTCGTCATTAACGAGAATGACCTTGTAGAGCTTCGGCTTATCCAGCTTCGGCCTCACCTTGGTCTTCGGTTTCAGGGCAATGTCATTGTCACTCATCGGAAAAATCCAGCCGTTGATGACATGGGGTCAGGAATGTTCAAACCAGCTAATCAGTGTCGATGACGAATTTTCGACGGTCAGCCGCCACAGCTCCCGGCCTCAAACAGGCAGGATCTCGTCCCCGGCTTCGGCGCAGAGAGAAGCAATTGCATCTGCGTGGGAGTGACCTGGCATTCTGGTGAAATCCGCAATGCGTCGAAAATCTCAGTCGCATTCAAAAATAGGCCAGCACCGATCCATCGGCAAGTGAGCAGCGGTAAAAGCTCTCTAAGACTTGACCATATTGCTCCTTTATCCCATAGGCACCAGCAAGGAATTCAAGAACAGCAGGTTTTAGCCATGGGCTTCAAATGCGGCATCGTCGGTCTGCCGAACGTCGGCAAATCGACCCTCTTCAACGCGCTCACCAAGACGGCGGCTGCGCAAGCGGCAAACTATCCCTTCTGCACCATCGAGCCGAACACCGGCGAAGTCGCCGTGCCCGATCCGCGCATGCGCAAGCTTGCCGACATCGCCAAGTCGAAGGAACTGATCCCGACCCGCATCTCCTTCGTCGACATTGCCGGCCTTGTGCGCGGCGCCTCGAAGGGTGAAGGTCTCGGCAACCAGTTCCTCGCCAATATCCGCGAGGTCGATGCCATCGTCCACGTGCTGCGCTGCTTCGAAGACAGCGACATCACCCATGTCGAAGGCCGCATCAATCCCGTCGCCGATGCCGAGACGATCGAGACGGAACTGATGCTCGCCGATCTCGAAAGCCTGGAGCGCCGCACCGAGCAGACGCGCAAGCGCGCCACCAGCAAGGACAAGGATTCGATGGCGATGCTGCCGATCATGGAAGCCTCGCTGCAACTGCTCAACGAGGGCAAGCCGGTACGCACGCTGCTGTCGACGCTCGATGCCGAGGAAATCGCCATCCTCAAGGGCCTCAACCTTCTGACCTCGCATCCGGTCCTCTATGTCTGCAACGTCGCTGAGGCCGAGGCTTCGACAGGCAATGAATTCACCGAGGCTGTCGCCGTTATGGCTCGGGAACAGGGTGCCGAAACCGTCGTCATCTCGGCGGCGATCGAGGCCGAGGTCGCCCAGCTTCCCGAGGATGAAGCCAAGGAATTCCTTTCCGCCCTCGACCTTGACGAGGCGGGCCTCGACCGGCTGATCCGCGCCGGCTACAAGCTGCTCCACCTCATCACCTATTTCACCGTCGGCCCGAAGGAAACGCGGGCCTGGACGATCGAGCGCGGCACCAAGGCGCCGCAGGCCGCCGGCGTTATCCATTCGGATTTCGAACGCGGCTTCATCCGCGCCAACACCATCGCCTATGACGATTACATCAAATACAACGGCGAAGTCGGCGCCAAGGATGCCGGCAAGGCGCGTGACGAAGGCAAGGAATACGTCGTCCAGGACGGCGACGTCATCCATTTCCGCTTCAACACCTAAATAAGAAATGCTGCCGCCTTAACCAGGCGGCAGCCTGTTTGCGATTGCCGGGGGCAGTGCCCGCAGCACCAGCCGTCGCAGTGGCATCCAGCCTGTTCCGATAATGAGAACGATCGCGCCCACGACGATCAGCGTCGTGAAGATGTAGGTGTCGACAGTCGCGCTTCCGTGCCGGAAGACGCTGAAGATCGCAACACCGAGTGATAGCAGCCCCGAGGTGACGAAAGCGCGGCGATCGATGATCAGACCGATCAGCATCAGCGCCGCCACGGTCGCGACGACCACGGGGGTCTGGGCCGACATGTTCGCCAGGTCGAAGATACGGCCGCCTTCTCCTAGAGACAGCAGAGAAACGGTGCTGTAGAGCAGCGCCGGCGCCGCACCGAGATGCAGCCAGAAAGCAATATCCGAGCGCGTCGTCCGGCGCAGCCGGTCGCCGAGATCGAAATAGAGCGCCATCGCGAAGAGGCCGAGCGCGCAGACGAGGGACACCGCAGCCAGCAGGGCAAGATGGTCGACGAAAAATGCGGGATTGCCGCTTAGCCATTGCGCTAAACGTAAAAGCAGGGTGAGCACCAGGGCAAGTATCGACATGATGGCGAGCGCCAGCGTCAAGGGCACGCGATAGCGGGCATAGTAGATGCCGAGAAGGATCGGGAAGCCGGCAATGAACTGCGTGAGGTCCGCCCCTATCTCGAAGGTCCACGGCGTAAAGACACGGGACATCAGCAAAAATGTCCAGCAGAACAGCGCGATCGTCAAGCCGACGGCCGGCAGGGCGAGCCGCTGACGCCGCACGAGAATTTCCGAAAGCACGAGGATAGCGGGCGGCACCGCGTAAAGCGGCGCAAGCCCCCAGAGGCCGCCGAGCGCCACGACGACGCCGATGGTGATCAGCACGTCGTGGAAGCCGCGCACGAAACGCGGCGTCTCCGTATCCGACCAGGCCTGTCCTTCAGCCGCCATTGCCGGCTGCGCCTCGGCGACGGCCACACCGTGCGCGATCAGAAACGGCAGAAGCCGCTCTCCGGCCTCCGGCGAAATCAGTCCCTGGCGCCCCGCCTCGTCGAGTATCGACCTCAGTTCCGTCATGCCGGTTTATCTCCCCGGAATCATTGAGCCCGCGCGGATGCTATTGTAAGCATTGTGCGCTGCATATGGCGGGAGGAGCGAATGTCGGCAGAAAAGCTTTCCTTCGAGGATTTCCAGCCCGGCCGCCGCTTCGCGCTCGGCCCGAAGCTGGTGATCGCTGAGGAAATCATTGAGTTCGCAAGCGAATTCGACCCGCAGCCGATGCATCTCGATGAGGCGGCCGGCCGCGCCAGCATTCTCGGGGGGCTCGCCGCGTCCGGATGGCACACCTCTTCGATGTTCATGCGCATGATGGCCGACAGCTATGTGCTGCATTCGCTCTGCGAGGGTGCACCGGGCGTCGATCTGATGGAATGGCGCAAGCCGGTGCTTGCCGGCGACACGCTGTCTGGCCATTCGACCGTCCTCGAAGCCCGGCCGATGCGCTCGCGCGCCGGAATGGGCATCGTCAAGTTTCGTCATGAGGTCGGAAACCAGCGCGGCGAACTCGTCTGCGTCTCGGAGAATTCGGTGATGATCCGTATGCGTCCCACCTCGGAGCTGTCAGCATGAGAATGTCGGAACTTTACGCCGTCGGCGAGAAGGTCGAGATCGGCAGCTACGCCTTTACCGAAGAAAACATCATCCGTTTCGCGACGCGCTACGATCCGCAGCGTTTCCACATCGACAAGGAAGCCGCCAAAGACACGCTCTTCGGCGGCCTCTGCGCTTCGGGCTGGCACACCACGGCCGCCTGGATGCGGACCTTCCTCGCCTTTTGGGAAAGGCAGAGCGCCGCACTCGCGCAGGAGGGCCTGACGTCGCCGAACCTCGGCCCCTCGCCCGGCTTCCAGAAGTTGCAATGGCTGCGGCCGGTCTTCGCAGGCGACGTCGTCACCTATTCCGTCGCCTTCCTCGCCAGCCGGCCGCTCGCGTCGCGGCCGGGCTGGCACCTCAACACCATCCTCTGCGAGGGCGTCGATCAAAACGGCGATGCCGTAATCCGCTTCGAAAGCAGCGTGCTCGAATTCGACTGACGCTGCCGCATAGTAGCCACGGACTCAGTGACCGGAGAATTCGACCAGCGTGTGCACGACGACGCCGAGCTCTTCCAGCTTCTTGCGGCCGCCGAGATCCGGCAGATCGATGACGAAGCAGGCGCCGACCACTTCGGCGCCGATTTGGCGCAGCAGCTTCGTGGCACCCACCGCCGTGCCGCCGGTAGCGATCAGGTCGTCGACCAGGATCACCTTCTCGCCGGGCTGCACCGCATCGCGATGCATCTCCATCTCGTCGACGCCATATTCCAGGCTGTAGGCGATGCGCACGGTCTCGTGCGGCAGCTTGCCCTTCTTGCGGATCGGCACAAAGCCCGAGGAAAGCTGGTGCGCCACCGCGCCGCCGAGGATGAAGCCGCGCGCCTCCATGCCGGCGATCTTGTCGATCTTCATGCCCGCATAGGGCTGCACGAGTTCGTCGACTGCTCGGCGGAAAGCGCGGGGGTTGCCGAGCAGCGTGGTGATGTCACGGAAGATGATGCCCGGCTTGGGATAGTCGGGAATGGAGCGGATGCTGGCTGCGAGCTCCGAAGTCGTATTGTCCATGGAAAATCCATATCTGCGAGCGCATGAAACTGGCCGCACCCTATCAATTGACAGGAATGGAACCAACAAAAAAGGCGGCCTGCAAGCCGCCTTTCGAATTCCGGTAGGGAACGCTCAGTGTTCCTTGTTGGCGTAAACCGAGCGCTTCGTCAGGTAGATCAGCACCGTGAAGATCGCCAGGAAGATCATGACCATGAAGCCGGTGCGCTTGCGCTCTTCGAGATGCGGCTCGGCGGCCCACATCAGGAAGGCGGAAACGTCCCTGGAATACTGCTCGACGGTCGCCGGCGCGCCGTCGTCATAGGTCACCTGGCCGTCGGAGAGCGGCTTCGGCATGGCGAGGACGGCGGCGGCATGGAAATAAGGGTTATAATGTCCACCCTGAGGCACCTGGAAACCGGCCGGCGGCTCTTCATAGCCGGTCAGCAGCGAGTGGATGTAGTCCGGTCCGCTTTCCTGATATTGGGTGAAGATATCGAAGACGAATTGCGGGAAACCGCGCTCGACCTCGCGGGCCTTTGCGATCAACGAAAAGTCGGGCGGAGCCGCGCCATTGTTGGAAGCAGCCGCCGCTTCCGCATTGGGGAAAGGCGACGGGAAGTGATCGGAAGGGACCGCCTTGCGGGTAAACATCTCGCCGGCGGCGTTCGGGCCATCCTGGACCTCGTAATTCGCGGCGAAAGCCTTTACCTGCGCCTCGGAATAACCGAGCTCGTCGAGCATGCGGAAAGGCACAAGGTTCATCGAATGGCAGGCGGAACAGACTTCGGTATAAACTTTGAGGCCGCGCTGAAGCTGAGCCTTGTCGTAATGACCGAACGGTCCGGCAAAGCTCCATTCTTCCTCTTTCGGCTCCTTCAGCGGATAGTGCGGCGTCGCGCCTTCCTCGTGATGGGCAGGTGCTGCTCCATTCGCGGGCGCCGCTTCCTCGGCGAAGGCTGCGCTGCCGAGAACGACAGCGACGGCGAGCGGCAGAATGCTTGCAACAAGCGTTTTCATATTTCTATTCCCTTCCGTCGCGCGCTTACGCATTGGCCGCTGCACTGGCGGCAGCTGTCTTGTTGCGCTTTTCGAGCACCGCTTCGGTGATCGAGTTCGGGATACGGCGCGGCGTTTCCACCAGGCCTAGAACTGGCATCGCGACCAGGAAGAAAGCGAAGTAGAGGAGTGTGCAGATCTGCGAGATCGTGGTGAACAGCCCTTCCGCCGGCTGCGAACCGAGCCAGCCGAGGATGATCGCATTGATCACGAACAGCCAGTAGAACAGCTTGTACCAGGGGCGGTAGACGGCCGAACGGACCTTCGAGGTATCGAGCCACGGCAGGAAGAACAGCACGATGATCGCGCCGAACATCACCAGCACGCCGCCGAGCTTGGAGTCGATCGGGCCGATGTTGAAGGTGATCGAGCGCAGCATCGCGTAGAAGGGCAGGAAGTACCATTCCGGAACGATGTGGGCCGGCGTCTTCAACGGGTCGGCCGGGATGTAGTTGTCGGCATGGCCGAGGAAGTTCGGCAGGTAGAAGACGAAATAGGCATAGACCAGCAGGAAGACCGAAACGCCGAGCGCATCCTTCATCGTCGCATAGGGCGTGAAGCGAACCGTGTCGGTCTTCGTCTTGACCTCGACGCCCGTCGGGTTGGTCTGGCCGACGATATGCAGCGCCCAGATGTGCAGGACGACGACGCCGGCGATCATGAAGGGCAGCAGGTAGTGCAGCGAGAAGAAGCGGTTCAGCGTCGGCTGGTCGACGGCAAAGCCGCCGAGCAGGAACTGCTGGATCCATTCGCCGACCAGCGGGAAAGCCGAGAAGAAGCCGGTAATGACCGTCGCACCCCAAAAGGACATCTGGCCCCAGGGCAGGACGTAGCCCATGAAACCGGTCGCCATCATCAGGAGGTAGATGACCACGCCAAGGATCCAGAGGATTTCGCGCGGCGCCTTGTAGGAGCCGTAGTAAAGACCGCGGGCGATGTGCAGGTAGACGGCGACGAAGAAGAAGGATGCACCGTTGGCATGCATGTAGCGCAGCAGCCAGCCGTGGTTGACGTCGCGCATGATCTTTTCAACGGAGTTGAAGGCGATCGTCGTGTCGGCGGCGTAGTGCATGGCGAGCGTGACACCCGTCAGGATCTGCACCACCAGCATGACGGCGAGCATGGCGCCGAAGGTGTAGGCATAGTTCAGGTTACGCGGAACCGGATAGGCGATGAAGCTGTCATAGACCATGCGCGGCAGCGGAAGGCGCGCATCGACCCATTTCTCGAGGCCGGTTGATGGCTCGTAGCTGGAATGGCCACTCATTAATCAGTCTCCCCTCAACCGATCTTGATTTTGGTATCGGACAAAAATGAAAAGGTCGGAATCGCCAGGTTCTGCGGCGCAGGACCCTTACGAATACGGCCGGCCGTGTCGTAGACCGAGCCATGGCAGGGACAGAACCAACCATTGTATTCGCCGGCCTGGCCGAGCGGCACGCAGCCGAGATGTGTGCAGGTGCCGATCATGACGATCCAGTTTTCCTTGCCCTTGCCGCCCGAACGGTCAACACCCGTTGCCTGAGCGTCGACAGGAAGGTTTGCATTGCGCGCGACCGGATCCTTGAGGTCCGACAGCGGAACATCGGCTGCGGCCGTCACTTCTTCCGGGGTACGGTTACGGATGAAGATCGGCTTGCCGCGCCATTTGACCGTCAGCGACATGCCGGGCTCGAGGCTGGCAACGTCGACTTCGATGGAGGCGAGAGCGAGCGTCGAAGCATCAGGACGCATCTGATCGATGAACGGCCAAGCGACCGAAACGGCGCCGACGGCGCCTGCCATACCAGTGGTGAGATAAAGGAAATCACGGCGAGTGGGTTCGCCCATGCCCTCGCTTGTCGTTTCGTGTTCGCTCACGGCTAACATCCTCTGCGCAATTTTCGCGGAATTCCGCCCTACCCCCTCTACCGGCGAATCTCTCTGGACACAATTCGGCCATAGATTCCCCGGCAATCCGGCGCGTTCTATGCTTGATCGCAAATTATGTCCAGCCTTGACAAGGGGATGAGGGCACAATGTCGCGGGAAATTTCGGATGAATTTTTTAAGGCAAACACGCGCTCGCCATTATGTTGCATTGCAACAAAAAAGCCGGCGTGATAGGCGCAGTCACAACCACGCCAGCGAGCCGGACCGGAGCGGATGAGAGACACGATTTTTTGCGTATTCAGCGTCCTCACCACCCTCGTCCTCGCCATCGTCTCTCTGCGCTATGTCAAAGATTTCTACCTGCTTTCCTTCTTTTACAGCTTCCAGCTCCATCTGGCGGCGGCCGCGGCGGCCGCCTCGATCGCGGCCCTTCTCGTCAAGCGGCACTGGTATGGGTTTCTGACGCTCGGCGTATCGCTGGTTCTTGCCGTCCACGGCGCCGTGATGATGCGCGAATTCGTCGAGCCCGCGGTCGATCAAAGCCGCCCGGTCCTCTTCAAGCTGATGTCCTTCAATATCGAGAACGATAATTTCGCGAACGGGGCAGCGATCGCCGACATGGCCATTGCCTCAGGCGCCGACGTCGTCAACATCCTGGAGGCCGAACCGCTGCTGTCGGAATTGCCGCGGCTGTTGAAGACCTACCCTTATTACATCGGCTGCGGTGTCGGCATGGAGCAATGCGATACGCTGGTCCTGTCGAAGCGCCCGCTTATCGAACCTCGTATCCGCAGCCTCGGGCTCCTATGGCGCAACCGGCTGACGATCTCGACGATCGATTTCGACGGCCAGAAGGTCAATTTCCTCGCCGCGCACCTGACCAAACCCTATTACGACGAATTCCACGGCCTTGAGATCGCAGACCTCGCGGAGATTATCCCTTCCCTGCCGGGACCGCTCGTTCTTGCCGGTGATTTCAATACGTCGATTCTGGCGCCCGACGTGCAGTATCTCATGCGCAGCCAGGGCCTGGGCACGGCATCGCTGGAGCCGGCGACATGGCCAATCCGCGCCGGTGCTTTCGGCATTCCGATCGATCATATCTTCAGCAGGGCGCCCCTGCGGCTGAAATCGGTCCGCCGCATCGAGGACAGTTTCGGATCAAACCATTTTGGCCTCATGGCGGAATTCGTCGTCGACCCTTGAGCCCACATCCTCGTCCGTCGCGAGGAAGCCGCCGGACTGGCGTGCCCAAAGTTCGGCATAGAGCCCGCCGCGGCGAAGCAGTTCGTCATGGCTGCCCTCCTCGATGATCCGGCCGAGATCGACGACGATCAGCCGGTCGAGTGCGGCGATCGTCGACAGCCGATGGGCGATCGCAAGCACCGTCTTGCCTTCCATGATCCGGTGGAGATTGGACTGGATCGCTTCCTCCACCTCCGAATCGAGCGCCGACGTCGCCTCGTCGAGAACAAGGATCGGGGCATCCTTCAGCATGACGCGGGCAATGGCGATGCGCTGGCGCTGCCCGCCAGACAGTTTGACGCCGCGCTCTCCGACATGCGCATCGAAACCTCTGCGGCCCTGCTGATCCTGCAGGCGGGCGATGAAGTCGATGGCTTCGGCGCGCTTGGCCGCCTCGACCAGCCCCTCCTCGCCGGCATCCGGCCGTCCGAACAGGATATTGTCACGCACCGAACGGTGCAGCAGCGAAGTGTCCTGGCTGACGACGCCGATCTGCATCCTGAGCGATTCCTGCGTCACGGCTGCAATATCCTGGCCGTCGATGAGAATGCGGCCGTCCTGGATGTCGTAGAGTCTTAGAAGCAGGTTCATCAGGGTCGACTTCCCCGCGCCCGAACGGCCGACGATTCCGACCTTTTCGCCCGGTCGGATGGTCAGAGAGAAATTCTCGACGACCGGCTGATGACCCTTGCCGTAGCGGAAGGAAACATTGTCGAAGCGGATGCCGGGATGCCGGATCACCAGGTTTTTGGCATCGGCCCGGTCGACGAGCCCCAGCGGCTGCGAGATCAGCTCGGCGGCGTTCTGGATGGTGCCGAGATTGCGCATGATGCCGTTGAACTGCGTCATCAGCCGTCCGAGCAGGAAATTCAGGCGGAGCACCAGCGCCAACGAGAATGCCACAGCACCGGAACTGACCAGGCCGCGCAGCCACAAATCGACGCTCAGCCCCGCCATCGTCACGATCATCAGGCCGGAGAGCAGCGCCATGGAGGCCCTGACACCAGTGATGAACCGCGTGAAACGCAGCACCGTATCCTGATAGATATCGAAGCCCTGCCGCATATAGCGGTCGCTCTCCTCATCGCGCGCAAACAGCTTCAACGTCTGCATGTTGCTGTAGGAATCGACCATCCGGCCATTCAGCATCGATCCGGCTTCCGCCGTTTCGCGGGAATGATGGCGAATTCGCGGAACGAAGTGGCGGGCAAGCAGGCTGAAGGCGCCAAGCCAGAACAGCACGACGGCGGCAAGGGAGAAGTCCAGCCGGGCGACGAGCACGAGCGTCGTTACGGCATAGATGCCGACGAACCAGACGCTTTCCATCAGCGAGGTGACGAGATCACCGGTTGCCTGCCCGGCCGACCAGACCTTGGTGACGATACGTCCGGAGAAATCGCTCTGAAAGAACGATAAAGACTGGCGGGAGACATGGAGATAGGACTGCCAGCGTGCTAGATTATAGAAACCAGGCGTGATCACCTGCTGATCGACGAGCGCGATCAGGAAGGCGACGACGAAGCGCACACCCCCGATGAGGGCGAGCATGCCGAACAGTTCGCCGCCATGGGCTGCGAGAAGTCCGCTCCAGCCGGCGCCGGGCTTGATACTGCCGAGGATATCGACCAGCCGGCCGACGAACCAGAAGAGCGCCGCCTCGATTGCCGCCGATGTCCCGCCGAGAACGAGCATGGCGATGAACGGCATCCTCGCCTGGCCGATATAGAACCAGACGAAGCCGAGCGTCGAACGCGGGGGCTGGAGATTGGCGCGTGGACGGAACGGATCGATCCAGGTTTCGAACAGGCGGAGGATGGGGCGCAGGAACATAGAAGCGATATAGGCGGATTGAGGGGAGCGGCAAAGAGAATGAAAAGCGGACGCAAGCTTATATTTTTGTAATAAACGATAACATCGGCGGCATCGCCATTGACTGCCCCCGAACCCGTCACAATCTGACGTTATGATCGCGTGTCACCGGAGAGAAGGTCCATGGAAACGAAAATGCTCGATGCGCATATTCCGCTTCCGCTTGCAGAGAGGCTGGATGCCCTGGCCATCGACCTGGCGCAGCCGCGCGACGAAATCGTCACCGAGGCCATCACCGCATGGATCGACCAGGAGGAGCGCCGCCGCATCACGGCGCTGCGCACGATCGCCGCCGCCAACACCATCGTCCTGATCGAACATCACCGCGCGATCGACTGGGCCGACAGCCTTTGAACGGATAGCAAACGCGCCGGCAAATTCGAAGCAACCCTGAGAATTCAAGAGGCTCTCCCCGCTTTCGCAGGGAGGGCCTCTTTCATCTTATTCCGCAGCCTCTTCCGCTTCCTCGGCGTGATCGGAGAGGAAGCCGCCGGACTGGCGGTTCCAGAGGTCGGCATAGATACCGCCGCCCTCGATCAGTTCGCTGTGCGAGCCGGCCTCGATGATCCGGCCCTTGTCGAGCACGATCAGCCGGTCCATCTCCGTCAGCGTCGAAAGCCGGTGGGCGATCGCGATCACCGTCTTGCCCTCCATCAGGGCAAAGAGGTTCTCCTGGATTGCCGCTTCGACTTCCGAATCGAGCGCCGAAGTTGCCTCGTCGAGCACCAGGATCGGCGCGTCCTTCAGGAAAACGCGGGCGATCGCGATGCGCTGCCGCTGACCGCCAGACAGCTTGACGCCGCGTTCGCCGACCTGCGCGTCGAGCCCCTCGCGGCCCTGCATGTCGACGAGGCCTTCGATGAACTCCCAGGCATTCGCACGTTTGGCGGCCTCGATTATCTCGACGTCCGAGGCATCGGGACGGCCATAGGCGATGTTGTCGCGGATCGAGCGATGTAGCAGCGACGTATCCTGCGTCACCACGCCGATCAGCGAGCGCAGGCTTTCCTGCGAGACGCCGGCGATGTCCTGCCCGTCGATGGTGATGCGGCCGGCCTCCAGGTCGTAGAGGCGCAGCAGCAGGTTCATCAGCGTCGTCTTACCGGCGCCCGAGCGGCCGACCAGGCCGACCTTCTCGCCCGCCTTGATGTCGAGCGACAGATTGTCGATGACACCCTTGCTCTTGCCGTAGTGGAAGCGGATGCGGTCGTAGTGGATCGCGCCCTTCTTCGCCGTCAAGGTGGGCGCGCCCGGCTTGTCGACGATGTCGTGTTGCTTGCTCATCATCTCCATGCCGTCATAGACCGTGCCGATATTCTCGAACAGCGCCGAGACTTCCCACATGATCCATTGCGACATGCCGTTGACGCGCATGGCAAGACCAATGGCGATGGCGATGGCGCCGACGGAGATCGCTCCGTTCAGCCAGAACCAGATCGACAGGCCCGAAATGACGAAGAGCGCAACGCAGTTGTTCAGATAGACGCTGATGTGGAAGAGCGTCACCTTGCGCATCTGCTTGTGCACGGTCTGCAGGAACTCATCCATGCCCTCCTTGGCATAGACCTCCTCGCGGCCCGCATGCGAAAACAGCTTGACGGTGGCGATATTCGTATAGCTGTCGACCACGCGCCCCGTCATCATCGAGCGCGCATCCGCCTGGGCGGCCGCGATCTTGCGAAGCCGTGGCACGAAATAGGCGACGATGCTGATATAGACGGCGAGCCAGACGAGGATCGGGATCATCAGCCGCCAGTCGGCCGCTGCGATGACGATGATCATCGTCAGGAAGTACGTCACGACATAGACGAAGACGTCGAGGATCTTCATCACCGTCTCGCGCACGGCGAGCGACGTCTGCATCACCTTGGTGGCGACACGCCCGGCAAACTCGTTGGCGAAGAACGACATGCTGTGGCGCAGCAGGAAGCGGTGCATCTGCCAGCGTGCGATCATCGGATAATTGCCGAGCATCATCTGATGCATGATGAGAGAATCGAGCCCCGCCGTCAGCGGCAGACCGACCAGCACAAGCGCCGCCATCCAGAAAAGCTTGTGACCCTCCGTCTGCAGGAAGGTGGCGCGGTCGGCATTGGTCAGCCAGTCGACGATGTCGCCCAGGAACTGGAACAGCGCCACTTCGCCGACGGCGATCAGCGCTGTCAGCAGCGCCATCAGGCCGAGCCAGGGGGCTGCCGGCTTGCTGTAATGCCAGCAGAAGGCAAAGAGACCCTTCGGCGGGGCGACAGGCTCCTCGCTCGGAAAGGGATTGAGTCGCTGTTCGAACCAGCCAAACATGAAATTGCTCCGAAACGTCAGCGTTTCGGCTCCCGGCTTCGCGCCATCCCAGCGCCATGCAAGCACATATGGGAACCGAACGTTCAAGGGGCGAGGCCGAAACAGCCGCACAATGGATCAAAAGGGGGATTTCAGAAAGAAATGCGCACTAGCGGCGGCGTGTCGCCTTAATCGGCATCACGGCGGGAAGGCGCATATCGAGCAAAATATTCATTGTGACCCTCCCTGCTGGCGATTGAAGATAGGCATGGATAACGCGAAAACCGCGAAAATTCCAGCCCTGTATTGCCGTAAATTGAACGTTTCCTGGTCAAAACGCGCCCTGTTGCGCCGAAATCACAGTTGCATTAGGCCTTTGACGGCGAAAGCGGAAAGACGGCGCATCATGACTTTACTCAGACTGGCACTCTATCAGCCGGATATTCCTGGCAATACCGGCACGATCCTGCGCCTTGCCGCCTGCCTTGGCTTCGCGGTCGATTTGATCGAGCCCGCCGGCTTCGATGTGTCCGACCGCAACCTGAAACGGGCCGGCATGGATTATATCGCCGCCGCGGCCCTCACCCGCCATGTCAATTGGGACCGCTTCGAAGCGTGGCGCCTGACCACCGGCGGCCGCCTGATCCTCGCCTCGACCAAGGCGGCGGAGCGCTACACTGATTTTGCCTTCCGCCCGGACGATATCCTGCTCTTCGGCCGCGAAAGCGCCGGCGTGCCGGATCAGGTCCATGAAGCAGCCGATGCACGCATCCTGATCCCAATGGTCGACGGCCAGCGCTCGATCAACGTCGCTGTTTCGGCCGCCATGATCGTCGGTGAGGCAATGCGCCAAACCGTCTGGACCTGACGAACGCGGCGCCGGCGGAGCAAAGCCTGCGGAATTGCCGATCCGCTCCAGAATATGTCGCAAAATAGCGTTGTCTATCTGTGAAACCAGCGTATATTTATTAGCCGGGCAATCAAAAATTCAATATTGGCCTCCATGATTTCAATAAGTTGGAATAGCTATGCGAGGAAAGCAGCACTTCTCCAGATCTGTGAAAGAAGAATAAAAACAACAAAATGGACTCTACAATCATCATGATCAACCTGTTCGGCGCCGTGGCTCTGCTGCTGTTCGGCCTCGCGCAGGTAAAGGATGGCGTATCCAGAGCCTTCGGAGCCCGCCTCAGAACGGGTCTGGCGACCGGTACGCGCGGCAGTCTTCGTTCTTTCCTGTCGGGTCTCGTTGCAACGGTCGCGCTGCAGAGTTCGACGGCAACGGCGCTGATGACCGCCTCCTTCGTCGAACGTGACCTGATCAAGCCGCGCATGGCGCAGATCGTTCTGCTCGGCGCCAATGTCGGTACCGCGATCACAGCCTGGATCGTCGCCACCGGCATCGAATGGCTTTCCCCGCTTCTGATCCTCGCCGGCATCGTGCTTTACCGCGGCCGCTCCAGCACCAGCCAGGGCGGCGGCACGGCGCTGATCGGCATCGGGCTGATGCTGCTGTCGCTGCACCTTCTCGGCCTTGCGACGGAGCCCATGCGCGCCTCTCCCGCCCTTGCGGCCTTCATCGGCCTGCTGGACGGCGCCCTGCCCGTGGCAATGATCGTCTCGGCGGCACTCGCCTTTGCGTCCTCGTCGAGTCTTGCGGTGGTGGTGCTCATCCTGTCGCTTGCCTCGGCCGGCGTGGTCTCTGCCGAACTCGTCATCGTGCTCGTGCTCGGCGCCAATCTCGGCGGTGCGATACCGCCTGTGGTCGCGACATTGTCCGGCCCGGCTTCGGCGCGGCGCGTCACTCTCGGCAATCTCGCCATCCGCACGCTCGGCTGTCTCATCGCCCTGCCGCTGGCGGGCTACGGTGCGGAACTCATCCAGATGCTGCCCTTTGGCCCGGCCAAGCTGCCGGTCGATGCGCATCTTGCCTTCAACCTTCTGCTGGCAGCAGTTGCCTGGCCATTCTCCAGGCCGCTCGCCGCCCTGATGGCCAGGCTGGTGCCGGATCAGGCCGAGCCTGACAGTGCCCCGAAATATCTGGATGCGCAGGAGCTTTCGACGCCGGTCGTGGCCCTCGCCAGCGCCACCCGCGAAGTGCTCGGCGTCGGCGACCTGATCGAGCGCATGCTGATCCGGGTCTCCGAAGCCTTCGAGCGCAACGACGCATCCAAGCTTGCCGAGATCCCCGCCCTCGAAGAGCGCGTCGACCGACTGCAGCAGGCAGTGAAGGTCTATCTCTCCAGACTTGGCCGCGAGGGTCTCAGCGATGAGAACGCCCGCCGCTCGATCGTCGTCATCGACTATGCGATCAACCTCGAACATATGGGCGACATCATCGAGAAGGGCCTGTTGGAGCAGGTGACGAAGAAGATCTCGCTTGGCCTGAAATTCTCCGAGGACGGTCATCAGGAACTGCGCAAGTTGTTCGATCTGACGATCGACAATCTGCGCGTCGCCCAGACGATCTTCGTCACCCGCGATTTCAATCTCGCGCGTCAGATGATGGAGGTGAAGGTCGAGGTGCGCCGGATGGAAAAACAATCTGCCGAGCGCCACCTCGAACGTCTGCGCGATGGCCGCGCCGACAGCCTGCAGACGAGTTCGCTGCATCTCGACATGCTGCGCGACCTGAAGCGCATCAACGCCCACATCGTCTCCGTCGCGCATCCAATCATGGATGAAAGCGGCCTCTTGATCGAAAGCCGCGTACGCACCACTGCGAAGTGACGATCAGTCGGCCGAAGGCAGGCGGCGCATGGTGAATTCGATCTGGTCGCCGTCGAGCTGGCGCCAGCTTTCCACCTCGGTCCAGTAGGCGGCTTTCGGATATTCGTCGAACCATTCGCGCGCCTTGGCCCGCGCGTCCATGAGGCCGAGGCAATATGTCTCACGCACGAAATGGTCCTTCTTGCGCGGAGGATTTTCCGCCCGATGTCTCGCTATCCTGCGCTTCAGCCCATCGAAGGATGGAGGTCCTGGAACTTTTTTCATCTAACCTACCTCTTGGGAAAAGGTAGTATCGAAATACTTGATTTGCGAGTCGAATCTCGGAAGCGCCCAGCCGTGCTTGGCCACGCTTGGCGAGATGCTGCGCCAACTGCTAATCATGGCGCGCAATCAAGAATGAGCGAGTCGCTTCCACAGCGGATGTGACCGCCGGAGGCGCAAATGGAAAGACCGGAACTGCCGATCGGCTTGCCTGACGATATCGAAGAGAAGAAGGCTGCCGCCCGCAATTGGTTCGAGGGATTGCGCGATACGATCTGCGCCTCCTTCGAAGCCATCGAAGACGAATTGGAAGGGCCGCTCTCCGACCAGGAACCCGGCCGCTTCGTCGCCAAGGACTGGTCACGCGAAAACGGCGCCGGCGGCGGTGGCCGGATGTCGATGATGGAAGGCCGCGTCTTCGAAAAGGTCGGCGTCCACACCTCCACCGTTCACGGCGAATTCTCCCCGGATTTCCGGACGCAGATACCAGGTGCCAAGGATGATCCGCGTTTCTGGGCCTCGGGCATCTCGCTGATCGCCCACCCCGTGAACCCCAACGTTCCCGCCGTGCATATGAACACCCGCATGGTGGTCACATCAAGCCGCTGGTTCGGCGGCGGCGCCGACCTGACGCCGGTGCTGTCGCGCCGCCGGACCCAGGAGGACGAGGACAGCCAGCTCTTCCACAAGGCGATGGAGATCGCCTGCCGCAATCACGCCGTCGCCGATTACGATGCCTACAAGGCCTGGTGCGACGAATATTTCTTCCTGAAGCACCGCAATGAGGCCCGCGGCATCGGCGGCATCTTCTACGACTGGCTGCATTCGAGCGAGGAAGCCGGCGGCTGGAACGCCGATTTCGCCTTCACGCGCGATGTCGGCCGGGCCTTCGCCATGGTCTATCCGAAGATCGTTCGCTCCAACTTCAACAAGTTGTGGACAGAGGCCGATCGCGACGAACAATTGATCCGCCGGGGCCGCTACGTCGAATTCAATCTGCTGTATGATCGCGGCACGATCTTCGGCTTGAAGACCGGCGGCAATGTGGAATCCATTCTCTCCTCGCTGCCCCCCGTCGTCCGTTGGCCGTGAGACTGTGATATCTCATCGATAAATTCGAGTTGATAGACCTTCACGAAAATTCAGCGCGTCCTAACTTTATATGTATGTGCGTAACAATCGGAGGAGGATTGTCATGACGATACAAAGTGGCTCGCCTACGTCCACGGATGTCCAGGAAACATCCCGCACGATCGACACATCCGAGTTTTTGACGCGCATCGCGGAGAAACTGCGGGCCAAGAGCGGCTCGGATTTGCCGCTGTCCTGCTTCATCGAGCAGGTCAAGCTGCAACTGGCCGGTGGGAAATCACCGGAACAGCTGCAGAACGAAGCCGCGGCCGCCAACAGCAACATGCCCGGCCAGCTTTCGGATACCTACAAAGCCTGGGCGATGCCCGACTGAAAGACCTTCTCCGGTCGTCATCTTATGCCGGCCGGAACCTTCTCCTCCTCCGCACATTCATCAATCGCGTGAAAGCGCGATGGCCGTTGCGTTTCAGACAGAGGAGAAAACCATGCGACTTTTCGAATGCGGCACGCTCGTTCCCGGCTGCGCTTGGCACACCCGGGCGGATAACGACGCAGAAGTGGTTCGCCGCGCCGTCGAGCACCTGAAGACGGCCCACGGCGAAACGACCATACGCGAAAACATGGTTGATAACATCAAGGCCCGCATCCGCGACGAAGCGACCGCCGCCTAATAGCTGGGCGAGTATCGATATCAACGACCAAAGTCGCCGCATCCGACGGATGCGACGCCGGATTGCCTATTGCACGCGTTCCTGCAGCCGGACGAGCAGTTCCGCCCGGTCGGAGGCGAAATTTTCCTCCACCCACTGGTTTTCCAGGCCGGCAAGCAATTCGCCGACGCGCGGGCCGGACGCCACTCCCGCCGAAATCACGTCGCCGCCGTTCAGCGGAAACTGCGGCTTCTTCCAATGCATTGCCTTGTCCAGCAGCTTGCTGAGCCGCGCCGACCGCGCCATTTCGTCGAAATCGCCTTCAGCCTTGCCGCGTGCCACCGCAAGCGCCAGCTTCAGCCGCGTCGTGATGCCGTCGGCGCCGTTGCGGTAAAGCAGCCTTTCGAAGGCGGCCGGCGACATCTCGTCATTGACGGGCGCTGCCATTGCCCAGGCCTTGAGAGTGGCCGCTTCCGCATTCGAGAGCTTGAGCCGGGCCGCAAGCGCCTCCACGCGCCCCGCGTCAGGCGGCACGATCGCCGCAAGGCGCAGCAACGGATCGGGCGTCCAGCCGAGCGCCTTTTCGGTGGTGATCAGCGATGGGATCGCATCGATGCCCCATCGTTCCGATTCCGGCAGGATTTCCGTCAACACGGCCACCTGCCGCATCCAGAGCAGCGCCCGGCCAGGATCGGCAGCACCGAGCAGCTTTCGCAATTCCGACCAGACGCGTTCTGCCGAAAGCATCTTCAGTTTTGAACGCGCTGCCGAACAGGCCTTCAGCCCCTCGGCGTCCGGCCGTCCTGACCCGTAATAGGCAAAGAAGCGGAAAAAACGCAGGATGCGCAGATGATCTTCGGCAATACGCCTTGCGGCATCGCCGATGAAGCGGATGTTGCGCGTCTTAATGTCGGCAAGTCCGCCGACGAGATCCACCACCTCGCCGTCGGCATCGGCGTAAAGCGCGTTGATCGTCAGATCCCGCCGTTCGGCATCTGCCTTCCAGTCGGTGCTGAAAGCAACCTTGGCATGGCGTCCGTCGGTCTCGATGTCGGTGCGAAGCGTCGTCACCTCGAAGGGTTTGCCGTCGATGACGAGCGTCACTGTGCCGTGCTGCAGGCCGGTTGGTACCGCCTTGATGCCCGCCGCCGCTGCCCGCTCGATCACCGCCTCCGGTCTGAGCGTCGTGGCGATGTCGACATCGCTGACCGGCAGGTCCATCAGGCTGTTGCGCACCGCGCCGCCGACCACCCGTCCTTCCCCGCTATCGGCGTTGAGAAGTGCGAAGATCCGGCCGAGTGCCGGGTCGCGGAACCATGCTTGGTCGGCAAGGCCGGTCATGCATAAAGCCTTTCGTAAAGCGTGCGGACGATGCCGGCGGTGATGCCCCAGATCATTCTGGTTTCATAGGGCACGCGGTAGAAATGTCGGTCGATCCCGTCGATGACACGCCTGTCGCGGGTGTGATTGGCAGGATCCATCAGGAAGGAAAGCGGCACCTCGAACACGTCGTCCACCTCGGTCGGGTTCAGCGTCAGCGCGAAGCCCGGCGTGACGACGCCGAGCACAGGCGTGATGCGGAAGCCCGTCGAGGCAAGATAATTCGGCAAGCGACCGACGGTTTCGACGAAGGAACCGGCCAGGCCGATCTCCTCTTCCGTCTCGCGGATCGCCGCCATTTCGGGCGAGACATCTGCAGGATCGATCGAACCGCCGGGAAAGGCGATCTGCCCGGAATGTTTGCGCAGCGTCGCCGTGCGCTTGGTGAAGATCACCTGCGCCTCCTCGCCGTCGTCGACGACGGGCACCAGCACGGCGGCGTCGCGCAGCTTGAAGGTTTCGACTTCGGCGACGATATCGGGGTTGAGGATATGGTCCCCGTGATCGCGCCAGGCATGATCGACCGGCCCGCCATTCTGGTTGAGCGCACGGCGACGGAATTCGGCTGCTGAGAACAGCGGATAACGTTGGGTAATTGCATCATTCATCGGGAAAGCGCATCCAGTTCGTCGGCCGGCATGACCGGGAAGACCTCGCCCGCGGAGCGGATCGCAAACATCGCGCGCCCTCCCACGTCGAAAGTCTCGCCGAGCGCGACCAGTTCATACATCACCGCACGCGACACCAGCGCCTCCAGCCGCCCGCGCACATGCAGATAGGGTTTCAGTTCGGCGTTGCCGTCCGCAATGGCAAAACGCAGCCGATGGTCTCCTCCCGCCTCCACGACATCGCCGACATTGGTACGGAAGGTCAGCACCTGCTGACCCTCTCGGTCCGTCACGCTCATCTCCACGGCGGTGAAAGGCGCGTCGACGACCCTTATCCCGACCTTTTCCACAGGAGTTACGAGATAGGTCTTCTTATCATCGTCCTTCCTCAAAACCGTCGAAAACAGCCGCACCAGCGCCGGCCGACCGATCGGCGTGCCCATGTAGAACCAGGTGCCGTCGGCCTTGATTTCCATGTCGATATCGCCGCAAAAAGGCGGATTCCACCGCTCGACCGGCGGTAAGCCGCGTTTTTCTCCGCCACTTTCGTCAGATGCACGCGAAATCAGTGCGGCAAGTCCCGCCGCATCCGCCTGTCCGCTGATTTCCTCGGCTGCCATTCTTCCGTCCCGGTTTGTCCTTAACGAAGTGAAGTCACGAGATAGTCATTCGCAACGAACTTGTCAGCCCGTCTCATCTCCATAACTCTATCGGGTATGAGGCACATGTATAAGTCCGCCGATTCGCTGCCGAATGATTTCAGCCGTTGGAGATGCCCGTGGGTATGATGAAGACCGAATCCAGCCTCGATGAAAAGGCGATCGTCGCCGCCGCCGAAAAGGCGCTCTCCGATATCGCCGCCATCCGCGCGGAAGTCTCGAAGGTGATCTTCGGTCAGGAAAGCGTCGTCGAAAACACCATCCTCGCCGTGCTCTCCGGTGGCCATGCCCTGCTTGTCGGCGTTCCCGGTCTTGCCAAAACCAGGCTGGTGACGACGCTCGGCGAGGTGCTCGGCCTTGCCGCCAACCGCATCCAGTTCACGCCGGACCTGATGCCCTCGGATATTCTCGGCTCCGAGGTGATGGACCAGGACGACAGTGGACGCCGCTCCTTCCGTTTCGTCAAGGGCCCGGTCTTCGCCCAGCTCCTGATGGCCGACGAGATCAACCGCGCCTCGCCACGTACCCAGTCGGCTCTTCTGCAATCCATGCAGGAATATCACATCACGATCGCCGGCCAGCGCTATGACCTGCCGGCGCCCTTCCATGTGCTCGCCACCCAGAACCCGCTCGAGCAGGAAGGCACCTATCCCCTGCCCGAAGCCCAGCTCGACCGCTTCCTGCTGCAGGTCGACGTCAACTATCCCGAACTTGCCGCTGAGCGGCAGATCCTGCTCGAAACGACGGGCCTGGGCGAAACCCGGCCGGAAGCCATCATCGATGCGCAGCGGTTGATCGAGATCCAGACCCTGGTGCGCCAGATGCCGGTGAGCGACACGGTTGTCGACGCCATCCTGGCGCTGGTGCGTTCGGCCCGTCCCGGACAGGGCAATGCCTCGACCGACAAGAACGTCGCCTGGGGTCCAGGCCCGCGCGCCGGCCAGGCAATGATGCTCTGCGCGCGTGCCCGCGCCCTTTACGAAGGCCGTCTCGCACCGTCTCTGGACGATATTTTCGCGCTCGCCGAACCCATTCTCCAGCACCGCATGGCGCTGACTTTCGCCGCCCGCGCCGAAGGCATGTCGGTGCGCGACGTCATCGCCGGACTGGTCAAGCAGGCAAAGGGATAAGGAAGCCGGACGCGTGGCATCTATCGGACAGATCGTCAATCCGACACCCGGCAGCGATGCCCTTTCCCGCGCCAGGCAGCGGGCCGCCCTGGTGCCGGACTGCCTGGTGGAAGCCAAGCGCATCGCCAACACGGTGATCGCCGGCTGGCATGGCCGCCGCAAGCGCGGCATCGGCGAGAATTTCTGGCAGTTCCGTCCCTATTCAGAGGGCGAGAGCCTGTCGCGCATCGACTGGCGCCGCTCCGCCCGCGACGACCACACCTATGTGCGCGAACGCGAATGGGAGGCGGCGCACACGATCTGGCTCTGGTGCGACATGTCGCCCTCGATGATGTACAAGTCGAGCTACGGCAATGTCTCCAAGGAAAGCCGCGCGCTGGTCATCATGCTGGCGCTTGCCGAAATCCTCGCCCGCTCCGGCGAGCGCATCGGCTGCCCCGGCATCATGGAACCCGCCTCCGCCCGCAACGCGGCCGAACGCCTCGCATCCGCGCTCATGCACACGCCGCTGACCGGCGGTCTGCCGGAAACGGCGATGATCCGCGGTTGGAGCGATCTCGTCCTCATCGGCGATTTCCTCGACGATGCGCCGGCAATCATGGAACGGCTCGGGCCGCTGGCCCGCCGCGGCCTGCGCGGCCACGTGGTCGAGATATCCGATCCCGCCGAAGAGATATTCCCCTATAGCGGCCGCACCGAATTCACCGATCCGGAGAGCGGCACCAAGCTCGTTTCCGGCCGCGCCGAACACATTCGCGAGGCCTATCGCAACGCCTACCTCGCCCGCAGGGACAGCCTCGGCCAGTCGCTGCGCCATCTCGGCTGGACCTTCGCAAGCCACCGCACCGATCATCTTGCTTCCGAGGCGCTGGTCGCGGTGCACATGTATCTGTCCGGCATGCCGGCCAAGGCGACTCATGGAGGGCAGCTATGAACGCCCTTCCCTTCGCTTTCGCCTATCCCGCCATTCTCGGCGCGCTCGTCGCCCTGCCCGTCATCTGGTGGCTGCTGCGGCTGACACCGCCACGCCCGAAGACCGAGGTCTTCCCGCCGCTGAAGATCCTCGCTTCCGTACTGAAACGCGAGGAGACCCCGGCGCAAAGCCCGTGGTGGCTGACGCTGCTGCGCATGCTGCTCGCCGCCGCCATCATCCTTGCGATCGCCGATCCGGTTTTCAATCCGCGCACCAGTTCGCTCGCATCGGGTGGCCCGCTCGTCCTCTTCGTCGACAACAGCTGGGCAGCGGCACCCGACTGGAAGCGCCGCATCCAGACCGCCGACGCGTTGATAGACGACGCCGAATCCGCCGGCACGCCGGTGTCGATCACCTTTACCGCCGATCCGACCAACGACGCCGTGCCCGGCACCGCCGCCGCCGCCCGAGACAAGCTGCGCGCCGCCGAACCGCGACCGCTGGTGCCAGACCGCGAACGCGCCTTCCAGGCACTGCGCGGCGCGTTGAACGGCATCAAGCCCGGCACCCTCGCCTTCCTCACCGACGGCGCCGCTGCCAAGGCCGACGACGCCACGGTGCGCAGACTCGCCGAACTCCAGCCCGTCGATCTCCGCCTGATCGAGGGCGATGCCGCAAGGACGGTCGCGATCACCGCCGCCAACAATGCGGCTGATGCCATGACCGTCAAGGTCACGCGGCTCAACAGTTCGCAGGCCGCATCGGTGGCGCTGAACGCCGTCGATACCCAGGGCCGCTCGATTGCCAACGGCAGGGTAGATTTCCGTCCCGGCCAGAGCGTCGCGACGAGTTCGATCACCGCCCCCTTCGAGATGCGCAACGATTTCGCGCGCGTCAGCGTCGACAACGGCGCCACGGCTGGCGCCGTCCACCTTCTCGACGACGCATTCAAGCGCCGCCGCGTCGTCTTGCTGTCGGGTGAAGGAGGCGATGAGTTCCAACCGCTGCTCTCGCCGCTCTATTATATCCAACGGGCACTGCAGCCCTATGCGGATCTGATCCAGCCCGCCGATTCCGATCTTTCGGTCGCGATACCAAAACTTCTCGCCAGCAATCCCTCCATCATCATCATGGCCGATATCGGCCGGCTGCCTGAGGAAACCTACGAGCCTCTGACGCGGTGGATATCGAATGGCGGCATGCTGCTGCGTTTCGCCGGCCCGCGCATGGCGGCTGCCCCCGCCGACGATCCATTGATTCCCGTCATCCTGCGCCAGGGGGAACGGGCGCTTGGCGGCACATTGTCCTGGAGCGAGCCGCAGTCGCTTGCCGAATTTCCGAATTTTGGGCCTTTCGCCGGCATAGCCCGCCCCGCCGATGTCGTCGTCAAGCGACAGGTGCTTGCCGAACCGACGCCCGATCTTGCCGAACGCACCTGGGCAAGCCTGGCTGACGGCACGCCGCTCGTCACGATGAAGCAGATCGCATCCGGCCAGATCGTCCTGTTTCATGTCACCGCCGAGGCCACCTGGTCCGATCTGCCGATCTCAGGTACCTTCGTCGACATGCTGCGTCACCTCCTGCAGATATCGCGATCGGGCGGCGTGACGTCGGAGGCGCGCGGCAATGCGCGTGTCTCCGAAACCCTGCCGCCATTCCGCATGCTCACGGCCAAGGGCACGCTCGTCTCCGAGACGGGCTCGGCGCGGCCGCTCATTCCGCAGGCCGGAGCCGAACCGACCGCGAATTTCGACAATCCGCCCGGGCTCTATGGCTCGGAGGATGGTTTCACCTCCCTGAACGTGCTGCCCGAGAACGCCGAACTGACGCCGCTCGACACAACCGGGACCAATGCCGTGCGCGAAGGCCTGATCGGCGGCGAAAGCTGGTCGGCAAAACCCGCACTCTTTTTCGCAGCCTTTCTGCTGCTCTTGGCCGACAGCCTGATCGTTCTCTTCATGAATGGCGCATTCTCACGATTGCGCCCGGCTGTCCGCACCGCAGCGATGGTCGCGGTCGCCGTCGGCGCCGGCTTCCTCGTGCAACCCGGCACGCTTCACGCCAACGATTCCCAACCCGGCGACGACCTCATCCTGCAGAGGCTCGATAACACCCACCTCGCCTATGTCGTTACTGGCGAACAGGAGGTGGACAATATTTCCGAGCGCGGTCTCGAGGGACTGACCCAGTTTTTGACTTTCCGCACGACGCTGGAGCCGGCGCCGCCGGTGGGCATCGATCTCACCAAAGACGAGCTGTCCTTCTATCCGATCATCTACTGGCCGGTTTCGGCAACGGCGCCGATGCCGTCATCGGCGGCGATCAGCCGCATCGACGCCTATATGCGCAATGGCGGCACCGTGCTTTTCGATACGCGCGACCAGATCAGCGCATTGGACAATGGCGGCAATGTCAGCGCCAACGGCGAGAGGCTACAGGCAATCCTCGCCAATCTCGACATTCCGCCGCTGGAGCCGGTGCCATCGGACCACGTGCTGACGAAATCCTTCTATCTCCTCTCGAGCTTTCCCGGCCGTTATACCGGCAGCCCCCTCTGGATCGAGGCGCGGCAGGGCGGCCAGGAGCCGAGCGAAAAATCGGCGGCGACGGCCGACGGCGTTTCGCCGATCCTGATCACCGGCAATGATTTTGCCGGCGCCTGGGCGATCGACGACAACGGCGTACCGATACTGCCGACCGTGCCGTCCGATGAAACGCAGCGCGAGTATGCCTACCGTTCCGGTGTCAACATCATGATGTACATGCTGACCGGCAACTACAAGACCGACCAGGTCCATGTTCCCGACCTTCTCGAACGGTTAGGACAATGAGATGACCTTCGATTTTTCGCCCTTCCTGCCCTGGTCGGTTCTGGCCGCACTGGCCGTCGTCAGCGCTGTTATCGCCGCCTTCGCGATCTGGCGCGGCATTCGCGGCGCCTGGATCAGAACGCTGGCGGCACTCGCCATGCTGACTGCGCTTGCCAATCCCGTGCTGCTGCAGGAGGACCGCGATCAGCTGTCGACGATCGTGCCTGTTCTCGTCGATCGCAGCCAGAGCCAGCAGACGCCCGATCGCGTCAAGATGACCGACGACGCGCTTGCGGCGCTGAAGGGACAGCTCGCTCGCTTCCCGCAGATAGAGCCGCGCTTCGTCGATGTCGAAGGCGACGTCAATTCCGACGTGCCGTCCACGCGCCTGTTCGACGCCCTGTCGGCCAATATCGCCGATGTTCCGCCCGCCCGCATCGGCGGCGCCATCATGCTGACCGACGGGGAGGTCCATGATGTTCCAGCCGCCAATCAGGCGCTCGGTTTCGACGCCCCGATCCATGGCCTGGTCACCGGCAAGGCCAACGAATTCGATCGCCGCATCCAAGTCATCAAGGGCCCGCGCTTCGGCATCGTCAACGAGGAGCAGCAGGTGATCCTGCGCGTCTTCGACGACGGCCCGAGCCCCGGCGGCACAGCCGATGTCACGGTGAAGCTGAACGGTGACGAGATCGCCACCCTGCAGGCGACCCCCGGGCAGGATACGCCCTTCTCCTTCAAGGTGCCGGGTGGCGGCAGCAACGTGCTCGAATTCTCGGTCGCAGCCCTTCCCGGCGAAGTCACCACCGCCAACAACCGCGCCGTCCACGTCATCGACGGCATCCGCCAGAATCTCCGCGTCCTGCTTGTCTCCGGCGAACCGCATGCCGGCGAGCGCGCCTGGCGCAACCTGCTGAAATCGGACGCGTCGGTCGATCTCGTCCACTTCACCATCCTGCGTCCGCCGGAAAAACAGGACGGCACGCCGATCAACGAGTTGTCGCTGATCGCCTTCCCGACGCGTGAGCTCTTCGTCGACAAGATCAAGGATTTCGACCTGATCATCTTCGACCGCTACCAGCACCGCGGCGTGCTGCCGCTGCTCTATTACGATTACATCGCGCAATATGTCGACAATGGCGGCGCGCTGCTGATCGCCGCCGGTCCCGAGCACGCCGGCCCCGATTCCATTGCACTGACGCCACTTTCCTCGGTCCTGCCGGCAACGCCCACCGGCCAGATGATCGAGAAGGCCTTCTATCCCCGCCTCTCCGAGGAAGGCCGCAAACATCCCGTCACGCGCGGCCTTGATGGTTCGGGCGAGGATCCGCCGCATTGGGGCCGCTGGTTCCGCAGCGTCGATGTCGACCGGCCGCAGGGCGAAACGATCATGCTCGGCGCCGACAACCATCCGCTGCTGGTGCTGAACCGCGCCGGCCAGGGCCGCGTCGCCATGCTGCTTTCCGATCAGGGCTGGCTCTGGGCGCGCGGCTTTGAAGGCGGCGGTCCGAACGTTTCGCTCTATCGCCGGATCGCCCATTGGCTGATGAAGGAGCCGGCGCTCGAGGAAGAAGCGCTGACGGCGCGCGCCTCCGGCCGGACCCTTGAAGTCACGCGCCAGACGATCGGCGACAATCCCGGCAACGCCACCGTGCGTTATCCCTCCGGCAAGACCGAAACCCTGCCGCTCACCCAGTCCGAACCGGGCCTCTACAAGGCCGAGAAGAGGATGGACGAGATCGGCCTTTTCGAAATCCGCAACGGCAAGCTATCGACGCTTGTTCATATCGGCGCCGTCGACGCACCGGAATTCAAGGCGATGATCTCGACGACCGATGTGCTGCAGCCGGTCGCCGACAGAAGCAAGGGTCTCGTCACCCGGGTCGCCAATGCGAATGGCGCGATCTCCGTCCCGCCGATCCTGCCGGTGCGCGGCCAGGTCCGCGTCGCCGACAATGATCGCATGATGATCCGCATGACCAGCGAGACGGTCTTGAAGGGCATCAACACGCTGCCGCTCTTTGCCGGGTTCGCCGGCGTCGGCATCCTGCTGCTCGCCTTCGGCGCCATGTGGTGGCGCGAAGGACGGTAATCTCATGCCGGAATTCGAGCTGACCGCCTCACCCTCGCCGGAGGAACTCGCGGCGATCACCGATGCGCTCTCGGCCTTCAACACCGGCGATGTCGGCCCCTCGGATCGCCGGCCGCTCGCCGTCCTCATCCGCGATACCGACGGCAAGGTGACCGGCGGTCTTTCCGGCTTTACCGCCTGGGGCTGGCTCTTCACCCAGATGCTTTATATTCCCGACACGCTGCGCGGCACCGGTCTCGCCGGCGAGATCCTCGCAAAAGCGGAAGACGAGGCGAGAACCCGGGGATGCCGCGGCGCCTGGATCGACACTTTCAGCCCGCTGGCGCTGCGAGCCTATCTGCGTCAGGGTTATGAGGTTTTCGGGGAGCTTCAGGATTTCCCGGAAGGCCGCACGCGCAGCTTCCTCCGCAAAAACCTCTGATCATCCGTGCCAGGCGATGATGCCCTTCAGCCGTTCGTGCACGCCCTCGGCGATCGGAACGACGAGCACGCGGCCGGGATCGACGGGGCCAGGGAAGGACAGCGCGTTGTAGGCGACCTTCTCGAAGCCGAGCGGGCCGTAATAGGGCGGATCGCCGACGAGGATGACGGCTTCCGAGCCCTTGCGTCTAGCCGCCTCCACGGCGATCCGCACCAGCTCCCGGCCGATGCCCTGATTCTTATGGGAGGGGCGGACGGCGAGCGGGCCGAGCAGATGCCCCTTCACGGAGCCTGCCAGCACCGGCGTCATGCGCACGGAGGCGATCGTCTCACCGTCGTCGGCGCAGATGAAGGAGAGCGACAGATCGTGCGGCCCCTGCTCGCGGATGCGCGCGGCGGCACGCGTGAAACGGCCAGGACCGAAGGCTTCTTCGTTGATGTGTTCGATGGCGGCGTCGTGGGACGCGTCTTCGGTGAGGTAGACGAGATCGTGCTTGTACATGATGACAGAAACCGGATGGACAGATTGATGGGTCTCGAACACGCCTTGGGCGTTCGGGAACATCAGCGTCGTCGCGGGTTTCTGGAAATGAACATCAAGCAGGGGTCCGAAAATCGTGAAAAGGCCGATAGCAGGAAAAATTTCCGTCGTCCAACGCAAAATGCACGACGTGACGCTCTGTTCAATCTTTGCCGCCTGTAAAGCCCTGCCATCTGCGATATCTTCCGTTCCAACACGCAATCAAAGGGATGAACACCATGGGAATGCTGGTGGATGGCGTCTGGCATGACGTCTGGTACGACACGAAGGAGAGCAAGGGCCATTTCAAGCGGCAGCCCTCGCAGTTTCGCAACTGGGTGACGTCGGACGGTGAAGCCGGCCCTTCCGGCGCCGGCGGCTTCAAGGCCGAGGCCGGGCGTTACCACCTCTATGTCTCGCTTGCCTGCCCCTGGGCGCATCGCACGCTGATCTTCCGCAAGCTGAAGAAGCTCGAAGGGCTGATCTCGGTCTCCGTCGTCGATCCGCTGATGGCGGAGAATGGCTGGGAGTTCAAGGTCGGCGACGGCGCCACCGGCGACCAGCTCTTCGGTGCGTCCGCGCTCTGGCAGATCTATGTCAGAGCCGATCCGCACTATTCCGGCCGCGTCACCGTTCCCGTGCTCTGGGACAAGAAAACCGGCACGATCGTCAGCAACGAATCCGCCGAGATCATCCGGATGTTCAATAGCGCTTTCGACGGCTTGACCGGCTCGAAGGCCGATTTCTATCCCGAGGATATCCGTGCCGAAATCGATGCGCTTAATACTACCGTCTACGACACCGTCAACAACGGCGTCTACAAGGCGGGTTTTGCCACAACCCAGGCGGCCTATGAGGAAAACGTCGGCAAGCTGTTCGAAACGCTCGACATGCTCGACGAACGCTTGGGCAAGGGCCGCTACCTCTTCGGCAACAGATTGACCGAGGCCGACTGGCGCCTGTTCACCACGCTGGTGCGCTTCGACCCCGTCTATGTCGGCCATTTCAAGTGCAACATCCGCCGCATCGCCGATTACCGCAACTTACCCGGTTATCTCAGGGACCTCTACCAGACGGCGGGCGTTGCCGGGACGGTGAACCTGCACCACATCAAGCAGCATTATTACCGCAGCCACAAGACGATCAATCCGACCGGCATCGTCCCTGTCGGTCCGGCGCTCGATCTCGACAGCCCGCATGGCCGCGCCAGGCTAAATGCCGCCTGATACTTCTTACCAGCGGTGATCGGGCTCCTGCTCGCCCCGAAGCTCGGCGAGGCGGCGATGCGTCGCCTCGGTCGTACCCTCGGGCAGGCTGTCGAGGAAAAAGAACCCGCTGTCGGAGATTTCCCAGTCCGGCGGACGGGGCGCCGTCTGCTCGACGGTCGCCCTGTAGAACACGACATGGTCGCGCCGGGTCGTCGTGGTATTGAAGTAGACCTGGACCAGTTCCGGCTTGCCGATGATCCTGAGGTTGCCCTCCTCGCGTAGCTCCTTGACCAGCGCTTCTTCTACCGTCTCGTTACGCTCCAGTCCGCCGCCCGGCATATGCCAGCCACCGATATAACTGTGACGCACGAGAAAAATCCGGCCGTCCGCATCGAAGCAGGCGGCCCTGACGCCCATCGTCATGCCGCGGGCGAAGGAGAAATAAACATGCAGCAGGCGCAAGGCCAGCCTGATATGAGGGGGGCGCTTCTCTTTATCCACCATGGTTCCGTTTCGGCTATTCATCGCGCCGGATGTGTTTGATTTGTCAATAAGCTGGTCTATGTCTCGTAGCATGTTCAAGCTCGCGCATATTTCCGACGTCCACCTCGGACCGCTGCCCCGCCTTTCCATTCAAGAGCTGTTTTCAAAACGCATAACCGGCTTTGTGAACTGGCATCGAAACCGACGCAAGCACCTTTTCGGCAGCACGCTGGATCTGCTGCTTGAGGATATCCGCGCCCGCCAGGCCGATCACCTGGCCGTCACCGGCGACCTCGTCAATCTGGCGAGCGGCATCGAGATCCGCGCCGCCGCCGCCTGGCTGCGCACGCTCGGCGATCCCGCCGACACCTCGGTCGTTCCCGGCAACCACGACGCCTATGTGCCGGGCGCCTATGAGAAGTCAATGCGCGCCTGGTACGATTATGTCCGCGGCGATCTCGCCCCGCCGCAATGGCAGGAGGATCGCCACGTCTTCCCCTATCTGCGCATCCGCGACAAAGTCGCGATCGTCGGTTGCTCGACGGCGGTCGCCACCCCTCCCTTTGCCGCTTCCGGCTTTTTCGGCGCGCGCCAGGCCCGCGACACCGTCAACATGTTGCGCGCGGCCGGCGAAGCCGGTCTCTTTCGCGTCGTCATGATCCACCATCCGCCGATCCGCGGCGCCACGGCCTTCTACAAACGGATGATCGGCATCCGCCGCTTCGCCGCCGTAATTTCGACGGGCGGCGCCGAACTCGTGCTGCACGGCCATACGCACCTGAACACGCTGCACTGGCTGCGCGGCCAGGTGCAGCCGGTGCCCGTCGTCGGCATCGCGTCGGCGTCGCAGGGACCCGGCAGCATCAAGCCGCCTGCCGCCTATAACCTCTTCTCCATCGAGGGCTCTCCAGGTGCCTGGGAACTCCGCGGCGAGCGTTTCAGCCTCAACAGGGCCGGCGACGCGGTGATACCGGAAAGCGCCGATATTTTCGCGCGTTAGCACCAGTTCCAGACTCTGTTTGTGCCGCACTTGAATCGATCTGCGAAGAGATCAGACCATCGTCGCGACATTTGCCGTGGAGGTTGCTTACCCTCTTGGTATTTTTAATGGTAAGCGTACAATTCCAGCAACAGCATCGCCTGAGAACGGAGCCCGCCCATGACTTCTCCTTTCCGTCGCCTGTCCAGATTTTCGCTCGCCGCCGGCTTTGCCTTCGGCATCGCCACGGCCGCTTTCGCGGTCGGCGACAACAACGATGACACCAATCCGCCGCCGAAGACGCAGACGACCAAGACCTGCACCGGCGGCAAGGTCTGGGACAAGGCCAAGAAGGAATGCGTCAACCCGAAGAAGAGCAGCTTCAACGACGACGATCTCTATAAATTCGCCCGGGAATTTGCCTATGCCGGCCAATATGACAACGCCATCACCGTGCTCAATCTCGCCCGCAACCAGAACGACCCGCGCATCCTGAACTATCTCGGCTACGCCAACCGCAAGGCCGGCCGGATGGAGCTCGGCATGTCCTACTACCGCAAGGCGCTGCAGGCGGATGAGAATTACATCCTCGCCCGCTCCTACATGGGCATGGCGCTGGTCGAACAGGGAGACATTCAGGGCGCCCGCGTTCAGCTCGTCGAAATCCGTGATCGCGGCGGCGAAGGCACCTGGGCCTATCGGGCTCTGCTGCAAAGCTTGAACGGCTACAAGACATATTGACGCAAGCTTGGCGGGCCATAATACGAAATTCCCTTGGGAAAGAGGGATGAAGACGACCGGATGCTTGCGCAGTGCAGGAGACTTGTTTCATAAAGCACATGCATCGCCGGCGTCGATAAGGTCGGCTTCGCGCCCGAGGGCAATCCCTTCGTCCGCGAAACCATTGTGAATGCTTCTTGGATAGACAATGCGTCAACCCGCAACGACCATCGATCTCCGACGTGATCTCGTCGGCCTTCTGCCCCGCCTTCGCCGCTTCGCGATCACGCTCGCGGGTGAGGTTTCCGTGGCCGACGAACTCGTTCAGGCCGTCTGTCAGCGCGCCATCGCCAAGGGTCATCAATGGAGCGGCGAAGGCCGGCTGGAAAGCTGGATCTACACGCTTGCCCGCCAGCAATGGACTGACGACAGCCGCAAGCGCAAGCCGAAGGCTTCCGTCCGCGGCAACGTCACCGATCTTCGTGAGGCTGCACGCGAACGCTCGGCTGCCGTCGATCCCGACGCCATCCATCACATGATCGCCGATATGCCGGATGGCGTTTCCAGCATGTTCCTGCTTGTCGACGTCGAAGGCCACAGCTACCAGCAGGCGGCCGACATTATGGGCATCCCAGTGGCAAGCGTCGTTTCGCAGCTCGCCGCCGCAAGGCTGCACTTTGCCGAGCTTGCCGGCACCCACCCGATCCACAGGTACTGAATTTGCTCGATCTTAGGAAATTGCCGCTCGAAGTCCAGCTTACCGCCCTTCTCGACGGCGAAGTCTCGCCCGAACAAAGGCACGAACTGGAGCAGCGTCTGGCAAGCGACGAGAATGCGCGCCGGCTGCATGAGAAGCTGCGCCACGGTGCCGATTTCGGCCGCCGGCGCCTCGACGATATCCTGAAGGAGCCGGTGCCGCTCGCCCTCGTCCGCTCCATCAAGAGCACGCAGCCGCCGAAGACGCCGATCGCCCAGCGTGCCACGCGCCCGCAGGTGAAACTGGCGCCGAGCGGCCCGCAGGCGCTGGCCGCCGCTCTGATCCTCTTCGTCGTCGGTTGCGGCATCGGCTATTTCGTCGGCACCAGCCCCGATGCCGACGAAATCGCCACCACGACCGCCGCCACGGCGCCGGCCAATACCAGCGACTGGTTGGGCGACGTCACCGCCTATCAGCGCCTGCTGATCCGCCAGCCCCGTCACCTCGTCGAAGTGCCCGCCTCGCAAGCCGAGGAAATCTCCAGCTGGCTGACGACCGCGATCGGCGTGCCCTTCCGCGTGCCCGATCTCAGCGCCGAAGGCTGGACCTTCCAAGGCGCGCGCGTCATCCTCGGCGACAGCCGCCCTGTCGGGCAGCTCGTCTATTCCAACGCCGATGGCGACGTTATCTCCATCTGCTTCCGCAAAGACGCGCAGCCGCCGGAGACCGACGACTTCAAGGAAACGATCAAGGACGAGATCGGCCTGGTAACCTGGCACAATGCCGGCACCTCCTATGTGCTGGCCGGTCCCTCCGCCGAAGCAACGCTCGGCCAGCTCGCCATGGAGATCGCCACGGCGATCTAGCGCATCGCCCGAAAATCGGAATCGATTTTCGGAAAGCACGATGCGTCGGTTCAAACTGTTAGAGCGTCCTTTGTGCGTCCGAAAGGACGCACGGTGCTTAAGGGGCCAAGTTTTTTGGCATCGCGTCGGGCTCGCTTTCTTGGATTGACGGCGTCAACACCACTTTTCCGACCGCCCTCCGCTCCTCAATGACGCGATGCGCCTCCGCGGCTCGATGCAGTGGGAAGCGACCGCCTTCGACAACCGTCAGCGCGCCCGTCGCCGCAAGATCGAAGAGCGCGCCAAAATCCTTTGGCACAGCTTGGAGCGTCAGCAGCGGCAACAGCGAAAATCCCTTGATCGACTGGTTCTGATCAAGCATGCGCTCGATATCGGCGACCCCAAGCCCGAATCGTCCCATCGCCGTCAGCACCAGCTCGCCGCAAGGCGCCAGCGCATCGAGCGTCGCCCTTGAAACCGCGCCGCCGACGGTTTCATAGATGATATCCGCGCCGAGCCCTCCGCTCAGCCCCTTGACCTCCTCCTGCCAGCGGGGCGCCGTATAGTCGACCACATGATCGGCGCCGAGAGACAGGGAAAGCGCCCGTTTCTCCTCGCTGCTCGCCGCCGCGATCACCATCTTTGCGCGGTCGCGTCTTGCAAGCTGCAGCAGCAGCGAGCCGACACCGCCGGCTGCCGCATTGACGAGGACGATTTTGCCATTGACGGGGCTGCTGCGCAGGAGATGCAGCGCCGTCAGTCCCTGCACCATCAGCGCCACAGCCATCGTGAAGGAGACAGCATCCGGCAGCGGCACCACCGCCCCGCCGTCGACCGCGACGAACTCGGCATAACCGCCCGAACCGCGGCCGATCGCAAAGAGAGGAACGGCAACCCGCGTGCCGATGAGCGAGCGATCGGCACCGGGCCCCGCCCGCTCGATGATACCCGCGACCTCGACACCGGGAAACATCGGCAGGTCGGGCGATACGGCATAGCGATCGGCCCGCATCAGTACCTCGAAGAAATTCACGCCGGCCGCATGAACGCGGATGAGAACCTCACCCGGCCCCGGCTCGGGAACCGGCAGTTCCACCACCTCGAGGACTTCGGGCGGACCGAAGCGCGTGAATTGGATCGCTTTCATAACAGATGAACCTCACGTCTGATTTGGCGTGGGGCAGGTTTAGCAATAGGATATCCTGTAAAAATACACACTCTTTCGTGCCATACCCACCAGGAGGTGACCATGGCTGAGCCGATGAAAAGACTCCCCGAGCTGCCGGTCGAGCGCGCGCTGAAAGTGATTTCAGGGCGCTGGAAGCCGGTCATCCTCTACTACGTCTTCTCCGGCCCGAAGCGTCTTTCGGAGCTAAAGCGCATGATGCCTGCCATTAGCCAGAAGGTGCTGATCCAGCAGCTGCGCGAAATGGAGGAACATGGGCTGGTTGCGCGCCGGATCTTTACCGAAATCCCCGCCCGCGTCGAATACAGCGCGACCGAACTCGGTCTCGGCCTCGAACCGGTGCTGCTGGCGCTCTGCCAATGGGGCCAGCGCCATGCCGAGGCGCGCAACGAAGCCCGCGATATCGCCGACTGCATCGTCAGACCGCGCCGCACCGATACGATCGCGGCCTGAGTTCCTTTGAGATCAGGCCTTGCCGGCCTTCACCTCGAGCACACGGTTGGCGGCCGAGACGATCGCCTCCAGCGACGCCGCGACGATGTTGGTATTGATGCCGGCGCCGAAGAGCTTGCCGCCGGGATAGGAGGTCTCGACATAGGAGATCGCCGCCGCATTCGAGCCGTGCTGCAGCGAATGCTCGGAATAGTCCTCGACCGACATCTCGATGCCGAGATAATGCGACAGCGCGTTGATGAAGCCGTCGATCGGGCCGTTGCCACGCCCTTCGATGCGCTTGATCTCGCCATTGTCGGTGATCTCGGCGGCCACGACCCGTTGGCCCTTGCGCTCAGTATCGGGATAGGTGTGGTGGTCGACGAATTTCAGGCGCGCGCTCGGCTGCGTCACGTAGCGCTCGATGAAACGATCGTGAATGCGCTTCGAAGGAAGCTCCTTGCCCTCTACGTCGGTAATGCGCTGAATGTCCTCGCGGAACTCGACCTGCAGGTTGCGCGGCAGGTTCAGCCCGTAATCCTGCTGCAGGATGTAGGCAATGCCGCCCTTGCCGGATTGCGAGTTGATGCGGATGATCGCCTCGTAGGAACGACCGACATCACGCGGATCGATCGGCAGATACGGGACCTCCCATACGGGATGGTTGGCGACCTGTGCTGCCTTCATGCCCTTGTTGATCGCATCCTGATGCGAGCCGGAGAAGGCGGTATAGACCAGTTCGCCGACATAAGGATGGCGCTCGCCGATCGCCATCTGGTTCGAATATTCGAACACTTCCTTGATGCGCTCGATATTCGAGCAGTCGATCCCGGGATCGACGCCCTGGGTGAACATGTTCAGCGCCATGGTCACCATGTCGACATTGCCGGTGCGCTCGCCATTGCCGAACAGCGTGCCTTCGACACGGTCGGCGCCTGCCAGCAATGCCAGTTCGGCAGCGGCAATGCCCGTGCCGCGGTCGTTATGCGGATGCAGCGAAATGATCAGGTTCTCGCGATTGTCGAGATTGCGGCACATCCATTCGATCTGGTCGGCATAGACGTTCGGCGTCGCCATCTCGACGGTGGACGGCAGATTGATGATCAACTTGTTATCGGGCGTCGGTTTGACGACCTCGATGACGCCGTTGCAGATTTCCAGCGCCACCTCGAGTTCGGTGCCGGTGAAGCTCTCTGGCGAATATTCGAAACGGTAGCCGCCGCCGGCCTTGGTGGCCATATCGGTGATCATCTTGGCGGCATCGACGGCGATCTGCTTGATGCCCTGCACATCCTTGGCGAAGACGACGCGGCGCTGCAGCTCGCTGGTCGAGTTATAGAAATGCACGATCGGCCGGTTTGCGCCTTCCAGCGCTTCGAAGGTACGGGTGATGAGTTCCGGGCGGCATTGCACCAGCACCTGCAGGGAGACGTCGGCGGGCACATTGCCCTCCTCCACGCACCAGCGGGCAAAATCGAAGTCGGTCTGCGAAGCCGAGGGGAAGCCGATCTCGACTTCCTTGAAACCCATATCGAGCAGCAGTTGGAACATGCGCGCCTTGCGGTCGTGGCCCATCGGATCGACCAGCGCCTGGTTGCCGTCGCGCAGGTCGACCGAGCACCAGACCGGCGCCTTGGTAATGGTCTTCGTCGGCCATGTGCGGTCGGGAATGTTTACCTGCGGATAGGCCCGGTATTTCACCGCGGCGTCAGGCATGCCTTTTGCGGGGGTGGTCTTGTTCTGGGAGGATTGCGTCTTCGCGTCCATCGTATCGTCTCCTCGTCCCGGCATTTGCCCCGCCTCTTAGCCGATCGTGTCGGGCTTGGCGATAAACAAATGCGGACCTTTGTCGGTCGTTAGGTCAATTTTGAAAGTGAGTCGCGAGGAGCGATGGCCGGGCGGGCTTTCGGCCGCCGGGCGCTCCTCAAAGGACCCGGCAACCGCGCGTAAGGCCGAGGAGAAGAAGCGAGGTCAGGGCGCGCGTATTGTCACGCAGGGCGATGCGGCCGCGTGCAATGCTGTTGGAAATCTTGGCGCCAGTGGTCTTCATGGCCGCGCTTATAACCTCGGGCAGTGGAACTGGCAAGCCCTCAGGCACAACGACCTTCCGCTATCTCGACGAGGCCCGGTCTTTCCAAATCTTCACTAGCCGGGACAGGGCGAGCATCAGCCCGCCCGCGATCAGGCCCCAGAAGGCGCCTGATATGCCGCCGAAGGAAACGCCGGAGGCGGTGACGAGGAAGGTGATCGCCGCCGCCTCGCGCGAATCCGGCACCTGGAACGCCGACATTGCCGAGGACGAGAAGGCGCCGACCAGGGCCAGCCCCGCCACCGCCTCGATCAGGATCGAAGGCGCGAGCGCGACGAAGGCCGTTACCGCGCCGGCGAGCAGCCCGAGGATGACATAACCGACGCCGGCGATCAGCGACGCCCAATAGCGCCGCTTCGGATCGGTATGGGCATCCTGCCCGGCACACATCGCCGCGGTGATTGCCGCCAGATTGACGGCGTGGCCACCGAATGGCGCCGACAGCAGCGAGAAGAAGCCGGTGACGGCAAAGAGCGGACCGGGCTTGGGATCGTAGTGATTGACCTTCAGGACCGCGATACCCGGGATATTCTGTGAGGCCATGGTGACGATGAAAAGCGGCAGCGCGATCGAGACGAGGCCGGCAAGATTGAACACCGGCCGGACGATCTCCGCCGTCGGCACCAGCGATTGTTCCAGCGATCTGAGCGCACCCTCGGGGATATCGACGCCGAAGGCGAGCACCAGCGCGAAGGCTGCGAGTGCCGCCGGCACCGCCCAGAGCCGCTTGAAGGCGCCGACGACGATCCAGGCGACAACGATCGGCAGGCCGAACAGCGGATTGAAGCCGATTGCCTTCACCGGCGCGAAGCAGAGGCCGATCAGCACGCCGGCGAGCATCGCATTGGCGAGCGGCGCCGGAATGGCGGCCACCGCCCGACCGAGCGGCTTGAAAAGCCCCGCGACGATGATCAATACAGCACAGATAAGGAATGCCCCGACCGCCGCATTGAAGCCGCCCTCGATAGCCCCGGTGCTTGCCAGCAGTGCGGCGCCCGGCGTCGACCAGGCAATGCTGATCGGCAATCGGGTCACGGCGCTCAGCACGATCGCGCAGATGCCCATGGAAATCGACAACGCCATCAAGCCCGAAGCCGCCTGAGCATCCGTGGCGCCGACCGCCTGCAGCCCGTGCAGCACAACGGCAAAAGAGCTGGCGGAACCGACGAAGGCAGTCAGCAGCCCCATGAACAGGGCCTGGACGGAAAAATCTTTGAGCATGGCGGACTCGTGGGCTGCAGGAGTGACGCATGGAGCATGATGGCTGCCGCAGGCGCAAGTCCGGAATCAGCGCTTTCCGTTCAACCCTTGCGGATAACCGTCTTCATTCAAACCAGCCGAAGATAAAACGCCCTCGCCTGCGATCGGCAGGCAAGGGCGGCTTCTTGGCAGCTTTTGGCTGAGAAAGCTCAGATGTCGGACTGCGACGTCACAACCCGCGAAACGAGGCCATAGTCCTTCGCCTCTTCGGCAGAAAGCCAGTAGTCGCGATCCGTATCCTTGGCGATCTTGTCGAGCGGCTGGCCGGTGGCCGCCGCCATGATCCTGTTCAGGCGCTCATTCATCTTGATGATCTCGCGCGCCTGGATCTCGATGTCGGATGCCATGCCGCGCGTGCCGCCGGAGGGCTGGTGCAGCAGGAAGCGCGTGTTCGGCAGGCACAGGCGCCGCTCTTTCGGAACCGCGACATAGATCAGCGCGCCGGCCGAGGCGACCCAGCCCGTGCCGATCATCCAGACCTTCGGCTTGATGAACTTGATCATGTCATGGATGGAATCGCCGGATTCGACGTGGCCACCGGGCGAATTGACATAGATGCGGATGTCCTCGTCACTGGCTGCGGCAAGCGCCACCAGCTGCGAGCAGACCTTCTGCGCCAATTCCTGATTGATCGGTCCGTAGATGAAGATCGAACGCGACTTGAAAAGATTCGCCTCCGTTTCCTTGCCGAGCGGCAGTTCCTTCGTCTTGTCGTCCTGGTCTTCGTCGTTCATTCGAACCTCTTGGAGATGAATTCGGGTTCCTCGCACATAGTGCGACTCAATGCCTAAAACAATGCGGGAAAAACACAAGGCACCGAAGCGATGCAGATATCCTTAAGAAGCCGCGCGCCGTTCTGCAAGCCTTACTGAATTGTAACGGTGAAAGGCTTTGAAAAGCCAAAATCGGTTCCTACCTCAGCCTCACGCGGCAAACGCCGCCAGCGCATAACCCCGAAATCGGAATCGATTGTCGGAAAGGATTATGCGCAGTTTTAAATTGATAGAGCGTCCTTAGCGCGTCCTATCGGACGCGCGGCGCTCTAGATCATTAGGAGACAGGACATGTCACCGGAAGAACGCCAACTGCTGACCGCCCTCTTCGACCGCGTGCGCACCGCCGCGGCCACACCGCGCGACCGCGAGGCTGAAGCGCTGATCGACCAGGCAACGCGCGAACAGCCATCGGCCACCTATTATCTGGCCCAGGCCGTCATCGTTCAGGAAAAGGGGCTGGAGGCGGCCGCCAATCATATCAAGGAACTCGAAGAGCATATCCGCCAGCTGGAAGCCGGCGCCAGTGAACACCACCAGGCCGAACAGGGCGGCGGCTTCCTGAGCTCGATCTTCGGCAATACGCAGACCCAGCAGCCCGCGCCTGTCCCCTCCAACCCCGGCCCATGGGGCCAGGCCTCCCGCGGTTATGACGAGCCCCGTGGCTACGACCGTGATGCCCGCCAGCCGCCGCAACAGCCGTCCGGCCCCTGGAGCCAGCAGGCCTATGCGCCATCGGCCGGCGGCAGCTTCCTGCGCGGCGCGCTCGGCACGGCAGCGGGCGTTGCCGGAGGCATGCTGCTTGCCAATTCGCTGAGCGGCATCTTCGGCAACCACATGTCCTCGCTCGGCTGGGGCTCGCCCTTCGGCGCCAACCCCTTCGGCAATGCCAGTGCGCCGACCGAAGAAACCGTCATCAACAATTATTACGGCAACGACGACACCCGCCAGGCCTCGGACAACGCAAGTGACGACAAGGACGCCAACGTGCAGCAGGCCGACTACGACGATGGCGACGACGATTATGTTGACGATTCGTCCGGCAACGACGTCACTGATGCTTGAGGTTTAAGGGCCAAGGAACGGCGCCAGTTGGTTTTACATGCCGCGCTGTTGCCCGGCCCTTCGCTTGGGCTCAGGGCGTTCGCCGCTGCAATCGATTCACTGGATCGATTGCTCGGGCTTTGCCCGACCGCGGCTCACCCACGCCCGCGATAGGTGGCAACACCCTGCTCCGGCAGCCACACGCCTTCCGGCGGCCTGCCCGTCTGCCAGAAGACGTCGATCGGAATGCCTCCGCGCGGATACCAATAGGCGCCTATCCTCAGCCACCGGGGATCGAGCAGCTCGACGATGCGCTTGGCGATGTAGATCGAACAATCCTCGTGGAAAGCGCCGTGATTGCGGAAGGAATGCAGGAAGAGCTTCAGCGATTTCGATTCCACCAGCCATTCGCCCGGAATGTAGTCGATGACGATATGGGCGAAATCCGGCTGCCCGGTCATCGGGCAGAGCGAGGTGAATTCCGGCGCGGTGAAGCGCACAACGTAGTCGGTACCGGCATGGTTGGACGGCACTTTTTCAAGCACCGCCTCCTCCGGCGATTGCGCGGTTTCGGTTTGCTGACCCAGCATCGACAGGCTGGAAACATCGGTACTCGGCATCATGCCTCCTTGACGACTTTGACGCGGATGCCGTGAGCCTTTTCGCCCTCGGGCTCCACGTGAATTGCGATAGTGGCGCCCTCGTGCACTGCCCTGATGGCATCCTCAAGGCGATCGCATATATCATGCGCCTGTCGCACGGACATCCCGCCGGGCACCACCATGTGAAAATCGATGAAGGTGACGGTGCCCGCCCGCCTCGTCTTCAGGTCATGCACGCCGATGGAGCCCGCCGCATGGGTGGCGATCGCCTGCTTGATCGCCTCCTCTTCCTGTGGCTCGACCGCCTGGTCCATCAGCCCGCCGATCGATTGCGAGATCACCTTCCAGCCCTGATACAAGATGTTGACGGCAACGAGGATGGCAAGCACCGGGTCGAAGATCGCATAACCTGTCGCCAGCGCCAGCAGCAGGCCGACGAGCACGCCGATGGAGGTCACCACATCGGACATGATATGCTGACCGTCCGCCATCAGTGCCGCCGAGCGATGCCTGCGCCCAGTGCGGATCAGCAACCGCGCCCAGATCGCGTTGATGACGCCGGCCGCGAAATTGATCGCAAGGCCGAGGACGGGTGCATCCAGCATGCGCGGCTCGGCGAGATAACCGATCGCCTCGGTGACGATCAGCAGGGCAGCGACGACGATCAGCACGCCTTCGGTGACGGCAGACAGATATTCCGCCTTGTGATGGCCGAAGGGATGGTCGTGATCGGCAGGCTTCTGCGCATAGCGGATGACGAAGAAGGCGACGAAGGCGGCAACGACGTTGACCGAGGATTCGAGCCCGTCGGACAGCAGCGCCACCGATCCGGTCACCCACCAAGCCACCATCTTCAGGCCCATGACACCGAGCGACAGCGGAATCCCCCACATCGCCAGCTTCCGAACCGTAAGATCGCCATTGTCACTCATATCGTTCCCCTGCGGTTGCGAATGAATTGCAGAATTCAAGCCGTTGAAACGCAAAACCGCCCACGCGAATGTCGCGCAGGCGGTTCAGTTAAGGGTGATATGGGCGATGACGGCGGATTTGTCAAAGGGGAATGACAAGTCGTTCACAGGCGTTGCCGTGTCCGGTCGGAAAGCGGCATACTGAGCGATCCCGCCGATGCTCCCTACAGCGCAGCTTTCAAGGTGGCGGGTCGGAAAATACAGGCTGCGGCCAGCGTAGAAGAGCGGCCTGCCCTGCAGGCGTCAGGGCATAAACGCCTTTTTCCATGCGCTCGAACCATCCGTAGACGTTGTCGCGCAGGATCGGGCCGGCCTTGGGCGTAAGCGCCTTCATATCCCGCGGCCGCGCCAATCCCCGCTCGAGTGCGGCGGCGCACAACAGCGCCTGCTGGCGATAGGCGGTCATGATCGGCGCCCGCGAGCCGCCGCCGACGGCCGGATCACCGCGGCGGCGCTGATGCTCCTTGACGAGGCGCGAGCGCCGCTTCGGATTGGTGCGCGGCATCGGCGAGACGGAGCTGACGATGACGCTGACCTCGCCGCCATCGGAAACGCCGAGCATGCCGATGCCGAGGCGCCGGCAGAGGTCGCGGTAGCGTCTGTCGGCCTCTCGCCCGCGCCCCTTGGCGGAAACGCGGGCCGCGATCCAGACCTCATCGCTCATCGCCGCCCGGTCGACCGCCTGCAGAAGCAGTTCGAGGTTGAAGGAGAGTTTGAGTTCGCAGACCACCACGACCGGCGGCTCGCCATCGCTCAACCCCACGAGATCGCATCCGCCGACCTCGCCCTTGACGACATAACCGGCCGCCTCCAGGAAAGCTTTGACCGGCAGGTAGAGTGATGTCTCCATGCTGAAAACCGCGCCTCAGGCGGCGTTGAGATCGGCAATCTCGCCATATCGCGCGAGCAACCGCGGCGACGACATGTCGCCGGTTTCTTCATCGACGATTACGGCATAGGCCGCCACGCCGACGAAACGCTGCGCCATCGCCGAAGCGATCTTTTCCGCGCTGACGGAGGTCGATGCCTGGCGCATTTCACCGGGCACGAGATTGCCGCGGTTCTTACGATAAGGGAGAATGATGAACTTTTCAGCATTGGCCACGGCGACGGGCTCCGATTGATCGTTCCTGAAATGTTCTGATTTACGGGAAGAAGTCAACCGAACTCTGATGTGAACGCCGCTGACCCGCCTTTCCCTTCCCGCAAAGCAGGAAGGGAGAGGTGGAATTGCGCTCAGGCAGCTTTGGTCTTCACCTTGCGCGCCAGATGCGCCACCACATTCTCGATCATCCGCATGCCGGCATCGCCGCCGAGCGTCATGATCGATTCGGGGTGGAACTGCACCGCGGCGATCGGCTCCTTTTCATGTTCGATGCCCATGATCGTGCCGTCTTCGCTTTCCGCCGTGATGATGAACTCGCGCGGCAGCGTCGAAGGATCGGCGAAGATCGAGTGGTAGCGGCCGACCGTCACCTCCTTCGACAGGCCGGAGAAGACGATGCCCGGCTCCAGCACGCGGATGCGCGATGGCTTGCCGTGCATCGGCAGGGCCAGATGGCGCAGTTCCCCACCATAGGCTTCGGCAAGCGCCTGCAGGCCGAGGCAGACGCCGAAGATTGGCAGATTGCGCGCCCGCGCCTTCTTGATCGTCGCCTTGCAGTCGAAATCCTTGGGGGTTCCGGGGCCAGGCGACAGCACGACGAGGTCGGGATTCAAACGGTCGAAGATTTCCTCCGGCACCGGCGTGCGCACGGTCGAAACCGTCGCCCCCGTCTGGCGGAAATAGTTGGCGAGCGTGTGAACGAAGCTGTCCTCATGATCGATCAACAGGATGCTGACACCCTTGCCGACGCTTGCGACGTCGCGCTGGATCTTGCCGGAATTACCGGTCTTGGCATCGCGGATGGCGGAAAGCATGGCGGAGGCCTTCAGTTCGGTTTCGGCTTCTTCTTCCTCTGGAATGGAATCATTCAGCAGCGTAGCACCAGCGCGCACCTCGGCGATGCCGTCCTTGATGCGCACGGTGCGGAGCGTCAGGCCGGTGTTCATATCGCCGTTGAAGCCGACCATGCCGATCGCCCCACCATACCATGCCCGTGGGCTCTTTTCATGGCTTTCGATGAAGCGCATCGCCCAGAGCTTCGGGGCGCCGGTGACTGTGACGGCCCAGGCATGGCTGAGAAAACCGTCGAAGGCATCCATGTCGTCGCGCAGCCGTCCCTCGATATGGTCGACCGTGTGGATGAGGCGCGAATACATCTCGATCTGCCGGCGGCCGATCACCTTGACCGAGCCCGGCTCGCACACCCGGCTCTTGTCGTTACGGTCGACATCCGAGCACATGGTGAGTTCGGATTCGTCCTTCTTCGAATTCAAAAGCTTGAGGATCTGCTCGCTGTCGGCAATCGGATCGTCGCCGCGCTTGATGGTGCCCGAGATCGGGCAGGTCTCGATGCGGCGGCCGGAAACGCGCACGAACATTTCGGGCGAGGCGCCGACCAGATATTCCTGATGGCCGAGATTGATGAAGAAGGAATAGGGCGACGGATTGATCGCCTTCAGCCGCCTGGAAATATCGGAAGGCTTGCTGTCGCAGCGTTCCATGAACTTCTGCCCCGGCACGACTTCGAAGAGGTCGCCCTTGCGGAAACTTTCCTTCGCCTTGGTGACAAGATCGGCATATTCGCCCGGCCGGTGATCGCTCTTCGGCGGAATGGAATCCGTATGCTGGAAGGGGTCGGGCGCGATATCCTGGGCCTTGCGCTCGGTCGAAACCCCGCCTTTTTCGAAATCGTAACGGTCGATCCAGGCCTTGGCGGCATAATTGTCGACGACGAGGATCTCGTCCGGCAGGTAGAGCACCATGTCGCGCTGGTCGGCGGGCCGCGTCAGCTTCAGATCGATCGCGTCGAACTGGAAGGCGATGTCGTAGCCGAAGGCGCCGTAAAGCCCGAGGCTCGCATCCGCCTGCGAATAGAACAAATCGGTCACGGCGCGCAGCACGGTGAAGACCGTCGGCATCTTCGAGCGCTCTTCCTCGGTGAACACCCGGTCCGGTGTCTTGACGGTCAGGTCGAGGCGACGGGCAGAGGAAGCGCCGAGCACAAGGTCGGCCACCGTCTTCAGCCGCTCGGTTACGAAGCCGAGGATCACTTCGCCACGTTCGTTAAAGGCTTCGATCCAGACGTCGCGCCCGAAGGAGGAGATGCCGAGCGGCGGATCGACGACGGCAGTATCCCAACGCGTGTAACGGCCCGGATATTCGTAGTTCGACGAGAACACCGCACCGCGGCGCTCGTCGAGCTTGTCGACATAGGAAGAGACCGCATCGCCGTAGGGAATCGCCCGCCGCTGCCGCGTGACGGATATCCCGCCCTTGGTCTCGTAGATTTCCGCACCATCATCCCGCAGGATCGTTACCATTGTTCCACTCCGTTATCGGGGCCCGGACGACAGGCGGCCATAAAACAAAAAAGCCGCCTCGAAGTTTCGGGCGGCTCACTCGTCGTCTTTGGACACGATTGGTCGAGGCCGCCTTAGCGAACCCACCACCAAACAGCAATGTTCAAGGACTTGATCATGAAAAATTGTTAGCCTGAGATCAGCCATTGCGCAAGAGGCGATTGCGGGATTGAAAAAGGGCGGCCCGAAAGCCGCCCTCCCCCAGCCTTGAAAGCGTGATCGCGATCAGAAAGTCTTGGTGATCGACACCTTGAACGTACGGCCCGGCTCCGAATACCATTCTTGCGGCTGCGACGCAGTCACCGAGGTCAGGTTGACGTCGCGCACGGCGAGCGCGTTGTAATGCTCCTGATCGAAGATGTTGTAGACACCCCCCTGGATACGCAGACCCTTCAACTGTTCCGGCGTCCACCATGCCGTCAGATCGACGACACCATAACCTGGCGCATCGAATGTGGTCGCAACATCGTCGTCAGGCATGGCTGCCGAGAGCGTCGAGGAAAGATCGAAACCGTAGTTGTCGTTGCTCCAACCGCCGCCGATGATCGCCTTGAAGGGAGCAACCGATCGCAAGTATTTGCCCGTATCCTCGTTGCGGCCATAGGCATAGGCAAGCGACGCATGCAGGTTGATGCCATTGTTGAATGTCTTGACGGCACTGGCTTCAATACCCGAAATTGTGGCCGCAGAAACGTTCGTGTAGTTGAACTCCGTAAAGCCGGTCGCGTCCCGGCTTGTCACCGTCTCTATAAAGTTCTGGTAGCGGGTGTGAAAAGCCGCAACCCGACCGGTAAAATCGCCCGTGTCGAAATTGGCGCCGATTTCGACGCCGCGGCCGATTTCCGGCTCCAGATCGGGATTGCCGAGCTGGGCGTAGCGGCCCGTCGGATTATAGAAGCGGCTGTAGAGCTCGTCCACGGTGGGTGCGCGGAAGCCAACGGCCAGCTGTGCGTAAAGCTGCACGTCGGGCGTCAGGTCATATGTGGCAAGGATCTTCGGCGACAGGCCGGCTTCCGTCCGGTCGTTCAGGTCCCCGAAACGAGTAAGCCCGGTATTGCTTGCGAAACTTCCGCCGGTCGACGGATTGTAGTTGAACCAGTCGAAGCGGAAGCCGGGTGTCAACGCGAAGCCGGTATTGCCGATTTCGATCTTGTCTTCGAAGGTCAGCCCCAGGTTCTGGCTGTCGACATTGGGCACTTCCGCCTGGTTGTTCAGCGCCGGGCACGTTGTGGGCGTCGGGCAAAGTGCCCAGCTATACTGGCTCCAGCTGGAAATGCCGACGTCGAGGCCCACGCGAACGGAGTGGCTGAGACCGGAATATTCGAAATCCTTCGTCGCCGTGCCGCTGAAGCCCCAGGTTTCGTTTTCTATCTGGTTGTTACGGCCATAAGCCACATTGGTGGTCGTACGGCCCCGGCTGCCGGCTTCCTTCTTCAAATCCAGCCAATAAAGCGTTGCGCGCGCACTGCTGAAGAATGCGTCGGAAGACTGCGCCTCATAATCGTAATCGAGAGAAACGCGGTCGCGGTCGCGCAGTTCGCGGCCGTCATAATTGTCGATCCGGAAGTTGCGCGGCGTCGTGCCGCCCTGGAGCTCGCGCAGGTCGGTCTTGAGATCGCGGCGGAAGCGTTCGGCCGTCAGGCCGATGCGATGACCGCCTTCCAGCTCCTGTCGCAGCTTGAAGAGCAGGTTGTGCTGGTCGAAATCGGCGGGATCCGCCTCGGTGCGAGAGCGGCCATAGCTGTCGTTGTCGCCCATATTGTCGCGTTCATGGCCCTTGCGGTAGCCGCCCTGAAACAGGATCGACGCGTTGCCGATCTTCTTGGCAGCGGCGGCCGAGCTGGAAATGCTGCGATTTTCGCTGTCGTATGTCGACTTGACGATCGCACCCCAATCCCGGCCTTCGGGAATGAGATCCTCCGGCTCGAGCGTATTGAGAACGATGGCGCCACCGAGCATGCCCGAGCCGCCCTTGCTCGAATCTGCGCCACGCACGATATCGAGCGACGACAGCGAATCGAAATCGAAGGTATCGCCGCCGCCATTGGCGTTGGCCGGCGCGAAAGCACCCTGGCGCGAACTGTTCGAAATATATGGGATCGGAATGCCGTCAATGGTGGTCAGGATGCGAGCGCCGGAGAGGCCGCGCAGGTTGAAGCCCGCGTCGCCACGCGAGTAGTTCACACCTGCATCGACGCTGCGGCCAATATCGTCGAAATTGGTGACCTGCTTCTCTTCGAGCGTCTTGGCGGTGATCTCGGTCGCAAGCGGCGTGTCGGCGACGCTGCCCGGCGCCACGCGTTTGCCCTTGACGACGATCTTCTGCAGGACGGTGCTGTCTTCTGCGGTGGCTTGCGGCGTCGTTGCCGGAGCGCTTTGCGCGAAAGACTGCGAAACAGGAAAAACAACTGTGGCTGCCGTGCAGACCAACAAAACCGAACGCCAATGCCGGACGATCATAACCTACCCTCTAATGATGATTACCGGGCTGGCTGGTCGTGGCGCGTCAAACGCTCGAGGGGCTGGCTGGGCTTTTGCGGATGAAGGCGACGCAGAATTTCTGCCTTCTTTTTGCCGCATAAAAAACATGAGTTCTATTGTCAACATAATCCGGCGATTTATGTTGAATAATATTATCAAGTTTTAACGATCTTCCTAAACGTTGCGCATTTGCAACGAAAACCGCCCTCGCGCATTATCCCTAACTATCGGCAGCAGGGAATCGGATGCGTTGAGAAAACTTTCGATACTGGCGATCCTGATCGCCGCTACCGCCTTTCTTGCCGGCGCCCGCTTGCCCCCACAAGGTCCACTGCCCCAACCTCGGCCCGATGCCGGCGAGACGAGCAGCCCCACCTCTGTCCCGCCTGCGGAGGCGGAACCGCCCGCGCCTGAAGAGGTGCCGGCCCCTCAGCCGAAACCTGATGTAAAGGCTCCGGAGGCACCGAGCCAGCCGTCGACGCCGGGGGCCGAACCGGCCCAGCCTGCGCCGGCCGAACCCATGCAAGGCCCGCCGCTGCCCCCGGGCAAGCTTGAAAGCCCGCAGACCCCGACTGAAGAAAACAAGCCGCCAGCCGAGCAGACGCTCGAAGAACAGCATCTGACGATCGAACCCGAAAGCGACACCGAGCACGCCGAATGCACGGCCGCACTCCGGGCTTTGGGCGTCGTCTTCAAGGAAACGCCGCGTATCGATGACGGCAACGGCTGCGGCATCGACAAACCGATCATCGTCTCCGAAGCCCTGCCCGGCATCAGCCTGAAGCCGGAAGCGACGCTCCGCTGCCCGGCAGCACTCGCCCTTGCCCGCTGGATGAAGGACAGCGTCATCCCGACCGCCTCCGCCGCCTTGCCGGAGCAGGGCCGCATCACCACCGTCAACCAGGCAACGGCCTATATGTGCCGCCTGCGTAATGGCGCCGGAACAGGCAAGATCTCCGAACATGCCCGCGGCAACGCCATCGATATTGCCAGTTTCCATTTCGAAAAGGGCGAGGATGTCGCCGTCCGCTCCCGCCGCGAGGATCCGACGCTCACCGGCGCCTTCCAGCGCACCGTCAGCGCCGCCGGCTGCCTCTATTTCACCACCGTCCTCGACCCCGAAAGCGACGCGGCCCACGAGACGCATTTCCATCTCGACGTCATCGAGAGGAAGGGCGGCTATCGCTATTGTCACTAATCATTTCAACGAGTTGCGGTTCACGCTTGAATCAGGCCGTCGAACAGATGAGCAAGCGTTCTGAAGATCAGAACAAGCCCTCGATATAACCCTGATCGTTCAGGAAAATCCGCTCCGCCGACGGCGATTTCGGCAGGCCGGGCATCGTCATGATCTCGCCGGTGATGGCGACGACGAAGCCGGCGCCCGCCGAAAGCCGCACCTCCCGCACGGTGACGACATGGCCTTCCGGCGCGCCGCGCAGGTTCGGATCGGTGGAGAAGGAATATTGCGTCTTCGCCATGCAGATCGGCAGATTGCCGTAGCCCTGCTCCTCCCATGTCTGTAGCTGGTCGCGCACCGCCTTGTCGGCCGTCACCTCGCCGGCATGGTAGATCTTCGAGGCGACGATCTCGATCTTCTCGAACAGCGAAATGTCGTCGCCATAGAGCGGCTGGAATTTCGCTTGGCCGGATTCAGCCAGTTCCACCACCTTGTGCGCCAGTTCCTCGATGCCGGCCGAACCCAGCGCCCAGTGGCGGCAGAGGATCGCCTCGGCGCCGAGTCTTGAGACGAATTCCTTGACCGCCGCAATCTCGGCGTCGGTATCCGAGACGAAATGATTGATCGCCACGACGACGGGCACGCCGAACCGGCGCACATTGGCGACGTGCCGTCCAAGATTGGCGCAGCCCTTCTTCAACGCCGCCACGTCCTCGGTGCCGAGATTCTCCTTCTTCACCCCGCCATTCATCTTCAGCGCCCGGACGGTCGCGACGATGACCGCCGCATCCGGTTTCAGCCCGGCCTTGCGGCATTTGATGTCGAAGAATTTCTCCGCTCCGAGATCGGCCCCGAAGCCTGCTTCCGTCACCACATAGTCGCCGAGCTTCAGCGCCGTCTTCGTCGCCGTCACCGAATTGCAGCCATGGGCGATGTTGGCGAAGGGTCCGCCATGCACGAAGGCCGGATTGTTCTCCAGCGTCTGCACGAGGTTCGGCTGCATCGCATCCTTCAAGAGCACCGCCATGGCGCCGTCGGCTTTCAGGTCGCGCGCATGCACCGGCGTGCGGTCGAAGCGATAGCCGATGATGATGTCGCCGAGCCGCCGCTCCAGATCCTTGAGATCGGTGGCGAGGCAGAGGATCGCCATCACCTCGGAGGCGACGGTGATGTCGAACCCGCCCTGGCGCGGGAAACCGTTGGCGACACCGCCGAGCGAGGAGACCATGCTTCTGAGCGCCCGGTCGTTCATGTCCATGACCCGCCGCCAGGTGATGCGGCGAATGTCGATATTCTCTTCGTTGCCCCAGTAGATATGGTTGTCGATCATCGCCGCCAACAGATTGTGCGCCGAGGTGATCGCATGGAAATCGCCGGTGAAATGCAGGTTGATGTCTTCCATCGGCACGACCTGCGCATAACCGCCGCCGGCCGCCCCGCCCTTGACGCCGAAACAGGGGCCGAGAGAAGCCTCGCGGATGCAGATGATGGCTTTCTTGCCGATCCGGTTCAGCCCGTCGCCGAGCCCGACGGTGGTCGTCGTCTTGCCCTCGCCCGCCGGTGTCGGATTGATCGCAGTGACGAGAATCAGCCTGCCGTCCTTCTTGCCTGCCTGCGCCGCGATGAACTCAGCGCTGACCTTCGCCTTGTCGTGACCATAGGGAGCGAGTTGCTCAACCGGAATGCCGAGTTTCGCCCCGATCTCGAAGATCGGCTTCTTGGCAGCTGCGCGCGCGATTTCGATATCGGATTTGATGGCTGGCATGGATGTCCCCCGTCCGACCCCCGCGGACGCAGAGTCGTTGTTTTCCCCTTATCGAGATAGCGAAATATCGGCGAAGTGTGAATAGCGCCACGCCTTGCGGCAACCACGCTGGGCGTTTATGTGGCGGTCAACGATTGCGGTTTCACAGGGTGAAAACATGAAGTCACTGGAACTCATCATTGAGCGCATCATCCTGTCGAGCCGCTGGCTCCTCGTCGCCTTCTATATCGGCCTGGTAGCGGCGCTCGCCGTCTATGCCGTTTCCTTCGCCTACAAGCTCCTGAAGATCGCCTCCGGCGTCTTCGAGCTCGACGAAGCGGAGATGATCCTTGCCATGCTCAGTCTGATCGACGCAGCCCTCGTCGCCAGCCTGATCGTCATGGTGATGATCTCGGGCTACGAGAATTTCGTCAGCCGCTTCGATGAGGCCAGTGAGGCTGACAACGAGGTTTCCTTCCTCGGCAAGCTCGATTCAGGCAGCCTGAAGATCAAGGTCGCCTCCTCGATCGTCGCCATTTCCTCCATCCATCTGCTGCAGGTCTTCCTTAATGCCGACAAATATGCCGACGGCAAGATCATGTGGCTGACCTTCATGCACCTCGCCTTCGTCGCCTCCGCCGTCATGCTCGGCTTCCTGGAGAAGCTGATGAGCGTGACGTCGAAAAATGATTTGAAGGACAAGGGGTAAAGGGACGACGAACTGATTGTCCCACGTCAGTGAGTGGGCACACCGGCGTTCTTTTCCGCATCAATTCGAGGCCGCAGCAACAGGAGCGATCTCTGCCTCAGCTTTTCTGGGGCATCGAAGACTTTCCTTGGCATCGGGTCCACATAGGCGATCACCGGGCTCATCACCGTAAGGGATGATCCCGTTGACGATGCCAAGCTCGAGCGCCTGAGAACGAGGAATATTCTTTCGCTCAATCGAGGTCGCGAGCATCATCGTCTCGAAAGACTCGGCATTAACGCCCATCTCGTCGAAATAGGCGAAGAATTTCCTATCTTCAGCCGTCGTGGGTCTGACAAGGCCGATATCGGAATATCCGACAATCCGCGGCGTTCCGCTCATCAAGACGAGAGTACAGGTCGAAAGGCAGTATGCACCGCCGGCAGAGACCTCCCCCTCCGTCGGACCGCTTTTGGCCATGCTCGCCTTGCAACGCGGATCGAGCGTCGGGCAGTTCGGCAACCGCGTTCTGCCAATCGAGGTCTCCAGACCTGCCGCACGGATCACACGCCCCATCGCGAAAGCCGCATCCATGTCCCCGCCATTGGACTGAAGAACGAGCGGCAGCTTTCTTTCGCCGAGCGTCTTCAAGATTGCCGCCAGCCGAGCCGGGGTATCCGGCGTGATGTCTCCTTCCGCAGAAATCCACTGCGTGCACTCCTCCTGGCAATTGCCATGATACATCAGGAGAAAGTCCATCGGCAGGGTTGTCGGCTGTTTCTCGCTTGTGTCTGCAGTTGCGGGCGCCCCAGCCGCTTCGACCGCCGAATGGCCGTGGCAGGCGGCATCAGTGGCTGCACCCGCCACGCAGAGCGGCATGCCCGGCCACTCATTGTAAGCCAGCATGTCGGTGTTCAGCCCCATGCGAAGTGCATCTGCTGGCGGCACGATAGTGATGCGATCAGGAGGGGTACTCATCATCAAACCGATCAGATCGGCACTGACGCCCATCTCCTTCAAATAGCCCGTCAGGGCAGCGGCCGCCTTCTTTCCAAGTTTAGTGGAACTACTCTGCCCCGCGGATTTGCGTCCAACCTCCTTGCGGGAAATTTCCGTCTTCTTGCCATTCACGATCTTGTATTCGATGCGATAGGAGACACGCTCTCTCTTGTAGACGGTCGTGATCTGGTGGACACCGATGAAAGCCCATTGCGACGAGACGCGCGAGGTACCGCCGGCGAAAGCCAGAGGACATGCGGAAAAGCAGTATGCGCCATCCGAATAGGTGACGCCGACCGGGCTGCCATCCTTTTCGATAGCGGCGGCGCAGCGCGTATCGTCCGCTGGGCAATCCTTCAGTCGCGTGCCTCCTACGGCTGTTTCCAGACCGGCCTTGCGGATCATCCGGCCCATCGCATAGGCAGCATCGACCTCACCACCTTCCGACTGAAAGACCACCGGCAATTTCCGATCCCCGATTTTCTTCAGAATTTTTCGGAGCTGGCCGGGAGTATCGGTGGTTATGCGCCCCTCTGCCGATATCCATTCAGGACAGTCTTCCATGCAGAGGAGGCTTCGTACGATGATGAAACGCATTGGCGCCTGCCCCGCCTGCTTCTTCTTCTCGGCAGCCTGTGAGATCGCGGCACCGATCGGCAAGCTCAAAAATAACAGGGCAAGTAATATAAGGAAAAACAGATGCTTGCGAAAAACAAAAATTGCAAAGCGCACGATTAAATCGCCTCAGTTATACATGAGAATACGATTAGCAATTGCATCGAACCGCAGCAAGCCAGATTTCGCTGGTGTTACCGCCCAACCTCTTTCCCGAAGTGATTCTCTTCCTGTCCGGCTGCGTGAGATCCATCGCTCTGCGGCCACGCGGGAGCCAAAGATACCGCAACGCTATTTTTGCAAGTCGAAACTCAACCAAGACGCGATCTACTGTGACTAATTTTTCACAATTTGAATGAATCGGCTTGCGCCAAGTCGGTTGGGACTAGCATCCCGCCGCCTTTCTGTGTTTGATAGCGGTAACATTGGGGCTGCCGGAGGCGTACAAATGTCTTACATGACTACCTCTGAAAGACAGTCATTGCTTTCGGCAGAGCTTGCGACTGCACGAACACGTGGCCTCTTTGCACAGGCGCTCGGCAGAATCTCCACAGCCTTCGGATTGTCGCATGCGACGCTGATGCACGCCCCTTCTCCCGAAGACCTTCTTTTGAAACCGCTGCTGATCGAGAGTTCGCTTCCGGCCGCCTATGTCAGGGAGTTTGATCGCGCCCACATGATGCGCGGTTGTCCATTTGGCGTGCGGCTGAGAGAGTCCGCTGTGCCGCCGGTCTGGCACCTCAACGACACCGTCAATGGTCAGGCCTTTCCTGCCGAACTGCGTGCCCTGATGCTGCGCCATGCCATACCGGCAGGCGTCGCCATGCCGACCATCGCAGCCGATGGCCAACGGTTGGTCTTCTGGTTCTGCGGCGACCGCGCCGCACTCGGCCAGAGCGAGATCAATGAGTTGGCAATGATCATTCTGCATGCACTCGATGCATACAATGCAGTCAAACGCAACGAGGAATGCGCGCATAACGCGCTGTCGACTCGCGAACTAGAAGTTGTACGCTGGACTGCCCAAGGCAAAACCTCGATCGAAATCGGCCAGATCCTGGCGCTCTCGGACCATACGGTGAACGCCTATATGACGAACGCGATCAAAAAACTCGATTGCGTCAACCGCACCCAGTTGGTAGCTAAGGCAATTCGATTGAAGCTGATCAACTGAGGCATCAGAAGAGAGTCGGCACGTCGTCCCGTGATCTGGGGGAATCGTGTCTCTTCGTTTCGAACAGCCCGTCATTGACAAGACAGCGCAATCCCGCGCCCACATCGGCATCACCGATGCGGAAATTGTCCAGATGCTTGCTGCCTATCGCCTTTTCGGCTTCTGGCGCATCGACATCGAGACTGGACATTTCTTTGCAAGCGAGGATGTGCACACGATCTTCGATCTCCCCTACAGCGACGGCCCCGTCAATCTGACAGAGCTGATGTCGCGCATTCATGAGGAGGACCGCAGCCTCATCGCTCAAACCTTCGAAGAGGCGAGCCTTCACCGCGCCGGTTTCCATTTTGTCTATCGTGTCGACAACCGGCTTGGCGGCTACAAGGTGGTGCGCAGCGTCGGCCGCTTCCGTGACGATGAAAGTGGCAGCGGCATCGTCGGCATCACCTACGAATTCGTCGAGAAACTGCGTGTCGTCGGCTTCGAGGACAACACGGCGTCTCGCTGACTCGACAGCGATAACGCCTGATTAGCTCGTCTGTTGGACGCGCGGGATTAGCGGTCGAGCACCGAGCGGATTTCGACGAGGTTCGAGCGCACCCTCAGAATATAAAAGCCCATGGTGGCGAGATGGCTCGGCATGATCCAGCCATCCTCGCGCCCGTTCGAGATGATCGCCGGCTGGATGCGCAGCGCCGCCTGGAACTGTCGCATGGTCCCGCCCCAGATCGCTCCGAGATTGCGCTCCGACACAACTTGCGAGAAATCGGCCTGGGCAGCCGCCATGATCGCGTAATAGCCGTAGAGCTGGCCGTAGGCGAACCAGAACCGGTCGTCGGCGCGGGTATCGAACCAGCCGCGATTGTGGTTTTCCGAGCGCTCGGCAAGCATATCCGAGGTGCCGCCGAGATCGTTGGCGATGCGGTCGATGAACTGCACCAGATTGTCGGCACGGCCATCGAAAATGGCGTTGCAGAGGGCGAGATCAGTGTTGAACTTGCGCAGGCTGCCGATCGCCGAGCGGTAATAGGAAGGCGTCGGCGTCTTCGGCCCGAAGGGATTGAACCCGAAATACCAGCTATATTCGTCGAACTGCAGATTGCCCCGCGCGCGCTGCAGGTCGTTGTTGATACCCGATGTGCCGCGCACGCGCCCGAGCGTGTCGACAAGCTCCACCGAGGTCCGCCGGACCGCCTGGTTGACGCCGCGCTGGAACGACGCCTTGTTGTCGAGGAAGGGCGTGTGATCCCAGTCGATGCCGAAGAAGCCCATCTTGTAGAGCAGCATGGAGGAAATCCATGCGTTCTGGTTGACATTGAAATCGGTCAGATCGGCCGCGACGTCGACGATCGCCGAGCGCTGGCAGGTCTTTGGCGCGGTCGCATCGGCTCCTTCAGCGACCGGCACGTCCTGCCCGGCGGCAACCTTGCGTTCGGAAAGCCGGTACTGGTCGACGAAGGCGGTGTTGAAATTCGTCCAGATCTGCGTCTGCCAGAAGAAATAGCCGTAAAGCACGACGAACAGCGCCACGAACGCGATGACCGGCAATCGGATCAGCCAGCTCCGGCGCTGATACCAGCCATGCGCGGCAAGAAAAGGCCAGAAGGCCCAAGCGGCAAACAGGCGGGCCCAGCGGCCGATCGTCTGGCCGATCAGCCTGAAAAAACCGGCAATCCCGTCAAGCATCGTCGTCTCCTGTCAGGGCGAGGCGAACATCGGGACATTGCCGCCCCGCTGCTTCCACATATGCGCTCGATGGCCCGAGCACAACAAGAGCCTCTCGATTTTTCGGATTGAAGTTATGGCGAAAAAGGGCGCGCAACGCGCCCGGCGATCAGGAACGCAGGAAAGGCAGGTTGAAACGGAAGGACCTGCGCGCCGTGTCGATCAAAGGCGCTCCCAATGTCGCCGGCGGCGGCTCGGCATAGGTCGGAAACCGCCTGGCGAATTCGAGATCGGCGCGGCTCTTGCGTCGCTCCAGATCCTGGGCGACCAGCATGCCCTTTTCGAACAGCCGGATCGGCGCGGCGATATCGGGAAAGAGTTCCGGCTTGATCCGCATCTTCATGCCCGGCCGGTCGGTATCGACCTGCGCCTGGTAGATGATCAGCCGCTCCTCGACATCGATCATCAGCTTGCGCAGCAGCACGTTGCAGGCGGCGATCCGGCCGTTCAGCGAATCGACAAAAGCCTGGAACAGGCCGATGAAGCGCTCGCGCCGCTGGCTATCGTCGCGCATCTCGTGCTCGCCGGCGGAAATCCGCTCGGCCTCCGCCTTCAACGCCCGCCGCTCCGCCTCCATCTGCTCCCAATGCGCCCTGTTGCCATAGACGCCGATACGGCCCTGCGTCGTCAGCGCCTTGGCATTGAGCTCCTTCATCTTGAGGCGGGCGATATCGATGGAAACGACCAGCCGGCGCCGCTGCTCGACAATGTCGACGAGGCTGAGTTCGGCCGCCTTGTGCCGTTCGGTGAGCAAGGCGCGCTGGCCGGCGATCAGCCTGGCGAGCGCGTCCGATTTCGCCAAAAGATCGAGCAGCCGTTCGATGACGGGCGCCTCACGTACACGTGAGGTATACATGCGCCACATCCGCTGGCGCGACAGCCAGCCGGCCATCTTCTCGCGCAGCGTCAGCCCCCGGAAGCTGTCGAGATCGGCCGAAACCTCGGCCGTCAGCCGGTCGAGGGCAAAGACCAGCTCGGCCAGTTGGGCGTCGAGCCCCGCAGCATCGGCGATATGGGCCTGGAAGCGGACATTCTGCTCGATGAAGATCTCGTCGGCCGACCGTGTTTCGTCACCGCTAAAGGCGCCGATCGCAGCCACGCAATAGGCTCCCTCCGCCGCAATGCTCTCGGCAAGTCTGCCTGCGACTTCGTACTGGCCGTCGAATGGCGGGGGTTTGCGCACCTGATCTCTCCAGGGAATCTCCTGCTCAAGCTAGTCGCTTGCGGCGCCAAAGAAAACAGGCAGCTTCGCGGCTTCAGACCGGCTCGGCGATCCAGGCACCGTTCATCGCGTCGTCCCAATGCCTGCGGCAGAGCGAGACATATTTCTCGTTTCCGCCGACATCGATCTGCGCGCCTTCGTGCAACACTTTTCCCTCTGCGTCGTGTCGCACCACCATCGTCGCCTTGCGCCCGCAATGGCAGATGGTGCGCACCTCGCGCATTTCGTCGGCGATCGCCAGCAGTTCCTGCGAGGCCGGAAACAGCTTGCCCTGGAAATCGGTTCTCAGCCCGTAGACCATGACGGGGATACCGAGCCTGTCGACGACCCTGGCAAGCTGCCAGACATGGACAGGCGTCATGAAATGCGCCTCGTCGACGAAGATGCAGGATATCGGCGCCCCTTCGCCGCTCAACGTCGCGACCAGCCGAAACAGATCCTCGTGCGGCTCGAAGGGAATGGCGCTCGCCTCCAAGCCGATCCGCGAACCGATCACGCCCCGGCCCGCGCGCTCGTCGAAAGCGGCGATCAACTGCACGGTGCGCATGCCGCGCTCCTGATAATTATAGGAGGCCTGCAGCAGCATCGTCGACTTGCCGGCATTCATCGTCGAGTAGTTGAAATAGAGTTTTGCCATCCGATTTCTCCTTAATCGGCTTATTGAAAGCTCGGAATGGCAAAGAAAAGCCCCGTGGCGGCGATAATCACAGGAATCCACGCTCAAAAACCGCCGAAAGCCCCGAAAACAGGGCGTCGCGAAAAAATCCGCCGACGTCGCAATCGCATGGGTCGATACGACGCAAACGCACTGAGGTCGCTTGTCAAACTCGGTTATTGATGGTTGGCTTGGGAACTTAAAGACTGGGAGTCTAAAATGAAAACAACAAGCACATTCAAACTCGTCACTGCAACTGCCGTCGCCGCCCTCTCCGTTGCGACCGCCGCCTTCGCCGCAGATCCAGACAGCTGCTCTACGGTGCATTTCTCGGATGTCGGCTGGACTGACATCACTGCCACCACCGCCACCGCATCCGTCATTCTGAAGAGCATCGGCTATCAGACCGATGTTAAGGTCCTTTCGGTGCCGGTCACCTACACCTCGCTGAAGAACAAGGACATCGACATCTTCCTCGGCAACTGGATGCCGACACAGGAAAAGGATGTCCGTCCCTACCTCGACGATAAGTCGGTCGAATCCTTCGGCCCCAACCTTGTCGGCGCCAAGTACACGCTCGCCACCAACGCCAAGGGCGCCGAGCTCGGCATCAAGGACTTCAAGGACATCGCCGCTCACAAGGACGATCTCGACGGCAAGATCTATGGCATCGAGCCTGGCAATGACGGCAACCGCCTCGTCATGGACATGATCGAAAAGAACACTTTTGACCTGAAGGATATGGAAGTCGTCGAATCCTCCGAGCAGGGCATGCTCGCTCAGGTCGCGCGTGCCGACAAATCCGGCAAGCCCGTTGTCTTCCTCGGCTGGGAACCCCATCCGATGAACACCAACTTCAAGCTGACCTACCTCACCGGCGGTGACGATATCTTCGGTCCGGATTTCGGCGGCGCCAAGGTCTACACCAACGTGCGGGCCGGTTACCTCGACGAATGCCCGAATGTCGGCGCGATGCTGAAGAACCTGACGTTCTCCCTCGACATGGAGAACCACATCATGGGCAAGATCCTCAACGACGGCAAGGAGCCGGAGGCTGCGGCTTCCGAATGGCTGAAGGCGAACCCCTCGGCGATCGAACCCTGGCTTGCGGGCGTCAAAACCCGCGACGGCAAGGGCGACGCGCTGGCGGCCGCCAAGACCGGCCTCGGTCTCTGATGACATGAACGGGGCGGCTCGCCGCCCCGTTTCATTTTTGTCCGATTGTTGTTTTTCTGGATAGGCGCGCCCCTTGAATTGGATCACCGAATTTAAGATTCCCGTTGGCCCCTGGGCCAAATCCTTCGTGGATTGGCTGACCTCGAACGGCGAATGGTTCTTCAACCAGATCGCCTTCCTGCTATCGAGCGCCATAGACGGCCTGCTCTTCGTGCTGCAGAAGCCTCATCCGCTGATCGTCATCGCTGCCATCACCGCCATCGCCTTCTGGCTGCGCCGGTCGATCGCGGTCGCCGTCTTCACCTGTCTCGGGCTGCTGCTCATCGTCAACCAGGACTATTGGAAGGAGACGACGGAGACGCTCGCCCTCGTGCTCGCCGCCACCTTCGTCTGTATGGTGATCGGCATTCCGCTCGGGATTGCCGCCGCCCGCCGCCCTTGGGTCTATGCCGCCATGCGCCCGGTGCTCGATCTCATGCAGACCATCCCGACATTCGTTTATCTGATCCCGGCGCTGATCCTGTTCGGCCTCGGCATGGTGCCCGGGCTGATCGCCACCGTCATCTTCGCAATCCCCGCACCGATCCGGCTGACGCGGCTCGGCATCATCTCGACGCCGCCGTCGCTCGTCGAAGCCGCCGTCGCTTTCGGCGCGACGCCGATACAGGTGCTACACAAGATCGAGCTTCCGTTCGCCACGCCGCAGATCATGGCGGGCCTCACCCAGACCATCATGCTGTCGCTGTCGATGGTCGTCATCGCCGCCCTTGTCGGCGCTCCCGGGCTTGGCGTGCCGGTCGTCCGCGCGCTGAATACCGTCAATATCGCCAAGGGTTTCGAGGCGGGTTTCTGCATCGTCATCCTGGCGATCATTCTCGACCGGATGTTCCGCACGGCGGGTGAAGGAGGCGGCGCATGACCGCGGTAAGCTTTAACAATGTCAGCATCATCTTCGGCGACCGGCCGGAAACCGCGCTTGCCATGGTCGACCAGGGCAAAACGCGCGACGAAATCGGCGCCACGACCGGCCTGGTGCTAGGTGTCGCCAATGCCTCGCTGACGATCGAGGAGGGCGAGATCCTGGTGCTGATGGGCCTTTCCGGCTCCGGCAAATCGACGTTGCTGCGCGCCGTCAACGGGCTCGCGCCCGTGGTACGCGGCGATGTCGCAGTCTCGGCCGCCACCGGCTCCGTCAACCCCTACAAATGCAATGCCAAAGCCCTGCGCGACCTGCGCACCCACACCGTCTCCATGGTGTTCCAGCAGTTCGCCCTCCTGCCCTGGCGCACCGTCGCCGACAATGTCGGCTTCGGTCTCGAGCTCGCGGGCATGCCGGAGGCCGAACGCAAGGTCCGCGTCGGTGAGCAGCTCGAACTCGTGAACCTGACGAAATGGGCGGACCGCAAGGTCAACGAACTGTCAGGCGGCATGCAGCAGCGTGTCGGCCTTGCCCGCGCCTTTGCCACCGGCGCCCCGATCCTGCTGATGGACGAGCCCTTCTCGGCACTCGACCCATTGATCCGCACCCGCTTGCAGGACGAACTCCTGGAGTTCCAGCGGCGGCTGAAGAAGACCATCCTCTTCGTCAGCCATGATCTCGACGAGGCCTTCCGCATCGGCAACCGCATCGCCATCATGGAGGGCGGCCGCATCATCCAGTGCGGAACGCCGCATGACATCGTCAAGAACCCGGCCGACCAGTATGTCGCGGATTTCGTGCAGAACCTCAATCCGATCAATATGTTGACGGCGGCCGACGTGATGCAGCCCGGCCTCGGCCAGACTGCCGCCGGCATGAGCGTCAGCGCCACGGCCCGTGCCGCGACGCCACTCGTCGATGTCCTCGATGCCCTTGCCCGCCAGCCGGGCAGTATCGGCATCGTCGAGAACGGCGCGATCGTCGGCACCATCTCGGCCCAGGATATCGTCGCCGGCCTCACCCGCCATCGCCGCAAGCAGGACGCTTGATGTTTTCCGTCCGCTTTGCCACAAAGCGGATATGAAAGATCAGCCCTCGCCCTTACGCGAAACCGACGACGAGGCCCGCAAGCTCGCCCGCGTGCTTCTGCGCTCCGCGCGGCACGCGGCGATTGCCGTTCTCGACCCCGAGACCGGCTTTCCCTTCGCCAGCCGCGTGCTGGTCGCGATCGACATCGACGGCACGCCCGTCATCCTGGTTTCGAGGCTGTCGGCCCATACCAGGGCGCTCGGCAGCGACCCGCGCGCCTCGCTCCTGACCGGCGAGCCCGGCAGGGGCGATCCCCTCGCCCACGGGCGTCTGACGACCCAATGCCTGGCGGAAGCCGTCGAGCGCGGGCACCCGTTTTACGAACGTATCCGCACACGTTTTCTCGATCGCCACACCAAGGCGAAGCTCTATATCGACTTCCCTGATTTCCTCTTCTTCCGTCTCAAGCCGGAGCAGGCCAGCCTCAATGGCGGCTTCGGCCGCGCCTACCAGCTCGATGGCAACGATCTGATAATCCAGTCGGCCGCGAATGAGGAGATCGCCGCCGCAGCGACGGCAGCAGTGCGAGATTTAGTAGAACGTCACCCCGATGTGGCCGAAAGGCTCGCTGACCGCCTAAAGGCGCCGGAATCGGGTTCTTGGCGTATTTGTGGTATCGATTCCTCAGGTTTCGACATGATTTCCGGCGATTTTCTGCTGCGACACGAGTTCGAAACCCTCGCTGTGGATGCCGATCACATTTGTTCAAACATATCTAAAATAGCATACTCGATACCTTAAATTTAGGTATATACAATCTTCGACCCCAGTTGCTAGTTTTTGGCATCAGTCAAAATCTCGGCTGAGGGGCCAGTGCCAGCACGCATGATGTACGTTTCGCATTAGGAAGATAACATATGGAAACCTCTGATTTGGCCGATCACACGAACGTGGCGGCAGCTTTATTGTCGGCCATGGCCAACCCGAAGAGATTGCTGATCCTGTGCAGCCTCGTGAAGGGCGAAGTCGCCGTCGGTGTGCTGGCGACGCAGGTCGGCCTCAGCCAGTCGGCTCTCTCTCAGCACCTGTCGAAACTGCGCGCTCAAAAGCTGGTCAAGACCCGACGGGACGCACAAACCATCTACTATTCGAGCACCTCCGAGCCGGTCATGAAAATTCTGGCAACGCTCGAAGATATCTACCTCGTGCAAAACAGGAATAGATCCGCCGCTTGATGATAGCGCTGACATGAATGTCGGCCGATGCCCTGCCGCAAGGGGATGTTCCCGGAGGCGTGGCAGCGATATTTCAGCACCTGAACATTAATGGCACGACCGGCAAATTTGCGATTTGCCGGTCGTGCTTTTTTCTTGAAAGCCATATTCTTCCTGCTCCCCTCACCGGAAAGACTTGCAGCATGACCGCGCCGAGGCGCTCGCCCGTGATCGAGCGAAGCAGCTTGAGCCTGCCGTCAGGAGGGGCTCCGGGACTTTTCCCGTTGACGCCTTGGGAAGCCCTGATAATTTGACCGGGCAGTAAAAATATGGGCGAGAAGCCCCCGGGAAAGGGCCGTCAGCGGCCAGGAGAACAGCATGTCCAACCGCCTCAACGCACCGAACGATCTTCGCGCCTTCTGGATGCCGTTTACGGCAAACCGCCAGTTCAAGAAGGAGCCGCGTTTGTTCGTCGGCGCCAAGGACATGTATTATACGACCCATGACGGCCGTCAGGTGCTGGACGGCACGGCTGGCCTCTGGTGCGTCAATGCCGGCCACTGCCGCCCGAAGATCACCGAGGCGATCCGCGAGCAGGCCGGCGAACTCGATTACGCGCCGGCCTTCCAACTCGGCCACCCCAAGGCCTTCGAACTGGCAAACCGGCTGGTCGATATCGCCCCGGAAGGCCTGAACCACGTTCTCTACACCAATTCCGGTTCTGAATCCGTCGAGACGGCGCTCAAGGTGGCGCTCGCCTATCACCGGGTGAAGGGCAATGGTTCACGCTTCCGCCTGATCGGCCGCGAGCGCGGCTATCACGGCGTCAATTTCGGCGGCATCTCGGTCGGCGGCATCGTCACCAACCGCAAGATGTTCGGCACGCTTTTGACCGGCGTCGATCACATGCCGCACACCCACCAGCCCGGCAAGAACAGCTTCACCCGCGGCGAGCCCGAGCATGGCGGCGACATCGCCACCGAACTCGAGCGTATCGTCACTCTGCATGACGCCTCTACCGTCGCGGCCGTCATCGTCGAGCCGGTGGCCGGCTCCACCGGCGTCTTGATCCCGCCGAAGGGCTACCTGCAGAAGCTGCGCGAGATCTGCACCAAGCATGGCATCCTTCTGATCTTCGACGAGGTCATCACCGGCTTCGGACGCCTCGGCGCCCCCTTCGCCGCGCAATATTACGACGTCAAGCCTGACATGATCACCGCCGCCAAGGGGTTGACCAATGGCGTCATTCCGATGGGCGCCGTCTTCGTCACCTCCGAGATCCATGATGCCTTCATGAACGGCCCGGAGCACATGATCGAGTTCTTCCACGGCTATACCTATTCCGGCAACCCGATCGCGTCTGCCGCAGCACTCGCCACGCTCGACACCTACAAGGAAGAGGGTCTGCTGACACGCGCCGCCGAGCTCTCCGACTACTGGGCCGATGCTCTGCACTCGCTGAAGGACTGCCCCAATGTCATCGACATCCGCAACACCGGGCTGATCGGCGCGATCGAACTCGACCCGATCGCCGGCGAACCGACCAAGCGCGCCTTCACCGCTTTCCTGAAAGCCTATGAAAGCGGCCTGCTGATCCGCACCACCGGCGATATCATCGCGCTCTCTCCGCCACTGATCATCGAGAAGCAACACATCGACGAGCTCTTCGGCAAGCTGCGGACGATCCTGCAAAACAACATCTGAAAAAGCTCGCAAGCTTCCGGCAACAGCGCCTGCGTCGCGCGTCAGAAAAGAGGCGCGGCGCTGTAAGCCCGTGCAGGCCCTTTTGTTGCGAAGATGGATGGATTTCAGTTCACGGCGGCGACGGAAAGGCAGAGGGCGAATTTCTTCAGGAGCCGGCGATCAAAATGCCCTTCATTGCCAAGCATCCACTTCAATGCCTGGCTCGCGCTCCATGGCGCTCTGTACGGCCGCACGGAGGTGATGGCGTCATAGACGTCGCAAATCGCGGCAAGGCGCGAATGGAAGCTGACCTGCTCTTCGGAAAGCTTGCGGGGATAACCCTTGCCGTCGATACGCTCATGATGGTTGAGGCAGACGTCTAGAACGATCTCCGATATGCCTTCCTGGCGTGACAGGATTGCGTGTCCCTTTTCCGGATGATCGCGGATCATCTTGATCTCGTCCTCGTCCAAGGGACCTTCCTTGTTCAGTATCTCGAGCGGAATTTCGAGTTTACCGACATCGTGCAGCAATCCCGCCGTGCCGAGCGCCTGCACGGTAGCCTCGTCAAGCCCGAGATGACGGCTGAAAAGGATCATCAGCGCACTCACCGAAATGGAATGCAGGAATGTCGCTTCGTCCCTGGATTTCAGACGCGTAACGCTCAAAAAGACAGTGGGATTCTGATCTATCGACTTGGAGACCGAGGAAATCACCGGAGCCACCTGATCTATGCTGATCCCGTCGCCGTGCTGGAGTCGACCAAAAACACTTTCCAGCACCTGCACGGATTTCTGGATGGTCTCGCGTGCCGCCTTGGTATCGATCTCGATATTGCCGCCCGGCAGGCCATCAATGTCGAGGCCTCTGCTGGTGTTGATGATAACACCTGTCATGCCGCTCTTGCGAAGCTTCTGGGCATCGATTTCACGGCGCAGGAGAAATCTTCGTTTAGACAGAAGAGGATCCTGCCAGGCACCCTCGATCGCCTCTACAAACATTCCGGTGCGCACCTGTCTGGCTTCGACCCGCTTGAGCATCCAGCTCTCTATTCCTGAAAATATCTCTCTGTTTATTTCGACCGCTCTTTTGCATCGCAGCAATATATGCGCGCACAATGGTTCTACACTAACTGGTAGAATCAAGTGTTAATCTCAAAGCGGAATTCGAATAGTCAGACAGATAGAGAGCTTCCGCGAAATTCGGGAGGGTTCATCGGCGCGCCGCTGACGCGGGGTACCGGCACCAAGAAAAAATGGAAAACGGCGCCGAGATCGATGATTTTTCGACGATTCGCGCCGAATCGGCTCGATTTTCGTTTCATTTTGTTATCATCTTGCGGAATCTCACCAAAATTCCTAGAAATCTTGGCGTTGCGCCCGTTCGAGCCAAACATGGCCGGAGGGCGCATTGATCGCGCCGATATCGATCGTCCTTGGCACGGCCTGAGGGTCGTTGAACGATCCGGAAAAACCGGCGCGGCACCTCATCGTGGGTCGAATGACCCCATCCAAGGAGACAGACAATGACCCTCAAGACATTGACGGCGACCCTAGTCGCGTCACTCGCCTTTGCGCCGCTCGCCCATGCCGATATCACCATCGGCCTGATCGCGCCGCTGACCGGCCCCGTCGCGGCCTATGGCGATCAGGTGAAGAACGGCGCTCAGACCGCCGTCGACGAGATCAACAAGAAGGGCGGGATTCTCGGCGAGAAGGTCGTCCTCGAACTGGCCGACGATGCCGGCGAACCGAAACAGGGCGTTTCCGCCGCCAACAAGGTCGTCGGCGACGGTATCCGTTTCGTTGTCGGCCCGGTGACCTCGGGCGTCGCCATCCCGGTTTCGGACGTGCTTGCTGAAAACGGCGTGCTGATGGTCACTCCGACTGCGACGGCCCCTGACCTGACCAAGCGCAGTCTCACCAACGTGCTGCGCACCTGCGGCCGCGACGACCAGCAGGCCGAAGTCGCCGCCCAATATGTGCTGAAGAATTTCAAGGACAAGCGCGTCGCCATCGTCAACGACAAGGGCGCCTACGGCAAGGGCCTTGCCGACGCCTTCAAGGCGACGCTGAACGCCGGCGGCATCACCGAAGTCGTCAATGACGCGATCACCCCAGGCGACAAGGATTTCAGCGCGCTCACCACCCGCATCAAGTCCGAGAAGGTCGACCTCGTCTATTTCGGCGGTTATCACCCGGAAGGCGGTCTGCTCGCCCGCCAACTGCATGACCTCGCCGCCAACGCGACGATCATCGGCGGCGACGGCCTCTCCAACACCGAATTCTGGGCAATCGGCACGGATGCCGCCGCCGGCACCATCTTCACCAATGCCTCGGACGCCACCAAGAACCCGGACTCCAAGGCCGCAGCCGAGGCGCTCGCCGCCAAGAACATCCCGGCCGAAGCCTTCACCCTGAACGCCTATGCCGCCGTCGAAGTGCTGAAGGCTGGCATCGAGAAGGCCGGCAGCGCCGAGGATGCGGAAGCAGTCGCGACCGCGCTGAAGGGCGGCCAGGAGATCCCGACCGCCATCGGCAAAATCACCTACGGCGAAACCGGCGACCTGACCTCGCAGAGTTTCTCGCTCTACAAATGGGAAGCCGGCAAGATCGTTGCTGCCGAATAAACCATCGCTGACCGTCGACGACCGGGCGCCCTTACGGCGCCCGGTTTCGTTTTGCGGCACTCGCTTGTGGCGGCAGATCGGTTATAAGTTTCGGAATCGGTTGCAATGTGAGCAATGCCATGACCACCAAGCTCGAACGTCTCATCGACCAGGGCGTCGGCCGCGTGCCGGCCGATATCGTGCTGAAGGGTGGCCGCTTCTTCGATCTCGTCACCGGCGAACTCGTCCTCTCCGACATTGCCATCGGCGCCGATCGCATCGTCGGCACCTCAGGCAATTATGATGGCGAGACCGAGGTCGATATTTCGGGCAGGATCGTCGTTCCCGGCTTCATCGACACGCATCTGCACATCGAATCCTCGCTGGTGACGCCGCATGAATTCGATCGCTGCGTCCTGCCCTATGGCGTCACCACCGCGATCTGCGATCCGCACGAGATCGCCAATGTGCTCGGAAGCGCCGGCATCGAATTCTTTCTCGAATCGGCGCTGGAGACGATCATGGACATCCGCGTCCAGCTCTCCTCTTGCGTTCCAGCGACCCATCTCGAAACCTCCGGCGCCGATCTGCCGATCGAGCGCCTCCTGCCCTACCGCCACCATCCGAAAGTCATCGGCCTTGCCGAATTCATGAATTTCCCCGGCGTGATCCACAAGGATCCTGTCTGCATGGCCAAGCTCGAGGCCTTCCAGGGCGGCCATATCGACGGTCACGCGCCGCTGCTGTCCGGCAACGACCTCAACGGTTACCTCTCGGCCGGCATCCGCACCGAGCACGAATGCACGACGGCCCGCGAAGCACTGGAAAAGATCCGCAAGGGCATGCACATCCTCGTGCGTGAAGGTTCGGTATCCAAGGATCTCGCCGCGCTGATACCCATTATCACCGAGCGGCTGTCGCCCTATCTGGCGCTCTGCACCGACGACCGCAATCCGCTCGATATCGCCGAACAGGGCCATCTCGATCACATGATCCGCACGGCGATCGCAAGCGGCGTCGAGCCCCTGGCGATCTACCGCGCCGCCTCGATCTCGGCTGCCCGCGCCTTCGGCCTCAGGGATCGCGGTCTGGTCGCACCGGGCTGGCGCGCCGATCTTGTGGTTCTCGGCAGCCTGGAAAATTGTCGCGCCGACATGGTCTTCTCCGCCGGCCGCCGGGTCACCGATGCACTCTTTTCCTCGCGCAGACCGGTTGCTCCGATCGGCCTCGACAGCGTCAAGGCCCGGCCCGTCAACGCCGCCCATTTCGGCGTGCCGGTCGCCGAGGGTGAAACGCCTGTCATCGGCGTCATGCCGGGCAAGATCATCACCGAACATCGCCGCTACCGCCTGCCGGTCAGGGGCAACGAGACGACGGTCGATCTTGCCAATGATATCATCAAGGTCGCCGTCATCGAGCGCCATGGCAAGAACGGCAACCATGCCAACGGCTTCGTCCAGGGCTTCGGCCTGAAGAAGGGCGCGATCGCCTCCACCGTCGGCCATGACAGCCACAACATCTGCGTCGTCGGCGTCAGCGAGGACGATATGGCGCGCGCGGCAAACCGTCTCGGCGAGATCAAGGGCGGCTTCGTCGTCGTCGAAGACGGCAAGGTCACCGGCGAAATCGCCCTGCCCATCGCCGGCCTGATGAGCCTTGAGCCCTATGAGACGGTCCGCGATACACTGCACCACCTGCGCAAAGCCGCCTTCGCGCTCGGCGCCACGCTTGAGGAACCCTTCCTCCAACTCGCCTTTCTGCCGCTGCCGGTCATTCCGCACTTGAAAATATCCGACCGCGGCATGGTTGACGTGGACAAGTTCGCGTTGATCGGGTGATGCAATTCTAGGGCTGATTTCGCAGTGGGCGACCTTTGAATGTTGCCTTCATGGTTACGGCAGAAAGAACATCAAACCCGCGCGCAAAACCCGTCGAGCGCCGCAAGCTTCACCGATCCCACGCCAGCCACCGCCGCGAAGCCCGGCATCTCGAGCGGTTCCTCAAGCACTACGCCATCAGGCAGATGGAATTCCGCCGGTTCGCGCGTCAGGTTGAAGACGAAGAGCAGTTTTTCTCCGTCCTTTTCGCGGGTGAAGGCGAGCAGATCCTGGTTGGTGCCGATGAAGGTCATATCGCCGTCGATCAGTGCCGGATGGCTCCTCCGGAAAGCAAGCGTCCTGCGGTAGTGATGCAGCACCGAGCCGTCGCTTGCCTCCTGCATATCCACCGAAAGTGCTGCCTGCTCGTAAGGCACCGGCAGCCAGCTCTTTTCCGCCGAGGTGAAGCCCGCATGCGCTTTGCCCGCCTCCCAGGGCATTGGCGTGCGGCATCCGTCGCGGCCCTTGAAGGCCGGCCAGAAGCGGATGCCATAGGGGTCACGCAGATCCTCGAAGGCGAGTTCGGCCTCCGGAAGCCCGAGTTCCTCGCCTTGATAGAGGCAGATCGAGCCGCGCAGCGCCGCAAGCACCGAGATCGCCAGCATGGCGATGACGGGCCGCTCTTCCTCCGTCCGCGCAAAGCGGCTGACATGGCGCATGACGTCGTGGTTGGAAAAAGCCCAGCAGACCCAGCCGTCGGTCACCGCTTTCTGAAAAGCCTCGACGCAGCCGCGAATATGCACGGCGGTGAAATCCGGTCCGAGCAGATCGAATGTGTAGCACATGTGCAGCTTGTCGCCGCCGCTCGTATAGGCGCCGACCGTCTTCAGCGAACGCGCGCCGTCGCCGACTTCGCCGACGGTCGTGCGATCTTCGTATTGGTCGAGCAGCGCCCGGAAGCGCTTGAGGAAATCGACATTTTCCGGCTGCGTCTTGTCGTAGAGATGGTTCTGCATGCCGTAGGGGTTGGTGTCGGGCGCATCGAGGCCTGCGTCGTCCTCGTCCGGCTCGTGCGGCGGATTGCTCCTGAGCTGCTTGTCGCAGAAATAATAGTTCACTGTGTCCAGCCGGAAGCCGTCGACGCCGCGGTCGAGCCAGAACCTCACTGTCTCCAGTACCGCATCCTGCACTGCCTTGCTGTGGAAGTTGAGGTCCGGCTGTGAGGTCAGGAAATTATGCTGGTAATATTGGCGACGCACGCCATCCCATTCCCAGCCCGGTCCGCCGAAGATCGACAGCCAGTTGTTCGGCGCCGTACCGTCAGGCTTCGGATCGGCCCAGACATACCAATCCGCCTTGGAATTGGTCCGGCTCGACCGGCTCTCGACGAACCAGGGATGCCGGTCTGATGTGTGCGAGATCACCTGGTCGATGACGACCTTGATGCCGAGCCTGTGTGCCTCGGCCATCATCTCGTCGAAATCGGCGAGCGTCCCGAAGATCGGATCGACATCGCAATAATCGGAAACGTCGTAGCCCATATCGGCCATCGGCGACTTGAAGAAGGGCGAGAGCCAGATCGCGTCGACGCCGAGGCTGGCAATATGCGGCAGCCGGCGGGTGATTCCCCTGAGATCGCCGAGCCCGTCGCTGTTGGTATCCTGAAACGATCGCGGATAGACCTGATAGATCACCGCGCCGCGCCACCAGTCCGCACTCCCGCCTGCCTGCAATGCCATCGGCTACATCTCCTGCCTCGTTTGCGCCCGCCACACTAAAGCGGAAGAAACAAAAGACAACCATGTGAAGCCGTTATGAAGGCGCTGCGAAGGCCGCGAGGCATCGTCGCGATCCGACAAGGGGGAGACGTATATAGGCTTGTCCACAACCCCTTTCCACCCTCCGGATTTGGGGTTGCAACGCAAAGCCTTTGCGATAATGTGCGCACTGACCTGCACGTAAGAGGTCAAACACCGGGAACAAATGTCTAATAAAGGCGCAAAGCCTAGAAAGGTGGACCCACCATGAACCAATTCACGAAAAAATTTCTCGCCTCTGCAATGCTTGGCACATTGCTGGCGTTTTCGGCGCATGCGGCCACGCTGAACATTCACAATGGTGGCGACCCGCAGTCGCTCGATCCGCAGAAACTGTCAGGCGACTGGGAGAACCGTATCGCCGGTGACATCTTCGAGGGCCTCGTCACCGAGGACGCCAAGGACAATCCGATCCCAGGCCAGGCCGAAAGCTGGACGATTTCGCCTGATGGCAAGGTCTACACCTTCAAGCTTCGCGACGGCATCAAGTGGTCCGATGGCCAGCCGGTAACGGCAGAAGACTTCGTCTTCGCCTTCCAGCGCCTCGTCGACCCGAAGAACGCCGCTGATTATGCCTATCTGCAATTCACCATCAAGAATGCCGAAAAGATCAACAAGGGCGAGATCACCGATCTCAACCAACTCGGCGTCAAGGCGATCGACGACAAGACGCTCGAAATCACGCTCGAAAATGCCACGCCCTATTTCCTCAATGCCCTGATGCACTACACCGCCTATCCGCTGCCGAAGCATGTCGTCGAGGCGAAGGGTCAGGATTGGGTCAAGATCGGCAACATCGTCACTAACGGCCCTTACAAGCCGGTCGAATGGGTTCCGGGCTCGCATGTCACGACGGTCAAGAACGACCAGTGGTACGACACCAAGGACCTGAAGATCGACGGCGCGAAGTTTTTCGTGCTCGAAGACCAGGAAGCCGCGCTGAAACGCTATCGCGCCGGCGAATTCGACATCATGACCGACTTCCCGACCGACCAGTATGAGTGGATGAAGAAGAACTTGCCGGGCCAGGCCCATGTCGCGCCGTTTCTTGCCAGTTATTACTATGTCGTAAATGCCCAGAAGCCGCCCTTCAACGACAAGCGTGTGCGCCAGGCTCTTTCGATGGCAGTCAACCGTGAAGTGATCGGTCCGCAAATCCTCGGTACCCAAGAACCGCCCGCTTATTCCTGGGTTCCGCCGGGCACCGCCAATTATGGGCAGCCAGCCTATGTCAGCTGGAAGGATCTGCCCTATAGCGAGAAGGTAGCAGAAGCCAAGAAGCTGCTGACGGAAGCCGGCTTCGGCCCGGATCATCCGCTAAAGGCGCAGCTCCGCTACAACACCAACGACAACCACAAGCGCGTTGCCGTCGCGATCGCCTCTATGTGGAAACCGCTCGGCGTCGAGGTTGAACTCTATAATACCGAGACCAAGGTGCACTACGACGAAATGCAGCGCGGTCAGGTAGAAATCGGTCGAGCAGGTTGGATCGCTGACTACAACGATCCGGATAACTTCCTGAATCTGCTAACAACAGGTGTCTCGATGAATTACGGTCGCTGGAGCAATCCCGAGTACGACAAGCTGATCAAAGAAGGAAACGCCGAAAGGGACATTGGCAAGCGCGCTGAAATCTTCAAGAAGGCCGAGCAGTTAGCTCTAGACGACAGCGCTGCCATTCCACTCTACTACTATGTTTCGAAGAACGTCGTTTCTCCAAAGGTTGAAGGTTTCGTCGATAATATTCAGGACATCCACCGCACCCGCTGGCTGTCGATGAAAGAGTAAGGGAAAACGGTCCTTCCCGCGCATTGCGGGAAGGACCGGCCCACGACCATGATCAAATACGCCCTCCGTCGCCTGCTGTCGACGATCCCCGTTCTGTGGATCGCCGTGACAGTCTGTTTTTTTGTTTTGCGCCTTGCCCCCGGCGGCCCTTTCGATGGCGAAAGGCCATTGCCGCCGGTGATCCTGAAGAACCTTGCGATCCACTACAATCTCGACAAGCCGCTCATCCAGCAGTACCTGATCTATGTCGGTGACCTGCTCCGGGGCGATCTCGGCCCCTCCTTCGCCAGCGAGGATTTCACCGTCGCCCAGCAGATCATGATCGGTCTGCCCTACACCTTCACCATCGGTACGGCTGCCTTCCTGATTGCCATCATTGTCGGCGTGGCCGTCGGCTGTCTTGGGGCGCTCTATCAGAACAAGGCACCGGATTATATTCTGGGCGCGCTCATTCTAGTGGGCGTCGTGCTGCCGAACTTCCTGATTGCGCCCATCCTGCAGCTCGTCTTCGGCATCCATCTCGCTTGGTTTCCGGTCGGCGGCTGGGGTGACGGCTCGATCAAATACCTTATCCTGCCGATCGTCGTTCTGGCGCTGCCGCATGCCGGCCGTATCTCGCGCATCACCCGCGGCTCGATGATCGAGGTGATGAATCAGAACTTCATTCGCACCGCCAAGGCCAAAGGCATCGGTCCCCGCCTGACAGTCATGCGCCATGCGCTGAAGCCCGCCATGATGCCTGTCGTCTCCTATCTGGGTCCAGCGGCAAGTTACCTTCTCACCGGCTCGCTGGTTGTCGAGAGCATCTTCGGATTGCCCGGCATCGGCCGCTATTTCGTCAACGCAGCGCTGAACCGTGACTACGGCATGGTTCTCGGCACGGTCATCTTCTACATGGTGCTGATCGTGTTCCTGAACCTTCTCGTCGATATCGCCTATGCGTGGCTCGATCCGAAAGTGAGAAACCGATGATCCTCAATCCCGCAAAACGCGAGTTGCTCGCCCAGGAACTGCTGGAGGCGGAGGGCCTTGCGCCCGAAAGCCGTTCGCTCACCAGGGATGCGCTACGCCGCCTCGGGCGCAACAAGGCAGCCGTCCTGTCGATTTTCGTCCTGGCGCTGCTGATCCTTGCGGCCTTCGTCGGCCCCTGGTTCATTCCCTTCAACTATGAGGATCCAGATTGGGCGGCCTTCCGCATACCGCCCTCGATCGAAACCGGCCACTATTTCGGTACCGACCCGAACGGCCGCGACCTTCTCGCCCGCGTCCTTTACGGCACCCGGGTCTCGCTTGCCGTGGCGCTGACGGCGACCGTCGTCTCCGTCTTCATCGGCGTGCTCTACGGCGCCGTATCGGGCTATATCGGCGGCAGGCTGGATGCGATCATGATGCGCTTCGTCGACATCATGTATGCGCTTCCCTATATCCTCTTCGTCATCCTGCTGATGGTGATCTTCGGCCGCAACGTCTATCTGCTCTTTGCGGCGATCGGCGCGCTGGAATGGCTGACCATGGCCCGCATCGTGCGCGGCCAGACGCTATCGATCAAGCATCGCGAATTCATCGAGGCGGCCCGCGCATCCGGGCAGCGGCCGTTCAAGATCATTATCAAGCACATCATCCCGAACCTCGTCGGCCCGGTGGTGATCTTCGCAGCACTGACGGTGCCTGAAATCATCGCCACGGAAAGCTTCCTTTCCTATCTCGGCTTCGGCGTGCAGGAGCCGCTGACCTCGCTCGGTACGCTGATCGCCGAGGGGACCGATGCCATGGAAAGTATGCCCTGGCTGCTGGTCTTCCCGGCCAGCTTCCTTGTGGCCCTGCTGCTCAGCCTGCTCTTCATCGGCGACGGCCTGCGCGACGCGTTCGACCCGAAGGATCGTTAAATGACGGATACCCTCCTCGAACTCAAAGACTACTCGATCACCTTCAAAACACCCGATGGGGAGGTGAAGGCGGTCTCGAACATGAACCTGACGGTCAAGCGCGGCGAGCGCATCGCCATCGTCGGCGAGTCCGGCTCCGGCAAGAGCCAGACCTTCCTCGGCATCATGGGCCTGCTTGCCAAGAACGGCAGAACGACGGGACAGGCGCTGCTCGAAGGCAAGGACGTGCTGGCGCTGAAACCGCGCGAACTCGACCAGATCCGCGGCAAAGACATGGCCATGGTTTTCCAGGACCCGATGACCGCCCTCAATCCATCGCTGAAGATTTCCCGGCAACTGACGGAGCAGCTCGAGGTTCACGGTGGGCTCACGGCGCGCGCCGCATCCGCCGCCGCACTCGACATGCTGAAACGCGTCGGCATTCCCGACCCGACGCGGCGCTTCCACCTCTATCCGCACGAGCTATCCGGCGGCATGCGCCAGCGCATCGTCATCGCCATGGCGCTGCTCACCCGGCCGAAACTTCTGATCGCCGACGAACCGACGACGGCGCTCGACGTCACCATCCAGGCGCAGATCCTCGATCTCTTCAACGACCTGACGGCGGAGATGAACACGGCGCTCGTCATGATCACCCACGATCTCGGCGTCGTCGCCGGCCTCGCCGACCGCGTCGCCGTCATGTATGCCGGCCGCATCGTCGAGGAGGCGCCGGTCGACGAGCTCTTCGACAACCCGGCCCATCCCTATACCGCAGCACTGCATGCCTCGATCCCGCGCCCTGACCAGGATGTCGACGACCTCGTCGTCATCCCGGGCCGCCCGCCGAACCTGCAGCACCTGCCGAAGGGCTGCAATTTCTCGCCGCGCTGCTCGCAGGTCCAGGACGATTGCATCGATCGCCCGCCGCCGCTCGAAACGCTGGCGCCGCACCATTGCGCCGCCTGTTACCACCCTTTCCCGCGTCGCGAGGAGCTGCTCAACCATGGCTGAACGATCGCTTCTGAGGGTCGAGAACCTGACGACCCAATTCGAACTGCCGGCGAAAGGCCTCTTCAAGCCGCCGATCTTCCTGACTGCCGTCAACAATGTCAGCTTCGACCTCAGCGAAGGCCGCACGCTCGGCATCGTCGGCGAATCCGGCTGCGGCAAGTCCACGCTCGGCCGCTCCATCCTGCGGCTGCTGAAATCGCAGAAAGGTCGCATCCTCTGGCAGGGCCGGAACCTTCTCGACCTGTCGGACGAGGAAATGCGCGCCGCCCGCCGCGACATGCAGATCATCTTTCAGGATCCGATCGCCTCGCTCGACCCGCGCATGACGGTCGGAGACATCATCGCCGAGCCGCTCACCGTCTTCGAGCCGAAACTCTCCAAAACCGAGCGCACCGAGCGTGTCCGCGAGATCATGACCGCCGTCGGCCTGGTGCCGGAAATGATCAACCGCTATCCGCACGAATTCTCCGGCGGCCAGGCGCAACGCATCGGCATTGCCCGCGCGGTCGTCACCAAACCGAAACTCATCATCTGCGACGAGCCGGTTTCGGCCCTCGACGTCTCGATCCAGGGTCAGGTCATCACGCTTCTGCGCAAGCTGCGCAAGGAGTTCGGCCTGACGCTGATCTTCATCAGCCATGACCTTTCCGTCGTGCGCCTGATCTCCGACGATGTGCTGGTGCTCTATCTCGGCAGGGTTGTCGAAGCCGGCGACTGCGCCACCGTCTTTGACCATCCCGCCCATCCCTATACGCAGGCACTCTTCTCCGCCGCGCCGATCCCGGATCCGAAGCTCGCGCGCCTGCGCACCCGGATCCGGCTGCAGGGTGATCCACCTTCACCGCTCAACCCACCGAAAGGCTGCGTCTTCTCACCGCGCTGCTGGAAGGCGACCGACATCTGTCGCACCGAAATGCCGCCGACCGAGGAGGTCCGTCCCGGCCAGAAGGCCGCCTGTTATCATATGGACAGGCCATGAACGGAACGAGGGCCGCGTGAGAGCGGCCTTCGCCTTGGATGCCTGATGCGCCATCCATTGTCAGAACGAAGCGGACTATTTTTGGATCTAAAGTCCCCAATAAGAAAGATTTTATGAGCGCGTGCTATCCCATTTCGGCCTAATCGCAAGCCAGGGGAACGCTTACATGAAATCGAAAATATCAGCTTTGATCGCACTCGCCGCCACGATGATCGCCGCCTCCGCCGGTTCGTCGCATGCCGAAGATCTGAACTTCAAGCTCACCAACGGAACGAACTCCGTCCTGACGCGCTTCTACAGTTCGCCGACCGGCGTCGGCGAATGGGAAGAAGACGTCTTCGGCGACGACGTTCTCAATCCGGGCGAGAGCATCGATATCACCATCGCCGATGGCCGCACCGTCTGCAAATACGACATGCGCTTCGAATTCGAGGAAGGCTCAAACCTCGCAACCACAGAAGATACGCAGGATCTTTGCGCGATGGGCAGCTATACCATCCACGAATAGGCATCCTTCTGAAAGCCCGCCTTCGCCTCGTCGGTGAAGGCGGGCTTTCATCTTCCGTGATATCGGCGCTTGTCACTCCGCCCGGCTCCGCGTATCAGCGAATGAAGAGCAGCGGATAATCCGCCAATTCAAAGTGATAGAGCGTCCGTAGCGTGTCCTGTTGGATCTGCAGCGCTCTCATGCCGGGAGGACAAGGTGAGCAGACGGTTTCTATCGATCGGTGAATGCATGGTGGAGCTCTCGCAGGCAGGCGATGGCCTGCTGCGCAAAGGCTTCGCCGGCGATACCTTCAACACCGCCTGGTATGCCCGCGCCTGCCTTGCCGCCGATTGGTCGGTCGATTATTTCACCGCTCTCGGCGACGATGCCATGTCGGACGAGATGCTGGCCTTCATCGACAAATCAGGCATCGGCACGAGCCTGATCCGCCGCATCAGGGGCAGGACGCCCGGCCTCTATATGATCAACCTGAAAGACGGCGAACGCTCCTTCAGCTATTGGCGCGACAGCTCTGCCGCCCGCAGCCTGGCCGCCGACCCGGATCGTCTGCGCGAGGCGGTGGAAAGCGCTGCCGTTATCTATTTCTCGGGCATCACCCTTGCCATCCTGCCGCATGAGGATGCTGAGACGTTGCTCGCCGAGGTCCGCCGCGCCAAGGCCGCCGGCAAGCTCGTCGTGTTCGATCCGAACATCCGTCCCCGCCTCTGGTCGAGCTACGACGTCATGCATACGACGATCAGCGAGGGCGCCCGCTCCTCCGTGATCGTCATGCCGAGCTTCGACGACGAGGCCGCCCATTTCGGCGACGATTCCATCGAGGCAACGATCCACCGCTATCGCACGCTGGGCGCTGTCGATATCGTCGTCAAGAACGGCGCAGACGGAGTAAGGTTGAATTTTGCCGGCGAGGAGACCTTCGTTCCAGCCGAAAAGGTGAAGAAAGTGGTGGACACCACCAGCGCCGGCGACAGTTTCAACGGCGCCTTCCTTGCCCGCTACCTTGAGACCTCGGACGCACTGGCCGCCGCCCGCTTCGCCGCAAAGGTCGCAGCCCGCGTCGTCAGCGAACACGGCGCATTGGTCGCAAAGGAAAAGCTTGGATTGGATCGCGGCTGAACCCGCGCTGAGAACACCCTACGAACGCTGCCCCCGCCTTGTCGGCATCTCCTGCACCGCGCGCCAGGGAAGCACCGCTGCCTTAGATCCCCGCACGAGCCAAAACTCCGCTTTACCGGGTCGGGTGCCAGGAAAATCAGGATTTCGAAATCAGGACTTCTTCGGCCGATCGGACTCGCGAACCGCCTCGTCATGATACCAGCAGCTGTCGAGCGCATCGCAGACATCGGCCGCCTCACGCTCCATCAGCCGGGCGCGTTCGAACCGGTTGGTGGCCCGCATCGGCTTGACGGGAAACTGGTAGATCGTTGCGGATTCACGATGGAAACCGGTGGGCATGAGATCGCCTCCATTCAGCACGGCGCATCAACATTCAGGACCATTACCATAGCATGATGCACATAGTTTATGCAAATTGCACAATATATATGCATTGTTGTAATTATAGCCGCTCGACATGCTGACCAGGCCGAAAGCTTCCGCCTATTTGTTCAACACTTCATCATTTCAGCCCTAACGCCTCAATTTTCATCCGGTTCCGAAGCGAAAAAGCCGCCTTCTGCTTGAAGATAGGGCCCTCGACCGTCAAATCGGGCTGTTTTTGGAAAAAGAAAAATGCGCGTCGACTGGCTGATTCGCGATTTTTCTTTGGCCCGGCAGCTGAACTGGCACGCTACATGCTTTTAAAGCGTCATCCCCTGGCGGTCGGATGCGCTTGCGCGCCGAGATCGTCTCCGGATTTGCTCACCTTCGTAGCATTGAGAGAGTCACGATGACAAAATATAAGCTCGAGTATATTTGGCTCGATGGGTACACTCCGGTACCGAACCTGCGTGGCAAGACGCAGATCAAGGAATTCGACGCATTCCCGACGCTGGAACAGCTTCCGCTCTGGGGCTTTGACGGCTCCTCGACGCAGCAGGCTGAAGGCCGCAGCTCCGATTGCGTGCTGAAGCCGGTTGCCATCTATCCCGACCCGGCCCGCACCAACGGCGCTCTCGTCATGTGCGAAGTCATGATGCCGGATGGGGTCACGCCGCACGCATCGAATGCCCGCGCCACCATCCTCGACGACGAAGATGCCTGGTTCGGCTTCGAGCAGGAATATTTCTTCTACCAGAACGGCCGTCCGCTCGGCTTCCCCGAGCAGGGCTACCCGGCTCCGCAGGGTCCTTACTACACCGGCGTCGGCTATTCGAATGTCGGCGACGTCGCCCGCGAAATCGTCGAAGAACATCTCGACCTCTGCCTCGCTGCCGGCATCAATCACGAAGGCATCAATGCCGAAGTGGCCAAGGGCCAGTGGGAATTCCAGATTTTCGGCAAGGGCTCCAAGAAGGCCGCCGACCAAATCTGGATGGCACGCTACCTCTTGCAGCGCCTGACCGAAAAGTATGGCATCGACATCGAGTATCATTGCAAGCCGCTCGGTGACACCGACTGGAACGGCTCGGGCATGCATTGCAATTTCTCGACCAAGTACATGCGCGAAGTCGGCGGCAAGGCCTATTTCGAAGCGCTGATGGCGCAGTTCGAAAAGAACCTGATGGACCACATCAACGTCTACGGTCCTGACAACGACAAGCGCCTGACCGGCAAGCACGAAACGGCTCCGTGGAACAAGTTCTCCTACGGCGTTGCCGACCGTGGTGCTTCGATCCGCGTGCCGCACTCCTTCGTCAAGAACGACTATAAGGGCTATCTGGAAGATCGCCGCCCGAACTCGCAGGGCTGCCCCTACCAGATCGCTTCGCAGGTTCTGAAGACGATTTCGGAAGTTCCGACAGCAAGCTCGGCTTCCGCTGCCGCTTAACCTCCCAAACGGCGCCGGTCCATGACCGGCGCCGTCATTCTTTCCGTAAGAGAACTGCGATCGACCGCTGACATATTCGCGGGGATCGAGCCGCTAAGGCCCTGCAGATGCTGGCATGCGGCTGTAATATTTCCATCATGGTCATGCCTCAAAATAGAGAAGCGGGAATCGCCGTTCCGGAACCCCGCTTTGGGGTTGAGCGTTGCCAGATCACTGCAACGCAGATGGAAATCGTGACATGTTGCAACGTCCGGCAAACACTTATAGCGGCGAAAGCTGGGCCAGTGCCGCAGCCGCCGGTAATCTGCCGGAACGGCTGGTAATCGTCACCGACGCTTGGCATCCGCAGGTGAACGGCGTCGTGCGCTCGATCGAGAACACCAATCGCGAGCTGGCGAAGATGGGCGTCGAGGTTTCGATGGTGACGCCGGAGCGCTTCCACAGCATCCCCTGCCCGACCTATCCCGAGATCCGCCTGTCGATCGCCAATTACCGCCGCGTCGCCCGCGAGATCGAAAAGCACAATCCTTCCTACGTGCATATCGCCACCGAAGGCCCGCTGGGGCTCACTGCCCGGCGCTGGTGCCTGCGCAAGCGCATGCCCTTCTCGACAAGCTATCACACGCGTTTTCCGGAGTATGTTTCTGCCCGCTTGCCGATCCCGCAGAGCTGGCTCTATGCCTTCGTGCGCTGGTTCCACAATGGCGGTGCCGGTTGCATGGTGGCGACACCGAGCCTTGCCCGCGAGCTATCGGCGCGCGGCATCAAGAACCTGATGCCTTGGACCCGTGGCATCGACGCCTCGCAATTCCACCCCATGCCGCTTGAAGACGAGCCTTTCGGCCTCCCCCGTCCGATCTTCATGACGGTCGGTCGCGTCGCCTTGGAAAAGAACCTGCCGGCCTTTCTCGATCTCGACCTGCCCGGCTCGAAAGTCGTCGTCGGCGACGGCCCGGCGCGCGCCGAACTGGAGCAACGCTATCCCCAGGTACACTTCACCGGCGTGAAATTCGGTGAGGATCTGGCGAAAATCTATGCCCAGGCCGATGTCTTCGTCTTTCCCTCGCTCACCGACACCTTCGGCAATACTATCCTCGAGGCGCTGGCATCGGGCGTTCCGGTCGCAGCTTATCCGGTCACCGGCCCGCTCGACATCATCGGTGAGGACAGTGAAGTCGGGGCACTCGATGCCAACCTGCAGATCGCCTGCCTTGCCGCCCTCTCCGCCTCGCGGCAGAAGGCGCGTGAGCTCGCCATGCAATATTCCTGGGAAGCAGCGACCCTGCAGTTCATCAACAATATCCGCGCCGCCAACGGCATCATCACGCCGAAATGGAAGAAGGCCTGGCAATTTGCCAAATCGCTTCCAAGAAGCAGAAAGCCCGGCGAAACCGCCGGGCCTCTCCCCTCCGCAGACTGATTGGTTTACTTGTGAAGCGCGCTGCGAAGCGTGTCGTTGGCGACCGCAATCGCGCTGCGTGCGGCAGGCGTTTCGGCAATCGCGTTCAGCAGCACGAAGTCATGGATCGTGCCGTTATAGCGCATCGACGTGACCTTGACGCCAGCTTGGCTAAGCTTGCGAGCGTAAGCCTCCCCCTCGTCGCGCAGCACGTCGTTTTCGTCAACGATGACGAGCGCCGGTGGCAGGCCGTTCAGCTGCTCCAGCGAGGCCTGCAGCGGTGAGGCCGTCGGCTCCTTGCGCTTGGCTTCATCAGGCAAATAGGCGTTCCAGAACCACTTCATCGCTTCCTTGGTCAGCCACGGGCCATCGGCGAACTGGTTGTAGGACCCGTTGTCGAAATTGGCGTCGGTGACTGGGTAGAACAGCACCTGCTGATCGATGGCAGGACCGCCGCGTTCCTTGGCAAGCAGTGTCACCACCGCCGCCATGTTGCCGCCGACGCTATCGCCGGCGACCGCGAGCCTGCTGGCGTCGACCTTGAACTCCTTGGCGTGTTCGGCGACATATTTGGTCGCAGCATAAGCCTGCTCGATGGCGACGGGATAGCGGGCTTCCGGCGAGCGTTCGTAATCGACGAAGACGACAGCGGCATCGGCGCCGTTGGCGATCTCGCGCACCAACCGGTCATGCGTATCCGCATCGCCCAAAACCCACCCGCCGCCATGGAAATAGAGAATGACCGGCAGCGTGCCCTTGGCATGTTCCGGGCGGATGATGCGCAGCTTGATGCTGCCTGTCGGGCCTGCCTTGATGACCCTGCCCTCTTCCTGGGCAGCAAGCATCTTCACGTCGCCCTTCTGCGCCCCGGCCAGGACATCGCGGGCATCGGCCGGCGAGAGCGTGTAGATCGGCGCGCCACCGGCAAGCCCGTCGATGAATTTCTGCGTTGCCGGTTCCAGTACCGGATCAGCAAGCGCGCCAGCGGCGGAAGCTGCGAGCAGTGCGACTGCGGAAACTGCGGTCTTGATGGTCGACATTGTCTTGTCCTCTCGGTTTCGATGTTCGTTGTGAACACCGAGTTTATATCGCGCACGATTATTTATCGGACAATTTAAATTTAGTCATGGCTGCCATGCATAAAAATCGCTTCCGATTATTTATTGCGCGATATAAATTTCGTCAGTTTCGGAGACAAGCCATGCAGGATCAACTGAAGCTCGACAATTTCATCTGCTTCGCCGTCTATACGGCAGGCCACGCACTGAACCGCGTCTACAAGCCGCTGCTCGATGCTCTGGGACTTACCTATCCGCAATATCTGGCGATGGTTTCTCTATGGGAGCAGGATGGCCAGACCGTCGGGGGCCTCGGCGAAAAGCTCTTCCTGGAATCGAGCACGCTGACCCCGCTGCTGAAACGCCTGGAAACCGCTGGTTATGTCAGACGCGAACGCAGCCGGGAGGACGAACGCGTCGTCGTCATCCGCTTGAGCGAAGAAGGCCTTCGCCTGAAGGAAAAGGCGATCGGCATTCCCGGCTGCATCGCCGCTGCCAGCGGCCGCGATGCCGTCGATCTCACTCGGCTGCAGAGCGAGATCGTGGCGCTGCGCGAGGCGTTGAATAGAAGCGTGGCTTAGCTGTTGAACAGCAGATGGCTATCACAGAGCTTGTGATAGCCCCTTCTGCCCTGCCGGGCTCGGGGTCGAACCACGGGTCTGACCCGTCCTTCGGACCCCCTACAGGTTGGGAGATCGGCTGGGCGTGATGGCTTCCCCAAACAACTGGCCATCACATGAACCGCAAATTTAAGGCGAGGCATAGCTTCTTGCCGATCTCCCCTTGTGGGGGAGATGTCAGGCAGGCCAAGCGTGTGCCACACGGCACACGCCCTAACTTCACAAAACGCCGGCAATCATTGCAAGCCCAGCTCTACGTCCGCCTCTTCTTGCCTTCGAACGGATTGTCCGGCGAGCGGAAATGGATGCGGATCGGCACGCTCGGCATGTCGAAATCGGCGCGCAAGCCATTGATCAGGTAGCGCGTATAGGATTCCGGCAGCGCATCGGAGCGGGTGCAGGAGATCATGAAAGCCGGCGGGCGGGCTTTGACCTGCGTCATGTATTTCAGCTTGATCCGTCGGCCGGAAACCGCCGGTGGTGGATGTTGGATCTGCTGCGTCTCCAGCCAGCGATTGAGACGCGCCGTCGAAATGCGTTTGTTCCAGACCCTGTCGGTATCGATGATCGACTGCATCAGCTTGTCGAGTCCCCAGCCGGTCTGGCCGGAGATCGGCACGGCGCGGATGCCGCGCGCCTGCGGCAGCAGCCGGTCGGTCTTTTCGCGCAGGTCGGCAAGCACCGCCTGCCGGTCTTCGATCATGTCCCACTTGTTGAAGGCGAGCACGGCCGCGCGCCCCTCGCGCAGCACCAGGTCGACAATCTGCAGGTCCTGCTTCTCGAAGGGGATCGTCGCATCGAAGACGATGACGACGGTTTCGGCGAAGCGGATGGCGCGCAGCGCATCGGCGACCGAGAGCTTCTCCAGCTTCTCGATCACCCGCGCCTTGCGGCGCATGCCTGCGGTGTCGAACATCTTGATGGTGCGGCCACGCCAGTCCCATTCGACCGAGATGGAGTCGCGGGTGATGCCGGCCTCCGGCCCGGTCAAAAGCCTGTCCTCGCCGAGGAAGCGGTTGATTAGTGTCGATTTGCCGGCGTTCGGCCGGCCGACGATCGCCACCCTGAGCGGCTTGGTGTCGTCATAGACGGGCTCTTCGTCCTCGTCCTCACCCGCAGTCTCGGAAATGTCGACGTCGGTGACGGCAACATCTTCCTTCGCATAGGCCCGGTCCTCGCCGATCGCCGCGACGATCGCGTCGCGCAGGTCGATCATGCCCTGTCCGTGTTCGGCCGAAATCGGCGTCGGTTCACCGAGGCCGAGTGTATAGGCGTCGTAAAAGCCGCTGTCGGATCCGCGCGCTTCGGATTTGTTGGCGACCAGCACCACCGGCTTGCCGCGCCGGCGCAGCATTTCCGCAAGGGCGGTGTCCACGGGCGTCAGCCCGCTTTTGGCGTCTACGACGAAAAGCGAAAGATCTGCCTCATCGATCGCCGCTTCTGTCTGCGCGCGCATCCGGCCCTGCAGGCTTTCCGCGTCGGCCTCTTCCAGACCGGCGGTATCGATGATCGTGAAGGTCAGGCCCATCAGCCGCGCATCGCCCGGCCGGCGGTCGCGGGTCACGCCCGGCGTGTCATCGACAAGCGCCAGCTTCTTCCCCACCAGTCGGTTGAAAAGCGTCGACTTGCCGACATTCGGACGACCGACGATGGCGACCGTGAAACTCATTCTTTTTCCTTAAAACTCAGCCCTGTGCGGCGGGCGCCTTGCCGGATGCGGTAATGAGATCAAGCATCATATGGGCGCGATTGGCAACATTGCGCGGGCTATCGGTATCATCGACGATCGACTGGAACCACTGGCGCGCCTGCGCCATGTTGCCGGCCTTATAGGAGGCAAGGCCGAGCGCTTCGCGCGCCGAATGCCGGAAGGCGTTGCCCGGCACGGCCATTTCCTCGATCGCAGCCGAAACCTGCTCGTAGCTGCCATTTTCGATGAGCAGCCAGCCGGCGCGCATTCTGGCGGCATCGCGCACGGCGGCAGGAACACCATTGTCCTTGCCGATCTCGTTGAAGGCGGCGATCGCCGCGCTAGCGTCGCCCTTCTGCGCCTGGACCGTCGCGGCCCGCATGCGCGCCAGCACCGGATAGGCGCCGTGGCCTTCCTTCTCAAGCTTGTCGAGCGCGGCCAGCGCCTCGTCGTTCTTATTCTCGTCGGCAAGCTTCATCGCCGCCAGGAACTGGTCGCCGGTGCCGGAGGAGCGGTTGTTGTCCCAATATTCGTAGACGACCTTGCCGGCGGTGCCGACGACGATCAGGATGGCAACGGCAATGATATAGCGGCCGAACCGGCGCCAGACGCCCTTCATCTGGTCAGACCGCAATTCCTCATTGACTTCACGGATGAAGCTGTCGTCGTTGAATGCCATTCTCGTCTCCGGCCGCGGAAATACCCATACACATGCAAAACGCATATTGTCGGCCTTCTACTCCATTTTGCCGCTGTTGTAAGGGGGATGTGAAAGATTAGAGCAATTCCAGGAAAAGTGCGAAGCGGTTTCCCAGGCAAAGCGCGAAGCGCTTTTGCCGGGAATTGCCTAAAACAAAAAATTAGAGCGGTTCTGCGCTTCCATGAAAAGCTGAACCGCCCTATCCCTAACGCGTCCGACAGGACGCTCTAACACTTTGAATCCGCGCATAATCCTTTCCGAAAATCGGAATCGATTTTTGGGGTTATGCGCCGGTCACATCACGAGCGGCGAGACCCCGATCAACCATTCGTGCAGCTTCCAGATGATCAACGCCCAGGCGACGACGCCGATGACGACGGCATAGAGGTCGTATTTGGCCGAGACGAAGGGCCGGACCACAATCTCGCCCGCCCGCTGCCGCCGTTTGAGCGAGATGCGCAGAATGACGCCCCAGGCGAGAAAGGCTGCAAACAGCAGCACCGAGGACGTCTCGCCATTGGCGAGCAGATGCGCCAGCGCCCAGATCTTCACCGACAGCACCATCGGATGTTTGGTCTTCGTCGCGATATGCCCCGCCGGCAGCAGCGAGGCGACGAGACAGATCAGTGCGATCAACATTAGCGTAATCGCGATATGCGCCGTCCAGACCGGCGGATTGTAAAGCATGCCGGTCACCGCGCGCGCCTGCCCGAAACCGTAGATCAACAGGATCAGCGTGGCCAGACTCGCGATCGAATAGGCCGCCCGCCAGCCCGTCTCGCCGAGGCTTGCGATCATCGAACGCCGGAAACCGGGGGCCACCACCCGCACCAGATGCACTCCGAGGAAAAGTATGATGCCGACGATAAGCAATGTCATTGCGAGTCCCTTCCGTGCCGTTTGTCATGGCTTAGAGCCTTTCCTGGTCAGATTGAAGCATTCTGTTGGCTCAAACGGAGTCGGATGGTCGACCGGCCGGCGCGCGTCGTAGCCCAGTTCTACGGCCAAGCCGGCCGGTCGATCAGCCGGCCCGTTTCAGCCAACCCGAAGGGCCGGGCATCTTTCCGCCAGGATCAAAGGCGATCGGCTCGGACGTACCGTGGGGTATGCCCTTCGCCAATCGCCTCTGCCCTGACGAAAACCTGCTCCGGCAGAATGCTTCAAGCTGACCAGGAAAGGCTCTAACGGCTGGCGTAAATAAATGCCAGCGAGACCGCAGCTTCGCCGCATTTCTGTTAGAGGGAAACCGCGAACAAATTGTCGCGGTGTCCATGTCCCGTTTTTTCCTCTCCGCCTGTCTGGCTGCCTCGTTCCTGCTCCCGGCAACCGCCGAGGCGGCCGACCGGCCGAAACAGCTCGTCATCATTTCCTTCGACGGCGCCCACGACAATGCGCTGTGGTTGAAGAGCCGCGAGATGGCCGCGAAGAACGGCGCCCACTTCACCTATTTCCTCTCCTGCACCTTCCTGATGAACGATGCGGCGAAGAAGGCCTATCAGGCGCCGCACCAGAAACGCGGAAAATCCAATGTCGGCTTCGCCCAGAGCGACGACGAGATCCGCGAACGCCTTGGCAATATCTGGCACGCCCATCTTGAAGGCCACGACATATCGAGCCATGCCTGCGGCCACTTCGACGGCCGCCAATGGAGCGAGGCCGACTGGTCGGCCGAATACGCGACCTTTCACGCGACGCTGAAGAATGCCTGGAAGAGCGTCGGCCTCGAGGAGCCGGCCGGCTGGCAGGATCTGGTCGACCACGGCATCAAGGGCTTTCGCGCCCCCTATCTCTCGGCGACAGCGGGCGCCGACATGACCGCCGCAGAAAAGAAGGCGGGTTTCAGCTATGATGCGAGCCTTGTCACCAAGGGCCCGGCCATGCCCGTCGAGGAAGACGACATCATCCGCTTCGGCCTGCCGCTGATCCCCGAAGGCCCGAATGAAAAGCCGATCATCGGCATGGACTACAATCTCTTCGTCCGCCATTCCAAGGGCGAGGAAGACACGGCCGATTCCGCTGAATTCGAGGCGCGCGCCTATGCCGCCTTCAGGGAGGCATTCGACAAGCAGTATGCCGGCGCCCGCATCCCGCTCCAGCTCGGCTTCCACTTCGTCGAAATGAACGGCGGCGCCTACTGGCGCGCCCTCGACCGCCTGGTCAGCGACGTCTGCCACCGGGCTGACGTCGCCTGCATCAGCTATTCGGAAGCGATCCCGATGATCGAGGCGCGCGGGAAGCTGGAGCGGGCGTCGGGTCTCTGACGGCGTGGCACCACATCAGGATTGATGGCACCATCGCCGAGACGGCGTATCATGCCGCCCCTCATCGCCCTACGGGGCATCTCTCCCCAAGGGGAGAAGGAGGAATCGAGACCCTGCGGCAAGTCTCTTCTCCCCAACGGAGGGAAGGTGCCGGCGGGCAGATGAAGAGCCCCACGCGCCGACATTTGGATCACGGACAAGTCCCGTCCATCAACCGTCAGCATGCACGACGCCCGCGTCACGCTCCAGGTAGCGCTGGTCGATATCCGGCAGCGGCTCGTCGTCGATTGCCGCTTCGAAGGCCTTGAGGCGCTTGTGGATGGAGAGCAGCTCGATGATCGTTGTCCAGGAGTTGACGAGATACTGGAACGAGTTGCTGACCTGTCCGAAGGCGGTCGAGATCTGCTGGAAGATCCCGTAGGTGATGGCGCCCGCCACGATCGTCGGCACCAGCATGAAGACCACGAAGAGCGCGTCGGCCTGGATATAGAAATAGCGGGCGACATTGAAATACATGTAATGAAAATACATCCGGTAATAGTTCCTACGAACGTTACCGAAGAGCTCACTGACTGTCAGCGGCTGAGCCCGTTCCGCATGGTCCTCGCCATAGACCAGTTCCTTGCGATAGGCTGCTTCGACGCGCTGGTTGCGGAAGTTCAGGCCCGGCAGCTTGACACCGGCGACCGCCAGCAGAACCGTGCCGAACGCCGACCAGAAGAGCGCCAGCCAGAAGAGTGAATTCGCCACCGGGCCGACGAATGGCAGTTCCGTCACATAATGCGATAGCGCCAGAAGGATCGGCAGGAATACCACGAGCGTCATCACCGAGTTGATGAGGCTGATACCAAGACCTTCGAGCGTGCTCGAAAAGCGCATCGTGTCTTCCTGAACGCGCTGTGAGGCACCTTCGATGTGACGCAGCTTTTCCCACTTCGACATATAGAAATTGTTCATCGCTGTTCGCCAGCGGAAGATGTAGTGGCTGGTGAAGAAGTCGGTCATGATCGACACGAACATGCTGAGAAATGCGATCTGACAAAAGATCCACATCAGGCTGTAGAAATTGTCGACGGAAATGCCCGGCTGCTTCGACAATGCGTTCTGCAGAAGATCGCCGAACGGCCGGCGCCAGTTGTTGATCACCACGGTGATCTGAACGCCGAAATAGGTCACGAAGATGATCAGTGCCGAACCCCAGATCGACCACAGTTTCCAGGGGTGGCGCAGCGCCTTCAGATGCCATGCGCCGCAGAAGATCACTGCCGAAAGGAAGAAATAGCTGTAAAACCAGACGTTTTCTGGGAGCAGGAAAAACGAAAGGTCGATCGGCTGCTGTTCCTCGGCAACCGGTGCGAAGCCCAGCGATGCGCCGAGACCGGCAGCGAAGAGATACCAGCCGGCAATGGAAATCAGGGTCCAAACGACGAGTGAAGTAAAGAACGCCTTTGGCTGTGGAAAAAAGGAATGAAACACGGGAGGGCTTTGCTTTCCTGAACTGTGAGTCTCGGGAGTGTCGTGGAACACGGATTGTGCCGGAAACTAAGGCAGTTCCAAGGAAGCAGCAATGGGTTCGGCCCATTGTTACGGAGATGTAACCGGTTAAGCGATTTTCCTGATCACCGGCATGACAAGCGCTGCGCAGGCGACGAGCGCGATGGCGGCAATCACCGTCGGGACGGTGAAACTGCCGCTGCGCTCGGCAATCCAGCCGGCAACAACAGGCCCGACGATCTGGCCGACGCCGAAGGCGGCCGTCATCATCGCCAGGATCCGCCGCGGGCTCTGAGGCGAAAGCTTGCGGCCGATCTGCAGCCCGTAAGCCGTGATCGCCAGGAAGGTCGCCCCAAACAGCGCCCCGCCGATCAGCGGTGCGACGGCAGGCGGCAGCGCCACGGTCGCGGCCACGCCCGCGGCCTCGACCAGAAGGGCCGCGACATAGACGCCGCCAAGCCCCAGCGATCTGACCAGTGGCTTCCAGGCAAACAGCGCGACCGCCGCCGTCAGGCCGGCGATGAACCAGCAGAGGAATTCGACGAAGGGCCCGGTTGCAGAAAGGCGCGCGATGGTGACGAGGAAGGTCGCGGTGATGACGTAGCCGAAACCGAACAGGCCGTAGGAGAGCGTCAGCAGCACCATCGGCTGGTTCCAGACCAGCGCCGGTTCCCTGCCCGCCTGCGCCGATTGCGCCGGCGCCGCCGGCAGCAGCAGGAAAACGACGACGAGGCTTGCCGCGCAATAGAGCGCCCCGCCGATCCAGTCGGCCCGCCAGCCGCCCGACCCATCGTGAAAGCCGAGGCCGATCAGAAACACCATGACTGAGGACAGCGCGATACCCACTCCCGGCCCACCAAAATGCGCCGCCTGCACGTGGTCATTGCCGGCAGCAGCTCCGTGACTGAGCACGATCGACGAGGTGAAGACCAGCGCAAAAGCGCTGGCGAGGCCGGCCAGGAAGCGGATGACAGAGAAGATCGCGACGGAATCGGTGGCAGCCATGGCGGCAAGCAGGATCGCCGTTGCCAGCAGCGACAGCAGCGCAACCAGCCGCTCCCGACCCGCCGCCCAGCCATAGGCGGCAAGCACTGCGCCGACGAGATAACCGACGAAATTCGCCGACGCAATGAAGCCGGCATCCGCGGCCGAAAGCGGCACGCCGCTGATCATGCCCGGCAGGATGGGAGTATAGGAGAAGCGCCCGAAGCCCATGGCGGCCGCCATCGCAACGGCGCCGGCAGCGGCAGTGGAGACAAGGTTCGGCCGGGAGTGACGGGTGCGCTCGAGCATGCAGCGCTTATCGCGCCGCAACATCCGCACCACAATCAAGTAATTCTGATCGATCGATCAATTTCCCCGAACGTCAAAAATTCTCGGCCGCACTTGAAAGCAGTTATCGTAAGATATATGTTTTACGACATAGCTAACGATACATCCAACGATGAAAGGAAGGGCAATGAGAGGTTTTAAAGGCGGCATGTTCGGCGGAGATTTCCGCATGGGCCGCAAATTCGCGGCGGGCGATCTGCAGCTCGTCATCCTGGCACTGCTCGCTGAGCAGCCGCGCCACGGCTACGAATTGATAAAGATATTGGAAGAACGTTCGGGCGGCTTCTATGTGCCGAGCCCAGGCGTCATCTATCCCGCACTCACCTATCTCGAGGAAACTGGCCTTGCCGAGGTGGAGGCTGAGGGCGCCAAGAAGCTCTACCGCATCACCGAGGCCGGCCGCAGCCGCGTCGAGGAAAACCGCGCCATGATCCTGCATACCTTCGCCAAGCTGGAACGCATCGGCGAGAAGATGGCCCATGTGAAGCGCGTCTTCGAAACCGATCGTCACGGCGCCGACGAGGGCGATGACGGCGATTTCATGCAGGATGGCGGCGATATTCGCGCCGCCCGCATGCTGCTGCGCTCAGCCCTGCGCATGCGCTATCCCTGGTCGAAACCCGAAGCCGCCCGCATCGCCGGCATATTGGAACGTGCCGCCACCGAAATTCTGCAGGGCGGCAGGCCGGAAACGCGGGGGTGAAGACGGGGTTGGCGCCGACGTGCGTCGGGTTCGAGGACGCCGCGCCCCCAAGAGAGCCTCTCATCCTGGTGCGCCCCGCAGGGGCCTCGAAGGGCGAGGCGGGTGTACTGACGCCGGATGAATGCAAGAAGCGACAAGCAAGTATGATCCTTCGAGGCTCCGCCCTACAGGCTGCGCACCTCAGCAACGGCAACCTACAAGGATGAGGAACGTTGGCGAGCTGCCCCTACCCCCGCGCATCCGGCAAGGTCAAAACCACCGGGCCGTTGCGAGTCGCCACCACCGTGTGCTCATATTGCACGGTCGGCGCCTTGGGATCGGCATAGAGTGTCCAGGCATCGTCGCCGCCCTCGGCCCATGTCGCGCCGAGCGAAAGGAACGGCTCGACGGTGAAGACGAGGCCTTCCGTCATCATCCGCTTTTCCGAAGGGTCCGGCCAGGTCGATAGCTCGGCCGGCTCCTCGTGCAGCGATCGCCCGACCCCGTGGCTCGCCAGATTGGCGACCAGCGTATAGCGGTTCTTCTGCGCAAAGGCGCCGACTGCGGTGCCGATCTTGGCCAGCGGTTCGCCCGATTTCACCTGGTTGAGCCCGACCCAAAGCGCTCGCTTGCCGTCGCGGCAAAGCCGTTCGATCTTCGGCTTGACCGGCGGCATCGCGAAGGAGGCGCCGGTATCGGCGAAGAAACCGTCCTTCTCCGCCGAAACGTCGATATTGATGAGATCGCCGGCGCGGATGACGCGCGGGCCGGGAATGCCGTGGGCGATTTCCTCATTGATGCTGATGCAGGTAGCACCCGGAAACTGGTAGCAGAACTCCGGCGCCGAGCGCGCACCTGAATCCTCGAGCACCTTGCGGCCGATCCCGTCGAGCTCCAGCGTCGTCATGCCGGGCTCCATCGCTGCCGCCATCACCTGGATGGCGTTGGCGCAGATGCGGCCGATCTCCTTGAGCTTTGTCAGTTCGTCGTCGTTTGCGATAACCATTCGTCTGTCCCGGCCGTGCGCAGGGCGGCCGCGGCCACCTCAAGCTGAGGCTTTCGCCCCTTCACCCTTTTCAGTCAATGCCTTTCTGACGATCGGCGCGACTTTCGTCCCGTACAGTTCAATACCACGCATGATCTGATCATGCGGCATCAGGCCGATCGCCATCTGCAGCAGGAAGCGGTCGTTCCTGAAAAGCGCGTGATGGGCGATGATCTTTTCGGCGACCGCCTCGGGATCGCCAACGAAGAGCGCGCCGTTCGGCCCGCGCGACATATCGAAATGCGCCCGGTTCGTCGGCCCCCAGCCGCGCTCGCGGCCGATGCGGTTCATCACTTCGGCCTGCGGCCCGTAAAACTGGTCGGCGGCGGCCTCCGTCGTATCGGCGATAAAGCCATGGACATTGATGCTGGTCTTCAGCTTCGCCTGGTCCTGCCCTGCCCGGCGCGCAGCCTCGCGGTAGAGATCGAAGAGCGGCGCGAAACGGCGTGGCTCACCACCGATGATCGCCAGCGCCACCGGCAGCCCGAGCGCCCCGGCGCGCGCCACCGACTGCGGCGTGCCGCCGACGGCGACCCAGAGCGGCAGCGGATCCTGCAGCGGCCTGGGATAGACGCCGCGCCCGTTGATCGGCGCGCGAAGCTCGCCCTTCCACTCCACAACCTCGCTGTCGCGCAGCGCCAGCAGCAGATCGAGCTTCTCCTCGAAAAGCTGGTCGTAGTCTTCGAGATTATAGCCGAATAGCGGGAAGGACTCGATGAAGGAGCCACGCCCGGCCATGATCTCTGCCCGGCCGTTGGAGAGCAGGTCGAGCGTCGAAAACTGCTGGAAGACGCGCACCGGATCGTCGGAGGAGAGCACGGTGACCGCACTGGTCAGCCGGATGTTCTTGGTTTTGACCGCGGCCGCGGCCAATACGACAGCAGGAGCGGATGCCGCATAGTCCGGCCGATGATGCTCGCCGAGCCCAAAGACATCGAGCCCCACCTGGTCGGCGAGCTCGATTTCCTCGATCAGGTTCTTCAGCCGCTCCGCCCCTTCGACACCTCTGCTGCCGGCAGGGCTCGGATTGACGTCGGCAAATGTGTAAAGCCCCAGTTCCATCATCGGCATCCTATTGAATTCCCGGCTGAGATAAGGATGGCTGGGATGGAGCGCAAATACAAATTGTGGAACGGAATGTTCGAGAATTTCGATGGCGGCATGATGTGTTTGGTGATCAGGCAGAGCGATCGATTAATTCGAATCTGAATTCAACCACTTCGAAGCGCCGGCGGATTCATCTTTCGAACCGCCTTAGATCGTACTTGAAGCGGGGGGGGGGGGGGCCCCCCCCCCCCCCCCCCCCCCCCCCCCCCCGCCGCTCACATCTTCGCCAGCAGCTCCGCCAGCTGATCGGCAGCCTTGCCCCACCCTTCGTGGAAGCCCATCTTCTCATGCGCTTCCTTGTCCTCGGCGCGCCAGTGCAGCGCCTTGGCCGTATATCTGGTGCGACCGTTGCCCAGATCTTCGAGCAGGATGACACCTGTAAAGAAAGGTTTCTCGGATGGTACCCAGGCGCTGGTATAGGCATCTGTGAAGACGATCTTCTCATTCTCGATGATCTCGAGATAGACGCCGCGGTTCGGATACTGATTGCCCTCGGGATCATGCATGACGACGAGACTGGAACCGCCGGGGCGGACGTCGAGCGTTGCGTCCGCCACACCCCAGGGACGCGGCACGAACCACTGCTTCAGCAGATCGGGATTGGTCCATGCCTTGTAGATCTTCTCGCGTGGCGCGTCGAATTCGCGCACGAGGACGAGTTCATGTTGCGTGCTGGCGGTCATTGCGACATCTCTCCATTTGAATGAAACCTGTCTCCTGTCAGGTTGTTACAAGGACGTGTCGACGTTCGCCGTTCCGACAGCGTACCGGCCTTTTCGGATTTTATTTTGCGATCGGCTGCGTGGCCTCTTCCTGCATCTTGTCGATCTGCCTGCGGATATGGGCGGCCTCGGCGGCCGAGTGGGCCAGGGCAATGGCGCGCTCGAAGGCTTCGCGCGCCTGGCTGGTCAGGCCAAGCTGCTTCAGCAGCCCGCCCCGTAAGCCGTGGTAGTAAAAATAGCCGCCGAGTTTTTCGCCAAGCGGATCGATGAGATCGAGCGCATCCTGTGCACCTTGGAGCTTGGAGACGACGACGGCCCGGTTGAGCGTTATTACAGGCGACGGCTGAAGGCGCTCCAGCGCGCGGTAGAGCAGGTCGATCTCCACCCAGTCGGTATCCCCAGCGCGTTTTGCCCGGGAGTGAACGGCGGCGATGGCTGCCTGCAACTGATAGGGGCCGGGCCGACGATGGCGCAGCGCCTTGTCGAGCAGCGCTAAGGCCTCGTTGATGAAGGGCTGGTTCCAGAGCGACCGGTCCTGATCCTCGAGCAGCACGATCTCGTCCTCGGCGCTGAAGCGCGCCGGCCGGCGCGAGATCTGCAGGAGCATGAGCGCAAGCAGCCCCATCAGCTCCGGTTCCGACGGGAAGATATGCAGCATCAACCGAGCCAGCCGGATCGCCTCGTCGCTGAAGGCAGCCGCCTCATGCCGGGGATCGGCCTGGCTGTAGCCCTCGTTGAAGATCAGATAGATCATCGTGCTGACGATCGAGAGCCGTTCGGCCCTTTCCTCAGGGCTCGGCGTTTCGAAAGGCACCCCTGCCTTGGCGACGCGCGCCTTGGCCCGGGTGATGCGCTGCTCCATGGCGCTTTCGGACACCAGGAAGGCACGCGCGATCTGCGGCACCGAAAGGCCGGAGACGATGCGCAGCGCCAGGGCGATCTGTTGGGTCGCCGGCAGGTCCGGGTGGCAGCAGATGAAGAGAAGCCGCAGAATATCGTCGCGATAATGGGAATCATCGAGCCGCTCGACAATATCGCTTTCGGCATCCTCGGTATCGGAGATGACGTCCTCATCCGGCAGAGCCTGGGTCTTCGCCCGCTTGCGCACAGCATCGATGCCGCTGTTTCGACCGACGAAGATCAGCCAGGCTGTGGGGTCACGTGGCGGCCCTTTCTCCGGCCATGTCCGGATCGCCCTCAGGCACGCCTCCTGAAACGCCTCTTCCGCGATATCGAGATTGCGGAAATAGCGCAGCAGCGCGCCGAGCGCCTTCGGGCGGGCCGATGCAAGCGCGAGGTCGATCCAGGCAATGTCTGTCATGATGAAGCATCTCCGGGCCTGAAGACGTAGAAAGGCCGAATTTCGTAAGAGGTGGAACCTGGATTGACGGATGAAAGCTGCTTCGAGAAGGCGATCGCCTCGTCGAGCGTTTCGAAGTCGACCACATAGAAGCCGAGAAGCGCCTCCTTCGTTTCCGCAAAGGGCCCGTCGATGACCAAGGGTTCGTCCTTGCCCTTGCGCACGGTGGTCGCAGCGGTCGTCGGCATCAACCGGCCGACGGGGCCGAGTTTGCCGGATGCGGCAAGCGGCTCCTGCACGGCATAGAGTTTCTCCATGACGGCAGCTTCCTCCTCCTTGCTCCAGGCAAAGACGGTTTCCTCATGGGCGTAACAAAGGATTGCATAAAGCATCGCTCACTCCTCTTTCCGAATGACGAAGGAGTACCGCCTTGACCGACAGCGCGCATCAAAAAATTATGGGCGGAGATTCGTGATCTCCGGAGCACGGGCGGCGCCGTAGCTGAAGAATAGCGGTGCATCTCCTGGGACGAACGGAACTACATCCCGCTGATCACCCCTCGCTCAAGGTCCGCTTGACCGCGTTCTTCCAGCCCTTGAGCTTTGCCGCCCGCAGCTTCTCATCCATATCGGGCTCGAACCGCCGATCCCGCTTCCACCTCGCCGAAAAACCGTCCTTGTCCGGCCACACCCCTGCCCGGCTGCCGGCGAGCCAGGCGGCCCCCAGCGCCGTCGTCTCGAGAATGACCGGGCGGTCGACCGGGGCATCGAGCAGGTCGGCAAGGCGCTGCATCGTCCAGGTTGAAGCGACCATGCCGCCGTCGACGCGCAGCACCGTGTCTTCCGTGCCGTTCTTCCAGTCCTTTTGCATGGCGTCGAGCAGGTCACGGGTCTGGTAGCAGACGGCTTCCAGTGCCGCCCGGGAGAGCTCCGCCGGACCGCTGTTGCGCGTCAGCCCGAAAATTGCACCGCGCGCCTTGGCATCCCAGTGCGGCGCGCCGAGGCCGGTGAAGGCGGGCACGAGATAGACTTCCTGTGTCGGATCGGCCTTTTCGGCCAGCGCGTTGGTTTCGGCGGCGCTGTCGATGATGCCGAGCCCGTCCCGCAGCCATTGCACGGCGGCACCCGCGATAAAGATCGAACCCTCCAGCGCATAGGTCGTCTCGCCGTTCAGGCGATAGGCGATGGTGGTCAGCAGCCGGTTTCTGGAACGCACCATATCGGCGCCGGTGTTGAGCAGTGCGAAACAGCCGGTGCCGTAAGTCGATTTCATCATGCCCGGCGCAAAACACGCCTGGCCGATGGTCGCCGCCTGCTGGTCACCGGCAACACCGAGAATCGGGATCGCTGCACCGAAGATGTCGGGATTGACCGTGCCGAAATCGGCGGCGCAATCCTTGACCTCCGGCAGCATGGCGGCCGGCACCCTCAGAATGTCGAGCAGATCCTCGTCCCACGCATTTTCGGCAATATTGTACATCAGCGTGCGCGAGGCATTGGTGGCATCGGTGACGAAGCTCTTGCCACCCGTCAGCCGCCAGATCAGGAAAGTGTCGATCGTGCCGAAGCAGAGATCGCCCCTGGCGGCGCGTGCCCGCGCGCCCTTTACGTTAGCCAGCATCCAGGAAAGCTTCGTGCCGGAAAAATAGGGATCGAGGATCAGGCCGGTCTTCTTGGTGAACAGCCGCTCCAGATCCTGCCTTTTCAGATTGTCGCAATAGCTTGCCGTGCGCCGGTCCTGCCAGACGATGGCATTCTGGATCGGTCGCCCTGTTTCGCGCTCCCAGACGACGACGGTCTCGCGCTGGTTGGTGATGCCGAGTGCTGCGAGATCCTTGGCCTCGATCCCGGCGTCGCGCAACGCCATGTGGACGGTGGAGACGACCGAATCCCAGATTTCCTCGGGATCATGCTCGACCCAGCCGGAACGCGGATAGATCTGGGTGAATTCCTTCTGGCCCTTGCCGGCGATACGCATATCGCCGTCAAAGACGATCGCCCGCGTCGATGTCGTTCCCTGATCGATCGCCAGAACATATCCGCTCATGAAAACCCTCCCTCAACATGTCAATTGTCGAGGCAAATCAATAGGACACGGATGCGGGCGAGAAAAGCGAATAAAGCGGAATTGCCAGCCCGACGGCTTTGGGCATAACCTCGCAAATAACGCTGCAACGCAGCATCGCGATTTCAGGAGTGAAAAGCATGAGCAGAACAGTCGTCGTCACCGGCTCCACCAGCGGCATCGGCCTTGCGATCGCCACGGCCTTCGCCGAAATGGGCGACAACGTCGTCATCAACGGCTTCGGAAAGGCCGATGAAATCAAGGCGATCGTCGAGCGGCTTGAATCATTGTCCAAAGGCCGGGCGATCTATCATCCGGCCGACATGACGAAGCCCGCCGAGATCGCCGACCTGATCGAAACGGCTGACAAGACCTTCGACACCGTCGACGTCCTGGTCAACAATGCCGGCATCCAGCATGTCGAGAAGATCGAGGATTTCCCGGTCGAAAAATGGGATCAGATCATCGCGATCAATCTGTCGAGCTCCTTTCATACCATGCGCGCCGCGATCCCGCTGATGAAGGCCAGGAAGTACGGCCGCATCATCAACATCGCCTCGGCCCACGGGCTCGTCGCCTCCCCCTTCAAATCCGCCTATGTCGCGGCAAAACATGGTATATTAGGCCTGACGAAGACGGCAGCACTTGAACTTGCCGAATTCGGCGTGACCGTAAACGCCATCTGCCCCGGCTATGTGCTGACACCGCTCGTCGAGAAGCAGATCCCGGATACCGCCAAAGCCCGCGGCATGACCGAGGAGCAGGTGAAGAGCGAAGTCATCCTCAAGGCGCAGCCGACGCGTGAATTCGTCAAGGCCGAGGAAATCGGTGCACTGTCGCTCTACCTCGCCAGCGACGCGGCCCGCCAGGTGACCGGAACGCATATCTCGATTGACGGTGGCTGGACGGCGGCTTAACCATTTGGAAAAAATAACCGGGAATATCATGAACGACAGCATCCGCTTCATCCTGAATGGCGAGGACATCACGCTCACCGATGTCAGGCCGACCGAGACGCTTCTCGATTTTCTGCGGTTGAAGCGACGGCTGACAGGCACCAAGGAAGGATGTGCGGAAGGCGATTGCGGCGCCTGCACCGTGCTCGTCGGGCGGCTTGCCGACGGTAAGCTCGCCTATGAATCCGTCAATGCCTGCATCCGTTTCATCGGTTCACTGCACGCCACCCATGTGGTGACGGTCGAGCATCTCGCCGGCAGGGACGGCGCGCTGCATCCGGTGCAACAGGCATTGGTCGATTGTCACGGCTCGCAATGCGGCTTCTGTACCCCGGGCTTCGTCATGTCGCTCTATGGCCTGTGGCTGACCAGGGAAAACCCCAGCCGCTACGAGATCGAAAAGGCGCTGCAAGGCAACCTCTGTCGTTGCACCGGCTATGAGCCGATCGTCAAGGCTGCCGAGCAGGTGAGCCTGATGCGGCCAAGCACCCTCTTCGATCCGCTGGAACGGACGCGATCCGAAATCGTCGCCCGGCTCTGGGCGATGCAGGCGAGCGGCACGATCCGGATTGCCAATGGCGACGACCGGCTGATCGTGCCGGCTTCGGTCCAGGCGCTCGCCGAAGTCCTCTCGCAGGAGCCTGATACGATTATCGTCGCCGGCGCGACGGATGTCGGCCTCTGGGTGACGAAGCAGATGCGCAGGCTGAGCCCGGTGGTTTTCATCAGCCACCTCAGCGAATTGCAGTCGGTTGGGGAAGGCGAGGATGGCATCACCATCGGCGCCGGCGTCAGTTACACCAAGGCTTTCGAGGCGATCTCCAAGAAAATCCCCGCGCTCGGGCGGCTGATCGACCGCATCGGCGGCGAGCAGGTGCGCAATATGGGCACGATCGGCGGCAATATCGCAAACGGTTCGCCGATCGGCGATAGCCCACCGCCGCTGATCGCGCTCGGCGCGACGCTGACGCTGCGGTCCCTGCAAGGCCAGCGCAGAATGCCGCTCGAGGATTTCTTCATCGCCTATGGCAAGCAGGACCGGAAACCCGGCGAATTCGTCGAAAGCGTTTTTGTGCCCTATCCGGCAGCAACCAGCCGCTTTGCCGCCTACAAGATCACCAAGCGTCGCGACGAGGACATCACCGCCGTGCTCGGCGCCTTCCTGCTGACGCTCGACGATGCCGAGATGATCACCGATATCCGCATCGCCTACGGCGGCATGGCGGCAACGCCGAAACGCGCCCGCACGGTGGAGGCCGAACTGATCGGCAAACCATGGACGGAAGCGACGATCGAGGCGGCCCGTCCCGCCTTCGACGCCGATTACCAGCCGCTGACCGACTGGCGCGCCTCGGCGGAATACCGCCAGCTGACGGCAAAGAACCTGCTGACGCGGTTCTACCTCGAGACCGTCGGCGCGCCGGCGGAACTGAAGCGGTTCGAGGAGGTGGCGTGATGGAAAGATTGACCGTCGGCGCTGAGCCGCGAGCGCCCGGAGCATCGGCTGCGGGCAATCTCTCGACAGGGAGGCGCTAATGGACAAGTCCACCTTCGACGACCGCAAGGTTATCATATCAGGCCCGATGCACGGCGCGCTGCGGCATGATTCCGCGCATAAGCACGTCACTGGAACCGCCGATTATATCGACGACATTCCGGAACCCGCAGGCCTGCTGCACGGCGCCCTCGGCCTCTCCGACCGGGCGCATGCCGAAATCGCCGGCATCGACCTTTCCGCCGTCGCCGCCTATCCCGGCGTCGTATGGGTCTTCACCGGCAAGGACGTGCCCGGCGTCAACGACGTCAGCTCGAACGGCAGCCATGACGAGCCGCTGCTGGCCGAAACTTTAGTTCAGTTCCACGGCCAGCCGATCTTTGCCGTCATCGCCGAAACGCGCGACGCTGCCCGCCGCGCCGCGCGGCTGGCAAAGATCGACTATCGCGACCTGCAGCACTGGAGCGATATCGATGGTGCGCTCGCCAATGGCAGCCCGCTGGTCATCACCCCGATGACGCTCAGGCGCGGCGAGCCGGAAACGGAAATGACCAATGCCGCCATGCGTCTGAAAGGTCAGATGCGCATCGGCGGACAGGAGCATTTCTACCTCGAAGGCCATATCGCCGTAGCGATCCCCGGCGAGGACGACGAGGTCACCGTCTGGTCCTCGACGCAGCATCCGAGTGAGATCCAGCACATCGTCGGCCATGTGCTCGATATCCCGTCCAACGCCGTGACCGTTAATGTGCGCCGCATGGGCGGCGGCTTCGGCGGCAAGGAGACGCAGGGCAATCAGTTCGCAGCACTCGCCGCCATCGCCGCCAAGAAGCTCGGCCGCGCGGTCAAGTTCCGCCCGGACCGCGACGAGGACATGAGCGCCACCGGCAAGCGCCACGATTTCCTCGTCGATTACGAACTCGGCTTCGACGCCGAAGGTCGCATCCACGCGGTCGACGCGACCTATGCGGCCCGCTGCGGCTTCTCCTCCGACCTCTCCGGACCGGTGACCGACCGCGCCCTCTTCCATGCTGATTCCAGCTACTTCTACCCCCATGTGCATCTGGTCTCGAAACCGCTGAAAACGCACACCGTTTCCAACACCGCCTTCCGCGGTTTCGGCGGGCCGCAGGGCATGCTCGGCGCCGAGCGCTTCATCGAGGAGATCGCCTATGCCCTCGGCAAGGATCCTCTCGACGTCCGCAAGCGGAATTTTTACGGCCAGCCGGGCTCCGGGCGCACGCTCACCCCTTACCATCAGGAGGTCGAGGACAATGTCATCGCCCGCGTCGTCGAGGAGCTGGAAGAGACCGCCGGATACCAGGCGCGGCGCAACGCCATCATCGCCTTCAACCGCGACAGCCGCTATATCAGAAAGGGCATCGCGCTGACGCCGGTCAAATTCGGCATCTCCTTCACCATGACCGCCTTCAACCAGGCCGGCGCCCTCGTCCACATCTATCAGGACGGCTCGATCCATCTGAATCATGGCGGCACCGAAATGGGCCAGGGCCTCTACACCAAGGTGGCGCAGGTGCTGGCCGACAGCTTCCAGGTCGATATCGACAGGGTGAAGATCACCGCGACGACAACGGCCAAGGTGCCGAACACCTCGGCGACGGCGGCCTCCTCCGGCTCGGATTTGAACGGCATGGCAGCCTTCGACGCCGCCCGCCAGATCAAGGAACGGCTGGTGGCGTTTGCTGCCGAAAAATGGGATGTGGCGCCTTCCGACATCGTCTTCCTGCCGAACCGGGTGCGCGCCGGCGAGATCGAGATTCCCTTTCCCGATTTCATCAAGCAGGCCTATTTCGCCCGCGTCCAGCTTTCCGCCGCCGGCTTCTACAAGACGCCGAAGATCCACTGGGACCGCAAGGCCGGCCGCGGCACGCCCTTCTATTATTTCGCCTACGGCGCCTCCTGCACCGAGGTGTCGATCGACACGCTGACGGGCGAATATCTGATCGACCGTACCGACATCCTCCACGATGTCGGTCGCTCGCTGAATCCGGCGATCGATATGGGCCAGGTCGAAGGCGCCTTCGTGCAGGGCCTGGGCTGGCTGACGACGGAAGAACTCTGGTGGGACGACAAGGGCCGGCTGCGCACTCACGCCCCCTCGACCTACAAGATTCCGCTCGCCTCCGACCGTCCAAAGATCTTCAACGTGCGCCTCGCCGAATGGTCGGAGAACGCTGAGGCCACCATCGGTCGCTCCAAGGCGGTCGGCGAACCACCCTTCATGCTGGCGATCTCGGTGCTGGAGGCACTGTCGATGGCGGTGGCGAGTGTGGCCAACTACAAGGTCTGCCCGAGGCTGGATGCGCCGGCGACGCCCGAGCGGGTACTGATGGCAGTCGAGCGGATGAAGCGGGTGTAGGAGATGCGAATGCGTCCCGCTTGTTTATTGGCCTCGGCGGCTGATCGGGGCGGGCAGAGAGACTGGAACCGCCGTGAGACACCCACGAACCTACCGGTCATTCACCCATGACCGCCATCCGCCGCTTCCTCGCCGCCCACCCGGACAGCATCCTCATCGACATCACCGGCACACAAGGTTCGACCCCGCGTGAGGTGGGCGCTTTCATGCTGGTCTCGCAAACCGCCTTATGGGGCACGATCGGCGGCGGCCGGTTCGAGTTCATGGCGATCGGCAATGCGCGAGACATGCTGGCGGGAACCGGCGGGATGGCGGAGATGGATATCCCGCTCGGGCCCGACATCGGCCAATGCTGCGGCGGGCGCACGCAATTGCGGTTTCGCCGGGTGACACAGGCGGTTGCCGAAGAAATCGAAGTCAGGCTTGCCGGCGAGACCGAGCGTCTGCCGGAGGTCTATCTCTTCGGCGCCGGTCATGTCGGTCGGGCGCTGGCCGCGGCCTTGGCGCCGTTGCCGCTGTCAATCACGGTCGTCGAGACGCGGCAGGAAGAAATCACCAGCCTGCCTCCCGAAACGAAGACGCGGCTCGTGCCGATGCCGGAAGCGCTGGTGAAGGATGTTGCGGCCGGCGGCGCGCTGGTCATCCTGACGCACGACCATGCGCTGGATTTCCTCATCGCCCGCGAGGCGCTGGAACGGACCGACCTCGCCTATATCGGCATGATCGGCTCGGCGACGAAGCGCGCCACGTTCGTAAGCTGGCTTTCCCGCGAGGGCGGCGGAGAACGTGGCTGGACAGAACGCCTGACGCTGCCGATCGGCGGCTCGGCGGTCAGGGACAAGCGCCCTGAGGTGATCGCCGCCATGACCGCCGCCGAAATCCTGACGGCGCTTGCGGTCTACCGCATGCGTTCGTCCTCGCAGTAGGGATCGCGCCCGTCGAGGAAACCGAGATCACGCTTGACGCGATCCGGCGCCGTGTCGAGATCGAGGCTGGGCATGCGCCAGATCCGCGCCAGCTGGCCGCCGATGCGCCGGAAAATTCCGATGGTCGGCTGCGGCGGGCTTTGTTCGATAGCATAGCAATCCATGACATCACCTCAATAGTTTGATGGTATGAGTTGCAGTTTGCAGCTAAAAATGCTGCAATTCCAATCGAACGACCGTCTGCATGCATCAAGAGAACTTATCCATGAAACTTTCCAAGCAATTTCCACTGAATGCGCTGCGCGTCTTCGAGACCGCTGCCCGGCTCGGAAGTTTCACCAAGGCAGGCGACGAACTCGGTATGACGCAGACGGCCGTTAGCTACCAGATCAAGCTGTTGGAGGAGAATGTCGGCGAGCCGCTCTTCCTGCGCCGTCCCCGCCAGATCGCGCTGACGGAGACCGGCGAGCGACTGGCGCCGAAGGTAACCGAAGCCTTTGCCATGCTGCACGACGCGATGGCGACGGCCCGCGACAGCGTCGAAGGCACGCTCGCCATCAGCTCGACCCATACCTTCGCCTCGAAATGGCTGGCGCCGCGCCTCGGCTCTTTCCACTTGAAGCATCCGGCGATCGCGGTGCGCTTTCAGGCAAGCTCTGACATCATCGATTTCACCCGCGAGCAGATCGATGTCGGCATCCGCTGGGGCGACGGCAACTGGCCGGGGCTGACACTGCACCGGCTGATGGGGCTGGAGTTCACGCCGATGCTGAGCCCGAAGCTGGCGGAAGCGGCCGGCGGCATCAAGGAGCCGCGCGATCTCCTGAAGCTCGATCTCTTCGACGCCGGCGATATCTGGTGGAAACAATGGTTCGAGGCAGCCGGCGTCACGGAGACGGATCTCGATCGGCGCCCGCGCAACCAGCTTGGCTCCCAGGCCGTGGAAGCCGATGCGGCCATCGCCGGCCATGGCGTCGCCATCCTCCATCCGGCCTTCTATGAGGCCGAGATCACGCTCGGCCGGCTCTACCAGCCCTTCGAACTGACCCGCAGCGACGGCAAGGCCTACTGGCTCGCCTACCCCGAAAACCGTCGCAACGTGCCGAAGATCAAGGCCTTCCGCAACTGGATCCTCGAGGAGATGAAGGCAGCCGGAAATTGATGCACGCCGCCTGAATTGTGCGGTGATTTTCTGACGACGCCATGCCGGACCCGGTTCGCGAGCCGGGTCCGGTGCTGTGGTCCGCCTTCAATATCCCATTTCCGGCGCATAAAAACAGCGCGGCGTATCCTCGTTCGGGAACAGACAGAGATGATAGTCGTTATCGCCGGATTGCATCGCCTTCGTCATCGGCAGCAGGAAGACATGAGCATGCGTGACCAACCGGTGGTCGCCAGGCATCAACGTCACACGATATCCGCCCGGCGTCACCGCCACGCTTTTCGAAGGGATCATCTGGCAATCGCCATTATGACTGTCGCCGTTGCAACAATAGGGGTCATAACTCCACCCCGAAGGTGCGTCGTGGGCCGTCGCCAACGACGCATACGCAATCATCACACACGTCAGAATGCTGCGCATGGGCATCTTCTCCGTCGATGAATGCGCCGCCGATGATCCAACGGTTCTTATTTTATTCCGGCGGCCTGCAAAAATAATTGTAATCGAGTCGTCGTAGTTCAAGGTCTGCTATTTTAGCAGGCGCAGTATAAGTCAGGGATAATGCACAGTCTTCTCGGCAGCTTTTAGGCACGCGACAGCAGATCGGCGATACGACCGTGATCGGCGGCTTCGGCATAACCGTCGAAAATCATCAGCGGAGCGCCGAAGATCTCGACGAGCCCATTGCTGATGATGACTCCTTCACCATCCCGGCACGCAAGAATGGGGGTCGCCGTCGTCTCACTATAGCGCAGCAGCGCGGAGAAATAGCCGGGATCATCATCGAGATGCGGGAAGAATTCGAAGGGCAGCATATTGAGAGCCGCGCCATCCCGCACCGTATTGGGCGAACCGCCAGAAAAGAGGGCGTCGACAGCGATTGTCGGCGTCATCAAAATCGCCCCGGCGCTAGTTCCGATAAGAATTCCGTCATTCAGTGCCCATGCGCGCAACTTGTCCAGCATGCCGCTTTGGCGCAGCCTTCTCAGAAAATCGCCGGTGTGGCCGCCGGAAAGATGAATGGCGTCACAGGAGAACAGCCGGCTGATCTCCTCATCGCCGGAGAGCGCATCGAGATCGACAAAGAGATCAAGCGAAAGCCCATACTTGGCGTAATATTGCCGTTTCTCATCAAAAAACGCGCGCTCCGGGTCTGGACCCGACGCGATATAGCCGATGCGGTTTCCGCGAGCGCGGACGAGTGCTGCAATCCTGCGGTCCATCGGCGCGTTTTCGGCGATGAGCTGATCGCTGTAGAGGGCGGTGATCATTCCCTTGCTCCTTTGGCGCGCCGGGTCGTCGCGCGTGTGCAGTCCTTCAATCTCCTCTTCCCTCCCCGCCAAAATTTCCGCAATGTCACGAGTCGGAGGAAGATAGGGGAACTCGATGTATGAATATGCCATAGCATGGGAATGGTTCGCCTTCGCGGCGCGCTGGTTTCATGTCATCACCGCGATCGCCTGGATCGGATCGTCCTTTTATTTCATCGCGCTCGATCTCGGACTGGTGAAACGCCCGCATCTGCCGCCCGGCGCTTATGGCGAGGAGTGGCAGGTCCATGGCGGCGGCTTCTACCATATCCAGAAATATCTGGTGGCGCCCGCTCAGATGCCCGAGCATCTGACCTGGTTCAAATATGAGAGCTATTTCACCTGGCTTTCCGGCTTCCTGATGCTGTGCATCGTCTATTACGGCGGCGCCGATCTCTTCCTGATCGACCGGCATGTGCTCGATATCAGTGCGCCCGTCGCGATCCTGATCTCGCTGGCGTCGCTGGCGCTCGGCTGGGTCGTCTACGATGTGCTTTGCAAATCCCCGCTTGGGCGGCACACCTGGGGTTTGATGGCGGTGCTCTATATCGTGCTCGTCTTCATGGCCTGGGGCTATACACAGCTTTTCACCGGCCGCGCCGCCTTCCTGCATCTCGGCGCCTTCACCGCGACGATCATGTCGGCCAACGTCTTCATGATCATCATCCCGAACCAGAAGATCGTCGTCGCCGATCTCATCGCCGGGCGCACGCCCGACCCCAAATACGGGCAGGTCGCCAAGCAGCGCTCGCTGCACAACAACTACCTGACGCTGCCCGTCATCTTCTTCATGCTGTCGAACCACTATCCGCTGGCCTTCGGCACGCAGTTCAACTGGGTGATCGCCGCCCTGGTCTTCCTGATGGGCGTCACCATCCGCCACTGGTTCAATACCACGCATGCCAGGAAAGGCCGGCCGACCTGGACCTGGATCGTCACCGTCATCCTCTTCATCCTGATCATGTGGCTTTCGACCGCGCCGAAGCTGCTGACCGGCGAAACGGATGCGGCAGCAGTCGCGCCCGCCTTCCAGCAATTCGCCGGCGACCCGCATTTTCCCGCCGTCAAGCAACTGGTGTCGACGCGCTGTTCCATGTGCCATGCCGCCGAGCCGGTTTATGAGGGCATCGTGCGACCGCCAAAGGGCGTAATCCTTGAAAACGACGCCGAAATCGCCGCCCATGCCCGTGAAATCTATATACAGGCCGGCCGCAGCCATGCCATGCCGCCCGGCAACATCACCGACATCACGCCGGACGAGCGCAAGCTGCTCGTCGCCTGGTTCGAAAACGCAGTCGAAGGCAAGAAACAATGACGACGACACTCCTGCGCGGCCGCCTGCTGTCCTTCCATCGCGCGCCGCTGAGCCTGACCGACAGCCAAAGCTATCTCTATGAGGAAGATGGCGGCCTGCTGATTACGGACGGGCTGATCTCGGCAATCGGCCCCTATGCCGATGTCAAGGCAAAGGCAGCCGCTGATGTGGCCGAGATCGACCACCGCCCGCATCTGATCATGCCCGGCTTCATCGACATGCACCTGCATTTTCCGCAGATGCAGGTGATCGCCTCCTATGCCGCCAACCTGCTCGAATGGCTGAACACCTATACTTTTCCCGAGGAATGCCGCTTCGTCGAAAGCAGGCATGCTGAAAGGATCGCCACGCATTTCTACGACGAGCTGATCCGCCACGGCACGACGACGGCGGTTGCCTATTGCTCCGTGCACAAGACCTCGGCCGACGCCTTCTTCGCCGAGGCGATGAAGCGCAACATGCGCATGGTCGGCGGCAAGGTGATGATGGACCGCAATGCCCCGCAGGGCCTGCTCGACACCCCCGAAATGGGCTATGACGAAACCCGCCAGGTGATATCGGACTGGCACGGCAAGGGCCGCAATCACGTCGCCATTACCCCGCGCTTCGCCATCACCTCGACACCGGCGCAGATGGAAGCGACATCGGCCCTGGCCCGTGAATTTCCCGACCTGCACATCCAGACGCATCTTTCGGAAAACCACGACGAGATCAAATTCACCTGCGAGCTTTATCCCGAGGCGCTCGATTATACCGACATCTACGCCCGCTACGGCCTGCTCGGGGCGAAAAGCCTCTTTGGCCATGCCATCCACCTGTCCGAGCGCGAGGCCGATGCCATGAGCGAGGCGGGCGCCGTCGCCGTCCACTGCCCGACCTCGAACCTCTTCCTCGGCTCGGGCCTGTTTCCGCTGAAGGCGCTGGCGCGGCGCCAAAAGCCGGTCCGTATCGGCGTCGCCACCGATATCGGCGGCGGCTCCAGCTATTCGATGCTCAGGACGATGGACGAGGCCTATAAGATCCAGCAGTTGCTTGGCGAACGGCTGAACCCGCTGGAAAGCTATTACCTGATGACGCGCGGCAATGCCGAAGCGCTGTCGCTGACAGACCGAATCGGCACCATGGAACCTGGCACCGAAGCCGATCTCGTCGTGCTCGATGCGACGGCGACACCGGCCATGGCGCTGAAGATGGAGGTGGTGAAGACGCTGCCCGAGGAGCTATTCCTGCTGCAGACGATGGGCGACGACCGGGCGATTGCCGAGACCTATGTTGCAGGTGTGGCGCTGAAGGCGGGACTTCGATAACGCGCGCCGTTGCTCTCGAAATCGGTCCGTGAAAAGCTGCCTCACACGGCCAATTTCCCATAACACTGCCGCCAAATTCATGTTATGGCCGATGGCCGCATTCAGATGTGAAGGTTCAATTCATGGCCACCCCGCTCACCATCGCCGACCTGAAAAAACTCGCACAGCGCCGCGTGCCGAAGATGTTCTTCGACTATGCGGATTCGGGCGCCTGGACGGAATCGACCTACGCGGCGAATGAGAGCGATTTCAGTCAGATCAAGCTGCGTCAGCGGGTGATGGTCGACATGACCGACCGCACGCTGGCAACGACGATGGTTGGCCAGAAAGTGTCGATGCCGGTGGCTCTGGCGCCGACGGGCCTGACCGGCATGCAGCATGCCGACGGCGAGATGCTGGCGGCGCGCGCCGCCGAAGAATTCGGTGTTCCCTTCACGCTCTCGACGATGAGCATCTGCTCGATCGAGGATGTCGCTTCGGTGACGACCCGCCCCTTCTGGTTCCAGCTCTACGTGATGAGGGACAAGGATTTCGTCCTCAACCTCATCAACCGCGCCAAGGCGGCCAAATGCTCGGCGCTGGTGCTGACGGCCGATCTGCAGATCCTTGGCCAGCGCCACAAGGATCTGCGCAACGGCCTGTCGGCGCCGCCGAAATTCACGCCGAAGCATATCTGGCAGATGGCGACCCGGCCCTTCTGGTGCCTTGAGATGCTGCAGACCAAGCGCCGCACCTTCGGCAATATCGTCGGCCATGCGAAGAATGTTTCCGACCTCTCGTCCCTCTCCTCCTGGACGGCCGAACAGTTCGATCCGCGGCTGTCTTGGGCGGATGTCGCCTGGATCAAGGAACAATGGGGCGGACCGCTGATCATCAAGGGCATACTCGATCCGGAGGATGCGAAGGCAGCCGCCGATACCGGTGCCGATGCGATCGTCGTCTCCAATCATGGCGGTCGGCAGCTAGACGGCGCCTCCTCCTCGATCAGCATGCTGCCGAAGATCGTCGACGCCGTCGGCGACCGTATCGAGGTCCATCTCGACGGCGGCATCCGCTCTGGCCAGGACGTGCTGAAGGCCGTGGCGCTCGGCGCCAAAGGCACCTATATCGGCCGCCCCTTCCTCTACGGCCTCGGCGCCATGGGCAAGGAAGGCGTGGCGCTGGCGCTCGGCATCATCCGCAAGGAGATGGACATCACCATGGCGCTCTGCGGCAAGCGCGACATCAACGACGTGAATTCGTCGATCATCGACGGACGGCAGTGAAGCTGCTGGAGAAGCCAGCTGAGAGCGGTTCAACTTTTCATGGAAACGCAAAACCGCTCTAAGCTCTTGTTTTGACGCAATTCCGGACGGAATACCGCTTCGCACTTTTCCTGGAATTGCTCTAGAAGGGTCACGGATCCCGGAATCGCCGTCGCGATTGGCGCGCGCAAGACCTGCCGGACACGTGCCGGAGCGCTTGCATCAATCGCCTGCCGTCATATTCAGCAGAGCGGCTGCCCATCGGTCGCATCGAGCACCAGGATCGCGAAAATCACGAGACAGATGGCGAGCGCAAAACGCTGCCGCCAGACGATGCGACGCGATCCGGCAATCCGCCTCTCGAGCCCAGACGGTGTCCCGTCAGGCTTGCGAAGCCGCATGCGGGACAACAGGTCGTCGACGGCAGCAAGACCGGCCGTCTCGGTCTCGTGGCTCGCCGCGAGGCGAAACAACAGCGCATCGAAGAGAAGATGGATCGCCAGCGCAAGAACAATCACGCAGAAAACCAGCATCAAGAGCCAGCCGAACTGTGGAACGAAGCCTCGATATTCGGCAGTGATCGGGCCGACAATCAGTGGCAACAGTGCCGTCAGCCCGCAGAAGATCGAATTACGGCCGAGATTTCGCGCCGCCGCCGAGGCCGTGCTATTCCACTGCGTCATTGCACGCCCTCCGTCACGGCATGGATACTTTCCGCGGGCAGATGAACACGCCGCCCCGCCCGTTCGATCAGCCGCACTGCTTCGGCCGGATCTTCGCAACGTCGGCTGATGAGCAGCCAACGCACGATGACGCAAGCGCTCCGCTGGAAACCTAGCGCACAGCAGACGAGAACCGGTCCCTGCTCGCGCGCAGCCTCGACGAGGTTCGCCGCGGCGAGCGTCTGGATCTTGTCGAGGGCGGTAAGATCAAGGGTGGGAAAGCTGCACCAGCGCGCGCGTGTCGCGCCGGGGCGCTGAAGTTCGCCGGTAATGTCGATCACCGTGGCAAAACGGTCGGCCTCGTAGCGACGCGGAAAACGACCGAGATGGACGCCGTCGGCGATCGCCACCGACGCCGGCATTCCCCGGGTCCAGAGCCAAATATTGATGTGAGCGCCGAGCCGGTAGGGTGCCAGCAGCCAGCGGCTGGCAAGGGTGGCCCGGCCATCGACGCGTTTCTGGAATATCTGCGGGCCGGCGCCGAGATATCCGAGCGAGACGATCGCCAGCGCAACAGCCGGCCAGAGCAACAGCAGGGCCGCGGCCGATAGAGGTGTGCAGAGCGTTGCAAGGCCGAGAAATGCGATGGCGCCGCATAGATAATAGATGCCGAGGCGACGCGACTTCGGATCGCCGCTCATCGCAAAATTCGCGAGAGGCGAACCGGCATCGCGCGGAAAAAGCCAGGCGGCAAACAGGCCGAGCAGCATGCCGGTCGGTATGTCGATGACGTGATGCTGCCACGTGGTCAGCACGGAGGCACCGATCAGGAGGCACCAGAAGTGCCACAGAATCCGTGCCTTGCGCGGCAGCCGGCCGCGCAGATGGTCCCAGATCACAACCAGGAGCGCGATATGCAGCGACGGCGCCTGGTTGAACGGCTTATCGAAGCCGCCGAGCACGGCGAACATGAAACTGGGCAGGCCGCTCGTTGCCGGCCGCACGAAGGTCGCTTCAAGCGGAAACGCGACAAAGCAGGCGACGGCTATTATCTGGATCGTTAGATAACGCCTCGCCAGCATATCCACACCGCGCGGCGTCGTGTTGATGAACAGGCAGAGTGCATAGAACAGATTGATCGACCAATAGGGAATGATCGTCCATCCGAGGAACGGAATGGCGCTTTCCCATGCGAAGGCGACGTTCGGCACATGAGCGCGCTGCGACGCCAGCCAATTGGCGCCGCCATAGCTCAGATAGAAGAACGGTCCCAGGAAGGCGAGCCAGAGCGCCGCCCGCTTCTGGACCGGTGCTGCCCGGGAAAAAGGTGAACGTGCCTTCTCCACGCTTTGCCCTCAAACTCGCTCGGCCAACGAGACAGTGAAAATGCCCCACTGGTCGATGCGCTGTTCGATCTTGCGGAAACCGGCTGCGGCGACCAGTTGGTCCATTTCCTCTTGCGTCCGCCGCCGCATCACCCACGCCTCGCCGCCGCGGTGGGAGGTCAGGGCGCGGGCAATCATCTCCAATTGTGGATGCCATGGCTGGTTGGTGTAGACTAGCAGACCACCGGGCCGCATCGCGCGGGCGATCCCGTTGAGGGAAGCGGCGATCATCGCATTGTCGGAAAACAGCTCGTAAAGGCCGGAGACGATCGCGAGATCCGGAGCCGGCGTGGTTGCTGCCAGCCCCTCGCCATCAAAGGCATCCTGCTGGCGGAAGTTGACGAAATCGCCCAGTCCACGTGCGGCAATGCTGTTGCGGCCGGCATCGACGTTAATGGGGGAATAGTCCTGCAGCCGCGCACTGTCGGGACGCACGGCAGCCGCCTCGATCGCATCAAGCACATAACGGCCGTGCCCGGCCGCTATGTCGAGCATATGGGTGCTGCGGCCGGCTGCTTTCAGGCGCTGCAGCGCGCGGTCGATCAGCTCCTGCAAGTGCAGCTTTCGCTGCCTGATACCGCGCCAGCCGATCGCCTCGAGGAACACCTTGTCGATCAAACGCCCGCCGGGACCGAGCCCGCGCGGCTTGTTCTCGTAGACGTAGTCGAGCGTCGAGCCGGAATCAAAGCCGGTCTTGACCCCGGTCTTGATGCCCTCGGACACCAAGGCGCCGATCTTGATGTTGAGGCGGCTGAGCGCCCAGTAGATGCCACGTGGGGATGTCGCGTCCAGCGGGCTCGCAAGCCGGTCGGCCTCGTCCTTTGTATAGCCCTGGATATGGGCGTTGCGAAGGTCGGCAGGTGCCCGGGGCTCGGCAAAACGCGCATCTATAAAACGGCGGACCTCGGCGAGCGCAATCGCGCGGTCCTTTTCGCCAAGCGTATCATGGTAGAAGCCGGCAAGCACATGCCGTTCCTTGATCCGGCTGCCGAGGTTTTCGTAAAACCGGTGCTGCGGCGCCTGTCGCACCACCCAGTCGCTGCCGGAGATCAGCAGTTGGGTCGGGACGGTGATGGCGCGGGCGTCGCCGACGACGCGGGCTGCCGCCTCATAGAGCTGCACCAGGATGTTGGAGGCAATCGGCCTAGATATCAATGGGTCGGTTTCGTAGGAGGCGATGCGCTCGGGATCATGCGTCAGGAACCTCGCCTTGACATAGGAATTGACGAAGAATGTACCTTTGAGCTTTTCCCAGAACGCGATGCCTTCTTTGGCAAAAGGCACGTAGAGCTTGACGCTGAAGGCCGGCGAGGCAAGCACGAGCGCACGGATCGGCGGCGCATAGTCGTGCACCCAGGTGCTGGCGAGGACCGCGCCGACACTCTGCGCAATGACGGCGATGTCTTCGACTGAAGTACCGCTTGTCTCGCTGACATGGCGGACGAAGCAATCGAGATCATGCGCCGAGGCAGCAAAGGATGGAGAATAGCCGCGCTCTCCCGGTGAACGCCCATGGCCGCGTGCGTCCCAGGCGTAGAAGGAAAAATCATCGAGACCGAGTTCGGTGGCGAGATGAGCGACGCGGCCACTATGCTCGTGGCCGCGATGGAGAAGAATGATCACGCCCTTCGGTGCAGCGCTCGTCGAAGGCCACGCCCGATAAAACAGCCGAGTGCCATCATGCGATGCGAATTCTGATTCATGCATTGGTCTGGCCGTCGAGGACGGTTGCCCACTATCGGCAGTTTGCAGCACGCTCTTCTCCAATTCTGATGGGTGGATAGGTTGCATCCATTGGCGAGCACAGTGATTTGCTTTCATTGCAAAAGTCTAGTTGCAAATGTAAGTCCTTTGCATGAACCGATATGAAGTGCGGCCTTCCTCACAGCTGCGACGATCTGCACTGCCCGAGCCGGGATAGACTGTTCAAATGCCACGAAATTCCAATGAGGTAGCATGTCTGTTTATCAATTGAAGTCCCGATTTCAGAATATTCTTCGCCCTCTGGTGCGCTCCCTCGCGGCGCGAGGCGTCACCGCCAATCAGGTGACTTCAGTTGCCGCCGCCGTCTCGGTTGCATTGGGCCTTTTTCTGAGCGTCGCCCCGCTTCCGCACTGGTTCCTGCTGGTGCCGGTATGGTTTCTCCTGCGCATGGGCCTCAACGCCATCGACGGCATGCTCGCGCGCGAACATGGGCAGAAGAGCATTTTAGGCGCCTATCTGAACGAGATCGGTGATGTCGTGTCGGATGTCGCCCTGTATTTGCCGTTTGCGCTCATCGATCCGAACGGCTTGGTGCCGGCGTTATCAGTCATATTCCTCTCGGCGCTGACGGAATTTGCCGGCGTTCTGGGTCAAACGGTCGGGGCAAGCCGGCGTTACGACGGGCCGCTGGGCAAGAGCGACCGCGCGGTGCTTTTCGGCGCGCTCGGCATCTTTGTCGCGGTTGGCGGTACGTTTGCAGCATGGACTTCGTGGCTCTGGGCGGTGGTGGCTCTCCTTCTCATATGGACCATCATCAACCGTATCAGCGCCGGTATTCGCGAGGCGCATACCGCCGCCCGATAGGACGCTGCCTCTCCTTCTAACGCCATGTTAAGCTTAGGTTGTATTTTTAGCACAACCCCTTGAAAGCACCAAAGCGGTGCTTTATGTTTTATCCTATGGCGAACACAGGCAAGACACCGCACCTATCGCTGCTGCGCTACACGCTGGCGCCTGATGAACAGGCCCGGCAGGCGCTGGACGATACTCTTGCCGCCTATCGCAGGATGATCGACATCCTGAACGAACGCATCGACGACAGGGCGGGCGCCAATCTCGTCCTCCTGCATGAACTTGCCTATGAAACCGTCCGCGAGCAGACGGGGCTGCCGGCGCGGCTGGTGACACTCGGTCTTCGCGATTTCGCCGCCAATCGCGGCGCGAGTGCCGATCCCCCGCTTCTGCCGCTCGACGACAAGCTTTTCGCCATCAAAGGCCCCGCGGATCTAACGATCGCCACAGTGCACGGGCGCGTTGCCGTACCCTTTGATGTCGCGGGCTATTCCAGGGGATGGGAGAGTATTTTTCCGGCCTATCTTGTGGCCGGCCAGGATCGTTACGAGATTCACATCGGCGTCACGCCGAATTCCGCTCGGATGGAGGAAAACATGACGAATGAAGGCATTCTTTCCCGCATGGGCCGCCTGATCGCGGGCATCGCGAATGCGGCGGTCGACAAGGCGGAAGGCGTCAACAAGATCGCCGTCATCGAACAGGCGATCCGCGAGATCGATGCGGCAGCGGATGAGGCCCGCACCGATCTCGGCAAGGCGCGTGCCGAGGAATATCGCATCCAGAGCCGCAAGGACGAGATCGTCGGAGACATGAACGCGCTCGACCAGAAGATCCGCCTCGCCGTCTCTTCCGGGCGCGATGATCTGGCAAAGGCCGGCGTCGCCCGGCAGATCGATCTCGAATCCCAGATCGCGGCGCTCGACAAGGCGTTGGCCGATGCCAGGGAGCAGCTGGACGAGGGCCAGAAAGCCCTTCAGGCCGTGCTCGCCACGCGCCGCGAGGCGGACGCCCGCCTTGCCGATTTCAAGCGCAGCATCGCCAGGCATCCCGAAGACGCCGCAGCAGGTCACAGCCGGCCCGCGCCGGGCGCCGATGCTGCCCGGGCTGCGGCGGCGGTGTCGCGGCTGACCGGTGTTCCATCAGGCGAGCACGCCCATAGTTCGGAGCTGGACGAACTCGACCGCTTGCACCGCGAACAGGCGATCGAAGCGCGCCTCGCACGCTTCAAGGCGGATAACCGGTAACGGCGATGGCACTTCTCTTCGCCCCCGAATGTGCCCCCTTCGCCATCGCCGCCGCGGTCCTCGCCGGCCTGACCGCGATCGAGATGCTCGCGACCGTCATGGGTTTTTCGATCATGGAATTTCTAGGAAAACCGGATTTCCATGGCCATGACGGGTTTGCGGGCTACCTGTCCTGGCTCAATCTCGGCGGTGTTCCCCTGCTCATCCTCATCATGCTGGCGCTCGGCTTCTTCGCCATGACGGGCTTTGCCATACAGGCCGTCGCCAATGCTTTCTGGGCACCGCTTCCCGCCACCGTCGCCGCTCTTCCCGCCATCTTGGTTGCCATCCCCATGGTCAGGGCGTCGAGCAGGACCGTGGCGCGGCTCGTGCCGCATGACGAGACCTATGCCGTCGATCTCGACGCGCTCATCGGCCGGACGGCCGAAGTATCGCTCGGCCCGCTCGATCAGGGGCTGCCAGGACGCGTCCGCGTCAAGGACCAGCATGGAAACTGGCACGTGCTGAGAGCCAAGGCCGCCAGAGATCAGGAGCCTCTGAAGGTCGGCACCGAGGTTCTCCTCGTCGACCGCACGGCAGATGTATATATCGCCATTCCCGCACTGGCCGACCCGACCGATGCGGACAATCAATCTTTGAGGGACCAGCAATGATATACGACGTTATTCTACCAGCCGGCATTGGGATTGTTCTGATCTTCGGCATCGGTTTTGTCCTCGCCTCTCTTTACACACGCTCCAGCCGCGATGAGGCCTATGTGCGCACCGGCCTCGGTGGCCAGAAGGTCGTGCTCGACGGCGGTTCGGTCGTCCTGCCGATCTTCCACTCGATCGCCAGGGTCAATTTGAAGACGCTGCGGCTCGAAGTTCGCCGCGGTGAAGGTGATGCGCTGATCACCAAGGACCGCATGCGCGTCGATATCGGCGCCGAGTTCTATGTGCGCGTAAAACCCGATGCCTCCTCGATTGCGCTTGCCGCCCAGACGCTCGGCAACCGGACCAATGATGCCGAGGCGCTTCGCATCCTGATCGAAGCGAAATTCGTCGACGGCCTTCGCTCGGTGGCCGCGACGATGAACCTCGACGCGCTGCAGGAACAGCGCATGGATTTCGTCAAGGCCGTGCAGGAAGCCGTCGGCGCCGATCTCCAGTCGAACGGCCTCGAGCTCGAATCCGTGTCGCTGACCCGCCTCGACCAGACCGATATCAAGCATTTCAACGCCAACAACTTCTTCGATGCGCAAGGTCTCGCCGCATTGACCCGCATCACCGAGGGACGCAAGAAGGAGCGAAACGAGATCGTTCGCGATACCGAAGTCGCCATCGCCCAGAAGGATCTCGAGGCCCGCCAGCAATCGCTGACCATCGAGCGGACGAAGCGGGAAGCCGAGCTCAGCCAGGAACGCGACATCGCCAACAAATCCGCGGCGACACGCGCCGAAACCGCGCAGCAGGAACAGGCCGCCAAACGCGCCGAAGAGGAAGCCCGCATCGCCTCCGAACAGGCGATCGCTGAACGCGAGGCATCCGCCAAGCAGGCCCGCGAAAGCGCCAACATCGATTCCGCCCGCGCCGTCCAGCAGCGCGACACCGAAGCCAAGCGTGATCTGCAGATCGTGGCGCAGGAGAGCGCCATCGCCGTTGCCAACAAGAGCCGCGAAGAATCCGAAGCGAAGGCAGCTGCGGAAGCGGCCCGCGCGCTGGCGATAGCGGCGGAGGAAAAGGTCGGCACCGCCAAGGCGATCGAGATCGCCGAACGCGAAAGGCAGATCGCCGTCATCGACGCGCGCAAGAAGGCCGAGACGGAAGCAACCGCCGTCACCGTCGGCGCCGAGGCCGAAAAACAGGCGGCAAGCGACCAGGCCGAGGCCATCAAGACGCTTGCGACCGCCGAAGCGGATGCGGCCATCATCAAGGCCAAGGGTATTCTCGAAACCGGCAAGGCCGCTGCCGAGAGCGAGGCATTGCTTAACGACGCCCGCAACAAGTTGAGCGCTGCCATCATCGAGTTCGAGATCACCCGCGAGCGTATCCGCATCATTCCCGAAGCACTCGCCGAGGCGGTCAAGCCGATCGAGAAGATCTCCGATATCAGGATCTTCGATACCGGCGGCATGCTCGGCCGCGGAAACGGCGCGACCGGAGGAACCGGCATCGGCCTCGGCGAAGGACTGGCAGGCCAGCTCCTCTCCTATCAGGCCAACAAACCGATCCTCGACAAATTGTTGAAGGAGGCCGGCTTCGAGGGCGACGACGCCATCTCGTCCCTCCTTGGAAATCTCGATGGCGCAAAACCGGCAAGACCGGCAATACCTGCCGCAGCCCCGGTAAAGCCGGCAACACCGGCTGCAGCCCCGGCAAAGCCGATCGTCCCCCCGGCACCAAAGGAGAAATGATCGCCGCGCTGACGGGTCTGGACTAGATCAGGCCGGTTCGGCCTAAAATCTGAATCCTGTTCTAAATTAAATAGTTAGCGCACGATGCCGAAAGCCGTTCACACTTTTCGGCATCGTGCTCTATCTCACCCAACCCGCTGCTAGCGCGCCTGCCAAGTCGGCACGGCCCCTTTCGGCGGCCAGTGCCGACATCGCCTTATGGTCATAGGCGACGGCTCGGAACTGCCATGTCCATCCGGTCGCCGTCTTTTCCAGAATGGCATAGCTGGCCAGCGGATGACCGGCCTCCACCTTGTGGTAATAGGGCAGTTCGTCGTCATAGGCCGGGCAGCCGACGCTGCCGGGATTGACGATGAGGCGGCCGTCGGAAAGCATGATAGCTCGGGGAATGTGACTGTGACCGCAGAGGATCAGCGGCAGGTCGACGCCCTCCGCCAGCGCCTCGATCGCTTCGATCGGTTTCTGGAAGACGAAGCCCTCCGGGGAAACCGATTCCAGCCAGTAGAGATTGTCGTCCTTCGGCGTCGCATGGCAGAGATAGACCTCGCCGCGATAGACGGTATCGAACGGCAGGCTACGCACCCAATCGAGATGCGACGACGACAATTGCCGATAGGCGGCGGCATCCGAGGCATGCATGGAAGCCGGATCCTGTTCGATGAGGTAGCGGTCGTGATTGCCGCGAACCGAGGTCAGGCTAAGCGGCATCAGCAGGTCTGCCGTCTTGCCCGCCTCGAGCGGTCCGCTGAAGAAATCGCCGAGATTGACGATCTCATCGATGCCCTGCGCACGAATATCCGCAAGCACCGCCTCCAACGCCAGATGGTTGCCGTGGATATCCGCAATTGCCGCAAACCGCATTTTTAGAGCCTTTCCTGGTCAGATTGAAGCATTCTGCCGGAGCAGGTTTTCGTCAGGGCAGAGGCGATTGGCGAAGGGCATACCTCTTGGTACGTCCGAGCCGATCGCCTTTGATCCTGGCGGAAAGATGCCCAGCCCTTCGGGTTGGCTGAAACGGGCCGGCTGATCGACCGGCCGGCTTGGCCGTAGAGCTGGGCTACGACGCGCGCCGGCCGGTCGACCATCCAACTCCGTTTGAGCCAACAGAATGCTTCAATCTGACCAGGAAAGGCTCTAACTCCCTCGATAGGTGGAATAGCCATAGGGCGAAATCAGCAGCGGCACATGGTAGTGCGCCGTGACATCGGCGATACCGAAGCGGATCGGCACGATGTCGAGGAAGGCAGGATGCGGCAGCGGCGTGCCGCTCGCCCTCAGATAGTCGCCAGCATGGAAGACCAGTTCATAAATGCCGGCCCGGAAGCCTTCGCCAACCAGGATGGGGCCACCGGCGACCCGGCCGTCGGCATTGGTCTCGACCGTCTTCAGATGTCTGCGGATCTCGCCGTCGAGCTGGAAAAGATCGATCCTCAGACCCTCGGCAGGCTTGCCGAGGGCGGTGTCGAGAACATGCGTGGTCAGTCCGGTCATGGGGCTGGCTCTTTGATGATGTAAGGGGTTTCGAAGAAGAATTCTTCCAGATTATTGCCCGTCCCATCGCGGTCGACAACCAGGAAATCTGAGGCTTGGCCGAGCACCATCAGCGGATGATGCCAGACGTTGCGGCGGTAGTTCACGCCCTGATCGCCACGCGCCAGAAACACCTGCGGCCTGTGCGGACGGCCGTTCTCGTCCTCGGAAACGACGACGAGAAAGGAACGGCCAGAGACCGGCGAGAAACTCTGGCTGCCGAATGGGTGCCGCTCCATCATGGTGATTTCATAGGGGAAGGCACGCGGCTGGCCACGAAAGAGGTTGATGATGACGCGTGCGCCTTCGCCTGTCGCTTCAGCGGCGGCCAGCGCGTGAAAACGCTCCGTCGTGCCGCCATTGATGAGCCGCATCGAGGCCGGATCGGCTTCGATCACCTCGCCGAAGGGTGCGAAGGCGGATTTGGTGAGCGGGCGGATCTCGAGAAATTCGGACATGGCTTCACTCGCCTTGGGCATGCCAGTAACGGACAGCGTCGATCGCGGAAAGAAGTTCCGGCAGCGTGCGATACGTCGCCTCCCAGATTTCGGAGGGATTGAGATCGAAGACGTCCTCGAGAATGCGATTGCCCGTGCCACAGATTTTCGTCCATGGCAGGTCGGGATGCTCGGTCGCAAATTCCGGATGTGTGACGAGCAGGCGGGACGCCGCAGCACCGATGGTGAAGTGGCAGAAGGCAACCGCCTTGAAGGTGAGCTTGTCCCCGGCGAACGCCGCCTCATCCATTCCGCCGACGAAAGACAGCGCTTCGGATGCTGCCTCATACATCTCGTTGAGATAATCGATAGCGCGCCGCTCTTTCATTCAGCCTCCGGCAGCATCGATGTCAGCCGTAGCAGCGCGATCCGCTCGACCTGCGCCGTCGCGGTCGCAAATTCCTCGTCCCGATCGTTGCCGATGCGAGTTTCGAACGCCGACAGGATGTCGTCTTTGCCGAGCCCCTTGACGGCGATGATGAAGGGAAAGCCGAATTTTTCGACATAGGCCGAATTGAGTTCGGTGAAGCGGCCGTGTTCGGCCGGGCTCAGCCGGTCGAGACCGGCGCCGGCCTGCTCCTTCCGGCTGTCTTCGGTGAGTTCGCCTGCTATGGCGAGGCGCCCGGCAAGATCGGGATGAGCCAGCAGCACGCCGAGACGCTCCTCTCGGCTTGCCGCCCGGAAGACGGCCACAAGGGCCGCATGCACGCCTGATGCCGTCAGCGGCGCCGGCAGGTGGCCGGCGTCATAGGCGCGCTCGGCAATAAAAGGCGAATGTTCGAAGACGCCGCCGAAGCGGGAGACAAAATCCTCGCGCGACATCATCAGAGCGCATCCGGCTGATGATGCTTGTGCCAGTGCTCGGCGATCTCAATGCGGCGCGGAATCCAGACCTTGTCGTGCTTCAGCACATATTCGATGAACCGCTTCAGTGCCGCCGCCCGGCCCGGGCGCCCGACGAGACGGCAATGCAGGCCGACTGACATCATCTTCGGGCTGCTCGCCTTGCCTTCCTCATAAAGCGTATCGAAGGCATCCTTCAGATAGGTGAAGAACTGATCGCCGGCGTTGAAGCCCTGCGGCGTCGCAAACCGCATGTCGTTGGTTTCGAGCGTATAGGGGATGATCAAGAAGGGTTTCCCGTCGACGCCCTTCACCCAATAAGGCAGGTCGTCGGCATAGGAATCGGAGGAATAGAGAAAACCGCCCTCCTCCTGCACCAGCCGAAGCGTATTGTCGGAAGGCTTGCCCTGATACATGCCGTAAGGCCGCTCACCGGTGAGTTCGGTGTGCAGCCGCACGGCTTCGAGGATATGCTTGCGCTCCAGATCTTCAGGAAAATCCTTGTATTCCAGCCAGCGGTAGCCGTGGCTGGCAATTTCCCAACCGGCCTCCTTCATCGCGGCGACGGCCTCGGGGTTGCGGGCCATTGCCAGCGTCACGCCGTAGACGGTCGCCTGCACCTTGAGATCGGTGAACATCCGCCAAAGCCGCCAGAAGCCGGCACGCGAACCATACTCGTAGATCGATTCCATGTTGAGGTTGCGCTGCCCAGGCCAGGCGGCTGCGCCGACGATTTCCGACAGCAGGTTTTCGGAAGCCGGATCGCCGTCAAGGATCGAACTCTCGCCGCCCTCCTCGTAGTTGATGACGAACTGCACGGCGACGCGTGCCTCGTCCGGCCATTTCGGATCGGGCGTCAAACGCCCATAACCGACAAGATTGCGCGGATAGGTCTCGGATACCATCAAATCACCTTCTGAAAAGACGGGGAACGGTAGCATCCGCAGCCGGAATGTCGAGACGGAAACTGCGCAACGGGATTTTCCCATTACGGAACAAATCTTTAGCCTGGATATTCAGGCGATCTTGCGCGCGCTGACCTTGCCCATCGGATGCAGCGAATGAACGCGGAAAGGGCCGCCGGTGCCCTCCTCGATCATCAGCGCCACGTTGGAAACCGTGACCGGCTCGCATAACACAGGCTCGAAGATCGTCTGCAGCGCCGGCTCGATGCGCGGCATGTCGATCGCGTTGACAGGGCCTGTCACCGGCATATGAAAGCGGAACTCCTCCATCACGTAAGGGCTACCCCAGCGATGCAGATTGGCAAATTGCGTCGCCGACAGCCCGTCCGGATCGCTGCGTTCGATCTCGGCCTCGCTCAGCGGCGCGCGGAAACGATCGAATTCCTGCACGATCGCCGAGGCGAGATACTGGATCTGCTCGCAGGGAATACTCGGCAGCAGGCTGTAGAAATTGCCGAGCCGGGCGACTTCGATACGCGGAATCTGGAAGGGAACGAAGGTCCCGGAAAAACGCATCAGATCGCGCAAGAGTTGCGCTTCCGACATCTCGTGAGACAAGTGAAATGGCGTCTTCAAAACGCCGTGAAAACCATAGCGCCGCGGCACGGCGGTATGGAAGGCGATCTCGTGAATGCCGAGACCACGAACGGCCGGAGGCTCCACCATATCGCCCGAAAACACGTTGCGGCCAAGCCAACTGGCGGCCACGAGCGATAGCGGGTCGCTCGCCGGGGGCGTGAAGCAAATGGCATAGCGCATGCAATTTCCTCCATCAAGGAAGTGAGCGCCGCTGACTTCAGGCGCTGTCGATGCGCAAGCAGATAGGTGATTTGCATGACAGAATAACGAAACGCAGCGGCGCCTAATTCACGTTTAACGTGAAGCCGCCGCGATGTGGCTTGAAATTGCGAAGCTTTCCGGCAACAAAAATCCGCAATCTGTATCGCCTGCGATTGCTATCGCCGCCTCCGCCAGCCGGTGCGCTAGGCCGAAGCTGACCTTGAAGCCACCGGTCAGCGCGATCAGGCGTGGGTGATCGGGGTGGCGACCGGTCATCGGATCCCGGTCGATCGCCTTCGGGCGAAGCCCCGCCCAGCGCTCGACGACCGGGGCGTCGCGAAGGCTTGGCACGATCACCCGCGCCGTCTCGATCAGCATGTCGAGCTGGGCGTCGGTCGACATGGGATCGTCAAAGCGGTTCTCACTGGTGCTGCCGATCGCCACGTGCCCGCCTTCATGTGCGACGACATAGAGCCCGTCGAGAAAGATCGTCGGCAGCGACGGGTCGATATCGGCTTTCAACAGAGCCGCCTGCCCTTTGACCGGCTGGCCGAGCGGCTGCTTCAGCCCGGGCGTCAGCTCCTGCAACAGCGGAAAGGACTGATAGCCGGCGGCAAGGATGCAGCGGCTGAAAGCCAAGCTTTCGCCGCCTATTTCGGCGGTGCCGCGATCGGGATCAAGGCCTGCAACCCTGGCATGTTCGATGATCCGCACGTGTTTTGCCCGCCGCAGGAAGGCGGTAAGCGCCGCGATCAGCAACCGCGGCGCAACGCGCGCGGCGAGCGTGTCGTGCACGAAGCCGCTCTTGCCGGCGGACGGCTCGATCCAGCCATCGACCGGCGGACTGTCGAGCACATGCCAGTGGAAGCGGCGCTCGCCCGCCCGCCAATGGCGCTCGGCGTCTTCGAAATGGCCGCACGCTATGCGGTTGAGATGCGGCTTCGGCAACGGGATCAGCCGCCCGGACCTGGTATAACCGGCGGAAAGCCCGGTCATTGCTTCGAGCGCTGCGATTTCGGCTTCGAGTAGGACCAGCGCATCGAACTGGAACTGCTTCTTTTCAGACCACCGATCCGGCATATGCGGCATCAGCGCGCCGAGCAGGCCGCCGCTTGCGCCTTCGCCCAATCTGCCGGCGTCAGCAATAAGGGTACGGATGCCCCGGCGCTCGGCGTGGACGGCCGCCCAGAGACCCATGATGCCGCCGCCGACGATCAGCAATTCCGAGGATGATTGACCTGAGACCTGCTGAGGATTATCGGCTTTTTCCATGACAGACGTGAACCCCGATCAGATTGGCGCAGGCGCGCCGCAGCCGCTCGAATGGCGCGACGGCGATATGCCCTATTCCACCGCCTTTGGCGATCATTTTTATTGCCAGACGGATGGCCGGCTGGAATGCGGCCACGTCTTCCTCGCCGGCAACGGCCTGCCTGAGCGCTGGAACGGGCGGCAGGAATTCATGATCGGCGAGCTCGGCTTCGGCACCGGCCTGAACTTCGCCGAGACCTGGCGGCAGTGGAAGCTCCACCGAGCCGGCGGCCAGCACCTGCATTTCATCTCCTTCGAGCTCCATCCGATGCGTGGCGAAGAGATCGGCCGGGCGCTGTCGCATTGGCCGGAGATCGATAGCGAGCGCGAGGCGCTGACGGCGGCCTGGCCGCAGACGCCTGCTGGAACCGTCTCGCTCGATCTCGATCCTCAGACGCGACTCAGCGTCGTCTGCGGCCGCGCGCTCGACGGTGTCGCCGCGGCAAAGCCCGGCTTCGACGCCTGGTATCTCGACGGCTTCGCCCCGTCACGCAACGGCGACATGTGGTCGGAGGAACTGATGCGGCTCGTCTGCGAGAAAAGTGCCGCCGGCGGCACGTTCGCCACCTATGCGGCGGCCGGCTTCGTGCGCCGCAACCTCATTGCCGCCGGTTTTGCCGTCGAGCGCCGCCAAGGCTTCGCCGGCAAGCGCGAAATGCTCTGCGGTATCAAGGCGTCCCCCGGTCAGCGCGCGGATTAATAGCTGCTGCGCTCCGGCTGCTGCTCGCTCGTTCCGAGCCATTGCCGGATTTTCTCTTCCAATAGTTCAGGGCTGATCGGCTTCGACATGTAATCGTCCATGCCGGCGTCGAGGCAAAGCTCGCGGTCGCTTTCGAGCGCATGGGCGGTGACCCCGATGATCGGCACGCGGTGCCCCTGGCCCTTTTCCCTTTCGCGGATCGTCTGGGTCGCCTGATGGCCGTTCATGACGGGCATGGAGACATCCATCATGATGATGCGCGGCGTATGCCGCTCCCAGGCAGCGACCGCCGCCTCACCATTCTCGACGACGAGGAAGGAAAGACCCGTTCCCTGCAGGATCTGCGTGAAGACGATCTGGTTGACCTCGTTGTCCTCGGCAACGAGCACGTCGACGAATTCGGCCGCCCGCTTCTGCGGCGCGGGTGCCGGCGGCTTTGCCGGTGCCGCCGCTTCCCTCTGCAGCCGGGCGATCTCGGCCTCGGAGGCCTGCTTGACGCGGCTGGCGCGCACCACTTCGACGACGGTGTTGCGCAGCACGTTGGCGCGCGCCGGCTTCATCAGATGCGCGTGGCCGTTGAGCGCCGCGAATTCCTTTTCCGTGCCGGAAATATCCATCGACGTCAGGAAGATGATCGGCAATTCGACAAAGCGGGGATCGGCGCGGAGCCGGCGCGCGACATCGGCCCCGTTCATATCGGGCATGTGATAGTCGAGCACCACGGCATCGACGGCAATGCCGAGATCGGCCGCCGCCTCGAGGATCGCAAGGCCGGTACCGCCGCCTTCGGCGGCCACGCCGTCGAAACCCCAGAGAGCAAGCTGCTCGGTCAGAATGCGCCGGTTCACGTCATTGTCGTCGACGACGAGGACGCGCGCGCCCTGCACGTTGATCGGCAACGGCTTCGGTTCGATGCGGGCGGCCGCCACCGCAAACGGCAGATTGACGGTGAAGACCGAGCCCTTGTTGCCTTCGCTTTCGACGTTGAGATACCCGCCGAAAAGGTCGACGAGCCCGGCAGTGATCGCAAGGCCGAGGCCCGTTCCCTCATGCCGGCGGGTCGAGGAGGCGTCCACCTGCGAAAACTTGTCGAAGATCGATTCGAGTTTCTCCGGCGGGATGCCGATACCGGTATCCTCGATGCGGATGCTCGCCATGATCTCGCCGCCGTCGGCGGCCTGAAAGCCGAGATCGACGAAGACGTGGCCACGCTCGGTGAACTTGACGGCGTTGCCAACGAGATTCGTGACGATCTGACGGAAACGCCCGGCATCGCCGATCACGGCGGCAGGCAGGTCGGGTGCGGCCCGCACCAGCAGCTCGATGTTCTTCTCGGCGGCATGCGAAGACAAGAGTGTCGCCACGTCCTCCACCGCTTCGGTAATATCGAAGGCGGCCTTGCGCAGTTTCATCTGTCCGGCATCGATCTTCGAGAAGTCGAGGATGTCATTGATAATCGTCAGCAGCGCATTGCCCGATTTGACGATGATGTCGACGAAAGTCTTCTGGCGCGTGTCGAGATTGGTCTTGGCAAGCAGCTCCGCCATGCCAAGAACGCCGTTCATCGGCGTGCGGATCTCGTGGCTCATATTGGCGAGGAATTCGGATTTGGCGCGGTCGGCGGCTTCGGCGCGCGACAGCAGCTGCCGCAGTTCCTCCTCACGGCTCTTCAGCTCGGTGACGTCGGTGAAGAGCGCCACCCAATGCTGCCCCTCGCTGACCGTCGCCTCCATGTTGACCCAGCGTTCCCCGGCGACATGGAAGACGGTGGAAATCGGCTGCCGCGCCGCAATATTGGCGCGCCAGCCCTGCAGGATCTCGGCCGCCGCATCATGGAAATCGCCGCGCACCGCGCAGAAATCGAAGAGCCCGAGCCAGCTCACGCCTGGCTCGATATAGGGGGCCGGAATGCGCAGGATCTCTGAAAGCGCTTCGTTGGATAGCTTGATGATGCCGTCCTGGACGATGGCGATCCCCTGCGACATGGCGCGCGTTGCATCGCGCATCATCTCGCCGACCTGCTCCAGCGCCGCACGCGCCTCGTGGATTTCCTTTTCCCGTTCGCGCACCGCCGAAATATCGGCATAAGAAAGCAGGATGCGGTCGTGGGAGAGGCGGCGGCTGTCGAAGATGACGGATTTGCTGCCCGCCCAGCCGAGTTCGATCGGCTCCGGCTCATCTGTCTCGAACAGGTGCTTGCGGAAGGCGTAGATTTCCTCCGGCGTCTGCGTGCCGTCGTAGCGACCGAGCTCGTAATTGCGGCGGATGACGTCGATGAAGTGGCGACCGTCGAAGCGATCGTCGAGCGGCAGATCCCAGATGCTGTAGAATTCGTCGTTGACGTAGAGAATCCGATGGTCGTTATCGAGGATCAGCACGCCGACCGGCAGCGAACGCAGGATGCTTTCGATATCCCGGTGCAGGATTTCTTCCTGCTTACGCGACGCAATCAGCGCCTTTTCGCGTTCCTTGAGCGGCGAGATGTCGGAAAAAGAGCCGACGACATAAGTGCGGCCGTCCGCCGTCATGACGCGGTTGACGCGCGAGATGACGGGATAGACGTGGCCGCTCTTGCTCGGCATTTCGCTTTCGATCTCCACCGACGTGCCGTACTTCAACGCCAGCAGGTTTTCCTGGTAGATCGCCTCGCCACCTTCCGGCCCGAACATTTCATATTCGGTCATTCCCAGTATCTGGGAGCGGTCGTGGCCGCTGAAGGTGTCGTAATATTTATTGGCATAGACCAGGCGGTGCCCGTCATCGCGCACGAAGACTGCAACCGGTAGGTCCTCCAGGACAGTGCGGAGAACGTCGAGTTCGTTGACGCTCTCGCCCCAGGCCGAATCTCCGGCGGCCGCAGGCTTCGCGCCATTACTGTAGGCGGCGTTGACGACCAGCGGGCGGCCGTCCCCGGCAAAGATGCCGATCGGATGATCAAGCTTTTCCAGCACCTCGCGCACGCGAGCGAAATCGGCGGCGACACCGCTATCGCCAACGGCGCGGCGCGGCGCCTCGCGCACTTCGAAAATGCCGAGCACATAGGCCCGCTCCGGCGACGGAGAGAAGCTTTCGATCTGAATGCGCTCATGGCCAAGGCCTGCCGCATCGAAACAGATGGCGCTTTCCTCGGTGCCGAACACCAGCGCGCGGCGTTCCCTGTCCTCGCGCTCCTCTTCCTCGGGACGGTCGAAGAGTTCGCGGCTGCGTCTGCCGATGAAATCGGAGATTTCGCGGCCCAGAAAACGGGCATAGGCCTCGTTGACGGCGATATAGCGCAGCTCGCTGTTCTTGACATAGGCCGGGGTATCCAGATCAGCGATCCGGCGGCAAGCCAACTCCAGAAGGTCCCCGGCTGATTTCAAAAATATAGCTCCAGCAATGAATGAAATATCGACTACAAAAACTATAACGCCAAGGCTTTTAACAAGGTTTTAACCATAAATTTCGATAGCGAAATTTTACGGGCCGGCTCGCCAATTTCCGGCTCGCCAAGTTGAAGACAACTCACCTTGACCGCCCAGACTTGAAAGCAGGGGATCCGCTGAAATCATGACAAAAATTTAATGCCGAAACCGCTTGCGCGGCCATTGCGGCGCCGTGATCCAGGCCGAGTCTCGACATGGCTTTATTGGAAGCCAGCCATGAAAGGAAAATAGCATGTCCGTTTTTCATAAGACCATGGCGACGGGCCTGATCGCGCTGACCTTTGCCGGCGCCTCGCTCGCCACCGCTACCACCGCCGATGCCCGTCCACGCGATGCCTTCTGGGGCGGCCTTGCCGCCGGCGTCGTCGGCGGCGCGCTGCTGTCCGAGGCCGCCCGTCCCGCCTACCCTGTCTATCCCGCCTATCCTGTTTATCGCCCCTATCCCGTCTATAGGACCTATTACCGGCCGTCCTATTGCCATCTCGAATGGCGGCATGATCGCTGGGGCGATCCCTACCGCGTCAAAGTCTGCCCGGAATAGAGAAGCCTCAATTCGGCGCCGCTTGACCTTCGCAGACGCCGGTCCATGACAGCGCCGCGCGGCTTTCAGACGTGCGGCGCTGTAACACTTTGAATTGCTGCAACGGCAATCAAATGAAACTGGCGGATTTTCATCCGCCAGATCAAAGCCAATCAGACCACATTTTGAACCGTTACGGAGAAAGCTCCTCCAGCACGCGATCCTTGGTTTCTATTGCAAACAGCATGGTGATGATTGCACCGACGATCAGAATGGCTGCGAAGCTCACGAAGACATACTGGATGCCCATGGAAGACATCACCGTGCCGACGAGGATCGGGCCGGTCGATGACCCCAAGCGAAGCCAGGCGCTACCGGTTCCTGTTCCCAGTGCCCTGAGGCGCGTCGGGTAGATCTCTGCCGAGTACAGGTACAAGGAAAATGTGACGGTCTGGACGATCGCATAAGCGAGACCGGCAAGAACCAAAACCTGGATGGGAGAGGTCGCGCCGAGCCATGCGAGGGCCAGCAGCGGCACGGGAGCGAGAAGCAGCGCACCCGTGTACCAACGCTTGCGCCCCACTTTATCGATGAGCAGCGCGCAGATGACAGCCGCGATCACGCCGCCGACTGACGTCAGGAAACCATAGAAGATGCTGGTTTGAAGCGGCAGGTTGAAGACCTGTCGATAAAGGGTCGGCAGCCAGGTGATCGTACCGTTGGCCACCGTATAGGCGGTAAACCACATTGCCCAGATGGAAAGCGTCCGCTTCAGGTAAACGCCCTGGAAGAGCTCGCGCCAGTCCGACGTGCGGCGGACCGGCGCTTGGATGAGCTTCGGTTCGGGCAGTTCCTTGCCGGCGGCACGAGCGCTTTCTTCCATGCGGGTGACGATAGCGTCTGCTTCGCCGTATCGGCCGTTGGCAGCCAGCCAACGCGGTGATTCCTTGAGGAACCAGCGCAGCGGAATCATCAGGATTGCGGGAACGAGGCCGACGACGAACATCGCCTTCCAACCGTAAACCGGTACCATGAAGTAGCCGATCAGCCCGGCGCCGACGAGGCCCAACAAGAACATGACCTCATAAAGGAGGAAGAACTTGCCGCGCCCCTTCGACCCGATCAACTCGTTGATATAGGCGCTGGCGACCGGGACCTCGCCGCCGGTGCCGATCCCCTGGACGAAACGGAAGGCCATCATCATGCCGGCCCCGGCAGCGAACAGGCATGCGACATCCATGCTGACGAAGAGCAGGATCGTGAAGAGAAGAACTTTCAGCCGGCCGACCTTCTCGGCAAGCCAGCCAAACAGGATCGCACCGATCAACTGTCCCAGATAGCCCATCGATAGGATCATGCCGGTCTGTGAGGGGCTCAGGCCCCACTCGCGGACGAGGACGGGCATGGCATAAGCGATAGCGATGACCGTGTAGCCGTCGAAGAACGTTGCGGCGCCGACGATATTGCGCGCCCAGAACACCTCGCGGGTGATGGGGAGGCGCTCCAGACGAGCGCTGATTTCGGCCTGAGGATCAGCGGCATTCGCCGTCTCAGCCGGTATAGGCTGCATGACATTCATTGGTTCCTCCTTCTCGCCCCGTGGCCTACCACTCTCCCGGCCAGGGGCGCTCCTGCTTGATGGTTGCTACTGCGCGTCAGTTTGTCCTGTCAGAGCAATGGCCTTCAAAGACGTTCAAACCTGCCTCGGCGGGTTTCCATGACTTCCTCCTCCCTTTGCAATGCGCCCCTGCGACCTGCGCAGGGGCGTCAAAGAGGTCACTCGGCAGCCAGCAGTTGGTCAACGCGACCAATACCGGCAGCGTCGAAGGCAGCAAAAATCTCCGCTTCTGCCTTGTCGCCAAGGCTCTTCAGCGGCTCGCGGATCGTGGCGTGGTCCAGGATACCGCGGTGCACGAGGCCGAGTTTCAGGGCCACGGTGCCTTCCATATGAGAGCCGCGATGATAGACGGCACGCGTCACCGGAAGAAGGCGCTCGAAGATCTTGCGCGCTTCCGGATAGTCCTGCGCCTTGCCGGCTTTGATCAGGTCGATGAGCAACTCCGGCGCGATATTGCCATAGCCGACGAGCAGGCCATCGACATCGAACATGGTTGGCAGCAGCCATTCATCGTGGCAGCTCAGAACCTGCAGCTTTGGATTGGCCTTCTTCAGCTCTGGAATTTCGACATACCAGCGCTTCATATTGCGCACGCCGTTCTTGGTGGCGACGACGCCTTCCTGTGTGGCAATCGCAAGCTGTGTATCGAGATCGTAAGATGCCTTGGTGGCGTCGGGATATTGGAACAGGATGCACTGGAGGCCGGACTCCTGCCAGATTGCCTTGTAGCGATCCTGAGGCGCTCCCTTCTGAAAGCCGAAACGCAGCCAGCCGTGGTTGGGATAGACGAGTGCGCCGGTGGCACCCGCGGCTTTGCATTTCCTGGCCTCTTCAGCGGCGACCTTCGTGCCTTCACCGGTAATCCCGGCAATGATCGGAACGGCACCGTCGACTGCTTCAACATATGTGCGGATGAGAGCAAGGCGCTCCTCTTCCGTGAGGAAGGTGCCCTCGCCGGCATGGCCGAGGATGACGAGGCTTTTGACGCCTTCCATCGAGACCAGCCATTTGGCGAGCTTGGCGTTGGCTTTGTGATCAACTTCGCCGTCACGGGTGAAAGCGGTAACGGGGGCCGGGCTCAGCCCGCGCATATCCATCGGTTGCATATTGGTCTCCTCCTTCGTGCGATCGCGGTTCACTCGCGATCGCTATAGGATCGTTTACGGGAACGTTCCCACTATCGTTCTTGAATTTCCTGGAGTCAATATCTTTTTTGGTGCATGCTGAGAGCGGCGGCCCAATGCCGACTCGTATGGAAAAGGCTCAATGAATTCAAAAGCGGATGAAGTTCCGGGACAGACCCGCGTCACTATTCACGGCGTGGCTGCCGCAGCCGGCGTCTCCAAGTCTACCGTGTCCCGCATTCTGGACGAGAGGCTTCCGCGCTCCGACAGTGAGACCGCGCGGCGCGTGCGCAAGGTTGCCGAAGAGCTCGGATACGTTCGCGATGTTTCTGCAGCGAGCCTCAGGCGCGGCAACACGATGACGGTCGGGGTGATTGTACCCAGGCTGACGGATACGGTCATGGCCATGCTTTACGAAGCGCTGGCCAAGGCCTGCAGCCGTAGTGGCCGCTTCGCGATTGTCGCAACGACCGACGACAAGCCAAGAGCAGACCGGCTTGCGGCCGAGTCTCTGTTGAAGCGGGGTGTCGATGGATTGATTCTTTCGACAGCGCGGGAAGACGATGACTTTCCGGACGAGCTGGCAAAACGCGGCATTCCCTATGTCCTGGCGCTCCGAACGGATGGCCACAGCCTCTCGTCAGTCGGCGATGACAGGCTCGGTGGCTACCTCGCGGCCCGCCATCTCCTCGATCTCGGCCACCGCAGAATTGGCGTCATTGCCGGTCCATCCTATGCCTCCAGTTCGCGGGGGCGCGTGGAGGGTTTCCGCCACGCCCTGGAAGAGGCTGGATTGAATGCAGATCCCTCATACATCATTCCCTCGACATTCGGCATCGAGTCCGGTGCGGTAGCCGTCGAGACACTGATGCATCTCAGTCCACGTCCAACCGCCGTTTTCGCCGTCAACGACAATACTGCCATCGGCGCTTTGTCGGGACTGACGAAACTTGGCCTTTCCGTGCCGCAGGACATCTCGATCGTAGGCTATAACGACATTCCGATTGTCAGCCACCTCCCCACACCGCTCACGACACTACGGGTGCCGTTCGAGCAAATTGCATCAAACGCCCTTGATCTTCTTGCAGGTGACAACAGTCCTGCCGAGGAGCGCATTCGGATCTCGGCCCCAACCCTCATTCCAAGGAAATCGACGGCACCGTTGCGTTGAAAGGTCGCGAAGTCGCGCGCTTCCGCTATCTGCACCCGATTGCTCGGGTGGATGCGATCACTCTATTCTCCAACAAAGGCCAGCTGTTTCGCAGACCAAGCCGCCCTCATGCGGCCGCCGCATAGAGGAAGGACCCCAGCATGCCGGAACCGCTGAAGAACCTGCTGCATGAAGCGCTGGTCGGCGATATGGCCGATCGTATTGGTGGCAACGCGTCGGCTTTCGACAGAGACCGTTTCGTGACGCTGGCGACCAATGGCCTCACGGCGCTGGAACTGATGGAGCGCTCGGCGCTGATCCGCGACGCCCTGTTTGCGACGCTTCCCGATGATTTGCGCGAGGCCGCAGCCATTCTGATGGCAAGCCTGCCCGCCACCGGCAGGCAGGGGCTCTCCGGCTGGATGCTGTTGCCGGTCAATCAGTTCATCGCTGCGCGCGGCCTTGATCATTTCGATCTCGGCCTCGACCTGCTGAAGGCGCTGACGCCGCATTTCACTGCCGAATTCGGCATCCGGCAATTCATCCACCGCGACCAGCAACGCGCACTCGCCATCATTTCCGGCTGGGTCGGCGATCCCGACCGGCATGTGCGCCGGCTGGCGAGCGAGGGAACGCGGCCACGTCTTCCTTGGGCCATGCGCCTGCCGCAGCTCGTAAAGGACCCGGCGCCGATCCTGCCCATCCTGACCGCGCTGATGGATGACCCGGAGGATTATGTGCGCCGTTCCGTCGCCAACAGCCTGAACGACGTCGCCAAGGATCACCCCGATATGGTCGCCGCCTTCATCGCCTGTCATATCGATGCCGCTTCGCCCGAACGCCGCTGGCTGCTGAAACACGCCTCGCGCACGCTTCTGAAGAAGGGCCACGCGCAGGCGCTCGCCAATTTCGGCTTCGCCGCCACCGCTTCGCTCCAATGCGAACTACGGCTCGTAAACGGTGAGGTGATGTTCGGCGAAGGGTTGGATTTCGAAATCCGGTTGACGAATGCCGGCGAGATCCCGCAATCGCTGATGATCGACTACGCCATCCACAATGTGAAGGGCGACGGTTCGCTCTCGCCCAAGGTTTTCAAGTGCAAGACGATCACGCTCGCGCCCGGGCAAAGCCGGACGATTGAGCGCCGCCACGCCATGCGGCCAATCACGACGCGGCGCTATTATCCCGGCGAACACCGCATCGCCATCCTCGTCAACGGCGCGGAGACCGCATCGGAAAGCTTCGTCCTCGTCATGCCCTCAGCTGACCCAGGCTAAGGCTTTCTTGTGCACCGCACTTGACTTTCCACGCGAACTAGCCCAAATGCGGGTCAGCTTTCACCCTTCCGGCCGCCGCGTGAGCGTGCCCCTGCTAAAAAATACGGACGCAGGAAGAAGGGACAAAAGCGCATTTCGATAGAGCGCCGCACTCCCATGAGCGGCCAGAAGCGCTGGAAAGCTTTTTCCAACTCACAAGTTCCCACTTCACGCGGGGTTCTTGACGCCAGAATGAAACCGGATCGCATGGTGCGTTCCGGCAATAGTCGTTGTGGCGCCCCGAAAGGTTATGCCTTGACTAATTTTGAATCGCTTGGTGTCTCCAAGCCGATCGTCGCTACTTTGTTCCAGCTCGGCATCGAAACGCCGACACCCATCCAGGAACATGCCATTCCTCTCCTCCTCGAAGGCCGCGACCTGATCGGCCTCGCCCAGACCGGCACAGGCAAGACCGCCGCTTTCGGCCTGCCTCTCATCGAAAAGCTGCTCGCCGACGAACGGCGTCCCGACAACCGCACGACGCGGACGCTGATCCTGGCCCCGACCCGCGAACTGGTGAACCAGATCGCCGAGAGCCTGAAGAAGTTCATCCGCAAGTCGCCGCTGCGCATCAATGTCGTCGTCGGCGGCGTTTCGATCAACAAGCAGCAGCTTCAACTCGAAAAGGGCACCGATATCCTCGTTGCCACGCCTGGCCGCCTGCTCGACCTCGTCAATCGCCGCGCGATCACGCTGACCACGGTCCGCTATCTCGTGCTCGACGAAGCCGACCAGATGCTCGACCTCGGCTTCGTGCATGATCTGCGCAAGATCGCCAAGATGGTGCCGAAGAAGCGACAGACCATGCTCTTCTCGGCCACCATGCCGAAGGCGATCGCCGATCTCGCCGGCGAATACCTCGTCGATCCCGTCAAAGTCGAAGTTACGCCTCCGGGCAAGGCTGCCGACAAGGTCGAACAATACGTCCATTTCGTCGGCGGCAAGAACGACAAGACGGAACTGCTCCGCAAGTCGCTGACTGAAAACCCGGATGGCCGCGCCATCGTCTTCCTGCGCACCAAGCACGGTGCGGAAAAGCTGATGAAGCATCTCGAGAACATCGGCTATTCCGTTGCCTCGATCCATGGCAACAAGAGCCAGGGTCAGCGCGAACGGGCGCTGAAGGCCTTCCGCGACGGCAGCATCAAGACGCTGATCGCCACCGACGTCGCCGCCCGCGGCATCGATATCCCGGCCGTCAGCCACGTCTACAACTACGATCTGCCTGAGGTGCCCGACGCCTATGTCCACCGCATCGGCCGCACGGCGCGCGCCGGCCGCGACGGCATCGCCATCGCCTTCTGCGCCCCTGACGAAGCCAAGCTGCTGCGTGACATCGAACGCCTGATGGGCATCGATATCACCGTCGCAAGCGGCGAACCTCCGGCAAACATGAATGCCACACCCCGTCGTGCCAACGGCAACGGCAACAACCGCAATCGCAATGGCGGCCAGGGTCGCGAAAGTAATGGTCGCGGCGAAGGCCGTGGCGACCAGAATCGCTCCGAGCATCGCGGCAGCCGCCAGGAGCGCCGCCCGCGCCCCGAGCGCCCGACCAGCCGTAACGAGGATTTCCGCGGCCAGCGCCGCGGCGAAGTGACCCCGGATCTCGGTCCTGATAACGATCTGGTCGCAACCTCCGACTTCCGCCCCTCGGCAAAGCCGCAGCGTCCGGCGCATCACGGCGCCCACGCCAATGGCGAACCGAGCGGTCATCACCGCGGCAATAATCGCCATGCCCACGGCCGCCCGGCCCGCAAGCACGGCGAAGACCGCGGCCCGCAGCAGGCCCAGGGCGGCGAACCACGCCGCGACGGCAACGGCGGCAACCGCCGCGGTGGCTCAGGCTCCCGCAACGGCAGCGGCCAGCGCCGCGAACGCGCCTGATCGTTGAACGACTGAAAAGCGGAAAGGCCGGGGATATCTCCGGCCTTTTTGTTATCTCCGCATCATGCTTTCCGAGAATCGGAATCGATTTTCAGAAAGCATGATGCGAGGGTTGAAAGTGTTAGGCTGTCTTTTCTGCGTCCGAAAGAACGCACAGGCTCTATACCTCGACCGGCCTATGCTCGCTGACCGCCCGGCGGTTGGTGAGATAAACGCCTGTCACGACCACCACGGTGCCGAGGATCAACGGCAGGGTCAGCGGTTCCCCGAAGGCGATGAAGGCCTCGAGCGCGACGGTCGGCGGCATCAGGTAGATCAGCGAGGCGGCGCGGGACACCTGGCCGCGACGGATCAGATGAAGCAGCAGTCCGACCCCGCCCATCGACAGGCCGAAAACCGACCAAATGAGCGCGCCATAGGCCTGCGCGGCGCCGTCGAAATGCTGATGCTCGAAGATGAGCGAAAGCGGCAGGGTGAGGATCAGCGCGCCGATATATTGCAGGGTCGCGATCGTTCTGAGGTCACCGGATTGCAGGTGTTTCTTCTGGTAGAGCGTGCCGTAGGTGACGGACGCCATGGCGACGAGGTTGATCGCCAGCGGCAGGGCGGCATGGGTGAGATCGGCGGTCGCCGGATCGAGCAGCTTCGGCGAAATCGCAATGGCAATGCCGATGAAGCCGAGAGCAAGGCCAAGTTTCTGTGCCTGCTGCAAGCGCTCGCCGATGAGGAAAGGAGCCGCCATCGCCGTCAACAGCGGCTGCAGCGCCGCGATGATGCCCGATATGCCGGCCGGCACCCCGTTGGCGATCGCCCACCAGAGACCGGCGAGATAGAAACCATGCAGGAAGAAACCGGAATAGATGGCGCGCAGCGCTGTCGCCCGGCTTTTGGGCCATCGCGCGCGCACCGCCAGGCAGAGCGCCAGAAACGCCGCCGCCGACAGCGCGTAACGTATCGAAAGAAAGGTGAAGGGCTCGGAATGCAGCGAGGCATATTTCGCCACCACCCAGCCCGTGGACCAGAGCAGGACGAAAACGGCGGGGGCAAGGCGATCGAGGGACATGGCGGCTCGCAATAAAAGCTTCGCTGTGCTGATAGCGGCACCCCGTAGCCGCAGTCAAAGGCGAAGCGTTGATGCTTATTTGAAATTTCGCTGATGCAAGGACCCGATGGCGGTTCTGCAGAGGTCGGCGAGCCTCGCGCGCATGGCCATATTCGATCGCCTTGGCTGAACGAAAAACGGTCATATGCTCAGATTTTACGCAGGCACCTTGGATGAATATCCGCCATGCCGCAGCGCATCACGTTAAATGCCCAGATTTTCACCCGTTTCTCGCAGCGCAAAATCTTTTCCCCGAACTGCGCATGGTTCTTGCATTGCCATTTGCGTTGTATTCAAATGAACAAAAAAGGGGAGCCGCGCTTTTGGCATTTGATGAAATGATTACCGGGGACGAAAGCCCTCGCCCGCCTTATGACAAATACTTCGAGTGGTACAACAGCCAAGACCGGGCGCATCTGATTGCCAAGTCCCGCGATGCGGAAAACATCTTCCGGAAGACCGGCATCACATTCGCGGTCTACGGCCATGCCGACAGTTCCGAAAAACTCATCCCCTTCGACATCATTCCCCGCATCATCTCCGCCCGCGAATGGCGCAAGCTCGCCCAGGGCATCGAGCAGCGGGTAATCGCACTCAACGCTTTTCTGGACGATATCTACCATAAGCAGGAGATCATCCGCGCCGGCCGCATCCCGCGCGAACTGATCGAGAACAACGTCACCTTCATCCCCGAGATGATCGGCTTCCGTCCGCCCGGCGGCGTCTACACCCATATCGTCGGCACCGACATCGTGCGCACCGGCGAGGACCAGTTTTACGTGCTTGAGGACAACGCCCGCACGCCCTCCGGTGTCAGCTACATGCTGGAAAACCGGGAAACCATGATGCAGATGTTCCCGGAACTGTTCCACAAGAACAAGGTGCAGCGTGTCGAGGATTATCCCTATCTCTTGCGCCAGAGCCTCGCCTCGCTTGCTCCTCCCGGCTGCACCGGCAAGCCGCGCGTCGCGGTGCTGACCCCCGGCATCTACAATTCGGCCTATTACGAGCATTCCTTCCTCGCCGACATGATGGGCGTCGAACTGGTCGAGGGCTCGGATCTGCGCGTCATCGACGGCAAGGTGAAGATGCGGACGACCCGCGGTTACGAGGCGATCGACGTGCTCTACCGCCGCGTCGACGACGACTTCCTCGATCCCCTGACCTTCCGGGCCGATTCCGCGCTCGGCATTCCCGGCATCATGGATGTCTACCGTTCCGGCAACATCACCATCGCCAATGCGCCGGGCACCGGCATTTGCGACGACAAGGCGATCTATTCCTATATGCCCGAGATCGTCGAATTCTATACCGGCCGCAAGGCCCTGCTCGAAAACGTGCCGACCTGGCGTTGTTCGGAAGCATCAAGCCTGAAATACGTGCTGGAACATCTGGAGGAGCTGGTCGTCAAGGAAGTGCACGGTTCCGGCGGCTACGGCATGCTTGTGGGACCGACGGCATCGAAGAAGGAACGCGCCGATTTCGCCGAGAAGCTGAAGGCCAAGCCGAACAATTACATCGCCCAGCCGACGCTGTCGCTCTCCACCGTGCCGATCCTCGTCAACAAGGGCATCGCGCCGCGCCATGTCGACCTTCGCCCCTATGTGCTTGTATCCGACAAGGTTCAGATCATTCCGGGCGGGCTCACCCGCGTGGCGCTGAAGCAAGGCTCGCTGGTGGTCAATTCCAGCCAGGGCGGCGGCACCAAAGACACCTGGGTATTGGAGGACTGATGCTCGGAAGAACCGCAAACGGCCTCTACTGGATGTTCCGTTACATCGAGCGCGCCGAAAATATCGCCCGCCTGATCGATGCCGGGTTGCGCATGTCGCTGACCCGCAGCAGCACCGGCGATGACAACTGGGATGGCGTGCTGCAAAGCGCCGGCGTGCGCGAGGCCTATGACGAGGGCCACGCAAAGCTGACCAATGCCGACGCGATCGACTATCTCCTGCGCGATCGCGCCAATCCGTCGAGCGTCATGTCCTGCATCGAGTCCGGCAGAAACAATGCCCGCATGGTGCGCACGGCTCTGACGCGCGAGACCTGGGAAGCCACCAACGAATGCTGGATCGAGCTGAAGTCTCTGCTCGAAAAGCGCGTCAAGGCGGCCGACATGCCGGAGGTGATCGACGTCATCAAGCGCCGTGCCGGCCTCATCCGCGGCGCCTTCCACGGCTCGACACTGCGCAACGAACTCTATAATTTCGCCCGCATCGGCACCTTCATCGAGCGGGCCGATAATACCAGCCGCATCCTCGACGTGAAATATTACGTGCTGCTGCCCTCGGTCTCATCAGTCGGCTCCTCTCTCGACAATGTGCAGTGGGAATCGATCCTGCGCTCGGTCTCCGCACACCGGGCCTATAGCTGGGCCTATGACGGCGAATACCGGGCGATGAACATCGCCGACTTTCTGACGCTGAATGTGCAGATGCCGCGCTCGCTTGCCTATTGCTATGAGAAGATCGTCAGCAATCTCGGCTATCTCGCCACGGATTACGGGGAGCGGCTCGCCGCTCACGATACGGCGGACGCAATCCGCACCACACTGCAGACGAGAGCGATCCGGGATATCATGGATCAGGGCCTGCACGAATTCCTGGAGGATTTCGTCGCGCGCAACAACAAGCTCGGTGCGGAAATTTCCGACGGCTACCGGTTCTATGTATAAGCGGATCAGAACATGAGAATGAAGATCAGCCATCTCACCGAATACCGCTACGACGGACCGACGCAGTTCTCGCTGCAACGGCTGAGGTTGACGCCGCCGACGAGCCCCCATCAGAAAGTCCTCACCTGGGCGCTGAACGTAGAGGGTGCCGTACCCGAGGTCGAGTATGACGACCAGTACGGCAATCACGTCAATCTGGTCTCGCTGGAAGGCGAGCAGGACGTGACGCGCATTCTCGCCGAAGGCGAGGTCGAGACGGAGGACAACAACGGCGTCACCGGCCCGCATACCGGCTTCTGCCCGCTTTGGCTGTTTCTGCGCGACACGCCGCTGACCAAGGGCGGCAAGCTGGTCAAGGAACTGATCAAGGGTGTCGGAGGCGATAACGAGCTTGCCCGCATGCATGCGCTGATGGCGGCAATCCACGAGACGGTCGACTACAAGCCCGGCACCAGCAACACCGAGACGACGGCCGAACAGGCGCTGGAGAAGAAGAGCGGCGTCTGCCAGGACCACGCGCACATTTTCATTGCCGCCGCCCGCGCCCTGCAGGTGCCGGCGCGTTACATCTCGGGCTATCTTATGATGGAAGAGAAGGTCGAGCAGGCGGCGACCCATGCCTGGGCCGAGGCCCATATTCCCGGCCTCGGCTGGGTCGGCTTCGATCCCGCCAACGAGATCTGCCCGGATGCCCGGTACGTCAGGATCGCCTCCGGCCTCTGCTACCGCGACGCCGCGCCGATTTCAGGCATGCGCATCGGTACGCCGGGCGAAACGTTGTCGGTCACCGTGAAGGTAGAAGACGGCGGCCAGATGCAAAGTCAAAGCCAGAGCTGACTGGACACTCCCGAAATCCACCTTATTTCGGGAGGCGTCGCACGTCAAAATTGCCGCCATCTTCTCATTGAACAAGTGCAAAAAAGGCGGGGTGATGCCCCGCCTTTCATCGATTTCCAATCCTGGATCTACGCTGTCAGTGGCTGTCCTTACCGACAGCGTTTCCGCGACATCCCTTGAGGAAGTCGAGGTCCGCACCGGTATCGGCCCCCTCGACATGCTGCTGATGCAGGAAGGCATAGCCTGATTTGGGCAGATCGTGGTTCGGCTGCCATTCGGCGAGCCGCCGCGCCAGTTCTTCCTCGGAAATGTCGAGATGCAGGCGACGGTTCGGCACATCCAGCTCGATCATGTCGCCATTTTTCACGACCGCCAGCGGTCCGCCGACGGCTGCTTCCGGAGAGGTGTGCAGCACGACGGTGCCGTAAGCCGTTCCGGACATGCGCGCGTCGGAAATGCGCACCATGTCGAGGATGCCCTTCTTCAGCACCTTCGGCGGCAGCCCCATGTTGCCGACCTCGGCCATGCCGGGATAACCCTTCGGCCCGCAGTTCTTCATGACCATGATGCAAGTTTCGTCGATGTCGAGATTATCGTCGTTGATCTTGGCCTTGTAGTCGTCGATGTCCTCGAACACCACGGCCCTGCCCCGGTGCACCAGGAGATGCGGCGAGGCGGCCGAAGGCTTCAACACCGCGCCCTTCGGCGCGAGATTGCCGCGCAGCACGACGATGCCGCCCGAAGATGTCAGCGCCTTTTCAGCCGGCAGGATGACGTCCTCGTTCCAGTTGATGACCTCCTTGACCTCGTCCCAGACGGTTTCGCCGGAGACCGTCAGCGCATCCTTGTGCAGAAGACCTGCCTCGCCGAGGCGCTTCAGCACCACCGGCAGGCCGCCCGCATAGAAGAACTCTTCCATCAGGTATTTGCCCGACGGCATCAGGTTGACGATTGTGGGAACGTCGCGGCCGCAGCGGTCCCAGTCATCAAGCGAAAGATCGATGCCGACACGGCCGGCGATGGCGAGCAGGTGGATGACGGCATTGGTCGATCCGCCGATGGCCGCGTTGGTGCGGATGGCGTTCTCGAAAGCCTGCTTCGTCATGATGTCGGAGGGCTTCAGGTCGTCCTTGACCATCTGGACGATCCGCCGGCCGGTGAGCTGCGCCATGACCTTGCGGCGGGAATCAACGCCCGGGATCGCGGCATTACCTGACAGTGCCATGCCGAGCGCCTCGGCCATGGAAGCCATGGTGGACGCGGTGCCCATGGTGTTGCAGGTGCCCGACGAACGGCTCATCGAGGCTTCCGCCTCGAGGAATTCGGCCTGCGTCATCTCGCCGGCCTTCACCATTTCGGAAAACTTCCACAGATGCGTGCCCGAGCCGACGCGTTCGCCACGGAAATAGCCGTTCAGCATCGGTCCGCCGGTGACGACGATCGACGGCAGGTCGCAGGAAGCCGCTCCCATGAGAAGCGACGGCGTGGTCTTGTCGCAGCCGACCAGCAGCACGCAGCCGTCCATCGGCTGGCCGCGGATCGCCTCTTCCACCGCGAGCGCGGCAAGGTTGCGATACATCATCGCGGTCGGGCGGAAGGTGTTTTCCGACGCCGAGAATACCGGCACCTCAAGCGGGAAGCCGCCGGCCTCCCATACGCCCGCCTTCACCTTTTCGGCGAGTTCTCTGAGATGACCGTTGCACGGGGTCATATCCGACCAGGTGTTGAGGATGCCGATCACCGGCCGGCCATCGAACAGGTCGTGCGGATAACCCTGGTTCTTAAGCCAGCCGCGGTGATAAATCACATCGCGGCTCGTGCCGCCGTACCATTCCTGCGACCTCAGCTTGCGCGGCCATTCCGCTTTCTTCTTCATCGTCTCTATCCTTCAGGATGTCGCCGGACCGCCTCGTACGGTCCGGGACATCGCCTTTGTTTCAAGCCAGCGTGTAGGCGGTCTTGACGGTTGTGTAGAATTCGGCGGCGTATTTGCCCTGCTCGCGCGGGCCATAGGACGAACCTTTGCGGCCGCCGAAGGGAACGTGGAAATCGACGCCTGCCGTCGGCAGGTTGACCATCACCATGCCGGCCTCGGAATTGCGCTTGAAGTGCGTCGCATGTTTCAGGCTGGTCGTGGCGATGCCGGCCGAAAGGCCGAACGGCGTGTCGTTGGCGATGGCAAGCGCCTCGTCGTAATCCTTCGCCCGGATCACCGAGACCACAGGCCCGAAGATCTCCTCGCGCGAAATCCGCATCTGGTTGGTCGCTTCGGTAAACAGCGTCGGCTGCAGATAGAAGCCGGGCGTGTCGCGCGAGATGACCTCGCCGCCGAAGGCGAGTTTGGCGCCTTCCGACTTGCCGATCTCGATATAGTCGGTATCGGTCTTCAGCTGCCGCTCATCGACGACCGGACCGATATGGGTGCCGGCCTTCAGCGCGTTGTCGACGACCAGCGTCTTCAGCTTGTCGGTGAGCGCTGCGACGAACTTGTCGTGAATGCCCTCGGTGACGATCAGGCGCGACGACGCCGTGCAGCGCTGGCCGGTGGAGAAGAAGCCGGAATTGGCGGCGGCCTCGACGGCGACGTTGAGGTCGGCATCGTCGAGCACGACCATCGGGTTCTTGCCGCCCATTTCCAGCTGGAACTTGCGGTTATGCTCGATGGAGGCGGCGGCGACACGCCGGCCGGTGCCGGTGGAACCGGTAAAGGTGATGCCGTGAACGTCGGGGCTTTCGAGCATGGCCTGACCGACGACCGAGCCCTTGCCCATGACGAGGTTCAAGACGCCCTTCGGCAGGCCGGCGCGGTTGAGGATATCGACAATCGCCCAGGAACAGGCGGGCACCAGTTCGGCCGGCTTGAAGACGATGGTGTTGCCGTAGCAGAGTGCCGGCGCGATCTTCCAGGCGGGGATGGCGATCGGGAAATTCCACGGCGTGATGATGCCGATGACGCCAAGCGCCTCGCGGGTGATCTCGACGCCGATGTTCGGGCGAACCGAGGGGAGGACCTCGCCAGCCAGCCGCAGCGCTTCGCCGGCGAAGAATTCGAAAATCTGCGAGGCGCGGATCACTTCACCGGTGGCTTCCGGCAGCGTTTTGCCTTCCTCGCGGGCGAGCAGCGCGCCGAGTTCGTCCTTCCGCGCCATGATCTCGTCGCCGGTCTTCTTCAGGATGACGTGGCGTTCCCAGATGCCGGAACGCGACCAGGCCGGGAAAGCGGCCTTGGCGGCGGCAATGGCGTTTCTGGTGTCTTCAGCGCTGCCGTCGGCATAGAGGCCGACGACTTCGTTCGTGTCCGACGGATTGATATTCTTCGTCGCGTTCGAGCCGACCCATTCGCCGGCGATCAGGTTTTGATAAATGGTCATGGGCTTAACAAGCCTCCTTTACCGTTTACGAGCATGATCCGGCCGCCGGATGCGGCCAGGTCTTGAAATCAGAGCTGCCGGACGGCGATCTCTTCCTCGGCGGCCACTGCAAGCGGATTGCGGAGCGGCAGGCCGAATTCGGCGACTTCGATCTCGAAGATGTCGCCCTCTTCGGTCTTGACGCCATCGGCAAAGGAAAGGGTCGCCGTGCCGAACATATGGACATGAACATCGCCCGGCACACGGAAGAGGCCGTATTTGAAATGGTGATATTCGAGATTGGCGAAGGTGTGCGACATGTTCGCCTCACCGGAGAGGAACGGCTTTTCGAAGATCACCTTGTCGCCGCGCTTGATGCGCGAGGTGCCGCGAATATCGTCCGGGGCGGCGCCGATGCGGATTTCCGGACCATAGGCGGCCGGGCGCAGTTTGGAGTGGGCCAGATAGAGATAGTTGATCCGCTCGGTGACGTGGTCCGAAAACTCGTTCGACAGCGCAAAGCCGATGCGGAACGGCGAGCCGTCCTTGGAAATCACGTAAATGCCAGCCATTTCAGGCTCTTCGCCGCCGTCGAGCGCGAAGGACGGCGAGATCAGCGGGGCGCCGGGGGCTGCCGTGCCATAGCCGTTGCCCTTGTAGAACCATTCGGGCTGCACGCCCTTCTCGCCGGCCTTCGGCTTGCCGTTCTCCAGCCCCATCTTGAACATCTTCATCGAGTCCGTCAGGGTTTCCTCGGCGGCTTCGGTGGTTTTCTTGTGCATGGAATCGCGCGTTGCCGCCGATCCCAGATGCGTCAGGCCGGTGCCGGTCAGATGCAGGTGGGCGGCATCGGGATGGGTGATCGGCGGAAGGAAGCGGCCCTCCGCATAGGCCTTTTCAAGATCGACGGCAGCGCCGTAGCCATGGGCCTCGATGACTGAGGCAAGCGACTTGCCGCCGTCTGCGGCTTCCATCGCCAGCGCATAGACGCTGCCGGCATTGTTGACCGACTTTGCAGCGCCGCCCGGCTCACGCACGGCGACGACGATCTCTCCGTTGGCACCTTTGATCTGGGAAATAAGCACGTCTTCGATCCTTCTCGTTTCGGCGAAGACAGGAAAAAGCTCCGCCTGTCCGGCTCCATCAGGAGCCGGAATCCATCATTCATATGACTGCGAATGCCTGGCTGGCGCTTCGGAAGCGGTCAGCCCTTGTTCTTATTATAGACGTCGAAGAACACGGCGGCGAGGAGCACGGCGCCCTTGACCATCTGCTGCGAGTCGGTGCCGAGACCGTGGATCGACATGCCGTTGTTCATGATGCCCATGATCAGCGCGCCGATGACAGCGCCGGTCACCTTGCCGACGCCGCCCTGGGCGGATGCGCCACCGATGAAGCAGGCGGCGATCACGTCGAGTTCAAGACCGAAGCCGCCCTTGGCCGTCGCCGAGTTGAGACGCAGGGCAACGATCAGACCAGCCAGTCCGGCGAGCAGACCCATATTGGCAAAGGTCAGGAAGGTCAGCCGCTCGGTGTTGATACCGGAAAGCTTCGTCGCCTTCTCATTGCCGCCCATGGCGTAGATGCGGCGACCGATCGTCGTGCGGCGGGTAATGAAGGCATAGGCAGCAACCAGGACCAGCATGACCATCAGCACGTTCGGGAAGCCGCGATAGATCGACAGCTGATAGCCGAGCGCCAGAATGGCGAGCGTGACGAGGGCGTTCTGGGCAAGGAAGAAGCCGAGCGGCTCAACGTCGTTGCCATGCTTCTCGTTCGACAGACGCTTGCGCCATGCCAGATAGAAGAGGGCGACGGCGCCGACGACGGTGAGGATGATCGAGGTCGAGTTGATGCCGCCCATATCGAAAGCGTTTGGCAGGAAGCCGATGCTGATCAGCTGGAAGGCCGGCGGGAAAGGACCGATGCTGGTGCCGGTCCCCGATGCCGTCATCACGAACAGCGTCAGGCCGCGGAAGACCAGCATGCCGGCCAGCGTGACGATGAAGGACGGGATTTTGTGATAAGCGACGAAATAGCCCTGGATGCCGCCGACAAGCGCGCCCATGGCAAGACATACGATACCCGCCAGGACATAATTCGTGTGCCATTGCACCGTCATCACGCCGGCGATAGCGCCGATAAAGCCGACGACCGATCCGACCGAAAGATCGATATGGCCGGCGACGATGACCAGCAGCATGCCGAGCGCCATGATGACGATGAAGGAGTTCTGCAGAATGATATTGGTCAGGTTGAGCGGCCTGAAGAGAACGCCACCGGTCGAGAACTGGAAGAACACCATGATCGCGATGAGCGCGATGAACATGCCATATTCGCGGATGTTGCCGCGAACATAGTCTCCGATGGAGACGACACGCCCCTGCTCAGCGATGGGTTGATTGATCGGTGTCATTGCTTCTTCTCCCCTGAGCGCATGATAGCGCGCATGATGGTTTCCTGGCTTGCTTCTCCCTTCGGCAGTTCAGCGACGATGCGTCCTTCGTTCATCACGTAGATGCGGTCACAAGTGCCAAGCAGTTCGGGCATTTCCGACGAGATCATCAGAACGCCCTTTCCATCGGCGGCAAGCTGGTTGATGATAGTATAGATTTCGTATTTTGCGCCAACATCGATGCCGCGCGTCGGCTCGTCGAGGATCAAAACATCGGGATTGGAGAACAGCCATTTCGACAGCACCACCTTTTGCTGGTTGCCGCCGGAAAGATTGACCGTCTCCTGGAAGATGCTGGAGGAGCGGATGCGCAGCTTCGAGCGATAGTCGGTCGCAACCCGCGATTCCTTGACGCTGTCGATGACGGACGCATTCGACACCGCCTTCAAATTGACGAGCGTCGTATTGTGCAGGATCGTGTCGTTGAGCACGAGGCCGAGTTGCTTGCGGTCTTCGGTAACGTAAGCGAGACCCGCGTCGATCGCCCTGCGCACGGTGCTGACGTCGACCGGCTTGCCGTGCATCAGCGCCTCGCCCGAGATCTTGTGGCCATAGGCCTTGCCAAACAGGCTCATGGCGAATTCGGTGCGCCCTGCCCCCATCAGGCCGGCGATGCCGACGACCTCGCCCTTCCGGACGGTGATGTTGATATTGTGCAGAACCTGACGGTCGCGGTGCTGCTGGTGATAGGCGTTCCAGTTCTTCACTTCGAGAATGGTTTCGCCGATCGGCACCGAACGCGGCGGATAGCGGTCTTCGAGATCGCGGCCGACCATGTTGCGGATGATGATGTCTTCGCTGATTTCGTCCGCGTGACAGTCGAGCGTCTTGACGGTCATGCCGTCGCGCAGGACGGTGATCTGGTCGGCGACCTTGCGGATCTCGTTCAGCTTATGGGAAATGATGATCGAGGTGATGCCCTGCTTGCGGAACTCCATCAGCAGGTTGAGCAGAGCGTCGGAATCGCTTTCGTTGAGCGAGGCCGTCGGCTCGTCGAGGATAAGCAGCTTCACGCTCTTCGACAGCGCCTTGGCGATCTCCACGAGCTGCTGCTTGCCGACGCCGATGTCGGTCACCAGCGTGTTCGGAGACTCCTGCAGGCCGACCTTCTTGAGCAGCTGCTTGGTACGGTTGAACGTCTCGTCCCAGCTGATGACGCCGCTCTTGGCGTTCTCGTTGCCGAGGAAGATGTTTTCGCCGATCGACAGCAACGGCACGAGCGCCAGTTCCTGGTGGATGATGACGATGCCGATTTCTTCGGAGTCCCTCAGGGCCTTGAAGTTGCGCGTCTCGCCTTCATAGACGATGTCGCCGTCATAGCTTCCGGTGGGATAGACGCCTGATAGTACTTTCATCAGGGTCGATTTGCCGGCCCCGTTTTCGCCCACCAATGCGTGGATCTCACCCTGGCGAACCTTGAGGTTCACGTTCTCCAGCGCCTTGACGCCCGGGAACGTCTTGGTGATGCTCCGCATCTCGAGGATGGTATTGTCCATAGTCAAAGTTCCAGCGCCCCCAGCCGTAAATGGCCGGGTAATCATAAAATCGAAGGCCGGAACCCGCAAGCGCGGGCTCCGGCCTCCTGCTCAAGTTACTTCAGCTTGTCTTCGGTGTAGTAACCGCTGTCGACGAGGATCTGCTTGTAGTTGGTTTTGTCGACGGCAACCGGCTTCAGCAGATAGGACGGAACGACCTTGACGCCGTTATCGTAGGTCTTCGTGTCGTTGACTTCAGGCTCCTTGCCGGACATCACGGCATCGACCATGGCAACGGTGACCTTGGCGAGTTCGCGGGTGTCCTTGAAGATCGTCGAATGCTGTTCGCCAGCAATGATCGACTTGACCGACGGGATTTCAGCGTCCTGACCGGTGACGATCGGCAGCGGCTGGGCCGCAGTACCGTAACCAACGCCCTTCAGCGAGGAAATGATACCGATCGACAGACCGTCATAGGGAGACAGGACGGCATCGACCTTGGCATCGGTGTAGTTAGCCGAGAGCAGGTTGTCCATGCGGGCCTGGGCCGTTGCCGGATCCCAACGCAGCGTGCCGACCTTGTCCATGCCGGTCTGGCCGGACTTCACGACGAGCTTGCCGCTGTCGATGTAGGGCTGGAGGACGGACATTGCGCCATCATAGAAGAAGAAGGCGTTGTTATCGTCCGGCGAACCGCCGAAGAGTTCGATGTTGAACGGCCCCTTGCCATCCTTGAGGCCGAGGCCGTCAACGATGGAGCCAGCCTGCAGAACGCCGACCTGGAAGTTGTCGAACGTTGCGTAGTAGTCGACGTTGCCCGAATCGCGGATCAGACGGTCATAAGCGATGACCTTGATACCGGCGTCGTGTGCCTTCTGGAGAACGTCGGAAAGCGTCGTGCCGTCGATCGAAGCGATGACGAGGACCTTGACGCCCTTGGTCACCATGTTTTCGATCTGCGAAAGCTGGTTCGGAATATCGTCGTCGCCATACTGCAGGTCAGTGCCGTAACCGGCAGCCTGGAGCTGCTTGACGATGTTGTTGCCGTCGTCGATCCAGCGGGCCGAAGCCTTGGTCGGCATCGCGATACCGACAGTGCCCTTGTCCGCGGCGAGCGCCGGTGCAACGAACGAAGCGACGCCGAAGGCAGCCGCAGCCATCAATGAGATAATGGATTTCATTTCTCTCTCCCTTGTTAATAGAGCAGCGGACGAAAAATCGCCCGCCCCGAAACTGTGGCAGGTTCCGTATTGGATAGTTACTTCAGATGGTGAGAAACGAAGTAGGTCTCCTCCACGATCTCACACGTGTTGAGTGCCAACCAGCACACGGCGGCAAACTGGTATGGATTCCTATAACTGTCAAATAGAATAAGTGCTAACGTGCATAACAATTTTGGTATATCGTTAAAAAGTATTACTTTTGATGGAGCGCAGCGAGGAGGCTGCAACCATGACGATTGTTTCCGAGCCATTTTCGATGGACTACGTCGATATCCACAGTGATAATTTCGACGATGACAGCCTTCTACGTGCAGGACTTAAGCTGAATCACCTGCGGATGATCGTCGCAATCGAAGATAGTGGACAGATTTCCGCAGCTGCGGAAGTCCTGAACATCTCGCAGCCCGCCGCGTCGCGCATGTTGTCGGAAATGGAATCAATCACCAAGACATCGCTCTATGAGCGCGTGGCCCGCGGCGTGGTGCTGACAACCTTCGGCGCAGCGCTGGCGCGCAGGGCCCGGAAGATCCTTCTGGAGCTGCGCGAGGCGAGCCGCGAGATCGGCGAGTTGAAAAGCGGCAAGGGCGGCTCGGTCTTCATCGGTTCGGTGACGGCGCCGGCCATGAGCCTCGTCGTGCCGGCGATCAACAAGGTGCGCAAGGCCTATCCCGGCATCGAGATCAACATCCAGGTGGAGACGAGCAACGTGCTTGCCCGCGAGCTGCTCGCCGCCCGCCACGACTTCATCATCGGCCGCATCCCCGACGATCTCAACCCGCGCCTCTTCGAGGTGACGGAGATCGGCATCGAGCGGGCTTGCCTGATCGTGCGCGACCGCCACCCGCTGATGAAGCAGAAGGTGAGCAGCCTTTCCGACGTCCGGGATTATGACTGGGTGTTCCAGCCGCCGGGCACGCTGCTGCGCCGCACGATCGAGGACGTTTTCCTGTCGCGTGGCGTGGCGCTGCCTGAGAACATCGTCAACACCTCTTCGCTGCTGCTGACCTGCGCCATCATCTGCGAGACCGATGCGATTGCTCCGGTCGCCGTCGACGTCGCCCAGTTCCTGGCCAGCCAGAGCTCGAATGCCTCGGATGTGCGCATGCTGCCGATCGATTTCGACATCAACGTCAAGCCTTACAGCATGATCACGGCGAGGGAACGGGCGCTGCCGCCGAGCGCAAGGCTGCTCTACGACATCATCCTCGAGGAGAGCCGCAAGCAGGCCGGCTGACACGCCGGCTGACAAGCCCGCAAGCCCTGCGCCATCTTGCTCTCTTCTAATACCTGCTTCGAAAGGAAGGCGTGATGCTGTTCGGGCAGTCGGTATTTCAATCAGTCCTCGAGCGGCTGAAGGCGGAGGACGAGACGGCCGAAGGCGCCGATGCGCCGGCCGCCCATCGCGTCTCCGGCCTCGGCACCGGGTTTGCCTTCGATGTCATGGAGGGCGTCTCGGCTGCCTCGCAGCGCGTCGGCCAGGCCTATTTCGATCATCTGGATCTCGATGCTAGCGCCGGGGTCGTGGAAAAGCCGGCGGCTGCGCCTCCAGCCGAGCCCGCCATGCCGGATCATCTCGCCCGCACGACACCGCACGAGGTTGCCGCCGAACTGGCAATCTCCGCCGCCGATACCCCGCTGACACTGCGCGAGAAGCGCCGCGCCTTCGCCCGGGCCAATCATCCCGATGGCGTCGCGCTGCCCTTCCGCGACAATGCGACGAAGCGGATGATGCTGGCCAACCTGCTGATCGACGAAGCACTGCGCCGAATCGGCCGCTGACTATTCCGCGGGCCCGTCCTTCGAAGGTTTTTCAGCGGTCGCCGCGGGTTCGTCCTCGTCCTCGTCCTCGGCGTCGGGCTGCACGGGCGGCTCGATGACAGGCGGCTGCGGATTGAAGGTCCAGAACAATATATAGAAGGAATAGGCGCCTGCCCCGCCCGCGAGCACGCCCCAGAACGGATCGCCGGTGACGAATTCGACCACGGCCCAGCCGAAGCAGACGGCAATAATGGCAACACGCACCCAAAGATGACGGTATGCCGGATGGTTCGGATCGATGATTTGCATTCCTGCCCCGCGGTCGCATATGTCGCACTGCCTTCGGCCCGTGCTGCGATTGTCTCTAGAACCTTTCCTGATCAGATTAAAGTATTCTCTTGGCTGAAAGGCCGGGCATCTTTACGCCAGGATCAGAGGCTATCGGCTTTGCCCCGGGCAAAACCTGCACTCGCGGAAGACGTCAATCCGACGAGGAAGGCTCTGGTTCGAATCTTGCAAATGTGAAAGATCCGCGGGCTTGACGTGGTCCGCAGAAGATGGAATGAAAATTCCAGATTTTTGGCAATTCGGTTTATTTGTTCCGAATTCAAGGGAGGTTAGAATGACAGTGAGATTTGGTCTTCTCGGCGCCGGCCGCATCGGCAAGGTCCATGCAAAGGCCGTCAGCGGCGACGCCAATGCGACGCTCGTCGCGGTCGCCGACGCCTTTCCGCAGGCTGCCGAAGCGATCGCCTCCGCCTATGGCTGCGAAGTCCGCACCATCGAGGCGATCGAAGCCGCCAAGGATATCGACGCCGTCGTCATCTGCACGCCGACGGATACACATGCCGACCTGATCGAGCGCTTCGCCCGCGCCGGCAAGGCGATCTTCTGCGAAAAGCCGATCGATCTCGACGTCGCCCGCGTCAAGGCCTGCATCAAGGTGGTGGAAGAGACCGGCGCCAAGCTGATGGTCGGTTTCAACCGCCGCTTCGACCCGCATTTCATGGCAGTGCGCAAGGTCATCGACGACGGCAAGATCGGCGATGTCGAGATGGTGACGATCACCTCGCGCGACCCCGGCGCCCCGCCGGTCGATTATATCAAGCGCTCCGGCGGCATCTTCCGCGACATGACGATCCATGATTTCGACATGGCCCGCTTCCTGCTCGGCGAAGAGCCGGTCTCGGTGCTGGCGACTGCCGCCGTACTCGTCGACAAGGCGATCGGCGAAGCCGGCGACTTTGACAGCGTCTCGGTGATCCTGCAGACGAAATCGGGCAAGCAGGCGGTGATCTCCAACTCCCGCCGCGCCACCTACGGCTATGACCAGCGCATCGAAGTGCATGGCGCAAAGGGCATGGCTGCGGCCGAAAACCAGCGCCCTGTTTCGATCGAGGTGGCAAACGGCGACGGCTACACCCGCCCGCCGCTGCATGACTTCTTCATGACCCGCTACACCGAAGCCTATGCCAACGAGATCGCAGCCTTCATCGCCGCGATCGAGAAGGGTTCGAAGATCTCGCCGTCTGGCGCCGATGGCCTCGCAGCGCTGGCGCTCGCCGATGCCGCGGTTCAGTCCGTCAAGGAAGGCAAGCTCATCAAGATCGGCTGACGGCCCTCTCCCGACCGGAAGCCATGCATGAGATGGCCGGGCATTTGCCCGGCCATTTCGCGTTTGGTGGCGTTTGACTCTATGTCGGAGAGAGGACACCTGCTCCCCATGCATTTCAGCAACGCGCCCTCATTCCGCGCTCTGTACGCCCGAGAGTACGATATCCTGATCGATCACCGATAGCGCCCGGTTTAGATGGCCTTCGAAGACGAGGATCTGTTCTTCGGGGACCACCCTGATTTCGGGCATGCCCTCCATGCGCACGACATGCGATTGCCCGAGGCCCTCTTCGATCCCCTGGCGCAGCAGGTCGTAATAACGTGTGCCCGGGCCAGTGATGGCGATCGGCATGCGCTCGGTCAGGCTCAGCATGCGCGACAGGCCGTTGCCGAGCGCCAGCCCTGCCTGACGGAAAGCGAAGGCGGAGATGCGGTGACCCTGGCGCGCCTTGGCGGCGATCTTGTCGAGTTCCGCAACCGGCACGAATTTGGCCGGGATGGTATCGAGCGGCACTTCGAAGGCGCTGCGCAGGATGGCGTAAAAACCGGCATAGGCCTCGATGCAGCCGCGTGTGCCGCAGCGGCAGAGGCCGCCATTGGCCATATGCAGCATGTGCCCGAAATTGGGGGCCGAGATCTCCTGGCCCGTCTGGTTGCCGCGCCTGACGATGCCGAGCCCGATGCTGTGGCCGAGCGAAAGGGCGGCGAGCGAGCGGAAATCGGCGCCCTTCATATTCTCCTCACGCGCGCCGAGCGCTGCGGCGACCAGCAGCGTCTCGTTGTCGAGGATCACCTTGGCCTGCCATTCCGGCCGGAGTGCCGATTCGAAATCGATCTGGTCGCTGCCGAAGATCGGTGACCACAGAAGAACCGGCTCGGTGGAGTTGACCAGCCCCTTGCTGCTGATCGAGATCAGCAGCACCTTTTCCTGCGTAATCTTCGAACGATCGAGAAGGCGCGAAAGCCCGGCGCGTACTGCTGCGACGAAGCGCACGGCACCCGCCGGATCGTGCGAACGCTCCTCGCTGAAGCGGTCGATCAGCTTGCCGGCATAATCCACAAGCGAATATTGCACCGCATCCGAGGAGATGATGACGACGATGAGATAGCCGCAATCGCGCCGCTGGCGCAAAAGCACGCGCGGCCGGCCACGCCCGCTTGCCGGCTGCTGCTCGGATTTCTCGATGATCTGGGCTTTTTCCAGGTCAGCGGTGATCGCCGAGATGGTGGCTGAGGAAAGCCCGGTGGAATCGGATATTTCGGTATGGGCGAGCGCGCCGTGGCGGCGCAGCACGGACAGCACGAGCACGCTGTTTCTCTGCCGGACCAGCTCCGTGCTCGACTTGGTCAGCATGAATGCCGCCCTCTCCTCCTGCTTGCTCTTCCCGTGGTTTCCACTGCATCTCCGGTCGCTGTTGCGCAAGCGAATTAAGCCGGTAGTGCAGTGTTGACAGTTGAAAAAATCTCTGACACTAAATTTCTCGACTGTCGAGAAAAAAATCCAAATCTTTCCCGACAGGCTTTTTCGCGGTGGCCGGAGGAAGCATGGGCTGGGCCGGCCGCAACTCACTCGGGAGGACATTATGAAGTCTATTTTCAAATTGATGGCCGGTGCTGCCATCCTCGTTTCCGTACATACCGCTGCCATGGCTGCCGATCTCGTCGTTGGTGTTTCCTGGTCGAATTTCCAGGAAGAGCGCTGGAAGACGGACGAAGCCGCCATCAAGAAGGCTCTCGAAGCCAAGGGCGCCAAGTATATTTCCGCTGACGCGCAGTCTTCTGCCGCAAAGCAGCTCACCGACGTCGAATCGCTGATTTCGCAGGGCGCCAACGCGCTGATCATCCTCGCTCAGGACTCCGACGCAATCGGCCCGGCCATCGAAAAGGCCGCTGCTGAAGGCATTCCGGTCGTCGGCTACGACCGCCTGATCGAAAACCCGGCTGCCTTCTACATCACCTTCGACAACAAGGAAGTCGGCCGCCTGCAGGCTGAAGGCGTCTTCAAGGCCAAGCCGGAAGGCAACTACGTCTTCATCAAGGGCTCGTCTTCCGACCCGAACGCCGACTTCCTGTTCTCGGGCCAACAGGAAGTGCTGAAGGCCGCGATCGATGCCGGCAAGATCAAGAATGTCGGCGAAGCCTATACCGATGGCTGGCTGCCGGAGAACGCCCAGCGCAACATGGAGCAGTTCCTGACCGCCAACAACAACAAGGTTGACGCCGTCGTCGCTTCGAACGACGGCACGGCCGGCGGCGCGATCGCAGCGCTCGACGCCCAGGGTCTTGCCGGCTCCGTTCCGGTTTCCGGCCAGGACGGTGACAAGGCGGCGCTGAACCGCATCGCTCTCGGCACGCAGACGGTTTCCGTCTGGAAGGACAGCCGGGAACTCGGCAAGCGCGCCGCAGAAATCGCTCTCGACCTCGCCGGCGGCAAGGACATGAGCAAGATCGACGGCGCCCAGGCTTTCAAGGGCGGCCCGAAGGGTGTTGAAATGCAGTCGGTCTTCCTGAAGCCGCTGGCGATCACCAAGGACAACCTGAACGTCGTCATCGACGCCGGCTGGATCTCCAAGGCGGAAGCCTGCCAGGGCGTCAAGGCCGACACCGTCGCTGCCTGCAAGTAAGCCGCGGCTGTAATTGAAATTGCCGGCGCCGCAGCGCAACATCGCTGCGGCGCCGGACGCGGATGAGAATTCCAACGACGAAGTTTTCTCCGCCTCGCCGCACCATCGCGGGTTTTCATTCCCTGCCGGAAGGGTGTCGCGACGCCACGCGACCGGTTTCCGCAAGCATCGCGATGGTTAGTTGAAGAACAGACGCATGACGCCGATGGCAGATTCGGGCACGCCGGCGCGTCCGTCCAAACACAGTGGGGGAACGGCAAACCCATGGCCGAAATGGTAAAATCCACAACATCAAGCGGGCCGCGAACGGCGGAAGCCAATCCGGTGACCCGCTTCTTCCGCGCGACCGAGATCGACACACGCCTGCTCGGCATGATCGGCGCGCTCATCATCATCTGGATCGGTTTCCACATCATCACCGGCGGCCTGTTCCTGACCCCGCGCAATCTCTGGAACCTCTCGGTTCAGACGACCGACATCGCCATCATGACGACGGGCATGGTGCTGATCATCGTCACACGCAACATCGACCTCTCGGTCGGTTCCGTGCTCGGCCTCTGCGGCATGATCATGGGTGTCACCCAGGCCAAGATCCTGCCGGAATATATCGGCTTCGACAGCCCCTTCACCTGGGCGATCACGCTGCTGATCGGCATTGCAGCCGGCTTCCTGATCGGCGCCTTCCAGGGCATCATCATCGCCTTCCTCAACGTTCCCTCCTTCATCGTCACCCTCGGCGGCCTGCTCGTCTGGCGCGGCGCGACCTGGCTCGTCACCAGCGGCCAGACGGTTGCGCCGATGGACCAGACCTTCCGCATCATGGGCGGCGGCGCCGAAGGCTCGATCGGCGCCACCTGGAGCTGGGTCGTCGGTATCGGCGCCTGCCTCTTCGTCATCGCCAGCATCGTCGGCTCGCGCCGGCAGCGCCGTCGCTTCGGCTTTCCGCGCCGGCCGATGTGGGCTGAATATTTCCTCGCCATCCTGAGCTGCGTGCTCATCCTCGGCGCGGTCTCAATCGCCAACAGCTATTACTGGCCAATCAACATCGCCAAGAAATATGCCGAGACCAACAATATTCCCTGGCCCGAGACCGGCCTGGATATTCCATACGGCATCGCCGTGCCGGTGCTGATCGCCATCGTCGTCGGCATCATCATGACCTTCATCGCGACACGCCTTCGCTTCGGCCGCTATGTCTTCGCGATCGGCGGCAACCCCGAAGCGGCGGAACTCGCCGGCATCAAGACCCGCTGGGTCACCGTGAGGATCTTCGCGCTGATGGGCGTTCTGGCCGCTATCGCAGCGGCGATTTCCACCGCCCGCCTCAACGCCGCAACGAACTCGCAGGGCACGCTCGACGAGCTCTACACCATCGCCGCCGCCGTCATCGGCGGAACGTCGCTGGCAGGCGGCACCGGCACCATCGCCGGCGCCATGCTCGGCGCGCTCGTCATGCAGTCGCTGCAGTCGGGCATGGTGCTCGCGCATGTCGACACGCCGCTGCAGAGCGTCGTCGTCGGCACCGTCCTTGTCGTGGCGGTCTGGCTCGACACCGTCTACCGCGCCCGTGCCAAGTGAGAGGAGCCCTGGATATGGCTGATCAACGCACTCCCCTCGTGGAACTGAAAAACATCTCGATCGCCTTCGGCGGCATTCACGCCGTGGACAATGCCTCGGTCGATCTCTACCCCGGCGAAGTGGTCGCCCTGCTCGGCCATAACGGCGCCGGCAAGTCGACGCTCATCAAGATCCTCTCCGGCGCCTACAAGCGTGATGGCGGCGAGATCCTGATCAACGGCGAGCCGGCCGACATCCGCAATCCGCGCGATGCCAAGAAATACGGGATCGAGACGATCTACCAGACGCTCGCCGTCGCCGACAATGTCGACGCCGCCGCCAACCTCTATCTCGGCCGCGAGCTGAAGACCCGCTGGGGCACGCTCGACGACGTGGCGATGGAGGCCTCGGCCCGCGAGGTGATGGGGCGGCTCAACCCCAACTTCAAGCGCTTCAAGGAACCGGTGAAGGCGCTTTCGGGCGGCCAGCGGCAATCGGTGGCAATTGCGCGCGCCATCCTCTTCAACGCCCGCATCCTGATCATGGACGAGCCGACGGCGGCACTCGGGCCCCAGGAGACGGCGCAGGTCGGCGAACTGATCAAGCAGTTGAAGAAGGAAGGCATCGGTATCTTCCTCATCAGCCACGACATCCACGACGTCTTCGACCTCGCCGACCGCGTCTCGGTGATGAAGAACGGCCAGGTGGTGGGCCACGCCCGCACCGAGGATGTGACCAAGGACGAGGTCCTCGGCATGATCATCCTCGGCAAGGTGCCGCCAAAGGCCATTCCCGGCCCCGGCGCCATGCAGATCTGACCGCCATAAGGCGACAGTCCACAACAATCACGCTCCGCCGCCCGCAAGGACGGCGGAGTTTTTTTATGTGGCGTTCCCTGGGGCTGACGGATAAAAACACCCGTCAAACTGCAAGCATCGGTATTTCCGAGAATTTCGCGATTGAAGCCAGCCGCAAGCTAGGCTAAGAACCACCCATCGGACAGGCGATTCAAACCGCCTTCGGCATGCACCCGTAGCTCAGCTGGATAGAGTGTTGGATTCCGATTCCAAAGGTCACAGGTTCGAATCCTGTCGGGTGCGCCACCGTTTTGAAGGCTGACTCATAGCCATAAGCTTCGCCCCCTTACCGTTTTCACCTGTTTGAGGGTCGATGGCCGACGAGAAGACAGCTCACCCTCCACTTCAACAGGCGGGCACGCGCGCCTCGGATGCGAGAGCATGGATGTAGGCCCTGCGCAATCCTTCCTGCGCCTGATTTTTGTAAGCACGTTGATCCTCGAAGCGTCCGCCACAACCCTGACGTAGAGGCACTACGCAACTCAAAGATTGCCTTGTCATGAACGCCTATCCGCGGCGGTGAATACGTGACATTGTACATTCCGGGTTGGGCGATCTGCATCATCCCTTCCCTCCTGGAACGCCTGCCGGAGTTCGCTGCAGACAGGATTCGGAAACGCCCACTTCGCCGCATCGCCGAACCATCCGCGTCTGGCTCACTTCAGCGTGCGTAACGGAAAAACGGAGCAACACGTGCCTGCCACGTCCATTGGTGATCTAGTAGTGCAGCTTCGGTGAACGTAGATACAACGTCCGCTTCGGATCGATCGCGACTGCGGTTTTGATATGCGTTACTCCACCGGATAATTCTACGGTAGGAGCTCCACGATTCGGCTCTGCTTGTGGCCGTTGACGGCAGCAGTGAGCGTGGCGGTCATATAGGCAGACGCATCAAGGGACGCATTGACTGATGGTGTCACCTCGGCTGCTGACATCGACGAATTATTGCGAGTGAGTCGGACTTCGGTCCGATGGTAGACAGCAATCTCTCTGCTAACTTCCGTTCCGCTGAGATTGCAAAACTCAGCACGAAAAGGGTGTCTGCCCCTGATCCGGAGCACCCTTTTCAAACTCGTTTCCGGGAATCCCCCTTACCCCTCGGCACAGACGGTTCGCGGGCGGCCAACCTCCCGATTGATCATGGGCATAGGTACTCTGTCGGAGCATCCTGCGTGCGATGGTGTTGCCAGTTCCAACACATCTTAAGCGGGCCGTCGTCAAAGTCGAAGCCTGTGATTTCCTTCCACGGCAATAGCTCATCTATGGCAGTGAGCGTGGCGGTGAGATAGGTCTCCGGATCGACGGCATTGAGTTTGCCGGTCTCGATGAGCGAAGCGATGGTCGCCAGTTCTCGTGCCTTGCCCTCGCCTTCAAATCGAACGTAGAACGGGTCGCGCGCGTGAACACCACGTCCTCGCGCAACATCAGTCCGGGTCTGGTATCGGCTTACCCTCGTAGCGCACGCGAAAATTCCTCCTGTGAAAATCCTGCTCGAAGCAGACGAAGACGAGTTCCAGGTCGTTGGCGCTGTCACGCTTCCCAAGGAGGCTGAGCGTGACAACGATAACGCCGCTGTATCCGCGCGTCAGGCGGAAAGCCGCGTTACGGATGTCAGTCCCTTCTGGATCCTTCCGGTCTTCGCGGCGCTCATAAATGACCCAGAAGCGGGCAGCATCCCAAGTCTGCCGCAGGATTTGGCTGACTTCTGCCTTGAACTCTTCGGCATGCATTGCCGGACCCCAAGACAATGCCGTCTCGCCCGCATCGCTAACGACATTGAGATAACCGTCATATTGGTAAACACCTGACAGTGACCGTTCGATCATCTCGAATGCGGTGTTTTCGCTGATTGTTGTTTTGAAGAGAATTGCCATGGAATCGATGCGTGCCACTGTCGATATGTCGATGAGACGGCGAGACTACTGGGTGTCGCTTGGGCGAGCAACGGAGACTTGGTCATCACGGTAATCGTAGCGAACGGTTGAAACGCGACCTCGTTTTCTTCAGACCTCGCCAGAATGTGAACTATTCGTAACTTGAAACACAACAGGCAAAGCGCTTTATCCGAGCGATGACTCCAAAGCACTTCATCTCGGCAATGAGCATCGCAGCCTTGGCGGCGTGCTCTCATATCGAGCCGCTTGAGACTCCCCTCGCCCAGTCAGCAATCCAGCACCAGACGCCTTTGACCGATCAAGCGGTGATCGCAGATACGGTCGGTCGCGGTGCCGTCGGTGCGACTGCGCTTGCTTGGGCCAACCCATCGACGGGCAGCGCGGGCGTTATCGAACAGATCGATGCCAGTAACGATGGGCCGGACGGATGTCGCGGTTTTGTAACCAGTCGGCAATCGCTCGACGGCATGACGCGCTTCAACGGCGTAGCCTGTCCGTCTGGGGACAGTTGGAAACTGGGCGGGCAATAGGGCGGCGCCCGACGTCCGGTCTCGCGTCAACGGCATCTTCGCCGTGCTCTCTTCGGATAACGATCAATCGCAAGGGCGCCCCCATGCCCCCGGGGAGGCTATTAGCCTGGACCGCACGGGAACCCGATCAAGGACGATCGCTGTTGCTCTACCGCGACGATGGACGGCGAGAAGCAATCGGAGGCGCCGCCGCGTATCGCCCGTCCGGTGCTCGTTACGCCAGAGGGTGCCATGATCGGCCGACTGGCATTGGTCCCGGCTGATCTCCCTTGGTGGCAGGATGCGCAGTCGGTAGTCCTAGCCGTCCGCGAATACCATGGGATCGATGTAACGACCCTGCGGCTGCTAGAGGCACTTCGCGACCGACCGCACGGCCGGAAGTCGACAAGAAACTGCTAAAGGATGGCTTCGCCAAGACGTGGAGCGCGAAGCGGCGGAACGAATGGTGCGACTGATTAAAAAAATCTGTCGGCGCGGAACAATTTGCTCCGTTGATCGTAATACCTTCGGGCCGTGCGGAGATTTGTTATACAACAGCCACACGACATTTAGCTGTTCGGCCCACCTCAACCTTAGCCCCGCTCAGAAGCGGGGTCCTTTTTTGGCATTAGCAGGTCTCTTGACGTCGACAATACTATTACCGTGCAGAATTGCACCGGAACTGTTGTCATACAAAAGTGTTACTTGGCTCGGAGCGGATCGCGCAGAGGAGTCTCCTGTCTCCAGCAGCACACCCCTTGCAATCTTCGCGATCCGCCCTCTCCTGCCGGTTCGGAGCCATTCATTGGTCAGGAACCTTAAGGAACTTTTCCGGCTATCTACTGTTAGAGCACAAGGATCGCACAGGCGCCCCATAACTGGGGTTGTCCGCTTCCCTTCCTTCCTGTGCGGTCCGTCCTTTCCACAAATAGCCGCGTTTCGGCGGGGCTCCTTTTTGATCCTCGGCGAGCAATGCCGGCGCAACCCGTGCCAATATCCGCAAATTGCCGCCGAAACCGGCGTTAGCACAGTGTTAGCGCGAGCCACTTAATGTGGCTGCGACGTCATGGGACACCCGGTTGTCCGTTGAAAAACAGAACAAGCAGAACGAAGACAAGCCCTGCCGCGGCTTACGGAGATGACATGAAACTGGTTTTAGGCAGCGTGATATTGGCATCTGGCATACTGCTATCCAGTCTGTCGGGATTCGCTGCTTCCGGCGGATGGCATTCGGATGGGCAAGGTACGAGATACTGGCATGTCACTCCGCCGCCCGGGCAATGCAATATAAGCCAAGCGAAAAACCGGGCGATTCGGGCCGGTATCTATCGTAGCGAGATTATACAGCAGGATGAGAATATCATCGTGCTCAGAGGTCTGGATGAATCCGGCGACCGGCGAACGATCGGTTTCGGCAACATCAGGGGGTGCCCTGAGTTGGAGGGCCACGAGAATAGTCCAAACTTCTGAGGACATAGAGTTTGTTCAGCTTTCAGAGCCCGAAGCTGAAGCTCGCTAAGGCGCGAAAACCGGTTCTGGGAAGATTATCGCGAGGTTTCCAGTCGGCCATCGCCGCGCAGAAGGTTCAGCCAGGCCCGCGACAGTTTCTCCGCGCCTGTGCCCCCGATATGGCAATCGTCGTAGCGGTCTTCTCCATCGAGCAACGCGTCGGAATTGACGCCCTCTCGGATACCGGGGCCGCTTCTTGATAGGGCCAGTTGCGCCCGTACTATCGCGTTGTCCGGAATATGCTCCTTGAAGCCGCCGTTGCTCGGTTCGAGGCATTTCGATGCGATCGAAATGTAAACCGGTGCTTCGACGCCGTGCTGACGCAATGTGTCAACCATCGACATGAAACGGTTCTGGTAGGCCTCCGCAGTGGTGCCGATAACGAGGTCCGCCTCTCCTTGCATCCAGAGGACGCTCGTTATCCGATAACCGGAATCCTGAAGCTGTTTCATTGTATCGACCAGCATAGGATTGAGGTCACCGCCTTTCGCCCATCGTGCGACCTCAGATCCGGAATATGCGAGGGGTGCGAGGATGACGCTGTCATTTTGTCCCGATGCGATCAAATTGTTGCCAAGAAGCGTCCAATACTCTCCCTTGGTATCGGTCGATCCAAGGAGTGGCGACGCGGCGATGAAGCACCGTTTGTCAAAGGCGTTTATAACGCGAGCGCCATAATTTGACTTGTACCGTTGTCCACTGTCGTTGGCCGCGTTCGATTGGCCAAGAATGAGTAAGACAGCCGTTCGGTCAGTTTGAGCCGGGCAGTTCACAAGCGTTTTTGATTCATCCCCGATGAGTCGTTCCTTGTCGTCGAACGTATAACGGCTTGGAGCAGTCGCCTTCTCTCCGCCAACCATTTTCCTCATCGCGGAAAGTTGTGGCCAAGGAAATGTCTCATGTCTCGCGCTCATGCCGCCGAGAAAGTACATGGCGATCAAGGCGGCGAGGCCGACTGCCATTGTTTTGCGCATGCCGTTACCTTCAAACATCATCCGATGACATGGAGCCTCAGACCGATCAAGGCTGCTCCAGCCATGAGGGTTCCTTTACACCAGCCACATCCGCTTGCTTCGGGCATGATCTTTAAAAGAGCGTTCGTCGCGAAGATCGAGCCCAATCGACGACTATTTCTCATGGGGTCGCCGAAACCTGCTCAACTATAGACCGGACCGGTGATTTCAATAATCCGGTTGGGTGAGAGATCGCGCCTGCTATGGAGAAAACTCCCGTTGCTCGTCCATAGAAAGGCGGATTGGGGCGGCGAGGACAGTGTAGGAGCGGAGCACCGGTTACGCTTGTTAGCGATTTGTTGACCATAAGCTGGCTTTACTGGGCGTGATGGATGCGGAGGTTCCCGCACATCGTCGCGTGTTTGGTGTAGGCGGGATTGTTCGTGTTAAAGTATCCAGTGCGAGGATTATCGGGCGCAGGCTTGGGCGGAATTGCCACGCTACTGTCGCGTGCGGAACGGTTGGTCGCCAAGACCATTCTGCCGGCTCTGTTTGCGCTGCCGGCGCTTGTCGGCTCGGCATCCTTTGCCTCGGCGGAAGACCGGGCCCTGAAGCTGTTCTTTACCCATACCGGCGAGCGGGCCACGATCACCTATAAGCGCGACGGAAAGTTCGATCCCAAAGGCCTTGCCCAGATCAATCGGTTTCTGCGCGACTGGCGAAGGAACGAGCCGACCCGGATGGATCCGCGGCTGCTCGACCTGGTCTGGGAGGTGTATAAGCGCAGCGGCGGCAAGGACTATATCCATATCGTCTCCGCCTATCGTTCGCCCACCACCAACAACATGCTCCGCAACCGCTCGCGCAGCACGGGCGTCGCCAAGAAGAGCCAGCATATGCTGGGCAAGGCGATGGATTTCTACGTTCCCGGCGTGAAGCTTTCGACGCTGCGGGCGCTGGCCATGCAGATGCAGGGCGGCGGCGTCGGATATTATCCGACCTCGGGATCGCCCTTCGTGCATCTCGACGTCGGCAATGTCAGGGCCTGGCCCCGCATGTCCCGGCAGGAACTCGCCCGACTGTTCCCGAACGGGCAGACGATGCATCTCCCTGCCGATGGCCGGCCGCTGCCTGGATACAATCAGGCGGTTGCGAACTACAAGAAGCGCGGCGGCCCCGCCTCGATCCAGATCGCCAGTGCCGCTGGCGAAGACGAAGAGGTGGGCGCATCGACCAGGCCGAGCGGCGATACTGGAGATAACAACCTCGTGACGGCGCTTCTGCCCACGCCCAAAAGCCGGGCATTGAGTGCGCTGGCGCTGCAGACCGGCGCAGTCGAGCGGGATGACAAACAGTCCGCTCCAGATGTTTCATCTTTGCCGATTCCGATACCGGCGATGCGGCCGGCCACCCTCGAACACGACGCTGATGTGGATGACAAACTGGAGACGGCATCGATCGGCCCAATTGAAGTGCTTCCGGAGAGACCTGCGCCTGCATTGCCGGGCTATGCGCGCTTCGAACCTCTCCGTGTTGCACACCATGCCTCCAAGCAGGGCGCTGATATGATCGCCTCCCTGCCGATGACCGCTTCCTGGGAAGAAGCAAGTTTCTTTCAATCGACGTCCGAGGCGGCGCTGATGAAATGGGCGCTGCATTCTCCCGGCGAGGTGATGGAATTGAACGCGCCTCGCGTTTCCCCCCGCACGGTTCATCGTGAGGTCGATGCCGCGACCTCAGGTCAGGACATCACTCCGGTCGCCGCCATAGACCTGTTCGATGCGAGCCGGTTTGCGTCGCCCCCGGAGGGCTGACCGCAATCATCAAGGCTTGATGCGCTGCACGAGCTTGCAAAAATCTCAGTGAACGACCGCGATGACGCGAATTCCGGCTTCTTCCGCAGCGTGAATGAGTGCTGCGCGGGCTACCGTGGCCGGAATATTGCCCTGGATGGCATCCAGGCATGTTTTTATGGCTGCGATATATTCCTTGCCGTCGTCTGTCGGCCAGGCGGCAATAAGGGCGTCGGCGACCTCATGGAGAGAGCGAACCAGCCTGGGCTTGCCGCCGATGACAAGCATCACAGGCGCGAAGTCTTCGCTCCTGCGCCAATCCACTATGCCGATCTTTTGCATGGATAACCGCCTTTTATCTCGCGCCGATCGGCACCTGATGCTTCACCAGGGAGGTTCTGACTGGAGTTCAGCTGCAACGACCGAACCTCCCTGATGTCCTTTCAACAAGGATGAGGAGAATCTAGGCAGGATGGCAGCGAGGGAAAGCCGGACCTAAGTCGGACTGGCGGCCTGAGGACCCGCTGCTCATATAGTGGTTTGAGGCAACGTAAGGTCCGTGGAGGGGACGGAACAGGAGGAGTATATGAAGTTCGGCCCCGAAAACCACAGCCATGAAGAGCGCTGTCCGCAAGGCCATAGTTCGGCATCGACCATCGCAACAATCGAAGCAGCCCTTTCCGCCGATCCGGATCTCGACAGCAGCGCCATCGAGATCAGGATGCTCGGTCCTGTCGTGCTGCTCGAAGGCTATATAACAAAACCCGAAGCCCGGGAAAAAGCCATCTCGCTGGCAGCGATGATCGTCGGCCCGGAGAACGTTCAGGATCGGATGTTGAGTCGATTCCCGACGCAATGACGGACGCTGTCCGGCCGGGCTGGAGGCTCTAGGACCATAGTCCGGGCCAGCCCCGGCATGAAGTCCCAGCCCGGGAACACTTCCTCCATTTTCAGGTTTGGCTCACCAGCGGAACCAACCGCATTGAAGGAGGAAAACGGATGAATATCAAAGCAGTAGGAATTGCCGCCAGCGTCCTGTTGGCATCGACATCTGCCTTTGCGCAGTCATCGACGGTCACAGGCGCGGCGGGTGGTGCTGCAACGGGCGCGATTGTCGGCGGCCCGGTCGGTGCTGCTGTCGGCGGCATCGTCGGCGGCGTGGCGGGCAGCGTCATCGACCCGCCGCCGCAGAAGGTGGTGACCTATGTACAGCAGGCTCCGGCTCCGGCCGAACGCGTCGTTGTGAAGGAGAAGGTCGTCGTCGGGCAGCCTCTGCCGGAGACCGTCGTGGTGACGCCAATTCCCGACGATCCGAAATATGCATACGCGATCGTCAACGAACAGCGTGTGATCGTCGAACCTTCCTCCCGGAAGGTCATCCAGGTCATCCAGTGACCGACGGGCGGCTGCGGCCGCCCTTTCCAACCATTAGGGCACGCATGCGACGCATGGGAATGCGGGCGGTATGGCGTGTTCAAACTTCGGAGATCGATTATGAAAAGCAACCATCTCACCATGATCCTGGCCGCGCTGTCGCTTGGCGTATCGCCGCTTGCAGCACTGCCGGCCGCAGCCCAGCAGGACACCAAGAGCAGCGGCCAGGCGCAGCCCGGTTCTCAGATGGGCATGGACGCCGGTGCGCAATCCGGCGCCGGCAAGACAGGCACCGACTGCACCCCCGACGCTTCCGGAGCCTGCCCGCAAGGCAAGGGCCAGTCAACGCAGCAGAAATCCGGCCAGGGTTCCGACATGCAGAAGAACGCCGAGCAGCCTTCGAACGATAACGCGAAGAGCGGAAGTGCATCCGGCAAGTCTTCGACCGAAACCAAATCCGGATCGCAAGACGCCAGCGGCGGCGCCACGGCCGAACAGAAGCCAGCCGGAAAGTCCGCCACCACGGATGGCAGCGGCACCGCCACCTCGAAGAGCAGCATGCAGAATGCCAAGCCGGCGGAAGGCACGGATAGCGGCAGCGCCACCAAGAGCGGTGATGCGTCAAAGCAGCCCGCCGACCAGAACGCGACGACGAACAAGAGTTCGTCCGAAACCAACGTGAACAACACCACGACGAACAACCAGCCGAACACCAAGACCAACGTCAACATCTCGGTCGAACAGCAGACCGAAATTCGAACGGCGGTGAAAGAGGTGCATGTCGAGCCGGTGAAAGAAGTGAACTTCACGGTCTCCGTCGGAACGAAGATTCCGAAGAAGGTCCGGCTCGAGCGGTTGCCGACGCGCATCGTGAAGATCGTTCCGCAATATGAAGGCTACCGCTTCTTCATCCTTGCAGACGGCCGCATCGTGATCGTCGATCCCAATGCATTGACGATCGTCTACATTATCGAGGTCTAAACGAAGCAGACGGTGTCGGCGGCGTCTTTTGCGGCGCCGGCACCGATGAATGAAAGTTCGTTTCGGGCTATGCGGAGAGCCGGGCACCGCCACACGTGCTTTCCGAAAATCGAAACCGATTCTCGGAAACAATGAGCTTGATTCAATGCCTTAGCGCGTTATCTCCCCGCCTGAAAAAGACGCGCGTCGGATAGTCGAATGACGATGACGATCGTTTCCACGCGCAAAATTCAGACCAAAGTCCGACCCACCCCGGACTTCGTGCCCATACAAAACGTTCGATCACTGTAATAACAATACTATATCCTCAAGTAACGAAGCGAGATGGCGTGAGAAACGGGTTCGACTTCATCGGATCGTATTTATGTGACGACTTCTACTTGGAAAATGATACCCAGAGACTGGCTGTTGTTGACAATCATTGCAGCGGATCTTTCGAAAATATAGCGCACATCAGGCATGCGGTGTCTGCACCGACAGACATGCTTTTCGTTGAGACAACCTCAGCTCTCTGGGTCCGGAACGCGTCTGAGTGGTTGTCGATACCATGCCGACTCCTTCGTCGAACCGCAAATGGTAGGGCCGTCTCATGGAACGGATAGTCAAGTTCGGGCAGGTCGTGATGATCGCGCGACGATCATCGGCAGCATCCAGTCCGGCCCGGCGGCTCGTGATCGAGTGCGGAATCGGCAGAAACACTTTAAAGTAGGCACATCTAACAATTAACATTAATAGGCGAGTAATTCTTAGAACTCTTCTAAATAATTGTCATGCATTACAGGTAATGCTAATAAACAATCAGCTTAATCTCAAGTCACGAGGCACGAAGCAATGAAAAGCGTATTGATTTCTGGCGGGGCTGGCTTCATCGGATCCCACTTGTGTGATCGACTTTTGCTGAGGACGGATATTCAGAAGTTGGTCGTTGTTGACAACCTCTGGACGGGGCTTTTCGAAAATATCGCGCACATCCGGGATCCCCGTTTCCACTTCGTGAAATCCGACGTCGAGACGCTGCAGACCTCGGATAAGTTCGACGAAATCTATCACCTTGCATCCCCGGCATCGCCGCCGTGGTACATGAAGGAGCCGAAGAGGACGATCTCCGCCAATCTTCTCGGGGCATTCCGGTTGCTCGACTTGCTGAAGAAGGGCGGACGTTTCGGTTTCACCTCGTCTTCGGAAGTCTATGGCGATCCTCTGGTGTCGCCGCAGCCGGAATCCTACAAGGGTCAGGTCGACTGCACCGGTCCGCGCTCGTCCTATGACGAGAGCAAAAGGTGCACGGAGTCGCTGCTGTTCGAGATGCAGCGCACGCAAGGGCTCGATGTCAAAGTCGTCCGCCCCTTCAATATCTATGGTCCGCGGACACGCACCGACGATGGCCGTGCCGTCTCCAACTTCATCACCCAGGCGCTTTCGGGCCGCCCGATTACCGTGTTCGGCGACGGCCTGCAGTCGCGCAGCTGGGGTTATGTCGACGACATTGTCGACGGTTTCGCGCGCTATTTCTGGATCAATCAAACCGACTACAAGGGGCCCCTGAACGTCGGCAACGATCGCGAGATTTCGGTTCTCGAGGTCGCGCAATATGTCTCCAGACTCGTCGGCGGCGTGCCGATCGTCTTCGAGCCGTCACCGCCGCAGGACCCCACGAACAGACGGCCGGACTTGACCAACGCGAATTATGTCATGCCCGAGTGGTCGTGCAAAATCACCTACGAACAGGGCGTGGCGAAGACGCTCGATTGGTTCAGGAGCCAAATGAAGGCGCACGCGGCAGAATAAACCATGATGACTTTCGAGACTCGCGCCCCGGCTGCATGTGGCGTATGTTCACGGGGCGATTGAGAGAGTGACGATGCGAGAACCCATTCCGTCCGATCTGAAGGATATAAGTTTTCCCGTACCGATCCACTATCTTGATCTCGCCACGTCTCACCTCGATGCCGCTTCGCCTTTGGTCTCCGATGGGCTCGTGGTCTTTCTGTCGGATGGTCTTCCCGTCGGACAAGCCTATATCGAAAGGCCCGAGACGGCGGCGGCACTCGCCGAGCGTGTCGTGCGACGCGAGACGCTCGAGCATGCGCGTCACGTTGCGCATACCCCTGTGCGCAACCGCGACGTCAGCATTCTGATCTGCACCAAGGACCGGCCGGAGGAACTGCGCCGGTGCCTGGCCTCGATCCCCGAACAGTCGCTTCAGCCGGTCGAGATCATCGTGGTGGATAATGCCTCAGCAGGCGATGCGACGCGCCGCGTCGTGGAGGAAGCGGGCGCCACCTATGTCCGTGAAGACCGGGTCGGGCTGGATTATGCCCGCAATGCGGCGGTTCGGGCGGCGAGAACCGAATTCGTCGCCTTTACCGACGACGACGTCGTTCTCCACCAGCGATGGCTGGAGAACCTGATGAAGGGATTCGATCTGCCTGAGATCGCCTGCGTGACGGGATTGGTCCTTCCCGGAGAACTGGCAACGCCGGCACAGTTCATCTTCGAAAAGCATTGGAGCTTCGGCCGGGGCTATCTCAGGCAGGACTTCAATCAGGATTTCTATACCAGGGACACGCGTTACGGCGCTCCGGTCTGGACGATCGGCGCCGGCGCAAGCCAGGCCTTCCGCCGCAAGGTCTTCGATGAGATCGGCCTGTTCGATGTCCGTCTCGACATGGGCGCTGCTGGCTGCTCGGGCGATTCCGAATACTGGAACCGGCTGCTCCACCATGGCCACGTCTGCCGCTACGAGCCGACGGCTGTGGCCTGGCACTTTCACCGCAAGGACATGAAGGGACTGGCCAGGCAGATCCACCAATATATGAGCGGCCATGTCGCAGCCCTGCTGGTCCAGTATCAGAACACCGGACATAACGGCAATCTCAGGCGCATCCTCATCTCCTTTCCGAAATATTATGCCGGAAGGCTAAGGAAACGATTTCGCAAAGGCGCGACATCGAACAACTTTTTCCTGAAGCAGGAGATGCTCGGCAGCGTGAATGGCGCTTTCTATGTTCTGCGACGATGGAAGATGCCTGCATGGTGAGTGCTGCGACACCTGAGATCTCATTCCTCATTCCTGCCTATAATGCAGACGATACGCTTGCCGAATGTCTTGCCAGCCTGCAGCAACAGGCACGCTCGAACTGGCAGGCCGTCGTCGTCGATGACGGTTCGAGCGACCGGACCTGGGAGGTTCTCGAGGCCATCGCCGGAAAAGACAGCCGCATTCTACCCGCCCGCCAGCCGAATGCCGGTGCGGCCGCGGCGCGAAATCATGCCGCACACCTGGCGGCGGCGCCCCTGCTCTGCATGCTGGATGCCGACGACTGGCTGGATCCGACCTTCATCGAAAGCATGCTGCCTGTGGCAGAGGATGCCTCCCCGCCTGTCATCGCCTATTGCGCCTACCGCCGGGTCGCCCCGGACGGCAGGCTGTTGCGGGTGGAGCAGCCCCCCGCCCTGGCGGGAGACGCCGCCAAGCGCGAGTTCTCCTCCTTCTGCGCGCTTGCCATCCATACGGTTGTCTTTCCCAAAAGCCTTTTCGAGCAGCTGGGAGGCATGGATGAGACCCTGCAGACCGGCGAGGACTGGGATCTCTGGCTGCGCATGGCCTTTGCAGGCGCAGAATTTCGCCGGGTCGATACGTGCCTGGCTTTCTATCGCATGAAGGCCGGCTCGCTCTCCGGCGATCCGGTCAAAATGGTGCGTGACGCCGTTCGCGTGACGACGAAGGCGCAAGCGCTTCTGAGGCAGCAGGGCTTGTCGGCCGAGGGGCCGCAGACAGGCTGGATCCCGCCCGCCGTCAGCCAGCTGCGCATGCTCGCCTGGGTCGTCGCAGCCAAGCTCGATCCGACCTTGGATGTCGCGGCCCTTGGCGCACTGCTGCCTGACATGCCTGATGCCACGGGCTATGAGGGCTTTCTTGTCGACGTGATCATGCACGGATTGCAGACGGGAGTGTTTTCCGATCGGGCCGACGATCTCATCGATGCACTCGACACATGGCGACCGACTTTTCTTTCGCTCATCGAGCTGATCCAGCGGCATTCCTTCCCCGGCACCGGGCGGAAGATCGTGGAGAACGTCGCTTGGCAGCTATCTGCCGCGAATCTCCTGCGACCTTTCACGCTCGGCAATGTCCAAGTCGTCAGCGTCGAGCTGGGCGCGCTTTCCAGGATCCTCAAGGCCGAGCAGGCCGATACGCTCGTCATGCACGCTTTCTCGGGCGGACAGCATGTCGGCACCTTTGTCGGGCCGCTCTGGGGCGATCTTTCGATCCGGGCGCAGATCCGGCTGATAATGCAGGAGATGCAGGCAGGCGAGCATCTGCAGACGCCGCCGACGCTCGCCTATATCGGTTCCTGGACGAGGGAGGCGCTGCGCGGATACCGAGCCTTCGGCGGGATCATCATCCGGCACGGCCGGCGGCGCGGCCGCCTGGAAAGACTGATGGTGGGCCTTGGGCGCAAAGCTCTCCTTGCCTCTGCGCCAAGCGACAGCGATGACAATGATGCACGGCTCTCCGACAGCCTGCGGACCCTCCAGCGCGACCCGGCGCCACGCCCCCTAAACCCCTCCGGGCCGCGCCCAGAGGAAGAAAAGGCAGCTCCTGCCGTTCACTCGGAGGAGGAATACTGGGAGCATATCTTCGAACGACCGGATCCGTGGAACTACGTCTCGGTCTACGAGCAGGTGAAATATGCGCAGACGCTGAGCCTGATCCCGGAAGGGATCGAGAAGGTGCTGGAGCTGGCCTGCGCCGAGGGGATTTTCACCGAAAAGCTGGCGCAAAAGGTCGGCCGGCTGACGGCCACCGATATTTCCCAGCGGGCGATCGACAGGGCGGTGGAGCGGTGTCGCGACCATCGCAATATCGAGCTTCGCGTTCTCGATTTCGTCAGACAGGATCTTCCGCCCGAACAGGATCTCATCGTCTGCTCCGAAGTGCTGTATTACATGAAGGATGAGGAGATGCTCGCGGCTGCCTGCCGGAAGATGGCGGCCGCGCTGAAGCCGAACGGCTACCTCATCACCGCCCATGCGCATATCCGCCGCGACGAACCCAACCGGACGGGTTTCGACTGGGGCAATCCTTTCGGTGTCGGGACGATCCGGCAGGTGTTGGCCGCGCAACCCGGGATGGCCCTGGAAGAGACGATCGAGACCGAACTCTATGCCATCCACAGGTTCCGAAAAGGCCCTGTTGGCGCGGCTGTCCTACGCAGCGAGGGGCATGGAACCCCATTGGATGCGGATGTGGCAAAACACATCATCTGGGGGCCTGACGGCGTCGACCGCGAAGCGGCATGGACGACGGAGGTCACGACCTCGGTTCCCATCCTGATGTATCACCGGATCGCACGGGATGGCCCCGCCGCACTCCGGCGCTTCCGCACCTCGCCTGATATCTTCCGCAAGCAGATGCAGTTCCTTCGGCGCCAGGGTTATTACACCGTGACGGCGCAGACCCTGGCCGAGCTTTTGCGCAGCGGCAAGCCGATCCAGGGCCGGCCGGTCATGCTGACCTTCGACGACGCCTATCTGGATTTCCTGACGGACGCCTTCCCGATCCTGGCCGAGAATGGCTTCAGAGCCGAGGTGTTCGTCGTGACCGATAAAGTCGGCGGCCGGTCGGACTGGGATTCCGCCTATGGAGAGCCCGCGGCCCTGATGTCGTGGTCGCAGATTCAGGAGTTGCACCAAAAGGGCATCAGCTTCGGTTCCCATCTCGCATCCCACACACCGGCCACTGCGCTGGACAATGAAGCCCTGCTCGCCGAAGCCATGCTGTCGCGCAATGTGCTGCGGAACCGGCTGGGCGCCCCGGTGGACTCCATCGCGCTGCCCTACGGCGCGACGGACTTCAGGGTCCCGGGCATTCTGGCGCTTTCCGGCTACGGGGTCGGCTTCACAACACGGCCGGATAAGGCCGGCTTTTCCGACAATATCTTCGGTCTGCCGCGCCTCGAAGTGCGCGGCGATCATCCGCTCGAAGCCTTCCCTGAGCTTATTGGCCTGCCGGGAGCCTTTATCGGATGACAATATCAGGCGCAGCCGCCCCTCTCATCACCGTCGTCATACCGGCTTACAATGCCGAGAGGACGCTTGCCGAAACATTGCGAAGCGTCTCTGCCCAGTCCTACGACAAGCTCGAAATCCTGGTGGTCGACGACGGATCGCGGGATGGGACCTTCGAACTTGCGAGCGATTATGGCCTGAGCGACCGCCGTGTCCGGGTTCTGCGCCAGGACAATGGCGGGGTTGCACGCGCGCGCAACCACGGCATAAGAGAGGCACGCGGCCCCTATATCGCTCCCGTCGACGCCGATGATGTGTGGCACCCTGAGAAGATCGAGCGCCAGCTTCAGGCGCTGAGGACATTGCCCGGCGGACACGGGGTCGCCTACAATTGGTATGCGGCGATCGACGAGAACGGCATCATCTTCGGCCATTCACGACCGGTCATGCATCAAGGAAATATCTTCGAGCCGCTGCTGCGGGAAAACTTCATCGGCAATGGCAGCACCCCCTTGATGCCGCGGGCGGAGATCCTTCGCTGCGGCGGCTATGACGCCGGCCTGCGCGACAATGGCGCCGAAGGCTGTGAGGATCTGAAGCTTTATCTGGCGCTCGCCGAGATCCTGCCCTTCGCCCTGGTTCCCGATTTCCTCACAGGCTATCGCTTCACCAGGGGCAACATGTCCAGCAACGCCTATCGGATGCTGAAGTCCCATAGCCTGGTCATGGCCCCGATCATCGCGCGTTATCCGCAGCTTGCGCGGGATGTCCGGACAGCCCAATTCCACACGGCGCACTGGTATTTCAACAAGGCGTTTTTCCAAGCCGATTACGCGCAGCTCAGCAAGCTGGCGCCGATGATGGCAAAAAAATACATCCCGCAGCTGACCCTTCATGGCATCAAGCAGGGCTGGCGCCAGACGAAACGCCAGGGCATGCGGATGGCAAGGCATGTTCTCGGAAAGCCAGCCCGGCAAAAGAAGCACTTCGCCGCGGAGATTCCGCAAATCGGAACGGCATTCAGCGATCGTTTCTCGGCCATGCCTGCCGAGCAGGCGATCAGCCCGACCTCTTCGCGGACGGCCGGCCATGAATAGGTTTCGAAAACCAGCTTCCGCTAAACCGACAGGCGCCTATCTGGTGGTCGCGGCCCGGTTCCGTGAGCTTCGCCAACTCGTTCCCTCGTTGCGGCTGAAGATGACGGTGATGATCGTCCTGGGCATCCTCACGGGCTTCTCGGAAATGGTCGGGATCACCTTTCTGGTTAGCCTCGTCTTTCTTCTCGGGCAGGAAGGCCCGGTTGCCGGCAGCGCCGTCGCATGGCTTCCGGCGTTTTTCGGCGGCATCGACCTCAGTCTTTCCAAGCCTGTGCTGATCGGCATCCTCATCAGCTCGATCCTGTTCCGGATTCTTCTCGGATGCGCCAATTCGCTCATTGCAAGCGCGGTCAACCATCGGATCAGCGACAGCATGCGGGACCGCCTCTACGCCAAGGTCCTGACCATGCCGTTCCAGCGCTTTCAGGACTATGAGCGCAGCGACCTGATCAATGTCATCGCCACCGAATCCTACGCGGTGTCGTCTGCCCACGCCAGCCTCGTCCGACTGGGGGTCAATTTCGGCACGATCGTGATCTTCGGCGTCGGCATGCTGGTCATGGCTTGGCCGATCGCCTTGCTCGGGCTGGCCTTCGGCTTCATCCATAATTTCGTACTGGGGTTCTTCGCCGGCGCCTACCGCCGTCTCGGCACCTCCGCCCTGGCCGCAGTCGAAGCCTTGACGCAGTTGAGCTGGACAACCCTGCAGACATTGAAGGCAGTCAAGAGCTTCGGCCTGGAGAAGCGCCACCAGCAACTCTTCGAGACGCTTTCGAGAGACGTCGGCCAGACCTGGCGCCGGTCGGACTGGATGGGAGCGACGACCTCGCTTCTGAGCGAAATCCTGACCTTCGGGGTCATTCTGACGATCATCCTGTCCTCGGAATTCCTGCCGGTCGATTTCAAGGCAGCGCTCTCGGCCACCATCCTGCTTTATCGGCTTCAGCCGCATATCAAGGGATTCGACTCGCAGATCCTCAGCCTTTACGAGATGGAAGCGTCGCTGCAGAACGTCCTGGCGCTGCTTGCCGAAAAGGATGACATCAAGCAGACCGCGCAAGGGGAGAAGGTCACCCGCCTGGCCGAGGCGATCGTCTTTCACAATGTGTCCTTCGCCTACGAGCGCTCGAACGCGCCAGCGGTTCACGATCTGAGCTTTGCGATCAGGGCAGGCGAGACGACGGCTCTGACCGGGCCAAGCGGCTCCGGCAAGACGACCATCCTCAACATGATCCTCGATCTCAACCGGCCGACCCAAGGCGTGATCACGGTCGACGGCCGGGATCTGACAAGCATCGACCGCTCCAGCTGGCTGCAACTGCTCTCCGTATCCGGCCAGGACGTCGAGCTGATGGAGGGTACAGTCCTCGACAACATCCGGTTTCGTCGCGATATCCCGGAGGAGGATATCCGCTGGGCCGCCGATGTGGCGTGCGCCACGGAGTTCATCGAAGATCTGCCCTATGGCTTCGACGAATGGCTGGGCGACGAGGCGATCCGGCTTTCGGGCGGACAGAGGCAGCGCATCGGCCTGGCGCGCGCGCTCGCCGGCCGGCCCCAGATCCTGCTTTTGGACGAGGCCACGAGCGCGCTCGACGAAGACACCGAGATGCGGGTATTTTCGGCGATGAAAGAAGACGCGGGCAGAACGCTGATCGTCGTCAGCCATCGGCCGGCTGTGGCCAGGCTGATGAAGAACCGGATCGATCTGCGTCCGCCCGCACTCACATCCAAGCTCGGGTGACGGTGATGGAGATGCCAACCACATCCAACATTCCAGTGGCGGTGATCGTTCCTGCCTATAACGCCAGCTCCTACCTTGCCGAGACGCTGCGGTCGGTCGTCGACCAGACCCACAAGGCGCTGGAGATCGTCATCATCGACGACGGTTCGACGGATGACACCGCTTCCATCTGCCGCCGCTTCGCCGATGGAGATGCAAGGATCCGGATTCTGTCGACGGAAAACCACGGCGTCGCTGCCGCCCGCAACACCGGGATCCAGGCATCGAACTCCCCCTATATCGCTTTCCTCGATGCCGATGACATCTGGCATCCGACCTATATCGAAAGAATGCTTTCGGCGCTCCATCGCCTGCCGGACAGCTGGGGCGCGGTCTATTCTCTGCACCGCTTCATTGATCCTGAGGGATATTGCACGAAATCCGGCTCGTCGCTGAGCGCCCGGGATTCCATTCTGAGCCGTCATCTCGTATTCCGCTTCGTCGGCAATGGCAGCGGCTTCATGGTTCGCCGGGCCGTCGTCGACACGATCGGAGGCTACGATCCAAGTTATGCAAGACAGGGGATCGGAGGGTGCGAGGATTTCGATTTCGAACTTCGCACCGCCGAGCATTTCAAGATCGAGACGGTGCCGTTGGGGCTGGTGGGATATCGTGTTCACTCCGAAGCCATGTCCGCCGATAGATCGCGCATGGCGCGATCCCTTCTCGCTGTGAGCGAACAGTGTATTGCCCGAAATCCGACACTTCCGGCCTTTGTCGTCAGCTGCGCCCGCGCATCGGCGCATCTTTATGCATTTTCAAAATTTGCCGCGTTGAAAGATTGGCCGAGCGCCGCTGCCTCGCTCAAACAGATTTATCATCATAGCCCACTGCTTGCTTCTGGCATCATAGCCAAATTGATTCTGTCAAAAGCCAACAGGGCCGCACACAGGGTCTTGTCCAAAGCCTGGCCGGCCAGGCAACCAAAGCAAAAGAATTTCGGAAAATTCGAAGAGATAGACCCGCTTATCCCACTGGTTGGCGGCTGGTCGCGCTTTAGAACCAAGGCATTGCTCAGCCGCTTGTCGGAGATCGACCGGTCTGGTGAATCCTCGCCGGCGACCTCGCCGCAGGACGCCTGAGCCTGTCGGCTATTAGCTCTGGCGCCTTTGGCTCTGCGCCCATATCGCGCCAAAGGATCGAGCGTTGTCAAATGTCTAAAGCTTTGACAAATAACACTTCTACCGTCCTCTGAATATCTCGTCATTACACATCCAAAAAATCGATATCAAAGCAGAATAACCGCCAGAAAAAGACAATTAATCTACAAAAATAACAATCATCCCAATAATGATCTGTGACAATATCAAATTTAACTGTAATCATAGCAGCGCACTGTGCAAACATTCCTACCGGAGGACCCGTCATCCACCCCGACGGGTCCTCAACTTTGCCTGATGGCAGGTTGCCGCAAATACGATCACTGTTATCGCTGCATCAAAGCCCGTGGATCGGAGTGGGGGGTGACGATATTGCCCCATTGAGATCGGCCCGACGCGAAACTCCCGCAGCGGCAAATGCCGAAGCGCCGGCTCTCCTTGGTCGATATTTTAGCTAAGGCCCCAATCGATCTCAGGATATTTTCGGAGGCGAAACAGTCTTCATCAATCTGATATCATCACCAGATAGAACTTTATAAGTATCGCAAACCCATCAAGAACAATGCATCCTGAGACTATTGCAATAGAAGATATATATCGTTTTGCAATTGATACTTAAATACAACCATTATTTGAAATCATAATTTTACCTTTTGATAAAATTTGATTTGTTTTGGTAAATTGACCATCTCAGTCTATTCCGTACATTTAATGTTCACGATGTCGGCTTTAGCTTTTCTTTGGAACCGGAAAATCTGCCGAAAGCGATGTCCGCTCCGAATTCTCAACATCCCCCGCAACCTGCCGGTATTACTGGTGAGGTTACGACAGCCGATGGTCCAAAATTCGGGGATGGCCGCGCCTCGGAAACTTGCCGATACAAAGCCACACGGCCAAGCAGAAAGTAACATATTGATAAATATAGATTTTTAATAGATTTCCGCGGGGAGAACCGACAAACCCGGCCAGCAACATTCGCTCTATCATTTCGAACGTCGGCATATGGGCTCGCCCTCGCCGCTTGAAATACCGACGCAAAATCCGCGACGTAGGAAGCATCGGCCGTCTTTGGCGAGTGTCCCGAAACGAAACAATAGATATGCCCGAGCGTAGTCGAAAACCCCTGTTTCAATACGCCGGTTCCTCGATGACATGCTTAACCTGTGTCGAAATGGTCTCACCTCGGCAGCGAATTAACCGTTCATAAAGCATTTGCTTGCTCAACTTATAATTTGTGTCATGGTCACTGTAAGTAGTGAGGGAGCCGACCTGATGAGTGATATAGCATCGCAGATTCCGGAATTTGGTTACGATGAGCGCGTGATGATCTGCCGGAAGCAGATCGAGAAGGCGGTCTATCAGTTCATTGCAAATACCAAGGTCGACGGATGCGATCCGGCGGAAGTGGCAATGGCCATCGCAGACATTGCCGACGATTACATTTTGCTGCTGGCTCAGAAGCGCAATTTGACCCACTGAAAGCAGGGATCGGCCGGCAAGCGGCCGATGTCCAGAGCACAAATGAAACCCGAAATCGCCGCCGCTTCCCTGCCGGGAGGCAACGTCAGCGAAGGCGCTTACCCCTCGCTTCGAAGCCATCCGCGAGATGGATATCGAACAGCTTCTAAACCAAACGCCAGCGGCCGGAAACGAGCCGGCCTTCCCCAACCTAAAATCGACATTAAGCGCCGAAGCATGGGCCCGTACCGGGCGTCGGCTTCAGCGCGTTGCCTCACGGCGGTTGAAACAAGCGGATCCGTTCGATTGACGGTTGCCCGATTGCGCAAGCGCACAAAATAACCCCGAAAATCGAAGCCGATTTTCGGGGTTATGCGCGGGTTTGAAAGCGGTGGAGTTTCTTCAGCCCGTCCGATCGGACGCGCCGTACTAATGACTTCTCACACTCACTTGCGGAACCGGAGAACTTAATTCAGCCAGTTCCCTGGTCAAACCCTCCCCCACCTCCTGCTTGACGGCCTCGAGCGCCAGGTCGAGGCAATTCGTTGCGAATTGCAGTTTGACATCCTGAGCGACCTGTCGCGCATAGGCAATCATTCGCGCCAATGCGACAAGCTCCTCCAGACCGTCTTCCGCCCCTTGGTCTGCGTCTATCTTGACAACCGATGTCACGCCCATGCCCATTTCTCCAACGAATTGAAGGCATGATACGCGCGCAAACGTGATCGAGCCCGTGAAAAAAGCGTGACACAACCCCCGGTGACCATCGTCATCTTCGATTCACAATGCTGGGCGTGTCCGGAACGGGGTTTCGTGCAGTGTCCAGGGCAGGTCGGCATTCGAACGACTGTCGCCGGCCTCCTGCACGGCTTTCAGCAATGCCAAGGCATCGATGCGCTTTTGATCGACGGCATTCGACAGAAGGGCCGCCAACAGTCGCGGACGATCCGGTTCGGTCAGCCCTGCGCATTGCTCGACGATCGCCCGCCATGTCCGTTTCTTGAAAAAGATCGCGCCTGCGGCATCGTCGAGCTCCCGGCGCAACCCGCTTGCCAGCAGTCCGCCATCCTCCATCGCATCGAGCGTTGCGCTGACATTGACGAGGGGCACCGTCAGCGGCTTGCTGCCAAGCGCGCTTGGCGCGTGCGTAAGTGCGACGGCGGCATCGTCAACCAACCGGCCACTGCGATAATCGTCGAAAATGCGACCGATCCCGACCATGCCGAACGAATGGCATTCGGCAGCCCGCAACGCGCCCATGCTTGCCGCCCCGAGAACCGCGACGCCCAGCGAAAGAGCATGGAGAATTTCCTTGTGCCAGACCGGCGCGGCATATTCGAAGCCGCCGTCGATCAGGCCGATGACATTGGCGCCCTGCTCCACCTGAGCCAGGACATCGCCTTGCGTGGCAGGCGGCATGACGCGGATCCCCTCGCCGGCCAGCGACGTCGCATCGGGAAGACTGGGGCCTGCGAAAATGATCTTCAAAAGCCTATCGCCCTGGCAAGCGCCCGCGTTCCAAACCGCCGGGCGCGCGCGCCCTCCGGACTTTCGAGTTCGGGGATGACAACCTTGACGACACTGAAGGGAAGCGCCTCATCGCTGAGGCGCACGGCAATCACCGAAGCGATCTGCCTCTGTCGCAGCGCATCGAGCACGTGCTGCAGCAGCTGCGCCAGATCCCATTGCCGAGATCCGGCCTCCCCACCGCTACCAATGGCGGCAACAGGCGGTGCGGCAACAGCATCGAAGGCCCGCCGCATCAGCGGCGGCAACGATCTTGAGAAAGTTGCAGGGGTAATATCGTCCCTGGCTCCGCTGATATAGGTCAGCCGGGATTGCACGGCCTCCGTCACCGCCCGAATGGCCGCGCGCACGGGGGACGGATGCGCGCCGGCGCCGCCGGTCACCTCGACGAGGCGAATGTCCCTGCCGCCGCCAATATCCCGCGGGCCCAGCATGGCGGTGAAACAGGGGATGCCGATATCGCTGGTGATATCGAAGAGCCTCAGTGCCAATCCCGATGCTTCGATCTTGTCGATCAGCTCGTCTAGGGCGCAATCCTCAAAGCCGCGGGGATCGACGCAGCCGGCATAACGATCCGCTTCCCCGCTCACCTGCCACAGCACATGGGCATCACGCTCGATGCGCTCCAGGACGCCGTGAAGGATCGCCTCCTCGATATTGTTTCCCGATGCCAGACCGTCCGAAGACATCCAGTATCGCGCGTCGCGTGTCCGGTCGAGCACCACCGCTTCAAAAGGGATATAAACCTCATCGCCGGTGAGGATATTAACGCCGGCAACCCATTCAGTCTCCTCGTCCGATCCGAGATCGGATTTATGAAGAGCGGTCAGGCAGTTCAGCGTTTCGGCCTTGTGCCCCATCGCCTGCAGACGGGAAGCAGTGCCGCGGACGAGATCGACGGAGGGTTCGCCCGCAACCGCCCGCTCGAGCGCTTCCATGACGGTGGATACTTTGGCGTCGAGATCGGTCAGGCCCTTTCCCTGGGCAATCACGATCGACCGCGAATTCGGGGCGTATGCGCACCAGACGGGGATTCCGGTGTCATCCAGCCCGGTGTGTCGCGCGACCCTGGTAATGCCGAACCTGGCCAAAAGAGGTTCGACGCGGGAAAGAGTTTCCCGCGGCGACATGCTTCTATCGGAATATATCGACCGGTGCGTCAGAATGCCGGCTCAGCCGTCGACGTGACCGGAAAGGGCGACCTGCGCCGACGAAACGGCGACGCCGAGGTCGACGTTCTTTACGAATGTACCGCCGGCTTTGCGCAGGCCGTTTGCGGTTGCCAAATCCCCCGTCGGATTGAGAGGCTTGACCGTGCCCGCATCGAGGTCGGCGAGCCAGAGACCTGCTTCGCCGGGTATTCCAATAATGACTGCCTTTGCCATGTAATGCCCCTAAGTGATTGTTAAAAACCAGCCCTCAACAGGCCCTCCCGATAAAGCTCCTTTTGCCATTGCTCCTTGAAGGGAACGATGGCGAGCCACTTCTCGACGTCGAACACCGGGTTGATGCTCTCGGCGCGCTGCCGATGGAAGAGCGCCCGTTTTCGATCGCCGATCATTGCGCAACTGGCCGCAGCGATGCGATGGGCCGGCGCTTTGTCTTTCATCGCCTCGACATAGGCAATGGCCTCCTCGTACTGTTCCAGAAAGAAGCTCGCTCCCGCAGCACACCAGAGATAGGCATCAGGCGCGATCGGATTGAGCGAAATCGCTCTCTGGATCTTGGCGAGCGCATCGCCCGGACGGGATGCATGCACGAGCGTGTCGGCATGGCTGTAGATGACGTCGGCAAAATGCGGGCTGAGCTCCTCCGCCAGATGAAGTGCGGCGACGCTGGCATCGACATCGCCGAGATAGAGTTTGGTGACGCCAAGCTCGCGATGGCCCGCCGCCGATGCCGGATCCCGCTCGATCGCCCGAAGCGCATTCTGCTCTGCCAGATGCAGCAGCTCATTATTCCCCTGCGCCGTCACAAGCCATTCGCTGGTGAAGGTTCTCGCCAGCCCGGTAAACGATGGAGAGAAATCCGCCTTATGCGACAGCGACTGCTTGAAAGCCTTCCGTGCCCGGCGGATATGCGGCAATGTTAGCTTGCTCATCAGGCTCGAGCCGACGAGATAAGCGTGATAGGCCTCAGGGTTGGCTTCGAAGCGTAAGCGCTCTTCCTCCTTTTCAGCCAGTTCGCGGGCCACCGACAAGGTCAACTGCTGCGCGATCAGCCGTCTCTGCCGGGGCAGCGTATCAGGCGTCATCACAAAGCGATGGGCCCAGATGATCTCGTCCGTGGGGAAGTAAATCAGCTGCGCGAACAATCCTTCGTCGGAGAACCGCGTATCCAGGAGATAGGCGATCGAATGGCGGGCGACGACGGTCGCCTTCTCGGAATCCCGGCGGATTTGTCCGGCCGTATGCGGTGCAACGATGGAAATATTTCGAAGCGCGCAGAGTTCGATCGTGACGTCTTCGATCAGGGCGCTCGCAAGCGCCAGCCCGGCATCTGCGTGTATCGAAGTCGGGGGAAGCAACACCAGCCGAGGCAGGATCAGCGGCAGCGATGCGCGTTCGATATCGGCAGAGGTCGCGCCACCGGTCTCAGCGCGCTTCACCTCCACCCTTGCAGGACCATTGCCGCTTGGCAATCTCTCGCCGAACGATGAACCGCCCGATAGCTGTTGCAGCAAGGCTCGGACCTGCTCGTCGTTCGGATCCCGTTCGAGGATCTGCAGAGCGGCGCTCGAAATGATGCGCGCAGCCCCCGACTTCTCTACATCAGGCAGCGCATCCAGCAATGCTTGCCGCAGTTGCAGCGCCTGAGCGTCCCGTTGCGCCCTCATCCAGGTATCTATTAGCTTTGTCGCTGGTTTGATATTTCCGATGAAGCCGCGCTGGGTCAGTTCGGCGATCGCATTCAGCCGCTCCAGCGGCGGACCGGCGGTGCGAAAGACATCCAGATCGCTGGAAACCGCCTGCGTGTTGAGACGAACCGTGGTGGCGGTGAAATCGAAGGGTATTTCGGCCCGCCCGCCGTCCGTCTCGCGGATGCGGGAAATCAGTTTGCGCAGATTGAGCCGCGCCAGTTCGGCTTCGACATCGCTCCATAGAAACTGCGCCAATTCATACCGGCTGAGCTCATGGCTCGCACCCGCGTAGAGATGGGCCATCATCAACAGGCCCTTGATCGGATAGCGAACCGGTTCGCCATTCGCGTCGATCAACCGTAGATCGCCGAACGTCTGCAAATGAAGCAAGGTGCACCTTCAGCCGTTCACAACCGGATCCTGCAACTCACCGTCGATGTCAGTCAATCCCGCGACCGCCAGGCTTTTGGCCAATGCTACCAGCTTTTGCCGGATATTCGGGTCCTCGATGGCGATGAACGCCTTGTTGAGCGCCAGCCCCTCCTTCGAGGACAAAAACTTGTTCAACTCGCTCGTCTCGCCCTCGATCGGTCCAGCGCCGCCGTTCTCGAAGAAAAAGCCGACGGGCACGCGAAGAATCTCGGATATGCGCTGAAGACGGCTGGCGCCGATTCTATTCGTTCCCTTTTCGTATTTCTGGATCTGCTGGAAGGTAATGCCCAGAAGTTCGGCCAAACCGTGCTGGGTCATCCCGAGCGTCTTTCGCCGAACTCTCACGCGATTGCCAACATAGACGTCGATAGAATTCGGCGATTTAGCCTTCATGTGAATAAGTCTCCCGCTTTATCAGCACGCCAGCTGTATAATGGAGAGTTTAAGCAAGAATGCAACTAAAAGTAAATATTTCGTAAGGATTTTTTTCAGCATCACACACAGTAAAAAACAACCTGTGGATTATTACAGCGGGCGCCGCTTGGCGCGGATATGCGCTGCGCTCTATCGCCCATTTCGCGGGAACGAATGCTCTCTGGGAGATGCGCCACTGCGACGCCGCCGCCAAAGAGGTTTTTGAGCGACGGCGATCATCGACTTGGCGAAAACAGGAATCCTTCCGACATATTCAAAACGAATATTGTCGAAGCCGGCATCCAGCAGCAGCGTGCTCAATGTGCTTTTCGACCAGAACTTGATATGACCATGTTCCTTCAACGGCATGAAATGGTCGTCCATTTTCCCCAGCGCAGCCAGGGCAAGATTCTTCAGGTAACCATGATAGGGCGTCGACATGACTGCGATACCGCCCGGCTTCACGAGATCGTACACCGTCGAGATGAATGCCTTCGGATCGTAGACATGCTCCACCACCTCAAGGCTGATCAGGGCATTGAATGTGCCATATTCCCTGGAAAGGTCGCCATAGGCCGAGCCGACATTCAACGGCAGGTCGGGATAATTGACATTGGCCTTGGCGATGCCGTCGCTGGAAGGATCGACGCCGACGACATAATACCCATGTCGCGCAAGAGCCGCTGCTGCGCCGCCGGTGCCACATCCCAAATCAAAGACGTCGTTTTCTGCAGAACCTTCGAAATGGCTCTCGAGCACGTCGAGCACGGAAGGCAAGATGTAGGAATGCGCGGTTGTCGGCTTGGCGTGAATATAGGTGGTTGCGTCTAGCTCGACGGACATGCCCCTCCCCCTCGGCGATTGCGCGGCAGACCCTATCCAGGAATACGTCGAAAATTTGATTAAACCTGACCAGCAACCGACAGACAATAATAATAGTCAAATTATAATCTAAAGTTTTATAATAAAAAACAAAACCTATACGCGATAAAGGAATTTACAACGCAGAATAGGCAAAAACAATTGTAAGTATTATTTACTTAAACTAGGTTATACATAAATAAACGCCCAACATCCGAAATAACGCTAAAAATCCGTGGGGTTGCCAAGAAAACAAAACGATACAATCGCTTCGAGGTCATCCTGGTATCCATCCCTGCAATTGCAGGGCTGCATTGGAGATTGTCGCGTGTGACGGTGTTGAAGCGTCCCTGCCGAAATCTGCAGCCCTCCCCTGATGCCGGCCCTTAAAGTGCCCAATTGCCGACACGAAGCCAAAGATATTTAACGGATGAATGTATACTGCTTGATTTAGACAGCCGATCGAAACCCTTCTCGCGTGCCGGAGAAGACAAGCTTGCCCGATAATTCGTCGTCCGCATATGCGAAACAGCCGTTGGGGAAACCGCGGGTTCCCGTGGTCTTCTGGTTGCTGCTGACGATTTCCCTCTCGCTAATCATGGGAACGGTGCTTCTTTCCAACGACATGAAACACTTGAAGACGGTCGGCCATTATTTTGGCTACGATCTCTTTCCTCCTGAGGTTAGGCCTCCGCCCAAAGCCCTTCCCCGCCCGAAACCACCTGTCACCTTCACGCTTCCCGTGCATCTCATCGAACCACCGGCGGCGCAGACCGCGTCGACTTTTCTACGGACATGGCGGATATCCGGCGCCGCAATGTGCGCGGCGCTGCGCGATGCCGGTATAGAAACCAGCGATTGGGCGGCGGCGAGCTTCAACGCCGATACGTTCGAATGCTTTTTTGAGCACAGCGGCAAGCGACAGAAGGACCAGCTCCCGAACTCTATCTTTGTGATCGTTCGGGGTGACGCCGCTGGCACGATCAACAATATGCGCGTGAAAATCATCAATCCCGAGACGGATCAAAATGGCCAGCTCGATCCCGGCATTCTGCAAATCTTCCAAATCATGCTGCGGCAGCCACAATGGCTCGATTTTCACGAGACGCTCGACGCGATCAAGAATCTGAAGGACATCAAGGAAGACGGCTTCGGAGCGAGCATCAGCTTCACCCGCGAGGTGCTCAATCCCGGGAATTATAATTTTACACTGTCGTTGGATGCCACTTCAGGACCTCAGAAAAGAACGAGAAATTACTTTTCGAGCAAAATATGGCTTCCATCGCCAGACCCCGCAGCCGAGATCGGCAGCGAGCAACCGGAATCGGTCTCCACGCCACCCGATCGCGAGGCGCCGGCAGAGAGCCGTGAGCATCCGCATTAGCGCTGATCACGCCATGTAACTTGCATCGTCGTGATGTCTGGCCAGAAGCCTGTAAAGCTCTTTCAAACTGTCCGCACTCGGCCGTTCGGTGCTGTCCCCACCCGCCAGACGCCAGACACGCTCGACATTGAGATCCTGCGTGACTTGCGCAAGATCTTCGTTCAGCGAGCGGATGACGATCTCCGACCGACGCAGCCGCCACGACATTCTGACGAGCGCTGCAGAGAGGAGGAAAATGATGCCGATGACGCCGAGAGCAAGGGCTATGAACTGCCAGTCATCGAGAAGGGATAGAGCGTTTCGTGCAGTCGCCATAAAAAAAACGGCATTATGAAATGCCATAGGAAAACAGCTCATCAGATAGCTAAACCAATCTTCCATCACGAGCGCCCCTCCGCAAAGATTCATATCTTGGAGCATCCTGAAAAGTCTATCAGATACTGACAATATCCCCTGCGGCGAAAGTATATTTGAGGTTGCATTACTCTACTCAATTGAACGCGAACCCCGCGATGGATCATTGCCGACGAGCCCGGCCCTTCAATTTCCACCGCGGACATGAAAAAAGCCAACAGTGAGAGATAGAATGAATAGAAGACGTTTCCTCGCCTCGGTTCCGCTCGCTCTGTTATATGCCAGGGCGGGCCACGCCTTTGCACAGGTGCCTCCGGCTGCAGGGCTACGCGCCCTTGCCGACAGGAAGTCGTTCCGATTCGGATCGGCAATCGATCTGCAAAACATCAACGATCCAATCGCTTCCGAGATCTACATCGACAACGTCAATTCAATAACGCCGCGAAACGAGCTGAAGTGGAATGCCACGGAAAAGAGACCCGGCGTTTTCAGCTTCGGCAGCGCCGACCGTATGGTTGCATTTGCACGCAAAAACAACATGAGGGTTTATGGACATACGCTGATCTGGTATCGCGTCCCGGAGTGGGTGTCTGATATCACGGATGCAAAGACCATTCAGGCGACCATGAACCGTCACATAAAACAGGTTGTCACTCGCTATAAGAACTCGATCGATGCTTGGGATGTGGTCAACGAGCCGTTGGAGTATGATGCACCGGACCTGCGGGATTGTGTTTTCCGACGCCTTCTTGGCGATGAATATATCCGCATGAGTTTCGACATGGCGCACCAGGCCAATCCCGACGCGACGCTGGTGCTCAACGAAACGCATCTGGAGAAAAAATCCGACGTGTTCGAACAGAAGCGCGCGCGGATCCTGAAAATCGTCGAGGATCTCGTCGCGAAGAAAACGCCGATCAATGCGGTCGGGCTGCAGGCGCATTTCCGCCCCGGCCTCGACCGGATCGATCCGGAGGGAATGGGGCGCTTCTGTGCGGCGCTGAAGGAGATGGGAATCGGCGTTTTCATTACCGAGCTCGATGCCTCCTGCCACTTCCTGAACCGCGACAAAGGCTTCACGCCGGCGTCCTACGCCGATATTTTCAGCGACGTAATCACCGTGGCGGCTGAGCATGGCGACTTGAAAGGCGTGACAGTATGGGGCATGTCGGAAAAATATGCCGATCGCGATGAGAAGGGGGCCGATCCCAATGCGGCTTGCACTAAGCGCGTTAATCTTTACGACGACAATAATGCGCCGAGAAGTGCGATTGATGGTATCCGGCGGGCAATAGAGGCAATGTGATGCGCAAGACAACGGAGACGCGAACAGATTCATGAAAAAGGCCGTTATTTATGTGGAAAAATTTTTGCCTGCCAGCCAGGCATTTGTTCTCAACCAGGCAGTAGCGTTTCGTTCTTTCGAAGCTGAAATTCTTGCCGGCTCGCGCATTTCTTCGGCCCATACAAAAAAATCCACTGTTCCGGTTCATGACATCCGTCGATCCCCCGTTGCGCGAGTCGGTGAACTGCTTCTGAAAATCCCGCAGATCGGCCTTCCCTTCCTCTTTCCTGCGATCGGCAAAGCCGATCTCGTTCACGCCCATTTCGGCAAGAACGGTTATGTCATCGGTCCCTTGGCGCGCGCCGCCGGCAAGCCGCTGGTCACGACGTTCCACGGCTTCGACGCCACCTATGGCGGCGATCCGAAAAAGCCGGGCGGCTTCAATCAGGTGCGCTTCTTCGCCAAAGGCCGAAGCGAGATGGCCGGCTGGAACAGCTGGAACATCGCCGTTTCCGATTTCATCCGCGACCGGCTGCTAGCGCTCGGCTTTCGCGCCGAGCGCGTCTATCGCCATCATATCGGCATCGACCTCGACCTCTTCAAAATGGAGCCTCGTCCGCGAAAAAAAGGGCTCGTGGTTTCCATTGCCCGTTTCGTCGACTACAAGGGCCATCGTTTCATGATCGATGCGCTTTCGCGCGTGGCTGCCGCCGGTACCCCGGTCGAATTCGTCATGGTCGGCCAGGGTCCGTTGAAGGAGGAAATCGAAGCACTGGCACGTCGTTCCTTGCCAAGCGTCACGATCCATGAAAATCTGTCGCAGACTGAGATAAGGGATCTGCTCGCCAGTGCGGAGCTTTATCTCCATGGAAGCGTGACCCTCGATAATGGTCACGCCGAAGCTTTCGGCCTCGCCAATCTCGAGGCGGAAGCCGTCGGGACTCCGGTCGTCGCATTTCGCTCGGGAGGCGTGGGCGAAGCGATCGAAGAGGGGAAAACTGGTTATCTCGTGGAGGAGCGGGATGTCGCGGGAATGGCGGAGGCGGTCGGAAGGCTGCTCAACGACCAGGCCTTGTGGACAGCCTTTAGCGTGCGGGCACCGCTTCTGGTGGCCGAGCGCTTCGACTTACGTCGTCAGACGGGGATGCTCGAGGACTATTACAGTTCCGTGCTAGACGAATTTGCCAGCCGGGGTCGGACTTGATGGTGCAGACAGGAAAAAAGCCGAAGTGGGGACTGAACGTATTTCGCCCGCTGCGGAACGGATTTGTGAAGGCCAAATGGCTCTATTATACGAAGTTCTGGGGAATGGACATCGATCCGACGGCCAGCTTTTCGTTGAGCGTGCGGTTCGACAAGACCAATCCGAAGGGATTGCATATCGGCGCGGAAACCTATGTCGCCTTTGAGGCGGCTATCCTGACCCACGATCTCACACGCGGGCTCTATCTTCACACGAGAATCGGCAAACGCTGCTTCATCGGCGCCCGCAGCATCATTCTGCCCGGCGTCGAGATCGGCGACGAATGCGTCATCGGCTCCGGCTCGGTGGTGACCAAGAGCGTTCCGCCGCGCTCGCTCGTGGCGGGCAACCCGGCCAAGATAATCCGCAGCGACATCAAGATCATTTCGCGTTACGGACGCATGGCCCGCGAAGACGACACGGTCTCGCAGATCGTGACGCACTTGCCGACTGGAGAAGCACGATGAAGATGTTTGCCTACCGGGGGAAACACGAGAATTTTGGCGACGAACTGAACCATTGGCTTTGGGAGCGTCTGCTGCCCGGCTTCTTCGACGAAGACGAAAGCCAGCTCTTTCTCGGCATCGGCTCGATCCTCTACGACAATTTCGATCCGAAGATGCAGAAGATCGTCTTCGGCTCAGGCTATGGCGGATATACCAACCCGCCGAAAGTCGACGGCAACTGGACGTTCTATTTCGTGCGCGGAAAGAAGACCGCGGAAATCCTCGGCATCGACCCAAGCTACGCGATCGGCGATTCGGGCATCCTCACGCGCAGCTGCTGGGATGCCAAAAGCATCGAGAAGCGTTATCCCGTCTCCTTCATGCCGCACTACGAAAGCGCCATGTACGGCAGCTGGGATAAAGTCTGCGATCTCGCCGGCATCCACTATATCGATCCCCGCTGGTCGGTGGAAAAGGTTCTAACCGAGATCAGCGCATCGCATAAGGTCGTCTCCGAGGCGATGCATGGCTGCATCATATCCGATGCGCTCCGCGTTCCCTGGCGGGCGATCCGGCCGATCGCACCCGGCAATCGCGCCAAATGGTATGATTGGGCGAGTGCGCTGGATCTGGAGATCGATTTCGATCCGATCGGCCCGTCGAACCTGGTTGAAGCCGGAGCGTCGCTGGTGCGGAAGAACACCTACCTGTTGAAAAACATCACGTTCCGCCACCGCCGCATCCGGCAGCTGACCGGTAACTATGTCTTCGGCTCTACCGTCCAGACGCTGCAGCGGGTAGCCGCGAAGCCAGGACAGCTCAGCTCCGACGAGGCTATCGTAAGAGCGCACGAGAAAATGCTGGCCGAACTGGGCCGGCTGAAGCAAGATTTTTCCACGCAGACGGCAAGCGCCCTTTAATGTCGCAGACCCCGTGACGAGGCAACAAAGCATGATGCTTTCCAACTCCATCAACACCCTTTGCTCCTGCAAGAGGGAGACGCACTCGGAATGGGTGTGCAGCCCGCTTGGACGGTCGATGTTGTTGACCTCAGGAGCCGTTCGCCCATGAGCAGTGTTACCGACCGCCTGATTCAGGGCAGCATGTGGCTGAGTCTGTCCCGCGCCATCGTCAACGGACTTTCGGCACTCAGCACCTTTGTGCTCGCATGGTATCTCGTGCCGGCTGATTTTGGTCTCGTCGCCATTGCAACGACGATCCAGGTCATCTTGAGTTCGGTCACCGAACTCTCGCTCAATCAGGCGCTTATCCGCCACGAATCTCCAAGCGAAACGCATTTCAGCGCGGTGTGGACGTTGAGCGTGACGAGAAGCGCGGTATTGGCGCTGCTGTTTGCCGCCGCCTCCTATCCGATCGCCGAATTCTATAACGAGCCGCGGCTGACGAGCGTGATGCTTGCCTTGAGTTTCAGCCTGCTGCTCAGCGGGCTAGCCAATCCGCGCCGTGTCATGCTCCAGCGTGACCTGATCTTCTGGCAGGAATTCGTCCTCAACGTCTCGCAAAAGCTGGTCGGATTTGTCGTCACGGTAGGAATCGCGGCCATCTATCACAGCTATTGGGCGCTCGTTATCGGCACCCTCGCCTATCAGGTGACCAATATTATCGTTTCCTATACCGTCCTGCCGTTCTGGCCTCGCATCACCTTCCGTCATGCACGCGAATTGTTTTCGTTCTCGGTGTGGCTGACGGCCGGACAGATCGTCAACACGCTGAACTGGCGCATCGAATATCTGCTGATCGGCAAGATGCTGGGCGCCACGCAGCTTGGCCATTATACGGTCGGCAACACCCTGTCGACGCTGCCGACGCGCGAGGCGACGGCACCGTTGAACCAGACGATTTACCCTGGCTTTTCGAAGGTCCGCAACGACCCGGTCCGCCTGATCGCGGCCTATCAGCGCGCCCAGGCGCTTTTGGCGGCGGTGGCGCTTCCGGCGGGAATCGGCATGGCCGTCGTGGCCGATCCAATGATGCGGCTTGCCCTGGGAGAGAAGTGGGTTCCCGCGATCTTCATCGTCCAGGCGCTCGCATCGGTCTTCGCCCTGCAGACCCTGGGTTCGCTCGTGCAGCCGCTGGGCATGGCAAAGGGCCATACCAAGATGCTGTTCATCCGCGACACGCAGATGCTGGTGGTTCGCGTTCCCATCATCATCGCTGGTCTCATGATGGCCGGGCTTCCCGGCGTCGTTTATGCGCGCGTGTTGACGGGCCTGATTTCCACCGTGGTCAACATGCTTCTCGTCAAGCGCTTGATCAACCTGCCATTCTTCCAACAGCTCGGCGCCAACTTCCGCGCGCTTGCCAGCGTTGCCTTGATGGCAGCCGGCGTCCTAGGATTGTCGCATTTCCTCAGCATGCCTACTGATAAGCTGGGCTTGACCCTTCATCTGGCCATTCTGCTCATCACCGGCGGCATCATCTATATCGGTTCCAGCTTTGTCCTTTGGCTCGCGATGAACAAGCCAAACGGGCCGGAAACCGAAGTTCAGCGTATCTTTGTCAAGTTCCTGTCAAAAGCCAAACGTATTGCCGTAGCCAAGTCGGCCTGAAGCTAAACGAACACAAACAAGAGAGGCAGAATGACCAGCCAATCCAGATCGGAGCTGATCGCAAAACTCAATGGCATGATCCATGATTGCCTGAAGGACTATGTCTCGCGCGACGAACCGCTTGCGATTCTCGATTTTCCCGACATCCGCAATTGCGGCGACTCGGCAATCTGGCTGGGTGAGATGGCCTATCTCAGGGATCGCTTCGGCAAGCGCCCGGACTATGTTTCCAGGCTGTACGACTTCTCTGCCGACGAACTGAAACGGCGGGTACCGACCGGCCCGATCTTCATTCACGGCGGCGGCAATTTCGGCGATATCTGGGTTGCCCACCAGGATTTTCGCGAAGCCATCATGGAGCGTTTTCCGGATCGGCAGATCATCCAGTTCCCGCAATCGATCCACTACAGCTCGTCTGAACGCATCGAGCAATCCAAACGGGCAATCGGGCGCCACAAGAATTTCGTGCTGCTTGTGCGCGACGAGGAATCGAAGGAGTTTTCCGAAAAACACTTCGACTGCGCCGTACGACTGTGCCCCGATATGGCTTTTGCCATCGGCCCGCTGCCGGAAAGGGCGACACAGATCCCCGTCCTCGCCATGTTGCGCGAGGATGCGGAACGGGTGGGCGGTACCGATCGCGAGATTCCTTCCGATATTCCTGTGGAAGACTGGATTACCGAGTCGAAACGGAAGGTCGATATCGCCAAGAGGTTGGGGGTAGCTTCGGCTTATCTCGCATTGAAGCCGAGCGAAGTTGCCTTGCGCAGGTTGGATGCTGCGGCACACAACCGCTTCGAGCGCGGCATCAGTCAGATTTCGCGCGCCCGTGCAATCGTGACCGATCGCCTGCACGTCCATATCTGCTCGCTGCTGCTCGGTCGCCCGCATGCCGTGCTTGATAACAGCTATGGAAAGATCCGCCGCTTCATGAATGCTTTCTCCGGCGGAACCGACCTTTCATATAAGGCAACCTCGCTCGAGGACGGAATCGAGTGGGCGCGTGGTCAGGCGTCCAAGGGGCGTGCCGATCAAAAAGAAGCTGTGAGCTTGCGGGCTTAAGGGGGTCATTCGATGCCACTTGTCACCTTCATTATCCCGGTCCGACATCAGGACAATGCCCGTGATTGGAGCAGGCTGAAGGCGAACCTCAGCCAGACCGTGACCTCCATTTCCAACCAGACCAATGGAGATTGGCGCGGAATCATCGTCGCAAACGAAGGGGCCGACTTGCCCGATTTGCCGGAGAAATTTTCCGCGGTGCGCGTCACCTTTCCGCCGAACGACCTGCATGAGCTCGGAAAGGGCAGCAAGGAAGACTTCCTTGATGCGTTCCGGGCAGACAAAGGCCGTCGCGTACTCAGTGGCATGTTGAACGCCACCGACAGTCGCTTCTTCATGATTGTCGATGACGATGACTTCGTCAGCTCCAGGATCGTTCAGCACGTATCCGATCATCGGGACGCCAACGGATGGACGATCGACCACGGTTACATCTGGGACGATGGCGGCAATTTCCTGTTTGGCCACGACGACTTCAGCCATCTCTGCGGTACCTCGTTGATCATTCGTGCCGATCTCTATGAACTGCCGGAACGCTTTGAGGATGCTTCGCTCGACTGGATCAAGTCGATGCTCGGCAGCCATGTCCGCATTGCGAACATCCTTGCCCAACGCGGAGCGCCGCTCACGAAGCTTCCCTTTCGTGGGGCGGTCTATCGGGTTGCCCATGGCGGATCGCATAGCCAGGCACCGAGCCTGCTACGACAGTATTTCCTGAATCGCGGCGTGCTGACCAAACCGCGGCGGTGGTTGCGCAATCTTCGTAAGCTGAGGGTACTCGGTGAAAGTCATAGGCGCGAGTTTTTCGGCAAGACGCGGTCAAACCCCGCGTAAGGAATCAGTCCCGTTCGAACATCGCACAGGCAGTCAAAATATGACGCTTTTCTCTTTCGACTTCACCAAGAGGGTTGGTAACTGATGTCGGATCTATTCGTCAGCGTGCTCTTTGCATCCTACAATGGCGCCAGCCGGCGGCTGCGCCACATGTTGGATTCCTTGGTGCGCCAGGAGCTTCCCCATGACCGATGGGAATTGATTGCTGTCGACAACAACAGCAATGACGGCACCTTTGATCTTTTGAAATCGTATAGCGAGACGCTTCCAATCACCATCCTGCAGCAGCGCAAGCCGGGGAAATCCGGCGCGCTGAATTTGGGTTTGGATCGGGTAAAGGGAGATCTCGTTGTCTTTACGGACGACGACATACGCGCCGAACCGAACTGGCTGAAAGCGATCGTTGATTGCGCCATCGCTCATCCGGCCTACGGCGTTTTCGGAGGCCGTATCGTCCCCGATTGGGAAAAAGAACCGAAGGGCCGCTTTATCGACTGGATTCCGATGGGATCCACCTTCGCGATCGTCGACGAAACGCAAAGCGGACCGTGTGATCCGACGAAAGTCTGGGGTCCGAACACGATCATTCGGCGGGATCTGCTTGGAACGAGCGTGCGCTACCGGGAAGATATCGGTCCTCTTCCCGGAAAGATGTTCGCCATGGGTGAAGATGCGGAGATCATCATTCGCCTGGCGGCAAATGGCGCCAAATCCTATCGATGCGCCGAAGCCGTGGTCCATCACTGGATTCCGGCATCAAGTGTCACCGAGGATTGGGTACAGAAACGGGGCGAACGGCTCGGCTACGGCATGCCGGCACTCTTCCCGGATGAGGTTCCCGAAGGGATGAGGCTAAGTGGCGTTCCGCTGCAAACCTGGGTCGAAAGCGCGCAATGGGCTTGTCGGGCAGCCACGCTTTATCTCCTGCCGCAATCGAAGAAGCGTTTCTGGGCCATCTGGAAATATTACTACATGCGTGGTTATCGCGCCGGAATTCGCAGATACGCGCCCCAGACGCTGGCGCGGTGATCGATTGGTCCAGGAGACGATAATTTGAAACTCTCGGTGCTGATCAACAATTTCAATTATGGGCAGTTTTTGCGCCCATGCATCGACAGCGTTCTGTCGCAGAGCTACCCTGATTTCGAAGTGGTGGTGGTCGACGACGGGTCGACGGACGATTCCCGCGAGATCCTTGCTTCCTACGGGAAACAGATCCGGACCGTATTGAAGGAAAACGGCGGCCAGGCCTCGAGCTTCAATGCAGGCTTCGCGGCGGCAAGCGGCGACATCATCTTTCTCCTCGATGCCGACGATGCGTTTTTGCCCGGCAAGCTCGCGCGGATCACCGAGATCTACGATCGCAACGAGATCGACTGGTGCTTCGACCGGGTGACGACCAATGAAGGCGACCAGCCTCCTGCAGAACTGCAGGTGACGCTGTTCGACAAGCGGGCAACGCTTGGCAAAGGTGGCTTCCCCTCTCTTCCCGTTCCGACATCGGGCTTGAGCTTCCGCCGCGACCTGCTGCGCCAGATCCTGCCGATGTCCGCGGCAGATGGCGTCGTGCTCAGCGACAACTATCTCAAATTCGCCGCTGCCTTTCTCGGCCGCGGCGCCATCGTCGAAACGCCTCTGACATTCCAGCGCATTCATGCGTCGAACCGCTACACGGGCACAAGCAGGGCAAAAACGCTACGCCCGCAGATCATGATCGCGACCGGGCTGGAACTGGCGCGTCGCTATGATGGGCTGCAGGCGCTCGGCAAGAGCCTGGTCGCCGGCGGCATTGCCGAAACGACTTCGCTGCTGAAGCTTCGCAGCGAAGCGCGCAACACGCTGGCCGGCGGTCCGTTCGGCGAGGATGCCGCAACCCAAGTGGCCTTGATGGCCGCGCGCAAGCGCTTGGGAAATATGCTGCGGAGAGGACGGTCATGAACCAGCAAGAAACCTTCCCGCATTCTTCCGTCGGCGCCGGTCAGGCAGGTGTTTCGCCGTTGAAGATCGCCGTCGGCGTGCTGACCTATCGGCGCCTGGACGGGATCGCCAAGCTGCTCGACGTGATGACGCGCCAGGTCAGGCATCCAGATCGTCCCTATCATCTCACCATGGTGATCGTCGACAATGATGCGACCGGCAGCGCAAAGGCGACAGTGGAGGGCTTTGGCCAGACAGGCGCCTACGACCTGATCTATGTCGTGGAACCGAACCAGGGCATACCCTTTGCGCGCAATCGCGCGCTGGATTCGGCGCCTCCCGGCACCGACCTCTTCTGCTTTCTCGATGATGACGAATGGCCGGTCGACGGCTGGCTGGACGCGATGCTGGAGACCCGGGAGAAAAACCGCGCAGATTGCGTCTACGGTCCCGTCCAACCGGTCTATCCCGAAAACCCGCCGGAATATTTCATCAGGGCGAGGGTGTTCGAGCGCAAGAAGAACACCGACGGTCAACGCATTTCCTATGCGGCCTCGAACAACGTCATGTTCGACTATCCGCTGATCCGCTCATGGAACCTGCGTTTTGAAGAGAAGATGCGCTTTACCGGGGGCACGGACTACCTTTTCTTCAACCAGGCCATCCGCCGGGGCATGCAGGTTTTCTGGGCTGACAAGGCACTTGTCTACGACATCGTGCCTGCGAACCGGATGACCTGGAAATGGGTGTTGCAAAGACAATACCGGCTCGGCAATACCTTCGCAGTCAGCGAAGTCCTGCACGGCAACCTGAAGCGCCGGATCTACCGCGCGGCCTATGGCGCCACGAGAGTCGTGCTTGGGTTGGTCATGCTGCCGGCGATCCTGATTTCACCTTATTGGGGCATGCGTGCCCTCACCCATGTTCTGCGCGGCGCGGGCATGGTTAACGGGATTCTCGGACATGCATATCAGGAATATAGGCCCAATGCCGCTCACTGATATCGTTTGCGGGGCGCGCTCGGACGAGTTTGGCCGTTATTCTGTTTCAGACGAAAACGTCATGCCTAATTGGCTGTTTATCAACTTCAAGGCTTCAACCGACCGGGCCAAAAATGGTACACTTCCGTTGAACGATCGTGACACCACCGCTGTTCGAACGGAATGGTTTTTTCGCTTTTATCATCGGTCAAATATAGGAGATGCCTGTCTATGACTGAGAAAAAATTGAAGGTTCTCGCAGCCTCGTCAGGAGGTGGCCACTGGGAGCAGCTGATGGCGATGCGCAGCGCATTCGAGGGCTGCGATATCATCTTTGCAACGACCATCCCAGGGCTGCTTGCCAAATACGACATTCGTGACGGTCTGGTGCTTCCCGATTGCAGCCGCGACTCGATTCCCATGTCGATCCGGTGCTTTTTCAGCGCCTTCTCGATCGTCCTCCGGCACAGGCCAGACGTCGTCATCTCCACTGGCGCCGCGCCCGGACTTTTTTGCCTGCTAGCCGGCAAATTGACAGGCAAGCGAACGATCTGGATCGACAGCGTCGCCAATGTCGAGAAGCTTTCCCTATCGGGTAAATTGGCCGGCCATATTGCGACACTCTGGCTCACGCAATGGCAGCATCTTTCACGGCCGGATGGCCCCCACTACGCAGGAGCTGTGCTTTGATCCTTGTCACCGTCGGAACGCAGTTGCCATTCGATCGCCTCGTCAAGGCTGTCGACACCTTCGCAAAGGATTTGTCCAAACCGGTTCTGGCACAGATCGGCAGGGGCAGCTACACGCCACAGAACATGAAGTGGATCAAGAATATCGAGCCGCAGGACTTCGACAGAGTCTTTCGCGATGCAACCATCATCGTTTCTCATGCCGGGATCGGCACCGTTCTGACGGCCAAGCGTTTTGGGAAACCGATCATTCTCGTCCCCCGGAAAGCGGCTCTCGGCGAGCACCGAAACGATCACCAGCTTGCCACGGTGAGCCAGCTTGCGGGCCGGCCGGGAATCTACGTCGCGCATAGCGATGACGATCTCAGAAACTATCTCCTCGAAGACCTGGATAGTCCGTCTCACGAAGACCCCTCGGAAGCCGGTCGGGCTTCGCTGGTCAGCTACCTGAAAAACTATATCGCAACGGCCTGAACCCGGCTGCAGTCACCGACGGTGACGGGCAAGTGAGGAATTTTCATTCTCCGCAGTTGTTGCCAGCGATATGTTTGACAAGTTCAGGCGCGATGATCCTGGACGCGATGTCGGGCAGAGGATGCGAGCCATCAGGAATCGCCGCGGCCAGGTCATCCGGCGCAAGACGCTGCCAGTTGGGCCGGTGGTCGACAAACTCCAGACCCCGTTTTTGCGCCTCCGCCTGATGAACCGAAATGTAACTATCCACAAAGGGGCGGATCAGCCCACGTAATCCTGAAAACGGATTCATCGCCATGACGATGATCCGAGCTTGCGGCAGGCGCTGCCGAAGCTGGTCGAGAATGTCGCCGATATTCTTTCGGCTTTGTGCGAGCGACACGAACCGCTGCAATGCCGCATCATTGGCATAAAACTCGATGAGGATGATATCCGGCTGCTCGGCAACGACGCGATCAACTTGGGTAAGAGCCCATAGCGACGTCTCGCCGCTCTTTGCAACGCTGTCGACCTTCACGGGCCGGCGCAGACAGGCTGCAAGCTCGGCCTCCAAGGCGGGCTGCCATCCCCCGCGGGCCGTCAAGGATGTTCCGAAAGCCACTATTTTCAACGGCGCAAGACCCTCGGCATAACTGTTCCTGGTGATTGAAAACATCCCGAGGCAAGCCAAAAGCAAAACCAGCCCAGAAGCCCGTCGTCTCCGAATTCGCACTGTTCGCCAAAGCCGCAAACCAATCATCGGGAGACCCTGCAGCTGGCTTGAGACAAATTCGTGAAATGGCCGCTCATGCCTGTTCGATCGTGGCAAAATAACCAAACCCAAGCCTCGAGCATGTTCCGCAGAACTGTGCAGCGGTTACGATATCGACATGCATTAACATAAAGCGCGTCGCGAATCTGAAAGATTCGCGACGCGCTTTAGCGGATGACAACGGCTACTTTGAAACGTTGGCGTTCTTGGCGATCCGATACGACCGCCAATCACTCCTCACGAAATACGTGCTGCATCTGATCGGTCAGCGGCTTCGTGAGATAGGAGATAACCGTCCTGTCGCCGATCTTGATAAAGACTTCAGCCGGCATGCCGGGATAGAGCTTTATTGACTTCAGCTTCGCGATGCTCGCAGCCTCCGGCTTGACGCGAAGAGGATAGTAGCTGATGCCGGTCCGTTCATCCTTGACGATATCAGGCGCAATGGAGGTGATCTCGCCACGCACATCGGGCGTCGTGCGCTGATCAAAGGCGCTGAATCGCACATCGACGAATTGGCCGACGTGAACCTGATCGATATCGCGAGTAGCGACTTTCGCCTCAACCGTAAGGTCGTCATTTTCAGGGACGACGAGCATCAGCGTCTGGCCCGGATCGATGACGCCATTGACCGTGTGGACCGAAAGTTCGTGAACCCGCCCGCTCAGCGGCGCGGTAATGTCGAGACGGCGGAGTTGGTCGACCGCGGCCCCACGGCGCTCTTCATTTTCGGCTATCTTCGCCTCGACGTCGGTCAGATCCTTTGCGATCTCCGAACGACGATCCTCGTCCAGCTGAATCGACTGACGATCGATCTCGATCGCCTTGCCTTCGGCTTCCGCCTTTGCGGCAATTTCCTGGCCACTATTGCCCTGGAGATCGGCGCGCGCGCGCTTGAGCTGATTCAAACGCTGAAGCGTTACGAGCCCCTTCTTGTAGAGAGTGTCGACTCCTTCGAGCTCCTCTTCGATCAAACCCAGGGAATCGTTGGTGGCATTGATCTGAACGACCAACCCTTTGACCTGCTCGGCCAGCTGATCCTTGCGCGACGCCAACTGGCTCTTCATTCCGATAAGCGCCGACCTGCGGCTGTCGAACAGTTTCCGCTCGCCATCGAGAAGATCCTGCGCGGCTGTGCCGGATGATGTGAGATCGCTGATGTTCTCCTGAACCTCGAACGAATCGGCACCGATCCGTTCCGCCTTCAGACGGGCGCGGCGCGCATAGAGCTGGGCGAGCGTGCTTTCGACGATCGAAAGGTTCGCTCTCGTCGACGTTCCATCGAGCCGTATCAGGACCTGCCCGGCCGACACGTGGTCATTTTCGGAGACCAGAAGTTCCGACACGATGCCGCCAGTCAGATGCTGGATTTTCTTGACATCGCCGTTGACGACAACCACGCCCTCGCCGATGACTGCGCTCGAAAGCTCTGTCGTCGCCGCCCAACCGCCAATGCCGCAAACGAGGGCTATCGACAATGCGCCGACAACCGCGACATGGCGATTAAGAGAACGCCTGGATTCACTGATAAGCTTAGTCACAATCTTCCCTCCGGCCTATTCGGCCGCATTCATGCCGTCGACGACGACTTTGAGCTGAGCCACGCGCTCGGCAATCGGCGTGCGCGCCGTTTCCGGTCGGCTAACCCGCGCCATAACTTCCTCTTTGGGACCGAATGCGATCATCCGGCCGTCCTGCATCATCAGCACGAAGTCGCACACCGCCAGAACGCCGGATCGATGCGCGATGACGACGACGATGCCGCCGCGTGCACGCACGCTCATGATCGCGGCACTCAGCGCCCGCTCGCCTTCCTCGTCGAGATTGGAGTTGGGTTCGTCGAGCACGACGAGGAATGGTTCACCGTAAAGGGCTCTTGCAAGTGCGATACGCTGCCTCTGGCCGGCGGAAAGCGCAGCACCGCCTTCGCCGATCTCGGTTTCATAACCGTTCGGCAGACGAAGAATGAGATCGTGAACACGCGCCGCCCGCGCCGCGGCTACCACCGCCTCAGGCGACATTTCCTTCGCAAAACGGCAGATATTCTGCGCGACGGTTCCTGAGAAAAGCTCCACGTCCTGTGGGAGATAACCGATATGCCGGCCAAGTGCGTCGCCATCCCATTGGTCGAGTGCTGCGCCATCGAGACGAATGGATCCTCTGACGGTCGGCCAAATCCCCATCATCGCCCGAGCCAGGGACGACTTGCCCGAGGCGCTGTAACCGATGATCCCAAGCGCGCTTCCTGCCCTCAGGCCGAAGCTGACATCGGAAATGACGAGGCGCTGGCCCGCCGGCGGCCCGCTTGCCACCCCCTCGACCGTGACCTGCTTGGTCGGAGCCGCAAGCGCAAGCGGAGTCGGAATCTCCGGAATTGTCTTCAACAGGTTCGACAGCCGCGCCCAACTCTGCTGGGCGGAAACGAAACCGCGCCAATTTCCGATCGCCGCTTCCACAGGCGCCAGAGCCCGAGACGTCAGGATCGAACCCGCAATGATAATGCCCGAGGACGCCTGCCCCTGGATGACCAGGATCGCGCCGGTCGCCAGCGTTCCCGATTGCAGGGCAATACGGAAAATCTTCGACAGCGTCGCATAGCCGTTGCCGACATCCGAAGCTTGCCGGGTGATGCTGCGATATTCCGCGTTTTTGCGATCCCAGATTTCACCCATGGTGCCGGCCATGCCCATGGCATGAATGACCTCCGAGTTACGGATCGAGCTCTGCGCAAAGGCATTGCGCATATTGGCGGCTTCGGATTGCTGTTTTGAGAGCGTGCGCGTTCCCTGGTTGGTCATGAACGTCAGGATGGCGAGAACCAGCGATCCGCCGATCGCGATATATCCGATCGCCGGATGGAACAGGAAACAGATCACAATATAGAACGGAAGCCAGGGCAGATCGAACATCGCCGTCGGGCCCATGCCGGACAGGAAGGTTCTGATCTGGTCAAAATCGCGCAATGGCTGAAGCCCGTCCCCGCCGATTTTGACCTTCAACGGTGCCTTGATGAGCGCCCGGAACACACGTCCGTTGGTCATCTCGTCGAGCGCGCCGGCAACGCGCACCAACATCCTGCTGCGCAGGACTTCGAACGCCCCCTGAAAAGCGTAGAGAAAGAGCGCAAGTATTGCCAAAGCCGCCAGCGTCGGTATGCTTTTGCTGGGTATGACGCGGTCATATACCTCAAGCATAAAGAACGAACTTGTAAGATAAAGGATGTTGACAAGCGCGCTTGCTATACCAATGAAGACAAGCCCTCCCTTGCATTTCCGCAAGGCTTTGGACGGCTCGTTGACATCCGCTGCTGAACTCTGAAACACGAAATAATCCCTCTCTTACTGCATCGCACACAAGCAAATATGCGAGCGCGCACCGCAGCTACGGGTCCATCAAGCCCGATCAATCACACGACTGCCTTTGGATCCCGGCGTCGGCGCCGAACTCCGCTTGCAAGCCCATAGCTTATTGCATGAATCCAACCGAAAAGTGACCAAATATTCCAATTTATAGCGAGCGATTTCAGGGATTCTAGCCTAACGCTACGCTAAATACACCGGCCGAAGCAAGTGAAAATCGCAAACCGCCCAATAACGGCTCAGAAAGATGAACGTGTCGCGCGCATAGACCGGATGTTTACTAGGCTATTAACTATAAATTCGACCTATAGTTTATTCTTCTGATGAACGGCGGAAATCTTTTGTCATCGACTAGCTCCCCGGTCCCGACCCCCGACATCAATTCATGATCGGGCCTTCAAGCCGGGAACGGTCGGCCGGCCGAAGACGACCGACACTCTCTGGCATTGGCGGGACTCAGACCAGCAGGTGCGAAGCCTGGCTGCTATGGAACGCGTCCACATTGATGCCAACGCTCAACGAGTCCGTATCGATGTGCGACGCACCATCTGAAATCTTGTACTGGAAGGATTCGCTGACTTTTCCGCTAAGGCCGGCGAGTTTAGCGGCATCGACCGTATAGGTATAGTCGCCATCGCTGTCGACATGGATGACGCCGTATTTCCCGGTCAGCGTCAGGCCATGCTTGTCCACCGCGCTGTCACCGAAACGCCGCAGCAGCACGGTCCCGTTGACGGCACTGTCGTTCTCAAGGAGATTGCCGTGATAGGCGCTGCCGGTGTCGGCCGAGATCTTCAGGCTGTCATGGACCGCGACAATCTTCGGAACGACGGCCGCAGCCACCGTGGCGGTAGGCGTTTCGGTCGTAGCCGGCGGGGTGCTTGTCTGCGGCTGCGCCGGCGCTTCCACATGCTGCTCGACGACGGGCACTGCGGGCGTCTGCTCATTGTTCGATGACGTATCGCTGCTTGTGCTGCCAGCGGCGCTGTCGAGTTCGGCCTGCGCTTGTTCGAGCGTTTTGTTTTCGCCGATCGAGAACGTGTTCTGAGCAGCAATTGCTGCCGGCATCGTCAGCGTCGAGACCAAGCTGTCGATGATATTGTCATAGAAGGACCCTGATGCAGGCCTGTCAACCTTCAGCGCTGACGAAGACAGGTCGTCAAAGACATTGTCATGGATATCGATGTTCTCACGGATATAGCTGGGATTGCCAGCGGCGCTGACGAGGACGCCATACACGCCACCATGTACATAATTTCCGCTGATATCATAGTTCTTGGCGTCACCCTGATCGCCAAGGCCGATGCCGTAGGACCAGCTATAACCGCCGTATCCCGAGATATCATTGTCATGGATGGCGATGTTCGTGCCTGCCTGAGCACTCAACCCAAAGCCGCCTCCGACCAGCGTGTTGCCCTCGACCACGGCATTTACAGCCCGAACCAGCACAAGGACACCCTTGGCGCTGTTGGTCTCCGTCTGCTCCAGATGATTGTCCTTGACCAGGATATTGCTGCTGTTGTTGAGTTGGATGGCGTCTGCTGCTGCACCCTGGCTGTTGGTGACGGTATTGTTGATCAGGGTGACACCGTTGACCTTGTCCATCCAAATGCCATCGGCATGTACGCCGGTCAGGGTGCTGTTCTCAATCGTGATGTTTTGGCTGCTTTGGAAGCTGATCGAGCCGGGCTTTCCAGAAAGGCCCGTATTGGTCACCTCGACGTTGCGCACCGTCCAGTTCGACACATTCCCTGCATATATCGCATTGGCGCCGGTATCGGCGATCTTGATATTCTCGATGACGATATTCGAAGCCTTGGAACCGTGGATGCCATCATTGCTGCTGTGAATGACCGGCGCATCGCCGATACCGTAGCTGCCGATCGTGATCGGAGCGGTAATGCTGCCTGAATATTTCAGGTCGAACTGTTCATTGAATACGCTTCCGGCAGCAAGCAGCACGCTGTCGCCGGGGTTCAGCCTCAAGGATTCGACGGCAGATAACGTCGCAAAAGCTGAACTCTCGCTGGTTCCGCTATTGTGGTCGGACCCTGTTGCTGAATTCACGTAATAGACGGTCATGCTGCGATCTCCCAAAGGTATTGGAAAATCTTTTAATCGCGCATCTCTCTCTGCCTGCTAAAATGAAACACTAAAATGCGTGACATCTCGCAATAATTCTTACGCCTTCCACATAAACATCTTTATGTATTGAATATATCGCGTTGCAACAAAGGTGCACCGCACAATTGCGAGATCCGTTACCTCACACCTGTAGAGGATGTAAGTCTATCTTCAAGGTCACTCGGCAGAATTTCGATCAGCAAGAAACGTTACTTGGTAAACATATGTGACAAGGAAATGACATCAGTTACTTCGGCGGATCGAAAGCGCCAAGCTGAGGCTAGTCGAACAAGATCGAACCGCCACATCGATAATCCGAAGTGGTTATATCGAAATTTCATCTGCGCATCAGCCTGGATTCGTATTCTTATAAATTGCTTTTGAATAAAGATTCTTACACCCTGAAGAAATATGAATTCATGTCTACACATCGGCGTTTTCACTTATTATTAATGAAATAATAACCAGGCGTTTCATCGTCTTGTGCACATTGTACGTGTGTCATTATTACACGATACACCCGAAAATGTTCATCTCCTGTTAATTACGCCCTTGACTCTCTGTATTAAGATATCCTTAATCGAGCCGCTCGCTAAAGGTCAGAATTGACCAGTGAAGAACAATTCAAGGAGAGACATTAATGGCCATTCATGCAACCGATGATACTGCAACATTCTTGGAAACTGACGCCATCTCGGGGAATTTGCTTGCCAACGATACCTCCGACGGCAACCTGTTCCTTCGCTTCTTCGACCAGCAAAGCGTTGGCGCCAAGCAAGGCAACAGCCAGGTCACCGAAATCCAGGGCGACTACGGCACCTTCTTCGTCAAGCCGGACGGCAGCTACACCTATGTCCTGAGCGACGCTGCCAAGGTCAACTTCACCAATGGTGAACTGCTTCAGGAGAAGGTCTCCTACAAGATTTCCGACGGAGCAGGTCATACCGACGTCGGCCTGTTTACCCTGAATATTCAGGGCGTAACCCAGGTGAAGCCGATCGCCGTCGACGACCACTACAGCTTCAACGAAGGCAGCGCCATCGGCGGCAACGTTCTGGACAACGACATTGCCGGCGACAATGGTCATCTCTTTCTTCGCCAGTTTGCCGGCACGAACGTTAGCGGCAGCCCGAGCGCAACGACTGACGTCGCCGGCACCTATGGCACGTTCCATGTCAAGGCGGACGGCAGCTTCACTTATGATCTGGCTGCAGATATCGCCCCCGGCGATCACGTCACGGAAACCATCCAGTATTACAAGATCTCCGACGGCGAAGGCCACACCGATGTCGGCGTTCTGACGCTGAATATCACGGGCACGGATTTTGTTTCGGGCGTCAGCGTCTGATCGTCAATAAAGCAATCCAATGAGCAACGCCCCCCTAAGCGGCGGGCGTTGCTGCCCGTAAACACTTGGTCCAAAGCCGACGTGCATCTGGAACTGTTCTCGGAAAAACTGCCGGCGGATTACTTGCGGCAGCGTTGCCGAAATCGCGCTGTCGCTCCATTACCGACGGCTGCCCAGGTTCGATCGAAGACAGGGCGGAGTTGCGGGCTGATCTCTTTTATGGTGGCGTTGACCCGGCAACGATCGCCCCGTTTCAGCATCGTCATAAGATCGCTATCGAGGGCACTCTTTGCCGCCAAAAGCGTCGCATCGGTAAAATCGTTCCAGAAATAGAACCGGGTTAGAATCATCGACTCGTCGTGAGGCGCGAGAGCGACCGAACGCTTCATCATTCCCGCAAGCGAAAGCGGCTCTTCGGCGATGATCGACTGCACGGCCGCAAGACGAAGCCAAAAATTGCTGTTCGTCGGCATGCACGAAAGCGCATACCGCAGGTATCGGTCCGCACTCGACGCCGCAGCGGCCCAGGCGTCGTAGTTGACATTAACGTTCTGGCGGTCAAGTTGCGCCAGAACAAGGGTCACGCCAGCAGCCACAATGTCGGATCGGCAGTAATGCTCGTCAACCACCTCGGCACTGCGTGACGCATATCTGGTCACGACATCGTCACTTACGGTGTCGCCGTGCTCGATCCTTTCGGCGACGATCGAGATGCTGGCCGTTCTGATCGAAGCGTAGAGCTCCCGACCGGCCAGCATCACAAAGACGACGGTGACGATGATGAAAGCGATCCTGCTGACCGAAACGAACTGACTGCGGATCATCAGCTTTCGGTATAGTATCGCGAATAACGCTTATAATAATATTCGCTCGAACCGAATGTCCGGTAAAGTTTCATCTGCGACGGGTCGACCTTGGTCAATATGGTGCCGACGCACTTCGCGTAGAGTTCCGGCTCGGACAGCAGGGTCGACTGCACGACCTTGCGCGACGTCTTGCCCCACTCGATAACGAAAACCACCGCATCGAGCTTCGAATTGATTGCGCGCGCATCCACAACCGGCGCGAGGGGTGGAAGGTCAACGATAATATAGTCGAAGCTTTGACGCGCCGTTTCAAGAAGCTGATCCATGCCGCGTGACGCAAGCAGTTCCGACGAGTGCGGAACACGATACCGTGCCACCGTCGGCAAAAATGCAAGCTTAGTTTTCGGATCGAGAAGGATCAGATCCTTGAGCGGACGACCATCGACGATCGCCTCGAGCAAGCCGGCCTCGGCATGGCGGCCGATCGCCCGGGTGGCGCCGGGATTGCGCATGTCGCCATCGATAAGCAAGCAACGCGCACCCTGCATTGCCAGAAGCTTGGCAAAATTGATGGATGTCGTCGACTTACCCTCGCCGGGCAAGCTCGACACGACGCCGATGACCTTGCAGCGCTGATCGGCTGCACTGAGGTCGATGGCAATCTTGGCGCTTCGAAGCGTCTCGGCAAATGCCGAAAGCGGATGCTCCTCGACATAGGTCGTGGTCTTCCCGCCCCTGGCGATGCTGCGTGGATTGCTGGGATCAACGAGCGTCGGATCCTCGACGTTATTTTCAACCAGCGGCATGACGCCGAGAGACTCGACGTCGAGGACCTCGCGGACATCATCGCCGGTGCGGAAGAACCGATCCCGGAATTCGCGGAAAGCGCCTATGCCGCTTCCGACTGCACATCCCAGGAACATCGCAAAAGCGACGACCAGGGCGCGCTTCGGAGCACTCGGCTTCGTCGGGGTCTCCGCCGTCGTGATGATGCGTGCGGCGGTGATCGGAAAGCTCTGCTGCTGAATGGCTTCCTGGTAACGCGTCAGGAAGCTCTGGTAGAGGTTCTTGTAGGTATCGCGCGTACGCTCGAGTTCGCGAAGCTGCACCTGCGTTTCGCCGGCGCTTGCGGCAATGCCCGTCGCCTGTGTCACACTGTCGCGCAAGGAATTTTCGCGCGATTTCGCGACCTGCAGTTCGCTTTGGTAGCTCTCGGCGATGCGGTTCAACTCATCGAACATGAGCCGTTTATATTCTTCCATTTCCGCACGAAGCCGAACAGCCTGGACGTGATCGGGACCGAGCCGCGCTTCAATTTCGGTCTCGAGCTTGGAAGCCTCCAGATATTTCTTGCGCAGGTCGTTCGAAATCGAGCTGTCGAGCACATCCGTGACGATCGCATCGGTCTGCTTGGCATCGATGATCGACTTGACGCGGGCATATTTCGCCTCGGCCTTTGCCGTCTCGGCCTGTGCATTGATCAATTGAGTGTTGATCTCGGAAAGCTGCTGCTCGCTGATCAGTGTACCGGAGCCGGCCTCGACAAGCCCATGCTCGCTGCGGAATTTCTGAACCGCAAGGTCGGTGTCCAGCGCTTGCTGACGCAGCTCTTCGATACGCTCCTGCAGCCACTCGCCGGCCCGGCGTGTCGCCTCATATTTCGAATTGAGCTTGTCAACCAGATAGACGTCGGCGATGGCAGCCGCGATATCACGCGCCAGATCCGGCGACTGCGAGGTATAGCTGACATCGAGCACATAGGATTTGCCCACGCGTTCGACATCGATATTGCCTGCGACGGTCTCCGCAGCGCTTCGCCGCTTCATTTCCGGATCGGGTGCGACGACTGCGTCATCGGCAAACCATGACCGGAAATTCACAAAGGATTTCAGCGTCGAGACGGAAAAAAGCGAGCTTTTCGGCGCCATGAACACCGGATTGTCGACGAGTTTCAGTTTGTCGACGACGGCATAGGCGATCGTGTCGGACTTCAACAACTCGACCTGACTGAGGACAGTCCCTTCGTCATCGTCCATCTGACCGAAAGCGGCCAGCTGGTTGATCACCTGGTTGTCGCTGCGGTCGATCAGCACGCTTGTATCGGCAGTGTAGACCGGCACCGAGGTCAGCACATAGACAATGCCGAGAATGGCGAAGGCGAAACCACACGCCGCAACCATCCGCCACTGTCGGCGGGCAATTGCGATGAGCTTATCGAAATCGATGAAGTCAGCTTCGTTTCCGGTATCGCGGGAGGGGTCGATACGTGGCGTAAGTTTATCTGGCGATAGCAATTTCGATCTCCAACAAAGGCGTCAAGCGCTAAGATCTAAGGGCAATTCCAGCTATTGTATGACCGGCACACTCTGACTCGTCGACTGCGTCGTATCGGTAGACGACTGCCCTCCCGAGCCTGTGCTAACGATTATAGTCGCGGTCGTAGTCGTTGTCGTTGAACTCGAATCCGAGTCCGAGCCGGCATTCGAAACCTGCAGCGTACCGGCAGTCGTCGCGGCACCCTCGAAGGGCGTGCCATCATCGGCACCCGGCCCCGTCCGGCCGATCGACCCATTGTTGCCGATGCCAGATGCGGCGGCTGCCGCACTTCCACCCGGGCCGAGCGCCGCGGTTCCACCTTCGGCGAGAACCTTCGCAAAAGCGGCAAGGAGCGGCGCAAGATTTGGATCAGCGCTCGCCGCCTCGGCGACGGCCTTTTCGATGGCCAGCTTGAATTGCGGATCCGTTACCTGGCAGCTGTTTGCGGCCCTCCCAAGACCGGCACCGATAGCAGCCATCTGTGCGGCATCGGCCTTCTTGGCCTGCTCGATCACCGGCGACAGCGCGTCATTGCTGCTCCCTACCAGCGCGCGGACGTGCGACGACAGAACCAGCGGATCGGACATTTCAAGGAGAGCGGCGGGGTTGGCTGTAAATCCACTGATATCGACGGAACTCAGATTTGAAAGCCGCACGCAAGCTGCCGCAAAAGCGCTTGAGTTCATGCCGACAACCGTGGTGACGACAATTCCGCTATACGCAAGCTTACGATAAACACCTGACCTTGCCACAACCATCGTCCTTCATCAAATCGCTATATAGGCCGCCGGCATTGATCATTGGTGATCGATGCCGGCCCGCCTATTTCAATCAATTTCCAAGATCTTGTACGGCGTTACGGGTATCATTCGCATCGTCGGCCACTCCGGAAACAGTGGACGATACCGAGTTTACGATGTCAAGGAACTTGACCAGTTCAACAGAGGCCGAATTGGAAATATAGATAATATCCTTGTCTTCCATCTTGAATTGCTGAGCAGCAAATAAGGTGGCCGGATCACGAAGGTTGGCTCGAACTATCACCGGAACCGTTTCACCCGCAAATCTCGTCGTGTCCACATGCATCGCCTGAACCGTTTTCTTGGGGACAAGGCGATAAAGCATGACCTGGGCCGGATCCGCGCGGTCGTCACGCAGGCCGCCCGCCTTCGCGATAGCCTCGCCAAGGGTCAGGTCGGATTCTTCGAAATCGAAGCGCCCGCTGGTACCTGCGGCACCCAGCGCAAGGAATGTGCGACGCTCATGATCGATCGAGATCGTATCATCCGGTGCGACGTAGATGTTTTCCGCCGGGTTCTTCAAGAGCGTGTTGTAGGCGACGGTCGCGATCTTGCCGCGGCGCTGCAGCGTCACATTCGTTTCGATATTGTTGGTCGTCAAACCGCCTGCGGCGGAAATGACATCGAGAACGCGCTCACCGGCCGGGCTGATCTCGATGCGCTGGGGATTGTTGACATCACCGAGCACAGCCACCTGGCTGGAGCGGCTCGTCGTCGTCGTAATGACCACCTGCGGCTCGATCGCGCGGCTCGCCAGGCGATCCTCGACATCCTGCTCCACGGTCTCCTTGAGGCGGCCGGCAGCCGGAACCCTGCCCGCATAGGGAATTGTGATCGTTCCGTTTCTATCGATAGTCTGGCTCGGCAGAGAGATGTAGTTGCCGGGTCGGCTGCCGGCATCGGACGGAATGAAGAGACCGCCGGACTGAGCTTCGAAGATGGCGACCTCAACGACGTCACCGTACCCAAGCGGAATTTCGGGCGCCCCGCCTCGACCGCCGCCAAAGCCCTTGAAGGAAGTTGGCTGGGGAGAAGTAAAATACGGGAGAACGTTCTTGCTGAGATCAATCAGGGCGTAGTCGATACCGACGCGACGCTCCTTCGTTGTCACTTTCACTGCCGCATCCCGATCAACATCTTTGTGATCAGGACCGGATCTTGGCAACGAGGTGCAGCTTGCCAATATAGTCGTTAGCGCTACAACAATGGCGACGCGTGTACTACCGATACGAGAACAACCCATAGAATAACCTGTGTTGACGCCCCTGAAGCTACTGCCCCGCAATCTGACAAAATACAAGACGATCCCCGATCAATAACACTGAAAGCCGATTAACATTCCCCTAACTGTGGCAGGCTGGCAACGCCGAGCCCCTTAGAAAGCGAAAAACGACTTCGGTCCGACTTTTCTGGCGTCGCAACAATCCGAAGGCTGCCCCCGCTATAAAATTTCTTGGGTTTCAGAGTCAACCGTTCGCACCTGCACAATCGATCTTTTCCGAAAATCTTATTAAAATCCATCCATTTAAACTTTAAGTGGTTAACGGCCGCTCATATGCCATGTCCGCGTCTCCATTGTTGCGCCCGAGACTTATCGCGACAACCGCACTGAGAAAGGCCGAATAAAACACGGCGAAACCCGGTATCTGCAGCGAGAAATCGACCGCTGCATGAAGGGCGACCAAAACCGTCCCCGCCAGGCCAAGAAGAACATAATGCCTGAGGCGCCGCCTTTGGGCGAACCCGCGCCAGAAAACTTTGGCAAGGACCGAGAAGGCAAGGATCGCCGCTATCGGGAACAATATTCCGAGGCCCAGAAATCCTTCCAGATAGAAATTGTGTGCGCGGTCGAAGATGCCGAAAATCCCGCAGGCCGGATCGCGGTAGGCGGAAAACACGGTCCGGAAGGTTCCGAGCCCCGTCCCCGTCAACCAATGGTCCGAAACGGCACGCAATATGCCCGGCAGGATACAGAACCGATCATCATCCTCGAGCCGCCGCTCTTGCGCACGCAAAATCGCCTGGCCTGCAAACATCGCCAAGAGCACCACGACGAAACCAATCGCCGAAAGGATTTTCAGCATCGAACGCCATTTTGGCGCCGGTTTCAGATGACGCCTCGATCCGCGCCAATTGAGAACAAGCCATGGAAAATAGATGAGGGCGGCAACAAAGGTGGCAAATATCCCGGCGCGTGAGCGGCTCAGCATCAGCGCGGTGAAGCATGCGCATAAGAGCAGGATGTAGATCCACGATCTCAAGAGAAGCGCGTTTCGGCCCGGTTCGCCGGGCGGATAGTTCGAATAGGCACGGACAACGTCCCGGACCAGGGTCAGCATGAGCAGCGTTCCAAGCCCGAGGAAGGTCGCAGCGGTATTGCGGTTGACGAAGACCGCGGTCAGGCTGTCGAGATAGGCGTGTTTGTCCACGACGATCAGGATGTTGGGAAACAGCGAAAACTGCAACAGACCGAAAACAGCGATGATGCCTGCCGAAAGCCCGAGGCCGGAGAGCACTTTGCGCGCGCGCTGATCTGTATCGCATAACAGAAGCCCGGTCAGGAACGTGACGAAAGGCAGCGCGACCCAGAGGGTCGACGCGAGCGTATCGGCCGGTTCGACCGAGATCGCCGCATACTGGACATCTGCCAGGTCCCGGGCAGCATTCCAGGCAGGATTTGCCAGCCAATCGGAAGGCAGCTCGATGGTCTGGACGAAGGTCCACCCCGTCAGCACGACAAGCAAAAGCAAAGCGACACTGAAAACCCATCGGCTTTGTCGCGGCTCTCCGAACAGCAGTGCTGAAATGATGGCAAGCGCAAAGATTGCGATCGCGGCGAAGGCGAAGGGAAAGGGCGTGACGCTGCCGAACGGAATGAGTGTCAGTATAACCAGGCTAATAAAGGCGGAGAGAAGAACCTCTCGCAAGACCGGCCTGTTGATCAGATTGGACAGCATCAGAGTTTATTTACCAAAGCAAACGCGATCAAAAGCCGTGAGGCAACCGCTGCGATCATTTATTCATGCTAATTTAAGTTGCAGATCAAGCGCTTGAATGTTAAGGTCTGACAGAAATCCATATCGTTTAAAATTGTCGCGAAAGGTTTAAACCAATCGAGACAAGCCCCGGCTATGCTCCTTCAAGCAGCAGGAACGGGACAGACGTTCTGCAGCCAATACTTGGCAGATCACTAAATCGCCATGCCATTGACTGAGACAAAAGGCAAGCCTGATCTCAATCGGTTGCCCGTAACGGGGATTTAAGAGATGAAGAAAACAGTCGTTACACTTCTGGCACTGGCCTTTACAGCCGGCAATGCATGCTCGGCATTTGCCGCCGGTCCCGCAGGATTTGCCCGCGGTCTGACCGATAGTTCGTCGGTCAGCTATATCTCGGAAAAAGACAAGATCATTCCGCCTTTCGCCCAGGTGCTGTTCTGCGCCCAGAACCCGGCCGAATGCCGCGACAACAATGGCTTGGCAGTCATTGCGCTGACGGACAAGCAAATGCTGCAACTGAAGGGTGTCAACACCGCCGTCAATCGTACGATGATCGGCCGGAACGACTCCCGCAGCGAACTGAATGGCGACGTCTGGAAAGTGAATGTGCGCAGCGGCGACTGCGAAGATTTCGCATTGACCAAACGCAGCCGCCTGATAGCGATGGGCTGGTCATCGCGCGCGTTGCGGATCGCGACCGCATATACGCCCTCCGGTGAAGGACATGCGGTCCTCGTCGTCAGAACCGACAAGGGCGATCTCGTCCTCGACAACAGGAAAAGCACCATCAAGAACTGGCGCGAGACCGACCTGCGCTGGGACAAGATTCAATCGGGAACAGACCCCTACGTCTGGTACCGGCTGTAGCAGCCGAGCAACGACACAGACCGATTGATCCTGTTTCCGGATTGAAGTCGAGCCGCTCTGACGAGCGGCTCGACTTGTCATATCTTCCACATAAACCTATGTTTTGGCTGTCGACGGGGTAGCCGGCAGCAAGCTGCGATGCCCGGAGTTCGATGTCCGATGTGGGTACCAAGGCGATCTTCGGTATTGTCTTTTCGTCCAGATTAACTAAGACGAACTCATGCTGCGACGCAGCATGACGTTCTACTCTAATGATTTGAGGGAATTATGCGCATCACGATGATTGGATCAGGCTATGTCGGCCTCGTTTCAGGCGTTTGCTTTGCGGATTTCGGCCACGACGTCATCTGCGTCGACAAGGATCTGAGCAAGATCGAAGCCCTTCGCGAAGGGCGCATTCCGATCTACGAACCGGGTCTGGAGCAACTGGTCGCCGAAAATACCAGCACCGGCCGGCTGTCGTTTTCGACGGATGTCGGCGAAAGCGTCCGCAGCGCCGACGTCGTGTTCATCGCAGTCGGCACGCCGTCCCGGCGCGGCGATGGCCACGCGGATCTCTCCTATGTGTACGCCGCAGCGCGCGAGATTGCCACCTACGTGGAAGGCTTCACCGTTATCGTCACCAAGTCGACGGTTCCGGTCGGCACGGGAGACGAAGTCGAACGCATCATGCGCGAAACCAACCCTGCGGCGGATGTCGCCGTGGTTTCCAATCCCGAATTCCTGCGCGAAGGCGCGGCGATCGAAGATTTCAAGCGCCCTGACCGCATTGTCGTCGGGCTGAACGACGATCGGGCGCGTGAAACCATGACTGAGGTCTATCGTCCGCTTTATCTCAATCAGGCTCCCCTGGTCTTCACCACCCGCCGCACCTCGGAACTGATCAAATATGCAGCCAATGCATTTCTCGCGATGAAGATCACCTTCATCAACGAGATCGCCGATCTCTGCGAACGGGTCGACGCAAACGTCCAGGACGTCTCGCGCGGCATCGGTCTCGATGGCCGTATCGGCGCCAAGTTCCTGCATGCCGGCCCGGGTTACGGTGGCTCCTGCTTCCCCAAGGATACGCTTGCCCTTGCCAAGACGGCGCAGGATTACGACGCGCCGGTCCGGCTGATCGAGACGACGATCTCGATCAACGACAACCGCAAGCGGGCGATGGGACGCAAAGTCATCTCGGCCGTCGGCGGAGACATTCGCGGCAAGAAGGTCGCGATTCTCGGCCTGACCTTCAAGCCGAACACCGACGACATGCGCGACAGCCCGGCGATCGCAATCATCCAGACCCTGCAGGATGCCGGGGCCCAGGTGGTCGGCTACGATCCCGAGGGCATGGAGAATGCCCGCAAGGTGATCGAGAACATCGAATATGCAAGTGGCCCTTACGAAGCGGCGGCCGGCGCGGATGCGCTTGTCATCGTCACCGAATGGAACCAGTTCCGCGCGCTCGATTTCAATCGCCTGAAGCAGTCGATGCGCGCTCCGATCCTGGTCGATCTGCGCAATATCTACCGCAGTGACGAGGTCCGCAAATACGGCTTCACCTATACCGGTATCGGCACCAATCTCTACCAGGACGTGACCCACTCCTGAAATAGATGAACATCTGATCGTCCTGACGCCGCGGAGCATAGCCCGCGGCGTTTGCTTTTAGAGCGTGATGTCGAAACAGTGTAAGCGGTTTTCGGCCGACACCGGGCTCGTCGATTTAGAGCGCCGTGCGTCCTTTTCGGACGCACAAAGGACGCTCTAACACGTTGAACCTGCGCATCATTCTTTCCGAAAATCGATTCCGATTTTCGGAAAGCATGATGCGCTAGAGGATCCCGACCCGCGTCCCCTTTATCGTCAGCACGGTCAGCCGGCCCGTCGCCGAAACCGCGGTGTCGATGCCGATGCGTTGCGGACCGAATGTCGGGGTTCGCGCCGGGGTATGGCCGTGAATCACGAGGACAGGAAGCTGCGGCCCTTCCTCCAGGAAGGGCTGACGGATCCACATGAGGTCGCTGTCCTTTTGCTTCTTGAGGTCGATGCCCGGCTTGATGCCCGCATGGACAAAGAGGACCCTTCCCATCCGCAGCATGATCGGCAGCGATTCCAGGAATTCGATATGCCGTTCGGGAATCATGTTCCGAATGACGCGGGCAATCGTTTCGCTTCCGGCCGCCGACTGCAGCAGATGCTCGATATCGATACCGTATGAGTGCAACGTCTCCGTTCCGGCAAAGCCGAGCCATTCGAGAATGCGCGCCGGTTTGCGATAGAGCTGCACCAGTTCCGAATCGTGATTGCCGCACAGGACGAACCGCTGAAATCCCGGCGGGGGGCTCTTGCTCAGGAACTCCAGCACAGCACTCGAATCAGGCCCGCGATCGACATAGTCGCCGAGCATGACGATGAGTTTCGGTCCCGGAATGCGGGCGGCGTCCGCCTCGATGCGGCGATGCGCCTCGACAAGCTCATTGTAACATCCGTGAACATCGCTCATCGCGTAGACCGCAGCGAATTCGCCTTCGGCAAACGTCAGCCGAGCGCGTCTATTACGGTTGCCAGCCAGTCTCGGTATCTGTTGTCGCCACGGCCCTAGATAGTTAAACATGTAACCCATTTATGAGACCCGACCGGATGACGGGCTGTCGGAAATAATCCATCTCTTGTCCATCGCTGCAACGGCATGAGGCTCAGTGAAGGATGATTGTCCATCCTTGTAGCTGCCGATTGAAAGCGCAAGGGAATCCTGCGTAGTCTTCGCCTGAGCGCGTAGCGCCTGACCGGTTTGCGTGTCGCGGTGAACGGACGACAATGCATTCTCGACCTCTTCGATGGCGCTTTCTCGAAATTTTGCAGGCAGATCGGTTGTCGGAGGCACGTGGCCACGCCCACTCAAGCAACTCGCCAGTGATAGTAGCACTACTGTCGCGAGAAACAGCAATCTGTAATTGTTCATATCTGGGAGAGCGCTACGGTTAATATTCCGCTATATTTTAATATATGACGGTTAATCCGTCGTTAAGCGGAGCGCATATGGTGTTTCACGTCATCTTTGCGGTTAATATTTCCCGAGTGGAAGAATCGCGGCTGTCGGATTTCCACAGGAGAGACCTTCGAAAAAGCTGCATTAATCAACTAAAACGAGAGCGTACACGAAAAAATGAACGTTAAAGAAGATCGCGCTTGACGCCCCCGCGGGGCAGCATAAAGATGGTGCGTTGCGAGCGTGAATGACATTCTTGATTGGGAATCTCAGATCCAAAATTGCGGGGTGCAAAGTGGAAACTGCGGTTGATTCGAAACTTATCGAGGCAATCACCTACGACGAAGACAGCCGGCATCTACGGGTCTATCTGACCAACGGTCAGAGACGAGAATATGAAGGCGTTCCCAAGGGTGTCGTCGTCGGGTTGACGATGGCGGAATCCCCGGGAAATTTTTACATGAAGGCAATCAGGGGCAAATATCCTCCTCGCCCCTAAAGTCTTATCGATAACGGACGATGGGATCATCGTGCCAGCAAAGATGCGGGACCGGCAATCGTCGGTCCCGCAAATCAGTCTCCCGCCAGCTAAAGCTTGTCGCCCAAAAGTGTGCAGCGGTTTTGCGACCACGACATGCGTAAAACCAAGACCTAAAGCGCCAGGAGCGAATCTGAAAGATTGCGACGCGCTTTAGAGGTGTACGCTTCAATAATCGCCGAGAAAATCGCGGACCGCATTGATCTCAAGCGGCGCAATCTCGTGTCCACCGGGATGCCAGACCACCCTGACATCAGCCCCTCGGCTCTTAAGATGGTCGGACAGCGCCTCGGTCATGGGAACGGGAGCGATCGGATCTCGCTGCCCTGCCGTCACCAGCACCTTTTTTCCCGCAAGCGTCGACTGGTCTTCAGGTTGAAACGGAATGAGCGGGTGCATCAAAACCGCAGCATCGAAGATACCCTTCTCGATCAGCACGTTGGCAAGAATATTTGCGCCGTTTGAAAAACCCAGGCCGAGAATCTTGGAAGCCCGGTGCTCGTCGGCAAACGCCTTGACGTAGGCGGCCATCTTTTCCGTCGCTCGCAAGAGGTCGGGCATATCGTAGACCCCCTCCCCGGTGCGGCGAAAGAATCGCGCCGCGCCATGTTCGGAAACATCTCCGCGCGGCGAGAGTATCGTCGCCTCGGGCAGCAGGCGCCGGCCGAAGTCGAAGAACTGGTTTTCGTCACCGCCGGTGCCGTGCAGTACCAACAGGATGGGTTTATCCGGTGCACCGGCATACAGCCGGTGCACATATCCGGTTTCGGTCATATCGCCTCTCCTTACGCTTCGAGCGGCTGCAGATGCTGCTCGAGCAGCGCGCGAAGATGGGCGTGCTGCTGCGGCAGCTTCAGGGCTTCGCCGAGATGGGCCGTATCTTCGTCGCGATCGAAGCCGGGCTCATTGGTCGCGACCTCGAACAGCACACCGCCCGGCGTGCGGAAATAGATCGCCCAGAAATAATCGCGGTCGATCACTGGCGTGACCTGGTAGCCGGTGTCCATCAGTGCCTTGCGCACTTCGAGCTGCTTCTCGCGGTTTTCGACGGCGAAGGCGACATGGTGAACGGAGCCGGCGCCGGGAAGCGCGCGGGCAATGTTCGGCATGGTTTCGAGATCGATGAGATGCGCGCCATTGCCGGAGGGTTTGATCAGCCGCTTGACGCCATCCCTTTCCTCAGACACCTCGTAGCCCATGAACTTCAGGAGTTCGGCCGTGGCGCCCTCGTCCCTCAGCCGCATGGCGACAGAGTGGAAGCCGCGAATGGCATGGTCCTCGCTGATGCCGCCCTGTGCCCAGGGCTGACGCGCATCATCCCTGACCTCGACGAGCGCGAAGCCGTCGCCATCGGGACCGGAGAAGTTCAGCCTCTTTTCGCCGAAACTTTCCTCCGCCTTCAGTCCGCCGAGACCGAGCGCGGCCAAGCGATCGCTCCAGAAGCCGAGCGAGCCTTGCGGAACGGAAAACACCGTCGTGCCGACCTCCCCGGTGCCGGGACGGCCCTGCGCCATCTTCGGGAACGGGAAATAGGTCATCACGCTGCCGGGCGTGCCGATCTCGTCACCGTAGTAAAGGTGATAAACGTCAGGCGCGTCGAAGTTGACGGTCTTCTTGACGCGGCGCAGGCCGAGCGCATTGGTGAAAAACTGGTTATTGGTGCGGGCGTCCTGCGCCATCGACGTGACGTGGTGCAGACCCTTGATCTGATCGAGCATGTGAGACCCCTTTCATGCCCGCCGTTGCGGGCTTTCGATGAGGCTAAGATGCGCGCTGCAGCTCCTGCGGAACAGACCCTTAGATCAAAACGCATTGTCTTCTTTTAGTGAACGAATGCTCGCTTACGTTCACAACTAGGCTTCGTGGGGATTGGCCGGCAATTGCCAGTCGATCGGTTCGCGTCCGCGCGACTGCAGGAAGGCGTTCGCCTTCGAAAAATGCCCGCAGCCGAAAAAGCCGTTATGGGCGGAAAGCGGCGAGGGATGCGGCGCCCGGAGCACGAGATGCCGCGTTGTATCGACGAAGGCGGCCTTGCGCTGGGCATAGGAACCCCAGAGCATGAAGACGACGGATTCGCATTCATCATTGACCTTGCGGATGACGGCGTCGGTGAAGCGCTCCCATCCCTTGCCCTGATGAGCCGCCGCCTGTCCTTCCTCGACCGTCAGCACGCTGTTCAGCAGGAGCACGCCCTGTCTTGCCCAATGCTCGAGAAAACCGTGACGTGCCGGCACTATGCCGAGATCCGTTTCCATCTCCTTGTAGATATTGACGAGGGAGGGCGGGATGCGCACACCCGGCCGGACACTGAAGCACAGCCCATGGGCTTGCCCGAGCCCGTGATAGGGGTCCTGGCCGAGGATGACGGCCTTGACGTTGGAGATCGGCGTCAGATCGAGGGCGCGGAAATATTCGCTGCCCTTGGGGAAAATCCGCTTTCCGACTTGCTTCTGCGCGATGAGGAAGGATTTGAGCTGTTGCATGTAGGGGCTTGAAAACTCCCCCTCCAGCGCAGCCTTCCAACTCTCCTCGAGACTGACGGATGTATCGCTCATCTAGGAAAATCCTTCGCATAGGACGAAACAACAGACACACGGTTCTAACAAAATCGATCTACGCTGCAATGCCTGCTGGATCAGCAATGGGTCTACGCCCTCAGAATTCAGCAAGAGAAGATTGCAAAAGCCTGCGTGAAACATCATCCTCCGTGTTTAACTATATGTGAGCTTTGGTGTTTACGCCGGCAGGCGGCCTGAGTAGAAACTTGATCGTGCAATCGGAGCCATGTCTTCCTATGAAATTCGGCACGAGCGGCCTTCGCGGACTTTCAGTCGATCTCAAGGGACGCGCCTCTGCTCTCTACGCCACCGCGTTCGGCAAATATCTGTCGCAGACCGGCAAGGCGCAGGCCGGCGACGTCATTCTGATCGGCCGTGATTTTCGCGATTCAAGCCCCGAAATTTCGGGAAATTGTGCAGGTGCGCTCGCCGCGCTCGGCTTCCGGATATTCGACTGCGGCAATGTCCCCACACCCGCTCTTGCCCTCTATGGCCTCGAGAGCAACGCCGCATGCCTGATGGTTACGGGCTCGCATATTCCGGCGGACCGCAACGGCATCAAGTTCTATCGTCCCGATGGCGAGATCGACAAATCGGACGAGACGGCAATTACCGCATCGGCGGCCGAGATCGAGCGAACCGGTGAAGCGGTGACGCAGGCGCCGGCCGAGACGGAGGATCATGAAGCGATCTGCCGGCAGCTCTTTTTTGAACGCAATGCCGCCCTGCTTCCGCAAGGCGCGCTGTCCGGCATGAAGATCGGCGTCTACCAGCACAGCACCGTCGCCCGCGATCTGCTGGTTGACGTTCTCGCTCATTACGGCGCTGAGATCACCGCTCTCGGACGTTCGGAGAGTTTCATCCCCGTCGATACCGAGGCTGTTTCCGAGGAGACGATCACGCTGATGAAGCGCTGGGTGTCCGAGCACAAGTTCGATGCAATCGTCTCGACCGATGGCGACGGCGACCGTCCGCTGGTCGCTGACGAAACCGGCGCCCCCTTGCGCGGCGACCTTCTCGGCCTTGTGGCAGCCAATTTCTTGCGCGCCGGGACGGTGGTGACGCCGGTTACGTCAAATTCCGGCATCGAGGCCGCAGGCTCTTTCGCCGTCAGGCGCACCCGCGTCGGCTCGCCCTTCGTCATATCCGGTATGGAAGAGGCCGTAGCCGCCGGCGAAGATCATGTCATGGGCTTTGAAGCCAATGGCGGGCTGCTGACAGCAACCCCTTTCGATATCAACGGCAGAGCCGTGCGCGCCTTGCCGACGCGTGATTGTTTTGTCCCGATGCTCGCAATCCTGTCGCTCGCCGCTATCCGCAGGCAGCCGCTCTCAGCCATTGCCGCCTCCTATCACCTGCCCTTTGCCGCTGCCGATCGGCTGGAGAATTTTCCGGTGGAGACGAGCGCGGCACTGATGGAGCATCTGCGCACCTCGGAAGAAAATCTCCGGGCTTTCCTGCAGCCGATCGGCGAGGTGGCCGCGAAATCCGATATCGACGGACTTCGGGTGACGCTAGGAGACGGCGGGATCATTCACTTCCGCCCATCCGGCAATGCGCCTGAGATGCGCTGCTACGTGGAGGCCGGCAGCGAAGCTGCAGCCCTGGACTTGCTGAAGACAGGGCTCAATCGAATAAGAGACTGGGCAAGCGCCCGGTGACATGTGACGAACAAGCCGTTTATCTCAAGGAACCCGCCTATGACGCAGAAAATCGTTCCCGTGATCATGGCCGGCGGCAAAGGCACGCGGCTCTGGCCGCTTTCCCGTGCCACCGCACCGAAACAATTCATCCAGTTCGTCGGCGACAAGACGTTGTTTCAGGAAACTCTCGAACGCGTTTCCGATCCCGAACTCTATGAAGCTCCGATCGTCGTCACCAATGAGGAATTCCGCTTCCTGGTCGCCGAACAGGCTCGAGAGCGCGCCATCCCGCTCGCAGCGATCCTGCTCGAACCGGTCGCCCGCAACACAGCCGCAGCGGTGGCCGCGGCCGCAACGCTTGCAGCTGACCTCTTTGGCAAGCACACCATCATCCAGATGCTCGCCTCGGATCACGAGATCCTCGCCGACAAGAGCTATTTCGATTGCATCCGCATCGCCCGCGATGCCGCTGCCGACGGCAAGCTCGTAACCTTCGGTATCACGCCGACGGAGCCAGCGACGGGTTACGGCTATATCGAGATCGGCGATGCCCTCGAAAATGGTGCGCACAAGGTCGTCCGCTTCGTGGAGAAGCCGGCATTGGAAACGGCCGAACGGATGCTCGCCGACGGCGGCTTCTACTGGAATTCAGGCATCTTCATGTTCCCGGTGGCGGAGCTCGTCGCCGAACTGCAGGAATATGCGCCCGATGTGCTGAAGGCGGCCAGCAAGGCCGTTTCGAAAGCAAGCCGCGACCTCGATTTCACCCGCCTCGACGCCGACCATTTCGCCAAGAGCCCCGATATCTCCATAGACTATGCGATCATGGAAAAAACGTCCAAGGCGGCTGTCGTCCCCTCACCGTTCAAATGGTCGGACATGGGCAGCTGGGATGCCGTCTGGAAATCAGGCGCACGCGACGACAACGGCAACGTCGCCGCCGCCAACACCACCGTCGTCAATACCCGCAACTCGCTCGTCATGACCCATGGCGTGCATCTTGCCGTCCAGGGCATGGATGATGTCGCCGTCATCGCCAGCGAAGACGCCGTCTATGTCGGACCGCTCAAAGACAGCCAGAATGTCGGACAATTGGTCAAGATGCTGGCCTCTAAGTCCGCCACGGCGAAATTCGCCGAAACCCATCCGACGTCCTACCGTCCCTGGGGCGGCTATACCTCCATCTTCAACGGCGATCGTTTCCAGGTGAAGCGCATCTTCGTCACGCCGGGCAAGAAGCTCTCGCTGCAAAAACACCACCATCGCTCCGAACACTGGGTCGTCGTCAAGGGAACGGCCGAGGTGACAGTCGGCGAGACCGTTCGGATGCTGCGCGAGAACGAGAGCGTCTATATTCCGCTCGGCGAAGTTCATCGTCTCGCCAATCCCGGCAAGATCGTCCTCGAACTCATCGAGGTGCAGACCGGCTCCTATCTCGGCGAAGACGACATCATCCGTATCGTCGATGAGTTCGGAAGAACGTAAAATCGCAGCCGCAGCCGCTGGTCGGCCTGCGGCGCGACCACCTTCGCTGTTGAATTCGCTCTCGGAGTTCTCGTAGAATGGGCGCACCGAAAGACATGACTGGAGATATCCCCCTGATGCGTATCATGACCGCCCTCGCCGGATTTCTTTCAGTCATGTTGCCGGGAATGGCGTTAGCCGAAACGGGAAAGATGCGAACCGCAAGCGAGGCTGAAATTCGCCAGCACCTGCCGGGCACGTCGGAGCTGAAAGAAAGCAGCAACGGTTACGAGTATCGCAAGGGCAACGCCAATGGCTATAAGATCACCAACGGCCAGGTGTGTGTCCGGTTTCCCAACAAGTCGACCGACTGCGTCAGCGTGAAGACCGACGGCGAGAAATTTCAGATGATCGACAAAAAAGGCGGCAGAACGAGATTTTGACTTTGCCCCGGGCAAGCTCTCTTGCCCCCGGCAAGGTCATCTTGCCCCCGGCAAGCTCACTTTGCCGGTGAAGTTTCGCCACCCTTGTCGAGAACGAATTCGGCGATCAGGCCTGCATGGTTCGAGCCGAGATTGTCATCGAGACGTTTCAGCGATCGCAGATGAAGCGGCGTGCGGGCAAATATGTGGTCGATGGCGATCCCGAGCGCGCCGGCGGCAACCGGCCATGTTGCCGGTTCCGGCACGATCGTTATCAGCTGCTGTTCACGCAGAAAACCTTGGATGCTTGGAGCGATCACCGAGGAGTTGAAGTCGCCTGACAACACCAGAGGGCCGTCGATCGAACCCAGCACTTTGCCGAGATCTTCCAATTCGGCCATCTGGAAATCGTCGAAATATGGTTTGGTCAGGTGCGCCGACACCAGATTGATGGTCTCGCCGCCGAAGTCGACGCTCGATATCACCAGCCTGTTTTTTCGGAGGCTGCCCATGCTGGCGACCTGCCGGCTAACGAACGGGCGCTTGGACAGCACCAGCGTATCGCACGTATCTTTCCCACTGTCGCAGCCGATATGATAGGGATAGGCCTTGAACAATTGCTGCAGATGGAATGTCAGCGGCTTGGCTTCGAGCAGATTGACGACATCGGCATTCGACGCAATCACCATATCGGTAATTTCGGTCGAGTTTTTCCAGTTGTCGATCGCAATGTTGAACGACATCAGACGAAAAAGCGGCGGCGTGTCCGCTGCTCTGCCATCCTGCGAGAACTCGCGCAGCATGACGACGCCGTGAGCGATGAGAAGAAGCGAGACAAGCAGAAGGATAAAGCCGTAGATCTGTCTTTTGACGGCCAGAATGACGAGGCTGGCGGCAACGAAGACGACACCGAGGTGGAGTTGAAAGCTGTAGACAAAGGACAGCAGCCAGAAGTTCGTCACATAGCGCAGCGACACGATCGCGATGGCAACGGTCAGAAACGCGCAGAGAATCCAATAGATTATGTTTCTCATCGATCCTGACCTGCTTGCAGACGACCAGCCGGCCATAACATGCAAGCCTCAATGTTGCAATGCAGCATAATGCCCGGGAGGGATGGCTGCCGGCAGGGCAAAGATCGGCGGCCGGCCGTCATCCGGCAAGACAGCGGCGGGCGGGCCGACGGCAGCCGAGACGAAGCTGTTGCCGTCTCTTTCAAAGACCTATCGACTCGGCCTCTTTTTATCTTGTAAGTGGGGGCACTTTGATGCGGAATCGGCTCTTTGCCGTCGGCAGGGAGCCGAGAAAAGGTGGGAATGCGCTACTTCATTACCGGTACGGCCGGCTTTATCGGTTTTCATCTGGCCAGGCGCCTGCTGCAGGAAGGGCATGACGTCACCGGCTTCGATGGCCTCACTCCCTATTACAACATCAAGCTCAAGGAGATGCGCCATGCGGCACTCTCCCAGTTTCCGGCGTTCAAACCCGTCATATCAATGCTCGAGGACCGGCCGGCGCTGGAATCGGCTGTTCTGGCAGCCAAGCCCGACATCCTGATCCACCTCGCCGCGCAGGCCGGCGTGCGTTACAGCCTGGAAAATCCCGAGGCCTATCTCCGTTCGAACGTCGAAGGCTCGTGGAACATCATGGAAATCGCGCGGCGCGTCGACGTCCGTCACCTGATGCTGGCTTCCACGTCATCGATCTACGGCGCCAATGAGACCGTCCCCTTTCGCGAGACCGATCGGGCCGACGAGCCGCTGACCATCTATGCCGCGACGAAGAAATCGATGGAGTTGATGGCGCACAGCTATGCCCATCTTCACAAGATTCCGACCACGGCCTTTCGCTTCTTCACCGTTTATGGCCCATGGGGCCGGCCCGACATGGCGCTGTTCAAATTCACCAAGAACATGCTGGAAGACCAGCCGATCGAGATCTACGGCGAAGGCAATATGAGCCGTGACTTCACCTATATCGACGATCTCATTGAAGCGATCGTCAGATTGTCGGCAATCACCCCGAGCGAAGAAAACCGCCTCGACGACGCGGGCATCGAAACGCTTTCGCGCCAGGCACCCTTTCGTGTCGTCAATATTGGCGGAGGCCAGCCGGTCAGCCTGATGAATTTTGTCGAAACGGTGGAAAAGGCGCTCGGCCGTCCCGCTATCCGCAAGATGCTGGCGATGCAGAAGGGTGATGTGCCGCGCACATTCGCCGCCCCCGATCTGCTCGTCGCGTTGACGGGATACAAGCCGGATACGACCCTGGATGTCGGCGTCAAGGCCTTCGTCGACTGGTATCTCGACGTACGCGGCGAACTTGGCGCCTAATTATTGCTGAACTGTTTCCAGTCGATCCCGTCAGCGGAGAAATGTCACCGCGCTCACGACATCGACCGCCTTCGAAAACATATAGTCGACGACAACGCTCAGGCTCCGCGAATAGGTCTTGAGCCGATAACCCTCACCCTCGACCGTCACGGGGCTGTGCAGGACGAGGGGAATGCCGGGGCGCACGAAACCGGCGCGTGTGGTCAAGGGAACCTCAGGCGAATGGCCGATGGCGGATGTGTACATCAGGTCGCGGGCAAGGCTGGCGGGGCCCATAGCGAACGCCGGCCCGGCAGCGGCACTGATGGTCACGGTCAAGGCGATGGCGGCAAGAGTTCTGCGCATGTCGAGGTCCCCGTTTGCAGATCGGCGGGCTTTCAGCCCGGCTCCAAACGATCGATGCGTCTGTCCACGCTTCGGTCGCTTTCATGAGATCACTCTACACATCAGTATTTTCAGCGCTTTTAAGCGGATCGGTCAAATTTTAAGAAATTTGATTTTCTGTCCGGAAGGGCTCGATACGCAGAAAGAAACAGGGTCCCGGCCGCGGGCCGAGAACGCAATCGGCAAGGACCTGGGAGCTACATCGCAGTCTACAGAATGCGATCCAGCTTCTTGTTGATATGCAGGTTCGGCATCAATCCCGCGCTTTGCGCGGCATGATAGGATTCCCGGGCCGCATCGAATGAGATCGACCACATGATGGCGCTGAGCAGGAGCGCAATGATATAAATCTGAATACGCATCGAACCGGCGATACGGAAAGAGCAAGGCAGTTTTGTGTCAAAACATGGCCATAGGCTTCACGAAAAAGTGGCAGGCTTTTGGGTCGCAGCCGGCTGATACCAGACACATTAGCGTCGTGAAAATTAGCGATATTGCAGCGCTACCCTGTTAGCAGCCGACCCCGAGGCTTGGTTCCTCTTCCCACTCCGAGAACCCTAAGAGGTCCGTTCCCCACGGGCCTCTTTGCTTTCTTTCGAATCGTTTTCCAGAACAGCCGAGATCACCTGTTCCGATCCACGCTGAACCGCTGAACGCCCATCTCGATCCCAATCCGGCCAACGCATCCACCACGAAACGATGCCACGTTTCTGCCTTTGCCTTTGTACCAGCGAAGGCGTAGACCGCCGGCTCGGCTTAATAATATATCAATCGATTGACTTATTTGTTTGGCGGCGTTATAAATCTGTCATGACCCAAGAACATGACACACAGCCACCGGCCCCCGCCCGCGCCGATATCGCGCGGCAGAAGATGCTCTCCGCCGCTCTCGACGTCTTCGGCCGGTATGGCTTCGACGGTGCTTCGACACGCCAGCTGACAGAGGCGGCCGGCGTGAACCTGCAGGCAATCCCCTACTATTTCGGCAGCAAGGAAGGTCTCTACATCGCCACCGCCGAGTATCTGATGGCCCGCATCGACACGCATGTCGGCGACATGAGGGCGCGCATCGGCACGCATCTGCTGGCGCTCGACGCCGCCGGCGAACGCCTCGCCGAAGCTCAGGCCCGCCTCTTCCTCACCGAAATTCTACAGACCATGGTGACGCTTTTCGTCGGCAAGGAATCCGAATCGTGGGCGCGCTTCCTGATCCGCGAGCAGATGGAGCCGACCGAGGCTTTTGCGAAGGTCTACCAAGGTATTATGCGGCCGATGATCGAGATGGGCCGGCGGCTGATCGGCGCGATCCTTCGCGAAGACCCCGCCTCGGAACATGTGCGCCTGCGCACCTTCAATCTTCTCGGCAGCATCCTGGTCTTTCGCGTCACCCACGCGGCCGTGCTTGCTCAGATGGAATGGGACACCATCGGCCCGGAACAGGTGGAAACCCTGCGCGGCCTCGCCGCCGAACTGGTTGATGTCCTCGGCCCGCCGAAGGGAGGCGCAGCATGAAACGCATCCTTCCTCTCGCCATCCTCCTCCTTGCGGCGAGTGCCGCCGCCTGGTGGTACGGCCTGCCCGAAAAGCTCGGCTGGCAAGCCGAGGCCCGCCGAGAATTCGTCCTTTACGGCAATGTCGATATCCGCCAGGTCTCGCTCGGCTTCCGCGTCAGCGGACGCCTCTCCGAACTGCGCGTCGACGAGGGCGATGTGGTCAAGAGCGGAACGGTTCTGGCGAAACTCGACGCCGCCCCCTATGAATTCGCCGTCCGCTCCGGAGAGGCCAATGCAGCAGCCCTTCGAGCGACGCTCGACAAGCTGAAGGCCGGCCCACGGCCGACCGAAATCGCCCAGGCGCGCGCCGCCTATGACGAAAGCCTCGCCGATCTCCAGAATGCCAACCTTGCCTATGACCGCGCCCGCCAGTTGCGCCCGCAGGGCACGATTTCCGAGGCGAGCCTCGACCAGGCGACCGCTGCACGGGCGATGGCCGCCGCCCGCTCCCAATCCGCCAACGAGGCGCTGAAACTGCTGCAGGAGGGGTCACGCGTCGAGGATATCGCGGCCGCCGACGCGCAGGTGAAGGCTGCCGAGGCAACCCTGGCCTCGGCCCGCACCTCGCTGGAAGATGCCGAACTGCGCGCCCCGAACGACGGCGTCATCCTTTCCCGCGTGCGGGAAAATGGCGCCATCGTCTCGCCGGCGGATACCGTTTTCGTGCTGTCCTTGACCGAGCCCGTCTGGGTGCGCACCTATGTTGCGGAGCCCGATCTCGGCCGCATCCACCCCGGCATGAAGGTTTCGGTCGCCTCCGATACGGCGCCCGACAAGCCCTACGAAGGCACGATCGGCTTCATCTCGCCGGTCGCCGAATTCACTCCGAAATCGGTGGAGACGCCGGAACTCCGCACCGACCTCGTTTATCGCCTGCGGATCGTCATCGACAAGCCCGGCCCGGATCTGCGCCAGGGCATGCCGGTCACCGTGCGCCTTCCCATGCCGACGGCAGGCGGACAATGATTGCCGCCGAGACCGGCTCGCTGACAGGTTCGGACGACAAGCCGCTCGTCCGGATCGACGGCGTCACCAAGCGCTTCGGCGACGCACCCGCCGCCCTCGACACCGTCTCCGGCACGATCGGCGGCGGCGCGATCACCGGCCTCGTCGGCCCTGACGGCGCCGGCAAGACGACGCTGATCCGCCTGATGACCGGTCTGATGCTGCCCGACACGGGAACGATGGAGGTTCTCGGCTTCGACACCAGGAAGAATGCAGCCGGCATCCAGGCGGCGATCGGCTACATGCCGCAGCGCTTCGGCCTCTATGAGGATCTCTCGGTGCGGGAAAATCTCGATCTTTATGCCGATCTGCGTGGCTTGCCGAAGAGCGAACGCGCGAGCGCCTTCGACGAACTGCTCACCTTCACCGATCTCAAGCGGTTCACCGGCCGGCTGGCCGGGAAACTCTCCGGCGGCATGAAGCAGAAGCTCGGCCTTGCCTGTGCGCTTCTGAAGAAGCCGCGCCTGCTGCTGCTCGACGAGCCGGGCGTCGGCGTCGATCCGATCTCGCGCCGCGACCTCTGGAAGATGGTCGAGAACCTGACGAAGGAAGGCATCGGCGTGCTCTGGTCGACCGCCTATCTGGACGAAGCGGAAGCCTGTGATCACGTGCTGCTTTTGAACCAGGGCAAGCTGCTCTTTTCGGGAAAACCGATGGAGATGACCGAGCGCGTCAAGGACCGGGTCTTCAGGGTATCCAATGTCACCGGCCGCCGCCGGCAGGTGCTCGCCGAACTCCTGCAGGCCGATGGCGTCATCGACGGCGTGATCCAGGGCGAGGCGATCCGCCTGGTCGCGGCGAAGGACAAGAAGCCCGATATCAGCAAGGCCGGCGATGGCGCAACACTCGCCCCTGCACCGCCGCGCTTCGAGGATGCCTTCATCGATATGTTGGGCGGCGGTCCGGGTGGCCGCTCCAGGCTCGCAGAAGCTCAGCAGTCGCTGAAGGCTGAGAACGACCGGCCGGTAATCGAGGCCAAGGGCCTGACCAAGCGCTTCGGTGATTTCACCGCTGCCGACGATATCAGCTTCGATATCCGCCGCGGCGAGATCTTCGGCCTGCTCGGTCCGAACGGCGCCGGCAAGTCCACCACCTTCAAGATGCTCTGCGGCCTGCTGAAGCCGACCGGCGGCGAAGGCCGCGTTGCCGGTTTCGATCTTCGCCGTGATGCCGCCGAAGCCCGCAACCAGCTCGGCTACATGGCGCAGAAATTCTCGCTCTACGGCGATCTCACCGTCATGCAGAACCTCGAATTCTTCTCTGGCGTCTATGGCCTTCGCGGAAAACACCGGCGCGAGCGCATCGACCTGATGGCGGACATTTTCGATTTCGGTCGCCATGCCGGCGAACCCGCCAAAGATCTGCCGCTCGGCCTGAAGCAGCGCCTGGCGCTTGCCTGCGCCGTTATGCACGAGCCGCGCGCCCTCTTCCTCGACGAACCGACCTCCGGCGTCGATCCGATCACCCGGCGTGAATTCTGGACGCATATCAATGCGCTGGTCGAAAAGGGCGTCACAGTGCTCGTCACCACCCATTTCATGGACGAGGCCGAATATTGCGACCGAATCTCACTGATCTATCGCGGCCGCTCGATTGCGCTCGGCTCGCCCGATGAATTGAAGGCGCGGGTCGCGACCAAGGAGCAGCCGGACCCGACGATGGAGGATGCCTTCATCGCCCTCGTGCAGCAATCGGAAGTGGAGGATGCCGCATGAGTGTCTCCTCCGGTCGGCTTCGGCGTCTTTCAGCCCTGGTGCGCAAGGAAAGCTTGCAGGCGATCCGCGATCCGAGCAGCATCCTCATTGCCTTCGTGCTGCCGCTGATCCTGCTTTTTCTGTTCGGCTACGGCGTCTCGCTCGATACCACCCGCACCCGCATCGGCCTCGTGACCGAGGAGATGACGCCGCTGACGCAGGATCTGTCGGCCAGTTTCCAGGCCTCACGCTATTTCGATGTGGCGATGGGCCGTGACCGGCGTCTTTTCGAAGAAGACCTCGTGGTCGGCAAGGTGCGCGGCGTCGTCGTCATCCCGGCCGATTTCACCACGCGCTACACCGCCGGCAACCGTCCCGATATCCAGGTGATCGTCGACGGCTCCGATCCGAACACGGCGAATTTCGTGCAAAATTATGCCCAGGGCGCCGTCGCCAACTGGGAGCGGCAGAGACAGGCGGACGTCGCCTCGCATAGTCCCGCCATCGCGGTCGAGCAGCGCTTCTGGTTCAATCCTGAACTGACAAGCCGCAATTTCCTCGTGCCGGGCTCGATCGCCATCGTCATGACGCTGGTTGGCACGCTTCTGACCTCGCTCGTCGTCGCCCGCGAATGGGAGCGTGGCACCATGGAGGCGATGATGGCGACGCCGGTGACGGCGGTCGAACTGCTCGCCGGTAAGATCCTGCCCTATTTCCTGCTCGGCCTCACCTCGATGACGCTCTGCGTGCTGCTTGCGGTCTTCCTCTTCGGCGTGCCGTTCCGCGGCTCCGTCGCCGCCCTTTATACACTCTCGGCCGCCTTCCTGATCCCGGCGCTCGGCCAGGGCCTGTTGATCTCGACGGTAACGAAGAACCAGTTCCTCGCCTCGCAGTTGGCGCTGATTACAGCATTTCTGCCGGCCTTCCTGCTGTCGGGCTTCCTCTTCGAGATCAATTCCATGCCGACCGTGATCCAGTGGATCACCTTCATCGTGCCGGCGCGTTACCTGATCCCCAGCCTGCAGACGGTCTTCCTCGCCGGCGACATCTGGCCGATGTTCGTGAAGGCGATATCGGTCATGCTGACGATCGGCGCCATCATGTTCATGCTTGCCGCCCGCAGCACCAGAAAGAGGATCGGCTGAGATGGGATGGACAAGGCTTTACGCCCTCATCGTCAAGGAACTGCTGGCCGTGCTGCGCGATCCCAAGGGTCGCGCCATCCTGATCGGCCCGCCGATCGTCCAGCTTCTCGTCTTTTCCTACGCCGCAACTCTCGAAGTCCGTAATGTCGATATCATGATCCTCAACCGCGACAGTGGTCACTGGGGCCAGGAACTGATCGAGCGTATCGATGGCTCGCCGACCTTTCGCCGGATCGAGATGGCGGGAAGCCAGGCGGATATCCAGGTGGCGATCGATACCCAGACAGCCATTGCGGCGATAGAGATCGGCCCGGATTTTTCGCGCAATATCGAGGCGGGAGCGCCGGCCGACCTGCAGGTGGTGCTCGACGGCCGCCGCTCCAACGCCTCGCAGATCGTCGCCGGCTACCTCTCACAGATAGGCGCCGGCCTTGCTGCCGAGACGCCGGCCGGCAAACGGGCCGGCGCCGACATCGTCTCGACAGTGCCGCGCAACTGGTTCAATCCGAACCTCACCTACCAATGGTTCATGGTGCCGAACCTGATCGCCAGTATCGCGCTCCTGATCGGGCTTATCGTCACGGCGCTGTCGATTGCTCGCGAACGCGAGCTCGGCACCTTCGACCAGCTGATGGTCTCGCCGCTGCGCATGCACGAAATCCTGATCGGCAAGCTGATCCCGCCGATGATGATCGGCCTCTTCCACATCACCGTCTATATCCTGGCTGCCGTCTTCCTCTTTGAGGTGCCGCTGCGCGGCTCGCTCTTCCTGCTTTACGGCAGCGCGATCTTCTATCTCGGTTCGGTGGCCGGCCTCGGCCTGTTCATCTCGGCGCTGTCGATGACGCAGCAGCAGGCGATCCTCGGCGCCTTCCTGTTCATGGTTCCGGCCATGCTGCTCTCAGGCTTCGCCACGCCGATCGAGAACATGCCGAGCTGGCTGCAGCCGATAACCCTCATCAATCCGCTGCGCTATTTCCTGGTGATCGTCAAAGGCGTTTTCCTCAAGGATATCCCCTTGAGCGAGGTAGTGAACCAGACGATCCCGCTGGCGCTGATCGCCGCCGTCACACTCAGCGCCGCCGCCTGGCTCTTCCGCCGGCGGCTGGAATAAGGCATCCCGACCCATGCCTGGGCCACCTCACACAATGTGAATCAGCCTTCCAAAGCGTGACCCTCTCCTGCTGGAACCTCGAATTGGCGCGGTCGTTACCCAAACGCAACCCCAGTAAGGAGAAGCAAAATGTACAAGGTCCTACTTGTCTCCAGCGCTATTGCGCTGTCGTCTCTTGCAACCAATGCGCTCGCTGATGGCGCCGTGACCGGTGCAGCCGGTGGCGCCATCACCGGCGCGATCGTCGGCGGCCCCGTGGGTGCTGCCATTGGCGGCGTGGCCGGCGGTGTCGCCGGTGCCGTTGTCGACCCGCCGCCGCGCGAGGTCGTGACCTATGTCCAGCAGCAGCCGGCCCCGACTGCTTCCGTGGTCGTCCAGGAACCGATCGTCGTCGGCAAACCGCTTCCGGCAGACGTCGTCGTAACGCCGGTCCCTGACAACCCGAGATATGCTTATACGGTCATCAACAATCAACGCGTGATCGTCGAACCCCGCACCCACCGTGTGGTGCAGGTCATCGAATAATCAGGCAACCGAAGCCGCCTGCTGCGGCTCGGCAACTTCCGGCCCCGCTTCGGTGGGGCCTTTTTTCGTACGCTCGCGCCAGCTACCGATCAGCGAGAACAGAAGAATAAGGCGCTGTGGCAACTTGAACTCCTGCGGTAGCGTCTCTATTGGAATTCGCTCGCCATAAAGCTTGCCCTGTTTGAGCGACAGAATATGCATGCTGGAAAGCATCAGCCGACCCTCCATCCCGATTGATGGGATCAGCGTGGCTGACGCAACGGGGCTGGGTCCTTAAAGTCCGACTAAAAACTGCAAAAACTTGCAAAAGCCTATGGCCGCGGCCGCATCCCGGCGCGCGCCAGCCCTTCCAGAACCGGCGCAAAACGCTGGGGATTCTTGGCCGGCTGACCCGCCAGAATGCCTTCCAGCGTCACATCAGGTGCCATTTTCTCGAGCGCGCGCAGGAACTGCCGCGCCTGCTCCATATTGCCGAGATGCGCGTGTGCGGCGATCAGCATCCAGTAAGTCGGATCGAAATGGGCGTTCAGCGCCCGCGAGCGTGACGCAAATGAAAGTGCTTCCTCGTAATTGCCGCGAAAGATTTCGGCCATGGCGATGCCCGTCAGAGAAAAACGCGCATCCGGATCGCGGGGTCCCAATTTCAGGGCGCGATGCATGCGCTCGAGCGCATGCTCGATATCGCCGCAGTGCAAAGCCGCAATGCCGGAGCAAGCCGCGACCAGAAGATCGTTGGGATTGGCGGCAGCGGCCGCCTCCAGCACAGCCATGCCGCCTTCATAATCCTTGCCTGTCTGCAGCAACGCCATACCGCAATGGGCCATCACGCGGGGATCGCCGGCCGAATGCTGAAGCCCGCGCCGGGCAAGACTGACGCATTCCGCCTTGTCGTCCGTCCCGAGCCGCGGCCAGCCCATGGTAATGCGATGTTCGAGCACCCAGGCGGCATGCGAAAGCAGCATCGCATTTTCCGGCTCCATGGCGAGCGCCTCCTGCAGCAAGGCATAGGCGGCGGCATTGCTTTCGATCGACTCGTCGATGATCGCGGCAAGGGCGCGCAGATAGAGATCGTAAACTGCCGGACTGTTCGGCCGGTCACGTCGTGACCTCTGGATTTCGGCGATCTCGATCGCCGGCTCGACGATCGAGGCGACGCGTTCGGTGATATGGTCCTGGAAAGCGAAGACGTCGCTGATGCCGTCTTCAAAATGATCGGCCCAGAGATTGGCCGCGGTCACGCCGTCGACCAGCTGTACATTGATACGCACCTGCGCCCCTTCCCGCCGGATGCTGCCTTCGAGCACATAGCGCACGCCCAGTTCTCGGGCCACCTCTCGCACATCGACACTGCGTCCTTTGTAGACGAAGGCGGAATGACGCGAGACAACGGAAAAGGAGCGGAAGCGCGCAAGGGCGGTGATGATCTCCGCCACCACACCATCGGCAAAATAATCCTGGTCGGCATCGCCGCCGAGATTGACGAAGGGAAGAACCGCGACGGAAGGCGGCTGCGACGCCACGGGCCCGCCATCCTCCTGGCGCGGCAGGCGGTAGCCGACCCTGGGAACGGTGACGATCCACTCCGTGCCATCCGGCCTTGCGCCGAGAAGCTTCCTGAGCGCGGCAATCTGAACCGTAAGGTTGCCTTCCTCCACGGCAAGCCCCGTCCAGGCCCTGTCAATCAGATCCGCCTTGGTGACGACCCGGCCCTCAGCTTCCAGCAGCAAGCCGAGCAGCGCCGCCGGTCGCGGTCCCGCCGCAACGGATTTCCCGTCCCGCCACAGGCTTCCTGTCACGGGATCGTAAAGGAACGGACCAAAGGAGAGCCTCGAGCTGCCCATGCAGAAGCATAGCGTCAAAACCTCGCAAACGAAAAGCCGATGACGCGCCGATGCGCTGCGTAAGCCGCCGTCGGATGAACGGCGGCTTATCCAGCGGACAGGATCAGACCTTCAGCTCGCGCCGTTCGCGCTCGGTCACCATGGCGAGGTCGAGCACCTTCTGCAGGTTGGCGGCGTGGCGGAAGTTCGGGTCCGGCTGGATGCCGCTTGCCACGGCCTCGGCAAAACGCTCATAGTTGGTCGCCACCGGTTCAACCTCGATCTTCGTCCAGGTGGCGGTTTCGACATCCTCGCCGAGGCAGCCATGCAGCTCGGAACCGTTGGGACGATGGATGACCTCGAGGCTGCCCCTCTCGCCATAAATGCGCAGCTTCAACTCGTTCAGATGCCCTGTCGCCCAGCGGCTGGCATGAATGACGCCGAGTGCGCCATTGGCGAAATCGACGGACATGGTGAAGCTGTCATTGGCGTCGAGCAGATATTCGCCGATCTGACCGCCCGGCGCCTTGTTGAAGGTCTTCAGCCGCGCAAAGACGTGGTCGATGTCGGTCGCCGCGCCATAGGCGGCGAAATCCAGAATATGGATGCCGACATCGCCGAGCACGCCATTCGAGCCGTGGCCGGTGGAAAGCCGCCACAGCCAGGTGGACTCGGTGCGCCAGTCGCCCCAGGCGCGCGACACCAGCCAGCTCTGGAGATAGGATGCTTCCACGTGTCTGATCGTGCCGAGCTCGCCGGCGAGCACCATCTCACGGGCGCGCTGCAGCGGCGCGACGTTGCGATAGGTAAGGTTCACCATGTTGATGACGCCGGCCTTTTCGGCCGCCTCCGTCATCTCCAGCGCCTTCGCATAATTCTCCGCCAGCGGCTTTTCGCAGAAGACGTGCTTGCCCGCAGCAATCAGCGCCATCGTCGTCGGGTGATGGATGCGGTCGGGCGTGACGTTCGTCGCCGCATCGAACTCGCCCCAAGCGATCGCCTCCTCCAGGGAAAGAAACCGCTTTTCGATGTTGAATTTGTCGGCGAAGGCCGAAAGCCGATCGGGATCGGTGTCGACGGCGCCAACCACTGTCACGCCATCGATGAGGGGGAAGCGGGCGAGCTGGTTTTTCGCCATCACGCCCGTGCCAAGAACGAGTAATCGCATGGATGCTCCTCAGCGGTAACCGGCTTCGCCGGCTTGGTGTAGTTTCGGGCCGCGTTCGACGATCGGCTCCAGTGCTTTTTCTACCGGCACATTTGGAGCGTCGGTGATACCCGTCAACGAGCCCTCAGGGTTATAGGCCCACTTCACGCCGTTGATCA
>NZ_ML133521.1 GCF_003985145.1 Rhizobium anhuiense | reverse complement strand
TCGGGGCGACGGCGCATTACGTCACCGCCGATCTCGACGAAGGCCCGATCATCGAGCAGGACACGGCGCGCATCACCCATGCGCAGTCGCCCGACGACTATGTCTCGATCGGCCGCGACGTCGAAAGCCAGGTGCTGGCGCGCGCCATCCACGCCCATATCCATCACCGCACCTTCATCAACGGCAACCGCACCGTGGTCTTCCCGGCAAGCCCCGGCAGCTACGCCTCCGAACGCATGGGTTGAGAGAGACGGCCATCGACGGCAGCACGCAGTCGCATCGGTCATGCAGGACGTTAAAGCTGCGGCGAGTGCCGCCGAAAGTTTGGGAAATGCATGCCGGGCGGGCTTGCCACGGCGCGAAAGACTTATATAGTCAGGAAATAAATATTCCGTAGAGGAAATAAGAGGGAACGGAAATGGCTTTATCATGGCGTTTCTCCGTCTTGGCGGATCGGCATCGCGCTCTGGGATCGAAGCTCGAGGACTGGAGCGGCATGGGAACCGCCTGGACCTACGACAAGGACATGTCGGAAGAACATGTCGCGGTCCGCACCAAGGCCGGCATCATGGATGTCTCGGGCCTGAAGAAAGTGCACCTGGTCGGCCCGCACGCCATCGCCGTGCTCGACTACATCACCACCCGCGACCTGACGAAGATCTATCCCGGCCGCTCGGTCTATGCGACCATGCTGAACGAGCGCGGCCACTTCACCGACGACTGCATCGTCTATCGCACCGGCCCGAATTCCTGGATGCTGGTGCATGGCTCCGGCTCCGGCCACGAGGAAGTCGTTCGCCAGGCGGCAGGCCGCAATTGCGCCGTGCTCTTCGACGACGACCTGCATGACCTGTCGCTGCAGGGTCCGCTCGCGGTCGACTATCTCGCCAAATACGTGCCCGGCATCCGCGACCTCAAATATTTCCACCACATGCAGACGACGCTATTCGGCGCGCCGGTGATGATCTCTCGCACTGGCTATACCGGCGAGCGCGGCTACGAGATCTTCGTGCGCGGCCAGGACGCCGTGATGGTCTGGGACCGGATTGTCGAGGAAGGCAAGGAGATGGGCATCATCCCCTGCTGCTTCTCGGTTCTCGACATGCTGCGCGTCGAAAGCTACCTGCTCTTCTACCCCTACGACAATTCGCAGATGTATCCCTTCGCCGATCAGCCGCCCGGCGACAGCCTCTGGGAACTCGGCCTCGACTTTACCGTCAGCCCCGGCAAGACGGGCTTTCGCGGCGCCGAGGAACATGCCCGCCTCAAGGGTAGGGAACGCTTCAAGATCTTCGGCATGCTGATCGATGCCGACGGACCGGCCGATCTCGGCGACGAGGTCTTTGCCGACGGCAAGAAGGTCGGCGTCATCAGCTGCCCGAGCTATTCGTCGCTGACGAAGAAATCCATGGCGATCGCCCGTCTCGACGTTGACAAGGCGGTGCATGGGACGAAACTCGAAGTCCGCGGCAAGACCCTCAAGGCGGGCGCCACCGCCCATACGCTTCCCTTCGACGATCCGGAGAAGAAGAAGAGGACTGCCGTAGGTTAAGGAGCACGCGAATGCTCGTTGCAGGCATCAAGAGCCGACCAGTCTACACGGGACTGACCATCCAGCCCAACGCCCGGCGGCACATTTTCGCGCTCGAAGGGGAGGGCGCCAAGGCTCTCCTCGATCAGCAGCCGGCGCTTGACGACACGGCGCTTTCCCGTAGCGAAATCCTCTATGTCGCCCGCGGCTCGCAAGGGTCCGGCCTGGACGAGGCGCTGCGCCACCTCGGCGCCGACATGTTCTTCACCGCCCCGACCATCGCAACGCTGCTCTTCCGGTTGAAAGGCTCGCTCGCCACCGCCCATATGGGCACGCGGCTTTATATCTCGGGCACCGAAGGCTTCATCGGTCAGGCGATGCTCTTGGCGCTCGAATACGGCATGGACCATGCCTCCGTCATCACCGAGCATCGCGGCTCGCTGGCCCGACGCGTGCAATGCGTCCATTGCAAGGGCATCACCGACGACGTCACCACCAGCCCCTTTGCCTGCAGCCATTGCGGGCTCCCGCTTCTGGTGCGCGACCATTATTCACGCCGGCTTGCGGCCTTCCAGGGCGTCAATATCGATGCCGAAGAGCCCGGCAGCGCGCCTGATCCGGAGGAGTTGTTCCTTTGAGCGGTGGTACTGAAATTCCGGTTCGCGTGGCGCGGATCACGCCGATCGCCGAGCGCGTCAAACGATTTCGCTTCGAGCGCCTGGACGGCAAGCCGCTGCCCTATTTCTCCGGCGGCGCGCATGTCATCGTCTCGATGAACGATGGTGGCCACATGCGCCGCAACGCCTATTCGCTGATGTCGCCGCCGCATGACTGCACGGCCTATGAGATCAGCGTGCTGCATGTCGAGGATTCACGCGGCGGCTCCACCTTCATGCATGAGAAGGTCAGCGAAGGCGACGAGCTGAAGGTCAGCTACCCCGTCAACCTGTTCCAGCCGGACTGGCGCGGGCGCAAGCATCTTCTGATCGCCGGCGGCATCGGCATCACCCCCTTCATCGCGATGATGGAACAGTTTTCCCGCGAAGGCGCCAATTTCGAGCTGCACTACGCCATCCGCACGCGTGACCGCGGCGCCTATTGGCGGGAACTGCTGGAGCGCTACGGCGGGCATCGCATCAAGATCTATTGCGACGCCGAAGGCGGCACCATCCCGTTGACTCGCCTGCTCGACAGCCAGCCGCTTGGCACGCATCTCTATGTCTGCGGCCCCACAGGCATGATCGACGGCGTGCTGAAAACAGGCCTTAACGCCGGCTGGCCGGAACAGAACCTGCATTCGGAACGGTTCCTGTCATCTCTGCCCGGCAAACCGTTCACGATGGAACTGATTCGCTCCGGCAAGACCGTGAAGGTCGGCCATCACGAAAGCATGCTGGAGGCGATCGAGGCGGCGGGCGTCGACGCGCCCTTCCTCTGTCGCGGCGGCGCCTGCGGTCAATGCGAGACGGGTGTCGTCACCTGCGACGGCAAGCTGTTGCACCATGACGTCTATCTGACGAACGAAGAAAAAGCATCCGGCCGCAAGGTGATGATCTGCGTGTCCCGCTTCGAGGGAAACACGCTGCATCTCGATCTCTAGCGGCATCTGATAAAGCGGGACAAGGAGACCGAACATGGCAATCGCCTTCAAGCAGGAAACCTTCCGGAACGACTTCAGCTACCGCAACAGCCCCGAAAACATCCGGCGTTTCCCGTTTCCCTTCGACCGCGACGAATACATGTATTCCGTCAACATGGAGCCGCATGTGTGCGGCCGGACGGGCACCGTCTACGAAAACCTGATCGACGTCGACGAGCATTACGTCGCCGAAATGCACGACCGGGCATTGGTTCTGAAGGAGGATCCGCTGCGTTATCAGGCGCTGCCGCACATGATGAGCGCGCAATGGGATACGCTCGAACTTTTGATGGAAGAGCAGGCGGCGGGTTACCCCGACCATTTCACGCTGATCCGCAACGGCGATCAGTGGCGCTGGATCAACCGCCCGCTCGGCATCGACGACAGCTTCACCTTCGGCGATGCCTCGACGCTGCCCTGCGAACCCTTCGAATATATCACCCGCCAGGCCCAGGGCGACTTCTGCATCGTCGATCAGCGCGACGGCAATCTCTGGATGGACGCCGGCATGGTGACGACGCAGGCCGACTGGTCGCTCGATTTCGATATCGGCATGAATTTCATGGAATGGCACGGGCCGGTGCCGCTCGCCCACCAGATCGGCGTCTTCGACCGGGCGCTGAAATTCCTGTTGAACCTGCAGCAGGGCAAACCGACACGGCGTTTCAACTGGACGATGACGATCAATCCGCGGCTCGACACCAGCCCGGAGAACTACCACAAATGGGGTCCCGATCGCACCACGGTGACGCCTGACAATGTCGGCGAGAAGGTGCATCTGCGCGTCGAACTGCAGAGCCTCTGGCGCCTGCCGCGCTCGAACGCCATCCTCTTCGTCATCCGCTGCTACCTGATGAACATGGAAGAGCTCGCCACCGTGCCGAAATGGGCGCGCCGCTTTCCGCGCGTGCTGAAGACGCTGCCGCCAGAGCTCATCGACTACAAGGGCCTCACCCGCTTCCGCGAGACGACGATCGACTGGCTTTCCAAATATGACGACGGAGCTCCGACCAGCCCCGGCATCTATCCCGACTGACGCGCAGCGGTGCGCACCAGCGCCGCGTGCGGTTTCAGACGCGCAAAACAGGCAATGACATATAATCAAGAGGGGAATGCTTCATGACAAGAGTAGCCGTCATCGGTGCCGGTCCTTCCGGGCTTGCGCAGCTGCGCGCCTTTCAATCGGCCGCCCAGAAGGGTGCCGAGATCCCGGAGATCGTCTGCTTCGAAAAACAGTCGGATTGGGGCGGGCTCTGGAACTATACCTGGCGCACCGGCCTCGACGAATATGGCGAGCCGGTCCATGGCAGCATGTATCGTTACCTCTGGTCGAACGGCCCGAAGGAATGCCTGGAATTCGCCGATTATTCCTTCGAGGAGCATTTCGGCAAGCCGATCGCCTCCTATCCGCCGCGCGCCGTGCTCTGGGATTACATCAAGGGCCGCGTCGAGAAGGCGAATGTCCGCCACTGGGTGCGCTTCAGCACGCCGGTGCGCATGGTCCGCTTCGACGATCAGACGAAGAAATTCACGGTGACGGCGCATAACCGCATCGAGGACCGGATGTATGACGAGGAATTCGATTATGTCGTCGTCGCAAGCGGCCATTTCTCGACGCCGAACGTGCCCTATTTCGAGGGTGTGAAGACCTTCAACGGCCGCGTGCTGCATGCCCATGATTTCCGCGACGCGCTGGAGTTCAAGGGCAAGGATATCCTCATCGTCGGCCGCAGCTATTCGGCCGAAGACATCGGCTCGCAATGCTGGAAATACGGCGCGAAATCGGTGACGACGAGCTACCGTTCAAAACCGATGGGCTTCAAATGGCCGGAGAATTTCGAGGAACGGCCGCTGCTGACCAAGCTCGAAAACCGCACGGCGCATTTCCTCGACGGCTCGAGCAAGGAGGTCGATGCTGTGATCCTCTGCACCGGATACCAGCACCACTTCCCCTTCCTGCCCGACGATCTCCGGCTGAAGACCGCCAACCGCCTCTGGGCCGACAGCCTCTACAAGGGGGTGATCTTCGACAAGAACCCGCAGCTTTTCTATATCGGCATGCAGGACCAGTTCTACACCTTCAACATGTTCGACGTGCAGGCCTGGTGGGCGCGCGACGTAATGATGGGGCGCATCACCCTGCCGTCGGAAGAGGCGCTGAAGGCCAATTTCGACATGTGGCGCGCCCGCGAGGAAACGCTTGAAGATGCCGAGCAGATGATCTGGTATCAGGGCGACTATGTGAAGGAACTGCTTGATGAAACCGACTATCCCTCCTTCGACATCGAGGGCACCAACCGGACCTTCATGGAGTGGGAACATCACAAGGCCCACAATATCATGGGCTTCCGCGATCATGCCTACCGGTCGCTGATGACCGGCAACATGTCGCCGACGCATCACACGCCCTGGGTCGAGGCGCTCGACGATTCCATGGAAGAATATCTGCGCAACTGATGAGGCAGGCCTGCATTGCCGGAGGAGGGTGGTCGTGCGTTCTCTTCCGGCGCATGCGCCGTATTAAATGAGACGACATAAATCCATCTGCAACTCTTCTCTTCGGATGTGGCCTTCATGGATTTTCAAACGAGCATTCTCGGGCGCATGAACGGTTTTCTCTACCGCTGCCGCGCCGACGAAAACTACACCATGCTTGAAATGACCGACGGCATCGAGCGCATCTTCGGTTATCCCACCGACGAGATCATCGGCAATCGCACGCGGACCTTCACCTCGATCATGTACGAGGAAGACGTGCCTCTGATGGACGAGATCGTCGGTCGGGCGCTGGAGAAGCGCACGGACTGGACGATGGAATACCGCATCCGTCACGCCATGGGTCATCTCATCTGGGTCACCGAGACCGGCGGCGGCATCTGGGACGAGAAAGGCGAGCTTCTCTATCTCGAAGGCAGCATCATCAACATCGAATCACTCTATCAGCGAATCGATGAGCAGACCGCCGACATGCGCGTCACCGCCTCGAAGACCAATGAGATCCTGCAATCGCTGCGTTACCTGAAGCTGCTCGCCGTCAATGCCGGCATCGAGGCCGCCCGCGCCGGCACCGCCGGATCAGGCTTTGCCGTGCTGGCCGCCGAGATGCGCACGCTCGCCAACTCCTCGGAAGAGGCCGCACGCGCCATTTCCAACGCGCAACGCAAGGCGGAAGGCTGAGCGTCACCCGGCGCAGCGGCAGATTTGCGGCTGACGTCGAAAGCCGCATTATTAACTGTTCGGCACTGCTGGAGAATACAAAGCGTTTGCAATGGCTTGGCGCAATCTCGCCCTTGAAAACCCTCACGTCATTATGGGTAATGTTAAGGCCGCGTTAACTTTTTGTTAACCATAGCAGCGCTAGACATGGTCAACGATTTCTTCACATAGATGACCAAAGTGCTAACAGACGCTCGCTCTATCCGCATCAAGGGCCGCTCTTTCCTCGCGGTCATGCTGTCCCCGGATCTTCCCATCGATGATTGGTTGATCAGGCTGGACGATCTGGCCGCGCGTTCGGCCGGGTTCTTCCTCGGCCGGCCTGTCGTGCTCGACCTGACCGACCTGCAGATCGACCGCTCGCAGCTGAAGGACCTGATTGCCGAACTTGCCAAGCGCAATGTCAGCATCATGGGCATCGAAGGCGCGCGGCCTTCGATCCTCGGCTCCGGCATGCCGCCGGCGCTCAAAGGCGGCCGGTCGGTTTCCGATATCGAGGTTCCGGCCAAAGAGAGCGTCGATACGCCGGTCAAACCGGCAGCGGCGGAGACGCGTCCGGCCATGCAATCGATCGTCATCCGGGAGCCGGTGCGCTCCGGACAATCGGTAATATTCCCGGAAGGTGACGTCACCGTCATCGGATCGGTCGCCTCGGGTGCCGAGGTCATCGCCGGAGGGTCCGTGCATATCTATGGCGCCCTGCGTGGCCGAGCCATGGCGGGGTCCATCGGAAACGCATCGGCGCGGATCTTTTGCCGCAAGCTCGAGGCCGAGCTGGTTGCAATCGACGGCATCTACAAAATGGCGGAAGACATGGCCCCCAATCTTCGCGGACAGGCTGTTCAGCTCTGGCTCGAAGAGGACGCGATCATGGCAGAGAAACTGATCTGACGGCAGCGCTGCGCGTCTCTTCGAGAGCCGCAAAGGACGCTGTAACACTTTGAATTACTGGGGCCACGGCAAAGGAGAGACAATGATGGGGAAAGTGATCGTCGTCACGTCAGGCAAGGGCGGGGTTGGCAAGACCACCTCGACCGCCGCATTGGGAGCGGCGCTGGCGCAACGCAATGAAAAAGTCGTCGTCGTCGATTTCGACGTGGGCTTGCGCAATCTCGACCTCGTGATGGGCGCCGAACGCAGGGTCGTCTACGACCTGATCAACGTGATCCAGGGCGACGCCAAGCTTACCCAGGCGCTGATCCGCGACAAGCGGCTGGAAACGCTGTTCCTGCTGCCGGCCTCGCAGACGCGCGACAAGGACAATCTGACGGCCGAGGGCGTCGAGCGCGTCATCAACGACCTGAAGCGCTATTTCGACTGGATCATCTGCGACAGCCCCGCAGGGATCGAACGCGGCGCGACGCTTGCCATGCGCCACGCCGATGTTGCCGTGGTCGTCACCAATCCGGAAGTCTCGTCGGTGCGCGATTCCGATCGCATCATCGGCCTGCTGGATGCCAAGACCGCCAAGGCCGAACGCGGCGAGCGGATGGAAAAGCACCTGCTGCTCACCCGCTACGACGCCAACCGCGCCGAACGTGGCGACATGCTCAAGGTCGACGACGTCCTGGAAATCCTTTCCATCCCGCTGCTCGGCATCATACCCGAAAGCATGGATGTCCTGCGTGCCTCCAACATCGGCGCGCCAGTCACGCTGGCAGACAGCCGCAGCGCGGCTGCTATGGCCTATTTCGATGCCGCTCGCCGGCTCGCCGGCGAGACGGTGCCGATCGCGATCCCAGAGGAAAAGAGGAATATTTTCGGCAAGATCTTCGGACGGAGGGCAGCATGAATATTTTCCGTCTTTTCAACAAGCAGAGAACAGCACCGGCCGCCCGCGAACGGCTGCAGGTCCTTCTCGCCCATGAACGCTCCTCGGCGGGGTCGGACCTGGTCTCGCTGCTGCGTGAGGAAATCCTGGCGGTGATCGCAAAACACGTGCAGCTCGACCATGACAAGGTGCAGGTGACGATCGATCGCAACGAGTACGTCTCGACGCTGGAAATCGACGTCGAAATCCCGCTGAATGCAGCCGTGCAGGCGGCTTGAAGATAGCGCTGCCTGTCGTGTCGACAGGCGGCGCCGACAGTCAGGACTTTCTGGCTTTGCGATTGGCGTAGCGCAGGTCGCGTTCGGCCTTTCGGGCCGCTTCATCGGCAATCACGCGGGCGATCCGGTCTTTGTCAGCCGCTTCGCGCGCGTCGGCCTCGGCGCGTGCGGCGGCCTCGGCGGCAGCCTGACGCTCGGCTTCTGCGGCCTGAGCCCGCTCCAGTTCCTCGAGCTTGACCCGTTCGCGCGCAGCACGCCGTTCTTCCCTGGCCGCGGCAATGGCCTGGCGCTCCGCCTGCTTGGCGAGCCGGGTGGGTTCAGCCGTATCCTTGGCGGTACGATACGCATTGAGGAGAGCGGCCTTGGCTTCGGCAGCGGCGCTGCGGCGATCGGCAAGCTCGTTGTTTCTGGCGTTTTTCAAATCTGTTTCCTGACTGTTGGATGTCTGGCCCGAAGGTCAGATTTTCTTTTTCTTTGCGGCAAGAGCGGTAACCGCTGTCAAGCGATCCTGCAACTCCTTGGCCTCGCGGGCTTCGCGTAACCGCAAGGTCTTTTCTTCGCGGGCCCGCACCGTCTGATCGACTTCCTCAACCGCACGGCTTCGCGCCAGGAATTGCGATTGCGCGTTTCCAAAGGCAATCTCCGCCTGCTTGCGTGATTTGCTATGTGACTCTGTCATATCCGTCCTGGATTCATGCGCCGCTCAGCGAACGCAGCAAAAAGGCCAGGCAAATTGCCTGACCTTGATAGTATCATGCTTTCGGCAGTGCCGGTACATCCGCGGTCAAAGGAAAGCAGATTTCAGCTCAGCCAGCCTGGAGATTGCAAGCGGACATTTTGCCCGACTTGTTATCGCGCTCGAGCTCGTAGCCGATCTTCTGGCCCTCGACGATTTCGCGCATTCCGGCGCGCTCGACGGCAGAGATGTGAACGAAGGCGTCAGCGCCGCCGTCATCAGGCTGAATGAAGCCGAAGCCCTTGGTGGAATTGAACCATTTAACTGTGCCAGTGGTCATAACAAACCCTTTCATAGCAATTGACAGACCGCACGTGCGCAAGCACGACGGATGATGATCTCGATTTTGAAGAGGGAAGTTCGTCCAGGGCACGTTGCCAGCGTGCGATAACAAAAGTCAAACAAGCAATATCGACAACCGGGATATAGTCATCCAAGCCGAGTTTGTCAACTTTTAGTTTTTCAGAGTAGTGAAATCTCCGCCAGGTTGTATATCGGCCGCCTTGCATGCCAAAAAGGCCGATCGCCGCCTCCGCCCTCAAAAAACAGGGGTTACGAGCGCGGCCGTGTCTTCTGCGGGTCGTAGTGCGAAAGCGGCACGATCGTCGCCGGCAGGCGCTTCTGGTGGCCGTCGAGCTTGCCGATTTCGACCTCGGTGCCGGGGCTTGCATGCATCACGTCGATGCGGGCGAGCGCGATGGTCTTGCCGAGAACAGGCGAGCGCGTGGCACTGGTGACGACGCCGACCTGGGCCCGGCCGATATGGACGCAATCGCCATGACCGACGGCCTCGTTGGCCTTGATGTCGAGGCCGACGAGCAGGTGGCGCGGATGCTCCTTGCGCCGGATCAATGCCTCGCGGCCGATGAAATCATCCTGCTTGGATTTCAGCGGCACGGTGAAACCGATGCCGGCCTCGAACGGGTCCGTCTGGTCGGTGAATTCGTGATGGGCGAAAATCAGGCCCGCCTCGATGCGGACCATGTCGAGCGCCTCCAGCCCCATCGGCTTCAACCCGTGCGGCTGGCCTGCCTCCCAGACGGCGTCGAACACCGTCAGCGCATCCTTCGGATGACAGAAGATCTCATAGCCGAGCTCGCCGGTATAGCCCGTGCGCGAGACGACGACAGGGGCGCCCTCGAAGCCGCCGATGCGACCGACGGTGAAGCGGAACCATTCGAGCTCGCCGATTTCAGGCTGGCGCGGCGCCGTCCAGATGATCTGCTTCAGGATATCGCGGCTCTTCGGCCCCTGGAGGGCGATATTGTGCATCTGGTCGGTCGAGGAGCGGACCCAGGCCTTGAAGCCCTTCTTCTCGGCCTGTTGACGCAGCCATATGCCGCTGAAATCATCGCCGCCGATCCAGCGGAAATTCTTGTCGCCGAGCCTGAACAGCGTGCCGTCATCGATCATGCCGCCGTTTTCGTAGCACATGGCGGAATAGACGACCTGGCCGGTCGACAGTTTGCGCACGTCGCGCGTCAGGCAATATTGCAGCAGTTCCTCGGCATCCGGCCCCGTCACCTCGAACTTCCGCAAGGGCGAGAGATCGATGACGGCGGCGCGCTCGCGGCAGGCCCAATATTCCTCGACCGGCCCTTCGCTGGAAAAGCGGTTCGGCAGCCAGTAGCCGCGATATTCGGCGTAGTCCCGCGTCAAGGCGGAGAGGCGAGGATGGAAGGCGGTTTCGCGCGTCAGTTCGGCGTCGGCATCTGGGGTCATGCGATAGGCTACCGCTCGTGAGAATTTCTCTTTTCCGGAAAAGGTGCGGACGTGGATATCCGTCGGATCCCAGCCGTTCGCCGCGTCGATATCGTCGGGACAGGACGAGGAGACGCAGACGAGATCGGTCAGCGCCCGCATCAGCACGTAATCGCCGGGACGCGACCATGGCTCGTCGAGATAGAGCTGGTTGTTGTGGTCGATATTGGTGTTGTAGAAATAGTTCAGCGCTTCCCAGCCCTTGCGGCCGGCAATGCCGTAGGGCGCCAGCGCCGCGTTGAAATTATCCGTGCAGTTGACGTGGCCGGGATAGCCCATGTCGTCGTAGTAACGCGCATTGCAGGCGGTCGCGAAAGCGTCGTGGCGCCCGACCGTATCCTGGACGATCTCGACCAGCGGCTCGAAGTCGCGGTCGAAGGCCTTGGAGGGCAGGCCAGGCATGGGATAGCTGCGGCCGAGCAGCGTGCGGGTGACGGTGGAATCAAGCGCGAGATCGAGGCCTTTGTCGACCTTGCGGGCGGCAAACGCCTGGAAATCGGTGCACTGGCGTCCATAGACGTCGATGATCTGGATGAATTCGCCGGCACGTACGAAATAGGCAGCGGCGGTCGCCGCCCGGATGCGGATATCCTCGACCGGATCGGCGACCGGTTCCGGCAGGGCCGAGGCGTAATCGCGGATCAGCAGGCTGCGCTTGATCCTGATCTCGATCGGCGTCGCCGTATCCTGCGCCTCCGGCGACATGGCTGCGGCGGGTGCCGCGACAATCAGCAGGCCCTTCATGGCAATCGTGAAATCCGCTTGGCTGCCCGGGGTCGATCCCGCCCCGAAAATGCGAAGCGCTCCGGCCGAAGCCAGATCGGCGCCGCGGCGCTGAAGCGCTACGCGCGTGCGTGCGGCGCTCTCATGCTCTGCCTGAAGAATGGCCTTCAAACCCTCGGCTGAATTGCTGAATGCCGCACCAAGACCGGCCGCCCGGAATCGTCCCTTTTCGTCGAGGAAAGAGATCTCGCAGACCTGCCCGCCCTCGCTGTCGATGACGCTGACGCGGTCGCCCGGCGCGACGCGCAGGACGACCGATCCGCCGCCCTTTGCCCGGTAGCGCTCGGTTCCCTCCGGCAGGGTGGGAATGCCGGGATAATGCACGAGGCTCGCAGTCGCCGGGCGCAGGCCGCTCGTAGCAGGATGAAGTTCTCGCATGCTGCCCTCATGGGGGATCGGCGTACCCTGGGGCACACCCATACAGGTTACAAAATGCCTCGGGAAAGTAAAGTCATGTTGACTAAAAAGAAAATATCTTCACTATGCATAAAGAGTTGAGACTCGGGGAATCCGTCGGGAACACGGATCGCCAAAATCATCCGGGCCGGCTTGAGACTGTCAGGGAGACACGTTCAGGGAGACGTACAAAGATACGTCCGGAACAAATCGAATGGGGAATTTCACCGATGACAGATGTTGTGGAGGCCGGAATTGCATCCGGCACCGAGGGTAAGCTTGTACGCGCGCTCGATTGGAAGGGCGCATTCTGGGTGGCTGCGGGCGTGCCGCCGCTCGTTCTTTTCTCCATCGGCGGTATCGCGGGCACGACGGGCAAGCTCGCCTTCGTCGTCTGGATCATCTCGATGGTGATGGGTTTCCTGCAATCCTTCACCTATGCCGAAATCGCCGGCATGTTCGGCAACAAATCCGGCGGCGCCTCGGTCTATGGCGCCACCGCCTGGCTGCGTTATTCGAAATTCATCGCGCCGCTGTCGGTCTGGTGCAACTGGTTTGCCTGGTCGCCGGTGCTGTCGCTCGGCTGCGCCATCGCCGCCGGCTACATCCTCAATGCCTTCTACCCGATTCCGGCGGCGGATTCGCAAATGGTCCTCGACTGGATCGCCGCCCATGCCGCTTCCATCACGGCCGATAGCCCCCGCGTCGCCGAATATATCGCCGCCCATGCCGGCACCACCCCCGATGACGCCGTCAAGGCATTGCTCAGCACCGACGGTGTCGCGGCGCTCACGCCGGCGATCCGCAACTGGTCGCTCGTCACCTTCAACATCCCCTTCCTTGCCACCGCCAATATCAATGCCACCTTCTTCATCGGCGGCATCCTGATGCTGATCATCTTCGCGATCCAGCATCGCGGCATCTCGGAAACGGCCAGCGTACAGAAGTGGCTGGCCATCATCGTGCTGGTGCCGCTGCTGATCATCGGTCTTTACCCGATCGTCAGCGGCCAGATCCTTGCCACCAACGTCACCGGCCTCGTGCCGCCGACGGCAGCCTATGCCGCCGCCGACGGCACCTGGAGCAACGGCGGCTGGACGCTCTTCCTCGGCGGCCTCTATATCGCCGCCTGGTCGACCTACGGCTTCGAGACGGCGGTCTGCTACACCCGCGAACTGAAGAACCCGAAGACCGACACCTTCAAGGCGATCTTCTATTCCGGCCTTGCCTGTTGCCTGTTCTTCTTCCTCGTCCCCTTCGCCTTCCAGGGCGTTCTCGGCCATGCAGGCATGCTCGCCCCCGGCATCGTCGACGGCACCGGCGTTGCCGAAGCGCTCGGCGGCCTGATCGGCGCCGGCCGGGTCGTCACCCAACTGCTCGTCGTGTTGATGATCATGGCGCTCTTCCTCGCCATCATGACGGCGATGGCCGGCTCTTCGCGCACGCTCTACCAGGGCTCGAAGGACGGCTGGCTGCCGAAATACCTCGACCACGTCAATGAGAATGGCGCGCCGACGCGGGCGATGTGGACCGATTTCGCCTTCAATCTCTTCCTGCTGGCAATCGCCTCGGATGTCGGCGGCTATTTCTTCGTGCTCGCCGTCTCGAATGTCGGCTACATCATCTTCAACTTCCTGAACCTCAACTCCGGCTGGATCCACCGGGTGGATTCCGGCCATATCGAACGCCCCTGGAAGGCGCCGACGTGGCTGATCGGCCTCAACACCGTGCTCGCCTTCGTCAACGCCCTCTTCCTCGGCGCCGGCGCCAAGGTATGGGGCTATTCCAATGCGCTCTGGGTCGGCTTCATCTTCGCCGCCCTGATCCTGCCCGTCTTCGCCTATCGCCACTATGTGCGCGACGGCGGCAAGTTCCCGGCCGGCGCGATGGAGGATCTCGGTCTGGTCGGCCAGGATCTCGGCGTCAAGAAAGCCGGCATCCTGCCTTACCTGGCGCTCGCTGGCGGCTTGGCGATCGTCCTGATCGCCAACGTGATCTTCCAGCTTCCGGCCTAAAATCGCCTCCCAAGCAGCAAGGCCGAAAAGCCGCCATGGAAACATGGCGGCTTTCTTCGTTGGTGTTGCAGACCGGGCGAGACGACTCATCCGGTTATGGGCGGAGACTCAGCGGCCGCCCTCGATCTTGCGGTGGCGCTGGTTGATGCCGCCCTTGCCGTAGGGATAGTCGAACGGCTGAGGGGCGCTCACCTCGTTCAATCTTGCCATGTCATCATCGGAGAGCTTGAGCTTCATGGCGCCGAGATTGTCGGCGAGCTGTTCGGGCGTACGGGCGCCGAGGATGACCGAGGTGATCGCCGGCTGTGCCGCCGTCCAGGCGAGCGCCACCTGCGCCATGCTGACGCCATGCCCCTTGGCGATCTCTTCGACAACAGCGATGATCGCCCAGGTTCGCTCCAGCGCATTGCGCGGCGCATAGGATTCGCCGCCGCGATTGGGGTTTTCACCGAGGCGGGTAGCACCCGTCGGCATCTCGTCGCGCTTGTACTTGCCGGTCAGCCAGCCGCCGCCGAGCGGCGACCACGGCAGCAGGCCCATGCCGGCATCCTGGCAGGCCGCGACAATCTCAAGTTCGATGTCGCGCACCAGCAGGTTATATTGCGGCTGCAGCGTCACCGGGCGGGTATAACCGCGTGCCTTGGCGATTTCCGAGGCCTTGGCGATGTGCCAGCCGACATAATTGGAGAAGCCGTAATAGGCGATCTTGCCGGAGGAAACCGCATCGTCGAGAAAGCGCAGCGTCTCTTCGATCGGCGTCAGCGCATCCCAGGCATGCATCTGATAGAGATCGATCTGCTCAAGGCCGAGGCGGCGCAGAGAATCGTCGAGCGCCTGGCCGAGATGCCGGCGCGACAGGCCGATATCGTTGGGTCCGTTGCCCATCGGGAAACGCCCCTTGGTGGCGACGATCGCCTGGCGGGCCTCGGTCGGGCGCGCTTTCAGCCAGCCTCCGATGATCTCTTCCGACTTGCCGGCGCTGTAGACATCGGCGGTATCGATGAAATTGCCGCCCCAGGCGAAATAATCGTCGAGCAGTTTATGCGAGGCGGCCTCGTCAGCCTCCGCGCCGAACGTCATGGTGCCGAGGCAATAGGCGGTGACGACGGTCCCGCTGGGACCGAGCTTGCGATAGTCCATTTCTTCCTCCTCATGCGGATACCCGCAGCCGACGCGCAAACGGTCGGGGTAGAAGCCGGGGCTCCTGCAATCAATGACAATATTGAGCTTGAGGCGGCCGCTTGCCGCCGGATGACGTACCGCGCCCTGAGCTCGCAGCGCAGGGGCGAGGGGGAGCATAGCCAATCCCGCCCTCGCGACAAGTGAGAAAAAATTTTCCCGCCTGCCGTCGCAGCCGGCGACGGTTACGGATTTTGCGAAAACGAGCCGGCGATCAGATCGGCCGCAGCAACCCCGGTCTCGTAGGCGCCGTGCGCCGTTGAATAGCGCGACGTCGAACAGGCTTCGCCGGCAAAGAAGATCCGCCCGTCATGCGGCGCGGCGAGACGGCCGCGCAAATTGGACGCGCCGGGTTCGGCATAGGAATAGGAGCCGCCGATATGGGGCACAGCGGCCCAGGCCGACAGTGCGGCGACCGACAATTGCTTGCGAATGTCAGCGCCGAAATGCGCTGCCAATTCGTTGCACGCGAAGGAAAAGGCGGCCTCGCTGCCTTGCCCTTCCAGATCATGCGCGAGGTCGCCGGCGAAATAGGCCTCGACGACAGGCGCGCCGAACGGCCGGAGCTGATAGGTGCCGGTCGCGCCACGACTGGTGGAACCGAGCATATGCGTATCCGCCGGCAGCGCCTCCGGATTTGCGAGCCTCAGGAAGAGCTTGTCGGCGAGGCCGAGCGGCAAACGGGCTGCCGCCTCGATCTTATCAGGCACAGGCGGGTCGAAGGCGATCCTGCCGGCGGCAAGCACATTCGTCGACACGGTCACCAGCACGGCGCGGGCACGGAGCACACCCTGGTTCGTCTCGATGCCGATACGGCCGGCATGACGGTGGTCGATGCGCGTCACCTCGGTGCCGAGCCTTGCCGGAACCGGCTTGCCGTAACGCGAGACCAGCGTTCCATAACCCTCGCGCACCCGCCAGTCGGGACCGGGGCCGGGATCATATCTGTTGTAATCGACGATTGACGACCGCTCCAGCTCGGCGCCGGTGATATAAGTGCCGATCGCACGGATCTGGCCGTTCCAGGGATTGCCGGGCTCGAGCAATTCGGCCATGGCGGCGTCATTCCCCTCATGGCTCTCGAGACGCTCGAAATAGGCGCCGATCGCCTGCCTTGCGGCACGCGCCTCCGCGCCATCACGCTGAAGCTGGCGTCCGCCGTCGTTCCAGGGCGCCGGCGTGCGGTCGACCGTCAGTCCGACCTCGCCGGCGATCGCAGTCCAGGCATTGGTCCGCGCGCCATGCAGCCAGCCGCAGCCGAGATCGAGCGCAATATCGGCGTCAGGCAGTCCAACCGTCCAGGCGCGCCCGCCGAGACGATCGCCGGCTTCAAGCAGGAGGATGGACAGGTCCGGGCGGAGCGCCTGCAGGCGACGGGCGGCGGCAATACCGGCAGCTCCACCGCCGATGATGACGACATCCGCGTCGGCACCCTTGCTATCGTCACCAGGCATCTATTTTCCTTCGGTCGTGCGACGGTTAAGTGGAAAGGGGCAAGGCAGTGCCGCTTCGCTATTGCAACTGTGCCAGCAGCCGCCGGAGCGCTGTCCGCAGATCGTCCATTTGCTGCTGGCTGGTCAAGGCGGCCCAGCTTTCATCGACGCGCCGGCCCGCCGCCATCGCTATCGGCCTGACTCCTTGGCCTTTTTCCGTCAGAAACACCAGCCGGCCGCGCCGATCGTTCGGATCGGGCCGGCGCTCGACATAACCCAAGCGCTCGAGTTCTTCCACGGCCTGGGTCATCGTCTGCTTGCGAACACGGGCGAGCTTGGTCAGCTCGCTGACCTGAATGCCCTCGGGTCGCGCGAAGGTGAAGACGTTGGCGTGCGGCGGGCGGATATCTCCGTAGCCGGCCTCATCGAGTGCCGCTTCGACAGCCTGTGTCCAATGCTGATGGACCAGACGCAACAACAGGCCAAGGGACGAAGACGCCATGAAACCCCCGCGGCAATATAGACAGTTACCTGTCTATATGATAAATGGACAGTTGCCTGCCTATATAGCACGAAAGCGCGGAGCTCCATATGCCGACCATCGATATTCTCACCTCGTTCATCTCCTACGAGGAACTGGGGGAGGGCGACCCGATTGTCTTCCTCCACGGCAATCCCACTTCATCGCATCTCTGGCGGAACATCATGCCAGGCGTCGGGCCAGGCCGTTGCCTGGCGCCCGATCTGATCGGCATGGGACGCTCCGGCAAACCCGATATCGACTATCGCTATGGCGATCACATCGCCTATCTCGACGCCTGGTTCGAGGCGCTTGACCTCGACGACGTCGTGCTCGTCGGCCACGACTGGGGCGGTGCGCTGGCATTCGACTGGGCTTCGCGCCACGCCGAACGTGTGCGCGGCATCGCCTTCATGGAAACCATCCTGCGGCCGATGAGCTGGGAGGATCTGCCAGGCGGCGGAAAGGCGCGTTATGAACTGTTGCGGGGCGCCGGAACAGGCGAGGCCAAGGTCCTCGATGAAAATTTCTTCATTGAGCAGGCCTTGCGTGCAACCACGCTGAAAGGGCTTAGCGATGCCGACTGGGATGTCTACCGCGCTCCCTATCCGGACCGTAACAGCCGGCGCCCGCTGCTGGAATGGCCGCGCGCTATGCCCATCAACGGCGAGCCGGCCGATGTGGTCGCCAGGATCGAGAACTATGACCGCTGGCTTTCCGCCAGTCCTCAGACTCCCAAGCTGCTGCTGACCTTCGACGGGCCTGCCGAAACGCTGTTGATCGGCAGCGAGATGATTTCGTGGTGCCGCGACAACATCGCAGGCCTGGAGACCAGGGGGTGCGGGCCTTCGCGCCACATTGCCCCCGAGGACCAGCCCGAGGCGATTGCCGCCGAAATCAAAAGCTGGATCGACAGGAGGGGTCTCAGGGCAGCGCAGCCGAAGGTCGAGTCTCAGGTATAAAATCTGCGTCTGCGTCACCGTGACTGCGCCATGACAGACTGTTGCAATGTTGAGCCGGTTCATGGGCGGGATCAATCAGCCGCTGTGAAGGTCCAATGCCCCGTTTCGATCGACGACGCTTTCTTCTCGCCTGGCTTCGCGCGCCGTTGCGCATCGCTTCGATCACACCATCAGGCCCCCGCCTTGCGGGCCTGATGACCAAGGAAATTTCTGCGCTCACCGGGCCGGTTCTCGAACTCGGTCCGGGCACCGGCGTTTTCACCGCGGCCCTTTTGCAACGCGGCATTGCCGAGCGGGATCTGACGCTGGTGGAATACGAGCGTGATTTCGCCACGCTGTTGCAGGACCGCTTTCCCGATGCCAGGGTGCTGCAGGTGGACGTGCGGCAGATGTGGAAGACGTCGCTTTCCGGAAGTTTCTTCGGCGGCGTCGTCAGCGGGCTTCCGCTTCTTGCCATGCGGCCGGACGACGTGCAGGCGCTGCTCGAGGACTGCTTTGCCAACCTCAGGCCGCACGGCGCCTTCTATCAATTCACCTACGGGCCGAAATGCCCGGTGCCTGCCGAAATCCTCGACGCCCTCGGCCTTGTCTCAAAAAAGATCGGCTGGACGTTGCGCAATATTCCGCCGGCCGCGGTCTATCGCATCAGCCGCCGCTACCAGCCAATGGCCCTGATCGAGCAGCGCCGCGCATGATGACGGATACGATCCTTTGCGACGAAGCGGCGCTCTTGCATTCGATACGCCACGGGCACCGCAGACTTGCTTGAGGGTGATATGGTTTCCACCTATGGATCGACGGCCCCGACAAGCCCCCATAGGCCCTGCGACAGGAATGTGAGATGCGCATATTACTGATCGAGGATGAACCTCAAATGGCCGCAGCACTCCGAGGGGCGCTCACCAGGCACGACATGGTGATGGACCACGTTTCGAGCTTGGGCGACGCCGAACTGGTGATCGGCGACGGCGCCTATGACGCCGTCCTCCTGGATCGGCAGCTGCCAGACGGCGACGGTCTTGAGCTTATTCCGAAGATCCGCAAAAGGGGATTGACGCTACCGGTCATCGTCATCACCGCCAAGGGAGAGGTTCCAGACAGGATCACCGGCTTGGAGACCGGCGCCGACGATTACCTCGCCAAGCCCTTCGTCTTCGACGAACTTCTGGCGCGGCTGCGTGCCGTCATGCGCCGCTCCGAAACCTTGCGCCCCGCGCTGATCTCGATCGGCCGGCTTTCATTCGATCCGACCTATTGCGAGATCATCGTCTCCGGCCGGCGTCTGGAAATGCCGCGCCGGGAAGCGCTGGTGCTCGAATGCCTCGTGCGCCGGGCCGGCCGCATGGTGCCGCGACCGGCCTTGATGGAAGCGGTTTTCGGCTTCGACGACGAGATCCAGTCGAACGCGCTCGATTCCCACATATCGCGGCTGCGGCGCAAGCTGGCAGCGTCGGAGGCGGGCGTGGTCATCAACGTTATCCGGGGCGTGGGTTATCTCCTGCGTGAGGCATCATGAGCAAACATTGCTCCTATTCGCTGCACAAGCGGCTGTTCTGGCGGCTTCTTGCCGTCCAGTCGGTCGTGCTCATCCTGGTGATGATCGTGCTGATCTCGGTGGCCAAGATATGGGATTACCGGTCGACGGAAGGTACGATCGAGATTCTGCACCAGGCCGTCTTCCGCCAGCCCACCGGAGCGTTGGGCCTAAGGGAGACCGAGGATATCAGGCAGTTGCGGAAAGATGCGCCCGATCTCTGGTACACCATTCGCGACATGCAGGGGCATGTTTTGACCGAGGGCCGGATTCCGGAAGAATATGCCAGCATCGGCAATACGCTCGATCATGTCGGCCAGGCGCGCTTCGGCGAGAATCTCGGCGACCACGACCGTCCGGCGGCAAGGATGAAGTGGATTGCGATGGATGGGGGACAGGTGCAGTTCCTGACCGGCACCGACGGCCCCAACCCGCTCGCCCCTTTCCTGTTCGGCGTTTCGCTGATCCTTGCGAAAATGGTGATTCCCATCGTTGCGGTGATGGCGTTGGGAGCGCTGATCGCAACGCCGCTCGTCGTGCGAAGGTCGCTGGTCGGGATCGACCAGGCCGCGCTCCAGGCCGATACGATCGATATCGACCAGCGCGGCGGCCGGCTCTCGGCAGACGATATTCCCGACGAGATCGCGCCGCTGGTGCGTGCCGTCAACCGCGCGCTCGGCCGTCTCGACGAGGGTATGAGCGGCAGGAACGGTTTCTGACCGACGCCGCCCATGAACTGCGCACGCCAATCGCCATTCTGAATACGAGAATTGGATCCCTGCCGCACAGTTCGATCAAGACCGACCTTCTGGAAGATGCCGCAAGGCTCGCCGTCCTCACCGAGCAGATGCTCGATCTTCAGCGGCTGAAACAGGGCAAGGTCCAGTTCAGCAAGGTCGATTTGGGGCAGCTGGCGCGCAAGGTCATCATCGAGATGGCGCCGCTGGCCTTTGCCGCCGGTTATACGGTGCAGTTCGAGGTCGACGGCGCCGGAGAGATCGACGGCGATCCTCTGGCGCTGCAGCGCGCCCTGATGAACATCCTGCAGAACGCGATCAACCACGGCGGCAGGAAAGGCATCATCTCGCTGACGTCAGGCTGCAACTGGATCGAGGTCAGCGACGAGGGACCAGGCATTCCCGCCGATGTCCGGGATCGGATATTCGAGCCCTTCTTCAAGCGCCATCATGACGGACGCGGCGCTGGCCTCGGCCTCAATCTGGTTCGCGACATCATCCGTTTGCATGGCGGCGAGGTGACGATCGACAACCGCAATCCCGGCGCGGTCTGCCGGCTGAGCTTCCCGCTGGAGAGGGCCGCAGGTGGGGACACTCCACAGCGGCTGGCGCGAGTGATGGATTCAATCGCCTCTCCGTGACATATAGATTCGATGAGCGTGCATAGAGATTCGCAACTCGACATGTTTGCCAAGGCATCGCCCGCGATCGCCAAGGCGCGCGGTCCATCGCGCCGGCCGCCGTCGCAGCCGGCCGGCTCTTCCCAAGAAGACATGGCGCGGACGCTGGAAGAGAGCGGCAATTATCGCATCCTGAGAAAACTGGCCGCCCGGCCGATTGCGCCCGTCAGACGGCCGGGATTTTCGCGGCTCGGCGTCGTTCTCGACACCGAGACGACAGGTCTCAACCACCGCAACGACGAGATCATCGAAATCGGCGCCGTCGCCTTCACCTTCGACGATGACGGCGTGATCGGCGACGTCGTCGGCATTTATGGCGGCCTGCAACAACCGTCCCGGCCGATCCCGCCCGAGATCACCCGGCTGACGGGCATCACCGATGCGATGGTCGAAGGACAGGTCATCGATATCCAGGCGTTGCGGTCCCTGATCGAGCCGGCGGATCTGATCATTGCCCACAATGCCGGTTTCGACCGGCCGTTCTGCGAGGCCTTCTCGACGGTTTTCGCCGGCAAGGCCTGGGCATGCTCGGTGTCGGAGATCGACTGGAGCGCCCGCGGTTTCGAGGGCACGAAGCTCGGCTATCTCGTCGGCCAGGCCGGATATTTCCATGACGGCCATCGCGCGGTGGACGATTGCCACGCGCTGCTGGAAATTCTGGATCGAGAGCAGGGCGGCGAGAGTGAAAGCCCGTTCACCGAGCTTTATCGCGCCAGCCAGCGTTCGCGCATCCGTATCTTTGCCGAACACAGCCCGTTCGAGATGAAGGACCACCTGAAGGCGAGGGGCTATCGCTGGTCTGATGGAAGCGATGGCCGGCTGAAGTCGTGGTGGATCGAGGTCGACGAAGACGGCCTCGGTGACGAGCTTTCCTATCTGCGCGCGGAGATTTACCGGTGGAAAGAAGCAGAACCACCGCTCGTGCGGCTGACGGCCTTCGATCGCTTCAAATCCTGATCGCGAAGCGGTTCCGATCGTGACCGCGAAATCGCCAATAGATAGCGACCCATGCAGGCATCGCATAGGTGCAGTGATGCATTGGCGCTGCAACAATCGAAGGTCTCGTACTATATAGAACTCATCGAAGCGAACGAAGCGCCAAGGACTGGCAGCTAGGCTTCGAAAGCCCACGGAAAGGGGATCATCATGAACGTAGCACGCTCTTTTAACAACTGGCGCAAGTACCGTCAGACGGTCGCTGAACTGGGTCGCATGTCCGCACGCGAACTGGACGACCTCGGCATCGGCCGCAGCGAAATCCGCAATGTCGCCCGCGCAGCCATCGCCCGCTAACGGCAACTAAGACTACGCATTTTCGAGACTGTGCCCAGCGCCTGCTTCCTCCCGAGCGGGCGCTTTGCTTTTGTGTTTCCGGTGGATGGATCACGGGCAGTCGAGGTGCCCGCTTTTCGCATAACGCATAGCTGCCTTGCAAAGAAATGCCTATCAACTGGGCAAGAAATAAGTATGATTATTTCTATCGAAGCGATGCACCTCCTCCCGCATCCCTTCGATATACAGGCGCCCCATCCTCCTCCCAGGGTCGTCTGTGGAACGACAGCACTCCTCCTCCCAGCTGTCGTTCGGTTCTTTTCGAAAGCCTGCCGCACCTCCTCCCGCGGCAGGCTTTTTCGTTTTGGCCGACAGAAATTCTAGCGGGGCTGAGAAACGAGCACCTGCGATCCGTCGCTTGGGAGGTGACAGTTTTCCCGTTTATTGTTGATTTTATTCCCTATTTTCCCGGTCCGCTTGCTGCCGCGCGCGAGCCTGCAGAAACATATTGACTCCGAACTTGTCGTACAACTATGTAACCGTATGGTTCATTGCCGAGCGGAGCGGACGGTCGAACCGAGCCGGCTTTCGCGACAGCAACAACGCTTGACGACAACGAAAACTGAGGAATTCGACATGCAGACCGACGTCAGACATGCCTCCCATCCCGAGGCAGTGCGCAATTTCGACACCGAAACGCTGCGGCGTCACTTTCTGGTCGAGACGATCTTCGAGGGCGGCGAGATCCGGCTCACCTATTCCCATTACGACCGCATGGTCATCGGCGGCGCCACACCGCTCGATACCGGGCTGACACTGACGGCGCCGACGGCGATCGGACAGGAAACCTTCCTTGCCGAGCGTGAACTCGGCGCGCTGAACATCGGCGGCGCCGGCCGTATCGTCGTCGACGGTACCAGCTACGATCTCGCCAAGTATGATTGCCTCTATGCTGGCAAGGGTGCCAAGGATATCCGGTTCGAGAGCGCCGATGCCGCCAATCCGGCAAAGTTCTATCTGGTCTCGACTCCGGCCCATCAAACGCACCAGACCGTGTTGCTCACCCGCGAAAAGGCCCGTCACCTGACGCCCGGTGAAGCCGCGACGGCCAACAAGCGGTCGATCTACCAGTTCATCCATCCGGACGTCTGCCAGTCCTGCCAGCTCACGCTCGGCTTCACCATGATCGAGCCGGGCAGCGTCTGGAACACCATGCCGGCCCATACGCATGACCGCCGCATGGAAGCCTATCTCTATTTCGATCTCGAAGCCGAGCAGCGCGTCTTCCACTTCATGGGCGAGCCGCAACAGACCCGGCATATGCTCGTCGCCAACGAGCAGGCGGTCATCTCGCCGCCCTGGTCGATCCATTCGGGCGCCGGCACCAAGAACTACAGCTTCATCTGGGCGATGGCCGGCGACAATAAGAGCTTCACCGACATGGACCATATCGCCATTGCGGATCTGAGGTGAGCGCCGTGGCCAATCCCTTCGACCTGTCCGGCAGGACTGCCGTCGTTACCGGCGCCAATACCGGCCTCGGCCAGGCGATCGCGGCGGCGCTGGCCGAGGCCGGCGCGTCGATCGTCGCCGTCGGCCGCTCCTCGATGGACGAAACCGAGGCGCTGGTGAAGCAAGCGGGAAGCCGCTTCCATGTCATCAAGGCCGATCTCGCCAGCATCGAACCGGTAAAGGGGATCGTCGCCGAGACCATCCAGACTTTCGGCGGCCTCGACATCCTCGTCAACAATGCCGGCATCATCCGCCGTGCCGATGCGCTCGACTTCACCGAGGAGGACTGGGATGCGGTGATCGACGTCAATCTGAAGACCGCCTTCTTCCTGTCGCAAGCGGCCGGCCGCCATATGGTCGAGAAGGGCAGGGGCAAGATCATCAACATCGCCTCGCTGCTCTCCTTCCAGGGCGGCATCCGGATCCCGTCCTATACCGCCTCGAAAAGCGGGCTTGCCGGACTGACCAAGCTGCTGGCCTGCGAGTGGGCCGGCAAGGGCGTCAACGTCAACGCCATCGCCCCCGGCTACTTCGTGACCAACAACACCACGGCGCTGCGCGAGGATGCCGACCGCAATGCCGCCATCCTTGCCCGCATCCCGGCCGGGCGCTGGGGAACGCCGTCCGAACTCGGCGGTGCTGCCGTATTCCTGGCATCGTCGGCGTCCGACTACGTGCATGGAACGGTGCTACCCGTCGATGGCGGTTGGCTGGCGCGGTGATCCGCCCATTGAACGACGACTGCATAGTTCAAAGTGCGACAGCGCCGCGCGTCTGAGAAGATACGCGGCGCTGTCGGCATAGAGCTGCCGTTGCTCGATCGCGAGCTTGAGGGCTTGGCGGAGCGTGAGGAACAAGCGCTGGAGGAGGACTAACGCCTATGCTGGCACAGCCCAGGCGCCACTTTTGGGTGACTACATCGCCTAACCTATTGACGCGTGCATGAATGTGCACATATACATTCTTAATGACGCAGAATTCCACCACAATCGATAGCTCCTCTATGAGTCGCCAAGCTGCGGCCGACAAAATTGCCCGCATCCTCGATGCGCAGTTCTTCCGCGCTCTGTGCGAACCCGTCCGCATCGAGATCATATTGGTCCTGATCCGAAAGGGCCGATCGGATGTTGGTGCCATCGCCGAAGAGCTTCCGCAGGACCGCTCGGTGATCTCTCGGCATCTCCAAGTGCTCGAACGCGGGGGGATCGTGTGCGCCAGCCAGGAAGGGCGGCATGTGTTCTATGAACTTGACGCTTCCGCCAGCGTCCAGCGCTTTGAGGCAATCCTGGGCCAGCTCAGAGCTCTGCTGCCGCTGTGTTGCCCGGCCAAGCCGCGATAGATCGATAGAGTTTTGCCATAAATATGCATAAGGACGCACAGATGCATGTACTATTTATTGCTCCCGTGCAGCCTCGGATCGCAGGCGCGCCATGTTGATCGCCGCGACAACTTTCATGAGCTGCACAAGCACTGGCATTCCAGTCCTTCTTGGCGGCGCATCTCTACCGCACCGATCCATCTTGCCGACGCGTGCAATCGCTCGGGAGGTTCGCGGCCTGCTGTGACCACCCTGTGGTCGGGATCAGGAATTTCTACGCTCCCTCTCCATTCTGAAGAACGCTTATCGCGACGTAGGTTGCAAAAGAGGTATTTTCCAAATGACAGCTGTTCAAAATCTGGATGCACTGGTCATCGGCGCAGGTCAGGCGGGGCTCGCGGCCGCCTGGCACCTACAACGCGCGGGTCTGAACTTCCTTGTTCTGGAAGCGTCCGACGCCGTCGGTGGAGCGTGGAACCTCTATTATGACAGCCTCACACTCTTTTCGCCGCGGCGCTTCTCCGAGTTGCCCGGAATGGCCTTCCCCAAGGCGGCAGGTGAATGTCCGCGCAAGAATGAGGTCAGCGCCTATCTTGCGGCCTATGCCGACCGTTTCGGCTTCCCAATCCGCACGCGCTGCAACATCGTATCGGTGCGGCATGATGGTCAGCTATTCACGGCTCTGAACGATGGCGGCAACGTGTTCGAAGCTGCCAACGTGATCGTCGCAGCAGGCGGTTTCGCCACGCCAAACTGGCCGAAGATACCCGGCGAAAACACATTCAAGGGAACAACCCTCCACGCCTACGCCTACCGTAACCCGACAGGATACGAGGGAAAGCGCATCGTTGTGGTGGGAGGGGGCAACTCCGCTGTCCAGATCGCGGCCGAGCTGGCGGATTGCGCGGACGTGACCCTCGCCACGCGGCAACCAATCAAATATCTGCCTGCGCGCGTGCTTGGCGTGGACCTGCACTATTGGCTCTGGCTGACGCGCTTTGACCGCACCCGCCTGTTCAATGGCGAGGGAACGCCGGTTCTCGATAACGGCACTTATAAGGCCATCATCGCGGCGGGCCGTCCGCGACACCGCGCGATGTTCAGCCGCTATACCGAAAACGGGGTCGCTTGGCCGGATGGCGAGGAGAATGAGATTGATGCCGTGATCTATGCGACCGGCTACCGCCCCACGGCCAGCTTCCTCGCAGAGCTGCTGGGCGCGCTCGATGTCGACGGCCGGCCCAGGCAGCACAACGGGGTTGCCGATCTGGTACCGGGTCTGTTCTTTGTCGGCATCCCCAATCAGCGTAATCTTGCGTCCGCCACCCTGCGCGGCGTCGGCCCGGATGCCGCCTATATCGTCAGGGCAATGAAGCGACGCTGATGGCCGCCGCTATCCGTGGTGATGCCGGCGGAAAACATGGCGAAGAGCTCCGCCCAGCGTTACGATTCACGAGATGATGCTGATGATAGACCGACACCTGCGACCGGAAACCTATGCCAAGGCGACCGCACCATTGTCCACTCCTCCAGCTGCGAGGGCCGCGGCATAGGCGGCATCCACGATTGCGCGTCTGAGCGCTGAAGGCGAAATGTGGTCGTGGTATATTTATGTCGCCCGGCGATTCTCCATTAACATTCGTTCGACTTCCGCAGAATTTTCAAGAAGGCAAACATGTTTGACAGGCAACCGGTTTTCGAAAATCAGCGCGTCCATATTCGTCCGCTTACCCAAGGGGATTTTGACGCACTTTATGCGGTCGCATCCGATCCGCTGCTTTGGGAGTTGCATCCGGCATCAAATCGCTGGCGGAAAGACGTTTTCATTGAGCTTTTTAATGCCGCCCTTGATTCAGGCGGGGCGCTGGCCGTGATAGACAAGGCTGCGAACCGGATCATTGGTTCGTCTCGCTTTAACATGCCCAATGTGAAATCTTCCAAGGCGGAAATCGGTTGGTCCTATCTCGCCAGGGATTATTGGGGCGGCGCTTGGAACCGCGAAATTAAGCGGATTTTGATGAGTCACGCATTCCGGTTCGTCGATACTGTCTACTTCCGCATTGCGGAGGCAAGCATGCGTTCGCGCCGGGCAACTGAAAAGCTCGGCACGCGCCTGATCGAAGAGACGGAAATCATCAGAATGCCTGACGGAACGCCAGTCCTCCACGTCTTTTACGAGATCACGAAAGACGAATTTGCAGCCCAGGCATTGCTTCCGTCCCGCGAGGTCTAGGCCTTTCTCGTGAAGATAAAGACGTAACAGTGACGGCTCTCGTTTCAGCAGTGCCCGCTGATCACAAACCATGGTCGGCCGACTGCGATGAGACCACGTCTTTACTCGTCGAAGAGCGAAACTGCATTGCTTTTAGAAAGGAGGAAGTGCCACTAATAACCTCAGGCGCAAGGATTGTCTGTTCGGCCAGTTAGCCGCAACTCGGCCGCCGCTGGTTTGAAATCACAAACTAAAAGCCAGAGCCGTGACCGGCGTCGTTTTGCCTTTCCTGCCGGCATGCGTTAGCAAAAGGAAATGAGGCCGGCGCAGCCGCATCGACACGCAGGATTCAATAGGGATGACGGACAGGGACAAGGCGGTCTTCAACACCATGCGGCAGCCGGCCAATAACCTGCGCAGCGGCCTTGCGGATACGTTGACGGCGCAGATCGAGTCCGGCGACCTGAAACCCGGCCAGCGTCTGCCGACCGAACAGGCGATCATGCAGGCGACCGGCGTCAGCCGGACGATCGTTCGCGAAGCGCTCGCCGCGCTGCGCGCGAAAGGCCTGATCACCACGCGGCAAGGCCTTGGGGCTTTCGTCGCGAACGATCCGACGACCCGATCCTTCTCCATCATTCCCAACGACCTGCAATCGATCGACGAGGTTCTGCGCGTGCTGGAGCTGCGCATGGGGATCGAATACGAAGCCGCCGGCCTTGCCGCGCTGCGGCGCACGTCGGAGGACATCGACCGCATGCAGGATCGTCTCGATGCCCTCGACAGGGCGCTCGAGGAGGGCGGATACGGCGCGCAGGAGGATTACGCCTTTCACAGGTCCATTCTGGTCGCGACGCAGAACTCCTATTACAGCCGCCTTTTCGATACGTTCGGGGACATCATGGTGCCGCGGCAATGGGCGCGCCTGGACAAGATGACGGCAGCCGAGCGCAAGCGCCATGCGGCACGCATGCGCCGGGAACACCACGCGATATTCGCGGCGATCCGTGACCGCGAGGAGGCCGCCGCACGCCGGGCTATCCGAACCCACCTGTCGAAAAGTGCGGCGCGCTTCGAAGAGCTACGCGACGCTACGGTATAATCCTTTTTACAGCTCAGGCTTCGGCTTCATCAGCCGCCGCCAGGCGGCGTGGTCGGTGTGCAGATCGACGGAAGCGTGGATCGCCGGAAGAAGCGGCTTGCGTTTGCGCCGGCCGAAGCGCCGTTTGAAGCCCAGGATATTTTCGACGAAGCTCCTGGTGTAGAGGCCGGGGCCGCTCGAATAGATGCGCCATCCGCCGTCGACGGCGATCTCTCCCGCCTTGACACGCTCCCATTCGGCCGCCGCCTGGTAGCGGTCATGGAAAGCCGCATCGCTGCTGCTGAAATAGGTATTGCGCTGGCGCAGCGACGCATGCGGCAGCGCTGACGTGATCGAAATCGGATTGACGACGGCGATCGCCTTCCAGAGCTCTTCCATCTCGGCCTCCAGCGCCAGCGTTTCGCAATAGCGCAGATGCGCATGCACATACATCAAGCCGATCTCGCGGCCGAAGAAGGAGGAGGATTCGGCTCGGCGAAACAGCGTCTCGGGTCCGCCGGCATAGGTCGCCGGCTTCTCCATCAGCCGCACGCCGTCGGGGAAGAGCAGATGCTCTTTAATCAGCTTCATATGATCGCGTCTCTGCGCCGGCGTGAACAGGCCGCCGAGCATTGCCTGCGTCATCGAGATCAGCGAGAAGTGCAGGCCGGTGCGCCGATCGCTCGGATGCAGCAGCAATTCGACGCCGTCATGGGCGGGATCGAAGATGCCGTAGCCGGCAACGACGCCGTCACGCACGAGATGGCGGTTGAAATCCCGGCGCATCGCCGTTGCGATCTTCCTCAAGCCCTTGGCCTTATCACCATGGCCAAGGCGGCGCAGGATCGCGGAATAGCGGACGATCTGCTCGTAGAGCAGGGCGACGGTCCAGCTGCTGACCATCCAGTCGCGCAGATGCGGATCGGCCGGCTGCAAAGAATCGTTCCAGTCTCCCTCGCCGTAGCGGATCAGATGCGTTCCCGGGATGAAAGCTTCGCGGACGGTATCGAGCAGCTTCTCGACATGGATGGCGATGGTATCGGCTTCCCTCGCCCTGGCCATCGTCTTTTCATCGCGCCAGGAGACTTTCTCGTCGAGGATGGCGAGATCGCCGGTCGCCTCGATATAGTCGCAGAGCGCCTTCAGCGGCCAGACGACGATATCGCCGTGGCTATCGCCCGCCCGGATATTGGCATAGGGCTCCAGCATGAACCATTGCGGCCAGTCGCCTTTCTCCAGGTATTGTTCGCTGAAGACGGTCTTCAGCACCTCTTTGGCCTCGCGATCATGCTCATAGGCGAGCAGGAATTCGATCGGACCCTGGCAGGCGTCGCGTGTACCCCAGGCAGCGCCGGTATATTGTTCGAGGCCATGCGGCACGCTCAGATGAACGATGGCATCATGCGCGAGCCAGGGCAGCAGGGCCGTCTGCGCCGCAAGATCAGGCAAGGTGCTGCCGATCGTTACGCCGCGCACGGCGTTGCGCCAGAATCTTGATGCCGGCGCAAGCATGGCCTCGTCGGTGACGCCGGCCTCATAGCGTTGCGCCAGGTGCTCGGCTTCCGCCGCATCGGTCATCGAACCGACGACGGCGAAGGAAAGCACCTGCGTCGGTCGGGATCGGAGCGCGACGAAGGCGCCGTTGCGCGCCACCCCATCGCTATAAAGCAGTTCGTCGCCGCCGATCTCCTCGATGGCCTCGGGTGTCGAACTTACCAGCCAATAGCTGGCATCGGGATAACGCTCGCCCCAGAGCCAGGCCGGGTCCGGCCGGAAAAGGATGCGTTTGCCCGAGGTGTCGAATTCGATCTGGCCGCCCGCATCATATTCGCGCTCGCCGAGCACGACATGGCCGAACACCAGGAAGCGGCACGGCGTGCCCTCGACGGAAATGGTCCACTGCATCGCCGCATCCTCGCCGGAGGCGACCGCCGAAACGATGATCGTGCGTTCGGGGAGGCGATAGATCCAGCGGCAATCGCTGAGACCCATTTCGAAAGCCGACGGCACCGCCAGCAGCTGCCAGCCGGCGCCAAGATCCGCCATGATGCGCAGCCCGCTGGCGCGCGTCAGATTGTAGGGGTCGCGGGACACGGAAAAGAGTTTGTGAAAGGAGGTGTTGCCGATCGTCAGCTGCGCGGCGAAAATGCCCTGCATCCAGCAGGTCGCGGCAAGCGTCGCATCGTCGAGCAGCATATTCTGGCCGCTACGAACGATCGCGCCGTGGCGGCGGGCCACCATGAGTTCCTTGTCGCGCAGCACGACATGGCGGTTCAAAACGCCGTCGGAGACAAAAAACGACAACAGCTTTCCGCCGCCCCGCTCTTCGAGGCTGCGCTGGGGATAAAGCTGGCTGATCGCGTTTTTGTCGAGCGTTTCGGCCTTCAGCAGGGCGGCATCCTGCAGCAGGCTGCGCACCGGCGCCGCCTCTGCGATATCGGCGGCCGTATTGTCCGTCGTCGCCAGCCCATCGAGCCGCGAAAGATCGGCATCGCTCGACGCCTCGGGATGATCGGCGGCAAAGACGGCAAAGAAGGTCGCGGTCACACCGCTTGCCGGCACGGAGAGCGCTTTCGACTGGATGGCGGGACATGCCGTCTCCTGCTGGCGCCGTTTGCTTGGCAGGCTGGTGCCGAAGGGGCCGACCAGCAGATCATCGAGACGGTTCTTCGCCTGCACCAGCTGGATCGCATCCGTGGCATAGGCAGCCGCGCCATCGACGCAGCCCTGCGCGAGCCAGGGATTGCGGGCGCCCGACTGCTTGAGATTTTGCCGGTTCATCACCACAGGGCCGAATGTCTGATGATCGGCAATATGGTGATCGACATATTGCGAGGCATAGGCTTCGCTGTTCATCAGGAAGCCGCGATCGCCGAGACCGACGTCCTGGATCAGCACCAGATCCGCCGGCAGCGTTCCCTCCTTCAGATGCCGGATGGAGACGCGCCAGAACCAGGCCGTTTCGGAAGGATGCAGCTCAAGACGGACGGCGTAGCCGATATCGCCTGTTTCGCCGCTCCAGGAAAGGCTCGTCACATCGTGCCCGAAGCCGCCATTGGCGCGTGGCCCGACAATCTCGACGACCTCGGGTGCCGCGCCGCCGATGCGCAGATAAAGGCGACCGATGCCGCCAAACAGCGGCGAGCCCTGGATCTGGTTGATCTGCACCGATCCCTTGTCGTCGGCATATTCGATGGCAAACAGCGTGCCGTTCGGCAGGGCCGATACCGACAGGCCGGACCCGTTGCTGATCGTGACGAGGCCAAGCTCCTCGCGTCGGGGCATTTGAAAACTGCGCGTAAGGTCCGGGGCCATTGAGATCTCGTCGATTGGCTTCAGAGGGGAACTGGAGGATGACGCAAAATGATTGAGAGAAATCTTACCGGCGATCGGAAGATCGGCAACTTATCACCTTGGTTTTCACGTTGACGCCGGCCGCCTGGCGAAGGGGACTGAGAGCAGGGCGCAGCCGGTCATGACGGCGATGACCAGCCAGGCTTCGTTGATCGCCTGGACGCTTGCCGCGGTCTGGACCAGCGGATCGAGCACCGCCGTCGTGTCCGCATCGAAGCTGCCGCTATGTCCCGATATGGCCTGGAGAGGTGCGCCGACAAATGTCGCAGCCTCGATATCGCCGGTTTGAAGACGGGTCCAGAGGCTTTGTCCCAGCGGTTCCGAGCGCGTGTAGATGATGGTGTCGATCAGCGCGATGCCGATCGCCCCGCCGAGATTGCGCATCAGATTGAAAAGACCGCTCGCATCGGGGATGCGATCCGGCGGAAGCGTGCCGAGCGCCAGCCGCGTCGGCGGCAGCAGGCAGAACATGATGGCGACGCCGCGCACGACCTGCGGCCAGAACATCGCGTCATAATCGGAGCGGGGATCCTGAAACGCGCTCATTCCGACACCGATCGCAAACAGGGCGAAACCGGCGGCCGACAGCAGCCGCGCATCCATGCGCTTCTCCAGCGCCACCGCGATCGGCGCGGTGATCAGTTGCGCAATGCCGGTGACCAGCATCGTCATGCCGATTGCGAGCGCGTCATGTCCCCTGATGAAAGCGAGAAAGACCGGCATGAGATAAACCGAGCCGAAGAGGCCGATGCCGAGCACGAAGCTCAGCACCGAGCCGACGAGAAAGTTCCGGTCGCCGAAATTGCCGAGATCGACGATCGGCCGGCTTCGGTAGAGCGTTCGCCCTATGAACGCGCCTCCCGACGCAAGACAGAGGGCCAGCAGGCCGAGCACATAGGCCGAGGTCCAGCCGCTGGTCGGCGCCTCTTTCAGGCTGAGTTCCAGGCTCGTCAACGCGGTCGCCATCAAGAGAAGCGACAGAACGTCGAGATGCCCAAGCTCGGACGGATCGGCCGCCTGCCGCGGCAGGAAGCGCGCCGCCAGAATTGCCGAGACGATGCCGGGGATGATGTTGATCAGGAACAGCCAATGCCAGGAATAGGTCTGCGTCAACCATCCGCCGACGATCGGCCCGACGGTCGGCGCCAGCACCGCCAGCACGCCGGCGATGGTCGTCGCCAGCGCCTGTCGCTCGTTCGGAAAGAGGATGAACACGGCTGAAAATACCGAGGGGATCAGGGTTCCACCGGAAAAACCCTGCAGCACCCGCCAGGCGACCAGCTCACCGAAACTGCCGCTGGCCGCGCAGCCGGCGGAGGCGGCGACGAACAGGCTGATGGCGGTGACGAACAGCCACCGCATCGTCAGAAGCCGCGTCAACAGGCCGGTGAGCGGGATCGCCACCACTTCGGCGATGAGATAGGCCGTCTGTATCCAGCTCATCTGATCCGGATCGATGCCGAGCGCCGACTGAATGGTCGGCAGCGATGTCGCCACCACCTGGACGTCGAGGATCGCCATGAACATGCCGACGCACATCGCCAGAAAGCCGAGCCAGACGATGGCGGGCGTTTCACCAGAACGGGCAGATTCAAGTCGTTCCGACATGCGATGATCCCGCGCACTGCATTCTTCGCTCCCGACTGCGAAAGCCAAGGCTGATCGCGTTTACGATCGAGACGACCGACGGCATGGTTCAAGCAAAGAAATGGACCGCGATTCCGCCAATCGCGACACCATAGTTCGGATGAGGACGGAAGCGATAGAGCCTGCCCACACAAATACGTCACCAACGCAATCGAGCCTGACCGGGAAGGCCAGGCTCGATGTTCGATCGGCGAATGCGGTCCGGGCGTTCTATGCGCCCGGCTCCTTTTGCGGCCAGGACGATTAGCCGCGGAAGAGCGACAGGATGTTCTGCGACGACGAATTCGCGATCGACAGCGACTGGATCGCCAGCTGCTGTTGTGTTTGCAAGGCGGAGAGTTTGCTCGACTCCTCCTCCATATCGGCATCGACCAGCCGGCCCACGCCCGAGTCGATCGAATCGGAAAGCGCACCGACGAAGTCTTCCTGCAGGTCGATGCGCGTCGAGATCGAACCCAGTTGCGCACCGGCAGAGGTCATTGCCGATAGCGCGGATTCGATGGTCGACAGGGCCGACTGGATCTGACCGGTGGTGAAGTTCGTGATATCGAGCGAATAGACGGAATTGCCATATGCATCAGCCGTTCCGAGAATCCCCGTGGAGGTTTCGATCGACCCGCCGCTCATGCCGAACAACACATTGCCCACGGAGCTGGTATCCAGGGTGTATTCCGTCATTTTAACGGAAACGGCGCCGGAACCGTCGCGAACGAAGGAGGATACGACACTTTTCGTGCCATCCGCGCCCGCAACCCAGTTCTCGCCCGAGAACGACGCCGACTGGGCAATGCTCGCCAGCTGTTCCTGCAACTGGCTGATTTCTTCCTGGACCTTGGACTTGTCGACACCGTCCTCGGTTGCTGCGACGAGCTTGGATTTGATCTCGTCGACGACGTCGATCGCATTGTCCATGGCCGTATAGGCCGTATCGACCTTTGCTGCGCCGAGGCCGAGCGCGTCGGACACGGCGGAGAGCGCCTTGTTGTCAGACCGCATCGTGGTTGCGATCGACCAGTAAGCGGCGTTGTCGGATGCGGTGTCGACCCGGTAACCGGTGGAAACACTGTTCTGTGTCGTTTCGAGATTGGAGTTGATGCTGCGCAGCGTCTGAAGGGCAGACATCGCTGAATTGTTCGTATTGATGCTCGTCATGGGAAATTCGCCTGCTTCGGAGGTTGAATGTGTTGCATCCCGGGGAACATCCCGGCCGTGGCGAGCAGCCTCATGCTTATCGATCCGTGTTTCCGATCAATTCGCCACCGTTGGGTTAATTATCGTACTTAAAAGTACCTTAATGGTTAACGCGGCGCGCATGGCCCGATATTTTTCTCGAAACGGGACGTGAAACCTCGGAAGACCCTGATCCGCCGGCCATCTCACGGGCGAATCCTGCATTGATTTCTGCCGAAGAGCTGAGCCGAAAGGTCGCTGCAGAAATTTGAGATCGGCAATTGACGGGTCGGCGGGAAACTGACTATCAATATTAAATCAATTTGATTGACTCCAAAAATAAAGCACAAGGGGAACGTTGGAATGAGATCGAGCAAGAGGGCAATCCGCAATATTTCCGTGTGTGCCGGCTGGGCAGTAGCAACCGCCCTGACGGCATTCGTCGTTTTTGGAGCGGGGGGTGCAGCCGCTGAATCGGTGCTGACGATGCACATCGAAGAGCAGACCAGCTGGGTGCAGAACTTCAATCCCTTCGACCTGGCCGGCCGCCGGCAGAGCACGATGGATTTCATCTACGAGCCCCTGGTCATCTTCAATGCCGAGGATGGCGGCAAGCCGGTGTTTCGCCTGGCGACTGATTATAAATTCTCCGAGGATATGAAATCGGTGACCTATACGCTGCGGTCAGGCGTGAAGTGGTCAGACGGCCAACCGCTGACGTCGGCCGACGTGAAATACACGATCGATCTGATGCTGAAGAACGCCGCCCTCGACACTGTCGGCGTCGGCGAGAGCGTTGCCTCCGTCGAAACGCCGTCGCCGACCGAGGTCAGGATCGATCTCAAGGCGGTGAATTCCGATTTCCCGGAATCGCTTGCGGATCTGGCCGTCGTTCCCGAGCATATCTGGAAGGACGTTTCCGATCCGGTCGCCTTCAAAAACGAGAAGCCTGTGGGCTCCGGCCCGATGACGGAGCTGCGCCGCTTCACGCCGCAGGTCTACGAGCAGTGCCGCAACCCGAATTACTGGGATGCTGCCTCGCTGCACGTCGACTGCCTCCGGCTGCCGCAGATTTCGGGCAACGACCAGATGCTTGCCATCCTGCCGGAAGGCAATATGGACTGGATCGGCTCCTTCATCCCGCAGATCGACAAGACCTTCGTCGCGCTCGATGCCGATCACAACGGCTATTGGCAGCCGCCGGCCGAAACCGTCGCCTTCCAGATGAACTTCAAGAGCGGCAATGAAGGCAACCTCGAGGCCTATAAGGACCTGAATTTCCGTCACGCCTTCAGCCTTGCCATGGACCGCGCATCGATGGTCGATATTGCCGGCTTCGGCTATCCCGTCGTCAACGAACATGCGACCGGCCTGCCGCCGCGCTTCGAGACCTGGCGCAACAAGGGCGCCGAAGGCGACAAGGACGCCTTCATGGGCTTCGATACCGAGAAGGCCAACAAGATCCTCGACGATGCCGGCTACAAGAAAGGCGCCGACGGTTTCCGCACGACGCCAGGCGGCAAGCCAATCGCCTTCCCGATCATCGTTCCGAACGGCTGGACGGACTGGATCGACGCGGTGCAGATCGCGGTCGAAGGGCTGCGCGCCGCCGGCATCAACGCGTCGGTTGCCACGCCGGAATACGAACAATGGCGCAAGCAGATCATCGACGGCAGCTTCGAGGTCGTCATGAACTCCCGCGCCGACGGCGCAACCCCGTTCCGCGGCTATTATCAGAGCCTGTCGACCGCCTATGGCGGGCGCATCACCGGCGCGCCCTCGCGCTATTCGAACCCGAAGCTGGACGCCCTTTTCGATCAATATCTGAAGGCAACGTCGGAGGATGATCACAAGAAGATCTTCAACGACATCCAGCTGCTGATTGCCGACGACTTCCCCGTCGTGCCGGTGTTCAACGGGCCGACCTGGTATCAGTTCTCCAGCAAACGCTTCACCGGCTGGGTCACCGACAAGGATCCCGTCATGAATCCGGAGGATCATGACAATAACCGCATGCGCCTGATGCATTTGCTGCGCCTCAAGCCGGTCAGCTGAGCCTCGCGAAGGAGCGGAAATGCGCGTTTCGAGCCGGCGCCTCGGCGTCTATGCGGTCGCCCTGGCGTTCGCGATCGTCATGAACTTCATCCTTCCCCGGCTCATGCCGGGGAGTCCGGTCGATGCCATGGTCGCCCAGCTCGGCCCGCGGGCGACACCCGCGGCCGTTGAGGCGATCAAGGCGCGCTTCGGCGCGGTCGACCAGCCGATGCTCTGGCAGTTCGTCGATTACGTGAAGGGGCTTGCGACCTTCCATCTCGGCGTCTCGGTCAAATATTATCCCCAGACCGTCGTCCAGGTTCTTGGCCGCTCGACGCTCTGGACGGTCTTTCTCGTGACGACCGCGATCATCTTTTCGCTCTGCGTCGGTGTCGTGCTTGGCGCGATCTCGGCCTGGCGCCGCGGCGGGCGCTTCGACACGATCGTCTCGCCGCTCTCCGTGATCATGATTTCGGTGCCGCCTGTCATCGTGGCGCTGACGACGCTGTTCGTCTTCGCGGTCTCGCTGCGCTGGTTTCCTGTCGGCTATGCCTATGATCCGAACCTCGATCCTGCCTTCGATTTCACCTTCGTCGGCAGCGTCTTTGCCCATGCGATCCTGCCGGTGCTGACGCTGTCACCGTTCCTGATCGGCGAATTCCAGACGACGATGCGCTCGTCGATGATCTCGGTGCTCGGCGAGGATTATGTGACTATGGGGCGTGCCAAGGGCCTCAGCCACCTCACGGTCATGTTCGGTTACGGCGCGCGCAATGCCATGCTTCCGGTGCTGACCAACCTGGCGCTGATGCTCGGCGCCGTCTTCGGCGGCTCGATCGTTACCGAGATCGTCTTCAACTATCCCGGCTTGGGACTGACGCTCTATACTGCGAGCATCGCCCGCGATTACCCGGTCATCCAGGGACAGCTACTGCTGATGACGCTCGCGACGCTCGGCGCCAATTTCCTCGTCGACCTCATTTATGGGCTCGTCGATCCCAGATTGCGGGAGGCCGTATAATGGGCTTCGGACTCCGGCCTATTCTCAGGCAGAAGAAGGCGCTGGCCGGCCTCGTCATCATTGTTGCCCTGTGGCTGATGGCGCTGTTTGCGCCGATCGTCGCGCCCGGCGAGCCGGGAGCGCGTGTCGGGCGGTCGCACCAACCGCCATCGATCGAACATGTCATGGGCACCACGAAGATGGGGCGGGACGTCTATCGCCAGTTCGTCTGGGGCGCCCGCAGTTCTCTCTCCGTCGGCTTTGCCACGGGGATTGCCATCACCGTGCTCGGCACGGCCATCGGCCTCGTCGCCGGTTATGCCGGCGGCAGGACCGATGCGGTGCTCGACCTTGCGACCAACGCCGTGCTTGTCGTGCCGAACATGCCGCTCTTAATCCTGCTCGCCTCCTTCGCCGGCACGGTGGGGCCGATGACGATCATGGCGATCATCGCGCTGACCTCCTGGCCCTGGGGCGCCCGCATGACGCGCTCGCAGACGATGGCGCTTCGCAACCGTGATTTCGTCACGGCCTCCAAGATGATCGGAGAGCCGGCCTGGCGCATCATCTTCGTGGAAATCCTGCCGAACCTGACGACGCTGATCGGCATCAACCTCGTCGGCAGCATCATCTACGCCATCGTTGCCCAGACGACGCTCGAATATCTCGGCTTTGGCGATCCCTTGAAGGTCTCCTGGGGCACGATGCTCTACAATGCCCAGAATTCCTCGGCGATCATGGTCGGCGCATGGTGGGACATCGGCGTGCCGGCAGCAGGCATCGCACTGACGGGGCTTGGCCTTGCGCTTTTGAATTTCACCTTAGACGAGATCGCCAATCCGCAGCTGCGCTCCGGCCCGGCGCTGACGCGCTGGTTCCGCCTCACCCGCGCCCGCAACCGGGAACTGGAGCTTGGCCGATGAGCGACAATCTGCTGGAAATCGACAAGCTCAATGTCGACTATCTCGTCGACAAGGGAGAGTTTCGCGCCGTCAGGGACGTCTCCTTCACTATCGGCCGCGGCGAGATCTTCGGGCTGGCCGGTGAATCCGGCTGCGGCAAGAGCACGATCGCCTATGCCATCACCCGTCTTTCCAAGGCGCCGGCCTGGATCAGCGGCGGCAGCATCCGGCTCACCGGACAGGATCTCCTGAGGCTGCCGGAACGCGAGCTGCAGCGTATCCGCTGGAAGCGCATCGGCATGGTCTTTCAGAGCGCGATGAATTCGCTCAATCCACTGATGCGGGTCGAGGCGCAGTTCCACGACGTTCTCTCCCGGCACACCGGTTGTTCGCGCGAGGAATCAAGAGCTCGGGCCGAGGAGATGTTCCGCCTTGTCGGCATTCCCACCCATCGCATCGGCGATTACCCGCACCAGTTCTCCGGCGGCATGCGTCAGCGCATCGTCATTGCGATCTGCCTGGCGCTGAGGCCCGAACTCATCATCATGGACGAGCCGACGACCGCGCTCGACGTCGTCGTGCAGCGGGAGATCCTCGAGCAGGTCGTCGATCTGCAGCGGAGCTATGGTTTCTCGGTGCTCTTCATCACCCATGACCTGCATCTGATGGCGCAGCTCTGCCAGCGCATCGGCGTCATGCTGAAGGGCGAACTCGTTGAAGTGGGCGACGTGCGGCAGGTCGCCCAGGCGCCGCTGCACGCCTATACCCGCAAGCTCTGGAATGCCATTCCACAGCTTCCGGGCAATCCGCATCTCTCGGGGGTCCTGGCATGAAAGCGGAGACTGATGCTGTTGTCACGGATGCCGTGATCCGGCTCGAAGACATCAAGCGCAATTTCGGCCCGGTCCAGGCGCTGAAAAGTGTGTCCTTCTCGCTCTTTCCCGGCCGGGCATTGGCGCTGGTCGGCGAATCCGGCTGCGGCAAGACGACCTGCGCCCGCATCATCGCGCGTCTGGACAAGCCGACCGGCGGCAGGCTGTTTTTCCGCGGACAGGATCTGACCGCCCGCGGCGAGGCCAAGGATGAGCATCGCTACCGCCGAGAGGTGCAGATGGTCTTCCAGGATCCGTTCTCGTCGCTCAACCCGGCCTTCACCGTCAGCCATCATCTGGCGCGGCCGCTGCAATTGCACCGGCAGAACGGCGCGAGGGCGGATCTTGCCGAAGAGATTGCCAGCCTGCTGGCAAGCGTGGGGCTGGAACCCGATTTGACCCGGCAAAAATTCCCGCATGAGCTTTCGGGCGGGCAGCGGCAGCGCGTCAACATCGCCCGCGCGCTGGCGGTCGCGCCGAGCGTGTTGGTCGCCGATGAGCCGACCTCGATGCTCGATGTCTCCATCCGCAAGGACATTCTCGATCTGCTCGCCACAGTGAAGCGTGAAAACGACTTGGCCATGCTCTATATCACCCACGACATCGCGACGGCCGCACATGTGGCCGAGGAGATCGTCGTGATGTTCGCCGGTCAAATGGTCGAATGGGGCGATACCGATGCCGTCCTCTCCGATCCCCGCCATCCCTATACGCGGTTGCTGCTTTCAGCCGTTCCGGATGGCAGCCGGCCGTTCGTGACGGGCGGAAGCGCGCGTTTCCTCGAACAGGCGGAAAAGGTGCGCTCGCTCAGCCGTCCTGAGTCCACCGTCGTCGAGCAGGTCGGCCCCAATCATTTCATGCGCGCGCTTGGCGGCTCGAATGCCGGAATGCTCGAGAGCTGATTTTCAAAAGGCCAATTCTCAAAAGGCCAATCCTCAAAAGGAAAGAGTGACCATGTCCACATCACGACCGAAAGCCCTGCGGCTTGAAACCCTTTGGAACCCGCCTGCCGATGGCAAGGAGTTTTCCTACGTCCTGCGCCTCAAGAACCTCGGCACCGAGCCGCTTTCGAATTTCTCGCTTTGCGTCAGCGGCCCGGGTCGTGTCGATCCGGCAGGTCGTGTCGAAGGCGCCACGGTTTCGCAGCGGCTCTCGAATTTCACCGAATTCCAGCCGCCGGCCAATTTCGTTCTCGGCGCCGGCGAGACGTGGACGATCTCGGTCTATGCGCTGAGCTGGCAGTTCCGCCACTGGACGGACGGCGCGACGAGCGGCTATCTCGCGCTTTCCGACGGCAGCACGATCGTGCTCACCATAGAGCCGACGCGATCTTCGGTCAGCAACGCGCCGCTGAAGCGTGGCGCCGAGATCTATCCGGTTCCCGTCAACGCGCCGGTTCAGGTGTCAATCATCCCCTGGCCGAACCATGTGGCCGTCACTGCCCGCCGGCCGCTGCCGGCCGGTTTTGCGCCGCAGGCGCAAAGCGCTGAAGGGGAGGCGGCAGCACGCAGCTTCGCAGCGCTGGTCGAGCATCTCTTCGCCGTTGAAGGCATCGTGCGGCGCGAGGCGGAAGGCGCGGTTCCGGTTGTCCTGAAGGAGGCCACCGGGTTCGGACCAGAGGCTTACCGGCTGAGTTTCGAAGGTGAGACGATCACCATCGAGGCAAGCCGCCAGAGCGGCTTCTTCTACGGTCTCGTCACGCTCGGCCAGATCTGGCGCGGCGCAAGGCTGCATCCCCAAGTCTTCCAGTTTCCGGCCGCAGGCGAGATCGTCGACGAACCGTCGATGGGCTGGCGCGGGCTGCATCTCGATGTCGCCCGCCAGTTCTACGGTGCTGCCGAGGTCAAGAAGCTCGTGGCGGTGCTGGCCTGGAACAAGCTCAACCGCTTCCACTGGCACCTTTCCGACGACGAAGCCTGGCGCGTCGAGATCGACGCCTATCCCGCCCTGACCGCGGTCGGCGCCTGGCGCGGCCATGGCCTGGCCGTTCCGCCGCTGCTCGGTTCGAGCCCTGCCCGCACCGGCGGTTATTACACCAAGGCTGCGATCCGCGAGATCGTCGCCCAGGCTAAGAGCTTCGGCGTCGAGATCGTGCCGGAGATCGATGTCCCCGGCCATTGCTACGCCATGCTACAGGCGATACCGGAGCTGCGCGACCCGGCCGAGGTCGGCAGCTACTATTCGGTTCAGGGCTTTCCCGACAATTGCATCAACCCGGCCCGCGAGAAGACCTACGAGATCATCGAGACGATCCTCTCGGAACTCATCGAGCTCTTTCCGTTCAAGACCATCCATCTCGGCGCCGACGAAGTTCCGCTCGGCGCGTGGTCCGGCTCGCCGGAAGCGCTTGAGCGCCTGCGCACCGTGGCGGGCGACGAGGTGGCCGATGCGCATGCCAAGCGGCTGAACGTCGTGACCAATACCCATGGCGCCGACGACATCCACGGCTCGGGCGCCGCCATCCTGCAGGCGGAGTTCCTGAATCGTGTCCAGCGCTTCCTTGCGAGCAAGGGCTGCATCACCGGCGGCTGGGAAGAGGCCGCCCACGGCGATGTCATCGACAAATCGAAGAGCTATCTCTGCAGCTGGCGCAACGTCGAGGTCTCGGCCGAACTTGCCGAACGCGGCTATCAAATGGTGGTCTGCCCCGGGCAGGTCTATTACCTCGACATGGCGCTCAGGCCCGATTGGGACGAGCCCGGCGCCAGCTGGGCGGGGACTTCGGATGCGGAAAAGCTCTACAATTTCGACCCCATCGGCGGCTGGACGACAGCACAGAAACAGAAGCTCCTCGGCATCCAGGCCTGCATCTGGTCCGAGCCGATGACGGATCGCGCCGTTTTCGACCGCCTCGTCTTCCCCCGCCTTTCCGCCCTTGCTGAAACGGGCTGGACGAAGCCGTCATCCAAGTCGTGGGAGCGTTTCAGGGCGCTAGCAGGACTGATGCCGCTGCTCTACGGGCTGCAGCAGTCGTAGCGCCCGGATCGGCCACGGGTTTTGATTTGCCGACCACCCTTGCCATCGCCGGAGGCGGTGATGGCGGGGGATACTGACATTGCTTTCAAAGGGAATTGTCCGGTGCCGCTTCATCTGCCGCGGGCGGCTGACATTCGGCTGCGGCGATACGAATCGGACGTGTTCCAATCGGCGCGCCGGTCGCGCGGTCGATGGTGACGGGATCGATCTCGGTTCCGGTCTCGGCGTCGAAGAAGCGGGTGACGTCACCGCCGCCGCGATGCTTGCGGCCCCAGGCACCGATCGCAAACAGCACCGGCAGAAAGTCGCGGCCAGCCTCCGTCAGCACATATTCATCGCGCGGCGGGCGCTCGGAATAGCGGCGTTTTTCCAAGAGCCCTTCCTCGGTCAACGATGACAGCCGCCCCGTCAGCATCGTCGGGACGATGCCGAGGCTTTTGCGAAATTCATCGAAGCGGGTCAGCCCCGCATGGGCGTCGCGCATGATCAGCATGCTCCACGCATCGCCGACGAGCGCCAGGCTACGGGCGATCAGACAGGGTTGATTCGAAAGATTCTTCATGTCGATATCTTTTTAGTAGTGACTTGCTATCAATTTGATAGTAACAGGTTGCGCATAGATGTTCCATGACAAAAACGAAGGCAGACATTGATGAGCAAGAGAGAACGCGGCGTTGCCCTGGTCACCGGGGCTTCCTCCGGCATCGGGCTGGTGACGGCGAAAGCGCTGCGGCACGACGGTTACCGTGTGTTCGGCACCAGCCGGAAGCCGATGTCTGATACCGCCGATGGCATCACCATGCTGGTCTGCGACGTCATCGACGATCAATCCGTGCGGGGCGTCGTCGACGAGGTTCTGAAACGCACGGGACGGATCGATCTGCTCGTCAACAATGCCGGGATCGGCCTGCTCGGCGGTGCCGAGGAGTCGACGACGGCGCAGGCCAAAGCCGTCTTCGACGTCAACGTCTTCGGCACGATGCGCATGACCAATGCAGTGCTGCCGGTGATGCGGCGGCAGCGTAGCGGCCGGATCATCAACCTGAGCTCGATCCTCGGGCTGATCCCGGCGCCCTTCAACGCGCTCTACGCAGCAACCAAACACGCGATCGAAGGCTATTCGGAATCCCTCGACCATGAAGTGCGAACGCAGGGCATCCGCGTCGTGCTCGTCGAACCGGGCGTCACTCGCACCTCTTTCGAGGAGAACATCACCCGGCCGGACAAGCCGCTTGCCGTCTATGATGCGGTGCGTGCCGATGCAGAGAAGCTGATGCGCGAGATCGTCTCGAAGGGCGATGCGCCCGAAGTGGTCGCCGCAACCGTCGTCCGGGCTGCCAATGCGCCATCGCCCAAGAGACGTTACACGGCCGGGAAAGCAGCAGGACAGGTGCGTTTCATCCGCCGCTTCCTGCCCGAGTCCTTCGTCGACAAGAGCCTGCGGAAATTCAACAAACTTCCCGATTGATCCTGGCTTGCCGCGCATTGTCGGCTCATCACAAACACGAAAGTTCGCCTTCATGAAAGCATTCCTGATCGATCGCTACAAGAAAGGCGGCGCCCTCAGGCTCGGCCAGAGCCCTGAACCGCAGCTGCGCGAGAATGACGTCATGGTCGAGATCCATGCCGCTAGCGTGAACCCGCTGGATGCCAAGATCCGGGAGGGAGAGTTCAAGCTGATCCTGCCTTACCGGCTTCCGTTGGTGCTCGGCAATGATGTCGCTGGTGTCGTGGTCCGGGTGGGCGCCAATGTCCGGCAATTCAAGCCTGGCGACGAGGTCTATGCGCGCCCCGGCAAGGATCGCATCGGCACCTTCGCCGAGTATATCGCCATCGACGCTGCCGATATCGCCCCGAAGCCCGCCAATCTCAGCATGGAAGAGGCCGCATCCATTCCGCTTGTGGCGCTGACCGCATGGCAGGCGCTGGTCGAGCGCGCCAAGTTGCAGAAGGGGCAGCGGGTGCTGATCCATGCGGGCTCGGGCGGCGTCGGCACCATCGCGATCCAGCTTGCCAAACATCTCGGCGCCCATGTGGCGACGACCGTGAGCACGGCAAATATCGATCTGGTGAAAAGCCTCGGCGCCGACGTGGTGGTCGATTACAAGAAGGACGACTTCGAAAAGGTGCTGAAGGGTTATGACGTCGTGCTGAACAGCCTCGGCAAGGATACGCTGGAGAAATCGCTCGCCGTCCTCAAGCCGGGCGGCAAGCTGATCTCGATATCAGGTCCGCCTGATCCCGACTTCGCCAGGGAAAACGGCTTCGGCTGGCTGCTGCAGCAGGTCATGCGCTTCTTGAGCTTCGACATCAGGCGGAAATCGAAACGCCTGGGGATAGGCTATTCCTTCCTCTTCATGACGGCAAACGGCGCGCAACTCGGCAAGATCACCGCGCTGATCGAGGCGGGCGCCATCCGCCCCGTCATCGACCGGGCCTTCCCGTTCGAGAAGACCAACCAGGCGCTGGACTATGTGGAAACGGGACGCGCGAAGGGTAAGGTCGTCATCGCGGTGAAGTGAGGTCTTTAGCCGAGGGGCTTTTGCAGGACGTCAAGCGCGGATTGGCTGCGGAAAAGACAAGTGCGGTCGAGCGAAGGACTTCACTGTCGTTGCCGGTAGGCAGAGGGTGTGACGCCTGTGCCCAACTTGAATGCCCGTGTCATGTGGCTCTGGCTGCTGAAACCGCAGGCCGAAGCGATCTGCGCGATCGGGTCCATGCCGCACAACATCGATTTGGCGCGCTCGACACGCCGATGGGCCACCCAGCCATGCGGGGACACACCATAGCTTGCCCGGAACATCCGCTGAAAATGAAAGGCGCTGAGCTGCCCGATCGTCGCCAGATCCTGTAGGCGGATCGTCTCACCGAGATGGGCCTCGATATACTCGAGAATACGGCGTCGCACATGAGGAGCGAGCCCGCCGCTGATCGCGCAGGGACGCATCCCGCCAAAACGCGGATCAACGAAAAGATCGTTGATCGCCTGCGTCATTGCTTCTTCAGCCAACAGATGACCGCCCGCCAACATCGCTTTCGTCATCTGCCGCAGCGTGTGCGCCAAGGCAGGTGCCTCTGCGAAGGTCACTTCGGGAAGAGCCATGAGCCGAGCATCGCGGTCAAACGTCTCGGAAAACATCCGGCGCATTTGATCGTCGGGAACATACAGATGCACGAATTCGAAGAAGTCGGTGATTTCCCATTCGGACGAGTGCCCCTGTGGCATGATGCACAGGACCCCTGGACGGCCGCGCACGGGGCTGCCGTCCAGACGACGCGTTCCGGCGCCGCCTCTGAGATAAAGACTGAACGTATGACCGTTCGGCCGCTCATAGCTCATCCTGTCGTGTGCATTGTTCCAGATGGCCGCTGATCGCCCGAAACCCAAATCGATGGATTGTGACATCCGCGCATTGGGAGATGCGGACAAAAATCTGAAAACCGAGAGACGGCTATCTTTCACCAATACTTCCCCATGCCTGGCCACGCCTTGCGAACAATACCGGTCGACGACCCGCATGGCGAGCAGGAAGTCCGGGCAAAGCGATTTCATAGCAAGAATGTGCAAGAGCCCTGCGCGCGGTTCGCCTATTGGTCGCGAAAACGAGGATCACTCCATGGCAAATGCCGCTCTCTTCATCGCGACCGTCCTCATATGGGGGACGACCTGGATCGCCATTGCGATGCAGGTCGGTCCCGTGCCGGTCCTGGTCTCGGTCTTTTACAGATTTGCAGTCGCAGCAGTGATCCTCGTCGCCATCCTGGCTGTCATGCGGCGGCTCAAGCTCCCTGCCTTGCGCGATCAACCTTTCATCCTTGCGCAAGCGCTCTGCCTGTTCAGCCTCAATTTCATCTGTTTCTACAGCGCCGCCGCCTCCATCCCGTCAGGGCTAATCTCCGTGATCTTTTCGCTCGCAACGATCTACAATGCCGTCAATGCGCGCCTGTTCTTCGGCGACCGCATTACGGGCCGCACGCTTCTCGCAGCGGCGCTCGGAGCAACCGGGCTCCTCCTGCTTTTCGGACAGGACGTTGTCGTCGATTTCGATACGGGCACGTTGAAAGGGATCGGGCTCGCAGCGCTTGGCACGCTCTTCTTCTCGCTGGGCAACATGGCATCGCGTCGAAACAGCGCGGTCGGAATCTCACCGCTGACCGCCAATGCATGGGGCATGACCTACGGCGCGATCATCCTCCTCTTCCTGATTGCCGTGACGCAAACGCCGATCGTGGCGCGGCCCAACATCACCTATATTGCCGCCCTGTTCTATCTCGCGGCGATCGGATCGGTGATCGGTTTCACCACCTACCTGATGCTGGTGTCCCGCATCGGTTCCTCACGCGCTGCCTATGCCACCGTCCTGTTCCCGATCGTTGCCCTGTCATTGTCGACGGTCTTTGAAGGCTACCACTGGAGCGGTCTGGGCCTGATCGGCCTGGCGCTGACGCTTCTCGGGAACGTGGTCATCTTTGCGCGACCTCTCGCCCGTCGCCCGCTGCAAGCAGATGCGAGGCAGCCGGCCGGCGGATGAGGCCGGCATCGGCAACCTCCCGGGCGCTCTAGCACTTTGAATCTACGCGTCGCGCTTTCCGAAAATCGATTCCGATTTTCGGGCCGCTGCGCTAGCCGAGCGGCTTTTGCAGGACGTCGAAGCGCGGATTGGTTTCCGAAAAGATCGGCAGGGCGGCGGCGCCGAGGATGGCCGTATCCTTGCCGGTCATGCCGATCATGACGCGAGGCGCGGTGCGCTTCTGGCTGGGGTCGATCGGGGTGTACAGCGGCTCCAGCCGCTCTGCAAGCCGAAGCATCAGCGATGTCGATATGCTGCCGCCGAGCACGATGGTCTGCGGATCGAAGGCCAGTTCCAGAAAATCGACGGTCTGTCGCAGCGGCTGGACGGCCTGATCGAGCCAGGCATCGAGACCTTCGCTGCCCCTGGCGATCAGTGCGTCGAGATCGTCAGGCGAAAGCTCCTCGGCATTGGCAATGCCCATGAATTCGTAGGCAACGGTCGGCGAGATGTAGCGATCCAGACAGCCGCGCTTGCCGCAGCTGCAGAGCTTGCCATGCGGTTCGACGATGATATGCCCGATCTCGCCGGCATTGTTGCGGCTGCCCTTGTAGAGGTGGCCGTCGAGGAACATTCCCGCACCGATGCCGCCGCCGCCGGCGAGGAAGAGATAGACGAAGCTGCCCAAACCGCGGGCGACGCCGTGAAGACGCTCGCCGATCGCCGCTGCCGTCGCATCGTTTTCGACGAGCACCGGCACCTTCACCCGCTGTTCCAGCTCATGCCCGACAGGAAAGTCCTGCCAGCCGGGCAGGCTCTGCGGGCTGAGAGAGGTGGTGCCGCCATCGGCATAACGGCCGGGCAGGGCCATGCCGACGCCGAGCAGCCGGTTCCGGTCGAATGCGAAGGCCTGCTGGAGATCCTCGACGATTGTCTGGAGAGCCGGCATGGCTCTTTGCGGATCGGGATGTTCGACATGGCGTTCAATGCGTGCGCAAACGGCGCCGGACAGATCCGTCAGAACGCCGCTCGCGCGCTGGCGGCCGAGTTCGAGGCCGATCGAATAGGCGCCGCGTGGATTGATGGTGTAGGGGATGATCGGCTGGCCGCGCGCCAGCTTCTGCGCCTCGGACGGGACGAGAAGGTGCGATTTCTCCAGTTCCTCGACGATATTCGAGACGGTCTGGGCGGTCAGCGCCGTCATCCGCGCGATTGCCGCGCGCGACAAGGGGCCGTGCGTGCGGACCGCCTCGATCACAACACGCCGGTTGTGAGACTTGGCCTGCTCGAGATTCGTGCCGGAGATCGCCTTCATGTCGCCTTCAAAGGAAATGATGCGTCACCCTTGTCACAAGACGAACAGCGATGAAAGCTCCATTCTTCGCAACGTCCTATTTGCTCAACGGGCTCTGCGTCCTTGCAGGAAGCCGAGGAGCGCTATGCCGGATAATCCGGTGACGGCGCTCAGGATGGCGGTTCCCGAATAGCCTGTCATGAATGTGCCGGCGGCAAAGACCAGCGCGCCGATCCCGGCGCTGGCAAAGATGTTGACGGAGATCAGTGCGCTGCCGAGCCCCGGCCGGTCGGCGATGAGATCCTGCAGATAGGTGATCGGAAAGCTGATGATCGCGGCCGCTCCGATGCCTGCGAGCAAGGTGAGCCCATAGAGGTGCCACGGCTCAGAGGCAAAGCCGAGAAGGCTGAGGAATACGGCATAGATGACGGTGCCGGCGGCAAGCGCCGTCATCTGGCCGGTCTTCCGGGCAATCCGCGACCAGATGATGATGAAGACGACCTCCAGCAATGCGACGATGCCGACAAGAATGCCGACGTCGCTGAGCTTGCCATGCGCAGCACCGGTGGCGATCAACGGCAGAAGTGCGTCATTGAGATGCAGCGTGCTGGTAATCAGCGCCACCCCGCAAATATGCGCGGAGATGCGCGGCGAAACCACCTGGCGCAGCGCGCCGAGATAGCTGAGATGATGGACCGCGGCCATCTCCGTTGCCGACCGCTTGGGCAGGGCGAAGATGATGATCGCCTGGCAGAGCAGACATGAGATGGCGGCAAAGAGATAGGCCGGCAGCATGCTCGATGCGCCGGACAGCATCAGGCCTGTTATCCCCGGGATCAGCACCCAGGACAGCGAGATCATGGCGCGCACACCGGAGTTGGCCGTCACCATGTCACTTCGGTTCATGCCGTGCATCGCCGCGCGCGCATTGGCAAACAGCAGCGAGTTCAGCGCCCCGTAAATCGGCAGCGGCAGCAAGCCGCTGATGACGAAGACGGCGGCTGTGGGAAAAGCGTAGACCATGCCGTAGCCGGCGATGCCGAACAGGCAGGCGCCGATCATCGTCGACCTGTACTCGCCCAGCCGATCGGCGAGATTGCCGAGCAGGATGCTGATGACGACGTTCACCGCCGCCGAGACAAAACTCAGGAAGGAATAGAGGCCGTCGCTCAAGCCCAATTCGCGGATACCGACGATCGAACGGTAGGGTGCGGTCATCGCCCCCGCCATCCCGAAGGTAAAAATGGCGATCATGCTGGCGCGGATCGCCGGATTGCGGAAGACATCGGGAAAAAGGCGGCTCATGCGGTCATCGATCCGAAGTAAGCCGGCTTCACAACCTGCTCCTCTCGTATTCCTCTAGAGCAATTCCAGGAAAAGTGCGAAGCGGTTTTTCGTCCGGAATTGCGTAAAAACAAAAAGTTAGAGCGGTTCGGCGCTTCTATGAAAAGATGAACCGCTCTGGATTTCAATAATGTTCCGATTGCGAGAAGGTCCGCGCCAGTTCGGCCTGGCCGGCCGTGAGGCCGCAATCGACTGGCAGGCAGACGCCTGTGATCGCCGCGGCCAGAGGACCGGCAAGGAAGGCCACGGCATTGGCGACGTCTTTCGGATCGACGACGCGCTGCAGCGGATACCAGCGGCGAGCTTCCTCGAAAACATTTGGATTGGCGCTTGCGCGTGCTTCCCAGGCCTGCGTCTTCACCGTGCCGGGTGCGACGGCATTGGAGCGGATGCCGAACTTGCCGTATTCCACGGCAACCAACCGGGTGAAATGCAGAAGGCCTGCCTTGGCGGCGCTATAGGCCGGGTGTCCGAAGACATGCAGGCCGTTGACCGAGGCGATGTTGACGACGGAGCCCTTCGAGGCTTTCAGCATCGGCTCGCATGCGCGAAAACATAAGAATGCCGCTTCGAGATTGAGCGCGACGTCCGCCCGCCAGATCTCCGGCGTCGTCTCGTGCAGGTTGGTGGCGCGGGCCGCACCGGCATTGTTGACGAGGGTCCGAACCACACCGATCTCCGCCGCACGCCTTGCCAATTCGGCAATGCTCGTCTCGTTGGTCACGTCGCATCCGACGGCCACGAAACGGTTGCCCGGCCCGAGTTTTGACGCCACGGCAGCCGCAGCGGCAGCATCGATGTCGGCGAGCAGCACGACGTCGTGGTCATCGGCGAGCCGTGCGGCGATCGCCGCGCCGATATCGCCTGCAGCGCCGGTCACGATGGCTATCGACTGCGTCATTTCCTGTCGCTCCCGTTCATGAACCTCAATCTCCAAGCAATTGCCGGTCGTCGCCGTCGCGGTGAATGACCAGCTGCTGCTTGATGCGCCGAAGCGTGGTCGTCGCCTTTGGCTGAACGGCGTAGGCGACCAGGCTCGACAGAATATCGACCGTCGCGATGTAGGCGATGCGCGTGGAGGTCGGGCGATAGATATTGCTGCCTTCGGGAAGGTCGATCGGCACGACGATTTCGGCAGCCCTGGCAACCGGGCTTGCCGTCTGGGTCAGGGCGATCGTCTTCACCTTGGCTTGGCGGGCAAGCTCGAAGGCCCGCACCAGCTCCGTATTGCGTCCCGAGAAGGAGGAGCCGATCAACACGTCGCCGGGCCTTGCCGCGGCAGCCATCATCAGCTGCATGCTGTGGTCGGAACTTGCCGTGATGCGCAGCCCGAGACGGAAGAGGCGATTCTGGAGCTCGTCCGCGATCATCGACGAATTGCCGCCCGAGCCGAAGGCGTAGATCATATCGGCCTTGGCGATATGCGAAACGGCGGCTTCGATCGCGGCGAGATCAAGCGACCGGTGCAGGAGGAACAGCGCGTTCTGGGCCTTGGTGATGATATCCTGGGCGACATCGGCCGGATCGGTGCTTTTCGATTCCGGTTTCAGATAACGCACGCCGATATGGGCGGTCCGGGCGAGCTGCACCTTGAAGTCGGAGAAACTTTCGCAACCCAGCCGACGGCAAAAGCGGGTGACGGTCGGCGGTGATACCTCGGCCCGTTCCGCCAGCTCGATGATCGAGGCATTCACGGCAAACTCGAAGTCGTTGACGATGATTTCCGCGATGCGGCTCTCGGAGGGGGAGAGCCGGCTCTTGTCTTCCTGCAATGTCGAAAAGATATCCAAACCCGTCCCCCCGATGGCGCGCTATCCATCCTTCTTCTTATAGGCCACGCAGTCGATCTCAACCTTGCAATCGACCATCATCGACGATTGCACACAGGCGCGTGCCGGCGGATGTTCGCCGAAATACTCCTGATAGATTTTATTGAAGGTCCAGAAGTCGCGCGGATCGTCGAGCCAGACGCCGACGCGCACGACGTCCTCGACGCCGTATCCGGCCTCATCGAGGATCGCCAGCACATTGGCGATCGTCTTGTGGGTCTGGGCAATGATGTTACCGTCGATGATTTCGCCATCTTCCATCGCAACCTGCCCGGAAACATACAGCCATCCGTCGGCTTCGACCGCACGCGCGAAAGGCAGCGCCTTGCCGCCGGCGCCGGTTTGAACAGTGCCATAGCGCTTGATGGGCATGCTGAAGTCCTTGCAAATTATTTTCTTGATAAGTTGACAAATGACCATAGAAAGCAGAATTTGACCAGTGAAAAACGCGATTTATGAAAAGAATTTCAATCCGGGGCAAACATGCGCGATCCTTTCCTAAATCCTTTCCCGTCCGACAGCGCCCGGTCTGCGATCTGGGAAATGCTCGTTCCGCGCGATATCGATGCCTTTCTGGCCGCCGACTGGTCGATGGTCGAGCATGACTTCGTCGAAGAGGGCTTCATCGGCATCGACGGTCAGAAGGCCGTCAGCCCCGACAAGTGGCGCCTCGCATTCCCGACGCTGTCGGCCTATCGCGAGGAATGGCTGAGGCAGGCCAGGGATTTCGCCGCACAGAGTTTCGCGGAAGATGCGCGCACGGCGATCTTCACCACGACGACGCTTGAGGATATCGAGATCGAAGGCGACATGGCGCTTGTCCGCAAGAAATTCGACGGCGGCATTTCCAAGCCTGACGGCACCCGCGATATCATGCAATGGCAGACGCTTTATTATTGCAGGCTTCACCAAGGACGCTGGAAAATCTCAGGTTTCACCGGCTACCTGCCGAACCCGATGGGTTGACGCGGGGACGACAACACGAAGGCCACTTTCTTGCGCATTTTCACCGCAGCACTGGCGACCGAGACCAACACCTTTTCCCCGATCTGCGTGGATCGCCGCGCATTCGAAGCCTCGCTTTATGCCCCGCCCGGCCAACATCCGGAAACGCCGACGCTCTGCACCGCGCCGATCACCGTCGGAAGGCGCGTCACCCGAGAAAAAGGTTGGGAGTTGATCGAGGGAACCGCCACCTGGGCCGATCCCGCCGGTCTCGTCAACCGGGCGACCTACGAAGAATTGCGTGACGAAATCCTCGATCAACTCCGCGCGGCAATGCCGGTCGACGCTGTCGTCATGGGCCTGCATGGCGCCATGGTGGCCGCCGGATACGAGGACACGGAAGGCGATCTTCTCGCGCGCATGCGCGAGATGGTCGGGCCCGACGTGCTGATCTGCGCCGAACTCGATCCGCACAGCCATCTCACGGCAAAACGCGTCGCGGCGCTCGATTTCGCCGTCTATTTCAAGGAATTTCCGCATACGGATTTCGTCGATCGCGCCGAGGATCTCTGGCGCATCGCCGTGGAAACACTGGAAGGCCGGGTCAAGCCTGATATGTCGGTATTCGACTGCAAGATGATCGACGTCTTCCCGACATCGCGCGAGCCGATGCGCTCCTTCGTCGACAAGATCATGCGGATCGAGAAGGATGATCCGGACATCCTGTCGATCTCGGTGATCCACGGCTTCATGGTGGGCGACGTTCCCGAAATGGGAACGAAGCTGCTTGTCGTCACCGACGACAAGCCGGAAAAGGGCGCGGCTCTGGCGCGCGAACTCGGCCTGGAACTGTTTTCCAAGCGCGGCACCTTCATGGTCCCGCAAATCGACGAGAAGGAAGCCGTGTCGCGGGCGATGGCCGCCACCGCATGGCCCGTCGTCATTGCCGACGTCTGGGACAATCCGGGCGGCGGCACGGCAGGGGATGCGACCGTCGTCCTCGGCGAACTCCTGGCCCGCGGCATCACCAGCGCCGCGATCGGCACGATCTGGGATCCGGTGGCCGTGCAGATCTGTTTTGCGGCGGGCGAGGGGGCGGAGATTCCGCTGCGCTTCGGCGCCAAGTCGGCGCCCGGCACCGGCAACCCCATCGACGGCACCGTGAAGATCGTCAAGCTCTTGAAGAACGCCGAGATGCAGTTCGGCGAGAGCCTCGCACCTTTCGGCGATGCCGCCCATATCGTGCTTGACGGCATCGACATCATCCTCAATTCCACCCGCGCCCAAAGCTTCGATCCGAGCCTTTTTTCGGTGATGGGCATCGATCCCACGAGGCAGAAGATCCTGGTGATCAAATCCACCAACCACTTCTTCGCGTCCTTCTCGAAGATCGCAGCGGAAATCCTTTACTGCTCCGCCGGAACGCCCTATCCCAATAATCCGGCAACGACGCCGTACCAGCGGGCACCGAAGACCATCTGGCCGATCGTCGCCGATCCACATGGGATAGAACGCGGAGCCGCCTAGATGCCTGACAACAGCTTCGCCGTCGTCGCCAAGGCAGGCGACAGGATCGCCGATCTCTCGACGCCGCGTCCCGTGATCGACGAAGACAGGCTGGCGGCAAACATCGCCCGCGTTCAATCCTATATGGATCAGCACGGGCTGAACTTCCGGCCGCATATCAAGACGCACAAGATCCCGGCCCTGGCCGTCGCGCAGACTGCCGCAGGCGCCAAGGGCATCAATTGCCAGAAGGTGACGGAAGCCGAAGTCTTTGCCGCGGCCGGCTTCGAGGACATCCTCATCACCTTCAATATCCTCGGACCGCAGAAAATCGAGCGGCTGGCCAGGCTGAACGACAGGATTTCAGCGCTGAAGGTCGTCGCCGACAGCGAAGTGACGGTCAATGGGCTGGCAGCACATTTCTCCGGCCACAAGCCGCTGAACGTCCTCGTCGAATGCGATACCGGCGGCGGCCGCTGCGGCGTACAGACGCCGGGGGAGGCGGCCTCGCTCGCCAAGCGCATCGCCGCCGCCGACGGACTGACCTTCGGCGGCATCGTGACCTATCCGAAGCCGCAATCGGCGGCCGCCGTGGAAGCCTTCATCGCTGAAACGCTGGCACAGCTGAAAGCCGAAGGCATTGCCTGCCCGATCGTCAGCAATGGCGGCACACCCAGCCTCTTCGAGGCCCATCTCGTCAAATCGGCCACCGAACACCGCGCCGGCACCTATATCTACAACGACCGCCAGATGGTGCGCATGGGCCATTGCACCGAGGACGATTGCGCCATGCATGTGCTGGCGACCGTGGTGTCACGCCCAAATGCCGACCGCGCCGTCATCGATGCCGGCTCAAAGGCGCTGACCTCGGATCTTCAAGGCTTCAGCGATTACGGCCTGATCGTCGGTTATCCCCAAGCGCGGATCAGCAGCCTCTCGGAAGAACACGGCGTCATCGACCTCGCGAATTGCACCGGCCCCCGGCCGCAGATCGGCGAGAAGCTCTTCATCATCCCGAACCACACCTGCGTGGTATCAAACCTGTTCGATACGATGGTCTTCCATCGCGGCGGCGTCGTCACCCGCGTCGAGGAAGTCGCGGCCCGCGGCCTCGTCTGGTAAGGGAGGAACGTCGCTCGGCGGGGCTCAGTGCGTCACTTGGGCATATCGTGAAGGTATGTTTCAAACTTTGACCAGAACTGGTGGTCAAATACAGTTTCTTTGTCGAGCTTTAGCTGCCGTGCCATGCCGATGCATTCACTGGCGTTTAGTTTGATCGTTTTTCGAGATTTGATAAGCTCTAAAAACAGACCCTCGAAAGCCATTTCATATTCTCGATTGTCCAGATAAAGCCCAATGGCCTCAACGGATTCAGCATCGAGATCTGCGCGTGACATCACGCTTCGCACAAACTGATCGATCGGCTCAAAATCATCGCTTGTTTGCCCGCGCGGCATGTATCCGTCCTAGGCGGCCGTCGGATTGATGAGGTTCATATCGATTTCGGTCAGTTCCACGCGCCGCTCGAAGGCAATGCCCGTCTCGTCGAACAGGTGGCAGTCCGCAGCATTGATGCCGGTTGCGACAGGCGCATCCGCGCGGATGCCGACGCTGCCGGGCAGCATGGCGCAGAAATTCTCGGACTCGCCGTTCAGCGAGGCGTAAGCGACCGTATTTGCCCCGAGGCGCTCGATGACCGTCGGCGTCACGGTAAAGACGATGTCGCCGCCGCCGAGCTGGATATGCTCCGGCCGGATGCCGAGCGTCAAAGCCTTGCCGGCCATGCCGTCACGCGGCGTCACGGGCAGAACGGCTGTCTGGCCCTGATAATCAACCTCGACGCCATTGGCGCTGACGCCCTTGCAGGTCACGGGAAGAAAATTCATTTTCGGATTGCCGATGAAGCCGGCGACAAACTGGTTTGCCGGCTTGTGATAAAGCTCCAGCGGCGCGCCCGTCTGGGAGATATCGCCGGAATCCAGCACGACGATACGGTCGGCCATGGTCATCGCCTCGACCTGGTCGTGCGTCACATAGATCATCGTCGCCTTCAACTGCCTGTGCAGCTTGGCAAGCTCGATGCGCATGTCGGCGCGCAGTGCTGCGTCGAGGTTGGAAAGCGGCTCGTCGAACAGGAAGATCTTCGGTTCGCGCACGATGGCGCGGCCGATCGCGACGCGCTGGCGCTGGCCACCGGACAGCATGCCGGGTTTCTGCTGCAGACGCTGTTCGAGGTGAAGGATGCGGGCGGCATTTTCCACCTTGGCCTTGAGCTTTTCCTCTTCCATCCTTTCGACGCGAAGCGGGAAGGCAATGTTTTCGAAAACAGTCATGTGCGGATAGAGCGCGTAGGACTGGAACACCATAGCGATGCCGCGCTTGACCGGCGGCAGGTCATTGACCCTGATACCATCGATAACGATATCGCCCGCGCTCGTCGCGTCGAGACCGGCAATCATGCGCAGCAGGGTGGATTTGCCGCAGCCTGACGGGCCGACGAAGACGACGAACTCGCCGTTCCTCACCTCGAGCTGCACGCCCTTCAGAACTTCGTAGTCGCCATAGAACTTCTGAACTTTGTTGAGAAGGAGCTGTCCCAAAAATCTGTCTCCACCGGCGGCCTTGTCGCACATTCGATCGGGGAGGGATCGCGGGCTGTGCACCCGCGATCCCAAAGAGTCCAAAGCGGTTTACTTGAACGCTTCGATTTCGCCGGCAGCCTTCTTCAGCGCAGCTTCCGGTTCGGCCTTGCCCGTCACCACCGACTGAATCATCTCGATGATCGAGTTCTGGAAGCCCTTGTAGTCGGTGAAGAGCGGTTCGGGACCACCATAGTTGATACCCTCGATGAGCGGCTTCCAGTAAGGATCCTTGGCGACGAACTCGTCGACCTTTGCCGACGGGCGCAGCGGGGTCAGGCCGGCACCGCCCTGCAGCTCGTATTCCGACTGGACGTCGGGCGAGGTGATGAACTTGGCGAATTCCGTCGCCTTCTCCTCGACCCCCGAACCCTTGAAGATCGCCAGGCTGTCGGTGATCAGCAGCGTGCCGGGCCCCTTGGCGTCGGGACCGAGCGGCAGCGTCGCAATGCCCCAGGCAATCTTCGTCTCCTTCAGCCTGGAGGCGGCGCCCGATCCTGCCTGGATCATGGCGACCTTGCCGTCGAGGAAGATGGCGCGGACTTCGTTCTGCTCATAGGCCGTCGGGCCTTCCTCGGAGTAGGGGACGATATCCTTGTAGGCCTTCAGCGCGGCGAGAATCTGCGGGCTGTCGAGCGTGACCTTGCCTTCGGCATCCGTCACCGCGCCGTTGTTGGTGTAAACCCAATGCATGAACTGGTGCATCGTGTTGTCGAAGGTCTTGGCGGAGAGACCGAAGCCCGGAATGCCGGTCTTTTCCTTGATGGTCTTGGCCATCTCGATTTCTTCAGCCCAGGTCTTCGGCGGCTTCTCGGGATCGAGGCCGGCCTGCTTGAAGAGGTCCTTGTTCCAGTAAAGCGCCTTGGTGGAGAAAGCGATCGGGACGCCCCACTGGGTATCCTCGAAGGTCACCGTGTCGACGATGTGCGGATAGTAGCTCTTCTTTTCGTCATCGGTCATCGGCACCGGGACGATCAAGTCGTTCTGCGCGAATTCCTTCAGCGTGCGCGAGCCGACATAGGCCATGGCAACGGGCGTGCCGGCGGCGGCGAGCGTCGTTGCCTTGTCCTGGCACTGCGCCCAGCCGACAACTTCGGGCGTGACCTTCCAACCTGCGTTCTTTTCTTCCCACTGCTTGATGTATTTGGTGTGGACCGGGTCGATCGTGTCGCCGCAATAGATCCAGCTGATTTCCTTGTCGGCCGCCTGGGCAGTGACTGCGGTCAATGCCGTCGAACCGAGCAAGGCGAGGGCCATCAGGCCTGTCTTGATGGTAATGCTCACGTCGTGACTCCCATTCTTGTGTTAGCTGTTCACTCGTTTTTTGGTCTTATTGTTTCACCGCACCGGCGGTCAGCCCGCCGACAAGGTAGCGCTGAAGGAAGAAGATGACGACCATCGCCGGCGCGATACCGACGAAGGAAGCCGCCATCAGTTCGTTCCAGATGACCTCCTGCTTGCCGAAGTAAGCAAAGAGCCCCACCGGCAAGGGCATGTATTCGCTCTTCGAGTTGAACGTCAGCGCGAAGATGAATTGCTGGGCATAAGCGCCGATGAAGGTGGTTATGGCGACGACGATAATCCCCGGCATCGCAATGGGCAGGATGACACGCCGCAGCGTGTAGAAATGGCTGGCGCCATCCATGTAGGCCGCTTCGTTGAGCTCCTGTGGAATGCGGATCATATAGGTGCGCAACAGCCAGATCGCCGACGGGATCAGGAAGGCGACGCCCGGCACGATCATGGCGAGATAGGTGTTGAGCACGCCCATGCTGCGCATCAGCCGGAAGAGCGGGATCAACAGCACGGCGCCGGAGAACATGTTCACCGTCAGGAACGCGCCGAGCAGGATCCCCATGCCCTTGAATTCGAACTTCGCGAAGGCGTAAGCCGCCGGAATGACGAGGCAGAGCACGATCAGCGTGACGATGATCGAGATGAAGAACGAGTTGAAGATATAGCGCCCGAAGCCCGGCACGCTGATCCACATTGTCCGGTAGGCTTCGAACGAGCCGTTCTCCGGCCAGAAGCGGTAGGGCGAGGAAAAGAGCTGGGCGAGCGGCTTCAGCGACACCAGGAAGCCCTCGACGAAGGGCGACAGCACGAAGAACAGAAACATTGCGATGCCGCAATAGATCAGGATGATTTCCCACCAGCGGTAACGGTCGATCATGGCGGCACTGCTCATGCGCGCTTCTCCGGATTGAGACGGCGGGTGACGCGGAAATAGGCGAAGCAGAAGAGCGACAGGAAGATGCAGATCAACACAGCGCGCGCTGCACCTTCCCCGTATTTCTTCGAACCGATCGCCGTCTGATAGGTATCGATGATCATCGTCGTCGTCTCGCCGCTCGGTCCGCCCTGCGTCAGGATCCAGATGATGTCGAACGAGTTGAAGGTGGCGATCAGCGACAGCATCGACATGGTGATGATCGCCGGAACCATCAGCGGCAGGGTGATGCGGCGGAAGCGGTACCAGCGGCCGGCGCCGTCGGTCCAGGCAGCCTCGTAGAGATCCTTCGGAATGGATTGGATCGCCGCCAGGAAGTAGATCGTCACCAGCGGCACACCAATCCACACATCGGTGATGATCGTTGCCCAGAAGGCGGTACTGCCATAGGCGAGGAAGGCGACCGGGCCGTCGACGAGACCGAAGCGCTGCAACAGGCCTGATATCATTCCGAACTGGCCGTTATACATCCAGCCCCACATGAAGATGCCAATGGCCATCGGCACGATCCATGGCGGCATGGTCAAAAGCCGGAATAATGAGCGCCCCGGCACCGCCGCATTCAGCATGCATGCGCCGAACGTGCCGATCACCATTTTCAGGGCGACCGAGAAGAACGTCCAGATGAAGGTCCGGAAGATGACTTCCGCAAACCGCTCATTGAAGATCTTCTCGTAGTTGATCCAGCCCACCCAATTGGTGGTCTTCCTTAGCGATGCATCGGTGAAGGAGAGAATGAACGTATCGACCAGCGGATAGGCGACGATCGCCAGAACATAGAGGACAGCCGGGAGAAGAAGGATCCAGGCGAAGATGACCGTGCTTCTTTGAACACTCATCTTGCCGCTCTCCTCAAGCCGCTCTTGCGTGAAGGGCTTCGTCGAAACGGTCCCAGATCGGTCTGAGATCGACGACCGTTTTCTTCATCCTCGCCTCGTCCATCGCCAGAGCCAGAATGCCGGCTTCGAGCGCATTCAGCGTGGAAACGGGAAGTTCGAGCCCGGTGCGCACGCTTTCAAGCAGGTCGCTCGCCATCTGTTCATCGGCGCCGTAATGCTGGGAGAGCTCGGTGGCGGCATATTTGTTTTCGACCACCTTGTTGCCGGTCAGCTGTTCGTGAACGTCGAGATAGCCGCGCACGAAATCGCCTTCGGCCATGCCGCGCGACCCCATGATGGCGAAACGGCGGAACTGGTCGGGCACGTTCAGATTGGTGTGAAAGTTCATGCCGACGCCATTGGCATATTCGACGATCGCCACCTGATAGTCGATGATATCGGCATCGCTGTCGAAGACCTTGTCCGAGCCCATCCATCCGCTCGGCTTGCGGTGAAAAAGTTCGAGGTCGTTGATGCCCTCGCGCGCCGGATCGTTGGCCGGAATGAAGCTCTTGCGACCGCCAAAACTGGCGACGCGTTCGGGCCGCGCGCCGACGACGCCATTGTAAAGATCGAGGTCGTGGCAGCATTTCTCCAGCATGAAGCTGCCGGAATAACGCTCATAGCGGCGCCAGTCGCGCATGAAGAAGGCGCCGTGATAAGGCTCGATATGTTCGGAGGCCTCGATCGACACGATCTGACCGAGCTTGCCCTCGGCCTGGATGGCGCGGAGATCCTTATAAAGAGGGGAATAACGCAGCACGAGACCGACCATCAGCCGCTCGTGGCCGAATTTTGCCATCAGATGGGCAAGCTCGATGCTTTCTGCGATGGTCGTGACGATCGGCTTTTCACAGAAGACCTTTAGACCGGCCTGAAGGCCGAGCCTGATATGGTCGAGATGGAGGTGATTGGGGGAGCCGATCATCAGCAGATCGAGCTTTTCGGAAGCGAGGAGTTCTTCCGGCGAACCATAGGCCTTGCCGACTGAAATGCCCTTTTCCGTCAATCCGGGAAGTCCGGCGGGTTCCGGATCCACATAGCCGACAATGTCGAAGCTGCTATCGATTGCCTTGAAAACATAGCCGAGATAGCCGAGCCGGAATCCTAGCCCAATGATTCCCACTTTCATGCCGATCAAGTTCCCATTTAGTAATTTATTTTCTTTAAGTTGGGACAAAAATCGAGAGGCGTCAATAGAAAACGGGCCTCAAAGCGCGAGTATGAAATTAATTTTCATAGATCGATAGCCGGCGGCCCATTGCTTGCAACAACTGGGCGGACGCGGTTCGCCAGATGGACGTTGGCGCGCATCCTCCCGAAGCCAAGTCAGTCATTCAGCGCCGGTTGCCCCAGCCGACAAGCTCACGCGAAACTCGCGAAATGTTGAAAAGAGTCGCGAGCTTACCTGTGTAGGATGGTGCGAGAACAAGGAGGCAGGAGGAGCCATCATGACGCGTATGACAGCCAAGGATTTCCCTCAGGAACTTCTCGAACTCTACGATTATTACGCCCACGGGAGAATTACCAAGCGTGAGTTTCTCGACCGGGCCGGCAAATTCGCCGTCGGCGGCGTGACGGCCGCCGCCATTCTTGCGTCGCTGAGCCCTGACTATGCGCTGGCGACCCAGGTCGAGTTCACCGATCCCGATATATCAGCCGAATACATCACCTATCCCTCGCCAAAGGGAAATGGAGATGTGCGCGCCTATCTCGTCCGCCCGAAAAACGTGACCGGCAAAGTTGCGGCCGTGGTGGTCGTTCACGAGAACAGGGGCCTGAACCCCTATATCGAGGATGTGGCGCGCCGCGTGGCAAAGGCGGGTTTCGTAGCACTTGCCCCGGATGGCCTGACGTCGGTCGGAGGCTACCCCGGCAATGACGAAAAGGGGCGGGAGCTTCAGCAGAAGGTCGACCCGGAAAAGCTGATGAACGACTTCTTCGCGGCGGTCGAATTTTTGATGCATAACGATCTCACCACCGGCAAGGTCGGCATCACCGGCTTCTGCTATGGCGGCGGCGTCGCCAACGCCGCGGCGGTGGCCTATCCGGAACTTGCCGCAGCCGTGCCCTTTTACGGTAGGCAGCCGCGCGCCGAGGACGTGCCGAAGATCAAGGCGCCCTTGCTTCTCCATTATGCCGGGCTGGACAAGGGGATCAACGAAGGCTGGCCGGCCTATGAAGCTGCGCTGAAGGCATCGGGAAAAACATTCGAGGGCTACATCTATCCCGACGTCAATCACGGCTTTCACAATGATTCCACCCCTCGCTACGACGAAGCGGCAGCCAAGCTCGCCTGGCAGCGAACGGTCGACTGGTTTACGAAATACCTCGCCTAGAAGTCCGCGGCCTGAACGTTGATGTTGGCGGGGAGATTTTCCCCGCCGCCGATCCGCCGCCGTGGCTTGTCAAGGCGACTGATGGTCGGTGATCAGTCTCCAGACGGCATCGTCGCCGGACAGGTTTTCAAAATCGGCAAGCTTGCGAAGCTGCAGGAAAGAGGCCTCGGACACATTCCGATTTCCCCAGCGCAAGCAGTCCATGAACTTGACTTCGCGTTCATGCACACTCATCGGCGCTTCGAGCGATCCCTTTGCATGCAAGCGAGACTTGCTCAAGATGCCCCCATCGCGCGTCGTGACGGTGACGACGTGCGGGAGGCGCTCCACGCCTTTTTCCTCTTCGGCCGAATAGGACTGCATTTCGATGCACGGCATGAATTCCCGGATTTCCGGTCGCCCAATCTCCTGCCGCGTAAAGTCCGAAAGGCTAAGAGATCCCTTGAGGAAGGCTGTCGCCAGGCAGTACTGCATCGAGAAGCGGGCCTGCATCTCGTCGGCAGGGTTGGGATAAGCGAGGTTGCGGGCAGCGGATATGCCGACTTTCGTCTCGATCCTGGCAATGTCGCCAGCCAGAAGCCCATGCTCCTGCTTCAGATCCAGAAGCGCGTCGATGGCGCGATGGGTCGAGGCGCAACAGGGATGGCGCTTGGTCACCACGCCTCGGCTTTCGATGATATGTTCCTCCTCGAAGGTCAGGCCCTGCCAGCCCTTGGCATCATCGTCCCCGAAAAGATCGAGGAAACCTTGCGGCCGCTCGAGGATATCCGGCCGCCCGCTCATGCCGGCCAGCGCCATGCGCGCCGCGTCCACGGCATGGCGCGCGGCAATGCCGGCGTGAAGCGGTTTGGCGGTCGTGCCGAATTGCCCTTTCGGGCCGCAGGCGAAGCTCGTCGCCAGGCTCATCGCCGCGACGAGTCTCTCTTCGTCGGCGCCGAGAAGCCGTGCCACGCCAGCCGCAGCCCCGATGCTGCCGACCGTCGCCGTTGCGTGCCAGCCCCTGTTGTAGTGAGAGGGATTGACGCCAAAGCCGACCGCCGCCTGCGCTTCCAGCCCGGCCAAATAGGCCTCGAGAAACCGTCTTCCGCTTGTCACCTTGCCGCTGGTCAGAACCGCCAGCAGTGCGGGCACCAGCACCGCGGAAGCATGCGCCCTCGCCGGATGGAAATTGTCATCGAAATCCAGCGCATGCGCCGCGGTTGCGTTGATGAGTGCGGCGAAAGAGGGCGAGGCGGAGCCGCCGGTGACGAGCCGCGCTTCGCCGCCTCCGGCGATTTCCCCGTCGAAGGCGCGAATGAGTGCCGCAATGCTTTCATCGCCCCGGCCGGCAATCATGCAGCCGATGGTGTCCACCGCAGCATCTCTTGCCCGCTCCATGGCGACGTCTGAGAACGTTGTTCGCGACAGGACCTGTTCCGCGATCTTCCGGAGAATGGTGGCCATTGACGAAAGTCTTTCCGTGAGTTTGGTTCTCGGCGGAAAATGTTCAACTTTCCGCAGCGCCGCAATCTTATGCGGATCGCGGGTAGGGCTATCGACATTGGAGATAGAATGGCGCGAGACACGAGTGCGGCGATCAGCCTGAAGCATATCGAGGCCTATGACGCCATCGCCGCGACGGGCTCGACGATCGCCGCTTCCGTCGAGCTCGGGATCTCGCAATCGAACGCCAGCCGCTTGCTGCAGCAACTGGAAGAGTATCTCGGCGTCCGGCTTTTCGAACGGGAAAAGAACCGGCTTCAACCGACCCGCGAGGGGCTGCAGCTCGGCCCGGAAATCCGGGCCATTTCCGACCGGCTGCGCGCCTTGAAAACCGCGGCGATGGAGCTCGAGAGCGGTCGGTCGCGCGAGATCATGCTGCGGCTCGCCTTTCCCTCCAGCCTTTCCTCGACGCGCATTCCGAAGCTGGTGAAGAATTTTCTCGCCGCCAATGGTCCGATGCGCGTCGAAGTCGCGTCCGGCAGCTATCTGGCAATCGAACGGATGGTGGCCGACGGCGAAGCCGATCTCGGTTTCGCGCGGCTGCCACTGATGAGCCCGGGGTTGAAACAGGAGAAGATCCTGTCGTCGCGGATTGTTTGCGTCCTGCATAATGATCATCCCAAGGCCGGCAGCCGCCTATTGTCGGTCGGCGAGCTGAAGGGGCAGGATCTGATCATGCTGAACAGGGAGCGGCCGGTTCGCCATGAGCTGGAGGCGTTGTTCTACAAGGCCGGCATCCGCCAACGCCCCCTGCTCGAGGCGCATTCGGTGGCGAGTGCCTGCGCTCTGGCCGCCCAAGGGCTCGGCATTGCGCTGGTCGGTGAGATCATCGCCCGCGAATATGCGACGCTGCCGCTGCAGTTCATCCCGCTCGAACCGGAACTGCCGGTTGCCTACGCGCTGATCAGCGGCGAGAAATTTCCGATGCCCAAGGCCGCCAGCCTTTTCCTTCAAAGCATTTCGGACTGGGCATGATGACGGTGCTTGGACTGTCCCGGGGGATCGCAAACGCATGAATATCAAGCAACTGGAAGTCCTGCGCACGCTTCTGGCGACGGGGTCGACGATTGCCACGGCAAAGACGATGGGTCTCAGCCAGTCCGGTGTCAGCCGCCTCCTCCAGCAGCTCGAGGCGGATCTTTCGATGTCGCTTTTTGTGCGCGACAAAGGCCGTCTCATTCCCACGCCCGAGGCCCTGCTTCTTGCCCGCGATGCCGAGAACATCTTGCTGGCGGTCGATCGGATGTCGGGTCATGCGGAGGACCTAAGAAGCGGCGCCGCCGGTCCGGAGATCGTCCGCATCGGCCTGCCGAGCAGCATGTGGGAGCATTTCGCGCCGGCCATGCTGGTCGATTATATCAGGGATTTCCCCGGTGTGCGGATCGAGACCTTCTTCGAGACGACGACTGCGATCAACAAGCTTGTCGAGCAGAGGGTGATCGATTTCGGCTTTCTGCGCATGGAGGGCGAGAGCGGACCGGGCATCGAGGTCGAGCGGGTCGCCACCGGCGAAAGCGTCTGCGTCGTTCCGAAGGATCATCCTCTTGCGAAACTGGAGGAAATCACGGTCAAGAATTTGCGCGACGTTCCTCTCATTCTGATCGGGCGCCAACGGCCGAACCGCATGGCGCTCGACCAGACCTTCCGGCGAGCCGGCATCAAGCAGATCGTCAAGATCGAGACACATACCAACAGTTCCGCCTGTTCCTATGTCGCGCATGGCCTTGGGGTCACGATCATCAGCAGCTTTTATGCCAATCTCTATCGCCACCTGCCGGTGGTTCACCGTCCTTTCGTGCCACGCGCGACCCAGGAATTCGGATTGGCGAGGGCGGTCGGGACGCCACTCTCGATTGCTGCCCACGCTCTGAGCGACGCCTTGAAGCGACAGATCCGGCTTTCGCAAAAAGGCGTTTGAAATCAAATTTTTAGCCTGAAACCTTACGCGAACGCAGTCGCTTTGGTTGCGGTCGTATTCCGCATAGACTTATGACGGAATCGCATAATATTGCGGATATTTCTTCATTCGATCATAGTCTGCGGCAACGAAACCGATGGCGCCGGGCACAGTCCGTCGCCCATCGCGGGGAACAAAAATGCTGAAATTCGTCCTGAACCGCCTGCTGATGGCATTGCCGACGATCGTCCTCGTTTCGGTGACTGTCTTCACCCTGATCCGCTTCATACCCGGCGATCCGGCGGCACTGATGCTGGGGGATATGGCTGAGCCGGATCAGATCGCGGCAATGCGCTCGGAACTCGGCCTCGACAAATCGCTGCCTGAGCAGTTCCTGATCTGGACCGCCAATGTCGTGCAGGGTGACTTCGGCCGCTCGATCGTCAATGACGAGGCGGTGCTGCCGCTCGTCGCTTCACGTTTTCTGGTCAGCGCCGAAGTCGTCGTCGTCGCCGTGCTTCTGGCAAGCCTCATCGCCGTGCCGGCCGGCGTCATCGCCGCCTGGCGGCAAAACAGTCTGACGGACCTTGCGCTGGTCGGCACGGCCACGATCCTGCTGTCGATCCCGACATTCTGGCTCGGCCTCCTGCTTCTGCTTTTCTTCGGCTGGAAACTCAGCTGGCTGCCGGTGCTCGGCTATGTCTCGATCGGCAGCAACCTCACCGGCGGCCTGCTCTATCTCGTGCTGCCGATCATGACCCTGGTCATTCACGAGATGGGTGTGTTGATCCGCATGGCACGCGCCTCGACGCTGGAAGTGCTGCGTCTCGACTATATCACCCACGCCCGGGCCAAGGGGCTTTCCGAAAGCGCCGTCCTCTGGCGGCACGCCTTCAAGAATGCCTTCGGCCCGACCTGGACAGTCATCGGTCTGATCCTCGGCAATCTGCTCGGCGGCATTGCCGTCATCGAGACGGTCTTCACCATTCCGGGGCTCGGGCGACTGATGGTCGACAGTATTTTTGCCCGCGATTACCCGGTGATCCAGGGGTGTCTGCTGTTCGTCTCGCTTTCCTATGTGCTGGTCAATTTGGTCGTCGACCTGCTCTATCCCTTGTTCGATCCGCGGGTAGTCGCCGAATGAAAAACGTCACGTTCAACGGCTTCATCGGCAGCATTCTGATTGCCGCATTGCTCATCTCCGCTGCGATCGGCCTTTTCTGGACCCCCTATGATCCGATGAAGCTCGGCTTCACCGCGCGGCTGGCGGCGCCAAGCAGCGCCCACTGGCTCGGAACCGACGAATTCGGCCGCGACGTACTCAGCCGCCTGATCGTCGGCGCCCGGGCGAGCGTCTGGATCGGCACCTTGACGGTCACATTCGCGACGGTCTGCGGTACGTTGATCGGTCTCGTCAGCGGTTACGCCCGCGGTTGGATCGATGCAGTCATCATGGCCGTCAACAATGCGCTTCTCGCCTTTCCGGGCATCCTTCTGGCGCTCGGTTTGCTCGCCGTCTTCGGCGCCAACCAATATGGCATCATCTTCGCGCTGGGCATTGCCTATTCGCCCTCGATGGCCCGGGTTGTCCGGGGTGCCGTTCTGTCGCTGCGCGAGCGGGAATTCATCGAGGCTTCCAAGGTGATGGGCAATGGCGAGCTCTACACCATGTTCCGCCATATCCTCCCCAATTGCATCGCCCCGATCACCGTGCTTGCGACCTCGATGTTCGGCTGGGCGATCCTTTCGGAAAGCGCGCTCAGCTTTCTCGGCCTCGGCGTGCCGCCACCGGCGCCCACCTGGGGCAACATGCTGGCCGCCGGCCGGCCATTCATCGAGCAGGCGGTCTGGCTGGGTCTCTTCCCGGGCCTGGCGATCGCCCTGACGCTCCTCGGCATCAATCTTCTGGGCGACGCTCTTCGAGACAAGCTTGATCCGCGGATGAGGGGACTGAAATGACCAAGGAAACGCTTTTGAATGTCCGCAACCTGTCGCTTCAGGTCGCCGGCACCGGTGTGCAGGTCGTCAAGAACTTGAGCTTCGACATCGCGCCAGGCGAGATCTTCGGCATCGTCGGGGAAAGCGGATCGGGCAAGACGCTGGCAACACGCGCCCTGATCTCGCTGCTGCCGGCGCCGATCAAGGTGATCGGCGGCTCCGTTGCCTATAAGGGACGCGACGTGCTTGCGATGAGAGCTGCGCAATTGCGCCAATTGCGCGGTGCGGAAATCGGTGTCGTCTTCCAGGAACCGATGACCTCGCTCAATCCCTCGATGACCGTCGGCCGCCAACTCGAAGAAGGGTTGCAGCTGCATACGAAATTTTCGCAGGAAGAGCGGCGCAGCCGGATCCTTGACATGCTGAACCGGGTCGGGATCCGCGATCCCGCCGGGGCGCTCACTTCCTATCCGCATGAATTCTCGGGCGGCATGCGCCAGCGCATCATGCTGGCATCGGTCATGCTGCTGAAACCGGCGCTGTTGATCGCCGACGAGCCGACGACGGCGCTCGATGCCGTGATCCAGCGCGATGTCATGGAATTGATGGTGGAACTGACGCAGGCGGAAGGCACCGCCGTGCTGCTGATCAGTCACGACCTGCCGATGGTTGCCCGCTACACCAACCGCATCGTTGTCATGGAAAAGGGCGTGATCGTCGAAGAAGGACGCACCGCCGAGCTGCTCGACGCACCACAGCGTGCCTATACGAAGAAACTGCTTTGCTCCCTGCCGTTCCGCGGAGAGACCCGGACGATCGACAAGACCAAGGCGCCGATGGTCTCGGCACGGGATATCGTCGTCGATTATCCGGGCCGGCGGTCGCTGATGAAGAAGGCAACGCCAAAGCGGGCGCTGCATGGCGTCAGCATCGATATCCACGAGGGCGAAGTCGTGGCACTGGTCGGCGGTTCGGGTTCCGGCAAGACCACGCTCGGCCGCACCATTGCCGGACTGGTCCGGGAGAGCGAAGGCGATATCCGGTTCAGAGGACGCAGCCGCGACGACAACTGGATGGACTATCGGCTGAATTGCCAGATGGTGTTCCAGGATCCTTATTCCTCGCTCGATCCGCGCATGACCATCGTCGCGCTTGTGGAAGAAGCGCTGCGGCTCGTTCCCGATCTCGACGCTGCGGCAAAGCGCAAGCGCGCCCTGGAGACGCTGGAGGAAGTCGGGCTTGGGGCCGACTACGCCGGGCGCTACCCGCATGAGCTTTCGGGCGGCCAGCGTCAGCGCGTGGCGATTGCCCGGGCCATTGCGCGCCGGCCGAAATTCCTGATCGCCGACGAACCGGTATCGGCCCTCGACGTGACGGTCAGGGCGCAGGTGCTCGAACTCCTGTCCGATCTGCAAAAACGCTACGGCTTTTCCTGCCTGTTCATCAGCCACGATCTCGGCGTGGTCGAACAGGTGGCCGATCGTGTCGTCGTCATGCAGGACGGCCGGATCATCGAGCAGGGCGACCGCGATACGGTTTTCGACAGCCCGAAGGAGGCCTACACACAACGGCTTCTCTCGGCCATCCCCGCTCTGGACCACAATGCTCAGGGCGGCGTGATCCTCAAATGGCGCCTGGAGAACTGATATGACGACGATGATTGAATCCGCAAAGCTTGCGGAGCGATTGAATGCGATCTGCGATGCCCAGCCTTTCGTGACACGCTTCATGGTGCGTGCGCTCGGCAGCGGAGAAACGATCGGCAGAGGCGCGGACGAGGAAACGCCCTCCGCCAGCACCCGAAAGACCTCGATCATGATGGCAGCCTTGAAGGCCGCGCATGAAGGCCGCCTGGATCTGGACGAACGGATTACCTACGAAAAGCGTTTCGCCGAGGAAGTGGCAAGCGGGATGTTCCGCTATCTCAGCCCCGGAATCGTCATATCGCTGCGCGATGCCATCACCGGCATGATGGTGCTGAGCGACAATGTCTGCACCAAGATGGTCTTCGAAAGGCTGACGCTCGAAGAGGTCGACAATTATTGCAAGTCGATCGGCATGACAGGCACCAACCATCGCTTCCTCATCCCTCCCTTGGCGCTGTCGCCCGATCATTCCTTGAAGGCCGTCACCACGACGACGGCGCGGGATCAGGTCTATCTGCTGCAGACCATCCTGGATGCGCAGGATTCGCGGGAAGCTGCGGACCGGCTCGGCTGCTCGCAGGCGCTGTGCGCTTACGCGCTTCAAACCCTGAAGAACCAGATCCTGCGCTATGCCATTCCTTCCCGGCTGCCGTTCGGGGTGCTCGTCGCCCATAAGGGCGGCACGGGAAAGCGTGGCCGCATGAATGCCGGCATAGTCTATCGCGACGGGACCCCCTTCTACATCATCGCCGCCTATACCGACGACGTGCCGCAGGAAATGCCGGACGGCACACCTGGTTATACGGTCGCGCTCGAAACCATCGGCAGGCTTTCACGCGCCTGCTGGGATGAACTCCGATCCTAACAATCCATAAAAGAGGGTAGAACAATGCATAAGCTTCTTCTCGCAGGCACCATGTTGATGGCGATGGCCGGCGTGGTCGATGCCCGCGATATCGTCGTGGCGCAAAGTTCCGATTTGCGCAGCGCCAATCCAGGCGTCAATCGCGACGGCAATACCGATGGCGTCATCCTGCATATTGTCGAAGGGCTCGTCGGCTATGCCAACAACGGCGAGGTCAAGCCGCTGCTGGCAAAGAGCTTCGAAGTCTCGGCGGATGGGCTGAGCTACAGCTTCAAACTGCGTGACGACGTCAAATTCCACAACGGCAAGAAATTGACCGCCGATGACGTCGTGTGGAACTGGAACCGCTATCTCAAGCCCGAAACGAAATGGACCTGCCTTCCTGACTTCGACGGCAGCGGCAGCGTGCATGTTACCGGGGTCAAGGCAGTCGATGCTTCGACCGTCACCATCACGCTGGAAAGGCCATCCGCGGTCTTTCTTGGCCTGATGTCGCGCCCCGAATGCGGTTACACCGGGATCATCTCCCCGGAATCGGTCGGTGCGGACGGAAGCTTCATCAAGCCGATCGGCACCGGTCCCTTCAAATGGGATGAATGGAAGAAGGGCGAATATATCCATCTCGCCAAGTTCGACGATTATGTCTCGCCCCAGAACGACGGCAAACCCGACGGCATGGTCGGCTCGAAACGCCCTCTCGTCGATGGCATCAAGTTCATGGTCATTCCCGATGCTTCGACCGTAAAGGCCGGGCTTCAGTCCGGCGTGCTCGATACCGCGGAGATTTCGCCGGATCTCATTCCCGAATTCAAGACGAGCGACACGATGCAACTGATCGTGGCGCGCAACAACGGCAAAAATCTCTTCTACATCCAGACGCGCGACAAGGTTCTGAGCAATCCCGGCGTGCGCCGCGCGATGGCGATGGCACTCGATCTCGACCAGCTCGTCGAGGCAGCCTCCAATGGCACCGGCACCGCCAACGGTTCGATGGTTTCGCAAGACTCGCTCTACTTCGACGATGTCCAGAAGGAGCGTCTGCCCTACGACATCGAGGCCGCAAAGAAGGAGCTTGCGGCCGCCGGCTACAAGGGCGAGCCGATCACCATCATCGCCAACAAGCGCAGCAACGTGCCAAGCTTCCCGGCCGCGGTGATGGCGCAGGCCATGATGCAGCAGGCAGGTCTCAACGTGCAGATCGAGGTGCTCGACTATGCGACGCAGGTCGATCGTCGCCGCTCCGGCAACTACCAGATCATCTCGCAATCGGTCGCGCCGCGGCTCGATCCGGCGCTGATGTACGGCTTCTATGTCGGCAACAAGGACAAGAACGCTTCGTTGATGTGGGATGACCCGAAGGCAGTCGAGTTGATGAAGGCGGCCTATGGGGAGCCCGACCAGGCGAAGCGTCAGGCGATCTTCGACGAGTTTCACACGCTGATGCTCAAGGAAATGCCGGGCATCTTCCTCTATGACATGGTCGATGTCTGGGGCGCGACCAAGAAGCTGAAGGGCCAGCCCGTCTGGCAATCGAATGCCCGTCTTTGGGAAGTTTCGCTCGACAATTGAGCATGAACGGCCGCGCCCGGTGGGTCGGGCGCCGCGATCCCGTTTCGACAGTGAACAGGAGAGCCGGCAGGCAGCCCTGCCGGGTCCGGTGAAACACATCCCTGTGGCGGCAGGACAGACAGCGAGGAAATGCCATGAATCTTGACGCGATCAGCTCCATTGCCGCGACGATCGAAAAGATGAAACCGGATTATATCACCCTCAGCGACGGTATCTGGGATTTCGCGGAGCTGAAGTTCGAGGAGCGGCGCTCGTCGCAATTGCTGGCCAGGGCACTCGAGGAAAACGGCTTTGCCGTGCGCCGCGGCGTCGCAGGCATGGAAACGGCCTTCATCGGCGAATCCGGCAGCGGCAAGCCGGTGATTGCTTTCCTCGGCGAATTCGATGCCCTGGCCGGAATGAGCCAGACCGCCGACGTGGCCGAGCCGCATCCCCAGGCGGCGGGAGCAACCGGTCACGGCTGCGGGCATAATCTGCTTGGTGTCGGGTCGTTGATGGCGGCGGTTGCACTTGCCCGCCACCTCAAGGCGGACAATCTGCCCGGCACGGTGCGCTATTACGGCTGCCCGGGAGAGGAGGGCGGTTCCGGCAAGACCTTCATGGTTCGTGCCGGCGCATTCGATGATGTCGATGCCGCCCTGACCTGGCATCCGGCTCCGTTCAACGGTGTTCGCTCGACGAACAATCTTGCCGTTCTCGAATATTACTATCGCTTCAGGGGTGTCGCGGCACATGCCGCCAACAGCGCCCATCTCGGCCGTTCGGCGCTCGATGCGGTCGAACTCATGAATGTCGGCGTCAATTTCCTGCGCGAACACATGCCGCACGATTGCCGCGTTCACTACGCGATCACCGACACCGGCGGCAGGGCGGCCAATGTCGTGCAGGCTAGCGCCGAGGTTCTCTATCTGATCAGGGCGCCCGACATGCCGCAGGCGCTTGAGCTTGCCGGGCGCGTCGAGAAAGTTGCACGAGGTGCGGCGATGATGACCGAAACCGAAGTCGAGATCGTGTTCGACACCGCCTCGACCAACCTTCTTCCCAACATCACGCTGGAAACGGCGATGCACGAGAACATGGTCGCGCTCGGGCCGATAGCCTTCGACGAGGCCGACATCGCCTTCGCCAGGAAAATCCAGGCTACCTTCACTGAGGAAGCAATCAGGAGCAGCATCCGCCTCTATCAGATCAAGGGCGATGTGTTCTCCAATGCCAAGGTCGATGGCTCGACGCCCTTGCACACCGGTCTGCGCGATTTCGAAGGACAATCGCATTTCCGGGCCGGATCGACCGATGTCGGCGACGTCAGCTGGGTGACGCCGACCGCGCAATGCTGGGCGCCAGCCTGGGCGATCGGCACCAATCCCCATACCTGGCAGGTCGTCGCGCAGGGAAAAAGCCCGGCCGCGCACAAGGCTATGGCACATGCGGCCAAGACGCTTGCGACAACGGGGCTCGCATTGATGTCGTCACCCGACCTCCTGGCAGCCGCGACGGACGAGTGGCGAGAAAAGACCAGCGGCAAAGCCTATACATGTCCGATCCCCGACAATGTGATGCCCGCAACGGTTCATGGCCGATAGTTCCCGTCTCCGTCTGCTGTGACAGCGACCTGCATCGCACCCGCTTGCAGGATCCCATGAAAAAGCACTAAGGGTATGGAAGTCGAAAGCGCGGAACTGAGGCATTCACCGCTTTCGAACCTCCAACACGTCGGAAAAGGCAAAGATGACAAGCTCCGAATGGCGGGTGGGAGTGCTGTTTTCCAGAAGCGGAATTAGCGAAATTACGGAAACCGAGCACTTTCTTGGCACCGCACTTGCGATCGAGGAAGTCAATGCGGCGGGGGGCGTGCTTGGCAAGCCCATCGTTCCGATCGCCTATGATCCGGGCGGGGACCAAACCGCCTATCGCAATCTGGCCCGGCGCCTGCTGGCCGATGACGACGTCAACATCATTTTCGGTGCCTCGATGTCGGCCAGCCGAAAGGCGGTGCTGCCGATCGTCGAACGGCACAACGGACTGCTGTTTTATCCGTCGATGTATGAAGGTTTCGAATATTCGGAGAATGTGGTGTATACCGGCGCCACCCTCAATCAGAACACCTTCGCGCTTGCGGAATACCTTCTGCGCCACCATGGACGCCGGATCTACTTCGTCGGCGCGGATTATATTTATCCGCGCGAATCCAATCGGGTCATGCGGGATGTGGTAGAGGCAAAGGGCGGTGAAGTCGTCAGCGAGCGATATCTTCCTCTTCATGCCGACGAACAGACCTTGCGTTCGGTTATTTCCGATATCGTCCGTCTCAAGCCCGATGCCATCTTCTCGACGATCATCGGCCGGCCGGCACAGTGTTTCTACCGCATGTATGCCGAGGCCGGAATCGATCGGACGCGGGTTCCGATTGCCAGCCTGACCATGGCCGAGAGTGAAATTCGCGAGATCGGAGCCGACGCCTGCACCGGCCATATTCTTTCGGCGACCTATTTCCAGACGGTCGAGAACGAGGCGAACGAGCGCTTCGTGGGGGCATTCAAGGCCCGTTTCGGCCAGGACTTCACCACGAGCGTCTGGTCGCAACCGGCCTATGCGCAGGTTCACCTTTTCGCCCGCGCACTTGCCCGGGCCGGCTCGCTCGAGACCCATCGTATTTCCGAAGAAATCCTTCTGGAGGATTATCTTGCTCCAGAGGGCCGGATCAACTTCGACGCCGATACTCGTCACCTCTGGTTGCATCCCCGCATCGGCGTGGCGCGCGCCGATGGGCTCTTCGACATCGCCTGGCAGGCGCCTGGCCCGATCCGGCCGGACCCGTATCTGACGGCGTCGCGGTTCGAAGACGTCTGGCTGGAGGCCTGAGATGGCGGGACCGAGTAGGATCGTTCAGGATCTGCGGCGCGCACGCGTTCTGGTTGTCCATCCGCGTGACGAGGACGGCAACGTGCTGATCGCTCACCTCAAGCGCCTTGGTTGCGAGGTCCGGGCCACCTGGCCGCTTCCGCCAGCCTTGCCTCCCGACGTGGATACCGTCTTCCTGCATGTCGAGGATGTGCATGTCGAGCACGCGCTTGAGATCATCGACCTCCAGCAGACGGCGATCATCGCCATCGTGACCTATGAGAGCCCGACAGCCCTCCAGGCGATTATCGATCTCAACGCCCACGGCGTTATCAGCAAACCGTTGCGGCCGCTCGGCATCCTGACGCAATTTGCGCTTGCACGCTATCGGCAGAGCTACGAAAAGCGGCTCGCCGGCAAGGTGCAGAAACTCGAGGAAACCTTGAAAAGTCGCCGGTTGGTCGAAAAAGCCGTTTCAGCGCTGCGGGCCATGAATGGTCTCGACGAGGCCGCGGCCTATAAGCTCTTGCGCGATCAGGCGACGTCAAAGCGCGTTCCGATGGCGACGATCGCCGAATCCATCATTGCCGCGCAAGACACCATGAAAAGCCTCGGACTTTCCATTGGCGCAAAAACTCAACCTTAAGTTGCTAACGCTTGCGTCGCTGAAAATGCCTGCTGAAGCGGCTTGACGGTCACATTCTTTCGTGCAAGCCTAAAGACAACGAGCAGGTTTGCTCAGCGGCAGGGCTGCCGCATTCACATCATGGCTATGTAGCCTCTGGTTCACGGATTGAATTCCGTGCCAGAGGTTTTTTGCGTTTGGAGACAAGATTGAGTGTCAAGACCTCAACCGCACGGACGGTAACCGTCGCAACCGTCCAGTTCGAACCGATCATCGGTGATCGCGCCGGTAATCTCGCGGCTATCGAGCGGCTGGCGAAGGCGGCGAAGACCCAAGGCGCGGAGATCGTCGTTCTGCCGGAACTGGCCGATAGCGGCTACAACTTCCGTGACGGCGACGAGGTTGCCGCATTGGCCGGCCCGGTACCCGGCGGCCCGAGTGCCGAGACGCTCCGCCGCCTTGCCGAGGAGTTTGGCCTTTACATCGTCAGCGGCATTGCCGAGCAGGATGGCGACCGGTTTTACAACAGTGCTCTTCTTTGCGGCCCCGAGGGATATATCGGCAAATACCGCAAGCTCCATCTGTGGAACAACGAAAACCGTCTTTTCAGAAAAGGCGATCTCGGACTGCCGATATTCGACCTGCCTTTTGGCCGTATCGGCATTGCCATCTGCTACGATGGCTGGTTTCCGGAAACGTTTCGTCAGTTGGCCCTGGCCGGCGCCGAGCTGGTCTGCGTGCCCACCAACTGGGTCCCGATGGCCGGTGCCGAAGGCGTTCCCGAGCCGATGGCCAATATCCTCCATAAGGCGGCCGCCCACACCAATGGCCTTTACATCGCCTGCGCCGACCGGATCGGCATCGAGCGCGGCCAGTCCTTCATCGGCCGCAGCCTGATCGTCGGCCCGCAGGGTTGGCCGATCTCTGGTCCGGCCAGTGCCGATCGCGAGGAAATCCTCCTTGCGCAAATCGATCTGTCGAGCGTGACGGAAACCCGCACGCTCAACAGCTTCAATCATCTGCTCGGCGACCGCCGAGCCGATGTCTACGGGTAATGTCAATCCACTCAAGAAAGGGGAACAAAATGCAAATGAAAACCATAATCCTGACACTGGCATCTGCGGCATTCGCCAACGCAGCCTTCGCCGAGGATCCGATCAAGATCGGCGTGCCGGTCGGGCTTTCAGGCGCAAACAGCGTGGTTGCGCCGTCCGTCGTCCAAGCTGCGGAGCTCGCCGTCGAAGAAATCAATGCCAAAGGCGGCGTGCTCGGGCGGCCATTGGAGCTTGAGATCGCCGACGATGCATCAGGGGCGGCCGGCGCGCAGAAGGCCTTCGATTCCCTGGTTTTCCAGAAGGAGGTGAACGTCATCATCTCCATGGAGACGAGTGCTGCGCGCAATGCCGGCCTGCCGATCGTTTCCAAGGGTGAGGTGCCATACATCTACACGTCCTTCTACGAAGGCAAATCCTGCAACGCCAATCTTTTCGTCGATGCCTGGGTTCCAGAACAGCAGGTGCCGCCTGTCGTCGACAATTTCATCAGCAAACAGGGCGCAAAGAAGTTCTTCCTGATCGGTTCGGACTATGCCTTCGGACGCGGCATGCTGACCTTCGCCAAGGGCTATATCGAAAAAGCCGGTGCTCAGATCGTCGGCGAGGAATATCTGCCGATCGACGGCAGCGATTGGACGGCCATCATCTCCAAGGTCCGCTCCTCCGGCGCCGATGCGATCATCACCTCGACGGCCGGCGGCGCACCGAACGTGACCTTGACCAAGCAGTTGCGTTCGTCTGGCGTCACCCTGCCTTACGGCAATCTCGCGGTCGACGAAGGCACCGCCAAGAGCATGGGCGCGGATGCCAAGGACATCTTCCTTTCGGCCTCCTACGTCACCGGCATCGACAGCCCGGAAAACAAGGCTTTCCTCTCGGCCATGGACAAGAAGTTCGGCAAGGAACTGCGCACGCCGAACGATCTCTCCGTGCCGCAATATGAAGCGATCTACCTTTACAAGGCAGCCGTCGAAAAGGCTGGCAACACGGATACGGCGGACGTGCTCAAAGCCCTTCCTGACGTCTCCTTCACCGGTCCGCGCGGCAAGATCTCCATGAACAAGCAGCACCACGCGCCGCTGACGATGTATCTTGGCCAGGTCAAGGACGACGGCAGCGTTGCAGTCGTCGATAGCTTCAAGGACGTCGATCCCGGCGATCAGTGCCCGAATCTCTGAAACCAGCGTGGCGGGGCAGGGCGCCCCGCCTCCAGCATCGGAGTTCTAGAAATGACGCTCTTTCTCGATATCGTCAGCACTGCGGCCATTCTCTTCATCGTTGCCGCCGGGCTGCTTGCGATCTTCGGCGTGCTGAAGATCATCAATTTCGCGCATGGCGCATGGCTGACCATCGGGGCTTACTGCGCTGTTGTCGTCAGCGGGTTCGGTCTCAATCCATGGCTTGCCATCCCCTTTGCGTTTCTGGTCGGCGCGATCCTCGGCGGTGTTGCCGAACGGTTCATCGTACGGCCTCTCTATCGCCGCCCGCTCGACGCCATTCTTGCAACCTGGGGCCTTGGCATCGTCATCGGCCAGCTGATCACGCTGTGGTTTGGCCGCGACGTGCAGTTCACGCCGGCGCTGCTGCCGGGCACCTTCGATCTCTTTGGCACCGGCTACTCGGCCTACCGTCTTTTCGCCATTGTCGCCGCCATCTGTCTGGGTCTCGGCTTCACCTTGCTGCTCGATGGGACAAGGCTTGGTCTCTCCGCCCGGGCAGTCATCATGAACGAAACCCTGGCGCGCGGGCTCGGTATCGATACCGAAAAGGTGCGGCTCGCGACCTTCATGATCGGCACCGGCCTTGCGGCCCTTGCCGGCGTGCTGCTCGCGCCGCTGACCAGCGTCGATCCCAATATGGGCGTCGCCTGGCTGACGGGCGCCTTCATGCTGGTGATGGTCGCAGGCTCTTCTTTCACTGCGCTTGCTGCCGCCTGCCTCATCTTCGGGGCCGCCCAAGTGCTCGTCAGCACCTATTTCAGCCCAATCCTCGGCGGCATCACCGTGGCCGTCCTCTGCGCGATCACACTGCGCATACGTCCGAAGGGATTTGCCCGTGCCTAATAGACAAAAACTCCGGCTTGTCCTTCTTCTGACGCTGGCGCTCGCGGCTCTCCTGCTGATCGTCATCGGACCGATGTTTCTCGGCCGCTTCAGCCTTAACGTGCTGACGCGTTCGATGATCTACGCCATGCTGGCGATTACCGTCGACTTGCTCTGGGGCTATACGGGCGTTCTCACCTTCGGGCAGGCGGCATTCTTTGGCGTGGGCGCCTATGCCACCGCCATGGTTCTCACCCATATCGGCGCAAGCCCGGCGCTTTTCGTCGTCGCCCTTGTCGCCGCCGTGTTCGTTCCGCTCGTGCTTGGCTTCGCCGTCGGCTGGCTGTCGTTCTATCACGGATCGACACCGCTCTATGCCACCGTGATCTCGCTCGTGGTGCCGATCGTCGTCACCCAACTCATCTTTTCCGGCGGCACCTGGACCGGTTCGTCGAGCGGCCTTGTCGGTTACGAAACCCTCCCGCTCGGGCTTCCCGGCTATTTTCGCCTGTCGGGCGCGTGCCTGCTGGTCTTGGCCGTTCTTGCCATCGTCTTCGTCCGGTCGGACGCCGGCCGTCTGCTGGTTGCAATTCGCGACAACGAAGCCCGCATCGCCTATCTCGGCATGAACCCCGCTCGGCTGAAGATCGTCCTGACGGCCGTTCTGGCTGGCGTATGCGGCCTGGCCGGCTTCCTTTATGCCAACGCATCCGGTGTCGCCGCACCCGAGAATACCGGCTTCGTATTCGGAACCGAACTCGTCGTCTGGACGGCGCTCGGTGGCCGGGGAACGATCATCGGACCCTTGTTCGGCGCAATCGGCATCGACTATCTGAGCGCCAGCCTTTCGGGCGATCTGCCCTTCCTGTGGCAATTGATCATCGGTGCGCTCTTCGTCGCCATGATCATCCTTTTGCCGGGCGGCCTCGCTTCCCTGGTGACGCGATTCCTGCAGTCGGCCAACTCCAGCAGCACTCTGAAGTCCTTGCCGACGCGCATCGTCGCCGAGGACGGTCCGTTGGCAGGCAAAAGCCTTCTGTCGATCCGCGGTCTCGGCAAGTCCTATGGCAGCCTCTCCGTCCTCAAGGGCATCGACCTTGAAATCGGCGCCGGAGAACTCGTCAGCCTGGTTGGCCCCAATGGCGCCGGCAAGACCACGCTGATGCGTTGCCTGTCGGACGGTACCCAGCAGATCGAAGGTCAAGTGGATATCATCGGCACGAATATCGCCGGTCATGCACCGGAACGGATCGTCGCTCTCGGCGTCGGCCGCAAATTCCAGGTTGCCAGCATCTTCGACAGCATGACCATCGGCGAATGCCTCAAGATGGCGCGTTTCAGCCGCGAGACACCCAGTCCGATGCGATCGCTCGCCGAGATCATGCTGCCGGCCGCTGCAGCTGAGATCCTGACGCTCACCGGCATGGCCGACATGTTGGACAAGCCGGTCTTGCTGCTGTCGCATGGTCAAAGGCAGGCTCTCGAACTGGCGATGGTCGTCGCTCTAGAACCACGCATCATTCTTCTCGACGAACCGACGGCGGGTCTTACCAAGACCGAGCGCATGACCATCGGAGCCATCCTCAAGAAACTGACGGACGAGATGGGTTTCGCCGCCATCCTGGTCGAACACGATCTGGATTTCGTGCGCGACATATCGAGTCGCATCGTGGTTCTCCACCAGGGCAAGCTCGTTCTCGACGGCACGGTGAATGACGTGGTCAATTCCGAAACGGTTCGCACCATCTACGCAGGAGGCGCCCATGGCTGACGCGTTCAAACTCAAACTCAGCGGCGTATCGAGCGGATATGGCGCGGTGGATGTCGTCAATGGCGTGTCGCTTGCCATCCGGCCCGGCGAAATCTTCGCCCTCATGGGCAAGAACGGCATGGGCAAAACGACGCTGCTGAAGACAATCCTTGGCTTCCTGCGCGTCGGCAAGGGCAAGATCGAGGTCGATGGCGCTGCCATCACCGACAGGAAGCCCGCCGAGTTGATCGCTTCCGGCATCGGCTACGCCCCTCAGGAATTGCCGTTGTTTCAGGACCTCTCCATCCGCGACAATCTGCGCCTCGCGCTCAAAGGCGATCGGGATCTGGCATCTGCCCTGGAGCGGGTCTACGCCTATTTCCCGTTCCTGAGGGATCGGCTGGCACAGAAAGCCGGCACGCTGTCGGGCGGGGAGCAGAAAATGCTGATCCTCGCGCGGGCGCTGATGCTGCGTCCGAAACTGCTGCTGATCGACGAAATCTCCGAAGGTCTGCAGCCCTCCGTTGTTCAGAACATCGCCAAGGCATTGAGGGACGACCGCGAAAAGCGCGGCACGACCATCCTGCTGGTCGAACAGAATCTGGATTTTGCCCTTTCGGTGGCGGACCGCTGGGCCATTCTCAAACTCGGGGCGATCGAAGACGAAAGCCTCAATGGTCCGGAGAGCCGCGCCCGTGTCCTGCAACATCTGAAGATCTAGGGGCCGGCGCAAGTGCGAGACCCATGGAGCGCTTTTATACCCTATCCGGATGCAGATGTCGGGCACGCGTCCATCGGCCCGCTTTCCGGCCTTCGACTGGCGGTCAAAGACCTTTTCGACGTTGCCGGCTATCCCACAGCGGCCGGCAACGCCACGGTACTTGCTGCCTCCGGCATCAAGACATCGACGGCGCCTCTGGTCCGGACGCTGCTCGATGCCGGCGCCTGCTTCGTCGGCAAAACCAATACGGATGAGCTCGCCTATTCCCTGATCGGCGGCAACATCCATTTCGGTATGCCGATCAATCCGCGCGATCCCAATCTCATCCCCGGCGGGTCGTCGTCCGGCTCGGCCGTCGCGGTTGCCGCGGGCCTTGCGGATATCGGGCTTGGAACAGACACGTCCGGCTCCATCCGGCTGCCGGCCGCCGTCAACGGCCTCATCGGCTGGCGCCCGACACATGGAAGCCTCGACAACCAGGCACTGCGTCCGCTGGCGCCAAGCTTTGACGTGCCGGGTTTCATGACGAGAAGCCTGGAACCAATGGCTGCGGTGATGAGCGCCGTCGGCATGCCCGCGGCAGATGACCGACCATCATCTATCCTCATTTCCGCGGATATCTTCGCAACCATCGACGACGCGGTTGCCGACGAGATGATCGCCGGCCTTCGATCGGCGGCCATACCTGTCCGCAGGATAGATGCGATCTCCTCGTTCAGCCTCGCCGACCTTGCTTCGGCGTTCATCACCATCCTGCAAAGGGAAGCCTGGGACAGCAACAAAACACTCTTCGAGCGGAGCCCTGAAGCAATTGCTCCCGATATTGCTGCGCGCCTTCTGTCAGGATCTCGTCTGGATGACGAGGAGGTGCGTGAGGCACGTGCGATCGCCAAGCTCTTTTCCGCGGAGATCGACCGATTGCTGTGCGAAAATGTGATTGTCGCTCTTCCGACCTTGGCCATGAGCCCGCCAGCGCGCGATGCCGGCGCAGAAAGCTTCGCTAGATTCCGTTCCGCCTGCATCGAGCTTCTGTGTCTTTCGGGCCTTAGCGGCTGTCCGCAACTGGCTTTTCCAATTGCCGGTTACCTGGGGAAAGTTTCGCTTTCCTTGTTAGGCGCAAGGAGCGCCGACAGGACGCTTATGAATGTGGCCGGGCGATTAAGGGCTGAGTGAAAGAGCAAATGCGGCCGGGAGGCCTTCCCGCCGTCCATCCGTCCCCGTGACTTGCGACCGGCCGATGAAATTGCCGCAGCAATGGCACCGGAATCGCGGCATGGCGCTTGGCTATTGCGTGCCGCCGCCTTCGCGCCGCCTGACCATCTGGCCACCGATGATTAGCAGAGCCGAATTGACCGCACCTATGCGGGCAATCGCCCAACTGCCCGCCGCCACAAACTGCGGAAACACTGCGTCCCGCAGTTGACGCGAAACGCTTTTTGACGATACGGCAGGGCGAAATCGCAAATGGCGGATGGTCGTCGGTGGGGCGGAAGAGCTGCGGAGCATGGGTTTGAAACGGGCGGTGGATTTTTTCCTGGCTTTGCTTGCATCGGTGGTCCTGCTCGTTCCGATCCTGATCGTCGCTCTTTGTGTTCGCTTAACCTCGCCAGGACCGGTTCTCTACTGGTCAAAACGGATCGGTCGTTTCAACCAGATCTTCCTGATGCCGAAATTCCGGAGCATGCGTGTCGACACGCCGACGGTTGCCACGCATCTGCTCGACAATCCGGATCGGTTTCTGACACCCATCGGCTCGTTTCTGCGCAAATCCAGCCTCGACGAACTGCCGCAGCTTTGGTGCATTCTCGAGGGGAAGATGAGCTTCGTCGGTCCGCGGCCGGCGCTCTACAACCAATATGATCTGATGGAGTTGCGCACGGCGCACGGTGTCGACAAGCTCCTGCCTGGATTGACGGGTTGGGCGCAGATCAACGGGCGCGACGAATTGCCGATCCCGGAGAAGGTGAAATTCGATGTCGAATATCTCGAGCGGCGCTCATTCGGCTTCGATATGCGCATCCTGTTCTTGACCGCCGAGAAGGTCATTCGCCGCAAGGGTATCAGGCATTAAGTTACCTACTTCTGATAGACTAGCGGTGCAGAAGGCCTTGATTTCCGATTATTTCAGTTGCGCTCGTTGGAGAAAGTGACAAGAAGGTGGTTGTCTGATTGATCTGCGAGACGCTGGTAAGCAATGCCTGAAAATACCCCCGCTGGGACGCCGCGCTCAGGATGGTTGTTACTGCCGATGCAAGCGCTCGTCGCTCCTCTCCTGGCGATGCCGCGTGTTGCCAAACGCGCACTGGCTTTGCTGGTGGATTCCTGCTTTTGCATTCTGACGATCTGGCTCGCCTATTGCTTCCGCCTGAACGAATGGACGGTGCTGACCGGCGTGCAGTGGTTGCCGGTCTTTGTTTCGTTGTGCATGGCACTTCCGATCTTCATCGTCATGGGCATGTATCGGGCGATCTTCCGTTATGCCGGCCTGGCGGCTTTCATCGCGGTTCTGAAGGCCATTGCCATCTACGGCGTCGCCTTCATGACGATATTTACGGCGCTCAGCGTCCCGGGCGTTCCGAGAACCGTCGGCATTCTCCAGCCCTTCCTGCTGCTGATCGGGATCGGCCTGTCGAGGTTGGGTATCCGTTACTGGCTCGGGGATGCCTACCAGCGCATCCTTAACAAGAATACGGTCGCCAAGGTGCTGATCTACGGGGCAGGGAGTGCCGGGCGGCAGCTGGCGGGTGCCCTGACGAACAGTGCCGAACTCAATGTTGTCGGCTATCTCGACGATGATCCGCGCCTCAAGGGCGGTATCATGGGCGGCCTGCCGATCTACGATCCCTCGGATCTTCCGGTGATCGCCGAAACGCTTGGCGTGCACAATGTGCTTCTTGCTCTTCCATCGGCATCGCGGCAGCGCCGCAACGAAATCCTGGAGCATATTCGCACAGCCAGGGTGAACGTTCGCACATTGCCGGATCTTACGGCCCTGGCTCAGGGGCGTATCGCCGTCTCCGACATCCGTGAACTGGAGATCGAAGATCTGCTCGGAAGAGAAGCGGTTGCGCCGCGGCAGGCCTTGCTCGACAAGGCGATGCGCAACAAGGTTGTGATGGTCACGGGTGCTGGCGGCTCGATCGGCGGCGAATTATGCCGTCAGATTTTGCGTAATAGCCCTTCCAGCCTGATCCTCGTCGATCAGAATGAGTTTGCGCTTTATAATATCCATGCCGAGCTGCAGAAGCTGGCCGAACTGTACAAGCATGAAAATCTGCAGATTGTCCCGATTCTCTGTTCCGTCCGTGATCAGGATCGCATCGAGCATATCATGCAGAGCTGGCGACCTCAGACGCTTTATCATGCCGCCGCCTACAAGCATGTGCCTCTTGTCGAACATAATGCCGTGGAAGGCATCAAGAACAACGTCATGGGGACGCTGGTCACGGCACGCGCGGCGAACAAGAACGGCGTCTCGAATTTCGTGCTGATCAGCACCGACAAGGCCGTGCGTCCGACAAATGTGATGGGCGCCAGCAAGCGGCTGGCGGAGATGGTTCTGCAGGCGCTCGCAGCAGAGTCGACGACTGACAGACTGCAAACGAATTTCTCCATGGTGCGTTTCGGAAACGTCCTTGGCTCCTCCGGTTCGGTCGTGCCGCTTTTCAGGCAGCAGATCAAGGAAGGCGGTCCCGTGACGCTGACACACCCTGATATAACCCGCTATTTCATGACCATTTCGGAAGCCTCGCAACTCGTTATCCAGGCTGGCGCGATGGCCGAGGGCGGAGATGTTTTCCTGCTCGACATGGGTGAGCCCGTTCGCATCGCAGATCTCGCCCGCAAGATGGTGGAGCTTTCCGGGCTGACGGTTCGCGACGAGGACAATGCCGAAGGGGACATCGAGCTTTCCGTCACCGGCCTCAGGCCCGGCGAGAAACTCTATGAAGAACTGTTGATCGGGGATAATCCAGAAACGACCGAACATCCCCGGATCATGAAGGCGCGCGAGGATTTCCTCTTCTGGCCGGAGCTTTCGAAAAAGCTCACCTCACTCAATGTCGTCTTGGATCGGAACGATATGACCGCAGCGCGGTCGATGTTGGCGGAGCTCGTCTCTGGCTATTCATCAACGGGCGAGGTCTCGGATCTCGCGTTCACCGGTGCCGAAACCACTACGGCCGCCTGAGACATCCGGCAGCTCGTCCGGCTGCCAGACGCTCAGCCGCGAACGCCGGTGTTGTTCCCACGGTCGGAAAGCCGTTGTGGACAGCCGAGTGGGCTAGCTGAAGAGCCAATGCATGTGCTTCATCGACCTGTCCGTTATTATCGCCAGTATGCGCGAGTCGAACTTTCCGCCGATGATCGACCGAGGAGGTAACCGAGGCCGAATGCCAGCATGCCGGTGGCGAGCAACAATGCGCTTGCTGCTTGCGGGTGATCCCTCGCGCCGGAGGCGACGGCATAGACCTCGCGCTTCACCTCGTTGGCGGCCGACTTCGCGACCTTGGTCAATCCCTCCGGCTGCTCGGTGGGCGTGCCGGTGAATCCGGCGTTCAAGTTCTGTTTGTCGGCCATGTCGAGGACCTTTCCTGAGAGTGGCGCGAAGCAGAAAATTCAATCCTGCTCGCGTGTGCCGGGGGAGGCTTCGCGTTGATCCGCGTCTTCGAGATCCGTCTTGACGAGGAATGCATCCGTATGTTCGCGTGAGGCCTCTCGCAATGCTGCAAGGCTTGGAGGATTGTCAGCCTCGCCCTGCTGTGCATCGAGTTCATGTTCAGCCAGGCTCCAGTGATGCTGATGTTTGCCGTCCGGCCTTCCTTCCTTCTCCCACAGAGAATGGGCCCTTTTTCGGATCTCCTCCTCGCGGGTGGCTGCCGGCGACGCGACGCTCTGCTTGTTGATATCGGTTGCGGCTCGCCGAGCCATCTTCCGTCCGCTTGTTTTCGTCGCGGACGGAACTTCCGGCCGGTCACCGTCGGTCGCGCTTTCGCGTATCTTGCGTCGTGCTGGGTTTTTCATGAGCGCCTCCTTGGATTTCTCAACCAACTCGACCGACCTAAGTTCCAAACAAAGTTTGCTTCTGATTTCGTCAGGTTCATGCCGTCACTCGACCGCAGTGAGTCTTGGCATGGGGATAAAACTAATATACTAGTATGCCAGATAGGTTCAGCGTCCCGGTATCGTTATGCGGCAGGCATCAGAAACCGAAGTTTTGGTCGTCCCGGCCCCGCAAGAGGTTGCCGGCAGATTGCGCCGTATCACCGCGGCCGGCGCAATCTACGAGCGCCTGCATGCCGACATCGTGTCATTGCGAATGCCGCCCGGCATGCTGCTGCAGGAAAAGCGGATCGCCGATGATTTCGGCGTCAGCCGCACGCCGGTCCGTGAGGCGCTGCTCCGGCTTTCCGAAGGCGGACTGGTCGATATCTATCCGCAGTCGAGCACCGTCGTGTCGCGGGTGCCGGTTTCGGCGATCCCCGAGGCGGTCGTCGTACGCAAGGCGCTCGAAGGCGCGACTGTCGAGACCGCGGCCCTTACCGCCACCGCCGCAGACATTGCCCGTCTCGACGCCATCATCGCGCGGCAGCAGACCCATGCTGCGGCCGGCAATGCCTCGAATTTCCATGAGGACGATGAGGCCTTTCACGAGGCAATCGCACAGATCTCCGGTTATCCCGGCATCTGGGCGACCCTGAAAACGGTCAAGGTGCAGCTCGACCGAGCACGACGGCTGACGCTGCCGGTTCTCGGGCGCATGGACAATGTGGTGCACGAACATATGATCATCCGCGATGCGCTCGCCGCCCATGATGCGGTGGCGGCACGCAGCGCGATGACCCATCACCTGAGCGCCGTCATTCCCGATGTCGACGAACTGCGCGCACGTTACCCCGATTATTTCTGCTGACGGCAGGCCAACATGAAACGAAAAGGCGAGGGAAGGAAGAAGGATGCGACAGGGTTGGAGATGGTTCGGACCGGAAGCGCCGGTGACGCTGGATGACGTCCGACAGACGGGTGCGACGAATATTGTCTCTTCGCTGCATCAGGTGCCGATCGGCAGGGCCTGGACGGAAACGGAAGTGCGCGAGCGCCAGTCTCTGATCGAGACGACGCCTGGCGACCGTTCGCCGCTCGTCTGGTCGGTCGTCGAAAGCATCCCGATCCCCGACGCGGTCAAACGCAAGGGCGGGGAGGCCAAAGCCGAAATCGAGGCGTGGATCGCCAGCCTCGAAGCGGTGGCCGCCTGCGGCATTCCGATTGTCTGCTATAATTTCATGCCGGTGGTGGACTGGACCCGCACCGAACTCGATTTCGTGACGCCGACGGGTGCCACCGCCATGCGCTTCGACCACGAGCGCTTCGCGGCCTTCGATCTCTTCATTCTGGAACGGCCGGATGCGGCGCAGCACTATTCCGCGGAGGACCGCGAACGGGCGCGTATCGTCTTCGAGGCGATGAGGGACGACGAGATCGCCGACATCACCCGTATCATCGCCTCGGCTCTGCCTGGCTCGACCACCGAACCTCTGACCATTCCGGCCTTCCGCGAAAAGCTGGTCGCCTATAGCGGTATCGATGCCGCCAGGCTGCGCCGGCACCTGATCGAATTCCTGGAGGCGGTGACGCCGGCTGCCGAAGCGCGCGGTGTCAAGCTGACGCTGCATCCCGATGATCCGCCGCGTTCGCTGTTCGGCCTGCCGCGCATCGCCTCGACGGCCGATGATTATGCCGCTCTTTTCGATGCGGTGCCATCGGCGGCGAACGGCATGTGTTATTGCACCGGCAGTCTCGGCGTGCGCGCCGAAAACGATCTGCCGGCGATCGCCCGGCGTTTTGCTTCGCGCATTCATTTTGCCCATCTGCGCGCCACGACGCGCGAAGGCGACGGCCGGACGTTCCATGAAAGCGCGCATTTGGAAGGCGACGTCGATATGGTCGCGGTCCTCCGGGAACTGGTGGCGGAAGACCGCCGCCGCAGCGCGCAGGACACCATTGTCTTCCGCTCGGACCATGGCCACCGCATGCTCGACGATCTCGACAAGGTCGTCACACCAGGCTACCCCGCCATCGGCCGCATGCGCGGCCTTGCCGAGCTGCGCGGCATCCTGCATGCGCTGGGCGCCCCGCCGAACTGAGGGCGTCCCCTGTTCGCGCAGCGCCCTTCGGCGGAAATTATCGCGCTCTGAAGCCCGAAGGACGCTTCAGAGCGCGCAACCCTTCAAGAAAAGATCGGCGCACATCTTTGCCCGCGCCTGGATCGCCTCGATCTTGGGCGGCGGTTCCTGGCGCAGGATCGCCGCACGCTGCGGCTCCATGGCCATCATGCCGCGCAGCATGCCGCAGGCCAAATGCGGATCGTCGAGCGCAATGAGGCCGCGCTCGACCTGGCGGCGCAGCCAGTCCTCCATCAGCTCATTGGTGCGCAGGATCGCCTGTTCGTAGAAGGACGTGGCGATCTCCGGAAAGCGGTCCGATTCGCCGATCACGAGGCGCATGATGGTGACCGTCTCGTTCGAGAGCGACAGCATGCCATAGGCCATCAGCATGCGCTCCAGCCCGTCCCTCAGGTCTGCAGTGGCGAGCGTTGCGGGATCGAGCGCAAGCAGGAAACCGACGATACGCTCGGAGATCATGCTGGCGAAGAGATCGGCCTTGGTCGGAAACAGCCGGTAGAGGGTCTTTGTGGAAACACCAGCCTCCTGGGCGATCGTGGCGATGCTTGCCGCCGCGTAGCCATTCTCGTGAAACTGGGTGTTTGCTGCCTTGATGATCAGACCCTTGGTGTCGTCGTCACAGCGTATCTGCGGCCTGCCGCGCGGCCTCTTCTCGATTTGTTGATTTTGGACCATCGCAATTTTCCAAATTCTTGTTGACATCGATTTTATAGAGCATATTTTGGAAAATATCAAGTTTCCTAATTAGGATTCCACCTGACTTCAGAGGCCGCAGCCCAAGAGACGGCGACCGTCATCCGGAGAAAGACAATGACCATCAAGACGCTGCATGCCCTCAACAACAACGCTGCTCCCGAAACCGTCGCCGAAGCCGCCCCGGCCAGCCTGGACGCGGGCCAGCGGCCGCGCATCGCCGAAGCCGCCGCTCCGATTGCCGAGGAAAAGCCCGCCCGCAAGCGCGGCGGCCGCTCGCTGCTACTTGGCGCCACCGCACTGGTGTTGATCGCCGCCGGCGCCTATTACGGCCATGATTACTGGACGGTCGGCCGCTTCCATATCTCGACCGACGATGCCTATGTGAAGGCCGACAACAGCACGATTGCCCCGAAGGTTTCCGGCTATCTCGCCGAGGTCCTCGTCATGGACAACGAGACCGTCAAGGCAGGCCAGCCGCTTGCCCGCATCGACGATCGCGACTTCAAGGCGGCCCTCGATCAGGCCAAGGCCGATGTCGCTGCCGCGGAAGCTACCGTCAGCGCCAAGCAGGCGTCGCTCGAGATTCAGCAGTCGACGATCGCTGCGGCCCGCGCGACCGTCGACGTCGATCGCGCCAACGAGACCTTCGCCGAGCAGAACAACAAGCGTTATTCGAACCTTGCCACCAGCGGTTATGCCCCGGTCCAGACCGCCCAGCAGGCCGCCTCGCAGATCGCCGCCGCTCAGGCCACCATCGTGCGCGACAGCGCCTCGCTCGATGCCGCCGTCAAGCAGGTCGATCTTCTCAATGCCGAGCTTGCCCAGGCGAGGGCCTCTCTTGCGCGCAGCCAGGCCGTCCAGCGCCAGGCCGAGCTCAGCCTTTCCTATGCGACGATAACAGCCCCGGTCGACGGCACCGTCGGCAATCGGACGCTGCGCGTCGGACAATATGTCCAGGCCGGCACTCAGCTGATGTCGGTCGTGCCGACGACGGCTGCCTATGTCATCGCCAACTACAAGGAAACGCAGTTGACCGACGTCCGGGCCGGTCAGCCGGTCGAGATCGAGGTCGATATGTTCCCCGGCCGCACCTATCACGGCCATGTCGACAGCCTCGCTCCGGCAAGCGGCCAGGAATTCGCGCTGCTGCCGCCCGATAACGCCACCGGCAACTTCACCAAGGTCGTTCAGCGCATTCCGGTGAAGATCCTGCTCGACGGCGATGCCGCCGCAAACGGCGATCTGCGCCCCGGCATGTCCGTTCAGCCTGATATCAATACCAAGAACGATCGCAGCTAGGCCAGCGGCGAGGAGTTTGTGTCATGTCCACCATCACAGCAACAGCCATCGCCGTTCCGCAACAAAGGACCGGGGCTAGCACCCGGGACTGGATCGCCGTTCTCGCAGGCATGATCGGCGCCTTCATGGCGATCCTCAACATTCAGATCACCAATGCCTCGCTTCTCAACATCGAGGGCGGGATCGGAACAGGCGTCGACAACGGCGCCTGGATTTCCACCTCCTATCTGATCGGCGAGATCGTCGTCATTCCGCTGACGGCCTATTTCAGCAACGTCTTCTCGTTCCGCCGCTATATCCTGGTGAATTCGATCCTCTTCCCGCTGTTTTCGATCGCCTGCGCCTTCGCCCATGATCTCGGCACGATGATCCTGCTGCGCGGTCTGCAGGGTTTTGCCGGCGGCGTGCTGATCCCGATGGCCTTCACCATGGTGCTGACCAAGCTGCCGAAGAACCAGCAGCCGCTCGGCTTGGCGATCTTCGCGCTTTCGGTCACTTTCGCGCCGGCAATCGGCCCGACCATCGGCGGTTATCTCACCGAAAATTACGGCTGGCAGACGATCTTCTTTATCAACGCCATCCCGAGTGCCATCATGGCAGTCGCCCTTGCCCTGACGCTCGACAAGCAGCCGATGCAGCTCGGCCTGCTGAGGGAAGGCGATTGGCCGGGCATCGTCACGATGGCAATCGGTTTGTCGGCATTGCAGACGGTGCTTGAAGAAGGCAACAAGGAGGACTGGTTCTCCTCGCCCTTTATCGTCAAGCTCAGCATCCTCGCCGTCGTCTTCCTCGTCGCCTTCATCTGGATCGAGCTCACCGTGAAGAAGCCGCTGGTCAAGCTCAGCCTGCTGAAGCAGCGCAATTTCGGCATCGGCGTTGCGGTCAACGTGCTGGTCGGCGTCGCCCTTTTCGGCACCGTCTATATCCTGCCGCAATATCTCGGCCAGGTGCAGCGCTACAATGCCGAGCAGATCGGCAACGTGCTGGCCTGGACCGGCCTGCCGCAGCTGCTGTTGATCCCGCTCGTGCCGATGATGATGAAGCGCTTCGATGCCCGCTACATCGGCTTCCTCGGCATTTCGATCTTTGCGATCAGCTGCTTCATGAACATCATGCTTTCGGCCGATACCGCGGGCGATCAGTTCTGGATCCCCAACATTGTCCGCGCCATCGGCCAGGCTCTGGTGCTGACCCCGATCACCGCCATCACCACTGCCGGCATTGCACCTGCAGATGCCGCCGCCGCTTCCGGCCTGACCAACATGCTGCGCAATCTCGGCGGCGCCGTAGGCACGGCGACACTCGGCACGGTGCTGACCAAACGCGAGCAGTTCCATTCCAACATCATCGGCCAGTCGGTGACGCTCGGCCGCGACGAAGTCCGCAATCGCCTCGACCAGATGACAGGCTACTTCCTGTCGCACGGCGTCTCCGACCATGCCGTCGCAGCCCAGAAGGCCGTCGTGGCGCTGGGTCAGGTCGTCAAACGCCAGGCTCTGATCATGGGTTTCAGCGATACCTTCGCCGTTATCGGCGTGGTTCTTGCCATCGCAGCCGTCGCCCTGCTGCTCACCCAAAAACCGCGTGCCGGTGGTGGCGCCGGCGCTCACTGAAACGACAGCGCTCGCCCGCCTTCCCGGCGAGCGCTCTCACTATTGCGGAATTTCGACCGTAAAGGCGAAGCGGGCCACAGCGCCCGGCGCCAGTATCGTGGTGGACGGCCTCGCCGAAAGCTCGCGCGATGCTCCAGCTTCCGCGGCCGTTCCATGCCAGGGCTCGATGCAGAGGAAAGGCGCACCCGGCTTGGTCCAGAGCGCGAGATTGGGCAGGTTTTCGAAATGGAACTGCATGGCCGGCCCGCCTTCGGCGCCATAACTCAAGCCTTCGCCAGCCCCACTCGGAAAGATCATCGCATCCTGCTCGAACATCGCGTGATCCAGCACCAGCCGGCCGGCATCAAACGGCGAGGGCAGAGGCGCAGGGTTGATCAGGCCACCCGCCAGCCGCACAAGACCCGGCTCCCCCTTATTGTCGAGCGTCACGATATGGTTGCGCCCGGCAGCACCGGGCAGCGGCCAGGCGAAAGCCGAATGGAACCCGAGGCCGAACGGCATTGGCTTCTGATCGCGATTGGTGACCTCCGTCGTCACCGTCAACGCCCGGCCCTCCACCGCATGCACCAGAGCCAGCTGAAAATCGAAGGGATAAACCGCCCGCGTCGCCTCCGAGGCGATGAGTTCGTAGCGGCACATCGTTGCGGTGGATGCCGCAAGCGCAAATTCGCTGCGGCGGGCAAAGCCATGCTGGGACATCGGATAGACCGCGCCGTCGATCGCTATCTTGTCGTCCGGCGCCTTGCCGACGATCGGAAACAGGATCGGCGACCGCCCGGTCCAGAAGGCCGCATCGCCGGTCCATAACCACGAGCGTCCGTCGCTTGTCGTCAGCGCCTGCATCTCGGCGCCGAGCGAGGAGACTTCGACGGCGAGATCTTGATTCCCGATCCGGATTGAGCTTGGCATCGCGGCTCCCTTTCGCATTGGTGCGGCACCAAGCCATACCCTTCCGCACCGGGTATTTCCACCCCATAGAGAGAGGCGGGACGGCAGCCACGATGACAATAGAAGTGCCGTCGCGGTGCTTATTTCCGCACCGCGCCTAATCTCGCGATCACTTCATTCGGAATGCCGTAGCGCTGAATAGCGTCACGGTTGTTCCGCAACCCGCATATCTCACGCTGGATGAAGAATGCCCAGACGGCGTCGGATGCTTCATTGAGAAGCCTCTCGCGTTCCTCAGCGGTCTGGTGATCGGGAGCCCAGGCCTTCAGGGCGGCAAGTGTCGCCTCCACCTTCAGCCCGTGACGTCCGAGCGAATCCGCGCGTTCCGACATCAGCTCGTATTCGAGGACGTTGAAGCCGCTTTTATCGTGCTGGGATTGTCGGAAGGACTGCGGCGGACGAACGCTCATTGGCACAGGTCTCCGTTGGCGTGAGTTCCGATAATATCCAATCCTGTACCAAATTAAAGAAGGTGAGCAAGATGCCGTCCGAAATCCGCTCTCGCTTTTCGGCGTCGTACTCTTGATCGAGAGGACAGGAAACAGGGCTATCCTGCGGTTTCCTTGCATGGCATAAGCGCGCCAAAATCTCCTTCTCCAGGCGCCGCGCAAATCATGATCCGTATCGAAAATATCAGCAAGCAGCTCAGCCACCGTATCCTCTTCATCGAGGCGTCCGCGGCCCTCAATCGAGGCGAGAAGATCGGCCTGGTTGGTCCGAACGGCGCCGGCAAGACGACCGTCTTCCGGATGATCAACGGCGAGGAGCAGCCCGATGAGGGGCAGGTCTCCGTCGAGAGGGGCGTCACCATCGGCTACTTTAACCAGGATGTCGGCGAGATGGCCGGCCACAGCGCCGTTGCCGAGGTGATGAATGGCGCAGGTCCCGTCAGCATCGTTGCCGGCGAATTGCGCGAGCTCGAAGCCGCCATGGCCGATCCCGAACAGGCCGACAATATGGAGGAGATCATCGAGCGCTACGGCGAGGTGCAGGCGCGCTACGAGGAACTGGACGGTTATGCGCTCGAGGGCCGCGCCCGCGAAGTGCTTGCGGGCCTGAGCTTCAGCCAGGAGATGATGGACGGCGATGTCGGCGCGCTATCGGGCGGCTGGAAGATGCGCGTGGCGCTCGCCCGCATCCTGCTGATGCGTCCTGACGTCATGCTGCTCGACGAGCCGAGCAACCATCTGGATCTGGAAAGCCTGATCTGGCTGGAGGAGTTCCTGAAAGGTTACGAGGGCGCGCTGCTGATGACCTCGCATGACCGCGAATTCATGAACCGCATCGTCACCAAGATCATCGAGATCGACGGCGGCACGTTGACGGCCTATTCCGGCGATTATGAATTCTACGAGCAGCAGCGGGCGCAGAACGAGAAGCAGCAGCAGGCTCAGTTCGAGCGCCAGCAGGCAATGCTCGCCAAGGAAATCAAGTTCATCGAGCGCTTCAAGGCCCGCGCCTCGCATGCCTCGCAGGTGCAGAGCCGCGTCAAGAAGCTGGAGAAGATCGACCGGGTGGAGCCGCCCAAGCGCCGCCAGGCCGTCTCTTTCGAGTTCCAGCCGGCGCCGCGATCCGGTGAGGACGTGGTCAACCTGAAGAACGTGCATAAGAAATACGGCAGTCGAAGCATCTATGAGGGGCTGGATTTCATGGTGCGGCGGCGGGAACGTTGGTGCATCATGGGCATCAACGGCGCCGGCAAATCGACGCTGCTGAAGCTGGTGACGGGCACCGCCGAGCCTGACCAAGGCAGTGTGGCTCTCGGCGCCAGCGTCAAGATGGGCTATTTCGCCCAGCACGCCATGGATATTCTCGACGGCGAGCATACCGTCTTCCAAGCGCTGGAAGACCGGTTTCCTCAGGCGGGGCAGGGGCCCTTGCGCGCGCTGGCCGGGTGTTTCGGCTTCTCCGGCGACGATGTCGAGAAGCGGTGCCGCGTGCTGTCAGGTGGTGAGAAGGCGCGCCTCGTCATGGCGATGATGCTGTTCGACCCGCCGAACCTGCTCGTGCTCGACGAACCGACCAACCATCTCGACCTCGACACCAAGGAAATGCTCATCAAGGCGCTGTCGCAATATGAGGGCACGATGCTGTTCGTATCGCACGACCGGCATTTCCTGGCCGCGCTCTCCAACCGGGTGCTGGAGCTGACGCCCGACGGCATCCATCAATATGGCGGCGGCTATACCGAATATGTGGCGCGCACCGGCCAGGAGGCGCCCGGCCTGCGAAGCTGACCGGTATTTTTGCCCCGGCATGTCGAAACCGTCGGCGTCGAAACGACCAGTGAAGAGCTGGCTAGCGATATCGTTGGCCGCTTGGAGCAACGGAGGAGAAATGCCTATGCAGCTGGATCGGATCGAAGTCGTCACCCTGTTCGTCGATGATATCGACGAGGCCAACTCTTTCTACCAAAAGGTCTTTGCACCTGATGTCGTCTATCAGGACGCAGTATCCTGCGTGCTGAAATTCTCGGGAACGATGATCAACTTGCTCGATGCTGCGCAAGCGCCTCAGCTGGTCGAGCCATCCGCCGTGTCGCCCCCCGGTTCGGGGGCACGCGTACTGCTGACGATCAAGGTCGATGATGTCGATGCAGTTTGCGCAGAACTGCGCAAACTCGGGGTAACGCTGCTCAATGGTCCCGTCGATCGTCCATGGGGCCGCCGGACGGCGGCCTTTGCGGATCCGTCGGGCCATGTCTGGGAGGTCGCGCAGGAGTTGCGCTAAGCTGGTGTCGCCGCGTTCCGAGGTCGCCTTCAGATTTTGCGACTGTGATGCGTCTCGGCAAGTTTCGTTCACGCGAAGAACAGATTCGGCGGCTATCGCCACGATGATGACCAAATTCCGTGGTGTTCGGAGCCCTCTTCATGCAATCGGGGACGGGCGCATCGGCATGGACTGGATCAATCGCTATATCGATCAGCCGCTACTGCACGGCGCGGCGGGCTTGCTGCGGAGTTGGCATCTGCGCACGCGGCAACCGCCGGAGCTGCTGGAGCCGACATGGAATCTCGTCGTGCTCTCCTTTCTGCTGATCGCGAGCGGGCAGGTCGTGTCCGGCAAGCCTTTCGCGCTCAGCATTGCCGCACTGGTCATGCTGGCGCTGCCCTCCGTGCGAAAGCTGCTTTCGGCGGTAAAGGCAGGGGGAGGCGGTTACGGCGCACGGGAATACAAGTCGCTGAGAGCGCGCGCCATCGCCAAACGCGAGGCGGAGTGGTCGGTGCGCATCATCGTGTTGTTCGCATCCGCCTGCCTTCCGTTCATCGCCCGCATCGACGATCCGGTGGGAGCCTATTTCATGCTCGGAGCAAGCATCTGGTTCGTATTGACCGGCCCGCTCAAGGCCTATCTCGATGCGGCCGAACCTCCCGAACCGAATGAAGGTGATCGGACATATAACGGCGTCTTTCATCTCGGCTGAATGGGGTCGGCGCGACGGTGCATCTACCCGCGGCAAGGCCGACGGGAACCAAATGGGGCGGCCTCCGTTATCTCCGCAGCAACGTAAAAGGAGATTGCGATGCTTTATTACGCTCTGGTGTTTCTCGTTGTGGCTTTGATTGCCGGCGTCCTCGGATTTGGCGGCATCGCAGGGGCCTCAGCTTCCATTGCCCAGGTTCTGTTCTTCATTTTCCTGGTGCTGTTCGTCGTATCGATCGTCATGCGCCTAATGCGAAAAGTATAACGCGGACAGATCAAGTAGAAAAACCCGGCGAAACTCATCGCCGGGTTTTTCTTTTACTGGTGCCGGGATGCGGGCAGTTAAAAATTCTGCGCTAAGGCAGAATGAAACATGACCACGGATTGCCCAGGCCATCATGCGCGTCAGGAACGAGCTTCGCAATGCGTCTGGTTGCCGTTTTGCGATAAATGGCACCTAGCCAAGGATTGGGATATGAGGGGCTGCCGTCCTTGGCAGCACGCCGTTCAGTCTTGGGTCATCCGTCACTTCGACCATGAAAGCATATGGCTTGAAGCCGGACCGCTGATAGAACGGCAATGCATTCGGATGATCGAAATGGCAGGTGTGGACCCAAAGCCGTTCGATGGGATGCGCCCAGGCAATCGATAACGTCTTGTCCATGAGATAGCGCCCCGCGCCGGTTCCGATCGAACTTTTGGCAACTCCAAAGAAAACCAGTTCACACTGACCATGTTGCCGGAAATCAAGCTCCAGCATGCCGGACGGCCTTCCTTCCGCCAGCAGCACGTATATTTCCACCAGCGGGTCTTGGAGAATGGCCGTCAGTCTGTCATCGGGCATGACCAAGCGTGAAACCCACATCCAGTCCTCTCCGACCAGCCGGAAAAGCTGCCGATATGCCACAAGATCGGGAGCTTTCATCCGCTCGAGAGAGATCCCAGGAATAAGGTTGGCTTCCCTGGAGGCCGGCTTCTCCGTCATCTCCAGACAGGTGACGGCATTTGCAAGTTTACCCTTGGGGACCAAAGAATATCCCACGGGCAAATGTGGATTGGAATTATTCGATTTTTCAACAGTTTCCATAGCCATCACCCAATTGCGATCCGCTGCCCTCCCGTCGATTTCTTGCATCGCATGAACCGCTGACCTGCGCGAGGAATTTATCGTTACAGATGGTGTGACAACTCGCGCGTGAGAAAGTCATGCAGGCATTGCGTTGCGGCTTGCGTCGGTGCGGGACTGCGCAATACTCCGAGCGATAAATATCTGAAAGGCCGATTGATTTTGCCATCCATATTTTCACCTGTTTCACTGTCCGACGACGCAGACTCACCAAGCGGATGGTGGGTCGTCGGTGGAGCGCATGCGCTGACAGCTGTAACCTTCGGATCAGCCTACGCCTTCTCCGCTGTGTTTCCCGGTCTTTCCGAGGAATTCGCGGCATCGCGTGGCCAGATCGCGCTTGTCTTCTCCATCTCGGCTTTGGTGTTCTATTCGCTGGGCGCAATCGCCGGCCCGCTTGCCGATCGCTGGTCGTCCCGCGCCGTCATAGCGACGGGTTTGGTGGCAATGATCATCGGTTACGCCGGAGCCAGCCAGGCACAGTCACTGACCTCGCTCTACGTTTGGTACGGAGCCGGAGTGGGGCTTGGAATCGGCCTCTCTTATGTTCCGGCGATTGGAGCTGTGCAGTCTTGGTTTATCCTCAAGCGGAGCCGCGCGTCAGGCATTGCTACGGCCGGCCTCGGCCTCGGCACGCTGTTGCTGCCGTTTACGATCGGCCGGCTTGTCTCCGGGCTTGGTTGGCGTGGATGTTTCATCGGTTTGGCGGCCGTCATAGCCGCAATCGGTCTGCCGGCGGCAATGCTCGTGCGTAGACGCCAAGACAACAGCATTCCTGCAGAACTGCGATCCAGCGACCGGCCCAGCCCTTTCACCGTATGGCGCGATGGCCGTTTCAGCCTGTTCTACGTCATGCTGCTCTTGGTGTCGTTCTGCACATTCATTCCCTATGTGCATATCGTCCCGGCAGCGCATGACATGGGTCTGTCGCTTGAAAGCGGTACAATCCTTATAGCGCTCATCGGCGTCGGAAACATCTTTGGGCGTCTCGTGCTGGCCGGTTTGGGCGACCGCATCGGTTCCTTGCGCCTTTTGACAATTCTTACCTTTGCTGTTGCCGGCTCATTCGTCCTGTGGTCCGCTGCCAACGGCATGGCCATGATGGTGCTTTTCGCCCTGTTGTTCGGGGCGAGTTATGGTGGCTGCGTCGGCCTTTATCCGGCCGTCGCCGCCAATCTCTTCGGCACCCGTCATATCGGAACGATACTGGGCTATCTCTATACGGCCGTGGGTGTGGCTGCTTTGCTGGGGCCAACAATGGCGGGGCTCGTATTCGATAAAACCGGTAGCTATCTGGGCCCCATACTGTTCAGCGCGGCTGCCGCTGTCGTTGCCGGTTTCCTGACACTCTGGCTTCGGCAGAAATAGTAGCGCCGCAAATGAACAGAGGCGGCCGGACCGAGCCTTGTGGTCACCGTCCGCTCAGCCGGATGTCACCGGTTGGAGATCGATGTGCCTTTCTGGCAACCATTCCGGATAAGATCATGAAATAATCGAATGCCGCGAAAAGGTGCCTTCGAAATGTCCCAATGGGGGCTGAACCGTAGGCTTGTTTGTCGCTTGCGCCTTCCCATGCGCTTTGACATGCGATGCGTAAATGATGCCGGTTCGGGATCGTTTTGCGGTTCCGTCCGTTATCTGTTGCCGAATCTGGTGGCGAGTAGCCGGGTATGCTCCCGTCACGATTTGAGAAGGAGAGACTTATGAACAAAATTCTTGCGACGGCCTTTGCCGCGGTATCGTTGACCTTTGTCGGAGCGGGGGTGGCCAATGCCGCCGACCTCGCCACCAGGACATATGAAGAGCCGGACCTGCGCAATGGCGTGAAGATCGGTTATCTCACCTGCGATATCGGCGGCGGCACGGGTTATGTGCTCGGTTCATCCAAGGAAGCCGATTGCATCTTCCAGTCGACCGTCGGCAACGAGCTTTCGGATCGTTATACCGGCGAAGTGAGAAAACTTGGCATCGACCTTGGTTTCACCACGCGCAGCCGCCTGATCTGGGCCGTGTTTGCGCCGACCGCCGGCTATCACCGCGGCTCGCTCGCCGGCCTCTATGTCGGCGCTAGCGCCGAAGCCACGCTCGGCGCCGGTGTGGGCGCCAATCTCCTGGTCGGCGGTACCTCCGGCTCGATCCATCTGCAGACGGTCAGCCTGACCGGCCAGCTCGGCCTCAACGTTGCGGCAGGCAGCGCCTCGATGACGCTAACGGCAGCGAATTGATGTTCTTTTTTGGCGCCTCCTGCCCATGGCGGTGGGGAGGCGCCAACTCTTCTGAGGAGCGATTTCGCGCCCTCGCATGCCCAAGCCGGATCACGACATGATGGATATTCGAATGGCAACGCCCGACGAGGACGAGGTCCTGGTGGGGCACTATCTGAAGATCTGGGACAGCTACGGCACACCACCGGAACACTACAGCTCCGATGCGGCGGCGCGGATCTTGTCTTTCATCAGAAGCGGTCGCGAAGAGCGCCGCCTGACCTCGTTCCTTGCGATCGTCGACGGTGAAATCGCCGGTTCTGCATCCTGCCAGCTGCACCAATCGCCGTTTCCGGAGGTCATCCGTCCGGAACAGCGGCTGTTCGGTTATATCTGGTCCGTCTATGTCGCCGACGCCTTCCGTCGGCGCGGCATCGCATTGGCGCTGACCAACAAGGCCGTCGATTATCTGAAATCGATCGGCTGCACGACGGTCGTCATCCATGCCTCGGATGCCGGCGAACCCGTTTATAGGGCTGCCGGTTTCGAACTGGCGAAGGAAATGCGCCTGAGGTTCCCGGAGGAATAACGACCCGGATGCGGCCGGTGCCGCATCTTCCGCTTACGTCTTTGGCCGGCCGGGTGCGATAAAGGCGGCGATCGTCGCCGCGTCTTGGCCGGCCTCACGCAGGAAGCGGCTGGCAAATTCGATGGCGGGGCTTCGAAGCGCATCGTCCGGGCGGATCAGGTGAAAGGCCACGTGATAATCGAGCGTCCGTTCCGAGACAGTGACGACGCGCCCGGCCGCCAGCGCCGCATCCGACAGCGGCGGTCGCGCCAGCGCGATGCCGAGCCCCTGCGCACAGGCGTCGATCACCAGATTATAGTCTTCGAAGCGCCGGTCATGGCCGCGCGGCGTATAGTCGACACCCTCGCGGGCGAGCCAGCGGCGCCAGCCTTCGATGTTCGAATCGTGCAGGATCGGCAGTTCGAGCAGCGACAAGGCATCTGAGCGCTGTCCGAGCCGGTCCGCCAGCGCAGGGGCAGCGATCGGACACGATTTCTCCTGCCAGAGCGGTAGGGCGCGCACGCCCGCCCACGGCCCCTTTCCGCAGCGGATGGCAAGATCCGTGCCTTCGCCGAAATCCGCCAGCCGGTGTTCGAGCGTCAACTCGACATGCAACTCGTTTCCCTCAAGCTTCGGCAGGCGCTGAAACAGCCATAGCGAGGCGACGGAGGGTGTTACCGAGAGGCGCACTACCGCCTTGTTGCGGCGGGGCAGCCAGCGCTCGCCACTATTGCCGAGCAGCGCCAGCGCTTCCTCCGCCCGCGCGAAAAACCGCATACCTTCCGGCGTCAGGCGCACACCTCGGGCTTCGCGGGCAAACAGCCGCACGCCCATCCAGCGCTCCAGGCGCGAGACCTGCCGCGACACCGCGCCATGGGTGATGCCGCTTTCCTCGGCCGCGGCCGAAAACGATCCGAGCCGGGCGGCGCGGGCAAAGGTCTCGAGCGTGTCGAGGGGCGGAAGCACGGGCGAGCTGTGAACCATACGCACATTTGATCATCGATTGCGATGCTTTTCAAGCACGGATCGAAGGCCTAATCCATTTCACAGAAACAGATGGAGGCGAAAATGAGCATGGCGGCAAGCGCACCGGTTACGGCGAAACAGCAAGGCGGGTTCGATATGGTGGCCTTTGCGGCGATCCTCGTTACCATCCTCTTCTGGGCGTCCTCCTTCGTGGTGATCCGCATCTGTCTCGGACCGCTGACGCCGATCGAACTGGCGACGGCGCGTTATGTGGCAGCCGGCGCCATCGCCCTCGTCTACCTCGCCATCTACCGGCCGATGCCGGAAAGGCGCGATTTCCTCCGCCTCTCCATTGCCGCCGTGCTCTTCATCGCCGCCTATGCGGTTTTGTTGAACACCGGCGAGCAGACGGTTGCGGCAGGGCCGGCGAGCTTCATCATCAACACCATGCCCGTCTTCACTGCCCTGATTGCCACATTCGCGCTCGGCGAGCGCTTTGGCCGCTGGGGCTGGGCGGGTACCGCGGTTTCCTTCGGCGGCGTAGCGCTGATTGCAGTCGCCTCCGACGACGGTTTCAAGCTCGATCCAAATGCGGTCATGATCCTTGGTGCAGCGCTCTGCTCGGCGATCGCCAGCGTGCTGCAGAAGCCGCTGCTTGGACGGCTGCCGGCGCTTGCCGTCACCGCCTGGATCCTGCTCATCGGTTCCGTGCCGCTGTTTCCGGCCGTCCCGGCGACAATCCAGGCGCTCGCGGCCGCACCGGCCGAAGTGAACTGGGGCGTTGCCTATCTCGTCATCTTCCCCACTGTGATCGGCTATCTCACCTGGGCGATCGCGTTGAAGCGGCTGACGGCCGCCCGCGCTTCGAATTTCCTCTACGGCGTTCCGCCGGTCGCCACGCTAATCGGTTTTGTCTGGCTGGGCGAAACGCCAACGGTGCTCGGTGCGGTCGGTGGCGTCATGGCAATCCTCGGTGTGCTCATCGTCAACGTGATGCGGAAGCGATAGCGTGAGATTCGAGCCGCGAGGGCGAACTGGTAACAGATAGGCATTGCGCTGCCCTTCGCTTTCTTTAAAACGAAAGCAGATACGAAAGGTATGCGCCCATGTTCTTGACCGACCGGCAAACCGAAATCGTGGCGATTGCGAAATCGAGCGGCAGGGTTCTGGTCGAGGAACTTGCCTCTCGCTTTTCCGTGACGCGGCAGACGATTCGCAAGGATCTGAACGATCTCTGCGACGCACAGGTGCTGACACGTATTCATGGCGGTGCCACATTCCCGAGCGGCACCGAGAACGTCAAATACGAGGCGCGCCGCCAGATCGCCGCTTCCGAGAAGCAGGCGATCGGCATTGCCGCGGTCGAGCTGATCCCGAGCGGCGCCTCGCTCTTCATCAATATCGGAACGACGACCGAGGCGGTGGGCGAGGCGCTCGCCAATCACCACGAGTTGATGGTGATCACCAATAATATCAACGTTGCCAATAGGTTGCGTTCCTTTCCGGCGATCGAAGTGGTGATCGCCGGCGGGGTCGTGCGTGGTTCGGACGGCGGGATCGTCGGTGAAGCGGCCGTCGATTTCATCCGTCAGTTCAAGGTCGATTACGCCGTGATCGGCGCGTCGGCGATCGACGTGGACGGCGCGCTTCTCGACTACGATTTTCGCGAGGTGAAGGTGGCTCAAGCGATCATCGCCAATGCCAGGCATGTCATCCTGGTTGCCGATTCGACGAAGTTCGAACGCACTGCACCGGTCAGGATCGGCCAGCTTTCGCAGGTCCATACCTTCATCACCGACCACTGTCCGGTGGCGTCGATCCGCAATCTCTGCCTCGAAAACAATGTGAAGCTGATCGAAACGAACGGCAGATCGCGCTAGCGGATAGGGCTGAAAAGCGTCAGCGCCTTTCGAAAGCGCACGATGCTCTATGCCTTTGATTCAGATGACAATTCTCATTTTATCCTGATCCGGCCTAAAAATCGTCCAGATCAAGGTGGTGATCTCCGAAACATTCGTTTGACATTCGTATTTCTTTCGTTTTAACTGGTGTCACTTTCGCAATTGCGCAAGTTTTGTGCGATGCGAAATCTGCAGCGGGGCTCGGAGGGGATATTGGGCCGGGAGATTCACGACATATTCGTCATCGGTGGCGGCATCAACGGCTGCGGCATTGCGCGCGATGCTGTTGGGCGCGGCTATTCGGTGGCGCTGGCGGAGATGAACGATTTCGCCTCGGGCACTTCGTCGGGCGCCACCAAGCTGATCCATGGCGGCCTGCGTTATCTCGAGCATTACGAATTCCGCCTGGTGCGCGAATCGCTGATGGAGCGCGAAATCCTCTGGGCGATGGCGCCGCACATCATCTGGCCGCTGCGCTTCGTGCTGCCCTATCACAAGGGCGGCATCCGTCCGGCCTGGCTGATCCGGCTCGGCCTCTTCCTCTACGACCACCTTGGCGGCCGCAAGCTGCTGCCGCCGACCTCGGTGCTCGACATGCGCCGCGATCCGGCCGGCAAGCCGCTGAAGGCGCTGTTTGCCAAGGCCTTCGAATATTCCGACGGCTGGGTCGACGATGCCCGCATGGTGGTGCTGAACGCCCGCGACGCCGCCGACAAGGGGGCGACCATCATGCCGCGCACCAAAGTCGTGTCGGCAAGGCGCGAGAAGGGCCTGTGGCATATCGAGACCACCGATACGGTCACCGGCCGCAATGACAGCCATCAGGCCCGCATGCTGGTCAATGCCGCCGGTCCCTGGGTCGACCATGTCATTCGTTCCGCCTTCGGCCAGAACGAAGCCCATCATGTCCGCCTCGTCCAAGGCAGCCATATCGTCGTGAAAAAGAAGTTCGACGATGTGAGAGCCTATTTCTTTCAGAACCCCGACAACCGCATCATCTTCGCCATCCCCTACGAGGGCGACTTCACGCTGATCGGCACCACCGACCGCGACTATACCGCCGATCCCAAGGATGTCAGGATCTCCGAGGAGGAGACCGTCTATCTCTGCAATGCGGCGTCGGAATATTTCAAAGAGCCGGTCAAGCCGGAAGATATCGTCTGGACCTATTCGGCGGTCAGGCCGCTTTATGACGACGGTGCCTCGAAGGCACAGGAGGCGACGCGCGACTATGTGCTGAAGCTGGAAGGCGAAGGTGCCGCACCGTTGCTCAACGTCTTCGGCGGCAAGCTCACCACCTATCGCCGGCTTTCCGAACATGCGCTGGAGAAGATCGGTGCTGCGATCGGCGTCAAGGGCGCCCCGTGGACGGCCAAAAGCCATCTGCCGGGCGGCGACTTCCCGGTCCGCGGCTATGAGGCACAAGTTGACAAGCTGAAACGGCGTTATCAGTTCCTCGCCGATCAGCATGCCCGCCGCCTGGTGCGCCGCTATGGCACCAGGGCCGAGGTGCTGCTCGGCGATGCCCGCGGCATCGACGATCTCGGACGGTTGTTCGGCGGTGATCTCTACGAGGCGGAGGTCACCTATCTCGTTAAACAGGAATGGGCCCGGCACGCCGAAGACGTGCTGTGGAGGAGAACAAAGGATGGCCTGCGCCTTTCGAAGGAGCAGGCTCAGTCACTGGAGGAGTACATGGCTGCCATGCCGGCGATGGCCGGATAGGAGCCCTGTGGTCCCCGCTGCGTGGAGGCACGGGAATCGGAATGCTGGAACTGCGGAACGCCGCCAAGATGGTGGGCGCGGACTATCACATTTATCCGACCGATCTGGTCCTCGAGCGAGGCACGCTGAACGTCCTGCTCGGGCCGACGCTGTCGGGCAAGACGTCGCTGATGCGGCTGATGGCCGGCCTCGACCGGCCGACGGGCGGCTCCGTCCATTTCGACGGCGTCGATGTCACCGGCATGCCGGTGCAGAAGCGCAACGTTGCCATGGTCTACCAGCAATTCATCAACTATCCGGCGCTGACCGTCTACGAGAACATCGCCTCGCCGATGCGCATATCAGGCAAGGATGCCGCCACGATCGACCGCGACGTGCGCAAGGCGGCCGAGCTCCTGAAGCTCACGCCCTATCTCGACCGCACGCCGCTCAATCTGTCGGGCGGCCAGCAGCAGCGCACGGCGCTGGCGCGCGCCCTCGTCAAGAATGCCAGCCTGGTGCTGATGGACGAGCCGCTCGCCAATCTCGATTACAAGCTGCGTGAAGAGCTGCGGCAGGAATTGCCGCGCATCTTCGCCCAGTCCGGCGCGATCTTCGTTTATGCCACGACGGAACCCTCCGAAGCCTTGTTGCTGGGTGGCAATACGGCAGCGCTCAACGAGGGCCGGATCACGCAGTTCGGCCCGACGATCGAGGTCTATCGCAATCCGCTCGATCTGACGACGGCGAAAACCTTTGCCGACCCGCCGCTGAATTTTATTGATCTGGTCAAATCGGAAGGCAATTTCCTGCGCGATGGCGCCGTGATTTTTGCCGTGCCGCCGCATCTTCAGAACGTGCCGGACGGGCCGGCAACGATCGCGTTTCACCCGCATCATCTTGCACCAACCGCCCAGACGGCTGATTCGGCGCAGCTGATAGCACGGACACAGATTTCGGAGATCACGGGATCGGAAAGTTTCGTGCATCTACAATTTGCCGGCACCCGCTGGGTGATGCTTGCGCACGGCATCCACAATATCGATCCGGACACGGACCTCTCCGTTTTCATCGATACGCGCCACCTGATGGCGTTCGGCGCGGACGGCCGGGCGATCACCATTGCCGGGCAGAGGGGCTAGGAGAAGATCATGGCACGTATCACCCTCGATCATATTCGACATGCCTATGGGCCGAACCCGAAGAGCGAGAAGGACTACGCTCTCAAGGAAGTGCACCACGAGTGGAACGACGGCGGTGCCTATGCACTGCTCGGACCTTCAGGCTGCGGAAAGACCTCGCTGCTCAATATCATTTCCGGCCTTATTCAACCGTCCGAAGGGCGAATTCTCTTCGACGGACAGGATGTTACGAACCTGCCGACGCAGCAGCGAAATATTGCGCAGGTATTCCAGTTTCCGGTGATCTACGACACGATGACCGTCTATGACAATCTGGCTTTCCCCTTGCGCAACCGCGGAGTCGCGGAGCCTGATGTTGATCGTCGTGTCCGCGAAATACTGGAGATGATTGATCTTTCAGACTGGGCCAAGCGGCGCGCGCGCGGTTTGACGGCGGACCAAAAGCAGAAGATTTCGCTCGGCCGCGGCCTTGTGCGCTCGGATGTGAACGCGATTCTCTTCGATGAGCCGCTCACCGTTATCGATCCGCATATGAAGTGGGTGCTGCGGTCGCAGCTGAAGCGGCTGCATAAGCAGTTCGGCTTTACGATGGTCTATGTCACGCATGACCAGACGGAGGCGCTGACATTCGCCGACAAAGTCGTGGTGATGTACGATGGCGAGATCGTGCAGATCGGCACGCCGGCCGAGCTCTTCGAGCGTCCGAGCCATACCTTCGTCGGCTACTTCATCGGTTCTCCAGGCATGAACTTCATGCCAGCCAAGGTGGAAGGCCGCACGGTTCGGGTCGGCGAGCACGCGCTGACGCTCGACTATGCGCCAAAGACTGCGGCAGCGGCCAAGGTAGAGCTTGGAATCCGGCCCGAGTTTATCAGGGTCGGCCGCGAGGGCATGCCTGTAACCGTCAGCAAGGTGGAAGATATCGGCCGGCAGAAGATCGTCCGCGCCCAGTTTGCCGGCCAGCCGATCGCGATCGTCGTCCCTGAAGACGGGGAAATTCCGGCTGATCCCCGGGTGACCTTCGAACCGTCGGGTATCAGTATCTATGCCGACTCTTGGCGCGCCGGACCGGAGGCTTGATCATGGAAAAAACCTGGAACAACAAAGCGTGGTTTCTGGTCCTGCCGGTCCTCGTGCTGGTGGCATTCTCGGCCGTCATTCCCTTGATGACGGTTGTGAACTATTCCGTTCAGGACACTTTCGGAAACAACCAGTTCTTCTGGAACGGAACGGACTGGTTTACCCAAATCCTGCATTCCGACCGTTTCTGGGCCGCCCTGCAGCGAAATCTGGTTTTTTCGTTGATCATTCTCGCTCTTGAGATCCCGCTCGGTATCTTCATTGCGCTCAACATGCCGAAATCGGGCATCGGCGTGCCGGTGTGCCTGGTTCTGATGGCGCTGCCACTACTGATCCCGTGGAACGTTGTCGGCACGATCTGGCAGGTGTTCGGCCGCAACGACATTGGTTTGTTCGGCTATTCCCTCAATGCCATCGGCATCGATTACAACTATGTGCAGGATCCGCTCGACGCCTGGGTGACGATCATCATCATGGACGTCTGGCACTGGACGAGCCTGGTCGTTTTGCTCTGCTATGCCGGCCTCGTTTCCATTCCGGATGCTTTCTATCAGGCAGCCAAGATCGACGGTGCGTCTCGTTGGGCGGTATTCCGCTATATCCAGCTGCCAAAGATGAAACGCGTTCTTCTGATCGCCGTGCTGCTGCGTTTCATGGATAGTTTCATGATCTACACCGAGCCTTTTGTCGTCACGGGCGGCGGTCCCGGCAACGCGACCACTTTCCTGTCGATCGATCTGGTCAAGACCGCCCTCGGACAGTTTGACCTCGGTCCGGCCGCTGCTATGTCGCTGATCTATTTCCTGATCATCCTGCTGCTTTCGTGGGTGTTCTACACCGTCATGACAAGCCACGACGCGGAGAATTGAAATGAGCGCCTCCAACGAAACGACAGCGAGCCGAAAAATCTCAGGCGTTACCAGTGTCGCAAGCGGTCTCTCCTCCGATGAAGTAAGCCGTCTGATGCGCCGGCGCGGCGAGGAATCGCGCTGGTGGTGGCTGGTTCCGACGATCTATATCATCGTGCTCCTGCTGCCGATCTATTGGCTCGTCAATATGAGCTTCAAGACCAATGCGGAAATCGTCAATTCTCTGACGCTTTATCCTCATAACCCGACGATCGCCAATTACGTGACGATCTTCACGGAGAAGGCGTGGTATTCCGGCTACATCAATTCAATCACCTATGTCGTGATCAACATGGTGATCTCGGTGGCAGCTGCGCTGCCGGCGGCCTATGCCTTTTCCCGTTATCGGTTCCTTGGTGACAAGCATCTTTTCTTCTGGTTGCTGACGAACCGGATGGCGCCGCCGGCGGTTTTTGCCCTGCCGTTCTTCCAGCTCTACTCAGCCTTTGGACTGATCGATACGCACATCGCCGTGGCATTGGCGCATTGCCTCTTCAACGTGCCGCTTGCGGTCTGGATCCTTGAAGGCTTCATGTCCGGCGTGCCGAAGGAAATCGACGAAACGGCCTATATTGATGGCTATTCGTTCCCGCGGTTTTTCCTGAAGATCTTCACGCCGCTGATTGCGAGCGGCATAGGTGTCGCCTGCTTCTTCTGCTTCATGTTCTCTTGGGTCGAGTTGCTGATCGCACGAACGTTGACGACTACCGACGCGAAGCCGATCGCTGCCACCATGACCCGTACCGTCTCCGCATCCGGCATGGATTGGGGCTTGCTCGCCGCCGCGGGTGTTCTGACCTTGATCCCAGGGGCGCTGGTGATCTGGTTTGTGCGCAATTACATCGCCAAGGGCTTCGCCCTGGGGAGGGTTTGATGGGCTTTTCACTTCCCGATTTTTCATGGATGGCATGGACCTGGCCGACGGCCGCGTTCTTCATCGTTATCGCATTGCTGCTGATCGGCATGGGGGTCTGGGAGTATGCCGTGCCGGGCGGCAACCCGCGGATCGGAATCCTGCGCTTCGAGACGACGCGCGGTGACCGGCTTTTCCTTTCGCTGCTCGGCAGCGCCTTTATCCATCTTGCCTGGCTTGGTCTCGCGGGATCAAGCCTCTGGTGGGCTCTCGCTCTCTCCGTTGTCTACGCCGTCGGCGTATTCCGTTACGTGTGAGGCAAACTGATGCAGATGGCCGGGGTTTTTCTGGCCGCCTGAGACGTGAAGACTGCAATCGCAAAACCCTGGGAGGATATCATGCGAAGGCATTTATTGACGACGACAGCAGCGGTACTGCTGGCCATGACCGGGTCGGCCTATGCCGGCATGGACGAGGCAAAGACTTTCCTGGACAAAGAGATCGGCGACGTGTCGACGCTCTCTCGTGCCGACCAGGAAAAGGAAATGCAATGGTTCGTCGATGCGGCGAAGCCTTTCCAGGGTATGGACATCAAGGTTGTTTCGGAAACCTTGACCACTCACAAGTATGAGTCCGAGGTTCTGGCTCCGGCCTTCACTGCGATCACCGGCATCAAGGTCACGCACGACGTCATTCAAGAGGGTGACGTTGTCGAGAAGATCCAGACGCAGATGCAGACCGGGCAGAACCTGTATGATGGCTGGGTCAACGACTCCGACTTGATCGGTACGCACTGGCGTTATCAGCAGGTCCGCAATCTGACCGACTGGATGGCCGGCGAAGGCAAGGACGTTACCAACCCCGGCCTCGATATCGACGACTTCATCGGCACCAAGTTCACGACCGCGCCGGACAAGAAGCTCTACCAGCTTCCCGACCAGCAGTTCGCCAACCTCTATTGGTTCCGCTACGACTGGTTCAACGACGAGAAGAACAAGGCCGATTTCAAGGCGAAATACGGCTACGATCTCGGCGTTCCGGTCAACTGGTCGGCCTATGAAGACATTGCCGAATTCTTTACCGGCCGTGACGTCAACGGCAAGAAGGTCTTCGGCCATATGGACTACGGCAAGAAGGACCCGTCGCTCGGCTGGCGCTTCACCGACGCCTGGCTGTCGATGGCCGGCAACGGCGACAAGGGCCTGCCGAACGGTCTTCCGGTCGACGAATGGGGCATCAAGGTCGACGAGAATTCGCGTCCAGTCGGTTCGTGCGTCGCGCGTGGCGGCGATACTAACGGCCCGGCATCGGTCTATTCGATCCAGAAGTATCTCGATTGGTTGAAGGCGTACGCACCGCCGGAAGCTCAGGGCATGACCTTCTCGGAATCCGGTCCGGTGCCGGCACAGGGTAACGTCGCGCAGCAGATCTTCTGGTACACGGCGTTTACCGCAGACATGGTCAAGCCTGGCCTGCCTGTTATGAATGAGGACGGTACGCCGAAATGGCGCATGGCACCGAGCCCGCATGGCGTTTACTGGAAAGACGGCATGAAGCTTGGTTATCAGGACGTCGGCTCGTGGACGTTGATGAAGTCGACCCCGACGGACCGCGCGAAAGCTGCCTGGCTCTATGCACAGTTCGTGACCTCCAAGACTGTTGACGTGAAGAAGAGCCAGCTCGGTCTCACCTTCATCCGCGAATCCACCATTCGCGACAAGAGCTTTACGGAGCGCGCTCCGAAGCTCGGCGGTCTGATTGAGTTCTATCGTTCGCCGGCCCGTGTTCAATGGTCGCCAACCGGCACCAACGTTCCCGACTATCCGAAGCTGGCTCAGCTTTGGTGGCAGGCCATCGGTGACGCCGCTGCCGGCGCCAAGACACCGCAGGAAGCCATGGACTCTCTTTGCGGCGAGCAGGAGAAGGTCATGGGCCGTATCGAGAAATCGGGTGTCCAGGGCGATATCGGCCCGAAACTCGCCGAAGAGCATGACCTCGCTTACTGGAACGCGGATGCGGTGAAGAAGGGCAACCTTGCACCGCAGCTGAAGATCGAGAATGAGAAGGAAAAGCCGGTCACTGTCAACTACGACGAACTCGTCAAGAGCTGGCAGTCGAAGTAAGGCGGACCTCGGCCGGAGGCGACAAAGCTTCCGGCCATCACTTCCTGCCACCGGCTACGGCCGGTGGCACCCACAATCTTTCTCTCATGAAACCTCCGCGTCTGCCCTCCTTGCCGGGCGGAGCGGTTTCGTGCGAGCCGGAGACGGATATGAGCGGCTATATTCTTTCAATCGACCAGGGCACGACGTCCTCACGCGCGATCATCTTCGACGGCGACATGAAAATGGCCGGCTCCGCGCAGGCGGAGATCACCCAATACTATCCGCAGCCCGGATGGGTGGAACATGACGCCACGGAGATCTGGCTGTCCGTGATCGACACGGTGCGCAAGGCGATTGCAGATGCCGGCATACAGGCCGGCGACATTGCCGCGATCGGCATCACCAACCAACGCGAGACGGCGGTCGTTTGGGATCGCAAGTCCGGAACACCGCTTCATCGCGCGATCGTCTGGCAGGACAGGCGCACGGCTGAAATGTGCGAGAGCCTGAAGGCCGACGGGTACGAGAAGCTGTTCAGCGCCAAGACCGGGCTGTTGCTCGACCCCTATTTCTCCGGAACGAAGCTGCGCTGGCTGCTCGACAATGTCGACGGTCTGCGTGAGAAGGCGGAGGCAGGCGATGTCTGCTTCGGCACGATCGACAGCTGGTTGATCTACAATCTGACGGGCGGCCGTGTGCATACCACCGATGCGACCAATGCATCGAGAACGCTGCTCTACAATATCGATGACGGTGCCTGGGACGAGGAGCTTCTCGGCATTCTCGGTATTCCCCCTGCGGTGCTTCCCGAGGTCAGGGAATGCGCCGATGATTTCGGCCGCGTCGACAAGGCGCTGCTCGGTGCGGAGCTTCCGATCCTCGGCGTTGCCGGCGACCAGCAGGCGGCGGCGATGGGCAATGCCTGCTTCGAGCCCGGCATGATGAAATCCACCTATGGCACCGGCTGCTTTGCCCTGCTGAACACCGGCCGGGATCGTGTTTCCTCCTCCAACCGGATGCTGACGACGATCGCCTACCGGCTCGACGGCGAGACGACCTATGCGCTCGAAGGCTCGATCTTCATCGCCGGCGCCGCCGTGCAATGGCTGCGCGATGGTCTCGGCATCATCGGTCAGGCGTCGGAGGCGGGGGTGCTTGCGGCCAAGGCCGATCCCGGACAGCAGGTCTATATCGTTCCGGCCTTCACCGGCCTCGGCGCCCCCTATTGGGATCCGGCCGCGCGCGGCGCGATCTTCGGCCTGACCCGAAACAGCGGGCCGGCGGAATTTGCCCGCGCCGTGCTCGAATCCGTCGCCTACCAGACACTCGATCTGCTGGTGGCGATGAAGAAGGACTGGGGGGTCAACCAGCTGGAAACGGTGCTGCGTGTCGATGGCGGTATGGCGGCTTCGGATTGGACCATGCAGTGCCTCGCCGACATGACGGGGAACCCCGTCGACCGCTCGGCGATCCGCGAGACGACGGCGCTGGGTGCTGCCTGGCTTGCCGGCTCGAAAGCCGGCATCTGGCCCGGCAGGCGGGAGTTTGCGCAGGCCTGGGCCTGCGACCGCCGCTTCAGCCCTTCGATGGAGGAGACCGAGCGGCAGACCAAGATCATCGGCTGGAAGAATGCCGTCTCCAGAATGATTTCGGACGCCTCGGCGGGATAGAACCGCTTCCGGCTCTTACGCACCGCCGGCAGCCTTTCTGTTGATGAAGCTCAGGGCCAGCACGGCAAAGATCAGCGTTCCCGTGCCGACCTGCTGCCAATAGAAGTTCAGGTCTGTCAGCAGCAGCCCGTTGGCGACGACGCTGAGCAGCAGCGCGCCGAGGACGGTCCCGCCGACATTCGGCCGCCCGAGCGGGCTGAGCGTCGTGCCGATGAAGGTGGCGCCGATGGCATTGAGCAGGAAGGCATTGCCGGAGGATGGAATGTAGGTGGTGACGGTTGCCGTCAGGATCAGGCCGGCGATGGCCGCGATCAACCCGACCAGGATGAAGGTCACCGTTACATGGGCCGGCGCTGCGATGCCGGAATAGCGCACGACGCCCGGCTGGATGCCGATCGACAGAATGACACGGCCGAAACGCGTGCGGGCAAAAACCACCGCTGCGGCTGCGATGACGATGATGGCCGCGGCCAGCGGCACCGGAAAGCCGGCGACCGTGCCGTGGCCGAGGAAGCGGAAGGCCTCCGGCACGCCGTTCGGCGGCAGATAGACCGGATTGCCGCCATTGGTCAGCAGTTGTTGAACGCTGCGGCCGATGAACAGCGTGCCGAGCGTGGCGAGGAACGGCGACACCCCGATCCCGGAGATCAAGAGCGCGTTGAAGACGCCGACGACCGCTCCGGCTGCCAGTCCCGCCAGCGCGGCGAGTGCCACCGGCTGCCCGGCGAGAACCAGCGAAACGAAAGCGAAGCTGGCGAAATCCATTGCCGTTCCCACGGAAAGATCGATGCCGCCCGAGGCGACGGCGAAGGTCATGGCGATGGAGACGATGGCAAGCAGCGTGAAATTGTTGACCAGTATGCTCTGCAGGTTCGCCAGCGTTGTGAATGTCGGCGTTGTCAGGGAAAAGGCGGCGAATACCGCAACCAGGGCGAGGATCAGCCCATAACGCACCAGGCCGCCGGCGATCAGACGCGGCAAGCCTGTCGTGGCGGGGGTAGGGATATGGAGCGACATGGTCAGGCCTCCTGCCGGCGCAGCAGTGTCGTCGCGGAAACGACGATGAGAATGAGCACGCCCTGGACGCCGCTGACCAGGGTGCTCGAAATATTCAGCAACTGGAAACCGTTGACCAGGAAGCCGACCAAAAGGGCCGAAAGCAGCGTCCCGGTGACTGTCGGAACCAGCCGGCGCGAAAAGACCGAGCCGAGCAGGGCGGTGACGACGACGGGCAGCAGCATCTCGCCGGCGCCGGTCGTGCTGCCGCTCAGATAGGAAACGGACAGGATGCCGGCGATGCCGCCGGAAACGCCGCTGGCGACGAAGGCACCTGATAGTAGCCGGCGAAGCGGCAGACCGGCGGCACGCGCCGCATCCGGAAACTCACCGACAGCATAGAGACGCAGGCCGAGCGGAGTATATTGCACGATCGCCGTCGCGATCGCCGTGAAGCCGAGGAGCACATAGGCAAGAACCGGTATGCCGAAAGGATCCGAGGCCGAAAGCGCTGAGAGGAAGGGCGTCGAGGCCGGCAGGACGGTATTGCCGGTCAGCACCAATTCCAGGCCGGCGACGACGTTCATGACGGCAAGCGTGGCAAGCAGTGGCACGATGCCGGCATAGACGACGGCAATGGCATTCACCGTGCCGATTAGCGCCCCGGTCAAGATCGCCGCCGCAATCGCCGTCGCGTCGCCGTAGCCGAGCTGCGTCAGGCTCGCATAGACTGCGGCGCTGAGACCCATATTGGCGGCGAGCGACAGGTCGATGCCGCCGGTGACGACATTGGAGCCGCCGGCGATCAGCACGATCGTCAGACCGATGGCAAGCACGCCTGAGATGGCCGATTGGCCAAGCACATTACCGATATTGCCGATGCTGAGGAAATAGGGCGCAGTCAGCGAGAAGACGATCAGAATGGCGGCGAAGGCGATCAACGATCCGAAGCGTAGCGCGGCCGCTGCAATATTGCCGGCCGGCCGGGGAGGCGGTTCCGCAGCAGACAAACCGGAAGGCGCGAATTCCACTTCAGCCGACATGGCGTTGTCCCTCGGATGATCCGGTCGATTGCGCCAGCACGGCATCCGCCGTGGTCTCCGACGAGATGAATTCCCGCACCACCCGCCCGCGGAAGAGCACGAGGATGCGGTCGGTGATGCCGACGAGTTCGGGCAGATCCGAAGACAGCACGATCACACCGGCGCCGCGCGCCGCGAGTTCGCCGATCAGCGTATAGATCTCGACCTTGGAGCCGATATCGACGCCGACCGTCGGCTCGTCGAGGAGATAGACCTCGGAGCGGCGGCTCAGCCATTTGGCGATGGCGATCTTCTGCTGGTTGCCGCCTGAAAGCGTGCGCAGCAGGGCATCGCGCCCATTGGTTTTCACCTGCAGCCGACTAATCAGGGCATCGGCTTCGTCCCGTTCGCGTTTGCGATCGAGAAAGCCGAAACGGGTGAAACGGCCAAGGCTGGAAAGGCTGATATTTTCCGCGACGCTGAGGTCGAGCGCGATGCCGTGGCGTCGCCGGTCTTCCGGCACCAGCGCGATCTCGCGCCCGGTCGCCTGCGTTGGATTGGTGAAACGGGCAGCCTTGCCGCTGACCTCGATACGGCCGGACGCCGCTGTCTCCAGACCGAAGAGCGCGCGGACCAGCTCCTTGGCGCCGGAGCCGAGCAGGCCGGTGAGGCCGAGCACCTCGCCGCGGCGAAGCGTGAAACTGACGTCGCTATATTTCCCCGGCGCCGACAGTTGCTCGACCTTGAGGATTTCCTCGCCAGGCGTCACCTGTGGCTTCGGGAACATCTCCTTGATGTCGCGCTCGACCATCAGCCGCGCAATCGCACCGGCCGAGGTGTCCCCGATCGGCAGGGAGGCGACATCAAGCCCATTGCGCAGCACGGTGACGTGGTCGCAGAGCTCTTCGATTTCGTTCAGGTAATGCGAGATATAGATGATGGTGACGCCCTCGTCGCGCAGACGACGGATCAGCTGGAAGAGGATATCGGCCTCGCGGCGCACCAAGGCGGCGGTCGGCTCATCGAAGACGAGCACTTTCGGCTGATTGAGGAGGGCGCGGGTGATCTGCACGATCTGCTTTTCGGCGGTCGACAATTCGCCGATCAGCGCGCTGTTCGGCAAGCGGATACCGAAATAGTCGTTGAGAATGTCGGATGCGCGCCGCTGCATCAGTCGCCGGTCGAGGAACGGCGTGCCAGATATGCGCGGTTCCCGGCCGAGGAACAGGGCTTCGCCGACGGTGAAGGTCGGCACCAGCAGCCGATCCTGGTGAATGAAGTGGATGCCGAGCTCTTCGGCAAGATGCGGCGTCAGCCTGTCGAATGTACGCCCTTCGATCTCGATCCGGCCGCCATCCGGCTGGTGAAGACCGGCCAGCAGCTTGATCAGCGTCGACTTGCCGGCGCCGTTCTGGCCGACGAGACCGTGGATGGTGCCGCGCCTGACGATCAGCGACGCGCCGGCAAGCGCCTGCGCCCCGCCGAAATGCTTGACGATGCCTTCGAAGCGGATGATGTCGTTGCGTGCCGTGACCGGCTGCTTCAACGAAATGGCCGTCATGTCGATCTCTCCGGGCGGGCAGATTCCGAGCGATCCGGCAGGGCCGGATCGCTCGTGTTCAGTGTCAGCCGATGCCGAGTTTCTTGGTGACTTCGCCGACATTGGTCTTGTTGGCGAGCAGCGCCGGAACATAGGTTTCGCGCGGCAGGGTCTGGCCGGCGAGCAGCTTGGCGACGTTGCGGATGGCGGTGCGGCCGATTTCCGCCGGCTGCTGGGCGACATCGGCGCCGGCCGGCGAATTCGGATCGGCGATGAGCTGCAGCACTTCCGGGCTGCCGTCGACGCCGTAGGTGCGGATCTCGGTCCGCCCGGCGGCCGTCAGAGCCTGAGTCGCGCCCAGCTGCGGAATGTCCCAGGCCGACCAGATCGCCTTGATCGAACCCTTTTCCGGATATTTGTTGAGGATGGCCGTGATCTGCGTGAAGGCGTCCTGCACGGTGTTCGGGATGACGTCGCGCAGTTCCGGCTGGAGGATTTTCACCTTCGGGAAATATTTGACGACATTGACCAGCTGGTCGTAGCGGATCGCGCAGGGGGTGACGCCGTAGAAGCCGTTGAAGACGACGATATTGCCTTCGCCGCCGATATCGGAGACGAGCTGTAGCGCCAGGTCCTTGCCGATGCCCCAATTGTCGGAAGTCGTGTTGTTGATCGAATTGGTCGAGCCGACGTCGACGGTCAAAACCGGGATCCCGGCATCGCGCGCCTTCTTCAGCCAGGGATCGATGACGCTGAGCGTACCGAGGATCTGGACGATCGCATCCGGCTTCTGGGCGATCAGCGTCTGCAATTGCGAAACCAGCTTGCCGTCATTGCGCCCGGCATCGACGGCGATGGGCTCGCCGCCGAGGCGCTTTACCTCTTCGATCTGGGCATTATAGGCCTGCAGGTCGAAGAAGTGATCGGTGCCGGTGGCGCTGATGGCTATGCGCTTGCCTTTCAGCGACAGCTCTTCGGCTGCAAAAACCGGCTTCTGCCCGATGAGGGAGGCACCGGCGACGGCAACCCCGGCCGCGGCGGACAGTTTCAACAGGTCTCGTCTTCCGAGACCGCTTCCGGATTTTTCGATGCTCATTGCCATTCTCTCCAATTAATTATGTCTATAGATTAAATGGATTAATGCGGATGAGGAGGAACGAATTTCCAAAAGAACGATCTCCGGGGAAAAGAGTGGAGGGAACGAAAGCTGATCCCTGGCTGCGGTTTCCCATGACCGGGAATGATTTCGGATGTCTCGGCGGTTTTGAGAGCGATCAGATGAGTCGACAGTCCACAGCCACCGATCAGGAAGAAACACGCACTGCATAATTCTTGCGCATGCGACCAGATTTGCCGAGGGTGAACGCCTGCCAGGCCGTGGTGCCGTGTGGCGCGACAGCAGTCATAAAATCACGATTTACATGGGCGCGGTCGGGTTTTATCCCACGACGTTGATATCCAGCGCGAAGCTTGGCTTCCATTTGGCGCGCAACTTGCCTCTCTCCCTGTCAGGGAGAATGAAACAATGCCCGATATCGATCCGCAGATTTTCTCAATAAGCCGGCCATCCCTCGGAGGCTACAAGGCCTTCGTTCAACGCGACATGATCGTCGAGACCTATCGCAGTGCCGCGGGGCAAATGGTTTCAAGGGGCTCGCTTCATAGAATTTCGATCAACCGTACGGCGCACGGCAAATATGCCTATCGGTTTGGAAGCGGGGCATTCTGCAAAGTTGAGAGGCCGCCCTTCACTCTGGGATTTCAACCGGCTGCCACGGTCCTTGAGGTCGAGGGCGATGCGGCGGATTATATCTCGATCTTCCAGTCACCGGCGCTCTACAGCGGCATCGGGGGTTCTCGCTTCGATCCCGAGCATTGGGATAGTGATGCGCTGAGCGCGACGACGGATCCGACAACGCTGCAGGTTGCGCTTTCTCTTGCATTTGCCGCCGAGAAGACCGGGCGCGACGACCCGCTTTTGATGCAGCATCTGGGAATGGCGCTCGCCTGTTGTGTTGTAAAACTGCTGGGCGCCAAACCTGAAGCCGGCGATCGTCCGCTGACATCGGAGAATCTCCGGCGCGTGATCGATTACATCGAGGACCTGCTTGGCAAATCCGATTTGAGTGTTGAGGAGCTGGCCGGTGTGGCCCATATGAGCCCCTTTCACTTCAGTCGGGAATTCAAACGGGCGGCGGGCATGGCGCCGCATCGCTTCGTCCTCGAACGCAGGATCGAGCGGGCGCGACTTTACCTTGCCGATGGCAAGGAGACGCTTGCAAACATCGCTTATACCACAGGCTTTTCCAGCCAGGCGCATTTCTCCAGCGTCTTTCGGCGTCTGATGGGGGCGACACCGAAGGAATACCAGCGTTCGGTCCGTCTTTGAGCCGGCGCCCGCCGATGGCAAATCAGCAATTTTGCGAAAGATAACCGCACGAATTTGAAATCTCTTGAGGCTGCGGTCTGCGAGGCTTTTCCCATCAGGAGGCCCGTATGACCGCTTTTGCCCAAACCAATCCGATTACCGACATCTGTTTTTTGGTCGAGGATATCGAAAGAGCATCTGCCTTCTATGTCGAGCGGCTTGGCTTCAAGCCGCGCCGCCGCGCTCCCGGCTTTGCCGATTTCAAAGGCGCGGGCGTGACGCTGGCGCTCTGGGAGATCGCGCATATCGCCGAGAATACCGGTGTCTCAAACCGCCGGGCGCCTCCGGGCGTGCACAAGGCCTGCGCGGCCATCGAGCTTGCCTCGCCACAGCAGGTCGATGCTGCCTATGCGGAGCTGAAGGCCGCGGGCGTGCTCTTCCACGCGCCGCCGCAGAATTACGTCTGGAATGCGCGATGCTGCTATTTCGCCGATCCCGACGACAATCTCTGGGAGATCTATGCGTGGTCCGAAGGCGGCCCGATCGGCGACATCGACCCGCAGTAACGAGCATAAGCGGCCCAGCCAGCCGTCCGATAAACCAACAAGGGGAAGGCAAGCAAATGAACGGGGATGACAAACAAATCGCGGTCGGCAGGCGTACCGTCCTGAAGGGCGGAGCCTTTGCTCTCGCCGCGGCGACGGCGGGGATCAGCGTATTCGTACCGCGTCATTCGAACGCCGCGGCATCCAAAGTCGTCATCAAATATGATTGGCTGATGAGCAACGGACAGATCGGCGATATCGTTGCCGTCAAGCAAGGCCTGTTTGAGGCCGAGGGTCTCGACGTCGAGTTTTCCCCTGGCGGTCCCAATTCGGCAACGGTGCCGCCTGTGATCACCGGTGATGCGCAGCTCGGCCAATTCTCGGATTCAGCACAGCTTCTTCTTGCCAGGTCATCCGGCGTGCCGATCAAGATCTTCGCCTGCGGTTTCCGCATGGCGCCTTTCGCCTTCTACTCGCTGCCCAAAGCGCCGATCCGCACCGTCAGGGATATGGTCGGCAAGCGCATCGGCATCCAGCCGACGGCCCGTTATGTGCTCGATGCCATCCTGCTGAAGAACAATATCGATCCCTCGAGCCTGACCATCACCAATATCGGCTTCGACATGACGTCGCTGATGACCGGCCAGGTGGATGCGGTCACCGGATGGATCACCAACACGCAGGCCCTTTCCGTCATCGGCCCCGACCGCATCGATCTGATGATGAAGGACACGGGCCTGCCATCCTATGCCAATGTCTATTTCGCCACCGACGATGCCGTGAGCGGCAACGCCGAGACGCTGGCAAAGGTGCTGCGTGCCGTCGCCAAGGGCTGGGCCTGGACGCATGAACATCCCGAAGAGGCGGTGAAGTTGACAGTCGAGGCCTATCCGCAGCTCGATCTTGCCGTAGAGCTGAAGACGGTGCCGCGTATATTGTCGCTGAGCTTCGACTCTGCGACCGGCAAGGATGGCTGGGGCAGCTTCGATCCAGCCGCGCTTGCCGAGCAGATTTCCGTCTATGACAAGATCGGTCAGTTCAAGAGCGGCGCTCCGAAGCTGGAGGATTGCTATACGACGGAGATACTGGACATGACGGCGGGCGACCGCCCGAAGATTGCGTGAGAGCGGATTTGCCTGAAGCAGCGGCCATCGAAACCAAGGATCTGGCTATCGGCTATGCCGGCGCTGTCGAGACGACCCGCATTCTGTCCGGCGTCGACCTCAGCGTCGGCAGGGGTGAGTTTCTGACCATTCTCGGCCCTTCCGGTTGTGGCAAGTCGACCTTCCTGCGTGCGGTGGCGGATCTTCTTCCGCCGCTTGACGGGCGGCTGTCGGTGCTCGGCAGGACAGCTTCGGAGGCGCGCCGGCGGCGCGAGGTCGCCTTCGTCTTTCAGGACGCAACGCTGTTACCCTGGCGGACCGTGAGGGAGAATGTCGCGCTGCCGCTCCAGGTGGGGAAGAAGAGCGTCTCGCGCTTGGTCGATCCGCGGCCCAACCATTGGATCGAGCTGGTCGGCCTGTCGCATCTGGCCGACCGCTATCCGCATCAATTGTCCGGCGGACAGCGCCAGCGCGTCGCCATAGCGCGTGCGCTTCAATGCGAGCCGGATATCCTGCTCATGGACGAGCCCTTCGGTGCGCTCGACGAGATCACCCGCGAACGACTGAACGACGAGCTTCTGGACGTCTGGCGCCGGACCGGCACGACCATCCTGTTCGTCACTCACAGCGTCATCGAGGCGATCTATCTCGGCGGACGCGTGCTGGTCCTGGCCGCCAATCCGGGCCGCGTCCAGGCGCTGATCGACCTTGCGCCGCTGAAAGACGAGCGCGGCCTCTGTCGGCGTGAGAGCCTCGATGTCCAGGAGACCGCCGCCCGTCTGCGCCAATTGCTGCAGGAGGGGAGTTCGGCTGCATGACGCACCGTCCGTTATCCATCATCGAGGCGATCGGCCTTCCTGTTATCGGTGCCCTCTCATTGCTTCTCGCCTGGCAATGGCTGGTGCCGGCTCTCGGTATTCCCAGTTATATCGTTCCCACGCCGCTGGCGATCCTGCGCACGCTTGGCATCGAATGGCGCTTCCTGCTGTCGAATGCCGTTCCGACATGGGGGGAGGCGGGTCTCGGCTTCCTCCTGGGCAACGGTCTCGCCGTGATCATGGCGATTGCCTTTGTCTATAATCCGCGGTTCCAGGCCGCCTATTTTCCCGTCGTCCTGCTCTTCAACACCATCCCGGTGCTGGCGCTCGCGCCGATCATCATCCTCATCTTCGGCCTCGGCATGCTTCCGAAGATCATCATCGCCGCTCTCATCTGCTTCTTCCCAACCCTGGTGAATACCGCCCGGGGCCTCAATCTGGCGACTGCGAGCGAGCTTGACCTGATGCATGTGCTTTCGGCGAGCGGATGGGAAACGTTCTGGCGCCTGCGCGCACCACGGTCCGCCCCCTTGCTCTTTGCGTCATTGCGCATTTCGGCAACCACCTGTGTGATCGGCGCGATCGTCGGGGAGTGGATCGGCTCGAACCAGGGGCTGGGTGCTGTCATCATCCAGTCGACATTCAACTATCAGGCGGAAAGGCTCTTTGCCGCCGTCGTGCTCGCTTCTCTCTCCGGCATCGTCTTTTTCGCCGTCGTTGCCCAGATCGAGCGGATTTTCCGTCGGCTGCATCAGGGGCAAAGCTGAAGCCCCGGTACGAACGAACCACCAGTCCGAACTCATGTCCAGATGCCGATCACGCAGACGCAGATATTTGGCAGCTATCGAAGATAAGCCGGATCGGCGCTATTGAACATTGTATCACTTGAGACTAAATATAACCTCAAGTGAAAAGGATCCATGATCATGATGGGATTTGCGCTCATCGCCGATGTTCTCGGATTGCCTGCCAGGGAACCGGCATCGCGTTCGGCCTTCGGCCTGCTCTCCAGCATCGAAGAAGGTTTGCCGGTCAAGGCGCTCGATCGCATGGCGCTGCTTCTGGCGCCCGATGATGTCCAGTTCAAATACCGCCTCGTTCCGAAGGCCACCTATGAGCGGCGCAAGTCCAAGCATCGGCTCTCTTCCGACGAGGGCATAAAGCTCGCCCGTCTTGCCCGTGTCTGGGGCCTGGCACTCGATGTCTGGCAGAGCGAGGCTGAGGCGCGCGACTTCCTGTTTCGCCCGCATGCAATGTTGGAGGACAGGCGGCCGATCGACGTGGTCATCCAGAGCGAGATCGGCGGCGAGCTGGTACTCGATATCCTCGGAAGCCTGAAATACGGCAGCGCTGCGTGAGCGCACAGCATCTCGACCGGACGTTGACATCCGTCCGCATCGGCGATCCCGCCGGAACCTATCCGATCTTCGACGCCACCGGCTCGACCATCGCGCCGGGACGGTGGAACACATCGGGCAGCCCGATCATCTACACCAGCGAGCATTATTCGACGGCGCTGCTCGAAAAGCTCGTCCACGGCAGCGGGCGGCTGCCGCCCAACCAGCACTATGTGACGATCACAATACCGCGTGGGTTAAGCTACGAGGTCTTCTCCGAGCCCGCGCTGCCCGGCTGGGACAGCATGCCGGCTGTTGTCAGCAAGGCTTTCGGCGAAAAATGGTGCCAGGAAAAACGCAGCGTCATCCTGCTGGTGCCAAGCGTCGTCGCCCGCGTCGACCGCAACATATTGATCAACCCGGCCCACCCGGAATTCCCCTCGATCACCGCGAGCCTCCACCAACCCGTCTTCTGGGATCGCCGTCTGTTCGGCATCTGAAGGGTTGAGGGTGCAATCAACGTTTCGGTGACGACCGGCGCAGCATTTCTCCCGGATTGCCGCAATCACACCTCCCGCCGCGGCGAGCGGGCCATCAGCCTGGCATAGGCGATGGCCGACAGCATGTTGACATGGTTGGCCTTGCCGGTGCCGGCAATGTCGAAGGCGGTGCCGTGGTCGACGGAGACGCGGTCGATCGGCAGGCCGAGGGAGACGTTGACCGCAGTCTCGAAGGCGACGAGCTTGATCGGGATATGGCCCTGGTCGTGATACTGGGCGATGACCAGATCGAAAGCCCCGTTATAGGCGCGGGCAAACACCGTATCGGCCGAGATCGGCCCGACGACGTCGATGCCTTTTGCCTGCGCCTGCTCGACGGCGGGCGCGAGAAACTCCATGTCTTCGGTGCCGAACAGGCCGTTTTCGCCGCAATGCGGATTGAGGCCGGCGACGGCGATGCGCGCCTTGCGGCCGAGCCGCAGGAAGTGCCTGTGGCCGGCTTCGATGGTCGCCAGCACCCGCTCGGTCTTGGCGCGCTCGATCGCGCCCTTCAGCGAGATATGGGTGGAGACGTGGATGGTGTTCAGCCGCTCGGAAGCGAGCAGCATGAAGGAGCTTTTCGAGCCGGTGAGATGCGCAAGCAGCCCGGTATGACCGTCATGGTGATGGCCGGCGAGGTTCATCGCCTCCTTGTTGATCGGCGCGGTGACGATGACATCGGCTTGGCCCGACATGGCGAGATCGACGGCGCGGGTGATATAGCGCACCGAGGCATCGCCGGCGACGGGGCTGATCTTGCCGATTTCGGGCAGGGCCGCGCCGAGCGGCACCTCGTCGACGGCGATCCTGTCGTTGCCGGCGGCATCTGCAGGGCCGAATTTCAGCCCGGCGCCGGTGGCGCGGTCGGCGCGCTCCAACGCTTCGACATTGCCGACGATGACGAAATCGCGGCGCTCTTCGATCGGAAGAGCTGCCAAGGCCTTGACGATCACTTCGGGGCCGACGCCGGCCGGATCGCCCAGCGTCACGGCGACTTTCGCATTCCTGTCCATCGAGCGAGTCCCTTCTGAAAACTTTGCCGCCTAAAAAGCGGCGGCGTAAATCGAGCGAATGTCGGCGCGCGAGAGGTCGCGCGGATTGTTATCGAGCAGACGGCGAATGGCAAAGGCGTCGTCGGCCATGGCATCGAGATCGCTCTCCGGCACGCCAAGGCCGGAGAGCTTCATTTCGATGCCGAGCTCGGCGCAGAAAGCGTAAGCCGCATCGAAGACGGATGCGGTGTTCTCCGAGGTCTCATAACCGAGCGCGTCCATCACCGCCTTCGTCTTTTCCGGGGCAGCCGGCGTGTTGAAGGCGAGCACATGCGGGAAGATCAGCGCATTGGCCGCGCCATGGGCCACATGCCAGCGGGTGCCGAGGGGATAGGCGAGCGCATGGCCGCCGGCGGTGTTGACCGGGCCCAGGCAAAGGCCGCCGTATAGCGAGGCGAGTGATAGGCCGGCGCGCGCTTCGGTGTCGTTGCCGTCCTTGACAGCACGGGCGAGATATTTGCCGACGAGGCGCGTTCCCTCGATCGCATAGATATCGACCATCGGATGGGCTTTGCGGTTGGTGAAGGCCTCGACGCAATGGGCCATCGCGTCGACGCCGGTGGCGGCCGTCGTACGGGCGGGTACGCTGAACGTCAAAGCCGGATCTATGACGGCGATATCGGCCAGCATGTGCAGGCTTTCCACCGCAAGCTTTGCCTTCGTGGTGGGATCGGTGACCAGCGCGCGGATGCCGGCCTCGCTGCCGGTGCCCGATGTCGTTGGCACCTGGGCGAGAGCGACCTTGCGCGGCCCATGCACCCTGTTCGGGCCGACGACCTCATGCAGCGTCTGCGTGGAGCCGGCAAGCACGGCCGCCAGTTTTGCCAGATCCATGGCGCTGCCGCCGCCGAAGCCGACGACCAGCTCGGCATCGGCGGCGTTTGCCGCCGCCAGGACCTTTTCGAGATTGGCCGTATCCGGTTCAGGCATCACATCGGAGAAGACTGCCACCTCACCCTTCAGCTCCAGCACGTCGATGCGCGAGGCGTTGAAGGCATCGGAGATGACAAGTGTGCGCCGATAGCCCTTATCGGCGGCCCATTTGCCGAGCTTTCCCGCCGTGCCGACGCCGAATTCGATCAGATGCGGCCGAACGATCGTGATTGGCGAACCCAAGCTGGCCATGAACCAGTCCTCCCTGCAATATCGTCCCTCTCTTTAATGTAAAGTTGTAAGATCAATGTCAAGCCGGCATTCCAAAGGGTGGAGATTTTTATCGGCAGATATGGGCTTGCTTGCGCCTTGAGACGGGGCTCCGTATCAGTATCAATAAATATATCAGTGGGTTATTGAGTCTATATCGATGGCGACTGCAGTTCGGCGCAAAGGGCCGGCCGCCACGCCGACGGCGATGAATAATCCGATCCTGTTGTCAACTACCATCCCGCTGCCGGTCGACGGCCGTTGTATCCTGCATTTTTCGCATGCGATTGGACGCAGGTTTACAATTTTCCGGCTGCCGCTTTGCTCACGGCAGGGATTGCGGGGCGAGGCTGACATATTTGATGGCGCGCCGGTAGTAGGTGTAGGCGATATGGAGCGTGCCGTTGCGACCCTGGAGGACCGAGGGATAGGAGAATTCGCGGTTCAGCGAATCCTTCGAATTGTTGCTGAGGCAGAAGCCGTCGCCGGTATCGAGATCGATGTGGTGTGGAAAGCTCTTGCCGCCATCCCACGATATCGCCAGGCTCAGCGGCGCCCGCGGAACACCCCAAATGGCTTTGCGGCCGCCATCGGCTGCAACGACGGTCTCGCCGGCAGCGCCATCCTCGATTTCATCATAGAGCGACTGGCGCCGCGCATCCGACATGCCGGCATTCGAATGGTTGTAAACCATTGCGATTGCTCCATCATTCAGGATCGTGGCCTGAATCGAGGAATTGTTGTTCGGCAGGTCGGTGGGTTCGGGCGCACTCCAGTTCTCGCCACCATCGGAAGATCGGCTCGACAGGATGTTTACGGCGAAACGGTTGCGATAGAAGGCGATCATTTCGTCGCCGCCGAGCGGCAGGATGTTCATATGTACGGCGCCGAGACTGTCCGGAACATCCCGCATCTGCCAACTCGCGCCGCCATCGCGCGATATCAGCACGGCAGCCGTGTCGGCATCGCCGCTCCAGCGCTGGCCGTTCAGGCCGACGCAGCGGAAGACCGGAAGCAGCCAGTCGCCCCTGCCGTTGACGACGATCTGCTGGCGAACGAAGGTGCCGGGGCTGTCGCAGAGGATTCGGACAGCGCCGAAGCTCCGGCCGCCATCACTTGAAATCCGGCATTTGACAATCGAACCGTCCTGATTGCCCGAGGTCTGCGAGGTATAGAGCAGCCAGATCTTTCCGTCCGGAGCATTGAAAATCAACGGATTTTGCTCGGATTTCTGCGGATCGTCGCTCATCTTTTCCGGTGCGGACCAGCACTCGGAGCCGGGCGCCAGCCGCGACATGTAAATCGAGATGTCACCCATGCCCTCCATGGTGCCGCCGAACCAGACGCAGGTCAGCGTGCCGTCTGGCAGAAAGGCAAGATTGGCCGCATGGTTCTGGATGCAAGGGGAGGGCAGGTAGGCCTCGGCGCGGCCCTCGATCGTGGGGTGAGGGGCGATGGCCCCTGTCATCAGGGCAGGAACGGCTTCCGGAGGCAGGCCGGTAAAACGCATGACGGATCTCCTCAAGGCAGCTTGGCGTAGCTATCGGCGAGTGCGGCATAGTCGGCATCGCCGAGCGGCATCAGCGGCGCGCGCGTGCGCCTCCAGGCGGGATTGCCGGTTTTCAGCCCCACCATTGCCTTGATGGTGGGGATCTGGACGTAGGAATTGGACAGCGTGCGATAGGCGTTGATGCGGGCCTGCGCCGCCTCGACATCGCCAGCACGCGTCTCGTCATGGACATGGTCGTAGACAGTGCGCAGCGAATTCGCCACGAGATTGGAGGTGGCGGTGATGCAGCCGGCCCCGCCCGCCTTCAAGAGCGGCAGCAGCAGCGGATCGGCGCCCGCCAGCACCGAAAAACTGGGATGGGCGGCGATGATTGCCTGCATGTTGTTGAAATCACCGGCAGATTCTTTGATGCCGACGACCGTTTCCGGGAAGGCGGCAATCAGCCGGCCGATCAGCGGAAGGGAGAGCGGCACGCCGGAGACCTGCGGGATATGATAGAGGATGACCTGCAGGCGGGTATCGGCGACTTTTTCCAGCACCTGCGAATAGGCGGCGAAGAGCCCATCGTCGGTGACGCCCTTGTAGTAGAAGGGCGGCAGCATCACCACCTTGGTCACGCCAAGCGACAGCGCGTGCCGGGTCAGCTCCACGGTCTCGGGGATGGCGACGACACCGGTGCCCGGCAAAAGCCTGTCGGCCGGAATGCCGGCCTTCAATGCCGCTTCCAGAATCGTGCGGCGCTCGGCTGCGGAGAAGGAATTGGCCTCGCCCGTCGTGCCGAGCAGCGCCACGCCATGACATCCCTCGGCCAGCAACTGCCGGCAATGATCGGTGAAAAGGGCGAGATCAGGTGTATTGTCTGCCGTCAGCGGCGTTGCCGATGCGCTGAAAACGCCTGTAATCCTGTGATGGCTCATTTCGCCCTCCTCGGCGCGTCCTGTCTGGGGGCGATGAACCGCCCGATGGCGCATGGAAATGTCATTCATCTGTCGTGATGGAGTGCAAAGAACTTTTCCATTGCGGCCATTTTGTCAAGAAGACAAAGTGCTGCGGTGCAGATTAGAAAACTTATCTATCTGTTATTGTTTATATATTTTTACAACGAAATTTTGTTCGGATCAAAATAACGATTTTTTGTTGACATATTTACAATAACGAGAGAACGATACGGGACGGATTGTGCTGCGCCTGGCAGGTGCAGGGAGAGCGCTGCCGAATTCACCGTGGGAGGGAATGCCATGTCTTTTGACCAAACGGATAAAACCAATCTATCGCGTCGCAACGCGCTGAAGCTCGGCCTTGCGGCCGGCGTCGGCCTGACCGTGTTCGGGATGAATGCCCGCATCGTGATGGCCGATGAAGGCCAGGTGTTGAAGGTCGCGCATCCGGCCTTCGACCAGGACTGGTCGCCATTGCGCGGCGGCGGCAGGACATTCCGCTGGAATTCGATCTGGTGGGCCTCGCCGATGTATTTCGACAGCCAAGGCAATATCAAGCCTTACGTCTTCACCAGCTGGGAATCGGCCGACAACACCGTCTGGACCTTCAAGATCGACCCCAAGGCCGTCTTCTCCGACGGCAGCAAGATCACCGCGGCCGACGTCAAGGGATCGTGGGAAGTCGCCTCGATGCCGAACACCAAGAACCAGCGCGCCGACCAGGTGCTGAGCAAGGTCAAGGGTTATGCCGAAATCGCCGCCGGTTCCGGCAACGAGTTGACGGGTGTCGCAACGCCCGACGAGGGAACGGTCGTCGTGACGCTGGCGGCCGCCGATCCGATCTTCTTCATGCGGCTCGCAAACCACATCGCGCCGATCACCAAGGCATCGCAATCGCGCGGCAGCGACGGCGAGGAGATCATCGACTGGTACAAGCCGGATAGTAAGCCGGTCTTCTCCGGCCCCTTCAAGCTGACGAGCCTCGATATCGACGCCGGCAAGCTTTCTTTCGAGCCGAACGAGAATTTCTTCGGGCCGAAGCCGAAGCTTGCACGCATCGACATCACCTCGATCGAAGACAATGTCAGCGCGACGTCGCTGATCAAGTCGGGAGAGTTCAACGCCCATACCGAACTCATCACCTCGACCATCATCCAGGATCTCGGCCCGGAATTCTCGGCAGGACCACTGATTCCGACGAGCCAGCACTTCTGGTTCAACATCTCCCGTGCGCCGATGGACGATCCGAAGGTTCGCCAGGCGCTGATCATGGCGGTCGATCGCGACGGGCTGTTCAAGGCGTCCTATCCCGATGGGCCGCACAAGAAGGCCGACCAGATCCTCAATTCGGTTCCGGGCGCTGACAATTCCGGCTTCGAGCCCTATCCCTATGATCCGGAAGGCGCAAAAAAGCTGCTTGCGGAATCGACCTATGGCGGGCCGGAGCGCCTGCCGAAGATCCTGTTCGTCGGCATCTCGGGGCCGGCCATTCAAGCCGCCGCCCAGTTCATTGCCGAGCAGTGGCGCCAGAATCTCGGCATCACGGCCGTCGACATGAAGCCGCAGCAGGACTCCTATGCCGGTCCGGACCAGAACTCGGTCCAGATCTTCCGCGACGACGTCGGCACCCGGGTGCCCGATGCGGTCTCTTATCTCGCGGGCTCCATCGCCTCGACCTCGTCGAACGCACAGAACAAGCTCGGCGGATACAAGAACGACAAGGTCGACAGCGCCCTTGCCGAAGCGACGACCAAGGCTGCGGATGATCCGCAGCGCATCGCTCTCGCCCAGCAAGCCCAGAAGGCGTTCCGCGACGATTGGGCCTTCATCCCGTGGTATTCTCAGGCGATGTCGCGCTGGGCCACCAAGGACGTCAAGGGCCTGGAAAAGAACCTCGACTGGCAGGTGGTCGAACCCTGGAACATTTCCATCGGTTGATCGGCGGAAACCGTCCCTGTCGGCACTAACCCGCGCGAAGGCTGCAAGGCCTTCGCGCAAGTTTCAAGAAGAAGAGATGCGATCGCAGCCAAAAGCGGGAACGCATCGAACAACAGGTGGGAGGTGGCCTTGCTGCGCTACGTGCTAACCCGGTTTGCCATCTGGATTCCGTCGGTTCTGGTGGTGATGCTGGCCGTCTATGCGCTGGCCTTCTATGGCGCCGGCGATCCGATCAAGCTGATCTTCCTGCGCGCGCCCGGTGATGTCGCCTATAATCCGCAGCGCATCGAAGCCATTCGCGAAAGTGCCGGCCTCAACAAGCCCTTCATCGAACAGTTCGGCCTTTACATCTGGAACCTGCTGCACGGCCAGTTCGGCAATTCGCTGACCTCGGGCCGCTCCGTCTGGGCAATGGTTTCGGCGGCTGCACCCGTCTCCTTCCAGCTGGCTCTCTGTTCGATCATCCTGACAGCCGTCGTTGCGATTCCGCTCGGCATGATCGCGGCGCTGAACCAGAATTCGCGCATCGACTATGCCATTCTGGGCTCGGCGCTCTTCCTCTGGGCGATCCCGGCCTATGTCGCCGGTCCGCTGCTGATGGTCGGCCTCATCGTGCTGCTGCCGGGTGCAAGCGTGCCCTACGGCTGGGGCGGCATATTCGATGTCCGGATACTGCTGCCGCTGCTCGTCCTGTCCTTCCAGCCGATCGCGTTGATCGTGCGGCAGACGCGCGCCGCCGTCATCGAGGTGCTGTCTGAGGATTTCGTCCGGACCGCCCGCGCCAAGGGCGTGCCCGAGATCGTCGTGGCGCTGCGCCATATCCTGCGGCCGGTGCTCACACCCGTCGTCACCCAGCTCGGCCTGATCATGATCACCATCGTCAACGGCGCGATCTTCGTCGAACTCGTTTTCGGCCTGCCGGGCCTTGGCCGCTTGACCGTGCAGGCGCTGATCAATTCCGATTATCCGGTCATTCTGGCCATCACGCTGATCGGATCGTTCCTGGTGATGGTGTCGAACCTGCTGGTGGATGTGCTCTACCCGCTGCTCGATCCACGCGCCAATGATTCAAGAAGGAGCCGCTGACCATGTCCGCCGTCCCTCTTTCCACCGCTGAAACCATCGAGGAGCCGCCGGTCAGCCTCTGGCGCGACGCTTGGTACCGGCTGAAGCGCAACAAGCTTGCCATCTTCGGCCTCGTCGTCGTCCTGATCCTCGCCTTCACGGCGATCTTTGGGCCCTATCTCACGCCCTACGACTATCTGAGCCAGGACCTCAACGCCCGCAACGCACTGCCGTCGATGAGCCACCTCTTCGGCACCGACGATCTCGGCCGCGACGTCTTCAGCCGTGTGGTCTTCGGCACGCGCACCGCTTTCCTCGTCGCCGTCATCGTCACCTTTTTCGCGGTGGTGATCGGCCTCACGCTCGGCGCGGTGGCCGGTTTCTTCGGCAATCCCTTCGATCGCGCCATCATGTGGCTGACCGATGTGACGATGTCGGTTCCCAACCTGCTGCTCGTCGTCGTCATCAACGCCTCGCTGAAATCGCCGATCAGCAAATGGATGGAGGCGCGCTACCTCGAGACCCTCAATCCCTTCTACCGCCAGACGATATGGGTGGATTTCATCCTCGTCTTCGGGTCGATGGCGTTGATCTCCTGGCCGCCCTATGCCCGTCTCGTCCGCGCCCAGGTGCTGTCGATCCGCAGCCGGCCCTATATCACCGCGGCCCAGGCGCTCGGCCTGTCGAACTGGATCATCATCAAGCGTTATGTCATTCCGAATGCGCTGGGGCCGTTGATCGTCTCGGTCAGCGCCGGTCTCGGCACGGCGATGGTGCTGGAAAGCGCCTTCAGCTTCCTCGGCGTGGGTGTCAATCCGCCGACGCCCAGCTGGGGCAACATGATCTCGGACGGGCTTCGCGTCTGGCAGCATTATCCGCATCTTCTCGCCGCTCCGGCGGCCGTGCTTGGCCTTGCCTCGGTTGCCTTCAGCTTCCTCGGCGACGGCCTCAACGACGCGCTCAATCCGCGGGGCAGCAAATGATGGACACCAAAAGCACCGACCGCCTGCTCGATGTCAGAGGCCTTACCGTCGAAATCGACGGCCGTAACGGCCCGGCCGTCGTCGTCGACGGCATCGATCTCCATGTCGATAAGGGCGAGACCCTCGGCGTCGTCGGCGAATCCGGCTGCGGCAAGAGCCTGACCATGTTGAGCCTGATGCGCCTGCTGCCGAACAAGATCAAGGTCACCAGGGGATCGGCGACGTTCGACGGGCGCGACCTGCAGACAATGTCCAATCGAGAGCTGCGCAAGGTGCGCGGCGGCGATATCGGCTTCGTTTTTCAGGATCCGATGACCTCGCTCAATCCCGTCATGCGCGTCGGCGACCAGATCTGCGAGCCGCTGATCTACCACCGCGGCATGAAAAAGGCCGAAGCCCGCACGCGCGCTGTCGAGCTTCTGCGCCTGGTCGGCATTCCCGGCCCAGAGGAGCGCCTGCAGGCCTATCCGCACGAACTTTCCGGCGGCATGCGCCAGCGGGTGATGATCGCGATCGGCCTTGCCTGCAACCCGAAACTTCTGATCGCCGATGAGCCGACGACGGCGCTTGACGTCACCATCCAGGCCCAGATCGTTGATCTGGTGAAGGATCTGCGCGCCAAGCTCGGCATGTCGGTGGTCTGGATCACCCATGACCTGGCGCTGATCGCCGGCCTCGTCGATCGCGTCGCCGTGCTCTATGCCGGCACCGTGGTCGAGGACGCGCCGGTCGACGAACTCTATGCCCGCCCGAGCCATCCCTATACGCGCGGTCTGCTGTCCTCGATCCCGAAACTGTCAGACCCGCCGGCAAGCCGGTTGAGCTCGATCGGCGGCACGCCGCCGGAGCCTGGCCGCCGGCCGAAGGGCTGCCCGTTTGCGCCGCGTTGTCCGCTTGTGGAAAACATCTGTCACGAGAAGGTGCCGCAACTCGAACCGCTGAGCGGCAGCAGCAATCATCGCGCCGCCTGTTTCGTCGTCCAGAGAATGCAGGAGGCCGCATGATGGGTGCCGAACCGCTGCTCAAGGTCGAAAACCTGGTCAAGCATTTCCACGTCAAGCTCGGCGCCTTCGGGGAGCGTTCGGCGACCGTTTATGCGCTCGACAATGTCAACCTCGACATCATGGAAGGCGAGACGCTGAGCCTTGTCGGTGAATCCGGCTGCGGCAAGTCCACGACCGGTTTCACCATCCTCAACCTCTACAAGGCGACCAGCGGCAAGGTCGTCTACAAGGGTCAGGATCTCGCGACGCTCGACGAAAAGCAGATGCGGCCCTTCCGCCGCGACCTGCAGATCGTCTTCCAGGATCCGTATTCGACGCTCAATCCGCGGATGACGGTGGGCGAAGCGATCGGCGAGCCGATCCTCTTCCACAAGCTCTGCACCAAGGCGGAGCTGAAGGAGAGGGTGGCGACGCTGCTCACCGATGTCGGCCTGCCCAAGCGATTTGCCCAACGTTACCCGCACGAGCTTTCCGGCGGCCAGCGCCAGCGCGTCGTCATCGCCCGCGCGCTCGCCTGCCAGCCGAAATTCATCGTCTGCGACGAGGCGATCTCGGCGCTCGACGTGTCGATCCAGGCACAGATCATCAATCTGCTGCTGGATCTGCAGGAGAAATATGGGCTGACCTATCTCTTCATCGCCCATGACCTCGCCGTGGTGCGCCACATCAGCACCCGCGTCGGCGTCATGTATCTTGGGCGGCTGGCCGAACTTGCCACCCGCGAGGAACTCTTCGACAACCCGCTGCACCCCTATACCAAAGCGCTGCTGTCGGCCGTTCCGGATACCGATCCGGAGCATGAGCGCACGCGTCAGCGCCAGATCCTGCAGGGCGACGTGCCGAGCCCGCTGAACCCGCCGTCGGGCTGCCGTTTCCACACGCGCTGCCCGATCGCCATGGATGTCTGCAGCAAAATCATTCCCGCGTGGAAGGAGGCGAAACCCGGCCATCTCGTCGCCTGCCACGCCGTCAACACCGGACAGACCGCATGACGCTGAAGGCCGTTATCATCGCCGATGATCTGACGGGTGCGCTCGATACCGGCACGCCCTTCGTCGAAGCCGGCCTCTCGGTTTCGGTCGCCGTCGATGTCGAGGCTGCTCAGGATGCGGTCGCCACCGGTTGTGATGTCGTCGTCGTCAATACTGCATCGCGCGCCATTGGCGAGCGCGAAGCTGCCGAGAGGGTGCGCCACGCGACTGGGGCGCTTCGCGGCGCAAAGCCTGATATCGTCATGAAGAAGATCGACTCCCGGTTGAAGGGTAATGTCGCGGCGGAAAGCCTGGCGCTGGCGGAGGTGCTCGGCCTGGAGACCATTCTCGTGGCGCCCGCCATTCCCGATCAGGAGCGCGTGACCTACCGGGGCTGCGTCGTCGGCCGCGGCGTCGACGGGCCGCTGCCGATCGCCGATCTGTTCAACGGCCGCGCGGGCAATGTTGCCGTTGCCGATGCGGAGGACGACATGGATCTCGACCAGATCGTTGCCGATCATGACTGGCGGCTGACACTTGCGGTGGGCGCCCGGGGTCTCGGCGCCGCACTTGCCCGCCGGCTTGGCGAAGAGGAGCGACAGCCAATGCCGGAATTTGCAGCGACCCCAGGTACGCTATTTGCCTTCGGCTCGCGCGACCCGATTACCATAGCCCAGATGGACCGGCTCGAAGCTTCGGGCGTCCTGCGCATGGTGGTGGACGCGCCGATGGGGGAGATCGAAGGCGGGGAGGGCATGGCGCTGCCGGCGCTGCTGCGCTGCTCCGGCGATATGGCAGCCGATGCAACACTGGTCGCCCACCGTTTTGCGGCAGGCGTCAAAACGGTTATCGACGATACCGGGCCTGACATGCTGATGCTCGGGGGTGGCGACACGGCGCTTGCCGTTTTCCATGCGCTCGGGGTCAGGGTGCTCGCCCCGAAGGGCGAGATCGAAGCCGGCGTGCCATGGTTCGATGTCACGGCCGCCGATGGTCGGCATTTTCGGTGCGCCGTGAAGTCCGGGGGCTTCGGCAAGCCCGATAGTTTGCTAAGACTGGTTCGTTGGAATCGGGCGGCATAGAACAGGATGAGAGCATGATGTCGTCAGAAAACGGCTCACGCTTTTCGGCATCATGCTCTAGTAAGATACCGCCGGGGAGAATGACGTGGCTGAAGTGAATGGCGAATCTTTGAACGCGGAAGCCGGCCCGCCGGGCAAGCCGGAACGCGGCAAGGCCGTCAAGTTGGTCGATCGCGTCTTCGACCAGTTGCTCGAGCGTATCCGCGGCGGAAACTATCCGCCGGATTCACGCCTTCCCGGCGAGCATGAGCTTGCCTCGATGCTGGGTGTGTCGCGGCCGATCGTCCGCGATGCGCTGGCACGCCTGCGCGATCAGGGCATGGTCTATGCCCGGCAGGGCGCCGGCACTTTCGTCAGCGCGCATGGATCGCCGACGACGCAGCTTGCCTATTCGCCAGTCAAGACGATCGCCGATATTCAGCGCTGTTACGAATTCCGCCTGACGATCGAGCCGGCGGCGGCCTATTTCGCTGCCAAGCGGCGCAATGAACAGGCGATCCAGAAGATCGCCAGCGCGCTTGCGGATCTGCGTGAAGCGACCAGCCATCAGCTTCACCGCACCGACGCCGATTTCATGTTCCATCGTGCCGTCACCGAAGCCGCCAACAATCACTATTACACGGCCTCGATCGATGCGCTGAAGGCCCATATCGCCGTCGGCATGCATCTCCACGGCCTCTCCCTGCTCGGTCCCCGCCAGGGGCTGGAACAGGTCTATGAAGAGCACAACGCCATCTACAAGGCGATCGCCGATGGCCGGCCTGACGATGCGCAGAGGCTGATGAAGGCGCATCTCGAAGGCTCCCGGGACCGCCTGTTCGAGGGCAGGGTGCTTGACCTGTCCTTCTGAAGCGCATCCCCAAGCGGCTAAACGCTCGAAATGAGTCAGCCGGATTTCTGCTTCTTGATGATGCTGATGTTGCCGCTCACTTCGAGGATGGCAAATTTTATCTCCGTCACGCTCTCGATACCTTCCTGGCTTCGCGCTGCCTGCATGACATCTTCCTTCTGCAGCCGGGCTCCTTTGAGCGCGCGTTCGTCGTAGACGCCATCCGTCACCAGAACGGTCGGAACGCCATCGATGATATGAGCTGCGCGAGGCCACCACCTCTTGACGTAGGACAGGCCGATGTCGGTCGTAAACAGCGTCAAGATCAAGATGACGGCGTTGGTGATCGAGAAGTCATCGCCGAGCATCGCCTGCTGCGTGGTTTCCGAGATCACCAGCACGATGACCAGATCGAACGGCGTCATCTGCGCCAATGTCCGTCTTCCCGACAGGCGGATGATCACGAGCAGGGTGAAATAGATTGCCAGTCCGCGTAATACCGCATCCACCGTGCCGTCCTCATGGAAAGATGAAAGTGGATTGGCTGCGGATCTCCCCGCCCATGCCAATGGTGGCGCGAAGAGGGCCGGGGAGTTGCGTTTGCAGACGGAACACGATTTGCGTCGGTCCTGCCGGGTCAGCGGGGAACACGTAGCCTATTCGGCCCGCGCGCGCGAAGGTCGCCTTTTGAGGCGGATCGACGCCCTCAATCGAAAAGGTTTGAAGAAAGGCCGCATCGATCGTGAAGATCCTGTCGTCGGATGACGGCGTGAAGTTCACGGTCATATACTCCGGAGCATTCCATCGGGAGATGACCGGAAAGTCCACGGAGCCGTCCGGCAACAGAAGTGTTTGCCGTGAAAGCGGACCACCTCGTCCCAGCAAACCCAGCAAGCAGGTAACCAGAAGAAGCGTGAACACGATCCAGGAAATACGTTGAATAGCCCAGAACCGTCGCTGAAATTCGCTATGATCGAGAACACCTTCCGGTAATGCGGGCAATGGGAGGATCTTTCCCATGCCTCCTGCCTTTGCGTCTTGCGGAGAGTTTGGCTCGGACGCAAAAGTTTCCGGCGATGACGGGGCCGTCGCCGTGTACATTGGGTGTGTAGCAGTCCAGGCGTCTTCGCCAATCAGGGGAACGAAGAGCACCCCGCCGAGATCGTCTTCCTCGAATGCGGCGGCTCCGGTACGCGTGAGGCGTTTCAGGCGTTGCGCTTCACCGCGGCCGACCGGGACGATGAGCCGTCCTCCGAGGACCAACTGCTCTTTCAATGCGCTTGGCACCTCGGGTGCGCTCGCAGAAACGATAATGGCATCGAATGGAGCGGCTTCCGCCCAGCCTTTGCTGCCGTCGCCGACGCGAACGTCAATGTTGCGGTATCCCAGCTTCTCGAAGCGTTCCTTGGCCTGAAGCGCCAGTCTTTCATGGCGCTCGATGGAATAGACGTGGCCTGCTATCCGGCTCATCAGGGCTGAAGCATAGCCGGAGCCCGTTCCGACCTCGAGCACTTTGTCGCCGGCATCCAGATCGGCCTTTTCGAGCATCAGAGCCACGATGAACGGCTGCGAAATTGTCTGGCCTTCGCCAATCGACAGCGGCGCATCCTCATAGGCGAACTCCTCGGAGCCCGGAGCGACGAATTTTTCGCGCGGCACCATGAGCATTGCCCTGGTGACGTTTTGATCGCGAATACCACGACCGGTTACGTGGTGCTCCACCATGCGTTCTCGGATGCGCGTCATGTCCACGGATCAGCTCCACTGTCGCCGATTGCACCTTGGGCAAACGTCCTGATGGTGCAGACTGTAAAACAAATGGGCGACGAGGGAGTTCCTGCGCGGAGCAGATTTTGACAAGCGGCGAGGGCGCGGGTGAAGCGACATCCGATGGGTCGCACTTCATCCTGGAACCCACCCCGCTACATGAAAAAGTTGCATAATGCATGTTATGGAACTAAAATATATTTTAAATTACAATAGCTTGTATTAAATCGCGCGCGGCCGCCCCGCGTTCCAAGACGCTCCCCGTCACAACATATCGCAACAATAAAGCGCAAACCGCAACACCGAACCGCAGCATAATGCATCGCTCCCAGCCGACTTGCCGGTTTGCTGACGCCCTTTCCAATCATCGAAATGACGAGGCACTTTAATGTACACAAAGATAATCACGCTGGCCGCCGTGGCTTTCTCGGCCGTGCCGGCTTTTGCCGCCGATGCCGTGGTTCAAGATCCCGCTTACATCCAGCAGGCACAGACCCAGTCGGCCTTCGACTGGTCGGGATTTTATCTCGGGCTTCAAGGCGGATACACCTCGACACATGCGAGCTATCTCAACGGTTCCGAGCAGGATCTGGATGGAGGTTCGACGGGTATCTATGGTGGATATAATTTCCAGCACGGTCCCTTCGTCTTCGGTATCGAGAATGACTTCAACTACAACTGGAAGGACGGGAGCGACGTTTCCCTCAAATGGGACGGCTCGGCGCGCGGGCGCGTGGGATATGCCTTGGACCGTACACTGATCTACGGAACCGGAGGTTTGGCCGCGGCCGGTGGAGAAGTCGACGTGCCCGGCGTTGGCAAGAAGGACGACATTCTGATCGGCTGGACAGCCGGCGGCGGCGTGGAACATGCCCTGACCGACAATATAGTGATGCGCGCCGAATATCGTTATGACGACTTCGGACGCAAGGATTTCGGCTCGGCGCTTGGCGATTTCGAGGTCAATCAGCAAAAGGTCACGGTCGGCACCAGCTTCAAATTCTGAACGTCGATCCGATCACGCCTCGACATCGGTTGAGGCGTGATCATCTCCTGGTGTGCGAATATTGGCATTGCAGGCAATCTCTGATCTAGTCTCGAACTCTCTCCGCCGGGCAGTCCAGCCGCAGGCTCCTGATATTCGAAACGAGCGAGAGCTGTATTCTCATGACCACGCACCGCTTCATTCCGACAAGCTTTCACAATGTCATCGGCTCTCTTCAGCCGGCCCTGCATATTGCCGACGGCGATACGGTCGTCACCGAGACGCTCGACGCTGCCGGGCATGACAAGGACGGTATCAAGCAGGCGCCTGGCGGCAATCCGATGAACGGCCCGATCTTCGTGGAAGGGGCTGAGCCCGGAGATGCGTTGCGAGTCGAGATCATCAGCATGACCCCGACCAGGGATACGGGTTTTACACGCAGCGTCGTTGCCGCCAATGTCGTCGATCCCGAAGCGGTTCGTGACCTGCCGCCGCGCGATGTCGCCATCTGGGCGATCGACCGCGAGGCATTGACCGTCCGGCTTTCCGAGCCCGTCTCCGGCCTCGAAAATTTCGTTCTGCCTCTCGCCCCCATGATCGGCTGTTTCGGCGTGGCGCCCAGCCTCGGCCAGGCGATATCGACCGCGACCAGCGGCGAATATGGCGGCAACATGGATTATCGGCTGTTCGGCCCGGGCACCACGGTCCGCTTCCCGGTCGCGGCGCCCGGCGCCTTGTTCTTTCTCGGTGACTGCCATGCGGTGCAAGGGGATGGCGAGATCGTCGGCACCGGTGTCGAGACCACCTTCGACGTCACGGTGCGGCTGACGGTGGAGAAGAAGGCCGGCCTGGTCTGGCCGCGCGGGGAAACCGCCGACGATATCTTCACCATCGGCAATGCCCGGCCCCTCGATCAGGCGCTCCAGCATGCGACCAGCGAAATGCTGACCTGGCTGGCATCGGACTATGGCCTGGACAGGACGGCGGCCAGCCATCTGCTCGGCCAGGTGGTGCGCTATGACGTCGGCAACGTCTTCGATCCGGCCTATACGATGGCATGCCGTGTCGCCAAGAAATGGCTGGTCGGCTGATAGAGATCATCGGAACCTACCATCCCTGGTTGGGCTCCTCTCCACGCCTGACATGATCGACTACCTCAGCCCGCGGAGCATGGGGAAGAAACAGTTCAAGAGCAGCGGAAAGGTCCGTGCGGCCGCGGCGGATTTCGCCGTCGCCGGCTTCCACTCCGATCAGGCCTTTATTGTGCACATCGGCGAGCCTGACGATCAGATCGGCGTAATTGTACGAAAGTCCTGCGCGCGTCAGCGTTGCCGGCCAATCGGCACGCGGCAGTTCGCGTGCGACGACGCTCCGGGTCATTAACCGCCCCAAGGCCGCAGCGATCTCGAGCGCCGTGTATTCGCGCGGCCCCTCGCCATGGACGATCCGCGGCGAATGTCCGTGTTCCTCGCCGGCCAGCAGAAGGTCGGCTGCCATACCGCCAATATCGGCGGCGGAGACCGTCGGGAAAGGCCGCGATAGCGGCTGGTGCATGCTCGGCATTATGCCGGTCTCGCCAGCGATCTTCAGGTAGCGTGCCCAGTTTTCCATATGTTCGGCCGAGCGCAGAAAGACCATCTCGGTAGCGCATTGCCGGAACCGTTCCTCCATCGCATGGAACAGGCTGGTAATGCCGGTATCGATCGTCAGATGTGCGCCGTAATCCGAGATCGCCAGGACGCGCGGCGGCCGGGCGGCGTCGATCGCGTCCGCCATCCGCTCGATTGATCGCAGCATCTGGCGTCTGACATCGGCAGCATGCGGATTGATTGGGCAGATGAGCTGGACGGCTGTCGCATTCCTCATCGCGCCGGCCATGGCATCGGCATCGCCAATCTCGGCAATGGCGATCTCGCATCCGAGTGCTGCAAGTGGTGCAGCCTTGCCGGGATCACGGAGCACCGCCCTGACGGGAGCGCCCTCGGCCGAAAGCTTTGTTATCGTTGCCTTGCCGACCTTGCCGGTGGCGCCGAAGATGACAAACATGGTTCTCTCCTTCGCTTGTTCGCTATCGAAAGAGGATGCCTTGATGTCGTGGATCTGGCCTGCGCATTCGGCCGATCCGTTGCAGGATCGGCCATTTTTCGTCAATTGACCAAGCGGGCGATGGTGCCTGGGCTGATGCCGAGCAGCCGCTTCATGCTGTTTGCCATATGGCTTTGATGCGCAAAGCCTGCCGCCAGCGCGATCTGGCTCAGCGGCAGGCCGGAGGTCCGAATCAATGCCTCGGCGCGCGAGACCCGGCGTTGCATCACATATTGATGCGGCGGTATGCCGAAACTATTTCGAAATTGCGTCTTCAGGTGCGAGAGGCTGAGTCCGGCAAGACCGGCAAGTTCGGCAAGCGAAAGCAGCGCGTCGAGATTGTCCTCGATGTAGTCGGTAAGTATCCGCTTCTGCCGGGGCGAGAGCGCTCTACCGGCATCCGCCGGGCGAGAACTGCCGCTGCCGGCCTCGACCAGACGGAGCGCCAAGGCTGTTGCCAGCGTATCGGCATGGAGATGGTCGGACGGCTCGTCCGCTTCGAGCTCCGCTTTCAAGGCCCAGGCGATTGCCTCGAGCCGCTGATCGCGGAGCTGAAATTTCGGCGCCATCGCTTCCGCGGGATCGCGTCCGAGGTCGATGGCAGCCTGATGGAAAAGATCCTTGCTGATCTTCAGCCGCAGGATCATGCATTCGCCGTCGTCCTCCCAGACGCCATCCAGGCCGGCTGGCACCACATCGATATCGCCATGCTTCTGCAGCCGGCGATGCTCCCGCCCGTCACAGCGGCATTGCGCTCGCACAGGTCGGCCGACGTGGATTCCGAGGCGATGATAGGGTGTCCCTGCAATATGGGTGCGGCCGGGCGGAATGCGCAGCAGCTCGGCCTCCAAGCCGCGCCAGCCACGCCCCCTGCTCGTTGCAAGGATGGTCGCGCTTCCTGCTTGCGGATGATCGTTCATTGGTCCGTCCCATTCGCTTTCGAATGGGACGGAGACTATCCCAAGCGTCATTTCCGCGGCAAGAAGCGGATTGGGTGAGTTCTCAATCGTGCCGTGACAGGAAAGTGGAAACGGTCGTCAGGCAAAGCTGCTTTTCCTCGACATGCGGCATATGGCTGGAATTTTCGAAGAGCACCCATTCGCAGCCGGGAACGTGTTCGAGATAGGGCCTTACCACCAGGGGTGTCGCCTCGTCGTATTTTCCCGAGATCAGCAGCGTCGGGGCCTCGATGCGGTCGAGCCTTGTTTCGATCGTCCAGTCCTTCATCGTGCCGATGACGTGAAACTCGGTCGGGCCGTTCATGTTGCGGTAGACGGTATTGTCCTCGTCCATGATCGCGAAGGTGCGCGCCACTTCAGGCGGCCACGGCACCACGCGGCAGACATGGCGGTCATAGAAGACGCGCGAGGCGGCGATATAGTCCGGATCGGCGAGGCTTCCCGCCAGCTCATGCTTCAGCAGCGTGTCCTGCACCTCCTGTGGCAGTTCCTGCCTTAGCCGGTTCGCCTCCGAAACCCAGGTGTGCATGTTGGCCGGCGAATTGGCGATAACAAGCGCCTTCAGGCCTTCAGGCCGGCGCACCGCATGTTCGGCGCCGAGCATGCCGCCCCAGGACTGGCCGAGAAAGGCATAACGATGCTGAATGCCGAGATGGGAAAGCAGCGCATCCAGTTCTTCGAGGAACAGGCCGACCGTCCAGAAATCCGGACCCTTTTCCGGAAGGCGGGTGGAATTGCCATTGCCGAGCTGGTCGTAATGGATGACCGGGCGGCCGTCGAGAGCGGCGATATCCTTGAAGGAATCGACATAATCATGGGTGCAGCCAGGTCCGCCATGGGCGACGACGAGCGGCAGCTTGCCACTGGCAAGCGAACCGGTGACGCGATACCAGGTGCGATAGTCGCGAAAGGGCAAATAGGCTTCTTTGGTCGTGACTTCGCCCACGGGCGTCTCCATCTCTTGGCCGTATGAAAAAAGCATAACGCGGCGGCAACGGTGAAGGCAGCTATCACAAGTTATAGGGTGGCCAATGATGGGTCGGCCGGTCTTCGAGCAGGCGGTAATGGGTGGCGCGCACCACGGCCTGGGTGCGGTTGCGGGCGCCGAGTTTCTTGGCCGCGGCGTTCAGATGCATGACGACGGTCGGCACGGAACGATCGATGATGCGGGAAATTTCCTTGGCGGAATAACCTTCCGCCGAATGGCGCAGGCATTCGCGTTCCCGCTCGGTCAGCCGGATCGTGCCGACGCTTTTCGCCCGCGTGTCGAAAAGCGTATAGGCGCTCTCATGGAAGACGTGGGCCAGCAGGTTGAAGTCGGCGATATAACGCAGGGCGTGCCGTTCGAACTCGTCGTTACCGCCGAAGCGGATGCCGGTGACCGTCGCATAGTCGCCGCGTGGCATATGGACCGGGACGGTGACGCCGGTCGACATGTCGCGTTCGCTCAAATAGCGCGTCACCGGCGCCGTGTCCTCGTTGATGAAACCCCTGATCAGCGTGTCGGCGTCCGGGTCGTAGTTCCAGAAGAAGGGTGCGGAGGTGCGCAGCGCCACCTGTTGCACCGGATCGATACGGAAATAGCCCTGATTGAACCAGTAGTCGTGCATGTCGTCGGAAATGTTCCTGAGCTTCAGCAGCGACGGTATCATGATCGCGCCGTCGAGATCGTAGGGCACCGGCGTGTAGTCGTAGATCAGCGCCTCGAAGCCGATCTGCTTCATCGCCTCGAAGGCCTGATCGATCCGGCCGTCCAGCGTTTCATGCGCTGTGAACTGCGCTCTGATCGTTCCGATATCGTCAAGCACGGGCTGCTCCAGTTTCGACGTGGCGCCCTACCCTATCACTTCTTATAGCTGGCACGGAACGCGATTTACGATAAAAAAATAACCACGCCCAAATATTGAGCAAGTGAAACCTTCTGCCGGAGCGATCAATGTGGCGTGAAATACAGCCGGACGAGCGATTCGAGATCGATGTCGATGGTTATCGCATCGTTGCTTACAGTTTCGGAGCCGGCAGTGAGACGGTTTTCTGCCTGAACGGCGGGCCGGGTCTGCCCTGCGATTACCTGCGCGAGGCGCATTCCTGTCTCGTCGACAAGGGCTATCGTGTCGTCGCTTTCGATCAGCTCGGCACCGGCGCTTCCGACCGGCCGGACGATCTCTCGCTCTGGACAATCGGCCGTTATGTCGAGGAGACGGAAACGGTGCGCAAGGCGCTGGGGCTCGGTAAGGTCCACATGCTCGGCCATTCCTGGGGCGGGTGGCTGGCGATCGAATATGCGCTGACTTACGCTCAGAACCTGAAGACGCTGATTCTCGAGGATACCGTCGCCGACATGCCGCATCTGATCTCGGAGCTGGAACGGCTGCGTGCAGCACTCGGTCCCGAAACCGTATCGATGATGCAGAAACACGAGGCGCAGGGCACCTACAATCATTCGGAATATCTCGCCGCCGTCACGATCCTCAACTACCGCCACGTCTGCCGTCTGCCGGAATGGCCGGCGCCGGTGCGCCGCTCGCTCGACGATTGGAACATGGCGCCCTACGAGACGATGCAGGGACCGAACGAGTTTCTCTATATCGGCAACCTCAAGGACTGGAACCGCATCCCCGATCTGCCGCGGCTGACGCTGCCGGTGCTCATCACGACGGGAGAGCATGACGAGTTGACGCCGGCCTGTGCGCTCAGGATGAAGCTTGCGCTGCCGAATGCCGAGCTGAAGGTATTTGCCAATGCCAGCCATATGCCGTTCTATGAGAACCCGCAGGATTATTATCCGGCGCTTCTCGATTTTCTCGCCCGGCACGAGGCACACTGATGCAGCACAAAGCGGAGCGAAGCCGACGAAAACAGAGAGGCGATCGCCGTCATGCATCGCTATAAATTCGTTCTGACGCGACCGCTGCAGTTCCTGCCCGTCATTTTCGGCATCAGCATCATCACTTTCATTCTGGTCCGGCTGATCCCCGGAGACCCGGCGCGCAACATCCTCGGCACGCGCGCCACGCCGGCGGCCCTTGCCAGCATCCGCGCCCAATACGGCCTCGATCAGCCGATGTGGCTGCAATATGTCTATTTCCTCAAGAACCTCGCCAATGGCGAGATGGGCAAGTCGATCCTCTACAAGATCGACGTGCTGAAGCTGATCGTTACCCGCATCGAGCCGACGCTTGCGCTCGTCGCCGCGAGCGTCGTGCTGTCGGTGCTGATCGCGGTGCCGATGGCGGCGATCGCTGCGCGCAATGCCGGCCGGGCGCCGGACCATGCGGTGCGCATCGTCTCGACCTTCGGCATCGGCTTTCCGCCCTTCTGGCTGGGACTGATGCTGATCATCCTCTTCAGCGTCGAACTCGGCGTGTTGCCGGTTTCGGGCTACGGCGCGACGATTGGCGAAAAGCTGTCGCATCTCGTGCTGCCGAGCCTGACGGTGGCGCTGTCGCTTTCGACCGTGCTGACGCGCAGCCTGCGGGCGGCGATGATCGAGCAGCTGAAATCGGATGTCGCGACGGCGGCGCGCGCCCGTGGCATGCCCGAAGGCATCGTCTTCTGGCGACATGTGCTGCCGAATTCGTTGGTACCGACGATCAACCTGCTTGCCGTCAACATCGGCTGGCTGATCGGCGGCACGGTGGTGGTCGAGAGCGTCTTTGCGCTGCCCGGCATGGGACAGCTGCTCGTCAGGGCGATCTTCTCGCGCGACTATATGGTGGTCCAGGGTGTCGCCATGGTCTTTGCCTGCGCCACCGTGCTCATCAACTTCATCGCCGACATCGTCACCGTCGCCGTCGATCCGAGGGTGAAGCTATGAGCATCGAGGCGATTGCTCCCGCATCTCTCGGCTGGCGCCGGTTCTTCGGCCGGCGGCTGATGCTTGCCGTCGGTGCCGGCCTGCTGTTGTTCTTCGTCCTGCTGGCGATCGGCGCGCCCATTGTCGCACCCTACGATCCGATCATGCAGAATGCCGATGTGCGGCTGCAGGCGCCTTCGCTGTTGCATCCCTTCGGCACCGACAATTTCGGCCGCGATATCCTCTCTCGCGTTATCTGGGGCGCGCGCCTCGACCTGCAGATGGCGCTGATCGGCGTCATTTTTCCCTTCCTGATCGGCACGACGGTCGGCACGATTGCCGGCTTCTTCGGTGGGATCGTCGATGCGCTGTTCATGCGTCTTGTCGATATCATTCTTGCCTTCCCCATCCTGGTGCTGATGCTGTCGATCATCGCAATTCTCGGCCCTGGCCTCGGCAGCTTCTATATCGCCATGGCGCTGGTCGGCTGGGTCTCCTATGCGCGGCTGATCCGGGCGCAGATGCTGGTGCTGAAAAGCAGCGACTATGCCGTCGCCGCCGTCAGCCTCGGCTTCAGCCGCACGCGCATCATGTTTCGCCATCTGCTGCCGAACGCGATCGCCGGCTCGATCGTCTTTTCGATGTCGGATGCGACGCTGGTGCTGCTTAGCGGCGCCGCCGTCAGCTATCTCGGCCTCGGCGTCCAGCCGCCGATCGCCGAATGGGGCGTCATGGTCGCGGAAGGACAGAGTTTCATCACCACGGCCTGGTGGATCACGCTGTTTCCCGGCCTTTCCATCGTCTGTCTCGCCTTCGGCTTCAGCATGCTGGGCGATGCGCTCGGCGAGCTGCTGGGGGTGCACGAATGAGCGGCTCCGTACTCTCCGTCCGTGATCTTACCGTCAGGGCGCATGTCGATTCCGGCCCGCGCACGCTGCTCGATGCCGTCTCGCTCGATCTCGGCAAAGGCGAGATCCTCGGTCTCGTCGGCGAAAGCGGCTCGGGCAAGAGCCTGTTCTGCCGCTCCCTGGTGCGCCTGCTGCCCTCTTCGCTGCTGAAGATCGAGAGCGGCAGCGTGCTGCTCGAAGGGCGCGACCTCATGCGGGTCGATGATGGCGAGATGCTGAAAGTGCGCGGCGGCGAGATCGGCATGATCTTCCAGAACCCGACCAGCCATCTCGACCCGGTGATGCGGATCGGCGATCAGATTGCCGAGGGCATCCGCTATCATCAGGGTCTCGGCGCCCGCGAGGCCCGCGCCGCGGCGACAGATATCCTGGCGCAGGTCGGCTTCCCCGATCCCGCGCGCCAGTACGACAGCTATCCGCATGAATTTTCCGGCGGCATGCGGCAGCGGGCGATGATCGGCGTGGCGCTGTCCTGCAATCCGAAGGTACTGATCGCCGACGAGCCGACGACGGCGCTCGACGTGACCATCCAGGCGCAGATCCTGCGGTTGTTGATCGACATTCGCGACCGGCGCGGCCTTTCGATTATTCTGATCACCCACGATCTCGGCATCGTCGCCCAGACCTGCGACCGCATCGCCGTGCTGCGCGGCGGCAAACTGCTCGAAGAGGGGCCGAAGCGGACGATCCTGGCGCGGCCGCAGCATCCCTATACGATCAACCTGATCAACAGCCACCCTTCCCTGCCGGGCGAGACAGCGGCGCCGCTGCCCGAAATTGCCGAGGCCGGCCAGCCGGCGAGGCCCTTGCTCGAAATCGATGATCTCCACGTACGTTTCAGAGCCGGTGGCGCCCTGCTTAAGGGCGGCGCCAAGACGGTGAGCGCCGTTGCCGGCGTCAGCCTGCAGATCATGCCGGGCGAGACGGTCGGCATCGTCGGCGAATCCGGCAGCGGCAAGAGCACGCTTGCCCGCGCCGTGCTCGGCCTCACACCGCTTTCCTCAGGCCACGTCACTTTCGACGGCGTCGATCTGGCGCTGCAGAAGAGCGCGGGCCTCGCAAAGCTGAGACGCGAGACGGCGATGGTCTTCCAGGACCCCTATAACGCGCTCAATCCGCGGCTGACCATCGGGCAGATGCTGGCCGAGGTCCTGAAGGTGCAGGGCAAGGTCGCCAAAGCCGATATCCCGGCGCGGATCAATGCTCTGCTCGACCTCGTCGGCCTCGAACGCGAATTTGCCGGCCGCAAGCCGCGCAGCATGAGCGGTGGCCAGTGCCAACGCGCCGGCATCGCCCGCGCGCTGGCCGTCGACCCGAAACTGATCATCGCCGACGAGTGCGTCGCCGCCCTCGACGTCACCATCCAGGCGCAGATCATCGAGCTCTTCCGCGAGCTCACGGCGAAGATGAACCTCACGCTGATGTTTATCGCCCACGATCTCGCGATCGTCCGCAATCTCTGCGAACGCGTGGTTGTGATGTATCGCGGCGAGATCGTTGAGGAAGGCCGTTCCGAAGAGGTGTTCGCGCGGCCGAAGCATCCTTATACGGCGGCGCTGATCGCCGCCATTCCCGACATCGATCCTGACAAACCGCTGCTGCAAGGCGCCGGTGGCAAGGACGATCCGCAATCGATACCGATCCAGCCCATCAAACGCATGCCATAACAACGAAGGGAACGAATTCATGACAAACAGGTGGAAATCAATCGGGCTTGCAGCCTTGCTCGCCGGCCTGACGCTCAGTGCAAGTTATGCCGAAGCCGCCGGTGTGCTGACCATCGGCCGCCGCGAGGATTCGACGACATTCGATCCGATCAAAACCGCGCAGAACATCGACAACTGGGTGTTCTCCAACGTCTACGACGTGCTGATCCGCGTCGACAAGACGGGCACGAAACTGGAGCCGGGCCTTGCCGAAAGCTGGACCGCCTCGGATGACGGGCTGACCTACACGTTCAAGATCCGCGACGCGAAATTCTCCGACGGTTCGCCGCTGACCGCGGAAGATGCCGCCTACAGCCTGCTGCGCATCCGCGACGACCCCGCCTCGCTCTGGAGCGATTCCTACAAGGTGATCGATACGGCGGTCGCGACCGACGCGCACACGCTGACGATCAAGCTCAAGAACCCGTCTGCGCCGTTCCTTTCGACGCTGGCGCTTCCGAATGCCTCCGTCATCTCCAAGAAGGGCATGGAAACGCTGGGTGCCGATGCCTACGGCGAGAAGCCGATCGCATCCGGCGCCTTCGTGGTCGAGGAATGGCGGCGCGGCGACCGCGTCATTCTGAAGAAGAACCCGAACTTCTGGCAGGCCGACCGCGTCAAGCTCGACGGCGTCGAGTGGATCTCGGTGCCTGACGACAACACCCGCATGCTGAACGTTCAGGCCGGCGAGCTGGACACGGCGATCTTCGTTCCCTTCTCCCGCGTCGAGGAGCTGAAGAAGGACCCGAACCTCAACGTCGATATCGATGCCTCGACCCGCGAGGATCATCTTCTGATCAACCATGCGCATGGCGCGCTCGGCAAGAAGGAAGTCCGCCAGGCGCTGGATCTTGCGATCGACAAGAAGGCGATCGTCGATACCGTCACCTTCGGCCAGGGCACGGTCGCCAATTCCTACGTTCCGAAGGGCGCGCTCTATTACTATGCCGACAATCTGCAGCGGCCTTATGATCCCGAAAAGGCAAAGGAGATGCTGGCTGCTGCTGGCGCCTCCGACCTGACGCTGAACTATCTGGTGCGCGCCGGCGACGAAGTCGACGAACAGACGGCCGTGCTCGTCCAGCAGCAGCTGCAGAAGGCCGGCATCACCGCCAATCTGCAGAAGGTCGACCCGAGCCAGGAATGGGACATGATCGTTGCCGGCGACTACGACGTCTCTGTCAACTACTGGACCAACGACATTCTCGATCCGGACCAGAAGACCACCTTCGTCCTCGGCCACGATTCCAACAACAACTACTCGACCAATTACAAGAACGAGGCGGTGAAAGAACTGGTGGCCAAGGCTCGTCTCGAGCTCGACCCGAAGAAGCGCGAACAGATGTATGTCGAATTGCAGAAGATGGCGAAGGACGACGTCAACTGGATCGACCTCTATTACAGCCCCTATATCAACGTCTCGCGCAAGAATATCGAGAACTTCTACCAGAACCCGCTCGGCCGTTTTTTCCTGGAAGATACGGTCAAGAACTGAGTTCGGGCAGCATGCAAATGCTCCGCCGCCGTAAAGGCGGCGGAGCCTCATTTATTGCTGCGACACGTGGATGAGGCCGCTTGCTACTCGGCGGCCGCGAGCTTGTCCTGCGTCCTGGTGTCGAAGTCGCTGGCGTCGTGGCGCTCGTGCAACTGGCTTGCGGGCTCGCCGGAGAGGCGGTTGACCATCCGGCCGCGTTGCACGGCCGGCCTGCTATGAATGGCGTCGGCCCAGCGCAGCACGTTCTTATAGTCCTCGACCTGCAGAAACTCGGCCGCGCCGTAGGTCCAGCCCTTCACCAAGCCGCCATACCAGGGCCAGACGGCAATATCGGCGATCGTATATTGGCTGCCCGCCAGATACTCGCTTTCGGCAAGGCGACGATCGAGCACGTCGAGCTGCCGCTTCACCTCCATGGCGAAGCGGTCGATCGCATATTCGATCTTGACAGGCGCATAGGCGTAGAAATGGCCGAAGCCGCCGCCGAGATAGGGGGCGCTTCCCATCTGCCAGAACAGCCAGGACAGGCATTCGGCGCGGTCGGCTGGCTCGGTCGGCAGGAAGGCGCCGAACTTCTCGGCGAGATAGGTGAGGATGGCGCCGGATTCGAAGACACGGATCGGCTTCGGACCACTGCGGTCCATCAGCGCCGGGATCTTGGAATTGGGGTTGACCGCGACGAAGCCGCTGCCGAACTGGTCGCCATCGCCGATCTTGATCAGCCAGGCGTCATATTCGGCGCCGCTGTGGCCGAGCGCCAGCAGTTCCTCGAGCATGATGGTGACCTTCTGGCCGTTCGGGGTGCCGAGCGAATAGAGCTGCAGCGGATGACGGCCGATCGGCAGTTCCTTGTCATGCGTCGCTCCCGCGATCGGGCGGTTGATGCTGGCGAACTGGCCGCCATTCGCCTTGTTCCAGGTCCAGACCTTCGGGGGTGTATAATCGGAAGAACCGCTCATCTTTCAAACTCCTGGGATTGGTCAGACAGAGTGCGGCGCAGGTTGGGTTGCCGCATTTTTCCTGACATAGCAGAGGCGATGAGGTTTTGTCACAGGTGTCGGCGCGGTTTCACGCAATCGTCAGAGTCTTGGCAAAGCTGAAGAAAACCGCTGCTTCAGGCATCCGCGTCGGGAAGACGCCTGCCTGTTGCCGCTGAAAACAGATGTTCGCTGGCAGACCGCAAGGCGAAGCGGATCGTGTCGCCCGGCCATGGCGGGCCGATCGCCATGCCGCGGATGCGACCGATGTGCTCGCCCGCCCCAAGGGTTGCAACGGCTTCTATGGCGCGTGTGGAGCGCTTGCCGACCGAGGTCGCGATCCGGGCACAGGTCGAGCAATTCGCGACGATATAGGCATGGCCTGGATCGGGCACGAGGCCTGCTGCCGGCTCCGCCGATGTGGGGTGCCGGCAGCAAAGGTCAGTTGTCGGTTTCCGTGGAGCCAAGGATCTCGTCCAGCTGACCGACAAGAACACGGCTGCCCTCCACGTCGGAAGCCATCCTGGAGAAGAGCTCCGCCATGCCGCGGAAGATGGTCGCCGCCGGATCATCTTCTCCCAGGAAATCGGCAATCTCCTGCATTTCGGCGACCCATCGATAGGCTTTCGGGTACATGTCGGGAATGGATTTCGACAGCTTGCGGTCGACGTCGGGAAGGCTTTCGGAGAGTTCGGCTTTCAGGCTTTCGGCAGCACCCGAACGCGATGCGGCAAGCAGCATGGCAGTGCCGAGGCCGATAAATCCCTTGTTGATGCCGGCATAACACATCTTCAGTGCCGAGGCGGCGCCGAGCGGTCCGTCGAGCCTGCGGATCCTGAGGCCGCAATCCTCAAGCAGCCGGCTCCGCTCGGCACGATCGCCGCTGATATAGATGGTCGGACCTGATTTGCCGGGAACCGGCGGCCCGCCGATGATCGCGCCATCGAGCACCTCCACGCCGCTGCCGTCGAACCGTGCCGCCAAAGCCTGCATGGTTTTTGGCGCAATCGCGTTGAGGTCGATGAAGGGCGGCGGCGCCGGCATCCTCGACGATATGTCCGCGACGAATTCGGCGACCTTGATCGCCTGCGCCGGCGGAACGATCGACAGGATCAGCTCGGCCTTTGTCAGCTCCTGGCGTCCGACCGGTACCATGCCGGCTGCCATTGCCCGCGCAATCGTCTGCTCGCTTCTGCCCTCGAGATGGGTCAGCACCGTGGCGCCGCGGTCGATCAGCCGTTTGGCGACAGCGCTTCCCATCGCACCCGATCCGATAATCGCAAAATGCGGCATGTGAACCTCAATAAGTGACGACATCGGGTTAGAACTGTTGCTGATGGCCATATCGTCAACTGCGACGATTCAGCCGGAGGTCCCGTTCTAAGCAAATGGCGGTTTTGTGAGGGCTACCGTTGCGAGGCCTTTCCTTGACATTCGTCAATGCCGCGACGGTTGAGACCGGTATGATCGGCGCTATCATTCGCATTCGAGGATATGGATTTCAATGTATCGAACAATCATCTGCGGCATCGGCACGGGTTCGAGGCAAACGGCAATCCGGCTTTTGCGCCGGGCTGCGGCATTGGCGGATGAAGGCGGAAGCATCGTCGTCATGCATGTCATCGAGAATATCCCGCGCCGTCACCTGACGGAGCTTCCCGAGGCATTCGAAACGACCGCCATCGTCGACGCCGAAAAGAAACTTGCATCGCTCTGCAAGGAAATGGGGATTTTGGCGACGATCGAGGTTCGCATCGGCATTGCCGCTTCCCAGCTCGTTTCCGTCGCAAGGGAGAAGTCGGCCGATCTCATCCTGCTGTCGTCGCATGTGACCGATATCACCGACTACGTCTTCTCCTCGATTGTCGACAAAGTCGTGCGCCACGCCGGGTGCTCGGTTCTCATCGATCGGCGTTTAGATCACGCATATGAGGGCGCGGCGTCTCAAGCCGAAGACATGGCATTGTTCTAATCTCCACTGCGCTGGCGTGACCGCAGTGGCTTTGTCGCGCTGATATCGTCCGGCGACCAATTTACCCTCCCCGGCGGCGGCCCGGCAACCTATATCATCCCCAAGCCAACCAGCAGTATACGCTGCCCTCAGGAGATATGTATGAGCCAGGATCCCTATGAGCTTCTGGGCGTGAAACGGGATGCGACGCAAAAGGATATTCAAAGCGCGTTCCGCAAGCTCGCCAAGAAACTTCACCCCGACCTCAACCCCGGCGACAAAAAGGCAGAGGAGCGGTTCAAGGAAATTTCAACCGCTTATGAGATCTTGAGCGACGAGGAAAAACGCGGGCGTTTCGACCGCGGCGAGATCGATATTTCAGGCGCCGAGCGGGCGCAGCGCAATTATTACCGCGACTATGCCTCGAAGAGCGGCCCTGGCGATCCCTACCACAACAGTGCCGGATTTGCCGATTTCGGCGATGCCGACGATGTCTTTGCCAACTTCTTTTCACGCCGGGCCGGAGGCGGCCAGAGCCGTGGTCGTGGCCGGGACCGCCAGTTCTCGATGGAGGTCGATTTTCTCGAGGCCGTCAACGGCACCAGGACCGAGGTCAAGCTTCCTGGCGGCCCAGCGCTTGACGTGCAGATCCCGCCGGGAACGCGCGATGGCCAGACCTTGCGGCTGCGCGGCAAGGGCGAGCCGGGCATCGGAGGCGGTCCGGCGGGTGATGCCCTGATCGAAATCCGTGTAGGCCCGCACCGCTTCTTCACGCGAGACGGCGACGATATCCGCCTGGAACTGCCGATCTCGCTCAATGAGGCCGTGCTCGGCGGCAAGGTTCGTGTGCCGACGCCGTCTGGGCCGGTCAATCTGACGCTGCCGCCGCATTCGAACACCGGCAAGGTCCTGCGCCTCAAGGGCAAGGGTGTTGCAAAACGCAGCGGCGGACATGGCGACGTTTATGTCTCCCTGAAGATCGTGCTGCCTGACAATCCCAACGAGCGGCTGACGGACCTGGTGAAGGAATGGGCGACGGCAAACTCGTATGATCCGAGAAAGAACATGGAGGCTTGATCATGGATGATCTCGAATTCCGTCTTTACTTGAAAATCGACATCGACCAGCTCGACCTCTGGATCGAACAGGGTTGGTTGATCCCCGAGACCTCAGGCGGCCAACGGCAATTTCGCGACGCCGACGTCGCGCGAGCGCGGCTGATCCTGGACCTCATGGGAAACATGGGCGTCAACGAAGCCGGCGTCGATATCGTCATGGAGCTGGTCGACGAGTTGCACGGCCTGCGGGGAACGATGGGCAAGTTGATGACCGCCATCGGCAGGCAGGAGCGGGATGTTCAGCGCCGGCTGTTCGACAGCCTCGAGGAGGTCGACCGGGTCTAGAGTTACTTGCGTGCAGGCGTTTTCTTACGACGCTCCATGACGGCGACAATGCGAGCCTGCTGCCTGCGAGAGGAGGCAGCAGGCTAGTGGAATGCAAGTCATCTGGTCATGGATGACTGGGCATGGTATCGTCCGCGCCTGGGGGCCTGTCATGTCTGAATTGCTTCAAAAAGCATCGGGGCAGAGCGATCCGCGCGCGAAGCGCCGGGCGGAAGTGCTGGCTTTCCTTATCCTTGCATTCGGAATATGGCCTCTGGTCGCCGTGGGTGTCGTCGGCGGCTACGGTTTCCTCGTATGGATGTTTCAAATCGTGTTCGGCCCTCCGGGGCCGCCGGCGGGGCATTGAGCCATGTCCCAAGTGCCGATGTCTCGACGTCAATTCCTCTCAGTCCGGCCGGCAACGACCGATCACAGGATTTGTCCGCCAGGAGCATCGATGCAAAGCCTTGCCGCGGCATGCACGGGGTGCGGACGATGCGAGGAGCGATGTCCCACCAAGATAATCCGTCTGGTGGACGGACTGCCGTTGCTCGACTTTATGCGAGGCGAATGCACGTTTTGCGGTGAATGCGCGGCATCGTGCCCGCAACCCGTTTTCACCACAGAGCGGATCGATCGTTTTGCCCATGTCGCCGCGGTTGGTGATACCTGCCTGGCGAAGCGCGGCATCACCTGTCAGTCCTGCGGAGAAGCTTGCCCTCAGCAGGCGATCCGTTTCCGGCCCCGCGTCGGCGGCCCGTTTCTTCCGGAACTTCGCACCGACATTTGCAATGGATGCGGAGGGTGCATCGCCGGATGTCCCGTCAACGCCATCGTGTTGCAGCCGAGCGGGATGGAGGCGGCCGATGCCTGAGCGGGGTCTGCGCTATCACATATCGAGTGCCGTGATCGCGACCATGCCGGCCCGCACCGGGGCTGTGCTGGCGGCCATCGCCGAGATGCGGAATGTGGAAGTCCACGCTCACGCCAACGGAAAGATCGTCGTCACTATCGAGGGAACGAGCACGGGCATGCTCGGCGATCGTCTATCGCAAATCTCGCTCCTGGACGGCGTGATTGCGGCAAACATGGTGTTCGAGCATGTCGAGGAGGAGATGCAAGGCCATGACGGGAGAATTGAACAGGCGTGAGCTTCTGAAGGCCCAGGCCGCCGCCATCGCCGCGGCCGCTGCCGGAATAGCGATGCCGGCTGTCGCGCAGCCGGTGCCCGGCGGCGTCGGTGCATTGGAAATCAAATGGTCGAAGGCCCCCTGCCGCTTCTGCGGCACCGGTTGCGGCGTCATGGTGGGCGTCAAGCAAGGTCAGGTCGTTGCAACGCATGGAGACATGCAGGCGGAGGTCAATCGCGGCCTTAACTGCATCAAGGGCTATTTTCTCTCCAAGATCATGTATGGCGAGGACAGGCTTCAGACCCCTCTGCTGCGAAAGCGGGACGGCCGCTACGCCAAGGACGGCGAGTTCGAACCGGTGAGCTGGGACGAGGCCTTCGACGTGATGGCCGAGCAGTGCAAGAAAGTGCTCGAGGACAAGGGCCCGACGGCTGTCGGCATGTTCGGCTCCGGCCAGTGGACGATCTTTGAAGGATATGCCGCGACAAAGCTGATGCGGGCCGGCTTTCGTTCCAACAATCTGGACCCCAATGCCAGACACTGCATGGCCTCGGCCGCTTACGGGTTCATGCGGACCTTCGGCATGGACGAGCCGATGGGCTGTTACGACGATTTCGAAAACGCGGACGCCTTCGTGCTCTGGGGCTCGAACATGGCGGAGATGCATCCGATCCTCTGGACACGCCTCGCCGACCGCCGGCTTGGGCAACCGCATGTGCGCGTCGCGGTGCTTTCGACCTTTACGCACAGGAGCATGGATCTCGCCGATATTCCCATCGTTTTCAAACCGGGAACAGATCTGGCGATTCTGAATTTCATTGCCAACCACATCATTCAAACAGGACGTGTGAACGAGGACTTCGTCCGCGACCACACGAAGTTTGCAAAAGGCGTCACCGATATCGGCTACGGCCTGCGCCCGGACAATCCGGTTGAAATCGCAGCGGCCAACGCCAGCGATCCCGGCAAGACCGAACCGATGGATTTCGACGCCTTCAAGGCGTTCGTTAGCGAGTACACGCTGAAGAAGACGTCCGAACTCACCGGGGTCGATCCCGAATTCCTGGAGCAGCTTGCGGAACTCTATGCCGATCCTGACCGCAAGGTGATGTCGCTTTGGACGATGGGATTCAATCAGCATGTCCGCGGCGTTTGGGCGAACCAGATGGTCTACAACCTGCATTTGCTCACCGGGAAGATCTCCGAACCGGGCAACAGCCCGTTCTCCCTCACCGGTCAGCCCTCGGCCTGCGGGACGGCCCGTGAAGTGGGAACCTTCGCGCATCGCCTTCCCGCCGACATGACGGTGACGAACCCCGAGCACCGCAAACATGCCGAAGAAATCTGGCGTGTCCCGCAGGGGATCATTCCGGAGAAGCCAGGATATCATGCAGTCCAGCAGGACCGCATGCTGAAGGACGGCAAGCTCAATTTCTATTGGGTGCAGGTCAACAACAACGTCCAGGCCGGACCGAATACGAGCAACGAAACCTGGCAGGGTTATCGCAACCCCGAGAATTTCGTCGTGGTTTCGGATGCCTATCCGACCATAACGGCGATGAGCGCAGACCTGATCCTTCCTGCGGCGATGTGGGTCGAGAAGGAAGGCGCCTATGGAAACGCCGAACGGCGCACCCATGTCTGGCATCAACTCGTTCAGGCCAAGGGCGAGGCGCGATCCGACCTCTGGCAGATCGTCGAATTCTCGAAGCGATTTACCACCGATGAGGTCTGGTCGAAGGAAATCCTCGATGCCAATCCGGCGTATCGAGGAAAAACGCTTTTCGACGTGCTCTTTCGCAATGGCGAGGTCGACCGGTTTCCGCTTGATGAGATCAGCGCCGAATACGACAATGCCGAGGCCAAGGCGTTCGGATTCTACATCCAGAAAGGCTTGTTCGAGGAGTATGCCTCCTTCGGGCGCGGGCACGGACACGATCTGGCGCCCTATGACCTCTATCATGAGGTCCGTGGACTGCGCTGGCCGGTGGTCAACGGCCAGGAGACGCGCTGGCGATACCGGGAAGGTTACGACCCCTATGTGAAGCCCGGCGAGGGCGTGAAATTTTATGGTCAGAAGGACGGCAGGGCCGTCATTCTGGCCGTGCCCTACGAGCCGCCGGCCGAATCTCCCGACGACGAATTCGATTTTTGGCTGGTTACCGGCCGTGTGCTCGAACACTGGCACTCGGGATCGATGACCATGAGGGTGCCGGAGCTTTACCGGGCATTTCCCGGCGCGCGATGTTTCATGAATGCCGAGGATGCCCGCAAGCGCGGCATCAATCAGGGGGCGGAGGTGCGGATCGTTTCCCGCCGCGGCGAGATCCGCTCGCGCATCGATATCAGGGGCAGGAATCGAATGCCGCCCGGCGTCATCTTCGTCCCCTGGTTCGACGCCAGCCAGTTGATCAACAAGGTCACGCTCGACGCCACCGATCCCATCTCCAAGCAGACGGATTACAAGAAATGCGCGGTCAAGATTCTCCCCGCCGTTTAAGGCGACCGGAATGGCAGGCAATCGCAGCCGGCGTCGTCGTTTTCCTCGCGACGGCCGCCTTCGGTCAGGTGATGCAGCAAACCGTCCCCCAGCTGGAGGGCCCGACGCCCTCGATGGAAACAGGGGCCGCCAAGCCGCTGCCGAAATGGATCGTCGACGACAAGCGCAGGATGCGCGCCTATCCCGACCAGCCGCCGATCATTCCGCATTCGATCGAAGGTTACGAACTGTCGGTCAACGCCAACCGCTGCCTCTCCTGCCACAAGCGGGAGTTCACGCAGGATAGCGGCGCGCCGATGATCAGCGTCACCCACTATATGACGCGCGACGGCCAGATGCTCGCCGACGTCTCCCCTCGCCGCTACTTCTGTACGGCGTGCCATGTGCCGCAGGCGGACACCCAGCCACTCGTCCCCAATGCGTTCAAGGACATGAGCGAGCTCGGTTTCAAGCCGGCCGGAAGCGAGTGACCGTCATGATCGCATTTATCAGGAAAGCGGTTCTGTGGGCGTGGTCGATCCTGACGACGCCGGCGGCAACGATCGGGCTCGGCGTCCTGACGCTGGGCGGCTTCGTTGGTGGCGTTCTCTTCTGGGGCGCGTTTAATACCGCGCTGGAACTGACCAATACCGAAAACTTCTGCACCTCCTGTCATGAAATGCACGACAACGTCTATCAGGAGCTTTCGCGCACCATCCATTTTTCCAACCGATCGGGGGTGCGGGCGACATGCCCGGACTGCCACGTGCCGCATCAATGGACCGACAAGATCGCCCGCAAGATGCAGGCCTCCAAGGAGGTCTGGGGCAAGATATTCGGCACGATCAACACCCGGCCGAAGTTTCTGGAAAAGCGGCTGGAACTTGCGCAGCATGAATGGGCGCGCATGAAGGCCAATGACAGTCTGGAATGCCGCAACTGCCATTCGTCGGTGGCGATGGATCTGCAGAAGCAGACACAACGCGCCGCCGAGATCCATACCCGATATCTGCTTTCCGGCCAGGCGACCTGCATCGACTGCCACAAGGGTATCGCTCACGAATTGCCGAACATGGAAGGCATCGATCCCGGCTGGAAAATGCCGAAGGAACTCGAGGGCAGGAAGATGGTGAATGCGACGCCTATCGCCGACCTTCAGGAGGCCATGGCGAGGGCTCACGCGTCATCCATGGAGGATGCGAGATAGGCTTTCGCGGATGAATTGTCAGACGGTGTACCAGTAGCGGACGATGTGGAAGAACAGCGGCGCTGCGAAGGTGATGGAATCCAGCCGGTCGAGCACGCCGCCGTGACCCTCGATCACATAGCCCCAGTCCTTGGCGTTCAGATCGCGTTTGATGGCCGAGAGCACGAAGCCGCCGAAGAAGCCCGCGACGACGATGACCGTGCTGATGGCCGCCGCCTGCAGCGGCGAGAACGGCGTCAGGCGATAGAGCAGCGTTCCCACAAGGATGGCCGAGGCGCCGCCACCGAAGAGGCCTTCGAGCGTCTTCGATGGGCTGATGTTCGGCGAGAAGCGATGCTTTCCCAGGAGCTTGCCCCAGACATACTGGAAGACGTCGCTGAGTTGCACCACGATGACGAGATAGACGAGAAGCAGGGCGGATGGCGTACCGGTCTGCAGCATCAGAAGTGCGGGAGCATGGCTGATCGAATAGACCGTCAGCATCAATCCCCATTGCACCCTGGCGGTCCGGGCCAGGAATTCGTTGACGTCGCCCGTCAAGGTCGCCACCGCCGGCAGGATCAGGAAGGCATAGACCGGGATGAAGATCGCAAATAGGCCGTACCACGCCGTTCCGAGCAACAGGTAATGAAGTGGCAGGACGACGAAGAAGGACAGGAACAGCGCCAGGTGATCGCCGCGCCGCGATGGCGTCAGCGTCCAGAATTCGCGAAGCGCCATGAAGGACAGGAATGCGAACAGGACGACCACCGCGGTATCGCCGAGCAGAATCGCGCCGCCGAATATAGCGACCATGATCCACCATGAGCGAATTCGGGCATTGAGATTGTGGACGGTAGCGACGGATCCGGGCTCGGTCGCCCGCCGCTGAAGGGTGAAGCCAATGGCCGAGGCGACGGCCAACAGGCCGAGGATCGCGGCAAGCACGATGGAGAAATGGCTGGTCATGCGATGCGTTCTCCGTCTGCTAGCTCGATGACCGCGGCACGGGCGCGGGCCAGGAACGCGTCTTTTCCTTCGCCCGGTTCGACGCGCAGCGGCTTGCCGAAGCGCGCCGTGCAGGTGATCGGGACGATCAGCCAGCTTCCCTTGGGCAGGATGCGCTGAAGATTGTCGAGATGGATCGGCACGAGATCGACATCAGGGAAACGGCATGCAAGGCGATAGATGCCGCTGCGGAAGGGGGCGATCTCATCGCTGGCGCTTCTCGTGCCTTCCGGGAAGATCAGGACCGAGCGCCCCTCCTCGAGCAGGCGCTCGATCGGCTCCAGCGGGTTGCTGTCGGGCAGAGGCTTGCGGTCTATCAGGACGGCGCGCAGGCCTTTCTCGGCGATGAAACGGCGAAAGGCGGTCGTTCCCCAATAATCGCGCGCCGCAACCGGATGGGTCAGCCGTCGCACCGGCCACGGCAGGGCGGCCATGACGGCGACGGTGTCGACATGGCTGTTGTGATTGGCAAAATAGATGCGGCGGCGGGGGTCGGGCGAACAGCCCCGCCACTCGCTGCGGGCGCCGACCACGATGCGGACGAAGAGCACGAGAAGGCGACGGACGAGTGCGATCATAATCTCTCCAGCGAGCGGGCAAGTCTTATCGTGCGCGTGGTGCAGGTGACGAGGCTTCCCGCCGCGATGATGACGGAGGCAAGGAGCAGCGACCAACGGCTGGTGGATATCACCGTCTCCACGCTCTGGGCGACGAGGCCCGCCGTCAGTACCGCCATGCGGCGCTGCTTGGCCATGATGCCGCTGAAGTCCTGAAGAAGACCGACCGCTCCTCCGAAGACCCTGATATAGGCGGTGAGTGCGGCGAGCAGCGCAGCAAGCCAGCCGAGCCAGGCAAAGCCGCAGGCATAACCGGCTGCGACGAGAAGCAGGCTGTCGGCGATCCGGTCGGGGAATTCATTGTAGAGCGGCCCGCTCTTGGTTTTCTTGCCGCCTTCGATCGCGACCATGCCGTCCAGCAGATTGCAGACGAGCCGCATCTGCACCGAGATCGCGGCACAAACCATGGCGATCGGATGGGCCGTGAAGGGGATGAGCGCCGCGCCGAGGCCGGCAAACAGGATCGAGAAAAGCGAAATGCTGTTTGGCGTGACACCGGTGCGTGCCAGCCACGCACTCAGGCCGATCGCCCAGGACGACGACCGGCTCGCGATCGGCCGCCGCGAGGCGTCTTCTTCATCACCCATTCCAATTTCCCCAACCCAATAGTTCTATGCATATCCTGCCGGAGTCGTCGCGCCAAGCCCCTGTAGATCCTGCCCGGCAAGCACGGTGGCGCCGGGCGTGCAGCCTGTCGTGTCTCGGTTTTTCAGTCAGGTCGCGGTGGCCGATCAGCCTGATTTTTAAGCCCAGTCGCGGCTTGACACATTTTTAGGCGCTACTATGATTTTTGAACCAAATGGTAAAAAAGGGAGCAATCAATGACCAAAGATATCCTGATTTCACGCCGGGCAGTGATCGCATCCGGCATTGCGCTTGGGGTCAGCGGCTTTGCCCCGCTGGCAAGAGCGGCCGCGCCGCTGAAAGTTGCCGGCATTCATGCCTCGCCGGTTGAAAATGCCTGGAACTCCTGTCTGCACAAGGCCCTGCAGGACGCGGCCAAGGAAGGCGTTATCGAATATGTCTTCTCCGAAGGTGTTTCCGGCACCGATTATCCCCGCGCCATGCGCGAATATGCCGAACAGGGCAACAAGCTGATCATCGGCGAGGCCTATGCGGTGGAGAAAGAGGCCCGGCAGGTCGCGGCCGACTATCCCGATACCGCCTTCGTGCTGGGTTCGAGCGGCGAGCAGGCCGGCGACAATTTCGGCGTCTTCGGCACCTGGAACCATGACGGCGCCTATCTTGCCGGCATGCTGGCGGGCAAGATGACCAAGTCGAATATCGTCGGTTCGGTCGGCGCCATTCCGATCCCCGAGGTCAACATGCTGATCAACGCCTTCGCGGCCGGCGTCAAGGCCGTCAACCCGGAGGCAAAACACCTCGTCTCCTTCATCGGCACCTTCTTCGATCCGCCGAAGGCCCGCGAAGCCGGTCTCGCCCAGATCGACGCCGGCGCCGACATCCTGTTCGGCGAACGTATCGGTACCGCCGATGCTGCCAAGGAGCGCGGCATCAAATCGGTCGGCTCGCTGATCGACTATACACCGCGCTACCCTGACACGGTGTTTGCCAACGCCATGTGGTATTTCCGCCCGATCCTCAACGCTGCGATCGCCGATGTCGCGGCCGGAAAACCGGTCGGTCGGAACTACACCTCCTACGGCCTGATGAAGGAAGGCGGCAGCGATATCGTCTTCGTGAAGGGCGTGGCACCCGCCGATGCGGAGGCTGCGATGGAAGCCAAGCGGGCGGAGATCAAGGCCGGTACCTTCGAGGTTCCGAAGATGATGGACGAGCCGAAGTAATTCGGCTCATGCAAAGCGATGCGACCGACCTGGCGGCAGCGATCCGGCATGGCAAGCTGAGCGCAACTGAGGCGATGCAGGCTTCTCTTGAGGCCGCAGTGCGGCAGGCGCCGCTCGGCGCGCTCGCCTATGTCGATGCCGCCATGGGCCTTGCCTCGGCAGAGGAGCGTGACCGGGAGCGGCGGAGCGTGCCCGGTCGCTTTTCCATCAGGCCCTTTGCCGGTGTGCCGAGTTTGGCGAAGGATCTTGGCGGCCCCTTCGCCGGGCTGCCGGTCACCGCCGGTTCCCGCCTCTTCGAAAGAAAGGGCGGCGAAGCGGATTCCGATCTCGCTGCTCGTTTCCGCGACGCTGGCTTCTGCCTGTTCGGCCTGACGACGAGCCCGGAATTCGGTCTGTCGCTCGCCAGCGAACCGGCAATCGGGCCTCTCTGCCGCAACCCGCTCGATCCGGCCCGCACCGCCGGCGGCTCCTCCGGCGGTGCGGCGGCCGCGGTCGCCGCCGGGATCGTCGCGATTGCGCATGCGACCGATGCCGGCGGCTCGATCCGTGTGCCCGCCGCCTGCTGCGGCCTCGTCGGAATGAAGCCGACGCGCGGCGCCATCCCGGGCGGCCCCTCCTTCGGCAACCACCTCGCCGGTATCGCCAGCGAACTCGCGGTCTGCCGTTCGGTGCGGGATACGGCGCTGATCTTCGGCAGCCTGAGTGGAAATTCACGAGGTCCCTTTGCGGATCCCTCCCCTGTCGATATCGACAGCGGCCGTTTGCGGATCGGCCTGTTGATCGATACCGGTTCGGCCTATCCGACGGATAGTGATCGGCTCGCAGCCGTCGAGGATGCGGCGCGTGCGCTCGAGAATGACGGACACCTGATCGTTCCGTTGAGTTGGACCGAGTTCGAAGGGAGCGTCACGTCAAGCGGCCGCGTCTTCGCCGATATCGTCTCCGTCAACCTCGCGGCGTTCATCGAGGCGGCGGCTCTGGATGAAAGCAGGGCCGAGCTTCTGACGCAGGCCTTTGCTGCGCGCGGACGAGGGCTTTCGGTCACATCGCTATGGAACACGCTGAACGAGGCCGTTCTGGTGAGCCATAAGCTCTGGACTCTGTTCGACAAGGTCGATTGCATCCTCATGCCGATGCTTTCGTCTGCGCCTCTTGCGATTGGCTCCTTTCCGTCCGATCATGCCGACACGGATCTGCATCTCGAGCGGATGGCGGTCTTTGCGCCGCTTGCCTGCCTCGCCAATATTTCGGGTTTTCCTGCTTTGACGCTGCCTTTCGGACAGGATGAGCACGCCCTGCCGCTGCCGGTGCAGATCATGGCGCCGATGGGTCGCGAGCTGCGTCTGCTGTCGCTTGCCGCACGCCTGGAGGCCGAGGGGCGGTGGCAGCATCGGTTTCCCGTCGCGGGACTGCCGTCATGACCGGGCCGGTGCTGGAGATCACAGGCGTCAGCAAGCGTTTCGGCGCCAATCTCGCCAATGACGATATTTCCATGACTCTTGCCAAGGGGGAGGTCGTGGCGCTGCTTGGCGAGAACGGTGCGGGCAAGACCACGCTGATGAGCATCCTTTTCGGCCATTACATGCCGGATGCCGGCCGAATTCTGATCGAAGGCAGAGAGGTGCCGCAGGGCAAGCCGCGCGCGGCGATCCAGGCCGGCGTCGGCATGGTGCATCAGCATTTCTCGCTCGCGCCCAATCTGACCGTTCTCGAAAATGTCATGACCGGCACGGAAAGACTGTGGTCCTGGCGCTCGGGAACTTCCGCGGCGCGCAAGAAGCTGCTGGCGATATCCGAGCGCTTCGGCCTCAAGGTCGATCCGGATGCGCGCCTTGGCGACCTGTCGGTCGGTGAGCAGCAACGCGTCGAGATCCTCAAGGCGCTCTATAACGATGCCCGCATCCTGATCCTCGACGAGCCGACGGCGGTGCTGACCAATATCGAGGCCGAACGACTGTTCACGACGCTGAGGGAAATGGCCCGCCAGGGCCTGTCGTTGATCTTCATCTCGCACAAGCTCGACGAGGTGATGGCAGCGGCCGACCGCATCGTGGTCTTACGCGGCGGCAAGATGGTCGCCGAACGCAAGACGTCGGACACCAGCAAGGAGGAACTCGCCGAACTGATGGTCGGGCACCGTGTGACGCGGCCCGTGCGCGAGCCGTCGACACCCGGCGCCATTGCCCTCGAAGCGGCCGATGTGACGGTGCGCAGCGGCGGCGTCGATCGTCTGAAGTCGATCAGCTTCCGGCTGCACCAGGGAGAGATCCTCGGCATCATCGGTGTTTCGGGCAATGGCCAGGCGACATTGGCGCATCTTCTCTCCGGTATGCTGGCGCGCAGTGCCGGCGACCTTCTGCTGTTCGGGGAAGCCGTCGGCAATCTCGGTGTCGCCGATGTCGTCGACGCCGGCATCGGCCGCATTCCCGAGGATCGCAACGAGGAAGGCGTGATCGGCGAAATGGCGATCTGGGAAAACGCCGTACTGGAGCGCATCGCCTCATCGGCCTTTTCGCGCCGTGGCCTCGTCAACCGCAAAGCGGGCATGGCCTTCGCCAGGGAAATTATCGACGGGTTCGACGTCCGCGGCGGCGGCCCTGCCATTCGCACCCGGCTGCTTTCCGGCGGCAATATGCAAAAGCTCATTCTCGGCCGCAACCTGCATCGGCGGCCGCGGATCCTGATTGCGGCGCAGCCGGCGCGCGGTCTCGATGAAGGGGCGGTGGCGGCCGTGCACGCCCGCTTGCTCGAAGCCCGCCGGCAGGGGACCGCCGTGCTGCTGATCTCCGAAGACCTCGACGAGGTGATCGCGCTTGCCGATCGTATCCAGGCGATCGTCGGCGGCCGGCTGTCGCCGCCCGTCGAGGCTGAAGACGCCGATGCGCGCAGGCTGGGGCTGATGATGGCCGGCGAATGGCAGCAAAACCCGGAGGCCGGCCATGCGATTTGAGCGCCGCGAACACCGTCCGCTTTCCCTGCTGATCGTCACGCCCGTCATCGCGGTGATCGCAGCCCTGGCGCTTTCGGGCATCCTGATATCAATTGCCGGCGCGCCCGTGCTCGATGCCTATTGGCGCATCCTGACCGGTGCTTTCGGCTCGCGGCTGTCGGCAACCGAAACGCTGACGCGGGCAACGCCGCTGATGCTGACCGGGCTTGCCGCGGCCGTCGCCTTCCGGGCACGGCTCTGGAATATCGGCGCCGAGGGCCAGTTCTATCTCGGCGCCATCGCCGTTGCAGCGGCAAGCTCGAAACTGCTCGGCAATCTTCCCGCCCCCATTCTCATTCCATTGCTACTGCTGATCGGCGCCATTGCCGGCATGGTGCTGATCCTGATCCCGCTCTGGCTCAGGCTGCGCTTCTCGGTCGATGAAGTCGTCACCAGCCTGCTGTTGAACTTCATCGCCGTGCTCTTCGTCTCGATGCTGATCGATGGCGTTCTCAAAGATCCGCTCGCCTTCGGCTGGCCGCAGTCGCAATCGGTCAGCGATCACGCCATGCTGCCGAAGCTGATCGCCCGTTCGCGCCTGCATATCGGCTTTGCGATCGCAATCGCGCTGGCGATCCTCGTCCATTTCATCCAGTCGCGCACCGTGTTCGGCATGCAGTCGCGCGCGGCCGGCCTCAATCCGGGCGGCGCTGTTTTTGCGGGCGTGCCCCTCGGCAGAACGCTGGTGAAGGTCGCCTGCCTCTCCGGCGGGCTTGCAGGGTTGGCAGGAGCGATCGAGGTGATGGGGGTCAAGGGTTACGTGACGACCGACCTGTCGCCCGGTTTCGGCTATGCCGGCATCGTCGTCGCCATGCTCGCCAACCTCAATCCGCTCGGCGTCGTCTTCGCCGCCATTTTCACCGCCACCATGTTCGTGGGCGCCGATGGCATGAGCCGCGGCCTCGGCATCCCGACCTATATCGCCGACGTCACCGTGGCGCTGTCGCTGCTGACGATGCTGATCGCATTGTTCTTCACCCAATACAGGATCCGGCGATGATGCAGCTCTTCGATATCATCGCCTCCGCTGGGCTCTGGGCGGCAATCCTGCGGATCGCCACACCGCTGATTTTCGGCACGCTCGGCGCCCTGCTCTGCGAACGGGCCGGCGTGCTCAATCTCGGCATCGAGGGCATCATGACCTTCGGCGCGATGATCGGCTGGCTTTCCGTCTATCACGGCGCCGATCTCTGGACGGGCCTGCTGATTGCCGCCATTGCCGGCGGCGTCTTCGGCCTGCTGCATGCGGGCCTGACTGTGACGCTCGGGCTGTCCCAGCATGTTGCTGGCCTCGGCGTCACGCTGTTTGCCTCCAGCTTCAGTTATTATGTCTTCCGGCTGATCGTGCCGCTTGCCAATACGCCGCCCACCATCGTGCCGTTCCAGCCGATCGCCATTCCGGGTCTTTCGACGCTGCCCTTCATCGGGCCGGCCTTCTTCACCCAGACGGCGCCGACCTATCTCGCGATCGCTATCGCCCTGCTGATGGCCTACATCATCTTCCGCACGCCGGTCGGGCTTGCGATCCGCATGACCGGCGAAAATCCGCATGCGGCGGAAGCGCAGGGCGTCAATCCGATGAAGGTGCGCTATGTCGCGGTGATTGCCGGAAGCGCACTGATGGGAATGGGCGGCGCCTTCCTGACCTTGTCGGCGTTCAACAGCTTTTTCCCGACCATGGTGCAGGGGCGCGGTTGGATCTGCATCGCGCTCGTCGTCTTCGCTTCCTGGCGGCCGGGCCGCGCGCTGTTCGGCGCCCTGCTCTTCGCCTTCTTCGACGCGTTCCAGCTGCGGCTGCAAACCGCGCTGAGCGGGCTTGTGCCCTATCAGCTCTTTCTGATGACGCCCTATATCCTTTCCATTGCCGCCCTTGCGGTCATGGCTCGCCGTGCCCGTGTTCCGCAGGCGCTGATGCAGCCCTATCGTCGCGGCGAACGCTGAACCACTTCTGTCCAATGAGGCTCCGATGTTCGATCTGATCGTCAGAAATGCAAATCTCGCTGATGGCCGAAAGGGCGTCGATATCGGCATCCAAGGCGGCAGGATCATCGCTGTCGAGCCCAATCTCCAGGCGCAGGCGGGAGAAGAGATCGATGCGACAGGCCGGCTGGCCAGCCCGCCCTTCGTCGATCCGCATTTCCATATGGACGCGACCCTGTCGCTCGGCCTGCCGCGCATGAACCTATCCGGCACCCTGCTCGAGGGCATCGCGCTCTGGGGAGAGTTGCGCCCGATCGTGACGAAGGAGGAACTGGTCGATCGTGCACTGCGCTATTGCGATCTGGCGGTCACGCAGGGCCTGCTCTTCATCCGCAGCCATGTCGACACCAGCGATCCCAAGCTTGTGACCGTCGAGGCGATGATCGAGGTGCGCGAGAAGGTCGCGCCCTATATCGATCTGCAGCTGGTCGCCTTCCCCCAGGACGGTTATTACCGCTCGCCGGGCGCGATCGACGCGCTCAACCGCGCCCTCGACATGGGCGTCGATATCGTCGGCGGCATTCCCCACTTCGAACGGACGATGGGTGAAGGCACGGTGTCGGTCGAGGCGCTCTGCCGCATCGCCGCCGATCGCGGCCTGCCGGTCGATATGCATTGCGACGAAACCGACGATCCGCTCTCGCGCCATATCGAGACGCTGGCTGCGGAAACCATCCGCTTCGGCTTACAGGGACGCGTCGCCGGCTCGCATCTGACCTCGATGCACTCGATGGACAATTATTATGTCTCCAAGCTCATTCCGCTGATGGCGGAGGCTAAGATCAACGTCATCCCCAATCCGCTGATCAACATCATGCTGCAGGGCCGGCACGACACCTATCCGAAACGCCGCGGCATGACCCGCGTGCGGGAGCTGATGGATGCCGGGCTCAATGTTTCCTTCGGGCACGACTGTGTCATGGACCCCTGGTATTCGATGGGATCGGGCGACATGCTGGAGGTCGGCCATATGGCAATCCATGTCGCACAGATGGCCGGCATCGACGACAAGAAGAGGATCTTCGACGCGCTGACCGTCAATTCGGCGAAGACGATGGGGCTTGAAGGCTACGGCCTGGAAAAGGGATGCAACGCCGATCTGGTCATCCTCCAGGCGAGCGACACGCTGGAAGCGCTGCGGCTGAAGCCGAACCGGCTGGCGGTGATCCGTCGCGGCAAGGTCATCGCCCGCTCGGCGCCGCGCATCGGCGAGCTTTTCCTGGACAGGCGCCCGGCCCGGATCGACGGCGGTCTGGATTACGTGCCTCGTTATTGAGGTGTTGTGGCGGCAAAAGGGCCGCAGAACCGCGGACCCTCCTCGATCCACCTGGCCCGGAGCCTATTTCTTCGAGGCCTCGTAGAGCGCCTTGGTTTCGGCGTTCATCGGATAGAGGCCTGGCAGCGGCACGCCTTCATCGATCCTGGTCATGATCCAGGCTTCCATGCGCTCCTGTTCCGGCGCGTCATCAAGCACCGCCTCGAGCAGATCGGCCGGAATCAGCACCGCGCCGTCCTGGTCGACGACGATGATGTCGTCGGGAAAGATCGCCACGCCGCCGCAGCCGATCGGCTGCTGCCAGGCGACGAAGGTCAGACCGGCGACCGAAGGGGGGGCTGCGACGCCGCGGCACCAGACCGGCAGGCCGGTGTCGAGCACGCCGGCAAGGTCGCGCACCACGCCGTCTGTGACGAGTGCGGCAACGCCTCTCTTCTGCATGCGGGCGCAGAGGATATCGCCGAAGATGCCGGCCTCGGTGACTCCCATCGCATCGACGATGGCGACGCAGCCTTCCGGCATCGCCTCGATCGCAGCGCGCGTCGAAATCGGCGAGGCCCAGGACGCCGGCGTCGCCAGATCCTCGCGGGCGGGCACGAAGCGCAGGGTGAAGGCCGGGCCGACGATGCGCGGCTGGCCGGGCTTCAAGGGAACGGCACCACGAATCCAGACGTTTCGCAGGCCTTTCTTCAGAAGAACGGTCGTTAATGTCGCCGTCGAAATGGTCTTGAGGGTTGCTATCGCTTCAGCGCTGAGGGCCATCGGTTGTCAGTTCCAATTGGGTTTCTGTCAGATGCTCTGGATCATGCCGCCATCGACGCGGATCACCGATCCGGTGAGATAGGAAGCAGGCTCGCTCGCCAGGAAGGTGACGACATTGCCATATTCTTCCGGCCGGCCATAGCGGCCGAGCGGAATGCTGCCGGTGCTCTCAGTGACGACGTCATCGATGGGGCGGTTTTCGCGTTTGGCCTTCTGCTCGTCGAGGAAGGCGATGCGGCCGGTGGCGATGCGGCCCGGCAGGACGATGTTGACGGTGATGCCGTCACGCCCGACCTCGCGCGCCAGCGTCTTCGACCAGCCGACCAACGAAAGGCGCAGCGCATTCGAGATGCCGAGATTGGGAATCGGCGCGACCACGCCCGACGAGGTCGAGGTGACGATGCGCCCCCATTTGCGCGCCCGCATCTGCGGCAACACGCGATCGGTAATGGCGATGACGGAGAGTACCATGCTCTGGAAATACTGGTTCCAGAGCATCGGATCCTGGCCGGAGACGGTGGTCGGCGGTGGGCCGCCGGTATTGTTGACGAGGACATCGACCGGTCCGAACTGGCGCTCGATTGCAGCGACATGCGCATCGATCGAACCGAGATCGGAAAGGTTCCATTGCAGCGCCAGCGCCTTGCCACCTTCGGATTCGATCGCAGCCGTGGTCTTCTCAGCGGCGGCGAGATCGATATCCGCCGCGGCAATTCTGGCGCCTTCACGCGCAAGCTTGACGGCAATCGCGCTGCCCAGTCCGCCGCCGGCGCCAAGCACCAGGGCCGTCTTGTCCTTCAAGCCGAAATCCATTTCATCTCCTCACATGGTCGGGCCATCTTTCGGAGCAGTGGACCATAAATAAAATATGGCTTCTGCTTCGTTCAAGAGATAAAAAAACTATCGATGGACACACGTTTTCTCGAAACCTTCATTATCGTTGCCGAGCGGCACTCGCTGGCGGAGGCAGCCCAGCGACTGAACCTCACGCCTGCGGCCGTCGCCCAGCGCATCCGCGCATTGGAGGCCGAGCTCGGGGTGCGGCTGCTGGTGCGTTCCGGTCGCGTCATGCGGCCGACGGAGGCGGGTTTTGCCATTCTCGAACGTTGCAGGGAGCTGGTGCGCGATACACGCGACCTGAAGGCGATGGCCGGCACCGCGACGATTTCGGGCGAGATGCGGATCGGGGCGATCAATACGGCGCTGACCGGTCTCGTTCCCGACATTCTCCACCGCCTCGCCCAGGATTACCCGCTGATCGAGATCTTCCTCAAGCCGGGCTCTTCGATGGACCTCTATGCCGAGGTTCTGAACGGCGCGCTGGACGCGGCCTTCATCATCGAACCGCGATTTCCGATGCAGAAGACGCTGACCTTCAACAAGCTGCGCCAGGAACCCCTGGTGCTGATCGCTCCGCCGGACTGTAAGGGGGTGGATCCGCTCGAATTGTTGAAGACCCTGCCCTTCATCCGCTACGACCGCAACCAATGGGGTGGTCACATCGCCGATGAATATCTGCGCGAGATCGGCATCCATCCGGTCGAGCGTTACGAACTCGACGCGCTGGAGGCGATCGCGGTGATGGTAGACCGCGGTCTCGGGATCTCGATCGTGCCGGATTGGGCGCCGCCCTGGCCGGCTGGCCTTGATATCCTCAAGTTGCCCCTGCCCCGCTCGTCCGCTATGCGCACCGTCGGCATCGTGGCGACGCGATCCTCGCCACGGGCAAATCTCGTCGCCGCGCTTCTGGAAACCAGCCGCGCGGCGATGGGAGCCTGATCAATTTCAGGCGATCTTCTGACGAACCGGCAGTTTCCAGCCGGGCCGGACGAAATGGCAGGTATAGCCGTTCGGAATCCGCTCCAGATAATCCTGATGCTCGGGTTCGGCCTCCCAGAAATCGCTGACCGCCACGACTTCGGTGACGACCTTGCCGGGCCACAGGCCTGAGGCGTCGACATCGGCGATCGTATCCTTGGCGACGCGCTCCTGCTCGGGGGTGACGTAGAAGATCGCCGAGCGGTAGCTCAAGCCAACATCGTTGCCCTGGCGGTTGCGGGTGCTCGGGTCGTGGATCTGGAAGAAGAATTCGAGGATTTCCCGATAGCTGATCCTTGAGGGGTCGAAGATGATCTCGATCGCCTCGGCATGGGTTCCGTGGTTGCGGTAGGTGGCATTCGGCACATCGCCGCCGGTATAGCCGACGCGAGTCGAAATCACGCCCTTGTATCGGCGGATCAGGTCCTGCATGCCCCAGAAGCAACCGCCGGCGAGGACTGCACGTTCTTCGGTCATTGGATATCTCCTTGTTTGCCGAGAGATAGTGTTTCCCGCCGAAGATTTCCATACGGCGGAATTCAGCACAGCTGTGCAATTTCCCTCAGATACGCCCGATCTGTCATGTCGATGTTACGCGCCGGCGCTAGCAAGGCCTTGAACATTCCTGCGGAGGCTGAGCCTCGACACCTGATGGAGACGGGTTATGAATAGACGCGAATTTCTGATCACATCATCAGCTGCAGCCGGTCTGCTGGCTCTTCCGCGTTTCGCATCGGCCGCGGCCGGCACGATCGATCTCTACAGCGGTTCGGATGCCAATATCGTCGACCTCTGGAACAACACCATCCGCCCCGCCTTCGAAAAGGCGCATCCAGGCGTTGCCCTGAAGGTGACCGATGCTGGCGACAATAACGGTTTGCGCGCCATCGCCGACCGTGCGCTCGCCGCACTGAAGACGAAGACCGATCCGCAGGCCGACCTGTTCGAGGTGTTCGATCCGCGCCTGCCGTCCGGCGGCATCGATGCCGGCCTCTGGGTTAAGTTCTCCGCCGAGAATATCGAAGCCTACGACCATATCAATCCGCTTGCCTTCGATACCCCTTACTCGCTTCCCTACCGCGGTTCGCAGGTGCTTCTCGCCTACGACACCACCAAGCTCGATCCGAAGGATGCACCGAAGAGCTGGGAGCAGCTCACCGCATGGATCAAGGCCAATCCCGGCCAGTTCATCTACAACCGTCCGGACAAGGGCGGCTCGGGCGGCAACTTCGTCCGCCGGGCGATCCATGAGGCCAATGGCCGCGATCCGAAGAAGTTCAAGATCGACAATTTCACCGCCGACTTCGCCACGGAAGCGCTGACGCCGGCCTGGAAGATCCTCAACGACCTCGAGCCCGCGCTCTACGACAAGGGCGCCTATACCGCCGGCAACACCCAGTCGATCCAGCTGCTCGCCCAGGGCGTCGTCACCATGGTGCCGGTCTGGTCCGACCAGGTGCTGCAGGCGATCTCCCAGGGCGTGCTGCCGGAGACGACCGGCCTCGTGCAGCTTTCCGATCTCGCCCTTTGCGGCGGCTTTTCCGGCATCACCGTATTCTCGAATGGCGCCAACAAGGATGCGGCGCTGAAGCTGGCCGCCTTCATGCTGACGAAGGAAATGCAGGAAGCGATCATCACTCAGATCGGCGGCTTCCCCGGTATCTCCTGGGACCATATCTCCGACGATCTCCGCAAGAAATATGCCGACGTCATTCCATCGACCATCCCGACCTTCCCGGGCGGCGACTGGGAAAAGGCAATCGCCGACGGCTGGTACCGCAACGTCGCTCCGGGCATCAGCCGAACCTGATGTCCACCGACACTGCGCCGGCGGTTTCCAGCCGTCACCCGTCCATCAACATGGGGAGCTCCATCGGGCTCCTCCTCGTCGCCCTGCCGGTCTTCCTGCTCGCATGACTGATCATCTTTCCGATCTTTTCGGCGGTCGTCGGCACCATCTTCGTTCGCGGTCCTGACGGAGCGACAGAAGTCTCGCTTGCCTCCTATCGCTTCTTCTTCACCGACGGCTACAGCCTCGGCAATCTCTGGCTGACGCTCTGGACGACCGCCGTCTGCGGCATCCTGCTTCTGGCGATCGGCCTTCCGATCGCGCTTTACCTTCGCTTCTCGCAGGGGCGTCTTGCCGCCTATGTGCAGGCTCTTGCGATCTTCCCGATGTTCGTGCCGTCGATCATCCTCGCCTATGCGCTGATCCGGACGATCGGGCCGAACGGCACCGTCGACCTGCTGCTGAATTCAGTCGGCCTGCCCAAGCTGCGCACGCCCTATCTGACCCCGTGGGGACCGGTCATCGGCCTTGTCTGGGACAATCTTCCGCTGACGGTGCTGATGCTGACGGCCGGGCTCTCCTCCATCTCGAACAGCGCCGTCGAGGCCGCCCGCGATGTCGGCGCAAGGCCGTTTCGGGTCTTCATCTCGATCATCCTGCCGCGCATGGGCAATTCGCTGCTGGTGACGGCTTCCTTTGCGGTGCTTGGCATCTTTTCCGCCTTCACCCTGCCCTATGTGCTCGGCTCGGCATCGCCGGAGATGATGGGGCCGTTCATGCAGCGCACCTTCGCCGATATGAACGACCCGCTTGATGCCATGACCCAGGCCGTCATCACATTCGGCTTCTGCCTGGTTTTCGGCATTTTCTACATCCGGTCGATCGCCCGCAACCGCGAGGCCCAGCTATGACGACCGGCAGATCGAGCATGGATCTTCGCTTCGACTGGATCGGCTTGCTCTTCGCGTGCCTGCTGACGCTGTTCATCGCGCTGCCGTTGATCGTCGTCGGCACATGGGCCTTCACCGAAGTCTGGCGTTATCCCTCGGTCATCCCGCAGCAGTTCGGCCTGCGTTTCTGGGGGCAGACGCTGGCGCGGGGGGATGTCTGGGACGCGCTCTTCCTCAGCCTGCGGCTGACGACGACGGTGACCATTCTTTCCGCCGTCATCTGCCTTCCCGCGGCTTACGCCTTCGCGCGCATGCGTTTTCCCGGCAGGAACATTCTGTTCCTGTCGTTCCTCGCATCGCATGCCTTTCCGAAATTCGGCCTGCTCGTCGCTATTGCCGGCATCTTCCTGCAGCTCGGCCTGATCAGCACCTTCTGGGGCGTCGTGCTGATCCAGCTCGTCGGCACGCTGATGCTGATGATCTGGATCCCGGTCGCCGCTTTCCAGAATGTCGACCGGCGCATGGAAGAGGCGGCGCGCGATGCCGGCGCCACACCGCTGCGCGTTTTCTGGTCGATCACCCTGCCGCAGGCGGCACCGACGATATCAGCGGCGCTGCTTTTGACCTTCGTCGGCACCTTCTACGAGACCGAAGGCGCCTGGTTGATCGGCGCGCCGGAGATTCGCACCATGCCGGTGCTGATGATCAGCTTCATCAACAACCAGATCGTCGTGCAATACGGCGCCGTGCTCTCGGTCATGCTGTGGGTGCCGTCCTTCATCGCGCTGATGTTTGCACGCCGCGTGATCGGCACCGGCGCCTTTGCGAGAGGTTTCGGCGCATGAAATGCCACGCGTCAGTCCAGGGAAGGGTTTGAGAATGGCACATCTGGCGATCGAGGGCGTTTCGAAACTGTTCGGGACCAGTTTTGCCGTTCGCGACTTCTCGCTCGAAGTCGGCGACGGCGAGCTCGTCTGCCTGCTCGGCCCATCCGGCTCCGGCAAGTCGACGCTGCTCAGAATGATCGGCGGCTTCGAGCGCCCAAGCGGCGGGACGATCCGCATCGACGCGAAGGATGTGACGACGCTGCCGCCCGAGCGGCGCCCGACCGGCATGGTGTTCCAGAGCCATGCGCTCTGGACGCATATGGATGTCTTCAACAATATCGCCTTCGGCCTGAAGCTGCGCCGGCTGCCGAAGGCGGAAGTCCGCGAGCGTGTCGAGAGCGCATTGGCGCTGGTCGGCCTTGCCGATTACAGCAGGCGGATGACGACGCAATTGTCCGGCGGCCAGCAGCAGCGTGTCGCCCTTGCCCGCTCGCTGGTGCTCGAGCCGAAGATCCTTTTGCTCGACGAGCCCTTCGCCAGCCTTGACCAGCACTTACGCGAAAGGCTGCGGGAGGAGGTGCGCGATATCCAGCAGCGCCTCGGCATCACCACGCTCTTCGTCACCCACGGCCAGGATGAAGCCTTGGCGCTCGCCGACCGCATCGTCGTCATGCGCGATGGGCGCACCGAACAGATTGCGCCGCCGAGCACCATCTACCGGCAGCCGCAGACGGCCTTCGTCGCCGGCTTCATCGGCTCGATGAATTTCGTCCAGGGGCGCACCAGAAATGGGGTCTGCGAACATCCGCTCTTCCCGCTTGCAATCCCCATCGAGGATGGGCCGGTGACGCTGGCAGCCCGCCCGGAAGCGCTGACGATCCGTCCCTCGGATCGGGCGGAGGCCGCGACTGTCCATCGCATCGTCGATTTCGGCACCCACAAGATGGTCGATGTCGATCTTGCCGACGGCACCCGTCTGAAGGCCATGGTGGCGCCGGACGATCGGATCCGGCCCGGGATGAGGGTCGAACCGAGCCTCGCCAGCTTTTTCGTCTTCCGCGACAATGAACTCGTCCATCAGTCGATGCCGGCCGCCGCCAAAGCCGAGATCGAGGCGCTCCAGCGGGTTTGAACCGCCGGAATGCACAGGTTCACGCCTTGCTCTGGAAACCTTCCAGCAGCCAGGGATGCAGCGCCTTGCTGGCAGCCAGGATATCGCCTCGCCCGTCGATTTCGGCCCCGGAAAACCGGGTGACGATGCCGCCCGCCTCTTCGACCAGCAGCGCTGACGCGCCGAAATCATGGATCGCGAGCCCGTCTTCGAAGAACCCGTCCAGACGGCCGCAGGCGACATAGGCGATCGACAGCGCCGCCGAGCCGAGGCGGCGCACGCCTGCCGTGTTGGCCATCAGGCGTTTGATGGCGTCGAAATAGGTGTCTTCGGCAACCGCCTTGACCTGGCCGGGGATCGGCAGGCCGGCGCCGACAAGCACGTTCTCGATGTCGCCGACATTGGCGCAGCGGATGCGTTCGCCGTTGAGATAGGCGCCGCCGCCGATTTCGGCGCTGAAGAGTTCGTCCTGCATGGCGTCATAGACGACGCCGATGACCAGCCTGCCGTTTTCGACGATCGAGATCGTCATGCCGAAATGCGGAATGCCCCAGGCGTAATTGGTGGTGCCGTCGATCGGGTCGATATAGATGATCGGCGTTTCCGGTGCGGCCGTGCGGTTGCCGACAGCTTCCTCGCCCTGGATGGCATAATCCGGGAAGGCTATCGTCATCTCGTCGACGATGATCCGCTCGACGGCGACATCGATTTCGGTCTGATAGTCGCGCGGCGCCTTGGCGAGCATTTCCTGGGATGTCCGCCGCCGCAACGAGCCGCGGGCGGTTTCGCCCGCCTTCAATGCGGTTTCGGCAAGTACGACGAGGCGGGACGAGGCAGTCGGGGAAAGACGCGCGGAAATTGAGAGTGATGTCATGGGTAATGTCCGGATGTAACGGAGGGAATCGCGAGAAGCCCATCCCTTCGCAGAGGCTGATGATAGTTTTATGAAGCTGCCCGCCATAGCGGGGCGGTTATCTCAGGATCGCTTCAAGCTCGGGAATGGTCGGAAACGCCTTTCTTGTTCCATGCCTTGAGACGGTGATGGCCGCGGCTGCGGCCGCGTGCTCGATGGCCAGCCTGTCCAGCCGCTGATCGCGCAACGCGCAGGATGCCAGGGCTGCGGCCATTAAGGTATCGCCCGCACCCGTCGTATCCACAACATCGCAGGCGCGGGCCGGCACGTCGATGCTGCCGTTCCGGTTCACGAGCGTCGCGCCGTCTCCGCCCAGCGTCAGGACGATTTCACGCAGACCCCGGCCGAGCAGATATTGGGCAGCATCTCCACCTGTCGTTCCCGTCAAAGCCTGTGCCTCACCCTTGTTGAGGAAGGCGATGTCGATGAGGTGCCAGAGATCGGAGAAATAGGAACGCACCGGCGAGGGATTGAAGGCGGTGACCATGCCGATCGCTCTTGTATGTTCGAGGATGTCGCGGGTCGACTGGTCGGACAGATTGCCCTGCAGCATCATCAGATCGCCGGGACGGGCCGTCGACAGGATCCGTCTGACATGGGAGAGGGACAGGCTCTGCGCCGATTCCGTCGTCGTGACGATGGCATTTTCGCCGCCGGGCAGCCGGAAGATGATCGAGACATCACTCGATACACCGTCCATTTCGATCAGTTCACTCCGAAGCGGCTCGTCGGCGAGATAATGGCGGATCGTATCGGCCCGCGCATCCCTGCCAATAGGCGCCACCAGCGTTGTCGGAACGCCGCAGCGGGCCATGACAACAGCCTGGTTCGTGCCTTTGCCGCCAAGATCGCTGCCACCGGCATTGCCAAGGATGGAGGCACCGATGACGGGAAGTTCGGAAACGGCGATGGTTTCGTCGATGGCGACGTTACCGACTATGTAGGCGCGCATGCATCTGCTTTCGCAAGGTGAAGCTAAAGGTAAGGCGCATCGTGAAAATCGATCTCGAGCTGCATCGCCCGGCCGAAGATCGCGCTGAGCCGCGCTTTTTCATCCTCTTCCAGCGTTTCTCCTGCCATGTCGAGTTCATTCTTCAGCCATTGCGCCTGGGCGGCGAAATTCGGATCGACATGCAGGTCGACCCATTCCTTCAGCAGCGGATCGCCGATCGGGCAATTGGCGGCTTCCTTCGACCAGGTCCAGTACATCCACTCGGCTGCAAACATCGCCGCGACGGTGTCGAGGAAGCCGCCTCGGCGGGCGATCTCCAACATGCCGGCGCGAAAGGCCTCGACCTCGGCGATGCCGGTGTCGAAGGACGAGGGATCGATGCCGCGGCTGGCGAAGGTGCGTTCGAAATAGCTGATCTGCTCGTTGGCAAGCGCATCGAGAACCGCGATCAGCCAGCGCTTCTGCGCCATCGTCCTGGCGGTCGCCGCCGCATAGGCAAAGATCGAGATGGCGCTGTCGACGAAAGCGCCTTCATAGACGAGGTACCGTTCGAAAGCCTCCCTGCTCAACGTGCCGCTTTTGACGTCCTCAACGAAGCGGTGGCTCAGCATCGCGCGGAAGACGGCATCGTTCTCGCGCAGGATGCGGGCTGAAAGGCTCTCTGCCGCCATGCTCAGCCCTCCAGTCCTGGCTCGGCTGCTGCCCGGAAGGCCCGCACGCGTTCGATATCGACAGGGTTCCACCAGACGCCGCCGTGCTTCAGCGAGGAGGCGACGATGACGCCATTGGTGCGGCTCAGAATATCGACGATATTGTCCTTGTTGACGCCGGAGCCGACGAGCAGCGGCAGATGCGTGGCGGCGCCGATCTCCTCGATCTCCTCCATCGTCGCCGAATGGCCGGTTCGCTGGCCGGTGGCGATGACGCCATCGGCATCGAAGAAGGCGAGGTCGCGCGTCAGCTCCTGGATCGAGCGGTCGGCGACGATGGCGTGGCTGCCGTGTTTGACGTGGCTGTCGGCAAAGACCTTGATATGCTCGGCCCTGAGCAGCGAGCGGTAGCGCATGGCTTCGGCCGCCCTGCCCTCCATGAAACCTTCATTGGCGACATAGGCATTGGCCCATTGATTGACGCGGATGAATTTGGCCCCGCCGGCCATGGCGATGGCGAAAGCCGGGATCGGCGCGTTGGCCAGCACGTTGATACCAAGCGGGATGCCGGCCGCGCGCGCGATCCGGTCGGTGACGACGGACATGAAACCCGTCGTCTCAGGGCCTATATCTTCGGGCTTCGAGAACGGCACGTCGCCATGATTTTCGATGATCAGCCCATGCAGGCCGCCTTCCATGCAGGCTTCGGCGTCGCGCATGCACGCGTCGTAGATCGCGTCCATTGCCGCACCCCTGTAGCGGGGGGCGCCCGGAAAGGCCGGGCAATGGATCATGCCGATCAGAACCTTGTCCCTGCCGAAGATGTCCCGGATGACGTTGGACGGCCTGTCTGAAATTTCCTGCATGTCATTCCCTTTCCAATTCCCGCCGCGTGCAGGCATCACGCCTGCTTTTCGGTGAGCCAGCCGAGGATGTTTTTCCAGAGCCGGCCATAACCTTCCCATTCGCAGAAAGCAGGCGACAGCCAGTGCGGGCCGATATCCGAGGTCCAGGCCGCCGTCCGGCCGGTGCCATGCGTGCCGAGGACGAGCAGCGGATGGCCGCCCTGATCGTCAGGCAGGCGTGCAACGATCTCGACATCGGCCCGGTCGCGCACTTCGACCTCGTTGACGCCGAGAAGCACCGGCCAGGCGCCTTCGAGACCCCGCATCGTCGGATGCTCAGGCTTCACCACTTCGGCGACGGTTCCCTCGGGGATTTCGACGCGGTCGTCGTAAGGCAGGCAAGTGACGGGCAGCGTGTCTTCGACCGGGGTACGCCGCCAGCGTGCCTTGCCGTCGATGCCCTGGAAGGAGAAATAGCCGCCGACCATCAGCAGGCCGCCGCCCTTCTCCACCCAGGCCTTCAGAAGTTTCAGCCGGTTCGGCACGGTGCGTGAGTGCAGCCACACGTCCGGCGGCAGCAGCAGCGAATTGGCGCCGATATCGGAGAGGATGATGGCGTCATAGGCGTCGAGCCCGGTCATCTCGAAAGGGAATTTCTCCACCGCCTCGTGCGCCGGCATATAGGTGAGCTCGAAGGCGCTGCCGGCGAGTGCCTTGACCAGCGGTTCGGCGCCCAGATGGAAGGTGACGCTGCCGAACTGATCGAAGCCTTTGTAGTGCGTGGCGGAGCTGACCCAGCTCTCGCCGACAAGGAGGATTTTTTTTGTCATGGTCTGCCGTACCTGTGATCGATTGAATTGGTGGAGCTAGGCTCCGGCACAAAAGACGCGGCGCGGATTGCTGCGCATCATCTCGTCGAGAACCGTCCTGTCGATGCCGTGGCGCTGAAGACGGGGAAGGAAGTGGCGAAGGATGTAGGCGTAGCCGTTGCCGCCGTAATGCGTCAGCATCATCTTCAGAAAGACGTCGTGCGACAGCAGAATCCGGTCGAGATAACCAGCCTCGATGAGACGCACGATCGCGCGCGCCGCCTGCTCGTCGCTCGGGCATTGCACCTGCTGGTCGGCATAGAAGAAATCCATGCCGATCATGTCGTATTCGATGAAGGCGCCGCGCTCCGCCAGCTCGCTCTGATAGGCAATGTCGTCATGCGACGGGTTCATGTGGCAAAGCACGGTGTGGCGGAGATTCGCCCCTTCTTCGGCGACCACGTCGAGCACGCGATGGCCGAGACGGAACCAACCCGGCAGATGCACCATCAGGGGAAGTCCGGTCAGCACCTGCGCCCGCGCCGCACCACGCAACGATTTCTCTTCCTCGGCGGTGAAATCCGAGGAGACGCCGATCTCACCGATCAAGCCGATCCTGACGTCGGTGCCGTCGACGCCTTCCCGTGCCTCGCGAACAATTTCCCGCGCGATGTCATCAACCCCCATTGCCGCGACGCCTTCCGGATGCGAGGAACCGAGGTAATAACCCGCCCCCATCACGATGTTCAGACCGGATGCTTTCGAGATGCGCCGCAGCGCCAGCGGATTGCGGCCGATGCCCTTGCAGGTCGGCTCCACCACCGTGCGACCGCCGGCTGTTGCGAAATCCTGGAGTTCGGAGATCGCCAGATGTTCGTCGTCGAGCGTGATATTGTGCTTGTTGACGAAGGGATCCTGCCGGAGTTCGCCGAGGATCTCCATGCAGACGAAGCTTTCGGCGAGATATTGCCGCTCCGGGGTCTTCGGCGCATGCCACCAGCAGCGGCAGTCGTTGAGGATATGCTCGTGCATCAGTGTCACGCCGAGCGCATCGGCCGAAACGGGGCCGGTGACGGTCATCACCTTGCCGGATCGGATATGCGCTTCGGAGAGGCTCTCAGCTGTCTGCTCGCTCATCGCCTCATCCTTTCCTGCGCATTCCGAAATGGAAATTGGCCGTGAAGATGCGCGTGTTCAGCCAGATGGCGACGAGGATGATGGCACCGGTAACGATCTGGGTGAAGAACGGCGATATGTGCATCAGGATCAGGCCGTTGCCGATGACCGCGATGGTCAGCGTGCCGAGTACGGTGCCGAGGATGGTGCCGCGTCCGCCCATCAGTGACGTTCCGCCGAGCACCACGGCAGCGATCACCTGCAGCTCGAAACCGACAGCGGCATTGGACGATCCGGAACCGAGCCGGGCGGCAATCAGCAGGCCGGCGACCGCGCAGGCGACGCCGGAGATGATATAGACCGAGGCGATGATCCATTTGGCGGGCATGCCGACACGCCGCGCCGCCTCCATGTTGGAACCGACCGCCACGACCTGCCGGCCGTATTTGGTCGCGGTGATGACGACATAGCCGAGAATGGCGATGATGACGGCGATGATGGCCGGGATCGGGAAGCTGAGGATTTCGCCCCGGCCGAGCGCGAAGAAGCCCGGCGCGTCCTTGATCGGGATAGAATAGCCCTGGGTCAGATAGAGCGCCAGGCCGCGCAGGATCGAGAGGCCAGCGAGCGTCACGATGAAGGCTGGAATGCCCTGATAGGCGGTGAACCAGCCCTGGACCAATCCCATGAAGGCGCCCAGCACGAGCATGCCGATGACGACGGATGGCCAGGGTATCCCCATCGCCATGACGATCGCTGCGACCGCATTGACGAGGGCGACCTGCGAGCCGACCGAAAGATCGATGCCGCCGGTGATGATGACGAAGGTCATGGCGATGGCGACGATCAGGATGGGTGCCGCCTGCCGGACGATGTTCAGGATGTTGCCGAGCGTGAAGAAGGTTTCACTGCCGATCGAGAAGAAGATCATGCAGGCCAGGAAGAAGATGGCGATCGACAGGACCTGCGCATGTTCGCCGAAGAAATCGGCGACGCGCGAACCATGGCCGCGTTCCGTATAAGCCGTCATTGCCTGGCTCCTTCACCGACGATCAAATGAACGAGATCCTCAAGGTTGGTGCTGCCGATCTGCCGTTCAGCCACCTTCGTGCCCTCGTACATCACCGCAATGCGGTCGCAGACCCGGAAGAGGTCCTGCAGCCGGTGGGTGATAAGGATCACCGAGACCCCGTTCGCCTTGACGCGGTTGATCAGGGCCAGAACCGCCTCGACCTCGGCGACGGCAAGCGCTGACGTCGGCTCGTCCATGATCAGCACCTTCGGCTTGAAGGAGGCGGCGCGTGCGATGGCGATCGCCTGACGCTGTCCGCCGGAGAGCTGGGCGACCTTGCCGGTCAGTCTAGGGATACGGATCTCAAGCGAATCCAGCATCTTACGGGCTTCCGACAGCATCGTCCTGGTGTCGAGAAACGGCCCGCGGCTGAGTTCGCGGCCGAGGAAGAGATTGCCGACGACATCGATATGGTCGCAGAGGCTGAGATCCTGGAACACCATTTCGATGTTTCTGCCGCGCGCATCCGCGGGACCGGAGAAGCGAACCTCTTCGCCTTCCATGGTGATGGTGCCGGCATCGGGAATATAGGTTCCCGAGATGATTTTCGTCAGCGTCGACTTGCCGGCGGCGTTATCGCCGACAAGCCCCAGGCATTCGCCGGGGAAGATATCGAGATCGACGCCGCGCAGGGCCTGGTGCGAGCCGAAGGACTTGCGGATGCCGCGCAGCGAGATGCGCGGGTCGGATCGGGGGCCGCCGGATGTTCCGGTTCCGGAGGATGCGACCCCTCCGGAACCGGCGGCAGCGATGTCACGCTGTCCGCTTTCGATCATTTGAAGACGGCCCGATACGGCTCGACATTCTCCTTGGTCACGATGGTGATCGGCACAGAGATCGTCTTGGTGACGGCTTCGCCGGCCGAAGCCTTGACGAGCGCGTCGACGGCGGCACCGCCCATTGCGGCCGGATCCTGCTGGACGACCGCGACGACGAAGCCGGCATCGATGCCGGCAATGGCTTCGGCAGTCAGATCCCAGCCGAATACCTTGATCTTGTCCTGCTTGCCCTGGCTCTGGACGGCGGCGATCGCTCCCATCAGGGCCGGTTCGCCAGTGGCGTAGATCGCGGTCAGGTCAGGATTGGCAGTGATCAGGTTTTCGGCCGCCGCAAGAGCGTTGTCCTGGATGTTCTGGCCGTCGACGACGCCGGCCATTTCGATGCCGTCGACGCCTTTCAGGGTCTTCTCGAAGCCCTCCTGGCGGATGTTCTGAATGAACGAGTTCAGCGCGCCGACGACGCCGAGCTTGGCCTTGCCGCCCATGTTCGCCTTGACGTAGTCGAGGAAGTATTTGCCCATGTCGGCGCCGGCTGCGGCATTGTCCACACCGATCTGCGCCTTCTGCGGACCATCAGGCAGGATCGCGTCGATGGCGACGACCGGAATGCCGGCATCGGCGGCCTGCTTGACCGCCGGCATGATGCCGTTGACGTCGATCGCCACGACGGCAAGGCCGGAGACCTTTTCCTGGACGTAGGTTTCGATGGCGCTGTTCTGCGCTGTTGTCTCGTTATTGGCGTTGAAGATCACCAGTTTGACGCCGGCGGCGTCGGCCGCCTTCTGGGCGCCCTCATTCATCTGATTGAAGAAAAGCGCCTGCTGGTTGATCTGCACCAATGCGATGGTCTTCTTTTCCTGTGCCGCGGCGCTGGACAGGCCGATAAAGGTCAATGCCGTGAAGCCGGCGGCTGCGATCATCGTTCGTCTCGTCAAATTCAATGTCATGTTCTCATCCTCTTTTGGTTTTTTGACGTTGCTGATTGTTATTTCGCAGGCGGCGCAACGGAGTTCCGCACCACGATTTCGACAGGCACCAGTTCCTCCGAAGCGGATGGTTTCCACTCGTGCCAATTGGTTTCCAGAAGCAGCTCCAGCGACCGCCGGCCGATCTGGCGCACCGGTTGGCGGATGGCCGTCAGCGGTGGCGCAAAGAGATGAAGCGGGCCGACATCGTCGAAGCCGATGACCGAGATGTCATCAGGGATCGAGACGCCCTGGCTTCTGAAGACCTCGACCAGCCCGATGGCGATCTCGTCGGAGCTGGCGAAGATCGCCGTCGCTTTTCGGTCTCCGGCGAGATAGTCGACCGCCGCCGCCCGGCCGTATTCGATCGTATATTCGCCGGCATAGCGGTCGGCCCGGGCCTCGCCGCCATGCCGCTCCTTGAGCGCCTTCAGCAGGCCGCCATAACGCCTGCGGGCGCTGATCATGCGCTCGTCGCCGCCAATGAAGAGGACATGGCGATGACCCTGCTCGGCCAGATGCAGGCCGGCGAGATAACCGCCCTGCTCGTTGTCGCAGAACAGCTTCGGCGCCTTCGAATCGGGAATGTCCTCGTCGACGATGATGACCTTGCCGGTGCCGTTGATGAGGGCGGCCAGCGCACCGTCATCCGGATGGTTGGTGATGAAGATCAAGCCGTCGACGTGATTGCGCTCGATCAGCTGCAGATATTCGATTTCGCGCCCCGGCCGATTGAGGGTGGCATGCAGCGAGACGGCGAGTTTCCTTTCATCGGCCGCCTGCTCTACAGCGGCGACAAGGGTCGAGAAGAAGGGATTGGCGATATCGGGCACGACAAGGCCGATCGTGTCGGAGCGGCCCCTGCTTAAGCGGCGCGCATGCGGGTTCGGCCGGTAGTTCAGCGTCTGGATCGCATCCTCGATGCGCTTCTTCGTCTGAAAGGGAAGATCGAGGCTTCCGTTGACGAAACGGGACACCGTGGTGACCGACACGCCGGCGGCGGCCGCAACATCCTTCAAGCTTGGGGTCGTTCCCTTGGCCATTGACTGGACCTGTTGTAAAGCGGTTTAGTAAAACGCTTTACAAGACAATATCGAATGTTCGCTGTTGTCAACAGCAATGACTGTGCGGGATCTGTTTTCTTATAAACCGATGGAAGCTCGACCGGCGATCCTCGTTGGCAATCGTCGGGTCGAGCTTGTCGCGCAACCGGGCGCCGGTGGTGCCCGGTTCGATTTTATGACAATTACAGCCGACAGGCCGTTGCCCTTATATGGCACGGTCCGTCGAGGCGTCGAAGAGATGGATCTGATCCGGATCGACCGACACGCCGATCGTGTCTCCCGCCTTGACCCTGTCGCGCCGCGTTTCGACGATCGTCAGCTCCGGCTGGGTCTCCGCGACGATGAAGGTCGAGGAGCCTGTCGATTCGACGAAGGCGATCGGTATATCGAAACTGCCCTGCCCGGGCGCGACGACGCCGATATGCTCCGGGCGGATGCCGGCGATGAGCTTGCGGCCGGGTTCGATGGCGCGGGATATCGCAAGCTTTTGCTTCACCGCGCCAAAATCCAGGATCAGGTTCCTGCCGTCTTCTGCAGCGATCGCGGGAATGAAATTCATCGCCGGCGAACCGATGAAACCGGCGACGAAGCGGTTCGCCGGCCGGTCGTAGAGATCGAGCGGCGCGCCCTGCTGTTCGATGATGCCGTCGCGCATCACCACCACATGGTCGGCCATCGTCATCGCTTCGACCTGGTCGTGCGTGACGTAGACAAAGGTTGCGTGCAGCCGGTCGTGCAGCGACCGGATTTCCTTGCGCATGTGGACGCGCAGCGCAGCATCGAGGTTGGACAGCGGCTCGTCGAACAGGAAGGCCTTGGGATGGCGGATGATGGCCCGGCTCATGGCAACACGCTGGCGCTGACCGCCGGAAAGCTCACGCGGATAGCGCTTCAGCAGATGTGAAAGACCTGTCGTCGCCGCCACGTCCTCGGCGGCTTTCTTGGCCTCTGCCTTGGCGATGCCGCGGATGCGCAGACTGTAGGTCAGGTTCTCCTCGACCGTCATATGCGGATAGAGCGCATAGGACTGGAAGACCATGGCGACATCGCGCTTGCGCGGCGGCACGCCGTTCATCAACTCGCCGGCGATCCTCAGATCGCCCGTCGAAATGCTTTCGAGGCCCGCAAGCGAGCGCAGCAGCGTGGACTTGCCGCAGCCCGACGGGCCGACGAGCGCGACGAAGGTGCCCTTGGCGATCGAAAGGTCGATATTCTTCAGGGCATGGAAGGCGCCGTAATATTTGTTGACGCCTCTGAGCTCGATCTGCGTGGTCATTTGAGGGCTCCAGAGGTGAGGCCGGATACGATGCGGCGCTGCAAGAGAACGAAGATGGCGAGGATCGGCGTCACATACATCGTGGCGTAGGCCATGATGTTGTTCCACTCGTTGGTGTTCGGCCCCATGAAGGAATTGAGGCCGACGCTTGCCGGCTGAAGCTCGACCGCCTGGATCATCGACTTCGAATAGACGAATTCGCCGAAGGCCTGCATGAAGATCAGGATGGCGCTGACCAGGATGCCGTTGCGGGCAAGCGGCAGGACGATGTTGAAGAAAGCGCCGACACGTGAATTGCCGTCGACGAGGGCCGCCTCCTCGAGCTCCTGGGGAACGCTCATGAAGGTGGCGCGCACCAGGATGACGAAGAAGGGCATGCTCTTTGCCGCGACCGCGATGATGACGGCAAGCCTTGGATAGTCCAGCATGCCGATCTGCGAAAAGCCGACGAAGATCGGCGTGATCATCAGCGAGGCCGGCAAGACCTGCAGCATGAGGATGAGGAACAGGCCGATATCCACCCAGACATTGCGGTATCTGGCGAGCACATAGGCGCAGCCGACCCCGAGCAGGGTGATGAGCGCCATGGAGCCGAGTGCGATCACCAGGGAATTCCAGAGATAGCGGCCCATGTCACGGCTTTCCCAGACATAGGCATAGGTGGCCCATTGCGGCGCGGCCGGCCAGAAGCTCGGCGGCGTCGCGAACATCTCCGAGCCGCTTTTTAGCGCGGTGATGTACATCCAGTAGAGCGGGAAGAGATAGATCGCCGCCATGACGACCGATATGGCGAGCATCAGGCGGTCGCGGTTGGTCGTATTCATCCGCGCACCTCGTGGCGTGTGGACCGGACATAGACGACGGAGGCGAACATGACGAAGACAATCATGATGACGGAGATCGTCGCACCCTTGGCGAAGTCGTATTGTCGGAAGGAGAGATCCCAGGCCCAGTATTGTGTGACGTTCGACGAGTTGTTCGGCCCGCCCGAGGTGATCGCGGCGAAGAGATCGAACTGCTGCAGGGTGAAGATCAGACCGAGCGCGATGATCGCGCCGATGGTCGAGCGCATCATCGGCAGCGTGATCGTCCAGAAGCGCTGCCAGATATTGGCGCCGTCGAGTTCGGCCGCTTCGTAGAGATCGGCGGGAATGCCGGCGAGACCGACGGACAACAGGATCATGTTGAAGGAGGTGCCGAGCCAGATATTGGCGATGATGACGGCATAGAGCGAATAATGCGGGTCCGAGCGCCAGAAGATATTGCCGGAGATGATGCCGCTTTCCCTGAGGATGAAGTTCAGCACGCCGAAATCGCCCGAGAGAATCCAGTTCCAGATGGCGCCGACGACGAGGCCGGGCATCACCCAGGAGACGAGGAACAGTCCGCGCATCCATGAGGCGCCGGGGAAATTGACCCAGAAGAACAGCGCCAGCCCGAAGCCGATCAGGAACTGGCCGGCGATGGAGCCGGTGACGAAGATGATGGTGTTGTAGAGGATCGGCAGCGTTTCCGGCTGCGCGAAGAGGTCAGTATAATTCTTGAAGCCGACGAAAGGACGCGAGAAGGTCCCGAGGCTGAACATGTCGACCTCCTGGAAGCTCATCACGACATTGTAGATCAGCGGCAGCCCCGCCATCAGGAACAGAAAGCCGAGCGGGAAAGCGACCAGCACGATATCGAAACCGCGACCGTCCCTGACGCTCATCAGGATCCTTTTCATGGGTCCTCCGATACTCCGAACGGGGCCGCCTGGCGCATGATGCGGAAGACGGCCCCTGCCGGGAGGAAATGAAGAGATGAACCGAGGCTCATCCGGTTAAAAGACGCGTTGCTTCCGGTCCCTCTTCTCCCCGCGGGGAGAAGAGGGAGCAAGCGGCTCGCTCGCAGCCAATGATCAGCCTAGTACTGCCTTGATCTTGTCGGCGGCCTGGTCGAGCGCGTCCTTCGGGCTCATCTGGCCGGTCAATGCCGCCTGGATGGCGTCCTGAATCGCCTTGGAGATCTTCGGCCATTGCGGATGCGGACCGCGCGGCTTGGCGTATTTCAGCTGTTCGAGGAAGACCTTGAGGGCGGCATCCTTCAGCGGTTGGCCGCTTTCGGGGATCGAGATGTCGGAACGGGCCGGAAGCTGGCCGAAGTTCTTGAACATCTTGTCGTCCTGCGAGGCGAAATATTCGAGCGCCTTGAAGGCTTCGGCCGGATGTTTACTGGTGGCGAAGATCGCCCAGTTGAAGTCGCCCATGGCCGAGGAGCGTTCGGCCCCTTCCTTCGGAACTGGGAGCAGAGTGACGCCCCAATCGAATTTCGCTTCCTGCGTCATACGGTCGAGTTCCCACGGACCGGAGATCGCCATGGCCGCATTGCCCGAGTTGAAGGTTCCGGTCGAATCCCACTGACCGCGCGTCAGCGTATCGGGAGAAGCGAGCTTCTCGTCCATGATCGTCTTCCAGATCTCCAGCGCCTTCACCGCGCCGTCGGCATTGATGTGCTCATAGCTGCCGCCGCCCATCTGGGCCCAGGGAAGGAACTGGAAGGTGCCCTCCTCGTTGGCCTTGGCCGAGAAGGCGAGACCGTAGACGTTCTTGGCGGGGTCGGTCAGCTTGCGCGCATCCTCGACCAGCTCGTCCCAGGTCTGCGGCGGCTTCGCCGGATCGAGGCCCTTCGCCTTGAACATATCCTTGTTGTAGTAAAGCGCGATCGTGTTGGTCGCCTTCGGCACACCAAAATACTTGCCGTCCCACTCGACCGATTTCAGCGGTCCGGGGAAATAATTCTCCGGCTTGATGACGGTCGACTTGGCGATCATGTCGGTAAGATCGAGGAAGGCGCCGCGCGACGAGAACAGCGCATGCTCGGGATTGTCGACGGCGATGATATCGGGCGCCTGGCCGGTGGCATAGGCGCGCATCGCCTCGGTGACGACGTCGTCGAACTGGATCAGCCGGTATTCGATCTTGATGCCGTTGTTCTGGGCGTTGAACTCCTTGACGAGGTTCGGCGCCGGCTGGGTGTCCTTGTCAAGCGACCAGAGCGTCAGCGTGACGTCCTCGGCCTTGGCCGAAAGACCGAACAGCGAGACGCCTGCAAGGGCAAGCGCTCCCAGAATTGCATATTTGCGGATAGCCATGGTTCTCCTCCTTTGTGGTTATCCCCGTGTCCGGCAATTCCTCCTTGCCGGAAACGATGTCATCAGGCCGGATCGACGACGAATTCGCCGCCCCGGGCATGCTTGAGGTGGTTGAGCGCATAGACCTGGCCGGTCATTTCAAGCGCGTCGCGATAGACAGGGTCGTGCCAGCCCTCGATGTCGATCGAGCCCGACCAGCCGGCCAGGCGCAGCTCGGAAATGATGTCGGTCCAGTTGCTGTCGCCGAAGCCCGGCGTGCGCATGAAGACGAACTTCTCCTTGCCGAAGATACCGTGTTCCTTGATGACCTCCCAGCGGATGGTCGCGTCCTTGCCGTGGACATGGAAGAACTTGTGCGCCCATTTGCGGATCTGCGGCAAGGGGTCGATCAGATAGACCATCTGATGGCACGGTTCCCATTCCAGGCCGATATTATCATCAGGGGTCTCGTTGAAGATCAGTTCCCACGCATCGGGATTGTGGGCGATGTTCCAGTCGCCGGTCGCCCAATTGCCGTCCATGGCGCAGTTTTCAAAGGCGATCTTGATGCCCTTGTCGGCGGCGCGCTTGGCAAGCTCGCTCCAGATCTGCTTGTAGCGCGGCAGGCTGTCGGTCAGCGGTTTGCCGCGGATGCGGCCGGTGAAGCCGGCAACGCAGGTGGCGCCGAAGTGATGGGCATTGTCGATGCAATCCTTCCAGCCCTGCAGCGTTTCGAGGTCGATTTCGGTTTCCTCAAGCGGATTGCCGAACATGCCGAGCGTCGAGATGGTGATGTCGCGGTTGCCGATCGCATCGAGGCAACGCTTGCCGAGTTCGGCAAGGTCCTGGCCCTTGGTCGTTTGCCAGAAGAAGGGTTCGAAGCTTTCGAAGCCCATATCGGCGATATCGCCGATGCGGCTTGCGGTATCGCCCTTGTTGCCGCTGACCATGGTGCCGATGCGAATGGATTTTGCAGGGTTGCTCACGTCATGTCATCCTATGCTGAAATTTCGACGCGCTTGCCGGTCTTAGCGCTTTCGATTGCGCCGAAGACCATGGCAAGGCTTCTGATATTGTCGGAATTGACCGTCTCGGGCTGCTTGCCGGTGCTGATCGCCGCGATGAAATCGGCGATGACGCTGGCATGGCCATGGGTTTCTTCATCGTGTTCCGGACCGGGAACGTTTACGGCTGCAAAGCCATGCAGAAGGCCGGGCTCTTCGCCGGCAACGGCCGCCTTGAAATTCTCTTCGCCATCCCAGGTGAGCATTCCCTTCGAGCCGACGAGGCGCCACTGGCTTTCCCAGCTGGTTCGCTCACCCTCGGCGCACCAGGAGCCGCGATAGGTGAAGACGATGTCGTCGGAAAATTCGAAAATGGCGTTGGCCGAGGCGCCGTGCCGATACCACGAACCCTTTGGATTGCGCTCGACGCAATAGACGGCGAGCGGCTTCCTATCGGCGACGTAGCGCGCCGCATCGAAGGTGTGGATCGCCATGTCGAGAAGCAGGACGTTGTCCATCTCTTCGCGGAAGCCGCCGAAATGCGGCGCGATGAAGAAGTCGCAATGGATGCCGGTAAGGTCGCCGATCGCGCCGCTGTCGACGAAACGGCGAAGACGCCGGACCCCCGATATGAAGCGGCGGTTCTGGATGACAGCGTGGATGCGCCCGGTCTCGGCGGCAAGATCGATCAGCGTAGCGCCCTCGGCAAGCGAAGCGGCCATCGGCTTTTCACTGAGCACATGGCAGCCGGCCTTCAGCGCCGTCGAGACGACGTCGTATCGAGCCGAGGGAATGACGATGTCGAAGACCAGATCGGCCTTGGTGGCGGCGATGACGTCAGCCAGGTCCGAACCGATGACGGCGTCCTCGAGGCCGAATTCCGCGGCAAGCGTTTCCGCCGTCTTCCGGTTCAGGTCGACGAGGCCGACAATGGTGATGGCATCGGCCAGCAGAGGGTTGGAAGCGATCGCGCGCAACCAACCTTTGGACATAGCTCCGCACCCGCACAGAATGGCACTAAATTTCACGATTTCCTCCGAGAGAATGGCGCCAACTCCTAGTGACACGCACTCCGTAAACGTTTACGACTGTATGCGGAAACTTTTTGCCGTGTCAATAGAGGTCAGATGCCAAATTGATCCGGACGATTTTAGGCCGGGTCGGCCTAAAATCTGAATCCTGATCTAAACCAAAGAAACAGAGCATGATGTCGTCCGAAAACCGCGCACACTTTTCGGCATCATGCTCTGGGGAAAATCGCCACCGATGAAAGGGATTCGCCAGCTCGCCGACCACCTGGATATTTCGATCGGCACGGTCTCGCGCGCCCTGAACGGCAAGCCCGATGTCAACGAGGAAACCCGCCGGCGCGTGCTGGCTGCGGCCGAGGAACTCGGCTATGTCGCCAACCAGTCTGGGCGGAGCCTGCGTCAGGGAGAGACGAAGGTCATCGGGTTGATGATCGAATCCAGCAAGGAGACGGTCGAGAATGCCGACAACTTCTTCCTTGGCGTCACCAGCGGCCTGCAGAGCGTCTTTGCCCGCCACAAGCTCGACCTCGTGATGCTGCCCTGCCCGAGCGACGAGGACCCGCACGAATATCTGAAGCGGATGGTGGCACGGCGCATCGTCGATGCGATGATCATCGCGGACACGCAGCGCGTCGACCGGCGCATCGACTTTCTGTCGCGGGCGAAGATCCCCTTCGTGGCGCTCGGCCGCAGCCTTTCGGCCGGCGATTTTCCATGGATCGATCTCGATTTCGAGGGCGTGGCCGACCATGCCGTCGAGCGGCTGGTCGCGCTGGGGCATCGTCGGATCGCGATCACCGCGCCGTCGAGCGAAGCCAATCTCGGTTATCTCTTTGTCGAAAGTTATCGCCGCGCACTCGAACGACACGGTATCGCATTCAACCCGGCACTCGTCATCCGCGTCAAGTCGAGCGAACGGGGTGGTTACCAGGCGGCCCATGAACTGCTGCTGCTCGAAGAACGGCCGACGGCGGTGATCCTGATCTATGAGCTGATGGCGATCGGCCTTTACCGCCGCCTGATGGAATCAGGTGTCATGCCCGGCCGCGATCTTGCGGTGATCGGCTTCCGCGACGCTCCTCGTGCACGGTTCTTGCAGCCGTCGCTCAGCTGCTTCCGTATCTCGCTCTACGATCTCGGCGTCGCGCTCGGCCGGATGCTTCTCGCCAACATGCAGGCCTATCGGGAATTCTATCCGAACGAGAGCCGCAACATCGTCTGGCCTCTCGAACTGATAATGGGTGAGAGCGATGCGTTTCAGGTCGGGGTCATGGCCTGAGCGCTATCGGCTCGCTTCCGGAAAGCGGAAGCGAGGTTCGTCCATTCCAGCGGCGGCGACGCCTCATGTGCCAGCAGGGAAGAACCGGTTTTCCGGCCGCGGCAATCCGAGATGTTCGCGCAGTGTCGTGCCTTCGTATTCGCTGCGGAACAGACCGCGGCGCTGCAGCTCGGGAACCAGCCGTTCGGTGACGTCGAGGAGACCCTGCGGCAGATAGGGGAAGACGACGTTGAAGCCGTCCGAACCTTCCTCGTCGAGCCAGCGTTCCATCTCGTCGGCGATACTGGCCGCGGTACCGACGAAGGCAAGGCCGGCATAGCCGCCATAGCGCTGCGCCAGCTGACGCACGGTCAGATTTTCCTCCGCCGCAAGCTTCAGCACCTGAGCGCGGCCGGTCTTGCTGGCATTGGTGTCGGGAATATCGGCCGGCAGCGGCGCATCGGGATCGAAGCCCGAAGCGTCGTGACCGAGCGCGATCGAAAGCGACGCGATGGCGCTGTCGTAATGCACCAGACTGTCGAGCGTGGCGCGTTTGGCGCGCGCCTCCTCGATGCTGTCGCCGACGATGACGAAGGCGGCGGGCAGGATCTTCAGATGGTCGCGCTTGCGGCCGATGGCTTCCATGCGGGACTTGATGTCGGCATAGAGCGCCTTGCCGGCGGCAAGATCGCGCGGCGAACAGAAGACCATCTCGGCGGTCTCCGCGGCAAGCTGGCGGCCGGGATCGGACTGGCCGGCCTGGACGATGACGGGCCAGCCCTGCGGCGGCCGGGCGATATTGAGCGGCCCGCGGACGCTGAGTTCCTCGCCTTTGTGGGCGAGCACATGCATCTTTTCCGGATCGAAGAACTGGCCGCTCTCCCGGTCGCGGATGAAGGCATCGTCGGCGAAACTGTCCCACAGCCCGGTCACGACATCGTAGAATTCCCGCGCACGGTGATAACGTTCGCCATGCTCCACATGTTCGTCCAGGCCGAAATTGAGCGCGGCGTCGGGGTTGGACGTCGTGACGATATTCCAGCCGGCGCGGCCGCCACTGATATGGTCGAGCGAGGCGAAGCGACGAGCGATGTGATAGGGCTCGTCGAAAGTGGTGGAAGCGGTGGCGACGAGGCCGATACGCTCCGTCACCGCCGCCAGCGCCGATAGCAGCGTGAAGGGCTCGAAGGAGGTCACGGTGTGGCTGCGCCTCAGCGCCTCCACAGGCATGTTGAGCACGGCAAGGTGATCGGCCATGAAGAAGGCGTCGAATTTCGCCCGTTCCAGCGCCTGCGCGAAGGACTTCAGATGGGCGAAATTGAAATTGGCGTCGGGATAGGAACCGGGATAGCGCCACGCGCCGGTGTGCAGGCTGACGGGACGCATGAAGGCGCCGAGGCGCAACTGCCGTGGGGTCATGACTTTCCTCATGGATCGGGCAAGGCGGTCGCCTGCCCCGCATTGGGCGTTCTTTCTGCAACCGTCGCGGCGACGCAGCGGGATATCGGTTACGTAGGAAGTCGCCGAAATCAAATCGAGACCGGAAGCGGCAATTCCGGGTGGGAATTTTATCGCTTGCCAAGCTACCTTGGCCGCGCCGGTGCAGAACGCAAACCCTAATCGCGGCGGTTGGAGACTGATAAGCAAACACTTTTCATTTTCGATGGCTTCTATAGAATTTGTGCTCTTATCTCGACGCTCGATTTCTTTCACCGATAGGCTCGTCAGAATTGGAGACATCGATGAACACAGTGCTGAGGTCAACAGATCAGATCCGGCCCGTGGCCGCCCGTATCGGCAGCGACGAGGAAGCGATCGCCACCGCCCGCAGACTGGCGGCGCAATTTGCCGCGCGCGCCGCCGAGCGCGATGCCGACCGGATCCTGCCGTTTACCGAACTCGATCTTCTCGCCCAGTCCGGTCTGCTCGCGATCACCGTGCCTGCGCAATATGGCGGGCTCGACGTCTCCAACGCCGTGCTTGCCGAGATCACTGCGATCCTGTCGGAGGCGGATGGTTCGATCGGCCAGATCCCGCAGAACCATTTCTATATTCTTGAGGCGCTTAGAACCGATGGCGGCGAGGAGCAGCAGCGCTATTTCTTCGGCCGTGTGCTGGCCGGCGATCGTTTCGGCAATGCGCTTTCCGAGCGCGGCACCAAGACGGTCGGCCATTACAACACGCGCATCACCCGCGATGGTCCGGGCTACCGGATCAACGGCCGCAAATTCTATTCGACCGGCGTTCTCTTCGCCGACTGGGTCACCGTCTTCGCGCTCGATCCGGAGGATCGGCTGACAATGGCCTTCGTGCCGAAGGGCACCGAAGGCGTCGAGATCGTCGACGACTGGGACGGCTTCGGCCAGCGCACCACCGGCAGCGGCACGACGATCCTCGACAATGTCTATGTCAGCGCCGATTCCGTGGTCTTCCATCACAAGGGTTTCGAGCGGCCGACGACGATCGGTTCCGTCGGCCAGATCATCCATGCCGGTGTCGATCTCGGGATCGCGCGGGCGGCCTTTGCCGAAACGCTTGATTTCGTCAGGACGAAATCCCGCCCGTGGATGGATAGCGGCCTCGATCGCGCTTCCGACGACCCGCTGACGATCGCCAAGGTCGGCCAGATCGCCATCCGGCTGGAAGCCGCAACCGCTCTTGTCGAGCGCGCTGGCCACAAGGTCGATGCCGCGCAGGTCGAGACGACCGAGGAAAAGGTGGTTGAGGCCACACTTGCGGTTGCCGCCGCCAAGGTGCTGACAACAGAGGTGGCGATCGAGGCGGCGAATACGCTCTTCGAGCTTGCCGGAACCTCGTCGGTACAAACAGGTCTCAATCTCGACCGCCATTGGCGCAATGCCCGCACCCATACGCTGCACGATCCCGTGCGCTGGAAATACCATGTCGTCGGCAACTACCATCTGAACGGCGTGACGCCGCCGAAGAACGGTGCGCTCTGAAGCCTTCGTCGCTTTCAAACGAAAACCCCACCGCCGCTGCCGGCAGTGGGGTTTTTCATTGTCGATGAAGCCGTGGCCGCCTCAGCTATAGAGGCTGACCTCCGGTATCCGGTCGTTCAGCACGAATTCACCGACTTCTTTCGCCTTGTAGAAGACTGGGTCGTGCAGCGTGTGGGTACGGACATTGCGCCAGAACCGGTCGAAACGGTATTTGTCTGCCGTCGAGCGGGCGCCGGTCAGCTCGAAGACGCGCGAGGTGATGTCGAGCGCGACATGGGTGGCGTGCACCTTGGCGGTATAAGCTTCCGCCGCCGCCTCGCCGCGCTCGCGCGCCGTCACGTCGCTGCCACGGGCAAGACCCGCCTGCACGGCTGACGCCGCATGGTCGGCAAGGGCTGCCGAGGCCTTCAGCGCCGCGGTGAATTCGCCGACGCGTTCGAGGATATAGGGATCGTCGGCCGCCCGCTCGACGCCTGACGTGATCCACGGCCGGGTGGTGGTTCTGACGTAATCGACGGCCGCCTGCAGCGCGCCTTCGGCGGTGCCGAGATAAAAGTTGACGAAGACCAGCTGGATGAACGGCGTGTTGAAGGTCGACAATACAGGCGGCGCTGCGTCGGGGGCAGCTGGCGCACCGACGAAATCCTCCTCGTAGACCGGGAAGTCGCGGAACTCGACGCTGCCGCTGTCGGACAGGCGCTGGCCGATATTGTCCCAGTCGTCATTGGCGACATAGCCGGGGCGATTGGTCGGCACGGCGAAGCCGGCGATCTTGTCGTCGAGCGTGGCATTGGCGTTGATGTAGTCGGAGACCCGTGCCGCCGTGGAGAAGGATTTGCGTCCGTTCAGCACATAGCCGTTGCCACGACGAGTCAGCATCAGCCCGGGATCGCGCGGATTGACCGCCGCACCCCAATAGAGGTTCCTGGCGACGGTATCGCTGCCCAGCGCATGGGCACGGGCGGCATCGAGGGCCCAATAGATATACTGGCTGTTGACATAGTGGTAGCCGAGCAGCTGACCGATCGAGCTTTCGCCGCGGGCGAGAATGCGCACCAGCCTCAGTCCATCGACCCAGTCGAGGCCGCCGCCACCGATTTGGGTGGGATGCAACGCATTGAGCAGCCCGGCATTCTTCAATTTGACGATCTCGGCGAGCGGCGGACGGCCTTCACGGTCGAGGTCTGCGGCGCGCCGGGAAAGGTCGGCAGAGATCTCCTCGGCACGGGCAAAGAGGTCTTCTCGCGTCGGATTGCGGTTCACCGCGAAGACGACATTGGACTGGCTCATGGGCGGGACTCCAATTCTCCAAAAAGATGATCCGGCGGGAGCGTCAAGCTCCCGCCGGAAGGATCGAGGGTGACCTCCTCAGAAAAGCTTGTCCGGAATCCAGCTCGCGGTTGCCGCATCGCTCGTGCTGAAGGCCGGGACCTTCGCAGCCAGTTCCTCGATCGTCTTGACGCCGGCCGCCCGCAGGCTCTCCTGCGTCAGAAGCGTCGGCTTCACGGTAATCTGATGGGGAACCGTCTGACCGGCGATCTCGAGTGCAGCGGCACGGATGGAGACGGCGCCGACGACGGCCGGATTGGTCGCGACGGTCGCAACCCAGGGGCTGCCTTCCTCGGTGATTTCCTGGATATCGGCGGTCGAGACGTCGGCCGAATAGATCTTCAGCTTAGCTGAAATGCCGAGATCGTTGGCGGCGAGCTTCACACCGCGGGCGAATTCATCATAGGGGGCAAAAACGACCGATATATCGGGATTGGCGGTGAGCGCGGCCTTCGCCTGGTCGGCGGTCGAGGTCGCCGTCGTGTCGCTGACATTGCCGAAACGGGCCTTTTCGACCACGTCCTTATTCTCCGACTTGAACTTGTCCCAGACCTCATTGCGGCGGTCGAGCGGCGCAAAACCCGCGACATAGACACAACCGGCGTTGAAGTCTTTGCCGTTGTCCTTCACCACCTGTTCGAGCGCCAGCGAGGCGAGCTCGTGATCGCTCTGTTCCACCTGCGGGATCTTGGGGTTGTTGAGGTTGACGTCGAAGGCCACGACCTTGATGCCCTTGTCGAGCGCCTGCTGCACGACGTCGCCGAGCGATTCCGGAAGGCCGTGGTCGATGACGATGCCGGAGACGCCGAGATTGATCGCCTGCAGGATCTGCTCGCGCTGCTCGGCGGCGTCCTGCCGTCCGGGGAAGACGCGCAGGTCGATATCCAGCGCCTTGGCCTGGGCTTCCGCACCGGCCTGGTAGGCCTGGAAGAAATCGCCGGCCGAGATGTAGCTGATCAGAGCCACCTTGACCCCGCCCTTATCAAAGGGGGCCGGAGCGCCGGACAGGCCGTCGGCTTTTGCGCCTTGAATGAAAATGAACGGAATGACGGCGGCAGACAGTGCGAGCCGTGCGAGGGATTTCATCGTCGCGTTCCTTCTAGCAATCGGAAGCGTCGTCTGACGGGTTGGGAGCCCCGCGACGCATCGGATTATTTAGATATAATCTCTATGTTTTTAGTAGAGTAAATGATCCGATTTTCCGGGCTGCGGGAGATTCTTTGTTTCCCGGGGACAGTTTGTGAGGGAAAGGCGTGCCTGGAGTTCGACCACCCGGACGGGGCACACTCCTGATACAAATGCAGTCCCGGACATGATCGATGCCGCTTCTTCACATTGAAAATATCACCCGCAGTTTCGGGTCGACGCGGGCGCTTGCCGGTGCTGAACTGTCGCTGGAGCGCGGTGAGATCGTGGCGCTGATGGGTGCCAACGGTGCGGGCAAATCGACGCTGGTAAAGATCCTGTCCGGCGTCCTTCCGGCCGATGGCGGCACGGTCAGTTTCAATGGCCGCCCCTTTGCGCCGCGCAGCCCGGCCGACGCGGCAAAGGCCGGTGTCGTCACGGTGCATCAATCGACGGATCTCGTCGGCGCGGCTGGCCTGAGCGTTGCCGATGCCCTGCTGCTCAACCGGTTCGCCGATCGGAGCGCGCCCTTCTTCGTCTCGCGCACCGGCATCCGCCGCGCCGCGCAGGCAATGCTCGATGCCGCCGGCTTCAGCCTGCCGATCGATCGTGATTTCGGCGACCTCAGCAGCGCCGACCGGCAACTGGTGGCGATCGCCCGGGCGCTTGCCAACCGCGCCGATCTGCTCATCCTCGACGAGCCGACGGCGAGCCTTTCCGGAGAGGAAAGCCGCCGCCTCTTCGATATTCTTCTCAACCTGCGCAAGCGCGGCCTGGCGATCCTTTATATCTCGCACCGCACCGCCGATCTCGAAGCCATCGCCGACCATGCGCTCGTCATGCGCGGCGGTCGCGTCGTCGGCACCTTCTCGCGGCCGATCGATTTTTCGAGCGCCATCGAGACGATGATCGGCCGCCGACTGGATGCGGCCCGGCCGGATGCGCGGCCTGCGACCGGTCCGGCGATTTTCGAGATGCGCGACATCAGCCTGCTCCCCGAAGCTGAGCCCTTCGATCTGTCCTTGCATGAGGGCGAGGTGGTGGCGGTTACCGGCGTGCTCGGCGCCGGCAAGAGCCGGTTGCTCCAGGCGATCTTCGGCGTGACCGCGCTTGAGCGCGGCGCGATGTTGCTCGACGGCCGGTCTTACCGGCCAAAAAACGCGGCCGAAGCGATCGCCGCCGGTGTGGCGATGGCGGCCGAAGACCGGCACCGTTCATCGCTGATGCCGCCGGCGTGGCCCGGCCATTCGCTGTCGGCGACGATCAGCCTGCCGCATCTTGGCAAATGGTATCCGCGCGGTTTCCTGGTCGGTGGCCGTGAACGACGCGAGGCCGAGCAGGCGATCGTCCGTCTCGGCATCAAGGCCGCCGGACCCCTCGCCTCGATCTGGTCGCTCTCCGGCGGCAACCAGCAGAAGGCGGTGATCGCCCGCTGGGAGGCTGAACCGAGCCGGCTGCTGCTGCTCGACGAACCCTTCCAGGGTGTCGACGTCGGCGCCCGTCATGACATCATCCGGGCGATCCGCGCCCGCACCGACCGGGCGACGCTGATCGCGACCTCCGACCCGGAGGAGGCCTATGAAGTGGCCGACCGCATCCTCGTCATCGACCGCCACGTGTTGAGGCCCGCGGCACACGGGGCCGCTTTTGCCTCCGCAATCCAGGGAATACCCGCATGACGACGATCGACGACGACACTCTTCCGCAGGCAAGCGCCCGGCCGAAGGCATCGCTGCAAGCCGATAATGGTCGTCTTGCCGCCTTCGGGGCGTTCCTCCGGGCGGGTGCGGTGTTCATCCTGCTTACGGCTCTCGTCATCGGCTTCACCATCGCCGAGCCCGCCTTCATCAATATCGCCAATCTGATGAGCATTCTGCAGGCGGTATCGGTCGTTGCCATTCTTGGCGCCGGCGTCACCGTGACGCTGGCTGTCGGCGGTTTCGACCTGTCGATCGGCGCGGTCGCCGCATCGAGCGTGATGGCGGCGAGTTATGCGATGATCGTCTGGCACCTCGATGCCTATGTGACGGTGCCGCTGGTGCTCGCCTTCGGCGCCCTGATCGGTCTCGTCAACGCCTTCCTGATCGTGCGCCTGAAGGTGCCAGATCTCCTGGCGACGCTGGCGATGATGTTCCTGCTTTCCGGTCTGCAACTGATCCCGACCGCCGGCCGGTCGATTTCGGCAGGCCTCACCCTGCCCGACGGCTCGAAGGCGACCGGCGCCTACGACCCGGCCTTTCTTCTGATCGGCCGCTACAGCATCCTCGGCACCCTGCCGGTTGCCGTGGTACTGATGGCGGTGGTCGCCGTCGCGCTTTTCATTCTCACCGAACGCACCCGCATCGGCCGGCTGCTGTTTGCGACCGGTGGCAACGAGGTCGCGACCCGGCTTGCCGGCGCGTCCACAGTCCGGCTGAAGACGCTCGCCTATGTGATTTCGGGCACGCTGGCGGCGCTGGGCGGCATCGTCATCGCCGCCCGCGTCGGGCGTGGCGATGTCTCCTCCGGCGGCTCGTTGCTGATGGATTCCGTCGCCGCCGCGCTGATCGGTTTTGCCGTCCTCAATCTGCGCCGCCCGAACGTGCTCGGCACCATTGCCGGCGCCGTCTTCGTCGGGGTGCTGCTGAACGGTCTCACCATGCTGAACGCCCCTTATTACACCCAGGATTTCGTCAAGGGCGCCGTGCTCGTCGGAGCCTTAGCGCTGACCTACGGCCTTGGCCGCAGCAATCCCTAATTCCAAGGAAGAAAGACATGACCCGCGAAATCAGGCTCAACGCCTTCGACATGAATTGCGTCGGACACCAGTCGCCGGGGCTCTGGCGCCATCCGCGCGACAAGTCCTGGACCTACAAGGATCTCGACTACTGGGTGCATCTGGCCAAGACGCTGGAACGCGGCAAGTTCGACGGGCTGTTCATCGCCGACGTGCTCGGAGTCTATGATGTGCTGAACGGCAATGTCGATGCCGCCCTTCGCCATTCGGCGCAGGTGCCGGTCAACGACCCGCTACAGCTGATCCCCACCATGTCCTACGAGACCGAACATCTCGGCTTCGGCCTGACGGCGTCGCTCTCCTTCGAGCACCCCTACACCTTCGCCCGCCGCATCTCGACGCTCGACCATCTGACCAAGGGGCGCGTCGGCTGGAATATCGTCACCTCCTACCTCAACAGCGGCGCGCTCAATATCGGCCAGCCGGCGCAGACGAAGCACGATGACCGCTACGATCTCGCCGAGGAATATCTGGAAGTCTGCTACAAGCTCTGGGAGGGAAGCTGGGAGGATGGCGCCGTCGTGCGCGACCGCGAAACCGGCATCTTCACCCATCCGGAAAAGGTCCATCCGATCCGCCATTCCGGCAGGCATTTCAACGTGCCCGGCATTCACCTGAGCGAACCCTCGCCGCAGCGCACGCCGGTGCTCTACCAGGCCGGCGCCTCCAGCCGCGGCAAGGATTTCGCCGGCGCCCATGCCGAATGCATCTTCGTCGCCTCCCCGTCGAAAGCCGTGCTGAAGCGTTACGTCGCCAATGTCCGCGAGGCGGCCGAACGCGTCGGCCGCAACCCGCGCGAAATCCTTGCTTTCAATCTGCAGACCGTGATCCTGGGTGAAACGGATGCGGAGGCACAGCGGAAATTCAACGAATACCGCAAATACGCCTCCTTCGAAGGCGCGCTGACGCTGATCTCCGGCTGGACCGGCATCGATTTCGGCCAGTTCGGGCCGGACGAGGTGCTGCGGCACCGCCATACCAATGCGGTGCAATCGGCTGTCGAAACCTTCACCACCATCGATCCCACCAAGGAATGGACGGTGCGCGAAATGGCCGACTGGGTCGGCGTCGGCGGTTTCGGCCCGGTCTTCGTCGGCTCGCCGCAGACGGTTGCCGATCTGATGCAGGAATGGGTCGAGGACACCGATGTCGACGGCTTCAACCTCGCCTATGCCGTGACACCCGAAAGTTTCGAGGATGCCGTCGATCTGCTGGTGCCGGAACTGCAAAAGCGCGGCGTCTACAAGACCGACTATGCCAAGGGAACGCTGCGGGAAAAACTCGGGGGAGCGGGGCCGCGGCTCGTTGCGCCGCATCCCGGGGCTGCCTATCGCAATCTCTTCGGCGAGCCCACCCGCGTCGCCGCCAGTGGCTGAGTGAATAATGACCGGCGCATCATCCTCCCCGAAAATCGGATCCGATTTTCGGGGAGGATGATGCGCCAATCAAAGTGATAGAGCGTCCTTAGCGCGTCCTGTTGGACGCGCGGCGCTCTGGGTGACAAAAAATGTCTCGCGGTGTCCGAGGTTTAGAATTTAACCTCTATGACAATCGGCGTTTCACCCTGAATATGGGCGCTTGAAATTCGATCGATCAGGAGGGGTCATGACCGTACCATCTATCTCGCGGCGCACACTGATGAAGGGCACCGCCCTGCTCCTCGCTTCGACGGCGCTCGCTCGCCAGGCGCTGGCGCAGGCGGCGCCTGCCGGTGGCCGGCTGATCGTTGCGGCCGATTCCGAACCGAAGAACCTCAATCCGGCGATCGTCGCCTCCAACGGCGTCTTCTTCGTTGCGAGCAAGGTGATCGAGCCGCTTGCCGAAGCCTCGTTCGACGGCAAGGACGGGCTTGCGCCGCGTCTCGCCACCGCCTGGGAGGGGTCGGCCGACGGCCTCTCCGTCACCTTCAAGCTGCGCGACGGCGTGACCTGGCACGACGGCAAGCCGTTCACCTCGGTCGATGTCGCCTTCTCGGCGCTCAACATCTGGAAGCCGCTGCAGAATCTCGGCCGTCTGGTCTTTGCCAATCTCGAAGCCGTCGATACGCCCGATGACTACACCGCCATCTTCCGCTTCTCCAAGCCGACGCCGTTCCAGCTGATCCGTAACGCCCTGCCTGTCGTCACCAGCGTCGTCGCCAAACACATCTTCGACGGTACCGATATTGCCACCAATCCGGCTAACACCACGCTTGTCGGTACCGGGCCGTTCAAGTTCGCCGAACACAAATCCGGCGAATATTACCGGCTGGTGCGCAATGAGAGTTACTGGGACAAGGAGCAGCCGAAACTCGACGAGATCATCTTCCGCGTGCTGCCCGATCGCGAGGCTGCGGGTGCAGCACTCGAGGCTGACGAAATCCAGCTTGCCGCCTTTTCGGCGGTGCCGCTTGCCGATCTCGACCGCATCTCCAAGGTCGAGGGCATCAAGGTGATCTCCAAAGGCTACGAGGCTTTGACCTACCAGCTCGTCGTCGAGATCAATCACCGCCGCAAGGAACTGGCCGATCTCCGGGTCCGTCAGGCGATCGCCCAGGCGATCGACAAGAAATTCGTGGTCGACACCATCTTCCTCGGTTACGCCGCCGCTGCGACCGGCCCGGTGCCGAAGAATGCGCCGGAATTCTATACATCCGATGTCGCGACCTATGCGTTCGACCCCTCCGCCGCCAACGATATTCTCGACAAGGCCGGTTACAAACAAGGGCCTGATGGTAACCGTTTCTCGCTGAAGCTGCGCCCCGCACCCTATTTCAACGAGACCCGCCAGTTCGGCGATTACCTTCGCCAAGCGCTCGCCGTCATCGGCATCGATGCCGAGATCGTTAATGCCGATGCGGCCGCGCACCAGAAGGCTGTTTATACCGACCACGACTTCGACCTTGCCGTCGGCCCGCCGGTCTTCCGCGGCGATCCGGCGATCTCCACCACGATTCTCGTTCAGTCCGGGACGCCAGCCGGCGTGCCCTTCTCCAACCAGGGCGGCTACGTCAATCCGGAGCTCGACAAGGTCATCAAACAGGCCTCCGAGACGGTCGACACGGCGGCGCGCACGGATCTCTACCGCAAGTTTCAGCAGCTCGTCGTCGCCGATCTGCCGCTGATCAACGTGGTGGAATGGGGGTTCATCACCGTCGCGCGCGACACCGTGCTCAATGTTGCGGACAATCCGCGCTGGGCGGTCTCGAACTGGGGCGATACCGCGCTGCAATCGTGATAGGATCGGCAGCAATTCTCTTCCAGAGGCCCTGTCCGGCGTGAAACGAGCCATCATCCTCCTGAGGCGCAGGGCAATCAGCAGCATTCCGGTGCTGCTGATCGTGGTGATCTTCACCTTTTTCCTGCTCGAATCCGCCTCGGGCGATGCCGTCGACGCCTATCTCGGCTCGATCGGCGGCGGCGATGCGGCACTCAGGCAGTCGCTGCGCGAGAGCTACGGCCTCGACCAGTCGATGTTTGCGCGCCTCTGGCTCTATCTTTCCTCGCTGGCGCGGCTCGATCTCGGCTGGTCGGTCGCCTTCAACCGGCCGGTCGGGGCGCTCATCACAGAACGCCTGCCCAATACGCTGCTGCTGATGGGCAGCGCGACGGCACTTTCCTTCGGCGTCGGTTCGGCGCTCGGCATCCTTGCCGGGGCGCGGCCGGGTAGCGTGCGAGATCGGATGCTGTCGATCGGCTCACTGATCGTCTATGCCATTCCGAGTTTCTGGCTCGGCCTGGTTCTCAGTATCGTTTTCTCGGTGAAGCTGCGTTGGTTTCCGATCGCCGGCGTGGAAACAATCGCTTCCGGCAAGACGGGATTTGCCCGCGCGCTCGACATTGCTGATCATTTGGTTCTGCCGGTGGGCGCGCTCGCGCTGATCTATCTCGCCTTGTTCCTGCGGGTGATGCGCAGCGGTATGGCCGAGGCCTGGAAGCTCGATTTCGTGCTCTTCGCCCGCGCCAAGGGCCTGTCGCGCAGCCGTATCGTGCTGCGTCACGTGGCGCGCAATGCGCTGCTGCCGCTCGTCACCATGCTCGGGCTGCAATCGGCGGCCATGCTCGGCGGCAGCGTGGTGATCGAGAGTGTCTTTGCGATCCCCGGTTTCGGCCGGCTGGCGCAGGAGGCGGTCAACGGTCGCGACGCGCCGCTGTTGATGGGCATCGTTGTCACCAGTGCCGTCCTCGTCATATCGGTCAATGTCCTCGTCGATCTCGTCTATGCCGCGCTCGACCCGCGCATCGGCGCATCGGAGGGCGGCGTATGAACTGGCTGCGGCGCCTGCTGCGCACGCCGGAAGGTGCGGCCGGACTTGCGATCCTTCTCATCCTGCTTTCGGCCGGGCTGCTCGCTCCCGTCGTTTCGCCGGGCGATCCGCTGAGGATCGCCGGCCGCGCGCTGCTGGCGCCGTTCACCGATCCGGCTTTTCCGCTCGGCACCGACCGTCTCGGCCGCGACGTCCTGGCGGGACTGCTCTACGGCGCCAGAACGTCGCTTGCCGTCGGTCTGGCGGCGGCGTTTTCAGCCATGGTGCTGGGGCTCTGCGTCGGCATGGCGGCCGGTTTTGCCGGCGGGCTTATTGACGAGGCGCTGATGCGGGTGGTCGACGCCTTCCAGATCGTGCCGGCTTTCCTGCTCGCCCTTGCCTTCGTCAGCACCATCGGGGTGTCGACGCCCATTGTCGTCCTTGCCATCGCACTCGGGACCTGGGCCGATCCGGCACGGCTGACGCGAGCGCAGGTGCTTGCGATCCGCGAGCAGGATTATGTCGCCTCGGCAAGGGTGATCGGCATGCATCCGGCCGAGATCGCCTTTCGGGAAATCCTGCCGAACGCGCTGCCGCCGGTACTGGCGCTTTCCGCCACCAACGTCGCCGGTGCTGTTCTCACCGAGGCCGCGCTGTCCTTCCTTGGCCTCGGCAATCCCAATATCGCCACCTGGGGTTCGATGATTGCCGAGGGCCGCAGCGTACTGCGTTCGGCATCCTATCTCTCGGTGATACCGGGCGCTGCCCTTGCCGTGACCGTGCTCGGCGTCCATCTCTTCAGCGAGGGTCTCGGCAAGGCGCTTGGTCATGACGGCGGGAGCGCGCCATGAGCAGCATTTTCTGCAGCCTCAGACAGCTTTCGGTCACCTATGAGCGCAGGAGGAACGGCGTAGCCGCGCTCGACGGTATCGATCTCGATATCACAGCCGGTGAAAGGCTGGCGATCATCGGCGAAAGCGGCTCCGGCAAGAGCACGCTCGCCCGCGCCCTTACCGGCCTGCTGCCGGAGGGCACAAGGGTCGGTGGCGAGATGCTGTGGCCCGGACTCGGCCATCCGCCTCGCCCGGGGCGCGATTTCGGCTTCGTCTTCCAGGATCCCGGTTCCAGCCTCAATCCCGTCCTGACGATTGGCGAACAGGTCGCCGAGGGCGCCAGGCGCCATCTCGGTCTCAGCTGGAAACAAGCCTATGTCAGGGCCGAGGAATTGCTCGGACGGGTGCGGATACCGCAGCCTGACAGGACCATGCGGGCCTTTCCGCATCAGCTTTCCGGTGGCCAGCGCCAGCGCGTGGCGATCGCCGCGGCCATTGCTGCGAGGCCTGCGCTGCTGATCGCCGACGAGGCGACCAGCGCGCTCGACGTGGTCGTCCAGGCCGAGATCGTCCGTCTGCTCGACGGGCTGGTGCGCGAGGACGGCATGACGCTGCTGTTCATCACCCACGACATCGCGCTTGCCTCCGGTTTCGTCGACCGCATCGCCGTCTTCCGCAATGCGAGGCTGGTCGAGGCTGGCCCCGTCCGTTCCGTGCTTTCGGCGCCGAAAAGCGACTACACCGCCGCCCTCATTGCCAGCCATCGCGACCTCGCGACGCCGCCGCTGATCGCAGAGGTGCAGCCATGAACGATGCGCTGCTTTCCGTCGAGAACCTGTCGAAAGGGTTTTCTTCCGGCGCGCGCCAGGTTGCAGCCCTCGACAATGTGTCGCTGACGATCTCAGCCGGCGAAACGCTCGGCCTCGTCGGCGCCTCCGGCAGCGGGAAATCGACGCTGTCGCGCCTCCTGCTGCGGCTTCTCAGCGCCGATGCCGGGTCGATCCGCTTCGAGGGGGTGGATTGGCTTGCCCTGAACGGTGCGTCGTTGCGCCGCCGGCGGGCGCGCATGCAGATGGTGTTCCAGGACCCGCTCGCAGTCTTCAATCCGCTGGCGAGCGTTGGCGCCGTGCTCGACGATCCGCTTCGCATCCACGGGGTCGTCGCGAAAGACCGCCGCCGCGACGAGATCGTCATGCTGCTCGAACGCGTCGGCCTGCCTGCCGATTATGCCGGTCGGCCGGTCCGTTCGCTCTCCGGCGGCCAGCGCCAACGCGTGGCGATCGCCCGGGCGATTGCGGCACGGCCCTCGCTGCTGGTGCTGGACGAAGCCGTATCGGCCCTCGACGTCACCGTGCGCGGCAGGATCCTGGAACTTCTGGTCGATCTGCAGAAAGAACAGGGCATTGCCTGTCTGTTCATTTCACACGATCTTGCCGTCGTCCGCGCCGTTTCCCACCGCATCGCCGTCATGGATGGCGGGCGGATCGTCGAGACCGGTCCGGCCGCGGCGCTCGTTGCCGCGCCGCAATCCGATGCCGCTCGCGCGCTCGTTGCCGCCGTCCCCCGTCTCGCGACCGATCCCTGCTGAAGGAAGTATCCATGTCCGATCTTGGTTGGAATCCCCTGCATGGCGTACCCTCCTATCCCGCGGAACGCTACGCAGCCCTTGCCGACAGGATCGGCCGCCTATTGCGCAGCCGTGGCGACATATTGCTTGTGCAGGCAGAGGCAGTGGTGGCGCTGGAGGCGGCAGCGGTCAGCCTTGCGCGCCCCGGCCTTACCGCACTCAACATCGTCACCAGCCTCTATGGCGGTTGGTTCGGGCAATGGCTGCGGCGGGGCGGTGCAACGGTTGCCGATATCGTCGCCGAACCAGGCCTGCCGATCGAGATCGATGCCGTCGCCAAAGCACTCGACGCCGGTTCTCGCATCGATGTGCTCGCTCTGGTTCATGCCGAATCCGCCAGCGGCATTCTCAATCCCCTGCCCGAGATACTGGCGCTTGCGCGTGATCACGGCATCGTCACCGTCGTCGATGCGGTCGCCTCGGTCGGCGGCCACGGGCTCGATGTCGACGATCTCGGCATCGACATCGCGGTGATCGGCCCGCAGAAGGCACTCGGCGGTCCGGCTGGTGTCTCCGCGCTCTCGGTCAGCCGCCGTGCCTGGGATTTCATTCTCCGAGATGGCGCACCGCGCGATTCGATCTTGTCTTTGGCGGACATGAAGAGCTGGGTCGATAGCGGCCGGTTCGGCCTGCCGGGAACGCCGGCGCCGCTGGAATTCTTCGCGCTGGAAACGTCGCTCGACCGCATCGAAGCCGAAGGCCTGGAGAATGTGGTCGCCCGCCATGCGCTTGCCGCATCGGCAACACGGGCGGGGCTTGCGGCACTCGGAACTCCGGTCTGGGTGCCGGCAGCAAAGGCGTCGAACCTGGTGACGGCGGTGCCGGTGCCGGAGGCGCTGGCACCTGCCGTGCTGATCACTGCCGCCGGACGACTGGGGGTCGAGCTGACCGAAGGTGTCGGAACCGCGCCGGCCCGTCTCGTGCGGCTGAACCACACAGGTCCGCGCGCCACATTCCAGACGGTGCTGTCGAATGTCGTGGCCTATGGCGCGGCCCTCAGGCAGGCCGGTCATCTCGCGGATATATCAGCCGCTTCCGAGGCGATTTCGTCGGCCTATAGCCGCTGAGAGATGTTCCCGGAACCGGGACGGCATGTCGATGACCACAAGGCCGCCGCCCGGCTTACGCTTGGCCCGGCAAAAACCCTCCGGCATCCCGATAAAGCCGTATTCAGTCCTTGATAATCGTCGCTCGCCAAGGCAGGAGAGAGGCATCGTGGAGACTTGGTGCAGATGACGAGATTGCTGGATGCGCAGGGCCTGGAGATTTCGCATGAGGGGCACCGCACCCGCCTGAAATGGCATAGGTTGCGCAAACGGTTTGCCGATCCGCTGTTCTCAGCCGAGGTCATGGCGGAAGGATTTGCCGCCGGCGCTTCGATGGAGCTCGATCTGCGCGTGCGCGCCGATAGCGGTTTCGTCGTGCTGCACGACGAGGACCTCGAAGGTGAAACGACCGGGCATGGACCGATTGCCGAAAAAAGCCTTGGTGACCTCGGCGATATCAGGATGCAGGAGGGCGACCGGCCGCTGATCCTCAGCGAAGATCTCGCCGCCATGCTGCAATCGGCCCATCCGGCCGCGCTGCTGCAATTCGACATGAAGGACGACTACGAGGCGATCGGCGCCAGGGGCATTGAGCATCTTGCCGCGCATTTCCGCGATATCGCCGCCTCGGTGATCGTTAGCGGCGGCAGTCTCGATCTCATCGTCGCGGTCAAGGAGAAGCTTCCGCATCTGCTGCGTGGCATCGATCCCACCGACAAGCTCTACGATATCAGCAAGGCTCGCGGCTGGAAGGCTGTCGAGGCGGAATTGCGCGCCGACCTGCGCGGCCCGACCGAACCGGACACGATTTATTTGCAGTGGTCACTGATCCTGGACGCCGCCAGGGACGGTCTCGACATGATCGCGCTCTGCCAGGACCAAGGCAAACGCGTCGATGCCTGGACCTTCACCCTGAAGGATCCGGAGGCTGGTTTCAGCGAAGCGGAACGGTTGAATTTCTCGGCGCTGATGGCCCTGAAGCCGGATCAGATCACGACCGACGAGGCACCGGCGACCGAACGCGCCTGGCGCCGCCGCATGGCAGTCTAACAACAAGCATCGGAGTATCATTTCGAAAGGTGTGAGCCGCTGTCGGGACTCTATTTCTCGGCCTGTCGCATGTTTTGCGTAATTTGCATCATTTTAAACTTCTGATGCTATCCATATCCAGCAGACAAATGTTGGTGTTCGATATGCAAGTTGTTGATACTAAAGCAATTGCGCAACAAGCAAATTCCAGCTTGCAGGAAGCGTGGCATCTTGGGTGCACAGGCCGCTCCGTCGAGGCACTCACACTGGCCGGCCAGATCCTTGCGGATGCCACGGCGCGGGGCGACGATCGGCTCGCTGCTCAATGCGACACCGACATTGGCTGGTACTGTTTTCAGATCGGCAAGGCCGAACTTGGCCTGACGCATGTCCGCCGGGCGGTAGACTTCTGGAAAACGAACGGGGAGCCCAGACAGGAAGCCTATGCCCGGGCCTATTTCGGATGGCTGCTGCTGGAATTGGGCCTGCCGGAGGAAGCGATCGAAGAAGCCACGCACGCGTTGGATCTGGCCGACAAGACAGCAGACCCGAAAGCGCAAAGCCTGGCCACCAACGTCATTGGAATTATCTTCTGGTACAACAAGCAGCCCGACCGGGCCATCCTGATGAGCGAGAGGTCTGTCGAACTCGCCAGATCGATCGGCGACAAGACCTATGAATGCTGGTGGCTCATCAATCTCGGCGGCGCTCATTCGGAAGCCGGATATATCGCGCAGGCGCTCGATCAGCCGGAGCAAGGCCACCAGATGCTGGTGAGAGCGCTGGAACTGACCGAACAGGCGCTCGACATCGCAACCGAGACTGGCGATCGCTGGGCTGCCCGCATCTGTCTCGGCAACAAAGCCGAGTTCCACAGCCACCTGGGCGAGCATGACAAGGCGCTCCAGTGCATGGTCCGCTACCGGCTGTTGCAGGAGAACAGCTATGTCAGGGACAGGCAGCAATATCTCTACACCTTGGGCCAGATCTACAACAATTCCGGCAAATTCGCGGAAGCTCTAGCGCCGCTGCTCGAGGCGGTGGAGCTGATAGACGATGGCGGCAGTTTCGATTCCTATATCCAGATCTATCTTCATCTGTCGCAAGCCTATGAGGGGCTGGGACAGTTCGATCCGGCGCTGGCGGCCCATAAAAAATATCACCAAGCCTATTTGCGCAATAGCGCCGAGAGAACCCAGCAGCGCGCCCGCCTTGCCGAAATCTACTATGAAACCAAGCGGTTCAAGGAAGTTGCCGAAACGGAGACGAAGCGCGCAGAAACGCTGGAGGCCTCCTATCAGAAGCTGCAGGAGCAAACCGATATCCTTGCCAGTGCCGTCTATGTGGACCCGCTGACCGGCCTCTATAACCGCAAATATCTCGACAGCCGTTTCAAAGAGCTGACGTCCGAGAAGCGCCCATATTCCATCGCTATGCTGGATGTCGATCACTTCAAGTCGGTCAACGACAACTTCTCTCACATGATCGGCGACCAGGTCCTCAGTGCCATTGGCACCATATTGCGCGGCCAACTGCGCATTACCGATCAGGCAATTCGCTTTGGCGGCGAGGAATTCGTCGTCCTGCTCGCCGGCGCTCCCCGGGGCGCCGCCGATGTCTGCGAGCGGCTGCGTTTGGCCGTTGAACAGTGGGCCTGGTCCGAGATCTGCAACGGGTTGCACATTACGATCAGCATCGGTGTCGCCGGCACCCTGTCTGCCACTTCTCCGAACGAGATCCTGGCGATCGCCGATCAGAATCTCTATGCGGCGAAAAAGAGCGGCCGCAATCGCGTTGTTTCGTAACCGGCGTTTCCGCAGCTTTCGGGTCAACGTCGCAGTTACGCCAAATCGGGCGGGTCGCCTCTTTGGGAATGGTCTATTTATAGCCCTTCAATGTCGAGGATGAAGGCGAATTCGCCGGCAAGCCCCGGCGCGTGGGCTATGACAGGCCCGCCTTGCGCAAGCAGCCTGTCGACCGGCGGCATCGCCACCACAGCGCCGGCCTCTTCGGCGATCAGCGCGCCGGCGAGCATGTCCCAGGCATTGAGGTGGCGTTCGTAATAGAGATCGGCAGCGCCCTCGGCGACGCGGACGAGGTCGATCGCGGCCGCGCCCATGCGGCGATAATCCATGCCGCGTTCGTGGAGCCGCCGCGAAAGCGCGAGATGGTCTTCAAAGCTCGTCTTGCGGGAATGACCGAGAATGACGAGCGCATCGGCCGGATCGACGGTCGCAGCCGCGTGCACCGGAAGCCCGTCCTTGAAGGCGCCGCCGCCGCGCACGGCGTGAACGACCTTGTCGGCGGCGGCGTCATAGACCACGCCGATCTCAACCTTTCCCGAGACGACGAAGGCGATCGATACGCCCCAGTGCCGGAAACCCCTGATATAATTGGTGGTGCCGTCGATCGGATCGACGACCCAGGTGCCGCCCTCGCCCGATCGTCCGCCGCTCTCTTCGCCCATGAAAGTATCGTCCGGAAAGCGCGACAACAGCCCGTCGCGGATTGCCTGCTCGGCCTTTCTGTCGGCGATGGTGACGAAATCCTGCAATCCCTTGTTCTCGACGGCGAGAATGCCGGGGTCAGAGTCGCGCCGAAACCGGGCCGCTTCCCGTCCGACCTCGAGGGCAACTGACATGGCGACCTCCGCCCGAGCGCGGATGGCGGCGGCATCGAATGCGGAATTCATCAGGCAGTCCTTCTTCTGATCAATGTCACCGGCGTGAATTCGACACGCGCCGTCAGGTCCGGCTCGGCCATCCGGCTCATCAGCAGGTCGACCGTCTTTTCAGCCTGGACGTCGCAGGGCTGGCGGATGGTCGTGAGATCGTAAGCGGTCCAGCTCGCTTGCGGAATGTCGTCATGGCCGATGATGCGGAGCGGCGGCGCGTCATCGCGGCCGCGGCCCTGCATGACGCGGTCGATCACGCCGCAGGCCATGTAGTCGTTGGCGCAGAACAGTCCGTCGATGCCCGATGCGGCAAGTTCGGCTGCCGCATCATAACCGCTCCGGTAGTTGTTGATCCTTACCTGCAGGAATTGCGCCTCGACGCCGAGCTGCCTGCAACGCGCGATGAAGGCCTCGCTGCGCCGTCGCGCCGTATAGGATACGGCAGGTGCGGCCATCACGGCGGGCTTTCGCACGCCGCTGTCGATCAGCTGGGTGGCGGCGAGATGGCCGGCCATCCGGTCGTCGGAAATGATGCGGTCGACGAAGGGGATGTCATTGCCCTTGTTGATCAGCACGATCGGCACGCCTTCGGCCGCGCACTGCTCGCAGATCTCGGTCGGCGGTGCGTCCGAGGTGACGATGACGCCTGACACGGCGTAATGCAGCAGCTGACCGATGACCGTCGAAGTATCGGCCTCCGGCGAGGTCGGCAGCAGGATGGGACGGAAATTGCGGGCGAGCAGCACTCTTGCGAGATTCTCGATCTGTAGCGTGCGGAACGGGTTGTCGAGGCCGGCAGCGACAACGCCGACGAGATCGGAGCGTTTGTTGGTCAGGCTTCGAGCAAGATAGTTCACCCGGTAGCCGAGTTCCTTGGCGGCCTGGTAGACTTTCTCGCGCGTCTTCGGCGAGACGCTGGCATCCGGCGTGAAGGCGCGCGACACGGCGGCGCGCGAGACGCCGGCCACACGCGCCACATCGAAGGAGGTTACCTTGCGCGGTCCCTTATCCCTGTCTGCCAACTGCTTTTTCCTTAACCGCAGGCGACCGCATCAGATCGGGCAGATCCGTGCAGATGCCGAGAACGGGAAGCTTCATGATGTCGTCGAGAATGGCCGGTCGCTCCTCGTGCCAGAGCACGATCTCGCGGCCCGCCTCGAAGGCGCGGCGCATCAGCGCCTCGGTGACCAGATCCTGCGGACGCTCGCCTGCCCTCTCCCAGCACAGATGCAGGATATCGGCGCCGGCCTCGTCGCCGAGCACATGCGGATCGTGGCCGACGCGGATCAGCACCGAGAGCGGAAAATCGCAGGCCGCGTCACGGAGTTCGCGCACCTGCGCCGTGTCGAAGGAGCCGAGACAGGCGAAACGCTGGTTCATCTCGGCAAGATGCCGCCAGCAGCGCATGCCGGTCCCAGGCGCTTTCAGCTCGACATAGAGACCGGTCCCGGTCTCGCGGCCGAGAGCGGCGACCTCCGAAAAACTCGGCACGTCGACACCATCGAGTCCGGCAAGCTCCGCTGCCGTCATTTCGGAAATGCGGCGGTCGATGCCGAAGACGCGCTCGAGATGATCGTCATGCGAGACGACGACCACGCCGTCGCTGGTCAGCTGCGTGTCGAGCTCCCACATCTCAGCGCCGAGTTCGGCGGCGCGGCGAAAGGCGGCAAGCGTGTTCTCGGGTTCATGGCCGCTGGCGCCACGATGGCCGATGCAAAAGGGAAGCCGGCCCTTGGCCGCTGGCCAGCCGTAACGCTCGAAAAATCTCGAAAAATCGCGGGGCATCAGAGCCTCCTGCCATGTTCATCGAAGACGAATATGCCGCGGCTGTCGATCGCCCAGCGGACGTCGTCGCCGACATGGATATCGCTGCGTACCGGCTGGATGGAGCGCAGCAGCGGTCCGCCGGCAAGAGCCACATCGTAGAGGTTCTCGCGGCCTTGCGTTTCGGCGAAGGTGATCTTGCCGGGCACGGGGATGTCGCCCGCCGGCGTGAAATGCTCTGGCCGGACGCCGAGCATCAGCTTCGTGCCCTCGGCAGCGCCGATGGTATCGGGCAGCGGCACGCGGATCTCGCTTTCCGGGATCGTGAAGGCGCCCTTGTCGACGACGCCGCGCAGGAAGGTGATCGGCGGGTTGCCGAGAAAGCCGGCGACGAAGGCTGTCTTCGGATCGTTGTACATTTGGGCCGGCGTGGCGATCTGAACGATCTCGCCTTCCTTCATGATGGCGATGCGGTCGCACATGCTCATCGCCTCCACCTGGTCATGGGTGACGAGAATGGCGGTGATGCCGGTCTCGCGCTGCAGGCGGCGGATTTCCGAGCGCATTTCGAGGCGCAGCTTGGCGTCGAGATTGGCGAGCGGTTCGTCGAGCAGCAGCACGTCGGGTTTGCGGATCAGCGCGCGGGCGAGCGCCACGCGCTGCTGCTGGCCGCCGGAAAGCTGGGCCGGCCGGCGCCCCATCAGGTTGCCGATCTGCACGAGGGCTGCGATCTGGTCGACCTCCTTTCGGATTTCGGCGGCGGACACGCCCTTCACCTTCAGGGGAAAGCCGATGTTTTCTGCAACCGTCATGTGCGGGTAGAGCGCATAGGATTGGAAGACGACGCCGACATTGCGGGCCTGGCTCGGCAGATCGGTGACGTCGCGGTCACCGAAGAGGATGCGTCCGCCGGTCGGCCGGTGAATGCCACAGACCGCAAAAAGCGTCGTCGATTTGCCGCAGCCGGAAGGCCCGAGCAGCGCCAGCATCTCGCCGTCGCCGACTTCGAGCCGCATGTTCTCGATGACCTTGGTGGAGCCGAAGCTCTTCGAAAAATTGTCGAGGAGGATGCGCATCAGCCTTTGCTCCCGCCGCCGTAGATGTTCATGAGATATTTGTTGAAGAGTGCATAGGCGATCAGAACCGGGAGGAAGTAGAAGATGCCGACCGCTTTGAACATGTTGAAATCATAATTATTGTCGTCGACGAGGAAGCCGGCGAGATAGACCGACAGCACCTGCACCTGATTGCCAGGCGCCAGCACCTGCGGCAGGATAAATTCACCCCAACCGGAGAGGAAGGAGAACAAGCCGAGCGCCATGATGCCGGGCTTGACTTGCGGCAGCACAAGGCTGCGCCAGACGCGGAAACGCGAGGCGCCGTCGACGACGCCGGCCATTTCGATTTCCCACGGCACGGTGTCGTAGAAGCCTTTCATCAGCCAGATGCCGAGCGGCAGGTCGATCGCCGCCTTTACCAGGATGACGCCGATCAGCGAATTGTAGAGGCCGATCATCTGCAGCACGATGAAGATGGCGATGATCAGCGTCACCGAGGGGAAGGCATGCAGCACCATGACGCCGGCAAGGAAGAAGCCGCGCGCCGGGACGTTCAGCCGCGATAGCACATAGCCCGCCATCGACGAGACGATGAGCACGACGCTGGTGGTGCAGGCTGCAAAGAGCAGCGTATTCACCGTCACTTGCCAGATGTTCGCCTTGCCCGCCGTCGTCTGCCACAGGAAACGCCAGTGCTCGAGCGTCAAGCCGGAGGGCAGCAAGGCATCCGGCTGCCTTACCGTCACGGTGTCGAGGAAGAGATAGGCATACATCAGGAGCAGCGGCAGGCTGACGATTGTCAGTGCCGATATGACGGGCCAGCTGCGGTAATTTGCCGAGGGCTGCGATTGTTCGGCCATGGTCAATCCTCGATCAGGGGCTTGGCGACAAGCGTGCCGTAGTTGAAGACGCGCAGATAGAGGAGCGACAGCACCACGCCGATGACGACGAGCACCAGCGCCATGGCGGCACCCAGCCCATATTCGAGATTGCCGGCATAATTCCTGAGCGCGGTGTGATAGGCGGCCAGCGCCCAGACCTCGGTCGAGTTGCCCGGTCCGCCATTGGTGGCAAGCAGGATTTCATTGAAGGAGGCGAGCAGCGACAGCGTCTGATAGCAGGTGACGAAGAGGATCGGCCAGCGCATCTGCGGCAGAATGATGTAGCGGATCTGCTGCCAGCGTGAGGCGCCGTCGACCTCGCTCGCATAGAACTGGCTCTTCGGAATGGCTTTCATCGCCGAGGAGAAGACCAGCATGCCCATCGAGGCGCCGATGAAGCCGTTGATCAGCACAACGAAGATCCAGGCATTATAGGCGTTGTCGAGCAGATAGTTCTTCGGGGGATAGCCGAACTTGCCCATCAGGATCGAAATGAAGCCGGTATCCCAGGCAAGCCATTTCCACAGCATCACATAGATGACGACGGGGGTGATGCGTGGCAGGAGCCAGATGCCGCGGAAGATCGAGGCTGGCGTCGGCGGCATGTAATGCGTCCAGATCGCCAGTAGCAGCGCATAGCCGACATTGAAAAGCGTCAGCACCAGCGCGACATAGAGCACGGTATTCAAGAGCACGCGCGCCATGTCGGGTGAAGTGACCAGGCGCGAGAAATTGTCGGTCGTCCAGATCCAGCCGGTATAGGTGGCCGTGGCGACGGTTTCCTTCTCTTCCGGGGTCAGCTTGAAACCCAGAGAATCCAGCGCCGAAAAGAGCTGCCCCTTGCTATCGAAGCGAGTGTTGAGGACGGAGCGGTTGAACTGTTCGGAGATCTGCTTGACCTCGCGCGTCGAAGGCCGCTCGGCGAGATCCTTGAGCATGCGCTCGACGTCCCGGCGCGCTGGAAAGACCTCGCCCATATGTTTGGCACGCAATTCCGCCGCGATCCCAGGCGCAAGTCCGAGGCCCTCGACGGCCTTGAGGCCAGCTTCGTCGACCGTGTAACGCGGTTCGGCCATCTCGGCGGCGATGTCGGGCAGCGCCGATTTCAGCGCGATCAGGGAATTGGGCGCGATCTGGTAGACACCGCCTGATATGCCGGTCGCCGTCGTCATGCTGGTCATCGAGAAGACTGCCGTCAGAACGACCGGCATCAGGAAGAACAGGACGATCATGATCGCCGCAGGCGCGATCATCACCAGTCCGAGCGTTCTGGACGATTTCATGGAAGCCCCTCATCGCGAACCGACCGGGCGGCGGGTGCCGCCGCCCGGAGCTTCGATCTTAGCGGATGACGATCTTGTCGCCGAGCGTGCTCTTCAGCTCGCTCTCGGCATCACCAATGGCGGCGTCGACGGTCTTGGCGCCGGTCCAGGATGCTTCGAGGTTCTTCCACATGATGTTCCAATATTTGCCGAAATCGGAATTGTTCGGCATGGCATTGGCATGCGGCAGCAGGCGCTCGGTGGCTTCGCGGGTCCAGCGGTCGGCCGAGTAGAAATCGACTTGCGATTCCGCCTCGGAAATGCCGAGATGGGCCGATTTGACCGCATGCAGCGCGTTGATGCGCGGCTCGGAGGCGATCGTGATCAGCTGGGCGGCGATATCGGTGTCTTCCTTGTCGTGACCCGCTGTCAGCAGGTAGACGAGCGGGTGAGTCAGCGTGTTGGCCTTTCCGCCTTCGCCGGCCGGGATCAGCGTGAAGATCACGTTGCCGAAGAAATCCTTGAGACCTTCCTGGTTGACAAGGCGGGCATAGTGCCAGGTGCCGCCGTCCCAGATGCCGGCCTTGCCGGTGGCGACTTCCTTCCACCACTGGTCGCCCGGCATGCCGATGTGGTTCTTCTTGGTGACGCCTGATTTAACGGCATCGGCGAAGAACTGGTAGGTGCGGGTCATTGCCGCCTTGTCGAAAACGAGCTTGCCGCCTTCTTCCATCGTGCCGCCGAAGCTGGTGTAGAACTGCCAGTAATCGGGTCCGTTGCTAGCGCGCGGATAGAAACCGTAGCCGGCCTGGACCAGGCCCTTGTCCTGCATCTTCTTGGCGTCTTCAAGGAGGTTCTTCATGGTGTACTTGCCGTCCTGGACGCTCTGCGGCAACGCATCCAGATCGGCGTCGCTGTAGCCGATCGCCTTCATGTAAGGCTTCCAGAAGAACATCGGGCGGGATTCGGCATCCTGCGGAATGCCGTAGACGGTGCCGTTGTAGGAGGCGATCTGCAGCAGATTTTCATAGATGCCGTTGAGCGGCCAGGAGTCGAGATCGACGTAATCCTCGATCGGGACGATAAGGCCGGCCTGCGACCAGGGCGCGATGTCTTCATGGCCGCTGACGACGATGTTCGGCGCGGTCTTGGCTTCCGCGGCAAGGGTCAGCGCCTGCTTGAAGTCCTCCCAGGCGGAGTAGGATTTCTTGTCGACGGTGATCTTCAGGTCTTCGCCCTTGAGGGCGGCCTGGCGCTGCAGCTGCTGGGCCGCGATCTCGATGGCGTCGAGGCGATAGACGTCGTTCGGGCCGGTACCGCCGGCCCAGACGCTGATGGTAACGTCCTTGGCAAAGGCGAAAGCGGAGGTCGAGGCCAGAATGGTGGCCGCGATCGTGAGGGATTTCAAGCTCGGCAGAATAGTCATCTTCTTCGTCTCCCTAGAAGAGCAGTGTGAAGCCTCTTGACGGGTCAGCACTGCTGATGATGACCGCTCCGAAACCCCACGAAAACGTGACAATGTCCGCTTTATGGACTGAACGTAACGGCCGAATGACAAAATTGAGCACGTGTGCAAATTTATTATGACGATGTCCGGAAGACTTGCAAGCGGCGGTTTTCGACGGGCGTCTTTTACGCTTCAAATTGCGCTTTTCCTGCGTTAACGTCCCGCCATGAGCCTCGAATCCGTCCGCGCCTTTCTCAGCGTCCACGCACCCGATATCGAAATCATCGAAACCGCCGAGAGCTCCTCGACGGTGGCGCTTGCCGCCGAAGCCCACGGCGTCGAGCCGGCCCAGATCGCCAAGACGATCTGCCTGCGCGTCGGCGAGCAGATGATGTTGGTCGTTGCCGGCGGCACGGCAAGGCTCGACAATCGCAAGTTCAAGGACACCTTCGGAGCCAAGGGGCGCATGCTCGACGCCGAAGAGGTGGTGGCGGTCACCAGCCATCCGGTCGGCGGCGTCTGCCCTTTCGGCCTGCCCTCGCCGCTGCCCATCTATTGCGATATCTCGCTGAAACGCTTCGATGAAGTCGTGCCGGCGGCCGGCTCGACGAATTCGGCCGTGCGCATCGAAACCGGACGGCTGGCGGAGCTGACAGGCGCCAGCTGGGTCGATGTCTGCCAGTAAAATGGCCGAAGAACTTCACACCGGGCAAAGACTACCTATATTACCTCTCGACATGCCGTCATTGTGCATGACAGGAGATCAGGAATGCCGAGTGCCGTTTCGCGTTTTGCCAAGATCGCGGCAATTGCCGCACTGACGAGCGCTACCGTTTTTGCTTCCCTCGACGATGCCGAGGCGCGCCGCGCCGGTAGCGGCGGTTTCGGAAGTCGCGGCACGCGCACCTTCCAGGCTCCGCCCGTCACCAGCACCGCGCCCGGGACTGCGGCACCGATCGAAAGATCGATGACGCCGCGTCCACCGACCACGGCACCGGCGACCGCGCAGCAACCCTTCGGCACCCAGCGCCCTGGTCTCTTCGGCGGCTTCGGCCGTTCGATGATCGGCGGCTTGATTGCCGGCGGCCTTCTCGGCATGCTGCTCGGTCACGGTTTCGGCGGCGGCTTCGGCTTTCTCGGCATGCTGCTGCAGATCGCGCTGATCGGCGGCGCCGTCATGCTCGCCATGCGTTATTTCGCCAATCGCCGCCAGCCTTCCTACGGCGTCGGCGGCCAGAGCCGATCCTCGCCACAGTCCTATGGCCAGCAATCCTATAGCATGTCGCCTGCCGGCAATTCGTCCTTCCACATCCCGGCGATCGGTTCGGGCGCCGGTTCAGCTTCGTCTTCGCGCGGCAACCGCCCGAGCGACGAGATCGGGCTGGCGCAGGCCGATCTCGATCAGTTCGAGGAACTGTTGACCAGCGTTCAGACCGCCTACGGCGCCGAAGATTACGGCACGTTGCGGCGCCTGACGACGCCCGAGGCCATGTCCTATCTTGCCGAGGAACTCGGCGAAAACGCCACCAACGGCGTGCGCAACCGCGTTTCCGACGTCAAGCTGCTGCAGGGAGACATTGCCGAAGCCTGGCGCGAGGACGGGCAGGAATTTGCCACGCTCGCCATGCGCTACTCCTCGATCGACGCCATGATCGAACGCGACAGCGGCCGTGTCGTTTCCGGCGACGACCGCCGCCCGAGCGAAAGCGTCGAGGTCTGGACCTTCGTGCGCAAGCCGGGCGCCGACTGGAAGCTCGCCGCGATCCAGGGCACGGAGCAACGCGCCGCGTGATGCGGCGCGCAAAGCCGATACTCTCTTTAATTCACTGCGACCGGTTTGGAACGCATGCGGGAAACCGTCTCGCGTTCCGCCCGCTTGCAGCGCATCGGCGGCAGGCCGCGATCCATCAGGTCCATGTCTTCGAGCACCATCTCGCCCATCTTCTTGAAGGCGCTGTCGAGTGCGCCGGCGCGATGCGCCGAGCGGATGAAGCCCTTCAGGCGCCGCACCGGATGATCGGCCGGCAACGGCTCTTCAGGGTAGACGTCGCTCGCCGCGACGATATGGCCTGACGAGACGGCCGCCATCAGCGCATCGAAATCGACGACATCGGCGCGGCTGAGCAGGATGAAGGCGGCGCCCTTGCGCATGCTGGCGAAAGCCTCCGCGCCGAGAAATCCCCTGTTCTCGCTGGTGACGGCGGCGACGACGAAGATGAAATCGCTCTTCGTCAGAACGTCCTCCAGGCTTGCCGGCTCGACGCCGTTTTCCTCGAGGATCGATTGCGGCAGCCAGGGATCGAACACCCGGATGCGGGTTCTGAAGCCGGACAACACTCGTCGCAGCGCCTTGCCGAGATCGCCGAAGCCGACAATGCCGATCTCGGAGCCGGCGAGCAGCCGCGCACTCGAATTGCCCTCCCCGCCCCAGAGTTCGCTGCCCTGGCGGAAGGCGACATCCGCATCGACGATGCCGCGCGCCAAGGCCAGCGCGAAACCGAGACCGATTTCGGCGACCGGCTCGGCAAAGACCTGGCCTGTGGTCACGACATGGATGCCGCGCTCGAAGAGCACCTCATAGGGCATGTTGTTGAGAAGATTGCTTTCGACGTTGAGGATCGAGCGCAAGGCCGGCATACGTCCCAGCGTTTCCGCCGAAAGCGGCGGCTGGCCGATGATGTAGCGCGCCTTGCCGAGGATCCCGTCGCCGAGCCCGGCGATATTCTCGGGGTCGGCCTCGACGATCTCGTATTTCACATGCAGTTCGGCCCGCGCCTTGTCGCTGAAGATCAGGTCGAGCGTGCGCGGCTCGGGGGCGCTGATTGCCAACGGCCGTTCGGTATTCGTCATAGGCATCTCCTCCATCGCGGCGGCTTTCGCCATCTCCGCCGGACGATTGATAGCCGCTGTGCGGGATCGTTTCCAGTTCGCGGAAAAGAACTTTAGAAAACGAGGGGCGCTCGGCGTTGGGAGGCGCTGTCGAAAGCGGCATCTGCCTATCAGATAAGCAATTGAATTGGCTTGTTATTTCGCGGCATTTTCGTTGACGGCGGGAATTCTTTGAACTAGCGTGGTGCACGCGACTTGGAACCATACCTGTGTTCGGCGGCCGCAGGATATTCGAAAACTCATGAGGGAATGAGCAATGAAATCAGCACTCAAGAGCGGTCTGCTTGCCTTGGCTGCCGCAGCGCTTCCAGCCGCCGCCTACGCCCATCCCGCCATCGGCGAAGCCGCCGGCTTCAGCCATGGCTTTGCCCATCCGATCTCTGGCCTCGATCATGTCCTCGCCATGGTGATGGTCGGTGTTTTCGCATTTCAGCTGGGCGGCCGCGCCACCTGGCTCGTGCCGACGACCTTCGTCTTGGTGATGGCACTTGGTGGTTTCCTCGGCGCTACCGGCGTCAATATTCCCTTCGTTGAAACCGGCATCGCGCTTTCCGTCGTCGTCCTCGGCGCCATCGTTGCGCTCAATGTCAAGGCGCCGCTCGCCGCAACACTCGGTGTCATCGGCCTCTTCGCCATCTTCCACGGTCATGCACATGGTGCCGAAATGCCGGAAAATGCCGCCGGTGCTGCCTATGCTGCCGGCTTCATGATCGCGACCGCACTGCTGCATGCCGCCGGCCTCACGCTTGGTTACCTCATCGGCCGCGCCGGTGAACGTCAGGGGCTTTTTGTGACGCGTACGGCAGGCGGCATTGCCGCCATATCGGGCGTCGGTATCCTGGCCGGCTTGATCTGAGCCTGGCATTTCTGAACAAATACGAGGCGGCGTCCTAGACATCTCAATCCGACAGAACGCCCGGCATGCCTAGCGCATCGCCGGGCGTTTCTGCGTCTCGCTGCAAAGGGCTCCGGATTTGACCCAAGTCAAATTCAGCGGCGTTGCGCCCGGCTATAGATAGCCAACGATCAACGACGGGACACCCAAATTGACGCAGGGCCGCCTTGCCGATTGCCGGCGAGACGCGAAAGTCAGTATAGTAATTTCAGAAATTTCTGAAATCTCAGACGCAACGGAAACGACCATGAACCTTCCGCCTCTCGTCCAGTCCTTTGTTCTCCATTTCGGCGAAATGGGATCCCGCTGGGGAATCAACCGCACGGTCGGCCAGATCTACGCCCTGCTCTTCGTTTCTCCGGCGCCGCTCTGCGCCGAGGAGATTGCCGAGTCGCTCGGTATCTCGCGCTCCAATGTGTCGATGAGCCTGCGCGAACTGCAAGCCTGGAACCTCGTTCTTCTCAAACACAGGCCGGATGATCGCCGCGATTTCTTCACGACGCCAGATGATGTCTGGCACATATTGAGGACGCTTGCCGAGGAGAGAAAGAAGCGGGAAGTCGATCCGACGCTGTCTGTTCTGCGCGAAATCCTGATGCAGCGGCCGGCGAGCGACGCCGAGCGCCATGCGCAGCAGCGGATGAGCGAGATGCACACGCTGATCGAGCAGCTGACGCATTGGTATGACGACGTAAAACAACTTGAAACGGAAAGGCTCGCAACGCTACTCTCGCTGGGTGCGAAAGTGACCAAGCTTCTGGAGGCCAAGGACCGGGTCGTTTCGCTCGGCCGCAGCCGCCGGCCAAATCCTGCGAACAAGAGTTAGCGCCATGGGCACTGCTTTCTTCGACGCGAAGGACAGACAAGAGGCCGAGCCAATGCCGGAGGGCGATCCTGTCTCGCCTGTCACAGGTCCCAACGGTACGAAAGGCGGGCTGCGCAGAGCGGCAATGCTGCAGGCGCTGGGCGCCGCCATCTGGATCCCGCAGGCCGGGTTGCTGGCCGTCTCGGTCGGCCGCATCGCCGATGGCGGCGGATGGCATGACGTTCTATGGCCGGCCCTCGGCATCCTTGTCCTCGGGTTTGCAAGAAGCTGTCTCGACGCGGCCGGCGGCCGCCTGGCCTTTCATGCCGCGCGCGGCGAGCTCAGCCGCAGGCGGAAGATTGCCGCCGCGGCACTTTCCATGTCGTCGCCGATCGATCGCAGCCGGCCGGCCTCCGGCAAAGCCGCAAGTGTGCTTGGCGAACAGGCCGAACTCATCGTGCCTTACCTCGCCCGTTTTCAGCCGGCGCGCATGAAGGCGAGCCTCGTGCCGCTCATCATCCTTGCCTTCATCCTTCCGGTCTCCTGGATCGCCACGCTGGTTTTGCTGTTCGCCGCGCCGCTGATCCCGATCTTCATGGCGTTGATCGGCTGGCGTGCCCAGGCGGCCAGCGAAAGACAGCTGGTTGCGACCGGCGGCCTCAACGGCTTCCTGCTCGATCGGCTGCGTGGACTGGCGACGATCCGCGCGCTCGACGCGGTGGATGCAACCGCCCTGCGGCTGCGTTCGGAAGCGGAGTCGCTGCGAGTGCGCACCATGGCGGTTCTGAAGATCGCCTTTCTGTCCTCGGCCGTGCTTGAGCTTTTCGCAGCCCTCGGCGTGGCGATGATAGCCGTCTACGTCGGCTTCAGCCTGCTCGGCGAAATCCGCTTCGGCACTTGGGTAGGCCGGCTCGACCTGACGGAGGGATTGTTCATCCTGCTGCTGGCGCCGGCCTTCTTCGAACCGTTGCGTGAACTTTCGGCCGTCTGGCACGATCGGGCGGCGGGCGAAGCGGCGCTGAAAGCCATGGACGCCATCGCTGCCGACGGCCTGTCCATCCAAGGAGCAGTCGAAGTCGCGCCGGCGGTACCTGCCGTCGCCAAAGCGCCTGATATCCACCTTGAAAATCTCGCCTTTCGCTACGCCGCCGACGAACCGTTGGTGCTCGACGATTTCAACCTCGATATCGTAGCCGGCGAACATCTGGCGCTTCTCGGCGCCAGCGGTTCCGGTAAGTCGACGCTTCTTTCGTTGATTTCAGGACTGGCGCCCTGCACCGGTGGCCGGATCGTCATCGGTGGCATCGAGCTTGCGGACGATACCGCCGCCGTCCTGCGCGGCAGCATGGCGTGGATCGGCCAGAGACCGCATATTTTTGCCGGTACCATCGCTAGCAATATCGCGCTCGGCAGGCCCGGCATGCTGCGCGGCGATCTGACGGATGCGCTCGATGCCGCGAGACTGCGGAAGGTTGCCGAGGCCTATGGCAGCCGGCCGCTCGGCGAGGGCGGAATCGGACTTTCCGGCGGCGAGGCGCTGCGGCTGGCGATCGCGCGGGCCGCCTGCAATCCGCATCTTAGGATCATCCTTGCCGACGAGCCGACTGCGCATCTCGACGCCGCCACCGCCGCCGAGGTGACCGAGAGCCTACTTTCGCTCGCCAGGGACCGTATCTTGATCGTTGCGACCCACGATCCGCTGCTTGCCGCCCGCATGCATCGCATCATGCGCATCGACACTGACCTCGTCATGAGGGAGGCCGCCGAATGAGCACATTTGCTACAAACCTCAAGCCGCTCCTGCGACTCTTCTTTGCCGAACGCCGGCGTGCGCTGCTGCTGGGCGCAGCACTTTCAGCGGCGACGGTGACGGCCGGCATCGCCCTGCTCGGCCTGTCCGGCTGGTTCATCACCGCCACCTCGCTCGCCGGTCTTTCCGCCGCCGCCATCACCTTCGACGTCTTTGCGCCGTCGGCCGGCATCCGCCTGCTCGCCATCGTCCGGACGGCCGCGCGCTACGGCGAGAGGCTTGCGACGCATGATGCAACGCTCGGCGTGCTCGCCGCCCTGCGCGAAAGGCTGTTTCGCGGCTTTGCCGAACCGAGTGCGGCTCGCACCCTGCTCTATCGTCCCGCAAGGCTGCTCTTCCGGCTGACGGCCGATATCGATGCACTCGATTCCCTCTATTTGCGCATTCTCGTGCCGGCTACGGTGGCGATCGGCGCAGCGCTGGCAGCAAGCCTCGCACTGGGGCTGATGCATCCCGTGTTCGGTCTGTGTTTCGGCCTTTTTCTCGCCGGCGCCGGGCTCGGCCTGCCTCTGATCGCCGGCCGGGGGGCGCGCAAACATGCCCGCAGGCGCGCCCATGGCATTGAGGGGTTGCGGTCGCGGACGATCGATCTCGTCGCCGGCCAGACCGATCTCCTGATGGCCGGTCGGCTTGCCGCACAGAGACACGCGATCATGGCAGCCGACAGCTATGCCGCCCACGCCGACGACCGGCTGAACCGCGTCGAAACCGGCCTGACATTCGGCTTCGGCCTCGTTTCGACGCTGCTGTTGACGGCATCGCTGCTTGCCGTTGCAGCGCTTGCGGAAGCCAAGGTGATTACCGCTCCCCTCGCCGCGCTCGGCCTGCTCGTCGCCTTTGCCGCGGTCGAACCTTTTGCAGCACTACGCCGCGGCGCCCTGGAACTCGGCAGAACGCTGCTCGCGGCAGCGCGGATCGCGCCGCGGCTTGTCGCCGCGACAGAACCCGAACCATTGGCAGCGCCTTTGCCGGGATATGCTTTCTCACTGGCTGATGTGTCAGCCTTCCATGAAAACTCCGCCGCGCCGGCGCTTGAGGGTATCGAACTCACGCTTCAACAGGGCGAACGTCTCGCCGTCATCGGCAGCAGCGGCGCCGGCAAGTCGAGTCTGCTTGCTCTCCTTTCCGGCGAGTTGCCGGCCCGGACGGGAAGTGTTGCCGTGACAACGGCGACCCTGCTGACGCAACGGACGGAACTCTTCGAGGACAGCCTGCGCGGCAACCTCTGTCTTGCGAACCCGGATGCCAGCGAGGCCCGTCTTCTTGAGGTGCTCGCCGCCGCCGGCCTGCTTGCCGATATCGAGGCCATGCCGCGGGGGATCGATACGCCGCTCGGCGAAGGCGGGATCGGTCTTTCCGGCGGCCAGTCGCGCCGGCTGGCGCTTGCCCGGCTCTTCCTGCGCGACACGCCGCTCTGGCTGCTCGATGAGCCGACAGAGGGTCTCGACGGCGCCACCGCCCGTGACGTGATCGGCCGGCTGTCGAACATGGCGGCAGGCCGGTCGCTGGTGATCGCCACGCATATCCGCCGCGAGGCTGATATCGCCGACCGCATCGCCGTCATCGAAGACGGCCGCATCTCAGAGATTTCGCGCCGCGGAGAGGCGGCGTTCGAAAAGGCGCTTAACCGGCTTCGGCCGGATTGAGCAAGCATGCCCTCACGCGCCGGCCGGCGCGGAGGAACGCTTTGTATCCCGTGGGACCGTGGGAGAAAGACAATGGAACTAGATATCGTCGCGCTATCGCGCTTCCAATTCGCGCTGACGGCGCTTTACCACTTCCTGTTTGTGCCCTTGACGCTCGGCCTGTCCGTGCTCCTGGCGATCATGGAAACCGTCTATGTCATGACCGGCCGCCAGATCTGGCGGCAGATGACGAAATTCTGGGGCACGCTGTTCGGCATCAACTTCGTGATCGGCGTCGCTACCGGCATCGTCATGGAATTCCAGTTCGGCATGAACTGGAGCTATTACAGCTATTATGTCGGCGACATCTTCGGGGCGCCGCTGGCGATCGAAGGCCTCATGGCCTTCTTCCTCGAGGCGACCTTCGTCGGGCTGTTCTTCTTCGGCTGGGACAAGCTGTCGAAGGTCGGGCATCTCGTTGCCACCTGGGCGGTGGCGCTCGGCTCGAATTTTTCGGCACTCTGGATCCTCATCGCCAATGGCTGGATGCAGAACCCGGTGGGATCGGCGCTCAACCCGCAGACGATGCGTATGGAGATCACCAGCTTTTTCGACGTGGTCTTTAACCCGGTGGCCCAGGCGAAATTCGTCCACACGGTGTCGGCGGGTTACGTCTGCGCCTCGATCTTCGTGCTCGGCGTCTCGGCCTGGTATGTGTTGAAGGGCCGGCATATCGAGCTTGCCAAGCGCTCGATGACGGTGGCCGCCTCCTTCGGCCTCGCCTCGGCACTTTCCGTCGTCGTGCTCGGCGATGAGAGCGGTTATCTCGCCACCGAAAACCAGAAGATGAAGCTCGCCGCGATCGAGGGCATGTGGAAGACGGAGCCCGCTCCGGCGGCCTTCACCGCCTTTGGTTTTCCCGATCAGGAGGCGCGCGAAACGCATTTTGCCGTGCATATTCCCTGGGTCATGGGCCTGATCGGCACACGGTCGCTGACGACCGAGATCCCCGGCATCGACAAGCTCGAACAGCAAGCCGAAACCCGCATCCGCGACGGCATCAAGGCTTACGACGCGCTGATGCAGATCCGTTCGGCACCGGCGCAGGATCAGGTTGCGCAGGAAGCGCGCAGCTCCTTCGAGGATCTCGGCCATGATCTCGGTTATGCCCTTCTTCTGAAGCGCTACGTTGACGATCCTCGCCAGGCGACCGACGAGCAGATCGTCCAGGCCGCGCGTGATACGATCCCGCACGTGCCGACGCTGTTCTGGTCGTTCCGCATCATGGTCGGCCTCGGCATCTTCTTCATCCTGTTGACCGCCACCTTCTTCTGGCTGTCGGCGCGCCGCCATCTCGACAAATATCCGCTGCTTCTGAAGATTGCCGTGCTGGCGATCCCCCTGCCCTGGGTCGCCATCGAACTCGGCTGGGTCGTCGCCGAGTTCGGCCGCCAGCCCTGGGTGATCGAAGGCGTGTTGCCGACGGCTGCCGCCGTCTCCAGTCTCGGCGCCAGCACGGTGCTTCTGACCATCATCGGTTTTGGCGCACTTTATACGGTGCTGATCGTCATCGAGATGAGCCTGATGATCAAGGCGATCCGCCAAGGACCGGAGCCGGACGACGAGCCGGAAGCCGTTCTGATTTCCGAAACCCTCGTCCCCGCCGCGGAGTGACTGTCATGATCCTTCACGAACTCATCGATTATGAAAGCCTGCGTCTCATCTGGTGGCTGCTGCTCGGCATATTGCTGATCGCCTTTGCAACGACGGGCGGCTTCGACCTCGGCGTCGGCACGCTTCTGCCTTTCGTCGCCAGGACCGACACGGAACGGCGCGTGGCGATCAACACCATCGGCGCCACCTGGGAGGGCAACCAGGTCTGGCTGATCCTCGGCGGCGGCGCCATTTTCGCCGCCTGGCCGCCGCTCTATGCGGTTTCCTTCTCGGGCTTTTACCTGGCGATGTTTGCGATCCTCTTCGCGCTCATCCTGCGCCCGGTCGGTTTTAAATACCGGTCGAAGCGGGAAAGCGCCACGTGGCGGAGCGGCTGGGACTGGGCGCTCTTCATCGGCGGTTTCGTGCCGTCGCTGATCTTCGGCGTTGCCGTCGGCAATGTGCTGCAGGGCGTGCCCTTCCGCTTTGCCGACGATATGCGGATCTTCTACGAAGGTTCGTTCTTCGCCCTGCTCAACCCCTATGCGCTGCTCTGCGGCCTGCTTTCCCTAGCCATGTTGACGATGCATGGAGCGGCATGGCTGGTGTTGAAGGCAAGCGGCCCGGTGGCCGAACGTGCCAGACGCTATGGCAGCATCGCCGCTCTTGCCGTCATCGTGCTTTTCGCACTCGGCGGCCTCTTCCTGTGGATCGGTGTCGGCGGCTATCGCATCACCAGCGATATCAGCCCGATCGGTCCCTCCAACCCGCTGCTGAAGACCGTGGCGCTGGAGAAAGGGGCATGGCTGACCAACTACGCTGCCCATGCGTGGATGATCATCGCGCCCGTCCTCGGCTTCGTCGGCGCGGCACTGGCCTTCATTGCCATGCGGGCAAAGCGCGAGGTCATGACGCTGCTGTTCAGCAAGGTGGCGATCCTTGGCATCATCTCCACGGTCGGCCTGTCGATGTTCCCGTTCATCCTGCCCTCCTCACTCGATCCGCGATCGAGCCTGACGGTCTGGGATGCATCCTCCAGCCACATGACGCTGTTCATCATGCTGGTGGTGACGGTGATCTTCCTGCCGATCATCTTCGCCTACACGGCCTGGGTCTACAAGGTTCTGTGGGGCAAGGTCGATGAGAAGTCCATCACCGACAAAAATAGCCACGCTTACTAGAGCGGCTCAGTAGAACCGCTCTAACCTTTTGTTTTTACGCAATTCCCGGCAAAAGCGCTTCACGCTTTGCCTGGAATTGCTCTGAAGGAGACGAAACGATGTGGTATTTTGCATGGATGCTCGGCCTGCCGCTGGCCGCCGCCTTCGCCGTCCTCAACGCCATGTGGTATGAGCTGATGGACGATGCCGCCCGGAAGAGGGCTTCCGCGTCACGCAAGTAGAATGGAAAGGGCGCGGCTTGAACGGCGCCCTTTCCTATTGGTCAACCTTCCAGCCACTTCACCTGATCGGGCGTCAGCTTGATGTCGAGCGCCGAGAGACTGTCTTCCAGCTCGGCGACGGTGCGCGGCCCGATCAGCGGAATGACCGGGAAAGGCTGGGCGATCACATAGGCGAGCGCGATATGGATCGGATTGCGGCCGAGCTTGTTGGCCAGCTCGATGGCGCGGTCGCGGCGTCCGAAGTTGCGCTCGGAATACCAGACCCGCACGATCTCCTCATCATCCCGCTTGTCGCGGCCGGCGCGGTCGGTAAAGAAGCCACGACCCTGGCTCGACCAGGCAAAATTCGGGATCTGCTTCTCGTTCAGCCACTTCTTCCAGTCGTCGTCGGAAGCGGCGACACAACCGGCCCAGATCGGATCGAGCATCTCGGCGAGCGAGAAGTTGTTGGAGAGTGCTGCCGGCGCCGCCTTGCCGGTCTTTTCGGCATAGGCGATCGCCTCGTCGAAACGCGCCCTTGTCCAGTTCGAGCCACCGAAGATGCCGCGGATGCGGCCACGCTTGACCTCGGCATCCATGGCATCGACGAACTCGCTGACGGGCACGTCGGTGTTGTCGCGATGCATGAAATAGATGTCGACATAATCGGTCTTCAGCCGGGAAAGCGACTGGTCGAGCTGCTTTGCGATCATATCGGGATAGCAGAGCGGCGAATGCGCACCCTTGCCGATCAGCACGATCTCTTCGCGCGGCACCTTTCGGCTCGTGTGCCAGTCGCCGAAGATCGCTTCCGTCTTGCCGCCGCCATAGACATAGGCCGTGTCGAAGGCATTGCCGCCGGCTTCGTAGAAGGCGTCGAGCGTCAGCGAGGCAGAGGCGAAGTTCGGGAAGAACTCGAAGCCGAGCGTGACGACCGAGGCCGGCTTGGAAATGCCGGGGATCTGACGCTGCGGAATGCTGTTGCCACGCGCGACCGTGCCGCCTGATATGTTTGCCGTGCGCTTACTGGCTTTCTCAACGCCGTATTCCAGACCGACCGAGGCACGCCATTGGTCGAGCACGCGCAGGTTTCCGATCGAATCCGCCCAGCTCATGCCGGGAGAGCTGAATTCCGTCTTACCGGCGCGGATGGCGTCACCCGCCGCATCGGCCTCGAAGGAGTAAAGCCAGCGGTCTTCCCTGAGCTCGACGGTTTCCCGGCTGCCGCCCTTGAAGATCTCGATCTTGCCGACGCCGCCCTTGTGGCCGGAGGCGAACCAGAAGTCCTGGACCTCGATCCGGCCTTCCGAGCCGATGATGCGCAGCACATTGTCCTGATTCGCCATGATCGAGCAAGAGACTTCGGCGATGATCTCGTTCGGGAACTTCAGCACGGCAGAGGCCCATTCATCGACGCCGCTCTCTCCGAGATGGGCGACGCCCGAGACCTTCTCCGGTTCGAGGAAGGCCTTGCCCTGCGCCGCGCCGGCAATCAGCCGGGCCATCGAAACCGGATAACCGCCGACATCGAGAATGCCGCCGCCGGCGGTATCATTGGCGAAAAGCCGGTGTTCCGGCCTATAGCTGCCCATGTTGAAGCCGAAGCTCGAACGGATGATGCGGACGGTGCCGATGACGCCGCTTTTGACGAGCTCGACCAGCTTCTCCGTCTGCGGATGCACGCGGTACATGAAGGCCTCGCCGGCAAAGACGCCGGCCTTTTTCGCCTCGTAGTAAACGGCTTCGGCATCATAGGCCGACAGCGCGATCGGCTTTTCCACCAGGATGTGCTTGCCGGCGCGGGCGGCCTTGATCGCCCATTCGGCATGGCCGGTATGGGGCACGGAGATATAGACGGCATCAACCTCAGGGTCGGAAAGCAGCGCCTCGTAGCCATTGACGATGCGGGCGCCGGGGAAATTTTCGGCAAGGCCGGGTTTTGCAGGATTGCGGGTGGCGATCGCCACCAGCTTTCCCGTGCGAGAATGGGCGACGCCGTCGGCAAAGGTGCGGGCGATGGTGCCGGGGCCGATGATGCCCCAGCGGATCGGTTGATCTGAACTCATGGAAAATCCTCTTTCGTCTTTCGGTCTTGGGATAGGTTAGCGAAGCCGCCTGCCGGCGCCGTCGAAAAGGAATGTGCGGTTGGCGGGAAGGCCGACCGTCAGCGTCTCGCGATTGCCGGCGACGCGGGATTCCGGCCGCTCGATGATCAGTTGCTCGGGGCCGATGGTGGCGTAGATGTAGCTGGTATTGCCGAGGTGTTCGGCGACGTCGATGGTGACGGTGAGGTCGGCATCGCTCATGCCCGCATCGACGAAATGTTCGGGACGAATGCCGAGCGTCACCTTCGCGCCGGCTTCGATCGGATCGGCGACGGGCAGCGACAGCCGTGTATTGGTATCACTTTCCAGCGCGATCACCGCCCTGCCCGGCTGCGCCTCGATCACCACGGCCTTCAAAAAATTCATCTTCGGCGAGCCGACGAAACCGGCGACGAACTGGTTGGCGGGGTCGTCGTAAAGGTCGAGCGGCGCGCCGATCTGCTCGATATTGCCGGCGCGCAACACGACGATCCTGTCGGCGAGCGTCATCGCCTCGGTCTGGTCGTGGGTGACATAAATCATCGTCGTGCCGAGCTGCTTGTGCAGCCGGGAGATTTCGACGCGCATCTGCACGCGCAGTTCCGCATCGAGGTTCGACAAGGGTTCGTCGAACAGGAAGACCTGGGGTTCGCGGACGATGGCGCGGCCGATGGCGACGCGCTGGCGCTGACCGCCGGAAAGCTGCTTCGGCCGCCGCTTCATCAACTCGGTGATCTGCAGGATCTCGGCGACATGGCGCACGCGCCGTTCAGTGTCGGCTTTCGGATTGCCGTTCATGCGCAGGCCGAAGCTCAGATTTTCCTCGACGGTCAGGTGCGGATAGAGCGCATAGGACTGGAACACCATGGCGATGCCGCGATCGGCCGGCTCGACATCATTGACGACCCTGCCGCCGATCTGAAGCTCGCCCGAGGTGATGTCCTCGAGGCCGGCGATCATCCTGAGCAGCGTGGACTTGCCGCAGCCGGAGGGGCCGACGAAGACGACGAATTCGCCGTCCTTCACCTCCAGATTGGCGCCGTGGATGATCTCAAAGCCGCCGAAGCGCTTGACGATGTTGCTGAGTGAAAGCTCTGCCATGCGGCCTCCCTATTGTTCGATTATTTGATTGCGCCGGCCGCGATGCCGGCGATGAAATGGCGCTGGAGAGCCACGAAGACGACGAGGATCGGCGCCGTCAGCAGCACCGCGCCGGCCATGATGCCGCCCCAAGAGACCTTAGTGAGGCCGATCAGCGTTCCCAATGCCACCGGCGCTGTCATCATTCCCGGTTTGGAATTGATCAGAAGCGGCCATAGGTAGTTGTTCCACGAGGCCAGGAACAGGATGATCGCCAGTGCCGCCATGGTCGGACGCGCCAGCGGCAGCGCGATGCGCAGGAAGATCTGCCATTCCTTGACGCCCTCGACCCGGGCCGCATCAAAGAGCTCGCCCGGCATCATCGAGAAGGATTGCCGCATGAACAGCACGCCGAGCGAATTGAACAACGGTGGCACGATCAGCGCCACCCAGGTGTTTGCCAGCTTGAATTCGCGTGCCACCATGATGAATTGCGGGATGACGACCACCGAAAACGGCAGCGTGATCGTGCCGAGGATGATGGCGATGACGATGGAGCGGCCGACGAAACGGTAACGCGCCAGCGCCCAGCCCGCCATCGAGGTCAGCAGTACCGACAGGACGGTATAGATGAGCGCGACGCCGACGGAGATCACCATGGCGCCGATGAAATCGGTATCGGCCTGCAGGTTCTTGAAATTCTCGACGAAATTGGTCGATGGCCAGAGCACGATATCAGGGCTGAAGATGCCGTTGTCGGGCATGGTCGAGAAGACGAACATCATCCAGAGCGGAAACAGCCAGATTACCGCAAGCGGCGCCAGTGCGGCATGCAACGCGATCTGGCGCAGCAGAAGGGATTGCGATTTGGACTTCATTTCGGATCCCTCCCGACCCAGAGATTGAGAAGCGAGATCGCCACGGCAAGGGCAGCCATCGTATAGGCGATCGCCGAGGCATAGCCGAAGTTCAGCGAAGTGAAGCCCTGGCGGTAGAGCAGCAGGCCGAGGGTCTCGGTGCCGCCGCCGGGACCGCCGCGATTGGTGATCAGGAAGGGCTCGGTGAAGAGCTGCATGGTGCCGATCACCGAAAGAACCACGCAGAAGAGGATGATCGGCTTCAGAAGTGGCAGGGTGATATGAAAGAATTGCTGGATCTTGCTCACCCGGTCGAGAGTCGCCGCCTCGTAGACATCGTCGGGAATCGACTGCAGCCCGGCGAGAATGATGATGGCGTTGTAGCCCGCCCAGCGCCATGTGACGGCGAGGATGATCAGCGCCATGGCGGCATTCGCGTTGTCGAACCAGGAGACCGGGCTGAGACCGACGGCGGAAATCAGCTTGTTGATGATCCCGAAATCGAGGCTGAACATCAGCCGGAAGACGGCAGCATAGGCGACCTCGCCGACGACGACAGGCGCAAAGAAGGCGAAGCGGAAAAGCGGCCGCGCTTTCAGCAGCGGCGAATTGAGCATTACGGCCATGACCGTCGCAAGCGCGATCATCACCGGCACCTGAATCAGCAGGATGATCAGCGTGTTGTAAAGAGCATTGTAGAAGGCCGGGTCGTAGAAGAGCCGGCCCCAATTGGCCTGGAAACTGTATTTCCACGGGTTGATGCGGGTGTTCTGAAAGGAAATCAGGAACGAATTGATGATTGGCCAGACCCAGAAGGTGGCAAAGACCAGCAGATAGGGGGCAAGGAACGCATAGGCGCTCCGGGTTCTGAACGGCATCAAGCCTCCTCCTCACGAACGAATGACCGGCCGCTTTGCAAGCCGGGGGAAAGCCGGGCGCCTGAAGCGCCCGGCATCGTCATTCATTGCGCGATCGGAAGGCCGGTCGCTGAAGCGATCTGCTTGGCGGCATCGTCGAGAGCGGCCTTCGCATCGGGATAGCCGCCGGCAAAGAACTTCGCCTGCGTCGCCTTGAAGATGGCTTCGGCATCACTTTGGAAGGCGGTACCGCGGCTCGGCACGATCTTCGGCAGTGTCGCCAGGATATCAGCCCAGACCTTCTGGCCGCCCCAATAGGGTTGCGGCTCATTGACGAAGGGATCCTTCTCGGCCGAAAGCAGCGACGGAACCAGACCGAACTCCTTCAGCATGGTGATCTGACCCTCATCCGTGCCGAGAGCGTAGTTGACGAATTTCCAGGCGGCTTCCTTATTCGCGGACGTCGCCGAAATGGCGAGCGACGAACCGCCGAGATTGGCCGCATGCGGGCCATCAGCCGTCAGGCTCGGCATTCTGTAGACGCCCCACTTGCCCTTGAGATCGGGAGAGGTCGAGCGCACGGTGCCCTCATACCAACCGCCATACAACTGGCTTGCGGCCTTGCCGGCGGTATTGGCCTGGATCTTTTCGTCCCAGTTGGCCGCCGTCAGCGTGCCGGCGTCCTTCATTTCCTTCACTTTTTGCAGCGAAGCGACGCAGGCCGGCTGGTTGATGGTGATGTTCTGGCCGTCGGTCGAGTAATAGCCGCAGCCCTGTTCATTGGCGATCATGCGGAACCATTCGCTGTCGCCATTGAAGTCTGCCTGCGCCATGACCACGCCGGGATTGGCGGCGGAAATCTTCTTGCCGGCGGCAATGAAATCGTCCCAGGTGCTGATGGTGCTCGGATCGACGCCGGCCTTTTCGTAGAGGTCGCGGCGGTAGAAGACGGCGACAGGGCCGGAATCCCACGGCATGGCGTAAGCGACATCGCCGACCTCGAGCTCAGTGCGCTTGAAGTCAGGGAATTTTGCCTGGATCTCGGGCGTATAGCCGAGCTCTCTCAGATTGGCAAAACAATCCGGGAATCGGCTCCAGAAGATTTCAGCCTCGAAATTCTCGATGCTGACGATGTCAGGCAAGCCGTCGCCGCCGGCGGCGCAGGCAGCGAGCGTCTTGTCGAAGACCTGGCTGTTGCCGAGGTCCTCAACGGTGATTTTGATATCGGGAAACTGCTTGTTGAAGCCTGGAAGCGTGGACTTCAATGCCGATGCGGCGACATTCCAGCTCCAGATGGTGAGATTGGCCGACTGCGCGAATGCGGAGCCGGAAGCAAGCAATGCAACAGCTGCGGTCGCAGCGAGAAGTTTGAAGCGCATTGAAAATCCTCCCTTTTCAATTGCCGATCTTTCACGAACGCGGTTAGACTATCTGTAAGGGAGCGGGTGTCTCCTAAAAAGGGAACATGAATTTGGCGGAAAGTAAGGTCGGCACACGTGCAATCTACCAGCCCGGCGCGAGCAGCATCGAGGGTTTGCCGACCGCGCTGCAGATGTTTCATGCCCATCCGCCTGTTATGGCGATGCCGCACTGGCATGCGCAGGTCGAGGTCAACTACGTGATGCGCGGAACCGTTCACTACCGGATGAGCGACCACGAATTCCGGCTGAACGCCGGCGAAATGTGCCTGTTTTGGGGTGGTCAGCCGCATCAGATGGACGAATCTTCGGATGATTCGCTCTATGCCGGCGCCCATCTGCCGCTCGTCTATTTCTTCCGGCTGCGCTTGCCGATCAGCGTTTCCAGCCGACTGATGAAGGGCGAGACGCTGCTGACTTCGGCAACGGATGCCGCCGACAGCGAGAACTTCACCCGCTGGTTCCGTTATGCCAACTCAGGCGATCCCGCCAAGGCCCAGCACGCCGTCGACGAGCTGCTGCTGCGCATCGAGCGGATCGCGCTCGAACCCTATTCGATGACGTCGCAGGCGGCCATCAATCTCGACGGCGATCACCCCTATCCGCATTCCTCGCGCAGCGTCGCGCGCATGTGCGATTTCATCGCCGCCAATTTCCTGCAGGACATCGATTCGGTCGATATCGCCCGCGCCGCCGATCTGCATCCGAAATATGCGATGAACCTGTTCAAGCGATCGACTGGCATGACGCTCAGCAAATACGTGACGCTGCTGCGGCTGTCGCGCGCTCAGGCGATGCTGATGAGCGAGGGCGCCAACGTGCTGCAGGTGGCGATGGACAGCGGCTTCGGCTCGATCAGCGCCTTCAACAAATCCTTCCGCCACATCGCCGGCATGTCGCCGTCGGACTTCCGCCGTGACATCCGGCTGGTGACGACGGTCCCGGCCGGCGCTTTCCGGAACTAACTCAGGGCAGCCGCAATTCGGCGTTCTGTGCGTTCTGCCTGGGCCCTTGTTTTCCGCTGGGCAAAAAAGAACCAGCGCCTAAGCTGGCGGCAGAATACGCACATTTTCTGTGCAAGTGCATGCACTATTGCATTTTCTGGGGAATTGGCGCCATCGACCTCTCAATAAAATCAACGGTTTATAATTTGGCACGCACTTTGCTTCGATAGTTGCAGAGTTGGTGGCTAGGGTTCCGGCGTCGCAAGGCGTGGCTGGTCCGAGAGCTACCACCGGCAGGGGAGACATCCCGCCGGGTGCACGGCGGGACAAAAGCCCGGGAGACCTCGTAAGCCAAGGGATTGGCGGCACGATGGTCATTGCCGATCCCTTTTGAAGAAAAGCAAAAGGGGAATTTCAATGCAGACTTTTTCGAAGATCCTATCGATCACCGCCCTGACGGCGTCCCTGGCGCTCGGGCTCGGCTCCATCGCCAAGGCCGAACAGAAGGCCGATTTCAAGGTCGCCTGGTCGATCTATGTCGGCTGGATGCCCTGGGGTTATGCTGCTGATCACGGCATCGTCAAGAAATGGGCCGACAAATACGGCATCAAGATCGAGGTCACCCAGTTCAACGACTATGTCGAATCGATGAACCAATATACCGCAGGCGCCTTCGACGCCGTGACGTTGACCAATATGGACGGCCTGTCGATCCCGGCCGCCGGCGGCGTTGATACGACAGCGGTCATCGTCGGCGATTTCTCGAACGGCAATGATGCCGTTATCCTCAAGGACAAGGCAAGCCTTGCCGACATCAAGGGACAGAACGTCAATCTCGTCGAATTTTCCGTTTCGCACTATCTGCTGGCCCGCGCGCTCGAAAGCATCAAGCTGACCGAGCGCGACGTCAAGGTGGTCAACACCTCCGATGCCGACATGGTCGCCGCCTATAAGACGGCTGACGTGACCGCAGTTGTCACCTGGAACCCGCTGGTCTCGACCATCCTCGAGGATCCCACCGCCAAGAAGGTGTTCGACAGCTCGCAGGTGCCGGGCGAGATCATCGACCTGATGGTCGCCAATTCAGGCGTGCTGAAGGACAATCCAAATTTCGGCAAGGCACTCGCCGGCATCTGGTATGAAACCGCTGCACTGCTGACTGCCGACAGTGCCGACGGCAAGGCTGCGCGCGAAGCGATGGGCCAGGCATCGGGCACCGATCTCAAGGGTTTCGAATCCCAGCTTGCCGCCACCAAGCTGTTTGCCAAGCCGGCCGATGCCGTTGCCTTCACTGCCTCAGGCAGCCTGCCGAAGACAATGGATCTTGTCCGCAACTTCCTGTTCGAAAAAGGCTTGCTCGGCAATGGCGCGCCATCGGCCGACGTCATCGGCATCGAAATGCCGGATGGCAAGATCCTCGGCGACAGTGGCAACGTCAAGTTGCGCTTCACCGACACTTACATGAAGGCGGCGGCCGACGGTTCGCTCTGAGCGATGTCCAAGCAGCGGTGCGGTCTTGACCGCGCCGCCCAATCTTCATCAGCGGAGCTTTCCTCATGCGCTGGATCAACACGAGGCCGAGCCGGGGCGCGCAGCTTGCCTTGACGCTGCTGCCCTTCGTGCTGCTGATCGTTGCCTACACGATGGGCTCGGCGGCACGGCTGGCGGAAAACGCCAATGACAAGCTGTTGCCCGGTCTTGCCGGGTTTGCCGATGCGATCGATCGCCTGGCCTTCGTCGCCGATCCGCGCACCGGCGAATATCTGCTCTGGTCCGATACGGGGGCGAGCCTGATCCGCCTGCTTGCAGGTCTCGGCATCTCCACGATCACCGCGCTCGTCATCGGCATGCTGATCGGCATGCTGCCATATCTCCGGGCGCTGCTCTCCCCCTTCGTCGCCGTCATCTCGATGGTGCCGCCGCTGGCGCTGCTGCCGATCCTGTTAATTGCCATGGGGCTCGGCGAAGCCTCGAAGATCGCGCTCATTGTCATCGGCGTTGCGCCGACGATGATCCGCGACCTTGCGCTGAAGGCGCTGGAGCTGCCGCGTGAGCAGATCGTCAAAGCTGAAACGCTCGGCGGCTCCTCCTGGCAGATCGGCCTCCGTGTCGTGCTGCCGCAGATCCTGCCCCGGCTGATCACCTGCCTCCGGCTTCAGCTCGGCCCCGCCTGGCTGTTCCTGATTGCGGCCGAGGCGATCTCGTCGGATTCCGGCCTCGGTTACCGCATCTTCCTCGTGCGCCGCTACCTCTCGATGGACGTCATCTTTCCCTATGTCGTCTGGATCACGCTGCTCGCCGTGGTCATGAATTACATTCTCGATCGCATCCGCATTGCCGTCTTCCCCTGGTCGGAACTGGAGAAGCAGGCATGAGCGAGTTGGTGATCGAAAAGGTCTGGAAGGAATACGGCGACCAGATCGTCCTGGAAGATGTGTCGCTGACTGTCGCCTCGCGCGCCTTCGTCGCCCTCGTCGGTCCCTCCGGCTGCGGCAAGTCGACGTTCCTGCGCATGCTGCTCGGCCAGGAACGGCCAACGCGCGGCACGATCCTGCTGGACGGCGAAGCTCTGCCGCAGGAGCCAGGTCCGGATCGGGGCGTCGTCTTCCAGCGCTATTCGGTTTTCCCGCATCTGACTGTGCTCGGCAATGTGCTGCTGGGGCGGGAACTCTCGGGGTCTCGCTATAAGGCCAAGCTTTTCGGCGCTGCCCGTCGCAACGCCATTGACGAAGCCCGGCGGCTGATCGGTGAAGTCGGCCTTTCCGGCGCCGAGGACAAATATCCGGCGCAACTGTCAGGCGGCATGCAGCAGCGCCTGGCGCTGGCGCAGGCGCTGATCATGAAACCGAAGGTGTTGCTGCTCGATGAGCCCTTCGGCGCGCTCGACCCCGGCATCCGCGCCGAGATCCACACCTTGATGAAGCGGCTCTGGCACGAAACGCAGATGACCGTCGTCATGGTAACGCACGACATGCGCGAGGCCTTCACGCTGGCGACGCGCGTCGTCGCCTTCGAGCGTCGGCGTGACCGCCCGGAGGAAAAGGAGCGCTACGGCGCGACGATCACCAAGGACATTTCGATCTGGCCGCCCAGGCTTGCCGGCGCGCCCTCCGTCTTCAGCCCCGACCGGGACGGCCCGGTCATTTCTCTGGGCCCTCGCCGGGACGACCCGGCTTCCAGTCCGTCAGGAGAATAACCATGATGCATGTCAGACGTTCGCCCGAAGAGATCGCCGCCAACCGGCAGCGTTACGAAGAACATCAGAAGAAGGGGCTGGAATTTGCGCCGAAGGCCCTGCCGGCGCCGAGCCCCCTGCCCGCCCCCGCAATCGATGCGGCTGCGATCATCCATCAGGAAACCATCCCCGGCGGCTGGTATTGGTCGACTGCGGTCAAGCGCGGCGAAGCGCTCCGCATCGACCAGGGCGAAGGCGGATCGACCGTGGCGCTGGTTGCCTGGAACGCCGCTGACACCAGCGAACGGCTCAATCTCGTCGATACGGTCAAGGTGCAGTGGACAACCGCCCTCGGCAAGGGCCGCGTCATCTTCTCGGATATGGGCCGAGTGATGTTTTCGCTGATCGAGGACAGTTCGGGCGCCCATGACTGCCTGATGGGCGGATCGACGGCAGCTTCGAATGCCACAAAATATCCTCACGTCAGGACCCGCAACACCCGCGACAATCTCGTGCTCGTCGCCGGCAAGCTTGGTCTTGCCAGGCGTGACATCCCGGGGATTCTCAATCTCTTTGCGCCTGTCCGCGTCGACGACGCCGGCGGCTTCCACTGGCGCGGCAAGCTCTCCAACAGCGGCGATTATGCCGAGCTGCGCGCCGAAATGGACATGATCGTCGGCTTCTCGAATTGCCCGCATCCGCTCGATCCCGACCCGGTCTACGCGCCGAAGCCGGTGATCGTCACGCGCTATCGCGCGCCTTCGCCCGCAGCCGACGATCTCTCGCGCACGGCGACCGCTGAAGCCCTTCGCGGCTTTGAGAACAATGCCGCGATGCTGGCCTGAGGGAGGATTGTAATGACCGATTTCATCAAGACTTCAGCTTCGCGCAGCCCCGAAAACGCCGTGCAGGATCATTTCATTCCGGCCGAGGCGCCATGGTCCGGTATCATCCGCAAGGGCCAGACCATCCGCATCGAGGACAGCTACGGCCAGCAGGCGATCGACACGCTGTTTTATCGCGCCGACGATTTTGCCGAGCGTTATTCCAACCAGGATACGATGCGGGCGCAGGGTGGCGCCTATATCGGCACCGGCACGAAGATCATCTCGAACGAAGGCAACGTCATGTTGGTCATGACCGCCGACAGCTGCGGCCGCCATGACACATCAGCCGGCGCCTGCTCCTGCGAGAGCAACACCGTGCGCTTCGGCCACGGCACGAAATACCTGCATGCCTGCCGCGACAATTTCGTGCTCGAGGTGACCAAACACGGCATGAGCAAGCGCGACATCGTGCCGAACATCAATTTCTTCATGAACGTACCGATCAAGCCGAATGGCGAGATGACCATCGTCGACGGCATCTCGGCACCGGGTGACTATGTTGAGCTGGTGGCGGAAATGGACGTGCTCTGCGTCATCTCCAATTGCCCGCAAATCAACAATCCCTGCAACGGCTTCGATCCGACGCCGATCCGGGTGCTGATCTGGGACGGCGAGGACTGACCGATGTTCACCAAGGTCCTTATCGCCAATCGCGGCGAAATCGCCGTTCGAGTCATTCGCACATTGAAGCAGATGGGCATCGCCTCGGTCGCCGTCTATTCCGATGCCGACCGGTTCTCAAAGCCGGCGCTGACCGCCGACGAGGCCGTCCGCCTCGGCCCGGCGCCTGCCGGGGAAAGCTATCTGAACGTCGATGCCGTCATCGCCGCCTGCAAGGCGACGGGCGCTGAGGCCGTGCATCCGGGCTATGGGTTCCTGTCGGAGAATATCGGCTTTGCCGAGAGGCTCGCCGCCGAAGGTATCGCCTTCATCGGCCCGCGGCCGGAGCATTTGTCGGCCTTCGGCCTGAAGCACACGGCGCGCGAATTGGCGAAAGCGAGCGGCGTGCCGCTGCTGCCCGGCACCGATCTCTTGCAGAGCGTCGAAGAGGCGCTTTCGTCTGCCGAGACCGTCGGTTATCCCGTCATGCTGAAAAGCACGGCGGGCGGCGGCGGTATCGGCATGCAGCTCTGCACCGATGCGGCCGGCCTCAAGGCCTCTTTCGAAAGCGTGCAGCGGACCGCGCGCGCCAGCTTCGGCGACGCGCGGGTCTATATCGAGCGTTTCGTTGCCGAAGCGCGCCATGTCGAGGTGCAGATTTTCGGCGACGGCAAGGGCGGAGTGATTGCGCTCGGCGAACGCGACTGCTCGCTGCAGCGGCGGAACCAGAAGGTCGTCGAGGAGACGCCTGCGCCTGGCCTTTCCGCGGAGACAAGGGCGCGACTGCACAAGGCGGCGGTCGACTTGGGACGCTCGGTGTCCTACGAATCGGCCGGCACTGTCGAATTCATCTACGATCCCCAGCGCGAGGAATTCTATTTCCTCGAGGTCAATACCCGCCTGCAGGTCGAGCATCCCGTCACCGAAGCCGTCTTCGGCATCGACCTCGTCGAATGGATGATCCGTCAGGCGGCGGGCGAGGATGTGCTCTCGGCTGCTCGGGCCCTGACGCCGAAGGGTGCGGCGATCGAGATGCGGATCTATGCGGAGATGCCGCATGCCGATTTCCGCCCGAGCGCCGGCCTGCTGACCGAAGTCGTTTTCCCCAACAATGCCCGCGTCGACGGTTGGATCGAGACGGGAACCGAGGTCACGCCCTTCTATGACCCGATGCTCGCCAAGCTGATCGTGGCGGCGGAAGACCGGCCGGCGGCGATCGCGAAGCTGAAGGCAGCCCTCGCCGAAACATCGATATCCGGCATCGAGACCAATCTCGCCTATCTCAGGGCGATCGCCGCTTCCGAACTGCTTGCCGGCGCCAAGGTGGCGACGACGGCGCTGCGCGACTTCGCTTTCGTTCCCGATGTCGTCGAGGTTCTCGCGCCCGGCGCGCAATCGAGCATTCAGGAACTGCCGGGCCGGCTCGGCCTCTGGCATGTCGGCGTGCCGCCGAGCGGACCGATGGACGAGCGCTCCTTCCGCCATGCCAACCGCCTCGTCGGCAATGCCGATGTGACGGCTTCGCTGGAGTTGACGGTGTCCGGCCCGACACTGCGGTTTTATGCCGACCAGACGATCGCCCTTGCCGGCGCGCGGATGCCAATGACATGCGACGGCGTAAAATTGCCACATGACGCCCCGGTGACAATCCGGGCGGGTGAGGTTCTGTCGATCGGCTCTATCGAAGGACCGGGACAACGCGCCTATCTCGCCGTCGCCGGTGGTTTTGCCGCTCCCGTTGTGCTCGGCTCCCGCGCGACCTTCGGCCTCGGCCAGTTCGGCGGCAACGCCACTGGTACGCTGAAGACAGGGCATGTGCTGCATTTTGCGCGCCAGGCACCGGTCGAACCGGTAAGCCCTGCGACGGAGCCCGCCGCCTTGACGCGCGAATGGGATGTCGGCGTCGTCTATGGCCCGCATGGTGCGCCCGATTTCTTCGAGAACAGCGATATCGAGACGCTGTTCTCGACGGCCTATGAAGTGCATTTCAACAGCGCCCGCACCGGTGTGCGCCTCATCGGCCCGGCCCCGCTTTGGGCGCGCCGTGATGGCGGCGAAGCGGGTCTGCATCCCTCCAACCTGCACGACAATGCCTATGCGATCGGGGCGATCGATTTCACCGGCGACATGCCGATCATTCTTGGCCCTGATGGTCCAAGCCTTGGCGGCTTCGTTTGCCCGGCGGTGATTGCCCGCGACGAGCAGTGGAAGATGGGCCAGTTCAAGCCCGGCGACCGTATCCGTTTTCATGCCGCAGCGCGGCCGGAAGATCCGATCGCCGGTCCAGCGGTGCGGCGGGTCGCGGAAGAGATGGGTTCGCCGATCGTCGGCGCCAGCGAGGATGGCCCGGTTTCGGTCGTCTATCGCCGTCAGGGCGACGACAATCTGCTCGTCGAATACGGGCCAATGACGCTCGATATCGCGCTGCGGCTGCGGGTGCACCTATTGATGCAGGCGGTCGTGGAGGCCCGCCTCCCCGGCGTCATCGACCTCACCCCCGGTATCCGGTCGCTGCAGATCCATTATGACGGCACGCAGTTGACGCGCCGGCGCCTGCTCGGGCTGCTCTCCGAGATCGAGGCGACGCTTCCGGCGGCCCAGGAGGTCACGGTGCCGAGCCGCATCGTGCATCTGCCGCTTTCCTGGAACGATCCGGATGCGAAGCTTGCCATGAGCAAATATCAGGAGCTCGTGCGCCCGAATGCGCCCTGGTGCCCCTCGAATATCGAGTTCATCCGCCGCATCAATGGCCTTGCCGATGAACAGGCCGTTCGCGATATCGTCTTTGATGCCAGCTACTTGGTGCTGGGTCTCGGCGACGTCTATCTCGGCGCGCCGGTTGCGACCCCGACGGATCCGCGCCACCGCCTCGTGACGACGAAATATAATCCCGCCCGCACCTGGACGCCGGAAAATTCCGTCGGCATCGGCGGCGCCTATATGTGCATCTACGGCATGGAAGGACCGGGCGGCTACCAGCTCTTTGGCCGCACCATCCAGGTCTGGAACACGTGGCGGGAGACACCGGCTTTTGCCAGGGGCAAACCTTGGTTGCTGAATTTCTTCGACCAGATCCGTTTCTTCCCCGTGAGCAATCAGGAGCTGACGGAGGCGCGCGCCGCCTTCCCGCATGGCGGTTATCCGATCCGGATCGAGGAGACGGAATTCTCCTATGCCGCCTATGAGAAGGAATTGCAGGCGAATGCGGCGTCGATCGGCCGCTTCAAGGCAACGCAGCAGGCCGCCTTCGAGGCCGAACGCCAGCGCTGGAAGGACGCCGGTCTCGACAGCTTCGTCACCGATGAAGGCACAGGCGAAAGCCCAGATGGGGATATTCCCGACGGCTGCTTCGGAGTTGCCAGCGCCGTGCCCGGCAATATCTGGAAATTGCTGGTCGAGCCGGGCGCCCCGGTTGCGGCCGGCGATACACTCGCCATCATCGAATCGATGAAAATGGAAATCAACGTCACCGCCCATGCGGCAGGCCGCGTCCGCGACCTGCGCGCCGGGCCGGGAAGAAACGTCAAAGCGGGCGATATCATCGTCGTTCTGGAGGAATGCTGACATGCTGCCGACCATTCTCGATCTCTCAAGCCTTCGCGCCGCCTATCAATCCGGCCTGACGCCGCTCGACGCCATCGAAGAGGTGATTGCGCGGCGTGCCGCCTCGAAAGATCCGGCAATCTTCATCACCCCGGTGCCCGACGAAGAGCTGCGCGCCGCCGCCAAAGCCTTGATGGCACGTGCGCCCGAGGCAAACAGCCTGCCGCTCTGGGGCGTGCCCTTCGCGGTGAAAGACAATATCGATGCCGCCGGCCTGCCGACGACTGCTGCCTGCCCGGCCTATGCGTATCGGCCGGAGGCGGACTCCACCGTCGTTGCACGGTTGAAGGCCGCCGGCGCGCTCGTCATCGGCAAGACCAATCTCGACCAGTTCGCGACCGGCCTCAACGGCACGCGCTCGCCCTATGGCGCGCCGCGTTCGGTCTTCGATGCGGCCTATATCTCAGGCGGTTCGAGTTCCGGATCGGCGGTCACCGTGGCCTCCGGCCTCGCGGCCTTTGCGCTCGGCACCGATACGGCCGGCTCCGGCCGTGTGCCGGCTGCCTTCAACAATCTGGTCGGCATCAAGCCGACCCCGGGTCTCTTGCCGAATACCGGCGCCATACCGGCCTGCAAGAGCGTCGACTGCATCACGATCTTTGCCGCGACCGTCGGCGACGGTGTTGCGATCCGCAAGGTCGCCGAAGGCTTCGATGCCGCCGATGCTTTTTCCCGCCACGCCAAGCCGGCGAACCTGCCGGTATCGGGGTTGCGCATCGGCGTCCTTGCTGGCGCCGAGCGGGAATTCTTCGGCGACAAGGAGGTGGAGGCGCTCTACGATCAGGCGATCGAGCGGGCCAGAGCGCTCGGCGCGACCATCGTGCCGTTCGATTACGCGCCGTTCCGCGAGGCGGCTGCCCTTCTCTATGACGGGCCGTGGGTCGCCGAACGCCTGGCGGCGGTCGAGGCCTTCCTCGCCACGAACGCGGCCGATTTCGATCCGACGGTGCGCGGGATTATCGAAGGCGCCAGAGGCAAGACCGCGGTCGAGGCCTTCAACGGCCGATACCGGCTGGAAGAATTGCGCCGCAAGACCGAAGCCGAATGGGAAAAGGCCGATGTGCTTCTGCTGCCGACCGCACCGACCACCTATACGGTTGCCGACATGCAGGCCAATCCCGTCGTGCTCAACGGCCGCCTCGGCCGCTATACCAATTTCGTCAACCTGCTCGATTGCGCTGCGATCGCCGTTCCGGCCGGTTTCGGAAAGGGTGGCCTGCCAGGTGGGGTGACGGTGATCGCCCCCGCCTTCACCGACGATGCGCTGGCGCCGCTTGCCGATGCGCTGCACCGTGCCGCAGGTTTCGGCATGGGCATCGACCGGCAGGCGGCGATCCCCGAAGCCAGTCGTGTTGCGCCTGGCGATGACGGTTTCATCGAAATCGCGGTCGTCGGGGCGCATCTGACCGGCATGCCGCTCAATCACGAACTGGCCGGCGGGCGTCTGGTCAAGACCTGCCGCACATCAGGCGATTATCGCCTCTTCGTTCTGCCCAACACCACGCCGCCGAAACCGGGGCTGCTGCGCGAACCCGGCCATAAGGGTCAGGGGCTGGAGGTCGAGGTCTGGGCACTGCCGGCCGATGCTTTCGGCAGGTTCGTACAGAAGATTCCGGCACCCCTCGGCATCGGCAAGCTGGTGCTCGAAGATGGCTCCAGCGTCTCCGGTTTCGTCTGCGAAGCGCATGCGGTGAAGGGTGCCGAGGAAATCACCGCGCTTGGCGGCTGGCGCAACTATATCCGCGCCAAATTGGCGAGCTGAGGGGAGCCTTTCATGGCGGCAAAGCTCATCCGGCGCCTGATCGATCTGCTGCGGGACGGTCTGGCCGCCCGCAGCGAAGCGATCGGCAGCACCTGCGTCAACCCTGGCGGCTCTGGGAGCGTTCGGCAAGCTCGACGATGATGCCGTCGGGGTCGCGAACGAAGGCGATCTTGTTCAGCATCTCGGAGTGGACGGCGAAGCGCGGCCGCTCCTTGATCTCGACGCCCGCCTGTTCAAGGCGGGCGAAGGTCTCCTCGACATTGTCGAAATGGAAGGTGAGGTGCCGGACGCCGGCCGTATCTTCAGGCACGTCGACCGCCCGCGAAGCGCCGCCGGGCGGCGCGAAGATCTCCAGCATGCCGCCGCCTGCATCGAGGAACGCCACCTGCATGCCATTCGCCATCGTCTTGCGCAGCACGAGGCTGAGGCCAAGCAGGCCGCAGTAAAAATCGATAGCGCGGTCCATATCGCCGACCGTCATGCCGACATGCTCGAAGGATTTCAGCATGAGAGAGCCCTTCCCGATTCAGACCGTAGCGGCGCTGCGCCACTCCCCCGCCGGAAGCCAGGAGCGATAGAGCGGATGATCGGCGGCGATCGGCATCGGCGTCGGCCGGCCGGTGCGCTGCGAGAAATAGGCGGCTGTCACCAGCTCCAGCGAATTGCGGGCATCCTGCAGCGTCACCGGCGGCTCCTTGTCCTCAACGATCGCCTTATGAAAGAGCTCGAACTGACGGGTGTAGCCATCTTCGCCTGGCACATAGCCAGCGAGCGCCGCGTCGATCCGCGCCTGATGCTCCTCCGTTCCGGCGACGAACGTCCACGGATCACGGCCCATCGTATAGGGTTCGATGATGCTTTCGGCGACGAGGTCGTTGAAGCAGAAGCGCAGCCGCGAGATCTCCTTGCGCGAACCCAGCGTCATCGACAGCGTCGCCAGCGAGCCGTTCTGCATCTTCACCGAAAGGGCTGCCGTGTCCTCGACCTCGATCGGATTGACCAGTGTCGCGCCATAGGAAAACACTTCGGCGCAAGGGCCATGGACATAATTCAGCATGTCATGCGCGTGGATGGCGTGACCAAGAAGACCGCCACCGAGTTCGCTTGCCCATTTGCCGCGCCATGGCACGGCATAATAATCCGGGCCGCGCCACCAATGGGTTTCGATCGTCGTCAGGAACGGTTTGCCGGCAAGACCGCGCTCGATCAGCAGCTTCAGCTTCTGCAGGCCGGAGCCGTAGCGGTACTGGAAGATCGGCATCAGCTTCCTGCCGGGGAAACGAGCAAGGATGCGGCCCATCTCGTCGACCTCGGCAATCGAGCCGAAGAGCGGCTTCTCGCAGATCACGTGCTTGCCGGATTCGATGCCCTTGCGGCAGAGTTCGAAATGCGAGCTCGGCGGCGTCGAAATGTCGATGATGTCGAGATCGTCACGGGCAAACAGCGAATCGGCATCCTGGGTGTATTCGGCTATGCCGTACTCCTCGCACAGCGCCCTGCCGCGCTCCTCGTCGAGCGAGCAGAGCACGGGAACCTCGAAAAGCTCCTTGTTCCAGCCGAAGCCGGCCAGATGCCGCGCAGCGATGCCTGCGCCGATGACACCGACGCGCAATTTCCTGGTCATGATATCCTCCTCAGCGAGCGCCGATGCGCGCGGCTTTCGTCTGGGCTTCGAGCGAAAGACGGCAGACTTCGAAAACGTGATCCTGCGTCATCGCCGTCTGCGTGCGGTTGCCGACGTCGGTGGTGAAAGCGTCGAAATAATCGAGCTTTTCGCCGCTGCAATCGATATGGGTCATTTCCTTGCCGTTGACCAGGAAGAGATGATCCTTGCCCGGCCGGCCGGCAATATCGATATATTTGCGCAGCTCGATATAGCCTTCAGTGCCGAGAATGGTCAGGCGCCCGTCACCCCAGGTCGGCAGCGCCTCCGGCGTGAACCAGTCGACGCGGACATAACCCGCCGCCTTGTCGGAACGCAGAAGCACCTCGCCGAAATCCTCGAAGGCCGGCTTGTCGGGCATGCCGAAATTGCCGATCGAGCTGGCGATGACCTCGCCCGTGGTCGAGCCTGTATAGAACAGGAACTGGTCGACCTGGTGTGACGCGATATCGACGATGATGCCGCCGAAGGCTTCCGGATCGAAGAACCAGTTCGGCCGCGTCGGCAGTTGCAGCCGGTGGGGACCGACACCGAGCGTCTGGATGACCTTGCCGATCGCACCGTCGGCGACGAGCTTGCCGGCCTTGACGGCGGAGCGCACGCAATGGCGCTCGGAAAAGCAGATCGAGAAGATCTTGCCGGTCTCGGCGACGGTGCGCTTGATGTCCTCAAGCTGGGCGAAGGTCGTCACACCAGGCTTGTCGGTCATCACGTCCTTGCCCGATCTCATCGCGCGGATGGCAAGCCCGGCACGATCGCGCGGGATCGCTGAAATGCAGATGACATCGATCGACGGATCGTCGAACAGCTTTTCCCGGTCGATCTGCGGCGCATCGGGATAGGTCTTCTCGAAGGCCTCGCGCAATGCCGGCACCGAAGTCTGCGGGCAATAGCCGACGAACTCGCCGCCAGAGGCAAGCAATCCCTTCACATGATCGAACGTATGCCCATGGTCGATTCCGACGACGGCAAATCTCAACATCGCTGTAATATCCTCCCGGGATTCTCTGAGCGCCGGCTGACGCCAGCAGCCTCCATGTCGGGCAAAACAGATAACGAAAGCCGGCTCCTGTCAAGGCGAGATGAGGGGAAAAATCGCCGCACCATGTATTTAACTATTTGAAATAAAAGATGTATTTTGTATCTAAATAGTTATTTTGCGGGCTTTTGCGATTGGATTTACGGGAAAGACCACCGCTTGAGCCGATCGGGCAAAAGTCTTTTTCCCCAGTGCATCTTGCCCCGCCTTCATGAATGTGATCGATTTCGGCGGTCGCCGGGTCGGAGGGCGGCAACACCCCGCAATTCTCAAAAGAGCGCTTCTCGCTCACCTTGACGGAAGATCACCATGTCTCAAGCTCTTCTCGATGTCGCCGCTTCGGATGGTCTTTTCGTCGGCCGCGTCTGGAATCCCGACGTTGCCGGACCGAGCATTGTGACATCACGCGAGGGCGTGCTGGTCGACATCACCTCGCGCGAGGCGCCGACACTGAGCGCTCTCTTCGAGCGGCAGGACGCCGCCGGCTTCGTCCGCGCCGCAAGTGGCAAGGCGGTCGGTTCAGTGGAGCAGATCGTCGCCAACAGCACCGGCAAGCCGGACGAAGCGCGTCCCTATCTCCTGGCGCCCGTCGACCTGCAGGCCGTCAAGGCCTGCGGCGTCACCTTCGCCCAGTCGATGATCGAGCGCGTCATCGAGGAGAAGGCTGCCGGCAATCCGGAACGTGCCGCCGCCATCCGCGAACGTGTCAGCACGCTGATCGGCGGCAGCCTCACCAATCTGAAGGCGGGTTCGCCGGAGGCTGCCAAGGTCAAGCAGGCGCTGATCGACGAGGGCATGTGGTCGCAATATCTCGAAGTCGGCATCGGGCCGGATGCCGAAGTCTTCACCAAGGCCCCGGTGCTTTCCTCGGTCGGCTGGGGTGCGGATGTCGGCCTGCATCCGATCTCGACCTGGAACAATCCGGAGCCGGAAATCGTGCTCGCGGTCAATAGCCGCGGCGAAATCAAGGGCGCGACGCTCGGCAACGACGTCAATCTGCGCGACGTCGAGGGCCGCTCGGCACTGTTGCTCGGTAAAGCCAAGGACAACAATGCCTCCTGCTCGATCGGTCCTTTCATCCGCCTGTTCGATGCCGGCTACAGCCTGGATGATGTTCGCAAGGCCGAACTCGATCTGAAGGTCACCGGCCGGGACGGCTTCGTGCTGCGCGGCAAGAGTTCGATGTCGCAGATCAGCCGCGATCCGACCGATCTCGTTAAACAGACGGTCGGCGCGCATCACCAATATCCTGACGGCTTCATGCTTTTCCTCGGCACGCTGTTTGCGCCGACGCAGGATCGCGACGCGCCGAAGCAGGGCTTCACCCACAAGATCGGCGATGTCGTCGAGATTTCCTCGGCAGGGCTCGGCGCGCTTGTCAACACCGTTCGGCTCTCCACCGAATGCCCGCCCTGGACCTTCGGCATTTCGGCGCTGATGAGTAACCTCGCAAAGCGTGGATTGCTGTAAGCTACTGGTTTCGCCGCTTGCCCTCTAACAGGTCGAGAACGGAGTTTGCCGCCTCGAGAACGTTCGTGCCGGGCCCGAACACGGCTGCAACGCCGTGTTCGTGCAGGAAGTCATAGTCCTGCCGCGGGATGACACCGCCGCAGACGACGATGATATCGCCACCGCCCTTTTCCCTCAGCCTGTCGATCAGCTGCGGCAGCAGGGTCCTGTGGCCGGCCGCCAATGACGAGACGCCGACGACATTGACCTTTTCGCTGAGTGCGACGCCGGCGGCTTCGTCAGGGGTCTGGAACAGGGGACCGGCGAGCACATCGAAGCCGATGTCGCCGAAGGCCGAGGCGATCACCTTGGCGCCCCGATCGTGCCCGTCCTGGCCGAGCTTGGCGACCATGATTTTCGGCCGGCGGCCCATCGCTTCCGTCACCTCAGTCATGCGGGTCCGCAAGACGGCGAGTTCCGGTTCGTCGCTATAGGCCTCGCCGTAGACGCCTTTGATGACATTAGGGATCGCGGCATGATCGCCGAAGGCATCGCGCATCGCGTCCGATATCTCGCCGACCGTGGCACGAGCCCGGGCCGCCTCGATGGCGGCTTCCAGCAGGTTGCCCTTGCCGGTCCGGGCGATCTCCGCCAGGGCGGCCAGCGTCTCGCGCACGGCCCCGCCATCGCGGCGCCGTTTGGTTTCCTCGATCCGTTTGATCTGCGCGATCCGCACCGCACTGTTGTCGATCTCCAGAATGTCGATCGGCTGTTCGTTGTCGAGCCTGTAGCGGTTGACGCCGACGATGACCTCTTCGCCCTTGTCGACGGCCGCCTGGCGGCGCGCGGCCGCTTCCTCGATCAGCCGTTTCGGCAGGCCGTCATTGACGGCCTTGGTCATGCCGCCGAGCGCCTCCACCTCCTCGATCAGCGCCCAGGCCTTGTCGGCAAGCTCCTTCGTCAGGCTTTCGACGTAATAGGAGCCGGCGAGCGGATCGACCACCTTGGTGACGCCGGTCTCATGCTGGAGGATGAGCTGCGTGTTGCGGGCGATGCGGGCGGAAAATTCCGTCGGCAGCGCGATCGCCTCGTCGAAGGAATTGGTGTGCAGCGACTGCGTGCCGCCAAGCACGGCCGACATCGCCTCGAAGGCGGTGCGAATGATGTTGTTATAGGGGTCCTGTTCCTGCAGCGAGACGCCCGACGTCTGGCAATGGGTGCGCAGCATCAGCGAGGAAGTCTTCTTCGGCTGGAACTCTTCCATGATGCGGGTCCAGAGCAGCCGGGCGGCGCGAAGTTTGGCCGCCTCCATGAAGAAATTCATGCCGATCGCAAAGAAGAAGGAGAGCCTTCCGGCGAAATCGTCGACATTGAGACCCTTGGCGATCGCCGCCCTGACATATTCGCGGCCATCGGCAAGCGTGAAGGCGAGTTCCTGCACCAGCGTCGCGCCGGCCTCCTGCATGTGATAGCCGGAGATCGAGATCGAATTGAACTTCGGCATCTCCCTTGCGGTATATTCGATGATGTCGGCAACGATCCGCATGGAGGGTTCTGGCGGATAGATATAGGTGTTGCGGACCATGAACTCCTTGAGGATGTCGTTCTGAATGGTGCCGGAGAGCTCGGCCCGCGGCACCCCCTGCTCTTCGCCGGCCACGATGAAGGAGGCGAGGATCGGAATGACGGCGCCGTTCATGGTCATCGACACCGACATTTCTCCGAGCGGAATGCCGTCGAACAGGATTTTCATGTCCTCGACGCTGTCGATTGCCACACCTGCCTTGCCGACATCGCCTTCGACGCGGGGATGGTCGCTGTCGTAACCGCGATGGGTGGCAAGATCGAAGGCGACCGACAGGCCCTTCTGGCCGGCTGTCAGATTGCGGCGATAGAAGGCGTTCGATTCTTCTGCCGTCGAGAAGCCGGCATATTGGCGGATCGTCCAGGGCCGGCCGGCATACATCGTCGCGCGTGGGCCGCGGGTGAAAGGCGAAAAACCGGGAAGCGAGCCGAGATGCTCGGCACCGTCCAGATCCTCGGACGTATAGAGCGGCTTGACGGCGATGCCTTCCGGCGTCTGCCAGGTCAGCGTTTCAGGTGAAGCGCGCAGATCCTTTTGCGCAAGCTCCGCCCAATCCGACAGCGTCTTCTTCGTCATGCGTTTCCTCCGGCTTTTTTCATCCCAACCCTACCATTTCACAGGCTCTTCGTGCGATAGAGCCCGAACAGGATGATTTTGGGCCGAGCCGGCCTAAAATCTGAATCCTGTTCTACATTATATAGTTAGAGCATGATGTCGTGCGAAAACCGCACGCACTTTTCGGCATCATGCTCTAGGATAATTAATGCGGCAAATCCTTGATTTCTATTGCCGGTTTTGGGACCCGCCTCATGAAGACCATGCAGATCTATGCCTTTGACATGAACTGCGTCGGGCATATCAACCACGGCCTGTGGACGCATCCGCGCGACGGCTCAGCGCATTATACCGATCTCGACTATTGGACGGAGTTTGCCAAGACCGCCGAACGCGGCAAGCTGGACGGCATCTTCCTTGCCGATATTGTCGGCGTCTATGACATCTTCAGAGGAAGCCCGGCGCCGGTGATCACGACGGCGGCGCAGATCCCGGTCAATGATCCGCTCATTCCGATTTCGGCGATGGCCTATGTCACCAAACATCTGGGTTTTGGCGTCACCGTCAACACCACCTATGAGCCACCCTTCCTGCTGGCGCGGCGCATGTCGACGCTCGATCATCTGACCAAGGGACGGATCGGCTGGAACATCGTCACCGGTTATCTCGATAGTGCTGCCCGCAGCATGGGTTTCGACAGGCTGCCGGAACATGACGCGCGTTACGACGCAGCCGAGGAATATCTCGAGATCGTTTACAAGCTCTGGGAAGGCAGCTGGGATGACGATGCGGTGCTGCGCGACAAGGTGGGCGGCATCTATGCCGATCCCTCCAAAGTGCGCACTGTCCGTCATGACGGTCAATATTACCGGATGGAGGGCATCCATCTCTCCGAACCTTCTCCACAGCGCACGCCCCTGCTCTTCCAGGCCGGCGCCTCCGCACGCGGCCAGGACTTTGCCGCCCGGCACGCCGAATGCGTCTTCCTCGCCGGCTCAAACCCCAGGGCGATGCGGCCGACGGTGGATGCGCTGCGGGCGAAGGCCGAGGAATTCGGCCGCGGCGCCGACGCACTGAAGATCCTGAGCCTGATCACTGTTGTCGTCGGGCGGACGGAGAAGGAAGCACGGGACAGGCTGGAGGAGTATCGCCGCCATGCGAGCGTCGAGGCCTCGCTTGCGCATTACTCCGCCTCCGTAGGCATCGATTTTTCGAAATATGGGCTCGATGACGTCATCGATCAAAGCTCGACGAACGCCAATCAGTCGGCGCTTGCGGCCATCACGAAACAGGCGGCGAAGCCGGTGACGCTGCGCGACATCATCGACCAGATGATACTCGGCAGCCGGATGAAGCCGGTGGTGGGTTCGCCCGAGCAAATCGCCGATCATCTCGAGGCATGGATCGAGGAGGGCGGCATAGACGGCTTCAATCTGGCGCGGACCGTGGCGCCGGAAAGCCTGCGCGATTTCGTCGACCTGGTGGTGCCGGTGCTGCAGGAGCGCGGTCTCTTCAAGGCGGACTACGTGGAAGGACCTTTGCGGCAGAAGCTTTTCGGCGGCGGGGACGGCAGGTTGCCCGCCGCGCATCCCGCAGCCCAGTTCCGGCACTGACTATCGATGGTCCAGCTTGGCGACCAGCCGGTCGCCAAGCCACTGAATGCCGCAGACGAGGACGATGAGGACGGCCACCACCGCGATCATCACATTGGTTTCGAAGCGCTGATAGCCATAGCGGATGGCGAGATCGCCGAGACCGCCGGCGCCGATCGCGCCCGCCATCGCCGAGGCGCCGATCAGCGTCACCAGCGTGACGGTGAAGCCGGCGACGATGCCCGGCAAAGCTTCGGGCACCAGCACCTCACGGATGATCGTCCAGCGATTGCCGCCCATGGCGCGGACGGCATCGATCAGCCCGCGGTCGACCTCGCGCAACGACACTTCGGCGATGCGAGCGTAATAGGGCGTTGCGGCGATGGCGAGCGGCACGATGGCCGCCCAGGTGCCGAGCGCCGTGCCGACGATCAGCCGCGTCAGCGGGATCAGCGCCACCAGCAGGATGATGAAGGGCACCGAGCGGAAGCCGTTGATGATCCCACCGAGCACGCGATTGATCCACAGATTTTCGGCGATGCCGCCGCGCGCCGTCGCCACCAGGGCAAGGCCGAGCGGCAGGCCGGCGACGAGCGAGATCATTCCCGAGGCGACGGTCATCAGGACCGTCTCCCAAAGGGAGCGAAGAAGCAGTTCAAGCATGATCGGTGTCATAACCAAGCACCTCCACCCGGGCGGACCGGGCCGTCAGGAATTGTTCGACCTTTCCGGCAAGCGCGGGGTCGCGCATGGGAACGGCGATGAAGAACCGCGCCACCGGCTGGTTCTGGATGTGGTCGATGCCACCATGGACGAGGCGGAAGGAATGCGGCAGCGCCGCCGAGAGTTCGGCAAACAGCGCGCCCTGCGCCTGCGGCCCGGCGAGATCAACGCTGAGGATCGCCTCGCTCCCCGTCGTTGCCGACAGCCGACCGGCGATGTGATCCGGAAGCTGCGGGCGGATACCGCCGAGCAGGCTCCCGGTGATGTCAGCCTGCGGATTGGCGAAGACCGACCAGACCTGCCCTTCCTCCACGATCCGCCCGGCGTCGATGACTGCGACGCGATCGGCAATGCCGCGCACCACTTCCATCTCATGCGTGATCAGCAGAATGGTCAGCCCGAGCTTACGGTTGATATCCCTCAACAGCGCCAGGATCGACCGGGTCGTTTCCGGATCGAGTGCCGACGTCGCCTCGTCGGACAAAAGCAGTGCCGGGCGGGCCGCAAGCGCCCGAGCGATGCCGACGCGTTGTTTCTGCCCGCCGGAGAGCGATGAGGGATAGGCTTTCGCCTTGTCGGCAAGCCCGACCAGATCGAGCAGCTCATGCGCCCGTTTCAAGCGCTCGTTCTTTGCAACACCCTCGATCTTCAGCGGCAGCGCGACATTTTCCTCGACGGTCTTGGCGGAAAGCAGGTTGAAATGCTGGAAGATCATGCCGATGCGGCGGCGCAGCGGCTGCAGTTCCTGTTCTGAAAGTCCGGTGATTTCTCGGCCTTCGATGAGAATCTCGCCGCTATCGGCGCGCTCCAGGCCGTTGAGGCAACGGATCAGCGTCGATTTGCCGGCGCCGCTGCGGCCGATGATGCCGAGGATCTCACCTCTCTTCACCGTCAGCGAAATACCGTCGAGTGCTGCCGTGGTTCCGAACCGCCGCTTCACATTGGCAAGCCTCACCACGTCTTCGGCCGCCGCTTGCGGCTGTGTCTCGATCGCCGTGGTAGAAACAAAGGAATTCATGTGCTTTTCCTTACAAACACTGAAGGCGGCCCGGGCAAGGAACGCCTGGACCGCCTCTCGGCAGGGCTTAACCCCCCGCCCCGCTTCGGATCAATAGGCGCTGAGACCCGTTCCCTTGTAAACCTTGTCGAACTCGGCCTTGACGGTCTCGTTCTGATAGGAAGAGACAAGCGTCTTGACCCACTCGGCATCCTTATTGTCGGCCTTGACGGCAATGAAGTTGCGATATGGATTGTCGGCAATCGGCTCCTGCGCAATGCGCTCGGCCGGCGAAAGGCCGCTCTTCAGCGCCCAGTCGGTATTGACGACACCGGCATCCAGATCGTCGATCGAGCGGCCGACGATACCCGCGTCGAGTTCCTTGATTTCGATCTTCTTCGGATTGTCGGTGACGTCGGCGACAGTTGCGAGAATGCCGGTGCCGTCCTTCAGCTTGATCAGGCCTTCGTTCTGGAGAACGCGCAAAGCGCGGCCTTCGTTGGAGGGATCGTTCGGCACGCCGATGACGGCACCTTCCGGGATCTCGGCGACGGACTTGTACTTCTTGGTGTAGAGGCCGATCGGCCAGACGCCGGTATAACCGACGCGAGCGATGTGGTAGCCGTGCTGCTTGATCTGGTTGTCGAGATAGGGCTGGTGCTGGAAGGCGTTGGCGTCGATTTCGCCGCGCTCCAGTGCTTCATTCGGCTGCGTATAATCGTTGAAGGTGATCGTCTCGATCTTCAGGCCTTTCTTGGCCGCCTCGCTGGTGACGACGCGCCAGACGTCTTCATCCTCGCCGGCCATGATGCCGACCTTGATCGACTTGTCCTCGGCAAAGGAAGGAGCTGGTGCTGCAAAGGTGAAGAGCGCGGCAGCGGAAACGGCGACAAGAGCCGCCCGGCGCGAAAGGTGGAAGTCGTGAAGATTTTTATTCTTGGTCATTTTATATCCCGTCTGACTGAGTGAGGCCATGCGCCCCGACCAGGCCGATCATGGCAAATGCGCGCATCGGTAGCGAAGCACGATTGTCCGATGTGGAGGAAAGGTCGGAAAAACTCTTGCCCTGCCATTGGTATCGGCAGGATAAATTTCCATCAAATTTGTGGATTATGACGACGTGAGAAGGGTGGTCCAAAAACGAAAACGGCGCCTCCGCGGCGCCGTTTCAAGCCTATCCCTAACTCTTCATTCGGCGGCGATAAGCGCCTGATTCCGGCTGGGAAAGAAGGCCGAGAGCTCACCGATAACCTCCCCGATCCGCTTGGAAAGCGGTTCGGATGAGACACGGTAATCGGTGAAGTCACGGTCGGACGCGTAAACGGCGGTCGGCAGCGTGTGAGACATGAAGAAACCGAAGAGCGGACGGAGCTGGTGCTCGACCATCAGCGCATGCCGGTCGCCGCCGCCGGTCGCAGTGATGATGATCGGCTTGGCGCGCAGCTCATGCGGGTCGATCAGGTCGATCAGATGCTTGAAGAGGCCGGGATAGCTGCCCTTGTACGTTGGCGCTCCGATGACCAGCACGTCGGCATTGACGATGTCGTCTATGACCTCCTTGGCACGGCTGTCGAGATCGTCACGCCGCAGCGCCTGGCCAAGTGAGGGGCCGACATCGGTCAGGTCGTAGATGGTGTTGTCGAAGCCGTATTTCTCGCCGGCGAGGCCGGCAACGTTTTCGACGAGCGCGAAGGTCTTCGAGGGGCGGTTGAAGCTACCCGCAAGGCCGACCAGTTTGTGAGCAGACATGCCATTTCCTTCCAATATCGTGCCGAAACCGATGTCATTCTCCAACGAATATTATCTATAAAAATAGTGGATTAAAGGAATGGTGATCCCTCTTCCCCATATGAGGAGAAAAATACGTTCGTGCCTGTCGCGATAGCGACGTGTGAACCGCATGATGCGTCGAGCCGGAATACTCTAGGCCGATTTCTGCTTGGGTATGCGCGGAAGGAAGACCGTCAGGAGACCGAGCAGCGGCAGGTAGGAGCAGATCCGGTAGACGAAATCGATGCCGTGGGTATCGGCGAAATCGCCGAGCAGCGCAGCACCAAGCCCCCCCGCCCCGAAGGCGAAGCCGAAGAAGACGCCGGCAATCAGCCCGACGCGCCCGGGCACCAGTTCCTGCGCGAAGACGACGATCGCCGAGAAGGCCGAAGCGAAGATCAGGCCGATGACGATGCTGAGCACGCCCGTCCAGAGGAGATTCGCATAAGGAAGCAGGAGCGCGAAGGGAATGACGCCCAGGATCGAGAACCAGATGACGAACCGCGCACCGAAGCGATCGCCGATCGGCCCACCGAGGAATGTGCCGACGGCGACCGAGCCGAGGAACAGGAAGAGCATCAGCTGTGCCTGCTGCACGCTGAGCTCGAACTTGTCGATGACATAGAAGGTAAAGTAGCTCGACACGCTCGCCATGTAGACATTCTTCGTCGCCGTCAGCAGCACGAGGATCAGCAGCGCCCAGACGACCCTGTTCTGCGGCAGCGGCAGGGCCCGGCTCACCGCCGGTTTGCTGGCATTCTGACGTCGGTGGCTCATGTACCAGGTGCCCACCCAGCTCAGCACGACCATGCCGACCATGGCGATGGCGGCAAACCAGGAGACGCTGTGTTGCCCGAGCGGCAGCACGATGAAGGCGGCGAGCAGTGGACCGATCGCCTGGCCGGCATTGCCGCCGACCTGGAAGAAGGACTGCGCGAAACCGTGGCGACCGCCGGAGGCCAGACGGGCGACGCGCGAGGATTCCGGATGGAAGACGGCTGAGCCAAACCCGATCAGGCTTGCGGCAACCAGCAGCAGCGCGAAACTGCCGGCGTTGCCGAGCAGGATGAGGCCGCAGAAGGTGCTCGCCATGCCGACCGGCAGCGAATAGGGCATCGGCCAGCGGTCGGTGACAATGCCGACCAGCGGCTGCAACAGCGAAGCGGTGACCTGGAACGTCATGGTGAGGAGGCCGATCTGCACAAAATCGAGATCGTAATTCGCCTTGAACAGCGGATAGAGCGAGGCGAGCAGCGATTGCATGATGTCGTTCAGCATGTGGCAGAAGCTGACCGCCATGAGGATAGACATCGTTGTTTTTTCGAAACGGGGCGCGCCTTCGGCAACCGTTGCCATCAATATTCCTCCTGCACAGGCCGGTCGGTGCCGTGCCGCGTCTTTTTTCGATGGATTTTAGGCGATCGGGGCTGGGAAGACTATCGAGCGGCGGTCGCTGAATTGCATTTAGCGTAAGCTGGGCGGCAATCACAGCCCAGTTTTATCGGGATTGGTACGGCTTTTGTTTGATTTGCCCTTTTGTCGACCGATTCCAGCGTGGCTTTATGTCTTTCCGGACGGGGGCTTTCATATCACAGTCAGTCGCGATCATCGCATATTGGGTACGCTATATGAAAACAACCATGGAAAACCGAAGCGGGGAATACTACAGCTGCGCCGATTGAAAATGCGATCGAGGCTGAAAACACGCGATGAATGTCAAGACACCGAATGCAATAGACAGCTATGTCGGAGCGCGCATAAGAATGCGTCGGCAGTTGCTCGGGATGAGCCAGGAACGGCTTGCCGAGCAGATCGGCGTAACCTTTCAGCAGGTTCAGAAATACGAGAAGGGCATCAACCGCATCGGCGCGAGCCGCCTGCAGCGGATCGCCGATGTGCTCCACACCTCGGTAAGTTTCTTTTTCGAACAGGAGAATTCCGAGCCGTTGACGCTGCAAGGGCTGGATCTGTCGGCGAATTCCGATCCGGTCGCCGAATTCCTGCGAACGAAGGAAGGATTGGTGCTGAATCGCGCCTTTCTGAAGATCGCCGACCGCAATATCCGCGAAACGGTCATCGCATTGGTGAAGGCGATGGCGCAGGCAGAAAGTCACGGTGTGACATTGGGCGCCTCCATAGCGGACGTCACTCTTCCGCTCGGAGAATAGCTGGGCATATCGGCAGGCAATAACCGCATGAAGCGCTTGGTTATTGCGAGCCGTCGCCTTTGCGTCGCCTCCGGCTGACCATCATGCCGCCGACGATGAGGACGATTCCGGTCGCGTTCGCCCAAAACGACGTTGGAACGGCGCTGATATAATCAAGCGCCACCCCTGTCACCATCTGGCCACCGATGATCAGCAGAGCCGAATTGACCGCGCCTATGCGCGCAATCGCCCAACTGCCCGCCGCCACAAAAACAACACCGATGGAGCCGCCCAGATAGGCATACCAAGGCGCCTCGGCGGCGCCTGCAGGAAGCAGGCCCCCGACGAAGAGACCGAGGCATGTGAGAACGGCAAAGCCTATGGCATGATTCCAGAAGGATGCGATCAGCGGCGTGGTGGATATGCTCAACCGCCCATTGAGCTGGCGGCTGAGACCGACGAGCGCGCCGCCGAGGCACGCCAGGAGAATGAATAGTGTCACGCCGCACCTCGTCCAAACAGGATGATGAGCGCACCCCCGGTGACGACCAGGCCGAGTGCTACGATGTCTCGCATATCTGGACGCCGCTTCGGCAGACCGAACAGTCCCCAACTGTCGGCCGCAACGCTGAAGGCGACCTGGCCTGCCAAACCCAAGGCCAAGGTGCCGGAGAGCCCGAGCGGCGAGTTGACCGCGGTCGAGGTCAGAATGACCGTTGCCGCGCCGGATATCCCACCGAAGTAAGCCCACCAAGGCGCGTTGGGGGCTTTTCCCACCGTCGGCCTGCGCCGGCGGTGGACCAGCAAGAGAAGAATGACGGCTGCGATGATGCCTGTGCCATGAGCGGTCCAGGAGGAGAACAGGGGATTGCCATAATGGGCCAATTCCCCGTTGAAGTGCACCATGAACGTCAGGAGCCCACCCGTGGCAAAAGCACCGATGAAATAGATGGGATGCGAATTACGCGCTGCTTCGGTGGTCATTGCGGATCCTGTCAAAGAATCGATTGCGCCCGATATTTTTCAAATTGCCACTAAGGCCATTCATCGGCATTTTCAGCAAGATGATTAGCACCGTGTGTCTCTCGGATCGGCCCTCCTTGATGGCGCTGATGAAGCTCGTTTCGATCGACGCGACCCATTTAATCCGAACAATGGTTTTACAATGCCAGATGCCACGTCCGAGGACCTCGATGGTCCAGACGACCCTGCAATACCACGGACCGGATTGTCGGAAATCCTCGCGCCCGGCCTTTCCGTGGTTTTCTGCGGATTGAATCCGGCTCTGTCCGCAGTTCGCGACGGACATAATTTCTCGAACCCGAGCAACCGTTTTTGGCGGGTCTTGCATCTGGCTGGATTTACGCCGCGCTTGCTGCGAGCAGATGAAGAGCGCGCGTTGCTGCAATATGGCTGTGGCCTGACGTCCGCGGTTTCACGCCCGACGAAAAGCGCAGGCGAGCTTAAGAAGCAGGATTACCTCAGCGCAGCACCTGCTCTGGAAAGCAAGATACGAACGTTTGCGCCGGCCAATCTGGCCTTTCTTGGAAAGGCTGCATATGCGGCAATCAGTCTTCGAGCCAATGTCGAATGGGGTCGGCAAGCCGAGGAATTTGCCGGCGCCGTCGTCTGGTTGTTGCCAAATCCGAGTGGCCTCAACAGAGCCTTCACCTTGACGACATTGACCGAACGCTATCTCGAGCTGAGAGCGACGCTCAAGCCATCATAATGCCTGGACGAATGCGCTGACGCGCCCTTCCAGCAGATGGCTAATGGCCTAGTGTCATCATTGCCTTGCATGGAGGATGAGATGCTGCTCAAGGGCGAACGAACCTTCGTGGTGCGGGATGCGGGAGGTTTCGTCGCGCACGTCAACATGCCGGGCTGGTTGACGCCGAAGCCGACCGATCACGGCCATGGCCCCCTCGCCATGATCGTAGAATCCATCCTCGATCCCGGTCGCCTGATCGCGATGCATGAGCATAGAAATGACGAGATCATTTCCTGGGTGCCCGAAGGCGTCATGCGTCACGACGACAAGGCTGCAGGCCGACTGGTGATCGACCGCGACCATCTCATGGTGATGAATGCCGGAGCAAGCTTTTGGCATTCCGAAGAAACGCTGGCATCCGATCCGCCTCTGCGGATGCTGCAAATCCTCATTCGCCCTCGCGCCATCGACCTCGAACCGAAGGTCCAACACGGACCGGTGCCAGTTGCCGCGGCAAACACCTGGCGACACCTGGTCGGGCCGGAAGCGGAGGGCGCGCCCTTCTATGTCCGCAGCACGATCGACGTCTTCGATATGCGGCTGGACGCGGGCGCAAGGGTGGAATTTCCGCGCAAGCAAGGCCGAGACCTCTATTTCTATGTCTTCAGCGGTTGTGTCGTCGCCGATAAGCAGACATTCGCCGAAGGCGAGCAGGGGCTGCATTTATTGGATGACAAGCTCGAAGTAGAGGCGCAGAGTGCAAGCATGTTGGTCGCGTTTCTGCTCGATCCGAACGCAGCGATCACCAGGCAGGGAACTGTCGGCGACCACAAGAAGATCCCACCGGCAATCCTCATTCGCGCGTTCCTGCGATGGAGGAAATTCCGCCAGATGTGGCGTCGTCATCTTTCGCATCGCCGCTCGAACACCGAAAAGGCGATATAAATGGAACAAGGATGCCCCTAACGGGTTTCGAACCTTAGCGTTCAATAGGAGGAGCATTTCATGCCTACGGTTGCCGCGACACCCATCACCCCGCCTGACCAGCATGTTGTCACAGCGCGCGAAGCCATCGAGCCGCTTTATGAGAAGCTCGAGCTGCAAACCGAATCGCTGGTCCTCGCTGCGGCGCTGGAAGCGGGCTGGCCTCCCGAGGAGGCAACCGAGGCACTGGCAGCACTCAGGCTACAGGACGCACTTTCCACCCTTGGACGAACGACTTAGCCGATAAGCCCATTATTCAAAGCGGATCGGCGAGAAAGTTTCTGCAGTGATCCCCTCCTGACGCAGGGCTGCCGGAATCGGGGTTTCCAGAAGCAGCGACGACGCGAGCGCAGCGACCGCTGGCGAACTTTGAATACCGAACCCGCCGAGCCCGGCCAGCCAAAAGAAGCCCGGCGCCCGCTTTGAGGCACCGATGACCGGCAGCCGGTCCGGTGCGAAGGTGCGCAGGCCCGCCCAACTATGGGAGATCCGATGGATTTCGAGCTTGGTGCAGTCGCTCAGATACTGCGCCGCCTGGGCGATATCCAATTCTTCCGGCCAGGCGTCATGCGGGGTGACCGGCGTCTCATCCGCCGGACTAACCAGGAGGCGGCCCGCATCCGGTTTGAAGTAGAAATCCTCGTCGATTTCGTTGATTTCGGGCATGGCCGAAACATCGTAACCCTCAACTGGCACGGTGATGGCGGTTCGGCGATAAGGCACCAGGCCGAGAGGCGTCGCGCCGAAATGGAGCGCCACGGGATCGGCCCAGCCGCCCGCCGCGTTCACCACTGTCGTGGCCAGCAGATCGGCGCCGTTCGTCTCCAGCCGCCATGCCGATCCTTCCATTCGGGCGCCCGTCACCTCGGCGTTGCGGCGCAGGTCGGCCCCGGCGTGTCGCGCCGATTTCAGATAGGACTGCAGCAGGCTGTCGACCTCGATGTCCCAGCAATCCGGGTCATAGAGCGCAGCCGCGACCCAGTCGGGGTCGAGAAACGGGACCAGCGCCAGCGCATCGGCAACCGTGAGCAATTGAAGCGGCCGGGCCATGGGCGCGCTTTTGTTGCGCTCGGCTTCGAAGATGTGATGGAGATGCCCGGCCTTCTCGGCCTGGGCAATGCAGAGGTTTCCGCGCGGCCGGATGAGCGGCAGGTCGCAGAACCCATCCGGAGGCGTCTGGAGAAATCCGGCGCTCGCCCGGATCAGCCGCCCCGCGCCTTCGGACTGGAAGCGCAGCGAGAATTCCGCCGCCGAGCGGCCGGTGGAATGATAGCCCCATGCCTCCTCCCGCTCCAGCAGCACGACCGAACGGCGATTGCCGATGGTATGTGCCAGTGCGGCGCCGACGATGCCGCCGCCGATGATGGCAATGTCAAAATGTTCAGCCATTGATTGGATCCAGTGGAAAAATTGGGCGTCGAATATTGCGGTAGTTGCGGCGGGTGAGATCCGGCGAGCATAATCCGCCGGCATCGGTCACCAGGATCTCACTTGCGAGCGGGGCGAAGGCGCCGCGGAAATGATGCATGGATTTCACCGCCAGGACCGCCTTCGCCGTCGGTTCGATGCCGAGCGCGCGGAAGATGTTGGCGTCGAGCATCTGTTGGTTTTCAGATGCGATCAGCACCTCTATCCCGCCGACCCGGAAAGAAACGGAGCGGCCGATCGTGCCGGGAAGGCCGGTGAACATCGGTCCTTCAAAAGTAAAGGCCCCATCGGAGACGGCCGCAACAGTGCCAGTGACTTCGATCGGCCCACCGCCCATGCTCGGATCCGTCTTGCCGCCGAGCAATACCGTGCATTCTGCGTCGACACCTGCGGATGCCAGCAGGTCAGCCGCCTCCGGGTCGTAGAGCACACCGAGAGCAATATTGCCCAGCCCTGCGTCAAGCAGTGCAGACAACAATGTCGTGCTGTCGCCATAGCCGCCTGAGCCCGGGTTGTCGGAGAAGTCGGCCACCACGACCGGCTTGTCGGTGGATTTGTGCGCCTTCAGCCGGGCGATACACTCCCAGAGAGGGATCGGCCGGGCCCAGTCGTCGCGGAAGTCCCATATCCGCGCGCAGATCCTGTCGGCAGTTGCTTGAGCCGTGACGGCGGAGACGATCTTTGCGTCGTAATTTACGAGAACGCTCGGGCCTGCCGCCCAGACATCGGCATCGGTGAAACCGGCGTTGACGGAGACGTTGAGGATGCCCGGCGTCATCATTTCCAGCGCTGCATCTTCCAGCAGCCGGCACATCGGCCCGTCCTGCGTCGTTCGTCCGTCGTCACAGCCGACCAGCATCGCCGGCCGGGCGATGAGCAGGCGCGGCGCCGTCTCGCCTGCCATTGCCGCATGAAGCAGCGTGCAGGCCTCGCGTCCGCGCTCACGCATGTCGACATGAGGGTAGGTCCTGAAGCTTACCGCGATATCGGCAAGCCCTGCCATTGCATCGAAGATATTGGCATGCAGATCGAGCGTCACCGCAATCGGGAGATCGGCCCCTACCACCGAACGGATGGCGGCGAGAAACTGGCTCTCTCCATCCTCGGATGTCTCGGTGACCATCGCGCCGTGGAGTGCGACGAAAATCCCGTCGATCGGCCCGGCCGTTTCAAGGCCGTGAACGACATCTGCGGTAATCGTGCGGCGCGCGGCTTCGGTGACCGTGCCGCCCGGCTGAGCATGAGCGGCAAGAATCGGCACAACCTCCCAACCCCTCGCCTCGGCCAGATCGAGGGCGCCGCCAATCTCGGAATTGGTGCCGCGCATCTTCGTGACAATCTCGACACCTTGGAAATAGCGACTGGCATGGAAGGCCTCGATCGGGGTCGAGCGAATGGTGAAGGTGTTTCCTTCGTGAGAGAATTCGATCAGAGCGACGCGAAAGCCCATCTTATACTCCTTGCCGGCCTGCCGCGCGGGCGCAGATATATTCCAGGATCAGCGAGGCGCCCAGGAGCGCTGTCACGCCGGTCGGATCATAGGGTGGCGCCACCTCGACGAGGTCCATGCCGACGAAATTGACATCCGTCGTCCGGCGCAGGATCGAAAGGATCTCGTGCGGCGCCAGTCCGTCGACGACCGGGGTGCCTGTGCCGGGAGCAAAGGCAGGATCGAGGCAGTCGATGTCGATGCTCAGATAGGTGGGCCTGTCACCCACCACTTCGCGCAGGCGAGCAAGGGCACCCTGCCAACCATGTTCGTGCAGCCAGTCACGGTAGAGCACGGTGATCGAGTCGGTATGGTCGTAATGGGTGCGGATACCGATTTGGATTGCGTGAGCGGGGTCGATCAATCCATCGCACATTGCATGATGCACGAATGTGCCATGGTCGAATTCCTTGCTCGCCTGCGTGTCACGGTGGGCGTCGAACTGGACATAGGCGAGCTTCCCGTGCCGCTCGGCATGGGCCTTCAAGGCGGTGAAAGTGGTGCTGTGATCGCCGCCCAGCATGACCGTTCCGGCCCCCTCCTCGACGATCCGGCGGGCGAATTCCACCGCGTTTTCCAGCATCTTTTGTGGCTGCCCGCGCCGGAACGGCACGTCGCCAGCGTCCACCACCGAGAGCCGGTCGAAGGGGTCGAAACCCCAGGGCCAGACCTCGCCCCAGGCCAACTGGGTCGAGGCTTCGCGTAGCGCGGACGGGCCGAAGCGTGCACCCGAGCGGCCGGAGGTCGCCAGATCGAAGGGAATGCCATAGACGACAAGATCGACGCCGGTGAAATCCAGGCTGGGACGGCGCCGAAGGAAGGTGCGGATGCCGGAATAAGGCATTTCCACATAGGTCCCGTCCGGACCGGGCGCGGTCTGGAACACACCTTCATGGCCGAAGATGCTCTGATTGGATTGTATTTTCATTTCAAACTGTTCCTGCGAAATGTAGCCATCGGTTGCGACCCTCGAGGCGGCGCCAGAGCGCTTCGATCAGGAGGACGACGGCCAGATAGTTAAGCGCCGCCACGTAGAAGACGGTGAGGTCGAAGCTCTGGGCGTAAAGGGATCGCGCCTGGCCCATGATATCGGGCACGGTGATCACGCTGACGATGGCCGAGGCCTTGAGCAGCAGCACCAGTTCATTGCCGATGGTCGGCAGCATCCGTGCCGTGGCGATCGGCAGCACGATCTTGCGGAAAATCTGCACGGTCGAAAGGCCGAGCACCCGCCCTGCCTCGATCGTCCCTCGCGGCACGGCCTGGATACCGCCGCGCAAAATTTCCGCCTGATAGGCCGCGGAATTGAGCGCGAAGGCGAGGAGGCCGCAATAGAACGCATCGCGAAAGAACCACCAAAGGCCAATATCCCGCAGTTCGCGGCTGAAGGAGCCAAGGCCATAATAGATCAGAAAAACCTGAACCAGCAGCGGCGTGCCGCGCATGAGGTAGATATATCCATAGGCCATGCCGGAGATTGTCCGGTTGCGACTGAGCCGGGCCAGTGCGAGTGGCAGCGCCAAGCTGAAGCCCATGAGCGCGCTCAGCAATGTAAGCGTAACCGTATTCTGAAGCCCTTGCGCCCATAGGGCGAGATTGTCGGTGAGAAGCGTCAGCATCTTCTAACGCCCCCTACCGCGAGGAGCCGTGCGTCGTTCCAACAGCGCCTGACCGATGCCCGAGAGCAAAGCAAGCGCGACGTAGATCAGGGCGAGCACGGTATAGAAGAAGAACGGCTTCTTGGTCGTCGAGATCGCCATATTGGTGTAACGGACGAGGTCGTTCACCGCTATGATCGAAACCAGCGACGTATCCTTCAGAAGGATCAGCCACAGATTGCCGAAAGCGGGAATGCAATGCCGCCACATCTGGGGGAGGACGACCAGGAAGAAGGCCTGTCTCCGGTGCAGGCCCAGCGATGCCGCCGCCTCTGCCTGTCCCCTGCCGACCGCCTGATAGGCGGCACGGACGACTTCGCTGCCGAGTGCGCTGAAAACGAGCGTCAGCGCCACCACGCCAGCCGCAAAGGCATTGAGTGAAATGCTGGCGTTCGGGAAAGCGAGATGCACCACCCAGTCAATGAGCACTTGGAGCTGGTAGTAGATGATGACGAGGGTCAACAGCTCGGGCAGACTGCGAAAGACTGTCGTGCTGGCGAACGCCAACCAGCGGGCTATCGGGCTGCGGGCGTTTTTGCCCCAAGCCAGCAGGAAGGATAGGACCAGGGCCAGCGGAGCGGTGGCGAAGGCGAGTGCGAGTGTTACACTCAGGCCTCGCAGCAACTCGTCTCCCCAGCCCTCGTCGCTGAATAACAGCAGTGAGATGAACTCCATCGCGAATTATCTTCCGATTGCTTGGCGGGCTGGCTGGACGCTGACTGTGTGGCGTCCAACCTGGTTGCGGACTACCTGAAGATTTCGCCGGCGAGCTTCGGTTGTGTCATGATGTCGAATTTGAAGTAGCGCGCGCGAATCTTGCCATAGGTGCCGTTGGCCTGGATCTCGGCCAGCGCGTCGTTCAGCCGCTTCAGCAGCGCCTCATCGTCCTTGCGGACGGCAATCCCGGTGCCCTTCATGCCGTCATCGCCGAAGGCCTCTCCGACGAAATCACAGCAGGCGCCGCTGTCCTTGGCGAGCCAATCCGCCAGCACGAACTGGCTGGCCAGGACCAGATCAAGCCTTTGATTGTCGAGGTCGAGCAGAGCGTCATCGAGCTTGGGATAAAGCTTCACCTCTGCTTCGGGGAAATATTGCTTGAGGATCGCGACCTCGGTCGTGCCTGATTGGGTGCCGACCACCAGCCCTTTCAAATCGGCTGGCAGCGCGTTCTTCAGTCCCGAATCCTTGGAGGCGACGAAGCGGTCGGGGTTGAAATAGTAGGGAGCAGTGAAACTGATTACCTTCGCGCGTTCAGTGGTGATCGCCATCGAGGAGAGGATGGCGTCGAATTTCTTGGCATTCAGCGCCGGGATGATCCCATCCCAATCGGTGGACACCCATTCGCACTTCACCTTCATCGCCTCGCACAGCGCGTTGCCGATGTCGATATCGAAGCCGTTCAGATTGCCGGCGCTGTCAAAATACTCGAACGGTGGGTAATAGCCCTCAGTTCCCATTCGGACGACACCGTCTTCCGCCGCCGCATTGGTCGCGGCGGCAGCGGCAATCAGGGCGAGGATTCTAAGATATCGCATGGCGGTCTCCTGTTGATGGGTGCGGGCTTTGCTCCGAGGGCGGTTCAGGATTCCGGAAGATGGTGAATATTGAAAATTCTTATTTCTTCTTCTAGAAATAAATTTCGCTTATGGAGACATGCCAGATGGTCGACTTCGTCCGGCAACTTGACTGGAACCTGCTGCACACTTTCATGATCGTGGCGCAGGAACGGAGCATGACGCGGGCCGCCGACGTGATGCACCGCACCCAGCCGGCGATCAGCCAGGGGATCAAGCGGCTTGAGGAAACGGCCGGCACTAAGCTTCTGGAACGCAGTCGTACCGGCCTGATACCAACGCCCGCGGGCGAAATGCTGCTCGAACAGGTCCGATCGATTTTCGCTACGATTTCCCGCTTGCCGGTCGGTTTCGAAGCGGCGCCGGCGGCGTTGTCCGGCAGGTTGAAGATCGCCATGATCGACCAAGTGGTGAACGAGACCTTGGATCGTGCGCTGACGTCTTTCTTCGCACGGTATCCAGGCGTGGATCTGGAAATCACAGTGAGCACCACGGCGGCCATCATCCGTGCCGTAGAACTCGGCCATTGTACCTTCGGTATCTCGGACGGGGTGATTCCGGATTTCCTGGCTTCCCGCGAGTTGATGCGAGAGAGGTTCGGCCTGTTTTGCGGCGCAATCCACCGGCTGGCTGGCCGCAGGGACCTGACCGTCGCACAACTGCGTGCCGAACCATTTATCGGCTTCACCGCAGATGTGCTCGGCGGCACGCACATGGGCGATGTCACCGCCTACCGCGCCAGCGCCTCGATCGGTCAACGGGTACGGGGTCAGTCGAGCTATGTCAGCGAGATACGGCGGATGATCGAATGCGGCCTCGGAATAGGCTTCCTGCCGCTGCATCTCGCCGAACCGTATGTCGACCAGGGAAAGTTGTGGCGCCTGCCGCCCTATCGGGACGAGCCCTGCGCATCGGCCTATGTCGTCACCAATCCGCAAATCGGGCTCTCGGTGCCCGAGACGTTGTTCCTGAAGGAGCTTTCGAAGATCGATTTCGGACTCTGAGCTATGCTTTGCAATATATCGTTACAGCCATGAATTGATCATGAATTATCGTGCTCCATGGTTGCCGCGCCGTCGTGCCGGCACGAGCCCTGATATCCGCTTTCAAATACCGTTTGGTGATCGCAGTTCGTAGAGCACGTGAGGGCGCAACGGATGCCCTTCGGCCAAATTGGGATGATCGAAGTCACCGATCCGGTTCATTCCCAATCGCCTCATCAAACCCCAGGAACTGCTGTTTGCGGGCACCGTGAAGCTGACGATGCGGTCAAGTTTCAGATCGTTGAAGGCAAAATCCAGAGACCGTTCCGCGGCCTCGCGCGCGTATCCGGCGCCGTGCCGCGACGCTGAAAGCCGCCAGCCGATTTCGACTGCCGGGGCAAACGGCAAAGCCGGCGAAACATTGTTGAGGCCGCAGAGGCCGATCAATGCGCCGCCTGCCTTCTCCTCCAGCGCCCAGAACCCCCAGCCATGATCCTCGAAGTGACGGTCGATGCGGTCGAGCATCGCATCCGACTGTTCATCTGTCAGAGGATTGAGATATCGGACGACGTCGGGTTCGGCGTTGATCGCAGCAAAGGGTTTGCGATCCTCCTGCCGCCAGGGTCTCAAGATCAGTCGTTCGCTTTCGAGCCTCATCGTCCCTCCGCGACAGATCCTACCAGAGCGTCATATGACGGTTGACGTCCTTGTAGAGCAGGTAGCGGAACCGGCCGGGCCCACCGGCGTAACATGCCTGCGGGCAGAAGGAGCGCAACCACATGAAGTCGCCGGCCTCGACCTCGACCCAATCCTGGTTCAAGCGATAGACCGCCTTGCCTTCCAGCACATAGAGACCATGCTCCATGACATGGGTTTCCATGAAGGGGATCACGGCACCCGGCTCCAACGTCACGATATTCACGTGCATGTCGTAGCGGACATCGGCCGGATCGATGAACCGGGTCGTCCCCCAGCGGCCATCGGTGTCGGGCATTGCCGAGATGGCGTGCTCGTCCTCATGCGTGAAGATCGCCGGCGGCGGTTCCAGCCCGTCGACCGCCTGAAAGGCCTTTCGAATCCAGTGGAATTTTGCCGCGGTCGAACCGTCGTTTTTCAGGCGCCAGACTGAACCTGCCGGAAGATAGGCGAACGAGCCGCTGCGAAGTGCATGGCTGACGCCGTCGAGTTCCACCGTGATGTCGCCCTCGACGACGAACAGAACCGCTTCGGCCCGCTTGTCGGGCTCCGGCCGATCGCTTCCGCCGCCCGGCTGGACCTCCATCACATATTGCGAAAAGGTCTCGGAGAAGCCGGAGAGCGGCCGGGAGAGAACCCATGCCCGCGTCCCCGTCCAATGGGGAAGGACGCTGGTGACGATGTCGGTCATGACGCTGCGCGGAATGACTGCATAGGCTGTGGTGAAGACGGCCTTGCTGGAAAGCAGCTCGGTTTGCGGCGGCAGTCCGCCGAGTTTGGAATAATAATCTCTGTTCATCGGTCCAGGCTTCGCGGCTTTTGATTGTGCATCTGCTTTATGCGCCGTTGCCGCGTTAGGCAACTCCCAATGGGTCGAGCGGCGCCCTCCGAGCTCGGGGCTCGAAAAGCGCGGGTGCTATAACCTACCGATCGGCCATCACCAGATGTCCCGGTCCGACCTCGCGATAGGAGGCGTTCGCCGGCTGATAGTCGACCGGGCGCATCGGGCTCTTGATCTCGTCATTCGCCACCATCCGCTTTTCATGGCGGCGGTCGGGATCGGGCACGGGCACCGCCGCAATGAGCTTTTTCGTATATGGATGCTGCGGATTTTCAAAGACCGCGGCCCGTGGGCCGATCTCGACGATCTCGCCGAGATACATCACCGCCACCCGGTGGCTGACGCGTTCGACGACCGCCATGTCGTGCGAGATGAACAGGAAGGCGAGGTTCAGGCTCTGCTGCAAATCGAGCATCAGGTTGATGACCTGCGCCTTGATCGAGACGTCGAGCGCCGAGACGCTTTCGTCGGCGACGATGACCTTCGGCCGCAAGGCGAGCGCGCGGGCGATGCAGATGCGCTGGCGTTGGCCGCCGGAAAACTCATGCGGATAACGCGCGGCCATATCCGCCGACAGACCGACCTTCATCAGCAGATCAGCGACGACGTCCTTTGCCTGTTTCGCATTGCCCATCTTATGTTCGAGGTAGGGTTCGGCGATCGCAGCACCGACTGTCATGCGCGGATTGAGGCTGGCAAAGGGATCCTGGAAGATCATCTGCACGGATTTGCGCATCTCGCGCAGATCCTTTTTGTCGAGGCCGAGCACCTCCCTGCCCTCGACGAGAACGGAACCGGCCTGCGGTTCGATGAGACGCATGATGGCGCGGCCGGTCGTCGATTTGCCGCAGCCGGATTCGCCGACGAGCGACAGCGTCTCGCCGGCATGAAGATCGAAGGAGACGTTTTCGACCGCGTGCACCCGGCTGGTCAACCGGCCGAACAGGCCGGTATGAATGTCGAAGCGCTTGGTGAGGTTCTTCACCTCAAGGACCGGCATTGCAGCGACGGTATCGGCGGCCTCGGCGGGAACGTCCGATTCTCCCGTTGCCGTGTTGACCACCGGAAAGCGCAGGGGCCTTTGCCTGCCTTGCATCGAGCCAAGCACCGGCACGGCGGATAGCAGCGCCCGGGTATAGGGGTGTTTGCCGCGGTGGAAGATATCGGCGGTGGCGCCGCTTTCGACTTGCTCGCCGCGATACATCACCACCGTCCTGTCGGCGATCTCGGCGACGACGCCCATGTCATGGGTGATGAACAGAACCGAGGTCCCCTCCTCGTCCTGCAGCATCTTGATGAGATCGAGGATCTGGCCCTGGATCGTCACGTCGAGCGCCGTCGTCGGCTCGTCGGCGATCAACAGTTTCGGCCGGCTGGCGAGCGCCATGGCGATCATCACCCGCTGGCGCATGCCGCCGGAGAAACGATGCGGATATTCGCCGAAGCGCGAGGCGGCCGAGGGAATGCGGACCTTTTCCAGCAGCCGGATGGTCTCGGCTTTGGCGTCCGCCTTGCTCATATCGGAATGGCAGAGCAGCGCCTCGGAAATCTGATCGCCGATGGTGAAAAGCGGATTGAGCGATGTCATCGGCTCCTGGAAGATCATCGCCACCTCATTGCCGCGCACCTGCCGCATGGCATTTTCCGGCAATGCCAGCAGGTCACGTCCGCCGAGCATGACCCGGCCCTCGACGCGGCTCGTCTCCGCCTGCAGCAGCCGCATGATCGAGAGCGAGGTGACGCTCTTGCCCGAGCCGGATTCGCCGACGATCGCCACCGTCTCACCCGGCGCCACGGTGAAGGAGACGTCGCGCACGACCGGTTTCCAGACGCCATCCACCAGAAAGGACGTCGTCAGCCTGTCGACGGCAAGAACGTCGGTCGTCGTCTGGATCGGTTGCGCTTGGACGTTGGCCATGTCTGCTCCTCTACGGTTCAATCCGGCCAGCGCAGCAGCCCGTCGAAGCGGTGCTTGCTGCGGTTTTCGATCGGCGTTGCGATGATCTCGTTGGAGGCGCGCGCCTTGTCGAGTTCCTGCGCCAGGCGCTCGGCGACGATCTTCTCCTCGCCCGGATGCAGATTGCACGGATCGAGGTAGAAATAGCGGTGCTCCACTTCGTGATCGCGCACGATGATCGGCGGGCTGCCCTTGGCAAGCGCATCGGCCAGATCCCAGGCAGTGATATGCGCCTGCTCGGGATCGATGATCAGGCGCAGCCGATCGAGCGGATTGTTGGTCGGGTCGGGTTCGATCAGCGTGGTGAGGCCAGGGCGGCCGTCGAGCGTGCGCTTCCACAGGTTGAGATAGCTGGTTTCGCGCTCCCGGATGCCGGCATGGTCGCGGTTCTCCCAGGCTTCGAGTGCCGCCATGACGCCGAAAATGCTCTCCTTGCCGACCTTCATGCCGCGGCCGATGCCCATGTTCTGCAGGAAGGCATGACGCACCAGCTCCTTCTTGCCGGCAACGATGCCCGTAGTCGGACCGCCGAGGAATTTGTGGCCGGAGTAAAGGGCGATATCGGCGCCCTGCTTCAGGAAAATCTTCAGATCATATTCCGAAGCCGCATCGACGATGACGGGCACGCCCTTGGCATGGGCGATCTCGACGAATTCCTTCAGGTTCAAAAGTCCGTAATCGACGACATGGTGCGAGACGACGTAGACGGCGGCTGCGGTCTTGTCGGTGATGGCGTTTTCCATGTGGAAACGATGTGTCGAGGTCGCCTGGCCGACAAGCACGACCTTGCCGCCGGCCAGCCGGATCGCCTGGTCGACGGGTGCGCCATAGCTGACCACATGGCCCATCTGCACCAGCACTTCGTTCTTCTCCGGTACGACATCCGGCAGCCTCTCGATCGCCAGCAGATTGTTGCCGGTGATTGCCCCGGCAACAGCCAGCGAAATGCCGGCCGAGCAGGAAGCGGTGACGAAGCCCGCCTCGCCGCCGGTCAGCCGGGCGATGACGCCGCTTGCCTTGCGCTGCAGGTCGTTGATCTCGACGAAGTGCGGCAGGATCGATGCCATCGCCTCGATCGCTTCCGGCACGACGATCGAGGCGCCGAGGCTCGTCATCGTGCCGGATACGTTGATGACAGGGCGAAGACCGATTGATGGTCTCATATCAGTGGACATGAAGTTCTCCAGAATTCTGGGGCGGGTAGCGGGATAAGATGGGACGCTACTCCAAATATGAAAGTTCTCGTCAGCCGTGCAAGGCGACGATCGCCTCGATCTCGACGGTGATGTTGCCGGGCAGCGAGCCGAAGCCGACGGCCGAGCGGGCATGTTCGCCGGCCGGCCCGAAGACTGCGATCAACAGATCCGAGCAGCCGTTGATGACGCTCGGATGATCCTCGAACTCGGGCACGGCATTGACCATGCCGAGCAGTTTGACCACCCGCTTGACACGGGAGAGATCACCCAGCGCCTCCTGCATGACGGCAAGCAGATTGATGCCGGTCAGCCGCGCATGGCCATAGGCCTCGTCGACACTGATGCCGCCGCCGACCTTGCCGGCATGCAGGAAACCGTCAGCCTCGCGCGGTCCCTGACCGGAGAGATAAAGCATATTACCTTCGAGCACATGCGTGACGAAATTGGCGATCGGCGGCGGTGGCGGCGGAAGCGTTATGCCGAGGGCGGCAAGCCGCTCGTAAGGCGAGTTCTCGACCTTGCCGGCGGCGGTGGGAAACTGATTCACGCAAACTCCTGTCATGCAATTTTCGATTTGGCGAATTGGAATAGGCCGACCCACGGTCGGCGGATTAGAGATCCTTGCGAAGTCTTGGATCGAGCATGTCCCTCAGGCCATCGCCAACCATCTGCAGCGACAGCACCGAGAGGATGATGGCGATGCCGGGAAACAGCGTCATCCAATCGGCCTGGCCGATATATTGCCGGCCGGCGGCGATCATCGTTCCCCAGGTCGGGATCTCAGGGCTGACGCCGAGGCCGAGGAAAGACAGGCCGGCTTCGGCAAGCATGGCGCTGGCGAAGAGGAATGTGGCCTGCACGAGGATCGGCGACAGCAGATTGCGCAGCACATGCCGCGTCATGATATGGAAGGTCGAAATGCCAAGCGCCCTCGCCGCCTCGACATAGGGCAGTTCGCGAATAACCAGCGTCGACGCGCGGACGATGCGGGCAAGGCGCGGCGCATAGACGATCGACAGCGCGATGATCACGGTTGTCAGAGAGGGACCGAGGGCTGCGACGAGCGCGATCGCCAGCAGAATATCCGGAAACGCCATCATCGCGTCGATCAGCCGGGCGATCGGTGTGTCGAGCTTCTGGAAGAAACCGGCCAGTAGCCCGAGCGTCACGCCGATCACGGCCGAGAGCGTCACGACCGCAACACCGACGAGCAGCGACAGGCGGCCGGCGAAGATCGTGCGCGAAAAGACATCGCGGCCGAACTCGTCCGTGCCGAAGAAGAACATGCCGCTCGGCGGCTTCAGCCGGTTGACGATGGAAAGCTTCGACGGCGAATAGGGCGCGACGACAGGTGCGAAGACCGCCAGAAGCACGAAGATCGTCAGGATCAAGAGGCCGCAGGCGACCGTCTTGCGTTTCAGCAGGCGCCGGAGGAATTTGCTGCGCTCGCCCTCGACGGCTGATTTGATTGCGATATCGGCCATCAGTAGCGCACCCTCGGATCGATCAGCAGATAGAGCATGTCGATCGCAAAATTGATCAGCACGTAGAGCGCGGCGATGACGAGCAGCGCGCCCTGGATGACCGGATAATCGCGGCGCAGCACCGCCGAGACGACGAGATTGCCGACACCCGGCAGGCCGAACACGGTCTCGGTGACGACGGCGCCCGAAATCAGCACCGCCGCCGTCAGGCCGATCACCGTCAGGATCGGGATCAGCGCATTTTTCAGCGCGTGCTTGAGGATCACCCGACGCTCGATCAGCCCCTTGGCGCGCGCCGTGCGGATATAATCGTCGCCGAGCACATCGAGCATCGAGGCGCGGGTGAAGCGCAGGATCAGCGCCGAGGAGACAATGCCGAGCGCGAAGGCCGGCAGCGTCAGATGATACATGCGGTCGAAGAAGGTCGAGCCGGGACCGCCATAACCTGAAACCGGGAAGAGGTTGAGCCGGACGGCGAAAAACTGCATCAGGATGAGGCCGAGCCAGAAGCTTGGAATGCTGGCGGCAAACATGGCGAGTGTCGTTGCCGCCTGGTCGACGAAGGAGCCGCGACGATAGGCGGCATAGATGCCGATCGGAAGGGCGATGACGCTGGCGATGGCAAGCGAGAACAGCGTCAGGAAGAAGGTCGGCTCGGCGCGGTCGAGCAGGGCCGAGGTGACAGGCATGTTGAGGAAGATCGACTGGCCGAGATCGCCCTTCAGCAGCTGGCCGATATAATAGACATATTGCAGGCCGAGCGATTGATCGAGGCCGAGCCGGGATCGGAGGTCGGCAATATCCTGCGGCGTTGCATCCGGCCCGAGCATGACGGCGGCCGGATCTCCCGGCGTCACGCGCACGATGACGAAGACGATCGTGACGACGAGAAACATCACGACGATCATGCCGAACAGGCGCTGGAAGATGTAGCGTATCATGAATGCCTGGCCTTAAGCCTTTGCGGATGCGGCAGAAAAGACGATCGGTACCGGCCGCGGAAGGCCGGTACCGGTGGCGATGTTTACTTCTTGATCGAAGCATTCCAGAAATACGGCCACGGCGCCGGATCGACGCCTTCGAGCTTGGTCGACTCGGCCGAGACGGCGTTGAAGTCGCCGATCTTCATGAAGGGTGCGTCGGCATAGACGGCTTTCTGGACATCGGCCCAGAGCGCCACGCGCTTCTTCGGATCGACTTCCGAGGTGAAGGCATCGACGGCGGCCTTGCGGGCCGGCGTATCCCACCAGCCGGGCGAGCTGGTCGAGAGCGAGCCGATGAGGGCCGGCTCCGGCAGGAAGGGGCTATGGGTGATGTAGATATCCCAGAGCTTCGGATCGGCGCGGCGCTGCGTCAGCGTCGCCCAGTCCACCACCTGCATATCGACGGTGAAGCCGGCAAGCTTCAGATATTCGGCGGCGACCTGCGCCATCTTGTAGTGGAACTCGTACTGGCGGCTGGTCAGGATGCGGATCGGTTCGCCATTGTAGCCGGCCTTCTTGGCGGCAGCCGCCGCCCCTTCCGGATCGGCGACGTTATAGGCGCCCTCGACGCCGGCATCCGTCGACCAGGCAAAGGTCTTCGGATAGATGGCGCCGTCGAGCGCGTAGAAATCCGTGCTGCCGAAAGCCGCGGCCAGCATGTCTTCCATGCTGAGCGCCTGGCGGATGGCCTTGCGCACTTCGACGTTCTTGTTGATGCCCTCGGCCGTGTTGAAGACGAAGACGGGATAACCGAAGGGCTTCAGGATGATCGGCTGCGAGGCGGTGGAGGCCTTCAGCTTGTCGTAGGATTCGACAGGGATCGAGTCGACATAATCATACTGGCCGGAAACGGCGGCCTCGACGCGGGTGTTCGGATCCGGCACCGGCACGAAGCGGATCTCATCGAGATATTGATGGCGGGCGCCGCCGTAACCATTGCTGTCGCCTTCGCGGGACTTGTAACCGTCGAAGCGGACGAGCTGGATATACTGGTCGGCCTTGCGCTCCTTCAGCATATAGGGACCGGTGCCGATGAATTCCTTCATCGGTTCGTCCTGCTTTTCGGCGGGGATGATGATCGCGGCCGAATTGTTGAAGGCGAGCAGCGAGGTCAGCGGCGCATAGGGCTGCTTCAGCGTGATCGTGACCGTCGCCGGATCGACGGCGGTGATCTTGTCGATGAAACCGGCCACCTGCTTGCCGCGCGAGGCGATCTTCATCCAGCGGCCAAGCGAGGCGACGACATCGTCCGAGGTCATGTCGCTATTGTCGTGGAACTTGATGCCGGTCCTGAGCTTGATCGTATAGGTTTTGCCGTCGGCGCTGATCTCGGGCAGGCTTTCGGCCAGCAGCGGCGTGACGTTCCAGCTCTTGTCGAACGTATAGAGCGTTTCGAAAATATGCTGCGTGACGATGCCGACCAGATCGGCCGTCGACGACATCGGATCGAGCGTCGGCGGCTCGCCGATCGTCGCGACGTTGATGACGCCGCCCTTTTCCTGAGCAAGGAGCGTCGAAGGCAGGGCGACGAGCGCAGTGCCGAGCAGGAATGCGACCAGTGTTTTCATGCGAGATCTCCCGATTTAGTTCCACAATTATGTAATTCATATTTTTGTAAGAGAATAAGAGATGCATCGATCCTGTCAAGCACGCGCGACGGATTATGCCCTCGCGGGTAGCACGACGCCGGAAAAACACCATCTTCGGCTGCGGCGCGCCCTCTGCACGACGGCCGGGCATTATGCCAAGGTAAGGCGATCGCCCTGCGGCAAGGCTTCAACGGAACGGGAGAACAGGATGAGCATCGATTTCAACGCCGGAAAATGGCTGAACGAGCCGGCCAACTGGCGGGCAGACGAAGCCGCCCTCACCCTGACGACCGATGAGAAAACCGATTTCTGGCGAGAGACCCATTACGGTTTCATCCGCGACAGCGGCCATTTCCTCGCCTTTCCGAGGGCCGACGGCTTCACCGCACAAATCCGCGTCCAGGGCGAATTCCGCACCCTCTACGACCAGGCCGGCCTGATGGTGCGCATCGATGAAAAACGCTGGGTGAAAACCGGCGTCGAATTCACCGACGGCGAAGCCTTCCTCAGCACCGTCGTCACCGACGGCAAATCCGACTGGTCGGTGGCGCAGCCCTTCAAGGAATTGGAGGATTTCCGCATCCGCGTGACCGTCAAAAACGGCGCGATGCGCATCCAGGCTTCACGTGATGGCAGCTTCTGGCCGCTGCTGCGGTTAGCGCCCTTTCCGGCAGCCATGCACTACGAGGTCGGACCGACCGCCTGCACGCCGGAGCGCAGCGGGTTGAGGGTGCGGTTTTCGGAGTTTTCGATTGGGGCGGCGATTACGACGGGGCTGCATGATTTGAGCTAGGAGGCAACTTCAGAAAATAGCGCGTGGGAAATGCCTATTTATACAAAACGTTGCGCAAGCGCTCCTGCAAATCACGAGTGGAATCGTCGGTAAAGCTGGTTTCAGAGACGATGATACGGACCACATCATCTGTTACCTGCTTGATCTTGGCTCCTGAAAACCCGGCCAGCCGCTCCTTGTGATCGACACCGACATAGCGCCAAAATAGTTCACTTAGCCACATGACTGCCCCTACCGCTTCCATATACCCCGAGCGAAATTGCCGACGACCAGGGTTCTGCGAGATGTCGATCACCATCTGTTCAAGCGGCGGTGGCAATCCATTAGAGCGCATGGGCAAGGAGGAGTAATCCCGCTTCTCGGCCTTGTAGAGGAGTGTGTCCTCAGCATTTTGCCATTCGTTATATTCAACGTCAGCAACCCATCCCTGAACGAAGTAAGGCGACACGACAAACGGCGACGTCCATCGCTCCCAATCGATTGACGCGCCTGGGACTTTCTCTGTTACTATGATGTGGCAAAGCTCAGCGTTTGCCACGGCGCCGTAATTAAAAATGAGCGTTGAAGTTTCGATTTCTCCGAGTCGACCAGTATTTCTAGCTGACGTTAGGAGTTTTTTGAGTTGCAGAGAGGCCCCGTGAGCTTGGAATTTTTCGTCGAGTTGAAGCGCACGCAGCACCGAGAGAATAGTCTCCAGCGCTTCAACCGCCGTTAGCGCGCCACGTCGCCGTTCACCCACTTCAATTCTCGGCTTTTCTGCGATGACGGTCGTTCGCCCACTATCGGGAAATAGGGTGAAAATCAGCTCTAATCGCTCTCGCCTAGTGCGTTCCACTATTGAAACTCCTTAATTATCACTGTAACGCCTTTATCTGTGCCGTACCGGACAAGGGCCTTCGCAGCGTCCGCGCCGCCTGGCTGAACTCGTATATCGAGCACTTTGGTCGCTAGGCTGCCATCGACCGTTATGGCGGCCTCATCAAGTTGGTCAATCGTATTTTTCATCCTGGCCATCCATGCCGATCCCGTAGTGTCGATGGTCTTCAGGCTGACTACCGTACTCCCCTTCTGGAAATCGATCAGCGGAAAATATCCATTATTCTCGGCACCGATATTGAACCAGCCATTCGTATTGCTGTACTCGGTTCGTGCGAGCGATGACTCGATTGATTTACCCCTGTCAATCGGATTGAGCGACCAAACACTCGACTGCGGATTTGTGGCAGCCCCGTTCGTCTTGGTAATCTCGCCCAGAGTTGAAGATCCGAAGATCTTGAGCTTGGTCGCCAACGCGACAACTTGAGCCATGGCAGCAGGATCGCCATTGTTTGCCTGCTGGATCATGTACGGGATACCCAAAACGCCGGCGGGATCTGTGACCAAGAGCCCGTAAATCGCTGGAAGGTCGCGCTTCTGTTCGGCCGTCAGATTCTCGACGCCATTGGGCGCGAGAATTTTCAGGATTTGATCAACCCCACCGGTGTTATTTAGCAGTTGCTTGGCGGCTTCCTGATCGTTTTGTGACGCCCAAAAAGAAATTGTACCTGCGTAGCTCGACAGCGATGCAACCACGTCACTCAAGACCGCAACGCATCCGGAACCACTGTAGCCGTTTGCTCGGCAAGCGACATAGGCGGCCTGCTGCTGTGTGTCTTTCTGTTCGAGTCGCGTTTGCTCTCCACAGTCTTTAGGATCACCCTTGCCCCCGTCACATGCGGCTTTCGCGGCGGCAAGAGCGTCGTTGTCGGCATGATTGAGATAGTTGTTTTGGTAGTTTGCGGCGCCGTAGGCCGCCCCTTCCCCGCCGCCAGCTACACCGCCGACAGCAGCGCTAAGGCTTGCGCCAATTAGCTTTGCGAGAGCGGCGCCTTCTTCTGTTCCTTCGTACTTGGTGCCTTTGAGCATGCCGTTGACAAGCCGCTCGATCGCCGGACCGAACAGCGTGGAGGCGGCGCCCCCGAGAGCGGCCTTAACAGCCCCTTCCCAGCCATTGACTCCACCGAGGATGCCGCCGCCGATCGCATGTAGGGCTGCGCGACCAAGACCGCCTTCACTCCAATAATCCATGCCTGCTTGATCGTGGTTGATGACGGCTTGTTTATACAATTCGGATGCAATGTCCCCGACCAATCCCGCCATGGTCTTCTGCGCCGCCTGAAGATCGGCTTGGGTCTTGTATTGATCCATTAGGATGTTCTGCAGGTCCGGCAGACCAGGCAGCGAGGTGTTGGTGTTATTTGTGTCGCGACGGATCGTGCCGAGATCCTGCGTCTGGTGCTCCGGATCGGTGATGATGATGCCAATGTTCGGACCGATGACCGAATAAGCCTTGCCGGTCTCGGTCTCCCCGGCCTTGACCGGCGGCGCGAGCGAAAGACCGCTCGTGCCGATCGAGCCGCCATAGGTGTCGGCCTTCCAGGTCGAATGCGTATCGATATCGGCGACCGTCAGCGTACCGGTGGAGAAGCTATTGCGCCCCTCAACCGCTTCGCTGGTGATCAAGCCGCCAACCAGCGAGGTCTGACCGCTCACGTCAATGGAAAGACCGCCGGTGCCGGCATGAATGCCGGATTGCTCCGAGACGACTATGGCATCGCCTTTAGCGCTCTGCGTGACGCCCGAGATGCCGGTGGAACCGAAACCGATCTGGCCCGAAAGGCTGAGCTGATCGGCATTGGCTGTGGCGCTATCAACCAGGCTCTCGATTGTCAGATTCCTGACGTTGGCCACGACGGAATTGCCCGTAACGGTCGCCCCTTTTAGGGCAAGGTCGTTAGTAAGAATGGTAACATCGCCGGTGCCGTTGAGATGGGTGTTGGTGTGGGTGACGGCGGTGGTGTCGGAGCCGCCTTTGCCGTAAGAGCCGCTGGCGCCGACACTGGCATCGCAGCCGATCTTCGTGTTGCAGCCAAAATTAACGCCGACGCCGGCGCTCCATGAGCTGTTCGAACTCGTCGAATCCGACGCGCCGGTGGCGGCATTGAGATTGATGTTGCCATTCCTCGCCGATAGGATGATGTCGCCGGCCAACGGATCGTCGGAGATGGTCGGCAGACCGAACTTGTCATAGCCAGCCGCTATCTGGGCGCCGTCGCTCGTAATGGAGCCGTTCTGCGCATCCATGGTGATGGAGCGGCCGGCGCGGATATCCGTGACGACAGGCGTAGACGTCGTCGTCGAGGACGCGCTCTGCTGATGGTTGACACCTGCGTTCAGGCCGATGCTAAAGGACAGGCCCTTACCGCTGACGAGGTCGTCGGAGACGCCCTTAAGGCCCTTGAGTCCCTCATAGAAGCCAAGCCCGGCAATCGCAGTGTTGGTCAGCGCATTGACGCCGCCCGGATCCGACAGCCGCTCCGCCGAGTTCACGATGCTCTGGGCGGCACTTCCGACCTGGCTGGAGACGCTGAGCGTCACGCCAGCGAACGTCCTCTCGTGCACCTCCTGATAATTGGTGACGTCATTGGCCGACAGAAGATTGATGTCTTTGGTGGCGAACAGGTTGACATCGCGCTCGGCCGAGGCCTGGGCGGCCTGCAGGTTGACATTGTTGCCGGCGGAGATGTTGAGGTCGCGGCCGGCCGAGAGCATGGACGTGGCGTTGGTGTCGGATTGCTGCGCCGAGCTGTCCTTGCTCGTCTGCGCGCCGATGCCGACCGAGAAGCCGCCATTGCCAGCGGAGAAGGACAGGCCGAAGCCGGACTTCTTCTCCTCTTCCGACTGCGAGAAGCTTTCCGCCCCTGGTGTGATGTTGACGTCGCGCGCGGCCGACAGATTGATGTCGCGCTCGGCATCGACCGAAGAGCCCATGATGTTCAGGTCGGTTGCCCGCGCCGTCAGGTTGACGTCCTCGCCGGCGGAAAGCGCCGAGCCGACATTCAGCGTCGAGGCCTGTGCGCCCTTGTTCTGCTGACTGCCGTAGATCGAAATAAACCCGCCGCCGGAACCGACGCCGATGCCGGATTTCTTGTGCTGCTCCTCGAGCTCGTGCGTCTCCTGCGCCCCGATGATAGAGACACTGTCGGCCGCGACGTTGATCGAGCCGTCGGCATCGACCTTTGAACCGGCGATTACAGCTGCCTTGCCCGCGTCAAGATTGACATCGCCGCTGGCGCTCAGCTGCGAGCCGACCGTCGTCTCGTCGTAGCTCTTGTGGCTGGATGAGCCTTTCGACAGGAAGCCGCTACGCGAGCCCTTGTCGTCCTTGGCGCTGGTATCCATTCCGGAGGCGATGATCAGGTCACCGCCGGCGTTGATGTTGAGGTCCGCCGGGTCGGTGCCGTCGTCCTTGCCGGCTTCGATCTTCGAGGCGGAAATGACCATGTCCTTGCCCGACTGAAGATCTACGCCTGCGCCGCCGCTAATCGACGAGCCGACGGCCGTCGTCGTTTCCAGATGCGTGGTCGTCTTCTCGCTCTTGCCGAGGGAACCGCCCTTGGTGCTAAGCTTGGTGTCGAGGGTCGCGGTGTCGGTGGCTTCGGCGATCGTCACGTCGCCGTCGGCATCGAGAGCGAGCTTGCCGTCGGCGGCGAGTTTGCTGCCAACGATGTTGAGGTCGTGATCGCCGCTGCCGTTGCCTGCGGTCACCGAGAGGTCGCCCCCGGCTGATATCTCCGAGCCGACATGGGTGATCGACGAGGAGGACTTCTTGCCGAAGGTGGATGCGGAATGCTCCTGCGCGGCGGTGATATCGATGTCGTCGTCGGCGCTGAGCGCGACATTGCCGCCGGCCTTGACGGAGGAGCCGGAGAGCAGGATGTCGTCGCCTGATTTGATCGTCGCATTCGTGCCGGCGGATAGCTGCGATTGCTGCTGGTCGGTGGAGAGGGTCCTGGTGTAGCCGGATTGGTTGTTGCGGGCGACATCGGTCGCCACCACGGCCACCGAGCCCTTGTCGGCGGTCACATCGAGCGTCGTGCCCGCTTTGGCGGAGCTGCCGATGACGTTGACGTTGTCGGTTGCCTTGATCGTCAGGGCTGCGCCGCTGGCAACTTGGCTGCCGGTGGCATTCTGCTGGCCTGAATTATCGACCTTGGCTGCAGCCAGCGTGACATTGTTGCCGGTGAGCGAGGCGTTGCCTGTGGCATTGACCTTGACGCCCTTCAGCGCCAGATCGCCGCTGCCGCCGGCGAGCTGCAGATTGCCGCCTGCCGTCACACCGGCATTGGTGTTGACGACGTTCTGGCCGCCGATCGTCATCGTCTGGGCGGCCAGCGTGATGCCGTTGGTGGCATTGAGCGCCGTGTCGCCGCGCGACAGGAAAGTGCCGCTGCCCTGGATGGAGCTGCCGGAGACGGTCAGGCCGCCAGCGGATGCGATCAGGCCGGAATTGTCGAGATTGCCGACATTCATATCGACCGAGCCGCCCGCCATGACGGCGCCGGCGCCGGTCAGCTTCTGCCGGTCGGCAGCGGCGACGTAGACGACGGGCGCGAGCACCTGCACGCCCTCGACGGTCTGCCACTGGTAAAGGACAATCGACTTGGTGAGGGCTGCCGCCTGCTCAGGCGTGAGCCCTTGGCCGATGGCCAGGCCGTGCTCCTTGGCATAGTTGGCACCCTCGTCGAGCAGCGTCTTCATCTGCTGGATGGCGTCATTGCCGGCGATAAAGGTGCTTCTGCCGAGGCCTTCGCCGACAAGCTGCCGCAACTGCGTGTCGATCAGTTGGTTCTCGAAATAGGCATCACCCAGGAACGGAACCGTCGTCTCCGGCACGTAGCCGATTTTGTTCATGAAATAGCCGGAGCCGTAGAACTTGCCGACGTCGAGGAATTCGGCGCGGGTTTCGAACAGGAAGATCTGTCCGCGTATGGTGCCGCCGAAGCCGCCCGATTGCGGCTTGGCGGCGGCCGCAAGGGCTGCGCCGTCGACGCGGATGCGCTCGGCAATATTGCCGAGCCCGGCAAGCAGGCTGCCGCCGTTGGCGGTGACGCCGCCGAGCGCCGCGTTGACGTTGAACAACGCGCCGCCGGCCGTCAGACCGGTGAGCGCCGAAAGCGGATCACCGGGGTTGCTTGTCGCCGCCACGCTGGCGCCGCCGGCCATCGAGCCGGCTGCGGACGTGTTGTTGACGCTGCCGAAATCGACGGAAAGCGCACCACCGGCCTTGATGTTGGCCGAGACGCCGCCGATCGCCTGGACGGAGCTGACGATCGTCGAGCCGTTGGCGATGTTCTTCGAGGGATTGGCGTTGCCATTGGCATCATAGGCCGTGCACGCGCCCTGCGCGTTGCAGGTCGTCGTCGTCGTGCGAAAGAGCGTGACGCCCGTATTGTTGAGTGTCGAGCCCTTCAGCGTCGCGTTGCCGCCGGCCTCGATCGAGCTGTAGGCATTGGTCAGATTCGTGGCGTCGATCGAAAGGTTGCGGCCCGCCCGGATCGTCGCTTCCGGGCTGAGCGTGCCGACCAAGCGGTCCTCATAGACCGACTGGCTGAGATTGGACGACCAATCCCAGGTATAGGTGGTGCTTTCGTCCGAGCCGCTGAAATTTACCTCGTCGACGATGAAATAACGCGACGGATTGTTGGGATCGACAACGGGATTGCCGTTCGCGTCCGTCGGCACCCGGTCCCTGATCCAGTCGATGATCGGCCCGACCTTTTCGGGTCCATCGGCCGAAATCCAGGTCCATGCATGATAGGTCGTGCCGTCGGCAAGCGTCGCCTTCGACCAGAGCAGCGGCTCATAATCCTGCCACAGCGCCGGATCGACGCCGGCGTAGAGTTGGTACATGTTCTGGTCTGCGGTCTCGAGATAGCCGAAAGGCAGGCCGGCGGCGACGGGATTCAGCGTGAAGCCGCTGACGACGCCTGAAGACACCAGCGTCCCGGTGGTCCATTGCGGTGTGGCGGCCCGCTGGTTGGTCAGGTTGCTGGTCAGGATCGACATGTCGTTTCCGGCCTGGATCATGCCGGAAATATTGGTGACGCCCGTGTTTCTCAGCCCGGCCGCCGCTCCGGCGATCTGAAGGTCGTGGTTGGCGAGGATGGCGCCTTGATTGTTGGTGAGCACGCCGCCGACGAAGAGGGTGGCGTCGTTGCCGGCATAGGCGAGGCCCGTGGCATTGTTGGTGAAGTTGCTGGAAATGTTGAATGTGAGATCGTTGCGGGCTGCCAATTGTCCGGCATTGGTCAGCGACGGCAGTGTCAACGTCAGGTCGTTGGCGGCGAGCAGCGCGGTGCCGGCCGTCGTGGTAAGACCGCCCGCCTTGATGGCGATATCGCCCGAACCGCCGGCACTGGTGACGGCATTGACCCGGGCGCCGCTGAGATCGGCCGTGCCGGAGAGATTGAGAGCCAGTCCGCCGAGAGTGAGGCTGCTGTTGGCAAGGTTGGCGCTCGCCGCATTGAGCGTCAGCGTACCGCCGGCGGCGAGGTTGCTCGCCCGGCCATTGGAGAGATCGATATTGGTCGTGCTGAGCGTCAGGTTGCCGGCAGTGCGGGTGGGATTGCCGTAGCTGATCTGGCCGCCCGACGCCGTGAGCGCAGCGCTGGCGAGGCTCTGGAGCTTGTTATAGGCAATATTCTGGCTGGCGCTGGCCGAAAGAGCGCCGCTGCTCAGCAGGGCGTTGCCGGCGGTGATCGAACCGCTTGTTGCGGCAAGGTTCATGCTGCCGGTCTGCTGGAGCTTCAGCGTGCCGGCGGATGCGGCGGTGGCGGCGAAGTCGAGGCCGGAAACGAGAGTATCGACGGTGATGTCCCGCGCCGAGAGGCTGGCGTTGCCGGCGGCAAGCGACTGGCCGGTAAGGTCGATCGTGCCGCCGGCAACGATCGTCATATCCTGATGGGCGACAACATTGGCGCTGACATCACCCGCTGCTCCGGCATCGACGCTTCCGGCGGCAAGCAGGTTGCCGGCGCTGATGTCGGTGCCCGTCGCCTCGAGCGTGAGATCGCCGGCCTGCCCCAGCGCGATGTCGCCATTGGCCGACTGGGCGGTGGCGGCAAAATCGACGCCGGAGACGATGGCGCCGGCCTGAATGGCGGGACCCGTGACCGAGACGTCGCCGGCGCCAAGGATCTGGCCGGTGACCGATGTATCGGCGTTGATGGCAACGGCACCGTGACCGCTGACATTGTCGGCCTGGAAACGGCCGGCATCGACGAGGAGCGCGCCTGCGGCAAGCAGCGTGTCGATATCGACGCTCCCGCTGCTACCGGCATCAAGCGTCAAGTCGCCGGCCGAGCCGACGGCGATGGCGCCACTCGGCGAGGCGGCGGTGGCGGCAAAGTCCATGCCGGCGACGATCGTGCCCGCCGCAATCGAGCCGCCGCTGATCGATATATCGCCGGCGCCAAGGAGCTGGCCGGTGACGTCGGTGTTGCCGGAAAGCGTGATCGCGCCATGACTGGTGATAGCAGCGGCACTGAGGTTGGCGGCGGAAGCCGAGAGATTGCCGGCCGCAAGCAGGGTGCCGGCATCGATGTCGCCGCTGGCGACAAGGGAGAGATCGCCGCTCTGCGTCAGCACGATATTACCGCCGGCCGCTTCCGTTCCCGCAAAGTCGATGCCGGCGATGATGGCGTCGGCCGAGATGGCCGAGCCGGTGATGTCGATGTTGCCGGCACTGAGGATCTGACCGCTTACATCTGTGGCCGCGTTGATCGCAATGGCGCCATGCGCGATGACGCTCTGGGCCGTCAGCACCGCTGATGTGACCGACGTATCGCCGGCCGACAGGAGTGCCTCGACATCGACGGCGCCGCCGCTGGCGGCAAGCTGGATGTCACCCGCGCCTGATAGAACCGTGCTGCCGTTTGCCGCATTGGTCGCAGCGATGTCGAGGCCGGAAACGACCGTATCGGCCGAGATCGAGCGGCCTGACGCCGTGACGTTGCCCTGCGCCAGAATATCGCCGGAGACGCCGATATCGGCGCCGGCGGAAAGCGCGATATTGTTGCTGCTGACGAGCGAGGCAGCCGAGATCGCGCCTGATGTGGCGGTGATGGAGAGCGCGCCGGTGCCCTTGACCGCACCGACAACCTGGATGTCGCCCGACGTAGCGGACAAAGAGAGCGCATTGCCGGCGGTAATGCTGCCGGCGGCAATGCCGGCCGCCGACGACATCAGCACGTTGGCGGCGCTGTTCACCTCGCCGCCGACACTCAACAGCCCGCTGCCGCTTGACAGCACGATGTCGCCATCGGCGGCGACCGTATCCAGCGTGATGCCCTGCCCCGCCTGAGCTGCGACCTTGGCTTTAGAGGCCACCTTGGCGGCCGTCACCTTCGCCTTCGAGGAGATCGAAACGCCCTGCTGGCCGGAGACGTTGCCGAGCGAGATCTTGCCGTCGGCCGACAGTGACAGCTCGTTGGTGTTGGCGGCAAGATTGCCGCTCATGCGCACACCGGCACCCTTTTCGGTGACGACGATCTTGATGCGGTCGGCCTGCATGGCGCCGAGTGCTGTGCCGTCGATCGCATATTCCGGCGTGCCTGATGTCGCGGCAAGTGCCGTGGCGTTGCCGGTGGCATAATCGAATTGATTGCGGCCAGCCGTGACGCGAAGATCCTTGCCATAGACAGGACCGTTGACGTGGACCGCCCGAGAAACGATGTCGAAGAGGTCGACGGCGCCAGACCCGGCGGAGAAATTGCCGCCGTTCGGCCCGATGGTGACGTCGCCGCCATTGACGGTAAAGCCGTTGAGCTTGCCATCGGCGCCGATTTGAGGCGCGCCCGTGGTCAGTGTCGCATGCGGCGTGTTGATGAAGCCGCAGCCGTCGCAGGTGATGCCGTTCGGATTGGCGATGACGACATCCGCCCGGCCGCCGAACACCTCGATCGGGCCGTTCAATCCCGAGCGGTTGCCGCTGGTGACCTCGTTGAGGATGACCGATGCGGGACCTGATGTGTTGAGATTGGGATTGCCCGGCGTCAAGCCGCCGAGATTGGAGGTGCCGACCTCGCCCTTGTAGTTGTTGAGGATGAGACCCGGTGTGCCGACGTTGAAATTGTCGTATTTGTTATGCGACAGGCCGCTCGCATTCGGGGTGACGATGTCGATGAGCGGCACGCCGTTCGGGGCGGTGCCGACGCCCGGCTGGTTGGCGACGGGCGCCGTGGTGCTCGCAGAAACCGATTGGGCATTGGCCAGCATCGGCTGAAAGACCAAGAGTGCGCTGAGCACGACGGCAAGCGAGCGATTGGCAAATCTGCCGAGCCGGCAGCCAAGACCCCTTGCTTCAGAACCAGGACCGGTTTTCTCACGCATCGTTTTGTCTTCCCAAACGCACAACTGGTTTTGTGTCTCGATATCAATCGTCGCTCGGCGCCGCCGCCACTGCGGCGGCACTGAGCCTCATCGCAGGCCTATTTCTGGGTGAGCCAGGTCTTCACATTGCGGGTAAAGGACTTGGACAGGCGCTGCGCCATAATGTCAGGCGCCCCTGACGTCGTTGCCGCGTTGATCGCGACAGCGACGATCACGCCGTAGCCGCTCCCGCGCATGGAGAGGTCTTCGCCATGAATGTTTTGCGCTTCGGCGATCAGTTGCCCTGTTTCGGCGTTCTCCAGCCGCACGGTCCCATCGATCATGCTGTCATGGCCGCCGATGATCCGGGCCTGCTTGGTGGTGACATCGAAGACGTGCAGCGTCACGACCAGCCTGCCGCGCGTGGGGCCGCCGGGCACGCCGATCAATTCCTTCGCCATCGTCGCCTGAAGCGTGCGAACCGCCTCCGGCACCTGCTGGTCCGCCTTGTCGCCGAAACCGAATGTCTTGACGTCGGGCGCCAACTCAACCCGGATTTCGCGCACAGAGGTTCGTTGGAGAGCCGCAATCAGCCGGGGATCGGTTGTCGTGACGCAGGACGCAAGCGTCGCCGCCAGAAGCAGAAGGGTTAGAAAACGCACGATACGCATACAGAAGCTCCGGGATTCAGGCATAAGGTTCGAATGTCAGCGAATTCAGTTCCTGTTGTCCGACGACGATGCAGGCTTGGCCTTGGCGTCGAGATGCTTGTAGAGCTCGGTCAACTGGGACTTGGGCGCGGGGCACCCTTTCGATTTGGCAATGCTGGTCAGGACATTGTTCCTGTTGCGCAATGCGTCGATCTCGACCTTCTCAGGCGATTTCGGATCCATGAAAAACAGCGCCGGCAGAAACAGGAGCACACCGGTCGCCCCAAGAACGATGTTCTTGCCTTGCGCATCGGTCCGCTCCTTCACCGTCGAGGTGATCTGCCGCTCGTTCGCCTCGAATTCACGGGTGATGCCGGCGCAATCGAAGGCGCTGTCGGTCGGGTTGGTCGAAGCGACCGGCCGCGCCTCCCGTCCGGCACAGCCGGCAAGCGCCATCGAAAAAGCAAGGATCAGCGCCGTCGATCTTGAAAGGGTTTTGACGGACTTGTTCGTCGAGATGCTGCGGATGATCATTTTCCTGCTTTCGTTACCAATGAGCCGATGCGCTGAAATAAAAGAGCCCGCCGTCGACCCCGTCGAGGCTGCTTGCAACAATGTCGGAATAGCCGAGGTCGGCGCTGAGATTGCCGCCGACGGTCCTGATGCCGGCCGTCCAGCTGGCGAGATCGCCGCCTGATATATCGAGGCGCTGTTGCGCGTAGATGTGGCCGTAATCGAAGCCGAGATAGGGGCGCAGCTCGCCGAATGCCTTCGCAGCCGCGCCGCCACCCTGGTTGGACCCCGTTCTCCAGACGATCTCGTTGTGGCTGAACATGCCGTTATTGCCGAAGAGCACGCTTTCGCGGGTGCCGCGGACATTGCTGTAGCTGCCAAGCGAGATCTGCTCGGCGCCGAGGAGATTGTCGGGGGAATATTGACCGCTGACCAGCGATGTCAGTTCGAACTGCCGGCCGGCGGCCTGGAATGGCTGCGTCACGCTGACCGTCGCGTTGAATTTGGAAAAACGTGGGTCTGCATTTCCGGCACCCGGATCTCCGGGGTCCACGGCATCGAAGAGACCGAGCCCTTTGTCATAGCTGACGTCGAACACCCAAATGCCGCCGAACATACGGCGGGAGTGGGAAATGCCGATATCGCCGACCGTATAGCGGCGGCTGCCGACCTCGATCAGATTGCCGAGCAGAAAGTTGTTGGTCTGCTTGTAGGTCAGGCTGCTGCGGACCGTCGTGATCGAATCCTTGTCGCGAAAGACGACGCGATCGAGGCCGAGGCCTGCCTGCCCTGAATTGCCCGAGGTATCGAGCGATGAGAAATTTCCTTCGACCGTGCTTTCATACTGGTACCAGGAGCCGTTCAGCGAAACCGTGGAATAGCCGTAGGGGACGCTGACATTGCCGGAATAGCTGTTGCCATATCCGTTTCCGTCGTTGCTCCACGGATAGTCCGGACCGCTATGCTCGTAGGAGAACGACCACTGATCGTTGATATCAAGCAGATCGTCGAAGCCGAGCGATGCCGAACTTCTGGAAAAGCCGGTGCTTTCCTGGCCCATATTGTTGTTGCCCAAGGAGACATGCCAGGGGCGGCGCGGGTGGTTTTCGATGTTCAGGATGGAGGTTCCGTCCTTGGGGCCGGGCAGCATGGCCGACTTGGCGTCGTTGGCCTGCAGCCGGTTCATCTGGTCGAGGCCCTGCTCGATATCGCGGATATTGACGACCCGGCCGATCAGCCCGGGAAAGGCTGTCGCCAGCGAACCGTTGCCGGTCACTTTCTGGCCATTGAGATAGATGTCGGAAAGCGTGCCCTCGACGACGAGCAGACGGAGGACCCTGGTCTTGGCGATATCCTGCTGCGGCACGTAGGCACGCGAGGTCACATAGCCATGATCGATATAGAGGTGCGTCACATCCCTGAGAACGGCATTGATCTCCGCCAGGCCGACGCATCGGTTGCCGTAAGGCGCCGTCACCTTGCCGATCTCCTGCGCCGATAGCAGATTTGCCCCATCGATCTCGACGCGAGTGATGTCGAAACAGGCCGCATTTGCCTGGCTGGCCGGCAAAGAGCCGTCTTCCGTATCCGCACCGCCACCCGGTGTGGCGCGGCGCAGGGCATCCAGCCGCTGCGTCTGCGACTGCTGCTCCTGGCGGCGGTTGAAATCATCGGCAGGCGACTGCGCGTAAGCGGGTGCGACACCCATCGCCAGGACGGCGCCAGCGACCAAGGAGTATCGAATTTCAGTGGTCATTTTGAAATTCGGCTACTTCGCGGCGATGGATTGAAGTTCGTCGAGGGCCGGTTGCAGCCCTTTCAGCGAGAAACGGATATTGACGTCCTGGCCGTTCATCAGCCGCACCAACCCTTCGGCGGTCGAGCCCTTCTTGAGCGCCGTCGCCGTCTTCGTATCCAGCGCCAGCTGCGCCCAGCATCCGGCCTGGTTGCAATTGCGGTAGTCAAGTTTCGCAACGGGCTTGCCGTCGGCCTTGATCGACAGGCCCGAGGGCAGGAAGACGTTGAGCGGCAGCAGAGCGGTCAGCGTCAGCCCCGGCTTGCCTTTCTCGCCCTTGCCCTTCTCGCCCCTGCCCTTCTCGCCCTTGCCTTGGGACCCGGCCGGCGCAGCTGCGATCGCCAGCGTCAGCACATTGACGTTCTCGCCATCTTTGGCGACTTGCGCGATCTGGGCGACTTCGCAGGCCTCGGTGCCTTCAGAACCCGAGCAGCGATAATACCAGTCGTCGAATTTCTGGGATTTTATCGCCGGCGCCTGCACCTGCCCCGCTTCCTGATCGGCAGGAACAGCAGTTTGCGAAAAGGAAGGATTCGCCCAGGCGATGAATATCAGAACGGAGGCGACAGTCTGGAGGCCACACTTCGTATCGGCTTTCAAAAATTTTCTCATTGAAAATACAACTTCAGGAAGATTTTATTGGCGTGTAAAGTCATATCGCTACAATCCATCGTTTGGTCAACCTAAGCGTGTCAGCACGGTAAAGTTTCCGTTAGATATTTACTTCGCGTTCTGGGAGTTTGATTCCACGCCCTGGGAGAGGCTTACCGCAACGAAATCGCCACCAAATTTCGACAGCCGGAATAAAACTGAATGGCGAGGCGATGAGACGACACGCAACTTACGCGAAGCTGTTCTCGTGCTCGGCTACATTGAAAAATTCCATCGATGAACGGATAGGGTGAATAACTTCGCGCTATTCCAAATGCAGAAAAGTCTTGGGAAGATGAACTTCATTCTTTCAAAGAAAAGACTGCTTTCCCGCATCAGCACCCTCACCAATGCTGGCAGCCAACCCCTCACAAATACGAAGATGTATTTTAGAAATTGATTGCACCCACGGTTGCTGCGGTTATTCCTTTTGAAAAAGGAGAGGATAGCCGCATGGCGAAAAGGCAAGGACCCGGCCAACCCGGAAGAGAACCGGCAGACGACTTTCGGGAAAACCTGGTCAAGACCCGAATCGGCGGCGATCTCTCGTCCTTCATGAAAGGCGATCCCGACCCATAAATCATCCATAGCCATCGCGCGCCGCGTCGGTCGCATGATTGTCATTTTCGAGGTGACATCAGCCCCGTTCTCTGCGAAAAGAAACGCGATGAGAGACAGGGGCGTTCGTCGACAGACGGGCTGAGAAGCACCCTTCGAACCTGAACCGGATAATGCCGGCGGAGGGAGTCGCTCGGGGTCGCGGCATCGCCCGCACGAACCGCCCCGTGGCCGCCCCCGCCTGAAAGGGGCCATATGCAGACCAAGACCACACCCGGAGCGATGCTGAAGGCGATGCGCGAGAAGCCGCCGCTCGTTCAGTGCATCACCAATTACGTCGCCATGAACATCGCCGCAAATGTTCTGCTTGCCGCGGGCGCCTCGCCCGCCATGGTGCATGCCGCGGAAGAAGCCGGCGAATTCGCCGGGATCGCCAGTGCGCTGACCATCAATATCGGTACGCTGTCGACGCAATGGATCGACGGCATGCAGGCGGCGGCGAAGGCGGCGGCTTCAGCCGCCAAGCCCTGGGTGCTCGACCCGGTCGCTCATTATGCAACGGCCTTCCGCCGCAACGCCGTCGCCGATCTCCTGGCGCTGCATCCGACCATCATCCGCGGCAACGCTTCCGAAATCATCGCGCTGGCCGGCGGAGAGAGCCGCGGCCAGGGCGTCGACAGCCGCGACCCAGTCGAGCAGGCGGAAGGTTCGGCGCGATGGCTCGCCGAGCGTCAGCGGGCGGTCGTCGCCGTGACCGGCGCCATGGATTTCGTCACCGACGGCGAGCGGGCCGTGCGCATCGAAGGCGGATCGGCCTTGATGCCGCAAGTCACCGCGCTCGGCTGCTCGCTCACCTGCCTCGTCGGCGCCTTTGCGGCAACGGCGCCCGAGGACATTTTCGGCGCCACGGTCGCCGCCCTTTCGACCTTCGCCATCGCCGGCGAAGACGCGGCACTCGGCGCCGCCGGCCCCGGCTCCTTCTCCTGGCGCTTCCTCGATGCGCTGGCAGCGCTCGACGCCGAAACGCTTGACGCCAGGGCAAGGATATCGGCGGCATGAAGGCTTTCGACCTTTCGCTCTATCTCGTCCTCGACCCCGATCTCTGCGCGGGGATCGGCATGGTGGAAACGGCGCGCCTTGCCGTTGCCGGCGGCGCGACGATGGTGCAGTTGCGTGACAAACATGCCGGCACCGTCGGGATGATCGAGACCGGCCGCGCCTTGAAACAGGCGCTTGTCGGGACCGGCGCCCTGTTCATCGTCAACGACGATGTCGAGGCGGCAATCGCCATCGGCGCCGACGGTCTGCATATCGGCCAGGAGGATTTGGATGCGCGCACGGCGCGGACGATGATCGGCCCTGCCATGATCCTTGGCCTCTCGGTCGAGACCGCGGCGCTTGCCGCCGCCGTCGATCCGGATCTGGTCGATTATACCGGCGTCGGGCCGGTGTTTGCGACGCCGACCAAGGCCGATCACAAGCAGCCGATCGGTTTTGACGGTCTTGCCATGCTGGTAAAGGCCTCGCCGGTGCCGTCGGTTGCGATCGGCGGCCTCAAGGCGGATCATGTCGCCCAAGTATTTGCTGCGGGCGCCAAGGGCCTTGCCGTCGTCTCCGCCATCTGCGGTACGCCGGATCCCGAAGCGGCCACGCGCCGCATCGCCGCAGAAATTCGAAAGGCCCGCGCATGATCCGCAACGTTCTCTCCATCGCCGGCTCCGATCCCTCGGGCGGCGCCGGCATCCAGGCCGATCTCAAGGCCTTTTCCGCCCGCGGCGTCTACGGCATGGCGGTGCTGACCGCGCTGACGGCGCAGAACACCCAAGGCGTCAGCGGCGTGCATCTGGTGCCGCCGCAATTCGTCGCCGACCAAATCAATGCCGTCTTTGCCGATGTGCGCGTCGATGCCGTCAAGATCGGCATGATCGCCAATGCCGGCATCGCCGATGCCGTTGCCGGTGCACTGACTGACCACCGCGACATTCCGATCGTCATCGACCCGGTGATGATCGCCAAGGGTGGCGCCGCCTTGCTCGCGCCTGAGGCGGTCGACGTGCTGACCCGCCGGCTGCTGCCGCTTGCGACACTCCTGACCCCGAACTTGCCGGAAGCCGCCGCACTGCTGCACCAGCCGGTGGCGACAAACCGAGCCGAGATGGCGGCGCAGGCCGAACAGCTGCGGGCGTTTGGCCCGGCCGCAGTGCTGGTCAAGGGCGGCCATCTCGATAGCGACGAAAGTCCTGACGTCCTTGCCACCGCCGCTGGCCTGCACTGGTTCGAAGCCATGCGCGTGCCGACCAAGAACACGCACGGCACCGGCTGCACGCTCTCCAGCGCGCTGGCCGCCGAACTTGCCAAGGGCGCCTCGGCGCGGGAGGCGGTCGCCATCGCAAAGCAATATCTCGCCGGCGCGGTCGCGGCAGCCGGAAGCCTCACCGTCGGCTCCGGCCACGGCCCGGTGCAGCATTTTCATGCGCTGTGGAAAGACGGCGAATAAGCGCTCGCTCGGCATAGATGCAGCCAATCGAAACGGCCCGGCCCTCCCGGCCGTTTTTTCGTTCGGCAGCTACTTTGCGTTGAAACCGCAGTTGCAGTGCGGGCAGTCCCTTTGACCTTCTGAAAAACCTTGTTGACAAGCCCGGTCAGATGGCCAAATCTATAACACTAAAAGGGGATACATTCCGCAATAACGGAATAACTGGAGGAGTGACAGGTGCCAGACCTGCTTGTGAGCTTGTATTCCGCTGAGCTCGCCGACCTGAAACGGAAAGCCGATGATGTCGGCATCTCCATCCGTCCGGCCCTCCCCCCGGAACTGCATCTCATCGCCACTTGGGTTCGCGAACAGTTCAGCGAGAACTGGGCAAGCGAAGTCACCGTCGCCTTCTCCCGCCAGCCGGTTGCCTGCCTGATCGCCGTCGACGACGGCAAGCTGCTGGGCTTTGCCTGCTACGACACGACGGCGCGCGGCTTCTTCGGCCCGACCGGCGTCGACCCGGAAGCGCGCGGCAAAGGTATCGGGCTCGCCCTCTTCTCCGCCTGCCTGCAGACGATGAAGACGCTCGGCCACGCCTATGCCTTCATCGGCGATGCCGGGCCGGTCGATTTCTACGCCAAGACCGCAGGCGCAACCATCATCCCCGCCCCCGACAAGGGCATCTACGAAGGCATGCTGAGAAGCACGCCGAAATGACCATCTGATCCCGGAGCTACAGAATTGTCCTCGACCCCGCTCGCCCTTTTCGTCGGCCTTCCCACTCCCACGATTTCGGATGATGAATTCGCCCTTTTTCGCGACACCAATCCGCTCGGCCTGTTCGTCGGCCGGCGCAATCAGCGCGAGCCGGAGCAGACCAAGCGGCTGATCGCCCGCTTCCGCGAAGCCGTCGGCCGCGACGACGCACCTGTCTTCACCGACCAGGAAGGCGGCCGCGTTCAGCATCTCGATGCCGGCCCCTGGCCGCTCTTTCGCAGCTTCGGCCAGTTTGCCGAACTTGCGCGCCGCGATTTCGATCTCGGCAAAAAAGCACTGCGCCTTTCCTCCCAGGCCATGGGCGCGATGATGACGGAACTCGGCCTTTCCAGCGGCTGCTCGCCCGTTCTCGACCTCGTCTTCGAGACGACGAGCGCGGTCATCGGCGCCCGCTCCTTCGGCCCTGATCCCGATTTCATCGCTGCCCTCGGCCGCGAGGTGGTCGATGGCCTGCTCGAGACCGGCAACATGCCCGTCATCAAGCACATTCCCGGCCATGGCCGTGCGACACTCGACTCCCACAAGGAGCGTCCGGTGGTCGACGCCAGCCGCGAGACGCTCACCGCGACCGATTTCAAACCCTTCGTCGCGCTGAAGGATACGCCTTGGGCGATGGTCGCCCATGTCGTCTACTCGGCCTATGACGCGGAGCTGCCGGCGTCCGTCTCGCCCATCATGCACGACGTGATCCGCAAGGACATGGGCTATGAGGGCGTGCTGATATCAGACTGCATCTTCATGGAGTCGCTCTCCGGTACCTTGCCGGAACGCGTCAAACAGGTGCTCGACGCAGGCTTCGACATCGCGCTCCACAGCCACGGCGACATTCCGGAAAGCGAAGCTGCCGCCAAGGCCGCCCGTCCGCTGACGGAAGCCGCCCTCAAGCGGATCGTCGCCGGCAAGGCGCGCCTCGGCAATCTCAAAGTCGATGTCCGCGCCGCCCACGCAGAAGTCGAAGACATGTTTGCCAGCGCGCTGGTCTCCTGACCGGCCCGTCAACTCTCACCGCATAAGAAAAGGGGAATAAAACATGAAAAAATATCTTCTTGCCGCCGCCGCGCTGACGCTGCTTTCGGGATCGGCCATGGCGCAGACGATTCTGACGGCGAATATCGAACCTGCGACGACCTGGGTTCGCAACTTCAACCCGTTCAACCAGACCTCATCGCGCCAGTCGACGCTCGACTTCATCTACGAGCCGCTGGTTATTTTCAACCGCTTCGACAGCAACAAGCCGGTCTATCGTCTAGCCGAAAGCTTCAAGCTCTCCGACGATCTGAAGAGCATCGAGTTCAAGCTGCGCCCGAACCTGAAATGGTCTGACGGTAAGCCGCTGACCGCAGCCGACGTCAAGTTCACCTATGATTACCTGAAGAAGTTCCCGGCGCTCGACTTCGTCAGCATCTGGACCTTCATCACCGATGTGCAGGCGGTCGACGCCCAGACGGTGCGCTTCACGCTCGCCAATCCGAGCTCGCTCGCCGCCGAGCAGATCTCGCAATTGCCGATCGTCCCGGAACATGTCTGGAAGGATGTCGCCGATCCCGTCACCTTCGCCAACGAAACCCCGGTCGGCAGTGGCCCGCTGACGGAAGTGCCGCGCTTTACCGGCCAGACCTACGACCAGTGCCGCAACCCAAACTACTGGGACAACGAGCACCTGAAGGTCGATTGCATGCGCTTCCCGCAGCTTGCCGACAACAACCAGATGCTGACCGCGACAGCCGACGGCACGCTTGACTGGGGTGTCTCCTTCATTCCCGATATCGACAATGTCTATGTATCCAAGGATCCGGCGCATTTCCACTATTGGTATTCGCCGAGCAGCATGGTCGCCTTCCTCTTCAACTTGGAAACGGCGAACGAGAACAACAAGAAGGCCTTCAACGATCTGAAGTTCCGCCGGGCTGTCAGCATGGCGCTCGACCGCAAGACGATGATCGACGTCGCCGGCTACGGCTATCCGACGCTGAACGAAGATCCTGGCTTGATGGGCGAGCTTTACAAGAGCTGGGCGGACCCGTCCGTCAAGGCCGACTTCGGCAAGTTCGCAACCTATGATGCCGATGCCGCCAAGGCCCTGCTCGACGAGGCGGGCTACAAGGATAAGGACGGCGACGGTTTCCGCGACAATCCCGACGGCACGAAGATTTCCTTCTCGATCATCGTCCCCAGCGCCTGGACCGACTGGATCGACACCGTCAACCTCGCCGTCGAGGGCATGCAGGCGGTCGGCATCGACGCCAAGATCGAAACGCCTGAGGAAGCCGTCTGGACCGGCAACCTCATCAACGGCACCTTCGATGCGGCGATCAACAGCCTGCCGGCATCGGCCTCGCCCTACTATCCCTACAAGCGCGCCTTCAGCGCTTCGGACAAGGGCAAGACCCGCTTCACCGCGCAGCGTTGGTTCAACCCGGAGGTCGAGAAACTCGTCACCGAGTTCACCCAGACCGCCGACCTTGCCAAGCAGAAGGAAGCGATGAACAAGGCGCAGCGCATCGTCGCCGAAAACATGCCGATGATTCCGGTGTTCAACAATCCGAACTGGTATCAGTACAACACCAAGCGCTTCACCGGGTGGTCGACCAAGGAAAACCCCTTCGTCAATCCGTCGATCTCGCGGACCAATCCGGCACGCCTCTTGAACCTGCTCGCTCTCGAGCCGGTCAAGTAGGCATCATGATCTCCGGAAGCGGCGCAGAAAACGCCGCTTCCGCGACGACGGAGTTCCCATGGCTTTCCTGCTTCGCCGCCTCGTCTTCTACATGGCAGCCTTCATCGCGGCAGCGACGATCAATTTCTTCCTGCCCCGGCTGATGCCGGGCGATCCCGTGCAGATCATGTTCTCGAGCGCCGGCACCGAATTGCCGCCGGAAAGCCTGCAGGCGCTGAAGCTCACTTTCGGCTTCGTCGACGGTCCGCTCTGGCAGCAGTACCTCACCTATCTCGGCAGCATCTTCACCGGCGATCTCGGCCGCTCGATCAAATATTTCCCGCTGCCGGTGACGTCGGTGCTCGGCCATGCCCTCATCTGGACCGTCGGCCTGATGGGAACGGCGACGATTTTCAGCTTCGCGCTCGGCACCTTGCTCGGCATCGTCGCCGCCTGGCGGCGCGGCAGCAGGTTCGATGTCGTCGTCTCGGTCGGCGCGATCTTCGCCACCTCGGTACCGGCCGTCGTCACCTCGCTGATCGTGCTCTTCATTTTCGGCTTCACGCTCGGCTGGTTTCCGAACGGTTATGCCGCCGATCCTTCGCTCGATCCGGCCCTCAGCCTGCAATATATCGGCAGCGTCGCCTATCACGGCATCCTGCCGATGGTGACGCTCTGCACCGTGCTGATCGGCGGCTTCACCGTCACCATGCGCAACAACATGATCAACCTGCTCGGTGAGGACTATATCGTCATGGCCCGCGCCAAGGGTCTTTCCGACCGGCATGTGATGCTCTGGTACGCGGCGCGCAACGCCCTGCTGCCAACCGTCTCCAGCCTTGCCATCGCGATCGGCACCATCCTCGGCGGCTCGCTGGTGACGGAGGTCGTCTACAACTATCCCGGCCTCGGCAACATTCTCTACCAGGCGATCCTCGCCCGCGATTATCCCGTCATCCAGGGCCAGCTTCTGATCATGACCGCGACCATGCTGATTGCCAATTTCATCGTCGACGTCAGCTATATCTTGCTCGACCCGCGGCTAAAGGGAGCGTGAGATGAAGACCCTGCTTCGAAACCGCAAGGCGCTGGCTGGCCTCGTCATCATCGCCCTCATCGTCATCGTCGCGATCGCCGCGCCGCTGCTCACGCAATACGATCCGGCCGCCCGCACCGGCCGGCCGCATCAGCCGCCGTCGCTCGACCACATCCTCGGCACGACCCGCATCGGCCAGGATGTTTTCGCCCGGCTGATCTACGGCGCCCGCACTTCGCTTGCCGTCGGCTTCGGCGCCGGCCTGCTGATCACCCTCGTCGGCACCGCGCTCGGCATCATCTCCGGCTATCGCGGCGGCAGGACCGACGAGATCATCAGCTTCTTCACCAACATGGTGCTGGTCGTTCCCAACCTACCGCTGCTCTTGGTGCTCGCCGCCTTCATCGGCCAGGCAAGCCCCCTCGTCATCGCCCTCATCCTCGGCGCCACCTCCTGGGCCTGGGGAGCCCGCGTCACCCGCGCCGAAACGCTCTCCGTCAAGCAGAAGGATTTCGTCAAATCGGCCGAGATGATGGGTGAGCCGCAATGGCGCATCATGACATTCGAGATCTTCCCCAACGTGATTTCAATCGTCGGCATCAATTTCATCGGCAGCGTCATCTTCGCAATCATCACCGAGGCGACACTGGAGTTCCTCGGCCTCGGCGATCCCCGAGCCATCTCCTGGGGCACCATGCTCTATAATGCGCAGAAGGCTTCAGCCCTTTCGGTCGGCGCCTGGTGGGATATTCTCACCCCCTGCTTCGCGCTCGCCTTCCTTGGCATCGGCATGTCGCTGTTGAACTTCGCCGTCGACGAGATCGCCAATCCGCGACTACGCACCGGCAATCACCTGAAGCGCTGGTCCCTGCTCGTTCGTTCCGGGGAGGGCCGCCTGTGACGCAGCCGCTGCTTTCGGTGAGGAACCTCACCATCGACTATATCGGCGAGGAGAAGGATTTCCGCGCCGTCAATGATGTCAGCTTCGACGTCGCGCCCGGCGAGGTCTTCGGCCTTGCCGGCGAATCCGGCTGCGGCAAGAGCACCATCGCTTTTGCCATCAGCCGCCTGCACAAGCCGCCGGCGCTGATCCGCAAGGAAAGCCGCATCCTGCTTGACGGCCGCGATGTGCTCGGCCTCGACCGGCAGGCGCTCAGCGCCTTCCGCTGGCGCGATGTCGCCATGGTCTTCCAGAGCGCCATGAACTCGCTGAACCCGGTGCTGCGCATCGAGGCGCAGTTCTACGACATGCTGCGCACCCACAAAGGCATGAGCCGTGCAGCGGCCCGCGAGCGTACCGCCGAGATGCTGACGCTCGTCGACATCGCGCCGGACCGCATGCGCGACTATCCGCACCAATTCTCCGGCGGCATGCGCCAGCGCATCGTCATCGCCATCTGCATGGCGCTCGATCCGAAACTCGTCGTCATGGACGAGCCGACGACGGCGCTCGACGTCGTCGTCCAACGCGAAATCCTGCAGCGCATCAACGAACTGCGCCGTCGCTTCGGTTTTTCCGTGCTGTTCATCACCCACGATCTCGGGCTGATGGTGCAGTTCTGCGACCGCATCGGCATCATGCTGTCAGGCCGGCTGGTGGAGCAGAACACGGCCGAGGCGATCTACAGGACGCCCAGGCATGACTACACGAAAAAGCTCTGGGCCTCCTTCCCGTCGCTGCATGGAGGAGTGCTGCTATGACAGACGCCATTCTCGCACTCGATCAGGTGAGCAAGACCTTCGGCCATGGCTCCGGGGCCGTGCATGCGGCACGCGCCATCTCGTTTTCCCTGCATGCCGGCCGCGCATTGGCACTCGTCGGCGAATCCGGCAGCGGCAAGACCACCTGCGCCCGCATGGCGATGCGCGAATATCTGCCGACATCCGGCCGGATCCTCTACAAGGGCCGGCCGGTCGAGGCGGCGAAATCCGCCGAGATCGCCCGCTACCGCCGTTCGGTGCAGATGATCTTCCAGGACCCCTTCGCCTCGCTGAACCCAGCCCATACCATCGCGCATCATCTCCGGCGGCCGCTGAAGCTGCATCGTCCTGACATCAAGGGAACTGAGATCGACGCGACAGTCCGCGAGTTGCTGCAGCGCGTCAGGCTCGATCCCGATCTCGTCGCGCCGAAATATCCGCACGAGCTTTCCGGCGGCCAGCGCCAGCGGGTCAACATCGCCCGCGCGCTCGCCGTCAAGCCGGAGGTCATCGTCGCCGACGAGCCGACCTCGATGCTCGACGTCTCCGTGCGCCTCGGCGTGCTGAACCTGTTGAACGAGATGAAGCAGGAGATGAAACTCGGCCTGCTCTACATCACCCATGATATCGCCACCGCCCGTTATGTCGCCGAGGACATCGCCGTAATGTATGCCGGCCAGATCGTCGAATGGGGCAGCGTCGCCAAGGTGATCGACAATCCGCTGCATCCCTATACGCGGCTGCTGCTCTCGGCCGTGCCCGATCCCGACGTCCGCTTCGAGGACCCGAAAGCCCGGCTGAGGCCCGACGAAGTGGAGGATATCCGCCGCCGTTCGGCCGTGCCGCAGGACGAGACCGTCGAAGTGGAGCAGGGACATTTCATGCGGATGATCTAAGGCCAGCTTGCTGGCCTCACTCCTCGGCCTATGCTAGGGGGACGGTTCCTTTCATATGAGGCGAAGCCGTCATGCTGCCCTGGATCCAGCTCGATTCCGCGACCATTCCCGGCGAAGGCGGGGAACTCAGGCTGAAACAGCGCGGCAGCGAGTTCTCGATCATGCTCGGCGCCAACGAGCTGATGAACAGCCGCCTCAGCGGCTCGGAGGAAGCGCTGGCAACGCTTTCCTGGGAACGGATCAAGACGCACCCGAAGCCGAGGATTTTGATCGGCGGGCTCGGCATGGGTTTCACCCTGCGCGCCGCCCTCGCCGTCCTGCCTGAAGATGCCGGTGTCACCGTCGCCGAACTGGTACCGGCCGTCGTCGCCTGGGCACGCGGGCCGATGGCGGAGGTCTTCCAGGGCTGCCTCGACGATCCGCGCGTCGACATCCATCGGGGCGATGTCGGCGAGGCGATCCGCGCCGGCAAGGCTGCCTATGATGGGATCCTGCTCGATGTCGACAACGGCCCCGATGGCCTGACCCGCAAATCCAACGACCGGCTCTATGATTTCCCCGGCCTTCGCGCCGCCCGCGATGCGCTTCGCCCCGGCGGCGTGCTCGCCGTCTGGTCGTCCGGCCCCGACCCGGATTTCACGCGGCGTCTCAAGGACAGCGGTTTTTCCGTCGATGCGGTCAGCACCCGCGCCAACGGCAAACGCGGCGGCGCCCGCCACGTCATCTGGCTGGCCGTCAAGCCGGCAAAATGACGCTCAAGCAGAAGCAATCCGGCGGGCGGCATTGATGGCCCGGCGGGCGCCGGAGCGCAATTGCGTGGTCTCCGCACCGGCAATGACCAGATCGAAGCCGAATTTCAGGAGTTCGCCGGCTCGTTCGCCGTCGCCGGCATAGGCGCAGGCGAATTTGCCGTGAGCGCGGCAGCGCGAAACCGCATGCTGCATGGCGCTGTCGATCTCGGCGGCGTTCGGCGCCACCTGGTCGCCATTCGACAGTGCGATCGAAAGATCGGACGGACCGACGAAAATGCCGTCGATGCCGGCAACACCCAGGATACCGTCGATCGCGTCGAGCGCCGCCCGGGTCTCGACCATGGCGATGGCGACGGTGAGCGCGTTGGCGTTCTTCAGATAATCATCACCCGACAGGCCGGTATAATTCAGCGCCAGCGACGGTCCCCAGCTGCGTTCGCCGGCGGGCGGGTATTTCGTGGTCCGCACCAGGGCTTGCGCGTCTTCGACCGAATTGATCATCGGCGCGATGATGCCGGAGGCGCCGGCATCGAGCAGGCGCGAGGCGGAAGCAAAATCGCCGACCGGAATGCGCGCCAGCGCCGGCTTGCCGGCAAGCCGCACCTGACCGACGGCGTTCGCCGCCGATGGCATGTCCCACATGCCATGCTGCATATCCAGCACGACGGCATCGAAGGCCTCCTGCGCCAGATGATTGACGAGCGTGGCGTCGGGAATGCCGACCCAGGCGGAGATCATGCCGCCCCGGTGGCTCCTGATCCGCTCCGCAAAGCCGTCGATTTCAGCTGCGCTCATGCCATCCTCCTTACTTCGACAGGCCGTCAGCGGCCAGATATTTCACCTCGAGGAGCTCTTCGGTGTCGAATTTCCTCGAAGCCATGCATGTTCTGCCGGCTCATCCTCTCCGGCGCAGCCGTGAAACGATGATTGTCACGGCAAGCCCAGCTGCAGCCGTGATGCTTCCCCAGAGAATCCAGATGCTCTGGTTGATCATGAAGCTGGATGACGGATAGGGAAAATAGCCGCTTCCCTGGGCGACCCAGATCAGCCCCGAGAGGATCATCAGCAATCCCACGACATATCCGATTGTGCGCCACATGCTTCGGCAACCCTTCTTATGAATCAGTGTCACAATGTCGACCGGCATCGTTGATGACAAGGCTTCTCTCCCAAACGCGACGATATTCCCGAATGTCATGTCCTGCCGACTTCATCCACCAGCCAGGTGCTGAGCCTTTCGCTATGAATATTTGCCGATTGCGGCGGTATCAGCCAGTAACCGCGGTCGGGCGCCTCGAGCGGCGGCCCGGCTTCCACCAGCATATGCGCGGAGAGAAGCGTGTCGACCAGCCCCATCCAGCCGATCGCCACGCCCTGCTCGCTGAGAGCAGCCTGGACGACCAGCGAATAGGTGTTGAAGCTGATATCCCCGCGGCCGGCATGGAGATCGCGCGTGACGGAGAATTCGGCAAGATAGCTTCGCCAATCGAACCAGGGTGGCGGCATCGGCGAATCGAGGTGGATCAGGATCGTCCTGGCAAGCTGCTGCGGATCGTCGAACGGGCCGTTGCGATCGAGAAATCCTCGTGTGCAGACGGGCACGACCTTTTCCTGCAACAGCAGCGATCCGAAGGCGCCGAATTCCGCCCGCGTCCCGAAAACCACCACTACATCTGCGTCGTCACGAAAGCCGGGCTCGAGCCGCTGGGTCGCGACGATCTGTATATCCGTTTCCGGATGAAGCTGGCGAAAGCCATGCATGCGCGGGATCAGCCAAAGGGCTGAAAAAGCATAGTCTGTTCTCAGCCTGACGACCGGTCTTTGAGCCTCGGTGCGGAAGCTTCGCGCCAGCGCATCGATGTCACCGACGGTCTTGGCAGCGACCTGGAAAAGCCGCTCGCCCTCCGCGGTCAGCTCGACGCCGCGATGCTGGCGGCGCAACAGGCCGACCCCGAACTGCTCTTCCAGCCGCCGCATCTGATAGCTGACGGCCGGTTGCGTAAGCCCGAGACGTGCTGCCGCCGACGAAAAGCTCCCGAGTGTCGCGACCTCGACGAAGATGCGCATCCAGCCAAGCTCGGGCGGGCGGTCTGACATAAAAAATCCTTTAGTCACCCATCGAAAAAAGCTGTCTTTACAGCCGCAACAATAAGCGATTGAATAAATTTCTCAAATAGCAAAAGAGGAATTCCATGCCGCGTCCGAATATCCTCATCCTGATGGTGGACCAGCTGAACGGGACCTTCTTTCCGGATGGCCCCGCGGATTTCCTTCATGCGCCGCATCTGAGATCATTGGCAGAGCGCTCCGTGCGTTTCACCAACGCCTATACGGCAAGCCCGCTCTGCGCGCCGGCGCGAGCCTCCTTCATGTCCGGACAATTGCCGAGCCGGACGCGCGTCTATGACAATGCGGCGGAATTCGCCTCCGACATCCCGACTTACGCGCATCATCTGCGCGCTGCCGGATACCAGACGGCGCTATCAGGCAAGATGCATTTCGTCGGCCCCGACCAGCTGCATGGCTTCGAGGAGCGCCTGACGACGGACATCTACCCGGCCGATTTCGGCTGGACACCCGACTATAGCAAGCCCGGCGAACGCATAGACTGGTGGTATCATAATCTCGGTTCGGTGACCGGCGCCGGTGTTGCCGAAATCACCAACCAGATGGAGTATGACGACGAGGTCGCCTACCATGCCGCCCGCAAGCTGTTCGATCTCTCGCGTGGCCACGACGGACGCCCCTGGTGCCTGACCGTCAGCTTCACCCATCCGCACGACCCGTACGTCGCGCGCCGCAAATTCTGGGACCTTTATGAGGATTGCCCGGCCCTTGATCCGGCCGTTGCGCCGATTGCCTTCGAGCGGCAAGACCCGCATTCGCAGCGCCTGATGAAAGCCTGTGACCACGATGCCTTCGACATCAGCGATGAGCAAATCAGGCGGGCAAGGCGGGGCTACTTCGCCAATGTCTCCTATGTCGATGACAAGATCGGCGAGATTCTCGGCGTCCTGGAACGGACGCGCATGGCGGAAAATACGATCATTCTCTTCGCCTCGGACCATGGCGACATGCTCGGCGATCGCGGCCTCTGGTTCAAGATGAACTTCTTCGAAGGATCGGCCCGCGTTCCGCTGATGATCGCAGTCCCCGGCTGGAAGCCCAAACGCATCGATCAGCCCGTCTCCACGCTCGACGTGACGCCGACGCTCGCCGGTCTTGCCGGGATCGATATCGCTTCGTTGAAACCATGGACCGAGGGCGAGGATCTGGCATTGCTTGCCGAAGGCACCGGCAATCGCAGCCCGGTGCCGATGGAATATGCCGCGGAGGGTTCCGAAGCACCGCTCGTCTGCATTCGGGACGGACGGTACAAGCTCTCGCTCTGCGAGAAGGACCCGCCGATGCTGTTTGACCTCGAGGCCGATCCCCAAGAACTCGACAATCTGGCGGCCGACCCGGCGCACGCCGACATCTTGGCAAGGCTTGCCGAACAGGCCGGGCGCCGATGGAATCTTGCCGCTTTCGACGCAGCCGTGCGCGAAAGCCAGGCGCGCCGCTGGGTGGTCTATGCAGCGCTGCGCAACGGCGCCTATTATCCATGGGACTACCAGCCGCTGCAGAAAGCCTCGGAGCGCTATATGCGCAACCACATGGATCTCAACGTGCTGGAGGAAAACCAGAGGTTCCCGCGCCAGGAATGAGCGAAACGCGTCTGATTAAGCCGTCCTGCGCGCCGGCACCTCGCGCAGGAAATCCTCGATGAACGCCTTTTGCAGCAGAATGCCGTCCCATTCATCGGGGAAGAAGGGCGAGTCGTAGATCAGCGTGAAGGGACCGTCATAGCCGGCCCGCTCGCACATCTCCAGGCACTTGCGATAATCGTCGGCATCGAGGCCGGTGACGCCATAATCGGCCTTGGCGTGGCAAATTTCCGCCCGGCCCATGATGTCGGCCAGGCCTTCATATTTCGCCGGCGCCGCCCAGTTGCCGAGGTCGCCGTTGAGGCCGACCTTGCCGTCCAGCCGGTCCAGCAGCCAGTTCATCTCGATGGGCGACGGCAGCAGGTCGAACCAATTCTCGACGACGACGCGCACGCCGCTGCCTTCTGCCTTTCCGCCCAGCCAGCTCAGATGACGGGCGGCGCGGGCAAGGTTTTCCTCCGTCGGTTTCTGCTTGCCGGCGATGACGCGCATCCTTTGCGCTCCAAGGGCAGCGGCGATATCGATCCACTCCGCCATCCATTTGACGTCGCGTTCGGCCGTCTCGGGATGGCTCGGATCGCCGTCCTCGACGAGCAGCGTCTGGAACAACACGTTCGAGACCGCCATCGCATCGCGCAACTCGCTTATATAGGCAGCATCGAGGCTCGGCAGATGGAAGGAGCAGATCTCCAGCCGGTTGATGCCGCGCGCCGAGAGTGCCGCCGGCACGTCGATCAGCGCTGCGACGCCGGAGCCATAGGGTTCCTTCGGCGCGGCACTTTTATCAGGATCGGGGCTATAGGCATGCACGGCGCCGAGCAGCCGATGCAGCGACCATGTCGAAACCGCGAAACGTCCGTTTTGCAAAACCTGCACGTGTCTTCCTCCAGGATCTCCCCCTGCCATCAATGGCAATAAAAGCCCGGCGGTTCAATTGCAATTCAGGCGAAATCGCCGCGGATGACCGCCTCGGCGGCAAGGGCAAACCCCAGCAGCGCCTCATCGCGATGGCGGGTCGCCGACAGCAGCAGGCCGACCGGCATACCGGCCTCTCCCGTGCCGCAGGGAACGGAAACGCCGCACCCGTCGAGGAAATTGCCGAGTGCGGTGTTGCGCAGCGTCTTGTTGTTCGTTGCGAAGAACAGCTCGTCGTCCTGCTCCAGCGGTCCGATCGGCGGCGCGACATGGGCAACGGTGGGAAAGGCGATCAGCCGGTCGCCGACAAGGCGTTCGACATCGGCGATCAGGCGGCTGCGCGCCTCAAGAATTCTGAGGTAATCGGGCAGCGTCGTCTTGCTTCCGAGCCGCGTGCGCATGACGACACGGTGATCCATCCTGTCCGCATCCGGCCCGGCCAAGCGTTCGCGGTGAAGTGCAAAAGCCTCCGCCGTCACCAGCGGACCGTATCTCGTCATCAGATCGAAGATCTCGTTGAAGGCGGGGATGACAGTGCGGGCGACATGGGCGCCGGCCTTTTGGAGACGTTCCAGAGCCGCCTCGAACGCAGCGACGACGCCGGGTTCGGCTCCGTCGAAGACGACATTCTCAGGCACGATCAGTTCCAGCCCCTGCAAGGGGCGTTCAATGACCGCCGGCGCCGTCAATCCACGCATCGCCGCATCGATCCAGACCGCATCCCTGACGCTGCGGCAGAGCGGCCCCAGCGAATCCAGGCTCTTTGCCAGCGGATAGACGCCTGCCATCGCATGGCGGCCGCGTGTCGCCTTGTAGCCGACGATACCGTTGAATGCAGCGGGGATGCGCACCGAGCCGCCGGTATCCGTGCCCATGGCGACCGGCACCAACCCGGCCGCGACGGCGACGCCGGCGCCGGAGGAGGAGCCGCCGGGAATGCGCGGGAGATCGGTGCCACGCGGATTAACCGGCGTGCCGTAATGCGGATTGATTCCGAGGCCGGAAAAGGCAAATTCGCTCATATTGGTGCGCCCAACGGCGACCATGCCCGCGTGCCTGAGCAAACCGACGACGGCCGCATCGCGCTTGGCGGGCGCGTCCGTCGCCAGGACGACGGAACCGGCTGTCGTCGGCACGCTCGCCATGTCGAAAAGATCTTTCCAGGCGATCGGAATTCCGTCCAGCAATCCCAGCGAGCGCCCTTCCCGCAGACGGTTCGAGGCGGCGCGCGCCTCCTCCATCGCCCGGCTTTCGGTAAGTGCAGTGAAGACAGCCTTGTCGGCATAATGCGCGATGGTATCGAAGACCGTCTCGGCCACTTCAAGCGGATCGGCCGCACCGCCTTGAATGAGGAGAGAAAGCTGGGCGACCGACATCGCGCCGAAGGATTTGCTCATGAGACGATCCAGAAAAAAGATGATCCTCTGAACTACCCCGGATCATTCCGACGGGCCAGAGCTTCACGATATTTTGCGTTTATTAGTGCGATTTTTTGAACACTGAGTTTGCATATCGCCCCTTCAATTGCCACGATCGAAGACACACATGCTGCACGCATGCGAAGCCGCTTCGGCATGAGGGTGAGAGCTTATTCTTGAGAGGCCGGCTGCGCATGTGTTGCAGGAGTAATTAAAATGACAGATTGTGAAACTTTGAGCCGTCGCCAGGATATGGTGACCCTCCATGCGAAAGAGGATGAAACCACCGGCTTGGGCGAGCGCGACTATGTCGACCATGTCAGCGCCCAGAAACTTTCGCCCTTCGAGCGCATCGTCGTGGTCGGAGCCTTGGTTCTCTTGAGCTTTGCGGGCTTCGCCGCATATTCTTCCGGTGGTACGGACCCGATGACGACATCGGCCATTGCCGCCACATCAGATGATAACACGCCGCATCATCCGGCTTACGGCCATTGCCGTGACAGCAGCCCCTACGCTGAAAGGGTCTGCTAACAGAAAAGCTAGCTCGCCGGGCATGGAGACCTTGGCCCAGGCTGCGTTGACAGCAGGAAAAGGGACCATGGCCGGTGACATCGACTACGACTTCGACCGCTTCATCGATGCCCAGAACGGCGTCTATGAACAGGCGCTGTCGGAACTGAAGGCCGGGCGCAAGACCTCCCATTGGATGTGGTTTATTTTTCCGCAGATCGCCGGTCTCGGCACCTCTGCAATGGCCGAAAAATATGCGATCCGTTCGGCTGCGGAAGCCGCCGCCTATCTCGCCGATCCCATTCTCTCAAGCCGGCTGTTGCGCTGTGTCGAGGCGATCTTGTCGGTTGACGGCCGATCAGCGCATGAAATCCTGGGCTCGCCCGACGACCTCAAGCTGCGCTCCTCGATGACCCTGTTTGCCGCCATCAGCGACCATGGGTCGCCCTTCCACCGGGTGATCGAGCATTTCTATCAGGGAAAATTCGACGAGCGGACGACGGAGATCCTTGGCGCGGATTAGCCGCCCGGCCTGCTCTCCAGCGTCGCAATTTCCTCAGAGATCTCGCTCAACCGCTGACGCAGATCGCTGTCGGTGCCATCATCGACTTCTTCCTCGCCGAAACAATAGCGCGCATCATGAAGCTCCAGCTTGGCTTCGAGCTCGGCGCGTTTGGCATATAGGCGCTTGAGATAGACGTAGTTCATCTCCCTGCCTCCACATTGCCCTCCGGTGATGGAAAAACGACACGGAAGCGGTAAGGTTCCCCGACTGCATGGTTCAAAATGCTACGGTGTCCTTCGCGCGTCTGAAAAGACGCGCGGCGCTTTAGAGTGGCGGTCAGGCGAAAGAGGCAATCGCTGCGTTGCAGGCCTTGGCGAAATGACCGCAGCAGTTGGCAGTGCCCATGGCTTGGCGGGTGACGCGCGCACCCTCGAGCAGCAGTGTCAACGTATCGGCAAGAAGCTCGGGTTCGCGTGCACCGGCCGCCGAACAGAGCGCGGCCAGGCGATCACGCTGTTCGGCCTTGTGCCGCTCGATCATCTCGTGGGCGGGATGGCCCTCGCCCTTCAACTCGATGGCGGCATTGGCGAGATCGCAGCCGGCAGGCTCGCCGTTCAGACATTGCGCCCGCGTCTCCACCCAGGCGTAGAGCTGGGCGCGCGGATTGCCGGGATAGGCCACTTCCAGATCGTGCCAGATGGCGCCGGCCTTTTCGGAGGCGCGGCGCAACGTTTCGCATACGAGCTCGTCCTTTGAGCCGAAATGCCGGTAGAGCGTCATCTTGTTGGTGAGCGCCGCGTCGGCGATGGCATCGACGCCGATGCCGCGAATGCCGCGCTCGCGGAAAAGCTCCGAGGCGGTCGAGACGATACGCTCCCGCGGCGGGATGCGATCTTCTGAAACGACTACGGAGATTTCATTCGAAGTTTCTGATTTTTTTGCGGACGTAGTCCTTGACATCAATGTGACCGATCGGTAACAAATGCATTGTTACTTACCGGTAACACCACGAACTGCGAAAGTCAATGCCGAGGGTATGGCAGCGGCAAGTGGAACACGGGCGACCGCCCACGAAAGGAGGACAACCATGAGAAAGACCAGAGACGACCTGACGATATCCGAAGCTCTTCGCGACCCCCTGATCGCCATGGTGTTGCGCGCCGACGGCGTGAAGCTTGAAGACTTCAAGCAACTCCTGGAGACGGCCGCCGGCAAACGCGAACCGCGGCCGACTTCGGTGGGCAAGGTGATCGGAGCGCTTGCAAACCGCGCCAATCTGCCGGCCATGCCCTGCTTCGGCTGAACAACCTGTTCTAAATTAAAGAGCTGGGGATCTCTCCCTGCCCCCGTCAAGGGCTGCCGTCAGAAAGAGGCGGCGGCCCTTGCCGCTTGATCGTAATGGCCCGACAGCGCCCGGAGTGTCGCCGCCACCGCCGATGTCGCCGCGGCGTCGAGACCCAGCCCCTTGACCGATTCCACCAGCAGCGCCTCCCGCACCGCCCGGTATCTCAGGCAGGTTTCAACGCCCTTTTCGGTAGCGGCAACCAGCTTCTCCTTGCCCGCCCGGGTGCTTGTCACCAGGCCGCGCTTTTCCAGTTTCTTGATTGCATAAATCACCAGATGCGTATCCTCGACACCGAGCACGCTGCAGAGATCGCCGAGCCGCTTCGGCCGCTGCCGGTGAGCCACCGAATGCAGCACCAGCACGTCGATCGCGGCGCATCCGGGCTCGCCCGCGGCCGTCATGCAGCGTACCATCCAGCGGTCGAAGGCGTTGCCGGCGAGGATAAGGCCGAACTCGAGCTCCGAAAGGGCCGGAAGCGCGCCATCGGCGAGATGGGCTGAGGAGACGATCGGTCCGATTTCCCGTCGTCCGTGTCCATCCGACATGCGCATCCCTCCATGATCCAAGAGGGAGAACGTTGACATTTTATCGATAAATCGTCAATAAAATTTCAGCTTAACAGGAGACCGGACGATGGGCAGGCAATGGGATTTCTGGGTCGATCGCGGCGGCACGTTCACCGATATCGTCGCACGCCGTCCGGACAGTTCGCTCATCGCCCACAAGCTGCTCTCAGAAAATCCGGAAGCCTATCGCGACCCGGCCGTGCACGGCATCCGTGAATTGCTTGGCCTTGATCCGGGCGAACCGATCCCTTCCGACCTCATCGGCGCGGTGAAGATGGGAACGACGGTCGCCACCAACGCCCTCCTGGAACGCAAGGGCGATCCAACCCTCTTGGTGACGACGAAGGGGTTTCGCGATGCGCTGGAGATCGGCTACCAGGCCCGCGCCGATATCTTCGCCAAGAAGATCGTCAAGCCGGAACTGCTTTATGCCGATGTCATCGAGGCCGACGAGCGGGTGTTGGCGGACGGCACAGTGGAACGTGCCCTTAACGAGCATGACCTGCGACAAGCGCTTGAAACCGCCTATGCCAGCGGCCTGCGCGCCGTCGCCATCGTCTTCATGCATGCCTACCGCTATCCCGAGCATGAGCAGCAGGCCGCCGCCATCGCCAGCGCAATCGGTTTCACGCAGATCTCGCCCTCGCATGTCGTTTCACCGCTGATCAAGCTCGTCGGGCGCGGCGACACCGCCGTCGTCGATGCCTATCTGTCTCCGGTTCTCCGGCGTTATGTTGATCAGGTTGCCGCCGAGCTCGGCACCGGCGACGCAGAGGGCCCGAAGCTGATGTTCATGCAGTCTTCCGGCGGACTGACCGACGCGCATCTCTTCCAGGGCAAGGATGCGATCCTGTCCGGCCCCGCCGGCGGCGTGGTCGGCGCGGTCGAGGTCTCGCGCATCGCCGGCTTTGACCGAATGATCGGCTTCGACATGGGCGGCACTTCGACCGATGTCTCGCATTACGACGGTGAATTGGAACGCGCTTTCGAGACCGAGGTCGCCGGTGTGCGCATGCGCGCGCCGATGATGAAGATCCACACCGTTGCTGCCGGCGGCGGCTCGATCCTGAGTTATGACGGTTCGCGCTTCCGCGTCGGTCCCGATTCAGCCGGGGCGACGCCCGGTCCGAAATCCTACCGCCGCGGCGGTCCGCTTGCCGTCACCGACGCCAACATCATGACCGGCAAGCTGCTGCCGGATTTCTTCCCTGAAATCTTCGGGCCGGGGCAGGACCAGCCGCTCGATGCCGAGGCGGTGCGCAGCGCCTTTGCCGAGATGGCGCAGACGATCGGCGGCGGGCGGACGGCGGAAGACGTCGCCGACGGTTTTCTCGCCATCGCCGTCGAGAACATGGCCAATGCCATCAAGAAAATCTCCGTGCAGCGCGGCTATGACGTTTCGGACTATGCGCTCACCTGCTTCGGCGGCGCCGGCGGCCAGCATGCCTGCCTCGTGGCCGACAGCCTCGGCATGAAGACCGTGCTGATCCACCCCTTCTCCGGCATCCTTTCGGCCTATGGCATGGGTCTCGCCGATATCCGCGCCACGCGCCAGCGCGCCGTCCTGACCGAACTCGACACGGCCTTGACGACGATCGGCGCCGTCAGGGCCGAGCTGGAAGAGGAGGTGCGTGGGGAAATGACGCTGCAAGGCGTCGAGGCGGCCGATCTGGAGATCGTCACCCGACTGCACCTGCAATATAAGGGCACCGACACGGCCCTGCCCGTTGCCTTCGGGCAGCAGGAGGAGATGGCGCAAGCCTTTGCCGTCGCCCACAAGAAGCAGTTCGGCTTCATCTTCGACGACCGGCCTGTTGTCGTCGATTCCATCGAAGTCGAGGGCATCGGCGGCGGCGCCGACATCGAGGAGGCGGACATTCAGGCGGACGCCTCGGTGCCGGAAGCGCTGCGCACCACCCGCTTCTATTCCGGTGGAACATGGCACGAGGCCGGCATCTTCAAGCGCGAGGCGCTAAAGCCGGGCGCCGTCCTCAAAGGCCCCGCGCTGATCATCGAACCGCATCAGACGATCGTCGTCGAGGCGGGCTGGCAGGCAAGGCTCACCGGCCGCAACCATATCGTCCTCATCCGCGAGATCCCGCTGTCGCGCAATGCGGCGATCGGCACCAGCGCCGACCCCGTGATGCTCGAAGTCTTCAACAACCTGTTCATGGCGATCGCCGAGCAGATGGGCGTGACGCTGCAGAACACGGCCCATTCGGTCAATATCAAGGAGCGGCTCGATTTCTCCTGCGCCGTCTTCGACCGCACCGGCGCGCTCGTCGCCAACGCACCGCACATGCCGGTGCATCTAGGCTCCATGGACCGTTCGGTCGAAACGATCATCCGCCTCAACCAAGGCAACATCCGCCCGGGCGACGTCTTCGCGCTCAACGCACCGTATAATGGCGGCACGCATCTGCCCGACATCACCGTCGTCACGCCTGTTTTCGACGATGCCGGAGAGGTCATCCTCTTCTATGTCGCCTCGCGCGGCCATCATGCCGATATCGGCGGCAAGGCGCCGGGCTCGATGACCCCGCGGGCGACGAAGGTCGATGAGGAAGGCGTGCTGATCGACAATTTCCTGCTGGTCGATAAGGGGCGTTTTCGTGAGGCCGACTTCGCGGCGATGTTGACGGACCACCCCTACCCCGCCCGCAATCCTGCCCAGAATGTCGCCGACGTGAAGGCGCAGATCGCCGCCAACGAAAAGGGCGTGCACGAATTGCGCAAGATGGTCGCCCATTTCGGGCTCGACGTCGTCGAAGCCTATATGGGCCATGTCCAGGACAATGCCGAAGAAAGCGTGCGCCGGGTCATCGCCCGGCTGAGCGACAGCGAATTCACCTACCCCACCGACCAGGGCGCCGTTATCAAGGTGAAGATCACCGTCGACAGGAAAGCGCGCGAGGCAACGGTCGACTTCACCGGCACGAGCGCACAGCAGCCGACCAATTTCAATGCGCCGGAACCGGTGACACGCGCCGCCGTGCTCTATGTCTTCCGTGTCATGGTCGAGCAGCCGATCCCGATGAATGCCGGTTGCCTCCGGCCGATCCGCATCATCGTGCCCGACGGCTCGATGCTGCGCCCGACCTATCCGGCTGCCGTCGTCGCCGGCAATGTCGAAACCAGCCAGCATGTGACCAATGCGCTGTTCGGAGCGCTCGGAACACTGGCGGCAGCCCAGGGCTCGATGAACAACCTGACTTTCGGCAACGCCACCTATCAATATTACGAGACGATCTGCGCCGGCGGCCCCGCCGGCGTGCTCAATGACGGCACCGGCTTCAGCGGCGCCGATGGCGTGCACAGCCACATGACCAATTCGCGGCTGACCGATCCCGAGGTGCTGGAATTCCGTTTTCCCGTCGTGCTGGAAGATTTCCACATCCGCCGCGGTTCCGGCGGCAAGGGGCAATATAGTTCCGGCGGCGGTACCGAGCGCACCATCCGCTTCCTGGAGACGATGGATTGCAGCATCCTCTCCTCGCACCGTACCATCCGGCCTTTCGGCCTGTTCGGCGGGGAAAACGGGCAGTTGGGGAAAACCGAGATCCGCCGCGGCGACGGCCAAGTCGAAAAGCTGGAAGGCTGCGATCAGGCGATACTCGCAGCCGGTGACGCCGTGATCATCACGACGCCGACCGGGGGTGGCTACGGCAAGCCGGTTTAGCTCCTATCCAGGAACCGCTGAACACTTCCGGGCGACATGCATTAGAGAATGGGCTTGCCGCCGGTGACCGCGATTGTCGCGCCGGAGACATAGCTCGACAAGGGATCGGCCAGCATCACATAGGCTGTGGCAAGCTCGGCCGGCTGGCCCGGCCTCTTCATCGGCACCTGCTTGCCGAAATTGCTGACGCTTTCTTCCGGCAGCGTCGAAGGGATGAGCGGCGTCCAGATCGGGCCCGGCGCCACCGCATTGGCGCGAATGCCTTTTTCGGCCAGAAGCTGGGCAAGGCCGGCAGTGAAATTCTGGATCGCGCCCTTGGTCGTCGCATAGGCAAGCAGTGTCGGGTTCGGATTGTCCGAATTGATCGAGGCCGTATTGATGATGGCGCTGCCGGGCTTCATATGGGCGACGGCTGCCTTGGTCAGGTAGAACATCGCATGGATGTTGACCTTGAAAGTCAGTTCCCACTCCTCGTCGCTGATCTCGTCGATACTCTTGAAGCTCGCCTGATGCGCGGCGTTGTTGACGAGAATGTCGATACCGCCCAGTTCCTTGACCGCCGTCTCGACGATCTGCCTGCAGTGGGCGGGATCCTGGATGTCGCCGCTGACGAGCACAGCCTTGCGCCCGGCCTGCTCGACGAGCCGTTTCGTCTCATCGGCATCCTCATCCTCGTCGAGATAGGAGATCAGCAGATCGGCGCCTTCACGGGCATAGGCAATCGCCACGGCCCGACCGATGCCGCTATCGCCGCCGGTGATGATCGCCCGCTTGCCCTTTAGTCGTTCGGATCCCCGATAGCTCTTCTCACCGTGATCGGGAATAGGGTCCATCTGCGCAGTAAAACCCGGCATCGGTTGTTTCTGGGATGGGAACGGTGGTGTTGGATAATTCGTCATCATGACCTCCTGGGTTTAACGGCAAACTCAGGCTGCGGTTGGTTGTTCCAACGTCATTCCCCCTCCGCCACATCCGCCCAGACGATCAACCTACAAGATGTTGCGATTTGCCACGGCGACAGCTATGCCATAGTAATGTAACATGATCGCAGTTTTCATGAGGTGCGTGGAATTGGACGGAAAGACATCATCCGCAGTTTACTCCGAAGATGAGGGCGTTGCCGGCGAGGCAGGCGGCAAGGGCGCGCGGCGGGCGCGCGTCAGCGGTATCGATCGCGCGCTTCAGGTGATCGATCATCTCTATGAGACCGGATCGCCGGCCGGCGTCTATGCCATCGCCAAGGCGGTCAAGGCGCCGCTGTCGACCGTCTACGTCATCGTCGACGATCTCGTCGAGAAGAACATGCTGACGCGGCAGGCGGACGGCTCGATCTGGCTCGGCGCGCGGCTCTATCATTACGGCCTTGCCTATGCGCGATCGCTGGATTTCATGAGCATCGCCACCCATGAAATGCACGATCTCTGCCGCCAGGCCGGCGAAACCGTGCAGGTCTGCGGCCGCGACGGCGATTATATGCTGGTGCTGGCCATGGCCGACGGCCCGAGCCATTTCCAGGTGGCGTCGCGCGTCGGCACCCGTGTGCCGCTGAACTGGACGGCCTCCGGCCGCCTGCTCGTCGGCCACCTGCCCGAGGAGGAGCGCATCGAACTGTTCAAGCGCTGCGCCCGCTCCTCACCGACCGGCCGCGCCGAGATCGACCCGGGCACACTGTCGGAAGCCGCCGGCAAGGCCTTCGAGTCGCGCCTGTCGATCCAGGCGGGGGAATCGGATTATGCGGTTGCCTGCATCGCCTCGCCGATCTGCGATCGCGACGGCCAGTGCGTCGCCACCATTTCCATCGTGCTGCCGGAGCAGAAGGCCTTTTCCGACGAGAACCACTACACCGCGCATGTGCGCAGTTCGGCGGAACGGATCGAAAAGCTGATGGGCTGGCGTAACCGCTGATCCTCGCCCTCTTCAGCCAATCCTACCTGTAGGAATAGCCGTGGCTGTGGCGCACCAGCTTGCGTGCCCGCGGCACGTAGCGGCTGGCGGCGAAGGCATCGGCGCCCATCACTGCGTAGCGCGGCTCGAACAGCTTGTTGAGAACCGAGACGTCGCCATTGGAATCCGTCGCTTCGAGGTCGGAATCGACCAGGTCGAAAATCGTGAATTCGGCTTGAGAGCCGACCGAAAGCCGATTTTCCATCGACAGCTTGATGACGGATGCCGGCGCATGGGTGACGGCTTCCACCACCTTGTCGAAGGGCATGCCGACGCTCAGCAGCTTCGACATCGTCGTCGCCAGGTCCCAGACCGGGAAATTCATCGAATGGCCGTGCAGGTCGGTCGAGATCGAGAATGGCAGCAGCCCGCGCGCGATTGCCGCTTCGGCGACCTTGAAGGAGAAGGAGGCGCCGCCATGGCCGATGTCGAGACGGATGCCCTCGGAGGCGCAGCGCTCGGCGAGAGTGAAGAGGTCCTCGTCCTCCATGATGCTCGAACCGGCCTTGCCGTTGAAGCAATGGGTGACGACGTCGCCGGGGCCGAGGATCTCCAGCACCTCATCATAGAGCGCCGGCGGCTCGCCGACATGCACCATCATCGGCACTTTCAAAATCTTGGCGATCTTCTTGCCGAGCTTGACCGGCGTCACGCCCCAAGAGCCGGTGATGACATGGCTGGCGCGCACCTTGATGCCGACGATATGCTCGCTGTTTTCGGCATAGACTTCGAGGATGCGGTCGAGATCGATATCTCTTATATCCCTGAGTTCGGCGACGCGATTGCAGGCGACGAGGCCGATCGAGCCCAGATTCAGGAAGGCCTTGATGCGTTCGCGCGAGGGCTCGATGATATATTCGCGGAAGCCATGGAAATTCGCCTCACCGGCCGAACCGGCATCGACCAGCGTGGTGACGCCGCGCTCGACACCGCATTCGGAGGGGCGGATGGAGATGTCGGTGCCGCCGTGCCAGATATGCACGTGCAGGTCGACCCAGCCGGGTGAGATGAAGGCGCCTTTGCCGTCGATGCGCGTCACATCCTGCGAGACCGCAAGCGACGGACCAATCTCGGCGATCCTGCCGTCGGCATTGACGAGAATGTCGATCATCCCCTCGGATGTGCCCGCACCGAAAGCCATCGGTCTGACATTGGTGAGGAGGAGCGGCTTCTTCGCCTGATCGCCGGACATGATATGCATTCCTTTCGAAGTCTCGGACCGGGATCACTCTCGGTCATCTCTTGTCATCATGGAAAAGGTGGGGGGCTGGAGATGATGCCGCAGCGCATACCCATCATAATTCCATAATTATGCTATATAAATCTTTATAATAGAATAAAGCCGGACACACCGCTGTCAAGGAAAATGACACGGCCCTCGCCACTGAGGAAACGCCAGCGGGCACGCTCCTTTCGAAGCGCGCCTGTTTCGAAGATCCGGAAAATTGACGTTTGTTTTCAATCTCGAAGGATCGAATAGTCGAGCCGTTCCAGGTGATCCGGATCGGCGATGGCGTCGATCGCGGCGATCCTGCCATCGTCGATCGTCAGCGCCACCACGACGCGCAGCTGGCCCGCGATCTGCACGACGAATCCGAGCTCGCCGTCGACGATGGCGATTTCGGCTGCCTGGGCCCGGCCCTTGAAGGCTTCGGCCACCTGAGCTGCGCCGCGCATCTCGCCAATGGTGCCGAAGCGGGCGGCCGTCGCATCCGGCCGGAAGACGACGTCAGGAGCAAGCACCGCGATCAAGCCTTCCAGATCGCCGTTCCGCGACGCCGTCAGAAAGGCCTCGGCGATCGTCCGCTTGCGACCGAGATCGACATCAGGCGCTTCGTCCAAGCCCTGCACCCGGCGGCGGGCGCGGCTTGCGAGCTGGCGGGTGGCGGCCGACGAACGGCCGATGATCGGGGCGATCTCGTCGAAGGGCAGATCGAACATGTCGTGCAGCACGAAGGCGACACGTTCGGCGGGCGCCAATGTCTGCAGCACCACGAGCAGCGCCATGCCGACCGAATCGGCAAAGGCGGCCTCACGCTCCGGATCCTTCGCCGGATCGGCGATCCCGGCATGGAGCGGCGCCTCCAGCGGCTCCTCGCGCCGGCTCTTGCGGGCGCGCAGCATGTCGAGGCAGATGCGCGCCACCACCGTCGTCAGCCAGCCGCCGAGATTGCCGACCCCTGTCGTGTCCGTGCGGTTGAGCCGCAGCCAGGCCTCCTGAACGGCATCATCTGCCTCGCTGCGCGAGCCGAGCATGCGATAAGCGGCAGCCCCCAGATGCGCCCTGTTCGCCTCGAATTCATCGGCCAGCCATTTTTTCTCGTCCATGTGTCACATTCCTCCGCTGCGTTCCGTCAGAGCCATGACGCATGAAACCCGGCCGATGTGACAGCGCCGGCGGATCGTCAAACGACAAACGCATCAAGGAGACATATCATGCAGGAAAAATTGGTCATGCAGGAGAGAATGGGAAATCCAGCCCTTGTCCTTCCCGCGGCCATGCAGGCGCTCAATGCGCTCAGCAAGGTGCCGACAGAAACCGGTCTTTCGCCAAAGCTGCTCGAACTGGTCAATCTGCGCGCCAGCCAGATCAACGGCTGCAGCGTATGCATCGATGGTCATTGGCGCATTGCCCGCAAACACGGCGAGACCGACGAGCGGCTCTTTGCCGTCGCCGGCTGGCGCGACGCCCCCTATTATAGCAATGCCGAACGCGCCGCGCTTGCGCTCACCGAGGCGATCACCCGCCTCAGCGATCGGGCGGATCCGGTGCCGGATGATATCTGGGATGAAGCGACCCGGCACTACGATGGCAAAAGCCTTGCGGCCCTCGTCGTCGCCATCGCCAATATCAATGTCTGGAACCGGCTGAACGTCGCCACCCGACAGGTCGCGGGGCAATGGAAGCCGTAAAACGGCGAGCCGCCGGCGGTGCATCACCTCTTCGCTGCCGGCGGCCGCTTTTTGTTGGCATGACCTCAGATCATGCGAGACGATTGACGCTCAGATGATACCGCCGCCGCCGGCAGCGGAAGCCGGACGCTCGGCCGCCACTTGTCTGCGGTAACCGCTGGCGCGGTAGACGGCGATCGGGTCGATCGCGCCGCCGGCCCTGCGGCGCGCTTCGGCGAGGATCGGCTCGACATCGGCGCGATAGGCGCGCTTCAGCGTTTCCGACGCCATCAGCGCGTCATTGTCGTCCTGGTAACCGGAGAGTGCCTTGCGGTCGACGATCAGCGCCTGCGCATAGGCGCGGCGGATTTCGTTGGCGCTGTTGATCAGGCTTTCGATCGGATCGGTGACATTGTGCGACTGGTCGATCATATGGGCCGGGTTGAAATCGTTGACGCCGCGCTGCTCGGCATCGACCAGCTCGTTGAACACCAGGAACAGCCGGTAAGGATCGATCGCGCCGGCATCGAGATCGTCGTCGCCATATTTCGAATCGTTGAAGTGGAAACCGCCGAGCTTGCCGAACTGGATCAGGCGGGCGACGATCATCTCGATATTGGTGTTCGGCGCATGGTGGCCGAGGTCGACGAGGCAGTAGGCCTTGGGGCCGAGCGTCTGGGCGATCAGGTAGTTGGTGCCCCAATCTTGCACGATGGTGGAATAGAAGGCCGGCTCGTACATCTTGTGCTCGGAGAACAGCTTCCAATCATCGGGCAGCGCCTTGTAAATGTCAGCCATCGAGGCGAGGTAACGCTCGAAAGCCTTGGTGAAATGGCTCTGGCCGGGGAAGTTCGAGCCGTCGCCGATCCAGACCGTCAATGCCTTGGAGCCGAGCGCCTTGCCGATCTCGATGCATTCGAGATTGTGCTCGACTGCCTGCGCCCGCGTTGCCGCGTCGGTATGGCTGAGCGAACCGTATTTGTAGGAATGGGCCTGGCCGGGCGCATCGGAAAAGGTGTTGGAGTTCATCGCATCGAAGCCGAGGCCGAGCGCGTCGCCCTTGGCCTTCAACTCCCGTGCATCCGCCTTGTCCCAGGGGATATGCAGGGAGACATTCGGCGTCGCTTGCGTCAGCTGGTTGATGACGGCGCAATCGTCGAGCTTGTCGAAAATCCCGCGCGGCTCGCCGGTGCCGGGGAAACGGGCAAACCGCGTGCCGCCGGTGCCCACACCCCAGGAGGGAACGGCGACGAAGAATTCGGCAACCCTGCGGGTGACCGCCTCGATATCGACGCCGCGGCGGGCAAGCGCTGCGCCCAGCGCCTCGTAATCGGCTTTCAGCGCGGTTGCCCGTTTGTCGTTATCCGTTGCGACCAGGTCCTGCGCGATCCTGAATTCGGCCATGTCTTCCTCCCGGTTATGCATTTTAAACATTGGGACTTTGCCGTAGGGGCAGCCCCTCATCCGCCTGCTGGCACCTTCTCCCCGTTCAGACGGGGAGAAGGGAATTTGCCGCGCCGTCTCCGTCCCGCTCCAACGCTTCGTCAGGCAAGTCCCCTCTCCCCGTCATGACGGGCAGAGGGTTAGGGTGAGGGGCCGACGCATCCGCCGTCAATCAAAATCAGCGCGTAAAGCTCTGCACGTTGCCGGCATCGACGTTGATGATGTTGCCGGTCGATTTTGCCGAGAGGTCCGAAGCGAGGAAATAGATCGCCTCGGCGATATCTTCCGGAAACACGTTGAGTTTCAGCATCGAACGCTTGCGGTAATGTTCCTCGAGATCGTCCACCTCGATCTTCGACGAGGCGGCGCGCTGCTCGCGCCATTCGCCGCTCCAGATCTTCGAGCCGCGCAGGACGGCATCCGGGTTGACCGTGTTGACGCGGATGCCGGCATCGGCACCTTCCAGCGCCAGGCAGCGGGCGAGATGGATTTCGGCAGCCTTGGCGGTGCAATAGGCAGACGCGTTCGGCGAGGCGGCAAGACCGTTTTTCGAGGCGACGAAGATGACGTTGCCGCCGAGCGCCTGACGGCGGAACAGGCGGAACGCTTCACGCGAGACGAGGAAATAACCGGTCGCCAGAATATCGATATTGCGGTTCCAGGTCGACAGCTCGGTTGTTTCGATCGGCGCGGAGGAGGCAATGCCGGCATTCGAGACGAGAATATCGACGCCGCCGAATTCGACGCAGGCTTCCACGAAGGCGGCGATCACCGCATGTTCCTGGGTGACGTCGAGCCGGACGCTGCGGACGGCGTCGGCGCCATATTTCTTGACGAAATCAGCTTCGGTGCCCTCGAGCGCCGCCTGGTCGATATCGGCAAGCACCACGCAGGCGCCCTCGCCGACGAGGCGCGCCGCCGTCGCCCGGCCGATGCCGCCGGCGCCGCCGGTGACGAAGGCGACGCGGCCGGCGAGGCTCTTCGGCTTCGGCATGCGCTGGAGCTTGGCCTCTTCAAGCAGCCAGTATTCGATATCAAAGGCTTCCTGCTCCGGCAGGCCCTGATATTCCGAGACCGTCGACGCCCCGCGCATGACATTGATGGCGTTGACGTAGAATTCGCTGGCGATGCGGGCCGTCGCCTTGTCGCGAGCAAAGGACAGCATGCCGACGCCGGGGACGAGGAAGATGACCGGATTGGCGTCGCGCATGGCCGGCGAATTGTCATGCTTGCAGTCGTTGTAATAGCGGGCGTAATCGGCGCGGTAGTCCTCCAGCGCCTGGTCGAGACCGGCGACGATCGCGTCGACATCCGGCTTGGCCGGATCGAAATCGACGATCAGCGGGCGAATCTTGGTGCGCAGGAAATGATCCGGGCAGCTGGTGCCGAGCGCGCCGAGCGGGCGCAAATCCTTGGAATTGACGAATTCGAGCACGGCGTCCTGATCGTCGAAATGGCCGAGCTTGCGCTCCTGCTTGCCGATGCGGCCGCGGATTTCCGGCATCAGCCGGGCAGCGATGGCGCGGCGCTCGGCAACGGCCAGGCTCTGCGTGACGGCGCCGCCGAAAATCGTCTTTCCCTCGGTCTTTCCGGCAAACCAGACGATCGCCTTGTTGATGATATCGAGCGTCAGCTCATAGCAGGCCTTGGCGTCGTCAGCCCAGGTGAAGAGGCCATGGCTTTCGAGCACGACGCCCTTGGCATTCGGATTGGCGGCGACGAAAGCGCCGAGGTCGAGGCCGAGCTGGAAGCCCGGGCGACGCCAGGGCAGCCAGCCGATCTCGTCGCCGAAGATCTGCTGCGTCAGCTCCCTGGAATTCTTCGATGCGGCGATCGCGATGATCGCATCGGGATGCATGTGGTCGACATGGGTGAAAGGCACGAAACCGTGCAGCGGCGTATCGATCGAGGCGGCGCGGGCGTTCAGGTTGAAGGTGCAGTGCGGCAGGAAGCCGACCATGCGGTCCTCATCCTCGACGCCCTTGTAGATGCCCTTCACCGATTCCAGCTTGTCCTGGTAGAGTGTCGCGAAACCGTCGAGCTTGATCGTGCCGACATCGCCGCCCGAACCCTTGACCCAGAGCACCTTGACTTTGCCGCCGGTCAACGGATCGGTTTCCATTACCTTCGCCGAGGTGTTGCCGCCGCCGTAATTGGTGATGCGCTTGTCGGCGCCGAGCAGGTTGGAGCGATAAAGCAGCTTGCCGGGCTCGTCGAGACCTGCCGCGTAACCATCATCCCACCGGTTTTCCAGAAGCCGGACGTTCGCCGCCATGTCATCCTCCCATATGAAATCGTCATCGGGGCGCGAGGGTTCGCGCCCCTTTTCGTTGACGGTATCGCTCATCAAAACGCAGCTTGTCAATCGAAAACGATCAAATTCGATTATTGTGCAGCGCAATATGAAAATTTATGATCGTTTTTGATTGACACATTGTCATATGTGGGAAATAAACGATTGAAGGAGGAGCCCCATGCACGAACGCGAACGCCATCGCATTATTCTGAGCGCCGTTCAGGAAAAGTCCGTCGTGACGGTTCAGGATATTTCCGAACTGACCGAGGCTTCCGAGGCGACGATCCGGCGCGACATCGCGGCTCTTCATGTCCAGGGCAAGATCCGGCGTGTGCGCGGCGGCGCCGAGGCGGTGCATCCACCGCAGCTCGGCAATCTTGCCGGGCGCCCTTTCCGTGTTTCGGAATCGGTCAACATCGACAAGAAACGCGCAATCGCCCGCCAGGCGGTCGAGCTTTGCGATCCGGGTGACGCGATCATCATCAATGGCGGCACGACCACCTTCCAGATGGTGCATTTCATGGCGGCGCACCGCCTGCAGGTGATGACCAACTCCTTCGCGATCGCCGAACATCTGGTCAAGCATTCGAAGAACACGGTGACAGTGCCGGGCGGCGCGATCTATCGCGAACAGAGCCTGATCCTCTCCCCCTTCGACAATGACGCGATCCGCAATTTCTACGCCCGCCGTTTCTTCATCGGCGCGCAGGGTATCGGCCCGCTCGGCATCATGGAAGCCGACGCGCTGATCATCCAGAGCGAACAGAAGCTGATGCATCAGGCCGACGAATTGGTCGTCATGGCCGATTCCAGCAAGTTCCATCGCCGCTCGAGCCTCATTCTTTGCCCGCTCGAGCGTGTGTCGACTGTGATCACCGATGACGGCATTCCGGAGGAAGCCGCCAGGATGATCGAAAATGCCGGCATCAGGCTCATTGTCGCGAGCCCGGTCGCACAGGCAATCAAGGAGGATTCCTCGTCGGTCGCATGAGGCGCCGGCCAGGTGTGAAGAGTGTCAATCAAGTGGGAGGATGAAAGCATGAAACTCGCAAAGAAACTCGCAATCGGCGTGGCATTTGCCGTCGCCATGATGGCGGGAACGGCCAGCGCCGCCGACATCAAGATCGGCCTCGTCGTCAAGTCGCTCGGCAACGGCTTCTTCGATGCCGCCAACAAGGGCGCGCAGGAAGCCGCCAAGGAACTCGGCGGTGTCGAGGTCATCTATACCGGTCCGACGTCGACGACGGCCGAAGGCCAGATCGAAGTCATCAATTCGCTGATCGCCCAGGGCGTCAACGCCATCGCCGTTTCGGCCAATGATCCTGACGCGCTCGTTCCGGCGCTGAAGAAGGCGGCGCAACGCGGCATCAAGGTGATCTCCTGGGATTCGGGCGTCGCGCCTGAAGGCCGTATCCTGCAGCTCAACCCGTCGTCCAACGAGCTGATCGGCAAGATGTGCCTGACGCTCGCCAAGGACCATCTCGACGGCGGCAAGGGCGACTTCGCCATCCTGTCGGCAACGACCACCTCGACCAACCAGAACATCTGGATCGACCAGATGAAGAAGCAGCTCAAGGATTTCCCGGGCCTCAACCTCGTCACGACAGTTTATGGCGACGACCTCTCGGACAAGTCCTATCGTGAAGCCGAAGGCCTGTTGAAGTCGAACCCGAACGTCAAGGTCATCGTCGCTCCGACGACGGTCGGCGTTCTCGCTGCTTCGAAGGTCGTCGAAGACAAGGGCCTTGTCGGCAAGGTCTACGTCACCGGCCTCGGTCTGCCTTCCGAAATGGCCGGCGCGATCAAGTCGGGCGCCACGAAGGAATTCGCCATCTGGAACCCGATCGACCTCGGCTACTCCGCAACGCAGATCGCCTATCGCCTCGTCAAGGGCGAAACCGACGGCAAGCCGGGCAGCGAGATCGAAGTCGGCCGCATGGGCAAGATCAAGGTCGGCGACAACGGCGAAGCCGCCATGGCCGATCCCTTCGTCTACAATGCTTCGAACATCGACCAGTTCTCCAAGGTCTTCTGATCCGGAGCGACGCATAAAAGCCCGGCGGCTCGACGGCCGCCGGGATTCTCATTCGACACTGGTAGAAGCTTGATGAACGCCGCCTTTCAACAAACCGCCACGGACAGCAAAACCGGTGATGCGCCAGCCATTCTGGAAATGCGCGGCATCTCCCAGATCTTCCCGGGCGTGAAGGCGCTCGACAATGTCAGCATCGCGCTGCATCCCGGCACGGTGACGGCGCTGATCGGCGAAAACGGTGCCGGCAAATCGACGCTCGTCAAGATCCTGACCGGAATCTACCGGCCGAATGAAGGCGAGATCCTCGTCGACGGCCGGCCGGTAACCTTCGCCAGCGCCCAGGCCGCGATCGATGCCGGCGTCACCGCCATCCATCAGGAAACCGTGCTGTTCGACGAGCTGACGGTTGCCGAAAACATCTTCCTCGGCCATGCGCCGCGCACACGTTGGCGCACCATCGATTGGCAGACGATGAACAGCCGCGCCAAGGCGCTGCTGACCGCGCTCGAAAGCAATATCGATCCGACGATCCGGCTGAAGGACCTCTCGATCGCGCAGCGCCATCTGGTGGCGATTGCGCGCGCACTCTCGATCGAGGCCCGCATCGTCATCATGGACGAACCGACGGCAGCCCTCTCCCGCAAGGAGATCGACGATCTCTTCCGCATCGTCCGGGGCCTGAAGGAACAGGGCAAGGCGATCCTGTTCATCAGCCACAAGTTCGACGAGGTTTACGAGATCGCCGACGACTTCGTCGTCTTCCGCGACGGCCGCGCCGTCGGCCAGGGCCGGCTCAAGGAGACGCCGCAGGACGAGATCGTCCGCATGATGGTCGGCCGCGACGTCGAAAACGCCTTTCCGAAGATCGATGTCGCCATTGGCGGCCCGGTTCTCGAGATCAGTCATTACAGCCATCGCACCGAGTTCCGCGACATCTCCTTCACCCTGCGCCAGGGCGAGATTCTCGGCATATACGGCCTGATCGGCGCCGGCCGCTCGGAACTGTCGCAATCGCTCTTCGGCATCACCAGGCCGCTCTCCGGCAAGATGATGCTCGAAGGCCGCGAGATCACCATCCATTCGCCGCAGGATGCGATCCGCGCCGGCATCGTTTACGTGCCGGAGGAACGCGGCCGCCATGGACTGGCGCTGCCGATGCCGATCTTCCAGAACATGACACTGCCGTCACTGGCCCGCACCTCGCGCCGGGGTTTCCTCAGGGCGGCCGAAGAATTCGCGCTCGCCCGCAAATATGCCGAGCGGCTGGATTTGCGCGCCGCGGCCCTTTCCGTGCCGGTCGGCACGCTGTCGGGCGGCAACCAGCAGAAGGTCGTCATCGGCAAATGGCTGGCGACCGCGCCGAAGGTCATCATCCTCGACGAACCCACCAAGGGCATCGATATCGGCTCGAAGGCGGCCGTGCACGGCTTCATCAGCGAACTCGCCGCCGAGGGCCTGTCGATCATCATGGTCTCATCCGAACTGCCCGAAATCATCGGCATGTCGGACCGCGTGCTGGTGATGAAGGAAGGCCTGTCTGCCGGAATTTTCGAACGCGCCGAACTGTCACCGGAAGCGCTGGTGCGCGCCGCCACCGGCAATGCATGAGGTAGACACATGGCAAGACTGATCAGAAAACGCGAAACCCTGCTCTTCGCCATCATCGTCGTGATGATCGCGATCTTTTCGACGCGCGCTGCCGATTTCGCAACGCCGGAGAATCTCGCCGGCATTTTCAACGATACCTCCATCCTGATCATCCTGGCGCTGGCGCAGATGACGGTCATCCTGACAAAATCGATCGACCTGTCGGTTGCCGCCAACCTCGCCTTCACCGGCATGGCGATCGCGATGATGAATGCCGCCTATCCCGACCTGCCGCTCGTCCTGCTCATCCTTGCCGCGATCGTCATTGGCGCCTGCCTCGGCGCCATCAACGGCTTTCTTGTCTGGGCGCTCGAAATTCCGCCGATCGTCGTCACGCTTGGCACGCTCACCATCTATCGCGGCATGGCCTTCGTGCTGTCGGGTGGGGCTTGGGTCAACGCCCATCAGATGACGCCGGTCTTCCTGTCGGTGCCGCGCACGCCGATCCTCGGCCTGCCCGTCCTCGGCTGGGTGGGGATCGTTATCGTGCTCCTGATGTATGTCCTGCTCCGATATACCCAGTTTGGCCGCTCGGCCTATGCGACCGGCGGCAATCCGACCGCGGCCGTCTATGCCGGCATCGATACGGGCTGGACGAAATTCCTCGCCTTCGTCCTGTCGGGCGCGCTCGCCGGCCTGGCGAGCTATCTCTGGGTATCGCGTTACGCCGTCGCCTATGTCGATATCGCCAACGGCTTCGAACTCGACAGCGTCGCGGCCTGCGTCATCGGCGGCATCTCGATTGCCGGCGGTGTCGGGTCGGTCGCCGGCACCGTGCTCGGCGCACTTTTCCTCGGCGTCATCAAGAATGCGCTGCCGGTGATCGGCATTTCACCCTTCACGCAGATGGCGATCTCCGGAACCGTCATCATTCTCGCCGTCGCCTTCAATGCTCGGCGCGAGCGCAACCGCGGCCGCATCATCCTGCGCGACCGCGCGGCAGCCGAGGTCAGAACGGAGGCAGCAGCATGAGCACCGTGTCCACACATGAAAAGCGGGTCATTCCCGACCGCCTCGGCACACCCTTCCGCCGCATCCTTGCAAGCTGGGAAGTGCTGCTCTTTGCGGTCGCCGTCCTGATCTTCATCTTCAATTCCTTGGCCTCGCCCTATTTCCTCGATGCCTGGAACCTTTCGGACGCCACCTTCAACTTTACCGAAAAGGCGATGATCGCCTTCGCCATGGCACTGCTGGTCATCGCTGGCGAAATCGACCTCTCGGTCGCCGCGATCATCGCGCTCGCCTCGACGGCGATGGGCGCGGCGGCGCAAGTCGGGATCGGCACGCCGGGCCTGGTCGCGATTGGCATCGGCACCGGTCTTGCCTGCGGCACCTTCAACGGCGTGCTGGTCTCGGTGCTGAAACTGCCGTCGATCGTCGTCACCATCGGCACGATGAGCCTGTTCCGCGGCATTTCCTATATCGTGCTCGGCGACCAGGCCTATGGCAAATACCCGGCCGATTTTGCCTATTTCGGCCAGGGTTATGTCGTCTGGGTGTTCTCCTTCGAATTCGTGCTCTTCATCGTGCTGGCGATCCTCTTCGCCATCCTCTTGCATGCGACGAATTTCGGCCGGCAGGTCTATGCGATCGGCAATAACGACTTCGCCGCCCGCTTCTCCGGCATCCCGGTCGAGCGCGTCAAATTCATCCTCTTCCTGCTGACCGGCGTCATGAGCGGCGTCGCCGCCGTCTGCCTGACCTCGCGCCTCGGCTCGACCCGGCCGTCGATCGCCCAGGGCTGGGAACTCGAAGTCGTCACCATGGTCGTGCTCGGCGGTATCTCGATCCTCGGTGGCTCCGGCACGATCGGTGGCGTCGTCATCGCCGCCTTCGTCATGGGCCTCGTCACCTTCGGCCTCGGCCTCTTGAACGTGCCCGGCATCGTCATGTCGATCTTCATCGGCCTGCTTCTGATCATCACCATCGCCATCCCGATCATCGCCCGCCGCGTCAAGCTCATGAGTTCCCGATGACAGCAGAAAAACACGCCTTCAAGATGCAGCTCCATCCCGGCATGGAAGCCGAATACCGCAGGCGGCATGACGAGATCTGGCCGGAACTGGTCGATCTCCTGCACAAGTCCGGCGCCAGCGACTATTCCATCCATCTCGACCGCGAGACCAACACGCTGTTCGGCGTGCTGACGCGGCCGGCCGACCATACGATGGCGAGCCTGCCGGACCACCCTGTGATGAAGAAATGGTGGGCCCATATGGCCGATATCATGGCGACGAATCCGGATAATTCGCCCGTGCAAAGCGACCTCGTCACCCTCTTCCATATGCCATGAACGCCCCCTCCTATCACCGCATCGCCGTCCTCGACATCGGCAAGACCAATGCCAAGGTCGTCGTGCTCGACAGCGAGACCGGCGCCGAAATCGCCGTGCTGAAGCGGCCGAACATCGCGATCAAAACCGGTCTCTATCCGCACTACGATATAGAGGCGCTCTGGTCCTTCGCCCTCGATGCGCTGAAGAGCCTTGCGCGTGAGCCGGGCTTCGACGCCATTTCGATCACCACCCATGGTGCTTCCGCAGCACTCCTTGCCCGGGACGGCGCGCTTGCCATGCCTGTTATCGACTACGAGCACGAATATCCGCAGGAGATCCGCGATGCCTATACGGCGTTGCGTCCCTCCTTCGACGAAACCTTCTCGCCGCGCCTTGCGATGGGCCTCAATGTCGGCGCGCAGCTGCACTACCAGAAGACCGCCTTTCCCGAGGAATTCGCTAAAGCTGCGACCATCCTCACCTATGCGCAATATTGGACGGCGCGGTTGACGGGTGTTGCCGCCAATGAGCTGACCTCGCTCGGCTGCCATACCGATCTGTGGAACCCGAGAGTCGGCAGCTATTCCTCACTCGTCGACAGGCTCGGGATCCGCGACCTGATGGCGCCGATCCGCTCCGCCTTCGATGCGCTCGGCCCGGTCCTGCCCGAGATCGCCGCAGAACTCGGCCTTGCCGCACCCGTGCCGGTCTATTGCGGCATTCACGATTCAAATGCCTCGCTGCTGCCGCATCTGGTCCATCGGGAGGCGCCCTTCGCCGTCGTCTCCACCGGCACATGGGTGATCAATTTCGGCGTCGGCGGCGATCTCGACCATCTCGACCCCAACCGCGATGCGCTCGCCAATGTCGATGCCTATGGCCGGGCCGTCCCCTCGTCGCGTTTCATGGGCGGCCGGGAATTCGAGATCCTTTCTGCCGAAATCGGCCCAGTCGACGAAAAGGCCGTCCAGGCCGCAATCGGCCCGGTCATCGACAAGGGCATGATGCTCTTGCCGAATATCGCCGCCGGTTCCGGGCCTTTTCCGGGAAAGGCAAGCCGCTGGATCGGCGCCGAAGAGGCAAGCCGCGAGCAGCGCTATGCAACTGCCTGCCTCTATCTCGCTTTGATGACCGATGCCTGCCTCGGTCTGATCGGCGCCAAAGGCCCGGTTATCGTCGAAGGGCCTTTTGCCCTGAATGGCACCTATCTCAAGCTGCTCGCCGCCCTAACCGGTCGTGAAGTCATGGCCCTTCCGGGCTCGACCGGCACCAGCCAGGGGGCGGCCCTTCTGACCGGCATCCGGCCGGCGTCGGGTGCCGAAACGCATATTCCGCCGACCGATATCCCGGGTCTGGCCGCCTATCGCACCCACTGGTACGCGGCGACGAAATAGGAGCTTTTCCAAGAACGGACCTTGTTCATCCCTGTCTTGTGGTTAGTGTGCACCTCGAAAATCAGGTCGAGGAGATAGCATGACAGAGACATTCGATCCGCGCGCCCTTGCAGCCAGGCTTCACGGCCTGCACCAGGCCGGTCACCAGGAGGCAACGAGCACTTTCGCGCTGCCAGCCGATCTGCATCAGGCGATGGAGGTGCAGAATTTGCTGGCCGCCGCAGACGGCGTTTCCAGCAATGCCTGGAAGGTGACGGTCTCGCCGCAGGGCCAAGCGGTCGCTGCTCCGCTGCATCCCTATGCCGAAGCCGTTTCGGGCGCTGATATTCCCTGGTATCCGGGCCTGAAATTCGAGACCGAGATCGCGGTGCGCCTCGGCAGCGACCTGCCGATCCGCGCGGGCACAGCCTACAGCCGCACCGAAGTGGTCGGGGCGATCTCCGCTGTCCATCTCGGCGCCGAGCTGCTGGTCAGCGCCGTCAGCGAGAGCGGCAGCGTTTCGTTTCTGCTGTTCGTCGCCGACCGCCTCGGCAATAGCGGCTATGTGCTCGGTCCGACGCTCGAAAAAAGCGTCGTCGACACCGTCGGCGGAACGCCGCTCAAGGTCACCCATGCCGGCCGCACGATCTATGATGGCCCGGCGCAGCATCCGAAGGGCGACGTTCTCACCTGGCTGATCGATTACGCCAATGACGGTTTGCGCCCCGAGACATCGCTGAAGGCAGGCGCGCTCATCACGACGGGCACGTTGAGCGGCGCGATCGAACTGACCGAACCCGGCGACATCGACATCCTGCTCGGTGACGCCAGGCTCAGCTTCTCGGTGTCGAAGGATTGATTGACCGCGGTGCCTAAGCCTTCTCGCGAAACATCTCAATGATCGCGGAAAAATCCTTTCCGCCATTGCCCAGCTTCTCGAAGAGCGCAAAAAGCTGTGCTGCTTCCGCGCCGAGTGGCGTGGAAGCGCCGCTCGTCAGCGCCGCTTCCTGGGAGAGTCTCAGATCCTTCAGCATCAAAGCCGCGGCAAAGCCCGGCTTATAGCCGTTGTTCGCGGGCGAGGTCGGCACCGGCCCCGGAACCGGGCAATAGGTATTGAGCGACCAGCATTGGCCCGACGAGGTCGAGGCGACGTCGAACAGTGCCTGATGCGAAAGCCCGAGCTTCTCGGCAAGCACGAAACCCTCGCAGACGCCGATCATCGAAATGCCGAGGATCATGTTGTTGCAGATCTTCGCCGCCTGGCCGGCGCCGGCCTCACCGCAATGGACGATCTTCTTTCCCATCGCCTCCAGGATCGGCTTTGCCTTGGTGAAGGCCTCTTCCGCGCCGCCGGCCATGAAGGTCAGCGTGCCGGCGGTCGCCCCGCCGGTACCGCCGGAGACGGGGGCGTCGAGCGACAGGCAGCTGGCGGCCTTGGCCATCTCATGCGCCTTGCGGCTGCTTTCGACATCGATTGTGGAGCAATCGATGACCAGCGTGCCTTGCGCAGCCGACTGCAGGATATCGGCCCAGGCCGTCAGCACATGTTTGCCCTGTGGCAGCATGGTGATGACGATGTCGGCGTCCTTGACCGCCTGGCTGGCATGGCTAGCCGGCTTGACCCCGCTCTCCTCGGCCGCCTTCAGCACCGACGCCGCGAGATCGAAGCCGAGGACCTCGTGACCTGATTTGACCAGATTGGCCGCCATCGGCCCGCCCATGTTGCCAAGCCCGATGAATGCGATCCTTGCCATGGTCTTCTCCTATCGATTGTCTTCGAGGATCATCGCTGCCGCCTTTTCGGCGATCATGATCGTCGGCGAATTGGTGTTGCCCGAGGTGATCGACGGCATCACCGAGGCGTCGGCGATCCTGAGCTTTCCGAGCGCCCGGAATTTCAGCCTGGGATCGACGACGCTGTCCCTGTCGGCGCCCATCCGGCAGGTGCCGACGGGATGGAAGATCGTCGTCCCGATATCGCCCGCCGCCCGCTCCAGATCGGCCTCCGTCTGATAGCTCGGCCCCGGCTTGAATTCTTCCGGCCTGAAACGGGCAAAGGAAGGCTGCGCGACGATCTTGCGCGTCAACCGTATAGAACGGACAGCTATGTCACGATCGCGCTGCGTCGAGAGGTATTTCGGACTGATCGTCGGCTGGGCGGCAAAATCCGGGCTCGACAGATGCACCGAACCCCGGCTTTCCGGCCGGAGATTACAGACGCTCGCGGTGATCGCCGGGAAAGGATGGACGGGATCGCCGAACTTATCCAGCGAGACCGGCTGCACGTGATATTGCAGATCCGGCGTTTCCCGGTCCGGGCCGGAGCGGGTGAAGATGCCGAGCTGGCTCGGCGCCATCGCCATCGGCCCGGAGCGGCGCACGAGATATTCAAGCCCGATCGCCGCCTTGCCGATCAGCTTCGTCGCCTTCTCGTTCAGCGTCGGAACACCCGTCACCCTATAGGCGAGACGCAGCTGCAGATGATCCTGCAGGTTCTCGCCGACACCCTTCACTTCCGCGACGACATCGACGCCGGCTTGGCTGAGAACCTCGCCCCTGCCGATACCGGACAGTTCCAGGATATGCGGCGAGCCGATCGAACCGGCTGAAAGGACGGTTTCTTTGGCGGCATAGGCGCGCTTCGCCTCACCGCGATGCTGGAATTCGACGCCGGCAACGGCGCCTTCCTCCACCAGCAGCCGCCGGACCTGCGCCTTGGTGAGCACCGTCAGGTTGGAGCGCTTCATCGCCGGGCGCAGGAAGGCCTTCGAGGTGTTCCAACGAATGCCGGAACGCTGATTGACGTCGAAATAGCCGGACCCTTCGTTGCTGCCGCGGTTGAAATCCGCGATCTCCGGGATGCCCGCTTCCCTGGCCGCCTGTTGGAAGGCATCGAGCACGGCCCAGCGCACACGCGCCTTCTCGATGCGCCATTCGCCGCCGGCGCCATGCATCTCGTCTTCGCCGCGATAAAAATCCTCGGACTTGCGGAAGAAGGGCAGCACATCGTCCCAGCCCCAGCCGCTGCAGCCCATCTGCCGCCAGAGGTCGTAGTCGCGCGCCTGACCGCGCATGTAGATCATGCCGTTGATCGACGAACAGCCGCCGAGCACCTTGCCACGCGGATAGTTCAGCGCCCGGCCATTCAGACCGGCTTCCGGCGCAGTGGTGAAGCACCAGTCGGTGCGCGGATTGTTGATGCAATAGAGATAACCGACCGGAATATGGATCCAGTGGTAGTTGTCGCTGCCGCCGGCTTCGAGCAGCAGCACCCGGCTCCTGTTATCGGCGGACAGCCGGTTTGCGAGCACGCAGCCGGCGCTGCCTGCCCCGATGATGATGTAGTCGTAACGATCCATGTGCCCTGCACGAAACTCCAGATGCTTGCCGCTTCCCCCTCCCCGCAGCGCGGGGAGAGGAAGAGTCGCAGCGCCGCCGCCCGTCTCCTTTCCCGGGAAAGAGGGATTCTTTCCTGGAAAAAGAGAGGTCCGCCCGTTCAGCGGCGATAGACGAAGCCCAGTTTCCGCCCCAGCCGCGAGGCGTAGAATTCACCGATGATGCCGCGGCGGAAGATCAACACGCAGACCATGAAGACGATGCCGGTGATGATCGTCACCGGGAATTCCGAGGTGGCCAGGTAGTTTTCCAGCGCCACCACCAACCCGGCGCCGAAGAGCGGGCCGATCAGCGTGCCGATGCCGCCGAGCAGCGTCATCAGGATCACCTCGCCCGACATCTGCCAGGCAACGTCGGTCAGCGTTGCGAACTGGAAGACAATCGATTTGACAGCACCCGCGAGCCCCGCAAGCGCTGCCGACATGACGAAGGCGCCGAGCTTGTAGCGCGCCACGGAATAACCGAGCGAGATCGCCCGCTGCTCGTTTTCACGGATCGATTTCAAGATCATGCCGAAGGGTGAGTTGATGAAACGCCAGATGATCAAGACGCCAATGATGAAAACAGCCAGCACGAAATAATACATGTTGGTCGAGCTGTTCAGATCGATGAAACCGAAGAGATGGCCCCGCGGCACGGACTGGATGCCGTCCTCGCCCTCGGTGAACTCCGCCTGCAGGCAGAAGAAGAAGAACATCTGCGACAGCGCCAGCGTGATCATCGCAAAATAGATGCCCTGGCGGCGGATGGCGAAGAAGCCCATGACCAGGCCGAGAAACGCCGCACCCACCACCCCGATCAGAATGCCGAGTTCCGGCGGCAGGCCCCATGTCTTCACCGTGTAGGCGGTGAAATAGGCCGCTCCCCCGAAGAAGGTGGCATGGCCGAAGGAAAGCAGGCCGGTATAGCCGAGCAGCAGGTTGAAGGCGCAGGCAAAGAGGGCGAAGCAGAGCAGCTTCATCAGGAAGATCGGATAGAAGAAGAACGGCGCCAAGAGCAGGAGCAGCAGCCCCGCCAGCAGGAAACCCGCCTGCACCGACAGAGCGGTTCGGTTTTTTTCCGTTCGGATGGTTTCGGTGATGTCAGCCATGTCAAGCATCCCGTCCGAAGAGGCCCGCGGGCCTGATGAGAAGCACGATCGCCATGATGACGAAGATCACGATGTTGGAAGCCTCGGGATAGAAGACCTTGGTCAGACCCTCGGCGATGCCGAGCACATAGCCGGTGATGATCGCGCCCATGATCGATCCCATGCCGCCGACGACGACCACGGCGAAGACGACGATGATCATGTTCGATCCCATCAGCGGCGAGACCTGGTAGATCGGCGCCGCCAGCACGCCGGCAAAGGCGGCAAGACCGGCGCCGAGCGCGTAGGTGAGCGTCAAGAGCACCGGCACGTTGACGCCGAACACCTGCACCAGCACGGCGTTTTCCGTGGCGGCCCTGAGATAGGCGCCGAGCTTGGTCTTCTCGATCAGCAGCCAGGTGCCGAGGCAGACGACGAGCGAGACGACGACCACCCAGCCGCGATAGATCGGCAGGAACATGAAGCCGAGATTGGCCCCGCCGGCAAGCGCTGCCGGCGTCGCATAGGGCTGGCCGGAAGAGCCGTAGAGATAGCGGAAGGTGCCCTCGACCGCGAGCGCCAGCCCGAAGGTGAAGAGCAGGCCGTAGAGCGGATCGAGATCATAGAGCCGGCGCAGGAACAGCCGCTCGATGATGGCACCGGCAAGGCCGACGATGACGGGCGCCACGATCAATGACGGCCAGTAGCCGATGCCGGCATAGGTCAGCAAGAGGTAGGCGACGAAGGCGCCGAGCATATATTGCGCACCATGGGCGAAGTTGATCACCCGTAGCAGGCCGAAGATGATGGCGAGGCCGAGGCTGAGCAGCGCATAGAACGAACCGTTGATCAGGCCGATCAGCAGCTGGCCGAACAGCGCCTGCAGGGGAATGCCGAAGATCATCATCATCTGGTCACACTCCCAGAACCTTGTGCAGCGTGTCCATGCGCTGCGGCAGTTCACCGACCGGGAATTCCGACACCATCTGCCCATGATCCATCAGATAGAAGCGATCGGCAATACGGCTGGCGAAACGGAAATTCTGCTCGACGAGCAGGATCGTCATGCCGCGCTCCTTCAACGTCTTCAGCACCTCACCGATGCGCTGGACGATGACGGGGGCAAGCCCTTCCGTCGGCTCATCGAGAATGAGCAGCTTGACGCCGGTACGCAGGATGCGGGCGATCGCCAGCATCTGCTGCTCGCCGCCGGAAAGCTTGGTGCCCGGGCTGCCGCGGCGCTCGTAGAGATTGGGGAAGAGTTCGTAGATTTCGTCGAGCGTCATGCCGCCCTCTGCCACGACAGGCGGCAGCAGCAGGTTTTCCGAAACGGTGAGCGTCGAGAAGATGCCGCGCTCCTCCGGCACGAAACCGATGCCTCGATGCGCCGTCTTGTGCAGCGGCACCTGCATCATATCGCTGCCCGCAAAACTGATCTTGCCCTTGCGGGCGCGGACGATGCCGGTGATGGTGCGCAGCGTCGTCGTCTTGCCGACGCCGTTGCGGCCGAGAATGGTGATCGTCTCGCCTTCGGCCACCCGCATGTCGACGCCGTGCAGGACGTGACTTTCGCCGTACCAGGCATTGAGCCCCTGGACTTCGAGGAGAGCGGCCATCAATGCTCCTCCGTGCCCATATAAGCCACGCGGACGCGCTCGTCCTGGCTGACGGTGGCATAGTCGCCCTCGGCGAGGATTTCGCCGCGCTGCAGCACGGTGACGTGCTGGCAGATATTGGCGACGACGGAGAGATTGTGCTCGACCATCAGCACCGCGCGCTCGCGGGCAACCTCGCGGATGATGGATGAAACGACGCCGACATCCTCCAGCCCCATGCCGGCCATCGGCTCGTCGAGCAACAGCACTTTGGGATCGAGCGCCAGCGTGGTGGCGATCTCCAGCACGCGCTTGCGGCCATAGGAAAGATCGGCGGCGATATGATCGCGCTCCTTGGAGAGCCCGACGCTGGCGAGCAGTTGCTCGGCGCACTCGTTCAGCCGGTCGAGCGCCGACAGAGGCCGCCAGAACTGCGTGGAGAGATTGTTCGGCCGCTGCAGCGCCACCCGCACATTGTCGAGAACGGTGAGGTGTGGAAAGACCGCCGAGATCTGGAAGGAGCGCACCAGTCCCATCCGCGCCACCTTGTCGGGCGGCGTCCCGGTGATGTCGGTGCCCATCAGCGTGATCGTGCCCGATGTCGGCTGCAGGAACTTGGTCAGCAGGTTGAAGACCGTGGTCTTGCCGGCGCCGTTCGGGCCGATGAGTGCATGCACGCTGGCGTCATGCACGTCGAGATCGACATTCTTGACGGCCGTGAAGCCGCCGAAATCGCGGCGCAGGCCGCGGGCGGAGAGTACCACCCGCGGCTTTACCTGAGTTTCTATTGCGGAAACCGCCATCGTGCTTACTTCACCAGATCGCAGCCGCTCTTGGCGGGATCGATATAGGCTTCCTTGCCGGGAATGGTGGCGAGCACGTTGAAATAATCCCACGGCTCCTTGCTTTCGGACGGCTTCTTGACCTGCAGCAGGTACATGTCGTGGATCATGCGGCCGTTGGCGCCGACCGTGCCGCCACGGCCGAAGACGTCATCGACCGGCATTTCATGCAGTTGCTTGGCGACGGCTTCCGTTTCGTCGGTGCCAGCCTTCTGCACCGCCTTCAGATATTGCGTCACCGCCGAATAGGTGCCGGCATGGATCATGTTCGGCATCTTGCCGGTGCGGGCGAAGAACTTCTTGGCGAAGGCGCGGCTCTCGTCGTCGCGGTTCCAGTAATAACCTTCCGTCAGCGTCAGCCCCTGCGCCGCCTCGAGCCCGAGGCCGTGCACTTCGGCGAGCGTGAACAGCAACGCCGCCAGATGCTGGCCACCCTGGGTGATGCCGAATTCGGCCGCCTGCTTGATGGCATTCGAGGTGTCGAGGCCGGCATTGGCAAGGCCGATCACCTTGGCGCCGGATGATTGCGCCTGCAGCAGGAAGGACGAGAAGTCCTGGCTCGACAGCGGATGCCGGACGGCGCCGACGACCTTGCCGCCGCTCGCCTTGACGTAATCGCTGGTCTGCTGCTCGAGCGAATAGCCGAAAGCATAGTCGGCGGTCAGGAAGAACCAGCTGTCGCCGCCCTGCTTGACGAGTGCGCCGCCGGTGCCGACGGCGAGCGCATGGGTGTCGTAGGCCCAATGGAAGCCGTAAGGCGAGCAGGCCTTGCCGGTGAGATCGGTCGTCGCCGCACCGGTGACGATATCGATCTTCTTCTTCTCCTTGCCGATCGCCTGCACGGCGAGCGCCACCGACGAAGTCGTCAGTTCCATGATCGCATCCACCTGCTCGGTGTCGTACCACTGGCGGGCGATGTTGGAGGCGATATCCGGCTTGTTCTGGTGGTCGGCATCGACGATCTCAACCGGCACATCGAGCACCTTGCCGCCGAAATCCTCGACCGCCATCTTGGCGGCTTCGACGGAGGACTTGCCGCCGAAATCGGCATAGACACCCGACTGGTCGTTCAGGATGCCGATCTTGACCTTGCCGTCGGTCGCGCTCTGCGCGAGCACTGCGGTGCTGCTCGCAAGCAGAAATGCAACTGATGCAATAAGATTCTTACGCATTTTCTCTCCTCCCAGAGATTGGCCAGATTGCGGATCTGTTCAAATTTGGCCAGCCGCACTCCTCAGAACGACGGACCCTCACCTTACGATCACGGAAATTCCGCCCTGAGGCAACGGGTGGTTTACAACTAATTCCAAACAGTATCTGTTCATTTTTGAACAGAGGGGATCGCGATGAACAATCCACCGCAGTTTACTTGGGACGATCTGCAGTTTTTTCTAGCCGTCGCCCGCACCGGACAGCTGTCGACGGCGGCGCGCCAGCTGCGCTCCAGCCATGCCACCGTCTCGCGCCGCATCGACCGGCTGGAGTTCACCCTCAAGGTCAAGCTGTTCGAGCGCAATCCGCGCGGCTATGTGCTGACCGCCATGGGCACGCGCTTCGTCGAGACGGCCGAAAGGATGGAGCAGGAGACCGAACGGCTGCGCGCCGACCTTGCCGACGGCTCGATGGCGCAGCGCGGCCTGGTGCGCCTCAGCGCGCCAGAAGGTTTTGCCAATTTCTTCTTCGCGACCGTGCTGCCGCAGTTTGCCGCCCAGCATCCGCATCTGTCGCTGGAACTGGTGACGATCCAGCAGATCATGTCGCTGTCGCGCAAGGAGGCCGATCTTTCCGTCGTGCTCGACGAGCCGAAGGGTGGGCCTTATTTCGCCGAGAAACTGACCGACTACCATCTGCAGATCTACGGCTCGCGCGACTATCTGGCGAAGGCGCCTGCGATCACCTGCCGCGAAGACCTGCTTGAGCATCCCTTCGTCAGCTATATCGAGGAAATGATCTTCGCGCCGGGCCTGGACTATCTCGGCGACGTGCATCCGCGCATCAAGCCGCAATTCCAGAGCTCCAGCATCTTCGCGCAGCTCACCGCCACGAGAAACGGTCTCGGCCTCTGCATCCTGCCCTATTTCTTCGCCAGCCGTTATCCCGAACTGGTGCGCGTGCTGCCCGAGGAAATCGACCTCAAGCGCCATTACTGGATTACCTGCCACCGCGACCTGAAACAGGCGCCGCGCGTGCGCGCCGTCATCGATTTCCTGCGCGAGGCGGTGCGCGGCGAGGATACGCGCTTCGTGCCGCCCTATGTCACCGCCGCCGGCCCGGCGCGCCGGGCAAGGGAAAGCTGATTATTTCAGGAATTCAGCCCGGTGCGGGGTGAACGTATCGATCAGCCGGCCCTTTTCCAGGGCCTTGACGCCGTGGACGAGATTGGGAGGCACGATGAAGCTGCCACCCTGCTGCAGGACTTCGGTCCGGCCATCGATCGTCACCTCGAAACTGCCTTCGGCGACATAGCTTGCCTGGATATGCGGATGCGAATGGGCAGCCCCGACGGCGCCGCTTTCGAAGGCCACTTCCACCATCATCATCTCGGGCAGATAGGTCATAATGCGCCTCACGACGCCGGGCTCCGGGTTGACCCATTCGGCGCCTTCGGCCGATACGAACAGATCGCTTGACGACATTTCCGCCTCCTCGTTGCAGAATCGATCGCGGGCAAAGTGGAGCATGCCGAGACTTTTGAAAAGATGGCGCGGCCCGTCTTTTCGAGACTGCCGCCTTCTGTTGACGCGGTCGGCTGGCGGGTCTATGGCCACTTAAGCGAGGCAAGCCAGAACCGGGATGAGGAGACGCGGCCATGCAGCATACGCGCGAAGTTTTCGACTGGGCCGATCCATTCCGGCTGGTGGAGCAACTGACCAGTGAAGAGCGCATGGTGCAGGACACCGCCCACGCCTATGCGCAGGAAAAGCTGGCGCCCCGGGTTCTCGACGCCTTCCGCCATGAAAAGACCGATCCCGAAATCTTCCGCGAAATGGGCGAACTCGGCCTGCTCGGCCCGACGATCTCTCCCGACTACGGCGGCGCCGGCCTCGGTTACGTCGCCTACGGCCTGATCGCCCGCGAGGTCGAACGGGTCGATAGCGGTTACCGCTCGATGATGAGCGTCCAGTCCTCACTCGTGATGGTGCCGATCGAAACCTTCGGGTCGCAGGCGCAGAAGCTGAAATACCTGCCGAAACTCGCCGCCGGCGAATGGATCGGCTGCTTCGGCCTGACCGAGCCCGATCACGGCTCCGACCCCGGCTCGATGGCGACGCGCGCCAGAAAGGTCGACGGCGGTTACAGCCTCACCGGCTCGAAGACCTGGATCTCCAACGCGCCGATCGCCGATGTCTTCGTCGTCTGGGCAAAGACCGAGGATGGGCTCATCCGCGGCTTCATCCTCGAAAAGGGCTGGAAAGGGCTTTCGGCGCCCGCCATCCACGGCAAGGTCGGCCTACGCGCGTCGATAACAGGCGAAGTGGTGATGGACAGTGTCTTCGTGCCCGCGGAAAACCTTTTGCCTGGCGTCACCGGCCTCAAGGGACCGTTCACTTGCCTGAACTCGGCCCGCTTCGGCATCGCCTGGGGCGCGCTCGGCGCGGCCGAGGATTGTTATGCGAGAGCACGGCAATATACGCTGGAGCGCAAGCAGTTCAGCCGGCCGCTTGCCGCCAACCAGCTGATCCAGAAGAAGCTCGCCGACATGGCCGCTGAGATCTCGCTCGGCCTTCAGGGCTGCCTGCGGCTCGGCCGCATGAAGGAGGAAGGCCATCCGCCGGTGGAACTGACCTCGATCCTCAAGCGCAACAGCTGCGGCAAGGCGCTGGAGATCGCGCGAGCAGCCCGCGACATGCTCGGCGGCAACGGCATCTCCGACGAATTCGGCATCGCCCGTCATCTCGTCAACCTCGAAGTGGTCAACACCTACGAGGGCACACACGACATCCACGCACTGATCATCGGCCGGGCAATCACCGGCATCGCCGCCTTTGCGAACTAGGCCGGGAAGGCGAATTGCCACGCGCCTGACAATGTGCAACTTTCCTTAATTGCGGCAAGCGCCGGCAAAAAGGGGGTCATGCATGTTTCTGCTTCTTGCATTGCTGATCGGTGTCATATCGGGCCTTCGCACCATGACCGCACCGGCCGCCGTCGCCTGGGGCGCAGCACTCGGCTGGTTCGACGTGTCGCAGACGCCGCTTGCCTTCATGGGGTACCGATGGACGCCGTGGATCTTCACGGTTCTCGCCATCGTCGAACTGATCGCCGACCAGCTGCCGTCCACGCCGTCGCGCAAGGTGCCGATGCAGTTCGGCGCCCGCATCGTTTCAGGCGCCTTGGCAGGGGCGACGATCGGCGCCGCCAGTAGCCTGCTCTTCGGCGGGCTGATCGCCGGGGTGATCGGCGCCGTCATCGGCACATATGGCGGCGCTGCCGCCCGTAGCCGGCTTGCCGCCTCGTTTGGCAAGGACCTGCCGGCGGCTCTCATCGAAGACGCCGTCGCCGTCATCGGCGCGGTACTGATCGTGGCGGCCGTGCCATGAAGAGCTTCGACGCCATCGTTATCGGCGCCGGCCAGGCCGGTCCATCGCTTGCCGCCCGCATGGTCGAAAAGGGCATGAAGGTGGCGTTGATCGAGCGCAAATTCCTCGGCGGCACCTGCGTCAATGCCGGCTGCATGCCGACGAAGACGCTGGTCGCCAGCGCCCGCGCCGCCCATGTCGCAAGAACCGGTGCCGCCTATGGCGTCAATATCCCGGGCGAGATCGCCATCGACATGAAGGTGGTCAGGGCTCGCGCCGAAACGGTGACGATGAATGCCCGCAACGGCCTGATCGGCTGGCTCGCCGGCATGGACGGCATGACGGTGGTCTACGGCCACGCCTGTTTCGAAGGCCCGAAGACCGTCAGCGTCAACGGCGACACACTGACGGCACCGCGCATCTTCCTCAACGTCGGGGCGCGGCCGGTCATCCCCGCGCTGCCGGGCATCGACGACATCGACTACCTCACCAGCACCTCGATCATCCAGCTCGACACGGTGCCGCGGCATCTCACCATCATCGGCGGCAGTTATATCGGGCTGGAATTCGCGCAGATGTATCGCCGCTTCGGCGCCGAGGTCAGCGTCATCGAGCATGGCCCGAAGCTCGCGTCGCGCGAGGACGAGGATATATCCGACGCGATCGCCGATGTGCTGCGCTCGGAGGGCATCGACATTCATACCGGCGTCAGCGACATCGCCTTCGCCAGGAGCAGCGACGGGATAACGGTCGCCACCGATTCAGCGAGGATCGATGCGAGCCATGTGCTGATCGCCACCGGCCGTAAGCCGAATACCGACGATCTCGGCCTCGATGCCGCCGGCGTCATTACCGATCAACGCGGTTTCATCACCGTCGACGACAGGCTCGCCACCAATGTCGAGGGCATCTGGGCGCTCGGCGATTGCAACGGCCACGGCGCCTTCACCCACACCTCCTACAATGATTTCGAGATTGCCGCCGCCAACCTGCTCGATGGCGACGACCGCAAGCTCTCGAGCCGCATCCCGGCCTATGCGCTCTACATCGACCCGCCGCTCGGCCGCGTCGGCATGACGGAAAAACAGGCGCGCGCTTCCGGACGCAAGATCATGGTATCGACCCGGCCGATGAGCCGAGTCGGCCGCGCCAATGAACGCGGCGAGACCAAGGGTTTCATGAAGGTGGTTGCCGATGCCGAGACAAAGGAAATCCTCGGCGCGGCGATCCTCGGCATCGAGGGCGACGAGGTGATCCACGGCCTCATCGATGCGATGAATGCGGGAACGACCTATCCCGCATTGCAATGGTCGGTGCCGATCCATCCGACGGTGTCGGAGCTGATCCCGACCCTGCTTGGGGATTTGAAGCCGGTTTAGCGGTAGAAACCCAGGGGCAAGGACGGCTGGAGGCGGACTGCGTGTCTATCGAACTGCTGATCGAGAATTACGGTCTGCTGGCCATCTTCCTGGGCGCCGCCTTCGAAGGCGAAACAGCCGCGTTTCTCGGAGGCGTGATTTCCCATCGCGGGCTGCTGACTTATGGGGCGGCGTCGCTTGCGGCAACGGCGGGCTCCTTCGCCGGCGATCAACTATGGTTCTTCGTCGGTCGTTACGCCGCGCAATGGGGCTTTGTCCGCCGGCTGATGGAAAAGCCGGCCCTGGCGCGCGCAACCGGGCTTCTGGAAAGATATCCCACCGGCTTCATCTTTGCGTTTCGTTTTCTGGTGGGGTTGCGGACAATCAGTCCGATCGTCATCGGCACGACGCGGATTCCGACCGGAAAATTCGTCGTCATGAATGCCGCAGCCGCGTTGGTGTGGGGGCAGCTGTTCACGGGGCTCGGTTATCTCTTCGGGCATGGCGTCCAACAGACATTGGGCCACCTTCCGCTTCACCGCCACCTGCTGATCGCAGTCGGAGCCGCGGCTGTCGTCGCAGCCGCGGCGCTTGCCTTTCGCAAGATGAAACTGAGTGCCAGGCACTCATAGGAGCAGACTGGGGAGCAGACTGGCTCTATTCCATCACGATCTGCAGCTTCACATCGCTTGGCCGCGCCTCGACGGCGCGATCGAACGCCTTGATCGAATCTTCGAATTTGAAGGTCTCTGATATCAGCGGCTTCAGGTCGACGCGGCCCGAGCCAAGCAGCGCGATCGACCGCTCATACTGATGCGCGTAGCGGAACACCGTCTCGATGCGGATTTCCTTGGTGGATGCCGTCGAGACGTCGAAGCCGATCGGGTTGACCGGCAGGCCGACGACGACGATGACGCCGCCCGGGCGCGGCAGCGCCATGATCGTCTCCCAGGCCTTCGGCGAACCGGAGCATTCGAAGACGACATCGGCGCCCCAGCCGTCGGTCAACCGGCCGACCTCTTCGCTCAGGTTCTGCTCGCGGATATTGACCGGAATGACGCCCTGGTATTGTGCGGCGATATCGAGCTTCGGCTGGGCGAGATCGGCAACGATCGCCCGGGCGCAGCCGCCGGCAAGCGCGGCGATCGCCACCATCGTGCCGATCGGTCCGGCGCCGAGAACGACGGCAGTATCACCAGGCGTTATCTTCGCCTTGGCTGCCGCCTGCATGCCGACGGCGAAGGGCTCGACCATGGCGCCTTCGGCAAAGCTGACATTGTCGGGCAGCTTGAAGGTGTAATTGGCGGGATGCACGACCTCCGGCGTCAGCACGCCGTGGATCGGCGGGGTCGCCCAGAAGGTCACGGCCGGGTCGATATTGTACAGGCCGAGCCGGCTTGCCTTGGAATTCGGATCGGGAATGCCGGGCTCCATGCAGACGCGGTCGCCGACTTTCAGATGCGTGACGCCGGCCCCAACCTCGACCACCGTGCCCGCCGCTTCATGGCCGAGCACCATCGGCGCGTTGACGATAAAGGGACCGATCTTGCCGTGCGTATAATAATGCACGTCCGAACCGCAGACACCAACGGTGTGGATCCGGATCTTCACCTCGCCGGGGCCGGTTTCGAGCGGCAGATCGATATCGCGAAGCGCAAGCTCATGCTGGCGCTCGAGGACAAGCGCGCGGACTTTGGTCATCGTCGGTTTCCTTCCCTAGTGGCTTGCCCATGACTCCATCGGGCAGCGTCGAAGCTGACTATAAGGCCCGAAGCCGTCCCAATTCAACCGGATTGCGAAGGCTTTTGCTCAACAAATGAAAAAATGCTCACAGCAAAGATCCAGAGCCGAGGATCGGCTCGCCCGCTGGTCCGATGGCGGTCGGCCTCGCAAGGGCATTTATAAGATTTTTATATTGACGGTCCGTCGCCCGTCTCGAACCTTTATGCCGTTCGGCTCCATATTGATGTCCGAGAGATCGAAAAGATCATCTCCACGCCAGAAAGCATGAAAGGCGACGTCCCTGGATCCGGCCTGAATCCGGATAGCGCCCTTTGTCTTGTCTGACTCCAAGAAGAACAACAGGAGTCACGATCATGATGGATATCATTCTACTCGCCACGCCGATCATATTCTTCGCGCTGTGCTTTGCCTATACCAGAGCCTGCGACAGGCTTTGACAGGAGAACCGACGATGATCCTCGACTATGTCTTGAGCGGTGCCGTAACCGTGTTTCTCACCATTTACCTCACCTACGCTCTCCTTCGCCCAGAACGCTTTTGAAGAGAACCGGCGCTTCTCGGTCGCGCATGCGCGACCTCAGATGCAGCCGGGTATTGAAAGTTTACCCCATGACCCTCAACGGATGGCTTCAGATCCTGCTTTACTGCGGGATCGTTCTTGTGCTCGTCAAACCGCTCGGCGGCTATATGACGCGTGTCTTCAACGGCGAGCGCACCCTCCTCTCACCCGTCCTCGTTCCGATCGAACGGGGACTTTACCGCATTGCCGGCACCCGCGAAGGCGAGGAGCAGCATTGGACCTCCTATGCCTTCGCCATGCTGATGTTCAACCTTCTGGGCGTCATCGTGCTTTACGCGCTGCAACGCCTGCAAGCCGGCCTTCCCTATAATCCGGCCGGCATGGCAGCCGTCCCGCCGGAGCTTTCCTTCAACACCGCCGTCAGCTTCGTCAGCAACACCAACTGGCAGAATTACGGCGGCGAAAGCACCATGTCCTATCTGACGCAGATGGCCGGCTTCACCGTCCAGAACTTCGTCTCCGCGGCGACCGGCATTGCCATTGCGCTTGCCTTCATCCGCGCCTTCTCGCGCGCCTCGGGCAAGGCCATCGGCAATTTCTGGGTCGATATGACGAGGGCCACCTTCTATGTGCTGTTGCCGATCTGCATCGTGCTGACGCTGGTCTATGTCTATCTCGGCGTGCCGCAGACGCTTGGCCCCTACGTCAATGCGACGACGCTTGAAGGCGCGCAGCAGACGATCGCCGTCGGCCCCGTCGCCTCGCAGCTTGCCATCAAGATGCTCGGGACCAATGGCGGCGGCTTCTTCAACGCCAATTCGGCCCATCCGTTCGAAAACCCCGATGCGATCTCCAACCTCATCCAGATGGTGTCGATCTTCGCGATCGGCGCGGCTTTGACCAACGTCTTCGGCCGCATGGTCGGCAATCAGCGCCAGGGCTGGGCGATCCTCGCCACGATGGGCGTCCTGTTCGTCGCCGGCGTCACCGTCACCTATTGGGCGGAAGCCGCCGGCAATCCGCTGATGCATGCCTTTGGTCTTGGCGGCGGCAATATGGAAGGCAAGGAAGTCCGCTTCGGCATCGCCCTATCCTCGCTGTTTGCGGTCATCACAACGGCCGCCTCCTGCGGCGCGGTCAACGCCATGCACGGCAGCTTCACCGCCCTTGGCGGCCTCATCCCGCTGATCAACATGCAGCTCGGCGAAGTCATTGTCGGCGGCGTCGGTGCCGGTTTTTACGGCATTCTGCTCTTCATCATCGTCGCCGTCTTCGTCGCCGGCCTGATGGTCGGCCGCACCCCGGAATATCTCGGCAAGAAGATCGAGGCGAAGGAAATGAAGATGGCCGTTCTCGCCATCCTCTGCCTGCCGCTCGCCATGCTGGTCTTCACCGCGATCGCAAGCGTCCTTCCGAGCGCAGTGGCATCGGTCGGGACTTCCGGTCCGCACGGCTTCTCCGAAATCCTCTATGCCTATACGTCGGCTGCGGCCAACAACGGCTCGGCTTTCGGCGGCCTGACCGGCAATACGCCCTGGTACAACATCACCCTTGGCCTCGGCATGCTGATGGGCCGCTTCCTGGTCATCATCCCGGCTCTTGCCATTGCCGGTTCGCTGATCGCCAAGAAGTCGGTTCCGGCCTCGGCGGGCACCTTCCCCACGGATGGTCCGCTCTTCGTCGGCCTGCTCGTCGGCACGATCCTGATCGTCGGCGGCCTGACCTTCTTCCCGGCCTTGGCCCTTGGCCCCATCGTCGAGCACCTGGTCATGATCGCCGGCCAGACCTTCTGAGGTGATGCCATGATCCTCCGTCAGAGGCTTCGCAATGCCTTCCACCCACGTCCCGGTGCGCCGGGACGCGGGAATGGCCCGGGGCCCCAGGCCTCCGACATCATCCTGGTGATGATGGCAGGCCTCCTCGTCATCGCCGCCATCTTCAAAATCCTACAGGGCTGACCGGCTTCCGGTTCGCCATCCTCGTTTCAAAGCTGGAGTCTCTTGTGAGCCAGGCAAAATCCGCGAGCATCATGGATTCTCGCATCCTCATTCCGGCGGTGAGCGCCGCTTTCAAAAAGCTCAACCCCCGGGCGCTTGCCAGAAATCCGGTCATGTTTGTCGTCGCCACGGTTTCGGTGCTGACCACCGTGCTTTTCCTGCGCGATCTTGTGGCCGGCAACGGCAATCTCGGCTTCTCGTTCCAGATCAATCTCTGGCTCTGGTTCACCGTGCTGTTTGCCAATTTCGCCGAAGCCGTCGCCGAAGGCCGCGGCAAGGCGCAGGCGGATTCGCTGCGCAAGGCGCGCACCGAAACCCAGGCCAAGCTGCTGACCGCCAATAATGGCAGCGGCTACCGCATGGTGCCGGGCACCAGCCTCAAGGTCGGCGACGTCGTGCTCGTCGAGGCCGGCGACATCATCCCGTCGGACGGCGAGGTTATCGAAGGCGTGGCCTCCGTCAACGAAGCGGCGATAACAGGCGAATCCGCCCCGGTTATTCGCGAATCGGGCGGCGATCGCTCGGCGGTCACAGGCGGTACGCAGGTGCTGTCCGATTGGATCCGCGTGCGCATCACCGCCGCGGCCGGTTCGACCTTCCTCGACCGGATGATCGCCCTGGTCGAAGGTGCCGAGCGTCAGAAGACCCCGAACGAGATCGCGCTCAACATCCTGCTCGCCGGCATGACGCTGATCTTCGTGCTTGCGACGGCGACGATCCCGAGCTTTGCCATCTATGCCGGCGGCTCAATCCCGATCATCGTGCTGGTCGCCCTCTTCGTGACGCTGATCCCGACGACGATCGGCGCACTGTTGTCGGCGATCGGCATTGCCGGCATGGACCGCCTCGTCCGTTTCAACGTGCTCGCCATGTCCGGCCGTGCCGTCGAAGCCGCCGGCGACGTCGACACGCTGCTGCTCGACAAGACCGGCACGATCACGCTCGGCAATCGCCAGGCGACGACCTTCCGCCCGGTTCGCGGCGTTTCCGAACAGGATCTCGCCGATGCCGCCCAGCTTGCCTCGCTTGCCGACGAAACGCCGGAAGGCCGCTCCATCGTCGTGCTCGCCAAGGAAAAATACGCGATCCGCGGCCGCGACATGGCAAGCCTCAAGGCCACCTTCGTACCCTTCACCGCCCAGACCAGGATGAGCGGCGTCGATCTCGAAGGCTCTTCGATCCGCAAGGGCGCCGTCGATGCCCTGCTCGCCTATGTCAACGGCGACGCACCTTCGAAGAACGGCAGCGAAGTCATGCGCGAGTTGCAATCGATATCAGACGAGGTCGCCAAATCAGGCGGCACGCCGCTGGCAGTCGCCCGCGACGGCCGGCTGCTCGGCGTCATCCAGCTGAAGGATATCGTCAAGGGCGGCATCCGCGAGCGCTTCACGGAACTCCGCCGCATGGGCATCCGCACCGTGATGATCACCGGCGACAACCCGCTGACGGCAGCCGCCATCGCCGCCGAAGCCGGTGTCGACGACTTCCTTGCCCAGGCAACGCCCGAGATGAAGCTGGCGCTGATGCGCGAGGAACAGTCGAAGGGCAAGCTCGTCGCCATGTGCGGCGACGGCACCAACGATGCGCCGGCCCTTGCCCAGGCCGACGTCGGCGTCGCCATGAACACCGGCACGGTTGCCGCCCGCGAGGCCGGCAACATGGTCGATCTCGACTCGGACCCGACGAAGCTCATCGAGATCGTCGAGATCGGCAAACAGCTGCTGATGACGCGCGGCGCGCTGACGACCTTTTCGATCGCCAACGACATCGCCAAGTACTTCGCCATCATCCCGGCGATGTTCCTGACCTTCTACCCGCAGCTCGGCATCCTGAACGTCATGGGACTTTCGACGCCGCAAAGCGCCATCCTCTCGGCGATCATCTTCAATGCGCTGATCATTATCGCCTTGATCCCGCTGTCGCTGAAGGGTGTTCGCTACCGTCCGATCGGCGCCGGCGCGCTGCTGTCGCGCAACCTGCTGATCTACGGCCTCGGCGGCATCATCGTCCCCTTCATCGGCATCAAGGCGATCGACATGGCCGTCGCAGCCCTCGGCCTGGCCTAACAAAATTGGCCTGAAACACTCCAAGGAGTCAGAACAATGTTGAAAGAACTTCGTCCGGCGGTCGTCATGATTGTCGCCACCACCGCCATAACAGGCCTTCTCTATCCGCTCGCCATGACCGGCGCCGCCCAGGCCCTCTTCCCAACCCAGGCAAACGGCAGCCTGGTCGAGAAGAACGGCCAGGTGATCGGCTCAACGCTGATCGGCCAGGCCTTCACCAGCGACAAGTATTTCCACGGTCGCCCGTCGGCCGCCGGCGACGGCTACAATGCCGCCGCCTCCAGCGGCTCGAACCTCGGCCCGACCAGCCAGAAGCTGATCGACCGCGTCAAGAGCGATTATGAGGCCGCCAAGGCGGCAAACCCGAGCGCGGCGGTACCGGCCGACCTCGTCACCGCTTCGGGCAGCGGCCTCGATCCCCATATTTCGCCGGAGGCCGCCTATTTCCAGGTGCCGCGCGTCGCCAAAGCGCGAAGCCTGGATGAGGCCAGGGTCAAGGCGTTGGTCGATGGCGCCGTTCAAGGCCGCGAGCTCGGCCTTCTCGGCGAACCCACTGTCAATGTTCTGGCGTTGAACCAGAGCCTTGATGCTTCTATGACTGAGTGAGGGTTGGCAGGTTCAGTGCCGGTTGGCAACAAGGCCAACCCCATTCTCCGTCATCCTCGGGCTTGACCCGAGGATCCATGCCGCAGCTAACGGTGGATGCGGCTGTGGATGCTCGGCTCAAGACCGAGCATGACGGAGGATGGGGCGGGCGTAACGCACCACTTACGGCGCAGACATTTGTGTCAGGAATGCCATCCGCCTGCTGAGCCAAACCATGCCGGCACCTCGGCTAAACTGAGTTGACGAGGGATACGGAGACGTAACGCATTCTCGGTGGCCATCTGCAGAAAGACCGAACTACATGCCAGACGACAATCGCGACCAGGCCGGCAGGCCCTCGCCCGATGCGCTTCTCGAAAAAGCCAGGGCGGAGTCGCGTGGCCGTCTGAAGATTTTTCTGGGTGCCGCGCCCGGCGTCGGCAAGACTTACGAGATGCTGATCTCCGGCCGGGCCAAGATCGCCGACGGTCTCGATGTCGTCATCGGCGTCGTCGAGACCCACGGTCGCAAGGAGACCGAAGCGCTCGTCGCCGGTTTCGAGATCATTCCCCGCGTCGAAATCAGCTACAAGGGCCGGCCGCTCGAGGAAATGGATCTCGACGGTATCCTCGCCCGCCGGCCCGATCTCGTGCTGGTCGACGAACTCGCCCATACCAATGCAGAGGGCAGCCGCCATCCGAAGCGTTACCTCGACGTCAAGGAATTGCTCGATCGCGGCATCGACGTCTATACGACGCTGAACATCCAGCATGTCGAGAGCCTGAACGACGTCGTCTCGCAGATCACCCGCATCCGCGTGCGCGAGACGGTGCCGGACTCGATCATCGACCTTGCCGACGACGTCGAGATCATCGACTTGACGCCGGATGATCTGATCAAGCGCCTGCATGACGGCAAGGTCTATATGCCGCGCACCGCCGAGCGGGCGCTGACCAATTATTTCACGCCCGGCAATCTGACGGCGCTCAGGGAACTGGCGCTGCGCAAGACCGCCCAGCGCGTCGACGACCAGCTGCTCACGCACATGCAGGCCCATGCCATATCAGGCCCCTGGGCGGCGGGCGAACGCGTCCTCGTCTCGATCGACCACCATCCGCGCTCCGCCTCGCTGGTACGCTACGCCGCCCGCATGGCCTCGCGGCTGCGCGCGCCCTGGGCTGCCGTCTATATCGAGACCAACCGCTCGATCAATCTCACCGAGGCCGAGCGCGATACCGTTGCATCCACGCTGCGTCTTGCCGAGCAGCTCGGTGGTGAAGCGATCACCCTTCCCGGCCGCGAAGTCGCCGAAGAGCTCGTCCGCCACGCCACCACCAACAACGTCACCCATATCGTCATCGGCGCCCCGAAGAAGCCGACATGGCGCGATTGGTGGCATCGCTCGATCACCGACGAACTGATCCGCAAGACCGGCGAGATCAGCGTCCATGTCATTTCAGGCAATGAGAAGGACGGCACCACCGCGCGCGGCGTCAGGGCGGCCGCCACGGCGCCGGAACTGGATTTCAGGGCCTACCTGCTGGCGACCGGTTATGTCGCCATCGCGCTCGGCGTCAGCGTCGTGCTCGACCAGGTGCTCGACGTGCGCAACCTCGCCCTCGTCTTCCTGATGGCGGTGCTGACCTCCGCCGTCCTCCATGGACTGCGGCCGGCGCTTTACAGCTGCATCCTCAGCGCTTTATCCTTCAACTTCTTCTTCCTGCCGCCGCGCTACACGCTGACGATCAGCGATCCGGAAAGCGTGCTGGCCCTGTTCTTCTTCCTGGGCGTCGCCATCATCGCCAGCAATCTGACCGCCACCGTGCAGCGCCAGGCGGCGTCCGCGCGCCAGCGGGCGCGCACGACGGAGGATCTCTATCTCTTTTCCAAGAAACTCGCCGGCACCGGTACGCTCGACGACGTGCTCTGGGCGACCGCCTTCCAGCTTGCCTCGATGCTGAAGGTCCGCGTCGTGCTGCTGCTGCCGGAAGAAGGCACGATCGCCGTCAAGGCCGGTTATCCGCCCGACGACACGCTCGACGATGCCGACATCGCCGCCGCCCGCTGGGCCTGGGAGCACAATCACGCCGCCGGCCGCGGCGCCGATACCCTGCCCGGCGCCAAGCGCCTCTACGTGCCGCTCCGAACCGGGCGCGCCGCCGTCGGCGTCATCGGCCTCGACAGCGACCGCCGCGATGGTCCGCTGCTGACGCCGGAGCAGCAGCGGCTGCTCGATGCGCTGGCCGACCAGGCAGCCCTTGCCATCGAACGCGTCCAGCTCGTCGCCGATGTCGACCGGGCAAGACTTGCGGCCGAAGCCGACCGGCTGCGCTCGGCTTTGCTGACCTCGATCTCGCACGATCTGAAGACACCGCTTGCCGCCATCCTCGGCGCCGCCGGCACGCTGCGCGACTATTTCGCCTCGATGCCGGAGGAGGACCGCAGCGACCTGCTGTCGACCGTCGTCGACGAATCCGAGCGCCTCAACCGCTTCATCGCCAACCTGCTCGACATGACCAAGATCGAATCCGGTGCGATGGAGCCGAACCATGCGCTGCATTATGCCGGCGATATCATCGGCAGCGCGCTGCGCCGTGCCGCCAAGATCCTCGACGGCCACAAGACCGAGATGAGCATTCCCGCCGACCTGCCGATGGTGCGCGTCGATCCCGTCCTGTTCGAGCAGGTGATCTTCAACCTGCTCGACAATGCCGCGAAATACGCGCCCGAGGGATCGGTGATCCACATCGAGGGCTGGGCCGATGCCGACAACGTCGTCATCCAGGTTTCGGACGAAGGCCCCGGCATCCCGCCGGCCGATCTCACCCGGGTCTTCGATACCTTCTACCGCGTGCGCAAAGGCGATCAGGTGCGCGCCGGCACCGGGCTTGGCCTTTCCATCTGCCGCGGCTTCATCGAGGCGATGGGCGGCACGATCACCGCCGGCAACCGGACGGGCCGTCCGGGCGCGGTGTTCACCATCCGCCTGCCGAAACCCAACGACATTCCGAAACTGGACGAACTCAGATGACCGGTTCAGCCGTCAAAATCCTCGTCGTCGACGACGAGCCTCCAATCCGCAAGCTGCTCCGCGTCGGCCTGACCGCGCAGGGTTACGAGGTGCAGGAAGCGCCGAACGCCAGCGCCGCCCGGCAGTCGGTCGCCGACGACATGCCCGACCTCATCGTGCTCGACCTCGGCCTGCCCGACAAACCAGGCCACGACCTCTTACAGGAGTGGCGCGACGAAGGGCTTTCCATGCCCGTCGTGATCCTGTCCAGCCGCACCGACGAGGCCGGTATCGTCAAGGCGCTGGAAAGCGGCGCCGACGATTACGTCACCAAGCCCTTCGGCATCAACGAGCTCGGCGCCCGCATCCGTGTGGCGTTGCGCCACCGCCTGCAGCAGCAGGGCGAAAAGGCGATCTTCCAGACCGGCGGCCTGTCGATCGATCTCGTCAAGCGCATCGTCAAGGTCGACGGCAACGAAATAAAATTGTCGCCGAAGGAATACGACATTCTGCGCGTGCTCGCCCAGCATGCTGGCAAGGTGCTGACACACCAGTTTCTTCTGAAACAGGTATGGGGGCCGGCGGCGGATGTGCAGTATCTGCGCGTCTACGTCCGGCAGCTGCGGCAAAAGGTCGAGCAGATTCCCGACCAGCCGCACTATATCACCACCGAGACCGGCGTCGGCTACCGGCTCAGGGAACCGGATTGACCTCCCCTGCCTCCCGCTGCCCGAACAGTATTGAGCCGAACAGCATTGAGAATGACATGAATCTTCCCAACATCATCCGGCCGGAACACACCTTCATCGGCGTGTCGGCGCCGACCAAATGGCGTGCGCTGCAGACCATCGCGGACAAGGCGGCAAAGGCTTTTTCCATCGACGGCCAGGCCATCCTGAAGGCGCTCGAAGCGCGTGAAAAGCTCGGCTCCACCGGCATCGGCAACGGCATCGCCATTCCCCATGCGGCGATCGACGGCATGACCAGCCCGCGCGGCCTTCTCCTCCGCTTCGCCCAGCCGCTGGATTTCGAAGCGATCGACGATATTGCGACGGACATCGCCGTCGTGCTGCTCTTCGGGGAAAACAATCGCGGCGAATATTTGAACGTGCTGTCCGCCATCGCCAGGCGGCTGCAATCGGACGGCGTGCTTGCCGCCATGCGCAAGGCAAGGACGGTCGACGAATTCTATTCCGATTTCATCGCCGATTCCCGGGTGTGAAAAAGGCGCGGCCCGAAGGTCGCGCCCCATTTGTCTGCAATCAGACGATTTTAGAAGTCGCGCTGGAAGCGCAGGAAGCCGAACACTTCGTCGTCGCCTTCGTCCTCATCGTGATATTGCACGCTGAGCTTCGAACGCAGGTCTTCGACAATCTGGTAGTCGATCGTGACACCTGTGGTGTAGGCGCTGCCGCCGGTGAAGCCATTGCCGTCAGCTTCGAGAGCGATGTTTTCGAAGTACTGGAAGCCGGGGGTGACCGACCACTTGTCGTTGATCTTCAGGGCGTATTCTGCTGCGATCGTCCATTCGGACTCTTCGTAGTAGTAGTTGGCGCCGCTCGCCCATACGCCGGCAATGCCGAGCGTGCCAGGGCCGATATCGGCATAGACGATGCCGCGGACAGCGACTTCGCTGGTGTCGGTGTCATAACCGGCAAGCAGGTAGGCGCTGATGGCGCCGGCCTTGTAGGAGACCTGGCCTGCGACACCGAAGTTGTTCGGGCCTTCGCCCGGCTTGGTGGCGTAGTCGTCTTCCAGCTCGTCGACCGAGATGCCGGCCGCGAAAGCGCCGGACTCGTACTGATAACGGATCGAGTTATGGGTCGTCTCGTTGCTGGCGAGCGTATCGGTCTCGCCGCTCATGTCGTCATCCCACCAGCTGTACAGCTTACCGACGCGGAAGCCGGCGATGTCGAGATAACCTTCGTCAAGCAAAGCTTCCTGGTCGGAGGCATTGTCGACATTGTAACGCAGGGTGATGACGCCGGTGAGCGTACCGTACTCGGTGTCGTTCTTGGCCTGGAAGGTGACCTGACCGCGAGTCCAGAAGTTTACGTCGGAATCGCCGGCTATGTCGTCACCGAAGCGCACTTCGGTACGGATGTAACCGCCGATCGAAAGGCATGTTTCCGTTCCCGGAATATAAAAATAGCCGGTCCCATAGGCGTCGCAAACGCGAACATATTCCACGGGCTCGGGTTCCGCCGCCACGATGGCGTCGGCTGCGCGGGCTCCGGAGGCCGCGGCAAGGGCGGCAACGGAGGCAAAAAGCATAGTTCTGATATTCATTTTGAATGGCCCTAACAGGTTTGGAATGCGAGGCGCACTTCAAGGGTTGCCCCCGCGTAGCGGCCGGTGAATACGACCGCACGGAGGCCATATAGGAATCCGCAAGTGTCATCGCGGCAAAATCCAGGCAAAAATCTGCCGGACCATGTCGTTTTCGTGGAGGAACTGTGGCGAAAAAAACACGGTCCTGCCGCACGGCCGTAGCTGACCCCATTGGCCGCGGCCAACTTCGGCACGTCCATTTCCAAATTGCCCCTTAAATGGAATGACATTCTAACGGCAGTGCCGGAACCGGAAGAACCTTCGTTTCATTATACGACTGACTTGATAGTGTTTAGGCACAAACACGGAGGGTTCCCCAATGCAGACACAACGGCTCACCCGGCTCATCGCAGCCGCGGTCATGGCAGGCAGCTTCGCAATCGGGAGCATCGCTCCTGCATTCGCGGATCAGACGCTTCTTAACGTTTCCTACGATCCGACCCGCGAATTGTATAAGGATTTCAACGCCGCCTTTGCCGCCAAGTGGCAGAAGGACACCGGTGAAACCGTGACGATCCAGGCATCGCATGGCGGCTCCGGCGCGCAGGCCCGCTCCGTCATCGACGGCCTCGACGCAGACGTGGTCACCCTGGCCCTCGAAGGCGATATCGACGCCATCGCCAAGAAGACCGGCAAGATCCCGGCCGACTGGAAGTCCAAACTGCCCAACAATTCAACGCCCTATACGTCGACGATCGTCTTCCTGGTCCGCAAGGGCAACCCGAAGGGCATCAAGGATTGGGGCGACCTGATCAAGGACGACGTGCAGGTCATCACCCCGAACCCGAAGACCTCGGGCGGCGCCCGCTGGAACTTCCTGGCCGCCTGGGCATGGGCCAAGCAGGCGAATGGCGGCGACGACGCCAAGGCGCAGGAATATGTGACGAAACTGCTACAGCACGTTCCGGTTCTCGATACCGGCGCCCGCGGCGCGACGACCACCTTCGTCCAGCGCGGCCTCGGCGACGTGCTGCTCGCCTGGGAAAACGAAGCCTATCTTTCGCTTGAAGAGCTCGGTCCCGACCAGTTCGAGATCGTAACGCCGGCCTTCTCCATCCGCGCCGACCCGCCGGTCGCCGTCGTCGACGGCAATGTCGACAAGAAGGGCACGCGCAAGGTCGCCGAAGCCTATCTCAACTACCTCTATTCGGACGAAGGCCAGAAGATCGCCGCCAAGCACTTCTACCGGCCGATCAAGCCTGAAGCCGCCGATCCGGCCGACATCGCCCGCTTCCCGAAGCTGACGCTGGCGACCATCGACGACTTCGGCGGCTGGAAGGACGCACAGCCGAAATTCTTCGGCGACGGCGGCGTATTTGACCAAATCTACAAGCCGGCCCAATAATAGACTTCATGAAAGCACATAGCCCCACGCGGTGGCGGTTCAAGCGGCCGAGCGTCATTCCGGGTTTCGGAATGGCGCTCGGCCTTACCTTGACCTGGCTCACCCTTCTGATCCTCATCCCGCTCTCGGGCCTTGCCGTCCGGTCGAGCGCCCTCGGCTGGGAGCAATTCTGGTCGATCGCGTTCGATCAGCGCATATTGAACGCGCTGCGCATCAGCTTCGGCAGCGCCTTCATCGCCGCGACCATCAACGCCATCTTTGGCATCATCCTTGCCTGGGTGCTGGTGCGCTACCGTTTCCCCGGCAAGCGCGTCATCGATGCCATGGTCGACCTGCCCTTCGCGCTGCCGACCGCCGTCGCCGGCATCGCATTGGCGGCGCTCTATGCGCCGAATGGCTGGGTCGGCCAGTTTCTGACGCCGCTCGGTATCAAGATCGCCTTTACGCCGGCCGGCATCGTCGTGGCGCTGATCTTCGTCGGCCTGCCCTTCGTGGTGCGCACCGTGCAGCCGGTCATGGAGGAAATCGACAAGGAAGTGGAGGAAGCCGCAGCAACGCTCGGCGCCAACCGCTTCCAGACGATTTTCCGCGTGTTGCTGCCGGGGCTGGCGCCTGCCGTGCTCACCGGCTTCGCGCTCGCCTTTGCCCGCGGCGTCGGCGAATACGGCTCGGTGATCTTCATCGCCGGCAACCTGCCGTTCAAATCGGAGATCGCGCCGCTGCTGATCATCATCAAACTCGAAGAGTATAATTACGCGGCAGCGACCGGCATTGCGGCAATCATGCTGGTGATCTCGTTCGCCATGCTGCTCGTCATCAACCTCATCCAGAGCTGGAGCAGGCGGAGGTACGGCTATGGCGCTTGATGCGACCGTTCAACCCGCGAAGCTGCGTTCGGTGACCACCGAAAACAGGATCGCGCGCTTCACCCTGATCGCCATCTCGCTGATCTTCCTGCTGCTGATCCTGCTTCTGCCGCTTGCAGCCGTCTTCGTCGAGGCCTTCCGCAAGGGGCCTGCCCCCTTCTTCCAGGCGCTCGCCGATACCGAGACCTTCTCGGCGATTCGCCTGACGCTGATCGTTGCCGGCGTCAGCGTGCCGCTCAACCTCATCTTCGGGGTTGCCGCCGCCTGGGCGATCGCCAAGTTCGAGTTCAAGGGCAAGGCCTTCCTGACGACGCTGATCGACCTGCCCTTCTCGGTGTCGCCCGTCATATCGGGTCTGGTCTTCGTTCTGCTGTTCGGCTCCAGCACCTGGCTTGGCCAGTGGTTCAGCGCGCACGACATCAAGATCCTATTTGCGGTGCCGGGATTGATCCTCGCGACGATGTTCGTCACCTTCCCCTTCGTCGCCCGCGAACTGATCCCGTTGATGCAGGAACAGGGAACTGCCGACGAGGAGGCAGCTCTTTCGCTCGGCGCCAGCGGCTGGCAGACCTTCTGGTACGTGACGCTACCGAATATCAAATGGGGCCTGCTCTACGGCGTGCTGCTCTGCAACGCCCGCGCCATGGGCGAATTCGGCGCCGTCTCGGTGGTGTCGGGCCACATCCGCGGCCAGACGAACACCATGCCGCTGCAGGTGGAGATTCTCTACAACGAGTATAATTTCACCGGTGCTTTTGCCGTCGCCACGCTTTTGGCCTTGCTCGCGCTCGTGACTCTTGTTTTGAAGACGCTGCTGGAAATGCGCTATAGCGCTGAAATCGCCGCCAGCCGGCGGCACTGAAGGATTTGGAATGGAAGTACGCGTTCAAAACATTCGCAAGGAATTCGATCGTTTTCCGGCGCTGCACGATGTCTCGCTCGACATCCGCTCCGGCGAGCTGATCGCACTGCTCGGCCCTTCGGGCTCCGGCAAGACGACATTGCTGCGCCTGATCGCCGGCCTGGAAAGCCCGACCGAGGGACTGATCTTCTTCGGCGACGAAGATGCCTCGAAGAAATCGGTGCAGCAGCGCAATATCGGCTTCGTCTTCCAGCATTACGCTCTGTTCCGCTACATGACGGTGCTCGAAAACGTCTCCTTCGGCCTGAAGGTCAGAAGCGGTGCGCGGCGACCGCCGAAGGCCGACATCCGCCGGCGGGCGCTGGAACTGCTCGAACTCGTGCAGCTTTCCGGCCTTGAGAAACGCTATCCGGCCCAGCTTTCCGGCGGCCAGCGCCAGCGCGTGGCGCTGGCCCGCGCCATGGCCGTCGAGCCGAACGTGCTGCTGCTCGACGAACCCTTCGGCGCGCTCGACGCCCAGGTGCGCAAGGACCTGCGCAAGTGGCTGCGCGAGATCCACGACCGCACCGGACACACCACCGTCTTCGTCACCCACGACCAGGACGAGGCGCTGGAGCTTGCCGACCGCGTCGTCGTCATGAGCCAGGGGGCGATCGAACAGGTCGGCACGCCGGACCAGGTCTACGACAATCCGAATTCTCCCTTCGTCTTCGGCTTCATCGGCCAGTCGAACTGCCTGCAGGTCGAGATATCGGACGGCGACATCCGCTTCGACGGCCGCTCGCTCGGCCTCAATGCCGAGGGCGAACCGGATGGCGCGGCGCAGCTCTACTTCCGCCCGCATGACGTCAGGCTCTGCGAATCAGCTGAAAACTGCATCGCCGGCCAGCCGGTCTCCAGCCGCCGCGTGGCCGGCACCCGCCATATCGAACTCGATATCGGCAACGACCGCCCGCATATCGAGATCGAGCTGCCGCCGAGCGAGGCGGAAAGACTCGACCGCAACCGCGTGGCCTTCAAGCCGACCCGCTGGAAGCTGTTCCGCAGTTGATGGAGATTATTCCGCGCGTCTTTTTAGGCCGCGCAAACGGCGCTGTAACCTTTTGAGTTGCTGCATAATTCCTTAATTTTCAGGAATTATGCAGCAGGCGGCATCAGGGCTCATCGCCGAAGTCGCACATGGCGAGAGTCCTTCAGGCTTTTTGTGATCTAAGGTTGTTTGTATTTCAGTCATATGACGAGTAAAAGATTTTGCGCGTTAATCATAAAGGGCTGGACTAATCCCGATAGGAGGCACCTGGCGTTGAGGGCGGAGATTTCCTTTGGAAAATCCCTGATCGGGATTTTGTTCGTAGGGCTGGCAGCCGCGGGCTGCACGACGACATCGAAACCGGCGGCAACGGCGGCGAAGACCACGACGAAGCAGGTTCAAACCGCAAAGGTCACCTTCAATTACACGGCCAAGGATCGCGAGTGCCTGCAGCGCGCCATGTATTTCGAATCGCAGCATTCGGATGAGGACGGCTACATGGCCGTCGGGACCGTTGTCATGAACAGGCTCACCTCAGGCGCCTATCCCACGTCCATCTGCGGTATCGTGGCCCAGAAAAGGCAGTTCGCGCCCGGCGTGATGACTCGCGAAGTCAAGCCGCAAGCGGAAACGGAGCTTGCCAGCGCGGCGGATGCGATCCTTATCAAGGGCGCGCGCCATCCTGCGGTGAAGGATGCGATGTTCTTCCACACCGAAGGGCTGAAATTCCCCTACGACAACATGCATTATGTGACGGTCGCCGGCGGCAACGCCTTCTACGAGAAGCGCGATTCCAACGGCATGCTTGAAACGCCGCCGCCGCTGCCCTCCTACGAGGTGGCAATGAATTATGTGCCTGGCGAAAGCATGCTGCCGCCGCAATTCGAGGCGCTGATCCCTTCGGCCGTTCCCGTTCCTCTCCCGGCTCCCGACCCCATGGCCACGGCGAGCACGGCGTCGATGCAGATCACGGCGCCGGTGACTTCTCCGGGGCCGGCACCGTCAATCGAGCCCGAGCCGGGAATGCCGATTGCAATCCCCATTCCCCGCCCGGCCTATGACAGCGTGATGCTGCGCGAAAGCCTGCCGGCGAATGTCGCTAAACCCGCCATTTGAGAACTGCCCATAGCGCTGTGCGTCCTTTCGGACGCACAAAGGACGCACTGACACTTTCACCGCTCGCATCGTGCTTTCAAAAATCGATTCCGATTTTCGCGCCGATGCGCTGGAGGCAAGAAGCTTTAGGCGCGCTCTTCCCAGACCTTCGCCAGTTCCACGATCGTCTTAACGGCCTTTTCCATGTCCTGCCGGCTCACCCATTCGAGCGGCGAGTGAAAAGCATGGCCGCCGGCGAAGATGTTCGGGCACGGCAATCCCATGAAGGAAAGGCGCGAGCCATCCGTGCCGCCGCGGATGCTGCCGCGCACCGGCGTCATGCCCGCCCGGCGCACCGCCTCGACAGCGTTGTCGACGATCTCCGGGTGACGGTCGAGCACCACCTTCATGTTGCGATACTGCTCCTTCACCTCGAACCGATAGGTCGAGCCCGGATAGGCTGACATCACGTCCTTGACGATGGCTTCGAGCGTGGTTTCCTTTTCCACCAGCCCCTTGTCAGTGAAGTCGCGGATGATCAGACTGAGCGTCGCCTTCTCCATCGAGCCGGTCACACCTGTGGGATGAATGAAGCCTTGCTTTCCCTCGGTGGTCTCAGGCGCGACATCCCTAGGCAGCCGGTCGATGATAGCGCCGGCGATCTTGATGGCGTTTTCCATGCGGTCCTTGGCGAAGCCGGGATGGATCGCCACGCCGGATATGCCGATCTCGACGCCATCGGCCGAGAAGGTCTCGTCCTCGATATGGCCTGATGTCTCGCCGTCCATCGTATAGGCGAAGTCGGCGCCGAGCTTCTTCAGGTCGACCTTGTTGACGCCGCGCCCGACTTCCTCGTCTGGTGTGAACAGGATCTTGATCGTCCCGTGCCTGATATCGGGATTGTCGACGAGGATCTGGGCGGCGGCCATGATCTCCGCCAGTCCGGCCTTGTCGTCGGCGCCGAGCAATGTCGTGCCATCGGTGGTGACGATGTCGTTGCCGATCTGGTTCTTCAGTTCGGGATGATCGCTGACGCGGATCACCCGGCTGGTGTCGCCGGCAAGCCTGATATCCCCACCCGCATAATTTCTGACGATCTGCGGCTTGACGCCAGTGCCGCTGAAATCGGGCGCCGTATCCATATGCGAGCAGAAACAAATGACCGGAACCGTCTTGTCGCTATTGGCCGGGATGGTCGCATAGACATAGCCGTGTTTGTCGAGATGTGCGTCCGCAAGACCAATCTTCAGCAGCTCCTCGACCAGAACCCGTCCGAGGTCCTTCTGCTTGGCGGTGGTCGGCTGCGTCGACGAGGAAGGATCGGATTGCGTGTCGATGACGACATAGCGGAGAAAGCGGTCGAGAACAGTGTCGGTCATAGCATCCAATCCAGCATAATCACACGGACGATATAGCCCTCATGGGCGATGCGGCAAAAGATTTTTCCGCTCGGCACGTGAGGAATGACCATGCAATCCTTTCATACGCCCATGTCGGATGCCGGAACCGAGACCACGTGCGAAACCAACCTGCCGTCGCTGACCTCATGCATGAGAAAGGACGGAGCGTCGATCACCGAAAGATCGGGCCGGCCTTCCAGCAGAAGCGGATTGGGCGGGCAGAGGGAGCCGCAGGTCTGGACAGGGATCGATCCCAAAAGACCAAACGCGGGGCGGTGGACATGGCCGCAGAGAATCGCTAGCGGCAGCTTGCGCATCGTCTCGAGGCAGCCGAGAAGCGCACTGCCGTTCCTGCATCCGACCTGGTCCAGCGCCTCGATGCCAATCCTAAATGGCGGCTGATGCATGAACAGAAGGGAGGGCATCGTCACGTCGGCAAACACGCTCATCAGCCACGGCAGATGCGGCAGGACGTCGCCGTAGCTCTGACCGGCGACGGTCAGATCGACCCCGAAGAGAGTCAGGCCATCGACGGCTGTCCGGAAGTGCATCGGGCCGGTCGCGTTGATCCACGTGCCAACGGCGGCAAGTTCGGACCGCATCAATCGCACATCGTCACCGTTGCCCGGCAACAGGTGGACAGGGCAGTCCAGCGACCGCAGGCATTCGGCGACCAGGCGATAGCCTTGCCGCCATCCGTCGTCCACCAGATCTCCGGTGACAACAAGCGCATCCGGGCGGAACATCCTCAGCCAGCCGATTGCTCGCTCCAGCGTCTGGAGCGACGAAAGGTCCGGCCTGGCATGGATATCGGATATCTGCGCGACGAGCATATCGTGCCTCCCATCTCTGCCGGAGACAGTATGCCGAAACCGACAGCATCGGGCTACCGGCCTTAACCTTTCAATCGACGCGTTTTCCCTCGTCGTCGAACACATGCAGATATTGCGCCGGGAAGGCGACGTTGACCTTCGGGCCGGCCTTCAGCGCTTCGCGGTTCAGCGTGAAGATCTTGAACGGCAGGCCATGCAGGGAAAGGTGCAGGATGATGCCGAAGCCTGTGGGTTCGACGAGTTCCACATCCGTGGCAAGGCCCGCGCCGCCGTTGCTCATCACTACATGCTCCGGCCGGATGCCGAGCGTCACCTTTGCCCCGTCGGCAAGCGGCAAAGGCTTTGCAAGCGGCACGATCGTGCCGTCCTTCAGCCTCACGCCGCCGGCATCATAGGTGGCCTCGAGGAAGTTCATCCCCGGCGAACCGATGAAGCCAGCAACGAAGAGATTGGCGGGGCGGTCGTAGAGTTCGAGCGGACTGCCAACCTGCTGGACCACCCCGCCATGCATGGCGACGATCCGGTCCGCCAGGGTCATTGCCTCGATCTGGTCGTGGGTCACGTAGATCGAGGTTGCCTTCAGGTCGCCATGCAGTTTCTTGATCTCGGCGCGCATCTGTTCGCGCAGGCGGGCATCGAGATTGGACAGCGGTTCGTCGAACAGGAAAGCCTTCGGCTGACGCACGATCGCGCGGCCCATGGCGACACGCTGGCGCTGACCGCCGGAAAGCGCCTTCGGCCTTCGTTCGAGCAGCGGATCGAGGCCGAGCTTGGCGGCGGCCGCGGCCACCGCGCTGGTGATTTTCTCCTTCGCCACCTTCCGGAGCTTGAGGCTATAGCTCATATTGCCGGCGACGTTCATATGCGGATAAAGCGCATAGGACTGGAACACCATGGCGATGTCGCGATCCTTGGGATGCAGCTCGTTGACCCTGGTGCCGGCGATGCGGATCTCGCCTGATGTGACATCCTCCAGCCCGGCGATCATGCGCAGCAGCGTGGACTTGCCGCAGCCGGACGGGCCGACGAGCACGACGAATTCGCCATCCTGGATTTCGAGCTCGACGCCGTGCAGCACCTGCACGTGGCCATAGGCTTTGCGGATATTCCGGATATCGATCGATGCCATTTTGTTTAACCCTTGACCGCGCCGGCCGTCAGGCCCTGGACGAGATAGCGCTGGATGAGCAGGAAGAAGAGGCCGGCCGGAATGAGCGCCATGATGCCCGCCGCCATCATCTGCCCGAAATCCACCGAGAATTTCGAAACGAAGGTGAGCAGGCCGACGGGGAAGGTCGCCGCGTCATTGCCGTTGATCAGCATCAGCGCGAAGAGCAGTTCGCTCCAGGCGGCGGTGAAGACGAAGCCGAGCGTGGCGGCGATGCCCGGCAGCGTCAGCGGCAGGATGATCTGACGAAACGCCGTGAACTGCGTCGCCCCGTCGATCATCGCCGCCTCTTCGAGATCTCTCGGAATGCCGTCGAAGAAGGACTGCATCAGGAAGGTGGCGAAAGGCACGTTGAAGGCAGTGTAGACGATGACGAGCCCGGTCAGACTGTTGGTCAGATGCAAGGGCGACAGGATCTTGAAGATCGGCGCCACCAGCATGACCAGCGGGAACATCTGGGTCAGCAGCATCAGGGCGACGATCCAGTATTTTGCCCGGAAATTGAAGCGCGACAGCGCGTAGCCGGACAGCGAGGCGCAGATCGTCACGGTCACCGCCGTCGCGGTCGAGACGATCAGGCTGTTCTTGAAGAAGGTCGGAAAGGCGCTGTGCTCCAGCACGAAGGCATAGTGATCCCATGTCGTGCGCGACGGCCACATGCGCACACCTTCGGTATAGAGCAGGTCGTTCGGCGTCACCGAAACCTTGAGCAGCCAGAACAATGGAAAGAGCGCGAAGGCGATGTAGCAGAGGATCGCCAGGCGGTGTGCGATGGTCGGAATGACGGATCGTCTCATCATCTCAATCCTTGTTCAGCAGCGTCTGCCGAAGCAGGATGATCAGCATCGAATAGGCAAGCAGCAGCACGAGCAGCACCAGCGCGATCGCCGAGGCATAACCGAAATCGAGCCGCCGGAAGGCCGTGGTGAAGATGTAGCTGGCGACGATCTGTGTGCGATCCGCCGGCCCGCCATTGGTCATGACGACGATGAGATCGGCGAAATTGGAAATCCAGACGGTGCGCAGCAGCACGGTGATGGCGATCGTCGGCGCCAGAAACGGCAGGGTGATCGAGCGGAAGCGCTGGAACCAGCCGGCGCCGTCGATCGACGCCGCCTCATAGAGATCGCGCGGGATCGCCTGCAGGGCGGCAAGCAGCGTGATGGCGAAGAAGGGAATGCCCCACCAGACGTTGGCGGCGATCGGCCCCCACATCGCATAATTGGGATCGGAGAGGATATTGCCCGGCTCATGCATCAGCCCAAGGGCGAAGAGCCAGTGCGGGATCGGCCCGATGACCGGATTGAACAGCCAGGCCCAGTTGAGGCCGGCGAGGAAGGACGGCACGGCCCAGGGCAGGAAAACCAACGCCTGCGCAATTGCCCTGCCCTTAAACGGCTTGTCGAGCAGCAGCGCCAGGATCAGCCCGAAGACGAACTGCAGGACGACGGAGGCGCCGGTCCACCAGAGCGTATTCCGCAACGCCCCGTAGAAGGCGGCATCCCCGGCAAGCTCACGGAAATGATCGAGCCCGACGAAGCCACCGGAAAACGGATTGAGCAGCTGGATATCGCGGAAGGCATAGGAAATGCCGACCGTCAGCGGCACCAGCATCACCGCGATAATCAGGATCAGCGACGGCGCGCTGTAGAGATAGGGCTCCGAAGCATCGGCAACGCGACGCAGCCATGGCCTGCGGTCGCGACGCATGTCGAGCGTATCGGCGGAAATGGTCATCAGCCAAGGGTTCCCGTTCGCGGCGTTCATGCGCCGTCTGCGTCATAAAAAGAAGCGGCGACGGTCTGTTCTGCAGCCGCCGCCGTCGGTCCGTCGCTTACTTCTTAGCGAGGAACTTCTGCTGCGCCTTGGTGAGGTAGTCCGCCCACTGATCGGCCAGATCCTTCGCGGAGATATCGCCGAGCAAGGCCTGCTGCGAGGTCTTGATCGCCAGCGAATCCTTGAAGAAGGCGAATTCCTCGAGGTAGGTCGGCATGACTGTGGGTACCGTGTTCGGGTCCGCCAGTTCCTCGAACCAGCCCTTGAACTGGTCACCGGCATAGAAGGGATCCTTCTCGGCCGCCGTATAGGCCGGCAGGGCGCCGATGCGCTTGTTCCACTCGATATTGCCTTCCGGCCCTTCGAGGGTGGCGATCAGCTTCCAGGAGAGATCCTTGTTGCCGCTGGTCGAAAACATCGACCAGCCGCCATAGCCGATCGTCGGGAAGGACTTGCCGTCGGGACCCTTCGGCAGCGGCATGACGCCGAAATCTTCTTTTTTCATGCGTTCGGCAATGGCGATCAGCGCATCCGGATCCTGATCGAGGAACGCGCAGGTGCCGGAATAGAAACCGGCGACGACTTCGTTGAAGCCCCAGTTGACGCTATCCTTCGGCGCATAGCCCTTCTTGTAGAGATCGACCATCCATTCGATGCCCTTTGCCCAGCCGGGGCTGTTCATCGTCGAGGTGCCGTCGTCGTTGAAGTACTTGTTCGAACCAGCCATGGTGGCGGCGAAGATCATCCAGCCGTTGAGACCGCCCGGTCCGCCGCGCATGCAGTAGCCGTATTTGCCGGAGAGTTTGGAGACCTTTTCCGAAGCGGCGGTGAACTCTTCCAGCGTCTTCGGCGGCGCGGCCACACCGGCTTCCGAAAGCAGCTTCTTGTTGTAGAACATCGCCCTGAGATAGAAGCCGTAGGGCAGCATATAGGCGGTGTTCTTGACGTCGCGGCCGAGTTCGAGCGCGCGCGGCGTCAGTTCCTTGGTGTGCTCCCACTTTTCGAGGTAAGGCTCCAGGCTCTCGAGCATGCCGTTATTGGCATAGAGCGACAGCCAGGTATCGGGCATCTCCATCACATCGGGCACGTCGCCGGCCGATACCATGGTCGCGAACTTCTGGAACGCTTCGTTCCAGGGCAGCGAGATGATGTCGACCTTCGTGCCGGGATTGGCGGCTTCGAACTTGCCGACGATCGATTTCAGCGTTTCGGTGCGCTCCGGGCTGGTGATGACTTCGACAAGCTTCAGCGTCGTATCGGCAAAGGCCGTGCCCGCCATCATCGAAGCAAAGAGCGTTGAGATTATTACTTTTTTCATGGCTCAGTTCCCCCTTGTTAGGTTTCTCTCAGGTTTCAGGATAATGAGGCGGCGGCGAGCGCCTCCTCGATGTCCCTCCACAGAGCCTCGGTTCCTTCGAGGCCGACATGGAGGCGTACGGATCGCGCATGGATGCCGAAGGCATGTGCGGAATTCGGCTGTGCCTTCTGCTGAAGCACCACCTCGCCCGGTACGATCAGGCTTTCATGTCCACCCCAGCTCACACCCAGTTTGAAGAGCTTGAGGTGATCGGCGAAGGCGCGGATATCGACGCCTTCGCGGAAGATGAACGAAAACAGGCCCGAGGTGCCGTTGAGGCCGGCGGGCAGACGGTTGGCGAGCCCGGGATGGCAGACCGTCTCCACCACATCGAGCTTCTGCAGGCGCCTGGCGATTTCAAGCGCCGATGCCTCGTGGGCCTTCATGCGCAGCGGCAGCGTGCGCAGGCCGCGGATCAATAGCCAGGCGTCGAACGGCGAAAGCTTGCCGCCGAGATAAGGATAGGCCTCGGCCTTGACGCGCGCAATCATCGCCTTCGAGCCGGCGATGACGCCCGCCACCACATCGCTGTGGCCGCCGAGATATTTGGAAGCCGAATGGATGACCAGATCGACGCCGAGCGTCAGCGGCCGCTGGAAGAACGGGCTCGCCCAGCTGTTATCGATCATCGAGACGACGCCGTGTTGCCTGGCGAGCGCGGCAAGCGCGCCGACATCATGCGCCTCCATCACCCAACTCGTCGGGCTTTCCAGATACAGGACCTTGGCGCCGGGCAGCGCCCTGGCGACGGCTTCCTCGTCGCGGCCGTCGACATAGGTCACCTCGATCTTCATCCGCTTCAGGATGGTGCCGAACAGACGGAAGGCATCGGGATAGACATGCTTGACGGCGACGATGCGGTCGCCCGGCTCGACGAAGCTCAGCACCGCCGACGAGATCGCCGCCATGCCGCTGGCAAAACCCAGCGCATCTTCCGCTCCTTCGAGCTTGGCCAGCATTTCCTCGAAAGCGCGCACCGTCGGATTCAGCCCGCGCGTATAGATCGGCCGCACCTTCTCGCCGCGATAGGAGGCGATCATCTCGTCATAATCGGCAAAGGTGAAAAGCGAGGTCTGGAAAATCGGCGGCACGACGGCTTCGGCGAAATTGCCTTCGTCGTGCGCCGTAATGAGGGAGGCAAGGTCGAACGGTTCTGCGCCGTTGCTCATTTGGACATTTCCTTGATGTCTTCTTCGACGATGTCGAGAATTTTCAATGTTTCCAGACGCGCCGCCTCGGGATCCCCGGCAGCGATCGCGTTGAAAAGCGTGCGGTGAAAGGGAAAGGACCGGCGGGCAAAATCCTGCCGGTCGAACGGATGTTCCCAGAAGCGCTCGAAGGTCTCGCGCATCTGCTCGAGCAGCTGGCGAAACAGCGGATTGTGGGTGGCGTCGTAAACGGCGAGGTGGAAGGCCAGATCCTCCGGCCCGGAGGTGCCTTTCTCCAAATGCACCCGCTCCATTTCATCGAGCTTTTCCTCGATAACGACGAGATCCCTTGCTGTGCGCCGCCGCGCCGCGACCATGCCCGCCTCGCATTCGATGCCGCGGCGGACCTCCAGCGTCTGCAGCAGCGCGTCGCGCAGATGCACCGCGTCGAACGACAGCGGCATATGGATCGTCGCCCGGGAAACCGGCTTCAACAGATAGGTGCCGCTGCCCTTGCGCGTCTCGATGACGCCGAGCGCCTGGAAATGGCGGATCGCCTCGCGAATGGTCGAACGGCCGACGGCAAGGGCTGCCATCAGCTCCCGCTCGGCCGGCAGACGGTCACCCGCCTGCAACCGTGCCTCCTCGACATAATCCGCCAGCGCATCAGTCACCTGACGCGCGCGGTCCATGACCGGAAGCGGCCGGATCACCGGCCTGTCGCTACGATTTGCCTTCATGGTTCCCCATTTTCTTATCAGGCAGTCAGCGCGTGAAATTGGTCTGACATCTTAGCATTTCTCAAAGAGCGAAAGACGTCAAGCAGTGATTTTCGGCAAAGAAGAACTGTCCAACTCTCCCGTGTGATCCCTCTTCAACAACCATCTGACATGGCCCTGACAATCGTCCGCTCTGACCTAGTTAGTCACCGACGGCCGGGGACGGCGGCCGTCGGGCTTTTGAAAAATCGAAATCAACGACAAGAGGAAAAGTTGATGAAAAGCATATTGTTACCTCGTTATGCTGTGCTGTTTGCGCTGTCGGCGATGACAGCTCCCATTGGCGGCGCGCCGGCTCTCGCCGAAGAGTTTGTTGCCTCGCAGAGCAAGACGGTCGTCGAAACCAACAAGGGCAATCTCGTCGGCGCACTCGATGATGGAATCTACAGTTATCTCGGCGTCCCCTATGCACGTGCCGACCGCTTCATGCCGGCCGAAGAGGTGGCGCCCTGGAAAGGCATCCGTCCGGCTGTCACCTACGGCGAGAACTGCTTCATCCCCCGAATGAAGGAAGTGGCGGGCGACGAACTCTTCAATCCGCACCGCTATCTGCCGATGAGCGAAGCCTGCCAGTTCCTGAACATCTGGACGCCAGCGATCAAGGACGGCAAAAAGCGGCCGGTCATGGTCTGGATTCATGGAGGCGGATTCACCAACGGCTCCGGTATCGAGCTGACCTCGTATGACGGCCACAATCTGAGCAAGGACGGCGATGTTGTCGTCGTCACCCTCAACCACCGGCTCAACGCGCTCGGCTTCCTCGATCTTTCCGCCTATGGCGAGAAGTACAAACGGTCGGGCAATGCCAGCATCACCGATCTCGTCGCTGCGCTGAAATGGGTCCACGACAACGCCGAAGCCTTTGGCGGCGATCCCGGCAATGTGACGATTTTCGGCCAGTCCGGCGGCGGCTACAAGGTGCGCGCCCTGATGGGGACGCCTTCGGCGAAGGGCCTCTTTCAGAAGGCGATCGTCCAGAGCGGCTCGCGGACCGATTCGGTCGTCGATCAGGCGTCCTCGCGGAAGGTGGCCGAACTGACGCTCGCCAACCTCGGTCTGAAGGCTGAGGAAATCGACAAGCTTGCCGACGTCGACTACTACGATCTCCTTGCCGCCGCCGACAAGGCCATCAAGGACGCGACCGCCCAGGGCGCGAAGGACGCCCGCTATGCGCCCGTTCAGGACGGCGACTACATTCCAGCGAATCCTGTCGGAACAGAGTGGGTCGATCAGGCCAAGGACATTCCGCTGATGGTCGGCAACACCCTCAATGAATTCGAGACGGTCATCACTCACAAGGCGGGCGAGCTGCTTGCCGACAATAAGAACGGCTGGGACGGTGCGAAGTCTGAGGCCAAGCTGAAGGAGCGCTTCGCCGATAAGGCCGAGGCGGTCGGCAAGGCATTCATGGCCGCCTACCCCGAAAAGAGGATCGCCGACGCCTATTTCCTGGATCTGCGCTTCCGGCCGGGCACCATCCGTGATCTCGACCTGAAGGCGAAGCAGAACGGGGCTCCGGTCTACTCCTACATGTTCGCCTACGAGTCACCAGTCCTCGATGGGATTGCCATGGCCTGGCATTGTGCGGAACTGCCCTACGTGTTTGCCAACGCCGCCCTGGTCAAGACGTCGACCGGCGGTGGCAGCGACGCCCTCGCGCTGTCCAGGAAGGTGAGCCAGGCCTGGGTGAATTTCGCCCGCAACGGCAAGCCGAGCGCCGATGGTCTGCCCGACTGGCCGGCCTACACAACCGACAAGCCGGCGACCATGGTTCTCGACAACGAGTCCCGCGTGGCAGTCGATCTCGATCGCAAGCTGCTGCAGGCGGCAGGCGCTCTCTAGCGCCAATTGCACGACAGGACATACGGCGCCGGCTGACATCGACCGGCCGGCGCCAGCTCGCAACAAATGCGTCTTCGCCAACATCAGCCGTCTTCAGGCCGCCGATCCGGGACCTGACCCAGCGACCTCCCAGCCGCGGCCGATCGAAAATCGCAGACGCCATCCCTTTCGGTTCTGAATATTTTCAGATACGCGTGCTGACAGACGCTTGCGACGACACAAGCGTCCGTTGTGCCTTCGAGCATGCCGTGAGATGCTCCAGCGCGAGGCATACCCCTGGGACAGAGGCATGCGCGACTACCTGAAAAGCAGAGATTTTCACCGACATATGCGCTCGCTGCTGGCTCCGAGATTTCGGGAGTTCGGCTGGGAATCCGAGAACGCGGGCAGGTGCAGCTTTGCCCGGGACGGAAGGGTTTGCTGGCTGCAGGTATCCCAATATTCGAACAGCATTATGGGCGCCAAATTTACGATCAACATGACAGAGGGCTCCGGCCCAGCCGGAGACACAAGAATACTTGGCCGCCTCGACGAGGCGGATCGAAGAATTGGAAAAGCTCTGGAAGAAAGCATCATCGCGCGTCTTCCCAGGCCCGATCCCGACCCGGAGATCGAAGTCGTCGGAGACAACGGCCAAATGATATTGGTCAAGCTCGGCGATCTGGCTCGAGCAAATCCACGACAATGGGAGGCCCCCTCCGACGTCTGGCTGCCTTATTTCAGCAAACGCGATCTTGACGATTGGGCTGCGTTTCTCTTGCCTCGCATTGCGCGATTGACCGCACCATCCTCATCGGAAAAGATCGATCCGCAATTGTGGGCTCAGCGGTTTCGCCGTCTCACGCGGATGTTCCGCCCGAAGTGAGAGCACTCGGCGATCCATCGAGCCGCTCCGATGACGTCTCAGTCGATGGCGTTTTTAACCGCCCACCGGCTCCAGATCGATCAGCGCCTTGATCGGCAGGTGGTCGGAGGCGATGCGCGCCAGCGGCGTATCATGCGCTTCCACCTCTGAAATAATCCCCTTGCGGTTGGCGATGATGCGGTCGAGCGCCAGAAGCGGCAGACCGGCGGGAAAGCTCGGTACGGCCGGCGGCAGCTCTCCGAAGGCGGATTGGAAGGTGTTGAGCGACGAGCGGTCGCCCAGTCGCCATTCGTTGAGGTCGCCGAGCAGGATGGTCGGCATTTCGTGCCTGTCATTGATAAGCTCGACCAGTGTGCGGGCCTGCTGGGCTCTGTTATGACGCAGCAGGCCGAAATGCGCGGCGATGATGCGCAGCACCCCGCCCTGCTCCAGCTCGATTTCGGCAACGAGGGCACCGCGCGGCTCCAGCCCCGGCAGTTTGACCTGGTGCACGTCGTGCACCAGCCCCTTCTTGAAGAGCACGACATTGCCGTGCCAGCCATGCGCCTTGGCCATGCCGGCAACCGGCACCGGGATCAGTCCCGTCTCCCGCTCCAGCCGGCCGAGATCGAGAAGGCCGGTGCGCTCGCCGAAGCGCGTATCGGCCTCCTGCAGCGCGATCACGTCGGCGCCGATTTCATGGATCACCCGGCTGGTGCGCTCCGGATCGAAGCGCCGGTCGGTCCCGACGCATTTATGCACGTTATAGGAGGCGATCAGCGTTCCCGCACTGCGCGGCCTTGCCTCCGTCTGGGCTGCGTCGAGCCGCTTTTTCCTGCTCCTGATCGAGGCGAGAATGCTGGCGGGAAGGCTATCTTTTCTGGCGTGCATCGGCAGGCGCACTTGTTCCGTTGATCAAAAGGCTACTCACTCCGCAGTATAGGCGGCCGAGCGGAACTTGCCATGTCCGATGACAAAAAAGGCGCGTTGCGTCGACGATAATTCATGCGACGCGCCAGATTTTGGTTTTATGCAGGTCGTCCTCCCAAAACCGCCGCACAGTTTTGAGCGACATGCATTAGAGATAGGGCGAGCCCAGCCAGAGCACCTTTTCGAGCAGCCGCACCGCAAAGGGCCGCGCCTGCAGCCCCTCAAGCGTCACCAGCGTCGCCGATTTCAAGGTTTCCTCGATATGCTCATCGACCTCGGCGGCGAAGCCTTCGTTCAGCACTTCGAGATCGACCTCGAAATTCAGCCGCAGCGAGCGCGGGTCGAGATTGGAAGAGCCGACATAGGCCCAGGTGCCGTCGATCGTCAGCAGCTTCGAATGGCTGAAGCTGCCGGTCGAGCGCCAGATTCGGCAATAATTCTTGAGGATCTGATCGAATTGCGCCGTCATCGCCCGGTCGACCAGCACGAGATTGTTGACCGCAGGCACGATGATATCGACTTCGACGCCGCGCCGCGCCGCCGTCACCAGCGCGCTGATGAGTTCGCGGTCCGGCAGGAAATAGGGCGACATGATGCGGATCGACTGGCGCGCCACGGAAAATGCGCCGGTCAGCATCTTGTGGTTGGTCTCGACGCTGCGGTCCGGGCCGGAGGCGACGACGCGCATCAGGATGGGATCGCCGGGACTGCGCTCTGGCGGTTCGATGCGCCAGGGTTCGTCGTTCAACAGCTCCTGAGTCGAGAAGCGCCAGTCTTCGGCGGCGAGGTCGAAAAGGTCGGCGACAACAGGGCCGGTGACGCTGAAATGCGTATCGTGAGCGAAGCTCTCTCCCGTCGCCTCCTCGCTGAAACCCGCCCGGATGTTCATCCCGCCGGTCAGCGCAATTTTCCCGTCGACGATCAGGATCTTGCGGTGGGTGCGCAGATTGGCATAGGGCAGCCGCAAACCCATGATGACGTTGCCGTTGAAGACGGCGACGGTGACGCCGCCCTCGCGGAGATGGCCGAGAATGCTCGGCACCGAATACCGCGCACCGACCGCGTCGATCAGCACCCGGACCTCCACGCCGCGCCTGACCGCTGCAATCAGCGCGTCGGCGATGCGAAGGCCGATCACGTCGCGGTCGAAGATATAGGTTTCGAGCAGGATGCTGCGCGTCGCCTCGTCGATGCTGGTCTTCATCGCCGCATAGGCCTCGTCACCGGTCTCCAGCATGTCGATCGTATTGCCGGAGGTCAGCGGATTGCGCGTCACCCGGTCGCCGAGCCTCTGAAGCGCCGCGAAGCGGCGCCCGAACTGGCTGATCACCGTCTCGGCCTCGGCATCGAATGTCTCCAGCTCATCGAATTCGGCCGCAAGCAGCAGCGCGTCGCGGCGGATGCTCAGCGATTTGCGGCGGATGCGGTTGATGCCGGCAATCGCGTAGAGTAGCGCACCGATGATCGGAGACAGGATGATGACGCCGACCCAGCCGATCGCGGCGCGCACTTCCTCCTTGGTCATGGCGGCATGGATCGCCGCCGCGGCCCCCATGGCGATCGAAACGACAAAGAGGATATGCGGCCAGTAGGTCGACAGGAGATAGAACATCGCTGGCAAATATAGCCGCGAAACGGCGACGTTCAATCGCAGGGCGGCTCTCCCATGACGCGAAATTTTTCGCCGTGATCGTTTGCCGGCCGGGAACCGATCGCGAAAGTCGCGGAATGGGTCAGCAGATTTCGAAAGCCCGCTGCCCATTCCCGAACGGGAACAACCCCGGCACAGATCGATTGATCTCGTCGAGATGAGGATCGCCATCATGAACATAGTTGCAAACGTCGGTCCCGCCCTGACGCTCGAAGTCGCGGAGGCGACAAGCATTGCCGAACTCCAGCATCAGACCGAAGGCTGCACGCGTTGTGACCTCTACAGGAATGCCACGCAAATCGTCTTCGGCGAAGGCCCCGGCAAAGCCGAGATCGTCCTGGTCGGCGAGCAGCCGGGCGATCAGGAGGATCTGACCGGCAAGCCCTTTGTCGGTCCCGCCGGCCGGCTGCTCGATCGCTGTCTCGATGAGGCCGGTCTCGACCGCCGGCGCTGCTATGTCACCAATGCCGTCAGGCACTTCAAGTTCACGCCGCGCGGCAAGCGGCGGCTGCATGCAAAACCGAATGCCGGCGAGATCAGGCGTTGCGCATGGTGGCTCGGCGCAGAGATCAACATCCTGCAGCCGAAGCTCGTCGTGACGCTCGGCGCAAGCGCGCCTTATGCGCTGCTCGGGCCGAAGGTGAAGCTGACACCGCAGCGCGGCCATATTCTGCAGCCGACAAACCGTCGGCCCGTTCTGGTCACCATCCACCCTTCCTATCTGTTGCGCATCCGCGACGAGGCGGACCAGCGCCGGCAGCACCTGGATTTCGTGTCAGATCTGCACAAGGCGGTGGAGTTTCAGTCCTCGTGAAGGCCGATTCTCAACCCTAATATGCTGCAACGCGAAATATTCCAGCGTGCAGAGCGATTTCGCTTGAAAGAGTTCCCCTCCTCTGGAACCATCTCAGCAGTATCGCGTTCGAACGACGGCATCATGTGACTGGAGATCAGCGATGGCAGAAACTCGAGACGAGTGGATCAAGAAACGTGCATATGCCCTCTGGGAAGAAGAGGGTTATCCGACAGGGCGAGATTCCATCCATTGGGAACAGGCACGCTACGAGCGCGAAGCGCTCGAGGGTTCTGCGGCGTCTTCCGACGGCAAGGAAGTCAAGCCCAAAGCGAAGCGCACGGTGGCGGGCAGCAAGACGAACGGCGTCGTGACACCGGCACCAAAGCGGACTGCGAGCCGCAAGACGGCGTCCTGACCACTGGAATACCGAACATGTCGATTAGAAAAGGGCGTCGTCACGACGCCCTTCGACCCCTTTTGTCATATGCCTGAATTAGTTGTGCTTTATCGAATTTTAAAGGTGGCTTCCATGCGGGGGTGAACAGAGGCCGGATGACGCTGCAAGCTTTGAGGCTTTCAAGAAAATTGAGCGCTGGCCCCGATAATCGGGAACAACAACATAGAATGGCTGTTTATGGCGGGACTGGGGAAGTTGCCATGAATAACGGCCATATCGAAATCCTTTCCGTCCCGCTCTTGGCGGCCGCCACCCGCGCTTTTACCGCGACCGTGTGAGGGATGGAGATGTCGCTCCTCGTCATCGCCGCGCTGCTCTATCTCGGTGTCGCGCTGGGTTTCATCCTCGTCGTCGACAATCTCGTCGGACTGGTTTTCCGTGATCCGCGCGCGCCGGTGCAACTGGTCTCCGTCTATATCGGCCGCGCCTTCGCTGCATCGCAAAAACTCTACCGAAAATAACCGCTTGCAGGCCATGTCCGCAGACCGCTTCCACTGTTGAACGCCTTGGCGTATCGCCCTTTGCGCGTCCGAAAGGACGTACGAAGCTCTGGGTTAAGGATATTTCGACCGCGCCCTTTCCCTCCTATCGCAAGCCTCTATGTTGAGGGTTTGGCAGGCTGAACCCCGAGGTGGCCAATCACTCCGGCGCAGCGGATGACAAGGAAACGATTTTGAATGGGAAGCGTCGGGAACGGCTGGCCGAGAGGCGGCGGCGAAATCGGCGAATTGTTGCGGCATCCAACCTTCCACGCCGTCGGTCTCGGTTCGGTCGAAAGCTGGCCTGCTTCTCTCAAACATATCGCCGAAATGGTGCTGAATTCCCGCCAGCCCAAATTCGTCGCCTGGGGTCCGGACCTCGCCTTTCTCTACAATGACGCCTATGTGCCGGTTTTCCCGGAGCGGCATCCCGATGCACTTGGGAGGCCCTTCCGCGAAGTCTGGGCGGATATCTGGGAACAGTTCGCCCCGATCGTCGCCAGCACGCTGGAAGGCGGTTCGCAGCTCTTCAAGGAGCTGCTCATCCCGATGCGCCGGGACGGACGCACCGAGGACACCTGGTTCACCTTCTCCTACACGCCGCTGCGCGACGATGACGGCACGGTCGCCGGCATCCTCTGTGCGGCGCTTGATGTCACCGACCAGGTGGCGGCCAAGCGCGGCGAAGAGATGGCGCTGGAAGAGCTGCGTGCCAAATCGGAGGCGCTTGCGGTCGTCAACCAGGCGGGTGCAGCGATTACCGCCGAGCCCAGTGTCGAACGCCTCACCCAGATCGTCGTCGACGCCGGCGTGACGCTGACCGGCGCGGAATTCGGCGCCTTCTTCTACAATGTCGACGATGGCGAGGGCGGCAGCTACATGCTCTATGCCCTCTCCGGTGTCGACCGGAAGAACTTCGAGAAATTCCCGATGCCGCGCAATACCAAGGTCTTCGCGCCGACCTTCGAAGGCGAAGGCATCGTGCGCTCCGACGACATCCTGCTCGACCCGCGCTACGGGCAGAATGCGCCGCATGCGGGCATGCCGAAGGGACATCTGCCGGTCAGGAGCTATCTCGCCGTGCCGGTGAAATCACGTGACGGCAGCGTCATCGGCGGCTTGTTCTTCGGCCACGGCCAGCCCGGCCGTTTTTCCCAGGCGGCCGAGGCAAGCCTCGTCAGCCTGGCCGGCCAATCAGCCGTCGCGATCGACAATATCCGGCTCTTCCGTGCCGCCAAAGTCGAAATCGACCAGCGCCGCGACATGGAAGATCAGCTGCGCAAACTCAATGAAATGCTCGAGGTCCGCGTCGCCGCCGAGATCGCCGAGCGCCAGCAGGCCGAAGCCGCACTCCAGCAGTCGCAGAAGATGGAATCGATCGGCAAGCTCACCGGCGGCGTTGCCCATGACTTCAACAATCTGCTGCAGGTGATCTCCGGCAATCTGCAGCTTCTTGGCAAGGACGTGGCCGAGAACGGCCGGGCCAAGGAACGCATTTCCAACGCGCTCGCCGCCGTCGAACGCGGCTCGCGGCTGGCAAGCCAGCTGCTCGCCTTCGGCCGCCGCCAACCGCTGGAACCGAAGGTCGTCAATATCGGCCGGCTCGTCACCGGCATGGACGACATGTTGCGCCGCGCGCTCGGCGAGGAGATCGAAGTCGAGACCATGGTCTCCGGCGGCCTCTGGAACACCTTCGCCGATCCGATCCAGATCGAGAACGCATTGCTCAACCTTGCGATCAACTCCCGGGACGCAATGGACGGCGCCGGTAAGTTGACGATCGAGGTCGGCAACGCCTTCCTCGACGATTCCTACAGCCGCATCCATCCCGAAGTCACCGCCGGCCAATATGTCGTGCTCGCCGTCACCGATACCGGCTCCGGCATGACGCAAGAGATCATGCAGCAGGCCTTCGAGCCCTTCTTCTCGACGAAACCGGAAGGCAAAGGCACCGGTCTCGGCCTGTCGATGGTCTATGGCTTCGCCAAGCAATCCGGCGGCCATGTGAAGATCTACAGCGAGATCGGCGAAGGCACGACCCTCAAGCTCTACCTGCCCCGCTCGCTCCAGAGCGAAGATCGCGTCACCACCACCGACGCCGTGCCGGCAACCGGAGGCACGGAAACCATCCTCGTCGCCGAGGATGACGAGGGCGTTCGCGCCACCGTCATCGAAATGCTGTCGGATCTCGGCTATCACGTGCTGAAGGCCAAGGATGCACAAAGCGCGCTCACCGTTATCGAAAGCGGCGCCCATATCGACCTGCTCTTTACCGATGTCGTCATGCCCGGCCCATTGAGGAGCCCGGAGCTGGCGCGTATGGCGCGCGAGCGTCTGCCTGATATCGCCGTGCTCTATACATCGGGCTACACCGAAAATTCGATCGTCCATGGCGGCAGGCTCGATCCCGGTCTCGAACTGCTCTCCAAGCCCTATACGCGCGAGGAACTCGCCCGCAAGATCCGCCACGTGCTTGCCAACCGGCCGCAACACCGCCAGGGGGCGGCAGATGCCGCGGTGCCTGTTGCCAAACATCCCGAGATCGCAGCTGAAAAGCTGAAGTTGCTGCTCGTGGAAGACGACGCCTTCATCCGCATGGACACGGCCGAGATCCTGCAGGATCTCGGCTATGAGGTCATCGAGGCCGATAGTGGCGAACGGGGCGTGGACATCCTCGGACACACCATCGTCGACATCATCGTCGCCGATATCGGCCTGCCCGGCATGTCGGGCCTGGTCTTCGCCGCCAGGGCGCGCGAGGCCTTTCCGTCGGTCGGCCTGGTGTTTGCCACCGGCAATAGCAGCTTGCCGATTGCAAACCGCTTCTCCGGCTCGGTGCTGCTGGCGAAACCTTTCAGCAGCACCGCGCTCGAGCGGGCGGTCAAGACCGCCGTCCAGCAGCGGCCCGTCGGCTAGCCGACGACGCCCTTTGCTGATTATTTACCCGGTGCCGTTGAACTCGGGATATTTGCGCATCCGATCCACCTCGCTGGTGCAGCTGTCGTCGCGCGCCGTCAGTTCGATCGAGATCGTGTCGGCAAGGTCGAGACGGCCGTTGCCGTGATGATTGCCATTGTGATAAATGGGAATGCGCGCGCCGCTCTGGCTGACCAGCACGGCATCCCGCTCGAAACCTCGCTGCACCAGCCAGTCACGCGGCGCCATCAAGCGGATGTCGACCTCGTACGAATGCCCCTTCCCTTGCTTGAGACTGACGGTATAGGTGACCGGCGATACCTGGCCGTTCACGTCGATCGCGCCGTTTCCATCGGCTTTGACGATGTGTTTTTCCATGTTCTCGGCTCCTTCTTTGTGCGGGCCTGTGTCCAGGCTTTTCCCATCGGAAACCTGATAAAATCGGCTTTTGTTCCCGAAACCGGCCGTTGCAGACCATGGCGGGCGCCGGAACTTTTGGGCTCCGTACCGGTTCAATTCCTTTGAAAACCAGCAGGGCAAAACCAGAGGAGGTTGAGATGCCGAGAGGTGATAAATCCGACTATACCGACAAGCAGAAGCGCAAGGCCGAGCATATTGAGGAGAGCTACGAGGAGCGCGGCGTCTCCGATAAGGAGGCCGAACGGCGTGCCTGGGCAACCGTCAACAAGGAAAGCGGCGGCGGCAACAAATCCGGTTCCGGCCGCGGCAAGAAGGATACGCATGAATCCTCCGAAAAGGGCGGCCGCATCGGCGGCGCGGCATCCGCCGCACGCTCGAAGGAGGAGCGGTCCGCTTCTGCGAAGAAGGCCGCTGCGACACGCAAGCGCAATGAACATCACAGCCCCCACTAATGAGGGACAGGATGAGCGGTGGCTTGCCGCTGCCTGCATCCTGCACCCGCACCTGGTAAAGGATTTTCGCTATGGCCAAAGCGCAGAAGAAATGGTCGCAGGACGTCACCGAACACAGCGATGCGATGGACCTGAAGGAAGGCGTGTTCAAATCGGACGATCCGAAGAAGATTGCCCGCTCCGTCAAGCGCTCCGCCGAGAAGAGCGATCGCCGCAAGGCTAGCCCCTTCCGCGCGGCCATGTCGATGCTGACCTTCTACATCAACCGTGCCGGCGACCACCTGACGAAAAAGCGGCGCGGCACCCTTGAAAAAGCCAAGGACGAATTGCGAAAAGACTTCGGTCGCCAACCGAAGGATTGAGCAGTCATGGCATACGAGCTTTATTACTGGCACGGCATTCAAGGCCGCGGCGAATTTGTGCGGTTGGCGCTGGAGGAAGCCGGCGCCGACTATATCGACATCACCCGCCAATCCGGCCGCGGGCGGCGCGGGACCGGCGCCATGTTCGAGATCATGGAGAGCCAAAGCGAAGCGTATATTCCCTTCGCGCCGCCCTTCCTGAAGGATGGCGACCTCATTATCCCGCATGTCGCCAACATCCTGTTTTACCTCGGCCCGAAGCTCGGCCTCGCGCCCGAGGACGAAGGCCTTCGCCATGTCGTCAACGGCCTGCAGCTGACCGTCACCGATTTCGTCGCCGAAGTGCACGATACGCATCACCCGATCGACACGTCGCTCTACTACGAGGACCAGAAGCCGGAAGCCAAAGCCCGCTCAGCCGCCTTCATCCGCGAGCGCATTCCGAAATTCCTCAGCTATTTCGAGCGTGTGCTGCGGCAGAACCCAAAAGGCTCGGGCCATATGGTCGGCGATACGCTGACCTATGTCGACCTCTCGCTCTTCCAGGTGATCGAGGGCCTCACCTATGCCTTCCCGAAAGCCATGGCGAGCCGCAAGGCTGATTACCCCGGCCTGCTGGCGCTGCACGACGCGGTGGCAAAGCGTCCGAATATCGCCCGCTATCTCGCCTCCCCCCGTCGCCTCGCCTTCAACGAGGAAGGGATTTTTCGGCACTATCCCGAGCTCGACAGCGCGGGATGAAGCAAGAGCCGTTTAGGCGAGCGGCACGGCCGCAGCGAAGAAATTTTCCCAAGGATCCTTCGGCCGGGTCTCCAGTTGCTGCGGCACGTTGCCGAGCGTGAAAGCGGCCGGACCGCTCACCACGTTCAAATCCGGCCAGTCGATCGGCATCGAAACCGGCGCGCCTACTCGTGCTCGCGTCGAATAGGCCGCGACCGCCGTATTGCCGCGGCCGTTGCGGAGATAGTCGATGTAGATATGCCCGCCGCGTTTCGCCTTCGTCGCGGTTGCCAGATATTTCTCCGGCGCGTCGGCCGACATGCTTTCAGCAAGCGAATGGGCGAAATCCTTCACCTCGGCCCAGCCGGCCTTCGGCGCAAGCGGCGTCACCACATGCAACCCCTTGCCGCCCGATGTCTTGACGAAGGCGGCTAGGCCACGCGCCTCCAGCCGCGTCTTCAATTCAAGCGCTGCTGTGATGACAGCGCTCCAGGCCACGTCCTCGCCGGGGTCGAGGTCCATGGTGATCATATCGGGTTTTTCCCAATTGTCGGTGGTGACGCCCCAGGGATGAATTTCGAGCACGGCCGATTGCACCAGCGCCACCAGACCGTTGAAATCGCCGATGCGCAGCAGCTTTTCGCCGTCCGGATCCTCCGGGTCGGCGATCTCCTCGATATGCGGATTCATGCCTTTCCAGGCATGTTTCTGGAAAAACCGTTGGTGGCTTTTTATCCCATCCGGCAAACGCAGCAGCGCCAGTGGCCGGTTGACGACATAGGGCGCCATGAACGGCCAGACCGCCGCGTAATAATCCGCGAGCGCCTGCTTCGTCACGCCCTCATCCGGCCAGTAGAGCCGGTCGGGATGGGTCAGCGAGACGTCAGATGCTGGCGGATGTCTGGGGTTCATTCTTCGATCTCGCGTGTGAGGAAATCAAGTAGCCTGTTTTCCTCGGCCCGCAAGCCCCGCAGCGGCTCGTTACCGCTCTCGACCAGAGGATGGTCGTTGCCGACGAGTGCGATGATCGCCGGATGGATATAACTGGAACGCGAGATCGCCGGCGTGTTGTGCAGTGCCTCGGCCGCGGCTTCCGACATCTGCTTGACCGTCGGCCGGCCGCCTCCGGTAATCGCCTCGCGCGCCGCGCCGAAAGCCGCCAGCGAGCCGGCCCAGGTGCGAAAGGTTTTCGCCGAGATGGGAATGCCCGATATCTCGGCGAGGTAGGCGTTCAACCGGCCGGAATCGATCGGCTTCAGCGCCCCGCTTTCATCCTTCCAGACGAAGAGCTGGCGCCCGGGCAGGTCGGCTATTTCCTCCAGGATCTTCTGCAGCCTGGGATGTTTGAGACTGCGCTGGACGCGCTTGCCGCCCTTGGCGCGGAATTTCAATTCGATCCGCCCGTCGACGATCTTCAGGTGGCGCTTCAGCAGCGTCGTTGCGCCATAGGTGCCGTTCTCCCTGACATAGGCCTGGTTGCCGACGCGCAAATGCGCCTCGTCGAGCAGGGTCGTCAAAGCCGCAAGCACACCGTTGACGTCCTCCGCGCCGGTGTCGAGATGGCGCAGCACGGTGCGGCGTATCTTCGGCAGCGCCCGGCCGAATTCGATCAGCTGATGGAATTTTCCCGCACTGCGGAAGGATTGCCATTCCTTGTGGTAACGGTATTGCTTGCGCCCGCGCGCATCGATGCCAGTCGCCTGCAGATGGCCGTTATCATAGAGGCAGATCCACACATTCTCATAGGCCGGCGGCAGACCGAGCGCACCAATGCGCGCCCGCTGTAATTCGTCAGCGAGCGTCGTGCCGTCGGGCATCACATAGCTGAAGCCCTTGCCTTTCCTGCGTCTTCGGATGCCTGGTTCGGTATCGCTGACATAGACGAGACCAAGTTCGGTGATGGCTTCGGCATTCATCTTCGCTGCGACCTGTTACCTGCTCCTGCGGCCGAACTGGAACCACCGTCGACGCTCGGCTTTTGTCGCGTCCTTCGGCGGCTCGGTCTGGCCCTTCGGCGCGAAGACCGCCACGCTCTGGGCATAGACGATGACCGGATTCTGCGGCTCGTGCACCTCGAAGGCGTCCGTCTCCGTGCCCGTGTCGAGAACCCTCGACCACTGTTTCAGCCCATTCACGACAGGCAGGTGAACCTCGCAATCGCCACCGGCATTGAAGATGAGGAAGAGGTCGTCCATCGTCTCGGTGTCTGGTGCATTGACGCTCCTCGAGACATAGACCCCGAGCACCTGCAATCCGTCGTCGTTCCAAGCCCCATCGTTCATGAAGTTGCCGTCCGGCTTGTACCAGGCGATCTCGATGCGGCCATCCTCGGCGGTCTCGCCGGTCAGGAACCGCTCCTGCCGCAAGACGGGATGGGCCTTGCGGAAGGCGACAGCCTGCCGGCAGAAATCGAGGAAAGGGTCGTCGAGCCCCGCCCAATCCGTCCAGCCGATCTCGTTGTCCTGGCAATAGGCGTTGTTATTGCCGCCCTGGCTGTTGCCCACCTCATCGCCGGCAAGGATCATCGGAACGCCCTGGGAGAGCATCAGCGTCGCCATCATGTTGCGGCGCCGCCGCGTCCGAAGGCTGTTGATGTCGTCGTTATCCGTCACTCCTTCGGCACCCATATTGTCCGAATGATTGTCCGAATGTCCGTCCCTGTTATCCTCGCCGTTCGCGTCATTGTGCTTGTCGTTGAAGGAAACAGTATCCATCAGCGTGAAGCCGTCATGGGCTGACAGCAGATTGATCGATGATGTCGCGCCGCGATCCGAGTGGTTGAACTGTACGGCCGAGCCGGTGATGCGCTGCGAGATCTCCGACACCATGCCGCCGTCGCCTTTCCAAAAGCGGCGCACGTCGTCACGAAACTTGTCGTTCCACTCACGGAAGGGATGCGGGAAGCCGCCGACCTGATAGCCGCCGTCGCCCACGTCCCAGGGCTCGGCGATCAGCTTGACACCGGCGAGGATCGGATCCTGGCGGATGGCACCGAAAAACAGGCCCTGCCGGTCGAATTCCATATCCTGGCGGCCGAGCGTGCTGGCAAGGTCGAAGCGGAAGCCGTCGATATGCATGACGCCGACCCAATAGCGCAGACTGTCGAGCACCATGCGCATCACCATAGGATTGGCGGCATTCAGGGTGTTGCCGGTACCTGTTGTATCGAAGGTGTGGCGAGGATCGTCGGGTGAGAGGGTATAATAGCTGGCATTATCGAGCCCACGGAAGGAGAGCGTCGGGCCTTTCTCGCTGCCTTCAGCAGTGTGATTGTAGACGACGTCCATGATGACTTCGATGCCGGCGGCATGGAACTTCTTCACCATGGTCTTGATCTCGGTGATCTTGTCGCCGGACATGTAGCGCGATTGCGGCGCGAAGAAGCCGAGCGTCTGGTAGCCCCAATAATTGCGCAGGTTGTTTTCCAGGAGATAACGATCGTCGAGGAAATACTGGATCGGCAAGAGCTCGATCGCCGAGATGCCGAGCTTGACGAGATGGTCGATGATCGGATCGCTGCACATGCCGAGAAAGGTGCCGCGCAGCCTGTCGGGCACCTTCGGATGGGTCATCGTCAGGCCGCGCACATGCGCCTCGTAAATGATCGTATCAGGCCAGGGACGGCGGATCGCCTCTTCACCCGCCCAGTCGAAATCCGGATCCTGCACCACGCCCTTGACCATGAAGGGGGCGCTATCACGTTCGTCGAAGGAAAGATCGTCCTTGCCGATCTGGTAGCCAAAGAGCGCGTCGTCCCATTTCAACTCGCCCGTCACCTGCTTCGCATAGGGGTCGAGCAGGAGCTTGTTAGGATTGAAGCGATGACCAGCTTTCGGATCGTATGGACCATGGGCGCGATAACCGTAGACGGTTCCCGGTCCGACGCCGGCGATATAGCCCGACCAGATATCGCCTTCACGCTTGGGCAGCGGCAATCGCGCGACCTCCTTCTTGCCGTCCGGCGAAAAGAGGCAGAGCTCAACCTGTTCTGCATGCGCTGAGAATACCGCGAAATGGGTGCCCGAACCCGTATATTCCGCCCCGAGCTCCGGCTTGAGGAAGTCGAGTTCTGAAAATGAATAGCTCATAATGCCCCGCTCGATAAAAAGACCATGCGGGAAACGTAACGGCGGCTCGAAAGTTCCCTTGGCTTGCAAGGGAAGATCTCTCGAGGAGGCGGAAACTAAGGCATCAACTGTCCGCCGTTGACCTCGATAATCTGTCCGGTGATGTAGCCGGACAGCGTCGGCGATGCGAGGAAGAGATAGGCTCCAACGCAATCCTCGGAAGTGCCGACGAAGCCCATCGGGATCGACTTGCGCTGCAGCTCCATCTGCTCGTCATTGGTATAACGTTCGTGGAAGGGCGTGGCGATGACACCCGGCGCCACCGCATTGACGCGGATCTTGTCGGCGACGAATTCCTTGGCATGGCCGCGGGTGATCGTCGAGACGAAACCTTTGGACGCCGCATAGAGGATCGCGCCATTGCCGCCGCCATTGCGCGCGGCAATCGAGGTGGTGTTGATGATGAAGCCGCCCTGCTTCTTCAGCCAGGGATGCGCCGCACGCGTTGCCGCCAGCACCGAGCGGGCGTTGAGGTCCATGACCGCGGCATAATGCGCGTCGGTATATTCCGAGGTCGGCTTGCGCCCCAGCATGCCGCCGGCATTGTTGATGAGCCCGTCGAGATGACCGAAGGTCTTCGCCGTCTCCTCGACGACACGCTCGGTCTCGCCCTCCCTCGACACGTCGCCCTGGATCAGATGCACGGTGCCGCCGGCAGCCCGGATCTCCTCGGCAAGTTTTTCCGCCGGTTCGCGGCTGGCGTTGTAATGCACACCGACCTTGGCTCCTTGAGCCGCGAAGGCACGGGCGAGTGCCGCGCCGATGCCGGTCGAGGCGCCGGTGATCAGCACGGCTTTGCCGGACAGGTCCGGCAGCTTGATGGATGCGAGCGATTGCGCAAGTTCGACCATGGCGACGAATGCCTCCCGAAAAACCAAGGACATAGGTGATGAAACGAATAGGAGAAGTCTTATCTAGGGGAAATCGACGAAGGGCAATGCACGAAAGGGCGAGATTTGCGTGAGAGGCCGAGGCTGACGAGCGGCGATGTGCTCGGTCGCCGGGAAAATCAGTCGGTCTGATGTCCGCGATTTTTCGTGACCGTCGGCATGCCTGCCGGCCTCAGATGTTTCCTCAGCGCCGCGATCCTGAAGATGGCGTTGGCAGCACCATAACCACGATAACCGCGCCGCTCGACGATCTCGAAGAACAGGCCTTCGCCATAGGTCGGGCTATAGAGCTGGAAATATTCGCCGTGCTCATCGCGATCATAGAGGATGTTGCCCGCCTTGAGGCGCTCGGCAAATTCGGCGTCGAGGCCGAAGCGGGCTTCGAGATCGTCATAATAGTTCGGCGAAATCGCCAGCGAGACGAAACCGTTTGCGGCAAGGGCTGCTGCAGTGGCAAAGATGTCGTCCGTCCTGAAGGCCAGATGCTGGATGCCGGAGCCGAAGGTTTCGGCGATGAAACGGCCGGCGAGCGTGTTGCGGTTCTCGGCGCCGTTCATGGTGATGCGCAGCGAGCCTTCCGCATTCTCGACCACCTGGCTCCTGACGATGCCCGAGGGATCGACGATATCGACCATCGGCGTCTTCTGCACGTCGATCAGCGACGTATAAAACAACAGCCAGGTCAAAAGCTCCTCATATTTCATCGTCTGCGCCATATGGTCGATCGACTGCAGCCCGGCCGGCTGAAGAGGGATATGGTCCTCGATCGCGTCGAATTCGATCTCCCAGATGCGACCGAGTTCGGTCTTGCGGTCGAGGAAATAGAGGATGCCGCCGCCGACGCCACGCACCGCCGGCACCTCGATTTCGCCGGCATCGAGCGATTGCTCGAACCGTTGGGCGCCGAGCGCAACGGCGCGTCGCAACGCTGCCGTTGCATCATCGACCATCAGGCCGGCGGCATAGGCCGAGGTGCCGTGGACGGAATAGGAGGCGCTGGCAAAGCCCTTCTGCTCGGTATTGACGACGAGGTTGATGGCGCCCTGGCGAAAGACGGTCACGCGCTTGCTCTTGTGTCTGGCCGCTCTTCTAAAGCCGAGGCTTGCAAACAGCGCTTCGAGCTCAGGCGCCTCGTCTTCAGCGGCGGTGAACTCGACGAAGGAGATGCCCTCGACCAATGCGCGGGGCGGCATTGGAGGCACCGGCAGCGCACTCTGCGGCTGCTGCCGCTTGACCTGGTCGCCGAGATAGATCAACGAGCGGCGGCCGTCGACGGCGATTGCGCTCGGAGACCCGCCGCGGAATTGATCGTTGAAGATCTCCAGCGACAGATATCCGTCATACCCCGTTGCGGCGACAGCCTTCATGAAGTCGAGCACAGGCAGATCGCCTTCGCCGGGCATGTTGCGGAAGTGCCGGCTCCAATAGAGCAGATCCATGTCGATCAGCGGCGCGTCGGCAAGCTGGATGATGAAGATCTTCTCCTTCGGGATCGAGCGGATCGAGTTGACGTCGATCTTGCGCGACAGCGTATGAAAGCTGTCGAGGACCAGGCCGATATTTGGATGATCGGCCCGCCGGACGATCTCCCAAGCGTCGCGGTGATCATGGATGTGGCGGCCCCAGGCGAGCGCCTCGTAGCCGACGCGCAGACCGCGCCCGGCGGCCCGCTCGCCGAGTTCATGAAAATCTGCCGCCGCCCGGTCGAGACCGCCGAGCGACGCCGGCGAAACGTTCGAGCAGACGAGCACGAGATCGGTGCCCATTTCCTGCATGACGTCGAACTTGCGCTCTGCCCGGTCGAAGGTGCGGCTGCGCAGCGGTTCCGGCATGCCTTCGAAATCGCGAAACGGCTGAAACAGCGTGATCTCCATGCCGAGATCGCGCACCATCCGGCCGACCTCCTTGGGGCTGGCGTCGTAGATCAAAAAGTCGTTCTCGAAAATCTCCACCCCGTCGAAGCCGGCCCTGGCGATCGCCTCCAGCTTGTCGCGCAGGTCGCCGCCTAATGAAACGGTCGCTATCGATGTCTTCATCGCAGGAGTCCTTTCGCGACAGTGATCGGGATGGGAGCGCCCTATGCCGCCTTTGTCTTGGCGACGAGCCGTGACGCCGCCTCGAGTGCGAACTCATAGCCATCCGGCCCGAGGCCGCAGATCACGCCGGTCGCAGCAAGCGAGATGTAGGAGTGGTGGCGAACGGTTTCGCGGCGATGCACATTGGTGATGTGCAGTTCGATGATCGGGCCTTCGAAGGTCCTCAGCGCATCATGGATGGCGAGCGAGGTATGGGTATAGGCACCGGCATTGATGACGATCGCGTCGGCCGCATGGCGGGCTTCGTGGATCCAGTCGATCAGTTCGCCCTCGTGGTTGGATTGCCGGAAGTCGACACCATGCTTTCGGCCCGCCGGGCTCGCATGGCACATGGTTTCGATGTCAGCGAGTGTCGTGCTGCCGTAGATATGCGGCTCGCGTTGGCCAAGCAGATTGAGGTTGGAACCGTTGAGAACGAAGATCGGCTTCATGTCAGAATGCTTTCCTTGGATTTGTAGCTTGCAATGTCGGTGAGAATTTTCCGGCTGCGAGCGCCTCGTAACGATCGTGGAGATCGATCCGGCTTCCCGATGCGGCAGCCTCCGCCACGGCAAGCGTCGCGATCAGCGTACGGGCGCCATCCTCAACGGTGAGCAGCGACTCCGCCTCGCCGCGGACGACATCGCGGAAATGGTCGAGCTGGGCGTGGTAGGGATCGATGAAGCTTGCAAGCAGCCGCTGGGACCGGATCGGCTCGTTCCAGTTCTGGCTACCCTCTGCCTGCGCCCAATGGACCAGGGTCGGAAATTCCAGAGAACCGCGGCTGCCGACGAAGCGATAGTTGCTCTCTCCGCTGAACGGAAACTCGACTGCTTCGCCGGCCCCCTGCTCCGTCGTCCAGGGGGAAACCGCGCTGTCGCTCGCAAAGAAGGTGCCGATGCAGCCGCTATCGAATTGAAGCAAGGCGCCGGTGGTATCTTCAACCGGGAACTGCCGCTGCCGGTTTGAGGAGATGGCGCTGACACCAAGGATCTCGCCTGCCGTGTAACGCAGGAAATCGATCTCGTGAATGAGGTTGATCAGGATCGGTCCGCCACCCGGCTGCGTGCGCCAGGGGGCGATGCGGAAATACTCATCCGGCTTGTAGGCCGCCCAGATGGCGGAGACGCCGACAAGATTGCCAATCAACCCTTCACGCAGCAAGCGTCTCAGCGTCTTGACCTGGTCATGATGGCGGCGATGATGACCGACGAGCGTCCGGACATTGTTTGCGCGCACTTCCAGGAGCAGATCGGCGGCGCTTTCGAGCGTATCGGTCACCGGCTTTTCGATCAGCATATCGATCCCGAGGCGCGCGCATTCGATACCGATTTCGGCATGGCTCTGGTTGGGCGAGGCAATGATGACGGCCTGCGGCCGTGCTTCATCGAGCAGCGACTTGTAATCCTCGAAGACCGCAATACCCGGATATTGCGCCGAGATGCTGTCGCGGTTGACGTCAGCGATACCGGCAAGGTCGAAATCGGGATGATCGATGATCTTCTTGATGTGTTTGCGGCCGATCAGGCCTGCGCCGATGACGCCGATGGAGATATTTGCCATGCTTTCAACCATTCCGTTCCAGTCACAAGAGGGTTTGCAGGCGGGTGCGAGAAGCAACCGCATCCGCCAATGGATTTTCCGAGATGATTTCGATGACCACGTCGCCGTCGAAGCGAAGATCTTCGATGGTCTTCAGGATCGGCCGGAAGTCGATCTGTCCCGAGCCGATCGGCGCGTGCTGCCATTTGCCGTCGTCGGCATCCGAGAGGTGGATGACGCGAACCCTGTCCTTCAACATTTCCAGGCCGGCGGACGGATCCTCGCCGATCGCCCGGGCATTGGCGACGTCATAGACGACGTCGATATTGTTCCGGCGGCAGCGGTCGAGCATCGATCGGATCGAGGCCGCATCCGGGAAGACACCGATCGGGTGGTTTTCGAAGAGAAGTCGGATTCCGCAGGCGGCGGCGTGGTCCGCCAGCCGGACGAGGCAGTCAGCGACGATATCTTCCAGCACGCCCGGTGTCGCGGCGATGAGCGCGTGTTTACGCCCTGAACTCACCGTGACATAGCGGCTGCCGAGAAAGGCGGCCGCTTCGATTGCTCTGCCATAGGCGCCGACAGCAAACTCCGTCACATCGGGCATAGGGCTGGCGAGATTATAGTCGCCAACCGGCAGGTCGAGCGCGACCAGCTTTCCGCCAGCAGCGGCGATGCCGTTCCTGAGCGCGATCCAGTCCGTCGAACCGTGATCACGGATATTGAAATGCGGATCACTGGCAAGCAGCTGGAATTTCCTAAAACCCTGATCCGCCAGCCTGGCGATGGCCTCGGCCGCCGTCGCGTTCCAGACGAAGCCGAACGTATGAACACCGTAATCGAGTGGCATTATTCTCTTCCCGCTCTCAGTGCCCGAGAATCTGTCCGAGAAAAGCGCGCGTGCGCTCGTTCCGGGGCGCGGTGAAGAATTCCTCGGGCGACGCCTCCTCGATGATCTCGCCATTCGCCATGAAGATCACACGATCGGCCACGGCGCGGGCAAAACCCATCTCATGGGTCACGCAGATCATCGTTCGCCCTTCGCCGGCGAGCGAGACCATTGTGTCGAGCACTTCCTTGACCATCTCGGGATCGAGCGCCGAGGTCGGCTCATCGAAGAGCATCACCTTTGGATCCATGCAGAGCGCGCGGGCAATCGCCACACGCTGCTGCTGACCGCCGGAAAGCTGCGCCGGATATTTGTGCATCTGATCGGAGATGCGCACGCGCTCCAGATAGGCTCGCGCAACCTCTTCCGCCTGTGCTGCCTTCATTCCGCGCACCTTCATCGGTGCAAGCATGCAGTTTCTCAGAACCGTCATATGCGGGAAGAGATTGAACTGCTGGAAGACCATGCCAACCTCACGACGGATGGCGTCGATCGAGGCGCCTGTCTTCAACTCGATACCGTCGACCACGACCCGGCCGCTGGCGAAATTCTCGAGATAGTTGATGCAGCGGATGAGGGTCGATTTCCCCGAGCCGGAAGGCCCGCAGAGAACGACCTTCTCCCCCTGCTTCACCGTCAGGTTGATGCTCTTGAGAGCGTGGAAGGCGCCGTAATATTTGTCCACGGCTTCCATGACGATCATCGGATCGACAGCGGCATTGTCCGCAATTGTCACCATCGCATTCACGGCGTCTTCCTCATCTGCTTTGTTATTGAACGGTGAAGGGGATATTAGGCAGCGAGTCCGGGAAGTCGGGCGCGTCCTGGCCAAGCCATTTCTGGTAGATCTTCTCGAGGCGGCCGTCGGCGCGCGCCTTGTCGATGAAGGCGTTCAGCTCCTCGACAAACTGCTTTTGACCGGGACGCACGGAGATGCCGTTATATTGGCGGTTGAACTGCAGTTTCTTTTCGAATTTGAAGTCCGGCGCGATCTTGGCGATGCTGAGGAAATAGGTGTTGTTGGCGCCGAGCGCGTCGACCTGACCGGAAAGGAAGGCCTGGATGGCGGTAGCATCGTCATCGAAACGCTGGATCGTCGCGCCTTCCGGAGCGTTCTGCGTCACCTGCGTATCCTGTGCCGAGGAGCGCGCAACGGCAATTCGCAGGCCCTTGAGATCGGCCGGCGCCTTGATATTTGTCTCCGGCTTGGCGAGCAGCATGATGTCGATCGCCGAATAGGGCTTGGTAAACTGCACCACCTTGGCGCGGTCGGGATACATGCCCATCACTGCAATCAGTGCATCGACTTTGTTGGTCATCAAGGTCGGGATACGATTGGCGACGGCAACACGGTTGAACTCGACCGGCACGCCGATTTCCTCACCGAGAAGCTTGGCGAAATCGGCATCGAAGCCGGCGCTCTGATTGTTTTCGTCGACGAACCCCCATGGTGGATTCTCGCCCTGGATACCGATCACGATCTTGCCGCTGGCCTTCAGCTCCGCAAAGCTCTGCGCATCAGCCTTGCCGGCGCCGAATGCGACGACAAGGCCAAAACCGATCGCGCCGACTGCCCCCCAGGCCTTCCTCAACATATTGGTATTCTTCATCATTAGGCTTCCTCCTTGCCCTTAGCGTTATTCCCTGCGCGCGCTAGCGGGCGCTCGCAAAGCGTTTTTCCAGTTGGAAACTGAAGTGCGACAGCGGCCAGCAGAGCGCGAAGTAGAGCGCGCCGACGAGGCCGAAGACGATGAGCGGTTGATAGGTCGCGTTGGAGACGATCTGCCCGGCCCGCGTCAGCTCGGTGAAGCCGATAATGGCGGCAAGCGACGTACCCTTGACCAGTTGCACCAGGAAACCGACGGTGCTTGGCAGCGAAATCCGCAGCGCCTGCGGCAGGATGACGTCGACGATACGGGTCCGGTATCCGAGGCCGAGCGCCTTGGCCGCTTCTTCCTGCCCCTTCGGCAGCGCCATGATGGTGCTGCGCCAGATCTCCCCGAGATAGGCGCTCGCATGCAGCGTGAGGCCGGCGGCAACGGCGACCCAGGCGTTGACCGTGATGCCGATCAGCGGCAGGCCGTAATAGATGACGAAGAGCTGCATCAACAGCGGCGTGCCCTGAAAGACGATGATGAATGCGGTCGCCATGGCTCGCAGCGCCTGGAACGGTGCCGTGCGGATCAGGGCGATGCAGAGCCCTCCACCGGCACCGCAGACGAAGGCAATCGCCGCGAGCAGGATCGTCCAGCGGAACGCTTCGAGCAGGATGACGATCTGATTGAGGCCGAGTGTCTGAACCATCGCCGTCACCGCGTCGGATAGGAGAGAAGGCCGCGCTCGATCAGGGAGAAAAGCCCCGTGAGCATGGCGGACATTCCGAGGTAGAGACCGGTCAGGGTCAGGTAGACCTCGAAACTGCGAAAGGTCGTCGATTCCAGCTGCTGGCCAATGCTGGCTAGCTCCATCGCCGATATCGAGGCGACAACGCTGGAGGTCAGCATCAACAGAATGAACTGGCTTGCGAGTGCAGGAAAGCTGACGCGCAGCGCCGGCCGCAGGATGATATAGCGGAACACCTGGAAGCCGCTGAGGCCGAGCGCGCGGCCTGCCTCGACCTGGCCCTTCTGGATCGATTCCACCCCGCCACGGATGATCTCGGCGGCATAGGCGCCGCCGTTGAGACCAAGCGCGACGATGGCGGCGGTATCTGGCGCGAGCCTGATCCCGATCGACGGCAAGCCGAGATAGATGAAGAAGGCCTGAACCGGAAAGGGAGTGTTGCGGATGATCTCGATGAAACACTTCACCAGCCAGACGAACGGCCCGATCCCGGTCCGGCGCAAGCCCACGCAGAGAAGGCCGATGGCAAAGCCCATCGCCATCGCCTTGGTCGAAATCGCAAGCGTCAGCCAGCACCCATAGAGAAGCCGGGGCCAGGCGGCAAAAATAACGCTGAAATCAAATTGATAGCTCATGGTGAGCTCCTCCCGTCGCTGCAAGCGCCTTCTCCGTCCCCGGCCCTCACACGCAAAATGTTCGCTTGCGTACATAAGTAGCCAGATGATGAAATATCTGTCAACTCCCTGGGAGGATTAATGCCAATCTGAAATATTTCTTTTTCTTTCAATTATTTAGTATAACAACCTGATCTACTTTGAAGATTCAATCTGACATTTTTTCTTGAATATTCACCGATGCCAGCCTCAAAAAATTGTTCGAAATGGTTCAAAATTCATTCCTTGCTATGCAAGTAAAAGCCATCTCACGTGGGGATCGGCTCAACTGGCGGTTTTTGGAATGTTCGAGGGCGGCCATGCTTGCAAAGCGAGGCAAAGGCCGCGATAAGGGCGATTGCATTGGCTGGTCAGCGAGGAACCATGGCTGAGAGTGCGGTTAAACCCGGCAAGTCGCAGGCGACGCAAAAATATCAGCGTCAGCAGCGGACGAATGATCCCGATCAGACCCGCGCAGACATCCTCGAAGCGGCCGAGGGTGAGTTCGCCCGGCATGGCTACGCCGGCACGACAATCGACAGCATTGCCCAGAAGACCCGCCGCAGCAAGCGGATGATCTATTACTACTTCAACTCGAAGGCGAAGCTCTACGTCGCCGTGCTCGAAAACGCCTATGCGCGCATCCGCGTCGCGGAAGCGAAGGTCGACCTCGGTGAGGAAGATCCACGCCAGTCGCTGAAGAACCTCGTGGACTTCTGCTTCGACTTTCACTTCGATCATCCGACGTTCGTCAAATTGATCATGAGCGAGAATCTCAACGACGCAAAATACCTGCCGGCCTCATCCCTGATCGGCGAATTGCACCGGCCGATCCTGCAACGCATCGATCAATGCCTGCGTCTCGGATACCAAAAGGAACTATTCCATCAGGCCGTTACGCCAATAGAGATCCATATGACGCTGAGCGGTCTCTGCTTCTTCAATGTTTCAAACCGTGCCACCTTCTCGGCGATCTTCGATGTCGATATGACATCGGCGGCAGCGCGGCGAGCCCGCAAGCAGCAGATCCTGCTGACGATCCTTGGGCGGCTGAACACGACGATGGAAGGCTTCGTTTCGGATTTCTCGTAAAGATCGGTCCTTCGCAACCGCCGCACCACAGAACAGCCCGGCGTCGTCTCATGGAGCCACGCCAAAGGCCGGCTGCGGTTTTTGGCGGGCGAGTGGCGGGAATGCGAGGGCGATCGCGGCCGCCCCCAGACCGACCGTTGCGGAGCCGATGAACAGCCAGGAATAATTGGCGAAGGTGTCGAAGATCCAGCCGCCGACGAGAGGGCCGAAGGCCATGCCGAGGCTGGAGAGCATCGTCGCCGCACCAAAGACCGTGCCGATAATGCGCGGCCCGAAATATTCCCGCGCCAGCACCGCATAAAGCGGCATCACACCGCCATAGGCGCTGCCGAAAATGATGGCGAGCGCATAGAATTCGCCGAGCCGGCTGACCAAGAGATAGGTCGCGAGTGCGGCCGCCTGCACCAGCAGGCCGGCGACCAGCACCGGCTTTACCCCTATCCTATCGGCAAGGCTGCCATAGAGCAGCCGACCACCCAGTCCGGCCAGACCTTCGACGCTGTAGATGCTGACGGCTGCCATCGGTGCGACGCCGCAGATCGTCGCATAACTCACCATATGGAAGATCGGCCCGGAATGTGCCGCGCAGCAGGCAAAGAAGGTCAGGCCGAGCACGATGAATTGCGGGGATCGGAAGACTTTCGACAGCTGGGGCCTGGCGCCGTCGGCTGCGAACTCGGTTCCGGTTTCAGCGGTTTCGGCCGGTGGACGCCTGACCAGCAGAGCGGCCGGCACCAACAGCAGCCAGGCGCCGATACCGATCATCAGCATGGCGGGCCGCCATTCATAGGCCGAGATCAGCCAACGCGCGAAGGGCGAGATCGTCACCGGCGCAACGCCCATGCCGGCGGAGACGAGCGACACTGCAAGGCCGCGGTTTTCGTCGAACCACGCCGTGGTCGCCGCGATCATCGGCGCGAAGAAGGTGCTGGCGGCGAGCCCGACGAGGATGCCGTAGGTCAGCTGGAACTGCAGCAGCGTCTCGGCCCGGCTCGCCAGCACAAGCGCCAGGCCGAGCAGCACCGACCCGATCATCACGACGACGCGCGGGCCGAAGCGGTCGCTTGCCGCGCCCCAGAAGAAGCCGCCGAAGCCCATGACGATGAAATTCAGCGTCATCGCGCTGGCGATGCCGACATGCGACCAGCCGGTCGCCGTTGCGATCGGCCCCTGGAAAATCGCCAGCGAAAACATCGCGCCAAGCGCAACGCAGGTCATCAATGCGCCCGCAGCGACGATGACCCAACGATAGGAAACACTCATGGCTTCATAACCTCCATGCCGACAGAGTGATCGCGACGCATGCGGCAAGCCTACCGCACTCCGCGCCTGCAATCCAAAGACGTTTGAACCGCTGCGATTTCGACAGCGCGCTCACATCTTTTTCGTCGCACTTAGAGAGTACGAAACATCACCAATGCATCGACATAGCCCTGCGTCGGATGAAGAAACACACCGGGAAGACGACCGACGATTTCGAAACCGAGCGATTGCCACAGCGCGACGGCGCGTTCATTGCTGCAGACGACGAAATTGAACTGCATCGCCCGAAAACCCCTGGCGCGGGCATGCTGCAGGGAATGGTCATGCATCCGGCGAGCGACGCCGCGACCGCTCGCGGCGGCGTCGGTCATGTAACCGCAGTTACAGACATGCCGGCCGCCGCCGGCCTGATTGGCCTTGATGTAATAGGTGCCGAGGACCACACCATCCTCTTCCGCGACGAAAGTCTCGCGGTCCGGTCCCATCCAATAGGCGAGCGCATCGGCTTCGGAGAGATCACGATCGAGCGCATAGGTTTCGCCGGCGCGGATCGTCGGACCGATGATCCTCCAGATCGCGTCTTGATCGTTCTTATCTGCGGGGCGGATCAGCATGCCCGATGTCTACAGAAGCCTGATATGGCTTGCAACGGGTGGGCGGCCTCCGGCAAATGCCGGAAGCGCCTCCCTTTCGAGCGACATCAAACCCTTTCAAGCGCGATCGCGATGCCCTGCCCGACGCCGATGCACATGGTCGACAGCGAATATTTTCCGCCGGTCTCATGAAGCTCCAGCGCCGCCGTGCCGGTGATGCGTGCACCCGACATGCCAAGCGGATGGCCGAGCGCAATCGCGCCGCCATTGCGGTTCACCCGCGCATCATCATCGGCAATGCCGAGCGCGCGCAACACCGCCAGCCCCTGGCTGGCGAAGGCCTCGTTGAGTTCGATCACGTCGAACTGTTCGGCGGTCATGCCGAGCCGCGCCATCAGCTTGCGCGAGGCCGGGATCGGCCCGACACCCATCACCCTTGGCGGAACGGCGGCGGCAGCACCACCGAGAATGCGGGCGATCGGCGTCAGGCCATATTTCCGGGCCGCCGCTTCCGAAGCGACGATCAGCGCCGCCGCCCCGTCATTGACGCCGGAGGCATTGCCGGCCGTCACCGTGCCGCCCTCCTTCTTGAAAGGCGTGGCGAGTTTCGCCAGCGTCTCGATCGTCGTCGCCCGCGGATGCTCGTCTTTTTCGACGATGACGGGATCACCCTTACGCTGCGGAATGATCACCGGGGTGATTTCCTTCGCCAGCCGTCCGTTCGCCTGGGCGGCCGCCGCCTTCGCCTGGCTTCGCACCGCGAAGGCATCCTGGTCCTCACGGCTGACATGATAGTCCTCGGCAACGTTCTCACCGGTCTCCGGCATGGAATCGACGCCATATTGCTTCTTCATCAGCGGATTGACGAAGCGCCAGCCGATCGTCGTGTCGTGGATTTCGGCGGCGCGTGAAAAGGCCGTCTCGGCCTTCGGCATGACGAAGGGCGCGCGCGACATGCTTTCGACGCCGCCGGCGACCATCAGCTCGGCCTCGCCGGAGCGGATGGCCCGCGCCGCCGTGATCACCGCGTCCATGCCGGAGCCGCAAAGCCGGTTGATCGTCGTGCCCGGAACTGAGATCGGCAGGCCGGCCAGCAACGCCGACATGCGCGCGACATTGCGATTATCCTCGCCCGCCTGGTTGGCGCAGCCGAAGATCACATCATCGACGGCTTCCCAATTGACGGCGGCATTTCGTTGCATCAGCGCTTTCAGCGGAATGGCGCCGAGATCGTCGGCGCGCACTTGGGACAGCGAACCGGCGAAGCGGCCGATCGGCGTTCTGACATAGTCGCAGATAAAGGCTTCGGTCATGGCTTTTCCTCAGAGTTGCGGGACGACGAGGTCGCCAACCGGCCCTTCGACGTGCAGCGGCGCGCCGGTCATCGCCTGCAATTCCTCTTGCGACATCGCGGCGAGCTTTTCGCGCAGGACGAAGCGTCCCTTGACGATGTCGATGACGGCGTGGCTCGTATAGACGCGGGTGATGCAGGCAACGCCGGTCAGCGGGAAGGTGCACTTCTCCACCAGCTTCGGCTCGCCCGTCTTGGTGACGTGTTCGGTGATGACACAGACTTGCTTGGCGCCGTGCACCAGGTCCATGGCGCCGCCGACGGCCGGCACGCCTTTGCTGCCCACCCGCCAGTTGGCGAGGTCACCGCTCTGAGCCACCTGATAGGCGCCGAGGATCGCGACGTCGAGGTGGCCGCCGCGCACCATGGCGAAGCTGTCGGCATGATGGAAGAAGGCGGCACCCGGCTTCAGCGTCACCGCCTTCTTGCCGGCATTGATCAGGTCCCAGTCCTCTTCGCCCGCCGCCGGCGGCTCGCCGAAATTCAGGATGCCGTTTTCCGTGTGGAAGATCGCCTGACGGCCGGGCGGCTGATATCGGGCGACCATTTCGGGAAAGCCGATGCCGAGGTTGACATAGGCGCCGTCGGCGATGTCCTGCGCGGCGCGCCAGGCGATCTGCGCGTTGGAAAGCTTGATGTCTTCACGAGTGTCGATGGTCATACGTAGGCCACTCCGGCTCGAATGAGCTCTTCTTCCTGTTGGGGATTGGGAACGGCGACAACGCGGTCGACGAAGATGCCGGGTGTCACCACATGTTCGGGATCGATGCCGCCGGCCGGCACGATCGACGAGACCTGGACGATCGTCTTTTCCGCCGCCATGCACATCAGCGGATTGAAGTTGCGGCCGGCCTTGTTGTAGGTGAGGTTGCCCTGGATATCGCCGATTTCAGCCTTCACGATCGCAAAGTCGGCCTTCAGCCAGCGCTCCTGCACATAGTGGCGGCCATCGAACTCGGCGATGACCTTGCCGTTGGCCAATTCGGTGCCGTAAGCCGTCGGCGTATAGAAAGCCGGGATGCCCGCCCCCCCGGCGCGGATGCGCTCGGCAAGCGTTCCCTGCGGCACCAGCTCGAGCTCGATCTCGCCGGCCAGATATTTATCCGTGAAGGCGCGCGGATCCGACGACCGCGGAAAGGAACAGATCATTTTCCGGACCAAGCCGGCATCGATCATCGCCGCGATGCCGATGCGCCCGTTGCCGGCATTGTTGTTGATCACGGTCAGGCCCTTGGAGCCCTTGTCGATCAGGGCATGAATGAGCTCGATCGGCGCGCCCGAGCCACCGAAACCACCGATCATGACGGTCGCGCCGTCACCGATCTCAGAGACGGCTTCCGCCGTGCTCCCGACTGTCTTGTCCATGCGGGATCTCTCCTTGGCTATGCGATCGGGAACTGGTTCCCATCCTTTGAGCGTCAGGGATAAAGCGCGGCGGGCCGGACGGCAAGAAATTTGTGCGATATTTGACATTTGTTCATATATCGCACAAACTACTCAAGTTGATTGGAGACTCGGACCCATGCGCGAAACGGATTTCGTCAGCGGCTTTGCCCGCGGCCTGAAAGTCATCGAAGCCTTTGGCGAAACGCGGCAGCGGCTTTCCATTGCCGAGGCGTCGAAACTGACGGCGCTCGATCGCGCCACCGTGCGCCGCTCGCTGCTGACGCTCGCCGAACTCGGTTATGCCGATTACGACGGCAAGTTCTTCACCCTGACACCGAAGATCCTGCGGCTTGGCCATGCCTATCTCGCGGCGACGCCGCTGCCGGCGCTGCTGCAACCGCATCTCGATCTTCTCTCGGAAAAGGCCGGCCAGAGCGCCTCGGCCTCGGTGCTCGACGGTACCGAAATCGTCTATGTCGCCCGCGCCTCGCAGCGCCGCGTCATGTCGATCAATTTGACTCCCGGAAGCCGCCTGCCCGCCTACTGCGCCTCGATGGGCCGGGTGCTGCTTGCGGCTCTCCCCGAGAGCGAAGCGCGCGCCATCCTTGCCCGCAGCGAGCTGAAGAAGAACACTGTGAATACCAGAACCGATCCGGAGGAGCTCATCACAGAATTCCGCCGTGTGCGCGCCGAGGGTTACGCCATCATCGATCAGGAGCTGGAGATCGGTCTCTGCTCCATTGCCGTGCCCATCGACAACGACCGCGGCGAAACCGTCGCGGCGATCAATATCGGCGCGCCGGCCGCTCTCGTGCCGGCCGCGGAGATGAAGGAGCGGTATCTGCCGCTGCTGAAGGAAACGCAGACCGCATTGCGACCATTACTGCGGCGGTGACGGCAAGCAGTTCCAGCAAAAGTCCGCAGCGGTTTTGCGTCCGGAATACGTAAGGAAACAGATGGAGCGGCCCCGAACAGGGGCCGCTCGCAATCGTCAATGCGTCAGGTCGAGCGCGGCTGTGAGGTCGCCCATCGGCGGCCGATCATTGTTGCGCAGCGCCTTGTCGCGGGCGAGGATGCCGGGCAGCACCGGCAAATCATAGCGCGCGGTGATGAAGCGGATGATCGAGGTCGTGTCGTACTGGGTGTGATCGACCATGCCGCTCTTGGCGAAGGGCGAGATGATGAAGGCCGGAATGCGGTTGCCCGGGCCCCAGCGATCGGCCTTCGGCGGCGCGACGTGATCCCAGAAGCCGCCATTCTCGTCATAGGTGACGATGACGAGCATATGGCTCCATTGCGGGCTCTTCTCGAGGTGGGAGACGATATCGGCAAGATGCTGGTCGCCGCTCGACACGTCGGCATAACCGCCATGTTCGTTGAGGTTGCCCTGCGGCTTGTAGAAGGAGACCGCGGGCAGCTTGCCATCGTCGATATCCCTGAGGAAGGCTTCGCCGCCAAGACCGCCATCCCTCAGATGTTCGGCGCGCGCCGGCGTGCCTGGCGCGAAATTGGCGAAATAGTTGAACGGCTGGTGGTGGAACTGGAAGTTCGGCACCGGCGTGGCGTTCTTGCCGTCGAGGGCTGCCTGCCAGGCGCCGCTATACCATGCCCAGCTGACGCCCTTCAGCGACAGCAGGTCGCCGATGGTGATTTCATGCTGCGGAGGCAGCGTCGTTGCGGCGGTGGGATCGGCATAGGCCGGATCGCCGTCCTTGGCCGGCGGATTGGCGCTCGGCTGGTAGGGCGGCTGCATGGTGTTGACGGCGTAGAAGTCGGGGGTCAGCGTGCCGTCGGAGACGAATTTCGGGGCGCCCTCCAGCGCCGACTTCGGGCCGTTTTCCGCCACAACAAGCGACGTGCCGTCCGCATCGACCTTGGCAATGGTCGGCTTTGCCGGGTTCTTGTCGGCGTCGGGATAATAGGGCGTGCAGGCGCAGACCAGCGCGAAATGATTGAGGAAGGAACCGCCGAAGGCGCCCTGGAAGAAGTTGTCGGCAATGACGTATTTCTTGGCGACCTGCCACATCGGCAGGACGGAGCCGTCGTAGTGCCCCATGACGAGGCTGCCGGAATCGGCCCAGGCGACGAATTTGTCGTTCTTGCCGCCGTCGATCTGCATCTGCTCCTGGTAGAAGCGGTGCCAGAGATCGCGGGTGATCACCGAAGGCGACTGCGCAAAACCGTTGGGATCGTCGATCTCAAAGGTGGCGTTGGCAAGATGGGCCGACTGCGCCTCGGTGACGGCAGGCGTCACACCCTTGGCGGTGAGGCCGCCCCAGGCGGGCGGCAGTTCGGATAGCGGCTGGCCGTCGCGGTCGAGCTGGCGGGCGTGATCGGCGGTCGCGTTCGAGAGCCCGTCGACGCCGGGAAAGCTGCCGTAGAGATTATCGAAGCTGCGGTTTTCGGCATAGATGACGACGACATTGTCGATCTTGTCGTAACCGGCGGGCGTCGCATGGGCTGCCGTTGTGATCGCAAACGGCACGATGGCCGATCCGGCGAGACAGATGGAATGGAGGGTCTTCAGTCTTTTCACGTCAGTTCCTCATGGCTAGGGGCGTTGGCTAGAGGGAGCGGAGAACGCTCGGGGGCGTCCAAACGCTATTCCGGCCGTCTATCAACTTTGTGACATCGGGGGTCGGCGTGATGCCGCAGGCGATAGCCGTCATCAATTTGTTGCAACCAGGTTCGATCATGGAGCAAACCAGTCTTAAGCTATTGGAATCCTTATCATGACAATCAAGACAATCTGGCTTGTGCGGTCCGGCCTGGCGGTGAGCATGGGTGCTGTGGCGCTCTGTCTTGCCAGTCTTCCGCTGCGGCAAAGCAGCGCGGCGACCACGGCCGGCCTGCATCCCGGACCGATGTCGCGCGCCGAGGCCTTTGCCCGGGCCGAAACGCTCACCGCGCTCGGCCGCAAGATATTCTCGGATGCCTCGCTGTCGGCCTCGGGGCTCCAGGCCTGCGTGTCCTGCCATGATCCGGCTCACGCCTTCGGCCCGGCATCGGCGACGCCGGTCGAAATCGGCGGCCAGCATATGGACCGGCCGGGGCTGCGCGCCGTGCCGACGCTGCGCTACCTCCAGGCGGTACCCACCTTCACCGAGCATTATTACGATTCCGAGGACGAGGGCGACGAAGGCGTCGACAATGGCCCGACCGGCGGCCTGACCTGGGACGGCCGGGTCGACCACGGCGCCGATCAGGCGAAGATCCCGTTGCTTTCGCCCTTCGAGATGGGAAACAAGGATGCGGCCGAAGTGATGGCAAAGCTGCAGAAGGCAGCCTATGCCGATGACATCGAGGCGGCATTCGGCGAGACGGTGTTCGACAATCCCGACGATGCCTTCGACGCCGCCGCCGAGGCGCTCGCCACCTTCGAACAGAGCGGCCCGGATTTTTATCCCTATTCCAGCCGCTACGACGCCTTTCTCGCCGGCAAGGCGACGCTGACAGCGCAGGAGCTACGGGGGCGGCAGCTGTTCGAGGATCCGGCCAAGGGCAACTGTTCGAGCTGTCATCTGAGCGAGCCTGCCAATGACGGCGAACCGCCGCAATTTTCCGATTTCGGCTTCCTCGGGCTCGCCGCTCCCCGCAATATGGCAATCCCGGCCAATAGCGATCCGAACTATCACGATCTCGGCCTCTGCGGCCCTCAGCGCACCGACTTTGCCGGACGCAGCGACTATTGCGGCCTGTTCCGCACCCCGACGCTGCGCAATGTCGCTCTGAAGAAGAGCTTCTTCCACAACGGCTATTTCCACTCGCTGCGCGACGTCGTCTCCTTCTATGCGACCCGCGACAGCGATCCCGGCCGGTGGTATCCAAAAAATTCAGATGGCACGGTCCGTAGATATGACGACCTGCCGCAAGCCTATTGGGACAATCTCAACCAGGACCCACCCTTCGGCCGGAAATCCGGCGATGCGCCTGCCCTCACCGACCCCGAGATCGACGACATCGTCGCTTTCTTGGGAAGCCTGACGGATGCCGATCTGCTGCCCAAGTCGGCCGGGCATTAGGAATGACGTCTTTCTCAACAATAACAATCAAACCGTCGAAGCATCCCCACTTGATGTATCATGATTTCCGATATACATCATTTTATCGGAAATCATGGGGGAATGATGGAACGCTCGTTTTTGACGATTGCCGCCGGCGAAAATAACGATGCGATCCGCGCCCTTTCGGCGCCGGCGCGGATTGAGATTCTCAAGCTGCTCTGTGCCAAAGGGCCGATGAATATCAACGACATCGCACGCGCGCTTTCCCTCCCCCAATCCACCGTCGCAACCGGCATCCAGATTTTGGAGGACGCCCGGCTTGTCGATTCCCAGCTGGCGAAAGCCCGCAAGGGAAATCAGAAGATCTGCTCGGCGATCTACAGCGAAATTCTGATCAGCTTCGAGGAAAGTGCTGCCCAAAGGGCCAACAATATCATCGAAGTCGAGATGCCTGTGGGGCTCTACACCAGTTGCGATGTCCATGCGCCCTGCGGTCTTTGCTCTACCGAGAGCGTCATCGGTCCCCTCGATGTGCCGGACTATTTCCTCGATCCGCAGCGCATGCAGGCCGGGCTCGTCTGGTTCGGCCGGGGCTATGTGGAATATAAATTCCCCAACAACGCCAAGGTGTTGAACAAGGATATCCGCGCCATCGAGTTTTCGCTGGAGCTGTCGTCCGAGGTGCCCGGCACCAATCCGGACTGGCCCTCCGATATCACGCTCTGGGTCAACGGCATGGCGATCGGCACCTGGACATCGCCCGGCGATTACGGCGACAAGCGCGGCGCCTTCACGCCGGCATGGTGGAAGCTCGAGGGCTCGCAATATGGGATGATGAAGACCTGGCGCATCTCGACGCGCGGAACCTTCATCGACGGCATCGCCGCATCGAATGTCACGCTCAGCGATCTGGCGCTTGCCCAGCACTCCTCGATCCGGCTTAGGGTCGGCATCGCCGAGAATGCCGGCCATACCGGCGGCGTGAATATTTTCGGCCGCGGCTTCGGAAATCATGGACGCGATATCATCATGCGGCTGCATGTCTGAATTATAAATATCGGAAATCTTGATTTAAAGATCACGCTTCTTTCCAGATTTGACAACCAAAAATGCACGACAACATACTGTAATAAAACAATTATTTTAGAAAATTGAATTAGTATGATTAAAACCGCAACTCGGTTGACAGAACGACATTCCTGATATCAAGTTAGAGGCAAGAAAACAAAAATTCTGATATATAAACGGGAGGATCCGTTGAAGACGAATGTCGTTGCCCACCGCGATTTCCGCGTCGCGACCATTGACGCCAGGCTCTACAGTTCATTTCTCGAACATCTCGGCAGAGCGATTTACGGCGGCATCTATGAGCCCGGACATCCCACAGCCGACGAGGACGGATTTCGCCGCGACGTGCTCGATCTTGTGCGTGAGCTCGACACGCCATATTGCCGTTATCCCGGCGGCAATTTCGTCTCGGCCTATAATTGGGAAGACGGTGTCGGCCCGCGTTCGGAGCGCCCGGTTCGCCTCGATCTTGCCTGGCGCACCCGCGAAGCCAACCAGATCGGCGTCAATGAATTCGTCGACTGGTGCAAGAAGGCCAACACCAAGCCGATGCTCGCCGTCAATCTCGGATCACGCGGCCTCGATGCCGCCCGCAATTTCCTGGAATATTGCAATCATCCCGGCGGCACCTACTGGTCGGACCTGCGCCGCAAGCACGGCTGGTCCAATCCGCACGATGTCAAATTGTGGTGCCTCGGCAACGAGATGGATGGGCCCTGGCAGGTCGGTCACAAGTCGGCCTATGAATATGGCCGGCTGGCGGATGAGACGGCCAAAGCCATGCGCGGCTTCGACAAATCGCTCGAACTCGTGGTCTGCGGCTCGTCCAATTCCGATATGAAGACCTATCCCGAGTGGGAAGCTCAGGTTCTCGACCAGTGCTATGACAGCGCCGACCATATTTCGCTGCACATGTATTTTGCCAATCGCGAGAAAAATACGCTCAATTATCTCGCCCGCGCGACGAAACTCGACCGCTACATCACCACAATCGGCGGCGTGATCGACTACATCAAGGCGAAAAAACGCTCCAAGAAGACGATCGGCATTTCCTTCGACGAATGGAACGTCTGGTATCATTCCAACCAGCAGGACAAGGAGATCCTGGCGCGCGACGAATGGCCGGATGCGCCGCATCTCCTGGAAGATATCTATAATTTCGAAGACGTGCTGCAGGTCGGCGGCATTTTGAACACCTTCATCCGCCGCTCCGACCGGGTGCGCATCGCCTGCATCGCCCAACTCGTCAACGTCATCGCCCCTATTATGACCGAGGACGGCGGTGCGGCCTGGCGCCAGACGATCTATTACCCCTTCTACTACGCTTCCCGATATGGCCGCGGCTCGGCGCTGCAGCTGGTCGTCGACGGCCCGACCTATGACAGCGACGAAGAGAACGACGTCCCCTATCTCGACGTATCGGCCGTCCATTCCGAAGACGGCAGGCAGCTCACCTTCTTTGCCGTCAACCGTCATCCGAACGCGGCGCTCGATCTCGACGTGCGGCTGGAAGGTTTCGGAGCCGCCCGGGTGGTCGAGCAGGTGGAGATGACCCATGGCGACCTGGAAGCCGTCAATACGGCTGCGCGGCCGAAGACGGTCGCTCCGGTCAATGTCGAGACTGCGAAGGTCGAGGATGGACGGGTGCGGACAGCGCTGAAACCGCTGTCCTACAATGTCATCCGGCTGTCGGTGTGACAGCCGTCGCCGGGTAAGCCCCGGCTGAAGATATTCGGCTCACTGCGAGGAGGCAGGCGGGCCGGAGGGATGGTTCACTGAGGCTCTGCCTCTGCGAACCGACAACCGCGACGTGCCCCTGCGTGCCTTTGCGGCCGCCGTATCGTCGCTTTCTAGGGAGGAGTTCATGCAACAGTGGAAGAGGCTCGCATTTGGCGTCGCGCTGGCCGCACTCGGCCTGACAGCGGCGGCCAAGGCTGATGACTACACCTCCTTGCCGCGCAAGGAGACGCTCATCGTCGAAAATCCGGAAGGGACGATCAAAAATCCCGGCTGGTTCAACATCTGGGTCAATGGCGGCGGCGGCGTATCGACCGGCCTGCAGCAGCTGACCATGGATACGCTCTGGTATATCGACCCCGAACAAGGGCTTGGCGGCGCGACCTGGGACAATTCGCTGGCTGCCGACAAGCCGCAATATAATGCCGACTTCACCGAGATGACCGTGAAACTGCGCAAGGGGCTCTTCTGGAGCGACGGCGTGGAGTTCACGGCAGACGACGTGGTCTATACCGTCAAGACGCAGATGGATCACCCCGGCATGGTCTGGAGTGCTGCCTTCTCGGTGCAGGTGGCAAGCGTCGAGGCGACCGACTCCTCGACTGTGGTGTTCAAGCTGAAGAAGCCCAATTCGCGCTTCCACGCCATCTTCACCGTTCGCTGGAACGGCGCCTGGATCATGCCCAAGCATGTCTTCGAGAAAGTCGAAGATCCGCTTCGCTATGATTTCGCCAATCCCGTCTCGCTCGGCGCCTACAAGCTCAAGTCCTACGATCCCCAGGGCAAGTGGTATACCTGGGAGAAGCGTGACGACTGGCAGCGGACATCGCTTGCCCGCTTCGGCGAGCCGGCCCCGAAATACGTGACCTATACCGATCCCGGCCCGCCGGATAAACGCACTATCGCTCAGCTCGAGCACAATCTCGATATCATTCACGACAACACGCCCGAGGGCATGTTCACGCTGAAGGAAAAATCGAAGTCGATCGAGACCTGGTTCCCGGGCTTCCCCTTCGCCCATCCGGATCCGACACTTCCGGCTGTCATTTTCAACACCCAGAATCCGCCCTTCGACAACGCCGATGTACGCTGGGCGCTTGCCCTGCTGATCGACATCAAGGCCGTTGACATGGCGAGCTACCGCGGCGCTGCGACGCTGTCGGCTCTCGGCGTGCCGCCGACGGCGGCCACGATGAAGGACTATCAGGCGCCGATGCAGGATTGGCTGAAGGATTTCGAGATCGATACCGGCAAGAGCAAGATCAAGCCTTATGACCCGACGGTCGGGCAACAGATCGCCGATATCCTGCGCAAGCAGCCGAAGTTCAAGGACCAGATCCCGACCGACCCGCAGGCAATCAGCGGTGCCTTCGGCTATGGCTGGTGGAAACCGGATCCGAAGGCTGCCGGCGAACTGCTGGAGAAGGCAGGCTTCAAGAAATCCGGCGGCAAATGGCTGACCCCGGATGGACAGCCCTTCAAGATCCGGATGACGGTCGAGGGCGACACCCGCTCGGTCTTCACCCGGGCCGGGACGCTGATTGCGCAGCAATGGGCCGCCTTCGGTATCGACGCCAAAGCCGTGCCGGCCGCGAAACTTTGGCAGACGGCACTCCAGCCCGGCGATTTCCAGGTGGCGATCGCCTGGAGCGTCGAAACCTGGGGCGGCGATCCCGATCTGTCGTTCTTCCTCGACAGCTGGCATTCGCAGTTCGTGGCCAAGAAGGGTGACAATCAGCCGCCGCGCAACTGGCAGCGCTGGAGCAATCCGGATCTCGATAAGATCATCGAAAGCATTCGCGGCATCAGCGCCGATGATCCGAAGGGCGTTGAGCTCGGCAAGGATTATCTGAAGCTGGTGGCCCGCGAAATGCCGACGATCCCGCTGATGTCCTATAACGTCTTCACCTCGATGGATACGACCTATTGGACCGGTTATCCAACGATATCAGACCCCTATACCGATCCGGTGCCGAATTGGGCCAACTCCAGGCTGATGATGGTCAAGCTGAAGCCGGCACAACCGAAATAATCCTCCCAACGCCGGCGCGAGTGTTGCGCGCCGGCCCCCTAATCGACGGGCATGTGGCATGTCCGTCGATCCTTTCCACTTGATGAAGGGAACCAGAGAGGAACCACCGCCCTATGACGTCCTATCTGATCTTTGTGCTGAAGCGGTTCGGTCAGTTTCTGCTTGTTGTATTTCTTGGCGTGACGATAACATTCTTCGTCACCCACCTGACCCCGATCGATCCGGTCGAAGAAAGCATAGGCGCCATCACCCAGATGGGGCAGTCCGATCCGAATGCGATCGAACTGATGCGCCAGTCGCTTCGCGAGCTTTACGGCATGGAGGGCTCGATCTGGCAGCAATACCTGCATTTCTGGCTGCGGCTTGCGACCGGTGATCTCGGTCCCTCGCTCTCGGCTTTTCCCACCCCCGTTTCCACCATCATCCTGCGGTCCCTGCCCTGGACCATCGGGCTGATGTCGGTGTCGACCCTGATCACCTTCGTCCTCGGCAATGCGATCGGCGCGCTCGCCGGTTATTACCGCAAGGACATGGTGCTGAAGGCCGTCAGCCTCGTCTTCATCGCCCTGCTTCCCATTCCCTATTACATCCTGGCCTTCGTGCTTCTGATTGTCTTCGGCTATCTCTGGCCGGTGCTGCCGATCAATGGCGGCTACGAGATGAACGCCAATCTCGACCTCTCCTTTGCCCTCGTCCTCGATATCCTGAAACACTCGATCCTGCCGGCCTTGTCACTGATCATGGTCGGCGCCGGCAGCTGGCTGATCGGCATGCGCGCGCTCGTTTCCAACATCATCACCGAGGATTACGTCGTCTTCGCCGAGCTGGGCGGCGTTCCGAAGCGCAAGATTCTGCGCTCCTATATCGCCCGCAATGCCATGGTGCCGCAGTTCACCGGGCTTGCCATGTCGCTCGGCGCGATCTTCAACGGCACGGTCATTACCGAAATCGTCTTCGGCTATCCGGGCATCGGAAACCTGCTGATCGAAGCGGTGCATGCCGGCGACTACAGTCTGGTGCTCGGCCTCAGCGCATTGTCGATCGTCGGCGTTGCCGCCGCCGTGTTCATCATCGACATTCTGAGCCCGCTGATCGATCCGCGCATCAAGGTGGAATAGAGCATGTTTACGATCGTCCGCGACCTCGCGCGCCAGAATATGGAATTCCTCAGCGGCCTGCTGCTCTTTGCCGTCATCGTCGGGCTGGTCATCATGTCCTACTTCTCGCCGTACGGCGCGACCGACATCTATCTTCTGCCGCCCGATATGCCGCCCGATGGCGAATATTGGCTCGGCACGACATCGCGTGGCCAGGATGTTTTCTGGCAACTGACAACCGCGCTCCGCAACACCCTGTTTTTCGGCATCGGCGTCGCCTTCATTTCACGCATCATTTCGCTGGTCGTCGGCCTCGTCGCCGGCTATGCCGGCGGCGCGGTCGACCGGGTGCTGATGGCCATCAACGACAGCGTCATGGTCATTCCGCAATTTCCGCTGCTGATCCTTTTCTATTTCGTACTGAAGGACAGCATGACCTGGACAGTGCTGATCGTCATCATGGCCTCGCTCGGCTGGTCCTACGATGCACGCCTCATCCGTTCGGTGGCGATCAGCCTGAAGACGAGATCCTTCACCACCCAGAGCGTCTATTCCGGCATGAGCATGCGCAAGATCCTCGTCGAGGAGCACCTGCCCTATGTTCTGCCGATCGTCTTCGCCACCACGATGAACAACATGATCTGGTCGATCGGCATGGAGATCACCCTGTCGGTGCTGGGCTTCACCGATATCGAGACGCCGACCATGGGCATGATGATCTATTGGGCCAATGCGCATTCGGCGCTGATATCAGGCATATGGTGGTGGGTGGCCGCCCCCGTCGCCGTCATCGTCGTCCTCTTCCTGGCGCTCTTCCTGCTGTCCATGTCGATGAACGAATACAATGATCCGCGCAGCCGGCTCAACCGGATGGGAAGTTAGTATGGATCCTTTGGTCGAAATTGAGAATCTGAAAGCCTATTACCGTGCCTTCCTCTACGGCGTCGATCGCGAGGTGCGCGCCGTCGACGATATCAGCCTGACGATCGCCCGCGGCGAGGTCTATGGCGTTGCCGGCGAATCGAGCAGCGGCAAGACGACCTTGATCAAGACCATCGCCGGCGCGATCCGGCCGCCGCTCCGGGTCGTCTCGGGAAAGGTGACATTCCATTTCGACGGCGGCACCCAGGATATCTATGCAATGAGGCCGGAGGAGCGCCTGGCTCTGCGCTGGCGGCATCTGTCCTATATCATGCAGGGTTCGATGAATGTGCTCAATCCGGTGCGCCGGATCCGTCATTCCTTCACCGATTTCGCCTTTCGCCACATGAAGGTCGGCAGGAATGAGTTTTTCGAAAGGGTCGCCACCCATCTGCAACGGCTGAAGCTGGATCCGCATCTGCTCGACGCCTATCCCCACGAGCTCTCCGGCGGCATGCGCCAGCGCATGACCATTGCGCTTGCCACGATCCTGACACCGGAATTCATCATCGCCGACGAACCGACGACCGCGCTCGACGTGATCGTTCAGCGCGACGTCCTATCGATGATCCGCGAAATCCAACGCGAGATGGGTTCGTCCTTCCTGTTCGTCACCCATGATATGGGGGTTCATGCGACGGTCTCCGACCGCATCGGCATTGTCTATGCCGGGCGTCTTGTCGAGGAGGCGCCGACCGCCAAACTCTTCAACAAACCGCTCCACCCCTATACGCAGCACCTCGTCGGCAGCCTGCCGCGCATCGGTGATGCGACGGCCCGCCCTTCGCTGGAGGGTCGTCCGCCGAACCTCGCCATGCCGCCGGAAGGCTGCCGGTTTCACCCGCGCTGTCCCAAGCGCATGGAGATCTGCTCGCAGAAGGTTCCGCCGCTGGTCACCGTCGAGCCGCAGCGGCGCGTGGCGTGTTTTGCCGTTACGGGAGATCAGGTTTGACCGCTCTTCTTCGTCTCTCGCATGTCACGAAAGTCTACCGGCAGGGCGGCATGCTCGGCCGGCGCCTGATCACGGCGGTCAAGGACGTCAGCTTCGAACTTGGAGCGGAGCCGGAGATCCTGTCGATCGTCGGCGAATCCGGCTCGGGAAAATCGACGATCGCGGCAATGATCCTCGGCCAGACCGAACCGACGGAAGGCGAGCTTCAATTCAGCGGCAGGACCGTTGCCATCCATAGCAGGTCCGAACGCAAGGCTTTCATGAAAGAGGTCCAGCCGGTGCTGCAAAACCCCTTCGAAGCCTTCAATCCGCTGAAACGTGTCGACCGTTATCTCTTCGAGACGGCCCTCAATTTTTCATTCTCGGGAAAACGGCCGGACCGGCAGCAGGCGGAGCGGATGGCGGATGCCGCGCTCGTCCATGTCGGCCTGACCCTTGAAGAAGTGAAAGGCCGGTTTCCCCACGAATTGTCGGGCGGCCAGCTTCAGCGCGTCGCCATCGCCCGGGCGCTGATCCCGCAACCCCGCCTGCTGGTGGCCGATGAACCGGTCTCCATGGTCGACGCATCACTGCGCATGGCCATCGTCAACCTCTTTGGCCGCCTGAAAAACGAGCTCGGTCTTTCCATCGTCTACATCACCCACGACCTCGCCACCGCCTATTACATCAGCGACAACATCATCATCATGCGCAAAGGCGAAATCGTCGAACGCGGACAGGCCCGCCCCGTCCTGGACAACCCGCAGCATCCCTACTCGCGCGCGCTCAGGGACGCGGTGCTGGCCGCCGATTTCAGTCCGGCGACCTAAGCAGGCGGCTTTCCTTCATAGGGCGCCGGCGAGTTTAGCGTTGCCTTAAAGAAACCGTGCAAGGATGAGTGTCTGTCATCCACGCCGGCAACCTGATGAAGTTTCGAAGAAATCTCGCTCGCTCCGCAATAAGCCATACCAGCGCATTCGCTCCCGCAATATTTGCGGCGATTATTGCAGCAATCGTCGTCTGGGTGGCAACGAACTGGCGGCTGGAGCGATCGCTGGCCGAGGAACGTTCGATCGTCGCCGGCGATCTTGCCACCATATCCTCCCGACTTCAGACGAACCTCAACAGCAATGTGAAGCTGTTGCAGGGGTTGGCGGCCGGCATCGCAGTCAATCCGGAGATGGGCCAGAACGGATTTTCCAAACTCGCCGCGCAGATCCTGCAGCCCGATTCACAATTGCGAAGCTTCGCCGCCGCGCCCGACATGGTGGTCAGGTGGGTCTATCCGGAGAAGGGAAACGAAAAGGCCATCGGGCTCGACTACCGCACCAATGAGAAGCAACGGGCTGCCGCGATGCTGGCGCGCAACACCCACAATATCGTTCTCACAGGCCCGGTGGAGCTTGTCCAAGGTGGAACCGCTTTCGTGGTCCGGTACCCAATTTACATCACTGAGGGAAAAAGCCAGATTTTTTGGGGACTGCTTTCCGGCATCATCGACATACCAAGGCTCTACCAGGAAAGCGGTCTTGGTTCGACCGAGCTTGAACTCGCCATCAGCACCGTGCCGGAGCCGAACGAGCCCAAACAGGTCTTTTTCGGCAGCATGGCAACCTTTTCCAGGAAGCCGGTCCTGGCATCCGTCGATATGACCTATGGCCGTTGGACCCTCGCCGCACTGCCGAAGCGCGGATGGGGCCAAAAGAGCGGGATCGGCATTTTTGAGTTCTACGCGAGCCTGCTGTCACTATGTGTCGTTGCACCGATCGTCTGGATCGGCTTTCTGACCAAATCGCGCCAAAGAACGATCGAAAAGCTTCGCCTTCACAAGAAAAAGCTCGTTCGGGCCCGGCAGAGGCTGGAGTTCCTGTCCTTGCATGACGCATTGACGGGGCTTCCCAATCGACGATTTGTCGACCGGATGATCGCGCAACCGCCGAGACCCCGTGCACAGGATTGTCTGATCCTCATTCATATCGACCTCGACCGGTTCAAGGAGATCAACGACACGAAAGGCCATGCCGGCGGTGACGCGGTCTTGCAGGGGACGGCTTCGCGCCTTGCCGATTTGGCTGGTCCAGACGACGTTGCGGCTCGGATCGGTGGAGATGAGTTCATCTTCGCCAGCTGGAGCGCCGATCCGGAGCCGAAGGCAAACGCATTGGCCCGGCAGATTGTCGAGACCCTCGAGCAACCTCTCTTCATTGACGGTATGGCGTGCGTTGTCGGGGCAAGCGTCGGCGTCGCCTGGGAGACCGATCTCGGGCGGGACCTCGGCCAATTGCTCCTCGATGCCGATCTGGCCCTGTACGAGGCGAAGAAGGCGGGCCGCGGCCGCGCGGCGGTGTTTACCGAAGAGCTTCGTAGCGCCGCGATCCATTCGAAAGAACTGGCGGACGAATTCAATCACGCGCTCGATCGCGATGAACTCGTTGCATTCTTCCAGCCGCAGTTCGATGCCAGCACATTGGCCATTGCCGGCGTCGAGACGCTTGCCCGTTGGGACCACCCGCAAAAGGGCCTGCTCGCCCCGATCAGATTTCTCGACGTCGCGGAAAAGCTGGGGCGTAGCGGCGACATGGACAGGCTGATCCTGCAAAAGGCCCTGTTCGAGCTGACGAGATGGGACAGCCTGGGAATGCAAATCCCCCGTGTCTCAGTCAATATTTCAGCGCGCCGACTGGCGCAGGCAAATCTGCTTGCCGAGCTGTCCGAGCTTCCCATCGCCAAGGGTCGCCTGTGTTTCGAGCTGCTCGAGACGATCTCCTTCAACGATCTTCAACCTGTTCTCAACGAGATCATTCCAGCCGTCAAAAAGCTCGGCATCGAAATCGAGATCGACGACTTCGGCACCGAACATGCCAGCATCGTCAGTCTGCTTCGATTTGAGCCGCGACGGCTGAAGATCGATCGCGAGATCATCAAGCCGATCATCGCGTCTCCATCGCAGCGCCGTCTGGTCTCCTCGATTATCGAAATCGGCCGATCACAGAACATCGACATCGTTGCAGAGGGCGTGGAGACGATGGAGCATGCGAAGATCCTGAAAGATCTCGGCTGTCATATACTGCAAGGATATGCGCTGGCACGGCCCATGACCTCGGAACAATTGATTGAATTTTGCCGCGACTCGCACGCGTTGCAGTCCGGTTGATCAGTTACGGTCGGCCTGCACGACTATTCCTCTGACGCAGATTCATCAGGTTCCGGAAAGCGTCATCGCGCGGAGATACCGTGGTCGTCGTCCATGAAGGACCATGAGCGTGCCCAACAGAGACATCGTCACCGTCGCGCAGCCCGAGACGACGGATGGCGACGCTGACGCAGTGGAACCGGCTGTCTCTTGAGGTGTTTCTCCCGATCAACAGGGAGCTTCCAAATGACCTACGTCGCATCGCCAAGCTACGATCGTAACGACGCCAGCCGCGCGTCCAACCTCCGTCAGTGTCTCGAGACTGCCAGACGCCACCTGAATGAGACTTCACACAATTCGGAAACCGAGAAAATCGAGAGGCTCGTGGCTTCGGCCATCGAGGCGGGTTGGGAAGAGGATGAAGTGCGCCAGGCACTGAGCGGCGGCGAGGAGCAAGGAAACAAGACGCCGAAGCAGGAACGACCTGTCCCGACTATGGGCGTGGTTCCATCGTCATCCTTCTAGCGCATCGGCCCGAAAATCCGATTTTCGGAAAGCACGATGCGAGGATTGAAAGTGTTGGAGCGCCGTGCCTCCTTTTGGACGCACGGCGCTCTAACGAGGGGCATCAGCCACAGTTCCAGGCTTGTTCCTGGATTGGGACTGACGCCGTCATCAACAGCAATTGGCTGATGCGGACGTGCTAACCCGGTCCAGGAGGAGGAAGTTCGCAGTGCCTTATGTCTTCCGTCCGCATTCCCTTATTGTTTGGTGGCTGCCTTGAGCACGCCTTGCTGCAAATCCGCCTCGTCGGCAAGAATGGCGGCTGCCTCGTTGAGCAGGACGTCCTTGGCGTTCTTGCGGGCATTCTCGATGGCAATATCGGCGCTCAGGCTGCGCTCGCCTGCCTCCAGGCCATCATCGCCAAGGTCCTCGCCATCCCCTGCTTCGGCTCGATCCTTGAGCCGTTTCTCGCGAGCCGCCGCTTCTTTGCGACGTTCGGCTTCGTTGAGGGAAATGACCCCTTTTTCGCGCTGCGCCTTGAGGTCGGCAATGTCTTTCACCAGGCGCTGGAAGTCCGGATCGGTCTTGACCCGCGCATCATGGCGGCTTTGCAATGCCGGAAGCAATGTCGCGACTGTCTCGGCACGCGGGTATTTCGCGGGCTTGATCTCAGCCCACGGCAGCGCATTGTCATAACTGGTCTCGCCGAAAGCAGTCGGATCGGACAATCCCGGCAGGCTGAGATCAGGCGTCACGCCATGCAGCTGCGTCGTGCCACCATTGACCCGGAAGAACTGGGCAATCGTCACTTTCAGCTCGCCGAATTCGGGTTTGCTATTGTGCACGATCTGGTCGAGATCGACGACCGTCTGAACGGTGCCCTTGCCGAAACTGGGTTCGCCGACGATCACGCCGCGACCATAGTCCTGGATTGCCGCGGCAAAAATCTCCGAAGCCGAGGCCGAGCCGCGATTGATCAGGACACCCATCGGGCCTGTCCAGACAGGCGCTGCAAGATCGGCGCTTTTGACCTCGACCTTGCCGTCGCTGCCGCGTTGCTGAACGACCGGCCCCTTGCCGATGAACAGACCGGTCAAATCGATCGCCTCGTCCAATGAACCGCCGCCATTGTTGCGCAGATCAATGAGAACGCTGTCGACCTTTTCGTCCTTCAACTCGCCGAGAAGCTTGGCGACATCGCGGCTTGCGCTTTTGTAATCCTTGTCGCCCTTCCGCTTGGCGTCGAAATCCTCATAGAAGACCGGCAGCGTGATAATCCCGATTTTGCGCGTGGCATCGCCCGCCTTGACGGAGAGTACGGTCTTCCTGGCTGCCTGCTTGTCGAGGGTGATCTTATCGCGCACCAGGCTGATGACGCGATGCGTGCCATCGGCTCCGGCATCGGCCGGCAGGATATCCAGCCGCACGACGGAGCCTTTTTTGCCGCGGATCATCTGCACGACTTCATCAAGGCGGGTGCCCACCACTTCCTTGATCGCCCCATCCTTGCCTTGGCCGACGCCGGTAATGCGGTCTCCGACCGCAAGCTTGCCGGAGAGCTGCGCCGGTCCGCCGGGCACGAGCTCACGGATCGTCGTGTAGTCGTCGCGCTCCTGCAGCACGGCGCCGATGCCAAAAAGCGAAAGCTTCATCGAGACGTTGAAATCGGCCGAAGCGGCCGCGCCGAAATAGTCGGTGTGCGGATCGATCGACGTCGAATAGGCGTCCATGAACGACTGGAACACGTCGTCGCTTTTAAACTTGTAAGCGCGCTCGAGCGTGTTTTCATATCGTTTGTCGAGTGTTTCGCGAATGGCCGCATCGGTCTTGCCGCCGAGCTTCAGCCGCAGCCAATCGCTTTTGACGCGCTTGCGCCAAAGCTCGTTGCTCTCGGCATCCGATTGCGGCCACGGCGCCTTATCGCGCAGCACCGAAAAATCTTCCTGCGCACTGAAATCGAAGCCCTGCTTCAGCAGGCCGCGCGCATAGGTCATGCGGTCGACGACGCGCTGTTCATAGGCGTTGAAAATCGCAAACGGGATTTTCAGGTCCTGCTTTTCGATCGCATCGTCGATCTCGTTGCGATCGGCCATGAACCTGTCGACATCGGCCTGCAGGAAGAGCATGCGGTCCGGATCGAGCGACTTGATGAACCCATCCATGACCTTGGCCGACAAGGCATCGTCGAGCGGAACGGGCTTATAGCTATACCGCGACAGGAATTGCGCGCTCAACTCAGCGGCCTGCGCCTGCCGCTTCAGCGGCTCCAAGACCGGCGGCGACGCGACTTCAGCATAGGCGGCCTGTGCGAGTGCAAGAAATGCACTGAGAAAAACGTAGTGTATGCGCATCCAGCGTCGATCCAATTCTTCATGCCTGTGGTCGATGTGTGATCTATGTGAGGCAATCATGGTTTTTTGGCAACCGGGTGGCAAATGGGATGGCTGAAAAGCCGCGGATTGCGGATCGCAGCTCCAATTTTCTCGATCTGATTCAGATGGCGGCGATTGTCGCATGCCGGCGGCCTCCAGAAGCAATTCATGGCTGCTGCGTGATTCACCCATAAGTGCGGCGAGGCGGGCCTCTGAAGCTGGAATTTGCGGGGCCGGTCACTCAAGATGCGTCAGGAGGTCGACGACCATCGGTCGCTGTCCTTTCAACAGTTTAAGCGTTGCGTCGGCTAAGGAAAACCAACCCGCGCGATCAACCTCCGGAAAGCTTCTTACCTGGCCCGACCTTGGCGGCCATTCCATTTGAAATTCGGAACTCCGAATCGCGTTCACATCCAGGACTGGATCAGCTTCGATCGACCACACGACGACAATCTTGCCGCCAGATTGCCGGTATTCGCCAAGCGGTCTGAATATGCCATCGATTGTTACACCAAGCTCTTCGGCAGCTTCCCTTTTCGCAGCCGCGAGTGCGTCCTCTCCAGGCTCGACCAATCCTTTAGGGATCGACCAGGCAGCCTCGTCTTTCTTCGCCCAGTAAGGTCCGCCCGGATGGACGAGAAGGACTTCGTAATTCTCGGAAGCGCGCCGGTATATGAGAAGTCCGGCGCTACGGATTGCCATTGCGTTATCCTCTCGCGTTGGTGGCGCGGCCATTTCGGGTGTAGGGCCGGCTCTCCCATCAACAAAGCGAACGAAGTTCGCCCTTCTATGTCACGAGGGCATTAAACTGCTGCGGCCTGGTCGGCAGCCCGCAATCCGCTTTGCCACGCACCATGGGCTGTCGAGAAGTCGGACTGATGCGTCGCCTCGCCGGCGAAAAACAGCCGGTCGCCGACGGGACGCGCCAAGACTGCGCGTGCGCCCGCATGGCCGGGCAGCGCATGGCTGTAGGAGCCGCCTATCCAATCGGTATGACACCAGGAAGAGGCTGCCAGGGGCCGCAGGTGGTGACGAATATTGCTCCCGAGCAGCGACGACAGCTGGTCCAGGGCGAAGGCGAATGCTTCCAGTAAACCCGCGCGTTCGATGACGACGGCGCCATTTCCGCCAAAGAAGCCTTCGACGACCGGCCGGCCGAGCGGGCGGATATAATAGCTGCCGGTCTCAGCATTTCGCGGGTCGCCGAGCAGATGGGTTTCCGGCTCCAGACCATGATTGCCATGGAGTTCCAAAAACAGCTTGTCTGCGAGGCCAAGCGGCAGCTGACTTGCGGCGTGGAGGTGATCGTCGGCCTCCGGGTCGAAGATAATGGCTCCGCGGGCTAGAACGTTGGTCGATGACGTGATGATTGCCGCACCGGATGTGACAGGACCGCGGTCGGTCTCCAGCTGGACGCCGTTCGCGGTCAAGGTCACGGCTCGAACGGGCGTCGAAAGGCGCAAGGCCACGTTGGGAACGGCGGCGCTGATCAGACTTCCGTAGCCTTCCCGCACGCGCCAATTGGCATCGGTTGCCGCATTGTCATAGGCAAGAAAGTCAGAGACCGAGAGCCGATCGAGCGGTGCGCCGTTCAGATATCCGCTGAGCGACTGGCAGTAGGCGTTCCATTCGCCGCCCGACTCCAGCGCGTCCGAAGCCCTGTCGCTGGCGGGAGGATTGACGCGCATCCGCTCCTCAAGCGCGTTCCATGCAGTCGCCGCAGCCGCCCGCTCATCCGGCGTGAAGCCGAGATTGCGCCACTGGCTTTGCCACGCCGTGCGCCCGCGCTCGATAGTGAACCCGGCTGCACGGCCAATGGCGACGAGAGGATTGCGCTCGGCAGAATGCAGCCAGCCGCAACCCATATCCAGCGGCATCCCGGCCATTTCGATTGTCCAGGCGCGTCCACCCACGCGGTTGCTGGCTTCCAGGATGACGACCGAGCGGCCGGCATCGACCAGCTTTTTTGCTGCTGCAATGCCGGCCGCGCCAGCGCCGACAACAGCAACCTCGTAATCCATCGTCGCCCTCCGCCGCTGCGTCGCCAGCTTGATACGACACAAGCTTTACATCTAGGCTGCACCCGCTTCAACGGGCCCGAAAGCCTGCTAGTATGCTGACATGACATTCTTCGAAACACTTGTTGCATTGCTGGCGGTTGCCATCCTGCTGCTGCAGGTGACGCGCCGCATGCGGCTGCCCTACCCGGGCATTCTGGCTGCCGCCGGCGTCGCCGTGGCAATGCTGCCTGGCGCGCCGACGATCCCGATTGATCCGCCGACGGCGCTCGCCTTGTTCATCGCCCCCGTCCTTGTCGACTCGGCCTATGACTTCCCGGTGGGTGCGGCGCGGCGCATGCTGCTGCCGCTGTTCTTCTATGCCGTCGTCGCCGTTCTCGTCACGACAGGTGTCGTCGTGTCGATCAGCATGCTGACTGTCGGGCTTCCGATTGCGGTTGCGGTCACGCTGGGCGCAATCGTCGCGCCACCTGATGCGGCAGCCGCCACGGCGGTCCTTTCCAATTTGCCCGTCGCCCGCCGTGTGGATGCCCTGCTCAAGGGAGAAAGCCTGTTCAACGACGCGACCGCGCTGCTGCTTTTCGGGGCCGCGCTCACTGTCCAAGCGCGGGGCGGGCTGGATGCCGGGACGGCGCTTCAGGTGGCTATCGCCGCACCGGGAGGGATCCTATTCGGCATCGCTTTCGGCTTTGTCGTCTCGCGGCTTCGACCGATAACCGAAAACACCGTCGGCGGGACCCTGTTTCAATTCGTCTACGCATTTTCGACCTGGCTGATCGCCGAGCATCTGCACCTGTCGGCCGTCCTTGCCACCGTGGCGAGCGCAATGACCATCGCCACCCTTTCTTCGGTCGAGGATTCGCCACGCATGCGGGTGCATTCCTTCGCGGTCTGGACGACGGTCGTGTTCCTCTTGAACGTGGTGGCTTTCCTGCTGATGGGGCTGCAGGCGCGCCGCATCCTTGAGGCGATGTCGGCTGAAGAGCTTCAGCGGGCGGTGGGATTTGCCGCGATCGTGGTGGTCGGCGTCATCCTGGCGCGCATGGCGATGGCGTTCCTGTTTCACGCCGTCGTTGCGACCCGTCACCGGCGCGGCCGTGAATTGGCGCCTTTCACATCCGGGGAAACCTTGCTGGTGGGTTGGGCCGGTATGCGCGGCCTTGTTACGCTGGCGACGGCATTCGCACTCCCTGCCGACTTTCCCGAGCGAGACCTGGTCGTGCTCACGGCTTTCGCGGTGGTGCTTGCAACCCTGGTCATTCAAGGGGCGACCCTGGCACCGATGATCCATCTCCTGAAACTCGGTCGGCAGGCAGAAGTGCGCGATGAACTCAAGGCGGCCCGCTTGTCGCTCGCCGAGGCCGCCTTTCAGCGGCTTGAGAAGGAAAGCGGTACTGAAGCCGAAGCGATCCGGACGATCTGCAAGGATCATTGGACAGCATCCACCGATGCGGCCAGAACCTCGCCGCTCAATCGGCGCCGTGACCTGACCATCGCAGCCGTTCTCGCCCAGCGCCAGCGCCTCGAGGAATTGCGCGATACAGACCAGATCGGTGCGACGCAATATCTCGAGTTGCAGGAGGACCTTGACTGGAAGCAGCTCTCCATCGGCTCAGATGAGGATCGCCGCATCACAGAAAGCTAGATCTGACCAGGCAGTGGTCGACACCAGGACAATCAACGGTTCCCTGATAGCGAACGGGGGTCGGATGGTCCCTTGCCGTCCCCTCTATTGGAAAGCGGCGCCATTCTCAAACACAAGCCTCGCAGTCGTTGCTACCGCTGGGCTTCTTGACGGCCTCACCCGGGAGAAGCGCTTGGCTCTTCGTCATCAGCGCCTGCACTGTCAGTTCCTGCAGGCGTCGATGGGGATGGTTCTGCAAAGTTTGAGTTGACCGTTTTCGATCGTGAGGCGACAGTTGCACTTGAGAAAAGCAGGAGGAAAGACGATGGACGAGCCGGATCGCTGGCGCAATATGGCAAACGCTCCGAAAGACGGCAGCCGGATCCTCGTCACGATTCGCTCGTCCGAACAGGGGCCGGCGGAAGTTGACCTTGCCTATTGGACGAATGGCGATCAGTTCGGTGGAGAAGGCTGGCGCGCCTCTGATTCCTCGCCCGGACACATCATCGAATATGCCGAGCCGGAATTGAAGTGTTGGATGCCGATGCCCTCGGCCAACCTCGCCAGCAGCTCGATGCCCTCCCCCTGGGAAGGCGACGATGACCAGGAGCTTTACGGGTCGGGGATCTGACACATCGGGCCCGATTAAATTGGTTCCGGCCCCGGCGAACAGGGCCGGATCGTCGTCCGCCACGACTGCGTCAACCAGATTGGGGTTCAACCGCATAAGCGCCTAGGCTGCGCGCACCCTGTCCCGGCCGCTTAGCTTAGCCGCATAGAGTGCTTGATCGGCGCGTCGATAAAGATCCGACGTGCTGTCGGACGGGGCGCACCCGGCGATACCGGCAGAGCAGGTGTAGCTGAAGTCGGGTGACGCAGGCAGGGGCCGGGAAAACCGGATCACCGTCAACATGCGCTCGACGATGGCAATGGCGTCTTCCGTCTCGGTTGCCGGCATCACCAGAAGGAATTCTTCTCCGCCGACCCGCCCAAAACAATCGTTGCGGCGAACATTCTGATGAATGCGATGCGCAAAATCGCGCAGGACCTCATCTCCAGCGTGGTGGCCAAGGCGATCGTTGATGTATTTGAAGTTGTCGATGTCGAATACGGCAAGGCATCCGCTGCTGCCATGCTGGGCGGCCGCCAGCATGTCGTCGACGCGCGCCATCACGAAGCGGCGGTTGGCGACACCCGTGAGCTCGTCGGTGTAAGACGCCTTGATCGCCTGATCGCGATCTTGCCGGACAGTCCTGCCATGCGCGCGCAAACTGGTGATGTCGCTCGCAATGCACAGCATCCAACCGTTCTTCTGCACCGCCTCGGTCATCCAGAACCATCGGCCGTCCCACTGGTCCGTCTCGAAAGCGCGATAGCCGATCTTGCCGCGGCGCGACTGAGTCGAGCGCAGCCCCTCTTCGAAATTGCTCGTCCGAATGACTGTGCCTCGCTGCTGCTGGAAATTGCGCCGCATGAGATCCGGCCAGAGGGGCGTTTCATCCGGTTCGATGAAATAGGCCGAACGAAAGGCGCTGTTGGCGTATTGCAGCCGGTCATGACCATCATAGACCGCAATCAGCGTTTGCGTGCATGCAGAAAGGTGCAGAAGCTGTTCGAATATCTCGTCCATCCCGAACCCTGTCTGGTTGCCTCGGTATGACATGGCGCAGAGATCCTATGAGAAAAGAGCCTGTCAGCAAGCAAAAGACGCCTCCAGTGATTACGGAAGCGTCAACGAGCTGCCGGTCCCAATCGTGATTGGACATCGGCTGCCACCTGAGCGACGCTATCTTTGGGAGCGGACCATCTATTTTTCCGGAGATAGGAGGCCGAGATGGAACAGTACGCACTCGATCAGTTGAAAACCATTGCCAAGGTCAGCACGACCTGCACGCGCCTTGACATGACGCGGCGCGAACGGCTTGAGCGGTGGGCCGAAAGTCTCGACCGCAGCCCCAGGGCGTTTCTGAACACGCTTCACGAAACCGAATATAAGTCGATGGCGGAACGGCTTGCGCTGCGGGATGACGACACCCCGATCTCCGTTGCATTCGCTGACCCCATTCTGCGGGCGGCGGGAATGGAAAATGACAGCTATGGAGAGGCCAGGCGGTTCTTCGAGCTCAGCGACGAGCAATTGCACGGCCTTGTCTGCTTCTGCCATTTCGGTGAACACGTCAGCGCGGCAGTCATCGCTCGCCGCCTGCGAAAGATGGCGAGTTACAAACCAGGCGGGTTCTTCGCTCAGCTTCGTGCGTTCTTTGCCTGATTGAGGCTGAAGGCCATCTGGCGCTGCAAGGCCGGCGGTCGCCGCGGCGGGAAAAGGGCCGCCACGGCGACCGACGGGCCGCCGTTACTGGCAATCTCCGGTGGCCCGGCGGTGAACGTCGTCGTTGCCAAAAACCGGCGCGGTTCTTCGTAACCTGGCTGGCGGAATGCCAATGGCTGGGAATAGCGACGGGCGAGCCGTAGCGGCGGGGCCGGATTTTGATGTGCCTTCGGTCGGGCTGCTGCACGTTCAAGGAAAGGCGATGCAATGCGGCACGCCCATCTGGCCATCCCTTGAACGCCAAACCGTCCAATCTCACGCGCAAGGAAAAGATGGCGGGCCCGAAGCAATATGGCCGGGGCACGCGCATGCGTCGCGCTGACAAGAGGGCAGCCCATGATCAGGCCGCATAACGGATATATTGGCACCGCCGCACGAAAAGCTTGCATGCAAGCTATAAATCGGATGTCCTGAAAAAGGCTTCTGTGGTGTTGGGCGACTCCGAATGAAAACCCTCGACGCGCGAATTCGGTTTACAGGTGAGCGGCGACAGGTCACTGCCCTTTTCTATGACATTGTCGGCTCGACGGAGCTCTTATTGCGAAGCGAGCCGGAGAAATTCTTTCGTTCCGTCTCGGCATTACATCAGAATGCCGAAACGATCATAAAAAAACATGGAGGTTTTCTTCATCAACGGCTCGGTGATGGGGGATGCTGTTTCTTCGGATATCCCGACCAATCCGAAGATGCGGCTGAAAGTGCGGTGCAGGCTTCTTTGGAATTGTTAGGCATTGCAGCGAGCACCAAGGGCAAGGCGCGCACAGCTTTCAGGCTGCGGATCGGGGTTGCCACCGGTCTTGTCGTCTTCTCCGCGCAAGGAGACGAGATTGTTGGCACAGCACCGGTGCTGGCGGCTCGCTTGCAGGCAGAGGCCGAACCGAATTCCGTTCTGGTCGCAGATTCGACCGTTCAGCTCACCCGACACAATTTCGACTATAGCCTGGTGCGGAAGGCCAAACTCAAAGGCTTCGAAGAGCCGGTTGCGCTCTGGCGTCCGCAGGAACGTGATCGCTCAACGTCTGCGCTATCGCCATTCAGCGAATGGGATCGGCCGATAAGAGGCAGGGAAAGAGAACTTGCCGCTCTTTCGAGCGCCTGGAATTCAGCTCTCGATGGCAAGGGCAGTTCAATCACCGTGGTCGGAGAGGCGGGCATCGGCAAATCCAGACTGATCGGCGAATTCGCCCGCAGCCTGTCCCATACTTCGCACGAGACCCTGATCTTTCAGTGCGGCAGGCGCTTGGAGAGCCAGCCGCTGCACCCCTTTATGTCGTTTCTCGAGAGGCTTGTGGCCGAACCCTCTGTTCTGAAGAATGGCGATAGCGGGGCTTTCATGCAGGCCCTTCAAACATCCGGCCGAGCCTTAGGGGCAGACATCGTCGACACCATTCTCTCATTTACATCAGACCGATCGCCGGCGACCTCGCGCAATCTTCGCGTGTCGGATCTGTCGGGGCGGGCATTCAGGCGGAAGGTCATCGAAGCCGCTGCCGACATCCTGACCTGCAAGGCGACTGGCGTTCCGACGCTCCTCGTCTTTGAGGATGTCCACTGGGCTGACGGCATGACGTTGGAGGTGATCGATCGGCTTGAATCACTCGCAGGCACGTTGCCGATCCTCGTGGTTCAGACATCGAGGATCAGACGATCCCTGGCACTGGCGACCGAGATAGAATTATCCGGATTGGCCTCTGCGGCGGTTCGCGATCTCGTCGCCTCGGTCTGGCGTGAGCGCCCCCCGCCGGGCCTGTCCGATTTCATTCTGGATCAATGCGATGGCATGCCGCTCTACGCCGAAGAACTGGCCAACTTCTTCCTGGAAAGGCAACCCTTGGGCAAGGCCTTATCCGAATGGAAAGGGCTGCTTCTGGAAGGTGGCGTCAGCTCGCTGAATGATCTGCTTTCCGCCAGACTCGCGGCGACCGGTTCCGCACGACGGGCAGCGCAATTTGCGAGCGTCATCGGTCGCGAATTCAACATCTCGCTGCTCGCCTACCTTCTCGAAGGGGTCAGCCGGCAGACGGTGGAGATCGCGGTCGAGCGGCTTGTTTCCCAAGGCATCATCGAGCCCTCTGCCGACACGCCCGGCTCCTTTCAGTTCCGGCACGTACTCACCCAGGAAGCCGCCTATAGCAGCCTTCTCAAAAGCGACAGACGACGCATACACAAGCGGATCGCCGAACTCCTGATCGGAGAAGCAAAGCCCAGTCTGCCGGCTGCCATCGCTGCCTGGCAGTGCGCCGAAGCAGGCTTGCACGACGCCGCGGCCAGGTTTGGCCTGGCGGCGGCGGAGGCGAGCGTTCTGCGCTCCGCCATGCACGAGGCGAACGTATCGCTCGAACTCTGCGCGCAGGAGGTCGACAGGCTTTCCCGGCGCCATCCCGATCGCACCGAACTGGCATTGGGCCTGCTCGAACTTCAGGGGGTCGTTGCGACCGCGCTCGAGGGAGAGGGCTCGGAAAGCGCGCGCCGGGTCTATTCCCGCGCAATGCAGCGTCTGAGGAAACAGGCCTCGGCTGTCCGGTCGAAACATTTCCCGGTCTATTGGGGATGGTGGTTCACGGCACCCAACATTCTGACGCAGCAGTCTCGCGCGCGCATCCTCGTCGGCGACATGCAAACCGTCGAAGATCAGGAGACGCGGCTTCAATCCTATCACTGCGGATGGGCGACGAGCTTCCACGCCGGCGAGCACGAATTCTGTCTCGATTGCGTCGCCAAAGGGCTTGATCTCTACGATCCGGAAAGGGCGGTCAGAAACCGCGCCTTCTTCGGCGGACATGACGCCAGGGTCTGTGGCTTGGGCGAGAGCGCCCTGTCCTACCTGCTTCTCGACAATGCCGATGCCAGTGAACATGCGATCGGACAGTGTCTGGACTGGGCGGCCTCGACCGATCATGCCGGGAGCATGGTTCACGCGCTTTATTACGCCATCGTCCTTCGCCGCTGCCAAAGCCGATATGACGATGTCCATGACCTCGGCGAACAAATGCTGGCGCTTGCCGAGCGACACGGCCTCGCCGCCAGCCAGGCGCGCGCCAACATGTATTGCGGCTGGGCGGAGCTGATGACCTCGTTTGCCGAACGCGGCGAAGAGCGATTCCAACACGGTCTGCTGCTCCAGCAGCAATTGGGCACCGACGATAATTTTTCCATGCACAGCGACATGCATGCGCAGGTGCTGCAGCGGCTCGGCAAGCCTGCTGAGGCCCTGGCGACCATTCACAATGCGATCAACGTTGGCCGCAACAGCGGCCAACGGTTCTGGCTCGCCGAACTCTACCGCCTCAGCGCAAGACTGAGACATGGATTGGGAGACCGGCATTCCAAGGTCAGAAGCGATCTCGCACGTGCGATCCGGATAGCCGACGCGCAGGGAGCGGCATGGCTTCTGGCACGGGCCGAGCGGGATTTGGACGGCATTGGTTGAGGATCAGAGGGCGATCTTGCTGAACGGAGAACAACTCGAAAAAATGTTAGCGGCCCCGGTTCAGCCGCCGCGCGATCCATTGGAGACCGTTCGCCGAATTCTCGAGCGGAAGCGGGAATTCGGTATCACGAGGCTAGGTTCCATTACCGAACTTGACCGCATCGGAATCCCGGTTGCCCAAGTCGTAAGGCCGTTGTCGCGTTCGGTGAGCGTGAACCAGGGCAAGGGTCTCACTCACGGGCAGGCCGCCATCTCCGCTCTCATGGAATCGCTGGAAGGGTGGTCTTCGGAACGCATCCCCACCGAGCGGGTCGAACTGGCGGATTTCCGTTCCATGAACGGGCAAGGCTACTGGTCGCACCTCGCAGACGATGGGAAACGCAACGAGACACTCGCGTGGATCAAAGGCTGGGACCTCTTCTCGTCCCGGGCGGTGCCTGTACCGCTTGCCTTGGTTGACACCGCCTATACGATACCCTCCCCCCATCCCGCCTGGCTGCCGAGGAACACTACGGGCCTGGCGGCAGGAACAAGCTGGCGGGGGGCAATTGAGCATGCTTGTTTCGAAGCGCTCGAAAGACACGCGCGTTGTGCGGCGATGAAAATACCGCACTTCTTCGACCGTTATCAGCTGGACAGTCGTTCCGTTCTTGCCGGAGCCGCAGGGGAGATTGTCGGTCGACTACTTTCGGCGGGCTGTTCCGTAGGAATCTGGTCAATCCCGACGGAACACGGCCTCCCCGTCTACTGGTGTCACGTCATGGAGAGCGACCAACAGGCTCCTTTGGCCCCCTGGCCAGCGGAAGGCTTCGGCTGCGACCGGACCCACGACCGAGCGCTCGCCAAGGCGCTGCTGGAAGCATGTCAGTCCCGCCTCGGGATCATCTCGGCCGCGCGAGAGGACATGGCGGGACACATTTACCGCTACCAAGACGCTAGGGAACTATCAGCGTGGCGCCGGCGACTCGCCATCCGCGGATTGCCTTACCCGGCACCGGAAGCGGCTGACCTGAATACCGATCCATCGCCGCTGCCGGTGGAAGCATTGCGACGCGCGGGGGCAGAGGCCGTAATTGTCGTGGTACTGTTTTCCGATGAAACCATACCGCTCCATGTGGTGAGGGTTGTGACCCCTCCTCTCGAAACCGACCCGGAGTTCCAGAATGGGGTATGAGATCGTCGTGTTCCTCGGACCCACACTGAGCGTCGCAGACGCCAGGGAGCACCTGGATGCATTGTACCTCACACCTGTAGGCAACGGGGATATCGTGAGGGCGGTGATCGAACATGCTCCCAGCGCGATCGCAATCATCGACGGCGTGTTCGCCCAGTCCCCGGCGGTGCGCCACAAGGAAATCCTCTGGGCGATGTCGCGTGGCGTGCGCGTCTACGGAGCCTCCAGCATGGGTGCCGTGAGGGCCGCGGAACTGACGGAGTACGGGATGGGTGGATACGGCATGGTCTTCAGATGGTACCGCCGGACTTCGCTCGCCGACGATGCGGACGTGGCGGTCGCGATGGCCCCTGCGCAATTGGGCTCCTTTCCCCTCGGTGACGCCCTCATCGACATCAGGCTGACACTGAAAAAGGCCGTGCGTGAATGTATTATAGGGCGGCAACTTCAAGTGACGCTGGAAAGATTGGCGCGCTCCATTCACTATACGGAAAGAAGCTTCGGGAGGATTATTTCTGCTGCGGCCGAGCATGGCATGTCCAGTCAGGAACTCAGCGCCCTCGATATTTGGCTCGTGGACGGAAAACGGAAGCAGAAAGAAGACGACGCCATCGGTCTTCTTTCGCTCCTGTCGTCGAACAGTTTTGAAATGAAAAAACGCAGCGATCCTAGGGGCTTTGAACTGACAGAGGCTTTTGCTTACGATATGGAATACTACAATTTTGCGCATATATTATTCAACCTCCACCATCCTTGATAGTTTTCTAATATACAGTATAGTGTCCACTTCGCCTGGCAGGGGAAACGGGCGGTGGGGGCAACTGTGGATGCCATCGCAAATTCGGGCGACGCGGGACAGAAGGTGGTTTCCGACCCCCTGATCGGGACGCGTTTCCTGGTTTTCCCCCAGCCGCCGTTCATCCGTGGGTACGAGAAGCCGGAGGTTGTCTGGATTGGCCGCTCAGACGGGCCGATCCTGGCTGGCCCTTCCGACAACCGCATGTACGTGGCCGATCCGGTCGAACCAAAGCGACCATATGCCCTTCCTGACCTCCCACCCTACCCTGGGGTTCTGCGCCCCCCCGCCGAGCCGGGGCCGGACGGGCACTTCGACCATATACTCCCAGGATCGCCTGCCTTTCTTTCAGCCCACAGCTACGCTTGCTCCCGTCGCGTGCTGGATATCTGTGAGGGATACGTCGGACGGCGCATCGATTGGTTCTTCGAGCCGACCTACGACAGGCTGGAGATCGTGCCGCACATCCCCCGATGGGAAAACGCCCAGTCGGGATTCGGTTTTCTGGAACTGGGTGAGAGCGAACCACCGACGCCTACCTCCAGTTTTGCGTTGAACTTCGATGCGATCGCCCATGAGATGGGTCATCTCGTTCTGTTGGGCGAACTGGGCATTCCATACGGAGACGGCCAAGATGCCGACTTCTTCGCCTATCACGAGGCGGTCGCGGATTTCATATCACTTCTCGGCCTTCTGCACTTCGACACCGCCATCGATCGGCTCCTCCGGCGGACAGGCGGCAATCTTCTGATCCACAACGAACTCGATCGTTTCGCAGAGCTCAGCGACGAAAAGCAGCTCAGGTCGCTCAACAATTCGCTCAGGACCTCAGACGTCGGCGAAGATGTGCACGACAGGTCGAAGCCTTTCGCGGGAGCGATGTTCGACAGCCTTGTCGAAATATACCAGACGTTGCTTTTCGAAAGGGGCGTGACAGACCTCGATCCGCGCAGGTTCAGCAACCTGCGCCAGCAGATGGCCCCCGCACTGATCGAGGAGAACCTTCGGGATTCCAAGTACGACTACGAGAAGAGGCATTTTGCGAGCAAAGCCGCGCTGCAGGAGGCCAGGGATATCGTTGGGGAGGCGCTTGTCCGGTCATGGGCGCGCCTCGATCCCGACCGTCTGACATTCCAGGGTGCAGCGGAAGCGCTTCTGGAATCAGGCGACAACGGCCGCGCCCGTCCATACGTCAGGCAGATCGAAGACTGCATCAGATGGAGGCTAATATGCTGAAGGAGGCTGGAAAATGGTCGATGTGAGCATACCCGCACCCGATAGACCGGGGATTTATTTCCCGGACACTGTCATCCTCTATGGCGTCAAGCTCAACACAGGAATGCCCTTTGCCGAGTTCGACGCGGGCGAAAACGGGAGCGCCGCACTGCAGATGCTACTCTACAGGTCGGGGGTGGCGCAAACCGAAAAACAGTACTCAATCGTACTGGGTTACGGGTACGCGTTCGAGGGGCATTGCTATCGCTTGGACACCAAAAGGGTTTTCATCGTCAAAGGGGCGAGGGCCGAGGAAGCCGTCGGCTGCGGATTCGACCTTCCTGCGAATGTGAATGACAAATACCATATGTGGCGCGTCCGATCTTCTGAGGAATTGCTTGAAATCACCCTGAACTACGGCGACGTCAAGAAACTCATTCTTGACGCTAACCTACCCGGTAGGAGATCGCCTTCATCCTATGCGATCACGGCGGCTTTAGCCCACCGAGATGGGCGTCTGAACCGGGATTAGCGCTTTCGCGAGCGGAGGGAGAAGTTATGTCCATTAAAGTCTATGTTCATTTCGGCCGGGCCTTGACGAACGTGGTGATCACAGATGTGAGGTCGGGTCAAAAAACTGAGCTGGCCAACGTTGTCGCCGACTACGAAGCAACACTTGAGCCAGACGACTTCGACGGAGAGGCAAAAGTCAGAGTTTCCAGCACGGAGGCGCCGCAAGGAGAGGCGACGCTGAGAAACGAGGGAACGTTCCTATACCCGCCAGTAGTTCGCTCGGCCCTTAACGAACTCGCACAATTCAAAGACCTGGACGCACTGGCGCGTGAAATCGACAAGATACTCAAGAGCACACCTTCTCCAGCTGCCAAGTCTTCCCGTGCCGCCAAGTCGTCTGCTTCTGTCCTCAAAGGGACGAAATAGAAGTTCGTCTGACTGGCAAAAGCTTTTCACGCAAAAACCCCGCGGTGTGTTGCCACCGCGGGGCTCTTTGACGCCCGACCCGGGAGAGAGGGTCAGGCAGCCTGAACCTTGCGGCTGGTGCGCGCCCATTCGGGCAGCCAGTCGCCGTGGGTGGCGAGCAGATCGTCGACCAGCGACCAGATCTGGTCGAGGTCGAGTTCGGCTGCCGTATGCGGGTCCATCATCGCGGCGTGGTAGATGTGCTCGCGATTTTCCGTCATCAGCGCCTGCACCGTCAGTTCCTGCACGTTGATATTGGTGCGGATCAGCGCGGTCAGCTGCGGCGGCAGGTCGCCGATGAAGGTCGGCTGGATGCCGGAGGCATCGACGAGGCAGGGCACTTCGGCGGCGCAGTTGGTCGGCAGCGAAGTGATGCAGCCATTGTTGCGGACATTGCCGTAGATCACCGAGGGCTCGCCGGTCCAGACCGAGTTGATGATCGAGGAGGCATATTCCTTCGACGGCTGAACCTCGATCTTGTCGGCCGAACGATAGGCCTCCGCCTGCCCCTTCCAGCGCTCGATCTGCTCGATGCAGCGTTTGGGATATTCATCGAGCGGGATGCCGAATTTCTCGATCAGGTCCTCGCGGCCCTCCTTGATGAAATAGGGCGTGTATTCGGCGAAATGCTCCGAGCTTTCGGTGACGAAATAGCCGAGCCGGGTCAGCATCTCATAGCGCACCTTGTTCGGGCAGCGCGGGTTCCAGCCGGGCTTCGGCGCCCTGCCCTCGCGATAGCCGCGCAGGAGATCGGGATAGAGGTTGCGATAGGACCCGTCCGGCTGGCGATGCTCGAATTTGAGATAGAAGGCCATGTGGTTGATGCCGGCCGCGCGGTAGCGGATCTCCTCGTAGGGAATGTCGAGGTCGTGGGCCAGCTCCATCGCCGTGCCCTGCACCGAATGGCAGAGACCGACCTGGCGAATTGTCGGGTATTTCTCCGATATCGCCCAGGTGTTGATCGCCATCGGGTTGACATATTGCAGCATGATCGCCTCGGGGCAGACGGCGAGCATGTCCTCGCAGACCTTCCAGAGATGCGGCACGGTGCGAAGCCCGCGCATGATGCCGCCGACGCCGAGCGTATCGGCGATCGTCTGGCGCAGGCCGTATTTCTTCGGCACCTCGAAATCGGTGACCGTGCAGGGCTCATAGCCGCCGATCTGGAAGGCGACGACGACGAAATCGGCGCCGGCAAGCGCCTTGCGCTGGTCGGAATAGGTCTCGGCCTTCGCCTTCACGCCGAGCGTCGAGATCAGCTTGTTGACGACGATGGCGCTTTCTTCCAGCCGCTGCGGGTTGAGATCCATCAAGGCGATCGTCGCGCCCGACAGGGCCGGACGCTGAAGCACGTCGCCGACGATGTTCTTCATGAAGACGGTGGAGCCAGCTCCGATGAACGTGATTTTGGGATTTGCTGCCATTATAACCTCCGGCATTCGGCAATCATGCTACCTCGAAAGCGGCTTTGACGAGCCGTTCGGTGTAGGCGGTCTTGGGATGGGATAGAACTTCGTTGACGGGGCCCTCTTCGACGATCTTGCCATGCTGCATGACGATGACGCGATGGCAAAGAGCCCTGACGACCTTGAGATCGTGGGAAATGAACAGGTAGCTTAGGCCCCGCTCGTCCTGCAGCTTGCGGAGGAGTTCGATGATCTGCGCCTGGACGGAAAGGTCGAGCGCTGATGTCGGCTCGTCGAGCAGAATGAATTCCGGCTCGAGCGCGATGGCGCGGGCAATGGCGATGCGCTGGCGCTGGCCGCCGGAAAATTCGTGCGGGAAACGCGACAGGATATTGCCGGGCATGCCGGCGGCAATCAGTGCTTCGCGCACCCGGTCCTGCCGTTCGGCCTTGGTCGCCCCCAGCCTGTTGACGACGAGACCTTCCTCGATGATCTGGCCGATCGTCATGCGCGGGTTGAGCGATGAGAAGGGATCCTGGAACACCACCTGCATGCGGGCGCGCAACGGCCGCATCTCGGCTCGGGAAAGGCCGTGGATCGGCTGATGGTCGAAATGGATCTCGCCGCTCTCGGGCGTGTTCAACCGCAGGATCGCCTGGCCGAAGGTCGTCTTGCCGGAGCCGGATTCGCCGACGAGACCGAGCGTCTCGTGACGGCGCAGCGTCAGGTCGAGGCTGTCGACGGCGACAAGCTCACGCATCGCCGGCTTGAGAAAGGTACCGTGACGCATCATGAAGGCGACGCGCACGCCCTTGGCATCGAGGATGACATCCGATCCCTCCGGCAGCGGATTGGCCTGGCCGCGCGGCTCTGAGGCAAGCAGATGCTTGGTATAGGCGTCCTGCGGATTGGCAAACAGAGCTTCGGTGGTGTTGTGCTCGCGCACTTCGCCAAGCTGCATCACATAGACGTAATCCGAGAACTGCCGCACCACGGTCAGATCGTGAGTGATGAGGATGACGGCCATCCCCAACTCCTTCTGCAGGTTGCGGATCAGGTTCAGGATCTGCGCCTGCACGGTGACGTCGAGCGCCGTCGTCGGCTCGTCGGCAATCAGCACGTCCGGATCGTTGGCAAGCGCCATGGCGATCATCACGCGCTGGCGCTGCCCGCCGGAGAGCTGATGCGGATATTGCATGAGCCGCGCGGCAGGATCAGGGATCTGCACATGTTCGAGCAGTTCGAGCGCACGCTTTTGCGCATCCCTCTTGCTGATCCGGCGATGCACGCGGATCGCTTCGACGATCTGGCTACCGATCGTATAGATCGGGTTCAGCGAGCTCATCGGCTCCTGGAAGATCATCGAGATGCGATCGCCGCGCAGCTTGCGGCGCGCCCGCTCGGAGAACTTCAGGATATTGCTGCCGTCATAGGCGACCGTCGATGCCTCGGAGACGACGGCGCGCTTCGACAAGAGCCCCATCACCGTTCGCGCCGTCACCGATTTGCCCGAACCGGATTCGCCGACGATCGCGATCGTCTCGCCGCGATAGAGCTGGAAGGAGACGTCCTTGACGGCTTCGACCATGCCGTCTTCGACCTTGAAATTCACCGCCACATTGCGGGCGTCGATGATGGGCGTGTCCGAACGGCCATCATGGTCGTGGCGGACGGGCGGGGCGAAGGAATTGACCAGTGCAAGAGCCATATCAATCACCTCAATAAGGATCGACCGCGTCGCGCAGTCCGTCGCCAAGCGCATTGAATGCGAAGACGGTGACGAGCACGAAGCCGACGGGGGAGAGAATCCAGGGATAGGAGCCGATCACCGAATAGGTCGCCGTATCCTGCAGCATCAGCCCCCAGGAAATCAGTGGCGGCTTGACCGCGAAGCCGAGGAAACCCAGGAAGGATTCCAAGAGCACGACGCTCGGTATGGCGAGCGTCACCGCGACGATGACATGGCTCATCACGTTCGGGAAGATGTGCTGCATGATGATGCGCATGTCGGTGGCGCCGACGGCCATCGCCGCCCGGACATAGTCGATACGGGCGAGCGCCAGCGTCTTGCCGCGCACCTCGCGCGACATCTGCGCCCAGCCGAGCGCCGACATGACGGCGATGACGAAGGCAAGGAAGACGTTGGTCGGCGCCGTCACCGGGATGAGCGAGGTCAGCGCCAGATAGAGCGGCAGTTGCGGGAAGGCGAGCACCAGTTCGACGAAACGCTGCAACCAGATATCGAATGTGCCGCCGAAATAGCCGGACACCATTCCGACGGTCGTGCCGATGATGGTGACGATGAAGACCACCGTCAGGGCGATCGTCAGCGAAATGCGCGAGCCGATGATGGCGCGCGACAGCACGTCGCGGCCGAACTTGTCGGTGCCAAGAAAATGCACCGGCTGGCCGTCAGTCGAGCCGAAGAAATGCCGGTTGGCCGGGATCAGGCCGAAAAGCCGGTATTCAGCGCCCTTGACGAAGAAGCCGAGCAGCCGCGGGTTGTCGTAATCCACGCCAACGATCGGCTGGAAGGTGACCGGGTCGAGCTCCTCGGAATCCGACAGCGCATAGACACGCGGCTGGAAGACGAAACCTCCGTCCTTGTCGTGGAAGCTGATCATCTGCGGCGGCGCGAAGCCGACATCGGTTGCCTTCGGGTCCATCGGCGCAAAGAAATCGGCAAAGATCGCCATGACGATCAGGAGCACGACGAGCACCAGCCCTGCCATGCCGGTCCAGGAGCGTCTCAGCCGGCGCCAGACAAGTGCGATGTAGCTTTCATGCCCACGCGATGGCTTGTTGATGGAAAGTTCTGTCGTCGGCGGAGGCGGCGCGGAGTCGAAAGCCAGCATCTCAGGCTCCTCCATACTGGCGGACACGGGGATCGAGCAAAGCGAGCAGCATGTCGGCGATGATGTTGCCGACGATCAGCGTCGCCGACAGCACCATCATGAAGGTGGCGGTGACATAGACGTCGCCGACCGCCATCGAGCCGACGATCGCCGGGCCGACGGTGGGCAATGCGAAAATGATCGCGGTTTCGATCTCGCCGGTCAGCATGTAGGGCAGCACGACGCCCTGGTACATCACCAGCGGGTGCAGCGCGTTCGGCACCGCATGGCGCATCACCACGGCGGCGCCGGAAAGCCCCTTGGCCTTGGCCGTCTCGACATATTGGGCATTCAGCGTATCGAGCAGATTGCCGCGCATGACGCGCATATTGTAGGCGAGCCCGCCGAAGGTGGCGATCGCCACGACCGGCCAGACATGGCGAACCAGATCAGCGAATTTCGCCCAGGACCAGGGCGCCCCGCCATATTGCGGCGAGAAGAAGCTGCCGATTTCGGAGACGTTAAGCTGGAAGACCAGCAGATAGACGATGATCAGCGCCATCAGGAAGCGCGGCACCGTCATGCCGAGGAAGGAAATCGCCGAAAGCGTGCTGTCGATCCAGCTATACTGTCGCGTCGCCGCCCAGATGCCGAAGCCGATGCCGAGCACCGAGGCAAAGAGATGGCAGACGAGCGCCAGAAGCAATGTCCGCGGCAGGCGTTCACCGACGACATCGGCGACCGGCTTGTTGTAAAACATGCTGTAGCCGAAATCACCGCGGGTCACTATACCGCCGATCCAGTTGACGTATTGGATGACCAGCGGCTTATCGAGGCCGTGCTCGACCCTGTAGAGCTGTGCCTGCGCTTCGGCCTGGGCATAAGATGCGCCGCCCTGGTTGATCAGCTGGGATCTTATATAATCGGCGTAGTCGCCGGGCGGTGCCTGGATGATCGCGAAAGTCACCACGCTCAGGATGAAGAGAATGGGGATCGCAGAGGCTATGCGCACGAGCAGGAATCGTAACATCGAACGGTTCGCTTCTCCTTGCCGCCAGTCGCTGCTTGTCAGCGCGGCCGGCTTGTTGGTCATATCAGGCCGCGCGCCACGCGCGGCCTGAATCTCACTTCAGCTGGGAGGGAACTCTCCGGCGTCGCATCACACGCGACGCGCTCTAGCTCTTTGTGTCCTGATGACACGCATCAGTTGATCGGGCCCTTGTCGCCGGGCTTGCCGGGCAGCTGCTCGGGGAACAGCTCGTATTTGCCCTGCTTGTCGGCAGCCACCCACACGCGTTCGCGGATGATGGAGTCTTCAGCCCAGTTGAACATGAAGATCGGCGTACCCTGGGGCACGTTGGAGAACCGCTTGTTGATGATCAGCGCGCCCGGATATTCTGTCAGGCCGACGGTGTTGACGTGCTCCGTCGAGATCTTCTGATACTGCTTCATCAGATCGACGCGCTCGTCATTACTCTGGCTCGTCGTGAACTTGTTGACGACATCGACAAGTTCCTTTTCGAACGGCATCAGATCGAGCTGATCGTCCTTGCCGGCACGATGGTGCCAGCTGGTGCGCGGACCGACAGGGGCAAGCTGTTCGGTATTCTGCACCACCGACGACAGTTCCGTCGTATTGCGCTGGATCAGCCAATCAAAGCGGCCGGCATAATGCGCTTCGTCGCGCTTTGCACCGTCGAGCCCATTGAGGATGACCTTCAATCCGAGCTTTTCCATCTGGCCGACGACACCTTCGGCGAGGCTCTTGTCTGTCGTGTAGTCGTTGTTGACGAGCATGACGATTTCGACATTCTTGCCGCCTTGCGTGCCGGACGGGAAGTTCACGATGCCGTCGCCATCCGTATCCTTGAGGCCGGCCTTGGCGAGTTCCGCCTTGGCACCCTTAAGATCATAGGGGTAGTAAACGGTCGAGTTGCGGTCGTAGAAGCTGGTGCCGGAGGAGAGCCCACCGGGATAGATCGCGGTAAACGGTCCCTTGACCAGCGAGTCGCCGATTGCCTTGCGGTCGAGCGCCATGGTGACGGCCTTGCGGAAGTCCTCGTTGCGGTTCAACTCGCGGATCGCCTCACCGCGCTCGTCCGGGTTGCCCCAGCCGTTGGCGGAGAAGTTCATGCGCAGATTGTAGCCGATTAGGCGCGGGCCGAAGGCAAGGCGGGCGGGTGCGGTCTTTTCGGCGGCTCGCTTCAGCGACGCGACGAAGTTTTCCGGCTGCTCGAGGTTCGAGATGTCGGCGGATCCGGCCACGGCCTGAACGTCACGGTCGGCCCAGGTCGAGAGCTTGTAGTGCAGCTCATTCAGATAGGGCAGTTGATCGCCCTTCTCGTCGACCTTCCAGTAATAGGGGTTGCGGCGCATGACGATGATGTCGTCCGGGCGATATTCGACCGGTACCCAGGCGCCCATCACCGGCATGTTCATGAACTCGGGCGGGAAGGCGTTCTTGAACTGGTCGTAGGTGTTCTTCGAATATTTCGGATGCTTCGATTTCAGGATGTGCGACGGACCCGGGCAGAAATTCGGGTAGGACATCGTGTAGAGATATTGCTTCGGGAAGGCCTCCTTGAAGGTCCATTCGACGGTGTAATCGTCGACCTTCTTCAGCGTCGTGCCGGCGCCGAAGGCTTCCGGCGAGGCGCCGCCGCCGAGCGGCGAAACGTTCGGGTCGATGACTTCGTCATCCCAGTAGAACATGATGTCGTCGGCATTGAATGGCGCGCCGTCAGACCATTTGGCGCCTTCGATCAGGTGCATGGTCAGCTTATGGCCGTCTTCGGACCAATCCCAGCTCTTGGCGAGGTTCGGCAGCGGCTCGGTGTCTGAGGCCTGTACCTGGAACAGCGGCGCGGTGCGCGTCAGGCATTCGGAAAGGCCGATATCGATGCCGCCCCAGCCCTGCGTCTGGCCGGCGCCGTAGTTCCAGCCTTCCGGCCGGCCGCCGATGACGTGGCGCATCGTATCGCCGTAGACACCGATGCCGTCGGGCATATTGCCCGTCTTGAAGACCAGCGGCTCCTTCGGCAGCCGGTCCTTGACCGGCGGCAGCTTGCCGGCGGCGACGAAATTTTTCGTGACCCAATCCGGCTCATGATATTCGGGCAGCGCCTTGAACTCCAGGATGGAGTCGCGCGCCACATATTTGATCTTGCCTTCGGCCGGAAAGTCCGCCGGCGCCGGCGGGATGGTTGCCTCGGAAGCATATGCATTCAGCGCCGCGGCCGAGACGCTGAGCGCCAGCCCGGCAAGAATGCCCAGATTGCGGAAATTCATCATCGTTTCTCCCTCTGTTCCGGAGCGCGGGTCACACGGCTCCTTTTCCTCGCACGACATGAAAGCGGGCTTGATGTCATGGATTTCCCTCCCGGAAACCCATGACGACCCAACCTTCACAAAACTTAGACGGCCTGCTTCAGCGCCGCCTTTTCGGCGCGCAACTCCTCGATCGAGCGGACGTTGCGGCGCGCAGCCCCCGCCCAGTCGCGGGTCTGCACCTTCGATTTGGACAGCCGCTCCTTGGCGGCCGGCACGGCATCGGCATATTGCGGCAGCCAACGTGCCTGGGCAACGACCATCTCGTCGACCATCTGCCAGACTTCCTCAGGCGTCGAGACGGCGCCGACCAGCGGATCGTGCAGCACGGCGAGCTTCAGGAGATCGATGTCGCCTGAAACAGCCGCATGCACCGACATGCGCTGGACGTTGATCGAGGCAATGCAGGTGGCGGCACAAGCTTCCGGCAGGGTGACGCCGGAAACCATGTTGATGCCGAAGCGGTCGACGAAGCCGGGCGATTCGATGATCGCATCGGACGGCAGGTTGGTGATGACGCCATTGTTCTTGACGTTGAAATGGCCGCGATAGACCCGGTTCGTCTCCAGCGCCTCCAGGATGTGGCTGGCGTGTTCGTTCGAGCGCTTGGCAGGATCGATCGGCTTGGCGGCCGATTCCAGGAATTGCGGATATTCCGTCTCGAACCAGTTACGCGTTTCGGTGGAGTGGCGGAGATAGCCGCCGGTCTCGCCGTGGATCCAGTCGGACATATCGATCCAGCGGGTGATTTCGTCCGGCCGTTTGCGATACCAGGGCAGGTATTCCGAGAGATGGCCGTTGCTTTCCGTGGAATAGACGCCGAAACGCTTCAGCACGTCGATGCGCAGCTTCTCCTGCTGCGAATAGACGGGGTGCGCCTCGAAGGCGGCAACCAGCTCGTCCTTGCCGATCTTGCGGCCGTTGAGGCGCAGGTCGATGAACCAGGTCTGGTGGTTGATGCCGGAGCAGATGTAATCGAGTTCGCTCACCGACTTGGCGCCCAGCACCTCGGCGATCTGTTCGGCGCCGTGCTGGACACCGTGGCAGAGGCCGACCGTGTCGACCTTGCCGTATTCGATCGCCGCCCAGGTGTTCATCGCCATCGGGTTGGCATAGTTCAGGAACTTGGCACCCGGCTCGGCGACTTCCCTGATGTCCTTGCAGAAGTCGAGGATCACAGGGATGTTGCGCTGGCCATAAAGGATGCCGCCGGCGCAGATCGTATCGCCGACGCACTGGTCGATGCCGTATTTCAACGGGATGCGGATATCGTCGGCATAGGCTTCGAGGCCGCCGACCCGGACGCAGCTGATGATGTAACGTGCGCCTTCCAGCGCCTTGCGCCGGTCGGTCGTCGCCGTGACTTTCGTCGGCAGTCCGTTCGCCTCGACGACACGATCGAGGATCGCCTTGATCATTTCGAGATTGTGCTCGCTGAGATCCGTCAGCGCGAATTCGATGTCGCGAAACTCGGGAACGCACAATATGTCGGTAAACAGCTTCTTGGTGAAGCCAACGCTGCCCGCACCGATGATAGCGATTTTGAAACTCATGATCTTCACCTCGACCCAATCGAATGCTAGAGAAAAGATGGCTATGGAGGATCAGGCCGCATGCCGGCGCATGTGGTTGAAAAAGCCGTAAAACTGCCTGTTTTCCTCCCGGCCGCTCTAATCGGCCGTGGTCTCTTCCTTCTTGTCGACCGGGATTATGCCCGAAATCGTCGGGGCGACCAGAGAAGGATTATGCTTTCAGGGGTAATTTTGTGCTGCAGGATTTAATTGCCAATGGACAGTCGATGAGGACGGTTTCGCTGCCCCGCGGCCGCCAGCGATTGCACGCCATGCCGACCAGTACCGGCTATGAGGTGCGCGAGAACGAGACCTATGACTGGGATGGCCGAAGGCGCGGCCAGACGCCCTTCACGGTGCTGCAGCACACGATCAGCGGCAGCGGTCGGCTGCGCTACCAGAACCGCAATTATCGGCTTCAGGGCGGCGATACGCTGCTGGTGCTCGTCCCGCACAATCACCGCTACTGGCTGGAGAAGGGCGACCGCTGGGAATATTTCTGGATCTCGATGAATGGCGAGGAGACGCTGCGCATCCATCAGCTGGTGCTTTCCACGTCAGGCCCGGTGTTGAAGCTGCAGCCCTCGACCATCGATCATCTCGCCGATTGCAGCCTGCGCCTCGTCAGAGGCGCGACGTCGCCAGGTGCTGCCTCGGCGATCGCCTATGAGGCGGCCATGGCGCTCTACGACGACGTCTTCGGCTCGCCGGCCTTTGCCGCCGAGCTCAGCCTGATGCAGCCGGTGATCGACCATATCAACGCCAATCTCGACAAGCCGCTGCCGGTCAGCGAACTCGCCGGCATCGTCGGCCTCAGCCGCGCGCATTTCTCGCGCAGCTTCGCCGAAAGCGAGGGCATGCCGCCCGCCGAATTCGTGCTGCAGCAACGCCTGCAGCGTGCCGTCAAGCTTCTGACCAAGGCCGACTTCCTGCCGGTCAAGGAAGTCGCCATCATGTGCGGCTTCGAGGACGCCAACTATTTCTCGAAAGTCTTCCGCCGCGTCTACGGCACCAATCCGACGGAATTCCGCACGACGGGCATGTATGCCAGCATCGGCAAGCTGAAATAGCGGATCATCCCAAATCGCGTCAGGCCCGCACCTCGAACACCATGTTGAATGGTGTTTCCGTCGCCCGCCGGAAATGTGTGAACCCGGCGTCGAGCGCCACCTTTCGAAGCTTCATTTCTCCCGCCTGTGCGCCGAGCCCGAGCCCGACCTCCTGGGAGAGCGATGCTGGCGTGCAGATCATCGTCGATGCTCCATAAAAGACGCGGCCGACCGGGTTGAGATTGTCCTTGAGATGGTCATGGGCAAAGGGCTCGACGATCAGCCACGTGCCGTTCGGCCCAAGTGTTTCCTTGACATGCCGGCCGGCGCCGACCGGATCGCCCATGTCATGCAGGCAGTCGAACATGGCAACCATATCATAGCCGCCGCCTGGAAATTCCGCAGCCGAGCCCTGGTTGAACGTCACGCGGTCGGCGACACCCGCATCTTCCGCGGCGGCCTTTGCCCTTTCGATCGATGGGCCGTGATAGTCGAAGCCGGTAAAGCGGGACGCGGGATAGGCCTGTGCCATCAGGATGGTCGAGGCGCCATGACCGCAGCCGACATCGGCGACGCTGGCGCCGGCCTTGAGCTTTTCTTCGACCCCCGCAAGCGCCGGAATCCATTCGTTGACGAGATGGCTGTTGTAGCCCGGGCGGAAGAAGCGCTCGGTGCCCCGGAAAAGGCAGGTGCTGTGCTCATGCCAGCCAAGACCCTTGCCGGTGCGGAAGGCATCGGCGACCTTCGGCTCGTCCATCCACATGGATTGCACGACCTCGAAGGCCCCCACGAAAAAGGCCGGGCTGTTTTCCTCGGCAAACACCATCGCCTGTTCCGGCGTCAGGCTGAAACGATCGGTTTTTTCATCGTAAGCGACATAGTCCGCAGCCGCCTGAGCGCTCAGCCATTCCCGGAGATACCGCTCCTTCACCCCTGTTTTTGCGGAGAGTTGCTGGACGGTCATCGGCGTTCCGTCGGCCATCGCCTTGAACAACCCCACCTTGTCGCCAAGCACGACCAAGGCCCCTGACATGGCGGCGCCGACGTCCCCAACAAGACGACCGACGAGCGCATCGAGTTTCTGCATATCTGGCTCACGCATTGTTACCTCCCGGGTGCGTGATGAAGGAACAGTTAAATTAGTCTTTAATAATATTCAGTCAATCAACCTTCCCGTTTCACCAGATGAGCGTGGAGTATTGACGGTCGAAAGAATGTAAAAGGCGGGATGAATAGGCCGTTCCATTCCGGCGCAATTTACGCGTGACTACATAATCCGGGGAGATTGCCATTCCACGAGAAGACCAACGTCAACCGCTCAAAACATCTTGTGTCGTCATGCGCTTGCTCTCATCATCGCTTGTATCGAGATTACATTTTTCATATCATCCGCGGGAAGCAGCGCTACACTTTTGATGCAAGGTTATTGTTTTGAGCCTATCTTCCGCCCAATGCCGCGCCGCGCGTGCCCTGCTGGCTTGGTCTCAGGACGACCTCTCATCGGCCTCAAAAGTCGCCAAAGCGACGATTGCCAATTTCGAGGCCGGGAAGCGTTCACCCTATGAGCGCACCCTTCAGGATATGAAGCACGCCCTGGAAGGCGGCGGGGTTGTTTTCATCCCGGAAAACGGCGGCGGCGCCGGTGTCCGCCTGGCAAAACGCGCAAGCCCCTCGATCGACACGAATGAGACCGAAACGGTTCAATATGAAGAATATCTCGAAAACGACGCACCGCCCGGTGCGGGTGGCTGAATGATGGCAAAAAAAGAGAAGCTCGAACATTCCGAACTGGCGGGAGAATTCACCGATGACGGGATCACCGTGCTCGTCGATATCTTCCGCACATCGGGCAGCAATGAAGACTGGACGATGGAAGTGGTCACGCAGGCGGAGGATCTGATCCGCTGGGACGAGCCGTTTGCGACCGACCGGGAGGCTTTCGACGAATTCCTGGCCGTCGTCGCCAAGGACGGCATTCGATCGTTTCTCGAAGATGAAGAGCCATCCGTGCATTGAGGAAGATTCGTGAAGAGCATCAATGATCTAGTCGCATCGGCGAAAACCGTCTGCGATCGATACCGGGCCGGTCGGATGGAGCGCGAGACCGTGCGGGAATGGGTTCTCGGACTCGGCGCCTATCCGCCGCCGCATGGCGAGCGTGTACGGGAAGCGGCGGAATGGTTCCGATTGCACAATCGTGAGCCCGTTTCCGAAGATATCGTGCTCGCGGACATCGACCGGCTCAAGGCGATTTCAGCGCCGTGATCCCGGGGCGTGCGAACGACAGGCGGCCGGCTCAGCTCCTGCTTCGCATTTTCCTGGAATAGCTCCAGCCTCGCGGGCTGGCGCAATCACGCCGGTACTCGGCGGCGTAGGACCAATGACGATCATGAGCATGATGCATAATACCGCCATCGCAGCTTTCATGCGAAGAGGTCTGGAGGTTCCGCAGCAGAGCGGTATGGCGCTTCCGTTGAAAGCTGAGCCGCTCTAGCCGCGAAGCGCAGGTCGAGCGCGGCTACTGCAATTCAAGGTGTTGCAGCGTCCTTTGCGCGTCCTATCAGACGCGCGGCGCTGCAGGTAAATTTTAATTCGTCCGATAGGCAGAAGGGACAGTACGTGGCCACATTTCCGGAAAAGGCAAAGGTCGTCATCATCGGGCTCGGCGGTATCGTCGGCGCCTCCATCGCGCATCATCTCGTCGAGCGCGGATGGGACGATATCGTCGGCATCGATAAGTCGGGCATCCCAACCGACATCGGCTCCACAGCCCATGCCTCGGACTTCTGTTACACCACGAGCCACGACTATCTGTCGGTCTGGACCACACAATATTCGATCGATTTCTACGAGAAGATGGGCCACTACGCCCGCATCGGCGGCCTCGAAGTGGCGCGGATCGGCGACGATACCTGGATGGAGGAAATCAAGCGCAAGCTTTCCTCGGCACGCGCTTTCGGCACGCGCGCCCATTATGTCAGCCCTTCCGAGATCAAGGAAAAGTTCCCGCTGATCGAGGAAGATCAGGTAATGGGCGGCCTTTACGATCCGGATGCCGGCCTCGTCATTCCGCGCTCGCAGACCGTTGCCGGCAAGCTGGTCGACGCCGCCGAAAAGGCAGGCAAGCTGCAGGTATTCGGCAACACGCCGGCAAAGTCGCTGATCGTCGAAGGCGGCCGCATCAAGGGCGTCGTCACCCATCGCGGCACGATTATGGCCGACCACGTCATCGTCTGTGCCGGCCTCTGGGGGCGCCTGATCGCGGAGATGGTCGGCGAAGACCTGCCGGTCATGCCGGTCGACCACCCGCTCACCTTCTTCGGTCCCTATAACGAGTTTGAAGGCACAGGCAAGGAAATCGGCTTCCCGCTGCTGCGCGACCAGGGCAACTCCGCCTATATGCGCGATACCGGCGACCCGGCGACGACGGAGGGCGGTCAGATCGAGTGGGGCTATTACGAAGCCACCAATCCGCGCATGTGCCATCCGCGCGATCTTCTCGAAAAACACGAAGCACGCCTTTCGCCTTCGCAGCGCGACCTCGAGATGGAACAGATCATCGAGCCGCTCGAGCGCGCCATGGAACTGACGCCGATCCTCGGCGAACTCGGCTATAACGAAGGTCACTCCTTCAACGGCCTGCTGCAGGTGTCCGCCGGCGGCGGCGCATCCTGCGGCGAGAGCCAGAAGGTGCGTGGTCTCTGGTATTGCGTTGCCATCTGGGTCAAGGACGGCCCGGGCTACGGCAAGCTGATCGCCGACTGGATGACCGATGGCCGGACTGAAATCGATCACAACAGCATCGATTACGCCCGCTTCTATCCGCATCAGTTGACGGAAGAGTTCATCGAAGGCCGCTGCTACGAAGCCGCCCAGAAGATCTATTTCCCGGCCGTTCACACCCGCGAACCCTATGCATCCGGCCGCAACGCCAAGCGCTCGCCCTTCTACGAGCGCGAAAAGGAGCTTGGCGGCTACTTCATGGAACTTGGCGGCTGGGAGCGCGCGCACGGCTACGCCGCCAACGAGCACCTGCTGGAGAAATATGCCGACCGCGTCCCGCTTCGCGAGAACGAATGGGACAGCCGCCATTTCTGGCGCGTGTCGAATGCCGAGCATCTGGCGATGAGCGAAGATTGCGGTATCGTCAATCTCAGCCACTTCCACATGGTCGATATCGAAGGACCCGACCATGTCGAGCTGATGGAATGGCTGTGCGCCGCCAAGGTCGGCGGCGATGCAAACATCGGCAAGGGCATTTACACCCACTTCCTCGACGACGAAGGCATGGTGCGCGCCGACTTCACCGTCTTCCGCATGGCCGACCGCTGCCGTCTCGTCAACGGCGCCGATGCCGGCCCGCGCGACCTGCACTACATGAAGCGCGTCGCCCAGGACCGTGGCCTTGACGTGACCATCACGGACGTCTCGGAGAAATTCGTGACGATCGGCATCTGGGGTCCGAACGCGCGCGACACGCTGAAGAAGGCTGTCGCCGATCCGGCCGGGCTCGACCAGGAAAACTTCGCCTTTGCGGCGATCAAGCCGATCGAAATCGCCGGTAAGCCTGTCACCGCCTTCCGCATCTCCTATGTCGGCGAGCAGGGCTGGGAACTGCACATGAAGTATGAAGACGGCCTCGCTGTCTGGGATGCGCTGCGCTCGACCGGCGTGATGGCCTTCGGCGTCGAGACCTATGCAAACTCGCGCCGCATGGAAAAGAGCCTGCGCCTGCAGAATGCCGACCTCCTGACCCAGTACAATCTGATCGAAGCCGATCTCGCCCGTCCGAAGGTCAAGGAAGCCGATTTCCGCGGCAAGGCAAAACATCTGGAATACAAGGCGCGCGAGCACCAGCCGGCCATGCTCTGCACGCTTGTCATGACCGAGAATACCGACAAGTCGGGCGTGAAGCGTTATCCCCTCGGCAACCTGCCGGTTGTCGATCCCGCCACGGGAGAGGTTCTGGTCGACGAGCTTGGCCGTCGGTCCTACACGACCTCGATCGCCTACGGCCCGATGGTCGGAAAGAACATTGCCTTGGCCTATTTGCCCTGGTCGCATTGCCAGGTCGGACGCAGGCTGAATATCGAGTATTTCGCCGAGAGTTATCCGGTGGAGGTTGTCGGCGTCGGTTACAAGCCGATCTACGACCCAGAAAATCTGAAGCCGCGCAGCTAGAGCAGTTCAGCTTTTAACGGAAGCACCGAACCGCTCTATCATTTTGTTCTTACGCAATTCCGGGCAAATCCGCTTCGCGCTTTGCCTGGAATTGCTCAAGGCACCTCAAGCCAGATGTGGCGCCACAACGGCGGCTTGATAAGCTCGCTGGAAACGCAGATCCGTCATCTGTTCCAGGCGCCCGCAAAAACTTGCTTGGAATTTCGCTGAAACACCGTCCGCTGTCACCGTTCCCAGCGTCCATCGTATCGTCAGGGGCGGCTCGGAACGCGCCGCTTTGAGACCAGCCAGCAGCCAATCGCCCAGAGCGTGCCGTGCGCCGCCGAGTGACGTCCGCACCCGTTTCCGACGCTGTCGGCGCTGGCGCTATTTTAAGGTTGCCTCGCAGCCGGATTGGAAGTCAGGATGCGGCGAAGCCGTCTAGACGCGCTTTGGAATTCAATAGCGAGCCATGATGTTGCACGAAAACCGCTCACACTCTTCGGCATCATGCTCCGGCAAATGGACGGTCGATGCTTGATACTCTCACTTGGTCCGCAGTGCTTGCCGATCCCATCGTCCAGGCCGGGACCCTGGCAGTGGTCGGCGCGGTCGTTACGCGCATAGCGCTTCGGCCCTTCCCGAGCTGGAAGCTCGCCGGCCAGGTGTTTTTTTTCGCGGTACTGACCGTCCTGCTGCTCTATCACGACATCGTGCCCTACGAAGTTGGGCCGACGCCCGCGTCGACCTTCGAACGCGTCTTCATCGCCCTTGCCAAGGTGGTCTGGTGGATCAATGCCGCCTGGGCACTGATCGCCTTCGTTCGCGTCTTCCTGATCTTCGAGCGGCAACCGCGCGAAGGTCGCCTCGTTCAGGATCTGGTCATCGGCCTGATCTATCTCGGCGCGATCCTCTCGGTGGTCGCTTACGTCTTCAGCTTTCCCGTCGGCACGCTGATCGCCACCTCGGGTGTCTTTGCCATCATCCTCGGCCTTGCGATGCAAAGCACCCTGAGCGACGTCTTTTCCGGCATCGCGCTCAATCTCGGCCGGCCCTATACGATCGGCGACTGGATCGTGCTGAATGATGGCATCGAAGGCCGTGTCGTCGAAACCAACTGGCGTTCCACCCATCTGCTGAACGGCTCGAACGACCTCGTCGTCCTACCCAACAGCTTCCTCGCCAAGGTCGGGCTGACCAATCTCAGCAGTCCCGACCGCAGCCACGGGACGACGCTGATGGTCCGCGTCGTGCCGACGATCGGGCCGTCGGCGATCGTCGACGTCATGCGCACAGTCCTTTTGAGCAGCAACTCGATCCTGACCGAACCGAAACCCGGCGTGCAGATCAAATCGCTTACATCGGATGCAATGGAACTGGAACTCTCCTTCCGCGTCAGGGATATCGGCCAGGTCGGGCCAGCGAAGAACGAGATTTTTGACCTCATCTACCGTCACATCAAGGCCGCAGGCCTCACCTTGGCCCGACCGATCGATGCCGCGGGGCCGCTGCCCGACCGCCTGCAGTCGGAGGAGATGGCGAAGCCGCACCGGCCGACGCCGCTCAAGCTTCTCGACGCCATCCCGCTCTTTTTCTCGCTGACCGAAGACGAGAAGGAAACGCTCGCAGCATCGATGACGCGACGCACCTACAAGAAGGATGCCATCCTCATCGAACAGGGCGATACGGTCGCATCGCTGATGATCGTGCGCAGCGGCGCCCTTGTCGCCACGCGGCGGGAAGGCCACAAGGAAATCGAACTCGGCCGGCTGGCGCCGGGCGACTATTTCGGCGAAAGCGGACTGCTGATCGGCCTCGGCGAAGCCGCCAGCCTGCGGGCGCTGACCTTCGTCGTCGTCTATGAGATCGCCCAAGCAAGCCTGACACCGCTGTTACACGACCGGCCAGGCATCGCCGAAGAACTTGCCGCCACCCTGTCGCGCCGAATCGAGACGGGCCAGCACTCCTTCGCAACTGAAGGCGCCACGCTGAACGGCGGCTCGGTGAGCTCGCTGGTGACGCGGATCCGCCATCTGTTCAAGGTGCCGCAGTAGCTCCCTAAATCAAAGAAACGGAGCATGACGTCGTCCGAAACCGCTTCACACTTTTCGGTATCATCATCCAGGCTATTTCCGCTGAAACTTCTTCCGCGCCGCGCGCATCACACTCTCGGCGAGGATCAGCAGGCAGCCGAGGAGAAGCAGAGCGGCGGCGAGCAACGCGTCGGTATGGGCGAATTTCACCAGCACGCCGACGACGGCGATCAGCAGCAGCGCCGCCAGCGCCAGCGCGCCGTCGTCGACGAACATGCCGAAGAATTCCTTGAACGCGACTTTAAGAATATTCGTCATGCGGCGACCTCGGCATGGGCGTTGAAATACTGGCGCAGCACCCGGACCGCGGCGAAGGAAAAGACGGCGAGCACGGCAAGGATCGCCAGGAGCGAAAGGTCGGCGCCCGGCCACTCTGCACCGATGCCCTCGCCGACCCAGAATATGCCGAAGGCGCTGAGCAGCAGCCCGACGACGAATTTGAGGCTGTTCTCCGGAACCGCTGAAAGCGGTTTGTGCACGAAGAGGCCGATGATCAGCACCAGCAGGCAAGCCGCGGCAGCCCCAAGGCTGGCATAACCGATCATGCCATGTCCGGCGCCGGTGGCGATGACGATGAACACCACTTCGATCCCCTCGAGCAGCACGGCCTTGAAGGCCGCAATGCCCGCCAGCAAATTCGCGCGACGCTCTGCGGATTGGCGTCTCAGACTATCCGTCTCGGCCGCAAAGGCTTTTTCCTCGTCGTGCAGGGCGATGAAACCAGAAGCCCTGAGGATCGCCTTGCGCAACCAGCGCAGGCCGAAGAGAATGAGCAGCGTTCCGATGACGAACTGCATCAACTCGACCGGAATGAGGCCGAGCAACGGACCGAGCGCCAGCACAAGAATGGCCAGAACGCCGAGTGCAAGACCGGTACCGATGAAGGCCGGACGCCAGCTTTGCGTGACGCCGACGGCAAGGATGATGGTGAAGGCTTCGACGACCTCGACGAAGGAGCCGAGAAATGCGGCCGTGACCGTCGAGGTGATCGTTGTCAGAGTTGCCATGGGTTCTGTCCGTTATGCCGGCGGAGATCAAAGCCTTGTTGATGCCGGCAGCACTGTGCAACAGCTGCGAGAAAGGGAAAAGGCATGCGCTGCCAAAGATTGTGCATGAAGGGCGATCCCTATCTCTCCGCCGCCTGCGCCATGGACGGGACAGGAGAGCTATCTGCTATCACCGTTTTCAGCCTCGGCGCCATCGTCCGGAGCGCGGCTTGGAACGAAGCGTTTCGAGATCAGCCAGCAGCCGAGCGCCCAGAGCGCGCCGGCGCACCATCCGGCGAAGACGTCCGTGGGGTAATGAACGCCGAGATAGATGCGGCTCAAACCGACAATGACGGCGAGGAAGACGCCGGCGCCCATGACGAAGATCCGCGTCGACCGGTAACGCTGTGTCCGCGCCAGCAGCGCCCCGAGCGTCAGATAGGTCACCGCTGAGACCATCGCATGTCCGGAGGGAAAGCTGAGATCGCTCACTTCGACGAGATGCGGCACGATGTCGGGACGTGGCCGGGCAACAAGGATCTTCAGCGTCGTGCTCGCCAGCCAGCCAGTCAGCACCGAGGAAAAGACGAAGATCGCGATCGGCCAGCGCCGGTCGAGCACGAGATAGACGGTGATGAGAACCGTCAGCAGCGAGAGAACGGTGACGCCGCCAAGGCTGGTGATATCGTCGACGGCATGTGTCAGCCAGGCGGGCCCGATCGGCACCGCAAGTTCGCCCGGTCGCCGCAACGCCAGCAGGATCGCTTCGTCGAAGCGGAATGTCTCGCCCTCCAGGACTTCGCTCGTCAATCGCTGGAGCACAAACAGCCCACCTGCAACGGATGCCAGCATAATGAGCGTCAGCGGCTCATAGGCGGTAAGCCGTGCCAAAAATCCGCGTCGTTGAACCTCGGACATGCCTGTCATCAAACTCCGTTCACATGTTGTCGTCCCCCGCCAGATTGGCAATGCAAACCCAGGATTCAAGTCCTCGCGGCATTCAAAGACGTTCCCGCGGACCGCCGCCGCCGGATCTCCGGCACTTGGTAGCAAAAGCTCAACCTTCTTTTGCTATCGCTGGAGTTGATTGCGTTGGAGATGGTTCGGCAATGAAAATTCTCACTGCGACGGTCCTGATGGCCGCCGCCCTGCAGCCGGTTTCGGCCTTGGGCGAGACCGAGTGGATGGGCGGCGCAAGACAATGGTCGGTGGGTTTTGCAAGCGAGAGCCCGCCCTATTGTCGCCTGCGGTGGGATAGTGAGCTCGGCAAGACCATGGAATTCCGCCAGAGCGCCAGCGAGACCTTCTGGCTGGTGGCAAAGAGCACCTGGGACATTCCAGCCGACACCAAGACCGAAGTGACGCTGACCGATCGCAATTTGACGAAAGTCGTCGCCGCCGAATTCTTCGACAAAACCACGCTTCGCCTCTGGCCTCCGGCCAGCAAAGGAAGCGGCGGACTGAAGAAGATCATCAAGAATTCCTTCGCCGGAACCCCTGACGTGCAGTTGACCTTTGCCGGCGACGAAGGCGACTGGACGCTGCCGCTGTCGCGGGTGGACCAGCTCTACCCGACCTATCTCCAATGCCTCAAACGTCTCGAGGCCGGCGGAAAGCCCAAGCAGGATTCCGAAACCAGCAAGCCGTTCTGACGAGATCAGCCGAGCGGCGGCGGCGCGGTCTCGCGGATCAGGCTGCGCACAGTCTCGATATCGCCGTTGAGCGGCCGCTCGTCGCCATAATGGGAAACATGCTGGCGCACGACCTGGTAGACAAGGCCCGTGCCGGCCGCCCGCGGCGCCTTTGCCGCCAGGAAATCATGTGCCTGGGCCGCCGCCATCAGCTCGATCGCCAGGATATATTCGGCATTGTCGATGACGGCGAGCAACTTGCCGACGGCAGCTGTGGGATGCGCCAGGAAGTCCTCCTGCAGGCCGGAAGTCAGCCCACCGTCCATGGCCGCGGGTGCGGCAAGGCGGCGGTTCTCGTTGCTGAGTGCGGCAGCGGTATATTGGGCGATCATGAAGCCGGAATGGCTGCCGGCATCGCTCGCCAAAAAGGGCGGCAGACCACTCACCAGCGGATTGACGAGCCGGTCCATGCGCCGTTCGCTGATCGCGCCGATCTGTGCGAGCGCAATGGCCAGGCTATCGGCCGCCTGCCCGAGCGCCGGGGCAACAGCATGCGCCTCGGAAGAGACGATCGGTTGTTCCGGCGTGCCTGAGACAGCCGGATTGTCGGTCACCGAAGCAAGCTCCTGATCGACGACGCGGGCGGAATTGTCGAAGACATCGCGGGCAGCGCCATGGGCATGCGGCACCGAACGAAGGCTGAGCGCATCCTGCGTGCGCCGGCCGAAGGCGGCGGCGACAAGGCCGCTGCCCTGAAGTCGCGCACGCAGCGTCGCTCCCACCTTCTCTATGCCGGCCGATGGGCGCAACGCCAGCACCGCTGCGTCGAAGGCGGCGATCTGGCAGCCTGCCGCTTCCAGCGTCAGCGCCGCGATCGCATCGGCCCAGTCGAGCAGCCGTTCGGCGCGGGAAAGCGCAACGGCCGTCAGGCCAGTGGCACAGGCCGTGCCGTTGACCAGGCTCAAGCCCTCCTTGGCGCCGAGCACCAATGGTTCGAGGCCGATCGCGGCAAGCGCCTCGCGGCCGCTCAGGCGCCGGCCGGCCAACTGAGCGCTGCCTTCGCCAATCAGGACCAGCGCGGTGTGGGCGTTGTGGACGAGGTAACCGGCAGAACCCTTGGATGGCACGTCGGGAATGCAATCATGTTCCAGCATGGCCGTGAGATGCGCGACGATCTCGCGCCGCACGCCGGAATGGCCATGGGCAAAATTGGCAATCTGCGCTGCGATGATGGCGCGCACCTCGCGGGCATCAAGCAATGGCCCGACGCCGCAGGCATGGCTGAGCACGATGCTGCGCGACAGCAGGCTCTGCGAGGCACGATCGACCACCGTATCGGCGAGCGCCCCGACGCCGGTGTTGACGCCATAGGCGCGCACGCCCGTCTCGACGATGCGCGCGACGATGCGGCTTGCCTGCTCGACCCGCGCCCAGGCGCCGGGCGACAGCGACAGCGCCTCCCCTGCCCCGACGCGCGCGACATCGCGCCAGGTCAGCAATGCATCGATGGTGATCGTCATTGACCGCTTCCGAAATGGCCGATGAACTGGCGGAAGGCGGGTGTGGCGCCGCCGGTGAACATCTCGTCCGGCTTGCCGCTGCTTTCGATCAGCCCTTCGCGCATGAAGACGACGCGGTTCGAGACGTTGCGGGCAAAGCTCATCTCATGGGTGACGACGAGCATGGTCATGCCCTCCTCGGCCAGCGCACGCATGACCCGCAGCACCTCGCCGACAAGCTCGGGGTCCAGCGCCGAGGTCGGCTCGTCGAAGAGCATGACCTTCGGTTTCATCGCCAGCGCCCGGGCGATGGCGGCGCGCTGCTGCTGGCCACCGGAGAGATGGGCGGGATAGGCATGGCGCTTGTCGGCGATTCCGACCTTTTCAAGCAGCGCTTCGGCCTCGGCGATGCAATCGGCCCGCGGACGCTTCAACACATGGATCGGCCCCTCGATGACATTCTGCAGGATCGTCATGTGGGACCAGAGATTGAAGGACTGGAACACCATGCCGAGTTCGGAGCGGATATGGTCCACCTGCTTCTGGCTGGCGGGCTTGCTCTTCCCGTTCTTGTGAACCATTTGAATATGCTCGCCGTCCACCCAGATCTCGCCGTCGGTTGCGGTTTCGAGCAGGTTGATGCAGCGCAGGAAGGTCGATTTTCCGGAGCCGGAGGCGCCGAGCAGCGAAATCACATCGCCGTCTTCGGCATCGAGCGAAATGCCGCGCAGGACCTCGTGCGTACCGAAGCTCTTGCGGATATTGCGGACCGAAAGTCGGGTGACGCCTGGCATGAGTGCTCCAATGGTTAGGCCGCTTACGCCTTCAGCGCCTGCGGAATGGCGCGGCGATGTCGGGACAGCGAATATTCGAGCAAGGCCATGCCCTGCAGGATGATGAAGTTCAGGACGAGATAGATGATCGCCGCGCAGAGGAAGACTTCCATCGTGCGGTAGGTCTGCGAGATCAGCCGCTGGGCAACACCGGTGACCTCCCAGACGGTGACGAGGCTTGCGAGCGCCGTCGACTTCATCATCAGCACGATCTCGGTGGAATAGGCCGGCAGCGCATGGCGGAAGGCAATCGGCGCCAGGATGCGGCGCACCAGCAGGAAGCCGGACATGCCGATCGAGCGCGCCGCCTCTATCTCCTTCGGCGAGACGGCACGGATGCCGCCGCGGAAGATCTCGGCCGTGTAGCCGGCCGTGCAGAGCGCCAGCGACAGCACGGCGCAGACCATCGGCTCACGCAGGAACGGCCAGAGGAAGGAGTAACGGATGACGCCGAACTGGCCGAGGCCGTAGAACACCAGGAACATCTGGATCAGGAGCGGCGAGCCACGGAAGACGAAGATGTAGCCCTTGGCGAAGCCCGAAAGCACCGGATTGCCGCTGACCCGCATCCAGACGATGACGAGCGCCAGCAGGCCGCCGCAGAGGATCGACAGGGAAAACAGGATGAGCGTTGTCGGTACGGCCTTGAGCAGGGTGACCATGGTCGAGGCGATGAAGGTGAAATCCATCATTCCCTCCTTACGCCTGGCCCATGGCGGATGCCGGCATGCTGCGGTTGGCGCGGCGCTCCGCCCCGTTGAAGATGCGGTCCGAAAGGCTGGTCAGGATCAGGTAGAGGCAGCCGCCGGCGATGAAGAACAGGAAATATTGCCGGGTCGAGCCCGCCGCCACTTGGCTGGTGCGCATCAATTCGGCAAGGCCGGTGACGGAGACCAGCGCCGAATCCTTGAGACTGAGCTGCCAGACATTGCCGAGGCCGGGAATGGCCAGGCGAAGCACCTGCGGCATGATGATGCGCCGAAAGCGCAGGCCGCGATGCATGCCGATCGCCGAGGCCGCTTCGAGTTCGCCCTTGGAGATGGCGAGGAAGGCGCCGCGGAATACCTCCGCCTGGTAGGAGCCGGAAATGATGCCGACGGCAAGCGCGCCGGCGATGAATGAAGGCAGACCGAGGAAGCCCTCGTAACCCATCGCCTGGCCGATTGAGGTGACGGCCGAGGAGCCGCCGAAATAGATGAGATAGATGATCAGCAGTTCGGGAACGCCGCGAAATACGGTCGTATAGACGTTGCCGAGCGTGACGAGAACAAGATTGCCGGAGAGTTTTGCCGCCGCGACGGTGGCGCCGAGCACGGCGCCAATCGCCAGCGCCGTCGCCGTCACAGCCAGCGTCATCAAGGCGGCGGCAATGAGCAGCGCGCCCCATCCGGTCGAGCCGAAGCCGAGCAGTTCCAAGCTTGCCATATCGTCCGTTCCCCGTCCGTGGCAGTGTTTTGCGGATTGACAATAACATGCTGTCTCCGGCGATAAAGCCGGAGACAGATGTTTGCGGCCAAAAGGCCGAAACGCTTATTCCTGCGGGCTGACGTCGACCTGGAACCACTTCATCGACAGGTTCTTGACCGTACCGTCGGCAAGAGTCGACTTGATCGCTTCGTTGAACTTGTCGCGCAGGTCCGTATCGGCCTTGCGGATGCCGAGGCCTTCGCCCTCGCCCCAGATCGAGCCGACGATCTCGGGGCCGGTGAAGGCGAGCGTGTCGTTGGCGGTCTTGAACGCGTTGGCGAAATAGACGGCATCGTCGAAGCCGAGGTCGATGCGGCCGTTCTGCAGGTCGAGGTCGCGGTCGGCGCCGGTCTTGTATTCGCGGATTTCGGCAATATCGCCGAAATTGTCATAGACGAACTTGGCGTAGACGGTCGCCGCCTGGATGCCGATCGTCTTGCCCTTGAAGGCGGCCTTCAGCGCGTCGATCTCCTTCACGCCGGTCTGGCCGGGCGTCATCTTGATCGTGGCGCCGGTGCCGGCGGCCTTTGCCAGCGGGCTGTCCTTGGCGGTTGCGAAGGCGGCAGGGGTGGCGGCATAGGGAATGGTGAAATCGATCACCTGCTTGCGCTCTTCGGTGATCGACAGCGCATCCATGATGACGTCGAACTTGCCGGCATTGAGCGCCGGGATCATGCCGTCCCAGTCTGAAGCAACCAGCGTGCACTCAATCTTGGCGCGCTCGCACAGCACCTTGGCGAGTTCGGGCTCGAAACCGCCGAGCGTGCCGTCGGCATTGGTGAGGTTCCAGGGCGCATAGGCACCTTCGAGCGTGATGGTCGCCTTCGTCCAGTCCTTGGAAAAGGCAGGCACGGCAAAAGCGGAAAAAGCCGCCACGCCGCAAAACAGGATTGCGCTAAATTTCATTTGTGAATTCTCCTCTGGAGTTGAAACAGACCTTGCGGCACCACGGCCGATCTGCGCCGGCTTGCCCTTTCCCGTCCTATTTCTGTTTTAAGGACCGATTGGGAGGTTGTATATGGTACCATATGAGATATTTTGTGATATGCAAGAGGAAAGTCGCTTTATGCGGCGAATTCCCTTCGTGCAAAAGGAATAGGCAATGAAGCGTTCCGGCGAGATGAAGCGCGAACTGGCGGAAAATGACAGCACGCCGCTCTATGCCGGCGTCAAGCAGGTGATCCTCGACCGCATCCACAGCGGCGAGTGGCCGCCGAAATACCGCGTGCCGTCGGAAAACGAGCTGGTCGTCGAGCTGGGCGTCAGCAAAATGACCGCCAACCGGGCGCTGCGCGAACTTGCCAACGAGGGCGAACTCGTCCGCATCCAGGGCGTCGGCTCCTTCGTCGCCGAGCGCAAGGGTTATTCGGCGCTGTTCGAGGTCCGCAACATCGCCGAGGAAATCGCCGAACGCGGTCATGTCCACGAAGCCTCCGTCGTCGTTCTCGCCCAGGAAACAGCCTCTCCCGAGGTTGCCGACGCGCTGGAACTGCCGATTGGCGCTGCGGTTTTCCACTCGCTGATCGTCCACAGCGAAAACGGCGTTCCGGTGCAGATCGAGGACCGTTTCGTTCATCCGGAGGCGGCCCCGGAATATCTCGACCAGGATTTTTCGACGCTGACGCCGAACGCCTATCTGACGGCCGCAGCCCCACTCAGCGGTTCAGAGCATGTCGTCGAGGCGGCGATGCCGCAGGCCTGGGAATGCAAATTGCTGACCATCATGAAGAGCGAACCCTGCCTGACGATCCGCCGGCGCACATGGTCGGCAAAACAGGTGGTATCGACCGCCCGCCTCGTCTATCCCGGTCACCGCTACCGGCTGGAAGCGCGCAGCGGCAAGATGTTCGAGGAATGAAAGCAGCGGCCATGTTGTATATGGAACATGGCCCTTATTGTGACGCCGGCGTGAACCGTGCCACCAGCGCGTGACGATCGCCCGGATAGGTGAAGCGCACATGCGTCACCGGCCCGGCGCCGCTCCAGGTGCGGCGTTCGACCACGAGACAGGCGGTGTTGCGTGCTATATCGAGCGCTGCGGCCACTTCGGCATTGGCGGAGACGGCATGGATCCGGTGTTCGGCCGTACTCCAGGGCACCTGGTTGAGCAGCCAGGGACCCGGCGCCATCGCCAGGAAATCGGCATTGGCCGCCTCCGGCACCGTCGCAAGGCTGATCAGTCGCTCCTCCAGGCAAAAGGGCCGCGCGCCGGCATTGTGGATGCAGACGACCTCGACGACCGAGGACGCCACAGGCAGTTCCAGCCGGCGGCTGTCGTCCGCCTTGGCCTTGCGGCTCGTCTTCTTCGATACCGCATAGGAGTAGGGCAGGTTCAGCGACTGCACCTCGGCCTTGATGTCGTGGATTTCGAGAACGGCCGATTGCGCCTGCGGCTGGGTGACGAAGCTGCCGGACTTCTTGCGCCGCTCGATGAGGCCGGCCTTGGCAAGCTGGGTCAGCACCTTGTTCACCGTCATGCGCGAACAGTCGTAGTGCGTGGCGAGATCGACCTCGAAGGGAATACGGTGCCCCGGCGGCCATTCGCCTGAGACGATATGGCCCTCGATGTCGCTCAGGATGCGCTGATGCAAGGTGGGATCCCTGCTTTGGTCCATTACCACGCTCCGGTTGGCTCCCGCTATCTCTTTGTTTTAGCGCAATTCCGGACGCAAACCGCTACGCACTTTTGCTGGAATTGCTCTAATTCGAATATCGGGATGGGAAAAGCTCTTTTTCAGGCGGCAAGCAATTCGCCCATTGCGGCCAGGAACCGCCGGTCGATAGCGTCGCGTTCACGGTGGCGACCGCCTTCCACTTGCTTGCGGCCGCGCGCCCAGACGCAATCGACGGAAACGCCGCCGGCAAACAGCCAGTGGTCGAGGATCTGATCACCCGCGAGATAGGGAACGGCTGAAATATCGAGCGAAACGATATCGGCGTGATGGCCCTTGGCGAGACCTGCCGGCGCTTTCAGCGCGGCACCGCCGCCGGCAAGCGCGTGTGTGAACAGCGAAAGCGCCGTCGAACCGCCGGGGGCTGCGACGACATTGCGGGCGCGAAGCGCCAGGCGCTGCGAATATTCGAGCTGGCGCAGTTCCTCCGGCACGGAGATCAGCACGTTGGAATCCGAGCCGATGCCGTAACGCCCGCCCTCTTCGAGGAAGAGCGGCGCGGCAAAGGCGCCGTCGCCGAGATTGGCTTCGGTGATCGGGCAGAGGCCGGCGATTGCGCCGCTTTTCGCCATTCGCCGCGTTTCGTCTTCGGTCATGTGCGTTGCATGGATCAGGCACCAGCGTTCATCCACGGGCGCATGATCGAGCAGCCATTCCACCGGCCGCGCGCCGGACCAGGCGATGCAGTCCTCGACCTCCTTCACCTGTTCGGCGACATGGATATGTATGGGACCGTCGCCAGCCATCGGCACGAGCCTCGTGAGCTCCTCGGGTGTCGCGGCGCGCAGGCTGTGCGGCGCCAGCCCGAGCTCGGCGCCATCGAGCCGCCCGGTCACTGCCCGGCATCCCTCCATCAGTCTTTCGAAGCTTTCGAGCGAATTGATGAAACGCCGCTGGCCGTCGATCGGCGCAGCGCCGCCAAAGCCGGAATGGGCGTAGAAGACCGGCAGCAATGTCAGGCCGATGCCGGTCTCTGCGCTGGCAGCGCCGATGCGTTCGGCAAGCTCGGCGATATTGGCGTAAGCGCTGCCATCCCTGTCATGGTGGAGATAGTGGAACTCGCCGACGCGGGAAAAGCCGGCTTCCAGCATTTCCGCATAAAGCTTGGCCGCGACGGCCTCGACATGCTCGGGCGTCATCGCCTGGGCAAACTTGTACATAACAGTGCGCCAGCTCCAGAAGCTGTCGTTGGCCGGGCCGCGCACTTCCGCAAGGCCGGCCATCGCCCGCTGGAAAGCATGGCTGTGCAGGTTCGCCATGGCGGGAACGAGCAGCGTGTGGCGTTCATCGCCCGGCTCGGGAGAAGCACCGATTTCGACCCGCGCGATGCGCCCGGCCTCGAGCGTCAGCCGTACATTCTTCTGCCAGCCTTCCGGCGTCAGCGCCGTGTCTGCGTGAAGCGTGGTCATCGCCTTCCCTCTCCTCTTGCCGCGCCGCCGATCTTTCTTTTCCAGAAAAGCGCGCAAAATTTCACTTGTCACCTGTTGATTATGTATATACATGTTTTGGCATAAGGAAAGGCGCAAAGCTGATGACCGGGAACAATTTTTCAGAGGAAGCCTCATCCGCCGACGTCAGGCCGGCGCTTTGGCGCAATGCGCGGCTCGCCACGCTTGCGCCTGGTAAAGAAGGCCTCGGCATCGTCGAAAAGGGCGCCGTGCTGATCGAGAATGGCCGTATCACCTTTGCCGGTGCCGAAAGCGATCTGCCCGCATCGGCCATCGAACATTCCGAGATCGTCGATCTCGAAGGCCGCTGGGTGACGCCCGGCCTCGTCGACTGCCACACCCATATCGTCCACGGCGGCAACCGCGCCCGCGAATTCGAAATGCGCCTTGCAGGCGCCACCTATGAAGAAGTCGCGCGCGCCGGCGGCGGCATCGTCTCCTCGGTGAAGGCGACCAATGCGCTGTCGGTCGAGGAGCTCGTCGCCGAGGCCCTGCCGCGACTCGACACACTGCTTGCCGAAGGCGTGACGACGATCGAGGTCAAGTCCGGTTACGGGCTGAACCGAACCGGCGAAGTGAAGATGCTGCAGAGCGCCCGCCTGCTCGGCCATATCAGACCGGTGCGCGTCGCCACCAGCTATCTCGGCGCCCATGCGACGCCGGTGGAATATAAGGGCCGCAACGGCGATTATCTCGATGATGTCGTCCTGCCAGGTCTCGACGATATGTTTAATCTCGGTCTCGCCGATGCCGTCGACGGCTTCTGCGAGGGCATCGCCTTTTCCACGACCGAGATCGCCCGCGTCTTCGACAAGGCCAAGGCGCTTGGCCTGCCGGTCAAGCTGCATGCCGAACAGCTCTCCAATCTCGGCGGCGCCAAGCTCGCTGCATCCTACGGCGCGCTTTCGGCCGATCACCTCGAATATCTCGACGAAGACGGCGTTGCGGCGATGGCCGCAGCCGGCACCGTCGCCGTGCTGCTGCCCGGCGCCTTCTACGCCATCCATGAGAAGCAGAAGCCGCCGGTCGAAGCATTGCGGCGGGCAGGCGTGCCGATCGCAATCGCCACCGACTGCAATCCCGGCACCTCACCGCTCACCTCGATGCTGCTCACCATGAACATGTCGGCGACGCTCTTCGGCCTCACCGTCGAGGAATGCATCGCCGGCGCCACCCGCGAAGGCGCCCGTGCGCTCGGCCTGCTCGACAAGACAGGAACGATCGAGCCCGGCAAGTCCGCCGATCTCGCCGTCTGGAATACCGAAAGCCTCGCCGAACTCGTCTACCGCATCGGCTTCAACCCGCTTCACGCGCGTATCTTCAAGGGCGAAAGGAACGGTCGATGACCATCACGCTCCACCCGGGCTCCGTCTCGCTCAAGGATTTGGAAATCATCTATTGGACCGGCGAGCCGGCAAGGCTCGATCCCGCCTTCGATGCCGGCATCACCAAGGCCGCCGCCCGCATCGCCGAGATCGCCGCCGGCAATGCCCCGGTCTACGGCATCAATACCGGCTTCGGCAAACTTGCCTCGATCAAGATCGACAGCGCCGATGTCGCGACGTTGCAGCGCAATCTCATCCTGTCGCACTGCTGCGGCGTCGGCGCGCCGCTGCCCGACAATATCGTCCGGCTGATCATGGCGCTGAAGCTGGTCTCGCTTGGCCGCGGCGCCTCCGGCGTGCGGCTGGAGCTGGTACGGCTAATCGAAGGCATGTTGGAAAAAGGCGTCATCCCGCTGATCCCGGAAAAAGGCTCGGTCGGCGCCTCCGGCGATCTTGCCCCGCTTGCCCATATGGCGGCGGTGATGATGGGCGAGGCCGAAGCCTTCTTCGCCGGCGAACGCCTCCCGGGCGCGCAAGCCCTCGAAAGGGCCGGGCTGAAACCGGTGGTGCTCGCCGCCAAGGAAGGCCTGGCGCTCATCAACGGCACCCAGACCTCGACGGCGCTGGCGCTGGCCGGCCTGTTCCGCGCCCATCGCGCCGCACAATCGGCCTTGATCACCGGCGCTATGTCCACCGATGCCGCCATGGGCTCTTCGGCACCCTTCCATTCCGATATTCATACTTTGCGTGGCCACAAGGGCCAGATCGATACGGCATCCGCCCTTCGCGCCCTGCTCGAAAACTCCATCATTCGCCAGAGCCATATCGAGGGCGACGAGCGCGTGCAGGATCCCTATTGCATCCGCTGCCAGCCACAGGTCGACGGCGCCTGCCTCGATCTGCTGCGCTCGGTCGCCCGCACGCTCGAAATCGAGGCCAACGCGGTCACCGACAATCCGCTGGTGCTGTCGGACAATTCCGTTGTATCCGGCGGCAATTTCCACGCCGAACCCGTCGCCTTCGCCGCCGACCAGATTGCGCTCGCCGTCTGCGAGATCGGCGCGATTTCGCAGCGCCGCATCGCGCTGCTGGTCGATCCCACCCTCTCCTACGGCCTGCCGGCCTTCCTCGCCAAGAAGCCGGGCTTGAACTCCGGCCTGATGATCGCCGAGGTCACCTCGGCGGCTTTGATGTCCGAGAACAAGCAGATGTCGCACCCGGCCTCAGTCGATTCGACGCCGACCTCGGCCAATCAGGAAGACCATGTCTCCATGGCCTGCCACGGCGCCCGCCGCCTGCTTGGGATGACCGAGAACCTGTTCGCCATCATCGGCATCGAGGCGCTGACCGCCGCCCAAGGCGTCGAACTGCGCGCGCCGCTGTCGACGAGCCCGGAACTGAGCAAGGCGATCGCCGCCATCCGCAGCAAGGTCCCGACCCTCGATACCGACCGCTACATGGCAAACGACCTCGCCGCCGCTGCCGAACTGGTGGCGACGGGCGCGCTGAACGCCTCGGTTTCAACAGGCATATTGCCGGTATTGGAGGGTTGATCGTGATGTATGTGCATTTGGGTATCGCCCGAGACACCGGAGCACTTTGCCCATGACCACACCATACGAAATTCGTCAGGGCACCTCGCCCGTCATCCTCGGCTTCCCCCACACCGGCACGTCAGTGCCGGCTGAGATCGCCGACCGTCTCAACGACAATGGCAGGATTCTCGCCGATACCGACTGGCACATCCACCACCTCTATGACGGGCTGCTCGACGACGTCACGGTCGTGCGCGCCACATTCCACCGCTACGTCATCGATGCCAACCGAGATCCGGCGGGCGTCAGCCTCTATCCCGGCCAGAACACCACCGGCCTCATTCCCGAAACGGATTTTGACGGCAAGGCGATCTGGAAGGATGGAAAGGGACCTGACGAGGCCGATATTGCGGCGCGGCTGCGGGATTTTCATGCGCCCTATCATGCAGCCCTTGCCGCCGAGATCGAGCGCGTGAGAGCGATCCATGGCGTCGCGATCCTTTACGATTGCCACTCGATCCGGTCCCACATTCCTTTCCTGTTCGAAGGAAAGCTGCCGGATTTCAATATCGGGACCGATATGGGCAAGACCTGCGACAGCGCCATCGAACAGGCGACGCTCACCGTCGTCGAAGCCGCCGAGGGGTACGACCGCGCGCTCAACGGCCGCTTCAAGGGCGGCTGGACGACACGCCATTATGGAAAGCCGGAAACCGGTGTGCACGCGATCCAGATGGAGCTTGCACAATCGACGCATCTCCAGACCGAGGCACCGCCCTTTGCCTATGACGCCGCCAAGGCGGACAGGCTTCGCGTGCATCTCAAAGACATTCTGGTGCGCCTCGAACAGATCGCACCAGGCCTGAAACGCTGACGCCCGAAACCTGACGATTGAAACCTGAGAACAGGGGAACCGCCATGACCAATCCACGCCACAATATCCGTGAAATCCGCGCGCCCCGCGGCAACGATCTCAATGCCAAGAGCTGGATGACCGAAGCGCCGCTGCGCATGCTGATGAACAATCTCGATCCCGACGTCGCCGAAAATCCGAACGAACTCGTCGTCTATGGCGGCATCGGCCGCGCCGCCCGCACCTGGGAGGATTTCGACCGCATCGTCGCGACTCTGAAGACGCTGACGGAAGAAGAAACCCTGATCGTGCAATCCGGCAAGCCGGTCGGCGTCTTCCGCACCCACAAGGATGCGCCGCGCGTGCTGATCGCCAACTCCAACCTGGTGCCACATTGGGCGACCTGGGATCATTTCAACGAGCTGGATAAGAAGGGCCTTGCCATGTACGGCCAGATGACGGCCGGCTCGTGGATCTATATCGGCACGCAGGGCATCGTCCAGGGCACCTACGAGACCTTCGTCGAGGCTGGCCGCCAGCATTACGGCGGCAATCTCAAGGGCAAATGGATCCTGACCGGCGGCCTCGGCGGCATGGGCGGCGCCCAGCCGCTCGCCGCCGTCATGGCCGGCGCCTGCTGCCTCGCCGTCGAATGCAATCCGGATTCGATCGATTTCCGGCTGCGCACCCGCTATGTCGACGCCAAAGCCGAGACGCTCGACGAAGCGCTTGCGATGATCGACCGCTGGACCAAGGCCGGCGAAGCCAAATCCGTCGGCCTGCTCGGCAATGCCGCCGAAATCCTGCCGGAGATGGTCCGCCGCGGCATCCGCCCCGATATGGTCACCGACCAGACCTCGGCGCATGATCCGATCAACGGCTACCTGCCGAAGGGTTGGACGATGGCCGAATGGAAGGCCAAGCGCGAGAGCGATCCGAAGGCTGTCGAAAAGGCAGCGCGTGCCTCGATGCGCGAGCATGTCGAAGCGATGATCGCCTTCTGGAACGCCGGTATTCCGACGCTCGACTACGGCAACAACATCCGCCAGGTCGCCAAGGAAGAAGGCTTGGAAAACGCCTTCGCCTTCCCGGGCTTCGTGCCGGCCTATATAAGACCGCTGTTTTGCCGCGGTATCGGTCCCTTCCGCTGGGCGGCCCTTTCCGGCGATCCCGAGGATATCTACAAGACCGACGCCAAGGTGCGGGAGCTGACCCCCGGCAATACCCACCTGCACAACTGGCTCGACATGGCCAGGGAACGCATCGCCTTTCAGGGTCTGCCAGCGCGCATCTGCTGGGTCGGGCTCGGCGATCGTCATCGCCTCGCATTGGCGTTCAACGAAATGGTCAAGAACGGCGAGCTTTCCGCTCCGATCGTCATCGGCCGCGACCACCTCGATTCCGGCTCCGTCGCCTCGCCGAACCGCGAAACCGAAGCGATGAAGGACGGCTCCGATGCCGTCTCCGACTGGCCGCTTTTGAACGCCCTGCTCAACACCGCGTCGGGCGCCACCTGGGTATCCCTGCATCATGGCGGCGGCGTTGGCATGGGCTTCTCCCAGCACTCCGGCGTCGTCATTTGCGCGGATGGCACGGATGATGCGGCAAAGCGTCTCGAACGCGTGCTCTGGAACGATCCGGCGACCGGAGTCATGCGCCATGCCGACGCCGGCTACGAGATCGCCCTCGACTGCGCCCGGGAAAAGGGCCTGCGCCTGCCCGGCATTCTCGGGAACTGAACCCGGTGAGAATCCTGCGCGCCGGTGATTGTAAACGCATGCCCTGGAAGAACGGCGGCGGCGAAACGGTGGAAATCGCCGTTTCGCCTGAGAATGCTGGTCTTGCCGGTTTCGACTGGCGCGTCAGTATGGCGACCGTCGCAACCGACGGCCCGTTTTCGATTTTTCCCGGCATCGACCGCACGCTGGCGATCCTCGATGGCAACGGCATGGTGCTCGATATCGAAGGCAGCACGCCGGTGCTGCTGACGACGGCAAGCGATCCCCTGGCCTTCCCGGCGGATATCCCCGTCGCGGCCAGGCTCCAGGACGGCGCCATCACCGATCTCAACGTCATGACCCGCCGCGACGGGCTCGCCCACAGGCTGGTCCGGATCGACGTCGATGGCAGCAGCACCCTGCCGCTGCCGCCCTCGACATGCCTGTTCCTCTGCCATGGCGGCGCGCTCTCCTTCCGGCGGGGCGGCGAGACCGGCGCGCTTGCGGCCGGCGATGCGCTGCTGATTGAGGACGCGGCCGCGATCGCGCTTGAGGTCGATGGTGAAGCCAAATGTTATCTCGCATCGATCACCACAGGCTGACTTTCAAACAACGATTTGAAAAGATTGAACAATCGAGAATTTGGCTAGGCATGCGCATCGACTATCCCGATCTCGGGCCATGGACGTCATTCCTGCTTTCGGTCTAAACTTTGCCCTTCTGATGCAGAAGAAGACCTAGACTGCCCGCAACATGCGGGGAGCAAGGGAGCAGGCGTGACGGATCCATACGATATTCTCGGCGTTGAACGCGATGCGGACGAGGCGCAGCTGAAGGCCGCCTACCGGCGTCTGGCGAAAGTTGCCCACCCCGATTCGGGCGGTGATTCGGACGCCTTTGCCAATTTGCAGAAAGCCTATGGGCTGCTTCTCGATCCGGTCCGGCGCAAGGTCTACGACGATACCGGTTACGACGTTGAATTCGCCGATGCCGCCGAGCTGCAGGCGCTCGTGATGATCGAGAAGCTCGTCACCGACGCCGTGCTCGACGAGCGCGCGCCGGGAAGTTTCGATCCCGTCGCTGTCATGCAGGAAAGCCTTTCCGAAGAACTGCGCAAGGCCCGTTTCAGCAAGAGCGAATTGGAGCGCCACGCCTCGCGCATCGGCCTGCATCTGGAACGGCTCGAAAAGCAGTCCGGTCGCGATGTGCTTGCCCACATGTTCCGTGCCCGCATCGAAGCCATCGCCAAAGCGGTCGCGGAAACCGAGGCGAAGATCAAGGCGACCGAACGCGCCGCCGATATGCTCAGCGGCTATGTCTACGACATCGATCCGCCGCCGCTGCCGGATGCCGCGGTCACCAACATCGAATGGGTCGAGACCTCCAGAAACCGCTCCACCGGCTGACGGACGACGCGGCCGATCTTAATAGGACAGTTTCGGATACCAGTCCGGCGCCCGGCCTTCGGGCGTCGCATCGAGCACGGTCCAGAGCGGCATCAGATCAGGTGCGCCGCGCGGATCCTCGCCGGGATCGGCCGTCGCTTCGCCCATCTCCTCGCTCCAGAAATGGCGGATGGTGCCGTCGCGCCGCGTGAAGACGTTGAAGGCGGCGCCATCGCTGCCGTCGCTGCCGATCGCGCGATAGTCGCGGCTGTAATCGTCCGTCATGTCGGAGTAGAGCGGCAGGTGGTGCCAGCCGCGTTCCTTCTTGAAGGCGAGCAGCCTTTCGATCGGCGAGCGGGCGACGATCGCAAGGGCGGCGCGCTGCTGGATGTCAGGTACCTCGCCGTCCCAGGCCGACAGCAGCGAGGTGCACATTGGGCATGGGCGCTCGCGTTGTGGGCCGAACATGTAGCTGTAGACGATCAGCGTATCCTTGTCGGCGAAGAGCTCGGCAAAGGAGATCGGCCCATCGCTGCCTTCGAAGCGGTATTCTTTTGTCACCTCGCCGCCCGGCGGCAGCGCCCGGCGCTGTCTTGCCACGCGCTCGATATGACGGCGCAATTCGATCTCTTCGGCCAGCAGCGCATCGCGGGCGCTGCGATAGGCCTCGCTCTCATTCGGGAAGCGGGCGCCGTTCTTAGCCACAAGCACGGCGGCGGGTACCAGATGCCGATTATCCATGACGATTCCTCCTTCTGTTGCCGCGCGCCTCAGGCGCGCAAAGGACGTGCTGAAGCCACGACCGGGTCGCAGCACATCATTACAAGGACGATCGGCTGATGCGAAAATCGACAGAAGCCGACGGAAAATATTCGCCCCGCGCTTTGGCCGGCCCGGTGCCCGGATCGCCAAAGCCAAGCAGATCAAGATCGCGCGTTCCGAAATGCGGATCATCGAACCAGATCATGATCAGCATTGCGCCCTTCCTAGAGGACGCCGCCCCGAACTCATTTCACCGTCGGCTGCGAAACTCAGTGAACGGTGATCACCGGAATGCCAGCTTCGTCGGCGGCACGGATAAGCGCTGCTCGCGCGTCCTGCGCCGGAATTTCCCCATGAATTGCATGTCGGCACGCACTAATCGCTATAAGGTACTCTTCTCCGTCGTCGATCGGCCAACCAACTGTCAGCATCTCGGCAGCCTGGAAAAGAGTTGCGACAAGCTTGTATTTTTCCGACCCACTCACAACGAACATCAGAGGGGCAAACTCTGCGGATGTGCACCACTTCATGACATTAGGTCTCCCCACAGTAAACATATTAGTAACCGTGCAAGAACCGTTCCGTGATCTTCGCTCGCATGCCGAAGCTCGTTTTGGAGGCCGCATAATGGAAAGGAGAATATTTCTTAAGGGGCGCTTTAGCCGCCTCGGCATCGCCAGCGTCAGCATGGGCACCAGTTGGCAGGGAAACGGTCGCCGGCCTCATTGCCCGCCATGCTGAAGCCACCAAAGCCGCCGACATGCTTATACCAGGCGCCCTTCCCGGTCTTCTGCCTCCTCAGCAAACTCAAACTGCTCCGCGGCGGCATCAGCGAGCGCGGTGTGCCTCTGCAACCGGAAACATTTCATCAGCAGAGCGGCAGAAAGAGATCCCGTAGTCGCCTCCGACTCCGGCACGACAGACGCGGGACTTCCCGCTCTGTTGCCAACGCATGAGTCTCTGTTGCCAACCTACCGGAAGATTGCCTTTGACACATCGCGATAAGTAATATATCTATTCGGTTATATAGCCATGTGGTGATATATGAAAAGCAGCCTCGATGCGATTTTCTCCGCACTTTCAGATCCAACAAGGAGAGCAATTCTTGGGCGGCTTGCTCACGGCAAGGCGACCGTGGCCGAACTCGCAGATCCCTTCGAGCTGTCTCAGCCTGCCATTTCAAAGCATCTCAAGGTCCTGGAACAGGCCGGATTGATCCGCTCCGGCCGTGAAGCGACTTCGCGTCCCCGCGAACTTGAGCCGGACGCATTGAAGAAAATCTCTGATTGGATTGGCGATTACAGACGCTTCTGGGATCAGAGCTTTGATCGTCTCGATGCCTATTTGTCCAAGGTACAAGGATACGAAGATGACAAATCCGGAGACTGATACTGACAACGCCCGCGATCTGGTTTTTGTACGAAGGTTCGATGCCCCATGCGATCTCGTTTTCAGAGCATGGACCGACCCCAAAGCGCTAGCGCAATGGAGCGGTCCTCACGGCTTCAAGGCGGTGGGCGACCAGCTTGAAGTCTGGCCCGGCGGTAGACACCGCGCCTGTCTGATAGCGCCAGATGGAGAGGAGCACTGGGTTAGCGGAAAATACCTTGAAGTCAACCCTCCGCACAGGCTTGTCTTCACACATGCCTGGGAGATCGGAACCGGCGAAAAAAGCCCGGAAACAGTCGTCACCATCACGTTAAAGGAAAGCGACGGAGGAACGGAAATGACATTTCGGCAAAGTGGATTTGAAGACGCATCATCACTTAAGGGTCATGAAGGTGGTTGGTCGCAAAGCTTCGAGCGACTGGGCGTTTTTCTGGGGGCTACGTCCGAAAGGCCGGATCATGAGTAAGGCGGCGATGAAGCTTTACTATTGCGAGACGCTCAATCCTCGGAAGGCCTGCGCCGCTGCCCGTTTTCTTAAAGCCGACGTGGAGTTCATAAGGATTGACCTAGCCAGCGGAGAGCAGCGTACCACGGAATTCCTGGCTCTCAACCCGAACGGGAAAGTCCCTGTGCTGCAGGATGATGCCGGAACCTTGTGGGAAGCGAATGCCATCATGTGCCGATTGTCTGACAGAGTTGGCTCGGATTTCTGGCCGCATGACCACAGGCAGATCGACGTCCTCCGGTGGCTGAGCTGGGACGCGAGTCATTTCACCCGGCACGCGGCAGCCTTGTGGTTTGAATACTTGATCAAACCTTTGTTCGGCGGGGAGCCTGACGTCGCCGTGATCGAAGATGCGAAGACGAGCTTCCGACTACATGCTCGCGTGCTCGACGACCATTTGGCCACTAACAGCGTCGCGGTCGGGAAGACGCTGACTGTCGCAGATTTCGCATTGGCCGCTGCACTTCCTTATGCGACTTCTGCTGAGATTCCACTTTCCGAGTTTACGCATATTCAGGCGTGGTACGAACGGCTTGAACAACTAGATGCGTGGAGAAACCCTTTCCCGGCGTAACAAGGTGCGGCCGCTGTTCCGTGGTTATTATTTCCGCCCACGTTTCTACAAGTCTTGCCGGTAATTCGCGCCACAGGGCCTCGCTTCGCTGGAATCCCTTCCGCCATCAAACGACAAGACGAAAGCGGTGATATGCGCAAGGGCTGTAAAGCAAAAAGGGCGCTCGACCCTTGCGGGGAGCGCCCTTATCCTGTCGGACAACGAACAGTTCGACGACGTCGATACCGTGCGCATCCATTTTTCAGGCAGGGCCGGTATATGGACCCTTTGCGCCCCGGTTTCAAGGGCTATTCGGCAGGACATTGACAAGGCCCGTCAGATGGCAACTCCACTGACGGGATTGACCACCGGTCGTTCGCTCTTGTCCCCGACCCCGGCCGGCTGCACCGCCGGCGGCGCCATCGATTCTGCGTCGGCGGGCTCAGGCTTGTCGGGAACGGCGCCGACATCTTTGGGGCGCCGCTGCTCGGGCTTTACGTTTTGATCATTCGTCGACATTGTCAGTCTCCTTTCAGTGAAGAAGTCACGGCCGTCGACATGGTTCCGACGATGGCATGGAGGATTACCGATGCTTGACAGGTTTCTGCTGCAGGGGCCTCAGGATGCGCGCTTCACGATCCTTCTGGCCCATGGCGCCGGCGCGCCGATGGATTCGGCGTCGATGACAGCAGCGGCAAATGCGCTTGCCGGCGTTGGCTTCCGTGTGGCCCGCTTCGAATTCGCCTATATGGCCGCCCGCCGCACCTCGGAAGGCCGCAAGCCGCCGCCGCGCGCCGAAACGCTCAATCCCGAATATGAGGCGGCCATTGCCACGCTCGGTGCCAGCGGCCCGCTTATCATCGGCGGCAAGTCGATGGGCGGCCGGGTTGCCAGCATGATCGCCGACGATCTTTATCACAGGGGGAAGATCGCCGGCCTGCTCTGCCTCGGCTATCCCTTCCATCCGCCCGGCCAGCCGGAGAAGCTGCGCACCGCCCACCTTACCGGGCTGACGACGCCCGCCTTGATCTGCCAGGGAACGCGCGACGAATTCGGCACACGAGACGAGGTGCCGGGCTATGATCTCTCCGACAGGATCGAGATCCTCTGGCTCGAGGATGGCGACCACGACCTCAAGCCGCGCAAGACGATCTCCGGCTTCTCCAGCGCCGATCACCTCGCCACGATGGCCAAGGCGGCAAAGGCCTGGGCCGAACGATTGCCGGTTTGAGGCTCACCTTGCGATTGCCGATATCAGGCGGCAAGCTTCCTGATATCGATGCGCCGGTCAGTGGCGGAAACGGTGATTTCGAAATGGTCGGCCTGCACGACGTCCCGGATGTTGCGCGGTCTATGCGCGACGATGACCACCCCGCCCCTCAGCCGGACACTGTCATAGAGGATGCCGGCGCCACCGCTCGAGCGGACCTCTTCCCCCAGCACCTGCGACGCCGCATAGCTGGCGCCGTCATAGACATCGGGCCGCAGCAACTCTTCGCCGCGAATGTCGAGGTAATCGCCAATCAGGGTGGCCGCATAGCTTCGATAGGTGCGCGCCATCATCGCCACCCCGCGTGCGACAGCCTCGCGCCGAAGATGGTGGCCGACCTCGGCAGCGGCTGTCCTGAGATCATCGGCGGCATACCAGGCGCCGAGATCAGAGCCGTTGAACCGCATTCCTCCCGGCGCAACATGCAGGAAAGCCGCCATGACGATGCTGGCGTTTGGCGTGCCATAAACCCATTCAGCCTGGGGAAGCCGTTGGATGCGATCGGCGACGAGACGGTCGTTGGTCCAGCCGACGAGTTCCATCACCGCTTCAAGGTCGGACACCCGCGTCACCGTCTCGAAAAGCCCGATCGGTGGAAATTGCGACGGGATCAGCCGGTGTGACGGACGCGGCGCCTCTGCAAAACGATCCCTCACCGGAAGACGATGTCCGCATCTTCGTAAGGCGTGAAGGCTTCGTCGAGCCTGTTCGGCTGCATGTAGAGACCACCGCGCGCGCCGTCGAGAAACCGGCGGACGGTCATCAGCCCGTCCTGGGTTCCGCTGGTCACGATATCAAGTGGCGGATGTCCGCCGAAAACCGGCGCCTGATGCGGCGTGCGCAGCCAGGCGACGCCGGCGCGCTCATCGGCAAAAAGCACACCGAGTGCTTGATGGATGCCGAGCACCGCCGAGATCCGGGTCAGCGTATCGACATCCAGCGTGAAAGCGCCGTGCTCGCGCGCCTGTTTGGCCCAATTGTGGTAGGTCGACCGGGAGGGATAACCGAGCACGAGCAGACGCTGTTCTTCCGTCAGTCCCCAGAGATCGGCGATCGCCAGGAAGGTGCGCAAGGCCGGTGCGCTCAGCCTCTTGCGGTTTGCCGGTGCAAAGCGCTCCATGTCCAGCCGCTGTGGCCCCTGGCCTTCCCGGTGCTCGGTGCGTCGCGCATGCTGCATAACAGCCTCCTGTCTTGAATTAGACATAGTCCAAATCTGGGCATTCGGCAACAGATTTCAAGAATTGCTCCAATGGAGCCGTCACCATAGCCCAGGCAGCAGCCGGTCGCGGACCTTGCGGCGGTATTCGGCGTAACCCGGCAGGTCTCTTGTCAGATGTTTCTCCTCGTCCAGCAGCCGCGCGACAAGTCCGGCAAAGGCAGGAGGGATGGCCAGCAGGCCCCAATAGGAACCGAGCGACAGCGGTATGCCGATGAAGAGCACCAGCGCCGCCGCATACATCGGATGGCGCACGACGCTGTAGAGCCCGCTTGAAATGACCCGCTGATCCCGGCGGATCTCGACCGTTGCCGAAGCGAAGCTGTTTTGCCGCAGCACGAGGAAGCAGCCGTAAAAGCCGGCCGCCATCAGAACATTGCCGAAAATCACGATCGGCGCCGGAACGGCCGACCAGCCGAACCGGTAATCGAGCGCCGAACCGATGAAGAGCGCAATCAGCACAATGCCGTTGAAAAGCTGAATGCGCTTCTGTGCCGGTTCCCGCTCCGCAGCCGGCCCGACATGCAGCCGTTGTTCCAGCAAGGCGCGGTCATATTTCAGGAAATAGGCCGTCGTCGCGACAATCCAGCCGCCAAAATTGAAAAGGAATAGCCAGCCCTGCCAATAGGACAGCGAGCCCGCCGCGATGAAGATCATCGCCGCAAGCACTGCGACGAATTTCACAGTCGCTTCCGTCGCCCGCCTGCCGAGACTCCTCTTCTGATCCTCCATCGGTCCGTCCTCCATTACCTCAGGAAACCTCGCCTGCCGCCTCCCGGATCGTCTGCATCAGGATCGATTGCGGCAGCGACGGCACGGCATCGGCGCGCATCGTCAATCCGACCGGCCCCTTGGTCTCGCCGGTATCGATCGGCAGAAGCGCCAGCCGCCCGTCGGCGACATCGTCGGCCACCACGCCGTGGGAAATGATCCAGATCGCGTCGTTTGCCCGGAGGAAAGCGCGGCCGAAGGAATCCGATACCGTCTCGATCTGGTTGGGCAGGCTGGCGACGCCATTGGCGATGAGAAAATTTTCGACCACCGGCCGGATGATCGAACCCCGCGTCGGCATCAGCACCGTGTAGTTGCCGAAACCTGAAAACAGCGATTGCCGGCCGTCGAGCAGCGGATGGCCGGGGCGCACGGCAAACACTACCTGTTCGGAATAAAGATGCTCGAAGGAAAAGCCGGCCATCTTCTCGGCGCCTGCCAGACGCCCGACGACGACATCGAGATCGCCGACACGAAGCTGCTCCAAGAGCACCGCATTCTCGCCGGTGACGATCTTCACCCGACTCCAGGTATTCTCCTTGAGGAAGAGCTCCATCGCCCGCGGCATGATTCGCGATGACACCGTCGGCAGCGCGCCGATCCGGATCGGCGGCGCTTCGGAAAACTGCTCCTGCGAGACGGAATCGAGACCCTGGCGCAGCGCCGTCAGCGCCGCACCAGCGTGCCGCAGGAAGACCTCGCCGTAACGGGTGATCTTGATGCCGCGGCCGTCGCGCTCGAAGACATCGACACCCAGCACCTGTTCCAGTTCGCGGATCGTCTTGGTGACCGCCGGCTGGCTGACATGCAGCAATTCGGCGGCCTTCATGACGCTCTTCTGCCGCGCCACCTCGACAAAGGTCTGCAGATGGCGAAACTTGACGCGGCTGTCGATCATCGCTCACATAACTCCGAAGTTATCGAAAAGCCTAAAAATATCATTTTACTTAACCGGATCAAACATTCAATTTCGCCTTCAGGAGGAGAATGACGTGCAATTCGCCCGCATAAACGACGTGACGATCCATTATCAGGTCATCGGTGCACCAGCCGACAGGCCGGTGATCGTCTTTACCAATTCGCTCGGGACGGATTTCCGCATCTGGCGCGACGTCGTGGTGCGGCTTGCCGGCGAATTCCCCATCGTGCTTTACGACAAGCGCGGCCACGGCCTGTCCGATGTCGGCCAGCTCCCCTCATCGATTGCGGATCATGCGACGGATCTCGCCGGCCTGCTCGATCTCTTGTCGGTCAAGAAGGCCGTCATCTGCGGCCTCTCCGTCGGCGGCCTCATCGCCCAGTCGCTCTATCAGCGCCGGCCGGACCTGGTCAGTGCCTTGATCCTGTGCGACACCGCCCATAAGATCGGCACAGCAGAGAGCTGGAACGCCCGCATTGCCGCCGTCGAGAAAAACGGCATCGGCAGCATCGTCGACGCCATCATGGAGCGCTGGTTCACGCCGGCCTTCCGCCGGCCCGAAAACACCGCCTATTCAGGCTATTGCAACATGCTGACGCGTCAGCCGGTCGAAGGTTATGTCGCTGCCTGCGCCGCGATCCGCGACGCCGATTTTACCGAAACTGCAAAGACGATCACTGTCCCGACAATCTGCGTCGTCGGCGACCAGGATGGCTCGACGCCGCCCGATCTGGTGCTCTCGACCGCCAAGCTTATCCCCGACGCGCGTTATGAGGTCATCCCCAATTGCGCGCACATTCCCTGCGTCGAGCAGCCGGAAGCGCTGACGGCGGTCATCCGCGCCTTCCTCACATCCATTACGCCTGGAGAAAACAGCCCATGAACGAAACCGCGTCCTCCTCCGAGCGCTATCGCCAAGGCATGGCGACCCGCCGCACCGTGCTCGGCGACGCCCATGTCGACCGAGCCGCCGCCGCATCGACGGAGTTCGACCGTCCCTTCCAGGAATTGATCACCGAAGCCGCCTGGGGCCATGTCTGGTCGCGCCCGGCGCTGACGAAGCGCGAACGCTCGATCGTCACCATCGCTCTGCTCGCGGCGCTCGGCCAGGACGACGAGGTCGCCATGCATGTGCGCGCCACCGTCAATACGGGTGCCTCCCGTGAGGATATCTGCGAGGCGCTGCTGCATGTGGCGATCTATGCCGGCGTTCCCGCCGCCAATCACGCGATCAAGATCGCAAAGCAGACCTTCGCACAGATGGACGCCGACAAGGCGGCCTGAGGGGGAAAAATGTCCGAACGAGCAAATCGCAAACCCGAGACCGGCGCCTTCTTCGGCCGCGACCGTGCCTGGCATGCGCCGGCGCTGACCCCCGGCTACAAGACCTCCCTGCTGCGCGCGCCGCAGCGTGCGCTGCTGTCGCTCGACGGCACGGTTTCCGAAACCACCGGGCCGGTCTTCGGCCATTCGATGATCGGCGAACTCGACAACGACCTGATCCTGAATTATGCGCGCCCCGGCGAAAGCGCTATCGGGGAACGCATCATAGTCCATGGCCGGGTGCTCGACGAGCGTGCCAAGCCGGTTGCCGGCGCCCTGGTCGAGTTCTGGCAGGCCAATGCCGGCGGCCGCTATCGCCACAAGAAGGAAACCTATCTTGCGGCGATCGACCCGAATTTCGGCGGCTGCGGCCGCGCCATCACCGACGAGGAAGGCCGTTACTCTTTTCGCACCGTCCGCCCCGGCGCTTATCCCTGGCCGAACGGCGTCAATGATTGGCGGCCGGCCCATATCCATTTCTCGATCTTCGGCCACGGCTTTGCCCAGCGCCTGATCACCCAGATGTATTTCGAGGGCGATCCGATGATCTGGAAATGTCCGATCGTCGGCACGATCCCCGACAAGGCGGCGATCGAGCAGCTGATCGCGCCGCTCGACTGGGGCAACACGATCCCGATGGATTCACGCGCCTATAAATTCGATATCGTGCTGCGCGGCCGCCGCTCGACGATGTTCGAAAACAGGCTGGAGGGCAACTGACCATGCAGCAGCTCGGCTATCTCAAGGAAACCCCGTCGCAGACGGCAGGCCCCTATGTCCATATCGGCCTGACGCCGAATTTCTGCGACATAAAGGGCGTCTACGACACCGATCTCGGCATCGAGATGGTCAATGACAAGACGCTCGGCGAACGCATCACCGTCACCGGCCGAATCTTCGATGGCGCCGGCGCATTGGTGCGCGATGCCGTTATCGAGATCTGGCAGGCCGACAGCGCCGGCCTCTACAACAGCCCTTCGGAAATGCGCGGAACCGCCGATCCGAATTTCACCGGCTGGGGCCGCTGCCCGACCCGCGCCGAGGATGGCGTCTACAGCTTCGAGACCGTCAAGCCCGGCCGTGTCCCCTTCAAGGACGGCCGTAGACAAGCCCCGCACATCACCTTCTGGATCGTCGCCCGCGGCATCAATATCGGCCTGCATACGCGTATGTATTTCCCGGAGGAGACGGAGGCCAACGCCGCCGACCCGCTGCTGTCCCGCATCGAACATCGCGAGCGCGTCGCAACGATGGTCGCCACCCGCGACGGCGCGACCTGCCATTTCGACATCCATCTGCAGGGTCCCAAGGAAACGGTATTTCTCGATATCTGAGGGTATGCCGGTGGCTTGTTCGGAAAGCCCTGTGCAAGTAGCCTCCCCCTCACCGTCCCTCTCCCCGAGGGGAGAGGGACGTGCCCACGCGAGATTACCTGCCCATAAAGCGCGGACGCCACCGCAGTCCCGTCCCAATAGGGAGAAGGTGGCGGCAGCCGGATGAGGGGCCAGCAAAGCGAGACAATCATGACCGCATCGCCCTTCGACCACCCCTTCCTTTCCGGCCTGCTCGGCGATGATGAAATCGCGCCCTATTTTTCCGCCGAGGCCGATATCCGCGCCATGCTCTCCTTCGAGGCCGCGCTCGCCAGGGCCGAAGCCGGCCATGGCCTCATCCCCGCCGAAGCGGCAAGGCGCATCACCGAAATCTGCGCCGCCTTCTCGCCCGATCTGGCCAGCCTTCGATCGGCAACGGCAAGGGACGGTGTCGTTATCCCCGAACTCATCAAGCAGCTGCGCACCGCTGTCGGCGAGGAAGCGGCCAAGAGTCTCCATCTCGGCGCCACCAGCCAGGATGTCATCGATACCAGCCTGATGGTCCGCCTGAAGGCCGTCGTCTTCCTGTTTGCCGGCCGGCTTTCCGCCATCCTCAAAGGGCTCGATGCGCTCGACGGCCAGTTCGGCCAAAACCGGCTGATGGGCCATACCCGCATGCAGGCGGCGATCCCCATCACCGTCACCGATCGCCTCGAAGCCTGGCGCACGCCGCTTGCGACCTATCGCGACCGCCTGACCGAGCAGAGTTTTCCCGTCCAGTTCGGCGGTGCGGCCGGCACGCTTGATAAGCTCGGGTCGCAGGCCGCAGCCGTTCGCGCCTCGCTCGCCCAGGAACTCGGCCTTGCCGACGCAACGCAATGGCAGAGCGGGCGTCTGCCGATCGCCGATATCGCCGGCCTGTTCGCGTCGATATCGGGCAGCCTCGGTAAGATAGGCCAGGATATCGCGCTGCTCGCCCAGGTCGGCGGCGAAATCGAAATTGCCGGCGGCGGCACCTCGTCGGCGATGGCGCACAAGCAGAACCCGGTTTCCGCCGAAGTCCTGATCTCGCTCGCCCGCTTCAATGCCACTGTTCTCTCGGGCATCCACCAGTCCCTCGTCCACGAGCAGGAACGCTCAGGTGCTGCCTGGACGCTCGAATGGCTGCTGCTGCCGCAAATGACCATGGCAACCGCTGCCTCGTTGCGTCTCGCCGCGGACCTCATGGGAAATATCAAAAGGCTTGGAACTGCCTGACGCCGCGCTGGCGTGCCACGATCTTGACAAAGGCATGCGGTGGATCTGGGCCTGAGGAGGCAGCAATTGTTTTTTCAATCGCGCGCAACCATCTAATAGGCATGACTTGCGGAAAACGCCCCGCCCCAGCAGCCCGTTTACCGAAAACCAACCAAACCGGCTTGCTTTCCGAAGCGAAAGCCGATTGCTTAGGAAAATCTACTTCTTCTTCCGCTAGCGGTTAGGAGAATGAAAGGGGGCGCAGGCAAACCCGTGGAATTCTACTGCTTCGCATCGGGATAAACAATGACTACGATGGCGACGCGGGAAGGCCGGTTTGAAGAACGATGACGACAGAACTGTTTCAGGTAAAATTTTGGGGCGTCCGTGGCAGTATTCCAGTGTCGGGCCCCGAGTTCGATCGCTACGGCGGTAACACTTCCTGCATCGAAATTCGCTGCGGAAAACATCGGATGATCTTCGACGCGGGCTCCGGCCTGCGCGAGGCGGGCCTGTCGCTGCTCGCCGACGGCGTCAGCGACGTGGACCTGTTCTTCAGCCACTGCCACTATGATCACATCATCGGCCTGCCCTTCTTCAAGGCGATCTATTACCCCTCGATCAACGTCAACATCTGGTCCGGCCACCTCGACGGCAAGATGAGCACGCGGGAAATGGTCGATCAGTTCATTAGCCCGCCCTGGTTTCCCGTCAAGACCGACATCTGTCAGGCGACGATGAACTTCCGCGACTTCCATCCCGGTCAGGTTCTGACCCCCCACGAAGGCATCGCGATCAAGACCTTCATGCTGAACCATCCGGGCGGCGCCATCGGCTACCGCGTCGAATGGCAGGGCCGTTCGATCGCTCTCGTCTATGACATCGAACATATTCCGGGCGCTTATGATCCGGTCTCACTGGAGATGATGCAGGACGCCGATCTCGTCGTCTACGACTGCACCTACAATGAAGACGAGATGCAGCGTTTCAAGGGCTTCGGCCATTCGACCTGGCAGCACGGCACCGAGCTTGCGAAGATGGCGGGCGCCAAGCGCTTCGCGCTCTTCCACCACGCCCCCTCGCGCACCGACGAACAGCTGGCTGAGATGGAAGCGCAGGCGCAGGCCGCCTTCCCCGAATCCTTTGCCGCCCGCGACAATCAGACCGTGGTGATCTAGCAACCCGCGAAACCTCAGCCTGCTGACGGAACAGATGCTGGATCAGGCCGTTTCCCGGCAGGTAAACCATGACGCGGGGACCAGCTATGACCGTGTTTTCCGGAAAGTGCCTTTGCGGGCAGGTGCAGATCTCTGTTCGCGGCGAACCTTTGCGCGTCGGGATCTGTCATTGCACCGACTGCAGGAAAGAAAGCGGTTCGGCCTTTACCTTTTACGGGATCTGGCCAGCCGGCCAATTCGAACATTCTGGGGAAACCGCCGAGTTCCGAGGTCGCCATTTCTGCACCGGCTGTGGTTCGCGGCTGTTTTCCGCCGATGACGAAGAGGCGGAAATCAAGCTCGGTATCCTGTCCGATGCCCCGACGCCGCTTGTGCCGTGCTACGAACTCTGGATCAAGCGCCGCGAGCCCTGGCTGCGGCCGGTAGAGGGCGCCGAGCAGCATGAAGGGGATCGAAAGTGAGCGGCAGCGTCGGAAGCCTCCCGATGTCCGCTCTCGTCCGGCATCGCTCGATCACGGTCGCAGGCATCGAGACTTTTTACCGCGAGGCCGGTCGGCCGGATGCTCCGGTCTTGCTGCTGCCGCACGGTTACCCCTGCTCGTCCTATGAATTTCGCAATCTCATGCCGCGCCTTGCCGACCGCTGGCGCCTGATCGCACCGGATTTCCCTGGCGCGGGCTATAGCGGCACGCCTGACGATTTCGACTACAGCTTCGATGGTTATGCCGCCTGGCTGCAGGCCTTTATCGACGCCGTCAATATCGACCGCTTCGTCCTCTACCTGCACGATTTCGGGTCGCCTATCGGCGCGCGGCTGGCAATCAAAGAGCCTCGGCGCATCGTGGCGCTCATCATCCAGAATGGCGACATCCCCTATGAGGATGCCCTCGGACCCAAGTATGCCGATATCGAGGCGACGTGGACGCTTCCACTATCGGAGATGAGGACGGCGCTGGCGGAAGCGGTCAGCGAGGACACCTTCAGGGATGAATTCCTCAACGATCTGCCGCCGGCTCTGGCCGGTACCATCCCGCCCGATCTCTGGAAGCTGCATTGGTCGCTGACCACGCCGCGGCGCAAGGAAATCGCCATCGACCTGATCGCCGGATTGAAGGAGAACCGGGCCTGGTTTCCGGAACACCGGAAATACCTGCGGGAATACCAGCCTGCGACCTTGATCGTCTGGGGTCCCAACGACCACTACATGCCGGAAAGATCGGCGCGAGCCTATCTGCGCGATCTGCCGGATGCCGAACTGCATCTGCTGGGCGGCGGCCACTGGCTGCTCGAGACGCATCTCGATGACGTCGTCGCACTCATGCGAGACTTCCTCGGGCGCGTTCACGCCGCCTGATCTTGTTTTTACGCATGTCGTTATCGCAAAACCGCGGCACACTATTGCGCGACATGCTCAAGCAGCTCCGACGCCGATGACCAGCGGACGGCCGGATGCCGGCCCGTCACTGCAAACAAGGCCGACAGGAAGTCCCATGCGGCCGCATCGTGCACCAGATGGTGAGTGAGCACGCCGACAGGTTCCTCGCTGCCGGCAAACCGATCGCGGAGCTCCGCTACCAGTTCGGCCACCAATTCCGCCTCGCCCCGTCCGCCGCGCGTGCCGTGCCAGTCGATGATGTCGACATGTGTGTTGAGCAGCGGCACCGGGCCGTCCTGCCTTGCCCGCCCATAAACCGAAAGGGCGGTAAATCCGAGGCTCGGCAGCGCCGGGATAAGACTAGCGTCGATCCGGTTCCAAGGCGGCACCAGCATCGGCAGGAAGCGGGCCGGATGCAACAGCTGCAACAGCCGGAAGCCTTCCCGCAACTCGCCGAGCAGGACATCCGCCGGGCGTTCGCCGCCGAGTTCCTGCTTCTTTTTTTCCGGCCCCGCATGGTTCGTATGAGACCAGCCATGCACCGCAACCGTGATGGCTGTTTCCTCCCCTAGGCGCGCGGCCAAGGCCTCGCCGGTCAGGGCGGGAATAACCGCGAGCGTCAGCGGAACGTTGCTTTCGCCCGCGAGCGCCGTCAGTGTCTCCAGTGCCGGCGTCGGTTCGACGGCATCGTCATCCCGCAGCCAGAACCGCGCCACGCGGCCGGCCGCCTGCCAGCGGTCAAGCTCGCGCCGCAGAGGCTCCCAGGCCATCTTGTCGGTCATCCCGTCGCTCCCATTCCCAGATTGTCCTGCAAAATTCCGTTCAACACTCGCGCCGCGTTGGGAAGCGAACGCTCCCTGAGCACGAAGCGCCGTGCCGCCTGCCCCATGGCGTCGCGCCTTTGCCTGTCGTCAAGCAGGGCGGCCACGGCGCCGGCATAGGCCACGACATCGCCATCCGGTGTCAGCAGGCCGGTCACGCCAGCCTCGACCACCGCGGGCACGCCCGCCGTTTCTTGCGCGACGATAGGCAGGCCGGCGGCCTGGGCTTCCAGATAGGCAAGGCCATAGGCCTCGCCGCAACCGGGCCAGACATAGAGGCCGCCGCGTCCGAGCAACTCGGCGATCTCGACGGCATTCCGCTCGCCCAGCCATTCGACGCGGCCGGGAAGATCGGCAAACAGCGCCTGCACCTCGTGGCGCATCGGACCATCGCCGATGACGGCAAGCGTCCAGGGCCGGTCTTCGATCAGCCGCAATGCTTTTGCGAGCATCGCATAACTGTCTATCTTGTCGCCGGCCCGCATCATCGCGACCGTCATCAGCCGGCGCCGATCGGGCTCCGGCGAAATCGTTTCAAACAGCGTCGTATCGATGAAGGGTTTCAGACGAGCAAGGCGCGCCTGCGGAAAGGCGGAGGCAAGTCCTGCCTGGTCACGCTCGGTGAAGCTGATATTGACCGCCGCCTGCATGATCGCCGCGCCCACGCGCTTCTGCGACGCGGCCCAGCCGCTCGCGTTGCGTTTTGCCGCATAGGAGGCTTCGGCGGTGACATAGGGAATGGCGAATTCGGCAGAGAGGACAGGCCCGAAGGGATCGGGCGATTTGTAATAGGGGTGGTAGCAGAACCAGAGATCCGGCCGCGGCGCGGATTTCCATGCCAACCGCAGCCGCTCCAGTTCGGTGTGGACGGCGGGTTCGAGCTCCGCTGCGGCTTCCGGTGTCGAGGCATAGGCGCGGAATTCGGAAGCGACCTCGACCTCGTGTCCGGCAAGTTCCAGCGCCCGGATCAACAGCCGTGCCATCAGCCGGTCGCCTGACGGCACCGGATGGTTCGGCGATTTCATCGGCGCGTAGAAAGCCACCCGCATTGACACCTCACATAAGACAGACTGTTTACAACCGGCACTCGTGCTATCACGAAAAATTCCGCTATTGTCCCCTTCATTAAAACTTGCGCATAAGCATATGGAATGTGATCGCGATCGAAGCAATTCCGCCTCTTTCTCAATCTCTATGGGCCTGCGGTTACATCGACAAGAACGGGAATGAATGACGACGGTCTCGGCCACAGGGATTTTTTCGGAGCGTGCGATCAGAAGGGCGAGGCTCGGTTCCGGCCTCGTCATTTTCATCTTCGTCCTGCTGCATTTGTCAAACCATGCGATCGGCCTGATTTCGGTCTCCGCCGCCGATAAAGCCGCCCATCTTTTCCTGATGATCTGGCGCAATCCTCTGGGGACGACCATCTTCTATTCGGCGGTCCTCATCCATATCGCGCTGGTGCTGCGCGCCATCTATGTCAGACGCAGCCTCGTGATGCCGAAGGGGGAAATGGCGCAGATCGTGCTCGGCTTGATGATCCCGCTGCTGCTCCTCGATCATGTCATCGGCACGCGTATCGCCCACGAGTTCTACGGCTACATCGATGACTATGAGGCGGTCGTCAGCATGCTCTGGATCAGGAATCCGGCGAACGGATTGCGGCAGGGCTTCGCTGTCGTCGCCGTCTGGATCCATGGCTGCATCGGCATCCATTTCTGGTTGCGCTATCGGCCCTGGTATCCGGATTTTGCGCCCCTTCTGCTGGCGCTTGCGATCCTCGTGCCGGTGCTTTCGTTGCTCGGCTTCGTCGAAATGGGCCGAACGCTCGCCGACCCATCCTACCAACAGGCAATGACGATCAGCGCCTACAAGGAGGGCGTCAACACCCGTTACATCTCAAATCCGGAAGTTCACCGTCAGGTCGCCATGATCCGTGCCGGGCTCTACGGCGCCTTCTCGGCCTCGCTTCTGATCGTCGTCGTCGCCCGCGCCCGGCGCAAGCTGAAGGAGCGGCTTGACCAGGTCGCCGTGAATTATCCGGGCGGCGAGGTGATCCGTGTGCCGCGCGGCTTCTCGGTGCTGGAAGCAAGCCGGCTCGGCGGCTTGCCGCATTATGCCGTCTGCGGCGGCAAGGGGCAGTGCTCCACCTGCCGGGTGCAGATCCTTGGCGATTACGAAAACCTTCCGGCCCCCGACAAGATGGAACAGACGACATTGAGGCGCATCAATGCCGGCCCGGATGTCCGGCTCGCCTGCCAGCTTCGTCCGAACCACAACGTCGCGGTTGCGCCGCTTCTCGTGCCGGCGACCGAGGCCGCTCTTCCCGCCAACAGTCAGGAAACGAGCCCCGGCCGCGAGCGCGAGATCGCCGTACTCTTCGTCGATATCCGCCATTTCACCACGCTGACGGAAACCCGCCTGCCCTTCGACGTCGTCTTCCTGCTGAACCGCTATTTCGCCATAATCGGCAAGGCAGTGGAGCAGGCGGGCGGACGGCTGGACAAGTTCATCGGCGACGGCGCCATGGCGCTGTTCGGCCTCAACACCGCGCCGGAGGAAGCCTGCCGCCAGGCGCTCAACGCAGCAGCAGCGATCGTCGCCGAGATCGAGAAACTCGCCGCAGAGCTCGCCGACGAACTGGCGCTGCCGCTGCGCATCGCCATCGGCATTCACACCGGCCCGGCCGTCGTCGGCACGATGGGATATGGGCGGGTGCGCAGCATGACGGCGATCGGCGATACCGTGAATGTGGCGAGCCGGCTCGAGACCGCCGCCAAGGAATTCGAAGCGGCGATCGTCATCTCCGAGCCGGTGGCGAACCTTTCGGGTGCTGATCTCGCCGGCATCGAAAGCCGTGAAATCAGCGTGCGCGGCCGGGCCTTGCCCTTGAAAGTCTACGTCATTCCGAGAGAGAAAGCGGCAGAACCGCTCGAAGGAAAAGACTGATGCCCGGCAAGCCCTGGCTGACCGCCAAATATTGGAGCCGTCGCCTGCGCAAGGCGCGCAATGCCGCCGCTTCGCGCTTCTTCGACACCCGCTTCGGCCGTCGCCTGCTGATCGAGAATATCGGCCCGCGCGTCGTCTCGATGACGGTCGACGCCGGCGACCATCGGATGACCTTCTCGCCCGCCGACTATATCGGCCGCAAGGTCTTCCGGAAGGGCCATTTCGAGCGCGAGGCCGTCGACCGGCTGATCGTCATCTTGCGCGAGCGCGGCCTGCTCAGAAAGGATGCGACGCTGCTGGAGATCGGCGGCAACATCGGCACCCAGACCGTCTATTTCGCGTTGAGCGATACTTACAACAAGATCGTCAGCATCGAGCCCGACCCGCGCAATTTCCCGCTGCTTGCCCTCAACATTCGCCAGAACCGGCTGGAGGAGAAGGTCCGGCTCGTCAATTGCGCCGCCGGCGAGAGCGAAGGCGAGATCGACTTTTTTCTCAACCTCAACAATCACGGCAAGAGCAGCGCCATCCGCCAGAGCCCGACGGACAAGAAGATCAGCGTGCCGGTAAAGCCGGTTTCCGAGATCCTTGCCGGCCTTTCGATCGACCCGGCCGCGATCGGCCTCGTCTGGATGGATATCGAGGGTTACGAGCCGGTCGCCTGCCGGTCGATGCAACCGCTGCTTGCCCGCCGCGTTCCGCTCTACATGGAGTTCACGCCGCTCTTCTACGGCCCGGAAGGAACGAAAGCCTTCGTATCAATGCTGTCGGGATTCTACGAGGATTGCCTCGTCCTCTTCGAGGACCGTGAGGAGGAGATGAAGGTGCGGGATCTGCCGGGCGAGTTCGATCAGTACAACGTGCTGTTCTTGCCGTAGGCTTCCTTCCGGAAAACTGATCGTTGGCGCCTACCGTGCGGCCCCTTCATCCGACCCTGGGGGCCACCTTCTCCCCGCTGGGGAGAAGGGATAGCAAGTCGTTCCGACACTGCCAAACGAACCCGCCTGCTCAATCGCACTCCGTCCAATGGGGCGATGACGAAGCGGCATTCTCCCGTTCATTGCCCTTTGCTCCCGCTGTTGCGGATGGTCATGCTCTAGGCAAAGACCTCTGCGCTTCGTTCCGGACGCAGCGGATCCGTCCCGAACTTGTTCGGACCTTCCGTGCCCGGAAGCACGGAAATAACAATGATCGCCGGGACTGTGACCAGAGCGGCATAGGGAACAAAGCTCAGGACAACCAGCGCAAGATACCACCAACCGGAAATGTTGCGGTCATGGAACCGGCGCACCTGCAGGGATATCACCGACAAAAGGATTGCAAGCGTAAACAACAACCAGGCGACCACGGCAAATGAAGCCGGTGACGCGGCGCCCAAGCCCCCACTGAAAAGGATGGCGAGGATACCCGCCAGAATTGCAGTAGGGAACAGCGCCAACACATAAAACAGCACGAACCACCAATATTCCGACCGAGAAGCCCTGCCGGAAAAGGTTGCGTATTTCTGCTTCAGAACAGTCCGAACAGCTTCAGTAAAACCCATTGAAATGCCCCCATTTCTGCTTGGTGCAAGCACGGTGATCCACGGTCTCACCATCGTCTTGCTTGATAGTCATTCAGATGAAAACAGCTACAATTCAAACGTAGAAATTGCAATAAGTGGGTTGCATCCGCTCCTTATTTTAAAAGCAATGATTAACGCGTTGAGATTTTCACCGCGAGGATTACGAGGTGGACGAAGGTCCTTGATCTGCTGGGGGAAATTCCACCCTGCGTGCTGTTTCTGCCTTACGCGACCGACTGCATGACCAGCGATTGATGGCAGTGCACGCCGGCGAGCACGCCTGAGGCGGAGGCGAGGGTGGCGTTGTGCATGGCGCTTGCCGCATCGCCGGCGGCAAAGACACCCTTGACGGTGGTTTCCTTGTTATCGGCGATCCGGATGATCGGCCCAAACGGGCCGTCGTCGAAGGCGCAGCCGAGCTGTTCGGCAACAGGGCTCGCCATCGTCGTTTTCGGCGCGACGAACACGGCGTCCAGCGGCACGACGCGGCCATCGGCGAGGCGAACCGCCTCAAGCTTCGGATTGTCGCCCAACAATTCCACGATAGGGCTGCGTTCGATCCGGACACCCCGGGCAGTCAGCCGCACCAGTTGCTCTTCGTCGGGCTCAAAGAGCGCCTGGGTGAAAAAGGTCGTTGCTCCCCAGTCGGGAATCATCATGGCCGAATGGGCCGAATGCGGATGGTTTGCGAGAACGCCGAGCTTGCCGCCGCTGACCTCATAACCGTGGCAATAGGGGCAGTGCAGCGCGGAGCGGCCCCACCGATCCCGCAGTCCGGAGATCTCGGGCAGCGTGTCGCTGACGCCGGTTGCGAGCACGATGCGCGCGGCTCGTTCTTCGCCGCTGTCTTCGGTGCCGACGATGAATGCGTCACCATCCCTCTGTGCCCTTACGACTTTCCCGTCGCGGATGGTGATGGTCGCATAGAGTGAAAGCTGCCGTTTTCCCTCCCGCATGATCGCTGCCGGCGTCTGGCCGTCCTGGCCGAGGAAACCATGCGATGCTTCAGAAAACCGGTTGCGCGGCGCGCCGGCGTCGACGAGCAGCACGCGCCGCCGCGCCCTGGCAAGCTGCATGGCTGCCGACAGGCCGGCAAAATTTCCGCCGATGACGATGACTTCGTAGGACATGAAACTCTCCTTTGGCTCTACCGATCATGAATCATCATAAGTTACATGAAGAGGCGCGGTCAAGCATCACGTCACTTGTCTTGTTACGATTGACTTGTCATAATGCCCCGTCCGATCGACAGGAAGAAAACCATGCGCAATGACAGCCGCCTTTCACGCATGCTGCACGTGCTGATCCACATGGATAGGCACCAGCACTCGGCGACTTCCGAAATGATTGCCAAAATGCTGAACACCAATCCGGTGGTCGTGCGCCGCACTATGGCCGGCCTTCGCGAACAGGGCTACGTCCGCTCCGAAAAGGGCCATGGCGGTGGCTGGACGCTGGTGCGTCCCTTATCGGAAATCACCCTGCTCGACGTCTACCGCGCCATCGGCGAGCCGCATCTCTTCGCCATCGGCCCAGCCGACGATCAGCCGCAATGTCTGGTAGAACAGGCCGTGAATATCGCCCTCGGCGACGCGATGAAGGAAGCCCAGTCCCTGCTCCTGCAGCGGCTGGGCAGCGTGACGCTGGACGAAATCGCTGCCGACTTCGAGGCAAAACTCACTGCGCGCTCTGCCGCATCCTATTCCTGCGCTTCATGAGCGGAGATCATGTCCTGCGATAGAGAAAATACCGCCCTTCCTTGATCCCCTCCGGCAGCGGCAGCGCCACCAGCTCGGGATGCTCCAGCGGCAGGCCGCTGACGGCGATGCCGTTTTGGGCGAGCACGCCGGCCATCAGTTGCGGCAGCCAGGTCAGCGTCACGGCGTCGATCTCGTCATGGCCGGTTCCGATATCGGCATGGGCAAGGGCTGCGCCGATGCCGACAAAGGCCTGGCCGGATTCGCGGATATTGCCGGTCACCATGTCTTCGGCCTCCGGTGTCGAGGCCGAATAGGAGCGCACCTCCCAGTCGAAGGCGACTATGCGCCGGCCGGGAAAGTTTTCGCGCAGGTGATCATAGGTGCGGCCGTTGCCGAGGCCGAACTCCAGCACAGGGCCTTCGATTTCCCCGACCAGATCGACGATCGAGTTCAGAATGTCGCGTTGAGCCGTCAACCGGCGAATGAAGCTGTCGAGGCGGCTCATCTAATCCGTATCCGTCATGAAAATCGTGTGGGCGTGCTAACACATGAAACCGCGCCAAGTCGATTGCCGTATATGGGAAATGGCGTTGCAGTGGCAACATGGGTCTGTGCTAAGCTCGATAATATGAAAACAGTGACCGATGAAGATTTCTTTGCCGAAGTGCCGCTCTTCAGCGAATTCGAGGGCGTGACCGACGCCGCCAACTACCGGCCGCTGCCGGACGGATGGGTGCTGGCGCTGGCCGACATCGTCGGCTCGACGCAGGCGATCGCCAGCGGCCGTTACAAGGACGTCAACATGGCGGGCGCCAGCGTCATCTCGGCGGTCTTGAATGGCGTCGGCAAGGGCGATTATCCCTTCGTCTTCGGCGGCGACGGCGCGCTGATCGCGCTGCCCGGCTCGCTGGAGAAGGCGGCGCGCGATGCACTTGCCGCCGTGCAGGTCTGGGTTGAGGAAGATCTGAACCTGATGCTGCGCATCGCCATTGTGCCGGTCGCCGACACTCGCGCCGAGGGCCTCGACGTCCGCGTCGCGCGTTACGCCGCAAGTCCTTACGTGACCTACGCGATGTTCTGGGGCGGCGGCACCAGCTGGGCCGAAAGACAGATGAAGCTCGGCCGTTACGGCGTTGAGCGGGCAACTGCCGGAACGCGCCCGGATCTCACCGGCCTCTCCTGTCGCTGGAGCCCGATCGACGCACGCAACGGCGAGATCGTCTCGATCATCGCGATTCCCGGCGAAGGCCGGCCGGGCGAAGAATTCCGCGATCTTGTCAACGGCATCGTCGCCATTACCACCGAGCAGAACCGGGACAGCCATCCGGTGCCGGCGGATGGCCCGAACCTTGCCTTCTCGCTGCACGGCATCAATCGCGAAGCCAAGGCCACCGCGCCGGCAGGCCGGCGACTGCGGCAGAAACTCATCATCTTCCTGCAGCTCGCGATCACGGTCGTGTTCTACAGGCTCGGCATTCCGCTCGGCAGATTCGACGCCCGCCGCTACAAACGCGACGTCGCCGGCAATTCCGATTTCCGCAAGTTCGACGACGGGCTGAAGATGACGGTCGACGTCGATGCCGAACATCTGAAACGGATCGAGACGCTGCTGGAAGGGGCTCGCGCCAAGGGCATTGCCCGCTACGGTCTGCATCGGCAGACGTCGGCGCTGATGACCTGCTTCGTGCCGACGCCGATTTCACGCGACCATGTGCATTTCATCGACGGGGCGGCGGGCGGTTATGCCGTGGCCGCAAGCCAGATGACCGGCAAGTCTTTTTCAAGTGTTTCCGTCACGCCTTGATGACATGACCGGCCGAGAGGCCGAGCCGGTTGAAGACGTTGCGCGTGTCGACGATCAGGGCCGCGCTTTTCGACAGCGCCGCATAGTCCACTTGGTCGTGGTCGGTCGCGACCAGCACCGCATCGTAGCCGGCGATGGCATCAGGGGTCAGCGTCACCGATTTGCGGCCCTTCAGCGCCTGGTATTCGCGCGTCGGCGGGATCTCGGCGACGAAGGGATCGTGGTAATCCGCCCGTCCGCCACGCTCCTCGATGATCTCGATCAGCCGCAGCGACGGGCTCTCTCTTATATCGGCGACGTTCTTCTTGTAGGCGAGCCCGAGCACCAGCACCCGGCTGCGGCTCAGCGCCTTGCCGGCGCGGATGTCGAGCGCTTCAGCAAGCTTGCCGACGACATAACGCGGCATTGCCGAATTGATCTCGCCGGCCAGCTCGATGAAGCGGGTCGGCAGCTCGTATTCGCGCGATTTCCAGGTGAGATAGAAGGGGTCGATCGGGATGCAATGGCCGCCAAGGCCGGGGCCGGGATAGAAGGGCATATAGCCGAAGGGCTTGGTCTTGGCCGCGTCGATCACTTCCCAGACGTCGATACCCATGGCCGCATAGACGGTCTTCAGCTCGTTGACGAGGGCGATGTTGACCGACCGGAAGATGTTCTCGGTGAGCTTCACGGCCTCGGCCGTCGCATTCGAGGAGACCGGAACGACGGTCGACACCGCCGCACCGTAGAAGGCCTTCATCAGCGCCAGCGCCTCGGCGCCGTCGCCGGCGACGACCTTCGGGATGGTGGCGGTATGATAATGCTGATTGCCGGGATCCTCGCGCTCCGGCGAGAAGCCGACGAAGAAGTCCGAGCCGGATTTCAGGCCGGCCCTTTCGAGAATGACCTTCACCACGTCATCGGTGGTGCCGGGATAAGTGGTCGATTCCAGCACGACGAGTTGACCGGGGCGCAGATGCGCGGCGATCGAGCGCGACGTCGCCTCGACGAAGGAAAGGTCGGGATCGCGATGCTTCGTCAGCGGCGTCGGCACGCAGATGATGATGACGTCGCAATCGACAAGGCCGGCGAAATCGGTCGTCGCCTTGAATCGGTCCGCATCGATCTCGGCGGACAGCGCCTCGTCGCTGACCGCGTCGATATAGGAATGGCGGGCATCGAGCGCCACCATCTTGCCGGGATCGATGTCGAAGCCGGTGACGGCAAAGCCGCTGCGCGCCACCGCGATCGCCAGCGGCAGGCCGACATAACCGAGCCCGATAATGCCGGCGCGGGCGGTGCGGGTTTCGATCTTATGCAAAAGCATATCGAAGGGGGAGATGGCCAAGGCGGGATCTTTCAAACGGGAAATTCAAGAAGCTGATCTAATGCATGATCAGGGCAAATTAAACCCGGGTGCGGATCTTCCTCTTATCGCTGGCGATGCTGCTGTCCGTTTTGCCCCCATGGCTACCTCCCTCACCCCGCTGCCGTTACTCACCGTCGGAGCAGGGTGTGGCCGAAATGACTCGCCCAGCCCCTTCGCTGCAACTTGAGCGCACAAAAAATTCCAGATCCCATTGTTTCGCATTTGCAGCATCCCTATTTTGACTTTTGATAATGAACCACCTGGAAAGGACTACCCGTCCGATCCCCGGCATGGGGAGCTGAGGGGCGCTGCTGCCGGGCTTCGGCAGATCGTTGACACAATAATACCGCTCGTACATCCTGATTTCCCTGTGACCTGCGCATGAAAATGTGCCGGCCGAGGGACTTTTGGCTCTTGGGGATGGCGTGCTTTATGAGGATCATACCGAGAATGAGCACGATCGAATCCAGCGTGTCCTCCATCTTGTTGGACCGGGTCGCTGAATGGCTGACGAACTCATCGCTGGCCGGAGACGAGCTTGAAAACATCGTGCGCGGTTTCTGCGAAAGGCTCACCGCTGCGGGCCTGCCGCTTGCGCGCGTGCATCTTTCCTTCTCGATGCTGCATCCGCTCTACGATGCGCTGAGCTTCACCTGGCGGCGCGCCAGCGGCGTCACCATCGAGGGCTTCCGGATGCCCGCCGGGCAAAAGCCGGACCGCTTCCTGCAGAGCCCTTATTATTACCTGCTAGACAACAATCTGCAGCACATCCGCCGCCGGCTGATGCAGGATGGGCCGAACGAATTCCCCATTTTCGAGGACCTGCGCAAGGACGCCATCACCGATTACCTGGCCTTCGTGCAGCCCTTCGGCGACGGCTCGGTGCAGGGCATGATGGGCTCCTGGTCGACGGACCAAAATACCGGCTTTTCCGACGACATGATCGATGCGCTGCTCAGGATGCAGAACCATCTGGCGGTTGCCGCCAAGATGGCGGTGCTCGGCAAGCTCGCCAACAACATGCTGACCACCTATCTCGGCGGCGACGCCGGCAAACGGGTGCTGAACGGCCAGATCCGTCGCGGCGACGGTGAGACGATCCGCGCAGCCCTCGTCATGGGCGACATGCGCGAATCCACCATGTATGCCGAAAAGGAAGGCCGGCAGGCCTATATCGACACGCTGAACCAGTTCTTCGATGCCATAGCCGCCCCCTTCAACCGCAATGGCGGCGAAATCCTGAGCTTCCTTGGCGACGGCTTCCTCGCCGTCTATCCCTGCGGGCGCCACAAGGACCCATCGAAAATTGCCTGCGAAGCAGCCCTTTCGGCCGTCCATCAGGCGCAGGCACGGGTCGCCGAACTCAACAGGGACCGCGAGCAGAAAGGCCTGACCAGGGTCGGCTACGGCATCGGCCTGCATGTCGGCAACGTCATGTTCGGCAATGTTGGCCTCAAGGACCGCCTGACCTTCTCCGCCTTCGGCTCGGCGGTCAACGAGGTTCAGCGTTTGCAGATCCTGACCAAGAAATACGGCCGCGAGGTCGTCGCCAGCCAGGCGTTCGCCGGTTATTGCGGCGGCGAATGGACGACGCTCGGCGAAGAGAAGCTGCGCGGCATCCGCCAGAAAGTGACGGTGCTGCAGCCGCGCGCGCCCGCCCCTGAAATCAACGTCGACGAAAGCTTCCGCGAGGCCGTGCAGAACGGACTTTCCGAGGCCGAGCAGGTCATTCTCCTGCATCGCGACGCCAAGAAACAGGTCAAGCGCACCAGCATGGAGAAATTCATCCAGTAAAACGCCAAGACCCCGCCATGAATCTGCTTGTTTCGCCTCAGGGAACTTTGGCGGGACGCGGCAGTTTTCCTGTGATTGTCATCTGCTAGACACCCCGTTTGCGGTACGATAGTGTGCCTTAACGGGAACACAGAAGACTGGGGAATTTCATTGGTATGGCGTCTGCGGCCGATTTGTTGCGTATTGAAAATCTCGACGTCTCCTTCTCGGTTTTCGGCGACCGACTCCGTGTCGTAAAGGAAGCCAATCTTCGCATCCTTCCGGGCAAGGTCACCGCTCTCGTCGGTGAATCCGGCTCCGGTAAATCGGTGATCAGCCAGTCGATCATGGGCATCCTGCCCAATCCGGCGAAGGCCTCCGGCCGTATCCTGTTCACCGATCCGCTCGACGGCAGCACGACCGATATCCTGTCCTTTCCACGCGACAGCGAGGAAATGCGCGATCTGCGCGGCCGGCGCATGGCGACGATCTTCCAGGAGCCGATGACCTCGCTCTCGCCGCTGCATACGATCGGCAACCAGATCAGCGAGGTGCTGCTGATCCATACCGAGGTCGACAAGCAGGAAGCGCGCGAGAAAACCGAGGAGATGCTCGGCCTGGTCGGTTTTACCAATCCGCATCGCACCTACGACATGTATCCGTTCGAACTGTCCGGCGGCATGCGCCAGCGCGCGATGATCGCCATGGCGCTGATCTGCAAGCCGGCGCTCTTGATCGCCGACGAGCCGACGACGGCGCTCGACGTGACGATCCAGGCGCAGATCCTCGAATTGCTCCGCGAGCTGCAGGCCAAGCTCGGCATGGCGATGCTGCTCATCACCCATGATCTCGGCATCGTCGCCAACATGGCCGACGAGGTGGTCGTCATCTATCATGGCGAGATCATGGAAGCCGGGCCGGTCGAGGATATCTTCCGCAATCCGCAGCATCCCTATCTCAAGGGCCTGATGGCCGCCGTTCCGCATTTCGACATGAAACCCGGCGAGCGGCTGAAAGCGCTGCGCGATGTGACGGTCAATCTCGAAGCCCTCGTCGGCAAGAAGAAGCCGCTCCAGGCAGAGGCGCCGGGCATCCTGCTTTCCGTCGCCAATCTCTCGAAGACCTACAAGACACGCAAGCGCAGTTTCTTCGGCAAGCACGAAGCCACCGTCTTGCGCGCCGTCGACGACGTCAGCTTCGACATTCGCCGCGGCGAATGTCTGGGCCTCGTCGGGGAATCCGGCTGCGGCAAGACGACGCTTAGCAAGATCCTGATGCGCGCCATCACGCCGGACGACGGCGCGGTGGTGTTCAACGACGGCAAGGAGGTCGTCGACGTCCTCTCCGTCAAGGGCGCCGAACTGCAGGACATGCGCACCAAGATCCAGATGGTGTTCCAGGATCCGGTCTCCTCGCTCTCGCCGCGCATGACGGTGCGCAACATCCTGAGCGAACCCCTCGAGATCCACGACCGCGGCGACAGCGCCGAGCGCAAGCGCAAGGTCGAAGGGCTGATGGCTGCGATCGGCCTCGACAAGCGTTATCTCAGCCGTTATCCGCACAGTTTCTCGGGCGGCCAGCGCCAGCGCATCGGTATCGCGCGCGCACTCGCGCTCGGCCCGAAACTCGTCATCCTCGACGAGCCGGTCTCGGCCCTCGACGTCTCCGTGCAGGCGCAGATCCTCAACCTGTTGAAGGATCTGCAGAAGGAGTTGGGGCTGACCTATCTCTTCATCTCGCACAATCTCGCCGTCGTCGATTACATGGCCGACCGCATTGCGGTGATGTGCAAGGGCCGCATCGTCGAGATCGCGCCGCGCGAAATCATCCTGCGCGATCCGGTGCACCCCTATACGAAATCGCTGCTCGCCGCCGTCCCCTTCCCCGATCTTGACCGGCCGCTCGATTTCAAGGCGCTCCGGGAAAACGGCGCCGCCGACAAGCAGAACTGGGGCAAGACCTTCACCGCCGAGCATGACGACGCTTCCGAACTTGCCTATGCCGATCTCGGCGACGGCCATCTGGTGCGCGCCCGCAAGGGCGCCGATGCCAAGGAGTTGCGCTGATGGTAACGCGTCGCACGTTTCTCGGCGGCCTCGTCGGTGCGGCAATCGCGCCAGCGGTGCTTCGGGCCGAACAAGCCGGCGAGCCGGAATTCCTGAAGGAGCGGCTCGCAGCCGGCAGCCTGCCGCCGATGGCAGAGCGCATTCCTGCCCGCCCGCGCATCGTCAATCTGAAGGAGATGGGGCTTCAACCCGGCAGCTACGGCGGCACGGTGCGCACCATCATCGGCAGCCAGCGCGACATCCGCTTCATGACGATCTACGGCTATGCCCGCCTCGTCGGCTACGACAAGCACCTGCAGTTCCAGCCGGATATCCTCGCTGCCTTCCAGTCCGAGGAGGATACAGTCTTCACCTTCACGCTGCGCGAAGGCCATAAATGGTCCGACGGCCAGCCGTTCACGGCCGACGATTTCCGCTACTGGTGGGAAGACGTCATCCTGAACGACAAGCTGACCCCGGGCGGCGGCGCTCTGGAGCTTCGCCCGCACGGCAGCCTGCCTCGCTTCGAGGTGCTCGATCCGCTGACCGTGCGCTACACCTGGGAAAAACCCAACCCGATGTTCCTGCCGACGCTGGCAGGGCCGCTGCCGCTCGTCATCTGCGGCCCCGGTCATTATCTCAAGCAATTCCACAAGAAATTCCAGCCGGACCAGGCGAAGCTGGACGAGCTGATGAAGACCTATCGCGTCAAGAAATGGCAGGATCTGCACATCAAGATGGCGCGCTCCTACCGTCCGGAAAATCCGAACCTGCCGACGCTCGATCCCTGGCGCAATACGACGGCGCTGCCGGCCGAGCAGTTCGTCTTCGAGCGCAACCCGTTCTTCCACCGCGTCGACGAGACCGGCAGGCAGCTTCCCTATCTCGACCGCTTCATCCTCAACGTCTCCTCCTCGTCGATCATCGCCGCCAAGGCCGGAGCCGGCGAAGCCGACCTGCAGGCGACCGGCATCGATTTCAACGACTACACCTTCCTGAAGGAAGCCGAGAAGCGCTTCCCGGTGAAGGTCGATCTGTGGAAGCTGGCGCGCGGCTCGCGCATCACGCTGTTGCCGAACCTCAACTGCGCCGACGAGGTGTGGCGCGGTCTCTTCCGTGACGTGCGCCTGCGCCGGGCGCTGTCGCTGGCGATCAACCGGCACGAGATCAACATGGTCGCCTTCTACGGTCTCGGTACCCCGAGCGCCGATACCGTCCTGCCCGACAGCCCGCTCTTCAAGCAGGAATATGCCGATGCCTATGTGAAATTCGATGCCGACGAGGCCAACCGCCTGCTCGACGAACTCGGCCTGAGCAAGCGTGGCGACGACGGCATCCGGCTGCTGCCGGACGGGCGACGCGCCGAGATCACCGTCGAGACCGCCGGCGAAAGCAATCTCGACACCGACGTGCTGGAACTGGTGCACGACCACTGGGCCAATATCGGCCTGGCGCTCTATACCCGCACCTCGCAGCGCGACGTCTTCCGTAACCGCGCCATGAGCGGCTCGATCATGATGTCGATCTGGTACGGCCTCGACAATGGCGTGCCGACGGCCGACATGTCGCCCGCGGGACTTGCGCCGACGCTCGACGATCAGCTGCAATGGCCGCTCTGGGGCATGCATTACCTCTCGGCCGGCCAGGAGGGCGTCGCACCCGACCTGCCGGAGGCAGCCGAACTGGTCGACCTGCTCAGCCAATGGGGGGCGGCGCCGAAATTCGAGGAGCGTCAGGTGATCTGGCACAAGATGCTGTCGCTCTATACGCAGCAGGTGTTCTCGATCGGCCTCATCAACAGCACGCCGCAGCCGATCCTTCGTGCCGCCAAGCTGCAGAACCTGCCGGCGAGAGCGCTCTACGGCTTCGATCCCACCTCCTATCTCGGCGTCTACATGCCGGATGCATTCTGGTACAAGGAGGCCTGAGGCGTGCTCAGATACATTCTCTGGCGCATCGCCGCCATGGTGCCGACGCTCTTCGTCATTTCGGCGCTGGTTTTCACCATCATCGAGCTGCCGCCCGGCGACTTCTTCGAGAGCCAGATCGCCGAGCTGCGCGCTTCCGGCGAGACCGCCAATCTCCAGGAAATCGAGGAGATGCGCCAGCAATACGGTTTCGACAAGCCGGAAATCGTGCGCTATTTCTACTGGGTCGGCGGCATGCTGCACGGCGATTTCGGCTACTCCTTCGAATACCAGCTGCCGGTCTCCGACGTGGTCGGCGAGCGGCTCTGGCTGACGATCCTCGTCTCCTTCACGACGATCCTGCTCACCTGGCTGATCGCCTTTCCGATCGGCATCTATTCGGCCACGCATCAGTACAGCTGGGGCGATTACGGGCTCACCTTCCTCGGCCTGATGGGCATCGCCATTCCGAATTTCATGCTGGCGCTGATCCTGATGTATTTCGCCAATATCTGGTTCGGCGTCTCGATCGGCCATCTGATGGACCAGCAATATATCTCGGCGCCGATGAGCTGGGAGAAGGCACGATCGATCCTCTCTCACCTCTGGATCCCGGTCATCATCGTCGGCACGGCGGGAACGGCCGGCATGATCCGGCGGCTGCGCGCCAACCTGCTTGACGAGATGCAGAAGCAGTATGTCGTCACCGCCCGCGCCAAGGGCCTGCCGCCGCTCAAAGCGCTGGTTAAATATCCGCTGCGCATGGCGCTCAACTTTTTCGTCGCCGATATCGGCTCGATCCTGCCGTCGATCATCTCCGGCGCCGAAATCGTCGCCATCGTGCTGTCGCTGGAGACGACCGGGCCGATGCTCATCAAGGCGCTGCAGAGCCAGGACATGTATCTCGCCGGCTCCTTCCTGATGTTCCTGGCCTTCCTCAACGTCATCGGCGTGCTGATCTCCGACATCGCGCTCGGCTTCCTCGATCCCCGCATCCGTCTGCAAGGCAGGAGCACCAAATAATGTCGCCCCTTCCCGCACCCGGCGCACCGCTGCCGCACTACGTCTCGACCGCGCCCTTCGATCCGCACGCGACCGAAACTATGACGGCGGCGCAATCGCGCATCCATCTCGCCTCGCAGAAAAAGCTGATGTGGTGGAAGTTCAAGCAGCACAGGCTGGCCTTGATTTCCGGCATCTTTCTCGCCGTCATCTACCTGATGATCCTGATCGTCGAGTTCCTGGCGCCCTACGGCCTGCACACGCGCAACGTCGATTTCATCCATGCGCCGCCGCAGACCATCCACTTCTTCGACAAGGGCAGCTTCGTCGGGCCCTTCGTCTATGGCCGCAGCATGACGCTCGATATCGACACGCTGCATCGCGTCTATGCCGACAGGCCGAACGACGTGCAGCCGATCCGTTTCTTCTGCCGCGGCGATGGCTACAAGTTCTGGGGCGTCGTCGCCTCCGACTATCACCTCGTCTGCCCGGCGATCGGTGGCCAGATGTTCCTGCTCGGCACCGACCGGCTCGGCCGCGATGTGCTCTCGCGCATCCTCTACGGAGCGCGGATATCGCTGACGATCGGCCTGATCGGCATTTCGATCAGCTTCGTGCTCGGCATCGTCATCGGCGGGCTTGCCGGTTATAGGGGCGGCGTTTTCGATCTCATCGTCCAGCGCCTGATCGAAGTGCTGCAGTCGCTGCCAAGCCTGCCGCTGTGGATGGCGCTGGCCGCCATCATGCCGGTGACGTGGAGCCCGATCGTCATCTATTTCGGCATCACGGTGATCCTCGGCATCATCGACTGGACCGGGCTAGCGCGCGCCGTGCGCTCCAAACTGCTGGCGCTGCGCGAAGAGGATTACGTGCAGGCCGCACAGCTGATGGGCGCCAGCACGCCGCGCATCATCGGCCGGCATCTGGTGCCGGGTTTCATGTCGCATCTCATCGCCTCGGCGACAATTTCGATCCCCGGCATGATCCTCGGCGAAACCGCGCTCTCCTTCCTCGGCCTCGGCCTTCGTCCGCCGATCACCAGCTGGGGCATTTTGCTCACCGAAGCAAAAAGCGTCAGCGTCATCGCCTTTTATCCTTGGCTGCTCTATCCGATCATTCCTGTTGTTCTTGTCATTTTGGCGTTCAACTTTCTGGGAGACGGCTTGCGTGATGCGGCAGATCCCTACAAATAGCAGAAAGCTCGGCGGCGCCTCACGGCGCCGCCCCCGCCTTGCGGCCTCCGGACGGTGGGGGTGCTAAGTATGTTGCTCACCCCAGAAGGGATGCCCATGTCCAGACGTCTCGAAGATGCGCGCATCCTCATGTACAGCCACGACACATTCGGTCTCGGCCATCTGCGCCGCTGTCGCGCCATTGCCCATGCTCTGGTCGAGGATTATCGGGGCCTCAACATTCTGATCATTTCGGGTGCCACGATCGCCGGCGCCTTCGACTACCGCGCCCGCGTCGACTTCGTGAAGATCCCGAGCGTCATCAAGCTGCGCAACGGCGAATATACGTCGCTCGCCAGCCATATCGACCTGCACGAGACGCTGAAGATGCGCGAATCGAGCATCCGCCACACCGCCGAGACTTTCCAGCCCGATATCTTCATCGTCGACAAGGAGCCGATGGGGCTGAAGGGCGAGGTCGAGGATACGCTCGCCTATCTCAAGGCCCGCGGCACCGTCCTGGTGCTCGGCCTGCGCGAGATCATGGACGCGCCGCATCTGCTCGAGGCCGAGTGGAAGAAGAACAGCATCATGCAGAAGATCGACCAATATTACGACAGCGTCTGGGTCTATGGCCCGCCTGACTTTTACGATCCGCTGATCGGCCTCGACGTGCCGGCGAGCCTGCGCCGGAAGATGGATTTCGTCGGCTTCCTGCAGCGCAGCGTCTCCAAGGGCAAGACCTCGATCAATGCCCGCAAGGATAATTACCTCCTCGTCACCACCGGCGGCGGCGGCGACGGCTCCGATCTCGTCCACGACGTCATGAACGCCTACGAGGCCGATCCGACGCTGACGCAGAAGGCGCTCGTCGTGCTCGGGCCCTATATGCCGGCGGCCGAGCGCGCCAAGCTGGTGCAGAAGGGGGAAGCCATCCCCTATATCGAGGTGATCGAGTTCGACAATCACATGGAAGAGCTGATCGACGGCGCCACCGGTGTCGTCGCCATGGGCGGGTACAACACCTATTGCGAGATCCTCTCCTTCGACAAGCCAGCGCTCATCGTGCCGCGCGTCAAGCCGCGCGAGGAACAGCTCCTGCGCGCCAAGCGCGCCAGTGAACTCGGCCTCGTCGACATGCTGCTGCCGGACCAGTCGGTCGACCCGATCATCATGGCCGAGGCGCTGAAGCGCCTGCCCTCCCGCCAGCCGCCTTCGAAGAGCGGCGGCAATATGCGTCTCGAAGGGCTGGACCACATCTCGCAAACCGTCGCCCGCTGGATCGACGGCCGCGGCAGCCATCTTTCCCTCGTCGGCGCGGAATAGGGCACAGCCTTGCCACCACGCCGCAAGATCCTCGTCGTACTGAAAGGCTATCCCCGCCTTTCGGAAACCTTCATCGCCCAGGAGTTGCTCGGCCTCGAAAAGGCCGGCTTCGACCTCACGCTGATTTCCATGCGCCGGCCGACCGACAGGAAGCGTCATCCCGTGCATGACGAGATCAGGGCGCGCGTCGTCTATCTGCCGGAATATCTGCACGAGGAGCCGATCCGCGTGCTGAAGGGCCTGATCGCCGGCTTCTCCAAACCCGGCTTCACGGCGCTGATCAAACGCTTCCTCGCCGATCTCAAGCGCGACATCTCCCGCAACCGCTTCCGCCGTCTCGGCCAGGCGCTGGTGCTGGGACGCGAATGGCCGGATGGCGGCGAATGGCTGCATGCGCATTTCATCCACACGCCCGCCTCGGTGACGGAATATGCGAGCATCCTGACGGGCACGCCCTGGACCTGTTCGGCGCACGCCAAGGACATCTGGACGTCGCCGGACTGGGAACTGCACGAAAAACTCGGCAGCGCCCGCTGGGCGGTCACCTGCACCAGAACGGGCTACGAACACATGCGGGAATTGACCGACCGAAAGGATGCGGTGCATCTGAGTTATCACGGTCTGGATCTTGCCCGCTTCGGCCATTTTGCCGGCGAACGGTCGGACCGCACCGGCAGCGACCCCGACGATCCGGCCTTCATCCTCAGCGTCGGCCGCGCCGTCGAGAAGAAGGGTTATGACGTACTGCTGCAGGCCCTGGCCCTGCTGCCCGCTGACCTGCACTGGCGCATGGACCATATCGGCGGCGGCGAGGAGCTCGCAAAACTGAAAGTCCTGGCCACCGAACTCGGCATCTCCGGTCGCATCGTCTGGAAAGGCGCCTTGGCGCAGGAAGAGGTGCTCGACCATTACCGCCGCGCCGACCTCTTCGCGCTGGCCTGCCGCATCGCCGCCAACGGCGACCGCGACGGCCTGCCGAACGTGCTTGTGGAAGCCTCGAGCCAGCGGCTCGTCTGCCTCTCGACCGACGTATCCGGCGTGCCGGAGCTTTTGAAGGACGGTGAAAACGGCCTCGTCGTGCCGCCCGAGGATCCGGCGAAGCTCGCCGGAGCGCTGGAAGCGGCGATCCGCGACCCGGCGCTGCGCAAGCGTCTTGGCGATGCGGCCGAACGCCAGGTGCGTCAACATTTCGACTATCACTCCAGCATCAGACAGCTCACCGGCCTGTTCGAGGCCGAATGGCAGAAGGCGTCATGACGGCACCACGCATCTTCTTCTACGTCCAGCACCTGCTCGGCATCGGCCACATCGCCCGCGCCAGCCGTATCGCCAATGCGCTGGTCAAGGACGGCTTCGACGTGACCGTCGTGACCGGCGGCCTGCCGGTGCCGGGTTTTCCCGCCGAGGGCATCAAGACCGTCGCCTTGCCGGCGGTCGTCGCCAGCAATGCTGGCTTCTCCGGCCTCGCCGATGCCGATGGCCGGCCGGCCGGCGAGGAGTTCCTCAATGCCCGCCGCGAGCGGCTGCTCGAGGCCTTTCATGCCGCAAGGCCCGATGTCGTGATCATCGAAGCCTTCCCCTTCGGCCGGCGGCAGATGCGCTTCGAACTGCTGCCGCTGCTTGCCGCGATCGAAAACGCCGAACCCCGGCCGAAACTTGTAAGCTCGGTGCGCGACATCCTGCAGGAAAACCGCAAGGCCGGCCGCGACGCCGAGACCGTCGCACTGGTCAAGGAGCATTTCGATGCCGTGCTCGTCCATGGCGATCCCGGCTTCGTCAGGCTTGAGGACACCTTCCCGCTGACACCCGAGATCGCCGACAGGCTGCGTTACACCGGCCTCGTCGCACCTCCACCGGCGCCGGAACCGATCGAGACCTTCGACATCATCGCATCGGCGGGCGGCGGCGCGGTCGGCGCCGAACTGATCGGCGCGGCAAAACAGGCGGCAGCGATGCTGCCCGATGATCTTCGCTGGCTGCTGATATCAGGCCCGAACCTGCCGGAGGCCGATTTCGCCGCGCTGTCGCGGGACGCGCCCGCGAATGTGACGCTGGTGCGCTTCCGCAGGGATTTTCCCTCGCTGCTGCACGGCGCGAAGGTGTCGATCTCGCAAGCGGGCTACAACACGGTCGGCGATCTCCTGCGCACCCAATGCCGGGCGATCCTCATCCCCTTCGTCGCCGACGGCGAGACCGAACAGACGGTGCGCGCCGAACGGCTGCAGGCGCTTGATCTTGCCGATATCCTGCCGGAAAAGGGACTGACGTCGGGCCATCTGAAGGAGGCTGTCGAAAAGGCGCTTGCAGCGCCGCGACGGCGGTCGGTATTGCTCGATCTCGCCGGGGCGGAGAAGACGGCCGGCATCATTCGCTCACTGATTGCCGAATCGCTCGCCTAATCCAAAATTCCTGTGATATAAGCAAAGTTCCGGCGAGAATCGGCGTTTCTGCAGCCGGTCGCTTCGCCTTGTTTTCATTGCGATATCGGCGGTCCGGCTGCATGGTCCTGTTCTCAAGCTTCCTCCCTGTCCCGGCGCCCGGATCGCGCCCCCGGAATGTCCCAGCAAGCTGACGGTTAGCCATGGAAAAAAGCCTCGCCCGCTACATCTGGAAGAACACGCGGCTGCAGCAGCTGTGGATTCTGGCTGTCGTCGCCGCCTCGATGGTGCCCTACTTCCTGTCCTTCGACCTGCCGAAGCAGATCGTCAACGGACCGATCCAGGGTGACGGTTTCGAAGGTCCCGGGGCAAAGCAGACCTTCATGCACATTGCCTACGACATTCCGCTGATCGGCCATGTCGAATTCTTTCAAGGGTTGCAGCTCAACCGCTTCCAGATGCTGATGGCCCTCAGCCTGGTGTTTCTGGCGCTGGTCGTGCTGAACGGCCTCTTCAAGTTCTACATCAACACCTATAAGGGCCGGCTCGGCGAGCGCATGCTGCGCCGTATCCGCTTCGAGCTGATCGACCGGGTGCTGCGTTTTCCGCCCATTCACTTCAAGCGAGTCAAATCGGCCGAAATCGCTACGATGATCAAGGATGAAGTGGAGCCGATGGGCGGCTTCACCGGCGATGCCTTCGTCTCGCCTGCCCTTCTCGGCGGCCAGGCGATCACGGCGCTCGCCTTCATCATCGTCCAGAATTTCTGGCTCGGCATGATCGCCGCCGGCATCGTCGGCGTGCAGGCCGTCGTCATTCCCCGCATGCGCAAGCGTCTGCTGGAGCTCGGCCGCCAGCGGCAGCTGACGGCACGCGAGCTTTCCGGCCGCGTCGGCGAAATCGTCGAGGGCATCGGCACGATCCACGGCAACGACACGTCAAACCTCGAGCGCGCCGACATCGCCTCGCGGCTCGGCCGGATCTTCTCGATCCGCTACGACCTTTACCAGTGGAAGTTCCTGGTGAAGTTCATCAACAACTTCCTCGCCCAGGTGACACCCTTCCTGTTCTACGCGATCGGCGGCTATCTGGCGCTGCAGGGCCGGCTCGACATCGGCCAGCTCGTCGCGGTCATATCGGCCTACAAGGACCTGCCCGGCCCGCTGAAGGAACTGATCGACTGGGACCAGATGCGCCAGGACGTGCAGGTGAAGTACCAGCAGGTCTATGAGCAGTTCAACGTCGAGCCGCTGATCGACAGCCGCATCCAGGAACTCGCCACTGCTCCGGTGGGCGCACTGACGAGCGCGCTCGTCGTTACCAACCTGTCGCTCTCCGACGACAGCGGCGCCCGCCTCGTCGACCACGTCTCCGTCGAGATCAAGCCGAACGAAACGGTGGCGATCGTCGGCCCGAACGGCAGTGGCGCCGAAGCCTTCGCCGAAGCGCTCGGACGCATGGTCTGGCCGGATTCCGGCCGCATCACCATCGACGGCCGCGATCTGCTGGACCTGCCGGAATCGATCACCGGCCGGCGGATCTCCTATGCCTCGGCCGACACCTTCTTCTTCCACGGCACGCTCGCCAGCAATCTGCTCTACGGCCTCAAGCACGCGCCGATGACCGATCCCGTCTATGACGAGAGGGAAGCGCTGGAGTATAAATGGCATTCCGCCGAGGCGGTGAAGGCCGGCAATCCGACGCTCGACCTCAACAGCGACTGGGTGGACTACAAGGCAGCAGGGGCCAGCGGGCCCGAGGACCTGCTGAAAGCGATCCGCCCGGTGCTAGACGCCGTCCTGATCTCGCAGGACATCCTCGATCTGGCGCTGCGTTCGACCGTCAACACCGACGTGCACGTTGCCGTCAGCGACCACGTCGTGGCGCTACGCGCCTCGCTGCGGGACCGGCTGCGCGACGAAGGGCTCGACACGATCGTCGTGCCTTTCGATTTCGACGCCTATAACGCCCAGGCGACGGTTGGCGAGAACCTGCTCTTCGGCACGATGAAGCGGCCTTTGATGACCAATCGCCGGCTTGCCGCCCATCCCTATTTCCAACAGCTATTCCGCGAGACCGGCCTCAGCACCGATCTCTACGCCATGGGCCTCGAAATCGCCGAGAACGCAGTGGAACTCTTCCACGACCTGCCGCCGGACCACCCCTTCTTCCAGCAACTGACCTTCATGACGGCGGACGACATTCCGACCTATCAGGCGCTGCTGCAGAAGCTGCAAAGCCGCCGCTTCGAGGACGCAACGCCTGAGGAACGGTCGGCCATCATCCGGCTGAGCTTTGCCTATATCGAGCCGCGCCACCGCTTCGGCCTGTTGACGGACGAGCTGATGGACAAGATCGTCAGCGCCCGCAAGCAGTTCCACGAGCATATACCGGCCGATCTCGCCGAGTTGATCGAGCGCTACGACGCCGAACGTTTCACCCCGTCGGCAAGCCTGATGGACAATGTGCTCTTCGGCCGCATCGCCTACCAGCAGGCCGATGCCTCCGACCGCATCCGCGGCATCATGGGCGAACTCTTCGACGCGCTCGACCTTTACGACGACGTGCTGTCGATCGGCCTCGAATTCGACGTCGGCTCCGGCGGCAAGCGGCTGACCATGGTGCAGCGGCAGAAGCTGAACCTTGCCCGCGCGCTCCTGAAGCGCTCGGACTATTTCATCTTCAACCGGCCGCTCTCGGCGCTCGACCAGCGCGTTCAGGATCGGATCACCCGTAACATCATCGAGGATCTGCACGAGGAAGGCCAACGGCCGGCGATCATCTGGGTGCTCTCCAATGCCCGGCTGGCGGAGATGTTCGACCGGATCCTGCTCTTCGACCGCGGCGGATTGGCCGAAGCCGGAAACTATCCCGAACTTTCCGAGAAAAACGGGATGTTCAAGGAACTGTTATCGTAATATTCTATAGGAGCGGCGATAATGGGCGTTCCCGGCGGGACGCCTCGGAGTTTGAAGACGCCTGGTCCCGCGGACCCTGCGTTAGGGGGTAAAAACGCTCATGCTGTTGAGAGACGAAGTCGAAATGCTGCGACGGGTGCCGATCTTTTCCAGGATCGCACCAGCAAAGCTCAAGCTTTTGGCCTTCACCTCCGACCGCATGACCTACAAAGCCGGGCAAAACCTCTTCCATCAGGGCGATGTCGGCGACGCTGCCTATGTCATTCTTTCGGGCACCGCCGACATCATCGTCTCCTCACCGGCCGGTGAGATCAAGGTCGCCGACGTCGAGCTCAATTCCATCGTCGGCGAAATCGCCATCCTCTGCGACGTCTCGCGCACGGCAACGGTGCGCGCCACCTCGCCACTCGAGGTGCTGCGCATCAGCAAGGAGCACTTCCTGAAACTGCTCAGCGATTTCCCCGAGATGGCGGTTGAGATCATGCGGGTGCTGGCCGACCGCCTGAACCACACCACGGCGGAACTGACCGCGGCGCGGGCGGCAAAGCAGCCGCAGATGGCGCAGTAAGACGCATTCAGCGTTTCGATTGCAATGCATTCAATAATTGGATTGCGCAGTCCGAAAAAGAAAGCCTGCATGGTTTCCCATGCAAGCCCATGCATTTAAGTCCGCCTATTCGCGCTGTTCCAGCGCCCTGCTGAAGGCGAGTGCCGCCAGCGTGCAGATGGCGCCGGACAGCAGGTAGTAGCCGACGAAGGTCAGGCCGAAGCGGCTGGAGAGGCTGAGCGCCACCAGCGGCGCAAAACCGGCGCCGACCAGCCAGGCGAGATCCGAGGTGAAGGCGGCACCCGTGTAGCGGTAGCCGCGGCCGAAGCGCGACGAGATCGAGCCCGTCGCCTGGCCGAAGGACAGGCCGAGCACGCCGAAGCCGATGATGACGAACGCGTCGTGGCCGCTGTTGCCGGATGCGATCAAAATCGGCCCGACGAAGCTGAAGATGGCGATGATGACGGCGCAGATGGCAAGCTGGGCGCGTCGGCCGATGCGGTCGGCGATCAGGCCCGACGCGATGATGGTGACGATGCCGACCATGGCGCCGACCACCTGCACCACCATGAAGGCACCGATCGGCTGGTTGCCGTAAAGGCTCATCCAGCCGAGCGGGAAGATGGTGACGAGGTGGAACATGGCGAAGCTTGCGAGCGGCACGAAGGCGCCGATCAGGATGTCGCGGCCATGAACACGCAGCACGTCGAGGATGGGTGCTGCTTCCAGCTCATGCTGCTCGAGCAGCGTGCCGAATTCCTTCGTCATCACGAGGCGCAACCGCGCAAACAGCGCCACGACGTTGATCGCGAAGGCGACGAAGAAGGGATAGCGCCAACCCCAGGAGAGAAAATCCTCATTGGAAAGATTGGCAACGAAATAACCGAACAGGGTGCTTGCCAGCGCAAAGCCGATCGGTGCGCCGAGCTGCGGGATCATCGCATACCAGCCGCGATGCTTGGCCGGCGCGTTGAGCGCGAGCAGCGAGGCAAGGCCGTCCCAGGCGCCGCCGAGCGCGAAGCCCTGGCCGAGACGGAAGAGCGCCAGCAGCGCGATCGACCAGACGCCGATCTCCTGGTAACCCGGCAGGAAGGCGATCGAGGCGGTGGAGCCGCCGAGCAGGAAAAGCGCGATCGTCAGCTTGGTGCCGCGGCCGTATAGCCGGTCGATCGTCATGAAGACGACGGAGCCGACGGGGCGGGCCAGGAAGGCGAGCGAGAAGATGGCGAAGGAATAGAGCGTTCCCGTCAGCCTGTCCGGCGCGAAGGGGAAGATCAGCTGTGGAAAAACCAGCACCGAGGCGAGGCCGTAGACGAAGAAATCGAAGAATTCCGACATGCGGCCGATCACCACGCCGACGGCGATGCTGCCCGGCGAAACCGGTTTGTCGTCGTGAATGCGCCGCGCGTCGCGTTCCAGCGACGACGATGACGGTCCGTAATGCGATGTTGTAGCCATGAAAACGCCTCCCTCGTTGAAGCGCTTTCGCCAAGGCGCCTCAGCCTGATCTTGATCAAACCTGCAGGCTTATCAAGTCCGTAACACGTAAATAGTTCGTCATGGCGGCTCAAAATGAGGCTTGGATGGGAAAAATAGCGTGATCGGGACCGCGATTTTCCCATGGGAACGCTGGCATGGCCGGCTGTAGCGGATATATTGGTCGAAACATGCGCTCGCGAAAAATCCTTCTTGATTTCATCAGGATTTCGAAGCTGTAGTGCGACCTGATTTGTACCGCAATGCGGCAAGATTGCTGCACTGCGACCTTCCGCCTCATGTCGCGATCGGGTTCAGTGCTTTAGTCGCGGATCAAATGAAACAACAAGAGCTTAGAGACGTGCCAAAACTCATGAAGTTTTCCCGCCTTCTATCCGTCTTGCCGCTGCTTTTCCTGGCAGGATGCAACATGGTGGTCATGGCGCCTTCCGGCGACATCGCCATGCAACAGCGCGATCTCATCGTCATCTCGACGGTGCTGATGCTGTTGATCATCATCCCGGTGATCTTCCTGACGCTGTTCTTCGCCTGGCGCTACCGCCGCGCCAATACAGCCGCAACTTACGCGCCGGAATGGCACCATTCGACCCGCCTCGAAATCGTGATCTGGGCAGCACCGCTGGCGATCATCATCGCGCTTGGCGCCGTGACCTGGATTTCCACCCATAAGCTCGATCCCTACCGCCCGCTCGACCGCCTCGATGCCGAGCGCCCCATTCCCGCCGATACCAAGCCGCTGACCGTCGAGGTCGTGGCGCTCGACTGGAAGTGGCTGTTCTTCTATCCCGAACTCGGTATTGCCACGGTCAACGAGCTCGCGGCTCCTGTGGACAAGCCGATCAATTTCAAGATCACCGCCTCCTCGGTGATGAACTCCTTCTACATCCCTGCCCTTGCCGGCCAGATCTACGCCATGCCGGGCATGGAGACGAAGCTGCACGCCGTCATCAACAGGGAAGGCGAGTATGACGGCTTCTCTGCCAACTACAGCGGCGCAGGCTTTTCCCACATGCGCTTCAAGTTCCATGGCCTGACCAAAGAGGGATTTGACGCCTGGGTGGCGCAGGTCAAGCAGCAGGGCACGATGCTCAATCGCGACGCCTATCTGAAGCTCGAAAAGCCGAGCGAGAAGGAACCGGTGCATTATTATGCCGGCGCCGATGCCGACCTTTACAACGCCATCCTCAACATGTGCGCCGCGCCGGGCAAGATGTGCATGAACGAGATGATGCACATCGACATGATGGGCGGCGGCGGCAAGGAAAGTGCGGAGAACCACGAGAAGCTGCGCTATGACGATCGTCATGCCGACGAAGGCATCGTGGCGCCGGCGGCCACCGTGCCGGCAACCGGGGCTCCGGCCCGAAGCGAGCCCGAGCGTTCCGACGGCAGCAGCATGCAGCACGATATGCCCGGCATGCCTAGTACGCCCGGGATGGACATGCAGCATCAGGGTCATTCCATGCCCGGCATGAGCAATGGCGCCGATCCGGCGCCGGCGCAGCTCAACAACAACAATTAACCTGGCGCTTTGCGTCGCAAGACATAATGAACGGGTTGTTCCATGTTTTCCAATCCTGACCTCCTGAAGTTCGTCTTCGGCCGGTTGACCCTCGATGCCATCCCCTATCACGAGCCGATCCTGGTCGTGACCTTCATCGGCGTCGTCATCGGCGCCATCGCGGTGCTCGGCCTTATCACCTATTTCAAGTTCTGGGGTCCGCTCTGGCGCGACTGGATCTGCAGCGTCGATCACAAGAAGATCGGCATCATGTATGTGATCCTGGCCGTCATCATGCTGCTGCGCGGCTTCTCCGACGCGATCCTGATGCGCATCCAGCAGGCGATCGCCTTCAACGGTTCGGAGGGTTATCTTCCGCCGCACCATTACGACCAGGTCTTCACCGCCCACGGCGTCATCATGATCTTCTTCGTGGCGATGCCCTTCGTCACCGGTTTGATGAACTTCGTGGTGCCGCTGCAGATCGGCGCGCGCGACGTCTCCTTCCCCTTCCTCAACAACTTCTCTTTCTGGATGACCACCGCCGGCGCGATCATCATCATGCTGTCGCTGTTCATCGGCGAGTTCGCGCAGACCGGCTGGCTCGCCTACCCGCCGCTGTCGGGGGCGGCCTACAGTCCGGGCGTCGGCGTCGACTATTATATCTGGGGGCTGCAGGTGGCCGGCGTCGGAACGACGCTGTCGGGCATCAACCTGATCGCCACCATCGTCAAGATGCGGGCTCCGGGCATGACCTTCATGAAGATGCCGGTCTTCACCTGGACGGCGCTTTGCACCAACGTGCTGATCGTCGCCTCCTTCCCGATCCTGACGGCGACGCTCGCGCTGCTGTCGCTCGACCGCTACGCCGGCACGAACTTCTTTACCAACGACCTCGGCGGCAATCCGATGATGTATATCAACCTCATCTGGATCTGGGGTCATCCGGAGGTCTACATCCTGGTGCTGCCGGCCTTCGGCATCTTCTCGGAAGTCGTCGCCACCTTCTCCGGCAAGCGCCTGTTCGGTTACGCCTCCATGGTCTACGCCACCTGTGTGATCATGATCCTGTCCTACATCGTCTGGCTGCACCACTTCTTCACGATGGGCTCGGGCGCCAGCGTCAACTCCTTCTTCGGCATCACCACGATGATCATTTCGATCCCGACGGGGGCGAAGATGTTCAACTGGCTCTTCACCATGTATCGCGGCCGCATCCGCTATGAGGTGCCGATGCTGTGGACGGTCGGCTTCATGGTCACCTTCGTCATCGGCGGTATGACCGGCGTCATGCTTGCCGTGCCGCCGGCCGATTTCGTGCTGCACAATTCACTGTTCCTGATCGCCCATTTCCACAATGTCATCATCGGCGGCGTTCTCTTCGGCATGTTCGCCGGCGTGAACTACTGGTTCCCGAAGGCCTTCGGTTTCAAGCTCGATCCCTTCTGGGGCAAGCTGAGCTTCTGGTTCTGGCAGATCGGTTTCTGGTTCGCCTTCATGCCGCTCTACGTGCTCGGCCTGATGGGCGTCACCCGCCGGGTCAGCCAGTTCGAGGACCCGTCGCTGCAGATCTGGTTCATCATCGCCGCCTTCGGCGTCGGCCTGGTCGCACTCGGCATCGCCGCCTTCCTGATCCAGATCGTCGTCAGCTTCATGAAGCGCGAGGAATTGCGCGACGACAGCGGCGACCCGTGGGACGGCCGCACGCTGGAATGGTCGACCTCCTCGCCGCCACCGGATTACAACTTCGCCTTCACGCCCGTCGTGCACGATCATGACGGCTGGTACGACATGAAGAACCGCGGTTATGCGCGTCCGCTGCAAGGCTTCCGGCCGATCCACATGCCAAAGAACACCGGCACCGGCGCAATCCTGTCGGGCATCAGCGTCGCGCTTGCCTTCGGCCTGATCTGGTACATGTGGTGGCTGGTGGTCGTCTCCGCCGTCGCCATGCTGGCTGTGGCGATCGGCCATACCTTCAACTACAGACGCGACTTCTACATCCCCGCCGAAGAGGTAACCGAAACGGAAGGCAAGCGCACCGCGCTGCTTGCCGAGCAGGTGTAAGAGACCATGAGCGATCACACCATCGACACGGCCGAAAAGCCTGAATTCTACCTGACGGAAGATCATCATCCGGAGAACAGCACCAATCTCGGTTTCTGGCTCTACCTGATGAGCGACTGCCTGATCTTCGCGGTGCTGTTTGCAACACACGGCGTGCTTGGCCGCAACTATGCCGCCGGCCCGTCGCCGGCCGATCTGTTCGATCTGCCGATCGTTGCCCTCAACACCTCGATGCTGCTGTTCTCCTCGATCACCTATGGCTTCGCCATGTTGCAGATGGAGCGAAACGCCAAGGCGGAAACGCTGTTCTGGCTTGGTGTGACCGGCCTGTTCGGCGCAGCCTTCATCGGGCTCGAACTCTACGAGTTCATCCACCTGATCCATGAGGGAGCCGGGCCGACGCGCAGCGCCTTCCTCTCCTCCTTCTTCACGCTGGTCGGCACGCACGGGCTGCACGTCACCTTCGGCATCATCTGGCTGATCACGCTGATGGTGCAGGTGTCGATGCACGGGTTGATCGAGGCCAACCGCCGCCGCCTGATGTGCCTTTCGATGTTCTGGCACTTCCTCGACGTCGTCTGGATCGGCGTCTTTTCCTTCGTCTACCTGCTGGGAGTTCTCGGATGAGTTCGCAAGCACCTGCACATGAGGATGCCCACGAGGCTCATCACGGCCACAGCCACGGCCATCAGGCCGGCCACGGCACGTTCCGCAGCTATATGGCGGGCTTCGTGCTCTCCGTGATCCTCACCGCCATTCCCTTCTGGCTTGTGATGGCAGGCGTGTTCGAAAGCCCGGCGGTGACGGCGGTGCTGGTGATGGGCCTCGGCGCGATCCAGATCGTCGTCCATATGGTCTTCTTCCTGCACATGAACACCAGGAGCGAGGGCGGCTGGACGATCATGGCGCTGATCTTCACCCTCATCATCGTCGCCATCGCGCTCTCCGGCTCGCTCTGGGTCATGCATCATCTCAACACCAACATGATGCCGATGAGCCCCGAAATGATGAAGAACATGCCGTGACTGCTACGAAGGGGCGGCGGCAGCGTCACCCGCAGGCTCCCTCGGAAAAACGGCGTTATCAGGTAAAACGCGCGGTCTTCGCCGTCTGCCTGATCCTGCTTGCCGCAGCACTCGCGGCACTCGGCACCTGGCAGGTTGAGCGCCTCGCCTGGAAACGCGACCTCATCGCCCGCGTCGACCAGCGTGTGCATGCCGCACCCGTGCCTGCACCGACGCGCGCCGAGTGGAGCAAGGTCAATGCCGCCGATGACGAATATCGGCGGGTGACCGCGGTGGGGATGCTGGCGAACGACAAGGAGACGCTGGTCTATGCCTCCACGATACTCGGTCCGGGTTATTGGGTGATGGCGCCGCTCACACTTGCCGACGGCACATCGATCCTCGTCAATCGCGGTTTCGTGCCGACCGACAGGCGCGACCCGGCCTCGCGCCGCGAGGGCGAACTGTCCGGCCCGGTCGAGATCACCGGGCTGATGCGCATGACGGAGCCGAAGGGATCGCTGCTGCAATCCAACGACGTCGCAGCCGACCGGTGGTATTCACGCGATGTCGCGGCGATCGCTGAAAAGCGCGGCATCAGTGCGGTCGCTCCCTATTTCATCGACGCCGATGCCACGGCCAATCCGGGCGGCCTGCCCGTCGGCGGCCTCACGATCATCGCTTTTCCCAACAACCATCTCCTCTACGCGATCACCTGGTACGGGCTGGCGGCGATGGTGTTGGCATTGCTGGTGTTCATTCTTCGCGGCGAGAAAGCCGCTATGAAGCGATCCGGCTGATCGCCTCGGCGAGTTGCGCTTGCGAAAACGGCTTGCCGAGGCGCGGCAGGTCAACGATGCCTGCCCCTTCGGGGATCTCGGCGTAACCGGTTGCGAGGATGATCGGCATATCGGGCCATTCCTTGCGGATCGCCTGTGCGAGCTGTGCGCCGGTCATGCGCGGCATGGCATGGTCTGAAATTACCAGGTCGACTTTCTGCTTGCGCAGGATCTCCAGCGCCTCGGAACCCGCCATCGCCTCGAACACCGTATGGCCGAGGTCCTCCAGCATCAGCGTCGTGTTCATCAGCACCAGACCATCGTCATCGACGGCAACGATGCGCAGCCGGCGCGGCGCATTGTCCTCGCCTAGCGGCAGGCCGGCAGCGGCCTCGGTCACCCGCTCGACAGTGACGACCGGGAACCACATTTCGGCCGTCGTGCCTTCGCCGAGGCTGCTCTTCAGCATGAGGCGGCCGCCGGACTGGGACGCAAGGCCCTGCACCATGGAAAGGCCGAGGCCGGTGCCCTTGCCGACACCCTTGGTGGTGAAGAACGGAGTAATTGCCTGCTCCATCGTCTTTGCATCCATGCCCTCGCCTTCATCGATCACCGCGATGCGGACATAGCGGCCGGGCGGCAGCGGACCCTTGCCCGCCGGCACCGATTCCTCGGACGCGCGAAGCACGATCCGGCCCCCGGACGGCATGGCATCGCGGGCGTTGACAACGAGGTTCAGGATCGCCATCTCGAGCTGGTTCGGATCGGTCAGGATCGTCGGCAGCCTGACCGGGAAAGAGGTTTCGATCACGGTCAGTGGTCCGAGCGAACGGCTCAGCATATCCATCATGCCGCGGACCAGGCCGGAAACGTCGATCGGCTCCATCAGCAGTTCCTGCCGGCGGGAAAAGGCCAGCATGCGCTGCGTCAAGGCAGCACCCCGCTGAGCACCCTGCATGGCATTGTCGACCAACGACGTCAGGGAGAGATCCTGCGGCATGCGCTTCTTGAGGATTTCGAGACTGCCGAGTACAGCCATCAGCAGATTGTTGAAATCATGGGCGATACCGCCGGTCAATTGACCGATGGCTTCCATCTTCTGCGATTGGAAGAGCTCTTCGCGCGCCTGCTCCAGTGCCCGCTGGGTCTCCATCTTCTCGGTGATATCGCGGGTGATCTTGGCGAAACCGAGCACACCGCCTTCGTCGTCGCGGATGACGTCGATGACGACGCTCGCCCAAAAACGGGTGCCGTCCTTGCGCATGCGCCAGCCTTCCCGCTCGAACCGGCCCTCGGCGCGCGCAATGGCGAGAGCGGCCTCCGGCACGCCGGTGGCGCGATCCTCGGGGGTGTAGAAGGTCGAGAAATGCCGGCCGATGATTTCATCAGGCCGATAGCCCTTGATACGCTCGGCGCCGAAATTCCAGCTGCTGACGTTGCCGTTGGGATCGAGCATGTAGATCGCATAGTCCGAGACGCCCTGGATCAGCCGGCGGAACTGTTCCTCGCTCTGACGGATCGCCTTTTCGGCCGCCCTGCGTTCAGTCAAGTCACGAGTGATCTTGGCATAGCCGATGAGCTCGCCTGAGGGGCGGCGGATCGGATCGATGATCACATGCGCCCAGAAGCGGCTGCCATCCTTGCGCTGGCGCCAGCCTTCCCCCTCGAACCGGCCGTGTTCCGCCGCCGTGGCGAGAGCCCTCGCCGGAACTCCCGCTGCGCGGTCCTCTTCCAGATAGAAACGGGAGAAATGCTCGCCGAGAATTTCGGAAGGCTTGTAACCCTTGAAGCGCTGAGCGCCGGTATTCCAGCTGGTGATGATGCCTTCAGGGCTCAGCATATAGATGGCGTAGTCGGTGATGGCATCGACCAGAAGGCGAAAGCGTCCCTCCTCGTTGAGAGACGTATCATGTCGATTCAGCGCTTCCATCGGCCCCTCTTAACCACCAGCGCATTATAACGCAGCGGCGGGCGGATGGTTCCGAAACAGCCTCGAATTTCAGACGGCCTTGACCTGCGGGTAGAACCGCTCACCGACGCGCTCGGCAGCCGCATAGGCCTGCGAGACGATCTCCGGCACGAGATCGATATCGGGCAGGCTGCCAAGGCCGAGCGGGCCGACGGCAAAGAGCCCGGCGACCGTCGAACCGTCCTCGAGGAAGGGCTCGCCACGCGCATTGACCGCCAACCCCAGCGACAGCTCATCCGGCATGGCGAGGCCGGCCGAAAGCAGGCTCTGCATCAGCGGCGCGGAAAGATCCGGCGCCTGACAGCGGCAGTCAATGATGCGCTCGGCATGGATGACTTCCTCGGCAGCGGAACCGGCCGGCGTGAAGAACAGGCCGCTCAGGCCCCGGCGACCAGCGCGGCCGCGGCGCAGCACCGTGCGACCCTCGGCGAGCTCGCGTTTCAGCCGCAGGTGCATGGCCTCCGGCAGGCGGTTGCGATGGCTGTCGTAGATCGCCCTGAGGTGCCGGTTGAACTGATGTTTGTCCCGCGCCGGCAGCGAGCGCCAAAGCGAGCGGGCGTGTTTCCTGAGGCCGTTCATCACCGATTGCCAACTCCGGCCCTCCTCCTCCGCCTCGCGACAGGCCTGGCGGATGAAGTGGACGATGTCAGGCAGGCTCTGCGGCAGCGCTTCGGCCGGGAAGACCGGATCGGCGGAATTCGGCGTATGGCTCTGGGGCAGAAAGCCGTGCCGGGAAATGATCGTCACCTGGCCGGCATAACCGGAATCGCGCAGCTGCAGCAGCTGGTCGACGACGCGGATGCCGCTGCCGAGCAGCACGGCATGCGGCCGCGCCACCAGGCGCTGGGCTCTGACCGGCGAAGCCTCCTGCTCGCCGGCATCCGGCGCAGTCAGGCCGTAGCCGGTGGCAAGCATCACGGTATCGAACAGCGGATTGGCGGGATTGGCGCTTTCTAGCAGGAAGCGGTTGCCGTGGCTCCTTCGGATCGCCACGACCGGATCGTTGCAGACCTGGACGGTGATGTCCCTGCGGGCGGCCAGCGCCTCCGAAAAGCGCTGGTAGACATAATCGCTGAAAATTTCCTTCGGCACGAAGATCTGCCGGAATCCGGGGATGGCCGCCGGCACGGCGGCGCGGAAGGCGGCGTTGCTGCAGAGCCAGTCGTTGAAATCGTCATTATCGCCGAGCGAAACCGAAAGATCGCGCACGCGGGTGTTGAGGATCGTCGACGAGCGGGCTGAAGCCAGCGCCTGCCCGCCGCTGACCGACGAATTCGGATCAAACAGCTGCAGATGGAAGGGCGCGCGCACCGTCTTCATCAGCGCGATCGCCGTCATCATGCCGGAAAAGCCGCGCCCGACGATGGCGATGCGCGGCACGGCCGAAATCTGCGCCGCCGCATTGGCTCTCGCCGAAAAAAGTCCCTGAACCGTCATCGCAACTCCTTTGCGGCTTCATCCGCACTATGGGTCGATCGAGGTTTCAACGCATAAAACAGCGGATCATGCGTTGATGAGGTTCATGCGGCCATTCGCAACATCTGCCGCGGCATCGGCGGTCCGAACCAGCGGCCCCGCAAGGAAACTAGGGGAGCAATCACGCTCGTCCATAGTCTATTAAACTAGTAGTGTATGAAAGCGCTAAATGGCGCATGTGGCAAGAGCTTTATTGCCACATCGTTTCAATCCATTGAAATATAAAGATAATTTACAGATATTTCGGATAAAGTCCGGCCGGGCCGCCCCTCTTCAGCTGCCCTCGCCCGGATATTGTTTGGCCTTCAGCAGGTTTGCCAGATGCACCGTGTTGCGCGCCAGCATCTCGACTGATGTCGCCACGACCTTCGGCACCTTGTCGAGATCGACGAAATTGGTGGAACTCATGGCCTCGCCGACCCAATAGGCGACCGCATTCGCGGGGATGGTGAAACCGACGTCGTTCAGCGCCTGGAAGAGCTCGGCCGACACGTGATGGGCGCCGTCCTCGTTGCCGACGACGGCGACGGCCGCGACCCGGCCATAGGAGACCATACGGCCCTGATCGTCCGTCTCATCGAGGAAGGCGTCCATGCGCTCCAGCGCCCGCTTGCAGACACTGGATGGCTGGCCGAGCCAGATCGGCGTCGCCATCACCAGGATGTCGGCGGAGAGCAGCTTTGCGCGAATATCAGGCCAGTCATCGCCGGCGCCTTCGTCCGAAGTGACGCCCGGCTTGATGTTGAAATCGGCAAGGCGCAGCACCTCGGTCACGCCACCGTGCGCGGACATTGCCTTGTCGATCAGGCCGATCATCCGGTCGGTCGAGGACGCCTCCTTGGCGTCGCTGGTCTTAAGCGTGGCATTGAGGGCGAGAGCTTTGAGCGGCATGGGTCTCTCCGGTAAAGGCTGGCTGTCGGGCATTCGCCTGCTGCAACCTGTTCGCGTGCAGATTGTTCCCGCCGGGGTGGCGAGGCGACCTCACGTAAAAATAACCAACTGGTGAATTCTTTACTTGAACCCCCAAATGGAATCGGCAAAAGTGAAGATGCTATCAATCCCTTCATGGATTTGCCGTCTTTTCGGGCCAGCGTCCGACCACACATCTATTGGAAAAAATACCGTGAGCAGCGATGCGTTAACACGCGCGACGAAGCCTTCGGCTTCGATGGCGCTTGCAACTGCGGCAGGCTGGGGCCGAGGCCTCTACACATTGGTGCGCATCACCATGATGGCCTTCCGCCACCCCTGGCAATCCGGCTTTGCGATCGGCGCCACGCTCGTCGCCTCCACCTTCCAGCTGATGATCCCGCGCCTTCTCGGCCAGGCCGTCGACCACACGCAGATGGCGATGACCGGCGGAGCGGCAGGCCAGGTGGCGCAGGACGCGCTTCTGACCACGGCGCTGCTGCTGCTCGGGGCCAGCGTGCTGCGCGGCCTCTTCACCATGGTCCAGAACTATTACAGCGAATCGGTCGGCCATCACATCGGCTACGAGTTGCGGCTGGCCTGCTACGAAAAGATCCAGCGGCTCTCCTTCAGCTTTCATGACACCGTGCATTCCGGCGACCTGATCACCGTCGGCCTGCTCGATCTCGAAGGCGTGCGCATGTATTTTTCCACCGCGCTCGTCCGGATGATCCTGCTGTCGATCCTGATCGGAATCGGCGCCTATATGCTCCTGTCGACCGATATCGTCCTTGGCCTGCTGGCGCTCTCCTTCGTGCCCTTCGTCGGCTGGCGCTCCTCGGTGACGCAGCTCAGGCTGCGCGCCACCTGGCTCGACCTGCAGGAGCGGCTGTCGGTGCTGACCCGCATCATGGAGGAGAATCTTGGCGGCATCCGCGTCGTGCGCGCCTTTGCCGCACAGGATCACGAAATGTCGAAATTCGAGGCGGCGTCGAAGAATGCGCTGGCCCTCGCGCATCAGCGCGTCGGCATCCGCGTCACCAATACCAGCGCCATGACCTTCTCCTTCTTCGCGGCGATGGGCCTGGTGCTCTGGGTCGGCGGCGGCAAGGTGATGTCGGGCGAGATCACCGTCGGCACGCTGGCCTCGTTCCTGACTTTCATGACCATCCTGCAGATGCCGGTGCGCCAGCTCGGCCTGATGGTCAACGCCTTTGCCCGCGCCTCCACCTGCGGCACGCGCCTCTTTGCCCTGCTCGACCTCGACATATCAATCAAGGATGCGCCGGATGCGAAGGAATTGAAGCTCACCGATGGCGTGCTGCGCTTCGAGAATGTCAGCTTCGCCTATCCGGGTTCGGAAAAGCGCACCGTGCTCCACGATGTCTCCTTCGAAGCCAGGCGCGGCCAGACGATCGGCATCGTCGGGCCTCCGGGCAGCGGCAAGTCGACGATCGCCCATCTCATCCCGCGCTTCTACGACGTCACCGGCGGCAAGATCACCATCGACGGCCAGGACATCCGCAAGGCGACGCTGCAATCGCTGCGCCGGGCGGTGGCCGTCGTGCAGCAGGATTCCTTCCTGTTCACCACGACGATCGAAAACAATATCGCCTATGGCGACCCGTGGGCGAAGGAAGGCCGCATCGAGCGCGCCAGCGAAAGCGCCCAGCTCCACAATTACGTGCTCGGCCTGCCCACCGGTTACGGCACCGTCGTCGGCGAGCGTGGCGTTTCGCTGTCCGGCGGCCAGCGGCAACGTCTTTCGATCGCCCGCGCGCTGATGCTGAAACCGGCGGTGATGGTGTTCGACGATTCGACGGCGGCAATCGATGCGGCCACCGAGCAGCGCATCCGCGGTGCCATGCGCCGCTATGCCGCTGACCGCGTAACGATCATCGTTGCCCACCGCCTGAGCTCGCTGATGCATGCCGACCAGATCCTGTTCGTCGAAGACGGCCGGATCGTCGAGCGCGGCACGCATGCGGCGCTGCTTTCGCTCGGCGGGCGCTACAAGGCGCTCTACGACCTTCAGGTGCGGCCGGGCGACGAGGCGATGAGTGCCTAGCAACGGAGACGTTCCCCACTGCTGCCAAGTGGAGAGGAATGTGTAGTGACTATGCAGGCCACCGGAAGTGATGGCCGCGGGAGGAATGTCATGGCCGAGGAACTGGAAACCGAGCGTCCCGACGTTCGCGAGGATGGACGCCGCCCGCCGCGGGCGGTGGTCGGTTCGCATCGCGTCGAGGAGGAGATGTTCGGCAAGGCCTTCGACGGCAACATCGTCAAGCGCATCTGGGTTTTCGTTCACCCCTATCGCCGTCAGGTCCTCTGGTCCGTCGTCGCCGTTCTGACCTTCACGATGATGCAGCTCATCATCCCGCTGATCATCCGCTATGCCATCGACCATGGCATGTCGCCCGGCGGCAACCATTCTGCGTTGGCCTGGTCGATTGCCGCCTTCACTATTGCCATCGTCATCAACTATGCGGCGAGCTACGCGCAGGAGACGCTGGTCGGCGGCGTGGCGGAAGAGGTGCTCTTCGATATCCGCAAGGCAATGTTTTCGCATCTCCAGCGCGTCTCGCTCTCCTTCATGGACAAGACCGAAGTGGGCCGGCTGATGTCGCGCCTGCAGGGCGACGTAAACTCCATGCAGGAATTCCTCGAAACCTCGGTGCTTTCCGTCGGCGACATCGTGCTGCTCTTCGGCATCGTATTCGTGATGCTCTATCTCGATTTCAAGCTGGGACTGCTGACGCTCTCGGTGCTGCCGGTGCTGTTCATCGTCCGGCTGTTCTGGCTGCCGCTCGCCCGCAAATCTTTCATGGCCGCGCACGAGACCAATTCGGTTGCTGCCGGCGCACTCGCCGAAGCGATCCACGGCGTGCGCGCCGTCCAGAGCATGGACAGGCAGGGCGTCAACTTCACGCTCTATGACGACAAGGCGCATGCCAACCTCAAGACGCATCTGACAGCGGCGCGTTATGCGCAGGTGATGGTGCCGATCGTCGACAGCTTGACCGGCGTGGCGATGGCGCTCGTCATCGTCGTCGGCGGCGCCCGCGTGCTCAACCAGGCGCTCGATGTCGGCGTGCTCATCGCCTTCCTGTTCTATATCCAGCGCTTCTTCGACCCGATCCGTTCGCTGACCCTGCAATATTCGGTGATGCAGCGCGCCATGGCGTCAGGCCAGCGGCTGACCGAAGTGCTCGACGTGCCTGTCGACATCAAGGATGCGCCTGGTGCCACGGCGCTGTCGCGCGACATGGACGGCTCGGTCGAATTCAAGGACGTCGTCTTCGGCTACAATCCGAAACATCCGGTGCTCAAGCATGTCAGTTTCAAGGTCAATCCCGGCGAGACGGTGGCGCTGGTCGGGCCGACCGGGTCCGGCAAATCGAGCTGCATGTCGCTGATCCATCGCTTTTACGATGTGCAGCAGGGCCAGGTGCTGGTCGGCGGCCATGATGTGCGTGATCTGACCCAGGATTCGCTCGGGGCGCAGATCGCCATGGTGCTGCAGGAGCCCTTCCTCTTCACCGGCACTGTTTTCGAAAACATCCGCTACCACAAGCTGGGGGCGACGCGTGGAGAGGTGATCGAGGCGGCGAAGGCCGTCGGCGCGCACGACTTCATCATGCGACTGGCCGATGGTTACGACAGCGTTCTCGGTGAGCGCGGCGGCAATCTTTCGCTCGGTCAGCGCCAGCTTTTGAGCTTTGCCCGCGCCCTGGTGGCGGACGCGAAGATCCTCGTGCTCGACGAAGCAACGGCCAATATCGACAGTTATACCGAGATGCTGATCCAGAAGGCGCTGGTGAAGCTGCTCGAAAACCGCACCGGCCTGGTCATCGCCCACCGGCTGGCGACGATCCGCGAGGCGGACCGCATCATCGTGCTGCAGAACGGCGAAATCATCGAAAACGGCGACCACCGCCAGCTGATGAAGAACGGCAAGCTCTATTCCAAGCTCTATAATCTCAACTACGCCTCCTTCGACGACATTCCCGAAGACGTGCTGGAAGAGACGACAGCGGCGCAATCGGCGACCTGACTCGGGCAGCATGCATTAATGCCTGTTGCAAAGTTTGAACGAACAAACGCCGTGCTGCCCCATTTATCTCCTATCGGGGGACCCAGTTGCCACTGAGGAGAACGTTATGAAGAGAATTATAAGCAGCCTGTTGATCGCCACGGCCCTTGTTGGATCGGCCATTCAGCCTGCTGCCGCGCGTGATCGCCATCATCACAACGACACCGGTCGTGTCATCGCCGGCGGCGTTGCCGCAGGTGTCGTCGGCGGCTTGATCGGCGGCGCGATCGCCAATAGCGGCCCGCGTTACGTCGATGGCGGTCCCCGCTATGTCGACGGCCCTCGCTATGTCGAACCCGCGCCGCGATGCTGGTATGAGGACCGTGACGTCCGCAACCGCTATGACGGCGGCTATCATACCGAAACCGTGCGGGTCTGCGAGTAGCGGACCTGAACGCCTCCGAGGGCGTTCATCTGATTATTTTCGCCCATCCGCCGAGGTTGCGTCCTGCAGCCTCGGCATTTTCATTAAAAAATTCTGGCTGCCCATGCGCTTCTTGTCATTCGGCTGTAAGAGACGAGCAATAGCTGAAAGCCGATGAATGATGGTCCGGTGACCGGCGGCAAGGCGCCGAAGAAAGAACGCATGCGCTTCGTCAGCGCCGAGCAGGTCGCGCAATTGGCAGGCGTTTCGCGCTCGGCCGTGTCGCGCACGTTCACGCCGGGCGCCAGCGTGGCGCCGGCAACGCGGGAAAAGGTGCTGCGGGCAGCGCAAGAACTCGGCTATCACGTCAGCGCGCGGCGTGCTTGCCAACCGGAGCCGTCTCGTCGGCATCGTCGCCACGCGGCCGGAGCTGGGCTTTCGCGCGCATCTCGCCGCAGCACTGGCCAAAAGCCTGATCAAACGCGGCAGCATCCCTATCCTCATCAACACTGGCCAGACGGAAGACGAGCTGCTCGCCGCCCAGAAGATGCTGATCGGCCACCGCGCCGAAGCGATCATCATCCTCTCCGGCTCGCCGCCGGCGAGTTTTTTCGAACTCGCACAGCGAAACGGCCAGCCGCTCGTCGTGATCGGCCGCTCGGAACCCGGCGCCGACCATGTGCGCGCCGGCAATTCCGAAGCCTCCCGCAAGGCGGCGACGGCCTTTTACGAAAGCGGCAGACGGCGGCTGGCGGTCATCGGCTCGAACACGGGAACGCCTGCCATCATCGAGCGCGAAAACGCCTTCCTTTTGGCGGCCGGGTCGCTCGGTGCATCCGTCGTCGTCGGGCGCGGCGGCGATTCCGATTATGATGGCGGCGTCACTGCCGGGCGCGCGCTCTTTTCGGAAAAAATCAAGCCCGACGCCGTCTTCTGCGTCAACGACCAGCTCGCCTTCGGGCTGATGGATGTCGTGCGCCTGGAAGCGCGGCTGCGCATCCCCGAGGATGTCGCCGTCATCGGCTTCGACGACGTGCCGGAATCCGCCTGGCTGAGCTATCAGCTCACCACCTTCCGCCAGGATCCGCTGACCATGGCATTGCGCGCCGTCGAGTTGATGGAGCGGCGGCTTGAAAACCCCGATGCGCCTCCAGGGTACGAGCGCGTCATTCCGGAACTCATCATCCGCCAGAGCTTCGAACCCTAACCTCCCCAACCGCTTTTCGCGGACGCTATCCTGTGGCAAGAAGACACGTAGATCAAAGTGTTACAGCGTCCTTTGTGCGTCCTATATGACGCTGGGCGCTGTAAGGGAGGAAGATCGCCTGAGATGAAGGGAATTCGCCAGCTTGCCAAACATCTCGACATTTCGATCGGAACCGTATCCCGTGCGTTGAACGGCAAGCCCGACGTCAACGACGAAACGCGCCGACGGGTGCTTGCCGCCGCCAAGGAGCTCGGATACGTCGCCAACCAGTCGGGCCGCAGCCTTCGCCAGGGCATGACCAACGTCATCGGGCTGATGCTCGAAGTCAGCCGCGAGACGGTCGAAAACAGCGACGACTTCTTCCTCGGCGTCACCGACGGGCTGCAGAGCGTCTTTTCCCGTCACAAGCTCGATCTCGTCATGCTGCCCTGCCCCGATGACGAGGATCCGCACGAATATCTGAAGCGCATGGTGGCGCGCCGCCTCGTCGATGCGCTGATCATCTCGGCGACGCGACGCACCGACCGGCGCATCGAGCTTCTGGAAAAGGCCCGCATCCCCTTCGTGGCGCTCGGCCGCAGCGCGTCCGGCGGCAGCTATACCTGGATGGATCTCGATTTCGAGGGCGTGGCGGCGCGCGGCGTCGACCGGCTGGTCGCGAAAGGCCACCGGCGGATCGCGGTAGCCGCCCCCTCCTCCGACATCAATCTCGGCTACATCTTCCTCGACAGTTACCGCCAGGCACTGCAACGGCACGGCATTGCCTTCGATCCGGCTCTCGTCATCCGCGTCAAGTCGAGCGAACAGGGCGGCTATCAGGCTGGCCACGAATTGCTGATGATCAAAGAGCGGCCGACCGCGATCATCCTGATCCACGAGCTGATGGCGATCGGGCTTTACCGGCGGCTGGCCGAGGCCGGCATCGTGCCCGGCCGCGACCTCGCCGTCGTCGGTTTCCGCGAGGAGCCGCGCACGCATTTCCTGCAGCCGTCGCTGACCTCCTTCCGCATGTCGCTGCGCGATCTCGGCGCCCAGCTTGGCGAAACCCTGCTCGCCACCATGCCGGCCTATGCCGATCATTATCCGCAGGGCGCCCGCAACCGGATCTGGCCGCTGGAACTCGTTCCGGGTGAAAGCGACGCTTTCACCCTGACGATCTGAACCTCTCTCAGACCCGGCTCGCCGCCGCCGCATGCTCCCGTTGCGACAGCTGATGCGTGACGACGAAGACCAGCAGGGCGCCGGCAGCCAGGCAGGCGGCCAGGAAGAACATCGGCGCGATCGTGCTGCCGCTTGCTTCCTTGATCCAGGGCACGACGTTCTGGGCGACGAAGCCGCCGAGATTTCCGACCGAATTGATGGCGGCAAGGCCCGCTGCAGCACCCGCCCCCTTGAGGAAACGGGAGGGCAGGCTCCAGAAGACAGGCTGGGGTGCGAAGATGCCGGCAGCGGCGACGCAGAGGAAGGCGAATTGCAAAGCGTGGTTCGGGATCAGCGCCGAGAGCAGCAGGCAGGCAGCGCCGATGAAAGCGGGAATGACAATATAGGGCGTCTTCGATGGCGCCTTGTCGGCCATGGCGGGAACGGCATAAAGCGCGACTGCAACCAGCACCCAGGGAATGATGTTGAGGAAACCGTTCACCGTGTTGCTGACGCCGAAGGCCTGGACGATGGTCGGCAGCCAATAGCTGAGCCCATAGGCCGAAAGCGGAAAGGCGATATAGCAGAGCGCCATCAGCAGCACGCGCGGGTCGATGAGCGCCTTGAAGCCGTTTGAGGCATTTTCGCCCATGCCGGCATTTTCCGAGGCAAGCCTGCGTTCGAGCCAGGCCTTCTCCTCACCGCTGAGGAAGCTTGCGCTTTCGGGCCGGCCGGGAAGATAGAAGAAGGTGACGATGCCGGCGATGACGGCCGGAACGCCCGTCGCGAGGAAGACCCACTCCCAGCCGGCAAAGCCGTAGAGACCGTCGAGATCGAGCAGCATACCGCCGAGCGGCGCGCCGACCGCATTGGCGATCGCGCTGAAGATCATGAACAGCCCGACCATCCTGCCGCGATAGGCCGAGGGAAACCAGAGCGTCAGCAGATAGAGGACGCCGGGAAAGAAACCGGCTTCGCACACACCGAGCAGGAAGCGCAGGATATAGAACATCGTTGCGTTCTGCGTGAAGGCGAGCGCGACGGTGACGAGGCCCCAGGAGACCAGGATGCGCGCAAACCAGACGCGGGCGCCGAGCCGGTCGAGGAAGAGATTGCTCGGCACCTCGAAGAGGAAATAACCGATGAAGAACAGCGAAGCGCCGAGGCCATAGGCATATTCGCTCATATCAAGTGCATCGACCATCTGCAGCTTGGCGAAACTGACATTCTGCCGGTCGATATAGGCGATGAGATAGAGGATGCCGAGAAAGGGCATCAGCTTCCAGGTGATTTTCGAGATCAGCCGCTTCTCGTCGACCATGCGTATCCTCCGAAATGACAGTGCTTCGTCACGGCGTAGATAGAGCGGTCAGATGATAATCAATTGCGCGTTGCATTTTCTCACGCAAGTGCGACCAGTCATGTGGCCGCACCCGGGAGACCGGGTGCGGCCTGTCGTCGATCATTCGGCCGCGGCAACGGCGGAGCGGCGGCCGATCGTTGCCTGGGTCAGCACTAAGGCCGAGAAGGCGCAGAGCGCGATACCGGCGGCCATCGGAACGGCGGTGCCGTCGAAGAAGACGCTCGATATGACCATGGCGACGGCGGCGATGACGAAATGCAGCGTGCCCATCAGCGACGAGGCCGTGCCGGCGATCTCGCCGTGATCCTCGAGGGCGAGCACCGCGCTCGTCGGAATGACTAAGCCGAGGAAACCGTAGCCGATGAACAGGAAGGTCGCCATCACAGGCAGCTGGTTGAAGCCGGCGGCCATCACCACCGCCATGACGACCATGGCAAGGGCAAAGGCGCTGACTGCAATCCGCATGACGCGCACGAGGCCGAACCGCTCGCCGAGCCAGCCCGTCGCCTGCGATACCGCGAAGAAGGACACGGCGTTGATCGAGAAAGCGAAACTGTATTGCGTCGGCGTCAGCCCGTAATGCTGGATCAGCACGAAGGGCGAGTTGGCGAGATAGACGAGGAAGCTCGAAATGCCGAGGCCGCCGATGAAGGTCAGCGTCAGGAAGTTGCGGTCGGTGAGCAGCAGGCGATAGGCGGCCATGGCGCTCTTCAGACCGCTGCCGCTGCGCTCGCTGGCCGAACGGGTTTCCTCGAGCTGGGTGGCGAGCAGGACAAGGCCGATGAAGGCGGCGATCGTCACGGCCCAGAACACGCCACGCCAGCCATAGAATTCGATGACGGCGCTGCCCGTCAGCGGCGCCAGGATCGGCGAGATCGAGAAGACCAGCATCAGCAGCGACATCAGGCGCGCGGCCTGGACGCCGGTATGCATGTCGCGGACGATGGCGCGCGGAATGACCATGCCGGCGGCACCGCCGATACCCTGAACGAAACGGAAGGCGATCAGCGTTTCGATATCGGTGGCCAGCGCACAGCCGATCGAAGCGATGGCGAAGAGGCCGATGCCGAGATAGAGCGGCAGCTTGCGACCCCACATATCCGACAGCGGACCGTAGACGAGCTGGGCGAGCGCAAAGGAGATGAAGAAGGCGAGAAGGGTGAGCTGAGTGACGTTGTTATCGGCATGCAGGTCCTGGCCGATGGAGGGCAGCGCAGGCAGATACATGTCGATGGCGAAAGGCCCGATGGCCGACAAAAGGCCGAGAATGAGGGCAATGCGAAAGAAGGAAGCCGTCATAATGGTGATCTTTCTTAAAAGCGCAGCGGAGCTACCGGATCGTCGCTCCGCGACTTTGCTCTTAGAGCGCCATGCGTCCTCTCGGACGCACAAGGGACGCTCTAATCTTTGAATTTACGCATCGTGCTTTCCGAAAATCGAACCGATTTTCGGGCCGATGCGCTAGGGTTCAATGATGATCGTTCGCGCGAAGACGAAGTTGGGAGCTCATATCTCCAGCGGCAAACCAAGAGTGTCAACAAATTTGGACACGGATGTAAAATTAGACGCCATTGTCTAAAACGTCAAGACGTCTTATCTTCGCTCTCATGAAAGATCGCATGACACCGGCAGCCCGGATGGGGGGGCATACGCAGCGCGGCCAATGCGCCAAGCGCATGTCGATCCTCGATGCCGCCGCCGACGTCTTCTGCCGCCAGGGTTTTGCCGGCGCCAGCATCGACGAGATCGCCGCAGTCGCCTGCGTATCCCGCCAAACGATCTACAATCACTATCGCGAGAAGGAAACGCTGTTCGTCGCCGTCGTCGAAGACGTCATGAACCGCGCCAACGCCATGCTCTTCTCGGTGCTGTCATCTTTCCCGGACAACGCCGACGATCTTGAGGGTGAACTGACGGCTTTCGCCGTGCGCCTCAATAAGAACTGCATCTGCAACCACGATGGAAAATTCTTGCGGAAGCTGGTGCAGACCGAAGGCGAGCGGTATCCGCACCTCTTCGAAAGCTGGCGCCAGCAGGGGCCGGGCAAGCTGATCACTGCCCTTTCCGCACTGTTCGCGCGGCTTGCCCACAAGGGAACGCTCGTCATCGACGATTTCGACGTCGCCGCCCGGCAGTTCGTCGCACTCGGCAATGCCGACCTGCAAATGATGATCCTTCTCGGCGCCACACCCACCGATGAAGAGCTGGAAAAGGCGGCGCGCAACGCCGTCCGTACTTTTCTCAAGGCCTATGGCAGGCCGGTGGCCGAAAAGGCCGGCCAGCAGCCGCAACTCGCAGCCATCTCAGGCTGATCAGGCCTCCTCTGATCGGGGCCCTCTGATCAGGCAAAGACCGTCATCTGCGAAGGCACGACCGCGAACATGCCGACGCGGCGCGCGGCGAGATATTTCACCAGCTGTTCGACAACCGAAGGCATGACCGGCTTCTGGACCACGCCGACCGCACCCTTGACCCCATCGGCGACGATTTCTGGATTGCCGGTCATGAAGACGACCGCGATGCCGTGCTCTTGCGCCAGCCGCCGGCCGATCTCAGGCCCGGTCGGGCCGTCGGCGAGATTGACGTCGACGAAAGCGATATCGGCAAGCGGCGCCAGCCGTAACGCCTGTTCGCAATCATTGGCAAGGCCGGCGACCTGCATCCCCATGCCTTCCACCGTCGCCTCGAGATCGAGCGCAATCAGGAATTCATCTTCGACGATCAATACTCTCTGTTTCATCAGATCATCTCGTTGCCAGCGCCGCACGACATTGGTGGCCATGATACGTCCCCTTGTTACGCCTATACTTCGAAAGAGGGATCCGCTCCGCCAGCCTGTCCTTCAAGCGAAACTCATGGCGGTAACGGGCAACTCGAAGATATGTTCCGCGGTGGAACGCGATTTGCCATATTTAAGGCATTGTTAACGTTGATAAATTCTTAATAACAAGGAGATGGAGAAAAAGGCGGAGCCGGATCGCGCTTAAGCTCGAGGCTACATCTTATGGCTGAAGGCGCGATAAGACGGTATAACCCTTGCGTTACCTCAAACGAGAATCATATTGAGAAACACATTTATCGTTCTGGCCGCCGTGATCATCGGCTTGTTCGCTTACACCAAATTGATGGCCGGGGTCGGTTCAGGCTCGCCGCCTGCGGATGCGCCTTTCGAGCAACGGGCTGACCTCATTCGCGTTTATAAATCCGAACGCCGCATGGTCCTTCTCAGAGGCGATGCCGCCCTCTCGACATACCGGATTTCTCTTGGGTGGGCTGCCGACGAGGGTCCCAAGCAGCGAGAAGGTGACGAGAAAACACCCGAAGGACGGTATGAGATAGACTGGCGAAATCCCAATTCCATGGCGCATCTCAGCCTGCACATTTCCTATCCAAATCCTGATGACCAGCGCAACGCTCAATCCGGCGGCTTCCCTCCCGGTGGCGCGATCATGATCCACGGCCTTCCCAATGGCTGGGGCCTGTTCGGAAACATCCATCAACTGTGGGATTGGACGGATGGGTGCATTGCGGTCACCAACGCGGAGATGCGCGAAATCTGGGCTCGCGTACCCGACCATACACCCATCGAGATTATGCCCTGAACTGTTGCCACGGCCTTTTCAGCCCTTGGCCTTCAGGACGAGGACCGGCTGGCTGCGATAGTCGGCGGGAAACAGCGACTTGAGGTTCTCGATTTTCGGCAGGTCGTTATAGACGATATAGGGATAGGTCGGATTGAGCGTCAGGAAATCCTGATGATAGGCTTCGGCGGGATAGAAGCCGATGGCGTCGGACACCTTGGTGACGATCGGCTGGGCGAAGACATGCGCCTTGTCGAGCTGCTCGATATAGCCCTCGGCGACCTTGCGCTGCTCGGGATCGGAGACGAACAGCGCCGAGCGGTATTGCGTTCCCCGATCCGGACCCTGGAAATTCAGCTGCGTCGGGTTGTGCGCCACCGAGAAGAAGATCTGTAGCAACTTGCCATAACTCACCTGATTCGGATCGAACTTGACCTGAACGGATTCGGCGTGACCCGTCGCGCCGGTGCTCACGGTTTCATATTGCGCCGTTTTGGCATCGCCGCCGGCATAGCCGGAGACGGCGCTCTTAACGCCCTTCACATGCTGGAAGACGCCCTGGACGCCCCAGAAACAGCCGCCGGCGAAAATGGCCGTCTCGGTGCCGGATCCGGCCGCCTGGTCAATGGCTGGCGGCGGGATGACAACCGCCTCCTCGGCCGCGGCTACGCCACACGCACTGAGCGAGACGACGGCGGCGGCGAGGAACGCGGCAAGGCGCCTGCGATGGGAAGACGTGGGCATTGCGCTACCTCCTGCGACAGCCCAAATTCTTGCGCATCCTTGCAAAACCCGCAAATCACAAGCCGGTCACTCACGCCGATGTGACAGCTGGACGAAAGCCCCTGTGCGAACATGAAACAGCGCTCAACTTGAGTTGACAATCCCGCGAGGAGTGAGGAGAGTGCCGCCGATCAGAGCCTGCATTTCCGGGGGGAACCTATGTCCGTGCGCTCGTTCTTTGCATTCGCGACAATCGCATTTTTTTCCACGATCGCCGTCAGCCTTCCCGCCGTCGCTGCGGACACCAAGCGCGACATCCAGACGATCAAGGACGCCGATTTCTTCGGCTTCGATCTTCGCACCGAGCAGAATGTCTCGCTCGATCAGTGCAAGACCTCCTGCATCGGCGACAAGAGCTGCAAGGCCTTCACCTACAATCCCAAGGTGAAATGGTGTTTCCTGAAATCCGATTTCAAGACGATGAATGCTTTCCCCGGCGCGATCGCCGGCAAGATCGTCGAAACATCAGGCAAGCAGGAGCCCGAAATCGGCGCCGCGCCGCGCCTGACATTCCTAACCAACGACCTCATCCAGCAGGCCCATGACTTCAAGGACAATCTGGCGCTTGCCGACGACCAGCAGGGCCAGGGCGTCGACAGCCTGACGGCCAATGCCCGCATCGACCTCACCGCCAACAATCTGGCCGAGGCGCTGAAGTCCTTCCATGGCGCGCTGTCGATCACCCCTGACGACGCCGATCTCTGGCTCGAAACCGCCCGCGCCGCCGCTTCGCTCGGCAACGCCGAGACCAACACATCCGGCCAGGCCGTGCTCGACGCGCTGAACGGCTACGAGCTGACGCGCACCAAGGCCAAGCGCGCCGAGGCGCTCGCCGTCCTCGCTGACGCCCTGGACCGCAACGCCAATTACCGCCCGGCGCTCGACGCCTACAAGGCGAGCCTGGCGCTGGTTGCCTCCGACGATGTTCAGACCGCCTACCTGCAGCTGAAATCGACGCAGGGCTTCCGCATCACCGAACACACGGTCGATGCCGACAGCGCCACGCCGCGCGCCTGCGTCACCTTCTCCGAGGCGCTGGTCAAGACCACCGACTACACGCCCTTCGTGACGCTGAACGGGGCAGCTCCCAAGGCGCTGGAAACCAAGGACAAGCAGATCTGCGTCGAGGGGCTGACGCATGGCGAGACCTACAAGATCGCTTTCCGCACCGGCCTGCCGTCCTCCGTCGACGAGGCGCTCGAAGCACCCGTCAGCATCGACGTCTATATCAAGGACCGTAGCCAGATGGTGCGTTTCACCGGCGACAGCTTCGTGCTGCCCTCGACGGCGCGCCGCGGCATCCCGCTCGTCTCGGTCAACCTGAACTCGGCCAATCTCAAACTCTACCGCATCGGCGATCGCGCCATTGCGCCGCTCTTGACCAATTCGCAATTCCTGGCTCAGCTCGACGGCTACAGCGCCCAGAACATTCAGGACCAGAATGGCGAACTCGTCTGGCAGGGCTCGATCGACATCGCCAACGAGCTCAACAAGGACATCGTCACCAGCTTCCCGGTCGACGAGGCGCTGCCCGAGCGCAAGCCCGGCATCTACGTGCTGACGGCATCGGGCCCGAACGGCCCGGCGCAGGAGTGGGATTCACAGGCGACCCAATGGTTCCTGGTCTCCGATATCGGCGTCACCACCTATGCCGGCACCGACGGGCTCAACGTCTTCACCCGTTCGCTCGCCTCGGCCAAGCCGATCGCAGGCGTCGAACTGCAGCTTCTCGCCAAGAACAATGAAGTGCTCGGCACCGCGACGACCGACGAAAACGGCCGCGCCACCTTCACCGCCGGCCTGATCCGCGGCACGGCGGCGCTCACACCCGCCGTCATCGCCGCCAGGAACGGGACCTCGGACTACGTCTTCCTCGACATGACACGCGCCGGCTTCGACCTTTCCGACCGCGGCGTGACGGGCCGCGCCGCCCCCGGCGCGATCGACGTGCTGACCTTCACCGAACGCGGTATCTACCGCGCCGGCGAAACGGTGCATGCCCAGGCGCTCGCCCGCGACACCGATGGCAACGCCATCGAGAACCTGCCGCTCACCTTCATCTTCAGCCGCCCCGATGGCGTCGAAGACCGGCGGATCGTCAGCCAGACCAGCAATCTCGGCGGTTATTCCATCGATTTCCCGACCCAGGAAACCGCCATGCGCGGCACCTGGACGATGAACATCTATACCGATCCCAAGGGCAGCGCGATCGCCAGCAAGAGTTTCCTGGTCGACGATTTCGTCCCCGATCGCACCGACATGGAGATCAAGACCGAGGCCAAGGAAGTCGGTCCGGACACGCCGGCGACGATCACCGTTTCGGGCAAATATCTCTACGGCGCCCCGGCCGCCGGGCTGACGCTCGAAGGCGATGTCGTCGTCAAGCCGACGCGTGAGAGTGCTGCCTTTAAGGGCTTTCTGTTCGGCCTCGCCGACGAAGAGGCGAGCGAGGATTCGCGCCTGCCGATCGATGGCCTGCCGGAACTCGACGAGAACGGCGAAGCCTCGACGGATCTCACCATCAGCGACCTGCCGGCCACGACGCAGCTGCTCAACGCCACTGTCTACATACGCATGCAGGAAGCGGGCGGCCGCGCCATCGAGCGCTCTCTGACCATTCCGGTGAAGAACGAGCGGGCGTCTATCGGCATCAAGCCGGAATTTTCCGGCGACCTGCCCGAGAACTCGATCGCCAACTTCACGGTGATCGGCGTCAATGCCGCCGGGCAGAAGCAGGAGGCGAAGAGCCTGCGCTGGAAATTCTACAGCCTCAATCGCGAATACCAATGGTATCGCGAGGGAACGGCGTGGAAATACGAGCCGGTCTACACCGCCGAGCAGGTTTCCAACGGCAGCGTCGACGCGACGATGGATGGCGGCAAGATTTCCGTTCCGGTGACCTGGGGCCGATATCGTCTCGAAGTGGAAAGCCCGGATGCCGACGGCCCGACCTCCAGCGTCGAATTCGACGCCGGCTGGTTCGTCACCTCGACCTCGACCGAAACGCCCGACGGGCTGGAAATCGCCCTCGACAAGGACAGCTACAAGATCGGCGAGACCGCCAGGCTGAAAGTCACCTCGCGTTACGGCGGCGAGTTGATGGTGACAGCCGGCACCGAAAAGCTGGTCGCCGTGCAGAACGCTGCGATCGGTGAGACCGGCGGCGAGGTCGACATCCCTGTGACAGCGGACTGGGGTGCCGGCGCTTATGTTACAGCCACGCTCTTCCGTCCCGGCGATGCCCAAGACAGCCATATGCCGATGCGCTCGATCGGCATCAAATGGCTGAAGGTCGATCCCGAACAGCGTGCGTTGCAGGTAACGCTCGCAACACCCGAAAAAATGCTGCCGCGCGGGCCGCTCGATATCGGCCTGCAGGTGGCGGGCGCCGGCGCCAACGAGGACGCCTATGTGACGGTTGCCGCCGTCGATGTCGGCATTCTCAACCTGACGCGCTACGAACCGCCGAACCCGGAAGACTGGTATTTCGGCCAGCGCCAACTCGGCCTTGAAATCCGCGACCTCTATGGCCGGCTGATCGACGGCTCGCTCGGTGCGACCGGCAAGCTCAGGACCGGTGGTGACGGCGGCGCCGTGGCGCTGCAGGCAAGCCCGCCGACGCAGAAGCTCGTCGCCTTCTTCTCCGGGCCGGTGAAGCTCGACGCCGAAGGCAAGGCCCATGTCTCCTTCGACATTCCGCAATTCAACGGCACGGCGCGCGTCATGGCGGTCGCCTGGTCGAAATCAGGTGTCGGCCACGGCGTCAAGGATGTCATCATCCGCGACCCTGTCGTGGTGACCGCAAGCCTGCCGAAATTCCTCGCCCCCGGCGACAAGGCCAATCTGCGCCTCGACATCGCCAACACCGACGCGTCGGCCGGCGACTACAAGCTGCAGCTGACCGGCAATGATGCCGTCGGCATCGAACAGGCTTCCGCCGCGCAGACGATCCGCCTCGAGGCCGGAGCGAAATCCGAATTGACGCTTTCGCTCGTCGGCAAACAGCCAGGCGCCGGCAGCATCTCGATCAACCTTTCCGATGCTTCCGGCCTGTCGCTCGACCAGACCGTCGACGTGCCGGTGCGCCCTGCATCGCTGCCGATCACCGAACGGCGGGTGCTGGCGCTGAAGCCGGGAGCAAAGCTCACCGTCGACAAGAACCTGCTGGCCGATAGCGTGCTGCCCGGCGCCTCGATCAGCGTCAACGTCACACGTTCGGCCGCCTTCGATATCCCGGCCTTGCTGATGACGCTCGACCGCTATCCCTTCGGCTGCGCCGAGCAGACCACCAGCCGGGCGCTGCCGCTGCTCTACCTCGCCGAAGTGGCAAAGCAGGCCGGCATGGCAAATGACGAGGACGTGCACCAGCGCGTGCAGGACGCGATCTACCGCGTGCTCTCCTACCAGGCCTCGGCCGGTAGCTTCGGCCTCTGGGGACCGGATTCGGGCGACGTCTGGCTCGATTCCTACGTCACCGATTTCCTGACGCGGGCCCGCGAAATGAAATATGACGTGCCGGAAAGGGCCTTCGTGCAGGCGCTGGAAAACCTGCAGAACACGCTGTCCTACACCACCGACATCAAGGGCCAGGGCGATCAGATCGCCTATGCCATCTACGTCCTTGCCCGCAACAAGAAGGCCGCGATCAGCGATCTGCGCTACTATGCCGATACGATGATCAACGACTTCCCGACGCCGCTCGCCAAGGCGCATATCGCTGCGGCACTGGCCCTCTATGGTGATGCGCAGCGTTCGAAGAATATCTTCCTCGACGCGCTGCAGATGTCGGAGCAATCGATGGTGTCGCGCGTGAACCTGTCGCGCACCGACTACGGCACGATCCTGCGCGATGGTGCCGCGATCCTGGCGCTTGCCGCCGAAAGCCGGCCGGTGCCGCCTGTCATCCCGGAACTCGCCAAGGCCGTCGGCAAGGAATGGGGGCGCAGCAAATATAAGAGCACGCAGGAAGAAACCTGGATGCTGCTTGCCGCGCGCGCCATCCAGGGCGGTGACGATGGACTGAAGGTCGATGTCAATGGCGCGCCGCATACCGGCGCCTACATGGCCCGCATGACCGGCGATGCGCTCGCCGACCATCCGCTGACGCTGACCAACCAGACGAACGACACGGTTTCGGCTGCAGTCACCACCGTTGCCGCCCCCACAATGCCGCTGCCGGCCGGTGGCGACGGCTTCATCATCGAGCGCAGCTACTACACGCTCGACGGCGAAGAGGCGAATGTCAGCGAGGCGAAGCAGAACGAACGCTACGTCGTCGTCATCCATGTGCGCGAAACCAATGACTGGCCGTCGCGCATCGTCATCACCGATCTCCTGCCCGCCGGTTTCGAGATCGACAATCCGAATCTCGTCGACAGTGCCCAGATGACGAATTTCGATTGGATCGGCGAGATCTCGGCCGCCCATACCGAATTCCGCTATGACCGCTTCGTTGCCGCCTTCAACCGCGCAGCAGGCGACAATCGCGAATTCAACGTCGCCTATGTCGTGCGCGCCGTTACCCCCGGCACCTACGACCATCCGGCGGCAAGCGTCGAGGACATGTACCGGCCGGAGCTTTCGGCCCGCACGGCGACCGGCAAGATGGAGGTCGTGGCAGCGCAATAATGAAGCGGTGGCACAAGATCGCGATCGGATCCGCGGCCGGCATCGTTCTTGCCGGCGCGGTTCTCTTTGCGCTCGACGCTGCCGACAAGGCCTATCCGCCGCCATTGGACAGGGCGAATGCCGTCTCCGCCGAGGTGCTGGATGCCGACGGGCAATTGCTGCGCGCCTTCGCGACCTCGGAAGGCCGCTGGCGGCTGAAGACGGCGGTCTCCGACGTCGATCCGCAATTCCTGCGCATGCTGATCGCCTATGAGGACCAGCGTTTTTATGATCACGGCGGCGTCGATCCCTGGGCGCTCGGGCGTGCCGCCATGCAATTGGTCGGCAATGGCCGCATCGTTTCCGGCGCCTCGACCCTGTCGATGCAGGTAGCGCGGCTGATCGAGCCGCGCGAAGGGCGTTCGCTTTCGGCAAAGCTGCTGCAGTTGGTGCGCGCCGTGCAGATCGAGCGGCGGCTGTCGAAAGAACAGATCCTCGATCTCTACCTGACGCATGCGCCTTATGGCGGCAATCTGGAAGGCGTGCGCGCCGCAAGCCTTGCCTATTTCGGCAAGGAACCGCGCCGCCTCACGGTCGCAGAGGCGGCTTTGCTCGTCGCCCTGCCGCAATTGCCGGAACGGCGCCGGCCGGACCGCAATCTCAAGGCAGCCGAGGCTGCGCGCAAGCGTGTGCTTGACCGTGTGGCGGTGGCGGAAGCCGTGGGCGATGGCGAAGCGGAGCGTGCCGAGGGTGTCGCGGTCCCATCGCGGCGCATGCAATTGCCCGCACTTGCCGCCCATGTCGCGGAAGCCGCGCTGCGCAAGGAGCCTGATGTCCTCAAGCATCAGACGACCTTGAAGAAGCAGGTGCAGCAGGGGCTGGAATCGGTTGCGCGGGCAGCGGCCATGAAGCTCGGGCCGAAGCTGTCGCTCGCTATGGTGATGGCTGATGCGCAAACCGGCGCGATCGTCGGCGAGGTCGGCTCGGCCGATTATTTCGACGCCAGCCGCTCCGGCTGGATCGACATGACCCGCGTCAACCGCTCGCCGGGCTCGACGCTGAAGCCCTTCATCTATGGGCTCGCCTTCGAACAGGGCTTGGTGTCCCAGGAAACGATCATCGAAGACCGGCCCGCCGATTTCTTCGGCTACCGGCCGCGCAATTTCGACATGAGCTATCAGGGCGACGTCACCGTGCGCGAGGCGCTGCAGCTTTCGCTGAACGTGCCGGCGGTCAAGCTGCTCGATGCGGTCGGGCCGTCGCGGCTGATGGTACGCTTCCGCCGCGCCGAGGTGCGCCCGGTCCTGCCGCCGAATGAGACGCCGGGGCTGGCGATCGGTCTTGGCGGCGTCGGCATCACCTTGAAGGATCTGGTGCAGCTCTATACGGCGCTCGCCAATCGCGGCCAGCCGGCAAGGCTCGGCGACGGTGTCACCGGCGCACCGGGCAAACTCAACGGCGAACCGCTGCTGGAGCCGGTCGCGGTCTGGAACGTCGCCGATATTCTCTCCGGCGTCATTCCGCCCGCCGGCGCGCCGCAGCGCGGCATCGCCTACAAGACCGGCACGAGCTATGGCTATCGCGACGCCTGGTCGGTCGGCTATGACGGGCGCTATGTGCTCGGCGTCTGGGTCGGACGGCCCGACAATAGCGCCGTGCCGGGATTGACCGGCTATGGCACCGCAGCACCCATCCTATTCGAGGGCTTCGCCAAGTCCGGCATCGCAACGACGCCGCTGCCCCGCCCGCCGGCCGGCGCCGTGCGCATCGCCCAGTCTGAGCTGCCGATCAGCCAGCGCCGTTTTGCGCTGAATGCCAATGGCCTGCTCGTCGCCTCCGGTCGCGAGGCAGCACCTCAGATCATCTATCCGCCCGAGGGCGCGCATGTGGATCTCGGCGCTGGAGCAGGCAACCTGTCACCCCTGATGCTGAAGCTGCAGGGCGGCCGCGCCCCGTTCCGCTGGCTTGCCAACGGCAAGCCGCTGCCCGACCTCTCGCGTCGGCGCACCCAGCAATGGCTGCCCGATGGCGGCGGCTACTCGAAACTGACCGTCATCGACTCGGCCGGGAGGGCCGCAAGCGTGGGCGTCTTCATCGACTAACGCATCGTGCTTTGCGCGTCTGAAAAGACGCGCGGCGCTGTAAGGGAACAAAAACCCGGGCACAACCGTTGGAGAGGGTCTCCCTCCAACGTCAGACGGCCTCATGACACTTCCGACCGCGACCTACCGGATCCAATTCCGCAACGGCATGACTTTCGATCGCGCCTGCGACCTCGTCCCCTATCTCAAGACGCTTGGCATCAGCCACCTCTATACCTCGCCGATCTTTACCGCCGTCAGCGGCTCGACCCACGGCTATGACGTGACAGACGCCAACGAAATCGACCCGACGCTTGGCGGCCGGGCCGGATTCGAGCGGCTGACGGAAAGTCTCGCCGCCGCCGGCATGGGACTGATCCTCGACATCGTCCCGAACCACATGGCGGCCTCGCCGGAAAACGGCTGGTGGCGCGACGTATTGGCATTCGGCCGGCAGAGCGCTTATGCCAGCCACTTCGACATCGACTGGAGCGAGCCGCTGACCCTGCCACAGCTCGGTCAGGATTTCGATCGCGCTCTGGCTGGCGGCGAGCTGCGCATCGCGCTCGACGAAACGCATGGCAATTTCGCGCTCGGTTACTTCGAGACGCTGTTGCCGCTGAACCCCACGAGTTACGGCGCCCTCGCAAACCGGCTCGACGATCCGGTCGCCACCCGAATGGCGGAGGCTGCGGCCGAGACCTCCGGCGAGGATTTCAACCGCACGATGCGCGATATCCTCTTCGAAGGCGGCGATCGGGCCATCCTCCAGCAAAAGCTCGAAGAGGTCTCGGCCGATCTCGATTTCCTGAGAAACCTGCTTGAGGGACAGCATTGGCGGCTGACCCACTGGAAGGACGCGGCACGGCATCTGAGCTATCGCCGTTTTTTCGAGGTGACCGGCCTGGTCGGAACCCGCGTCGAAGATCCCGCGGTGTTCGAGGACGTGCACCGGCTGGTGATCGAACTGGTGCGCCATGGCAAGGTGCAAGGCCTGCGCATCGACCATGTCGACGGGCTGGCCGAACCCAAGGCCTATCTCGACAGGTTGCGGGAGGCGGTGGGACCAGACACCTATATCGTCGTCGAAAAGATCCTCGGACCCGGTGAGGTCCTGCCGGAGAACTGGCCGGTCGCCGGCACCACGGGATATGAGTTCATCGCCGCGCTCAGCGAGCTGTTCATCGAGAGCAGCGGTCTGCGCATATTGGACGGCGCCTATCGCAGCCTCGCCGGCGAGACCGGCAATCTCGAAGAGAGCCGGCAGATTGCCAAGCGACTGATGGTCGAACGCAATTTCGCCGGCGAGACCGACAGGCTGGTGTCGATCGCGGCAGGCATCTTTCCCGAGCTGAAAAGAGACGAGATCGCCACCGCGCTCTGCGAACTGCTGATCGCCTTTCCCGTCTACCGCACCTATGGCGACGGAGGCCCGCTTTCCTGGCAGGATGCAGCGGTCCTTGCCGGGACCGCGTCGCAGGTTTTGCCAAAGCTCGATGATCGCAGTGCCTGCGACCATGTGCTGAAGCTTCTCGAAGGCAAGATCGAAGGTGATGCGGCCCATGCGTTCCGGATCCGCTTCCAGCAATTGAGCGGGCCAGTGATGGCGAAGGCGACAGAGGATACGCTGTTCTATCGCTACAACAGGCTGCTTGCCGCAAACGAAGTGGGCGGCGAACCGGGCAAGGCGCCCGGCGGCATGGAGGAATTCCACCGTCGCATGGCCGAGCGGGCGCGGCTGCAGCCGCATGGGCTTTCGGCGAGCGCCACCCACGACACCAAACGCGGTGAGGATGCGCGCGCCAGGCTTTACGCGCTGAGCGAGGGCGCGGATGTCTTTGCCCAGGCGGTGGAGCGTTGGCGCGACATGAACCGGCCGTGGCTGCAGGAACTGGCGGATGGCGTTGCGCCGGAGCCGAATGTCGAATGGATGCTCTATCAGGCGCTGGCCGGCATCTGGCCGGAAGACTTCGACAGAGGACGGACGGAAGAACTGCGCGAACGCCTCGCCGACTACGCGGTCAAAGCCGTGCGCGAGGCGAAACTGCGCGGCGATTGGACGGAACAGAATGCCGTTTACGAGGAGGCGGTGACGACCTATGCCACGGCGCTGGTTGCGCCTGAGAATGACGCCTTCCTCGAAGATTTCGAAAGGGTGCTACAGCCCTTCATAGCGGCGGGTTACCTCAACAGCCTGTCGCAGACGCTGCTCAAGCTGACAGCCCCCGGCATTCCCGATATCTACCAGGGTGCGGAGGGTTTCGATTTCAGCCTCGTCGATCCCGACAACCGCCGGCCGGTCGATCATGAACGGCTGGCGGCCTGGCTTGATGAAGCCGGGCCGATCGCCAAGCTGCAGGCGGCGGCGCTGAAACAGCGCATCGTCGCGATCGGCCTGCAGCTGCGCCAACGGTATGTGGACCTCTTTGCCAGAGGCGACTATCTGCCGCTGAAGGTGACGGGCAACCGCCGCGATCATGTGCTCGCCTTTGCCCGGGTGCATAAGAGTGATTTCGCGATCGTCGCCGCGCCGCGGCTGATGTTCGGCTGGCTCGACCCTGGCGTGCTCTTTGCCGGCCCGGAATTTTGGGAGGATACGGCGATCGCCGTCCCCTCCCCGCTTCACGGGCTGAAGGCGGATCTGGTGACCGGAAAGACGATCGAGCCCGGGGGCAGCATCTCGGTCGCCGCCCTGCTCGGGAGCCAGCCGGTCGGGCTGATCACCCCACTCTGAGGTATCCAGCGCCAACGCATCGGACATTCGTCAAAATAGTGCTTGACCTTCCAGTTGCTGGAAGGTTCATAACCCTATTCAGGTGCCGCTCCCGGCGCGGAGAGAGTTATGAATATCAAGCACGAACACGATCACCATCACAGCCACGCCCATGGCGACAATCATTGCCATTGCGGCCATGATCAGGAGAAGGCTGCCGACGCCATTGTCCGTGATCCCATCTGCGGCATGACCGTCGATCCGCAGGCCGGCAAGCCCTCACTCGACCATGGCGGCCGCACCTATCATTTCTGTTCCGAGCATTGCCGAACGAAATTTGCGGCAGCACCCGAGGATTACCTGACGGCGAAGGACCCCGTCTGCGGCATGAGCGTCGATCGCTCGACGGCGAGATATTTCCTGAAAGCCGAGGGCGAGAAATTCTATTTCTGCTCGGCCGCGTGCCAGGCGAAGTTCGAAGCCGACCCTGCAGCCTACCGCGATGGCCAGCGCCCGACGACAAAACCGGCGCCGAAGGGTACGCTCTATACCTGCCCGATGCATCCTGAAGTCGTCAGCGATCGCCCCGGCGACTGCCCGAAATGCGGCATGGCGCTGGAGCCGATGGGCATCCCCCCAGCCGACGAAGGCCCGAACCCGGAACTCGTCGATTTCGTCAGGCGGCTCTGGGTCAGCGCCATCCTTGCCCTGCCGCTGCTGGCGCTCGGCATGGGGCCGATGCTCGGCCTGCCGCTCCGCGAAGCGATCGGCGAGCCGCAGGCGACCTTCATCGAACTGCTGCTGGCAACCCCGGTGGTGCTCTGGGCCGCCCTGCCCTTCTTCCGCCGCGCATGGGCGTCCGTTGTCAACCGCAGCCCGAATATGTGGACGCTGATCGGTCTCGGTGTCGGCACCGCCTATCTCTACAGCGTCGTCGCCACGCTTGCGCCCGGCATCTTCCCGATGAGTTTTCGTGGCCATGGCGCGGCCGTGCCGGTCTATTTCGAGGCAGCGGCCGTCATCGTCGCGCTCGTCTTCGTCGGCCAAGTGCTGGAATTGAAAGCGCGCGAACGCACCGGCTCGGCAATCCGCGCTTTGCTGGACCTTGCGCCGAAGACAGCACGCCGCATCGATGCCGAAGGCAACGAAAGTGACGTGCCGGTGGACGACATCAATGTCGCCGACCGGCTGCGCGTTCGCCCCGGCGAGCGGGTGCCGGTGGACGGTTCCGTCCTCGAGGGCCAGTCGACCGTCGATGAATCGATGATATCGGGCGAGCCCCTGCCCGTAGAGAAATCGAAAGGCGATCCGCTGACCGGCGGCACGATCAACAAGAACGGCACCTTCGTGATGTCCGCCGAGAAGGTCGGCGCAGACACGGTGCTGTCGCGCATCGTCGACATGGTCGCCAAGGCACAGCGCTCGCGGGCGCCGATCCAGGGGGCGGTCGATAGAGTATCGGCCGTCTTCGTGCCGGCGGTCGTCGCCGTCGCCCTTCTTGCCTTCCTCGCCTGGGCCGCGATCGGGCCGGAGCCGCGCATGGCGAACGGCCTGCTTGCCGCCGTCGCCGTTCTGATCATCGCCTGCCCCTGTGCGCTCGGCCTTGCGACGCCGATGTCGATCATGATCGCAACGGGGCGTGGTGCTGGAGAAGGCGTGCTGATCAAAGATGCCGAAGCGCTAGAACGCTTCTCCAAGGTCGATACGCTGATCGTCGACAAGACGGGCACGCTGACCGAAGGAAAGCCGAAGCTTACCGATATCGCAGCCTTCGGCGGGGTCGGGGAAGACCGGCTGCTATCGCTGGCGGCAAGCCTGGAGCGCGGCTCCGAACATCCGCTGGCCGAAGCGATCGTTTCCGGCGCCGAGGAGCGCGGTGTCGCCTTCGTCGAGGTCACCGGCTTCGAGGCAACGACCGGCAAGGGCGTTCAGGGCATTGCCGACGGCACGACGGTCGCGCTCGGCAATGCGGCGATGCTTGCCGATCTCGGCATCGATCCGGCAGCACTTAGCGAGAAGACCGAAGCTCTGCGGGGCGACGGCAAGACGGTGATGTTCGTGGTGTTCGACGGCGCGCTTGCCGGGCTTGTTGCCGTTGCCGACCGGATCAAGCCGACGACGGCTGCCGCCATCCAGGCGCTGCATGATAGTGGGTTGAAGATCATCATGGCGACGGGCGACAATGAGCGCACGGCGCGGGCGGTGGCAAAAAGCCTCGGCATCGACGAGGTGCGCGCCGATGTGCTTCCGGAAGGCAAGAAGGCGCTGATCGATGAACTGCGTAGCAAAGGCGCTATCATCGCCATGGCCGGCGACGGCGTCAATGACGCGCCGGCGCTTGCCGCCGCCGATGTCGGCATCGCCATGGGCACCGGCGCCGACGTCGCGATGGAAAGCGCCGGCATCACATTGGTGAAGGGCGATCTCACCGGCATCGTCAGGGCGCGGCGGCTGGCGGAGGCGACGATGCGCAACATCCGCCAGAATCTCGGCTTCGCCTTCGGCTATAATGCGCTCGGCGTGCCGGTCGCCGCCGGCGTGCTCTATCCGATCTTCGGGCTGCTGCTTTCGCCGATGATCGCCGCGGCAGCGATGAGCCTGTCATCCGTCTCGGTGATTTCAAATGCGCTGAGACTGCGCTTTGCAAAACTATAGGAGATAGCGATGAATATCGGCGAAGCATCGGAACGGTCCGGCCTGCCGTCTAAGACCATCCGCTACTACGAGGATATCGGCCTCATCCGCCCCGAAAGGGGTGGAAACGGCTATCGCGACTATGCCGCGACCGACGTCCACAAGCTGCGTTTCCTGCAGCGCTCGCGCGGCCTCGGCTTTTCGGTCGAGGAATGCCGGCAATTGCTGGCGCTCTATGAGGACAAGGATCGGGCGAGCGCCGACGTTAGGGATATCGCTCAGACAAAGCTTACCGAGATCGACCGCAAGATCCGCGAGCTGACGGAACTGCGACGGACGCTGGAGCACCTCGTGCTTGCCTGCCACGGCAACGACAGGCCGGACTGTCCGATCCTCGAAGAGCTTTCGGACGGCGCCTGACCATTTCGCACGAGCAGGCCGATTCAGGCGGCCTGCATCAGGAAAGCGGCGGCATGTTCTGGTTGGCCGCCTGCGAAGTTTGAGCCCGCTCGTCGGGCTCGTCGTCTTCACTATCGTCCAGCACGCCGTCATCCAGCCTATGCTTGATCGCCAGCGCATAGATCACGTCGAGAATATTGCGGTCTCTGAGATGAGGATCGGTCAGCGCGAGAAGCGAGGCCCGGACGATCTTCTTGCTGGTGGCCTTCGGACAACGCGCCTTGACGAAATCATAGAGCGCCTCATCCGTCAGCCCTTCCATGGCGCCGTCCACGAGAGCTTCGTAGACCCGCTTCTTTTCCTTCATTCTTTATTTTTCCCCTGCAAATCAGCGGCGTCATGATCTGTCATGTAATTGTCATACACAATCGCCGATTTGAGGCGCCTGTCCACTGGAGAAGAATGTCCGATCGTGGTCCGGGCAGCATTCTTTTGGCTAATCAACTTTTTTGCCTCGGCCGGGAATAAAATCGGCTGCACTTGCGTATACTCAATCATGGAACGCAAAGACCGCCCCTTCGATGTCATCGGACAGCTTGCAGCGCTGAGGCGCTACGCGCGCTCGCTGGTGCGCAATTCGGACGAGGCGGAGGATCTGGTGCACGATGCGCTGGTGCGCGCCTTCGAGAAGCGCAAGAGCTTCCGCAGCGGCGGCAACCTGCGCACCTGGCTGCTCTCCATCCTGCACAATGCCCATATCGACCGTCTGCGCCGGAACCGGTCGCTGACGCGCCGCCACGACGAGGCGGCTGTCGAAGCAGAGCAGTCGCTGCCGGCCGGCCAGGAACATGCTGTGCGCCTGCAGCAGGTGCGCGACGCCTTCTTCGACCTGCCGGAGGAACAGCGCGAGGCGCTGCATCTCGTCGCCATCGAAGACCTTTCCTACCAGGAAGCAGCCCAGGCGCTCGGCATTCCCGTGGGGACGCTGATGTCGCGCATCTCGCGGGCTCGTGCGCAGCTGCGCGAATTCGAGGAGAAGACGCCACGCGTTTCGCATCTGAGAATCATCGGAGGGAACGGCAATGAAAGCAATTGATCCGATCCTCGATGCCGATCTCGACGCCTACGTCGATGGCGAACTCGATGTCGCCCGTCGCATCCAGGTGGAATCCTATCTTTCCGAGCATCCGGCGATTGCCGCCAAGGTGATGGCCGACCTCAGCGTCAAGGGCGAACTGCGTCTGGCGCTTGCCGGCGAAAGTGCCTTCGGCCGCCCAGAGACCCGCGATGCCGCCCGCCGGCTGGAACGTGGCCTTTCCTATGGCCGCATCTTCCATTCCATGCAGCGCGTTGCCGCCGTCGGTATTCTGATCGCCGCCGGCTGGGTGGCGCACAATTCCTTCGGCGCCTTCTCGGCGACGGAGGTGTCGGCTTCCGTCCCGGCGCCCGCCTATGTCGAGGATGCCGTTCGCGCTTATCAGACCGCGGCCCTGCGCCAATCGATGCCTTCGCAGACATCGGCCACCTATAACGCTGACGACATCCGCGCCGCCACCGCGATCGTGATGCCCGAACTGCCTAGGGATTGGAAAGTTGCCGACGTGCAGATCTTCCCGTCCGAATTCGGCCCCAGCGTCGAAATGGCGATCGAGCAGTCCGATGGAAAGCGGCTGTCGCTTTTCGCCGTCCGCCCGGGCGCCTTCGAAGTCAAGCCGGTCAGTCATCTCACGCTTGAGAAAGCAGAAGCCGCCTATTGGCAGATCGGCGAGGTCGCCTATGCGCTCATCGCCGACGATAGCGGTCTCAATCTCGACCAGGCGGCCGAACGGCTCGCCCGCTCGCTCTATTAATTCAAACCGAGGAGATCAGCATGAACCCGATCAATCCCCGCTACGGTGCCGTCGCCGGCTCCCAGGCCCTCTTCGACGAAGGCCTGCGCCAGCATATGCTGCGCGTCTACAACTATATGGCTCTCGGCCTCGTCATTACAGGCCTCGTGGCCTTTGTCGTCGGCTCGACGCCGGCACTCTACGTCCCGATCTTCGGCTCGCCGCTGAAGTGGGTGGTGATGCTTGCTCCGCTCGCCTTCGTCTTCTTCTTCTCGTTCAAGATCCAGACGATGTCGGCCAGCACCGCTCAGATCACCTTCTGGGCCTTCTGCGCCGTGATGGGCCTGTCGCTCGCTTCCGTCTTCCTGGTCTTCACCGGGATGAGCATCGCGCGAACCTTCTTCATCACCGCCACGATGTTCGGCGCCACCAGCCTCTACGGCTATGCGACCAAGCGTGACCTCTCGCGCATGGGCTCGTTCCTGATGATGGGCCTGTTCGGCATCATCATCGCCAGCATCGTCAACATCTTCCTGGGTTCGAGCGCACTGCAGTTTGCGATCTCGGTGATCGGCATCGTCGTCTTCGTCGGCCTCACCGCCTACGACACGCAGAACATCAAGGAACAGTATTCGGAGAACTTCGATCAGGAATCGAACCAGAAGCTCGCCGTTTTCGGTGCGCTCTCGCTCTACCTGAACTTCGTCAACATCTTCCAGCTTCTGCTCAACTTCACCGGCGAGCGGGAATAGGACTGCGCTTCTGGGGGCAAAGGAAGCGCAAGAGCGCCTGGTCTGCAGTCTGTGACAGGATGGCTGGCTGGGTGCTCACCTAAAGGAAACGGCCGGGCCAACGCCCGGCCGTTTTCGTTTCAAGCGAACCGCGTCAAATCGCACTCATGCGACGCGCTTTAAATCTTTGTCTTATGCATGTCGTTGTCCCAAAGCCGCTGCACACTTTTGGGCGACATGCACTAGATGATACCCCAGGCGCGATAGCGGCCGCGGCCGGTGATTTCGCGAATGCCGATCTCGTTGACGAGGTTGAGCGCGCCGCGCGGCGTAATGCGCAGATGACGGGCGATCATCGCCGCCGAGACCATCGGCCGCGACAGGATGAAATCGGCAAGCTCCGGCAGGCTGCTGTTCGAACGGCGACCGCGAAAGCGCAGCTCCATCTGTGTGCGCGCCAGGGACAGGCGGTCGATTTCCTTGAGGCCGGCCGCAGCACCGAGATGCATCGCCTCCAGAAAGGCTAGCAGCCGTGTGGCCCGATCGCGCGCCCGACGACGCTCATGGCGCACCAGTTTCAATCCGCCATAGAAAGAAAAGAGGTGCGAAGCAACCTTGCCGCGGGCGCGCAGCTGGCTTGCGACAAGAAGACCGCCGAGCCAGTGCTGACGTCGCAACGGCTCGATTCTCTCCCAGGCTTCGAAAAGGATGACGGCGCCAAGAACCGGCGGCAGGCTGTCGGCCAATGGCAGTACGCTCCGCCACTCCGCAAGCCGCTGTTCCTCGTCCCATTCGTCGTCACCAAGCAAGCCGAGAGGATCTTCGTTGGGCCTTGCCGGGACAACGGCCGTCTCGCCTGCCGGCGTTTTCCCGGTATGGATATCGAGCAGCTTCTGCGAGCGCGCAAGCAGCGCATCGATCTCCGCCATTTCGGCCGCGAGCGGCCCGTCCTCATCCTCGCCCTCTTCATCGGCCTCAACCGGAGCTGCGAGGCTCTTGGCGTCCTGCGCTTTCCCCTCCCCTTCCCCGCCGGTCGCGGTCAGCGTTGCGAGGCCCGCGACGCCAAGTGCCCAGCCGGGTTCGCCGGTCCATATGCGCCGACGCGCCCGCAGCACGGAATGGGCGATCGTCAGTTCGTGGGTCGGAGCGCGGCTATCCATATGCGCATCATGCAAAACGAGATCCTCGACATGCACGAGTTCGCCGGCCACCCAAAGCGCGCCGGCGGCATCGAAGAAATGACTACGTTCGGCAAAGCCTTCGCCGACCACCGAACGCAACACCCGCTCGTCCAGCCGCGCCAGCGCATCCTCCGCCGCGGTAAGGGAGGGAAGCAGAGTTTGGAGCATTGCACCGTCGATATCGTAGCGCATTGTTAAACTTTACGGTTTTTCACAAATGGAAGCAAATTACGAGTTTCTTTCCGATGTATGCCATGGTTTAACGATGTATTTCAACAAAAGGTATGGGAAGGAGCCGTTAAGATGGCTGATCGAGCGGCTGCATAAGGAAGCACTCTCGGACGCGGCATGGCGTCCAGGCATGCCTGCGATTTCTCTCAGATAGACAATCGCATCCTTCGAAGTACCGCTGCTCGCAATCCCCACCACCGCACGCCGTTCCCGAACGGTAACGATCGCCCGGTTCAAAATGGGTGTCTTCGAAGATTGTCAGCTTGTCGACCTCATTAGCTGCGCCAACCAATTCGAAAACGAAGTCTGTTTTTGCAGGTCGAGGTCAAATTCTGGCTGCGCCGCTTCCCACTGGCACCGATCTCTCAGGCTAGCCAATCCGGACCCACCCCGGCTGAAGCTATGATCGGGCATCAAAGATCGTGACATTCAAGAGCGTAACCCACACCGTATCGCGTGCGAATCTTCAGATTGCGGAGTCCTGCAAATGCTTTTCGCAGCCGGCCGATATGCACGTCAACCGTCCGGCTTTCCACGGCGTGCGGAGCTGGCCAAACGGCCTCGATGAGTTGCATGCGCGTACTGATCTGCCCCTGCCTTTCTAATAGGAATCTAAAGATTCTCATCTCCATTGGCGCAAGTGCTATTCTTGTGCCTGACACCACGACGACGTGCGACCCGAGGACGACCTCGGCGGTGGCAGCAAAATTTGGTTGGGTTAGCGCCTCCGAGCGCGGCCTTATGCCGTGGAGAAAGGCGAGAAGCTTTGACGGCGACAAAGGACGTGTGATGCCTTCGTCGAGCCCGGCCTTGATCAACTCCAAGTGTTGGGCACGCGTGTCCTCACCGATAAGAGCACCCACTGGAATCCCTGAATTCTTCAAGAGCGCACATAACGGCGCAATATCACTCGACCACCCTGCACAATCCAGTACGATGGCGGAAACCCCTGCAGATGCGCAGGCTACCACGACATCGTCGTCACTTGCAGCAAGACGCGCCTCGAAGCCCTCACAACGCAGGATATGCGCGAGGAGCAGATAAAGCTCAGCGTTCCGTGAGCAAACCAGAATGACAGAAGCCATGTCGATTGCCTCTTTCCTAGCCAGACAAAACGGCAAAACTCAACTCGGCGCGAATTCGCCACCGTTGACATCTATGATGGCTCCATTGACGAACCCGGCATCTTCCGATGCCAGGAATGCAATGACCCCGGCGACGTCGTCCGGAGAACCGAGCCTGCCGGCTGGAATACGAGCCAGCGCGTCGATGTTGGTGTTGTTTTGCGGGGAGCCTGTCAGTGGCGTCAGGATGCGACCTGGCGCCACGACATTTGATGTTATGCCATAGGGGCCATATTGAGACACCAGCGCACGGGACAACCCTGAAAGTGCGGCTTTGGACGTCGCATAAGCGGCGCCTGCGATCCGTGGTCTCGTCCGGCCGGCAAGAGAGCCAACGAATATGACCCGTCCGTAACCCTTTTCCTTCATCACGGGCAAAACGGCTCGACAACACAGCATCGCCCCCGTCAGGTTGACGGAGAGCACGTCGTTCCACTCTTCCAGGGTAAGGTCGGCGGAAAGACCTTTTGGCGAAATCCCCGCGTTGCAAACGAGAATCCCAGGTGCGCCCAAGACACGACCGACTTCGCCGAAAAAGGAATTGATGGCCTCAGGTTCGCGGAGATCGACCTTTTTCGCCAGCCACCGCTCTGGCTCGAAAGCCTCGGCAAGCGCGGCCCCTGCGGCGATGACGCTTGCATCACCATGGCTGAAGACGGCAACCCGATGTCCCGCACTGAGCAGACGAAACGCAGAGGCAAGACCGATTCCGGTCGTGCCACCGCTGACGACCGCAACACGCGGGGTATCCTGGCTCATGCTGCCTGATCCAATGCAGCGAATAGCGAAATCGGGGGATGGGCGTCGGCGTCCGTTATCACCTCGATCAGCAAAGGCCCTTCTTCACGCAGGCCGCGCTCGAGGCAACGAGGAAGATCGGCGGGATCAGAGATTCGAACAGCCGGGCAGCCGCAAGCTTCGGCAATCTGTCGATGATCGACATCCGCGAAGCTGCAGGCGGTGGTGAAGCTGCCGAACTTGACGGTTTCAGCATCACGCTGGAAGCCGAGGATGCCGTTGTTCAAGACGATGATGAGTACGGGTAGCTTGCTCCGCACCATGGTCTCCAGCTCCGCCCAGCTATGCGCGAAGCCGCCGTCCCCTACGATGGCGACCACCGGCTCGTCCGGCCTCGCCGCTTTTGCACCGAGCGCAAGTGGCAAGCCCCACCCGAGTCCAGCAAGACCCCGCGGCGACAGGAAGCGCATACCGGAGGAAAGAGCCCGCAATTGGCCAGCTATCCACATTGAGGAATAGCTCGCATCGGCAACAACGGTCGTCTCTGCCGTCAGCACTTGCTGCAGGTCCGACATGACCCGCTCGGGACGTATCGGACTGTTCTCCGAACCAGCTACGGATTCCCGCTCCGTGTCAAACGCGCGCCAGAAACCGGCGATCCGGGCCGTCATCTTATCGCGCTGCGATGCGCGGTACGAGAGATCGCGTCGGGCAAGCGCGCTTCGAAGTGCGCTAATGGTTTCGGCCGCATCGCCTGCCAATCTGACCGCTTCGTAGTTGCGCCCGATTTCGGTGGGATCGACATCGATGTGGATGACTGATGCGGACCGGGGGATTTGGCGCCAACTGTCAGTGCCGTTCTGATTGGTTCGCGTTCCGACCAGAATGACGAGATCGGCCTCTTCGACAAGGGCAAGCGTGTGCCGCCCAAGCGATCGCGGCCCGACGAGAGCCCCGAGAACGCCAGCTGACAGCGGGTGGTATTCGTCGACGGCGCCTTTTCCCATATTGGTCGTCAGCACGGGAAGCGAGGCTTCGTCCTGTAGCCCCGAAAGCTCGCCAGCGGCATGGCTCGCATGGACGCCTCCTCCGGCTATGACGATGGGTGCCTGGGCCGTGGCGATCATTGAGGCCGCGCGCTCGATGTCACAATCGCGCGGACGTAACCGATCGAGCGGCCAGTGGCCTAGGACAGCCTCACGACGAAAGGGCGAAGGGACTATCTGCTCCCGCAAGAGGTCGGCCGGGAGCAGGAGAGCTGCCGGTCCTGGCCGGCCCGAGGCGGCTGCCGTGAAGGCAGCATCGACATAATCGTCGATCCGCTCCGCTACGAGAACTTTTCGCACCCACTTCGTGCAGGATTGGAATAGGGTAAGATGATCGAGTTCCTGGAATGCATTACGGTCAGCCTGATCGCGTTCGACATCCTGGACGAGAGCAACGACCGGAACGCTCGCCTTCAGCGCCTCGGCCAGCGGCGGAACAAGAAGCGTTGCGGCAGGTCCGTTCTGCGCTGCGACCACGCCGACCTTGCCGGAAAGGCGCGCATAGCCGTCGGCCATGGTCCCTCCCATGTTTTCCTGTCGGTAGGCGATTTGACGGATGCCGATTGCTTCGGCCGCAAGGATAACCGCCGAAGGCAGGCTCTGAGCAAAGATATGGGTGACGCCATGCCTCTTCAGGCAAAGAGCGATCCGCTCGGCGACGGTTAGATTATTGGTTGCCATGGTCACATGCCTGCTTCGGTTGGAGTTACTTCGAGGATTGAAAGGAAGTCTGAGAAGGCTGAGATGACTGCGTCACCGTCAGCGGTCGTCATTGCCGTCGAAATGCAGGCCGCAGCGCCATCGGGAAGCAGGATGCCGCAATTGAGGAAATGCTTTGAGAGCCGACCCATCAACTCGGCCTCTTCCGGTGCGAGATACGCCTCGCGAAAGTCCCTTGGCTGCCTTCCTTTCGGATGGATGCGAAACAAAGAGGCAGCTCCCGTCACGCTGAAGGCTGCACCATGGCGTTCGATTTCCTTTCGAAGTCCGACCCGGATGCGATCTCCAAGGCTCTCCAGTGAAGCGAAAGCGTCCTCCGTCATCGCCTCCATGGCGACCCGGCCTGCGACCATCGACACGGGATTTGCCGAAAACGTGCCGCCCTGCGGCAGCAGCGGCTTACCGCTGTCGCTTGCGAACACCCGCATTACGTCCTTGCGCCCGCCGATGGCCCCGACGGGAAAACCTCCGCCGATGATTTTTCCGGCGGCGACCAGGTCAGGGTGGAGACCATAGCGGGCCGATGCCCCCGTATATGACTGCCGCAGATTGAGGACCTCATCGGCCACGATGAGAATCCCATATTGCTTCGCGATCGCCTCGACAGCCGCGAAAAAGCTCGGCTCAGGCGCTATCAGCCCGGCGCGGCTCGGCATCGGATCGATCAGGATACAGGCAAGCGAAGGGGCAGCCGAAGCAATTCGGCGCTCCAGATCCGCGATGTCATTGAAGCGGATAACGGTCACCTCCTCACCTACCGAAGGCGGCATACCGCGATAGGCGGGTACGGCCGGCGACCCCAATGGGTCGTTCCATATAGTCGGCGTCACCGCCTGCCCCGTTTCCGCCCAGTCATAGGCGCCATGATAGGCGCCTTCGATCCGTGCAATGCCTGGCCGGCAGGTGAAGGCGCGAGCGGCCTTTATCGCAAACATCACTGCCTCGGTCCCGCTGTTGACGAAGCGAATATGTTCGATCGCTGGAATGCGCTCGATCAACAGCTCAGCCAGAGTGATCTCGTGCTCAGTCGGGTTAGAGAAACACGTTCCGCGATGAAGCAGATCTGCAACCGCGTCGGCAACTGGAAGAAAGCCATGGCCGTGTATCAGCGTCGTGAAATTATTATTCAGGTCGAGAAGGCGATTGCCGTCGACATCGAAGAGATAGGCGCCTTCCCCGCGTGAAATGTATAGCGGGCTAGGCTCATGATTGACCGTGACCCGCGTGATTCCGGTCGGAAATACGCGACGACCCCGTTTGAAGAAATGTTCGGACCTCGACCGGGAAAATCCCCGGCCGTCGCGCAAGATATAAGGGTGAAACATTCGATCTTCTCCGGCAAATGGGTCACGGTGCGACCCTTCATAATTTTGTTATCACAAAAATCATGAACCCGAAGAAGTTGCAACAAAAAAATCCGGCCACAATGCTATTCTCGCTTGAGACGCTCCTGCGCTGCTTTCTTGAGGCGACGATAGCCGTCTCGAATGTCGTTTTCCATTGCGGCTCGGACGGCGGAGGGATCTTTATCCACCAGAGCCTCAATCGCGGCCAGATGGTTGTGGACACCGTATTTTGCTTCCGCAAACTCGGGATAGAGGTCGTGGAACGCGGCACCCACCCTTAACCATAGGGCTTCGATGGTCGAAAGAAGGTGCGGCATCTCACACAGTCGATAGATCGTAAAGTGGAATTCCTTATTGTCGTGAAGAGCGTCCGAATAACGCTTTTCGTCGAGCGACAGCGTGATTTTCTCTTGAAGCGCCAATAGCTTATCGACGACATCATTCGTCGCGCAAAGCGTGCCTCTTTCTGTCGCCAATCCCTCAAGCGCAAGCCGCATCTGCGTGGCTTCATAAAGTGCCGCAAGATCGAGATGTGGAACGATGACCGTTTTTGGACCTACCATGACCAGCGCACCCTCAAAAACCAGACGGTTGATTGCCTCGCGCGCTGGCGTGGCACCAACCTTCAGCATTTCGGCAACCGAACGGATCGGCAACTTGTGACCGGGCTTGTAAACACCCCGCGTAAGTTGCTCTTTGATGGATGAATAGGCGAAGTCGCTGAGGCGCCCAGAGGGCAATTCCGACGCCGACGATTCCTCTTCAGTTGTATTATCGTTCAAAATTAACTCCCCACGAGTTGACATTTTCACATTTTTGTTGCAACAAAAATGCATCACGCAAAAATTGATCACGTAATGTGACAGCATAACGGGATCGCGAATATTAGCAACGCCTTGGCCCCGGCGGCTGAATAGCTCCGGTCTTGCCGGCACGACGCTCACAGCACCTGGCGCCGCGCGGGCGGAGCCGGGGGGGGGTCCATGCATCTCAAAGCACACAAAAGGAGATATCATTTTGATTGGCGCGCCTGTTTTTATCGATCGCATAGGCAAGGCCTACGGCAGCCAGACTGCCGTAGGCGAAGTGACGTTGGACATTTCGGCAGGCGAATTCTTGTCGATCCTTGGTCCATCCGGATCGGGCAAGACGACGCTTCTGACAATGATCGCCGGTTTCGAAAGCCCTTCTGCCGGACGCATCATCATTGGCGGTCGAGATGTCACCGCCGTATCGCCCGACCGCCGCAATATCGGGATGGTCTTCCAGCGTTATGCCTTGTTCCCACATCTGACCGTCGCCGAAAACATCGGCTTTCCCTTGCGGATGCGAGGCATCCGCAAGGACCTCAGGGCAGAACGCGTTGGCCGGGCGCTCGATCTCGTTCAACTCCCGGACTACGCCAAGCGCTATCCCCACGAACTTTCCGGCGGCCAGCAGCAGCGGGTGGCGGTCGCGCGAGCAATCGTGTTCGAACCGCCTGTTCTTTTGATGGACGAGCCACTCGGGGCACTGGACAAGAAGCTGCGCGAATCCATGCAGATCGAGATCAAGCAGCTTCAGAGGCGCCTCGGTGCAACGGTCATCTACGTGACGCACGATCAGGAGGAGGCCTTGACGATGTCCGACCGGATCGCTGTCATGGCAAAGGGGCATCTCGCGCAGCTCGGAACCCCGACGGATCTCTACTGTAATCCGCAGAGTGCCTTTGTAGCCGACTTCATCGGCAAGATGAACTTCCTGACGGGAGAATTCCTGGGCGGGACCGCTGGCCGCCAGACGATCAGACTGGGTGACGACGTGGTTATTGATACGCCCGGTGCAGCCCATGGTTTCGAGGGTTCGGCAAAAATAGGTGATCGCGTTCGGCTCGCGCTGCGGCCTGAGCGCCTTGGCCTTGCAGCGCGTGGCGCAGGGGGACAGAACGCCCTCCCCGGCCGGATCGAAACGTCGGTCTTTGCAGGCTCCTTCGACCTTCATCTCGTTCGCTCCGATTTCGGAAGCGGAGAGCTCATTCAGGTGCAGATCCCTGCTGACGGAAAGCGGGTGCCCTTTGCAACGGGGGCACTCGTGGATGTCATCGCCGAACGCGACGGTCTACGGCTCTTTACGGCTGCGGAGGCATGAAATGACCATGACAGTCGATAATTTGCCGGTTGCACCAACCCGTCCAGCAAGCTGGATTTTCTCACGCTCGGCGCGCCAGTATTCGCACGCGCTGACGCTCTTGCTTATTGTGCCGTTGATGCTCTTACTGGCCGGAGGCTTCATCTATCCAATTGGGCGGCTCGTCTCTTTGAGCCTAATGGCGCCGGGATTCACGCTGGAGCATTACGAGCGGATCGTGACCGAGCCACTCTACATGGAAGTCCTGCTTCGCACGTTGCAGACGGGTGCAATCGTAACAGTGGCGAGCTTGCTGCTTGGATATCCGGTTGCCTTTCTCATGTCCCGCGCCAAAGGCAAGACGGCGGTGATCGTATCGGCGGCGGTCTTCGTGCCGCTATGGACCTCAGTGCTGGTGCGATCCTACGCCTGGATCGTGCTGCTGCAGAGAAACGGCATCGTAAACGGTCTGCTGATCGAGAGCGGCCTCATTAACAGCCCGTTGAAGCTTATTTACACCGAAGGCGCAGTGATCCTTGCGATGACGCATGTCCTGATGCCCTTCATGATCCTGCCGATCTACAACGCTCTTCGCACTATTCCTGCAGAGTACCCCCAAGCCGCCCGCAATCTCGGCGCCGGCCCGATCGGCGCGTTCATGCGCGTGACCTTGCCGCTCAGCTTGCCCGGAATCTTTGCCGGGTGCGTCATGTGCTTCATCCTGGCGATCGGCTTTTACATCACACCGGCACTCGTCGGTGGGCCTGGAGCATTGATGATGGCAACGCTGATCGGTCAGCAAACCACCGTCCTGCTCGACTGGCCATTTGCCGCAGCGCTCGCGACCGTCCTTCTGACCACGACGCTGGTCTTCGTCCTTGTGTTCCGCAAGGCGCTTTCCCTCAGTAAAGGGATGAACAGTGTCAACTGAACCCGTAGCCATCGCCCCATTCGCCGGCTCTCCCGTCAAAAGCACCCATCGACCTTACGGCAAAGCAGCCTTGCAGCTCCTCGGCGGCCTCTTGATCGGAGCAATCCTGTTCTTACTGGTTCTGCCGACGCTGCTCGTCATCCCGATTTCGCTGAATGACAGCAGCTATATCGAGCTTCCGCCGAAGGGCCTAACGCTTCGCTGGTATGCCGAATTTCTATCCGATCCGGACTGGCGGGCAGCAACGATGTTCAGTCTGCAGATCGCGCTGGCGACGACGGTCGCTTCGACGGTTGTCGGAACGTTGGCTGCCATCGGGCTCGTTCGAGGCAATCTGCCGGGCAAGACCTTTCTGCAAGCGTTATCGCTGGGGCCAATGATCGTTCCCCATGTTGTCTTTGGCGTGGCCCTCTATCTGGTTTTTTCCCCGCTCAGCCTGACCGGTAATTTCACTGGCTTCCTGATCGCGCACACCGTGCTTGCGGTTCCCTACGTGATCATCACCGTTTCGGCGGCACTCGAGCGCTTCGATACGTCGCTCGAGCTTGCGGCACTGAATTGCGGGGCAAGCCGGAGCCGCGCCTTTTTCAGCATTGTGCTTCCCAACATCGCACCAGCAGTGGCTGCCGCTTCGGTTTTTGCATTTCTAGCGTCGTTCGATGAGGCAACAGTCGCCTTCTTCATTTCCGATACTGGCGGCAAAACGATCAGCCGCAAGATGTTCGAGGATATCGATTTCAACCTCACCCCGGTCATTGCTGCGGTTTCGACACTGCTCGTTGCGGTATCACTGGCGCTCATGGCGACCGTTCATCTCCTTACCGGCCGCGGGGAGGACTAACGTGGCCCATATCAATCGAACAGAGGAACACGCGATGAATAAGCGAACCAAGATCAATGCAATGCTTACGGCTTGCCTTATGCTTGCCGGTGCGGGGGCGGCTCAAGCTGAGGAGCAGGTCATCATTGCGACCACGGGTGGCGCCTATGATGCGGCGCTTCGAAAATTCTGGTTCGAACCATTTACCGGAGACACCGGCATTAAGGTTGTTTCGGTCGCGGCAACGAATGCCGAGATGCGCGCGAAAGCTGCTGCTATGGTTAAGACCAGCAATGTGACCTGGGACCTTTACCCGGACGGCGAGATACAGGCGAGCGCCGAAGCGCATCGGCTGACATCTGAAGACTTGACCGACTTCTGCAAAACTTTCCAGGGGCGGCCAGACCTGGTCGAGGACGCCTGCGTCAGTGCAGGGGCCAGGCTTTTTTCAACCGCAACGCTGATGGCCTACGACCCAACTGCCTTTAAAGATGGAAATCCATCGAGCTGGGCCGATATGTGGGACGAGACAAAGTTCCCTGGTGGTCGCGCGTTTCCAAATTTCGACGATCCGTGGCGGGTCATGGCTGCCGCGCTTCTCGCCGATGGCGTCCCGCGCGATAAGCTCTTTCCGCTCGACGTCGACCGCGCCCTCAGCAAGCTCAACGAGATACGCCCGGCAATATCGCTCTGGTGGAAGACCGGCGATCAGAGCGTTCAGGGCTTTCGCAATGGCGACTACAGCATCGGGCAGATCTGGCTGACGCGCGCAAATACACTGAAGGCGGAAGGGCGCCAAATCGCTTGGTCCAAGCAAGCGTCGTTCCTCGTTGGCGATCGCTTGACGATCATCAAGGATGCGCCGAACCAAGCAAACGCGTTGAAGTTGATCGCCTACTGGCTTGATCATCCGGAAGCGCAGGCCCGTGTGTGCGACGAACTTCTTTGCACGCCACCGAGTCGCAAGGCGATCGATTTGATGTCACCGGCTGCACGCGTGGCCCTGCCGAGCGACGAGGACATCCGGGATTACATCGTCATCCCGGACGCTAAATGGATCAACGACAATGCCGCAATGATGCTCGAGCGTTGGAATACCTGGATCCGATGATGATTCACCTCCGGGCGCCAATGTCGCCCGGAGGTGTTCAGACGAACCTTCATCCCTTGAGTGCACGGTTGATGGCAGTTGCGACGTCGCGCACTTCGGAAGCCGTGTGCCCGGCGGTCGGGCATATCCGCAGCCCCGCCCTCCCCTTAGCCACTGTCGGGAAGAAAATGGCCGACGTATAACAACCAGAATCAAGCACCAGTCTGGCAGCGCCGATTGCCGCGAGCTCGTCACCGACCATGACTGTTCTGATCGGGAGTGGGGATCCTGCTTGTGCGGTCGGCACCAGTTCGTCGAAAAGAGAAACGTGTTCGGCGAGCGCCCTTTGCCGCACGCCGAGTTCCGGTGTGCGATGGAGCGACTGAGACGCGAGAGCTGCACCGATCGCGGCAACATTGATAGAGGCCGAGAAGGCGTGCGCGAGAGCAAAGCGCCGGAAGATCTCTTCCTGGAAGGCTGTTGCGAGCAACAGAATGCCGCCCGAGGCTCCGAAGCCCTTCCCGAGCGAAGCTGCGATGATCGTCCGTTCACCGAGACCTTCTGGCATTTGTGAACGGGCAAACCCCTCACCTCTTTCCCCAAAGATCGATATGCCGTGAGCATCATCGATATAAAGGAGAGTCCGTATCGCTCCTGAAGCTCCCGCAACTCCTTGATTGGGGCACAGCCGCCCATGGAATACACACCGTCGCAAACATAAGCGACCGTCTCGTTCTGGCGGCAAATTTCCTCGAGCGCCTGAAGATCGTTGTGGCCTATGGTGCGCACCTCGCATTCTTCGGCAACGACGGGCTTGTTGAAGGCCAACGTTGCATGCGCGAGACGGTCGAATACCATGACTGGTTTTTTGCCGCCCGTCAGAACGCCGCACGCAATTAGGGGAAGCGCGCTCAGGTTGGCGGCAAGCACAGTTGTATAGGTGATCACCCTGGCGCCGAAGAGATCAGAAAGAGCATCCTCAAGGTCTCCGAGGGCTGCAAAATTGAGCCGCGTGCGGGCGCACGACCAATGCAGGGTTCCATAGCGCCGAATGGTTTCAATTGCGCCTTCGATGATTGAGGGATGATTGTCGAGCCCGAGATACGAGCAGCGGACGAAGTCGATGACGCGCTCCGATCTGCCCTCTGAAACTGGCAGTTCCACCGCTCGCCCATCGGACGGATGGACATAGAGTGCCATCAGGCCGTCAAGATGGGCCGCTGCAAAGTGGGGACTTGCGTGACTGATCAGGCCCGCGGTGTTTCTGTGGGATGTTTTCGCCGATCCGGCGCCCGAAGCTAACTCTTGCATGCTGACCTCCCAGGTGTTCCATGGGCTTCACGCTATGCGCGAGATCGTTGTTTATACAACGAAGGCGGCCACAAATTTTCGGGAAGTTCCAGTGAACATGTGAACGTAGCGAAGTCACATATATTGGGTAATCTCGATTGCATATCCCTCCTTTGGCACGGTGCGGATCACGTCGCGGCCAAGCGCCCGCCTCAATGCGCGCCGGAGCCGGCCGATGTGAACATCGACTGTCCGCGGCTCGACGAAGGCTGATTCCGGCCAAGCAGCGGCAATCAGTTCCGCGCGACCGAGAACGCGCCCCGCGTCGCCCATAAGAGCTCTCAGCAGACGAAACTCGATCGGGCTGAGATTAATCGGCATCCCCTTTACCAAGACACGCCGGCCGCTGACGTCCAGTTTCATATCGTCAAACATCGGAACGAAACGGTCAGACGCTTCGTTTGAGGAATTGCCTATTTCACGGTGCAGGTAAGTCAGGAGACGTTCCGGAGGCATCGGCCTTGTAAAGCTCTCATCGACGTTGGCTTTCAGTATGTCGAGATAGGCGGCCTTTTCGGCAACGAGCGCGATGAGCGTGAGGCCGTCGGCAAGCCCTTTTTCCTCCAGACTCGACGCGATATCTGCCAGAATTTGTGAACCCGGCTGGCAGTCGACGATGATGGCTGCAGCCCCGCGCGCCTCAGCGGTCGCAACTGCTTCATTTGGAATATCGACGAGGACGGTCCTGTATCCGGCGCCCTTCAGGATATATGACAGCATCAAATAGTAGTCGGCATCACGCGATACGATCGCCAGAAGAGCGCTCATTGGCTCGCCTCCCTCGCTACTGCCTGTATTGCGAACTCGTTTGATACGACAAAATTCTCGCGGGACTGCTTCATATTGGGCGGCACCTCGACCCTGGCGGGCAAAACTGACTGCGAAATACACCGTGACGGCGGCTATTTTATAGCTTGCCTTTCAATTTTGTTACAACATAATGTTGAAGCTGAGAAGCACTTCGCACAGAAGCGTAGATTTGCCAGGGACGACACGTGATCGTGGCCCACGCAGTGGGATCGACGTCCGGCATAATTTGATAGCCTGTTTCCGGACGGTAACGGGGCTTTTTAATGCGCGAAATATTCGAAGGGTTCTCAGCCGGCTGCGCAGTAGCCACACCGGACTTTTGGAGTGATGTAGACTTTGGGGACATAAGTACCGCTCTCCGTTTGCTTTATGGACGGCATGCGAAAACAGCCGCCGCCTGGTGTGCAATCTGCGCCCGATCTGACGGACGCTCAGGCGATTTCAAATTTTGGGTGCGCGTCTTCGAGCATCTGGGACCAGAGGAGTTCATGGAAATTCGAAAACAAAAGCGATTGTCATAAACTTTGAACGTTATGTCGCACGCCTATTCGGTCCGTTCCGACACTATGAATCTGGCCGCCTTATAGGTCGGCCGGTTTCGCACTGATCATGCATCCCGCTCGAATTGAAATGCGATATTGCAAGACACGTAGGCACGGAGCAAACAAATGAATGTAGCCGGAGCGAAGAATTCATGATCTCCACAGTAAGCCCCATGGGGACTGGTGGAGTTCCTACCTTGCCAAATTTTGCCATCCGGGGTATTTTAGCCCGATGAGCACTATGAACATTTCGCTGCCGGAGAACCTGAAGCAGTTCGTCGACAAGCAGGTCGCAGGGCGAGGCTATGGGACCAGCAGCGAATACGTCCGCGAGTTGATCCGTCGCGACAAAGATCGCCAGCACTTGCGTGATCTTTTGCTTGAGGGTGCTTCATCCGAAACGACGGAGCCGGTTGATGCCGCCTATTTCGATAGTCTGCGAGACCGTGCCTCGCGGCAAAGCTCCAGGTGACGGGAAAGTCGATCGTTCCCCGCGAGTCGGCCCGCAGGGATGTCGAGAATGCCGTAGACTATTATGCTCGCGAGGCTGGCGCGCAAGTCGCGATAAGCTTCGTTGATGCGCTGCAGCCGACATTCGGTTTAATCGCAACGCATCCTGCATCGGGGTCGTTGCGCTACGCATATGAACTCGGTTTGCCCGATTTGCGGAGCATGACGCTGAAGGCTTTCCCATACCTCGTCTTCTATCTTGAGCACGCCGATTATGTCGACATATGGCGTATTCTGCATATGAAGCGCGACATTCCCGCGTGGCTGCAAGATCCCGAAGTGTCTGCATAGTTTGGTTGCTGTGTTAGGTAGAAGGGGCCTGCGGCTATGATCCGAACGAAGGTCGATCCACTGTGGTTTAAGCGGTGCCGCGTTTCATCTGCAGTTTTTTCCCGATCGCGAGGCGCCATCACTGCGCCGCTTCTGCGCGTCCCGCCACAAGCCTGCATATGACGGTCGCCACGTTGCTCAACGCAGCGACCCAATTGAGGATTCCAAACCACGAAGTCTGGAAGCGGAAAAGGGAAAGATGGAAGGAGATCGTGGAAAAACTGGTCGAAGAGACCCCGCCGTTTGACCTCCATTTCGATGAGGTCGCAGCCTCAGAAGCCGCTTTCTTCGTAAAGGCCCAGCAGCCGCTGGAATTGTGCGACCTTCGGTCCGCCATTTCAGATGCTATCCACTTCGAACATTGGCGTCCAACCGCGCCCCAGATTGCTCACATGACATTGTTCAGGTTTTCTGCGGTAGAATGGCTATCAGCGGTCGACTTTGACGCGGGGATCTTGCCCGTAAAAGTCAGCGTTAGATCCCTTCAATTGTTGGAAGAGCGGGTTTATCCGAGCGTCGACATCAATATCCTCAGCGAGCCGTTACTACATGGCGAGAGCCCGCGATAACGCACCTATTTCACGCGTATCGTAGATCTGCTCGACGCCACCCCCATCCGCTCCTCGGCCCGGCCGAATCCTTGCCTTCTTCGATGGACTTCAAAGATCAACGCCGCGGCCGCGGTTGACAGTGCGCTGGCGGCGTTCCGAGATGATCTGCTCGCTGCTTTCCCTGCGGACGGTCTGCTGCAGGACCTTCAGCCTGTCCTGCATCGCCTCGAAGGCGCGGCGCTGCGTCGGCGGGATGCGGTTGATGAGATCCCTCTCTCCTCGGAGGATTGCATTGCGGCCGAAGCGCTCGTCGAGCGCCGCGCTGACTGCGGCAAACTCCCGGCGAATGGTGGGATCAAGAACAGCAGCCGATGCATTCTGCTTGCGGCCGTCGTTCTTCGCCTCGGCAGTCAGCCGCATGAGCGCTTCTTCCGCCGCCTTCGACAGGCCGGGAATGGCAACCGCCATGCGCCGTCGCTCTTCGGCGATCGCCTGGCGCTCGGCATCGAGGGCGCCGGCATAGGCCGCACCGAGCGATCGTAGCCAAGCGGCGGCTTCGGGCACGGCCTGCGCAGCGTCTCTGCGCTCCCGGCCGGCGGCCAGCATCCGATCCATGAGGCGATCGGAGCCACGCAGCGCACCATAGGCGGCCGGGTCATTGGTCACTGCAGCAGAGATGCGGTCGGCGGCAAAACCTTTGACAAGCAGCTCTTCGATCTTCTCGACAGCGCCAGCCGGATCGCGCCAGATCGTTGACGCCACGTCGGCTAGCGCTGCTCGCTGCTGGCGATAGAGAGGGCCGGCCAGAGCACGCGATCTCGCCTCTTCCTCGATCGGAGTCTTGAACTCGGTGACGGCGGCAAGCATGGGGATATTCTCCTTCTGCGGATCGGCACTGGCGCTGGCGACGATCTTCGAACGATCCCGCCGTTCGGCGAGATGCTGCTCCTCGGCAAAACGCTTCACGGCCTCGAACAGCCGGGTCAGCTTCTCGCCCCTGGTGCCTGTGAAGTCTTCCGGCATACGCTCGACGATGTTGCGTTCGGCAACCGTATCGGCCTTGGATGTGAAGGCGCTCCAACCGAAGCGGGCGCTGAGCGCCTCGCTGACGGCCTTGATCTCCTGCACGATCGAGGGGTCTTCGGCGGCGAATGCAAAGGCCGTCTTGTAGGCATCGTCCCCTCCCTGCTTGCGCACCGCCTCGATCTCGACGAGACGTGCCACCGCCTTTCTGGAGAGCGCTGGGATCGACAATGACATATGCGCGCGGCGCTGTTGCTCGCGGCTTTCGAACCGCTCGGCGTTTCTGCGGAACTCTGTGGCGTGGGCGCGGGCGAGCGGCAGCAGTTCCGTCAATGCCGCGGTCGCAATGCTGCGCTCGTCACGTGCGGCGCGACCGTCTATCATAAGGTCGGAACCCCGCAGGCGGCCGATCCGATCCGGTGCAATAGCAAGATCGTCGGCGAGCCTGCGGGGTTCGTTGCTCGTATCCGATGCCAGGGCGTTCAGGGCGACCAGTGCCGCCTCCGGCTCACGATAGATCTTCTCCAGCAGCGGCCGCAGGATTGCTTCCCGCTCCTTCCAGGCCGGCGAGGAAAGCTGCGCCCACCGCGCTTCCTCCTCCACGCTTCTGGCAAAAACAGTGGCGGGCGGCATCAGATATCGGCCGCCGCCAACATCTGTCTCCGAGACGGTGTGTGTCTCAGTGCGCTCCTCATTGTACGAGACACGTCGTTCCCGCTCGATCGCAAATCCCAGCGCAACGCTCGCCCTTTCCCAGAGCTTTGCCACCTGCCGGCGCTTATCGGCAATCCACGCGAGCCGGCGCGAGACGTCCTCCTCCATCCCGGCTGCGACGAGAGAGAGATGATCGAGGCCGCGGCGGCGGGCAAAATCGTCGGCATGTGCCCGGTACCCAGCCTCGCTTTCGAAATCGAGCGTCGTCGTCTTGGCGCCGGAGCGCGACAGGCGTTCAACGAGTTGTTTGAACAGTTCCGGCCGATGGCTTTCCTGCTCGATACGCTCCCGGCGCGCTTCGGCGGTTTCGACCCGTTTGGCTGTCCAGATATTGCGATCGACTTGTCTTTCCTCGAAGTGCTTCTGCCCGGTCTGCTCGTCGACGATGGGAACCTGGACTTTGACCCGCTCCACCCCGTCCTTGCGCAGGGCCACCGTGTCGCCCTCTAAGACACCGGCATCCTCCAACGCCTTCGGCAGGCTCACGCCCCAAAGACGATGGACGGCTCCGTCATCCGTCTTCACATCGGCATAGGGGCTATCGTCGGCATCCTCGTCATTCGGCCGGAACTTGGCTTGTCCGGTTTCCACGAGTTCGCCGGTGACACCGGCAGCATGATCGGCACGCAGCTTGCGGCCCCATTCGGGCTTTGCTTCAAAATCTTCCTTCGCGGCATAGAGATCGGCACGATGGCGATGCCGGGTCATCGACACATAGGTCAGGTGCTGGTCCATCATGCCGGTGGCAAGAACGAAGGTCCGGTCGACGGTCGAGCCTTGAGATTTGTGGATGGTCGCGGCGTAGCCGTGATCGACATTGCGATAACTGTTCTCGCTGATGACGACATCGCAGCCATTGTCGAGACGCACCGAAAGCAAGACCTCGCCCCGCTTTTCGCCGGTGGATACGACCGTCCCCAGCATGCCGTTCTTGACGTATTGCGGACCGAGACGCATTGCGCGCGCTTCGACGAAGCGGGCATTTGCCAGAAAGATGATGCGGTCGCCGGTGGCGAATTCCCGCGCGCCGCGTTCGGTCTGGAATGCGCGGCTCTCACCCAGCGCCCCCTCGCCTGCCATCACAGATCGCAGTTCCTCGTTCAGACGTTTGACGTCCTGATTGGTGTGGGCGAGCACGAGAAGCTCATCACCGCGAAGACGGCCATCATTGCCGGGCATAACGGAATCCTGGATCGCCTGTCGGCGCGCTTGCGTCCAATCACTGACAATCCGCCCGATGATGTCGTCCCGCGTGTCTGCCTCCACCAAATGACCCTGCTGCGCATAGGCATCAAGACCTTTCCCAATCTCGCCACGCGCAAAAAGCCGCGACGCCTCGCGCGCCCACGGCTCGCGCTGGCGGCGCACGCTGCCAAGTTCGGCAAAACCGATCCGCTCGGTAATCGCCCGGAACGCCGCCCCCGCCTGGATCGGCTGCAATTGCATCGCATCGCCGACCAGCACGAGTTTCGCTCCCGCTTCCTCGACGAGCTTCAGCACGCGGGCCATCTGCTGCGACGACACCATGCCGGCCTCGTCGACAACCACCACATGGCCGCGGTGAAGCGTCTCCTGTCCATTGGCCCAGGCCAGCTCCCAGGCGGCGAGTGTTCGCGATCTGATGCCGGAGCTGTCTTCCAGACCCTCGGCGGCTTTGCCCGCAAGGGCCGCACCAATGACCTGGCGGCCTTGGCTTTCCCAGGCGAGGCGGGCCGCGGCAAGCAAGGTCGACTTACCGGCGCCGGCAAGACCGACCACGGCGGCAATGCCATTGTCCCGCGTGACATGATGGACGGCGTCTGCCTGCTCCGGGTCGAGCCGGAAGGACTTTTCCGGATCTTGAGTTTCGACGTTTCTGATCGCAGCGGCGACCGCCCGGTCGGAAACGGCAAAACCGCGACATTCCACCAGAACCTGCGCCGACTGCGCCATGTCATATTCGATGCGAAGGATCTCGCGCGTGGTGAAAACGGCGGGTTCGCTCGCCTTGCGCGTTTCGACGTCGACCTGCTGCGGCTTCAGCAGGACCAGATCGTCCGACGCCATCAGCCGCGCCCGGATGTTGGCGAAGTCTGCGGGATCGTCGACATAGCGATGCAGCGCCTTGGCGATATCGCGCTCGTCGAAGGTGGAGCGTTCATTGCTCAACTGCTTCAGCAGGAGCTCCGGCTCGGCGAGCAGCCGGTCGGCCATCTCCTGGCGACGGGCAAGATCGGCCGGTGCAAAATACATCTCGACACCCCCGCGGGAGAGCGCTGCCTTCTCGGGGCCCAGATGTCTTTGCGCGATGCCACCGAGGCCCTGCTCGGCATAAGAGCGGCCGTCAAGACGGATGTCATGGCCGGCGAGCGCCAGATGCCGGCTGGCCGTCTCCGCCCAGGCAATCTTCCACGCCTGCAAGGTTTCCTTATCGCCCGCCCAGAGCTTGTAAACGATCTTGCCCTTTGGCCGATCCGGCGTCACGACCCGCAACGGCGCACCGTCTTCGCCGGTCACTGCTACCTTCTTGGGTCCAAACCCCTCCTCCGCCAACGGTCTCAGCGTCGTCATCAGATGGATGTGCGGATTGCTGTCTTTATCGTGGTAGACCCAGTCGGCGACCATTCCCTTCGAGGTGAGATTGTCGCGCACAAATTCGCGCACCAGCGCGATGTTCTCGGTTCGGGTCAATTCCTCCGGCAACGCAATGATCAGCTCGCGCGCCAGCTGCGCGTCCGCCCGTTTTTCGAAAGCATCAACCACATTCCACAGCACTTCGCTGGCGCCGGCAACGGAATACCCCTCGATTGCTGACCGTAACCAGGCCGGGGTTTGGTCCGGTAGCGCCAGTTCCTCGTGCACCAGTTCGGACGCCCCGCCCCGATAGCTGAACGACGTGCCGGCCTGCTCGTCCATCATCCGGGCGCGATGGCGATAGGCCGCGGCCGAGACGATGCTTCGCCCCGCCCCTCTGCTGATCACCTGCGCTCTGACGAACATGATCGCCACTGCCGTCTCCTGATCCCGGGCGCGTCGCGACAGCGACGTATATTGCGCCCTCAAACCGATCGGACCGAAGGGCCGATGCCGCCTTTCCCGGAAGACGGCATCGGCCGAAATTCCAGCTGCGACGTTTTGGGGTTGGTGCAAAATAGCCTATTTAACTATCTTAGACTAGTTAGTATAATCGCTGAGGCTGGTTCCAGGAGGGAAGATTCCTCAATGGCCATAAAATCATCGATTTCTGATCTCGATGCACAGATGGAGAAGCTGCGAGAACGTCGGCGGGTTTTGACAGTTAAATCGGCAGAGCGGTTTGCCCGCGCTGCGACGAAATCCGGGCTGGCGGAAATGGAAATTGCAGACGAGGAGGTCGAGCGGATCTTCGAAGAGATCGCCGCTCGATTTCGCAAAGAGGAGAAGAAAGGGGGCCGGCGGCCCGCCTCCTCAAGCGCGTCGACCAACAGCTGGTGGCCTTGGACCGGCGCCGGAGGTTTCACATGACGGCTGAGAGGAAGGAAGAAGCGCGCGAGAAATTCCTGCTCGGCGGCATCGTCGTCAAAGCCGGCCTGTCGAAGGCGGACCGGGCGTTTCTGCTCGGCGGACTCCTCGTGCTGGCGACAGTGATTCCGGGATCGTCCGAACATCGGTGGCTACGCCATATCGGTGAAGAGGCGTTCAAGGCCCCTTCGCTCGATTCTTCTTCACCGCGCGTCGAGGAGAACGCCGGATGGCGCTGAAGGGTCGACTGCATGCAAGCCTGCTGCTGGTCTTCGTGCCGATCGCCGTGACAGCGATCACCGTCTACATCACCGCCTGGCGATGGCCGGCGCTGGCGCACAGCCTATCTGGTAAAACTGAATACTGGTTTTTCCGCGCAACGCCTGTGCCAACGCTTCTGTTCGGGCCGCTTGCTGGTCTTCTGACCGTCTGGGCGTTGCCGCTGCATCGTCGGCGGCCGATCGCGATAGTCAGCCTCCTGTGCTTGCTCGTTGTCGCCGGATTTTACGCCTTGCGCGAATATGGCCGTCTCGCTCCGTCGGTGGAGAGTGGCGTCGTCACATGGGACCATGCGCTTTCCTACCTGGATTTCATTGCCGTCATCGGCGCGCTGGCGGGCTTTATGGCCGTGGCGGTCGCTGCTCGGATCCGTCGTCGTGCCCGAGGCAATCAAACGGGCGAAGGGCGGAACCTTCGGCGATGCCGATTGGCTTTCGATGTCGGCGGCAGCAAGGCTCTTTCCGTGCGATGGCGAGATCGTCGTCGGCGAGTGTTACCGCGTCGACAAGGAAGCCGTTCACCAAGTGCCTTTCGATCCGAAGGATCGCAGCACGTGGGGGCAGGGCGGCCAGGCGCCACTGCTCGCCTACAGCCAGGACTTCGATTCCACGCATATGCTCTTCTTCGCCGGATCAGGCGGATACAAGACGACCAGCAACGTCCTGCCGACGGCACTGCGGTATACCGGACCGCTGATCTGCCTCGATCCCTCGACCGAGGTCGCGCCGATGGTGGTCGACCATCGCACGCGCATGCTCGGGCGCGAGGTCATGGTGCTCGATCCCACAAATCCGATCATGGGCTTCAACGCCCTCGACGGCATCGAGCACTCGAAGCAGAAAGAGGAGGATATCGTTGGCATCGCCCACATGCTGCTCTCAGAAAGCCTGCGTTTTGAATCCTCGACGGGCTCCTATTTCCAGAACCAGGCGCACAATCTCCTAACCGGATTGCTTGCCCATGTCATGTTGTCGCCGGAATATGCCGGCCGGCGGAACCTGCGCAGCCTGCGCCAGATCGTGTCCGAGCCGGAACCCTCCGTCCTCGCCATGCTGCGCGACATTCAGGAACACTCGGAAACTGTCTTTATTCGCGAAACGCTTGGTGTCTTCACCAACATGACCGAACAGACCTTCTCCGGTGTCTATTCGACGGCGTCGAAGGATACGCAGTGGCTCTCATTGGACAGTTACGCCGCGCTCGTCTGCGGCAATGCCTTCAGGTCGAGCGATATCGTATCGGGCAAGAAGGACGTGTTCCTCAATATCCCGGCGTCCATCCTGCGCTCGTATCCGGGCATCGGGCGCGTCATCATCGGCTCTCTGATCAACGCCATGGTCCAGGCCGATGGCGGCTTCAGTCGCCGAGCGCTCTTCATGCTCGATGAGGTCGATCTGCTCGGCTATATGCGGGTGCTGGAAGAGGCGCGCGATCGCGGTCGCAAGTATGGCATCAGCATGATGCTGCTCTACCAATCGGTCGGACAACTGGAACGGCACTTCGGGAAGGATGGCGCGACGTCATGGATCGACGGCTGCGCTTTCGCCTCCTATGCGGCTATCAAGGCTCTCGATACCGCCCGCAATGTCTCCGCTCAATGCGGGGAAATGACCGTCGAGGTGCAAGGGCGGTCGCGCAACATCGGCTGGGACACGAAAAGCGGCGGGGCGCGCAAATCCGAGAGCGTCAATTTCCAGCGCCGGCCACTGATCATGCCACACGAGATCACCCAATCGATGCGCAAGGACGAGCAGATCATCATCGTTCAAGGCCATAGCCCGATCCGCTGCGGCAGGGCGATCTATTTCCGTCGGAAGGAGATGGATGCGCAAGCAAAGGCCAATCGCTTCGTGCGGAGTTGACTTTCACAGGCAGTCCGGAGCGCTGCCGGAGTTGCCTTGGGCGGATGTCTGCGATAAGCGCCTTTGCGCGCCGTTCCCGCACGGAGACGAACATGGCCGCTGAAAATGACGAATACATCTATGACGAAGTGACTGGCGAATGGCGTCCGGCTTCGGAGATGGCAGCATCCGCCAGTGGCGTGCGGCGGTCGTTCGAGACGCAAGCGGCAATTTTCTTGCCGATGGCGACTCGGTCACCGTCATCAAGGATTTGAAGGTCAAGGGGGCCGGCCTAACGCTGAAACAGGGCACTGTCATCAGGTCGATCCGCCTTACGATAGTCCTGAGGAGATCGATTGCCGCCATGATGGAATCAAGGGCCTCGTTCTACGCACCGAGTTCGTGCGCAAACGCTAATTCGAGTTCTCAGGGGCTGCTCAGCGGAATCGGCTGACCTCCGTGGCCGACCTACGGCGACGGATGAATTCGCGCAGCAGCGGCAGGAAGAAGGCTTTGCTGAAGCGGCCGGTTGGCGGCTCAGGCTCAAGATAGAATGAATTTCCGACGATGTCGGTATTGAACTCATCGAAGATGATCCAAAGCCTGCGATCGGCATCGAGGCCGGCGCGGCGCTTTTCGATGGCCGGCACTTCCACAGCAAACCGCGACGCCTCCGGCTGCTTGGTGGTGATGGGAAAGAAGAGAACCAGATCGCCGTCCGGCCGCGGCATTCTTACGCCGACGGCGACCGGCCGCTCCTTGCGTCCTTCCGTCTCTCCACGCCCAGCTTCTCTCGCCCATAGATAGGGATAGCGTATGACGCTTGCGGTCTGGATCAGCTCGTAGTTCATCAGTGGCCTGCCTCGTCCTCGCCGGCGTAGCCATCGACGGCCTTTTCGAACTCGGTAAACAGTTCATCAGGCATCGTTTCGATGGTCCCGGCGGCGCGTCGGTCGGACTGCTTCATCAGCCGTTGGTAGTCTTCGATATTGAGGATGACCAGACGGGGTTTATTCCGCTGGGTGATGGTCACTGGATGGCGCAGGGCCTCGGCGATAATGTCACCAGACTTACGGGAGAGGTCGCTGGTTGAATAGGAACCGCTTGACTTAGACATATGGGTTTCCTTACTGCTGTATTTGTTGCAATATACAGCATTTCCAACAATGCTGCAAATTTGTTGGTTTGAGGTGTTGCGCGTCGGCTGGAAGGGAAATTGCGGCGTCCCGCCATTGCCGCTCAGCTCTAAAAGACTGAGGCCATCGCCAAATAGAGGCGGCCGTCTCTCGGCATCGTTTACCACAGGGATCAAATGGCGCGCACCGCATGAACGGGGATGCCAGTTTCCAGCGATATCCTCAATAATCGATGCCAGTGAACCGATTGGTCAACCTAACCATGTCGGAAACCGGACCTCGACCCCACCGTCATCGGCCGTCAAAGCGTTGATCCAGCTGCCGCCATTGATGCGGTATTCGTGGGTGTCGACGTCGATTTCGAGATCATCCAGCAGATTGATGGTGAGGCGCCCGAAAATCTCGCTCTCACCCTGCATCTGATATTCGGCGAATTCATCCCCTCCGGTCAGAACACTTCGTTCCAATGCCTTCATCACCGGGACCCGGGCGATTGCCGCGTCGAGCCCCTCGAGCAGCAGGTCATGAAGCACCCGCCGGAAAGCATCGTCGCATCCGTGACGCTCTGCAAGGACCATCAGCCGAAAGCCAGCGAGCTTGGTGTAGAGCATGAGGTTCTGGTCGCTTGTCATAATGTGATCTCCTTCATCTTGATGACGGAGATCGGCCACTCTGTTGCAAAGAGGGTCAAGAACCGCGGAACGCGGCTCGCAAGCGGGGGAACCGATTTTATCGCTTGTGGCAAAATTGGGAGAGACCGCGCCGTCCTTGACGCCGGATTTGCTGGAGTAAATTAGGACGTCAGAGAGAGAAGAGACCAGCGGCCCCAAAGGGGTCGCGACCGTTTCCGGCGTCAGCCGGCGGGGAGTGTCGAGGGGCGAAACCCCTGATGGCCTGGCGCCTGGTCGATCCGGCCGCCCAGGGTCACGGACACGGCGATAAGCCTCCGTCAGAACGGAGGCTCGGCGTCGATACGGCCGTCCTGCTCGGCCCAGATCACCTCACGTTCGGCCAGCGCCAGTTCGAGTTCGTTCTCGATCTGGCGACGCTCGGCTGGATCGGCGTTCCGCAGCTCGGCCTGCAGCAGTGCGATGACTTCGTCGATGCAAATGGTCATTGTCGTCTCCTTGACGTTTGTGAAAGACGAGCGCCCCGGCCATGGCGGCATGGAGGGGTCAAGGATTGCGAAGCAACCGGCGGAGCCGGCGAGTGGGGGAGCCGATTTTGTCGACATGGAGGGGACCGGAGCGGAAGCAAAATTGGGGGCACCGCTCATCCTTGAGGCCTTCATGCCGCCATGACACCCTCGGATCGATTGAGCAGACCTTCCCTCTCGTATGGCACCAGAAGAGCCGTCGACGAGTTCGATGCCCTTGACGGCTCGAATAACAACAAGACTCGCGGCAGAGACATTCCGGAAGTCGGCCTCGATCGCTCGAGGCCGACGGTCTGTCGTTCAGCTCGGATTGTTCCAGAGGATGACCTTGCGGTTGGGCTCGCCACCGGGGGCTGGAGCGACGTTGCCGAAGATCACGCCGATCTCCGGAGCCTCCAGCTTCACCGCGAGATATTCCTCGCCGGTCAGGCGGGCGATGCGGTTCCAGCCCGCGCCGATCTCGAAGCCGGTTTTGCGGTGGATGATGCGGTAGTCGGGAGCTTCCTCGCTCGCCTTGTTGGCATTCGGAACGATGGCGATCGGGGCGTTGACCCGGATGGTGGCGAAGATACCTTCGAGGGTACCGTCGCTCTTTGCGGTGAGGATTGCGATCGTGGTGGCCATGGTATTGTCTCCTTCGGTTGCTCGGGACCATTCCCGATGGCGCCCGAAGAAGGGGCCGAGCCGCAGGCGTCACCGAAGCGCAGCGCAGGGGAACCCCTTGCGGGTTGACGCTGATGGCGGCCGATCCCTTAGAAAGGTGACATGCAGAACGGGAATGGCCTCGTGCGACCGAAGGGCGAGACAAACCATTATGGCGCTCGGTCCAGTGCTTGCGAGAAGGCAGGAGCTTGGAATAACCCGCCGCCATTCCGCACAAAGCCCTCACCGTGCTAACCGCGGCAAGCCAGAAACTCGTACCAGTTGGCCCATCATACGTCGGCGCCCGGCGGGCGGCGCGGTAATCGCATCGGCGCTACAGGTCGTACGGTAATGCCAAGTGTAGATGTTCGCTGCGAGGATCGAATACGTGATCCTTGGCGACACGCCCGGCAGCGCCGGCTCATGGATGGTGTTGCGCCATTAACCCGACGCTGGCGCCCGGGCCACACCGGTAGACCGGCACCGGCTTCGTCAGGCGCTCTTCGCTGCCCTTTGACCCGCCAACACATCACAAAACGGAATCCATCGGATGCAACGGATTCAAAACTCTCGTTGGACATGGCCGGCCCCAGCAGGAATGATTCCCGACATGAACCGAATGTCGTTCCAACTGCATTTCCAGCGCATTGATGCAAGCCGAAATATGGCGCGCTATTACATGCTTGCGATCCAGCCGACCTTGTTCGGCGAAACCGCGGTCGTGCGTAACTGGGGACGGATCGGCAGGCGTGGCGGTGAAAGGACCGACATGTTCGGGACCGAACAGGAAGCTGTCGCGCATTTTCTCGACCTCGCACGCCGGAAACATCGAAAGGGCTATAGACCGAGCGAAGCTGCGATGCCGTCGAACTGATCGCTCACCGCGCTGGTCCAGCAACAACATACTTCCTAATTTGCGCTAGTATAATGGTCGAAGTCCGTGGTACTTTTGCCCGTGGTTTGGTAAGCCGGTCCGGCGAGATGATCATGGGAGCGCTGTGAGACAATTTTTAATCGGCGACCAGACATTCGACGAAGACGCTCCCGAGCTTCAGGCCCGGCTCGAACGTGCTTACGCGCAGAAGCTGCGGCCACTGTGCCGGTGCAAGAACCCGCCGCTTCCCATGTACATCGCACGCGTCGACGACCTCTATTTCATCAAGCGCATGCCGCTTTCGGGGCCTGGCCATGACCCCGCATGTTCGTCCTACCAACCGCCTTACGAATTATCAGGCTTAGGATCCTTGATCGGCAACGCGATCCACATCGACGCGAGTGGGAAGGCAGCCCTAAAGCTCGAATTTGCCCTGACCAAGAAAGGCACTCGCGGCGCACCCGCGTCTTCTTCCGAGGCATCCGAGTCGGCTCTGCGCAATGAGACAAAGAAGCTCTCGTTGCGCGCCGTCCTGCACTATCTCTGGGAGGCGGGAGAGTTGACGGAATGGCGCTCGTCGTGGTCCGGAAAACGCGGCTGGGGCCGGGTTCGGACAAGCCTCATAAATGCCGCCTCACAGATGACCGCTCGCGGCGAACCGTTGAGTGACATTCTGTTCGTACCGGAAGTGTTTCATCAGGAGGACCGCGAGGGAATAGCTTCTCGCCGGGCAAACGCGCTAGCAAATGCTCTTGACGCCGGTCATGGCCCCCGGAAGCTTATGGTAACCGTGGCTGAGGTTAAGGATTTCGCGGTTGCCCGCGGCGGCCAGAAAATCGTCGTTCGCCACCTCCCTTTTCCTTTCATGATCCAGGGCTGGACATGGAGGCGATTGAGCGCCAGATACGAGACGGAACTCGAGCTCTGGCGGTCGAGCGAAGACTTCCATCTGATCATGATCGCCACCTTCGGGATATCCGCCGCGGGGATCGCTTCAATCGAGGAGATCGCCATGATGGTGGTCAACGAGAACTGGATCCCGTTCGAGAGCATCCATGAGCAACATCTCCTGGAACGTCTTTCAAGGCTGAAGCGAAAGAGCGTGAAAGGCCTGCGCTTCAATCTCTCGCGTGAACAACCGGTGGTCTCGATCACCTTGCCGGAACAACGCCCCGCGCCCGTCGCGATGTTCATCGTCCCGATAAGCGCCGGCAAAGACTACGAACTCGCCCTGAATGAGATAATTGCCGCGAGACCGGAGATGACGCCATGGATCTGGCGCATCGCCGAGGGAGAAATGCCGCCACTGCCGTGATCGCCGGCAGGTACTGCGTCGGCGCGCGTATGCTGGCGAATGGTAGGAGGAACAGTTCCACATGGGCTCCGTCCCGTCTGGATGATGCGGCTCTCCCTTTTCCGCATAGCTGCACTGCATAATAAATATTTTACCAGCCGGTCAAAATATGTGCATATTGCCTTCAGTTGATGCAGCTGATGGTTTTCCTCCCAGTGCCATCGCATCAGCTGTTCCCCTCTGGAGGTTCATTGACCTTCACACCTTAAAGGGCCCTGGTTTTCCAGTGGCCCTATTTTTCTGCGTCAGCAGCGAAGCATGAGGGAAGTTTTCTTTCGCGGCAGCCTGTCTTGCCGCACTTGCCCTCTTCGACTGAGGCAAAGAGGAGATCACCTATACCGTGGCCCGTCCCCGGACCTAGTCCTGGTTGGCGACCACCGGCAGGCTGCTTTCGTTTGAAAGACGAGTTTCAGCCTGCCGGGCGGCAGAGACGAGGCGACGCCTTGCGCGGATCGCGTGCCATTGTTGGTCGATCAGGACGCCGATGAGGATCACGCCACCCATGACAGCGAAATTCAACGACGAAGGGATGCCAAGGAGATTCACGAGATTCTGCAACTCCTGGAGCAGGACCGTTCCCAGCACGACGCCGACGATCGATCCCTCGCCACCGCGGAGCGAAAAGCCGCCGAGTACGGCAGCGGCAATCGCGTAGAGTTCATAGAACTGGCCGTGGCTGGCCGGCGAGATCGAGCGCGTGTACATGGCGAAGTAAATCGCCGAAAGCGCCGTCAGCAGTCCGCAAATGACATAGGCCGACATGACCATACGGCCGGCGCGTATACCGGAATAGCGGGCCGCCTCCTCGTTCTTGCCGATCGCGTAAAGATAGCGCCCAAAGACGGAGCGATGGAGCACAACCCACATGGCCACGGCAATGATGACGAGCGCGATGAAAGTGTTGGGAACGCCATAAAACCGCCCAGCGGTCAGGAATTCGAGCTCGGGGAAATTTTGGCCAAAAGCAAAACCCGCCGTTCCGTCGGCGGTATAGAAACGCGCCGCCCCACGATAAATCAGGAGGCCGCAGAGGGTGACGACGAAGGGCTGCAGGTTGAGCCGGGTGATCAGCCAGCCGTGGACGGCACCTATGACCGCACCGAGCACGAGAATGAGCGGCAGCGCCAGCATCCATGACATATCCTGGACCGCGATGAAATCGACGAACAGCACACCGAGAAGCGCGACGAGCGAGCCCACGGAAAGCTCGATACCACCTGTAATGATGACGAAGGCTTGGCCGATCGACAGGATGCCGAACAGGCCGATCAGGTTGGCCGTGTTGGCCAGGTTGATCGGCAGCAGGAAGCGCGGATTGATGATGGCGACGACGATGCCGACGACGACGATCAAAAGCAGCAGTCCGAGATCTTTTTTGATCATCCGAGATCCATCCCCGATACTTATTTGTACAGGCCGCTATTTTACCCGTTTGCCAACAGCAAGCAAAAGGACGCTTTCCTGGCTGATTTCGTCCTCTTCCAATATGCCGGCGATTTGGCCCTCATGCATGACGGCGATGCGGTCCGAAACGCCGATCACCTCTTCCATGTCGCTGGATATCATCAGGATCGCCACTCCCGCATCGGCAAGCGCTCGCATCAGGCCGTAGATCTCGTTCTTCGCGCCGATATCGATGCCGCGTGTCGGCTCGTCGAAGATCATCACCTTGGGGCTCATCGATAGCCATTTGGCAAGCACCACCTTCTGCTGATTGCCGCCGGACAGAGTGCCGGTTCGCGTCGAAACCGAGGGCGCCTTGATACCGAGACGAACGCGCTGCTTTTCGGCCGCCGCCTTCTCCCGTTCAGCGGAGAGCATGAAGCGGCTGGAGAGTTTGGGGAGATCGGCAAGGGTTATGTTCTGGGCGATCGGGAAATCAAGAAGAATGCCGTTGCGCTTGCGGTCCTCCGGCACGAGGAAAATGCCGCGGTCGACGGCGTCCCGGGCAGATTTGACCGCAATTTGCCGCCCGTCCTGCAGGATGGCTCCGCCGTAGCACCGATCAATGCCGAAGAGGACCCTTGCAAGCTCGGTGCGGCCCGAGCCCACGAGCCCTGCAAGCCCCATGATTTCTCCATACCGGATTTCCAGATCAACGGGACGGCCGGGATAGGCCTCGGTGCGCACGCCGATTGCCTTCAGCGCAACCGAGCCGGGCGAGCGCTGCGGTTTTGCGGTTCGCGCCGCAAGCACCCGACCGATCATCAGCTTGACCATCTGATCGTGGCCGATGTCTTGATTGGCGAGTGTGCCCACCAGCGTGCCGTCGCGCAGGACCACGACCCGGTCTGCGACCCGCTCAACCTCGTGGAGGCGATGCGAGATAAAAATGACACTGATGCCATCCGCTTTCAGCAATTTGATAATGCTCAGGAGCCGCTCGGTTTCGGCCAGCGGCAGGCTCGACGTGGGTTCGTCGAAAATGACGAGCCTGGCGTTGATGGATAGCGCCTTGGCGATTTCCACCATCTGCTGCTCGGCCAGGGAAAGCGATGCCACTGGTGTGTCGGCGGAAAAATGCGCCCCAACGCGCTTCAGGAGCGGCTTGACCAGGTCTCGCAGTCGATCTCGATCGACGAGCTTGAAAGGTCCGGCCTTCAGCGGTTCGCGGCCCAGGAAGATATTGGCGGCAACGTCGAGATTCTCAAAGAGATTGAGTTCCTGGTGCACGAAGGCAATGCCGGATGCGATGCTCGATTCCACGGTGAGGGAACGAAGCTCTGCCCCGTCGAGCATGATCGTTCCTCGGTCGGGGGTAATCACGCCGCCGAGAATCTTCATCAGCGTCGATTTTCCAGCCCCGTTCTCGCCAACGAGGCCGATGACCTCGCCAGGCATGATGTCGATCGACAGGCCCTCAAGGGCAACGACACCTGGATAAGTCTTGCCAACGCCGGAAAGCGAAAGGAACGGCGTTGCAAGCGCGTCCGGTGACGGAATGTCGGAACTGTGGTTCATCGCCTGTCCATGGCTGCTAAAGCTGTCGGCATGAGACGTCTTTCGCGGCGGCGGCAAGTGCCCCGCCGCGAAGGAGGGTTATTTACCAGCCATGGCCTTCAGGTTGGCGGCATATTTGTCAACGTCATCTTTACCGATGATCACGGTCGGAATGATGATCAAGCCGTTGCTGGGAACGCCTGATTTGTCGCCCTTGAGATAGGCTGCCATCAGCTTCATGCCCTGATAGGCCCACTCGAACGGCTGCTGCACGACGGTCGCCGCGATGGTGCCTTCCTTGACGCCGCCGAGCGTGATCGGATCGTCATCAAAGCCGACGACGGTAATCTGGCCGAGTTTGCCGGCGTCGCGCAGCGCCTCATAGATGCGTGGCGTGTTGTAGGAGTAGAAGCCGACCATGCAAGTGACGTCAGGGCTGGCCACCAGCGCGTCCTCGACGTTCTTCTTTGCGCGCGTTTGATCGATATCGTCGCCGCGTACATCGGTCAACTCGATCTTCGTGCCCTTCAGGCCATCCTTCATGCCCTGGATGCGTTCCTTGGCGTTGTCGGCGCCGAGCAGGCCGACGAAGCCGATGCACTTGCCGCCGTCCGGCATCGCCTTCTTGGCGATTTCGGCTGCCTGCAGGCCAGCGTCGATGTTGGATGAACCGATATAGGCGACGCGATTGGTCTGCGGGGCGTCACTGTCGGTGGTGAAGAGAGCGGTCTGCGAGCCAATTTTATTCAGGCCGTCCGTCTGCGTCTTTGGATCGACCGCAGAGACCATGATACCCTTGACGCCAGCACTGACCAAGTCTTCCATCAGGCGTTGCTGAACGGCGACCGATGCCTGCTCAGGGTATTTCAGCTCCATCTGGTAGTCTGGCATTTCGCCCTGGGCCTTCTTCACGCCCGCTTCTGCAGCTTTCCAGAAGTCGGACGCGCCGTTGACGACGAATGCAAGTGTCGGCTTGTCGGCAGCATGGGATACGGCAATCGGCGCCGTGCTCAGCATCAACCCGGCGAAGAACAAGGCTGCATTGCGTTTCAGCTTCTTCATAACATACCTCCCGAGGGCCGCGGTTGCATTGGCCCGTTTGCGATGAGCGGCCGGCCGGATGCACGCCCCCTCCCTGGGGCCGTCGCGCGAGCGACGAGTGGCATATGTTCCGATCGCTCCCCGACGGTATACAATTATCTTAATTAGTAAATAGTATTATCAACCTGCATCAAAACATTTGATCATACTTTATATCATGCGCAATTTTTTTACTGGAAAATGCTAGAATATATAGCGTTACGGCAGTTCACTCCATTGTCAGCGCTTTCGAATGACTGCTAATGTTTATTAGCTGCCGTGCCCATCAATCCCGATCGGAGACAATTTCCAAGAATGCGAAAACCAACGGTCCAAAAGCGGAACAGGCATCCCGCCGAAAAGCCTGCCCGCGTGACGATGACAGACATTGCCGCGGCGGCGGGCTGCTCGCAGGCAGCCGTTTCCTTCGTCCTCAATGATACGCCCGGCACCCGAATCTCGCAGCAGACGCGCGACCGGGTTTGGGAGGCGGCGCGTGCGCTCGGCTATGTGGGACCGACTTACACGACGACGGCCTCCTATTCGGGAACGGACAATGTGATCGGTTTTGCGGTGGATCAGCTTGCCACCAGCCCGGAAGCGATCGTCGCGATCGAAGGCGCACGGCAAGCCTCCTGGAACGCCGGCAATGTCCTGCTGGTAACACAGACGCTCGGCGATCCTGTCATGGAGCCGAAGGCAATCGAGGCGTTGACGAACGGGGGCATATCGGCCCTTATTTATATGACGATCTATACCCGCCAGATCGAGCTCCCTTCTTATATCTACAAGCTGAAAATCCCGACAGTATTGCTGAACTGCTACACGGCGGACCATGCCTTTCCTGCCGTGGTGCCGAGCGAGATCGCCGGAGGCCAAAGCTCGACGCGGCATCTGATCATGCACGGCCATCATCGCATCGCGACGATCACCGGCGAAATCTGGATGCAGGCTGCGCAGGATAGGCTGACGGGATATCGCCGGGCGCTGGCCACCGCCGATATACCCTTCGATCCGGACTTGGTGGTTGAAGGCGACTGGTCGGCTGGCGCCGGCTATGCCGCCACGATGAAACTGCTTGCCCTGGCAGAGCCGCCGACCGCGATCTTCTGCCAGAACGACCGCACGGCCATCGGGTGCTACGAAGCGCTGAAAGACGCAGGGCTCCGCATTCCCCAGGACATGTCGGTGGTGGGTTATGATGACGAAGAGATTTCGCGACATCTCGTACCTCCGCTGACGACTTCGGTTCTTCCACATCTCGCCATGGGGCAATGGGCGATCGAACATCTCAACCCGGAAAGCGTGCCCGGCAAGCGCTATCCGATCGCAAAGCTCGAATGCTCTCTCGTGAAGCGTCATTCCGTCGCCGCGCCGCGAACCGCAGCGCGGCTGATCCACGATGGGGCGCATGCTCAGCCATAGCTCTCGGGTCTGCGCCAACGCCAAACACGGCCGGCTCTGGGCCGGAAAATTGACCGCTCTCCCTGGTTCGCAGCGACCACATGGCCGTGACCGAACCGGTCACGACACCGGTTGAAAAAGCCGAAAGAGACAATAGGTGCTGCGGCGACGAAAAGTCGACGACCGACGAAGGTCGATTGCGGTACGGGGCATCGGCATCCAGCCTGCCAGGGAAATTCAAGCGAACTGAGGAGAGGGCGCAAAGAGTGGTCAAACGTCCGGCCCGCCCGAGAAGGACGGACCGTTTGCTTGATCCAATACCCGCAGGAGCAACGGTTCACTGGAATTTTGCCATATTCTCAGGCGTCACCAGCGCCGCGCCGGAGTCGATCAAAGACTCGACCTTCTCTCCGCGAATCGCCTTTACCAGTGCATCCACACCGAGTTCAGCCATCTTGGTGGGGAACTGCGCCACCGACGCATCCTCCACTCCACTCTTTAGCGCCTCCTCTTCACCGCAACAGAAGTCGAAACCGACCAGCACAATCTTGTCGTTGGCAGTGCCGGCGTTCTTGATGGCGCGCGCCGCTCCGGCAGCGGGCGGGCCGCAAGCGGCATAAATGGCCTTCAGGTCTGGGTTCTTCGTCAGCAGATCCTCGGCGACACTGATCCCGAGTTCCTCGCTGCAGTTTGTGGCGCCTTTCCCGACGATCTTGACGTCAAGACCGTTGAGCCCCTCAAGCATACCCTTCACACGGTCATCAAGCGCCGGCACGCCGGGCACGCCCTCAAGAATCCCCATGGTGTCGCCGGCCTTAAGAACAGTTTTGAGATATTCGCCGGCGATTTTGCCTGCAGCGAAATTATCCGTCGTGGCAAGCGCCGTCCTGCCTTTCCAATCCGGAATATTGTTATCCATCAGCACGACCTTGATACCGGCCGCCACTGCCTTGTCCAGGGCTGTCGACACGGTGGGATCGACAGGCGTGAGGGCGATGCCCTGCACCCCTCGAGTCACCATTGATTCGATTTGTGCAATCTGGCCCTCGATGTCGGTTGCGGACGCACCCTGGCCATAGATGATCTCTACCCCGGGATTTCTCTTTGCATATTCTTTGGCTGCGTTCTCCATTGTTGCAAAGAACGGTACGGGGAATTTCGTTATAAAGCCGAGTTTCACCGGCTCCTGCGCCAAGGACGGGACTGCGGCGACGGCCAGGAGCGCAAGAGCTCCCAGCAGGGATTGCGGTTTCATGATACACCTCCCACGTTTTCGACCGCCCTCCTCTAGAGCGATCTCGTTGTCCGCTGCCCCCACGAAGCAGCGATCTCCCTTAAGCCTCGGCGCCGACAATCATCGCGACAACGTCCTGCTTGTTTGCTTCCGTTGGCTTCAATTCGCCCACCTTCCGACCCTGCCGAAGCACAACCGCCCGATCGGCGATTTCGACCACATGCTCCATGTTGTGCGTGATGATGATCACGGCGTTGCCGTCGGCTTTGAGCTGTTTGATAAGGTCAAGAACCTGGCGAGACTCGCGAAGACCGAGGGCGGCCGTCGGTTCGTCAAGAATCACCAGCTTGCGCGCAAAAACTATGGCGCGCGCGACCGTGATCGCCTGTCGTTGTCCGCCGGACATCAGCGCGACCGGCGCATCGAATCTCGGCAGCTTAACCTTCAGACGATCGATAACACTCGCCGCTTCCTGCCTCATCGCGGCCGTGTTGAGGAAGCGGAGCGGACGCGGCAACCAAGAGGGAAAAGCGACTTCCCGTCCGCAATAGAAATTCTGTACGGGGGTCAGGTTGTCGAAAAGCGCCAGATCCTGATAGACGGTTTCGATGCCGGCGCGGCGGGCGGCTGCCGTCGAATGGAGCGATACGGGAGCACCATCCACGAGGATTTCTCCTTCGTCGAGGCTATGAAGCCCGCTAATGCATTTGACGAGCGTCGACTTGCCGGCGCCGTTGTCACCCAAGAGAGCGGTTACCTCACCTGAATAGGCATCAAAGCTTACATTTTTCAGGGCGTGTATTGCGCCGAAGCGCTTCTGGGCGTTTCGAACCGAAAGTGCCGGTGTGATGGATGTCGGGCTCATCGTGCGCTCGCCGATTGAAGCACGCGGGCGCGTGCTTCAAGATGGTTACGGAGCACGTCAGCCTCCACGGCGATGACGATAACGAGCCCAATCGCGATCATTTGAAAGAACACGTCGACGCCGAGAAGGTTAAGGGCGTTGCGGATGACGCCGATCAGCACGGCGCCGATCAGGGCGTGGCCGAGATGACCTCGTCCGCCCAGGAAGCTAGCGCCACCGATAATCACCGCAGCAATCGTGTCGAGCTCCAAAAGATTGCCGTAGATTGGCGAGGCGGCGGCGGTCCGGCCCGCGAGCAGCACCGAGCCGAGGCCTGCACAAAAGCCGGAAATAATATAGGTCGAAAGCAAAATGCCCCTTACCGGTATGCCCATGCTTCTGGCAGCACTCGGCGAGCCGCCGACCGCATAGATCCATCGGCCACAGACCATCGACTTCGTCAGGATCAGAAAAAGAAGCCCGAACATGCCGACGACAAAGAATGAATTGGGCACGCCAAGCGTCGTACCGCCGCCGATCGCCGTCACAGCGTCGGGCATTCCGCGCATGGTGGTGTGGCCTGGCGCCAATGCAAGTGCCAGGCCGCGGCAGATACTCAAGCTTGCAAGGGTAATGATAAAAGGATGTGGCAGCCGCCCGTAGACAAAGACCACGCCGTTGACCGCACCGACAGCCGTACCCGCAACCAGCATGGCCGTAATGACGACGATTGAGGAATCAACCTGCTGGTAGACGAGTCCGCCGATGACTGTCGCCAGCGCAAGATTCGAGCCGACAGACAGATCGATCCCTCGCGTCAGGATAACGAGCTGCTGCCCCATCGCCACAACGGCAATCACTGCCGTCTGCGCCAAGATGTTCCCCAGGTTAACGGGCTTTAGAAAAGCCGGCGTGATCAAACTGACGACGGCGATGAGCAATATCAGGATCAACAACGGGCCAAGGCTCAACAGCTTCAGTCCCAATGAGATGCCAGATTGTCTCGGGCGGAAGGTTGCTTGCGAACCACCAGGCCGCGACGAATTCTGAGGCAGAATCCCGGAGTCTTCCAATTTCCCCTAGCCTCCCCTGTTTTTTATACATAAGAAACATATGATACACGTACGTCAACTTGTTTTTTATGGATATCAAACCATACCTGGAGTTGCGCCATGAGAACCGATACGACATTCAAGCGGGCATTCAATGATATGATCGAGATCATTCGAACACTCGATCTTGGGGAGGAATTGCCGTCCGAAAACGCACTGCGCGCCCAGCTTGGCGTGAGCAGAACAACGGTGCGAAAGGTGCTGGCAGGGATGGCCGCACGTGGGATCATTATGTCTGAAGCCCACCGACGGATTATACGCAAGCAGCCGCGGCAGAAAGAGCGCTATCCGAAGGAAGAGACCTTGGCAATTTCGGAACAGGTCGAGACGAGCTTCATGGAATGGATGCTGCGCGGTGATGCCTGTCCGGGCACAGAAATCAATGAGACGGAATTGGCCCGGAAATTCGGCGTCGCGACAACGATTATCCGTGAATTTCTCAACCGATTTCAGAAATATGGGCTGATCGAGAAGCGTCAGAATGCCGGCTGGGTTTTTAAAGGGTTCACGGCCAGTTTCGCGCTCGAACTGTTCGAGATCAGAGAGATGTTCGAAATGCGCTCCGCCCGGCTGTTCGCCACCCTGCCCGACGGGTCGCCCGTCTGGAAACAGATCCAGGCCATGCGAGCGGCGCATTTGGAGCTGCTCGCAGATATTGACGCTCGATTTCAGGATTTCTCGGAGCTGGACAGCCGATTTCACCGGCTGATTACGGCAGTCGCGCCAAACCGCTTTATCGAAAGCTTCCAAGACGTTATCGCCATGGTCTTCCACTACCATTATCAGTGGAACAAGCGCGATGAACGCGCGCGGAACGAGGTTGCCATCAGGGAACATCTCGCGTTGATCGAAGCCCTTGAAAGCCGCAACGTCGCCTCGATCGATCGCGCCTGTCGACTGCATCTGACGTCCGCCCGCGAGACTTTGCTTCGTTCGATCATGCAGTAACCTTGAGATGCACGCGGCACTCATGGTCCAATGCGGAAAAGGCTTGATTGGTTTGAAGTGTCTCGTCCGCCGATGTGCCGATCACGGAAAAAGCATAAAAAGACGATCTGCCGCTGCGCAGCAAGGGGGGTCCCGTTGGCGTGCGGATGTATCTCCGACAACAATTAGGTCGTCCAAGCCATCCCCCACAACCGCGCGGCGGAAAATGCTTCCTGCAATGGCGAGCCCCTCTGCTTGGAGCTCGAGCCACCGACAGCTTCAACGTTCAAATCGCGCCAGCATCCGCTTCAGTTGTGCGTTTTGCAGTTGAAGCTTGTTCGCCAGTTGCTCCCGGAGCAAGCTGATCTCTTTATCGAGGCTCATCGCTTCATCAGACAGTGCGGGAACGCCTGGAGACTCATGCCGAACGACCCCAGTCTCGGCTTTCCTGCTGCGGCTGCCCCGTTTTCGGGTTGCGCCTCGGCGGGTCTGCGAGGGTCTCGAAGCGTCGTATGCGAGCACGTCGGTGTCATCAGATACAACCGAATTAGCAGCTTCCAGCGGCTTGGCGCCTTCAATAACCGGCGCGCCCTGTTCCTGCAGCTCACCAGACCTCGCACCAGATTGATCGTGAGGCCGCAGCTCCTCGCCTGCTGGGCGGTCTGTGAATCGCAATCCTTCGTCGTCCGCCGGTGCAGTCGGCCTGTCGACGGTCGACATTTCCGGCGTCACATCACCGGTCGAGTTGTTTTCTTCCTTCGGAAGCCGTCGCGGTGACACCAACCGAGCAAGAAGTTTCCATGGAGACGCCATTCTATTCGACCTCGCGTTACCCCACATGCAGTTGCGAATTCAAGTCTTGGCGGCAACGGGAACTGTCGCCAGACGCACATCTCCATAAACACGGAAATGTGCCGGCAACCGTTGGTCAAACGAGGTTGAGCCGCTTTCGCAATTCGGCATTTTCGGCGCGAAGCTTCTCAGCCAACAGCTTACGCAGTCCTCGATTTTCCTCTTCCAGCTGCAGTAGGTCCGCCATCTCATCGATCACCCCCGTTATAGGTGCGCTCTCGATTTGCACCGCCTTCGGAGTCCGTTTGATTCGCCCACGCTTGGCGCTGTTCACGACGTCATCGGCCTTGACCCTGCGTCCTCTCTTCGGTTTTCCGGCTGCCGTCTTGGCAGCATCCGCGGGCTCTGCCGCAACTTCGGCTGACCGGGTTTCAACGGCCACCTTTTTTGCGCGAGGTTTGCGCTGCTTCTTAATCGTCGCGGGAGCCGTTACCGCTGGGGCGTCAGCAACAATTGTCGTATCTCGTTCGTCGGCCATTATGGTCTCCTGTAAAGCCGCTTCAGTTGTCCGCTGTCGGGCCGGCAGTGTCAACACTCCCGGCTGTCCCCGTTCGGGCAGAGATAGCTCACCGCCTGGTTTGCCAACCTGGAAGCCTACCGGCGGAAAGAGCATTGCCTCTTCCTGCACATCTTGAGCGATGGACTTGAGATCCATGTCTCCCCAGATCGAATTCGATTTGCTCTCGGTTCTTCGCCGACCCGATTTGTGTTCGACAACAAAACTGCGTTGGAGTTTTTTCACTAAGAGGCCTTGGGTGTCTGCGGTGATGTTCCAGCGATGTCTTCAGCACCGCGACGGACTCCGTAGATAACGGCTGTCGCGCTGCCGGTCTAGACCCATGACGCGCCCCGCCATGCACACGGCTCTGACGGATCGTCCTCCGCTCGAAGTCATCACGACGTTGAGGGAGATGTCCTGTCCGTGCTTCAAAACACGACCGAAAGCGTATGATTGTGCTGGGTCGCTCTTGCGAGGCAATCAGCGGGGATCTCCAGTATGCGCGGCCTTGTTCGGGGGTTCAATAAGCAAGCCCTTAGATCAGGACGCATTAGGTTGGTATATCAGATCATTATGAGCCGCTTATCGTCGCGAGGGACAGCATAATGATCCGGGTGACAACTAGAGCCCGTCTACAATCGACAGGATGGACGCGCATCATTCCGCGCTCCGTAGCAGAACCGTCAAGGGTCCTCCGTTCCACTTGAACTCTCTAATACTGGATGCTATGTGCGACGCCGGGTCCGCAGTTCACCCAGGCATCGCCGTTCCCCCGAACACGCTAAACCTGCCTGTCAAGATAGATATGGACACCAATCCGTGCCATGTCGGAAGGGCGATCGCCGATGATCCTTTTGGACGGCACGACCGAAGGATAGGTCATGTCCAGAAAACTGATACCGCTTAATCTGAGCGACGTTTCGACGTTTGCCAAATCGGTGAGATCGCAATTGTCCAACCAAGATGGACTCCCGTCCCACCTCGAATTGTTGAATATCCTCGCCAAAGCTGCTGGGCTCGGCAATTTCCAGAATTTGCGAGCGACGGTGAAAGGTGCGGGGGATCCGGCACCAAGCCCACCCGACGACAAACTGTTTCAGCAACCTTCCGATATCAATCAGAGGCTGGTGGAGAGAATTGCCCGCTGCTTTGACAAGGGCGGCCGATTGCTGCGTTGGCCGGCGCGACGCACTGACCAGATCGTTGCGCTTTGGATATTGTGGGCGCAGATTCCGGCAGCACGCGAGTTCTCTGAGCCAGATGTAAACATCCTGCTCAATGAGCGCCATGACTTCGGCGATTACGCACTTCTGCGCCGCGAGCTCTGTGATCTCGGGCTGATGACCCGGACGCCGAACGGACGAGTCTACAGACGCGTCGAACGACCAATGCCTAGCGACGCGGCAGCGGCGCTCCGTCTTATCTTGCGCTGATCAGTCCAATCGGCACTGATCCCGATCCCATTCTCGTGATCGGCGGTGGCGAGGGCTTTATGATGAAGTCCGACCCAGGCTCGTCTCGCAAAGAATGCAAGCGAAATTTGGCCCATCCGTCAGGCGGATGTATCTGACATGCTATGTGGGGCTGATTGCTGGAGTTCAGGTCTTTCGACCGGTGACCGGCAGCGTCTTGTGAGGGATCGAACCTGTGCGTGGGGAGTTAAGGAGCTCGCTTCACCTCGGCTTTTCGTCGCTCCTGGTTCAACCTGTTGCTCCGGCTGCCTGTCGAGCTTGGACGTGGTCTGGAGAACTTGGAGGCGATGGAGCAAGAGGTCAGGAACCCTCTGCTAGCTGCGGCTGTCAGCGCGTCGATATCTACAGCAACGGTGGTTAGCCGCGTTTGTCGCGTGGCTAGCGGACCGTTGCCGTGATGCGCGTCTCTCATGGATGAGGCAGAGGCGGCTCACGCCGCCTCCTCCTCGTCGCGGTTCGGCTGCAAGGAATGCAGGTAATCGACGGCGCGCTGCGCATGTGCTGCCGCTGAAAAGATGGCACGCTTGTCGTTGCCCAGAACCTTGAGCCAGCCGTCGAGGTAGCTTGCGTGGTCGGGTCGTGGTTCGAGCTCGGGGACGATGCCGAGATCGGCGCAGAGAAACGCGCTGCCGAGTTCGGCAATCAGCTCCTCACGGGCACGTTCGCTCCTGCCTTTTGCGTAGCGGCTGAGATCGCGATCAAGCCTTCGTGGTGCGCCGGTCCAGTGCGTCATCTCGTGACTGAGGATGGCGACATAGGAGGCATCGTCCCTGAAGGCATCCAGGCATGGCATCTGGATGTAATCACGCTGAGCGGCATAATAGGCAGCCGTACCTCCGTGCCGGATCAGCGCACCGGTATTGGCAAAGAAGCGGCCGGCATTGCCGATGCGGCTCATTGGATCGACGACAGGTGCGATGTCATCAAAACGCCCGTCGAGACCGGCGATCTGATCGGTGTTGAACACTGTGTAAGCTTTGAGGAATGGAATATCCTGTTCGACCTCAGTGCCAGTCTCCGTCGTTTCAGTGCGGATGAACGAACTGGCGAAGATCACGGTTGTGCCGGTTTCGCCCTTGCGGACGGCGCCGCCGAGCTCGATTGCCTGGCGAAACGTCATCCAGCTTGATGAGGCAAAACCACGGGCGATGGCTTCGGACCAGAGGAGAAGGACGTTGATCCCGGAATAGGGTTGACCGTTATGGCGCAGTGGCCGGCTGACCTCGCCCGTCGCATGTCCCGTCGTCCAGGGCTTGGTCCACGGCCGCACGCCACGTTCGAGATCGGCGATGATTTTGGTGGTGATGCGGCTATAGATATCGGATCGTTGATGGGATGGCTGCCTGCTCATGTCTGAACCTCCGTTTCGAGGTCGCGGCCATCGCGACCTGCTACGGCGGTCCGAAAGCCAGGCTGCAAGCGCAGCCTGCACCCGCAGGGCCGCAACGTAGTGGAGGACGGCAAGGCCGTTGCGGGCGGCGCGAGCCTGGCAGGACCAGAAGCCGAGGCAGGACGCAATGGCCGCAATAGGATCGGCAAGTGTTGATGCAGGCAGACGTGGCAGATCTGCGAGGTGTCAGGCCGTCGCTCACGCCGCAGATGGACCGCGGCAATGAGGCCCACCTGGCCGGCCGCGCCAGTAACCCGGCGATATCGACAACGTCGCCACGCAACGCCGAGACGATCCTGAAGTGGATGCCGCTCACCGCTTCAGCTCGAAGGCCAAGTTTGGCAGGTCCGATCAGGCGCTGATGCCTATAGCGGACGGAGTGCAGCGTCCCATCAAGGTTGGACTGCCAGTCATTGGCCCTGTGCCCAGGCCTCCGGACGGGTTAGCTCATGCGTCTGGCCCGCCTTGGCCGTATCGGCCAGAAAAGTGCACTGAGCGGCCTTGAAGGTCAGCCAGTGTGGATTGCAAGCAAATCGGCATAAACTGTCGGATTGCTCGCCAGCACCGGATGGCCCTGCAGCAAGGCTTCGCCCTCAGCCGGGAAGGCTAGACGGGTTCCACCGGCTTCCTTGACGAGGCAGTAGCCGGCCATGCAGTCCCAGGCACGCATGTGGGGCTCGTAGTAGCCAACAAGCCGCCCCGCGGCCACATAGGCCAGCATCAAGGCGCCCGAGCCATTGCGGATGAAGTTGCCACCCTTGGCAAGCAAAGCAGACACAATTGCGCCTACCCGCTCCGGGGTTACATAGGAATTGCAGCCAATGCCGGTCATTGCATTCTGCAAAGTCCGTGACGGATCGAGGCTGAGTTTCTTGCCGTTCAGGCTCGCGCCCATGCCCGCCGCCGCTGCGTAGAGTTCATCATCGCACGGGACGTGGATCACGCCGATCACGGGCATACCGCGGTGCAGAACGGCAATCGATACACACCATGTCGGCATGCCATTGACGAATGGCGCTGTTCCGTCAATCGGATCGACAACCCATGTCAATCCCGACCCCCCTTCCTGATAACCGTATTCCTCGCCGAGAAATCCGTCTGCCCCAAAAGCTTCCGCCACGCGCTCTCGTATGAATGTCTCGACGTTGCGGTCGGCAATTGACACGACGTCCTGCAGATCCCGCTTCGTTTCGATCACGAGTCTGTCGCGCCCGTTGAAATAGTCGAGCGCCATAGCGCCCGCCTCCCGCGCAACGGCTTTGGCAAAGACAAAGCGTGTATCAAGTTCCGTCTGTTGCGACATAATGCTGGTACTCCTTGCAATAGTTCAGGTCGTTGAGTGGTTTAAGAGGTCGGCGTCGAAGTGGATGGGCGAAGCGGCCGATCAGGGGGGTGATTAGAATCGCTGCTCAGATGTATCGGCAACGGACATCAAGAACCTGCGCAAGAAAAGGCGCAGCCGAATCTCAGGCCTTCATCTTCAAGCTGTCGCGAATGTTCAACTCGCGTTGCTGCTCAGGAAGATCAAGCCGATTCACATCAATGGCGCTCATACCCGCCCGTCGAGCTGCTTCGAGACCTTGTTCGCTATCTTCGAACACGACACACCGGGCTGGTTCTATTCCCAATAGAGCGGCCGCCTGCAGAAACAGGTCTGGGGCCGGCTTTGGATTTGCCACGTCATCGATCGTGACCAACTCGTCGAAATATTCCCGCAGGCCCGTTCCATGCAGGGTCGCAGTGACAATTTCCCGCGAACCGCCGGAGGCAACAGCCATGGGACGCACGCCGGCCAACCGGCGAACCGTCGCAGCAACCACATGCACTTCACGCACTCTGTGTAGATTCTGAAGAAAGTGCGATCGCATGGTGGCGATGACGGATTCGCGATCGAGCACAACGTCGAATTCTCGCTCAAAGGCCTCCATAAGGACCCCTTCAGACATTCCCGCCCGCATCAAATACCAGGCCTGATTCATCGGTTTGCCGGAATGGGCAAAGCCGGCTGCCCATGCGTCCGCATAGACAGGGGGCGTGTGAACAAGTGTGCCGTCGCAATCAAAAATCACGGCCTCGAAATCATTTTCCAGCGATAGAATATCAATCATACCTAATCCTTCCGGCGGGCGAACATCGGTTTAACGCAAGGGCTCCATACAGGCTCGTTCTGTTAGGCGGTCATCGAACGCAGGCTGGCCCAGGATTTTGCCTCAGAGTCTCTCACGTGCTGATAAGGGCGATGCCGCGACTTCGGAAGCCGAGCGTAGCGTCGGACGCGACCGGTAAAATGCGGTCGACGGCGTGGTCGACGATGAAGAGCGTGCCGACGTCGGTTTCGACCTCATACTCGACATGATCTCCGAGATAGGCCGAATGCAGGATGCGGCCGGCAAGCCCGTGCCCCCGCCCCTCGGAAAGCGCGATGGCGCCGGGACGAACGGCAAGGCTCGCCGCACCCGGCGTCGCTCTACCCGCCGGCACACGATGTCGGAAACCACCAATGCGGATGTCAGCATCGGCGCCATCGATACCAACCACCTCGCAGGGGATCACATTCGCCTCTCCCATGAAATCCGCGATGAAGGCGGAAGCCGGCGCTTCATAGAGGTCGCGCGGGGCGCCGGACTGGGCGACTTCGCCATCTTTCATGATGATGATGCGGTCGGACACGGCAAGCGCCTCATCCTGATCGTGCGTGACATAGACGGCGGTGAAGCCGAGGCGCTGCTGGAGTTCGCGGATATCCGTGCGTACCTTGCGGCGCAGGCGCGCATCGAGGTTGGAAAGCGGCTCGTCGAGCAGCAGCACCTGCGGTTCCAGCACCAGCGCGCGGGCGACGGCGACGCGCTGTTGCTGGCCGCCGGAGAGTTCGGCGGGCAGGCGATGGCCCATGCCGGCAAGGCCGACCAGTGCCAGCCCCTCCTCCGCCTTCTCGCGCGCTTCCTTGCGGCTGAAGCCCGAGGATTCCAGGCCATAGGCGACGTTGTCGCGCGCATTCATGTGCGGAAAGAGCGCATAGGACTGGAAGACCATCGAGACATCGCGCTCATTGGCCGGCAGCATGGTGACGTCCTTGCCGCCGATCAGTATTTTTCCGGCCGAAGGATGTTCGAGGCCGGCAAGCATGCGCAGCGTCGTCGTCTTACCACAGCCGGAGGGGCCAAGCAGGGTGACGAGCGTACCGCGCTCGATGGTGAGCGAGAGGTCGGGAATGGCAGTGAAGGCTCCAAATGTTTTGCGCACGTTCTGGAAGACAACGGAACCGGCTTTGGGATTAATCATGCGATTTTCTCCTGGCGAGAGGAAGCGGATGTGGCAAGGCCGGCGACGCGGTTTTCACGGCGCAGGCGCCGTTCGCCCACGATGAGCTGGAAGCAGGCGATGACGGTGATCATCACGACGATCAGCATGGTGGAATAGGCGATGGCCACGCCATATTCCCCGTTCTCGACGAGGCCGACGATGTAGGAGGTCGCCATATTGTACTCGGCGCTGACGAGGAAGATGACGGCGCTGATGGAGGTGATTGCGCGCACGAAGGAATAGACGAGCGCGGCGGTGATGGCCGGGCGTAAAAGCGGCAGGATGACCTTGCGGATCGTGCGGAAGCTGTTGGCCCGCAGCGTCAGGGAGGCCTCATCCAGGCTCTTGTCGAGCTGGCTCATCGCCGCGATGCCTCCGCGCACGCCGACCGGCATGTTGCGGAAGACGAAGCAGGCGATCAAGATCAGTGCCGAGCCGGTCATTTCCAAGGGCGGCAGATTGAAGGCCATGATGTAGCTGACGCCGATGACTGTGCCGGGAATAGCAAAGCTCATCATGAGGGCGAATTCGAAGGCATTCTTCCCGACGAATTTTTGACGCACGATAATATAAGCCGTCAGTAGGCCGACGGCGGCAGTCAGCGGAGCAGAGACCAACGCGATCTCGATCGTCGTCCAGAACGAGTTCCAAGCGACGCCCGTCCAGGCGATCCCATTTTCGAAGCTGATCGAGAAGGCCTTGGCGTAGTGGTCGAGCGTCAGCGAGTTGTCGAGACCCCAGGTTTTCACGAAGCCGCCGACCAGGATCATGCCGTAGATGACGAGCGTGAAGAGGATCCACGGGATGACGACGGCGTGAACGCCGATCGACAGCCCTCGCGGCAGAGCGATGTGCGATCCGCTATCGCCCTTGCCGGTGACGGTGGCGTAGTTTTTGCCCGACAGCCAGACGCGTTGGGCGAGGAAGGCGGAGAGCGTGAATAGCAACAGCACCGTGGCGAGTACGGCGGCGCGCGACGGATCGTTCTGCGACCCGACCACGGCGAAGAAGATCTCGGTCGAAAGCACGCCATGGCTGCCGCCGAGCACCAGCGGATTGCCGAAGTCGGCCATGCTTTCGATGAAGCCGATGAGGAAGGCGTTGGCCAGACCGGGCTTCATCAGCGGCAGCGACACCCGCCGGAACGTGCGCCAACGGTCGGCGCGCAGCGTCGTGGACGCCTCCTCCATCGACGGGCTGACGCCCTCGACGACTCCGATCAGCACGAGGAACGAGATCGGCGTGAAAGACAACACCTGCGCTATCCAGATGCCGGTGAGACCGTAGAGCCAACGGCCGGGCTCGATGCCGAAGAGTCCCGACAGCCCCTGCGTGACGACACCGGCGCGGCCGAAGAGCAGCGTGAGCGCCAGACCGATGACGAAGGGTGGAGTGATGATCGGCAGGATCGTCAGCAGCCGCAGGCCCTTCTTGAAGGGAAACCGCGTGCGGGTGGCGACAAGCGCGAAGGCGAGGCCAAGCAGGGTCGAGCCGAGGCCGGTCATGATGGCGAGCCAGAGCGTACGCCAGGCGACGCCGCAGCGACCGGCGCCGATCACACAGTTGAGGCTCCAGATGCTCGGATCCTGCACGTTCCGGATGAAGTTATCCGCATTGAACGAGCCGTCGAAATCCTGCACCGATCCGATGAACATGCTGCCAATCGGGTAGAAGACGAAGACCGCGACGAGGAAGACGAGCAGCGCGATCGCGCTGACGACAAAGGCATCGCCCTTCATGACACCGCGTTCGGCAAGGCCGAAGGCGAAGAGCAGCACGAAGGTGATCGCAGAGAGCACCGCACCCGCCCCCATCGAAGCCTGACCGTTCGAGAGCGGGCCGAAGAGCATTTCGCTCACCGTCCAGGTCCAACCGGAAAAGCCGACGGCGAGGCCCTGGAGCGACAGGAAGAGGACGCCGATCGCGCCGGTCCAGGCGAGCACGGCGCCGCGGCGCATTGGGTCTGCCGTGCCGCGGGCCACGATAGCCAGGAGAAGGAGCACGAGCGCAGCGGCAAGCCACAGCCGGCCGTGCGCGAAAATCTGCACGACGCCGGGGGCGGCTTCCGGAGAAAGGGGGAAACCGGCCAGCCAACCGAGTCCGAAGAAGCCGTTCTCGATCCGATACCAGGGCAATAGGGTCAATGCGACCACGCCCAGGATCAGGACCACGTCCAGCCTGCGATTGCCATGTCTCATGGCTGACCTCGCTGTCTTGAGTGTGAGGAGGCGGCGCCCGGGGAGACGGGCGCCGCCGGTCTGGACATCAGTTGGCGGCGGCGCCTATTTCCCGATCCCAGCGTTCCAGCAGTGCCTTGCGCTTCGTCGGCTCGCCATAGGTCTTGAAGTCGTAGTCGATCAGCTTGATGTCCTCGAAGCGCGGCGCCTCCTTCGGGATTGCGGCGCTCTTGTTGGACGGCAGCTGGAAGGACTTGGCATCCTTCATGCGCGACTGAACTTCCGCCGTCAGCGCCCAGTCGTACCAGATCCTCGCATTGTCGAGATTGCGGGCGCCCTTGATGATCGACATGGAGCCGATCTCGTAGCCGGTACCTTCGCAAGGCGTAATCGACTTGACCGGGAAGCCTTCGGCCGTCTGCGCCACAGCATCGTGGACGAAGACGATGCCGAGCGCCGTCTCACCGCGTGCTGCGGCCTTGACGGGTGCCGATCCGGACTTGGTATATTGCGATATGTTGCCGTTCAGCTTCTTCAGGTAGTCGAAAGCCTGGTCCTCGCCCATGATCTGCACGAGAGAGGCGAGCGCCGTATAAGCGGTACCAGAAGAATTCGGGTTCGCAATTTGGATTTCGCCCTTCAGTTCCGGTGCCAAAAGGTCGGCCCAGCAGACTGGCTCCTTGTAGCCTTTGGACTTGAAGATTTCCGTGTTGTAGCCCCAGCCCAGCGCGCCGGCATAAACGCCGACGGTCTTGTAACCGGAGCTTTCGGCCTGCTTCTTCGCCCAGTCGTTGAGTTCATCGAGCTTCGGCGACTTGTATTCGAGGGTCAGATTTTCCGAAGCCGCCTGAAGATGCGGATCGCCCGTGCCGGCCCACCATATGTCTGTCTTCGGATTGCGAGCCTCGGCGCGCACCTTGGCATAGGTCTCGCCGGACGAAAGGCGAACCATGTTCACCTTGATGTCGCTATGCGCCTTCTCGAAATCGCCCTTCATCTGCTCGCAGATGACAACGTCTGCCGAGCAGATGAGGTTGAGTTCGCCAGCCGCCTGCGCCGGTAGCGCCCCGAGCGCCGTGCCGGCGAAAAGCACGAGGGAAAGGGTCTTCATTTTCATGGGGCATCCTCCTTGTTGCCTGGGTTAGATTTTCGCACGAACAAAACACAGCAGAGCCATCGGCCTGCCCGCGTCGGCGTGTGCATGTTTCTGGGTTGTGGTTTGTCTGAATGCCTTGATCAGTTCGTCGCGGCGATTTCCGCATCGAACCTGCGGAGCAGTCGGCTTCGTTCATCCGGCGAGCCGAAGGTGGCGAAGTCATAGTCGACCATCTTGATCATCGAGATATCCGGGGCTGCAAGCGGCAGGGTGGATTTCGCGTTGGATGGAACTTGGTTCTGGCCGGACGCCGCGCCCGTACCCTGCCCTTCCGGGCTCAGCGCGAAATCGACGAAGCGCTTTGCTTCCTCGATATGCCTTGCGCCTTTGACGATGCTCACGGCGCCGATCTCGTAGCCGGTGCCCTCGCAGGGTGCGACGATGACGAGGGGAAAGCCCGCTTGCTTCTGCGTCACGGCATCATGCATGAAAGAAATGCCGATGAGCGTTTCTCCTCGCGCCGCCGCCTTGATCGGCGCAGCCCCCGAGGGTGTGTAACGTTCGATATTGCGATTGAGCGCAGCGAGATAACGGAAAGCCTCATCCTCGCCGAAGAGCTGAACCAGCGTCGCAAGCGTCGTGAAGGCGGTGCCAGACGAATTCGGATTACCGCTCTGGATGCGGCCGCGATAGGCGACATCCGTGAGGTCCTTCCAGCAGGTCGGCGCGGGCAGCTTCAGCTCGCGCAGCAGGTCGGCATTGTAGGCAAAGCCGAGCGCCCCCGCATAAATGCCGGCTGAGCGGCCGCCAGACATGGCGAAGAAGTTCTGCGCCCAGGGCAGCATGTCGCGCTCATGGGCCGGCTGGTAGGGTTCGAGCAGATTTTCAGAACCGGCCTGCAGATGAGTATCGCCCGTGCCGCCCCACCAGACATCGACGGTAGGTGCTGTTTTCTCCGCGCGGATCTGATTGAGAATATCGCCGGTGCTCTTGCGTGTCACCGAAATTTCGAGCCCGGTCTTCGCCTCATAGGCCGTCTTCATCGCGGCACACCACGTCTCGTCCACCCCGCACAGAACGGTGAGCGACGGTGCTGCGATGCCGGTGCTGGCGCTCGCCAGCCACAAAGCTGCTACCGCGCTGAAAGCGGTGATGCCTCTCACAACTTCCTCCCATTGGACCTTGCGTCCCAATCTCCGTAATCAGGATGTCACATCTGCTTCCCCGCGCAATCGAAGAATGGTTACGGTTCTTACAGCCGGAGCCGGTATCACCCTCGAAAAAATGACAAAGGTTACAAATGTGACAAACCGCATAACACGAGCTCGCTTTGAAGATCGTGACATCTCTGCCTATAATAGGCACGGGAGGACGTGCATGTGTTGAATGAGAGGATAACCATCCTGATCGTCGAGGACGATCCGGACATGGCGGAGCTTATCTCCGACCTCATAGAGGCGGAAGGTTGGACAGCTCTAACCGCGCCATCCGCGGAAGAGGCCGCGATCGTCCTTTCGCGCGAAACCGTGCATCTCGTGCTCGTCGACCATAACCTGCCCGGCACATCCGGACGCACCTTCGCGCAGCGCCTGCGCGCGCAGGCCAATATCGGCATTGTCATGGTGACCGCTGCAGGCAGCGCCGTGGACCGGGTGCTGGGTCTCGAAACCGCGGCAGACGACTATGTCGTCAAACCCTTCGAGCCCATCGAATTGACGGCCCGTATCAAAGCCGTGCTGCGCCGGACGATTCCCTCGCTGAAGCCGGAGCGCGAAAGCGAGCGGGAGCATGAACCCACATCCCTGAAGCTCGGCGAATGGTCGGTGGATCTCAAGAGCCGCCGCGCCATCTGCCGTACCGACCCCGCCAAGTCGCTCACGAGCGCCGAATTCGCGCTGCTCGAAATCCTCGCCGAAACGCCAAACACACCCGTTAGCCGCGCGCATATCCTCGATCGATTGGGCGCGGAAAGCGAGCGCTATATCGACCGCAATGTCGACGTGCTCGTGCTGCGTCTGCGTCGCAAGATCGAGCGCAATCCAGACCTGCCGCGCCATATCAAGACGCGCCGCGGCAAGGGCTATATTCTCGACACAGACGATAGCGAGACCGCACCGTGATCAGCCGTCCGTTCCTCTCCTCCATCGCCTTTCGGCTGCCCTTCGCCATCGCCTTCATCTGCGTGCTCGTCTTCAGCCTTGCGACCATTGCCGTCTACGGCCTGCAGCGGGCGCGCCAAGAAATGGCCGCCTATGGCTTGCAGGCGTTTTCGGCTCTCGCCAAGGCCTCGCTGGTCTCGCGGCAGGTTTCAGACCTCGTCTCCAGCGCACCCTTCCTCATGAATTCGACCTCACCCTACCGGGTCTCTAGCGAAAGCCGCTCGGTCGTCCTGCAGGTCGATGCGCTTTTGCGCGCGATGCAACCTGAAAACGACCGGGCTGCCGTACGGGGTTTTGCCAGCAGCCGCATCGTAGAGCTGCTGGAAACCATCCGCACGCAGACGACGACGCTTGCGGGCGACGCGGAATCGGCCCAGCAGCACAAGGCGGAGGCCGCGGCAGCACTCGGCGAGATCGCGACCGGCAGCGGCATTGGGGATGCAGGTTTCCGCAGTCGGCTGAACGCCATCGTCCAATCCGCCTCCAATTCGGATAGCCTCTTCCAGCTCGGCGAATTGCGCCGGCGCTACGTCTCGGAGACCGCCCCGCGACTCGAACGCGCCGCGCCGGACACCCGGGTCGCCGCCGCCGAGCTTGCGCCTTACGAACGGATCTTCGAGGCACAGACGCGTTATCTGCTCGAAATGTTCGCCATCCGCGCCGCAGTCTCGCGCCTGCACAGCGTCTCACGCGATCTGTCGCATGCGACGGAAACCCAAAGCGAGGCCGTTGCCCGCAACCTCAGTGACGACCTCGTCTCGACCTCCGATGCATTGAGCCGCATCCTCGTCATCGTCGCTGTTGCCTCGCTGTTGGTCCTGGCAATGGCCGTGGTCTCGATCCGATCGGTCATGCGTGTCTCACGCGGCATCGTCTCCCTTTCGAACGGCATGAACGCACTGGCAGAAGGGCGCAAGGATGTTGATACGCCTCGCTATGACGGCACGGAAACCGAGCTGGTGCGCCTGCTCGAAGCTTTCCGCGCATTCCGGGAGAGCGTCGAGCGCGTGACGCGGCTTCGGCGTACGGCGGAGGCCGCCGCACGCACCATCCGCTCCACCTTCCGCAGTATGAACGAAGGCATCGCGCTATTCGATCCGCGCGGCCGGCCGATCACCATGAACCGGCGTGTCATCGAGCTGGTGGGCTGGTCTGGTTCGGCCAGGAAATTGCCGCTTCGCAGCTTCGTGACGCCGCTGCCGGAGATTGATCGGGCCCTTCTGCCGGCTGAGGATGATGCGGGGCTGCTCACCGACCGCTGTGTGCTGCGCCATCGCTCCGATGTCGGACAGGTAACCGAAGTGTCGGTATCGCGGCAACCGGACGGCGGCGTCGTGCTGCTGGCGCGCGATATCACCGACATGGACCGGCAGGAGGCGGAGGCGGCAAAAATCCAACGGCTCGACGGCATCATGCGTATGACCCATCAGGTGAGCCACGAAGTCGGCAACATGATCGGCATCATCACCGGCAGCCTCGGCCTGCTGGAGCGCGAAACCGGCTTCAATGAGCGGCAAAAGCGACACCTCGCCCGCATCCGTAAGGCTGCCGACCGCGGCAGGTCGCTGGCCGGGAGTATGCTTTCCATCGGCAGCCAGCAGCCGATCCATCCCGGCGCGGTGGAGATCGGCGCGGTGCTGCGCGGCATGGCCGACGTATTGGAAATCGCCATCGGCGAAAAATGCCGGCTCGCCTTCGAAATAGCCGGCGACCTGCCCACCGTCCTCATCGACACGGCGCTCTTCGAACAATCGATCCTCAATCTCTGCCTCAACGCCGCCGCGGCTATGCCGGCAGGTGGAACAATTCTCATACGTTGTTCCCGCAGTGAGGCCGGCGTCAGCGTCAGTGTGACAGACGACGGCATCGGCATGACACCCGAGGCCGTCGACAAAGCCTTCGAACCCTACTTTACCACGCGCGACGCGGAAGGCGGCGTCGGTCTTGGCCTAGCAGTGGTTTATGGATTCGTACGCCAAAGCGGTGGCGACGCTCGCATTGCCTCGGTGCCGGGCAAGGGAACCGTCGTTGAACTTTTGTTTCCGGCATGAATTGTCACTTTCGCCTTTCATCGCACCAGTTCGCATGTGCCGAACGCACAAGAACGCACGGAGCCGCAAAAAAGGCATTGAATCAAGAGCATCTGCCGACTCGCAATACGAGTGAGATATCAGCGTTAAGTCATTGAAACTAGATTCGTTTCGACTTGGAACAAAGCGTCACTGATTCGGTTGAGTCGGGTTGGTTGCGTCAGGAGTCCGCGAAGATGGTTACCCCGCGAGCGAATTGGAAAGGCTATATCAAGTTTGGAGAGGTCGCGTTCCCTGTTGCCTTTTACACAGCGGCATCGTCCTGCGAACGGATAGCCTTTACATGATGCGTCCACGTCGCCCCTCCCTGCCGTTGCTCGACGAGTCACGCTTAACGCTGCTGTCTCGTCCGATCCGCAAGCGCGACCCCGACCAGCCGAGTCTACCCTTCGATCCAATGCCGTCACGCGTCGAGCCATGTCTCGCGCTGCTCAAGCCGACCGTGCCTATCGGATCGGATTGGCTCTATGAGGTGAAGTGGGACGGTTATCGATTGGCAATCCACATCGAGCCAAAGCGCGTGCGGGTCATCACTCGCGGCGGCCATGACTGGACCCACCGCTTCCCCACCATCGCTGCTGCGGCAAAAGACCTTGGGGTAACAACTGCCATCCTCGATGGTGAGGCGGTCGTTCTTGACGAGCGGGGCCGATCTGATTTTGCCGCCCTGCAGCGTTCGCTCGGCGGGCGGGGGGGCAAACGGGTATCGACCGAGTCCAGCCTTTTCGCGTTCGACCTGGTCTATCTCGATGGGCATGATCTGACCCGCACCGAGCTTGCAGTGCGCCGGCACCTGCTTGAAGACCTTGTGCCGGAAGACGGCGACGGCGCGATCCGTCTTTCCGAGGAGATAGAACTGCCCGCCGAAGACCTGCTCGAGCACGCCTGCCATCATCAACTGGAAGGGATCATCGCCAAGCATCGTGACCGACCTTACCGAAGCGGCCGGACCGGTGACTGGCTGAAGATCAAGTGTGTCCAGAGCGAAAGCTTCATGATCGTTGGCTACGAGCAGTCGGCAGTCGCGCGGGGCGGCATCGGCAGCTTGCTGTTGGCCGGTAGGAAGGGATTCGATTGGGCTTTTGTGGGATCAGTCGGGACTGGATTCACTGCGAAGGATGCCGAGCACCTGAAAAAGACGCTCGATCCGTTGAAGACGAACCGGCCGGTCGTTCCGCTGAGGGGCAAGCGCTACGTCTTCGTGCAGCCGACGCTGATCGCTGAGATCGAGTTTCGGGGCTGGACTGGGGACGGCAACCTCCGTCATGCATCGTACAAGGGGCTTCGGGAGATCCAGGACAACGCGGCAGTGTATGATTTGACGGAATGATCCGACGCCTGGCCAGCTGGTCGTCCTCTGCAGATCTTGGCCGGCCCCGAATTCGCAAAGCAATGCCGGCTACCACCTCGAGCCAGATCCGCGATGAACTACTTCTCAATCAAGCCGCCACCCGGGCCTTTGCGAGGCGCTTCATCGCCTGCTCCAGCGGCCGCTGGCCGTCGCAATAGTCCTCCCAAGCCGACGATTTCGACAGAAGCGCCGGAACAGTGCGGATGGTAAAGCGCTTGGGGTCGAGGCCGGATTTGACCTGCGTCCAGCTCAACGGCATCGAGACAGTGGCGCCCGGTCGAGCCCGCGGCGACAACGGCGCCACCGCGGTTGCCATTCGGTCGTTGCGAAGATAGTCGAGGAAGATGCGGCCGTTCCTCAGGCTCTTCGTCATCTTGATCAGATAGAGTTGCGGATTGTCGCGCGCCATCTGTTGGCAGACGTCATGCGCGAAGCCCTTCGCTTGCGCCCAAGAAAGCGGCTCGCTCTTGTCGACGGCAAGCGGGGTGACGACGTGCAGGCCCTTGCCGCCGGTTGTCTTGCAGAAGCTTATCAGGCCCAGTTCGTCGAGACGGTCGCGCATTTCGCGGGCTGCGGAAACGACCTCGGAGAAGGGCACACCCGGACCTGGATCGAGGTCGAAGACCAGTCGTCCCGGCACCTCAGGCTTATGCGGCTCGCAATTCCAGGGATGCAGTTCGACGGCGCCGATCTGCGCGACGGCAGCCAGACCCTCGACCCGGTCGATCTGCAGATAGGGCTTTTTGTCGCCGAAGACTTTGACCAGTTCGAGCAGGTTGGAGGTGCCGGGCATAGCATGGCGCTGGAAGAACTGCTCGCCGCCGACCCCGTCGGGTGTCCGGATGATGGAACATGGACGTCCCTTGATGTGCTCGATCAGCCAGGAACCGACCGCTTCGTAGTAACGGGCCAGCTCCTCCTTGGTGACGTGTTTGCCGTCATTGGCATCCGGCCACAGCGGCTTGTCAGGGTTGGAGATCAGCACGTCCATGACCTCCGCCTTGGCGCCCTTTCGCCTGACCGGCCTGGCCTTCGTCTCCGCCGCCGGCTGCGGCACGTCCGTCTGCGCGGGTTTCGCCGGCCGTTCGGCCTTGACCTCCTTGGCCGGCTTGTCTGTGCGCAGCCCCTTGAACGCCGCCTGCCGGACAATACCGTCGGCCGTCCAGCCTGCGAATTCAATTTCCGCCACGAGCTCCGGCTTCAGCCACTTGACCTCGGCCTCCTTTTTCGGCGCGCCGATGCCGGTGAAAGGCGATTTCACCGTCTCGAGCGCCTCCAGCTTCGGAAGCAGCGTTTCCACCTTCTTCGCACCATATCCGGTGCCGACGCGGCCGACATAAACGAAGTGGTCGCCCCGGTAGACGCCGACCAGCAGAGATCGGAATTTACCGTTGGTCTTGGCATAGGCGCCGATCACGACTTCGTGGCCAGCGCGGCATTTCGACTTTGCCCAGCTTTCGGTGCGGCCGGATTGATAGGGTGCATCCGCCTGTTTCGAGACGATGCCTTCCAGTGACAGTTTGCAGGCAGACCGAAGGACCGCATCACCGCCCGTTTCGAAATGCTCGACGAAACGGATGCGCGGATCGCTGCCGGCGTCGGACAGAAGGCTTTGAAGCCGCTCCTTACGCTCGACGAGTGGCAAGGATCGCAAATCTTCGCCACCCTCATAGAGAAGATCGAATGCGAAATAGACGAGCTCGCCGGTCCTGCCTTCCGAGAGAGCCGCCTGCAGGGCTGCAAAATCCGGCGCGCCGCTTTCATCGAGTGCGCAGATCTCGCCATCGATGATGGCGTCCGGCAGGGCCGACGCTGCCTGGGCAATCTCGGGATACTTGCCGGTCCAGTCGAGTCCTTTCCTGGTCTTCAGCGTCGTCTCGCCATCCAGCACCCGCATCTGGATCCTGTAGCCGTCGAACTTAATCTCGTGAATCCAGCCGGTGCCGGGGGGCGGGCGCTCCACGGTTTGGCAAAGCTGCGGCGCAATGAAATCAGGCAGATCGACCGTTGTGACCGTCTTCGATTTTCGCCCGGCCCTGTCATCCTCTTTTCGCTCTTCGGCCGCCAGTCCCTGATTGCTGTCCCAGACGGCATCGGCCTGAACGTCGCCGCCCTCGACCATGAAAGGCTTGGGTTTTCGTCCCCTTCCCGTGGCAATCATCTCCATCGTACGTCCGGAGGCAACTGATGTCTGGTTTTCCTCAAGTATGGCCGCGCCGTTCTCGTCGACGGAGAACTCGTCGTGGTGTTTGATCAGCAGCCAGTTTGTCCGCTTGCCGCGGTCGCGATCGTTGCGCATGCGCACCAGCACGAAGCTGCCGTGCAGCCGTTTGCCCTCCAGCGTAAACTTGAAATCGCCTTTCGCCAGGGCCTGCTCCGGGCTCATCTTGCCTTCCGGTTCCCAATAGCCCCGATCCCAGAGCATGACCGTGCCGCCGCCATACTGGCCTTTCGGAATGGTGCCTTCGAAATCACCATAGTCGAGCGGGTGGTCTTCGACCTCGACGGCCAGCCGCTTGTCATGCGGATCGAGGGACGGCCCCTTCGTGACGGCCCACGACTTGAAGACGCCATCGAGCTCGAGCCTGAGGTCGTAATGCAGGCGGGTAGCATCATGTTTCTGGATGACGAAGCGACGACGATTGCTGCGCGCGAGGCGCTTTTCACCGCTCGGTTCGGCGGTTTTCTGAAAATCGCGCTTCGACCGATAGGTCGATAGTTTGTCCGTGGCCATGGTCGTTCCCAAAAAGCGGTCCGACAATGAAATGTCAGCAGGTGGCTGGAAGTTCCGTGGCGTTGCCTCAACGCACCTTAGGGCGAGGGCTAGTTCAGCGGCCTGGCCATCCTGGATGCTTCATAGACGCCAATGGGAAGCCGGCCAGCCCACGGGTGACCGTTATCCACCCGATGACGACCTCGACAAGCTGAGGCATTCTCATTTCCAGGATTTCTGCTATCGTTCACTTGTCATGGGAGTTGGCGTCATGGTTGCAGCAAGTTTGGTTCCGGATGCGTTTTACTGGGCGAAGTCCTCGAAGCACTTCGACGGACGAATAACGATCGTTCAGGTCTCCACGGTTTTCGGGGAGGATCCTGCTTACTGGACGCTGGCGCTCGTGGGAACCGATCAGCACGCCATGCCCGCGGACTTCGAGATCATCGCTTCGGCAGAGCTCGCAGACGGATACCCCCTCCGTCATGCCGCCGAGTGAACCACCAATCCGACAAGTTTTCCCTTCGGAGGATCACCGGAACAGGATGATTGGCTTCGCCGCGCTCGGCCTTGCGGAAACTCGGTGCATTAAATTCGCTCGGCGCGTGGGATGCAAACCTGGTAAGTCGCCAGCCGTCGAAGCGTGTAAGCGAGCTCGTCGGCATCATATGGTTTGGAGAAGAACACCCCACGCTCGGGCAGGCCCTCCCTGCCGATCGTCACCCTCCCCGACACGACGACGATCTCGATCAGGGGCCATCTTTCGCGGACCAAGGCGGCCAGCGCCAAGCCATCCATCGTACCCGGCACCTCGACCTCGGTCAGGACGATGGCGATATCGCTCCTGCGTTCCAGGATGAGGACCGCATCATCCGCGTTCGTCGCCTCGAGCGCTTCCAGTCCGACCGCTTCGACAACGTCCACCGCCATCATCATCAGCAGGGGCTCGTCTTCGACGACGAGCACTGCATGCCTTCCGTGAGGATGCGTCATGCCGTATTACCGTGAATCATAACCGCGAACCTCCGCATTTCAATTTGGTTCCCGGACGTCCATTTGATGGTTGGCAGGTTTATGCGCCCGTTTTGCCGGGGGACTTGAATTGAACATAACCCGAAGCTATCTACGGATCATCGGCGTTGCTGGTGAGTGCTCCACGCGAGTGTTCGCGACTGCCGAAGTCGCTTATCTGCTTTTGACCACGGATGTACTGGCACTGGTGTGAAGAGCGATGTTGGAAAGGTCGGTGCGATTTCGCCCCGGCCTTTTTTATTGCCCGCTGCTCGGGGTAGAGAGCTTGGCCCCGCGTTTGACGGCGCTCGCGCACCGAGAATTCGGAAAAAACCGGTGCGTTCACCATCTCCGTAACGTCCGGTTGGCACGCCGCGACCTCGGCGAATAAATCGGCAGCGGTTCGGCCGGGCCGAGACTCTTTGGGCCGGTAAAAAATGTCTCGCCTTAATCTCCTGTGCAAAGGAAAGCACAACTTTAGGAGTTAAAAGTCCCATCGCCTATGTGAGGCTTTTGAATTGCTCATTGGAGGTCGGTCGCTCCACGCCTCATTGTCCGCTCGTTTTGCCGCGGCACCGGGAGGGATAGTGTTATTTCGGGGTCTCGTCGCCGTATATTTAAAAAAATCAATTGCATACTTCCCTGCGGCGGCGAGGAACAAAAATCTTCTCTGGCGGTTTTGAGAGCATGGATCTGCCTGATCCGCAAACGGAGGAAACACCATATGAAGAAGATCATGTTGGCAGCGGCAATTTTTGGCGCCTCTGTCGTCGCAACTTTCGCCCAAACACCGCCGGCTCCATCTCCGGATGGAAATACACCAGCAGTTGCAACCCCGGATACCAAAAATCCGACTGCGCCCGTTGAGGGTGCCAACAGCTTTACCGAAGCTCAGGCGAAGGATCGCATTGCGGAAGCCGGCTACACCGACGTCAAGGATCTCAAGCTCGACGACAAGGGGATCTGGATGGCCTCTGGCATGAAGGATGGCAAAGCCGTCTCCATAGCCCTCGATTATCAAGGCAACATCGTCGCCAAGTAACCCAAGGAGAAGCATGATGAGAACTGTAACCGGACTTTTCGATGACTACTCTGACGCTCGCTCCGCCGTCACCAAATTGGAAGCGGCAGGCGTTCCCTCAACCGACATCAGTATCGTCTCCAACAAGGCCGGCCGCATCGATCGCGACTCCGACGTTGGAGAGGATGCCGCGACCGGTGCCGGCATTGGCGCTGCCCTCGGAGGCGCTGGCGGCCTGCTCACCGGACTGGGCCTGATGGCCATTCCCGGTGTCGGACCGGTGGTTGCCGCAGGCTGGCTTGCCGCGACTGCGGCCGGGGCTGTTGCCGGCGCCGTCGCTGGTGGTGCCGCTGGTGGCCTAATCGGCGCCCTCACCGACTCCGGCGTCTCGGAAGATGATGCCCACCTTTATGCCGAAGGCGTCCGCCGTGGTGGCAGCTTGGTTACGGCCCGGGTCGACGACGCCCGCGCTTCCGAGGCGCAGGCCATTCTCCAGGGTTCGAACTGGGTCGACCCGGTTGAACGTCGGCGTGCCTATAACGAGCAGGGATGGACCCGGTTTGACGATACGCTCGATCCATATGCCCCTGAACAGATTGCGCAAGAGCGCGACCGGTACCGGCGGACCGCCATCTAACCGGCTTCGAGTTCAACCCTCCTCGCGCTGCGCAAGGAGGGTTGAAGTGCAGCTGGCGTCTCCCCTATCGAGCACCATCTTGCGATAGCGGCAAAAGCCACACGTCGCTTGATGAGATGGCGTTTCCGCCGCGGGGATCGATGGCCGCGGTGGTATGCCATGGCTGGCAATGAAATCGCGAAGAGCTGCTTCCGCGTGCTTCGCCTTGGAGCAGCAACGCCGATAACGTGCGATCTCCTGAATTTTGAATCATAGCACGTTGCTCTGACCTCAGAGCTGCCGCGGCGAGCTTGTTTTGAAGAGACGGCGTTTCCACTGCCCGTGACGGACATTGGCTTGTGTTTGCCATGGGCTTGTGTTTTTCCGTCGACAACGACGGAGCGGCGCCTGGCCGATAATCGCGATAGAGGAATGGATCACAATGCTCTCCGCCGAACAAAAGAGTGAATTTCATCGAGCCTTCGAACGTCGCCGGCCTTATGCCGATGGTGAAGCGGACGCGTATCTTGAATCTGACAGCGTCACTGCATTTTCTCCTCTAGAAGACAGTGACCTTTCGTTTCGGTTGGCGCTGACCAGCAATGAGACACTCGACCTTGCGACCAACCCGATCTGCGCGGGACGGCTGGCCGCAGCCTTGCTCGACCTGATAGCGAAGAGGGGGACTTTGTCGTCGACCTGACGATCTGGGACGCTGGAAGCGGGGAGCAGCTTGTGATGCTCAAGCCCTGACGAGCCCACGGTTAGGATACCGCGGCGATCTTCGCCGTCAGCGGGTGCATGTAACCCACTTTCGCGTTTGCGCTAACGAAGACGAAGACGAAGACGAAGACGAATTTGGCCGGTCAGCCTGGGTGATCAACTGGCTTGGATAGCCCGAAACCTGCGCACTCTAGCATGCGATCCGCAGGTTTTGTCCGAGCACCATCGTCTGAGGCCGCCACGAGATTGATCCAGAAAGAGCCAGCCGCAATTTGGACCTTGACACGCACGTACAGGACGGCGTGCGTGTCGCGACGTCAGCAGTTCGGCGGCTGACTGGGCGATACGAGTACTGATTGCATCCAAATCTTTGGCATCCGCCGGACGCCACTGGATCCTGCCTCCAACGCAGCTCAGTGATTGCTGCAGTTGCGCACGCCGGGCCATGCCGGCAACGAGGTCGAGATCGTCCCGGCTGATCGGGCTTGCATCATATTCGGACAGAAACAGGCGGCTAAGAGCCTCCCGCAACTCCTTAGCTTCTCCGAGTTCCTTTTTCGCGTCGGACGGCGACCCGCCGGCCTTAGCTAGTAAGGTATCGCGTTCTTTGTCGTCGATCAGATCGAGACGACGGGCCCAGGCCACGAGGTCATCGTAGCTATTCAGGAAATCCGGGCCCCAACGTTCACCGCGACTATCGACCGTGTTGACGAAGTCGAGCGCTGGATGACCGCCGAGAAGGCTGATGTCATGGATCGTCTTTAGCGTGTTCATAATTTGAATATCGTTTCCGGGAACGATTTGGGCAAGGGCGAGTTGTAACGGTCTAAATGATTTTTACACGTTACACGGATCGGAGCCCCGATGCCCAGCGGTGCCAACAAAAATCATCTGCGCTTTCTGATGTTATGCATAATCTGGGGAAGCACCTGGATCGGAACCAAGGCCGGCATCCAAGCCGTGCCGCCGCTCGTGTTCGCCGGCACGCGGTTCACCGCTGCCGGCATGTTGCTTCTTCTCTACGCTTGGGCGAATGGCAACATAGCGGGGCTGAAGGTGAGAGATGGCATTCGCTTTACCGCCGCCAGTATGCTGATGATTACGCTCTGCTACGGCCCATTGTTCTGGGGCATGCAGTATATCAATTCCGGGACTGCCGCCGTTCTGGAAATGTCGCTCACTCCGATCGCGCTCCTGGTATTTGCTCTCCTGCTAGGCGAAGAGACATTGGATGGCCGGCGGATCTTCGCGATCGCTCTGGGGGTCTGTGGACTGGTCGTCCTGTTCTGGCCGGCTTCCGCCTATGTAAGTCTGCCTGAAGCCTTCCCAGGCGCGAGCCTATGGGGGGGATTGGCGGTTGCATCAGCGGCCTTCACCTATGGTTACGGCTCGGTGTTGGCCCGTCCACTTCTCCGATCCTATCCGGCCTTGTTCGTTTCAGGTGTGACGACCTCGTTCGGAGGCTTCGTGCTGCTGATGGTAGCCCTGGCTTTCGAACCGGGGGCAGTTTCCGCCCTCTCCGGCGACTGGGGCATGATTGCCTGGCTTGGCTGGTTCTTCCTTGTGATCTTTGGCTCGCTAATCGGCTACACGACCTTCATGCGCTTGCTGCGGGATATCGGCGCATCCCGCGCCGGTAGCTATGCCTTCGTTTCGCCGGTCATCGCTGTCGCCCTCGGCGCTGCTGTCTTCGCGGAGCGGATAACAGTGATGGATGTGATCGGCATCATCGTAATGCTGAGTGGCGCCTGTCTCGCCATGTCAGGAGCGCCGGCGACCGAACATGCCGCTCTCGAAAGCTGAATCAGATCGAACTGAGTTCCAGTTGTATCAAATGTTGGAGACCAGAGATGGCAACGACACTGATAACGAAAATCCAGCAGGGGCAAACAGGCGCCTGTTCTTGAGGCAGGGCGGATAGTGGAGCCCTTATCGTTCGCATCCGCGAGCTGGAGGCGCATCGGCCGGATGTGCTCGGAAACGTGCCGGCTGAGCGCTGCGACAAGGGCTTCGGCTTCATCACGCCTGAGGGCGGCGGACAGGATGTGTTTGTTCACGTCTCTGCCTTGCAACGCGGCCGTTCGCTGCGCGAAGGCGATAAGGTCAGCTTCGAGGTCGGAGGACCGCAAGACCGGAAAGTCGAAGGCTGAGAACGTTTCGGTCTTCTGATCGGCTGTCGTAGATTTGCCAGGCTGCTTAGACAGGCGAGCCCAGCACCACGATGTCGTCATAGACCGGCGCGACCGTGCCGAAGATAGCGCGGCCGGGGAAGGCGCTATGCCGGACCTCGCCTCCGATGAGGCGAGGTCGTCACTGATACCCCTAGATGATAGCAAGGCGCGCAGGCCGAGCCGGATGCGCGGTCGGCTTTCTCTTCCAAGGAACAAGAACGGACGGCATGCCGGCTTCCAAGCAGGCGGCCACGAAGGCCTCCCGCGCGATAATGCCGGCGGTGGTGTCGTTGAGGGCGCCACGGCACGTCTTGACTGCTCGCTCGTGGCGCTCTCCGTGACGCAACGGCCATTCGTTTTCGAGAAAGTCCAAGGCGTCGTATGCGCCTGTGAAACTGCGCTCCAAACCGCACTGCAGCCGGATTCTTACCGGCTGGGTCCATGGAACATCGTTCTGCGGCATTTTTTCCTCCTTTCATGCCACCAATGGTCCTGTCGAAATGATATTGTTAGGGATAGCCGATCATTCAAGGACCGTCAGAACCGTCGAGTAGCCCATTGCAAACGCCAGCGCCGTCCCCAATGTCAGGCGGCGTCCTAGAAACAGGATGAGGCCCTTTTTCTTGCGGGCCCTGGGAAGGATCGGGCCATCATATGATCATGAAACTCTTTTCCAACTCCAGTCGCTCCCGAGAGCGCTTTCTCGAAGCCATTCTCCAAAGTGCGATCGAATATGCGATCATCTCGACAGATCTGGATGGGCTGGTGACCACCTGGAATGAGGGCGCGCGACGGATCCTCGGATGGGATGAGGCCGAGATGGTCGGCCGGCCTGCGGCCGTGATTTTCACCGAGGAAGACCGGCAGGCGGGGGTTCTTCAACGGGAAATGACCGCCGCTTTGACCGAAGGTCATGGCAATGACGAGCGCTGGCACGTTCGCAAGGACGGCTCGTTGTTTTGGGCGTCGGGTCAGATGATGGCATTGACGACGGATGACGGCGAAGTCGAGGGCTTCGTGAAGATTCTCAGAGATCAGACAGAGCAGAGAGAGAACGAGGAACGACAGCGCGTTCTGATGCACGAGCTCTCGCACCGGATGAAGAATACGCTCACCGTCATTCAGGCTATCACCAGCCAATCCTTCCGAAACGCGAGCTCTATAGAGGATGCGGAACAGGCGATCTCGGCACGGATCAATGCATATGCCAAAGCGCACGAAATTTTGCTACAGCGGAATTGGCTGGGCGCTACCCTGACGGCGATTGTCGAGGCGACGGCTATCAATCTCGGACTAGAGACGTCGGAACGGTTCAAAGCAAGCGGTCCTGCTGTTGAATTGGGTCCTCAGGCGGCTCTTTGCTTCTCCCTCGTGCTGCACGAACTTGTCACCAACGCCAACAAGTATGGTGCGCTATCGGGAGAGACCGGGATAGTCGAAATCGATTGGTCTGTGCGCGACGAGGCGGGTGACAAGCGCCTAGACTTCCGTTGGCGGGAGGTCGGTGGCCCTGCGGTAGAAGCGCCGGATAAGAAGGGGTTCGGCTTTCGACTCATCAACTCCAGTCTCTCCGCCTTCGGCGATGTCACTGTTGGCTACGCGCCGACAGGTTTCGTCCTGTCGGTGGACGCATCGCTTCTGAAACTGCAATTCAAAACGTATTCCGACGCTGAGGAATAATTCGAGAGAACGATCTGCAAGAGTTAGGGGCGCTTGGCGTCGTCGGTTCGGAACCATTCGCACCGATTGACATTGCTTCTGGATCTCGCAAACGGCGGACGCTTGATGCACAACAACAGGAAGCAGTTCTTCGTCCTCGCTCTTGCCTTTCTGATGAGCATGTTCTTTCGCAGCTATTTCGGCGTGGTCGGTCCGATGGTCGCTGCCGACATCGATCTCGACCCCAGCCGCTATGGATACGCGGCGTCGGCCTTCTTCATTTCGTTCGGGCTGCTGCAGATGCCACTGGGCTCAGCCTTCGACCGCTTCGGCGCAGGAACGCCTATGACTGTTTTAATGATCGTCGGCGCCATGGGGGCCGCGTTGGTCGCCATGGCACGAACGGCCGGACAGCTTGTTGCCGGTCAGGCGGTCCTGGGCGCGGGATGCGCGCCGATCTTCATGGGAGTGGTCTATCAGTTCGGAAGTCTTGGCGACGGGGTGGCCGCGCGGAGAAAGATCACCGCCGTCAGCGCTGTTGGCACCATCGGCGCCCTTCTATCGGCGTCGCCTATGGTTTGGCTTTCTGAAGTCCTCGGGTGGCGCGGGGCGATGCTTGTTGCAGCGTCAGCGATGGCGCTTTGCGCGGTTGGCGTCGCCTTTCAAATGGCACCAACGCCACAAGAAGGACAATCGGAAGAGGCGACTGAGAGCAGGCCAGCGGGCTTAGTCTACCTCTTGCCAATATGCCTAACCCTGTCGCTCGGAGGGACTTTTCGCAATGCTTGGGCGACCCCTTACCTGTCCGGGGTGTTCTCCGCGGATCAGCGTGTCTCAGGTTTCGCGCTGACGATCGTGAGCGCCGTCGGCATAGGGACGTCCTTTGCTATTCCCGCGCTCGTATCCAAAGTGTCACCGCGAAGCATCGTGACGGCTGGGATGGTCGCGGGGACGATCGCCGCTTTCGCCATGGCCGTTTCACCCGGCTCCAGTATTGTCGCCGCCGTCGCTCTGATCTGCCTGCTTTATTCAATCGGCAACCTCCATCCCCTGGTTATGGCCGAAGCGCAGGAACTTGCACCTTCCAAGCACCGAGGCCTTTTGTTGGGCTTTCTCAACACCCTTGTGTTTTTCGGAGTTGCGATCTCTTCGGCTGTATTTGGATGGATCGCCCAAAGTGCCGGTGGACCCTCCGCCACGTTTGAGATCATCTTGTTCAGTACCGCAGGCTGTCTCGCCATCGGCCTGACAGCGTATTTGGCGAGGCCAGCCTGGCGGAGCATCGCAAACCAACGTTAACCGGTCGCCGAGCGAAAGGTGGATCTGTCGAGCGCCAATTTGCGGCCGATCCGAGCATAGCCAGCGTCAAAGGCAGGTCGTGCCCCTCTGTCGCGCGGAATTTATTTCAGTTCAAATTACTTAGTCACTGCTGGAACTTTTTCTGGAGCGTCGCGTTTTGAGCGCGGATGTGATTGCGATTTTTCGCTAACGTCCGCCTTTCCATGTCCGCTCACCATTGCGCCCCGCGTCTCCGCGGGGCGATTTTTGCGTATATTTGGTGGGGATCAGCTCCCAGTGTTAACCTGGTGCATGGCCACTTCTGATCTTGCCTTGTCGACCAGTCAAAATGCTCGTCAATCGTTGATCTTAGCTGTGTTCTCGGGCCGAATTGGCGGGCCCACCTTCCACTGAACGCTTGGGGTGCCGTTGATCGGCGTCTTCCCCGATCCTAATGCTTGCCGACACTATTCGTATTGTCGGTCAGCAGACGCAACATGCCCCACGCCGTGGCTCGTGACCGCTCTATCGCCGGGAAGCGAAAAGATCTGTCGCCATAGGCCAATCATGCCGATTCATCTCGGTTTCGCGACAGCCTGCAGGGTTCTGTAAATTTTGCGGTCATCACCGATTTTTGAATACCGGAGGCGTTGTTGTTGTGTTTTTCCAGTGTGTTAGCAGCCGGCGATGAAGAGTGCTAATTTTTTTGTTTTGACCTCTTGAAATCAAAAAACCGACAAACCAGATCATTTTGCGCAAAACGCTCGAGTGAGGTTTTGCACCCGCCCGGACTAGTCATCCGGTCCGGGCGGGGGAACAACGTCATCATTGTTTGTCCATCGGAGGGAAAACATGTCGTTCCGACCGCTTCATGATCGCATTCTTGTCCGCCGGGTTGAGTCTGAAGAGAAAACCAAAGGCGGAATCATCATTCCCGATACCGCCAAGGAAAAACCTCAGGAAGGCGAGGTCATCGCCGTCGGCCCCGGCGCGCGCAACGATGCCGGCCAGATCCAGGTGCTTGACGTCAAGGCTGGCGATCGCATCCTGTTCGGCAAATGGTCCGGCACAGAGATCAAGATCAACGGCGAGGACCTGTTGATCATGAAAGAAAGCGATGTCATGGGCGTCATCGAAGCCCCGGCAGAGCAGAAGCAGGCCGCCTGAGCCGTCCACCCCACCAATCTATCAGTCAAATAGCTGCCTATTAGAGGAGTTAGAGAAATGGCTGCAAAAGACGTTAAATTTAACACCGATGCTCGTGAACGCATGCTGCGTGGGGTCGATGTGCTTGCCAACGCAGTGAAGGTGACCCTCGGCCCGAAGGGCCGCAACGTTGTGATCGACAAGTCCTTCGGCGCACCGCGCATCACCAAGGACGGCGTTTCGGTCGCCAAGGAAGTCGAACTCGAAGACAAGTTCGAAAATATGGGCGCCCAGATGCTGCGCGAGGTGGCATCGAAGACCAACGATCTCGCCGGCGACGGCACCACGACCGCAACCGTGCTTGCTCAGGCAATCGTCAAGGAAGGCGCCAAGGCGGTGGCGTCGGGCATGAACCCGATGGACCTGAAGCGCGGCATCGACCTGGCCGTTGACGCCGTGGTCAAGGAACTGAAGACCAACGCGCGCAAGATCTCCAACAATTCGGAAATCGCCCAGGTCGGCACGATATCGGCCAATGGCGACGAAGAGATCGGTCGGTATCTTGCCGAGGCCATGGAAAAGGTTGGCAACGAGGGCGTCATCACCGTTGAAGAAGCCAAGACCGCCGAAACCGAACTCGAAGTCGTCGAAGGTATGCAGTTCGACCGCGGCTATTTGAGCCCTTATTTTGTGACCAACCAAGATAAGATGCGCGTCGAGCTCGAAGATCCCTATATTCTCATCCACGAGAAGAAGCTGTCGAACCTGCAGTCGATGCTGCCGGTTCTCGAAGCCGTCGTCCAGTCCGGCAAGCCGCTCCTCATCATCGCTGAAGACGTCGAAGGCGAAGCTCTTGCAACGCTCGTCGTCAACAAGCTGCGTGGCGGCCTGAAGATCGCTGCCGTCAAGGCGCCTGGCTTCGGCGACCGCCGCAAGGCCATGCTCGAAGACATAGCCATCCTGACCGGCGGCACCGTCATCTCCGAAGACCTCGGCATCAAGCTTGAAAACGTGACGCTGAACATGCTCGGCCGTGCCAAGAAGGTGTCGATCGAAAAGGAGAACACGACCATCATCGACGGCGTCGGCTCGAAAACGGAAATCGATGGCCGGGTCGCGCAAATCCGCGCCCAGATCGAAGAGACCACTTCGGACTACGACCGCGAGAAGCTCCAGGAACGCCTTGCCAAGCTCGCCGGTGGCGTTGCCGTCATCCGCGTCGGCGGCTCGACGGAGGTCGAAGTGAAGGAAAAGAAGGATCGGGTCGACGACGCCCTGCATGCGACCCGGGCAGCGGTCGAAGAGGGTATTCTGCCCGGCGGTGGCGTTGCCCTTCTGCGGTCGGTCAAGGCGCTCGACAATCTCACCACCGCGAACCAGGACCAGCGCGTCGGCATCGAAATCGTGCGACGTGCAATCGAAGCCCCGGTGCGTCAGATCGCCGAAAACGCCGGCGCGGAAGGCTCCGTGATCGTCGGCAAGCTGCGTGAGAAGACTGAGTTCGCCTACGGCTGGAACGCTCAGACTGGCGATTATGGCGATCTCTATGCGCAGGGCGTCATCGACCCGGCCAAGGTCGTTCGCACCGCGCTTCAGGATGCAGCCTCGGTTGCCGGCCTGCTGGTGACGACGGAGGCTATGATCGCTGAAAAGCCCAAGAAGGAAGCCGCTCCGGCGATCCCCGCCGGTGCCGGCATGGATTTCTAAGGCCGCCGGCCCGCCCTGCTCTTGAAGGGCGGGCCTCCAGCAATGGAGGAACAAATGGTTCAAACGATCATCAAGAAGTCGCAAGCGCCGCTTGATTCCCGTGACCTCGAAGTCTGCCGACACGTCTTCGATGACCTCAGAACTGTGGCGGACTTGCCTCGCAATTCTGAAGAAGCTGAACGCATCGCGGCAATCGTCGTGGAGCTTTATCGGCAGGGCGTTCGCAATCCCGAACACCTGAAGACCATGGTTCGGGCCGCGCGCGGACTGTTCGAAAAGCAACCCACCCAGGCCGCGTGACATGGGAGAGTCGACAACGTCCATTGGTCCTATATCCGTGGAGTCAGAACATGAGAAAGGAAACTGATAGCAATTCTGCAGCCAAGCATGCCGCAGCAACAATAAGCGCCGCGCATCTGTTGCACCCGGCCATGCATTTCGATCATCCCCGCCACGTGCTGTTGGCGGACAATATCAGCAAGGACGAGAAGCGGGCTATTCTGGCCTCTTGGGCGTCCGACGTATGTGCAATCGAATCCATGCCAGCCTGGCGACGCTATCCCGGGACAGAACGGATTGTCTCCTATGATGAGGTTCTTGCGACCTTGAAGGCTCTCGATGGTGACGATCAAAACACATCAGCGCAAAAGCAGACGGCTTCCGTCAATGACAGCCAAAGCCGCCGCCGTAGATCGCTGTCGCACCGATCCGGCGGCTTCGGTCTGTGCAGCTACTGGAAACGAGGACTCAGACAACCATTCGAGATCTAACCGCTCCCCCTGACCGCCGCGTGCCTGTTTCGGACGCGGAGAAGATTTTTACCGACGACTCTTTGCTCAACTGAGGAGGTTTTGCCGATGAAGATCGCTCAGATCGCGCCGCTCCCCGAAAGCGTTCCGCCGAAGCTCTATGGGGGAACGGAGCGGATTGTATCCTATCTCACCGAAGAACTTGTCTCGCAGGGCCACGACGTCACGCTTTTTGCCAGCGGCGACTCCGTCACCGACGCCCGGCTCGTATCCTGCGCGGACGTTGCGCTGCGGCTTAACCCGGCGGTCAAGGACCAACTGCCGCATCAGATTGTGATGCTGGAGGAAATTCGCTGCCGCGCGCATGAGTTTGATGTCCTGCATTTCCATATCGATCTGTTGCATTTCCCGCTGATCCGAAATTTTGCCGACCGCACGCTGACAACCTTGCACGGCCGTCTGGATCTGCCGGATCTCAAGCCCTTCTACCAGACCTTCGCAGATGTTCCGGTCGTTTCGATCTCCAATGACCAACGTAGGCCTATGCCACCGGTCCATTGGGCGGGAACGGTTTACCACGGTCTGCCCACCGGTCTGCTGCCTTTCACGGAAAAGCCAAAGGGCGATTACCTTGCGTTTCTCGGCCGCATTTCGCCGGAAAAGCGACCCGATCGTGCAATAGAGATCGCGGCAAAAGTCGGCATGCAGCTGAAGATCGCCGCCAAGATCGACAATGCCGACATGGCCTACTGGGAAACGGTCATCGAGCCGATGATGAAACGTCATTCCAATGTCGAGTTCATCGGCGAGATCGATGAGCATCAGAAAGCAACCTTCCTTGGAAATGCAGGAGCCTTGCTTTTCCCGATCGATTGGCCGGAGCCGTTCGGACTGGTGATGATCGAGGCAATGGCCTGCGGCACTCCGGTCGTCGCCTTCGGCTGCGGCTCGGTGCCGGAGGTGATCGACAACGGCGTGTCCGGAATTCTGGTCGACAGCGTCACCGACGCGGCCGAGAACGTCGAATGGGCGCTTCGGATGGATCGCCACAAGGTGCGGGCCACGTTCGAGAAGCGCTTTACCGCGGAAAGGATGGCGTACGACTACCTCGACCTCTACCGTAGCCTACCCGGCGTCCGTTCCAAAGTCGCTCCAGTTCGCCGGTCGAACGGGCAGCCGCTCGACTTGCAGCTCGTCGTCTGAGATTTCAGGAGGAGCAATGTCTTCTATAGACAGCAGCCCAGTGCCAGCATCGTCCGGCCCGATGGCAACGGTCGAGAAATTTTTCATTCCGGCTACCTCATCACTGCAGGAGCGCCGGCCGCTCACTCTAAAGCACGGCGATACTTTCGCCGTCTTTGATCACAATGGCGATGCAGTTTCGGGACCAGACAGCCCGGAAGGCCTGTTTCATCGCGATACCCGATATCTCTCGCATCTCAGCCTGACGATCAACGGCAAGCCCCCAATGCTGCTGTCGTCGATACTGCGCGATGACAACGCGACGCTCACCTGCGACCTCACCAATCCCGACCTCTTCGACGACAAGGGTCGGCTTGTCCTCGGCCACGACGTCATCCACCTGCGCAGGTCTCGCTTCCTCTGGAATGCTCAGTGCTACGAGCGACTGTCGATAAGGAATTTTGATGACCGCCCGCGGCCCATTCGTATCGAGATGACTTTCGGAGCGGATTTCGCCGATCTCTTCGAAGTTCGCGGAACCGTAAGGGCAAAAAGAGGGCGCCATCTTTCTCCTGTCGTTGAGCAGGATTGTGTCTTTCTCTCCTATATCGGCCTCGACAACCAAAATCGATCAACGCAACTTTCCTTCGATCCGAAGCCGACCGAACTCACCACCGGCCATGTCACTTATAATCTCCAGCTGGCGCCGCACGAGAGCCGGTCTCTGTTCATAGAAATCGGCTGTGACCAGAAGGAGACTCGAAAACCCGGCCATCGTTCGTTCTTCCTTGCGCTGCGGGATTCGCGCAGAGCCCTGCGCGCCTCTTCGTCGCGCGCCGCCTCGATCACAACGTCGAACGAAATCTTCAACGAAGTCGCCCAACGCAGCATCTCCGATCTCTACATGCTGATGACCGACAAGCCAGAAGGCCCCTATCCCTACGCCGGGATTCCCTGGTTCAGCACAGTCTTCGGGCGCGATGCTCTGATTACGGCGCTGGAGACGCTCTGGCTCGATCCGGAGATCGCACGCGGAGTTCTTGGCCACTTGGCAACCAACCAGGCAACGGAGATCGATCCAGTCGCAGATGCGGAACCCGGCAAGATCCTGCACGAGGTGCGCTGTGGCGAAATGGCCGAGCTCGGCGAGGTTCCTTTTCGCCGCTATTACGGCAGCATCGATTCGACGCCGTTGTTCGTGATGTTGGCCGGTGAATATCTCGGGCGAACCGGTGATTTTGCGACCATCGACCGTCTCCTGCCGCATATCGAAGCCGCACTGACATGGATTGATGACCATGGCGATCGCGACGGCGACGGCTTCGTCGAATATGGGCGACAGACGGAAGAAGGGTTGGTCAACCAGGCATGGAAGGACAGCCACGACTCCATTTTCCACGCGGACGGGACGCTCGCCAAGGGTCCGATCGCGATCGCCGAAGTTCAGGCCTACGTCTATGGCGCGTGGCAGGCGGCGGCCGAGATCTTTCAGCGCCTCGGCCGGCCGGAACGGGCCGCCGGCTTCTTAGCGCGTGCGGAGGGGCTGCGTAGCACCTTTGATACGAGCTTCTTCGACGAGGAACTTGGCACCTACGTGCTGGCGCTCGATGGCGACAAGCGACCCTGCAGGGTCCGCTCCTCCAATGCCGGCCATGCCCTGTTCACCGGCATCGCCTATCCCGAACGGGCCAGACAGCTCACCCTCACTCTGATGAGTGCCTCGTCCTTCTGTGGCTGGGGCATCCGCACCATTGCCTCCACAGAGGCGCTCTACAATCCCATGAGCTATCACAACGGCTCGATCTGGCCGCACGACAACGCCCTGATCGCCAGGGGGCTTGCTCGCTATGGCTATCGCGCGGAAGCCGCGCGGATCTTTGAGGGACTCTTTGCCGCTTCGACCTATATCGAATTGCGGCGGCTTCCCGAACTTTTCTGCGGCCTGCCGCGCAGGCGCGCGCAGGGACCGACCTTCTATCCGGTCGCCTGCTCGCCGCAGGCATGGGCGGCGGCAACGCCTTTGTCGTTATTGCAGTCGTGTCTCGGTCTTGAGTTCGATCCGAACGCCTTGCAGATCAGCTTGAACGAGCCGCGCCTTCCGAGCTTCCTCGATGAGGTCACGTTGCGACACCTGTTAATCGGCAATGGTTCGGCAGACATCGCCATTCGACGTTCCGGACTCAATGTCGTTGTGGACGTGATCGATCGCAAGGGCAACATCCGCGTGCTCGCGACGGCATGACCGGTTGCGTCGATCGCGCCCGGAGCAGCGGCCAGTGATGTCATCTATCCTGCTCTTCCTCCTCGGCGGAAAGCAGATCAACGAGCGCGGCAACCCTGCCTGTCGGCAGACGGCGACCTTCGCCCATCAAGGCTTCGTCGTTGTTGGCCCACGCAAATGCCTCGGCAAGTTCAGTCTTGGTCGCACCTGTCGCGATGACTTCAGCCACCAGCGTTTCGTCGGCAGGCCCAAGCACGGCGATGACGTCGTCTGCGGTCATTATCATAGCAACTTTCTCCTCTCTCCCGCTCGGCCCAGATATGGTGGCGCCTCGGAAAATTTTCAATTTTTTCCACCGAGAAATTCCACTCCCCTTGAAATTCTAAGACACTGAATTATATCGATATTAGTCGATTGCCCAATGGGGATTGACACAGGTCCAGGAGACGCCGTTGCTCTTGGCGTCTCCTTGTATCCATGTTGCTTATAAGGAGGATATGGCTATGAGGACAAACCTCGATTTCTCACCCCTGTTCCGATCGAGCATAGGCTTCGACCGGATGTTCAACGCGCTCGAGGCTGCAAGCCGCGCCGAGACGAGCGACAGTTGGCCGCCTTACGATATCGTCAAAGCTGGCGAGAATGATTACCGCATTGTCATGGCACTGGCGGGCTTCTCACAGGACGAGCTGGCGATGACTCAAGAGCAGAACATGCTCATCGTCTCGGGACAGAAGGCGAGCGACGATGACCTCCAATATCTGCACCGCGGCATCGCCAGCGGCTCGTTCCAGCGTCGCTTCGAACTAGCCGACCATGTCAGGGTCGTGAGTGCGGGTTTCGTCAACGGTCTGCTGACCGTCGATCTCAAGCGCGAAATCCCTGAAGAGATGAAGCCGCGCCAGATCGAGATCCGAACCGGCCAGATGCCGAAGGCCGAGACCAAGCAGATCGAGGGCAAGCAGCAGGCGGCTTAAGCCTTCCCCAGCAGACCGCAAGCAAGGCGCCGGGCCTGGTCCGGCGCCGGCAGCAAAGTTTCGCCAAGCGAACCAACAGAAAGGAGAAGAAACATGAGTGTTCGTGATCTGATTCCCTGGGGCCGCAACAATGGCAACCAGGTTTCAAGTCTCTTGCGCGATGACGACCGTGATCCCTTCCTGTCGCTTCATCGTGAGGTGAACCGTCTGTTCGATGATGTCTTCCGCGGCTTTGGCTCCGGCCTGCCGTCCTTCGGCAACGCCTCCGCCCTCGGGGGTGGATGGCCAAGCGTCGAGATCTCCGACACCGACAAGGAGATCAAGGTGACGGCCGAAGTCCCCGGTCTTGAGGAGAAGGACATCGAGGTCCTGCTCAATGATGGCGTGCTGACGCTGAAGGGCGAAAAGCACTCCGAGAGCGAGGATAAGGATCGCCGGTTTTCCGAGCGCTACTACGGCCGCTTCGAGCGCCGCATCCCGTTCGGTGTCAAGGTCAAGGAAGACCAGGTCGACGCCACCTTCAAGAACGGAATACTGACGATCACCTTGCCGAAGACCGAGGAGGCGCAGTCGCAGGTCAAGCGCATCGCCATCAAGAGTTGATCGAGACGAACGCGCGGCGGCGGCCATCTGCACCCGCCGCGCATCCTTTGCCACCCTGCGGAGGACAAGTGATGGAGACTGGCAGACACACAGATAACGAGAGAACAGCGACGGCTTCCGGCTTGCGCGTCTTAAGCGACAACCGGTGGAGCTATCCTGTTTCTCGCACTCATTGTTTCCCGAAAATACCGTTGCGAGGATTTTCAAACCGTCGCGCTCGGTGACGACATTAGGGACCGAACAGCCGAAAGGGCTGGCGGCTTGTTTTCGACCGCCGCAGCGCGCCATTCAGCGAACCTTTGATGGGCTATACGGGAAGTGCCGACACGCTCACCCATTCCCCACGCTCGAATCCGCCATCCGCTGTGCCGAGCGGCATGGAGGCGAATGAGGCCTCCACGTCGGATCTTGGAGAGGTTGCAGTCGAAAAGAGGCCAAGATCTGCGCGAGGACAGTCTCAGCAACCGCCGCTCGACGAAACGGCCGGGCCATTATCATGCCGCCCTGATCCTGACATTACTTCTCAACGCGGCCACATGGCCGGCGGCGCTGTCGAGATGAAATTGGTTGACGAGTTCACGCAGTCTGCTCGCCTCACTCGACAAAGACGCCGCCGCTGCGGTCGATTGCTCGACCATCGCCGCGTTCTGCTGGGTGGACTGATCCATTTGATTGACGGCGGTGTTGATTTCGGCGAGCCCCGTGGACTGCTCTCGCGCCGACGTTGCGATGGCTGCCATCAGCTGATTGATCTGAGAGACTTGGTCGCCGATAGACTTAAGCGACTGGCCCGTTTCGAGGACTAATTTCACACCCGTGCCGACTTCGACTGATGACTTTTCGATGAGTCCCTTGATTTCCTTCGCCGCCGTCGCTGCGCGCTGGGCGAGTTCGCGTACCTCCTGTGCGACAACGGCAAAGCCTTTACCGGCTTCTCCGGCGCGGGCTGCCTCGACGCCTGCATTCAGCGCCAGAAGGTTTGTCTGGAAAGCGATTTCGTCGATCACGCCGATGATATTGGAGATTTGCTCCGAGCTGTCCTCAATGCGCCTCATAGCCTGTTCGGCTTGAGACACGACGGCAGCGGAACGTTCCGCACTGACATTAGCCTCCTGCGCGACATTGCGGGCCTCGTCGGTTCGTTTGGACGCGGTGGCAACGTTGGTGGTAATCTCATCGAGAGCTGCCGCCGTCTCTTCCAAAGACGCGGCCTGCTGCTCCGTACGCTTGGAAAGATCTTGCGCACCGGACGCGATTTCGCGCGTTCCATTGTCGATGCTGTGCACCGTTTGCAGGACAGCACCGATTGCCGTCCCGAGTTGCTTGAGGGACGTGTTGAAATCTTCCCGCAGTTGCTCGTATTCCTCAGCGAAGGGCTCCGCCAGCTGGAAAGAGACATCGCCGCCTGCAAGACGTCTCAGTCCGTCACCTAGAGTGGTCGTCGCAAACCGTAATTGTTGCGCCTCATGCTCGGCGCGCTCCTGTGCAGCTGCACGTGCGGCCTCCGACTGGCTTCGCGATGCCGACGCTTCCTGTTCCAGGCGGAGGACATGTATGGCGTTCTGTCGGAACACTTCGACCGCTGCTGCCATTGCGCCAATCTCGTCGGCGCGGCCGGCATAAGGGATCTCGCTTTGCAGATCCCCGTCGGACAAGATCTTCATGGCTGAGGCGATGCGGCGGATCGGGCTCGCGACGCCGAGCACGGCGAATATCGTGCCGGCTAAAGCGACCAGAACGGCAAGAGTTGCAATTATTGCTGTGATTACGAATGCCGTGCGTGCGGCGCCCTCGCTTGCCGCCACATAGGTCTCGGTCTGGCTCAAGATGAAGGCCACGAGATCAGAAATCTTCTGGCCGACCAGATCGGATTGCGGCTCCATACTCTCGCGGAAAAAGCTGACCGCCTCGGCGCCCTTTCCGCCGTCCTGTAATTTAGCCATATGCTCAGCAAGCTCGCCGTACTTCTTGAGTTCCGAGTTGACCTGAGTGATCAGTTCCCGGCCCCGCTCGGTACGCACGCCTTTCACATATTCATCGATCGCGGTCTGGACAGCGGACTTGGCGTCGTCGACCAGTTTAGCTTCAACGGCTTGATTTTCTGGTGAAGACTCCAACAGATAGCGCGCGTAAGCAAGCTTCAAATCGGAGAAATTCCCCTTGATATCCCTCGCGGTAACCAGGCGTTTCATCCAGAAGCCACCAATTTGCTGGGTGTTGTCGTTCAAGGTCGAGATCGTGCTGAGGGAACTGTAGGACAGGACAACGAGGAAGGCACAAATGACGGATAAAACCGCAACAAGGGCCTGCTTGACATTCGGGCGCTTCATTCGGATCTCCAGCTCCTGAGGACGACCGCGCGGGTCACGTAGCTGCGAGAATTCGCCCGATTGGCTAATTTAGAATTAACTTTATTTACTTCGGTCGCCGTGGGCCTGATTATTCTCGTTGCTTACAAACGACACATAGCAAAGCCGTCCGCGCGTACCATCAGGGGGTTGCATCCAGCGCCAATTGCGAATCGTGACAATGCCAACCTGGCGCCGACGGGAGCATTCGCGTCGCTGTGCTGGTTCCGCTTCGTCTGACCGGCGGCAGGCGCAGGAGGCAGTCGGCTCGGTATGGACCGGCTAGAATTCCAAGGATGCGAGTGGCAGCGCATCACGTTCGACAAATCGAAGACAGGTCGGCCGGCCGAGGCTCAAGCTTAGGCACGAACGTTTCTTCGCGGTCCTCTTTTGCGGGCCAACATTCGATCTCGGTGCCGGCTTCATGGCATCATTTTACATCCCCACGGGAGCGTCATACGAGGCGGGGCGATCGGGCGAAATTTCAATGTCGCCAATCGAATTGAACGTGGGATCAACGACACGCGAAATCGCTACAGTGCCGTGACGTCGAAAGTGCCTATCGCATGGCGGCAGACGCAGCTGGCCGGCGTCCGATTGCCCTGCAGCCCTGGGTGGGTAGCGTTGTGAAGCAGATGGGATTGCGTTCATGTCGGCCTCCCATGACGGACGCCGCATGACGTAGAAGAATATCTTCTGCCATTCAGTGCGAGGTTATCGCACGACCGCTGGACGCGAGATGCTCTGTAATGGCGCGCCGGATTTCGGTAACCGTGTCGAAGAGCCTGTTGTCCAGGTCAATGACATTGAAGCGGACAGCGATGAATTTGAGGCGGTTTTCGACTGGGACCGCGATCCCGACTTCCTGACCGTTGAATACGACAGCTTGCTTTTGCATAACAAACCTCGGGCGCACCACACCGGAGCACCATCTTACAAAAGTGGGACAAAGGGTTTCCGACGCGTCAGATTGCCGTCGTAGGTCCGTATCGGATCGAGACGAGATCACGCGCTCGCTGCATCATTGCGAAGAAACGAAGTCGGACAAACAACGTCATGATCCTTCTCAAGCGAGATCAAACGACCGCTGAGTATCGCCGGCGAGGCCGGTTATTTCGGAATTTTTCTGTAAAAAACGTAGTCGAGAAACTTCGAGTAAGCAACTGATTTTTGTTATTTTTTTGCGTTTTGAATCGTATGACAATTACCGCATGTGCGAAGTAACAAATGATGTACGTTCGTCCGATACCCATAGTCGAGGGCGGCCCGCCGACGGCTTTACTGGCGATATTGCGGATCGCCCCTGAGCGCAGGTGCTAGGTTGGCGGGATCAAAGAGTCCGATTTCGCTCCCAGGTAGCTTCCGGACAGACGCGATATCCCTGAGGGCTTCAGAAGTACCTGATCACCGTATAACAAGCGATATATCCGATGGGAACATTGCCGCTACAATGTAGTAAGGTCGATAGTTCGACGCCATATGGAAGTTGCCGCTTGCCCTCGGGTAACCGGGGGTTCACCATCTAACCGAAGTATGTGTGAAGCAGCGTTCCGTTCCAGTTGATTTCAATGAGATTTCAGGCTGATGTAGGCACATCTAAATCTATGGCTTGAGAATGCAGCGCTACCAGATACAAGCACTCGAGAACGGAAGGTGGTCGGTCATAGACCACCAGACCGGCAAGCCAATAGTTGACCAGCAATGGTCAAGCGAGAGAACGAGGCTGGAGGCTCAAGCCTTAGCTGATTTTCGCAATGGAATATCGGCCCCTCCTCCACAGCGGATTTCCTCCCGCCTTCAGAAGTTACGTCGAGCTTGGGCACTCCTCGGTCGGCCACGTTCAACTTGAACCGGCTCTTCTTATTCTGGCAATCGCCGATGCGTTAAACTAATCCGAATTTTGGAGGCCGTCGAAATGATATCGATCGGCCTCATCTTTACCCTCGACATCCCTTGCTCACAGAGTTTCAAAACCTTGGGCGAGTGACCTCGATGCCCTGCCGCTGTCGTCATCTATCGCAACAATAGCCGATGCTGCTCAGCGCGCTCCGATACGAAATCGTAGAGCGCCCAATCCTTTCCAGCGGCATACCTTCACACCCGGTCACTCCGGGTAACCAATCGTCAATTACGATTTTGGAATACACGCGTATATTATCCCGCGAATAGCGATGTCTGACCTGAGGTCGACGACAATGAACTGGGACGCAACGTCTGCATTCACACCCGTCGGGCTGGCTCTGCGCGGTCAGCCAGCTCACAGGATCGTTCGCACCCTCGGCGACGCGGCATATATGCTGCTCAGGGACTGGCCTTCCGATGACGGCGAAGAATATGTCACTGCGGTGAAGGCTTGCGTCGATGCGATCAGCGGTGAGATCGCTCCGGAGCAATTTTGGGACGCGTTCTTGCGTGCGGCCGATGAGGCAGGTATCGCTGCGCTGACCGTCGTTCAGCGATGACAACGAGTAAAAGAAGCGGTGGTTGGTGAGGGTGAGACGTTCAGCACGGCTTGCCTCAACTCGTGAGGAGCTCCAGCATCTCGCCTCGCGCGATCCTCTGACCGGTCTTTCAAACCGAGCTCATTCAGCACCGAACTCGCCGTCCGGCTTGCGGCGGCTCCCAAGGCCAGAGCCACTGCGTACTGTTCATAGACCTCGATCGAGTCAAAGCGGTCAACGATACTTTCGGGCACCCGACGGGGACAAGCTCATCTCGCTCGTGGCCCAGCGCATGAATGAGATCATGCAGACGGTCTTCGGGGGAATATTGTCCTGAATGGCATCCAGGCAGGTTTTCACAGGGCGAATCTTCGCTTTTTATGCGACGCCCGACATGGATCGACAAAGCTTCACCAGGGAGGTTCTGACTGGGAACGGCAACATTGCTAAAACCTCCCTGGTGTCCTTTTAACAAGGATGAGGAAAATCTAAGCTGGATCGCGCCGAGGGGAAGACGGACCTAAGTCGGACTGGCGACTCCATAGCCCGCTTCTCATATTAGGTTCTGAGGTAATATGACGGTTCGTGGAGGGCAACGACCAGGAGGACGATATGAAGTTCGGTTCCGACAATGCCAGCCACCAAGAGTGCTGCTCCCAGGGCCATAGTTCGGCCTCGACCATGGCGACGATCAAAGCGACCCTTTCCGCCGCTCAGGATATCGACAGCAGTGCGATCGAGATCAGGATGCTCGGCCCTGTGGTCCTGCTCGAAGGCTACATAACAAACGTTGCGGACCGTGATAAAGCCATCTCGCTTGCGGCGATGATCGTCGGCGAGGAGAACGTCCAGGACCGGATGCTGAGCCGGTTTCCCGCCCAGTAATGGCATCAATCGGATCAGGACAAAGGTCGGGTGAGGCCCGGTCAGCAGGCAGGTGATAGCCCGGACGTTGGCAATACTCAACAGGAAGACGCGTGAGCAGCGCGGCGATTTTTGCCGCCAGCGCTTCGTTTAAGCGGTGCGACGAAACATGCGCGCGACCGCAATCGACCAGGAGAATATGTCTACGGCTGGAAGAAGACGCGCTCGGATCACATGCAGTGCGAATTCGCCGAGTGCAGCCCGATCTGATTTGGCCTGTCAATGCACTGAGCTCGAAGATGGCGCGTTTACGCGCGTGGCGGCCAGCCCGACGTAAGTGCCGATCAGAACGGTCGCCATCTCCTCTAAAGAGCGACAGCCCTCGTTGTAGAGTTCGATGGCGGCATCACACAAAAAGGAGGACGCTTGATCGTCCCACTCCACCTCGTAGTACCGATACCATTCACGGACGGCCTTCGACATCAGCAGGTGGTCTTCCTGTAAGCACTTGGACATGCGTTACCCCAGACATGGCGGCGGCAGGCGTGCGCGGCTATGACTGCTTCGTTCCGACCACAGCGGGGTCGCCATCATTCAGACTAACAAAGACAGGACTTCACGGGAACCTGCCTCGTCCATGGATAGGGCAACACCGCTTGGCCGTCTAACGGCGACCAATCTCGGCCTCGACCTTCTTCCGTGCGTTTCCAGCGCTCTTCACGGCCTTCTTGACAGCATCTTTCGAGACGCCTTCCTTCGTTGCTTCGTACTTGACCTCGTGATCCTGACCGCCGGCCACGCGAGCTCGATCCTGTGCGCGGCCGCGGGATGTCGGTGTCTGTGCCATCGGGCTTCTCCTTCGAATGAACGTTCGCAGTACAAACTCACAAGGATTCCGGTGGTTCCCGGGAGACAGTGGATGGCGATGCTGCGCTTGAAGCGGCTGCGGAATTCCCTAAGCGGTGCCCGCCATTGTGCTGGGAGGAAGGTGGTTACCGTGGCGCTCGAACTGAACAAATCTCCACCTTTCCACTACTGTCGGGCGCAATTCGGCCAGCGGTGACGGCGGAATCAATTTGAGAGAGAATTTCCGTAAAGTATTGAAAAATGATTCGTTTTGAGTCGGAACGAATCACCCTAACACGTCTTTGAGTCGCGTATTAATGATTCGGAGTATTTGTCATGCCGTCAGGACAGCGTGCGCAGTGGAAAGGCTTTCTGAAGTTCGGCGAGGTAAGCTGCGGCGTCGCTCTCTACACGGCAGCCTCGACTAGCGAGCGCATCACCTTCAACACCATCAACAAGGCCACGGGCAACCGCGTCAACCGCATCTTCATAGACAGCCAGACCGAGGATCCGGTGCCGAAGGAAGCCCAGACCAAGGGCTTCGAGATCGAGAACGGCCAGTACATCATCATCGATCCTGAGGAAGTTTCCGCCGCGATTCCTGAGAGCAACAAGACGCTCGAGATCGAGGCGTTCATCCCCTGCTCCGACGTCGACGACGTCTATTTCGACAAACCGTACTACCTCACGCCCGACAAGATGGGCGGAGACGCGTTCGCGGCTCTCCGCGATGCGATGAAGAAGTCGATGGTCGCAGCCATCGCCCGCACCGTCCTATTCCGTCGAATGCGCACGGTGCTGATACGGCCGCACGGCAAGGGCCTAATCGCCAGCACGCTCAACTACGACTACGAGGTTCGTTCCTCCGAGAAGGCTTTCGAGGAGATGCCCAAGCTCAAGATACAGGGCGAGATGCTCGAGCTCGCCAAGCACATCATCAGCACCAAGAAGGGCGAGTTCGATCCGGCGACCTTCGACGACCGCTACGAAGCCGCCCTCGCCGATCTGGTGAAGGCGAAGCTGGAAGGCAAGTCGCTTCCAAAGCCGAAGAAGGTGCAGGTCTCGAAGCCCAACGATCTGCTGGCCGCGCTGCGCGAGAGCGCAGGCATCATGAAGGCCGCTGCGGACAAACCGAAACGCACTGCCGCCAACGCCAACACCGGCACTGGGAGGCAGCGCGCCGCGCGCGGGGCGGCAGCGAAGTCCGCCGCTTCAAAGGCTGCCCCGCAGCGCAAAGCCAGCTAGGGAGATTAGACGATGGCTCCGAAATATTACTGGAAAGGCTATCTCAAACTCTCCCTGGTCACCTGCCCCGTGGCCATGACCCCGGCCACGAGCGAAAGCGAGAAGGTTCGCTTCCATACACTTAACAAGGAGACGGGCAACCGCATCGTCTCCCGATACATCGATTCCGTCACGGGCAAGCCCGTCAAGGACGAGAACGAAGCCAAGGGCTACGCTCGCGGAGAGAACGACTACGTTATCCTCACCGAGGACGATCTGGATGCCGTTGCGCTCGACACGGTGAAGACGATCGACATCGACAAGTTCGTCCCGGCCGACAGCATCGAGTGGATCTACCTTGAGAAGCCGCATTACCTGATGCCGGGCGACGCCGTCGGCAACGAGGCATTTGCGGTGATCAGGGATGCCATGAAGGCCGACAAGGTTTTCGGTGTGTCGAAGCTCGTGATAGGCCGCCGAGAGCGGGCGGTCGTCCTGGAACCGCGCGGCGAAGGAATCGTGCTCTGGACGCTGCGTTTCGGCGACGAGGTTCGACCGGAGGAGAATTACTTCGAGCAAATCGACGAGCACGCAGATCCGGATCTCATTCCGCTCGTCCAGAAGCTCATCAAGCAGAAGACCGCGCGCTGGTCGCCGGACATGGTCAGCGATCCCATCCAGACCAGCCTGCTGAAGCTCATCGACGAGAAGAAAAAGGCGTTGAAACCGAAAAAAACGGCGACGGGGAAAGCGGCCGAATCCGCACCGAAGTCGAATGTGGTCAGTATCATGGATGCGCTCCGGAAGAGCGTCGAGGCCGATCTCAAAGGCAGGAAGGCCGGGTAGTCACATGCACTTGCTGGAAACCAAGGTTGCACACGAGAGGACGGGCTGGCGGATAGATTTCGTCGGCGACGACGGTGAAGTGGTGTCGATCAAGGTCGCAGACGGTCACGCTGCAAGCGAAGACGAGGCCATTGAGCGTGCGAAAGAGGTCATGGTTCAGTTGACGGCATATGGCACGCGTGGCGGCGGCCGCAGCATCAACTCGTACGATGCTGCCAGCAATGGAAACTTCGAGGACGACGAGCCGTCGTTGGATACGTGGCACTGATCCGCCCTGAGGACCCCCCCCCCCCCGGCCTCTCAGGCAACAAAAAAGGCCGGGTAGAAACCGCACCGACCCATCATCGCCTTCTGACCAGTGCCAGTACATCCGCGATCAAAAGCATTTCAGCGATGCGGCGTTGCGAGCAGCGAATTCAGCGCGCATCAGCAAGGCCTGTGGGAGAGTTCTACCTGAAGTGTGTCCGCAACAAGTCTCAACTAGAAAATTTCCCGAAGGATTGCCGGCCGTCTTCCCGCGCGTGGGTCAGGCCTGGGAAGCCGGCTAGTCGTTTGACGGTTCCTCGACAACGTCGTCCGATTGGTCGTCTGCGGGATCCGGGTCCCGGTCGTACGCGACCCTCAGGCGGTCAAGTTCGTTCTGTATGGCATCGTAGACCTCCGTTGCCTTTGCGCCTTTAACCACGAACGTGTCGACGAAATCTTCGAGCTTCAGGCTCAGGTCGTCGCGCCAGTCCTTGGTCATTGCCCGTTCTCCGGCTGAAGACGAATGCCTCTGCAAAGAAGGTCCCACGTCGGGCGATGTACGGAAGCGCGTGTTCTTGGAGAAGCGCCCTCGTCGGGCTCGGGATCGGGAAGCGGTTCCTCGCCGGGTATCCGGTCAGGATCGCGCGGTGGCGTGTCGACGGGCGGTGGCGATGGCGGCGGCACGATGGGTTCGTTTGGCACAGACATGGGGTCCTCCTCGCTGCGAGAACGTGGGAAATCCTCCCGAGTTCCGTTGACGCTTGACCCCTTGGACACCATTTGCTTCGACATGCCCAAGACGAAGACGAAAAGCAAGGAAACCGACGATCCCGAGCTGATCAGGGAGTGGCTACTTCCCGTGGTGGCGACCCTCGGATCTGGTGTCAGGGTGAAGGGAATTCTGCAGGAAATCCGCTCGCGACTACCATCCCCGGTGCGGAAGTCGCTCGATATGCAGGCAGGCACGCTCATCCTCGTCATGCCAGAGACTGCGAAGACAGCATTCAGGGCGACGGCATCGGCCGTTTCCTGCGCACTGGACGGCATCGCAGACCTTCCGATCATCCCTCGTGAGATCGAGGATATCCTGACGATCACGGCATCAGAGCGGAAGCGCTGGCTCGAAGACGGTCGCCTGCCCAGCGCCGGAACGCGAACGGTGAGGCTGCAAGGGCGCGCAAGGAAGATCACCTTTCACGTATTCGACCCCCGAGTCGTCGAAGATCTGCTCGACCGTGGCGCAGTGGATGAATGGCGAGAGGACGACGCAGCGGCGAAAGCGGAAAATCGCAGGCGGGCCGCGTATCAGGCGAAGCTGACGCGTTCGCTGAAGAAAAAGGAAAAAGCCAAACAGAACGAACGAGCCGATGAAGCCGCGATCGGCTTGAGCGGATGGGACGAATTCGGGAGCGACGGTCTCCTTCGGTAGGATTGCCGTTTCAGTTGAAGTTTCGCGCCTTCACTTTCAGCGTATCGATGTGCAGATCTCTGACGAAGATATCCCTCGGCTCGGGCAGAGGCTTCGGTCGATCCCGCGAATCCGAACTTCCGGGAGAGCCATGCGCAAACTCGTCGCCCCTGCCTGTCGGTAGCCTGAAACCTGTGTCGCGATCCGCCAGACCGGATAGATCGCCGGACAGGTCGAAGAGCTGCTGTGCAACAAGATGGACGACGTCACCCTCCCTCTGGATCTTCCCATTGATCGCCATCATTGATGATCCGAGCACCACGCGACGGCGCTTTTCGAACAAGGATGGCCAGACGACCAGGTTGGCAGCACCCGTCTCATCCTCGATGGTGATGAACATCACGCCCTTCGCCGATCCTGGCTTCTGCCTGACGAGGACAAGGCCCGCGGTCATCAGCCAGCGGCCGTCGCGAGCGTTCATCGCTGCCGCGCACGTGACGATGTTCTTCTTCTGCAGATCCTTCCGCAGGAAGGCGAGCGGATGCTCGCGTAGCGTCAGCCCGACGTGGCTGTAGTCGGCGATGACATTGTGCCCGTCGGTCATCTGCCGGAGTGCGACCTCCGGTTCCTGCTGCTCCGCGATCGCTTTCATCTCGCGCTCGGCAGCGGCCGCGAACAGAGGTAGCGGCTCGTCACGGAGGGCCTTGATCGCCCAAATCGCATCACGTCTCTCAAGCCCCAGAGACGGCAGATATGCATCGGCATCGGCGAGTTGCTTCAGAGCCTCGGACGGAACGGCCGAACGCCGCCACATGTCGTCGATGCTCTCGAATACCGTATCCATCCGGGCGGCGACAATCCGAGCGGCATCGGCGGCCGCCAGTCCCTTGACCATCCGCATCCCGAGACGAACGGCATGGCGGTCGCCGTTGCCGACGCGTTCAAGCGTGCAATCCCAGCGAGATCGGTTCACACAGACCGGTAGAATTTGCACACCGTGGTTCTTGGCACATCCGACGATCTGCGCGGGAGCATAGAAGCCCATGGGCTGGGAATTCAGGAGCGCCGCGCAGAAGGCATCCGGAAAATGGCACTTCACGAAGCTGGAGGCGTAGGCGATGAGAGCGAACGAGGCCGCATGGCTTTCGGGGAAACCATAGGATCCGAATCCCTCGAGCTGTGAGAAGGTCTTCTCTGCGAATTCTGCGGTGTAGCCATTCTTGACCATCCCGGATACCAGCTTGTCCTTGAACCTCGATACGCCGCCCGTGAACTTGAAGGTTGCCATGCTCTTCCGGAGCTGGTCGGCTTCCCCGCCCGTGAACCCGGCGCAGACCATAGCCACGCGCATCGCGCTCTCTTGGAAGAGTGGCACTCCGAGGGTCTTCCCGAGAACGGCCTCCAGTTCCGGTGTCGGGTATTCGATCTTTTCCTTGCCTTCACGGCGGCGGAGATAGGGGTGCACCATGTCGCCTTGGATTGGCCCCGGCCTAACGATAGCAACCTGAACCACGAGATCGTAGAACGTCTGCGGCCGGAGCCTTGGGAGCATCGACATCTGCGCGCGGGATTCGATTTGGAAAGTTCCGAGCGTGTCCGCGCGCCTGATCATCGCGTAGGTCTTCGAGTCTTCCTGCTCGATCTTCGCGAGATCGAGGTCGACCTCCTTGTGTTCCCGGATCAGGTCGAAAGCCTTCGACATGCAGGTGAGCATGCCGAGCGCCAGCACATCGACCTTCATGAATTTCAACGCCTCCACGTCATCCTTATCCCACTCGATGATCTGGCGATCCTTCATCGAGGCGGGTTCTATCGGCACAAGGTCGTCCAGTCTGTCATGCGTCAACACAAAGCCGCCTGGATGCTGGCCCAGATGTCGAGGCGCGCCCATAAGCTGCTGCGCTAACCTCAAGGTGAGTGCAAGACGGCGATCATCGGGGTTCAGGCCAAGGTCGCGGATGTTTTGATCAGGAACCTCCTCCGACCATGACCACATGCCAGATGACAGCGCCTTGATCACGTCCTCTGGCAGCCCCAGAGCCCTGCCGACATCGCGGATGGCGCCCTTGGCCCGGTAGCGGGTGACCGTCGCACACAGAGCGGCCTTCTCGCGCGTATAGGTTTTGTAGATCCATTGGATCACCTCCTCGCGACGTTCATGCTCGAAGTCGACGTCGATATCCGGCGGCTCGTCCCGTTCCTGCGAAACGAAGCGCTCGAACAGAAGATCGTTGGTCGAGGGATCAATGCTCGTGATACCGAGGATGTAGCAGACGGCCGAGTTCGCCGCCGATCCGCGTCCCTGACACAGAATACCTTGGCTGCGCGCATATTTGACGATGCTGAAGACCGTCAAAAAATACGGGGCATACTTCATTATCTGGATGAGGGCGAGCTCGTGCCGGACAGTCTTCAGCACCTCCGGCGGCAGGCCTTCCGGATAGCGGTTCGGCACGCATTCCCAGAGATAGTGCTCAAGGGATTCCTGCGCGGTCTTGCCGGGGACGATGGCTTCTTCCGGATACTGGTAGGTAAGCTCTTCGAGGCTGAACTTGCATCGATCGGCGATCTCGATCGTGCGCCTGAGCGCTTCCGGATAGCGCGGGAACAGGCGCTCCATCTCGTCGGGAGGCTTGAGATACCGATCCGCATGGCGCTCGCGCTCGAAACCAACGGCATCGATGGTCGTATTGTGCCGGATGCACGTGACAATATCCTGAAGCTGCCGCCTCCCGGCCTCATGGAAAAGCACGTCATTGGTCACGACGGTCTTCACCTTGAAGCGGATTGCGAGGTTCGACAGCTCATGGAGCCGGAGCTGATCGTTCGGACGTCGTCGAAGGCAGAGCGACAGGTAGGCGCGATCGCCGAATATCTCGGCCAACTTCCGAAGCTGGACGGCACAGGTCTCGTCGGCAAGATCCGGCACGAGGATTCCAATCATGCCATCGGCATATGCGACCACGTCGTTCCAATGCAGAATGCAGTTGTTCTTGCCTCCACGGGACTTCCCAAGCGTGATCAGGCGCGTGAGCCGGGAGTACGCGACGCGGTCGGTGGGATAGACCAGTATCGACATCCCGTCCTGCAGATCGAGCCGACAGCCGACGACGAGCCGGATCCCGGTCGACCGCGACGCCTCCAGTGCGCGGACTATCCCGGCAAGCGAATTCCGGTCAACGACACCAACGGCACCAATTCCCAGTATCTTCGCAGTCTCGAATAGCTCCTGCGCAGAACTCGCTCCCCGGAGAAAGCTGAAATGCGTCGTGACCTGGAGTTCGGCATATCTCATCAGCCAAAGATCCCGTGCATGAACCACCGATGGTTCCCGGTTTCAGGATCCACGCCGTCGCCGGAACGGAAAATCCACAGACGCTCGCCCGCATCATCTTCGATGACGAAGTAGTCGCGGACCGCGGCCATCTCGGAGTTGCGTTCCCACCATTCGCCGAAGATCCGCTCTGGACCATCGGCGTTCTTCACCTTCCGGCGCTTGCCCCGCCACATGATCCAGACGGGCGGATGGTCTGGCAGCAGCGCCATCACGTCGACCTGCTCTGGTCGCGCAAGCAGGCGGACGGGCCGGCGCCAGTGATTGACCCAGGCAGCCTCTATCGGATCGGATGCGGCACTGATCCTCCGGACCGAGCGCTCGGGAACGTCGGAAGCAAAGGGGGCGACGCGATAGACCCGCTGGCCACGGTTGCCGTAGATGTCGATGAGCGGCGTGAGGTCCACACCCTCGTCTTCGACCAGCGACGACGTCTTCTGGGCTTCCTCTAGCGGCTCCGCCATGACCGCCACTAGCGTCATCTTCTCGATACCGAAGCCGGGTTCGATCTTCTCGGTTCTGTCTTTGAACAGTTTCGTCAGCCAGGCGACATCGCGCACGGGTTTGGCGGTCCCGGCGCGGATGGCTTGCCGGGTGCCGTCGACCTTCTCGACAATGAGGTCTGCGCGACGGACGCCGAGCCCCCTTCTCTGCAGCGCATCGACAAGCTGGACGACCAGTCGGGCGACATACTTGTTGATGGTCTCGGCGGCGCCGATAGGTTCGGCGAACGCCCTGCTGACTTCGACAAGTTCGGCTGTTCGAATGGGATCGATCGGCTCAGGCGTGCGGCCGAACATCTGGTCGAAGCGGCGGCCGACCTCCGGCCCGAAGCGGAGCGTAAGCGGTGGGCGAGCAGTATTGGCAAGCTCGCCGATTGTCTTGAAGCCGAGCGTCCGCAGGTCGCCGACGATCTTCTCAGGAAGCCGTAGAAGAGAGATCGGCAGCTTTTCCACTGCCCGGAGGGTCTCGCCCCTCGGAACCATGACGGTCTCGCGGCTGGTCGCTCTGGCGCATGCGTGGGCGGCACCCCACGTGTCGGCGATGGCGACCCGTGTCGTCAGGCCCTTGGCGCGGAAGCGGTTGGCGATGCTCGTCAACATTCGCTCCTCGCCGCCCTGTAGATGGTCCGCGCCCTCCGTGTCCATGACGATGCCGTCCGGCGCGTCGACGGCGACGATCGGCGAATACTGGCTGAGCGCCCACATGGTGATGCGATCGAGCGCCGCTGCATCGGCGGCGGCATCGGCGTCGATCATCCGGAGGCCCTGGAAGAGCGCCTGCGCCTTGGCGGCCGGCATGCCCACGTGAACGCCAGCCTTTCTGGCCGCGGGATCGGCGGCCGACACCCAGCGTTTGGAACCGCTCTTCGAAATGACGGCGATCGCCTCCTCAACGGGAATGGCGGGATCGGCCCGCCTGATCCTGTCCGTCGCCAGATCGGGAAAAAATATCGATACGACCCTCGGCATCGCAGGCTCCTACTTCGAACTCGGCGCACTCACCCGCTTTCACCCTCATCAGTTCCAGAAGCCATCTCGCCCGCCCGACGCCCGGAACCGGCAGTTCCTCGCTCGGGATGACGCTCACCCTCCAGCGCGTGGTCGACGCCGTCGGCTGGCCGAAGTCGCTGGCCTCGGTCTGCCGTCGCCACCGCCGCACTGCAAGCGCCATCGTGCCGCTCTTCTCGGCTGCGAGTTGCAGCCGCCGGGACGCGGCCATCGGCAGCCGGACGATCTCGCCGATCACCGCCCCGAGGCCGCCGTATGAAAGGCCCTCCTCCATATTGGCAAGGACGTCCTCCTCCTTGTCGGACTCGACGAAGACGACCCGGTTCGGATGAAGACCCGCCTGCGCCAAGGCCGGGAAGAACAGGTCAGGACGTGTCAGGCACCAGACGACCTTGCCTTTGGTACGGGCGGCAATCCCGCTCACGAACAGGGCGGCCGCCGCCCCGTCGACGGTGCCGGTCCCGCCGCCGGCGCATTCGTGCAGCGCGCCATAGGCCAATCCACCACCCGGAAGCCGCTCGTCGATCTGCGCGACACCGAAAGGCAAAACGCCTCGGCTGCGCCGACCGGCGCCTTCCAGGTGCGCGATCTGCTCGCGCAGCCCGTCGAGGACGGCGTTTGGGGCGACGGCTGACTTCATGATCTCGGGCAACCCGTTTTCGGCTTGAGTAACAGCAATATGTTCTGTATTTGTTCCGAAGAGATAAATGAGTCAATGCGCATATGACCCGCTGAAGTTGAGCGCCGGTACAAAAGATAAAAATCGCCAGCGGATTCAATCGGATGTTGAGACAGGAATATTTTTGGATGCGCCGAACGCGGCTTGTGGAAGATACGATCCCGAGACTGCAAGATCACCAGGTCCCGGTGGTCGAACTCATATGCCTCCTCTGCGATCGCCATTGTACACATGAGCGCAAACTGTTGGTCAAAGCGTTTGGCGCAAGCGTCACCTTCGCGGAAATCCGCCGGCGCATGGCCATGGGCTGCGAGCGGATGCAGACGCCGCGAGGTGACAAGTGTGGAGCACACTTCCCATGTTTGAGTGATGGTCTTGCTGATGGAAGCTAGATAATGACAGGCGAAGACAACCGCGAACGGCCGCGCAAGATCGTGCATGTCGACATGGATGCCTTCTACGCATCGGTCGAGCAGCGCGACAATCCGGAGCTGCGAGGTGTGCCGGTTGCTGTCGGCAGTCCTGCTGCCCGCGGGGTCGTGGCGGCCGCCAGTTACGAGGCACGCAAATTCGGCGTCCATTCCGCCATGCCTTCGGTGACCGCCCAGCGGAAATGCCCGGACCTTGTCTTCGTCAAGCCGCGCTTTGATGTTTACAAAGCCGTGTCGTTGCAGATCCGCTCGATTTTCGCCGAATACACGCCGATGATCGAGCCACTGTCGCTCGACGAGGCCTATCTCGACGTCACCGAAAACCTGAAGGGCATGGAGATTGCGACCGAGATCGCCGAAGAGATCCGAGCGAGGATCAAGGCGGCGACGGGGCTCAACGCGTCGGCGGGAATTTCTTACAACAAGTTTCTGGCCAAGATGGCAAGCGACCTCAACAAGCCGAACGGCCAGGCCGTCATCACCCCCAAGAACGGCCCCGCCTTCGTCGAACAGCTTCCCGTCAAGAAATTCCATGGCGTGGGACCGGCAACGGCCGAGAAGATGCATCGGCTCGCGATCGAAACGGGAGCGGACCTGAAGGAGAAAACGCTCGACTTCCTCGTCGAACATTTCGGAAAGTCAGGGCCGTATTTTTATGGCATCGCCCGCGGCATCGACAATCGCCAGGTCAGACCGGACCGGGTGCGGAAATCCGTCGGTGCGGAAGACACTTTCTCTGCCGACATCCATTCTTATGAACCCGCGCGCGACGGGCTTCAGTCGCTGATCGAAAAGGTCTGGGGCTATTGCGAGGCCAATGAAATCGGCGCCAAGACGGTGACGCTCAAGGTCAAGTATGCCGACTTCAGCCAGATCACCCGTAGCAAGACAGTTCCGTCAGCACTGCCAGCAATTGCCAATCTTGAGGAGGTGGTCGATATGCTTCTCGCGCCAATCTTCCCGCCGCGAAAAGGCATCCGTCTGCTCGGCGTGTCGCTGTCTTCGCTGGAGCGGCGCAGATCTGAAGCGACGCCGCAGTTGCAGCTCGCGTTTTAGGTCACATTAGATGTGACGCGGTCGGTTTTAGATTGGATGCGCTCCGCACCGGCGTTCCCGCGCCTGCCAGTGGTACCGCCCCTCGCCTAAGTTCCCTTGACCTGCTTGCGGCAGATCGAAGCTGAGAGGTCGGAGTTTCGTCGAAGCCGTCTGATGTGAAATTCCGTTGGAATTTCCGACCTCACGAACCGCTTTCGCCCTCGCTATTGAGAACTAGCGCAGAACGGATGCAATCAAGCAAAATCTGTTCGCCAAACGGTTTTGTCAGGCAGCCGACGACGTCCGCGCCCAACGCAGACGCGCGCACATTCTTTTCCGGAAAGGCGGTGATCAGAACAGTCGGAACGCTCTTGCCCAGCGCGACCAGCCGGTGGTGCAGATCGAGCCCGCTCATTCCGGGCATATTGATGTCAGTCACAAGGCAGGCCGTGCGGCGGATATCAGGGAATCTCAAGAAATCATCCGCGGATGAAAAGGTCTCGGCGTCAAATCCCATCGACCTTATGAGCCCCTTGATAGCCTCCCGCATCGACTCGTCGTCGTCGACGATCGCAATCAGAGGTTTCTTGGTTGGCACCGCCGCCTCCCGACTTCGCCGATGGGCGTCGCGCCTAAATGGCGTTATGGCAAATTGCTGGATGGACTTATTATCGGGCGGCGACAAAGGCACCGCAAGCTATACGCTCGTATACGCTGTCTAAACAGTTCTGCGACGGATTGGGAATGTGAACGCGCGGAACATGGAAATGAGGAGACCGACGCGCGCTGCGAAAACAGAGCCATACGCGTGGCAAGTTCGTTAATGCATAAAATGTGGGTTGGAGGACGGTCATCTCGAATGTGCCCGCGCCGAAAGGGTGGAGAGCCGTCCTGCAGGCTGCCTACTCTACCCGAACCAACCGACGCGCCCCGACAGAAGGTTCGTTCGCCGGCGACGCTGGCCGCTCCACGATGCGCAAAACGCCGTTTGCGGCCGCCGGCATCCACCCTTGTGGCCGGGGTGATTATCGCGCATGGTGGCGTGCGAAAGGAAACCCGATTTCGGCATTCGTTTACTCATCTCGTGGCCAATAGGCGTAGATAGTAAATTATGCCAACGTCGATTCACATTGCGGGTTCTGACGATTGACCGAGGCGCTAGCGACCATCATTGTTATCGATGATGACCCCGAGGTCCGGGAGGCGCTTGGGAGTCTGCTGCGTTCGGTCGGCTTTGCCGTCAACCTCCTCGCTTCCGTGGGCGACTTCCTCACGTCCGGGCGACCCGATGGACCGACCTGTCTCGTACTCGATGTCCGGCTTCCGGGACAAAGCGGTCTTGATTTTCAGCTCGAGCTGTCGAGAGAAAACATTCAGTTGCCGATTGTCTTCATCACCGGGCACGGCGACATCCCCATGTCTGTCAAAGCGATGAAAGGGGGCGCGGTCGAGTTCCTGACGAAACCGTTCCGAGACCAGGACTTGCTCGACGCCATTCACATCGGCCTGGCGCGCGACCGCGAATGGCTTGAAAATGAAAAGGCGCTGGCGACGGTGCGCACTCGTTTCGCTAGCCTGACCCCACGGGAGCGCGAGGTGATGGCTTTGGTGGTGACAGGACGGCTCAACAAGCAGATTGCCAGCGCTCTAGGCGTCAGCGAGATTACCGTGAAGGTTCACCGCAGCCAGGTCATGCAGAAGATGGGCACCAGATCCCTGCCCGAACTCGCGCGTATGGCTGACAAGCTGATGCTCGCGCCAGGAAAGACTCAAACGAACTGATAAAGGTCTTGGCTGCGCGTATAGGTCATCCCCCGCTCATTGGTAATCGATCCTTCCTGGTGGCCAATAGCCCCTGCGGAAGCCCTCCTCTATGGTGCGCGTTCATTTCCCCCTCCTCCCAGGCCGGATCGCTACCGATCGGCCCGCCTTGGCCTCCCACCCGCGGGAGGCTTCTTTTTGGCCTCAGTCCCTGCAAGACACTTTCGACTCCAACACGGAAACCGACACCGAATCGAACTGACGGCACCCATGCGCGGGGTTAGAGGAGCAGACCATCGCCCCAGTCATTGCGGGCCAGGATGACTTCGCCGACATGAGTCGCTGAGCAGAAGTTCTGCTGAGGGGTGTCCGTGCCGGTATTCCAAGGTATCGCAAAGCGAAACCACAGTATAATGTCGCGTCGTCCCTTCCATCGCTAGACTAGTCGTTGCCTCGCGAGACAGGTAGCGAATCCCCCCGTTGCTACCACCAAGCTTCGGCGCTCCCTCCATCCGAAGCTCTACGGGTCCACGACCCGCCCGACCGCCCAGCAGCCGCTGGGCGGTCTTTCCTAGAGGTGGACCACGTATCGACCGGGCGGGTGATGGCCTCGTTGTTGGGACGGGCAGGCGAGATGTGGTAAGAAGTGAGGAAGTGGTTGCGGTTCGTCATATGTGCTCGCTTTGGCCAATTTGACCGGACGGATCTCCGAAACGCGTTGGTGGAGATGGGAGTTTGGAGGTTCTTTGGGAGGACGGTGATCGCGTGTTCCACAGGCAACGGCGCCTGGGTGCCGACGGCACGTGGAACCCGGTTCTGGTCGTGATTTCGGCCCTCGAGTATCCGACGCCTTCAAGCCTCGGCCGCCTCGACCATGAATACGGATTGAAGGATGAGCTCGATAGCGCGTGGGCGGTGCGACCGCTTGAGTTGGTGCGCGAGGGCGGCCGGACCATGCTGGTGCTTGAAGATCCGGGCAGCGAGCCGCTCGCCCGCCGGCTCGGAGCGGCAATGGAAACCGGACTTTTCTTGCGCCTAGCGATCAGCATCGCCGCTGCGCTCGGCAGAGTCCACCAGCGCGGCCTGGTCCATAAGGACATCAAACCGGCCAATATCCTGGTAGCGGGCACGTGCGCCGAGGTGCGGCTAACCGGCTTCGGCATTGCCTCACGCCTATCCCGCGAGCGGCAAGCGCTCGAGCCGCCCGAAGTGGTTGCGGGAACGCTTGCCTATATGGCCCCCGAGCAGACCGGGCGCATGAACCGCTCGATCGACTCCCGCAGCGACCTTTATGCGCTCGGCGTGACACTTTACGAAATGCTGACCGGGAGCCTGCCCTTTGCCGCTTCCGACCCGATGGAATGGGTGCATTGCCACATTGCACGACAGCCGATGTCGCCCAAGGAGCGGACGGCGGACGTTTCACCGGCAGTCTCGGCCATCGTCATGAAGCTGCTCGCCAAGACGGCCGAGGAACGATACCAGACGGCAGGCGGCGTCGAGCACGATCTGAGGCGCTGTCTCAGCCAATGGGAAATGGAATCGCGGATTGAGGCGTTCCCGCTCGGCGAGCGCGATATCGCAGACCGGCTGCTGATCCCCGAAAGGCTATACGGGCGGGAGCATGAGGTCGAAACCTTGCTCGCTGCCTTCGACCGTGTGGTGCTGGGCGGGGCGCCGGAGTTAGTGCTGGTCTCTGGCTATTCCGGCATCGGAAAGTCGGCTGTGGTCAACGAACTCCACAAGGTACTGGTGCCGCCGCGCGGGCTGTTTGCGTCCGGCAAGTTCGACCAGTACAAACGGGACATCCCCTACGCGACCCTGGCGCAGGCCTTTCAGGGTCTGCTGAAAGGGCTCCTCGCCAAGAGCGAGGCGGATTTGGCACCGTGGCGCGAGGCGCTGAGCGAGACGCTGGGACCGAACGCAAAGCTGATGGTCGATTTCGTCCCCGAATTGAAGCTCGTCATCGGCGACCAGCCGCCGGTCCCGGAACTTCCACCACAGGACGCGCAACGACGATTCCAACTGGTATTCCGGCGGTTCATCAGTGTCTTTGCCCGGCCCGAACATCCGCTGGCGCTGTTCCTCGACGATCTCCAATGGCTTGACGGAGCGACGCTCGATCTGCTTAAGGATCTGCTGACCCGGTCGGATCTGCAACACCTCATGCTGATCGGTGCCTATCGCGACAACGAAGTCACTGCCGCCCATCCGCTGATGCGGACGCTTGACGTGATCAAGACCGCGGGCGGCAAGGTCGCGGAGATCACGCTTGCGCCGCTCACTGAGGACTATCTCCAGCAGTTGATCGCGGATACGCTCCACTGTCAGCCTGATCGTGCGGCCCCGCTCACCCGAATGATGCACGACAAGACCGGCGGCAATCCGTTCTTCGTCCGTCAGTTCCTGTTTTCGCTCGCCGAAGAGGGAGTGCTCGCTTTCGACTATCGCGCGGCATGCTGGTCCTGGGATCTCAGCCGCATTCACTCCATGGGATACACCGACAACGTCGTGCATCTCATGGTCGGCAAGCTCGCGCGTCAGCCGCCCGAAACGCGGGAGGCGTTGCAGCAGATCGCCTGTCTTGGAAACACCGCAGATATCAGGGTGCTTTCACTCGTGCTCGGGATCCCGGAGGAGCAAGTCGCCGGGGCCTTGTGGCCTGCCGTCGCTCATGAACTGCTCGAGCGTCTGGCAGGCACGTACCGGTTCGTCCACGATCGCGTTCAGGAAGCCGCCTATTCGCTGATCCCGGAGGATCGACGCGGCGAGTTACACCTTCGCATAGGCAGACGACTTGCGGCGAATACTACGCCGGAGCGGATTGACGATCATGTCTTCGAGATTGTCAGCCAGCTTAATCGCGGAGCCGCACTGATCAACTCGGCTAAGGAGCGCGAGCAACTGTCAGAGTTTAATCTGATGGCCGGCAAGCGCGCCAAGGCCTCGACGGCATACGCTTCCGCTCTGAGCTATTTCGTTGCTGGCACGATGATGCTTTCGAAAGACCGGTGGCAGCGCCAGCACCAACTGGCGTTTGCGCTTGAACTGAACCGGGCCGAATGCGAGTTCCTGCTTGGCGCTCTGCCGGATGCGGAGGGCCGGTTAGCCCAGCTTTCCAGTTGTGCTGTCGGCGCCGACGACCAGGCTGCTGTCGCCTGCCTGCGCATTGATCTCTATGCTGCGCTCGGGCAAACCAGCCGCTCCGCAGACGTCGGTCTCGAATATCTGAGGCGGTATCTCGGCGTCGACTGGTCGCCGCATCCGGCCGACGCGGAGGTGCAACGAGAATACGACCGGATCTGGTTGCAGCTCGGGAGCCGCGCGATCAAGGATCTCATTGATCTGCCATTGATGAGCGACCCAGCATCCTCCGCGACGTTGGATATTCTCGCCCGGCTCGTGGGGGCGGTATGGCATACCGACGCGAACCTAGCATGTATGGCAATCTGCCTGGCTGTGAATCTGAGCCTCGAGCGCGGCAACAGCGACGGCTCCTGCTACCATTACGTGTCGCTTGGCTATATTGCTGGGCCGCGCTTCGGTGACTATGAGGCCGGTTTCCGCTTCGGTCAGCTAGGCTGCCAACTGGTCGAAAAGCGCGACCTGAAACGCTTTCAGGCCAGGACTTACAAAGACTTCGGGGCTCACGTCATTCCGTGGACGAGACATGTCCGAATCGGCCGCGACATGTTGCGGCGAGCCCTTGAAATTGCCGATCAGAGCGGTGACCTGACGTTTGCCGGATACAGCTATGCCAGTTTGAATTCGAATCTGCTGGCAGCAGGAGATCCGCTTATGGAAGTGCAACACCAAGCGGAGACCGGCCTCGCATTTGCGCAAAAGGTGCAGTTCCAGTTCGTCGTAGATCTCACCAGCGCGCAGCTCGGGCTCGTCCGGACGCTGCGCGGGTTGACCCGGAAATTCGGTTCCTTTGACGACGACGGATTTGACGAATTCGAGATCGAACGCCGGTTTTCGGAAAATCCGAATCTTGCGGAAATCTGCTACTTCGTCAGAAAACTCCAGGCCCGGTTCTTCGCCGGCGACTATGAGGCGGCCGTCGATGCGTCGTTGCGGGCGCAGAGGCTGCCATGGTCGTCCGTAGCGCATTTCGAAGAGACGCCGGAGCATCATTTCTACGGTGCCCTGGCCCGCGCCGCGTGCTGCGACGATGCTGTGGCAGACCAGCGGGCGCGGCATACGGAGGCTCTGGTTCTCCACCACCGACAGCTTCAGATCTATGCGAAGAATTGCCCGGAGAACTTCGAGAATCGCGCCGCACTTGTCGGCGCCGAGATAGCGCGCCTTGAAGGCCGCGAAATCGACGCCGTGCGCCTATACGAACAAGCGATCCGCGCAGCGCGCGCCAACGGCTTCCTTCATCATGAAGCCCTCGCATATGAACTCGCCGCCCGCTTTTATGCGCTGGGAGGCTTCGAAGACTTCACTCGTCTCTATCTCCGCAACGCGCGAGGCTGCTATTTACGCTGGGGTGCCGACGGTAAGGTGCGGCAACTCGACCAGCTCTATCCGGACCTGAGAGGGGACGAACGCAGTCCCGCTCCAACAAGCACTATTGGTGCCCCGGTCGAGCAACTCGACCTCGCAACCGTCATCAAAATCTCACAAGCCGTGTCAGGCGAAATCGTCCTTCAAAAGCTGATCGACACGATCTTGCGCACCGCCGTTGAGCAGGCGGGCGCCGAGCGCGGCCTGCTGATCCTGCCGCGCGGCGGTGAGTCACGGATCGCGGCGGAGGCCACGACTTGCGGTGAAGCAGTCGCGGTGCAGATGCTCGACGCGATCGTCACAGAGTTTACGCTGCCACAATCGCTCCTTCGTTATATCTTGCGCACGAACGAAACCGTGGTCCTCGACGACGCAGCAGCTCAGAATCCATTTGCCGCGGACCCATATATTTGTCGGCACCGTGCTCGTTCTATCGTCTGTGCGCCGTTGCTCAATCAGGGCCAACTGACCGGGGTACTCTATCTTGAAAATAACCTCGCCCCTCGGGTCTTCGCGCCAGCTCGGATCGCGGTGCTGAAGTTGCTCGCCTCGCAGGCAGCAATCTCACTGGAGAATACCCGGTTGTACCGCGATCTCGCTGAACGCGAAGCCAAGTTCCGTCGCCTCGTCAAGGCCAACATCATCGGCATTATCATCTGGGATATCGAAGGTCGCATTTTTGAAGCCAATGACGCGTTTCTCCGCATGTTGGGCTACGACCGAGAGGATCTTGCCTCGGGTCGGCTATCCTGGACGGACCTGACGCCGGTCGAATGGCGCGACCGCGACGCACGGACCGTCGCAGAGCTGAAGATGATGGGGGCAGTCCAGCCGTTCGAGAAGGAGTATTTTCGGAAAGATGGCACCCGCCTGCCCGTGCTGATCGGCGGTGCACTTCTAGAAGAAGGCAGGAACGAAGGTGTCTCTTTCGTCCTCGATCTGACGGAGCGGCGGCAGGCCGAAGAGGCGTTACGGGAGAGCGAGGAAGCCTTGCGCGAGGTGCAAGGGCAACTGGCCCATGCAAATCGCGTCGCCACAATGGGCCAGCTCACAGCGTCCATCGCCCATGAAGTCAATCAGCCGCTCGCCGCATCGCTCACCAACGCCCAGGCGGCGTTGCGCTGGCTCGGAACCCATCCGCCCAATTTGGAGGAGACGACTCAGGCGCTGGGCCGGATCGTCGAGAACGCCAATCGAGCCAGCGATGTCATCGGCCGGATCCGTGCCTTGATCAAGAAGGAGCCGGCTCGCAAGGAGCTGTTCGACCTCAATGAAGCCATTCGTCACGTGATTGCCTTGACCAGCAGTGAAGTGCTCCGCCACGGCGTCACGCTGCAGACAGAATTCGCGGCGGGCCTCCCGTTGGTGGAAGGAGACCGCGTCCAGCTACAACAGGTGATCCTAAACCTGATCATGAACGCAATCGAGGCGATGAGCAGCATCAACGAGGAAGAGCGCGAACTGCTGATCAGCACCGGGGCAGATGCCTCAGGAACCGTTGTCGTCAGGATACGCGACAAGGGTCCGGGCCTTGACCCGCAGACAGTGGATCGTCTCTTTGAGGCTTTCTACACGACCAAATCGAGCGGCATGGGCATGGGCCTGGCGATCTGCCGTTCGATTATCGAGGCTCACGGGGGTCGAATGTGGGCCACCGCTGGTGAACCACGTGGGGCAGTGTTTCTGTTCACCCTGCCTCTCGAACGAGACGAAACCGCTGGCGCAAAGCATGCCGACCAAATGGCAATGTTGGGAAACTGATAGGACCAACAACGGGCTGAAGCTCTCGCAGCCTGGGCAGGTCTCAGGCTGAAGGCCGTCGACCTGGCCCGCTTCTCCGTCACGAGACGACTGAGGTACGGCCGAAGCTTTCACGTCCACGTCGCAGTCTTCGGGCCAACGGGGGCGGCAGTGGCGAAAACAACAAGCGCATCGATCGTGCCGCGAAATCGTGCGCCAGGAAACTGGACGAGGCAACGGAGATGCCTGCACGAGCTAAAAGGTGCTAGGCACCAAGCTCGATGATCCTCAATTCTGGACCCAAACCCGGCTTACGGCATGTCGCGGAAATCACTGAAGGGCAGAGATCCCGAAGCCGTCTAACAGACGGACAAGCCCGACGGAGTAGCACAGAAGACCGAACTGGGTTCCAGTAACATATAGGGTAAAGGCAGATCTCTGGGCGTGCAGCGCTTGTCCCCAGGGAGACTTGATCGTTTCGAATGGCATGACGGAGAACATCATCAAATGGGCCTCCAAGTCCGTAGGCGGCCATGATGAAATATCGGGCGGTGTGTGGAGCGGAGAGCCCGGAGCGCAAGGCCCAGCTTCCCCATATGCGCTGGGAAACAGCGTCAATGGGACCAGTTCGATTTGGATGCGGTGGAGTTCATGTGTCATGGTCTCAATCCTTAGGCAAACGGTCCGACCCATCGGCTCGCCGGCACCTATCGTTGGTGAATGGCCTCAAGTCTGTCATTGATGCAGGCATCAGGAGGCGTGTTGAACGCCTTCGTGAGCTCGATGACATTGCCGCGCGGGAGAAGTACCCTGACCGTAACAGGACGCCGCTCGACCTGCTATTGATCTCGAGGAAGGATCGAGTAGCGAAGAGGAGGAGACGACTTATACGGGGGTTTAGCCGTTCATCGGGGCCGGCTACCAGAAATCAGACCACCACCCGCTCCTCGCGATGAGATGCCTTCGGCGCGCTCCTCTTCCCACGTCGATGACATCAACCAGATAGAACGTCGTCCCGGACTGCGTTACCTTGGAAGCCGTTTGCGCCGCTAGGAGAGCACGGAGCAACGTGGGCACCCTTCATGCTCGAAATGAGTGGCTGAGCCGGGCATAGCTCCCTAGCAGCCCGCCTGTGTGCTGCCTCCGTATAATTTGCGCATACACAAGTATGATGGCGGACCTACACTCTTCGTTTTACCTTTTACTCCTGAGTGCTGGCCCCTCCAAATTGGTCATGTTCGCATCGGCGTCGGCAGCCATTCACTTGGAACCATGGCCAATCAGGTTCCAAAACCGTTAGGAAGGGACGCAGAATGCCAACGGTATCTCCGACTCCTATCACGCCTCCAGACGAGCATCTTGTCACCGCCAGAGAGGCGCTTGAGCCCCTCTATGAGAGACTGGAGCTTCACACCGAGGTCACCCTGCTGTCGGCGGCAATGGGGGCCGGATGGCCCGTCGACGAGGCAACGAGGGCGCTGGCTGCGCTTAGATTGCAAGACGCCCTCAATATTCTTGGCGGGAATTGAGGTCCAGCATATCGACCCCGCCCAAACGACCGAACGAGATGGAAGGCTTCGCAAAGTTCTAACGCGAATCGATCCGACGAGGGATTATCCAGCGGCACGATCATGGCGCAGGAATTTTGGTGTGGAATAGTCTGCACAGCAGAACCCACCGCCACATAGATTTTCCTTTGCGGTTGCGACAAACAACTTCGCCGGCATTCGACGTCGAAGGATTCGATGGTCCGACTGGAACTTCACAACGATATTCCCACCTTGTAAACCATCGCCGTTCCGTATTGATGCTCCGACGAAGTAGCCGCGTTCCAGCGCGAGTTGCACCGCAATGTGCGGCAGCCGGTTGCCTCTAGAACCATTCAGCGTAACACCAGAGGCTCGCTTGGTTGCCGCGATTTAGCAGATCTACCAAGTTATCCGCCTCCTCGGCGGTCAGCATGTCCATGACAAACCCATTGACGACGGCCGGCTGTCCGACGACTTTATCGAACACCGTCCAGTAAATATTGAGGTTCTTGCGACGGCTATATCTTTGCGCTGCCATCGTGTACTGCCTCCGGGTGCGGTAACGACTTTCGTCGATTGTGAGCGGTCTGTCAGATGTGACTGCTCGGCGGCTCTTGGATCTGCGAGGCCCGCGACGCTAGTCAGCAACTCGGCAGAGGAAGAAGGCCCGCATCCCCGCGGCGGCAAAGGAGCCCATGCAGGGTCAGGTGGTTTGCCTTTAAACGGCGCTCACTGTAGAGCATTTTACTACCCGCCAGTGAAGAGATACATTAGCACTAGGGATGCTATCTACTTGTATATCCTTCCAAAAGCTCGCATCGCGTGGCGGCACCTCCCTAACGCCACGGTGCCGTGCGTTCGATCCATTCGCGCGTCCGCGCTTCTGGATCGACGTTCAAGGTAATGTCGGTGACAACGGCCGCGGTGTCGGCGCGCGCGTCGAATACGCCCTGTAGCCTGTCGACATTCAACCCGCCGATCGCCACCAGCGGCAACGGCGCGACACGCCTCTTCCAGTCTGTGATCCGTTCCAGGCCTTGCGGCGCCCATTTCATCTGCTTGAGAATGGTGGGATAGACCGGACCGAGCGCCACATAGTCAGGTTTCGCAGCCAAAGCCGTTTCGAGCTCTGACGCGTTATGTGTGGAAAGGCCGAATTTCAGGCCGGCGCTGCGAATGGCATCAAGGTCGGCTTCCCCAAGATCCTCCTGGCCAAGATGGATGAAATCGCATCCCTCCTCGATCGCCAGTTTCCAGTAGTCGTTGACAACCAGCTGGCACTTCGCCGCTGCGCAAACGGCCTTCGAACGCCGGATTTCCTGGCGCAGGATTTCGTCCGGGCGATCCTTCACCCGCAGTTGCACCAGTTTGACGCCCAGCGGCACGAGACGTTCGATCCATTTGGAACTGTCGACAATGAGATAGAAGGGATCAAGTCTCATGCGAAAACGCCCTTTCCGACAACCGGGGTGGACGGTACCGCCATGTCGCGTGGCTCCAGCATGCCGGAAAGATAAGCGAGCCTTCCGGCCTCGATCGCCTTGCCAAACGCCTCAGCCATGGCAGGCGGATCGCCTGCGACGGCGACCGCCGTGTTGAGCAGCACCGCGTCGTAGCCGAATTCCATCACTGTTGCCGCATGCGACGGTCTCCCGATCCCCGCATCCACGATCAGCGGTATGTCCGGAAAGGCGCTCCGCATGGCGGTGAGCGCGGAAGGGTTGCGCGGACCGGCCGCAGAACCGATCGGCGCGCACCAGGGCATCAAGACCCGGCATCCGACGGAGACCAGCTTTTCACCCACCACCAGATCGTCCGTCGTATAGGGAAATACGCAAAACCCTTCCGCACAAAGAATGCGTGCGGCTTCGACCAGTTCGAATACATCCGGCTGGAGACTGTCGTGGTGGCCGATCACCTCGAGCTTGATCCAGTCGGTACCGAATATCTCGCGCGCCATCTTGGCGGTCAGGATCGCTTCGGACGCGCTGTGACATCCCGCGGTATTTGGCAGGACGCGGACCGCGAGCTGGCGGATGAGTTCGAAGAAGGCTCCACCGGTCTTTCCGCCGGCCGTTTCGCGGCGAAGCGAGACGGTGACAATCTCCGCGCCGGACCGGCTGACCGCCTCGGCAAGGACGGCCGGCGACGGATAACGCGCGGTGCCGAGCAGAAGCCGCGAAGACAGTGCAGCATCATAAAGAGAAAGCATGGATCAACCTCCCTGCATCGGGGACAGGATTTCGATACGGTCACCATCGTCGAGCCGGTGATCGGCTCGGTCCTCGCGATGCACGAGATCTCCGTTGACGGCGGTTGCCAGCCAGTCGCCCTCGTATTCCAGAACATGAAGGAGTTCGGCCAGGGTTACGGCCTCGCAGACCTGGGTTTCGCCATTGATTATCAGTTTCATGAGGTTAGCCTTTCAGAAGTGAATGCCGCTCGAGGAGAATATCGGTGGCCCGCACCGCCATGGCGGGCGCCAGCAGGAAGCCATGCCGATGCATGCCGGCGATCGCGAGCCCCTCCTCCGTCTCGATGACTTGCGGAATGTTGTCGGCAAACGCCGGACGTATGCCAGTCCCGGTCTCGACAACGCGTGCCTCGCCAAACGCCGGATGCAGCGCATAGGCCGCGTTCAGGAATTCCATGAGCGAACGCGCGGTAATCGGTCCGTCATCGTCAGCCTCGATCATCGTCGCCCCGACCATGAAACGGTGATCGTCGCGGGGCACGATGTAGATCGGATGGCGGGGATGCAGCATCCTAACCGGCCTGGAAAGGGTAATATCCGCAGTTTCCAGATAGAGCATTTCGCCTCGCACGCCGCGCAGGCCGGAAAGTCGCGGTATCGCCGCTGGCCCGGTGCAATCGAGCACGCCGGCAAACCGCCGGTCCTGCGGCTGGCATCCGCCGAAATGGAAGACGACGCCACGCTCGCGGAGCCTGCCGGCTAGTCTGGCCAGTGCGCGGCGTGGATCGAGATGCGCTTCCTGCTCGAAGAAAAGAGCCTTTTCGAAGCGGCCGGCTAGTGCAGGCTCGAGGTCGGCCACACCCTTGCGATCGATCCAGACATGACCGGTGGTGCGCGCGGCAAACCGGACGAGATCGGGGAGGTCGCGCGGCTGCGCCACGACCAGAGTACCGCGGCGACGAACCTCGCCGGGCACGACCTCCTCCCACCATCCGGCCGCGCCCAGGCCCAATGTCAGGACAATCTCTTCGGCCGCTTCCCGTTCGCAATAGGGCGCGAGCATTCCTCCAGCAAAGTGCGAGGCGCCAAGTCCCGCCGCGCCGGCCTTCTCGATCACCTCGACCGAAAAGCCCCGCCTGACGAGCTCATGGGCTGCCGCGAGGCCGGCAACACCAGCCCCTTTGACGAGAAACGTAGGCATTATGCGTTACCCGGAAGGTTTTCAATCGGCATGTACAGGTCGCCACCCTCCCGATATTTCGCCGCCATCGCTTCCAGCCCTTCCTTCTGCGCTTCGGCGCGGATATCGTGCGAAATCCGCATCGAGCAGAATTTCGGACCGCACATGGAGCAGAAATGCGCCACCTTATGCGCCTCCTTCGGCAGCGTTTCGTCGTGGAAGGAGCGGGCGGTTTCCGGATCGAGCGAGAGGTTGAACTGGTCCTCCCATCGGAACTCGAAACGGGCGCGCGACAACGCATCGTCGCGCACCCGCGCCGCCGGATGACCCTTGGCCAGATCGGCGGCATGTGCCGCGATCTTATAGGTGATGACGCCCACCTTGACGTCGTTGCGGTCCGGCAGGCCGAGATGTTCCTTGGGCGTCACGTAGCAGAGCATGGCGGTGCCGAACCAGCCGATCATCGCAGCCCCGATGCCGGACGTGATGTGGTCATAGCCCGGCGCGATATCGGTGGTCAGCGGCCCGAGCGTATAAAAAGGCGCCTCGCCGCAGACCGCGAGTTGCTTGTCCATGTTTTCCTTGATCTTGTGCATCGGCACATGACCGGGACCTTCGATCATCACCTGGCAATCCTTCGCCCAGGCGATTTTCGTTAACGCGCCGAGCGTTTCCAGTTCTGCGAACTGCGCCGCATCGTTGGCATCGGCAATCGAGCCTGGCCGCAGGCCATCACCGAGCGAGAAGGAAACGTCGTAAGCGCGGCAGATGTCGCAGATCTCCTCGAAATGCTCGTAGAGAAAACTCTCCCGGTGGTGGTGCAGACACCACTTGGCCATGATCGAGCCGCCGCGAGAAACGATGCCGGTGACGCGATTGACGGTCAGCGGGATATAGGCAAGCCGCACGCCCGCATGGATGGTGAAGTAATCGACGCCCTGCTCGGCCTGTTCGATCAGCGTATCGCGATAGACCTCCCAGGTGAGGTCCTCGGCAATGCCGTTCACCTTTTCGAGTGCCTGGTAGAGCGGCACGGTGCCGATCGGTACCGGCGAATTGCGGATGATCCATTCGCGGATATTGTGGATGTTGCGGCCGGTCGACAGGTCCATGACCGTGTCGGCACCCCAGCGGATCGCCCAGACCATCTTCTCGACTTCCTCCGCCATGGAGGAGGTGACGGCGGAATTGCCGATATTGGCATTGATCTTCACCAGGAAGTTCCGGCCGATGATCATCGGCTCGCTTTCCGGATGATTGATGTTGGCGGGAATGATCGCCCGGCCGGCGGCGACCTCCTGGCGGACGAATTCCGGGCTCACATGATCGGGAATATGGGCGCCGAAGCTTTCGCCATCGCGGCTCATGGCCTCCGCCTGTGCCTTGCGGCCGAGATTTTCGCGGATAGCGATGAATTCCATTTCCGGAGTGATGATGCCGGCGCGTGCATAGGCGAGTTGGGTTACGGCCTTGTCGCCCCTCGCCCGCAGCGGCTGGCGCTTGGCCGGAAATTCCGGTGTCAGCCGTTCGCCGCTGACAAAGCCGTTGTCTTCGGGACGCACATGGCGGCCTTCATAGGCCTCGACATCTCCGCGGGCGATCACCCAGCCGCGACGGAACTGTGACAAGCCCTGCTCGATACGGATATCGGCGCCCTCGACAGTGTAAGGGCCGGAGCAATCATAGACGACGACGGGCGGCTCTCCCGATGTCGGATGGACGCTGATTTCGCGCATCGGCACGCGGATGTCGGAGTGCATATCTCCGGGGATGTAGATTTTCCGCGACGCCGGTAGCGGGCCGGTGGTGACGGTGGGTGTGACGTTCTTTGCGGCAATGGTCATGGTTTGAGGCTCCAAGTTGCAATTGGAGACCCAGTCAATCAGCCGGAATGATGGAAAGACGCCGGCATGGAATCCACGCGGGAATCCGAAGCCTTCGAGCGCTTGCACCGTCCCTACGCCAGTATGAACTGGATCAGGTTCAACGGGTCACTGCGCCACAACAGGCAAAGCCATATTGTCCAGCAGTATCTCAGCCCCTTGCCGGGACCCCCCTGGTGAATGTCGCAAAGACTATGTCCTGGGCCGAGTTCGTGTCAACCACAGACCTTCCGTCGTCCGGCTCTTGGGCGTATTTTGATGTGGAAGCCCGGCAGATGACTGGATTGGGAGAAGATGTCGCCGAACTTCCAAATTGTCGCCTTGAACGGGATCGAGCGACCGGCCACCGAGATGGACCGGAAGCCCCTTGGTGCGCCGCCTAAGATTCTGCAAATTCCTTTTCGAAAGACCTCGTTGGAGCAACCGCACCTGCTTTATCGGCAAAGCTCATTCGATCGCCGAGAGGAACGCCGGGATCTGTTGCTCGAAGAACTTCGAGAACGAGGCGATGCGCGGCGGCAGGGCCTGGTACGGGGGGTAGTACAGGGTCAGCCATAAGTCTGGCGGCGACCAGTCCCGCAGGACGTGGACGAGCCGTCCGGTCCGCAGATGCTCGGCGACATGGAACTTGGGCAGCATGGTGACCCCGACGCCGTCGGCCGCCATGCTCGCCAGCACCTCTCCGCTATTGGCGCTGAATGCACGGCCTGCAGAAATCGTGGCGCTGCCACTGCCGTCCGACAGTGACCAGGTCTCCCGTTTGCTTTCGCCGCTATAGGCCAGGCAATCGTCGGGAATGAGCTCGTTCGGGTGCTTCATGTCGCAAAACCGGCTGCCGGGCGCTGCGACGAGGATACGGCGCACGACGCTGATCTTGCGCCAGATCGTGAACTTGTCCGAAGGTGCCGCGGAAATGCGGATCGCCAGATCATAATCGTCGTCGATGATGTCGACGAGTCCATCGGCGAGCGAGATTTCGAAGCTGATCTTGGGATAGCGCTCCCTGAATGCCGAGAGGATGGGCGGCAGGACCTGCTGGCCGAACCAGGTCGGCGCGCTGATGCGAAGGCGGCCATGATCCGCCTTGTGGGAATTCATCACGTCCTTGCGCGCGTTGTCGAGCGCCTGCACCGCCGGCTGTATCTGGGCGGCGAAGATCGCGCCATCCGTCGTCAGCGACACTTGGCGCGTGGTGCGCACGAAGAGTTGCACGCCCAGATCTTCTTCCAGGGCCGCAATCGCCCGGGTGACGGCTGCGGGCGTCATATCGAGCTCGCGCGCGACCTGCGCGAAGCTCCGCTTCTCGGCAGCGAGCAGGAAGGTTCGGAGCAGCTTGTAGTCGTTCATCGATTATTTCACCAATGGCAATTCACTGACAACTATTATTGCAATTTCCACGCCTGATCAACCGACGTAGATTTTCAATCACACCAGACAAACCAACACAGCCGCGGAAGGGCGAGGATTATGATCAAGGATATCAAAGGACTGCATCACATCACGTCGATGGCATCGGATGCCCGTCAGAACAACGCGTTCTTCACGGGCACGCTTGGCCTGCGCCGCGTCAAGAAGACCGTAAATTTCGACGATCCCAACGTCTACCACCTCTATTACGGTGATGAGGCCGGTACCCCCGGCTCCGTCATGACCTACTTCCCGTTTCCCGACGTGATGCGCGGCCGTCCCGGCGTCGGCGAAGTCAGTGACACACAGTTCGCGGTGCCCAAGGGCTCGTTGTCCTTCTGGCAGGATCGCTTATCGGCAAAGGGAAGCGGCAGTCTGCAGACCGACACTGCCTTTGGCGCTCCCCGCCTCCTGTTCAAAGGGCCGGACGGCGAAGGGTTTGCCCTTGTCGAAACCGAAACCGATGGCCGAAAGGCCTGGACTGGCGCCGGCATCGACGAAAGCGTCGGCATCCACGGCTTCACCGGTGCCAGATTCCGCCTGCATGACGCCGCTGCCACGTCCGAACTGCTCGGTTTCATGGGCTACCAGCGCACTGAAACGGATGGTGACGTCACCCGCTTCATCATCCCCGGCGGCAATGGTGCCGACACGATCGACCTCGAAGTCCTTCCGAAAACGCCTTTCGCAAGGCAGGGCGCGGGTTCCGTGCATCACATCGCTTTCGCCGTCGAGAACCGCGCAAAGCAGCTCGAAGTCCGCAAGGCCCTGATGGATACAGGATACCAGGTGACGCCTGTCATCGACCGCGATTACTTCTGGGCGATCTACTTCCGGACACCCGGCGGCGTCCTGTTCGAAATCGCCACCAACGAACCCGGTTTCGACCGCGACGAAGACACGGCACACCTCGGCGAGGCTTTGAAACTGCCGGCTCGCTACGAGCCTTATCGTGACCAGATCGAGGCCGGGCTGACACCGCTCGCCGCCTGACGTCGCTTTCCAACAATAAGGCGGCATAACTTTCAAGACGTGCCGCCTTTCCTGCCCCATTACCTAGCTTCAACCCAGTCAAAGGAAGACACGAGATGTCCAGCAAGCTTCAGGTCCTCACCCCGCAGAACAGTCAGATCATCTTCATCGACCAGCAGCCGCAGATGGCCTTCGGCGTCCAATCGATCGACCGCCAGGTCTTGAAGAACAACGTCGTCGGTCTGGCCAAGGCTGCCAGGATCTTCAACATCCCGACCACCATCACCACCGTCGAGACCGACAGCTTCTCGGGCAACACTTTCCCGGAACTGCTCGCCGTCGTCCCGGACAATGATATCCTTGAGCGCACCTCGATGAATTCCTGGGACGACCAGAACGTCCGCGACGCGCTTGCCAAGAATGCCGCCGATGGCCGCAAGAAGATCGTCGTCGCCGGCCTCTGGACGGAGGTTTGCAACACGACCTTTGCGCTCTCCTGCATGAACGACACAGACTATGAGATCTACATGGTCGCCGATGCGTCCGGCGGCACGTCGCTCGACGCGCACAAATATGCAATGGACCGCATGGTGCAGGCGGGTGTCGTTCCGGTCACCTGGCAGCAGGTCCTGCTTGAATGGCAGCGCGACTGGGCACGCAAGGAAACCTATGACGCGGTCACGTCGCTGGTGAAGGAGCATTCCGGCGCCTACGGCATGGGTATCGACTATGCGGTCACTCACGTTCACGGCGGCGCCGAGCGGGTCCGCCATGGCAAGCGGATCGGCCCGAACCCTGCGAAGTAAAACCGTCATCACCCCGGCAGGCGGTCGCCAGCCGGGGTGAACTGCTTCTCTCCAAGCGAAGGTGATCCGCGATGAAAATCTATCTGCTGTCCCTCGGTGCCGGCCTGTTGGTGGGCGTAATATACAGCCTGCTCAATGTCCGTTCGCCCGCCCCGCCCGTTGTCGCCCTCATCGGCCTGCTCGGCATCCTCGTCGGTGAGCAGCTGGTGCCCTTGGCAAAAAGCATCTGGGCACGCGAGCCCGCCGCCGTCTCCTGGCTTCACCAGGTCAAGCCGCACATGTTCGGGCACCTTCCGAAGGGCGGCACAAACCTGACCCTGCCTCGTGAAGATCCGACGTCGGGGAAAAGCTGATGACCACGCGCCGCACATTCCTGGGCGCAGCGTCGAGCTTTGCCTTTTCAAATCTTTTTTCACCGGCGAACGCCGCCGATCCCATCAAGACGGGAGCTGCTTCCATGCACGCCGATATCGTTCTTCACAACGGACTGATCACGACGCTTGATCGCGCAAATCCGAACGCCACCGCCGTCGCCGTCAAGGACGGCGTGTTTCTGGAGGTGGGAACCGACAGCGAGGTGATGACGCTCGCCGGACCGGATACGAAGATCATCGACCTGAAAGGCAAGCGCATGCTGCCCGGTCTGATCGACAACCACACCCACGTCGTGCGCGGCGGCCTCAACTTCAACATGGAACTCCGCTGGGATGGTGTCCGGTCGCTTGCCGATGCGATGGACATGCTGAAGCGACAGGTGGCGATCACGCCGGCTCCGCAATGGGTTCGCGTGGTCGGTGGTTTTACCGAACACCAGTTTGCGGAGAAGCGCCTGCCGACGATCGACGAGATCAACGCCATCGCGCCCGATACCCCGGTCTTCCTGCTCCATCTCTATGACCGCGCGCTGCTGAACGGCGCAGCGCTCCGCGCCGTCGGCTATGGCAGAGATACACCGAACCCTCCTGGCGGCGAGATCACCCGCGATGCCAACGGCAATCCGACCGGCCTTCTGCTCGCCAAGCCGAATGCTGGCATTCTCTATTCGACCTTGTCGAAGGGGCCGAAGCTTCCGTTCGAATACCAGGTCAACTCCACCCGCCATTTCATGCGCGAACTCAACCGGCTGGGCATTACCGGCGTGATCGACGCCGGCGGCGGTTTCCAGAACTATCCGGACGATTATGCGGTGATCCAGAAGCTTTCGGGTGAGGATCAACTGACGGTGCGTCTGGCCTACAACCTGTTCACGCAGAAGCCGAAGGAAGAGAAGCAGGATTTCCTCAACTGGACGCAGTCGGTCAAATACAAGCAGGGCAATGACTACTTCCGCCACAACGGCGCTGGCGAAATGCTGGTCTTCTCCGCGGCTGACTTCGAGGACTTCCGCCAGCCACGGCCCGAAATGGCGCCGGAAATGGAGGGCGAACTGGAGGACGTCGTTCGGGTGTTGGCCGAAAACCGCTGGCCTTGGCGGCTTCACGCCACCTACGACGAGACCATCTCCCGTTCGCTCGACGTTTTCGAGAAGGTCAACAAGGACATTCCGCTCGAAGGTCTCAACTGGTTCTTCGACCATGCCGAGACGATCTCGGATCGTTCGATCGACCGCATCGCGGCGCTCGGCGGCGGCATCGCCACCCAGCACCGCATGGCCTATCAGGGCGAATATTTCGTGGAGCGCTACGGCCATGGCGTCGCAGAGGCCACGCCACCGATCAGGCGCATGCTCGAGAAGGGTGTCAACGTCTCGGCAGGGACCGATGCGACCCGTGTCGCCTCCTATAATCCATGGGTTTCCCTTGCCTGGATGGTGACCGGAAAGACGGTTGGCGGGATGCAACTTTACCCGCGCGCCAACTGCCTCGATCGCGAGACGGCACTGCGCATGTGGACGGAGAAGGTCACCTGGTTCTCCAACGAGGAAGGCAAGAAGGGGCGGATCGAAAACGGCCAGTTCGCCGACGTCGTCGTCCCGGACAAGGACTTCTTCTCCTGCGCGGAAGACGAGATCTCGTACCTCACCTCGCAGTTGACCATGGTCGGCGGCAAGATCGTCTACGCTGCGGGCGAATTCTCGGGGCTGGACGAGAACGATGTCCCGCCCGCCATGCCGGACTGGTCACCCGTTCGCACATTCGGCGGCTATGCGGCATGGGGCGAACCGCAAGGCGCCGGCATGAATTCCTTGCGCCGGACTGCGATCTCGACATGCGGTTGCGCCACTTCCTGCAACGTCCACGGTCACGACCACGCCGGTGCCTGGACATCGAAACTGCCGATCGCCGATCTCAAGGGCTTCTTCGGCGCGCTTGGTTGTGCCTGTTGGGCTGTGTGATTTTTCCAATGTCTTCCATGGGGCAGCATCAGGTCGCTGCCCCGCAGACTGTTGCGAATATCGCAAGAGAATCTCAATTTTTGATGCAATTGTTGGCGCTAATCTTTGCGGCCAATATCGTTCCATCAGATGGAAACAACGCCGCCGCATGGCCGGAGCGGCCAACATTGCAGGAACCGACATGACGAACGACATTCTCTCCACCAAAAGCTGGCGCCCGCGTATTGCCGGGATCGTTGCCGCACCCGTCACCCGAACCTTTGCGCTGCTTGCCCTGTGCGCGGCCTATATCCAGGGGCCGCTGACCAAGCTCTTCGACTTCCAGAGTGCAATCGGCGAGATGGAGCATTTCGGCCTTCATCCGGCTGCCTTCTTCGCGGTCGCCGTGATCGTGTTCGAACTCACGGCCTCCGCGATGATCCTGTCCGGTTTCCTGCGTTGGCTGGCAGCGCTGGCGCTCGCCGGCTTCACGCTCTTTGCCACCCTTATCGCCCTCCGGTTCTGGGAAATGCCCCCGGGAATGGATCGCATCATGGCAACCAACGCCTTCTTCGAACATCTGGGGCTGGCTGGCGCCTTCATCATTGTCGCCGCAAACGATCTGACCAAGGGAGCTTGCAAATGAGCACTCTCAAATCCTCCGGGGGCAGCTTTGCTCCCCTTGCGCAGCCAGTCTTTGCAGTTCTTTGGGCTGCAACCGTCCTCGGAAATACCGGCAGCTTCATGCGTGATGTCGCCAGTTCCTGGCTGATGACCGACCTGTCGGCCTCGCCGGCCGCCGTCGCGCTGGTGCAGGCGGCCGGAACCCTGCCGATCTTCCTTCTGGCAATACCTGCGGGTGTGCTCACCGATATTCTCGATCGCCGCAGGTTCCTGATTGCCGTGCAAATCCTGCTCGCGTCGGTCAGCGTAAGCCTCATGATCCTGGCAAATACCGGCATGCTTTCAGTCAGTGCGCTGATCGGCCTGACCTTCCTTGGTGGTATCGGCGCCGCGTTAATGGGACCGACCTGGCAAGCTATCGTGCCGGAACTGGTGAAGAGAGAGGACGTCAAGAGCGCCGTCGCGCTCAATTCGCTCGGCATCAATATCGCCCGGTCGATTGGGCCCGCTGCCGGCGGCCTGCTCCTTGCCACCTTCGGCGCCGGCGTCACTTATGGCGCGGACGTTGCGAGCTATCTCGTCGTCATCGCGGCGCTCGTCTGGTGGCCGCGGGCAAAGAACGCCAATGATGCGCTGGCTGAAGGCTTCTTCGGCGCGTTCCGTGCGGGCCTGCGCTATACCCGCGCCAGCAGACCCTTGCATGTCGTCCTTTTGCGCGCGGCGATCTTCTTTGCCTTTGCCAGTGCCATCTGGGCACTCCTGCCGCTCGTCGCCCGACAATTGCTCGGTGGTGACGCAGGCTTCTACGGCATCCTGCTTGGCGCTGTCGGCGCTGGCGCGATCGGCGGCGCATTGATCATGCCTAAACTGCGCGAACGCTTCAATGCCGATGGCCTGCTTCTCGGTGCCGCTGTTATCACGGCACTCGTCATGGCCGCTTTGTCGCTCTCACCGCCAAAATCGGTTGCCATCATCGTCCTGCTCTTTCTCGGGGGCGCGTGGATCACTGCCCTGACCACCCTGAACGGCGCAGCGCAGGCCGTGCTTCCGAACTGGGTCCGCGGTCGCGGCCTGGCGGTCTATCTCACCGTCTTCAATGGCGCGATGACGGCAGGTAGCCTTGGCTGGGGTGCCGTTGGTGAAGCTGCCGGGGTGCCGGGAGCGCTGCTGATTGGCGCGGTGGGACTGATCGTTGCGGGCTTCGTCATGCATCGCTTGAAGCTGCCGGCCGGCGACGCGGATATGGTGCCCTCCAATCACTGGCCAGAACCCTTGGTCGCCGAGCCTGTGGCCCATGACCGTGGACCTGTTCTGATCCTGATAGAATACCTTGTCGAAAAACATCATCGCGCAGCCTTCCTGCATGCGCTGGATGAGATGTCTCACGAGCGGCGGCGGGACGGCGCCTACGGATGGGGGGTGACGGAGGACTCCGCCGATCCGCAAAAGATTGTCGAATGGTTCATGGTCGAATCCTGGGCCGAGCATCTTCGCCAGCACAAGAGGGTTTCCAATGCCGATGCCGACCTGCAAGCCCACCTCCTCGCCTATCACTCAGGGACGGACAAGCCGGTCGTGCGGCATTTCCTGACAATCAACCGGCCGAGAGCCGCCTAACAACGCGGCAGACCGGCATCCACCGCTGCCCGCAAATCATTGCCTTGAAAGGACAACGGTACGCGAAATGACCGAGAACTTCCCCTCCATCACCCGCCGCAGCGCCTTGCTGTCCGGAGCTGCCGCCGCAGCTACCATGGCACTTCCCACATCTTTCGGGTTTGCCGCCAACATTTCTTCCACCCCCACCCCAGTCGAAGGAGACAATAGAATGGGCTACATCACCACCAAGGACGGCGTCGAAATCTTCTACAAGGATTGGGGTGCGAAGGATGCCCAGCCGATCGTCTTCCACCATGGCTGGCCGCTCTCGTCGGACGATTGGGATGCACAGATGCTATTCTTCCTGGCAAAGGGTTACCGCGTCGTCGCCCATGACCGCCGAGGCCACGGTCGTTCTGCACAGGTTTCCGACGGTCACGACATGGATCACTACGCTGCCGACGCATTCGCCGTGGTTGAAGCGCTTGACCTGAAGAACGCCGTTCATATCGGCCATTCAACCGGCGGCGGCGAAGTTGCTCGCTATGTGGCAAAATACGGCCAGCCGGCCGGCCGCGTCGCCAAGGCCGTCCTGGTTTCAGCCGTTCCGCCCTTGATGCTCAAGACCGAGACAAATCCGGGCGGCCTTCCGATGGAGGTCTTCGACGGCATTCGCAAGGGGGTAGCCGAGAACCGCGCACAGCTGTTCGTCGATTTCCCCACCGGTCCGTTCTACGGCTTCAACCGTCCCGACGCCAAGGTTTATCCCGGGGTCATTCAGAATTGGTGGCGACAGGGCATGATGGGCAGCGCCAAGGCCCATTACGATGGGATCAAGGCCTTCTCCGAGACCGACCAGACCGACGACCTGAAGGCAATCACTGTTCCGACCCTCGTCATGCACGGCGACGACGACCAGGTCGTGCCGATCGACAACGCCGGCAAGCTATCCGTCAAGCTCGTGCAAAACGGCACCCTGAAGGTCTATCAGGGTTATCCGCATGGCATGCTGACAACGCATGCCGACGTCCTGAACGCCGACCTCCTGGCATTTATCCAGGCTTAATCGGACCGTCCGGGTGGGGCCATTTTCGCCGCACCCGGATCCGGCTGCAGAAGCTCGGCCTATAGTGGGTCACCGTGCGTTTCCTTTTCTGATTCTTCGCTCAAGCGCAGTGCTGCTCGATGGCTTTTTGTCAGTGCCGGTTGCGCAAGCGCCACGCTGCGGGAGGCACTCCCTCGGCCTTCGTGAAGCTTGCGACGAATTCATCTTCATTCGGAAACCCGCACTCTTCAGCGATCTGGGCAATCGTTTCACCGGTTCTGCTCAGCCGCGACTGGGCTCTGCTCATTCGATATGACGCAATCCATTCCGAAACGGACTGCCCGGTCGTGCGCAAAAATCCGGAACAGAGCGCATCGACTGAAAACCCGCACGCTTCGGCGATCTTATCCACCGGCGTGCCGCCCGACAGGTTCGCGGCGATGTACGCCTTGATACGCTTTTCCTGAAGCGGAGACAGTTGACCGGTGCCTGAAAGGTGCTGGATGGGAGACCGTCCGTAACGATGCGCAAGATGGGCGCTTAGCGCTAATCCTATATGAGGAAGCAGTGTGTCCCTGACCTCGTCCGGCATGTCGAACATCGGCATCAGCGCACCGCCTATGTTGCGGACCACCTGATCGTCAATCCCGCGGCAGGTTGTAAGGTCATCGATACGCGGCTCGCCGGCTTCCTCGGCGAGCTCGATGAACAGCGCGCTTGGGATATGAAATGCGAGCGCTTCGAAGCGGCCACGAACCGAAATTGCCGCGCCATTCCTCAGACTGATGAGACACATGGAACCTCTGGAATAGGTCTTCAGAGGCGTCCGTGCCCCGTCCGGCAGGATGTCACAATGATCGACGTCGACGAGATAGAGCACGACCAGAAAAGCATCATCGGCCGGCAGTAAGACTGTATGTTCGCTGTTGTCATAGGAGTGCTCGAGATGGACGACAGTAAGCGTTTCTTCGTAAAGAGGCCTGATCGCCAGCGCCCTTGCGGCATTGATCCCAAAACACGCCGCAATTTTCTCACTGACCGTCAACGCTTCACTCATATGTGTCTCGATCATCCTGACTGGGGACTATATAGCCCTACCGACGAGATGCCGCGCTTGATATTTTCCTACACGGGTCTCGACTGTCCATCTTGAATAAAAGGATCCTCGCGGGGCAGATTTTGCAAATTATTATGAGGTAGACATGGTTTAGAAAGCTGCCAAGGCTGGCAGGTCCGGTGTTCGCGTGTTTAAAAAATGAAAGAAGTGCGTCGTGGTCCAAGTTCTCCCCCTCCGCCACCCATCTTCCACTGGAAACTCGACTGACGGGTTCGGGTGCTCGTTGAAGCAGTTGTCGGTCAACCAAAGCCTACCTGGTTCAGACATCGATATCTTTCGGAAGGCGACAGACAACACGAAACTCGATCAGGTCATGACGCCGGCGAGCGACCGAGGTTTCGTGGTCGGGGTTTCCTCGCTCGGTGGCCACACGCGGCGCATCTTCCACGAACATCATGCGACTTTCCACGAATTTGCCGACAACTCGATCTATATTCGCGATCTCTCGAACGCCTACAAGGCGGATCTCCGCGGTCCTTTCGATTTCGTGTTGTTTGAAATTTCGCCGGCGTCCCTCGCCAAAATCGCCGATGATGCTGAAATGCCCGGCGTGACGTCGCTATCAGCTGAAACTGCATCAAAAGATATCGTACTTGCCAATCTCGCTCGGGCGCTGATCCCGGCACTGGAAAAGCCAGACGAGGCGAACGCGCTGTTCGTCGACCAGATGGCGACTGCCATCGGCACCTACCTCGTTCAGCGCTACGGAGGCCGGCCCGCGAAAGCCTGCAACAGGACGGGTAGCCTTTCGCGTGCGCATGAGGATCTGGCAAAAAGCCTGTTTCTCGAAAACCTCGACGGCAACGTGTCGATTTCAGAGGTTGCCCAGGTCTGCAACCTGTCGCGCGGCTATTTCATTCGTGCCTTTCGCGAGACGACTGGCATGACGCCCTATCAATGGGTCCTACGGGAGCGAATAGACCGGGCCCGCAACCTCCTGCGGAACTTGGACACTCCACTCGCCGAAGTGGCCATCGCCTGCGGCTTCGCGGACCAAAGCCATTTCACGCGCGTCTTTGCAGCTATGGTCGGCACCACGCCTGGCAATTGGCGGCGTAACGCCTGATCCAGACCAGCCCTCTTGGAAGATTCGTCGAACCGGAAGCACTTGAAGCGAAGTGAACCAACCATAGGTGGATTCAGACTATCGTTATCGGGCCCAGGGATTAATCACTTTCAACCCGGCAGCCTCGAACGGGCTTGTATCGCGAGTTGCGACCGCGAGGCCGTTCGCTGCTGCTGTAGCTGCAATGTAGCCATCAGACGTGCCGATAGTCCTCCCAGAGACTCGCGCGCGCACCATCAGTTCCGAGTAGAACTGCGAACTCGCCAGATTGAAGGACAGGATGCGCTCGGAAAAATGCGGCAACACTTCGCCCTCAAGTCGATCGTGAAGGATGGTTTGTCGCTTCCCTAGCGGCATGGCCGCAATCCCGAAGCGAAGTTCAGCAATCGTCATTACGGAAAGAAACAGCGTCTCGATGGCTTGGGCATCTAGCCAGGCGACCACTCGCTCATCGGGAGCCGGTTTCCACGGTTCGGATAAGACGTTGGTGTCCAACAAGATCATTCGAAGGGCATCGGTACAGCAGGAGTGTCATCGCGATTATTCTGAAGCGCTTCGACATCCAGATTGGAAAGCTCAGCTTCACGGCCAATAGCTGCCAGTAAGGAACCTAGCTTCACGCGTTCAGAGGGACGGACAGCGGCTTCGATAATGTCACGGATCTCGGCCTCGGTGCTGCGGCCATGATGTGCCGCTCGCACCCGCAGAGCACGATGTGTTTCGTCAGAAAGATTTCGAATGGTGACCGCCGGCACTGATATCACCTCCGTACGAACGATGACTTTGATATCAAAGTACGCAGAACGATGCCAGATTTCAAGGGATTTGAAATGGGCAAGAACGATATCGGTCCACGTCGATAGCGGATTGAAAGGGATCGAAGCCCGCTCCTCCAAGAGCTGCTTTCACACCTCCAGAATGCCCGCGATCCTGACCAGATCTGCAACTGACGATGCATGCATTTTTCGCATCATGTGACCGCGGTGAAGCTTCACGGTGGCCTCAGCGAGCTGAACTTCAGCCGCAATTTGTTTGTTCAGCTTCCCGGCGACAACCAGTGTCATAATCTGCCGCTCACGGTCGGTAAGTTTGGAATACCTTTGGCGCAATGCAGCCGTTTGGCTTGCCTCTTCCCGGCGAGCGCTATCGCTTGCCAAGGCGCGGTTCACCGCTTCGAGCAGGTCCTGCTCCCGCACTGGCTTGGTAAGCACATCGATAGCTCCGGCCTTCATGGCGCGGACAGCCATCGCGACGTCCACATGAGCGCTGATCAGCACCACAGACCTTGGGCGCCCGCCTCTTGCGAGCGCCTCTTGGAACTCCAGGCCGCTCTGACCTGGCAAGCGGATATCCAGTACAATGCAGCCTGCACGATCAGGATCATCCACAGCAAGAAACTCGGCCACAGAGCAATGGGTTTCAGCCACAAGTCCGACAGACTCGAACAATCCTCTCAATGCTTCGCGGACACTTTGGTCGTCATCGATGATAATGACTGTCGGCCGGCCTCTTTTGCGATCATCTATCATGGACGCTCACGCCCTCTGCCAGAGGCAAGGTAAACGTGAACTGTCCCCCTCCCCCGTTCTCCGCAGCCGTAGCCCAAATCCGGCCGCCATGCGCTTCGACGATGGAACGGCATATCGACAAGCCCATTCCGATGCCTTCGGCCTTCGTGCTGTAGAATGCTTCGAAAACGCGCTCCAACTGGTGAACAGCTACCCCGCGCCCCGTGTCCGAAACACTCATTTTCACAAGTTCCTCATCTATAGTACATCGGATGACGATGCGTCGTGCCTCGCAAGAAGCTGCCATCGCTTCCGCGCTATTCATGATCAAGTTTAGAACGACTTGCTGCAGTTGTGTCCGGTCTCCTACGACTTCAATAGGCACTTCCGCCATATCAAGAACAACGTCTATCCCGCGCCTTTGAAGTTCGCCAGTCAACAGATTCAGCACCTCGCGCACGGCAGGTCGGAGGTCGGTTTGCTCAATTTTCGCAGGCAGCTTTTGTGCCATTGCCCGGATACTGGTGATAATGTCGCCGGCGCGATGCCCGTCCCTGACGATCCTTTCGGCTGCCAGCCGCGCTTGCTCCAGATCGGTGTGACCCGGCTGTAGCCATCGCAGACATGTGCCCGCATTCGTGACGATTGCCATCAGCGGCTGGTTGACTTCATGGGCAATTGAAACGGCAAGTTCACCTGTTGCCGTCATCCGGGTCACATGCGCGAGTTCGCTCTGGCTTTGTCGCAAGGACTCTTCCGCCCGTTTGCGATCCTCGATATCCACGACGACGCCGTACCATCTGACAACGTTTCCATCTGGATCCAGAAGGGGGCTTTGCCGTAGGTTGAACCACCGATATTCGCCATCGGCGCGTCTGATGCGGGCGTCTACCGGACGACTTTTTTTTGAAGCTACGATATCGTCCCAGGCCATACGCATCGGCTCGACATCATCAGGATGAAACATGCGATAAAAACCGAAGCCGACGATCTCTTCAAAAGGCAGGCCGACATAATCGATCAAGTTTCGATTAAAATATTCAAGCCGGCCATCCGAGGTACACGACCAAGCCATTGCGGGTATCGTGTTGATGATTAGATTGAGCTTGTGTTCACTTTCCCTGAGCGCAGCTTCGCTTTGTCGAAGAGCGTTCTCCGCATATTGCAGGTCTTCGATATCGATATTGACGCCGAACCAACGAACGACGCCGTTGGCGTCGACTAGCTTGCGTCCGGAGAAGTAAAACCAACGGTATTTGCCGTCTGCTCCGCGAATACGTCCTTTCAAAACAGTGTGGTCGGAATGCTCGAGGTCTCTCTTCCAGATGTCCACCATGCCGGGAATATCGTCTGGATGATAAAGGTCCAGGAAGCCCCAGCCGAGGATTTGGTCGGCAGGACGACCCGCATAGTCCAGCCAGCTTTTATTGACAAAATCGGCGCTGCCATCCGGTCGCGCTGACCATACGAGAACCGGCAGCGAATTGATGATGAGGCTGAGGTTCTCTTCGCTGGCCGCGAGCGCAGTCTTCGTTTCCTTCAATGCGTTTTCGGCCTGTTTGCGGTCCTCGATATCGAGGACCACACCATACCATCTCAGGACATTTCCTTCTGCATCGAGCCGCGGCTTCTGGCGGAGCGTGCACCAACGATATTGGCCATCTGCGCGCCTCAGTCTGCCCACGACCTCCCTGGCATGCTTCGAGGCCATGATGTCATGCCATTCCGAAGCGAGATGTGACGTGTCGTCAGGATGAAATAGCTTGTAGAATCCCACTCCGGAGATTTCCTCAAGCGGCGCCCCGATGAACTCGAGAAAATGCTGGTTGGCAAAATCGAGCATGCCTTCCGACGTTGCGGACCACACCATGGCGGGGATTAGATCAATAATGGGATCGGTTTCCGGCTCTCGTTCCACCGCACTCTCCGTTCAGAGTTTGAGACGTTCGCGAGCCTAGAAGTTCCGACTCATGTCAGGAAGTAGAGAAGGGTGGCCGATCGTCCGACGGAAATAGTTACGGGATTTCCAGGTGTTGCGTAAGGACAAATCGATATACGAAGGTCTATGGTTGCAATGCCACCGTCTAGTTGCAGGCGACCTAGATCGCAATTGAGAGCGATCAGAAACCCGCTTACTCCTACGCATAGAAGCCCTTGACGAATGGCGACGTCGGCTGATCCGTCGTTGCCCTCACTCAAACATCTACGTGCATTGGAATTCTGCATCACTGCCATTTCCTGACTGATGCAACAGCATTCGGTGACGTGGTTTATCGCGACCCGAACGGCCCAAAGCAGCCCTTACTCGAAACCAACTTTCGTTTCATCTCGACCTATGGGGAGACTATCATGCGTAGTTTGATCATGTGCCTGATGTTGGCGACCGCCAGCATGGCCACGGCAACAATGGTAAGCGCACTTCCTGCGCACGCCACGGCGGAGCTTCGCGAAGCTCCGGTTCCCATCCACTACCGAACCGCAAAGATCGAGGGCCTCGATATCTTCTACCGGGAAGCTGGCCCGGCCGACGCTCCGGTCGTGCTGCTACTCCATGGGTTTCCGACGTCCTCCCACATGTTCCGGAATCTGATCCCGCTTCTTGCAGACCGATACCACGTCATCGCGCCGGACTATCCCGGTTATGGCCAAAGCGCGTCTCCCGACCGTGGTAAGTTTGCCTACACGTTTGGCGGCGTCGCCGATATCGTAGACAAGTTACTCGACCATTTGGCGGTCAAAAGCTACGCAATGTACGTCATGGATTATGGTGCACCGGTGGGTTACCGCCTGGCGCTGAAACATCCGGAACGGGTGAGTGCGCTGATCATCCAGAACGGCAACGCCTATGATGAAGGGCTGAAGGAATTCTGGGATCCCATCAAGACCTATTGGTCCGATGGGTCGGAGAAGAGCCGCGGGGCGCTCTCCGGTCTGGTCACGCTCGAAACGACCAGGTTCCAGTATACCGATGGCATGGAAGACGTGTCGCGCATCAGCCCTGACAACTGGGTTCACGACCAGGCTCTTCTGGACCGACCTGGCAATAAGGATATCCAGCTCGACATGTTGTATGATTATCGCACCAACGTTCCGCTTTACCCCGCGTTCCAAAGTTTCTTTCGTGAGCGCAAGCCGCCCACGCTCATCGTCTGGGGCAAGAATGATTACATCTTTCCTGAGGCCGGCGCTCATCCTTATCTCAAGGATCTTCCGGATGCCGAACTTCATATCCTGAACTCAGGTCACTTCCTGCTCGAAGAAAAGTTGGACGTCGCTGCTCCGCTAATCAACGATTTCCTGGATCGCCGCGTCGCAAAGAAGTGACGATCAGGCATGGTTGCCGGCGGTGTGGCGAAGGTTTCCGTCAAGTCGAGGTCGCACCGCTGAAAAGCCGTTACCAAATTCCAGATTTTGGAGATCCCCATGCCATACCATTTTTTGGAAGTTGCAGTCACTCCGAATGTGCGGCTGGCACAAGCTGAAATGGGTGCCGACCAGATCTGGTTAGGCGACCACCATCGGGAATCCGACAGCTTCACCGACAGCGAACTGGCTTTCATCTCTGCACGGGACAGCTTCTACATTGCCTCTGTGTCGGAAACCGGTTGGCCCTATGTTCAGCATCGCGGTGGTCCAAAGGGCTTTCTGAAAATCGTCGACAGGAAAACACTGGCGTTCGCCGACTACAGGGGCAACCGCCAATATATCAGTACCGGAAACTTTGCCGCAAATGACCGGGCCTGTCTCTTTGTGGTGGATTACCCGCGACGAGCCCGCCTCAAGATCTACATGCATGTCGAGAAGCTGACACTCGATGCCGACCCGGCGCTGGCCGACCTGGTTTTCGACGCCGGCTACCGAGCAAAAGCAGAGCGGATTTTTCGACTGCGGCTGGAAGCCTTCGATTGGAACTGCCCTCAACATATCACACCGCGTTACACCGAAGAGGAGGTCGCGAAAGCGGTGGCAGCGTTGCGTGAACGCTTAGCCGAACTGGAGTCGGAGAATGCAGAATTGCATACGCGGCTCGAGGCCTTGCGAGGAAGATAATGAACGCCACAAGACCCAGTTGCAGGAGTTTTCACGAGCTTCTGCAACAGAAACGGCGTGCGGAGGACGGCTGGAACAACAGCAATCCCGAAAGGTCGCGCTGGCCTATGGCCACGACAGCCGGTGGCGCAACCGGTCCGAGCTTATAAACGGCGAGAGCACTCCCGGTCTCAGCGATTCGGTTTCTATGGGGAAAGAACGACATGACGCATACCACCCATCACCGCGTTGATATCGACGGTCGTGATGTATTTTATCGGCAGGCCGGAGAACCAGCCAAACCGGCCCTGTTACTGCTGCACGGGTTTCCGTCATCGAGCCACATGTTTCGCGATCTTATTCCACTGCTTGCGGACCGATTTCACCTCATCGCACCCGACATTACAGGGTTTGGCCAGTCGCAAGCGCCTGCGCGCACAAATTTTGCCTACACGTACGACAATCTTGCCCGCATCATCCAGAGGTTCATTGAGGCGCTGGGCATCGGGCGGTTTGCTCTTTACGCCTTCGATATCGGAGCGCCCATCGGTTTCCGCGTCGCGATGAAGTTTCCCGAGCGGGTGACGGCAATCATTTCCCAAAATGGCAATGCCTACGAGGAGGGGTTGAGCGACGTCTGGAATCCGATCAGGCGATACTGGTCCGATCCCACGACCGCCAACCGCGATGCCCTGCGCGAGATCATGAAACCTCTCGCCATCCGCTGGCAGTACGAACACGGTGTTTCGGATTTATCGAACGTGTCTCCCGATGGCTATTCGCTCGATGCCTTCTACATGGCGCGTCCGGATAGTGAAGAAATCCAATTCGACCTTGCGCTCGACTACGCGAGCAACGTGGTCCTGTATCCGATGTTTCAAGCATATTTCCGCCGGCATCAACCCAGGTTCCTGGCAATCTGGGGCGACAAGGATCCCTTCTTCCTGCCCGCAGGTGCGGAGGCCGTTAGACGCGATCTCCCGAACGCTGAGATCCAGCTCCTCAATACCGGCCACTTCGCGTTGGAGACGCATTCCCGAGAAATTGCCACCGCGATAGCGGACTTCCTGACTTAACCCCGCTCGCAACCGCCGGCTTACACCGCTGCTGACGTCGCTGCGGTGAAGTCTGTTTGGCCGTTTGATCGTTAAGGACACGAGCATGGATCGCCCGTCAGCATCGCACCAAATGGTGCCGGAAGAAGAAATCATCGAAGTGAAAGCATTTATCGACCTCTTCATGATCGCGCCCCAGACGTTCGTCGACCAGGCTGAGTTTCGCTGCATGCCATTGGCTGGAGGTTGCGCAATATCGCTGCCAAGCGCGCCCGCCATCGGTCTCAATCGGGTGCTCGGCATCGTGGCACCTGAAGATCTCGACATGGCCTGTGAATGGATGAGCAAAAGGGCGGGCCGACGCTACTTACAAATGAACGCTGCCACCGCTCCTCAACGGACACACGACTGGATAAGGAAACGAGGCCTTGTTGCCCAAGGTCACGGATGGGCAAAACTACGGCGAACAGCGCCTTCCACGCCACTCATCCATTCTGGAGAGGTCGCGACCCGGCAGGTCAATGTCACCGAAGCCGAGATCTTCGGTTCGATGATGTGCGCCGGATTTCACTTTCCGGCAAACCTGACCCCGCTTTGGTCAGCGATCGTCGGGAAGGACGGTTGGAGCTGTTTTTTCGCGGAATTGGACGGCAGGCCGATTGCGACCGGCGCGATGTATGCGGCAGACGGCTGTGCTTGGCTTGGCGGTGGCTCGACCGTTCCCGAGTTTTGCAATCGCGGGGCACAGAGGGCCCTGATTGCCGCGCGTCTAAACCAAGGCGCCAGCCAGGGCGTTCAGACATTCGTCGTCGAAACCGCCCAACCGTCGGCCGATGAGCCGAATATCTCTCACGCCAATCTCATTGTGGCCGGATTCGAGCAGATTTATACGAGAATGAATTACCGGTTTCCGGACGGTTCATAAGGGACGGCGGACACCTTAGGTCTGCCAATCGAGCTGTTGCCTTCTTTCCAAGTGTCGCGCTTGCCGGATCACTGCTCGAACTCTGAGAGAATGTCATCTGCTTCTGGATCAGCTTGCAAACCCGCTTCCAGGGCACCGCCACGGGTCCCACCCGAAAGGATCATCGACGTCGCGGGCTGTTGCGAGACCGACCGCCAGATCATACCTTCACTGATCCAACCTCAGAAGGAGCCGCAGATGCAGATCGACCTCACAGGCAAAACCGCGCTGATTACTGGATCTACCGAAGGCATCGGCTACGCGATCGCCCGCCAGCTTGCGAGGGCTGGTGCGAACGTGGTGGTCAACGGACGGTCTGAAGAAAAGACCGCTAAGGCGGCCGAACGCCTGAAAGGCGAAGGTGCCAGGGGAAGCGTGAGCGCCGTACCAGCCGATGTCGCAACCGCTGAAGGGTGTGACGCTCTCGTCGCCAAGGTTCATCATGTCGATATTCTGATCAACAATGCGGGCATCTTCCAGCCGCTCGACTTCTTCGATGCGGACGACGAGGTCTGGGATCGCCATTGGCAGGTAAACGTCATGTCGGCCGTCAGGCTTTCACGTGCCTATCTTCCGGGCATGCAGAAGCTCGACTGGGGCCGCGTCATCTTCATCGCGTCGGAATCCGGCTTTAACATACCGGTGGAGATGATTCATTACGGCGTCAGCAAGACCGCGGACATCGCGGTTGCCCGTGGGCTTGCCAAGCGCATGGCTGGTACGGGCGTTACTGTGAACTCGGTTCTTCCCGGACCGACACTGTCCGAAGGCGTCGAGGCGATGCTTGCCGAAGAGCGTGCGAAGACGGGCAAGCCGATCGAGGAGGTCGCGGCGGACTTCGTCAAGAAGCATCGTGGCGGTTCGATTATCCAACGAGCTGCAAGCGTCGAGGAAATTGCCAACCTGGTAACCTATCTGGCGTCGCCTTTGGCATCCGCGACGACAGGAGCTTCCATGCGCGTGGACGGAGGGCTGATCGACACGCTCTGAGCTGATCCCTCACCTGACCTGCCGTTGTTCATAGGGCGGAGCCTTCCGATCGCCTTCTTATTGCGGCCGCCGGCACGCGTGTGCGGTATGAAGTAGGCATGAATCAGACAGGCTGCTTTGCGACACCAATTCGCTAAAGAGCAGACCTTCAGCCGGCCTTGAAACTGCATGCTGCACCTTGCGAGCCCGATCAACCGCTGCCAAACAAGGGCAAATTCACAATGCGTTACAGTGGGTTAGACCTTGGTCTGATCCACCCCGGACTGAGGTCGTAGCCTTGGAACAGCCGGCACTCCCCTTCGTTTGCCAGACAGCCGCCGGTCAAACTGACCCAAGGCAAAACACAAACATTCGGAGGAAATCACATGATCAAGCTCACCCACATTGCGTTCGCTGCAGCCTTGCTGGCAAGCACGACGGCGACGGCATTCGCGCAGTCATCCAGCACCGTCGGCACGGGCGGATCGTCGGCGGGCGGCGGAACTTCGAGCAGCACCGTTGGTACTGGTGGAAGTTCCGCCGGCGGTGGCGACTGCCCTGCCGGAACTAAAAACTGCGGTTCCGGTTCCGCCTCGACCATCGGCACAGGTGGATCGTCGGCAGGCGGCGGCAAGTCCAGCGGCACCGTGGGCACCGGTGGTTCTGCTGCAGGCTCCGGTTCCGGCTCGGGTTCGGCATCGACACTCGGCACAGGCGGTTCCTCTGCGGGCGGCGGCACGTCGAGCAGTTCTGTCGGGACCGGTGGGTCGGCCGCAGGGTCAGGTGACGCCAATTCGGCCTCTTCAGTCGGCACGGGAGCATCGTCGACTGACGGCGATAAAACCGGCAGCACCGTCGGCACCGGCGCAAGCCAAGCCGGTTCATCCCATGAGAACAATGGGAAGAAGGGCTGCGCTCCGGGCCAGATGAAGAAGAATGGCTCCAGTCATTCATGCTGAGGCATCCGGCCGGCGCCACAAGGCGTCGGCCCTTTCACCGGAGAAAGCAAATGATCAACACAGTCAAAGGCGTCATCTATGGAGCCGCGATCTTGGTAGCCGGTCAGGCTGCCTCGGAAGATATCAAACTGGACGACGGGACAACCTGCACGGTGGTCGAAGGCCGGACCTCATCGGGCAATATGTCTACGACCGTCACCGCCGGAAACGGCAAGGTGTCTTCTTCGAGTGCGACCGGCGCCGGCTCGTCGACTGCGGCATCCTCGTCGTCAGCTAGCTCGGCAGGCGCGGGCAGCGTCGACAGCTACTCGACGGCAAGTGTCACGCGGCCCGACGGAACCGTCATCACCAAGCGCTCGGACGGCACCTGCTCTGTCACGAAACCCAATAAATAGGAGACCAGACATGAAGATCATGAGTTTGATCGGCGCGGCCAGTATCGCAGTTTTGTCCACCACGGCCGGCGTCTCGGCACAGGACTGCAACGCGGCTGGAACTGTCGGAACGGGCGGAAGTGCGGCGGCTGGCGCAACGTCTGCGAGTTCCGTCGGGACGGCGGGCGTGTGTCAGACCGACGAAGGGACGACCTCCTCCGTCGGCTCAGGCGGGAGCGCTGCAACCACTAACGGCAAGGCCATGAGCAAGACCCATGTCAACGACAACGGCGACAAGCTCAGGTCTCAGACGAAGGCCCAGGCCGTGGACAAAGGCACCTTTAGCAAGTCGCGGACGAAGACGAGCACGGATGGCGACAGTCTCCAGAGCACGACCCGCACGATGTCGCACGAGCCCGGCCAGAAGCCCGTCAAGAACACGACCGAACAGAAAATCATCCTGCCGCAGCAGTAATGGTGGCCGAGATTGCGCCGTCCGGCGCATTCATCGAGGTCGATGACAACAACTTGGGAAAGGAAAATCAGATGAACAACCTGATCTGGCTCGTAGGCGCCGTTGTGATCGTACTGGCTATATTGAGCTTCTTCGGCTTCCGCTGAGCTCCAGCCTAAACCAGCCGCGTGTCAAGACCGAAATCGTAACTGGCTGATCGCGGTGAATGGTGGATGTGTATTTCAACCTTCACCGCCTAGGTTGCTCGGGCACGAGACCGCCAGTCAACAATACGCTTCGGGGAGTGCAAGTCGAAAACAGGTTCGAGCTCGATCGGGAATTCGCCTTGAGAGACGAGCAATCTGTTCGTGGCTGTTCGGGGCGAAATATGCGATGGTTATTTAGAAATGTCAGGCGACGATCGGCCGGCTTGCACCGGAGTTCATCGCCATTCCTCTGCATCGGTACGCAGGATCGGAAAGGCGGATGTCAGCCGGCGCGGGGATCCATCTGCTTCATCGAGATTCTAGACGAGCGCACGCTGGCGATACCCCGACCGCCCAGGCAGCAACCGTCTCGTTACGCAAGTCTGCGCACCTGGTGCTGGCAGCTAGGCCTGCCTCAGCCAGTTGGGCGCCGCCTTGCTGTATACCCCACTACATGCAGCCGCAACGCATGCGGCAATGCCGCCGAAGTAAAAGCGCCGACCGGTTATCCCCGGCCCGTAATGGGCATATTTGCCCGAGTTCGTCAGTATGGTTTTCGCAAAGGTGGGAATAATCGGATCAGTGATCATGCACCAGCATGTGTCCGTCACGAACTCCACCCCGAAGCGTTCAAGGGCCGCTATCAGCCCGGCTTCGTTGGCCTTATCGTACGTTGCGCGTCCGCAGGTAACCACCATCGCCACATCCACATGCTTCTTTCGACCGCTGCACAGAGACGCGAGCCTCTCGATTTCGCTGATCGAGAAATGCGGATTGCCGAGCGAGACGAGATCGACGCGCTCATCGTCGGCGCTGTTGAGTTCCTCCCAACTCGGCGCGAGTTCCTCGAGCCGAAGATCGATCGAAGGGATGCTGATGGCTGAGGGGACAACGGCATCCAGCGTCTTTGCCTCGGGCGTCACCCCCACGATGTGAAACATCGGTGCACTGGAAACGGTCGCAAACGCGGCGCCGAAGGCCTTGAGATCGTCATTGGTTGGACCGGCCTGATCAAGACCGGAGACGACAGGGATAAGGTTCGATGCCAGCGCACCAATGTGATAACCGAGCAGCGGATAGAAGCTATCGTCGATGTTTTCGATATTAGCGACACTGACAAGCAGCCCGGCTTTGCGATTGCTGTCGATATGTGGGCCTGCCAGAGGCGCGCGGCCGGTTAGTGCGATGCAAATGTCGAGAAAGTCCGGATATTTCATTGTCCGCGCACCAAGAACGCTGTTGGCGTAGATGACGGCATTCGATTCTGCCCAGGCCACCTGCTCGCCGATCTTGGGAGCCGTCTCGAGCAGATAAGGCGCGCAGGTGAAGGTCGGCCGCGCACCCATTTCGACATAGACGTCACCCAACTGACTGGCCGGCTCGCCCAGGACGGGATCAATACCTTGCGAGCGCCAGCGTCGATGATCGACCGAAATCGAGTTGAGCGTTGTCGGCACCACAACGCGCCCGCCCAGATCCCGCAGTTTTTCGGCAAACGAAAGCGAGCCCGGTCCGGTGTAGATGCAGCCGTCGACGTGGACTTGTGAGACATCCATCAATTGTGTGGCGCCCTGCAGTTTCGCCATTCGCAGGATGATGCGGATCGCCGATTGTGCAGCCTTGCCGTGAGCACCAGCCAGATAAGCTCTATCCCGCTCCGACAATGCGACTTCACCGAAAAGAGGGGCAGAGTCTTTGCTATGCGACGGAATGGCGTCCATTGCCAGCCCGTCGGTGGAACAGGCAACAACGTTTCCGTCGATCTCGACAAATGCCGAACTCACCACCTTGCGAAAATTCTCGGGCGCGAGCGTTACAACGGGAATAGATTGACCGAATACCTCCTCGGCGATCACGACACCGAGCGTGAGGATATCCTCCTCTCGCTCGAACAACATCGCTTTGGGACCATTGCCATTGAGCAGCAGTTCCAACATCACGCCGCTACCAGAGCAGGACCCCCTGCCCCCCGGGATCGCGAGGATATGGTCTTTGAGACCGCGGCCGCTCAAGGGGTGATGCCGATCGATCACCTCGCCGGTCCAGGGATCGACCCCGCCCCAGAAACTCAGTTCCAGATCGCTTGCAACAACATTGCCCGAAGCCTTGCCGTGCACGTAAGCCGACCCTGCGAAAATCAGTCCGTCAACAAGGTTGACCATCCGTGAGCCTTTCAAGGTGGTGGCTGTGCAAGCAGTTTTGAGTCGTTCGAATCTGGGGCTAGCTTGATCGCGCCGGCGGCAATCGAGACGGGCGCCCCGCTCTCTACCGGATTAAGGCGGCCTTCGCAAAACGCAGAATATGCCTGAGTATGCTCCGGGTGGCCATCTGTTGCCGGCCCGCCCAGCTGTTCCAGTTGGTGCAGAAAGTGACAGGGCGATCTTGGGATTTCCGCGACGCTTTACGCATAGCGCTGACGCGCCAGCCAGACCGTGCGCCCGCCACAATCTGGGTCTTCCGCAACATGGGCAACAACGTCAAAGCCATTCCGGTCGAGCAGCATGCGGTATTCGTCGGGATCGAGGCTGGCATGATAGAGAGGTTCCCCCTCCAGCGTGCCGATAACTTCGCCGAAGGCGGGACCACTCGTGAACAGCAATGGTGCTTCCGGTTCAGCATGGTCGCGGAAGATGGAGAAGATCATGCGCTGATCGGAAGGAGCAAGGTGAAACAGGCTGTCCCAAGCGATCAGCCCGCCATATCTCCGATCCAGTTTCAGGGAGCGCATATCCCCCACTTGCGCTGTCTCGCCGGGAAGATTGGTCCGGAATATGGAGATCATTTCTGGCGAACTGTCCACGCCTGTAATCAGATGACCTCCGCCAGCAAGGTACCGAGCGATTGGGTCACCTGAGCCACAACCAATATCGAGCACCGCCGCCATTCGTGGCAGCATCTCTGCAAACCGGTCGATCCATGCACGCTCCAACAGTGCCGTGCCGCGCGCCGCTGTCCACGCATCAGCATGGCGACGATAGAGGTCGATAATGCGGCCGGCTGCGTCGCTCACGGTCTTCGTGTCGATTTCCTATCTCCAGTGCAACAATGTGTTCCCGACAGGCGATGCTCTATCATATGCGCCGGTTCGGCGACAGCTATTGGCAGCTCGACCGCGCCGTCCTCCGATGGAACGAGACATTCGACAGCCTCCTCTCCTGGATCCAGGGCGCACGCCTGCCGCGGTCAGTTGCGAGTTTCTATATCCTTCGCCGGATCGAGCAGTCGACCGGGCGAGTGATCACGAAGAATGTCTGGCAAACCGCGTGCTCCGTCGCATCCGCTCAGAAACAAGTTCTGATCTCCGGCCATGTGAGGTATTCATCACAGATCTAAAAGCGCTCGTCTGCTTCGAAGCGTCAATCCCCGGAGTTGCATCATGAAAATTGCGCCGCAACAGCGGATCTATGTCTGCTTCTTTCTCTTCGCCGTGTCGCTGGGGGCGCTGCTGTCGAGGATGCCGGATTTGCAGGATGCGCTTGGCGTCGATAAGTCTGAGCTCGGGTTGACGTTGATAGGGGCTGCGATCGGCGCCTTGATTTCGTTGACTTTGTCTTCGCCCTTGATCGCCCGGCTCGGCGCGCGGACGACGGCGTTCATTACAGTTCTCGGCACATCTGCGCTGCTGTCGCTCGTGCCATGGATCGGCGCTGCGCCGGCCGTGTTCTGTTTGCTTTTCGTCGAAGGGCTGCTCGCCGGGGCGCTGGAGATCAATCTCAATGTCGAGATCGACCGCATCGAAGCGCAGCTGGGACGCGGCGTGATGAACAGAGCCCATGGCTTCTGGAGCCTCGGCTTCTTCGTCACGGCGCTTGTCTCTTCGGTCGTCCGCCAAGCCGGTATTTCGATGCAGCTACATCTCGCCGTGACCTTTGTCGCGGTCCTCGTCATCGGCATCTGGGCGATCGCCGGCATGCGCAATGCGCCAGCGCGGATTACGGAGGACGAGGGCAAGGCGCCGCCGGTAGCGCTTCCTACCTGGGGACTAATGCCGCTCTGTGTCATCGGCATCGCCGCCTTCCTCGTCGAAGGTGCCGGGATCGACTGGTCGGCGATCTATATGCGCGACGTGTTTTCAGTCGAGCCCTTCATCGGCGGACTGGGATTGACACTCTTTACCTTTTGCATGGCGCTGGCGCGCCTGTTCGTTGATCCGCTGGTCGATCGGTTTGGTGCGCGCGCCGTCGCCACGATGCTGCTTGTTCTTTCGGCGATTGGCATCTGCGCCGTCGGGGGCGCACCGCATTCCTATGTCGCACTGGCGGGCTTCGCCTTGATGGGCGCCGGCTGCAGCGCGGTCTACCCCCTCGCCGTCTCGGCGGCCGCCCAGCGTACCGATCGCGCGGCATATCTCAACGTCGCCGCTCTCGGCCAGATGACCTTCGTCGTCTTCTTCCTGGCGCCGCCTCTGCTCGGTTTAATTGCCGAATATGCAGGCATCAGGACATCCTATCTCGCCTGCCTTCCGCTGATCATCTACGCGCTCTTTTCGGTCAAGGCGCTTGGCGCGCGCCGGACTGCCGATGGCGGTAGCGTTGTCGTGCGGATGGAGCGAAAGCGCGCAGATCAGCCCGCGGAACAAGTGGATCGATGCCAATCGACATCCGGCATGTCCCCGAAATGACCGACGCGAAGCCAATGTTCGCCGAGACGATTTCAGTTTGCCCGTGGCGTGCTCACCAGAACCGCCGCCGCATGGTTCGCGGCCTCGATTGCGGCACGAATTCCACTTCCACGCGCGAGTTCTGAGGCGAGAACGCCGGTGAATTCGTCGCCGGCACCATGGGTGCTCACCAGTTCCACCTTGATCGCCTCGATCGAGAACGCATCACCTTCCCGGGTCGCGCAGGCGACACCATCGCCGCCCGCCGTCACGACCACGACGGGGAATTTCGCCGCGAGCAGTTTCGCGGCATTCGCGGCACCCTCGAGTGTGTCGACAACTGGAAGCTCGGCCAACTGCTCGGCCTCGATGGCGTTGACCACCAGGACATCGACCAGTTGCTGCAAATCGGCCGAGAGAGGTCGCGCGGGCGCGGCGTTGAGAACCACTGTTCCGCCCGCGACCTTCATGGCCTTGGCCGCCGAGACGTTGGCGTGATCAGGCACCTCATTCTGCAGGACCAGCAGCGCTCCGTCGACGAACGCCTTCGAAGCTGCATCCACATCCACTTGTCCCAACATCAGATTGCTACCGGAAACGATGACCGCGCCGTAGTCGCCTTCACTGTCGAAGATTGCGACGCTCATGCCGCTACCGACCCCGGTCACTTTCTTGACGAAGCGATGATCGACCTTGCTGCGGGCCAGGTTGTCGGTGAGGGCATGGCCGAAATCGTCGTCCGCGACCGCACCAATCATCGACGTCGGTATCCCTGTCTTCGCTGCCGAGACTGCCTGATTGCCACCCTTGCCGCCGCATTTCGGGTGCCAGTGATCCCCCGTCACGGTTTCACCCTTCCGAGGACGTGCCGGGCCGTGCACCATGATGTCATAGTGCAGGCTGCCGAAGACGACGACGGAGGGTGATGCGGAACTCATGGAAGCCTGTCCTTGCGTTTGGATGCGACGGCGGACATCGTCTTCTCGAGATTTTTCTCCGCCGTCTGATAGTTTCGCTGCGCGACGGCCATGAAGAGCGCGTCGAGGATGTTGAGCTGGGCAATCCGGGCTGCGGCGTTCTCGCCCATCAGAGGCGATCCTTGCGCGGTGGAACACAGAACGATGTCGGCGATCTGCGCAAGCGGCGATCCACCGTAATTCGTGACGGCGATCGTTCGCGCCCCCGACTTCCGCGCGAGCTGGATGGCGTCGATGACAGCGGTCGTGTTCCCGGAATGGGAGAAACCGATCGCGATGTCGTCGGCTCCGAGCAGCGACGCCGACATCAGCATCATGTGCGAATCGTCCTGGACATTGGCCCGCACGCCGATCCTCAGGAACTTGTGAGCCACGTCCCTGGCAATCTGTGCCGAACCACCAACCCCGTAGAAATCACGTTGCCCCGCCTTGGCGAGTATATCGGCGGCGCGGTCGAAACCGTCGACGTCCAGGATCGCGAGAGTCTCCTCCAGCGCATTTATCGACGTCCGGAAGACCTTCTGAATGATCTCCCTCGAACTGTCATCGGCTGACAATTCCTGATGCATTTCAGCGGTAGGAAGCCTGTTGTAATTCGACACTGCAGTGCGGAAATCGCGATAGCCGCTGAAGCCGAGCTTCTTGGTGATCTTGACCACCATGGCCTCGGACACTCCCGCTTCCGCCGCCAGATCCTTGAGAGCGGTGTCCTCGGAAAAATCCCTCAATCCGAACACCGTCTCCACGACACGCGCCTCCAAAGGGGTGAGCTGCGGCATCATCATGCGGATGCGCGGGCCTACCGCCTTGGGATCATTTGCAGAATTCATCCTCTACCCCTTGTGACGCGATCGATCATCATCGCGACCAGGATAATAAGACCAGTGGCCAGAAGTTGGTAGAAGGCCTGGACATTCATCAGCGTCAATCCATTGCGCATTGCGCCGAGGATGATCGCACCGAGGATCGTGCCGATGACGCTGCCCTTGCCGCCCATCAGAGAGGCCCCACCAATTGCGGCGGCCGCGATCGCGTCGAGTTCCCAGAGATTGCCGAGGATCGGTTCGGCGGCACCCAAGCGGCCGACCAGGATCATCGAGGCCAGGGCAGCGAGGACGCCCGAAATCACATAGGCGGTGATCTTAGTGATGGCGATCGGTACGCCGGCGACATAGGCCGCTTCTTCATTGCCGCCGACAGCGAGCAGGTATTCGCCAAGCGGTGTCTTCTTGAGCAGCACCCAGGCGAGCAGGGCGACGACGGCGACCATGATAACCGGAATGGGAAGGCCGAGCAGGGAGCCGTTGAACAGCGAACGGAAGCCCGCGGGCACACCGAGAACCGGGTTGCCGCCCGTGTAAATCAGCGCAATGGCGCGATAGGTGCTGAGAGTGCCGAGCGTGACGATGAAGGGCTGAAGGCCCGCATAGGCCACGAGTACGCCGTTGATGAGACCGCAGATAGCGCCGATCGCGAGGCCGGCCAGGATGGCGAGCGGAACGGGAACGCCGGCGACAAGCATCGTGGCCGTAATCACGGCAGAGATCGCGGCCGTCGGGCCGACCGAGAGGTCGATGCCACCGGAGATGATGACGAGCGTCATGCCGAGTGCCAGGCAGGCGTTGATACTCGACTGCTGAAGGATGTTGAGCAGGTTTCTCTGCGAAAGAAAGTCGGGTGCCAGCAATCCGAAGATGACGACGATGGCGATCAATCCAATGAGGGTGCCCGCATCGCGTACCGAGAACGATCCGAACAGTTTGGAAGTGGGCGCCCCGGCATTCTGGGTCGTGTCAGACATGGATATGTTCCTGTAGGTCATGCCGCACCACGGCGGTTGTCGGCCTTCCCAACGGCGTGGGAAACGATGGTTTCTTCGGAGAGGTCTTCGTGGCCGAGTTCAGCCACAACAGCGCCGTCGCGCATGACGAGCACGCGGTCGGAGACCCGCATCACCTCGGGAAGCTCGGAGGAGACGACGATAATCGAATGTCCCTCGTGAGCGAGATCTTCGATCAGGTGATAGATTTCGGATTTCGCGCCGACATCGATGCCGCGCGTCGGCTCGTCGAACAGCAGGATGCGCGATCCGGCCGCCAGCCAGCGTGCGATGATCGCCTTCTGCTGGTTGCCGCCGGAAAACAGTCTGATCTGCCGGTCGAGCTGGAAGGGTCGCAGGTTGACGCGCTTGAGCAGGTCTTCCGCCGTCCGCTTGAGTTTCCGATGGTTGATGATCCCGGCTTTCGAGAAGCGGTTCATCGAGGGCAGCGCCATGTTCATGCTGACGGACCGGCCTGGAATGATGCCTTCGCGTTTGCGCTCCTCGGGTAGCAGCCCGATGCCGGCAGCGATCGCCGCACGCGGATTGGACAGCGTCAACGCCTTTCCATCGACGTTGACCGTGCCGGAGATAAGCTTGTCCGCGCCGGAAAGTGCGCGCAGGAGTTCGGTGCGGCCCGAGCCGACGAGCCCTGCGACGCCGAGGACTTCACCCTTGTGAAGGTCGAACGAGACGTCGCGGATACGGTGCGTCGAAAGATTGCGGACCTCGACACTCACGGTATCTGTGGTGTGGGAATGATGCTCTTCAGTCAGCAGCTCGCGGCCAACCATCATCGCGATGACGTCGTCGGGTGAGGTCGTTTTCAGATCGATGCCGACGCCCACGACCTTGCCGTCGCGCATCACCGTAGCGCGCTGGCAGACCCGGAAGACCTCGTCCATCTTGTGGGATACGTAAATGATCGAGACGCCGCTCGCTGCCAACCGCTCGATAATCTCGGCGAGCCTCTCGAATTCGCTCGGCGTCAGGCTCGAGGTGGGTTCATCCATGGCGATGATCTTCGCCTTGTCGAGAAGCGCTCTGGCGATCTCGACGACCTGCCGCTGGGCGACCTTCAACGTCGAGATGGGAACCGCCGGATCGATGGACGGATCGATCATCGCAAGCGCCTCGGCCGCGCGCCGTTCCTGCTCACGGCGATTGACGATCATGCCGCCGAAACGGGTCAGGGAATGGCCGAGGAACATGTTCTGGGCAACGCTGAGATGCGGCACTTGCTGAAGTTCCTGGTGGATCATGGCGATCCCTGCCTGGCGAGCGCTGTCGGGCTTGCGGAAGTGGTGCACCGTGCCGTCGACTTTGACTTCGCCTTCCGTTGCACGGAAGACACCGGACAGAATGCGCAGCAGGGTGGACTTGCCTGCGCCATTCTCGCCGAGCAGCGCGTGGATTTCACCCGGGGCGACGCTGAACGAAACGTCGGACAATGCCTTGACGCCCGGGAAAACCTTGGAGATGCCTTCGAAAGCCAGTCTGGGAGGTGCCATGACAGTCCAACCTTTGAGGTGCGGACGGCCGGCTGGGCCGGCCATCCTGCCTTGGGAGGCGTTTACTTTCCTGCGGCCTTCATCAGCACCGAGCGAACGTCGCCGCCCTGGTAGTCCTTGATGTTGTCCTTGGTGATCAGGGCCTGCGGGGTTGCGACCACGCGCGGCAGCTTCTGACCGGAGACGAGCCGCAACGCGACTTCCATCGCCACCTCGCCCGTCAGGACCGGGAAGCTGTCTACGGTGCCCGTGAGTTCGCCGGCTTCGATCGACTTGTAGGCATCGGAAATGCCGTCGGTACCGAAGACGACGACCTTGTCCTGCAGGCCGGCGGCCTTCACCGCCTCGACAACACCAAGCGCCATGCCGTCATTGTTGCAGTAGAAGCCGACGAGATCAGGATGCTGCTGGAGAATGTTGGTTGCGGCGTCATAGGACATCTGGCGATCCCAGTTGCCCGGAACGCTGGCGATCACCGTGAACTTGCCGCCCTGTTCGATCGTGCTCTTAAAGCCATCGGTGCGCTGCACGGCAGCATAGACACCGGCCTGGCCCTCGATGATCGCGACCTTGCCGCCATTGGCGCGGTTTTCCATGAACCACTTGGCGACCCGAACGCCGTTGTCACGCTGGACGTTGCCGACATAGTGCTCGGCCTGCGGGATCACCGCATCGTTGACGTTGACGACCGGTACGTTGGCGGCTTTCGCCTGTTCGATGACCGGCTGCAGGTTGGCATCGGTCTGCGGCGAGACCAGCAACACCTTATAGCCCTGAGTGACCATGCCCTCGGCGATCGTCAACTGGCCGAGCTGGTCGCCCTCGCTTTGCGCCGCCTGATAGGCGACGGTCACGCCGACCTTGTCGGCGAACTTCTGATAGCCTTCGCCGAGCGAGCGCCAATATTCATTGGTGAGCGTCTTGGAGACGCCGCCGACCTTGAGGCCTTCGGGCAGCTTCGGCAGCGCACCGAGTTTAGCGTCGAGATCGGACCAGTCCATGCGGTCCGCTTCTGAATCCGAATTGAGCGGCTTCAGTTCCTGCGCTGACGCGATGCCAGCGCAAAGGGTTGCGGCGAGAGCCGCAGCAAGAATTGTCTTCATGTTTTCCTCCCGGAAAGTTGGGGTGGTTCAGTGCTCCGCGCCGAACATCAGCTCCTGAACGATGGCCTGCGTGGATACGGCGTCCTGTCGGTCAATCGCGCTCGCGAGGCGATTGTCCTGCTCGAGGCGGTCGACGACCTTCAACATCCGTTGTACGGTCTGGATGTTGACCTCGCATTCGTGAACCGGATCGAGGCCGGTCATATCGGGGAACGTGTCGAAATAGATCGCGCCGTCGTAACCATCCCGGCGTATCTGGCGGAGTAGCTCGATCGTTTGCAGCGTGTGCACCGCGCCGACCATCAGACCGTCATCGCGCTTGGCGTAGCCGTCGTTGAGATGGACGCCGAGCACGCGGCTGTGACGGGCAATCAGTGCTGCCGCAAAGGCGGGCTGCTCGTCGGCATAGAGGACATGGGCGAAGTCGAGCGTGACGCCAAGATTGGCAGCGCCGACCTCCTTGATAGCGAGCAAAGTCGTGGCCGCATCCGGCATCAGGCTGTAGGACCGCGGCTCGTTCGGCTTGTACTCAATCGAGATCAGGCAATCCGGATCATGGGCGCAAACTTCACGGATTCCATCGACTTCGTGTTGCCACATCTTCGCGTAGTTCGCCTGAAAGGCATAATCGAAGCCATCTTGCCCAAGCCAGATGGTCATCAGATTGGAACCGGCTTCGCGCGCTGCATCGATGCCCTTCTTCGTCAGGTCGATCGCTTCACGGCGGACCGTTTCGTCGGGATGGGTGAAAGCACCAAGTTTGAAGGCGGGGTTGCTGTAGTAGCGCATAGCGAAGCCGTTGATCGAAAGGCCGATATCGCCAAGTTTTCGAGCCAGTTCTGCCGGATCTTCGTTCATGTGATCCGGATAATTGAGATCGAGGTCGGTAAGGCCCTTCACCTGGGCGGCGCGCTCGGCCATCTGCATGACGGAGGGCTTCGACGACTGGCCGGGCCATGCGATATGGGAAGCGGAGGCGAACGAATTTAGCCGGGTGGCAAAGCGTGTCGGGTTCAAAGGATCATTCCAAATCTGTGAAGTTGTGCACTACTTCACAGATTATTTATTATTTGTAAAGTTCAAAAATGCCATGGGTGCAAAAAATTGGTGCAGGCCATTGCTGGTACCGACGCCTCATCGGCAACCAAGCGGACTGGCGCAACGGTGCAAGGCAAACAAAATCGCCAGCGGATTCAATCCGATGATCAGGCAGGCTGCTCGTCTGAGCCACGGCCGCGACGAAAAGCCTGCCGCATGTACGGTCGCCCGGCGCAGTTGAAGTGATCGACTATCAGAACCAGCATTTCGAGCTGCTTACGCATGACATCGATCTCGCTGTCGACCTTGTCGGCGGTGACGAGCCGATTCACGACAGGCCAGACACCGTCGTTATCAGTTGTCGCTAGTCGCGCGCTGGCGGATTAGCTCGATGAGGACACGCAGTTTGGCTGGCATGTGTCGGCGTTGGGAGAAATAGAGGCTGAGCCCCGGATAATGGGGAGACCAGTCTTCCAAAACGGGTATGAGATTACCTGAAGCAATATGTGGCGCAAGCGCGTGTTCACCCAGATAGGCGAGCCCGAAGCCGGCAAGAGCTGCCTCCAAGATAAGGTCAGACCCATCGAATGTAAGGTGACCAGTGACATCAATCACTCGTGTTTCGCCGTGTTTCTCAAACTCCCAGCGATAGAGTCTCCCGCTCGTCATGCGCATTTGGATACAGACGTGCCCGGCCAGATCGCCCGGGACGATTGGTTTTGGACGACCATCGAAATAGCGCGGGGATCCGACGACGAAAGACCGCATTTCCGGAATGATCGGAACGGCGACCATGTCCGGTGAGATCGCCTCGGTGAGACGAATGCCCGCATCGAAACCTTTGCCAATGACGTCGACAAGTGCATTCTCGGTCACGACCTCGATATCGACGTCCGGATATCGGCAGCTATATTCAAGAATAATCGGCTGCAGCAGAATGCGCGCCGCACCCGGCGCCATGTTCAGCCGGAGTCTCCCGGTGGGCCGGTCCGAGTGTTCGCCGACATTCTCGATCGCTTTCTCGAGCGTCTGCAGGGCCGGTTCGATTTCAGACAGGAATTGCTCTCCGGCCGCGGACAAGGCGACACTCCGCGTAGTGCGGTTAAAGAGCCTGACGGCGAGGCGCTCCTCAAGCGCGGCGATCGCATGGCTTAAAGCCGATGACGACATCCCCAGCTCGCGCGCGGCAGCCCGGAATCCACGATGACGCGCGACGCCGGCAAACGCTTCAAGCTCGATCAGGCTTGCCCTCATTGCACGATCCAGCTCATCAACTCATCCGATTTTGTCCTACTACTCGCAACACTTATCGCATGGCACTTTTACCGGGAAGTCATCAAAGGAAAAGAAACATGCATATCATCGATCGGATCTATATCGACGGCGCGTTCGTCAAGCCCACTGGCGACCAATGGGCGCCGCTTTTCAATCCGGCAACCGAGGAGCAGATCGGAACTGTGCGGCTTGCAGACGCAGTCGATGCAAACCGCGCGGTTGCCGCCGCCAAACGCGCCTTCCCGGCCTTCTCACATACAACCAAGGAAGAGCGGATCGACATGCTGAACCGGCTGTATGCCGCCGTGTCAGCCCGTACCGACGATCTCACTTGCGCCATGCGCGAAGAATACGGCGCGCCATCGTGTTTCATCGACTTTTCCGCTCCACGAGCAGGTACCGTCTTTCTGGACATGGCGAGAACGCTCAAGGATTATGAATTCCGACGCCGCGCCGGGAGCGCCGACGTGGAGATGCGGCCCTCGGGGGTTGCGGTGGCGATCACGCCCTGGAACAGCAATTACAGTTTTATCTGCGGCAAGCTCTCCGCCGCAATTGCAGCGGGCGCAACCATGGTGATCAAGCCATCCGAAATGAGCGCCCTCCAGACGCAGGTGATCACTGAATGCCTGCATGCTGCCGGTCTTTCCAATGGCATCTTCAATATCGTTACCGGGTATGGAAACGTCGTCGGCGCGGCGCTAACGACCCACCCCGACGTGTCGAAGATAACCTTCACTGGTTCCACGGCCACTGGCCGCAGCATCGTTCAGGCCGCAGCGCCCACCATGAAAAGGGTCACGATGGAACTCGGCGGCAAGAGCCCCAGCATCATTCTGGATGATGCCGATCTTGATATCGCCATCCCGCAGGTGCTGGCGGCGGGATTCCGCAACAGCGGGCAGGCCTGCATTGCCGGCACCCGCATCCTCGCTCCTCAAAGCAGGTTTGGCGAAATCGAGGAGCGTCTCAGCCACGCGGTCAGGCGCTTCAGGGCTGGAAATCCCGCCGACGAACAGGTCCAGGTAGGCCCGATGGTGAGCCAGAAGCAGTGGGATCGCGTACAAAGCTATATCCGTTTGGGACAGGAGGAAGGCGCCAGACTGCTGGCAGGCGGCGAAGGACGTCCGGAAGGGCTGCACCGCGGCTGGTTCGTACAGCCAACGATCTTTACCGGCGTTCGCAACGATATGCGCATCGCTCGCGAGGAGATCTTTGGGCCGGTCCTCTCGCTGATCTCTTACCACGACGAAGCAGACGCCATCTCCATTGCGAACGACACCGAGTACGGCCTGCAGGCGCACGTTTTTTCCTCCGATATCGAGCGGGCGAAACGCATCGCAAACCAGATCGAAGCAGGGCGCGTGTTCATCAACGACGCGCCGCATGATCCGCTGGCACCCTTCGGCGGCTTTAAACAGTCGGGCTTCGGGCGAGAATTCGGTGTTTTCGGGCTCGAGGCTTTTCTCGAACCCCGGGCCGTACTGTCATGACGAAAGTGAGCCACAACGACGGTGCTGCGCGGGATGATAGTCAGTTAGCGCCGGATTCCGGCATGGTCGGCCAGCTCTCCCAGGCGCTGTTTGCCCTCCAGCGCGGCGAACGTCATCATTCGGTCCGGACGCTACGAGTAATCGCTGAGGTGGCGTAGGGTGCTGCCACAGGCTCCACCCTACGCCGGCCGCCTCTTCGCTCTTTGGAAAATCTATCTGCTTACTGAGCGCAAGCCTGACCTTGTGGGGTCGCGTCGCTCAAGCCACCCTGAGTCTGGACGGAGCCCGAAGCGGTTGAGCTAGCAGGATCACTTCCGCCGCTGCAACCGCCCGGCGTGGTCGCCCCCATTGATCCGTTGGTCGTGCTGCCGGTGGGGGTTGGATCGGAGGTCATTGGCTGCATTGTCTGGACATTGGCACCCCCATCGGTACCGACGGCATTGGGTTCCATCATGGTCCCAGCTCCCATGCCGGACTGAGCAAAAGCGCCCGTGGCCATTCCAGCCGCTAGCAGAGACGCGACGATGAGCTTGATATTCATTTTTCATTTCCTTCGTCGGTTACGTTGCGGCCCTCCAACATCCAGATCACTGTTCTGTTCCCCGATTTTCTAAAAATCTAAGGAATCGATCGCGTACCAAGGGGACGCGTGCTCCAAAGCGAAAGAAGATCAGTGCGCTTCACCCATGGCCACCGGCCCCTGCGACGTGCAACCGGTGCTGGGATATAGGCATGGTCCAAACTGGCGAACGAGTCTTTACCACACTTGGATCAGCGCCTTTACCGCCGCCATGCTGATGCCCAACCCGCGAGCGAGCCCAGGTTCGCCGCCGGGGAAGCGCCATTGGATGGTCGGACTCTGAGCTGCCCTTTCCCGAACCGGCGCAGCCGATCCGCCACGCGATTGGCGGTAGCGCAAACTTCCTCGCAACGTCACTTTTTACCTGCTGTCAATGCGCCGGAGTCATGTTTCCGAAGGTTAACAACGCACCAGGGGTGCTTGCTCACCAAGGTCGTTGCGGATGGCCGTAGCAGCAACCCCGGCCTGCCCCATGGCGTTGCTGATCTGGTCAAGACCGGCGACGACGTCTCCTGCCGCGTAAAATCCTCGCACTGTGGTCCTCTGGTGACTATCGACGGTAACGCACCCTTCTTCCGATAGCCTGGCACCAACTTGTGATGCCAGTTCCGAACATATGTCGGATCCGAGAGCCGCATATAAGGAAGCGAAGGAATAGGTTTCCGTGGGCGTCGTGATGCGCATCATATCATTGTCCAGATCGCTCGAGGCTATGGGGCCGACCTCCATTCTTATTCCGAGGTGGGCCAAGGACGACGTCTCGGCTTCGGACAGATCATGTACGCCCTCGGGCGATATCAGAGTGAGATCCTTCGTATAACTTCGAAGGAAAACGGCCTCCTTGAACCCCTTGGTTCCAGTTCCGAGAACACCAACGGGCTTGTCTGTCACCTCATAACCGTCACAGACGGGGCAGTAGCGCAGAAGGCCGCGAGCCACGGCTTCATCATGAGTTGCCTGTGGCATCGCAGGCGGTCGGTTGACGACTCCTGTTGCCAGGAGTACGGCCCGAGAGCGGATGCTGCCGTTCTCGAATTCTGCCACGAACAGGTTGTCGACTTTATGCAGCGCTGTGATCTTGCGGCATCGAATGGCTGCCCCATAGAGCTGAGCCTGGGCATTCATTCTCGCCAGCAGCTCAGTGCCGCTGACGCCGCACGGGAATCCGGCGTGGTTGTGTGACATAGGGATGATGGAAGCCCGGCTGGAATTATCGTGGAAGACCGTCACCGAAAGATGGTAGCGCGCCAGATAAATCGCCGCGGTGAGGCCAGCCGGACCGCCCCCGATGACCAAGCAGTCTTTTAGTGCGTCTCCAAATGCGGTGGTCATCATCCCATTCTCATCCTATTGGCCCCGACCGGGATTACTCGAATGTTGGACGTCATTGCCGACCTCGGGAAACGACGATGGCTCCATTCTCCGCTCACACCATTCGCGATGCCGTTGACATCCACGCGATGCTGTCGAGAACAACCCTGATCAGCGCCATCACGTTAGTTTCACATCGAACCCGGATGGATTTCCGGCCCTTTTTTATCGGCTGAAGCGATCAAGGTTCCCGGGAACAAATGGGCTGACAACAGGTTGGGCGACAATGAGCGACGCCCCCTCAGGTTACTGGGCTCAGTTCACGGAATGTTATCGAATAGCGCAGCTCTGCGACTGGCGGGATGGAATGCTCCCACACGGTTCTGGCTTCGCCCGCCATCACATAGGCCGATCGCGGTTCGAGCGTGATCGAGCTACGCTGCCACTTGCTGCCCTGCCGCCGTCTTAGCCGGAAAGTGCATGCAGATAGCAGCGAGACTCCGACGACCCGACCGAAGACGAATTTATCCCTGTGCCAGCCGATCGGAGCTCCGGGACTATATTCGGTTACCAAAGTCTGTTCCAACCGATCGGGGTCGAGGCCAGCAAATGCAGATACGATTTTGCGAAGCGGCAAAAGAAATAGCGGAATATCTTCGCTCTTTCGGACACGCTGTGTATCAAACTCGTATTTCCAGCCGTAGGAGACCGTCCTGCGTTTGCCTTCGAATCCGTGGAAATCGAAAGCCTTGAACGGCAGTTGTAGCATCTTTTCCAGGATGGACTGCTGCAGATCGTCGGGGACCACATCCGGCGAATAGCGAAATCCGTCCGGCAGGGACGGTTGGACTGCACCAAAGAGGTCATGCTGTTTCATCGTGCTCATGTAAAGTTCTCGTATTTGCCTCCGCAGTGACCTTACGAATTTTGGCGTCGCGATGTCGTTGACAGTGGTTCACACAACGATCCCTTCCGACGGCGGAATCCAGCATGCTCCGGACTCTAGGAACGCCGGCCGGCGCAGTGTGTTCCTCGTAGTGGAGAGGCGTGGTCCGCCTGCGCCCTCCGAAGGATGTCCACGGTTCATTTAAAGCGCGCGATCGACGGATGGCACATCGCAATTGGGTTGACCGGTCCGGAACAATCCGGGCCGCTCAGAGTTGGCGCGCCATGCCCTACGTGATCGAACTTCTTCTTCCAGTCCCGCGCGAGCGCCCTAGCTTGGTGAGCGTTGGCACTGTCCGTGATGAACTCGCCGCAAAATTTGGCGGCGTTACCTTATATGTGAATTCACCCGCGGAAGGCTTGTGGGAAGACGATGGAGAGGTTGAGCATGACGTCATCGTTGTTGCCGAAGTCATGACTGAAAGTCTCGACCGAACTTGGTGGGCGGCATACCGAAAACAGCTTGAGGCTCGTTTCGATCAGGAGGAAATCGTGATCCGAGCCACGCAAGTCCAGCGTCTTTGAACCCATGTCCCGCGGTGAGGCCCATGATCTTGCACGCATTTGACGATTTGAGATTAGCCCAACCGATCTGGCGGCTGCTCGGCGGTTTATTTTCCGTCTCACAGCATTTCCTCGGTTTCATACAAGCCATCGCTTGAACGCTCGTCTGGGCAACGCCCGCTGGCGCTCCCTTGTTGCCGCCATCTAACCAAAGCGAAATCGGTGTCCCCGCCTGATTTCGTTGAGGCGGCAGCATGAAGGCGATGATGGTATTTACGCGACTGCTATGAAATCATCACTTGCTAAAACAAGCAGCGATCTTGAGACGGGCCATCAGGCCGGTGCGTCGATCAGCTCTAAAAGCCGCTTGGCGTTCTTGATCGAATAGCCATCGCGATCGTTGTTGAAATAGGCCCACACGGTCTTAGCGCCAGACAGCTTGATGCGCTCCGCCCACACCGTCAATTCGGCATCGCTGTAGTCATGGCGGTACCATTGTTTGATCCCATGGAACCGGATGTAGATGTCGTCGGCTGTCCGAACAAGCTCATCCGGCAACCGGGGACCGCTGCATGAACAGAAGATCGCGCCTGCAGCTTGAAACGCACTATAAACGTCCTCATTCCACCAGCTCTTGTGACGGAATTCGACGACGTTCCTGCGACGGGGATCCAGCTGCGACAAGATCATTTGCAACATGTCTGTGGAGTAGCGGACGCTCGGTGGAAGCTGAAACAGAAAACATCCCATCTGCATTCCAAGAACGTCTGCGACGTATCCGAAATCTTCAATGAGGGCGTGGGTATCTTCGAAGCGTTTGATATGCGTGATGAGCTCGCACACCTTGATCGTATAGACGAAGCTCGGCTCGGCCTGACGTTTCCATGTCTTGACAGTTGCCACCGTCGGCCAGGAATAAAATGGGGCATTGAGCTCGACGGTCTTGAAATTGTGCTGGTAGATCGAAAACAATTGATTGGAGGGAGCGTCGGTCGGGTAAAAATGGCCCTTCCAGTGCCAGTAATACCACCCGGAACAGCCAATATGGACCCGCCTGGCGACATTGCCATCGGAGCTGATCACAATCAGCGGATCGCTCGCCAGACGGGCTATATGCATTTTAGCGGCGCGCGCAATATTGGCCTCGCGCTGCGTTTGGCGGCGCTCGGCGCGCCGTGCCCGCCGACTTTCAATCTCTTCAGCAATGCGCTCTACCATTTGGTATCCGTGTGAAGGTCTTTCGGCCTCGGCTGCACCGCCAACCGTCCTGCGATATGTCTTCAAGCGCAGCAGAAGCGACATATCCCTGATGTTCAATTGCGATATCGCCGAGCAAAATAATGGCTAAAGCTCACCTTCATTGGTGAAGACTGCCAGCCGCCGCATCTCGGCCGTCTCGGTGATATCGTCATCCTTCCAGGCAACTTTCAACGGCGTAATCTCGTACCTTCATCGAACTCTTCCGTTTTTTCTGACGGCTAGCAGCGGTTTCCACCCCCGTAACTCCGACAAAGGGCGTGAGTTCCGGCCTACGCAGGTCTGTTCAGCGATTTTCCGTGATGGGCTGGACGCGGCTGCAGAAAATGGCTACCCAGTTCGCCGCGCCGTCGGCGTTGTCCTGCACCACAGGAACTTGCCATTGTGTCTAGCATGCCGCGTTCGCGCAGCGCTGGCGAACAGGAAGCGCAGGAGGGTGGCCGCGAGAATGCCGACTACGATCGCCTTGCACCTCTGCGAGGCCTCGAGGCCGGCCGCGGCGAGACCAATGACCACGGCGTAGAGCCGAACCCAGACGACATTCTTCGTCCCCCCGTGCAATCGACAGGACACGAGCACATCGGCCGCTCGTTAACATCTACCGAAAGAGCGATAAAGCAATCGGGAAGACGCTGTTTAAGGAAGGGGTTGCCAGGGCGTGGAGCCCGGAGCGGCGGATTGATTGATATGGCTAATGATCTTTTGCGCAGGCAATTTGAGGCCGAACATGACCCGCATAGGGGTATCACTCGACCTACGCCGGTCACGCGCGATAGTCGACGTAGCATTGAAGTAGCCGGACGCGCGGGTGCGCTGCTGATGAAAACAAAGGCTGCCCGTTCCCGGCGCCGCGCTGGTCAGACTCAGGCGATCAGGGATGCGCTCTGCGCTTACGCTGCAGCTGGTTGTGGTGGAGAGTCCGCAATTTAGAAAGCACGCCTCCGTTCAAAGGTAAGCTCGCGAAAAGAACACCGTTGTCGTCAAAACGGCGACCGCGACGGTTAGAACCCTGACGGCCGGCGATGGCAGCCTACGGCCGATATGCGCTCCGATCCACCCGCCGATAATGGCCCCGACCGTCATGAAAATGCACTCCTGCCATACAATTGCTCCGGCGAGTACGAAGGTGACTACGGCGACCGCATTTGCGCCAGTTACCATCAGCATTCTTGTCGGATTGAGGCTCTTGATGTCCCCGCCCCCGAGCGCGCTCCATGCCGCAAGCATCATAAGGCCCACTGCGCCGCCAAAATAGCCGCCATAGAGACCGAGAAAGAACTGAACCGCTGCGAAGGCCAGAATACTCGGGCGTGCCTGCGTCCGGAGCTTGGCGGTGAGCCTCGGACCGACTGCCAGCATCACTGTCGCCATCAGCAAAAGCCATGGCAGTATTCCATCGAAGATCCTGGATGGGGTCAGAAGTAACAAAATGCTTCCGGCCACTCCACCGACCATTGTCACCATAGCAATTGGAACGACATTGACGCCGCACACACTCGTAACGCCGTCACGATAAACCCACGAGCTTGCCATACCGCCGGGAAACAAGGCTAAGGTGCTTGTCGCATTTGCGGCTACCGACGGCACTCCGACCGATATCAGCGCAGGCAGGGAGACGAACGACCCGCCGCCCGCCAACGCATTCATGCTGCCTGCTAACAAGCCAGCCAGGAAAAGAAGAGTAATATCGTACATGTTCAGCTCGCCTTAGCACCTAAGCTTGAGTTCGCGACACGCTTGTCGAAAACCGGCGCCCGGGCGGGTTGAGGGGCACCGACGCTTTACAGCGCTCCCGGTGACGGGGCAACCCTGGCCATCATGTCAAATCGCCCATGTTTCGCATCTCCTATGGCGACATCTTGCTCGCTACTCGCGTGACCCTATTTTACCCGGGCGGATCGAGTCAGCATAGCGCTTCCTGGCCGCGGCTCAGGGGTATCGTGTGAGTTGGTTCGGCATTGCCATCATCGCGACCGTAGCGCTGGTAGCCCTATGGGCTCTGGCAGCAGCATCAAGCTATGCCGGGTTTCTGAAGCGGGTCCAGAAAATCGATTCCCACGTCCTCAAGATTGCCGCTGCCGACACCGAGCTTGATCGATACGGCGCTGGGCTGTGCCACAAGCGGGAGGCGGCAAGCGGCCTCGTCCTGATCACCTCCAACCTGGACGCGTTCGCAGCCAGGCTTCTAGCGGCCCGTTCCGCCGGGCGCAGCCTCGATCTCATGTACTATATGTGGAATGCGGACCTGACCGGAATGCTGATCATGCGGGAGGTCGTCGCGGCGGCCGACCGTGGCGTACGTGTGAGGATCCTTCTCGACGATCTCGGCGTCTCCATGTCAGACAAGATCTTCCATGCGATCGACTGTCATCCGAACATCGAGCTGCGGCTCTTCAATCCCACAAAGGCACGTGAGCATATCCTACGTCGCGGCCTCGAGATGGCTTTGCGGTTCCGAAGCGTCAACCGTCGCATGCACAACAAGGCATGGATTGCCGATGGCCGGATCGCGATGGTCGGGGGGCGCAATATCGGCGATCCGTATTTCGATGCCGGGGAGAACGCTAACTTCAGGGACTTCGATCTCTTGATGGTCGGTGAAGCCGTTGCGAAGACGGAGCGGCTGTTCGACGGCTACTGGAACAGTTCGGTTGCCGTGCCCGTGCGTGCACTTCTGTCACGCAGAGCTAACAAGCTGGAGAAGCTTCGCCGCAATATGGAACGCCTTCATTTCGAACAGCGCGCCCAGCCATATCTTGATCCAGTTCGCGATGAAACATCGCTGACGCATATCGTTGCCGAAGACCGCTACATCTGGGTCCACAAACTCGACGTTCTGGCAGACCCCCCCGAAAAGGCGGCCGGGAAGCTGCGCAGCGGGCAAAACACGCTGATGGGAACGCTGCTCCCGGTCATCACGGGCACGGCCGAGTTCATCCATATCACCTCGCCGTACTTCGTTCCCGGCGAACGCGGCGTCGAGGCGCTGACGAAGCTACGCGACAAAGGAGTAAAGGTTTCCGTTCTGACGAACTCGCTTGCAGCCACCGATGTTGCCGCAGTTCACGCGGGATATTCGCGCTACCGCCCCGCCCTGCTGAAAGCCGGCATTGCGCTCTTTGAGTTGAAATCGATTGCAGACATGGGAACCTTCTCTTTGCGCGGTTCCAAGCAGGCCAGCCTTCACACGAAGGCCTTTGCCAGGGATGGCAAGTACGGCTTCATCGGATCTCTCAATCTCGATCCGAGGTCCGTATCCTTAAACACCGAAATGGGTGTCCTGTTCGAGTCACAGGAACTTGTCGAGCGAATGGACGCGATCTTTGCCGTAGAAACCGATGCGGATTTGAGCTATCCCCTAACGCTCGAAAAGGGATCCGTGCGGTGGCTTAAGGTCGTCGACGGGAAAAATACTCTCCTCCGAGACGAGCCGGATGCCGGGATTGCCCGGCGCGCGACCGCTTGGCTGATCAAGTGGTTGCCGCTCGAATCTCAGCTATAACCGTGACGACTGGTCTCGTCATGAGAGGCCAAGCTGAGCTGTGAGAAGCTGCTCGGCACGAGACAACCCGATCGTAGGGGAACGTGGTCTTGGCCGTAAGCGAAGCATTCATCTGGATCGAAGCCGGCAAGACCGATCGGGTCGTCAACAATCCGGCGCATGATTACCCGCGTGCGCTTTGGCCATTCGCCATCCCGACCCGCGCTATTTAGTATCCCCGGCGTCTGGTTTGTGTGCGTCCTGTTGGTCGGCGAAGATCGACCATGAAGCGATAAACAAGGCGGCAATCAGGGGTCCAATGACAAAACCATTGATACCGAAAAGCGAAATGCCGCCGACCGTTGAAATCAGCACCACATAATCGGGCAGCCGCGTCCCCTGGCCCACCAGTGGAGGACGCAGCAGGTTGTCGATTAGCCCTATGACAAATACGCCGACGAGAACCAGGATCGATGCTTTCAACCAGGCACCCGTGAGGGCTAGCCAGATGGCGGCTGGAACCCATACGAGAGCTGCTCCTATTGCGGGCAGCATCGACATGAACGTCATCGTGACGCCCCACAAAAGGGCCGCCTCGACTCCCAGGGCCCAGAATGCCACGCCACCGATCGTTCCTTGGATCACAGCAATGATGATATTCCCCTTGACGGTTGCCCGAACAACAGCGGAAAACTTGTCGCGAAACTGTCGGGTATAGTCGTCATTCAGAGGGATTGCATGTCGGATCGACCGGCCGAGGTCAGCCCCATCCCTGAAGAGGAAGAAAAGCAGATAAAGCATGATCCCGAAGCTTATGAAGAAATGCAGCGTGTTCTGTCCAAAACTCAGAAGGCTCCCGGCGACCGACCGGCTTGCCTGTACTGCGCCTGATGAGATGTTGGCGCGAAGTTCCGCGAAGCCGCCGAGCTTCAATGAGTTCAGCCAGTTGTCGACGAAGCCAGGCAACGCATTCTGAATCCGGACCAAGTAGTCATTGAGGTCGATTTCGTTGCTGCTTATCCGTTGGTAAAGACTGGTGCCTTCCTGGATAAGGGAAACGAGAATTATCAACGCTGGCACGATGACGAGGCCGATGCATAGCAGCACCGTCAGCAGGGCAGCGATGCTGCGTCGCCCCCCTAGCATCTGCGCCAGTCGCATGTGTACTGGAAAGAAGATGATCGCAAGGATCACTGCCCAGAAGACCGCCGCGTAATAGGGGATAAGCAGCCAGATGAACGCGATCGTCACCACCGCTAGCATGACATAAAAACTCGTACGTTGGATAGACATGTCTGCCTTGTTCGCTGGCCAGTCTCCACCGCCGTTGTAGCGGGATTATTGTTTGGCGAAAATTTCTCGTCGCAACCATAGCCGCGTCACCGCATAAGGCCAACGCGAATCCCACCCTGAGACCAACGTGGACCACCTGACTACCGCCATAGCCGCACCCGAGCCCGGAGGGAGCGGCACGCGGGCCACCGTCCGCCAGAGCGCTAGAAGTACGCGTCTCCAAGCCGTCACCAGGACCCGGTAAAGGCAGCCCTGGCCCGAGGGCTTATCGCGGAATGCCGCGATCGACTCCTGAGGCGTAAGCACATTTTTGAAACGCCTTCGACAGTCTCGGGAGCAAGCTGCGCCTTTTCGCCCATATGATGGACTGCCGCGCGCAGCCCCCTACGGATTGATGCTTTGACCCGCGCATATCCATTCGAAGATCCTGACGCATTCGTAAGGTCAACGACGAATACCCGCCAGCTGAAGAGCATGCTACTCCTCGGGCCGAGCCAGCACGAAATCGTGCTCTATCTGCCAGAACTTGCCTGAGAAACCGAGTTCGCTAGCGAGTACCGGATCCTCAACGTGCTGGAATTGGGCAAGCAAGCTCTCCTTCACACCGAAGACGGCGTCAGATTGGATGTACGGGTCGTCCGGATCGAAGATGTGTGTCGTGAGCGTCTCGAAGCCGAGGGCCTTGATGATGTAGTGCAGGTGGGCGGGCCGGTAGGGATGGCGACCGAGCGCGCCGAGCAGCTTGCCAACGGGTCCATCATCCGGGATCGGGTAATATTTTGGCTTCACCGCTCGAAACCAATAGCGGCCGTCGGCGCCGGTCCGGAACACGCCGCGAAGGTTGAAGTCTGGTTGGATCCCCTGCTGCTGCACGTCGTAGAAGCCCTCGTCATTGGCCTGCCAGACATCGATAACCGCATCGCCGATGGGTTGTCCCGCCGTATCAAGGATCCGCCCGCCGATCACCATGTCCTCGCCCTTGGCATCGAGGCAGATATTGGCGCCCATCGCCAGTTCCGGCGCACCCTCGACATGGAAAGGTCCGAGCACCGTGCTTTCGGATGCGCCCGACGGCTTGCGGTTGTTGATCGCATCGACCAGCATCGAGACGCCGAGAACATCCGACAGCAGGATGAACTCCTGCCGCCACTCGTTGCACATCTGGCCGGTGCGCGTCAGAAACAGGATCGCCTGCATCCATTCGTCCTGGTTCGGCTCGATCTCCTTCACTGCCTCGTGCAGCTTGCGGGTGACCACCCCCATGATCTGCTTCAGCCGCTGGTCCTTGGCGTTCTTGTTCCGGCCGGTGACGACCTCGACGGAGTTTTCTTCGGTGAAGAAGCCTTTCTCATGCGCGTCCATCACGATCTCACTTTCCAAGAATTGCTGTCAGCACGCGGCGCAGTTCAGTCGCGGGATCGTCGGCCATCGCCTCGCGCCGCCAGGCGACGTGGTGGTCCGGGCGGACCAGCAGGATGCCGCTGTCGCGAATTTCGCGGATATTGGCCCAGTCGCCGGTAAAATCCTGCCACGGCTGGCGGGGGCCGATGACATGAGCAACGATCTCAGTGCCGAATTCCTTGCCGAGACTGCGGGCCGCCTCGACCCAGCCCTGCCCGCCGATCCCTGTCAGCACGGCAAATTTGCCGTGACCGGTGAGGTCAAGCGTCGAAACCTTCTCGCCAGTGGCGGAGAAGACCCAGGCATGCGGCAGCCGCGCACCGGGCCAGCTCGTCTGCTGGCAATGCAGTTCCGGATCCTTGGTAAAAGCCGGCTCCACCTGCCCATCTGAAATCGCAGCACCCGAGCGGTAGCGGTGGTTCATCTCGACGCCGTGGCAATCGAATTCGTAGACCTTGTCGGCGATCGCCTTGCGGATCGCGGCGCGCTGCTCTTCGGCAGCCGTCGTGTTGTTGCAGCGCGCGTCCATGTTCTGCTGCATCTTCACCGGGTCGATGGAATCGAGCAGTCCGAGCGCCTTGAAGATCGGCCCGAACTCCTCAATCGACTTGTTGGCGCGGGTGACGATCTGCTTGGCAACAGGCGCGCGCTCGGCTTGATAACTGTCGAGAAGTACCGGGCCTGCGGCTCCCTTCAGGACGAAGGCAAGCTTCCAGGCGAGATTGAAAGCGTCCTGGATCGAGGTGTTGGAGCCGAGACCGTTCGAGGGCGGATGGCGGTGAGTGGCGTCGCCCATGCAGAAGACGCGGCCATTTGACATCGTCGTGGCGTACATATTGTTGACGGTCCAGGTCGAGACCGACTTGATGGTCATTTCGAGATCGGGATCGCCGACGAGGTCGCGTACCACTTTCTTCGCATGCGCTTCATCCACCTCAGGCGGCGGCTGGTTGATGTCGTAACCCCAGACGATCAGCCATTCGTTCCATGGTCTCACCATCCGCACCAGCCCCATGCCGATGCCGCCGACATCCGCACCCGGCTGCAGCACCCAGTAAAGCACCGATGGACGGTGGGCGACCAGGCGCGACAGATCGGCTTTGAACAGAATGTTCATCGAGCCGGCAACGCCCATCTTGCCTTCGAAGGTGAGGCCGGCATGTTCCGCAACCTTGGAATTGCCGCCGTCGGCGCCGACCAGATATTTCGAGCGGACGGTAAGTTCCTTGCCGGTCAATCGGTCGAGACAGATGGTCGTGACCCCGTCTTCATCCTGTACATGGCTCAGATATTCCGTCGACATGCGCGACTGGCTGCCGCGCGAACAGGCCGTCTTGAAGAGCAGCGGCTCCATGAAGGTCTGCGGCAGGTCGTTCATATGGGTCGGCGACGACAGTTGATGCTCGGCGCGTGACAGCGGATGTTTGCCCCAGCTCTTCAACCGGCCGATCTCTTCGCCGGTGAGCGAGGTGCAGAAGACGTTCTCACCCATCAGGTCCTGCTCGGCCGCGAACATATAGGCCTCATCCTCCACGTCGCGGCCGAGATCGCGCAGCACTTCCATTGTGCGTTGGTTGGTGATGTGGGCGCGCGGCGTGCTGGCGAGCCAGCGGTAACGGTTGATCACCAGGTTCTCGACCCCGTAGGACGAAAGCAGCGCCGCGGTGGCGGAGCCGGCCGGGCCGGTGCCGATGATGAGTACGTCGGTGGTAATGTCAGCCATGAGGCCCTCCCTTATGCGTGAGACTGAGCGGCCCGCCCTTCAAGACGCGGCGGACCGGGAAAAGCTGGATGCCGGTGCGGTCGGAGAACAGCCCCCAGAGGCCGCGCGGCGCGAAAAGCATGATGGCGATGCCAAGAAGACCCAGCATCAGCAGGTACCAGGAGCCGTAATCGGCGAGGAGGTTCTGCAGCAGAAAGAAGATGATGACGCCGAGGATCGGTCCCTCGATCGTGCCGATGCCGCCGATCACCACGATAAAGATGACATAGGCCGTCCAGTCAGTGACCGAGAAGGCGGCATCCGGCGAGATCCGCGCTTTCTGCACATAGATCAGCGCCCCGGCGATGCCGGTGATGAAGGCGGTGGCGAGATAGACCAGCGTCTTCATCAGCCGCGCATCGACGCCGACGGCGCCGGCCGCTTGCTCGTTGTCACGGACGGCAGCAAGCCCAAGGCCCTGCTTGCTGCGCAGCAGCCCATAGATGAAGCCGATGGTCGCGACGACGAGGATCAGCGCCAGCCAGTAGGTCAGCGCGTCACCTGCCTCGGAGGCCTTCATGCCGAAGAGATCGCGCATTGCGCCGACGCCCATCATGTCGCGGGTCGCATCCCGGGGCAGCGAGGTGCCGGTGCCGCCGCCGAGCGCCTTCCACTGGGCGAGCAGCAGCCGCACAACCTCGGCCACGACCCAGGTGCCGATGGCGAAATAGGGGCCGTAGAGCCGGAAGGTGAAGAAGGCTGTCGGAATAGCGAGAGCGACAGAAAGCAGCCCGGCAATCAGGATGGCAACGACCGGGTCGATGCCGAACAGGATGACGCAGCCGAACATGGTATAGGCGCCAAAGCCGACGAAGACCTGCTGGCCGACCGAGATCAGCCCGGCATAACCGGCAAGCAGGTTCCAGTTCTGCGCCAGCACCAGCATGGTGAGGATGAAGAACAGGTCCTGGATGACGCCGCGCGAGACAATGAAGGGTGCGGCGAAGGCAAGCAGCAAGAGAGCAATCACTGCTGCGGCGGATAATGTCGATGCCCGGGTGCGTGTCTCGACGATGAAGGATGGAATGGCCATGGTCATCGATGCACCTCAATCGACCGCGCGCGGGAAAAGACCGCGCGGCTTGAACAGGAGAACGGCAAGGAATGCCAGATGGCCGGCAAGGATCTGCCATTCCGGATTGATTGCTGCACCCACCGTCTGGGCAACGCCTAAGATGATGCCGCCGGCAAGCGTGCCCCAGAGCGAGCCGAGCCCGCCGATGATCACCGCCTCGAAGGCGTAGATCAGCCGCGATGGCCCTGACGTCGGATCGAAATTGGCGCGCGTCCCGAGATAGAGGGCGGCGATCGTCACCACGACCATGGCAAGCCCCGTCGCCAGCGCGAAGATGCGGTGTGGCCGGATGCCCATCAACCCCGCGGTCACCGGATCGTCCGAGGTCGCCCGGAAGGCGCGGCCGACGGATGTACGATAGATCAGCTGGTTGAGACAGACGATGACGGCGACGGCCGAAAAGAAGGTCATCAGCGGCATGATGCCGGCAGTGGCCGGGCCGAGATTGACGGAGGCGCTCTCGAGACTGCCGGCAAAGACGCGGCGGCTATCGGCGGAGAAGCCTTCGAGCAGGCCATTCTGGATGACGATCGACAGGCCGAAGGTGACGAGCAGCGGCGGCAGAATGTCCTTGCCGAGCGTGCGGTTGAGCAGGAAATATTGCAGGCCCCAACCGATGGCGAACATCAAGGGCATCGCGATCACCGCGGCAACGAACGGGTCGAGCCCGAGTGTCGTCACCAGCACCAGGATCAGGAAGGCGGCAAGCACGATCAGGTCGCCATGGGCGAGGTTGACCAGCCGCATGATGCCGAAGACGAGGCTGAGCCCCGCCGCAAACAGCGCATAGAGCCCGCCGAGCAGCACGCCCTGGAGAATGGTATCAAGCCAGTTCATGGTGATCCGTCCCGAAATAGGCCTTGTGGATGTCGTCGCGGCTAACATCGGCGGCGCGGCCGGAGAGCGTCACCCGCCCTTCCATCATGCAGTAGACGCGGTCGGCCACCTTCAGCGCCTGGGCGATGTCCTGCTCGACGATGACGATCGAAGCGCCGGTCTCGCGGATTCGCGGAAAAGCGGCGTAGATATCGCGAACCACGACAGGCGCGAGTCCAAGGCTGATCTCGTCGAAGAGCAGCACCGCTGGATTGGACATCAGCCCGCGGCCGATCGCCACCATCTGCTGCTGCCCACCGGAAAGTGCTGTGGCCGCATTGTTGCGCCGCTCCTTGAGGATCGGGAACAGCGAAAAAACGCTTTCGAGCGTCCACGGCCCGTCGACCTTGCGGCCATAGTTGCCGATCAGTAGGTTCTCCTCGACGCTCAGCGACGGAAAGAGTTTTCGCCCCTCCGGCACCATAGAGATGCCGCGCGCCAGGATGTCGGGCGCCGGCAGCGCGCCGATCGGTTCGTCGCGATAAAGGATCGATGCCGGCGCATTGGTGAGCACGCCTGAAATCGAGCGCATCAGCGTCGTCTTGCCGGCACCGTTGGCGCCGATGATGGCGATGGTCTCGCCGGCGCCGACCGCAATATCGACACCGAACAGCGCCTGGAAATCACCGTAGGAGGCAGTCAAGCCTCTGGTTTCAAGCAGCGCCATCAGATCTCGATCCCCAGATAGATTTCACGCACATCGCGCGAGGCCATAATGTCCTCCGGCTTGCCGATCCCGATGACCGTGCCGAAATGCAGCACCAGCAGCCGCTCGACGACGGAATTCAGCGCATGCAGCACATGCTCGATCCAGATGACGGCAACGCCGCGCGCGTGAATGGCGCGGATGGTGGCAACCAGCGATCGGCATTCGCCCTCGGTCAATCCGCCGGCGATTTCATCGAGCAGCAGCAGCTTCGGTTCCGTCGCCAGCGCTCGCGCCAGTTCCAGCCGCTTGCGCTGCAGCAGCGACAGGCTTCCGGCCAGCACATTCGCCTTGTCGATCAGCCCTGTATCCACCAGGATTTCGGCGCAGCGGTCCGACACCTCGGCCTCGCGGCGCCGCGAGCCGAAAGCGCCGGCGACGAGGAGATTTTCGAAGACCGTCAGCTTCTCGAACGGCTGCGGGATCTGGAAGGTGCGGCCCATGCCCGACAGGCAGCGCGCCATCGGCGGTGTGCGCGTCACATCGCTACCGAGAAAGCGGATGCTGCCGCTATCGGCGGCGATATTGCCGGTGATCAGATTGAAGAGGGTCGACTTGCCGGCCCCATTCGGCCCGATAATGCCCAGCGCCTCGCCTTCGCCAACGGCAAAGGAAATCTGCTCGGCGACGGTCAGGGCGCCGAATTTCTTCGAAACACCATCGAGTTCGAGAATTGCCAAACCCATTCCTCCCAGAACAGGCGGGGCCTCAGGCCCCGCGCCAAAAATCAGGCGCCAAAAATCAGGCGATCGCTTCCATCTTGCCGCCGGCCGGAATGCTCGGCGCCGTCTTATTGTCGGTGATGACGAGATCGTAGCCGCCGCCGTCCTTCAACCGCCACTGGCCGCCGACGAGCGGCGTCTTGGCAATGTTCTTGGCGGCAAATGGCGGCAGGCCTTTGCCGTCCCAGGCGATCGGACCGACCAGCGTATCGAGCTTGGTGGCGGCAATCGCCTCTGCGACGGCATCACCATCCTTGGGGTCCCCGGCCCGCTTCATCGCATCCACCGCCAGCTCGAACAGCGCATGGGCAAAACCGATCGGCTGTGTCCAGGGCCTGTTGGTCGCCTTGGTGAAGGCCGCTGCCACCTCAGCCGCACTTTCCCCAGTCAAGGACGACTTGAACGGATGGCTTGGCGTCCACCAGACTTCCGACGACAGATTATGCCCGGCATTGCCGAGCGCCTCCACGGTCTGCGGGAAGAGCAGCGCCTTGCCGATCGAGGCGATCTTCGGGGCGAAACCCTGCTGCTTGGCCTGGTTCCAGAAGGTGGTGAAGTCAGGCGGGATCACCACGCCGGTGATGATTTCGCACTGGCCGGATTTGAAGGCGTTGATCTGCGCTGAGAAATCATCCGTCATGTTCTGGTAGCGGCCGGGGTCAATCAGGCCGTAGCCCATTCTCTCCAACACCGGCGGGAAGCCGACGACCTTGTCGCCCCAGGCATTGCCGTCGCCGTCATTGGGGAACAGGCCGCCAACCTTTTTATTGGTCTCGATCTGCGCCCACATATTGGTGAAGACGGAGATGACGTCCTCCAGACCCCAGAAGAAATGATAGGCATAGTTGAACGGTTTCCAGGACGTGGGGTCACCGGGATTGCCCTGCTGGCCGATGAACCAGGGCTGCCAGGGCGCGACCGTCGAAATGCAGGGCATTTCCTCGGCCTCGCAGGTGGTCGCCACCGGATTGGTGGTCTCCGGCGTCGAGGCGACGAGGATCAGGTTCACCTCGTCGGTGACGATCAGTTCCTTGGCGACTTCGGCTGCCCGGTTCGGATTGGACTGGCTGTCCTTGACGACGATCTCATAGTTGAGACCCATCGACTTGGTGGTTGCCAGGAAGCTGTCGATGACAAATTTGTCGGCCTCGCCGAAGGCGGCAAGCGGCCCGGTCTGCGGGCTGACATAGCCGAGCTTGATCGCAGCATCCTGTGCGATTGCGGGGGCGGTAAGCCCGGATGTAGCCGCCAGTGCCCCGGTGGCGGCCGTGGTCTTCAGAAAATCTCGCCTCGTAAACATGTTTCCTCCTCCCATTTTTCTCTCCTCCCAGAGAGCGTGGTGTCTGTCGTCAGCTCATGCCGGCCGCTTGCCCTCCCAAGCATCCTGCAGCAGGGCGCGCATGGATTCGCGGTCGATCGGTCTTGGATTCCAATAGGGATTTTCGGTGGCAATATCAGCGGCGCGGTCGAGATCGGCTTCGCTCAGACCCAGATCCTTCAGCGCCAGCGGCGAGCCGATTTGCCTGGCGAAATCCCAAAGCCCGCCGCCGACCGAACCGCCGAAGATATCAGCGACCGGCGCCAGAAGCTCAGGCACGGCGGCGGCATTGTAGGCGGCGGTGTGCGGCAGCATGATCGCATGCGTATCGGCATGCGGCGTATCGAAGGTGCCACCCAACGTGTGGCAGATCTTGTGGTGCAGCGCCATGCCGACCGTGCCGAGCACCGTGCCGCAGAGCCAGGCGCCGTAGAGCGCATCGGCGCGGGCCTCGGGAGCCCAAGGTCTGGCGATGATGTCAGCCAGGCTGGTCTTGAAGGCCCGCAGCCCCTCGGCCGCCATCAGCGTCGAAATCGGGTTGCGATCCCGAGCATAGAGCGCCTCGACCGCGTGGGCCATGGCATTCAGCCCAGAGGTGACGCTCATGCCGACCGGCAGGCCAAACGTCAGTGCCGGGTCGTAGATCACCACCTCAGGCAGGATGCTCGCATGGCGCACGGTTGTCTTTCGCCCACCCTCCGTCTGGCCGAGGATCGGCGTCACCTCAGATCCGGCATAGGTCGTGGGAATGACGATCTGCGGCAGATCGGTGCGATAGGCGATGGCCTTGCCAAGCCCGGTGGTCGAGCCGCCGCCGAGCGAGACGATGCAATCGGCCTTCGTCTCGCGAACCACCTCCATCGCCTTTTCGGTGACATCAACAGGCGTGTGCATGACAGCGCCGGTAAAGACGCCGACGGCGCGCGAGCCCAGCCGCTCCGCCAGGGCCTCCGCATCCGACTTCTGATTCGGCGTCGAGAGGACGAGCGCCCCGGTGCATCCGAGCTTTTCCACCCATTCACAGGCGGCAGCGCTCTTGCCTTGGCCGAAGACGATATGGGCGGGGCTGCCGCTATAGATGAAGTCGCGGCTCATGTGTCGGCTCCCTGTCTGGCGCGGACCATGACGAAGGCGAGGTCGAGCCGCCACGTCGTTGCGCCCTTGCCTTGCCGCTCGCCCTGGCGCTCAAAGCTTCGCACCAGATCCGGCTTGACGCTGAAGATCGCGTCTTCGGCCAGATGCGGATCGCTGCTGTCATAGATATGCGTGGTGATCGTCTCGAAGCCCGGCGCTTTGATGATGAAATGAAGATGCGCGGGGCGGCGCAGCGGATAGCCCGCCTGTCGCAGGAGCTTTCCCACCGGACCATCGTCCGGCACGCCATAGCCGCAGGGCTTGATGGTGCGATAATGGAAATGTCCATCCGTATCCGTGCGGAAGCTGCCGCGCAGATTGAACTCCGGCTGCAGGTCCGGCTGCTGGTTTTCGTAAAAGCCTTGAGCATTGGCCTGCCAGGTGATGATCTCGGCATTTGCGATGGGATCGCCATCGAGATCCTGCACGCGGCCAGACACATCGACCGTCTCGCCGACGCCATCGAGCGAGATATTGCTGCCGAGCGCCAGTTGCGGAACGTCCGCGCGGAAGAAGGGTCCGCGCACGGTGTTGGGGGTGGCCGCCTTCGGACGGCGCGAATTGATCTCCTCGACCAGTGCTGAAACACCGAGCAGATCCGACAGCAGCACCCACTCCTGGCGCCGCTCGTCGCTGGCATGGCCGACATCGGTCAGAAATTCGATCGCCTTGCGCCAGTCCGCCTGGGTCGGCCGCAATTCCCGGATGAGGGCATGAAGATGCGTCACCGCAGCCGCCAGAATCTGCGGCAGACTGTCGTCCTTCGAATGCGGAAGTCGTTGCGCGAACATGTCATGCGAGGTGGCCTCGCTGAAATGCAGCGCCGTCGGTCCCGGCGTCATGCGTCTCCTCCAGGGCATTGGCTGGTAGAGATAAATTAGCGCGAGATCAGGTTGCCCATGATGATTTTATTCCAGTTTAATATATCATATCGTTATGAAAATAGATGAACGACATCTTGTCCAACTGGCTGCGGTCGTCAAAACCGGCGGCGTCACCGAGGGCGCGGCCCTGCTCGGCCTTTCCCAGCCGGCGGTGTCGCGCACGCTTTCCATGCTGGAAGCGCGGATCGGCGAACCGCTTTTCATCAAGGGCCGCCGTCCGCTGCAGCCGACGCCGCTCGGCCGAGCCTTAGCCGACCACGGTCAGACCATGCTCTCGGCATCGCGCAAGGCGTCCGATGTCGTCGAGAGTTTTCGGGTCGGCAAGAGCGGCGTCGTGCGCGTCGGCGGCACGCCCTTCTTCATGGATGCGCTAATCGCCGGCATGATCGCCGAGTTCCAGAACCAGCATTCCGACGTGCGTATCGATCAGACCTACGGCTATTTCCCGGACCTGCGCGCAGCACTTCACGCCGACCAGATCGATCTGGCCATCTGTCCGATCGATATTCTCGACGAAGGGTCCGGCCTGGAATTCCAGCACATCCTGCCTGGCCGCAACGTCGTTGCCTGTCGGGTCACCCATCCGCTGCTCATGAAGCGACGTCCACAGCCTGCGCATCTGCTCGATTTTCCCTGGGTCGCGCCGCCGCCGGGTAGCCCGCTTCTCGCCGACTTGCGCAGCATGCTCCTGTCTTTCGGCGCAACCGAAGTCAAGATCCGCTATTCGGGCGGCTCCCTCATGAGCGTCATCCACTATATGAGGGCGGCTGATGCGCTGACCATTATGCCGCACAGCGTCGTCTTCGCATTGCGCAACGACAAATCCATCACCGCCCTGCCCGTCCCCATCCCCCATCCGGAACGCGCGCTCGGTTTGCTGAAGCGCTCGGACGCACCCCGCACGCCCGCCGTCGATCACTTCGCCCGTCACATCCGCACGGGCTTCGATAACCTCAAGCACCTGATAAAGCGGCATGAGCAGTCAGTGGTCTGGGGCTCATGAACAATATGCAAGCATGCTACAGGCGCGGCCGCAGGCAGGGCACTTCGGCAGGCTGTCGGCCCGGTCTCTCAAGAAAGACCACCAAAAGGTCAAATTCGGCCCCGGTCAACTCGATTTCCGGGCCAAGGAACTTGCAAACCCGCCGGGTACTTGTGTCAGCGACAAACTCTGCGAAGTTGAAGACCTTGTCGGTGTCAGCGTCCTCAGCGTTAGCGGCTCGTCGCAGGACTGCCCTGATCCTCGCTACAAGTTCTCGCGGATTGAACGGCTTGCCGGGTAATCGTCTGCTCCGAATTCCAGAGCACAGATCCTATCTCTGCTAGTGCGGTCCCGGACGTCTGGTGCGAGAGAGATCAAATTGGAAGGGGTTGGCTTGCAAGGATGGTGAGCGTCCCGCTTGTCCAGCAATATCAGTCGCCAGCTCGCCGCGCCAGATTTTCGCTGGTATCAGCGACATTGGCCCGTTGCATCGGCCTTCCAAATTGAGGTTACAGGGATAGCGAGCAATGCGCTTCGGCTGGTCGGTGGCGCCGACCAAAAGAGCAATGGCAAGCACTGTTGCCAAAATCGGGACGTAGGGCCGGTACATTTTATCGGTCACTTTGGTTTGGCCTGACGTTGGGTCAGAAACGGATACCGCTTGCAATCTGGCCAAGAGAATAGCCGCGCGAATGCTAAGTGACGCAAAGCTCGAGTAAAGTTCGGTAAATTTGGATCTCTTACGTGTGAACCGCACCGGGTTTGCCGGAGGCCGTTTGGTTTAAGTTATGCAGCCATGGCTGGTTCGTCCAGCATGGCGTAGTACTGCTCCTCGGCTTCGGCTGGCGGGATGTTGCCGATGGGCTCCAGAAGCCGTCGATGGTTGAACCAATCGACCCATTCGAGGGTGGCGAATTCAACCGCTTCGAAGTTGCGCCACGGTCCTCGCCGATGAATGACCTCGGCCTTGTAGAGACCGTTGATCGTTTCGGCGAGTGCATTGTCGTAAGAGTCACCGACACTTCCGACGGACGGTTCGATGCCCGCTTCGGCCAGCCGCTCGGAATACTTGATCGACACGTATTGAACGCCTCTGTCCGAGTGGTGGATCAGGCCGTCGCCATGAACGGGACGCCGCTCATGGAGCGCCTGCTCCAGGGCATCGAGGACGAACCCGGCATGCGCCGTCCGACTCACCCGCCAGCCGACGATGCGGCGGGCGAAGGCGTCGATGACGAAGGCCACGTAGACGAAGCCTTGCCAGGTGGCGACATAGGTGAAATCCGAAACCCACAGCCTGTTCGGCGCGGGAGCCTTGAACTGGCGGTTCACCCGGTCGAGCGGGCTCGGAGCCGTCTTGTCGGAGACCGTCGTCTTGACCGGCTTGCCGCGGATGATGCCCCGAAGGCCCATCGACCTCATAAGCCGAGCAACGGTGCAGCGGGCTATATCGAAGCCCTCCCGCTTCAATTGCCGCCAGACCTTGCGCACGCCATAGACGCGGAAGTTCGCCTCGAAGACACGGCGTATCTCGATCTTCCAGGCGATGTCGCTGCGGGCGCGGACCGACAGGCGGTCCACGTCCTCACGTTTGGCAACGTTCTCGTAGTAGGTTGATAGGACAATCGGCAGCAGTCTGCAGATCGGCTCGACCCCGAATACCGAGCGGTGTTCGTCGATGAAGGAGATCATCGCTTCAATGGGCGGTCGAGCTCCGCCATCGCGAAATAAGCGGACGCTTTGCGCAGTATCTCATTGGCCTGCCGAAGCTCGCGGTTCTCCCGCTCCAGAGCCTTCATCTTCTCGGCGACGTCGCTTGGGAGCCCGGGCCGGGAACCATCGTCCACTTCCGCCTTCTTCACCCATTCATTGAGCGTCTGCGCGGTGCAGCCGATCTTGGCGGCAATCGAGGAAACCGCTGCCCATCGCGAGGAATATTCGCCTTGGTGATCCAAAACCATCCGTACTGCTCGGGCGCGGACTTCAGGTGAAAATTTGTTTGTTGTCTTGCTCATATCGGCTCCACTTTCTCAGAAGTTGGAGCCTCCGGCAAACCCGGTGCGGTTCACGTGACTGAAGTCGCGCCGCTTCAACTAATCTGGAGTCCAGCGTCGACGTATTGATGCGTGAAAACGACATTTTGGCGCTGGGAGCGATGGATGTCATCCGTAGCGAGTTCGGCCTAGGAATTCCGCAAGAGCTGGCGATCGTCGGCTTCGACAATATCGGGCTCGGCGGCGCCCCCGCCTATGGACTGACAAGCTGCCAACAGCCCGCCAGCGAGATGGTCGACGCCATTGTCGAAATGATCACCGGAAAGCGCGACGCCGAAATGGTTGTCATCCAGGAGCGGTTTGTGCCGAGGTCATCCGCATGAAATATCTGGGACCGTCCAAGTATCGCCTCGCACTTCTGACCATGATCGATGGCGGTAATAGCATGCGTAGGACTGTACCGAACCGATTTGCATGTTCTTTCCAAGCTGGTCGAGATCACCCGATACTTCCGTTTCCGAGATTGGCTTACCTTGCGTGCCAGGTATCGGTTCGTTGAAACGCGCTCCTCCAGAGGTGCAGAGACCGAGTGCCAACAAGGCGTGACTGTGACATGGCGTCTCGTATGGCCGCAGCAATGGAAGTGACGGATTGTTTCGCGTTTCGCGCTTCGCTTCTTGCTGTTCTTGCCCCGCAAGCGGGGCAAGAACATTGTCGCTAGATAGCTGGTTTTTCTCCGCCGATCAGGCAACTTCCTCTGATAGCCGTTCAAAGATCGGTTTCAGCCGCCGATGGCGTCCGACCGGCGGATGCTCTATTTCGACGAGGCGCCCTGATTTCTTCTGGCGCTTCAACCAGTCGCGCAGGGTCTCGGCGCTGGTATGATCAAGATAGTGCAGGCGGGCACCCGCGATCCTGATCTTACGACCCTCGGGAAGCGTTTCCAGCGTGTCGAGCAGGACAGGAACGTCCTTGCAAGTCGCCGCGCCGACGAGGTCGAGGTGGATGGTTTCCTCATCCTCCGACCTGTCGATGGCAAGTTTGCGACGGAGGTGCGGAAGGATTTCCAGTATGGACAGCGCAAGGCCGAGCGCCACGCCGACGAGCAGGTCCTGAAGCACCACCATCGCCACCGTCGCGGTCCAGATTCCCACGGGAACCCAGCCGTGATGATCGAAGAGGTGCCGGACGTGATGGAGACTGATCAGCCGCCATCCTGTCACAAGCAGCACCGCGGCAAGTGCGGTCAGCGGCACCATCGCGAGCAGCTGCGGCAGAAATGCCACCAGCCCAAGGATCCAAACGCCGTGCAGAACGGCCGACGCCCGCGTCCGTGCGCCAGCCTGAATGTTGGCGGACGATCTGACGATGACACCGGTAATCGGCAAGGCGCCAAGCAGACCGCAAAGTCCGTTGCCGATGCCCTGGGCAAACAACTCCTTGTTGAAGCGGGTCCGCACGCCATCATGCATTCGATCAACGGCGGCGGATGACAACAGCGTTTCTGCGCTGGCGATCACCGCGATGACCAGCGTCGCCACGATGATACCGGGCTCGACCATCCTGGCGAAGCCATCGAGCGTCGGCAGTGTAATGCTTTCGACGAGAGAGGACGGCACCTCCACTCTTGCGATCGGCAGCTGCATCCCGACCGTCAATATCGTACCGGCCGCGACCCCCACCAGGGCACCGGGTACCAGCATCAGGGACTTCGGCCTGAACTTCTCCCAGGCGATCATGGCAAGCAAGGAAATCAACCCCACGAGGAGGGCGACCGCTTCACGCGTCAGCCCCGCGCCCCATACGCGAGCGAAAGTCTGCTCCATGGCAGTGACGTTCTCAATGCCTCCGGCAGCGGGTCTTGCCCCCATAAGCACATGGATCTGGCCAAGAATGATGAGGATGCCGATCCCGGCGAGCATGCCGTGGACGACCGCAGGCGAAATCGCCCGAAACCACGAGCCGATCCGCAGGAAACCCGCGAGGACCTGCAGCAATCCCGCCACGATGAGAACCGGCCCGAGCATGGCAGCGCCATATTGCTCGACGAAGCCGAAGACGATCACGGCTAAGCCCGCCGCCGGCCCCGACACCTGAAGTGGGGATCCGGCCAAAAGGCCGACAACGAGGCCGCCGACTATGCCGGATATGAGGCCCATGGCCACAGGAACTCCTGACGCCACCGCAATCCCGAGGCAAAGCGGTATGGCGACCAGGAACACGACGAGCGACGACGCGAGATCGCGCGAAAGAACAGAGCTGGAAATCATCGGGCTACTCCGCGGCTTGCGGAATCACATGCGGACGACCACGACCCTTAACCGCGACAGGCAAGGGCCTGTCCTCAAGGATCTCGGTGAAGCGAGCGGCCGCACCGTCATAGACGAGTACCTCCCCCGTCTCGATATCGAAGAACCACCCGTGCAGGGTAATGTCGTTGGTCGCCAGCTTGGCGGCGACGGAAGGATGCGTGCGCAAGTGATCGAGCTGGACGACGACGTTTTCCATCGCGATGGCGCGAACCCTTTGACGCTCGGACAGGTCGACGGGGTAGGCTTCGCAAACAATCGAATGGGCAGCATGACTATGCTTCAGCCAGGCAGCGACGTTCGGCATCGGCTTCAGAAGATCGGGATGGCAAAGCCCTTTCATCGCACCGCAATCGGAATGCCCGCACACGATGATATCACGCACGCCGAGTGCTACGACCGCATATTCTATCGCCGATGATACACCGCCATTTGCCGTGGAAAAGGGAGGAACGATATTTCCGGCATTGCGGCAGACGAAGAGTTCGCCTGGGCCGGACTGCGTGATTGTTTCGGGCATCACCCTGCTGTCGGCGCAGGAAATCATCAGCGCTTGCGGCTGCTGTCCCTCCTCTGCCAGCTTGCGATAAAGTGCCTGATGGTCGGGAAAGACGGCACCGCGAAAGCTGGAGATCCCTTTAAGCAAATCACCCATTGTCGAGTCCTTGTGTTGGGCCGGACGGCAGGCAGGGGGCGTACCCATGCCCGGCGGGTTGGCATGCGCGATCATTTCGCACTTGCGAGATAGGTAAAGTTGCCGGCAAGAAAATAGCCGACACGGAATGATTGTAATGTAATCTATAAAAATCTTGTGAGTGGATTGTGAAATGATTTTAGTCGACGCCCGCTTATCGTGATGGACGTTGAAATCTCAAATTCGTTTCGGTGAAAGCGTCTCTGGGTGAGATCCAGAGAAGCGGCAATTGTCCGCTGTTGAAAGCATCCGAACATCGACCAGCAGATCGTAAAGCGCCTGATTTCAATGTGATAGGCTGCCCCAACCCATAGCGCGCTGTAGTTCTGGATGGAAGTAGGCGGCCATCCGCGGGCGCCGGCGACTACCCAGTGTCCGACTTCTTTGCCGTCGGGGCTGATCCCGCGTTCGACGTCGTCATCGGAAATCCTCCCTATATCCGATACCAGGACTTTACCGGGGAAGCCCGCGCCCGTGCCCGGGAGGCGGCCATCAGGGGCGGCATTTCTCCGACGGGCCTCGCCTCGAGTTGGGCAACATTTACGGTGCACTCTGCATTGTTCCTGAAGTAAGGCGGTCGCCTGGCCTTCGTCTTGCCCGCCGAATGGGATCGAACCGGCGTTGGCTAATCGTGAAGCACCTGATAGATCATAGACCGCCGAGTATGAGGTGGCACCATCTTCAGAGAGAACCGCGGACCGACCGGAGAGCTTTAATGGGCTGGAAAACACCGAAGATCGAATACGTGAATGGCTACAGGATCGTTGAAGTTGAAGGGCCTTCGTTCAAAGTCTACGATAACGACCGTCAGCTCGGGGACGATTTCCCCTATCCCGGCGAAGCGGCTGCCTACGCAACCTCTTTGCCAAAACGGGATCATCCACGGAACAAGATTTGACCAGCTCCCAACTTTCTTCACCGCTGGAACGGCTTGGGTGGTCTGAATTCTTCGCAGACCAGGTCCAGCCCAGCGAAGCGGACTTGATCCCCAGACGCATCGCTTCAGTTCACCGGGCCCGCATCGAGGCGATCGATGTCACCGGGCCGGTCGGACTGGCGTTTCCATCCAATACCAATACTGGTGACTACGCGGTGGGCGACTGGGTTCTTGCCGATTCACTCACTGACATGCTTGTCAGACGTCTCGACCGAAAAAGCGTCCTTCAAAGACGCCCGGAAGGCGGACGTGGCCAGCAACTTGTTGCCGCCAACGTCGACACCCTGTTGATCGTGACCTCGTGCAACGCCGATTTCAATCTTGCTCGGCTGGAACGTTACCTGATCATGGCCACGCAGGCCGGGATCAATCCGGTGATTGTCCTGACGAAGGCTGACACCGCGGACGATGCCGACATGTTCCAGGCGCAAGCCGAGGCTTTGCAGCGCGACCTGCCTGTCATTGCCTTGAATGGGCGCTCCGCGGATGCCGTTTCCCTGTTGAGGCCTTGGTGCGGCATTGGCCAGACGGTCGCGCTGGTGGGATCCTCTGGTGTTGGAAAATCAACGCTGGTGAACACCATGACTGGGCCTGAATCTGACACAAAGCAAAAGACAGGCACCATCCGGGAATACGACGCGCAGGGCCGACACACGACCACAGCGCGATCCCTACATGCAGTTTCAGGGGGCGGGTGGGTTGTCGATACGCCGGGAATAAGAACGCTTTACGTGAGCGATGTTGCCGACGGTATAGACACCCTCTTTGCTGAGATAACCGAACTGGCACCGCTTTGCCGCTTTCGCGATTGCACCCATGCCCATGAACCGGGGTGCGCGGTGCAGGCAGCTGTCGCAAGCGGTGCCCTGCTCGCCGATCGCCTGGAACGCTGGCGGAACCTGCTTGCAGAAAACCGCGACCGGACCCCGGTCGTGAGTGGACCCCGCGGCAACAAGATCGTTCGCAAGAAGAAATATTGAAAGTGTTGACGTTTGCGACGGTGCTCATCGTCGTCAACCACGATCCGCCACCAGAATTGGCTGGGCTTTGGTGATAGCGTCAGCGCTCAATGAATGGGATTGCGGTCAAGAAGAAGACCCTGCAAGCGGCCGCTCCCGCTCGTGAGGGATAAGTCTTTGAACAACCAAGATATAAGGCGCGGTCGCAATCCTTGCCTCTCATCGATGAGGAGGAATGAGATCCTCTTAATCTCGATCGTGATCACACCTGCGGTGTCGTGGCGACGATAATTCCCCGAATCGATTGCATGGAATCCATTTTCCACCGCCCAGGCGGCTATCATGTCCGCGTTCATTAAGGTCCTGCTTTAGAAGATGCGGACTTGCTTTCCCTAGCAATCCGCTCGTGCAAATCGGTTTGCAGTCCTACGGATACCGTAACTGAAATGCTCTAGACCAGCCAAATCCATCCAAGATTGCAGTTGCCGCTTAGGTGTTGCGAGAAAGACTCGGAGCAATCATTGTCAATCGGTACGACGGAGCCGGGCCCCGCCCGCTTAGCTAGTGCTCCTGAACAGAAATGAACACCCACTCGTTCGAGAGCGCCTGCGCCGCTGATCAACCGTATATGGCTTCAGGCCGGACAACACCTTCGCTTCGGCCGTTCTTGAAAATTCAGGGGCTGGCCAAGGTGCGAGGACTGAGATGTTGCACTCCCTGCAGTGAGATCACTGAGCCGGTGAGATCAACACGACAGTTGGGAAGTATGACGCCGATTACCTCTTCACCAGGTCTTCCGTCACCAGTGCGCCATCCCCGAGATCAAATGGATGCAGGCGTTCGTTGAACTCAGGACAGCCGCTTTCGATGCAAAGCGGAGAGGGCTGCGGCATCAAGGACCGGAGCAACTCAGTGGACGACGGTGATCACCGGAATGCCAGCTTCATCGGCGGCACGGATCAGCGCTTCTCGCGCGTCCTCAGCCGAAATGTCGCCATGGATGGCGTCCTGGCACGCCCTGATCGCGATAAGATATTCCTCCCCGTCGTCGATGGGCCAGCAAGCCGTCAACATATTTGCCGCCTCCCAAAGGCTCGCGACAAGCTTGTATTTTTCCGGCCCATTCACAGCGAGCATCAGAGGGGTAAACTCTCCGATTGTGTGCCACTTCATAACGTTACGCCTCCCCACGGTAAATATATTAGTAACCGTGCAAGAACCGTTCCGGGTAGGGTGGCGGGCATGATCCATGGCTCACTTCAAACGAAGCGACCTTAAGTTTGTCGAAGGATGCCGGCCTCCTTCGCCGCAGCCGCAAACGCAGATCGCGCTTCCGCATCGGGAACAACGCCACTCGCCGCGTCCAGGCATACCTTCCACGCTGTCGCATAGCTCGCGCTTCTGTTGTCGGGCCAGTATTTCTTCAAGAATGCGACCGCCTCTCTAGCGTTCCTGATGACGTGAACACGATCATCTATCTTCAATTCGACGTTCGCGTCCCAGATGCTGATCATGGCGTCCTCCGTGGGGCAGGCTTCCCAGAAACGTATATTAGGAAGATCTGTTCCAAGCGGACGATCCCGCCGAAATTTTGGAGGGCGGCAGCCCAAGAGCCTATTGGCAGGGCTTCGAAGTGGCGCGAACGTTTCAGTGTGCGACGCCTGGTTCCTCGTGTGCCCTCACGATGGCGTTCGCTTCCTTGCCGTATAGCTCCTCGAAGTGATCGAAGGTCTTGGAAAAATAACCAATGCCTTGCGTCGCCGAGCGCAACGCCCGGGCCAGATCGTCAAGTGCGCCGCCCGGAATGAGTGCCCGGAAGATGTCCCATCCCTTGGCGGTTTCATCCCGGTCGAAGCCCAGAACCTGACCCTTGAGAGCGGAGACGATCTGGACAAGGCTGCCGGAATAGATCGACGGAATGTGAATGTCGCTGCGGAAGACCGGTTGCATTAAAACGGCCGCCCCTTCGGAAAGCGCCTGTCGCACTCCCATTTTCGACGCAGTTCGGAAAGCGTGTTCCGAACTGTCGACGGCATGGTGCTGACCATCGTACAGCGTTACGCCGACATCGATGACCTTGAAGCCTAGCGGCCCTTTCTCCATCGCTTCGCGCGCGCCTGCTTCGACAGCAGGGATGTAGTTGCGCGGAACGACGCCACCCTTGACGGTTTCGCTAAAGGTGAATCCCCGGCCGCGCTCATTGGGGCGAATGTTCAGCTTCACATCCGCGAACTGTCCGGCACCGCCTGTCTGTTTGCGGTGACGGTAATGAACCTCAGATGGTTTCGCAATTGTCTCGCGGTAGATCGGGCTGGGCGTTCGATCGGTTACGTCGATATGAAACACGTCGGACAGGGTTCGGCAGAGATCGCGCAGATGCACCGGCCCCTGGACGCAGACGAGATGGGCGCCGGTGCTCTCTTCCTGCAAGACCGTTAGGCCGCGATCCGTCTCGGAAAGTTTTGCCAGCGTTTCGGAGAGCTTGTTTTCATCGCGCTCGCTGCCCGGGACTAGGATCCTTTCAAGCATCGGGGTGGGCGGCTCCGTCCACTCAGGCGGGGCGACCACCGCGCTTGATGTCAACAGCGAAGGGACGGGCAAGTGGTCGGACTTGACCGTCGCGAAGACATCCCCCAGCGCAGGTACAACCGCCGAATTGGACTTCCCGTTTGCGAGATGCTGTACGGCGCCGAGGTTGGAGCCGCCCAGTGATGCGCCCTGCCGCAGTCCCTCGCCAAGCGCGCGCACGAGCACTGTCTTACCGACATTCTGGCGATGATAGGCATGGAAGCTCACGGCGGTCAGCTTGTTTTCATCGACATTGCCCCCGCGAGCCAGGCGCTGTCGAAGAACCCCCACCGGCGGCGCCTCGTGGCGCAGCGCCTTCATCAGCCTCATCATGCCGTTGCCGTGACTTGCGGCACCGATCAGGACCGGAATAATCCTGTTTTCCCTGAGAACCCGCGATGAAATGGCATAGAGCGCGTCGCTGGGCGGCTCGCGATCTTCGATCAGTTCCTCGAGAAGCCAGTCATCGAATTCGGACAGGTGTTCCAGGAGCTCGCTGCGCGCTTCGTGCTCGCGCTCGGCGGCGCTTTCGGGGATTGCGATCAGCGCCGAAGTCTGGCCTTCCCGGTAGCGCCACGCCCGTTCCGAAATCAGATCGCAACTGCCTATGATCCTATCCCCGTCGCGGATCGGGATCTGGCGAAGCAAAAGCGTGTGGTTGGCGTAGTCTTGAAGCGCGGCGATCACGTCCCTCAGCCGCCCTCTCGGTTCGTCCATCCGGTTGACGAAGAGGATGCACGGCGTCTCCGAGTTCTCGATTACGCGCAGATAGGGCGCAGCGAGCACAGCCTCCTCGGGTGCCGATGAAACGCACAGGATGCAGGCGTCGCTGGCAAGAAGCGCGTGCTGTGCATGCGCCAACGCTTCGTTGGGTCCTGGCGCATCCAGCGCACACCACGCCTCGTTTCCAAAGGTGAATTCTGTGAGGTTCAATCCATAAGGGGAGCTGGATTTTCTCGGCGCCCCCTCCAGGGAGCCGAGCTTTTCCACGACTGTTGATTTTCCGGTCTGCGAGGGTCCAAGCACGGTGAAGCAGCGCATCGGCAATCCTCCAACTGCCATAAACACAATTTTCAGCCATCATAGGATGCCCTGAACCGCTGCAAGGCGCCAGAGGTGTTCATGGCGGCGTGCTTTATCTCGGCGCCCGACCATGGAACGCTTGATGATTGACGATGTTGGGGCGCCATGACCCCGATTTCACCTTTGGAAATACCGTCCTATGCCGCTCTTCTTCCGACGAACGAAAAACCCTTGCCGAGTTCGAGGATCAGCGCACGCAGATGCTGCTAGACAACGCGCATTTAGGCGATGCATCCATTGCAACTCCCTAGCCTCTCATCCCCGGACGACATTGAATTAGGAGCCGGAAACTGTGTAAATTGGAAAAAACCGAAAACGGGATTTGCAGTGTCGCCCGGCTCCTTCAGGACTAAGGTTGCGAGGTCGCAACTTTGCAAAGGGCAACATGCTCTCTCTTGATGTCGTCCGTCAAAGCCGGCGGAATTTCGCTTACACCGCAACTTTCTGTCGGTGTATCATCGTTGCGGATTGGTGCTCTCTTTCTTCCGTTGAAAAAGTTGCGAGGTCGCAACTTTTTAGAAGCTCCTAGAGCCCTTGCTGCCGCACAGAAGGCGCTCATCTCCAGCCCACTAGGGTTTAAGGATTCATTAACCCTTATTTCCTTGCTAACCATTGCGACTCGGGGCACTTCGTCCGTCAGATTTTCGACGACAACTTGGCCGGGCGGTCCAGCGAACGCAGGCAATGCATTTTTCGCGTCGTATCAACAATCGCTTCGGCGAGGGCACCAGTCCGAGGCTCCCAAAGATGAGGGAAGGTCTCAAAGCGCTTGGTTTGGACAGCGACACAATTCTTCACCATGCCACACCACGTTTGTTTTACGCCTGTGAGCTTGGTGGCGGGGCAAGAAGGCGCTTTGGAAACTCGGTGACTACTTACACGCTGTCCGCATGGACGGCCGTTCGCCGTACGACCAACGTGTGCAAGCGAACGCTTCCGCGTTAGACGCGGTGGTTTGGCATCAAGCGCCGGACTCGCCCCGGTCACCAGCTTCGCTGAACCGTAGATGGCCAGCCAGGACGAGGGAACTATGGTCTAGGCTATGTTGGCGACAAGACGCTCTGTTGCGCCAAGCCCACGATCCTGTGCCGGCCACTGCCCTCGGGTTCCTCCTCTTTTGTTCTTTTGGTGCTAGCGTCTGTGGGACAAGACCTGTTCAGGCTTCCACACTTTTTATCCGCCAGTGAAGCAATGAGATAATCCGGCGTTGAGCGCCACAGAAATGAAATTGCTGGTATCGTCAACAGAGTTGAAACGGTTCTGATCTGCCGGAGTTGTTTGACGTAAAACATCTGTTCCGAGCGGAAGTCCTACCCGCGATCGGACCGGCTCCGCACCCCAGGAGCTGATGCGGACCAGAGTGAGGCCTGCAGGGGGTCGGCGCGGCATCCGCCGGCCCCTGTTAAGTCAGGGAAGGAGCAGATCGTGAATTATGAGTATGGAATGACGGTTTTCTACGATCCGGTGATTAAAAATGTCATTGTGATCTTTCGTGGCAAAACCACAATTCTTGAAGGCCCCTTTCAAGACCTCCGGACAGGGGTGACTGCTGGAGAAAAGTTATGCATGGAACTCGGATGGCAATCAGATATTGAAGAAACGCCAGACACGTCAATCGACTGATCTTGCAATAGAAAGCCGGGACGCCACAGCGTCCCCTATCTACATTTTCGGCAGACGCACCTTATCGATGACATGGTTGACGCCATTCGACTGCTTGACATCAGCGACCGTCACAGTAGCACTACCCCTAGGTTGTCAGTAAGGGTGATCTTGCCCATGCTTCCTTGGCCCTGAACACATAGCCGCCGACCGTGCTCGACATGGCATCGGTACCAATCACGTGGCAGGTCAGCAGCTTTACAAGTCGAGCCTCATTCTCCGGCTTTGGAAGCGTTTCCACCGTGCCCTCGGAGCGCTTCGAACGCTTCCTTGGTGCACGCGAAGACTGTGAAAGGTCCTTTGCCTTTAAACGCTGAAACCAAACCCGCAGCCTTTACAGCGGCGACGAGTTTCGTGTGATCCTTGGAGTTGGCTGCGTTCTCGGAAATTGGTCTAGTATTTTAAAGCAAGATCGAGATTTCAGATATTTACAGTTCAAAGGCGCCTTACTGTGCGCTTCTCGGCGTCGTGATTTCTATTGACCATCAGATGCCCAACAGAGGTTGCAGCCAGCGCACAAACCTGCTTTTGAAGCGCAAAGGCGCGTCAGTGACGGCAATACAAATGCAGTCTTTTCCGGCGCTGGCACGTGGCTGATGCATGAGATCGCCATCTGCCATTTCGACGTCGCCTCGCGCGAACGTCGAGACTTCATCGCTGAAGCTGCCATCGAGAACAAGCGTCAGTTCGGAGCCGTCGTGGGAATGTTCCGGAACGGGCTGACCGGCAGGAATCTTCAGCAATCGAACGGTCGTCGTATTGTCGTCGGTCGGTATAATCATCTGCGCTGCGCCGCGGCCCAGTCTGCGCCACCTCAACCCGCCAGCTCGCTCTATGTAAGACCTCAGGGGCTCGGGGTAAATGTTGTTGGCGGCCGTGTGCTTCTTGATTGGCACCACTTTCTCGATCTCACCAGCTTCAATCGTCGCTCGGAGGCTTTGCCAGCTTGCTGTCACGTCGTCTTCGCCTGCGTCTTCGGATTCGAGAAAGTAGCCCCCAACGTTTTCGAGCATCGCAAGACTTGCGCGGCATAATGGGCAAAGTGCGAGGTGGGTCGCAACTGCGACGCTCCAACCCTCCGCCAGAGTCCCGGCGGAGTAGTGCAGGAGCATATCGTCATCCAGATGGTGTTCAATCATTTGGCATCGTCCTGAATCGCCATCCGCAATTTCTCGCATGCAAGCCGTATCCTCGATTTTACCGTTCCAAGTGGGAGGTTTAGTTTTTCTGCTATCATTGTGTGGGTCAGACCGTCGAAGAACGACATCCGAAGGACTTCCACGTACTTCTGTTTCAATGTGAGCATTGCATTATGCAGCTCCTGCGCGTTCTGTTGCCGCTGTATCTTGACGTCAGCTGCTTCCATCTCATCTGGCACAAACGCGGGGTCGTTAATGTCGAATTCCGGATGGGCACCTTTGCGGGCAGCATCGATCATTTGATTTCTCGCAATCGCAAATATCCAGGTCGATGCCTGCGCTTTTGATGAATCGAACAGCGCCGCCTTATTCCAGACGCGCATCATGGTTTCCTGGGTCAGTTCCTCAGCGAGTATGCGATTGCCTCTCGTCAGACGGACCATGTAAGAGCGGACGCGCGGGCAAAAGTGCCTGTACAGAATTTCGAATGAGTCGATGTCGCGCGACTTTCCCACGGCCGACATCAATGAATTGATCCGCGCGGCATCCAATTTTTGCTTCTCTTCCCCCAAGGCGCCGACCTTTCGTTCCAAACCCGGCGTGCGCCAGGCGACTGCCTTAGCACAGTTCCCTCGACGTAATCCGGATCGGAGCGGTAATTGCATGTTCATGACCTGAATTACGCGTGCGAACCTGAGCGGATCAAAAAAGCGACGTGAATAATTTAAACACGCTACGGATCATCTGCCGATGCGAAGTCAGATATCCCCTACGGAACCTCACCACATCTTATCCAGTGTTCCCACAACTCGCTGCGTAATCCAAAAAGCTGCGCCGGCTGAAACAGCCGATAAGGCGCTACCCCAAAGCAAATCGGCCATCGTTAAAGTCGTCGACCAATTTTTAAGCGTCGATTGGTTTGTCAAGTCGTAGGTTGCGTACGCTGTGAAGCCAACGGCCGCGCCGTATAGTGCGGCCGTGACCACGGAGCCAGACATCAAGCCTGCCCTGACAGCCAGAAACGTCAGTCCGGCCGCGTAGGTGAGGTAAAAGGCGACGGCTGGAGCCAGCCTGAATTCAGGGGCCAGAATTTCGCCCAAAGTCGGGCGATAAAGGCGATCTGCCATGCTGCCAAGCCATACGAAATCAATCGCTACGAAAACAATCAGCGTTGCAAGATAAGCGACAATATAGGTTTTCACATTTTTTCTCCTTGCAAATCCTGCGCCTCAGTCAATGCGCGTCCAGTCCATAGCTTTGCAAAGCAAACCAGCGACCACACAGCCTTTCGTGGTCATCCTGTTGCCGTCGACGGTTACCGTCAGCTTGTAGCTCAAGTTACGCTGCGGATCGAAAGCAGTGCCCGAATAGCTACCCTCGGCGTCTGGTTTTATCGACATCACAAGCTTGTCGCCTTCCTTCTCCTTCGGCGTCCCCGGCTTGATCCAGGTGTTGACAGCGCAGACATCCGAACCGCAAGGCGCGATCTTCACCTTTGCGTTTCCGTCTCCGCGCGCCCACTGACCGCTGATGTCAGCAGCCCCCGCCATGCTTGCAGCCCCAATAGCTAAAACTGCGACCATCGGCATCATCGGGTTCATTCCGTTTCTCCTCAAGGTGCGATTCAAGCATGTTCGATCGTGTAAAGGCCGACGTCGATGCTTCCTTCCTCAAAACCAGCCTGGCAGTAACTAAGGTAATAATTCCAGAGCCGTTCGAAGCGCTCGTGCCGAAAGCCCTGAGATGTCGGTTCCAACGACGGCTATATTCCGGCGCCGTCCGCCAGCGTTCCGACTATCAAATTCCATATAGCCTCTCGGTGTGAGCGGTTGCCGACCCTGATGCATGGTTTTCAGACCGCCTCTACGAGGAGGAACTCAGGTTAGTTTTGCTGGCCGCACAATTTTTTGAGAATTTTCGCGGCCCGGGGGAAAACTGATCGGTGTGCAAGGCCGTAGAGAAACTCGTTAGCAATCCACCCCGATGGAAAAAACGATGGATTTGTCTCTTTTAGTTCTCATCGCGATCCTATTGTCGCTTGCGATGGTAATCGCCTGGGCAATTCAGCGTGTCACGAGCTTGAGCGGCTGGATCGACACGATCTGGTCCGCCGCGGTAGGCGTCGGCGGTATGACCGCAGCGCTTTTTTCGAATGGGGACCTTGATCGTCGCATCGCCCTCATGACTATCATCGCCGCATGGGCACTGAGGCTCGGCGGCCATATCGGTTCACGTACCAGAGGCGGTAGCGAAGACCCCCGTTATGCAAGACTTATAGCAGAGTGGGGTGATAGCGGTGCGTGGCGACTATTCCTCTTTCTCCAGATCCAGGCGCTAGCGGCATTCGTGCTCGTGCTGGCGGTCTATCTCGCAGCGAACAATGGGATGGCGTTCCCAGGTTTCGCTGATGGGATCGCAGCCTTGATCGCTGCTGTAGCGCTGGTTGGCGAGGCGATCGCCGACGTGCAGCTGGCGCGCTTCCGGAAAACACCACAGGCGAAGACAGAGGTCTGCGAAGCAGGCCTATGGCGCTATTCGCGCCACCCCAACTATTTCTTCGAATGGCTCTTCTGGTGTTGCTGGCCACTTTTCGCGATTGCGGCGCCAATCTCGAGCTGGCTGTCGATCCTCGCACCACTGCTGATGTATTGGCTGCTCGTTCATGTCTCCGGCATCCCCCCACTCGAAGAGCACATGCTGCGCTCGCGCGGCGAAAAGTTCCGCGACCTACAGACCCGCGTCAACGCCTTTTTCCCAGCACCTCGAAGACAGCGCCCACAAGGAGATGAGCGATGAATGTGATGGCTTTCGCTATCAAGACTGCTGAGCGAGCCCCGCTCAGCGACAGCATAACGCTCGCAGGCATCGAGCTCCTCTGCAACCGCACCAAGCGCAGACTGGCGGCGACGTCAGCTGAGGGCGAGAGGATCTTTGTCGACGCGATGGGGCATTTTCCGGTCGCCACGCATACTGACGAGGCCAACCGCCAACATTATGAAGTGCCATCCGCGTTTTTCGCGCTGGCGCTCGGGGCGCAGAAAAAATACTCATGCTGTCTATACCCGACAGATACCACGACGCTTGACGAGGCCGAAACCTTTGCTCTTGCCGAGACCGTGAACCACGCCGCCATCGACGATGGCATGAGTATTCTTGAGCTCGGCTGCGGCTGGGGCTCGCTGTCGCTCTATCTCGCCACGCATTTCCCGAATTCGCGCGTCACCTCCGTATCAAACTCCGCCTCTCAGCGAGCGCATATCATTGCCCGCGCCGAAGCACGCGGATTGACCAACCTGAGCGTCATCACCGCCGACATGAACAACTTTGACGCCGACCAGCGTTATGACCGCGTCGTCGCTGTGGAAATGTTCGAGCACATGTCGAACTGGCGGGCGCTTTTAGAGCGGGTGCACCGCTGGATCGAGCCTGACGGCAAGCTGTTCCTGCACATCTTCACGCACAAAGACCGATCATATCGTTTCGACCGCGCTGACCCTGCCGATTGGATCGCCCAGCACTTCTTCACCGGCGGCATCATGCCGGCCCATGATCTGCCGCACCGTTTCGGCGATCTGTTCCAAGTGGAAATGGAATGGCGCTGGTCGGGCATACATTATCGCCGCACTTCTCTTGACTGGCTTGCCAATTTCGATCGGCACATCGATCGCATCCAGCCAATCTTAAGGCAGATCTATGGCCGGGACGCGTCTCTATGGCAGCGCCGTTGGAGACTGTTCTTTCTTTCGACAGCTGGCATGTTCGGCCATCACAGGGGAGACATCTGGGGTGTCGGCCACTACCTTCTGGGGCGAACACCATGATGGCAGTTGCACCTGCAAATCTTGATCCATTGACAAAGGCTTCCGTGACGGTCGTTTGGGTCATCCTCCTGAACAAGCCGTTTTACCCGCTATACATTTGGTATTTGGTGGGTGATGGCGTGGCAGCTTCGCTTGGCACATTAACCGCAGCGCCGCTCTTTCTGGCGATCCCTTTTATAGCCCGGCGTTCGCCGCTATCGGCAAGGATCGCGCTTCCGCTGGTCGGTACGTTTGACACTCTGTTCGAAACGAAGCTCTTTGGACAATCCTCTGGTACTGAGTTGTTTCTGGCGGCCTGCTTAATGCTCGTTGCAGTCTCATTTCGAGAAGACGAACATTGGTGGCAACGTGGAATGGCTGTCCTCATTTTCGCCGCCTTCGTGTTTTCGCGGGGTTTCATCGGCGCGCCGCTGCACGTTTGGACGCAAACAGACCTTGCGATGCTCCTCAACTTGAACGCGTTCGCCGTGGCTAGTCTGATGGCCTTCGTAACGCTGCGGTATGCGGGAACTTCACGCCAGTCGAGGCTTTATTCAGCGGTGCCTGAGCACCCTACACCGGGGAGGTATTCATGAAACATTGTCTCAATCGTGCGGGTCGGCTTCTGCTGGCGGTGCTCTTCATCCTTGGCGAAGCCGCCGCTGCGTACGCCACACCCAACGTGATTAAAGTGGGACTGGATCACTATCGCGGGACATGGCTGGAGGTCGGCCGGACACCGATGTTCCTGACCGACGGCTGCGTTGCGGGCTATTCGAGCTACCGACAAGGCAAATCGCCAGATGAAATAATCATCGAGGACGGTTGTAAAGTCGACACGCCCCAAGGTCGACTGAAGACCGTCCGCGGCACCGGGACCATCCAGGATTTCGGGACAACAAATGCGAAGATGCAGGTCCGATACCCCTGGCTGATCACTTTCAACTATTGGGTTTTGTATAAATCTCCTGACAAATCCTGGTTTATCAGCGCCAACCCGTCGATGACGAACCTGTGGATTTACTCCAGGAACGTTCCCTCGAAAAACAAGTTGCACGGCATGATAAAGAAGGCGAGCGAACTCGGCTATGACGTTCGCAAGCTTGAGTTTCCGCCGCAGTGACGAAAGAAACAGACCGGTCGCATATCCGATCGCGCGCGGATGTTCAGGAGAAAACAGCGCTATGACCTCAAACCGCACCACCAGCGCAATGATGCTGTGCCTGTTTCTCCTTGTCGTCATCGGGGTCGGGCTGGCGATCGGCCTAACCATTCAACCAGGGGCTTGGTATGCCTCGTTGAACAAGCCGTTTTTCAATCCGCCGAATTGGATTTTCGGTCCGGCATGGACCGTGCTCTATATCCTGATTGCATTCGCGGGCTGGCGCACGTGGCTTACCGAGGGTGCCAAGGGCCGGACCATGACGGTCTGGGGAGGGCAGATGGTCCTGAACTGGCTTTGGACACCACTGTTCTTTGGAGCGCATGCGATGTCTTTGGGCCTGGCGATTATCCTCTGCCTACTGATTTTCATCGTTGGTTTTATTGCGATAGCAAGAGATAGAGTCGCGCGTCTTTGCTTCTTTCCCTATGCGCTATGGGTGGGATTTGCTTCCGTCCTGAACGCGTCTTTGATTTGGCTGAACGGCTGAAACGCCATACCAAAATATATCCGACAGGTGGCCTGAGCACTGGTTGCAGGCGACGGAACAAGTCAACAGGGTCCGCGCTAAATCGACTGTCGCAATCACGACCTCTTCACCAAATCCAGACCACCAGCGTATCCAGAACGATCTGACAGTTGCGCTACTTTGCAGATCGGCAGTTTTGATCCGCAACCCGGCATGGGACGTAAGCCAAGTCGCATATTAATTCCGGAGAGATTTATGGATGCTATTGTCACCAATGCATGCCCGGTGGCTGCCTCGGAACGTCCAACTCAACATCAGGCTGAGGAGGCGGTGCGTACGCTAATACGCTGGGCCGGAGACGATCCATCACGCGAAGGTCTGCTTGATACTCCGAAGCGGGTGGCAAAGGCTTATCGCGAACTCTTCTCCGGATACGCAACGGAGCCTGAGGATGTGCTTTCGAAGACTTTTTCCGAAGTCGGTGGCTACAACGAGATGGTGCTCGTCAGAGACATCGAGTTTCATTCCCATTGCGAGCACCACATGGTGCCGTTCCATGGGATTGCTCATATCGCATACATTCCCGAGCAGGGCGTGCTCGGTCTTTCAAAAATGGCAAGGCTTGTCGATCTCTATGCCCGCAGGCTGCAGACCCAGGAAACCATGACTGCTCAGATCGCGAAGGCTCTTGAAGAAAGCCTACGCCCGAAAGGCGTCGCCGTCATGATCGAGGCGGAGCACATGTGCATGGCGATGCGCGGCCTCCGGAAGCAGGGAGCCAAGACGCTCACGACCGCGTTCGCGGGACAGTTCGAAGCTTCTGCATCGGATCAGGCGCGTTTCATAATGCTGGCCCGCGGTTGAAACCGGCCTCCTGACGAAAATGAACGCAATCTGGAGAACACCGGATGACCGAAACGCTGATGCGATCATTAGATGCGGGGTATTCTGCCTTGGTCATTGGAGCCAGCGGAGGAATCGGAGATGCTATTTCGAGGCAGATGGAAAGGGACAACAACTGCGCCAAGATTGCCCGACTTTCTCGTCAAGAGAACGGGTTCGACCTTACGGACGAGAATTCCGTGCAGCGCGCGGCGGACATGCTCAAGTCGAATGAGTTTGATCTCATCATCTGTGCCACGGGTGCTTTGACCATTGGCGGCATGGGACCGGAGAAGTCGATACGCCAGATTTCGCAAAATGCCATGATGGCCCAGTTTGCCGTCAACGCCGTTGGACCCGCCCTCGTCGTGAAGCACTTCGTCCCGCTGCTCGCAAAAAAGAAGCGGGTAATTCTTGCCCTTCTATCGGCGCGGGTGGGATCGATCGGCGACAATGCGCTGGGAGGCTGGATTTCATATCGCTCGTCGAAGGCCGCGCTTAACCAGATCGTTCACACAGCCGCAATAGAAGTGGCCAGGGCGAACCCTCTGTCCCTGCTTGTAACCGTGCATCCCGGGACCGTCATAACTCGATTGTCCGATCCATTTTCATCGGGCCACCGGCGTTCAAAGCCTGATGAAGCCGCCAAGCGCATCTTGCGGATGCTGGACGATTTGACACCACACCATACGGGCGGCTTCTTCGCATATGATGGAACAACCATTCCTTGGTAGCCGCATTTGGTCCGACAATCTCAACGCCACGGTCCGTAGGTATTCGCGCAGCGACGCTCAAGTGACGATAATGCGCCGTGGCAAAATATCCGCAGCGTTTGCGGAAAAGCTCTCCGGTGCGTGGTCTCTGCCTCCGGTTCCTCGGCTGTAAGCATCGCTCAACATAGACACTGGACAAGGCAAGAGCCTTTATCATCCAAACGGCTTTGGCGCGGGTGTAATATATCGGCCTCCAGACCATCCGAATTTCACCAGTTCCGTATCGAACAAAGATAGGAGTTGGAAAATGCAACAGATGTCATCAAATGCGCTACCCGACGACAACGGCTTCTTCGGAAAGTTTGGAGGCCGCTTTGTCGCGGAGACGCTTATGCCGCTGCTCATGGCGGTGACCGAGGAGTGGCAAGCGGCCAAGACCGACCAATCATTCTGGGACGAGCTGGACGAGTTGTCCCGAAATTATGTTGGTAGGCCCAGTCCGCTTTATTTTGCCGAAAGATTCACCGCCAGGCTCGGCGGCGCGCGCATCTACCTGAAACGGGATGAATTGAACAATACCGGCTCACACAAGATCAACAATTGCCTCGGTCAGATCCTTATCGCCCGGCGGATGGGGAAACAGCGCATCATCGCGGAGACGGGCGCAGGTCAGCACGGTGTCGCAACCGCTACGATGGCGGCGCGGTTCGGGCTCGATTGTGTCATCTACATGGGGGCGACAGACATTGAGCGGCAGGCTCCTAACGTCTTCCGGATGAAGCTGCTTGGAGCGGAGGTGCGCGCCGTGACCTCGGGAAACGGCACTCTCAAGGATGCCATGAACGAGGCGCTTCGCGACTGGGTCTCGAACGTCGAGGATACCTACTATTTGATCGGAACGGCAGCCGGTCCCCATCCCTATCCAGAGATGGTCAGGACCTTGCAGTCGGTGATCGGCAGGGAAGCGCGTGAGCAGATAATTGGGTATGAGGGCCGCCTGCCTGACCTTCTGGTCGCAGCTATCGGTGGTGGTTCGAACGCGATCGGCCTGTTTCACCCGTTTCTCGCCGATAGTCGCGTCTCCATGATTGGCGTTGAGCCCGCCGGGAAAGGGCTCGATACATCGGAGCACTGCGCATCCTTGACCAAAGGGAAGCCCGGCGTCCTCCACGGAAACCGCACCTATCTTCTGCAGGACGGTGACGGACAGATCAACGGGGGACACACGATTTCTGCAGGCCTCGACTATCCGGGTGTAGGACCGGAGCATGCCTGGCTGAAGGAAAGCGGACGCGTGAGCTATGCGTCGGCCACGGACGCAGAAGCTCTGGAGGCGTTCCACTTCTTATCGACGGTGGAAGGCATCATTCCGGCGCTGGAGCCATCGCATGCCATTGCCGAGGTCATGAAGACAGCAAAGCTCATGGCGCCAGACAAGATCATTATCGTCAATCTCTGCGGCCGCGGCGACAAGGACATTTTCACGGTGTCCAACCTGTTGAAACGAGAGTGACAATTGCGGAGGCACCCATGTTAACAAATGCCGAGATCATGCGCTTCGTCTTCGGCCACTTGATGCTCGATAGGGTCCTTGAGTGCGGGAGGCCGTCAGTCTTCGTAGGCGGCCTTCCGCGATATAATGGCCGATCAGCATTCGCTCGACATTGAAGGAATGACCGCCCCATCACTGGTGGTCTAACCTGCGAGGATAATTTTCATCCCCGGATTTCGACACCTCTTCAAGTGCATAACCGATCGCCATCAATCCGGAGCTCGGCACGACATAACTCTCGGACAACTTGGACTGAAGCTCGATATCGAACCGGTCGTGGTGACTGCGTGGTATGGCCTTGAACATCTTTTTGGTCTCAGCGGCAAACATCGCAAACTCTGCGGTACAGTCGTCGCAAAGGTCGTCCAGCGCCGGATCAAGTTTCGTCTTGAGTTCCATGAACCTCATTTCGTCCCGCACGAACCAACGAGGCCGACGCAACCGCTGGCCTTTCACGCCACGAGCGCTCTCCAACCATCGAGAGCGCCGGTCGGCCGGTATTGCAGACTGCGGCCACGTCGGTGCGGCGCCACCCTCCCCGACGGACCGGCAATCGTTAACGCGCACAACAAAATCGCAATTGTCGACGATCGCAGCTTCGCAGCAACCGAAAGATCCGTTTCCAACTTGGATACTTTCGCGGCATGCGGCCCTGTTTTGAATAAGCAATATTACGGGCGGCTGGTCAAAGCAGATCAAAACGCCGGTACACGAGAAAACGAAAAGCTTTTGATCCAAAGCTTCGAATCCACGTAGTCACTACAACATATTTTGATCATCGCCAGCCCTTGATCGCATTGAGGAGGCAATGTGGAGGATACAAACGCTGAGACCGAGACTTCGCAATGAGATGGAGGACGCAGATGAACGCTATGCAGAAAATCGTCATAATATCGATAACTTCTATTATCTTCTCGGCATGCTCGACCTACAACGGATCTAGCGCGATATCTGTTGCATCTCACAGTAATTCTCCTGCTAAAAAATTCTCGGAAAGACAAGGATGCGGCATTAAACCAAATATTGAGGGAATGATGCGTACATTATGTTACTAGTAGGATACATTGACAGAATACGCGTGCATCTCGCTTAAGCTTTACAGGCTTCAGCCATCCAATAGCTTAATCGAATTTTCTATCTTAGGCCTCTCTATCCGAAGCCTCATGAGGTTTGCGAGCCAAAATGCGTCAATTCTGGATGGCCGGCGCGGTTGGCGGTTCATGGGGAGATTTTTTGGGCCAATTGGGGACAGAATCAATCTGCTTCGGGCCGGCAGCCGCCAACAAAATGTCCTGCTCTTGAAGGGATCGGGACCAACGGCCCGTTTTTCAGAACTAATATCAATGAAGACTCCACGCCTACAATGCTTCTCCGCGGCCGCGCCTGGGATGACTGGAGGTCATCCATGCCGCCTTCAAGTGGCTTTCCACGACATCATCATGGCCGGAGATGGGTAGAGTTTCACGGTGCCGTTTGCTTGGCTTTCGAAGCGGAAGACAGGCTACTCTCCAAACGGAAGTTCAATTTCTTCGCGGTTTCTTTTTGCCCCCTCCATTAGCACCGTGTTGAGCCGCTCGGCATCTTGTGCCGGCAGCATTCCCGCCCCGGTTCGAATACCTTCTTGCCACGCAGGCCCGCGCTCCCATGCTTCGTTGTAGACGAGCGCCAAGTCGGCAGATCGCCTTGTCTGCTGCAGGGCTTCAACGAGCAGCGCAGCTTGATGAACATCCTTCTCTCGCTTCGCCGGCCCCTGCCCGTCAGTGTGTCGGCGGCTGGCGACTATGAGCTTATGGACCGCATACCGGGACGGATCAGGGACGACGACTGGGACACCGCTTCGGTGGAGCAGCATTGTCCTGACGGGCTCCCTTATGAGGAAGTCGAGAAAGCGTAGTGGATCCGCGCCGGCGCCACCAAGGGCAGGCATCTTCGCCGGCTGGTCGATGTAATCATCCGAACCACGGTTCGACGTCAGGAATTCAACCCTGTAGCCGTCGGCATTCTGAAACGCCGACGAGGCCGCGGATCCGGATCGGTGTGGAACTGGCCGGAAGCTGGCGTCGACGCCCTGCAGCAGCTCAACGATCGGAGGCAGACTGTCTTCAACCTCCCGACTGATGGCATAGTCCTGGGCGATATCCGCATCGCCGGTCAGGATCGCAGCCATGGGAAGGCGGACGCCCAGCAGTCCTGAGTAGCATTGAAAGGCCACCGTGCCGATGAGAACACCCCGGAGCCGAAAGAGACCGCCATCGGCAAGAGCCTCGACGATGTCGCCCGACATGGCGTCAGGGGCGATCATCCCGCCTTCGCGGGTCAGGCTATTTACCAAGCGCCTTCGAGCGCGTAGATCGTCCTTGTCCCGCTTATGATCAGCTACGCGTTGCGCGATATCGGGATCATCAGCAGAACCGACGTAACGCCGTTTGGTACCACCATGTCCATCTGGGATGTCGAAGTACCAGTACTTGCGCCCCTTGATGTTTGCCGGGGTGAACCGACCCTCAGGAGGGAAATCGGCCGTCCAAGCGGCGTCGAGCGAGCGCTGACCCAGCTCGGCGAGCATGGTCTGATACATGAGGTCGATGGACTTCATAAGCTCGACTCCGGTGTTATACTGTTCTTCAAAAACAGTATAACGGTCGAGAGGGTAGGTCACAAGATAGGATGCTAGCTTTCGCCTTGAAGGGAGTCAAACCGGCGGCGCCTCACGTTGTCGTAGCGTAGCGTCAGGGATTGCGACAGCGTGCGAGCTTCTTTCCTACACATGGATCCAGGTTCTCATGATCGGCCAGCGGCCGGTGCATATCCTTAGGATTACGCGGCTGCTTGCCGAACCGGGAATTGAAATCTGCCATGAATTCCGGCGCATAAGCGTTGGCTGCCTCAATCGTATCGATGCCGCGAAGCCGCAACTCCTTGACCAGCCGATCCTGCAGCGTCTGGTTGGCGCGCTCCACACGGCCTTTGGCTTGCGGGGTGTTGGCGCAGATAATGTCGATGTTCAGCTCATAAAGCGCCCGACCGAACTGTGTCAGGCCGCTCGTCCGGTCTTTCTCAGAAGCATGCGTACTGCGGAAAACGCCATGCTTGTCGCTGTAGAACGCCAGCGGCTTGCCCCATTGCTGCAGATAGGCCTTGGTCGCGTGCAGATAGTCGAATGTATTCTCCGATCCGGCAAACCGTAGATGTAGCAGCTTGCCGGTGGCGTCATCGATATAGTCGAGTAGGGCGCATTTGGGGCCGCGGTTCTCGAACATGGAGTAATCGCGGCGCGATCGTCTGCGGCTTTTGGTCTGGCGAGGGTGGTTGCCCCCGATAAGATGGAAAAACGGGCTCTCGATTGGAACCGGGCCCAAACATCGGATGGAGGCAACCATGAACCAATATATTGGCCTTGATGTTTCATTGAAAGATACGGCAATTTCGATCCGCGAAGACGGGAAGCGGATCTGGCGGGGGAAATGTCCTTCGGATCCAAAACTTCTGGCGGAGATGATCCGCAAGCATGCCCCTTACGCTCGGCGCGTCGTATTCGAGACGGGACCGTTGTCGACGTGGTTCTATCACGTGCTGACGAGCGAGGGAGTGCCGGCGATCTGTATAGAAGCGCGGCACGCGCAAAAGGTATTGAACGAGACGCTCAACAAAACCGATGCCAATGATGCGGATGGTTTAGCTCAACTCGCTGAAGCCGGTTTTTACAAAGCGGTTCGCGTCAAGTCGTTTGACGCTATGATGACCCGCTCATTGGTGGCTGCCCGCGAACAACTCCTGTACATCTCAACGCAACTCGGCAATCAAATCCGCGGCCTGATGAAGACCTTCGGTCTGATCATCCCGAAAGCGAAGGGTCGAGTGTTTGATGGCGATGTGCGGAAGCTTTTGGACGGGAACAACGAGCTTGCGAAGATCATCTTGCCTCTTTTGGACGCGTGGCACGATATCCGCAAGCGCGCCGCCGATCTTGGTCGCCAGTTGCTTATAGTGGCCCGTCAAAGCGAAGCCACGAAGCTATTGATGACAATCCCGGGAATCGGCGCAGTCACAGCGGTGTCCTACGTTACGGCAATTGAAAATCCAGAAAACTTTCGAACGTCACGCTCGGTCGGCGCCTGGCTTGGGCTGACAACGCGACGTTATCAGTCAGGTGAGGTCGACTATGACGCCCATATCTCGCGAAGGGGGGACAATCGTTTACGTGGGCTGCTTTATGAAGCGGCGACAGTGCTTTTGACGAGAACCAGCGCCAGGGCCGAGAGCAGTCTCAAGAGCTGGGGACTTAAGCTGCGCGAGCGACTTGGCTTCAAGCGCGCCGCCGTGGCGGTTGCCCGAAAGCTTGCGGTCATCATGCACAGCATGCTCAGAACAGGAGAAGTGTTCAACGCATCGGCTGGTGCCGCTGTATAGGCGATGCGCTCAGCCTTCATCCCTCAGCGCGTCATCTAACTAGAGGCGCTGAGCGTCCCTGCTGCGGACGTGGGCAGGATCATTCCGCTTCTAGTGGCTGCAGCTCGTTGAGACTGCGCCTCGAACATTAGGAAGATCCCACCTGCGAAGACCATTGTGCGGCGACATCTGTCGACCGCGGAGACAACCCTGCGCCCAGCAATGGACAGCTCTGCCGGTACGGCCGATGAGGGCAGATCCATCCAAACAGTCTAGCCGTCTTTCCCATCCCGCAAGACGGCAACGTCGAGGAATGCTCAAATCAGCTTGACGGATGGAATGCGATTAGACAACCACCAGTGATGCGAGCCATCGATCTGCACGAGCTCACCAAAGCAATCGCGCCGGCCACGCGGCTGGAAAACCCGCTTCTTACGCTCGCGTCGCGAGACCCATATGCCGGCCTCTGTCATCCATTGTCGTAACGTCTCCTTGGCGAGCGAGATGTGATGCAGTTCGATCAACTTCTCGCGCGCCAGCGTCGGGCCAAAATCGAGATAGCGTTCGCGGATCAGGTCTAGCGCCGCATTGCGAAACTCCTCGCTGTGGCGCCGATTGCTTGGCCGTGATCGCTTCTTCGAAACCAACCCGGCTGCACCGGAACGGTCATAGGCCTGCAGCAGCCTGTGCACCTGACTTCGGCTGAGCCCAAGCAGCTCAGCGGCCTGGACCACGCTCAGGCGCTGATCACGGATCTTTTGAATAACTTCGAGGCGATGCAATTCTTTCTGCGACATGGTGATCAAACAGGACATGACGACTCCGACCGCTCATGGTCTCGACCAGGCTGAAGGTCGTCATCCTTGCTCCCAACGTTGGCATTGACCAGCGCATCGAGAGGCGAGACTGTCGCATCTCTAACTGGCCCAACTGTCGCATTACTAAATAGCCCTGTGAGTTCATGGCGAACCGCGACTTGCGGAGCACTTCAAGCTATCCGGCATGTCTCATCTGGGCGAGCAATTTCTTTCGAAAGACCTCTGCCGGTGTTCGGTAGCCGAGGCATTTCCGCGGTGTTGAGTTCAGCCGGTTGCAGACCGCAGGAAGGTCTGCGTCCGTCACCGACAAGGGATCGACCTCTCTCGAAAGCCATTTGCGAACTCGCCCATTGGTGTTTTCGACGGTGCCTTTCTGCCAAGGCGATTGCGGATCGCAGAACCAGGTCTGGGTGCCGATGTTTGCTTGCAGATACGGCCAGTCGGTGAACTCGGTGCCGCGATCGAATGTGATCGAGCGGCGGGCAAGATGGGGCAGGGATTGCAGCGCGCGGATCAGCCCGTCCATGACAGGCCGGGATTGCCGATCGTTGTTGCGAAGGAAGATCGCAAAGCGGCTGACCCGTTCGACGAGCGATGTCACGTTGGCCTTGCCGAATTTCTTGCGGAACTGGATCAGGTCGCATTCCCAGTGCCCGAACTGCTTGCGATCGGCAACGACGTCCGGGCGGCGCAGGATGTTCAATTCCGGGCTGAAGCGCTGACCGTGTCGACGTCGAGCATGCCGCGGCCGGCGCCTGGCCCGGTGTTCCGGCAGGTGCCGCCACAGCTTGATCGCATGACCGTCCGAGGAATAGGCGAACTTATAGATCGTCTCATGGCTGACGGAGATCGGATGGCGCTCAAGCTGCAATCGGCCAGCGATCTGTTGTGGCGACCAGCCATGCATGATGCGCTCGATCACCGATTGGCGCAGCTGCGAGAACCGGGCAAGTTTGCGCAGCTTGGTACGCCGTTCTCGCGCCATGTCATGGGCCGTCACGCAGTAATAGCCGTTGAGATCCGGTATCAGCTTGTCGACGAACGTGTTGCGCTTGAGCTCACGAAAGATCGTTGAGCGATGTCGGTGCAGCTTCTCGGCGATCACGTCAACGCTGATGCCGGCCGTCCGCCAGCGAGCGATCTTGCGGCGTTCATCCAGGTCGATATGGGAGTAGGTGTGTCTCATTGCGCTTTCCTTGCGAGCGATAACCGATTGGCATCTTTCGCAAGTCGCACTTCATCCTTGAACCCACCCCCCTACAGTGATTTACGACATAATCCGCTATTATGGAACACCTTCGACCGTCTCGGGAGCAAGCTGCGCCTTTTCGCCCATAGAGCGCACCCAGCAGCTTGCCAACGGGTCCATCGTCTGCGATCGGGTAGTACTTTGGCTTCACCGCTCGAAACCAATAGCGGCCGTCGGCGCCGGTCCGGCCCTTCGCCGCCAGATAGGTGGCGAGGCGACGGTCAGCACCCGCGTTTCCAGCCACAAGCGTAATGACATGGTGGAGTCCGGCTGTACCCGAAGGCACCTAGCAGCCCAGCGAAGGCACCAGAAACTAGAGGGTGCTCGTCCGCTATGGCGATCTTTTTGAGCTGGCAACCGCATACACGAGCATTTGACTCAAAAGTAGTCGGGTAACCATCCCGGATTCCTTTCAGTTGCTCAGTTTCCTTCGGCCCACGTCCCAATCAACATTGTCATGAAGCGCTCGGCCGCGGGCGAAAGCGTCCCACCGCGACGACGCACAATGCCGATCGTTCGTGAGATTTGAGGATTGCCAATAGGTCTCGTGACGAGGAACGGGTGCTCTTCCTGTGGTGTGGCGAGTTTAGGCAGAACCGAAATTCCAAGCCCCGCTTCCACCAAACCAAGCGATGTCGAAAGATGTGTGACTTCATAGGACCAGCGCAGTTTCAGGTTCGACTTCGCCAGCGCGGCGTCAAGAAGCGTACGGTTGCCGCTGGACCGGTGAACTGTGATCAGTTGATAGGGCGCCAGATCGTCCCATTCGAGTTCGCTCTTCGCTGCCAGCGGATGATCCTTGCGTGCCGCCAGCACGAATGGATCTTCGATGAGCCTCTCGAAGATGAGGTCGGGATCTGAAAAGCCCATGATATTAATGCCGAACTCGACTTCCCCACGGGCGACTGCCTGCAGTCCGTCGGTGGCCGGGAGATCGAGAATGCGAAAACGAATGTTCGGATACTCGGCGCTGAATTGCTTGATGACGGTCGGCAAAAAATAGAAAGCAGCCGTCGGCAGACATGCGATTGTCACGAGGCCGCTGCGCTGAGATCCGACATCGCGCACCGCAAACAGCGACGTGTCGAACTCCTCAAGCATTCGTCGCACCAAAGGTATCAGTTCCGCGCCAAGGGCGGTTGTCGAGACATGACGCGTGGTGCGCTCGAGCAAAGGCGCCCCGATTGCCAGCTCGAGCTTCTGAATTCGACGACTGAGCGCCGGCTGGGACAGATTGAGCGCTTCGGCAGAGCGGTGGAAGTTTTCCAGTTCGACGACCGACAGAAACGCGCGCAGATCCAGTATCTCGCAATTGATGCTCATAACGCATCATTCCCTCTGATATTCGCATTTCCCATATCAATCATTTTGCCGCTTACTGCAACAAAGAAGCTGATTGATATATAAATCACATCAGTATGCGGGTACAACCATGAACGACCTGATTTCCATTCCCTGCGTTCTGATGCGAGGCGGCACCTCCAAAGGACCGTTCTTTCTCGCATCCGATCTTCCATCGGATTCGCGGCAACGCGATCAGATCCTGCTTTCAGTCATGGGTTCGGGTCACCCTCTGCAGATTGACGGTATTGGCGGCGGCAACCCCGTCACCAGCAAGGTTGCCATCGTCGGCCCGTCAACTGTGTCCGATGCTGATGTCGATTATCTGTTCGCCCAAGTCCGCATCGATCAGCAGTTCGTGGATATCTCGCCCAACTGTGGAAACATGCTTGCGGCCGTCGGGCCGTTCGCGATCGAGGCCGGACTGGTCAAGGCGGCGACGGGCGTAACCCGCGTGCGCATTCACAACGTCAATACCGGCAAACTCATCGAAGCGGAGGTTCCGACCCCCGATGCCCGCGTTGCCTACATGGGAGATGCCTCGATCGACGGCGTGCCGGGCAATGCGGCACCGATCGCGCTGACCTTCATGGATGCGGCCGGGGCACGCACAGGCAAACTTTTCCCGACCGGCAACCCGTGCGACACGATTGATGGCATCGATGTGACCTGCATCGATTGCGCCATGCCGATGATGCTGCTCGAAGCCGCCGCCCTCCGTGTGACGGGAAACGAACCTGCAGCCGAGCTTAACGCCAACGGCGCAATGCTGCACCGACTCGAAACGCTACGGCTTGAGGCTGGCCGTCGTATGGGCATGGGCGATGTCAGCAACCAGGTCACGCCCAAACCGGTGTTGATCTCCACTCCCAACAAGGGCGGAGATCTCGGCGTGCGCTATTTCATGCCGCACCAATGCCACCCGTCTCTTGCAACAACCGGCGCGGTTGGGATTGCCACGGCCTGCATCAGCGACGGAACCGTCGCTGCGCAACTGATCGGCAATCGCAAGCCGCCGGTCATCCTCGTTCTCGAACATCCAAGCGGTCGTTTGGAAGTAAAACTGGATACCCGCGACGGCAAGACAGTTGCCGGAATCCTGCGGACGGCCCGACGCCTCTTCGAGGGCCGGGTCTTTGCAAAACCTATCGCGCAAGTGGTTTGCGCTGCATAATCGGAAGTGGTTGCCGGGAGGGCGCCACGCATCAGGGAGGAATACACATGCGCAAACTTATACTCGCCCTTGCGGCAACGGTCGCTTTTGCCGGTTCGGCTTTTGCGGAACCTGTGCGCATCAGCGTCGGGTCCTACAACCTCAACAACCTGCCCTTCCCGGTCGCAGCTGGCCTAGGTCTTTACGAGAAGGAAGGTCTTGAGGTGACCGTCGAAAACTTCGCATCTGGCGGCTCCAAGACGCTGCAGGCGCTTGTTGCCGGCTCCACGGATATCGCTGTCGGCTTCTACGACCATACGATCCAGATGCAGTCGCAGAACAAGGCGGTGGTCGGCTTTGTCCAGCTTGCGCGCAATTCTGGCCTGGTTCTGGCCGGCGGGAAAAACTCATCCTTCGATCCGACCAAGCCGGAAACGATCAAGGGCGCGAAGATCGGCATCACCGCACCGGGATCATCTTCCGACTTCTTCGTGCGCTACTACCTGCAGCGCAACAATCTTTCGGCCGACGACATCTCGCTGATCGGCGTCGGTTCCGGCGCGGCCGCAGTCGCGGCCCTCGAGCAAGGTAAAGTGGATCTTCTGGTCAACTACGATCCCGCCGCGACCTTTATCGAGGCAAAGGGTGTCGGCAAGATTTTGATCGACGCCCGCAGCGACGAGGGAGCCAAGGAGATCTATGGCGGAATTTATCCGACCGCCGTCCTCTATGCGACAGAGGCCTATATCGATGAGAACCCGGAAACCATCCAGAAGGTCACGAACGCGACCGTCAAGGCACTGGCATGGATGAACACACATAGCGCGGAAGAGATTGTCGAAAAACTGCCGGAAGAATTCATCTCCGGCGACCGGGACACCTATGTGAAGGCCGTCCAGAATGCCAAGCCGATTTTCTCGGTGGACGGCAAGTTCAGCGAGACCGACACGCAGACGCCGTTGGCCGTCCTCAAGAGCTTCAACGAAAAGGTTGCTGCCGCAACAATCGATCTTTCCAAAACCTACACGAACGCTTTCGTGGACAAGGTAACGGATAAGACCACCAATTGATCCTAGGAGGAGGCCATGTCTTTGGCTGTCGTAAACCCCATGCCTATCCCGACGGGACAGCAAAATGCAAAGTCGATGGTATCGATCGACGCCGTGACAATGTCATTTGGTTCCTATGTCGCGGTGCAGGACGTCAACCTCACGGTTGCCGATGGCGAGTTTCTCGCCATCGTCGGCCCGACCGGTTGCGGCAAGAGCACTATTTTGAACGCGATCGCAGGTCTTCTGAAACCCGCGAGCGGTACGGTGACGATCGACGGCACGCCGGTAAAGGGCGTGCAGAATGACATTGGCTATCTCTTCCAGCAGGACGCGCTGCTTCCGTGGAAGACATCCATCGAGAATGTCGAGCTCGGCCTGATGTTCAGGGGTGTTGGAGCCACTGAGCGCCGTGAGCGTTCGATGAGCTGGCTTGCCAAGGTCGGGCTGAAGGGGTTCGAACACCGCTATCCGCACCAACTCTCCGGCGGCCAGCGTAAACGTGTCCAGATGGCGCAGGCCCTCATTGCCGGTCCGAAGGTGATCCTGATGGACGAGCCCTTCTCCGCGCTCGACATCCACACGCGGCACCTTATGCAGAATGAACTGCTGCGCCTTTGGCAGGAAGAACGCCGCGCCGTGGTCATGATTACGCACGACCTTGAAGAGGCCATCGCGCTGGGAGACCGCGTCGCCATTCTGGCCGCCGGCCCTCGATCGCGGGTCATCGAAAGTTTCCCGGTCGATCTCGAGCGGCCACGGGATGTGGCAGAGATCAAACTCGATCCACGCTTTATGGATCTGTATCGCAATATCTGGGCTTCCCTACGTGGCGAAGTGGAGAAAAGCTATGAACGTCGGGACTGAACGCACTATCCAGCTCGGTATGCTGGTTTTTATCCTCGGTGGCTGGCAGCTCGGCGTGACCGCCGGCTTCATTGATGTCTTCTTTTTCCCGGCGCCACTCGATATCTTCAATCAGATTGTCAGCTGGATCGTTGACCCGGGCTTTTACAAGCACGTCTCGATAACCCTGACGGAAACAGTGCTCGGTTACATCATTGGCACGGGCCTTGGTGTCGCCGCTGGTGTATGGCTCGGTCTCAGCCGGAGCGCCGCCCGGATCCTCGACCCGTTCATCAAGGGGCTCAACGCCGTTCCGCGCGTGGTGCTTGCCCCGATTTTCGTTCTTTGGCTCGGGCTCGGCCTTTGGTCGAAGGTGGCGCTTGCCGTAACACTTGTTTTCTTCATTACCTTCTTCAACGCCATGCAGGGCGTCCGCGAAGTCAACCCGGTGGTCCTCGCGAATGCAAGGATCCTCGGAGCCAAACCTTCCGATCTATTGCGGCATGTCTATTTCCCCGCAGCAGCAAGCTGGATCCTGTCGTCGCTTCGTACCTCCGTCGGTTTCGCGGTCGTCGGCGCCATCATTGGCGAGTATCTTGGCTCCTCTGCAGGACTGGGCTACCTGATCGCGCAGGCGGAAGGCAACTTCGACGCGGTGGGGGTGTTTGCCGGCATCATCATCCTGGCCATGTTCGTGCTCATCATCGATCGAATTCTCGATGTTCTGGAAGGCCGGCTCATCAAGTGGAGACCGAACGCCGCAGAAGAGAGAGCGGCGTAACAAATCGAATTAGTTTGCATGTGAGTTCTGATTGGGGGTGCCGCCATCGGCACTCCGTTCTTTTTGGCCTTGTGTTAGAAAGTACCGCCAGCTCCCGATTGATATGCTGGCTCAAAGTTGGAATCGTGGGCGTATTAAGCAGCCATTGGTTAACACCTCAATTGGATTGGCTTCCAAAAACGCGTTGACCACGTGGCATGCCTTATGATGCCCGCTTGTCCTGTGGTGACCTTGTCCGTCGGGATAAGCTTGAGTTCGGCGACAAGCGCATCGCGATACGGGACGATCTGCGTGATTGCCTTGCAGACGCAATACCAGCGCCAGATGCGTTGACGGCGAGTAGTGTACGATACCAGCTTGCGAAGTGCTGAAAGCTGAGTGTTCTACCATTATGTCAGGCTCATAACTGGACGAAGCGGCGGCGTATGTACAGCGGAACGGAAACATACCTCGGCACATTTGCGGAGAAGTATTTTGCGGCATTGCAATAGCTGATAACGCACTGCAATATAACTGTTACAAATCTGTGCAGTTGGGGTGCCGTGTGATGAGGATTTGCATCTATAAGTCGGAAAGAGCCCCTGAGCTTACCCTCTTGCTGCGAGAGGGCCTGCCTCTACCGCTCGATACCAAGATAGACAAATGGACCAAAATCAAGGTCGTCACCGACAGGGAAATGAGAGCAGACCTTTTGAATCAAGTTGGCGGCGCGGGGTACGCGTTAGTTCGGCTTGCCGCGATTAGGCAACATTAGGCAATAGCACTGCCTTGTTGCCGCGTTATCACGACACTGCCATCGCATCGCGAGGCTTTGTCTGCTGGAAACACGCACCCAGGCGCTCGTGCGCGGACCGGCCGCCACATTGCCCACCTCGGACTGAAAGTTGCCTGGTGAATTGCCGCTCCAGAGCCAATACGAACCGTTGCTCGGCTCAACTATTAAAAATCTACTCTTTAGTAGCCACAATATGGTCGTTGCTCGATATCAACACCGACCCGGTCGTGTTGATTGACGTAAATGACTTGGCTATCGTCATTTTGCCATGTGGAAAGGAATTCTATGCGACGGATTGGCCTGATCCTTGAAGACGGGTTTCAGCTTATGGGGCTGGCGGCCCTTGCTGCCTTCGAACTCGCTAATGCCGAACTCGGCGAAGAAGGTTATCAGTTGACCGTCTTATCGGAACACGGCGGCACTGTCAGGTCTTCGATGAACACGGGCATCGAGACCGTGGCGCTGGGCGTCATGCCCGACACGCTGATGGTGGCGGGCGAACTCGTTCCCTCTCCCATCTCCTCAGGGCTGCGTGGCTATCTGGCGCGCGCCGGCAAGGAGGCACGCAGGGTTGCCGGCGTCTGCACCGGTGCTTTCGTGCTGGCTGAGGCCGGTCTGCTGGACGGCCGCACCGCCACCACCCACTGGGCGCATGCACCCAACCTCAGATTCCGATTTCCTAAAGTTACCGTAGACGAGGACCGAATTTTCATCCGCGACGGCAATATCTGGACCTCAGCCGGAATGTCCTCGGCCATCGACCTGACGCTGGCGCTGATCGAGGACGATCATGGATCGACCCTTTCGCGAGCGATTGCCCGCAAACTCGTCGTCTATCATCGGCGCCCCGGCGGCCAATCTCAATTCTCGGCGCTTCTGGAACTGGAGCCACGATCCGACCGGGTGCAGCGTGCCCTGACCTATGCCCGGGAGAACTTGCGCAATCCTCTCTCGGTCGAGGAACTTGCAGAAGCAGCCAGCCTGTCGCCCCGTCAGTTCAGCCGGATTTTCCGTGAGGAAACCGGTCAGTCACCGGCCAAGGCCGTCGAGATGCTGCGCCTGGAAGCTGCGCGCGTTATGCTTGAAGAGGGCCGGCATCCGATGGACATCGTGGCCCGTGATACCGGCTTTGCCGACCGCGACCGCATGCGCCGTGCCTTCCTGCGCAGCTACGGGCAGCCGCCCGCCAGCCTGAAGCGCAGCCTCAAACTGATGGAAGACAGCGCGGCGGCATGACCGGATTTGCCGTTCTCCGCCGATCGACGAGTCATCCACTTTGATAGCGCAGGCGTGGGCCGATCCGAAGGGCGCGCCCCCGAAACGATTGCCGGAATAGCAGCTGTCGCGACTGAGGTAATCGTCCGGCTTGTCGCTTCAGCATCAGGTCATGACACGCGGGGTCAACGACGCGACGAATTTTTATCCGGCTGGGGTGTTCTGTGGCAAGGCGTCGATTGCAAGGATTGCGGCGCATGCCCGTCCAGGACGACCGTGGTTAACCACAGAAGCTCTCCTCACCCAGAGCAATCTGCACTTGGCAGCGCGTTCTTTCCCAAGGCGAAGGATCCGCGCATGCCGATCCTGGTCGCCAGGCGCCCATGACGTGATGCCTCTCCTTCGTTCACTCACAGCAGGCGCCGGACGCCAGGCTGATCCTCTATCCTGATGCGGGTCACGCATTCCTGTTTCAGGAGATCGAGGATTTTGCCGTAAAGATCTATCTCTCCTCGCCTGAGGCCGCAACGTCACAGCCGTTCTAGGCAATACCCGGCCCCGTGCCGGGCTTTTATGTCGTCAAAAGGCCCATGTCCTGATTTGCCGTTTTTATGTCATTTGAGCCGCGACAGTCAGCACGCATAGTGAACCCATCGACGGCGCCATGGCGGCACGAGATTTGAAAGAGAAGGACGATTCCATGCAGATGACCGGCAACACAATCTTCATCACCGGCGGAACCTCCGGTATTGGCCGGGCGCTCGCCGAGGCATTCCATGTGCTTGGCAACAAGGTCATCATCGCCGGCCGGCGCAAGGCTCTGCTTGATCAAGTGGCTTCTGCCAACCCCGGCATCGATGGTGTGGAGCTCGACATCTCGGACGCGGCCGACATCGACCGTATCGCAGCACAGCTGGTCCACGACTATCCCACACTGAATGTCTTGATCAACAATGCTGGCATCATGCCGTTCGACGATCCTTCCGCGACCATCGATGACAGCGTGTCGCGCCGGATTCTCGACACCAACCTGCTTGGCCCGATACGCTTGACGTCCGCGCTGATCGAGCATCTGAAGGCCCAGCCGCGCGCGACGATCATCCACAACACCTCCGTCCTTGCCTATGTGCCAATTGCGACCAACGCCGTCTATTCGGCCGCGAAGGCCGCGCTGCATTCCTACTCTCTGTCGCAGCGCTTCATGCTGAGAGATACGAGTGTCACCGTGCAGGAAATCGCGCCGCCGTGGGTCGATACCGATCTCATCAAGAAGAGCGGCGATCCTCGCGCCATGCCGCTGAATGCCTTCATCGTGGAAACCATGAAGGGTCTTGCGACCGATGCGCCGGAGGTTTTCGTCGAGGGAATCCGCGCGCTGCGTGACAATCCCGGTCTGAACGAACACGCGCTGGTCAATGGCTTTAACGCCGAGATCGCCGCAAACCCGATCCCCTTCTGAGATCTCCATCCCGTCAGTGCCAGAGCCCGCAGACGGCGGGCTCTGACGTCAAGGAGCTTGAAAGCCATGTCTGCGTCGCTCGCCCACACCTCCCACGATGGATTTGTTCGCGCGGGATTCCTTGCGCTCGGGAGCTTCGCCATCGGCACCGAGGGTTTCATGATCGCGCCGCTCTTGCCGGTCATGGCCGAGGACTTCCGCATGGCCGTACCGGCGGTAGCCCATTGGCGTTCAACACGTCAACTATGTATTTTGGTTCTCCGTGGGAATCGGGCTTGGCGCAGCCGTCCTAGGCATGGGCGTCATCTGGGATATCGGCCTACTGGCGGCCCCGGCGGAACTCGTCGCCTTCGCAGTGAATGCCGTCTTCGTCAGCAAGCGATGACTGCGATCGACAGATCGGACGCTTTCCTCCTGTCACAGCAATCGCCACATCCTCATCCCCTCGCCCACCGGCGATCATTTCGCCACGGAAACAGCTCGAAAGGAGCAATCCTATGACCCCTCGTATCGACACTCCGGCCGCCACCGCTGCGACCGGCGAAACAGCCGATGTCTTTGCCGCGACCCGCAAGTCCATCGGCATGGTTCCCAACCCCTATGCCGCCGTCGGCAGCCTCAACACCTCGGCCCTGCAGGCGATGCACAAGTGACGACTTTCGTGCTTCTCGATGTGCTGGCGGCCGTATCGCCAGGCACGTCCTGAATTGCAGTCTTTACGTCATTCTGAACAGGCCTGCCAAAACCTATCCTCTACGAACACACATCCAGCAACGGATGACGCAAAGGAACTGATCATGAGCACGACCCTCGAGACGGCCCCGACACTCCACGTTCAAGCTGGCGGCATCCGCTTCGCCTACCGCAAGCTTGGAGCAGAAAGTGGCGTTCCGCTTGTCTTCTTGCAGCATTTTACCGGAACCATGGATGCCTGGGATCCGCGCGTGGTCAATGCGCTTGCCGCCGACCGGCCTGTCATCGTGTTCAACAATGCAGGCGTGGGGACATCCACCGGCAACGTTCCCGACACCGTCGAGCAGATGTCTGCCGATGCCGAAAGCTTCATGGCGGCGCTTGGCCTGACCGAAGTCGACCTTCTTGGGTTCTCGCTCGGCGGCTTCCTCGCCCAGGTGATCGCTGCCGGTTCGGCGGTCAAGGTTCGGAAGCTCGTTGTCGCAGGTTCCGCCCCCGGAGGCGGTGAGGAACATCTCCTGCAGGTGGTTCAAGAAGCATTTTCGAAAAACGCCCGGGACGTGCGCCTTCCCCTCTTCTTTACGCCGAGCAAGGCGAGCCAAGCCGCAGGTTCCGCCTTTGTCGACCGCGCGGCCGCCCGCAGCCAAGGCCGCGACCCCGAAAGCGGTGATGCCGTGAGCAACCCGCAGGCGGCCGCGATCATCGCGTGGTGTGCAAACAAAGATGCCGACCACGCAGCCTTGAAGGCCATCCGCCAGCCCACCCTTATCGTGCATGGCAGCGACGACACGATGTTTCCGGCAGTCAACGCCTACGAGATGTTCAAGCACATGAGCAGCGGAACATTGATCATCTATCCAGACTCCGGCCACGGCGCTCTCTTCCAATACGCCGACACCTTCGTCGCGCACGTCCAGACCTTCCTTAACGCCTGAACGCTCATCCGCATCCATTCGAAGGGCCTTCTCATGAACACGCTTGCGCAGAAGATCATCGATGCCCATGGCGGCCTCGACACCTGGAAGACATTCACCGGCCTCACTGCGCATCTGAAGCAGGGCGGTGCGCTCTGGGACCTCAAGGGCCATGGCGGCAAACTCGGCGAGACCAATGTCACGGTCTGGTTGGGCGATGAATGGGCGTCCCACCATCCGTTCGGAGCCGATGGCAAGGTTACTCTGTTCCGGCCCGAGAAGGTTGAGATCAAGGACAGCTCGGGTCGGGTGCTTGAGGAACTGGAAGCCCCCCGCGCCTCATTCGCCGGCCACACGCTCGAGACGCCGTGGACGGACCCGCAGCTAGCCTACTTTGTCGGGATTGCCATGTGGACTTATCTCAATATGCCGTTCCTTCTGGCCGCTCCTGGCGTCGTTAGCGAACAGCTCTCCGACTGGAGCGAGAACGAGGAGACTTGGCAGCGTCTCAAGGTGACGTTCCCGAAGGGAATCGCAACCCACAGCACCGTCCAGACGCTTTACGTGGATGCGGACGGTCTGCTGAAACGGCACGACTACGACGTGGAAATCGCCGGCAACACGCCGGGTGCCCATTACATCGACGGCTACACGACGGTATCGGGGATCAAATTCCCAACCGAACGGCGCATTTTTCCGCGTCAGGCCGACGGGACATCGCTTCCGGAACCTCTCGTCGTGTCGATCGACCTTTCCGACATAACGCTGCGCTGAACGCCAGTCGGCGATAGCAATGCTGCCCGCCCCTAAGGAAAACGTGATGTATGTTCCTGAAGTCAGTCTGGCCGTCGCCATGGCAGCGATCATGGCCGCAGAGACCAAGGCGACCGAGATCGGCGTCCGGGTGGCCATCGTCGTGCTTGATCGCGGCGGAGAGCAGATCGCCATGGCGCGTATGGACGGCGCCTGGCCGGGGGCGTTCGATCTGGCCTTTGGCAAGGCTGAGACGGCTCGATCGTTTCATGCGTCCTCTGCCGCATTCGTCCCGATGATCCAGCCGGGCGCGGGTCTCTTTACCGTCGGGAATGCCTGCGCCGGCAAATATGTCATCCTTCCCGGCGGCCTTCCGATCGAACTGGAAGGGCACGTCGCAGGAGCGGTCGGTGTGAGTGGCGGCTCCGGGGAACAGGACGCGCTCATTGCTCGAAGCAACTGTCCTCGAGCAAGGAAAAACGTGACCACCAGACACTGGCCGCAATCACAACGGTTGTTTGTCCGCAATGACGAAGGCGACCGGATGGGGTTAGCGCATCGAAAAGGATCTCCGTTATGACGACTGAATTGCTGATGCCGAGAACTGCCTCCTTTGTTGACATCGACGGCCTTAAGATCCGATTGGTCCGGTCGCCTTCGGACACAGGTCTGCCGGTACTGATCACAGCGCCATGGCCCGAGAGTATCTATGCCTTCAATCTCGTCTGGCCTCGGATCTGCGCCTTGGGTCCCGTCACGGCGGTCGATCTTCCAGGCTTCGGCATGTCCGAGAGCAGGCCGGATCTGATGTCGCCCGAGACGATGGGTCAGTTCCTCATCCGGACGATGGATGAGCTTGGCATCGAACGCGCGCATGTCGTTGCGCCGGATGTCGGTACGCTGGCGGCGCTCTTCGCTGCGAGCAGCAATCCGGAGCGCTTTGAAAGCATCGTCGGCGGCAGCGGTGGCATCAGTCTGGAGCTTCTGGGCGAACCGTTGCGGCAAATTGTAGGATCATCAAGGGACGACTTTGCCGGCTCGGATGGCGGCGAACAGGTCTATCAGCTGGCCAAGACCATGGCGCGGGGCCCCATCCCGGAGGTCATTCTGGAGGATTACCGGGCGTCTTCCAAAGGGCAGCGCTGGAACGAGGTCGCGGATTTTGTGCGCGCCTATCGTCGCGACCTTCCCCGATTGGCGGAGTTGTTGCCGACGATAGCGACACCGACATTGGTGGTTTCAGGAAAGGACGACCCGTACGTTCCGCCATCGAACGGGCAGTTTCTAAATCATCGCATGCCGCATTGCCGCGCCGAAGTGATCGAGGCCGGTCACTTCGTCTGGGAAGATGCAGCTGAGACCTATGGGAAGCTCATCTCTGAGTGGATCACCGGAAGCTATCGGGACATCTGAACCATCCCACAAACAGAGTAACTGTTCACAAGCCGCAGCAGCCTGTCAGGGTCGTCGGCAAGGGCATTGAACGCGATGAAAGCGGCGGACTGCCATAACCGTTTTCGCACTGGGCGGGTTTCAGCTCTTGAGCCATTACGATCCGTCGCCCGTTTAACGCAAACGCCGGCGGCCCGCTTAGGCTGGCCGCCGAGCTTCACATGAATCTCTTCATGATGGACTAAGCCAGTCCTCCGCTCAAGTTCGGAAGGCTATGCGTCGCCCGAATGAGATCAGCCGCCCGCTCTCCGATGACAACGCAAGGTGCCATCGTATTTCCAGTTGTGATCCGCGGCATGATCGAGGAGTCTGCGATGCGCAGGCCATCGATGCCGTAGACCTTGAGCTCGCTGTCGACCACCGACATGCTGTCGCGTCCCATTTTGGCTGTGCAGGATTGATGCCAATAGGTCACGGCCGAACGCCGGATAAAGTCGATCATCCCCGATCGGTCGCGCCCGCCCGGAGCCGCCTCGTCTGTCACCAGTGGCGAGAAGGCATCACTGTTTCCGAGTTCGCGACACAATTCCACCGCAGCCAAGGCAGCCGCCATGTCTTCCGGCGCGCTGAGAGAATTCGGTTCGATCAGGATAGGGTCATTTATATTGGGGCCGGAGAGCCGCAGTCGACCACGGCTTTTTGGCTGGGCGAGACCGCTAAACATCGTCCAGCCATGTTGCGGTGTTTCGAGGCCCGTCTCGATCGGGGACGGCACAGCGAACTCCAACTGGCACTGAAGAATGTCCGGCTGCGCAAGCCGCGAGTCGGTTTTCCAGTAGAGTTTTGCTTCGCAGCCGCTACCACCGACGGCTTCTGGTTTTCGATATGCCCACGTGCACCCGAATGCGAGATGATCCTGATGATTGCGCCCAACGCCAGGTAAGTGTTGAACCACGGGAATGCCGTGGGCTTGCAGCTCATCTTCCGGACCTATGCCGGACTGCATCAACAATTTCGGAGTGTTGATCGCGCCTAGCGACAGTACCGTTTCGCAACGCGCCGTGAATTGATGCCGCTGAGCATCGATGAGAACCTCGACCCCCGTCACGCGCTTGCCATCGAAAATGAGGCGCGTGACCAGTACGTCGGTCAGCACAGTCAGGTTTGGGCGCGACATGAGCGGGCGGACATAGGATCCAAAGACAGACTCCCGCTTGCCATCCCGGATCCGCAGCTCAGCGATAGATGCGCCGCCCGGGCCCTCCATCATTTCACCGTTCGGGCTATCGTAGACGGGAATGCCGATAGTGGATGCCGCACTCAACAAGGCCCCCGCGATCGGTTGGGGCGCCTGCGGCTGCGCTACGTAGGCCGGTCCTCCCACGCCGCGACGCGCTGGGTCCGGAGCGCCCTGCCAATCTTCGATCCGGCGATAGTAGCCGAGGATGGACTGATAGCCCCACGCGTCATCGCCGGCTTCAGCGGCAAAGTAGTCCCAATCTCCCTTGTGTCCTCTGGCCCACACCATGACATTGATGCTCGAACCGCCACCGAGCCCTTTGCCCATGCTGAGAGGAAGACGTCGACCGTCCAGGCCAGGTGCCGGTTGTCCGACAAAACCCCAGTCCCGGACCGAGCCGAGATTGAGCGGCCACTGCGCAGGGTTTGTAACGGTCTCGGCCGCATCGTCCCCGCCTGCCTCCAGCAGCAGGACACTTGCGTTTTCATTCTCTGCCAGTCGTGCGGCAACAACGGAGCCGCTGGACCCGGCGCCGCAGACGATGAAGTCGAAAACAACATCGACCTCGCTCTGAGGAATGGGCGGATTTTCGGGTGCCTTCTTGTCATGACTATTCGGCTTCACGTGGTTACCTCCGTGAATGGATTGAGGAAAATTGCAAAAGTGTTGGGGAATCGGGCAATGGATCCTTGTCCGAGATCGTGCGGCCTTTTATGTGCTCGCTTTGCCCGACCCCGCTCGGTTCGACAGCCCTTGCTCGTCGTCATCGGGACAGTGCGGGCTGTCCCGATGAAACTGCGTCTGTCATTACTTCTTCGCTGAGACAGCCGTGGCTGCCTGAGCAATGGTATCCGCGACCACCGTCGGCTGCGTCATGAACAGGGCGTGGCTCGCTGACACCTTGGTGATCTTCGCCTTGATGCGTTCCGCCATGTGGATCAGCATGGCCTGATCGAATGCCTTATCCTCGGTAGCAATCACAGCCCAGCTGGGCTTGGTGTGCCAGGCAGCATGTTCGAGCTTCGTGCCGAACGCTGACATGTTGATCGGGACTTGCGCATCCCTCATGAACGCAACATCCGCATCGCTGACGTCATGAGCGAAACCAGCCTTGAACTTTTGCGGACTGACATATCCAAAGCCATCCTTCGTGGTCTCGATGACGAATTCCGATGCGGGAGCAAATCCTTGGTATTGTTGAGCCGTTGTCTCGCCTGCATCAGGAGAGAGAGCCGAGACGTAAACGAGGCCTGCAACCTTTGCATCAATTCCAGCTTCCGTGATGACCGTGCCGCCCCAGGAATGACCAACGAGAATGACCGGACCATCCTGCCGTTCCAGCACACGTTTGGTAGCCGCGACATCGTCTTCGAGAGATGTCAGGGGGTTCTGAACAATGCTGACGCGATATCCACGCTTGGTGAGAATGTCGTAAACACCCTTCCAGCCAGAGCCGTCGGCGAAGGCGCCGTGGACGAGCACAACGTTTTTCACGGACTGGTCTTGAGGAATGGTGTCGCCGGCGTTCGCCGGCAATGCGGCTGCGGACAGTGAGGCTGCAGCAGCAATTGCGGCTACGGTGGTCGTGGTCATGCGTGTCATGGCTGTCTCCTCGTTAATTGCGATAACTGTTATCGCGATATACATAAGCTGCCAGACTTTAGATGGCGCGTCAAGATAATTCTTATCGCGATATTTAATTTTGCTGTTGCATAGGTTATATAGAGATCCACAGGAGCTCAGAATGACCGAACGCCATAACGACCCACCCCCCCTGCACGACCAACTGTGCTACGCGATTTACACTGCCGGAATTGCAATCCAGCGCGCCTACAAACCTCTTCTCGACGAGTTGGGCCTGACGTACCCGCAGTACCTCGTGCTCAATGTGTTGTGGAGCGAAGATGGGCAGACGGTGGGTGCCATTGCCAACGCCCTTGCCCTGGAATCCAGCACGCTGACGCCGCTTCTAAAGCGCCTTGAGATATCCGGCCTGTTGCGCAGGACGAGAAACCTGAGCAACGAGCGCCAGGTGTTGATTGCTTTGACCGACGAAGGCCGGGCATTGCAGCACAAGGCTGGCTGTCTCAGCGATACCTTGCTTGCTGCCTCGACCCAGACACCGCAGGACTTGGCCGCTCTGAACCGCGACGTGCGTTATCTGCGCAACGCGATCTACTCCCAGATCGGCGGGTGGGATGCGCCGACCTGATTTGCCGTGCATGTCGGCGCCTAGGCTGTTGGCACTGTCCCTCCATCGATTGTATATTCGGTACCAGTGATCGACGCAGCGCGGTCGGAGGCGAGGAAGGCAATGAGGTTTGCGACCTCTTCCGGCTTTGCCGGCCGCCCCAGCGGAATGCCGCCCAGCCCGTCCATGATCATCTTTTTGCCTCCCTCAAGGTCAGTTCCCGCCTGCTTCGCCAGGCGCTCGGCAAGATGGACCGAAGCTTCCGTTTCGATCCAGCCTGGCGACACCCGAACGACGCGAACACCTTTTGGCGACACTTCCTTCGACATTGCCTTGCTGTAGGTGGAAAGTGCTGCCTTGGCTGCAGCGTAGGCAGTCGTCGATTCCGGAAGCGGCAGAACCCTCTGGATGGATGTCACATGCACCACCACACCGTTTCCCCGAGCGACCATGTCCGGAACCAGTTGCCGATCCAGGCGAACGGCCGGAAAGAGGTTGAGCGACAGCTCCTTATGCCAGTCGTCTTCCGACAATGCAGAAAATCCGCCTCCGGCTGCAGAAGAGCCACCCAGCATATGGACGATGACGTCGACGCCGCCATGGCGCCGCCGCGTGGCCTCTGCGACGATTGCACATCCCTCTTCGGTGGTCAGGTCGGCCTCGACGAACAATTCTTCCGGCAGGTTTTTCGGGCGGGCCCGCGCTGTCGTCAGCACCTGCGCGCCGAGTTCCCGAAACAGTCTGACGGTCGCGGCGCCTGTACCCTTGGTTCCAGCCGTAATGAGGGCACGTTTGCCCCTCAGGTTGAGAAAGTCGGTCATGAACGGATCTCCAGCCTGACGATCCTGTCGTCCTTGATGGTGAAGTCGTGGGTGAGCATCACCGGGCTACCGGGAAAGTGGCCGCTCACCCTCGCCCGGACGAGTGCCTTGTCGCCTTCAACCATGAATTCCACGGGTTCTGCACGGTATTGGGTGGCCTTCTTCGCAGCCACCCACCATCCACGGATTGCAACAATGCCATGATGACGCGCATTTTCGTCCTCGACCACCGCTTCAATTGCAAAGGTGTTCAACAGCGTATCCACGTCGCTGCGGCTGTCTGCGTCAAAGTAATTGTTCACAATATCGGGCATATCCATCCTGTTTCTCCTCATGATCTGACCCGATAGTTAGCGCTCGACCATTGCACGAATAAGTGGGATAAACCGGCATGCGATATTGAACAGATCGGGACAATGGAACAGGCCAGCCTGAAGGAACTCGAAGCGGCCGCCGCGATCGCGCGGCGCGGGACATTCCGCGCAGCCGCCATCGATCTCGGCATGTCCACGACCGCGCTGAGCCACACGATAGGCAGGCTTGAGGCGGGACTGGGTGTGCGATTGTTCAACCGCACTACGCGCAGCGTGTCGCTGACAGATGCCGGCAGGATCTTTGTGCAGCAGGTCGCGCCATCGCTCCAGGACCTCCATGCCGCTCTGGATCTGGTACGCTCGCAACGCGAGACACCTTCCGGAACGATAAGGATCAACGCCGCCCCGTTTGCCGCGCGCGCCATCATCTCACCGCTCGTGCTTGAGTTCCTGCGCCGCTATCCCGACATGAATATCGATATCGTCACCGAAGGAAAAATGGTCGATATCGTCAAGGACGGTTTCGATCTGGGTGTCAGGGTTGCAGGCCTCGTTCCCAGCGACATGATCTCCGTTTCGCTCGGCCGCCCTCAACGACACGCCGTGGTTGGTTCTCCTGAGTATTTCGAGCAGCATCGCAAGCCCGTGGTTCCTCCTGATCTTCTCAATCACAGATGCATTCGTGTTCGGTTGCCGGACGGCTCCTTGTTTAGATGGCGTTTTGAGAAGGACGGCGAGCAAGTGCAGATTGATGTGCGGGGACCGCTTGCGCTTGATGAAGCCAGCCTGACAAGGACTGCGGTGCTTGAAGGTGCCGGCGTCGGCTATATTTTTGAACAAGACATTCTTCCGGAAATCGAGGCGGGGCGCGTCATCCGTATTCTGGAAGATTGGACGCCCCCGTATCCAGGGCTTTGCCTGTATTATCCCGGGCGCCGAAACCTCTCGGCCGGAGTCAGAGCGTTCTTGGAATTAGCTCGTGAACTCTCGCGACCGGCAGCCGGGTGAACCCGTCGTCGACGGCGACGCGGTGAAATGCGATGGGCGGAACATGCGGCTTCTAGGAGAAGGCTGTCCGTTCGGGTATTGATACTGGCCGAGCGCGGCCTGAAAGCGGTGTTCAGCGGCGCGGGGACAACACACCTACGCACTTCAAGCTGTCCGTGTACTTGCTCGGCGTCTCGCTCTCGTCGCTGACCGACGAGCAGTCCAGCGCCGGGACCGAGGGGAGCCCGCAACTCGATCTCAAACTTAACAGGACCAAGGCGCCGAAAACGAAAAAGCCTGCCGCGGGGGAGGTGCGGCGAGCGCCTGGCAGGATTATTTCGGTCGGCAGGGCGTTCCCTCGAACAGGCGATCAAGCGGCTCGCCAAGAAGCAGGCCGCTTGAACGCGCAGTCCGTCAGACACCATAGCGCCGATCGAGTTCTTTCAGCGCGAACTGTACCTCATCGATCGAAATCGGCTCTGGCGTTCCCGGCACCTGCCGCAGGGCCGGCTTCGAGTCGATAGCGTAAAAGTCGGAGGCCCAGGCCGCGAGGATCGCCCGCTTATCATCGACGGAAAGAGCCGGCTCTCTCACCACATCGATTGGCCGCTGAAGCTGCATACCCTGAAGCAAGACCGCGGGTCCCATCGCCATCGCGTTGCTGGCCGCCTGCTGCAACATGTCGTACGTCATCGGACCGCCTCACTGTACGTGTGGATCCCGGTCACGCCGCAAGCGTGAGGCCGCGAACATATTGGTGTCCGGGGCCAGCAGATCGTGTTTCTCGGCGAAGGCCAAAAACAGGCCACGCGCGGTTTCTGCTTCAATCTCGCCACACAGTGCCGCACTGCAGGCTTTGAGGGCAATCGCATGCGCGCTGTCCCTGAGTGACGTCGGCCACTCGGAAAGATGCCGGTAGGCATCCATGACGTTGCGAACCTCCGCTGGGTAGCCAAGGCCAACGAGAATGGAAACAGGCCGTCTAAACATATCGGGTTTCATCGCTCTCTCCTTCCCAACCCGGAATGTTGATGGGGCGCCGACGTGGCGGCGCCCTCGTTCTGCGGTCAATGCGGGTCAAGCTGCCTTCTGCGCCTCGATCTGCGCCGGGGCGGCCGAAGGCACCAGAGCAGGCTCGGTCTGGATGGAGATCTTTCGCGGCTTCAACGCCTCCGGGATCTCGCGAACCAGATCGATCGACAGGAGACCATTGTTCAGATCCGCTCCGTTGACCCTGACATGGTCGGCGAGTTCGAACCGGTGCTCGAACGGCCGGGCGGCAATACCGCGATGCAGGTAGCCCTCGGCAGCCGCCTCCTGCTTCTTGCCGGTCACGGTCAGAAGGTTGGACTGGAAGGTGATGTCGAGATCGTCCCGGGCGAAGCCTGCCACCGCGATCGAAATCCGGTAGGTGTCGTCGCCGGTCTTGACAATGTCATAGGGCGGCCAGTCGCTGATCGACCGGGCGCGCTGGGCGTTTTCCAGAAGATTGAAAACTCGGTCGAAGCCGACGCTCGAACGGTAGAGCGGTGCATAGTCGTAAGATGTTGCCATAGCCATATCCTCCTTGAGCAACATGGATATGGAAGCGCCGAAAGCGGCGCTCCCAGCGAGGCCAGCCCTGATTCAGCAGCTGGCGGCAATCGATTTGGTTTTTGAGAATTTCGGATTCAAGAGTGGCGGCAGAAAAAAATTGCTCGTTTTCGGCTTCTGCCACCAGCTCGATCCAACTCATAAACGACTGCATTATCCTGAACTTCGCGCAAGGTGTTTTAGGATGCGTGACGCATTCGCCGTCGTCGGTCCAGCCCCGGAATTCGATCTCGACAATCAGCATCGGCTGGGCGAAGACGTGGCCGCGACGAAGCCGCAAGCAGCAGCAGCCGATGCCGCCGCGCGGCGAGCAAGACTTGGCACCAGTCGCACGCCTCTTGTCCGGCGAACCCGGATCGGCCGCTCAGTCGTATCCCCCAAGAAGCGCCTTTTCGATCGATCGGGTGTCCATCAAATGCCAAGATCAGCGCCCAGCAACGCCTCCTCGCGAATTGCGTGCGGAATGACTGTCTGCGAACGCCCATTTCATCCCTTTGTTCCTGTGACGCCGTCGGAGCCCGTGAATACAAGCCGAAGAGCTACGAAAAATCTTGAGGGGACCAACTTGACGGGCTCGATTGCCTGGAAGGACGGAAAGCCCCTGCCGCAGCTGCACCCAACCATCAGTTGGCGGTGGAGGTCGGGCGTGGTTCGATGAAGACCCATGTCAGGATCCTACCATCCCGCCTTGAACGCGTCGACGCGATCGGCGCCAACGTCCTGCAACTCGGTCCGGCCGGTTTTGACACGAGGCTGGCTGCGCTGCCTCGTTTAGTCGCTGATAACGCGGCGGGGGATGGACAGTCGAATCGAGAGTCCATCAGGCATCCACTCGCGCGAGATATCGACCCCGACGCTCTTTCCGATTATCTGCTCAAGCCGGCTTCCAAAACCGATCGAACGTGGCTCTGACGTAGGCTGTAGAGGACCACTGCTCTCCAGCCAGACGATCTCGAGGGTCTCGCCCTTCACCGCCGCTGCTATCTCCAGCTTTCCCTCTTCGACGGACAGCGCTCCATATTTCGCGGCGTTAGTCGCGAATTCATGGAACAGCAGCGCGAAGTTTGTAATTTTGGTGCCGCTGATGTCGATGTCATCTCCGATCAGCTGCCAACGATTGGCACCGTCCCGCTCATAGGGCGCGAGAATATTCGACAGAAGCTGAAAGAGGGTGGTCTCCGGAGCGCCGGTCGCCTCTTCACCGTTCAAACTCGGCAATGTCATCTCATGCGCCCGAGAGAGGGCCATCAACCTGTCCTTCATCCCCGCAGCGAGATCGGCAGTCGTCTTTGCCGTCCTTGCAGCAAGGGTGATGATGCTGCCGGTAATGGCAAACAGGTTTTTTACCCGGTGATGCATCTCGCGCATTAGAAGTTCCTGACGCTCGGCGGCGCGCTTACGCTCCGATATATCGCGGGCAATTTTCGATGCGCCGATGATCTTTCCGTTGCCATCCCGAATAGGCGAGATGGTAAGAGAAATATCGATCAGGGTACCGTCTTTACGTCGTCGTATCGTCTCGAAGTGGTCGACGCGCTCGCCGGCTTGGATGCGGGCGAGAATGGCGGGTTCCTCGTCGAGGCGATCGGGTGGAATGACGATCGTGATCGGGCTGCCGACAGCCTCGTCTGCCATATAACCGAAAAGACGCTCAGCGCCCTTGTTCCAAGTCGTGATGACTCCGCTGAGGCTCTTGCTAACGATCGCGTCGTCGGAGGATTCGACGATCGCTGCGAGGAAAGCTGCAGCATTATGTCCGTGCTGCGCAGCTTCTATGTCGGCCTCCAGCTGTCGCAAACGGAGCTGGGCCTGGGCCTCGTGTTGCTGGTGATCGGAAATCGACATTTACGCCCCGTCAATAAAACGCATTTTGAAGAAATCGAGACGGTCGCGACCGCCAATGCACCGCGACCATATTCGCTAAACACCACTAACAACAGTTAGAATAATATAAGGGTCGCAAATCCGTATGACGCCGTCCGAACGCGAGATCGCAGGCAAAATGCCTTCGCGTTGAAAAGTGCCGACCCGTTGATACCCAGCATCGAGAACACAGCCTGGAGCGTTGGCAAAGTGTCTGGCCATTACTGCGCGCCATGGAGGACGCGAAGAATACGAACCGCTGTTTCGGCAATTGCATACGCCGCGACGTACGGCGTGCCAATGACAATGATCGATCGCCACACTTGCTGGCATCAGTACTTCGCGACCGGCGCGCGGCCCTATGGACAAGAGACAAGCGCCTGAGGGCAGCGGCCGAAAAGGCGGGCGCTTGGCTATACATTTTTGTCAACAGGCCCAACTGAATGCCCAAATAGACTGCTCCTGGGGACCGGAGCAGTTTCGATCCCACGCCTTGATGAGATCAGAACCTTCGAACCCAAGCCTACTTGGCCTAAGGCGCTGATTTGCTTGAAACTCTGTGGCATAAGCCGCTATTAGGTAACATTAGCTGCTTCTGGTTCCGCATTAATGGGACCAGGATGGGCTCAACGCGCAACTTGGCGTAGGCACGACGAAGCGATCTGATCGTGCCCTGAACTTCCTCTGGAACAATTGTAAGCTTCGTGCTACATACCTAGTGCGATATGTAGTGCGAAGGTGGCAAATGCCAACACCTCATAATCCTCCGGCCGCTGTGCGGCGCGCGCTGCGCAAACTGGGTGCAGACATACATGACGCTCGCCGGCGTCGCCGCCTGCCTATGGCTGTTGTGGCCGAGCGTGCCTTTACCTCACGCTCAACGCTTCAAAAGATCGAAGCCGGGGACACCAATGTCAGCATCGGCATCTACGCAGGCGTTCTACAGGCACTCGGCTTGCTAGAGGGACTGAGCCAAGTCGCCGACATCAGTAACGACAGCGTCGGTCAGTCGCTCGCCAGTGCGCAACTCCCTAAACACGCCCACTCGAAGCGATCGCCGGGATCGTCGCGTGATGGCTGATTTCGAAGTTCATCTCGACTTACACGGCCGCACCCGTCCGATCGGGCTGGCGCGGAGTAATCGCGTGCGTGGTGCCGAGACGATCATGTTCGAGTATGACCGAGCCTGGCTTGAGGACACTGACCGCTTCTCGCTTGAGCCCGCGCTAGCCCTGACCCGGGGCGCTTTCGCGCCACCTGCCGGCCTTGCAACCTTTGGCTCCATTGGCGACTCTGCGCCCGATACCTGGGGTCGGCGCCTCATGCAACGCTCGGAGCGGCGTACGGCTGAGCGTGATGGCCGGGCCGTTCGCACACTGGCCGAAAGCGACTATCTGCTTGGCGTCGCGGACGAGACACGGCTCGGCGCGCTCCGCTTTCGCTGGGCTGGCGAGGAGCAATTCCAAGCGCCGGCCCGCGCCGGCGTCCCCGCCCTCATCGAGCTCGGCCGCCTGCTGCAGATCACCGAACGCATCCTGCGCGATGAGGAAACCGACGAAGACCTCCAACTTATCTTCGCACCTGGCTCGTCGCTTGGTGGAGCGCGGCCGAAGGCTTCTGTCATCGATCAACATGGCCATCTCTCGATCGCCAAGTTTCCTAAGGAAACCGACGATTACAGCATAGAGACATGGGAGGAGATTGCTATGCGACTGGCTGAACAAGCCGGCATAGTCACTCCCCTACACGAACTCATTGACGTCGGCGGAAAGAAGGTCATGCTCTCGCGTCGCTTCGACCGCGATTTTGGTATCCGCCTTCCATTCCTTTCCGCGATGGCGATGATGGGCGCAATGGACGGCGAGCGTGGCAGCTACCCGGAGATCGTGGACGCCCTGGCCGAGCACGGCGCACAGGGAAAAACCGATGCCCAAGCGCTCTATCGCCGCGTCGCCTTCAATGTGCTGATTTCCAACGTCGACGACCACCTGCGAAATCACGGCTTTCTGTGGCTTGGCAAAGGCGGCTGGTCGTTGTCCCCTGCCTATGACCTCAACCCGGTGCCTACAGACGTCAAAGCACGCATCCTGACGACTAACATCGACCTTGATGACGGCACCTGCTCGCTTGATCTGCTGGAAGAAGCTGCCGGATTCTTCGCGCTCACCCTCGCACAGGCACGCGCTATCATCAAGGAAGTCGCGACCTCCACCGCGACGTGGCGCGAGACCGCAAAAGCAGTCGGTGCGCGGTCGGCAGAGATCAACCGTATGGCCAGTGCGTTCGAGCACGATGATTTGCAGCGAGCGCTAGCCCTATGACGAGAAAGTGAAGATGCTCTCGCGAGCGGTCGAGCGCTGGTACCGCTACTATGAACTAGAGCACGACGATGGTGCCTCGGACGTGCTTTGCAACGCGGCGATCGCGCTCTTCAATGAAGGCTATCGTTCCGAAGGTGATATCGCGACGATGCTGATCGGGACATATGTCGGACTGGATGCGACGAAGGTCAACGCTCCAACCACAGCGACGCTTCATTGAACCGCGAGATATCAGTGATGGGAAAACCATCCAGCCATGCCAAGGCCGATAACCGCAAACTGGACTATGGCGATCACCGCAAGCGCGGCGATCGCAAGATAGAAGCGAAGGCGATCCCGGTCTGTCATCTCCCAATCCTCGGGCGGGGCGTCTACCGCAGGGCTGCGTCACGCTTCAAGTCCCGCTCTGCCGATTTCCGACGGCTAAGGATTGCCTCGAGGAAATGGTCCATATCGGGCGCTCGAGACGCATTAGATCGTCGTTTGAAGTCCGAGTTCCACGACCCGGCCGGTCGGAAGCCCAAAATAGTCCGTTGCATTGCCGGCGTTCTGAGCCAGCGTGATAAACAACCTGTCCTGCCAGAAAGGCAGGCCGCCTTTTTTGGAAGGCAGGATCGTACGGCGTGAAAGGAAGAAGGACGTCGACATGATGTCGAACTTGAGCCCGAGCTTGCGGACGAGAACGAGAGCACGGGGGATGTTCGGTGTTTCCATGTAACCGAAGGTGATAATCAGCCGGCTGAACAGCGGATTGAAGCTTTCCAGAAAGATCTTCTCATTGTCCGGGACGAAGGGTTTCGTCGCGGTCACGACGCTGAGAATGACGTTTTGCTCATGCAGCACCTTATAATGCTTGAGGCTATGCAGCAGCGCGGTTGGCGCCCCCTCGACGTCGCTGGTGAGGAAGATCGCCGTTCCTGGGACTGTCGGCGGTCTCTTCTGGGCGAGCTTGTCGATGACCGCCGCCAACCGAACCTCGTCCATCTTGGTGCGGGCCGCAAGCAGGCGACGCCCAGCCATCCAGGTCTGCATGATAAGTCCCATCGTGCAGGCGACTGCGACGGGCACCCAACCGCCGTCCGCGAATTTGGCGACGTTTGCGGCGAAAAAGCCGACGTCGATGATAAAGAGCGGTGCAATCACAGCCGCTGCGACAACGGGCTTCCAGTTCCAGCCACGCAGCATGACGGCGAAGAGAAGCACGGAAGTGATCACCATCTCGCCGGTGACGGCGATGCCGTATGCGGCGGACAGGCCGCTGGAATTGCGGAAGTATAGAACGAGCGCGACGACGAAGATGAAGAGGAAGGAATTCACTTGCGGCATGAAGATCTGACCGGAATGCGTTTCCGACGTGTGTAGGATCTGAAGCCGTGGCAGCAGGCAGACCAGGTAAGCTTCACGATTTGCGCGCACCCGCGTTAAGGCGGGCTGCCGCTCGACGTTCAGCGAAATGCGCCTCGACTTCATCATCTGAGACGTCCGGTCGAATATCGTTCAGAGCTTCAAGTACCTTGGTGCGAAACCAAGCGTCGTGGGCCTCGCTGTCTGAAAGAAGCTCCAGCGGCAGCGCACCTTCGTTGGCCGTTCGGGTGAGTAAGATACGAACCGCATCAGATACGGTCAGCCCCATATTTCCAAGCACTGCGGAGGCACGATCCCGAACATCGGCATCGATACGAGTTTGTACCAGTGCATTTGCAGCCATAGCGATCTCCACTTTTTGGCGAAATGATAATGCAAATGAATGACAAACGCCATAGTGCTTTTAGGACCGCCTGCTGGATGAATAAGCAGCACGACCTAAACTGAGCAACCGAACAGTCCCGGCATTGAGCTATGTTTTTAGATCAGAACCGGGACGGACGCGCATTGCCATGCTTTAGGCGCGAGGAACCGACCCGCCCAAACGAACGGCTGTTCATGATGATGATCGCGTATGGGTGGAGGCCGAACTCAAGGACGTCGGTGATCAAGCTCTGACGCGCGGATTGGCTACCGCATTCCCGATAGTGCGTCCGGGGCTGCTCCGATCGCCTCGAATTATTTCACCCCACAGCCGCTTCTGGGGTGAGGTTGATGCATCGGATGGAATCTCTCCCTCCCGGCCGGATTCAGCGACAGCAATCGCATTCTTTAGTTTGGCAACATCGATTACGAACACTTCTCTATAGTCTGCCACGGCTCGTCCTCCTGTGATGAGGATCGGCTCGGCCTGTCCGAGCAACCCTCGGAAGACCAGTGCAGGGCGAGCCACCTCAGCTACGAAGACGGACATACGGTCTTACTGACGAGAGACAGTTGATCACAGGGATCATAAGTGGAAAATTCCAGTTCCAAGTGGCCTAATTTGACGGGGGCACGTCAAGTTCAGATCACAAGCGGTTCAAAACCCCCGGGACTCGGCCTGATGAACTTTCAGTGGCAGGTCAAAAGAACTCTCGCTCGTCTGGTTGAATTAGTTGTTCTCTGGAAGCCGCCGCGATCACGTCGGTGACTCGTCCTTGCAAGATCAATTCGTAGTCCCTTTTCTGCCGTACCAACTCACGCTGTACAATTGGATGAGCTAAAATCTCTGGCTCTTTTAGTTCATGCGCTTGCTTGCGAGAAAGATGGATAGCCGCTTGGTCCGCCGCCTCGTAGGCGCGGCGAAGCGCCCAAGTGGCTTCTTGTGCAGTTGCGTGTAGCTTTGTTCTGATCGAATAGCACAATGATGCGAAAGCATCTTCCGCAAGGGCATCTATAACCGTCCAAACGTGATCGTCCGGCGGCATCATCTCCATAATGCTTTCTAGCGCTTCCTCCCAAATGCCGCCGTGCCCATTTTCGCCGGGGGCTTCCCAAAGTTTTTCGATACATTTTGAAACCAAGGGATATCGGTCAAGACCGTACTCTTCACAATACCAAATTACATTGCCGGTCTGGCGAGAGGCGCACGCTGTCGCTAGGACGGTTAGCTCATAGGACGGGAGTTGTCCAAGTCTCTGAAGCAACTGCTGTTCATCAAATCCTTCCATCATTTCCACCACTCCGCATATCGTGAATCTGGTACCACCAAGCTGCTCGATGCGGGCGGCACAAGCCGGACAAAAATCGCGGGAAACCGACAATCGGTACGGAGACTGTCCGGTTTTCTTGGCTTGGTCCAGAGCCGTAATTTCTGCATGCGGCCACAATGTTCGTCGGTTCGCCGCGCTCGAACGCCTCGACGTTGTCGATCAGCTGATCGACAAGCGAGTGGACCGCTTCGCGGCTAGCCCACGCCACGTGCGGCGTCAGGATGAAGTTCGGCAGGTCGAGTAGGCGCATGAGAGGATGATCGTGGGCCGGAGGCTCGGTGGTGACGACGTCGAAGCCAGCGCCGCTGATCTGTCCAGTTCTCAATGCGTGTTCCAGCGCCGCCTCGTCAAATAGACCGCCGCGCGCGGTGTTGATCAAGAGCGGCCGCCTGGCCATCTGTGCGAACTCCGCGGTCGAGATCATGTTGCGGGTCGAAGGCATCAACGGCGAGTGCAAGGTGATGATGTCGCTGACCTCGAGGACCTCCTCGAAAGGCGTATGAGCGGCCCCATTCCCTTGGTGCCCTTGTAGTCGGAAAAGAGATCCTTCATCCCGAAGGCACGGCCAATGTCCGCCACCGTGCGTCCAAGCGCACCGTCACCGATGACACCGAGCGTCGAACCGGCGAGATCGTTGATCGGGAAGTCGAAGTAGCAGAACTGGTTTGCTTCCTGCCAGCGTCCGGCCTGTACCGAGTTGCGATAGGCGAGAAGACTGCGGCGAAGCGCAAGGATTAGAGCGAAGGTATGTTCGGGAATCGTATTGACCGCGTAGTTGCGGATGTTCGAGACCGTAACTTCGCGCTGTGCGCATGCGGCGACGTCGACGACGTCGGTTCCCGTGGCCGCAACGGCGACCAACTTGAGGTTGGGAGCAGAAGCGATCGCCGGACCTCGTACAGGAGCCTTGAAGGCCGCTTCGGCCTCTTTCCTCTCTAGACGGCTGCTGGGGCTCCCGGCTTTCCAGATGGCAATTGTGGTAGAGCTAGTCCTTAAGCTGATCGCCATGATGCAACAGTTCGCTTTCGGGGAAATCAATCGTGTCCCCGCGCCTTAGGGGATCAAAGAAGACGTTTAGCCCGCAAGTCGGCCGCGAAGGTGATGAGCGGCATCACGAGAGTCAGCGGCTTGTCCTTCAGCGGTTCGGCGCCATAGGAAGCGTACCAGTTGGCGGCGCGCTCGCCTTTGGCATCGATGATCAATAGAAGTCCCCCGCCCTCTCCTGCAAGTCGTAGGCAGCGGAGCGCTGCGGCGGCTAGGAGCTGGCCTCCCAATCCCTGTCCGGAAACCGCTCGGTCGGTAGCCAATCGCGCGAGCTTGAAGCCCGGCACATCATGGCGGGCAAGACCGCGTGTCATTGCATCAGGGACAGTTGCGTGCTCGACTGCCGAAGGCGCGATTGTATAGAACCCAAGAATGCGGTCGCGCACTGCGTCGTCGATAGCACAGAAGGTCTTCGAGGCATTCTGCTCATGGCTTTGTCGAGCAAAGCGGAGCAGGAACTCGTTCATCTGAGCGTCGCCGCAATCGAAGGCCGCCCGACCGTGAGACTTGGCGATCGGTTCCTCATGCCATGCAGGTAAAGTCATAGGCTGTCCGGCAAACCGGCAATCGCCGCGCGCAGCTTGGCGTTGGGTTTGGGCGGATTTTCCAGAAGCTCAAGAATGCGAAGATGATCGCGCTCTGACACTTTGATCGTTTCGGCTTCTTCGATCACAGCTTCTGCTTCTCGCAGTGCGGATTGGGTTACGAAATTCGTCAGATCGGTATTACGAAGTGCCGCAGCGCGCACGAGCTTAGCCTTGGCCGTGGCAGGCACCCTCAAACTCATACGCTCACTGTTCTCGTTCGCTATACTCGGCATGTCAGCCTCCATCTCTCAATGAAATATAGGCGAAACTCCTCTCGGCGTCAATGGTGTGCGCCTTCAAGGCGTACACGGCGGATGGGAGCAGTTCTATATCTTCTTGGCTTGCCTCAGGGCTTGCAGAACGTTGGGATCACCTGTCAGCTGTTCAGCGATTTTCAGACCATCGCGAACGCCCTCAGGAGCAACGGGCGTCCGATTTCGCCCGTTGACGCCCAGTACGGACGCAAAGTCTGCAGATAGTCCGAGCTGTCGGCGGCCCTGAAGTAGATCAGGCTCCATGTGAGATGCTGCTTGGCAACGCCATTCTTCGTGTCGCCAGGTTGATCAGTCTGTTCGCAGCACGGCGGCTGCGACAGTCACACTCGATGGCATTGAGCTTGATTGCGAAGATTGCAGGTGGCTCGCTCTCAAATACGGAGACCGTCTCGAAGTTCGCGAGTAACGACATCCCACTGTCATATCTGAGGTTGGCACTCCCGGCGGACGACGCGTAGAGTGTGGTGGCGAAGGAGCTTACCAACGTCGACGATCCGATGGACAGCATAGCAAGGAAATAAAACGCTGAACGCAAACGACGGGTTGCTCGCCTGCAGTATGCGCTGGCAGGCGAGTGACGTGCCCCCGTCAAATTAGGCCACTTGGAACTGGAATTTTCCACTTAAGATCCCTGTTGGGCAGAAGAGGAGAATTAGATGAAGGCCTCGAAGTTTTCGGAAGCGCAGATCGCCTTTGTTGTGAAGCAGGCAGAGGACGGGACGCCGATCGGTGAGGTCTGCCGCAAGGCAGGAATTTCGGACGCGACCTTCTACAATTGGCGCAAAAAATATGCCGGTCTGATGCCGTCAGAGATGAAGCGGTTGCGGCAGCTCGAGGAGGAGAACGCCAAGCTGAAGCGGATTGTTGCCGACCTGTCGCTGGACAAGGCGATGCTTCAGGACGTGCTGTCAAAAAAGCTCTGAAGCCTGCCCGCAAGCGCAAGCTTGTCGACACGATCAAGGCAGACTGGAAGGTTTCTATCCGGCGCGCATGTTCGGTGCTGAAGATTGACCGGTCGCTTTATGTCTACAAGTCCAGGCGCGGCGAGCAGGCCGAGTTGAAGCTGAAGATCAAAGACATCTGCCAGACACGGGTGCGTTACGGTTATCGTCGCGTTCATGTCCTGCTCAAGCGCGACGGGTGGCCCGTCAATCCGAAGCGAATCTATCGTCTTTACAAGGAGATGGACCTGCAACTCCGCAACAAGGTTCCCAAGCGTCGGGTCAAGGCGAAGCTGCGAGCCGACCGGACGGAGCCGACCCATTCCAATCACGTCTGGGCGATGGATTTTCCTTTTGCCGACGACGATGTTGGCAGGCGCATAGGCGATTGCCGTGGTCTTGCCGGTCGGGCCGTGCTCGACCGTGGTCGTGCTAGTCACCCCGTCGATCGTCGTGCTGGTGATGCCCTTGTCGCCGGCGCCGTTGTAGAAACGGGTGTAAGTCACCGTCGCATTGTCATTCTCGGCCTTGGTCAGCATGCCGGCATTGTGCGACTGGCCGGTGGCAGCCGGTTCGTCATAGGTGTTCTAGCCAGCAGCGTTGCCACCGTCGCACCCGGTTCCGTCACCTCCTTGCGGATCACCCGGCTGAGGCCGTAGGGCCGAAAATACGAGGACCTTTTCGCCGACGTGTGTTTAGAACTAACTTCCGCTAAACAGTCGGTACCGGAATTTTATTCCGGCACCTTCGACGATTTGCGCAAATTGGGCATAAAAGGCTTGGGCCTGCTCGCTCAGCTGATATTTGCCTACAATGTCTATTAAAACGGCCCTGTCTTTTGCGTTCGGGTATGTTTCTAAGATCTCACCGCTCTCAACAAAGCTCAAATAGGTATTGAGCTTTTCCTGCAGTAGGAAAAGGTGCTTACGGCCGTTTTCCGTCCAATCAAGGTGATCAGTAATCGTCAGGACTACCTCACCTGTGGAGTTATCAATCCCGATAGCATCAACTACATTCGTTTGATCAACAGACATTTCACTACCTCGTTTTACGGCCTATTAATATCGACTGTTGTGGGAGGTATTTGTGTGCCTCCAGGAAATCCTGGTTTCCCCCTGCCAACAACCACTGCACCTGACTGCTGCATTTCAGGGAAAGCCGCCGCTTGATTCTTAGTCAATGGTGCTGTTGCAGACGCTTTGCATTTCTGTGCAAGCAATATTCCCGTTTGCGTCACGCCCCATCAAGTCGATACGTGTTCTGCAAGAAAGGATACGCTGTCGGCTTTACCGCAATGATGCGGTTCTTGATGGAACGCCTTCCCAAAGAAGAACGATACATCGATGGCGTTCGGCGGATGGTGCCGCACTTTCCTGAGACCGCAATTCGCGAAGTTATCGCGAACGCACTCATCCAACAGGATTTCATGGCGACCGGTGTTGGTCCCGTGGTCGAAATCTACGACAATCGCATCGAAGTCACCAACCCCCGGCAATTCCCTGATCAGCGCCGACCGCATCCTCGATGAGCGCCGCGCAAGAAACGAGAAGCTCGCTGCAACTATGCGTTCGTTCGGACTCTGCGAAGAGCGCGGAAGGGGTCTCGACAAGTCCCTAATTGAAATCGAAGCGCAGCATCTGCCCGCTCCCGACTTTATCTCGTCAGAAAATTCGATGCGTGTCGTTCTATTCGCACCGAAAAGCTTCGCTCAGATGTCAAAGGCCGAAAAGCTGCGAGCTTGCTTCTTCCATTGTGTCCTTCGCTGGCTCACCCACGACTACATGAGTAACGCCACACTTCGTGAGCGTTTTTCACTCCCGCCGGAGGAATATCAGGCCGTTTCGGCAATCATCGCTGAATCGATCAAATTCGATCGCATTGCGCCCGCAGATCCCGATCAAGGTAGGCGCAACGCGCGGTGCGTTCCATATTGGGCCGCCTAAAATCTATTGACCACAGCGACGCCTTGAAAGTATTCGAACCGTAGACCAGCCACTCGCGATAGCTACATGCTTGGCAAGCAATCGTTCTTCTATTCGCTGGCCGGAGAAGTTCCCGTCGATACATTATGCGATCTCTTTAGCCCAGAACGTGAACACTATGGCAACAAGCCTGGCACTGACTCCAAAGCTTTCGCTGTGCCAGCGATGAAGGAATTCTGGCTTTAAGGGGATGTCGACTAGTCACTAGAACCATTCCCTCGGAAACAGGAAGTCGAGCGTCGGGTAGATGTTTGCGGCGTCTGAGGCCTCATTTTTGTAGATAACTTTGGAGGAGCCCAGGCCATGCAAGTCGATGCACTTGCCGCCGTTTCCGCAGCTGCGCTTGTCGTCGAGTGCAAGTTCACCGAGCCCGCAGGACAATGTAGCCAGACGACTGCTTCTCCTCGGGCGAACGCCAATGCAACGGAAGCTATCAGGACCAAGTCAACCCGGGCAATGGCGTGCGGTCCCGGTGTGCTCTCACAGGAAAGAGCATCCGGTACTGGGAATACATCCCGATGATCTTCGAGCTCGATCCGGGTGCCAACCATATGCTCTGCCTTTTAAGGCATACGCCCATCAGTGAAGCTCTTGAAGCTCGCATCACGAGATAGTCTTCACCTAGCCCAAAAACGTGAGGCGCTGGCTCCGGTCGACCCGATTTGCACCCGTGATCCTCTGGACAAGTCAGATCGGTGAGCCATTGAAGATTAGTGGTGAACGGGCCGCCCAGCTCTCGCCGGGCGACCCGCGGTGCGGGGATTGATGGGAAAGGATGAAAACAAAAGGGAAAGAACGCATTCTTCCAATAGTTTGCCCTTATAGCGTGCAGTTTCAGTTGACTTATAAGGAGTCAAAGATTAACTGTAGTACAAACTTGGGGGCATCAATGAAAGTTGCGAGACCCGCGACCGACCTTGTCAGGTCGTGTCAAGTATTACGTGCGTCCTTTGCGTGGATTATTACTGCCGTTTCAGCGGTGGTTCTCAGTGGATGCGCGTGCCTCGGGGCGTCGGCACCGCTGGATTCATATCAGTTCAGCATATACCATCCGAGAAATGTGGTGATTTACAGGCCTCAGGCGGGGAAGCCGCCGGCTGACGAGAAACTATTCATATACCTCGCATACCAGAATGGCAGTCGCCCGAACTCCCCAATGTGTTTTGCCTGCTGGAGCAAGCAAAAGGGAGAGTGGAGGCGCCAGTTTAGCGGAGACTTGGTGCCCGTCATTGAAGTGGTTAACGACGGCGCTCCGATCATTGGCACTCCTGAGGTGCGGCTCCAGGGAATAAGCGGTAAGGGTCTTCGGACAGGAGATCGGTTTCCCGAGGTGCTGCCGGACATTGCGGATTTCCCGCTCAACGAAGCTAACTATCGTCGCGACTTCGCGATTGTCATCAGGCCTAACAGGTCGGCTGCCCAGCTCAGCGGAAAACTGCACGTGAAAGCCACTCTCGTGAGGGTGGGGCAACCTCCAACCGCCTCCCAAGCGGCTCAGGCGGTTACCTTCGACATTAAGATTGAGGCCCGGCCCAATGAATTCCGTCCCGATGTGATGACCGTCGATACGTCAGAGGTGTCAGGATGAGCGTCTCGGGCGGCTACGGTATTATGCTACAGGTCCCCGAGCAGGTCCTTCAGAGCGCCGTCGAGGCCTTCGCCAGGACACAGGCGCACCTCTTCCGGGTCGACTTATCCCGCATACTCCACCTCGGCGACTATAACATCGAGCAGACCGCCCTCATCGCGACGGAACTCCGACTTCCGCGCGTGACTCTCCACCCAACCGGTGAGATCGAGTTGGCGTTCACCGTTTCGTGCTTAGCCAACGTCCAGACCCGTCTGTTGGCGTTGCCAGGAGGATCAACGCCTTCCCCTACTCCGGATCTGACGGCAGGCCTTTCGGGTCGCTTTGTTGTCCGTGCTGCCGGCGTCTTCGTGCAGTCCCACGATATGCGACATTTGGCGCTCGATCTTCGAGCGCTCTCAGTCACTGACTTTCAGCTCAATCTCGATAATTCAACAGCGGTCTTCTCCCCCCGCCTGCTCGCGACCATCTCCGCTCTGGCCAGACGCGCTGCGATCAAGTCGCTGGCCAGCAACGTAGGATTGATGCCGGTCAGCTGGACAGTCGGGCCTGACATCCCCGTCCTAGGCCTGCCGGCAGCGGTCAGCTTGGATTACCGGATCGTTCAATCTACGGCGGGACTACGCGCCCTTGCACTCCTCCTTCGTGTTCAGAACGAGCCAATAGACCCGACGCAGGTCGTCTATGCGCTCGACCAACCCGACGACACCGGGATCTTCGTGAGCCTTAATCTAATGAACCGCGTGCTCCAATCGGTGTGCAGTGCACTCGAAGGTTTCAAGATCGCTCATGCGGGTGATATCGTGGGCGACATAGTCACTCACGACGCCCGCATGCACGTGGAGCCAGGCGCGTTTGTCCTCGATAATCTAGAGGTTCAATCCTCCACACTTGAGAAGATCGAGCACGAGGTCACCCGAACGATTTGTACGGCAATCGACCCATGCAATCTCTGGTGCGAGAAGGTCGTCGAGACCGTAATCGACTGGGTTCAGCTTGACCAACTTGCCAACGCGCACGGCCGGTTCAGACCCTACGTGGACGGCGGAAACGTCCGCGTCGACGCCAGTGGCATCAGCGTGAACCTTTCCTATCCCGTCGCGGTTCTGGTTTTCCTTGCTGCCGATGCGCTCTTACCACTCGGATCGCTTGTGACAGCGACCCTAATGATCCTCGGAAAGCTGTTCCTCGACCGGACGGTCACTCAGATGGTCGATGCACAGAGCTTCACCCTGGCGATCGATCAGCCGATCCCCGGCACTGGTTTACGCGCGAAAGCGAAGCCTCGCGCTTTTACCTGGCCAGATGGCACCTTCGCGATGATGACCAACTTGCGGCTGGAGTGACAACGGATGCCCCCCCTCGTGCCCACAGTACATCCGTTCGTCTTCGATGGTGGAGACTATGACATCCAAGCAGGCGTTTCCTTGGATTTCCTGAATCGCGTCATCGACTTTGCTATCACCTCGGGCGAATTGCCTCGTCGGTTCAAAACGAATAAATCCGTCGTCGAGCCGGATCTTGGTGCAACAATAGGGATTGAATTCGAATGCGACTTTGACGTCGTGGAGCTATTCTCGCGAGCCGGAGTGGATCGTAGGATTGGCATCCACATCGAATATTCGGGAAGCATTAGATCGCGCTTCCAACTCGACGAATGGACTTTCAGTGGGCCGGCAGGTGGCTATAGCGATCCCGCCCTTGACGAGTCGTTTATCTGCGACTTCAGCGGTATTCTCGAAGCGACGGCGGACGTGTCCATATCCGGGGTTGGTGGAGCGCAGATCGCTACGGTCCGCTTTGGTCAGCTACTGCGGGCGGATCTCAATAGCATCGGAGACCTGACGTTCGGTCCTGCGGTGAATGCGATCGTTCGGCAGATATTCGAGCGGATCGGCGTCGTACGCTTGCGCACGGCTTTCGCCTTCCCGGCCCTCTCGGGGCTTGCCGGATCGCTACCGGCGCCGGCAAATGAGATATTCGGCACGCCATCCGGCCAGTTCGGAACGACTGATCTCAAAGTCGTCGGAGGCCAGAATGCGGCTACGCCCGATGAAATCCATGTCCTTCTCGAAGCCGATCAGAATGTCGGCCATCAGCACTACAGCGACGTCGAAGCCTTCACGGACGGCGCATTCGATGTCGGACTCGCCGTCGGGTACCGTTGGACCCGCCAGGTACTGCAAGATCTTTGGGCGGGGGGTGCGATCCCCATCAAGTTCGATGACCATGGGCGGCCCGACTCAACGGGAAAGGTGATTCTGCACCGAGTTGATTTCACCTTTATGGAGGGGTCGCTTCAGATCCATGCTCAGATCGGGCGAGAGGTGATCGGAATCCCGCTTGAACTCGACGCAACGCTCGAAGTCGCATTCCGCTTCAGTAACGACCTCCTATTCGTTGACCTGCTCGCATCCAATATCGACATCAACCTCGGCTGGGCGAAATCGGCCGGCTGGGCAGCCGTTTTCTTCGTGGTCCGGGATGTCATAATACGTCTGATGCTGAGGGGTGTGAACGAGGCGCTCGATGCCTGGAGTCTTCCGCTTCTGCAGCGATTCCTCGACGGCCTTGGCATAGACTTACGTCAACGCTTCAGGCTCTCGGGCACCCCATTCCAGATCGATCTGCTGCCGAACGCCATCACCTGCGGGGCCGACGCGATGCTGTTCGGCTGCCGTATCAATCTCTCGAAATAGGTGCACCATGAAATTCCTGAAAGAACAGCCGATAGTACTGAAGGCCTCGGGCGATCCGCAGCCCGAGGTGTCCGGTTTCGGGCTGCTAGCCTCAGCCAAAATTCAGGATGGCAAGGTTACGGTCACCCCCATCTTCTCTAACAAGACGTCAATCGAGCTTGAAATTACTTTCCGCAATTCGCACTACTTTATCGTGGATCTAGAGGATGCAGCGGGAGATGTCGTGCACATTAACGATTTCCTACCGCCGCCATTGCCGAGTCAGCCGCCTCTCCAAATTCAACCCGGCCAAGATTACTGGATCAACTTTCCAATCGACACCTCAAAGCCTCCCTACGCCGGCAACCTAGAGTTCGACCCGACAAAAACCCCCTATCGATTTCGCTTCCAAGTTAATAGCGACACTTTCCGAGCGGAGGCGAGCATCACCATAGATGTGACTTCCTGATTACACTGATGAGGCTTCCACAGAACTAGCCGCCATCTCGGTCAGAAGCGGCAGTCCGGACACAGGGTCTATTGCTGAATATCCTACCAAGCGCAGAGGTTGACGGCGACCCACTGGCGTCTTCCGTCGGACGGCGGGCGCGACTATCTTAAGCTCGCTTTTTGCATGCAGAATATCTGATACACCGGACCGGGTAATGGCAGCGCTCATGGGGGAATTCAGTATGCGCCTCATATTGTTCGCACTCATGATTGTTGTTGCCGCGGGTGCGTGGGCTGGAGAGCCGGTCTCAGCTTTAGTCGGGCAAGTTCACCGCCGATTAGTTGACAACTCACGATATATGTCGCCGCCCGGCGCATGTGAAAACGCTGACGCATTGTTTCCAGACTGGCCTAAAGGCAGTGTGAAAAAATGTACCTATTTGCGCACCGACATCTTCACCGCCCCGAAAACGCACAAAACAAAAACACGAGCCTTTAATGCCGTAGTGTATGTCGCGAATGCCGACGCGATCCGGCTGGCGACGTGGATTGCGACCGCCTGCAGTCGGGTGCTTTCCAAAAGCTATCGCCTCGACGCCTGCGCGAATGAGCTGATTGGCGCGATCGAAGACCAGTCAGGCTCGCAATTTCCGGTGGCGGGACAAGTATTTGAAGACCTAAGCTGCGACGCCGGAACGCCGTCGATCTGCGAGGTGACGCTGAGGCGATTGGTCAACGGGACAGTGGAAACCAAGGTCGAACTCTGCGCTCCCGATGATATCCAAGGCTGCATCCACCGCGCCACTGGAAAGGGTGGCTGGAAGGTCGCAGCCATGATCAATCATGTCGAAGAAATGTATATATTCCGCAACGGCGTCACCGTCCGAGTAGACGGTTGCACCAATGGTGAGACTCACGATGCCAGCGTCACCGATCCTTATACAAACTGCCGCGATGACGAAAGGCGCAACCGTTCCCTCCCTGCATCTTCTGCAAGGACAGGCAAAGCTCGGATATCCAGCACCACGCCGGAAATGTTCCACATCTACACGGCCGACACTTCAATCCAATTACCTACACTGAACGATGACGACAAATCGTATTTCGAGACGACAGATAATCTCCAATACTGGCTCGCTCTTGTCTCTTCGACCTACCGGCGGGCACTGTCGTCTGACGACAATCCGCTGCTCGACGCTTTCATTTGCTCAGCCCATCCAGCACGTGCCTGCCGCCCGGAAAACAACGGCTATGCTGCTTGGCTTTCCCAAACGAAATAAGGGATTTCAATCACGCTCCCTCCAAATAGACTACGGGCTACTCGCCAGCTTCGTTCCAGAAGAAAATATTACTGAGTTGGCAAACGGCTCCCTCAAGATTAGGCGTTTGGCACCCACGTGCTTTCCAGCCGTTTCTAGGCCGTTACGGCCATGACCCGCATTTTTGTACCAAATACGCGACACATCTTAAACGAGAGCCTGCTCTTCGGCCCCGCCTTTCAAGGCACGCCCAATTTGACTCCCTTGGGAGCAGCAACGGCGGCTCGACCCGCCGCTATCATTTCTGTAACGTATGATTGGTCAAATTGGCAGACTAACCTTTGCGGTCAGAATTGACTTCGGATTTGCCGGCGAACCTCTTTCAATCAGTGTCGGGCGCCTTGAAAGGAATCGAACCGCTGACGGGCGGGCAAAATTGCGTAAACGTCTGAAAAAGCTCGCTTTTTGCGCATGAATGGCATTTGTAGAACTCGGAGGTTCTTCCGCAGAGAGAAGGGGCCATTTCACCACCTTGCGAGAAGTTCGCGCGCGGCACGCAGTCCGGTTTCAAAAGCTCCGTGAGCAGCCGAGAAGTCGTAAGGATGCGTCGCTTCGCCAGGGAAGAAAACACGGTCGTAATAAGGCGCCCCGAGTACTCCCATGATATCGACGAGTCTAGAGATTGCATGACTATAGGCCCCTCCGATTGACGGTAGGTTCACCCAATCGGAATAGACGAGAGGCTGTAGCTTCTTACACGCCTCTGGACCGAAAGGGAGCCGTAGCTCATCGAGCGCCGCGCTTAGCGTGGCCTCCGGGCCACGCCGCGCTGCTGCTCTGCCCCTGCTCCGCCAAGGAAGCACTGGATGACGTTCATTCGCCCGCTTGTCCGATAGCGCCGACACTGGTTATCGCCTCGGTCCGACTGGATTTGGCCGGCATGCGTTCGAAGTGCTAAGGCATTTGCCTCGGCGATCCATTTATTCCTTGCGGTAGCGTGAAACGTTCAGCCATTTACATATTCGGTGAGAGCCTCATTATTTCTCCGCCTCCCGACGCCAACTTCGAATTCGACGATCGTAAACTTCGGCTCGATCTCCTTTATCGGGTTTTGTGCTGCTACACGTGCGATCACCGATGGCTCCTGGCTTGACATCACGCAGCCGGATTGATGAGGAACAATTGGTTCGATTTCTTATTGCACGCCGAGATTGAGATAGTGATCTGTAAAAATATAGTCGATAGTATCAGTAAGCTGCTTCGATTTCTTTCGCGATGGGCATAAAAACATGGCACTAGCGCCCAGCGCATCCAAAATTTCTATTCGCCAAACACTCGATATCCTCGATGGCTCCTTTCGGTCTGTCGCGGCCGGAGTCGCCGAGGATCGCTACGCATTCTGGCTTGGTTCGGGCATCTCGTTCGGAAAAGTGGATGGCTTGAAGAAGATCATTCCACGCGTCATCGAGTTCCTGCGACAGAGGATTGACCGCGCTGATGCAAACTGTGCCGTTGCAGCAGCCTTGAACCGCGCCCTGGCGCTTGCTGGCCTCTCAGATGAAGAATGGGCGCGAGTAAATACCGGCGCTGAGTTTTCGACCTGGCCTGATCGGGATGCCATCGTCACACGATTGACCAACAATTACGCGCGATTGCTGGAAATTACCGTTGCCGGCCAGCCCGAAGATTATCTTTTGTGGGAAGGTGTAGGGATTGCAGCCACGTTCGCCAATCCAGCGATCGAACCGGACGTTGAGCATCTTTGCATGGCAATGCTTGTGCTGGAAGGTGCGGCTTCGGATATCGCGACGGCCAACTGGGACGGCCTCGTGGAAAAAGCAATCGACGAACTCACGGGCGGCGTACCGAAACTCGTAGTCTGTGTGAGGTCCGAGGACCTTCGGCAGCCGAAACTGAGTGCCCAGCTGATCAAATTCCACGGCTGCGCGGTACTCGCCGTCTCCGACGAAGCGCACTACCGCCCGTTTCTTGTCGCCCGTTTCTCTCAGATCAATCGTTGGGCCGCAGCTCTCGAAAACAGAGCGGTTATTGGCCGCCTCACCGACATCGCCGTTTCCAAGCCGACATTGATGATGGGCTTGTCAGCGCAGGATTCGAATATCCAGGCGTTTTTCGCGAGTGCAGAAGCGACGATGCGATGGCCGTGGCCTGGTGACAGGCCAAGTTTCGTTTTCTCCGGCGATCAGGTTGGAGCTGACCAGGAGGCACTGCTGAGGAACGTCTATCCTCAGGTCTATACTGCAGCCATGCGAGATCAGATCAACGAACAATCTCTTGTCAAATCCTATGCCAATCCGCTGCTGATGGCGCTCCTGTTATCAGTGATTTGCGACAAGCTGAGCGGCATGGTCGAATTGGTCGAGGGGACCCTGGATCCGGATGGGAAGAATGCCATAAAGCAAGGCATCGTCTCGCTTCGGAACCACCTCTCCAGTCTGGACAACGGCGACCGGTTGGAGTTCGTCAAATCATTTGCGGACCAAACCTCGCGGATAATGACCATGTTTCGGGACGGCTCGGCAGGAACCGCGCCGCGGCGATATAATCCACTGACTTCCACGCCGCTGCATCGGATCGCAGGGGACCAGAACATCCCATCCACCGGACTGGCCGAAGTCGCTGTCATCGCTGGCGTTCTTGGCATCGGTATCGAAACCGGCGTGTGGGCCTTGGAAGGCGTTGATCCATCGGATCCGTCTGCTGGCATCGCGCGTGTCAAAACAGCTACTGCCAGCACAAAGATGGTGCTCGCCGCACATGGGCGGGCTGCAATTCGGCTACAGCAAAACGGCCACATTGTCGATGATGAGGACGCCGTGCTCGTCTACAGCGCGGAGAAACCGCCAACCATGACGCGGTCGCCTCGAAGCTCCCCGGGCCGAACGGGTCATTTGGGTTTGCGCGAAGTTAGCATGTACGACTTGTTGCAAGTCACGACCAGCAGTGCTGAACTCATGCAACTCTTTCGTGAGGAGGCCGCGATATGACCACTTCCACGCCCATAGAAGGCGTCGTAAAGCTGCTGACGGGTTCGGGCTATCGACGACTTCCATCCCCACTCTCGATTGCCGGCCTTTCCTTTGAGGTTCCCGCGGCATTGGTGGGCGAGAACCCGTCACCCGATCTCATTCTTGTCGCGGACACAGCGTTTGAGACAGACATACGCATTTTGCGTAAAGTTGAGGGAGTTGCCCGTGCACTTGATGTCGCGCGCTCGAAACGCCCTCTGACGACCGTTCTTGTAGGACCCAAGCCAAAGGCCGTTGTCCTTGATGCGATGACCAAAGTATGTCGCGTTTTGGCGACTGGTGTCATCGGAACCGAAGAAGATAATTCTCTGCTGCAGAACTGGTTGGCGGTGCTCCTCCCCTTGGCGCTACCAGAGCCGAGCAACGACATCGCGGAACCATTGGAGTCGATTGTGAAAAGTTCGAGCGACCTGAAAAAGACCGTTGTCGACATGGTGGCGCTGGGAGCGCACGGTTCTGATGCGGTGCAGGCGCGCTTGCACGAACTTCTCAACGCCTCGTTAGCCGTTCCCGACGTCGCTAGTCCAGATCATGACAAAGGCTCTAACCTCACCGGAGGGATTTTCGAATGAGTCCTGCCCAGTTGAAGTCGATCACGCTCACCAATTTCCGCAGCATCAGGGGGAGTATTACGGTTCCTCTCGATGCACCAATTGTCTTGGTGCATGGACAAAATGGAGCTGGAAAAACCAGCCTGCTATCCGGCATTGAGTTGGCGTTGACGGGCTCCGTTGCGTCGCTTGAACGTGTTGATCCGGAGTATGCGAGCCATTTGGTACACAAGGACTCCAAGTCCGCCAACGTGCAGATCCATACGACTGGCCTGGATGTCAATGAAGCAGACTTTACTGTGGGCGCCGGTGGGATTTCGGGAGCCGCTCTGCTCAACACCGATCTGTCGCGCTTCTACGGCGAGCGCTGCTTTCTCGCTCAATCCTCGCTGGGCCGACTGCTCGAACTCTACCAGGATTCCCCCAAACGAACCGATTCAGCCTTGACGAGGTTCGTTAAGGATCTTCTCCGACTCGATCATCTCGACGCCATCATTGACGGCCTACATGATGCCGGCGATGTCCGTCGCCTTCGCTCTGGAGTTCCAGGTTACGCCGAGACAAAGGATGCCGTGCCGCAGCTCGAACAGGAGGTAATACGGCTCCGCGCAGGACTCGCAACAACCGACACGCGCATACAGGAGCTCACTAAGGCAAACGAAGAGCGCACCTCGCAACTGACATCTATTGAGCCACCAAACTCTGACGCGCTGCCGATCACACCCGAATTCGAGGAGCGAGAACTTGTCAGATTGACGGGCATCAAGCGGGAAATCGAAATCGCGGTAAGACAATGGCAGCAGATTTCCAACACCGATGCGTCTAAAGAGCGCGTCGCAGCTGAGCCACGTAGCGAAGCCGCTGAAAGAGCAATACAGGAATGGCAAGCTATTCAGGGCAGCGAACTGACCCGCCTGCTTGAACGTCTTGCTCCGCTCTTTCCGGATTTGCCGCCGATCAGTTCCAGTGGCCCGCAATATGCTCATTCCACGGCCGTTGAAGCGGTGAAGGAGGAACTCACTCGGTGTACGACGGTTCTCAACAGCGACGCACAAGCCTCGGTCCGTGAAGCTGATCTTGACGGCGAGATCACCCGGGCAAGAGCTAGAATCCTGGCGCTGGAACAACAGATTTCCAGCTTTGCGACCGAAGCTGGTGTGTTGGCCCAAGCGCTGAGTGGCGTGCTACCCCACATACACTCTGAAGATTGCCCGGTGTGCGGACGGGACTTTAGCCAAACGTCCGAGACTCCTCTGCATGCGCATGTCTCGGCGAGGATAGCAGAGCTCACCGCAGCAGCAGGCCAGCTACAGGCACTGAGCCAGGATCGTGCAACGACACTGGCGGCCGCTGCAAGTGCAGAGCGGCACCTGGGTGAGGTTCGGGGCCAACGGCTCGAGCCACAAAGCCGCGACGATCTTAGGACGAGACAAGCTCTCCTACAGGAGGCGAACCTCGCTCTTGAACAGATGGCCGATAGCATCGGGGAAGGTGAGCGCCTTCTGGCCGCGTCAACCGCCGCATCGCGTGTGCTTTCCGATCTTGCCGCTGCAGATCAGAGCGGGACGGTTCTCCGAGACTCATTGAGCCGCTTTGCGACCGAACTTCACCTCGATCCGGTCGGCGCAGCCGAAGCTGTCGACGCCGCACTGGCTCGTTTCACAGCTGAAGCGTCCCGCCTTGTAACAGCATACACCTCGAACCAGAGTCTCCGAAGAGAAATGACCGGCAACACTCTCGAGTCGAACAGGTTGAGAGCATCGCGTGAACCGGTATTGTCCGCGATCACCACTGCGCAAAGCCGCATCGATGCGCTGAATGCGGCCAAGGGGCGTGCCGATGCCATTATTCAGGATGCGCGCGAACTTGCCAAACGCGCCGGCGAGGCGCGGACAGGAATTGTTCGAAAGGTCTTCAACGGCTCACTGAACCGGGTCTGGCGCGACCTGTTTGTCCGCTTGGCACCTGAGGAGCCCTTCGTTCCGGCGTTCGCCGTACCGGAAACAAATGGTGGTCCGGTCGAGGCAATCCTGGAGACGTGGTACCGGGCGGGTGGAAAAGGCGGAAACCCGCGTGCGATGCTAAGTGCCGGCAATCTGAACACCGCAGCTCTCACGCTTTTCCTCGCTCTGCATCTTTCGGTGTCGCCGGATCTACCATGGCTGGTGATCGATGATCCCGTCCAGAGCATGGATGAGGTGCATATTGCGCAATTCGCGGCTTTGCTGCGCACGTTGGCTAAATCCAGAACACAACGCCAGATTATCGTGGCCGTGCATGAGAAACCCTTATTCGACTATCTTGCGCTGGAATTGAGTCCGGCTTTTCAGAATGACAGGTTGATTACGATAGAACTCAGCCGAAGTGCGGATGGCCAGACTCTGATGAACTATCAGCCACATGTTTGGCGACCAGACCAGGCTATTGCGGCCTGACTTTCGAGAAGATGTCGACAGACCGCGGCCTGCTGCGTGCCCACATGTTCGGCAATGACAGGCGTGGTTTGGCTGCAAATACGCAATTCAGGCACAGTGCCCTGCGCAGATTCGGAATTGAAGGGTGGTGATGTATGCCTGCGACAGCTTTCTCTCAGCATTATGCCCGTGAATTGGATGTCGAACAGCTTGCGTGGCTGCTGACCCACATCGGACCTGTCGTCGGACAACAGAGCATTCCTGATCTTTCGCCTTGGGCGGACTGGATCCGAAACGACATACAATGCTCCTCCTGCGGAAAGCGCGGGGCTCAAATCGTTCGGCCCGGCAAGGCACGCGGGACGACGACTGTCGTTCGACAAGCGCATTTCCGGTTTACCGATCAGTCTGGTGGCGATGCGCACCACCCATTTTGCGAATTCTACAGCGCCGATGACACGATGCGGCAACCCGACAGCCTTATTAACTTCGGAGCTGAAAAAAGTGTCGAGACCAGAGCCGTGCGCACGCTGATCTGCAAGGGGATAGAACAGAAGATCTTCGACCAGGCCGCTGTACGTTCGATGCGCCAGTGGTTTTTTGATCTCAAGTCCTCGACCAGATTCACGGTGACTGCGTCTCCGGAGATCGTCGACTGGGCGCAACACCTTCAGCGACATCCCAGCTATCATCGCTGGGAGTTTCACCCCGCGCAGGCTGATATGCCTGCCTTTGACTGGAAGGCAGCCGCAAAATTTCAGTTCACCGAGGAAAATCTCACGCTGATCGAATGTGCCAAGCGCGTTATGCACGATGATGCACATTGGAAACGCGCCCGTGATCTTTCAGAAAGGCATTTTGCCCACGAGGTGTTCGACACCACCGTCCTTCAGCCATTTTACGACAAGAGCGTTGCGCTTTGTGCTTTTGTTGGCAAAAACAGCAAGATCTCGTTCAGCAAGACGAGGCCGGAGTATTTCCGGTTCAACCAGGCCCCGGCCCCGCTTCTCGCGCTTTGCGCCCTCATGCTATTTGTGTCGCATTGGGATTTGAACGTTGCGATCGGAAAGTTCGCCAAGCTCCTGAATGCGCCAGAGCCCGCTGATTTCTCGCACGGCAATGTCATCGGGCTCAACCCGTTCCACGACTACGCAGCCTGGCGCCTTATCATCCTGGCATCGGAAGTCGCGGCGAAGTCTTCTGCAGGGATCGATTATGCCGCACAGCTGAAATCGATCGAGTCTCGTTTGCAACAAAACTACGCGATCTGGAAATCCACACCAGCAGCGCCCGGCGTTTGATGGCCGTCGACGTGGCGCACCAGGACGTGGACGAAATCAATAGGCTATCCGTGAACGCTGATCGCTTCTGTCGTGTTCGCCCAGTTCCCCCAACAACGAGGAACAAATAAGCCACGACAAATTGCCGGGACGCAGTTTTCCCCGACCTCCAGCTTTACGCTCCCCGGATAGTGACACCGATGGATTGCAGCGCGGGAATGAGTTCGGGATGCCGGATGAGGTTTACCGCAGGGGATGCCTCAAGCTTGGTGCCGACGGCGCGGTCATAAACCGCCAAACATTCTGCCGATGTCAGCCGCGACGAGTAGAGCAAACCATCGACGGCGAACGAGCTGTAGAGAGTCTCACTGAACTTCTGGCCTTCCCGATGCTCCTTGGCGCGCGCCGCATCCGTGCTGACGCCAAGCCTCAGCAACCCCGCAGCGCGTAAGTCGACCACCACCAACGGCGTCGGAGCCGTTACCTCGGCAACGGCCCATTCCTCGATCTCCGTCTGGTCAAGAACCCGTTCGGTCGCGCCCTCGAAACGGTCCCTGACAATCGTTTCGGCAATCGCCGTCGCCACGTCGCGTGCGATATAAACCAGCCGGAATGCCATGCTCGGGCTCGAAAATCGCGTCTGCCCGAAGCCCATGCCGAGGGGAGTCGCCATATGGGAAATAGGCATCACGCGGAGATAGGACCGGGGCTGGAAATCAAGCGCGAGTTCCGAGACTGTTTTTGAATCAAGCTTCACGATTCAGCCGAAGTCCCGTCCGGCCGCCGTGATAACCTCATCAATCTTCCCTGCCTTGAGCTGATCAAGGGGAGTCCCGCCGATGCTGGGCTTCGGTTGGATCAACCATTGCCATGCCGCACGCGGATTGCCGATGATCCGGGTCACATCCGACATCCCACTGACGGGACGACCGTCCACGAACTGAGCCAACGGGAAGACATGCTTACGCTCCCCTTTCAACAGACCGATAACCGCCCCGCGTTTCTGCCAGTCGTGCAGCGTCGATCTTTTGGTGCCAAACGCCTTCTCGATCTCGGCGGGACCAGCAACGGGACCCGCCCAATCCTCGATCCGCACCGGCGTCGCATAGGCCGCCAGTCGTCGTCGCCCTTCGTCCATGTCCAACAGGTTATTGAGCCCGGCTCCCTGACTAATTTCCACCGGCCGCTCGGCATTCATAACGGTCAAGGGGGGGCCATCGCTGGACGCGAGGTCAGCGACCACCGCCCCCAGCGCCTCCGCTAGCTTGTTCTCATGGGCTACGATCTTGCGTTGCTGCTCGGTCGTGAGCTGCGCCGTCGCTGCCGAAATAGCGGCCACAACCTTTCCAGTCGCCTTGAGCGCCGTCTTGGATAATCCGGGATTGTGTCGGGCGAGTACCTCTAGAATATCGTGCATCGCAGCTGGCTTTACCGCAAACCCGCTTTCACTACCCGATTTTGGAGCAATCAATGCCATAATCACCTCCATGTTCTTTGAAATGAAGATAGTTCGGATTGTCCGGAATGTCCAGATTGTTTGTCTAGATTCTCCAATGAAGCGTGCTGTCGGTCAGTTCAGTTGACCTCCCATGCCAGATTGCACCTCTAACCGCCTAATCACGCTTCAAGCGACCGTCCGTCATCACGATCCCAACGCTGGTCGCTTCATCCGTGACAGTATTTATACTTTCTACCTGATCCGCATGGACATCGTTCATTCCGCCCAACCTTCGGCACAACAGCGCGTGATGGCATAGATGGAACTCTCCCCTTGCGGCCGAGCTGCGCGGCAAGCCGGTCGAGCAAACCCGGCGGTGGAACCCACTTGGGAGGCGGCCCGAACCTTTTAAGGTTTGCAATCAAGTTTCGCTGGTCATCCAGTTCCTTTTGCGCCAACGGACCGAGCCCAGATCTGTAGGGCTCCAGTCGGAACATCTCGGCCTCGGCTTCAGAATATCGCTCGCAATATGCCAAGACGACCGCGAACTGGGAACGAACGGATATAAGATAGTCGGCCAACTTCCACTGCCGCAGCTGCGGCAGAACGATCGATTCCATCATATTAAGTGCGCCATCGAAATCACGCTGGCGGATGAACTGGTCGACGAGATCCTGCCCGACACGGAATAGGGAGTCCGGGGCGCGTGCCAGATCGTAGAATTTCAGGGCGTGAACGCGCGCCAGAGGAGAGAAGCTACCTTCAGCATCCAGCGCCTTGGCCAAGACATCAAGGGAGTCCGCAAGATGCTTGACGTCATCGACCTCCGCCCCCTCCTTCAGCATTGGCTCGAGCTCGGGGGCGTTATTTCCCATCACCAATTCGGGGGACAGCCCTATGAGGTCGTAGTATTCCTTGATCAGAGGCTGAATTCGTTTGATTGCTGCCTTCGGTTCCCCGAGTGCAAGTTCGGCGCAAGCGAGATTGTAAGAAAAGACGCGCCGATGACCGGGTGACAGTTTATTCACGAACGGCGCCAGATCCGCCATCAGGCGTGCAGTACCTTGGCCATCGCCTTTGCTAGCCAGAAGATTCATGCGCTTCATGCCGACGCGAAGCCGTTCTTCGGCTCCAAGCTTATGCGTCGTGATGAGAGCGTCCATCTGATCGAGCCATGAGGCGACCCGGTCGGACCCCGCTTTCATGTCGGCGAAAGCGAGGCCATCCAATGCCTTTATGCGCTGGTCGGGCGGGATGCCCTCGTCCTGCGCGCCGTGCTCGAGATAGGCTTCAACCTCAGGCCAGACTCCCATTTCATGGAACAGTTCTTCCGTTGCCATTTCGACAAGCACATCGAGGCGGCCAACCTCGCCGGTGAGCCGCAGAAACAGCGAGAGCTTCGCTGGGCTCCAGCTTTCCAGCAGGCTTTGCTGGACGACACTTCTCAAGGCTTCCTGATGAGCTTTGACCGCCTCTGTACCGAGAAGAGCGAGCCGCCCCTTGCCGACCACCCGGGCCGCGTCGTGGAGCTTGATCTTGTCGCTCGCGAAGGTTTGCAAAAGACCCGAGCTCAGTAACTTGCGAAGAGATTGTAAAAAGATCGGCCGTTCTGCCCCACCCGCCGCGACCACGTAGGAGGCTGCTTCCTCACGTGTGAGGGGTGCATCGCAAAGACTGAGGAGATCGGCGATCTTGGCCATTGTGTCCGGCAGCCGTTCGAATGCGCGGCCCAAGATAAGGTCCTGCGCCATCTCCGTTGTGTGCGCCGAGCGGGCCAAGTCGGCACAGAGGCGCTTCACCGAGCCCTGGTAGTCGGCCTCCGCCACAGCGAGAGCGTTTTGAACGAACAGTGGAAGACCACCCGTCAAATCGATCAAGCGCTGGAAATCGGCGGCATCACCCTTGCAGCCTGCGTCGCGCGCAGCGGCTGCGACGGTATCAGCAGCCCAGCCACCAAGGGTTTCGCGCCTCACGCCTACGGTCGCTTCGATAGCAGGGACCTCGCCCTCTGGCCGGGCAAGAAGGAGGAAATTGATATCCTTGCCGGCCTGGATGACACCGATAAGGTCATCAGCCGCGAGCTTGTGCACATTGTCCAAGGCAACCGTTACAGCATCACCGCGGTCAGCAATCCGGCGCGAGAGAAGTTGCAGGATTTCTCGTCCGGAGGCGCCAGGCAGGAATATTTCGCCGAGACCATAGCCTCTTCCCTGCAAACGACCTGCGGCCTCCCTCGCAACCGCATTCGCCAAGGCGGCGCTTGGCGTGTCGGCGACGTCGAGATAGACCAAAGGACCCGCGGCATGCTGCGCGGCCTGCGCGAGCCACGACGTTTTGCCCGCCCCCGAATGACCGACAATCAGACGGACTCGGTCGCCCGTTAACAGGTCGGGCTCGTCTTGTTGGACGCGATAAGGAACCGGTGGCACGGGCAAATCCTGCAATTGCAGCAGAAGTTGCTCAAAAAGCGGAGGAAGTTCGTTTGCCGCAAAGACGTGATCGAGCGAAGCTCTTTCTCCCGTCGCCGCCAGCATAACGACGCCTGCCAGCTTCCAGACGAGTGTTTCCGGTGCCAACGTTGCGAAAGGCAAAACCTCCGCCAACCTGCAGCTTGCCTGGACCGCCTCCATCAAGGAGGCCGCGGGGGCGGGAATGATCCGATTGCTCACCTCTGCCGCCGGCCAATCGATACTCACATCGGTGGGCCAGTCTGAGGCTTTAGTCCGTTCCAGCAATGGTCCATTCGGAGCTGCGTTGCTGACGACGATGAACCGTGCAGCGCCCTCTCGTTCTAAACGCTGGTGCGAGCGGCGCAGATCCGCAAATCGCGATACCGCACTCTCAATGTCATCCCAGGAGAGGGGATCCTTGCGGTGTTTCACCTGGACATAGATGCGCAGACCATCGAGCTGGATCTCGACGTCTTCATCCCCTTCTACAGCGATGGCCTGCGCCGAGAAGGTTGCAGCCGACAACAAACATTGAACCGCATAGAGGTGTTGAAAAAGATAGCCGCGATGTACGGCTTCAATTCGAAGCAGCTGCGCAGGGTCCAGAACACTAATTCCTGACTGACTCAAAGCAGCGCGTCCTTCTGGCTCACAGGCTGGTTATGCATTTCAGTTCCAAGTTACGGCAGAAACGGCGCTAAAATATTGCCCATGTCGCGCCGGATTTCGATGCAGTCGTTGCACAAGCGTAGAGATGGCACTCCTGGCATGGTCTGAGCCCCATTGACTACACGGTACGCCGCCGCTGGCTGATCGCCGCATGATGAGCAGACGTTCAGGTCTTCCTCTGCAGCCACGCCAAGGCGCGACAGCGCCGCCAGCTTCGGCTCAACGCGGTCAACGATGGAATACCAGTAGGGACTGTGAGGCTCGATCTGTTCCATATGCCGTTTCAGGTCATCGGGATGGTGCTCCGATAGCCATGTGAAAGCGACTTCCCTGCGGGCTTGGTCGTTCAGAACCAGCGTTTCATAGAGCTCTACCCATAGCCGGAAGGATTCACCGCCGTACTGGCTTTGCAGCGCCTGCAATTGAACCAGATTGACCGCAAAACGCATGCCACCGCTGTACGCTTCTATCACCGTGCCAATGCAGTATTCGCGCAGCTGCGCCATCTGCCCAGGATCAGTCATCGTAGCGATGAGGGTTTGGTCGTAACGCCAAGGGAAGGTTTCAATCTCAATCCGCCATAAATCAAGATAACCGCTTTCGCGCAGGACGGCTGCGATTTCCGGATCTACATCAGGACGGTTCGCCAGCAGTGGATACAGGTCGTTCAGGCTCTCGATACCCGGGTCAAACGAACGTGCGACATCGAGAATTGCATTGTGGGCTTGATGGGTATCACGAACGGGATTGGCGTTGGTTTCGCGCCAACGTGTTTCCTCCTCTGATACCGTTTCGGTCTGGACCGGAATCTCCACCAGCAGGGGACTGAGCCTCAAGTCTTCCGGCGAGCAGTAGTCGGCGTCCGGAACAAGATCGAGACCTGCTTTCTTATAGACGCGCGCCACAAGCCGAGAACAAAACTGGCGATTAGATCTCGGCTTTCGCATGCCGGCAACCGACCGCATAGCTTCGGGTAAGGAATAGCGCGCGCCGATCTCGGCCCGCGCATAATCGATGACCTTGGACAGGACCTCCTGACCCACAGGGTCCTTCAGCCGAAACTGGAAGATTAACTCGTCCTCATTGAACAGCTCGCGTTGGAGGTTCCGCGCCTGTACACCCTCTGCTGTGGAGTCGATAAACGAGCCAAGCTGAACGCAGATCATTGCGTGAGAAACGATACCCTTCGTGGCAAAACGGATCGATTTGCTCACCTTGCCTGGCCGAGCTGTAAAAAGGATATCTCCAGGCTCCACCGTATTGATGTCGATGCGCTTCATATCTTCCCCCAACGAAGCGACCTCTATCGGTAAAACTTAGATCCCGCAACGAGATGATCAGCCGCACAGAAGTATTCGTCCTGAGCAATTCGTATCCATTTGAGCGAGCAACTGTCTCGACTTCTGATATGCAAAAGGCCGCAATGAAAAAATAAAGTTGTCGCCAAGCTGCGTCCAGCGGTCGCCTCGATTTGGCGTTCGCGCGAAGGGCTGATGTCGAGATCAGTTCGGGTCCCAAGCTCCTGCGTGACGACATTGTGAGCCTAGTCTCGCAGCCCGAGTTGATATCGTCCGATCTATCACGAAGTCCTTGGCCATTCGTCAGTCCTTCTGCGGAGCATCGTCATTCTGCGAACCAGCGGGCCTTTTGGGCAGTTGGGATATACGCGGGAGCACGGGTAGAGGTTTCGTTGGCGACGGCGAAGCGTCTAAATATTCAAGCTGTGAATATTTTCATGAATATTTTGACGAATCGCCGCAACAGCAGTATAAGGAGAGTGTCAAATGGTAGAAGGCGATTCGGACTTGAACAGAGACAACGCACTGCTTGCTGCTCGAGAACGCTTCGAAGCTCCAATCTGGGCGCTGATTTGCGAGCTCGAAGGGACTTTGGCCGATCTCGCGAAAGTTCGACACGTGGACTTGGGCGATCCAAGGGCCACTGGATCAGTGCTCAACGGGGCGCTGACGGACGCGGCGGCGGCGGCCAAGCTCTCCGATCATGGACTGGCCATCAGCTATTGCGAAAATGGTCAGAGCAATAAGATTACCGGTGACCTTGAAATCGATGGAAAAGACTTCACTGTCTGCTTTGAGCTTCATCTTGCCGGGCCGCGCGGCGGCACTTCGAAAGCCGCGCATCAATTCGCCGCTTACGATATTGAAAGCGAGCCCACGCTTCCCGGCTTTGAAGTGGAGGCGCCATCCGACCTCTTGTTTTTCATCGCCTGCCATCTCAGCGGCACTGGCGCCTCGGTCGCCCGGGCGTTTCTGAAGTTTGCCGATAAGGTCGATCAGCGGAAAATTGAAATCCACCGCGAATTGCCCGCTGAAGCCACTGGCGTGGCGGAACGTGCTCCTATAGATGGGCCAAGCGGAACCAAGATGACGTTGAAGAAGGGAAGAGGAGACGAGTTCAAACATGGCGGCAAGACCGATAAACGGGGAGATGCTGCTTCTAGCTCGTAACAGACGCGGAAAGACTCAAAAGGAATTGGCCGCGGGGACGGGGGTTGCTCAAGCCGCAATCTCTCGTATCGAAAACGGCACTCGAGACGTGCTTTCGTTGGAGGAAACCCAATCGATTGCGCGTTTTTTGGGATTCCCGGTAAGCTTTTTCTATGAGCAGGAGCTTCTTTACAGAACACCAATGAGCCTTCACGGGGCAGCTTTTCGAAAGAAGGCTGCTGTTTCCGCTAAGGATCAACATGCTGTCATTGCGCTCGCCAACCATTTCGTCTTCCAGTTCCGAAGGCTGCTCGACGCGATCGATTTGGAACCTGAATACCCACTCCTCCAATTTGAGGTTGTTAATAGCCAGTCGAGTGTCAGTGAACACGCCAGTGCGGTCACGTCAGCCAGCATGGCTGCCCTTCATGTGCGCGCGTCATGGCAGTTGGGGGATACTCCAATCGGCAACTTGATCCGTTATGTTGAGTCCACGGGCATCCTCGTTGTCGAAGGCAACTTCGGTGAGGCCGACATCGATGGCGTTACGCTCCGGCCAGCGGGAATGAAGCCGGTCATCGTGCTAAATCAGAACCGCCCTGTTGATCGCAAACGCTTTAGCTTGGCCCATGAATATGGACATGTCGTGCTTCATCCCTATCCGTATGAAGCAATGGAGAAAGAGGCGAATGAGTTCGCCGCGGAGCTGCTCATGCCACGCTCGGGGGTACTGGCAGACCTGAAGCGGGGGCTTTCAATTCCGAAGCTGGGGCAACTGAAACAAAAATGGCGGGTTGCGATGTCCGCCTTGATCTACAGAGCCAAGACGCTTGGGGTAATCCCAGATGAAAGTGCAACCCGGTTGTACAAGCAGATGAGTATGTATGGGTATAGGACACGTGAGCCTAAGGAATTCGACATACCGCCGGAATCGGGGAAACTTAGCAGGCAGCTTGTCGACCTTCACATGAAAGAACTTGGCTATTCTCTTGAGGAATTGGCCGACGCGCTTCGAACGGATCCGGGTGAATTCGCTGAAATGCATGGCCTTGCGCCACCTCGAAATGACCCCAAGGGCGCAGACAAGCCAAAGCTGCGGCTTGTGGCGAGCCGCGACTGATTCTTGACCCTTTGGAGGTGCCGGGCGCCGCTAACGCGAGCCCCGGCGGCTCGATTAATTCCCGGCTGGGCGCCGCGACCAGATGAGGGCCATTTCGTCGCCTCCCGTTACGACCAGGCTGGCGCAGATCGGATTAGCGAAGCTGCCGTCCAGCTTGTCGGGCGAACAGTCATTGCCCCCGCATGCCGATCTAAGAACTCGGTTCCCTTTAGAAAATCCCCCAAGCACGGTATCTCCCCCTTTCCTCTCTCTCAAGCCCAACTCCAAAACAATCCGCCGCGCCGCCTGCGTTGTTTCCTCGAGCGTCTTCGCCACCATCCCGGCTGATATTAATGGCTTTGCCATCACGAGTTCGACCAACTCCGGCAGTTTTGAAGACATTCTTCTCCCCGCCAATTTGCGCTCCATCATCTGTCACGCCAGCGCCAGCCGGTCGTGCTCCGCCAGGCCGATCTTGCATCTTGCTACTTTACCTAGAATATAGCGAAAGACGATTCTGGTCCAAGTGGGAATTATATTGATGGCTGGCGCGGCGGGGCGGAACCGATCAAAAGGCGGGATCGCTGGCCCGGCCGAGCTGGAAGCTTACGTCGCAAGCCTCTACGCAATCCTTGGCTACAGCGTAAAGACCAACGTTCCTCTTGGTGGTCAGCAAATCGACGTTCTCGTCGAACGCCATCTCGAAGGCATCGGTGTCACACGTGTCATCATCGAGTGCAAATACAAGACCAGCGGATCGGTCAGCAACCAGGATGTCTTCGACACGATCAGCACTTTTGGCGCATTGATGAAAAGCCACGGCATTTCGCACTGCGTGATGGTGACGAATACCAGTTTTTCGCAACAGGCACAGAATGCCGCAGACAACGACAGGCTTTTCAAGCTGGTCCGCCTCCCTGACCTGGAGGATGACTTGGTCAACGTCGCGGATTCGTTGTTGGCCCTGAAGAAGGGGTATGAGTCCGAACAGATATTCGATGAGTTCCTACCGCAATCAGCGCAGGGAAGACTCCCCTACGGTAAAACCGATGGGCAAATAGAAAATATCCTGGATACCACCATCGAGTGGATCGAAGACTTCGGCGAAGGGTTTCTCACCGTTCTAGGCGACTTTGGTGGTGGAAAGACCACGTTTCTACGGCGACTCGAATACGAATATTCAAGCCTTTTCCTTCAGCAGAAAACTCGACATCGGCCGCTCTATTTCACGCTGAAGGATTATTCGTTCTACGAAGGGCTTGATGATTTCATCACAGCTTCTGTCCGGCAGAAATATCAGCGCAATATGCCGCCGAACGTCTTCTGGACGCTTGCGCGGGAAGCGGGCTTCTTGTTTCTTCTCGACGGATTTGACGAAATCATTACAGGGTCGAACCGGACCGATCGTGCCAAGACCTTTCTATCACTTCACCGATTGATCACATCTGGTTCGCCCGTCATTTTGACGTGCCGTCCGGCCTACTTCGTCTCCACTGAAGAGTTGAACGAACTCATACGCCTGGTCAATCTCAAGGAGGGCCAGCGAAATGTCGGTCTGCCGGGACGCTGGGACGCACATCTTTTCAACATCGCGGAGACCACGACGCTTGCTCGCACGAGCCAGTTTCTGTTCGATAAGTATGTCGACAACACCACACTTGAGAGACTTCTTGATCTCTCCAGCACTGTGGCAAACCTTGACGTCTTCCGGCCCGCCCAGATTGATGAGTACTTGACGAAATTTGACGCGGACTTCCAAGGGGTCTGCAACAGTGGATGGAAGGAGGTGAAGGCAGAGATCGAGAAAATCTACGACCTTACCGACCTTATGAAGCGGCCCATCATGTTGTCGATGATCAAGGACACGATCCTCCAGGGACAGATCGACATTCGTCGCCACAACGTCATCGGCGGCGCTTTTTCGCTCTACGATGCTTATACGAGTCTCAATTTGAAGAGAGATTGGGGGAAAAGCAAAGGCCGAAAGCTACTCAACGAGAAGCAGCGCCAAGAGTATGCACAGCTGATCGCTCTTACGATGTTCAAACGTGCCTCCCTGGATGTTGAGCACTCAGAGATTGTTGAGGTCGCGAAAAAAACGCCCTCATCGTTCGAGTTCTCCGCAGATCTGAGCCAGTACAATCCAGAGCAGATCGCCGCGGATATACAGGTGACGACGTTCCTGTCTCGGCAAGCCTCTTCGTTTCGCTTCACGCACAAGTCCTTTATGGAGTTTTTCGTCGCAAAGTCAGTTGTCGACAAGCTCTCTGAAAGTAGACTGGCGAGATCGTCGCTTACTGAGCCCTTCACGCGCGAAATCATTTCCTTCATCGGGGAGGCTGCCGCGGTTAATCCCAAACTTCTCTCCACTGTCTCCGCGGTGCTGCGTGCTCAGACAAATGCAGCGAAGAAGCGAGATGAAGGCGATCTCGTAAAGCGAAATGCCATCGGGATATTGCTCGGGGCAACTGATATAATCAACACGGACTATTTCTCGAACAATCACGTCTGGGAGCTGTCTGTCAGGAAGCGCGCAATGGACGGATTGGTCGTGCGCGCAACGACATGGACCTATTGTGGCTGGCACTTGGTCACGCTTTCGAATTCCTCGATAAGCCAGAGCCACTTTAGCGGCTGGCGCGTTGAGGGCGGCAGCTGGGTCAACGTCTCGTTCAACGGCAGACTTCAGGACTGTCATTTCGAGGACGTCCAGATGTCCAACTGCGTATTGGCGGCATCAACGCAAAAGACAGTCTTCCAGACATGCATCATCTCAGGCGGCGCGCTGACGGTGCGGGGCGAATTCCAGGTAAACTCCTCGGAATTCAGGATGACCAGTTTGTCGATCGATGTTGGTGTCGGAACGATTTCTCGCCTAAGTTTTTGCAAGTTTGAGAACTGCGAAATCGCCGACGTCGCGGGCCCCCACTACCGACCAGTTATGATCGAGCACTGTAGCTTCACCGATTGCCAATTCGTTGGCTTTAGCCCCAGCACGAAATTCGTCGAGCGCCTGCTTTATGAAGACCAGATCGTCTCGAAGCGCCTCACCGTCGATGAAGATATGACGATCATCCTCGAGCGTTGCGCCGGCATATTGTTTATCGACGACACCGAGGACAGAGTGAAGATGGGCAAACAGGGATTCAAGGCTATTGGCAATCTCTTTCTCGTTGCGCAAGGAACCATCCAGAGCAAAGTCAAAGCCAGAGCAATTTTCGTCAAATCGATATCAGCGCGTTTGGGAAAGCAGCACCCCCAGCTTCTTGACAAGTTACGGGTTGCCCATCCGGGGATCTTTGCCGTGCCCAGCGCCGGCCAAGACAACTAGACCGAGACGGGCATTTACCTAGCGGCGGCGTTCTGTTCGGTTTCAGTGATCGACGACGCCCGATCCGAGGCAAAGAACTCGACAGACCGGCGATTTCCCCAGGTGCCGGCGGTCGTCCCACTGATATTCCCCCGAGCGTCCGTTTTGCCTGAATAGCGTTGATTGCAGAATACTGCGGATCTAGCTAGAGAATTCCCCACGCCCGAAACCTCCCCCTCCCCGTCATCTCGCGAAGCCCGAGCTCCAAAACGATCCGCCGCGCCGCCTGCGGCGTCACTTCGAGCGTCTTAGCCACCATCCCGGCCGACACCAGCGGTTTTGCCATCACCAGCTCGACCAGCTCCGGCAGTTTTGAAGATGTTCGTCTTCCCGACAATTTGCGTTCCATCATCTGCCGAGCGAGCGCCAGCCGGTCATGCTCGTTCAAGCCAATCTCGGCGGCCGCAAGGAGGCCACGGGCGATGGCAAGCAGCCGGGTCTCACGATCGCGATGCCGGCGCCGATCGACGGGGATGGTTTTGAGGCCGAGATTGATGGCGGTCAGATGGGCGCCGGTCGTGATACCGGCCTGGCGCAGGATGGAAGCGGCAAATAGCCGGCCGAGCCAGGGCGCATGCTGCAGGACGGAAAGCTCGTTCCAGGCATCGAGAGTGACGATCGCCTGTAGCACCGCCGGCAAATCTTGCGCCTGCCGCAGCACCCCGCGCCATTCCTGCAGCCGCGCATCCTCGTCCCAGTCAAGATCGTAAACCAGCGAATCCCTTTCCGAGGCGCCGGCGCGGCCAGGCAGTTTTGCCTGCTGGATAGCCGCTTCCGATCGCGCGAGCACCGCATCGATGGCGGCATAGTCAACGCCGGCGAGGCTACCGATGTCGTCGACATCTTCCCCCTCTTCCCCCTCCCCTTCTGGATCTGTCGCATCCGCTTGCCGAACGGTACTGGCTGTCTCCGCCTCGTCCGCGTCGGCGGGGGTGATTTCCGCAGTCTTTCGCAACGTTCGAACCCCGTCGACCGAGAGCGCCCAGTCGGGTTGCTGGCCAGAAATGCGCCGGCGGGTGCGTAAGACGTCGCGGGCGATGGTCAGTTCGTGGGTGGGTGTGCGAATATCTTTTGTAGCGTCGTGGAGGACGAGGTCTTCGAGATGGACGAGTTCGCCGTCGATCCAGAGCGAAGCGCAGGCGTCGGCGAAGTGGGACCGCTCGATCCAGCCCGGGCCGACCGGCGAGCGGGCAATCCGCTCGTCGAGACGAGCCAGTTCGATGCCGGCGCGAAAAGCCGGCTCCATCAAGGCTGTCATGCTGATTTTCGCGAGATCGTAAGCCATTGAAATCATGATAAATGATTTGCTAAAGGAACTCTATATGAATATTGCGGTTCGCCACATGGTATGACAGCTGGTTGGGGTGCTAACCATCGATAAGTATCAAGTATCGATAGTGATGGATTTGGCGGCGCAGAACCGCTAGAGTCGGGCAAGTCACAGCGCCAGAGACCGCCATGCTGCCGTTTGCCCGTCGTGATCAGCTAGCCGCTTTGCTGACGGACGATGATGTCGCCACCTTAAAACATCTGGCGCAACAGGGCATGGGCGGCAACACGCTCAGGGCGCTCGCTTCCGATCTCGGCTATCTTGAGGCTTGGTGCGCGCTTGCCATCGGCTCTCCCCTGCCCTGGCCGGCGCCGGAGAGCCTGCTGTTGAAATTCGTCGCTCATCATCTCTGGGACCCTGTTGAACGTGCCGAGGATCCGAACCATGGCATGCCGGTCGAGGTCGAGACAGGATTGCGCGCCGAAGGGTTTTTACGGGTCAACGGCCCGCATGCGCCCGACACGGTGCGCCGGCGCCTGACCTCGTGGTCGATCCTAACACGCTGGCGCGGACTAACCGGAGCGTTTTCGGCGCCATCATTGAAGACCGCGCTCCGGCTTGCTGTGCGCGCCGCGCCGCGGCAAAGCCGCCGCAAGAGCAAAAAAGCGGTTACCGGCGATGTCCTGGCAAAGCTCATGGTCACCTGCGCCGGCGATCGTCTGGTCGATGTTCGCGATCGCGCCCTGCTGCTGACCGCCTTCGCTTCCGGCGGCCGCCGACGCTCCGAAATTGCAAGCCTTCGCATCGAGGATCTGATTGACGAGGAGCCGGTGCATGCCGACCCGCAGAATTCCGCCTCCCCTCTCCTGCCCTGCCTCACACTCAACCTCGGCCGCACCAAGACGACGAATGTAGAAGATAAGGCCCATGCCGTCCTGATCGGCCGTCCGGTCGGGGCTTTGAAGCGATGGATCCAGGAGGCAAAAATTGAGGCAGGGCCAATCTTCCGTCGTATCGACCAGTGGGGCAACGTCGATCGCCGCGCCTTGACACCGCAGTCCGTCAATTTCATCCTCAAGGCCCGCTGCAGGAAGGCTGGTCTCGATCCAGAGATATTTTCAGCCCACGGGCTGCGATCTGGTTATCTCACCGAAGCGGCCAACCGCGGCATCCCGCTTCAGGAAGCCATGCAGCAGTCATTTCATAAATCGGTGGCGCAGGCTGCAAGCTACTACAACAATGTAGAACGGAAGAACGGGCGGGCCGCAAGGCTGGTCATTTGACGGATTGACCCTCAAATCGCCCCGTTGGCGCAAAAGTTCTACGAGGCAATTCAGGTCGCCGTCATGGAAGGCTGGAAATGTACTTGGTCTGCATCAACGCCAGCCACTGTCATAACGATAGCCTGTGCCGTCAAAATCGCGATAGCCGGAGTTGTCCTCATGACGCGGACCAACGCTATAACGGTAGCCCGAGTCACCATAGTCGCGATAACCGACATTACCTTCATAGCGCGGGCCGCGGCTGTAGCGATAATCTGCGCCTTCATCATACCGCGGACGGTCCCTGTCCTCGATGAGAGCACCGGCAACCAGTCCGCCGATGAGCCCCGCCGCCAGCCCACCAACGATGGCAGCACTCCTGTCGCCGTGCCGGTGCTCGCGATAATCATGTGCGCTCGCGGAGCCATAGGAAGTGAAGATGCTGCCGGTCGCGACCAATGTAGCAAGTGTCGAGAGAATGAGCTTTTTCATCGGCTACTCCATCAGAGCCTGTGTTGGGAGGTAAGGCTCTTTCTGGTTACTTGATGACATTGGCGCGCTGAACAGGCTGTGAATGTTGCGTTTCGCTGCCGTTCATCGACCGTTGGAGTTAAGGCCCCACGCCAACGGCCGCGGTAGAAATCAATCCAGTCATCGACCTTGGGTTAAAGATGGCGTTCCGAACAACCGACGCGGCGAGCCTTTAGGCGCACGGCAATGTGAACGACGCGCGACGCGCCAGCGGACGCAGCCGAGCTATCAACATATCGTCCTTGCAATTACGGAATTATACTCCATAAATGCAAGGATGATTGAACGTCGAATATCTACAAAACTGACTGAGTTGATCGATTCGAGCCCCGCCGTTGCGCTCATTGGCCCGCGTCAGGTCGGCAAGACTACGCTGGCTCTCGCCATAGCCGAACAACGCTCATCAATCTATCTCGACCTGGAATCGGATGCCGACCGCGCCAAACTCACCGAGCCGGAACTATATCTCAGCCAGCATAGCGACAAGCTCGTTATCCTGGATGAGGTTCACCGGCTACCAAATCTTTTTCAGAATTTGCGTGGGCTTATCGATCGGGGCCGGCGAAATGGGAGGAAGGCTGGCCATTTCCTGCTGCTCGGGTCCGCATCCATCGATCTATTGAAACAGTCGGGTGAGACGCTGGCCGGTCGCATCGCCTACCTTGAAATGGGTCCGATCGACGGCCTGGAAGTACCAGTTGATGATCTGAATAAGCTATGGGTGCGAGGCGGCTTCCCTGATAGTTTCCTTGCGGTAAATGATCGTGCAAGCCAGCGCTGGCGGCAGGACTTCATACGAACCTATCTGGAACGAGATATTCCCGTGCTTGGTCCTCGTATTCCTGCCGAGACATTGCGGCGCTTCTGGATAATGCTCGCACATCATCAATCCGGACTTCTGAATGCCGCAGAATTTGCGCGTTCGCTCGGCGTCGATGGCAAGACGGTCGCCTCCTATCTCGATCTCCTGGTTGATCTACTCCTCGTGCGACGCCTTGAGCCTTGGCATGCGAATGTTGGCAAGCGCCTTGTCAAATCACCGCGGGTCTATGTTCGCGATAGCGGCATCACCCACACCCTTTTGGGACTGACCACTCAGGAGGACCTGCTTGGACACCCAGTCGCCGGGGCAAGCTGGGAAGGTCTCGTGATCGAGACGTTGATTGCAGCAGCCCCCCCCGGAACTCAGAGCAATTTTTACCGAACATTGGCTGGTGCGGAGATTGACCTCCTTCTGACGCCCCCGGGTGAACGACCTTGGGCTATCGAAATCAAGCGGAGCCTGACGCCGAAACTCGAGAAAGGCTTCTATCTTGCATGCGAAGATCTCGACCCAGCACGATGCATCGTCGTTTACCCTGGGCAGGAAACTTTCCGCCTAAAGCACGATGTGGAAGCAATGCCCCTAGCCTCGATAGGCAAAGCTCTGGTTGACCTTACCTAGCGGGCGTATCGCCTATAGAAGCCCGCTCCAGCATCTCTCTGGGCAACAATGCGCGAACAATGCGATAGCGCTCATTCAATCACACAGTTCTGCGGCATTACGCCGGTGGAAGGCCGCTGACGCGCGTTCCGTGTCGACCGGAAGACGCGCTGGAAGCGCCTCCTCTTTGATCATAAAACATACTCGCAAAGGGTCATTTCTTCGCGCATTCCTTATTTGTACAAAGCACCTGAAAAGCAGCCGCAAATACCCATGGCAAGACGACCAGCTTCAAATCAGCCGCCATTACCGAAACGGCTCGTCGGCTACGCCCGCGTCTCGACGGACGATCAGGTCCATGACGCGCAGATGGATGAGTTGCGCGCCGCCCACCTTCTGCGTTCTATCGACCGCTTCGTCGACCTGTCCGGCCTTGCGGTCCCACTTGCGGCCTTTCTATAGCGAGATCGGGCGGCCCTCGATTGATCCAGAACTGATGATCCGCATGCTGATCGTAGGCTACTGCTTCGGCATCCGTTCCGAGCGTCGGCTGTGTGAGGAGGTGCATCTGAACCTCGCCTATCGGTGGTTCTGCCGGCTCGGCCTGGAAGGCGATGTGCCGGATCATTCGACTTTCTCCAAGAACCGGCATGGCCGCTTCCGGGATAGTGATCTGGGGTGCGGCCAGTGAGGTGAAGCCGAAGTTCGTATCGAGGTCTGATCCGGCGGCGCAGTGGACCGGAGCGCAGAAGGGGGCCACGCCTTCTTCGCTTACGCCACCAACTATCTGATCGATATGAACAATGCCATCATTGTTGACGTCGAAGCGAGCCGGGCGATCCAACAGGCCGAAGTCGGCGCGGCACGCACCATGATCGAACGCACCCAGGATCGCTTCGACCTTTATCCAGAACGGCTGGCCGCCGATAGCGCCTATGGTTCTGCCGAGATGCTGGGCTGGCTGGTGCACGAGCGGGGATAGAGCCGCATATCCCGGTCTTCGACAAGTCCGAGCGGCGCGACGGCACTTTCGAAAAAGCCGACTTTGTCTACGACCACAAACGCGATCTCTATACCTGCCCTGGCGGCAAGGAGTTACGCTCGCGACAGATCACCTACAAAAATGAGCGTCCGCTTGTCGACGAGGATGGCATGGTATGCTACCGAGTCAGCGAGCACGACTGCGATCCCTGCGCCCTGAAACCCAAATGCTGCCCGAACACCCCGGCGCGCAAAATACCACGCTCCATCCATGAGGGCGCTCGCGACATGGCTCGCGATATCGCCAAAACGGAAGCCTATGTCACTTCGAGGCGGGAGAGGAAAAAGGTCGAGATGCTCTTTGCTCACCTCAAACGCATCCTCAGATTAGATCGCTTGCGACTACGAGGGCCGAACGGAGCTAGAGATGAGTTCCACCTCGCAGCCGCAGCCCAAAACCTCCGGAAACTCGCAAAGCTAATCCCGACGCCGATGCCGAAACCAGCATAAAGGGAGCTACACCTTGGCGCGCCAGCCGCAATCCAGAGCTGCCGCACGATCTCGACGCGACTTTATCAAAGGTATCTGCCCAAAGCGGCCGTTGCTCAAACGGGGGCAGCAACCTTACGGCTCGGTAGGAGATACCAAAAGACAGAAGTCAAAACGACTGCACCGCCCAGAAGGACTGGTAGCGTGATCTCCTCGCTGTAGAAAATCCAGACCCATATTGGGCCAAGGATGACATCAAGCATGGATAATAGTCCGGCTTCACCTGAACCAATCCGGCGAGAGCCAAGCAACAAAAGCACATAACCAATGCCGGTCGTGAAAATCCCATAGAAAGCGCATGCGAGGAGCTGTGTCGATGTCGGTATCGAATACTGCATGAGCGGAAGGGCGATGCAAAAGCAGGCCAACGCGGCCAAGACCGTCATCATCGTCGAATCCATGCTTGGAAACCGTTTGGCAATGACAATCTGCGTGGCGCATCCAGCCGTCATGATAAAAGCAGCCAGGATGCCAAGAAGGTCGTTTGCCGACATAGCTGCTCCGACCGAAATAACTACTCCCAGGAAAGCTAGACAGCCAGCGATCACGAAGCGGTATGTCACGGGGTCGTGCAGCCATAAGAAAGCGATCCCGGTCGCTACAAACGGAAGCGTGGCGTACACCGTCATGACATTCGCGACGGTCGTCCGCTGCAAAGACGCAACATAGGTGATCGCCGCTACTGTAGAAACGACACATGCAACCACACCAGGCATGCCGAAAGTCCCTTTAACACCTTTCTTCGTCCATCTTCGGCGGATCAATACAAATGCGCCAAGCGTGACGAATGAGAAGGCCGACCGCCAAGCGACCATTGACCAGACATCCATGTCGGCGATGCGCACAAAAAGCCCGGCCGTGCTCCACAAAACAGCAGAAGAAATCACGAGATAGATGCCGACAAGCCTACTGCGTGCTATGCTCATATGAGGTCACTCCGTGGAGAGAGATGTGCATAAACAGCCTAGTAGACGATTGGTCTAGTTATGGATGGTCAATCTGCGACGCGTGAACGCCTCATTTCCGAAGGTATGCGGCAATTGCTGGCGCATGGCTATGACGGTGTGGGGATCGGCCCGATCCTGAAGGCCGTCGACGTCCCGAAAGGGTCCTTCTATTATTTCTTTCAGAGCAAGGATGACTTCGTCGTAGCGGTCGTCGAAGCGTATGAGGAGAAGTACCGGCAGGTGCGGGAGAAATTCTTCACTGACATGTCGCTCCGTCCGCTGGCCCGCCTCGATGCCTATTTCGCAGCTCTTGAACAAGAGTATAAGGCGGCCGCCCCATATGCAGGGTGCCTTTACGGTATGATTGCCCAAAGCGCTGCAGGCCGGAGCGCAGTCGTTCTCGATGCGCTCGCCGCTTCATTCGAACGCTGGGAGAAAAGTATTCAAGGGGTGCTGGCCGCTGCGCAGCAGGATGGCGATATTGACAGTGACGAGAACATCAATGATCTAACAGCGAGTATCGTGGACGCTTACGAGGGGGCGCTCATTCGAGCTAAAGCCAAGGATGGTGTGTTGGCATTCACCCGCTTCCGTGAAATCGGGCTGAAACGTTTGATTTCGCCCACGAAGCTAAATGTCCGCTAGTCGCATTCAGCCAATCCGGAAGATTCCAATGATCCTGGCAGGTAATAAAGTGGTATCATTCCAACGAAATTGATTCCGCGTAATCAAGCTGATCGACATCCCCATTCAGAGGCGAAAGGGCATCTGCCTTTTCGGTGGCCAACGCGCCGGTGACGCAGCGTGTGCTCCCCGTTCCTGGAGTGCAGGACCTTCTTGGGAAGCCACATTCACGGTCGTCTTCGATTAACGCGGTTCCTCGAGAGAACGTGATCTCCGAGGCGATTAGTTCCCACAGATTCCCTCTCAAAACTGCGAGTAGACGATATTGGATCTTTCGCCTATCGATTGCTTATGAAATCGTCGCTCGATCATATGCCGCTTCGCAAGCAACGAGAACTCGGCCGGGTCCTTGAAATCCTCCACGAGGAATTCGAGGATGCGCTGAAAGAAGGCACGGCCGATTTCAAGAAGCGCGGCAGGATCCTGAAGATCATCCTGTTCGGCTCCTACGCCAAGGGCGGGTGGGTCGACGAGCCCTTCACCATGAAGGGGTATCGCTCGGATTTCGATCTGCTCATCATCGTCAACAACCGCAAACTCTGCGAATTCGCCGAGTACTGGTACAAGGCCGCCGATCGGCTGATCCACGAGGCCTCGATCGAAACGCCGGTGAGCTTCATCGTCCATTCCAGGCGCGAGGTGAATACCTACCTCAAGGAAGGGCATTATTTCTTCTCCGATATTCGCAAGGAGGGCATCGTTCTCTACGAACTGGACGATGAGCCCCTGCCCGAGCCCGAGCCACTCTCGACCGAGGATCGTCTGCGGGTTGCAAAGGAACACTATGAGGACCGGTTCGTAGCAGCAGAGGAGTTCGCTGATTGGGCAGAATACGCCCGCACTAAGCAACAGCGAAAAAGAGCTGCTTTCGCATTTCACCAATCGCTTGAACAGGCCTATTCCTGCGTCCTCCTCACTCTGACCAACTACGGCCCACCATCGCACAACATCAAGTTCCTGCGCTCGCTCGCCGAGGAGCAGGACCGTCGTTTGGCCGAAGCCTTTCCGCGTGATCATCACAAGGAGCGCGCCTGGTTCAACACTTTGAACGAGGCCTATGTGAAGGCGCGCTATTCGAAACATTACGAGATCAGCGAGGAGGCTCTCACCTGGCTCAGCGAGCGGACGACCGTGCTGCTTGAATTGGTGAAGGTGGTTTGCTCCGAACACCTCGAAAAGCTCGAACACGACATCTACTAGGATCCGGGAGGCACGGCACATGCTACGCATTCGGTGTGGTCGTTAGGCCTCAGTTGTCCCTGTGATCATGACAGGTGGAAGACGGAAGGCTTGATCAGAAACTTCAACGATGGCTTCGATCGGTCCGAGGTTGGACCTTGCGCCGAAGAACTCGCAAAGCTAACCAGCGAGCCGGCCTTGCGAGGTGTATGCGGTCAGTTCCCTGACGGATAGGACAGCGCCGAACTAAAGCCGGATACCGCCAATTGTGAAACCACCGTCGACGGTGATTTCCTGGCCGGTGACGAAACTGGCATCGTCCGACAGCAACCACGCCACGGTGCCCGCGACGTCTTCTGATCTGCCGTTACGGCGAAGAGGCGTGTGACTGGCGAGGCGAGCCGCGAAGACAGGGTCGATGACGTCATCGGCCATCGGCGTCAGGATGATGCCAGGGTTTATGGCGTTGACGCGGATGTTCCGTGGGCCTTGTTCCACCGCAAGGGTGCGCATCATCGCCTGCAGGGCACCCTTCGTGCCGGCATAGGCTCCGGCGCCTGGCATCACGCCACCAGCCGTCCAGGAGGCGTTGATGAGGATCGCACCATCGGCCAGAAACGGCAGGCATTGCTTGATGGTGAAAAAGGTGCCGCGCAGATTGGTGGCGATCAGCGCGTCGAATTCGTCCGCTTCTGTGACAGCCAATGGCTTGAACTCGCCAAGCACGCCGGCGTTGGCGAAGAGGGCATCCAGTTTGCCGAAGCAAGTTATCGTCGTCTGGACGGCCGCGGCAACCGCCTCGTTGTCGGCGATATCGCAGGCGATCGCAATGGCTGTGCCGCCGGCGGCCTCGATCTCCGACTGCAATTGGCTGATAGGCTCGGGCCGGCGCCCGACGAGAGCGACTTGGCCACCCTCTTCGACCAGTCGAAGCGCGGCAGCCCGCCCCATGCCGGTTCCCGCTCCCGTAATGAGGATGGTTTTGCCCGTGAATCTGTTCTGCGCCATGTCGTGCTCCTTGTTTGCAGCGTCACAGGAGTTGTATTTCACCCAGATAAATGGATAATCGTGAAAATAATATCATCATTTAAAAGTTGAGCTATCGAATGTGCCTCTTCCGATCCATGCAGGTATTCGTGACAACGGTGCAAGAGGGCTCGATGAGTGCCGCATCCGGCAAGCTCGGGATGTCACCTGCGATGGTTGGGCAGCATGTGGCAGCACTTGAGGAACGGCTCGGAATGCGCCTTCTGAATAGGACGACCCGCCGTCAGAGCCTGACGGATTTCGGCGCCAGCTATGTCGAACAGTGTCGAGATATTCTGGAGCGCGTGGCGATCGCCGATCAGGATGCCGAGGCATTGCAAGCAGAGCCTCGTGGCAAGCTGAAGATGACGGCTCCGACGACGTTCGGTGCAGAGGTGCTGATGCCGAGACTGCAGCGCTACCGCGCGCTTGCCCCGGATGTCACGCTGGATATCACCTTGACGGATCGCAATGTCGACATTGTCGACGAAGGATTCGATATTGCCTTCCGTATCGGCGAATTACCCGATAGCCGCTTGATCGCGCGCCGTCTTGCCCCTTACCAGATGATGATCTGCGCTGCACCAGACTACCTTGCTCGAAGGGGCAATCCAGGTCATCCAAGTGACCTGGCCAACCATGACGCCATCGGCTTTGCTCCGGCGGCACGGTCACCATGGAAGCTGGCGAACGGCGACGTTCAGGTCGAAGTCATCCCGCGGATATCGATCACTGTCAATAGCGGTCAGGCCGTGCGCATGGCCGCACGCGCGGCCCTCGGAGTGATCATGCAGCCATCCATTCTGCTGCGTTCGGATGTCGAGGCAGGCCTGCTCGTTCAACTCTTTCCAGACTGGCATCTCCGTGAGCGACCGATGTCGCTTGTCTATCATCGCGATCGCCGCATGACGCCGCGCCTGCAGAGCGTCATCTCGTTTGCCATTTCAGAATTCGGCGCGACATCCGAATGGCGGGCAGATCCACATTCCTAATGACCCGTCCTGGCGGGCTGGTCAGCCGACGGCTATCGGATTGGCGCGCTGCTTTCTCGGACGAACCGATCGACCACCGTTTTCGGCACTGACCAAGCGACTGTTGCAATGAGCGGAATTCCTCTCGCTCGGCGGGCGCCTTTACGTCCGAACAAGAGCCATCGATTGCCCAATGCGACGATCGCCATACGGCGGGAACAGCAGCACTACTTGGAACGTTTGGAGAACGAATTCGGGAGGCCGCTATGAGCCATCGCGACCGGACTTTGCCTGGTGCGGTCGAACATGCCCGCGAACTGGTTACATTCGAAACCTCGACAAGCCCCATAATCGCATCATCTCAGCTGGAGCCGAGATATCTGCCGGGATCACATAAGGGTCAGCAGATCGTGGTGTTATGACGCTCTTGCGTTTCTTGATCGGAAGCCCGTGGCCCATGTTGCTGACCGAATAGAGGGCCACTTTCCTCTCGCCGGTCACTTTCCACGACTGCAAGCTGCCCCATGGTTTTTTCTCCAAGCGGCCGCTGCTTTCTACAATGCCCTGAACTTCGAGCCACTGAGCAACACAAGCGAGCGCATTGGCGGGCTTGACCACCCGGTCTTCCATGCCCTGCCAGATGGTTATCGGAGGCCATGCCCTGACTTCTGGCGAAATCTCGGCGATCGGCCGTTCCCATCCGCCCGGTGGCGGCGTCGCGCCTGACTTCATCGCGCGCAGGGCCGACATCGCGTCGCGGACGGATCCGAATGGCATGCCGGCGATGATTGCGGCGCCCGCAAACAGTGAGGGATAGTTCGCGACAAGTGCGCCCGTCATCGCCGCGCCGGCGGACAGCCCCGCGATGAATATCCTCGACCGGTCGATGCGATGTCGCTCGCATAGGTACTCGATCATCTGCTTGATCGAACGGACCTCGCCGCGGTCTCGCGCGACGGCGCTTGGTCGAAACCAGTTGAAGCAATCTTGCGAATTGTTTGCTCTCTTCTGCTGTGGATAGAGAAGAACGAAACCGCGCTCTTTCGCGAGCTTGGAAAAGCCCGCCGCGGCATCCAGGCTTTCAGGAGTCTGATGGCATCCGTGAAGCAAGACGACAAGCGCAGGGTTCTTCGGCAGCCGTGTGGTCGGGACGAAGGATTTCATCAGCAAGCGGCCCGGATTGCTTCCAAACGCGGTTGTCTCGACCAAAATCGGTTTCGCGGGACGGGGCGTTGAACGTTTCGTTTTGCGTCGGGTCTTTGCGACAGCTTTCTCGATCCGGTTACTGATTTTCTTTTGGGCTCTGAGGACCCTCAATAGCGATCTGCCGAAACTGAGCTTCATAGGTCGACGTTCTCAACCCGACACAGGAGCGCTCGCAGACCCGGCCGGGCGGCCTCGCGCATGGCATCCTTCAGTGGGAACCAATGTGTTTTACGGATGCTTTTCTCCGGAAACTCGTCCGCGATGCGCGACACCTGGAGAAGATGGACGGACACATGGTAGTGGTTGGGACCCGTGTCCTTTCGATACGAAAAGGAACCGAACACGGTCGTGTCGACGAGGCCCACCACTCCGGCTTCCTCGAACGCTTCTCTGAGCGCCGCAGCGCTGGTGATTTCACCATACTCGACGCGCCCTTTCGGAATGCCCCAGCGACCGTTCCGTCGGCTGCCTACAAAAAGAATTTCAAGTCCACCGCCTTCGGTCCGACGATAGCAAAGAGCACCAGCCTGCGCGACATCGCGACCAGACAGGGTATTCGTAAGTTCCGTCTGGTCGTTTTCGTTGAGCATTGTCCGCCTCCGGTTTCGAAGCCCGCGCACGCTAGCGGGGCTGCCTTCAAGAGTCCAGTTTGCTTGATCACCTCTGGTGGCACTCTCGAGTTGCGCTATTCTGGGCTTTTCTGCCAGCGGCATGCACGCGACTTAAATCAATGTTCACGCATGTATTCCATGGTGATTGTGCTTGGCCGGCAGTTTCCCCAACCGGATAATTTCGAAACCAGGCCCGGCACGATGCACGAGGCACGCATGACACCCAAGTCGTCTTCAATGAGCAGCTCGGAGCGGCGCATGCCGTTCACGGTGGTGAAATTTGCCGAGGCGACGAAATTATCCCTGATCTCGATCGACAGCCACGGAGATATCGAGTTCGTCAATCCCTCCGCCTGCGCGCTGTTCGGCTACACCAAAGGCGAGATGATCGGAAAGCCCATCACTATCATCATCCCGGAGCGGATGCGGGGCGCCCACATGGCAGGGCTGCAAAAAGTGTCGGCGGGGCAAAAGCCAAATCTCGGTGGCAGGCCGGTCGAGGTGTCGGCGGTCAGGAAGGACGGCACGGAGTTTCCGATCGAAATCACCCTGTCGACCTGGCGTGGCAAACGCGGCTTCTGTGCCGGCGCCGTCATCACCGATATTTCAGAGCGACGGGAGAAGGAAGGGCGACTGTTGCGCCTGGCAAGCCAGGATACCCTGACGGGACTGCTTAATCGTCATCGCTTTTCCGCGCTGCTTGCCGATACGCTTGCTGCGGGAAACGCTGCCGCCATCATGCTCTTGGACCTGGATGGCTTCAAGGAAGTCAACGACACGCACGGACATTTGGTCGGCGATTGCCTTTTGCAGGCCGTCGGTGTCAGGCTCCCATACACGCTGCGTCCTGACGCTCATATTGCACGTGTCGGCGGCGACGAATTTGCGGTGCTGTTGCAGAATGTAAGCGACCCGCGTGCCGTTTATGCCCAAGCCGATGCTATCCTCCAGGCATTTGCAAAGCCGTTTGAACTCGGCGGACATGTCCTTGAACTCGGCACCAGCATCGGCTTTGCTCTTTCACCGGCCCACGGGGTGGAAGCCGAAGAGCTGATTGCCAGTGCCGACTACGCCCTGTATCGAGCGAAAGCCGCAGGCGGACACTCGATCCGGATGTATGACGCCACCATGCGAAGCGAGACGTCGGCGCGGCGCGAACTGCGCGATGAGCTGCTTGCCGGGATGCGTCAAGGTGAGCTGGAGCTCTTCTATCAGCCCCAGGTCAGACTCTCCGACGGTAAAATCATCGGGCTTGAAGCATTGATCCGTTGGCATCATCCCACCCGGGGCCTGCTGACGCCCGGAGCCTTTCTTCCTGCTCTCGATCAGAGCGCATTGGCTCTGGATATTGGCTGGTGGACGCTTGACGAAGCAGCAAAGCGCGCCAGCGAACTGCAGGCGTCAGGCTACAAAATCAAGATCGGCGTCAACCTCTTCCCGGGGCAACTCCGCGGCCCCAATCTCATCCACAAAGTGGCCAACGCACTTCAAAGGCACTCCCTTGCACCCGAGGGACTGGAGCTCGAAGTCACCGAAACGATCGCACTTGCCGATGACGATCGTTCTCTGGAGGCGATGACGGCCCTGCGGGAGCTTGGCGTTGGCATCGCCTTCGACGACTTTGGAACGGGATATGCTTCGCTCAGTTCCTTGCAGCGCTATCCACTGACGACGCTGAAGATCGATCGCGGTTTCATCCAGCAGATTCGCAGCAGGCCGAACGATGCTGCGATCACACGCGCACTGATCGGGCTCAGCCGTGACATGGGACTGGACACCGTCGCAGAAGGCATTGAAACCCGCGAACAGGAGGAGGCTCTCTTGGCCTTGGGTTGCCCATATGGCCAAGGCTACCTCTTCGGTCGGCCTATGCCGTTCAGCGCGGCCGTCGGTGTCATCGAGCAGAATGCAGCATCCACCCCGCCCAAAGCTGACTGCATTTGATGCTGTCCCGCGATGCATCCGACGCTTCGCCTTGACAGCTATGGCGTGCCGGGAAACCCCGGCGTCAGCAGTTTTGACCATCGCCGCGAGCGATTTTAGTTGCCGCGGCGGCGCGATAGTAGATTTCAGTCACCCGAAACCGACCCTCGAGGCGTTTACACTGGACGATGACGTCGATCGCGATCTTCAGCATCGCGCGTATGTCGTTTCGCTCCAGGTCTCTCCCACCTTCGGATTCCTTCACCAGCAGAGTCAGCTGTTCGAATGCAAGGTCGGCGGAGTCGGCATGCACCGTTGTGATCGAACCCGGATGGCCTGAGTTCACATTGCGAATGTAGTAGAACGCGGTGCCGTCGCGCAGCTCCTGCAGAAGAATGCGATCCGGCCGCATGCGCAGGCAGGACTCGAGCAGATCCTTCGCCCCGACTTTTGCCAGCCCTTGGCCGCCCTTGGAGTAGAAGAGACGGACGTGGTTCGGCTGCGGGATGACGAGCTCCGGCGTGTCTTCAATCGAGATGATGCGTTCGCTCGACGGGATATGGCGAATCAAGGCTTTCGAGAGCGTCGTCTTGCCGGATCCTGTCGCCCCGGAGATGATGATGTTCTTGCGTGCGTAGACGGCCTCTCGCAGAAATGCCTGGTAGGACCCCGTTCTATAGAATTCCAGAAGCCTACGGTCGGCCGAGGAGATGTCCGCCTCTTGCCTCGCAACCTCGGCGAACAAGCCGCCCTGCTCAAGATCGTTGAGGCTGAGCGACACGGAAGACGGTTTTCTGATCGTGATGCTGACGGTTCCTTTCGTCGTAGCGGGCGGGATGACGATCTGGATCCGCTCGTCGCCGGGCAGCGTTGCCGAGAGGATGGGCCGGGTTTCGTCGATCGACTGGTTGGAAAAGCTTGCGACAGCGCGCGCCAGACGCATCAGCTTGTCGAACGACAGCTCCGGCAGATCATGGGCCTGCCACCCGGCCGTGCCCTCGGTGACCACCTGGGTCGGCCAGTTGACGATGATCTCATAGAGGGATTTGTCGCGCAGGAAGGGCGACAGGGGTGCCAACAGCTCTCGCACGACGCCTGAATCGGCTCCCTCTGTCATGGCGGGCTATTTCGTGACCAGGGTCGAGGCGGGCGCGAAGTCCCCGAGAACCGCCCGATCGGAGACTCGGTTGCGCGGTTCCGTCACGCGGAGGCGATAGACGCTCGAGAAATCGAGATCACGCGCAACGAAGATCGAGACGAGCTCCCCTTGATGCTTCAATAGCGTCGGCGCAATGTTGATCGACTGCTCGACGGCGATGGTCGCGGCCTGCTTGCCGGCGCTCGTCGTGTTGTCTGCATCGACATCGCTGTCCTGCAGCTGGCTGTTGACGTAGGAGGTGGCGTCGCCGACGATCGACAACAGGATCGCGCTGCCGAAACGCTCCCACCAATGGGTATCGACGTAACCGTCGACTCCGGCACGCCCAAGGGCGTCGGTTGCCGGCGACGCCAGGGTGATGATCACCCCCTTGGGCGTCTTTGCCCGGTTCCAGAGCACAAACAGGCGCTTCTGGCCGCGGCGAAGGCCGCCGCGATATTCGCCGACCACCTGCGTGCCCTTCTCCATCAGCACGACCCGGCCGTTATCCGAAAGGACGTCGCGGCTGATGACACAGCTCGTGAACCCGGGTTGGTCCGACGACAGTGCCGTCTCCAGAACGCATGGAATGGAGGTTCCCATGGCGACGATGAAGTCGCGATTCCCAAGCGTGCCGGCGCGCGAGCCCTGCAGCTGGGTCGGCGTCAACAGCCGATTGAAGCGCTGGTCCTCGTTTTCGGCCTGGGCACCGGGACCGCCCGAGTTGCTCCCGAGCGGAACGTAATTTGACGCGGTATCGGCGCTGGCGTCCTGGTCTCGAGAATGAGACGGAGAGGATTGCTTCCCACCATAGGCGATGACCGGCGCGCGTCGGGCAGCGTCGAGAAGCTTCTCGTCCTCGCCCGCCTGTTCGGGCATCCCGGGTGTTGGCAGCAGCGTTTCCGGCGGCGTGGCGACCGGTTGGACCGGTTCCTTCGCCGGCTCGAAATCCGACGTCTGCCGGATGACGACGCGTTCGGGCTGGATGCCATCTACGGGCTTATCCTGGCCGCGCATCGACCAGAGGGCAAAGCCGACGAAGGCGACGATGGCGAGCGCCACCGCACCGCGTCTCACCGTCGGATTGCTGTCGAGACCGCGGCCCGTCGTCGTTTCGGCGCGCTCACCGGGAATGTGGGTGCTGTCTTCCTCGGCCATGGCGTCCTCCTATTGTCCTGCCACAGCCTGCGTCTTCACGACGCGCTCGACAGAGGGTGAGGTCGTATTCGTATCGGGATCGATGCCGATACGGTCATAGGCCTCGTTGAAGACGCAGAGGACGTCGCCTCCCCTGCGCAGGATGAACTTGCGGCTGATCGCGTGCACCAGCACCAGGTTGTTCTCGACGGACTTCGGCACGAGGCTCTCGCTGCCGTCGGAATTTTCCATGTAGATCGCCGGCATTTCCTGGTTGCCGGCAAAGGAAAAGGTCGTGACCTTGCCATTGTCGTAGACGGCCTGCGGTTCAAGTGCCGAGGTCCCTTGAGCCGAATAGCGCCAGTTGCGTGGCCCATAGGCCTCGTGGAGAGCCAGAACCTTGTCAGCTTCTCCGGCCTGAGCTGCTTGCGCGCGGGCAGCGGTCTCCAGCTTCCGGCGTTCGGCCTCGTCGGCGGGATAGCGATACTTCACATAGAAGTAGGTGTTCTGCCCGGCCTCGACGCTGCCATCGCGCACCGTCAGCTCCATCTGGTAGCTGCGGGTCGAGCCATCCCGCCTGGTCGTGACGACCGAGATGTTCGTCACCGGCTGGTTTTCGCGGGGTTTTAAAAACAGGATGTTGCCGGCCGGCGCCACTTCCCACGCGACGCTGTTGCCGAGTGCCACATGGGCGATCTCCTCATCGGCGGCGAACTCTATCTGCACCGAAGACCGCAACGTGCCGACGATCTTGGTGATGTTATAGGGCTGGTAGTCGATGAAACGGACGCGGCTATCCTGCGATGCGCCTCGCGGGATATCGAGCGCCAGCGCGGTCGTGGTGAGTCCTGCGGTCACCGTCAGGGCGATGAGGAAACTCTGCTTCAATTGATGGCCTCCGGATCGGCGCGATATTCGCTGACGGCAAAACCAAGCGGATTGGTCAGCCGGTCGGTCGAGGACATCGGCGCGTTGACATAAGAAAAGGTGAGCGTCGCCACCCAGTGGGTGGTCCGGACGTCGTCACCACGCGTGACGGTCCTGGTATAGCGCACCGATACGACATTGGCGTTGATCAGCGAGATCGAGACGATGTTGACGCGTGCCGTCGCGCCGCGGCCATAGATATTCTGCGGAGAGTCCGGATTGCCGCCTCGGTAGATCGCCGCAAAACGCGTCTGCTCCGGCTGGGTCGAGAGCAGAGCGACGGTGCGAAAATTCTCCTCGGCCTCGCTCCAGACATAGGCTTCCCGCGCACGCACATATTTGGCGGCGAAATACTTGGTCACCGCCTCGTCGTAGCTGCCGGCAGTCGACGTCAGCGCCGAGACGACGTCGACGATGCCGGTCGAATTGTCGACCCGAACGACGAAAGGCTCGACCGTCTTCAAAGGCGTCAGCCCGGCAACGGCGACGATCGAGGTGGCGGCAAGCACGCTTGCGGCAATCGCGATAGACCAGGCGATGCGCGCCGACCGCTCCACCTGGACCAGCCGATCCTGATCGAAGCGGCGTGCCCTTTCGAAATAGCTCTTCAGACTGTCGGTACTCACGATCTCACCCCTCCTCGCATAGCCGATAGGAACCCGCGGCATCGAAATGCGCGAAGTCGGCTGGCCCCTCCGTCAGCGGCTCTTTTCCATAGGAAGACACCTGGCCGGCCGCCGTCGCCGGGACTGCGTCATTGCCGCTTTGCTTGGCGGGCTTGTTGTCCTCCCACTGCCACATGGCGCGGTTAAGCGGCCGGCGCGAATAGCCATCGCATTTGGGCAAAGGATGGGACCTCGATGCGCAGCCGGTGAACTCCAAGGCAAGGAGGAGCGAGACGATAATGCGGATCATTGAAATGCAAACCTCTGAAACATTTGTCGTGGAGAAGTCGTCTTGCGGCCCCTCAAGATCTGAGACGGCGGCCGGCGGAACGGGCGCCGCGACCAACAGCTCTGGCACCATGCGAGGCGGCCCAGGCGAGCGTGCCCTCATGGGCGTCTCGGGCAGCACCATAGCCGTAGGTCAGCGACGCCCCGCCCGCCGCAAGCGCTGAGGCGATTCCGGGCAGTTGGTAGAAGACGTAAAGGGCAGCAAGGCAGATGGCGCAAAGGGCGACCGGGCGCATCATGACATCGGTATAGCTTTCGACCGCCGTGAAGGTCGTGTCGATACAGCTGATCAGCAGTGAACCGATCGCGACGACCAGGACCTGGAGAATGACGAAATTGGCGAGCTGACCGATCCAGGATTCGGTAAAACGACGGGTGGACTGGAACATCGCCAGCGCCACGAAGATCGGCCCGATGGCCAGCACGATGGCGAGCGCCAGCCGGGCATAGAGCGAGACGATATAGCCGATCGCCGCCACCGTGAAGCTCGCGCCGATGGCCATCATCCCGCCGATGCCGTTGACGATGTCGGCGGGCCAGGTGGCGCGCGCCCAGATGTCCTTGGCGCATTTCTGGCCCTTGTCGAGCAGGCTGTCGAAGGTGGAGGCACTCGGTGCGCTACCCGAGTTCAGCGCCTGGGAAATCTCGCGCGGCAGCGTCTCGAAGAAAATCTGGGTGACATAGGTCTGATATTCGCTGGCGTTGCGCACCAGCATGACGATGATCGCAAGTTTCATCGCCCGGAAGGCGAATTCGACAATCGGCTCCTGGACCGAGCCCCGCAGGACAAGATAGCCATAGAGCACGACGTAGAGCGTCAGCGCCGCGGTGAGTGGGCCGCTGATCCAGCTGGCGATGTTCGACGTGCCCGACGAGATGAAATTCTCGAGCGGCGACTTGAACTGACCATCGACGAAGCTGAAGACCTGGTACATGGCTCAGCCTCCAGGCGTAGTGCGGAGCCACAGCTTCCAGTGCGCCGCCTCGGCGTTTTGGCAATTGGGCGTCTGACGCAAGGCGCCAGGGTTGTTGCGGCATTCGCTTGTGATCTTCGCGAGCAGGGCCTGAGCAGCCATCAGTTCGTCGCCGGTATAGATCTTGTCGCCCTCGCCGAAGCAGCCCGAAAGCGCAAGCGCGGCGATACCAGGAAGGAGATATTTCATTTGAGCGCCTCTGCCATGGCATCCAGGCGCTTGCGCCAATCCTCGGCCCTGCGCTGGTCGTCGACCTGAACCTGTGCCTGCTGGACCATCTGCAGAGCCTGCATGCGCAGCACGTCGGTTTGCAGAAAGGCGGTTTCGGCCTGCAGGCGTGCCTGAAGGTCGGCGATATCCTTGGCGTCGGCTGCACCCGAGATCTGCTGGCGTAGCTGATCGATGCCGTCGATGCGCTTGGTGGCGGCATCGTAGATCTGCTGGCCGAGGCTCATCTGCCCGGCATTCTGGTTCTGAGCGCGGGCCAATTCTTGCGCATAGAAATCATTGGCATCGGTGCGATAGGTCGAATTTTCTTCGAGGAATTTTGAGGCGGAGGTGGCGAAGACACCGCTGCCCGAGCCTTTGAGCAAGCCTTCGATGGCATTGAAATCCTGCGGCAATGCCTTGCGGATCGAAGGGTCGTTCAGCAGACCGGCGACATCGGCCATGTTGGTAAGCTTGTTCAGCGATGCGTAAAGCTGCTGCGCCTGCTGGAGCTGCTGATTGAGCGTGTCGAGCTGGGATTTCAGCTGAGTGATGCTCTCGATCTGCTTGGCGATCGCCGTCTCGTCGATGACCGGAATGCCCTGCGCGAATGCCGTTCCAGCCGGCAACAGTGCAACCATCATCGCCAGAGCAAACTCCATTCTGATCCTTTCCATCAATCCGTCCTCCTTCTTTGCCGAAACACGGGTAGCCAGTCTGCCAGCCGGTCGCCGATCTCCGCCCGGATCGTCTCGGCGAGTTCGACGTTGGCGGTGCGGCCGGACAGGATGTCGAGCTCGTCGTCAAAGCCCCTGAGGTTCAATTCGGCGACGACGCTGTTATGGCCCTGCTTGACGATGAAGCGCCGGCTTTCGACCGAAAGCTCGCGCGAGAGCAGTTCGAATTCGCGCTCCGTCAGTTTGAACCCGTCGACGTAATCGCCATGGTCGCCGCGCGGATTGGGAAGGAAGATCTGCGTCGGGCACTGCTCGATGATCGTATGGGCAATCGGCGAGACGATCGCGTCGCGCGGGCTTTGGGTCGCAAACAGCATCAGGCCGTTCTGTTTGCGGATCGTCTTCAGCTTGTTCTGCGCGAGGTCGCGAAAGCCTTCGTCCTGCAGCGCCTTCCAGAACTCGTCGATGACGATGATGATGCGCCGCCCGTCGATCAGCTGCTCGATGCGGAAGAACAGGTAGGCCATCAACGGGGTGCGGATTTCCTCATTGTCGAGGAAATCGGTCATGTCGTAACCGATGAACTTGGCCCCGATCCCGATGTCGTCGGTTTGGTTGTCGAACACCCAGCCGAGCGGCCCACCCCTTTCCCACCGCCTGAGCCGCGCCGCGATGCCTTCGGGATCGGTATTGTTGAGGAAGGTGCGCAAGGCGCCGATCGAACGCCCTTCGACCGGCAGGTCCGCCAGCCCGTCGATCGCCGAGGCGATGTCGCGCAGCTCCAAGACCGTCAGTTGACGCTTTGCCGACCCGACCAGCTGGCCGACCCAGCGGGCGAGGAACACCTTGTTTTCCGGGGTGAGTTCAAATGCCTTCAACGGCGCGCAGCCGGTGGCGACACCGTTTCGAAGCGGCAGGTAGGTGCCACCCGCGGCCCGGACGAACAGGTCGGCTCCGCGATCCTTGTCGAAGAAGACCATGTGCGGATCATGTTTTTCGAGCTGGGACAGCATGAAGTTCAAGAGCACCGTCTTGCCCGTGCCGGACGGGCCGCAGACGAAGGTGTTGCCGAGATCGCTATGGTGGAAATTGAAATAGAAGGGCGAACCGGAGGCGGTCTTCAGCATGGCGACGGCCGGTCCCCATTCGTTGCCGTCTTTCCTGCCGGCGGGATAGGAATGGAAAGGGGAAAGTGCTGCAAAATTTCGCGAGGTGATGGCGCCCGATCTTGCCCGGTAGCGGAAATTGCCCGGCCCCTGCCCCCACCAGGCCGCTTCAAGGCCAAGATCCTCGCGGGCGACGACCGCACCCCCATTGGTGAGATAGGCGCGTGCCTTGGCCATATTGTCGGTGAGTTCCTTCACCGAGGGCGCAAAGACCGACAGGGCCAGATGATGTTCTCCAAGCACGAAGCGGTTCGATTCCAGATCGTCCATGGCATCGCCGAGCTCTTCGATCTGCGACGCCGCCTTGTCGCCGGCGCTGACCATCTGGTTCTGCTTGCGCCCCATGATCGTGCGCGCATCGGCTTTCGCGACGAAGGCGAAAGATTGCGTCAGGATAAGCTCGAAGGGCGCCGTCAGGATGCCGTCGAGCATGCCGCTGCGGGTGGTCGCCGGATATTCCTTGAACCCGAATATGCCGGCGTAACGGCTTGCGGCCTCATGACGGATCTCGACGGTCTCCCGCCCGAAGATCACCCGATGCGAATAGATCGCCGAGGATATGCGGCCTTCCGTCAGCGGGACCCGCTCCCGCCGGCCGCCGACGATCTGATGCAGAACCTCGCTCGGCTCGGAAAAGACGATGTCGTCCTGTTCGTAGAGGCAAAGCACACGAGGCTCGAAGCGTTTCAGCCCGGCAGTCACGTCGGAGACCTTGTCCCTCAGATGCTTCAGGGCATCCTCATCAAGCTCGACACGGTCGCGGCGCGCCTTGCGCAGGCGGGAGAGAAGATGGGCGGCTTTTTCTGCGGGATCCCGGCCCGGATGCCAGACAAGCGAGAGGTAAAGATCATTGCGAAACAGATCCTCTTCGATCATGCGGTCGCGATATCGAGCGTTCAGACCTTGCGAGAAGGGGTTGGCGAAGGCTCCGTCCGGGTAGGCGTTGTCGCGGCGGCGGATGACATGAGTCCAGAGCGCCAGATGGTCGTCAGCGATGTTGCGGTAAAGCGTATTAAGATCGCGGTGCAGGCTGTTGAGGTCCAGGACATCGGCAGTTTCGAAGGATATGCCTTCAAGCGCGACCATCACCATCAAGGCCCTGGATTCGAGCGCGATCGTCGTCTCGTCGACATGACGGACGTATGGAATGAAAGTTTCGGGCCCGAGTTCGCGCGAGCGAAGCGTTGCGGTGCTAGGCAAAGCTCAAATCCTTTTCGTCATAGCGCCGGATGAGCCTCAGGGGCGACAAGCTGGCGCCGCCCCAATAGGCGGCGTTGCGCGACCGGCCGCGGGTCTCGATCCAGGAGATCAGGATGCGGAACATGTTGTGGTCATGCTTGACGAGCGTGCGGAATATGAAATGGAAGACGACGCCGACAAGTGCGTAGGCGATCGATCCCGCGGTGATATAGAGGATGGTCGTCAGCATGACGTTGAGGCCCATCGCCTCCATCGTCACGCCGGCAATCATCGCCGGGCGCGTGCAGGCAAGAAACAAGATATCTTCCTCGATAGCGGCGGCTGTTTGCATGATGATCAGCTTCCGACGATCGTATTGACGAGTTCCGTCGCACCAAAGATTCCGCCGATGCCGATAATCCAGAAACCGGCGCGGCGAAGATCCATGTAGCCGAACATCCAGGCGATGCAGATGATGATGACGGCGATGACCGCAAGCAGCCTGGCAATATTGCCGGTCAGCATGTCGACGATGTTCTGCAGGACGGTTTCGACGCCGGCCGCCTGCGCGAAGGCCGGCTCTACCAGGCAGGCGCTGATGACGGCGGCCATCAGGAGAGGGGCTGCGACAGGGCGAAAGTCTGCTCTTGAGATCATTTTCGTTGCTCCGATCGTTCGTCTTGAAACACGAGAACCTGGGATGACCGCCGGACGTTGAAGACGTCCCACGATGCGGCTCCGCCGGATTGGGAAAGCAATTGTGTAGCCGGCGATATCTCCCGCCTGGCTGACGGGTCCGCGACAGGGGTTTCTTGCCGCGGCTCGGCGATAGTGAGAGACGCAAGGTCGGAAGGCAGGCGGCTCATTTCCTGGCGGACCTCAGCGTCATATTTGATCATTTCGCCAACAGACGGATCGTCACGCCCGTAGTAGGACTGAAGCATCACCTTTTCGGCTTGCGTCGCATCGGCCCCGGAGCGCAAGGCAAGGCGATAGTAGCCATCGAGCAGAGTGGCCGTCGCCTTGAGGTTCAAGCAGGGATCGAACGCATCCGAAATCGAAAGCTTCAGTCTGCCTAGCTCCGCCGCCCCAATGCCGCCCAGACCGATCCGGATGTCCTGCCGATCGGCAACAAGGGAGGTCGCGCGCTCGATCGCCTCCGCCTTCGACGCGGGTTGGCGCTCAGGCGGCGGACCGCTGTTGATAGCAATGGCGAGTGGATTGAAGCCGCTCTCCAGACTGACGACGGCGGCAAGCGTCCTGACGTCCACCACGGGTGCGCAGTTCTGGGCGAGATCAACGAATGCCACAGCCATAGTTCAGTACCAGACCCGTTGCGTGCCCACCCCATCGATGGTGACGTCGACATAGTGGGGCTGCGATCTCACCATCGGGCGAGCGGTCGGATAACCCATGCATTGGCGCCGACCATCGACCAGCTGCCATCGCGGCGCCAAAACCGAATTGTTGCTGGAACTGCTGCTCTCCCCGAGATCGGGGCAGAACGCGTCGCTCACCGGCTGAAGGGCGATCGACACGCAGGTTATTTCCTGCCCGCGCGGACCATAATCGCTTTGCAGCCGGTATCCGCTTTCGCAGTAATACGGCTCATAGCCCGGGCGGGAACTGTGGAAGGTGGCGCCGCTGCAAGTGGGGAACGAATGCCCCTCGGCAAGCTCGCGCCAGAGCTTTTCGATCGGCGGGCGGCATTCTGCAAACTGCGTCGGGCCTCCGGGGTTGGAAAGGCACAGAATAACCTCGCAACCCCACTCATTTGCTTGCGCCCTGCCTGGTGAATTAAGATAGGGTGGCAATATGCAGCAGGCCGCGACAACCGTGTTGAACAGAAGGTTTTTCATGAGCACGACCCTTCAAAGACGTCCCATTGCGGAAGAGGTAGCGTGGTGCTAGTGCGATTTATACTGATTTATATAACACAGTAAAAAGACATGACAAGAGCAATTGCAACCCAGTGGCGTAATCTGGCTTTCTCAGGCCTTATCCTGCATGAGATCCTCGATCACCCCCAGGAAGACGAGACGCCTCAGGCAAGGCTGAAGCAGGTCGGCATGATGACGGTCCTCTACAGCATGAACCAAGCGCACCAGAAGCTAACTCTTTCCACTATCATGGAAATCACGGCCCTAACGCGCAGCGGCGTCAAGGAGACGGTGGACCTTCTGGTGAGGCGAGGAATGTTGACCGAGACGATCGTCAAGAACTCTATGGGTCGTGGAACGGCGCGTCAGTTCGAGATCTCGGAAGCGCTTCTGGAGAAGCTAAGTTCGTTCGGAAACGAATGAGCAGCGGATTTAAGTGACGTTTTTCAGATCGTCCAGCATTCGGCTGCCATACCCTCCGGCGGATGATCTGGTAAACTGAGCTCATGATGACACCCGATCAATACAGTTTTCGCAGAGCGACACTGAACGACCTCGATTTGCTCATGGAATGGCAATCAAAGCCTCATCTGCGTGAATGGTGGAACTCGGATGAGCCATACGATGAAGAGCTGATCCTCGGGTAGCACGCTGGATTGTTTCATCCTTCGGACTTCCCTTCGCGTTCATGCAGGACTACACAGTCCATGGGTGGGAAGATCACCATTTTGCCAAACTTCCCGAGGGTTTCGCGGGGAATTGACCAATACATTGGCGACCCCGATACGATCGGTGTTGGGCACGGATCAGCATTTATCGGCGCCAGAATGCAGGCTCTCTTTGATGAGAAGGCGCCGTGATCGCAACCGATCCTCATCCTGGCAACGAACGAGCGATTGCCGTCTACAAAAAACTGGGTTTCGAACCGTTCGGACCGCCTCACCCCAACGACCTTCTCGAACCGACGCGTGACATCGACCTGCAAATCAGGCCCTGGGACGGGATCGAGCGGCGGCTCACCGCACAATTCCGGTACCGATCAGTTTGACAACTACAGGTTCGCGCAAGCCAATCTGATTACACTCCTCTTTGCTGGGCAGTGAATTTTCAGAGCGTTGGTTCTTTTCAGAGCCCGGCCAAACAGGCGGTGCAGGCTTCGAAACGCTGAACTTTATTGTATTGGCTAACGCAAGAGTTTTTACATATGACGTCGATTGTTTCCTCCCTTACCAGCAGTCAGATCAGGTCTCTTGCAACGTCCACGGTTGCAGCCTGGACGACGGAAGATGTGGCCTCGCTTACCACCAAGCAGATCAGCGCCCTTTCGTCGTCTCAAATCGCTGCTTTGGACACGGAAGATGTCGATGTTCTCAGCTCGCAGCAATTAAGTGCCATTTCACAAAGTGCCATTGTCGGTTTGACCGTGGATCAACTGGCTGTCTTGAACAGCACTGACATCGAAAGCCTGAGCTCGCTTCAAATTGCGGCAATCACGACCGCGCAGATTGGCGCATTGACGACAGATCAGGCACAGGCCCTGACCTCATCTCAGGTGGGTGCTCTCAGTTCGTTGCAGCTCGCCGCTTTAAGCGCCGCGGATGTGGCGACTTTCTCGACCACCGATCTCGCGGCGATCACCAGCAAAGCCATATCGGGCCTGTCCACGGCCGCTATCGCAACCCTCTCGACGGATCAGATCTCTGCCTTGAGCGCGAGCGCGATCGCGGGGCTCACCACCAGCCAGATCGCGGCGCTGAGCACATCGCAGGTCGCCGCCTTGACGACGGCCCAGGTCGGCGCCCTCAAGGCATCGCAAATCGCGGCCATGGGCACGAAAGACATTGTGGTGCTTTCCACCGCCCAGCTTGTTGCTCTCAGCACAGGTGCGGTTGCGAGCTTGACGACCAACCAGATCGCCGCCCTGAGCACGGCACAGGCCGAGGCACTGTCGGCCACGCAGGTAAAGGCGCTGAGCTCTACCCAGATTGCGGCCCTGGGAACAGACGACTTGGCCACCTTCTCGACCGCCGATATGGCGGCGATCACCAGTCAAGCCATATTGGGCTTGAGCACGGGCCTTGTCGCCGCCCTTTCCACCGAACAGGTGGCTGCCCTGAGCACGAGCGCGATCGCTGGTCTGACGACCAGCCAGATCGTCGCCCTCAGCACCGCGCAGATTGCCGCCTTGACGACGAGCCAGGTCGGCGCGCTCAAGGCATCGCAAATCGCGGTCCTCGACACGAACGACATCACGGTGCTTTCCACCGCGCAGGTTGCCACCATGAGCAAAGCCGCGATCACTGAGCTGTCGACCAGCCAGATCGTCGCCCTCAGCACCGCGCAGATTGCCGCCTTGACGACGACCCAGGTCGGCGCCCTCAAGGCGTTGCAAATCGCGGTGATGGACACCAACGACATCACGGTGCTTTCCACCGCGCAGGTTGCCGCCCTCGGCACATCAGGCATTGCGGGTCTGACGTCCGGCCAGATCGCCGCCCTGAGCACGGCACAGGCCGAGGCATTGACGACGATCCAGGTCGCAGCCTTGAGCTCGACCCAGATCGCGGCCCTGGGAACGGACGACATAGCCACTTTCTCGACCGCCGATATGGCGGCGATCACCAGTCAAGCCATGCCGGGCCTGAGCACGGCCGTGATCGCCTCCCTCTCGACGGACCAGATCGAGGCACTGAGCAAGGCCGGCATTGCGGGCTTGACGAGCGAGCAGATCGCCGCCTTGAGCACGGCGCAGGCTGGAGCATTGACGGCGAGCCAGGCCGCGGTTTTGAGCTCCAGGCAGATTGCGGCTTTAGGTACGGCTATCGTCGCATCCCTGTCCACCGCGCAGGTTGCCGCCCTCAGCACATCAGGCATCACCGGGCTGACCTCCGACCAGATCGTCGCCTTGAGTACGACACAGACCGAGGTCCTGTCTGCCGCACAGGTGAAGGCGCTGAGCTCAACCCAGATCGCGGCGCTCGGAACGGACGACATAGCCACCTTCTCGACCGCCGATATCGCGGCAATTACCGGCAAGGCGGTCACCGGCTTGAGCACGGGCCTTATCGCGGCGCTTTCCACCGCGCAGGTCGCCGCCCTTAGCACGAGCGCGATCGCGGGTCTGGCGACCAGTCAGGTCGAGGCCCTCTCGACGGAACAGCTTGTTGCTCTGAACACGAGCGCTGTCGTTGCCCTGACGACCGGTCAGATCGCCGCCTTGAGCCCATCGCAGGTCGCCGCCTTGACGACGACCCAGCTTGGCGCCCTCAAGGCATCGCAAATCGCGGTCCTGGACACGGCCGACATCGCGGCGCTGTCCACCACGCAGCTTGCCGCCCTCAGCACATCAGGCATCACGGGTCTCACCTCCGATCAGATCGTCGCCCTGAGCACGGCGCAGGCCGAGGCACTGACCACCTCACAGGTGAAGGCGCTCAGCGCCGCCCAGATCGCGGCGCTCGGAACGGACGACTTGGCCACCTTCTCGACTGCAGATATGGCGGCGATCACCAGTAAAGCGGTAACCGGCTTGAGCACGGCCGGCATTGCCGCGCTTTCGACGGATCGGATCGCTGCTCTGGGCACGAGCGCCGTCGTTGCCCTGACGACCAGTCAGATCGCAGCGCTCGGCACATCGCAGATTGCCGCCTTGACGACGGAACAAGTTGGCGCCCTCAAGGCGTCGCAAATCGCGGTCGTGAACACCAAAGACATCACGGTGCTTTCTACCGCGCAGGTTGCCGCCCTCAGCACATCCGGTGTCACGGGACTGACCTCCGACCAGATCGCCGCCTTGAGCACGGCGCAGGCCGAGGCACTGTCCGCCTCACAGGTGAAAGTGCTGAGCTCCGCCCAGATTGCGGCGCTCGGAACGGACGACTTGGCCACATTCTCGACCGCCGATATGGCGGCGATCACCAGCAAGGCCATGGCCGGCTTGAGCCCAGACGGCATTGCCGCACTCTCGACCGATCAGATCGCCGCCTTGAGCACGAGCGCCGTCGTTGCCCTGACGACCAGCCAGATCGCCGCCTTGAGCACCAGCCAGGCTGGCGCGCTGACGACGACCCAGGTCGCGGTCCTCAGCTCAACCCAGCTCGGCGCTCTTGGGACGGATGACATAGCCACCTTCTCGACCGCCGATATCGCGACGATCAGCAGTAAAGCCATATCGGGCTTGAGCGCAGAACAGATCGCAGAGCTTTCCACCGCACAGGTTGCGGCCCTCAGCGCGAGCGCGGTTACTGGCCTGACGACCAGCCAGATCGCAGCCCTGAACACCAGCCAGGTTGCCGCCTTGAGCACCGCTCGCGTTGCGGTGCTGAGTTCAACGCAAGTCGCGGCCCTGGGGGCGAATGTCGTCGCATCCCTTTCCACTGCGCAGGTTGCGGCCCTCAGCGCCGCCGGTACGGCGGGTTTGACCACCGAACAGATCTCCGCCCTGAGCACGACGCAGGCGGAAGCATTGACGACGACCCAGGCTGCAGCGCTGAGTTCAACACAGTATTCCGCCCTGGGGACGGATGATATCGCGACCTTCTCGACCGCCGATATTGCGGCGATCGGCAGCAAAGCCATATCGGGCTTGAGCACGGCCGTCACGGCAGCCCTCTCGACGGATCAGATCGCTGCCCTGAGCGCAGCAGGGGTTGCAGGTCTTTCGAGCAGCCAGATCGCGTCCCTGAAGCCGGCGCAAATTGCCGCCTTGACGACCGCGCGGGTTGCGGTACTGAGTTCGGCGCAAGTGGCGGCTCTCGACAAGGACGCCGTTGCTTCCCTTTCCACTGCGCAGATCTCTGCCCTGAGCGCGGCCGGCATTGCGGGTCTGACCACCGAACAGATCGACACCCTGAGCACGGCCCAGGCAGCGGCATTGACGACGACGCAGGTCGCCATGTTGAGCTCGACCCAGCTTGCGGCCCTGGATGCGAACGATATCGCCGCATTCTCGACTGCCGATATTGCGGCGCTCGGCAGCAAAGCCATATCGGGCTTGAGCACGGCCGCCATAGCAGCCCTCTCGGCGGATCAGATCGCCGCACTGAGCACGGCCAGCGTCACAGGCCTGACCACCAAACAGATCGACGCGCTGAGCACCGGTCAAATTGATTCCCTGCTCACCAAGCAGGTTGCGGCGCTGAGTTCAACGCAAGTCGCCACCCTCGGTACGGATGTCGTCGCTTCCCTTTCCACCGCACAGATTGCCGCCCTGAGCACATCCGGCATTGCGGGTCTGACAACCGATCAGGTCGAGGCCTTGAGCACGGCGCAGGCAGAAGCATTGACGACGGCTCAGGTCGCCGCGCTGAGCTCCACCCAGGTGGGTGCTCTGGAACCCAATGACGTCGCCACTTTTTCGACCGCCGATATCGCGGCGATCACCAGTAAAGGCATGTCGGGCTTGAGCACGGCTGTCATAGCGGCGCTTTCGACGGATCAGATCGCCGTCTTGAGTGCATCCGCGATCGCCGGGCTGACCACCAGCCAGATCGCCGCCCTCGGCACGTCGCAGATTGCCGCCTTGACCACCGCGCGGGTTGGGGTGCTCAGCTCAGCGCAGGTGGCTGTTTTGAGCACCGATGTCATCGCCGCCCTTTCCACTGCGCAGGTCGCCGCTCTGAGCGCATCCGGCATTGCGGGTCTGACCACCGAGCAGATCGCCGCCCTTTCCACTGTACAGGCGGAGGCCCTGACGACGACGCAGGTCGCCATGCTGAGCTCAAATCAGATAGCCGCCCTGCAGACGGATGATCTGGCCGCTTTCTCGACCAAGGACATCGCGGCGATCGGCTCGAGCGCCGTATCAGGCTTGTCCACGACCGCTATGGCTGCCCTCTCGGCGGATCAAATCGCGGCCCTGAGCACGTCAGGCATTGCGGGTCTGACCACCGAACAGATCAATGCGCTGAATTCCGGTCAGATCGACGCCTTGCTCACCAGGCAGATTGCAGCGCTGAGTTCGACGCAAGTCGCCACCTTGAGTACGGATCTTCTCGCCGCCCTCTCCACTGAGCAGATCGCAGCCCTGAGCACATCAGGCATCGCAGGCCTTTCCACCACACAGATTGCGGCGCTGAGCACCGCCCAGGCCGAGGCCTTGACGACCACGCAGGTCGGCGCTCTCAATTCCAAGCAAATCGCTGCTTTGAGTCCGGACGACATAGCCACGTTCTCCACCAAGGATATCGCGGCCATCAGTTCGGGTATCATATCGGGATTGTCCACCGCCGTTATCGCGGCCCTCTCGACGGATCAGGTCGCGGCCCTGAGCACGTCAGGCATTGCGGGCCTTTCCACCAAACAGATCGTCGCTTTGAGCACAGCACAGCTTGACGCTTTGACCACCGCTCAGATCGGCGCCCTCAGTTCGACACAGCTTGCTGTGCTGGATGCCGACGACATAGCCACGTTCTCGACCAAGGATATCGCCGCCTTCAGTGCGAGCGCCATAGCGGGATTGCCCACCGCTGTCATAGCCGTCCTCTCGACAGATCAGATCGCGGCCCTGAGCACATCCGGCATCGCACAGCTTTCCACCAAACAGATCGCCGCCCTGAGCACCGCACAGGCCGAGGCATTGACGACGATCCAGGTCGGGGCGCTGAGTGCGACGCAGCTTGCGGCCCTGGATACGGACGATATAGCGACTTTCTCAACCAAGGATATGGCGGCGATCGGTTCGAGTGCGATCACCGGATTGTCCACGACGGTTATCGCCGCGCTGTCCAGTGCTCAGATCGCTGCCCTGAGCACGGCCGGGATTGCCGGCCTTTCCACCAAACAGATCGCGGCCTTGGACGCCGGGCAAATCGACGACTTGCTGACCAAGCAGGTTGCTGTGCTCAACTCGACGCAGATCGCCGCCCTGAGCACCGCTGCGGTCGCTTCCCTTTCCAGCACGCAAGTTGCCGCGCTCAGCACGTCCGGTATTGCGGGTCTGACCACCACGCAGATCGCTGCGCTCAACACAGGTCAGGTTGGGGCCCTGACGACGACACAGGTCGGGGCTCTCAGCTCCAAGCAGCTTGTCGCCCTGAGCACGGATGATATCGCGGCCCTGTCAACCGCCCAGATTGCGGCGCTGAGCACGACCGGCATCGCCGGCCTGACGACCACGCAGATTGCCGCATTGAGCACGGACCAGGCCGAGGCTCTGACGACGCCCCAGGTTGCGGTGCTGAGCTCGACCCAGATTGCGGCGCTCGGAACGGACGATCTCGAGACCTTCTCGACTGCCGATATCGCGGCGATCAGTTCGAGTGCCATTTCGGGATTGAGCGCGGACACGATCGCAGCCTTTTCGACGGACCAGATCGCGGCTCTGGGTACGGCTGGCATTGCGGGCCTTTCCACCGCGCAGATCGAGGCCTTGAGCACCGATCAGCTGGAGGCCCTGACCACAGCTCAGGTCGGCGCGCTTGGTTCCAAGCAAGTTGCTGTCTTGGCGACCGCTGATATCGCGGGACTGACGACCGCGCAGATCGCGGCACTCAGCACGGCCGGCATCGCAGGTCTGAGCGCCGCGCAGATTGCCGCATTGAGTACCGATCAGGCCAGTGCCCTGACGACACTGCAAGTCGCAGTCTTGAGCTCGACCCAGATCGCGGCGCTCGGAACGGACGATCTCGAGACCTTCTCGACCGCCGATATCGCAGCGATCAGTTCGAGCGCAATATCCGGATTGACCGCAGACACGATAGCAGCCTTTTCGACGGGCCAGATCGCGGCCCTGGGCACGGCTGGCATTGCGGGCCTTTCCACCGCGCAGATCGTTGCCTTGAGCACTGGCCAGCTTGAGGCCCTGACGACCGCTCAGGTCGGCGCGCTTGGTTCCAAGCAGGTTGCTGCCTTGAGTACCGATGATATCGCGGGACTGTCGACCGCGCAGATCGCGGCTCTGAGTGCCGCCGGCATCACAGGTCTTAGCAGCGCGCAGATTGCAGCACTCAGCACAGGTCAGGTTGAGGCCTTGACGACGACCCAGGTCGGGGCTCTCAGCTCCAAGCAGACCGCGGCGCTCGGAACGGACGATCTCGAGGCGTTCTCGACCGCCGATATCGCAGCGATCGGTTCGAGCGCGCTATCGGGATTGTCCACGGCCGTTATCGCGGCTCTGTCGACTGCCCAGATCGCGGCCCTGAGCACGGCTGGCATCGCCGGCCTGGCGACCGCGCAGATTGCCGCATTGAGCACCGATCAGGCCAAGGCTTTGACGACGAGCCAGGTTGCCGTGCTGAGCTCAGCCCAGATTGCGGCGCTCGGAACGGACGATCTCGAGACCTTCTCGACCGCCGATATCGCGGCGATCAGCTCGACTGCCATATCCGGTTTGAGCACGGCCACCATCGCAGCCTTATCGACGGGTCAGATCGCGGCCCTGGGCACGGCTGGCATTGCGGGCCTTTCCACCGCACAGATCGAGGCCTTGAGCACCGATCAGCTGGAGGCCCTGACCACCGCTCAGGTCGGCGCGCTTGGTTCCACACAGGTTGCCGTCTTGACGACCGATGATCTCGCGGCCTTGTCGACCGCGCAGATCGCGGCTCTGAGCGCCGCCAGCGTCGCCGGTCTGAGCAGCGCGCAGGTCGGTGCTTTGAGCATCGAGCAGGTTGAGGTGCTTTCCACCACACAGATTGCCGGGTTGAGTTCGGCCGGCATCGCGGGCCTCGCCACCGACGACCTCGCAACCTTCTCAACAGCCGATATCGCAGCGATCAGCTCGGCTGCCATACAGGGATTGTCTACCGACTTTATCGCCAATCTCTCCACGGCTCAAATTGCCGGCCTGGGCACGGCAAGCATTGCCGGTCTGAGCAGCGTTCAGGTCGCAGCCCTCAGTATCGAACAGGTTGAAGCGCTTTCCACCACCCAGATTGCAGCATTGAGCTCGGCTGGCGTCGCAGGCCTGACCACCGAGGATCTGGAAAGCTTCTCGACAAAAGAACTGGTGGCGATCAGCTCGAGCGCCATATCGGGATTGTCCACAGCCGTTGTCGCCACGCTTTCCAGCGAGCAGGTCGCCGCTTTGACAAAAAGCCAGGTCGCCTCGCTGGGTTACAAGCAAGTGGCGGCCATGAGCGCCGATCAAATCGCGGCCTTGTCGACGGCGCAGATCAGTGCCCTGAATGCAGTGCAGCTCGCCGCACTGGACACGGACGACCTCGCTCTCTTCTCCACCGACGACATCATCGCCTTGGGTTCAAGTGCGATTTCGGGACTGACCACCAGAGCCATCGCCGCCTTGACGACAGATCAGGCGGAGGCTTTGACCTCAAGCCAGGTCACCGGCCTGACTTCGGCCCAAGTCGCGGCACTGACCACCGAGGAGCTGGCAACCTTCTCGACCGCCGATATCGCATCGTTCAGCTCGACCGGTGTGGCTGGATTGTCCACGGACGATATTGTGAGCCTGTCGAGCGAGCAACTGAATGCTCTCATGGAAACCCAAATGGGCAATCTGAGTTCGGACCAGATAGCGGCAGTCATTTCGGTTTATCTGAATGCCTGATCGCACGGCGGGAGCGCGAGCGAGCAGCGCAAGGATTTCGGCCATCGCAAGGGTCGCAGTCCCACGCTGATTTCAACAGGCGTCTGCCCGACATGTTTAGAGCAAGCTATCGCCGTTAGCTATCGTTAGCCTTTCGCAAATGGTAGCAATGCCGGCCGTCAATTCGTGGGATGTCCATGGTCACCAATGATGCATCAGCGCCAATTCCCGTTCCGTCACTGGCTGGGATCCTGGAGCTCGCGCGCACTCAGCGCCTTTCATTCACGGACTTGTTTCAGTTCGCCGAAAGTCGCAGCGCCGTCGGGCAGAGACTCGAGGCGGCAGACGTCTATAAAGTCTGGATCGCCTTCAACGAGACTCATCCTTTCCTGCATCTCGTCTATTTCAATTATTCGGTCACCCTGCGGCAGTTGGGCGACGTGGCAGGCTCGATCCACGCATTGCGCGCCTGCTTGAAACTTAATCCGCGCTTTGGACCGGCGCACATCAATCTTGGACGGGCGTTGGAAGACAGCGGCGTTGCCACGCAGGCCATTCTGCAATGGCAGAGTTTCGTGGAGATGACTGCGGAGAGCACAGCCGACGGGCTGCTGCATCGCCTGCTGGCGCTTCAGCACATCGGGCGCGTCATGGAAAACGCGGGCCTCCTGGAAGACGCGGAAACGGCATTGTGGCAGGCGATGGAACTGCGGCCCGACAAGACGGAAGCCGGGCAACATTGGAGCGCGCTCCGCCAGCGCCAGTGCAAGTGGCCGACGCTGGTGCCGTCGGACCATGTCTCCATGCGTCACCTGCTCGATTCCATGTCGCCGCTGGCGCTCGCCTGCTTTTCCGATGATCCATTATTCCAGCTCGCCAAAGCCTACCGCTACAACAAGGCCTTCGTCGGACGTCCGGATACCAGCGGCTTCTCACGCAAGGTGCCCAAGCAGAAGACGGGAACCGGCCAGCGCCTTCGCGTCGGCTATGTCTCCTCGGATCTGCGCGACCACGCGGTCGGTTTTGCGCTTAGAGAGGTGCTGGAGCTGCATGACAAGAAGAGCCTCGAAATCTACGCCTATTATTGCGGCGAGCCGGTTGCAGGGGATGCGACCCAGGCACGCATGAAAGCTGCCGTTGATTGTTGGCGCGATATTGCCGCGCTGAGCGATGCCGACGCTGCAAGGCAGATCGCCGACGACGACATCGACATTCTTGTCGATGTCAACGGCTACACCAAGCATGCACGAACGAAAATCTTTGCCTACCGGCCAGCGCCTGTGGTGGTCAACTTTTGCGGTTATCCCGGCACCATGGCCAGCCCGTTCCATCACTACATCATCGCCGACGAACACATCATCCCGCCCGAGAACGAGATCTATTATTCGGAAAAGGTGCTCAGGATTGCCTGCAACCAGCCGATCGATCGCAAGAGGGTGATCGCCGAAAGGCCGTCGCGAGCAGAAGCCGGACTGCCGGAAGACGCCTTCGTTTTTGCCTGCTTCAACGGCATGCAGAAAATCACGCAGGAAACCTTTGCCGACTGGATGAAAATTCTTCTTGCGACGACCGGCAGCGTGCTCTGGCTGCTCGCTGGAAACGACGATGTGGATCAACGCCTGCGCCAGGCAGCGGAGAAAGCCGGTGTCGCGCCGGAACGGCTCATTTTCGCGCCCAAGGCGCCGAATGCGAAGCATCTCGCCCGCATCGCGCTCGCCGACCTGTTCCTCGACACATTTCCCTATGGAGCGCATTCCACCGCAGCCGACGCGCTCACCATGGGACTGCCTATCCTGACATTCCCCGGCAAGAGCTTTGCCGCGCGTTTCTGCCATAGCATCGTTGCCGCCGCCGGCGTCCCGGAACTGATCTGCTCGGGGCCGCAGAGCTACATCGAAAGAGCCATTGGCTTTGCAAACGATCCCAAGAGCCTGAGAACGATCAGGGAATCCTTGCAGGCAAAACGGGAGAGCTGCACGTTGCGCGACATTCCAGCTCTTGCCGCCCGCCTCGAGGCGCTTTTCTGGCAAATGCAAGCAGAATCCGAAGGCGGTGAAACACCTGTGCCGGACTTGCGCAACCTCGACATTTATTACGACATCGGGATGGAACTCGTTCAGGACAATATCGCGTTTTCGGACGATCGGGCTTACAGGCAGGCTTACCGCAACAAGCTGGCCGAATGGCACGATTATGCGCCTTTCCCCTACGACGGCCGCCTGGCGACGGAAGGGTTCACCGCCTCGACAATAAGCGCCACCGGGAAGAGCTGATCGGCAATGCCGCGGATTGAAAAAATTGCCGTCGTCGGCGCGGGCCTTTCAGGTGCAGTCATCGGGCGTGAACTGGCCAAGGCAGGTCACGAGGTCGACGTCTTCGAAACGCGAAACCATATTGCCGGAAATTGCCACACGGAGCGCGACGCGGCGACCGGCGTCATGGTTCATGTCTACGGGCCGCACATTTTTCACACCGATGACAAGGACGTCTGGGACTATGTGAATGTCTTTCAGAATTTCCTGCCCTATAAGAACCGGGTCAAGACGACCAGTTCCGGGCAGGTCTATTCCCTGCCCATCAACCTTCACACGATCAATCAGTTTTTTGGCAAGGTGTTCAGGCCTGACGAGGCGCGCGCTTTCATCGACAGCTGCTCGGACAAAAGCATAAGCGATCCGAAGACCTTCGAGGATCAGGCGCTGCGCTTCGTCGGCAAGGACCTGTATGATGCCTTCTTCAAGGGATATACGCAGAAGCAATGGGGATGTTCGCCGGCCGAGCTTCCGGCGTCCATCCTGAAACGGCTTCCAGTCCGTTTCAACTACGACGACAATTATTTCTTCCACAAATACCAGGGCATGCCGGAGCACGGCTATACCGAGATGATCGGGCGAATTCTCGATCACACAAATATAACAGTCCATCTGGAAACGCGCTTCGATAGCGGTCTGCGCAAGAGCTTTGACCACATATTCTATTCCGGTCCGCTCGACGGCTATTTCGAATACGAATATGGCCGTCTGGGATATCGCACGCTGGATTTCGAGCGCTTTACCTATGAGGGCGACTACCAGGGCTGCGCGGTCATGAATTATGGGGATGTCGCCGTGCCCCATACGCGGGTGACGGAACACAAGCATTTTTCCCCATGGGAAGATCATGCCGGTTCGGTCTGTTATCGCGAATTTTCCAGGGCCTGCGGTCCGGACGACATCCCCTACTATCCGATCCGCCTGATAAAGGAAAAGCAGCAGCTTGGCCAATATGTCAGGCGCGCCTTACAGGAGGCTTCCGTCACCTTCGTCGGCCGGCTCGGGACCTACCGCTATCTCGACATGGACGTCACTATTCGCGAAGCGTTGGACACCGCACGGCTATATCTCTCCACGAGCGCCGGTGAGACGCCCATGCCTGCATTCTTGCATCCGCCGCTCCAGATGCCTTGATTGGCGCCGGAACGAGGACGCGAACCCGCCTTTTGACACCCGGCCGAGTCCGGCGTTGAAGTCATTTCAAAAATTTGCAGCATGCTTTTTTGGCAGTGCTCGTCCCAGTCGTTCGAATCCCGCTGCGCCGGGCGAGCGAGGGTGGCGATACGCGTTAGCGAAGTCTTTTCCGGACACGGAGGCCCTGTCGGCTCAGCCCCGGGAGCGGTCAAAAAAGCCGCAGTTCTAGAACTATTTTCTCCGATCATAGGAGTTATTTGGAATCGATCGGAATAGTCATCTCCGTTTACCGCTTATATAGTCTATTAAATTAATAGACTATAAACATGCCCGCCGCCGAATATGCGTCGCAAGAGGACCCATTTTACGGATGATCGCAATGGCCAAACAGGTGATCGAGTATGCCGGCGTTCCGGTCGGCATCGTCGTTCCAGACAAGGACCAGCTGAGGTTCATCGCCGTGAAGTTTCACGTGCATGACCTCGACGGCCAGCACTTCGCCGCGCCGTCGGACGTGCTGCGAGCAATCCACAAATTGATGTCGGCATCACAAGCCGGCATTCATCGCGCCGCCTGATCGGAGAAACACCATGGGCAGGCTACGCCAATTCTTCCGGCTCTCTGCGTTGCGCGACGAGCTCGAAACGAGGTTGCTTGCTCGAGAGTATCGCTCCCTGCTTCTCGACGACCATTTCGAAGACGGCACGGATAGGGAACTCCAATCGACATACGCGGAGCTCACCATCGAAATCTCTTCGCGCCAGTATCGGCACCGCCATTGAAAGCGCACCCGCTGTTCACGCCATCCTGAACAGCGCCGTCAGCGCTCAAGAAGTGACTGTCAACACCATCATCGACCTGTCGACCGCTTCCATTATCGATCGGCTGGCGTTGCGACCCAATCCCGAGCCGGGTTTTACCGGACCTCAAATTCGGGATCCGGCGGGACCTGCAAGGCCAGCGCAAGATGATTTGTCTGCGCCGCAAGCCCGATGATCGTTAGAAGTTCGCCATGCTGTGCATCCGTCATGCCGCGCGAACGGGCCGCTGCGGTATGGGATTGAATGCAGTACTGGCAAGCATTCGCCGTCGACACCGCTATGTAGATCATTTCACGTGTCAATGGATCGATCGCACCTTCCACGGTCATGACCGATTTCAGCGTTTCCCATACCCGCTTGAGGTTTGCGGGATCGTTCGCAAGCGCACGCCAGAAGTTGTTGATGAAGTCGGTCTTGCGCGTCGCCCTGATGTCGTCGAACGCGGCTTGAACGGCCGGAATGGCCGCAGCCTCTTGGTCAGACAGGAGCTTGACTGTTGCCATCGAAAGTTCCTTTCCGGCGGCCTCCATGGACGGCCGTAAACATGATCTTTTCTTCGGTTGCGTCGGCAGGCGAGAATTCACCGACAAGAGGAAATATCTAACGCAGCCGTTTCGGGGAAGCGGGCAAAATTAGAATTATTTATCTATAGAATTTATAGATTATCCTGTTCCCTAGCCCTGTCGAGTTTAGCGATGAGATTTTCGATCGCCCGGTGGATGCCCATCGGGTGCATGTGACTTGCCGTCTTCTTCCAAGACCAACCAGGAGCTTTCCATGAGCAATCCAGTTCTCGTCAATCAGATCATTCCCGAGTCCGATGTCGTGCCGCTGACCGGCCGTGTCGGCGCCGAAATCAGGAGTATCCGCCTTGGCGGAGAACTTTCCGACGCGACGGTGGCAGCCATCAACCAGCTTCTCCTGAAACACAAGGTCATCTTCTTCCGCGACCAGCAACATCTTGACGATACCGAACAGGAAGCCTTCGCACGCCGCCTGGGCGACCTTGTACCGCATCCAACCCAGGGTCCGGTGGCCGGCACGGCTTCCATCCTCAATCTCGATTCCAGCCGCGGCGGCGGCAGGGCGGACCAGTGGCACACCGATGTCACCTTCGTGGATGCCTATCCTAAATTCTCGGTCCTTCGCGGCGTCGTCATTCCGGCAGCTGGAGGCGATACGATCTGGTCCAACACGCATGCCGCATATGAAAGTCTGCCGGCGCCGCTCAAATTGCTGGCGGACAATTTATGGGCCATTCACAGCAATGCCTATGACTACGCAGCCGTGCGCCCTCGCGCCACCGCTGAAGAGAAGAAGCATTTCGAGGAAGTCTTCACCTCGACCATCTACGAGACCGAGCATCCAGTCGTGCGTGTCCATCCCGAAACCGGCGAAAGATCGCTGCTGCTCGGCAATTTCGTTCAGCGTCTAGTCGGCCTGTCGAAGAGCGACTCCGCGAAACTTTACGAGGTGTTCCAGTCCTACGTGACCGCCCCGGAAAATACCGTGCGCTGGCGCTGGAGAGCCGGAGATGTCGCAATTTGGGATAACCGCGCGACCCAGCACTATGCGGTCAACGACTACGGCGACCAGCACCGGGTCGTGCGCCGCGCCACCGTCGATGGCGACGTCCCTGCCAGTGTCGACGGTCGCCGCAGCGTCACCCACGTTAAGGCTGCCCGGCCGAAAGCAAATGCCGCATGAGCGCGGCCGGACAGTGGAAGGACATGAAACTCGCAAGCGCTTGCCGTGCTGATCGCCTCGGCTGGCGCAGGCTCCGGAATCCACTTGAAGTCGGTTGCTGCAAAATTCCTTAAATCGGCATCGATTGAAGGATAACATCATGCAGTATGTCAAAGTCGACAGCGCCCTCTGCGTATGTGGAAATACGCGCGGCGCTGTCGTGAGATTCCAAGAGCGCACTATCGATGACATCGAGGCAGAAGGGAGATTAGCAATGAGGCGGTTTGCGACACGCGTTGCCATGATTTTCGGGATGACATTTTTCTCGGCCGTTGCGGCCGCTCGGGCCGACGAGCCGGGGCTCTGGAAGGTTTACAACGACGCCTTCAAGGGCGCGAAATATGTGGATCTGACCCATACCATCACTCCGAAAATCCCCGTTTGGGCGGGCTTCGGCAATTCAAGCTTTGCACCGGCAAAGGCGGGTGCGAATTTAGAAGGCTTCGCCAAGCAGGGCGATGTCTACACCTACGACAAGCATGGTTTCGAAGCGACGAGCTACCTGCTGACGACAGATCAGCTCGGCACGCAGCTCGATCCGCCGGCCCATTGGGCACCGGAATATGCCGCAATCGACGAGTTGCCGGCGACCTTCGCGGTCCGCCCGCTCGTCGTCATTTCTATCGAGGACAAGGTGAAGGCCGATCCCGGCTATCACCTGCAGGTCTCCGACATCAAGGATTTCGAGGCGAAACACGGAACGATTCCCGAAGGATCGGTTGTCTTCGTCCGCTCGGGCTGGTCCAAGACATGGCCGGACCCGGCGCTCTCGACCACCACGCCTTTTCCGGGCGTCAGCCTGGATGCGCTGAAATTCCTCCATCTCGAGCGCAAGATCCTGTTTCACGGCCACGAGCCGCTCGATACCGACACCACGCCCAACCTCGAGGGCGAACACTGGCTGATGCATAACGGCTTTGCGCAGGCCGAAGGCGTTGCCAATCTCGATCAGGTCCCGGAAACGGGTGCATTGGTCGCGATCGGTTATCCGAAATTCGGGGGTGGGCTTGGCGGCTATGCCCGCTATATCGCCATCTGCCCTCCGGATTGGCCGCATGGCGTGACCATCGGCTCGGTGCCGGAAGCGCCGCTCGCAAAATTTGACAAACCGCTTCACTACGATGAAGCGGCAGGCATGCGCATTCGATAAATCGGGCGGCGACATCAAGTCCGCTCGGAGAGGTCATTGCCCTTTCGCACACGCCGATCATCCACATAAGGAGGATGTTCGCGTTTGGCGGCCGCCGATGGCACGACATCGAGCTCGATGACAATGATCGAGCTCGTTTGGTCGTGGGATCGATGAGCGGTTGTAAGGGCGTCACGGCAAAGGCGCGGTCGGCAAGCAGGCACGGTCCGGATGGCGAGGCCCAGTTTTCGAAGCAAATCCCTGATACACCGAGGAAAAATCAGAAGAGGAACACATCCATGACCGCTCAACCCGTTGCCACCCGCATCGTTCTTGCATCGCGCCCATCCGGAAAGCCGGTGGCGGCCAATTTCCGGCTCGAGCGGGAGACGGTTCGGGATCTCGCCGAGGGCGAGGTTCTTCTTGAGACGCTCTATCTTTCCCTGGACCCTTACATGCGGGGCCGCATGGACGACGCCAAATCCTATGCCAAGCCGGTCGACGTCGGCGGCGTGATGGAAGGGGGCACGGTCGCGCGGATCGCACGCAGCCGCAACGCGGCGTTCAAGGCAGGGGACATCGTGCTTTCGCATTCCGGCTGGCAGAGCCATGCGATTTCAGATGGTGCGGACTTGCGGAAGCTCGATCCGCAAACCGCACCAATCACGACGGCACTCGGCATTCTCGGAATGCCCGGCTTCACGGCCTATGCCGGGCTTCGCAATATCGGCAAGCCCAAAGAAGGCGAAACGCTTGTGGTCGCCGCGGCGAGCGGCGCGGTTGGCTCGGCAGTCGGGCAGATGGCAAAGATTTCCGGGGCACGTGTCGTTGGAATTGCAGGCGGGCCTGAGAAATGTGACTACATACGCCAGGCGCTCGGCTTCGATGTCGCCATAGACCATCATGCAAGCGATTTTCCGGCACAAATTGCAGCCGCTTGTCCGAAGGGTATCGATGTCTATTTCGAGAATGTCGGTGGCCACGTCTGGAGCGCGGTGTTTCCATTGCTGAACGACTTCGCACGCATACCGGTCTGCGGGCTGATCGCGCATTATAACGAAGGATCCTCTGCCTTGAGCGGACATGATCAGCTTCCTGCGGTGATGCGCGCCATCCTGCGCAAAAGCCTCGCCATCCGCGGTTTCATCCAGCGCGAATTCGCCGATCAGCGTCCTGACTTCTATCAGCAGGCTGGAGCGTGGATCACCGAGGGACGGCTCAAATACAAGGAGGACATCGTTGACGGACTTGAAAACGCTCCAGAGGCTTTTCTTGGCCTTCTGGAAGGGAGGAATTTCGGAAAACTGATCGTGCGCGTCGCGCCCTGAAACATCGCCTTGACGTTTCCTATTTCGCGGCGCGGTTCTTTTTGCTCGTTGTCGCAACAGAACAAAAAAGCCAATCCCTAAGAAGCGGATGCCGGAGCACGTATATTCTATGAAAAAGATAGATACACTTTAATTTAGCCTTATCCTATTCCGGAGGCTATGATGAAGATTACAAGACGCGCTTTCACGGCGGTGGTGGCAGGCGCCATCGCGACACCTTTGACGCATGTTCGACTGGCTGGCGCAGCTGATAAGGTCGTGCGTATCGGCTACCAGAAATATGGAACTCTGGTGCTTCTCAAAGGCAAAGGAACGCTGGAGAAGAAGCTTGAATCGGTCGGCTACACGGTTGAATGGACCGAGTTTCCAGGCGGCCCTCAACTGCTCGAGGCGCTGAACGCCGGTGCCGTCGATTTCGGATCGACCGGCGAAACGCCGCCGATCTTCGCCCAGGCCGCCAACGCTCCGCTCGTCTACATCGCGCACGAGCCCCCTGCCCCGCGCGGCGAAGCCATACTTGTCCCGAAGGACAGCCCTATCAAATCGGTCGCGGAGCTGAAGGGCAAGAAGGTCGCCTTCAACAAGGGCTCGAACGTGCATTACCTGCTCGTCAAGGCGCTCGAAGAAGCCGGCTTGAGCTATGAGGACGTGGAAGCATCCTTCCTCGCCCCGGCCGACGGTCGCGCCGCCTTCGAAAAGGGCGCGGTCGATGCTTGGGTCATCTGGGATCCCTTCCAGGCAGCGGCGGAAGTGGCGGTCGAAGCGCGAGAACTCAGAAACGGCGAGGGCATCGTTCCCAATCACCAGTTCTATCTCGGCACCAAGGCGCTGGTCGACGGCCACGCCGAGGCGATCGATGTCTTGATCGAGGCCATTTCCGAGATCGACGAATGGACCAAGTCCGATACCGCGGCTGCGGCGGCCGAGCTGTCACCGTCGGTCGGCATCCCCGAACCTGTGCTCGTCAAGGCGCTCGAGCGTCAGTCCTACGGGGTCAAGAGCCTGGATGACACCGTCGTCGCGCAGCAGCAGAACATCGCCGACACGTTTTTCAAACTGAAGCTCATTCCCAAGCAAGTGAAGATTGCGGACGTCATCCGCAAGAGCAAGGCGTGATCCCCACCTGAGATCCTGGTCCCAGCGGGAAGGTCTGGCCAACCTTCTCGTTAGGAGCCGCGTTGTGAGCCTGCCGAGTGTAGCAAACCTCCGGCACGTGAGACGTTATGCGTCATCATCCCTGGAGCCCGAAGGAACGGAACGACTGATGCGGTTAGTTGGCGAGGCCCCCGCGCACTACGCCTTTTGGACGGATATCGTCGTGCTCCATCCGTCGCTACAATCATCGCGCGAAATGACGGGGATGGGGGATGCGTCAGGGCTATCGCAATCCACAGAAGAGACCGGTGCTTCTCAAGTTTCCGGGTTTGGTCATCGGCGCGCTCGCGTTTGGTGCGGCCGGCGGCTGGACCGCGAGCGACTTGCTGGCCTCATGGAGCGCTTCTGGCGGCTCCGGACAATCGTGCAGGATCAAGGGCAACATCTCCATCAACACGGGCGAGCGTATCTTCCACCTGCCGGGGCAGCGACGCTACGCAGAGACGAAGATCAGCCCCCAGTTCGGGGAAAGATGGTTCTGCTCAGAATTCGAAGCGTGGGCCGCCGGCTGGCGGAAATCGAAATCGTGATGCTTCGGCGTGGGGCCGGAGAAGCTTTGGCGCGGGCATGCCGCAGAGACCGGGCCGCATCGACTTAACACGTTCTCGGGGAAACGATGGTGCTACGGATCGGGGACTAACCCAGCCCCGATCCGTCAATCCAAGTTGACGTGAGAATCCTCGATAAGCCTTTAACCGCGCTCGCACCGGCGCCCGTCGTGGGACACCGCGAAGTCGCAGCAGTATCGGCTGCTACTCTCCCGTTTGGGGGTTCCTTGCAATTCGTTCGCCGGTTTGGGGGTTTCTTGCCCCTTCGCCCTGCACTTTCCCCGAGCCTGTCGGACCACTCTCCTTGGAGCCAGGCGCTTCGGCTCCGTTTTGCGGCCCGCCCAACCAATCATCGGTCTCGCCGGTACGCTGCTCATTCCATTTAAGCTGGCCCCGAAGATCTTCAGATACTGGCTGGGGAGGCTTTGCCGTGCCAGACGAGTTGGAAGGAGCGGCTTGGCTGGGGTCTTCGGGCGCAGCCGCGTATTCTGGGGGGTCTTGGATTGTCTTCTTGGCGGGAGGCGTCTTAGAGTTATCGGTCATCACGATCTCCACTGTTGCGCCTTGTTGGATTGGGTAAGGCGGACCAACGAAAATTATCAGACCAACGAATTGAAAACTACCGTAGGATTTAATGGTATATTTTACTGTCTCAGGTTGTAAACTTAGATCGACCGGCGAGAGCGGCGGAAAAGATTTCCCTCGAAGACCTCACAGAGGACATAGCGCCGCGGATTGCTGACCAGCCTGAATGCTCGCCCGCAGACGCTTTTACGTGCTATGATGGGCCGCACGGCTCAATCTCGACGTCGGCAATATGACAGATGGCCGAAAGCTACTTTGCCCCGGCGTAGAGAGTTTGCGCCCAGCACGGGTTCGAGCCCCGGAGCGCTGGGTGTGTTGCCTTTTTTGCTGATCCGAGGCGAGGAGGTTGTTCATGTCCACGAGTAGTGTCGACCGCCCGCTGCAACCCGGCGACCGGGCACCGAATGTTGTATTCGACGCGATCTCGCGCGAAGGCAAGATCGCGCTCGATGATTTTCGAGGCCGCAGCCCGTTACTGATCGGTTTGTTTCGAGGCCTACACTGTCCGTTCTGCCGGCGTCATCTCGCGGCGATGGCGCAACTCAACCCGGCCCTGAAGGAGAAAGGCATCGAATGTCTCGCAGTGGTCAAGACGCCAGTCGAGCGGGCGCGGCTCTACTTCCGCTACCATCCGCTACCCGACCTTCTTAGCGCATCCGACCCGGTGGGGGCTTCACATCGCGCCTTCGGTTTACCCATCCTCGAGTTCACGGAGAATGAAACCGAATGGCCGCACAAGCTCGGAATGGACGCGGTCATGACAATGCGGATCGATCTGCCGGGGGAGTTGCCCGTGCCGATGAACCCGGCTGCGGCGGGCGACTTTCTTGAGAAAAAGGACTGGTATGAAATTACGGCGGCCGACCGGCAGATTATGATCGCCGGTCACATGCCGCTTATCGGCGAGTTCCTGCTCGATCGGGAAGGCACTGTGCGCTGGAGTTTCACAGAAGCCGAAGAGGAAGGCCAAAATCTATGCCGGGCGCCGAGTCCCGAAGAATTGATGTCCGCAGCTTCCCAAGTCGCACATCTATAAGCTGCTGAAAATCTCGACGACCACCGTCCTCAGACGGTCGGCAGCCTTTACCAATACTCGGCGGACTCGCAGGGCTTCCCGTTGTTGACGATGATCAGCAGGTCGAAATCCGCCCGATAGCCCTTCGTTGTGAAGGGTTCATCCACCCAGCCACCTTTGGCGTAGAAGCCAAACAGGATGATCTTCAGGATCCGGCCACTTCCAACACCGCGCCTAATTTAACTGTTGGCGAAATGATGTAGGGCCAAGCCGAGGTCGGATACGCGCCTAAGCTCCTCGGCCGCGTGCATCTGCCTGTGGCTGATCGGGTCCGTATGACTGCCGCCGGCTAACGGCTCGCGGCCGTAGTCGATGGCGCTTCCCATAAGGCGGGGAACCTCGTCGCAGCTGCGAGCTGAGCGGCGTCGATCCGGCCGCGCGAGGCCAGCATCGTGATGTCGCTCTCCTTGATGTTGATGATCGGCGGGACCGTGCGCGGTTCGTCGCATCTGACGGATGTCGAACCAGCGACCCCTTGACCCCAGGAATTGGAGCCGTGATCGACGGTTTTGCCGCCGATCGCGACGCCTTCCAGCATTGTCAATGTCCGGACCTGGACTTGGGCCTCAGATATGCAGGGCACTTCCCAAAGCTTTCAGCGCCGCCTCCATCACCGCTTCGCTGCGGGTCGGATGTGCATGGATGGTGCCTGCGATGTCTTCCAGACGCGCACCCATCTCGATGGCCAGCGCAAAAGCCGCCGAGAGCTCGGAGACCCCGGCGCCCACCGCCTGCAGGCCGAGCACGAGATTGGTGTCGGCGCGGGCCACCACGCGCACGAAGCCCTCTTCGGATAGCATCGTCATCGCCCGACCGTTGGCGCTGAACGGAAACTGGCCGGTGCGGATTTCATAGCCTTGCGCCTTCGCCTCTGCCGGCGACAGGCCGGCGCTGACGATCTCCGGGTCGGTGAAGCAGATGGCGGGAATGCATCTTTTGTCCCAGGCCCGCTTCTTGCCCGCAATGATCTCAGCCACCATCTCGCCTTGCGCCATGGCCCGGTGGGCAAGCATCGGCTCGCCGGTCACGTCACCGATCGCATAGATGCCGCGCATCGACGTGCGGCAACGATCGTCGATCCTCAGATAAGGGCCGGCACGATCGAGATCGAGCTCTTCGAGACCCGACCCAGCCGTTCTCGGGCGGCGGCCGACGGTGACGAGGATGCGGTCCGCCGGCAGGCTTTGCTGACGGCCATCCGGTGTTTCGACGATCAATGCGTCGCCATCGTCGGCAAGGCCGATCGCCTTGGCGCCGGTCAACACCCGGATACCGCCTTCGGCCAACTTGCGCATGACGGGCCGCACCAGCTCGGCATCATATTGGGGCAGCACCTGCGGCGTCGCCTCGACGACCGTCACATCAGATCCCATCTTGGAAAAGGCCGTCCCGAGCTCCAGCCCGATATAACCGCCGCCGACCACGACGAGTTTGTTCGGCAGCTCGGTCAGCGACAGCGCCTCTGTCGAGGACATGACGCGGCCGCCGAAAGGCAGATCGGCAAGCTCCACCGGATCGGAACCGGTGGCGATCACCACGGTCTCGGCCCGGATGATCTGCTGGCCGGTTTCCGTCTCCACCTCCACCGTCTTGCCGTCGCGGAAGCGGGCCCGACCGTGGACGATCTTGACCCGCGCCTTTTGCAGCAGTCCCGAAACACCGCCTGTGAGCCGGCCGACGATCCCGTCCTTCCAGGCAATCGTTCTGCCGAGATCGATCGAGGCGCCTTCGACGCGGATGCCCATCGGGTTCCTGCCAGCCAGCATCTTTTGCGTCGCGTCGAATTCCTCAGCCGCATGGATCAGCGCTTTGGAGGGAATGCAGCCGACCGTCAGGCAGGTGCCACCCGGTTTACCGGCCTCGACGATGACGGTATCGATGCCGAGCTGTCCGGCGCGGATGGCGCAGACATAGCCGCCCGGACCGGCGCCGATGACGAGGAGCTTGCAGAGGATCTCTTTCATGGATCTCAGCCTTCGATGAAAATGAGCGCCGGCGTTTCGATCAGCGTGCGGATGCGCTGCACGAAGTTTGCCGCATTCCAGCCGTCGATGATGCGATGGTCGAAACTGGAGGAGAGGTTCATCATCTTGCGCGGCACGAATTGCGCGCCGTCCCAGACCGGTCGCGTGGCGATCTTGTTGACGCCGATGATCGCCACCTCGGGATGATTGATGATGGGTGTCGAGACGATGCCGCCGAGCGCGCCGAGCGAGCTGATGGTGATGGTGGAGCCGGAAAGCTCATCGCGCGTCGCCGTCCCGGATCGTGCTGCTTCCGCCAGCCGGTTCATCTCGGCGGCGCAATCCCAGATGCCGCGGGCTTCCGCATGCCGGACCACCGGCACGGTCAGGCCGGCCGGCGTCTGTGTGGCGATGCCGATATGGACGGCACCGTGGCGGGTGATGATGCCGGCATCGTCGTCGAAGGTGGCATTGACGTCAGGCTGCTCGGAAATCGCCTTGACCAGTGCGCGCATCAGGAAGGGCAGAACAGTCAGCTTCGGGTGGCCTGGCCTGCGGTCGCCGTTCATGGTGGCGCGAAGCTCCTCGAGCGCGGTCATATCCACTTCCTCCACATAGGTGATGTGGGGGATGCGCGAGGCGGAAAGCACCATCTTCTCGGCGATGCGGCGGCGCAGGCCGGTCAGCTTGATCTCCTCGGTCGCCGTCTTCCTGGCAAAACCGTTCTTCACTGCTGCGGGAGCGGCTCCTGGGGTCAGGAATTGCTCGATATCCTCGCGCAGGATACGCCCGGCCGGTCCTGTCCCCTGCACCTGCCTGAGATCGACACCGCTTTCCCTGGCAAAAAGCCGCACCGAGGGAGCGGCAAGCGGCTTTTCCGTCGATGCAGCCGCCGGCACTGGCGCTGGCGCTGGCGCTGCCGGGGTAGGTTTTGCAATGTCGGCCATGGGGGCTTCGGCAATCGGCGCCTGCCCAATCACCACAGGCTGCGTCTCGCCGACATCTCCCGCCGTCTCGATCCGCACCAGCGGGGCCTTGACCGCGATGCGGTCTCCGACCTCGCCGGCAAGCCAGATGACGGTGCCATGGACGGGCGACGGAATTTCCACGGTGGCCTTGTCGGTCATGACGGCGGCAATCACCATGTCCTCGCGGACGGGATCGCCTGTCTTCACGTGCCATTCCACAATCTCGGCCTCGGCGACCCCTTCCCCGACATCGGGCATCTTGATGATGAATTCGCCCACGGCTCAGGCCTCCATGACTTCGGCAAGCGCCCGCCCGACACGGCCGGGACCGGGGAAATAGTCCCACTCCTGCGCATGCGGATAGGGCGTGTCCCAGCCGGCGACACGCACGACCGGCGCCTCGAGATGATAGAAGCAATGTTCCTGCACCAGTGCTGCGACCTCGGCGCCGAAGCCCGACGTCAGGGTTGCCTCATGCACGACGACGCAGCGCCCCGTCTTGGCGACCGATTTGACGATCGCATCGAGATCGAGCGGCAGCAGGCTCCTCAAATCGATCACCTCGGCATCGATGCCGGCATCTTCGGCTGCGGCAAGCGCCACATGCACCATGGTGCCGTAGGCAATCACGGTCACCGCCGATCCGACGCGCCGCACCTCGGCCTTGCCGATCGGAATAGTGTAATGGCCATCGGGCACCTCGCCGAGGTCATGCTTCGACCAGGGCGTCACCGGCTTCTCGTGATGGCCGTCGAAGGGGCCGTTATAGAGCCGCTTCGGCTCCAGGAACATGACGGGATCGGGATCCTCGATCGCTGCGATCAGCAGGCCTTTGGCATCGTAGGGATTGGAAGGCACGATCACCTTCAGCCCGCAGACGTGGGTAAAAAGCGCCTCCGGGCTCTGGCTGTGCGTCTGGCCGCCGAAGATACCGCCGCCGGTCGGCATGCGCACGACGATCGGGCAGGTGAAATCGCCGTTGGACCGGTAGCGGATGCGCGCCGCCTCCTGCGTCAGCTGGTCATAGGCCGGATACATGTAATCGGCGAACTGGATTTCGACACAGGGCTTCAGCCCGTAGGCGGCCATGCCGATCGCCGTGCCGACGATGCCGGATTCGCTGATCGGCGTATCGAAGCAGCGTGTTCTGCCGTATTTTGCCTGCAGGCCCTGCGTCGAGCGAAAGACGCCGCCGAAATAGCCGACGTCCTCGCCGAAAACGACGACATTGTCGTCCTTCGCCATCGAGACGTCCATGGCGCTGCGCACCGCCTCGATCATCGTCATCCTGGCCATGTCAGTACCCCGCCTGCTGCCGCTGACGGCGGATATGCGGCGGCATCTCGGCATAGACGCCCTCGAAAATGTCGCGCACCGAGGGCCTGCCGCCGGCGTGCAGGGTGCCGTGCGCCTCTGCCTGGCGCTGCGCCTCGATCACCTCATCCATGATTTCGGCTTCCGCCTGCACATGCCGCTCCTCCGACCAGACACTCTTGACGATCAGATGTTTCTTCAGCCGCAGCACGGGATCTCCGAGCGGCCAGGCCTCCGATTCCGTCTTCGGCCGGTAGGCGCTCGGATCGTCGGAGGTCGAGTGGGCGCCGACGCGGTAGGTCACATATTCGATCAGCGTCGGGCCGAGATTGCGCCGCGCGCGCTCGGCCGCCCAGCGGGCGACCGCATGGACGGCGAGATAATCGTTTCCATCGACACGCAGCGCCGGAATGCCGAAGCCAAGGCCGCGGGCGGCGAAGGTGCCGGAGCCGCCGCGGGCGATGCCCTGGAAGGTGGATATCGCCCACTGATTGTTGACGATGTTGAGGATGACCGGCGCCTTGTAGGTCGAGGCGAAGACCAGCGCCGAGTGGAAATCCGATTCCGCCGTCGATCCGTCGCCGATCCAGGCCGCGGCAATGCGGCTGTCGTTCTTGATCGCCGAGGCCATCGCCCAGCCGACGGCCTGCACATATTGGGTAGCGAGATTGCCCGAGATGGTGAAGAAGCCGTGCTCCTTGGAGGAATACATGATCGGCAGTTGCCGGCCGCGCAGGGGATCGCTCTCGTTCGAGTAGATCTGGTTCATCATCTCGACCATCGGATAGTCGTCGGCGATCAAGAGGCCCGCCTGGCGATAGGTCGGGAAATTCATGTCTCCCTTCTCGAGCGCCTTGCGGAAGGCGCAGCTGACGGCTTCTTCGCCGAGATGCTGCATATAGAAGGAGGTCTTGCCCTGCCGCTGCGCCATCAGCATGCGGGCGTCGAAGGCCCGCAGTTTCATCATGTTGCGAAGCCCGGTCAGCAGCTCCTCATCGGAGAGCGACCCGGCCCAGGGGCCGACCGCCTCGCCGTCGCGGTTCAAAACACGGATGATGGAATAGGCAAGATCGCGGATGTCTTCCGACGCGACATCCACCTCCGGCCGCGGCACCGCGCCGGCCTTGGCAATCCTGACATTGGAAAAATCAGGCTGGCCGCCAGGTCGGACGGCGGGTTCGGGGACGTGCAGGCTCAAACGAGCAGAATCCGCCATGTCGTTTCTTTCCTCCCTTGCCGGCCTTGCCCCTCTCCTCCGAGAGCCGGGCCGGATGTCGTTCTATAGATTGCGGGCGATCACCATGCGCTGCACGTCGCTCGTTCCTTCGTAGATCTGGCAGATGCGCACATCGCGGTAGATGCGCTCGACCGGATAGTCGGCCATGTAGCCATAACCTCCATGGATCTGGATCGCATCGGAGCAGACACGCTCGGCCATCTCGGAGGCAAAGAGCTTCGCCATCGAGGCTTCCGACAGACAGGGCAGCCCCGCCTCCCGGAGCGAGGCGGCATGAAAGACGAGCTGCCGCGCCGCCTCGATCCGCACCGCCATATCGGCAAGGCGGAAGGCCACGGCCTGGTGCTCAAAGATCGGTTTGCCGAAGGCCGTGCGCTCGCGGGCGTAGTCGCGCGCCGCCTCGAAGGCCGCCCGCGCCATGCCGACGGCCTGCGCCGCAATGCCGATCCGCCCGCCCTCGAGATTGGCGAGCGCGATGCGATAACCTTCACCTTCCGCACCGAGCCTCAGCCCGGCCGGGATGCGCATGTTGTTGAAGGCGATCTGGCAGGTATCGGTGGAATGCAGCCCAAGCTTCTCTTCGACGCGGATCACCTCGTAGCCTGGCGTCTCCGTCGGCACGATGAAGGCGGTAATGCCTTTCTTGCCGGCGTCGGGATCGGTGACGGCAAAGACGATGATGACATCGCCGTTCTTTCCCGAGGTGATGAATTGCTTGGAGCCGTCGAGCACATAGTGGTCACTGTCACGCCGCGCCCGGGTCTTCAGGTTCGAGGCATCCGAACCCGCCTGCGGCTCGGTCAGCGCAAAGCCGCCAATCCATTCGCCGTTGGCCAGTTTCGGCAGGAAACGCTGCCGCTGCTCCTCGGTGCCGAATTTCAGGATCGGCACACAGCCAACGGAACTGTGCACGCTCATGATCGTCGAACAGGCTCCGTCGCCGGCGGCGATCTCCTCAAGTGCTGCGGCATAGGCGACCACGCCGGTATCCGAGCCGCCATAGGCTTCCGGCACCAGCATGCCGAGCAGCCCGAGTTCACCCATCTCCTTCAGTTCCTCGCGCGGAAAGAGATGCTCCCGGTCGCGTTTGGCTGCCCCCGGCGCCAGCCGGTCGCGGGCAAAGTCGCGGGCGAGATCTGAAATCTGCTGCTGGAGGTCGGAAAGGATCATCTGTTCTCTCCTCCTATTGCCGCTCGATGGCGACGGCGGTCGCCTCGCCGCCGCCGATGCAGAGCGCCGCCATGCCGCGCTTCAGATCGTAGCGCTCCAGCGCCGCAAGCAGCGTCACCAGGATCCGGGCCCCCGAAGCGCCGATCGGATGGCCGAGCGCGCAGGCGCCGCCATGCACATTGACCTTCTCATGCGGCAGGTTGAGATCGCGCATCGCCGCCATGGCGACGACGGCAAAGGCCTCGTTGATTTCGAAAAGATCGACCTCCGACAACGATAAGCCGGTGCGATCGGACAGTTTCTGCAGCGCACCGATCGGTGCGGTAGCGAAAAGATTGGGCGCCTGCGAATGGGTGGCATGGCCAAGGATGGTGGCAAGCGGCTTGAGGCCGCGATGCTCCGCCTCGGAACGGCGCATCAGCACGAGGGCTGCCGCGCCATCGGAAATCGAGCTGGAATTGGCGGCAGTCACCGTGCCGCCGTCTCGGAAGGCCGGTTTCAGCGTCGGGATCTTGTCGAGCTTCGCCTTGCCGGGCTGTTCGTCGCGGCTCGCCACCTGCTCAGTCCTGCCGGATTTCACCGTAACCGGCACGATCTCGCGGTCGAAACAGCCTTCGGCAATCGCCTTCTGCGCCCGCGTCAGCGAGGCGATGGCGTAGCTGTCCTGCGCCTCGCGCGTGAACTGATAGGCCTCGGCGCAATCCTCCGCGAAGCTGCCCATCAAGCGCCCCTTGTCATAAGCATCCTCCAGCCCGTCGAGGAACATATGATCCACGACACGCCCATGGCCGAGCCTGTAGCCGCCACGGGCCTTGTCAAGGAGATAGGGCGCATTCGTCATGCTTTCCATGCCGCCTGCAACCGCCACCGAGGCGCTGCCTGCGGCGATCAGGTCATGCGCCATCATCACGGCCTTCATGCCCGAGCCGCACATCTTGTTGACGGTGCTGGCCGCCGTCGCGAAAGGCAGGCCGGCATGGATCGCCGCCTGGCGCGCCGGCGCCTGGCCCTGCCCGGCCGGCAGGACACAACCGAAGATAACCTCCTCGATCGCCTCGGCCGCGATGCGGCTGCGCTCAAGCGCTGCGCGGATCGCCGTCGCTCCAAGCTCCGGCGCTGTCGCCTCTTTCAGCTCTCCCTGAAAGCTGCCGATCGGGGTGCGCGCTGCACCGACGATGACGATGGGATCCTGCAAAACCATCTTTCCTCCTTGGGGCGACGCGTTCACCGCGCGCCCATCCGCAATGCGCCGTCGAGGCGGATGACCTCGCCGTTCAGCATGTTGTTTTCCAAGATATGGCGCACCAGCCCGGCAAATTCCGCCGGCCGGCCGAGCCGCGGTGGAAAGGGCACGCTCTTGCCGAGTGCGGCCTGAACCTCAGCCGGCATATCAGCCATCATCGGCGTCTCGAAAATGCCGGGCGCGATCGCGACGACGCGAATGCCGTGACGCGCAAGCTCGCGGGCGATCGGCAAGGTCATCGCCGCCACCCCACCCTTGGAGGCGGCATAGGCTGCCTGGCCGATCTGACCGTCGAAGGCGGCGACCGAGGCCGTATTGACGATGACGCCGCGTTCGCCTTCGGCATCCGGATCGGTCTTCTGGATCGCTGTGGCGGCAAGCCGGATCATGTTGAACGTGCCGATGAGATTGATTCCGACCGTGCGGGCAAAACTTTCCAGCCGATGCGGCCCGTCGCGGCCGATCACCTTTTCGGCCGGTGCGACGCCGGCGCAATTCACCAAGCCGCGCAAGCCGCCGAAGGCGTCGACGGCAGCGGCAACCACCGCTGCTCCCTGCTTCTCATCGGCCACGTCGGCCTTGACGAACTGTGCAGCGCTTGCGAATTCCCAGGCGACATGTTCGCCCGCTTCGACATTGAGATCGGCGATCGTCACGCGCCCGCCTGCCTCGACAAGCGCGCGCACCGTGGCAGCACCGAGGCCGGAGCCACCACCGGTGACGATGAAGCTTGCTCCTTGGATCAACATGAATCTGTTCCTCCCTGCCGGCGGCGACCGCCTCCAAGCGCAACCGACGGGTACGATTCTATTCGCTCCACCTATTGCAAGCGATGACAGAAATGCTCCATTATTTCGGCCAGTTTTGCCATAGCGAGGGTGGGGTGGCCGAAATCGAGCGACGGATGATTGCGCCGGCCTTTGTCGAGGAGGCGCTCGACAGCCTGCGGCGACTAGATAAGCCGACGCAGCCTATTCTTGCGCGCGTGGGACTGCCCCGGGTCGACCAGCCGGTCTCGGCAGAAACCTACGGCGCGCTGTGGCTGGCCATCGCCGCCGAGCTCGACGACGAATTCTTCGGCATGGGCGGCCGACCGATGCGCAGCGGCAGCTTCACACTGCTCTGCCACTCTGTGCTGCATGCGCCGACGCTGGGTCATGCGCTTCGTCGGGCGCTGCGTTTCCTCGATATCGTGCTCGACGATCCCAGGGGACAGCTCGTCATCCGCGACGGTCTGGCCGAGGTCGAGCTTCGGGATGCCGGCGGCCCGCGTTCGGCCTTCGCCTACCGTACCTATTGGATCATCCTGCACGGCATCATCTGCTGGCTGGTTGGCCGGCGCATTCCGATCCGGCGCGTCGATTTCCGCTGCGCCGAGCCTAAACAGGGCGCCGACTACCGGCTGTTCTTCGGTGCGCCGGTGCGTTTCTCGCAAGCCATCAGCCGGCTGGGCTTTGACAGCACCCTGCTCGACCTGCCGATTTCACGCAGCGAACAGGCGCTCAAACAGTTCCTGCGCGGCGCGCCCGCCAATATTCTGGTGCGCTACCGCTATGATGCCGGCATCGCCGCAGCCGTGCGCCGCCGCTTGAGTCAGGCAACACCTGCCATGTGGCGGAGCTTCGCCGAGCTCGCCGCTGATATGCGCATGCCGCCCTCCACGCTCCGCCACCGCCTGCACGACGAGGGACAAAGCTATGCCGCCATCAAGGATGACATCCGCCGGGATCTCGCCGTTGACCTGCTGCTGAACACGCCGAAGACCATCGGCGAGATCGCCGTCCAGCTCGGCTATTCCGAGCCGAGCGCCTTCTTCCGGGCCTTCAGGAAATGGATAGGCAAGAGCCCTGAGGCCTTTCGGCGGGACGGAACGGAAAATCGAGAGGATGTCAGTCGAATCGATTGACTCGTTCTGACCGGCCCCGCGCGTTCGCGAACATGACGGCAATCTTCATCACGAAGGACTTGCTGAAGCGACCAAGAACCTCCTGATGAGGCTCGATGTACCAGGAACGCTCGACGATATCGTAATTGTATTCGTCGACGACGATCCAACTTTGTTTGAGATCACCGAGACCAGCACGCCGACGTTCGATATCGGGAATTTCCAGCGCAGCCCTTCCCGACGGCGGCGGTTGCGTGGTGATTGCCAGAAGGGCGAGATGCGTATTTCCATCGCTCGCACTGCGGATCGCAATGATGACACAGACCGGGCGCTGTTTGCGCCACTCCGTCTCACCACGCTGCTGCTGCCATGCCCAGAGATAGGGATAGGTTATCACCTCGCCAGGGCGAAACTCATGGTTCATCGTCGTAACTTTCCCCGCGCGCCAGTCGCTCAATCGCCTCGCCGAACAATTCGGCATGCTCATCCGGCATCTCCGAAATGTGATGCGCGCGACGCGGGTCCTCGCCGCTGCGCATCCGCTGATAGTGTTCATAGCTCATCAGCACGAAACGGGGCTTGTTGTGGCGGGTAAGAATAACCGGCTCGCGGCTCGCGACATCGGTGACATCACCAATCTGTTTATTGAGATCACCTGTCGTGAACTGTCGCATGACTATACTCTCCGGTTTAATTTCCATATATTCCATATTTTCCATCTTTTCAAGAAAATGGCGTTCACGCGCCCTCGACGAGAATTCTCAAGGCTCTCCACCCGTATCATTCAAGGGCACTTTGACCCCGCCGCAACCCGCGCTACATATTTCAGCGGGAGGAGTGCCATGTTTGATTTTTCGCTCGGCGAAACCGCGGACGCGATCCGTGAAACGACGGCGCGGTTTGCTGCCGCTCATATTGCTCCGCTGGCTGCGGAAATCGACGAAAGCAACACGTTTCCACGCCACCTCTGGCCTGAGATGGGCGCCCTCGGCCTGCATGGGATTACCGTCGAGGAAGAATTCGGCGGCGCCGGTCTCGGTTATCTCGATCATGTCGTCGCCATGGAGGAGATTTCACGGGCCTCGGCTTCCGTGGGCTTGAGTTACGGTGCCCATTCCAATCTCTGCGTCAACCAGATCCGCCGCTGGGCCTCGCCGGAACAGAAACGCCGTCATCTGCCGAAACTGATCTCCGGCGAACATGTGGGTTCGCTTGCCATGTCCGAGGTGGGCTCCGGTTCCGATGTCGTCTCCATGCGCTTGCGTGCCGAGAAAAAGGGGGACCGCTATGTTCTGAACGGCGCCAAATTCTGGATCACCAACGCGCCGCATGCCGATGTGCTGGTCGTCTATGCCAAGACCGATCCCGCAGCCGGCCCGAAAGGCATTTCCGCCTTCATCGTCGAAAAGGGCCTGCCGGGCCTCAGCGTCTCCAAGAAACTCTCGAAGCTCGGCATGCGCGGCAGCGATACCGCCGAACTGGTCTTTCAGGATTGCGAGGTGCCGGCCGAGGCGCTGATGGGCCGGGAGGGAGAAGGCGTGAAGATCCTGATGTCCGGCCTCGACTACGAGCGCGCAGTGCTCGCCGCCGGGCCGCTTGGCATCATGCAGGCCTGCCTCGACGTCGTGTTGCCCTATGTCAGCGATCGCAAACAGTTCGGTAAGCCGATCGGTGACTTCCAGCTGATGCAGGGCAAGATCGCCGACATGTATGTCGCGCTGAATTCGGCGCGCGCCTATGTCTATACCGTTGCCCGGGCCTGCGATGCCGGCCGCGCGACGCGCACGGATGCGGCCGCCGCGATCCTCTTTGCCAGCGAGAATGCCGTGAAGGTCTCGCTGGAAGCGATCCAGGCACTCGGCGGCGCCGGCTATACCAAGGAATGGCCGGTCGAACGCTTTTTGCGCGACGCCAAGCTCTACGATATCGGCGCCGGTACCAACGAGATCCGCCGCTACCTGATCGGCCGGGAGCTCATCGCATCATGACGGTGATTTCGACTGCGATCGACCGCGATAGCGAGACCTTCAAGGCCAATACAGCCAAGAACAAGGCCCTTAGCGACGAACTCCACGACCGCTCGGCGAAAGCGCGCCAGGGTGGATCGCAGGCAGCGCGCGAGCGCCATACCGGCAAGGGCAAGCTCCTGCCGCGCGACCGGATCCAGCTGCTCATCGATGCCGGCAGCCCGTTCCTGGAGATCGGCACGCTGGCGGCCAACGGCATGTATGATGATGAGGCGCCCGGCGCCGGCATCATAACAGGCATCGGCCGTGTTTGCGGCCGCGAGGTGATGATCGTCGCCAATGACGCGACGGTGAAGGGCGGCGCCTATTACCCCCTGACGGTGAAGAAACATCTGCGGGCGCAGGAGATTGCTCTGCAGAACCGGCTGCCATGCCTCTATCTGGTCGATAGCGGTGGCGCCAATCTCCCGCATCAGGCCGACGTCTTTCCCGACCGCGACCATTTCGGCGCGATCTTCTACAACCAGGCCCAGATGTCGGCCGAGGGAATCCCACAGATCGCCTGCGTGTTGGGAAGCTGCACCGCCGGCGGCGCCTATGTGCCCGCCATGTCCGACGAGACGGTCATCGTGCGCAATCAGGGCACGATCTTCCTCGCCGGTCCGCCGCTGGTGAAGGCCGCGACCGGCGAGATCATCTCGGCCGAAGAGCTCGGCGGCGCCGAGACCCATGGCCGCCGCTCCGGCGTTGTCGATCATGTCGCCGAGAACGATGAACATGCGCTGCTGCTCGTGCGCGATATCGCAGCCACCCTCAACACTGTGAAATCAGTCGATATCGACCTCCAGCCGCCGCGACCGCCGAAACTCGATCCCGAAGATCTCTGCGGTCTCATCCCGGATGATGTGCGTTCACCCTACGACGTGCGCGAGGTCATCGGACGGATCGTCGATGGCTCGGAACTGCATGAGTTCAAGCCGCTCTACGGCACCACGCTGGTCTGCGGTTTCGCCCGCATCTGGGGCATGCCGGTCGCCGTCATCGCCAATAACGGCGTGCTGTTTTCCGAAAGTGCGCTGAAGGGCGCCCATTTCATCGAGCTCGCCTGCCAGCGGCGCATACCCTTGCTTTTCCTGCAGAATATTTCTGGCTTCATGGTCGGCGGCCGCTATGAGGCTGGCGGCATCGCCAAGGACGGGGCCAAGCTGGTGACGGCCGTTGCAACCGCCACCGTGCCGAAGGTCACCGTCATCATCGGCGGCAGTTTCGGTGCCGGCAATTACGGCATGTGCGGCCGCGCCTATCGCCCGCGCTTCCTCTTCACCTGGCCGAACAGCCGCATCAGCGTGATGGGCGGCGAACAGGCGGCCTCCGTGCTTGCCACCATTCGCCGAGATTCCATGGAGGCGCGCGGTGAGAATTGGCCCATGGAAGAGGAGGAAGCCTTCAAGGCGCCGATCCGCGCCGGCTACGAGGCCGAGGGCAATCCCTATTATGCCACCGCCCGCCTTTGGGACGACGGCATCATCGATCCACGCCAGACGCGGGACGTGCTGGGCCTTGCCTTTTCCGCCTGCCTGAATGCGCCGATCCCGAAAGGGCCGCGCTTCGGCCTGTTCAGGATGTGAGGCGTCGATGATGGAAAGCCTGCTCATTGCCAACCGGGGCGAAATCGCCCGCCGCGTCATCCTCACGGCCAGGATGCTCGGCATCCGCACCATTGCCGTCTATTCCGAAGCCGATGCCGGCCTGCCCTTTGTCAGGGAGGCGGACGAGGCGATCGCCATCGGCCCCTCGCCGGCCCGCGAAAGCTATCTCTCGCCGCAGCGCATCCTGGAGGCTGCCCGCAAGAGCGGCGCCGCTGCGATCCATCCGGGCTACGGCTTCCTGTCGGAAAATGCCGATTTTGCCGAGGCGGTGGAGAAGGCCGGCATCGTCTGGGTCGGCGCGCCGGCCGCTGCCATCCGGGCGATGGGGCTCAAGGATGCCGCCAAGGAATTGATGCAGGCAGCCGGCGTGCCCGTGACCCCCGGTTATCTCGGATCGGACCAGGGCGAAGAGAGGCTGGCGGCGGAAGCCGAGGCCATCGGTTATCCCGTACTCATCAAGGCGGTTGCCGGCGGCGGCGGCAAGGGCATGCGCCGCGTCGACCGCGCGCAGGATTTCGCCGAACGTCTCGCCTCCTGCCGCCGTGAGGCGGCCGCCGCCTTCGGCGACGACCGCGTTCTGATCGAACGCTATATCGCCAATCCGCGCCATATCGAGGTGCAGGTTTTCGCCGACAAGCTCGGCAATTGCGTGCATCTCTTCGAACGCGATTGTTCGCTGCAACGCCGTCATCAAAAGGTGATCGAGGAGGCCCCTGCCCCCGGCCTCGATGCCGCCACCCGGGCGGTGATCTGCGAGGCGGCGGTCAAGGCCGCAAGAGCGGTCAACTATGTCGGCGCCGGCACCATCGAATTCATCGCCGATGCCTCCCAGGGCCTGCATCCTGACCGTATCTGGTTCATGGAGATGAATACGAGGCTGCAGGTAGAACACCCCGTCACCGAGGCGATTACTGGCGAGGATCTGGTGCTCTGGCAGTTGAAGGTCGCGAGCGGCGAGCCCTTGCCGAAAAGCCAGGACGAGATCGCCATGAATGGCTGGGCCTTCGAAGCCCGGCTCTATGCCGAAAATCCGGCCGCCGGTTATCTGCCTTCGACCGGCCGGCTCGACCATCTGCGCCTGCCGCAATCCGTCCGCGTCGACAGCGGCGTCGAACAGGGCGATGAGATCACCGCCTTCTACGATCCGATGATCGCCAAGATCATTGCGCATGGACCGGACCGCGAGGCAGCCCTTTCGAAACTTGCAGCCGCCTGCGCCGAAATCGAGGTCTGGCCGGTCAGATCCAATGCCGGCCTGCTTGCCCGCATCGCCGTCGATCCGGATTTTCGCGCCGCTCAGATCGATACCGGCTTCCTCGAACGCCATGGCGATAGCCTTGTGGCGACGGAGCCGAGCGAAATCGCGATCGACACCGCAGCCGCCGTGCTTTCAAGAAATACCGATGATGATCCCTGGGCCGCGCTTGCCGGATTCCGCATCGCCGACGCGGATGACAATCGGGTGCGCATCCGTATCGGCGATCACCTCTTCTGGGGGCAATCACGTCGGAAGCCTGAGGCAAATATCGTCACGATTGGTGAAACGACCGTACTTTTCGACGGCGGCAATGCCTGGCCGATCAGCCTGCCCGTCGCCAGCGAAATCGAGGCGAGCCAGGGTGCGGGCGATGGCGCGATCCTTTCGCCGATGCCCGGCCTCGTGATTTCGGTGGATGTCGCCGAAGGCGATCATGTCGCCAAGGGGGAGCGTCTGCTGACGGTCGAAGCGATGAAAATGGAGCATTCGCTGCGCGCGCCTTTTGACGGCATTATCGGAAAACTGCAGGTTTCCACCGGCGCCAGGGTCTCGGAGAACCAGCTGGTCGTCACCGTCACGAAGGAGCAGGATTGATGGCCGGCCGCTATTTCGACGAATGGACGCTCGGCGACCGCATCGCCCACGAGATCCGCCGCACGGTCACCGAGACCGACAACCTGCTGTTTACGACGCTTTCCCACAATCCGCAGCCGCTGCATCTCGATGCCGATTATGCGGCCGGCACCGAATTCGGCCGGATCGTCGTCAACGGCACCTTCACCTTTGCGCTCACCGTCGGTCTTTCGGTCGGCGACACCACGCTCGGCACGCTCGTCGCCAATCTCGGTTACGACAAGGTGACGATGCCGAAGCCGGTCTTCATCGGCGACACGCTGCGGGTGGAAACGGAGGTGACGGAACTGCGCCGCTCGAACTCCCGCCCCGACGCCGGCATCGTCACCTTCCGGCACATCACCCTGAACCAGCGCAGCGAGATCGTCTGCCAGTGCCTGCGCACCGTCATGCTGAAGGTAAAGCCGTCATGAGACTTCGCTCGCTGCTCTTCGTGCCCGGCGATCGGCCGGAGCGTTTCGAGAAAGCACTCGCCTCGGGCGCCGATGCCGTCATTCTCGATCTCGAAGATTCGGTTGCACCCGCCAACAAGCCACGCGCCCGCCAGGCCGTCCAAGAATTCGTCCTGCGCCAGACTGGCGAAACCAATCTCCTGATCCGCATCAATCCCCTCGCCTCCCCGGAGTTCGAAAACGACCTTGCCGCTCTGAGTGGCCTCCATCCTTTCGCGATCATGCTGCCGAAGGCCGAGGGGGCGGCTTCGGTGCTGAAGCTCGCAGGCTCACTTGCACCTGAAATCCCCATCTTGCCGATCGCAACCGAAACGCCGTCGGCGATCTTCGAGATCGGCAGCTACCGGGACGTCGCGGCCAGCCTCTGCGGCCTTACCTGGGGTGCTGAGGATCTGCCTGCCGCGATCGGGGCTGCGACCGCGCGACGGACGGATGGCCGTTACACGCCGCCTTACGAGCTTGCCCGCTCGCTGACGCTATTTGCCGCCCATGCCGCCGCCGTTCCGGCCATCGACACCGTCTATCCCGATTTCCACGATCATAGCGGTCTCAGGGCCTATGTCGGCCGCGCGCGGCGCGACGGCTTTTCCGGCATGATGGCCATCCATCCGAGCCAGGTCGAAACGATCAACCACGCTTTCACGCCTGACGCTTCCGAGATCGCCTGGGCGGAGAAAGTCGCCGCCGCTTTTGCCGCCAGGCCGGACGCAGGCGTCATCCAGCTTGAGGGGCGCATGCTGGATATGCCGCACCTCAAGCTTGCCCTCCGGCTCCTGAACGCCGTCGGACGTTAGACAACCGCTCCGGCGGGCCTGGAACGATGCCAGCTCAATCGTAGGGGGAATAACATTGCCTGCGCGGTCCCCTGGAGGGCTGAAAGCTATTGTCATAGGCTGAATACGACCGGTACCGGCGCGCGCACCAAGCATAGTGTCTCCCGTCATATTCATTCGAATATTCCTCCGATGGCGGAGGAGCATCGGGCGGTGGCGGCATGACAACGGTTGGGAGCCCCGGAGGGCCGGGAATCAACGGGATGGGGGGCGGAACTTGCGCCATGGCAACCGATTGCGCTGCCAGAAACAGCGAGACCGTGGCGAACACCAGTAAATAATTCATCGGAAACTCCTCATGTTGCGGTGCATCTCTGAAAGGTGCCCGCCTGACGTCAACGGCTGAACTTCAGATCCGGCTTGTCGCCGTCCCAGCCCTGAAGCCCTCCGGGAACCGAGCGGAATCGAAGACAGTGCGTACCCATCTTGCCGGATATGCACATCGCATCGTCCTTGACCGTCCAGGTGACGGGGAGCGCAAAGGGCATCGGACCGCGAATGCTTCCGGTGCCGTCCTTCTCCAGGGTGACTTTGAGTGCCTTGCCATCCGGCGCCAGTGCCGACCAGGGAATTCCATCGGCGAGGATTGCGGCCGCCTTCTCGGACGGCAGGAACTGTTCCTGTGCTGGGAATGCCGGGCTCGCCGCGAGTGCTGCCATCACCGCCCCTGCAAGCCGTAGATATGTCTTCATGTCGATGTCCTTTCTGCTGGTTTTTGAAATGCCACAGCCGCCATGCCGCGCGTGATAGATGACCGCCGCCTGGCTGCTATTGAGAGACCGCCGCGCCCTTATCGCTCCAGCTCGGCGGCAGACCGAGCTGACCGGCGACCGCCCCTTTGATGCCGGGCGCGGGTCCGAAGGCCTTGCAGGCGTCGTCTTTCGGATCGCTGTCGAACGACGCCTTGATCTTCTGCATCAGCCGGATGGACGATGTTGCCTTGAACGGATCCTGACCCTTGATCAGCATGCGGCTGAAATCGGCGCCGAATGCCGATGACAGGGAATAAGCATCCCCGACCGAGGATATCCGTGCCTTCGTCGTCAGCATGTTCGCGCCGCGCGACCAGATCATCGCCGCCTGCTGCGTACCGTCCTGTCCGACCGCCTCGGCTTCCGCCGACAAGCCGCCGAGACCGATCGGAATCCTCGGGATTGGAACCATTGCCACCGAAGCGCCGAGTGTGGCGACGGTGGAGGTCGCGGCAACAGCACGGTTCGTGGCGACGATGTCGGTGACGGTCGCATGGACGACGAGATCCGCCGGCTGGTTTGGACCCACGACCTTGAAACGGTCGCTGAGACCCCTGCACAGCGCCCGGTCGATCGCATTGGTCAGGAGTGCCAGGTCTTTCGGTTCGAAAGAACCGCCGCCGGCATTCTCGACCCTCGTCGGAGCGATGCGCACCGTTTGCGCGGCAAGAACCGCCGGCGAATTCACCCGCAATTTTGCGTTGGTCAGAGAACCGCCCGAGACCGCCATTCCCGCATAGGAGCCAAGCGAGCTGCCCTGCTGCAGGGGTACGTTCGTGCAGGAAGAGAGCAAGGCGAGGAGGACGGCGCAAACGGCCGCCTGCGTCGGCATTTTCACGGGTTGAATGTTGGAAGCCATCGGCGAATCTTCTGAACCGGGATCATCGATTCAGCTTTTAGAGAGGCCAGCGTTAATGGCGGTAAAGCCAGTGTAAAGTTGGGTAAAATATAGAAATATAACGGCCGCGGGCAGCATTTGACCGGCACCGCCGCGGATAGAGCAATTCCGTTTTTCTTCGAATCATGGAATTGCTCTATCTCTTTGTTTTCACGCAATTCCGGGCGCAAAACCGCTGCACACTTTTGCTGGAATTGCTCTAGCCGGGCGGCCGATCAGCCCGACTTCGCCACTCGCTTCGAGGCGACAGGCTCTTCTTGGGTGAGGTAACCGGCGCCGACGGCGACATAGAGATCCACATAGTCCTTGGCAACCTGCTGCACGGTAGCGGCAAGGCTTGCCTGAGCATCGGAGACGGACCGCTGGGCGTCGAGGACATCGAGCAACGACGAGGCGCCGTCCTTGTAGCTTGCGGTCGACAGTGCCAGGGATTCCTCCGCCGTCTGCACCTGCCTGCGCAACGGCGCCAGTGTCTGCGTGTCGCGGCGAACTGCCGACAGCGCGTTTTCCACCTCTTCGACCCCGTTCAGCACCGCCGCTTTCCAGGCGAGATACTGCGCCCTCGCATCCGATTTCTCGATATCGACATTCGCGCGCAATTTGCCGCCGTCGAAGATCGGCAGGTTGAGCGTCGGTCCGAAGGACCAGCTGGTGAGGCTCGAGCCGCCGGCACCCGAGGATTTGACCCAGCTCGGCGAGATCGAACCGGAGAGCGAGATCGACGGATAAAGCTGGGCTTCGGCAGCACCGATATCGGCGACGGCCGCCGCCAGCTCGCGTTCGGCCTTTCTTATATCAGGACGGTTGCGGATGAGATCGGCCGGAATGCCGGCGCGAATATCGCCGCGGAAAACCGGCTGACCGGCGCTTTTCTGCAGCTCGTCCATCAACGAGGCCGCCGGCATCCCGAGCAGCGTGGCAATGTGATGGGCCGATTCGGTGAAGCTCTGTTCGAGGCCGGGAATGTCGGACTTTGTCGACTGCACCAGGCCCTCGGCCTGAACGACGTCGAGGCGGGAGGCCGCACCTGCCTTGAGCTGCAGCTGCGTGAGTTCGTAAGTTTGCTGGCGGGATTTCAGGCTCGCCCGTGCAAGCGCGATGCGCTCCTGGTAATAGCGGGCGTCGATATAACTCTCGACCAGGTCTTTCAGGAAGGTGAGCTTTGCATTGTCGGCCGTCGCATAGGCGGCTCCCAGCGAGGCGATGGCACTCTCCTTGGAGCGACGGTACTGGCCGAAGATGTCGAGCAGCCAGGAAAGGCTGGCCTCACCGCCTGTGGTATTCGTGGTGCCGACCGTCGTGCGCAGCCGCCCCTTTTCACCGGATACCGTGTGCGATGCGTCGACACTGAGGCTCGGCAGACTGCCGGCGCCGGCAACCGTGACATTGGCGGCAGCCGAATTGATGCTCTCGAGCGCCTGCAGCACATCGAGGTTTTCGCTGAGGCCATGGGCCACCAGGCCGTCGAGCCGCTTGTCGCGATAGGCCTTCCACCACTCAGCCGTCACGACATTGCCGTTGCTTTTGGTGGTACCCTCTTCGAATTTGGCGGGAAGCGGCATCTCAGGGGGAACGTGATCCGGACCGCTGACGCAGCCTGCGAGCAGCAGCGTGAAGGCGGATGCGGCGTAGCGGAGGGATGATAGTCTGGTGCGGAGCGACGGACTCACTGGCAAGCTTTCTGAACCGGGATCGGAGATCCAGGCTTAGCGAGGCCAGCGTTAATGGCGGTAAAGAAACTGTAAAGTTAGGTAAAATCCCGGGATGCTTGATCATCAACCGAACCATAGGGCGTCGGCCGTCTCGGAAGTTCCAGCGTGATCGCCAGGCCTCCGGCGTCAGGCAACGACGCATGCGCACGCCCGCCATGGCGCTCGATGGCCTGCCGGGTGATGGCAAGACCCAGGCCGTATCCGCCTCTTGGCACCGCCTCTTTCCCGCGTGAGAACGGCTGGAAGATGCGTTCGAGTTCGTCGCGCCTCACGCCTGGCCCCCGATCGGTGACGCAGATTTTGAGGCGCTCGGCCGCCGCCTCGCAAGACACGGATATGTGCGAATGTTCGGCCGTGTATTTGACGGCGTTGCGCACGACGTTTTCGAGTGCCCGGTAGAGCAGCTCGCCTTCGACCTCGGCGCGGAAGCTGCCGTCGACGCTTGTCGTGATCGACACATCTCGTGCCTGGGCTTCGAATGCGGCGTCGCCAAGGATTTCATTCAGCAGTTCGATGACATCCAGGGCCTGGGTCTTCAGCGGCAGGCCGGAGCCGGCGGTGAGCCTGGCAAGGGTCAGAACTTCGCCGACCAGCGCGTCGAGCCGTTCAACCTCCCGGTCCATTCGGTCCAGCATGGCGCCGAGTTTGGCCGGGCTCTGCCGAAGAACGCCGACGGCAGCCTGCAGGCGGGACAGGGGCGAACGCAATTCATGGGAGACATCATGGAACAGCCGCTGCTGCGCATCCTGAAGCTCCTGAAGCCGCGCGGCGGTGGAATCGAAGTCATGCGCCAGCGCAGTGACTTCATCCTTTCGGCCGGCCATCTGGTCGCCGATACGGAAGTCGAAGCGGCCATGGGCGAGCGCGCTCAGGCCGTCGCGCAAATGCACGACGGGTCGAATGAGATAGCGGGCGAGTGCTGCGGCAGCGACCGTACTCGAAACGAAAATCGAAAGCCAAGGCACCAGCAGCGCCAGGTTATCCACCACGTTGAGAAGGAAGTTCGCTTCCGGCGCCACGGAGATCCGGTAGCAAATTCCGTCCTTCAGAATGGACTTCGTCTCTGCCCTACCTTCGTCTCCGCACGCAGGCGACCCCATGGTTTTCGAAAGAGTCAGGCCCAGCGGCACCGTATCTTCACTTGAGCGGATGAAGCGCTCTGCGGCGTCCTCCCCATCCCTTGCGAGGACGTTCGCAGTCAGCTTCAGAATGATCGCTCGCTCCTGGTATTCCCGATCGCGGCCAGGCGGCGGGATCTGAAAGAGGTTGACGATCACGATTATAACAGTGAGCGTCGTTGCAAGCGTCAACCAGATCGTCGCGAAGAATTTCCAGAAAAGCCTAGGCATGGTCAGTCCACGAGAAGTTGATAGCCCTGGCCGCGAACGGACTGGATCCAGGATTGCCCGTCCTCCCTCAGTCCGAGCTTCTGGCGCACGCTGCTGATATGGACGTCGATACGGCGATCGAACGGGGTCAGCGGCTTGCCGAAGGCCCGTTTCGAAATGTCCTGCTTCGACACGAGCTGGCCGGCGCTGCGGGCAAGCACTTCGAGCAGGCTGAACTCGGTGCCGGTCAGCTCCAGGCTTTCTCCGCGCCATTCGGCGATCCTGCTGCCCGGATGGAGCACGAGCTGCCCCGCCCTGATCGTGTCGGTCGACGCGCCGGCTGCCGGCTGCCCCGCCCGGCGCAGGATGGCGCGCAGCCTCGCCGCCAGTTCGCCCGGCGAGCATGGCTTCGGCACATAGTCGTCGGCACCGAGATTGAGGCCCGATATCCTGTCCACGTCATCGCCCCTTGCGGTCAGCATCAGCACCGGAACCTGGCTGAGCTTCCTGATCCTCTGCAGAACCTCGATCCCGTTCATCCGAGGCATCATGATGTCGAGCACGATGATATCGACCGTATTGCCGGCAGCAGCGGCAATGGCAGCGCGACCGTCCGTATCCGTTACGACGTCATATCCCTCTTCAACGAGATATTCCTGCAGAAGCGTCGTCAGCTCGGCATCGTCGTCGATGAGGAGAACCTTGTTCATTCACTTCGTCCGTCATTAATTCGATGAAGCCATACAGCACAAACACCGTCGCGTGAGCGAGTTTTACCTATCTTAACACTAACTTGACCGCACTTAACGTTCGCCCCGTTACTTATCCTGCCATGACATGGACGCGCGGCGAGGCCGGTTGCGCGCATGAGTGGCAATCATCCGCCAAGTTGGCGCGGATCGGGAAAGGGCAGCGATGCCTTTGACCACAAGGAGTGCATCGTTGAGAAAACCATCTGGAATATTCGCCACCGCTCTTATTGCGGTAGCGCTTCTGCTGCCGCTGCGCAGTGCCGTGGCGGATCAAGCCGCCGCCGCCGCCCTGACCGTCTCGCTGGCGGCGCCGGCTGAGCGGGACTGGCCGGAAACCGTTCCGGCAAGCGGCTGGCTAAAACCCTGGCAGGAAGCCATCATCGCCTCCGAGACGAGCGGACTTCGCATCACCGAAATCCTGGCCGATGTCGGCTCCGTGGTTAAGAAGGGGCAGACCCTCGTCCTGATGTCGCAGGACAGTGTGCAGGCCGATCTTCGCAAGCAGGAGGCGGCCGTCGTGACCGCGAAGGCAAACCTCACAAAGGCAAAGGCCAATGCCGATCGCGCTCGCCAGCTTCAACCCTCCGGCGCCCTCGCGGACGAGAAGATCGTCGAATATCTTGCCGACGAACAGACCGCGGCGGCAAGTCTCCAATCCGAAGAGGCAGCGCTCGACAGCCAGAAGATCAAGCTCGACCAGACAACCGTCACGGCCGTCGATGACGGTCTGATAACCTCGCGCTCGGCCGAGCTCGGCGCCGTCGTTTCCTCCGGCAGCGAATTGTTTCGCATGGTCCGCCAGCAGCGGGTCGAATGGCAGGCCGAGGTTTCCGCCCGCTACCTCTCGCGCATTTCGGAAGGATTGCGCGTCGACATCGACGGGCCGGACGGACGCCGCATTCAGGGCAAGGTGAGGCTCGTCGGACCTTCGATCGACACCAATACGAGCCGGGCGATCGTCTATGTCACCCTTCCCCAGGACGTTCAGCCGCGCACCGGTCTTTATGTCACCGGCACCGTCGAACTCAGGACCACGCCAGCGCTGACGGTTCCCGAGACCGCGATCGTTTTCCGTGACGGGATCAACTACGTCTTTGCGGTCGGCGAGGACAAGCGGGTAAAACGGGTGCGGGTCGAGACCGGGCGCCGCAATGACGGCGAAGTCGAGATCATCTCGGGCATTGATAAATCGGCGAGAGTGGTGACGTCGGGCGGAGCGTTTCTGTCGGACAACGATCTCGTGAAAGTCGCGGGAGAAGGCTGATGAACTTTTCCGCATTTTCAATCCGCAATCCCGTACCGGCGATCCTGCTCTTTGCGATGCTTGCCGTCGGCGGCCTGCTGGCCTTCAAGCATCTGGCGGTGCAGAACTTCCCTGATATGGATCTTCCGACCATCAAAGTGACTGCGACGCTCGACGGCGCCGCACCTTCGCAGCTGGAAACCGAGGTCGCCCGCACGATCGAGGACAATCTTGCCTCGCTGAGCTATCTCGACCACATCACGACAACGATTACCGACGGCTCGGTGTCGATCAGCGTCTCCTTCAAACTGGAGAAGGACAGCGAGACCGCCTTGAACGAAGTCCGCAATGCCGTAGACAGCGCAAAGTCCGATCTGCCGGCGCAGATGCAGACGCCAAGCGTCAGCAAAGTCACCGTGCAGAATTCGGCGCTGGTCACCTATGCTGTCCGGTCTTCCGTCCTCAACGAAACCGAGCTCTCCTGGTTCATCGACAACGATCTGACCAAGGCGCTGCTCTCGGTGCCGGGCGTTGGACAGGTCAATCGTATCGGTGGTGTCGATCGCGAGGTTCACGTCGACCTCGATCCGACGACGATGGCCGCATTCGGCGTCACGGCGACCACTGTGTCGGCGCAGTTGAAATCGGTTCAGGCCGATACCTCAGGTGGCCTCGGAGAGATTGGCGGCACCCGTCAGACCTTGCGCACGCTCGGCGCCGTTGCCTCGGTCGACGCGCTGAAGGAACTGCGAATTCCCCTGGCCAACGGGCAGCAGGTTCGCCTCGACGACGTCGCATCCGTCACCGACAGCTTCGCGGAGCGATCTTCGATGGCCTATCTCGACGGCAAACCGGTGGTGGCGGTCGAGATCAAGCGCTCGAACGGCTTTTCGGACAGTGGTGTCGCCGCGGACGTCGACAAGGCAATGAAGGAGTTTGCGGCCAAGCATTCCAACGTGCAGATCGAGGAGGCCTACAGCACGATCGGGCCGATCCTCGACAATTACGACGGTTCGATGCACATGCTGTACGAAGGCGCGATCCTGGCGATCGTCGTCGTCTGGCTCTTCCTTCGGGACTGGCGTGCGACGATCCTGTCGGCCGTGGCGCTGCCATTGTCCGTCATACCGACCTTCCTCGTCATGTACCTGGCCGGATTCAGCCTTAATATCGTCACCCTGCTTGCGCTGTCGCTCGTCGTCGGCATCCTCGTCGACGACGCCATCGTCGAAGTCGAGAACATCGCCCGCCATTTGCAGATGGGCAAGCGGCCGATCGACGCCGCTCTGGAGGCGGCCGACGAGATCGGGCTCGCCGTCATCGCCACCACCTTCACCCTGGTCGCCGTCTTCCTGCCGACGGCCTTCATGAGCGGCATACCGGGGCTCATCTTCCGCCAGTTCGGTATCACCGCCGCCGTTGCCGTCCTCGTTTCGCTCGTTGTCGCACGCCTGCTGACGCCGATGATGGCCGCCTATTTCATGAAGGCCCATCCGAAAGAGGAAAAGGACGGCCGCATCATGCGCGCCTATATGGCAATCGTGAAAGCCGCCATGAACCACAGGAAGACCACGGTGGCCGTGACCGCCGTCGTCGTCGCGCTTTCGCTGGCCACGATCCCGCTCCTGAAATCCGGCTTCCTGCCCGCTTCCGACGACGCGCGGGCCCAGATCACGCTCACCATGCAGCCGGGCGCCACCATCGAGCAGACAGACGCCACGACAAGGCAGGCCGCCGATATCGTCGGCAAGCTCCAGGACGTGACGCATGTCTTTTCCGCGGTCGGTTCCGCATCCTCGGGCGGCGGCCCAGATTCCAGCACCTCGAGCAGCGTCGGATCCGCGACCATCGTCGCCGTGCTCCCACCCATCGGCGAGCGCGACCGCAAACAGTCGGAAATCGAAAACGACATCCGGCAGGCTCTCTCGGTCCTTCCCGGTGTGCGGATCGCCGTTGGCGGCGGCGGCAACGGCACGAAGCTCGAGATCACCCTTGCCAGTGACGACGCCAACGCGCTCGACAGCGCCGGCACGGCGCTTGAAGAACAGCTGCGCACGCTTCAGGGCATCGGCGCGGTGACATCGACCGCGGCCAGGCAGGCGCCGGAGATCCAGATCACGCCCGATTTCGCCCGCGCAGCAGCGCTCGGGGTGACGTCGAGCGCCATCGCCGAGGCCGTGCGCGTGGCGACGGATGGAGAATATTCCGCCGATTTGCCAAAGCTCAACCTGCCGCAGCGCCAGGTTCCCATCGTCGTCCGCTTCAGCCCCGAGACGCGCACCAAACTCGACGACATCAAGAACATGCGGGTGTCTGGGACGAACGGCAATGTCGATCTCGGGTCGATTGCCGATATCCGGATCGGCGGCAGCCCGTCGGAAATTGACCGCATCGATCGTATGCGCAATGTCACTCTTTCAGTCGAGCTCAACGGCCGCATCCTGGGCGACGTCAACCGCGAGGCGCAGGCGCTGCCGGCGCTTCAGCATCTGCCATCGGGCGTCACCCTTGTCGAACAGGGAGAACTCCAGCGCAGTTCGGAGCTGTTCCAGAGCTTTGGTCTGGCGATGGCAATCGGGGTTTTCTGCATCTACGCGATCCTCGTTCTGCTCTTCCACGACTTCCTGCAGCCCCTCACGCTTCTGATGGCTCTGCCGCTCTCGCTCGGCGGCGCGCTGGTGCCGCTGGTGGTGACCGGAACCAGCTTCTCGATGGCGGCCGTCATCGGGCTGCTCATGCTCATGGGCGTGGTGACGAAGAATTCGATCCTTCTGATCGAATACGCGATCATGTCGCGCCGCCAGGGCATGCCCCGGTTCGATGCTCTTGTGGATGCATGCCACAAACGCGCGCGACCGATCATCATGACCACCATTGCCATGGCATCCGGTATGCTGCCGGTGGCCCTCAGCCTGACAGGCGGCGATTCCAGCTTCCGGCAGCCGATGGCGATCGTGGTGATCGGCGGGGTGATGATGTCGACGCTGCTCAGCCTCGTCGTCATCCCTGTCATCTTCACCTTCGTCGACGACTTGAACGAGGCGCTCAGGCGCCTCGTTCACCGGACCGGCCCGGAAACCGCCGAGGCCGAACCGCATCCATCCAACGATCACACGACGATCACCTTCAAGCCTGAGCTTTCGAAGCGGGGGCAAGGTCAGAGATGACTGCTCTCGCCGGGTTATTGGCCAGAAGGTCCCGCGCCCGATAAGGGCGACGCCTGGCGATCGTCAACCTCTTCGGTCGAGTTCCTCTCCCCCGGAACGAGACCGCGGGACGTAATGCCCCCGCAGGCGGCATCGTGCCGCCTGCGCGTCCTGCACCGTGTGGAAAGTCCAGGCATGCATCGCGTTGGTGGCAACTGCCCTCGTTTGAATCTTTACCAAACTTTACACTTCCTTAACCGCGCTTAACATCCGAACAGCTATTAGAGTTCGACCTCAGCTCAATCCGGAGTGTCGTGTGTCCAAGGCACATCGAAATATTCTGCGTTGCCGCTTCGCGGAGCGGAAAGTCATACTTGCCGAGGCTTCGCGATGCATTCTCAAGTTTAAATCAAGTTATGAGTATTGTTATACTTTCTTGAGCGCACTCTTTATTATGGTAATTCAGTTTTATATTTCAAATCATTACGGCACAGCGCCTCATTTCTTGAGACTTAGGAGCAAATCAGACCGTATGGAAAACGCTCGAAAAGAGCGTGATGCTCTGTCGGAAGACATTTCAATTGGTGGAACGGGGTGATTGATGACATGCTCCGGATTAGATCGAGTTCAATACCCTTTTGGACGCCAGCACTCCCTGGCTATGGCGATCGCGGTGACCGGTGGGCTGCTGATGTCGATGCTGCTCAGCCTCATCGTCATCCCTGTCATTTTCACACACGTCGACGACCTGAACGAGCCGGAAACCGCCGACACAGAAGCGCATTCATCCAACGATCACACGACGATCACCTTCAAGCCCGAACTTTCCAAGGGAGGGCAAGGCCAGCGATGGCTGCTTTGGCGCGCACTGCGGCAGAGAAGATCGGCGGCGTTGCAATGGCAAGAGGGTCGCAACCCGATACGGGCGATTCCTGCCGATCTCAGTGACAACCTCTTCGGTCGAGTTCCTCTCCCCGGAACAAGGCCGCGGGACGTATTCCCCCCGCAGGCGGCGTCAGCCGCCTGCGCGTCCTGCCGTCGTTGACCCGGCTTTCGGGATCGACGGACGGGTCGCGGGCGAATTGAAAACCACCCCCATCCCTGAAAATCGCCAGGTCTAACGACCATGCTTGGCACGCCAGGCGGCAAAATCCTCGATATTGCCCGGCTGTGTTGCCGGATAGAGGCCGATGATCGATTGACCGGCCAGCACCCGTTCTGTGACGAAATCCTCGTAAGCCGTCATTTCCACCGCCTCATCGGCAATCTCGTCGGCCAATTCGGCCGGAATGACGATCACCGCTTCATCGTCGCCTACCATGATATCGCCGGGCCACACCGCCACATCGCCGCAGCCGATCGGCACATTGATGTCGAGCGCCTGATGCAGCGTCAGATTGGTCGGCGCAGACGGCCGGTTGTGATAGGCGGGGATCCCCAGCCCGGCAATTTCCGGGCTGTCGCGAAACCCGCCATCGGTGACGACGCCTGCCACGCCCCGCACCATCAGCCGCGTCACCAGAATAGAGCCGGCGGATGCGGCGCGCGGATTTTTGCGGCTGTCCATCACCAGCACGGCCCCGGCCGGGCAGCTTTCGACGCAGGCGCGCTGCGGATGCTCCGGATTGCGGAAAACCTCGAGCGTGTTCAGGTCTTCGCGCGCCGGAATATACCGCAGCGTATAGGCCGGGCCGACCATGTTCCGGCCTTTGCCGGCGACCGGCTGCACATCCTGAATGGTCTGGTTGCGCAGGCCGCGCTTGAACAGCGCGGTGCTGATGGTGGCAACGCTGACCTTCATGAGTTTGTCGCGCGTGCTGTCCGAAAGTGTCGTCATGCCTGCATGTCCTCCTGGAAAATGTCTGGCTAGAAAATATCCGGTTCCCCTGCCGCCGGGCCAAATTCCGGCAGCAGATAGTCGAAATCGCAGCCCTTGTCGGCCTGGCTGACATGCGACGCGTACATCCAGCCGTAGCCACGACCGAAACGGTCGGCGGGCTTCACCCAGGCGGCACGGCGCCGCGCCAGTTCGACCTCGTCGACCAGCATGTCCAGCCGGCGGTTGGGAATGTCGATCCTGACGATGTCCCCATTCTGCAAAAGGGCGAGCGGGCCGCCGACATGGGCTTCGGGCGCCACATGCAGCACGCAGGCGCCGTAGCTGGTGCCGCTCATGCGCGCATCCGAGAGCCGCAGCATGTCGCGATACCCTTGTTTCAGCAGTGCCTTGGGCATCGGCAGCATGCCCCATTCCGGCATGCCGGGACCGCCGAGCGGCCCGGCGTTGCGCAGCACCATCACATGATCGGGCGTCACATCAAGCGTCTCGTCCTCGACTGCCGCCTTCATGTCGGGATAGCTGTCGAAAACCAGGGCGGGACCTTGATGGACATGGAAGCGCGGGTCGCAGGCCACCGGCTTGATCACCGCGCCATCGGGCGCCAGATTGCCCTTGAGCACGGCCAGGGATCCCTCCGGGTAGATCGGGTTGGAAAGCGGCCGGATCACATCGTCATTATAGACCTTCGCGTCGGCCAGCGCCGCGCCCAGGGTTTCGCCCGAAACCGTCATGGCGCTGAGATCCAGCCGCTCCCTGATCTGCGACATCAGCGCCACGAGGCCGCCGGCATAGTAGAAGTCTTCCATCAGATAGGTCTTTCCGGAAGGGCGGATATTGGCCACGACAGGCGTGGTGCGGCCGAGCGCGTCCAGATCATCCAGCGTCAGCGCGACCCCTGCCCTGCGCGCCATCGCCAGCAGATGGATGACCGCATTGGTCGAACAGCCGGTCGCCATGGCGACCGTCGCCGCATTGCGCACCGCCGCCGGCGTCACGATCCGGTCCGGCGTCAGATCTTCCCAGACCATGTCGACGATCCGGCGTCCTGACTGGGCCGACATGCGGATATGATTGGCATCGGGCGCGGGAATGGATGATACCCCCGTCAGCGTCAGACCCATCGCATCGGCAATCGCGGTCATGGTCGAGGCCGTGCCCATCGTCATGCAATGGCCGTAGGAACGGGCAATGCCGGCCTCGATGCCGGCCCATTGTTTATCGGATATCGTTCCGGCGCGCCGTTCGTCCCAATATTTCCAGGCATCCGATCCCGATCCAAGCTGCTGGCCGGCATAATTGCCGCGCAGCATCGGCCCCGCCGGCAGGTAGATCATCGGAACCCCGGCGCTGAGCGCCCCCATGATGAGGCCCGGCGTGGTCTTGTCGCATCCGCCCATCAACACCACGCCGTCGACCGGGTGGGCCCGGATCTGCTCTTCGGTCTCCATCGCCAGAAGGTTGCGATAGAGCATGGTCGTGGGCTTCATGAAATTCTCTGACAGCGCCAGCGCCGGCATTTCCACCGGAAAGCCGCCGGCCTGGAGCACGCCGCGCTTCACGTCTTCGACGCGATGCTTGAAATGGGCGTGGCAGGGATTGAGATCCGACCAGGTCGACAGGATGCCGATCAGCGGCTTGCCGGCCCAATCGCCGGCGTCGTAGCCCATCTGCATCAGGCGCGAGCGATGGCCGAAGCCGCGCAGGTCTTCGGATGCGAACCAGCGCGCCGATCGCAGGTCTTCCCGTGTCTTCGTCACTTTCAAAGACATGCCGACATGCCTCCATCCACGTAAACTATGTGACCGTTGACATAGCTTGAAGCGTCCGAAGCGAGAAAGATACAGGCGCCCGTCAATTCCTCAAGCCTGCCCCAGCGGCCGGCCGGCGTGCGCCGTTCGATCCAGCTCCGAAAACTCCGCATCGGCGACGAGCGCGGCATTGAGCGGGGTATCGAAATAGCCGGGGGCTATGGCATTGACCGCCAGCCCATAACGCGCCCAGTCGGTCGCCATGCCTTTGGTGAGATTGCCGAGCGCACCCTTGCTTGCGGTATAGGGCGCAATTCCCGGCCGGGCGAGCGCCGTCTGGATCGAAGCGATGTTGATGATCTTGCCGCGCCCGCGCTTGATCATGTGGCGGGCGACGGCTTGCCCGACATTGAAGGCGCTGGAGACGTTCGTGCGCATCAGCAGCTCGAACATCTCGGGGTCGAACTCCTCCAGGGGCGCGCGATGCTGCATGCCGGCATTGTTGACCAGAATATCGATCGGCCCGCTGGCTTGCTCGAATGCGTCGATGGCGGCACGCACGGCCTTGGCGTCGGTCGCATCGAACAAAAGTGTCCGCGGCGGCGTGCCGGCACCGCCCAGGCCCTCGGCTGCAGCGGCGAGCTTTCCAGCATCACGGCCATTGAGGACGATTTCGGCGCCTGCCGCAGCAAGGCCCTGAGCCAGGCTGAAGCCGATGCCCTGGCTCGATCCGGTGATAAGCGCCCTTTTGCCGGACAGATCGAACAGTTCAATACCCTTTGGCACGGCAGCACTCCTCATGACAGCGGCGTCATCGCTTCGAAATCGGGCAAGGCGCCGCTCGCATAGCCGACGGCCCCGAGCGAAGCGATGGCGATCCGGCCGTCGCGGATCGACAGCAGCGGTTCATCGGAACCCTGCTCGTAGAGATCGGGATGAGCCGCGGCAAAGCGCGCCTTCTCTGCCTGCGGCGCGCCCTGCATGCCGGCGACATAGTGATGACCGTTACGCTCGACATGGGAGAGGCCAAGCAAGGACACCAGCGCCAGATCCTGCTGCACGGCAAGCCCGGCCTGGCAGGTCAGATCCTCGCCCGAGAGGAACAGTCCCGGCACCGCTCCGGTTCTGATGCGGATCGCCTTCATCAGCGAGCGGTAAATGCCCTTGCAGGTTTTCGAGGAGACGCCGGTGTAACCGAGCCCGCGGGCGCGGGCGAAGGCCTCGTCGCCATCGTCGCTCTCATCGATCAGGAAGGGCAATTGCGCCGCGAGACCCCCGAGCGGCGTTTCCATGGTAATCGCGCGTGAGAACGGCTGTTCGACAAAGGCGATGGCCGCGCGCAGCCTGGCGAGCCGTGGCGCCGCCTCGATCCGCGCCAGCAAGGCGGCAAGCTGTTCGGCAGAGCCGAACTGTTCGTTGCCGTCGACCGTCACCCGATAGTCGGGCACCCTCTCCAGCACGGCGGCGATCCGCAGCAGGCGGTCGATATCGGCCTCGATCGCGCCGGAAAGCTTAATCTTGAACCAGCGATTGCCATAGCGCCTGATCACCGCCTCGAGGCTTTCCGGCAGGCCGTCGTTAACGGGCCGGACGATATCGCCCTCGGTGATCGGGTCAAGAAGCCCGATCGTATGCCGGGCCGAGATCGCGTCGGCAGGGCGAAGATCGGCCAGCATTGCCGAGGCGGCGTCGGTGTCGATATCACCGGGCAGCATCGGGCCGCCGATGCCGATCCAGTTTTGACGTACCGCCTCGAAGAAGGAAATGCCGGCAAGGCGGCAATAGGCATCGAGCGCAGCACGGGCGATGAGCGACGGGCCGAAACCGGCGGCGAGCGGATTACCAGGCAGGCGCCGCACCGTTTCCACCTCGTTCAGGCGGGCTGCGGCAAACAATGTCGTCGGCTGAGACGGTTCGAGCGAGGCAGCGGCAGCCGCACGGATCGAGGTGCGCAACTGATCGACATTCTGCGCCGGGGTCAGCGCCGGATCCTTGTCGAACCATTTCGGCACCATCAATTCGGCGGCGCCGCCAATGGCGGTTCGCCCCTTTTCATCCTCGACGCGGACCCTGAGGAAGGCTTGCGGCGCCTTTTCAAGGGTGGCCGCGCCAAAGCGGAACGGCAGACGCAGGCTGATATCGCGCTCGAAGGCGTCGATCTCGATGATCTTGATGCGTGGGGCAGTCACGGAATCTCCAATACTTCTGTCCACCGTCACGCCATCCGGTCGAGCATGGCGCGGGTCACTTCATGCCGGAGCGGTTCGCGGCGAAGCAGCCGGCCGATCTCGTCCACCATGGTCTGTCCCTGCGCGAAATGCGCCTCTTCAGTATGGCCGGCAGCATGCGGTGAAATGGTGACATTGGCCAGGGCCGGATCGCGGAACGGGCTATCCGGAGGCAGCGGCTCGTCGTCAAAGACGTCGAGCGCCGCCTCGATACGGCCGGAGCGGATCGCGGCGAGCAGCGCTGCCTCGTCGACCAGCTGCGAGCGCGCCGTATTGATGAAGAGTGTGCCGGGGCGCAGCAGCGCCAGTTCGTGGGCGCCGATCATCCGGCGCGTTTCGGGCAGGACAGGCGCATGCAGGGAAATCACGTCGCTTTGCACGAGCATATCGTTCAGCCCGGCGCTGACAACGCCGAGGGCTGCGGCCTCGCTCTCATCCAGGAACGGATCGACGACCAACACGCGGCAACCGAAGGGAACGAGCAGACGCATCACCGCCCGCCCGACATAGCCGGCGCCGACGATGCCGACCGTTCTGGCGCCCAGCAATCTCTGCGGCACGGCGGCGCGGACGTCGAGCCATTCACCGCCATTGCGCAAGTGATGATGCAGCCGATGAATGCCGCGCATGGCGAGCAGCGCTTCGGCGACGACAAATTCGGCAACCGAGGCGGCAATTTTCGAGGCGGCATGGGTCACGCGAAGGCCATCGTCGAACAGACGCGCCGGGACCAGTGTGCGGACACTGCCTGCCGAATGAGCGACAAGGGCGAGCTGCGGATGGCGGGCGCGCACGGCGGGGTCGAAGGGCGGTGTGCCCCATCCGGTGAGGCATGCGGTGGCGCCTTGCAGCAGGTAGTCGACATCGCCGGCGTCGATTGTGGCGCCGGCCGGCCAGCGCACCGCGCCAAGGGCGTTCAATTGGGTTATCGCCGCATCGTCCAGCATCATCCGGCGGGTCTTTTCGGTCAGCAATACGGCAATGACGGGAGCCTGTTCGTTCATGGTTCTACTCTTTCACTGCGGCGACCAGGCGCCTGAGATGGGCGAGATCGGCGCGGACCTTGTCGAGCGCCTGTTGCCGGGGAACCCGGTATTGCGAATGCACCGACAACACACCGGTAAATCCTGTCGTCACCATATGCGGAACGATGTCGCTCCACGGCACCATGCCTTCGTCGAGCCCGTACCAGTCCGAATGCCATGCGCGCTGGCCGTGGGCTCCGTAAGTGCCGGGGAACCAACCGCTGTTCTTGACGCCCATGCAGCAGAACCACGGATCAAGAATGTCGAGGGTCAGACGCCAGTCTTCGCTTCCCTCGCGAATGATCTGATTGGCCGGATCGACATAAGCGCCGATCCTGACGGGATCTCGCCCGGCCAGCAATTGCACCGCCAGCGCGCCCGAGCTGTGCAGGGTCCCGCCGTGGAGCTGGATGGTCAGCGTGACGGCGAAGCGTTCGGCCAGGCGCTCGAAGCCGTCGAGATCACGCCGCGCCTCATCGAGCTGAACCTGCCAGCGCCGCAACGGGTCGTAACGCCAGAAGCCAAGCCTGATCTGGCCGATGCCGGCCTCGCCGCAACAGCCGAGAAGCCGGGATGCGGCATCGTCGGGCCGTGTGGAATCGATGGTCGCCATCGGGGCACGCACCCCGGCTGCGGCAAAGAGTTTTACGGCCTTGACGATCTCGTCCGGCCTGTCCGGGGAAACGGCATGGCCATCTCGAATGAGAAGATCGGCACAATCGAATCCCAGGCCGGCAGTGATCTCGGCCGCCCTCTTGAGCGGCAGGCCGTCCAGGGTCTTGGTGAAATAGGCGATATCCATGGATCAGATCCCAGAGAGAAAGGCGCTGTTCATGAGCGGGCGATACAAAGCTCGCTGCGGCGGCCGAATGCATCGCGGGCGCAGACCGCGTAACGCACGCCCTCCGGCGGCGACATATGCAGGAATGCGGTCGAGATCAGCGGCGCGGGACTGACCTTTTCAAACGTCCCGCCATCGGCGCTGGCCAGGACATCGTAGAAGATGGCAGGGCCGGCATCGCCGGCAGCCCAGAACAGCATGCGCTCCTCCCGGCCGCCGAGACCGAGGTAGCGTTCGACGACAAGGCCGGTCGGTGCAGCCGGGGCCGCGCTGGTGTCGGGAACGACAAGCACCTGCGTCAGTGACGGCAGCGGCACATCGAGATCGACACTGATCCGGCCGTCGTCGCAGGCGACGACGCTGACTGGATGCAGCAAGGCGGGCTCCTGTGCCCGGCGCAGCTCGGCAAACTGCGCTTCACTAGGTGCCGGCGGCGCGCCGACCGGCTCGAAGGGGCCGCGCGGGTTGCTTTCGTCGCGCTGGGCTTCCCAGACCTCCATCGGATTGGTGAATTCCTCGTCGATGCGCAGCAGGCAAAGCGCATGGCGGCCAGGAACCAGGCCGCTCACCTCGAGGCGGACGGCGGTCCGGCCCGAACGGTTGATGGCATCGACACTGTGGATGAGGCTGATGGAAACACCGCCGCCCGGCAGCCGTGTCGGCAGGATCGCCAGGCCATCCTGGTCGGGAGCAAGCGGCGGTTCGGCCGTCACCTTGCAGACGGTATCGCCAAGCGTTGCGAGCAGTTCCATCGATGTCAGGCCGGGCTTCTTGATGATGTCGAAGGGCGGCGCCCGATCGACATCCGTCACCACAGTGCTGAGATCGGTCTTGTGCTCCCATTGCGCCTTGGTGAAATTGCGCGGGCCGAAATAGGCAAAGATGGTGCGCTGGCTCCAGCCGCCGATAAAGGCATGGTCATTGCTGAGGAAGGTGAAATTCGCCGCTTTCGGGGCGATGATGCGGCGGTCGTGCTGTTCGATGATGCGGGCGATGATCCCGGCGTAATAGGCTTTGCCGTGCCAGCTATGATGATCGCTCCAGCCGAGCTGCGGATCGCATTCGTCGTTGATCACGGGCAGGCCCGCGAGACGCGGGTGATTCTCCTTGAGATAATCGACGACGAGAAGCGTGCGGTCGACGATGCCGTTGGTTTTCGGGGTCAGATCTTCCTTGCTGCCATTGACGCCCTTTTCGTGGATCGAGATGTAGTCGAGGCGCGGCGGGCCGTTGCCGGTCAGGCAGCTCGTGCCGCTGTCGCAATGCGCCATCAGGGCGCGAAAGATCGGCGAGAGCGTGCGGGCGGTGCCAGGCCCGCCCATCGGCAGGCTGGGATCGACGGCATCGAGGCCGGCGACGCAGGCGTCGTAGTAATTGGTGTAACCCTTGATCCCATAGGTCCACCAGCCGGAGTCGGCCTCGTTCGTCGTTTCGAAATACCATGTTCGCAATTCGTCCATGCCGTAACGTGCGCCATAGCGATCTGCCGTCACCGTCACGAGATCGCGCCAGCGCTTGACCTGATCCATATCCTCATAGTCGGTGAACACACCCGACGGGTTGCCCATCAGCTCGAAGAACGGCTTCAGGCGGTGTTCGATCATCACGTCGAGCGCGCGGTCGAGCAGGGACCAGTCGTAGCCAGCCCCGCCCTTTGCGCTCAGCAGATTGTAGAGATAATGCACACGCAGGAACTTGATGCCCTCATTCGGCAGGCCGCCGATATAGGCGAGCATCTGGCGCATCTCGGGCTCGAGCAGCAGCTCGGCCGGCGAAAAGCCGGTACCGCGCCAGAACCGGTTGAACGGGCGCACCGCTTCGCCGGCATCAATATTTATTCGCGTACGTTCACGCATGAGTCGTCTCTCCTTGGGCGGAAATTTGGCGGCGCGCCGCAAAGCCGGCACACGGGGCCAGGAGCCGGATTATTTGAACTTGTCGCGCATCGCATCGATGCCGGGGATGGTTTTGGTCAGATGCTGATGGGCGGGGTCGAAGCGCTGGATCAGACCTCGGCGATGCTTGCCGACCAGGATGGTGAAGATATAGCCGCGATGCCCCGGAGAGGTGACCGTCGGGTGGTAACCCCGGTCGACCAGGACAGTGTCGCCATTGCGGGTCATCAGGATCTTGACCGGACCGTCCTCGTCATAGGTGATCTGGCTGCCGAAGCCGGTCTCCGGCTGGAAGCGGTAGTGATAGAGTTCTTCGTGCCGGGTCTCGACATCGCCGTCTTCGGTATCGTGCTTGTGAGGAGGATAGCCGGACCAGCAGCCTTCGCCGGCATAGAGTTCGCTCACCAGCAGGTTGCCGCAACGTCCGTTCTGCCGTTGGCCGAGCAGATGGACGATCCGCCGCTGGCTGTGCGTGTCAGACGAACCGACATTGACCGCATCGACCTCATCCGGCGTCACCCGAAACGGGGCGTAGCGGGTGTCGCAGAGACCGCCGGCAATGGCGACTTCCGCCGCGGCGCCACGAGCCGATATCCGGATATTGGCGCCGACGGGCGCGTAAACCGAGTCCGCATCGCCTCCCCAGATATCGGCTCGCCGGCCCACAGCTTCGAACATGATGCCATCCACCTCGATATCCACCTGACCCGACAGCACGACGTAGAGGCTTTCGTGCGCGGGCAGCCGCCGGATGTCCTGCTCGTTGGAGGCGAGCGTGACGAGATCGAAGTAGATGAGATCGAGCGTCGCGGAGGAGGTATCCACGATGGGACGCTGCTCGGAGCGTGGAATGAATTCAGGCATCAATTGAACTCCGGAACGGTACGGTCGGCGAAAGGATTAAGCGACAGGGATTCGGCGTGGTGACAGGCCACGGCGTGCCCATCGGCGGTGACGGTGCGCAAGCCCGGCACCTCCTGCTTGCAAAGGCCGGTGGCGTAGCGGCAGCGCGGATGAAATGCGCAGCCGGGCGGCGGATGAGCGGGGTCGGCAACCTCGCCCGCCAGCCGGATGCGTTGACCGTGGCGGCGCATCCTCGGATCGGCGATCGGCACCGCCGAGAGCAGCGCTTCGGTGTAGGGGTGGAGCGGGCGCGAGAAGATCTCTTCCGTCGGCGCCTTTTCGACGACCCGGCCGACATACATGACGGCAATATTGTCCGAGATGTGCCGGACGACCGAGAGGTCGTGGGCGACGAAGAGATAGGTCAGTCCGAACTGCTCCTGCAGATCCTGCAGCAGGTTGATGGTTTGCGCCTGGACGCTGACATCGAGCGCCGAGACGGCCTCATCGGCAATCACCAGGCGCGGATTGGACGCCAGCGCCCGGGCGATGCCGATGCGCTGGCGTTCACCGCCGGAGAAAGCATGGGGATAGCGGTGCATATATTCCGGCCGCAGGCCGACGCTCTGCATCAACTCGGCGACCCGATGTTCGAGTTCACGACCCTTGGCGATGCCGTTGACAGCAAGCACCTCGCCGATGATGTCGATGACGGGCAGGCGCGGATTGAGCGAGGATTGCGGATCCTGAAACACGATGCGCAGGTCGCGATGGATTTCGTCGAGGGCGGAACCGGACAGCGTGGCGAGATCGACCGTGCCACCGCTGCGGCTACGATAGCGGATTTCGCCGCTCGTCGGCTGATAGATGCGCAGGACCGTGCGGGCAAGCGTCGACTTGCCGCAGCCGGACTCGCCGACAATCCCCAGTGTTTCGCCATCCTCGACGCGAAGCGAAACGCCGTCGACCGCCTTGACGTGGCCGACCACACGCCGGAATGCGCCCTTGCGAATGGGGAAATGCATCCTGAGATCATTCAGTTCGAGCAGAGGGCTTCGTTGGATCATGGGATCGGCCATCATCGTCCTCCTTCGTAAAGTAGACAGCTGGCGACATGCCGGTCGCCGATGGCGACGGGCTGCGGATCCCTTTGGTCGCAAAGGCCGGCCCTCGCCTCTTTGCATCGAGGATGAAAGCTGCAGCCCTGGGGTCGGTTGAAACGCGAGGGCACCATGCCGTCGATGATCGCCAGCCGTTCGCTGGGTTGTCCATGCATGCGCGGCACCGATTGCAGCAGCGCCTTGGTGTAGGGGTGGGCCGGAGCGTGGAAGATCGTGTCGACATCGCCTGCCTCCACGACCCGGCCGACATACATGACGACGACTTCATCGGCGATTTCGGCCACCACGCCGAGATCATGGGTCACGAACAGCACCGAGAGCCCGAATTCGGCCTGCAGCGAGGCAAGCAGATCGAGGATATTGGCCTGGGTGGTCACATCGAGCGCCGTCGTCGGCTCGTCGGCGATCAAGAGCTTGGGGCGGCAGGCGAGCGCGAGCGCGATGCAGACGCGCTGGCGCATGCCGCCGGAAAACTGGAAGGCATAGCTTTCCATACGCTCGGCCGGCCTGGGAATGCCGACCAGAGCCAATGTCTCGATGGCATGCTCGCGCGCCTCCTTCTTTCCCATCTTCAGATGCAGGCGGATCACTTCCACCATCTGGTTGCCGATCGTATGAACGGGGGAAAGGGCCGCCATCGGCTCCTGGCTGATCAGGCCGATCTGGGCACCGCGGATCGCCCGCATATCGCGGCCGCGCGGATCGAACGCCGCCAGGTCGACGGAGGGTGCTGCGGGATCCGGCCGGTAGCGGATTGCTCCCGAGACGATCCGCCCTCCGCGCGGAACCTGGTTGAGAATCGAGCGGCCGGTAATGCTCTTGCCCGAACCGGATTCGCCGACGACGCAGACCGTCTTGCCGCGCGGAATGGAAAAGGAGACGCCGTCGACCGCCCTGATCGTGCCCGCACCGCTGAAGAAATGGGTCCTGAGATCGTCGACCTCGATCAGCGGGTCGCGAGCACCGTGCCGGTCGCCAGTGGCGGCGAAATTGGGATCAGTATTCATAGGGATCTGCAGCATCGCGTAATCCATCACCGAGGAAATTGAGGGCGAGCACGGTGACGATCACCGCAAGACCGGGAAGAAACAGCCAGGGCGCGCTCGTGACCGCGAGAATGTTCTGCGCCTCCTGAAGGAGCACGCCCCAGCTCACGACAGGCGGGCGCAATCCGATGCCGAGGAAGGAGAGCGCAGTTTCCGCGAGGATCATCGTCGGGATGGCGAGCGTCACCGAGGCGATGATGTGGCTCATGAAGGACGGCACCATATGCCGCCAGATGATGCGCATCTGCGAACAGCCATCGAGACGTGCGGCAATCACGAAATCCTCCGTCTTCAGCGACAGGAAGCGCCCGCGCACCACCCGTGCCAGATCGGTCCAGCCGATCAGCGACAGGATGACCGTGATCCAGAGATAGACCAGGATCGGATCGGCACTGATCGGAACGGCAGCCGCAAGGCCCATCCACAGCGGGATGGTCGGGATGGAATTGATGAGTTCGATGGAGCGCTGGATCACATCGTCGACCCAGCCGCCGTAGAGCCCCGAGATGCCGCCCAGGATGATGCCGAGGATGAGACTGATTGCGACCCCGATCAGTCCGACGGACATCGAAACGCGGGTGCCGTGGACCGTCCGGCTGAAGACATCGCGACCCAGCCGGTCGGCGCCGAACAGGTAGAAGGGTTTGCCCATCTCGGTCGGGCCGATCAAGTGCCGGTCCAGATTAAACAGGCCCCAGAGCCGATAGGGTTCGCCTTTCACGAAGAAGCCGATGGGAATGACGACGGCCGGATCGGCCACGTAATTGCGGCTGAGCGCGATCGGATCGACCTTCATCGAATAACCGTTGACATAGAGGGGATGAAACTGCCCCGCCGCGTCGTGGCCGGCGAATCTGATCTGCTGCGGCGGCGCATAGGTGTAGCGGGAATCATAGGTCTGCGATGAAACCGGAGCGAGAACCTCGGCAAACAGGGCGACCATGTAGATCAAGAAGATGACGACGCCAGCGGCCAGCGCCAGCCGATGGCGACAGAAGCGCCGCCAAATGAGCTTCCACTGCCCGGCGACCGCGTCGGAATTCTGGATCAGTTCAGGTGATAGCGCGATGGCTTGATCGGTCATATCTCTCGTCCTTCAGCCGTTGCGAATGCGTGGATCGAGCCAGGCAAGCAGCAGGTCCGAGATCAGCGTGCCGATCAGCGTCAGCATGCTCATCAGCAGGATGAAGGTGCCGGCCAGATACATGTCCTGGGCAAACAGGGCGTTGAGCAGCAGCGGCCCGGTGATCGGCAGGCTGAGAACGATGGAGACCACCACCGAGCCGGAGACGAGGTGCGGCAGCACCCAGCCGACGGTCGAGACGAACGGGTTGAGCGCCACCCGCACCGGATATTTCAACAGCAGCCGGATTTCACTCAGGCCGCGGGCCCGGGCCATGTCGACATAAGGCTTGTTGAGCTCGTCGAGCAGGTTGGCGCGCATGATGCGGATCAGCGCTGCGGTGGCGCCAGTGCCGAGAACGACGACCGGGATCCACATATGCGAAATGAGATCGCCGAGCTTGGCCCAGCTCCAGACGGCGTTGATATAGGCGGGCGAAAACAGCCCGCCGGTACTTTGGCCGAAATATTGCGCCGAAACATACATCAGCACCAGCGCCAGCAGGAAGTTCGGGATGGCAAGGCCGAGAAAGCCGAAGAAGGTGGCGACGTAATCGCCCGCCGAATATTGCCGCACGGCCGAATAGATGCCGATTGGAAAGGCGACCGCCCAGACAAACAGCAGCGTGGTGACCGATACCACCAACGTCAGGCCCATGCGGGCCCAGATCAGCTCGCTAACCGGCTTGTTCCAATCGAGGGACTGGCCGAAATCGCCGCGCAGCAGGATGCCGCTGATCCATTTCCAGTATTGGACCGCCCAGGGCTGATCGAGGCCATAGCGTTCGCGCAGGCCGGCGATGACGCCGGGATCGATCGTTTCGTTTTGGGAGGCCAGACGCGCGGTCATCGCGGTCAGGAAGTCGCCGGGCGGCAACTGGATGATGATGAAGGTCACGACTGAGATCGCGAACATCATCGGGATCATATAAAGCAGACGTCTGATGATGAAGCCGGCCATGGTCAAGCTCCTTCAATCGGCGATCGCCGCCGGATGATTGGGACTGGGCTGGTATTGCTGGGATGGCGCCCGGAGACGCCATCGCTGTCGGTCGCGTGCCGTTACTGCTGGTAGTAGAAGGTCTCCGGCTTTGCCGGTCCTGGCGTCATGTAGAATGACGTGCTGGGGATGACCTTCGGGACATTGCGCATATTGGTCTTGACGATGCCGACGCGGTCCGGCTCCAGGTTGGTGCCGATGACGTAGAATTCGTCACGGGTGATCGCCAGCAGTTCCTTCATCGCCGCCAGCTGCTTTTCGAGCGTCGGCGCCTCCTGTACCTGCCGGTAGAGATCCATCTGCTTCTTGGCAGCGGGGCTCGGCTCCTCAGCGTTCGGATCCTTGGGGTTCTGGTAGTAGAGGCCCCAGGCCGTCGCGAAGCTCGATTCATATTCGTGCGGGAAATACCATTTGGGATCGAGCAGGCCGAGGAAATCGTAGCCCCCGCCGCCAACCCATCCCAAGCCGTCGTTTTCATTGTTCTGCAGGCGGGAGAAAATCAGCGAACGTTCGGCCGGGCGCGGCTGCATGTCAATGCCGACGGCCCGCCAGTAGCGCTGGATCATCTCGAGAGCGTCCACCTGGATCGGGCTTCCGGTCAAAGCGTCGATCGCAAAGGTAATCCGCTTGCCGTCCTGGCCGAGGCGATAGCCTTCGGCGTCATGTTTGGTCAGGCCCGCCTTGTCGAGATATTGATTGGCGAGATCGACATTATATTCCAGATACTGCGTCGCCATCTTTTCGTCGTAGAGCGCGGTGCCTTCACGTGGCGCTGCCTGATAGGGTTTAGCCTGTCCGGCATAGATCAGCTGGTTGAGCTCTTCGCGGTTGATGGCATAGCTGAGGCCGATGCGGAAATCCTTGTTGGAGAAGACGGCGCGCAAGGCCGGATTCTTGTGCGTCTGGTTGAGGGTGATCAGCAGGGCGTTCGACCACGCCGGCCGGGCGATAAACAGGCCGTAGCCGCCCTTCTCCTGGTTCTGCACGATCACGGTTCGGGCGTCGGTCGTCTCGATGAAGCGATTCTGCATGTCGATTTCGCCGCTGATCGCCTTCAGGATGATTGCCTGGGTATCCTGCATCACATCGATGGTGATCCGATCGAAGTAAGGCAGCTGGTTTCCTGCCGTATCCACCTTGGCATAATATGGATTGCGTTCGGCAACGACCTGCGTGGTCCCGTTATAGGGCGCGGTCAGCACCCAGGCATCGAGTGTCGGGCGGCCGAGATCGCGCCAGCGGCCGGGAAAGCCGATCTTGTTGTTGAAGAGCTGGACCCAGTCGGTTGCGCCGGCTGCTTTCACCAGGGCGTCGATACCGTCGGGATTGAAATCCTTGTGGAATTGCTTGAGGTAGTGCGCCGGTGCGGCTGCCAGAATATCGGAGCCGCGCACAGTGGCCATGTTCATCAGGAACAGGCCGTTCGGTGCGGCAAACTTGAAGACGACCTTGTCGGCGGCGAGCTTTTCGACCTTGACGGTCTCCCCGCCTGCGGTCAGCCAGTCGGGCGCTGCAGGCGTGATCTTGGTGTTGTGCAGCACGTTCTCGTTCCACCACACCAGATCGTCGGCGGTGAAGGGCTCGCCGTCCGACCAGCGCGTGCCTTCGCGCAAGGTGAAGGTATATTCGGTGGCATTGGCATTGACCTCGACGCTTTTGGCGATATCGGGGATCACCTCGGTCCATTCCGGGTTCCAGCGGACCAGTCTCGTATAGCCGATCGAACGCTCGATCTCGCTGTCGCCACCGCCAAAGGTGGCCGTGCGCCAGGTGCCGCCATAGGTACCGACCGATTCAAGCGGCGTGAGCACCAGCGGCTCCTTGGGCAGCCGTTTTTCCACAGGCGGCAGCTTGCCGGCATCGACCAGCGCCTTCAGTTCCGGCGATTCTTCAAAGCCGAATGCGGCGCCGGCCCAGCCGGCGCCAATGAGGATCGCCGCGGCAACGGTCGAGACAACCTGCTGTCTTAAGATTCTGACGTGTTGCATTCTTTCCTCCCAATATTCCGCTCTAGGTTATCGTTAACGTATTCTCCTCTTTCTCGAACGTTATCGTTACCGTACAATCTTGTCAAAGAGATTCTCCCTGCCTTGCATTGAGCCGGAGTTGCCTTGGCTTTCCGGGAAATTATGCTAGTTATCGTTATCGTAAGTTTCTAACCCCTCCGAGAGACAGTCCCGTTGAGCCGCCCTAAAGAGCCAGAATCCAAAATAACCATCGCCGATGTTGCCCGCGCCGCAGGAGTGTCGCCGATGACGGTGTCGCGCGTGCTCAATGACCAGGGCGGAGCCAGTGCGGAGACCAGTCAACGGATTATTCTGGCGGCGAGCGAACTCAACTACCGGCCCAATCCCTTTGCGCGCGGATTGCGGTCCGATCGATCGAAGGCCATCGGCCTTCTCGTTCCCGACATCACCAATCCGTTTTTTCCCGAAGTCATCCGGGGAGCCGAGGATGCCGCGAGCGCTGCCGGCTACAACCTGCTTCTGTCCAATGTCGTCGAGAACAGCAAGCGGGAGGAAGAGCTCATCGAAACGCTGCTCAGGCATCGGGTCGACGGGATCATCGTCTGCAGCCCGCGACTGCCCGATGCCGCCTTGCATAAGGCGCTTGCGCCCCACCGGGCCGTGGTACTCATCAACCGCGAGGCGCCCAACGAGGTCGCCGGGACGATCGTCACCGACTACGAGACAGGAGCATCGCGCGCCATCGACCATCTGGTCGAGCGCGGACGCCGCAAGATCGCGATCATCGCCGGGCCGCGCAGTTCGTTTGGCGGCAAGAGCCGTCTTGTCGGAATTCGCAAGACGCTGGCGGCCCACGGGCTGAAGGCGCAAGGCATCGTCTATTGCGACCCCACCGCCGCCGGCGGCCAGACGGCGGCCGCGCAATTGCTGGCGGAAGCGCCCGGCATCGATGCGCTTGTCTGCTACAACGATCTTAATGCGATCGGCGCCATGAAGGCCTGCCGGGCCGCCGGCATTTCGATCCCCGGGCAGATTGCCCTGATCGGTTTCGACGACATTCCGACGGCCGAACTGCTGTCTCCGGCGCTCACCACCTTGCGGGTGCAGAAGCGGGAAATGGGGGAGGAAGCTGTGCGTCTGCTGCTCAGCCGCATCGCCACCAGAAACCGCCAGCACGGCATCGTCATCGTGCCGGAGCTCATCATCCGTGAAACGACCTGAACGCCCCGGAGCATGATGCCGAAACGTGTGAGCGGTCTTCGGACGACATCATGCTCCAATCTTAAAGTTTGGAACGGGAGGAATATCCGATGGATATCGACAATCTGCAGTCACTGGCCCTGCCTGAGGAGAAGAAGGCCTGGTTCGTTCACGACCGGTTCGGCATGTTCGTGCATTGGGGGCTGTACGCGCTGCCGGCACGCCATGAATGGGTCAAGAGCCGCGAAGAACTGAACGACGCCGACTACCAGAAATATTTCGATCACTTCGATCCCGATCTCTACGACCCACGCGAATGGGCGAGGCGCGCAAAAGCCGCCGGCATGAAATATGTGGCGCTGACCACCAAGCACCATGAAGGCTTCTGCCTCTGGGATACCCAGGCCACCGACTTCAAGGTGACCAACACGCCTTATGGGAAAGATCTGTTGCGCCCCTTCGTCGACGCCTTCCGCGCCGAGGGCCTGAGGATCGGCTTCTACTATTCGCTGATCGACTGGCATCATCCCGACTTTACGGTCGATCCGCGCCACCCGCAGCGCAATCATCCGGATGCGCTGAAAATCAACGAAGGCCGGGATATCAGCCGCTATGCCGCCTTCATGCGCGAGCAGGTGCGCGAGTTGCTGACCGAGTTCGGCCAGATCGACATCATGTGGTTCGATTTCAGCTATCCGCAGTGGAAGCTCGGCGAACTGGTTGGAAAGGGCCATCAGGATTGGGAAAGCGAGAAACTCGTGCGCCTGGTGCGCGAACTCGCCCCTGATATCATCATCAACAACCGGCTCGATCTCGCCGGCCTGCAGCCCGATATCGTCACGCCGGAGCAATATATGCCGCGGGCCCGGCCGCTACGCGACGGCAAGCGCGTCGTCTGGGAAGCGTGCCACACGCTCAGCGGCTCCTGGGGTTATCACCGCGACGAGGACACCTGGAAAAGCACGGAGCAACTGGTGCAGATGCTGGTCGGCACCGTGGCCATGGGCGGCAATCTGCTGATGAATGTCGGGCCGACGGCGCGCGGCACGCTCGACCACCGCGCGATAGCTGCCCTTGCCGCTTATGAGGAATGGATGGCGCTGCACGAGCGCAGCATTGTCGGCTGCAGCCAGTCCGACTTCACCGCGCCGGCCGATTGCCGCCTGACCCAGAATGGCGATCGTCTCTATATCCACCTCTTCAACTGGCCCTATCGCCATCTGCATTTCGATGCGCTGGCGGGCAAGATCGAATATGCGCATTCCTGCATGATGGCAGCGAGGTCACCTGGCTGCGCCCGTCCGCCAATACGTTATGGGCAAACACCCAGTTCCCCGTCGGCGAGGATCAACTGACATTCGTCCTGCCGGTGCGCCGGCCTCAGATCGTGGTCCCGGTCATCGAAGTCAAGCTCAAGGCAGGGAGTGCCCCAGGCGTCCAGGATTAGAAGGTGGTGACCAGCTTGCCTGAGCGGACATATACCCGCTCAGGAGAATGGCTCGGCCGGTCCCGCCGCCGGATGCCGACAACGGGCTCAGGGATTGGCTGCGGTAGTCTCCACGAAGAACTGGTTGAGCTGCTTCATTTCAAGCGCATGAGCGCGCTTTCTAAGAGCGACGGCCTGTTTGAGCGTCTCAAGCTCATCCGTTATGTCAATGAGATGAGCCTCGGCGACGAGCATCTCGGCTTCGATCCTTCCCTGCTCTCTCAATTGCCAGGCATCTCGGATGCGGAATTGAACGATGATCGTGCCGAAAAGCGCCGCGAGCGCCGAGCTCATCATAGGAAGCCATTGGGGAACGGCCGTGCCATAGGCCGAAAACAACGAAGAGAGGCCGCTCAGAACGATGATCCCCATTGTGAGAAAATTCCAGAGATACTGGTTGACCCTGGAGGATCGCGCATACCAGTTTCGATGCGTCCGCAGGTCACGCAAAGCCTGCCTTTTGATCTCCACCGTATCCGATGGAAGCATCCTTTCCGCTCTCTCTCGAGCAAACTCCCGTCTTGCTGCCAAAATCACGTTGATGACAACGATGGTTATCCCGAAGGTAATCATGAACCAGGAGATGTAGCTCAAGGGAATTTGGTCGAGGATGACGTTCGGAGGAAATTCCGGCTCAAAAACCTCAATTAAAGCGCCAAGCGATATCAAGAATACAGATAAAACAACAACCGCTATAGAAAGCATCCCTAATATATTTCTATATCGTGATGGCAATGGCATTTGCTGCTGCAAAGCAGGGTCATCGTCCCTCTTCCTGAACAAATCCATCACCCTATCCTCGGGGTTGGAGGTTTGACCACAGTCAAACTTGCAACACACGAAAAATCAAGTAACGTTTACTAATGATACTTGATTAGGCGATCGCCGGCGGCTCTATCGCTTGCTTCAGGATATGCTGATTGCCACCGGCCGGTCGAGATCGCGAGCGATATAATCCTGGATCTGGCGGACGATCTGCCCGGCGTGAGCGATCGCCAGCTGATCGGCCCGTTCGGCGTCGCCGGCCTCGATCGCGGCGATCATCTCCTCATGTTCGTCGACATATTGGCGCGGCAGGCGGTCGTCGAAGGTCGAATAATACAAGCGAAGAATGCGCCGGCCCTCGTCGAGCAGCCTGGCGAAGAAGGCCGTATAATAGGAATTGCCGGCCAGTTCGGCGATCGCCACGTGAAATTCGCGGTTCGCCTCGATCATCGCATAGGCGTCGCGCGCGGCAACGGCATCGGCGAAGTCCCTCTGATGCGACCGGATCACCTTCATGACTTCGGGGTTACGCCGCTGGGCGGCGCCGCGCGTCGTGACCCGGTACATCAGCGTCAACGCCTCGAAATAGGTGGGCAGGCTGGCGAAATCGATCGTCGCGACGATCGTGTTCCTGTTCGGCAGGGTCGTGACCAGCCCATCGGCGGCGAGCCGCAACAGCGCCTCGCGAATGGGAGTCCTCGACATCCCGAACCGTTCAGACAGCCGCACTTCATCGAGCGGACTGCCGGGCTCCAGCGCCATCGACAGGATTTCCCGGCGCAGCGTGATATAGACGCTCTGCGTGCCGGAACCGCGCACCCGCACATTATCCGCCTCGTTCTGCATCCGCGCCTCCGCTGTCATGAGAGCCTTGTATTGCGTTTCGGCCGATTCCCGCAACGGCAGTCTTCCGCCTGCAAATTTTAGGATCGCGCCGGATTGAATCTTGTCGACAGTTTGTATATAACGCAATCAAATTCAAGGAGGTCGATCGATGACAACAGGATGGAAGGGCGTATTTCCCGCCGTAACGACACAATTCAACGAAGATCTTTCCGTGGATCTGGCTGCGACCCAGCGCGTCCAGGACGCGCTGGTGAACGACGGCGTCAACGGGCTGATCGTGATGGGCACCTGCGGTGAGAACAATTCGCTCGATCCCGAGGAGAAGCGCACGATCCTGAAAGCCGCCGTCGAGGTCGTCAACGGCCGCGTTCCCGTTGTGACAGGCGTCTCCGAATTCGACACGCGCCGTGCCGTCGCCTATGCCCGCGACGCCGAAAAACTCGGCGCCGATGGCCTGATGCTGCTGCCGGCCATGGTCTATGTGCCGAAGCCGGAAGAGCTGATCGCGCATTTCCGCACCGTCGCCGAGGCGACCTCGCTGCCGATCATGCTCTACAACAACCCGCCGGCCTACCGCGTCAATATCGGCGCCGATGTGCTGAAGGTGCTTGCCGACGTGCCGAATATCAAGGCGGTCAAGGAAAGCGCCCCGGATCCGCGCCGTTTCACCGATCTCATCAATGAATTCGGCGATCGTTTCGATATCTTCGCCGGCCTCGACGACGTCGCGCTCGAAGGCCTGATGCTCGGCGCCAAGGGCTGGGTCTCCGGCCTCACCAGCGCCTTCCCGGAGGAATCCGTGCAGCTGGTGGCCGCCGCCGAACGCGGCGACTGGGAAGAGGCCCGCAAGATCTATCGCTGGTTCATGCCGCTTCTGCATCTCGATGCCGAACATGATCTCGTGCAGTCGATCAAACTCGCCGAGCAGATCATGGGCCGCGGCTCCGAGCGTGTCCGCCTGCCGCGCCTGCCGCTTTCTGGCGCCCGCCGCGCTGAAGTTACTGCGATGGTGGAGAAGGCCGCGGCCACGCGCCCCTCGAAGATCCGCCAGGCTGCCTGAGACAACGGGGCCGGCAAACGCCGACAAGCGGTTGCCGGTCTTTCCATTCTCGCTACTTTTCAGGCGAGAGCCCGTTGTCGCCCGGCCGCGGCAGACCTTCTGGCTTTCGTTCCTATCTCGTGTTCTTGGAGTTTCCGGAACGGATCAGGCTGTTTCGGCTGACGAGCGACGGTATCTGGAAAATATGCTCGGCAGCTGTGCGGCCTTCTATTCTGGAAATGAGGGTTCGCGTTGCGATCTGACCGAGTTCCCTGCCCGACTGGTCGATGCTTGCGAGATTGACGAGACCGAGGGCTGCCGTGGACGAGTTGTCGTATCCGATGACGGCGAGATCTTCGGGCACGCGCACACCCATTTCCATCGCTAGGCTCAAAAGGGTGATCGCGTCGAGATCGCTCCAGCAGAACACGGCGCGCGGCCTGTCTTTCCGCGATAGGAATTTTCGCATCGCCTCTTCCCGCTTTGGCGAAGCAATGGGAATTTTGCCGATCGCTGGCGAGGAGCCGAGCCCGCCACGCTGCATGGCCCGGCGGAACCCGATCTCACGCTGGCGGACCACGGAGACCGCGTGCCCCTGGCGCTCGCCAAGGCTGAGCATTTCGATATCGCGATAGCCGCAGGCCAGAAGCGCTTCCACGGCGATCTCCGCACCGCGCTGATCGTCTGCATTGATGGTATCGAAAGCCGTGGCGTTGGCATCGTGGTAACCGACCGCGACGATCGGTATCTGGACTGCGAATTTTGCCAGGATCTCCGAGGGCAAACGCGGCGCAACCAGGATAAGGCCATCCATCTTGTAGTCGATCATCGACTCGATCAACGACGTTTCCAGTTGCACGCGCGCATCGCTGACGCCGATCATCGCCTGATAGTGCGAGGGCGCCAGCACCCCGTTGACGCCGGCAATCACCTCCGGAAGAAAGGGATTGCGGATGTCGATCAGGAGCACACCGATGGTGAAACTCCGGCCGCGCAGCCCGCGCGCCGCCCGCGAGGGGCGATATGCGAGGGCCTCGATGGCATCCATCACCCTTGCGCGCAGTGCGTCACTGACGCCGTAAGCATTTCGCATCACCTTGGAAACCGCTGCGACCGATACGCCTGCATGAGCTGCTACGGTCCGGATCGTCACGCGATCGTTTCGTTGCGGCTTTTGTTTTTCTTCGACTGACATGAAATCTCTGACTTGCGGCTGCGGGCCGCCAACATCGCCCGCAGAACCACCATGACAGACTGGCAACGAAAATTCTATTGCGCTTCCGAAGAAAATGTAGAACGTTATATGGAGAACGTTCTACAACTCGTCGGGAGGACTTGATGAACTTTCAGCCGGCAGCCATCAGCGGCAACCTCGTTTTGCGTGCCTGGTCCGGGGATATGATCGCGCCACTATCGGATAGCGGTCAGGGAACGGCCGCAAGCTTCGTCTCCAAGACTTTTGAACATGATGGCGCCAAGCTTCCCGTCGAGCTCTTTATCTCCGCACTTGGCCTCTACCGCTGCTTCATCAACGGCGTTCGCGTCGGCGACGACCTGTTGACACCCGGCTGGACCAACTACGACGATCGCCTTGCCTATCAGCGATATGATGTCTCGGATCTGCTCAAGCCGGGCCAGAACCGCATCGAAATCTGGCTTGCCGACGGATGGTATCGGTCGCCTTTGATGTGGGGCGCCCAGGCGATCCCGAATTGCTGGGGCAACAGGATCGGCGCCATCGCCGATCTGCTCGGACCGGATGGCAACCTTCTTTCCACCGACACTACATGGCGAAGCGGTCTTCTGCCGATCCTGAAGTCCGGGATCTACTTCGGCGAAATCTATGATGCCCGCCAGGAAAATTACGCCGAGACCCATGGCACCGAGAAGCTGGACTTCGACAGGGCGCTGCTTGTCGCGCATGAAACGGCTGCAGTGCGCGAGTTGCGGCCACTCACCCCGGTTGACAGCTGGACCGACGATAACGGCAGGACCGTCTACGATTTCGGCCAGAATGTCGGCGGCTATGCCAGATATACGGTCCGCGGAACCGCCGGTGCCGAAATTCGGGTGGAGCATTCGGAGGTTCTCGGCCCCGGCCGTCATTTCGATAATCGCAACTATCGCACGGCGGCCGCCCATACCGTCTACACGCTGCGTGGCGACGGCGACGAAACCTACGCGCCGCATTTCACCTTCCATGGTTTCCGTTATGCGCGAGTGACCATCACAGGCGACGCAAAGATCCTGTCGATCGCATCCGTCCCGATCTCGTCGGTCCCCGATCCGGCCGGCGGTTTCACCTCGGGCAATGCGCTGGTCAATCGCCTCGTCGAGAATACCATCTGGTCGCAGCGCGCCAATTTCGTCGAAGTACCCACCGATTGCCCGCAACGCGACGAACGTTTGGGCTGGACGGGCGACGCCCAGGTATTTGCCGCAACCGCTTGCTGGCTGAGCGACAGCCAATCCTTCCTGAGGAAATATCTGCGCGACGTGATGGCCGACCAGCGCGAGGACGGCGCCGTCTCGCATTTTTCGCCGGATCCGACACGTCTGCATCCGGCCAACTTCCCGGGCTATGCCGGCTCGACCGGCTGGGGCGACGCGATTGTCGTCATCCCCTGGGTACTCTATACCCATTACGGCGACCGGGCGGTCCTGGCGGAATGCCTGGATTCGATGGTGCGTTGGGTCGATTTCGTCTGGTCGATCTCGGATGGTCCGCTGGTGCGCCCGCCGTCGCATTGGGGTGCCCGCGGCTTCACCTTCGGCGACTGGCTGCAGCCGGTCGGCGACAACCGGAAGCCTCGCCCGACGATCGCCGACGATTGCGCGGCGACGCTCTACCACTTCATCTCGACCGACCTTCTGGCAAGGATCGCAGCCACGCTCGGCGAGCATGCGCTTGAAGAGCGAATGAAAAGCCGCGCCGACGAGATCCGGCGGGCATTCACCAACGAATTCATCACGCCATCGGGACGGCTCGCGCATAACGACCAGACGTCCTATGCGCTCGCCTTCCTCCACGAGTTGATACCGGCCGAGCACAAGCAAGCCGCGCAGCAGCATTTCCGGCAGGTGATCATCGATGCCGACTACAAGATCGGCACCGGCTTCATCGGCACGCCTGCCCTGCTGCCGGCGCTGACGAAGCTTGGGATGGACGATCTGGCCGAAAAGGTCTTCCTGCAGGAAGATGTACCGGGCTGGCTCTATCAGGTCTCGAAGGGAGCGACGACGATCTGGGAGCGCTGGGATTCCATGGCGCCCGACGGCACCATCTACGAACCCGACATGAACAGCTACAACCACTATGCCTATGGCGCCGTCTGCCAATGGCTGTTCGAAAGCGTCGCCGGGATTTCGCCGAGCCCGCGCGCACCGGGATTCGCCGAGGTGATCGTCGATCCCGCACCGATTCCGTCCCTTTCGCCGGTTTCAGCCCATCATGACGTGAGCCAAGGGCGCATCGAGGTTGGCTGGCAGCGCAACGGCAACGAAGTCACCTATGTGCTGACGCTTCCGGAAGGCTGCATCGGTCGTTTCCGGCCCGGAAAGCGACATCAAAACCCGTCGCTCAATGGAGCGCCTGTGGCCGAGGAAGCCGTTCTTCCCGCCGGAACACACAGACTGGTCTTTTCCCTACCCGAATCTTGAGGAGCATACACGTCACACCGTTCAGAGGAGGAACGTCATGACACATCGGATAAAGCTCATTCTTGCCGGCACGTCCGCGCTTTTGGCATTGGTCGCGGCCGGTCCGTCGCATGCGGAAGTCACGCTGTCATTCCTGATCGACAATAACCCGGACACAGTCGCGGCGGCCGAGGCACTGGTTGCCGCCTATCAGGCAAAGGCACCCGACGTGACGATCGAAATCGAGCCGCGGGCCGGTGGCGGCGAAGGCGACAACATCATCAAGACGCGGCTGGCGACCGGCGAGATGTCCGATGTGTTTCTCTACAATTCCGGTTCGCTCTTACAGGCGCTGAAACCGACGCAGACGCTTGTCGATCTGAGCGGCCTGTCGTCGCAAGCGAAGGTCGACGAAAGTTTCAAAGCGGTCGTGCGTGCCGATGGCAAGCTCTATGGCGTTCCCTTCGGCACGGCGATGGCAGGCGGGATCCTCTACAACAGGAAAATCTACCAGGACCTCGGCCTCTCCGTCCCGAAGACATGGGCCGACTTCATGGCGAACAACGCGAAGGTCAAAGCTGCCGGAAAGGTCGCCGTGGCGCAGACCTATCGCGACACCTGGACCTCGCAGCTGTTCGTTCTGGCTGACTATTACAACCTGCATGCGGCCGTGCCGAACTTCGCCGCAGACTATACCGCCAACAAGGCAAAATACGCCGAGACGCCTGCGGCCCTGAAGGGCTTCGAACGTCTGAAGGACGTTCACGACGCCGGTCTGATGAACGAAGATTTTGGCGCGGCAAGCTACGACGATGGCCTGAGAATGGTCGCAACCGGCGAGGCGGCGCATTATCCGATGCTGAGCTTCGCGGTCGGCGCCCTCAAACAGAATTATCCGGACAACCTCAACGATGTCGGCTTTTTCGCGCAGCCGAGCGACGACGCTGCGACCAACGGCTTGACGGTCTGGATGCCGCCAGCCCTTTACATTCCGGTGACCAGCCAGCACGCCGAGGAAGCACGGAAATTCGTCGATTTCGCGGGAAGCGTCGAGGCCTGCAAGATCATGGTGGAAACCAACGCCGTTCAGGGGCCTTCCCTGATCGACGGCTGCGACCTGCCAGCTAGCGTACCGCCTGCGATCAAGGACATGCTCCCCTATTTCGAGGCCAAGGACAAGACGACGCCAGCGCTGGAATTCGTTTCGCCGATCAAGGGACCGGCTCTCGAGCAGATCACCGTCGAGGTCGGCTCCGGCATTCGCCAGCCCGCCGAGGCAGCGAAACTCTACGACGACGATGTCCGCAAGCAGGCCAAGCAGCTCGGCCTGCCCAACTGGTAGCGGTCTTTCGGGCCAGTTATCCTCGCTCCTGACGGAGCGAGGCTCCACCCGATCGAAGAGATTGAGATGACCGAGACACGCCGCCGCTCGCGCAAATCGCCCTACCCGCTCTGGTTTTTCATTCCCGCCGCCGTCATCTACGGCGTGCTGTTTCTGTTTCCGACGATATCGTCTCTCTGGTTCAGCCTGACGCGCTGGGATCTTTCGACGGCCGAATTCATCGGGCTTGAAAACTTTCGGCAATTCTTTTCCGAACCGTTTCTGGTCAAAGGGCTCGTCAACACGCTGATCTACGCCGTGACGACCTCCGGCCTGAAGACGGTCTGCGGACTGCTGCTGGCCGTGCTGCTCACCAGCAATATCTTCGCCCGCGGTTTTCTGCGCACGCTGGTCTTCTTCCCCGTCCTGGTCTCGACGATCGGCATTGGCATCACCTTCACGGTGATGATGCATCCGACCAAGGGCATCATCAATGTCACGCTCGAGACGCTCGGCATTCCGGGACCTGGATGGCTCACCAATCCGGCGCTCGCGCTTTTTTCGGTGGCTCTGGTCGATGTCTGGAAGGGTGTCGGCCTCGCCACCCTGATCTTCATCGCCGGTCTTGCCGCAATCAGCCCCGATTATTACGAGGCGGCGAGAATTGACGGCGCCACGCGTCTCCAGCAATTTTCCCGGATCACTCTGCCGCTCGTGCGTCCGGCCACCGTCATCGTGGTGACATTGTCGCTGATCGGCGGGCTCCGTTCCTTCGATCTGATCTGGGCCATGACCCGCGGCGGGCCCGGTTTCTCCTCCGACGTGATCGCCTCGGTCATCTACAAGCAATACCAGGCGGGTTTCTATGGCCTGTCGACGGCCGGAAACGTCATCCTGTTTGCGCTGATCGCTGCAATCATCCTGCCCTTCACCCTGTGGTTCAACCGGCGCGAGGTCGGGGAATGAGAAACGTCCGCCCTTATGTGACCGGCGCGATAGCCCTTGCGGTGGCTACCGTGATTTTCGTCATGCCGTTCGCCTTCGTCGCTCTCCAGGCGGTCAAATCGAAATCCGAAGCGTCCCGGCTCGATTTCGAATTGCCCGAGCATTGGCTGTTCTGGGATAATCTGGTGGCCGTCTTCAAGGCTCGCGACTATCAGCTTGCGCTTGCCTATTTCAACTCCACCCTGATCACGGTCGTCTCGGTCACCATCCTGATCCTGCTGTCGGCGATGGTCGGATATGTCATGCAGCGCCGCAAGACCGTCTGGAACAGGGTGGCCTCTATTGCCCTCTTCATGGGCCTGATGATGCCGCCGGCCGTGGTGCCCACCATCGGCCTGTTGCAGGATATCGGCCTGTTCAAGACCATGACCGGGATGATCCTGATCCAGGTCGCCTATAATCTCTCGTTTTCAGTATTGCTTTATCGGTCATTCATCTCGACCATACCGCGCGATCTCGATGAGGCGGCGCTGATCGACGGCGCCAAACCCCGGCAGATTTTTTTCAGAGTGGTCCTGCCGCTTCTGAAACCGGTGACCGTGACCAATGTCGTCGTGCAGTCAATCGCGATCTTCAACGATTTCACCAATCCGCTCTACTACCTTCCCGGCGAGGAGAACGTCACGGTGCAGCTGACGCTCTATAATTTCCAGAGCATGTATACGAGCCAGTACAATCTGCTCTTCATGAACATCCTCCTCGTGACGATCCCGCCGCTGATCGTCTTCATCTTCTTCAACCGGCAGATCGTCGCGGGTATGACGGCCGGCGGCGTAAAGGGGTAGCAAAATGGCTGAGCTCACTCTGAAACAGGTTCGCAAGAGCTTTGGCGCCCTCGAAGTCATCAAAGGGGTTGATCTCGAGGTTGCCTCCGGCGAGTTCGTGGTGTTCGTCGGTCCGTCAGGATGCGGGAAGTCGACGCTGCTGCGCATCATCGCCGGCCTGGAAGACACGACCTCAGGCACGTTGACCATCGGCGGCAAGGACGTGACCTATGCCGAGCCCTCCGAACGCGGCATTGCCATGGTGTTCCAGAGCTACGCGCTCTACCCGCATATGACCGTCGCCGAAAATATCGGCTTCGGCCTTTCGCTCGCCCACCGTCCGAAGGCGGAAATCGCCGCCAAGGTCGCGGCGACGGCGGAAACGCTGCAGCTCACCCAGCTCTTGGAGAGAAAACCGAAAGCCCTCTCCGGCGGCCAGAGGCAGCGCGTTGCCATCGGCCGGGCGATCATCCGCGATCCCAAGGTCTTCCTGTTCGACGAGCCGCTCTCCAATCTCGACGCTTCGCTCCGAGCCCAGATGCGCCTTGAAATATCAGATCTGCACGCCCGGCTGAAATCGACGATGATCTATGTCACCCACGACCAGGTCGAAGCGATGACGATGGCAGACAAGATCGTCGTCCTGAATGGCGGGGTGGTCGAGCAGATCGGCAGTCCGATGGAGCTCTACCGTAACCCCACGACACCCTTCGTCGCCGGCTTCATCGGCAGCCCGAAGATGAACCTGTACGGCGGCGAGACGGCACGGCGATTGAACTGCACGACCTACGGCATCCGCCCCGAACATATCAGGCTTTCGCAAGGCGCCGGACAATGGCAGGGCAGGATCCGGCATCTGGAGCGGCTTGGTGCCGACGCGATCCTCTACCTCGAGGTCCCCGAACTCGGCGAGATGGTCGTTCGCGCCGAAGGCGAGACTCCGTTTGCGCCCGGTATGACGGTCTGGGCAAATCCGGTCGAGGGAGCGGAGCATCGGTTCTGAGGCGCGCGCCGCTTGGCATCGATCCAATTGAGTGTCAGACGAAAAGCGCCGGCCAACATCTCGCTGAAAAGTCTGTGGAGTGTCAGGCGAGAAGTCGCGCGGGTTGGCCTTGGCGGACTAGCAGTTCGACGGCCTGCTTGTCGAAAGACACGACGGTCTCGCCGCCAAGCCATGCTCCTTCATGGGCAATCACGCCATCTGCGAAATCGCCACCCGCTTCCAACATCTCCAGTCCTGCTTCGACCGCAGGGCGGTTCATTGCCACATTGCCCGCGTTGAGCAGGTCGTGAACCGTCTGGGCAACATCTTCCTTCGATAGCTTGGCGCCTCGATGCAGTATCCAAGCCAGCTCGCATAGGCTCGACAGCGAAACCGCAATCAGCGATGCTTCCTTGAGGAGTTTTGCCGCTGACTTTCCCTGCTCGGCATCGTCCTGCAGGACGGCCCGAACAAGAATGTTGGTATCCACTGAAACTTTCATTCCTCGCCGGCCCAGCCTGAAGCTGCGATTTCGTTTATCTCTTCGTTGGTCAACGGCTTTTTCGGCTTGCCAGCACGCCGGCCCTCTTGCCGCGATCGACGCCCTCGGCGAGGCCGTTTATCACTTTCATGCCAAGGACACGTTTCTCAACGCATCTGTCCAGGCGACGACGAGCCGGTTGCAGAGCGGCTCGATCGTGAACATCGCCGCTCCCTCGTGGAGCTACATCAAGCTCTGCTACGGCCACGGCGAGAGCTGCTAGCGCGAGTTCTGCTACCGTCTCAGCATGAACGATTACGGCTGGCTGTCGATCGCGCACGAGGACGTCATAACTGTCGAGCACGGAAGGTCTGGTTCGTTCCGTCAACCTTCTCCAAGCCGTCGCTCCGACGGAGCCGAGCGACTACGCACCGCAGGCGATTTGACGAGCAACGATTGCGCGGCGCTGGAAGTTTGAGACGATGCGCTTAGGACTCGTCGGCTATGGAACCCGAGGGCAGCATTTCCATGCTCCGTTCATCCAAGCGGCAAGGGCGTGGAACTGGCGGGTGTCGTCGCCCGCGCGCCCGAGACGATCTCTCGTGTTCGAGCCGACCTGAGCGACATTCCCGTCTTACACATCCATTCTCGGCGGTGATGGCTGGAGCTCCTTCCGCGCACGCGGCAATAGCTCGATGAATGCCAACACACTACCTCAGTCTATTGCGATATTCCGAAGATGTGCTCGGAATAGTGCCTTGAAGTCTCGGAAGCAATTGAAACCGAACGCATGTGCAAGGCGCAGAACCGTCTGCGGTGCGACCCCACACGAGACGGAGATCGACTTGATGGTGCCGAAGGCCATTTCCTCGGGACGCTCGAACGCGAACTGTGCAACCTTTTTAAGTTGATCCGGCAGGACCACTGTCCGGGATACTACCAGACCTTTGAGGTCCTTGATTGTCGTCGGCCGCGCCGATCGCTCTATGTCAATCATGTCCATAGCTCCGGATTGATCGCGGCCGAGTTCGTTGACATCACTTCACGGGCACGGGGGCGTTCTTCTGGACCGACTCGATGCAAGCGAGCGCGATCGCCAGCGCCTGGCGGGCGTCGTGCCCCGTCGCACCTCCGGAGAGCTTGCCTTCGCGAACCGTCTTCGCGAACGAGGCGAGTTGGGCGGTATAGCCGTGGATGAAGTGGTCGGTGTCGCGACGCCATGTGTCGTTGGACACGCCGTCCTTATCGAACATGGTCATGCTGGAGCGGCGGACGTCTCCCATGGTGATCATGCCGCCTGAGCCGAACACCTCGCCGCGGATGTCATAGCCATACATGGCGCAGAAGTTGGCTTCCGCCACGGCCACGGAGCCGTTGTCGAACCGGATGGTGACGACGGCGGTATCGAGAAATCCTTCGTCCTTGGCGTCCGGGCGGACCAACGCGTCGCCAACGGCGTAGACCTCGGTGACCTTCGCACCGGGGTTCAGCCACAGCAGCGTGTCGAAGTCGTGGATCAGGGTCTCGTAGAAGATGGTCCAGAGGGGAATGCGGTCCGGATCGGCACCGAACGGGCCGGGATCACGGGTAAGCGAGCGGATGAGCTGGGGAGTACCGACCTTCCCGGCGTCGATTGCTGCCCGGCCTTCGGCGAAAGCCTGATCCCAGCGTCGATTGAAGCCGACCTGGAGAGGGACGCCAGCCGACTTGGCGGCGGCAACGGCACGCTCGGCGTCTTCGAGGGTAAGAGCCATCGGCTTCTCGCAAAACACGGCCTTTCCGGCCTCCGCCGCCTGAACGACGACATTGGTGTGGAAGCGGGCGGGCGTGGCGATGATCACGGCGTCGAGGCCTGGATGGGCGAGCAGCTCGGCGACATCAGTATAGGAGGCGTCGACGTCAAGCTTGGCGGCTAGGTTTGCGGCGGCACCGGGAGCCGGGTCGGCAATGGCGACGAGTTCGGCATCGACCAGACGACGGGCGACGGTCTCGCCATGGAAGGAGCCGATGCGGCCGGCTCCGATGAGGCCGATGTTGACGGGTTTCTTAGGCATTGTCTTGTTCCTGTTTTGGGAGACTTGAACTGTCAGAGAGTGAAGGCTTTGCGGAAGGCTTCGAGAGCGACGTCGGAGTCTCCGGATGCCCAGGCCTCCATGCCGATCGGACCGGAATAGCCCATGGCGGCCAGCGCCTTGGCGATGCCACTCCAGTTGACCTCGCCTGTGCCCGGTTCAAATCGGCCGGGAACGTCGGCGACCTGAATTTCGCCGATCCAAGGTAGAGATTTGCGGCACAGCTCGATCAGGTTCCCTTCGCCGATCTGCGCGTGATAAAGGTCGAGATTGAGCCTCAGGCGCGGATGATCAATGCTGGAGACCAGCGCCAGCGTGTCCTCGGCGCGGCCGAACGGGACCCCTGGATGGTCGACAGGGAGGTTCAGGTTCTCGAGCGTAAATGTCACGCCTTCCTCTTCGGCGAGGTCGACGATGCGGGATAAGGTGTCGCGGGCCTTGAGCCACATGGCTCCTGTCACGATCTCGATCGGCTGAACCGGGAGGCCGCGGTCGCCAAGTCCGGTGCCGTGAAGGTTCAGGCGTTGAACGCCGAGGCACTTGCCGACCTGTGCGGTCTCGCGGGCCGTCTTGAGCAGCTCGGCGGCACCATCGTCATCGGTGAGCCGGCCCGTCAGATAGCCATTCATGATCGTGAACGTCGCTCCGGTCGCTTCGAGCTTGCCGATGTCGTGCTCTGGCCAGTTCCAGAGACCCACACCGAAACCGAGTTCTTTGAGACGGGAGGCGCGCCATTCGATCGGCTTGTCGCGCCAGATCATCTCGGCGCAGGCTGCGAGCGGGAACGAAGAAGTCATGTCATTACCTGGTCCGGTCGTCGCCGGACTCCTCTTGGCTTGTTTCTGGATCGAGCCGATCATCGATCGGAGTGAGGTGTGGCTCCGGACTCCGGGGCCACGGAGCGGGCTAGATGGTGCCTCCGAGTTCCTGCGAAACGGACTGCAGCTCCTTGCCGCCGGCCATCAGGTTCTGAAGCTCGTCGATGCTGATCTCGCCCTTCGTGAAGGTGCCGAGCGTCTTGCCGCGGTTGAGAACCGTGAAGCGGTTTCCGACTGCGTAGGCGTGGCGCACGTTGTGGGTGATAAAGATTACGCCGAGGCCCTTCGCGCGGACCTGGTTGACGTATTTTAGCACCATCGAGGTCTGGGCCACGCCGAGGGCCGACGTCGGCTCGTCGAGGATCAGGACCTTTGCGCCGAAGTAGACCGCTCGTGCGATGGCGACGCACTGGCGTTCGCCACCGGACAGCGTACCGACGGCCTGCTGCGGATCGCGAACATCGATGCCGATACGGTGCATTTCGTCGCGCGTGACGTTGTCGGCGAGGTCCATGTCCATGGTCTTGAACGGGCCGAAGCCTTTCAGGGGCTCCCGGCCCATGAAGAAGTTCCGGGTGACCGACATCAGCGGGATCATGGCGAGGTCTTGGTAGACTGTGGCGATGCCCGAATCGAGAGCGTCGCGCGGGCCTGAGAACAGCCTCGGCTGGCCATCGACGAGGAATTCGCCTGAGCTGGGTTTGTGCACGCCAGCGAGCGTATTGATCAGCGTGCTCTTGCCCGCGCCATTGTCCCCTAGCAGGCACAGAACTTCGTTGGAATGCACCTTCATCGACACGCCGTTGAGGGCGATCACGGAACCAAAGTGTTTGACGAGGTCCTTGACCTCGATGAGGGGCGTCTGGGAATTGCTCATCACCGTTCTCCCGTAACGCGCTTGCGGATGACGTTGTTGAAGATGACCGCGATCAGCAGCATGCCGCCGAGGAAGACGAGATACCAATCCTGGTCGATAGAGGTGTAGGTCAGGCCAATCAGGACCATGCCGAACACGATGGAGCCGAAGAAGGCACCGATCGCCGAACCGTAGCCGCCCGTCAGGAGGCAGCCGCCGATCACCGCGGCGATGATCGCCTCGAACTCTTTCTGGAACCCGCGACGCGCATCCGTAGAGCCGGCATCGAGGACGGTCAGGATGGCAACGAGGGTGGCGCAAAGCGCGGTGATCACAAAGAGCGTCGTCTTGACCCGACGGACCGGAACACCTGACTTCTGGGCCGCCCATGCATCGCCGCCAGCGGCGAATATCCAGTTGCCGAACCGGGTCCGAAGGAGGAGCCAGGTCGCACCGAGCGCGATGGCGATGAACCACAGGATTTCGACGGGAACGCCGGGCACCTGCGGATTGCCGTTGGGAAGCTTGGCGATTACGCCGAGCTCGGCCATCCAACGGAACAATCCCGCAAACGCATCGCCCGAGAAGATGGGGGCAAGCGGACTGTTGGCGGCGGCTTCCTTCATTCCACGGAGCTGGGTGGAACCGCCGCTGGCCCATTTGAGACCCACGAGTGTCAGGCCTCGTAGAATGAAGAGGAATGCAAGCGTCACGATGAACGATGGTAAACCCGTCCGGATCGTGATCTGGGCGTTGGTGACGCCGATGCAGACCGCGAAAGCCATGGCGATGAGGATGGCGACGCTGAGGGGAAGCTGGAGCACGACGAGAGCTGTGCCGAAGACGAGGCCGGCGAAGGCCACCATCGACCCGATGGAGAGGTCGAACTCCCCGCCAATCATGAGCAGGGCAGCTCCTATCGCGAGGATGCCGAGCTGCGCGGCGGGGGCCATGAAGTTCATGATGCCCGCGAGCGTGAACATCGCCGGGTTCGCGGTGAAGACGAAGAATATTGCAACGAGCACAAGTCCGGCGACGGCCCCGAGTTCAGGGCGGCGCAGAAGCGAGGTGACGGTCGACACCTTCTTGAGCCGCTCATCGGCGCGCGAAGCCGTCGCGCCGTTTTGTTCATTGACGAGGGACATGGCCCGTTCCTTTGCGAATGGTCGTTCAAGTCGCGCCGAAGCCAGAGTGTGCGAGGGACTCCATGGCAATGCGCGTCAGGCAAGAGTGGCGGCCCCCGTGGAGGTTGGGGACCGCCGGGCTTCGCTTAGCGAATGCCCTGGGAGGACTTCTCGATGACGGAAGCGGCGGTGTCCTTCTCGACGAAGCTCGGACCCGACGGGACATTGCCTGCCGGGATGGTGCCGTAACGGGCGTTGAGCGCGAGGAAGGTCACGGGCAGGTAGCCCTGCAGATAGGGCTGCTGGTCGACGGCGAACAGCGCCTTGCCGTCGGCGACGGCCTGGAGGAAGTTGGCGGACAGGTCGTAGGAAGCCACCTTCACCTTGTCGGCAACGCCCATCTTCTCAACGACGGCTACGGCGCGCTCGCCGACAAGCGGAGCGGACAGACCCAGGACGACGTCGATTGACGGATCGGATGTCAGGGCAGCCTGAATCTTGGCTTCGATTTCGGCCGGATCGGCGGTCGTCGGAAGCACGGTTAGCTTGCCGCCTTCAAAGCCCTTCTCGGTTCCGGCGCAACGCTGGTCAAGCGCGGCATTGCCGACTTCCTGGTTGACGCAGAGGACATGCTTAAGGCCGAGCGACTTGAGCATCGCGCCGACCTTGATGCCTGCCGGAGTTTCGTCCTGGCCCACATGGAGCCTGATGCCCAGCTTCTCTTGGGCGGCGATGCCCGAGTTCATCGAGATGACCGGGATGCCCGCGGCGACGGCCTTTTCGATCGCCGGGCCGAGAGCGTCCGGATCGGGATTGGAGATGACGATGCCAGCAGGATGCTGGTTGACGGCGGCTTCGATCAGCTGGCCCATCGCGACCATGTCAAAGGTTTCGGGCGCGCGGTAGTCGACCTTGACGTTGCTGTCCTTGGCAGCCTGCATCATGCCGTTCTTGACGATTGACCAAAACGGGTCCGAAGCCTGCCCGTGCGTGACGGCGATGATGGAGATTTCCTGCGCCTTGACGGCGACGGCGGCCGAGGTGGCGACACCGAATGCGATTGCGCTCATGGCGAGCGTCTTCAGCAGAGCTTTCATTTCTTCCTCCTGGTATGCCGTCCCACTCCTCAGGTCGGCCAAAAAACATCTTGCACCCGGGTGCAAAATCGCTTGCACCCGGGTGCAAGTGGATGCATATTATTGTCAGATGTTATAAAAGCAAGAGATATTTCATCGGCAGGCGATGATGGAATATTTGTTCCATCCCAGGGGAGAGGCATGCGAAAGCGGGCTACGGCAAAGGAAGTGGGGGAGGCGGCGGGGGTGTCTAAATGGACGGTCATTCGCGCGTTCAAGCCCGGCGCGTCGATCACCGACGAAGCCAAACGCAAGATCATGGAGGCGGCGGAGAAACTGAACTATTCGCCCAATCTGCTCGCGCGCAGCCTTTCGACGAATGTGACCCATCAGGTCGCCGTGCTCGTCGACGACTTCGCCAACCCGCAGAAACTTCCGTTTCTGGAATCCCTGACCGAGCGCCTGCAGGCCGCGGGTCTCGTGGCAATGCTCATCAACATCAACAATCACTTCGACCATGTACATGCGCTTCTCAATGCCGACCAGCGCCTGGTCGATGCCATCATTCTTCTCGGCACCGCATTTCGGGACGAGACGTTGAACGACCGTCGCTTGGGACCGGGCATGCCGCCCATGTTTGTCCTCGCGCGCGATAGCCAGATCGAAGGTGTCCCGGCGGTCGTCTGCGACTCGGAAGTCGGCCTGAGGGATATCGTGGACCACCTTTATGAACGGGGCTACCGGCGGCCAGGCTTCATGACCGGGGCCTCGGCGCTGTCGACCGCATTGAAGCGGAGGCACCACTTCGCCGAGTTTTGGAGGCAGAAGGGTGTCGAACACATCGTGGACATCTCAGCCGAGCGCTACAGCCGGGAGGACGGAGGAGCCTCGGCCCGTGAATATTTGAAGAAGACCTCCCCTGAAGACCGGGTCGACGTCCTGATGTGCGAGAACGACATCCTGGCGATCGGCGCGATGGAGACGATCCGCAGCGAGTTCGGTGTTAGCGTGCCGGAGGACATCGCTGTCGTCGGCTTCGACAACTACGAACTCGGCGCGACACCCGCGTTCGGCCTCACGACCTACGAGCAGCCGTGCCGCGAGATGGTCGACCTCATCGTGGAAATGGTCACTGGCAAGCGCGAAGGAGAGACCATTTCCCTTCCGGGCAAGCTCGTCGTCCGGTCGTCCACGTGATCTGAAACCTGTCATTCGAATCTGCGCCCTGCGGCGCGGGATCGAGAACCCATGCGCAAAATTTGGAGACGCAGATGAACCAGTCCCTATCCTCCCTCCCGCCAGGCGTCCGTCTTGGAGTGAGTCCGTTGTCCTGGGCGAACGACGTTCTTGAGGACCTGGGCGCGAACATCCCGCTCGAAACCTGCCTGGATGATGCGGCCGCAATCGGCTACCAGGGGGTCGAACTCGGGCGCAAGTTTCCCCGCGACGCCGCCGCTCTTCGACCGCTTCTGGATTCGCGTGGTTTGGCCTTGGCCTCGGGATGGCATTCAGGCGAACTGGCCGAGAGGGACGTCGAGGCCGAGATGGCTGCGGTAGCTCCTCATGCCAGCCTTCTTCGCGACATGGGCAGCTCGGTCATGGTCTATGGCGAGGTGGCGATGATGACCCCTGGAGCGCCGCTCGACGCCCCGATGTCAAAAAGGCTTGTCATGCCCACCGACGAAATCGCTGCGTACGCGGTCCGGCTTACGGAATTCGCCAAGCGCCTCCAAGATGCCTATGGCCTCCGGCTCGCGTATCACCACCATCTCATGATGGTCACAGAGACCCTTGACGAAATTTCCACATTGTTCGACCGAGCTGGAGGTGATGTCGGCCTTCTTCTGGACACCGGACACGCGGTTGGCGGCGGCTTCGACTACAAGCACCTTATCGATCGCTTCGGCGACCGGATCGCCCACATCCATCTCAAGGATGTTCGTGGCAAGGTAATGGAGGTGGTGAGGGCGGTTGATCTCAGCTTCAATGAGGGCGTGCGCCGGGGCATGTTCACGGTTCCCGGTGATGGCGACGTTGATTTCGCCCCCATCGCCGATTTCGTGCTGAATGGCCGCTATCGCGGATGGTTGGTCGTTGAGGCTGAGCAGGACCCCGAATTGGCTCCGCCTAAGCCTGCCGTGACAGACGCATTTGATCGCGTCCGTCGGCTTTTCGCTTGAGGATGTCCGCTATTGGCGGATTATGTTGACAAACGCCGCAACGGATCAGCGTCTCATTTTGCCTGAAGTGATGTTGCGCGACTACGGCTTGCACAGGCTCTGCGCAATCTTGTTTCGCCACAGGCAAACAGTTGGAATTGTGTTCATCGCGTTTCGCGTGAAAATCACTTCGAATGCGGCCCTAGTGGAGTCTTCCAACACAATCTGCCCAAAGCGACCACGAGCTCCCGTCGACCGGTGACACTTGCTGACGAATTCGTCCATTGCCCCAATCCGCTTCTGGAAATCGTGGGCAGCAATCCGACGCGGATCCTCAGCGCAACCATTTGGCTTGCTGATATCTCCGAGTTCGAAGAGATGAATATCGTCTGGGACGCCTGGATGTCCCCAGGTCATGCGCCGGTGCGCGCCACGGTCGAAGCGAGGCTCGCCGGGCCAGAATTCGCCGTGGAGATCGGCATTATCGCAGCGACTGGCAATTGACGGTCCGTGCCTCGACCCAGCCGTCACATCAGCGAGCGGCTCCGATGTGACATACAGTCGACGCTGACGAGAGGCATTCTGGTCCCGGCCAATTTAGGCAATGCCACCGAGGCATACGTATTTAAGCTCGGTATATTCGTCCAACCCGTGCCTTGAGCCTTCGCGGCCGAGGCCCGACATCTTCACGCCGCCGAACGGCGCCTCGGCGGTGGAGACGAGACCGGTATTGACGCCGACCATGCCATATTCGAGCGCTTCAGCGACGCGAAATACCCGCGACAGATCGCGCGCGTAAAAATAGGAGGCCAGTCCGAACTCGGTGTCATTTGCCTGTTCGATGACGTCCTCTTCGTCGCGGAAACGAAACAGCGGGGCAAGCGGCCCGAAGGTTTCCTCGCGGGCGACCTGCATGCCGGCAGCGACATCGCGCAGGATCGTCGGCTCGAAGAAATGGCCGCCGAGCGCGTGGCGCTTGCCGCCCAAGACGATCCCGGCGCCCTTTGAAACGGCGTCGCTGATATGGCTTTCGACCTTGGCAAGGGCGTTGTCGTCGATCAGCGGGCCGAGCACGACGTCACGGTCGAGACCATTGCCGACCTTTAAGCCCGAAACCGCCTTGGCAAGCTTGGCGGCAAAGGCCTCATAGACGCCGTCCTGGACATAAAGCCGGTTGGCGCAGACGCAGGTCTGGCCGTTGTTGCGGAACTTGGCGATGAGCGCGCCTTCGACGGCAGCGTCGAGATCGGCATCGTCGAAGACGATGAAGGGGGCGTTGCCGCCAAGCTCGAGGCCGAGCTTTTTGATCGTCGGCGCGCATTGCCGGTAAAGCAGTTCGCCCGTCCGGGTGGAGCCGGTGAATGTCAGCACTCTGATGTCACGGCTTGATGTCAGCGCACCGCCAATGGCCGCTGCGTCACCGGTCACGATGTTGAGCAGCCCCGGCGGCAGGCCGGCACGCTCCGCGAGAACGGCAATCGCAATGGCGGAGAATGGCGTCTGCAGCGCCGGCTTGAGGACGACGGCACAGCCGGCGGCAAGCGCGGGACCGATCTTGCGGGTGATCATCGCGTTCGGAAAATTCCAGGGCGTGATCGCCGCCACCACGCCCGCGGGCTGGCGCAGCACCAGGATCCGCTTGTCCGGCTGATGCCCTGGGATGGTCTCGCCGTTAATGCGCCGTGCCTCTTCGGCGAACCATTCGATGAAGCTCGCACCATAGGTGATTTCGCCCTTGGCTTCGGCCAGGGGTTTTCCCTGCTCCAGCGTCAGGATCATCGCCAGATCGTCGCGGTTTTCGATCATCAGGCGGTGCCATGCCTTGAGAACGTTGGCGCGCTCCCCGGCGGTCTTCTTCGCCCAAAGCTTCTGGGCAATGACGGCGGCGCGGATCGCGTCCTCCGTTTCCGCCGCACCAAGGTCTGGGACCACCCCCAGCGTCTCGCCCGTCGCCGGATTGCGGACCGTCGCCGCCTTGCGGCCTTCGGCTTCGATCCAGCGATCGGCGATGGGGCATGCCTGGCGGAACAGCGAGGGATCATTGAGCTTCATAGGACAACTTTCAACAGAATACGTGAGCGGCGCCGGGATCGAAATCCAGATGGACTATATCTCCACGGCTAAGCCCGGCAATAGCCTCATGACCGAACGGCAAGCGGACTGAAAGCGCCTCGCCTGCCGCCGTCTCTGTCGAGACGTGGATATTGTTGCCCAGAAAGGTAATGTCGCTGACCGTCGCGGCAAGACCCGCGCCGGCCGCCCGGGCGCGCGACAATCGAATGCGCTCGGGCCTCAGCATCAGAGCTGCCCTTGCACCGGAGGTCCCTTTGCCATGCACCGGAATTTGATTGAAAATGGTCCCGCCGCCCAGGGTAATGGTGGCTTGTCCGTCGGAAGATGACACCAGGTCGCACGAAATGAAGTCGCTGTCGCCGATGAATTCGGCAACGAAGCGGGTCTTCGGATTGGCATAGAGTTCGGGGCCGGTCCCGATCTGGTCGATGACGCCCTTGGAAAAGACGGCGATGCGGTCGGAGAGCCGCAGCGCCTCCTCCTGGTCGTGCGTGACATAGAGGATCGTCACTTCGGTCTGCTGGTGGATGCGGCGGATCTCATGCTGGATTTCCTCGCGCAGCTTCTTGTCTAGCGCCGACAGAGGCTCGTCCATCAGAAGCACCGGCGGATCATAGGCGAGGGCTCTGGCAAGAGCGACGCGCTGCTGCTGGCCGCCGGACATTTGCGCGGGCTTCCGATCCTCGAAGCCTTCGAGCCGAACGAGGCGCAGCATCTCCTTCACCTTGCTGTCGACCTCGGCCTTGGACTTGCGCCGGACCTTCAGCGGGAAGGCGATGTTTTCCCCCACCGTCAAATGCGGAAACAGGGTGTAGCGCTGGAACACCATGCCGATGTTGCGCTTGTGCGACGGCGTGGCGAGCAGGGTCTTGCCCTCCAGCGTGATGTCGCCTTTCGTCGGATTTTCAAAGCCGGCCAGGATGTAGAGGGTCGTGCTCTTGCCGGATCCGGACGGTCCGAGAAAGGTGAGGAACTCCCCGCGCCGGACGTCGAGATTGACGTCGTGCACGGCGACGACAGGGCCGTATTCCTTGCGTATTCCGCGGATCTGAAGGAATGGTTCTTTCATTGTTTCAGTACCTTACGCACGACGGCAACAAGCGCCATCAAGATGATCGTCAAAAGGATGAGAAGGGTCGACGCGGCGGCGACTACAGGCGTCAGATCTTGTCGCAGCGTCGCCCATACCTTCACCGGCAGCGTCTGCAGGGTCGGACTGGACATGAAGATCGCCACCACCACCTCATCCCAGGATGTCAGGAACGAGAAGACGGCAGCCGAAAACAACCCATGGCTGATCGCCGGCAGGGTGACCCTGATCTTTGCTTCCAGAGGCGAGGCGCCGCAGAGAACCGCCGCATCCTCGATCGATTTGTCGAAGCCCTCCAGCGCACTTGATATGGAGAGGATCGAGAAGGGCAGCGCCAGAACGAGGTGCGAAATGACGAAGCCCGCCAAGGTGCCGCCAAGGCCGATCCTCAGAAAGAAGGCATAGAGGGCAACCGCAAGGACCACGACGGGAAGGATCATCGGCGTCAGGAACAGTGCTTTCAGCGCGTCGCGGAACAGGAACGAACCGCGCACCAGCCCGAAGGAGGTCACAAGCCCGAGCAGCACCGACAGGATGGTGACGATGACCGCGATCTTGAAGCTCGTCAAAGCGGATTCCAGCCAGCGCGGATCGGCAAAGAGCTCGCCGTACCATTGAAATGTCCAGCCGGGCGGCGGGAAGATCAGCCACTGGGAGGAGCCGAAGGAGAGCGCCGCGATAAAGACGATCGGCAGCAGCAGGAAGGCCGCGGTCAGAAGCGTTATCGTCAGCAGGATATATTTCCACCAGCCGAGGCGGTCGAAATTGAGCAGCATGTCAGCGCCCTCCCGGGTTCTGGTTGCCGAAGAAGCGCAGTTGCACGGCATAAAGCGACAGGGTCACCACGAGGAGAACCAGCGCCGCAGCACCGCCCATGCCCCAGTTGACCAGCGACTGCACGAATTGCGCGATCAGTTCTGCGAGCATCATGTTGGCGGTGCCGCCAAGAAGCGACGGCGTGACGAAATAACCAAGCGACATGACGAAGACCATGAGGGCGCCGGCCGCCATGCCGGGCATCGCCAGGGGCAGCAGGACACGGGTCAGGCATTGCCACCGGTTGGCGCCGCAAAGGGCGGCCGCCTGCAGGGTCGACGGATCGATCTTCTTGATCACGCCGTAGAGCGGCAGGATGATGAAGGGCAGCATGATATAGGTCATGCCGATCGTGACGCCGGTCAGATTGTTGACGAGTGCCAGGGGCTTGTCGATCAGGCCCATTCCGATCAGCATCTTGTTGATGAGGCCCGTCCGCTGCAAAAGCACCATCCAGGCATAGGTGCGGGCCAGCAGGTTGGTCCACATCGACAGGAGCAGGATGGCAAAGATCACCGACGCCAGGCGCCCGGGCATGATGGCCAGCGCCCAGGCCACCGGGAAGCCGATCAGCAGCGAGATCACCGTGACCAGACCCGAGACGATGAAGGTGTTGGCGAAAATCTTGAGATAGGTCGCGGAGCCGATCAGCTGCGCATAGTTTCCAAGGCCCGGCACGGGTTCCAGCACGCTTCGCAACAGGAGCACCGCCACCGGTGCGATGAAAAAGATCCCCACGAAGGCGAGCGCCGGAACGACCCCGCTAAAACCTGTTGGCCTGCGCACCTTTGGCAGGGGCGCTATTGCAGCGGAGGCATCGCTATACGTCGACATGACAGTCCTTCCCACCCGTCAGTTTCCACAGGCGCCGAGGCCTGACAAACGGGCACTGACGCTGCGGGAGGCACGGCGAACATTCGCCGTGCCCGTTCATCTCATCTTCCAGGCTATTTCGCCTGCCAAGCGTACCACTTCTCGCCGATGGCATCGCGGTTCTCAGCCCAGTAGTTCATATCGGCATTGACCTGGCTTGCCGTCTGCTGGTCCGGCAGGGTCTTGGCCGTCTCCGGATCCATCAGTTTGGCCGAGTCGACGTTGATAGGCGCATATCCGGTGGCCTTCGCCAGGGCGGCCTGCGGTTCGGCCGAGGTCGCCAGTGCAATGAACTTCATCGCGGCTTCGACATTCGGCGAACCCTTCGGCACGACGAGCGCATCGGCAGCGGTGATGTTCTGTTCCCAGGACGTCTCAACCTTGATGCCGGTCGCAGCAAGTGCGGTCATGCGGCCATTCCAGACACTGCCGAAGGGAGCCTCGGCGGATGCCAGAAGCTGCTGCGACTGCGCGCCGCCCGACCACCAGATGATATCGGATTTGATCGTATCGAGCTTCTTGAAGGCACGATCGAGATCAAGCGGATAAAGCTTGTCGGCAGGCACGCCGTCGGCAAGCAGCGCAGCTTCGATTACACCGGGAGCCGACCATTTGTAGAATGTACGCTTGCCCGGAAACTTGGCGGTGTCGAACAGATCGGCCCATGTCTTCGGGCAGGCGCTGACGGCATCGGCATTGCAGCCGATCACGAAGGAATAATAGAAGCTGCCGACAGAATAGTCGGTGACGAAGCGCGGATCGAGCTTGGATTTATCGATGACGGAGAAATCGAGCTTCTCAAGCTGGCCGTTCTTGCCGGCCTGGGCGGCATAGTCACCTTCGACGTCGACGACGTCCCAGGTGACCTCACCGGCCTCGACCATCGCCTTGAGCTTGCCGTAGTCGGTCGGTCCATCCTGCACGACGGTGATGCCGGTCTTCTCGGTGAACGGGCTTGCCCATGCCGCCTTCTGCGCGTCCTGGGTCGTTCCTCCCCAGCTGGAGAAGACCATGTTGTCGGCGTGTGCCGGTGCAGACACAGCCACGAATGCGGCAACCGCCGCGAAAGCAAATGTTGTTTTCATGTTCCCTTATCCTTGTTCTGGTTTGTCCTACGGGTATGCCTATGCCGTCAGTGCGCCTCGCTCCTGAGAGAAAAGTTAGCTGGCTTCATAATCTTGTTTTCCGCCACTTCGACCAGATCGCGGATCTTGGGCAGGAAGGCCTGCCACCGGGGATCGGCCATAAGCCTCTGGCGCCGCGCCTCCCGGTCGTCCAGGCTGGTAAAGGCCCAGATGTGGACGATCTCGTTGATCGTCCCGATTTCCGAAAAGAAGTAACCGACGAGTGTGCCGAGATGGCCCTTCTGGATCTCGATCCCCTCTTCCTCGACGACCTTGAGATATTGCGGGATCGTGCCGTTCTTCAGCCGATAGGTCCGGATTTCGTAAAACATCGGCGCTACCTCATCACGAAGGGATCGGGGATCGGATCGTCCGATGTCCTGAGCCAGATCGTCTTGGTGCGGGTATAGTCGAGCACTGCTGCCATGCCGCCTTCCCTGCCATTGCCCGACAGGCCGAAACCGCCGAACGGTGCGATCGGCGATACGGCGCGGTAGGTGTTGACCCAGACGATCCCGGCGCGGATCCCCTTCATCAGTCGGTGCGCCCGGGTGAGATTCTGGGTGAAGACGCCGGAGGCCAGGCCATAACGGGTGTCGTTGGCAAGGCGCAGCGCCTCGGCCTCGGTCTCGAACGACACGACGGACAAGACCGGCCCGAAGAATTCCTCGATCAGCGAGGGCGAGGCGACATCGTCGCAGTCGAGGATCGTCGGCGGGAAATAATAGCCTGCACCGTCGATCTTGCTGCCGCCCGTGACAAGGCGGGCGCCGCTTTCGATCGACCTGGCGACGAGCGCGCCGATATGGTCCTGCTGGCGCTTGGTGGCAAGCGGGCCGACTTCGGTCGCCATATCGAGCGGCGCACCGATCCGGATCGCCTCCGCCTTCTCGCGCAGCAGGGCGACGAACTTGTCCTTGACGCTGCGCTCGACGATGAGGCGCGATCCGGCAACGCAGCTCTGCCCCGTTGCCGCAAAGATGCCCGCGACCTGGGCGTTGGCGGCGCTTTCGAGATCCGCATCGGCAAAGACGATGAAGGGTGACTTGCCGCCAAGTTCAAGCGAGGTGGAAGCGAGGTTTTCGGCCGAGTTGCGAACGACGTGCCGGGCGGTTTCAGGACCGCCGGTGAAGGCGACATGCGCGACCTTCGGGTGCCGCCCGAGAGCCGCACCACAGGAGGCGCCGAAACCGGTGATGATGTTGACGACGCCTGCGGGAAAACCCGCCTCGTGCACGAGGCGCGCAAATTCGAGAAGCGGCGCCGGCCCGTCTTCGGAGGCCTTGACCACCATGGTGCAGCCGGCCGCCAGCGCCGGGCCGATCTTGACCGCCGACAGGAAAAGCTGGCTGTTCCACGGCACGACCATCGCAACGACGCCGATCGGTTCACGGCGAAGCCAGACATCCATGTCAGGCTTGTCGATCGGCAGATAGGCGCCTTCGATCTTGTCTGATATGCCGGCATAATAGCGGTAGTATTCGGCGACATAAGCGATCTGCGCCGATGTTTCGCGGATGATCTTGCCGGTGTCGCGCGTCTCCAGCTCCGCGAGGACCTGTGCGTTGGCGGCGACCAGATCGGCCAGCCTGTAAAGCAGCTTGCCGCGTTGCGTGGCCGTCATTTTCGGCCAGGGGCCTTCGTAAAGCGCCCTGTCGGCCGCGTTGACAGCCAGATCGACATCACCTTCGCGCGCTTCGGGCATCTCAGCCCAGACCGCGCCAGAGGCGGGATCGATGCTCGGATAGCTGGCCTCGCCATCGGAGAATTCGCCGTCGATATAGTGCTGGAAACGCCGCATGGTCTTACTCCTGAAATGCCGGCATGACCTCGGTGATGAAGCGTTCGAGCGACGCCTTCTTGCGCTCGAAGCTCATGCCGGTGTCGATCCAGAAGGAATATTCGTCATAGCCGAGCGCTTCATACGCCTTGAGCCTGGCGATGACGGTCTCAGCGTCGCCAACCACATTGTTGGTGCGCATGACCTGATCCGAGAGCATCTCGTTTGCTCTGATCTGTTCGTCCGGAATCCGTTCAATCAGGCCCTGGGTAACCGGCTTCTCATTCTTGAACCAGGCGAAGAAATAATTGTAGTAGACGCTGAGTTCATGGGCGGCCTGGGCGACATCGTCCTCTGACGAGCCGACATAGGTATGGCGCAGCAGCATGATCTTCGGCCGCTCGACATCGGGATTCTTGGCGCAGGCGTCGTTGAAGCGCTCCATCAACGACTGGACCTCGTCGTCGCCCTGCCAGAGCGGCGTCACCTGAACGTTGCAGCCGTTGGCAACGGCAAATTCATGCGAGTTCGGATCGCGCGCCGCAACCCAGATGGGCGGGTTCGGCTGCTGCAGCGGCTTCGGCGCCGAGGTGGTCGAGGGAAACTTGAAGAACTCCCCGTCATGGGCGTAGTCGCCGGCCCATATGCCCTTGACCGCCGGAATAAGCTCGCGCATGCGCTGGCCGGCGCCCCAGGCATCGAGACCGGGCAGCAGACGTTCATATTCGAAGGAATAGGCGCCGCGCGCGATACCGATATCGAGCCTTCCGTCGCAGATGATGTCGGCCATGGCGGCCTCGCCGGCTAGCTTGATCGGGTGCCAGAAGGGGGCGATCACCGTCCCCGTCCCAAGCCGTGCCCGCGATGTGCGGCGCGCCAGATCGGCAATGGTCACGAACGGGTTGGGCGCAATGGTGAAATCCATGCCATGGTGCTCGCCCGTCCAGATCGCATGCATGCCGCCCTTGTCGGCAATCTCGCAGAGCGCGACGAATTCCTCATAGAGGCTTTTGTGGCTCTGGCTGGCGTCGAGCCGTTCCATATGGACGAAGAGGGAGAACTTCATGATTTTGCGCCCTTGGCTGGAATGGGATGAACGGTGCCGCCGGTCTCGTCGCCGAAATAGACGCCGAAATTGCCGATCGAGCTTTCCATCGCAAAACGGTTGACGATATCGGCGGTCGAACTGGTCTTGAACTTTGCCGCAACCAAGGCGTCAGGTTTTACGAACCTGCCGCCGGCAGGCTCGCCCTCGCCGGCAACGGCGTGATAGACGATGTGCTGCTTGCCGTCGCTCTTGCCCTCATAGACCGAATAGAGAAAGCCGATGCTGACCTTCAGCCCGGTGAGCGACTCCAGGTATGTTTGCAACGCCTCGGTCGGGTTGCCATCATAGGCGTCGACGCTTGGCAGGGAGAGCACATCCTCGCCGAGCAGCAGTACCTCTCCGCGGCGCTCGACGACGGCGGCCAGTTTGATATTGCCCTCGCTTGCCGCGGAAACCGCCTTGCTTGCCAGCGTCGGCGTGAAATAACCGCCGCGCGCATAGCCGAGACCGTTGCGGCCGCTATTGTCGAAAGCTTCGATGCGTCCCATCAAAATGACGTGGTCGCCGGCCTCGATGACCTGTTCCATGGCGCATTCGAACCAGGCCGCCACATTCGAGAATATCGGGCAGCCTGCCGATCCCCTCGCCCACTCGACCGCCGCAAACCTGTCTTCGACCGGGCGCGCAAAAGTGTTCGACACGTCTTTCTGCGTTTCCGAAAGCACGTTGATGGCAAAATGCGGCGCTCCGGTCATGATGGCGAAATTGCGCGACGTCTTGGCAAGGCAGACGAGCAGCAGAGGTGGATTGAGCGAGACCGAGGTGAAGGAGTTCGCCGTGAAGCCGATCGGATTTCCATCCCCGTCGCAGGCGGTGACGACGGTCACGCCTGTGGGAAAAGCGCCGAATGCATCTCGCAATGCCCTTGGGTCGACAGTCTGGATTGTCATCGTTCATCCTCCCCGAACGACAGCCACTCAGCGAGCAGCGAATTGACGATATCAGGCGCGGTCAGGTTCACCATGTGACGATGACCTTCGACGATACGGACGTAGCCCTGCGGCGCAAGCTCTGCCATTTGCGTCGCCATCAGGGGTGTCGAATTCGGATCATCGGACCCCGTCAGGAACAGGGCCGGACCGGCCACATCCTTCCAGCCATCGGCGTAGGTCTCGTCTCCGCCCGCAAAGGCAGCGTAAGCGACGGCATAGCCCTGGGGATCAACGAGGTTCAGCCACTTTCGTGTCAATTCACGCGCAACGATGCTGTCCGCATCATCGCCGAACCAGCGGGCCAGAGGCCCTTCCTTGTCGACGCCCGCCACCGGAATGGCCGCAGCCCGCGCCAAGACGGCAGCCTTGGCTTCAGGGTCGCGCCTGTAGACGCCATTGAGGTATGCGACACGGCTGATACGCTTGCCAAAGGTCGCTGCCGCCCCTCCCGATACCAATGCGCCCATCGAGTGCCCGGCAACATTTGCCGCGTCGATCGCCATCTCGTCGAGAAAGCGGCCGAACCAGGCGACGAATTCCTCGAGCCGACTGCCTGCCGGCAGCTTTGCGCTCTCACCGTGTCCCGGCATGTCGACGGCGATGACGCGATGGTCCGCAGACAGAAATGCGATCTGCGGAGCCCAGGCCTCGAGCCGCATGCCGACGCCGTGAATGAGAACCAGCGGCTCACCACTGCCGGCCTCGTGATAGGCCGTGCCGCTTGCCGTCTTCTTTCGGGGCAAGGCACCGGCGGCGTTCGTTGCTGCAGCGGTGCCTGCGGTCGATCCGGCTGTCAGCATCTCAAAGCGCTCCCTCAAACGCCCGCAGGATTGGCGACGTCCTGCCCCAGGTCCTTCAGATCCTGGTAGCGGTCGCCGATGCGGTGATGGGGGCGTCCGCCTATCGAAGCACCGAGGGCCACGACGATCTCGTCGGCGGCAGGCGCGTCGGGGATCGACGTCTGGATGGTCAGGTAATGCGAGCGGCGACCCTCATCGTTCTTGTCCATCAGCGGGATCATGATCGGCGCGTTGGCAGGACCGCGTGTGTTGCAGAAGGCGAGATAGGACTTGGCGCCGACGGCTTGGCGATAGAAATTGCCGAAGCGCAGCGTATGGATGAGCGCCGATCCGTGTTCGATCTCGCCGTCCAGGCCGACGACCGCGGACTTTCCATATGCTTCGACGGCGTCACCGGAGCCGACCGCATCGATGATCATCTTGGTCAGCAACTCGCCGAGCACCGGAGCGCCTGCATGGATTTCAGGCTTGAGGTCATCGACGAAGCCACGGCCCGCCCAGGGATTCTTCACGACCGCGAAGGCGGTAAACAGCTTCAGCGGAACCGCCGCGGCCTTGCCGCCCTCGATCAACGTCGTCTCGATCTGCAGTCCCGTCTTGCGAATTTGAATGGCCACCGAACACCTCATTTCTCAGTTTCGTATGATGGTATACCATAATATATGAGTGTCAAGTTCGTTCCCGCGAAGACGCGGACTTAGACAATCCTCCCAAGATACTCATTCAAAAACAAAGGCTTATCCGTTGAACGCGATCGCCGCAGATCAGCTGCTGCCAATGTTGGCCGGCTCCCGAATCTCGACGTCGGCACGCGTGCGCATTCGACGCTCCGGAAGCACTTTCCTTCTTTCAGCCTGTGGTGAACCGCCAGGGGCCCCGCGGCGGCCCGCAGGCGCAACGAAGCCGGACGCCACAACCATCCCAGTTCCTATGATACCGCCTCATATATTATTTATTATGGCATACCATCACATTGAGCAAAGTTGAGTGTCAAGCGCGGAGTATGAATTGTCGTGAATTGCACGGGGTCATCATGGCGAATGCCGTCTGCATCCGGCCGGTATGTGGATTCAGTTCCGTGCGGCAGCTCGCTCAACGTCCATGCTCCGCAAAGGGACCTTGATACGGCTTGACGCATTTGTCTGCGGGCGCCTATCGAGCTTTGATCATTCTCGCCCGGGGAATGAGCTTGTCGCCACAAGAAAAACGCATGCGGATGATCCGTCAGGTCGTGATCATCGGCATTGTGCTCCCCGCCTTTTTGGACTTCACCGTCTACCGCCTGAAGACAGGCAATTTTGGATAAATGCGCGCCCTTGCGCAGTGAATGCGTATGTTTCCCAGAAGGATTATGACCGCGGGTCGGGAGAGGGAAAAAGCCGTGTCGTCGATCTATCTCCTTCCGCACATTGCCGAAAGCGGAAATCCACATGCGTCCTGAACGTGGCGCATCGATCGAAGCGAGCTTTGCGTCGGAGAGCGTCAAAGCCGGTCTGCTCGCACGCCTTGCAAGCTCGCAGGGGGTGCCCGCACTTTGACGCAAATTGCCTTGTTCGATGTGCAGAGAAGGTTGCCGGTTTGGCACGCGATGTCGGAGGTGTTCCTCGACAGCGAATTGCAGGCAAAGGACTATCGCCGGATCGCCAAGGCGCTCGACATATCCGGATACTCCCTTGCGGAGCTCCGATCCATCCTGGAGGACGAGGTGGCCCCGGCATTTGCATCAAACCTCTGCTCCGTTGCAGGAGAATGGGCCGGTTGGCGCGAGAACGATGTCCAAACCATCATGTTCCAATCGCTGTCGCGGCGACGTTTTCGTCTTCTGTCATGGCTGAAACGGGTGTTGCGTCGACGGCATATCGAGCAAGAATGGGAGAAGATCGCGCAATTCCTCGAACAGGGATGAGGCCACCCTCGCAATATGCCGCAATACCGCAGCGGCCTGCGCCTCGCCTATTCGGCCGGCTTCTTGGCGGACAGTACCGCTTCGGCGATCGCGCTCGCAGCGGCGACGTGATCCATCGCCGCCCGGTAAGCCCCCTCGCCGTCGCCGCGGCGGATGGCATCGACGATCTTCGACATCTGTGCCGGTCCTTCGATGCCGCGCCCCTCCGTCTTGATCGTCATCGAACGCAAGTGGTTTATGCGCACGGTGAGGAGGTTGACGACGCCCCAGGCAACGTGCCTGTCGACCATCGTGAACAGTGTTTGATAGAAGGAAGAGGTGTTGGTCAGCACACCCGCCATATCGTTATCGCGGTAACTGTTGCGAATCCCACTCAGGGATTCCTCCAGCGCGGCGACGATCTCGGGGCTGCGGCGCTCGGCGCATAGCCGCGCCGCCATGCCTTCGAGCGCGCCGCGGATCTCATAGATCTGTTTGGCTTCCTCGATGTCGAGCTGCGCGACGATCGGCCCCTTGTTCGGCAGATTGGCGACAAGCCCTTCCGATTCGAGATGTCTCAGAACCTCGCGCACCACCGTTCGGCTGACCCCGAGCTGGGCGCAGAGATCGCGCTCGACAAGGCGATCTCCGGGACGGAAATATCCGTTGACGATGGCCTCGCGGACCTTGTCGAGCGCCAATTCCCGCAAGGTCTTTGCAGGACGCTCGACTCTAATGGCGTCCTTCAGAGCACCGCTCATTCTGTACCTCAGTGTTGGACTGACTTCGCACGCTCAAATTCCCCAGCGGCAGCCGAATGCAAGAATCGTATTATGGCGTACCAGATACTGTAGCTGTCGGCGACCGACAATTCAACAAGCGCCGTGCCGCCCGGAAAGGTTCAGCCTCTCGAAACGATCTCCTCGGCTACGGCCTTGGCTTGCACCCGGATATCCGGAACGGCGGTGATCTCCCAGAATTGTCCCGCCGTCAGGGCGCCGACTGCGAAGAGTCGGGCCGGCGAGATCTCGGACGGGGCTGTCACCTCGGAAGCGGCATTCACCTGGATCCCGAGACCAAGGGGATCGGGGACGATCAATTGAAACCGGCTCATCTCCTTCAGGAGCGGTGAGTGGCTGATCCCGGCGCGCTCCATTCCCGTGCAGTTGACGAGCCAGTCCGCATTGATCCCGGCGATCTGCGGCGTTGCTCTCACCCTGTAGCTGGCAAGGAGCCTGCCCTCCTGGGCTCCGAGCGATTTCAGGAAACCCGCGTGGAAACGAACGATTCCGTCCGAGACCAGCTTCTCAAACTTGTCGAACACGTCGGGCGCGACCCGATGGCGATGGATATTCCACCAGGGAAGCGCATGCCTGAGGAATCGCGACCGTTCCTTGCTGGAAAGCCGTTGCCAGAGAGCCTGCGTTGCGGGCCTCAGACCGTCCATCACGCCTCGCCAGTCGGCAACCGTCCTGCTCTTGCCCCGCAAGCTCTTCAATATCTCGCTGATCGTATCCGGAAGCGCCTCGACGTCGATCGACAATGGCGCCGGCAATTCCCTCGCATGTCCGAGCGGTGCGAGCCCGCGCCGCGAAAGTACATCGATCCTGCCGCTATGGCCGTGGGCGCGTAGCGCCAGAACCTGATCGATCATCGTCAGACCGGATCCGAGGATGCACACCGCATCGGACGATGCGACGCGCCTTAGCCACGAAAGCCGCCACGGGTTCTCGATGATCCGTGATCGCAGCGATGGCGGGACGCCATCCGGATCGACCGGAAGGCTGGCATTGCCGACACCGAGACAAAGCACCACGTTCCTGCCGGCAATCTCGTCGCCATTACCGAGATGGAAGGCCAGCGTGCTGCTGTAACGTTCCACGCATCCGGCCGCCTTGGCCTTGATGAAATCGACCCGGCAACGACCGTCCCGCTTTCGAAGCAGCCGCGCAAGTGTGTCGCGGACATAAAGACCGTAATCGCTGCGCGAGGCGAAATCGCCTGCCTGCATCAGGCGTCCATGACGTTTCAGCCAGTCGACAAAGTCGTCGGGTTGATGCGGCAGCAGGCTCATGCGGCCGGCGGGAACATTGAGGCGATGGAGATAGAGCTCCGTTCGGTACGCCGTCCCGCGCCCGAAACCGGGATCGTCGCCGACGACGGCAACCTTCGCCGAGGCGGGAAGCTGCTCGATGAGATTGCAGGTCACGGCAATCGCTGAAAAACCGGAACCGACCACGATAACATCGTATATCAACGCATTCTCCCTGAAGCTCCGCAACGCCCGGCGAGACATTTCGTCATTCACGCCTCGAGATCGCTCGCCGTGCCTTACGGATCGCACAAGCGGCAGAATCACGAAACAATTATCTCTATCGTCTATAAATATAGTTTGTTATTTCTCCCGCTAGCCCGTTCCCAACCATTACCCTTTTGCGGGTGAGATCGAGGGCCGTGCGGCCCTGAACAAAGGGGCTCAAAATGAATTTCAGAACTTTGGTTGCCGCGATCGCTATCGGCGTCGGCACGCTTGCAACGACTGTTATCGCCGAAGCGGCGGACCAGAAGGTGGTGGTCGGCTATCAAACCGATGCCTTGCCGTCTTCCGTGGCGATCGCCAATGGCGAATTTGCCAAGGAAACCGGGTATGACATCGACTTCCGCAGATTTAATTCGGGCGCCGAGATCTTTGCGGCGATTGCCTCCGGTGACGTTCAGGTCGGTTATGTCGGCTCCAGCCCGTTTGCGGCTGCAGTATCACGCGGGCTCGAGGTCAAGGCCTTTTACCTCGCCTCCATCTCGGGCATCGACGAGGCTCTCGTCGTCCGCAACGGTTCCGGCATCGAAAGCCTGAACGATCTGAAGGGCAAGAAGCTTGCTGCCGCGCCTGTTTCCACCGACCACTATCAGCTGCTGGCGCTGATCAAATCGTTGGGCCTGACCGAAAAGGACGTTCAGGTCTTCGCCATCCCTCAGCCCGAAATCGTCGCCAGCTATAACCGCGGCGATATCGACGGCGGCTTCGTCTGGGATCCGGCGCTCACCGAACTGAAGAAGAACGGGAAGGTTCTTGTCACCTCCAAGGACGTGGCGGACAAGGGTGCGCCGACATTCTCGGCCTGGGTCGCGACCTCGAAATTTGCCGCCGACAACCCGGCATTCCTGAAGGGCTTCGCGTCGGTCATCAACAAATACTACGCATCCTTCGCCTCGGACAAAGCCGCCTGGGGTCCCGACAGCGACAACGCCAAGTCGCTCGCCAAGCTTCTCGGCGGCACAGCCGACCAGCAAGCATCGGCCCTGAAGAACCTCACGCTTCTGACGCCTGAGATTCAGGCATCGGATGCCTGGCTCGGCGGCGGCGAAAAGGCGGGTGCCGGCAAGATCCTCAAGGACACGGCATCATTCCTGAAGGAACAGGGCAAGGTCTCCGACGTGCTGGCCAATTACGGCGCCTTCGTCACCGCCGACGCGCTGACCGGCGTCAGCAACTGATCCTCCCCGACGCCGGCGCGGCTTGCCGCGCCGGCGTCTAACATGCGAGCAGGAATATGCTTAAAGTCGATCACGCCAGTGTTTTCTTCGCAGCCCGCGACGGGCGGACCGTTCACGCGCTTGATCGCGTGTCTTTCGACATTCCCGAACGGGGTTTCGTCGTCGCGCTTGGAGCGTCGGGATGCGGCAAATCAACTCTTCTCAATGCGATTGCCGGTTTCCTTCCGCTTTCGGAAGGCCGGATCACGCTCGACGGCCGCGCGGTCGAACGGCCGGGTGCCGATCGCGGCGTCGTCTTTCAGAAGGACTCGCTGCTGCCGTGGAAATCCGTCGTCGACAATGTCGCGCTCGGTTTGAAATTCGCCGGGGTCAAGCGCAAGGAGCGCGAAGCGCGCGCCCGGGAGTTGCTCAGGCTCGTCGGCCTCGATGAATTCGCCGGCGCGTTTCCCTACGAGCTGTCTGGCGGCATGCGCCAGCGTGTCGGCATCGCGCGTGCTCTGGCGACAAATCCCGACATCCTGCTGATGGATGAGCCGTTCGGCGCGCTCGACAGCCTGACGCGTGAGCAGATGCAGGAACTGCTGGTTTCCATCTGGGATAAAACGGCAAAGAAGGTTTTCTTCATCACCCACTCGATCGAAGAGGCCCTGTTCCTGGGTACGCAGGTCCTGGTCATGTCGCCTCGACCGGGACGCGTCGTGGCGCGTTTCGATCTGGATTTCGTTCGCCGCTTCGCCGAAACCGGCGACGCCCGATCGATCAAGGCGTCGCCGCAATTTGCCGAGCTGCGCGAGGAGATCCGCGCCATTCTGCACAGCACCGAAGATTTAAGGAGCGCCGCATGAGCGATATAGTCCAGGCATCGCCGATTGCGACTGGTAGTGAGGACCGCCGGGTCAAGCTGGTGAAAATGGCAAGCTTCGGAGCCGGTGAGAAGTCGACGGTGGCCATCAGCATTGCCACGGCGCTTGCCATACTGCTGCTGTGGTGGGTCGTATCCGCGCTCGGCGTCGTTCCACACCTATTCCTGCCGCGTCCGGACGAGGTGCTGACACAGATCGGCGCCGTCTATCGCGACGGTTACGCCGGCGCGTCACTGTCCGAGCATATTTTTGCAAGCCTGTTCCGCATCGTGGTCGCAGCCCTCATCGCCATTTCCGCCGGCATTCCGCTCGGCTTGCTCATGGGACTGAACCGCTGGGCAAAAGGCGTGCTCGACGCACCGATCGAGTTCTACTGGCCGCTTCCGCCGCTCTCCTACCTGCCGCTGATGATCATCTGGCTCGGCATCGGCGAGACGTCGAAGATCACGCTGCTGGTGCTGGCGATGTTTGCGCCGATCTGCCTCTCGGCCCAGGCCGGCGTTCGTTCGCTGCCGATCGAGCGGGTCAATGCCGCGCGTTCGCTGGGCGCGAGCCGGCTGCAGCTCTTCCTGGACATCGTCCTGCCCTCCGCCCTGCCCGAAATTCTCACCGGCATCCGCATTGCGCTCGGTGTCGGCTGGGGCACACTGGTGGCGGCCGAATTGATCGCCTCCACGCGCGGAATCGGTTTCATGATCATGTCGGCTTCACAGTTCCTGGCGACCGACGTCGTCTTCGTCGGCATCGGCATCATCGCGATCTGCGCCTTCACCTTCTCGGCCGCCATCCGCTTTCTGGAGGCGTTCCTCGTGCCCTGGAAAGGCAAGCTCTGACCGAATGGCGGGATGGCGCGCCATCCAAACATCGGCTTGCGTACGCGATATTCGGTGCAGCTCGGGGGTTGACGTCAACCTCCGAGCTCGCCCGTTAGGGCCATCCTAGATTCACCGAGTATCGAAAATTCGCGGCATCGCTCGTGGATGTCGCGATCGGTCAGTGCACAGTAACCGCATCGGCCTGGCGCTGCTGCAGGCTGCGGACCAGCATCACGGCCTCCCTGACGATTGCCGAAAATGTTGCATCATCGGCCTCTGCGATCCTTCCGGTCATATTGCGAATGATTGTCGTCAAATGGATAATGGAATGGCGATGCTGCGGATCTTCCGATCCGATTTCGGCATCGGCCATGGCAAGCAGCGTCTGAACCAACCGCTCCATGGTTTGCCGGCGCCTGGTCCTCGGGTCGGCATTCGGATCTTCGCTCAGGCGCAGGAGGTCGGCGGCAATGTCGGACATCCGATTCCACTCACATCGCAAAAGCCGGCGGCATGGCAGCGACATGCCTTCGACCGCGCGTCTGCGCCTTCAAGGTCTGCAACAGGCGGTAGCCGTTGCGCCAGCGGCCGAAGCCGCTGGAAACATTGATATGGCCGGCAAGGCCGATATTCCTGGTCTCGGCATTCCACAGGCGGCCAAACAGGGTCAACCGATCGACCGTCATGTAGGCATCGTTCATGCTGCCGACGACGATACTCGGAAAGGGCAGAGGCGCCGTCGGCATGGCGCCAAACGAGATATGCCCCGGATGCAGAATTTCCGTGGCCGGCAGATCGCATGGAGCGACGAGCAAGGCTCCTTTGACGCGGCGCGCCGCACTTCGCCCGGCCAGCCGGGCGGCAAGCAGGCATCCGAGACTATGGGCAACGAGATAGGCCTCACCGGCCTCCTCAAGCGCGCCTTCCAGTCGCAACAGCCAGCTGTCCAGATTCGGATGATCCCAATCGTCCTGAGCGACGCAACGGCTGTCCGGCTGATCCTCCAGCCAATGCTGCTGCCAATGCCCTTCTCCCGAGCCGAAAAGCCCGGGAAGAATAAGTACATCGATCATCTGGCGCCATCCTCTCCCGGGCGGCGCGCCGGTATTTTTTCCCATCGGGGCAAACATCTGGCACCATTCATCGGATCAACCCGATCACCAGAGCGAACAGGAATGTGAAAGAGCTGACGATCGTGCAGATCCCGGCCGCATGCCTGAGCTGCGACATGACGCTGCTTTCCGCCCTTCTCGCATTGTGCCGACGCAGCTCGGTCTCAACGACAATCGCCATCACACCGCTCTCCTCAATACCAAAGGCCTGGCATGGCGCCCCAATAATGGAGCTCGTATTCGCGTGCGGACCAATCGCGCTCTTCGTCGCGCGTGAACAATCCATTGGCAGGCGCGTGCGCAGCCGGCGCCTTCGGCTCGAGCAATCGGCCAATCGTCAGTTTCAGCCAGAGGTGAAAATCAAGCTTCATGCGAACCTCCTGTCAGGGACTGGTACTTTTCAGCGAGAACATTTGTTTTCACGCAATTCCGGACGCAAACCGCTGTGCACTTTTGCTGGAATTGCCCTAGGACATCAGCGAATGACGGCTCGCATTGGCGAGAAGATCGCGGAGCGATGCTGTCGGTCCGTAGAGCATCAGCAGGCGGTTCTCCTCGCGTTTGGCGAGGCGATATCGTCGGGCGAATTCGAAGACGCTCCACAATTGATCGCTTGGCCCCGGCCTTTCCGCATCATCCATTTTCGCCTCCTGAGATCGAACCATGGCGGCGCCCCTTACTCGGCCGCCGCCAGTGCAGGGTTTGCGTCCGGGAAGAAGGCAGCCAATTCGCCGATCACTTCGTTGATGCGGGCCAAAAGCGGATCGGATGAGACCGCATAGTCGGTAAAATCGCGATCGGCCGCATAAACGGCAGTCGGCAAGGTATGGGCCATGAAGAAACCGAACAGCGGCCGAAGCTGATGCTCGACCATCAAGGCATGCCGGTCACCGCCGCCTGTCGCGGTGATGATGATCGGCTTGCCACGAAGCTCGTGCGGATCGAGCAGATCGATGAGGTGCTTGAAATGGCCGGGATAAGAGCCCTTGTAGGTCGGCGAGCCGATGATCAGGGCATCGGCCTGCACGATCTCGTCGACGACATGTCTGGCCTGCTCGTCGAGGTCCTTGCGCCACAAGGCCCTGCCCAGCGATGGACCGACATCATTGAGATCATAGGTCTTGCTCGCAAATCCGTAACGAATGCTCGCGCGGTCGGCGACGTGGCGCACGAGTGCCAATGTCTTCGAAGGACGGTTGAAGCTGCCAGCAATGCCGACGAGTTTGAAACCTGACATGGTTTTTCCTCTCTTTGGATTGCCTCAACTATTGTCTACAAAATTTATAGATTAAAGGAACGTGCATCTCTCCTTATTCGGCTGGTTGAAAAAAACGTTCGCTCTCGCCCCGGCACGCACAGGCTACAGGGCGATCGTCACCGGTTCTCGCGACCGCAGGCAGAAACGGGATATCGCTCCAATGGGAAAGACGTCTTGGAACATGGAAACACAGCGGGGGAAAAGCGCCAGTGAACCGCTCGGGCTAAATGGCTTTGCCGCAAGGTTGGATATTATTGGTATAAGATTTCCGGTTCAGCGGAACGATTGGATGACACGCTCTGCCCTTTCCGTCGCAGAAAATATACATTCCTTATAGATTTTAGCGGGAGTTTTTCATGCCATTGCAGACGGCTGATGTCATCGATTTCCAGGCTTACCGGCAATCGCGCTGCAAAGATGCGGCTGATGCGTCCAAGGCGCTCGCGCCGGCATCCTTCGCGATGCAGCCCGTTCTGATGTGGGTGCCCTATTGGGGTTTCGTCCCGGTGATGGCAATGGGCATTGCCGGATATGGCGTCTGATCAAGCGCTTCTCTCCGACGTCGAAACCATAGACGCCGCCGAGCAGATCACCGTTCAGACAGGACAGAATTTGCGGCGCATTCGCACCCGCCGCGGTTACTCCCTGGACAGGCTGGCAAAGATCGCTGGCGTCAGCCGCGCCATGCTCGGCCAGATCGAAACGGGCAAAAGCAGCCCGACGCTCAGCATTCTCTCGAAGATCGCGCTTGCTCTCGGCATTCCCTGCGCAGCACTGATTGCCGAACGCGGCGAGACCTCGATCATTACGGTGCCGCGGGCAAGATCGAAAATCCTCGCCTCGTCCGAAGGGCGCTTCCGGACACGGGCTCTTTTCCCCTTCGAAGGCGAGCGAAAAGTAGAATTCTACGAGCTGAGGATCGCTCCGCACCATAGCGAAAGTGCCGATGCCCATCAGCATGGAACGGTGGAAAATCTGGTCGTTGCCCAAGGCACCGTCGAAATCATCGCCGGCAGGCAGGCGCCGCATATCCTGGGCGAAGGCGACGCCATCATCTTCGATGCCGACGTGCCCCATATCTACCGCAATATGACAGGAACGGAAGCGATCCTCTACCTGGTGACGACCTATCTCGAAGACGTTCGCGTCTAACGCAAAAAGAGCCCCCGTCTCCGGAGGCTCCTCGTCATTGCCGTGAGAGCGCCGCGCATCTTTTCAGATGCGCCGGAGATGGCTCAGGCGGCCATCGTGCAGCACATCATCATGCCGCCGCAGTTCATCATGACAGGCATGCCGCCGGACATCATAGACATCATGCGCTTGCAGCATTCCATGAACATGTCCTTGTCCATGCCTTCCATCGGCTTCATTTCACAGACCATGCCCTCGGCAGTCATGGTGCACTTCATGGCGCCCATCATCATCATCATCGGCATGGAGGCCATCATCGGCATCATGGCGCCGTTCATCATGGGCATGCCTGACATCATCGGCATCATTCCACCCATCATCGGGTTCATCATGGCGGGCATCATGTTGTTCATCATCGGCATCATGTTCATGGCGGGGTTCATTGTCTCTCTCCGATCAATATCGTGGCGTTTCGCGTTTCGATGAAATGGGAGATAAAAGAACTAATTGCAGCAAACAATGTAAAAAAATCTTCCCCTATCTTTTCCTCCAATAGAATGGAGTGGTTTCGATGGGAATGCGCAATCTTGCCAAGATAACGGAATTCCATCCGCTATGATCGCCCGAGCGGGACGATCGTTCTGAACAGTCTCTTTGAATACGCCAGGAGAATTAAGTCCCCCACGCCATTGTGAGGGACTTTCTGAAAGTCTGGCGTTTCCGAACTAAGTTTCCGATATCTCGACCGACAGATCCGGGCCGAGCGCCTGCAGGAAGTTAGCGGCATCGAAAATGGCTGCCGGCGCCTTTGCGCCGATATCGCGGATGCGTCCCGAGAGGATACGCTGGACCGCTTCACAGATGATCGGCGCCGTGACGGCGTAGATGTCTTGTCCCTGTGCGACAATCTGACGGCGCACGTCGCCCTGCGTGACGATCACTTCTACGGCAAAGCGCTGCGCCGAACGCCCGGATTCGTCGACTGCCTGCGGCGGAGGCGTCGACGAGTCGCGAACATCCCGCAGAGCGGTTGTGCTCAAGAAGGTGTGCAGTTCCTTCGTCCGGACGTGCCGGGCGATCAGCGGCACTTCCGAAAAGGGAAGCTCGACGAAAGTCTGCCGGCCGAACGGGGCCGGTAAAATCGACACCCTTTCAGCAGGCGGTTGAGGCACCGGCTCCAACTGCCCACCGCTGACGGCCAGGCGCCGTGCGGTGTTTCTTTCTCCGGTAACGCGTGTGCCTCTCGTCGGCAGCCAGCTGTCAAGCGCAACTCGAATTTCGATGTCGTCGGCGTGCTCCCACTCGTCCATGACAGCTGCCACGAGCAGGTCGGCCAAACCGCCATAGAAACCCATGGCCGGGATGACGGCTATGCCCGCTTCCCGGGCCGCAACCTCATGCCTCTCGAACGTGGCCTGCACACTCGGTTGCTCGGCCGTCACGTCGAGATAATGAATCCCCGCTCGCAACGCGGCACGCACCACTGCGTCGGCGGTGTCCATGAACGGGCCGGCGCAGTTGATGACCGCCGCCGCGCCGGCTAGCGCCCTGTCCAGTTCCCCGTCATCCTCGACCGCTGCTTCGCGGCATTCGATGCCGCGCTCCGCAAAGCCCGCAGCCGCCAGCCGCTCGGCATTCCGTCCAATCGCGATGGGCTTGAGACCGCGCCGCAACAGTTCGGCGACGACAAAACGACCGGTATGGCCGTTCGCTCCCAAGACCGCGATAGATTGGGACGTCTTCGTGATGTCGGCTTCGTAGATGGTCATTGTTTTCTCCTGCGCTACAGACCTGTCTGTATTCAATAAAACATACAGGTCTGTAGCGTGTCAATCCGTTTGCTGTTATGCTGGCGACCTTGGAGGTACACGAATGTCGAAAAGCGCAACGAACTCCCGTGCCTCTGGCGGCAACGAGGTGCGGGATAGAATTCTCGAGACGGCGTCGGAACTCTTTTACCGGCGCGGCGTGCGTGCTGTCGGTGTCGATCTTGTGGTCGAAAAATCCGGCGTCGCCAAAACCAGCCTCTACCGCCATTTCGGCACGAAGGACGACCTCATCGCGGCCTTCCTCAAGCGCGAAGACCTGGACTTCTGGAGCACCTGGGATCGCGTGACGGAACAGCATCCCGACGATGCCGAAGCCGAGCTCGATGCACATTTTGAGTGGATCGGCGAACGGGTCGGGCGGGAAAACTACCGAGGCTGTCCGCAGATCAACACCGCAGCCGAATTTCCCGAAGCGGATCACCCTGCCCGCAAGGTCGCCGAAGCTCACATGCGCGAGATGCGGCGGCGTCTGAAGACCATCGCCGAGGGGCTTGCGGTTGCCGCGCCCGATCGGCTCGCCGGTCAACTCGCGGTTCTGATCAACGGCGCCTTTGTCAGCATGCAGCTCTTTGAACCCGGCGAGGCCACCGGTTTGCTACGCGATGCAGCGCACGCCCTGATCGCCGCCAGCCGTAGCTGATCACACTGGACATCCGCTGAAAGTACAAATTGCAGAGCTGTGAAATGGGGGCAAAAGGAAGCCGCAAGACAGGGCGACTGAGCCCCCAAATCCCGGCTTTTCAAACATCATTGCCCGGTCCGGCTCAGGTAGAGATTTTAGGAATGATGAGGATGCGTGGGATCGTCGTGCGGCTTCAGGAAAAACCGGCGCGCAATATCCCAATAGCCATCATAGACAAGCCCGCCATTCGACCGGACAAGCGTTTCGCGGTTTTTGCGATAGACCGCCGGAAGGCGATACCATGAGATGCCCGGCCGGCGGTGATGGAGAACGTGCAGATTGTTGTAGAGAAACAGCAAGCCGAAGAGATGGCTGTTTTCGACGATGGCGGTGCGCTCCTCATGGCTTTCAGCATATCTGTGCTCGGCATAGGATCTGAGCCGCGTCATCGCAGCACCCGTATAGACGAAAACAAGATAGAGCCACAGCGGCATACCGCAGACGACGGTCGACCAGAATAGGACGGCGACGACGCCGATGCCGTGCGCTGCCCATATCAGCCGCCGTCCCGGTTCGTCCGCCCGTATCAGCCGCCATTCCTGCCCAAGGAAACTCAACAGCATCACCACAGGACCGATGGTCAATCGGCCGAACAGGGTGGTATTCCACCGCGCCAGCAACCGCCCGGTCGCACCGAGCTGCTCCCAGGCGGCCTTGGTGAAATAGGACGATTCCGGATCCTCGATCGGATCGGTCAGATATTCGTCGCGATGATGCTCCAGATGACTTTCCTTGTAGATCGGATAAGGCAGCCACAGCGACAGCGGTATCGACCCGATCGCATCGTTTATCGCCTGGGTTCCCGTCGGGTGGCCGTGAATGACTTCGTGCTGAAGTGATCCGTGCCAGGCAATCAGCCAACCTCCTGCGGTCATGACCACGAGCGGCGGCAATGATTGCCACCACCAGGTGAGCGCCAGAAACCCACCATGAATGACGAGTGCAAGAATGACCGTCGGCCACTCCGTCGAACGCGTGGGAACAATGGTCCCGGCGGCCTGCAAAGTCCTGTCGAGCATGCGTGTGATTTCCCCATCAACCACACCAATTTATCGCAGGGCATCGGCAAGAGGGAATAAAGTCTATCTATTTTATAGACTTATGTGAAAAAATCCGTCTCTAAGGCTTGTCGCCGTGAAGATGACGTTCGAGGAAGGACAAATTATCCTGCCCCCAATAGATCTCGCCATCATAGACATAGGTAGGAAAGCCGAAGACGCCGCTGTCGCGGGCATGCACGCGGTCCGCCGACCACTTGTTCTGGACATCCTCGTCGGCTTGTCGCCGAAGAAGTGCTGCGCCATCGAAACCTGCCGAGGTCACGATCGCCTCGCGCACATCGGGCTTGCCGATATCCTCCGCCTCGCTCCAGAAGGCATGTTGCAGAGCGCGCGAAACGCCGATCCAATCCTGTCCGTCGAGATAGGCGGCAATCACGAAGAGAGATGCAGGCGTCGGATCGCTCAAATCCGGGCGATGCTCAAGCCGCAGGTCCTTGCCGCGCACGCGCGCCCAGCGCTTGAGATCCCGCGTCCAATAAGCACGCCGGATCTCCGGGCGATTGCGAGAAAAGATACCACCGTTTTCCTCGACCACCGTCGTCAGATAGGGTGTGATGACGACATCGTTCTTCGCCGCAAGTTCGGCAAAGGCGTCGAAGCCGATATAGGCCCAGGGCGAGCCGATCGAAAAGAAATATTCTACCGATTTGGTCACTGATGCATATTCCCTAAGAGGTGATGGTCCGGCGTCGTATGGGCGACGCCTTTCAGGAAGCGGCACGGATGCCGGATTGCGCTTTCCATCCGAGCTCCGGTGCAATTGTCGTCACGAAGTCGTGGAGAATTTGGCGATATTCCGCGTGCTCGAACTCGTAAGGGAGTTCCAGCCTCAGCTCGCTGACCTCGGGCAGGATCGGATCGGCAAAAAGCTGCACCAAAATCTCGTCCGACGTGCCGACGATATCACGGGCGAAAAGCGTGCGCCGCTCGCCCTGCGGCGAAAGGGTCCGCTCATGGCGGCCATCGGCATAGTCTCGATATCGGCGCCGCGTTGCCGCATCGGCGCTGTCGAAAGGCACGATGACGCGGCCCAGCGCGACGCGGCGCTGCTTGCCGGCGGCGCGAAAGGTTTCGATCAACCGCGATTGCGCGGTGAAGAAATCATCCGTCCCCTCCCCCGTGATTACATTGCCGGTCAACAGGTTGAAGCCGTTGCGGCCGGCCCATTCGGCCGAGCGCTGCGACCCGCCGCCATACCAGATCCGGTCGATCAGGCCCTTGGCATAAGGCTGCAGTCGCGGCCGCTGCGGGCCGAACGGCGTCTTGATCAAGGTCTGCTCGTCGCCGAGATAGGTGCCGCGCAGATTGTCGGCAAAACGCAGCACGCGATCATGGGAAAAATCATGACCCGTCCAGTCGCCGTCGAAGACGAGCGGGGCGATCAGGTCTGCGTGCAGCGGCCGGCCGGCGCTGACGCCGATATTCAGCCGCCCGCGCGATAGAATATCGACGGTGGCGAGATCTTCAGCCAGCCGATAGGGGCTTTCATAACCGATCGGAATAACGGCGGTTCCGAGCTCGATCCGGCTGGTGCGCTGTGTCGCCGCCGCCAGGAAGGCGCTCGCGGAAGAGATTCCAGGCTCCAGGTGTCGCTGGCGGACCCAGGCGCTGTCGAAACCCAGATTCTCGCCATATTGCAGCTGCTGCAGCGTCTGCTCCAATCCCGACAGCGGGTCGTCGTCGGGATAGTTGCCGGGAGTGAGGAAGCCGATATGGCTGATGGATATATTGCCCACTCGTGCCATCCCATCAATATTTCGGCAGGCCGGGCGGGTTGGTCTCCGACGCCGGCAGGGCCTCCTCGGACAGGTGCCAGTGGTCGAGGATTTTTGCGTATGTGCCATCCTTGATCAGGCCGTTGGTGGCGACAGTCAGCGCATCGGCCAGCCCGCTCCCCTTGCGGGTGGTGATCGCAACATCCGAGCGATCAGGCCAGCCGGCGCTCAGCGTGCCGACACGCCTGATGTTCTTGTCGCGCGCGGCAATGAAGACGAGCTGCGCATGCGGCTGGACGATGACATCGGCCCGGCCGGACCGCAGCGCGAGAAGACTTGCTGCCTCGTCGTCGTAATATTGCAGCTCGATCGGCTTCAGGCCGGCGGCGACATCTTCCTGGCTCCACTTCACCAGGATACGCTCCTGGTTGGTGCCGGCGCCGACGATGATCCTGAGGCCGGCGGCGTCCTTCGGCTCCTTGATCGAGGTGACGGCACTGTCGGATTTCACGAAGAAACCATGCAGCCCCTGGCGGTAGGTGGAGAAATCGAATTTCTCCTTGCGCTGCTCGGTGACGCCGACATTGGAGATGACGGCGTCATATTTGCCTGAGGTCAGGCCGAGTGGCCAGTCAATCCAGGCGACGGGCACGATCTCCAGCGTCAGGCCGAGGCTGTCGGCAATGGCATAGGCATAGTCGGGATCTGCCCCGACCACGGACTTCGCGTCCGTGGCATAGGTGGCAAGTGGCGGGCCGCCGGGGCTGACGGCGATGGTGAACTTGCCGGGTGTGACGAACTTGAATTCCCTAGGAATGGCAGCGATGGCCGCATCGTTCCTGGCGGCATGAAGCCGGCCCGGCTGTTCCGGGCTCAGGTCAAAATCCTCGGCCGCGTGGGCGGAACCGAAACCAGTCAATACTGACACCAGGGCTGCGAAGAGCAAAGTGCGAGATGTCGGATGGATCGTCACGTTCAATATGTCTCCGTTTGCGTCGAGAAGTGGGAACGGACCGGCGCGCTACCCGGTCCGCCAGACCAAGATTACGAACCGCTCTTCGGCAAGCCGGGCGGGTTGGTCTGAGCCTTGTCGATTGCCTCGGGACCGAGGTTCCACGTATCGAGGATCTTGCGATAGGCGCCACTGGCGATCAGATCGTTGACGACATCGGTCAAGGGCACTGCCAGGCCACTGCCCTTGCGTGTGGTGACGGCAATTTCTGCCGTGATCGGCCAACCACCACTGACGGTGCCGACGAGCTTGGTCTTGCCGTTTATCCCCGCCGAATAGGCCTGCGTCGCGTTTACGCTGAAGACGGCATCGGCTCTGCCGGACTGGACGGCGAGATCCTTGACCGCATCGTCGTCATAATATTGCACCTCGATCGGCTTCAGGCCGGCGGCGACATTCCGGCGGTCCCATTCCAGCAGGATCTTCTCCTGGTTGGTGCCGGCATCGGTGATGACCTTCAGGCCGGCAATATCCTTCGGCTCCTTGATCGCCGCAATCGGGCTGTCGGCCTTGACGTAGAAGCCGAGCTCATCCTTGCGGTAGGTTGAAAAGTCGAATTTCTCCTTGCGCTCTTCCGTGACGGTCACGTTGGAGATCACCGCATCGAACTTCCCCGAGGTCAGCCCCAGCGGCCAATCGGCCCAGGCGACGGAAACAAGATTGAGCTTCAGCCCCAGGCTGTCGGCGATCGCCTGCGCCAGATCGACGTCGTAACCGATAACGGTCTTGGAATCGGAGGCATAATCATGCAGCGGCAGATTGCCGCTCGAGCTGATGCCGACGGTGAAGACGCCGTTTTCGACGAACTTGAAGTCCTTGACTTCGGCAATGCGCTTCTCGTTCTTTTCCACCCTCAGCCGGTTCGGCTGCTCGGGGCTGAGATCGAATTTCTGCTGCGCCTGAGCGGAACCGAAACCGATCGCGGCAATGGTGACGGCTCCCGTTATCAGCAGCCTTGCCCTATCTGTAAATGTCATGCCCCTTCTCCATTTCATCTTTAGGTTGTAGTTATTGTCATTCAGCCAGAGCAGCCCGTCGCGGCCCGGCATTTCACCAGCGCTATAGGGCGCTAGAGAACCTTGGCGAGGAATTCCCGTGTTCGTGGATGTTCCGCTTGCGCGAAGATGCGGGCCGGCGGGCCGGCCTCCAGAATGCGGCCGCCGTCCATGAAGACGACGGTGTCGGCGACTTCGCGGGCAAACCCGATTTCATGGGTGACGATGACGAGCGTCGTACCGGTGCGGGCAAGCTCCTTGATGACATCGAGCACTTCGCCGACGAGTTCCGGATCGAGCGCCGAGGTCGGCTCGTCGAAGAGCAGCACCTTGGGACGGAGCGCCAGGGCGCGGGCGATCGCCACACGCTGCTGCTGGCCGCCGGAAAGCTGGCGCGGATAGGCGTTGATCTTGTCGCTGAGGCCGATGCGGGCCAACAGCTCCTGCGCCAATTGCACCGCCTCCTCGCGGCTGACGCCGCGCACCTGGATCGGTGCCTCGATGAGGTTTTCGAGCACCGTCAGATGCGGGAACAGATTGAAGCTCTGGAAGACCATGCCGATATCGGCGCGGCGGGTGAGAATATCCTTTTCCTTGAGCTCGTAGAGCGTGTCGCCCTTCCTGCTGTAGCCGACGAAATCGCCGTCGACCGAGATGAAGCCTTCATCGACACGCTCCAGATGGTTGATGGCACGCAGAAGCGTCGACTTGCCGGAGCCGGACGGGCCGAGGATTGCGGTCACGCTGCCGGCGGGAAGGCTGAGCTCGACATCATCGAGCACCTTCAGCGAGCCAAAGCTTTTGGAAATACCATGGATACGCACCGCACCACCCGTCCGCAGGGCCGCCGCATCATCGAAGCCGAGCTTGCGCACTCGCTCGCTCGCCGTATCGAGAGCTGGCAGCGGACGGCGGAAGCGTTCGAAGAATGCCTGGAAGGGCAGCGGTGTCGGATTGCGCACGGCACCCTTTGAGAAATAGCGCTCGATATAGTGCTGGGCGACCGACAGCACCGTCATGATGATCAGATACCAGACGGTGGCGACCATCAGCAGCGGAATGACTTCGAGATTGCGGCGGTAGATCACCTGGACGGTATAGAAGAGCTCCGGCAGCGCCAGCACATAAACCATGGATGTGCTCTTCGCCAATCCGATCAGCTCGTTAAAGCCGGTCGGCAGGATCGAGCGCATGGCCTGCGGCAGCACAATGCGGAAGGCCTGGCGGCGGCGCGGCAGGCCGAGTGCGGCGGCGGCTTCCAGCTGACCATGATCGACTGAAAGGATACCGCCGCGCACGATTTCCGCAAAGAAGGCCGACTGGTTGAGCGTGAGGCCGAGAAAGGCGGCGGCAAAGGGTGTCAGCAACTGCACGGTGGGATAGTCGAGGAAGACGGTATCGGTGAAGGGGATGCCGATCTTGATCGTCTCATAGAGATAGCCGAGATTGTTCAGGATCAGCAGCAGCACGATGACCGGGATCGAGCGCAGCAGCCAGATATAGCCCCAGGAAAGACCAGAGAGCAGCGGCGACTTGGAAACGCGGGCAAGCGCCAGCGCCGTTCCGAGGATGGAACCGGATATGGCGGCAAGCGCGGTCAGGAGCAGCGTCCTGCCGAGGCCGACGAGCACCGGCTCGGCAAAGAACCATTCGGCAAAGACGTTCCAACCCCAGCGCGGGTTGGTGAAGGTGGAGTAGAGCACCGCGACGATGACAAAAGCGGCGAAGATCGTGCCTGCCAGCCGTTCGGGATGGCGCGCCGGCACGATGCGATACCGGGAATAGTCCTTCGATTCTGCCGTCCTGCTGCCGGGGTCGATGCCGGCGAAATCCGTCGTCAGTGCCATTGTGCTTCCCTTTTACGATTGTCGGTCTTTGCCGCTTTCAGTAATTTGCGCCGGCCACGCGCAAGCGCGGCTCGGCATCGTCGAGAGCAGGCTCGGCGAGATGGGTGATGTCCTTTTCGAAAGGCAGGCTTTTGTAGATCTCGGGATCGGCTGACGTGTCGAAGAGCGCGGTGTAGCCATAGTTGAGATAGAGGCCGACGGCCTCGGGTTGGCGAAAGCCTGTCGTGAGGTAGATGCGGGCATAGCCCTGGCGGGCGGCCTGGGCCTCCAGCTCCACCAGCACCTTGCGGGCAAGGCCCTGCCGGCGCAGATCGGAGCGCGTCCAGATACGTTTGAACTCGGCCGTGCGTTCGTCATAACGCTTGAAGGCGCCGCCGCCGATGGTTTCGCCATCGCGGATCAACAGCAGAAAATTGCCATCCGGCGATGCGAAGGCTTCGGGGGGATAACGGTTGAGCTCAGAGGCCGCACCTTCGGCATTGAAATAGGTGCCGTAGCGGCTGTCATATTCATAGATCAATTCATCGATCAGCGGCTTGGCGCGCGGGTCGAGAGGACTGGTATAGAGAAACGTATCGCTCATATCGTTCATCACCCGTTGTCATCAGTGAGGAAGGTTTCGGCCAGCCGCACCCAATAGCGGGCGGCGGGCGCGATGATCGCGTCGTTGAAATTGTAATGGGCGCTGTGGAGAGGGGCGCTGTCGCCATTCCCGACGAAGAGGTAGCTGCCGGGGTTCGCCTGCAGCATGAAGGCGAAATCCTCGCTCGCGGTTCTCGGTCGGAAATCCTTCTCGATCGCCGCTGGACCAAGAGCGTCATATGCGACCCGGCTGGCGAATTCGCTTTCCCCGGCATGATTGACCAGCGCCGGAAAGCCGAGGCGATAATTCACATCCGCCTCGGCGCCGAAGCTTTCGGCCTGGGCGTGGGCAAGGGCCGGAATGCGCTCTCGCAACAGTTGACGGACGATTTCGCTGTAGGCCCGCATGGTCAGCTGCATCTCGACGCTTTCCGGGATGACGTTCGAGGCGGAGCCGGCATGGATCGAGCCGACGGTGACGACCGCCATCTCCTGCGGATCGACATTGCGCGAGACGACGCTCTGCAGCGCGGTGATGAAGGCGGCCGAAGCGAGCACCGGATCGACGGTGCGATGCGGTTCGGCGCCATGGCCGCCCTTGCCGATGATCTTGATGATCGCCTTGTCAACCGAAGCCATGGCCGGGCCGGCGACGAAGCCGAATTGGCCCGTCGGCACACCCGGCCAATTGTGCAGCCCGAACACCGCATCGACAGGAAAACGATCGAACAGACCTTCCGAAATCATCTTACGGGCGCCGGCGCCAATCTCCTCGGCGGGCTGGAAGATCAGCCGCAGCGTGCCGTTGAAATTGCCGTTCTCTGAGAGATAACGGGCGGCGGCGAGCAGGATCGCGGTATGTCCGTCATGGCCGCAGGCGTGCATGACGCCGGGATTGCTGCTGGCATAGGCAAGCCCGGTCGCCTCCTCGATCGGCAGCGCATCCATGTCGGCGCGAATGCCGATCCGCTTCTTGCCGTCGCCGCGCCGGAGGGTGGCGACGACGCCGGTGCCGGCAATGCCCGTCGCCACCTCGTAGCCCCAGGCGGAAAGGTGAGATGCCACAAGCTTGCTGGTTCTGAGCTCCTGGAAGGCAAGCTCCGGATATTGGTGCAGATCGTGGCGAAGCGCGATGATCTCGTCGAGGTAAGCAGCGATGCCCTTCTCGACCGGATCGTTGCTGCGCGGGTTTTGAGCGATGATATCCATGACGGTTCGCCGGCGCTTCAGGCGCCGACGGCCTTTCCGCGTTCGAGCTGCTCCGCATCCGCCGCATAGCGGCTTTCGCGGAAGGGCAGGCCGAGATGGTCGCGCAGTGTCTCACCCTTCAGGACCGGATCGAAATAACCGCGCTCCGTGAGGATCGGCAGAACGTATCTGGAGAAATCGTCGAAACCCTCGGCGATGACGGGAAAGCCGAGAATGAAGCCGTCGGCCGCGCCCTGATCCGCCCAGCGAATGATTTCGTCGGCGATATGCTCGGCGGTGCCGATGAAGGCGGTGCGCGGCGTTGCCGAATCGAGCGCGACCTGGCGGAGCGTCAAGCCCTTCTCCCGCGCCGTCCGTTTGATGCGGTCGGTGGTGGCGCGGAAATTGTTCCTGCCGATATCGCCGAGTTCGGGGAACGGCTCGTCCAACGGATAAACACTGAAATCATGATGATCGAAGAAGCGGCCGAGATAGAGCAGCGCCTCCTCTATCGTGACGAGGTTGCGGATCGCCTGGTACTTGGCTTCCGCCTCTTCCTGCGTCGCCCCGACGATCGGCCCGATACCCGGATAGATGCCGACTTCCGCCGCCGGACGCCCATGAGCGATGACGCTGTCCTTCAACTGGCGATAAAAGGCCTGCGCCTCCTCGAACGGCCCGCCATTGGTGAAGACGGCATCGGCATGCTTGCCGGCGAGCCTGATGCCGGAATCCGAGGCGCCCGCCTGGAACACGACCGGCTGGCCCTGCTTGGAACGGCCGATATTGAGCGGTCCCTCGATACGGAAGAACCGGCCCTTGTGATTGAGGCGATGCATCTTCGTCTTGTCGGCATAGACGCCGGTCTCGCGATTGCGCACGAAGGCGTCATCGTCCCAGGAATCCCATAGACCCTTGATCGCATCGATATAGTCCTCGGCGATCTCGTAGCGCAGTTCGTGTTCGGGATGTTCGCGGCTGTAATTGCGCCCCGAACCCTCTAGCGGCGAGGTCACCGCATTCCACCCTGCCCGGCCGCCGCTGATGAGATCGATCGAGGCGAATTGGCGGGCGATGGTGAAGGGATCGCTGTAGGAGGTCGAGACCGTGCCAACGAGGCCGATTTTCGAGGTCGAGGCGGCAAGCGCCGAGAGGATGGCGATCGGCTCGAACCGATTGAGGAAATGCGGGATCGACTGCTCGTTGATATAAAGCCCGTCGGCAACGAAGGCGAAGGCGATGCCGGCCGCCTCCGCCTTACGCGCCGTCTTGACGAAGAAGTCGAAATTGACGCTGGCATCGGCCGGTCCGCTTGGATGTTTCCAGGCATTCATGTGGCCGCCGGGACCTTGCAGCATGATGCCGAACGTGACGTGTTTCTGGGCCATGGGATCAATCCTCCTTGGAAACGGTCAGGCGACGAGGGAAAGCCGCTCCGCGGCGAGCAGTTCGATGGAGGCAAGACGCTCGGCGACCGAAAGCGCCGGCGTGTCGAGCACGAACTCCTTGACCCCGTAGCTGCGGTGAAGCTCGTCCAGCTTCTTGCGGATCTGCTTCGCCGTGCCATGCAGCACGCTCGGCACCTTTTCCTCAGTGCGGTAATCGGTGACGCCGGCCTGGCGGGCGAATTCGGCCGCCTGCTCCTCGCTGCCGACATTCACGGTCTGGCCGTTCGGCAGGAACACCTTGACGATGCGCAGCTTGCCGACGCGCTCGCGGGCGTAGTCCTCGCTTTCGGCGGCAAAGGCTGCGAGCGCCAGGATCGGACGCTTGCCGCCGGATGCCCGCTCATAGGCCTCGAAGGTCCTGCGCAGATTGTCCGGATCGCCGTTCAGGTGACCGGCAAAGACAAGTTCCCAACCCTTCTCGGCGGCCAGCTCGGCGCTTTCGACGCTGGCGCCGAGCAGGAAACGTTCGGGAGCCATCGGCGGGAAAGGGGTCGCCTGCGCACCATCGTAACTCGGGTCGGCGGCGAGATAGGTGTTGAGATCGGCAAGCTGGCTGGCAAAATCCGGCTTCCTGGATGGATCGACGGCTAGCTGGAGAGCGCGCGTCGACAGCGGAAAGCCGCCCGGCGCCTTGCCGACACCGAGATCGACGCGGCCGGGCGCAAGCGAAGCCAGAAGATTGAAGGTCTCCGCAACCTTATATGCGCTGTAATGCTGCAGCATGACGCCACCGGAGCCGATGCGGATTTTCGACGTCTTTGCGAGAAGGTAAGCTATCAGCGCCTCTGGCGCAGAGCTCGCCAGATTGGACATGTTATGATGCTCGGCGACCCAGAAACGGTGATAACCAAGTTCCTCGGCCCGGGCAGCAATCTTGACCGTCGCCCGCAGCGCATCTGCGGCGGTTAAACCCTGTTCGATCGGGCTTTTGTCGAGAAGACTGAGGAGGTAGGTCATGACGCCACGATCCGATCCCTGGTTGCAAAGCTTAGTCTATAAAATCAGTAGACAAACATCATTATAAGAAATGACATTCTCTTTCGAACACGCTGAGTGAAAAAAAGATGGCCGCACATAAGATGGAAATCGCCTGCCGGAACTGGGTCTCACCGGCAGCGGAGGGCTTCTTTCAATCGACCACTCAAGGATCAATTTTCCGGTCGAAAGGGCGTAAGTGAATGAAGCTGTCAGAACAGCTAAAGCCGATCAGCGACCTCAAGGCGCATGAGCCGACGATCCTTCGGACACTGAAGGATCATTCGCAGCCGGTCGTCATTACGCTTCACGGAGAAGCGAAAGCCGTACTTCAGGACGACGGCCAATATGAAGAACACAGGAGACGTTGGCGCATCCTAAAGATGCTGGCGCACCAACCGGCAGGTCGAGGAGGGCAACTGCGCCCCGCTGCGGAATCCTTCGCGCGCATCGGCAAACGTCTGGCCGACAGCCAATCCTAATTCCGTATGGTGTTCTTTTCGCTGAAGACGCGGAACGCGACATCGAGAGCCCATGCACCGAGCCTGAGGGATTTTCCAACCCGTACACTGGCCTGGCCGCCATCAAGGGCGTGTTACCGCATAGGCGCACATTATGCGCGCGACGTCCTTGCCCCCATATCGTGAAGCTGACCTGCTTCTACGAGCAGGCAAGCTATACGATCCAGGGCCCAGATACGATCCCGCAGTACCATGGCCGATTCCTGCCTGAGGACAAGCGGCCCTAACCGCCCTTATCTCATAACCCATTGATGCCATAGCAAACGTTCCGTTAACCAGAAGTAATATCGCCTATTACTTCCGCCGCTTAGGATGGACTTGTGCATTTCTCCCTCACTTCCGAGAAGGATTCGTTATCGAAGGGAGGTCTTCAAGGTGTTCTGACGTTCCCATAGGTCGTAGCACCGTAACCGACAGTCTTTCGCGGAGGCCGACACCACGCAGGTAGACCCAGCCACAAACTGTGAGGCTCGCAAGAATTTGCCGACCTCTTCGAACGCGCCAACCGTGGCGAGGAAATCGCCATCATACGCGGCGACGCCGTCTATGCCCGCATCGGTCCAGCCGATACGACATTGTCGAAAAGGGCCTGCTGCACGCCCGTTGCAAAGCTTGGACCTCTTGCATTGGTGGCACCTCCATCCATACGACCCCCAAAACCAAAGAGCTCTTTCGAAGGCTTTTGGGATGGAGCTCTTCATAGCAGCCTGCAGAGACTTTTGCCCGCTTGGCCACCGCCGCCGCCCGCATCGAGCCCAAGACCTATCCAAATTTCCGTCCGGCCGGCGCATTTGCCCGCAGAAGAGCCATCAGCATCGGGCCGATCGCGAATTCTCCCTTTTCGCTTCGTCGTGTCAGGCCACGAAGATAGCCACCGGCCGAATTAATGTGGCCACCGCGCTCCAGGATGCATGCCATGACGGTTGCCGCGTTTTCCGGACCCATCACATTGGCGGCCTCTTCGTAGGCCGACGGACTGACGCCGAGCATCGAGCGAACCTTGACCGCCGCGGTCATCAGATCGCGCCAGTTGCGGATGATACCGCCCGGACCATAGGCGAGAATTTCCGGGCAGGCTTGCAGAACCAAGCCGAGCGGGAAGGATGTCAGTCGGTCACCTTCATTGCGGCCGCCTGTCCGTAGACTGTGCTCTTTCTCGCACCGACTCGAATGGGCTGCCTCAGCTCTACCCTCTTCTGACGTCGCGGCCCGTCGCCCGTTGTCTTGCTCCGGCATCGCGCCCTGCTTCGGGTCGAAGTCTGGTTCAAGTTCAGAATTAGATTCGGGATTCGAATTCTGTATGTGGCGCTCAATATAATTGGCATTGCCGCGCTCTTTTATTGATTCAATCCGAATTTCCAACCGGTTAAGGACATCTGCCCGCAGAGTCGTCAATTCATCCAGCAACAGTTCGAGCTGCGACGCCGTCGGGGATCGGGGCAGGCCTTCGATCAGGTCTCGGAATTCGCAATACAGGCCTTGCCAGTCGCCAGGGATCTGTTCCTCGACGGCTGCTTCGATCAATTTTGCGATGTCGCGACGGCAGAGAGTGATGCGTTCGCGCAGACGCTGGACATGCAGCCGCTCGGCCGTCACTTCGGCTGCGAGTTGTTCGATCTCGCTAGCACGGGCAAGCAGTGGCGCGAGCGAGAAGCCGAACGCCTCGTTGACCTCCCCTGCCCTATTCCTGCGGACATAACGCTTGCCGTTGGGGCTGTCCTTGCGCAACAGCAGACCTGCCTGGACGAGCGCGGCGAGATGACGCCGGACGGTCTGCTCGGCCATGCCGTGCGTTCTGAGCGAAAGCTGGATGTTTGATGGGAATACGATCAAACCGTTTTCCTGCGCCAGCTCGTTCTTCGGATAAAAGCTCAAAAGAGCGTTGAGTACGGCAAGCGCTCGATCGCTGATGCCGAGAAGCGGCTTTGCTTCGCATAGCGCGCGAAACAATCTCCACTTGTCGACGGACTGATCAGTCTTGATCTCGCGTGCCATAACCTGGCTTGTGAGCATGCCAAGCGTCATTAACCGCCGCCCGAAGGGCGTCGTCACATTCCCGGTTTCCATATCTTCCACCTCAACGAGGCAAAAGAAATCCGCTCGCCAAAACGGCGCCAAAAACTCTTGACAGCGATTCTCGGAAGTGCGATTCTCGGAGGTGTTCAAGACTACGAGGAAAGCTTCCGTGACGGTGACGTTCGGGGGCTTTTTTCTTTTGCGCGTTATCTCCTATCCGGATTGTCAGCTGACAATCCGGTCTGACTGCCTCATTTTCCCTCATTCTCCTCTTCGAACTCGGCGGCGAGGCTTACCAACCGCTGAGCCAGGAATTCCGAAAACGCCGCCGATTTGACGGTGATGCGAAAGGTTTTGCCGGAGCGGGCCACCAAAGCAAGCGGAGCGCCACCCTGGGCCCGGAGGGTCTGCTCGGCCCGCTGCGGTGGGGTCTTCTCCTCCAGCGCTTTCCAGATGACATCAAAGCGGCTGTTGGTGTCCAACGCCAGGAAGCCGCGGGCACCGATTGCGGCCTGGGCCTTCTTCTGCCCGCCCGTCTCCCTGAATTTTTCGGCAAACGCCAGCCAGCGCGGGCGTCCAACCTTGGGAGCCGGCCCAATGGCGAGAATAATCTCGGGGTCGATGGTCTGAGCCACCTGCAGGAGCCGTGAGGTTTCCGGCTTGTCGGTTGTCAGCGCCGTGGCGATCATCTCGCGGCTGAATCCATGCTCATCCAGGCGGCGCGCAAACAGTGCCCGCTCGATAAAACTCAAGTCGACTCGGGGGCCGTTTTCCTGGCCCTGTGCGAGGATCAGCTCTTCATCCGTGAGCTTTCGCACGACGGCCTTGACGGGAACCCCGATCTCTGCCGCGGCTCGCAGGCGCCTGTGGCCATAGGCGGCCTGGTAGTGCCCAGCCCTTACCGGGTCCGGCCGTACCAGGATCGGAACCTGCTGGCCGCTGTCCCGGATCGATTGCTTCAATCGCTCGAACTCTGCATCCCTATCGACCGGGATACGGTCGCGGATAAAGGACATTTCGACGGCAGCCGGATCGATCTCCAGTACCTTGTCGCCGGAGGCCAGCGATTCACGCAGCGCCTTGGCGGCAGCCGCTTCCTCTCCCAACCGGCCAAGCGACAAATTCATCGCCTTGACCGCTCCCGATGGGCGGTGCGGCGGCTGCGCGATTGGCGCCTCCGGCCGTGTCGGCTCGACGGCGCCGACCATGCTTTTCAGGATGTCGCGTCCCTTTGGGCTCATGTCCTGCTCCATGCGCTGCGGATGAGTTGCTCGACCTCGGCATTGACGCTGTCGACGGATTCCACCCCGCGGTCATAGGTCTGACGATGCATCGTCTCGCGTCCTGCCTCGTAGATTGTCTGCTTAGAGAGTCCCGCATCCGAGACAGCCGTCGACTTGACCATCATCGCCGTCAGCACGCGCTCGCCGAACAGACTGCGCAAGAAGGCGACGATCTGCGCCTGCGGCCCATCATTGGGCTCATAGCGGGTGATGAGATAACGCATCCAGTCGTAATCCAAATTGCCGCCTGCCTGTTTGACTACGGCCAGCAGGTCGGAGGTCATCGTTAGGAACTGGTTCATCGACGCCACGTCGAGCATCTGCGGATGGACGGTGATCAGGACGGAGGTTGCGGCGCAGAGGGCAGACAGCGTCAGGAAGCCCAGGGTCGGTGGGCAATCGATGATGACGACGTCGTAGTTCTGCTCCAGCGAATGCAGCGCATTACCAACCCGCATGAAGAACATGTCCTTGTCGTCGCGGTTGGTGTCGGCAAGCGCCTTTGGCGTATCGTGTTCGAACTCGTGCAGTTCGAGATTGCCGGGAATGAGATCGAGCCCAGGGAAATAGGTCTGACGGACGATGTCGCTAACATCGCGGCGCGTCTCGTCATATTTAATGGCGCCGTAAAGTGTCTCGTTTTCGCCGACATCGAATTCGGGCTGATATCCGAGCATCGCCGACATCGACGCCTGCGGATCGAGGTCGACGGCGAGCACGCGGTAGCCACGCAGAGCCAGGAACTGCGCCAGGTGGACTGATGTCGTCGTCTTGCCGGAGCCGCCCTTGAAATTGGTCACGGCGATCACCTGGAGATGGTCGCCCGGTCGGCGCATCGGCAAATAGGAGGGTTTGGTGCGCCCGAGGTGCTGGCGCATCGCATGGATTTCCTCGAGCGAGAATACCCGACGGCCAGCCGCCGTCTTTTCCGGACTGATGCTCTCGACCTGGGCGGCGAGATGACGAACATAGCTGTCGGTGACGCCGAGCAGCTTGGCTGCCTCGGTGCTGCTGAACCGCCGCAACGATTTGCGGGCATTGGGTGAAAACAATCGCTCGAACAGCACCTGCAGCTGGCTGCCGAGCATCGTCGAGTCCTGCGCAATCGTCTCGTCGATCGAGACTGGACTCGCTCTCTTGGCTTTCTCAACAATCGCGACCTTGGTCGGCATTCACGCAAATCCTGATAAATCGAGTGATTTTGCGCAAATGATCGTGAGTCTGCTGATTCCGTCAAGCGGTTTCTTGGATGGCCAATCTATTATAAAATGGATTCTGCAAAAAAATCATGTGGAATTCCGGAATCTTAGCACCATTGTCAGCTGACAACGACGGCCTGCTCCGGGTCGATGAAAGCCAGCCTCAAAGTATCGCGGCACATAATCGATACGACTCAGCGTCGCTAGCGCTCCATCCAAGCGCACCTTCGGACGCCTGGCATAGACCGATCAGGTTGTTCGATTTCTCATTTGTAGGCGGACGAACGGTACAGGTTTTCGGCTTCCAGCCCGCGGACGGGTTCATTGCCGGAAGGCTTGTCATTTGCGTCCTGGGTTTCGGCATCGCGGCGTGACGCTGCAAGGGCCAGCATTTGTTCGAGACGGCCCGCATTGAGCGGAGCGCTTATTCCCTTGAAGTTCATTGACACATCCTTCGTCATAGATTGCGTGAAGCCGCAGAGATAAGCGTAATTCGAACCCGCCGATAACCGCCAGGCAGCGTTATCACCATCTTTTCCTGGGGCCGGGAAGGGGAGGGCCTCCATCTTTCAGGTGGTTTAAAAATGCAGCGACCGGCGGCCACGATGGGGATTTCGGATCACTCTGCTTACCAAGTTGGAAAGGAGCCTCGCAGACACAGGCCGGGCGTGAAAGGAAGGCGGCCCATCTTTGATAGCAAGGGCGAGCCGGCACTGCCGCTGATCGTGCTTCATCGCGGTGGAGGTCTTCCTGCAGAAGCGCTTTGCTGCGCAGCCTATCGGGGTGAGGGGACATTCGGCCTTGGTCTTCTCCGCCCCAATCTAAGTCGGCGAGCAGCTGGTATCAGAGGGGTGGGGCTTCGGTTGCGTCAGGATCCTGTCAATGGCCAAGCGATCACAGTCCTAGTCCTGTGCCGGCGTCAGAACGGGGTCATAGCTGTAATCATGCCGGGACGACGCGGCCTCCACGTCGAAGATCGCAATAGCGCGCTAGGCGAATCAGGCATCAGCCGATATGATCGGCAGGCCAGCGGGTTCACGCAGTATCGTTCAGCTCCCGAGCCAGTCCCCCACCTATACGCTCCGCAAAACCACGATCCTTCCTAGAGGAACTGATTGATGAGTTTGCTTCCGTATACGGAATTCTTCTTTGTTTACCGCATGTTTACCATAACGCCCCCGATCACCGCCAAGCCCGCATCGCCGCCCATCCGCGCGCCTTTGTCATTTGGTGCTACGTGAGGAAGGGGGTGAGCCTATCGCGCCTTCGTTGCCTCGCGATTGGTAAAATGCGCGTTGCCCAAACCTGTACCGATGGTCAGCACGGCCCATCTCGACACGTCGTTCATATAAGGGATCTGCGACAATCCCTGCACGACGGCATCGTTGTGCATCATCACGAATGTGCTGTCGTCGCCGATCTCGGGAATGGCCTTCATCAGCGCGCCGGGAAGGTTGAAGCTGTCGCTCTCCCAGTTTCCGCCCGGCAGGTTCTGTCCGCCGCGTTCGATGGAGCCATCGGCTTTGATGATTCCGGGGCATGCGATCCCGATGATGGGCGCGGGTTTGAGATTGGCTTTCTCAGCCTTGCCAATCAGATCCTGCAACATCGCGGCCAATCTCTCGATGGTTGCGGTACGGCTTGGCTCGTCGTCGGCGTGGCGCCAGATGGCTGATTCCCAGACGCTCGCATCTTTAAAATTCGGTACGTCGTTCTTTCCGAATTTAACGACGCCGGCGCGAACATTTGTCCCGCCGATGTCGACGGCGAGCATCGCCTCGTGGCCTTTGAAAATCCACGGCGGCATCAGGTGAACCGCGCCGATCAGTCCGGCCTCATCGGGATGGTGAACGATCGGCACCACCTCGACATCAATGCCCGCCACCTTGAGAAGAACCATGGTCCTGGCGATCGCCAGCTCGCCAAAACGGCTCTGCCGGAAGCCACCGCCGACGACGATGCGTTCCGTCCTGCCCCAGCGCTTGTCTTTGAGGAACTTTCCGATCACGTCGGCAAAGTCCTGGGAAAAGTCCTCCACCGCCCCCATGACCAATGCCGCCGCCTCCATATCGTCGCCTTTCAGAAAGGCATCGATCTTCTTCTTGGAAAGCTTCGCCGTCGCGGTCTTGCCGATCGGGTCATCTCCGACCTTGCGGATGCGCTTTCTCCAGTCGTCGAGCTTCTGTTGGAAAGTCTTCTTGTTGGCGTTGTCGCCAACGAAACCATCCTTGTCACGCAGTTCGTTGTTGTAGTCGTCGATCGTCACCAATGGCAGATTTAAAGCGCCATGTGCCAGCGGGGCGTTGACCTCATCACGGGGATCAGAACTGCTTTTGGCCATCAATGTACCTTCTACGGCGCGAGTGCTCGAACGGGCGGCGAGATACAACGCGGACTAGCCTCAGGATGTTCCGGAGTCTGAAAAGCCACCTTGTCCTTGTTGGCCGGCGACCTAGCTTCAATCATTGCAGAGTTTGGAGAATACCGTGCAGGACGACACCGCTACCCAGGAAATGCTTTCACTGGTCTTGGAAGAGCCGGACCATTGGGCGATGTTTCTCGATATCGACGGGACGCTGCTCAATCTTGCGCCCACACCGGATGCGATCGAGGTCCCAGAAGCGCTTCCCGGACAACTTCATCGCCTGTCGAACAAGCTCGGCGGTGCCCTGGCGCTGGTCACCGGACGATCACTTTCTTATGCCGACGAGCTGTTCAAACCCTTTGAATTTCCGACAGCCGGCCTGCACGGTGCCGAGATCAGAAGCGCCACCGGCATGCAGACGGTCGAGGCGACACCTGAGTTTCAGGCACTGAAACATGCGCTGACCGCGGAAGCCGAGCACTATCCCGGTGTCTTGATCGAAGACAAGGGCGCGGCCGTTGCCGCCCATTACCGTCTCGCACCCGAATATGAAAAGGTGCTTGAAGACCGCATGCAATACTATGCCGAGCTCGCCGGACCGAACTGGGCATTGCAACTCGGCAAGAGGGTATTTGAATTGCGGCCGGCACGGTCGAGCAAGGGCGATGCACTGGAGCGATTTTTCCAGTCCGATCCCTTCAGGAACCGCTGCCCGATTACGATCGGCGATGACCTGACCGACGAGTCGATGTTTGCGATCGCCAATGCCCGCGGCGGCGTTTCCGTGCGTGTCGGCGCGATCGGCACCCCGAGCTGCGCCACGAGCCGGCTGTCCTCCTCTGCACTGGTCAGAAACGTCATTGCCGCCTTGGCAGCCTGAACTGCGTCCTCGGACGATATGCATGCGGATTGTTGCCGTCTTTCCGTCCGCTCCGCAGCGTCAATTGTCAAAAAAGTATCGGTTTTGACTGGGAATCGTGGTGGCGGGCGTGAAACGAGACCACTACACTCCCCTTAACAATAAAGCCAAAAAGGGAATTTGGCGGGCTGGCGTGGAGCCGTCCTCGGAGGAGGAAACAATGGAACCTGACTTGGAAGTCATTCAGATCAGGCCGGGCGAATCTTTCGCAACGAAGGCGCACGGCTATCCCTACCATACGGTTCGCTGGCATTTTCACCCCGAATACGAACTTCATCTGGTCGTGGCGACGACAGGACGGTATTTCGTCGGCGATTTCATCGGCGAGTTCGAGCCTGGCAATCTCGTGCTGGCGGGGCCTAACCTTCCTCACAACTGGATCAGCGATGTCCCGAAAGGATCGAGTATTCCGCTTCGCTGCCAGCTCATCCAGTTTAGCGAGAATTTCATCAGCGACACGATGAAGGTGTTCGCCGAACTCGGTCCCTTCGATGCGGTTCTCGAAGCCTCCCGCCGCGGCGTGCTCTTCGGAGCCGACACCAGCCGCGAGGTTGCTCCCCTGATGAACGAGGTGCAGCAGGCGCACGGCGTGCGTCGCATCGAACTGTTCATGATGATCGTCGGCCTGCTCAGCCGGGCGCAGGATTCCCAACTTCTCGCCAGCCCGAGCTATCTGCCCGATCCATCGGGATACATGTCGGCCGGCATCAACAAGGCGCTCGCCTATATCAGGGAAAATCTGACGAAGTCCTTCGACGAAGCCGATCTCGCAGCGATTGCCGATCAGTCGACAGGCGCCTTTTCGCGCGCCTTCCGACGCCATACCGGCATGTCGCTGGTACAGTATGTGAAACGCCTGCGCATCAATCTTGCCTGCCAGATTTTGATGAGCGATGACCATGCATCGATCACCGATATCTGCTTCGAGGTCGGCTTCAACAATCTGTCCAACTTCAACCGGCAGTTTCTCGCGGAAAAAGGCATGACGCCTTCTCGTTTCCGGCGATTGCTGGGTGACAATATCAACGTGGCAAAGGCGGCCTAGAGGAGGAGTCGAAAGGGCACAGCCCGAGGGAGGACAAAGAGGAGGAACCAAAACTGACACTGACTTGAACGTGGGCGCGCGATGAGCGCGCTCGCGATCGGAGATGCTTGTCCTCAAAACGTCAAACCGCAGGGACAGGCGCGACCGTTCATTCAGCCGAACGGCCAGAGCAGAACAGTGCAATCGCGAACCTACACAATTTTACCAATGGGAGGAGATGGAAATGATGAAATTCTCGACAAAGTCGGCAGGCGCCGCGGTCTTCGTTCTGTCCTTGCTGGGCGGTACTTCCGCCTTTGCGCAAGCAGCCGTTTCGGATGCGACAGTTGCATTCCTCATGCCCGACCAGGGCTCGACCCGCTATGAGGAGCACGACCATCCGGGTTTCGTCGCGGAGATGAAGAAGCTTTGCGCGTCATGCAAGGTTCTTTATCAGAACGCCGATGCCGATATCGCAAAACAGCAGCAACAGTTCAATTCGGCGATCACCCAAGGCGCCAAGGTCATCGTGCTCGACCCGGTGGATTCGGCAGCGGCCGCATCGCTCGTCCAGCTCGCACAGAGCCAGGGCGTGAAGGTCATTGCCTATGACCGTCCGATTCCAAAAGGCAAGGCCGATTTCTACGTCTCCTTCGACAACAAAGCGATCGGCAAGGCAATTGCGGAATCGCTCGTTCAGCATCTCAAGGCTCAGAATGTGCCGACCGATGGCGGTGGCATCCTGCAGATCAACGGTTCGCCGACCGATGCGGCTGCCGGGCTGATCAAGGACGGCATTCACGAGGGGCTGGCGAGCGGCGGATATAAGACGCTTGCCGAATTCGACACACCCAACTGGCAGCCCTCGAATGCGCAGCAATGGGCAGCCGGCCAGATCACCCGTTTCGGCAAGCAGATCGTTGGCGTGGTCGCCGCCAATGACGGTACCGGCGGCGGCGCAATTGCAGCTTTCAAGGCAGCGGGCGTCGATCCCGTGCCGCCGGTGACCGGCAATGACGCGACGATCGCGGCACTACAGCTGATCATCTCAGGGGATCAGTACAATACGATCTCCAAGCCGAGCGAAATCGTTGCCGCTGCCGCTGCCGACGTCGCCGTGAAGCTCCTGGCCGGAGAAACGCCGAAGGCCGAAATGACGCTGTACGACACGCCGGCGCAACTTTTCGTCCCTGCGGTCGTCACTGCCGAAAACCTCAAGGCTGAGATCATCGACAAGAAGATCAACACCGCCGAGGAGCTGTGCACCGGCCGCTATGCTGACGGCTGCAAGAAGCTCGGCATCACGAAGTAATCCGCAACGGGAAGCGCGACCGGTTCGCCGGCTGTGCTTCCCGCTTCGCTTTCCTGAAAGGCCAGGCGATGTCTGAAACCTCCCATACCCTTCACCCCTACCGTCAGCCTGTCCTCAGCCTGCGCGGAATATCGAAGAACTTCGGGGCTGTGTCGGCGCTCACCGATATCGAACTCGACGTGCATGCCGGCGAGGTTGTGGCGCTGGTTGGCGACAACGGCGCCGGCAAGTCGACATTGGTCAAGATCCTGGCCGGTGTGCACCAGCCAAGCTCGGGCACGATCCTGTTCGAGGGCAAACCGGTGAACCTGCCGAGCCCAAGTGCTGCTCTCGGGCTCGGCATTGCAACGGTATTCCAGGATTTGGCACTTTGCGAAAATCTCGACGTCGTCGCCAATATCTTTCTCGGCAAGGAACTCAGTCCGTTTCAGCTCGATGAGGTCGCCATGGAGATCCGCGCCTGGCAGCTCTTGAACGAGCTTTCGGCTCGCATTCCAAGTGTGCGCGAGCCGGTCGCCTCACTCTCCGGAGGGCAGCGCCAGACCGTGGCGATCGCCCGATCGTTGCTGCTTGAGCCGAAACTGATCATGCTCGATGAACCCACAGCAGCGCTTGGCGTTGCTCAGACCGCCGAAGTGCTTGACCTCATCGAGCGCGTGCGGGAACGCGGCCTCGCCGTCATCATGATCAGCCACAATATGGAGGATGTGCGCGCCGTTGCCGATCGCATCGTCGTCCTTCGTCTCGGCCGCAACAATGGCACCATGCCGCCCGACGCGTCCAACGAACAGCTGGTCAGCGCCATCACCGGCGCCGCCAACAATTCCGTCTCCCGCCGCGCGTCGCGCCGCCAGGCGCAAAGCCGAGAGAACGAGGAGGGCAGGCCATAATGAAGACCATCCAGAATGACCCGGCGGCGCCGGCGCTGCTCGACCGGCGTGACGAGAGAGTGCGCCACGATGACAGTCTGGGAGGCTCGATCCAGGCCTTTTGGGATCGCATCCGCTCCGGCGATCTCGGTTCCCTGCCGGTCATTGTCGGCCTGGCGATCATCTGGACGGTGTTCCAGGCGCTCAATCCGGTGTTTCTCTCCAGCAGCAACCTCGTCAACATGCTGTTCGACTGCTCGACGGTCGGGGTCATCTCGCTCGGTATCGTCTGCATCCTGATGGTGGGTGAGATCGACCTCTCCGTCGGCTCCGTCAGCGGCTTCGCCTCGGCGCTGGTCGGCGTCTTCTGGGTCAACCAGGGTTGGCCAGTGGTCCTGGCAATCCTCGCCGCCATGATTGTCGGCGCCCTCATCGGCTCGCTTTACGCGTTTGTCTTCAACCGCTTCGGCATGCCGAGTTTCGTGTCCACCCTGTCCGGGCTACTCGCGGTTCTCGGCCTCCAGCTCTATATCCTGGGAGCGACCGGTTCGATCAATCTCCCCTACGGTTCCTGGCTCGTCAGTTTCGGCCAGATCATGGTCATGCCGGATCCGATCGCCTATGCGCTGGTGTTACTTGCCGGCATTGCCTTTTTCTTTTCCGGCTACCGTACGGCGACACGCCGGCGGGCAGCCGGCCTGTCGGCAAAATCGACCGGCGGGCTGCTGCTGCGCGCCGTCATCATCACGCTCGCCCTGGAAGCCGTCGCATTCTATCTCAACCAGTCGCGCGGCATTCCGTGGATGTTCGGCCTTTTCGTCGGACTCGTCGCCGCAATGAACTATGCGCTGACGCGCACGAAATGGGGGCGCTCCATGCATGCCGTCGGCGGCAACAGGGAAGCGGCCCGCCGCTCCGGCATCAACGTCTCGCGCATCTATACGAGCGCCTTCGTCATGTGCGCGCTGCTGGCGGCAGCCGGCGGCGTGCTGTCGGCCGCACGGCTGGCGACGGCAAGCCAGCAGGCCGGCACCGGCGACGTCAATCTCAACGCCATTGCGGCAGCCGTCATCGGCGGCACGAGCCTGTTCGGTGGGCGCGGCAGTGCCTACTCAGCCCTTCTCGGCATCATCGTCATCCAGTCGATCGCCAGCGGGCTGACGCTTCTCGATCTGTCGTCGTCGCTTCGATACATGATCACCGGTGCTGTCCTTGCCGTCGCCGTCATTGTCGACTCGCTGGCACGCCGATCGCGGATCTCGCACGGCCGAGCTTAGAGCAATTTCAGCAAAAGCGCGCAGCGGTTTTGCCGTCCGGAATTGCGTGAAGACAAAGAGATAGAGCGCTTCCGTGATTCGAAGAAGAACGGAAATGCTCTCACCAACTGGGAAAACAGAGGAAGAAAATGGGACAGGATCTGTCTGGAAAAGTCGCGGCCGTCACCGGGGCGGCGTCGGGTATCGGACTTGAATGCGCCAAGGCTTTGCTTGCCGCGGGCGCTCGGGTCGTGCTGGTCGACCGCAATGAGGAAGCGTTGCGGGAAATTTGCTCGAAACTGGGCGCCAATGCCATTCCACTGGTCATCGAACTCACCGATCCGAAAAGCGTCGAACGGATGATGCCGCAGATCCTGGAAAGAGCCGGCCAGCTGGATATCTTCCACGCCAATGCAGGCTCCTATATCGGCGGTGAGGTGCTGGGTGGCGATCCTGATGCCTGGGATCGGATGCTCAATCTGAACGTCAATGCTGCCTTCCGTTCGGTGCATGCCGTTCTGCCGCATATGGTCGAGCGCAAGACCGGGGATATCATCCTGACGAGTTCCGTTGCTGGCATGATCCCTGTCGTCTGGGAGCCGATTTACACGGCGTCCAAACACGCGGTCCAGGCATTCGTCCATACGTTGAGGCGGCAGGTGGCCAAACATGGATTGCGCGTCGGCGCCGTCGCTCCAGGCCCCGTGGTCACCGCTCTTCTCAGTGATTGGCCGCAGGAGAAGCTGGATGAGGCGCTCGCCGCAGGCGGCCTGATGGAAGCGAACGAAGTGGCCGAAGCGGTGCTCTTCATGCTGACGCGCCCACGCAACATCACCATCCGCGATCTCGTCATCCTGCCGCAGAGCGCCGACATCTGACGAAAGTGCGAACGCCCACGTAAGAGGAACCGAACATGATCTTCGACAGATTTCGCCTGAACGGACAGGTGGCGCTGGTGACCGGCGGCACGCGCGGCATCGGGCTTGCCATCGCCGAGGCGCTCGGCGAGGCGGGCGCCAAAGTCATCATTACGGGCCGGGCCCGCAATGCGGCGGCGGAAGATCGGCTCTCCAAGGCCGGCGTCGAATGCGATTTCATCGCCGCCGATCTGAGGAAGGAAAGTGCTGCCGACGAGCTCGTCACCGAAACCCTTTCGCGCGCGGGCCGGCTCGACATCCTCGTCAACAATGCCGGCATCGCCATTCACGGCGACAGCGGCGAATTCTCCGATGCCATCTGGCGCGAGATCATGACCATCAACCTCGACGCCGTCTTCCGCGCCTGCCGCGCCGCGCTCGCCCCCATGCGACGCCAGCGCGGTGGCGTGATCCTCAATATCGGTTCGATGTCGGGCATCGTGTCCAATATTCCGCAAAACCAGGTCGCCTATAACACCTCCAAGGCGGCCGTCCACATGATGACCAAGAGCATCGCCAGCGAGGTTGCCGCCGAAAACATCCGCGTCAACGCCATCGCACCCGGCTATATCGAGACCGATCTGTCACGCGGCGGCATCGACAATCCCGACTGGTTCCCGACCTGGCGCAGCATGACCCCCATGGGACGCGTCGGGCAGCCTGAGGAGGTGGCCGGCGCTGCACTGTTTCTCTGCTCGGCCGCGGCAAGTTATGTCACCGGCGAAGTGCTTGTCATCGACGGCGGTTATACAACGCGGTGAGACGCAGGCCTCGGGGTCGGGGAGCTCGGTTCGGTGCCGCCCACGTCTGAGGCGCAATTCAGCAATCTCTCCTCAGCCCTTTGAGAACTGAACCGGGATGGTGATTTCAAACTCGGCGCCGTCGCCGGTCGTCTGCAGCGGCCGGATCGTACCGCCATGGGAGCTCAGCATGGCGCGGACGATGCCGAGACCCATACCGTGCCGCCCTGCTCGCGGCGGGTGGAGAAGAACGGCTGTTCGGTCGCTGGCCGATACGCTGAGTTCCAACAGGCTGGCGCCGTACCGAAAAGCGTTTTCGGCAAGGGGACGCAGCGAACATCACCCAATCAGTTGACTGGCTTGCCGAGATTTGTGAGCGGATCGTTGAAAAATGCCAGGACGCCTCATCGGAACCTTGGCGCACGTTTGGCATTGTGAAGCAGTTCGCAGGCGGTCGCGAACGGCCCAAAAAGTTTGAGCAACAGCGCTTGTTGCTCGGCGTCTATACGGTGTCGCGCGCAGAACTCGGTAACGGACCAGACTTTGGTCAGATCGTCCGTTTCGATTTGGCTGGGTTCGATATGTTCGGTCAACGGCGTATCCTCCGATACATCGAGCCTACCGCTCTCCGGCGTTTATAAGAACTAGCTAAAAAGAACTATGCCGTTTTGCAGACCTTCTGACAAGCGGAAATGAAAACGCCCGCCAATTGCGCGGCGGGCGTCGTGTCTTACTGATCTACCGTTGTCGCTCAAGCGATATGGGAAGAATCAAAATCCGTGCCGGTGATGTTGAGCGTCACCTTGGCGGTGTCCGTGTGGCCTTCGCCGTCGGAGATCTTGTAGTAGCGCAGAACTTCCGTGTAGGTCTGGCCCGCATTCAGATCGCTCGTCAGTTCGTAGGTGAATTCGCCGTTCGACTTGACATGGAACGTGCCATACGTGCCGGCGACGTCGGTAACGGCGTCATTATTGGCATCGACCTTGGTGCTCAGGAACTGGCGGAGGAACATCTTGCCGTTATCGCCGGCAATGTCGTTGTCCAGAACGTTACCAGCGATGGCGCTGCCTTCGGTGAAGTGGAAAGTATCGTCGACCGCGATCGGCTTGACCTGAGTGACGCCCTGGATGTTCAGGGTGAACAGACCGACGTCGGTATGACCGCTGCCGTCGGAGATCTTGTAGGAAACCTTCTCCTGGTAGGATTCACCATTGGCGAAGCCGATCTTGGCAGCGTCGCTCAGGACATAGGTGTAGCTGCCGTCCGGCTTGACGAAGAAGGTGCCGTAGTCGCCCTGGATCTCGGTGACCTGGCTGTTGCCGCTCTTGGCGCCAACGCTCGCGCCGTCGAAGGCACGCAGGAACAAGTGGCCGTTATCGGATGAATCGTTGGAAAGAAGATTTCCGGAAATTACGTCAGTTTCAAGAAAAGTTGCACTATCATCAGTTGCGTGTATCGGCGAAGCCATCGCTCTCTCCTAAAATTGTTTATCATCGGGTCAATTTCGACCTCTGCGAGCCGCTCCTTTAACAACCTATTAATACTACAAGTCAATGGCCTATTTAACGGAAGGTTAATTTGGCTGATGGTCTCCACGTTGCTTCCATTCCGGCGAAATAATGTCACATTCGAGCCGAATCTTAGAAATTTCGGCCCGAACTACACCCGGATAACTTGAATAAAATCGTATGAAGTATATCTGAAGGCGACTGGCGATGCCGACGTCGTGCTATCTGGGCCATCCGTTGCAATCGCAGCCGCCGATACCTATGTTGCGGATGTGCCCGATCCAAGCAAAATCGAAGCCCGCTTCTGGCCTGATTGAGGCGCTTTATGCATCGGTGCGCCTAGGGCCAGGTGATGCGCAATCCCACAAACAATCGATGACGCGGCCACGGCCGACGAAGGATTTCATTTTGAACGACATACATACAGCCACCGCCGTTGCGGCGGCGAGCCCGCGTGAGGATGACGAAGCTGTCCGTAGCGCTGCCAAGACTTGGAAGCCGTCTCCCTGCCTGCTCACCCGCCGTGAATTGCAGGCTTTGATCGCCGAGCAGCTCGGCTGAGCGCGATTGGCGCACCATCCAAACAAGGAGAACTCGAAATGCAGGTACTCGTCAGAGACAATAATGTCGATCAAGCACTCAGGGTCTTGAAAAAGAAAATGCAGCGCGAAGGGCTGTTTCGTGAAATGAAGGAACGGCGCGCTTATGAGAAGCCGTCCGAACGGCGTGTCAGGGAAAAGGCGCAGGCGATCAGCCGGCACCGCAAGGCCGCACGCAAGAAGATGCAGCGTGAAGGTCTGATCGCCGCGCCAAAACGGGCGGTGGCCGCCCGTTAGCGACCCATTCCGACCGGGTTTCGGCGGTTACATTCCCTGAAAGGAACAGACAATGGACGAACTCAATAGCCTCACCGTTTCGGAAGAACGCCTCGAGGATTGCCGCGATGTCGTGGAGCCGGATCTGCAGGATCTGATCCAGAGTGCTTTGACATCGGGCTTTTCCCGTGAAGAAATCCTCATCGCCGTCAGCGAACTGGTCGCGGAAGACTTCGCAATGGTCATGAAAACCCCAAGCGTCCATTGAGGCGCGGGCGCAGTGGCTATCAGAGCGTGGCTGCCGGCGCGGAACATCGGTCGCGGCAGATGGTTACTCCGTCTCCTTGACAGATGGAGATGATGATGGCCGAGCATGACGATGCGATGCGGGTATGGGAGCTGATCGACAAGATCGGGTTTTGCATGCTGACAACGCGCAGCAGCGACGATCTCAGAGCCCGCCCGATGTCCGCCTATACCGCGCAAATCGAGAACGCGATCTATTTTCTGACGGATGTCAGCAGCCACAAGGACGATGAGATCGTTCGCTGGCCAAATGTGTGCCTGGCCTTTGCCGACACCAAGGGACAAAAATATGTTTCCGTGTCAGGCACAGCCGAAGTGCAGAACGACCGCGACAAGATCAGGGAATTATGGGCGACGCCGGCAAAGGCGTGGTGGGACAATCCTGCTGACCCCTCCATCCGCATCCTCAAGATTACCCCTTCTTCGGCAGAATATTGGGACAGCCCGGGCACCATCATCAGCTATATCAAGATGGCGGCCGCCGCGGTCTCGAACAGCAAACCCGATATGGGCGACAATGCCGAGGTCAAACTCTGACGCTGAGATACGTTTTGCAGACGACGGGCCTTAGGCCTGGTTTGCCGATGCCTTGACGAAGTCGATGAAGGCCCGCAGCGGTGCGGGCACCAGGCGCCGACCGGGATAATAGAGGAACGGCCCGGAAAAGCTCTGCCACCACGGTTCGAGGATGGGTTCGAGCGCACCGCTGTCAAGATGCGGGCGCAGCCAGTCCTCGAAAACGGAGATGATCCCCGTGCCCGATATTGCGGCGTCGACGGCAAGATCCATTGCCCCGCCGACCCTCACGATCAATGGTCCGGTCGGTTCGACCCGTACCACCTCGTCGTCTCGCTCGAATTCCCATGGGGACGTCAGCGCACCGCTGGCAAAACGACCCAGCAGACAGGCATGGCCGAGCAACTCGCGAGGGTGTTGCGGCCGGCCACGGCGATCGAGGTAGTCGGGCGAAGCCGCAGTGGCAAAACGCTGGATGCGTGGCCCGATCGGCACTGCGATCATATCCTGCTCCAGCCGCTCGTCATAACGGATGCCTGCATCGCAGCCGGCAGCCAGCACGTCGACGAAGCTCTCCTCTGCAACGACTTCCAGCCGAATGTCGGGATAGGCGGCGAGGAACGGTGGAATGATGGCCGGCAGCACCAGCCGCGCCGCGCTGACCGGCACGTTGAGGCGCAACGCACCAGCCGGCCTGTCCCGAAATCCGTTGACCACGTCGAGGGCAGACTCCACCTCGCTCAAGGCAGGGCCCAGCCGATCCAATAGACCCTTGCCCGCTTCGGTGGGGACGACGCTGCGCGTCGTGCGGTTGAGCAGCCGAACACCGAGCTCGGCCTCCAGGCGTCGCACCGCTTCGCTGAGGAAGGAGGCGCTGCCGCCGCTGGCGCGCGCGCCCTCGCGAAAACCGCCGGCCCGCGCCACGGCAACGAACGCATTCAGATCACCCAGGTCGACTTTCATTGTTCGCCACTCCGCACAACCCGTGCGGTTTGTACCTGATTATCCCACGCGTCGACAGCGCCTATCTTGGTGTCATCTCTTGAATGGAGTGAGACCATGTCCATTATCGATCAGGCCGGCAGTTTCAATCTCGGCGGTCGCAGCGTGAAGCGGCTCGGCTACGGCGCCATGCAGCTTGCCGGCCCCGGCGTGTTCGGCCCGCCCAGGAATCATGGCGCGGCCCTGGCCGTGCTGCGCGAGGCGGTGGAAAGCGGCGTCAATCACATCGACACCAGCGACTTCTATGGCCCGCACGTCACCAACCAGATCATCCGTGAAGCGCTCCATCCCTATCGCGACGATCTCGTCATCGTCACCAAGATCGGCGCCCGCCGCGGCACGGACGGATCATGGATTCCGGCCTTCTCGCGGGAGGAACTGACGCAGGCAGTCCACGACAATCTCCGCAATCTCGGCCTCGATGTGCTTGATGTCGTCAATCTCAGGATCATGTTCGACGTGCACGGCCCAGCCGAAGGGTCGATCGAAGCACCGCTGACGGTCCTCGCCGACCTGCAGCGGCAAGGTCTGGTTCGTCACGTCGGGCTGAGCAACGCCACATCGAGGCAGATCGCCGAGGGCCGCCGGATCACCGAGATCGTCTGCGTGCAGAACCAATACAATCTGGCGTATCGGGCCGACGACGAGCTGATCGACGATCTCGCCCGCGAAGGCACCGCCTACGTGCCGTTCTTCCCGCTCGGCGGGTTCACCCCGCTGCAGTCGTCCACCCTGTCCGATGTCGCCGCCCGCCTTGATGCCACGCCCATGCAGGTGGCGCTCGCCTGGCTGCTGCGTCGCGCGGAAAACATCCTGCTGATCCCGGGCACCTCGTCCGTCGGCCATCTCAGGGAGAACCTCGCCACCGCCAGCCTCGCACTGCCGGATGACGCCGTCTGGGAATTGAGCCGCATGGCTGATATCGCCGCCTGACGGTTATCGCAAGATCGCAGCTGATCCCCGATCGCTACGCCACGCTATTGCATGGCGTAGCGGCACAATTCTGGGCCGCCGATTGCGGTCCCACTTCAATAGCGCTCCGGCACGAGCATTTCAGCCGGAACCGGCGCCCTATTGTAATCGGCGTGACGGATGCGGTCCGGCAACTGGATCTCCGGTTTCGGAACATCCTCGTAAGGGATCTGCTCGAGAAGATGGGCGATGCAGTTCAACCGCGCCCGTTTCTTATCCACGGCCTGCACCACCCACCAGGGTGCATCCTTGGTGTGCGTGCGCGCCAGCATCTCTTCCTTGGCCTTGGTATATTCCTCCCAATGGACACGGCTCTCCATATCCATCGGCGAGAGCTTCCACTGCTTCAGCGGATCGTGGATGCGCATCTTGAAGCGGAATTCCTGCTCTTCGTCGGTGATCGAAAACCAGTACTTGATCAGCACGATCCCGGAACGGACCAGCATCCGCTCGAATTCAGGCACCGAGCGGAAGAATTCCTCGAGTTCATCAGGGGTGCAGAACCCCATGACGCGCTCGACACCGGCGCGATTGTACCAGCTTCGGTCGAAGAGCACCATTTCACCGGCTGTCGGAAGATGCGGGACATAACGCTGGAAATACCATTGATGCCGCTCCCGCTCGGTCGGGGCGGGCAGCGCGACCGTCCGGCATACGCGAGGATTAAGCCGCTGGGTCACGCGCTTGATCGCGCCTCCCTTGCCGGCCGAATCCCGACCTTCAAACAGTACCACCACTTTCAGCTTCTTATGCTGAACCCAGTCCTGCAGCCGCACCAGTTCATGCTGAAGCCGGAAAAGCTCCCGGAAGTAGATCTTTCGCTCGAGCGTCTGCTCCGCCGGTTCCGACATTCCTTTGGCGACCAGATCGTCCAGCCGGTCTTCCTCCATCTGCATTTCCAGCTCCTCATCGAAGCTGTCGGCGATTTCGGCCTTGATCCGGTTGAGCTGGTCCTGATGTGATTGCGACATGGCCTTTTCCTTTTGCTTCTTTTGACAGGAGCATGTCAGTGCGAAGTTTGTGTGACGACCACTTCGCGAAGACCAAAACGGCTACTTGCCTCTCTCGTTCCACGCACTCGACAGAAACAGGTGCCGAGTGGGATCAGTGCGTCTACAGCTGCCCTGCTCGGTACTGGTCGACAAGGTTCCGGCAGGCGCGGATCGTCAGGGCCATGACGGTGAGCGTCGTGCCGGCGATGCCGCTGCCGGGAAAGGCGCTGGCATCGGTGACGATCAGGTTCGGCGCATCCCACACCTGGTTGTAGGGATTGAGCACCGAAGCCTCCGGGGTTTCGCCCATGCGCGCGCCGCCCGTCTCATGAATGGCCGCGCCCATGCACATGGTCTTGCGGAACCATGTGCGGAACATGAAACGGCTGAAGGCATCGGCTTCGGGAAAGGCGCCTTTGCCCATCTCCTTGAGGCCGGTGGGCGAACCAATGAATTCGAGGTCGCCGCCGACCTCCTTGATCATGGCAATCAGCGTTTCTTCCTGCCTTTTGAGCAGCGCCTGCTCCTCCTCCTGCATGACGCAGCGGATATGCGGCACGGGAATGTTCCAGGCATCCCTGCGCTTGGCGTCGAGCGTGATGCGATTGTCGGCATAGGGCAGCATTCGGCCGAAACCAAAGAAGGCGAGACGCGCATCTGCGTCCGCGGAGACCGGCGCCCGGCCGACGCTTCCCTGGTAGTCGAAATCGCCGCGGGCGGCGTCGCCCTCGCCGAAGCGGGGAATGAAGATCCCGCCCGACGGATTGTAGAACGGGTCGGTCGGCGCGGACTCGTCCGTCGCCCAACCCTTGGCCTTCGAAAAGGAGCCGAACGCGAGACACGGAAGCTGATCCATGAAATAGCGGCCGAGGGCGCCCGAACCGTTGCCAAGCCCGCCCGGATGTTTCGCCGAAGCCGAATTCAACAGCAATCGCACGCTCTCTATCGGCGAGGCCGAAAGCACAACCATCGCAGCCCGCGCGGTCGATACTTCGCCCGTATTGCGATCGATGAACTCCGCGCCGGTGGCGCGGCCCGTCTTCTCATCCGTGGTGATGCGACGAACGACGGCGTCGTAGCGGACGCTCAGCTGGCCGGTCGCCTTTGCTTCGCGCAGCGGTCGCGGCATGCGGTCGGCATCGGGCGCGATATAACGCCAGGAGACGACGTTCCGCTCCGGCCAGCGGCTTTCCACCGCCTGCTTAAAGGTCTGTTCGGCCGGCGTCAGGCTGGCCGGCTTCGCATAGACGCCGTCCGGCAGTGTCGCCACATTGTCCTTGTTGCCGTAGAGCCCGAGATAGCCCTCAACCTCGTCGTAGAAAGGCGTCAGCTCTTCATAGGAGACCGGCCAGTCGATGCCCTTTCCCGTGCGCGAGCGGAGCTTGAAATCGTCGTCGGTCCAGCGCAGCAGCACCCGGCCGAAACTGTGGAGGCGCCCGCCGCCCTGGCGGCCGCGGATCCACAGGAAGGGCGCGCCCTTCGGCGTCGTATAGGGGTTCTTGCGGTCGTTGACGAAGAAATGGCTGAAACGCTCGGTGAAAAACGCCGCACGCGCCTGGATCGGCTGGCCCTTGAGAGTGGCGCGCGCGCGCTCCCAGATATTGATGCTGCTTGCCGGCGCCTTCTTGCGGGCGGGATCGAAATCCTTCGGCCCGACGGCGGGACCGGCCTCGAGCAGCAGCACCGACAGTCCTTGGGCCGTCAGTTCTTTGACCGCAAATGAACCCGCGGCGCCGGAGCCGATCACCAGCGCATCATAGACGATCTCAGCCATGTCTTTTCAAATCCTGTCCTGGAGGCAATCCTCAAAACGGCGCGAAACGCGCCCGGAATTGCGGGAAAACAAAGGGACGGCACATCACAGCCGCGATCCATCGGCGCCGAAGAGGGACGCCTTGGCGATATCGAGCCCGGGAGCCAGAGCATCACCGGGCTCAAGGGTCACGTCGCCCATCAGCCGGAGCGAGAGGCTTTGGTCTGCCCAGTCGAACCAGACAACAGCATCCGGGCCCATCGGCTCGACCACAGAAACGCGGCCGGGAATGGTGGGCAGGCCACTGGTGAACCCATCGAGCACAAGGTGTTCCGGGCGAAAGCCGAGTGTAGCCGGGCCGTCCGCCGCAACGGCACGGAAAGAATAACCGGAAAGATCGATGGTCAGCCCGTTACCCCGGAAGACCGGCGCCCCGACGCTGCGCTCGATCCGGCCCTCGATAAAATTCATCGCCGGAGCGCCGATGAAACCGGCAACGAACAGATTGGCCGGGCGGCGGTAGATCTCGGCCGGGGAGGCGAGCTGCTGGATCACGCCATCGCGCATGATGGCGATGCGGTCGGCAAGCGTCAGGGCCTCGACCTGGTCATGGGTGACATAGATCATCGTATTGCCGAGGCGCTGATGCAGCTTCTTGATTTCGACGCGCAATTCGTTGCGCAGTTTGGCGTCGAGGTTCGACAGCGGTTCGTCGAACAGGAAAACATCGACTTCGCGCACCAGCGCCCGGCCGATGGCGACGCGCTGGCGCTGGCCGCCCGAAAGCGCGGCCGGGCGCCGGTCGAGCAGCTTGTCGAGGTGGAGAAGGGCGGCGGTGCGGGCAACACGCGCCTCGATCTCGGATTTCGGCAGGCCGGCGACGCGAAGTCCGAAGGAGAGGTTTTTGCGCACCGACATGCGGGGATAGAGCGCGTAGGACTGGAAGACCATGCCGATGCCGCGATCCTTCGGCTCCTCCCAGCTGACGTTCTTGCCGGAGATCCAGACCTCACCTGATGTAATCTCCTGAAGGCCGGCAATGGCGTTCAGAAGCGTGGACTTGCCGCAGCCGGAAGGGCCGAGCAGCACCAGGAACTCTCGTGGCGCGATGTCGATCGACATCTTCTCGATCACCGTATGGTCGCCATAGGCGATCTTCAGATCCTTGACGGAGACGGCAGATTGCATGGAAGCGTTACCCCTTGACGGCGCCGGCCGCGATGCCGCGCACGAACCAGCGGCCGGACAGGAAATAGATGGCGAGCGGAACAATGGCGGTGAGGATGGTCGCCGCCATGTTCACGTTGTAGGTGCGCTCGCCCATCGTGGTGTTGACGATATTGTTGAGCTGCACGGTCATCGGCAGGTTGTCGCGCCCGGCAAAGACGAGACCGAGCAGGAAGTCGTTCCAGATGCCGGTGAACTGCAGCATGGAGACCACGACGACCATCGGTACGGCAATCGGCAGCATGATCTCGAAAAAGATGCGCCAGAAGCCCGCGCCGTCGACGCGCGCCGCCTTGCAGAGCTCTTCCGGCACGCTGACGAAATAGTTGCGGAAGAGCAGCGTCACCAACGGCAGGCCGAAGATGACATGCACGAGGATGATACCCGCCAGCGAATTGTAGAGATCGATATTCGCCATCGCCCGGACCATCGGATAGAGGAAGATCTGGTAGGGGATGAGGCCGCCGGCCATCAGCAGACCGAAGAGCAGGTTTGCCCCGCGCGGCCGCCAAAGCGACAGCGCATAACCGTTGACGGCGCCGATGAAGACCGAGAGCGCGACCGAGGGAAGGGTGATCGCCACCGAATTCCAGAAGCCGCTGCGAATGCCGACGCAGACGGTTCCCATGCAGGCGCCCGACCAGGCGGTCATCCAGGCAGAGAAATCGAGCGTCGCCGGCAGGGAAAAGATCTGCCCGAGCCGGATTTCGTCCATGGACTTCAAGGAGGTGACGACCATGGTATAGAGCGGCAGAAGGAAGAACAGTGCGGCGACGACGAGGAAGGCATAGAGGCCGATGCGCCCGGCGGTGATCCGTGCCGGTTTCGGCCCGTTCGGATGAGGATCGGCCATCACGCGGCTCCCTTCGCTTTGTCGCGCATGTGCATGATGTAGCGGAATGGGGCGACGGCGATGATCACGCCGAGGACAAGCACCGTCGCGCCGGCTGTGGCGAGGCCGAGGTTCTGGCGTCCGAACAGATTGTCCATGATGAATTTCGCAGGCACCTCGGTCGCATTGCCGGGGCCGCCATTGGTCATGGCGACGACTATGTCATAGGTCTTGATCACGCCCATGGCGAGCAGCATGCCGGCGGCGGCCAGCGCCGGCCCGAGCTGCGGCAGGATGATCGAGACATAGATCCGCCAGACGGGAATGCCGTCGATCCGCGCCGCCTTCCACTGCTCGGCCTCGATGCCGCGCATGCCGGCGAGCGCAATGACCATGACCAGCCCCGCGCCCTGCCAGACGCCGGCAAGCACCAGCGCATAGATCGCCATGTCGCGGTTGACCACCCAGTCGAGGACGAAGCTTTCCCAGCCGAGCGAGCGCACGCTTGCCTGGATGCCGAGCGTCGGATTGAGCATCCATTGCCAGATCAGTCCCGTCACCACGAAGGACATGGCGTAGGGATAGAGGAATATGGTCCTGAAGGCGCTTTCGAAACGGATCTTGCGGTCCAGTGCTGCGGCCAGCAGGAAGCCGAGCAGCAGACAGCCTGCGACGTAAAGGACGCCGAAGATCAACACGTTTTGCAGCGATGCCAGCCATTTGGCGGAAGAGAAGAGCTTCGAATATTGGGCGAAGCCGACATAGCTCGAGGACGGAAAGAGCGTCGAATTGGTAAAGGACAGCCGGATCGACCAGGCCATGGTGCCGATGAAGACCACGACCGCAACGAACCATGTCGGCAGCAGCGCGATGGTGGCGGAAAGATTGGGCTTGCGTTTGACGGACATCGGCCAGCTCGTTGACGGAATGGAAAGCAGGGCTGGCGCCGCCGCGCGAGGCGGCGCCCGGCAGCTGTGGCGTCGGGTCAGACCGACGCCACAGTCACTATCCTACTCGAAGATGGCGAAGAAGTTTTCGGCCGCAGCGCCTGCATCGTTCGAGCCGCCGCTCCAATATTCGTCGACGAAATCGTCGAGCGCACCGACCTGCTGGGGCGTCAGCACGATCGCCTGATCCGGCACGATGGCGCCGGCGCTCATCAGCTCGACGCCCTTCTGGGCGCAGGCGTCCAGCTTCGACTTGTCGACGTCGGCGCGCATCGGAACCGAGCCCTTCTTGAGAGCAAATTCGACCTGGATGGTCGGGTCCATGACGACTTCGGCGAGCAGTTTCTGGGCCTTGTCGGTTTCGGCCTTGCCTGTTTTGGGGAACCAGAGGGCGTCGGCGATGTAGACCATGCCCTTCGACTCCGGAACGATCATGCAGCCGTAGTCCTTGCCCGGCTCCTTGCCGGCGACGGTGAATTCGCCTTTGGCCCAGTCGCCCATGAACTGCACGCCGGCTTTGGCGGTGATCAGCATGGCGGTCGCATCGTTCCAGTTGCGGCCGGCGGCACCCGCGTCGACATAGCCGCGCAGCTTACCGAGGACTGCAAGTGTCTTTTTCACGCCCTCGACCGATGCCGGGCTCTTGTCCTTGTCGACATAGATCTTCAGGAATCCGTCGATGCCGACCTGCGAGAGCAGGATCATGTTGAAGACCTTGGTCTGCTGCCAGGGCTGGCCGCCCCAGGCGACCGGAACCATACCGGCAGCCTTCAGCTTGTCGAGATCGGCAAAGAGCTCGTCCCAAGTCTTGGGCTCTTGCGCGATGCCGGCCTTGCCGAAGGCTTCCTTGGAATAAAAGAGCCAGCTTTCGCCATGGGCACCGGTCGGCGCAAGGTAGACCTTGCCGTCATAGGAGATGAGATCATGGATCGATTTCGGCAGGGCGTCGGCCCATTTGCCGCCGGCGGCCACGTCGTCGATCGGATTGAACAGGCCCTGGTTGATGAAATCGGCGGCAGCCAGCCCGATGACGCCCTGCTTGGCGCCGGGCGCGTCACCGGCGACGATGCGGTTCTGGAAGGCGGCATCGGCGGCGCCGAAGCCGGCGATCGAGGAATCCTTCCAGACGCCGCCGCGTTTTTCGAACTCGGTCTTGATGACGTTGAGGGCCGCCGCTTCGCCGCCCGACGTCCAGGACGACATGATCTCGATCGTCGGCTTGTCCTCGGCATGCGCCGAGGTCATGAGACCGGCGAATGCCACGCCGGCAAGAAAAAGCTTCATCATGGTCTTCATAGTTCCACCTCTTGAAAATGCCCTCTTTGCGGGGCGTTTGTTGTCGTCGGAATTGTTGTCAGCGATAGATCGGCAGGAGCGCCTGCCGGACGAGCGTGAGCCCGTTGGCGATGTCGCGGACGGGATCCGGCGCGGCATCGAGTTCGAGGATCGCCCAGCCTTCATAGGCCCGGTCGCGCAGCAGCCGGATCCAGGCCGGCCAGTCGACCCGTCCGAGGCCGAAGCTGCAGAAATAGGGCTGGTGGCGTTCATGGATATGCTTGTCGATCGGCGTGTCGGCGGGCATCGGGCCGATCGCATCCTTCCAGTGGGCGATGATCATGCGCTCGTGATGGCGATCGACGAGTTGGACGGGATCGGAGCCGGCAACGATGATGTGGGCGGTGTCCGGACACATGTGCACATAGGCCGGGTCGGTCAAAAGCATCATCAGATCGACGTCGCGCGCGGCGGCAAAGATCGAGTGCGCCTCGGTGTGCAGCGCCAGCCGTACGCCCCTGGCATGGAGGGTCGCGCCGAGCCGGTTCAGAAAATCGGCGATCACCTTGGCGCGGTCGAAATCATGGAACTGCACCGGCTGGGCGCCGAGCGTCTGGCGTAAGGGCGCGCCGATCACCATGATGTCGCTGCCGCAGGCTTTCAGGAAGTCGGCATAGCGTTCCGCCTTGTCGATCAGCGCGCGCTGGGCCGCGGGCTCGGCGAAGTCGCCGGCCGCCTCAAGTTCCGCAAAGAAACCGCTGCACAGCGTCAGACCGCGTGTTGACAGCTCGGCTGCGAAAGCATCGACGGAACCATAGGTCTTGATCGCGTCCTGCCAGTTGAAGGGAGAAAAGGTCAGCTCGACGCCGGTAACGCCGGAGGCCTGGACACTGTCGAGGATCTTGTCCCAGAAGGCCCGCGGCTCGGCGCGTGCATGGTCGACGATCGCATCGTGGCTGTCGACGCCCCAGAAGCCGGGATGGAAGAATGTCACGAGATCGACGCCGAAGCGCAGCCTATCGCCAGAAGCCATAACCTATCCATTTCTCGAGGCATGACCTACCCGCGTGCGGAAGGAGAGTTCCGCATCCAATAAGCCATGGATTTTCAACGCATTAAGAAATGGCAATCGTTTGCCATGACTAGATAATAGCCAAGCCGGTTTTTTAAGCAAGCGGTTTTTGGCAAACGTTTGCTAAAAACCGTCGCCTGTCCTAGAGTTGCAAATCGAAGCATCCGGGAGAATGAAATAAACATGAACAAAAACAAGGATGTGGCCGGAGAGGAACCATCGGGCGCTTTGATGGCCGATGTTGCCAGGCTCGCCGGTGTGGCGATATCGACGGTCAGCCGGGCGCTCGCCAATCCCGGACGGGTCAACGAGAAGACGCGCGCCAAGATCAATGCCGCAGCCAGGCAACTCGGCTACACCCCGAATGCGATGGCGCGCGGCCTCAGGGTCGGCAAATCCAACATCATCATGATCATCCTGCCGGGATCGCTCTATTACGGCGTCTCGCAGATCATTCCGCAGGTGCTGCAGAGCATCAACAAGTCGCTGATCCAGGGCGGCTATAACCTGATGATCGCCAACCTCGATCGCGACGAGATTTCCGAACGGCATATTCTCGACCTGGCATTCGGCGGCAGCGTGCGCGGCGCCATCATCCTGTCGTCGAAGCTTCCAGAGGTGGACGGGCGTTCGCTGGCGAATTCCGGCCTGCCGATCGTGTCGATGCTGCTCGACATGAGCGATGCCGGCCTGCAGAGCGTGGTCACCAACGACCGCGAGGCAGTGCGCGACGTCACGGCCGAACTGATCCGGCTGGGCCATCGACGGTTCTTCTATCTCGCCGGGCCTGAAGGCAATTATCACGATGTCGAGCGTTATGCCGGCGTGCTCGAGGCGCTCGAGGCGGCTGGCCTGTCCGACGAGCTGGTGCGCCGCTCGGGTGGTCATCTTGATTATCAACACGGCTTCGATATTGGAGTGCAGGCAGCGGACGATTTCGCGCAACTGACCGAGAAGCCGACAGCGGTGATCGCCACCAGCGACGACATGGCCATCTCATTTGTCAGCTGCATCCAGCGGGGGGGCTTGCGCATTCCCGATGATCTGTCCGTCGTCTCCTTCGAGGGCTCGCCCGTCTGCGAATTCTCCTCACCGCCGCTCTCGACGATCGAGCAGCCGGTGGAAGAGATGGGACGCGCGGCGGTCGATCTGCTGCTCGACGCCATTGACCAGCGGCAAAAGACGGCGGAGGTCCGCACCGTCATCCGCAGCAGGCTTATCCTGCGGGAGAGCGTCGCCGCCCCGAAGAGCTGATGATGACGAAACCGGCCTCGCTGGCGAGATGCCCTATCGGGCGCTGATTGCACTCCATCAAAACTTCGTCTGACCCCATCAGTCTGCACGTCGTGCTACGAAAAATCACAACACCGAGCGACTTGCGATGTCAGGTCCGCGCGGTGGAATTCTGAAATTCCGAGCACGCACATGGACCTCTCGAAGATCAAGACGCTGATCGACTTTGTCGGACGATCGAACATTAGCGAGCTGACCGTGACTGAAAAGGACGTGACGGTGCGGATTTTCCGCACGTCGCCGGGTCAGGAGGCTGTTGCCGAGCCCTCGAAGGAGCCGGAATCGACGACAAATCCCGTCTCCCAAGCGCCTTCGAGCGTCAAGAAAACCTCCTATGCGGTAAAGGCGCCCGTCTTCGGCGTTCTGCACAAGGCCCCGGCGCCCGGGGAGCCGCCATTTGTCGCGATCGGTGACGCGGTGGAGGAGGGGCAGACGCTCTTCATCATCGAAGCGATGAAGGTCTTCAACACGATCGCCGCGCCGCGGTCCGGGCGCATCACGCACCTAACCCATATCGACAATGGCGAGGTCGAGACCGGCGACCTGCTCGCGGAGATTGGCTGATGCCGGAAACGCCTGAACAATCTGCGGCCGGCCGCTTCGATACCGTTCTGATCGCCAATCGCGGCGAGATCGCCGCCCGGATCCAGCGCGCCTGCCGCGAGCTCGGCCTCAAGACGGTCGCCATCTGTTCCGAGGCGGATAGGCAAGCGCCTTACGGCAGTACCGCCGACAGCTTTCTCTGCATCGGCCCGTCGAGCGCCGCCAAGAGCTATCTCAATCAGGACGCCATCCTTCTGGCGGCGCGTCTTGCCGGTGCGGGCGCCATCCATCCGGGTTACGGTTTTCTGTCGGAAAACGCCGCCTTCGCCGACGCCGTCGACAAGGCCGGGCTGATTTTCATCGGTCCGACCGCGTCATCGATTGCGATCATGGGCGATAAGATCTCGGCAAAGCGGGCGATGATGGCGGCCGGCGTACCCTGCGTTCCCGGCCCGGACACGGCGCTGCCCGACGACCCTGCCACCATCGAGCGCACAGCGCTGGAGATCGGATATCCCGTTATCATCAAGGCAGCCGGCGGTGGCGGCGGACGCGGCATGCGCGTCGTGCCAAAGGCCGATATGTTGCATGAAGCAATCGCGTTGACGCGGGAAGAGGCTCGCAAGGCCTTCGGCTCCCCCGCCCTCTACATGGAGAAATTCTTAGAGCATCCGCGCCACATCGAGATCCAGGTCATTTGCGACGATCACGGCAATGCCGTGTGGCTCGGACACCGGGATTGCTCGATGCAGCGCCGCCATCAGAAAGTGGTTGAGGAGGCGCCGGCGCCGGGGATCGCACCCGACATCATCCAGCCGGTCGGCATGGCCTGCGTGCAGGCCTGCCTTCAGATCGGCTACCGGGGGGTCGGAACTTTCGAATTTCTCTATGAGGACGGCGCCTTCTATTTCATCGAGATGAACACCCGACTTCAGGTCGAACATCCCGTCACCGAGATGACGAGCGGTGTCGATATCGTCCAGGCTCAAATCAGGGCGGCTCAGGGTCACGTTCTGGATCTCATCCAAGGCGATGTGACATGCGGAGGCCATTCCTTCGAATGCCGCATCAACGCCGAGGATCCGGAAACCTTCCTGCCGTCGGCGGGTGTCGTCACCCGTCTGGCCTTGCCCGAGGGACCAGGCATCCGTGTCGATACGCATATTCATGCCGGCTACAAGGTTTCGCCCTATTACGATTCGCTGATCGCCAAGCTGATCGTCCATGCGCCGACGCGGACCGAAGCGATGGCAAGAATGCGCGAAGCGCTTGCCGGCACCGAGGTCGAAGGGATTTCCACCAATATCCCCTTCCTGCGCGTTTTATTCGAGGACGACGCATTCGCGCGCGGTGAGACCGACATTCACTATCTCGAACAATGGCTGAAGCTGCGGAGGGCGGCATGAGCGCGATCGATTTCAGCGATCCGGCGACCATCGCATTGCTCACCGAGGCGCTGACGGCCGCCGGCGTGGACGGCCTTGAAATCTCCCGGCCGGGCGGACAGCTTCGTATCGTCGTCGCCGGAAAAAGCGGCGCCCGTGTCAGCTCGAGCGAAGCGACGCCACGCGCTCCCGGCTCAGCATCCGCCGTCGTAAAGGCGCCGATGGCGGGCCGCTTCTGCGTCGAGCATCCGGCCGACTCCGCCGCGCCGCAAAAACTGCCGCGCTCCGTATCCGATGCGGATATCGTCGGCTTCATCGGGGTAGGGCATATCCTGCTTCCCCTTCGCGCCGGCCGCTCCGGTGTTTTGACCAGGCTGCTCGCAGAACCCGGCGCGCCGGTCGGCTTCGGTGATCCTCTGTTCGAAATCGAGCTCCAGCCATGATCGTCACGACGAACAGACATGCATCGCAACGTGAGATCGTTCCGGCCACCAACAGCCGGGCGCGAGTTTCCTCGATCGGCGCCAGATCCTTCCTGCTCGAGGCACCAGGCGATTTCGACCTCGTTGCGCAGCGGCGGATCTGGGCTCTGTCCCAGACGGTGAAGAGCTGGCCGGACCTTGCGGAAAACATTCCCGGCATGACCAACCTGCTGGTGATCTTCAAGGAGACGCCCGAAGTTCCCGATACGATGGTCGCCCGGCTGCTGGAGGCATGGGAGAATGCGCGCAGCATCGATCTCAACGGCAAGACCATCGAGATCCCCGTCCATTACGGCGGCGAACATGCGACCGATCTTGCAGCCCTTTGCGATCTCTCGGGGCTCAGCGACCGCGAGGTCGTGCGCATCCATCATGAAGCGACCTACCGTGTCTTCGCCTTGGGCAGCGCTCCCGGTTTCGGTTATCTGCATGGCCTCGATCCGCGTATCTACATGCCGCGAAAGACCGTTCCCTCGTTGAAGATGCCGAAGGGCTGCGTGACCATCGGCGGCATGCAGACCGGCGTCGCCATGCTCACGGGTCCGAATGGCTGGAATTCCATCGGCTTTGCCACGCTTGAGATGTTCGACCCCACCTCGCCGAGCCCTGCCATGATGGCGCCGGGCGATACGGTGCGCTTCCTGCCGGCGAGGATCGAATTATGATCGAGATTTTGGAAAGCGGCCCGTTCAACACGGTGCAGGATCTTGGCCGCCCCGGCTATCGCGACATCGGCGTGTCGGCGAGCGGCGCCATGGATCCGCTGGCGGTCCGGATCGGCAACATTCTCGTCGGCAATGACGACAATGCGGCTGTGATCGAGGTGCAGACCTTCCCGTTCAGCCTGCGTTTCGAGCAGCGTGTGGTCTTTGCCGTGACCGGCGCCGACGGCAATCCTCATCTCAACGGATCGGAACTGCTTGCCTGGTGCGCCTATACGGCAGAGCCCGGAGAGGTTCTCGAACTGAAGCAGCCGCCGCGGCTCGCACGTGCCTATATTTCGCTCGGAGGCGGGCTGGATATTCCCGTTGTCATGGGTTCGCGCAGCACGTCGCTGCGCGGTGGTTTCGGTGGCAATGCCGGCCGGCCTCTGGCGAAGGGCGATCGGATCGCGGTCGGCGAGGACGCCGAGATCGCCATGCTGCCGGCCTCGGGTCTCGCCGTCGTCGAACCGGCCGTGGCACTGCGCGATGTCTTCCCCGCACCTGTCGACGGCGCATTGACGATCCGCGCGCTGCCGGCCGGCGAGCATGATCTTTTCGCCGGAGATGGCGAAGCCTTCTGGAGCCAGACCTGGAGGATTTCCTCCCGCAGCGACCGGACGGGCTATCGCCTGTCCGGCGAACCGATCAAGCCGACGGCGTCCATCGAGATGCGCTCCCACGGCGTCGTGCCCGGCGTGATCCAGTTTCCGCCCGGTGGCGAACCGATCGTGCAGATGAGCGATGCGAACACCGCCGGCGGCTATCCGAAGATCGCTGGCGTGATCGAATGCGACCTGTGGCGGCTCGGCCAAGCCCGCATCGGCGCCCGCCTGCGCTTCGTTCGCTCGACGCATGCGGAGGCCCGCGCGGTGGAACAGGCAGTCGCCCGCTATGTCGGCGACGTCAGGCAGACATGCCGGATGGTCAAGCGCGCCCTGAAGGCGATGGCCTAATGGGTGTCTCCCAAAAGGCCGTCAAAAGGAGGAACCGATGAAGATCGATCTGAATTCCGACATGGGCGAAGGATTTGGCCCCTACCGGCTGTGCGACGACGAAGCGATGATGAAACTCGTCTCGTCGGCCAACATCGCCTGCGGTTTCCACGGCGGCGACCCCGAGATCATGGGGCGCATGGTCCGGCTCGCGAAGCTGAACGGCGTCGGCATCGGCGCGCATCCCGGCCTGCCTGATCGGCTCGGCTTCGGCCGGCGCGAAATACCGTTTCCGGCAGACGAGCTTCGCCAGCAGATGCTCTATCAGCTCGGCGCACTGATGGCGATCGCCAAAGCCGAGGGTGTCACTGTCTCCCATATCAGCTTCCACGCGGCGATGGGCAATATGGTCAATCGCGATCCTGTGCTAGCCGACCTGATGATGGATGCAATCGCCACGGTCGATGCCGGTCTCGTCGTCTTCGTCACCCATGGCAGCGAGATTCAGCAGGCGGCGAAACGCGCGCGTTTGAAGACGCTGGCGCTTTTCCTCGCCGACCGGGCCTATGACGCCGGCGGGAAACTCGTCGCGCGCGGGCTGCCTGGGGCCGTCATTAAGGATGAAGCCGCCGTACGTGCGCGTGTCCGACAATTCCTGCTCGACGGAACCGTTCAGACGATCGACGGAGCCGTAATCGCCATGCCGGCCCGCTCCATTCTCGTCCACAGCGACACGCCGGGCGCCCTGGAACTTGCCGGCATCGTGCGCGGCGAGATCGAAGCCACGGGTGCCGCGCTCGCGCCCGCCGCCGAACTCGCCGACTGACGCAATCCCGATCGCCTGCGGGCGGTCTCCCGTTCCCATCTCTCATCGAAGGACCATGTCGATGTCCGTCATCGCTGACCGCCTGAAAAACGTCTCCATCTCCGCATCCGCCGCCATGACCCAGCGCGCCAGGGAACTTGCCGCCAAGGGCATCAAGGTCGTCAGCCTGTCATCCGGCGAGCCGGATTTCCCCACCCCGGCGCACGCAATCGAAGCGGCCCATGCGGCAGCTCTTGCCGGCGATACGAAATATCCGCCGATGGACGGCACGCCGGCGCTGAAGGCCGCCATCATCCGGAAGTTCAAACGCGACAATAATCTCGACTACGATGCCAGCCAGATCGTCGTCTCCGGCGGCGGCAAGCAGGTGATCTTCAATGCCATGCTGGCCACCTGCAATCCGGGCGACGAGGTCGTTATTCCCACGCCCTCCTGGGTCAGCTATGCCGATATCGTCAAATTCGCCGGCGGCGTCCCGGTTCCGGTCCCCTGCTACGAGCAGGCCGGCTTCAAGCTGCGTCCGGAGGATCTGGAGGCGGCGATCACGCCGCGCACCAAATGGCTCTTCCTGAATTTCCCGAACAATCCCACCGGCGCGGCCTGCTCCCGGGCGGAGATGGCCGCCATCGCCGAGGTCATGCTGCGCCATCCCAACGTCTGGATCATGACCGACGACATCTACGAACACCTGGTCTATGACGACTTCCAGTTCTGCACGATCGCCGAAGTCGAGCCCAGGCTCTATGAGCGCGTTTTAACGATGAACGGCGTCTCCAAGGCTTACGCGATGACAGGCTGGCGGCTCGGCTTCTGCGCCGGGCCGAAAGACCTGATCTCCGCCGTCAGCAACGTCAACGGCCAGAATGGCGGCGGTATCGCGACGCTGACGCAGGCTGCGGCGACCGCGGCGCTTGATGGTCCTCAGGATCTCTTGAAGGAGCGTGCCGCGATCTACAAGGAAAGACGCGACTTCGTCCTCGACAGATTGTCTGAGGTGGAAGGGCTGCGGTGCCATCGGCCCGAAGGCGCCTTCTACATCTACCCCAATATCTCCGGGCTGATCGGCAAGACCAGCAAGGGCGGGCGAAAGATCGAGACCGACGTCGATTTCGTCATGGCACTCGTCGAAGAGCATCATGTCGCGACCGTGCAAGGGGCGGCTTACGGAATGAGCCCCTTCTTCCGTATTTCCTATGCGACCAGCATGGAAAAGCTCGGCGAAGGCTGCGCGCGCATAGCTCAGTTCTGCAGGGATATGCGCTGAGCGTAGCCCCCTCAGACTTTCAGCCGTGCCGTCAGCTCGAGAAGGATGTCGCGGACGGCAAGGGCCGGTTCCGACAGGGGATTCTGGTCGGAAACGCATAGCGACAGAGTTTCCTCGATCCGTGGTGAGACGAGCCGGCAGATCAGCGGCTCGCTCGATTCCGACACGATACGATCGGCAATGGCTTTCGGCATGATCGTCGCGCCGAGGCCGCTGCCGACCGCGCGGGCCAGCGTGCGGACGATTTCGACTTCGGCCACGACCTTCAGATTGGTGCGGGTGCGCGTGAAGGCGGTGTCGACTGCGCGGCGGACGAAATTATAGGCCGGCGGCAACAGCAGCGGTATTCCGTCGAGCGCATTGACCGGAACGGGTTTCGCATCCGCTTCGATCGCAAAGTCGCGATGCGCGACAAGAAAAAACTCTTCGCTGAGGATCGGTTCGAACCGGACGCCCTTGATCGGTCCGGTTCCGTGGAGAAGCGCCATCTCCAGCCGGCCGTTCATGATCATCTGGCTATAGGTCTGCCCGACGCTTTCGGTCAGATGCAGCAGGATGCCGGGATGGCGTTTACGGGTCTCCGCCAGGAGGTCGACCGATAGCGTGGCGGCACTGCTGAACGGCACGAGACCGACCGAGACGCGCCCGGCAAGCGAATTGCCGGCTGCCGACGCATCCGCTTGCGCCTGCTCCATCTGCCGAAGGATGATCTGCGCATGGCGATACACCGCATGCCCCGCATCGGTCATGCTGACGCCCTGCTGGCTGCGGATCAGCAGCTTGTGGCCGAAATGTTCCTCCAGTGCCGCAAGCTGCTGGCTGAGGGCGGGTTGGGCAATGTGCAAAAGATCCGCCGCTCGCGTGATGCTGCCGCTGTCGACGATCACGATGAAAGATTTGAGGCGTCTGATGTCCATGAGGATCGGGGTACCGTTCTGATGTGCGTGGCTTACATGTTTGCAGACGCGCAATGCTTTTGCAACGCGACACGGTCTCTGACAGCCCGAGGGACCGGTGATGCCGACATCACCTGTTTCTCTTCTTCGGCAGCCGTCTCGCCTCCATAACCGTTGCTTATTGCTCCAGAGATAATCGGTCTTAGGCAAGGGGTTAAAGCTTCGCTACTGTCTCGATCAACAACAAGGGAACGACAATGCCATTCTCCGACTACAAGACCGCACTGGTGACCGGCGCATCCTCCGGTATCGGCGCAGCCGTGGTTGAGCGGCTCCGCCGGGAGAACATCGAGGTCCATGCCATTGCCCGCAGCGCCGACGCGCTGCAGCAGCTGGCCGCACGCACGGGCTGCATCGCCCATGTCACCGATGTGACCGACCGTCAGGCCATGGCCGAGCTCACCCGCCGGGTGGAGTTCGATATTCTCGTCAACAATGCCGGCGTCGATCGGCCGAAGAAGTTCCTGGAAGCCGAAGAGGGCGATATCGATCTCATCGTCGACGTCAATCTCCGCGCAGTCCTGCATCTCTGCCGCCTGGTCGTGCCCGGCATGGTGGCGCGGGATCGCGGGCATGTCATCAACATCTCGTCGATCGCCGGCGCCTATAATTTCGGTGGCAACTCGTCCTATCACGCCACCAAGGCAGGGGTGAGCATGCTGTCCAACCAGCTGCGCATCGACGCCTTCGGCAAGCGGGTGCGGGTCACGGAAATCTGCCCCGGCCGGGTCGCCACGGATATTTTCAATCACGTCCACGGCGATGACCCGAGCATCCGCGAACGGTTCATCGACGGCTTCGAACTGCCGCAGGCAGCCGATATAGCAGACGCGATTGCCTTCGCCATCGCAGCCCCCGTCGCCGTCAACATCGGACACATGGAGATCACGCCGACACTGCAGGTCATGGGTGGCCTGCAGACGGCAAAGCCCCAGACTCCGGCAAAGACGGCTCAATCCGGGGAGCCAAATCCGTGAGCGGTTTCGACCTTTCGGCAATCCTGGCAAATCCGGAATATACCGCCATGCTGCTGCATGGCATCGAGATGACCTTCATCATCTATGCCGGTTCCTGGTCGATGGCGATGGTGCTGGCGCTTCTGCTGCTGGCTTTGCGTTTGTCGCCCTTTCGCTTTGGCGATCCGTTAGTCGCCGCTTACGTCTCCTATCACCGCAACGTCCCCACCCTGGTTCAGCTGATGCTGTGGTATTTCGGGATTTTCACCCTGATGCCAAGCGGGGTGTCGTCGTGGCTCGCCATCCATAATGCCGAGGCCATTTTCGCGGTGATCGGGCTCGGCCTCTGCCAGGCGGCTTATTTCAGCGAGGATCTTCGGTCGGGCGTGCGCTCGGTCAGCCCCGGCCAGATGCAGGCGGCCCGCGCCCTCGGCCACGGTTATATCTCGGCGATGCGTTTCGTCATCATGCCGCAGGGCGTGCGCAACGCATTGCCGCCGCTCATCAATCACAGCGTTTCCCTGTTCAAGAACAGCAGTCTGGCCGTCGTCATCGGGGCCTCGGAACTGACGCATGCCGTCAAGGAAATCGAGAACCTCAGCTTCCGGACCTTCGAGATCTACCTGATCGGCACGGTTCTCTACCTTTTCTTCTCGCTCGTGATCATGAGCATCGGCGCCTATGTATCGATGCGCACCGATCCTGCCAGGAGTGCGCGCGCATGATCCACGACATGATCGCCATCGTCCGGGACTACTGGCTGCTGCTCTTGATCGGCCAATATCCGAACGGACCGCTCGGCGGGCTCGCCAACACGCTGATCCTGTCGGCGCTCAGCATCGCTCTCGCCTTTCCGGTCAGCATCCTCTTCGCATTGGCGCGGCTCTCCAAGTCGGCGCTGCTGCGCTGGCCGGTCACGGCACTCGTCTATTTCACCCGGGGCGTGCCGCTGTTGATGCTCATCCTGTGGAGCTATTTCCTGGTTCCGCTCATGACCGGCGCCGATGTGCCGAGCTTCGTCACGATGTTGACGACGCTCGTTGTCTATCAAAGCGCGTTCCTGAGCGAAGTGGTCCGTGCCGGCATCGTCGCGCTCGGACCGGGCCAGATGGATGCGGGGCGTGCGCTTGGCCACAGCTATATCGGTGCAATGCGCTTCATCATCCTGCCGCAGGCGCTCTACAACATGATCCCGAGCATCATCTCCACCTTCGTCTCGACGATCAAGGACACGACGCTCGGCTACGTGATCAACGTGCCGGACCTGACCTTTGCCGCAAGCCAGGTCAACAACCAGCTGCTGACGCAGCCTTTCCAGGTCTTCCTCATCCTGGCGATCGTCTACTTCGCCATCTGCTGGACGCTCACCCACTTCGCAAATCGCCTCGAGCGGCGCATCACGCGGCGGCGTGCGGGACTTTCCGGCCTTCCCGCCGCCTCTCTGGTCGCGCCATCGAAAATCATCTCGGAGCAGCTATGACCATGACAGTCCCAGCACAGGAACAGCAGACGATCCGGCTTTCCCAGGTCTGCAAGAGCTACGGCGACTATCCGGTCCTCAAGGATATCGATGCGCAGGTGGCGCGTGGCGAGGTCGTGGTCATCTGCGGACCGTCCGGCTCGGGGAAATCGACGCTGATCCGCACGATCAATCGCCTCGAAGAGATCAACAGCGGCTCGATCACGCTCGACGGGCAAAACATTCACGCCGCCATGCGGGCAAAGGAACTCAACGCGCTGCGCAGCCGGATCGGCTTTGTGTTTCAGAACTTCAACCTGTTTCCGCATCTTTCGGTGGTCGAAAACGTGTCGATGTCGCCGATCCGGGTGAAAGGCGTGGCGCCCGACGTCGCCGAGGAGAAGGCGCTCAAGCTTCTCGATCGGGTCGGTCTTGCCGACAAGGCCCGGGCCTATCCCGGTCAGCTGTCAGGCGGCCAGCAGCAGCGGGTGGCGATCGCCCGCGCCCTTGCCATGGAACCGCCGGTCATGCTGTTCGACGAGCCGACCAGCGCACTCGATCCCGAAATGGTCGGCGAAGTGCTCGCCGTCATGAAGAGCCTGGCGTCCGAAGGCATGACCATGCTCTGCGTCACCCATGAAATGGGTTTCGCGCGCGACGTCGCGGATCGGATCTGGTTCATCGATGCCGGCCAGATCATCGAAATGGCGACACCCGAAGAATTCTTCAACAATCCACGCCATCCCCGGGCTCAGCGTTTTCTCGCTGATCTCCGGCATTGATACCAACCACCAAAAACAACGGAGAACAGCAATGAACTGGAAATGCCTAACCCTCACCGTCGCATTTGCCGGCATGGCGGCCGCCGTGCCCGCGAAAGCCGATCAGCTCGACAACATCATCTCGGCGAAAACCCTGCGCTGCGCGACATTCGCCGACGTTCCTCCCTTCGCCTCGCCCGATCCGAAGACCCGCGAAATGGCCGGTTTCGACGTCGACCTCTGCGGCGCCATCGCCAAGGAACTGGGCGTCAAGGCTGAAATCAAGCCGGTTTCGGTCGAGGCGCGTGTGCCCGAGGTCAAGCTCGGCCGCGTCGACATCACCGTTGCCAACCTTGCCTATACGCTCAGCCGCGCCGAGCAGATCCAGTTCAGCGATCCCTATTATCTCGCCAAGGAAATGCTGATCGTGCCGGCGGACGACGCCGGCAAGACGAAGGCCGATTTCGCAGGCCAGCGCATCGCTTCGACCAAGGGCTCGACGTCGGAAATGTCGATCAAGCTCAACAAATCCGACCCGCTGACCTTCCAGGATACCGCCTCTGCCTATCTCGCCGTCCAGCAGGGCAAGGCCCGCGGCATGGTGGCCAACACCATGACGACGACCAAATTCGTCAATGAATCGAAGAGCAAGGGCAAGCCGATGCGGATGATCGAGGAGCCGATGCTCTACCAGCCGATCGGCATCGGCATGGCCAAGGATCAGCCGGCGCTGACCGCCAAGATCAACGAGATCCTCCGCAAGCTCGACACATCGGGCGAGATCAACAAGATCTGGGACAAATGGCTCGGCCCGGATACCGAATACAAGATGAAGCGCACCGACAAGGTCGTATCGCTCTCCGAACTGAAGTTCGACCCGATCCCTTAAGACCTCGGCATCGTCCGATGACGATATCCAAACGAAATCAGACGGCGGGACATGCCCGCCGTCGGCCAACGATGGGAGGCACACATGATCCATATTAAAGATATTGCCGAACGGCCAAGCAAAGCCGATATCGACGCCGTTTCCAAATTTTCGCCCGCAACGATCCACGAAGCCCAAGGACGCCGCGGAGCCCTTTCCTCCCGCCTGAAGCCCGTCGACTACCGCATGAAACTCTGCGGTCCAGCCTTTACGGTAAAATGCGCGCCGCGTGACAACATCATGCTGCAGCTTGCCATCAACTACGCAAAGCCGGGCGATATCATCGTCGTCTCGGCGGGCGAATACGAAGAGGCCGGATCCTTCGGCGATGTCCTCGCCAACGCCTGCCTGGCAAAGGGCATCGGCGGTCTCGTGACCGACACCGGCGTACGCGACACGCTTCAGCTGAGGGAACTTGGCTTCCCGGTGTTCTCACTCAGCGTCTGCATCAAGGGAACAGTGAAGGAAACCATCGCGGCGGTGAACGACACGATCATCGTCGGCGGCGAAATCATCCATCCCGGCGACATCATCGCCGGCGATGCCGACGGTCTGGTGATCGTGCGTCGCCAGGAAGCGCAGGAAGTCGCCAGGCTGTCACAGGCCCGCGAAGATGCCGAGGCCGGCTATATCGCGGCATATAAGCAGGGTAAATCGGTTATCGAGGTCAGCAATCTCGAACCGGTGCTGAAAGCCAAGGGCCTCGTCGTCGACATCTGACGCGACAGCGCAATAGCTATCAGCCCTGCCACCTTATAGGGCGGCTGGTCTTTTCGGCCAGCCGCCTTATGCAAAACTAGAACGGTTCAAACACTTTCGGGCGTGATCGTTTCAAAGGGAACCACGCGCTGAAGGATGGTTGTACTGTCGCGGTGTTCGAGCGCTGCGATCATCGTGCCAATCAATTCGTCTGATATCTGATCCAAGGGATGGCACAAGGCCGCCATGATCAGGCCTTCCGTCAGGCCCTTGCGCGTTTCCGGGCCGATGTCGCGGCAGACGACCCTGACCTGATCCCGTTTTTCGGCAGGGGCTTCGCGAAGAGCACGCAGCACCCCGGAAATTCCCCCTCCAACGATGAAAATGCCTCTGAGGTCATCGAGTTCGGAAAGCAGCTGGCTCACGATCCGGTAGGCTTCCTGCGGCTCCTCATGTGTCGGTCTGCTGTCATCGACCTGAAGATGGGGCGCGTGCTCGCGCATATAGGATCGAAAGCTCGCATCGGAGACATCCTGGCACTGATAACGATGATTGCCGATGAACACGGCGATCCGGCCGGGCATCGGCGTGGTCTGAGCCAGAAACCATGCAGCGGTCCGCCCGAGTTTCCAATTGTCGGTGCCGACGAAGCCGGCGCGATCCCTGGCGGACTGATCGGTTATATAGGCAACAACCGGCTTTCCCCTCTCCTTGAGGGATTGGATGGTCTGCCCGATTAACGGGTGGTCACCCGCAATGACAGCAACTGCATCACAGCGTTTTCCGAGCGCTTCGAGCCGATCTGCAATATTTTGTGGCTCGAGGACATCGACGAAATCGACCACAGCCACGATTTTCTCGTGCTGGCGTCTCGCGGCGGCTTCCGTGATCTTGGAGCCGAACAGCCGGTAAAGCTCGCGGCTTGACTGCTGGAGAAGAAAGCCGAAACGATAATTCGGCAGGAGCCGCTGCCGGCGGTCCTCGATCACGCCGCGGCCATAAAATCCAATCTCTTCCGCGGCATTTTGCACCCTCTCGATCGTTTCCGCACGCACTGCGCCGGCACCTCCGAGGATGCGGTTGACCGTGGCGATGCTGACGCCGGAGGCCTGGGCAAGATCGGCAATGGTCGGTCTCTTCATGATATATTTTGTTCCATTCTTGGATGAAACGAAATGATATATTAATTTCACAGAAACGCAATAGACATTCCATTTCCAGATGTCAGTTGATACAAATATTCCAGCGAGTTGGGAGCCTTGCTTTGAGGAATTGTTACTCTCGACCGCCTTTTTGGGAGGAAATCACATGAGTTTTTCAATGCGCGCCGTACGCGGGCTGCTGGCTGGCGCTGTTTTCGTTCTTGGCGCTTCTTCTGTCCTGGCCGCGAATATTGCCGTCGTCGGCGGCAAGACCGACGACGAATTCTGGAGCCGCATCAAGAAGGGCGTCGACGACGCCCGGCTCGTCGTCGAGAAGAACGGTGGCTCCGTCAGCTATCTGCAGCTGCAGACCTACGACAATCTCGGGCCTGACGCCGCACAGCTCGTCCGCACGGCCATCAGCCAGGGCGTGACCGGCATCGTGGTGCCCGACTGGGTGCCCGAGGCGGAAGACGAGGCCATCAAGGCTGCCGTCGCTGCGGGCATCAAAGTCATCCTCATGAATGCCGGCAACATCGACAAGGCTCGCGAGCTTGGCGCGATCAACTATGTCGGCTCGGATGAATACACCGCCGGCAAGGCAGGCGGCGAATATTTCGCGTCCAAGGGTGCGAAAAATGTCATTTGCGTCAATACGCTCCCGGGTGCGGCAAACCAGGAGGCCCGTTGCAAGGGTGTCATCGACGGCATCACCGGAAAGGGCGGCACTGGCAAGCAGCTGCCGTTGCCGGCGACCAGCTTCGGCGATCAGACGGCGATCGCCGAGGCCGTCAAGGCGACACTGCTCCAGGACGACACCATCGACGGCGTCCTCAATGTTGGGGCTTCCGACGCTGATGCGGCTGCGAGCGGGATCGCTCAGGCGAACAAAGTCGGCAAGGTCGCGCATGGCACCTTCGACCTCAATGCCTCGGGCCTTGCCCGCATCAAGGACGGTTCGCAGACCTTTGCGATCGACCAGCAGCCTTACCTGCAGTCGCTGCTGGGGGTTTCGCTTCTCGCCGCGCATATCGACTACGGCACCAACCTGCCGACCGCACCGGTGCTGACCGGCCCGGGCATCGTCGATACGTCGAACATCGACGCCACCCTGGCCGGCGTCAAGGAAGGCGCTCGCTGATCGTTCGAAACGGGCTCCGACCCGCGGAAAAATACGCGGGTCGAAGTCTATCGGGCGTGCGGACCACCGCGTCCGCACGCCTGGAGATTCACGCCCAAACTGGGATAGGCATATGAACAATCTTTCATTCGGCAACCTGTTGCGCCGTCCCGAGGCGGGTGCATTCCTCGGACTTGTCGGCGTCCTCCTGTTCTTCGTCGTGTTCGGCAGCACCAAATTCCTGGAGCCCGCCGGCGCCGCAAGTTGGCTCAACGTCGCCGCCAATCTCGGCATTATCGCTCTTCCCATCGGACTTTTGATGATCGCAGGCGATCTCGACATTTCGATCGGCGCGATGATCCCCGCCGGCTCCATGACCGTCGCGGTCCTCTCGGGCTACTACGATCTTCCCATATGGGTCGGAATGTTCGGTGCGCTTGCCTTCGGCCTCATCGTCGGGCTGGTCAACGGCTACCTCGTCGTGCACACGGCCGTGCCTTCGCTGATCGTTACGCTCGGCACCCTCTTTGCGGTACAGGGCCTGATGCTTGGCACCTCGGTTCTCGTCACCGGCACGACGAGCGTGGCACTGACGGCCGACCCTTGGGCAAAGTTCCTTTTCGGGCAATTCCTGGGCGGATCGTTTCAGGTGATCATTCTGTGGTGGGTGGCCATCACCGCGATCTTCATCTTCTTCATTCACTTCTCGCCTTACGGAAACTGGATTTTCGCGATGGGCGGCGACAAGGTCAGTGCCCGCAACGCCGGCATTCCGACGACCCGCCTGACGATGGTTCTCTTCGTCCTCTCGGCGATGAGCGCGTCCTTCGTCGGCATGTGCCAAGCCATCCTGTTCAATTCCGCGCAGGTTTCGGGCGGGATGACATTCATCTTCAACTCGATCATCTCGGTCGTCGTCGGAGGTGTGCTGCTGACCGGAGGCTTCGGGTCCGTGATCGGGATCTTCTTCGGCACGATCACCTTTGCCGTCGTCAACCAAGGCATCTATTTCACGACCTTCGACCGCAATTGGTCGAGCCTGATCATCGGCGTGATGCTGCTCGTGGCCGTCCTGATGAACAATACGTTCCGCCAGATGGCGCTGACCTATTCACCCAAGAAGAAGAAGTGAGAGCTGAGACATGGCTGGCCCAATTCTTGAACTTGAAAACGTCAACAAGTCCTTCGGCCCGATCGATGTGCTCTACGACATCACATTGAGCGTTCATCCCGGTGAAGTGCTTTGCCTGCTGGGTGACAACGGCGCGGGAAAGTCCACCCTGATCAAGACGTTTGCCGGTGTCTACAAGCCGACGAGCGGCACGGTGAAGTTCGAAGGCCGGCCGATCGTCTTCCAGAATCCGCGCGAAGCTGCAGACCTCGGCATCGCAACGGTGCATCAGTTCGGCGGCACCTTTCCGCTGATGAGCATCGGCCGTTCGTTCTTCGTGGGGCGGGAGCTGACCAAGGGCTTCGGCCCGTTCAAGATCTACGACCGCAAAGCCGCAAATGAAATCGCCGTCAAGGCCGTGCGCGAGTTCGGCATCACCCGTATCGACGATGGCGATCGCCTGATCGGCGGTCTGTCGGGCGGGGAGCGGCAATCCCTGGCAATCGCCCGAGCCGTCCACTTCGGCGCCCGAGTGCTGATCCTCGACGAGCCGACCGCGGCTCTCGGCGTCAAGGAGGCGGCGCATGTGCTGCGCATTGTCCTGGAAGCGCGCCGTCGCGGCCTCGCCGTCATTTTCATCACCCACAACGTCATTCACGCCATGACGGTGGGAGACCACTTCGCGGTGCTCATCAAGGGTGCGAAGGCGGCAGATTTCCGCAAGGGCGAAAAGACACGCGAAGAGATCACCGACCTGATGGCAGGAGGCGAGGCCATGGCCGAACTCGAAGCCGAAATCGAAGCGTATTCGACGGCGCACAGCGGACATCCCCCGCCGGTCTGAGCGACCGCCGCAACGGATGAACTCCAGAAACTCTAATGAGCTCGCCTACGCCGGCGGGATGGCCCAGCACAATCATCGGACAGGTAACAGCCATGAAGATAGCAATCGACCCCTTTATGCATCGCCACCTCTCACTCGAAGAATTGCCCTCGAAAGTGGCCGAACTCGGATACGAGTGGATAGAACTCAGCCCGCGGGCCGATTTTCTCGAGTGGTTCAAGGCGCCGCGGGTGTTTCCGGCCCGCGCCAAAGCATTCAAGAAAGCACTTTCCGACGCCAAGGTCGGCATTGCCTCGATCTTGCCGATGTACCGGTGGGCCTCGAACGATGAAAATGAGCGGCAAGCTGCCGTCAAGCACTGGAAGCGCGCCATTGAGATCAGTGTCGAACTCGGCGTCGACACGATGAATTCGGAATTCGGCCGCGGGCCCCACCCGGACAAGGGTTCGTGCTACTGCTGCCATACCGGTTCCATGATCGAGGCCTGCGAAGAAGCCTGGTGGCGTTCGATGGAAGAGTTGGTGCCGATCTTTGAAAAGGAAGGCATAAATCTGCACGTCGAACCGCACCCCGAGGATTGGTGCGAAACCCTGCAGCCAGCACTCGATATCATCAGGACGGTCAACTCGAAGAACGTCAAGTTTCTCTATTGCGCGCCGCATACCTTCTATTTCGGTGACGACACCAAGGCGATGCTCCGGGAAGCAAAGGACGTGCTCGCCCATGTCCATGTCGGCGACACCTTCAATCACAAGGCCTCCTCCGGGCTCCGCTACATCCTCAACCCTCCGGGCACGCAGGCCAGGGTGCACCAGCACCTGAACATCGGCCAGGGCGAGGTTCCCTGGGAGGATTTCTTCAGCACGCTGGCCGAGATCGGGTTCGACGGCATCATGACCGCATGTGTTTTCGCCTGGGAGGACAAGGCCGACCACTCCGGCAAGTTCATGCGCGCCGAAATGCAGCGCTTTGTCGACAAGTACTGGACCGCGAAATAACGCGCGATGCCCCTCCAGCGCTTCGCGATGCAGCCAGGTGATTGGCGCGAGCGACCGCGACCGGGGTTCTGCCCAGAACGCTCAAACATCACAGACATTCATTCCTGGAAGGACAGAAGATGATCAACGGAGAAAGAACCATCGAGCGCCCGCTGCGCTGGGGCATGGTCGGCGGCGGCCGCACCGGGCAGGTGGGCTACAAGCACAGAACCGGCGCCCAGCGCGATGGCACATACCGGCTCGTCTGCGGCGCCTTCGATCTCGACGCCGAGCGCGGGCGCGACTTCGGCACGAAGCTCGGCGTCGCCGCCGACCGGTGCTACGATGACTATAAGGAGTTGCTCGCCAAGGAGGCCGGACGCGAGGACGGTGTCGAGGTTGTCTCGATCGCCACCCCGAACTTCACCCATTACGAGATCACCAAGGCATGCCTCGAAGCCGGCCTTCATGTGATCTGCGAAAAGCCGCTGTTCTTCACCGTCGCCGAATGTGACGAGGTCGCGAGACTCGCCGAAAAGAAGGGCCTGATCGTCGGCGTCACCTACGGCTTCACCGGCCATCCGCTGGTTCATCAGATGGCGGCGATGGTCAAGAAGGGCATGCTCGGCGATATAAGAATTGTCGACATGCAATATACCCACGGCTTCAACGCGGGCGACGATATCGGCGCCGGCGAAGCCGTGAAGTGGCGCACCAATCCCAAGACCGCCGGTCCGACCTTCGTTCTCGGCGATATCGGCACGCACCTCTACTATCTCTCCGAAGTGGTGCTGCCGCATATGAAGATCGAAAAGCTGCTCTGCGACCGCAAGGCCTTCATTCCGACCCGTGCGCCGCTCGAAGACCACGCGACCGTTCTCATGCATTACGACAACGGCGCCCGGGGCCGTCTTTGGGTGTCCTCGGTGAATGCCGGCAATATGGGTTCGCAGCGCTACCGTTTCGTCGGTTCCAAGGCCTCGATCGAATGGTCCGATTCCCATCCCGATCAGCTGATTTACGAAGTGCAGGGCGAACCGAACCGCACCCTGCACCACGGCATGCCCTACCTCGAAGAGGAAAGCCTCGCCTGCGATCGCATGGGCGCGCTGCATACCGAGGGCCTCGGTGACAGCTGGGCGAACATCTACCTCTGGATCGCCCAGGCGATCGACGCAAAACGCCGCGGCGACGAGGCCTTCCTCAAGAACCATCATTATCCCGGCATCGAAGCCGGCACCGAAGGTGTGCGCTGGCTTGAAAACTGCGTCCGCTCGGCAGACGCAGGTTCGGCTTGGGTCGAGTTCAATTGATCAACCAGGGGACGTGCCGGATCTCCTCCATCCTCCTCCCAGGCGCGTCCCCAACCCCGCTTTTAGAAAGACAATGACATGAAACTATCGATCTGCACCGACGTGATGGGCGACCTTTCCTTCACCGACATGCTCGACAAATGCGTCAAACTGGGTGTCGAAGGCATCGAGATGACCGGCGGCGGCTGGTCTCGTGCGCCGCATTTCCGCGCCGACGAGCTGCTTGCCGACAAGGGTCTCTTGAAGACGAAGCTCAAGGAAATTGAAGCGCGGGGCCTGGAAATCGCTGCCCTCAATTGCTCGGCCAACCCGCTCGATCCGGGTGACATGGGCAAGCGCCACCGCAAGGAGATGGAGCAGACGATCCGTCTCGCCGGTGAAATCGGCGTGAAGACCATCGTCACCATGTCCGGACTGCCGGAAGCCGCACCCGGCGACATGGTTCCGAACTGGCTGGTCTACACGAAAAGCTGGCCGGAGGAGATGCCCGAGCGCGATCGCTACCAGTGGGAGGACCGCGCATTCCCACTCTGGCATGATCTCGTGAAGCTTGCCAAGGAAGTGGGCGTCGAGAAGTATGCGCTGGAAAACTTCTCGGCCATGCTCGTCTGGAACCCCGAGACTCTGTTCCGTCTGCGCAACGAGGTCGGCCCGACCGTCGGCATGAACCTCGACGCCAGTCACCTGTTCTGGAAGGGTGCCGACCCGATCGCCTCCGCCCGGGCGCTTGGAAACGCAATCCACCATTGCCATGGCAAGGACACGCGCATCGAACGCGGGCTTGCCGATGTCAACGGTCTCCTTGAACTCAAGGACGTCACTGATGTCGCCAACCGCACCTGGAACTACGTTGCCGTCGGTGCCGGACATGATCTGCAGTGGTGGAAGGAATTCTTCTCCGTCGTCCGCATGGTCGGTTACAACGGTTGGGTCAGCCTGGAAATGGAAGACTTCACCATGTCGACCGAGGCCGGCATCCAGTCCTCCATCGATGCGCTGCAGGCAACGATCAGCCGCTGATGGGCAGGCGCGGGCGACATTCGCCCGCGCCCCCCTGCATTCGTCGTTTGCTGCGAAGAGGCCGGCGATGCCCAAACCGATCACCAAGACAGATTTCAATAGGACTGCGAGGAAACCGACATGACCAAGACATTGGACGTGATCACGATCGGGCGAGCCGGCGTCGACCTCTATGGCGCACAGGTCGGAGGACGGCTGGAGGATATGGGATCGTTCGAAAAATATATCGGCGGCAGTCCGACCAACATCGCCTGCGGCACGGCGCGACTGGGCCTCAACTCGGCGCTGATCTCCCGGGTGGGCGATGAGCATATGGGCCGGTTCATCCGCGAGGAGCTTGCCCGACATGGTGTCGACGGTAGGGGTGTGGTGACCGATCCCGAGCGCCTGACGGCACTCGTCATCCTCGGCATCCGCGACGAGGAACGGTTCCCGCTGATATTCTACCGGGAAAACTGCGCCGACATGGCGCTTTGCGAGGAGGATATCGACGAGGCCTTCGTTGCCAGCGCCCGCTCGGTGTTGGTGACGGGAACACATCTGTCGCATCCGCGCACGGAAGCCGCCGTGCTGAAGGCGCTCGCCTTTGCTCGCAAGCATGGCGCCCGGACGGCTCTCGACATCGACTATCGTCCGAACCTTTGGGGTGTGGCCGGTCATGGCGAGGGGGAAAGCCGCTATGTGGCAAGTGGGCAGGTGACCGAAAAACTGCAGGCGACGCTTCATCTGTTCGATTTGATCGTCGGAACCGAGGAAGAATTCCACATCGCCGGCGGGACGACCGATACCGTGGCGGCGCTCAGGACCGTGCGCGCCGTCACCGCGGCGACGCTCGTCTGCAAACGCGGCGCCAAGGGAGCGGTCGCATTCGAAGATGCGATATCGGATAATCTCGACGAGGGCATTTCAGGCGAAGGTTTCCCGGTCGAAGTCTTCAACGTTCTCGGCGCCGGAGACGGTTTTTTCGCCGGGCTGCTGAAAGGCTGGCTTGACGGCGAGGATTGGCCGACCGCACTCCGATACGCCAATGCCTGCGGCGCTTTTGCCGTCTCCCGTCACGGCTGCACGCCGGCCTATCCGTCACTTCAGGAGCTGAATTTCTTCCTTAAGCGCGGCATGACGCGCCCCGACCTGCGCAATGATGCCGCGCTGGAGCAGCTACACTGGTCGACCAACCGGCATGGCGACTGGTCCGAGATGCGCGTCTTCGCCTTCGATCACCGGATGCAGCTCGAAAGCATGACGGGTTACACGCCGTCGAAGGGCGGCGCCTTCAAGGAACTCTGCCTTCAGGCCGCCCTGGCAGTGCAGAAGGGGCGATCCGGCTACGGGGTCCTCTGCGACGACCGGATCGGCCGGCGCGCGCTCCATGCCGCCTCCGGGACCGGCCTGTGGATCGGCAGACCCTGCGAATGGCCGGGGTCGCGGCCGCTTAGCCTGGAGCCGTCGCTCGGTCCCGATTGCGGGGGACTTTCGGAATGGGCGCGCGAGAACGTCGTCAAGGTGCTCTGTTTCTGCCACCCTGATGACGACGATGCGACCTGGGACCGGCAACTGGCGGAAGTGCGGCGGCTTTACGTGGCGTCGCGCCGCAACAGGTTGGAATTCCTGCTTGAGGTCATCCCCTCTAAGGTCGCTAGCGTCACCACGGATACGACCGCGATACTGATCCGCCGCTTCTATGCCGAAGGCATTTATCCCGATTGGTGGAAGCTCGAGCCGCTGGACGAACCCGAATCATGGGCGCGGGTCTGCGCCGCCATCGAGGAAAACGATCGTCATACCAGAGGGATCGTCGTCCTCGGCCTGGATGCGCCGGAGGACCTCTTGAAGGCGAGCTTCGAAGTTGCCGCGCGCTTCCCGCTCGTCAAGGGATTTGCCGTCGGCCGGACGATCTTCGGCTCGGTCGCCCGCGGCTGGTTCGAAGGCACGATCGGTGACGAAGAGGCCGTCGAGGAGATGGCGACACGATACTCCAGGCTCTGCGCGGTCTGGGACGGCGCACGGGCGCGCGTACAGGAGGCAGCAGAATGAGAACGATACGACTGACTGCGGCGCAGGCCATGGTGAAATGGCTTTCGGTGCAGATGACGGAGGATGGCGAGCGCTTCATCGAAGGCGTCTGGGCGATCTTCGGTCACGGCAACGTGGCCGGTATCGGAGAGGCCCTGCATGGGATCGGCGATGCCCTTCCCACTTGGCGCGGCCAGAACGAACAGACCATGGCGCATGCGGCGATCGCTTATTCGAAGACCCTGAAGCGCAGGCGCGCCCAGGCGGTGACGTCCTCGATCGGCCCGGGCGCCACCAATCTGATCACGGCCTGTGCGCTTGCCCATGTCAACAGACTGCCCGTGCTGTTCATACCCGGCGACATCTTTGCCAACCGCCGCCCCGAGCCGGTGCTGCAGCAGATCGAGGACATCAACGACGGAACCGTCAGCGTCAATGACTGCTTCCGGCCGGTCTCGGCCTATTTCGACCGGATCGCCCGTCCCGAGCATCTCCTGACCTGCCTGCCGCGCGCCCTGGCGGTCATGACCGATCCGGGCAGTTGCGGCCCGGTCACGCTGGCATTCTGCCAGGATGTGCAGGCAGAACTCTACGACTACCCGGAAGCATTTTTCGAACCGAAAGCTTGGCGCATCCGCCGTCCCGAACCGGACCCGCGGGAGGTCGAAGATCTTGCCGACGCCATCCGGGCTGCGCGCAGGCCAGTCATCATATCAGGCGGCGGCGTCATCTATTCTGAGGCCGAGGCCGAGCTCGCCGCATTCGCGGAGAAGCACCATATCCCCTTTGTCGAAACGCAAGCCGGGAAGGGCGCCAACAGCTGGGAGCACCCGCTGAATTTCGGGTCGCCTGGCGTGACCGGATCGGCGTCGGCCAACGCCCTTTGCGCCGAAGCGGATCTCGTGATCGGCATCGGCACGCGTTTCCAGGATTTCACCACCGGCAGCTGGGCGCTTTTCCGCAATCCCACGCGGCGGCTCGCCTCGATCAACCTTGCCGGATACGACGCGACCAAGCATTCGGCATTGCCCTGCGTCGGCGATGCCCGGATCGCGCTCACGCGCTTGTCCGCAGCTCTCGAGGCCTATCGCGGGCCCGACGTCGACGCCGGGAGCAGGACCGATTGGCATAGAACGGTCGAGCGCGTGACGGCGGCACCGGATACGGACGGGCCTGGAAACCTGCCCACCGACGCACAGGTCATCGGCGCCGTGCAGCGGGCGGCGACGGAAACCTCCGTGGTCATGTGCGCGGCCGGCACCATGCCGGGCGCACTGCAGGTGCTGTGGCAGTCCGCCAAGGGCGGATACCACATGGAATATGGTTTCTCCTGCATGGGTTACGAAGTGGCAGGCGCCATGGGCATCAAGCTCGCGCGCCCCGACAAGGACGTCATCTGCTTCGTCGGCGACGGTTCCTACATGATGGCCAATTCGGAACTCGCCACCGCCGTCATGCGGCGGGTGCCGTTCACCGTCGTGTTGACCGACAATCGCGGCTACGGCTGCATCAACCGTCTCCAGATCGAGTGCGGCGGCGCCGAGTTCAACAACATGTACAAGGACTGCAATGTCGATGTGCAGCCCGAGATCGACTTTGTCGCGCACGCCGCCTCGATGGGCGCCCGTGCCGAAAAGATAGGGTCGATCGCCGAACTCGAGGCACGCATCGCCGCCGCGCGGGGGCGGAACATTCCGAGCGTTCTGGTGATCGACACCGATGCGGTTCCTGGAAGCGACGCAGGCGGCCATTGGTGGGATGTCGCCGTTCCGCAGGTCGGCGGCCCGGAGCGGCTCGAGCGAGCCCGCGCGCGTTACACCGAGAATGCCGCCAATCAACGCGTGTTCGATTGATGCAGGTCAGCCTGTCGGCCGGTTCTCGCCGGTCTCAGAGCAGAGGTTCTTTCGCGAAGCCAGGAAGTCGATGAAGGTGCGGACCTTGGCGGACAGATATTTCCTGCTGGGATAGACGGCGTGCAGGGTCGTGCTGAACATCACCTCTTCGGGGAGCACCACTTCCAGCCGGCCCTCGGCGATATCGGTCTGCGTCATCCACGCCGGCAGGAAGACCAGACCCATGCCCTCCAATGCGGCCAGGTGCAGCATGATCTCGTTTTCGCTCAGCATGACGGGGCGGAACTTCACCGTCGCCTGGCCCTTCGGTCCGTCGAGAGTCATGCTGCCGCTGGAATTCATGCCTTTGTAGAGCAAGATCGAATGCCCGTTGAGGTCGCCGACTTTCGATGGCCGGCCGGTGCGCGTGAGATAGGCAGGGGACGCGACAAGATGAAAAGGGACGTCCATCACCGGCCGCGCGATGAGGCCGGGATCGAGCCGGTCGGGCGACGTGGCGCGGAGCGCCAGGTCAAAGCCCTCGTCGACGAGATTGACCAGCCGGCCGCTGAAATCCATGTCGAAGCACACGTCGGGATAGCGCTGATGATATTCGGCGATCACGCGGGCAATCGGGGTGTTCGCAAACCACATCGGGACACTTAGCCTCAAGGTCCCGCGCGGCGTCACCGTGACATTGCTGACGGCGTCTTCCACCTCGTCCAGGCCGTCGAGCAACAGCCTGGCCTGGTTGAAATAGAGCGTGCCGGTCTCGGTCATGCTGACAGAGCGGCTGGTACGGTTGAGCAACCGGCTTCCCAGCCGTTTCTCCAAGTGCATCACATGTTTGCTCGCCATGGCCGGCGAGAGACCGAGACGATCGGCGGCGGCCGTGAAATTCTTCAATTCCGCCACAGTGCAGAAGACGCGCAGGCTCGTTAACGTATCCATCGATTATCAACATAAGGGAAACGTTCTCTCAACGAAAGCGTGATTGATCAATTGACACGAAACGACGAATTTGGCTGACGAAACCAGATTTCCTGGTCCCATGCCAGTATCGCTTCGAAAGAATGCAATCCGTGACCAGTCTTCGTCTTCCCACCTATTTCGTCAGTCATGGCGGCGGTCCCTGGCCCTATATGAGCGGCGAGTTCCGTCGCAACTTCGACAAGCTCGAGCAGTCGCTGATCAAGATGCGGGCCGAACTCGGCGATGCGCCCAAGGCGATCCTCATGGTCTCGGCGCATTGGGAGGAGCAGGGCTTTGCTGTCTCCTCCGGCGAAAGGCCGGGGATGCTCTACGACTTTTACGGCTTCCCGGAATATCTCTACCACGTAAAATATGGCGCTCCGGGCTCTCCCGAACTCGCACGGCATGTCCAGCAATTGCTGCAGGCCGGCGGCATCGACGCCTGGCTCGATCCCGCCCGAGGCTTCGATCACGGCACCTACGGCATCATGCAGCCGCTCTACCCCGAAGAAGACATGCCCGTGGTCCAGCTCTCCATCCATGCCGGGTACGATCCCGCCGTCCACCTTAAGGTCGGGCGGGCGCTGGCGCCGTTGCGCGACGAGGGCGTGCTGATCATCGGCGGCGGTCTCAGCTATCACAATCTGAGGGCTTTCCAGGATGGCAGCGGACGCGAGCCGTCCCGGCAATTCGATGCCTGGCTCCATCAGACCCTGCTCCGTTCGCCGCCCGAAGAACGTGCCGAGCGGTTGTTACACTGGGAGCGGGCGCCGCTCGCCCGCGCCGCGCATCCAAGAGAAGATCATCTTATCCCGCTGATGGTCGCGGTCGGCGCCGCAGGGAGCGAACCGGGCGCCGTCACCTATCACCAGACCGACTTTGCCGGCGGGCTCACCGCATCCAGCTTCCGTTTCGGCGCAACACCACGGCCCATCCTTTCCAAGGGAGATCTGCAATGACCGACAACACCCTGAAACCGATCCTCTACTTCAAGCAGAACTGCCCGTTCTGCTTCAAGGTCCGGCTGTTCCTGCTCGAAGCAGGCTTGAACGAAGACGTCGAGATCCGCGAATTTGTCTCCGGATCGCCGGCGGAGGATGACGTGCGCGCCGAACTCGGCCCACATCTCGCCAAGATAAGCTTCCCCGCCGCCCGGCTCGAACCCGGCCGTTACATTGCCGAGTCGGATGACATCGTCGCCTTCCTGGCGGCAAAGGCCGGCCGCGAACCGGCTTCCATGCCGGCATTCACCAACTATGTCGAAGGCCCTCTGAAGCTCGTGATGAATCTCTGGAAAGAGAACATCGAGCTCAAGGCGGCCGCCGCTTGAACATCAAAACCATCATTCAGGAGAAATACCATGCCAGACACGACCAAGTGGACGCCTTATATCCTCGCCATTTTGCGGATCGTCACCGCGCTGCTGTTCCTTGAACATGCCACGATGAAATTCTTTCAATTCCCGGCCGCCATCCCGGGCATACCGTCGCCTTTGCCGACGATGATCCTCGTCGCCGGTGCAATCGAGGTCATCACTGGCCTGCTGATGACGGTCGGCTACTACACCCGCGTCGCCGCCTTCATCGCTTCAGGCGAAATGGCGGCCGCTTACTGGATGGCGCATGCGCCGCAAAGCTTCTGGCCGGCGCTCAACATGGGCGAGTCCGCCATCTTGTTCTGCTTCGTATTCCTTTATCTCGCCTTTGCCGGCCCTGGCCGCCTGGCAATCGACAATGCCGCGAAGCAGACGTCGCTCGCGAGAGCCTAAGCCCGCAACCTCTGCGCTCCCGCTCTATGGCGGGAGCGCAGAGGCCCGCGCTCAAATTCAGTGTGGACACTATTATGGACACATGTTCTATAAAGTGGACAGATTTGACGGAGCGGGCGATGCATCTTTCCATGTGGACTTATCCCTGGGACATCCAGGATCAGGGGCTCAGCGCGTTTGCCGCCGAGCTTGGCGGCCGCGCGGGCCTGAACACGGTCAGCCTGGCGACCTCCTATCATGCCGGCCGCTTCCTTCAGCCGCGCAGCCCGCAGCAGAAGGCCTATTTTCCCGAGGACGGAACGGTCTATTTCCGACCGGATGAAAGCCTCTGGCAGGATAAGCTGATCCGGCCGCTGATGGCCGGGAATGTCACTGAGCGCGGCGACATGCTGGATGCGCTCGTCAGGGCGCGCGATGCGACGGGCCTCAAGGTCTCCTGCTGGACGGTCTGCCTGCACAATAGCCGCCTCGGCATGCTGCATCCCGATCATGTGACGCGAAACGCCTTCGGCAATGCCAACTACTACAATCTCTGCCCCTCCAGCCCGGCGGCGCGGGACTATGCCGTCACCCTCGTGCGCGACATCACGACGAACTACCGGCCCGACATGGTGGAACTCGAGAGCCCGAACTTCATGGGCTTCGCGCATGAATACCACCACGAAAAAGACGGCGTCGGCCTGAACGCCGAAGACGACTTCCTGCTATCGCTCTGCTTCTGCGACCATTGCACGGCGCGCGCCGAAAAGACCGGCGTGCCGGTCGAAGGCGCGCGCCGCTCGGTCGCGCGCTTCATCGCCGAGCTCTGCGAAAGGGCTGTCCCGGAACCGCAGTTCCCGGACTTCCCGGCAGCCGGCATCGATGCCTTCCGCGACCATCCCGACCTGCATGCCTATCTCACCTGGCGCAGCGAGCCGGTGACCAGCCTGATCGGCGAAATCAAGGCGGCCGCCGACCCGGCGACACGCGTCGTGCTGATCGACCTGAAGGACGGCTGGCTCGGCGGCGTCGATCTCGCAGCCGCCGGCAAGCTCTGCGACGGGGCGATCCTATGCTGCTACGACATGGCGCCTGATGCCATCGGCGATGTCATCCGGACCGGCCGGGCGGCAATCGGGCCGGACAAATTTCTCGGGGTGGGCCTGCGCGTCTTCTATCCCGAGGTCAGCGCGGCTGCGGTGCTGGCAGCGCGCGCCAGGGCCGCCGTCGATGCCGGCGCTGACGGCGTGAACTTCTACAATTACGGCCTGATCCCGGCCAAACGTCTCGACTGGGTCAAGGCGGCAGTCGATGCCATCACTTGAGCAGATCGGCGCTCTTCAGGATGTGATGGGTTCGGCGACCTGGATCAGGCAGTCGCCGGCCTGGCTGTCGCAATGCAGCCTGTGGGAAATGACGATGCCGCTCTCGGCAAAACGCAACTCTTCCTCCGGCTGCTCCAGCCGTTCGAGATCATGATACCATCCGGCCAGATCGCCGGCGGCAACGGTGGCGCCGAGGGCAACAGCCGGCTCGAACCAGCCTCTGCGGTTCGCATAGATGCCCTGGCTGTGCCGGGATAGCGACAGCAGTTGCAACGGCCCGGGCTCGGCGAGCGGCGAGCGCGACAGGACCGGACGCTCGATAATGCCGAGTGTGACGAGCAGCCGGTCGATCGCCGCCGCCGTGAAAGCCATCGTCTCGGGCGTCACGGTTCCGCCGCCGCCGAACTCGCCGGAAAGACCGACGATTCCTGCCCTTGCCGCAGCGCCCATCGATGTCGGCGCCGTCGGCCCGTTATCGGCGATGAAGGCATGCGACGCGCCCATCGCCCGCATCAGCGAAACGGACCGTTCGAAGCGGGCCGCATCGGCCTGCCGCTCGATCAGCGTGCAGGGCAAGTGCGCCATGGAGGTGCCGCCCGAATGCAGGTCGAGCACGGCGTCATGACGCGGAAAAAGTTCATGTTCGAGGAAATGCGCCATCCGCGCCGTCGGCGACCCCATGGGATCACCGGGAAAGGCCCGATTGAGATTGCCGCCGTCGAAGGGCGAGCAGCGCTTGGCCGCCATCACCGCCGGCAGGTTCGCCATCGGCAGGATGGTGACGGCGCCACGGATTTCCGCGGCGTCCAACAGCCGCATCAACCGTCCGAGCTGGAGTTCACCCTCATACTCGTCGCCATGATTGCCCGCCATCAGCAGCAAGGACGGCCCTTCGCCATTTTTCAGGCGAAGGACCGGAATGCGGATCTGATAATAGGGCGAACGGTCGATCGAATAGGGAATGGCGAGGTGGCCGGCCTGCCGGCCCTCGCGCGAAAAGTCGATCGGATTGACGAGACCGCTATGCATGATCTCTCCAGTGCGGGCGGTTGCGATGCCGTTACAGCGCGGCGATCGCGGTCATTTCGACGCGCAGATCGGGATCGGCGAGACGAGCTTCGGTGCAGGCGCGCGCCGGCGGGTTTTCGATGTCGATCCAGCTGTCATAGACGCTGTTCATCGCCTCGAAATCGACGATCGCCGGCAGGAAGACGTTGACGGCGATGAGGCGCGAACGGTCGATCCCGGCCTCCTTCAACAGGGCGTCGATCTTGCCGAGCACATCGCGGGTCTGGTCCTCAATGCCCGCCTTGCGATTTTCCGCGACCTGGCCGGCAATATAGACGAGACCGCCGTAGCTGACGGCTTGGCTCATACGCGAGCCTTTCTGATAGCGCTGGATCATAAGCAGGTTTTCCTTTTCTTGCTTTTGGAGGGAGAGTTCAGCCGAAGCTGGTCAGATAGGCCGCCGTCACCGAATGGTCCGGATCGAGCCCGTAAAGGATGGCATGCCGGTCAAGGCAGGTGCAGGGATGCGAGATGCCGTACTCGATGACGTCGCCGACCGAAACGTCGCTGCCATCGGCAAGGCTGATGAAGGCGTGCTGATCGTTGAGGCGAAACACTTCGGCGCCTTCGAGATCGGCAAGATGCGCACCATTGCGGTAGAGCGCCAGCGGCCGCGGCAGGCCCTGGTCCATCGCCACGTCGCGCATGCCCATGCCGCAGATTGCAAGCCGCGGCTCCGGTCGCGACAGCACCTCGGCCCAAACCCGCAGCGCCGGACGGAAACCCGCGGCCGCGGAAATCATCTCGCCTCCGATGCGCAAGCCGCCGCGTGCATCGAGGCCGGCAAGGCCGCGCTCGTAGATGCCGTGATCGTGGAAGAAGATCGCGCCGCTGCGCAGCACCAGCCGGCAGGCCGGATCGGCCGCAACGGCGGCTGAAAGCCTGGCAACCACAAGGTCGAAAAACACCGAGCCGCCTGATGTGACGAGGAGCGGCCGCTCGTCGCCGATGCGGGCGCGCAGCTTCGGCAGAAAATCGGATGTCACCGCCATCAGCGAGTCGATGCGACGCATCGTCTCTTGCGCATCGGCGGTGGCCGCCGCGCCCTCATAGGCGGCGATGCCGGTCAGCCGGAAGGTCGGAGTCTCCACGGCAAGGATCGCCTCGACAATTGCCTCGGCGGCGGCGGCGCTGCGGGCACCGGCGCGGCCGGCGCCGAACTCCACCAGCAGGCCAAGAGGCGGCAGATCGGCACGCTCCTGCCATGCGGCGCAAAGAGCCTCGACGAGCGCCGTCGAATCCACGAAAATATGCAGTTCCGCATCGGGATATTGGCCGAGCAGGGCCGCCAGCCGGCGGGCGGCGGCAGCTCCACCGATCTCGTTGGCGAGGATCAGCCGGCGCTGTCCGGCCTTGAGCAACACGGCCGCCTGACGGATATCGGCGACCGTCGTGCCCCAGGCGCCCGCCGCCAGAAGCGCCTCCGACAGCGCCGTCGACATCGGCGTCTTGGCGTGGGGGGCGATTTCGGCGCCATGGCTCTTCACATAGATCATCATCAGTTCGGCATTGTCGAAGAAAGCCTGCCGGTCGAGCGAGATCAGCGGCAGGGCCATCCTGCCGTCATAGGGCTTCCATCCCTGCCTGCCGATGGCATCCAGCGGGAGCGGCGGATTGCCTGGCGGAAAGCCGCGCACCCGCTCGTCGATCAGTAGGTTTTCGGTCGTGGTATGAAGGTCAGACATGGCAGTCCCTGATCTCGGCCGGATCGGCGATGCCGAGGCGATAGGTGTCATTGGCGGTGGCAAAGAACAAAGCGCGCTGCTCGTCGTAGGAGAGTTGCGCGGCGACCGTGCGGAAAACCTGATAGACCTCGTCGAAAGAGGCGTGCAGGCCCGCAACCGGAAAGTCGCTTGCGAACATGGCCCGCGCCGGGCCGAAACAATCGAGGCAATGCTCGATCACCGGCCGCAGGCTTTCGAGCGTCCAATCATTGTCGTAGGCGACGAGGTCGGAGATCTTCAGGCGTATATTCGGCTCGTTGCCGAGCGCCCGCAGGCCGTCACGCCAGAGCGCCATGCCATCCGCCGTCCGGTCGGTGGGGCTACCGCCGTGGTTGAGCACGAAAAGCGTTTGCGGAAAGGCGCGCACCAGGTCGAGCGCTTCGCTCATCTGCCAGGGATAGAGCATCAGATCGAAGACCAGCCCGAGCCGCGTGGCGTGCGCCAGGCCCGCCCGCCAGGCGGGATCGCTCATGCGGTTGGCGCGCGACGCAAAACTCTTCGCCACATCGGGATGCCAGCTCAAAATATCGCGGATGCCGACGACGTTGGGATTTGCCGCTTCCGCCTCGAGCAGGCGCATGGCGTCCGGCCCGTCGAGGGGAATGCGGGCGATATAACGGTGTGCCACGCCGGAGCTGCGGTCGAGGCCATCCAGCCAGCGGCTCTCTTCCAGCGGATAGGCAACGGACCAGCCGGCCTCGACATGCACCGTGGCAACCACATTCTGGCGGGCGGCATCGGCGCGATAATCGTCGATGCCGTAGTCGCGCAGGATCGGCGCTAAACTGCCGAAAACCATCTCTTCGCCTGATGCCCGCGCCTTCTGAAGCCAGGGATGACGTTGCAGCGTAAGGTCCCAGAGGTGATGGTGCGGGTCGATCACCGGCCCGTCATAGAGTTCGGTCATCGGCGCGCCTCCCGGCCGGAAACCAGCAGAAGGGCGAGGATCAGCGTGCCGAACATGATCGACCGCCAGCCGGGCGAGGCATTGACGACCGTGATCAACGCCGTCGTCGTCACAAGCAGGATCGCCCCCGGAACGGTCCCGGCATAGGTGCCGCGCCCGCCGAGGATGGAGGTGCCGCCGAGCACGACGGCGGCGATCGAGGTCAAGAGATAGGGATCGCCGATGCCGACATAGCCCTGCCGGTTCATGCCGAGCACGAGAATGCCGGCAAGACCGGCGAAAAAGCCCGACAGGGTATGGCCGACCAGCGTGTTGCGCGTGACGCTGACGCCGGAAAGCCGGGCCGCCAGCGGGTTCGCCCCAAGCGCCAGGAAACGGGCGCCGATCGGCATGCGGTGGACGAGCAGCAGGACGACGATCGAAACGACGAGCCACAGGATGATGCCCGAGGGGATGCCGAGCGGCCGCGCCTGCCCGAGCAGGATGACCGCCGGATTGCTGACAGTGACGGCGCTGCCGCCGGCGATGATGACGAGCAGGCCCTGCAGGAAGGTCGCCATGGCAAGCGTCATGATGATCGGCGGCACGCGAAGATAGGCAGCACCGGCGCCGTTCATCAGGCCGATGCCGGTGGCGATGGCAAGGGCCGCCACGATGCCGGCAAGGCCGGTCGGGTCCCAGGCCGGCGAAATCAGCGGCAGCAGGATCGCCGTGACGGTGATGACCGCTCCGACGGAGAGATCGATGCCGCCCATCAGGATGACGAGCGTCTGCCCGGCGGCGGCAATGCCGATCACCGCGGCGAGTTCGAGCAGGTAGCGCAGGTGGCCATAGGCGCCGAAACCACGCAGCGAGAGGCTTGCGACGATCCAGACGAGTGCGACCAGAAGCAGGGTCAGGAGCGGCGGATTGCGGAACGCGGATCGGATCATGTTCATCGCCTTGCCCTCCATACCCCAAGAAGTTCCGGAACAGCGACCGCCCCAACGATGATCAGCCCTTGCGCGACATATTGCGCGACCGGCGGGAAACCCAGGAAGAACATGACGTTGATCATGACCGAGAGCAGCAGGCTGCCGCAGATCGCGCCGCGCATCGTGCCCTTGCCGCCGAGGAAACCGACGCCGCCGAGCACGGCGGCGGCGATCGAGTTCAGCGTGAAGGGCGTGCCGATCACCGGATCACCCGAGCCGGTCTGCGCGGCGACGAACAAACCGGTCAGCGTTGCAAGCAGACCGGACAGCGCGAAGGCTGCGACCTTCACCCGCTCGACCGGGACGCCGGAGCGGAATGCGCCGACCGGATTGTCGCCGGCCGCGTAGATGCCGAGGCCGAGCGGGGTTGCGAGAAAGACCTTCCAGAGCACGAGGATCACGATGAGCAGCAGGAAAGCGACGGGCGTGTGGCCGGCCAGCGTGGTCGACAGCCAGTCGGGAATGAACCCGCCCGGCCGCGGCAGCAGGATGAGTGCCACACCGCCGATGATGAAGGAGCCGGCAAGCGTGACGATGATCGCCGGCAGCCTCAGATACGTGACGATGGCGCCGATGACGGCGCCGATCGAAAGACCGGCGAGCGAGACCGCGAGAATGCCGCCCGGCACGCCGAGCGCTCCTTCCATCGTCGTCGCGGCGATCACCGCTCCAAGGCTGACGAGCGGGCCGATCGCCAGCGTGATGCCGCCGTTCAGCATGAGCAGCGCCTGCGCCATGGTGACGAGCGCCAGCGGGAACCAGTTCTGCGTGAACTTGGAGAAGCCGCCGATGGAAAGGATGCCGGGAAAGAGCAGCGCATAGAGGATGAGAAAGGCGGCGACGACCAGATAGAGACCGGCAAGGCCGCGGTTGCGGCGGAGCTGGATCGAGCCGTAGAGCCGGGATGATGAAATTGTGCTCATGCCGCCTCTCCCTACGTCGCGGTCGCGATGCCCATGGCCGCGCCGACGATCGCCCCTTCGCTGATCGCATCCTGCGACAGCACCGCCGCGACGCGCCCCTCGCGCAGAACCACGACACGGTCGCAAAGATGCACGAGCTCCGGCGTATCGGAACTGGCCAGGATGACGAGCCGCCCCTCGGCGGCGAAAGCGCGGAGCATGAGGTAAATTTCCCGCTTGGTCTCGATGTCGACGCCGCGCGTCGGATCGTTGAGCAGCAGAACGGAAGGATCGAGCGGCAGCCATTTGGCGAGCGCCACCTTCTGCTGGTTGCCGCCGGAAAGCGCCTGCACCGGGCGGGCCGTGTCGCCCTTGATCGTCAGCCTGCGCGCGAGATCGGCGACCAGGCCGTTTTCCGCCGGCCGGTCGCGTAAGCCGTTGCGAGCGAGCCGTCCGAGCGAGGGCAGGATGAGATTGGATGCGATGGAGTGGGGCAGCACCAGCCCCTCATGCTTGCGGTCGGCAGGGACATAGACGATGCCCGCCGCATTCGCCTCGCCGACATCGGCGGGCAGGGCGGGTTTGCCGGATACTTCCGCGCGAGCGGCTGAGGCTGGAATCGCGCCGTAAAGGCCGAGCAGCAGGTCTTCCTGCCCTTGTCCGACGAGCCCGCCAATGCCGACGATCTCGCCGGCGCGGGCGGAGAAGCCGACGTCACGCACCATGCCGGCGGAGAAACCTTCGACGCTGATGCGTGTTTCGCCGGACTTGGTGGCGGCGCGCGGCGGGAACAGGTCGCCGGTCTCGCGGCCGACCATGAGGCGCACCAGGCCCTCGCCGTCGATGCCGGAGAGCGACTGGTCGGCGGTGACCAGGCCGTCCTTCAGCACCGTGACATGCGAGCAGAGCGCCTGCACCTCATTGAGGCGGTGGGAAATATAAAGAAGTGCCGTGCCGCGGTCCTTGAGCGTCTCGATCAGACGGGCAAGGATGCCGGCTTCGTGGGCGGAGAGCGACGAAGTCGGCTCGTCCAGGATCAGCACGCGCGGCTTGCGGAACAGCGCCTTGGCGATCTCGACCATCTGACGGCGGCCGAGCGCGAGATCGGCGACCGGCATGTCGAGCGCTTCGGTAAGCCCGACCATGTCGCAGACATCCGACACGCCGCGATGAAGCGCTTTATAATCGATCAGACCGAAGCGACGCGGAAATGCCCCGAGCCCGATGTTTTCGGCAATCGACAGACTGGCCGTCAGGCTCAGCTCCTGCTGAACGACGGCGATACCTGCCGCGCGCGCCGCCGCCGGGCTGAAGCGCCCGACGGGCTTGCCGTCGACGAGGATGGAACCGCTGTCCGGCTGGAGAGCACCGGACAGGAGGTTGATCAATGTGGATTTGCCGGCGCCGTTTTCGCCGAGCAGGGCGTGAACCCTGCCCGGCAGAAGGGCGATATCGACGCCCTTCAAAACGGGATTGCCGAAAAATCCCCTGAACACCTGCCGGGCTTCCAGCAGGGGTCGTTCTTCCGTCATGACGGCTTTCCTCAACCCGAGTTACTTGGTCGGATTATTTGGGCGGATTACTTGGCGAGCAGCTTGTCGAAGAGCGCCTGGTCGTAATCGGAGTAGATATAGCCGTCAGCCGGGAACTTGTCGGCCCGGGCGAGGTAGCTGCCGATCGTGCTGTCGTCGATGACGGGCAGCGGCACCTTGACGAAGGCCGGGACATCCTTGCCTTGCAGCGCCTGCACGGCGGTATAGACGGAAAGCGCGCCGAGCCAGTTGGGCTGCATCGTCGCCCAGCCCTTCAGGCCCTTCTCCTTCCAGAGTTCCAGGAACTGCCGGGCGTTTTCACCGGTCGTCGGCACCTGCTCGCGGCCCTGACGCTCGAAGGCAAGGACCGAGCCGGCCGACAGCGCGCCACCGAGCGACAGCACGCCGTCGATTTCGGGATTGGCAAAGAGCAGGCTGGTCATCGCTTCCTGCGCCGGCGCGACGTTATATTCCGTATTCGTCTCGGTGATCACCTGGAGACCCGGATTGGCATCGAGGACCGGCTGGGCGCCTTTGCGGCGGTCGTCGCTCACCGAAATGCCGGCCGGGCCGTTCATGATGATGATCTTGCCCTTGCCGCCGAGCTGGCTGACCATCCACTTGGCAGCGGTCGCGCCCCATTCGTTGGAATCGGTGTTGATCTTGGCGGTCACCTTGTCGGTATTGACAAGGCTGTCGAAATTCACGACGGCGATGCCCTTGTCGCAGGCATCCGATATGACGCGGTCGAGCGCATTGGAGGAACCGGCGATCACGACGATGGCGTCGACATTGGCGTCGATCATCGACTGAATATGCTGGATCTGCGTCTGGGCGTTGCCCTGCGCGTCCGTGATCATCAGGTCCTTCACCAGGCCCGCCTTCTTCAGCTCCTCCACTTCAGCCGTGATGGTGCCTTCGGTCTGCTTCATCCAGGTCGGCACCGAATAGATGTTCGCCCAGCCGATCGTATAGGGCGCCTTCCTGTCATCTTTGATGCAATTGGCGGCGGCCGAGGCCGTGCCTGTGGAAAAGACGAGGAGGGCCGCCGCGGCGGCAGCGCCCGCAAGAAGGCGGCGCAGCGAAGCAGAAATGCTGTTTTCAAAATTCTTCATGTCGATCCCCTTTTTTGTGAGCGGCAGCGTTGACGGCTTGCCATCTTTGTCCAATATATTGTACATATGATCTATATACCGGACGAGGTGATCTTATGCTGATTTTTCTACCCCGCAAGAGGGGTGGAAAAATTTCATCCGCGATGAATGACCGGATCGATTGACAGATGCGGCAGAGGGCTTGAAAAGCTTGGCCGGACAAAAAAGGATCGAAAGAATGGATGCAGTTCAGGACGAAGCAGCCGGCAAGCGCGCCCGAGGGCTCGACCGCGCCTTCGAGATCCTCGATTTCCTGCGCCAGAAGCGGCAGGCCTTGAAGCCAAACGAAATTGCCGCGCAGATCGGCGCGCCGCGTTCATCGGTTTACGAACTCGTCAACCTGCTGCTGAGCAACGGCATTCTGGAATTCACCGGCGGCGAGGGGCGTGTCTATCTCGGCCGCAAGCTCTATTTCCTCGGCGCAGCCTATGAGAACCATTTCGATTTCACCCGCGAATGCGAGGCCGCACTGGAACAGCTTGCCGACGAGACGCGGGAAACGGCGCAGTTCTGCATGCTGGATGGAAACAGATATACGGTCGTGCGCATGCGCGAAGGCGCACGCCCCTTCCGCATTTCGACGGATGTCGGCCAATCGGTGCCGATCCCGTGGACGGCGTCAGGCCGCTTGCTCGTCGCGCATCTGTCCGATCAGGACATTCTGAACTTCATTCCGCCGCAGGATTTCCGCCTGCCGAACGGCGAATGGCTGGAGCCGCAAACCTTCATCGCCGAAGTGCGCCAAGCCGAGCGTGAAGGTCTCTTCACTTTCAACAGCATCGTCGACAGCTTCACCCATTGTTTTGCCGTGCCGGTGCGCGGCGAAGAAGGCCATGCCGCCGCAACGCTCTGCCTCGTCACCCCGCGCGACGACGGCATCGCCAACCGCGACCGCTACCTCGACTGCCTGAAGAAGGCCGCCGCCGGACTGGATCATGCTCCGACCCGGCCCAAACGAGGCTGAAGCCTGAGCAAATCAGGATATTGATATCCGGCGGCACGGACATTCGTGCGAGGGAACGCCGGATGATCTCCTTATCACCGCCCCAGGCGGCTCTTTGTCACGCCTGTAGAATGCCGCCTGTCGGCCTGCCCTATAATTCGAGGGGCGGCGGCCTCGATCGTTCAATTTCGAGTTTCAAGCCGATCCCGGAAATCTATTCACGCTTCCTCCGAAACTATGAAATTAAGTTTCTCTATAAAATTTATGGAGAACGTATCTTAGTGGTCCAACAGCGCATTTATACTTGGCCTTGGGGAAGGCCAGACTGTTGACGGCAACCGGAGAGGACGCGACATGACACGGAAAATCAGGCTTGGGGCATTTCTTCCCGGTGGCGGACAGCATGTTGCCTCATGGCGGCATCCCGACCAGCCGGCCGACGGCGCGACCAGTTTCGAGTTCCACAAACGCCTCGCTTTGACGGCCGAGCGCGGGCTCTTCGATGCCTATTTCCTCGCCGACGGACTGGCCGTCGGTTTCGGCGGGGCGCGTGAAGGCGGCAATGCCCGCGTCGCCGGCTTCGAACCGGTGACCCTGTTTTCCGCCCTTGCGCCTTTCACCACCCATCTCGGCTTTATCGCCACGTCCTCGACGACCTACGAGGAGCCTTACACGACCGCCCGCAAATTCGCCTCGCTGGATCTGATCTCGGATGGCCGCGCCGGCTGGAACGTCGTCACCACGACGGGCGACCTGACGGCGCAGAACTTCAACCGCGACACCCAGCTTCCGCATGCCGACCGATATCGCCGTGCCGCCGAGCATGTCGACGTCGTCCGCAAACTCTGGGAAAGCTTCGAAGACGACGCCTTCATCCGGGACAAGGATACCGGCGTATTCTTCGACCCGTCGAAGCTGCACGACACCGACCACCGCGGCGAACATTTCAGCGTGCGCGGTCCGCTCAACGTCTCGCGGTCGCCGCAGGGGCATCCCGTCATCGTCCAGGCCGGCCAATCCGAAGACGGACGCGGACTCGCCGCGGCAACGGCCGAGGTCATCTTCACCGCCCACCAGCATATCGAAACCGCCCAGGAGTTCTACCGGGACATCAAGGCCCGCGCCCGCGGTCTCGGCCGAAACCCGGATCACATCCTGGTCATGCCCGGCGTATCCGCTTTCGTCGGCAGGACCGAGGCGGAGGCACGCGAGAAATACGACCGCCTGACCTCGCTCATCGTCGAAGAGGACGGGATCGGCCTCCTCAATGGCCTGACCGGCGGCACGCTCGATCTGCACGGTTATGACCTCGACGGGCCTCTGCCGCCGGCGCCGCCGACCGAAGGCATGAAGAGCCGCCAGGCGCTCATCCGCCAGATCGCCGATGAAAACAACTTCACCATTCGCCAGCTCTATCAGTGGATCGCATCCGCCCGCGGTCACTACACCATCGTCGGAACGCCCGAGCAGATCGCCGATACGCTGCAGAACTGGTTCGAGAACGAAGCCGCCGACGGCTTCAACATTCTGCCGCCCTGGCTGCCGACGGCGCTCGACGATTTCGTCGATCTGGTCATCCCGGAACTGCAGCGCCGCGGCCTGTTCCGCACCGCCTATGAGGGCAAGACGCTGCGGGAGAACCTCGGCCTGCCTTTCCCGACCAATCGGTGGACTGCAGGACATGCAGCTCTCCAGGCGGCAGAGTGAGGAGCGGCCATGACCTATGAAATCAACCAGACTCTCCCGAGAAGCTTTGGCCGCCTGAAAAACAGCGAAAGCCATATTTCCATTCTCGCCTCCCGCCTGCGCGGAGTGCTCGCATCGCTTTTGCCGCGCTACGGCCTTCTCATCGGCTTCCTCCTGTTCTGGCAGGTGTCGAGCACCAGGGGCTGGGTCAATCCCGCCGTCTTCCCGCCCTTGAACGTGATCCTGTCGGCCCTTTGGACCAATCTGGCCAACGGCGCGCTGCTCGATGACATCGCCATCAGTCTGCAGCGATCGGGAACCGCTTTTGCCTTTGCCGTCGCAATCGGCATTCCGCTCGGCCTGTTCATGGGCCAGTTTCGCTTGGTCGAACAGGCGCTCGATCCGATCCTGCAGCTCTTCCGCCAGACCTCGGCGCTGGCGCTCTACCCGGTCTTCATCCTGCTGCTCGGCCTCGGCGAAACATCGAAGATCTTCGTGATCTTCTGGGCGACGCTGTTTCCGGTCCTGCTCGCCACGATCGGCGGCGTCAAGGAAGTGGACAAGAAGCTGATCGAGATGGCGCGGACCTACGGCGCCGGGCCGCTGACCATCTTCCGCCGCGTCATCCTGCCGGCCTCGGTGCCTGCAATCTTCGTCGGCCTGCGCCTTTCGGCGACGACTGCGCTTCTGCTGTTGATTGCCGCCGAGATGATCGGCGCCAACAAGGGCATCGGTTTCCAGGTCATGAACGCCCAGTACAATTTCCAGATTCCGCTGATGTTTGCGGCGATCCTTCTGCTCGCCTTCCTCGGGCTTGCCGCCAATGCCTTGCTCGTTCTCCTGCAGCGCCGCCTCTGCCGCTGGTCTCAGCCGGGCCGTTGACTGCTTCCACCGATTTTCCTCTTCCGAAAAGGACCACCACATGACATTCCATCCCCGCAACCTCCTTCTGCCGGCCGTGATCGCTCTCGGCCTTGCCACACCGGCCGCAGCCACCGACACGGTGAAGCTGCGCTACCTCGCCAGCCAGGGCGGCCTTGCCGCCCATGAACTCGCCGCCGAGCTCGGCTATTTCGAAGGCACGGGCATCACGCTGGAAAATGTCGGCTATGCCCAGGGCGGCCCGGCCTCCCTCATCGCTCTGGCATCCGGTGACGTCGAGATTGGCAGCGCTGCAACCTCCGCCGTCCTGAACTCGATCATCGGCGGCAATGATTTCGTCGCCGCCTATCCTTCGAACGGCATCAACGACGAGGTGCAGTCGACCTTCTACGTGCTGGAAGACAGCCCGATCAAAGGCATCAAGGACATTGCCGGCAAGAGCATCGCGGTCAATACGCTCGGCGCCCATCTCGACTATACCATCCGCGAGGCCTTGCATTCCGTCGACCTGCCGACCGACGTCGCCAATCAGGTCGTCGTCCCCGGGCCGCAGCTCGAGCAGGTGCTGCGTTCCAAGCAGGTCGATATCGCCGCCTTCGGCTATTGGCAGACGACCTTCGAGGGTGCAGCGCTGAAGAACGGCGGTCTGCGGGCGATTTTCGACGATACCGACGTGCTTGGAGACATTGCCGGCGGCTTTGTGGTACTGCGCCGCGATTTCATTCAGCAGCATCCGGAGGCTTCGAAGATTTTCGTCGAGCAGTCGGCCCGCGCCCTCGACTATGCCCGCGAGCATCCTGAGGAAACCAAGAAGATCCTGGCCAAGGCGCTCAGCGAGCGTGGCGAGAACGCGGATATCGCACAGTATTTCCGCGGCTACGGCGTGCGCGCCGGCGGCCTGCCGGTCGAGCGCGACATCCAGTTCTGGATCGACGTCCTGGTTCGCGAAGGCAAGCTGAAGCAAGGCCAGCTGGCGGCCAAGGACATCCTCTTTGCCGCCGACGCCAAGCCGGCAAGCAACTGAGGAACCGTGATGAGCATCGCTGAGGACACGAGCCGCGGAGAGGTAACGATCCGTCACCTCTCCAAATCCTACAAGTTGAACGGGACACAGCTAGAGGTTCTCAAGGATATCAACCTCCACATCCGCTCCGGCGAAAGCCTCGCCATTGTCGGCGCCAGCGGCTCGGGCAAGACGACCCTGCTCAGGGTTCTGGCAGGTCTTGAGGATTCCGACACGGGAGAGGTTCTCGTCGACGGCAAGGCGGTGTGCGGCGTCGGCGCGGAGCGCGCCGTCATCTTCCAGGAACCGCGGCTGCTTCCCTGGCTTGATGTGCTCGACAATGTCTCCTTCGGGCTGGAAACAAGAGGTCTGTCACGTGAGCAGGCGAGGGCGCGGGCGCGCCATTATGTCAAGCTCGTCGGCCTGCAGCAATTCGAGGCGGCCTATCCCCGGCAGCTCTCCGGCGGCATGGCCCAACGCGTCGGGATCGCCCGGGCGCTTGCCGTCCAGCCGGAGATCCTGCTGCTCGACGAACCGCTCGGCGCGCTCGACGCAATGACCAAGATCGGCATGCAGCAGGAGCTAGCACGGATCTGGCGCGATGAGGATGTCACCACCATTCTCGTGACCCACGATCTCGAGGAAGCGATTTATCTCGCCGACCGGATCCTGATCCTGCCACGGGAAAAAGGCAGCGAGCCGCGCCTGATCGAAATCGATCTGCCCCGTCCTCGCGACCGCAGCGCCCCGGAATTCGTCCGACACCGCGAAGAGTTGCTGAACCTGTTCGGACTGCACTGACATCTTCAGTCGTCAGCGCGCGCCACATGGAACCTGTTCCATGTGGCGCGCCGCAGTAGCAGGAGCGAGGGAGAGAACATCAGCGGACCGCTATTGCGCCCTGCTCTTTGAGCCGGCGGTGAGATACGGCCGCCGATCCAGTTCCGCCGACCGGTAGGAACTGCGCAGCCGCAGGAGATCCTTGCGGGCGATCAGGCCGCACAATTTCCCTGAGGTCGGATCGACGATCGGAATGCGTCCGTCGCCGGTCGACAGCATCAGGTCGGCGATGAATGCGACCGTATCATCCGGATGCCCGACAGGAACGGACGCGTCTGTCACATTTTCCGCAAGCGTCTGTCCGGCGAGGTCCAAATTCCCCTGCCAGAGCAGGGCGTCAGCCCTCGATACGATGCCTGCCAATTTGCCTCCTGCATCGACCACCGGATAGATCCGGTGCGTTTTCTCCAGCGAGGCAAAGAAGTCGCACGCCTCTCCCACCGTCATGGTGACCGGAAGCGTATCGACATCGCTGATCATGATCTCCCTTGCCCGCGATAGCTCGAACGGATCGACGCCATATTCGCGGGTGATATGCTGGCCGCGGCGTGCGATCTTCTCGGTGAGGATCGAGCGGCGCAGCAGCAAAACCGTGACGGCATAGGCCGTAACCGTTGCGGCAAGCAGCGGAACGAGCGTGCTGATGTCGCCGGTGATCTCCATCGCGAAGAAGGTTCCCGTCAGCGGCGCGCGCATGGTTCCGCCCATCATCGCCGCCATGCCGAGCAGCGCCCAGAAGCCGGGATCGTTGCCCGGCATAACAAGCCCGACCAGCCATCCGAGAGCGCCGCCGAAAATCAGAAGCGGTGCAAGCACGCCGCCCGAGGTGCCCGACGACAGGGCAAACAGCCAGATGACCGTCTTCACCAGCAGGATCGACATCACAGCCGGCGCGAGCAGCCGGTTGTTGAGCAAGCCATCGATGATGTCGTAGCCGACGCCCATTGCTCGCGGTTCAATCAGGCCGCCGAGGCCGATGACGAGACCGCCGAGCATCGGCCACCACATCCAGTGGATCGGCAAGGCCTCGAACAGATCCTCGATCCGGTAGAGCAGTGTCGTCAGCAATCCCGATTGCAGGCCTGAGATGATGCCCATCGCCGCACAGGCGAAAATCCCCCACCAGGGCAAGTCTGGCTGAAAGTGGGTCGGGAACAGCGGACCGGTACCGAACAGCAGCGGACGCCAGCAGATCGATACGCAAGCGGCGACGGCGACCGGAATGAAGCTGCGCGGCTTCCATTCGAACAATAAGAGTTCGACCGCCAGCATGACCGCGGCGATCGGCGAGCCGAAGATCGCCGTCATGCCTGCGGCGGCACCCGCGACGAGCAGCGTCTTCCGCTCTGCGGCACTCATGTGGAAGAATTGGGCGAACAGCGAGCCGATCGCACCGCCGGTCATGATGATCGGCCCCTCGGCGCCGAACGGACCGCCGGTTCCGATGGAGATTGCCGATGACAGCGGCTTGAGGATCGCGACCTTCGGTGACATCCGGCTGCCGCCGATCAGGATGGCCTCGATCGCCTCCGGAATGCCGTGGCCGCGTATCTTCTCCGACCCGAAGCGGGCCATGAGCCCGATGACCAGTCCGCCGAGCGGCGGAACCAGAACCACCCATAGCGAGCGCGGCACCGCAGCCAGAGAGGCGGGCCGGATGCCGATCTGCCCGAACCAGATGGCATTCGTCACCAGCGCGATGAGGCTGACGAGACACCAGGCGGCAAACGCGCCTGCCGTGCCGACAATGATGGACATGCCAACCAGCAGGAGGACCCGCCGGTCGGTGGTGAAATCTCCGGCCTCACGCCGGGAAAGACCGCCGGTGAAATCGTGCGGCCGGTTGCTTGGTTGATGCTGCGCCATGGAAGCCTCTGCTACGCGGAACGGATACGCTTGAGGGGCGTCAATATATCGTGATACGATATAAATCAAGGGACGAAAACATGAAGACGATCATGTCTCATAAGATGCCTCCCTTGACCGGCTGGCGACTGCCCCTCTATTCGAGATGGCCGAATGGCTTCCAACCTGGGCAGCCGCTGCGGCAAAGGAGAATGGCTTTGAAGAAGACCGCGCCGCCGCTCAGACAGGAAGATTACCAGGCTCTCGCCGACCTCCGGTTCGCGCTTCGCCAGTTCATGGACTTCAGCGCCTCCGCCGCCCAGTCGGAAGGACTGCCGACGCAACAGCATCAGGCGCTGCTGGCGATCAAGGGACAACGCGGCGGTGCCGTAACCATCGGCATGTTGGCCGAGCGGCTGATCATCGCGCCGCATACGGCGACCGAACTTGTCGGGCGGCTGTCGGATGCCGGATTGGTCGAACGTCATGCCGATCCGGCCGACAGGCGCCGCCAGACGATTCTGCTGACCGACAAGGCGGACGCGCTGCTGACGCGGCTGAGCGCCGTCCATCTTTCAGAAATACGGGAGATGGCGCCGAAGCTGATCAAGCTCCTCCTCGAACTGCAGAAAACGGCGCCGAAAGCTGAATAACAGTCGCCGCGGCGCGGCCTACGTGCCGCGTCAACTCAAGAGCGTCTTCTTGAGCCGATGGATATGGGCGGCGCCGATCCCGCAGCAGCCGCCGATGATCGTCGCGCCGGCTTCGGCCCAGGAGCAGGCGTAACGCGAATAGGCATCGTCATTCAGATCGTTGCGGGTTTCATGCAGCCCTTCATTGGCGGCCGCTTCGCCTGTTTCCCCTTCGAAGGCGTTGGCATAGACGCCGATCTCGATGGAAGCGTCCATTGTCCGGAAGACGCGCGCCGCCGTCTCCACGGCCGCCTGCATGACCTCGGGCTTGCTGCAATTGAACAGGAAGGCTTCAGCGCCCGATGACACCGCCCAGGACGCCGCGTCAGCGACGGTTTCGCCGGAGCGAAGCTTCGGTTCGCCGCCTCCGATGGCTGCCTCGTCATCCGCCAATGTGAAGGAAATCCAGAACGGCTTGCCTGATGCCGCCACCGCGTTGCGGACGGCCTCCGCCTCGGCGATCAGGCTCAGCGTCTCGCCGAGCCATATATCGACGAAGGGGCCGAGGTTTTCGACGAGCACCTCGAGATAGTCCTGCACCCGCGACGGCTGAAAGTTCTGTGGCTCGTATGAGCCGAAGATCGGTGGCAGCGAGCCGGCGACCAGCACCTTGCGATGCGAGACGGCATCTGCCGCCTCGCGGGCTAACCGACCGGCGAGACGGATCAACGCCGGCCCTTCCTTCCAAAACCGATCCTCGCCGATGTGAAAGGGCACCAGCGCATAACTGTTCGTCGTCACGACCTCGGAGCCGGCGGCAATGAATTCCTGGTGGACCTTGCGAACGATATCAGGCGCGTTGATCAGCGCCAATGCCGACCATTCCGGCTGTTTCAGTTCGGCGCCCAGCCGCAGCAGCTCGCGGCTCATGCCGCCATCGAGAATTCGCGTCGTGCTCATGAAGAGGTCTCCATTCAGGCCGTCGCGCCGTGGCCGGCGGCGGGCTTTTCATAACAAAGTGGGCGAGATGCACGTGGTTCGTGCGCGAGGTAGTTCATGGGCCAGTCCCTTTCCGTCCGCCTAACGGCGAACCGGCACCTGCGCTTCGAGACCTCGGAAGACGCGGGCGACCACTGCGGTCAAGGCGAGATAAAAGAGGGTGACGACCAGCAGCGGTTCATAGACGAGCAGCGTGTCCTGCCGGACCTTGTTCGCCACGGCATAGAGATCCATCACTGTCACCGTAAAGGCGAGCGGCGTCGCCTTGAGCTGCATGACGATCTCTCCGGCAATGGTCGGCAGGGCGATGCGAATGGCGCGCGGCAGCCAGATGCGGCGGGTCAGCATCCAGGGCGACAGGCCGAAGGCCCGGCCGGCTTCGAGCTCACCCTTGGGAACGGCGAGCAGCGCGCCGCGCAATACCTCCGCCTCATAGGCCGCATAGTTCAGGGTGAAACTGACGGCGGCGAAGAAGAAGCCCTCGCGCAGGATCGGCCAGAACAGGCTCTGGCGGATACCGGGGATCATCGGCAGCAGCGATCCCACCCCATAGTAGAGAAGCCACAGCTGTATCAGCAGCGGCGTGCCGCGGAAGAAGGTGCAGTAGCCCCGCGCCAGTAGCCGCGTCAGCCTGCCGCCGCTGACTTGCGCGAAGGCGAGGCCGATGGCGAGGGCAAAGCCGAACACCACAGAGATCACCAGCAGGCAAATGGTCTGCCAGGCGCCCGTCAGAAGCAGCGGCCAATAGGAAGAGATCCAGGTGAAACTCATGGGGCGCTTTCTTCAGGCAAGGCGCGGCTGCCCCCGCCGTACCCGCCCCTCGATCAGTTTGAAGACGAGGTTGGAAACGAGCGTGATAGCGAGGTAGAGAAGGGCCGAAGCAAGGAAAAAGACGAAGTAGTGTTTTGTGCTTGCCCCGGCAAGACGGGTGGCGAGCGCCAATTCCTGATAGCCGACGACGGCGACCAGCGCGCTGTCCTTGGTGACCGACATCCACAGATTGGCAAGACCCGGCAGGGCGTTCGGCAAGAGCGCCGGCAGCAGGACGCGGCGAAACCGCAGCACCGGCCCCATGCCGAAGGCCTTGGCAGCTTCGATCTGGCCGACGGGAATGGCGAGGATCGCGCCGCGCAGCACCTCCGTCATGTAGGCGCCCTGCACGAAGCCCAGCACCGCAACGGCCGCGACGAAACCATTCACATTGACCGGCGGCAGGTCGAACACGGCGAGCAGCCGGTTGAGGCCGTCGGTGCCGGCATAATAGAGCCCGACGATCAGGATCAGTTCGGGAACGGCGCGGATCAGCGTGGTATAGAGATCGAGCAGCAGGCGGAGCAGGCGATTGCCCGAAAGCTTCCCCAGCGCGCCGCCCGTGCCGAGCAGGAGGCCGATCGCGAAAGCGCAAGCCGAGATGGCGACCGTGGAGACCGCACCTGCCAAGAGAACGCCGCCCCATCCCGGAGGATAGGGAGACAGCAGGTCCAGAATACCTTGTTGCGCGGTCGCCATTATCGGGATTGCTTACTTCGCGCCGTAGATGTCGAAATCGAAGTATTTCTTGGTGATGGCGTCATACTGGCCGTTGGCACGGACTGCAGCGATGGCCGCGTTCAGCTTGGCCTTCAGCTCCGTGTCTTCCTTGCGCAGGCCGCCCGAAACGCCGGCGCCGAGGATCTCCTTGTCGTCGGCGACGTCGCCCGCCTTTGCGCAGCAATCCTTGCCGCCATCGCTTTTCAGGAAAGCGTCAAGCGCCAGTGAATCGCCGAAGACATAGTCGATACGGCCGGAGGCGAGGTCCTGAAAAGCCTCGTCGAGCGTCTGGTAGGTCTTTTCCTCGGCAGCGCCGGCGAAATACTTCTTGTAATATTCCGACTGGATCGTCGACACCTGGATGCCGATGGTCTTGCCCTTCACGTCCTCGGCGGTGGCGCCCGGCTTCTGGTCCTTGGGACCGATCAGGGTGCTTGGCGTGTTGTAATATTTGTCGGTGAAGTCGATCACCTTCGAGCGTTCCGCGGTGTTCGACATCGACGACCAGATCACGTCGAACTTCTTGCTCTGGAGCGCCGGAATGAGACCGTCCCAGGAAATGTCGACGATCGAGCATTTCTCCTTCATCTCTTCGCAGACGGCATTCATCAGGTCGATTTCCCATCCCTGCCATTGGCCCGACGCGTCCTTGGCGAAGAAGGGCGGATAGGATTCGTTCATGACGCCGAAGCGGACTTCGGCCTGTGCGGTGACGGCGGAAAGCACGAGTGCCGCGCCGGCGAAAAGCGTGGGGAGCAGTTTCATTCGCAGGATTCTCCTGGTTTGTGTTGTCGATGAGAGAGCGGTCGGCATCAGTGGGCGCTGAGACCGGTGAATTCCCGGCAGCGGGCGCTGACCGGCGCCCCGAATATCTGCTCCGGCGGACCTTCCTCCTCGATCCGTCCTTGATGCAGGAAGAGAACACGGCTCGAGACATCGCGGGCAAAGCGCATTTCATGCGTGACGATCAGCATGGTCCGGCCTTCTTCCGCGAGATCGCGGATGACTTTCAGGACCTCGCCGACCAGCTCCGGATCAAGCGCCGATGTCGGTTCGTCGAACAGCATGACATCGGGATCGACGCAGAGGGCTCTGGCAATCGCCGCGCGCTGCTGCTGGCCGCCCGAGAGGAAAGCCGGATAGGCGTGACGCTTGTCGAAGAGCCCGACCTTGTGGAGCAGGGCCTCGGCTTTTTCGACGGCCTCGCGCCGGGAAATGCCCATCACGTGCACCGGCGCCTCGATGACGTTTTCCAGCACCGTCCGATGAGCCCAGAGATTGAAGCTCTGGAAGACCATTCCGAGCCCGGTCCGGAGCCGTTCGATCTGCCGCCAGCTGCGCGGCTGCAGCCGGCCGTCCCGCCCCATCTTCAGCGCGATCTCCTCGCCGTTCACGGCGATGCGGCCACGATCCGGCGTTTCCAGGAAATTAATGCATCGGAGAAAGGTGCTCTTGCCGGAGCCCGACGAGCCGATGATCGAAATCACATCAGACTTGTGGGCTTGCGCCGAAATACCCTTGAGAACCTCTTGCGAGCCGAAGCTTTTATGAAGATCTTCGACGCGAAGAGCAGGAAAGGGTTGATCCGACATGCATGGTTCCGGCTGGACTGGATTTGCGAAGGATAATGATAAAATAACGCGGTTTTTTCGCGCAATTTTTGTCTCTTCTGCATAATTTGTGCAAAATAATCTTCCTCACGCGGCGAATGCGGCAGAAACCGCGAAGTGCCGCAGCGAGAATTGGACTGAACAATGGAACAACTGGATCGTTTTGACCGTGACATTCTCGATATCGTTCAGCGCGACTGCCAGCTGAAAGCCGAAACGATCGCCGAACGGATCGGGCTGTCGGTCTCGGCCGTGCAAAGACGGTTGAAGCGGCTGCGCGAGGAGGGGATCATCAAGGCGGAGGTGGCCGTCGTCGACCGCAAGGCGACGGGAACGGCGATGGTGTTCATCGTCGGGATGGAGATCGAGCGGGACAATTACGACGCGCTGGCGAAGTTCCGCCTGTGGGCGGAGAAGCAGGATCACATACAGCAGGTCTATTACGTCACGGGCGCGGTCGATCTGATCGCGATCGTCACCGCCCGCGACGTCGAACATTATGACGATATCGCTGCGCTGATCATGGCAGACAATCCGCAGATCCGCCGCATGCACACGAATGTCGTGCTGCGCGACGTCAAGCTCGGTCTGTTCGTGCCGCTGGAATAGCGCTGGCGCGGCCGCGCGGACAAGCCGCTGGACTCGCATTCGGCAAAGGGCATAATTCCGGGCACACATTCTCGGGAGGAATGATCGTTGACGCTACGACACCAGATCATCGCATTGGCGATCGTCCCGCTCGTCATTTCGATCCTTGCGATCACCACCTTCATCACATGGCAATCGGCAAACCTCGCCAAGAACAGCATCGATACGTTCGAGCAGAACATGCTGAAGACCAAGGAAGCCGAAATCCTCAATCTGACCAACCTTGCCCTGTCCGCCATCCAGACGATCTACGACAAGGCCGGCGCCGACGACGAGGCTGCCAAGCAGCAGGTGGCGGCGATTCTGACCTCGCTCGACTACGGCAAGGACGGATATTTCTTCGTCTACGACTATGACGGCAACAATATCGTCCATCCGCGCCAGACGTTCCGGCACGGGCACAATTGGCTCGACCTGACCGATCCGGATGGCGACAAGGTCATTGCCGAACTGATCGCCACGGCAAAAGCGGGCGGCGGCCTGCATCAGTACAAATGGCAGAAACCATCGACCGGACAGATCGCCGACAAGCTCTCCTTCGTCGTCAGTCTCGACAAGTGGCACTGGGTGGTCGGCACCGGCGTTTACCTCGACGATGTCTTTGCCCAGAGTGCCGCCGCCAATGCCGACATGCGCGCCAACATCAGACGGACCTTCATCATCGTCGCGCTGATCGCCGTGCCTTCGGTGCTCGTCGTTTTCACCACCTGCATGCTGCTGACTTTCCACGAGCGCCGCATGGCCGACAGCCGGCTCAAGGCGCTGACGCAGCGGGTCATCGACACCCAGGAAGAAGAGCGCGCGCGGCTTGCGCGCGAGCTGCATGACGGCATTTCCCAGAATCTCGTCGGCGTGCGCTATGCGATGGACCTTGCCGGCCGCAAGGTCAGGACCAATGTCGACGATGCCGCTCTTACCATCGACCGCGGCGTCGAGGCGCTGAACGGCGCCATCAAGGAGATCAGGCGGCTGTCGCACGATCTGCGGCCGCGTGTGCTCGACGATCTCGGCCTGACGGCGGCGTTAGAGGCGCTGTGTTATCATTTCGCCGAGCGGACGGGGATCGAGACGAAGATCGATGCTTCGGGCTTCACCGACACGCTGAAGGCCGAGGCGAGCACCGCGCTCTATCGCGTCGCCCAGGAAGCCTTCAACAATGTCGAACGCCACTCGGGCGCCTCCAAACTCTCGGTCAAGCTCTGGAGCGACGGCGGCCGCGCCCGCATGACCGTCACCGACAACGGCACCGGCTTCGACGGCGCCAGGGGCGACTTATCCGGCAGATCGGGTCTTGGCCTGCGCAACATGCAGGAACGGATGGCCCACTTCCGCGGTCTGTTGCTGATCAACAGCAGCGAGACCGGCACGACGCTGACGGCGATGCTGCCGAAATCGGCCAATCGTCCCGCCGATCGGCAGGCGGAAGCCGCATGACGGAACGCCTGAAAATCAGGGTGCTGTTGATCGACAACCACCCGCTGGTGCTGGACGGGTTGAAGGCAGTGCTCGAAACATTCGACCATATCGAAGTCGCCGGCACGGCGGGGCTCGCACAAACGGGGCTCGACATCGGCCGGCAGGTTCTGCCGCAGGTCGTGCTGATGGACATCAACATGCCGAAGCTGAGCGGCATCGATGCGATCGAATTGTTCCGGAACGAACTGCCCCAGGCGCGGGTGGTGATGCTCTCCATGCATGACAGCCGCGAATATATTTCCTCCTCGGTCATGCATGGCGCAGCCGGCTATATCCTGAAGGACGTTTCTACCGACGAGATCGTCTCGGCCATCGAGACCGTCGCAGGCGGTGGCACCTATTTCTCCTCCGGCGTCTTCGACGCGCTGATGGGCGAGCGGGTGGAGGAGGGGAGCGATCCCCTGACACCGCGCGAACGCGACATTCTCGGGCTGATCGTTGCCGGCAGGAGCAACCGGGAGATCGCCGAGGCGCTCGGGATAAGCTCCGCCACGGCGGAAACCCATCGCAAGAATCTCAAGAAAAAGCTCGGCATCGCAACCACGGCGGGCCTCATCCGCTATGCGCTCGACCACGGCATCGTTGCAAAAGTCGACGTGAATTCGCGCCTACCCACTTCTGGGTAGGCCCCGGCATTTCACCCTTGCACCCATCTTGTGGGGATGAAACCAGCGTCCTAGGACTCCCCTCACGGCTGGCCGAGTGCGAGCCGTTGGGAGGAATTCACATGCGTTACATCAGCTTCCGATCGACCGGAAAACCGCAAGCGACCCGAACCGGGCCTGCCGCGGCCGCCGGCTGACAGACCTGCCTTCCACGCCGACAACTGGAACATGGCGACCGCCGCCCGCGGCGCCTGAAAGGGATCCCGACATGGAAAAACCACGTAGCAAGGCAGCGCTCTGGCTGCTTGTCATTCCGTTTATAGGTCTGCTCTGGCCGCCATTCTACAATCTCCGCGAGCCGGCTCTTTTCGGCTTTCCGTTCTTCTACTGGTATCAGCTTCTCTGGGTGCCGATCACCGCGACGCTGACCTGGATCGCCTATCGGAGCACCCGCCATGACGACTGACATCAACGGCACGGCGCTTGCCGTCTTCATCTTCTTTTTCGCGCTCGTCACCGTCATGGGCTTCGTCGCCAGCCGCTGGCGCAAGCCGGAGACACTCGCCCATATCGATGAATGGGGCCTTGGCGGACGCAACTTCGGCACCTGGATCACCTGGTTCCTCGTCGGCGGTGATTTCTATACCGCCTACACCGTGATCGCCGTCCCGGCGCTGGTCTATACCGTCGGCGCCTACGGCTTCTTCGCGCTGCCCTATACCATCGTCGTCTATCCCTTCGTCTTCATGGTCATGCCGGTTTTGTGGAAACGCGCCAAGGATTTCGGTTATGTGACGGCGGCCGACGTCGTTCACGGTCAATACGGATCGCGCAGTCTCGAACTCGCGGTGGCGGCAACCGGCGTCATCGCCACCATGCCCTACATCGCCCTGCAGCTCGTCGGCATGACGGCGGTGCTGAAGGCACTCGGGCTGCATGGCGAACTGCCGCTGGCGATCGCCTTCATCGTGCTGGCGCTCTACACCTATTCAGCGGGTCTGCGCGCGCCGGCTCTGATCGCCTTCGTCAAGGACATCATGATCTATATCGTCGTGATCGCAGCCGTCGCATTGATCCCGTCGAAGCTCGGAGGCTACGCCAATGTCTTTGCCTCGGCTGACGCGGCCTTCCAGGCCAAGGGTTCCGGCAGCCTGCTGCTCGGCGGCAACCAGTATGTCGCCTATGCCACGCTCGCTTTGGGTTCGGCGCTCGCGGCTTTCATGTATCCGCATACGCTGACGGGCATCTTTGCCTCCAACAGCGGCAAGACGATCCGCAAGAATGCGATCATGCTGCCCGCCTATACGCTGCTGCTCGGCCTTCTGGCGCTGCTCGGCTATATGGGCCACGCCGCCAACCTGAAGCTCGACAGCGCCAATGACGTCGTTCCCACGCTGTTCAAGACGCTGTTTTCGGGCTGGTTCTCCGGCTTCGCCTTTGCGGCGATCGCCATCGGCGCGCTGGTGCCGGCAGCGGTGATGAGCATCGGCGCCGCCAATCTCTTCACCCGCAATTTCTGGAAAGCCTATGTCGATCCCAAAGTCAGCGATGCGGGTGAGGCCAAGGTCGCCAAGGTGACGTCGCTGGTGGTGAAGGTCGGCGCGCTTCTCGTCATCATCTTCCTGCCGACGCAATTCGCCCTCGACCTGCAGCTGCTCGGCGGCATCTGGATCCTGCAGACACTTCCGGCCCTGGTGTTCGGTCTCTATACCAACTGGTTCCGCGCACCCGGCCTGCTTGCCGGCTGGTTCGTCGGCTTCTGCGGCGGCACCTTCCTCGTCTGGGATGCCGGTTGGAAACCTCTGCACCTGATCAGCCTCGGCGGCGAACCCTTCACCGTCTACACGGGACTGCTGGCGCTTGCGGCAAACATCGGTGTTGCGGTCGTGGTCAACGCCCTGCTTCCGGCCAAGGTTCCGGCTCGGGCCTAGGATGAAAATACGAAGGGCAGCAAACGCTGCCCTTCGTAACCATTTGCTTTCCAGCACAAGCTGGAGGGGGATCAGCTCGACTTAAAACTCTTCCCAATCGCCGGCCAGCGCCGCATTGCCATTCGCCTGGAACGACTTGCCCACCTTGGCAATCATCTGGCGCGCCGGCGAGGCCACCGGTTGAGCATGCTGTGCCACGGCAGCGGGCTGCGATATGCGCTTCGGCGCCACCGCTCCGCCGATGTTGAACTGGCCCAGCAACTGGAACAGCGCGTCGGCTTCCTTGGCGAGGCTATGGGCGGCGGCTGTCGCTTCTTCCACCATGGCGGCGTTCTGCTGGGTGCCCTGATCCATCTTGTTGACGGCGGCATTGATCTCCTTCAACCCCGTCGCCTGCTCCTGCGAAGCGCCGACGATCGCCACGACATTGCCGTCGACCTGCTGTACCTGCACTGCAATTTCCTGCAGGGCTTTTCCGGTCTCGCCAACCAGGGCGACACCGCTTTTCACATGGCCATTCGACGCGTTGATCAGTTCCTTGATTTCCTTGGCCGCCTTGGCCGAACGCTGCGCCAACTCGCGCACTTCCTGGGCGACGACGGCAAAGCCCTTGCCTGCTTCGCCGGCGCGCGCCGCTTCGACGCCGGCATTCAGCGCCAGCAGGTTCGTCTGGAAGGCGATTTCATCGATGACGCCGATGATGCTGCCGATTTCGGTGGCGGAGGATTCGATCTTGCCCATGGCGTCGACCGCATCGCGAACGACGCTGCCCGAGCGTTCCGCATTTTCCTTCGTCTTACGAACGAGCTGGCCGGCTTCCTGAGCCCGGTTGCTCGAGTCGGCGACGGTGGTGGTGATCTCCTCCAGCGCAGCCGCCGTTTCCTCGACGGATGCAGCCTGCTGTTCGGTCCGCTTGGCGAGATCATCCGAGGCGGAGCGGATCTCCTGCGCGCCGCCGGCGATGGCGCTGGCGTTCTGGGCAACCTTCTGCATGGCGGCGCGGAGCTTTTCGACCGCGGAATTGAAGTCGGCTCTGAGCTTTTCCAGAGACGGAATGAACGGCGTGTCGATCTGCTGCGTGAGGTCACCGTCGGCCAGCGCCTGCAATGCGGTGCCCAGCCGGCCGACAGCCTGGTCCGTCTGCTCGGCCAGGGTGCGGCGTTCGCCGGCATCCTGCTCGAGCCGGTGCCGTTCCGCTACCGACCTCTTGGCTTCCGCATCGGCTTCCCGTTCGGCCTTTGCCGAAATGGCGTCGCGCAAGCCGGCCACGGCCCGTGCGAGCCTGCCGATCTCGTCGCCACGCGCTTCGAGGCGACGGTCGCCGTCGAGATTGCCCTCGGCCATAGCCTTCAGCGAAAGCTGAAGTTTTGCCAGCGGGCCGACGATCGTGCGTGCGGTGATGGCAGCGGCAATGATGGACAGAACAGCCGCAATGCCGAGCGCAGTCATCGCTATCGGATTGAAGCCGCTCGCCGCGCTGCGAACCTCGCCGCCGATCGATTTGTTCAGCGCTTCCTGATAGTCGATGAATTTGTTGATGGCGCCAAGCCAGGCAACGAAGGCCGGCCTCGCCTGTTCGAGCAGGATCTTGCGGGCTGCCTCGCCGTCGCCCTTCTCCTGCAGCGCAATGATCTGGGCGACCAGCGGATTGGTCTTCGCCTGGATGTCGGCGATTTCGCTGAGAATGGTCTTTTCCTGTTCCGTCGCACCTGCCGGCGATGCAACCATCTCCGCCATGCGCTTTTCATTCTCGGCGTAAGACGCGGCCAGCTTTTCGATCAATGCCTCGGCAGTCTTCCGCTCATCGGCAGAGGTCACCAGAGTGACGTCACGGATCGCGATCGCCCGATCGTGCACGCTGCCGCGGTAGTTGATGGCAAAGCGCTGCTTGACGCTGTTGACGTCGTTGATCGTTTCAAGATTGTCGTTGATCTCAGCGACCTTGACCGCCGAATAGATGGTCAGGCCGGCCATCAGCAGAACCAGGAAGCTGAAGCCAAGGGTGAGACGCACCGCGATCCCGAAACTCTTAATGCTCTTCATTCGCACTCTCCATCGTGTGGGCGAGGTTTGTTGAAACGTGTCTGGTCGCCAGGGTCGCGCGTGATATCTCGTTCAAATGCGAGGCCCTCGATCTGTCCCCGAATGCGCCGAAAGGCGCGTTTGCGCGCCGGAACGATGCCATTTGCATGCCCTTGCGCGTTTACCCTGTGAGTGCGCGGAGCCATCGCGCCCAAGATGCGAGGCGGTGTGTCAAAGTAACAACGTCGATATTATGCGAGATTTCGGGGCCTGGTGCGCCATCATGGCATAGGTGACGATCCTGAGACCGTCGCTCCGACATCAAAAAATTTAGGCGAATATATTTTATAGAGTGTAAACGGAGCCGACAGGGCGCCATTCTGCAGCGCTTTTCGTATATTTTCGCGGAAATTTGCGCATTCGCTGGGCATATGCCCGCATCAAGAGAATATGATAAGTTGTCCGGCAGAATTTGCACAGATCTTATGTTGTAAGATTAGACCGTAGCACTTTTCTTGCGCCCGATTCGAGCGACGATCTCGGCGAATGACCAACAATAATTACGAGTCTTTCCGGTTGTATTAGGACAGCGAGTCGATGCCGATCAGCGGAGTTCGCCGGTTGTTAAGCCCAACACTTTGAGAATTGTTAGAGGTTCTCATGGACGATGCGGCGTGGAAAGAAATGGGGCGGAGGTGGCACGCCGGGCTTCTTCCGAGTCAAAGCATGACGAGAACCCGGCAGCGAGCTGGCGGGAACTGCTCGACAGCGCCATGCACCTGGACCGGGAATGCCGCACTCGGACTGGGTCGGTTCCAGCCTGACCCATGCCGCCCTATTATCGGTCGACATCGACCATTTCAAAAGCATCAACGACATCTTTTCATTCCATCGGCGATATCGTTCTGCGCCACGTTGCCGGCTTGCTGGGCGATGCCGGGAGGGAAGGTAGCCTGGCAATCCGCATGGGCGGCGAGGAATTCCTGCTTCTGCCTCAGCCGCGTAGCAGCGGCAGGAGCTGATCGCCCTGCCGCCTGATCTCGGAGAGATAGGGCGTGTCGGACAGCACGAAGTGGGTGATGCCGAGATCCTGGTATTTGCGCAGCGAGCGGGCGACATCCGCCGCCGAGCCGACCAGCCAGGTGGTGCCGGCACCGCCGCCGCCGAACTTGCCCGGCGCCGTATAGAGGTTGTCGTCGAGCACGTCGCCGCGCTCATGCAGCTCGAGAAGCCGCTGCTGGCCGACGGCGAGCACACGCTGGTGATCGTGCCAGCCGGTACCTTTGTTTCTCGCCATCTCGGCGACCTTCGCCTCGGCGTCGGCCCAGGCCTGTTCCGTGGTGTCGCGGACCAGCGTCGTGATCCGCAGGCCGAATTCCAGCGGCGGGAGGTCGCGGCCCAGCTCCCGGCTCAGCGCCTTGAGCCGGTCGATCCGCTCGCGGACACCATCCAACGGCTCACCCCAGAAAAGCTGGACATCGGCCTCGGCCGCGGCCACCCGCTCGGCCGCCTCCGAGGCGCCGCCGAAATAGAACTTGGGGTGCCGACGGTCGCCACGAACCTCTATACGTGGCGCGACGGTGGATTCGGCGACCCGGAAGTGCTCGCCCGCCGAGGTGACGTTTTCTTCCGTCCACAATCGGCGGACCAGACGCATGAACTCCCTGGTCCTGCTATAACGATGCGCCTGATCGCCCTCGCTGTCGCCGTAGGCGGCTAAGTTGTCCTTGCCCGACACAATGTTGATCCGCACGCGGCCGCCTGTGAGGTGGTCCAGTGTCGCCGCCGCGGATGCGAAATTCGCCGGTCGCCAATAGCCAGGGCGGATCGCGATGAGCGGTTCGAAGGTGGTGGTCCGTGCGGCGAGCGAGGCCGCGACGGTGAACGTGTCGGGGCGGCCCCAACCGGTGCCAATGAGCGCCCCCTTCCAGCCATGCTCTTCGAGCGCCCGCGCATGGCTGGTCAGCGTATCCAGGCTGTTGTGGTTCTCGACGGCGGAATCGCCGCGATGACCGGGTCTGACGTCGTTGGGAATATACCAGAGAAATTCGGAATGATTGCTCATGCGATGCTGCAGTTCTGTCGGTGATCGGAACACGGAAACCGGGAAGCCCCCGGGAGATCATACGGCGGCCTGCGCCTTTTGCTGCTGCACCTGAAGTGCGAAGCCATTCGGCGGGCGCTGGAGGCCGAGGTTCTCCCGCAGCGTCGTGCCTTCATATTCGTGCCGGAACAGGCCGCGCTTGCGCAGGATGGGGACGACCTGATCGACGAAATCGGTCAGCGCCGTGGGCAGCACCGGCGGCATGATGTTGAAGGCGTCGGCGGCTCCGTTCTCGAACCATGTCTGCATCGCATCGGCGATCTGCTCGGGTGTTCCGACAACCGTCCGGTGGCCGCGAGCGGTGGCGACCGCCAGATAGAACTGGCGCAGTGTCAGATTGTTGCGCGACACCAGGTCGGAAACCAGCTTGAGGCGGCTTTTGTTAAGTTCGGTATTATCGGGCAGGGGCGGGGCGGGGTCGTCAAGCGAGTAGCCGGAAAGATCGACGCCCCTGTAGTGGCGGGCGAGGATATTCCAGGCAATGGAGGGATGAACCAGGGATTGGATATAGTCGTAATTCGCCTGGGCTTCGGCTTCCGTGCCGCCGAGAACGGGGAATATCCCGGGACTGATCAGCAGTTCGTCCGGCCGGCGGCCGTAGCGGGCGAGCCGGCCTTTGACGTCGGAGTAGAATTCCTGCGCATCCTCGAGAGTCTGGTTGGCGGTAAAGATCATCTCGGCCGTGCGGGCGGCAAGCTCGCGTCCCGGTTCGGATGCGCCGGCCTGCACGATGACAGGATAGCCCTGAACCGGACGGCCGACGTTGAGCGGACCGGCCACCGAGAAGAACTTGCCCTTGTGATCGACGAGATGCACCTTGTCGGGATCGAGATAGACGCCGCTCTCCTTATCGCGGATGAAGGCGTCGTCTTCATAGGAATCCCACAGGCCCTTCACCAGGTCGACGAATTCCTCGGCCCGCTCATAACGATCGGCATGGGCGGGATGGCCGGCGATCGAAAAATTCTTCGAAACATCCGCGCCCGTCGTGACGACGTTCCAGGCCGCACGGCCCTTGGAGATGTAGTCCAGCGACGCAAACCTGCGGGCGAGAAGATAGGGATCCTCATAGGTCGTCGATGCGGTCGCGACGAAGCCGATATGCTTGGTGACCTGCGAGAGGGCGGCCCAGAGGGTCAGGGGCTCGAAATGCGCGCCCTGGGCGGTGCGACGAAGCGCTTCCGGGTCCTTGGCGCGGTCCCATCCCGCAGGACTATCGGCGACGAAGACGAGATCGAACTTGCCGCGCTCGGCGGTTTGGGCGAGCTCCCGGTAGTGATCGATATTGAGGCCGGCATCGGCCTGCGCCTCCGGATGGCGCCAGGCGGCGATATGATGGCCGGTCGCCATGATGAACGCGCCAAGCCGCATTTGCCGTTTCGATGTGCTCATTGGCTTATCTCCAGATCAAATTGAGCTGCTGCCCGTTTCAGGCAGCCTTGCGGCCCGGGAGGTCGACCCCGAGCCGGCTGAGGAGGTGGGCGCGGAATTGTGCAAAGCGCGGATCGCCATGATCGCGCGGCGTCGGCAGATCGATCTTGAGATCCTCGATGAGACGGCCTTCGTCGAGGACCAGTATCCGGTCGGCCAGCGAAATCGCCTCGTCGACATCGTGGGTGACGAGCAGCACCGCAGGACGGTGCCTTGCACACAATTCCCGCAGCAGATCGTGCATCTTCAGCCGGGTCAGCGCGTCGAGCGCGCCGAACGGCTCATCGGCGAGAAGTAGGGCCGGCTCCCGCACCAGCGAACGGGCAAGGGCGACCCTCTGCTGCTCGCCGCCCGAAAGCTGGTTCGGCCACGCCGTTTCCCGCCCTTCAAGTCCCACTTCCGCCAAAGCCTTCCTTCCGGCTTCCTGACCGGTGGTGCCGGCCAGGCCGAGCGTGACGTTTTGGATCACGCTGCGCCACGGCAGCAGGCGGGCATCCTGGAAAACCACCGAAAGGCTTTCCGGCGTCTCGAGGGTGCCGGTGCCCTCGACATCGTGATCGAGACCGGCAAGAGCCCTCAAAAACGTGCTTTTGCCGGAGCCGCTTCGGCCGAGCAGGGCGACGAATTCGCCTTCCTCGATGTCGAGATCGACGCCGTCAAGGATGGTCTTTTTCGCAAACCGGCGTACGAGGTTCCGCACGTGGACGGCCTTGGTCGCGGGCTTCAGTTTGCCAGGGTGCGGCGCCATGAGAGGACCCTCCGTTCGAGCAGACGGACGAGACCGTCCGAAATGAGACCCAGCAGCACATAGACCACCAGGCCGACGAGAATGACGTCGGTCTGCCCGTAATTGCGGGCAAGATCGATCATGTAGCCGAGCCCGCTGGTGGCGTTGATCTGCTCGACCACGACGAGAGAGACCCAGCAGAGGGTAACGGCAAACCGCAGGCCTAAGAGGAAACCCGGCAAGGCGCCCGGCAGCACCACCTGAAGGATGAAGTCCTTCTGGCTCATGCGCAGCGTCTCGGCCAGTTCGACATAACGGCTGTCGATGCTGCGGAGCGCATTATGGGTGTGGATGTAAATCGGCACGATGACGGCAAGCACGATGGTGGTGACCTTCATGCCCTCGCCGATGCCGAACCACAGGATCAGCAAGGGGATCAGGGCCAGCGTCGGTATCGCGCGTTTGATCTGGACCGGACCATCGATCAGGGCTTCGCCGATCCGGGACAGGCCGGCGACAACCGCCAGGAGCGTACCGATCAGCAATCCGATGCTCAGGCCGAGCAGGGCGCGCGTCGCCGACGTCACGAAATTGTCCTGCAGGCGGCCCTGCTCTATCAGCCTTGCGAAAGCCTCGATGACCGTCCACGGCGCCGACAGGATGCGCGGGTCGATCCATCCGAGCGCCGAGCCGACGACCCAGGTCAGGACAAGCAATGCCGGCCCGATCTGCAGCCCGAAAGGGATTGCGGGTCCTGGACCCAGCCTACGACGGGCGCGAGGGCCGGCGGAGCCAGTCGAGCCGGCCGGCCTTGCCGTTCGTGAAACTCGATGCGCAACTCTCCCGCCTGATGTCAGGGATAGTTTCGCCTCATCTGCATCCCAAGTGGTTGCCATGCTTCAGGTCTCCTCTCCGAAGGGACGTCGAACGTTACTGGCTCTTGGCGAGAGCCGCGGCACCGAGCTTTTCGAAACGGTTGTCGAAAATCGTTTCCACATCGAAAGATTGGTAGCCGAGCTCGTCCGCCAGCAGGTTGATGGTTTCCTGGTGGCGCTTCTTCACTTCGCTCCAATCGGCGGGAACGATCTGTTCGCCGGTCAGCTTGACGAGAAATTCCCCATCCTCCTGGCTGAGGCCCTGCTGACCGACATAATATTCCTTGATCCAGAGGTCCGGATTGCGGTTCACCCATTCGGTGGCGCGTGCCCACAGGCCAACATATTCGGAGAGAGCTGCCGCCTTGGCGGGATCATCGAGAACCCATTGCGGCGCATAAAGATGGCTCGGATCGTCCCGCAGGCCATGCTCCACGAGGGTCGCTCCGTCCGATCCATATTGGCTGATGTACCGCCTGATATAGACACCGCCGAGCGGCGCGATATCGACTTGCTTGCTCGCCAATGCCTTCGGATAGACGTCGCCGGTGCTCGGCAGTTCCACCAGGGTGACGTCGCTGCTCTTCAGACCTGCCGCATGCAGCGCCCGAAGGACGAGCGTGCCCTGGGCCTGGCCCGGGCTGAAGGCGATGCGTTTGCCGCGGAAATCGGCCAGCGTCTTGACGGCTGCGCCGGGTGCGATACCGAAGCGGTAGATGGGATTGGCGATTGGGTCACGACGTTCGCGATAGGCGATATTGCGGACGGGCAGGTTGTTCCAGTTGGCGAAGATCGAGGGGATCTCGGCCACCGATCCGACATCAAGCGCATGGGCGCGAAAAGCTTCCGACGTCTGCGGCCCGCCGCTGATATTGGCCCATTTCACTTCAAAACTGAGCTCTTTGTCGAGGCCGGACACTTCGAGAGCTTTCTGGGTGACCGGATCGCCGATCGTCAGCACCGTGCCTGGCGGCACTTTGGCAAGCAGGGGGGCATCTGCCTGGGCCGCCGCCGGACCATGAACGGCACTGAGACCAAGCAGACTGAACAACGCAATTTTGAATGTCTTTGCCAATGTCATCGTCAATCTTCCCGTTTCGGATTGTTGTTTGCAGGAACGATGCACGGTAAAATGGCGGATAATCTACTAAATCGGTAGACTATTTAGTTTAATAAAAGCGTCGCTGGTGGAAAATTGTCCCCAAAAGTCGAGCATCCGGAACGATCGCATCCGGCACCTTCGCAGGATGATCGGGGTGAGCAGGCGTAAAAAAAGCGCCTGGGACATCGTCCGCGGCGCTTAATAGGTCTCTTCTGTTGATAAGAGCAGGCGACGGCCGGAGTAATCGACCTTCGCCCGAACCGGCGTCGACGTCAAACTCGCCTGATGTCAGGCCGGTGCGTATTCGTTGGCCGAGAATACGTGGTGATGCACCTTGCCGGTGAAGAGTTGCAGGAGTTCGCCGGTGACTTCGCGGCTCTCGGACCGCACACCGGAAAGCAGTGCCGCCTTCACCGCATCCATATCGGGATAACGAATGGCGAGCGCCATGGCATAGATCGGGGCGCCTTCGTCTCGTTCCATTCCGTCCAGTACCCGGATTTCCTCGGCGCCCGGAAACTTCGTCCAGAGAGGGACGAGCCGCTGCCGCACGAATGCGCGGAATTCCGCTTCTCTGCCGGGATGGATTTCGCCTTCAAACAAAGCATAACGAATGATCATAGGGTCTCTTTTCCAAAACTCGCCGGAGCTGGATCGATGGTGGTGTGTTGTCGGAATATCAGGGCGTATCGGTCGATACGCCCTGACTGAAAGGCTTATTTGCCCCAGATTTTCTTGTATTGATCGCGGTAACCGTTGTCGGGATCGAAGCTGTTCTTCGGTCCGCCGTCAAACTCGACGTTTGCGCTCGTTACCACATGCAGCGGCGAGACGTAGCCCGACCAGGGAGCGCCGGCAAAGGCGCGGTTCAATTCGTCGACGAGTTGCCAGCCCTGAAGGTTGAGCGGCTCGGCGACCGTGACGGCCTGAAACTGCTTGGCGCGGATCCGCTGATAGGCGCTCTCCGAACCGTCGCCGGCGGCGACGTTCACCGGTTTTCCGTCGCCTGCAATACCGGCTGAGGCGAGCGAAGGTCCCATGAAGTCGTAGTAGAGGTCGTTGATCGCCAGGGAATGCGTCCACTTCGCGCCATATTTCTGCAGAAGCGAGGTGGTGAGCTGCGGCATGCGCTGAGAGGTTTCGGCAATCGGCGTGTCGACATATTCGAGCACCGTGCCGCCGAGATCCTCGATCTCCTTCTTCATGCGATCGGCCTTGGCGATCGCGATCGCATAGGTGGAGTCGGTGAAGATGATGACGCCGGGCTTGCCGCCGGCATCGGCAAAGGCCCAATCCGCCGCGGACTTCGACACTTCCATCGCATCGGTGGTGACGTTTGCGAAGACACCGACTTCGGGAACCGGACCGACAGCCGACGCCGCATGCCAGGAAACCATCGGAATGCCGGCAGCCTTGGCCGCTTCCATCGCCGGCTTCTGCTCGACCGCGTCGAAGCCGTTGATGATGATACCATCCGGCTTCAGCGCCATGGCCTGGCCGAAGGCGGCGGTCCGCCCGCCGATCGAACCGGCGCCGTCGAGCGCCTTCACCGTCCAGCCCAGCGCGCCTGCCGCTTCCTGAACGCCATTGACCACGCCGAGGATGCCGCCGTTCTTCATATCGGCGGCAAGAATGACGATGTTCTTTCCGGTCGCGCCCTTGGGGCCGCTCGTCGGGCCATCCCAGGCGCTTACCTTGGAAGCATACTTGTCGACCACGGCCTTGGCGTCGGCCATGGAATCGGCCAATGCCGGGATGCTCAGCATAACGGCGACGGTTGCGACCGTTGCCTGCAATAACATTCTGCGCTTCATGTTCACTCCTCCATTTTGTTTGTTGTGAAATGCCGGGATGAGCCGGCATCCTCATTTGGATGCGGGTGTGATCCTCCTCACAGCTCCGCGTTTGCGCTGGGCGTAACCTGCTATGCCGATGGCAATCAGCAGGGTGACGCCGTTGAACAGCGGTTCGACGAAGAACGATCCGCCGAATTGCTGAATTCCGGAAATTCCGACCGCCAGGATGATGACGCCGATCAAGGTGCCCCAGACGTTCACCCGTCCGGGCTTGATCGTCGTCGATCCGAGAAATGCGCCAACAAGCGCCGGCAGCAGATATTCGAGGCCGACGCTTGCCTGGCCGATCCGCAGCTTCGAGGCGAGCAGGACCCCGGTCAGGGCCGCCAGCAGCCCCGAGGTGACGAAGGCGCCGATCACGAATTTGCGGACCGGAATGCCATTGAGGGCGGCGGCCTTCGGATTGGCGCCGATGGCGTAGAGATACCGGCCGATCGGCAGGTATTCGAGCACGATCCACATGCAGATGGCGATCAGCAGCACGTAGAAGCCGGTGATCGGCAGGCCGAACAGCATGGTGCCGTTCAGCGCATAGAAACCTTCCGGCAGGACGCCGACCACCTGTCGCCCACCGGTGTGCCAGAGGGCAAGCGCGTAAAGAACCGTTCCTGTGCCGAGCGTCGCGATGAAGCTGTCGATCTTCGCGACCTCCACCAGCAGGCCGTTTATGAAGCCGGTGAAGACGCCGAGTGCGAGAACGATGAGGACTGCGACCGGCCAGGGCAGGCCGTAGGCCGTCTGCAGGCTGATGGCGAGAATGTGCCAGAGCACGATGCCATAACCGACGGTGAGATCGATGCGGCCCGACGCCATCGGGATCATCGCGGCGAGCGACAGAAGCGCAATGATTGCCTTGTCGGAAACGATCGAGCGGATGTTCAACACGGTCGGGAACGTATCGGGCAGCAGGATCGAGAAGATCACGATCAGGCCGACGGTCAGGATCACCAGCCCGTAAACCGGGATCAGGCGTCCGATCTTCTGGCCTGTGGACAGGCCGGCCATTTCGCTCTTGGTCGGCTCCAACGCCGTGGATTCAATGGATTGCATGGCTGTTCTCCCGATGGCTCAAGCGGCTTCCGATGCGGATGCGGCTGTGATGACCGCCTCCGTCGTCAGGGCGCTTCCAATCAGTTCACTGACGATTTTGCCGCGCGAGAAGACCAGCGCGCGGTGGCAGATATGGGCGATTTCCTCGAAATCCGTCGACACCACGACAACCGCGAGACCGGCCTCGAGTGCCTGCGTGATCAGACGGTAGATCTCCGCACGCGCGCCGATGTCGACGCCGGCGGTCGGATCTTCGGCAATCAGCAGCTTGCGGCCGGTCGCCAGCCAGCGGCCGACGACCACCTTCTGCTGGTTGCCGCCCGACAGGGCCTCCACCGGCAAATCCGGGTCGTTCGGCCGCAGGCCGACGGAATGGCCGATCTTATGGGCAAGATCGGCTTCGCCGCGCGGCGACAGGAAGGACAAAAGCCCACGTCCGACGGCGCCCGGATTGAGATAGGTATTTTCCCGAATGGAAAGCGACAGCGCCACGGATTCCTCCGTCCGGTCACGGGCAATCAAGCCGATGCCCGACGCCATGGCCCGCAGCGGGCTCGAAAGGTCCGGGGCCTCGCCATGCAGCAGAACCGAGCCGTTGAAGGGCTCGCAACCGAACAGCGCGCGGCCGATCCTTTCCTGCCCGGCGCCACGCAATCCAGCAAGGCCCAGAAGCTCGCCCTCTCTTATATCGAAGGATATCGGGCTCGTGCCGGCGCAAACGAGATCGCGAACCTCGACGATTGCCTTGCCGGGCCTGATCTCCGTCTTGGAAAAGAGGCTGTCGCCGCTGCGGCCGATGATCATCGTCACCAGGTCGTCGGGTGTCGTCTGGCTGACGGGCTTCTGTCCCACCATACAGCCGTCGCGCAGAACGGCGACCCGATCGGCGATGCGGAAAATCTCGTCGAGCCTGTGGGAGACGTAGATCATGCCGACGCCGCGGTCCTTCAGCGGGCGGATCGCATTGAACAGCCGATCGACTTCATCGGCGGGAAGGCTCGCCGTCGGCTCGTCGAGCACCAGAACGTCGGCTTCGACGGCAAGCGCACGGGCAATGGCGACAAGCGATTTTTCGGTGCGCGACAGCGCCGAGACCCGCGTGGTGGGATCAAAATCGCAGCCGACCAGTTTCAAGGCTTCCTTGGCACGCGCCTGCGTCCTGTTCCAATCGATCAGGCCGCGACGCATCGAGAAGCCCTGCGACAGGCCCATGTTCTCGCCGACCGTCATCCACTCGATCAGACCGAGATCCTGGTGGATGAAGGCAACCGGCTGCCGCTCGTTCGGCTTCGGAGGGCGGTGATGATAGCTCTGGCCGCGAAACAGGATGTCGCCGCTATCAGGCTTGTAGATGCCGGCAAGTGTCTTGATGAGCGTCGATTTGCCGGCGCCGTTTTCTCCCAGCAGCGCGAGGATTTCGCCCTCGCGCAGGTCGATCGAGACGTCCCGCAGCGCCTGCGTGCCGCCGAAGCTCTTGGTGATCGACTGGAACTCCAGCAGTCTCTTGGCTTCCACTGTGGCTCCTCCCAAAGCTGCAGTTGTCATTGACTGTATGTTATCGATAACATTTACGGATGGTCAAGCGGAAAGATGACGATCGCGAATTTCTCGAGGAATTGACGTCAGCCGGCCTGAAATCCGTCGAGAAGCCGCATCATCTCGGCCGAGTCCTTCGGCCCGAGGCCGGCAGAGCAGAGCAGGCGGTGGATCTCGACCACCGCGCCGGTCATCGGCAATGGCGTCTTCGTCTTCAGCGCAAAGGCCTGAAGCGAATCCAAGTCCTTCAACATATTGTCTATCCTGCCTGTCGGCGAGAAATCCCGGGCGGCGAATTTCGCCATGAATTCCTGCAATATGCGACTATCCGCCCTGCCGCCGGCAAGGGCTGCCGGAATGGCAGCCGGATCGACGCCGCCGGCTTCAGCGAGCTTGACCGCCTCGGCGACGGCCTGGAACAGAACGGCGCAAAACAGCTGATTGATCAGCTTCGTGGTCTGCCCGGCGCCCGATGCGCCCATCAGCGTGTAATTGGCGGCAAGATGCCGCATCACCACGCGCGCCCGCTCGAAATCCTCGGGGCTGCCGCCGGCCATGATCGTCAGGCGTCCGCTCAGCGCACCCGGCACGCCGCCGGACAATGGGCAATCCACCCATGCCATGCCGGTTTCCCGGCGCAACCGTGTCGCCATGTCGGCCGTTTCGGCCGGGTCGATCGAGGACATGTCGATCAGCACCTTGTCGGCATTGGCAGCCGCCGAAACACCTTTTTCGCCGAAGACGACGGCCCGGACGATATTTGCGTGATTGAGGCTGAGCACACAAAACGCCGACCGTGAGACCGCATCCTCCACGGAGCCTGCCGCATAGGCACCCTTGGCCTGCAAAGCCGCGACTTTTTCGGCGTCCAGGTCGAAGACCGAGACCTTGTGCCCGGTTTCGATCAATCGGCTGACGATTGCCGTTCCCATGATGCCGGCGCCGATGACGGCGACATCTGCCCTGTGATCATCCTGCATGCTAATCTCCTCCCTTGACGGCCATGCCGCTCAATCCCTTGCAAGCCAGCGCTACAATATCATCCAAGGCATTATCGATCGCCACCGTCACCACACCAGGCTCACCGGCCGGCGGCTCCAGCGTCTGCAACTGGCTGTCGAGGAGGGACGCCGGCATGAAGTGGCCTTGACGCGCCTGCATCCGCGACAGCAGCAGATCGCGGGACCCCTCCAGGAAAACAAAGGCCAGGCGCCCGCCCGCCGCCTGCCGCAACCTGTCCCGATAGCTTCTCTTCAACGCCGAACAGGAAATCACCAATCCTTGCGATGCGTCCAGCGCGGTGCTGATTTCCGCGCCGATCCGGTCGAGCCAGGGCAGGCGGTCGTCGTCGGTCAGCGGTATGCCCTGCGCCATCTTCTCGACGTTTTGAGGCGGGTGGAGCTGGTCGCCCTCTAGAAACGCCATGCCGTTTTGGGCAGCAATGCGTTCTCCGACCGAGGATTTGCCGCAGCCGCTGACGCCCATGACGACAACGGCCAGAGGCGGTGCCATTTTCTCGCGCTTCATCGTCCCGTCTCTGTCAGAGGCAGGTCGTGATGCCGCCGTCGACATAAAGCGTGTGCCCGTTGATGAAGGACGAGCCGCGGCCCGAGAGGAAGACGGCAGCGCCGACCAGTTCCTCGACATTGCCCCATCGTCCGGCCGGCGTCCGCTTCTCGAGCCATGAAGAGAATTCCGGATTGTCGACGAGCGCCTGGTTGAGCGGCGTCTTGAAATAGCCCGGCGCAATCGCGTTGATCTGCAGGCCGTACTTGGCCCAGTCGGCGCACATGCCGCGGGTCAGATTGCGCACCGCGCCCTTGGTCGCCGTGTAGGGAGCAATGCCGGGGCGCGCCAGTTCGCTTTGCACGGAGGCAATGTTGATGATCTTGCCCTGGCCGCGGGCGATCATGGGTTTGGCCGCCGCCTGGCCGACGTAAAACACGCTCGAAATATTGGTGGTCAGCAGCAGCTCCCATTTGTCCGCCGGGAAGTCTTCCAGCGGCGTGCGAAACTGCATGCCGGCATTGTTGATCAGGATGTCGAGCGGCCCGATATCGGCTTCGATCGCATCTATGCCTTCTTTGGCGGCGTCCTTGCTGGTGACGTCGAAGATCGCAGCATGGGCCGACAGGCCTTGATCCTTGAGGCTCGCGACCGCGCGTTTGACGCTTTCGGGCGTGCGGCCGTTGATGATGACCTCGGCGCCATGCTGCGCCAGCCCTTCGGCCAGGGCATAACCGATCCCCTGGCTCGAGCCGGTGATCAGGGCAAGGCGTCCGGTAAGATCAAACAAGTTCTTCATCTCATAACTCCTCCGGTCTCGCCGCGGGCGACGGCTGACGCTGCCGCTGGCGGTGAAACTCACTTGACATCCCTTTTTCGAATTATATGTTATCGATAACATAATCAACTGTCAAAATGCGGGATGGAAACGGAATGCCTGAGATGGAAATCTTGATGGCCGGAGCTTATCCGGAATGGGACATGGTGGATCTGGAGGCGAACTACCGCATCCATCGCCTGTGGGAAGCAACCGACCGGCAGGAACTGATTGCAAGAGTCGGCAAGGATATCCGCGCCATAGCGACGCGCGGCGAACTCGGCGCGTCCGCAGAGCTGATGGCGCAATTGCCGAAGCTGGAGATCGTCTCCTGTTATGGCGTCGGCACCGACGCTATCGACCTGTCCTATGCCCGCGCCAACGGCATTCGCGTCACCAACACGCCTGACGTGCTGACCGAAGATGTCGCCGATATCGCCATCGGACTGCTGATTGCCACGGCAAGGCAGATCCCGCAGGCCGACGTTCTCGTCCGCTCCGGCCAGTGGGGCAGCGTCGCCATGCCGCTGGTGACGAGGGTCTCCGGCAAGAAAGTCGGGGTCGCCGGCATGGGGCGGATCGGCAAGGCGATCGCCAAGCGGGCCGCCGCTTTCGGCTGTGAGATCTCCTACTTCGCCCGCAACGAGCACAAGGATGTTGCCCATGCCTACCAGCCGGACTTGGTCGCACTTGCCGATTGGGCCGATTTTCTGATCGTCATCGTCCCCGGCGGGCAGGCGACCATGAAGATCATCAACGCCGATGTGCTCAAAGCGCTCGGTCCCAACGGCATGTTGATCAATGTTTCGCGCGGAACGACCGTCGACGAAGAGGCGCTGATCGCAGCCCTTCGGGATGGCACGATCAAGGCCGCCGGCCTTGATGTCTTCCTGAACGAACCGAAGATCGACGCGCGTTTCCTGACGCTCCAAAACGTGGTGTTGCAGCCCCATCATGGCTCCGGTACCGTCGAGACGCGTAAGGCCATGGGCCAGTTGGTCAGAGACAATCTCGCCGCGCATTTTGCCGGCAACCCGCTTCCAACTCCCGTCGTGTGAGGGTCCCGATATGAAAGCCATCGTCATCCATGCCGCCAAGGATCTGAGGATCGAGGAGCGCGAGCCGGAGGTTGCGGGCGCCGGGCAGGTGGAGATCGCCATCGAAGCCGGCGGTATCTGCGGTTCCGATTTGCATTATTACAATCATGGCGGTTTCGGCACCGTGCGCCTGCGCGAACCGATGATCCTCGGCCATGAGATCGCCGGCACGGTCAAGGCGCTGGGCTCCGGCGTCGCCGACCTTGCCGTCGGAGACCGCGTTGCGGTTTCGCCGAGCCGGCCGTGCAACCATTGCCAATATTGCCTGAAGGGACAGCAGAATCACTGCCTCAACATGCGGTTTTACGGCAGTGCCATGCCGATGCCGCATATTCAGGGCGGCTTTCGCCAGCGGCTGGTGGCGGAACGTTGGCAATGCCACAAGGTCGCCGATGGCATTTCCATCCACGAGGCCGCCTTTGCCGAACCCTTTGCCGTGACGCTGCATGCGGCAAACCGCGCCGGATCGCTGCTGGGCAAACGGGTGCTCGTCACCGGATGCGGCCCCATCGGCATGCTGGCGATCGTTGCAGCCCGCGTTCTCGGCGCCCGCGAGATCGTCGCGACCGACGTGACCGACAGCGTTCTGGCGATTGCCCGCACCAGCGGCGCCGACAGAACGATCAACGTTGCCACGCATGCCGCCGACCTCGCCGCTTATAGCGCCGACAAGGGATATTTCGACGTCATGTTCGAGGCGTCAGGCAATGAACGGGCGGTGCGCGCGGGCCTGGAGACGCTCAGGCCCGGCGCCGTTCTCGTTCAGCTCGGCCTTGGCGGCGATGTCTCGATTCCGCAGAACATGATCGTTGCGAAAGAGATCGAGATGCGCGGGACATTCCGTTTTCACGAGGAATTTGCGCTCGCCGTCGAACTGATCAACGCGCGTCGCGTCGATCTGAAGCCACTACTAACAGGTGTCTTCGGAATCGACGAGGCCGTCGCCGCTTTCGAATTGGCCGGCGATCGCAGCAAGTCGATGAAAGTCCAGATCGCCTTCTGAACCTGCTGGATCATTCCTTAAATCGGAATCGATTCAGAAATAGATGTTCAAAAATTCAAACTGTTGCAACGCCGCGCATCTGAAAGACGCGCGGCGTTGTGGTGCTCAAGCTGTCGGCGTGCCGTTCCTGTCCGTGCTTTCGCGCAGGACAACCCTATAGCCGGTCAATGTGATCTCATCGCCGGTCGCCTCGCCACTTTGCAGGGCGTGCAGCAGGCGACCGGCCGCCTGGCGACCGATGCCATAACAGTCCACATTGATGGTGGTGATGCGCGGATGACAGATGGAGGAGATCTCATAATCGCCGAAACCGGCAACGGCGATGTCCCGAGGAACCTTCATTCCCCTGCGCGTGCATTCCATGATGGCGCCGAAGGCGGAGAGGTCGGAAACGCAGAGAACCACTTCCGTGTCCGGCCAGCGCTCCAGCAGGCTGACGATTGCCTGGCCACCCTGTTCCATGGTGATGGGCGGAACGCCGAAGGAAATCATCCGTCCCGGTCCGAGGCCGAGTTCTTCAACCGTCTTCTGGAAACCGCTGCGCCGCTGGCTGCCGCGCGTATCGCGCGCCGTCGTTCCGCCGATATAACCGAACTTCCGATATCCCTGGCCGGCAAGCGTCCGCACCAGCAAGGACATCGCCTCGCTGTTGGAGAAGCCGACGACCTGATTGATCGGATCTTCCGGAAGTTCCCACGTCTCGACAACGGGAATGCCGGCTTTTGCGAGCATCCGCCGTGCGCGCGCCGTGTGCGAACCACCGGTCAGGATGATGCCTTCCGGGCGGCGGCGCAGCATCGCTTCGATCAGCTCTTCTTCTTTCTCCGCCGAATAGTCGGTATAGCCGAGAAGAAGCTGAAGGCCGGTATTTTCCAGCGCATCGGTAATGCCGCGTGCGGTGTCGGAAAAATTCGAATTGTTGATCGACGGCACCAGGGCGGCGATGAAGCCGCTGCGCCGCGACGAAAGGCTGCCGGCCGACAGATCGAGCACGTAGCCGAGCGCATCGACGGCTTCCATGATGCGCTTGCGGGTCTCCTCGGAAACGCTCGCATCCTGGCGAAAGGCACGCGAAACGGTCATGGCGGAGACGCCGACATATTTGGCGACCTCCGCCATCGTCAGCTTTTGAGCCTCTCCCGGCTTGAGACGCTTGTCTTTCGGCACATCCTCGTTTGTCACTGGTCTCCGCTTTCACAAAGCTTCCGAGTTGGGCAATTCAACACAGGATAAAGTTATCGCTATCATCGCACAATCGATTTTATTGCAGTGATGCACGGTTCCGCAGTCGAAAAACCAGGATTCTCGGCGCATCGATACCTGTACGACAGCTTCAAAACACGACAATATGGTATCGATAACAATTGATGAAACGGAGGAGCATCATGTTCGGGCAAATTGACGGTACGGGGTTCGAGGTTCTCGACCCGCGTTTCGAAAGCTGCTTCGTGGGCCACGCCCGCGTCGAGCGGCTTTGGACGGGCGGGCGCTGGCTGGAGGGACCGGCCTGGTTTGCCGCCGGGCGGTATCTGGTTTTCTCGGATATCCCCAACAACCGGATGATGCGCTACGACGATACCAGCGGGCATACGTCGGTCTTCCGCGCGCCCAGCAACAACTCGAACGGCAACACGGTCGACAATCAGGGCCGGCTCATCACCTGCGAGCACCTGACGCGCCGTGTCACCCGCACCGAATTCGACGGCAGGATTAGCGTTCTGGCCGATCGAATTGCAGGCAAACGGCTGAATTCCCCGAACGACGTCGCCGTCAAATCCGATGGGACCGTCTGGTTCACCGACCCGAGCTACGGTATTCTTCACGACTACGAGGGCGACTACGGCGAGGAGGAAATCGGCGGATGCCACGTCTACCGGCATGACCCGGCAACAGGCACGACCGATCAGGTCACTTCCGATTTCGTCAAGCCGAACGGACTGGCTTTTTCCCCGGATGAGAGCGTGCTCTACGTCGCCGATACCGGGGCAACGCACCGGCCCGGCGGCCCGCGTCACATCCGGACGCTCGCAGTCTCGAATGAGGGACGACTGAGCGATCTCGGCGTTTTCGCGGAATGTACCTCAGGCCTGTTCGATGGTTTTCGCGTGGACCGGAAAGGCCGGATATGGACGAGCGCCGGCGATGGCGTCCACGCCTATGACGCGGATGGAACGTTGATCGGCAAGATCCATATTCCCGAGGGCGTCTCCAACGTCACCTTCGGCGGAGAGAAATTGAACCGTCTCTTCATCACCGCAAGCACGTCCCTTTATGCTGTCTATCTCGCTGCCAACGGGTCGAGACCGGGGTAATCACTAAGCCGAGGCCGCCCTTTTGGGACGGCCTCTCGTTTGGGACGGCATTTACGTCTTACCTCACCGCTGGCTGAGGCCGTCCGCCAGCCGGACCAGGCCGAGGAAATCCGACCTGTAGCCGAAGCTATCCGTTCCCCGCGATGCCGCGGCGAGATCGGCAATCGCCTGATAGGAATAGGAATCGAGGGCGGCGATGCGGCTCAGTTTCTGGCCGAAGGCGGCGACGGCCACGGAGAAACGGACATCCTGCGGCGCGGCATCGACGGCGGCGACCGCGTTGCTGTCATTGACAGGCGTGGTGATGAGAGCACTCTTGTCCTCGCCCGGCCTTTTGTAGCGCATCTTGACGAAGGCAAGCTCGTCTTGACGCGCGGCATCGGCGGTCTCAGCCGGCGCCTTGTCGCCATAACGCAGGTCGTCATTCATGACCGCGGGGCTTCCCTTGGGCGTAATTTCGTAAATCGCCGTGACGCTGTGGCCGGAGCCGATATCGCCGGCATCGACACGATCGTTGTTGAAATCTTCGCGGTTCAGTGCCCGCGTCTCGTAGCCGATCAAGCGGTATTCGGCGATCCTTTCCGGGTTGAATTCGACCTGGAACTTGACGTCGCTGGCGATCGGAAACAGCGTCGATCCGGCCTCTTCGACCAGCGCCTTCTGTGCCTCCGCCAAGGTGTCGATATAGGCCGCACTGCCATTGCCGTTCTGGGCCAGCGTTTGCATCAGGGAATCGTTGAGATTGCCCCGCCCGAAGCCGAGAACGGTCAGGAAGATGCCGTCCTTGCGCTTCTCTTGGATGATGCGCTTCAAGTCCTCGTCGCTCGACGGGCCGACATTGAAATCGCCGTCCGTCGCCAGCATCACCCGGTTGACGCCGTCCTTGACGAAGGCCCGTTTGGCAAGGTCATAGGCGGCCTCGATACCTTCGGCGCCGCCGGTCGAGCCGCCGGGCTCCAGTCCGTCGATCGCCGACAGGATCTTCGATTTCTCCGCCACCCGCGTCGGCGCCAGCACGGTGCCGGCATTGCCGGCATAGGTGACGATCGAGACCGTGTCGTCGGCCTTCAGCCGGTTGACCAGAAGACGGAAAGCGCTCTTGAGAAGCGGCAGCTTGTCCGGCTCGTCCATCGAGCCCGAGACGTCGATCAGGAAGACCAGATTGGCATGCGGCGTGGTTGCCGGTGCGATGTCATAGCCCTTGATCGCCACATGCATCAATTCCGTGTCGTGGTTCCACGGGGTCGGCATGACAGTCACCGTCGCCTTGAACGGCTGGTCGGCATTGTCGGGACCCGGCCAGTCATAGGGGAAATAATTGATCATCTCCTCGACGCGAACCGATTGCGGATCGGGCATCGCCCCACCCGTCAACGACCGGCGGACGAAGGAATAGGAGGCGCTGTCGACATCGGCGGAGAAGGTCGAAACCGGATCCGTCGCGACGCTCTTGATCGGATTTGCCGCGGCATTGGCAAACCGCTCGGGGCCGGGATCGCGCTGGATCTGGATAGGTCCGTCCGCCGGCGGCGCAGGCGAGGGGGCGACGGCCATCGGTTCGGCCAGCTGCTGTTGGGGGGCGATGCCGGGTGCGGCCGGCGCGGAGCGTTTGGCTGCCCCGAGGGCCGCGGCAGAACTCTCCGACTTGTTCGTAAGGGCAGCGATGTCGTCGGCATCGAATTCGGACGTCCGTCCCGCATCGGGCTTTGCGAGGATTTGAGACTCCTTGTCCTGCGGGCCTTGCGCGTCAGCGACAGATTGCTCAGTCAGGGGGCCGTTCTCGGCCGGTGCTTGCGGCGGAATCTCCGGCGTGACCGTGACGGGTTGGCCCGCAGTTGCGACCGGTTGTTTCGACGCCTCACCTCGCGACAGGTTGCCGGCGATCTCGGTCTGGTCGACGATCGGCGATCCGTTGCGGGTCAGCTCGATCGTGAGATAACCGGCAGCCGGAATGACGAGCAGCGTCGCAAGGGCTGAACCGGCGAGGAATTTCTTGTTCATGGCAGGGCTCCATATCCAGTTGATGATGGAGCTTTGACGCCAGCCTTTCGCATTTCCTTGGGGCGCCTGCGCATTATTTTCGGCGGTGTCGAAGGCCTGCATCGCTGCGGCAAGCGCACGCGCGCGCGCCTCCGGATCGGGTGCCGGCGGCGTAAGGCGGGAGAGCTTTTCCAGTTCCTTGTCCACGGTCATACCTCTTCCTTGCCGAGCACTGTTTTCAGCCTCTTACGCGCCTCGTGGACCTGCCAGGACACGGTCGCCTCCGAGCAGCCCATGACATCGGCGGCAGCAGAATGGCTGAGGCCTTCGCCATAGACGAGCAGCACCGCGTCGCATTGCCTTTCCGGCAAGGCGCGCACGGCGGCCCATAATTCGCCCGATAGCTCGTCGTCATTTCCATCAGGCGCATCCGGCTGCGGTTCGGCGGCATAAGCGCGGAATGTCTGCTCCTCTCGGGCAAGCTTGCGTCGGTGGTCGCGGGCGGCGTTCAGCGTCAGCGTATAGAGCCAGGTCCTGAAGCGACTGGCGCCGCGAAAGCTGCGGATGGCCGCGCCGAGCTTGACGCAGACCTCCTGTGCGATGTCGTCGGCATCCGTGGAACTGCCCGACCAGCGCCACGCCGTCGCGTGGACGAAATGATAATGACGCGAGACCAGTTGCCCGAAGGCCTCCCGGTCGCCGCCCTGCGCTCGTTCTATGAGCTCCGCATCCAATTCCGCACCTACCCCAAACCGACCAGCAAGATGCTATTTCGAGATTGAGACGTTTCTCGGATGGCTTTCCTTGGGTCGGCGCTGAAAAAATTATCGCAAATTTTGAAAGTCGCGACATTCATGGGTCGCGGCCAGACAGATCGGCTCCGTCACAAAGGCGCATGATGAGGATAAAGTCGGCCAGGGACATGATCTGTCATGCCCCAAATCGCGAAAGGACCTCCATGTCCGCTCAACCGCCTGCCCCCACCGAAAAGGGTATCCTGCAGTTTCTGGCGATTTGCGATTCCTTCTATCCGCCGGACGCCGTTCAAGCATCGATCGAGCAGCAGCGCCATTGGTATGATGCTCTTTGCGCGCGTTTCGACCGGCCGCTACCCCCTGAGATGATCTTTGCCGACGGCATGCTGCAGCGCATACCGATCCGGCGCTACCGTCCGCGCAAAATCAGCACGCGCACCATTCTACTCTATCTTCATGGCGGCGGCTTCGTCGTCGGTTCGCTCGAAAGCCATCATGCCATCTGCGCCGAGATCGCCGATTTCGCCGGAGCGGAACTCGTTTCCGTCGATTACCGGCTGGCGCCTGAGTATCGCTGGCCGGCACAGACGGATGACGGCTTTGCAGTGTTGAAGCATCTGCTGTCCGCCAACAGCAAGGTCGTGCTGATCGGGGACAGCGCCGGCGCCAATCTTGCCGCCGGTCTTGCATTGCGGGCGCGCGACGAGGGCCTGTCCGGTGTCGTCGGCCAGGTCCTGATCTACCCGGCGCTCGGTGGCGATCTTGCCGCAGGCTCCTATATCGAAATGGCCGCAGCCCCCGGCCTGACGACGGCGGATGTCGCCTATTACCGCGAGATCCTGCAGGCGCCGGCAGGCAATGAGATCGCCGAGCCGCTGCAGGCAGCTTCGCTTGCAGGGCTGCCGCCGGCCTTCATCACGGTCGCGCATTTCGATCCGCTTCGGGACGACGGCCGGCACTATGCCGCCCGGCTCACCGAAGAGGGCGTCGACGTCTGGTTCCGGGAGGAGCCGCAGATGGTGCATGCATGGCTGCGCGCCCGCCACATGAGCGATGGCGCCCGCGACGGCTTCCGTGCCGTCTGCGAGGCCACAAGGCGTTTTGCGCAGACCTGACGATCACATCAGGTCACGCGCGATCCGCTTTTCCGCAAAGACCTTTTCGAAGACCTGTACGTCGTCCTCGAACGCGGTGACGACGGCGCTGATGATCCACTCGGTCCGGGTGCAGGCAATATGCGCGGTCGCGACCGTGCGGACGAACCAGCCGGGGCGGCGCATGTCGCAGGTCCAGGTCGACATCCCGGTCATCGACTGGGGATTATCGGGTGAAATCGACCAGACTTCCTCCCGCAGTTGCCGGGTCGAGAGACCTGTCCCCGGGTGTTCGGTGAGCCCGGTATCCTCGTGGATGTGATACTCCGTCCGGTTGGCCGAGAGATCGCGGACGACCTGCCGCTTCGTCGCGGCCGCCGCGTGCTCGATGTATTTCGGCAGCGGATCGGGATTGGCCGGTTCCTTGATGTCGATCCTCTGATGCTCGCCGAGCATCGGCAACCCCAGACCGAGTGCCGCGATGTCGACCTCGATGCCCTCGTCACCAGGCGGCGGCAGGATCATCGGCCAATAGGCGGTGGAAAGCGAAAGGCGGATGCGATGTCCCTTGCGGAAGCGATAACCGCAGGCATCGAGCACGAGCCGGATCGACACCCTTTCGCCTGGCACCAGCGGCTTGGGATCTGCATTGCCGTCGCGGTGGGTGAGGTTGACGACGCCGAAGGCGACACGCGTCGCCGTGCCATCCGGATGGACATCGACGAGCCGGGCGCAGAGATTTCCGCCCGTCGCCCGGGAGCGCAGTGCAAGCGTCAGCACGGGCCGGCCGAGATAGTCGCAATCGCCGGCAAGCGGCATCGTATCGAAGACCAGCGAGCCGGCATCGTCCGAACGCTGATCGATCGCCATTTCGGCGTCGGGTTTCAGCGTAAAATATTCGCCGGATGCCGTCCCGGTGTCGAGCGGAGAGCGGAGATAGACGGGATGCTCGGGCGCGTGCGGGATCGGCATGCCTTCCGTCAGCTTGCCGAATTGCTCGACATAAAAACACTGCATCCGCGGCGGCGACCAGACGTCCTTGGCAACCCAGAAACCCGGATCGCTGTCACGTCGCGGGGCAGGGCGGATGGCATCGAGAATATAGGCGCGGGCCTGCGGCAGCCCGTCGATCCCGTTATCGTCGCCGCGCAGCCATTTGTTCCACCAGCCAATCGCCTCGCCGTGGAAATCCGTGCGCGGCTTCGGCCAGGCGAAATGCGGATACTTGTGCACCCACGGCCCGATCAGCGCCTTCGCTTTGCGGCCCAAACCTTCAATCGCCATCAGAGGCGTATTGCGGTAGCCGTCCGCCCAGCCGGCGACGACAAGTGCCGGAATCTCCACGCTCGAAAAATCCTCTGAGATCGAGCCGTGACGCCAGAAATCGTCGCGCCGCTGGTGGGCCAGCCACGCCTCCATGAAGAAGGGTTCGCCTGCCAGGCGTTCCAGCCACATCTGCTTCCAGCGCTCGCCGACCAGTGCCGGATCGGGCGGGCGCGACTGGTAGCCGAGCATCGTCGCCGCCCATGAGAGCTGGGCGGAGAGATGGCAACCGTTCTTGTAATGGATGTCGTCATTGTAGCGGTCGACGGTCGAGGCGATCGATATGACGGCCTTCAGCGCCGGCGGACGCAATGCCGCGACCTGCAGGCTGTTGAAGCCGCCCCAGGAGATGCCCATCATGCCGACCGCGCCGTTCGACCATGGCTGCGCGGCAATCCAGGCAATCAGCTCGCAGGCATTGGCAAGCTCGCATTCTGTATATTCGCCATCGATGACACCATCGGATTCGCCGGAGCCGCGGATATCGACGCGCACGCCAGCAATACCGGCCGCAGCAAAGACCGGGTAGGTCGACTCGTCCCTGAGGCAGGTTCCGTCCCGCTTGCGGTAGGGCAGGAATTCGAAGACGGCGGGAACGGGATCTTCGTCCGCGCCGTCCGGCATCCAGATGCGCGCGGCAAGCCGCGTCCCATCCTTCAGCATGATCCATTCATTCTCGATGGTGGTAAAGCCGCGCGAGGTCATGCTCATTCCTTGATGCACATTGCATGCGACGAGGGTTCCGCCCCTCGTCAAGTCACCTAGTCAAGTCAGTTACCGGCGCTCTCCATGCGACGCGTGGCGAGCACCCGTTCCAGCCAGCCGATTTCCATTTCCGGTACGGATTTCAACAGCAGATCGGTGTAATCGTCAAAGGGCGGCGACAGCGCCGTCGATTTCGGGCCGAACCGCACCAGCTTGCCGCGATGCATCACCGCCACGCTGTCGGCGATCGCCCGGACGATCGCGATATCGTGGGTGATGAAGACATAGGACAACTGCTCTTCTTCCTGCAGGCGCAGGAGCAGCTTGAGGATACCCTCCGCCACCAGCGGATCGAGCGCCGAGGTCGGCTCGTCGCAGAGGATGAGTTCGGGCTTGGCGGCCAGCGCTCTGGCGATCGCCACGCGTTGCTTCTGGCCGCCGGAGAGTTCGGCGGGGTAGCGATCGACGAAGCCCTTGCCCATTTCGATCTGGTCGAGCAGTTCCTTGACCCGGGCGGTCTTCTCGGCACCTCTGAGGCCATAATAGAAGGTCAGCGGCCGGCCGATGATGTCGCGGACCGTCTGCCGCGGGTTCATCGCCGTATCGGCCATCTGGTAGATCAGCTGGATGCGCCTCAGGTCGTCGTTCGGCCGGCTCTTGAGGCCTGGCATCAGCGGTTTGCCGTCAAAGACGATGCGTCCGCTGCTCGGCGGCAACAGGCCGGTGATGACGCGCGCCAGGGTCGACTTGCCCGAGCCGGACTCGCCGACGACCGCGAGTGTCTGGCCCTTCGGCACGTGCAGCGAGACATCGTGCAGCACCTTGAAGCCGTTGGAATATTCGGCGCTGACATTTTCCACCTTGAGGAGTGCCGTGGACTGATCGGCGGCTTCCTCGCGATAGGCCTGTCTGACATTGACGAGGGCGCGCGTATAATCCTCCCGCGGTGCCTCGATGATCTGCTGGACGCTGCCATATTCCACTTGCTTGCCATAGCGCAGAACCATGATGTCGTCCGAGATCTGGGCGACGACGGCGAGATCGTGGGTGATGTAGAGGGCGGCGGTATGCGTTTCCTCGATCGCATGCTTGATCGCCGCCAGCACGTCGATCTGCGTGGTGACGTCGAGCGCCGTGGTCGGCTCGTCGAAGACGATCAGTTCGGGGTTGGAGCAGAGCGCCATCGCCGTCATCGCCCGCTGCAACTGGCCGCCGGAGACCTGATGGGGAAAGCGCTCGCCGAAGGTTTGGGGATTGGGCAGGCCGAGAACCCCGAACAGATAAAGCGCACGCTTGCGCGCCTCGTCCTTCGTCATCAAACCATGCTTGACAGAGGCTTCAATCACCTGGTCGCCGAGCCGATGGGCGGGATTGAAGGCAGCGGCCGCAGACTGCGCCACATAGCAGACCCGCGCCCCGCGGATTTGACGGATGCCGTTCTTGCCGAGCGCCAGGATATTGGCACCGTCGAGCAAGACCTCGCCTCCGGTGATTTCCGCGCCACCCCGGCCATAGGCGAGTGCGGAAAGGCCGATCGTCGACTTGCCGGCGCCCGATTCCCCGATGAGGCCGAGAACCTTGCCCTTTTGCAGATCGAAGGAAACGCCGTCGACGATCGTCACCCGCCTGGGCGGTTCGCCCGGCGGGTAGCTGGTTGCTTCGATCTTCAGATTGCGAACGGAAAGAAGCTCAGGCATCGCCGCGCCCTCCCTTGAGGCTGGATGTGCGTTTCAGGAGCCAGTCGACGACGAGGTTGACACAGACGGCAAGCACGGCGATCGCCGTGCCCGGCACCAATGCTGCCGATATGCCGAAGATGATGCCGTCCTTGTTGTCCTTGACCATGCCGCCCCAATCGGCCGCCGGCGGCTGAATGCCGAGGCCGAGGAAGGAAAGCGTCGAGAGGAACAGGATCGAGAAGGCGAAGCGCAACCCGAACTCGGCCAGCAGCGGCGACAGCGTGTTCGGCAGAATTTCGCGGAAGATGATCCAGAGCTTGCCTTCGCCGCGCAGCTTGGCCGCCTCGACGAATTCCATCACCGCGACATCGAGCGCCACAGCGCGGCCGAGACGGTAGACGCGGGTGGAATCGAGGATCGCCATGACAAGGATCAGCACGACGATATTTTGCGGCAGGACCGCCAGAACGACCAGCGCGAAGATCAGCGTCGGGATCGACATCATCAGATCGTTGAAGCGGGAAAACACCGTGTCGATGATGCCGCGCGAGACGGCAGCGGTGAAGCTCAGGATAATGCCGAGCGAGAAGGAGATGACGGTGGCGGCGGACGAGACCAGCAGCGTCGTGCGCGCGCCGTAGATCAGGCGCGAGAGGATATCGCGGCCTAGATTGTCGAGGCCGAAGATATATTGATTATCCGGCAGCTGCCAGACGTCGCCGACGACCTGCGTCTCGCCATAGGGGGCGAGCCAGGGTGCAAAGATAGCGAAGATGAAGGCGATGGCGATACCGGCCATGCCGATCCAGGCGGTGATGGGGATGTCTCTCAATCTCATCGCGGATGCCTCAGCCGGGGATTGGCGATAATCGCAAGGATATCGGCCGTCATGTTGAGGAAGATGTAGACGGCCGCGAAGATCAGGCCGCAGGCCTGCACGACGGGCATATCGCGCACGGTGACCGCATCGACCATATATTGCCCCATGCCGGGATAGACGAAGACCACTTCGACAACGACGACGCCGACCACGAGATAGGCAAGGTTCAGCGCGATGACATTGATGATCGGGGCGAGCGCATTGGGAGCGGCGTGCTTGACGATCGCGCGGAAGGCGCTGAGGCCCTTCAGCTCTGCCGTCTCCATATAGGCCGACGACATGACGGAGAGGATCGCCGCCCGCGTCATGCGCATCATGTGCGCAAGCACGACGAGCACGAGCGTCGCCGTCGGCAGCGCGATCGCCTTCAACCGCTCGCCGAAACCCATGCTGTCATAGACCGTCGCCGGGAAGGTCGCCATGCCAAGGTTCACCGCGAAGAAGAGGATCAGCAGGTAGCCGATGAAGAATTCCGGCAGCGAGATCGCCGCAAGCGAGATCACGTTGATGATCTTATCCGGTAGCCGATTGCGGAAATGCACCGACAGCATGCCAAGGCCGACGGCGAGCGGCACCGAGATCACCGCTGCGAAACCCGCCAGGAAAAGCGAATTGCCAAGGCGTTTGCCGATCTGCTCGCTCACCGAATTCTTGCTGGCCCAGGAGGTGCCGAAGTCTCCCTGGACGGCATTGCCGAGCCACTCGACGTAGCGCGTCGTGACCGGACGGTTCAGCCCGAGATCCTGACGAATATTGGCAACCGCCTGCGGCGTCGCCGACTGGCCGAGATAGGTGGTGGCAAAATCGCCGGGCAGGGCTTCCAGGCCGCCGAAGATCAGGATGGAAACGGCAAAAAGCAGGACGAGACTGAGCACGAAGCGCTCGAGGATGAGGGCCAGCAGCGGAAAACGCTGCCGCAACCCGAGGCCGGGCAAGATGCTGGGGGCAGGATTGGTCATGGCGAGGACCTCGCGCTAAAACGGCGGGAGGACCGCGGGTTTCATCCCACGGTCCCGGCTTCGTTGGAGATCGGAGGGGGCAAACGCCCCTTTATCCTCAGGCGTCCAGCCAGACGCGGGTTGCGACGTAGCCGTTCGACATGTCGTTGCCGATGTCGTGGACATAACCCTTCACCTGCTTGGTGGAGGCGTTCACGAAATCGTTGAACATCGGCAGGATCACCCCGCCCTCGTCGCGCACCATCATCGCCATGGTGCGGTACATGTCCTTGCGCTTGGCTTCGTCCAATTCGGAGCGGGCCTGCAGCAGCAGCTTGTCGAAGTCAGGACGCTTGAACTTGGTGTCGTTCCAATCCGCCGTCGAGAGATAGGCGGTGGAATACATCTGGTCCTGCGTCGGACGGCCACCCCAATAGGAGGTCGAGAAGGGCTGGACGTTCCAGACGTTGGTCCAGTAGCCGTCGCCCGGCTCGCGCTTGACCTCGATCTCGATGCCGGCCTTCTTGCAGCTTTCCTGATAGAGGACGGCCGCGTCGACGGCGCCGGGGAAGGCGACTTCGGAGGTGCGCAGGAGGACCGAGCCGCTATGGCCGGACTTCTTGTAGTGGAAGGCGGCCTTGTCGGGATCGTAAACGCGCTGCTCGATGCCCTCGGGGAACAGCGCATAGGTGCTGTTGATCGGGAAGTCGTTGCCGACCTTGCCGTAGCCGCCGAGGATCTTCTGCACCATGGTCTCGCGGTCCATGGCGTATTTGAGAGCCAGGCGCAGGTCGTTATTATCGAATGGCGCCTTGTCGCAATGCATGATGAAGACGTAGTGCCCACGGCCGGCGGTCGAGAGGATCTCGACATTCGGCGCACGCTTCAGCAGGTTGACGGTCTTCGGGTCGACGCGGTTGATGTAGTGCACCTGACCGGACGAAAGCGCCGCGATGCGGGCAGTGGCATCGTTCATGCCGATGATTTCGATCGAATCGACATAGCCCCGGTCGGTGCGCCAGTCGTCCTTGTTCCTTTCGAAGGTGGCGCGGACGCCGGGCTCGAAGCTCGTCATCTTGTAGGGGCCGGTGCCGATCGAGGCCAGCGGATCGTCGACGCCGCCGTTCGGCTGGATGACCAGGTGGTAGTCCGACAGCAGAAGCGGCATGTCGGCATTGCCTTCGCTGAGCGTCAGCACGAGATTGCCGCCGTCGGCCTTGATCTCCTTGATCGAGCCGAGAACACCGAGCGCACCGGATTCCGACTTTGCGTCGGTGTGGCGCTTCAGCGTCGCAACGACGTCGTCGATCGTCAGTTCCTTGCCATCGTGGAACTTGACACCCTTGCGGATCTTGAAGGTCCAGGTGACAGCGTCCTTCGAGGGCTCCCAGGATTCGGCAAGCGAGGGCACGGCGGCACCCGTCAGCGGGTCGGACTCGACCAGCATGTCGCCCCAGCAGCGGCCGATACAGAACATGACCTGCGACAGGAACTTTGCCGGATCCTTCGAATCGGTGGCGGCACCTCCTTCGAGGCCGAGCTTCAAGTGGCCACCGCGTTTCGGTTCGGCGGCTTGCGCACTTTCGGTGAAGAGCTTGTCGGCGACGGCAAGTGTGATGCCCGCCGCCATGGCGCGTCCCATGAATTCGCGGCGGCTGAGCCCGCCGGCGGTGACACGGCTTGCGAGATATTTGGTGTAGTCGTTCATTCCCCAGTTCCTTCTTTATGGTGCGTTGACAGAACTTCCGGGCAGATCCGCAGGCGGTTTCCTCTCCACCTCCGTCGCCCGCATCATGCGGGAAAATAGTGCGGTTGCTGCCGCCTGGTCATTTTCCTTTCCAAATGGGGCTTCGCTTCTCGGCGAAGGCCCGCGCGCCTTCCAATTGGTCCTCGCTCGAATAGAGTTTGTCGACCGTCGCAAACTGCCGCTTGGTGACCTTGTTCATGGCAGTCTGGAATGTCGAACCCTCCGCTTCGCGCACGATTTCCTTGATGGCGGCATAGACGAGCGGCGGCCCGCTTTCGAGCAGCCGGGCAAGCTCCCATGCTCTCTCCATCAGTCTGTCGGCCGGCAGGACCTCGTTGACGAAACCCCAGCGATGCGCCTCGTGAACGTCGAGCCAGCGCCCCGTCAAAAGCATGTCCATGGCGATGTGGTAGGGGATGCGCTTCGGCAGCTTGATCGAAGCCGCATCGGCAACCGTGCCCGAGCGGATTTCCGGCAGAGCGAAGGTCGCATGCTCGGCGGCGATGATCAGGTCGGCAGAAAGCGCGATCTCCAGTCCGCCGCCGCAACAGATGCCGTTGACCGCACAAATGACCGGCTTGTTGAGGTCGCGCAGTTCCTGCAGCCCACCGAAGCCGCCGACACCGTAATCCCCGTCGACTGCATCGCCTGATGCCGCCGCCTTGAGATCCCATCCGGCACAGAAAAACTTCTCGCCGGCACCCGAGACGATGGCGACACGCAATGCCGGATCGTCGCGGAAATCCCGGAAGATCAAGCCCAGGGCACGGCTGGTCGAAAGGTCGATGGCGTTCGCCTTCGGCCGGTCGATGACGACTTCGAGGACTCCGCCGTCCTGTCGTGTGCGAATGGGATCGCTCAACCTATGCTACCTCCTCCGCCGTATCAGGGCATCGACTGCGACAACGCCGTCCCCTTCGGGAAGAACCATCAACGGATTAATGTCCAGTTCCTCCAGGCGTGCCGCGTTCATTACGACATAATCTGCCGCTGCTGAGACAGCATCGACGACGGCCTCGAGGTCGCCTTTTGGTCTCCCGCGATAGCCATAGATCAATTTTGCAAGTTTAAGCCGTGAAATCGCCGCGTGAATGTCGGTTTTTGTCGCCGGAAGCGGCAAAAGGATAGAATCTTCAAGCAATTCAACGAAGATTCCGCCCGCTCCAAGCGTAAGTGACAATCCGAAGACGGGGTCGCGGATGGCGCCGACAATGAGCTCGGCAACCGGCGGATTGATCATCTTCTCGACGAGATAACCTGAATTCGGCGGCATGGCCGCCGCCGCATCCGACACTGCCTCACTATTCCTAAGGTTGAGTGCGACAGCGCCGGCCTCGGTCTTGTGGGCAATGCCGAGAGCTTTCAGCACGACGGGGAAACCGAGCCGCTCGGCCTGCTCGGCAGCTTCCCGGGACGAAAAAGCCTGCAGCCCCCGAGGAACAGGGAGGCCGCAGGCAGCAAGTTCCGTCTTTGCATCGGCTTCCGTCAGCGTCTCGATCTCGCCGCCCATGGACGGCACGTCGAGCAGCGGCAAGGGAGGCGGCGCTTTCCAGGCTTGGCCGATGCCGGCGGCGACTTCCGCTGCAATGATGGTTTCGTCGATGCCGCAGAAGGCGACGATGCCATTCGCCATCAGCCGATCTGCGATCGGCTCGGGCATGTTTTCCGGAAGGGTCGCCAGCACGCCGGCCAGCGCACCGGTTGCGGCGGCGGCCGCAATGACCGCATCCGCCGTCATCGCCCATTCGGAGGCATCGCAGCGGTCGCCACGCGGGAAGTCGAGCACGACGAGATTGAGGGCATAGCCGCCTTCGAACATGGCGCCGAAGGCTTCGGTCTGGCGTGCGAGATCGCCCCAGACGAAGGTGTGGTAGTCGAGCGGATTGGAAAGCGTCACCATCTCGCCCAGCACCCGCCGCAGACGCGGTAGCTGTTGCGGCTGCAGCGCCGGGAATTCCACCTTGCGACCGACGGCGGCATCCGCCATCAGCGAGGCTTCGCCCCCCGAGCAGCTCATCGACGAGATCGAATGGCTTGCAAGCGGGCCGGCGACATGCAGCAGCTTCAGGGTTTCGAGCAGTGCCGGCAAGGTCTGGACACGGCCAAGGCCGAGACGGGCCAGTACGGCATCGGCGACGGCATCGCTGCCGGCAAGCGAGGCGGTGTGTGATACGGCCGCACGTTTTGCCTGTTCCGATCTGCCGACCTTCAGCACGACGACCGGCTTCCTCGACCACCGGGCGATGGCGGCCAGGCGTTCGAGAGCAGCGAGATCGCCGAAGCCTTCGACATGAAGGCCGACCGCTGTAACGCGTGGGTCGTCGATCAATGCGCAGGCGACATCGGCAAGCGATGTCTGCGCCTGGTTGCCGGCCGTGACCACATAGGCGATCGGCAGCCCACGGGTCTGCATGGTCAGGTTGATGGCGATATTGGAGGACTGCGTGAGAATCGCGACGCCACGTTCGATGCGCTGCATGCCATGCTGATCGGGCCAGAGCAGCGCGCCGTCCAGACCGTTGATCAGCCCGTAGCAATTCGGCCCGAGGATCGGCATATCGCCCGCTGCCTCCAGCAGGGCCCGCTGCAGCTCGGCGCCATCCTCAAGTTCACCCGTCGCCTCGCTGAAACCCGATGCATAACAGACCGCCCCGCCGGCACCGGCTTCAGAAAGGCTGCGGACGATCTCGACGGTCAGCGTCCTGTTGACGCCGACGAAGGCGGCATCCGGCGCTGACGGCAGATCCGAGACCGAGCGATAGCAGCGCCGTCCGAGCACCTCGTCGAGCTTCGGATGGACAGGCCAGATCTCGCCGGCAAAACCCATACGATCACACTGCTCGATCACCCTGCGCGCCTCGCGGCCACCGAAGACGGCGATCGTTTGCGGTCTGAGCAGGCGGTCGAGCGGGCGAGATGTCATCGGCTCACGCTCCCAAAGGTCTAAGCAGGTCGCGGCTGATGATATGCCGCTGGATTTCGGAGGTGCCATCCCAGATGCGCTCGACGCGCGCATCGCGCCAGAAGCGGGCGAGCGGCAGGTCGTCCATCAGGCCCATGCCGCCGAAGATCTGGATCGCCTCATCGGTGACCCGGGCGAGCATTTCCGAGGAGTAAAGCTTGGCCGAGGCGATCTGCCGGTCTGCAGGCAGCCCGGCATCAAGCCGCCAGGCGGCGGCAAGTGTCAGCCAATCGGCTGCGTCGATCTCGGTGATCATATCGGCGAGCTTGAACGACACCCCCTGATTGGCGCCGATCGGCTTGCCGAACTGCTTGCGCTCGGCGGCATAGGGCAGCGTCATGTCGAAGACGCGCCGTGCCCGGCCGACGCAGGTGGCGGCAACCGTCAGCCGCGTGCCGTAGAGCCATTGATTGGCTATGTCGAAGCCGCGATGCACCTCGCCCAGCACCTGGGCTTCGGGTATCCGGCAATCTTCGAAGCTGAGCGTCGAGTTGTGGTAGCCACGATGCGAAACGGAATCATAGCCCTTGCGGATTTCGAAGCCCGGCGTGCCGCGATCCACCAGGAAGGCGGTGATCTTCTTCTTGATGCCTTTCGGCGTTTCTTCCTCACCCGTCGCGGCAAAGACAATGACGAAATCGGCGACATCGGCATGCGAAATAAAGTGTTTCGTGCCATTGAGGACGAAGTCGCCGCCGTCGCGGCGGGCGGCGCATTTCATCCCGCGCATATCGGAACCGGCGTCCGGTTCGGTGATCGCAAGCGCGTCGATCTTCTCGCCGCGCACGGCGGGCAGGAGGTAGCGCTCTCGCTGCTCGCCCTCGCAGGCCATCAGGATGCCGGAGGGCCGGCCGAAGAAAACCGTCAGCCCGAGGGAACCGCGCCCGAGCTCCCGCTCGACCAGCGTGAAGGTGACGTGATCGAGGCCGGCGCCGCCGACCTCCTCCGGGAAATTGCAGGCGTAGAAGCCGAGATCGATGCATTTGCGCCGGATCTCGTCTCCGAGCTCCGGCGGGACGATGCCTGTGCGCTCGACCTCGTTTTCGTGCGGATAAATTTCGGTCTCGACGAAGGCGCGGACCGTCTCGACGATCATTTCCTGTTCTTCGCTCAATCCGAAATCCATGCCGATCCTCCTACCGTTTCTGGCCGACGTGACGGCCGACGCCTTCAGGCGCGGCCAAATTCGCCTGCGCTTCGGCGATCGCCTTGACCTTGTCGAGAATGACGGCCGGCGCCGGCGTGGCCTTGCCGGCCTTGCTGTCGACATGCAGCAACATGTGCTCGGCGGTGGCAATGGCCTCGCCCGTCGCCGTATCGTGCAACGTATGGAAGACATGCAGCCGCTTGTCGTCGACGGAGAGGACCCGGCAGGTCGAATGGATCGTCTGGCCGAGCTTTGCCTCGCCGAGATGGCGGATGTGGGTTTCCACCGTATAGTAGCTGTGCCCCGCCTCAACATAGGCGACATCGACGCCGATGAGGCGCAGCAGCGCATCCGAGGTATCGCCGAAAACCTGAAGGTAGCGGTGTTCGGTCATATGGCCGTTATAGTCGACCCAGGCAGGGCTGACTTTCGTCTCGACGAGCCTCAGCGGTTTCGACGGGTCGACAGACGCAGTCGTCCCGCCGCCTTGTGCCCAGAGCGATTGCTCGAAGTCCTTCAAGAGCTTGCCGGCGCCCCAGCCCTTGCCGCCATCGCCGCCCTTGAGGGCCTGCAGGATGCCGACGAGGTTTTCGTCACGGATGCGTTCAAGCTCGCGGATCGACACGCCGGCCGCCTGTTCGTCGGATTGCCGGCCGATCTTTTCGATCAGCGCATCGTCGAGATCGACGACATCGGTGAGCTTGGTCCAGGGCCAGGCGAGGCAGGGACCGAACTGGGCGAGGAAGTGGCGCATGCCGGCCTCGCCGCCGGCGATGCGGTAGGTCTGGAACAGGCCCATCTGCGCCCAACGCAGGCCGAAAGAGTAGCGGATGACGTCATCGAGCGTCTCGACGGTGCAGATATCGTCATGGATCAGCCACAGAGCCTCGCGCCACAGAGCTTCGAGCAGCCGGTCGCCGACGAAGGCCTCGATCTCCTTGGCGATGTGGACGCCCTTCATGCCGATCGGCGCCAGTCTTTCCATCGCCGCCTGGATGGTCGCCGCCGAGGTCTTTTCACCGCCGACGATTTCGACGAGCGGCAAGAGATAGACGGGGTTATAGGGATGGGCGACGAAGAGGCGCTCGGGATGCTTCATGTCGCGCTGCAGATCGGACGGCAGCAGGCCCGAAGTGGAAGAGCCGATCAGGGCGTCCGGGCGCGCCGCGGCATCGATCTCGGTCAGGACTCCGCGCTTGAGGTCGAGCCGTTCCGGCACGCTTTCCTGAATCCAGTCGGCGCCAGCGACGGCTTCCGCGAGCGTCGTGCAGAAGGTCAGCCTGCCGCGCGGCGGCAGGGGCGCGCCGGTCAGCATGGCATAGGCTTTTTCGGCGTTGGCGAGCACCTCGCCGACGATGCGGTTCGCCTCCGGATGCGGGTCGAACACATCGACGTCGATGCCGGCCAGCAGGAAACGCGCGATCCATCCGCCGCCGATGACGCCGCCGCCGATACAGGCCGCCTTGTTGATCCGTGTCATGCCGTCCTCAGCGCTTCGTCAGTTTGAGTTTCTTGCGAACGTCTTCCGGACCGATGATCCGGGCACCCATGCCTTCGACCACCTGCACCGCCTTTTCCACGAGCTGCGCATTGGTGGCGAGCTGGCCCTTGCCGACGAAAAGGTTGTCCTCCAGGCCGACGCGCACGTTGCCGCCGGCGAGAACCGCGGCCGCCGGATAGGCCATGGCGTTACGGCCGATCGAAAAGGCTGAGAAGGTCCAACTCTGCGGAACGTTGTTGACCATCGCCATAAAGGTATTGAGATCGTCCGGCGCGCCCCAGGGAATGCCCATGCAGAGCTGGATCAGCACCGGATCTTCGATCAGGCCTTCCTCGGCAAGCTGCTTGGCAAACCAGAGATGGCCGGTGTCGAAGGCTTCAATCTCGGGCCGCACGCCGAGATCGGTCATCTTCTTCGCCATCGCCCGCAGCATGGCCGGCGTGTTGGTCATGACATAGTCGCCGAGGTTGAAGTTCATCGTGCCGCAGTCGAGCGTGCAGATCTCAGGCAGGCATTCGGCGACATGGCTGACGCGCTCGGTGGCGCCGGCCATATCGGTGCCCTTCGGATTGAGGGGAAGGGGGCTTTCGACATCGCCGAAGATCAGGTCCCCGCCCATGCCGGCGGTGAGATTGAGCACGACGTCGATATCGGCCGAGCGGATGCGGTCGGTGACTTCCCTGTAGAGGTCGTTGCGGCGGCTGGCGGCACCCGTGTCCGGATCCCGGACATGGCAGTGGACCACCGCAGCCCCGGCCTTTGCCGCGTCGATGGCGGACTCGGCGATCTGCTTGGGCGTGATCGGCACGTGGCTGGATTTGGAAACCGTATCGCCGGCGCCGGTGACGGCACAGGTGATGAAAACATCGCGGTTCATCGCAAGAGGCATGTTCTTGTTCTCCCTCGTCTTGTCAGCATTACGCGACAGGATGGATGGCGATGCGTTGCACTTTCGGAAGTAATCGATACATTATCGGAACTCGACGGAGGCGACCTTGCTGCAGCGATCGACGGAACGGCTCGACATTGACCTTCTCGTCCTGCCGGACGCGAATTTGATCCTGATCGCCTCGGTCATCGAGCCGCTGCGCGGCGCCAACCGCATTTCCGGCAGCGAGCTCTATCGCTGGCGGCTGCTGACGCCGGATGGAGCACCGGTCCCGACCACCAGCGATATTGCCGTGCCCGCCCAAGGCGCTTTCAAGGCGACGACCGAGGATACGCCGCTTTTCGTGCTTGCCAGCTACAACTGGCGCCGAAGTGCTACGCCGGCGCTGAAGATGCAGCTCTCCCAGGCTGCCCGCTACCGTACGGTGATTGCCGGCATCGAATCCGGCACATGGCTGCTGGCGGAAGCAAGCCTGCTCGACGGACTGCCGGCGACCGTTCATTGGGAGGACTACGAGGATTTTGCGCTGGCCTATCCGCAAGTGCGAGCGGTCAAGGATCGCTTTGTCATCGACGGCAAGCGGCTGACGACCTCAGGTTCGCTTCCGACCGTCGACCTGATGCTGGAGGTGATCCGGCAGCGGCAGGGTTATTCGCTGGCGCTCGAAGTCAGCCGGCTGTTTCGCTACGAGCAGCCGTCCTTCCATGCCGATGAGCCGCTTTCGGCAGCCTCGGCGGGATTGCGCATGCACGATCCCCGCGTGGCGCAGGCAGTAAAGCTCATGGAGGAGCATATCGAGCAGCCTCTGATTCTCACGCGGCTCGCCCGCAGGGTGGGCATCAGCGCCCGGCATCTGCAGGATCTCTTCCAGCAGAACATCGGCGCGCCGCCGCATGTGCATTATCTCGCGCTGCGCCTGAACGCGGCGCGCCGCAAGGTGATCGAGACGACCGCCTCCTTCGCCGACATCGCGGCGGCGACCGGCTTCAACTCGGCCTCGGCATTTGCGAGAAGCTACCGCGCGAGTTTTTCAGAAAGCCCGTCCGAGACCCGGCGCCGTCTGCGCCGCCGCATCACACCGACGTAGGCTGGAAGGCGTCTCGTAACATATCCGCGAGTTCGCGAACTGCCTCACTGGATCGGTAGGGATTGCGCCGGAGCACGACTTTCGAGGAATCGACCGGTGGGAAGCCGTCTTCGGCAGTCAACTCGCGGCAGCCGGGCGGAATGTTGCTGCGACACAGCGTGGTGACGGCAAGGCCCGCGGTCACGGCATTCTTCAGCCCCGAGCCGGTATCGGCGATGAAGGCGATCCGGTAATGGCGGCCGATCTGCTCCAGCGACCGGAGCGCATAATCGCGCGACCAGGTGGAGTTACGATAGGTCGCAATCGGCAGGGGATCGATATCGTGCAGCCGGTGAACCATGGATGTGACCCAGACGGTCGGGTCGATACAGAGGACCTCGCCTTTCGTCTGGTCGCTCCAGTCGAAGACCACGGCCAGATCGAGTTCGTCCCGCTCGAGGGCGGCGAGGTTGCGGACGGTATAGTCACAGGACACCGTGACCTCGACGGCCGGATGGCGTACGGCGAAAGCCGCAAGGGCCGCCGGCAGCACCGTCTGGCTGTATTCCTCGGGAATTCCGATGCGCACCGGCCCATCCAGCGGTTTGCTGCGGATCGTCGCGGCGGCCTCGCTTAGGAGGTCGATGATCCGGCGGGCATAGGGCACGAGTTGTATGCCCTGGCGTGTAAGCAGCACACCGCGGGCGCCGCGCTCGAACAGAGCTTCGCCGATCGTCTGCTCGAGCCTCTTGATCTGGGTGCTGACAGCCGACTGCGTCCGCCCGATGCGCTGGGCAGCCGCGGAGAAATTCGAGGTCTCGGCGACGACAAGAAAGGTCCTCAGCAGGTCGCTCTCAATCGGCTCGTGCATGGGAATAGCCATAGAAAAAATCGATGATAGCTATCTCTACTATTCGTTTGTCTAATGTCAATTCTTGAGGCAGAAAAGAGCCGCGTTCGACTTCCTTCTTTGAGAATATCCGCGTGACCCTTGAAAATCCGGCCAGACACCTCGCAGGCAGCGAGCACGAGAAGGGTGTGCTTCTCATCATTGCCGCGACGCTTGCCTGGAGCGCGAGCGGCGTCTATTCGCGGCTGCTCACCACTGACGTATGGACGGCGATCGCCTGGCGGTCGTTGTTCGGCGGCCTGTTCCTGCTGATCCCCTGCCTTTTCCTCGAGGGGGGTATTTCACGGCAGCAATGGCGTTCCGTCTTCCATCCGTCCGGACTTGCGATGATCGCATGCCAGACCTTCAGTCAGGGATGCTTCATCGGGTCGCTTTACATGACCACCGTCGCCAATGTGACGATGATCTATGCGACCGCGCCCTTCATCGCGGCACTGCTCGGCTGGCTCATCCTCAAGGAGAGGGTCGCCAGGCGGACGCTGATTGCCGGCGGCGTCTCGCTCCTCGGCGTCGCGGTCATCGTCGCCTCGTCGATCGGGGGCGGGACGGGGTGGGGCGATCTGCTGGCGCTCGGCATGACGGCGTCCTTCGCGCTCGTCATCATCATTCCGCGCATCAGTCCGCAGGTGCCGAGCCTGCCGCCGACCGTGGTCAGCGCTTTCCTGACCCTCGTTCTCTTCGCGCCGTTCGGTTCGGTCGGCTCGCTCGACCTGCACAACTGGATCGTCCTTGCCGCCTTCGGCGCGACCAATTTTTCCCTGGCGCTGGTGCTCTTTCTTGCCGGGGCAAAGCGGATGCCGCCGGCGGAGGCGGCGCTGATCGGCACGATGGAAATCGTGCTCACGCCCTTCTGGGTCTGGCTGCTGTTTTCCGAACAGCCGCCCGTCGCCACCTTTTTCGGCGGTGCGATCATCCTCGGCGCCGTGCTCTGGCATACGGCCATCGACGTCAACCGCAGCCGGCGGCCACATCGCGCCTAAGTCTCCCATATCAAATCGTCCCCGACGATCCGAAAAACCGCCGTATTCGCGGGATCAATTATTTCCGCTACGCAGCGAGCCATTGCGACCTTGCCGACTGTCGTCTTTGAGTTGCGCCCATGTCGTTTTCTTGATCGCTGTTTTCCGTCAGTCGTGGTTTGCTTGTGGTGTTCAAAGCGCTATCTCGCAAACTGGCGAAATGGACCTTGGGACACCGGCCTGACGCCGGCGCTGTTCCGCAGCGGTAGAAGAACTGAAATCCTCAAGGAAATCGCCGGATAGAGATCCGGAGAGATATCGAGACGGATCGAAAGGAGATTCTGGAGCCGGAAACCAGCTCTTGGCACAGCAAATCGACGGATTGCGGCGGGCGATCGCGAGCAGAACGACAGGCAAAACCCGGGCGTTCACTTCTCTTCTCCATCCAATCTGTTTTTGCAAAATCCGAATATCGCCCGATGCGGCGGTATCCTGTGTTGTAGACCGGGCTGCAGAGGAGGCAGGCCGGAGGGAAGGTTGCCATCGGCTGCATCGGTTGCAGATCGAGGCATTCAAACAAGTGGGAGGAATCCATGAGCAAGAATAGAGGCGTCGTCTATCTCCGGCCGGGCAAGGTCGAAGTTCGCGACATCGACGACCCGAAGCTGGAAGCGCCCGACGGCCGCCGCATCGAGCACGGTGTGATCCTGAAGGTGATCTCGACCAATATCTGCGGCTCCGACCAGCACATGGTCCGCGGCCGCACGACGGCGATGCCGGGCTTGGTCCTCGGTCATGAAATCACCGGCGAAATCATCGAGAAAGGCATCGACGTCGAGATGCTCGACGTCGGCGATATCGTCTCGGTGCCGTTCAATGTCGCCTGCGGCCGTTGCCGCTGCTGCAAGTCTCAAGACACCGGTGTCTGCCTGACGGTGAACCCGGCCCGCGCCGGCGGTGCTTACGGTTATGTCGACATGGGCGGCTGGATCGGCGGGCAGGCACGCTACGTCACCATTCCCTATGCGGATTTCAACCTGCTGAAAATCCCCGATCGGGACAAGGCGATGGCGAAGATCCGCGATCTCACCATGCTCTCCGACATTCTGCCCACCGGCTTCCATGGCGCCGTGCGGGCAGGCGTCGGTGTCGGCTCGACCGTCTATGTGGCAGGCGCCGGCCCTGTCGGCCTTGCGGCTGCAGCTTCGGCTCGCATTCTCGGCGCTGCTGTCGTGATGATCGGCGATTTCAACAAGGATCGTCTGGCGCATGCGGCCAAGGTCGGCTTCGAGCCGATCGACCTGTCGAAGAGCGACCGTCTTGGCGATATGATCGCGCAGGTCGTCGGCACCAACGAGGTGGACAGCGCCATTGATGCGGTCGGCTTCGAGGCCCGCGGCCACTCGGGCGGCGAACAGCCGGCGATCGTGCTCAACCAGATGATGGAGATTACCCGCGCCGCAGGTTCGATCGGTATTCCCGGCCTCTATGTCACCGAAGACCCGGGCGCCGTCGACAATGCCGCCAAACACGGCAATCTGTCGCTGCGTTTCGGTCTCGGATGGGCCAAGGCGCAGTCGTTCCACACCGGCCAGACCCCGGTGCTCAAATACAATCGCCAGCTCATGCAGGCGATCCTCCATGACCGGCTGCCGATTGCGGATATCGTCAACGCCAAGGTCATCCCGCTCGACGATGCCGCCAGTGGATATGAGAGCTTCGACCAGGGCGCGGCGACGAAATATGTCCTCGATCCGCACGGCGAGGTCGCGAAAGCCGCCTAGCGATTGCGACCGAGGAACTTTACCTGACAGGGATGGCCGGCGGAAAACCGGCCATTCCGCATTTGTCACATGACAATTTGAGTGACGAACTACTGAATGCTGAACGGAAAATATTTTGCGTTGATCATGTCGTAGGTCCCGTCCGCCTTGATGCTCTTCAACGCTTCGTTCAGGCGCGCAAGGCGCTCCTTGTCATCGAGGCGCAGCGCGATCCCGGCACCTTCGCCAAAATAGGTGATATCGACCAGATCCGGCCCCTTGAACTCGCAGCAGCTTCCCGCCTTCGTGTTCGCAATCCAGTCGTAGATGGCGAGTTTATCCTCGAGAATAATGTCCACGCTCCCATCCGCCAGGCCTTTGTATAATTCCGGCGAAGACCGAAACACCGTCTTTTTCATGTCCGGATAAAGATGGTTGGCATAGGATTCCTGCGCCGTCGACGACGTCACGCCAAGAATTTTGTCGCTGAGAGCGGCGGGGCTGACATCGCTGATTGCGGAATCCTTCCGGGCAATAAATACCGACGGACTGTTGTAGTATTTTTCAGTGAAGGCAACCTTTTGACGCCGCTCAAGGCTCATCGACATGGATGAGATGATCGAGTCGTATTTCCCGGCAACGAGATTGGGAATGATGTCGTCCCACTTCTCGATGATGAATTCGCATTCGAACTTGCCGACCTCGCAGAGGGCATTGGCTATATCGATGTCGAAGCCTTGCAGCTTGTTATTCGCATCGAGATAATTGAAGGGCGGAAATGCACCTTCGACGGCAATTCTCATCGGCATGCGATCTTGCGCAGCCACCTCGAGCGGCGAGATCGCCAGAAAGACACCCACCGCGCCCGTCATCAGCGCGCCGCGCACGATAGTCTGAATGGATATGCGCATCGTCGGGAGCTCCTTGGGGCGTATCGATCTCGCCCATAGTGCGCCGCAGCTTTTAATTCTACGTGAACGCTTCTTTGTTAGCCTCGGCCAATGCGCCCGTGTCGTGGTGTTCAGGGGTCCAGGCTTGCACATCGTTCTTCCTTCCAGCTCCAACACGTTTCAGCAGTCCTGGATTGCTTCGGGGAGAATTCTGTTTCTGATTGCCGTCAGCGGGCTTGGAGCGATCGGACTGGTCGTGCTGTCGGCACTGTGGGCGGGAACCGAGAGCGATGCTGCCGCCCTTGATCGACAGCGCCACCTTGTCAATGCCCGCTTGCGCGAACAGGTCGATCAAGTCGCGCATGTCATCGGCCAGTTCGGCAACGGCTATCTCACCCGTGTTTATCCCGCCGCCCGTTCGGCCGGAGGTTCCTCCAGCCTCGACGCGGTTCTGACGGCGGCGGCCGGGAGTGCGATCAGCCAGACCGCAATGTCCGCCTTCGGCTACGATCAGGCCTTCGTCGTCGACGAGAAGGCGCAGTTGCTCATGCTGGCGGACGCCCAAACGGAAAAGCGTTATCGCTGGATGAAGCCTCTGTTTTTGCCGCTGCTTCAGGATGCCCGCCTTGGGTTGAGACAAGGCACGGTTTCCAACGAGAGAACACCGTCCTCAATGGAAAGCCGCCTTGCAAGCACTGGCAGCTCCAACCCAGCGCTCGCCAATCTGATGCGGCTGGAAGGTCGGCCGACGATCGTCGGCGTGGTCGCCATCAACGAACCCGATGAGGGGCAACGGCAGACGATGCGGCAATTCCTGATCGTCGTGCGGTTTATCGACGGTGCGGCGCTGGACGAATTGAGCCGGCAACAGGGCCTCAACGGCGCGCGCTTCGCGCGCACGGCCGACGCAGACGAAAACGAAGTTGCCTTCCAGATCGACGCCACGGCAAACGGCGAGCCGATCGGCTTCATCGTGTGGCGGCCCGATCTTCCGGGTTCGAGGGTGATCGGCCGGTTGATGCCGGCGCTTTCGATTGCCGCCCTGGTGATCGCGATCCTGTTCTCGGTCCTGCTGGTGCGCCTGCGAAGCAGTCTCGGCGAGTTGAAGAAAAGCGAGCTGCACGCAAGGCAGCTCGCCTTGCATGATGTGCTGACCAACCTTCCCAATCGCGCCTTGTTCGCGATGCGGTTTGAGGAGTGCCTGGCCGAGACGCAGAATTCGACCGAGCGCTCGGCGGTCGCACTTCTCGACCTCGACCGCTTCAAGGCCGTGAACGACACGTTCGGCCATGCCGCCGGCGATGAACTCATCAGGATGGCTGCGGAACGGATTCGCGCCCTGCTTCGTCCGGGCGACACGCTTGCCCGGCTCGGAGGGGACGAGTTCGCCCTGCTTCTGCGTGATATCAAGGATGATGATCAGGTTTTGCCGGCAATATGCGACGCGATCGTTGCCGAACTCGGCAAGCCCTTCCCGCTTTTGCGGGGCGAGGCCGTCGCACGGGTCGGCGGCTCGATCGGCGTGACCGTCGTACCGGACGCCGGACGGAATGCCGATGACATCATGCGCTACGCCGATGTCGCGCTATACGAGGCAAAGATGGGCGGGAGAGGCCAGTGGCGCATCTATTCCCCATCCATGGACGGCGGCAGGAATGCGCGCGACATTCTCAAGAACGAATTGCGGGACGTTCTGGCCAAAAGTGCGGCCTCCTCCGCGGACGGTTCACCATCCGAACCGCTTGCGAACAGGCCGGACTACGGATCGCTCGAGGTCTACTACCAGACGGTACATCGTGCAGAGCCGGGATATACGGCGTCTGGCGCGGAGGCTCTGGTGCGCTGGCGTCACAGTCAGCGCGGATTGTTGACGCCTGCGAGCTTCATCCCAGTCGCCGAGGAAGGCGGCCTCATCGACGCTCTCGGTTTCTGGGTATTGCGCGAAGCCTGCAGGGCTGCCCGCAAATGGCCGGAAGGCACATTTGTTGCGGTCAACGTGTCTCCCGCCCAGTTGAGAAGGCCGAATTTTGCCGAGGAAGTCTTCGCCGTGCTGCAGGAGAGCGGCCTGCCGCCGTCCCAGCTCGAGTTGGAGCTCACCGAGTCCTCGCTCATCGAGGATAATTCGGATGTCTATACCGTGCTGAGGTCGCTGCGCAGCCGAGGTGTTCAGATTTCGCTGGATGATTTCGGAACCGGCTTTTCCTGCCTCAGCCATCTGGTGCGTTTCGATATCGACCGTATCAAGATCGACCGATCCTTCGTCTCGCAACTCGGGACAAAAGCCAACGGAGCGGCCATCATCGGCGCCATCGTCGCGCTCAGCCGCAACCTCGGGATCTCGACGACGGCGGAAGGCGTCGAAACCGAATATCAACGCGACTTTCTGGCCGCCCTCGGCTGCACCGATCTCCAAGGCTATTTCTTCTCCAAACCGGTTCCTGTTGGCGACCTCGATTGTTTTCGCAAAGCCGCGAGCGCCGTCGCCTGAGAGGCTTTTGATCTTCCGCCAGGAACTTTCGCCGGGCACGGCGGTTGACGCCCGAAGACCGGATGGAGGATCTGATGGGCGAGGTCGGGGAGTGGCGGCACCTTTGCGTCGACATGCAGCGGATGTTTGCCGAGGACACGCCGTGGCACGTTCCCTGGATGGTGCGGATCTCTCCGCAGATCGAAGAACTGGCCGGGCGGCATCCGTCCCGAACGATCTTCACCCGCTTCCTGCCACCCGAGCGCGCCGACGACATGCCGGGGAAATGGCGAGATTATTACCGCAAATGGTGGATGATGACGGGCGAACATCTTCCCCGCGGCTTCATCGATCTGGCCTCGTCGCTGGCAGCACTGGTTCCGCCGGCAAGGCACTTCGACAAACGCACCTATTCCCCTTGGATCGACGGCCGCCTGCATCCGATCCTTCAATCGGAGCGGGTCGACACGCTTGTCATAACAGGCGGTGAAACCGATGTCTGCGTGCTGGCCACGACGCTCGGTGCAATCGATCTCGCCTATCGCGTCATCGTGCTGAAGGATGCCGTCTGCAGCGGCGCCGACGATACGCATGATGCGTCACTGGAACTTCTGCACGATCGATTTTCCGTGCAGCTCGAACTCATGGAGACCGAAGAATTTTTGAGGGTCTTTACGTAGGGCGCTCTGCGGTTGCCCGGCGATGCTGCTCGCCGGGCTTGATGTCTTGGAGGAATCAGCCGTTCACTTCGGCGTCACGTCGAAGCCGAACCACTTTTCCGACAGCGTCTTGATCGTGCCGTCGGCCTTTGCCGCGGCAATCGCGTCGTTGAACATCGCCTTCAGCTTGGTGTCGTCCTTGCGCAGGCCGACGGAGCTGCCGCGGCCGAGGAAACCACCCTGGAAGCGCGGACCGGCCGTCGTCATGTCTTCATTGCCCGGCTTCTGCGAAGCGGTGATGAGATAGGCCATGGATGCCATCACCAGATCGACGCGGCCGGCCTTGAGGTCGAGGTCGTGCTCCTCGGTCGTCTTGTATTCGCGCACCTCAAGCACACCCTTGAGATATTTATCGACGAAGGCGGCGCCGGTGGAGGCGGTCTGCACGCCGATCGTCTTGCCCTGCAGCATCGGCTTGATCTTGTCGATCTCGGCGATCGCCCCGGCTTCGTTGCTGCCAAGCGAAAAGACCTCGCCCTTTTCCGGCAGGTTGACGAGGTCGCTTTCCCTGGAGGTTGCGAAGGCCTGGCCGGTGGAGCCGTAGGAATCGCTGAAGGCGATCACTTCCTCGCGCTTGGCCGTTGCCGACATGCCGGAGATGATGGCATCGAACTTGCCGGCATTGAGCGCCGGGATCATGCCGTCGAAGTTCTGCACGACGATCTTGCACTCGACCTTCATATGGTCGCAAAGATATTTCGTCAGCTCGATCTCGTAGCCGTCCAGCGTGCCATCCGGCTTGGTGAAGTTGTAGGGCTTGAAGGCGCCTTCGGTGGCGATCGTCACCGTCTTCCAGGTCTTGTCTTCCGCATGCGCCGTGCCTGACAGGGCCAGTACCGCGGTAGCCGACAGGGCGGTCAGAACCCGTGAAATGAATGTCATGTTTTGTTCCCCTTTTCTTCGTTTGAGCTGATGGAATTATTGGCTGATGAACTGCCGGAAACGATCCGACTGCGAATGGGCGAAGACATCCTGCGGCCTGCCGTCTTCTTCGACGACGCCCTTGTGCAGAAAGACGACGCGGCTGGAGACATCGCGGGCAAAGCCCATTTCATGGGTGACGACCAGCATGGTGCGGCCTTCTTCTGCCAGCGCGCGCATGACCCGCAGCACTTCGCCGACGAGCTCCGGATCCAGCGCCGAGGTCGGTTCGTCGAACAGCATCACCTTCGGCCGCATCGCCAGGGCGCGGGCGATTGCAGCGCGCTGTTGCTGGCCGCCGGAAAGATGCGAGGGATAGAAATTGCGCTTCTCGGCAATGCCCACCTTGGCAAGCAGGGCTTCCGCCTCTTCGATGCATTCGCTCCGGGAGCGGCCGAGCACATAAATCGGCGCCTCGACGACATTTTCGAGCACGGTCTTGTGGGACCAGAGATTGAAGCTCTGGAAGACCATGCCGAGCTGCGAACGGATGCGGTCCACCTGCCTGCGGTCGGCTGGCCGACTGCCGCCTCTCGCGTCGGGAAGCATGCGGATCGTTTCACCGGCGACGGTGACTTCCCCGGAATTCGGTGTCTCCAGCAGGTTGATGCAGCGCAGGAAAGTGGATTTTCCCGAACCCGAGGAGCCGAGGATCGACACCACATCGCCTTCACGAGCGTCGAGCGAGATGCCCTTGAGGACTTCGACCGGGCCGAAGCTCTTGTGCAGATCCTTGACGCTGAGCGCGATCGGGGAAGGGGAAGCATTCGCCGCTGTCATCGGGCGTTTCCTTCAAGTGGAGATACGGATGTCGCAACCGGATGGTATGGAGCAGGCTGGCGCAAATGCGGGCTTAGCCAATATTCGGCGAGATGGACGAGACGCGTCAGCAGGAAATTGATCGTGAGATAGATGGCGCCAGCGACGATGAACACTTCGATCGCCCGATAGCTTTCCGAAATGATCCTGGCGGCAACGCCGGTGACTTCCATCAGCGTGATGATCGAGGCGAGCGAGGTGGCCTTTACCATGGCGATCATTTCGTTGCTGTAGCCTGGCAGTGCCTGGCGGATGGCAAGCGGCAGGACGATGCGCCGGAACTGCATCAATCGTGGCATGCCGCAGGCGCGCGCGGCTTCGATCTGGCCGAAGGGCACCGACAAAAGCCCGCCGCGGATGATCTCGCCGGCATAGGCGGCGGTATTCAGGGTGAGCGCCAGGACCGCGCACCAGTAGGGCTCGCGCAGGAATGGCCAGAGGAAACTGTGGCGCACCTCCGGAAACTGGCCAAGGCCGTAATAGATCAGGAAGATCTGGACGAGCAGCGGCGTTCCGCGGAACACGAAGACATAGGCACGGGCGAACCATTCGAGCACGATGATGCCGGAAAGCCGGCAGAGGGCGAGGCTAAGCGTCAGAACGGCGCCGAGCGCAATCGAGGTGGCGGCAAGTTCCAGCGTCAGCGGAATGGCGGAGATGAGGCTTACGAAGGTTTCGAACAGGAATTGCCAGTCCATCAGCCCCTCCTGACGCCGCGCGAGAAGTGCCTTTCGGCGCGCCTGAGAAAGAGGCCGGAACCGGTGGAGATCATCAGATAGATCGCCCCGGCAATGACGTAGAAGTCGAAGGGAAGGCCCGTCGAGCCGGCCGCCACCTGCGTCTGCCGCAGCAGCTCGGCAACGCCGGTGATCGAGACGAGGGCGGATTCCTTCAGCACCACCTGCCAGACATTGCCCATCCCCGGCAGTGCGTGGCGAAGCGTCAACGGCGCAATGATGCGACGAAAGCGCAGCAACCGGCCCATGCCGCAGGCAATCGCCGCCTCGATCTCACCCGCATGCACGGCCTTGAAGGCGCCGCGAAAGATTTCGGTGAACTGCGCGCCCGAGGTGACGCCGACGGCGAGCGACCCGGCAAGAAAACCCGGAAAACCGAGAAAACCCTCGGCGCCCAACAGCCGGCCGACAGCCGTGACGACGGCGCTGCCGCCGAAATAGAAGAGGTAGATGACCAGGAGATCGGGGATGCCGCGCAGTACCGTCGTATAGGCGTCGGCGGCGATCCGAAGGCTGCGACCGCCCGAAATTTTCGCCCAGGCGCCGAATGAGCCGATCACGGCGCCGATCGTATAGCCGGCCAGAGCAATCAGTATCGTCATCCACGCGCCGGCAAGCAGCGCCTTGCCCCAACCATCGGAGCCGAAGCTGATGAGCTCGAGGATGCCGGGCTGGCTCATGGCGCCTGCCTTTCCGGCAGCGGCGGTTGGACATCGTCCGGGATCGGGTTGACGAAGGGCATGCCGTCGAGGCGCTCCTTGAGATCGGCCTTGGCGGCCTCGATGAGACCGGGATTGCAAATCAGCTCTATGGCCGTGCTTGCCATGACCTTGGCCGCATGTTCGGTGCCCTTGTGCGCCGCCGGAAGTTTGCCCTGGGCAACCAGCTGCCAGGAGTGGCCGGAGGTGCCGATGGCATAGGTCGCGCCACGCATCTGCACGGTCGGCACGACCCAGCTGACGCTGCCGACATCGGTCGAGCCTACGATCGTGCTGTCACCGGCATAGAGCGGGAAGATCTCTTCGCAGAGCGGTTGATCCTTCTTCCGCCTCAGGCCGAAGCGCGCATAGGAAGAGGCGATGTCTTCAGCGCTCATCGTCGCCTGAAACTGGCGGGCGGTGGCGCGGTCGGCGTCGTCGAAAACAGGGGGGCCGAGGCGCTGAAGGTTGGCAAACATCAGTTCTTCGAGCGGTGCGTTGCCGACCAGATTTGCATCGCCGCTGATGACTTCGCTGCGCACTGACGTCTCGGTCATCAGCGCAGCGCCTTCGGCGACCTTCTTCACGCGGGCAACGAGCGACAGCAATTCCGGCAGGTTGCGCGCACGGATGAGATACCGGACGGTGGCGCGCGCCTGCACGACATTCGGCGCCGAACCGCCGGTGTCGGTGACGGCATAGTGGATGCGGGCGGTCGACGGCATATGCTCGCGCATATAGTTCACGCCGACATTCATCAGTTCGACGGCATCGAGCGCGCTGCGGCCAAGATGAGGTGTCGCCGAAGCATGCGAGGCGCGCCCGGTGAAATGGAAATTGAGCTCGTTGCAGGCGAGCGAAACCGGATTGTTGACGCCGGCAAAGGCCGCCGGATGCCAGGAAATGGCAATGTCGACATCGTCGAAAACGCCTGATCGAACCATGAAGCCCTTCGAGGAGCCGCCTTCTTCCGCCGGGCAACCGTAATAACGAATGCGGCCCTTCAGGCCGTTTGCTGCCAGGAAATCCTTGACCGCGGCTGCCGCCAACATCGAGCCGGCGCCGAGCATATTGTGTCCGCAGCCATGGCCATTGCCATTCGCCGTGACTTCGCGCTTTTCCGCGACACCCGCCTCCTGGCTCAAGCCCGGCAGGGCATCGAATTCCCCGAGGATGGCGATAACAGGACCGCCTTCGCCGGCTTCACCCATGACGGCGGTCGGCAGGCCGGCAATACCGCGCTCGACGCGAAAACCTTCGGCTTCGAGCTGGCGCGCATGCTCCGCGACGGAGCGATATTCCTCGTAATTCGTCTCCGGCATGTCCCAGATCCGGTCGCTCAGCGCAAAGAAGGCCTCGCGCTTTGCCTCGACGATATCCCAGACGGCTTCGGTGTTTTTCATGGCTTTCAAAACGACTTCGATTCACATAGTATCCAAAATTGGCGCCAATTTAGGCTACAAAATTTTTCTGCGCAATCCGTATGCATGAATAAATTTTGGACATTTTTCTAAGGCGTTCGACAGCCTACAGAAATTCGATCGGGCGTGTTAACGGTATGCGAAACAGGGGATTTGGAATGGCAGACGTCGTGATGGACCAGCAGCAGGCGGCTTCCGACACGCGCGATGTGACGGACCTTGTCCTTCAGGACATTCTGGCCGGCGTGCTGTTGCCGGGAACCTGGCTGAAGCAGATCGATCTGGAGCGGCGCTACAAATGCACCCGCCCGGAAGTGCGCCGCGCGCTCGATCGCCTCGCACAAAAGCGGCTGGTCGAACATGTGCCGAACCGTGGCTACCATGTCTACGAGCCGGATGGCCGCCGCGCCCGCGAGGTCAGCGAGATCCGCATCATCCTCGAAACGGCCATTGCCGGAACGATCGTGCAGAATGCCTTGCCCGAGGACATCGACACGCTCAGGACGCTTGCCGAGCATTTCGACCAGATGGTGCTGAACGGCACGATGTTGGAGCTCTACGAGGCAAACCTCGCCTTCCACCGCCACCTGCTTGTCCTCGGCGGCAATCTGGAACTGGTCGACCTGATCACCGAAATCCGCCAGCGCACCTCCTCTGCCCCGGTATCCCAATGGCGCACCCGCGCCCGCATCGAGCAATCCGGCCGCCAACATCACATGATGATCGACGCCATCGCCGCCGGCGAAGCCGAGCGGTTGCAGGAACTCGTCCGGCAACATATCCTTCAGCATTGAAAGGGCTTTTCTGACTGCTGCAGAGAACGGTTTACCGGGGTCGAAAATCGACGCCGTGGTACACAATGGGCCTCCCTCCCTTACGCCCCGCGCTACCAACGATCGCTATTGCAACTGGGTAGCTTCTTATTTATAGTACCTAAGGGTTCTGTAATGCGTTCACACCTCCCTTATCCATCATAGAGGAGCGCCCGTGATCACAAGCACGTCAACATCCGCCGCCACGTCATATCTTTGGTCGTCCATCTCATTTCGTCTTGAACACCGGATCGAGGGCGGAAGCTGCAGCGTGAACGCCATAATGGCAAACGTAACGCCTGCAATTTCATTCTGATCGACCCGATGGCCAATCTGACTGTCGGCGCCGCTATGATCGATCTTTCCCTGTGTCGAACGGAAAATATTCGTTGGCAGGCGCTTGAGGTTAGCCGCAAGTCGCGTGCGGCCCTGCTGAATCAGCGACCGGCCGTCGTTTGGCTTACCGGGCTTTCAGGATCCGGCAAGTCGACCATTGCCAATAGTGTCGAGAAGCTGCTCCACGGCAAAGGGCGCTCGACTTATGTGCTGGATGGCGACAATATTCGCCACGGTCTCAACCGCGACCTTGGCTTCACCAATGAGGACCGTATCGAAAACATCCGCCGCGTTGCGGAAGTGGCCAAGCTGATGGCCGATGCAGGCCTCATTGTGCTCGTCTCCTTCATCTCGCCGTTCCGTGCAGAACGGCAGCTTGCCCGCGAGATGATGGAAAAAGGCGAGTTCTTCGAAGTGTTCATCGACACACCGATAGAGGAATGCGCCAAGCGCGATCCGAAGGGACTCTACAAGCGCGCGATCGCCGGCGAGATCAGGCACTTCACCGGAATCAGCTCCCCCTATGAGCCGCCAGAGAATCCGGAGCTCTGTCTTCGCACGGTGGGTTCCGATCCCGATCAGCTTGCCATCCAGATCGAGACATTGCTCGACGCCCGCCCTCAGCGGAGCGATTGCACAGGAGATGCTTTTTGAACAATTTATTAGCAAGGCATATTGCTGAAGCTCGAAGCGCCCTTGCATCCCGACGGAGTTTCAACAAGGTATTCGGGATAGGCGGTCACAAGACCGGGACGACGACTCTGGCCGACGTTTTTACGCTCTGCGGCCTGAGAGTCGGAAATCAGGTTGAGGGCGAGTTGACAAGCTACTCTGCTCGCCGGGGAGATTACAGTAAGCTCATTGCTTATGTGCAAAATGCCGATGCTTTTCAGGACAGTCCGTTTGCCGAAAGCGAAGTTTTCATCGCCCTCGACGCGCTCTTCCCCAATTCGCGTTTCATCCTGACGGTCCGAGATCCGGAAGACTGGTTTCGCTCCCAAATGCGGTTTACGGCCAAGCGTTTTGGCCTCGCCGACGGCAACCAGATAACCAAGGAACATATTCAGCAAGACCAATATATTTTTAGGGGCTACTGTGCGGAAGCTCATGCCTACGCCTTCCTGATGCGTACGCCGGACTACAAGTTTCATTCATCATTCGACGTCGGCGAGGATGCGATTGAATGGGAAAAACTCTTCAATAAAGACGAATATATCCGGGCCTATTTGACCAGAAACGAGTCGATCAGACGGTTTTTTCGCGGCCGGCCACATCAACTGCTTGAAATTGACATGACCACGGCCGAGACCATCGAAAATATTGCCGAGTTCCTGGGGCTTCCGGAAAGTCTGTCCAAGGTGCCGATGCCACATGCAAACAAGACGTGACATTCCCGAGATGTAAACGCTGCGTGGCAGAGAGGAAGCGGCGACACGTTTTGATGTGCGTTGTGGGGCAAATGCCAGGCAAATGACTGACAAAGCCCTGCCTCGCCGACCGCTATTCGTTCCTTTGTCGTTCACGGCGTCGCCAACTGCGCCACTGCAAGCAGCGTGTCGGCGCTGATTGTCGAGGAGATCGGTAAGGATTGATGTCGACAGATAGGTGTTCGGAACGCCGAGCGTGCGCATTAAAGCCGCTTGACAAAAGATGTCTGCTGCCACTATTGGGTAATCGATCACCCAAGGAGGATGGTGAGGATCGTGGCAGTATCGCTTTCTGACATCGCGGAACGTGCGGGCGTCTCGGTGAAGACGGTTTCCGGCGCATTGCACGGCGGCTCCGCCCGCATGTCGGACGATACGCGCCAGAAGATCAAGGCCATCGCGGAAGAACTCGGCTACGTGACCAACTTTGCGGCGCGTGGCGTGCGTCAGGGCTGGCTGCCGCTGGTCGGCGTCGTCTCCGACGGCCTCATCACTTCGCCCTTCGCCACCGAGATCGTGCGCGGCCTCGACGGAGCGGCCCGCGGCGCCGGCATGGCGGTCTTTGCAGTCAACCACAGCAGCGGCCAGTCTATCGGCTCGGTGCTCGACGAGGTGCAGCAGTTTCGGCCGCGCGCCATTGCTTATGCCGCCATGTACCACAAGGAGGTGGCGCTGTCGGACAGGTTGGCGGGCACGGTCGGCGTCATGATCAACTGCCGCGAGGCGGCCGGCCGCGTCACCGCGCTGGTGCCGGACGAAGAGGGCGGCGCGCGGGAGATCGTGCGTTATCTCCTCGTCGCCGGCCGACGGCGCATCGCCTTCATCAACCTGCCGGGCATTCTCGCCGGCACGCTGCGCGAGATGGGGTTTCGCGCGGCGCTTGAGGAGGGGGGCATCGACCCCGTCGGCGTGTTGCCGGCAGTGCGCCGCAGCGTCTACAGCGACCGCGCGCCCAGCCTTGTTGCCTCTCATGTGGAGGCGCTTCTGAAATCCGGTCAACGGCCTGATGCCATCCTGTGCGGCAATGACCGCGTGGCGATGGAAGTCTATGCGGCGCTTGCCCGCGCCGGCCTTCGCATTCCGGATGATATCGCGGTGGCAAGCTTCGACAACCAGGTCGAGCTTGCCTCGCGGCTGGACCCGCCATTGACGACGATGGCCCTGCCGCACCGCGCCATGGGCCGTCTTGCCATGGAGATCCTCCTGGCCGAGCAGCCCGAACCGCCGCATCTGCGGAAACTGCCGTTCCATCTGGTCGAACGGGCATCCGTCTGAACATCGAATAGTGTCTAACAGGAGGAGAATATCAATGAAGACTTCGATGGGTAATCGTTTACTTTCCGCGCTCTTCGCGTCCGCCGCGCTGGTCGCAACCGCCGGTTTTGCCGAGGCGAAGACCGTCATCCACGTTATGCACCAGGGCGATCCCGGCTGGGTGAAGGCCTATGGCGACGTTGCCGCCCGCTTCGAGGCCGCCAATCCCGATGTCGACATCGAGATGATCTACGCGCCGCATGATGCCTATAACGAAAAGTTCAGCGCCGCCGTCATGGCCAAGCAGCTGCCCGATATCATGGAGCTCGATGCTCCGTTCCTCGCCAACTATGTCTGGTCCGGCTATCTGCAGCCCGTCAAGCCGCTCATTGACAAGGATCTGCTCGATGACATGACGGATTCGAATATCGCCCAGGGCACCTATCCGATCGACAAGGACCTCTATGCGCTCGGCCTCACCGACTCCTCGGTCGTGCTCTACGGCAACAAGAAATATCTAGAAGCCATTGGCGCCCGCATTCCGAAATCGGTCGACGATGCCTGGACCCGCAAGGAGTTCGAAGGCTATCTCGAGAAGCTTTCCAAGCTCGAAGGCGTGAAGTGGCCGATCGACACCTTCCGGGGTTACGGCATCAAGACCGAGTGGATCACCTATGCTTACGGCCCCCTGCTCGAAAGCGCCGGCTGCGACCTGATCGACCGCAAGACCTGGAAGGCCAGCGGCACGCTCGATGGCGAGGCCTGCGTCAAGGCGCTGACGATGATGCAGGACTGGGTGAAGAAGGGCTGGGTGGTACCGACGTCGTCGGGCACCAACCAGTTCTACGCCGAGGGACAGCCGGCCGCGCTCGCCATGGGCGGCCACTGGTTCTACGCCGAGGCATCTGCAGCGATGAAGGACAATATCGTCGTCATGCCGCTGCCGAAGATCGGCGACAAGGGCGTGAGCCCGAACGGAACGTGGATCTGGGGCATTTCCGCAACCTCGGAAAACCCTGAGATCGCCGGCAAGTTCCTGAGCTTCCTGCTGAAGGACAAGGAGTACCGGGAGTACGCCAAAACCCAGTCTGCCTATCCGGGCCTGAAGAGCTTCGCCGCCGCATCCCCGCTCTATGCGGAAGGCGGTCCGCTCGCCATCGCCTTTGAGCAGGCTTCCAAGACCGCGATCGCCCGTCCGCCGCACCCGGCCTATCCGACGATCACTTCGGCCTTCATGCAGGCCGTCGACAAGATCTTCAACGGTGGTGACGCGCAGGAAGCGCTGACGGCCGCTGCCAAGAAGATCGACGAGGATATCGAGGACAACGCCGGCTACCCGCCCTTCGACGAGCAGCAGTAAGAGGTTTTGACGGGGCCGGTTCTCGGGCCGGCCCTACACCATCTCCGGACGATACCGATGAGGAGGAAACAATGACTTTGCAACAGACCTCCACGCCCGCTTTGCGGCGTCCTGCCGCACGCCGCGACAAGCAGCGGCTCTGGCAGGAAATGGCGATGATCGCGCCTGCCGTTCTGCTTCTGACGATATTCCTGATCACGCCGTTCCTTTTGTCCTTCTGGACGGCGATGACCAACCAGCCGCTCGTGCCGCGCCCGACGCCGGTGCGCTTCGTCGGCCTCCTGAATTTCGAGCGCGTCTTCACCGATCCGTTGTTCTGGACCGCGCTGTGGAACGTTACGCGCTTCACCATCTGGGTGCTGCCGGTGCAGTGCGGCCTCGCCTTCCTGACCGCGCTGCTCTTGCATCAGAAGCTGCCGATGCAGAACCTGCTGCGCGGCCTGTTCTTCCTGCCGGCGATCACCTCCATGGTGGTGGTCTGCGTCATCTGGGGCACGCTGTTTCAGTATCCGAGCGGCCCGCTCAACCAGATCGTCGGGTTCCTTTCCGGCGGCACGATCCAGCCGATCGACTGGCTCGGCGACCCCAACTGGGCGATGTTCTCCATCGTGTTGCTTTCGGCCTGGCAGGCCTATGGCTTTCAGATGATCATCTATCTCGCCGGCCTGCAGGGCATTCCCGAAGAACTATACGATGCCGCCCGCATCGACGGGGCAAGCGCGCTGCGCCGCTTCTGGCACGTCACCATGCCCGGCCTTCGCCCGACCCATGTCTTCGTGCTTGTTATCACCACCATCCAGGCCTTCAAGCTCTATACGCAGGTGGCGATCCTCACCCAGGGTGGCCCGAAGGAAAGCACCGAAACCGTTGTCCACTACATGGTGCGCGCCGGCTTCGAGGAGCAGAAACTCGGCTACGCATCGGCCGTTTCCGTCATCCTCTTCGTCATCGTTCTTCTGATCGCGCTCCTGCAACGCAAACTCCTGAGGCGCTTCGATGTCTGATATCGCTTTGAGCCAGCCAGCCCCGCTGGCAATCGCAACGGGCAGCGGCAAGAGAAGCCTGCGCATCGTGCAGAGCCTCTGCATCCTGGTCATCGCGCTGGTGATGATCTCGCCGCTGTTCATGTTGCTGATCGCCAGCCTGAAGGACGACCGCTTCCGCATCCTCGCCGACATGGGCAGTTTCCGCGCCTTCTGGGTCAGCGACCCGACGCTGTCGAACTACAAGGAGATCGCCCATTTCTCCGGCGAGCTGGCCTATGGCCGATATCTCTTCAATTCGCTGGTGATCCTCGTCGCCACGGTCGTCTCGGGTCTGGTCATCAATTCCATGGCGGGCTTCGTTCTGGCCTGGGGCTCGCTGCGCGGCAAGGCGGTCCTCTTGGCGCTGGTCGTCGCGCTCTATGTCATCCCGCAGGAAAGCATCATCATGCCGCTCGTCGTCATGATGTCGCGGGCGGGGCTGACGGATACCTTCGCGGTGCAGATCCTGCCCTGGGTGGCAAGCCCGCTCTATGTCTTCCTCTTCTACCAGTTCTTCGCGCAGCTGCCGAAGGAACTGTATGAAGCGGCGGAAATGGATGGCGCATCGGCCTTCCGCATCTACCGGTCGATCTACATGCCGCTCAGCCTGCCGGCGCTCGCCACCGTCTCGATCCTCATGGGCATCGAAAGCTGGAACCAGTATCTCTGGCCGACGCTGGTCACCCAGACCGATTATGCTCGGCCGATTGCCGTCGCCATCGCCACCTTCTTCGGACAGGACAGCATCTACTGGGACCGCGCCATGGCCGCCTCGGTGCTGATGATGATCCCGGTCCTCATTCTCTATCTGGCTTTCCAGCGCTGGTTCGTCAGTTCATTCGTCGGCTCCGCCGTGAAAGGTTGATTATGTCTCTGCAGGCCAAGTCCGAAACGTCAGCACCTGAAACCATCGAAGCGGCGCTCCCCGAAGGCACGGTGCTGCATCTCTGGCTGAAGGCACGCCATGCCGCCAGCGAGGCGAAGCTCTTCGTCGCCGTTGATGGCAACGACATCGGCGAGCCCTCGACCCGCCGCACGGGGGAATTTGAATTCTTCGCTGTGACGCTCGCGAAAGGCGGTTGGGCTACGCTGTCCTATGATGCGGCAACCACAGCGCTCTCCGTCGCTTATGTCTTCCGGCCGGAAACCGTGATGAAGGAGGGCATCAGCGTCCTCCACAGCGATGCCCGCACCGCCGCCCCCAACGTGCCCGACAGCTACCACTTCCGCCCGCCCTTTGGCTGGATGAACGATCCGAACGGTTTTGGACGGTTCGGCGGAAACGCTCACCTCTTCTACCAGCACTATCCTCATGAGCCGCGCTGGAACACCATGCACTGGGGCCATGCCGTCTCGAAGGATTTCGTCCGCTGGACGCATCTGCCCATCTTCCTCTTCCCGGCGGCGCATCTATCGGAAAAGGACGATGGCCGTGGCGGCGCCTTCTCCGGCTCAGCGATCCCCGGCACCGGCCCGGAAGGCGAGGAAATCCGCGTCTTCTACACCGAGCATGTGCGTGACCGGCAACCGGAAGAGCAAATCCAGCTTTCCGCCGTCAGCCGCGACGGCATCGTCGCCGGCCTGCCGGAAACCATATTGCCGCTGCGCCCGGAAGGCTTGAACCTCACCACCGATTTCCGCGACCCCTATGTCTTCAAAGGCCCGGACGGCCGCTTGAAGATGCTGCTCGGCAGCCGCGACAGGCAGGGCGGCGTAGTACTGCTCTATGAAACCGCAGACGCGCAAGGTGCCGATGGCTGGACCTTCCTCGGCATCATCCATCGCGAGGACGGTTTCGGCATGACGGCGGCGGAATGCCCCTGCATGGTGCCGCTTTCCGGCAAAAACGGACAGACCCGCTGGGCGCTGATCTTCGGTCTGCTCACCAGCCGCGACCCGGCCACCGGCCGCCGCAACCTCACTTCCGTCACCGTCGGCGGTTTCGATGGCCGCACCTTCACCGCGGAGTTCGAACAGGAGTTGGATTTCGGTTCGGATGCCTATGCCTTCCAGGCCTTCGTTGATGGCGACGAGCCGGTCGGCATCGCCTGGCTCGCCAACTGGACGGATTTTTCCAAGAAGGACGATTTCCCGACGGCCATGACCCTGCCGCGCCGCGTGCTTCTCGATGGCGACACCGTGCTGACCCCGCCGGTCGCAGCCGTCGAAAGCCTGCGCCATCAGTTGCTGGACGACACCGCGCTTGCCGCCGGCAAGACCGTGCCGCTCGGCACCGGCGCCGTCGAGATCACACTTGATCTCACCGAGCCGGGCGCCGCCTTCGATCTCACCTTCGATCATCCGGATGTCGATCTCGGTGTGAAACTCGATGCCGATGGTCTGGCGATTGTCTTCGACGCCCGCACCGATAAGACGCCGCCGCGTTACATCGCCACCGGCGCGAAACCGTCGAGCCTGCGCATCTTCCTCGATGCCGGTTCCATCGAGGTCTTCGCTGACAACGGCCGCTGGACGGGGTCCAAACGCATTCCGGGCTTTGCCGCCGCACGTTCGGCAACGCTCACCGGCGTCGTCGCCGAGGCCGGCGTCTGGCAATTGAAACTGTAAGGGAGGACAGACAATGGCATCGGTAGCAATCGACCGGGTTCTGAAACAATACGGCGCAGCCTCGGTAATCCACGGGGTTTCCGCGGATATCGAGGACGGTGAGTTCGTCACGCTCGTCGGACCGTCGGGCTGCGGCAAGTCCACGCTTCTGCGCATGCTGGCGGGGCTGGAGGATATCAGCGGCGGTGAAATCCGTATCGACGGCCGCGTCGTCAACGACGTCGCGCCGAAGGAGCGCGATATCGCCATGGTGTTCCAGTCCTACGCGCTCTATCCGCACATGACGGTGCGCGAAAATATGGGCTTTGCCCTCAAGCTGCAGGGGCGCGACAAGGCGACAATTAACAAGCTGGTGAGCGAAGCCGCCGGCATTCTCGCACTTGAACCCCTGCTGGAGCGCCTGCCGAAACAGCTTTCCGGCGGCCAGCGCCAGCGCGTCGCCATGGGCCGCGCCATCGTACGCCATCCGAAAGTGTTCCTGTTTGACGAGCCGCTGTCCAACCTCGACGCCAAACTGCGGGTGACCATGCGCAGCGAGATCAAGGAGCTGCATCAGCGCCTTGGCACGACCATCGTTTACGTCACCCACGACCAGATCGAGGCGATCACCATGGCCGACAAGATCGTCGTCATGCGTGCCGGCCGCATCGAGCAGATCGGCAAACCGCTCGATCTCTACGACCGTCCGGATAACACCTTCGTCGCCGCCTTCATCGGCTCGCCGTCGATGAACCTCTTCGAGGGTGGCGTCAGCGACGGCGGCTTCCGTATCGAAGGCGGCGTTTTCCTGCCACTTCCGCCGCAATTGAGCCAAAGCGCGGCGCGCACCTACGGCATCCGCCCGGAAGACCTCGACATTGCTGAGACAGGCATTCCGGCCACCGTGCTGACTGTCGAGCCGACTGGTGCGGAGACCCATCTTTCGGTGCGTGTCGGCACGCAGACGGCAACCATCGTGCTGCACCGGCGGGTCGATTTAAAGCCCGACCAGCAAATTCACCTCGCGCCCAAATCCGAGAAAATCCACCTCTTCTCCGCCGAAGGCAATCGGATAGACTGATCCTCCGGCGCCTCCCGCTGAGCCGCGTCCGTCATTTGACGGGCGCGGTTCGGTTCCGGTACCATCCAGCCTTGCGTCTTGGTTTTGGGGTGATCGGCCCTTCAGTTGATCGAATGGACCAATTGCGCGGCGATCTGCTGCCACAGTTCGAATCTCTTCAAGAGCGAAGATGTCAAGGTAGAGCGCTCGCGGGTCTCGCGCGCCATTGCGCAACGGCGCGAACTGGTAGGTTCACGGTGCAGGATAGGCCATCGCTGGCGACCGATAATGTTACCCGCCGCCACCGCTTGACATTTACCGGCACGGAAACCATCTGACGCCCGGTTTCTGCGAAATGGGGATTATCGATGACCACGGTACAAGAACGGCAGCCTGAACAACATGCATTCGAAGCTGATGTCAGCCGGCTGCTGCACATGATGGTGCACTCGGTTTATTCGGACAAGGACGTCTTCCTCCGAGAGCTGATTTCCAACGCGGCGGACGCCTGCGAAAAGCTGCGTTACGAGTCGATTTCCCGGCCGCAGCTCTCGACAGATGGAGCTCAGCCGGAAATTCGGGTCACGCTCAATGATGAGGCTTCGACCCTTGTCGTCGAGGATAATGGCATCGGAATGAGCCGCGACGAGATGATCGACGCGCTCGGCACGATCGCGCGGTCTGGAACTCGCGCTTTCATGGAGCGGCTGGAGGCGGCCAAAGCGGGGGAGAAAGCCGAATTGATCGGCCAGTTCGGCGTTGGTTTCTATTCTTCGTTCATGGTTGCCGACAAGGTCGATGTAATCTCCCGGCGCGCCGGGGAGGAGCAAGCCTGGAAATGGTCGTCCGATGGCAAGGGCAGCTATGAGATCGTGGCTGTTGACCTCAGCGAAGCGCCCGTCACGGGAACGCGTGTCGTGCTGCATCTGATGGACGACGCAAAAAAATATACCAGCAAATGGACGGTCGAAAAGATCATCCGCGACCAGTCCGGCCATGTGCCGGTTCCCATCCGCCTCGCGGAGAAGGAAGGTGCCGAGGCTTCTCAAGTCACCGATGGTGCGGCGCTGTGGACCAAGCCCAAGAGCGAGATATCAAAGCAGGATTACGACGATTTTTATCGCGGTGTATCCGGCCAGTACGACGAGCCGCTGACCAATATCCATTTCCGCGCCGAGGGCCGCCATGAATATACGGCGCTTGCCTTTATACCCGGCTCGCAGCCGTTCGATCTTTTCGATGCAGATCGTCACGGTCGCATGAAACTCTACGTGAAGCGCGTCTTCATCACCGATGAAGCAGAGTTGCTGCCACGCTATCTGCGTTTCGTGCGAGGTATCGTCGATACGTCGGATCTGCCGCTGAACATCTCGCGCGAGATGATCCAGGATAGCCCGATCCTTGCCGCCATCCGCAAAGGTGTCACCAGTCGCGTGCTGACGGCGCTGGAAAAGATGGGCGAGGGTGATGCCGAGACGTTCGGTAAATTCTGGGATCTATTTGGGGCAATCGTCAAGGAGGGGATCTACGACGATTTTGAACGCCGCTCCCAGCTGCTCAAGCTGTCTCGTTTCCGCAGCACCGCGTCGAACGAGGCAACGCGCAGTCTGGCCGACTACCTGCGTGACATGAAAGAGGGGCAATCGGCGATCTACTACATCACGGGCCTTTCCCTTGATCAACTGAATGCATCGCCACAGCTCGAAGGCTTCCGCGCCAAGGGGATCGAAGTCCTCCTGCTCACAGATTCCGTCGATAGCTTCTGGACGACAAATGCCCGGGACTTTGAAGGCAAGCCGTTCAAATCGATCACGCAGGGCCTGTCCGATCTGGACGACATAGCTGGCAACGATGAGGGCGGCGGCGACAAGCATGAAGCCTCTCCGGAAGTTGCCGCGTTTATCGACTTTGCTCGAGGGTTCCTTGGGCAGGAAGTCGCCGATGTCCGCGTCTCTGGCCGATTGACCGAGAGTGCGGTTTGCCTTGTCGCCTCTGAACATGGCCCGGATCGACAACTCGAGAAAATACTCCAGGGGGCAGGCAGGCTACAGACCGCATCGAAACCGGTCCTCGAGGTCAATGCGCAGAGTAGTCTGGTGAAGGCCATCGCCGCGATGAAAGACCAGGCCTTTCGGGAAGATGCTGCCTGGCTTCTCCTCGATGAAGCGCGAATCTTGGACGGCGACAGGCCAACAAACCCGCGCGCGTTTGCTGAGAGACAAGCCAGGCTTTTCGCATTGGCGATGGCGCAGAACACATAGTCGCCTGATATTATCGGGCCTCGGGCGATCGCCTGAGGCCTCGTCATATGCTGGTCAGGTTAGAGATAAGATAGTAGCCTAAAACAAAGAACTGGCTAGCCGCGAGCGTCGTCACTGAGGGTCCGCGGTTCGAATCCGGCCAAGGCCAAACCCTCACGGCATCTGAGCCCCACTCACAGCAACGTACACCGCATAAACAGACCGTGTTGCCGCAATAAACAGCCGGTTGCGTCTCGGCCCGCCGAAGGTGAGGTTGGCGACGGTTTGGGGGATGCGGATCTTGCCGATCAGTTTGCCTGCGGGGTCGAAGCAATGGACGCCATCGGCGGCACTCGACCAGAGGTTCCCGTTCATATCGGTGCGGATGCCGTCCGGGATGCCGGTGTCGATCTGGCAGAAGACGCGGCCGTTGGCGAGGCTTGCGCCGTCGACCACGTCGAAGGCGCGGATGTGGCGCGGCAGGTTTTCGTCGTGGCTGGCTGCCGAATCCGCGACGTAGAGAATGGTCTCGTCGGGCGAGAAGGCAAGGCCGTTCGGCTGGGTAAAATCGGTGACGACGGCGGAAAGCGCGCCGGTCGCCGGGTCGAGCCGGTAGACGTTGCGGGTCGGCTGCTCCGGCACGGCGCGATAGCCTTCATAGTCCGACATGATGCCGTAGGTGGGATCGGTGAACCAGATCGAGCCGTCCGATTTCACCACCACGTCGTTCGGCGAATTGAGCCTGGCGCCCTCGAAACGATCGGCGAGCACGGTGATCGAGCCGTCGACCTCGGTGCGGGTGACGCGGCGCGTCCCATGTTCACAGGAAATCAGCCGTCCCTGCCGGTCGCGTGTATGGCCGTTGGTGAAGTTGGAGGGTTGGCGATAGACGGAGATGCCGCTCTCCGGCGTCCATCGCAGCATGCGCTGGTTGGGAATATCGCTCCATAAGAGCTGGTTCGCGTCGTTGAACCAGACAGGCCCCTCCGCCCAGCGGCAGCCGGAATAGAGTTCGTCGAGGCCGGCGCTCGTGACGATCAACTGCCGGAAGCGCGGGTCGTGAATTTCGTAGATGCTGGCCTCGGCCATGGCGGTCTTCCCAATTATCGCATGCCGGCCCGGCGGCCGCCGGCGAGCATGATGACGCTGATGATGATGAGGCCGGTCATGATCAGGCGGATGCCTGCGCCGAGCCCGTAGGTGTTGAGCATGGAGACGACCAGGAACATGAAGAGCGATGCGCCCCAGATCCCCGGCACGTTGGAATCGCCGCCGGCGACCGCCGTGCCGCCGATCACGACGACGGCGATCGACATCAAGAGATATTCCGAGCCCATGTTGAGCGCCGCGCCGCCGGAAAAGCACGCCAGCAGATAGCCCGCGACCGAGGCAAGAACGGCGCAGAAGAGGTAGGTGACGAAACGCGTGCCGTCGACCGGAATGCCGGCCATGCGGGCTGCCGGCATGCTCTGGCCGATCGCCGAGATCCAGCGCCCATAGATGGTCTTCTCGAGCAGGAACCAGGCCAGCAGCGAGATGAGGAGTGCGACGATCGCCACATTCGGCACGCCGAGCGTGTGCGACGTGGTGAATTCCGCCAGCATGCTCGGCGGCTTGATGCGCAGTCCCCGGTTCGTCCAGATCGCGGCGGACTGCACGATGAAGCTCATGGACAGCGTGGCGATGATCGGCGGAATGCGCAGCGCCTTGATGAGCGCATAGTTGCCGAGGCCGACCACGAGGCCGATGACGATGGCGACGAGAAGACCGGGCAGGATCATGCCGTTTTCGACATTCATCAGCTTCAGCGCCACCGTGCCGGCAAGCGTCATGGTGGCGGGAACCGAGAGGTCGATATTGCCGGGGCCGAGCGTGATGACGAACATCTGGCCGATGCCGACGATGACCGAGAAGGCCGCGAAGGTGAGGGCTGCCTGCGACAGGCCGAGCGTGCTGGCGCCGAGCGTCACCATGATCGTCAGGAACCAGACGATGAAGGCGGCAAGCCACGACCAGATCCACGGTTTGCGAAAGAGGCGAAGGAGAGGGGTCATCGGCGCTTCTCCCGCTTTTCCAGGCGGTTCAACATCAGACGAAGTCCAAGCACGATGATCAGGATTGCGCCCTGCGCCCCGATCTGCCAGTCCGGCGAGATCCGCAGGAAGGACAGGAACGAGCCGGCGAGCGTCAGCGTCAGCGCGCCGATGACGGCGCCGATCGGGGAGACGCGGCCGCCGATGAACTCGCCGCCGCCGAGGATCACGCCGGCGATCGACAGCAGCGTGTAGCGCAGCGCGATATTGGCATCGGCCGAGGTGGTCAGGCCGACGAGGGCTATGCCGGCGAGCACAGCGAAGAGTCCGGCAAGGCCATAGGCGGCGGCGCGCGCCGCGACGATCGACCAGCCGGCGCGCTCGACCGAGCGCTGGTTGCCGCCGATGCCGCGCATCAGCACGCCGAGCGAGGAGCGCATGACGAGGAGATGGGCAACCACGGCGATGACGATGCTGGCGACGATCGCCATCGGCGCCAGCGGCGGCTTGACGGTCATCAGCCAGCGTACCCAATCGGGCGCCTGCCCGCCCGGCGCCGGCAGCAGTAATACGGCAAGGCCGCCCCAGACGAAGCTCATGCCGAGGGTCACGACGATGGAGGGCAGGTCGCGCAGATAGATGACGACGCCAAGGGCCGCATAGGTTGCGATCGCCCCGGCAAGGATCAGCACGCCGGTCACGGGAGCATCCCGCAAAAAGGTTGCGGTGACGCAGGCGACGAAGCTGACGAATGTGCCCATCGAGAGATCGAGATCGTTCACCGCCATCACGATCATCTGGGCGATCGTCGCCAGCGCGATCGGCACAGCCAGGTTGAACAGCAGGTTGAGTCCGACATAGCTCATGGCGCGCGGCTGCAGCCAGAAGACGGCGGCAAGCAGCAGCGTCAGCGACAAGGCGGGAATGGCAAGACGCATCGCGTCGGACGACAGCCGGACCGTCATGCGGCGACCCCTTCGAAGGAGGCGGCGATGATATTCTTCTCGTTGACGGCGTCGCCGGCAAGTTCGGCCGTGATGCGGCCTTCGCGGAAGACATAGACACGGTCGCAGAGGCGGACCTCGTCCATTTCGGTCGAGTACCAGATGAAGGTCCGGCCATGCGCCGCTTCCTCGCGGATGATCGCGTAGACCTCCTGCTTGGTGCCGACGTCGACGCCGCGCATCGGATCGTCCATCAAGACGACAGGCGCGCGTGTCGCCAACGCCCGGGCAAAGAGCACCTTCTGCTGGTTGCCGCCGGAAAGCGACAGGATGCGATTGTCCATATCGGGCGTGCGGATCTCGATCCGCCGCTTCCAGTCAGCGCCCTTCGTCTCCTCTTCGCCCGCGCGGATGAGGCCGCGCCGGGAGAGGTCACCGAGCGAGGCGATGGAGAAATTGCGCAGGATGCTCCACAGCTCGAAGACGCCGTTGAGGCGTCGATCGCCGGCGACGAAGGTGACGAGCGGATCGCGCTCCGGCAGCCAATTGCCGGATTGGGCGGCATGCAGGGCGAGCAGCAGCTCGGTCTGCCCGTGGCCGGCCAGACCCGCCAGTCCGATGATCTCACCCTTGCGCGCCGCAAAGGGCAGGCCTTTCGCCTGATGGGACAGAATGAGCGGGGCGGTGGAGTGTTCGCGCGCCGAGCGCTGCTTGGTCTCCTCCTTCGCAACGGTGCCCATCGCTTCCACCAGGCCGTGATGGTCGAAGCCCTGCGCCGGGCGCTCGGCGACGACACGGCCGTCCTTCATGACGACGATGCGATCGGAGGTTTCGAGGATCTCGTGCAGGATATGCGAGATGAAGATGACGGACCCGCCCGTGGCGATGAAGCGGCGGACATGATCGAGCATCTGCCGGGCAAGGCTTGCATCGAGCGACGAAGTGGGTTCGTCGAGGATCACCAGACGCGGCGCAATGCCGGCGTCGGAAAAGGCCATTGATATCTCGACCATCTGCCGCTCGGCGATCGAAAGATCGCCCACAGTCCGGCTGCTGTCGATGCCGTGGCGGGGAAAGACGGCATCGAGGCTTTTCTCGATGATCTCTGCGGCGCGCCTGCGCCAGCCGAAGCCGCCGAGATGGCGATGCATGATACGCGTGTTCTCGACGATCGAAAGGTTTGGGCAGAGCGATAGCTCCTGGAAGACGCAGCGTACGCCGCGGGCACGCGCCGCGTTGATACCGTAGCGCTCCAGCCGCTCGCCGTCGCTCGCCACGCTTCCTTCTTGCGGCGTGAGGCCGCCGTTGATCACGCTGACGATGGTGGACTTGCCGGCGCCATTGTGTCCCACCAGCCCGACGCATTCGCCCGGCATGACGCGGAGGGTCACGCCGTCGAGTGCCCTGACCGCGCCGAAGCTCACCTTGGCGCCCTCGACGGCGATCACCGCCTTCAAAACCTCATCCATGCTGCCCGCCATGCCTGCTTCGCAAAGAATGCCGCGCGGCCAATTGCGGCCGCGCGGCAGTCGTCGGGAGATTTACTTTGCCGACTCGATGACCTTGATTGCGTCCGCCTGCGTGTATTCCACATTGGCGACGCCGCCGGCCTGGGTATTGGCGAGGTTGGTTTCGAGATTGTCCTGGTCGATGCGCAGGAAGGGCACGACGAGGTCCTTCTTCACCTCTTTGCCGTCGAGGATCTGCTGCGCCACCCAGAATGCGAGCGTCGAGACGCCGGGTGCGATCGACACGGACATGGTCTCGTAGCCCTTCGCGTCCTTCTGCTCCTTCCACCATTTCAGCTCGTCTTCGCGGTTGCCCATGATGATGATCGGCATCTTCCGATCGGTCGCGGCAATCGCCTGTGCGGCGCCATAACCGTCGCCGCCCTGCGTCACCACGCCGGCGATGTCGGGCAGGCTCGGCAGAATGCCGGCAACAGCCTTCTGCGCCACGTCCTGCGCCCAGTCGCCGTGAACGGAGCCAACAATCTTGAACTGCGGGAACTGCTTGACGCCCTCGTGAATGCCGGCCGAGATCTCGTCGTCGACGAAGACACCGGCAAGGCCGCGGATCTCGAGCAGGTTGCCGCCGTCCGGAATCTTCTTCGACAGGTACTCGACTTCGCTGCGGCCCATTTCCTTGAAGTTGACGGCGATGCGCCAGGCGCAGGGTTCGGTCACGATGCCGTCGAAGGAAACGACGGTGATGCCGGCGTCGCAGGCTTCCTTGACCGCACCGTTCAGCGCCGTCGGCGAGGCGGCGTTCAGCACGATGGCGTCATAGCCCTGCAGGATCATGTTCTGGATCTGCGCGGCCTGCTCCGTCGCCTGGTTCTCGGCAGTGGTGAAGGGGTCGGCTGCGGCAACGGTACCGGCCTTCACGGCCTCGCCCGTCACCTTGCCCCAACTCGTCAGCATGGCCTGGCGCCACGAGTTGCCGGCATAGTTGTTGGAAAGGGCGATTTTCTTGGCCGACGTGTCGGCAAAGGCGGAAACGGGCATCGCGGCGCAAGCAATAGCGGCCGATGCCAGAAACATCTTGCGGATTGTCATGTCTTCCTCCCTGATGATCGCGCCGGCGGCGGATCGCTTCACTCCTGCCGGCCCAATCGGGCCCGAGTGAAAATTGTTCTTGCACTGAGCTTCCTCCTCTCAGTAAGGGCAGGATGCGGGAGATCGATCGGCCTGTACAGTGTCAAGGCGGCAAGTCGTTTGCGGGTTTTGCGCAACAAGCTGCGGGTTTACGCAAGACGGCGGCCCTTCCGCGGGCGCTTACTGGGAAGGGATCGCGGCGGGTTGAGGAGCCTGCTGGCATCTCGGGGAGGAACTGACGATGCTGCATCTTTCACCCGCAGCCATGTTCGACCACTATCTCGGCATTTCCCGGCTGCTCGCGGGCCAGCTCGATTTCCGCTCGGCCATCCGTTCCGTCGCAGCCGAGGTCGCCCATATCATCCCGCACGACCATCTCGATGTCTGCGTGCTGCTGGAGGGCGGCAATTACCACACGGCCTACGAGACGGGGATCGAGACCGCCTGGGGCGATCTGGCCGGCGCGCCCGTCGTCAACAGCCCCATCCGCTCGCTGCTCCGGGGCGAGGTGGACTTTCTGCTGGCGGACGACGCCATGACGGATCCGCGTTTCCACTTCGAGGGTGCGTTCAAGCGGCCGATCGTCGAACAATCGCTGAGGAGCCGCCTGCATGTGCCGATGAAGGTGCAGGGCACGATCATCGCGGCACTGTCCTGTTCGTCGCACCGGGCGGGCGTCTATACGATGGAGGATATTGAACGCGCCCGCATCATCGCCGACCTGCTGACGCCCTATTTCTTCGCGCTGCAGGCGGCCGAGCAGGCGCAACGCTCGGCCATCGTCGAGGCCGAAGCCCGCGCCCGCGAGGAGGGATTGCGGCAAGGTGCGCTGAAGCTTACCGAAGCCCTGGAGCAGGAACGCCAGCGCATCGGCATGGACCTGCACGACCAGACGCTTGCCGACCTGACGCGGCTTGCCCGGCGGATCGATCGGCTGTCGCGCAACGGCGAAGTGGCGTCCGAGGCACTGGAGCCCGTTTCCCGTTCACTCCAGCATTGCATGCAGGATCTGCGGCAGATCATCGAGCAGGCGAAACCCTCCGTGCTCCAGCTCTTCGGCCTCGCCCAGGCGATCGAGCATCATCTCGACCGGTCGACCCGCGACACCGGATCGGCCATCGAATGGGGCCTCGTCGACGAGACCCACGGCGCGTTGGAACGACTGGAGCCGACCGTCAGCGTCGCGCTGTTTCGCATCGCCCAGGAAGCGATCAACAATGCGGTGCGCCATGCCGCTCCGCTCACCGTCACGGTGCGGCTCGAGGCCGACGACGAACGGCTGTCGATCGAAATCTTTGACGACGGAACCGGGCTCGCCAAGGCGCGGGGACGGATCGGCGGCGGCATCGACAATATGAAGACCCGGGCGCGGCTGATTTCGGCGCGCTTCACCACCGGGCCTGGCCACAACAATCGCGGCACCGTGGTGCGTGTCGTGCTGCCGCTTGGCCCACACGACCCGGCGAACGGGCCAAACTGAGGAGAAGGGCACGATGAAAGTTCTGATCGTCGAGGACGACCCGCTGCACCGGTCCTATCTGCACGAGGCCGTCAACGCGGCCCTGCCGGAATGCGACACGGTGATCGAGGCGGAGAACGGAACCGTCGGCGAGAAGCTCGCCCGCGACCACAAGTCGGCACATATCGTCATGGACCTGCAGATGGCGAACCGCAACGGCATCGAGGCGGCGCGCACCATCTGGAAGGAGCGGCCGGAGACCCGCATCCTGTTCTGGTCGAATTATTCGGACGAAGCCTATGTGCGCGGCGTCTCGCGCATCGTGCCGGATGGCGCCGCCTATGGCTATGTGCTGAAATCCGCCTCCGACGAGCGGCTGAAGCTTGCGCTGCGTTCGATCTTCATCGAGAGCCAGTGCGTCATCGACCGCGAGGTGCGGGGCCTGCAGCAGAAGAGCCTCGGCCAGACGAACGGCTTCACCGATTCCGAATATGAGATCCTCGTCGATATCGCGCTCGGCCTCACCGACCGGGCCATCGCCAAACGCCGGGGTCTGTCGCTGCGCAGCGTGCAGAACCGCCTGCAACAGCTCTACGACAAGCTCGACGTCTACCAGAGCGCCGGCGACGACCACGAGGACGGCCGCTTCAATCTGCGCGCCCGCGCCGTCACCGTCGCCTTCCTGCGCAAACTGCTGAATTACAGCGCACTGGAGCGGGCGGAGGCAGAGCTGCAGGAGTGGCTTGACGGAAAGTAGTGTCCCCGCGGCGTCTGCCTTTCACGGCGCATGCGCCAGCGCGATCGCGTCGGCAGCTTCCTCGCAACGATCCACAAGCGTGCTGGTCGCCACGCGAATATGATTGCTGGGCAGGACGGAGAATTTGCTGCCCGGATTGACGGCGATATTGCGTGCGGCGAGCGTCACCATCGCGAATGGTTCGGAGACGACGGGCACCCACAGGCACAGGCCCTGGCCTGGCGGTATCGCCATTCCCCGTTCGCAGAGTGCGTCGGCAAGAGCGTCGCGCCTCTGCTGATAGATCGCGCGCGCCTCGCCGATGAGCCGCCAGGTTGCGGGATCGCGCAACAGCCAGGCGGCGGCACTCTGCAGGATGCGGCTGGTCCAGCCGGCGCTGAAGGAACGGTAGGACTGGATCTGGTCGACGATCGGCGCGGAGCTCGACAGGACGGCGAGACGCAGATCCGGACCGAGGCTTTTCGAGAGTGAGACGATATGGATCGTCCGCTCCGCAAATCGGCCACCCAGCGAATGCGGAGGCGCTGCCGACACGTCGCCGACGCCATCGTCCTCGATGACAAGCGTATCGCTGCCTTCCAGCACATCTCCGAGTTGATCGAGGCGGGATGCACTGACCGTCGTGCCGGTCACGGAATGCAGCCGCGGCTGGAACAGGAAGGCCGCCGGCCGTTGCTGCAACGCCTCGCGCAGCGAATCCGGCAAGGGGCCGTCGCCGTCGCAGGCGACGGGGATGATTTTTACCCCGAGATCTTCCAGGATATCGAGCAGCCGCATCGCGGTCGGATGTTCGATCGCGACCGACGAACCCGGAGAGACCAGCGCATGCAACACCGTATAGACGGCGTTGTAGCCGCCATTGGTGGCCAGAAAGGCTTCCGCCTCATAGGGCCATCGCACAGAAACGGCGTCCTTCAGCTCCGGCACGATACGACTGCGCTCATAGCTGTTGAGGTCGGCGGCTGACGCGCCATAGGCCATTGCTTCGGAAAGGCGGGGAAGAAGTGCAGCATCCGGCCCGGCCAAGGTGAGGTCGAGCACACCAGCGGCATAATTTCCCGAACTCGCAAGACGCTCCGGCCTGGCGACAAAGCGGTCGCCGCTGACCCAGGTGCCGTTGCGCCCCCGGCCGCTGATGATCTTCTGCCGCCGCAATTCGCTCCAGGCCTGGGAGATCGTCGCTGGGCTGACACGCAATTCGTAGGCGATATCGCGAATCGCCGGCATGCGCGTGCCGACCGGCAGGGCACCGGCGCGGATCAGTGCACTCGTTTCGAGGGCAATCCCCCGCATGCTGCGATCGGCTATTTTTTCGGCAAACCAGGAGGCTTCGATCGTATCGCCCATTTTTCTCTCACTTTAAATGTTCAATAACGTAATAACATTTGTACTCATCATTTTGAACATTTAATTTCCCGCTCGTCGAGCCATTTCAGTGAGTTTTTGCATGCCTGTGACGCTTCGCATCGCCCTAAGAGACTGGGATTACATGACGCCGCTTGTTCTCGGCGATGTCAGTTCGTCCCGTCTCGACATCAAAGTGGATCGCGTCGGCACGCTGGTCTCCAGCCTTGGCGATGACCAGGCTCATGACGCCGCGGAAATGTCCTTCAGCCGCTATTCGCAGATGCGTCATGACGGCGATGATCGGATATTCGGCATGCCGAACTTCATCATGCGCGGCTTCCGCCATCGCTGCATCATCACCGCCAAGGGCAGCCCGATCCGCACGCTGTCCGATTTGGCCGGCAAGAAGATCGGGGTGACTGGCTGGCGCGATTCCGGAAATACATGGACCCGGGCCGCGCTGCGCCGCGAAGGCGTCGGAGTCGAGGATGCCATGTGGTATGCCGGACGCCTGACGGAGGCCCATCCGATCGCCGACCGGCTCGATGGTTTTGGACGGCCCGGCCGCATCGAGGCGGTCCCCGGCGAGCGCCCGATGGTCGATCTCTTGCTGGATGGCGGGCTGGATGCCGTCTTCACGCCTTTCATGCCGAAGGGTTTTTTCGAGCAGGAATCGCCCCTGCGCCAAGTGCTGGATGATTTCCGCGCCGCTGAAGTCGCCTACTTCCACGAGGTCGGTTACGTCCCGGGCATGCATCTGATCGGCTTCAAGGCTGATATCGTCAGGGAGCATCCCTGGATCATGGATGAACTCAGCGGGCTGATCGACGAGTCCCAGCGTCTCTGGCTGGAGAAGCGTGAGAAATATGCCGACACCACGCCCTGGATGATCGACGAATTGCGCCGCTGCGCGGCCGACCTGCCGCCGAACTGGAACGTCAGCGGGTTTGCCGAGAACGAGGCGATGATCGCCGACTTTGCCGAGGAACTTTACGAACAGAAGATCATGCCGCGCCGTTTGACGCCCGCCGAGCTGTTTCCGTGGCACGCCAAGGCCCGGTGAACGAGGCCAGCGAAACTCCCTCACAGGCCTCGACGTTGAATTAACATTTTCGCAAAACCAAAAAAGGGGAATGACATGCATTCGAAACTGATCGCTTCCGCCGCCCTGATGGGCTTGATGATGACGACGTCGGTCTTCGCCGAGGAGTCCGCCGTCGCCAAGCAGACCGTCAACGACGCGCTTCGCGCTCGCCTGCCGGAGAAGATCCGCACGGACGGCAAGATGATCTCCGTCAACAACGGTTCTTTTCCTCCCTATGAGATCGTCACCGGCACGGAACTGACCGGCGCCAGCGCCGATCTGACCGATGCGATCGGCCAGATGCTCGGCGTCACGATCGAGCACGAAACTGTCAGCGGACTGACCGCATTGCTCGCCGGCATCAATTCCGGCCGATACCAGTTCGCCTTCGGTCCGATCGGTGACTTCAAGACCCGTGAAGAGGCCAATGACTTCGTCGACTGGGTTCAGGAATACGTGGTCTTCTCCGTCCAGAAAGGCAATCCGAAGGCCATCGCTTCGCTCGACAGCGCCTGCGGCAATCGCATCGCCGTCATGGCCGGCGGCTCCGCCGAAAAGGTGATCCAGGCTCAGGTCGAAAAGTGCAAGACGGCGGGCAAGCCAGCGCCCGAAGTGCAGTCCTATACCGACCAGCCGAGCTCGATCCTGGCGGTCCGCTCCAAACGCGCCGATGCCTTCTTCTCGTCGCAGGCACCGTTGACCTATTTCGTGTCTCAGGCAAACGGCCAGCTGGAACTGAGCGGCGTCGGCCAGAAGAACGGCTTCGACGACCTCTATCAGGGCGCCGTCGTGCCGAAAGGCTCGCCGCTCGGCCCCGTTTTGCTCGACTCGATCAAGGCGTTGATGGATAACGGCACCTATGCCGCCATCATGAAGAAGTGGGGTCTTGAGAACAACATGATCAAGCAGCCCGGCCTCAATCTTGGTGGAGCCCTGCCGAAATGAGCAATCACGGCGTGACTGCCGCATCGCCTTCGGGCGGTGCGGACTTCCGGGATGTTGCCCACGCCCACAAGCCCTTTCGAACGGGTCGGCTCGTCCTATGGATGGCCGTGATCCTCATTGCCGCGAACTTCCTGTGGATCGTCGCCCATAACGAGAATTTCGGCTGGCCCGTCGTCGCGGCCTATTTCTTCGATCCGACTGTCATCAGCGGCCTCTATGTCAGCCTGGGTCTGACTGTGATCGCCATGGCCATCGGCATCGTTCTCGGCCTCGGGCTGGCAATCGCCCGGCTGTCGAACGACCGGCTCGCAAAGTCGCTGGCATCGCTGTTCATCTGGTTCTTTCGCGGCACGCCGCTCTTGGTGCAACTGATCTTCTGGTACAATCTCTCGACCCTTTTTCCTGAACTTTCGATCGCCATTCCGTTCGGCCCGACGCTGGCGAGCTGGGAGACCAATTCGGTGATCACGCCGATGACGGCGGCGATCGTCGGTCTTGCCTTGAACGAAGCGGCCTATATGGCCGAGATCATTCGCGGCGGCCTGCTCTCGGTCGATCGCGGCCAGTTCGAGACGGCGGAAGCCTTCGGCATGACCAAGGGCAGGGCGCTGTGGCGGATCATCATTCCGCAGGCGATGCGCTCGATCGTGCCGCCGACGGGCAACCAGCTGATCAGCATGATCAAGGCGACCTCGCTCGTCAGCGTCATCGCCATGGCCGATCTGCTCTATTCCGTCCAGTCGATCTACAATCGCACCTTCGAGATCGTGCCGATGCTGCTTGTCGCGGTCCTCTGGTACCTGTTCATCACCTCGATCCTCAATCTCGGCCAGAGCTATATCGAGGCCTATTACGGCCGCAGCGAACGGCGCAACAATGCCGTCGCCGCCAAATCCGAGACCCTTGTCGAGGAGGCAAGCCATTGACCGCCGCCGCGATTGCAAAGCCGCTCGTCAGAGCCCGCAACGTCCACAAGTCCTTCGACCAGCTCGAAGTGCTGAAGGGGATCGACCTCGACGTCATGCCGGGTGAAGTCGTCGTCGTGCTCGGCCCGTCCGGCTCGGGAAAATCGACCTTCCTGCGCTGCATCAACCATCTCGAAGCGATCAATAAAGGGTTCATCGAAGTCGATGGCGAACAGATCGGCTATCGCCTGCGCAAGGACCGGCTGGAAAAGCTGTCCAGCAACAGGATCGCTCATCAGCGGCGCAAGATCGGCATGGTGTTCCAGCAGTTCAATCTCTATCCGCATATGACGGTGCTGCAGAACATCATCGAGGCCCCGGTCGGCGTGCACGGAGAAAGCCGCAAGGCCGCGACCGAGAACGCCATGCGGCTTTTGGAGCGGGTCGGCCTGTCGGAAAAGGCGGGGAGCTATCCCCGCCAGCTCTCCGGCGGTCAGCAGCAGCGCGTCGCCATCGCCCGCGCGCTTGCGATCAAGCCGAAGCTGATGCTGTTCGACGAACCCACCTCTGCGCTCGACCCGGAGCTCGTCGGCGAAGTCCTGTCCACCATGCGCGATCTCGCCAAACAGGGCCTGACCATGATCGTCGTTACCCACGAGATCGGTTTCGCCCGCGAGGCGGCCGATCGGGTGGTGTTCATGGACGGCGGCAATGTCGTCGAGATGGGCAAGCCAGAGGATGTCATCGGCAATCCGCAACATCCCCGGACCCAGGCCTTTCTCGCCCGTTTTCTCTGAGCGATGTCAGTCGGTTGCTTCGACCCTCGGGCCGGAGCAACGGTTCTTTCGATCAATACTGGATGTTTTCATGCCCACGCTCGACAATGCCTATGCCCGCCTTTCCGATTTCGAAGCCATGGAAGCGCAGTTGAAGGCGACCCGCCAGTACCTGCATGCCCATCCGGAACTCTCCTTCGAAGAGGCGGAAACGGCGCGTTATGTCGCAGAAAAGCTGGAAGGCTGGGGTTATGATGTGACCCGCAATGTCGGTGGCCATGGCGTCGTCGCGCGGCTCAGCGCCGGCCGGGGTAACAAGGGCATCGCCATTCGCGCCGATATGGATGCATTGCCGATCATCGAGGCAACCGGACTTCCCTATGCCAGCAGCACGCCCGGCAAGATGCATGCCTGCGGCCATGACGGCCACACCACTGTGCTGCTTGGGGCGGCCGAATATCTTGCCCGCACCCGTCGCTTCAACGGCACGGTGACGCTGATTTTCCAGCCGGCGGAAGAGGCGGGCAAGAATAGCGGCGCCCAGGCGATGATCGCCGACGGCCTGTTCGAGCGGTTTCCGTTCGACGCCATCTTCGGCCTGCACAATCATCCTGGTGCTCCCGAAGGCACCATCCTGCTGCGATCCGGCCCGATGATGGCGGCGTCCGATACCGTCGAGATTACCATCAAGGGCAAGGGCGGCCATGCCTCACGGCCGCACCTGACCATCGATCCGGTGGTCGTGGCGTGCAACCTCGTCGTCTCGCTGCAGACGATCATCTCGCGCAACCTGGATCCAACCCAGACGGCGGTCATCACCGTCGGCACCATCCATGCCGGCGATGCCGTCAACGTCATTCCGGAATATGCCAAGCTCGCCTTGAGCGTGCGCTCCTTCGAACCTGGCATTCGCGATCTCTTACAGGAGCGCATCACCAAGCTTGCCCACTCGGTGGCCGAGGGTCACGGTGCTTTGATCGAGATCGACTATGATCGCGGCAATCCTGTCGTCGTCAACTCGCCTGCCGAGACGGATTTTGCCCGCATCGTCGCGGCCGAACTGATCGGCGAAGACAAGGTCGCGACCTGCCCGCTCATTCCCGGCAGCGAGGATTTTTCACACTTTCTCGAGCATAAGCCGGGCAGCTTCCTGCGCCTCGGCAACGGCATGAATTCCGCCATCCTGCATAGTGCCAAATATGACTTCGCCGATGCCAGCCTGACGGTCGGTGCGGCAATGTGGGCAAGGCTCGCGGAGCGTTACCTCCGGGACGACACCTGAAATCCCGGCTGCCCAGCTTTTACGGCGTCCCATTTGGAGCTTGCACTTTTTTGTAGCGCGAAAGGATTTCCTAGTCCTTTTTCATGCGAGAACATCCCTTCAGGATCTCTCGTCGCAATCCAGGATGCGCAGCATGATTGCCAACTATCACGACGCCGGACTCGACTTGTCCTGCGATCTCGAATTTTACGCCCTGATGGCGGAAAGCTTCGAACGAAGCGTCGGACGCCGCCTGGCGCCGGAGGGCCAAGGGGCCGAATGGCTTTACCACACGTCGCCGGCCGTAGTCCTTGCTCACAACACCGAAGCCGATCCACGCTTCATCTACGCCAACCGTGCGGCCCAGGCCTGCTTTGAATATTCATGGGACGAGTTCATCACTTTGCCGTCGCGTCTTTCCGCAGAGGCGCCGGACCGTGCGGAGCGCGAGAGATTGCTGAATGCCGTGGCAGCCAACGGCTTTATCGCCGACTACCGCGGACTTCGCATCGCCAAGTCAGGGCGGCGTTTCTATATCGAGAAAGCCATCGTCTGGAATCTCGTCGACCGCAACGGACGCCGTCACGGTCAGGCGGCAACGTTCGATTCCTGGCAGGACGAGCAGGTGAGCTGAGCGCTGGTGGTGTTCGACCAGGTTCCTCAACGCCGGCATTCCGTCGCTGTTGGCAGCTGACAATAGCGGACAAGGGACGGTGGCGGCTGGGCAATGCGATGTCGTATATCGCTGAGAGTTAGACAAGCATTGGATAACAGTGCGTTTGTCCAGGATAAGCTTGCCTCGCCAGTTATCGGGAGGCATGGTCTGTCCCTGAACAACGGAATCACGACACTGCGGGCGAAGCCCTTGGCCATGCTGGGAAGCTCGCGGCACATCGTAGACATGGCTGGCTAATGTTTTCCTTTCTGCACAGTTCGGACCTTCATATTGGCAAGCGATTTGGCAATCTTCCGGAGGATTTGAGAGGGCGCCTGCGTGAGGCCCGGCATGGCGTGATCACCAGGCTTGCCAATGCGGCGCGAGAGCATGGGGCGGGCGTTGTCCTGCTGGCGGGCGATACATTCGATACCGAGACGCCGACACCCGCCGTGCTTCGGCAGGCGCTTGGCGAGATGGCCCGGAATACGCCGCTGCGCTGGGTCCTGCTTCCGGGCAATCACGATTCGCTGCTGGCGGACCAGCTCTGGAGCGCGGCGCGCGGCGTGTTGCCCGACAATGTCACTCTGGCGACGGAAGCAGCACCCCTTGCGCTTGGACCTGACGTCGTCCTGCTGCCGGCGCCTTGCACGACCAGGAGGCCGGGCCGCGACCTGACCGAATGGATGACCGGTGCCGACACGCCGGACGGCGCTATCCGCATCGGCCTCGCCCATGGCCCGATCCAGGAATTTTCGGAGGATGCCACGGCCACGAACGTGATTGCGCCGAACCGCGCGGCGTTGGCCGGCCTCGACTATATGGCGCTTGGCGATTGGCACGGATTGGTGGCGGTGGACGCCAGAACATATTACAGCGGCGCTCCCGAGCCGGACCGTTTCAAGCATGACCGGCCAGGGCAGGCGATGGTCGTTTCCATTGCCGGACAGGGGGCGATGCCGACAACGACGGCGGTGACGACCGCCAGCTTTTCCTGGCAGACATTGCAGCTTCCGCTGCTGGCATCGGAAGACGGTGTTGAAGCGCTGAAGGCCGCATTGCCGGAACCGTTCGCGCGGCGACAAACCCTGTTGCGCGTCGCGCTGTCCGGCCGTGCCCGGTTGAACGGGCGGACGGCAATGATCAGCCTGCTGGAGCAGGTCGCGCCGGAATTTGCACATCTGGAGATCGATACCGACCTCCTAGGGACCGATTGCGAGAGCGATGATCTCGAGACCATCGACCGAGCCGGTGCGCTGCGCGATGCTGCGGACTTGCTGCTTGCCGAAAGCCTCGACGAGGCCCGTTCCGGCGACGACAGGACCGTGGCGCGTCAAGCATTAATCCGGCTGTTTTCTTATTGCGAGGCGATCGATCGATGAAACTGACCGCCCTTCGCCTCCACAATGTCAAACGCTTTGCCGGCCGCGGCATATCAGTCGAAGGAATCACCGACGGCGTCAATGTGCTGAGCGCCGCCAACGAACATGGCAAATCAACCTGTTTCGAGGCGCTGCATGCCCTGTTTTTCCAGCCGCACAGCGGCACGCCAAAGAACGTGCAGATGCTGCGTCCCTATAGCGGCGGCAATCCGATCGTCGAGGCCGATATCACGATCGACGCCGGCCGCTACCGCCTGACCAAGCAATTCTATGGCGGACGGCGCGCCAGCGTCACCGATCTCGGCAGCGGTCGGCTCGTCGCTCAGGCCGACGAAGCCGAGGCTTTCATCGGCGATCTCATTTCCGGTGGAACCTCCGGCCCGGCAGGCCTGCTCTGGGTGCGCCAGGGCGTCACCGGCATCGAAAATCGCAGCAAGAGTGAGGAAGAAAACGACAAGCGGGTGCGCGAAAGCCTGCTGTCGTCGGTGCAGGGCGAAGTGGAGGCGCTGACCGGCGGACGGCGCATGTCGGCGGTGCTTGAAGCCTGTGAGGAAGAACTCAATCGCCTGGTCACCGCGACGCTCCGGCCGAAGACCGGAGGCCGCTTTGCCGCCGCTCTCGAGGAGCGTGACCGGCTGCAGGAGGAGGAGGCGCGGCTGGCCAAGGAGGTGGAGATGCTGCACGGCGCGCTCGACCGCCGCCGCTCAGTGCAGGCGAGACTGAACGAGTTGGAAAATCCGGACGAGGAGGCCGGCCGGAAGGCGGCTATTTCCAATGCCGAGGCGGTGCTCGAAGCCGCCAAGCTGCACGAGAGGGAACTCAAGGCGCTCGATGCCGAGGCTGCCTTGGCCGCCAGCCGCCGCGAGGAGGCGCAGCAGGCATATGAGCGCTTCCAGGCCGCATTGAACCGCAGCGGCGAACTCGCGCGGCGTTTCGCCTTGGCGGCGAACGAGCTTTCCAATGCAGCCGAGCGACGCACGGCATCGCTTGTTGAAAGCGAGGCCGCAACGGCGGAGGTGCAGGCGGCCGAAGAAGACGAGCGGGTCAACCGCGAATTACTCGCGCGGCTGGAGGCGGCACTGCGTTCGCGCCACGCCGCCGAGCGTCTGGCCGAGGTTCGTCTGCGTCTCGAACAGGCGGAAGCGGCGCGGCAGCAGATCGAGGACGGGGAGGCGGCGCATGCATTGCTCGCCATTCCAGCCGATGGGATCGAACGGCTCGAAGCGCTGGATCTCAAGATCGTTGGACTGCGCGCAGCCGCCGAAGTCGACCTTCCCACGCTCCGGATCGACTACCTGAAAGACGCCTCCGGATCGGTGAGCATGGACCACCAGCCTTTGCCTGGGGGCGAGGATAGGAGCTTTGCCGGAATGGCGAGGCTCGACATAGCAGGCGTCGGCACCCTGACCATTCATTCCAGCCGGCAGGTTGAGCAGGACGGAGCGCTGGAGACCGCGCAATCCGCCCGCCAAACATTGCTTGCCAAGCTCGGTGTCGACAGTCTGCTCGCGGCGCGGCAGCGCGACATTGCCGCGCGGAGCAAACACGAGGAGCTGGTGCGGGCGCGCCAGCGGCTCGCCGATCTCGCCCCGAAGGGCATCGACGCCCTTCACCTCGACGCCGCCCGATTTGCCGAACTCAGCCAGGGTCCGATCGAACTCGACGCCGACCCGGAAGAGGTGCGCGCCCGTCTCGCGGATGCGACGCGGCGCATCGAACTGGCGCGGAACCGGGCGCGGGAGGCATCGGTGATGCGCACCGAGGCCGGCGAGGCGATATTGCGCGCGCAGACAGAGCACGCCAGGCTTGGTCAGGAACTCGAGGCCATCGAGGCGATCATCGGTCCCGAAGCCGGCCGAAATGCCGTGCAACAGGACCTTGCCGTAAAATTGTCCAGCGCCAAAGAGCGGTTCGATGCGGTCGAGCTCCGGGCCGGACCTTTGCGCCGGACAGCGCGGGACCTCGCAGGCGCAGAGGCCGCCCTTGCCCGGGCGCGCTCGGTTGCCGACGCCGCAGGACGCGAAATTGCCAGGCTTCGCGAGGAGCTTGCCGATCTCGGCGGTCAGATCCGCACCCGCTCGGACAGCGCGGTAGAAGAAAACTGGTTGGAAAGCCGGGATTTGCTTGCAGCGGCGCGCGAGCAGGTGAAGCGTTTCGAGACGGAGGTCGGCGTGCTCGATCGCCTGCGCAAGGCGCTGACGGCGACGCGGGCGGCGGCGCGCGACCTCTATCTCAAGCCGATCATGAACGAACTCGCCCCGCTGCTCGGCCTGCTGTTCGACGATATCTCGATCACCTTCGACGGCGACACGCTGCTACCGCAGATCGTGCGCCGCAACGGCCAGGACGAGGATGTCGATCGGTTGAGCGGCGGCATGCGGGAGCAGCTCTCGGTGCTGACCCGCCTTGCATTCGCCCGGCTGCTTGCCCGCGACGGCCGGCCGGCGCCTGTCATCCTCGACGATGCGCTTGTTTATTCCGACGACGACCGGATCGAGCGGATGTTCGATGCGCTGCACCGCCAATCGCGCGACCAGCAGATCCTCGTCTTCTCCTGTCGCCAACGCGCCTTCGCCAAGCTTGGCGGAAACGTGCTGACCATGCAGCCATGGCAGCCGGATTGATCTAGATCGATGCTCAGGTAACGCCGACGCGTCGCTCAAGCCACAGATAGGCGGCAGCCGTCCAGGAAAAGCCGAGGCCACCGCAGCCTTGGCCGGTGACCGGGTCGAAATATTCTGCAAAACCTTCCGTTTCGATCGCTGTGATCGTGGATCGCCGCAGCTTTTCGGCGACAGCCGTGTGGCCGTTGCGCTTCAATCCGTCGATCAGAAGCCAGTTGATGATTGCCCAGGCGGGACCGCGCCAGTAACGCTTCGGCTCCCAGCTGGCGATGCCCGGCTTCGTCGTCGGAAAGGCGACCTTGAGATCCTTCGACCAGGCCTTCATTTCCGCAACCAGCGCGTCGGCAATCTGCTTGTCGAGATCCAGTGAGAGGAGGGGGATGAAACCGGCTTGCGTCGCCGCTTCGACATCTTCTCCCGAGATCAAGTCTTGCGAGACGAAGCGCGCGAGGTCCGGCCGCCATTGGGCCATGATCGCCTTGCGAGTGCGGTTGTTGAAGGCAGCGGTCTCGATCGCGTCCTCGGTCCGGTCGAACAGCCGGGCAAGGTGCTCGAGGTCTTCGCCGGCCTTGAGCAGGATAGCGGTCGTCTGGATCTCGGCGACCTTGAAGGACGCCTTTTCCCATTGTTTCGCCGGATCCCAGCCGCAGGCGGCATAGGTATCGACCAGATGAATGAAGCGGCGGTAATCCTCGTCACGCGGACGCATGTCGGCATCGACATGGCCGGTATCCTTGCGCACGACAGGGGTATCGGTGGTGGTGGGTACACGAGCGAGCGCGATGTCCCAGGCGGGAGAATTGTCGCTGCCGCTTTCCCAGGGATGCAGCAGCGCGACCAAGCCGGTGCCATCGGGATCGCGGGCGGAATACCACCAGCGATGCCATTTCAGCGCCGCTTCGTAAAGTGGCAGGGTACGGGCTTCGGCACCCTTGCCGGCGGCTTCATGCAGCTTGCGCAGTGCGATCGCGAAGACCGGCGGCTGGGTTATGCCGGAGGTCGCGATCGTGTGCTTCGTGCGCCAGACATCCGGTCCAGGAAAATAGGTTTCGCTTGGGGCGTGGAAGACGATATGCGGGATCATCCCGTCCGCCCACTGGCCCTCGACCAGCCGCTCCAGCTCGCGATAGGCGCGGTCGGTGTCGTAGAGCGCGAAGCCCATGGCGACGAAGGCGGAATCCCAGTTCCACTGGAAAGGGTAGAGCCGGTCGGTCGGCACCGTATAGCCGCCGCGATCGTTGGCGGCGAGGATGCGCTTGGCTTGGTCGACATGCATGTTCATTTCGGGAACTCCGGTATTCTCAGGCCAAGACGGCCGGAAACGACTTGCCGCTTTCGGGCGAAAGCCAGGTGATGCGCTTCTGGTCGAGCTTCAGGCCAATCGTCTCGCCGCTCTTCACGGTTTCCGAGGCCGGCAGGATGACGCGGACCGGCTGATCGTGGATCGAACCGGTCAGAAGCAGATGCGAGCCCATCGGCTCGGCAACGCGCACTCTCATTTCGAGACCCTGCGGCAACGGCGCGAGTTCGACGGCCTCGCCACGCAGGCCAAGGATGACTTCATTGCCGGATTCCCCAGGCGCTGCAAACTGCTCGGACCCTGCCGCCACCTGGCCGTTCGAAACCGGCACCTTGATGAAGTTCATCGGCGGATTGCCGATAAAACCGCCGACAAAACGTGTTGCCGGGTGATTGTAGATCTCGACCGGATGGCCGACCTGTTCGACCACGCCGCCATGCATGACGGCGATGCGGTCGGAAAGGCCCATGGCTTCCGTCTGGTCGTGGGTGACGTAGATCGTCGTGGTCCCCGCCGATTGCAGCACGGTCTTGAGTTCCGTGCGCATTTCGAGGCGGAGCAGCGCATCGAGGTTCGAAAGCGGCTCGTCCATCAGGAGAACCTTCGGTTCGACGGCAAGGGCACGAGCGACCGCGACGCGCTGGCGCTGGCCGCCGGAAAGCTTGTTCGGGTAGCGGTCGAGATATTGCTCGATATGCAACAGGCCGGCGGCCTTTTCGACCTGCGCCTTCACCCTGGTGTCGTCGGCCTTCTGCATCCGCAGCCCGAAGGCGACGTTCTCATAGACCGTCATATGCGGAAAGACGGCGTAGTTCTGGAAGACCATCGCCAGGCCGCGATCCTTAGGCGGTAGACCGATCACCGACTTGTCGCCGATACGGACATCGCCTGATGTTGCGGTCTCGAGGCCGGCGATGATGCGCAGCAGCGTGGTCTTGCCGCAGCCGGACGGACCGAGCAGCGAGACGAATTCGCCGTCGTTGATCGTCAGCGAGACCTCTTTCAGCGCCTGGAAGGCTCCGAAGCTTTTGCGGATGCGGTCGATGACAATATTGGCCATGTCGATGGTCCCGTTATTTGGAGGAAATGCCCCAGATCGCGAAGAGGTAACGCCTGACCGCGAAGATGAAGACAACCGAGGGAAGGATGAGCATCAGGCCGCCGGCAAAGCGGTAGTGCATCGGGCTTTCCGAGAGCACCGTCAGCAGGTAGGCGGTCAGCGTGCGGTTGCGCACCGTCAGCACCGACGCGGCAAAGACCTCGTTCCACGAGATGACGAAGGCAAAGACCGCTGTCGCGACGATGCCGGGCAAAGCCAGGGGCGCGACCACCTTGAAGAAGGCCTGGATGCGGGTGCAGCCGAACACCCAGGCGGCTTCTTCCAACTCTCTGGGCACGCCGAGGAAAATGCCCTGGGTGACGAGCGCGGCGAACGGAAGCGCCAGGACCGTATGGATGAGGCCGACGCCGACGATCGTATCGTAAAGGCCGAGCCGGATGAAGGAGACGGTCAGCGGCAGCGCCAGGATTGCCAGCGGGAAGGCGCGGGTCAGCAGCACCAGAAGGCGGTAACTGTCCTTGCCGCGGAAATCGTAGCGGGCGAGTGCGTAACCGGCCGGCGCGCCGAGCAGGATCGAAAGCGCCACCGTGATGCCGGCCGCACCAAGCGAGTTGAGAAAGGACTGGACGACGCCTTCGGTCTTCAGGAAGAGAAAAAAGGGCTCGAGGGATAGACCGGTGGGAAGGCCGGTCTTCGGCCAGACATAGACGCCCTGGCGACCGCCGAGTGCGCCGAGCGCCACCAGATAGATCGGCACCAGCACCCAGGCGCAGAGTGCGGCAATGCCGCTCCAGAGCAGCCAGCGTTGTGAAGAGATGAAGCCGGCGGCTTTGGGTGTGTCTGCGGCCGCGCTGATGGTGTCCGTGGTCATGGCAGGCGCTCCGGATCGACCTTCAAGGCCTTCAGATAGATGAGCGTGGCGGCGAGCGAGATGATCATGATCAGCACCGCATAGGCGGCAGCGACGCTGTAGTTCTGGTTCTGGTTCTGCCAGTTGTAGGCCTCACCGACGAGGACCGGGAAATTGCGCCCGCCGAGCGCATAGACCACCGCGAAGACCTCGAAGGCGAGCACGGTGCGCAGGATCAGCGCCGATTGCAGGGCGGGGCGGATCAGCGGCAGGGTGATGCGCCAGAAGCGCGTCCACGGACCAGCCCCGAAGATTTCGGCGGCTTCTTTGAATTCCTTCGGCACCTGGTTCAGGCCGGCGACGATGATGACCATGACGATGGCCGTGCCGCGCCAGATTTCGGCAACCGCAATGGCGATGAAGAGCGCGACCGGCGTCTGGTAGGAAAGCCAGCTTGCCTGCCTGCCGATGATGCCGAGGCCGAAGAGCAGCGAATTCAGATAGCCGGTATTCTGCAGGATCGACAGCCAGACGAGACCGGCGGCGAGATCGGAAATGCCGAGCGGGATTGTCCAGATCCAGAGGATCGTCTCGCGGCCGCGGCCGACTTTGGCGACCATCGTGCCCATGGCAAGCGCAATGGCGATCTGCACCGGCACGACCGCGATCGTCAGCAGGAAGGTGTTCTTCACGGAGCGGGTGAAATTGATGTCGGTGACCATGCGCTCGGCATTCGCCAGCGACGGCGCGCCATTGTCCGAAACCGCCAGCCAGATCGTCTGCACCAGCGGCATGACGAACAGCAGCGCCAGAAAGGCGACGGATGGCAGGATCAGCAGATAGGGGATCCAAGGTCGGCTATTGGTCATCGGCTTCCGCCTCGACGAGCAGAGGGTTGAAAGAGCGCCCGGGCATTTCGCCCGGACGCGTCGCGGGCGGATTTATTCGACCGGGCAGGGGCCGTCGCTCTTGGCATCGGGAGCCCAGCAGGCAGCCTTTGTGTCGGTCATCAGCTTGGCCATCGTGGCGCCCTGGGCCTTCAGCACGTCTGCGACGGGCTCGTTCTGCAGCACGATGCGCTGAAAACTGTCCATGTAGACCTTGTTGAATTCGCCGCCCTTGTCGCCGAGGCCGACCGGCAGCAGCGAGATGACCGCGTCCTTGGAAGCCTGGGTGGCCGTGACCGCCCCGGCGAGCAGCGCGACGCCGGCATCGAGATCCGGCGGCAGCTTGACGCTGAGGGTCGGGAAGAAGCCGACCTTGGAGGCGGTCAGCAACTGCGTCTCCGGCATGGAAAGGTGCTCGATGATTTTTTCTGCGCCGGCCTTGTCAGGCGCGCCCTTCGGAATGGCGAGACCAGCAACGACTGGCATGTAGCCGCGGCCCTTGGGACCCGCGGGAGCGGGGAAGACCACATAATCATCCGGTGCGGCGGAAATGGCATTCTTCAGTCGGGCGATATGGTCCCAGGCGACCATGACTTCGCCGGCAGCCAGCGGCTCCTGCATGAAGTCGTAGCTGGTCGAGTTCGGTGTCACATAGGTCCATAGCGCCTTCAGCTTCTCCCAGCCGGCCGCGGCGTCCGCACTTTGGAAGGTGCGCACGACACCCCCTGTGAAGGATGGATAGAAATAGCCCTGGAAGTACCGCGCCATCAGCCCCTTCGGGCCGGCCGGGAAGCCGATCTGCGGCTGGCCGGTCGCCTCCTGCATATTCTTGCCCCACGCGATCAACTGGTCATAGTTCAGCGCGTTTACGTCGGCGCCATCAGGCAGGTATTGCAGCGCCTCCTTTTTGGCGGCCATCACATAGGTCGCCTGCATCCACGGAATGTACTGCTGGGTGGACTTGCCGAGCTTGCCGAGATCGAGCAGCGACTGCGGCATGCCGCTCGCTGCCAGCTTCGTGGCGAGATCGTCGAGCGGTTCGAGCGTGTCCTTGTCGGCGAGCGGCGAAAGCTCGCCATGCAGCGCGCCGACGAGGCTGACGGTGCGCTTGCCGGCCTGGCGCTCGGCTTCCATGCGGACAGCAAACTGCGGCGGCTCTTCGACCACGTAATCAACCGCGCCGACGTCCTTCAGGAGTTCCTCGCGCACAACCGTCGCCTCCTCGATCGGGCGAAGCTGGGTGGACACGAACACCGTCTGGGCAAGCACCGGCGAGGCGAAGGCCAGCACGGTGGAAGCCAGAATTCCAAATGACATGATATGTTTCATCTTCTCCTCCTTCATTGTTTTTGTTTGAGATGCACTGCTGTCTATGCCGCCTTCAGGGGACGGCGATGGCTGTCGCGATCGACGAATTCGATCGCGTGAAGCTCCTGGAGTTCTTCGGCGGGTTCCCCGGCAATGGCGCGCAACAGCAGCGAGGCGAAGCTCGCGCCGAGATTTTCGCCGGTCATGCGCATGGTCGAGAGCGGAGGACTGGTAAAGGCGCCCATCGGCAGGTCATCATGGCCGACGATGCTGATCTGATTGCCGCCATCGACCTCGCGCAGTGCCCTCAGCGCCCCGATCGCCATTTCGTCGGTGGCGCAGACGAGCGCGGTCGGACGCGACGGCTGGCGCAGTAGTTCGAGCGCCGCGAGATAACCGCCCTGTTCCAACGGCGCACCTTCGGCGCAGAGGTCGGTGGCTAGGCCGCATTCCTCCATCGCCGCCCGCCAGCCGCAGCAGCGGTCATGTGCGAAATAATATTCCTGCGGGCCGGCGATATGGCCGATACGGCGGTGGCCGGTGGCATGAAAACGCAGCGTCGCGGCCCGAAAACCGGCAAAGCCGTCACCGTCGATAAACGGATGCGGCAGCAGGCTTTCGGTGCGGCCGTTGGTAACGAAGGGAATACCGCGCGACTGCAGGAATTCGACGCGCTCGTCCCTCCGCTTGGTGCGGACGAGAAGCATGGCGTCGACGCGCCGGCCATCGACGAAGCGGCGGCAGATATCGAGTTCGCTCTCGCCGCGCGGCACCGGCGCAATCACCAGATTGAGGCCGGCAGCAGCAAGATGTTCGGCGCAGCCCGACAACATATCGAGGAAATGCGGAGGGCCGATATGGCCGGGATCGCTCGGCAGCGTGACGGCGACCAGTTCGGCGCGCTGCCTGCGCAGACGGCGGGCCGAAGCATTCGGCCGGTAACCAACCTTGTCGGCAGCCTCGCGAACCCGCTCGCGCGTGGCCGCCGACACATCGGCATAACCGTCAAGCGCACGCGACACAGTGGTGATCGACAGTCCCAGCGATTGCGCGAGTTGTTTGAGATTGGCCAAGGTCTTCCTCCCGAAGTGAGAAAAAGATTCTCCAAAACGTTTTGGGAGTCAAGCCAAAACGTTTTGGATTTCTTGGCGACGTCATGCGTATGATCTTTCCATATGAGCAGAGACGTCACGGAGATATGCGAAGGGCGGGTCTTCTCAACGCAGCCTAGGCGGAACCACTATCTTGTGTATCTGGATACGCTCGGGAAGTTCGCACAGTAGTTCTGCGTCCCGTTCCAAATGGTGAACCTGCTGTGGATCGCCTTTCGTAAACGCGGTCATCGATTCCATGTCGGCCCAATACGAAATTGTCGTGAACCACGTCTCATCCTCACGGTCTTCGCGCAGCAGTTGAACGCCAAGCGCTGTCTTTAACAGGGGAGGAATTCCCACTGCCCGGTTGTAGGCTTCATATTCGTCAGCGAATTCCGGCTTCGTGCGGGCGCGCCAGATGCGAGCTATGCTTGGAACATTCGTCATGTCTTTCTCCCGGTGACATCTGACAAGCTGCGGTCGAGGAAATCGCGCACCAGCGGCAGTGCATTCTGGAAGATGGGTCGCCCAAGCGCGACGAAAAGTGTTCCCCGATGCAGCAGGCATAGAAGGCCTGCATGCGCAGGGACGCAGGCATCGAGTTGATGCTCGCTCAATCAGTGAGCTTGAGTGTCGCCGTAAACTGCGTCCCGTCCTCGCGGTAGTATTCCGCCTCGCCATGCAGTTGATTTACAAAGGCTTTAATCAGCCTTGTCCCCATTCCGGGTTCGTCCGATCGACCGTCGAATCCGATCCCGTTATCTGCGACGGTCAGCCTGGATTGCTCTCCCTCTGTCGCGTGCAGCATGACGCGAATATTTCCGGATTCTCGGCCCTCGAACGCGTATTTCATGCTGTTGGCAATCAACTCGTTGAGCAGGAGGGCAAACGGCGTTGCCTTGTCAGCAGCAATGACGATGTCGTCGATTTCAAAGGCGACGGACACGGCGCGACCATGGACGTCGACCAGCGTCTTGACGAAGGATGGAATGAATTCGCGCGCGGATATCCCGCTAAACTGGTCGAAGCCGTACATCTGCTCGTGAACGGCGGACATCGCAGAAATGCGCTGATTTAGTTTTTGAACGGCTTCCTGCTCAAAACCCTGTAAGCGCAACAGGGCCATCACCGTCTGCAGGTTGTTCTTCACTCGGTGATGTATCTCCCGCATGAGCGTTTCATTTGACCGCAACGCATCCGCAAGCTGCCTGGTGTGCAATGTGTCGACCTTGATGAGATTCTGGATCCACAAAGCGGCTGCCAAAGCTCCGATGAGGGCGAAGGCGATCAACGAAGCCGCAATTTTGGCATCCTCCCAGAAGGGCTGCATGATTACATGGATGTCTGCCGACGCAATGGCCACAAAAGGGGTGCGTTCGAGGATCCGGTATGCGACCAAGCGATCCTCATGGTCGACTGGCGACACGGAGCGGTAGGTGCCTGATGTCGCCTTCCTCATATAGTCGGTAAACAGCTTGTGGTTTCGCATATCGACCGGTCCGTCGGGTTCCGGGTATCGGGCGATAAGTTGCCCGTCGCGTCTGATGAGGCTGACGATCGAGTTCTCGCCTAACGCGACTGCGTCCCATATTGGCCTTAGAATGCTCGCGTCGAAGGCAATCACGGCGACGCCGGCGAACACGCCGTTTCGTTCTAGCCTGCGGCTGAAGACGAATATCTGCCGCTGGCTAAGGCGGCTGATGATCAGCGAAGATGTATATTCGTCGGCACCGTTTCTCAGCCGGACGAAGTAGTCGCGGTCTCTAACGTCGATCGGCTTGATATCGCGATCATTCGAGAAGAGCGTTTTTCCGTCGGCCCCGATGACATAGGCAGTCGCCAGAGGCGGGAGGTCGTTGACGGCAGCGGCAAGATCGCGCAGGCGATCCGGGCCGGGCAAAGATGTGCTCGGCCCCAGAGTATCATCGATCCGGTGCAGGGTCTCACGAGCAAGGGAATTCAACCAGTTCGCGTTGGCTGCAACGATTTTGGAAGCGGCGCTGACACGCTCGTCGCCACGGCGCACAGTTGTCTCGTAGCTGGATACCAGCCAGAGCGACAAGAGGGTGATCAGCGACAGAAACATCAGCGCGATGATCGCGAGCGATGCTTTTCCTACGGAGCCAACATATTTATCGCCACCGATCATCTCTTACGCCAAATTCCATTGTGCGGCGACGGCCAGATGGGGACATTGCAACGCATTCCGAACCATATCCGATAAGCTGATTTCTTACTCTCGAAAATTATGCGGCTCACGCTCCGGCGCTCTCAAGGGTACGACTTAGGATTGTATGTTCACAGTCTTTAGAGAATGACGTGACATCAGGTCAATCTCACTGCTTTCGAAAAGGAGTCAGAATGGTGGAGAAAACCTTTCATACGCGAAGCTCGGCTTCCGGCGTCCATTCGATCAAAATCTAATCAACCTCGTAACCTGATCTGAAAGTCGGTTTGGTAGGGAGCATGGACAGCGGCTCAGCAACAATAACACCTCTGCGAGAGCCTTCAGCCCCTCTTGACCCCGGATGGCGGGATTTCCGCGCCAGGACCATCCGATACCCGACACTACGCTGATACCAAGGTCATTCTGAATCGGATTAGAAATGCGAAAAAGAATACATGTGAGTCAATTGCGGGTGGGAATGTATGTCGAGGATGTTGAAATTCATGGAGAAGATACGACACGCCGGTTCAAACCGTTCCTGATCTCATCGGCCGGTCAGGTTGAGAGCTTGATGGCACGTCGCCTGATGACTGTCGTCATTGACGTCAGAAAAGGCTCGGATGTCGAACCAGGTGGGCCACAGGAAATCGATCGGGTTGCGTTTGACGCCCAGCTCCGCGCCGTGTTTTCGGCGCGGGAAATCAAGCAGGCGAGACAATGCGTAGAGGATACGAGACCGCAAATTCGCCACATGCTGGCTGACGCCAGGATCAAAGCCACTTTTGCCAGTGATGCGGCAAGCTCTGCTGTGGAGAGGATCATGTCTGCAGCCCTCGACAACGCCGGTGCACTCATCGCAATCGCGAGGCTGAAGGACAAGGATGAGTTGACGTTCCTCCACTCGCTGGCGGTTAGCGCGTTGATGATCACTCTCGGGCGCGGCCTCGGTCATGGTGAAGAGGAGGTACGGGTACTGGGACTTGGCGGCCTGGTTCATGATCTTGGAAAAATGGCGCTCCCCGACGAAATTTTAACGAAACCCGGCAAGCTGACGGCTGAGGAAATGAGTCTCGTTCGCGGGCATCCTCAGCGGGGATATGAGCTGGTTTCTCATGTCGCCGATGTGCCCAAGCAGGTGCTCGACATTTGCCGCCATCACCACGAGAAATTCGACGGCTCCGGCTATCCTAGTCGGCTCGCGGGAAAGAATATCCCATACGTAGCCCGGCTCGCGGCCATCTGCGACGTGTATGAAGCCCTGACGACAATCAGGCCGTATAAGCGCGCTTTCTCACAAGCTGAGGCGATCAACATCATGATGAATTCGCCAGGTCATTTTGACAGCCAGCTGCTATCCGCGTTCGTGTCAAAAATGGTGATCAGCGGCACGCTTCACTAAGCATGTCGCGAAAAGGTGCCGCGGTGGCCCATCCGTCCAATTGCCAGAGTTGACCGAGAGGTCGGCCTTAGCGTTTGCCGATCGACGGACTAAACACCATGAGGCTCAGAATTTCGAAGAGCACCTGTGCTGCGGCGTGGGCCGTGTTGGTCGTTGCGTCATATTGCGGGGCGACTTCGACGACGTCCCCACCCACCAGGTTGATCCCTTTCAGCCCGCGTATCAGTTCCAGGACTTCACGCGTGGTCAATCCACCGACCTCGGGCGTGCCCGTGCCGGGCGCAAAGCTCGGATCAAGGCTGTCGACGTCGAAAGAAAGATAAGTCGGGCCATCGCCGACGATGGATTTTGCCTTGGCAATGACAGCGGCAATCCCCATTCCGCTGATGTCTTCTGCGTGGATCACCGTCATTCCCGACGCATAGGAGAATTCCCACAAATATTCCGCCGAACCCCGGATGCCGATCTGGATCGTCCTTGTCGGATCGAGCACGCCGTCCAGCACCGCATTGCGGAACGGTCCGCCGTGATGAAACTTCGTCTGATCGAAGGCGCCGCTTGTGTCGCAATGGGCATCGATGTGAATGAGGCCGACCGGTTGCTGCCGACCGATGGCCTTCAAAATCGGTTGGCTGATGGAATGATCGCCTCCGACGGAAAGCGGGGCAACGCCGGCATCGACGATCTGGCCGACGCGTTTTTCGATGTCGTCGTGGCTGAGCTCCAGCCGGTAACGGCTCTGGAACGGCACGTCGCCAATGTCGGCGACCCGAAGATCGAAGACCGGCGCCGTGGCGAGAACGTGATTGTAGGGGCCGATCCTTTCGATAGCGCGAAGCGCTCTCGGTCCGAAGCGCGAGCCTGGACGATTGGTGACGCCAAGATCCATGGGGATGCCGGTGATCGCAACCTGGAGATTGCCGAAGTCCGGATCCTCGGCCGCAACCTGCATGTAAGGCGCGCTGAGGAAAGTCGGTATTCCGGCATAGGGCGCCAGTCTCGTGCCGTTCTTGGAGATGATCTTCTCCGCCACTTTCCGAAACTTCTCGTCGAAGATCTCGCCGCCATTGGCGTCCGCAAATTCTGCCCGCAGTTGTTCCAGCCGCGTTTTGTCCCACACCATGCGCTTGCGTCTCCGCTTCAGGTCCGTCTCGTCAGACAAAGAGGTTGAGAAAGCAATTGGTATCGTTGTAGCAATCGGTATCAAAGAGAAATCGACATGATCGCTGCAAAACCCAATTCCCTCGTTGCCCGCCTCTCTGCCCCGCCTATTCCTTCGGTCGTCGCCTGGAGCCGCGAATACAAGGGCGAAAAAGGACCGCTCATCGATCTGTCGCAAGCCGTCCCCGGCTATCCCGCGCATCCGGAAATGCTTCGTCTTCTGGCCGAGGCGGCCGGTCAACAGGCGATGACCGGATACGGGCCGATCGAGGGCGAACCTCTGTTGCGCAAGACCTATGCGGCTCACCTTGCCGAGCTTTACGGCGCCGAGCTTTCCGCCGGCAATATCCATATCACCGCCGGCTGCAATCAGGCCTTCATGTGTGCGGCGATCGCGCTTGCGGGCGCCGGCGATACGGTGGCGCTCACCAATCCCTTTTATTTCAATCACGACACAACGCTGTCGATGCTGGGCATCGGGCGTCGATTGGTCGATTGCGCCGCCGCCGGCGGGTTCCTTCCCGATCCGCGTTCGGCCGAGGCTGCACTTGCGGCCGGCGCGAAGATGCTTGCCGTCGTAACACCCAACAATCCCACCGGAGCGGTGTATCCGCCAAGCCTGCTGCACGAGCTTTTCGTCCTCTGCCGGAAATATGGCGCCTGGCTGATCCTCGATGAAACCTATCGCGATTTCCTTGGCGAGGATTATGGGCGGCCGCACTCTTTGCTGTCCGAGCCGGACTGGGAGGACACGCTCGTTCTTCTCTACAGTTTTTCGAAATCCTTCTGCATTCCCGGTCATAGACTGGGTGCGATCACGGCAGGCCCCAAGCTCATCGCCGAGATCGCCAAGGTCATGGACAATATGCAGATCTGCGCGCCGCGCTCGGCTCAGATCGCCGTTGCATTGGCCCTCCCGGCGCTTGCCGATTGGCGGGCCGGCAATCGGCTGGAGATCGCCCGCCGGGCCGATGCGTTGAGGCAGGTCTTTTCCGGGCTGCCGGATTGGAAGATCGGAGCGATCGGCGCCTATTTTGCCTTTGTCCGCCATCCCCACGCCGATCGATCGTCTTCAGAGGTTGCCGAAAAGCTCGCCAGGGAAGCCGGCATAGTTTGTTTGCCCGGCGCCTATTTCGGGGAGGGACAGGAGCGCTACCTCAGACTTGCCTTCGCCAACGCGGATGTGGCCTCGATCGGATTATTATCCGAGCGCCTTCGCTAGACCGCTGCGATCGGCCTCCGCCGGAAGTTGATGATAGCCACCGCGCCAGTAAAGCAGGGGTCCCATGTCCTGCCGGATTTCGATAGCGCAGACATGTCCGACCAAAATCGCATGAGAATTGTAGTGGAATGCGGTTTCGAGCTTGCAGTCCAGGACCGTCAGGGCATTTTCAAGGGCGGCGGCACCCGTCTTGAGGCGATACCATCCCGCGTCGCCGTAACGTTCGGCGCCTTTTCGCCCGTCGAGACCGGCAAAGGATTGGGCCACCTGCTGCTGGTCGGCGGCGAGCACGTTGACACAGAAGCAGCCGTACCGCTGCAGCGCCGGCCATGAGGAAGACGCGCGGTTGACACTGACGATGACGGAAGGCAACGCCGCCGAAAGCGAGGACACCGAGGTTGCGGTGAAGCCGGTGCGGTCTTGCCCGTCGCCGACCGTAATCACGCTGACCGCCCCTGCCAGATGACGCATCGAAAGCTTGAAGTCCGCCTCGCTGATCAAAGCCTCGGCACTCATCGGGCTGACTCTTTCGTTTTGGCAAAGCGGTTTACAGGCATTGAAAGACCGAGGTTTTCACGCAAGGTCTTGCCCTCGTATTCCTCGCGGAACAGCCCGCGGCGGCGAAGCTCGGGCAGGACCAGCCGCACGAAGTCGTCGAGACTCGACGGCAAGGTCGGAAACATCAGGATGAAGCCGTCGGCGGCGCGCGTCTCGAACCATTCCTCCATGAAGTCGGCAATCTGGGACGGCGTGCCCGTGATGCCATTTCCAGTATGTTTCTCGGCATAGTGCCGGATGAGTTCGCCGACGGTGTGGCCGCCTTTCACGAAATCGACCAGCTCGTCGAACAGAGCGCGTGACCCCTTCGGCGCCGCCGGCAGCCGATCCATAGGGAAGGGCTTGTCGAGAGCGACGTCGTGCAGGTCCGCTTCCAGGAATTCGGAGAGCATCAATCGGCCGACATCCGGATGCATCTTGTCGATCAGATAATCGACCTTGGCCTTTGCCTCGGCCTCGGTTTCACCGACATTGATCACGATGCCCGGCATGATTTTCAGATCGTCCGGATCGCGTCCATAGGCCGGCATCCGGCGCTTGACGTTTTCGTAGAAGGCCCGGTTACGCTCGATATTCGATGCGAGGCTGAAGACGATCTCGGCGGTTCGCGCCGCCATGTCTATTCCGGGTTCCGAACCGCCCGCCTGGGCGATGACGGGGCGGCCCTGGGGCGTTCGCGCGATGTTGAGGGGGCCGCGAACCTGGAAGTGCTTACCTTTGTGATTGAGCGTATGGTGCTTGTCCTTGTCATAATAGACACCGTTTTCACGGTCGAGAAGCAGTGCGCCTTCCTCGAAGCTGTCCCAAAGACCGAACACGACATCGACGAATTCGTTGCCGCGCTCATAGCGTAGAGCATGCGGGTCGAGCCCCTCGCGGTTGAAGTTGTAGCCGGTTTCGTCGTGATCTGACGTGACGACGTTCCAGCAGACGCGGCCCTGGCTCAGATGGTCGATCGAGGCGAACAGACGCGCGACATTGTATGGCTCGTAGTAACTGGTCGAGACGGTCGCCACGAGACCGAGATCGCTGGTGGTGACCGCCAGAGCCGAAAGCAGCGAGAGGGGTTCGAAACGGTTCATCTTGGTCGGAATGCGGGCAAGCGCATTGGCGTCGCCGACGGCAGCGGCGGGGGAATCCGCCATGAACATGAAATCGAATTTCGCCGCTTGGGATCGTTTGGCGACATCGAGCAGATGGGCGAAGTCGTTGGCGCCCTTGACGTCGCTTGCCGGATGCAGCCAGGAGGCAGGATGAAAGCCGAAGGTATAGACGAAAGTCCCGAGTTTCATCTTGTCGGTGTGCGCCATTGAGCTCTCCTGCTTTGTCGGGTCATGCCGCCAACGCAGGGCGACTGAGCGAATTATCGCCCAGCGCAAATTTTCATCAATATCGCCCAGCTGGGTTCCATTTTAGTTTTTCTAAAGCATTGGCTTGGGTGCCGATGCCACGGCCTGCTGACGGGAAATAGCGATGAGCCAATCGCGGAATTCGCGCCCATGGGGCTTCTGCAACGCCGCACGATCCCAGGCGAGGAAATAGCTTTCACGCAGTGCAATGCGTATGTCGACCGGAATGACGAGCGTTTGCGCCGCGAGCTCATCTGATATCATCGACATTTGCGCCAGCACGACGCCGCGTTTGTTGACGGCCGCGTCAATCGCACTGCTCGACAGGGTGAAAGAGAGGCCTGATGTCGACGCATCGAAGGAAATGCCGGCCTTGGCGGCAAACTCCGCCCAGCTGGGATAGGGAGTGAAGTGTCGTTCCCACTCGACATGCAGCAAGGGCTGTTCGAAGAGATCGCGAGCCGCATGCGCGCGATCCTGCATCAGCGCCGGCGAGCAGGCCGGCACGACCCAATCCCGAAACAGTTCGGTATAATGTTCGTGCTGCAGCACGTCCGACCCATAGCTCACGCGGAAATCGACATCATCGAAGCCGATCCGGGGCTCTTTGTCGCGTCCGATGATTCTCACCTGCACGTCGGGATGAAGGGCCTGCCAGTCGAAGATGCGCCTGCCGATCCATTTGTTGACGACAGAGGACAGCGCACTGAGGACCAGTGCCGTCTCATTGCGCGCCTTTTCCAGCAGTTGTTCGGCGCGCGCAAATTGCTCGAACCCCTTCGATATCTCCTGATGATAGAGCCGGCCCCAGGCGGTCAACTCGACGGTTCGTCCGCTGCGCTCCAGAAGTGAAACTCCCAGAAAGCTCTCGATCTTGCGAATCTGCTGGCTGATGGCCCCTGGCGAAACCTTGAGCTCCAGTGCCGCAGCCGTCACGCCGCCGCAGCGCCCCACGGCCTCGAAGGCTTGCAAACTCTTCAGCGGGATCGTCTTGAAGCGCTCATCGGTCACTTGCAGAGCCTCTCGTGATTTGCGCCACTCAATTTGCCATCGGATGAAAGGTCCCCGCAAACTGGAACCGGTCGCCTGGATGGACAAACTCGACATAAGTCACCGTGCGGCCATTCTGCCAGGTCTGGCGGACGAGGCTAAGGCAGGCCTCGCCTTTCTCTGTCTGCAGGATTCGGGCGGTCGCACTATCGGCCGAAACGGCACGAATGACATGTTTGGCCTTGGACCAGGGAACCTCCTGCAGCAGCCATTTGCCGGGGGGAGTCGAGGCAAAGCTTTCTTCTCTCGCCCGCGGGACGGCATCAAGCATGATGATGCGCCGCTCGATGGCATTCGGTCTGCCGTCGACGATATGCAGGCATTGAAGCCTGAGGACTTCTGCATCGGCAGCTTCCGACAGCTGCTGCGCTTCCACCTCTCCGAGGCGCTCGATCTTGCGGGCGAGGATTTCGAAGTGGTGTTCGTGCCCGGCCAGTTCCGCCTCGGTGCTGATATCCTGGATATCCATCACCGTGCGGTCGATCTGGGGGGAGGCGACGAACGAACCGGTCTTGCGCCTTCTGACGATCATGCCGCGCTCGGCCAGCGCCGACAGCGCCTTGCTGACCGTCATGCGCGAGCATTGATATTGCGCCACGAGTTCGCGCTCGACGGGAATGCAGTCACCCGGCCGCCAAATGCCGCTGATGATCTTCGTCTCGATATCCGTAAAAATACGCTGGTAAATCGATACCAAGTCCGCACCTCATCCGGCGTCAACGATCATAAGTTCCGGAACGGTCGGGTCGCGCCGGTGCAGATCGCTGCCGCCCGGCACAAATTTTGCGTTCCTCGTCTTTTACATTGACACTCTAGGCCCGCCTATATCTATTTGTATAGTCAAAAGCGGAGCATAGAAATCCGCGCAGAGGAAATCGAAGTCGAGAACCAAAACTCCTCCACCGGGGGAATGAAAACTGGAGAGATGATCATGAAGGCAAATTCACTGCTGAAGGGTCTGGTCGGCGCTGCGTTCCTCATCGGAGCAGCCGTTTCCGCCCACGCAGCCGACACGCTTGCGGCCGTCAAGGCAGCCGGCACCCTCAAGGTTGGCACCGAAACAGCTTTTGCCCCGTTCGATTATATCGATGCCGGGGAACATACGGGCTTGAACGTCGACCTCTTTGCCGAGATCGGCAAGGAACTCGGCGTCAAGATCGAGTGGGTCGCCCTTCCCTGGGACGGTGTCTTCCCCGCGCTCGAGGCCGGCAAATTCGATGTCGTCGCAGGTCCTGCAACAATTACCAAGAAGCGCTTGGAGCGCTATCGCTTCACGCCGCCGATCGCCGAAGCGACGATTGCCATTTTGAAGAAGGCTGGCGATACGACGATCAGCAAGCCGGAGGATATTGCCGGCAAGACGATCGGTGTCGGCAAGGCAACCGCTCAGCTCGACCAGTTGAAGGAGTTCTCCGCCACCCTGCCGACCAAAGTTGACGTGCGTGAATATCCCGCCTTTACCGAATCCTACGCCGATCTCGCCGCCGGCCGTATTGCCGGCGTTGCCAATTCGCTACCGAATATCGCCTTCGTCGCCAGCCAGCGAAAGGGCACGTTCGAAGTCGTTCTGCCGCCATTCGGCAAGAAGTCTTATTTCGGCTTTATCGGCCTCAAGGATGCCGATCATGCGCCCCTGATGGATGCGATCGATGCCGCGATGCTCAAGATCAAGGCAGATGGACGCATGGCGGAGCTGCAGAAGAAGTGGTTTGGTGCGTCTTTCGATACGCCTGATGCTGTCAAGGATCCGGCATTCTGATGAGCCACCGGTGAACGAACGCGCCCCGCCAATGGTCGGGGCGCAATCTGCCGTGGCATCAGAGCTCACGGCCGCAGCGCCAGGCAAACACCGCCCATGTCCATCAAACTTTTCGAACTGCTTCTGCAAGCGTCGATCTACACGGTAACGATCAGCGTGGTTTCTATCCTGATCGGCTTTGCGATCGCGATCGTTATTTCCGCCATGCTGCTGTCGCGACAGCAGCTCTTCGTCCTGCCGGCGCAAATTTTCATCAGTTTTTTTCGTGGCGTGCCGCTGCTGGTGCAACTGCTGCTGATCTATAACCTGCTGCCGGCGATTGGCCTCAACGTGCCGAGTATCGTTGCGGCCGTCGTTGGTCTTTCGCTGTGTACGGCAGCCTATCAGGCTGAAAATCTGCGTGGCGGTTTTGCCAGCGTTCCCATGGGTCTTGTCGAGTCTGCCGAAATGGTCGGCATGACTCCCGTTCAGATCTTCCGCCGGATCAAGGCCCCGATCGCCCTGCGCCTGACTTTCCCGGCGCTCGTCAACGAAGCGATCCTTATCCTGAAGGCGTCGTCGCTGGTCTCGGTCGTCGGGGTCATCGAGCTGACGCGCATGGCCCAGGACCTTGCCGGCAGCACCTTCCTGCCGCTCGAGATTTTCGCGTCCGCAGGGCTGATCTATTTCGTCATCAATTGGATCGTCGCCCTTGCGGGCGGCCTGATCGAACGCTCCCTGCCGGGAGTGCCGCGATGACCTTCGACATCAATGTGATTTTCAACAACCTGCCCGATATCGTCAGCGGTGCATGGCTTACCCTCCTCATCTGGATCGTCACCACGCCAGTCGCTGCTGCGCTCGGCTTCCTTATCGCCGTTGCCAGACGTTTTGGCGGCGTCATCCCGGACAAGGCGTTCGGCATTGTCATTGCGGTGCTGCGCGGCACGCCCTTCCTCATCCAGATATTCCTCGTCTACTACGGCGGGCCCTTCGTCGGCTTGTCACTCGATCCGATCCCGGCCGGCATCATCGGCCTTTCCATCTACGGCGCGGCTTATTTCAGCGAGATCTTCCGCTCGGGTTTTGCCGCCGTCCCGAAGGGACATATCGAGGCCGGCCTGTGCGTCGGCCTGACACAAGGGCAGATCATCCGGCGCATATTGCTGCCGGAGATGACCATGCTGGTGCTGCCGCCTTCGATCAACATGACGATCATCCTCATGAAGGAGACGGCCGTGCTGTCCATCATCACCGTGCCGGAATTGACGGCGACGCTGAGTGCGATCGGCTCGCAGCAATATGCCTTCGTCGAGGCGCTCTTCGTGCTTGCCCTATTCTATTGGGCGCTCGTCGAAATCACCGGCTGGCTCGGTCATCTCGCCGAAACGAAACTCTCCAGATTCAGGTTTTTCAACATATGAGCGTTCCTGCGATCGCAGTCAAAAATCTCGTCAAGACGTTCGGCGGTTCCACCGTGTTGCACGGCATCGACCTCGATATCGTGCAGGGACAGGTTTCCTGCGTCATCGGCCCGTCCGGCTCCGGCAAGAGTACGTTGCTGCGCTGCATGGCCTTTCTCGAGGAATCGACGAAGGGGACGATCGCCATCAATGGCGAGGTGCTTGGCTTTACGGAAAACGCCAAAGGCGTCCGTGAGCGGGTGCCGGCGGCGGCGAACCGGCGGATACGATCGCAGATCGGGATGGTTTTTCAGCAGTTCAATCTCTGGCCGCATATGACGGCGCTCGGCAATGTCAGCGAAGCGCTGAAGACCGTTCACAAGATGAGCCGTAGGGATGCAGAGGAGCGGGCCATGGCCCAGCTCGTCAAGGTCGGCCTCGAGGCCAGGGCAGGGCACTATCCGTCGCAGCTTTCCGGAGGTCAGCAGCAACGCGTCGCCATCGCCCGGGCACTCGCCCTCAACCCGAAGATCATGCTGTTTGACGAGCCGACCTCATCGCTCGATCCCGAGCTGACCGGCGAAGTGCTGAACGTCATGCGCGATCTCGCCGCCGAGGGCATGACGATGGTCGTCGTTTCCCACGAGATCGGATTTGCCGCGACGGTCGGCCAGCAGATCGTCTTTCTCGATCACGGCAAGGTGCTGTTCACCGGCCCGCCGCAGGACGTCTTCAAACGGCCGAGAAACCCCCGGCTCGAACAGTTCCTGGACACCTATATCGATCGCGGAGCCTCGATGCTGCTCTGACGTTCATGTCCTTCCTGATCGTCGGAAAGACCTCCAATTCCGACGTCGGGTTCAGGCAATATCGTCTTCGAGTATCTTCACGGGCCGGTCCCACTGGATGAGAACGACACAGCCGGGGTCACTCCAGACCGAGTGTTCGCTGCCCGGCGCATTGACGATATAACTGCCGCTGGAGTAATCGCCCGTCTCGTCGGATTGAACGCCATCGAGCACCAGGATGGTCTCGAGCCCCTCGTGACGATGACGGGGAACGGAGGCGCCAGGCTCATATTTCAACAGCGCCACGCCCGGCTGATCGCCCTCGAAGGGCCGGATCCAGTGAATGGTGACCGCGTCGCGAAAAGGGCCGAATTCCAGCGCCTTCCAGCCGCCCGAGGTCAGCAGTTCGCGGGTCGTGTCAGGCATGGATAATGCTTTCCAGTATGTCGTCGACATGGGCGGTCCAGCCGACGATCGCGCCCTGAGCGCGGATCATGGCGATGGCTGCGGCTTTGAATTCCGGGAAATAGCTTTCCGTCGCCTCCTCGGCGAGCAGGCACTCATAACCGCGGTCGTTTGCTTCACGCATCGTCGTCTGCACGCAGACTTCGGTGGTAACGCCGGCAAAGACGAGTTGTTTGATACCCTTCTGCTGCAGCACGGTGCCGAGTTCGGTGGCGTAAAAGGCGCCCTTACCGGGTTTTTCGATGACGACTTCGCCCTTCACGGGCGCGAGTTCCGGCAGGATTGCCGTGCCGGGCTCGCCCGAGATCAGGATGCGGCCCATCGGGCCTTCGTCGCCGATCCTGAGCGCAGGATTGCCGCGGTCGCGTTTGGCCGGCGGCAGGTCGGAAAGGTCCGGCCGATGGCACTCCATCGTATGGATCACAGGCAGGCCGGCATTGCGGAAGCCCTGGATGAGGCGTTTGACATCGGGAACGATCCTGGTGATGCGGCTGACATCGTTGCCGAGGCTTGCACCGAAACCGCCGGGCTCGGCGAAATCGCGCTGCATGTCGATGACGATGAGGGCGAGCTCGTCGTGCTTCACCGGAAAGGCAAAAGGTTCGGCCTTGATCTTCACCATCAATGATGTCCCGCCATGTGGGCGCCGATCACGCCGATATCGGCCGAGCGTGCCGGTGTTTCGTAAACCAGCTTGCCTTCCGAAATGACCATGATGCGGTCGGACATCTCGAGCAGTTCGTCGAGGTCTTCGGACAGCAGCAGCACGGCGGCACCCAAATTGCGTGCCTTCATGATGCGGGCGCGGATTTCGGCAACGGCCGAGAAATCCAGACCGAAACAGGGGTTCGAGACGATCAGCAGATCGACATCGCCGGTCAGTTCGCGGGCGAGCACCGCCCGCTGCACGTTGCCGCCCGAAAGCGCTGCGATCGGCGAGGAGGAAGAGGCGGTCTTGACCTTGAAATCGGAGATCAGCGCCGAGGCGCGCTTCTTCATGCCGCCCCTGTTCAGCCAGATCGCGTCCTTGCCGTCCGGCTTCAAGTCGAAGGTGCGAAACGCAAGGTTCTCGCTCACGCTCATCTTGGGCGCGCAGGCATTCTGCAACGGCTCTTCGGGGATGAAACGCACCTTGTTCTTGCGGGTCTCGTCACGGGTGGCGCCGTAAGCCTCGCCATTGACCATGACCTCACCGGTATCGGTCGGGCGCTGGCCGGCGAGAATCTCCGTCAGCTCCTTCTGGCCGTTGCCCGATATGCCGGCAATGCCAACGATCTCGCCGGAGCGGACCGTCAGCGCGTCGATCTCGATCGTCTTCAGGCCGGAGCGATCGGGGGCCTTCACCTGGCTGACGGTCAGCACCGGTCTTGCCGCTTCGGCCACCGGCAGGCGGCTGTCGAGCTCGGCGAGCTTGACGTCGCCGATCATCATCGCCGCCATCTCGGCGGTGGAGAGTTCGCCGACCTTGCCGGTGCCGACCAGCTTGCCGCGCCGCAGGATCGAGACGGCATCGGCGAACTTCGTCACCTCGTGGAACTTGTGGGAAATCATCAGCACGGTGAGTTCGCCGCGCTCGGTCATTCCGCGCACGATGCCGAGCATCTCGTCGGCTTCGGCCGGCGTCAGCACCGAAGTCGGCTCGTCGAGCACGAGGAAGGAGCGGCCGAGATAGAGCTGCTTGACGATTTCGAGCTTCTGTTTTTCGCCGGCGGCAAGTTCACTTACCGGCCTGTCGAGCGGGATCTTGAACGGCATGCGCTCCATGAAACCCGCCAGGTCCTTGCGCTCCTTGGCCCAGTTGATCACCGCGGGGACTTCGGTGCGGCTGATGACCAGGTTTTCCGCGCCAGTCAGAGAGGGAACCAGGGTGAAATGCTGGTAGACCATGCCGAGCCCATAGGCTGCGGCATCCTTGGGGGAGGCGACCGCCACCTCGCGGCCGTCGACCGACAGCGAACCTGAGGTCGCGTGATAGAAACCCATGATGCATTTGACCAGTGTCGACTTGCCGGCGCCGTTTTCGCCGAGAAGGGCGTGGAAAGAGCCGGCCGGAACGGCCATCGAGACGTTGTCGAGCGCGGTGAACGAACCGAAGCGCATGGTCATCCCGAGCGTATCGATACCGACCGCCTTGCCGGCCTTGGGGAGGGGCGTGTCGCGAACGGTGCTCATGGCAGCTGGCTCACAAAGGTTTCGGAATTGGAGACGGCGCCGAAGACGCCGCCCTGCATCTTCACCATCTTGATGGCGGCGAGGTGGTTTCCGTAGTCGGTCGCGCCGCAGCAGTCCTCCAGCAGCAGGCATTCGTAGCCGCGGTCGTTCGCCTCGCGCATCGTCGTCGAGACGCAGACATCGGTGGTGATGCCGGTGAGGATGATGTTCTCGATGCGCTTCCGGTTGAGGATGAGTTCGAGGTCGGTGGCGCAGAACGAACCCTTGCCGGGCTTGTCGATGATCGTCTCGCCTTCGACCGGGTAGAGTTCGGGGATGATGTCCCAGCCGGGTTCGCCCCGCGTCAGGATGCGGCCGCAGGGGCCGGGATCGCCGATACCGGCGCCGATCCGCTGCGAGCGCCAGCGTTTGTTGGCCGGCAGATCGGCGAGGTCGGGACGATGGCCCTCGCGGGTGTGGATAATGTGGTAGCCCTTGGCCCGCATAGCGGCAAGCACGCGTTTGATCGGTTCGATCGGCGCCTGCACCAGCGACAGGTCGTAGCCCATATGGTCGACATAGCCGCCCTTGCCGCAGAAATCCGTCTGCATGTCGATGATGATAAGGGCGGTGTTATCAGGCCTTAGAGCGCCGTTATAGGGCCACGGATACGGATCGGCGTCGATAAAATGCCCTTCGGTTTCGACCATCGCGTCCATCATTCTCTCTCCTATTCCGCGGCAGGTTTGAGGGGTTCGCCGTAGCGGCGCATCGGCTTGTCAAATCCGCAGGACGTGCCGTCCTTGACCTTTATCTCGTCTTCCCATGGCAGGCGGTATTTGCCGGCGACGAGGTCGTGCATGTAGGTGTAGGGCGCATCCTGCGCGCCGCCGGCGACGGCGACATAACCGCGATGGCCGAACTGGTAGATATTGTTCTCCACGCCCCAGCCGAGCCGGGCCTCGCGCACCAGGTCAGGACGCACCTCGGCGGTGATGATCTCGTTGACGCGGCCGGAGGTGCCGTGGGCGATGATCGTGCCGTCGAAATTGCAGATCATGCCTTCACCCATGGAATCGAACGTGCCGTCCGAGCCGCACATACAGACATTGGCGGTGATCATCAGGTTGCAGAAGGCATTGGCCTGGTTGGTGAAGCGCCAGGCCTCGCGGATCGGCGCCGTGTAGCCGGCTGTGCGGATCATGATTTCGGCGCCCTTATAGGCGCATTCGCGCGCCATCTCCGGGAACATGCCGTCATGGCAGATGATCAGTGCGAGCCTGGCGCCTCGCGGGCCTTCGATGACAGGGATGCCAAGATCGCCGGGCTCCCAGGGCTCGACGGGGATCCAGGGATGCATCTTGCGGTAATAGAGCTTCAACTCGCCTTGATCGTCGATGACGATGCCGGAATTGTAGGGCATGCCGCCAGGGTTCAGCTCCATGATCGAGAAGCAGCCCCAGATCGCATTGTCCCTGCAAGCCTTCCTGAAGGCCGCGACCTCCGGCCCGTCGAGCGTGCACATGATCTCCGGATTGATGTCCATGGAGAGGCCGTGCAGCGCATATTCGGGAAAGACGACGAGGTCCATGCCCGGCTGGTTGCGCCGCGCTTTGGCCACCAGATCGACGATCACCTGCGTCTGTTTTGCCAGATCCGCTTTGGTGACCGTCACCGGCAGCTGGAGTTGTACCAGGCCGATACCCACACCGTGTTCGGATTTGTTGAGGCCGCCAAGTCCGTTCATCGGCAAGCTCCGTTATTTCGTAAGCGACAGCGCACCCGGCGCACCGGCGAGCGAGCGGGTGGGCGAGGACGTGGCGATCAGGATGATGAGGGTAAGCACGTAAGGTGCCGCGTAGAAGAGGTAGTAGCCTTGCGTGACGCCGACCGATTGCAGCGCCGGGCCGAGCGCGCCGGCGCCGCCGAAAAGCAGGGCAGCGAGAAAGCAGCCGATCGGGTTCCAGCGGGCAAAGATCACGAGCGCCACGGCCATCAGGCCCTGACCCGACGAGATGCCTTCGTTCCACGAGCCCGGATAGTAGAGCGACAGATAGGCGCCGCCGATCGCCGCCAGCGAGCCGCCAGCGGCGGTCGCCAGCAGGCGAACCCGGTCCGGGTCGATGCCCATGGCTCGGGCCGCGTCGGTGCTGTCGCCGACAACGCGCAGGATCAGGCCGATGCGAGTGTTCTTGAAGGCCCAGAACAGGAAGAGAGCCAGCGCTGCGCCGATGAAGAACAGCACGTTGATATTGAGTGCCGCCTGGATCTGCGGAGTGCTCGACCAGCCGCCGAGCGCAATCGAGGGCAGTTTCGGCGCCACCGGCTGGATGAAGGATTTGCCGAGGAAAAACGCCATGCCGAGACCGAACTGCATCATCGCGATGCCGATGGCGATGTCGTTGACCTTCGGGAATTTGCAGATCCAGCCGTGGATGAGGCCGAAGACTGCGCCCGCCGCCATGGCGGCGAGCACGCCGAGGGTCGGCGAGCCGGTGATGACGGCCACCGCATAGGCCGTCATGGCGCCGAAGACCAGCGTGCCTTCCAGGCCGAGATTGATGCGGCCGGAGCGCTCGGTGATCGTCTCGCCGAGGCTGACGAAAATGAATGGTGTGGACACGCGGATGGCGCCTGCGAAGATCGCCAGCGGCACGCCCCAGATGCCGATGCCTGTCTCTTCCATCAGAGGCTCCTTTTCCAGAGGTCGGGATTGAAGATCTTGAAGCGGCCGTAGAAGGTCTCGCAGAAGAGAATGACGATGAAGAGCGTCCCCTGCAGCACCAGAACCGTCGCATCCGGCAGGCCCATGCGCCGCTGGATGAGGCCGCCCGAGGCGTCGATGCCGCCGAGCAGGATCGCGACCGGAATGATCGCCAGCGGATTGTGCCTGGCGAGGAAGGCGACGAGGATGCCGGTATAACCGTAGCCGGCGGCAAGCGAGGCGTTGGCGCTTCCCTGCACCGCCGCCACTTCAATCATGCCCGCCAGACCGGCAAAGCTGCCGGCAAGTGCGGTAAATCCCGCGATCAGTTTGCCCACAGGAAGTCCCTGGATCTGGGCGGCGCGCACGTTGCCGCCGGCGATGCGGGCGGCAAAACCGTAGCTCGTCGCCTCGATCACGATCCAGGACACAATGCAGGCGAGGATGCCGATGACGAGACCCCAATGCACGTCCATGCCGGGAATCTTGCCGAGCATATAGTCCGCCGGCAACGGCCTGGTCGACGGCTTGTTGAGGCTTGCAGGATCGCGGAGCATCCCTTCGACGAACTGGTTCATCAGGGCAATGGCGATATAGGATAGCAGCAGCGACGAGATGGTTTCGTTGACGCCGCGGTAGTGGCGCAGGAAACCGGCAAGGCCGATCCAGATGCCGCCGACCAACATGGCGGCGATCGCCATCAGAATGAGGGTGAGGAAGACAGGCGCGGTGCCGGCAAGCGGCAGAGCCATGGCTGCGGCCGCAACGCCGCCCAGCACGACCGCTCCTTCCCCGCCGATGATGACGAGGCCGAGACGGGCGGGCAGGGCGACGCAGAGCGCCGTCAGGAGAAGGGGTGCGGCGCGGCTTAAGCTGTTCTGCACCGAAAACCAGCTGCCGAAGCCGCCGGTATACATCAGTTGGAAGAGGGTGACCGGCGACTTGCCGACCGCCAGGATGAAGAGGGAGAAGAGCGCAAGACCGATCAGTATGGCCGCAAGGCCGATGACGACAGGTTCGGCTCGCCGCGCGATCCATTCGAGGACGGGGCGCAGCGAAGCCGGTTTTTCCGCGATGGCGAGTGCGGGATCATTGGCCTCGATGGTCATGGCGCTTCTCCCTTCGCGGTTTACGCCGTGGACCCGACGACGCCCTCAACCAGGTAATTCATGCTCTCGAGCTCGATCGCATCTTCGGCGTAGCTCTTGTCGGCAGCCACGACGGTGTCGCCCTTATTGTCCTTCAACGGGCCCTTGAAGACCGAGAAGCCGCCCTTCATCATCTCCGCCTGCGTGGCTTCGAAAGCCTTGCGGCCCTCCGCCGACACGGCGGGGCCAAGCGCGCTCATCTTCACGAAGCCGTCCTTCAGGCCGCCGCGCACGAAGTTGCCGAGCTTTTCGCCGGCCTGCGCCTTCTTGACGAAATCGCTGTAGACGTTGCCCCAGGCCCATTCGGCGCCGGTGAGGTATTTTTCGGGAGCAAGTGGGCTCTGATTGGCGTGATAGCCGCAGACGAAGGCGCCGCGGCCGGCCGCCGTCTCGACGACCACTTTGGGGCTGTCGACGTGGCAGGTGATGACGTCGGCGCCCTGATCGACCAGCGCATTGGTGGCTTCGGCTTCCTTGACGGCGAGCGACCATTCACCGGTGAAGATCACCTGGCAGGTGATAGCGGGATCGACCGTGCGCGCGCCAAGCAGGAAGGCGTTGATGTTCTGCAGAACCTGCGGGATCGGCTTAGCGGCGACGAAGCCGATCTTTTTGCTTTTCGTCGCATGACCGGCGGCGATGCCGTTCAGATACTGGCCCTGGAAGATATAGCCGAAATAGGAGCCGGTATTGGCGGGGTTCTTGCCTTCCTGCCAGAGGCCGCCGCAATGGCGGAACTGGATATCGGGATATTTGGCGGCCATGGCCAGCATGTGGGGATCGAAATAGCCGAAGGAGGTCGGAAAGAGCAGGGTCGCACCGTCGAGATTGATCATCGACTCCATGGTCTTCTGGACATCGACGGTTTCCGGCACATTCTCTTCTTCGACCAGCGTCACGCCCGGCAGCGCCTTGACCACGGCGGCACCTTCCGCATGCGCCTGGTTGTAGCCGTAGTCGTCTTTGGGGCCGACATAGATGAAGCCGACGGTCAGCGCGGTCTGGGCTGCGGCTGGAGAGCCGATCAGGCCCGGCATGGCGCCGGCGAGCGCACCGGCGGCGGAAGCCTGAAGGAAATTGCGGCGGTTCATGGAAAGGAGTTTGGTCATCGGAATGCTCCTTGCGGCGCTGGGCCGGTTTCGAACGGGTACAGAAAAGTGCATGCAATGTGCGTGCCAGAAATCAATCTATTGTTTTTTATAATTTATTTGTTTCTGCAAAATGCACACTCCGAAAAGTGCATGCAGATTGATCGATTTCTTGCGCAAAAAGTAATCAACAGGTATTTCTTGGTCATCGTGACTGCGTGATTGCTGATACTTCGCGCAGGCCAAGCTCTCTTATTCATCAGAAAGCGAAAATTTAACAATATCTTCCCTGCTCAATTTGACTTATCGAGTCTCGGACGGCATCTGTATGCAGAGTGTTGATGTGAGCAGATTCGTATTGTGAAGCAGACCAGGCGCAGAGAAGTGATCCGCACCGGAACCACCGTCGAACAGATGGTGCGGGCGATTTCCGACATGATCGTCACAGGTGAAATCCTGCCGGGCGCGAAGTTGGACGAGGTGTCGCTCGCGGTTCGTTTCGAGGTTTCGCGCACGCCGGTACGCGAGGCCTTGCGTGAGCTGGGCGCCATGGGATTGGTCGTCCGCGAGCCAAACCGCAGTGCCCTCGTGACCAATGTCACCGAGGCCTATCTGCATTCGATGTTCGAGGCGATGGCGGAGCTTGAAGCAATCTGCGCCAGGCTGTCGGCCGAGCGCATGACGGTCGATGAGCGGCGCGCGCTGGAGTTGGAGCATCGGGCATCGGTGAGGCTGGTGCATGCCGGCGCCGAAGAGGAATATTCGGCTCACAATACCGAATTCCACACCCGGCTTTATCGAGGTGCGCATAATGATCATGTCTTCGAGATGGTGACGCAGACCAGGGCGCGGCTGGCACCTTTTCGACGGGCACAGTTCCGTTTGCCGGGGCGCTTGGCAAAATCCTATGAGGAGCACGGCCGGATCGTGACCGCGATCATGCGCGCGGACGCCGCGGCCGCGGGGCAGGCGGCCTATTCCCATGTGGAAATTGTCAGCGATGCCAGCGCGGTATTTGCAACGGCCGGGGAGTAGAGAGGACGCGGCGCCCGAAATCAAGCGCCGCCCCCGCTACAAGACAAAGGGCTCCGACAACCAAACGCTCCAGTTGTTTCGCGGCGTCTACTCCGCGGCTTCGACGAAACGGTGGCGTTCGTAGAGGAACTTCAGCACGGCCTCGCGGCATTTGAGATATGTCCGGTCGGAGGCGAGTTCGATGCGATGGCGCGGACGAGACATGGTCACATCGAGCACTTCACCGATCCGGGCCGCCGGGCCATTGGTCATCATGACGATGCGATCGGACAACAATACCGCTTCGTCGACGTCATGGGTGATCATCACCATCGTATTGCCAAGCCGGGCGTGGATTTCCATCACCGCGTCCTGAAGATGGGCGCGGGTCAGCGCGTCGAGCGCGCCGAAAGGCTCGTCCAGCAACAGGATCTTCGGCTCCATTGACAGCGCGCGGGCAATGCCGACGCGCTGTTTCATGCCCCCTGATATTTCCGAAGGCCGCTTATCCCTGGCATGCGCCATCTGCACGAGGTCGAGGTTGGCCATGACCCAGTCGTGCCGCTCGGCCTTGGTCTTTGTTCGGCTGAAGACCTTGGTGACGGCGAGATTGACGTTCTCGTAGACCGTCAGCCAGGGCAGCAGCGAATGGTTCTGGAAGACGACGGCGCGTTCCGGACCCGGTTCGTTGACCTCGCGGTTTTCAAGCAGCACGGCGCCTGCGGATACCGGAGTCAGGCCGGCAATCAGGTTGAGCAGGGTAGACTTGCCGCAGCCGGAATGGCCGATGATCGAGACGAATTCACCCTCGGAAATCGTCAGGTTGATGTCCTTCAGCACCTCGGCGCGCACGCCGCCCCGATCGAAATGTTTGTCGATATGGTCGAGTTTGAGATAGGCGTTCATAGGTGCGTTCCTCAGTTGGCCATGGCGCCGCGGGTGACGAGTTTGCCGAGCGCAGCCACCAGCTTGTCAAGGGCGAAGCCGACGATGCCGATATAGGCGAGCGCGACGATGATGTCCGGAAGGCGCGACGAGTTCCATGCGTCCCAGATGAAGAAGCCGATGCCGACGCCGCCCGTCAGCATTTCGGCCGCGACGATGGCGAGCCAGGAGAGGCCGACGCCGATCCTGAGGCCGGTGAAGATATAGGGCGCTGCCGAAGGCAGCATGATCTTCCAGAAAAACTCGAACTGGTTGAGGCGCAGCACTTCGGCGACGTTGCGGTAGTCCTGCGGGATATTGCGGACGCCGACGGCGGTGTTGATGATGACAGGCCAGATCGACGTGATGAAGATCACGAAGATTGCCGAAGGATTGGAATCCTGGAAGGCTGCCAGCGACAGCGGCAGCCAGGCGAGCGGCGGGACCGTGCGCAGCACCTGGAAGATCGGATCGAGGCCGCGCATCGCCCAGATCGACTGACCGATGATCGCCCCGATGATGACGCCGGCGACTGCGGCAAGGCCAAAGCCATACACGACGCGCTGCAGCGAAACGAGCACGCGCCAGCCAAGCCCGATATCCTGGGAGCCGTAGTTGAAGAACGGATAGGCGATCAGGTCGTAGCTCTCCTGCCAGACCTGATGCGGCGAGGGCAAGGACGCATCCGTCGATGAACAGAGCACCTGCCAGACGAGCAGGATGAGCGCCAGCACCACGGCCGGCGGAACGACATTGCGAAGTGCGGTCAGCGCCGCTCGACGAAAATCGATCCGCGATCCATGCTTGCCGGAAAATGGCAGAACCTTTGCCGCCGGCTTGGCAGAGGCGACCGTGGAGGGATTTTGTTTATTTGCCAGGGCGGACATCGACGCGCTCCTCATACGAATGAAAGGCCGGCGCGCCGATCGCGCGCCGGAGCGGGTCAGGCGACGGCCTTGATCGAAAGGCTGTCGAGATAGGCGGAGGGATTTTCAGGGTCGAAGACCTTGCCGTCGAAGAAAGTCTCCTTGCCGCGAGACGACGATGCGGGAATATCGGCCGCCGCGACGCCGAGATCCTTGGCGGCCTCGCGCCAGATGTCTTCGCGATTCACCTGGTTGACCAGCGCCTTGACGTCGGTGCTCGCCGGCAGATTTCCCCAGCGGATGTTTTCCGTCATGAACCAGGTATCGTGGCTCTTGAACGGGTAGGAGGCACCGTCCTTCCAGAACTTCATGTAGAGGTCGGTGGCCTTGACCTCGCGGCCGTTGCCATAATTGATATCGCCCTTGAGGCGGCCGAGCACGTCCTTGGTCGGAACGTTGAACCACTGGCGCTTGCCGAGAATGTCGGCCATCTCCGCCTTGTTGTCCATGCTTTCGCACCATTGCTGAGCTTCCATGACAGCCATCAGCAGCGCCTTGGCAGCATTGGGATTCTTTTCGATCCAGTCGGCGCGCAGCCCGAGCGCTTTTTCGGGATGGCCCTTCCAGAGCTCGCCGGTGGTGGCGGCGGTGAAGCCGATGCCCTGATTGACGAGCTGCTCGTTCCACGGTTCGCCCACACAGAAGACGTCCATGTTGCCAACCTTCATATTGGCAACCATCTGCGGCGGCGGCACGACGATGGTCGAAACGTCCTTGTTCGGATCGATGCCGCCGGCGGCGAGCCAGTAACGGATCCAGAGGTCATGGGTGCCGCCCGGGAAGGTCATCGCGGCCTTGATCTCCTTGCCTTCCGTCTTCTTTTTCTCGAAGGCGGCCTTCAGCTTAGAGGCATCGAGCTGCACGCCGGTTTCGGCATATTCCTTGGCGACGGAAATGCCCTGGCTGTCGAGGTTGAGCCGGGCGAGGATTGCCATCGGCACCGGCTTATTGTTCTGCGTCACCTTGCCGGTGTGCATGAGATAGGGGAGCGGCGAGAGAATATGGGCGCCGTCAATGCCATTGGCTGCGCCGCCCAGCACGAGATTATCGCGGGTCGCACCCCAGGAAGCCTGTTTGGCCACATCCGCTTCCGGAAGGCCATGCTTGTCGAAAAATCCCTTTTCCTTGGCGATGATCAGCGGTGCGGAATCGGTGAGCGCGATAAAGCCGAGCTTGACACCTTTCACCTCGGGCCCTGCTCCGGCTGCGAAGGCGCCCGATGGAAAGGCAGTCTTGACGGCGCCGATGAGGGCAGCCGCTGCAGTCGTCTTGAGCATGCCGCGGCGGGTCATGCCGGTTGTCGAAATCCCAGTCGTCGAATTTTTTGTCATGCGCAGGTTCCCTCTGCTGGCTGAATTTGGACACAAAAAAACGCCGCCGGAAATTGCGTCCAAGGGATGAGAGATCCCGGATTGCAAAGACCTTGCGACGTCGGTGTCTAATGCAGGCGCTTATGCCGCGCCTATCCGCCCCGGTCGCCGTTGACCGGTGCATCTAAGAACCTGCAAGCAGCGTGCCAATTTCGAGAGGAGTTGGTAACAGCATGAAGCAAAAGGAGAAATGCGAAGAATTAACGATTGCCTATTTCTTGGGCGCTATCGTTTTCTGCTTCCTTTTTGTGCGATTGCCACGATAGTCACAGCCATGGAAGCGCTCTATTTGTGCAGTGCACGCAACATTAAAGCCGCGATGCAGCTGGCCGGATGGATGTCTTTCCAGCGGCAAAGCTCAACAGGAGAGGGGTAATGCGTGGCGATTGCCTTCGCTCTCACCTCATTCAGTGCAGCAAAGATACAAGTCCGTAGAACGCTGCGGATATTGCTGCCGCCGCCGGCATCGTGACGATCCAGGCTATCACGATGTTGCCGGCCAATCCCCAGCGCACGGCGGAAACACGGCGAGCCGCGCCCACTCCAACGATTGCTCCGGTGATGGTATGCGTCGTCGAAACGGGAATGCCGAGCCACGTCGCTCCGAACAGCGTCAGCGCTCCGCCCGTCTCCGCGCAGAAACCTTGCATGGGGTTGAGCCGGGTGATCTTCGACCCCATGGTATGAACGATCCGCCATCCGCCAAACAGCGTACCGAGAGCCATTGCCGATTGGCAGGTAATGACCACCCAGAACGGCACGTAGAATGTCGGGCCGAGATATCCCTGACTGAACAGGAGCACCGCGATGATGCCCATCGTCTTCTGCGCATCGTTTCCGCCGTGGCCGAGCGAATAGAGCGAAGCGGACACGAACTGCATGATGCGAAAGGTCCGATCCACCGCAAATGGCGTCTGCCGGACGAACAACCAGGAGACGGCGAGTACCAGCACCAGCGCAAGCAGGAAGCCGATGGCTGGTGAAAGGAAAATGGCGCCGACCGTCTTTAGGAGACCATTCCAGACGATCGAGCTGAAGCCCACCTTTGCCAGACCGGCCCCCACCAGCCCACCGACAAGCGCATGCGACGAACTCGATGGAATCCCGAAAATCCAGGTGAGGATATTCCAGATGATGGCGCCCATGAGCGCGGCGAAGATCAGTTGGGGCGAGACGATCGCGGGATCGATGATGCCGGTCCCCAGCGTCTCGGCGACATGCAAGCCGAAGAACAGGAAAGCGATGAAATTGAAGAACGCCGCCCAGGCGACCGCATATTGCGGCCGCAGGACGCGGGTCGAGACGATCGTGGCAATGGAATTGGCCGCATCATGAAGGCCGTTGAGAAAGTCGAAGAACAAAGCGACGACGATAAGGCCGACCAGCAGCGGCAGAGCGAGGGAGGCATCCATCAGACGTTCTCGATGAGAATGCCGCTGATCTCGTTGGCGACATCCTCGAAGCGGTCGACGACTTTCTCCAGCTCTCCGTAGATTTCGCTGCCGATCATGTAGGCCATCGCATTGCCGCTGGCGCCATGACGCAAGAACAGATCCTTCAAACCCTGGTCGTGGAGCTCATCGGAACGTCCCTCCACTCGGGTGACTTCCTCCGCGATGGCGGCGAGACGCTGCGCATTGGCCCCCAATCTGTCGAGCAGGGGTATCGCTTCCGCGACAAGATTTGCCGCCTTGACGATTTCGCTGCCCATCTCCTGCATGAGCGGATCGAAGCTGGATTGCTCGAACAAGCGGATCGTCTTGACTGTCTTGTGCATCATGTCGATCGAATCATCCATCGACTGGATAAGGTCCTTGATGTCTCCCCGGTCGAAGGGCGTGATGAAGCTTCGGCGAACGGCAAGAAGAACGTCACGCGTGATGTCGTCGGCCTCGTCTTCCAATGTGACGATACGTTCGCAGTTTTTCTCGACGTCATTGCCCTTCAGGAGTTGGTCGAGGGCGTAGGCTGCGGCAACGACGGTCTTCGAGTGCTTGGAAAACATGTCGAAGAATCTGTCTTCCCGTGGCATCAGCTTGCGAAAAATGCTCATCATGCCTGGGAACCTTCCTCGTGCGGCCGATTGTCATAAATCTGTCATAAACACGCTCAGGCAATTGAAGCAACATGCAAATTCGGTAATTCATCTACTATGACGCCGAGCAAGAAAAGCAGGAAGCCCCGACCGGACAAGTCCCAGTCACTGCTACGGCAGCTCGCTGCTGTTCCTGAAACGCTGTTCGCCGGTGCATTCCGTCAACAGTACGGCGCTCTTTGCTTTCGCTACGGCGATGCCGGATCCGCGATCGAAATCCTGGTGATCACATCGCGTGAGAGCGCACGCTGGGTCATCCCAAAAGGATGGCCGATGAAAGGGAAAAAGCCTTTCGAAGCAGCGGCAATCGAGGCGTGGGAGGAGGCAGGCGTGCGCGGGGTGGTGAAGAAGAAGCCGGTCGGCCGTTATACCTATCTGAAAGAACTCGACAATGGCGATGTGGCCCCCTGTATCGTCGACATGTTTCAGATTGAAGTCACTGATATCAGCGGCGATTTCAAGGAGCGGGGCCAGCGTATCCTCGAATGGGTCAGCCCGGATGAAGCGGCACGCCGCGTTCGCGAGATCGAACTCAAGTCGCTGCTCGTCCAATTCGAAGCGCGCGGCGGAAAGAAGCTCGATCGCGGCTGACCATCTTCGCCGGCAGATAGCAGCGCCGCGCGTCTTTATCGCTCGAATGGTTCGCCGAGCGAAGCAACGCCGTTCAGTTTCAGCAGGCGACGGTCGGCGGAGATGATGCCGAGCACGATGATCGTGACAAGATAGGGCAGGCTCGACAGCAGCTGCGAGGGAACATCCAGTCCGGTTGCCTGGGCTGCAAGCCCCATCAGCGAGACCGCCCCGAAGAGGCAGGCGCCGAGGAAGATACGGCCGGTGAGCCAAGTCCCGAAGACGACAAGGGCGATGGCGATCCAGCCGCGGCCGGCGATCATTCCATCGGCCCAGAGCGGTGTGTAGACCACCGACGCATAGGCACCGGCGAAGCCCGCCATGGCGCCGCCGAAGGCGATGGCGAGGACGCGGACTGAGATGACCGGATAACCGATGGCATGCGCGGCCTTGGGGTTCTCGCCGACAGCGCGGACGATGAGACCGAGCTTGGTGTAGGCAAATATGGCCCAGAGGGCGAGGGTCGCGGCGAGCGAAATCCACACGACGATGTCCTGGACGAAAAGGCCGCCGATAACCGGCAGTTCCGAAAGTCCGGGAAGGGCGAGCTTCGGAAGTCCTCTGACGGTGAGGCTTTCATAGGTCTTGCCGAAAAGTGCCGAGAGGCCCTGGCCGAGAATGCCGATGGCAAGGCCCGCCGCCACCTGGTTTGCCCGGAATCCGAGGGTGACGAAGGCGAAGAGCAGGGAAAGGACAGCGCCGCCGAACCCGGCGACGACGAAGCCCAGGAGATGTCCGCCGCCCTGATAGACGACGATGAAGGCGAGCACGGCGCCGAAGGCCATCAATCCCTCGACCCCGAGGTTGAGGACGCCGGCGCGCTCGGCCACCAGTTCGCCGAGGGCTGCGAGAAGAAACGGTGTCGCCGCCGCAAGCATGCCGGCAAGAATGAACTCGATGGCGTTCATGACGGGCTCCGGTGGGCGGCGCGGCGCCATTCGAGGCGGTAGCGCACGAAGGCGACGGCGATGAGATAGGCGAGCAGCAGACTGCCTTGGAAGACGCGGACGGCGGCGATCGGCAGGCCGGCCGAGACCATGGCATTGTCGCCACCGATATAGATGACCGCCATGACCAGCGCCGAGACCACGATGCCGATCGGGTGCAGGCCACCGAGATAGGCGACGATGATGGCCGCATAGCCATAACCGCTCGCGACCGAACGCTGCAGCTGGCCGAGCGGACCGGCGACTTCGGCAGCACCGGCAAGACCGGCGGCAAAGCCGCCGATCAGCAGCGACAGCCAGATTGCCCAACCCTCCTTGAAGCCGGCATAGCCGGCAGCCCGCGGCGCCAAGCCGCCGACCTGCAGCTTGTAGCCGATGAAGCTCTTCTGCATGAAGACCCAGGCGGCAACCAACAAAGCGAGCGTAATCAGGAAAGAGACGTTGAGGCGGGTCCCGGAAATCAGGGTCGGGACCATCGCATCATACTGGAACATCACCGACTGGGGGAAGTTGAAGCCGTTCGGATCCTTCCAGGGGCCGAGCAGCAGATAGTTCAGCAGCTGCGCCGCAACGAGGCTCAGCATCAGCGAAACGAGGATCTCGTTGGCGTTGAGGCGCACGCGCCAGAAGGCGGTGAGAGAGGCCCAGAGCGCGCCGCCGATGGCGCCGAGCAGCAGCATCGCCGGCCAGATCCACTGGCCCGTTGCCTGAGGAAACCAGACCGGAATGGCCGAGGCGAAGATCGCGCCGAGAATGAACTGGCCTTCGGCGCCGATATTGAAGACCTTGGCGCGAAAGCCGATCGCCAGTCCCTGCGCGATCAGCAGGAGCGGGCCTGCCTTTAAGAGCACTTCCGAAAATGACGCCCAGGAGAGGAAGGGCTCGAAAAGCATCGCGTAGAGGACCGCGACCGGGTCACGGCCCATCAGGATGTAAAGGCCGAGGTTGAGCGCGATCGCTATGACAAGCGCCATGACGGGCGCAAGCAGGCTCGCGGCAAGCGAGGCGCGCTCCCGGCGCACCAGGGTGGGAACGAAAGCAGGGGACCAAGCGCTCATAGACGGACTTTCTCGGGTGAGGCTTGTGCCCCGATCATGTATCGGCCGATCTCTTCGGGCTGTGTGTCCCGCGTTTTTAGCGGCGGGCTGAGCCGGCCGTGATGCAGCACCTGGATGGAATCGCAGAGCTCGAACAGCTCTTCCAGCTCTTCGGAAATAACAAGGATCGCCATGCCCTGATTGCGCAATGCGACCAGACGGCTGCGAATGGCGGATGCGGCGCCGATATCGACGCCCCAGGTCGGCTGCGCCACGAACAGCAATTTGGGAGCCAGCATGATTTCCCGGCCGACGATGAATTTCTGCAGATTGCCGCCGGAAAGCGTCCCGGCTTCCGCATCCGGGCCGGGTGTGCGGACATCATACTGACGGATACAATCCTCGGTGAACGCCGTCGCCCGCGCCTTGTCGAGAAGACCATGGCGCAAAAGCTTCAGCGGATGGGCCGTCAGCAGGCTGTTGAGGATAAGCGACATTTCGGGCACGGCGCCGCGTCCGAGCCGGTCCTCCGGAACGAAGGCAAATCCAAGCGTCCGTCGCGCCGCGGCATCGAGCCTGCCGACATCCATCCCCATCATGTAGATCCGGTCGCGCTGGTCGCGCCCCAGCACCGTCTCGCCCGAGACCAACGCGGCAAGCTCGCTTTGGCCGTTGCCCGAAATACCGGCGATCCCCAGAATTTCACCGGCATGCACTTCGAGGCTGATGCCGGAGAGCGACACCGCAAAGGGATCGTCCGGCTGATAGTCCAGACCGATGATCTCCAGCCGCTTTTCCCCGCCGGACAGCGGCAGCGCCGACAAGGGTTCGGGCATGTCGCGGCCGATCATCATGCGGGCAAGGTCATGGGCATCATGTTCACGCGGGTCGACATTCCCGGTCACGCGGCCGCCGCGCAGAATGGTCGCCCGGTCGCAGATTGCCCGGATTTCCTCGAGCTTGTGGGAGATCAACAGGATGGAAACGCCGCCGTCGCGCAGCCGGCGCAGCGTGTCGAACAGCTTCTCCACCAGTTGCGGCGGCAGGACGGAGGTGGGTTCGTCGAGGATCAGCAGCTTCGGATCGGTCATCAGGCTTCGGATGATCTCCACCCGTTGCCGCTCGCCGACGGACAGCGCATGCACGTGGGCGAGCGGGTCGACTTCCAGGCCGAACTCCCGTCCAAGCGTCCGGATGCGTTCGTTGAGCTCAGCCTTGCGGCCCGGCACGACCAGCCGAATATTCTCCAGGACGGTCAGGGTCTCGAACAGCGAAAAATGCTGGAAGACCATGCCGATACCGTTGCGCCTTGCCTCCGCCGGAGAGGCGAGGCGCAAGGGTTTTCCTTCCCAGACGACGTCTCCGTCATCCGGTTGCTCGACGCCGTAGATCAGCTTCATCAGCGTCGATTTTCCCGCGCCATTTTCTCCGAGAATCGCATGGATCGATTGCGGAGCCACGTCCAGATCGATGGCCTGGTTGGCGTGAATCTGGCCGTAGCTCTTCGAAATGCCGCGCAGCGACAGGAGCGGGGTCGTCATGACTTATTTCGGCAGCGGCGTGGACACGCCCTTGACGTGCCAATTCATGGCGATGATCTCGGGGTCGGCCATGGTCGCGCCGGATGCGACGCCTTCGCTGCCGTCGGCCTTGGCGATCGGCCCGGTGAAGGGCGAGAAGCTGCCGTCGGCGATCTTTGCCTCGATTTCCTTGATCTTGGTCATGACGTCAGCCGGAATATCCGGATTCCAGTCGACCACCTCGACGACCTTGTCGGCGACGCCGAGGAAGGCATTGGCGCCCTTGAAGGTACCGGCGAGATGGGCATCGACCGAAGCTTTGAAGAATGGTGACCAATCCGTCGCGACGCAGCCGAGATAGGTCTTCGGCGCATATTTCTTCATCGAAGAATTGAGGTTGAAGGCATAGACGCCGGCTTCCTCGCAGGCCGAGATGACGGACGGCGTGTCCTGGGCGTTGGAGAAGATCACGTCGCACTTCTGCGCAATCAGCGCCTTGGCGGCTTCCTGCTCCTTGGCCGGGTCGAACCAGGAGTTGACCCAGACGACCGAGACTTCGATGTCGGGCTTGACCGCCTGGGCGCCGAGCGTGAAGGCATTGATCGAGGTGATGAGCTCGGGGATGGCAAAAGCCGAAACGGAGCCGAGCTTGCCGGTCTTGGAAAGCGCTGCCGCTGCCATGCCGAGCAGATAGGTACCCTGGAAATATTTGGCGGCGAAAGGCGAGAAGTTCGGAGCGACCTGGAAGCCGGAAGCATGCAGGACCGTAACGCTCGGATCGCGGCGGGCGATCTGCAGGGCGCCGTTCTGATAGCCGAAAGAGCCGGCGACCAGGAACTTGTTTCCGTCGGCGACAGTCTTGTTCATGATGCGGTCGGCATCCGGGCCTTCGGCGATATTCTCAAGCACGGTGACCTTCACCTTGTCGCCGTAAGCGGCCTTGATCGGCTCGAGGCCGGCGGCCAGTGCATGTCCCCAGCCGACATCGCCGATCGGCGAAGGGACGACGAGGGTGATGCCGAGCGGCGCGTCGGCGGCCAAAGCAAGGCGGCTGCCGAGCACACCGGCAAGGCCGGTGGCGGCAGCGGCCGTCATCAGGTTTCTGCGGGTCAGTTTGGTCATGGTCTCAGTTCCCTCTTTTGGTTTTCTAGAATTTCACGGCGGATAGGGCAGCTTCCGCTTCGGCAGCCAGCTTGGCCTCGTCGAGCCCGGGGAATTCGCCCTTCTGCCAGACGATGCGGCCATTGATCATGGTTATGTCGGTCGCCATGCCGATGCCGACGCGGGCAATCAGGCTCAGCGGGTCGTGCCGCGTGCCGACATAATCCATGCGGCGGGTGTCGATCGCAAACAGGTCGGCGGCCATGCCGGGCGCCAGTCGGCCGATATCGCGCCGGCCAAGCAGGCTGGCACCCCCTGACGTGCCGTAGCCGAGGAAATCGACCGGCGGCGGCACGGGGTGGGTGCGGGTGGAGGAGACGAGGCACTGCAGCATGTAGGCGGAGTGCAGGCAGTGCATCAGGTTGGAATTGTCGTTGGAGGCAGCACCGTCGCAGCCGAGGCCGACGCGCAGGCCGAAAGCGGCCATGGCGGGAATATCGGTGACTTCTGCGCCGACCAGATAGACGGGTTCCGGGCAGTGCGCCACCCCGGTGCCACTGGCCGCCATCTTCCTGAGTTCGTCGTGGGTCAACTCCCAGCAATGGGCATAGAAGGCGTCGGGTCCGGCAAAACCGAGGTCTTCGAGATAATCCACCGTGCGCATGCCGTGACGCGCCTGAATGACCGGACTTTCGCCCTCGCCGACATGCGTGTGCATCATGACCCCGCGATCACGCGCCAATGCCACCGATTCCACGAACGTCTCACGGTAGCAGTTCACCGGCTGGCAGGGTGCGACCACGACCTGGCGCATGCTGAAGCGGCTGGTATCGTGATAGGTCTCGATCAGCCGGGCGCAGTCGGCGATGAATTCGTCCGTCGTTTCCAGCATCTCGTCGGGAATGGTCGAGCCTTCCGACTTCGGCAGGGTGTTGCCGCCGCGGCCGGCATGGAAACGCATGCCGAGCAGCTCGGCCGCTTCGAACTGGCGATCGATCAGCCGCTTCCCGGCATGCCGGGGGAAATTATACTGGTGATCCAAGGCCGTGGTGCAGCCATGCTTGATCATCTCGGCCATCGCGGTGACGGAGGAGTGGTAAAAGCACTCCTCGTTGAGCTGAGAAAAGATCGGGTAGATGCGGTCGAGCCACTCGATCACCGAGAGCTTCGTCCAGTCGAGATCGGCGCGGTTGCGCACGAAGCACTGGAAGAAGTGATGATGGGTGTTGACCAGGCCTGGATAGACGAACCAGCCGGCAGCATCCTGAACGGTCGTGCCGGGAGGCAGTGCGTCCGCCGCGAGATTTTCGCCGATCGCCACGATCTCTGGGCCGCTGGTCAGCAGATCGACATTGCGATGGACGACCGGTCCCTTGCCCTCGTCGACGATCACGGCCGCGCAATTCTTCAGGAGGTAGCCGGCCATCATCACGCCTCGCCCGGTTCGATCTGGGGTTCGGGCTTCAATTCGTGCAGCCGGTGAATGCCTGGCATCTCGATGAAGTTGTCGAGGGCGCGCAGCGCTCGGGACCAGAGCCGGATGGCGGGATAGGAATCCAGTATGACACCGCCATCGGGGGCCAGCGCCACATAAGGGAAGCAGGCGATATCGGCAATTGTCGGCCGGTCGGCTGCGAGGAAACGCATGCCGCGAAGGCCCTGCTCGACAAGCCCGGCCTCAAGTTCGCGAAGCGCGGCGATGCCCTGGGCCTGCAGCGCGCCGATATCGCCCGGCCGCAGCAGCATTTCGTGAAGCCGCGCTGCCCCGAGGCTTGCCGTCAGCCGGCCGGAGAACGACAGCCACTGCTGCACCCGCGCCGCTTCCTCGGCCCTGCCGCCGCCGAGCCATTCGGGTGCTGCCTTGGCGGCGAGATAGACGAGAATGGCCGAGGATTCGGTCAGGATCAGGTCGCCATCCTCCAGGATCGGAATCGAGCCTGCCGGGTTGAGCGCAAGCAGCTCGGGGCCGCGATGCTCGGCGCCGGGATGAAAATCTACCGGGCGGAGTTCCAGCTTCACTCCGGTCAGCGCCGCCATAAGGCGCACCTTGTAGCAGCTCGGCGAGAGAATGTAGTCGTAGAGCTTCATTGCGCCACCAGCTGTGCGCCATAGGTATAATTGTGGCGCTTCAGCCAGCGCCGGTAGGCGATCGATGTCAGATCGGCCCGCGTCGGGATTTCCATGCCGGGGTCGAGCGGCAGCAGCCGCGGAATCTGATTTTCGAGGATCGAACGGTCCTGCAGAAAGATCGTCTGCTGGAAGTGGATGAGGTCGGTCATCGCGGTCTCGTCGTCAAAGAGCGCCATCCATGGCCAGACGTCGCAGAGGTCCTCGGCCAGCGGCTGCACGAAAAGCGTGATGACATCCCATTCGCTCGGGCGCGGCGGGCAGGTTTTGTAAAGCACGGAGCAGGTCGGTGCCGGCACGCGGTACATATATTCCGTGGTGATGCCGCCGCTTGCCGACTTGGCAGCCTGCGGCTGGTAAAATTTCACCTGCGTCGCCCAGACCTCGTCTTCTTCCTCGCGGATATCGACCTTGTAGTTCTGAACCTCGGTGTGCGGCTCGGCGCCGAGAATGTCGGTGTGGACGAAGGGGAAATGGGCGATGTCGAGAAAATTCTCGACGGCACGCAGCGGCGAGCAGCGCACCCGCACCACGCCGACATCGACGAAGCGGCGGCCGGGCTGGTCGGCCTCGGGAATCGGGAAAAGTTCCTTCTTCGGCGCGCCGAGGGAGGACCAGACATGACCGTAACGCACGCGCACCGGCAGTACACGGCCGTCGCCGCACGTCACCTTGGCATTACCGTCGCCATCGCGCGCCACTTCGATCGGCTCGCCCATCAGTGCCGTCCTGCGACCAGCGCCGTCGAGCTGGCTGAAGAGCCCGACCGGATACCATTCGTCGGTCATCGCCTGCATGGTCATTGGCCGATCTCCTTCCTCTGAAGATCCTCGGCCCGGCGGCGCAGGCTCTCGGCGGCCCGCGAAGCGCCAATGCCCGCCGCGGGGCCGGTGTCCGCCTTCAGCAGCACGTGCATCAGCGTCTGTCCATCTTCTTGAGCGGACAATAGCAGACAGATGGTCCCGGTTGTTACGTCGAACTCGAGCAAACCCTCGGGACTTGCCTTCGCGCCAGCAGCCGCCTCAATCGCCTCAATGCCGGCCAACGCCGTCAGCGAACGCAGGGGAATGAGGCCCTCAAGCCGCGGCGGCTTCGCAGCCGGCGTGCCCACGGCGACCCAGATCACGTTGTCCGCCTCCTCTACGTCATGGGTGGCGACGCGGATGGTTTCCGGTGGCGCCAGCCCTGGATGGGCCGGAATGCGGAGACAGTTTCCGGCCTGACCATAACTCCAGCCGTGATAGATGCAGGAGAGCGCCTCGCCGCGCACGAAGCCGTGAGACAGACGCATGCCGCGATGCGGACAGCGATCGGCCGATGCCGATATGCACCCGGAAGCGCTGCGCCACAGGGCAATCGATCCGGCTGCCGTCCGTGCCGTCATGACGGTGCCGGCGGGCAAATCCCGGGACAGAGCGACTGGCGTCCAAAAGCCGGTCGTAGCGGATGGCATGACTAGAGTTCCCAAACAAAATCATATGCTTGCCGAGCACGTCCCGCCTCCGCATCGAGGCAATTCCGCTCAACCTTATCAGGTTTGCATAATTATTTCGCATTGGCAACATTGAGTAAATAATATGCACGGCGCAAAATACACGGTAGCCGGTACTAGGCTCTTTCGCCGATGATCGTCGTGCGTTCTATGCCCTCGACCCATACGTCGATAGGCCCGAGAGAGCATCCCATCTCCATCATGTCGATCAGCTCCTCCGGCCCGGCAACCTCAAGTTCGATCCGCATGGGACTCGTATGAGAGATGGTGTGCGACAGCCCAAGCTTGGCGGCGTGGCGCCGGATCCAGGGGACAAAGGAGGCGGCCTCGAGATCACCGACGATCGTCATCCGTTCCAGGAGGTGGCTTGTATCTTGTCCCGTCATCACGCTCGCTCTTGCTTCCCCATACTATAACGCCTGGATGACCGTGCGGAAGGGGTCATCGTCAAGGCGAGGATGCTCGGCCGATCATGACGTGCTGCATTGACAAGCCTCTTCCGCTCAGGTCTACTGGTCCACTTACCGGACCAGTAGACCTGAGCGCGGGGAGGGGGAAAAGCAATGGATGTTCGAGCAATGCTCGAAGACGACGTTGCGACGCTCGGCGGAGCGCCGAAGAAGTCGATGAAAGACTTCGTCGTCCAGAAGATTGCGACCTTCATAGCGACGGGCATCCTCAAAGTGGGCGATCCCTTGCCAAGCGAGCGCGAATTGGCTTCCGCGCTGTCGGTCAGCCGCGAGACCGTCCGTGGCGCGATCCTCATCCTTTCCACGCATGGGATTCTCTCCGTCGCCCATGGGACCCGAACCGTGGTGGCATCGGAGGATGTCGGCGAATTGGCTGTCCAGGCTGCGCGGTATCGCGACATTGCGGCCTACAGTCTCGACAATGTTCATGAGGCGCGACTTCTCATCGAAGCGCAGGTCGTCAGGGCTGCCGCGGTCAAGATGGAGCCCTCGACGCTTGACTATCTCCGCAAGTCGATCGCAGCACAGGAGGCCGCCTGTGACGATCCTGTCCGTTTCTTGATATGCGACCGGGAATTTCACACCGCTATCTACCGTTCCAGCGGCAACGCGGTGCTGGCTGATATGGCCGCCGACCTCTATTCCTACCTTCTCAGCCACCGAAGGCGCGTCGTATCGCAGCCCGGTAGCATCGCCACCAGCATCGCCGATCACCGGATGATCCTTGCCGGCCTGGAGACGCGGGACCCGGATGCTGCGGCTGCGGCCTTCGCAATCCACGAAACCCGTATTTATACGACGACCAAGTTACTCTTCTCGTAGTTCGCAGGGAGGCGAAACACGATGCATATTCTCATTATCGGCGCGGGAGGAATGATCGGCCGGAAGCTCGCCGCCACACTGGGGCGCAGCGGTTTCCTCGGCGGAGATACAATCACGCGCATGACGCTTGTGGATGTAACGCTTCCGCCGGTGCCCGCCGACATCTCCGTGCCGGCGGAAGCGCTGGCGGCCGATATTTCCGAAAGCGACGCAGCGGCGGCACTTGCGGCGGGTCGGGCCGATGTGATCTTCCATCTCGCCGCGATCGTTTCCGGCGAAGCCGAGCGCAATTTCGACCTCGGCTATCGGGTCAATCTCGACGGCACGCGAGCCTTGCTGGAAGCGATCCGCCGGGAAGGCAGTCGCCAAGCCTATGTCCCCCGTTTCGTCTTCTCCTCGTCGATCGCGGTCTATGGCGCGCCGTTTCCCGATCCCATTCCCGATGACTACGTGCTGGCGCCCCTCACCAGCTACGGAGTCCAGAAAGCGATATCGGAGCTTCTGCTTGCCGACTATTCGCGCCGCGGCTTCGTGGACGGCATCGGAATTCGGTTGCCGACCATCGTCATCCGCCCCGGCGCGCCGAACGCCGCCGCATCGGGCTTCTTTTCCGGAATCCTGCGGGAACCGCTCGCAGGCCAGCGTGCCGTTCTGCCGGTCGAAGAAACGGTCAAGCACTGGCTGGCGAGCCCGCGTTCGGCCGTCAGCTTCCTGATCCATGCCGCCACGCTCGATACAGCGTCGCTCGGTGTCCGGCGCACGCTCACCATGCCAGGGGTTGCCGCCACCGTTGCCGACCAGATTGATGCGCTGCGCCGTGCCGCCGGCCCCGAAGCGGCGGATTTGATCGATCGGCGCCGCGACGAGGTCATTGAGGAGATCGTCGCCGGATGGCCGAAATCCTTTACGCCGCAACGCGCGGCGCAACTCGGATTTACCGCCGAAAGCAGCGTCGACGAGCTGATCGAGGTCTACCTCGCCGAAGATGCTCCGGGTGCATCCCGATGAGGTTGGGGAGACGGCGCGAGCGGGATCATGCGGCAGGGGCCTGACGAGGCACCCCCACAGATGCGGGATTGCCGTGCTTGAAGAACTTGAGAGAGAAGATTACGGCCGCCGGCAAGACATAACGACAATACGAATACATAGCATGTAGCGCTCGATATCTGGGAGGAGAGAGTATGGCAGGCGTTCAATTCGCGGATGTGCGGAAATCATTCGGTGCATTTCCGGTCATCAAAGGCGTGGATATCGATATCGCCGACGGTGAGTTCGTGATCCTGGTCGGCCCCTCGGGTTGCGGCAAATCCACCCTGCTGCGGATGCTGGCCGGACTTGAGAACATTTCCGGCGGCGAGATCAAGATCGGCGGGCGCGTGGTCAACACGCTGCCGCCCAAGGATCGCGACATCGCCATGGTGTTCCAGAACTATGCGCTCTATCCGCATATGACGGTGCAGCAGAACATGGGCTTCTCGCTGATGTTGAACAAGGCGCCGAAGGCGGAAGCCGAGAAGCGGGTGAAATATGCCGCCGGCATCCTTGGTCTCGACAAATTGCTCGACCGTTATCCGCGCCAGCTTTCCGGCGGCCAGCGCCAGCGTGTCGCCATGGGGCGGGCGATCGTGCGCGATCCGGAAGTCTTCCTGTTCGACGAACCGCTCTCCAATCTCGACGCCAAGCTGCGCGTCGCCATGCGCGCCGAGATCAAGGAGCTGCACCAGCGGCTGAAAACGACGACAGTCTACGTCACCCACGACCAGATCGAAGCGATGACCATGGCCGACAAGATCGTCGTCATGCATGACGGCGTCGTCGAGCAGGTCGGCACGCCGCTCGAGCTCTACGACAAACCGGCCAATCTCTTCGTCGGCGGCTTCATCGGCTCGCCGGCGATGAACATGATCAAGGGCCGGCTCGATCCGGAGAACCCGACACGATTCAGGGCACCCGACGGCACCGCGCTGCCGGTCGCCAATCCGCCCGCCGACGCCATCGGCCGCGATCTCGTCTATGGGCTTCGCCCGGAATACATCCTGCTCGATGCCAATGGCCTGCCCGGTGAAATCGTGGTGATCGAGCCGACCGGCTACGAGACGCATCTTATCCTCAAGCTCGGCGGCAGCGACCTCAGCTGCGTCTTCCGCGAACGTGTCAACGCGCGGCCGGGCGAAACCCTGCGCGTTGCGATCGACGCCGCGCATGTTCATCTCTTCGATGCCGAGAGCGGCCGGAGATTGACCGACTGAGGCCGGCCGGCGGCGGCGCGGGGCGGAGGAGCCCTCTCGTTGCCTGCAGGCAGGCACACATCCCCTCTCAGGGATGCAATGAGCGGCGTTCACCAAGCGGGAGGTGAGTGCCGGCAAGTTCGTACCCGCTTTTTTTGATGAGGAGGAATCTCATGAGGATCAGAAGACGTGACTTTCTTGCCGCCTCGGCTGCCGTCGCCGGCGCCGCCGGCCTCGGCATCCGGCCATCCCTGGCGCAGGCCGAGCCGACTTACACGCCGGAAAGCGGCGCCAGCCTTCGCCTGCTGCGCTGGACACCGTTCGTCAAGGGCGACGAGGAGGCATGGCTTGCCAACACCAAGAAATTCACCGAAGCGACCGGCGTCGAGGTGCGCATCGACAAGGAAAGCTGGGAGGACATCCGCCCGAAGGCCGCCGTCGCCGCCAATGTCGGCTCCGGCCCCGACCTCATCATGTGCTGGTTCGACGACGCCCACCAATATCCCGACAAGCTGGTCGATCTGACCGAACTCGGCAATTATCTCGGCAACAAGTATGAGGGTTGGTACGACGGCGTGAAGGGTTATGCCACACGCGGCGACACCTTCATCGCCATGCCGCTGACGGCGATCGGCAATGCCGTCGTCTATCGCGACAGCCACGTGAAGGCTGCCGGTTTCAACGAATTCCCCAATGATACCGCAGGCTTCCTCGAGCTTTGCAAGGCGATGAAGGCAAAGGGCACGCCGGCCGGCTTCCCGCACGGCAAGGCAGTCGGCGACGGCAACAACTATGCCCATTGGCTGCTGTGGAGCCATAACGGCATGATGGTCGACGAAAGCGGCAAGGTAACGATCAACAGCCCGGAAACGCTGGCGTCGATCAACTATGCCAAGGAGCTCTATGCGACCTTCATCCCCGGCACCGAAAGCTGGCAGGACGTCAACAACAACCGCGCCTTCCTCGCCGGCCAGGTTTCGCTGATCGCCAACGGCGTCTCGGTCTATTACACCGCCAAGAACGACCCGAAGCTCGCCGAGATCGCCAAGGACATCCGCACGACGAACTTCCCGATTGGTCCTGTCGGCAAAAGCGTGGAACTTTGCCAGACGAGTTCGCTGCTTCTCTTCAAGCACAGCAAATATCCGGAAGCGGCCAAGGCCTACATCAAGTTCATGATGGAAGCCGACCAGATGAATGCGTGGATCCAGGGCTCCAGCGCCTATTGCTGCCAGCCGCTCAAGGCCTTCGCCAAGAACCCGATCTGGACAGCCGATCCGGTCCACGCGCCCTATGCGCGCGCCTCGGAAAAGCTGCGCCCGAACGGCTATGCCGGCCCGCTCGGTTATGCCTCGGCAGCGACCATGGCCGACTACGTTCTGGTCGACATGTATGCGGCTGCCGTTACCGGCCAGATGTCGCCGGAAGACGCGATGAAGGAAGCCGAACGCCGGGCAAACCGCTACTATCGCGTCTGAGCCACACCTCGAACAAGCGGCATGCCGGCCTTCGGCATGCCGCAAGATCTGGGGGTTCAAAAGGCGATCTGGGAGATAAGCAATGTCGATGGCAAATTCGGGGGATAGACGTGGGCCGGTCTCTTCGCTCCTGCAGAACAACAATGTGCTCGGCTTCCTGTTCATGCTGCCGGCGGCAGTATTCCTCGTCTGTTTTCTGACCTATCCGCTGGGGCTCGGCGTCTGGCTCGGCTTCACCGATACGAGGATCGGCCGCGACGGCATCTTTATCGGACTGGAGAACTACCAGTTCCTGATGGACGACAGCGTCTTCTGGCTGTCGGTCTTCAACACCGTTCTCTATACCTTCGTCGCCTCCGTGCTGAAATTCGCGCTCGGCCTCTGGCTGGCGATGCTGCTCAACCAGCACCTGCCGTTCAAATCCTTCTTCCGGGCAATCGTATTGCTTCCCTGGGTGGTGCCGACGGTGCTTTCGGCGCTCGCCTTCTGGTGGATCTACGATTCCCAGTTTTCGATCATCTCCTGGTCGCTGATGCAGCTCGGGCTGATCAGCGGACCGATCAACTTCCTCGGCGACCCGATCAATGCGCGCATCTCCGTTATCGTCGCCAATGTCTGGCGCGGCATTCCCTTCGTGGCGATCTCGCTGCTTGCCGGCCTGCAGACCATTCCAGCATCGCTGCAGGAGGCTGCCTCGCTCGACGGCGCCACCAGCTGGCAGCGTTTCCGCTATGTGACGCTGCCCATGCTGACGCCGATCATCGCCGTCGTCATGACCTTCTCGGTGCTTTTCACCTTTACCGATTTCCAGCTCATCTACGTGCTGACCAAGGGCGGGCCGGTCAACGCCACGCATCTGATGGCGACGCTGTCGTTCCAACGCGGCATTCCCGGCGGCCAACTCGGCGAGGGGGCGGCCATCGCGGTCGCCATGGTGCCCTTCCTGCTCGGCGCGATCATGTTCAGCTTCTTCGGCCTGCAACGGCGCAAATGGCAGCAGGGCGGCCAGGATTAGGAGCCAAGATTAGGAGAATAACGATGTCGACACCTTCCAACACTGCCGATCAGGCCCTGACCGATAATGCCGAAGGCATGAGCTATCTGAACCGCCTGCCGCGGCGGATCGTGATGCTCTACCTGCCGATGGCCATCTTCGTCTTCGTGCTGCTCTTCCCGTTCTACTGGATGGCGATCACTGCGGTGAAGCCGAACGAGCAGCTGACCGACTATACCAATTACAGCCCGTTCTGGGTGGTAGGAGCAACGCTCGCGCATATCAAATATCTGTTCCTCGAAACCTCCTATCCGGGCTGGCTGTGGAACACGATGCTGGTGGCGGTCTGCTCCACCTTCCTCTCGCTGGTGGCCTCAGTCTTGGGCGCCTATGCCATCGAGCGCGTCCGCTTCACCGGCTCCCGATCGGTCGGCCTGGTGATCTTCCTCGCCTATCTCGTGCCGCCGTCGATCCTCTTCATCCCGCTTGCCTTCATCGTCTTCAAGCTCGGGATCTACGACTCGCGGCTGGCGCTGATCTTCACCTATCCGACCTTCCTCATTCCCTTCTGCACCTGGCTGCTGATGGGCTATTTCCGCTCGATCCCCTTCGAGCTGGAGGAAAGCGCACTGGTGGATGGCGCCAACAGGTGGCAGATCCTCACCAAGATCATCCTGCCGCTGGCCGTCCCCGGGCTGATTTCGGCCGGCATCTTCGCCTTCACGCTGTCCTGGAACGAATTCATCTATGCGCTCACCTTCATCCAGTCATCGGAAAACAAAACCATTCCGGTCGGCGTCCTGACCGAACTGGTGCGCGGCGACGTGTTCGAATGGGGGGCGCTGATGGCCGGTGCACTGTTCGGCTCGCTGCCCGTGGTCATCCTCTATTCGTTCTTCGTGGACTACTATGTCTCCTCGATGACCGGTGCAGTGAAGGAGTAGCTTCCGCTGGATTTCGCTGCGTGGCAGCGATGCGCACACTGCGCCCTCGCAGTGAAACCAGCGTCCCGGGGTGGTTGTTCGATAATACTTGCTACGCCGCTAATTCGTGCAGGGGCTATTTAGAGATGCGACAGTCTCGCCTCTCGACGTTCTGATCAAGGTCAACGTTGAGCGCAAGGATGACGACCTCCGGCCCGGTCGAGACCATGAGGGGTCGGAATCTTGATGCCCTGTTTGACCACCATGTCGCATAAAGAATTGCATCGCCTCGAAGTTTATTCAGACGATCCGTGATCAGCGCCTGAGCGTCGTCCAGGCCGCTGAGCTGCTTGGGCTCAACCGAAGTCAGGTGCACAGGCTGTTGCAGGCCTCCTCTGCGCCGCCTCGCCGTAGAAGAACGTTCGCAGTGTCTTCTGCGAGAGCGGCGGAAGCAGCTTGTCGCGGAGGAGCTTCAGGTTGGCACGGCCGACTCCCGCTCCGCCCTTGCTACGACCGGGCTTTTTCGGCAAGACCGCCAGGACGCAAAGGGAGCATCCGCTTGAAGCATATCCAAATCATCGGCATCGGCACGGGCAACCCGGAACACCTCACCATACAGGCAATCAACGCCATGAACGCGGCCGACGTGGTCTTCCTGCCGGTCAAGGGCGCCGGCAAGGAAGAGCTTGCCGATATCCGCCGCGAGATCTGCCAACGCTACATCACGCGGCCAGCTGCCCGAATTTCGGAGTTCGCCGTGCCGCAACGGCAGACGGCAGAGAGGAGCTATGCGCAAAGCGTCGATGCCTGGCATGGCGAGATCGCCGGTATCTATGGAGAGCTGATCGCTAGTCTGCCGGATGAGGGCAGCGGCGCCTTTCTCGTCTGGGGCGATCCCAGTCTCTACGACAGCACGATCCGCATCATCGAACGCGTGCGACGGGAAAGCGGCCTGGATTTCGATTACACCGTCATTCCCGGCATCACCAGCATCCAGGCCCTGGCTGCCAGCCACAGGATCCCGATCAACCTCGTCGGCAAGCCGATCGAGATCACCACGGGGCGCCGGCTGGCGCAGGACGGGCTTCGGAGCGACAGCACCATCGTGATGCTCGACGGCGAACAGGCTTTTGCCAAGATCGACGATCCCGATGCCGAGATCTTCTGGGGCGCCTATCTCGGCACCCAGGATGAAATCGTCAGATCGGGCCGGCTTGGCGATATCGCCGCCGACATTGTGACGCTGAGGGCCGAGGCCAGGCAGCGGCACGGCTGGATCATGGACATCTATCTCCTGCGCAAGGGACGCGATTTCGAGGAATAGCCGTTCCGACCCGTTTCTCTCATGCTTTGCCGGCCCGGCCGCGATCATGTAAGAAATGCTCAGAGGATTGAGAATGAGTGTTGAGGCCGCAAGGGCAAACAACAGGACAGGCGAGGCGGATCTGCACGATCACCTGGCAGCAAAAATGCGCGCACGCGGCGCCTGCCCCGCCCTGTCAGCGCCGATGCCGACCGGCGACGGCCTGCTGGTGCGGCTGCGGCCAGCCGGCGGCGCGTTGACGCTGCCGCAATTTGCAAGCCTTGCCCGCTTAGCCGCAGTTCATGGAAACGGCATTCTGGAAATCACTGCACGCGGCAATCTGCAGATCCGCGGGCTCAGCGCCGAGACGGTCGGACCGCTCGCTGCCGATATCGATGCCGCCGGCATTGTCGTGCCGGAGGGGCCGGCGATCGAGATCTCGCCGCTGCACGGCATCGATCCGGAAGAAATAAACGATCCGGCCGCAATGGAATTGGCATTGCGCCGCACGCTCCGCGATCAGCTTCGCTCGCCACGGCTCGCGCCAAAACTATCGCTCGTCGTCGTCGGCGGGGGAGCCTTCGGCTTGGCGGCGCTTTCCGCCGATATCCGTATCGTCGCGCAATCCCCCGCAGATTGGCTTGTGGCGATCAATGGCGACGGTGAAAGCGCAACGCCGGTCGCGATCGGTTCTGCGCAGGCGGCGATATCGGCCGTCGGCGACATTCTGAGCCTGTTGGCAGATCTCGGGCAGGCCAGGCGGGCACGCGATATCGATCCGGCGCTGCTGCGGGCGCGTTTTCCGGCGATGGATGGCATTCAGTTCTTTCCGTCCCGCGCGGCAGGGGTGCCGCTTTCCGGCCCGCACAGGCTCGCCGACGGCAAAACCCTGCTCGGCGTCAGGCCGGAATTCGGACAGATGAGGACGTCCGATCTCTCCGCCCTGCTCGATCTCGCAGAGAGCCAGGGCGCGACAGCCATCCGGCTTGCGCCCGGTCGCGGTTTCTTCCTGATCGGACTTCCGGCTGATACCGTGCCGGCTATGCAGGTCGCCGCGGCCAGACTTGGCTTCAGCGCCCAACCCGGCGACAACAGCGAGCATATCGCCGCCTGCGCCGGCGCCGGCGCCTGCGGCTCCGCCTTCTACGAGACGAGAACTCTGGCGCGCCGCATCATCGCTGCGGCACCTGCCCTCTTCGACGGTTCGCTGACGCTGCATCTGTCCGGCTGCGCCAAGGGCTGCGCCCATGCGCGGCCGGCGCTGACCCTGACGGGCTCGCCGGAGGGTTATGACCTCATCCTCAATGGGCTTGCTGCGGATCGGCCGGACGAACGGATCGCTGGCAGTCGGATCGATTTCGCTATAGAGAGGCTCGCCCGCTCCATCGAAGACAACCGAGGCGCTGGCGAATCGGCCGCGGCCTGCCTTAAACGGCTTGGCACAACCGGCGTTTCAAAGGCGCTGCGACAGGAATAGGAATGCCAGACTACGATTATATCCGCAGCGGCGACGCGATTTACGAGCGTTCCTTTGCGATCATCCGCGCCGAGGCCGATCTTTCGCGCTTTACCGAAGATCAAGCCGAAATCGCCGTGCGCATGATCCATGCCTGCGGGCTCGTCGAGGCGGCGGAGCATTTCCTGTTCTCCGCCGATGTCGTCGGCGCGGCGCGCGATGCGCTGAAAGGCGGGGCGCCGATCTTCTGCGACGCGGAAATGGTATCCCATGGTGTCACCCGGGCGCGGCTGCCCGCGCTGAACGAGGTGATCTGTACGCTGCGTGATCCCGCGACACCGGAGCTTGCACGCGAGACCGGTAATACCCGCTCGGCCGCCGCCATGCATCTCTGGCTCGATCGGCTCGGCGGAAGCGTTGTCGCCATCGGCAATGCGCCGACCGCCCTCTTCCATCTGCTCGAACTCCTGCGCGACGGCGCCCCGAAACCCGCGGCGATCCTCGGCATGCCTGTGGGCTTCGTCGGTGCCGCCGAATCCAAGGATGCGCTGGCGGAGAATTCCTACGGCGTCCCCTTCGCCATCGTTCGCGGCCGGCTCGGCGGCAGCGCCATGACGGCAGCCGCCATCAATGCACTGGCGAGGCCCGGCCTATGACCACAAGCGGCCGTCTCATCGGCGTCGGCACCGGTCCCGGCGACCCGGAGCTCCTCACCCTCAAAGCCGTGCGTGCCATCGAAGCCGCCGACGTCATCGCCTATTTCGCCAAACAGGGCAGGGGCGGCAACGGCAAGGCGATCGTCGAACCGCTGCTGAAATCCGGGGTGACGCTGCTGCCGCTCTATTATCCGGTGACCACCGAGATCGACAAGAACGACGAACGCTACCAGAGGCTGATCACTGAATTCTACGATCAGTCCGCCAAGTCGGTGGCCGACCATCTCGATGCCGGGCTGACAGTCGCCGTTCTCAGTGAAGGCGATCCGCTCTTCTATGGCTCCTATATGCATCTGCATGTCAGACTTTCCCAGCGCTACCCGACGGAAGTGATCCCGGGCATCAGCGCCATGTCGGGCTGCTGGTCGCTGGCCGGCATGCCGATCGTCCAGGGTGACGATGTGCTTTCCGTACTGCCGGGTACGATGGCGGAAACCGAGCTGACACGTCGTCTTGCCGACACGCAAGCCGCCGTCATCATGAAGGTCGGCCGCAATCTGCCGAAGATCCGCCGGGCCTTGGCGGCAGCCGGCCGGCTTGCGGAAGCCGTCTATGTCGAGCGCGGCACCATGGCCAATGCGGCGATGGAAAAGCTTGCCGACAGGAGCGATGGCGATGCGCCGTATTTTTCGCTCGTGCTGGTGCCTGGCTGGGAGGCGAGCCGATGAGCGGCAGGCTTTTCGTGATCGGCACCGGCCCCGGCAATCCCGAGCAGATGACGCCGGAGGCTTTGGCCGTCGTCGACCAGGCAACGGATTTCTTCGGCTACGGACCCTATCTCGACAGGCTGCAACTCCGCGACGATCAGCTGCGCCATGCCTCGGACAATCGCGAGGAACTCGACCGGGCGGGGGCAGCCCTGGCCATGGCGGCTGACGGCGCGAAAGTCTGCGTCGTCTCCGGCGGCGACCCCGGCGTCTTTGCCATGGCCGCCGCCGTCTGCGAGGCGATTGAGAACGGGCCGGCCGCCTGGCGCTCGGTTGATCTCACCATTCTGCCCGGCATCACGGCAATGCTGGCCGTGGCGGCAAGAGCCGGCGCCCCGCTTGGTCACGATTTCTGCGCCATATCGCTGTCTGATAATCTAAAGCCTTGGAATATAATCGAAACCCGCCTTGAGCTGGCGGCGAAAGCGGGTTTCGTCATCGCGCTCTACAATCCGATCAGCCGGGCGCGGCCGTGGCAACTCGGCGATGCCTTCAAGCTGTTGCGCAACCATCTGCCGGCAACAACGCCGGTTATTTTCGGGCGCGCCGCCGGGCGCCCGGACGAACGCATCGCATTACAGCAGCTGTCGCAAGCGGACGCGTCGATTGCCGATATGGCGACCTGCATCATCATCGGCTCCGCCGAGACACGCGTCGTCGCGCGGCCGGGCAGGCTGGACCTCGTCTATACCCCGCGGTTCATGGCGGGAGGAAACAGGTGATCGATCACTGCCAGCGCCGCTTCGACCGTGTCGACCGTCGTGACCGCGGAGGCCGGCGCACGCGCGACCATCAACACCTCGATGCCGAGCAGCCGGGCTGCCTCGATCTTCGCATAGGTGGCGGCACCGCCGCTGTTTTTGGCGACGATGATGTCGATGTGGTGCTGCCTCAGGAGATCGCATTCGCCTTCCAGCGTGAACGGACCGCGATCAAGCAGATAATCGACATGATCAAGCGCAAGCGGCGGCTCGACAGGATCGACGCTGCGGACAAGATAGTGATGTTGCGGCGCGGCTTCCGCATGATGCGCGCCCTGCCGGCCCGTCGCCAGGAAGACCTGGCGGGGGGAAGGGCCGAGCGCTTCGATAGCCGCCGGAATGCTCTGCACCTCCCGCCAGCGATCGCCGGCTTCGCGTTGCCATTCGGGACGGCGCAGAGCGATCGCAGCGATACCGGTGACCTCAGCGGCAAAAGCGGCATTGGCCGAAATCCGTTCGGCAAAAGGATGCGTGGCGTCGATCAGCAGATGATAGCCGCCGGCCGTCAGGAAATCGGCGAGTGCGGCAGCGCCGCCGAAACCGCCGATGCGGACCGGAACAGGCTGTACGGCCGGTTTCTCGGTGCGTCCGGCAAGCGACAGCATAACATCGCAATCGTCGCGCGCCGCGAGCGCCGCGGCCAACAAGCGCGCCTCGCTGGTGCCGCCCAGGATCAGGATGCGGGGTCTTCCCATGTCTGATGTCTCTCCTGCGTCCGGCCAGCGCTGGCTGACTATTATCGGCATCGGCGAAGATGGTCCAGAAGGGTTGGGTGAGGAGGCGAAGAGGCTGATCGCGGCAGCACCTGCGGTCTTCGGCGGTGCGCGCCATCATGCACTCGCGGCCTCGCTGATATCAGGCCAAAAGCTTTCCTGGCAGAGCCCATTCGAACGCTCGGTCGACGCCATTCTTGAAAGGCGCGGCACGCCTGTTGTCGTGCTCGCCTCCGGCGACCCCTTCCTCTACGGCGTCGGCGCGACGCTCTCCCGCCACGCGGCGGCGCACGAGATGCGCATCATTCCGGCGCCCTCGGCATTCAGCCTTGCTGCCTCCCGCCTTGGCTGGCCGCTGCAGGCGGTCGCGACGGTCTCGCTGCATGGCCGGCCGATCGACCTGATCCGGCCGCATCTGCATCCCGGGCGGCGCATCCTCGCGCTCACCTCGGACGAAAAGGGGCCAGGCGATCTGGCTGCCCTGCTTGCCGCGACCGGCTTCGGTCAGTCGCAGCTTACCGTGCTCGAGGCGCTTGGCGGCGCGCGGGAGCGGCAAAGACGTGCTGTGGCGGCGGATTTCGATCTCGTGGACATCGATCCTCTGAATGTCTGCGCCGTCGATGTTGCGGCAGGGGAGGGGGCTCGCATCCTGCCTTATGCTGCAGGGATCGAGGACGAGCTGTTCGAGCATGACGGACAAATCACCAAGCGTGAAATCCGGGCGATGACGCTTTCGGCGCTCGCGCCGCGTCACGGCGAACTGCTCTGGGATATCGGCGCCGGCGCGGGCTCAATCGGCATCGAATGGATGCTCGCCGATCCCAGCCTGAAGGCGATCGCCGTCGAACAATCGCCGGCGCGGGCCGCACGGGTCGCCCGCAATGCAACCGCCTTCGGCGTGCCGCATCTTGCTGTCGTCGAAGGTGCCGCCCCCGACGCGCTGAAGGGCCTGCCGGAACCGGATGTGATTTTCCTCGGCGGCGGCGGCAGCGAACCGGGTGTTATCGAGACTGCGATCGCCGCGCTGAAGCGGGGAGGGCGGCTCGTTGCCAATGCCGTGACGCTGGAGATGGAAGCCGCGCTGCTCGGCGAACATGCCAAACGCGGCGGCTCCCTCACGCGGATCGAAATATCGCGCGCCCAGCCCGTCGGCGGCATGAGCGGCTGGCGGCCGGCGATGCCGGTGACGCAGTGGCGCTGGACGAAAGGATGACGAGATGACGGTGCATTTCATCGGCGCTGGCCCAGGTGCTGCGGATCTGATCACGGTGCGCGGCCGCGATCTCATCACCCAATGCCCGGTCTGTCTCTATGCCGGCTCGATCGTCTCGCCCGAACTGCTGCAATATTGCCCGCCGGGCGCACGCATCGTCGATACGGCGCCGATGTCGCTTGACGAGATCGAGGCGGAATATCTTCGCGCTGCCGCGGCCGGCCAGGATGTCGCCCGGCTGCATTCCGGCGATCTCTCCGTCTGGAGTGCGGTGGCCGAACAGGTGCGCCGGCTGCAAAAACACGGCATCGACTATACGATGACGCCAGGTGTTCCAGCCTTTGCCGCCGCCGCCTCGACGCTTGGGCGCGAGCTGACGATCCCGGCAGTGGCGCAGAGCCTGGTGCTGACCCGCGTTTCCGGCCGCGCATCACCGATGCCGAACGACGAGACGCTGGCAAAATTCGGCGCGACGGGCGCCACGCTGGCGATCCATCTGGCCATCCATGCGCTGAGCCAAGTGGTGGAGGAATTGACCCCGCTTTACGGCGTCGACTGCCCGGTCGCCATCGTCGTCAAGGCCTCCTGGCCGGACGAGCGCATCCTCCGTGGCACGCTCGCCGATATCGAAGCAAAGGTTGCGGTCGAACCGATCGAACGCACGGCGATCATCTTCGTCGGCCCTTCGCTCGCGGCCGAGGATTTCCGCGAAAGTTCACTTTATGATCCGGCCTATCAACGCCGGTTCAGAGGCAGGGAATAACTTCAAGCGATTGGCCGCGCCAGTGCGGCCAATCGTGACAATCGTTCCCCCGCCGTCCCGACACCAATAACAGTATCAGGCGACGTTTCACTCAGGTCTCAAACCCGCGCGCTGAGATAGTCCATGCTGGTGCGAAGCGCCCCGGACGGGTCCTTGACCGCATGAACTTCCGCTGCAAAGGGCTCAAAAGAGAACGGACCCTTATAGCCAGCCTGCAGCAGCGCCCTGATCTGCCCGGCATTATCGAGCCGGTCGTCGCCGTCCACGAGCACGCGATGGGAATCGCGCATATCGGCAACGGAAACTGTGGGATCACTGACGCCGGAGATGTGCACGAGGCCGGCCAGCTCAGGGAAGGTCGCCGCTTCGCCGGCAAGGTGATGGTGGAAGGTGTCGTGGACAAGCCTGAAGGTCGATTCCGCGCCGAGCTCCCTGATTGCCTCGGCCGCCTCGGTCTTCGAGCGAAGCGAGCAGATCTCGAAACCGAGCGGCTCGACGAGACCGATGATGCCGGCCTTCTCGAGCATCGGCTTCAGCGCGGCCAGAGACTGGCGCAGATTGGCCTGCCGTTCGCCATCGGCGCAGCCGGTGCCGTCGTTCTTCGGAACGAGGACGAGCGCCTTGGCGCCCGACGCGCTGGCATAGTCGATCAGTTCCTGCGCTTCGGCAGCTCTGGTCGCGTTCCACTCGTTGAAGCGCTGCAGGGCGTTGATCGAGATGATCGTCAGCCCATGGCGGGCAGCAACCTCCTTGATCGTTTCGGGTTTGGTGCCGTCAAGGATGGCATTGCCGGAAAGGTCGTTGCGGATCTCGACGGCATCGATGCCGAGCGATTGGGCCAGCGCGAAAAAATCGTCGATGGCAAGCGACGGGGCGGCCATATGGTTGAGCGCAAAACGGATCGTAGTCATGACTGGTTCTCCTCCTGATCTCCGCGTCACGGCGGAGCAGTCCTCGCGAATGGGTCAGCGAATCTCTATCGGAATTCGCGTCGCAATCCATCCGTCATTGCCGGTGGCCGCTTTCATTGCTGAGAGAATTTCCAACGAAATGATGGAATTCCATCATTGTTTAGATGTTCTCCGAGATATGAATATCGAAAGGCAGGAAGAGTTGTCCGGGAACCGCCGTTTCGCCGTTTTCGATAGCGCTCGTCATCAGCACCATCAGCTCCTTGCAGAGGGCAGGCAGGGGCGTGCCGATCGCCATGGCGACGATATCGTCGGCAAGACCGGCTTTGCTGTCGGGGGTCAGCTCGTTGACCACGAGAACGACCTTGCCGCCGACGCCTTCTTCGCGAAACGCTGAGATTGCCCCCTCCATGCCGCCGCCGCAGACATAGAGGCCGACGAGATCGGAATGTTTCTGCAGCAGTGTCAAGGTTGCCTCATGGGTGATTTCGGCGGTCTCGAGATTGATCAGCGTGTCGACGACATCGAACTCCGGCGCATTCTCGCGAAAATAGGAGCGGAAGCCGATTTCCCGCAACTCATGGCCGTGAAAACGGTGGCTGCCGACGAAACAGGCGACCTTGCCGGGCTGGCGCGCCGTGCGCGCGATCGTCCAGGCGGCGGTGCGCCCGACCTTGCGGTTATTGATCCCGACATAGGCGTCGCGCACGCCCGTGGCGAGATCGGAGAGCAGCGAGAAGACAGGAATGCCGCGCTCCTTCAGTTCTTCCACCGCCGTCGTCACCGCCGGATAGTCCGGGCCGACGAGGGCAACGGCCTGGTTGCGGGCGCCGAGCGTCTTGATCTTTTCGACGATCGCAGCCGGTGTCGCGGCGGAGGGAAATTCGATCTGCGTCTGGATGCGCGCCGTCGTCAGCGCCCGCGCTGCCGTTTCGATCTCGCGCGCGAAGCTCTGGTAGAAGGACTGCGTTGGTTTCTGCAGCAGGAAGGCGAGCTTGTATTGCGGCAGATCCTCGAAGACACGCTGCTTGATCAGGCCGACGGCGTGATAGCCGATCGACTGCGCCGCATCATAGACCCGCCGTGCTGTTTCCTCGCGCACCCGGTGGCGCGCGTTGAGAACACGGTCGACGGTGGCGACGCTGACGCCGGAGGCGCGGGCAAGATCGGATATGGTTGGACGGCGCATGAGCGTTCCTGATGTATTCAATCATGAATGCAAGCCATTCATGATGGCTTTTGATAGAATATATCAAGCCTGCATTGAGCGCCTGCCAAAGTCAACCTATTCTCCCAGGCAAGGGCATAACGGGAGGCGGATAATGGCGACCCAGACAAAGAAACGTGACTACGACCTGCTCGGCGAAAGCGGCCGCACAGCCGTCGAGATGGGGCTGGCGGCAGCCGAATGGTATCACACCGACATTCCGCGCAAGGACATGAAGGCGCTGATGCAGCGCTCCGATGCGCCGGCGATCCGCGACACGGTCATCTGGCTCGGCAGCATGGCGGTCTTGGCCGGGCTTGGCATCTATTTCTGGGGCTCGTGGATCGCGCTGCCCTTCTTCCTTGCCTATGGCGTGCTCTACGGCTCGGCCTCCGACAGCCGCTGGCACGAATGCGGTCATGGCACCGCCTTCAAGACGCGCTGGATGAACGATGCCGTCTATCAGATTGCCTGCTTCATGATCATGCGCAATCCGGTGACCTGGCGCTGGAGCCATGCGCGCCACCACACCGACACGGTGATCGTCGGCCGCGATCCCGAGATCGCCGTCATGCGGCCGCCGGATCTCTTGCGGCTGGTGCTCAATTTCTTCGGCATCCTCGACGCCTGGCATGCCGTCGTCGACATGCTGCGCAATGCCTTCGGCGGCGTCAGCGCGGCGGAAAAAACCTTCATTCCCGAGATGGAGCAGCCGAAGGCGATCCGTTTCGCCCGCATCTGGCTGGCGATCTATGTCGCGACAATCGCCGCGGCGATCGCCACGGGCTCGATCCTGCCGCTGATGCTGATCGGCCTGCCGCGCCTTTACGGCGCCTGGCACCATGTGCTGACCGGACTGCTGCAGCATGGCGGCCTTGCCGACAATGTCACCGACCACAGGCTGAACAGCCGCACTGTCTACATGAACCCGATCAGCCGCTTCATCTACTGGAACATGAACTACCACGTCGAACATCACATGTTTCCGATGGTGCCCTACCACGCGCTGCCGCAGCTGCATGCGATGATCAAGCACGACCTGCCGGCGCCGAACCCGTCGATCTTGTCCGGTTATCGCGAGATGATCCCGGCCTTCCTGCGCCAGCTGCGCAACGAGGACTATTTCCTGAAGCGCGAATTGCCGGCCACCGCGCGGCCGTATCGCGAGGAATTCCACAACGAGCTGGCTCCGGCCGCGCAATAACGACAATCGAGGGAGGATAAGATGAGCGGAAACTGGATTGAGGTTTGCGGCAAGGACGAGATCGACGAGGAGGATGTCATCCGCTTCGATCACGACGGGCGCACCTTCGCGGTCTATCGCAGCCCGGATGACGAATTCTTCGCCACCGACGGGCTCTGCACACACGAACATATCCATCTCGCCGACGGGCTTGTCATGGATGAGATCATCGAATGTCCGAAACATAACGGCCGCTTCAACTACAAGACGGGCGAAGCCAAGGGTGCGCCGGTCTGCGTCAATCTCAAGACCTATCCGGTCAAGATCGAAGACGGCGCCGTCTTCATCTCGCTCTGAGGGAGCTGGACGTGGCTCATTTCGTTATCTTGGGGGCAGGCGAATGCGGTGCGCGCGCCGCCTTCGCCTTGCGGGAAAAGGGCTTTGCCGGCGAAGTAACGCTAGTCGGCGCCGAGCCGCTTCCGCCCTATGAACGGCCGCCGCTGTCGAAGGCCGGCTCCACCGATGCAAGCGATCCGAAATTCATCGCGACGGCGGAAAAATATGTCGAAAACGGCATCCGGCTGCTGACCGGCCTCGAGGCAAGGGATCTCGACCCCGCATCTAGGACCGTCACGCTTTCGGACGGTACCGTGCTTTCCTACGACAAGCTTCTGCTTGCGACGGGTGCCGCTGCACGCTCCTTCCCCGGCGCGCCGCAGGGCAGCCCGCATATTCGCGCGCTGAGGACCCATCACGATGCGGCGGCGCTGCGTGATGTCATGAAGCCGGGACGGCATATCGCCATCATCGGTGGCGGGTTCATCGGACTGGAACTTGCGGCAACGGCGCGGCTGCTCGGCGCCGAGGTCACGGTCATCGAAGGGCTGGAACGCGTGCTGAAGCGCGGCGTGCCGGAGGAGATCGCCCATCTTATTACCGAGCGCCACCGCGCCGAGGGCGTCGATATCCGCTGCGGTGTCTCCATCGAGGCGCTGACTGCGGAAAACGGCAAAGCCCAGATCAGATTGTCGAGCGGTGAGGCGATCGAAGCCGATCTCGCCCTTGTCGGCATCGGTGCCCGGCCGAATGTCGAGATCGCCGAAAGAGCGGGGCTTACTATCGAAAACGGCATTGCCGTCGATATTCATCTGCAGACCTCGGTGCCGGATGTCTTTGCCGCCGGCGACTGCTGCTCCTTTCCGCTGTCGATCTATGGCGGCCGGCGGGTGCGGCTCGAATCCTGGCGCAACGCCCAGGAGCAGGGCACATTGGCTGCGGCCAACATGCTCGGCCTCGACGAGGCCGTATCGGCCGTGCCGTGGTTCTGGTCGGATCAATACGACATGACGCTGCAGATTGCGGGCCTTGCCGAAGGAGCCGCCACGCATCAGCGCCGCGATCTCGGCGCAGGCGCCTTCATTCTTTTCCATCTCGACGCCACCGGGCGACTGATCGCCGCAAGCGGCATCGGGCCAGGCAATGCCGTGGCGCGTGACATCAGGCTCGCCGAAATGCTGATCGCCGCGCGTGCCCATCCGGACCCGGCAGCGCTCGCAACCAGCGACATCAAGCTGAAATCCCTGCTGGCCGCGTGAGCTGGCCGATATTTTCACCGCTTTTTTCGAAGGAATTTGACGATGAAGAAACATAGACGCGCAACCGTCGCCGATCTGCTTGCGGAAAAAGGCAAGCGCCAGCTCACCATGCTGCGCGTCACCACGCTGGAGGAGGCGGAAGCCGCCGAAAAAGCGGGCATCGATATCGTCTCGGTGCCGCCCTCGCTGCTCGGGCCGGTCTTTCGCGAGGCCGCGCCCACTCCCTTTGCCATTCCGGGGCTCGAATATGGCGACCATGTCTCGGCGGAGGATTATCTGCGCGCGGCTTTCGCGGCGCTGAAGGCCGGTGGCGATGCGGTCTATTGCGCCGCAAGCCTGCAGACGATCCGGCGCCTGCGGGACGAGGGCATCCCCGTCTGCGGCCATCTCGGGCTGATCCCTTCGAAGGCGACCTGGACCGGCGGCTTTCGCGCCGTCGGCAAGACCGCGGCGAGTGCGGCCGAGATCTGGCGGCAGACCAAGGCGCTGGAAGAGGCCGGCGCCTTCGCCGCCGAAATCGAAGTCGTGCCGGGGGATGTCGCTGCCGCCATCAGCAGCAACACCTCGATGCTGATGATCTCCATGGGGGCCGGCAGCGGCTGCGACGCCCAATATCTCTTCGCCGACGACGTGCTTGGCGCCAATCGCGATCACTATCCGCGCCATGCCAAGGTCTATCGCAACTTCGCCGCCGAACATGACCGGCTACAGCGCGAACGCATCGCCGCCTTCACCGAGTTCGCCGAGGATGTCAGGACCGGCGCCTATCCGGAAAAGCGCCATCTCGTCAGCGTCGACGACGCGGAGCTGAAGGTTTTCCTGGACCGGCTGCGGAGTGAGACGGGCAATAGCTAGGGGCAAACCCGCTCTCTTGTCTCGATGATGTGGGAAGCGCCGCAAAGGCGCTTCCTTTCCATTGGCTTCCGTCCCGGCCTGTGTCAGGAATGATCCGTTCGACCCATTCGGAACGGAGTATTCGGTCCCCTGTGACGATCGGCTTTGCGCATGCGGAATTGATTGCGGTGCTCGTCGCGGTGACGGGGGACGAGCCGCGCGTGATGACCATCCGCTCCGGCAATGCGCTGCCGTCAGGCCCCTTCGAAATGGGGCATCGCACGCTGCAATCGGGGCTGCGCGAGTGGGTGCAGGAGCAGACGGAACATCCCGTCGGCTATCTCGAACAGCTCTATACCTTCGCCGACCGCGACCGGAACAACGACATCCCAGGCGGACGGACGATCTCGATCAGCTATCTCGGCCTCGTCAACGAGCAGTCGGGCGCCGGCCGGCCGGGATGGCACGGCTGGTACGAATATTTCCCCTGGGAAGACCATCGCCAGGGGCGCCCAGCAGTGCTCAATGAAATCATGACGCGTCTGAAGATCTGGGCCGATGCCGATCCGGCAAGGCGCGACCATCGCCATCGCCGGGCGGATTTCACCTTCGGCCTCGACGGCGGCGGCTGGAACGAAGATCTGGCGCTGCAGCGCTACGAATTACTCTACGAGGCGGGGCTCGTCTCGGAGGCCGGATGCGGGGTGGAGGCCAATCTCGGCCGGGCGATGTTTGCCGATCACCGCCGCATTCTTGCGACCGGGATCGCCCGGCTGCGAGCCAAGATCAAATACCGTCCCGTCGTCTTCGAGCTGATGCCGGAGAGCTTTACCCTGCTGAGACTGCAGCGCACCATCGAGGCCTTGGCCGGGCTGACGCTGCACAAGCAGAACTTCCGCCGGCTCATCGAACAGCAGGAATTGGTCGAGGAAACCGGCGGAACCGAAAGCGAAACCGGCGGCCGGCCGGCGAAGCTCTTCCGCTTCCGCCACACGGTGCTCGAAGAACGGGCGCTTGCCGGAACGAAATTACCGCTCTCCCGCAATTGACATATGCTCACTGTGAGAATATCTCTTTGCCTATGATATGCTCAAAGAGAGCATAATTAGGAGCCGGTCATGAATTATCCTGTTTCCGCATCCTCGCTCTATGAGCGCGTCAGCCGCGTCATTCCCAAAGCCGAATGGATGACGTTCGAAAATGACGTCGACGCGATCCTCGAGCTCAAGCGCCGCCGCAACGCCGTCATTCTCGCGCACAATTACCAGACGCCGGAGATCTTCCACGGCGTGGCCGATATCGTCGGCGACAGTCTGGCGCTCGCCCGCAAGGCGATCGAGGTTGATGCCGATGTCATCGTGCTGGCCGGCGTACATTTTATGGCCGAGACCGCCAAGCTGCTGAACCCCGAAAAAACCGTGCTGATCCCCGATCTCGGCGCCGGCTGTTCGCTGGCGGACTCGATCACGCCCGAGGATATTGCGCTGCTGCGCCAGGCCCATCCCGGCGTGCCCATCATCACCTATGTCAACACATCGGCCGCGGTGAAGGCCGCCTCCGACATCTGCTGCACATCCGGCAACGCCAAACAGGTCGTGGAATCGCTCGGCGTGCCGAAGGTGCTGATGATCCCGGACGAATATCTGGCGCGCAACGTCGCCCGCGAGACGGATGTCGAGATCATCGCCTGGCATGGCCATTGCGAGGTGCATGAACTCTTCACCGCCGAGGACGTGCGCCAGCTGCGTGAAAACCATCCCGGCGTAACGGTGCTCGCCCATCCGGAATGCCCGCCCGACGTCGTGGCCGAAGCCGATTTCGCCGGCTCCACCGCCGTCATGTCGGACTATGTCGGCAGGCAGAAGCCGGCGCGTGTCGTGCTGCTCACCGAATGCTCGATGAGCGACAATGTCGCTGTGCACCATCCCGATGTCGAGTTCATTCGCCCCTGCAATCTCTGCCCGCATATGAAGCGGATCACGCTTGCCAATATCCGCGCCGCCCTTGAGGAAAACCGCCACGAGGTGACGGTCGATCCGGCAATTGCCGTGGCTGCGCGCCGCGCCGTCGAGAGAATGCTGGCTATATGACCGAGGTCCTCGAGCATCTGGCCGGACGCACGGTGATCGTCGGCAGCGGCCTTGCGGGGCTGATGACCGCACTGACGTTGGCGCCCGAACCCTCGGTGATCGTCACCCGCGCCGCCCTTGGCGCGGAGACGTCGAGCGCCTGGGCGCAGGGCGGCATCGCCGCCAGCATGGGCGCCGACGACAGCGCGGCGCTGCACCTTGCCGATACGCTTGCCGCCGGTGACGGGCTCTGCGATCCCGTGACCACCGCCGGCATCATTGCCGAAGCACCAGCTGCAATTGCCGCGCTGGAGCGAGCCGGTGTGCGTTTCGACCGGAATGCCGCCGGCCAACTGTCGCTCGGGCTGGAGGCGGCCCATAACCGCCGCCGCATCGTCCATGCCGAAGGCGACGGGTCGGGTGCTGCGATCATCGCCGCGCTGATCGAGGCGGTGATGAAAACACCTGTGATAACAGTCCTCGAAGGCTTCGAGGCGCGGCGGATTCTGATGGAAGGCGAAAAGGTCGCCGGCCTGCTCTGCGCGACCGCGAACGGGGCTGCCATTCTGCCGACATCGAAGGTGGTGCTCGCCACCGGCGGCATTGGCGGGCTCTACGACGCCACCACCAATCCGATGGGCAATTTCGGCCAGGGGATCGCGCTTGCGGCAAGGGCGGGCGCTGATCTCGCCGATATGGAATTCGTCCAGTTCCATCCGACAGCACTCGATTCCCGCCGCAGGCCGCTGGCGCTCATCAGCGAGGCGGTGCGCGGCGAGGGGGCCTTGCTCGTCAACGAACGAGGCGACCGTTTCATGGCCCGCACTCCAGGCGCCGAGCTTGCGCCGCGCGACGTGGTGGCGCGGGCGATCAGCGCCGAAATTGCCCGCGGCGGCAAAGTCTTCCTCGATGCCCGCATTGCTCTCGGCCACCGCTTTGCCACGCGCTTTCCCGTCATCGCCGCCCTTTGCGGCGAGGCCGGCATCGATCCGGCAAAAGACCTCATCCCGGTACGCCCGGCAGTTCACTATCACATGGGCGGCGTGGCCACGGTTGCAAATGGCCGCAGCTCGGTGCCCGGTCTCTGGGTCGCAGGCGAAGCGGCTTCGACCGGCCTGCACGGCGCCAACCGGCTTGCCAGCAATTCGCTGCTGGAGGCGGCTGTGATGGGCATGCGGGCGGCACGCGACATATCGGGCATGCCCGCAAGTGCTGCCGGAAGCGCCTTCACCGAGAGCCTGCCGGTGCCTGCCGATGCATCGCTCGTCCGGTCGATCGTCTCGCGCCATCTCGGCGTGCTGCGCAATGCCGGCGCCATTCATGGCGCCATCGCCGCCCTGCTGCCGCTTGCCGAAGGGAACAGCCCTGCCGCCGATCCGGCCATCGTCGCGCTCTCGATCGCGGTTTTCGCCAGCTTGCGGACGGAATCACGCGGCGCCCATGCCCGCACCGATTTTCCGCTGAAGCTCGGCGATGCAAACCGCCGCCGGATGCGCCTTTCCCAAGTGCTGGAGATCGCCCGCGCGACCCCGCCCTATTCCCTTGCAAGGAGTGCCTGATGAGCCTCGTTCCCCTTCCGCGCCTGATCGTCGAACCCTTGGTCAGGCAAGCGCTGCTCGAAGATCTCGGTCTTGCCGGCGACATCACCTCGGCCTCGGTCATCCCTGCAGATCACCGCTCGACGGTGGTGATGGCCGCCCGGCAGCCGGGCGTGATCGCCGGCCTCGATGCCGCGGAACTGGCCTTTTCCCTCGTCGATCCGGAGATCGTCATGCGCCGCCATCTCCAGGACGGCGATGCGGCCAAGCCGGGTGACGTGATCGCCACCATCGAAGGCCCGTCGCGCGGTCTGCTGAGCGCCGAGCGCACCGCGCTGAATTTTCTCGGCCATCTCTCGGGCATTGCGACGGTGACGGCCGGGATTGCCACCGCCATCAGGGGCACCAAGGCTTCCGTCGCCTGCACGCGCAAGACGACGCCGGGGTTGAGGGCGCTGGAGAAATATGCGGTGCGGGCCGGCGGCGGCATGAACCACCGTTTCGCCCTTTACGACGCGGTGCTGATCAAGGACAATCACGTCGCCATCGCCGGCGGCGTCGCCGAGGCGATCCGCCGGGCGCGGGCCGGCGTCGGCCATATGGTGAAGATCGAGGTCGAAGTGGACACCCTCGATCAGCTGCGTGAAGCGATGGAGACCGGCGTCGACGCCGTCCTGCTCGACAATATGACGCCGGATCAGCTGCGTGAGGCGGTCGCCATCGTCGCCGGCCGGGCCATCACCGAGGCATCCGGCCGTGTCACGCCGGCAACGGCCGCCGCGATCGCGGCCTCCGGCGTCGATCTCATTTCCGTTGGATGGCTGACGCACAGCGCGCCGGTACTGGATATCGGGCTCGATTTCGTCGCGGCCGCGTCCACAGCGGTAGCAGGCCCGAAACGGATTGCACAGGTCCTGTGACCCGTCAGGCGTGTTTCGGCTGGGCTTCCTTGTCGCTGTCGAATTCCAGCAACTCGATCATCACGCCGAGATCGGGCACCGTGTCATAATAGGCATACCGCCCGTGGCCGCCATCGAATTCACCACTCTGGAGCAGGCGGCGCGGGCTTCGTGAACGAACGATCGCAAGGCAATTCTAGACTGGCCGCGCCTCGACGGTTCATGGCGGAGCATATTTACGCCTGCCCTTGAAGCAGCTCAATCGTAAACGTTACGGCCTCGAAGCCCTTCTCGACTACGGCTGAAACGCCAATTCATGGTCGTCTGGGCGATCGCCTGCATACGAAGGAGGCAATGGAAACTGTCCAGATGCGGGTCGCTCACAAGAAAAATGCGCCGGAAAACGCAGATGCCAGCTGAAGGTGCGGCAAGAAAATTACGAGCTAAGCGCTCTAAATATTAGAACGCTTATTTTTCAGCCGCCGGACCGCTCGATTACAGAGAAATTGTTTCTGTTATTTCAATCACATAATTGACGATCCTGCCCACTTCGATCTCAATGCCGTGGACTTCGCCTGTTTTTTCAGCACAAGAATTGAAGCGTTTAAAATCTTGCAGAACGCCGGATATTCATGAGACAAACGACCTGCGAGTAGAAGCGGTCTGAGCCTCGGTTCTGGACATTGCTCGACGGGTAAACCTGTCGAGAGGATGTCCTAATGCAGGGAAAAACCAGTGATCTCGCCCCGAAATCCGCAGAGATCGACGCTGGACCTGATCATCTTCGCGCGCAGCGTTGTTTTGTATGCCTGGCCAGCAAGCGCCCTGAAAAACGCGATTGCGCAATTGCCGGGCTCGTCGCAGATGGCTTCGATCCGGAGCGCGTCGCCGATCACTATCCGTCCTTAAAAATCGAACACCAATTGCGAAAGGTCGACCCATGTCCCGCACCAAGCTTGCCTTTTATGCACTTGCCGCAATCCTTTCTGCCGGCGCCGCCTCCGCCGCCGACAAGGTGATCTTTCAGCTCGATTGGCTGCCGGGTGGCGACGCCGATCTACGTCTGTATCCAGGAAGGTTTCTGTTCGGACGCCGGCCTTGAGGTGGAGATCGCCTCCGGTCGCGGCTCGACCGACGCCATATCGCGCCTTGCCTCGGCGTCCTCCGACATCGGTATTTCCGATATCGGCGCCCTGATGGCCGCGCGCGCCAATGAGGGCGTCAAGGTAACCGCCGTCATGTCGCTGTTCAACAAGGGGCCGCATGCCTTCTACGTCGCCAAGGGCGGTTCGATCGCAAGCGTCGCTGACGTCAAGGGCAAGACGATCGCGACGTCGCCCTTCACATCGTCGAATGTCTACCTGCCGCTGGTGCTCAAGGATGCCGGCATCGACATGGCGGATATCAAGCTCATCAAAGCCGATCCCGGCGCACTTGGCCCGATGCTGATGACCGGCAATGCCGATGGCATCATCGCCTGGATGACCGACCTGACGCGCTACAGCAACCAAGGCAAGGAAGCTGGCAAGGAGATCGTTGCCCTGCCATGGTCGGCAGCCGGGCTCGAGCTCTATTCCGCATCCCTCATCGCCAGCGACGATTTCCTCGCCAAGCGTCCGCAGGTCGCCGCCCGCTTTATCGCCGCCTACAAGAAATCGGTCGAATTCGCCAAGGACAATCCGGAGAAGGCTGCCGCCGCTGTCACCACCATGGTACCGGAACTCGGCTCGGAGGACGTCCAGGGTTCGCTCAAGGACACGCTGCCGTTGATCTTCAACGAGGTGACGGAGAAGGACGGCCTCGGCGGCTTCGAAGCCGCCCGTCTCGCCGAAACCTGGCGCCGTGTCTCTGAAGCGCAGGATATCGATCCGGCCAAGCTCGATCCGGAAACCATGGTCAACCGCACCTTCGCCGTAACGGAGTAACCTCGATGGCGATGCCCGCTATCCGCTTCGACAGGCTGGGACAAGTTTTCGAAACTCGGTCCGGGCGCACGGAAGCCCTGCGAGACGTCAGTTTCGATGTGGCCCGGCATGAATTTGTCTCGATCCTCGGCCCTTCGGGCTGCGGGAAATCGACCCTGCTGCGCATGATCGCCGGCCTGTTGAAGCCGACATCCGGCTCGGTAGACGTCTTCGGTCTCCCGGTGACGGCCCCGCGTGACGACATCGGGATCGTCTTCCAGAAGCCGACGCTGCTTCCCTGGGCGACTGTCGAAGACAATGTCGTATTTCCCGCCCGCCACAAGACCGGCCGGGTAACGGCAGAGGAGCGCGGGCGGGCGGGTGAATTGCTGAGCATGGTCGGGCTTGCCGGCTTCGAGAAACGCCTGCCGGACGAACTGTCCGGCGGCATGCAGCAGCGTGTCGGCATCGCCCGCGCGCTGCTCATGGATCCGGATATCCTGCTGATGGACGAACCCTTTTCGGCGCTGGATGCCCTGACACGCGAGGTGATGGGCTTCGATCTGCTGCGCATCTTTTCCCAACGCCCGAAGACCGTGGTCTTCATCACCCACTCCGTCAGTGAGGCGGCGCTTCTGTCCGACCGCGTTTTGGTGATGACCGGACGTCCGGGCTCGATCCTGACCGAAGTCACCGTCCCCGTCGGCCGGCCACGCGGCCCTGAAACTGCAAAGGACAAGGCGATCCATGACCTCTCCAATTACCTCCGCGATCTCCTCCTCACCCGTCAGGCGGCGTGAGGCCATGCGGAGCCGCACACCGGTTGCTCTCCTCAAGCAGGTGCTGGCGTTGCCGGGCATTGCGACCGCCGCGGCCCTGATCGGCACGGTGCTGCTGTGGGAAGCGGTCGCGCGGCTCCTGTCGATCCCGACCTATCTGCTGCCGCCGCCAAGCGCGATCCTCGGCTCGTTCTCCTCCATCGGCTTCGAGCGCTGGATCGGGCACATCGCCGCGACGTTGCGGGTGGCGCTGATCGGTTATGCGATGTCCATCTTTATCGCCATTCCGCTCGCGGTGGTCATGATGCGCTCGCCATTCCTGTCGCGAACGCTCTATCCGCTGCTCGTCGTAGTGCAGTCGACGCCGGTGGTGGCGATTGCGCCGATCATGATCGTCGTGCTCGGAGCCGGCGATGCGCCACGTATCGTTATCACCTGTCTCATCACCTTTTTTCCGCTCGTCGTCTCGACCGCAACGGGCCTTGCGGCAACCCCGCCGGATCTGATCGAGCTGTCGCGAAGCCTGCGCGCCTCGGGCTTCCGCGAGATCACCCAGATACGCTTGCCGTTTGCGGTGCCCTACATCTTCTCGGCGCTGAAAATCTCGATCACGCTTGCCGTCATCGGCGCCGTGGTTGCGGAGTTCTGCGCATCCGAAGCCGGCGTCGGCTATTTCATCCAACTGTCGACCTCCCTGTTCAAGCTGCCACAGGCCTGGGCCGGCTTGCTGCTGCTCGCCGCCATGTCGCTCTTGCTATTTCAGGCCGTGGTCCTGACGCAGAAGCTCCTCTTTCCCTGGAGCCTGCCGAAAAACGGCTGAAATCCATCCGGAGTAGAAGCAGTCGGGCCCTGCCCGGACATTGCTCCTCAACCGCCGGTTCGCCGGCACTCACGTAAGGAGAATAATATGAATATCCAGACAGACACCCTCGCGGAACTCGCCAAGGAAGCGACCATCGGCGGCATGGGCACGACCGTTGACCGGGAAATCCCCGTCATCGACCTTTCTGACTTCGACCACCGCAAGCACGAGATCGCCGATGAACTCTGGCAGGCCTCGGTCGATATCGGTTTCTTCCAGGTCTACAATCACGGCATCGCCCAGGACGATATTGACGCGGCCTTCGACACGGCCTGGACATTCTTCGAACTGCCGGTGGAGGTTAAGGCGAAAACCCCGATGCCGAAGGGCATCAATGCCGGCTGGGAGTTCAGGGCGCAGGTCCGTCCCTCCACCGGTACGCCGGATAACAAGGAGAGCTTCCAGCTCACCCTGCCGGACATGATCCGCCTCAATCTGTGGCCGAGCGAAGACGATCTTCCGGGCTTCCGCGAAAAGATGCTCCGCTTCGAGCGACAGAACTGGGAACTCGGCATGCGCATCCTCTCCTGCTTCGCGCTGAAGATGGGCTTTGCCGAGGATTTCTTCACCAAGGCGCATGACCCGTCTTCGGACCAATATCAATCGACGCTGCGCCTCATCCACTACATGTCGATGGAAGGCGCCAAGCCGGAAGACTTCACGTCGTGGCGTGCCGGCGCGCATTCGGACTTCGATTGCTTGACCATTCTTCACCAGAAGGAGGGCGAAGGCGGGCTCCAGGTGTGCCCGGGCAAGGATGCAGCCCTGAAGGAATGGACGGACGTTCCGCCGCGCAAGGGCTATATCACCTGCAACATCGGCGACATGCTGATGCGCTGGTCGGACGACCAGTTGCAGTCGACGCTGCACCGGGTGCGTATGCCGCGCGAGAATGAATACATGGGCCGCCGACTGTCCCTGCCCTTCTTCTGCCAGGCAAACCGCGATGCCGTCATTGAGGGTCCGCTCGGCAAATACGAGGCGATCACCGCCGGCGAATACCTGACCCGGCGCATCAACGCCAATTTCGCCAAGAAGTGACGTTGAAGATGGGCCGTTGCGGTGACATCGTGGAACGGTCAATCCGACTCCCGTCAGGCAACGGACCCATCATGCTTCATGGACGCGCGCTGCGTTATATAGACGAGGTGGCCCGACAGGGCTCCATCCGCAAGGCGGCAAGGACATTGCATGTCGCCGCCTCCGCGGTGAACCGCTATATCCTGGAGCTTGAGGAAGAGCTGCAGGCACCCATTTTCGAGCGCCTGCCGCGCGGCCTGAAGCTCACGAGTTCCGGCGAAATCCTCATCCAGCACATTCGCGAGACACTGCAGGCGCATCAGCGGATGCGGTCGCAGATCCAGTCCCTCAAGGGGCTCAATCGCGGCGAGGTGGCGCTGGCGACCATGGCAACGCTCGCTGCGGGTCGGATTGCCGAAATCGTTGCCGCTTACCGAGAAGAACATCCGCAGGTCAGCCTGCGCATCATGGTCGGCGACCGGACGACTGTTGCGGAGATGGTTGCACTCGGCCAGGCCGATATCGCCATTGCCTACAACCTGCCGGACGATACTCGGCTGCAACGCGCCGCCGAATTCCACCATGCGCTGGGAGCCGTCGTGGCGCCCGCCCATCCCCTCGCAAACCGCAGGACCGTGCGCATGTCCGATTGCCTGCTCTATCCGTTGGTTCTGGCGGATCGATCGCTGTCGCTGCGCGAGGTCGTCGAGGCGACTGCCCCGGCGCGTGCCACCCTTGTTCCCGTCGTCGAGACCAATTCGATGGAACTGATGAAGCGCCTTGCCCGGACAACGCCTCACATCACCTTCCTCAACCGGCTCGATGTCGACCGCGAAATGGCGACCGGCGACCTGGTCTTCATTCCGCTGACGGGAACCGGCTCGCTGCAACGGCTGAATATCCTCCACCGCGCCCGCGGCTCGCTTTCGCCCGCAGGCAGCCATTTCATGCAATTCGCGCAGGAGCGTCTGCTCGCCTCGTTTGACGAGAACTGACCGCTCGGTAACCCATCCAATCGAGACTCACCATGAACGATCTTTCGCTGTTTCCCAGCTTTGCCGCCCGTCTGGCGAGACCGGAGCGCATTCGTCTTGCGAAGGCGCGCGTTCCGGTCGCGCTGCTTGCAAATGACGTGCCTGGTGCTGCGGAGGTGGATCGGGACGGCTCCGCCCTCGTCGATATTCTGGTCGAGAACGGCAAGATCGCCGCGATAACGCCGGCCCTTGCCGATGGTGGCGAAGATGCAGTCGCGCTCGACGGCCGCCACGTCTGGCCGCTTCTGATCGACGCGCACGCCCATCTCGACAAGGGTCACACCATGGGACGTGCGCCCGATTCCGGCGGCACGCATCCCGGCGCGCGCGCCGCGACGACGGCGGACCGGCTTGCCCACTGGAATGCCGACGATCTCCTGCGACGGATGGAATTCGGTCTTGCAACGGCCGACGCCCATGGCGTGGCCGCTATCCGCACCCATCTCGACAGCCACGAGGGGCAGGCGGAAATCACCTGGAGCGCATTTGCCGAAATGCGCGAACGTTGGAAAGGCCGCATCACCTTGCAGGCTGCCGGCCTCGTGCCGCTCGATGCCTATCGCGGCGACTATGGCGCCCGCCTTGCCGATATCGTTGCCGCCCACGGCGGCTTGCTCGGCGGCGTCACCCGCGCCTCCGGGGGCACCCATGGGGCAGGCCTCGACGATATCGATCTGCTGCTCGACCGGTTGTTTGCGCTGGCCAAGGAACGGGGACTGGATGTCGATCTCCATGTCGACGAGGCGGCACAGGCGGATTCCCTGCCGCATGTGGCACGTGCCGCCATCCGCCACGGTTACGAGGGGCGCGTGACATGCGGCCACTGCTGTTCGCTTGCGCTTCTGGGCGAGCAAGAATTGCGGGACACGATCGCGCTGATCGCCGATGCCGGCCTCTCGATCATCACGCTGCCAACCGTCAACATGTATCTCCAGGATCGCGAAGACGGCCGCACGCCGCGCTGGCGCGGGGTCACGCCCGTGCAGGAATTGCAGGCGGCTGGCATTCCGGTCGCCGCGGCCGGCGACAATTGCCGCGATCCGTTCTTTGCCTATGGCGATCACGACATGCTGGACACCTGGCGGCAAGCGGTGCGCATCCTTCATCTCGACCACCCTTACGCGGATGCGCCCGCTCTTGCCGGCCCGGCACCTGCTGGCGTCATGGGCATCGACGTCGGTACGATCGGCGCCGGTCGGCCGGCAGACCTGATGATCCTCGAAGCCTGGAGCCTCGACCAGGTTATCGCCCGTCCGCACTCCGACCGCGTCCTCCTCCGCAAGGGGATCTTCGCCAACAGGACATTGCCCTCCTACAGCATGCTCACAGATTTCCCGACCCCTTGAGCCGCTCCCTGGGAGACAAAAAACGGACCGGCGAAGCCCACATCAAGACGCTTGGCCTGTAGCGCGGCGCCGATTTTGTCGGGGACAGCCCGTAATACGGGCCGTCGTTTGCTCAATAACCTGCCGCCAGGGAACGCAAGCCGCATCCTCACGGAAGTGTTGGCAAAGCATCTTCTCGGCGAGCGACATGCGAAAATGCAAATAATCGATGAAATTTCTTCTTTTTTATAGCAAAGCCGCTATGCGCGGCGGCTTTATAGCTTTAACATGATGTCTTGACCGCCGGTGCGTTTGCGCGCCTTGGCTTTCGGGGGTGAGAACCGAGATGCAACGGACATCCGGGCAAATGTCGACGAACAGGCTGTGCCTGCTCGGAAGACCGCGATTGCTGGCGGCGGGGAAGGAACTCCCCTTGCCGGAGAAGTCTTATTTTCTTCTCGCCATGCTTGCTGCCGAAGCCGATCTCGAACTCGACCGCGAAACCGTCAGGCGGCAACTCTGGCAATCGGAGCTGCCGGAAAAGCGGGCAGGTAGTCTGCGCCAGCTCCTGGCGCGCATCGAACAGAGCATTCCCGCCGACCTTCCGCCGCTGCTGGCCGCGACCCGAACCCATATCGGCCTTGCCGCCGGCTGGGAGGTCGATGTTCATATCCTGAAACAGAAAGGGCCGCTCGCACCCGAAGACGGCGGCCTCCTGAACGGCGAATTGCTCGAAGGCGTCAAATCGCCGACGCAGGGCGCCGAGGACTGGCTGACCTTCGAGCGCCAGCGCATCGACGAATTGCGCTCCACCCATCTCGCCCGGCTGGTCGAAACATCAGACGATAGATCTGATGAAGAGCAGGTCACGCTTGCCAGGCGCCTGCTGGAACTCGATCCTGCCAGTGAGACTGCTTATCGTGCCCTGATGCGCACCTATGTCAGGATGAACGATCCGGCAGCGGCGCGTCAGGCCTATCTGAAGTGCAAAAGCCAGCTGAAGGACGACTTCGACACCGAGCCGGAGGAAAGCACCACCGCTCTTGCCCGCGAACTGAACCTGGTGCCGGCGGCACAAGCGGCTTCAGGCCATTCCCAGCCGGGGCCGAACCTCGCGATCACTCTGCTTGGCCAGCCGCGCATCATCATCCTGCCGCCGGAAAGCATTTTTACCGATCCGCTGATGGAGCGCGTCGGCAGGGCGCTTCTCGAAGACGTCACCATCGGCCTCAGTCAGCAGCGCGGCTTCAAGGTGATCGCGGCGCATACGAGTCTGGAAATCCTCAGCCGTTCGATCGATCCGTCGCGCGCCGTGTCCGGTCCGCTCGACCTCAGCTTCGACTATGCGGTCTACGTCACCATCCAGGGCCGCGATGAGGATGTCTTTGCGACCTGCCGCCTGACACGGACGACGACATCGGAGGTGATCTGGGCCATCGAGTTGCCGCTGGTCATGCAGAAGATCAGCGAATCCTTCGCGCATCTGACGCGGCGCATCGTTTCCTCGCTCGCCGACACGATCGAGCGCCACGAACTGGCGATGCCGATCGGCGAGGCGCCGCCGTCCGCCTATCGTCTCTATCTGGAAGGCAAGCGGCTGATCGCCCAGACCGATCTGCAGCATCTGCGCCAGGCGCGCAAATGGTTCAAATCCTCGCTCAATCGTTATGAGCATTTCTCGGCTGCGCATGCCGGCGTGTCGCGCGCGCTCGGTATGGAATGGCTGATTCGCGGCATGCGCGACAAGGAACTGCTCGATGAGGCGAACGGCGCTGCCCGGCAGGCGCAGCAGTCCGACCCGAACAGCGGCCGGGCCTACCGCGAGCTCGGATTCGTGGCGCTCTATCGCCGCCGCTTCGACGAAAGCCTGGAATATTTCCAGCAGGCCCAGGATCTCAATCCCAATGATGCCGACATCCTCGCCGATTTCGCCGATGCGCTTTCCCATGATGGCGATTTCGATCGGGCGCTGGAGCTCAGCCGCGCGGCCTTCAAACTCAATCCGCTGCCGCCGGACTATTATTACTGGAACCTCGGCGGCATCCATTTCATGCGCGAAGAGTATGAAATGGCGATCGAGGCGCTGGAACCGGTGAAGGCCAAGCAGGCAACCGCCCGCCTGCTCGCCGCCTCGCATGCTATGGCGGGCGATACGGCCAAGGCCAGGAATTATGCCAGGGTGGTGCTGGAAAACTTCCCCGATTTCCGCAGCGAGGATATCCGCCATTTCGTCCCCGATCGCGATCCCGCCTATACCGAACCGCTGATACAGGGCCTGCATCTTGCCGGTCTTCCCTGATTGCGCGGCCTTTTAACGAAGCCTGTAACGCTTAAATGACGCAGGTAATGTTTCCCTCTGATGGTTAACGGCAGCAAGGCGCTGCCCAACCAATCGGAGATGGAACATGAAGACGAATGCTGAAAGCACTGCAGTTCAGACACCGTCGCTGCGCTTCTCTGCAGCTGCCAGAGCAGCCATGAAGCAGGATGAACTCAACGTTTCCGCCAATGCGCTCGAGAGCCTGACGCATGCGCTGAGGTTCCGCTAAGGAACAAATCGGTATGTCCGCTTTCACCGACCTTGAAACGCTTGCCGGTGACCTCAAACGATCATCGGCAGGCGTCAGCGATTATCATGACCGCGCCGTCACGCCGGCGCAGACCTTCGCGGCCATCAGGCCGCATCTGCGCGAATTCGGCATCACCCGCGTCGGTCTGTTGACCGCGCTCGACGTCCTGAACATCCCCGTCGCCTTCGCAACGAGGCCGAACAGCCATACGCTCTCGGTCTTTCAGGGCAAGGGTATCGACAACGAGGCCGCCATGACCTCGGCGGCGATGGAGGCGGTCGAGACGCGGATCGCCGAAATTGCCCCCGCCGACCTGACGCAGGCGACCGTCGAGAGCATGCGGGCGGAGCGTGCCGCCATGATCGACCTCGACAATGTCGCACGCTGCGCGCCCGACGAGATCGGCAGCCGTCCCATTCCCTGGTGCTCCGGGCTCGACATCCTGTCCGGCAGCAGCGTCTTCGTACCCTGGTGGCTTGTCGGTCTCGACCATCGCGGCGAGAGGCCGCCGGGCTTCGAGCAGTCGAGCGATGGGCTGGCCTCCGGCAACACGCCGTCCGAGGCGGTCCTGCATGGGCTTTGCGAGCTGGTGGAGCGCGACGCCTGGGCCCTGACCCAGCTGAAATCGCCGGAGCGCCTGAAGGAAAGCCGCATCGACCCGACCTCCTTCGGCGATGCGGTGATCGACGTCATGACCGACCGAATCACCCGCGCCGGCATGAAACTGCTGCTGCTCGACATGACGACGGATATCGGTATTCCCGCCTTTTTGGCCGTCATCATGCCCGGCAATCTTTCCGACCGTGTCGACGCGCGCTGGTCGCATGTCTGCGGCGGCTGCGGTTGCCACCCCGATCCCGTGCGCGCCGCGCTGCGCGCCATCACCGAAGCGGCGCAGAGCCGACTGACTGCGATTGCCGGCAGCCGCGACGATTTCTCGCCGCGCATCTATCAGCGGCTCGACAGGAGTGCGGCGATGCAGCAGGTGGTCGAACTGTGCGAGGGCGACGGCCGGATGCGCCCGTTCCAGCCCCGTCATCATCGCAAGGCGACGATCCAGGAGACCATCGGCCATATTGCCGACCGGCTGGTGGCCACCGGCATCGAGCAGATCGTGGTCGTGCCGTTTCCGCACCCGGCCCTGCCGGTCTCCGTCGTCAGAGTGATCGTGCCCGGCCTGGAGGTCGATATCTCAGGCCAGTACATCCAGCTCGGCATGCGCGCCGTCAACACCATAAGGGGAGCCGAATCATGAAGGTGCTGTTCGTCGGCCCGAGCCTGGGCAGCGATCTTGCCGCGGCAAGGGCGATGTCTTCCTGCATCGACTTCCGGCCGCCGGCCGCTGCCGGCGACATTCTGAAAGCGGTTGAGGACGGCGCCACCGCGATCGGCCTCGTCGACGGCTATTTCGGCGATCTGCCTTCGGTCTGGCACAAGGAAATTCTGTACGCGCTCGAACACGACGTCGCCGTTGCCGGCGGCGCCAGCATGGGCGCGTTGCGGGCAGCCGAATGCGCCCCCTTCGGCATGGTCGGGCTCGGCTCGATCTTCGAGGATTATGAGTCCGGGCGGCTGCTCGACGACGAGGCCGTCGCGCTGGTGCATGCGCCGCAGGAACTTGGCTGGCTGCCGCTTTCCGTGCCCTGGGTCGATTTCGAGCCGACGATCGATGCGCTTTACGCCAGCGGCGAGATTTCACCCGGCGAGCGCAAGAAGCTTCTGCTTGCCGGCCGTTTCCTGCATTTTTCCGAGCGCACCTATGCGAAGGTGGCCGACGAGTGCCATTTCCGTAAACCGCGCCGCGACCTTATCCTCGCCGCCATTCGCGGCAACCGCGTCGAGCGCAAGCGCAACGACGCGCGGCTGGTATTGGAATGGCTGCGCAGGGACAAATTCCTTCCCGTCAACCGTGACTGGCACTTTGCCGCAACCTCGCACTGGGAGCTCCTGCACGCCGAAGTCACGCGCAATGCGGTTGCTGTAACGCTTGAATAACGGTCGCGGCACAAAGATGCAGTAGTGGATGGAATCGTAGGGTTTCACGGCCAACGAAGGCGGGAACGATGTTTGAACAACACAACGAAGGTACAGGCAGCGAATACGCAAGGATCTTCCGGCTGCTGTCGGCAGCCAAGGAGGAGGCTGAAAAGCTTCAGCTGCGTAATCTGATGCACCTGACGAACATGGCGCTGCTGCAGGTCGTTATCGATTGGGACGGCATAGATCCCGACAGGGAGCTTGACGTCAATCTCGAGAAGCTGCTCGGCAGCAAAGCCAAGATCGCAATGAAGGATGCCAGCGAGAATCTAATTCTGATCGATCGCCATTGACCCTCATGCGGCCCGTTGGATTGCGTGAAGGACCGGTTTATTCGGCCGCGTCAGCGTCCAACTGTTCGGTGTTGGCGATCGCCTGGACGAGCTTCAGAATCTTCTTGCGAAGAGCTTCGTTCTTGATCGAAAAGAACGCCGCATTGAGAAGGACGCCTTCGCGCGAAATAACGAATTCCTCGCTTGGAGCAGGGTTGTCGTTGGCCGTAGCAGGGGTCGACAGGTCGTCGAAAAACGTCCTGACATCGACCTTCAGCGCGCCGGCGATTTCGACCAGCATGCTGGCGGAAACGCGGTTGGAACCCTTTTCGTATTTCTGGATCTGCTGGAACGTTACGCCGACACGATCTCCCAGTTCCGTCTGAGAAACTTTCCTCAACAGACGCTGGATGCGGATCGTCTTTCCGACGTGAACATCTACTGAGTGCGGTTCTTCTTTCATTTATTTCCCTCCTGATACAGCGGAGATCTGGCCATTTGCCATATCTCCGCCTGACAACTTTTACCCGAGATGAATAAAGCTAGCAATTGCTCGGTTGTAAGTCGTCCCAAACCGATACAACGCGTCTGCGTCATTATCTCACCACACATCACCAGCAAAAAACATGCCAAAGTAGCACTTTTGCCGGGCACGTCATTATTTTCGTGATGTTGACGCCTGTCGGCGGGGCGTGTGCAGCGAATCCGGGGGTGATATGCATAAAAACAATGAGCGAAGAGCGTTGCTTCACCCGGTCCATGCAAATGCGCTTTAAGTCTTTGATAACCACTGCGCTCTTTTGGGGCGGTGCTTTTTAGAACGCCCAGAGACGCTGCGCATTGGCGAAAAGCAGCTTCGAGCGCTCGGCCTCACCAACGCCGGAAAGCATCGCATGGGTCGCCGCGACCCAGGTGGAGAGGCCGCCGCCGAGCGTGCAGACCGGCCAGTCGCTGCCCCAGACGACACGATCCCAGCCGAAACTTGCGATCACATGTTCGATATAGGGCCGCAGCGTTTGCGCGGTCCAGGTCTCGGCATCCGCATAGGCAACGACGCCCGAGACCTTGCAGACGACGTTCGGCCGCCGGGCAATCTCGGATATGCCGGCCTTCCAGGGCTCAAAGGCATTCGAGCGGATATCGGGCACGCCGCAATGGTCGAGCACGAACTGCACATCGGGCGCGAGATCGACGAGGGCCGCCACTCGGCCCGCCTGATGCGGCAAGGTGCAGAGGTCGAAGGTCAGGCCGCTGCCGCCGATGCGCCGGATGTTTTCGCGGAACAGGGCGCCTTCGGAGACATCGTCAGGCACGACATGCAGCACGCGGCGGAACCCCTTGACGAAAGGATCGGCCTTCTGTCGCTCGAGATAGGCGGCAAAACCTTGCTCCTCCGGTCGGCAGGAGGCGATGGCGCCGGCAAGCAGACTGCCTTCCTTTTTGGCGATGTCGGCAACGTGATCGGTCTCGGCCTGCATGGCGGCGGGATCGACGTCGACCTCCATATGCAGCGCCGTGGTGATGCCGCAGCGCCGGGCCTCAGTCGCATAGGTTTCGTAGAGGAAATCACGATCGAGAGCGGGCGCCTGGGCAAGCCAGGGATAGGGCAGCGCCGACCGATCGATGATGTGCAGATGTGTGTCGATGAACACGCTCTCTCCTCCAAGAGTGGTTTTGCGGCAACCTATCCCTGGTGAATGGATTGTTCAAATAGAAATTCCCGGCGGTTAAAAATTCCAACTTTTGTTGGATTTCCGCGACAGCTTATAGGCTGGCCGTGTCTTCCCGAACCGTTAGAATACGGTCGATAAGACCCCATTCCAATGCTTCTTCCGCCGTCATGAAACGGTCGCGATCCATCCCGCGCTCAAAGTCTTCATAGGAGCGTCCGCAATGCTGCGCATAGAGCCGCGTCATGCGCTGCTTGGTCTTGAGGATTTCTTCGGCGTGAATCAGCATGTCCGAAGCCTGCCCTTGGAAGCCACCGGAGGGCTGGTGAATGAGGATACTGGCGTTGGGCAATGCAGCTCTTTCGCCGGCCTCGCCTGCCATCAGCAGGAACGATCCCATTGACCGGGCTGTCCCCATGCAAAGCGTATGAACCGGCGCGCGGATAAAGCGCATGGTGTCATACATGGCGAGGCCGCTGGTCACGGCACCGCCCGGCGAATTGATGTAAAGATTGATCGGCTTCTTTGGATTCTCGGCCTCAAGAAACAGCAACTGCGCGCAGACCAGAGCGGAAACGGTGTCGTTAACCTCGCCGTTGAGGAAAATGATGCGTTCGCGCAGAAGACGGGAGTAAATGTCAAAAGACCTCTCTCCTCTGCTGGATTGTTCTATGACCATGGGGACGAGTTGCATCGCTTCGCGCATCGGCGAACTCCAATCTTCCAGAATTTAACGGGGCTTGCCGCGTCAGGCGGCGAGCATGACGGGCGGACTGTTGCTGTTCGCGGCCGCTTTCGCCATCCGGTCGAGCCTCGCGTCGGTCAGTTCGTGGATAATGCGCAGGCGGGTGCCGCCGGTCGCGTTCGGGACGATCGTGAACGTCACCGAGCTTTCAAGGAAAGGTGGAGCGTTGTCGCGCAGGCTATAACGGACTTCCTCGCCAGGTGTGATAGTGGCCGGTTCGGGATCGGCCAAAGCGTCTTTTGGCAACCAGTTTTCCCGAAATTCGGGGATGCTGATTGCACGCCAGACCTTGTGCGGCGGTTCATCCAGATCGAATTCCAGTTCGATGCCGTCTTTCTGCTCGGTGGCCTTTCCGTCGTTCATTGGTCCATATCCTTCAGCAAGACCTTGAGAGCTTCGATGCGGGCAGGCCAGTAGGCACGATATTTCGCCAACCATTGTGCGATGAGAGCCAGTCCCTCCGGATCGACTTCGTAATTCACGAAACGCCCCTGCCGTTCTTCCCTCACGAGCTTTGCGCTCCGCAAAACCGAGAGATGTTGCGACATTGCCGGCTGACTGATCTCCATGCCCGCGCGCAAGGCGCTGGCGTTCATGCCGCCCGCCGCCAGCTTCTCGAAGATCGCGCGGCGGGTTGGGTCGGCCAAGGCTCGGAAAATGTCATTCTCGATCATGTCGACACATAAGCACGAACTTATGCGATTCGCAAGTCTGCTTCGCGACAGGCTTTTCCGAGGGGACCCGTCAGCCGGAATTGCCGACATCGGCGCCGGCGAGCAGCGAAAGCTGGGCGGCGGTCTTCTGCACCAGCATGATCGTCTGGGTGATATCGGGCGCGGACGGCGCATTGACGAGCGCGATGAACGGGCAGGTGAGGGCGGCGATGCAGCGTCGGTCCGGCCCGAGCACCGGGGCGGAAAGGTTGTAGACGCCCGCCGTCTGGGCGCTTGCCATCATCTCGTAGCCGCGCTCGCGGATCTGCTCGAGGCGGTCGTAGAATTCGGGCCCGAGTTCGATGTCGGCGCGGCTGCGCACATGTTCCGAGATCATCATCTCCCGCTCCTCCTCGCTGCGGAAGGCGAGCAGCACATGCCCCGAACCGGTGTCGAAGAGGCTGATATGGGCGCCGATGCGGATCGAGAACCCCCAATAGTCAGGCGCCTCCTGTTGAGCGATGACAACCGCCGCACCGCGATCGAAGACGGCAAGGTGATTGGCCTGGCGCGTGCGCTGGGCGAGATCGCGCATCAGCGGCGTGGCATAGGAGGCGAGCCGGCGCACCGGCGCGTGCAACTGGGCGAGACCGAAGAGCTTCAGTGTCAGCGAATAGCGATCGCCGTCCAGCCGGGTGACATAACCGCGGCGCACCAGGCGATCGAGCATGCGGTAGAATTCATTGGGGCTGCGGTCGAGCCGCTTGGCGATATCGGCCTGGGTGAGGCCGGTATCGACACCGGCGAGCAGTTCCAGGATATCGAGGCCCTTGTCGAGGGCAGGAGCGCGGTAGCGGTCTGACTCGTCGGTCTCCATTCCTTCCTCCTGTGAATACCATTCTGCATATACGCAGAACTGCAGCCGGAAAAGGAAAACTTCACGCTTGACCCTTGGCCAATCGTCTGTTTGTCTATAAACAGACAAATCATGACTGAAGACGTCGCCCGATATCAGGTGAAACCGCGTGGCCTTCCCGGCACCAGGACTGGGCGGCAAGCCGCCAACAATATCTTGCCGGACGACCGTCGAAGCGCGCAAAATGAGAAAAGGCCCGAGCCTCGCCCCCGAGCCTCATCAAGACAAACCGCATTCCGTCGTCCAGCATAGACACTTCCAGAAAAGGCCCGTGATATGACAAACAGACTTTCCGGCAAGACCGTTCTCATCACCGCCGCCGGCCAGGGCATCGGCCGGGCGACGGCGACAGCCTTTGCCGCGGTCGGCGCCAAGGTCCACGCGACCGACATCAACACCGAGGCGCTGGCGACGCTGGCCGCCGAAACCGGCGTTTCCACCCACAGACTGAACGTGCTCGAAGACGATGCGGTCACGGCCCTCGTCGCCGAGATCGGCGCTGTCGACGTGCTGTTTAACTGCGCCGGCTTCGTTCATGCCGGCTCTATCCTCGAGATGAAGGATTCCGATCTCGAATTCGCCTTCGACCTCAACGTCAAGGCGATGATCCGCACCATCCGGGCCGTGCTGCCGGGCATGATCGAACGCAAGGACGGGTCCATCGTCAACATGGCCTCTGTCGCCTCCAGCATCAAGGGCGTGCCGAACCGCTTCGCTTATGGCGTCACGAAGGCGGCGGTAATCGGGCTCACCAAATCCGTGGCCGCCGATTACGTCGGCCAGGGCATTCGCTGCAACGCCATCTGCCCCGGCACGGTTGAAAGCCCGTCGCTGCAGGACCGCATGCGCGCCCAGGGCGATTACGATGCGGCGCGCGCCGCCTTCATCGCCCGCCAGCCGATGGGCCGGCTGGGCTCGCCGGAGGAGATCGCCGATCTCGCCGTCTATCTCGCCGGCGCGACCTATACGTCGGGCCAGGCGATCGCCATCGACGGCGGCTGGACGATCTGATTGAGAGCAGTTCCAGCAGAAATGCGCAGCGGTTTTCCCAGGCAAAGCGCGAAGCGGTTTTGCCGGGAATTGCGTAAAACAAAGACGTAAAGCGTGAGAAGCGAATCTGAAAGATCGCAACGCGCTTTAGCCGATCACGCGGCCGGCGGCACCGCCGGCCGATCCGGCCGCCGCCATCGGCCCCATACAATTATAATCGGGAGGAACAACCATGACCCGCATCACCGATCTTCGCGTCTTCGATCTTCGCTTTCCCACGTCGCAAAGCCTGGACGGATCCGATGCGATGAACCCCGATCCGGACTATTCGGCCGCCTATGTCATTCTCGATACGGACGCGCCTGATCTTGCCGGCCATGGCCTGACCTTCACCATCGGCCGTGGCAACGACATCTGCTGCATGGCGATCAAGGCGATGCGCCACCTCGTCGTCGGCGCCGATCTTGCCGAGATTCTTGCCCATCCCGGCCGGTTCTGGCGGCATCTGACCAGCGATAGCCAGCTGCGCTGGATCGGCCCGGACAAGGGCGCCATTCATCTGGCGACCGGCGCGGTCGTCAATGCCGTCTGGGATCTGCTGGCCAAACAGGCCGGCAAGCCGGTCTGGCGGCTCGTCGCCGAGATGTCGCCGGAAGAGATCGCCGATATCGTCGATTACCGCTATCTCACCGATGTGCTGACCCGCGACGAAGCGGTCGAGATCCTGAAGCGCGCCGAGGCGGGCAAGGCCGAACGCATCGCCATCCTCGAAAAAGACGGCTATGCCTGCTACACGACTTCGGCCGGCTGGCTCGGCTATGGCGACGAAAAGCTCCGCCGCCTCTGCCAGGAGGCGATCGACGCCGGCTTCGACCATATCAAGATGAAGGTCGGCCGCGACCTGGAAGACGATATCCGCCGCCTCAGGATCGCCCGCGAGGTGATCGGTCCCGATCGTTACCTGATGATCGACGCCAACCAGGTCTGGGATGTCGGCCAGGCGATCGACTGGGTCAAGGCGCTCTCCTTCGCCAAGCCTTTCTTCATCGAGGAACCCACGAGCCCCGATGATGTCGCGGGCCACCGCAAGATCCGCCAGGCGATCAGCCCGGTGAAGGTCGCGACCGGCGAGATGTGCCAGAACCGCATCATGTTCAAGCAGTTCATCGCCGAGGGCGCGATCGACATCGTGCAAATCGATTCCTGCCGCATGGGCGGGCTGAACGAGGTCCTCTCGGTGCTGCTGATCGCCGCCAAGTTCGGTCTGCCGGTCTGGCCGCATGCCGGCGGCGTCGGCCTCTGCGAATATGTGCAGCATCTGTCGATGATCGACTATGTCGCCGTGTCCGGCACCAAGGACGGCCGGGTCATCGAATATGTCGACCATCTGCACGAACACTTCCTCGACCCCTGCCGGATCGAGAACGCCGCGTATATGCCGCCTACCTTGCCGGGCTTCTCTATCGAGATGAAACCGGCCTCGATCAGCAACTATACGTTTCGAGGTTAAGGAAACTTCGCCGCCGCATGTTAAATTCCTGATTTCGACAGTCTTTCTTGTCGATGACGGGCTTCCAATCTGACGGGACTGCTCCAATTCACTTGGAGGCGGCGAAGCTTGCTTTTTGAAGCGCCGAGGAATATTTTCAAACTGTGAATGCGGAGGGGGCCCAGCACCAGCAGGCCAGCAAATTTTATTGAACTCTGGACAATAGATGTTTGCGATCGAGCCATGCCCAAGTTTCACCATGTCAGGAGACTGTGCGCTTATTTGCTGATCGTCGCGGCAATGCTGCTGTCGATCGGCACCGTACATGCCGCCATCACGGAAGAGAGCGGGCGCCGCGTCGCCCTGGTCATCGGCAACTCGGTCTACAAGACGCTGCCTTCGCTTCCCAATCCCGCCAATGATGTCGAAGAGGTCGCCAGCACGCTGCGGGCGGCCGGTTTCGACGTGACGATCGGCGTCAATGTCGACCGCATCGGGCTTGAGGATACGGTGCGCCGTTTCCTGCGTTCGACCAGCAATGCCGAGGCCGGCCTGATCTATTATTCGGGCCATGGCATCCAGGTCGGCGGGCAGAATTTCATCGTGCCGGTCGATGCGACCCTGGAGACGCCCTATGACGTCGAGACGCAGACCATGCCGCTCGACCTGATCCTCAACCATCTCAAGCAGAATTCGCGGGTGCAGCTGATCTTCCTCGACGCCTGCCGCAACAATCCCTTCAACGCCCAGAAATTCTGGATGGCCGAAAAGCTGGAACCGGTCGGCGCCACGCGCGGACTGGCGCGCATCGACAGCGATCTCGGCAGCCTGATCGCCTTCTCCACCGAACCGGGCCAGGTGGCGCTCGATGGCACCGGCGCTCTCAGCCCCTATTCCGAATCCTTCATCAAGCGCGCCAGCGAACCCAACAAGGAAATCCGCCAGGTCCTCACCGATGTGCGCCGCGATGTGATCGCCATGACCGGCGGCAAGCAGGTTCCGTGGGAAAACTCCTCGCTGACCGACAGCTTCTATTTCATTCCGGCGCCACCGCCGCCGAGCGTCGAACCGATGCAGCAGGTGAGCGTGCCGGAGGGAGCCGCCGCCACCAAACTGCCGATCGCCCCGCCGCATGACGAGACCGGCTCGGCGCTGCTCGTCACCCTCAACCAGCTTCCAAAGACCGGCAAACTCAGCTTCGACGGCAAACCCGTGGAGCAGGGCGCGAAGATACCGGCCGCAGCCCTGACGGCGCTGACCTATGATTCATCCGGCGTTGCCGCCGGCACCGTCGGCCTGATCGGCTATACCGTCAGCGACCCCTATGGCCAGGCGACGCAGGGCGTGGTGGCGATCACCGTCTCGGCGGATGCCGGCGCCAAGCTCGCCCAGTTGGAACAGCAAAAACAGGCGCGGCTTGCCGATGCCGATGCCTATTTGAAGACCTTGCCGCGCGACGTCAGCGCAACGATCGGCGTCGGCCCCGTCGAAGCCGGCCTGCCTGCCGTCCCGGCATCGGCCACCGAAATGACCTTCAAGGTCGCGGCCCTGCCCGACAAGGGCACACTGCGCGCCGGAGAGCGGGTGATCGGGCTTGGCCACGTGCTGGAGGCCGCCGATATTCCGGCGCTTTCCTACGAGCCGCAGATCGGCACCGAAAACCAGCCTTTCGCCCTGACGCTACAGGCCGCCAATGACGACCTGGCGCCGGCCACCATCACCTTCAAACCGGCGCTCGACGCCTGCGACACCGCGGCCGCGGCACCCCTCGACCTGCAGGGCGTGACCGCCGGAAAACTGCCGAACGAGATCGACCCCGCCTCCGCACTGCCGGCCTGCACGGAGGCGGTCAAGGCCTATCCCAAGGTGGCGCGTTTCGTCTACCAGCTCGGCCGCGCCCAGCTTGCCAATCGCGATACGAAGACGGCTTTTGCCACGATCACGAAGGCGATGGATGCCGGGCATGTCCGGGCGATCCAACACCTTTCGACCATGTACGACTTTGGTGCCTCGGTGCCGCGTAACGCTGAAAAAGCGGCCAAGATTGTTCAGGCAGGGGCAGAGAAGGGCGATCCTTATGCCCTGCATAGCTTCGGAAGCGACCTGTATTATGGTCGGGGTATCAAGGCTGACCCCCAACGTGGATTGCGCCTCCTGCTTCAATCCGCGGATATGGGTCACACCTACGCGATGAACGCTCTTGGTTATATTTTTCTCAACGGCGTCAACGTTCCAGCTGATCCTGAACGCGGAATCCGCTTCTATGAAGCTGGCGTCGAGCGCAACGATATCTATTCCATGAACAATCTTGCGTTGGTCTACCGTTTCGGAAAAGGCGCACCGCAAGATCTGAGCAAAGCAATCGATCTTTTTACGAAAGCAGCAGAAGGCGGTCAGCCTCACGCACCAACGAACCTCGGACGCATGTACCGTGACGGCATCGGCGTTGCGGCCGATAAAGCCGAAGCGGTGAAATGGCTGCAGATAGGTGCGGAACGTGGCGACTACTGGGGGGCGTTCGACCGGGCCACACTCGCGAAAGACGATGACAGTGATCCCGAGGGTATTCCGACCGCGGCTCGATACTTTGCACTCGCATCCGCCGTCAATTTGCCAGGCAGTGGCGATCCGAAAGACCAGGCTCTAGTTGAGCTCAAAGCCTTGCCGGCAGCTGCCAAGAAGAAGGCCGAAGAAGCCTTCATCGCCGAGTTGACAGATCCGGAGCTAAAGGCAGTTCCAAAGACTAAGACGCTCGATGCGAGGCTCGTTCAGCTGGCAAAGGCGACATGGGTGAAGCGAAATCCGAGGTACGATCTCTTCTAAAAAGGCGATCTGGGGGCGCCCTTTATGACCAACAAGCTGATTATCCGTATTCTCTTGTGCTCAACCTTCATCGCGGGCTCCGGGGCAATCCTGCAAAGCTGCGTCTTTGATCCCGGCGCTCAGACGCTGTTCTCCAGCCGAGAGCCGACGAGCCAACAAACCACCACCAGGAAACAGACCGCGACCATCAGAAAAGTAGCCGCGCCGCGCAATCAAACAACTTTCGGGCGTTCCGGCAATGATTCCAGCTCAAGCAGCTCGGGTAGTTCGTCCGGTTCAAGTGGATCCTCGGGTTCCTCTAGTTCCAGCGGTTCTTCGAGTTCTTCTGGCTCCAGCAGCTCTTCAAGTTCCGGTGGCTCGTCGAGCTCCAGCGGTGGCTCTAGTTCCAGCGGTGGTACTAGTTCTAGTGGAGGTGATTGGTAGCAGATTGAGTTACGACTTTCTGCTTTCGCACAGTACGAGAAATTGGTTGTGAACATGCAATTCACAACAGAAGCCGGAACCCTCGCAGGAGCAGTTGTCGGCATTGCACTCTCGGCCTATCTGCAGCTTGAGCCCGGCAAGGCGATGGCGCTTGCCGTGTTCTGCCTTCTCCTGGCATGGATCGTCGTAGAGGGCACGCCAGCCGCTCGTCGGGCTTGGGCGTCGCGAGAAAGACGGAACGAGGCTTCCGCCATCTTCTGGCGCCGCATCGGAACCAAGCTTGTCGGCCTCGCAGCACTTTTGGGTGTGGTTGTCATCGCCTGTTCGGTCTTTCCGTTTTTCACAGAGTCGGCGGCGGTCCGATGGTTCATCGAGGCCGGCCATACGACCATCCTCATTTCCATCGCGCTGGCTGCTGCCACCATCCTCTACATCGTAGCCACCGATCAGATCGCCGAAGAGCCCGACGATTACCTCCATCAGGTCGGGCGCGCGGTGCTGATGCAGGATTTTCGTGAGGAGGACGTGCTGTTCGCATTGCGCCTGCTCGCAATCAAATGCTTCTTTCTCGTGCTGATGTTCTCGGGCGGCATGGCCGCTCTTACCGATCTCGCCGACAAGCCGGCCTGGGCGTTTCCGGTACTCTCGGCGGCCTGGTTCGAAGGTCTCATGCGGCTTGTCTTTCTTCTCGACGTCGTGCTTGCCGCCGGTGGTTATATTGCCACCTTCAAGCTTTTCGGCTGGCATGTCAGGGCGACGGAGACGACGGCGCTCGGCTGGCTGGTCTGCCTCATCTGTTATGAGCCGTTCTTCCCGGCGATTTCACATACTTTCGTGCCCTATGGCGACGGGCCGGGCTGGGAGACGGTGATCCAGGAGGGGTCGGCCATCTTCATCCTCTGGAGCGTCGCGACGCTGGCCTGCACCGTGATCTACGTTTGGGCGACTGTCGCTTTCGGGCCGCGATTTTCCAACCTCACCCATCGCGGCATCATCACCTCAGGTCCCTATCGTTTCATCAAACACCCAGCCTACGTCTCGAAGAACATCTCCTGGTGGCTTTTTGCATTTCCCAGCTTCATTGCCAGCGGCCTTGCGGAAGGACTTGCCCGGGCCGGCATGCTGGCGATCGTCAGCCTTATCTACGTCATGCGCGCCCGCGCTGAAGAGCGCATGCTGAGCCGGGATCCCGCCTATCGGGACTATGCCGAGAGCGTTGCCGCGCATGGCCTTCTGGCGATGGCGAAGCGCCGATTGGCGTCAAAGCCGGCAGCCTGACGCTGCCTTTCATTCAACCATCCAGCCCCCTGAAACGCACCGGCTGGTAGCCGCGCATCAACAGGCTGCCGAGCGAATAGGTGTTGCGGCAGACGCGGCCTTTGCAGGCGTTCGGCGAGGCCTCCATCACCTCGACCTTGCGGTCGTCGGTGAAGCGCATGAACAAGAGCACATGCGAACCCGGCTTGTTCAGCGCGTCGCCCGGCCGTAGCGACCAGGGGTCGGGGAGGCGCTTGGTGATGCCGGGGATGGCGCGCGTCGTCACATGCATCTTCAGGCCCCAGGCGTCGCTGACGAAGCCGGAGCAGTCGACGCCGAGGATGTTGGATTGCGGCGCGCTCTTGGTGCAGACATTGCCGGCGGTCTGGCCCTTTTCCACCCCGCCGATGAAATTCTCGAGCGGCGTCTTGCAGCCCCAGCAATAGGGAACACCCTTGACCGTTTGGCCGCGCTTGCCGATCAGGTAGGTCGGGCGGCGCAGCCGGTTCATGTTGATGCAGCCCGGACCCGGATCCTTGCCATAGGCCGTCGGCGTCACCAGCCAGTTCAGCGTCTCGAAGCCGATGGCCCGCTCGATGACGTCGCTGCGCGATTTCGGCACGATCGCCACCTTCGGCGTCTTGCCGGGTTTGCCGGCATTCGGCTGCTTGGCGGGGCTGGCGACGGCAAGCTTGCGGCCGGGCTCCCTGCCGTCGAGCCGCAGCACCTGCGCCCGGCTCTCCAGCGATCTTAAATAGAGCACGTCGCCACGCGGGCCGATCGCCACGAAACGCCTGGAGAAGACCGTGCCCGGTTCGATCGGCAGGTCGTAGACCCGGTCGATTGCCCCGTTCGGCGTGAACCGCACCACCAGCATGCCGGTGCGTTCGGGCCGGTCGGCCGGCACCAGCTCGACCAGCGCATAGGGCCTGCCTGTTGTGTCGATGTCGAGCAGTTCGACGGTGCCGATCCGCCCTTCGGAGGTCAGCTGCAGCGACAGGAAATTCTCCTCCGAGCTGCTGCGCCGCAGCAGGATCTCCGCCTTGTCGTTGGCAGCCGAGACTTCGGCGACGATATCGCCGAGCCCGCGGCTCGGCACATATTGCTTGACCGGCGGGCGGACCTCGGGCCGGCTCACGCTGCGGCCGATCTCGTCGATGATGCTGTTCAGCGGCCCGGGCGATACCGAGCCCATCGAGGCGAAGACCGAGCGGGTGTAGTCGTCGGCATCGCCGCCGCCGTCGACGGCGCGCAGCGTCTGCGACCGACCGTCGGCATCGGTGGCGCGCTCGAGCGGCACGACGCCATCGGACCAGAGGTAGAGTTCGTTGTGGACGACGGCGAGATCCTCCGGCGTGGCATTCTCCGGCAGCGGCAGGATCTCCGGATCGGCCTGCGAACGTTCGGCGTCGACGGCGAGCACGCGGCCGTTGTTCTGGTCGAGAATGTAGATGGTGCCGTCGTCACCGACGGTGATCGCCGCAGGCCCGGATGCCTCCACTTCCTCGTTGGACGAGATGATGCCGACCGAACGCGCGCCGTCGCCGCTGCGAAGCTCTATGATTGTCGTGTCTTTGGCAAAACCTGGCGAGGCGACTGCAAGTGCCGCGGCAAACAGAATATGCGACCCCAAACCACGCATTGCCTCGACCCTCGAAAAGACTGCCAAGTCATTCAAAATGGTAAGATAGATGCGCCCCATCAGCAAGCTGTTGCTTTCCAAACGATTTGGAGATCTGCGCCTGGAATAGTACAAGATCATCGTCTCGAAGATTTGCTGGCAGGAAATGCTTATGCTGGAATGGAACGGTGACGAACTGGCGCTCGACATCAGCCTGCTGGAGCAGGTTCGCGCCGCACGGATAGGTTTTTCCGATCGCGTCTGCGCGGCGTCTGCCAGCAAGGACGACAAGCATCTGGCGCAACTGCGCTCCGAGCCGACCTATCTGATGGCCGAGTTCCTCTATTCGATGAAGGTTTTCGGCATCAACACGGCCGAGGATATCGAACGCTTCGCCGATCTGCACAATGACTACGTGGTTTCGCTGACCCGCGATCCGGCCAAGCTGCAGCGCCTGGGGCTGTCGCAGGATCGGGCGCTCGCCTCGATGTTCACCGCCGACACCAAGCCGCGGCTGATCCAGAACTGGGCGGAAAAATCAGGCGCGATCGACCAGTCCAATCTCGCCCGCTTCCTGGTCGCGGTGATGTCGAGCGAGACCTGCCGCAAGACGCTGATCGATTTCGAGACGGCGGGCTTCATGCAGCGCAAGCGCTCGCCCTACGGCACCATGGTCGTCTGGTCGACGGGGATGATCGAGGAGATCTTCGGCGAGATGCTGCGCGACCTGCGCCTCAGTCTGCAGCAATTGAAGATCCTCTAATGCATGTCGCCCGGAAGTGTGCAGCGGTTCCGGGGCAACGACATGCATAAAACAAAGAGCGAAAGCGCCTCTGCCAGTCGATTTCAACCCTCCCAATCGATTGGCGCCAAGCGCCGTTGCCATCCTCCCAGCCTCTCCCTATTGTCGGGGCGCTTGTCGCGTAATGGCGCCCATAAGACGGATGTGACGACGATGACGAAATCCTGGCTCATAACCCTGTCGATCGGCCTGCTGCTGGCGCTGCAAATGCCTGAGCTTAGTCAGGCCGGCCCGGTCGAGGATGCGCTGGCGGCGCGCAACCCCGCGCTGGCAGCGTTGCGCCAGCAGGACGAAAAGGCCTTTGCTGCGGCGACCGCCATCATCGCCGAACATGAGCGCGCCGAGGGGCTGGCGCCCGGCGAAGGCAAGCTGCCCGATGCGACCTCGCCCGGCCGCGACATGGGCTCCGGCCCCGGCAAGGAATTCGCGATCGACAATCCGGATATTCTCTGGCTCTACAATTCCTCGCCCGAGGGAATGAGCGACCTGATCTCGATTTTGAAATCAGCCGGGCAGAAACCCAAGAACTAACCGCATCCCAGCCATCCGAACGGACTATAATAGCCGCCGGATATTGCCGAGCATGAGTCTTGCTTACCTCTTTGCCTTGAGGGATTCTTTCGGGCTCCAAATAATTTGTAACCCTCCCTCAAGCAAGACGGGTGAAACCATCCCAATTTCGCCGGTCAGTGCTATTCTCATCTTCAACACAGTGTGAGATTGTTCGAAGAGGAGGTTTTCCAATGCTGAACCGTAAAGCCATCCTAGCAGCAGCCACCTTTCTTTCATTCTTTTCGGTGGTTCCCGCCGTCGAGGCGCAGAACGAACGCACACTGACCGAAGCGCCGGCCCAGACCGGCCCCGTCAGCATCACCTTCGATCGCGCCGAGGCCAAATACGCCATCGGCGAAGTGGTCGGCCTCTTCATCCAGTCGAGCGAAAACGCCTATGTCACGGTGCTGAACGTTTCGCCGAACGGCGCGGTGGTGAAGCTTTTCCCAAACAAGTACCAGACCGATGCGCTCATCGGCGCCGGCAAGCGTGTGCAGGTGCCGGATCCGGCAAGCGGCGCCCGGCTGCAGGTTTCAGGTCCGGTCGGCCAGGAGCAGATCAAGGTCTTTTATTCCTCCAAGCCGCTGACCATCTTCGCCGATCTCGGCGGCAGCGGCAGCGGCATGTTCCGCTCGATCGACGGCGGCATGGATGCCGTGTCCCGCAGCCTTGAGGAAGCCCGCAGCCTCGGCACCAAGATCAGTAGCAAGACGCTGATTCTGACGACGGTCGATAGTCTGCCCGCGGCCCCTCCCGTCGCAGCCGCCCCTGCCGCAAAACCCGCACCGGTCGAGCAGGCGGCAAAGCCGCCCGTTGCGCCGAAACCGGCAGCCGCTCCGAAGCCGGTGACGAAACAGGAAGTTGCCAAGAAGCCGGAAACGGCGGTGGAAAAACCGAAGCCCGCTGCGCCGAAAAAAGTCGCGCCGAAGCCTGTCGAGCAGGCCACCACACAGCCGCCGAAGAAATACAAGATCGTCACCAATCTGGCGCCCGGCCAGGAACTTGCCGCCGACGAACTGGAACTGATCGGCCCTGCCGACACCACGTCGTCCACCCGGCCGACCCAATATAAGCAGCCGACGCAGTACAAGCAGCCGGCCCAGTCTTCTCAGACCAAGATGCCGAAACTGCCGATGCCGCAGATCAAGATGCCGCAATTCAAGCTGCCCGGCGGCTTCAGCATCAAGATGCCGCAGCTGAACCTCGGCCGCTCGGCCGAACCGGATCAGGCCGGCGAGGAGATCGAGGTCGCCAACGCCGATACGCCGGTTTGCACCGCGCTTCTCGACAAGCTGAACACCGCCGTCGCCGCCAAGGATATCACCGCTGCCGCTTCCGAGGCCGATGCGATCGCCGTCAGCGCCGATTGCGGCCAGTTCCAGGTGAATGCCCAGCGCCGCGTCGCAGCCCTCAGGCTTTCCGCCGCGCAGGAGATGATGGCCGCCGATAGACCGGTCGCCGATTACGAACCGCTGCTTGTCGCTGCCGACAGTCCGCAGGTGCTGTGGCAGGCTTCCGCCACGCTCGGCGAGATCTATTTCTCCGCTCGCCGCTTCGCCGATGCCGCCGCCGATTACCAGCAGGCGATCGAGATCATCAAGAACGAGACCCGCACGCCGAAGGCGCCGCCGGCCGAAACGATTTCCGATCTCATCCAGCGCGCCGCCCAGGCCCGCATCCTTGCCGCGAATCCTTCGAGCGACAATCCGCAAGGCAGCTTCGTGCCGGCCGAGAAGGATCACCGCAGCGGCGTGCTCGGCGGCATCTATTCCGAGAATGTGCGCGGCATCGTGCCGGTCTCCATTCCGGTGCCGATCACCTTCGATTTCGACAAGTCGAGCTTCACCTCGATCGGCACCGAGGCCGCCGAGGAACTGCTGGAAGCGCTGAAGGAGCAGAAGCCCGGTCGCATCATCCTCGTCGGCCATACCGACCGGCGCGGCGCTGACGATTATAATCAGAAGCTGTCCGAGCGCCGCGCCCAGGCCGTCGCCGATTTCCTGAAGAGCCACGGCATCGACGCGACGATCGATGCCGAGGGCCGCGGCGCCTCCGAGCCGGTCGACGTGACCGCAACCGCAAACCTCACCGAAGACGATGTCGATGCGTTGAACCGGCGCGTCGAATGGCGCCGCGAATAGTGGGGGCGAGGGGAGTTTGGCCATGTCCGCATCCGTTTCCATGGCCGCCGCATTAGCCCTCCTCATCCTGGCGGCCACCGACAGCCTGGCAAGGACGATCGAGGCGCCCGAGCGCGGCGCGGTCCGGGCGGTGCTGGTCGGCATCGATCTCTATCGCAATGTCCCGCCGCTGCATGGCGCCGTCGCCGATGCCGAGGACCTTTCCCTGTCGCTGCGCTCGGTCGGCGTCGAAGACATGACGCTCCTGAAGAATGGCGCAGCCGATCGCGAGGGCATTTTTCAAGCGATCGGGGCCGTGACGGAGCGGGCAGGGCCTGGCGACCTCGTCGTGCTCGGCATTGCCGGTCACGGGTCGAGCGAGCCGGAACGCGTCAAGGGCTCGAAACCGAGCGGCCGCGACGAGGTCTATGTGCTGGCCGGCTTCGACACCCGGCTGCCCGGATCGCGCGAGCGCATCTTCGGCGACGAGTTCAAGGTGCTGATCCGCAACCTCGAGGCCAAGGGCGCCGATGTCGTCTTCATCGCCGATACCTGCCATGCCGGCGGCATGACTCGCGACGTCGATCCGCGCGGCGCCGAGATCACCTGGCGTCAGGCGCCGTCCTATACGATCGAGGAGGATGACCTCGCGCCGATCTCGACGACGGCGGATGCGTTATCCACCGGCTTCGATTTCGAGCGGCTGACCTTCCTTGCCGCCGTCGACGAGAACACCAAGTCGCCCGAGATCACGATCCCCGGCATTCCGCAGAAGCGCGGCGCGCTGAGTTATGCCACCGCCCGCGCCTTCGAGGGGGCTGCGGACCGCAACGGCGACGGCGCCGTCAGCCGCCGCGAACTCTTCGAATATGTGCGCCAGGCGGTCTATCAGTTCACCGACCAGCGGCAGAACATCTTTACCGAAAGCCCGCCCGGAACCGATCTCGACCGTGTGGTCGTCTATGCCTACGAAGGGGCGGGGGCGCAGGCGGTGGCGGAGAAATCAAACACTCCGCTGCCCACCGAGCCCGCGCCGATCAGCGTCGCCGCCCTGGGGTCCGAGCCGGTTCTGCAGGGGATCGACGCAGCCGTCACGCCATTCAAGGTGACCGAGGGTGCCGATGCCGAACTCGTCTTCGATCCGGAAAATCGCGAGGCGATTGCCGGCGGCGATGTCGTCGCCTCCGGCGTCGGCGCCGGCGACATGCCTTTTGTCGTCGACCGGATGGCCGCGCTCGACACGCTGAAGCGGCTGTCGGAGACAAACCCGCAAACCGTGCGCGTGACGCCCTCCGACACCGTCCATGGCGAAGGCGAGCGCGTCGGCGTCACGGTTTCGGATCTATCGGGCCGCAAGCTCGTGCTCTTCGACGTCAGCGGCGATGGCACCGTGCAGTTCCTCTATCCCAACGAGAAGGAGGCCGATGCCGAGATGTCTCAGACCTTCGACCTCGATCTTTCGGTCGTCGCCCCGTTTGGCACCGACCTGCTCGTCGCCGTCACCTCTGAAACCCCGATGCCGCAGCTTGTGGAGTTCCTGAAGCAAAACGACAGGCGCCGCACGGCCGGCAATATCGCCAGGCGCCTCGGCGAATTCCTCCCCGAGGGCGCCCGCGTCGGATTTACGGTCCTCTATACCTCCGCCGGAGCCAAGCTATGAGCACGTCGATCAGCAGGGTCCTCACGATTGCCTCCGTCATGCTGCTTCTGACCTCTCCAGCTCTTGCGCAGCAGGATACCGATTTTGCCGGCGAGGATGGCGGGCGCGTCATCGGCGGTCAGGCGGCGAGAAAAGGCGAATGGCCCTGGCAGGTGAAGATCCTGGCGCCCGACCCCGAACAGCGCGGCCGCTTCGGCGGCCATTGCGGCGGCTCGCTGATCGCGCCGCGCTGGATCTTGACGGCCGCCCATTGCGTCACCAGCGGCCGCTCCGGCAAGCAGGATCTCTTCGCCCGGGATCTGCTGATCGTCGAGGGCAAGTCGAAGATCGACAAGGTGATCGCGGTCGACGGGCCCGACAAGCCCGGCCTTGCCGTGGAAAACGTGATCATTCACGAGGATTTCGACCGGAAGGTCTTCGCCAACGACATTGCCCTCATCAAGCTCGCCGAGCCCGCCAAATCGAAGCCGGCGATCCTTGCCTCGGCCTCGGATGAGGCGGTGGAGGCCGCCGGCCACCCCGCCGTCGTCACCGGCTGGGGTTACACTAAGGCCGACCACGGCTGGGATGACAAATATCTGCCGACCGAACTGCAGGAAGTCGAACTGCCGATCGTGCCGCGCGAGGACTGCCGCGCCGCCTATCGTGACAGCTCGATGCGGATGAACCCGATCGACGAGCGCAATGTCTGCGCCGGTTATGCCGAAGGCGGCAAGGATGCCTGCCAGGGCGACAGCGGCGGACCGCTCGTCGCCCAGCGTCCCGACAAAAGCTGGATCCAGCTCGGCATCGTCAGCTGGGGCGCCGGCTGCGCCGAGGCCGAACATTACGGCGTCTATACCCGCGTCGCTGCCTTCCGCGGCTGGATCGCCGTAAAGACCGACGGCGACGTGCCTGATGTCGAAGGATCGGCGACAGGCGATCAGGTCGCGTCCGCCACCACCGGCGCCGGAACGAAGCAGCAAAAATCCGGGCAGGAAGAGGCCAACCTCACCATCACGTCGCCGCCCGCCGGCGATACCCCGCCCGCCGGCAATAGCGCGCCTGCCGGCACGACTGAAACGCCAAGCCCCGACATGCCCGCGGACAAACCCGTCACCGGGCCTGCAGACGCCGAACCCGACGTCCAATCCCCGACCGTCCAGACGCCAGTGATCCAAGGCTCCCCCGGCGATCGCGCGCTGCTGATAGGCATCGACGATTACGAGATGCGCGAGGCCAAATTGACCGGCTCCGCCAGCGACGTGAAGGCGATGCAGGTCTTCCTCGCCAAGACGCTCGCCTACCGCCCGGAACAGATCCACACATTGACCAACCGCAAGGCGACCCGCGAGGCGATCCTGGCCGAGATCGACGACTGGCTGGTGCGCCAGTCGACGCCGGGAAGCCGTGTCTTCCTCTATTTCAGCGGCCAGGGCTCGGAGGAAATGGGCGCCGAGGAAACGACGAGCCCGACGCTGGTGGCAGCCGATGCGAAACTGGTGCGCGAGGGTGGCAAGGTGACGGTCACCAACCAGATCCGCGAAACCGAGATCGCCGCACGGCTGAACAGCCTCAAGGACCGCCGCGTCACCCTGCTGATCGACGCCTGCCATGTCGGCCCCGGCAGCCGCAGCGCGGTCGCAGCACCCTCCGGCACCGTGCGCTGCCTCGGCCCGGCACTGGCAGCCATCGAACCGCCGAACAAGTCAGGCAAGGAAGCGAAATTCTCCTTCGGTGGCGAAAGCGCCATGGTCTGGTCGGCCGTCAATGCAGGGCAGTGGGCGCTCGTCGATCGCGAGGCCAAGCCGGCGCTCGGTGTTTTCACCCGCCACTTCATCGAAGGCGTGCAGGATGGCGTGGCACGCGCCGCCGACAAGCCGAATGTCAGCAATGCCGCCCTTCTCGATTATGTCCGGCGCAAATCCGACGAATATTGCCGGACGCATGCCGAGGATTGCCGCTTCACGCCGGTCCCGCAATTCTACGGCCTGCCGGATGCGCTAGGCCGCGACGTGATCACCGGCGAGGAGGCGAAGACGCCGGTCGCCGCCGTCGAAAATACGCTGAAGAGCGACAATGAGGCCGGTGTTGCCGTCGACATGCTGCCCGGCACCGCCGTCAGCATCGGCGACAAGGTGGCGATGCGCGTCTCTACCAAGAAGTCCGGTTACCTGATCCTGGTCGATATCGACGCCGCCGGCAAGCTGACGCAGCTCTACCCGAACAAGCGCTCGATGGGCCTGAAGCCGACGGCCAAGAGCGGCGACAACCGGCTCGATCCGGCCCGGCCGGTCGTCGTGCCCGATGCGCGCAATCCCTATATCGGCTTCGAATATCAGGTCGAGGGTCCGGCCGGCGTCGGTATGGTCGTCGCCATCCTCAGCGACAAGCCGATCGAAGTGCTCGACCTGCCGGATGTGCCGACACCGCTGGTCGGCCAGCGCGCCGCCTTCAACTATGTCTACGATCTCGCCCGAAGCCTCAGGATCGTCGGCGACGACGAGACCGGCGCCCAGGGCAAATGGTCGTTCGATTCCAAATTCTATCGCATCCGCTGAAGAGGAGCGAACCATGCCGAAATCCACTCTGCTGGCCGGTCTTGCCGCTTCCCTGATGGCGTTTGCCCCAGTCCATGCCGGCGAGACCGGCGACAGCAAGGCGGTGCTTGCCGCCCAGGCGGGGCTTGCCGCCGAGCTCATCGACCGCACCCTGGCAAAGGAAGGGGCGGCCAATATCATGGTGTCGCCGGCAAGCCTTGCGGCCGCCCTCGGTCTCGCAAGCCTCGGCGCCTCCGATGAGGGCAAGGCGGCAATCGCCAAGAGCCTCGGCTTCGCCGGCGAAGTGAAGGGACCGGAAAAGGTGCTTGCCGCCATGACGGGGGAAAAGCCGGCCGCGGCCGATGCGCCTTTGGCGACGGCGGTTGCGATCGTCTTCGACGACAGACTGGTGCTCGTTGCCGATGCGCTTCCCATGCTCGCCGGTCACCGGGTCAAACCTTCGATCGAGGATCTCGACGGGCCGAAATCGGTCGAGAACATCAACGGCTGGGTGAAGAACGCCACGCGGGGCGCCATTCCGTCGATCCTCGACGCACCGCCCGGCGGCGGCTTCGTCAGCCTCGGCGCACTCTCCTTCAAGGCGCGCTGGAAGACCTCCTTCGAGAAGGAGAGCCCGGCAAGCCCATTTCAGCGCCCGGATGGCTCGACGATTTCGGTGCCGATGATGCATCTTGCCAGCGACGGGCAGAGGTTTCGCTCCGATGAAAAATTCACCGCCGTCGATCTTGCCTATGCCGGCGAGAGCTACAGCATGGTCGTGGTGGCGGCGCGCTCCGGCAAGGGTGTCGGCGGCACGGATCTGAAGGCGCTCGCTTCCTGGCTTCAGGGCGAGAAATTCGAGGCCGCCAAGGGCGAAATCTTCCTGCCCCGCTTTTCCCTGAACGACGGGCGTGATTTGATGCCGGTACTGAATGCGATGGGCGTGGCGCCCGAGAAGGCCAAGGATGCGGGTTTTCCGGGTTTCACCAAGGAAAACATCCGCTTGTCCCATGTCCTGCAGAAGACCATGATCAAGGTTGACGAAAACGGCACGGAGGCGGCGGCAGCCACGGCTGTCATCACGGAACGCAGCATCGAGCCGACACTTGTTCGCGTCATCGCCGATGCCCGTTTTGCCTTCGCGCTTCGCGATACGAAGACCGGCCTGCTGCTCGCCGCAGGCCTGATCGGTGACCCGCTTCTGGCGGGTGAATAGAATTCGGTTTCATGAATGAATGCAGGGGGACACGTGCATGAGAAGTGATCTGATCGCCCGCTACACGATCGGCGAGCCGATCTATGAAAACGAGTTCATCGTCTATCCCGCCCAGGACAAGCGGATGGACCATGCGGTCTTCATCGTCACGCCCGATATAGCGCTAAAATTGGACAAGGCGCGTTTCGAGCGCGTCTGGACCTCGATCAACGAGGCCAAATCGCTGACGGCGCGGCGCTTCGTCGAAATCGAGGACCTTATTCCGCCGTCGCCGGAAGACGACAATTTCTATATCGTCGAGAAGCGGCCGTCGAAGACGCTGCACCAGTATCTCGACGAAACGGAGATGGTGGCCTACGAGCGCGCCGTCGAGATCGGCCGCCACATCCTCGAGGGCCTGGCGACGCTGCACGGCGCCGGTTACGCCCACAATGCCCTGACCGACCAGTGCATCTATGTCTCCGAGGATTATTCCGGCCTGTCGGTGCGGATCGGCAACCTGCACCTGATCTCGAAGATCGGCGAGCATATCATACCGCCCTATGTGCCGGAATTCGGGGCGCCGGAGATCTATGCCAGCGGCACCTTCTCCGCCTCGCCGGCGCTCGATATCTACGCCATGGGCATGATCGCCTACAAGCTCTTCCTGCCGCGGCAGACCTATGCCAGCGTCTTCGACAGCGTCATGGTCTGGGAAGACGAGCACCAGCGCGAGCAGAGCTGGAAGAACATCCATCTCGATCCGTCCAACGTCTTTCCCCGCCTTGATGTGCTGACCCCCGGTTTTCCCGAGGGTCTGGCAAGCCTTGTGGAAAGGATGCTGAGCCGCGACCCGGCCGCGCGACCGCGCACAGGCGCCGATGCGCTGGGCGAATATGCCCGGGTGACCACAGGCATCCAGCCGATGTCATGGGATCCGCGCGGCGGCATGCAGCAGCCGGAACCGCCGAAGCCGAAAAAATGGACGCTGGCCAAGCTCTCCATGATCGGAGCGCTGCTCCTGATCTGCATCGGCGTCGGTGTCGTCACCATCCCCAAACTGCTGCGCCCGGATCCGAAGCTCGTCGCCGATGTCGACACCTGGAAGAAGGAGGCCGAAAGCCGCAAACAGAAGGCGATCGCCGCCAAGGCGCCGGAGCGCCCTTCCGGTGACCAGGCGAAACTCGCCTATGACACCGGTGCTGCGGCGCTGACCTCGGCCGATGCGCTGCTCAAGGACGAAGACTACGACAAGGCCCTTCCGGGCTATCAGACGGCCGCCATCAATCTCGGCAATGCGCTGATCGCCATCTCCAAGGAGAATGCCGAGAAGGCAAAAGCTGCCGCCTCTGCCGCAGGCGGCGACAAGGCGCCGGGTTTTGCCGAGGCCGATACCAAGATGAAGACTGCCGCCGAGGCCGCCGCCGCCAAACAGATGCACGCTGCCGTCGGCGCCTATGACGAGTCGAAAACGACGTTTGACGATCTCGCCAAGGCGCTCACCGCGCTCACCGCAGCCGAAAAAGACGCGGCGGCCAAACGCGAAACCGTCAACCGCATCGGCGCCGGCGATAGCCCCGACGTCGCCAAGGCGAGCGGGCTGATGACCGAAGCCAAGGCCAAGGCCGAGCAATGGCAGACGCCGGCGGCGACCTCAGGCTATGGCGACGCCGCCAAACTGTTCGACGCCGTCATCGCCGATGTCATGGCGGCGAAGGACGAGGCCACCGCGCTGAAGCAGAAGGTCACCGATCTCAACGCCTCGATCGCCACTCGCGCCGGTGCGGCCGATCCGACGCTAGCAGCCCTCGCGCCGAAGATCGGCGAGGCCGACGACCGCTACACCGCCGAGGCCTACAAGCTCGCGATCATTGCCTACCAGCCGATCCTCGCCGATCTCGAGGCGCTGTCGGCGCGCGGCTTCTGCCCGGTTTCGCCGACCCTTGCCTTCGAAACCGTGCCGGCCGGAAGTTATTCGCTGGAGAATGTCCGGCTGATGACCTCCTCGATGAAGGAACTCGGCGGCATGCTCGGCGTTGCCAATGGCGCAGTGAAGATCGACAAGTCTTTCTGCATGCAGACGAAGGCCGTCAGCCGCGCCGAAATGGCGGAATATTACACCGCCATCTCAGATCAGACCGCCGCCCAGGCCTATGCCGACAATCCGCAGCAGCCGGCCGACGACGTGCCGCTTGCCGTGGCGCAGAACTATACCGCCTGGCTGTCGAAACAGCTGAACGCCCCCGTCCACCTGCCGTCGGCAACCGAATGGATGGCAAGTGCGGCGAAGATCCCGCCGGAAAAACTGCCCGATAACGGCGACATCATCCTGCAATGGAGCGCCACCCCCTGCGAAGCCGGCGGCAACGTCGCCTTCATGGCGCAGGAGGGCTCCACCTTCGTCGTCTGCTCGGATGCTTCGGCCGGCGGGATTTTCCGGGTTACTGCAGAATTGCGGTGAGGATCGGAAGGGTGGAGATTGAAGGGGGAAAGCTGGGTGCCGCTGACTATCGGCTGCGCGGGATGATGCGCCCGCCCGACCGCGATGGGACAATGTCGATTATCGGCAATGTCCCGTTCGGGCCGCGTCGCGGTCAGCCAGGCTGATGGCGATCAAATCCCGAACGGCGTGCAAGTCCGTCAAGACGCAAGCGCCGAGGCCAAGAAAAAATAGAGAATTCTAGCCGCGGGCAAACGCCGCCAGCGTCTCTCCCGCCATCCGATAGCGGATCCATTCCTTCTGCGGCTCCGCGCCGATCGCCTCATAGACGCGGATCGAAGGTTCGTTCCAGTCGAGCACACTCCATTCAAAGCGGCCGCAGTTCTTTTCCAGCGCGATCTGTGCCAGGCGCCGCAACAGCGCCTTGCCGGCTCCCGAGCCGCGCGCGTCCGGTGTTACGTAGAGATCTTCCAGATAAAGGCCGTTCTTCGCCTGCCAAGTCGAATAGCTGAAGAAATAGACCGCCATGCCGATCGCTTGGCCTTCGCGTTCGCAGATCAGCGCATGCGTGACCGAACCGTCGCCGAAGATCGCCGCACGCGTGCTCTCCTCGGTCGCCTCGACCTCGTGGATCGCCTTTTCATAGTCGGCCAATTCGCGGACGAATCGCAGGATCGTTGCCGCATCTGAAGGCGTCGCGGGGCGTATGTTAAGGGTCATGTGAGAGGCTCCTGATCTGGCGCTCCAGATGAAAGAACCGTCCCGACCTGTCAACTGCATGACGTGCGGAGTGCATCTGTGTAGGCTTGCAGTTTTGTTCCCTCACGGCTCCACGGCGGCTCCCGCCATCGAGATGGCGATCAAATCCCGAACGGCGTGAAGATCCGCCAAGATGCAAGCGCAGCGGCCAGGAATATCCGGAGCCGGCTGAACCAGATCAGGCACCATGATGGTCATCGCTCCGGCGCCTGATGCGGAGAGAACTCCATTTCGGGAGTCTTCCAGGGCAACGCATTCCGATATGGGCAGGTTGAGCCGCTCGGCGGCCAGCAGGTATGGAGCGGGATCCGGTTTTCCCACCGTGTAATCGCCATAGGCAAATATGGTTTGGAACCGGCGGCCTTGCAGCCCGGCGGCCGAAAGATGCGCCTCGACGGCCGTCCGATCCGATGAGGTGACGATGGCCGAAGGGATCCGCGCCGCTTCGAGGAAGGATAGGATTTCCGGCAAGCCTGCCTTCGTTCGTAAATCCGTTTGCACCATCTGCGTGAAGAGTTCCGAAGCCTGCCTCCAGAGATCCTCCAGAGGGGCATCCTTGCCGAACCGGGCCAACAGGAGTTCGCGCACACGGGAAGCCGGCAAACCGATGGTTTCAAGATAGGCCGAGAGAGGCAATTCGAAACCCGCATTCCGTGCAGCCGTGATCGTCGCATCCCGATACAGCGCCTCGGTATCGAACATCAAACCGTCCATGTCGAACAGAACGGCTTTGGGGGCACGGGGCAGGCGCTGCATGTATGGCTTTCGACAAAGGGGATTCGCTTGAGTGTATACTGGCTTGCCGTGACTGCACCATGGCCTATGGGTCGTCACCGTCATGACGAATAGAGGGAGGGGTTCCGGCAGATCGACAAATATGCTACTGAGTAGCAAATTCGGCTCAATGGAGATAAACCGATGAGTGTCAAATCGTCGATCTCGCTGACCGACCAGCAGGACGCCTTTGCCCGTTCGCTGGTGGAAAGCGGCCGGTATTCCAGCATGAGTTCCGTTCTTCAGCAGGGCTTGGAACTCCTCCGCCAAAAGACGGAGGCTGAGGCCGTCGAAACGGCAGCGCTTCGCGAATTGGTCCAGCGGCGTCTGAAAGGCCCGATGATTTCCACGACGGAAATGGAAAGCCGCGTCGAGGCGATGATCGAGCGGAAGCGGCGGGCTGTTCGTGTGGAGCCTTGAATATTCCGAGGATGCCGAACGCGATTTTGAGCTGATTTTCGATCATCTCTTCGAGTCCCACGTCGAACTCGGAGACTTGGCCGACGAGGCGTTGGAGCGTACCGCTGAACGAATCCGCAAGTTGCGTGTCGAAATCGATCGTCTCGTCGATACGCCTTATACCGGCACATTGCGGGCCGACATTGACCCTGGAATCCGGTTTCTTCGGCGGGATAAGGCGGCTATCTGGTTCGTGCCGGTGGAAAGTCGTCGCACGATCACTATCGCTGCAATTTTCTACGGCGCGCAGGACCATATCAGACATATGCTCGCACGTATGCTGGCTGGATAAGGTCCCTACTGGTGGCAGTTGCTACGCTTCGTCGGAAAGCATGGTTCAAAAACGCCTTCCATGATTTCCGATCATGTGGACGGCCTTTCCGCCCCAGGGATGTCACCTGTCGACGCAACGCAGGGCGCTCCGAGATAAAGCCATGGGCGCCATTTTTCCTGATTCCACAGCCTCGCGTTCAAGCGGTGCCTCTCGACAGTTTTCAATTCCAAATTTCAAAATACGCGCGTATATTGATCGCGGGGACTGTAGTACCCGTGCCTTGAGGGGTCGAGGACAATGTGCTGGAATACATCATCAGCATTTACGCCGGTCGGATTCGCTTTGCGAGGACCGGCATCTCGCAAGATCGTATGGACGCTGGGCGACGCGGCGCGTCTCCTGATCAACGACTGGCCTTGCGATGACGGCGAGGAATATGTGGCTGCCGTGAAAGCCTGCGTCGACGCATTGAGCGGGAAGATTGCCCCGGAACAATTCCGGGAGGCGCTTCTGCGTGCGGCCGATGAGGCGGGGATCGCGGCTCTATCGCTCGTCCCGCGGGGACTGGGAGAGCGGCGGCCGGACCTTCCTCCGATGATGCTAACCTAGGCCGTATTTCCAGGGGCTACCTGCCTATCGACGTCAGGCTTGCGCCGGGAGCGGCCGTCGCTGATGCATGTCGCCCGGAAGTGTGCAGCGGTTCCGGAGGTACGACATGCATAAAAACAAAGAGCTAAAGCACGTCGCTTGAACCACGTTTCATGCGACGCGCTTTAGAGCAATTCCAGGAAAAGTGCGAAGCGGGTTTCCCAGGCAAAGCGCGAAGCGCTTTTGCCGGGAATTGCGTAAAAACAAAAGAATAGAGCGGTTCTGCGCTTCCGTTAAAAGCTGAACCGCTCTAGACCGCTCGAACTTCGGCAAGTCGCTGTTTCGCGTATTCGTCATCCCAACAGACGGCGGCTTCCCATGCGGCCGATGCTTGCGCGGCGATGTCATACGCCCCGGCTTCCAGATCGGCAGCATTATGGGGCAAGACGAGGTCAAGGTCGGGGACGTCGATATGCGACTCATCCCAGTCGATCAGTGCGACGCGGTCCGTGGTCATGCGGATGTTGGCAGGGTTGTTGGGATTACCGTGGACGACGCTTGCCTCACGTCCGATAAGCCGTGCCCACGCCGCGCGGCATCGAGCGACGCCATCTGGCGGCATCGCGGCAAGGTCGATCCTCGTCCCCGTCTCGGCATGCAGGAGGTCCGTCGAGGATCGCCACCCTGGGCGCTGCGGCCAACCTTGCGTCAAACGATGCAGTTCGCGGAGGGTCTCGGCGACACGACGCCAGTCGCCCTCGGTCTCGGGTGGTCCGCCATGCATGTATGTCATAACCATCAGGCCATCCGCGAATAGCCGGCCGTCGTCTGCCGGGATCGGCACCGGCACGCTCAGACCTTCACGGTCAAGGTGCCGGAGGAGTTCAACCTCCCACGCCAGATCAGCATTGCTCCTGGTACCCAGACGACCGACTGCAAGTTGCCCGTGGATGTGCACGCTCCAGACATCATTGGCGACCCCGCCAGCCAGCCGTTCGATGCGAACCGCGTCCTTGCCCCACAGCTCCAGTGCTTCCCATCCCACTCGCGGCACCCTCGATCAACCCGATTGAGACTTGGGTAAACCAAGCGCAGGATCGGGACAACACCCGGTCGCATTGCGCCCCATATTGCTCATAGAACCACCTGTTTCCTTTTTCCGAAAGCGGACATGGCACAGGTTTGAGAAGCGGTCATTGGGAAAGCCATTGCGTTCGTACTCAGGCTTTGGTCGCCTCCGCTCTGGTCGTTGGCTTCAGCAAGATGATGAGAAGCAAGCCGGCGACGATGAGTGCCGCGCCTTCGAGATGATAGCGTTGCAACTGTTCGCCGAGGAACAGGTAGGCGAGCACGGCGATAAAGATCGTCTGGATGTAAAGCAGCACGCCCGCCCGCGCCGCCCCCAGGGCCTCGATGCTGCGATTGAAGAGATAATACATAACCGCGCCACCCGGGATCGCGACATAGCCGAGCGCGATAAGGCCGCTGGCATTCAGCGTCGAGCGCTCGTCGGAGACAAGCTCAAACAGGTAGAAGGGCAGCGCCGTCAGCACCGCTGCACCGAGGAGCAGCACCAGGAGCGCAAGGCGATTCACATCGAATTTCGCCCGGCGGAGCAGGACGGTATAGAGGCTGAAACAGAACGCGCCAGCGACGATCCACAACTCCCCGGGATTGAGGTCGAGACGCAAGAGCGCAGCCGGGCTGCCCTTGACGATGATGACCACGATCCCGAAAAAGGCGAGGATCGATCCGATCACCTGCCAGCGTCCCATCGGCTCAGCCAGAATGAAACGGGCAAGAATCATGGTGATGATCGGGATCAGGGCGATGATGATGCCGGCGGTCGTGGCATCGGCATGTTCAAGGCCGACAAAAATCAGGCCCTGGCAGACGCCAAGCCCCACACCGCCGATGGCGAGCAGCTCGAGGCCGCGAGCCCGCACCAGCGCGACCATGGCGCCGAAATGCCGGTACACGATGGGCATCAGGATCGCCCAGGCGATCAGCACGCGCCAGAAGCAAAGCGCCCAGGGCGGCATCTCCGAAGAGACCCATTTCGCGGCGATATAGACGCCGGCCGACAGCAGCCAGCAGAAAACCCCCACGGAATAGGCGGCTGCAAGCGAACCGCCCGCCGCCTGTTCCGTCCCGACCGTGTCGCGATGGACCGCCAAGACATGTATCGCCATGGCCCAGTTATGCCACAATTCCCGTGCGCTGCACAGATGAAGGCGGCGGTATCCCTGGTTGCTAAGCCGCCGTCTGCTGGCGGGACGAGTATGCAGTCAAGCGGCTTGCCGAAGTTCGCCCGGTCTGAGCAGTTGCGGCGGGAAATCGGCTCTCCTGAAGAGGCGGCACGGCCGTCTGCGTGAATCCCATCCCGATGAAGCAGCGATGACCGCTTCGAAGCGTTGCACACGCATCGCGGCCCCTGCGATTCTGCACCGTTTCATGATCCGGGTGATGCGTATCGAGAGGCTGGCTCTCATTTTCCCCGGCTACCGACCAGGGCGCGTGGCCGGTAAATTTTATCCATTCGATCAAGCATTTCGCTTGACTGCCAAACGGCATACTCGGCGTCGCGGAGACCAGGGCTCGGTGACGCAATGTCAAAAGGGGTGAGCATATGGACAGACTTTTCTATGTTGGCGTGTCGGCCGCTCTCTTTGCGGCCTTTGCCTTTTCGCTCAATTTCGTCGTGCCCTTCATCATCGGTGACTATTCCACCTTTGATTTTGCCCTCATCCGTCACGTCGTCTCGGCACTCGTCGGGCTTTACATTCTGTTTTCCGAGAAGGGTGTCATGCGCCACCTCACGCTTCGAAACTGCCTGCAAGCCATCTGGCTCGCCTTCGTCGGCTATGTCGGCTACTTCCTGACAGTGACCGGAGCGGCCCTCTTTGCCGGCCCAGTCATCGCTCCGGCCTTTCTCGGGCTGGTGCCAATCGTATTGATGGTCATTGGCAATCAGCGTCAGGCATCATTGCCTTGGCGATCCCTCATGGTGCCTCTGGCACTGGTGCTGGTGGGTCTTGTTCTCGTCAATGGCACGGCATTCACGGCCGAAGGACTGGACTCTGTGCAATCATTGTGGATTGGCGTGCCGCTGGCGCTTGCTGCCGTGGGCCTTTGGGTCTGGTTCGCGCTTTCCAATCAGGCGGCACTCGCCGCACGGCCGGACATGCCCTCCGGCGTGTGGTCGGCGCTGATACTGGTGGGCGGCGGCGTCTTGATGCTGGCCTTCTATCCCATCGGTGCCGCGATGGACCTCTTCCGGCTTCCTATATTGGGATTCGGCTGGAGCGCTGCCGGCAACCTCTATGTCTGGGGCACAACTCTCGCGCTGCTGGCCACCGTAGGCGGCGTCTGGGCCTGGAATATCGCCTCCCGCAGCCTGCCGGTTGCCTTGGCCGCGCAATTGATCGTCTCAGAGACTGCCTTCGGCGTGATCGGCGGACTTGTCGTGCATGCCCGCTGGCCAACTCCGATCGAAGTCGCTGGGGTTGTCGTCCTGATCGCCGGCGTCGTTCTGTCGGTTCGGATTTTCTATAATCGCCAATTTGCATCTGGAAAGACAGTGCTTGCGAACGAGTGACCCGCTGGACACAGGGCCAAAAACAGGCGCAGGCATCAAAGATGCAATCACGTTCAACGTAAAATCCGCTTTTGATGCAAACATGCCGCCTCGCCACTCCGATGCGTTGTCCGCTTTCAAGCCACCGCTTGGCTCTACGACTGTTTTGAGGACGCCAAGCAGCCTTCGCCTTCGACACCGAAAGGTCCGCTTAGGACCGAACTCCGCCATGGCTCAGATGGACCAAAAGCAAACTCCCCGGTGAGGTCGGCTGTCCAAAGGCTTGCGTGCGGTGGAGTGGCGGCGGCCAGTAAAATCACCGGCCGCCCTTCACATTCAGCAGGGAGCCGAGGGCCGGCTCCCCGTCCTATACCATGGCGGCGGCGGCCCGCAGCTCGAGCCTTCGGCATAGCGGGTCGTCTGTCAGGCCTCGGATTTCAGCTTGCCGCCGACCGCCCAGGAATCCTTGGCGATCTCCGTTATCAGGATTTCCAGCGATTCCGGCGGGCACGCGAGGGTCTCGACGGCGGCCTTGGTTGCTTCGCGCGCGAAGGCGCGTTTCTGATCGTCGGTGCGGCCGGGATGCATCTGCAGGTGAAGAATGGGCATGGTCTCTTCCTTGGTCAGGTTGGTGATGTCCGTCGTCTTGGCGCGGGCATGGCGACCATGTTGTAAATTCGTCGGTTGATAAATAAGCTGTTGGTATCGTCATTCGAAACCAACAGGTAGGCAATCGTGGACAAGCTGGCCGGCATGGCGATGTTCGTCAGGGTCATCGACAATGGCAGTTTCGCGGCGGCCGCGGAGATCGCGCAAGTGTCGCCTGCCATGGTTGCCAAGCACATCAAGACGATCGAGACCCGGCTCGGGGCGAAGCTGATCCATCGCACCACGCGGCGCCATCAGCTTACAGAGGTCGGCCAGCTCTATTACGAGCGCTGCAAACGCGCGCTTTCCGAAGTGGCGCTGGCCGAGGCTTCGGCGAGCGAGCTGCAATCGGCGCCGCGCGGCCGGCTTCGGTTGGTGGCGCCGGTCAGCTTCGGCACGCAAGTCCTGGTGCCGGCGCTGATCGATTACCAGAACGCCTATCCCGACGTCAGCATCGAACTGTCGCTCGACAACAATGTCCATGATCTCGTCGGCGAGGGGTTCGAGCTCGGTATCCACATCGGCCCGCTCGCCGACAGCGGCCTGGTCGCCCGCCCGCTCACGCCCTACCGGCGGATTCTCGCTGCCTCGCCGGACTATCTTGCCCGCCATGGCCGGCCGGCCTCGCCGGAGGCTCTGGCGAACCACCTCTGCCTCGGCCACTCCTATTGGCGCATGCAGGATCGCTGGCACCTGGTCGGGCCGGGCGGCGAACTGCGCGATGTGTTGATCTCCGGAAAATTCTCGACCAACCAGGGAGCGGCGCTGCGCATGGCAGCACTCAGCGGCGCGGGAATTGCGCTTCAGCCGGAACTGCTGCTCGCCGCCGATATCACTGAAGGACGGCTTGAACGGGTACTGCCGGAATGGTCCTACAAGCCCGTCCCGATGCACCTCGTCTATGCGCCGAACCGGCGGCCGACAGCGATGTTGCGGACGGTGATCGATTTCCTGGTGGAACGGTTTGGCTGACGACGCTCGGCCAAGGCCGATGTCGCTCGTAAGGTTTAGCCTTGAGCTCTGTCCCCGGCTCCGGACTTACGCCTGGGGATAATCATTGAAGGCGACTATTTGCCGCGCCGCTTTAAAGCCTATGGACGTCGAAGTTTCCGCATCTAGATGATGATCGGTTGTGGATAGCGTTTGATCAACTGCCTGTCTCCCAGCGGAGCAACTCAATGCAAATCACAAAGCTTGTTTTCGGACTTTTGCTCATCGCTATCGTGCAGCCTGACCCTTCGGCTCACGCCGACGAGTTGGTGCGATTCGACAGCGCAGTCGTAAAGCCAAGTCCATTCCTGGAACGCAAGGCAAGGGAACAAGGTGTCAGTCTCCCGCAGGCCCAAGTCACGCACTTGCTGGGATATCTAAGCCGACCACAGGGAGATGGTCCCTTTCCGGCTATCGTCGTCATGCACGGTTGTGGCGGTATCCATGAGAACGTCAAGACTTACTGGCCGCAGCGGTTGACCTCATGGGGATATGTCGTGCTGGTGGTCGACAGCTTCACGACCCGCAACATCGACAACACCTGTGAGAGCTATCTTCCTGACCGGGTATTCGATGCCTACGGGGCTCTCGATTTCCTATCAACATACACCTTCGTTGATGCCCGACATGTGGGGCTGATGGGCTTTTCCGCTGGTGGCATCGCGACGCTGGAAGCCACGAAAACCGAGGGCAACGAACAGTTCATGGATCGGAAGTTCGAGGCTGCAGTCGGGTACTATCCGGTTTGCGCTCCCCACGAGGGCGATGCGACGGTGCCAACTTTGATCCTCATTGGCGACGTGGACGATTGGAGCCCAGCCGAAAGGTGTCGGCAGAGGGTTTCTCACATCAGTGGCAAAGGTCCGCCGATCGAACTCGATATCTATCCAGGTGCGTACCATGCCTTCGATGCTCCAGACGTCACAGTGGCAAAGACGGCATTCGGTCATCGGGAAGAATATAACGCGCCTGCTGCTGAGCAGTCCTTCATCAGAGTGAAGGCATTCCTGCACGAGTATCTCTCGAACTGAACGAACTGGCGGCAATTTGGCGGCGACGCGGGCTCGATGATGCGTCAGTCAGGTTCGCTTGCCGGCGATCAGCGGTGCTGATCGTTCTCGCCTTCCAGTCAGGCAAGCTTCGGGGCTGAGACTACTCAACTCGGATTCGATGCAATAAAGTTCACCGATCGGCTTCACGTTTGAAGCCCATCAGCAATCTACCCTCATTGAAGCAGGACAAGAGATGGACAGAATATTCATCGTAGGCAATGGCGGAAGTGGCAAGTCCTGGCTGGCCGGGCAACTAGCCCATAAATTGCAAATCCCAGCAGTTCATCTCGACGATCTTCATTGGCTACCGAATTTTGCCGGAGAGCGTCCGCGTGATGAGCGCGACCGACTGGTGACCCAGGCTGCGGGCAACAGCTCTTGGGTGATGGAGGGTATTTACGGTTCGATCCTCAGGCAGGTGATGACGCGTGTGACAACTCTGATTTGGCTCGACGTCTCTGACGATGAGTGTATTTCAAACCTTCTGCAACGAGGCCAAACCGGCGGCGGGACCGTGGAACAGCTCGAGGAATTGCTGGAATACACGCGTGGTTACCGTCTTCGGAAGAACCACATGAATTCCTTCGACGCACATCAATGTTTTTTCGAGGAGCATCCGTTGCAAAAGGTAAGGCTGTCCAGCCGCTCGGATGTTGCAACCTTCCTGTCGGCAATCTGAAGCCGAAGCTACGTGCCGCCTTAGTGATAGGTCACGATGGGATGGTACATCCTTTTCAGGAAGGGGCGGAGAGCTTCCTGCACGTGGCTCCTTGGAATTTGATGCCCACACTCAAACACGTGAAGCGTCACCGGGACGCCTGCATTGGATAGAGCTTTTGAGAACAGTTCAGCATGGGCAACCGACGCACGGTCGTCATGCTTTCCATGCAGCAACAGCGTCTCCGACCGAACTTCGGGCGCGTAATGCAGCGCAGAGCGAGCCAGAAAGGCCTCTCTCGACAGGCCCGCCTCCTTCTCGATAGCCCACCGCAAACCGTCTGAACTCGCGTGATAAGCGACTTCAAGATCGTAGACGCCGCCCGAGAGAATGACTCCCCGCAGATCAGAAATCTGGGTGGCAACCATTGCCGATGCAACGGCGCCACGACTGTTTCCATAGAGGACCATTCGGCTAGGGTCGACGGAAGGCTGTTCCCTCAGGAAGCCGAGAGCCGCAATGATCGCCTGCTGAGTTTTGGGACCGCAGAAATCTGGAGGCCCATCTGACGCCCCAAAACCGGGCTGCGAGACTGCCGCCGCAGTGATATTCAAACCAGAACAGAACCGAAGCAACGCGCCGCTATCGACCGCCTCTATCCCTCCAAGCAGACGGCCACCCTGGTTGCCGTGGACAAACAGGATTGCGCCTGCGGGCGTTTCGCTTGCGACCTGAGCTTGAAAGAGCTCGACCGTGGCTCCGTCACCCCGATCAATGAGATGTCGAGTTACTACCGGCATAACCACCATCAGGTTTTCTCGTGCGGGACAGACAATAGTACAACTTTTGGTATTGGCAACGTCCGGTGATCGCCTTCTGCATACGGCGATTGCGGAATATCCAGGCCGCACTGAGTGTGGAGTTCTCGAATCCCCCGTCCGTGGGCTGAAACATGCCCAATTCATCCCGAGGACTGGTCGAGATGCCTGTCCCACGACAGACAGTTACAAGCCCGCTTTGCGAAAGTAGACAGGTTGAAGCTGTTTGGGAAAGCTTGCTTAGCAGTTTTCCGCTAGACATAGCTTTCACAACGAACGCGGATAGGAAGTAAGCGTCCGGTGGTGACGGCTATGCGATTGTGAGGATAAGAACGGCGACCACAACCACCCACGGGATCAAACCGATCCATCCTGCCATAGGAGCTTGGCAGATCAGTGAGCCATCGGGGACGCGTTTGAAGCCCAGCCAATTAAATCCCGTCTCGGTCGAGGATATGGCTTGCACGCGCACCTTCCTGCCGGTGATGAGCGGCAACACGAGCCTGGCGGTAGTGTAGCCAATCACCTCAAAAATAAAGTCGATAATGATCAAATCAGGGCTCCGGTGTGATGTTTCACGGCAACAAGGCGTCAATTCGGTTGATCGGATAATCGGCGAGTAAGCGTCCGGTTAACTGGTTTTCCAAGTGCATGATGGCGTTTCCTGAGGCTGTAATGCTACGATAACAGCTCCGGCGTGAAGAGGTTGAGCTTGTGGTGCGTGCGATTGTTTTGCTTTTGATCGGGACTCTGGCAACGCCGAGTTACGGCCAGGGTTCGGCGGAGCTTGGACCGAATACAAACGAGCATCCTTTCCAGTGTGGAGCGGCCTTTGCGATCATGGCTAAGGTCTATCAGGAAGCCGGAGATGCCAACAAAGCCGGAGATTACCAAACAAAATTCGATAAGCTAGCTGTCCAGGCTGAAGGCATTTTCGAACAATCTCATCGACCTAAAAGCGATGCAGAAGCCTACATGCAGAAGCCTGTAGATTCCTTGGCCGCTATTGCTGAGAAAGACGCCGCGCTCGTAATCAATTTTGCCCGACGTTGCGACCAGCGCTTTCCTGGTTAGATTCGGTTAGCTGCGGTGTTCCATGGCAATAGCTCACCGATTGTGTAGATGGGATGATCGGCGATGCGGGTAAGGATGTCCCGCAGATAGGCCTCTGGATCGAGACCATTGAGCTTTGCGGTTTCGATCAGTGACAGGATGGCGGCGGCCCGTTCTCCGCCTTTTTCTGATCCGGCGAACAGAGAAGGTGGCCAATTGCTGCTTGGGATGTTGCCCCTTACGATCCGGACTGAAGAAGTAGCAGGCTGCCGGTGGTGTCGTGTCACCGTGGGGACGACCGTCGCGAACATAGGTCCACAGTCGGCCAGTCTTGGTCTTGTCCCTTCCAGGCTCCAGCACAGGAACACTGTATCATCGCCATGAAGTCGATGACCTGCGAATACATGCTCTTGAAGCTTCACCAGCAGCGGCTCCAGCAATGTGCTGGCCTTGCCGATCCAGTCTGGCATAGTTGAACGGCTCAGATCGACGCCTTCCCGAGCATAAATCTCTGACTGGCGATAGAGTGGGAGGTGATCATAGTATTTGGCGATCAGCACATCGAGGGGACGGTTGGGATGACGGCAGTCATCGTGAGCACTTAAAAAAACCGGATTGTGGCCGTTGCCGCTGGCCCAACTGCATGGCCGTCAGGTAGGCCAGCGGATCGATGGCCGGATTGACAGATGTAGACACCACCATGCGACGGGTGGATCTATGTATCCGGCTGTAGTCAAGGGATACACTCTTGGCAGAAGCAATCATATAGGGCATTCTTAGTTCAGATGACCTTCGCGAGCAAAGCAGCACGCGTGCGTATTCTCGGCGCACGACTTACCAACCCGGCCTCCTGACTGGAGCCGGGTCAATCCTGCTATTTGCCTTTCATTTCATCTGCCTGGGTCGTCATCCATGGACGTTGGAACGTCTTCCTCGCCTCATCATTCAATCACCGTCGAAGCGCGGCTGCGGCTGGCGAATTCGCATGCATGTCGACTTAGCGGCGGCTGCCGGAAATCATCGCAGTACCGGCAGCCGTAGCTGCTCCTGACATCCTTAAAAGCGAGCCACATTCGAAAGACGCCACCAATGAGTTGGTCGGCGCGAGGAGCGGCGCATGCCCTACGATCCACGGGCCATTGAGCCCAAATGGCAGGCCTATTGGGCCGAGCACGATATCTTTCGAGCGGAGTTCGAGCCGACCAAGCCGAAATTCTATGCACTCGATATGTTTCCGTATCCGTCAGGCGCTGGGCTGCATGTCGGCCATCCCCTGGGTTATACGGCGACTGACATCCTGTGCCGCTACAAGCGCATGTGCGGATTCAGTGTGTTGCACCCGATGGGATGGGATAGCTTCGGCCTGCCAGCGGAGCGCCATGCGATGCGCACAGGCGTTCATCCGGCTATCACGACCAAGCGCAATATCGAGACGTTTCGCGGCCAGGTGCAACGACTGGGTTTTTCCTACGACTGGAGCCGCGAACTCGCCACCACCGATCCCAACTATGTCAGGTGGACGCAGTGGATTTTCCTGAAGCTGTTAGAGCGGGGTCTTGCGTACCAGGCGGAGGTGGCGGTCAATTGGTGTCCGGCTCAGAATGCCGTGCTCGCCGACGAGGAAGTCAAAGACGGGCGCTACGTCGAGACGGGCGATCCGGTGGTCCGCCGTCAGATGCGTCAATGGATGCTGCGCATCATCGCATATGCCGACCGGTTGTTGGATGGCCTGGATGATCTCAATTGGCCAGAAAGCCTGAAGGCGATGCAGCGCAATTGGATCGGCCGTTCGGAAGGAGCCGAGATTGCCTTTACTGTCGATCCTGGCGGCACGGAGATCGTGACCTTCACAACACGACCCGAAACCCTGTTTGGTGTGAGCTATATCGTCGTCGCGCCGGAGCATCCGTTGCTGCCTGCTATCGTGACGGGGGAGGCCCGAGCTGCGGTGGAAAGCTATGTTGAGCAGTCTGCAGTCCTAGATGAGACGTCGCGCGCCGATGCAGGACGCGAAAAGACCGGCGTTTTCACGGGTGCTTACGCAGTCAATCCGGCAACAGGGATCCGGCTGCCGATCTGGGTGGCAGATTATGTTCTGAGTGGGTACGGCACTGGTGCCCTCATGGCGGTTCCAGCCCATGATGCGCGTGATCATGCTTTTGCTGTTGCTCACGGCCTGCCGATCACGCGTGTGATCGAGAGCGACCAGGACGTCGAGCGCGTGGCCTACGAGGGCAATGGGCGGATGGTCGGTTCCGGTTTTCTGGATGGCCTGGACGCGCCTGCAGCCAGGCAGACGATGGTTGCCTGGCTGCAGGCCAACGGGGCAGGTAAAGCGAAGGTCACCTATCGCCTGCGGGACTGGCTTTTCTCGCGTCAGCGTTATTGGGGTGAGCCGATTCCGGTGCTGCATCTGGCCGACGGTTCGGTGGTGCCTTTGCCTGAAGAATGCCTGCCGCTGCTGCCGCCGGAATTGGATGACTATGCACCGACGGCTGACGGAGAACCGCCACTCGCCCGGGCGGAGGACTGGGTGCAAACGACGGTGCCTGGCACCGACCTCCCGGCAAGGCGGGAGACCAACACGATGCCGCAATGGGCCGGCTCATGCTGGTACTATTTGCGGTTCCTCGATCCCCACAATAAGCGTGAACTGGTGGGGCATGAGGCCGAACGCTACTGGATGCCCGTCGATATCTACGTCGGCGGGGCGGAGCACGCCGTCTTGCACCTGCTCTACGCTCGCTTCTGGCACAAGGTGCTTTACGATATCGGGGTCGTATCGACCGAAGAACCATTTCAGCGCCTGTTCAATCAGGGAATGATCCTCGCCCACTCCTATCGGGATGTGGCTGGCCGATATTACGAGCCGTCTTCCGTAACCGAAAAGGGCGGACGATGGTTTGCGGGCTCGGTCGAGGTCCATCGCGCCGTCGAGAAGATGTCCAAGTCGCGTTTGAACGTCGTCAACCCTGATGACGTCGTCGACGAATATGGGGCTGATGCGCTGCGGCTTTACGAGATGTTCATGGGGCCACTGGACGGAACCAAACCCTGGCAGACGGAGGGTGTGAAGGGTGTGCGCCGGTTCCTGGATCGAGCATGGCGCATGGTCTGTGATGAGACTGATGGACTGCATCCAGCCGTGCGGGACGCCATCCCTGGTTCGGAACTGCTGCGCTTGCGCCATCAGACGGTGAAGTTCGTCACCGAAGATATAGAAGCCATGCGCTTCAACACGGCCATCGCCCGTCTGATGGAATTGTCTAACGCCCTTGTGGCAGCGACCGAGCGGCCGCGCGAGGTCGTCGAGACATTGATTTTATTGTTGTCCCCGTTCGCTCCTCACATTGCCGAGGAGTTGTGGAGCAAGCTTGGTCATGAAGGGACACTGGCTTTCGTTCCATGGCCAAGTTTCGATCCTGAATTGGCGGAGGAGGAGATGCGCGAGTACGTGGTGCAGATCAACGGCAAGGTTCGTCACCGTTTCCGAGCGGCGTCCGATCTGCGGGAGGGTTTGCTGGCGGCAGCTCGATCAGAGCCTGAGGTGGTGACTTTGCTTGCCGGCAAGACCGTTGTGAAGGAAATAGCGGTGCCGGGTCGATTGGTGAACTATGTCACAAAAGGGTAAGGGCTGCTTCAAGGAGCAACGATGGCTGTAACCAGCAAAATCTCAGATTATGACAGCCGCTGGCCGTCTATGTTTGCTGCTGAGAAACAACGGATCACGGGCTGCTTCGAGGGTGATGTCGCATTGTTTCACCAGCGCCCGAACACGACGCTTGGCGTTTAACTCAGGCATCGTAGCCAAAATCAACAACGTCACGCATCGAGCGCACCTCGTTTGGCAATCGAGATCAGCTCCTTGAAGTGTGTCACGATTCTACCTTCGCGGCTGGCGTCCTCCGCTTCCCAACCGAACTTCCACGCGTCGTGACGCGCAAGCCAATCCCCCAGAGCAGCGCTATCACCGGTGGGCATCCTATGGGCCGCGAGGTATGGGTTCTCGTGAGCCTTCAGTCCGAGCACCCGCGCCCTCGAGCCTGCTTCCTGTAAATCGATCAGCTCTTCAATTGTCATACGCGATCCCCCACGATGGCGTCGACGGTAGCATCGAAGTCCGCGCATGCAAGCGAATGCTAAATTATGGGTTAATTTGGGACAGTTGCGAGTGGAGAGCGCCTCTGGTCGGTCGGGCGTTGCACCGGAGTGTCAATGCTTCCTGTGCTTCATACTTGCCCCGCCGCCAATTGATCGCAGGAGCAGCAAATAAATCAGACGTACTGCCTAATTTCAGCACACCTCCTGACGAATTTATACGCAACCATAAGTGTTGATTCTAGAATTTTTTACACGTAATAATGCGCCCGCTGAGCGCTACAAGCAGATAGGAGCGGAGTACTTTCAAGGCGGATATTTCAAGTTCGACGAGTTAACGGAGCAAAGGAGCGCATGATGGACCTACAAACAGTTCTGACGTTTAGCTTGGCCTTCTTCGTATTCGCGGCAAGCCCTGGCCCTGACAACCTGACGATCCTGTCGAAGACCGTGTCCAGCGGCCCGGCGCACGGCGTCGCCTACGGGGGCGGCGTCGTTTGCAGCATCTTCCTGTTCGTCATCTTCGCGGCCATCGGTTTCAACGCCATTGCTCAATACATGAACGAAAATCTGCGTTTGATCCAATATGTCGGCGCTATCTACCTGATTTACACAGGGGTCACGATGTGGCGTTCGAAGCCGAACATCAAACCTCGTGTGATGAGGGGCGGCCTGATCCGCCTGTTCATTACGGGTTTTCTTCTCAATATCTCCAATCCCAAAATGCCGATTTTCTATCTGGCGCTACTGCCGGGCGTCTTGGGCATCCGGCCACTGACCATCCCCGACACCGTGGAACTGCTGGCGGTCATAGCCCTGATAGAGGTGGTCGTGGTCGGAGGACATGTGCTCATCGGCTATAAAGCGAAAACGGCACTGGCCGATCCGAAAAAGATCGGCATCCTCAACCGTGGCGCTGGAGCTTTGATGGTCGGGGCAGGGGTGCTTGTCGCCAGCAGATGATGCCGCCTCGAAGGCGTAGCCCCGAATAGTGACGCGATGACGGAAGCCCACGATGCGATAAGAGAACGTGCGGGGATGGCTGACTGGCATCAACGGCTTGTCGGCCCCGAAAGGTCAGAGGACTTCGAACGTCCGCTTCGGGCCGAGAGCGGAAGACCGGCCTCGGCTGGAATGCGCCAATAGCGAACGTTGTGCGCGTTGCGGAACTTCCTATTATGCCGTCGGACAGATCCAGCGGATCACTTGGCGGAGAGGCTCATGATCGAAATTCCAATCCGTTGTTTTGCTGTATCGGTCGTCGTCATCCGCAAAAGAACTGCTCGACATGAGGTGCTGCTTTTACGCAGAAATCACACGTTGATTGGTGAGTGGTGCCAGGTAGCCGGCGGCATCGAGGACGGCGAGAAAGCCTGGGAAACTGCGCTACGAGAGGTCCGTGAAGAGACGGGCCTGATCTGCGACTTTCTCTATTCCGCAGATATCTGCGAGCAATTCTATGAGGCTGATCGCAATGCCATCAGCATGCTGCCCGTCTTCGTCGGCATTGTGGATGCCGAGCAGCCAGTTTTTCTCAACGACGAACACAGCGAATTTCAGTGGGTATCATTCGCCGAGGCGATGGAAATGGTGCCATTCGCAGGGCAGCGCCATGTTCTAAAACATGTAGAGGCAGAATTTGTGAATCGGGAGCCTATTCGGCATCTTCTCATCCATGCGGTGTCGCGGAAAATTTAAATTTCTGCGACGCCCAATGACCGCTTCGGGCCGAGAGCAGTCAGCGGATCGCGTCCGCTTTGTACTGAGAGCGGTCATTGAACCGATGGCCGCTAAGAGGCATTGTGCAAGCCTTCGCAACATATCGAGAGATCATTGCATGCTCCGAAAAGCGGTTCCGAGTGACCTCTTGGCGCTGAAAGCTGTCCGTTCCTCAGTCGTCGAAAACATATTGAGCGACCCCACAAAGGTTACCGATGATGATTACGATTTGTATGTAGCCAATCCGGGAGTGGCCGTTTGGGAAGAGAACGGCGAGGTCGTCGGCTTTTCTGCGGCCGACCCACGCAACGGAAACATTTGGGCGCTTTTTGTGGTTCCCGGATTTGAAAGAAACGGGATCGGCTCGATCCTGCTGGCCGAAGCCTGTGCCTGTCTCAAGTCTGCAGGCATCGGACGCGCTTGGCTCACCACCGATCGAAACACCCGAGCCGAGAGATTTTATCGCGCGGCTGGTTGGGAACACGTCGGCGAAAAGGACAATGAGCTTCTTTTCGAACGATCACTGTGAATTAGATCACAAACGCTCCAAAAGCAGGCCTCCCGCCAAGGCATGAAAGGCCTCGACCGCCTTCGGCTGCACGCTCTGCGGGTTTTCGCTCGCGGCGACCTAGAGGGCAGCGTTGAGAGCCGCGCCGCTCTCCCTGATCTCCTTCTTCGACGGTCCCGTCTGATCAACACTTCGTCATCCACGACCATTCCTCAGGAGCCGCTCGCCCGCGTCACGGGCATTTGCCAAGCCCAGGCGCGACGCTCGAACCTCGTGATCGCTGGTGGCCAAGACGTGAGACAATTTGCCCACTTAACTATGACCTAAAAGTAATTCATCCTCCAATTGACTCTTCAGAATCGCGGTTGTAATTGCTGTTTGAGTTTTGAAAATACAAGTTGAGTATATGCATCACCTCGGCGAAGTTGTAATACGAAGACAAAAAGAAAAGTTGATTGAAATAGTAAGGAAATTTGTAAGCCGGGGACAGCCTTACGTTTTAATAAACTTTCCATCAAATAAAGATCCTGGCCATCACGCGAGTTGGCTTGGATTGGCGATAGTATTGCGTGAAGTAACGGGGCGCCTCCCGGTGCTGACGGGCAGCGCAACGCAAAGTATAGATGAGATAAAAACAACACCAGGCGACGCCCCAATATTCATTTGCGGTGGGGCCGACCTTGGCGACGCGCAGGCGGGCAGGGATGATGTTCGCTACCGTTTGATGTGGAAATATCCGGATCGAACGATCATCCAGATGCCGCAAACGATCCATTTCGCAAACGAGTCCCTCAAGGAATATGCGAAACGTACGATCGGAAGGCATCGCAATTTTTTTTGCATGACGCGCGATCGTCAGAGTTTCGAGCTGGCGAAAGCCAACTTCGATTGTGATGTCGAGGCCGGCCCGGACACGGCATTCGGCATGGGAGCGTTGAAACCGTTCGAAGCCGATCCTCTCCGGGTATTATATGTCATGCAGCCTCTCGGAGAGGACGAAGTCGATATAGCGAAAGCGCGAGCGATCGTTGACGGACCTCTTACCAATTGGATCAACGGTCCGAACAGTTTGTCGCGCATGCGCAAGTCGAGCGTCGTCAAGTCGGCGTTGCGGCATGGCTTTAGCCGCACAGAGATGATCGCCCAGCATCGTCAGGATGTCGCGGCTCGATATGTCGATTACGGCGTGAAGATCCTCTCCGGCGCACAACGGATCATCACCAACCATCTGCACGGTCATATTCTCTGTCTTTTGCTGAATAAGCCGCATATCGCGGTTGCGATTGACGGAAGCAATCTGCACGACGTCATCGGTAGCCAGACTGGCGATAGCCCTCTGGTGGAGAAGGCGACAAATGCCGGTGAGCTTTTGGCAGCAATGTCTCGCCTGCCGTATGAGCTGGGAGGAACTTGGTACAAGTCGAGTAAACCCATGCATCCAAGTCCCGCTGTTCCGGCCCCAGATCTAATACCTCAACCCTCTATAGTCTGATTCCCGGTAGGAGTTCACTTTGTCGGTTTTACGAGACGACGATATTCTGTTCAGCCATGTCAGTGAGAACCGATCCGCCGCAGCCGTTACGGGTGCTTTCTGGTCGGCGCTGAGCACGCTTATCCCGACAGTCCTGACCTTCGCAGTCTTTGTGGTGACGTCTCGCGTTCTCCAGCCTCAGGATTTCGGCCTTGTTGCGCTGGCCTTCAGCATCGTGTCGTTTGCCGGCAGCTTTGGACCGACGGCATTTGGCGAAGCGATCATCCAAAAAGCCGAAATCAGGCGCAGCCATCTGGATACGATATTCCTGCTTTCGCTCGCTTTTTCATTTTTGATCTATGGTGCTTTGTGTATCGCCGCTTCGCCAATCGCGGCCTATGTGGGGCATGAGCAAATCACACCCCTGATTTACATCATGGGATTGAAGGTTTTCTTCGACTTCACGGCCGTCGTTCCGAATGCAATTGTCAATCGGAAGATGTCGTTTCATCTGGTGGCTGTCCGCACTGTGATTGCGACGATCACTTCTGCCTGCATTTGCCTAGTTTTGGTTCTCGCGGGTTTCGGCTTGTGGGGGCTTGCGATTGCGCAGATCGCGGCCACAGCGGCATCATGCGGCGCCGCTTTCTGGGGCGCCGGGTGGCGGCCCGGGCTTCACCTGAAAAGAGCAAGCCTCAACGAGCTCCTTCACTATGGGTTTTTTGCATCCGGCACTCGGTTTTTACAGACAATGAGCTTGGACAACCTGCTCATCGGGGTGCTCTTGAGCCCATCAGCGCTCGGGATCTATAATTTTTCCAAGCGTTTGTTCGATATGATCAACAACGTCATCGCCGGGGGCTTAACATCCGTCACGCACGTCTTGCTTTCTTCATTGCGGGCCGATCCGAAGAAAGTGCGAGAAGCATTTCTCATGGCGACGTTTGGCTGCGCTCTGGTTTCCTACCCCGTCTTCATAGGCCTTGCTGCCGTCGCCGATGATGCGATCACGACAATTTTCGGTGCACATTGGATCGCGGCCGTTTGGCCGGTTCGGTTCTACTGCGTCATAGGATTGATGGCTGGGATCGGCTACGTGCAGGCATCCTTGATCAAGAGCCAAGGAGAGATGGATTGGTGGTTTTACTACCAGCTGGCACGAAACCTCCTCACACTCCTGACGATCGCAATTCTCTATCCCTACGGCGTCACGACAATCGTTTTCGCCATCATGATCGAAGTTCTGTTGTTTTGGCCGATCACCAGCTGGAAGGTTTCGCAGCATATAGAGCTGAGTATCCCGGCATATCTGGCGCAATTCCTGCGGCCTACCATGGCCTCTGCAGGAATGGTTGCAGTCATTTTCCTCCTCCATGAATTGCTCATTCATTGGTCCCCGTATCCACGCTTGGCCGTGGAAATCCTGGCAGGCGGCATGGCTTACTGCGGTCTGATATTCGTTCTGTGCAGAGCTCGTTTAAATGTCTTGATCGGCAGTATAAAGCAGGCACGGCAGCGCAAGAGTAACAGGGGTGCGGTTGCCAACCCTGCATGATTTCCAGGCCATACCCGCATAGACCTGTGTCGCGATTTGAGGGATCTGGTGCTCAAGCTGTCATCTGAAATTATCAGAACGTCGCTTTGGTGACGTTCTCATCCACCGCATCCGAACGCCCCTCAGACGCAACGCGCAATAGGATAATTCATAAGATGACTAGCCTCGACCGCGGTTATTCGCCATCGGTGACGGACGACGTAGGAGTCTCGATTGCCGAGCGCAGCCGTTACTATACGCTCGATGCAATGCGAGGATTTGCCGCTATCTGTGTTGTCGCTACACATTTCCGGGAAAGCTATGCGCCTTCAGCCTATCTGGCAGTCGATTTTTTCTTCGTTCTCAGTGGATTTATTATCGCGGATATTTATAGCAAACGGCTCTCGCGCGGTCTGCTGTTCCAGTCGTTTATGGCGGCCCGCATCAAGCGCCTTTATCCGCTCTATTTCATCGGAATTGTGGTCGGCCTGATACAGATCATTCTGTTAACAAACTGGGGGCTGAGAAATCAAAGTGTCATCGACCTGCTGGTGTCGACGACTGCGAACACGTTCTTTCTGCCGAGCCCGATGTATTTCCTTCAAGCGAACCCGATGCAAGGAATGTTCCCCATCAACGGCCCGGCATGGTCGATGTTCTGGGAGCTGCTGGTGAATATAGTCTTCGCCCTGTGGCTTTTTCGGCTCTCTATCCGCGCGCTCTGCGGAGTTGCATTGGTCTCGGCTGCATGTTTGGTTTTTGTCGGCCTTAAATACGGCATGTTGAATATTGGCTGGGAGTGGCCCTCAGCGGTCGGTGGACTGCCAAGGGTGATGTTTTCGTTTACGGCAGGGGTGGTGATAAGCCGCCTCTTCGGCGGCATGCCCGCCTGGAGGAAGGGTTGGGTCGCCATTGTGCCATGCCTTCTTCTGATGATTTGCATTGCGGCGCCGGTTCCTGTCGTGTTGCGGCCTTACTACGACTTGATGTTCGCGATGGCCTTGGCCCCGCTCATCGTGATGCTCGGCCTCTTTCTGGAGATGCCCGCAAAAGCCGAGACATTGGCGACGTGGATTGGCTATATTTCCTATCCTGTCTACATCTTGCACCGCGGTGCGATCGGCGTCTTCAAGCCGGTTGCGGCGTCGATTGGATTGAATGGCCCTCTCGCATTCTTAGTATTTCTCAGCGCGGTCCTATGTTTCGCTTATGTGACCGCTCGTCTCGTTGACAAAACGATGGCGACACGGACTCGTCGCGCTCGATAAGTTTTGCGTCCGCTATGCCATGGGCTTTCTGTTTGGCGAGAGAGCCTCTCGCTACGATCACAAACGCTCCAAAAGCAGACCTGCCGCCAAGGCATGAAAGGCCTCGACCGCCTTCGGCAACACGGTCTTCGGGTTTTCGCTGGCGGCGATCCAGAGAGCGGCATTGAGAGCCGCGCCGCTCAGCAATCGGGCCGCCGCCTCTGCGTCGAGCGGTTTAAGGATGCCTTGGGCGGTCAGGCGCTCCACCGTGCTCTTGGTCACCTGTAGACAGTTGTTCTGGCTGGGCCATTGCGAGGGATCTCCCAACACCGCGGGTCCGTCGAGCAGAACGATGCGCTGGACTTCCGGATTGAGCGCCATTTCGATATAGGCCGCGCCCTCGGCGAGCAGGCCCTGCCAATCGTCACCTGCCCGCGCCCCAATCTCTTGAGCGCGCACCGCCATCTCCGTGTCGATCTGATCGACAACCGCCGCCAGAAGCCCGCGCTTGTCTCCGAAGTTGTGGTAAAGCGCGCCGCGTGTCAGGCCGGCGTCAGCCGTCAGCTCGTCCATCGACGCTGCGGCGTATCCCTTTTCGGCAAAAGCCTTTCGCGCCGCCGCGATTAGCTTGACGCGATTTTCCTGCATCGTTTCGCTGCGTGTCTTCGCCATTCGATTCCTCAATTCACATACGAAGCGTATATGGGCTTGACATACGATGCGTATGTCAGTTATTTCACATACGTACCGTATATCAAATAGAGCGCGCTTGTGAAGCATTCCCCGCGCTCACCGGTCGTTGCCAACATCAAGAGAGATCAGAATGACCCAACGCGAAGCAATCTTTCCTGCCGACAGGCATGCTCTGTATGAGGAGCACGGCTATTCCGCCGCCATCCGGTCCGGCGATCTGCTGTTTGTATCAGGGCAGGTCGGCAGCCGTTCGGATGGAACAGCCGAACCCGATTTCGAACGTCAGGTGCGGCTCGCCTTTGAAAACCTGAAGGCGACGCTGAGCGCCGCCGGCTGCACGCTGGATGACATCGTTGACGTCACCACCTTCCACACCGACCCTGAAAACCAGTTCGGAACGATCATGGCGGTCAAGCAGGAGATCTTCAGCAAGCCACCCTATCCGAATTGGACGGCGCTCGGGGTGAACTGGCTCGCCGGTTTCGATTTCGAGATCAAGGTCATCGCCCGCATTCCGGCAAGTCCTTGATATCGTCCCCCGGCTTGAACGTCAGCAAACAGCGCTGCGGGACCGCTGTCAGCGGCGGGCGACCGGCTTCGTGGCGGCGCGGCGCTGCAGCGCGAAACGTGCAGCCGAGCAGTTGACGTCGGGCACGAGATCGTAGGTCTGCTGGTAGAGGCTCTGCGCCAGCGTATTGTTGCCGCGGGTTTCCGAGGCAAGGGCTGCGAGCGCTGTGCGCTTGTAAGCCTCGACGATCGGTTCGGCGGCCTTTGCCAGCGCCGCATCGTCGGATGGTTCGGCGCTCAGCGAAAGGGCGGCATAGGTTGCGTCGCCATCCCTGCCGACGCGGCCGCCGACGGCGCCGTTGAAGCTTTGCTCGGAAACCTGGCGCATGCGCCGGGCATTCTTGATGCATGTGGGGATGCGGGCGGCTTCCGCGTTGATGCGTTCCGCCGTCGGGCCGCCGTCCGCGCTGCCGCTGTCGGACAGGATGACGTAGCCGATGATGCCGACGATGGCGAGATAGGCGACCCCCATGCCGGCGAGGAAGGCCGGCTGCTTGAGCAGCGATTTCTTCGGCTTGTCGTCACCGGCCTTGGAGGCCTCCTTCTTCGGCGCCTCCTTGGCGGCGGCTTTGACGACGAACTGGAATTCGACGTCCTTGCCGAGACGGAAGCTGTCGCCAGCTTTCAGCGAGGCCGTCTGCAGCAGCGCTTCGCCGCGCAGCATGATCGGGTTCAGCCCCATGCGGCGAATGATGAAGCCGCCGTCGCTCTGGCGCTCGATGCGCGCATGGATCGGCGCCAGGAACGGATCGTCGACGACGATATCGGCGTTGGAAGCCCGGCCGATCGACATTTCCGGCCGGTCGAGCACATGGCTGCGGCTCTGGCCGCCGGGCCCGGTCTGCAGCAGGCTTGGTTTGTTTCCGCGAAAGAAGGAAAAGGCCATGATCAGAACATCCCACTCGACATCATCTCGACGATTGCCGGCGCCAGCACCAGAAGAAGGATCGACACGACGATCATCATCGCCGGCATGACGATCTTGGCCTTCAGCTTTTCACTGGCCCTGTCGGCCTTTTCCCAGCGGCGGAAGCGCAGGTCGCGCGCATGTTCGCGCAGCAGCTCGACGCGGTTGCTGCCCTCGACTTCGCCCTGAATCACCGCACGGATGACGCGCACGACCTCCTCGGCGGTCATGCGGCGCTCCAGCCGCTGCAGGGCCTCGACCATGCCGGTGCCGAGCGCGACGTCCTTCAGCGTCTGTTCGATCTCCTCGCTCATGACGGTGCCGGGTGCGGCCTCGGCATAAAGCCTCAGGCTTTCCGGCAGCGTCGCCTGCGCCTGCTGCGTCATGACGACGAGATCGAGAAAATAGGGAAATTCGCGTGAGATGCGCTCCTTGCGGTCCTGCATCTTGTCGTCGGCGACGACCCAGAAATAGATGGCGGGGATCAGGCCGAGGATCAGCCCGGCCACCAGCCCGCCGATCACGCTGCCGCTGGCAATGCCGAACAGCACGCCGAGCAGGACGAAGCCGAAGAGACTGAGAACCACGAGAAGGGCGATATATTCCCGCCCCGTCACGCCGCCGAAGGGCCGGCCGCCATAGATCAGCTTCTGCTCGAGCTGAGCGCCGTAATCGGCCAGCAGCGGCTCGAAATGGGTCAGCACGAATTCGACTGGCGTGCGCATGCCGATGCTGTCGACGATATTCGGCGGCGGACCATCGCCGCCCGCGGACCGGCGCACCACCTGGATGCTGCCGAGCAGATCGCCGATCCACCAAACGAAGAGGGCGGCGGTGATGCCGGCAAAGACGACGGCGATCGGGGCGAGGGGTATGTGAGACATCATACCGACACCTTCATCATCGAGCGCATCCAGAAGAAACCGGTGGCGTAGAGAATGGCGCCGACGATCGCGATGACGATGCCGATGGCATTGCCGAACACCTTGTCGATCAGTTCCGGCTGGCCGAAGAAGATCATCAGGATCATGAACAGCGCGCCGCCGTTGACGACGCGGAAGTTCATGCGAGCCTGCGACGACGAAGTCGTGATCTTCTGGTCGAGCTTCCAGATTTCCTTGAAGGATTTCGACATTTCCGTCAGCGGCTCGGAAATGTCGCCGCCCTGGCGGGCAAAGAGGCCGAGGGCCGCATCGACCATCTTGAAATGCAGGCTCGGCACGTTGCGGCCGTGGCGGTCGAGCGCCTCGACCAGGCCGATGCCAAGCTTCTGTTCGCGGGCGATGCGCTCGAATTCGCGTGAGGCCGGCATCTGGCCGGTATCGGCCACCGCATTGACGGCAATGGCAAGCGGCTTGCCGGTGCGCACCGCCGAGACGATCTGGTCGACGGCATAGGGAAGCTGCGATTCGATCTGCAGCCAGCGGCGCTGCAGGAAATAGCGGATGATCGCTTTCGGCAGGAAGAAGGCGACCGGGATGGCGATGACGATGCCGGCGATCGGCCCGAAGATCAGCGAGACCACCACGAAGACGAAGATCGCGGTGATGCCGTAGGCGAGGATCATCGTATAGGGCGGAACGGCATCGCGCCCGAAGACCTGGGCCGCCTCGCTGGCGAGCGCGATGTCGCGTTCGGTGGCGCGCAACAGCGGCGCCGGCCAGCGCACCGGCGCGCCCCAGACGAGCAGTCCCGCCGTCACCGCGCCGAGGGCGACCGTAAAGATCTGCAGAATGCTGATATTCATGGTTTCCCCCTCAAACGAACATGTCCAATTTTTCGATTTCGCCGTCGTCGTTGAACTCGACGAGCTCGGCGACGAAGCTCGGCAGGTAACCGGTGAAGGCATGCACTGCCTGGCCGCCGGCGCGGCCGACGAGATGGAAGATCGGCTCGACGATGACAAGGCCGGTATCCGGATCGATGCCGATCACCTCGGATATCTCGGTGACGGCGCGCCGGCCGCTCTCCAGACGGTTGAGCTGCACGACGAGTTCGACGGCGGCGACGATCTGCTGGCGGATCGCCATGACAGGCAGCGAGCTCTGGCCCTGCAGCACCATCACCTCCAGGCGGGTCATCATGTCCTGCGGCGTATTGGCATGCGCCGTCGTCATCGAGCCGGCATGGCCGGTGTTCATCGCCTGCAGCATGTCGATTGCCTCGGCACCGCGGCACTCGCCGACGATGATGCGGTCGGGCCGCATGCGCAGCGCGTTGCGCACCAGGTCGCGGATGGTGACGCTGGTCTCGGATTCCGCCGTCTTCGGCCGCGATTGCAGGTAAACGACATGGATGCCGTCGAGCTGCAGTTCCGACGTGTCCTCGACCGCCACGACGCGCTCGCCGACCGGGATGAACTGCGACAGGCTGTTCAACAGCGTCGTCTTGCCGGAGCCGGTGCCGCCCGAGACGACGATGTTCTTGCGGGCGCGGACGGCCGCCTCGAGGAAGGCGCGCATCGGCTCGCTGAGCGCACCTGCCGTGACCAGCTTGCTAATGTCGAGCCGCGACTTGCCGCCGAATTTGCGGATGGTCAGGCAGGCGCCCTTGACCGCAAGCGGCGGAATGACGGCGTTGACGCGCGAACCGTCCGGCATGCGGAAGTCGGCCATCGCCTCGCTCTCGTTGATCGAGCGGTTGGAATCGACGGCGATGCGCTCGATCACCTTCATCAGCTGCCGCTCATTGGCAAAGGCGAAGGGGTAGCGCTCCAGCAGGCCGAATTTTTCGACATAGATCTCGTCGTAGCGCGTCACCATGATTTCCGAGATGACGTCGAGATCCATCAGCTCCGAGATCGTCCCCCAGCGATACATCAGCTCCTCGATATTGGAGCGCAGGTGCATATGGGCGATCTCGTAGCGGTCGCCGGCATTGAAAAGCGCCTGCCGGGCCTGGAAGGCGGCGCTGAAACGGGTATCGAGCTGGGCGAAGTCCGCGCGGGTGGATTCGAAGTTCAGCTTCAGCTGCAGCGCCGAGATCAGCGCCTTGCCGACGTCGAACAGGCGGCGGTTGTCCTGTTCCTCGCGCGCCAGGCTTGCGGCATTCGACGAGGCGTCGCGCCGGCCGGTCCGGGCGATGCGTTTTGCCAGCCATCGATAGACGGCGTTCTTGATGACGAGGATGACAAGATCCTGCGGCGCGCTGTCGAGCGCCTCCTTGATGAACATGTCGAGACGCTCGCGGATGCGGCCGCGCGTCTCCTCGCGGCCGAAATCGGAAGATTTCACCAGCCGGTCATACTGCGTGTCTTTTAGCAGTCGCTCATGTATCTCCATCTGCAGCGCCAGCACCCGTTCCTGGTCCGGAAACTGCGTGACCGCCTCAGGCGCTGCCACCGGCTCGACGAGTTCGATCGTGACGTTCGGCACCCAGATCGACATGCCGGCCGAGACCGCGACCGGCGTGCCGGCCCGAAGCGGCTGGTCGTCGACGCGCGTCGGGTTGCGCCCATGATGCTGCACCGACCAGCCCTGGCCCGATTTCCGCAGCACGAATTGCGGCGAGGAGACATGGCTGCCGCGCAACCGCACGACGCCCGCACCGGCCGGCAGCGTCAGCGTGCTGCTTTCGCCGACAAAATAGGTCTCATTCGCCGAGAGCGGGATCACCTCCCGACCGCTGCCGTCCTCATAGGAAATTTTCAACAGCATGGCTCATTCCCCCGCGACGGTCACATGCGCGTCCAGTTGATGCTCGGCAGGTCCTCGACGGTATTGTCGGTCGGATTGCGCAGCACGAGATTGAGGCTGCCGTTCGACTGGCCCATGGCGAAGATCAGCATCTCGGCTTCCGACGGCGTCACTTCGACGGTCACATTGTTGTAAGTGCTGTTGGCCTTGGTCACCGCACCCTCCGGGGTCGTCGCCGCACCGACGGCCAGAACCTTGACGTTCTGCAGGAAGGTGCGGGTGACGACGCGGGTGCGTGAGCTGATGCCGAGCTTGTAATCCTGCGCCTGCTTCCGGTAGGCGTTGACATCGTTCTCGTCGGCGCCCGGATACTGGGTGAGGTAGTTCTTCAGCATCTGCTCGACCGGCGACGGCGGCTGGGCCGGAGCCGGCGGTTGCCCAGTCGCGGCAGGCTGCTGGCCCGGAACGGCAGGCGTCTGGCCAGGTGTTCCGGGCTGGGTCGCGGCGGCGGGCGCCACCGGCTCGACCGGTTCGTCGACCGTGCCGAGGATATCGACATAGCTGCCCGGCTCGACGAAATGGCCGACGGCCGCGGCAGCGTTGACGGGAAGGGTCAGCGCCCGCTTGCCGGGCGCAATCATCGTCGTCAGGCGCCCGCCATCGGTATCGTCGAAATACTGGAAGAGCAGCACCGAGCCGGCCGGAATGTCGCTCGCAGCCGTCCTGTCCTTCAGCCATTCCTGGTAGGCGCTGGCAGCGGGAACCGCGAGTTTGGCAAGCGCCCCGAAACTTTCCGGCAGCATCACCGGTTCGGCGAGCATATCGGGCGTGATCGCCTGGCCTCGCGTCACCTTCCGGTCTGGCTGGAGCCGCATGAAGGCATAGGCCACCTGCTCGTTCTTGACGCTCTCGGTCCAGAAGTAAAGCAGAACGCCGGTGATGAGCCCGACGATGACGGCCGCAATGAGCTTCCAGTTCATGGTGTTATTCCTTCGACGAAGGGTTGCCGGATTTGAATGACCTCGACGGTCCTGCCGTCGGTTTTGCTGCGCGTGTACAAGACATTGGCCTCGACGCTGCCGCGCCGGCCGTAAAGGGCGGTGACCCCGCCGCGCTCAGCCGGCGGCGTCTCGATGGTGAAGCCGTCGCGGGCAAGAAGATCGGCGCGCTGATCCGACCAGCGCGAGGCCGAAATGGTGCCTTTCGACACGACCGTGCGCGAGGTGTGGCCCTTGTCGCGATCGCCGATATCGCTCAGCACCTCGACGCCGGCCGGCGGACGCAGCGACATCGGCAGCTTGCTGACATCGGCAGGCGCCGCAAAGGCCGGCAGCGTCGAGGCGACATCCTCGAAGCGGCTCATCAGCACCTCGGTCATCGGCGCATCGGCGGGACGGCGGATCATGATCGAGACGCCCGGGATCGCCGCTCTTGCCGAAGGATTGGCCGGATCCTGCCGCCTGAGATAATCGAGGGCGGCCTCGCCGTCGCCGTCGAAGAAGCGCACCACCACGGCGAGGTCATCGCGGATGCGGCTTACCTTCGGGACGATCAGCATGTTGGCGGCGATGACGGCGGTCAGCTCTTGCCTGTCATTGCTCTTCGGCAGGGCAGGTCTTGTATTGACGGCCAGCACCCGCAGCCACTCGTCGGTGATATCGGAAATGCTGCGGTCGCTCTGGTAGGGCGTGAATTCTAGCGGCTGGCCGTTGATGGCGAGATCGCGCGGCGAACGTTCCGGCGCGCCGAGAATGCCGGCCAACATCGAATTCAGCGTCACCCTGAAATCCTTGTAGATCTCGGCACGGCCCGGCGTGGCCACCACGGTGGCGAGGCTGATGACCAGCGCCAAACTCGTGAGATGGCCGGCAAAACGGAAGGAGATGCGCGAGCCCTGTCCCATCTCATTTCGCTCCCGGAAAGACGCCGTCGAAGAGATCGCCGGAATCGTCGGCCACATCGCGGATTTCCCGGCGCAGCGTCGGATCGTAGCCGCGGCGCGTGGTATCGTTGTTGTGCGAGGCAAACAGCGTCGAGTCATCCACCGTGAACGCATCCTTCCAGCGGATGCTCCTGATCGTATCGAGATCGTCGGAATCCCTGAACTTGTAGACCCGGTCGGCGGTCGCGGTGACCAGCTGCGGCTTTTCGTTGGCGAGGTCGCCGACCATATCGCCGAAGTCGCGACCGTCGCTCTTCAGGGTATTTTGCACGTCGTCCCAGACAAAGGTGCGTTGCGGTTCGCCGTCGCCTTCATGCGACGGGGTGCGCGAGCAGTTCATGGCGTCGCGGCCGGGCAGGGCCGGCAAGGCCGGGATCGGGAAGACGTTCGAGAAGTCGGAGGTGCAGGTGAGCCCATTCGCCTCGGCGAAGGCGGAGTTGCGCATGGCGAGCATGGTCCCGACCTTCTTGGTGGAAATCCTGTTCGCGTGGATCACGAAAATCACGATCAGCAGGATGACCGGCGCGGCGAGCACGAATTCAATCGAGGCAAGCCCGCGACTGTCGCGGTGCAGCCGCATCAGCAGCCCGCGGCCCGGAGGACCGCCCATTGGCTCAGTGTGTGTTGACGGCAGCCCAGGCATTGGCTCCTCCCTGATCGAAGACGCGCGTCAGGCCGGTGAAACTGTCGGCGGCCGGGCTCTGCTTGATGGTGTTCGAGACCTCGCCCATATCGTCGGCAAGCGTGGCGGGAGCCAGCGATGCGAGCCAGTCCTGGGTATAGAGGTCGAAGGCCGTGTAATTGTGGACCCAGCTCTGCGCCAAGGCATAGGCGGATGGCGTCTTGTCCTTGAAGATGCGGACCTGCAGCCGGGCGCGCGGTGCGCGCGAAACGACCGCCAGCGTCTGGTAGTCGGTGAGCTGGTCGCCCCCGAAGGGCGTGAAGTTGAAGGGTATGCGTCCCTTCAGCCAATAGGGCTTCGGGAAGGAGACGACGGGCAGACTAGCGCCCGCCACGGAGATCGCACCGCCCGCCGGGCCGCAGACCTGGTTCCAGATCATGTCGAACTTGCGGGTGAAGTCGTTCTCGTCCTTTGTCTGCGCATCCGAATAACGCGGCGGCACGTCGATCGGCAGCTGGAAGGGGTTGGTGATGCCGAAGCCGACGCCGAAGACCTTGTCTGCCAGCCAGAAACTGACATCGAGCGCCAATTCTTCCCAAAAGCCGAGGTCGCCGGCATATTGCTCGACAATCGCCTTGAACGGAACCTTGCTCAGGTAAGCCGGGCCGAAGGCTTCATAAAAGATGTAGAATTCCACCAGTTGATCGTCGATGCCGCTCTCGTGGTTGACCCAGTCGCGAATATGGCTGCCGTCGACCCCGCCTGCCGTCAGCGGACCCTTGCCGTTGGGGAAGCCACGATTGGCGAACTCGCCGCGCATGAGGAGCGGATCCTGTCCCTGAGTCCCATAGGACATGGCAAGGCACATTTCGGTATAGGCCGCGGCGGGATTGACGCCATCACGGTCCACCGGCAGGTTGCCGCCGGCACCTTCTCCGGCCTGGCCGCAGGATTCGCACGGGGGATGGAAGACGACGTGATCCGACTTGTTGAGGCGCACGAGGTGCAGGGCTTCGTTGCCGACGCGCTGCGGAAAGCTTTCGACGAGGTAGTCGTTCAGATCGTTCATCGCATCGATGATGTCACTGGACTTGTTGATAAGACCCCAGGGATCGTATTTGACTTGCGCCGCCACCGTATAGGCAATCGCCTTGGTGGCTTCCGTCGCCCGGAATCCCTGGAACGCCAAGCAAGCGCCGTAGATTATGCCGCCGACGATCGGCACCTTTTGCCAGCCGGGGCAATAGGGCATCGGCGGAAGCGGCGGCAGCAGGGATGCCGGCCCAAAGCCTTCCGTGAAGGAATATTCGGCGAGTTTCGCCAGAATGACACCCGAGCGCAGGGCCAGTTCCGCCGTCGTAAGTTGGAAGGCGACCGAGGTCGCCATGACGACGGTTGCCTGCGACGAGGCGACGTTGTTCATCGCCATGATGTTGAGATAGCGCGCTTCCCAGTCGGCGTGGACGAGGGCGGCGGCGTCGGCCGTATCCTGCGTGCGCTGCTTGTCGTAGATCATCTGTCCGGTGTTCAGGATCCAGACGATCATCAAAGCGAGCGCGATCGTCATGTAGAGAATGATCGGCGAGAGGAAGCCGCGTTCGTCGCGGTGCAGACGTTTGATGAAGGTCGGTGTCATAGCAAGTTCACCTCCGCCGTCGAAATCGTGTAGTAGCGGCCGTCCTTCCTTTGGCCGCGGGCAAAGACCCAGCCGGCATATTCGAGCAGCAGGAAACGCGCTTCCACCTTGGCGGTCACCGGCACGTGCGGCGAGCGATTGATGGCGGCATAAAGCGCCATCGGCGCACGGTCGACAGTCACGGTGACGTTCTGCGGATCGAACATATAACGGGCCTGGTTGCGCATCGCGCGCCAGTTCTTCGAAAGGCCCGAGGCGTCGGCGAGGCTTTTCAGTGCGTCTTCCGGCGGCTGGCAGGCGCCGACGCATTTCAGCTGGTCGTAGGGAGCGGCCGGGATCAGCGCCAGGCGGGCGGCAAGATCGGCCTTGCCGGCGGCGGCATCGTCGTCGCAGGTCTTGGCGTCGATCAAGCTTCGGATGGTGATCGGCAGGGCCGGGCAGAAATAGACGCGGGCGCTGCGCGCCGCCGCATAGGCGGCGTAATGGGTGAAGAGGTGGTTTTTAGCCAGGATCGTGAACTGGAAGACCACGAACATGAAGAAGACGAAGACCGGCGTGACGAGCACGAAATCCATCATTGTCGTGCTGCCTGATGTATCGCCGTGCAGCTCGGATATCCGGCGCCGGCGGGCGGAAAGCCGCGGCAGCAGCAGCATCGAGGCAAGCAAGATCATGGCGATCGCGAAGGTGCCGAAGAGCGCGCCGTGATCCTCAGGGATCCAGAAGGTCCGTGAGTGCAGGATCGAACTCCAGAAAGCACCGTCGAAGATGGGGCGTTCGAGTTCCGCGCGCATTGCCGTTACCTCACGAGTGAGAGAGGGGTGAAATCGGGCATGAAAAGGCACCAGAGAAGTCCGAGCGCAGCGGCAACGCCGAAGCGGACGGTATGATGGGTTTCGCGCGGCTTCAGCACCGAAGCGGCATCGCGGAAACCGGCGGGCAGGAGCAGCGCAAACAGTCCGACAGTTCGGGCCAGCACGCTCCACTGAACACGCCGCGCCATCGAGAAAACGGCGATCACGCCGCCGATCATAAGCGATGCGAGGGTCACGTCGATGGCGGGCCACAGGCCGAGAATGGCGCCGAGCGCCGCCATCAGCTTGACATCGCCGCCGCCGCAGCTTCCGGCTGCGAAGGCGATGAAAAAGATCAGGCCGGCTGCGAGGAGCCCGGCAAAGGCCAGGCCGATCCCGGTCAGACCGCCACTGAGCGCTGCCAGCATGAACCCGCCAAGCAGGCAGGGATAGGTGACGGCGTTCGGGATATGACCGTGGCGATGGTCGAGCACCGCCGCGGTCATGGTGCAGGCGACGGCAAGAGCCGCCGCTGCAGGCATCAGGGTCAGATCGTAGGTCATGTCCATGACACTGATCCGCTTATTGACCCGGCTCGGGAATTCTCTCAGCGTCGGAGAGAGCCGTGTTCTTTTCGTTGAACCATTCGCCGATCTGTTTGCCGAATGCGAGCAAAAGCAGCATCAGCGGAATGACGATCAAAGCGACGGCCAGGACGATCTGGGCCATGTCGCCGCGCTCGTCCTTGTGAAGTGCAATTGCGATAGTCTTGAGTTTTCCAAACATCTGCGTATTCCTCGTTCCTAGGTTTGTTTCGGATCGAAGACCTTGGCGAAGATGAAGCAAGCATACGCTATCGATCCGAACCAGCACGTTGCTCGTTCCAATGATATTTTCTGCTTCAGCTTATCTTCCCCAGCGGCCAACGCTTGTTGAGCAACACCATTAAGACCCAAGAGTGCGCCCAAGGCCAGCCCTCCGTCAAGCAAACGAAACGAAGGGTTCCAATTGACTTGGAGACGTCGCCGGCAAAGCCGCAGTTGACGGCGGAGTTTTTCAACTAACCGTTTGAACCGTCTGCAGTTTTACCTGCCGAGATGAAGTTTTTGGCGCTGTTGCGGCACCTCGTCTACTGCTCCATAATTGGTCAATTCTTTCAAAGCGATAGAAGAAGTGGCGCGCTTCACTCATAGCGGCCGTCTTCGTCGAGCCCAACCATGGTGTTATTTGAGGATCTGGATTAAGCTTTCCTCAAATGGTGGACATGGTCCGCCAGTCGATCCGGAGAGAAAACGATGGAAACGATGAGCAGCATCTTGATACTTGGATTGGTCCTCATTCCACTGATGATGTTCTTTCCGACCGCCGTTCAGATGATGGCGACACTCTTCGGCATGAGCACGGTTCTGGTCGGGATGCCGCTCTGATGAAAGCCGTTTCCGACGACGCTGCCGAACAGGCAACCTTCCAGGTTCTGACCCGGGCGCTGGACAAGCTGCTCGGGCCGATCCGTTTTCTCCTCGAGGATCCGAGCGTTTCCGAAATCCTGATCAACGGGACATCCGACATCTTCGTCGAAAGGCGAGGCAAGCTCGAACGCGCCGATACGCGTTTCGCCAGTCGCGAGGACCTGGAATCGGCCGCGCGCAGCATCGCGCAATTCTCCGGCAAGCGGCTGACGCCGGAGGAGCCGAGCGTGGAGGCCCGCCTGCCGGATGGTTCACGCGTCCAGATGATCCAGCCGCCGGCGGCCCGCACCGGGCTCTGCATCTCCATCCGCCGCTTTCTGAAAGAACATCGCAGCATCCGCGATCTCGTCACACAGGGCAGCCTGACCGAGGAGTCGCTGTCGCTGCTGCAGGCGGCCGTCGGGCTGCAGAAGAACGTCATCATCTCCGGCGGCACCGGCACCGGCAAGACGACGATGCTGAACGCGCTGTCGGAAGCCTTTGCCGACCACGAACGCATCATCGTCATCGAGGACACCTCGGAACTGCAGATCCGCAAGGAGCACGTGGTCTATCTCGAAGTGACGAAGCCTGACCGTTTCGGCCGCGGCGGCGCCAGCATCCGCGACCTGTTCCGCTCGTCGCTGCGCATGCGGCCCGATCGCATCATCGTCGGCGAATGCCGTGGCGGCGAGGCCCTCGATATGATCCAGGCAATGACTTCGGGGCACAGCGGCAGCCTTTCGACAGTGCATGCGAACACGCCCTACGATGCCCTGCACCGGCTGGAAACGCTGGCGCTGATGTCGGATATCGACATGCCGCTGCGGCCGTTGCGCGCCCAGATCGCCTCGGCGGTCGACGTCGTCGTGCAGATCGCCCGCTTCAAGCGCACCGGAAGGCGCCGGGTGATCGAGATTTCCGAGATCAAGGGCCTGAACAATGACGGCCAGTATATCGTCGAAAGCATCTACAAACTCGAGGGCGACGGCCATTCCAATTCCGATGGCGCACTGCTGTGGACCGGCGTCGTGCCGAGCTTCGCCACCGATGCGATGGAAGAACTGCAAGGCGCAGAGCGCGCGGAGTGGATGACGGCCGAAGCCACCGCGCGGGCAACGGCTTGAAATCTGTTGGCGGACGCTACTTGGGAACTGTCTGCCCGACTTTCGACGCTTGGTAAAAGGCCCGGAGATCGCGCCGAGCGTCGATAGCATGCACCGGCCGCGCAGATTTTTCTGCGGAAATCGAATCGCCATTAATGCCGGGCCGATACTCTTGTTCGCTATCCCCTACAATTTAAAGGGTTCACAAAACTGTCATAATCCGCAATCATGGGTAGATTGATTGTTTTATTTCAATGTGAGCCGATGTTCCGATATAGCACGCCCCCAATGTTCGACTGTGCAACGGCCTTGGCGGCATCTGTTGTGTCGTACTTTGACCCCGAGTCCAAAGCAATCAGCCCTCCTCGTTGGGAGAAAGAGCGGGAACTCCATAAGTCGACAGTCGAATTTGTGCGGCAGGGATTGGAAATCGAGGTAGCCGAAGCGTGGTCTATCTCTCCTTCGGTGCCTTCTTTTTTTAGGGGTGTTTTGTCGAGCATCAAAGATGCCCTTGAACGGCCCGGCATGCCGGTCAACCAGGCAACTATTGTAGCGAGTCGTGTCCTTTCTGAAACGAGGCTGCTTTTTGCCATGCAAAATTTTGACGCAAATTCGGCGTCTCCGAGCAAGCGGCGATCAGATCACCCCGGTAAAGTCAGCGTTATAATTCCTTTTCGAGCAACCGTCCCTCATGACGGCCGGCTGCGAAACCTGCTTTCGTGTTTGAGGGTACTTACCCGACAGAGCGCTGGAGCAGTATCCATCGTCGTTGTCGAAGATGATGAGATTCCCCGCAACAGGGGGGCACTGGAGCACTACGACATCCAATATCATCATCGGCTGAACACCGGCAAATTCAACAAATCAGCAGCGATTAATTTCGGCTCATCAATTTGCAGATCGGATGATGGGATTCTCTGCATTCTCGACGGTGATGCCTACCTAGATGAAACATTTGTCGATCAGTCGATAGGTTGCCTCATTGAGTCGGGCTGCAAGGTACTCTTTCCCTACACGGACATGTACTTCATTCAGCCGGAAGATACGGGCCGAATATACGAAAAGGGATTTCGGTCTGCCTGCCCAATCTTCGGGTACGTTTCGAAGAATGCACCAGGAGGCTGTGTCTGGTTATTTCAAGAAACATTCGACGCCGTTGGCGGATTCGACGCAGGCTTTGTCGGCTGGGGAGGAGAAGACCGTGACTTCTTCAGCCGGGTTGAAGCGATTGAGAAAATCGCCCGCCTTCCCGGCATTTTTGCCCATCTCTATCACGAACGAGCCCCAGAAATAAAAATATCGATGAATTCAGGAAAGCCATGGGAAAATGACTATAGAGCCTCTGCCACCTAAAGTATAAGTGAAGGAAAGTTATAGTGCAAAATGCGATATCCGAATATATAACGGATTTTAATAGCGCTTTGGCGTCAGTGCATTTAAATTCGATTGCCTCTTTCGTTGATCTGATCGATGACGCTTGGCAGCGGGATAAGCAAATCATAGTTTGCGGCAATGGCGGCAGTGCTTTGACGGCGCTCCATTACGTTACTGACTGGAACAAATCGCTCCCACTCGCGACAGGGAGGCGGTTTCGTGGTCGGTCCGTTCTTGACAATATTGGTTTGCTGACTGCCCACGCGAACGACCAATCCTATCCAGAAAGTTTTGCCGAGCAGATCCGCAATGTAGTCGATCCCGGCGACGTTGTTCTGCTGATTTCCGGTAGTGGCAACTCCGCCAACGTCGTCCAAGGGGCGAAAGTCGCAAAGTCCCTTGGCGCAACGGTCGCCTCGATCGTCGGGTTTGATGGCGGAGCACTGGTATCGTTGTCCGACCGGATTCTTCACGTTTCGCGTTCCGACATGCAAATATGTGAAGACATTCACATGATGGTCGGACACATGATCCTGCGCACACTGATCAAGCGGCACACTCCCCCTATTGCTGCTGCATGAGCCATCTCAAATCGCCTGACGTACCGCCCGACTTAATAGTTTCAAAAACCCCATTGAGGGTGAGCTTCCTGGGTGGAGGAAGTGATGTGCCAAGCTTCTATAAGAAAATGAATGGCGGCGTCGTGAGCACCGCCATCGACAAGTTTGTGTTCGTGACCGCCAAATGGCGACGCGATAGCAAAATCAGGTTGGTTACTCATTCGGAACAGCTATTCTCAACCTGGCATAAGATAAGCGATCCGATCCTACGATCGGTTTTCCAGTCTCTCAACTGGCGAGGGGGAGTTGACGTTTCGATCATGTCGGACGTCACATCAAGCGGAAGCGGCCTTGGAGCATCCAGTGCCGTTGCCGTTGGCCTGTTCAATGCACTTGTGCAACTCGCCGGTCATTTTCTCGAACCGAATGAGCTAGCAGCGCGCGCTGCGCACGCCGAAATGATAATTGCTGGCCGCGAGATCGGGAAGCAGGATGCCTACCCTCCGGCCTTTGGCGGTCTTCGACATTATCGGTTTCTGTCTAACGAAACGGTCGAATGCCGTGGCCTCGACCTTTCGCCTGATGTGCAAGCAGAATTGTCAAGCTGGCTTATGCTGCTCGACAGCGGTTATCGCCGGGACGCGTCGAAAACATTGGCAACACAAAGGGTTCTTGTGTCGCCCGTTGCACGCGACGAGGTTCTGGCAAGGATGGTCCACCTTGCTGAAGACTTGGCATTGGACTTGGAACGTTCGGATCTATCGAACGTCGGAAATTACTTCGACGAGGCGTGGCATCTCAAAGAGCGCCTTGGCGCTTTAGATGGCAAACCTGAGCTGGCGGAGATTTACAATCGAGCCAAGCGTTGCGGGGCTTTAGGTGCGAAAATTCTGGGAGCCGGCGGAGGAGGATATTTCCTGTTTCTAGCGCCCCCTAGCGCACATGCTCAGCTCCAGGATGCCTTTCACAGCAAAGCCTTGCACAAGGTTTCCATCCATAGCGAAGGCTCTCGTGCCGACAAGATTGACTACTCTGGCGTGGGAGCGTCTTAATGGAAGGTGCAGATCACTTTGATGTTTTGGTCGTGGGAGCTGGCTGCGCAGGGCTCACAACTGCCGACGTTCTAAGCGAACTTGGCGCAAAAGTCCTCCTCATCGAGCAAGGAGATAAAATCGCTCCTGGTCCAAGCACTCGGAACGGGGGCTATGTTCACGGTGGCGGTTTTCATGCCGCTGTGATCGATGATCCGATACGGGCGGCCCGCACTGCGCAACGATGCAGGGAAGGGTGCGAATTTTACCGCACGCATCATTGGACGGCGATCCATCACAACGCAGCGCCGGTTCGCCTTCTTGTCCGCGACAAGGTTCTCGCAGACCGAGCCCTGGAAAGATGGGCCTCTTTTCAGATAGAAGCGATCCCTCTTTCTTCTGCCCAATTGGCCAACCCTGAATTTGAATTCCGCGGAAACGCCACGGTTGCTGCATACGTGAAGGACCTGCCGATCAACTACGCAATGGTCTACCAGAAGCTCCTATCCCGGATGCTTCATAGAGGCGTCACCACGTGGGTGGGACATCGCCTGTCTTCATACGTCGATGGCATTGCAACAATCACGGTCGCGGGTGAGACCAAGCGCGTGAGGGTAAAGCAGGTCGTCTATTGCGCAGGTTTCGAAACAAAAGGCTTGTTGGAGCGAAACAGAGACCGGTGGAGTTCACTCGGGGATACGACTGTTAAACTATGGAAAAGTCATGTTGTTTTGACGAAGCGTTTCACGAAATTTGGATACATGATCGTCGATCCCGGTGACGTTTCGGTGATGCCCCAAGGCGACTACTGCGTTGTATGTCAGAGCCAGGAGGATTTGGAAATCGAAGCGCCCAACTATGACCAGGTGCCCTCCACTGTTGCCGGCATCAAAGACCGGCTGAATACAACCTATAACGTCCCGCATTTCGCAGCTTATCAGTCCAATGCCTGCCTGAAGCCGAGCATTCATGTCAGCAGCGCCGGCCCACGATCAGTTGACGTGCATGTCATAGAGCTTTCTGAAAATGAGATCCTCGCCCTTCCAGGCAAAGCAACGGAAGCTCCCCTCATGGCAGCAGAGGTAGCCGCCAAATTACAAGCCATGCTCACGTATTCAATAACGAAACGGCCGGGAGACACATATTCATGGTGAAACACAGATTCCCGGAAGAGACCCATCTTTCAGTGGTAGCTCGAAATGTCCGCTGCAAGCTCGCTGGTAGTTTCGAGTTCGATGACGCAGGTCGATCGGAACAGTTCCGCATTTGGTCAGATTTCACACGGACTCGGCCGAGCGCGTTCGATGGCGCACTTCTCAGGCTCAAATCTTTTGCGAGCGCAAAGGGCATCGCGGCAATCGAGGCAGAGCGGACATCCTTCTCCGCTTACATCACATCACGCCAGCCGTCGTTTTCTGATGAGTTTCCAGCGTCAGGAAGAGCAGACCCCCTGGGCTTGACTGTTCTTCTTGTCAGCCGCGATAACCACCTTGTCCTCACTCAGCGGAGCCTAACAGCCGAGCAAAACCCGGGTGGTCTCTATTTCGTCGGCGGATATGCCGAGCCGACCGCGCGCGATGGAGAGATCAATCTATTCGAAGAAGCCACGCGCGAAGTGAAAGAAGAACTTGGGGTTCTGGATGTTGATCCAGACCGATCATGGCTGATCGGCCTAGCGTATGATCCTGTCTACTGCCATCCGGAGCTGTTCTTCGTTATGAGGGCCGGTCACACTGCGGCGGAGATTGTGAGCCTCAGCCGGGATGCGGATGATCGGAATGAGGCAAACAGCATCTTTACGCATCCATTTGATGCCGTTCTATCAGAGGATGTGAAGCAACTGGCGACTTTTCCGAGGACGTGGAGCTATATCAGAGGCATTAACTTCGCGAGACGCCATGTTGAAACCACTGGCCGGTTATAAGCGGCAGGAATACGAGAAATTCCATTCTCGCATATACTGGCGACGCGAACGACAAAGCCGACCGCGGCAGGAAATTCTATTCTTGGACCGGGATGGCGTCCTCAACGTCGATAGCGGATATGTGGGGAGTATTCGGCAAGTTGAACTCCTGCCCGGGGTGATCAATGCGATCCAATTTTGTCGCCGGTCAGGAATCTTCGTCGCTCTCGTGACAAATCAAAGCGGCATTGGAAGAAAGTATTACTCCTGGGCTGATTTCGAGTTGGTGTGCCATCACATAGAGCAATCGATCTCAAGAGATGCTCCAATGTTCGAAGCTATTGCAGCCTGCGCTCAGGTTCCAAATCCGGACTTAGTGGAGGAGTTCGAATGGAGGAAGCCAGGCCCGGGCATGATACAGGCAATTTGTGACCGGTTGGAGTTACGCGCGGACCGGTGTTGGCTTGTCGGAGATCGGCTCTCTGATGTTGAAGCAGCTGCGCGAGCCGGACTTGCCGGTGCAGTTCAAATATCGGACCCGCGATCGAAGCGAGCGAGCCCTGCTTCCACGGGATTTTCCCATCTTTATGCAGATGAAGCCGCTGACGCCATTGCGCTGGCCGCATCATCAATCCTTCGACAAAGAGATTTAAGGGATCGCAATGTCTATGAGTGACGCCGAGACCACGTCAACTCGGTGGAATAATGTCGCCTATGCTCTGTCCATCGGCCTGCTAACGGCGTCAGTAAATCCCAATCTTTCCTTGTATCTGTATGAGAGATTTCGCGTCGACCCCACCACGCTAAGCTGGCTTTTGGGTCTGAACAGTATTGCCGGCTTGGTTTTCACATTGATTATACCGGCGATCTCCGATCGCGTTTCAGACCTCCGAAGAATGCTTTCCACGGTGAATTGCGTTGCATTTTTCGGGTTGGCTAGCATTCCTTTCGTGTCAGACCCGCACACGCTTGGCCTGCTGTTTGTTCTGTTGCTGGGACCATACAGCGCGTTATCGAGCCTCTTTTTCGCATACATTCGACGGACGCATTCCAACCCATCGCTCGTTGTGAAATTACGGAGCCTGTTTTCTGTCGCATGGGTCGTGGGACCAGCAGCAGCCACCACAGCGATGACCAGTTTCGGTCTATCAAGCATATTTTGGATTGCCGCGACTCTTTGTTTAGCCAACAGCATGTTTATTTGGTGGATGCCGTCATCCAACCCACCGTTTCCCCGAGCTAAGAGGGACAACGGTCAAAACGGAAAAATTACTGTTATCTTGATGTTCGCTGGTTTTGTGCTCCTTCTGGGCACCAACTATATCACGGGCAACGTGGTCTCCTTGTTGCTAAGGGATGAGTTTCACTCAACTCTGTTTCAGATCGGCCTCGTCGCAAGCTTGGCCGCCGCGTTTGAGATGCCGCTGTTCTTTTTATTGCCAATTGTCGCAGAAAGACGTGGACGCGCATTCGTGTTTAAAATTGGCTGTCTAGCAGGGCTCCTTTACTGCATCGGCCTTTCAGCCTCACAAAACTACCTGCAAGTTCTGCTCTTACAGGCTCTTAACGCCGTATTCGTTGCATCCGTGATAGGAATGGGGCTTGCCTGGTTCCAGGAAATTCACCCGGCGAAGATTGGATTCATGACGGGACTTTTTTCCAACGCTTCGCGTCTAAGCGCATTGGTCGCGGCACCAGTTATCGGCACGTCAACACTTTATTTTGCAAGCTATCGAGGTCCCATCCTAGTTGCAGCCATCATGGTCCTGGCGGGCGGGCTGATTCTGCTCCCGATCGCCGCCGACAGGAAACAGCACGCTCGGTAGCTTCCATGCGACGTGCAGGAAATCGCACCTGCCATATTTTTCATCCGACCACTCGATCACCGTCGTTAGAGTGTCATTCGCCCCCAGCCGGAACCGCTCTCTCTCAACCAATTCCACCGGCCCTTGGTCGGTGTCCGGATGGGTCTCGTAGAGGATTACATAGGGAGCCTCAACGAGCATGCGCGCCGAGGGACTGATATCCCGTTGGCGTGAGCCGAGACGCGGCTGGTCGATCAAAAGCATCGCCTTCTCTCGGAAACGGCGGAAATATCGCTCCGCCGCCTGAGGCTGTTCCCGGGCGATGTCAGCGTAGATTTTTTTCACGCCGGCGCGGGCGGCGACAGTCCAGACGAGCGGGCATGCTGGGCGGCGAGCTTGGCTTCCTGGCGTGCCTCGTCGAGCAGCCGATCGAAATCTACGGGCTCAATGCCGCCGCTTGCCTTGCCTTCGGCCCAGAATGCGCGCAAGCGCTCAATGTCGCCCTTACGGGATTCCCATTTTGCAGACCAGTCGCGGATAGCTTCACGGATTACTTCGCTGCTGCTGGCGTATGCGCCGCTTTCCACGGCATCGCGCAGCAAATCCGCCTGCTGTGGCGTCATCGAGACACTAATCTTTTCGACGTTGGGCACAAGCAGCTCCATTTCCCCGCGGTGGTAAAGATTACCACCGCCTCGACCTCCTGCCAAGTATCCTGGAAATGGCGCCATTGCCGACACGGATGGCCCCTATGCGTCGTCCTTTTCGGCGCTCGCCGCCATATGGGTGAGTTCGTCCCAGAGGCTTTCGGCAAAGCTGCGCAGGACCGTGAGTTCGAAGCTGTCATCGCCGGTGCGGACGATCTGCACGGAGAGATGACCAACCATGGTCATGGCCGAATGGCCTTCCGGGAAGACGCCGGGATCGAGATTGACGGCGGTGCCCTTTGAGAGAAGCGCCCGCGAAGAGCGGCCGGAAACGCCGATGCGCACACGCCCGTGGCTCTGGTCCATGACGTAGGCTTTTCCGGCAAGCGCTGCGGCGAGGGCATCAAGGCTGGCAGGGACGAGTGGTTCGTCGCCGGCGACGAACCATTGACCGAAGCCCGCCTTGCGGATCGAACTTTTTGCAAAGCCTGCCTTTGCCAATTCCGCAGCGAGCGCGGATGGCTCTATCGCGCCGAGCACATGCAGGAGATGCCCCTCCGGCAGGGCTTGCAGGCGGATGCCGGCCTCCGAGATGCCGTTATAAACCGTTCCGGCCAGAACCGGTTTGTGTTGCGGAAGATCAGGCATGAAGCTTCTCGTTTTCGGGATCGATGAAGACGGGATGGCAGAGCACCGCATCGGTGAATTCATTGCGCAGGCCGTTCCAGACCGTCACCTTTTCGCCGATACGCTCCGGCCCGCGCTTGACGAGCGCCAGGCCGATCGTATGGCCGAGCCCCGGCGAAAAGGCGCTCGATGTGACGTAGCCCTGATCGTTTTCGAGCGTCGCCGCAGCGCCCTCGGCAAGGATATGCGAGCCGGTGCGGAAGCCGCTTGTCGGATTGAGCGGTTTGACGCCGACGAGGCGCGGGCGCTCGGGATCCTGCAGGCCGTCGCGGGCAAGCATGGCCTTGCCGATGAAATCCGGCTTGGTTGATGAAACCATGCGGCCGAAACCGAGATCGCCTGGGGTGACCGTGCCGTTGATCTCGGCATGGGTGACGTGGCCCTTCTCGATGCGCATGACGCCGAGCGCTTCGGCGCCATAGGCGCAGATGCCATGTTTCTCACCGGCTGCCATGATCGCGTCGGCAACGCCTTCGCCGTAGCCGGCCGGTACTGCCAGCTCGTAGGCGAGTTCGCCGGAGAAGGAGATCCGGAAGAGCCGGCCTTCGAGCCCGCCGCCGAAGAGCGAGACCTTGCGGGCGCTCATGAAGGGGAAGGCCGCATCCGACAGATCCTCGTCGACGATCTCGGAGAGGATGTCGCGCGACTTCGGCCCGGCAACGGCCATCTGCGCCCATTGATCGGTGGAGGAGGCGAAGCAGACGTCGAGCTCCGGCCAGAGCGTCTGGGCGCAGAATTCGAGATGGGTGAGCACGCCGGCGGCAAGTGCGGTCGTCGTCGTCATGAAGAAATGATCGTCGCTGAACCGGCTGGTGGTGCCGTCGTCATAGATGAAGCCATCCTCGCGCAGCATGATGCCGTAACGCGCCTTGCCGACGGCAAGCTTGGCGAAGCCGTTGCAATAGATGCGATCGAGGAAGGTCGCGGCATCCCTGCCGAAGATTTCGATCTTGCCGAGGGTCGAGACGTCGCAGAGGCCGGCATTTTTGCGGATGTTCAATACTTCGCGGTCGACGCTTTCGCGCCACGTCGTTTCGCCCACGCGCGGGAACCAGGAAGAACGATACCAGAGGCCGGTTTCGACGAAGACCGCGCCGTTTTTCTCGGCCCAGCCATGCAGCGGCGATTTGCGCGCCGGCTGGAAATGTTTGCCGCGCGATGCCCCGGTCAAAGCGCCGAAGGAGACCGGCGTATAGAAGGGCCGGAAGGTCGTCGTTCCCACCTCGGCGGGCGACACGCCACGCGTCTCGGCGAGAATGCCGATGGCGTTGATGTTGGAAAGCTTGCCCTGGTCGGTCGCCATGCCGCTGGTGGTATAACGCTTGGCGAGCTCGACATGGCCGTAGCCTTCGCGCACGGCCAGCCCAAGGTCCTTGAGATGCACGTCGTTCTGATAGTCGACGAAGGCCTTGCCCTTTGAACCTTTGACCGACCAGAGCGGCTTTGCGTGCTGAGCCGTCTCGGTGGCGGAAGCAAAGGCCGGTTCCGCGGCGAGGCCGATTGCCTGCAATGCGGCGGCGGCCTTTGCGGCGCCATCGCCGAGGCAGGCTGTGGTCTGCGCAAGGCCGTCTGCGGCGCCCGCAACCGCGAGGCCTTCCTGTGCAGTCGGCGCCAGAAACCCCGAAGTCTCCTCCGACCATCGCGGCTTGCCGCCGCGATGGCAGGCAAGATGAATGACCGGGCTCCAGCCACCCGACATCGCGAGCGCATCCGCGTCGATCCGGCGAAGGCCGCCTGCGGTTTCGACGCCGACGCTGTGCAGGCGCTTGCCGCCGAACGCATCGATCACCCGGGCGCCCCGCAGAACCTCGGCACGGCCCTGCCAGCTCTTGCCGCCATCGGCGCGACTGTCGATGATCGCCGCAACTCGAAGGCCGGAGGCTTCAAGGTCGGCGGCGGTGTCATATCCGGCATCATTGGTGGTGAAGATCACCGTGCTTTGGCCCGGCGCCACCGCCTGCCGGTTGAGATAGCTGCGCATGGCGCCTGCCATCATCACACCGGGAATATCGTTGCCGCCAAAGACGAGCGGCCGCTCTTCGGCGCCGGTCGCCAGGATCGCCTGGCGGGCGACGATGCGCCACAACCGTTCGACCGGACGATCCGGATCGGGCATCGCTACATGCTTCTGCACCCGCTCGACGGCGCCGAAGACATTGTCGTCGTACCAGCCGAACACCGTCATGCGCGGCATGCGGCGCACGTTCTCCAGGCCCTCCAGCTCGGCAAGCAGCTCGTTGAGAACAGTGCCCGCCGGCTTGCCGTCGACGGTGCCGGTCTCGGAAAGCAGGCTACCGCCGAGTTCCGGCCCCTCGTCGGCGAGGATGACGCGTGCGCCGGCCCGGCCGGCGGTCAGCGCTGCGGCAAGGCCGGCAGGGCCGGCGCCGATCACCAGCAGATCGCAATGCGCCCAGCATTTCTCGTAGGAATCAGGATCGGCTTCGTAGGAGGCTCTGCCGAGGCCCGCCGCCTTGCGGATCACCGGCTCGTAGAGCTTTTCCCAGAGGGCCGCCGGCCACATGAAGGTCTTGTAATAGAAGCCGGCGCTGAGGAAGGGCGACAGCAGCCCGTTGACCGCGCCGATATCGAAGCCGAGAGAGGGCCAGCGGTTCTGGCTCTTTGCCGTCAACCCCTGATAAAGCTCGATCATCGTCGCGCGTGTATTCGGTTCGGTGCGCCCGCCGCTGCCTGTCGTCACCAGCGCGTTCGGTTCGGCGGCCCCCGCCGTCAGAATGCCGCGCGGGCGGTGATATTTGAAGCTGCGGCCGACGAGCTGGACGCCGTTGGCGAGCAGCGCCGAGGCGAGCGTGTCGCCCGGATGGCCTTCGAGCGGCCTGCCGTCGAAGGTGAAGCCGAGCGTTGTGGCGCGGTCGATCCGGCCGCCGGAGGAGAGACGGAAACTCGTCATGCCGGTTCTCCGCCGAGCTTGGAAAGGGCGGCATCCCTGACGCGGTGGACCGCATGGGTGACGGTGTCGCGCTCGACGATCAGCCAGCGGCGGCATCCGGAGGTGTGATGCCAGTATTCGCTGTGCCGGCCGCGCGGATTGTCACGGAGATAGACATAGTCGAACCAGGCATCCGCGCCGGCATCCGGCGCCGGCCTGGCAAGGCTGGCATCGCCGCGGATCGAAAATTCCTCCTTGGGCCGGGCACCGCAATGGGGACATGAAATCAGGCTTGCCATGGTCGAATGTCCTTAGTGCAGATTGGGCTGGGCGCCGACGCCCTTTTCGTCGATCGGATAACCGCGCGCGAAACGGTCGAGCCGGAAGGCGCGGGCGGTCTGATGCGGCGTGTTGCGGGCGATCAGATGGGCGTAGCAGAAGCCGGAGGCGGGTGTCGCCTTGAAGCCGCCGTAACACCAGCCGGTATTGAGGTAGAGATTGTCGATATGGGTGCGGTCGATGATCGGCGAGCCGTCCATGCTCATATCCATGACGCCGCCCCAGGAGCGCAGATAGCGCACGCGCGAAAGCGACGGGATCATCGCCAGCCCGGCCTCGGCGACATGTTCGACCGAAGCGAGATTGCCGCGCTGGGCATAGGAATTATAGCCGTCGATATCGCCGCCGAAGACGAGGCCGCCCTTATCGGACTGGGAGACATAGAAATGCCCGGCGCCGAAGGTGACGACCGTGTCGATGAAGGGTTTCAGGCCTTCGGAGACGAAGGCCTGCAGCACATGGCTTTCAATCGGCAGCCGCAGGCCGGCCATATCGGCGACGACGGTGGAGTTGCCGGCGGCTGCGAGCGCCAGCTTGCCGCAGCCGATGAAGCCCTTGCTGGTCTCGACGCCGGTCACCTGACCATTTTCGCGGCGGATACCGGTCACCTCGCACTGGGTGATGATGTCGACGCCGCGGCTGTCTGCGCCGCGCGCATAACCCCAGGCGACCGCATCGTGACGCACCGTGCCGCCGCGCGGGTGGAACAGGCCGCCCATAATGGGGAAACGGGCATTGTCGAAATCGAGGAAGGGCAATTTCCGGCGCACTGCCTGCCGGTCGAGAAGCTCGGCGTCGACGCCGTGCAGCCGCATGGCGTTGCCGCGGCGCGTATAGGCGTCACGCTGCGCATCGGAATGGAAGAGGTTGAGCACGCCGCGCTGCGAGACCATGGCGTTGAAGTTGAAGTCCTGCTCCAGCCCTTCCCAAAGCTTCATCGACAGCTCGTAGAAGGGATTGTTGCCTGATAGCAGGTAGTTCGAACGGATGATCGTCGTGTTCCTGCCGATATTGCCGGAGCCGAGATAGCCCTTTTCGAGGACGGCGACATTGGTGACGCCGAACTCCTTGGCGAGATAATAGGCGGTGGCAAGACCATGGCCGCCGCCGCCGACGATGATGACGTCGTAATGCGGCTTCGGCGCCGGATCGCGCCAGGCAGGCGCCCAGCCCTTGTTGCCGCGAAGGCCGTTCAGAAAAATCGAAAGAGCGGAATAGCGCATGGGTCACCCGGAAAGAACAGGAGCATGATGCCAGAAAGAGACGCATGTACTTGCACGATAAGGACATAAATCGCTAAGAAAGAGACATGTCTTCATTTGATAGCAAAAATGTCCAGACAATCGGCTTCATCCTCATCCCGGGATTTGCGCTGATGTCCTATGCCTCGGCCACAGAGCCGCTCAGGGCGGCAAATCTTCTGGCCGGGCGCGAGATCTATCGGCTGCGGATCTTCTCGCCGGATGGTGCAGCGGCGCTTTCCTCCTCGGGCACCAGCGTTCCCGCCGAACTTTTGCCGGTCAGAGGCTCGGGACTTGGAACAGCCTTTGTCTGCGCCGGCGGGTCACCGCGCGACTGGCGATATCCCGGTGTGCTTGCCTGCTTGCGGCAGCTGTCGCGCGAAGGTGTGCGGATCGGCGGCATCTCGGGTGGCCCCTATCTGATGGCCGCCGCCGGATTGCTGGGCGGCCGCGACTTCACCATCCACTGGGAGCATGCAGCCGCCCTTCTCGAAGCCTTCCCGGACCTCACGCCGCGCCAGGCGCGCTTCATGATCGACGGCAACCGGATCACCTGCGGCGGCGGCATCGCGCCCCTCGACATGATGCATGTGCTAATCGCCGAGCGCATGGGACCGGATTTCGCCCGCCGGGTCAGCGACTGGTACCTTCATACCGAGGTCAACGAGCCGGCAGCCCCGCAGCGCGCCTCGCTGGCCGAACGTTACGGGGTCCATCATCCCGGCCTGCTCAGTGTTCTCGAACGGATGGAGGAGACGATCGAGATGCCGCTCGAACGTGCCGCCATGGCGCGCATCGCCGGCGTCACCGCACGCCATCTCGACCGGCTCTTTGCCACCCATCTCGGCACCACCTTCCTCGATCAGTATCGCAGGATCAGGCTGCAGCATGCCCATCGCCTGCTGAAACAGAGCCCGCTTTCGGTCTCGGAAATCGCGGTCGCCACCGGTTTTTCCAGTCTGAGCCATTTTTCCCGGATGTTCCGCGCCGTCTACGGCATCGCTCCGCGCGCGGCGCGGCGGGAATAGGTTTTCTTCACGGTTGAGGAATTTTCACTATGGCGATAGGGTTGCCTTCAGATCAAAGAGAAGGCGGCGGTGGAAAATCCATGAAATCCAAGCGTGAAGCGGCAGAGCAACCGGAACAGGCGCATAGTGGACGCGCGCCCTTTTCCCAGGATCCGCACGCCGTCCGGGAGCCGAAGGAGAACAACCTCGAAATGGCGATCGGCCACGAGGTGCGCGCCTACCGCAAGAAACTCGGCATCACGGTCACCGATCTGGCGGCCGCGACCGGCATTTCGCTCGGCATGCTGTCGAAGATCGAGAACGGCAACATCTCGCCGTCGCTGACGACGCTGCAATCGCTGTCGCGGGCGCTCGGCGTGCCGCTGACCGCCTTTTTTCGCCGCTTCGAGGAACCGCGCAATGCCGTCTTCGTCAAGGCGGGGCAGGGCATCGAGCTCGAACGGCGCGGCACGCGCGCCGGCCATCAATATAATCTGCTCGGCCATATCGACAACAATACCAGCGGCGTCATCGTCGAGCCCTATCTGATCACGCTGACGGCCGATTCCGATATTTTCCCGACCTTCCAGCACGAGGGCATGGAGTTTCTCTACATGCTCGAAGGCGAGGTGATCTATCGCCACGGCGACCAGCTTTTCCAGATGCAGCCGGGCGACAGCCTGTTCTTCGACGCCGACGCGCCCCATGGGCCGGAGCAGTTGATGAAGTTGCCGAGCAAGTACCTCTCGATCATCAGTTATCCCCAGCAGAACTCCAAGAGCTGACTTGCCTTAGAAGAAAAGTTTATTCCTCCCAGTTGATGTCCTGATGTAGACCTGCTAGTCCTTTCTCAACATGAAAGGAGGCACACCTATGTGCGGCATCGTTGGACTGTTCCTCAAGGACAAGAGCCTTGAGCCTCAGCTGGGAAATCTGCTCTCGGATATGCTGATAACCATGACCGATCGCGGTCCGGACTCGGCCGGCATCGCCATCTATGGCGGCTCCGCCGAAGGCAGGGCAAAAATCACCATCCAGTCGGCCAATCCCGGCGCGGATTTCGACGGCCTCGCCGGCGACCTTGAGAAGGCCGGCATCAAAGCCGACGTCTCGATCAAGAGCACGCATGCGGTCATCGAGCTGGACGCGTCCAAGCTTGGCAATGTGCGCAAGGCGCTTGAAGAGATCCGCCCGGCGGTCCGTCTGATGGGATCGGGCGAAAGCGTCGAAATCTACAAGGAGATCGGCCTTCCGAAAGACGTCGTGGCGCGCTTCGGCGTCCGCGCGATGAGCGGAACCCACGGCATCGGCCATACCCGCATGGCGACGGAATCCGCGGTCACCACGCTCGGCGCGCATCCGTTTTCGACCGGCGCCGACCAGTGCCTCGTGCACAACGGTTCGCTGTCCAACCACAACAACCTGCGTCGCGAACTGGTGCGCGAAGGCATGACCTTCGAGACGCAGAACGATTCCGAAGTCGCCGCCGCTTATCTGACGGCCGAAATGGCCAAGGGCAAGGATCTCGGTCAGGCGCTGACGGGCGCGCTCGACGATCTCGACGGCTTCTTCACCTTCGTCGTCGGCACCAAGTCCGGCTTCGGCGTGGTGCGCGACCCGATCGCCTGCAAGCCCGCCGTCATGGCCGAGACGGATCAGTATGTCGCCTTCGGCTCGGAATATCGCGCGCTGGTCAACCTTCCCGGCATCGAGAATGCCCGTGTCTGGGAGCCGGAGCCGGCAACCGTTTACTTCTGGGATCACGACAAGGCCGCCTGAAGGACGCCTGAAAAGCAGGAGCCGGCGCAAACCGTCTCGGACCAACGAGGAATAAATGCCCACATTCGATCTTTCCAACACGCCTCTTCGCGAACTGAACAGCGCGCTGCACGCCCTTTCCCAGGGTGCCAACGACACTGAATTCGAAGTCATCAACCCGCGCGGCAGCCATGCCGTCGCCGTTGGTATCGACAGCCCCGTCACGGTCGCTGTCAGAGGATCGGTTGGCTATTACTGCGCCGGCATGAATGACGGCGGCAGGGTGACGGTTCATGGTTCGGCCGGTCCGGGCGTTGCCGAAAACATGATGTCCGGCACCGTCGTCATAGAGGGCGACGCCAGCCAATATGCCGGCGCCACCGGCCGCGGCGGCCTGCTCGTCATCAAGGGCAACGCGGCGTCGCGTTGCGGCATTTCGATGAAGGGCATCGACATCGTCGTTCATGGCAGCATCGGCCACATGTCGGCCTTCATGGGTCAATCCGGCCATCTGGTCGTGCTGGGCGACGCCGGCGATGCGTTGGGGGATTCGCTCTACGAAGCCAAGCTGTTCGTCCGCGGCGAGGTCAAAAGCCTCGGCTCCGACTGCATCGAGAAAGAGATGCGGCCGGAGCATCTGGACAAGCTTGCCGAACTGCTCGATCGCGCCGGGGTCACGGACGTCAGGCCCGAAGAGTTCAAGCGCTACGGCTCCGCCCGCAAGCTTTACAATTTCAACATCGACAACGCCGACGCGTATTAAGGCGAGGGACCCCCATGAGCTATCACAACCCCTATACCCCGCCGCGCAAGTCCGCGACATTCGACGACTATACGCTTGCCGAAATCCGCCGCGCGGCCGCGACCGGTATCTATGACATCCGCGGCGCCGGCACCAAACGCAAGGTTCCGCATTTCGACGACCTGCTGTTTCTCGGCGCCTCCATCTCGCGTTATCCGCTCGAAGGTTACCGCGAGAAATGCGACACGACTGTGGTGCTCGGCTCACGTTTCGCCAAGAAGCCGATCACGCTGAAGACGCCGATCACCATTGCTGGCATGAGCTTCGGCGCGCTGTCCGGCAATGCCAAGGAAGCGCTCGGCCGCGGCGCGACGATCGCCGGGACCTCAACCACGACAGGCGACGGCGGCATGACCGATGAAGAGCGCGGCCATTCGCAAACGCTGGTCTACCAATATCTGCCGTCGCGCTACGGCATGAATCCGAAGGACCTGCGCCGCGCCGACGCGATCGAAGTCGTGGTCGGCCAGGGCGCCAAGCCCGGCGGCGGCGGCATGCTGCTCGGCCAGAAGATCTCCGACCGCGTCGCCAATATGCGCAACCTGCCCAAGGGCATCGACCAGCGCTCGGCCTGCCGCCATCCGGACTGGACCGGCCCCGACGATCTGGAAATCAAGATCATGGAGCTGCGTGAGATCACCGACTGGGAAAAGCCGATCTACGTCAAGGTCGGCGGCGCGCGTCCGTACTATGACACCGCTCTTGCGGTGAAGGCGGGCGCCGATGTCGTCGTGCTCGACGGCATGCAGGGCGGCACGGCGGCGACCCAGGACGTCTTCATCGAGAATGTCGGCATGCCGACGCTCGCCTGCATTCGTCCGGCTGTCCAGGCGCTGCAGGATCTCGGCATGCACCGCAAGGTGCAGCTCATCGTTTCGGGCGGCATCCGCTCCGGCGCCGACGTTGCCAAGGCGCTGGCGCTGGGCGCCGACGCGGTCGCGATCGGCACGGCGGCGCTCGTCGCGATCGGCGACAACGATCCGCATTGGGAAGAGGAATACCAAAAGCTCGGCACGACGGCCGGCGCCTATGACGATTGGCATGAAGGCAAGGATCCGGCCGGCATCACCACCCAGGACCCGGAGCTTGCCAAACGCCTCGACCCGGTTGCGGCCGGCCGCCGCCTCGCCAACTACCTCAAGGTCATGACGCTCGAGGCCCAGACGATCGCGCGTGCCTGCGGCAAGAACCATCTGCACAACCTTGAGCCGGAAGACCTCGTCGCACTGACGATCGAGGCATCGGCCATGGCGCAGGTGCCGCTCGCCGGCACCAACTGGATCCCCGGCAAGACCGGTTTCTAAAAACGCCGGCCGGGCGCGTTTGGGAGGATGCGGCCGGCTTCACCATCAAGTGTCTAAGATCATTACATAAGGTCAATACAAGGGGACAAACGTGACACTGGACCTCTCGCAATACGCCTCCGAAAAAGGCATCAAATATTTCATGATCAGCTATACCGACCTGTTCGGCGGCCAACGCGCCAAGCTGGTTCCCGCCGAAGCCATCGCCGACATGCAGAAAGATGGCGCCGGCTTTGCGGGCTTCGCAACATGGCTCGATCTGACGCCTGCCCATCCCGACCTGTTCGCGGTTCCCGATGCTTCCTCCGTCATCCAGCTGCCCTGGAAAAAGGACGTCGCATGGGTTGCCGCCGACTGCGTCATGGACGATCAGCCTGTCGAACAGGCCCCGCGCGTGCTGCTGAAAAAACTGGTCGCCGAAGCTGCGAAAGAAGGGCTGCGGGTAAAAACCGGCGTGGAGCCCGAGTTCTTTCTCATCTCTGCCGATGGCTCGGTGATTTCAGACCAGTTCGATACCGCCGAGAAGCCCTGCTATGATCAGCAGGCGGTGATGCGTCGCTATGATGTCATCGCCGAGATTTGCGACTACATGCTCGAGCTCGGCTGGAAGCCCTATCAGAACGATCACGAGGACGCGAACGGCCAGTTCGAGATGAACTGGGAATATGACGACGCGCTTCAGACGGCGGACAAGCACTCCTTCTTCAAGTTCATGGTCAAGTCGGTCGCCGAAAAGCACGGCCTTCGCGCCACCTTCATGCCGAAGCCCTTCAAGGGCCTGACCGGAAACGGGTGCCATGCCCACATCTCGGTCTGGGACATCGATGGCAAGGTCAACGCCTTCGCGGACAAGGAAATGGCCTTCGGGCTCTCCGCTCAGGGTAAAACCTTCCTCGGCGGCATCATGAAGCACGCCTCGGCGCTCGCCGCGATCACCAATCCGACGGTCAATTCTTACAAGCGCATCAACGCGCCGCGCACCACATCGGGCGCCACCTGGTCGCCGAACACCGTGACCTGGACGGGCAACAACCGCACCCACATGGTGCGTGTGCCGGGACCCGGACGTTTCGAGCTGCGCCTGCCGGACGGGGCGGTCAACCCGTATCTCTTGCAGGCGATCATCATCGCCGCCGGCCTCGACGGCATCCGCAGCCAGGCCGATCCCGGCCGGCATTACGATATCGACATGTATGCCGAGGGGCATCTGGTGAAGGACGCACCGCGCCTGCCGCTCAACCTGCTCGACGCGCTGCGGGCCTATGATGCCGACGAGGGCTTGAAGGCGGCCATCGGGGCTGAGTTTTCCGCCGCCTACCTCAAGCTCAAGCATCGGGAATGGAATGCCTACTGCTCGCATTTCACCCAGTGGGAACGCGACAACACGCTCGACATCTGAGGAGCGGGCAGACCTGCAATAGGCACGCCGGACGGAAAAGCGCCGGCGCGCCCAGGTTCTCTGCGCTTGAAACGGCGAAGGAAAAGACCGCATGAAGAACTTCGTACTCACCGTATCCTGCAAATCGACGCGCGGCATCGTTGCGGCGATTTCGAGCTATCTGGCGGAGAAGGGCTGCAACATCATCGACAGCTCGCAGTTCGACGATCTCGATACCGGCAAGTTCTTCATGCGCGTCAGCTTCATTTCGGAAGAAGGGCTTTCGGGGGCCGATATCGACGCCGGTTTTACAGCCGTCGCCGCGCCCTTCGAGATGGATTACGAGTTTCACGACAGCGAGAAGCGCATGAAGGTGCTGCTGATGGTGTCGCGCTT